>NZ_KB893245.1 GCF_000374065.1 Spirosoma luteum DSM 19990
GGTTCGGCTGTTCGCCGATTAAAGTGGCACGCGAGCTGGGTTCAGAACGTCGTGAGACAGTTCGGTCCCTATCTGTGGTGGGCGTGGGAATACTGACGGGATCTGTCCTTAGTACGAGAGGACCGGGATGGACTCACCGCTGGCGTACCGGTTGTTTGGCCGCAGGCACGGCCGGGTAGCTACGTGGGGATCAGATAAGCGCTGAAAGCATCTAAGTGCGAAACTGGCCTGAAGATGAGTGTTCCGGTATAAAGGGGTGTTGTAGACGACGACGTTGATAGGCGGCAGGTGGAAGCATAGAGATGTGTTGAGCCGAGCCGTACTAATGACCCCGGAAGCGTAAAGAATTTGCTTTTATGACCGCGTTGTGTTTGTGATATTAATTGGTTTATTGATTGGTCGAATCTCTCTCTGCGGGGCAAGAAACAACGACATTGACGGGTCAGGCAGCTAAGCCGGGCAGGTCAGAAGAGTCAATTGGTTGGTGCTTTGAAGGCGGGTGAACACCTCTCCCTTATCGAACAGAGCCGTTAAGCCCCGTACTGCCGATGGTACTGCTGTCACAGGTGGGAGAGTAGGAAGGTGCCACCTGACTGAAATTAAAAAGGCCAGTTCTTTCACAAGAACTGGCCTTTTTTCGTTTATAATTCCATGTAAAAGTGGGGTTGGCTAATCAGTAACCTGTTTACTTTGGGAGGAATTGGTCAAATTGCTTCCCAAAAATCGCTTATCATCTGTAACATCTCATCTACTGAATCCGCAATTAGTAGTAAAGCACGGTTTTCAATTTTTAAAAAGCCATCCGCTACCATACGGTCAAGTTGCTGAATCATGAGGTCATAATACCCGTTGGTATTAATGATACCTATTGGGCCATCATACAGTTTGAGTTGACGCCATGCCAGAATCTCAAATAGCTCGTCCAGTGTTCCATAGCCACCTGGTAATGCAATTACCCCTTTTGAAAGTTGAACCATTTTGAATTTCCGTTCATGCATGGTCTCAACAAAATGTAATTCTGTCAGTGTTTTATGAGCGACCTCAAGGTCAGCAAGAAAATTTGGAATAACGCCCGTCACCTCACCACCATTATTTAAAACGGCATTAGCCACGTTACCCATTAATCCAAAACCTCCACCTCCGTAGATAAGACGAATGTTATGGATAGCCATTTTTTTTCCAAGTTCAATAGCAACTTCGTTGTAAATCGGGTTTTTACCTACACTTGATCCGCAGTAAACTACAAGGCTATTCATGAATTGGTGAAAAGAGTATTGGGGATAATTGACTGGTGAAAATGTTGTTGTCAGGCTAATTGATGTGCTAACCCTTCAACATCAATACCACCAAATGAACTTGAACTCATGAGCAAAAACACTTGAAACGAATTTCGTTGCTGAAGTAAGTAATCCTGAAAAGCGGATGCATTGGTGAAAACAAGCATATCAGGCCGATTGAACGCTTTTGCAACATCAGTTAAATCGATTGAGTTGTTATTGCTTGAAGACTGTGCAGCCATGAGTACAACGGCTGTGTCAGCGGCATCCATTGTGTCTCTATACTGCGACAGAAATGAATTGTTCAAATTATCAGAAGAGTGCAATTCAAAAGCCGCTAACATTTTTTTATCCGGATACTTTTGTTTCGTAGCTTCCGTAGTTGCTTCAACTTTAGCGGGTGAATGGGCAAAATCTCGGTAAACAACCCTGTTATTATTTTCAGCAATTTTTTCCAGCCGTTTACTAACGTTCGTAAAGGTTGGGATAGCCTGGTAAAATTGTTCCTCTGTAATTCCTATGCGGTCGCATACAGTTAAGGCACCAGCAATGTTTTTTAGGTTGTGTTGACCAAATAGGTCTATGGGGATACGATTTTTTTGCTTTGTGACCAGATGGGTTTTACCATTGATCGTTTCACTCGGGTGTGGAAAGTAAGGAAGCTTAGTTATGTCAGCCCGTTCCTTCTGTCCAATTACATCGAGCATATCGTCGGACTCATCAAAAATAAGGATGCCCGCCTTTGGCATAGCTTCTGCCAATGATTCAAACTGATCGACGTAGTCTTCCCAGGTTGGATACAAATTAATATGGTCCCAGGCGATACCACTGATGAGCGCAATATGAGGCTGATAGTGCAGAAACTTAGGGCGTGAGTCGATGGGGGAGGATGCATACTCGTCACCCTCGATGATGATGAGTGGCGCCTGAGATGATAACCTAACAGTGGTATCGAAACCATGAACAGGTTCTCCAATCCAGTAGTCAAAAACCCGATTATGGTGCTTTAACACATGAAGGATTATGGCTGCAATCGTCGTTTTTCCATGACTACCAGCTATGACTACGCGCTGTTTTTGCTGACTTTGCTGGTAAATGTACTCAGGATAAGAATAGACTGGTAGCCCCAATTCTAACGATTTTATTAATTCAGGATTATCGCTTCGGGCGTGCATTCCTACGATAACAATATCGATACCTGTGGTAATTTTATCAGGAAACCAACCTGTTTGAGGAGGTAACAAACCGTATTGTTGTAGACGTGTCTTTGACGGTTCGTAGATTGTTTCATCGGAGCCGGTAACAGTATGACCTTGTTGTTGGAGCGCTAGTGCCAGATTGTGCATAGCACTGCCGCCGATAGAAATGAAGTGGATGGACTTTGGCATTCGATAACTAATCAGTGTAAAGAGACAAAAGTACGGCTTCTTTTTGGTTTGCCTGGTTAATCAGATAGGCCCATTAGCTCAAGATGTTTCGGAAGTGTTAATTTTCGTAACTCACCGAATCAAACCCTCCGTAATTTGGTTTATTAACGTGCGAATATACTTCACTTGGAAAGCCCGGCTTTCGGGATCAAATTCGCATCTGTCTTATTAAAATGGCACTTGTTCTGCTGGTATAGAACTACCTCACTTTACGCGTTTAACGAAGGGATGAAGACATACTATGACTTGATTGACCAGACTTTTGAGTTTCCAACTCGGGAGTTTAATGTTGAGAACAATGAATTAATGTTTAATAATGTTCCATTGATGGATATTGTTAAAGAGTACGGTACTCCGCTGAAACTGACTTATTTGCCGAAGATTACAGAGCATATAGAGCATGCTAAACTGCTGTTCAGAAATGCAATGAAGCGGTATAATTATAAGGGTAACTATACATACTGTTATTGTACGAAGTCATCTCACTTCAAGTTTGTGCTTGATGAAGTGCTCAGAAATAATGTGCATCTGGAAACTTCATCAGCCTATGATATTCAAATTCTGAGGGAACTTTACAAATCTGAAAAGATCAATAAAGGGACTTATATAATCTGTAATGGCTACAAACGACCTCTGTATACCCAATACATTAGTGAACTGATTAATGAAGGATTTACGAACTGCATACCGGTACTTGATAATCTGAAGGAAATTGAAGCGTACGAAAATTCAATAACTGCGGACACCGTCAATTTCGGTTTTCGTATTGCTACCGACGAAGAGCCAAACTTTGCCTTCTACACCTCGCGTCTGGGTATTCGATACAGCGATGTAAATGAGTTGTATCGGAGCAAAATTCAGCCGAATGAAAAGTTCAAGCTGAAAATGCTTCACTTTTTCATTAATACGGGTATCAAAGACAGTGCTTATTACTGGAGTGAGCTTAGCCGGTTCATGTATAAGTACTGCGAACTAGCTAAAATTTGCCCAGATCTGGACTCAATTGATATTGGTGGAGGAATGCCAATTCAAACGTCTTTCCAGTTTACGTATGATTACCAAGCCATGATTGATCAAATTGTGGAAAGTATTCAATGGATTTGTAATAAGAATAATGTTCCGGTACCTCATATTTTCACCGAATTTGGCTCCTTTACGGTTGGCGAAAGTGGGGCGGTGATTTATAAAGTAATCGACCAGAAATTACAGAATGACAAAGAGTTGTGGTATATGATTGATGGTTCATTCATCACACAACTTCCCGATTCATGGGGATTGGGCCAGAAATATATAATGCTCTCGGTAAATAATTGGGAGAATCCCTATCAGAAAGTCAACCTCGGAGGCTTAACCTGCGATTCGCACGATTTTTATAATACTGAAGCCCATAGTGCAGATTTGTATCTACCAATTTTTGATCAGGACGCTGAAGACCAATATATTGGTTTGTTTCATACGGGGGCTTATCAGGAATCGTTGGGTGGTTACGGTGGTATACAGCATTGCCTGATTCCTGCCCCACAGCACGTGATTGTCGATAAAGATGAAGAGGGGAACCTGCGCTCCCGACTATTTGCACCAGAGCAAAATAGCGAAGTGATGCTAAAAATTCTGGGATACGGTGGAGCCGAACCCGGTATGACAGAACTTGAAGCTACAGAAGCTGCTGAAGAACGCGAAGAGGAAGTTGAGTTGGTGCGGGAGGAAAATTAACACCTACCACTATGTTTTACGTATAGCTTTTGGCACTATTTTCGTTTAATAGTCTGACTACTAACGGTACAAATGGAAAATAGCTATATGAAAAAAATAATGGTTTTAGGTGTCGTATTAGCGACAATGTCTCTTGGATCCTGCGCCCGCAAGGCAAACTGTCCGGCCTATGGCAGCGTACAAAAACCTGTTTCTACTCAAGTCCGCGTGTAAACGGTAATAGCTGATTTGCAAATCACGGCTCGGTTTTAAAAACTGAGCCGTGATTTTTTATGAAGTGGCTAATACATACCGTGAGGCTTCCAATAGATTGGTTGCACAGCTATCGTACTCTGATGACTGTTCTTTATCGGGTGCAATAAGCACCGTCTGGACCCCTACCCTTTTCCCTGCCTGCATATCACGCAAAGCGTCACCAATCATCCAGGAAGCGTCTGGATTGATGTTATACTTCGCCATTGCCTTTTCCAGCAATAAGGAGCCTGGTTTGCGGGTGAGTGATTCCGAGTTGTATTTTGGGTGATGAGGGCTAAAATAAATATCATCGATAAGGCGGCCGCATTGATCCTGCAAATAATGATAGCAGATCATCACATCGTTTCGGGTGTAAAGTCCCTTTGCAATTCCTGCCTGATTCGTGATAACAATGAGCAGATAACCCGCATCCTTCAACATGCGTAAGGCTTCAGGTACGCCCTCAGGAATGATAAAATCATCGACCCGATAAACATAATCGGTTCGATCTTCATTTAACACACCATCCCGGTCAAGAAAGATGCACTTGTTCATACTCATGTGGCCAATGTATGGAAAGCAATAATGCAATTATTTGGCCAAATAATTGCATTATTGAGTCAAAAAATAGAAAACAAATTTCAAGCCGCTGCTGGTATTTTGAAAGTCAATCAGGACGTAAATCCACACTGTACACCACCTAAGCACCTAAATCCGTAAGACGTTGCTTCAATGATTGAATTTTAGCTTCTGCATCAGCCAGTTTCTGGCGTTCCCGCTCAATAACGTCAGGCTTTGCATTGGCTACAAACTTCTCATTCGATAGTTTTTTTAGTACTGAATCACGGAAACCATCATTGTAGTCCAAATCTTTACGGGTGTTGGTAATTTCCTGTTCTGTATCAATCTGACCGGCAATATTCACGAAAAATTCATCGCTCTTTATCAGGAAAGAGATGCTGGCTGAAGATTCTGTATCGGGCAAGTCGCTTACGTAGGCGATAGTTGAAACGTTAACCATCTTACGTATTAGTGACTCAAACGGCTGAAATCGGTCGGGCAATGTCGTTTTGATAGTGAGTGGTAAAGCCGTTTTTGGTGAAATCTGTTTAGTATTGCGAACATTTCGCACGTTGGAAATTATTTCAAAAAATTCCTCGAAAGAAGCTAGTATTTGCTGGTCAACTACTTCTGGCTTTGGGAATGGGGCAATGCAAATACTGGCACTGGATTCTCTCTCGCGAATATCCTGCCATATTTCTTCCGTAATGAACGGCATGAACGGATGCGCCAGACTCATGAGTTTCTCAAAGAAATTGATGGTAGCCTCAAACGTGGTTTGATCAATTGGCTGCTCGAAAGCTGGCTTAATTAGTTCAAGATACTGCGAACAGAAGTCGTCCCAAATAAGCTTGTAAATGGCTTGCAGGGCCTCCGAAATACGAAACTTGCTAAACAGGTCTTCGACATCGGTAAGCGTCTGGTTGAGTTTAGCATCAAACCAGCCGATGGACAACTCATTTTGAGTAACTCGTGGTAACGAAGAATCAACCGTCCAGCCCTTTACCAATCGGAATGCATTCCATACTTTATTACTAAAATTCCGACCCTGCTCCACCAGTTTCTCATCGAACATCAGGTCATTACCAGCTGCTGAACTGAACAACATGCCCGTTCGCACACCGTCGGCACCGTATTTTTCAATCAGGTCGAGTGGGTCGGGAGAATTACCGAGCGATTTCGACATTTTCCGACCTAGTTTATCCCGCACAATACCGGTCAGGTATACATTTTTGAACGGGGCTTCACCACGGTATTCGTAACCGGCGATAATCATTCGGGCTACCCAAAAAAACAGAATTTCGGGAGCTGTAACCAAATCATTAGTCGGATAATAATAATTGATATCGCCACTGTCGGGCTCTTTCAGCCCATTAAAAACCGACATGGGCCAGAGCCAGGCGGAGAACCAGGTATCCAGTACATCCTCATCCTGCGTCAGGTCGGCTTCGGTCATGGCAAACAGCAATTTTTCATGCTGTACTTTCTCCAAAGCCTCATGTTTATTTTTTGCCACGATGATTGTCCCATCCTGCATGTAAAACGCCGGAATGCGCTGTCCCCACCACAGCTGACGGCTAATGCACCAGTCGTGCGGATTTTCCATCCAGGAACGGTACATGTTCTTGAACTTAGCCGGGTGCAGCTGAACAGTGTCGTTCATGACGTTTTTGAACGCGGGCTTTGATAGTTCATCCATTTTCAGGAACCACTGCAACGATAGTTTCGGCTCGATTACCGCTCCTGTGCGTTCAGATGTGCCAACGTTTGATTTATACTCTTCCGTTTTAACCAGATTGCCCGACTCCTCCAACAGCTTAATGATTGTTTTACGGGCCACAAAACGATCCTGCCCAACCAGAATCTGCGCTTTTTCATTCAGGGTGCCGTCATCGTTTAGAATGTCCAGAACGGGCAAATTATGCGTAATACCCAACGCATAGTCATTCGGGTCGTGGGCTGGGGTAACCTTCAAACCACCCGTACCAAAATCCATTGTGACGTACTCATCCGTGATGATCGGAATTTCGCGGTTGATGAGCGGAATAATGGCTTTTCTGCCATGCAGGTGTTTGTATCGTTCATCGTTCGGATTCACGGCAATGGCTGCGTCGGCCATAATCGTCTCCGGTCGAACGGTGGCAATGGTAATATAGTCCGCTTCCTGCCCTTGGGCCCCAGCTATTTTGTAGTTGATATAAACCAGTTTTTGCTGAAGTTCTTTTGTAATGACCTCTTCATCCGAAACCGCCGTTCCACCCTGCGGGTCCCAATTAACCATACGAACGCCCCTGTAAATCTGCCCCTTATTATAGAGGTCAACAAATACGTCGATAACGGAGTCGTGCAGATCGGGTTCCATCGTGAAGCGGGTCCGGTCCCAATCGCAGGATGCACCCAGTTTACGAAGCTGCTGGAGAATGATACCGCCGTATTTGTGGGTCCATTCCCAGGCATACTCCAGAAATTCGTCGCGGGTCAAATCATGCTTATTGATGCCCCGTTCTTTCAGCATAGCAACCACTTTTGCTTCGGTGGCAATGCTGGCGTGGTCGGTGCCCGGTACCCAGCAGGCATTTTTGCCTTCCATACGCGCTTTCCGAACCAGTACATCCTGAATGGTATTGTTCAGCATGTGGCCCATGTGCAGCACGCCCGTCACGTTAGGGGGCGGGATAACAACTGTGTACGGTTCCCGATCGTCGGGAGTTGATTTAAAGAATTGGTTATCAAGCCAATACTGATACCATTTTTCTTCTATTTCCTGGGGGGCGTATGTCTTCGAAATCATATAGCTATTGATGCTCAACCAGACTGGACTTAAAAGGAAGGTTATCCCGTAAAATCCAGCGTTTGGGCTGCGAATAATGAGCAAAATTAACTAAATTGGGTAGGGTGAAAAAACGAAAGCCAGCGTTTGCCCGTTTTACTGCTACTCTTCGTCAATACTGCTATGGAATTTGGGAAAATACACAACCCTGACACCGTGAATTTTGCGTTGCCGCCCGGTTCACCGTTTAATGCTAAAATCTGGAATGCTGTTGAACACACGAGCGGCAATGTGAATGCAAGGCCGATGGTTTACATCGGCGGGCCGATATGGGCTAATAAAGACTATGTGGGTAAAGTGTATCCGTCGAATGCCAAGGAGCGTGATTTCCTGCATTACTACACCCGGCAATTCAATACAATCGAACTCAATCTGACGCACTATCAAATCCCCACTGCGGGGATGATTGAAAAGTGGAAAACGGAAGCCACCGAAAATTTCACGTACTGTCCTAAATTTCCGCAGATAATCAGCCATGAACGTCAATTAGTCGCTACGGAAGGGTTAACCGAAGATTTTGTCAATGCGGTGTTAAATCTGGAAGAGTTCCTTGGAATGACTTTCCTTCAGTTACCCCCAACATTCGGTCCCGATAAATGGCCGGTACTCGAAACCTATCTCAAAAGCTTACCGGACGAACTGGACGTGGCTGTCGAGTTTCGGCATGAGGATTGGTTTAGCAAAGAGAACCGCACCGGCGGACCGGTCTGGCAGCAAACGCTCGAACGGCTGTATCAAATGCGTCGGCATGTAGTTATCACCGACGTATCGAGCAGACGCGACGTGCTGCACATGGGCCTCAGTAGCCCGGTACTTACGTTGCGGTTCAATGCCAACGCCGGCCACCCAACCGATCATACCCGTACGGATGCCTGGATACAACGGCTCAAAATATGGTTTGACAAAGGCTTACAAACGGCTTATCTGTTCATTCACGGCGGTGGCGACAATGATACAGCACCCGAACTTATCCTGTACTGGGTTCGTGAATTGAATAAGCATTGCGGCCTAAATCTGCGCGAACCAGTCCTGCAGCCCAAAGTGGTGCAGGGGAGTTTGTTTTGAATTACAGATAGCACCCTTTACATTTGCCCCATGATTTTGCAACTCATTACATATCGGCATCACCATTCTGAGCGGTAACGCAGCAGAACGAGATGCATTTGTTTGTGAGTCCGGATAGACAATTCTGATTTCCACAATATACAAAGCCCGGTTCTGCTCAAGAGCCGGGCTTTTACTTTATGAAAACGGTCATTATAAAATACAACGCCGGCAATGTTCAGTCGGTTATGTACGCCCTGGAACGGTTGGGTGCCAGCTACCTGCTGACGGATGACGAAGCCGAAATACGTTCGGCTGACAAGGTTATCTTTCCGGGTGTGGGCGAAGCCAGCACGGCCATGGCTTACCTGCGGGAACGCGGACTGGATAAACTAATACCATCCCTGAAACAGCCTGTGCTGGGTACCTGCGTGGGTATGCAGCTCATGTGCCGGTATTCGGAAGAGAACAATACAACGTGTATGGGTATTTTTGATATTGATGTTCGGCGGTTTCCTGCTACGCCTGGCTTTAAAGTACCCCACACGGGCTGGAACAATATTCATTCGTTGCAGGGGCCGCTGACGGCAGGAATAACCGCAAATGCCTACGTTTACTTCGTCCATAGTTACGCGGCTGATGTTTGCCCGCAAACAACGGCTATTTGCGATTATATTCGTCCGTTTAGTGCAATGCTGCACCGCGATAATTTTTACGCAGCCCAGTTTCACACGGAAATAAGTGGAGATACCGGGCAACGCATTCTGGATAATTTCCTTAACCTACAACACGGACAAGCAAAATAACAGTCGCACAAGACGTCTACATCACTATGTACATTATTCCCGCAATTGACCTTATTGATGGCAAAGCCGTTCGACTGACTCAGGGTGATTACAACCAAAAGAAAGAATACAATGCCCGGCCGCTCGAAGTGGCCAAACAATTTGAAGGGGCTGGGTTGAAGCGACTTCACCTCGTTGACCTCGATGGCGCTAAAGAAAAACGGGTTATCAACTGGAAAGTGCTGGAACTGATAGCCTCCCAGACGAGCCTCAACGTCGACTTCGGAGGAGGAGTACAGTCCGATGAGGATTTACGCATTGTGTTCGAGTGCGGGGCCAAACAAGTTACAGGCGGCAGTATTGCCGTGAAGCAACCCGATGAGCTGGAGCGCTGGCTTTCGAAACATGGCCCGGAAAAAATAATTCTGGGAGCCGATGCAAAAAACGAGAAAATCGCGGTAAGTGGTTGGGAAGAAGGGACCGATGTCTGGATCTACGACTTTCTGGAGCAATGGGTCGATAAGGGAATCAAGTACGTTATCAGCACTGATGTAGCCAAAGATGGGTTACTACAGGGACCTTCGTTTGACCTGTACCGAAATATGCAAGACCGCTTTCCCGACTTGCAGATTATCGCTAGTGGTGGCGTAAGCAACATGGACGATATTGAAATCCTGGCTGATATGGGGGTTTTCGGTGTTATTGTGGGTAAGGCGATTTATGAAGGGCGTGTGACGTTGAGCGAATTACAGAAGATTAGTGGGATATAAAATGAACGCTAACGAAAACGTGACCAGAGTAGTCAGTCAACTGTAAGAAATTCCGGGTTGAAATAGTCTACATACCCATTTGCTATTTCCTTTTTCCATCAGCGGGCGAATTAATTCGCCCGCTGATGGAAAGGTCAATACCACTGTTTTAAAGAGACCTAAACGCATTTTTAACATCAATAACAATAATGCTCACAAAACGCATCATTCCCTGCCTTGATATTAAAGACGGCCGTACCGTAAAAGGCACTAATTTTGTCAACCTGCGCGACGCTGGCGATCCCGTTGCTCTGGCTGCTATCTATGCCGAGCAGGGTGCTGATGAACTGGTTTTTCTGGATATTACGGCTACCGTCGACGAACGAAAGACCTTGATTGAACTCGTGCGCAATGTGGCGCATACCATCAATATACCGTTCACGGTTGGGGGCGGCATTTCATCCGTTGCCGATGTATCGGCGTTGCTCAATGCGGGAGCCGACAAGATTTCAATTAACTCCTCCGCCGTTCGAAATCCCCAACTGGTAAACGAACTGGCACTGGAATTTGGTAGCCAATGCATTGTAGTGGCCATTGATACCCGGTACGTGAACGGTGAACACATTGTTCATACGTATGGTGGTCGTCGACCCACAGCGTTACGAACAATTGCCTGGGCTAAAGAAGTTGAGGACCGGGGGGCTGGTGAGATTCTGTTAACCTCCATGGATACAGATGGTACTAAAGCCGGTTTTGCCATTAAATTGACTGCTCAAATTTCAGGCTCGGCCAATATTCCCGTCATTGCATCGGGTGGAGCCGGGTTAATGGAACATTTTGTCGATGTGTTTACTACGGGTAAGGCTGATGCAGGGTTGGCTGCCAGTATTTTTCACTTCAAGGAAATCGACATTCCTGTTCTAAAGCGCTATTTGCAAGAGAATGGGGTCGAAATGCGGTTGTGACAGATAACTGGAGTAGACATTAAAACCGGAATCCTAACTCCATTGAAACAATACGGTTTTTGGATATCAACTCGCTGCTGCGAGATACGTTTATCAATCCTCGCTGGTAACTCATGCCGATGTTGACGGCATTGTTCTGATTGATTTTGTACTGAATACCCGTACCGAGTAACAGTTCAATATCAACAAATCCATATTGCCTGCTGGTTCCGTTCTCCGCAGTATAAAGGCCATTTCGAGCCTGGTCCAGTGCTTTCTCTGCCAACTTCACACTAAACAAACCACCCGTCTGTACGTACAGACGCAGATTGGGCGCGATGTTGTTGGCAAACAGTTTCACCGTAGCCGGAATTTGCAGGTACTGTAAATTGTACACCGATTCTTTTCCGGGCGTGCCCGGATTCCAGCGGGCCTGACCAAACGTGCCGGGCATCTGAAAACCTGAACGCTTTATGGTATACCAAAGGCCACTGCTAAAAGCATAGCGGTTTTTGAAGAAAAAGTAGTCCAGTGATGGACCCACACTCATTCGAACCCCTGGTCCATTGTTCTGGAAACCGGCATAAGCACCCTTTCCTTCGGCGGTGTTCAGATTGAGGGAGGGAGCAAACCGGATGCTCATTTCAATGAGGTGCGTTGGCCAGGCATAGTCAGGTCCGGAACCATAGCCATTATTCTCGGCCTCATCATTAGCTTGCCGGTCCTTTTTTCGTTTACGGCCTTTTCTATCATCGTCGTAGTCCCGCTTATTCTGGTCCTGACCGTCGTAGTTATCACCCAGAATTTTGCGAAATCGCTTTTCTGTTACGCTGGATTCTTTTGTCCGTAACCGGTATAATGCGTTCGAAGCCGTTTGTGCCCAACCGAGGCTACCTGCCCAGAGAACCAAAATCAACCCTAACCCTGCAACTTTTTTCATAATTTTGCACGTTTTCTATATTGAAAACTATCCCATTTCATGCACCTACGCGCAGCCCTGACGGGGATTTTTTGTCTGTTTATAGTAGCTTCGTGTCAGAAGAACGAAGATATAGCGTTTGTCCGGCTCGATAAGCAACTCTTTTCCAGCAAGTCGCCCGACAGTGTCCGGGCTTTATTGAATAAATATCCGGCCGTTGCTCAATTGTACTTTAACGCGAACGATGCCGGAAATGATACAGCCCTGGTTCATGAATTGACCAACCGGACTTCCAATCCAGCACTTATTGCCTTTAACCAGCAGATTCAGGACCAGTTTGGCGACATGGCCGACCTGCGTATGCAGCTAGCCGATGCTTTTGCCAACATCAGAAAAGACTTTCCTGACTTTAACTCTCCCAACGTCGTTACCGTTTCAACAGGCTTTATGGGGCCTGATCTGGTCGTTACGGATAGCCTTATTGTGATTGGGCTTGATTACTTCGCCGGTCCTAAAGCAAAATACCGCCCACCAGGTCAGGAATTTCCTGAATACATATTACGCCGTTATGCTAAGGAATACATCGTCCCGGCCATTGTTTTTGCTATTTCAGATAAATACAATGCCACTAACCGTACCGATCAAACAATGCTGGCCGATATGATTTACTACGGTAAAGGGTATGTGTTCACTAAAAGCATGTTGCCCGAGGTGCCAGATAGTTTAATCATTGGTTACTCAGATAAGCAATTGACCCAAACGTTTAATGCCCAAGACGTTGTTTGGGCACATTTTATTGATAATCAATTGTTGTATCAAACGAATCCGGCCGTAAAACAGCGATATTTGAACGAAAGACCGTTTACCGCCGAAATTGGTCAGGCTGCTCCCGGTGCTATTGGTCGCTGGCTGGGATGGCGAATTGTCGGGAAATATCATGATGAACACGCCGGTGTTAGCATGGCCGAGCTGATGCGAAACGCCGATGCCCGACAGATCTTTGAACAATCGGGCTACAAAGGACAAAAAGAATAATCGGCTTGTAACGGAGCAGGAGCGGCTAAAAGCATACATGCAACGAATGCTCTGACAAAAGACCGTTTATCAACTACCAGTAACTATGGCAAAACGAGGACGAAGTTTTGGTGAAGAAGCCAATCCGGAAGATAAAAAGAAACTAAGCAGCGAGGGAGTAAAAAAAGCCCTGAGTATATTCCGGTTCGTGAAACCGTACCGGACTCAATACATTATTGGGTTTTTGTTTCTGATTCTGTCGACGGGTACAACCATGAGTTTTGGCTTGCTCATTGGTCAGATTACGAGTGTTATTCAGGGTAATTCGGCTTTTACGCTTAATCAGGTGACGCTGTTTTTTGTCGGCGTCCTGATAGCTCAGGCCATCTTTTCGTTTTTCCGTATTTACTTTTTTTCTCAGGTAAGTGAGCGGGCCATGGCCGATGTACGCCGGGCAACCTACAGTAAAATTATCACCCTGCCCATTCCCTTTTTTGAACAACGGCGGGTTGGTGAATTGACCAGTCGTATCTCGTCCGATATTTCGCAGTTACAGGATGTACTGACGCTAACAGTAGCCGAACTGTTTCGGCAGGTAGGCACGCTCACGATTGGTACAGCTATCATTTTTTATGTATCCTGGAAGCTGACGCTGTTTATGCTGGCTACCTTTCCGATCATTATTGTGGCCGCTATGGTATTTGGTCGGTTTATTCGCAGCTTATCGAAAAAGGCGCAGGATTTACTGGCTCAGGCGAACATCATCGTTGAAGAAACACTCCAATCGGTCAATGTGGTGAAAGCATTCACCAACGAGAAACTGGAAATAAACCGCTATGGCTCGGCGCTGCAACTGGTTGTCGATACGGCGTTGCATGCCGCCAAATTCCGGGGAGTGTTCGTTTCGTTCATCATCTTCGCGCTCTTCGGTGGTATCATTGGCGTTGTCTGGTACGGCGGTTCACTGGTACTGTCTAATGAAATGCCTTTTGCCGATTTACTGACGTTTATTGTATACACCACATTCATTGGTGGCTCCGTGGCTGGAATGGGCGATTTGTACGCTCAGTTGCAGAAAACGATTGGCTCGTCGGAGCGGATTCTGGAAATTCTAGAAGAGCCTTCGGAAGTGAACGCTGCTGAGGAATTGCCACTCTTTGTACCCGTACAGGGAAATGTAGAATTTACGGATGTCCGATTCGCTTACCCATCCCGTCCGGATATAACCGTGCTAAAAGGCATTTCACTATCCGTAGCTGCCGGGCGTAAAATTGCGCTGGTCGGGCAGAGTGGAGCCGGTAAATCAACGATTGTTCAACTGCTAATGCGGTATTATCCGGTAGGTAGCGGAAACGTTACCGTTGATGGTCGTGATTTGGCCGGTTTTAATGTCACTGAGTTACGTAAGAATATTGCCGTTGTACCACAGGAGGTTATGCTTTTCGGCGGTACCATTATGGAAAATATCCAGTACGGTAAGGCCGGAGCTTCGGAAACCGAGATTCGGGAAGCAGCCCGCAAAGCAAATGCGCTCCAGTTTATCGACTCGTTTCCCGAAGGCCTGCAAACCATTGTGGGCGAACGGGGGGTTAAATTATCGGGCGGGCAACGGCAGCGAATTGCCATTGCCCGGGCCATCCTGAAAGACCCGGCTATTCTTATTCTTGATGAAGCAACGAGTTCGCTTGATGCCGAGTCGGAACGGTTGGTGCAGGAAGCACTGGATAAACTGATGCAAAACCGTACGACCATTATCATTGCCCACCGCCTGGCAACCATCCGCAAAGTAGACCGAATTTATGTCATAAACGAAGGGCAGATTGCCGAATCCGGCACCCACGACGAGCTTGCCTTGCAGGAAGACGGTATCTACGCCAATCTGGTAAAGCTACAATTCGAAACGACCGAAAACACATTGTAATTCGTTGTTAGAGAACAACCAATAAATAGGTATGGCTTCTGCATCTAAAACATTGAAAGAATTTAACCTGCGCCATACAAACGGGCGCGAGGAAGTACTTGATTTGTTTCTGAACGCGGGTCGGGCCCTGGCGCATAACGATGTTGAGAATGGTCTTGGCCCCGACCACGACCGGGTAACCATTTACCGCACACTACGAACATTTCTGGACAAAGGCTTACTGCACAAAGTCCTGGATGATGAAGGGGGGACAAAATATGCCCTTTGCCGGGAAACCTGTGCGGATGGCCACCATCACCACGACCATATCCATTTCAAGTGTGAAGCCTGTGGTCAAACCACCTGCCTGGACGAGGTAGGCATTCCACCCATTACCCTACCCAAAGGGTACGACCGTAAAGAAACGAATCTGCTGATTCAAGGCGTTTGCCAGGGGTGTAATCAATAATGGGTGAAAACCTTGTCATTCATAGATTATAATTTCCGGTTACTACTCTGGTAAACCGGTTGTATTATTATATGCCCGAAACAATTTTCCTCCAGCGTCAACAGCAATTTAGCTATGCTGAACAAATTGCTCAGCAAAAACATAACCGACTGGCCTTCTGGCGGCTTGTGTGGTTTATCGGTAGTGTACTGGGGGTTTGGCTGCTTATCCGGCTCGACCAGCAACTGGCCGCAGTTGTTGCTCTGTTAGCTGGCATAGTGGGCTTCCTGATTCTGTTAAAAAAACACCAGCAGGTAAAGCGGGAGCGGGATCTGAATCATTATCTGGCGTTTATTAATCAGGATGAAGCATCACGACTGAAACGGCAGTACCTGCGCCCCGACACGGGGGAACAATTCTCCAGTCCGACGCACAGCTACACGGGTGATCTGGACGTGTTTGGGAAACACTCGCTTTTTCGACTTTTGAATAGAACCCACACGTATCTGGGGCAGAATCGACTAGCTACGTGGCTCAAAGCACCTGCCAATCCAGATGCTATTCGTCTTCGCCAGGAAGCGGTGGCCGAGCTTGAGCCGGAGCTTAACTGGCGGCAGGAGTTTGAAGCACAGGCTTATCTGGAAGAAACGGTTAATCGCTCGCCAGATGCATTGGTCAAGTGGGCAACGGCCGAATCTGTGCCACTGCCCGGCTACTTAAATGTTATCCGATTTCTTTTTCCTGCCATTACACTGGGCCTATTCGTTTCCTGGCTACTGGGTTATTTGCCCGGTTCAGGCGTATTATTCGGGCTGGCCATTCATGGGTTGGTGCTCAGTCGATTATCGGCGCGGGCTGTTGAGGTTAGCGAGCAAACGGTAGACATCTCAACTGCGTTGAAAGCCTTTCGGGAATTGTTCCAGCAGGCAGAGAAAGTTGCGGGTACTAGTGCTCGGATAGCGGCTATTCGGCAGTCATTGACAGCTGATTCTCACGCTGCGTCAACTGCGATTGGGCAGCTTTTCCGGTTGACCGAAGGCTTGAATTATCGCCGAAACCCGTATTTCTATTTATTATTTGGCGTTGCTACTCTATGGGATGTTCACTACTTGTTGAGACTCGAAGCCTGGCGCAAGCACTACGGCGCTGACCTCAGCGTTTGGTTCGACGCATTGGGCGAACTGGAAGCACTCAATAGCCTGGCCGGGTTTTCCTACGCCCACCCAGCCTACACTACGCCCGATATTGTCGATGATACACTGACGCTGGATTTTAGTCAGGCCGCTCACCCGTTGCTGGCACCAGACCGCTCCATCGGAAATTCGCTGACGTTTGCTGGTAACGGGCAAACGATTTTGATAACCGGCTCTAATATGTCGGGAAAGAGCACTTTTTTGCGGACCGTTGGGGCCAATGTGGTGCTGGCACTGGCGGGAGCGGTTGTAAGTGCCGAACGGTTCTGGTGTTCACCCGTTCGTGTATTCACCAGTATGCGCACACAGGATTCGCTGGAAGAGAGCACCTCATCATTCTATGCCGAACTTAAACGGTTGCAAACCTTGATTGGGTTAACCAAGCAACAAAAGGCAATCCCGGTACTGTATTTTCTGGATGAAATTCTAAAAGGAACCAACTCCGCCGACCGGCATCGGGGAGCCGAAGCCCTCATTCGACAAATGCACCAGACCACCGCTTCCGGCTTTGTATCAACCCATGATTTAGAATTAGGTCAACTCACCGATGCTGATAGTTTCGTGCGGAATTTTCATTTCCAGTCCGACCTCAACAATGGAGAACTTGTATTCGATTACAAACTCCGCACGGGTATTTGCGAGAGTTTTAATGCCAGCCAACTGATGCAGGCCATCGGTATTGAAATGGGTGAAGTACAAAAATAAAACCTGCCTCCGGGCAAAATCCAGTTAGGATATACCCCAAAACGGGCTGGACCACCCACGTAACCTTCCGAAACAAATCCCTTCGGCCCTTTTGTTCTATCTTTGTATTCTTACATGAGCTGAAGGATTTTGCTCTTTCGCTCTTTCATTTTTCATCAAGTACGACAAGTTCATGACAACCGACCAGTTGACCGACTTGAGAGCCAGAGTAGAGGCCCTGAGGAGGTATCTTTGACTACGATACTAAAAAAGAACAGTTAGCTGAACTGGAACAACAAACATTCCAGCCCGAATTCTGGACCGATGCCGCCCGTGCCGAAGGTGTGATGAAGCAGGTCCGCAACCTGAAAGGCTGGACGTCCGGTTACGAAAAACTCAACGGTCAATTCGGAGACCTGGAAACGCTATTCGAGTTTTACGAAGGGGGAGAGGTAACCGAAGAAGAGGTTGATGAGGAGGGTGTAAAAGTCTCGGAAACACTCGACGATCTCGAACTCAAGAAAATGCTCGGTAATGAGGAAGATCAACTCAGCGCCGTGCTGGAAATAAACGCCGGTGCCGGTGGTACGGAAAGCCAGGACTGGGCCGATATGCTCTACCGCATGTATATGCGCTGGGCCGAAAAACACGGCTACAAGCTAAAGCAGGTCGACTATCAGGAGGGGGATACCGCTGGTATCAAATCAGCTACAATCGAAGTAGATGGCGCACTGGCCTACGGATTTCTGAAATCGGAGAATGGCGTCCATCGTCTGGTTCGTATCTCGCCCTTCGATTCCAACGCCCGTCGGCATACCTCTTTCGCTTCCGTGTTTGCGTACCCACTTGTTGATGATACCATTGAAATCGATGTCAATCCTGCCGATATTCGCTGGGATACGTTCCGGTCGGGTGGAGCGGGTGGCCAGAACGTAAACAAGGTAGAAACGGCCGTCCGGTTGCACCACGCGCCATCGGGATTGGTTATTGAGTGTCAGCAGGAGCGGAGTCAGTTGATGAACAAGGAAGTAGCCATGCGGCTGCTGAAATCAAAACTCTACGAAATCGAGGTGCAGAAACGTAATGCTGCCCGCGATGAGGTAGAAGCGGGTAAGCAAAAAATAGAATGGGGTTCCCAGATTCGTTCCTATGTTCTGGATGACCGACGGGTGAAGGACCACCGCACCGGCTACCAGACATCTAACACTGATGCCGTGCTGGACGGCGACATTGACCCATTTATCAAAGCGTTTTTGCTGGAGCAGGAATAAAGTCCGGTTTGAGTAGTTGTAAAGGTAAAAGCAATCCAGGGAAAAAAACCGGACGTACATAACAGCACAGCTACTCAAACTATTATGAAACTTATTTTTTTCATCATTCCGTTTCTATTTTCCTGTACGAAGTCCACAACCGAACAGAATATGGTTGTTAATCCTAACGCCAGCGCGTCGATGTATTCCTTCCTGTCGCTGGGAGACTCATACACCATTGGTGAAAGCGTATCGGCTGCCGACCGCTGGAGCGTTCAATTGGCCGGTATGCTTCGTAATCAGGGGCTGGACGTGGCAGACCCGGATATCATTGCCCGTACAGGGTGGACCACCGCCGAACTACAGGACGCTATAACTAGTAGTGGTAATCAAAAAAAATATGCCCTGGTTTCGTTGATGATTGGGGTCAACAATCAATACCGGGGCCAGAGTCAGGACCGCTACCGTACCGAGTTTAAATCGTTGCTCCAAACGGCCGTCAACTTCGCCAATGGTAAAGCCGACCATGTTTTTGTGCTGTCTACCCCCGATTGGGGACGTTCACCCTACGCATCGTCACAGAACAAAACGCAGATTGGTGAGCAGATTGACCAATTCAACGCCATCGCGAAGGATGAGTGCCAGAAAGCCGGTATCGCTTTTGTTGATATTACTCCGGCAACCCGGGCAGCCGCTGGCGACGATTCTCAGTTTGCCAGCGATGGTCTGCATTATTCGGGCAAGCAGATGCGAAAGTGGGCCGAAGCGGCCATCCCGACCGTAAAGGAAATCCTGAAAAAATAATATCCTACACTATAGATGCCCTGCGTCCGCTAAACTTTTGGCGGTAGAACTTCACCGTCCGGCTAATGATAGCTCCGCCAATTATAGAAGGCAAAATCCAGCTCATTGTATACGTCCATTCTGGAGCAGTAGCGGGCAGGACCCGCCCAACATTAGTTACCAGAGCGGCCGTAAACGTAGCAATGTATGAGCCGCCCATGCGGGTAAAGTGCTGAAAGAACCAATGCATCTTTTCCGTTGGCTTAGCCATCAGTTGAACATCCCGACCGGCAAATACAAGGGTTAGTACGCCGAAAAAAGTAAACACAATTGGCAGAAACGATGTGCCGTTTGTGGTTAATAGGTAAAGGCCAAACCCAATCATTGCCAAACTAACAAACAGCGTTACGAGTGTCAATGCCTTATCCGCTGTCGTTGGGCCGGATTTCTTTTGCTTCGTGGCCCGCCAGCCGGTTATGCACAGGTAAAAACTAAACACGGCAATGCCCGCCAGAAACAGGCGCATCATCTTGAAGGGTTGTAATGTGCATAATAGTAGTGCCGTCAGGGCAACGATAATCATGCAGTACACGTAAATCAGGCCGGTCCGTTTATGAAGCTGATTTCCTTTCTCAAAAAACATGGGAATCAGACCAGCTATCAGGGCTGTAAACCCAGCCGCAATGTGTGTAATCAGAAGGGATAAGATAAGCGTTTTCATGACCGTTTTGCGTTTGTCGTTCGTTGAAACAAACCTACGACAAGCACCTTACCAGGTCCAAAAAAGAGGGATAAACAGCAAGCTTAGGGACGTTTGGCAATGGAAAAAGAGGACAGGGACGAACGGTGGGCTGTTTTACAAGGCTTTCAACTCCACCACCAAACTTTCATTATATTGCCGCGAAACGGGCACCTGTACCAAACCATTGGCCAAATGTAATCGGTAACCCTGCGCATTACCCGTAACCCGCTCAACCCGATCGAGGTTGACCACATACGACCGGTGGCAGCGCACAATGCGCGGCCGATTAATCTGTCCTTCCAACCGGCTCAGGCTACTACGCAGAAGCGGTTTTACCAGCTGGTTATCTTTCTGATAAACGACCGTGCAGTAGTTATCGCTCGATTCAATATAGAGCAATTGAGCCGCGTCTAACGTTATAATATCCTTTTCATTATCCGAAACCAGCGTCAACGGAGTTTCTTCCCGTCTGGGAGTAGGTATAGAGATGGTTTCTGTACAATTCGCTGGCTCTGCCGGCGTTGGTGGATATACGGGAAAACCAGCCGCCGACTGACTGTACTTTCTCAGCTTACGTATATAATTGAACACAACGGCCCCCGTTGTGGGGAACAGCCCGAGAAGAAAGGTGACCAGTATCATTCCAAGCCAACTGGTGTAGTCTTTGTAGCCTTCCTGACTGAGCATCCACTCCAGATAAAGTCGGTTGCCAATCGCAATCAGCAAAATATTGCCCGTTATGAGCATAATTTGCCGACCTACGTTCCAGCGTTCATCAGCAAATTGCCGGGGGAATAATTGGGGCCAAACCGTAAAGTTGAATGCCGTAATGACAAACGTGACCAGGCCAAAACCGAGTATCTTCAGCGGCTTATCAGGTGTTTGCCAAAAACTCAGACCGAAGGGCTGAAAAACCAATAAGAATAAGCCAACGAACAGCCCAATTATAGCCGCCTGACGCATTTCCCGAGTGGGCGATTCAGTTGAGGGATAGGGCTGCCTGAATAACTCGGGTATACGCATAATACCTAAAATAACCGCCAGCTTGAAATTTGCTCAAAGAAGTTAGGCAGAATTGAGGGGTACGCCAAAACCATAAACAGAACGCCAAACAGCGCTCCGTAAAAGTGGGCATCGTGGTTAATATTACCTGCTCCCCGTCGGGACTCGTAGTAGGAGTAGCCCAAATACAATACGCCGAAAATAAAGCCGGGTATACAAAACGCGAAGTAAAGACAGATATCTGTCAATGGACGGAACAATATACCAGCAAAAATAATGGCTGATACACCCCCCGATGCGCCCAGTGAGTTGTAGCCGGGGTTGTTACGGTGTTTTAGAAAGGTCGGGATATCAGAAACCAGAATGGCTGCCAGATAGAAGCCAATTACATACAGAGGTGCCATTGGTCCAAATAACAAGCCGAATACCTGCTCAATGAATCCCCCGAAGAAGTACAGACTAATCATATTGAAAATCAAATGACCCCAGTCGGCGTGTAGAAAGCCTGAGGTTATCAGTCGGTAATACTGCCCCCGGTTTGCCACCTGATAGGGGTTCATGATCCAGCGGTTCATCAGGCTGTAATTATTCCAGGCCATAATACTGATGATGGCGGTGATAACAATAATGATAAGGGTAACGCTCATGTGATGTATACTATAGGATGAAGTTATATGATGTATGATCGATAAAATGGTTAACTGTGCGGTCTACATCATACTTCTTTAATCAGCTTTCCCGCTCAACTAATTGATGGGCAAATTGAATCAATAACTTTTTCCGGTCAGGGTCTGCATCAACCTGGTCGAAATTGGCAAAGCCCCGGTCAAAGTAACCCGTAATGCGGGATTCGGTAAGCTGACGAATACCCAGTTGGTCGTAAATAGCCGTAACGGCCTGCACCTTCTCGGCTTTATCGAATGTCGTTTTGGTTAACCAGTCAGTCAGTTCTTCTCTTACTGAACCCTGAGCCTGTTGAAGGGCCTCAATGAGGAGAAACGTTTTCTTGTTCGCAATAATATCGCCCCCCACCTGCTTGCCAAATTTGGCTGGGTCACCATACACATCCAATAAATCGTCTTTCAGCTGAAAACCAACCCCAATGTTCATTCCGCCTTCGTACAGATGTTGCCGGGTGGTTTCACCTGCACCCGCAATTAAGCCGCCCAGTTCAAGCGCGTAGCCCAGCAGAACCGACGTTTTAAGGCGAATCATATCGATGTATTCGCCTTCGGTAACGTCCCAGCGGGTCTCGAAATTCATATCCATCTGCTGGCCTTCGCACACCTCGGCAGCTGTCCGGCTGAACCGCTCCAGCGCCGGCTTTAATTTGTCGCCTTCAACAGATAACAACAGTTGGTAGGCATTAACCAGCATCACATCACCGGACAGAATAGCCACATTACCATTCCATTTTTCGTGAACTGTTGGCTGATTACGACGTAGTGGAGCCTGGTCCATGATATCGTCGTGCATGAGCGTGAAGTTATGAAATACCTCAACCGCCAGCGCCGGACGAACTGCTTTTTGCCAGTCATCCGTAAACAGGTAGGTAGCCATAAGCGTCATCAGGGGACGCATACGCTTACCGCCAAGACTCATAATATACCGAATAGGGTCGTAGAGTTCGGCAGGGGAGTGCCCATATTGAATAGACTGAAGTTCGTTTTGGAGGGCATCAACAAAAATAGCTGGACTCATTCGGCTAAGCATTACTGCCTGTTTTGGACCAAAAATACGGGAAAAGCCCCCAAAAGCCTAACGGCCAATCTGACGGCGATAACTGCGTTGACCGGGGGTAATCAGGATAAAAACCAGCCGACCGGCCAGGATAAAGTACCCATCATTTTTACCCGTATTGCCGCGCTGCTCCCCCGGTTGATTGGCAACAGTACCGAGTTCGGCCCGCCGGTCAGACAAAGACGTAGCCAGCGAATTAAAGTTGCTGCGGTCTGGGTATACCGAACTAACATCGTCCAGATAATCGCTCAATACGTGCGTATAGGTTCCTTCCAGATGAAACTGAAGCCGTTCGGAAGTGAGTAGCGGTAATCCCAGACCGTAGCGGATAATACCAGCCAAACGATTATAATGGATGCCTTCGGTCTGGAGCGGGGCCAGGCTGTACGTCTGGCCCTCATACAATGCTTTGGGTATTATGTACGTAATGCCAGCACCCGCCAGTGCATAGGGTATAACGGCCCGGTAGCGGTCATCAACCCGCCAGAAATCAACCTGTACACCTGCCCACACATCAGGATTCAGACTCCTGAACGACAGATTGTTGTAGTAATTCCGGGTATATTTTTGGTGCGCGTATAGGTAATAAAGCTGGGCTTCCACCCGATACGACAGTTGATAGGAAACCCGATAGGCTGCGGCCAGATTAACGGATGCTCCCAACTGCAGATGCCCAAGATTACCCAACTCGCTCAGGTCACCTGTGTAATGGGTTAGCCCAACTCCGCCATTAAGCAGCCAGGTTCCCGGTTTTTCACGCCAGATTTCAGATCGTTGCCCTGCTCCTGGAAATGGAATAACAACACCAACCAGGATGAGAAGGAGGACGCGAGAAAAATACAAAGGGGCTATTTGATATGGTGCAGCTCATGTGACGGTACCATATCATAATAGTAACGTAAGTCCCTCAATTACAACTCGCCAATATCTTCATTCCAGATTGCTGGTTTTTCGGTGATAAACTGATTCATCATCTCAACACACTCCGGTAAATCAAGATCAATTACTTCAACACCGTGTTCTTCCATAAATGCCCGTGCTCCGGGGAATGTACGGGATTCGCCGACAATGACTTTGGGGATTTTGAACTGCACAATGGTTCCGGCGCACATGTAGCAGGGCATCAGCGTTGAATAAATAACGGTATCCCGAAATGAACCAACGCGCCCTGCATTGTTCAGGCAGTCCATCTCGCCGTGTAAAATTGGGTTGTCTTCCTGCACCCGCTTATTGTGGCCAGATGCTACTAATTTGCCATGCTTAATCAGGGCAGAACCAATGGGAATACCCCCTTCACTCAAACTTTTTCGGGCCTGGTCAATGGCCTCCTGCATAAATTCATCCATAGTTAGTATAGTTTTTGGTTTGCAATATCTGGTTCATGGTGGTTGATGCAGGCAAAATCATCATTACAACTCACCGAAAGCCGAAGCCAATCACCGTAAGCCTGCTTCACAACAATTTCATCGTCTCGTAATCGCCAATGTGTTTCAGGTACAGGAAATGGATTAGTAATCCATTCACGTTCGTAACGAGTTTATGGGCTTCCGGCAGCGTGGCCACCACACTGGTGATGCGCTCATATTCGGATTGATTGCCCATGTTTTTGAGATGAAAGGCCATAATCTCATCGCGGGTCATTTCGCGCTCGATGAAGAAAAAATGCATGCCCTCATCGCTGGTGCCGGTACTTGGAAACCAGACGTGCGGGTTTAACTTCGTTAATTCATCTGCGGTGACTACCAGCCCAATTTCCTCCCCGATTTCACGGGCGGCTACATCAATAGGTGCATCACTGGCATCCACCATCCCGGCTGGGTGTTCGTAGGTTTGAGAGCCATCGGCAATACGACGTTGCTTTACCAAGACTACAAATTTCTCACGGGTGTCTTTATCAATCAGGCAAACCAGCATACTCGCTGCGTGGCCTTTTAAAAACAGCGCAGGAGGTATTTTGTCACCTTCGGGCGTGTCGGCATCGACTTCCAACATGGCAAACAGCACTTCGCCATTATGCCTGCGCCGAATGTAAAAATCTTTAATATCGTTAATTTTCAACCCATTGGCTTCGGCCTGACTTTTCCAATAACGAAATTTGTGAGCGTCCTCAAGCGCTTCCTGTTGCTTACTCATACGGTCAATGTCGTAGAAATAGAAAAACGTCATCAGATGGCAGTTGACCATCTGATGACGTAAAGGTACTTTGCAGAACGATTGTAAGGGCCTGCTTACTTCATTTTCAGTCTCACTAGGCCGTCAGTAATAACAATCGTATCTTCTTTCGCCTGCTTTTTATAGCCGTTCCCTTCGGGGTGAATGTCGGAATCGTAGCCCGAGGCTTTAGTGATGACTTTATCTTCCATTTTATTCATCAGTCGCCCCATGCCGCCAAAAACCGTTGCCGCAGCTTTCTCTTTCCAGTAACTACCTGCCAATTTTGTATTGAAGGTTGCTTCCAGGAATCCGTCAGCTCCCAGTTGAACCTCCACCGTTTCGCTCGCATTCGTTGACTTCCCAACGTGATATTCCATCCGGGGCTCGCGGGTTTCTTCAACGTACTTAATCGTGGCAACCCCTTTGTATTGGCCTGCCATATCCGTGTACCGCTTTCGGTTTTCTTTCGTATCAGGCTTGTCGGCATCCACAACCAGGTATGTGCCGGGCTCAACGATGTCCTGATTGGTATAGTTGCCCAGCCATATACGGAGCGATTTGTCGGGCTTGATGGTATTGGCCGTTATCCACCAGAACTGGCCAATACGTACCCGGCGGGGTTGGGTTGTAAATTCTTTCCCGTCAATCTGTGCTTTTAATGTGTTATCGTTCGCAATCTGCCCGAAGGCACTGGAAGCCGTTAGGAACAGCGTGACTAGTAGATGGCTTTTGTTCATGAGGATAAAGTGGGTTTGTTTCTGAGCAAAGAAACCAAATTTGCCCTGTGATACACCGCTAAATTGAGTATGCGGTAACAAAGCCACTGCATCCATTATTTCTGCGTCAAGCCCTGGGCATCGGGGCCAATGTAGCGTTCAAAGAATTCATAAATACGCAGTAGCCGGTCTATTCGCTGCCGAACATCACCAGACCGGCTCAGTTCGTGCGTGGCGCCGGGCATACGGACGTACTCAACCGGGCGGCCCAGAATCTTCAGGCTTTTGTACAGCATTTCGCTCTGCGACACACCCGTTCGGAGGTCATTTTCGCCGTGCTTGATGAGCAGGGGTGTATGAATATTTTCGACGAACGTATAGGGGGAGTTACTGTCCAGCACCTTTTTGGCTTCGGGCTGCCAGGGATAACCCCCAAAATAATTTGGTACTAACCGCCAGGCGTTGGCTTCACCCATAAACGTAGTCAGGTCATAAACGCCCCGTTGGGCAAAAGCGGCTTTGAAGCGGTTATCGTGCCCAACAATCCAGGCCGTAAGATACCCCGCATACGAACCGCCCGTAATCACCTGTCGGCTGGTATCGACCCAGGCTTCCCTAGCGGCATCGGTTGTTGCGGCCAGCACATCTTCCGTTGGACCGGTACCCCAATCCTTCATGTTTGCCCGCTGGAAATTGATGCCGTACCCACCAGACCCACGCGGATTGGTATAAACGATGCCATAGCCCTGGCTGCACATATACTGAAATTCATGCCACATGGATGGTTCGCCCGGGCCCCACATGGCCGTTGGGCCACCGTGCATATTAAGAAGCAGCGGGTATTTTTTCGACGCGTCGAAAAAGGCAGGTTTCATAATCCAGTAGTCAATCGTCTGTCCGATGGAGTTTTTGTAGGTTCGCTTTGTTGGAAAACTTAACTGACGTTGCGCTACCCAGTCATTATGATTACTCAGTTTAACCTGTGTTTTAGCGACACCATCGGCCCGATATAGCTCCGACGGGTTAGCTACTTCCGTTTTGGCAAAAATAAGCTGATTGCCCTGCACATCGAAATTGGTGATGCCGCTCTCTATGTCGGTTAACTGCGTAACTTGTTTTGTAGCCGGGTCAAGTCGATACAGCGGAATGCCACCGTTTGATGAGGCTGTAAAATAAACGACGTAATTCGTTGTCGCTTTTTTCCCTTTCGTAGCCGATGGAACGGTTGCCCAGGTGAAATTGCCAGCTGCCCGGTCAAATGTAATGGGGGTTATGTTCGATACGGTTGAGCCGTTTAGTGTCGCTACCGTAATCTGGGGATAATTGACGCCAGAGGAGGGACTAACGAAAAATATGAGCTGTTTGCCATCGGGTGATATCTCCGGTGAGCCATAACTTTTACCCGTTTCTCCCAGGACTATCGTTCGTTTTCCTGAACCGTCTGATGGAATAAATTGAATGGCATTGTCCTGTTCCCGGTCGGGGTGGGTAAGCGAATCGCGGTCGGTTACGGCCAGCAAGCCCTTACCATCGGGGAGCCAGGTCGCTGCGACAAAAGACCCGTACCCACGGGTAAGGGGTTTCGGGGTTGCGGGCGTTGCGGCACTCTCTGGCACATCGATACTGTACAGATGTGTAAACGAGGGGTCTGGTTCGGTAGTCGCTTCGCCCTGAAGGTTAAGCCGATTGATAACTTTGGCCTTTTTATCCGTAACATCTTTAGCCAGATACGCCCGAATTTCGGCCAGTGACCCATCTGGATTGGGTTTTGTTTTTTTGTCCGGTTTAATAAAATCATTGCCGGTAAAGCCTGGCTTCTCCAGCGACCAGGATGGCCCACCTTTTCCCGGATTCAGCAGGGAGTCCGTCATCATCTGCGCCATCGTTACGGGGCTGGAAAACGCAATCCGCTTCCCATCCGGAGACCAGAGCGGTCCAGAAGCACCGTATTCACTATTGGTCAGTTGCCAGGCTTCGCCCCCATCCAGCGGCATGATAAATACCTGATTTTTTCCTTTTACCGTTCGCACAAACGCAATGCGCTTCCCATCGGGTGACCAGGTTGGCTGCCGGGCCGATTCTGCGCCGTGCGTTAATGCCCGGGTGTCGCCGGGTTTTAGTCCTGTCAGGTAAATGTGGGTTTTGTACTCGTAATCATTGGGCTGGCTATCGCTTTTTTTGTCGGGGTTGGCAGCCTCAATCGTTGTGAGTGTGTACAGGGCGCGTTGCCCGTCGGGAGCCAGTTCAATACCACCGACCTGTTTGATTTTGGTCAGGTCGGTAACCGTAACTTTTGACTTTGTCTGGGCGCAAACAATCTGCGCCGTCAGGGCGATGAAGAGTAACGTATGTTTCAGCATGAAGTAGTCTGGTGATGTAGTAATATGGTCCGGGGTAGGCTGCTACGAAAGCAGCGGCAGGTAACGTTCACGAATGATTTTGGCGTGGTGGCGGGCATGGCCAACCAGTACAAAACCCAGCGCCAGCACGGAAATGTTCTGATGGAAACAAACGCCCGTTCGCAGTAGCATCTCATTATCGAAGCTATTGAAAAGCAGGATACTTGACTGCCGTACGGCGGCAAACTCGGCGTATAAGTCAGCTATTGTCCGGCGGGTGGCGTGGGCCGTTTGGCCAAACATCTCTTCATCGTAACCGGGCAGTTCTGTTTTATCATTCCGGGCGAAGCGTAATGCCCGATACCCCATAATGCGCTCGTTATCAATCACGTGCTGTAGGATATCCTTCACCATCCACTTGTTGGGCGCGTACCGAAGGTCACCAATGGCTTCGAGGGTCGACGCGGGAATGTATTGATCGAAGGTGGGCGTCTGCCGCAACGCATCCATGAGGAATACGTTATCGACCTGATTGATATATCGGTCGAAAAATTGCGGCATAACCGGAATTTCGGATTTGGTCATTTTTGTTTTGTTTGATGTTCGACATTTATGCTTTGTCGTTGCGCAAAGCGGTATTCAACTTAGCCTAAACCGCATCAACGACAAACCACAAACCTATTTCTTCACCCCCACCAACTCATTGACCAGTCGGTCGGCTTTGTAAATATACCGCATGGCAGCAATGATTCCGCCAGCGTGAACGGAGATGGTTCGATTCTTATCGGGAACAAAAATGAACTCTCCAGGCAAACTTTCCATGTTGCCATCGAACGCTAAACCAACTGCCTCCAGCTTTTTATTGATCATTGGACTGCCCGAATTGCCACCAATAATATCGTTGGAAGAAATGAAGCACATCGGCTCTTTCAACAAAGCCATCGGCGGGTTTTTCCAGCGGGCGGGCAGGCTCCAGGGAAATTTATCATTGAACGAGTAATTCCGATCGTATAAACCAGCGAAAGTCGTCTTGATGGGCGCTACCGTGCCATTGTAGGCGTACGATTTCACCACACCATCGTTGATTCGAAGCGAGAATGTAGCATCCGGGGGGACGGCTGTTCCGTATACATCATATAACATCCGGCCCAGCTGCCCGCGCAAAACTTCCTGTTTCTGGCTCAGTTGCCGGGCCTGACGGGCAGCGGTCAAGTAACGGGGGAAACCGATTTTGGCCAGTGCCAGCATGGGGTCGTTCGATGCACTGGCGGCATTAGGACGAGTGGTTAGCTCGCCTATGAAAGCAGGGTCGGTAAGCTTTGTATTTTTGACCAGATAAGCAGCCGCTTCTTTCGGTGTCCGGGATTTCCCATCCGGACCTGTTAACGCTGCTTTCACATAGGGGTCATCATTGCCAAGGGCCGCCTGGGCTTCAGTTAGATGAGCCGCCAGGTAGGCTTCCTCTAGCGCCCTGTTCTTTACCGTTGGCGGCACCATGAGCTCTTTAGCACGCTCGGCATCTTCAGGGCGGCTAGCCAGCAGCTCGCTGAACTGCGTGGCAACATTGGCGAAGGTCATCAACTCGCCCATTGTTCGTTCGCTGGGGGCGAGGTAATTGGCATCTTTGAAGATAGTTCGTAGCTGCGCCGTGTTGGCGGCAATCTCATCCCAGGCTTTAAGCTGGTCGGCAGGGAGGCTTTTGGCCTGGGCGGCTGCCTTGAACTGATTCTCGAAAACCGCCTTGCGGGCTATCAGACTGGCATCGCGCAAACCCTCCAGTTGACCGCCATAGGCTTTAAGGCTATTCTCGTAGCTAAAAATTTCATTCATCACGCTGTCGCTCTTGGCCGTAGCATTATAAGCCTGCAAGGCTGCGGAACGGTTTTTCAGGAGTTGAATGGTAGCGGGAGTTTGCAAATCTCGGTCAAATTCCAGTTCAGCTACAGTCTTTAGTCGTTCGGTATGGCCGGGATTCCCAATAACAAAAATGGGTTCTCCATCGCGAATGCCGTCAGGATTGAATTTAAAAAAGTGCGTTGTCTGCAAAGGCTTCCCATTGTCATAAACCCGAAAAAATGAGCAGTCGAGGGCATAGCGGGGGTAGGTAAAGTTATCGTAATCACCACCGAAAAAGCCAAGCTGTAGTTCAGGCATAAACACCAGTCGTACGTCGGTATAGCGTTTAAATCCGTATAGGGAATATCGGCCACCATTGTAAAAAACGATAGTTTGCAACTCCAGCCCTTTCCAGCCTTCCTTTTGACCATATTCCTGTTTTACAGCCGCAAAAGCCTGCTCACGGGCTTGCAGTTGGGCCTGTTCGGAGGTGCCACTGTTCATGGCATCCTGTACGCGCTTGGTAATATCCTCAATCTTTACCAACTGGTCGACGAACAGCCCATCAACTTTCCGCTCCTCGGTGGGCGTTTTGGCAAAAAAGCCCGTCGCGTTTAAGTCCTCCCCTTTGCGGGTGACACCAGTACCCGATTCGCGGGCGCAGTGATGGTTCGTCATCACAAGGCCATTAGCCGACACGAAGGAGGCCGAGCAATAATCGGCAAAACGCAGAGAAGCCAGCCGGGCCTCGTCGAACCACTTTTCGTCGGCGCTAAAATTGTATGTTTTCTGAAAATAGTCCTTCGGTGGATTGTCGAACGTCCACATCTTGCCCAAATCGAGCGGTCCTCCTTTGGTGGTATCGGATATTGATTGAGCGGGAGCGACCCCAACTTGTGATGCCAGAAAAGCCCCTATCAACAGGATGGCGTGAATTTTCGTAGGACGCATGAAACAGACAAGATTAGAATGGAACGAATCTAAAACGTGAAAATACGGCAAACGTTTTATCCGTGCGCCGATAGCCAGGAACTCTACTACTAGAAATATACTTTATCCATCAATTAGTACCTACTTACTTTTTTACCACCAGCACTTACGTAACTTAATATGAACGGTAAACCTCTACTGGTTGCATGGCTATTGTATTGCCTTTGTCATTCTGTATCTGCCCAACAAAGCCTTCCTAACAACACTATAAAACTGGGCAAAATGCACGGTGTCTTCTATGTTAACTGGGGCTACAATCGGGATTGGTACACGAAGAGCACGATTCACTTCCAAAATACAACGACGGATAATTATGATTTTACATTCATCGATGCGAAGGCGCATGACCGGCCTGATTTCCAGGATTTCTATAAAATTACCAGCCTGACAGTTCCACAGTACGACTTGAATATTGGCTATTTTTTTGATAATAAGTGGGACCTGGGTATCGAAGTCGCCTGGAATCACCTTAAATATATTGTTACCGACAATCAAGTCATCCACGTACAGGGCCAGGTGAGAGGGCACCAAATTGATAAAGACACACTGGTAACGCCCGCTTTCGTACATCTACAACATACCAACGGTAATAACTACTTGATGCTGAATCTGATAAAGCGTCAGAAGCTATGGTATTATAAGAAGTTACGGTTGAGTGCTATTGGCAAAGTAGGGGGTGGCCCACTTATTTCATACACTATATCCAGTATTCTGGGTAACGGTGATGAAGGTTATTTTCACTACCACGGCGTAGTAGCGGGAGTAAGTGCGGGATTGAAACTTGACCTGCTCACCTATTTTTTCCTGCAAACGGACCTACAGGGTGCCTGGGTCAATTATACCAATACTAAACTTGGTGCCGACCATCAGGGATTGGCAACCCATCATTTTTATTCGCTTCAATACAGCCTGGCCTTTGGATTCAATTATCCTATCGGAAAACTATAGGCAACCGGATTAACTTATCATGAATACCCCCTCACGCTATTTCGTTTTGTGCGGCAATCTCTTTACCCACTTTGTCATCTACCCGCACGAATGGACGTATAATGAGTCGCGTACTGCGCTGATAGGTGAATAGACGATACATCCAGTTCGTAAATACCGATAGTTTACTACGGAAGCCTACCAAAAACGAGATATGGACAAACAGCCAGGCCATCCAGGCAATAAATCCGCCGAGGTGAAAATTGCCGGGTAAATCGGCAACGGCCCTACTGCGCCCTACAATGGCCAGTGAGCCTTTATCGAAATAGTCGAAGGGCTTGGTTGGCTCGTTTTTCAGCATCCGGCTTAAGTTTTTGGCGAGGTGTTTGCCCTGCTGAATAGCGGGTTGCGCTACGCCAGGATGCCCTCTCGGATAATCCGGTAGTTTCATAAGAGCAATGTCGCCAATGGCAAAAATATTGGTTAAGCCCTGAATCTGATTGATAGGATCAACCAGGATGCGCCCTTTCTCCACGGCCTCTGCCGGAATACCATCAATGATTGCCCCAGTCACACCCGCACCCCAAACAAGCGTTTGCGTCCTTATTTGTTCGCCCCCTTTAAACGTCACGGTTTCACCATCGTACGATTCAACCATCGTGTTAAGCTTTATGATAACACCCAGGTCTTCGAGATAACGCTGCGCCCGCTTCCCGGACTCGTCCGACATGGGCGGTAAAACCTTGCCCAATCCTTCCACAACATAAATATTCATCCGGCTAAAATCCATACCGGGATAGTCATTCGGCAGCACATACTTGCGCATTTCTGCCAGTGATCCCGCCATCTCGACACCGGTTGGGCCAGCACCGGCAATGACGAAATTGAGTAAACTCTGTTGCTCCTCAGGGTCGGTAGTCATACTGGCCTGCTCGAAACACTGCAAAAACTGACTGCGTATATTAAGCGCTTCCGGAATCGTTTTAAGGGGAAAAGCGTACTTCTGAATCTGCTCGTTCCCAAAAAAGTTGGTTTTTGAACCCGTTGCTATTATTAGATAATCATAATGCAATTCCCCAATAACGGTGGAAACTATCTTTGTCTCAGGGTTAATCTTACTTACCCGCACCATGCGGTAGAAGAAATCCTTATACCCATCGAACATTTTCCGGAAAGGCTCGGCAATGGCATCGGGTTCCAGACCGGCCGTGCCAACCTGATATAGTAATGGCCAAAAACCATTGTAGTTTTGTTTGTCGAAAAGCACTACCTGCACATCCACACCGCGCAGTGCTTTTACCAGATTCATGCCACCAAATCCACCCCCAATGATAACGACGCGGGGTTTGGTAGTGTCGGGTATGTTGAGTGAAAGTTTATCGAATTGAAGCATAGTTATACGTGCCTCACGGGCACCGTTAATTCTCAGGTATAGTACCTACTAGTCAGTCGTTTTGTTCAAATTCTAACGTACGAAACAGGCAATGGTTTCGTGATTTCACCGTTTCGTTATAGGCTTTCTCTTTTAGTAACTGTTTTGGTCCTCTTCGCATTTTACCCGGATACTTATCGCTTACCCCATGCAGAAACTTGTACTGTTAGTACTTTCTTTCCTTTGTTCAATCAGTCTGGTCAGGGCGCAGGATGCACTAGCCAAAGTAACCCTCAGTGGCTACGTTCGGGAAGCGGGTAGTCTGGAAGCGTTGATTGGGGTAAACGTCTATCTGCCGGGTACAACAACCGGCACAACGACCAATACATACGGCTTCTATTCCCTAACGTTACCCGCTCAGGATAGTATTAAACTGGCGTATTCATTCGTCGGTTACGAAACGACAGCCCAATCCGTTTCGCTCCGGACTAACCAAACCCGGAATGTACTGCTCACGCCCGGTCGACTGCTGACAGAAGTTGATGTGAAGGCCGGAATCACTGTAGAGAAAGTCAGCGAGAGTGCCCGGATGAGTACCATTGATATTCCGGTTGCTCAGATTAAGAAGATACCCGCTTTTTTGGGGGAAAAAGACGTACTGAAAGTGCTGCAACTGATGCCGGGGGTGCAGAAAGGCTCTGAAGGGCAAACGGGAATTTATGTACGTGGTGGTGGACCCGACCAGAATCTGATTATTCTGGATGATGCCGTTGTGTACAATGCCAATCACCTGTTTGGTTTTTTCTCGGTCTTCAATGGTGATGCTATCAAGAGTGTGGAGTTGATTAAGGGTGGTTTCCCGGCCCGGTATGGTGGTCGGCTTTCCTCCGTCATTGACCTGAACATGAAAGACGGAAACCGGGAAAAACTCCATGGCGAAGGCGGCATCGGTCTGATTGCTTCCCGGCTTATGCTGGAGGGGCCACTAACCAAAAACAAAAAAGCATCTTTCCTGATTAGCGGTCGACGGACCTATCTGGATGTACTGGCCGCTCCCCTGATACGGGCACAGTCGGGCGGAACAACCACTGCCGGATATTATTTCTACGACCTGAACGCCAAAGCGAATTATGATTTTAGCCCCAAAGATAAATTATACCTCAGTGGCTATTTTGGCCGGGACCGGTTTTACGCGTCAGACAAAAGTCAGAATACGGAAACTGGCTTGAGTTGGGGCAACGCTACCGGAACGCTCCGCTGGAATCATCTATTCAATCAGAAACTATTTGCGAACCTGTCCCTGATTTTCAGCGACTATAAATTCCAGATTTCAGCCGTTGAGAAGAGTACGCAGGGCATTGATACCTATTCGCTTCAGTACAACTCCGGCATTCGGGATTTCTCACTGAAATATGACGTGGATTATTATCCATCGCCCCAGCATTCCGTTCGGGCAGGGGTTCAGAGCATCTACCACCGGTTTACGCCGAGTGCGGTGGTGTTGCAAAATGCGGGAATCAATCAGTCAATAAACAACGTCGATAACATCGATGTACTGGAGTCCGGTATATACGCCGAAGATACCTGGCGACCATCCAGCCGCCTGCGCGTCAATGCGGGGTTAAGGCTAAGTAACTTTCAGCATAAAGCGGTGAGTTATGTCCGGCCCGAACCCCGAATTTCTGCCGCCCTTACCCTAAAGCCCGACTTGTCCGTTAAAGCGTCGTACGCCATGATGAATCAATACGTTCACTTGCTGTCGAATACCGGTATTGGTCTTCCTACGGATTTATGGGTGCCCACTACCGACCAGGTGAAGCCGCAGCAATCCCAACAGGTAGCGATTGGTATTGCCAAAGACTTTACGACCGGGGGCGCACTCGCTAAGGGATTGACACTAACGGTAGAGGGCTATTATAAAACGATGAGTAATATCATCAACTACAAAGAGGGGGCCAGTTTTCTACTTATTAATGACCCAACGTCAGCCAATAGCGTGCGCTGGGAAGATAACGTAACGGCGGGCCGGGGCTGGAGCTATGGGGCGGAATTTTTCCTGCAAAAGAAAGTAGGGCGTTTTTCGGGCTGGGCGGGTTATACGTTATCCTGGACCCAATGGCAGTTTGCCGAGTTGAACGGTGGCCAACCCTACTACCCCCGCTACGACCGTCGGCACGACATGTCATTGGTGGGCATTTATGAACTGAACAAGCGCATTACGCTATCGGCTGTTTGGGTCTATGGCACGGGGAATGCCCTGACTATTCCATCCGGGCGTTATGATACATACCGGGCCAGCAATACGCTGGTGTACGGCGGAAGCCCCGGCATTGCGCAAACCTTTTTCCAAAATCCCCGCACGACGGATGATTATGGTACGCAAAAAAACAGTTTCCGGGCTGAAGCCTACCACCGCTTCGATTTTGGCATTCAGTTTCATAAGCAGAAAAAGCACCACGAACGAACTTGGGAGATTAGTTTTTATAACCTGTACAATCGTCGAAATCCATTTTTCTACCGACTTGAGTCCATAGCCGCTACAGCAACCGAGCCAACCCGTACCGCTCTGTTTCGCTATTCTGTATTTCCGATTGTACCAGCGTTCAGCTATAATTTTAAATTCTGATGCGTATACCCGTACGAATTGACCATACATTTTTTGCCCTGCTGGGAGTCATTTTCTTTTGGGGCTGCACTAATCTGCGGAACGAGATTTCTCCCGGCTTGCTGGGAATAGAGCCGCCAAAACTGGTTGTTACCTGTTTTCTCTCCCCACAGGATACTACACTGGCGGTGAAAGTGACCCGCTCGAGTACTGTAGTGGGGGATAGTATCAGCCTGTTGCAAACAAGTAATAACGTAAGGAATGCAAGCGTCACGCTCGCCCAGGGCGACCGATCCGTTACGCTGCGGTATGATAATCGCCCTGTCGACAGTACCAGCGTACAGGCTTACTACAGCATTAGCGCCCGGTTGTTCCCTATCATTGTGGGGCAAACGTATATACTTACGGTAGTAACGCCCGACGGCCAGCGCGCCAGTAGTACCTGTACAATTCCGGCTGCCGTTTCTCCAACGGCTATCACATTCGACTCACTTGATGATACCCAAAACCGCACGCAAGTGCGCCGGTACTTCGTGAAGAGTCAATGGCAGGACCCGGCAAATCAGGCCAACTACTATCAGGTTATCGGTATTTTTCGTTACACTACCCCTACGGTTACTAAAGAAGAAAAATACAACAGCCTTACGTTCGATGATGACAACCGGGGGCTATTTACGGATGCGGGGCTCGATGGCACTACGTTTGTTTCAGGGCGGGCGTTCGTGGCAACCTCATCCAGCAGTAGCCAGCAATCAAGTTTTTACAACCAATATAAAACCGCTGTTGTAACGGTTAATCTGATAAGCATTAACCAGGCTTATTATCGATTCCAGGAAGCCATTATCCGGCAACGCCGGTCTCGTAATAATCCCTTCGCCGAACCAGTCCTGATACCCAGTAATATAGCCGGTGGGCTCGGGTGCTTTGCTGGCTACAACAATGCCATTCTGACGAAAAGCCTGAAATGAAAACGGGTGAATAAGTGGCATATAATGCCACTTATTCACCCGTTTTCATTTCTTCTGCCGCGACTATCGAAACTACACGTTTTGTGGCGCGCTATGGATAATTTCAGTCTGCTTCCGTATCGACTCCATATGAATGATTTTGTAGATTTCTTCTACTAACTCAGGATATAGCCCCAGTTTCTGACCCATTTTGGTGCGGGTTTCCAGAATCTCTTTCCAGCGGTCGGGTTGAAACAGCGTTACGTTATTATCACGCTTGTATTCGGCCAGACGTTCTACTAGGGCCATTCGTGCGCCCAGCATTTCAACAAGTTGCCGGTCAACATTGTCAATGTTACGGCGGGACTGCTCCATAAACGTCTGAAACTCCCGGTTCGATGATTCAACCTGACGAATTTCCAGGTGGTCGAGCATCTCACCAAAGGCGGTAGGTGTTAGCTGCTGAGCTGCGTCGCTCCAGGCATTATCCGGGTCGATGTGCGATTCAACAATCAGCCCGTCATAGTTTAGATCCATCGCCATCTGCGACAGCTCGTTTAGGTAAGCACGCTTGCCCGCCATGTGACTTGGGTCGCCAATGATAGGTAATTGAGGGAAGATAGACTTCAACTCAATGGCCATCTGCCACATAGGCACGTTACGGTATTTGCTGGCTTCACCCGTAGCAAACCCACGGTGAATAGCCCCCAATTTGTTAATACCAGCACCTGCTATACGCTCAAAGGCACCCACCCACAGGGCCAGATCGGGGTTGACCGGGTTTTTGATCAGTACCGGTACATCTACACCACGCAGGGCATCGGCAATTTCCTGAACATTAAAGGGATTAACGGTTGTGCGGGCACCTATCCACAAAATATCCACACCATATTTCAAGGCCAGTTCGATATGCTCCGGCGTCGCTACTTCAACCGCAAAAGGCAAACCGGTTTCGGCCTTCGCGCGCTGAATCCAGGGCAAGGCTGCTTCGCCCATACCCTCAAAGCTACCGGGCCGTGTACGGGGTTTCCACACACCCGCCCGTATCACGTGCACGGCTCCCAGGTCTTTTAACTGCCGGGCAGTTTCTACTAACTGATCTTCCGTTTCGGCACTACAGGGGCCGGCAATGATCAGTGGTTTCCCGTTGGTGTCAATCCACGACCCAAGCGGCTCTACAGCTAATTCAACTTTCATATATTAGATACTTATTCTACGAGTAATCCTACTACTCTATGGGGAACTTTCAAGTTAAAATAATGGTATCTTTGCAGAGGGAATTGGCTGTTTTTCAAGCCGGTTCCCTATTTTATCTAAAACAGTTTTTAGTTTACTAAAAAGAGCTGTGGCGGTAAATTAATCGTCAGACCGAATTTTCGTTATATATTTCGGTCGTCTTTGCCGACACAAATTTACGCTATGCACATAGCACCGCCCAAACGGAGCACTGATATGTCGAACCGAAGTAATCTAATGCCGGAGGCAGTCCAAGGCTTTACTAACGTAAAACCCGTTTCATTTGAGGACACTTCCATTGCTTTTTCAAGTCAGTCGGACTTTAAACTCCGAAAAACCTACTGGTTATTTGCGTTGATGAATAAGGGATGGGTTGTAAAATTAGGTACTTTTTTCATAAAGATTGCCTTACGACTTCATCTTCCCATTAAATTGCTCATTAAGAATACGATTTTTGACCAATTCTGCGGGGGCGAAAGTATCCGTGATTGTGAAAAAACGATTCGGAGCCTGCACGATGTTCACGTCGGTACAATTCTGGACTACTCGGTAGAAGGAGAAGATACCGAAAAAAGCTTTGATGAAACGACGCTCGAAATTCTCCGCACAATAGAGCGTGCCAGTGAATCCAAAGATATTCCGTTCTCCGTTTTTAAAGTGACGGGTATTGCTTCTACGGAATTGCTGGAAGCCATACAGATTGGCGATTCATTGAATAAAGAGCAGAAGGCTGAATTTGATCGGGTTATGCATCGGGTTGACACGCTGTGTCGACGCGCCTATGAGCGGAACGTTCGTATTTTTATTGATGCCGAAGAAAGCTGGATTCAGGATACTATTGATACACTGGCGTATGAAATGATGGATCGCTACAACCATGAGCGACCTGTTGTGTATAATACCTACCAAATGTACCGTTGGGAAAGCTTTGCTCACCTCCAGCGCGACACAGCTGAAGCCCAGGCCAAAGGCTACTACTTAGGTGTAAAACTTGTTCGGGGTGCCTACCTGGAAAAGGAACGGCTGCGCGCGCACGAGGAAGAGTATCAGGACCCTATTCAGGCAACGAAAGAAGATACTGACCGCGACTTCAATATGGCCATTGAGTTCTGTTTGCAACATCGGGACATTATATCCATTTGCCTGGGTACGCACAATGAAGAAAGTTGTGAGTATTGTATGGAACATATGAAGGAGCTGGGTATTGAGCCAGGTGACTCGCATATTTACTTTGCTCAGCTATTGGGTATGAGTGACAATATATCCTACAATTTGGCTAATGCAGGCTACAATGTAGCCAAATACGTGCCCTATGGGCCGGTTGACACCGTGATGCCTTACTTATTTCGGCGAGCTGATGAGAATAAGTCCATTGCCGGACAGAGCAGCCGTGAGTTTAATTTGGTTAGTGATGAATTGAAGCGCCGGAAGAATTGTCGGTCAAAATGAGCGTTTATAAATAAAATCAGGTCGCGGTCGGTAAACAAACTCAACGTATAACTGGCAAATCCCCTTCACTGGCACAGCCGACCGGACAACCACCGGAACACCGGAACGGACCCTATAGTGTGCCGATTTTTTTACCATGATTCAGAAAAGTCCCTTTAAATTTTTCCTGCTAACCCTGGTCTTAATCGCACTTGACCAAAGTGTAAAACTGGCCGTTCATTTTTATATGGCTCCTGGCTTTGCAGGTCAGGTCAAAATCGTTGGTGACTGGCTCAAACTGCACTACGTATTAAATCCGGGTATGGCTTTTGGTATGCAACTGGGTCATGAATATGGGAAGTTGCTGCTGAGTGTGTTCCGGCTGTTTGCCATGGTTGGTATCGGTTACTATTTGGTAATGTTGGCCCACCGGGGCGCCCCTAATGGGCTGTTGTGGGCAATGGCGATGATTCTGGCTGGTGCTGTTGGCAATGTAATCGACAGCACGTTTTACGGAGTTTTTCTGAATAATGCCCCCTATGGGTCGCCAACCCCCTGGTTTCATGGGCAGGTAATCGATATGGTTTTTGTGGACGTTTGGGAAGGGTTTATTCCAGACTGGGTACCACTTTGGGGAGGTCAATATTATTCGACACCGATTTTCAACATTGCCGACTCCTGCATTTTTATTGGCGTTTGCCTTATTCTGTTTTTTCAGCGTCGTTTTTTTGGTGATCAGTCCGTTGAAGACAGCATGTTGCCCGTTTCTGGCTCAGACCCGGTAGAGGCATCTGTATTACCCGCTGCCGATTTTATTAGGGAAGAATCTCAGGATACAAATCAGTCTGATAATCAAACAGAAGCCCGGATACGTACAGATGAGGGACAAATCATTGTATCAGAGTCGGGCTTAACCGACGAAAAGAAGGCTACAGAATAAAGGCTGTTGAACTACAAATGAAGAGGGCCAATCTGTATCAGATTGGCCCTCTTCATTTGTACAATTTTGTTACTATTACTTGCTTCCGCCAGCCTGACCACTTGACAATAAGTTGAAAAACTGATCCATCTTCGGCGTAATGATAATCTCGGTCCGGCGGTTTTGTTGACGACCAGTAGACGTTGTATTATCATCTTTCGGTGCAAACTCCGACCGTCCACCAGCCGTTAGGCGACCAGGAGCAACGCCAAATTTGTTCTGCATTGTCCGCACAACCGACGTAGCACGCAGTGCACTCAAGTCCCAGTTATCTTTGATTGACGCAGTAGAGATGGGAACGGCATCTGTATGCCCTTCCACTAGAATATCTAGGTCTTTATGGTCATTTACTACCTTAGCCACTTTACTCAACACGTTCTCAGCGGCAGGGAGTACTTCATAGCTTCCCGATCTGAACAGCAGTTTATCTGACAGAGAAACGTAAACGACACCCTTCTTCACCTCAACCTGCACATCCTGGTCATTGATATCATCCAATGACCGTTTCAGGCTCATTACCAATGCCAGATTAATCGAGTCCTTACGCTGGATAGAAGCATTCAGGTTGTTCGTGTACTTAGTCTGCTCGTTCAATGTTTCCAGTGACTTCTTGATGCTCTCAGCACCTGACTTACTCACAATCGACAAATCCGACATCCTGTCGAGGAGATTCGTATTGGTTTTTTTGAGGTAATCAATCTGTGCCTGCAAATCAGAAGCCTGCTTAGACTTGCTTTGCAGGTCGGTATCTTTTGCCGTTAGCTGCGTACGAAGATCAGCCGTGCGCTGGTCGCAATCATTAAGTGAGGCAACGGCTTTATCACGGGCTTCCTGTAGGGTTTTAATTTCGGCCAGGCGCTTTTTACTATTGCAGGAAGCCAGCATAGTAACAGCGGCAATAACAATCAAAAATCGTTTCATACTGATTTGGGGAAAAATAACGTGTACTGAAAAAGTTAGGTTAACAAACGATATAGGCTACAAAACGTATTAAATCGCACTGCAAAATTAAGAGATTCTGGCAAACCGTTTTGCTAACGCCTTTCATATATAACGACTATAATAGTATTATTTCTTTATTTTTCTGAAAAAACTTCGAGTTTTTGCCAATATAAGGGATATAAAATGAGACCTTCACGCGTTAGTTTATAGCTGTTTTAACCTTACCAAGCTAACTCATCCGCGTTTTATGAATAAGATAATAGCTATGCTTTTGTTATCTATGAGCTTAAGTGCCCTGGCACAGCCCGCTAAAGAAATTATGTATGTTGGTACTTATTCCGTCCGGGGAAGTGAGGGGGTATATGTGTTTGAGTTTGACCGGAAAGAGGGTACTATGCATCAGATACAGTCCGTTTCAAATGCAAAAAGCCCTTCATTCCTGGCGGTCCACCCGTCGGGTAACTACTTGTATTCTGTTGATGAGGGAGCTGAAAAAGCGGGCGGTGTGAGTTCCTACACCGTCGATAAGAAGACAGGAAAGCTAACCTACCTGAACAGTCAGTCATCAATGGGGTCAGGCCCCTGTCATATAAGTGTGGATCATACCGGCAAGACAGCCTTCGTCTCTAACTATGGAGGTGGTAGCCTAACAGTACTGCCTATAAAAACCGATGGTACATTAGGTGTGGCAACGGATACAGTGCAGGATGCAGGCAGCGGGCCAAACGCACAGCGGCAGGAAAAACCGCACGTTCACTCGGCTACCCTGGCACCCGATAACCGGTTCGTCTACGTGGCTGACCTGGGGCTCGACCGGCTTAACATCTTTGCCGTTAATCCTAAGGCAAGTACGGTAAAACCGGCTTCTATCCCCTATGTTACGGTAAAACCCGGTTCGGGACCGCGCCATTTTACCTTTCATCCGAACGGTAAATATGCCTATCTGGTTGAGGAAATAACATCGGCAGTGGCCGTGTTTTCACGTGATGCCAAAACGGGGGCACTAACGTTGATAGAGGATAATGTGAAAACCTTACCCGCCGATTTTAACGCCCAGAATACGAGTGCCGATATTCATATCGACCCCGCGGGTAAGTTTCTTTATCAGTCGAATCGGGGATATAATGCGCTGACTATTTTTGCCATTGGGAATGATGGAAAACTAACCAAAGTAGGTGACCAGCCGACAGAAGGGAAAACACCCCGTAATTTTCTGATTGATCCTAAGGGTGAATTTATATTCGTAGCCAACCAGGAATCTGACAATATCACTATCTTCAGACGTGACCAGAAAACGGGAAAGCTAACTTTCAATGGCCAATCAGTAAAAGTACCTGCTGCCGTTTGTATCATCATGCCAAATCTGTAAATTTCAACTAGTCTCAACAACCCTAAATACGCATAGTTAATGAAATACTGCCTTGCCTTTTGTCTTGTAATCAGTGCGCTGGCCTTTGTTGCCCCCACAAAAACCATCAAGCTCTTTAATGGTAAAAACCTGAAGGGTTGGAAAATTTATGGCACTGAAAAGTGGTACGTCGAAAACGGTGAACTCATCTGCGAAAGTGGCCCTGATAAAAAGTATGGTTATTTAGCAACCGAAAAGTTCTATAAGGATTTCGACCTGACGGTGGAATTCAAGGAAGAAGCAAATGGTAATAGTGGCGTATTTTTCCGCTCGACTATTGAAGGAACCAAAGTAAACGGCTGGCAGGTGGAAGTTGCCCCGCCAAACCACGACACGGGCGGGGTTTATGAGTCGTACGGACGGGGCTGGCTCGTACAGATTCCCGATGAAAAAGAAACCATTTTAAAACCTACCGATTGGAATACGCTTCGTATTAAGGTAGAAGGAGATCACGTACAAACGTACCTCAATGGCACTGAAATGGTAGATATGCACGATGAGAAGATTGGTCAGGCTGATGGCTCCATTGCCCTGCAAATTCACGATGGGGGCGGCATTAAGGTTCGGTGGCGGAATTTTAAACTTCAAACACTCTAAACAAAAACGGGGCGAATCATAGTGATTCGCCCCGTTTTTGTTTAGAGTGAGTTCTTATTTTGCCAAATCAATATAGGACATGGTATGAATGCTATCCGCTTTAGTATTGACAAATCTCTTATTTGGGTTGTCATAGTCGGTTATGTACAGCCGGTTACCTTTTAGTAATACTTCGGCTGGCTGGTCGATTCGACCATCTTTACCATCCGTATCACCATTCTGGACTAAAGTGCTGACCTTGCCATCAGGAGCGACGGTCATAATTGCGTTCATCCGTGAATTACAGAGGTATATCATATCCGTTTTCCGGTCGATGATGAGTCCATCTACGCATAGTACTTTTTCACTGACGTTGACTACCTCTTTCGATGCCAGCTTACCGTCGGATGTGAGGGTTAATTTATAAAGTGTGCCATCCCCAAAAGAACCCGTATAGAAATTTCCTTTACTGTCGTAATCAAGTCCGTCCGCACCATTGTCGACGCCTGTTTCATTCACTTCCGTCGTGAATGTGGCTAAAACATGGGAGTCCATTGTTTTGGGTTTCAGTACGATTGGCCCTTTTTTTAATTCATCGAGCGTAAAGTGGAAAATGGCACTTCCCTTATCGTTATCGGGCATATCCCATTGGCTGTCAGTAACGTAAATCGTATTGCCTTTCCAGACAACGGCATTAGACAAACCAAATCCGGTTACTACTGGCTCCACGCCAGCCGCCTTACCGTTTTGCATGTTAATCCGCATGAGTCGGGACTTGTAGTTTTTATCGTTCTCGTACTGATTATCGGCGTAATAAAGATTACCATCAGGACCGAACGCTAAATCCATTGGGCAGGCGTGTTTCGTATCTGGATGTACAGGCAAACTGGTGAAAAACTGTACCGAATCTGGCGCGAACTTCACGATTACGCCAGGATAGCTGTTGTCCGCCAGATTCGGTACAGACAGGTAAACTGAGCCATCGGGGGCCAGTGCCAGCCCGTCGGGTGTGTTGTACCTGTCGGCTAACGTGTATAGTAGTTTGGGGTCACCAATAGTGGAAACAGACTCTTGAGTACTATCCAGATTACCAGTGTCAACACTTTTGGCGTTCTCTTTTTTTTGACAACCGGTAGCCAGGCCTACCCCAAGTAGAATGGGCATAATAAAGTGTTTCATGAGTTTACGTTGAGTGATTGTTTGGTCGTAACCGATTGTTCTTTTTTTTGTTACGAAACGCTCTGGTTTACTCTTTTAAGCTCTTTATCATGAAATCATTATCTTTTGCCGTATGCGTTTGGTTTTTTTCGGCTTTCCCCGTTTTTGGGCAGCTGACTAGGTCAGCAGGCTGGCAAACCCTCTTCAATGGGAAAGATTTTACCGGTTGGGAGACGTACCTGGACCGCCCTTATGCGAAAGATGACCAGCCAAAAGGAGCACCCTTGGGGTTGAATAACGACCCGAATCATGTCTTTTCAGTTGTTCAGGAAGATGGCAAGCCGGCCCTGCGTGTATCAGGCGAAACATTCGGGGGTATCAATACCCTGACTGATTTTGAAAACTATCATCTTCGGTTCGAATTCAAATGGGGTACTAAGAAGTGGCCACCCAGGCTCGACCGCCCCCGCGATAGCGGCTTGCTTTATCATAGTGTTGGCCCGCATGGAACGCCTATGCTTTGGATGGAATCGTTTGAGTTTCAGATTCAGGAAGGCGACACGGGCGATTATTGGGGGGTGATGAATGTAATAGCCGATATTACAGCGCAGAAAAATGAAAAAGGAAATTATGTGTATCGTCCCGATGCCACACCCGTAACATTTCAGGATAAAACCCCGATTGGACGGTGGTGCATTAAAAATCCAGACAGCGAAAAATCATCCGGTGAGTGGAATACCCTTGACCTCTACTGTCTGGGTGGGACCTGTGTCCATATGCTCAATGGTAAAGTCAATATGAAGATAACGGATACCCGTCACCTAATCGATGGAAAAGCGGTGCCCCTCACCAAAGGGAAAATTCAGATTCAGTCAGAAGGAGCAGAGGTATTCTATCGAAACATTCAGGTTGAGGGAATCAAGAGCTTGCCTTGAAATTATAATTCTTAAACTAGTCCCGCTACATCACTCTGTACAACAATACCTGGCCAAAGCTGGTGTTGGGAAAGAGCCAGTACATGGGTAACAAAGCACAGCTTCATGTCACGTTTGAAACTGGAATTATGCGGCAATAGGCCCGTAAAGCACGAAATTATGGGCAGGGTGATGGATTTGTTAAGGTGCTCAATCATTAAAACGGTACTCATTCAATATGACAAGCAGATTTTTTTTGGTACCTGCTTGCAAAGAAGAATGCTAAACCATACTTTTGTGCCACGATCAAGGAAAACGGCAGCGTTTTTCTGAAAGTTGGTTCGGTAGTTCAGTTGGTTAGAATACCTGCCTGTCACGCAGGGGGTCGCGGGTTCGAGTCCCGTCCGGACCGCCAACAGCCATAATAAGCCTCTAATTCACAGCGAGTTAGAGGCTTATGTGTTTTGTAGACTTTTCAATCGCCTGTTCTATCAGGAGACGAAAAACGGAAGTCAGTTCAGAAACACTGTTGTTACTCCTGATGCAGATACATTGGCTTGGCAAAACTGTTACTTCCAGTTCCACAGAACAATCACCCATGTTTCGCCAATAGTCGGGTCATGAAACTCATAAACTGGCTCAAACCCTACCCGTTTATGAGCGCGTAGAGAGCGGGTGTTGTTGGCCGAAATATCCGTTATGAGTAATTGAAAGCGGTTGCCATACACCTCGTAGTGATGCTGAAAAAGCTTATCGAACACCTGTTGACCCCGGTAGGCTTCGGCGACACAAACCTGCCCCATTACATACCAGGAATAATCGTAAATCGGTTTCTCCTGATAAGTTAGGGATTTAATCAGGGCAAAAAGAGGTAGCAGTTCAGGCACATCAGCTCCAAACTCAGGAAGCATGGTCAGCGCATAACCGACTACCGTATCGCCATCTTTGGCAATAACACTTGGTGCTGCCTGGTTCATTCGACTCAGCACCTGCGGGTCGTGCTCCACTGTTACAAAACCCTGCTCGACCTGAATGTGAGCTGGTACATTTTTACGAAGATTAGCCTGTTGTAATGTAAGGATACCAAGTACGTCGGCTTTGGATTGAACGGTAGTAATGGTGAGCATAACGTTAGGCAATAGTCTTCGCCAGCATGTTTTTTAGAAAGGCTGGATCTATTTCCGCCCCAATACCAGACGTTTTGGGTAATTCGATGTGATAGCCATTATATAGGATACCCCCTTGAACAGGATCATCGGCATGTTCAAAACAGCCATCCAAGTCGCAGAAGCGTACATTCTGGCGGGCTGCTGCGAAGTGGGCATTGGCCGTTAAGCCCAGCCGCGACTCCGACATGCAACCAATCATGCAGGGTACACCAGCGGCTTCGGCAATGGCGTTGATGGCTACCGCTTCAAAAATGCCCCCGCTTTTGGATAGTTTGATGTTAAAGTAATCGACCGCTTCCTCACGCACGAGCCGGAGGGCATCGGTAGCATCGAACAGGCTCTCGTCGGCCATGATGGGTACGGGTGAGTGCTGACGCAAGTGTCGCAAACCGGCTATGTCCCGACGTTTGACAGGTTGTTCACAATACTGAACATTGTCGTTGCCAATAGCTCGCAATACGGACAATGCCGTTACGACATCCCAACCCTGGTTGGCATCAGTGCGGATGGGCGTTTCGTGGCCGATAGCGGCTCGAATGGCTTTTACACGGGCAACATCATCCCGCAGGTTCGTACCCAATTTTACTTTTATTGCTTCGGCACCCTTCGTCTGGATCCGTAGGGCATCTTCGGCCATTCGTTCGGGCGTGTTGATATAAATCGTTTCGTCGGTGATGAGCGTATGGCTGGTACCACCCAGAAACTGGTAAAGGGGCATTCGGGCGGCTTTGGCGGCAATATCATACAAGGCCATGTCGAAGGCCGAGCGCGTTGTAGGATGTCCGGGCAAATAACGAATGAGGGTGTGCAGGCATTGTTCGATGGCGAGCGGGTTTTCTCCAATCAGCAGCTTGGCCATATCCTCCGCTGCGGCCATACCCGATGCCTGTGTTTCACCCACAATCATCCAGAACGGAGAACCTTCGCCCCATCCCGTAACTCCTTCATCGGTTTGAATCTCAATCAGTATATTCCGGGCATGCTCGATGCTGCCCAGTGAGATGGCAACCGGGGCTTTGAGCGGAATGTCGTAGCGGTAGAGTTTTACGGACGTAATTTTCATGGTTCTGGCAAGGCCATACGGAGATAATAAAAACCGGGAACGGGGATGATCAGAGGGTGGAACACGGCAGGGCTATGTGCCTTACACGATCACAGGCTATTTTTGCACCAGATTCTCATCGAGCAGGCTTGACAGCGTTTCCTGCGTTTGAAAGCCAATGAACCTATTTGCCACACTACCCTTCTTTATAAAAAGCAACGTTGGGATTTCGTCAACCTGATACGCCTGCATCAGTTCTTTACTGGCATCCGCATCAACTTTTACGATAGTCACCTTCCCTGCATACTTCGCTTCCAACTGCGCTATGATAGGCAGCATTTTCTGGCATGGGGCACACCAGGATGCGTAAAAATCGACTAGTACCAGTTGGTTTGAAGCTAGCACCTTCGTCAGCTCATTTGGCGTCATAGCCATAGCTTTAACCAAAGGTTTTGCGGGTACGCCTTCAACGGGCTTTTGCTGTCCCGACCATTTCAGGTAGCCGCCCTGAAGTTCGTAGACCTGAGAAAACCCATCTTTCCGCAACACCTCGGCTGCCTGTGCTGACCGCCCACCCGATAGGCAATACACAAACACGGGTTGGGTTTTGTCAAGGCGCGTTAGGCTATCGCGGAAAGCAACGTTCCGATAATCAATATTTTGGGCGTTGGGCAGATGCCCTCCGCCAAACTCGCCCGGAGTCCGGACATCGAGCAGTTGGGGATTGGCCGTTTGCCGGAGTTGCTGGTCAAATGCGTCGGCTGGTAATACCTGCGCTGATACGGCTGAGAGGCAGACGAATAGGGCAAGGGATAAAATGAATGTTTTCATGATTGGATCAGTTTGGAAACTGGCTTTTATCCAGTCCTGGAATAATGCGGAGCGCGTTTTTGTAGTATACTTTTTTTAGTACCTCGTCGGGTAACCCCATACCATACATCCGCCAAAATGCGTGGTATTTTTTATGGTAAGGAAAATACTCATCATCGGTTTCTAGCACGCGGAAGTAAGTTGCGTATTCGGCAGGGACCCAACTGTCTTTACCAAATAGAATCCGGTCCTGGTATTTCTCAAAGAACTTTCGGCCAGCTCTGGGCTGACGGCCCAATTCCGCAATCACCGCCCCAATCTCGACGTTCATGTTTGGAAAAACCTGCATCAGGCTGTCCAGCTTGCTAAGGTCGTTTGGGTACCAGCCCATGTGAGCGGCAATAAATGTTGTTTTAGGATGCTTCCGGAATACGTTGTGCTGCTCGGCAATGAGTTTATCCCAGGGGACGGGGTCGGTAGGAGAGCGCTTGCGGCCACCGTGTAGTTTGAGTTCGAGCCATCGTTCGTTATAGCGATCCATTGGGTCCCAAAAGGGCTTGGGGTCAGCGGTGTGAATCAGGACGGGTATGCCTAGTTCACCACACTTTGCCCAAATTGGGTCAAGGCGCGGGTCGTCCACCTGAACGCGATTGCCCTTATCATCTTTAACACTGAAGCCCAGACTCTTGTAAATTTTCAGCCCTTTAGCGCCTTTCTTTACATCGTCTTCGAGCGTTTTTACGGCTTCTGCTGTCCAGCCTTTATCGTTCACACTGGAGAAATTGATATTCGTGAACAAAGCCAGACGCTTTGGGTCAGTCTTCTGAATATTAGTCAGCGCGTTATCGAAAAAGGCGGTCGCATCACTTGTATTACTGCTAAAGCCACGACCGCTCAGGTTAACCATCAGCCCCATATTCATCGAGTCCATGTCGGTGAGGAGCTTGCTCAAATCGCCTTTATCCATCTGATATTGGTGGTTATGCACATCGATGAACGGGTATTTGGATCGTGTCAGTTTATGCTCCGGCACTTTCAGCGTAGACACGGGGTCGTATTCCTCAAAGCCCAGGGGCATGTCGACGGGTTTGTTGGCGGGTGCCGATTGACCGCAGGCTACCAAACCGGGTAGTATCAGGACAAAAGCGTAAATCAGATGCTTCACAGGTGGTTTTTTTTATGCTAATGGAGGAAGCATCTTCGCTAACAGCGGTTTAGTTATACACAGCACTGGGCACTCAACGAAGATGCTTCCTTCGTTGGCTCACTAAAAGTCAACGGTAAATAAGGGCTACGCAGTGCGCGGCAATGCCTTCACCCCGGCCTACAAACCCAATATGTTCGGAGGTAGTGGCTTTGATAGAGATATCTTCTTCGGGAATGTTCATAACTCCGGCCAGGCAGGTTTTCATGGCTGGTATATGCGGGTTGAGTTTGGGTTCCTGCAACACTACCGTTACATCTACGTTCGAAACCTCATAGCTGGCTTCCCGAACCATTCGTAGCACCTCGGCCAGCAGAATTTTACTATCCACCCCTTTCCAGCGTGGGTCTTTATCGGAAAAATGGTAACCAATGTTCCGCATATTGGCCGCTCCCAGCAGCGCATCGCACAACACATGGCAAACTACATCGGCATCCGAATGGCCTATCGGGCCGAACTCGCATGGAATCTGAATGCCTCCCAGCCAGAACGGACGACCCGCTTCGAGCCGATGCACATCATAACCCTGCCCTACGCGAATTTTCATAAATCAAAACCGTTTTGGCGGAGGTACGCTTTTGTCAGACTAAGGAATTCTGTTGCTTTTTCAACGTCCTCCTGGGCGTCTTCCAGCGAACTATCAAAGTCAATCTCATAATCGCCACCCTGCCGAAGGTTAACCAATTCAGTAATCGTATCACTGTATATGCGCTCAAAAAGACCCGTTAAGATAAACTGCCTTCTGAATTCGGTATGAGCTCCCGTATGTGTTTTGAGAATCGGTCCATCCGTTGAATGCAAAAGTGTCAGCAGACAATCAAACAAGGCGTAATAAGCACGGTTACAGGTCCCATCGGGATAATTGGCTTCCAACAGAATACGCGATTCTGCCAAATCGTTTTCAGCCTTTAGTAAGTAACTTATAAAACGGTTCTTATCACTCATACCATTGTTCCTTCCTGCTGTACAGCTTGATAGAAAGGTGTATACCCTAAAAGGTATTTCTCCATAGCTACCGGAAATATGGATACTTCCACGGCATATTTTAATGATAAAGGGCCAATAACCGGAGCCATTCGTCTCACTTCTTTCCCAGCCTTCACGTCATCCCGCAACACCACCAGATAATCAACATCCGATTCGGCGTGAAAATCGCCCCTGGCGTAGGAGCCATACAGAACCACCTGTTCCAACCGCTCTCCGTAAAGCTCGGTTAGCACCTGTTTCACGTCCCGCGATAGGGTTTGTAGCTGGCTGTTTGTGAGGGGTTTAGGGTCGTAGGTGATGTTCATATTGGCTGTTGTTTTGTTATACCACTGTATCAACCAACGGCCCGCCGGTAATACAACGTCGAGCAGTTGTCCTTACGGAGTATCTGCCGGGCCATTGTCTGCACATCATCCGCCGTTACGGCCTGAATCAGTTCCGCTTCCTTATTCACCAGGTCCGGGTCACCCGCATTGGCTGCAAAGGCAAGGTTCATGGCGCGGTTCAGTAACTCGACTTCAGAAAAGGCGAGTGTGGCTTCGGCCTGATTTTTTACTTTGGCCAGTTCCTCTTCCGGTACCGGCTGGTCGATAAACTCCTGCAGGAGGGCTTCTACAGCGGCATCGGCTTCTTCGAGCGATACGCCTTCATTTAGTTTACCCTGTACCACTAGCAGGCCCGGCTCAATGGAAGCCGTAATGTAGGCGTTAATGCTACTGAACAACGGGTTATCCCGTAGTAATTGCTGATATAATCGGGACGATTTACTCCGGCCCAGCATATCGCCCAGCAGGTCGGCAGCCGGGAAACCAGCATCAAAACGACCCGGCATATGGTACGCTTTGTACAACCCGTTTAACGGAACGTTAGCCGACATTTCCAGCTTTCTGGCCTCGGTTTGCACCGGTTCCAGCGGAAGTTGGCGAGCATATGCATCACCCGCCGGTATAAGCGCAAACCATTTGTCACACAGCTGTTTTACCTGCTCCACTGTCACATTTCCGGCAACGACCAGAATGGCATTATTGGGCAGATAGTACTTGAAAAAGAACGCCTTCACATCATCGAGCGTAGCTTCCTCGATGTGACTTATATCTTTCCCGATGGTTGCCCAGCGGTAGGGGTGCTGTTGGTAAGCCAATGGGCGAAGCTTGAGCCAAATGTCGCCGTAAGGCTGGTTTAGGTAACGCTGCTTAAACTCCTCAATTACTACTTTCTGCTGCACATCGAGCACCTGCGGATCGAAGGAGAGACTAAGCATCCGGTCTGATTCGAGCCAGAAAGCGGTTTCCAGATTAGCCGCGGGGAGGGTGATGTAATAATTAGTGATATCGGGGCTGGTAAACGCGTTGTTCTCGCCCCCTACTTTCTGCAAAGGCTCGTCGTAGCTCGGAATGTTTTTTGAGCCACCAAACATCAAATGCTCGAACAAATGGGCAAAACCTGTTTGGGCCGGGTCTTCGTCTCGGGAGCCAACATTGTATAAAATATTAACGGCCGCAATGGGCGTAGACGCGTCCTCATGAACAAACACCTGTAGCCCATTGTCTAAAACAAATTTCTCGTAATGAATCATGAATAAAACTTTTGCGTAAAGCCCTCGTTAGATAATACGCCACAAACAAAAGTACAGTTCCGACGGTATAGAATCAAACGACGAAATCTGGTCATCTGCTTTGTTCATTCTGACACGTATCTTCCCGGCTTTACTCGGGCTTTTTTTGCCCCTGCTAGCTCCGGCGCAGGTAATGAATGACCCGGCTTCGCAGAAACTGGTTCTAACAATCCTCGACAATATCTATAACCTGGAATTTTCGGAAGCCGATGGTCTGATCAAACAACTTCAGGTACGCTATCCGCACCACCCCGTCGGTCCGGTTCTGCGGGCAACGCAGATTGAATTACAGCATATCCCCCTGTCGGATAATAAAGCCGCTTCGGCGCAATTCGCGCAGGCCGTTGACCAGGGGATGCAACTGGCCAGGCGTATGCTCGATAAAAATGAGAAGGACCCGGAAGCAGTTTTTTTCATGCTGACTTGCCACAGTTACCTTGCTTCGTTGTATAACAACCAGGGCGAATCGCTGAAAGCAGTTGGAGAGTCGAAAAAGGCGTATGATTTTATACGGGATGGCTTTAAGCTGGTTGATAAAAACTCCGATTTTTACTTTACCACGGGGCTTTACAATTACTACGTCGAACGTTATCCAATTGAGCACCCGATTGTGAAGCCAATCATGTTTTTTTTCGCGGATGGCAACATGGCTAAGGGATTACAGCAGATGGACGTAGCCGCCCAGCGCGGCTTATTTATGCGAACGGTGGCCAACTACTACCTCGCTCACATCCAGCTTAAGTACGAGAGTAATCCTGCCAAAGCGGTTGCCTACTCCAACTATTTGATTGATAAATTTCCGGCTAATCCACTCTTTACCATGATTTATGCGGAAGCTCTGCTGCTTTCAGGTCGTTACAGTGAAGCCCGCCCTTACGTGCAGCGGCTCAAACAGATGCCCGGCAAGCTGGTGCCGTTAGCTGTCAGCACGTTTTCCGGCCTGCTGGCAGAGATGGCCGACAAAAAAGATAAAGAAGCTGCCGAATTTTACGAAGCGGCCCTCCGGTTACCCGTTAACGTAACCTATACAAAGGAATACCAGGCCTTTGCTTACGCGGGTCTGGCGCGTATTGCCTCCCGCGCCAGGGACCGGAAGAAAGCCGATATGTATTACAAAAAAGTACTAGCTATTGCTCAGTACAAATCGTTGATACGGGAAGCGCGGGCCTATTGACCCTTAGCTGAGTCCCTTCTTGTACGAGTTATGTAAGACTCTTCACATTACGCTAACATTGACGGCTTCACGCCAGCCGGTTAGGTAATGTATTAGCTAAGAGTTTGCTTGCTGATCTGCGCTGCAAGTACAGCCAGCGACTGCCACAAAAATTCACCTTATTCAATCCCGTATAATCCTAAGAAATGTTGCTATTTTGCAAAAAACTAGCAGTGTTTTAAGTTTCCTTTAAGTTTAGGAAACGGACTCTGTTGTTGGAATAAATGAAAGAGTTTTGCGTCTAGTAACAAACCCCCACTGATATGGTATTTTTTTACTCATTCCCTCCTCCGTTTATAAGAAAATGGAGCCTGATGTTCTGCTTGTTGCTAGCTATCAATTCGCTGGCCATTGCAGAAAAAAATCGTTCACTGGCTGATATAACCGTGAACGGACGCGTTATCGATGCGGCAACAAATGAAGGACTTGCCGGAGCCAGTGTTGTATTGAAAGGTACCCAACGAGGTACAACGACTGATTCTAATGGTGAGTACAAAATCGTAGTACCGGATGGTAATGCAGTGCTGGTTGTCGGGTTTATCGGCTTCGTCTCGCAAGAGGTAGTTGTTGGTAACCGCAGTACCGTTAATGTATCCCTTGCCGCGTCGGCTTCCGATCTGGCGCAGGTGGTGGTGGTAGGATACGGCAGCACGGCCAAGAAAGACATTACCGGTGCCGTTGCATCCATCAAAAGTTCGGAGTTCAACCGGGGCGTTATCAACTCACCGGAGCAGCTTATCCAGGGTAAAGTTGCCGGGGTGAACGTAACCTCGGCCAGTGGTGAACCGGGTGCCCAGCAGCGGATTACGGTGCGCGGTCCCGGTGGCGTTCGCACGGGGAGTACGCCGTTGTTTGTCCTTGACGGGCTGGCCCTCGACAACTCCAGCACGGGCGGTTCAACCAATCCGCTCACCTTCCTGAATCCGCAGGACATTGAAAGCATCGACGTACTGAAAGATGCGTCGGCAACGGCTATCTACGGTTCGCGCGGGGCCAATGGCGTCATTCTAATAACGACGAAACGGGGTAAATCGGGGGCGTCAACGCTTAATGCCTCGGCCAGTATCGGCATCTCCAACCTGAGTCGGCCCCTGGGGTTGTTCTCTGCCGACGAATACCGCAAGCAGGTAGTAGCCCTGGGTGGGGTGCTGGACGACAAGGGAGCCAATACCGACTGGCAAAAGGAAATTACCCGCGTGGCCTACACCAAAAACTACAACCTGGCGTTTGGCGGAGGAAGTGCCAAAACAACGTATTACGGTTCGGTAGGCGTGCAGAATCAGGAAGGTATCCTCAGAAATAGTAACCTCAACCGCTACACGGGCCGCATCAACGTGTCGCAGAAATTGCTCGAAGACCGGCTCACGCTGGATGTTAACCTGAACGCAGCCTACACGGATAACCAACGCCCACCCATCGACAATTCGTCGGGCGGCTCGGCGCCGGGCAGTCCGGGCAGCCTGGTGGGTGGTGCCCTCGCGGCTAATCCGACCTACCCGGCCTACGATGCCGACGGTACGCCGTTCAAATACCAGAGTGGCAACCCGCTTACGACGCTGGCTCTCCAGAAAGACGTAACGTCCACGACCCGGATTATTGCTAACATCAGTCCTTCGTTTAAAATCATCGACGGGCTGGTTTATAAACTGAACCTCGGTGCCGATTATTCGACGGCTACGCAGGATTTACAGTCGCTGGCGAGTGCGGTGCCGCAGCAGGACGGCCGGTTTGAAACGGTGTCTTCCGTTAATCGCAACACGCTGGTGGAGAATTACCTGACCTACACGCTGAATCAGACCAACCATGACCTGACAGCATTGGTGGGGCATTCGTACCAGAAGTTCTTCATTCAGGGTCGGGACTTCAGCATCAACAAGTTTCCTATTTCGCCCATCGAACCGATTTTTAACCCCGGTCTGGGACAGGATTTGTCGCTGGCCAATAACAAGCCTACTGGTTTTGCCATCCAGAATGAACTCCAGTCATTTTTTGGCCGCGTCAACTACCAGTATCACGATAAATACCTCGCTACGGCAACTGTCCGGGCCGACGGCTCGAGCAAGTTTGGGTCCAACAATAAGTACGGCGTGTTCCCGTCGTTCTCACTCGGCTGGCGAATTTCGGAAGAAGCGTTCCTGAAAAGTGGTCCCTTCACCGACCTGAAACTCCGCGCGGGCTACGGGCGCACCGGCAATCAGGAAATTCCGGCGAAAATTACGCAGGCTCTGTTTACCTCGCAGGTTGGCCCCACCACCAGCTACCCGCTCGATAACGGCACTACCTTTCCCGCCGGTACATCGTATACCCGACTGGCCAACCCCGATATTCAGTGGGAAGTCTCGAACCAGACCAATATCGGCCTTGATTTTGGGCTGTTTAAGGGCGCATTCTCTGGCTCGGTCGATTACTTCCGCAAAGTGTCGAACAACATTCTGCTCGAAGTTATCCCGGCCGACCCCGTGCAGCCCGCCAGCACATTCTGGACCAACGTGCCAGACATGACTATTACCAACCAGGGTGTTGAACTGACGCTGAATTACCGGTACGCCAGCCTTAGTGGCTTCCGCTTTGATATTGGTGGTAACATGACATTCATCGACAATATCGTTCGTAACTCACCGTATTCGGTTATTCAGTCGGGATCGGCCTCCGGGTCGGGGCTTACGTCGGCTACCATCAACGGTTACATCAATGGGCAACCCATCGGTACGTTCTTCCTGAAAGAATTTACGGGTTTTGATGAGAAAGGTATCAGCACCTACCGCGATACGGACGGCGACGGCATCGTGACGGATAAAGACCGGGTTGCGGCTGGGTCGGCCCTGCCCACCAAGCAGTTTAACATCAACACCAGTACGTCCTGGAAAGGCTTCGATCTGTCGCTGAACTTCAATGGCGTGTCTGGTAATAAGATTTACGATAACACGGCCAACGCCAATTTCTACAAACTGAGGCTCTCGAAGGGATTGAACACCACGGTCGAAGCCATTCAGTACCCGAATGAATCGGTCAATAACTCAGCCCCTGTGTCGAGTCGCTACCTGAAAAACGGTTCCTTTTTTAGGCTCAACAATGCCACGCTGGGCTACAGCCTAAGCCCCAAACTGATTGGTATGGGTCGCTGGATTCAGGGCATCCGGTTGTCGGCAACGGGACAAAACCTGTTCGTGATTACGAAATACGATGGTTTTGACCCTGAAGTCAACACCGACCGCACCGTGAACGGCATTTCGTCGTACGGCATCGACTACCTAAGCTATCCCAAGCCCCGCACGTTTGTGCTGGGATTAAATCTGACATTTTAATGAAAAAGAAACTAACTTCCACGCTGGCTCTGGCTGGCTTACTGTTCATCAGCAGTTGCACTAATTTAGCCGAAAAAGTCCTGGACGAAGCGTCGGTATCGGGTCTGTCGGATCGGCAGGCGGCCGATGGTATCCTGACTCCGGTATATGCCCGACTACCGGATTTGTATAACCACACGACGTATTTTGCCTTGCAGGAAATTTCGACCGATGAGGCTATTCTGCCGTATCGGGGGGGGACCGATTGGGGTGATAACGGCATTTACCTGTCGCTGCATCAGCACACCACCACCAGCACCGACCCGAACGTTCGGAGTGCCTGGTTGCTGGCCTTACAGGGCATTTCGCGGAGTATAACCGCGCTAAATACGCTACCCACACTCAATGACCCAACTACGAAACCGTACATTGCCGAAGCGCGGGGGATGCGGGCGTTTTACAACATGATGCTGCTGGATATGTTCGGGCTGGCATTCGTGAAGGAAGACGTAAACGCCACATCCATCATTCTGCGGGGCAACGACGCCGTTGAGTATATCAAAAAAGAATTGCTGGCTATTGAACCGGACTTAACCAACGTTACCGATCCCGGCCGGTTGAGTAAAAACGCGGTTTATGGTCTGCTGGCGCGACTGTATTTGAATGCTGCCGTGTACCGCGACCGATACGCTACGGCGCTTACCTTCAAGCCTGAAGATATGGATAAGGTAGTCGAATATACCGATAAGATTATCAACTCCGGACAGTACCAGCTGGCTCCCGAATACTTCTCGCTCTTTGATTCGGACAACCACACTAATAAAGAAATCGTGTTTGCCGTTGACCAGCGGGCCGAACTGAACGGGCACAACCGCCTGGCTTATTTTTCGCTCTCCGGCGACCAGTTTCCGCTACCCGCTTTCCCAGCCGCCAACGGTACCGACGGACCAGCCATCACACCTGATTTCTACCGCTCATGGGTAGATGCCAACGTCACCAAAGACCCATCGGCAGACCCGCGGTTTTACAAACAGAACCTGTCCATTTACTCCAATCCGGGCGATTCGTGCGTGTCGGCCAGTGATTTCAATATCAACCGGGGTATTTTGCGCGGGCAGCAATATGGCCTGTTGCGGGTGAACGGCGCGTTTGTGAAATGTGCCAACGGCAATTACAAGGTGGGCAAACTCTTTAACGTGACCCGCAACCGACCCACGCTGGCGGTTAATTTTACAGAACAGATCGACTACACCGTGCCGGGTAGCGATTACAACACGGGCTACCGGGTAGAAAAGTACGAGTTCAGCAAAAAATCGACCAGCGGGCGTAACCTCGGCGAGGCCGACATCGTAATTTTCCGGGCAGCCGATGCGTATTTGATGCGTGCCGAAGCCAAACTCCGCAAGGGGGGTGACGCTGCTGCTGCCCTCGCCGACGTGAACACTGTTCGGGCCAGCCGTACCGCCCGAAAGCCCGCTCCAATTGCCCTGACGACGATGAACCTGGACTTGCTCCTGCGTGAGCGCGGGTTTGAGTTTTACTGGGAAAGCCAGCGCCGGACGGACCTGATTCGTTTCGGTAAATACGAAGGTACCTGGACTGAAAAAACCAATGCTGACCCCAAAAAGCGGCTCTTCCCCATCCCCCAAACTGCCATTGACGGGGCCTCTAATTTACCGGGGTATCTGGTGCAGAATGACGGGTACTAAGCCTCCGAAAGAGGGCCCTTCTGAAATCGGTTTTTTGGCTGACTACAATGCATTGCAATAATCGGTCAGGAAAACTGATTTCAGAAGATACCTCAAACCACTAGCAAAATGGAAAAGCTCCCCCCTAACCGAAGGTCTTTTTTTAAAACAATGCTGGCCGGTGTACCCCTTGCGGCTGGCGCCGAAAGACTAGGGTTACCTGCGTCTGTAATGGGGCCAACTGGCGAAAAAGCCGACCATCTCCGCCTGAGCTGCAACCTTTATTCATTTAACGAGCCCCTAACAACTGGGCAAATGACACTGGAGGAGGTCATCACATTTTGCGCTGAAATTGGCTTTGATGCCGTTGATCCAACGGGTTATTATTTTCCGAAATACCCGGTAGTGCCAGACGATAATTACGTGTATCAGATTAAACGAAAGGCGTTTCGGCTGGGCCTCGACATAAGCGGAACGGGCGTCCGCAACGATTTCACGTTGCCCGATGCCGCCCGTCGAAAAGCGGAAGTTGAGTTGGTGACGAAATGGACGGACCTAGCCGCCAAACTTGGAGCACCCGTTATTCGAATTTTTGCCGGTACAGGTAAAGAACTGACGGTGGGCTATAATCGGGAAGAAGTTACGGGTTGGGCAGTCGAAGCTATTCGGGAATGTACGGACTATGCCGCCAAACGAGGAGTAATGATTGTGCTACAGAACCACGCTGATTTTATCCAAACGGCCGATCATATCCTCGATATATTGCAACGGGTCAACTCCGAGTGGCTGGCCGTTAATCTGGATATTGGCAGTTTCCGGATTGGGGACCCCTACCAGCAGATTGCCCGTGTAGCTCCGTACGCAGCCACCTGGCAAATAAAAGAAAACATGTTCGTTGATGGCAAAGAAGTAGAAACCGACCTGAACAGGATTATGCAGATTGTGCGCGAATCTGGTTATCGGGGCTATCTGCCCATTGAAACACTTGGCAAGGGAGACCCCCGCCAGAAAGTACCGGCCTTTTACGAAAAAGTAAAAAAGGCGTTGACGGTCACTCAATAATCCACATCCAGGTTTAGCACCTTCCGCAACTCATGAAGGGCGGGGTTTTTCTGGGCCAGGAAATTGTACTTATCCTGCGAACTGTAAATCATCTTCTTGACTTCCTGTTGCGTTACAGTATGCTCTAGTTGGATCTGGCTGTTCTGGAGTTCATTTCGCATATAGCCCAGTAATTCGGGTTTCAATTCAGTCAGGTAGCCCACCTGAAGTGTATTGTCAAGGTTGATATGGATAATTGCCCCCTCCAGCACCAGTTCCCGGTTGAGCACCAGTTGCTCCGTAGCGGAATCATTCTGCTGTTGCCGGATTTTAGCAAATGAGACCCATATATCCTGTAACTGCTCTAAATCGAATGGCTTGTCAGGGCGCGCTGGAGCGACTACCGCCGGAGTATCATCTGCCTGAGTAGTTTGCTTCACGGCCCCCGTTGTCAACGGTACCGTTGAACGCAGTTTGCTGGTGGCCGGGCGTTGCAGTGGGGTAATTTTCGGTTTAGCGGTAGCGGCTGGTTCCTGCGTCGTAATAGCACCTGGCGAAGCCATTATGTCTTTCACACTGGCGGCATCTGAATAGCCATTCTCCGTTACAGGCAACGCTTCTGCGGAGGCTTCTGCCAATACAGGGGCAGTGGCTACGTAGCCGTTGACCGGTTCACTCGTAATTGGATGACTTTCTGTTAGTTGGGGGCCAGGATCAGGCTGGGGAGAGCTGGGCTTCGGATTGCCGTTTTTTTTTTCGGGACTGACCAATTCGACAGCACCAGACTCTTTACCGTGAGCACCATTCAGCGGAAGGTCGGGCAAGGTTTCCCAGTTGAGCAGATTCCGCAGATTAGCCAGTTTCATCAGCCACAGTTCCGTGTGTAGTCGTTGGTCTTTGGCCTGCTTGTAATTCATGTCGCACTGCCCGCCCAGACTGAGTGCCGATAGCAAAAAGGACATCGGTGCCCGCGCCGACTGGTCAAGGTATTGTCGACGAACGTTTTCAGTTACCTGGAGTAACTGAACCGTGGCCGCATCCTTACAAACCAGTAAATCGCGAAAGTGCCGACACAGACCCACCACAAACTGGTGCCCATCGAAACCCTTGCGCAGAATTTCATCAACCGTCAGGAGGCTTTGAGGTAGGCTGCCAGACAGCAGTAAATCGGTCAATTTAAAATAGTAATCATAATCCAGAATGTGTAGGTTATCCAGCACTTCCTTGTACCGAATAACCCGGTCGGCGGCAAAGGTCACATTCAGGTCGAACATGGACAGGGCGTCGCGCAGACCGCCATCAGCTTTCTGGGCAATGAGGTCGAGGGCTTCGGGTTCGGCGGTAATGCCTTCCTTCTCCGAAATAGTTGCCAAATGACTGGCAATGTGCCCTGGCTGAATCCGGTTAAAATCGAAAATCTGACACCGCGACAGAATGGTTGGCAGAATCTTGTGCTTCTCCGTCGTGGCCAGAATAAAAATGGCGTAGGCCGGTGGTTCTTCCAGCGTTTTTAAAAACGCGTTGAAAGCCGCCGACGAAAGCATGTGTACCTCGTCAATAATATAAATCTTGTATTTCCCTGACTGTGGCGGATAGCGTACCTGGTCAATCAGGTTCCGGATATCCTCAACCGAATTGTTGGAAGCGGCATCCAGTTCGTGAATATTAAAGGATGCGTTCTGATTGAAGCTCACGCATGACTCGCAGGTATCGCAGGCTTCTCCTTCGGCATTCAGGTTTTGGCAGTTGATGGTTTTGGCCAGGATGCGGGCACAAGTGGTCTTGCCAACTCCGCGAGGCCCGCAGAATAGAAACGCCGATGCTAAGTGATTGGTCTTGATGGCATTCTTGAGCGTAGTTGTAATGTGCTCCTGCCCCACCACCGTATCGAAGGTAGCCGGGCGGTACTTGCGGGCCGAAACCACAAAATTTTCCATACCGCAAGTTAGCACGGGCGGGTCGGATTTCAAATGGATTTGATGGAGTGGCCAGAGCAAAGAACGTATGTGGGAAGGAGCATTCGTTTACCTAAATCTCGCGACCACAGTGCGGACACATACGCTTCGACGGGTCTTTTCTGGTGCGTACCTGCTCCGTGAAACCGGATACCAGAATACCCGTTGGTAAGGCAAATAGACCGATGCCGACAATGGCTGAAATGCCTCCCAATAGCTTACCGAGGGGCGTAATGGGGAGGATGTCGCCGTAGCCGACAGTGGTCATTGCGCTTACTCCCCACCACATAGTGGCCGGAATGCTGGTGAATTTGTCGGGTTGAACCGGGTGCTCAACGAAATACATCACGCTGGATAGGATGATGAGCATAAATACTACAAAGGAGAGACTTAGGACGAGTTCCTCCTTTTTTTCTTCTACCACGCGCTGAATCATTCGGAACGCCTGGGAGTAACGGGATATGCGGAATAATCGAAAAATACGAAAGAGCCGCAAAATTCGTACTACACCTAGGTCAGTAGCGAACAATGAGAAATAAAATGGGAAAATAGCCAGGAAGTCAATGATAGCCGAGGCCGAAACGATGTAGCGCAGCCTTCCTAAAATAGGGTGATGGTATTTTTCATTCTCCACGCACACCCATACCCGCATCAGGTATTCGATAGAGAAAAAAAGGACGGAGAAAAGCTCGAAGTCAACAAATAGCTGTGCGTACCGCTGATTGTATTCAGGCACGGTGTGAAGCACAATGGCAATGGCATTCAGGGTAATAATTGTAATGAGTACCAGATTGAAAACCAGGCTTATACCCCGGCGTTTACCGGCGGACGTTTCGAGTACACGGTAAAGAAGCTTACGTAGATGGAGCATGGCAGATTGGAGTCGTAAGGCGATGGTGCAAGCTACTCACCAAAACCTAAATTTGTCTCACCTATACTGCCTGATTAAGGTAGAGAAACTGATTCATCGTTTGGCCGAATGCGTCGGTAATACCGTATGGTTAGCCCGGCAATAACTAAGGCAATGAGGACCATGGCACCGGCAAAGAAGCCAATAATGGGTGCATTGACGAAAAGTAAAGCACGGCCCGCTAAATACGTTCCGCCAATGTCGCACAGGTTAACCAGAGCCATGTAGGTAGTAAACTGAGAGCCCTCTACTCCTTTTCGGCAAATACTCATCAGTACTGGCATGGCTGCGGCACTCACGGCCGGGTCCAGAAAATATAGCGCAACCAGTCCGTTTTGCGCAACCGAGTGTTGGACCCAAAAGCCCGAACCTATATTGAATCCAAGCAGGTAAACAACAGTACATCCCAGAACAAGGATCAACAGCCGCTGCGCTCCAAACCGATCAGCTAAATAGCCCCCCGCTAGTGCAACCACCGTTGCCAGTAACATGCCGTATGTTCCCGTCAGCACTGACACATCCGTATCCTGCCAGCCAAGTGCATTGATCAGATGGTAGTTGTAAGCCCGTATAAACAGAGAATTGCTGGTATAGGCCAGTAGAATGGCTCCAAAAAGCAATAGGCTTCGTCGGGTAAACAGGCCACGAAACAGCTCGGTAAACAGCCAACGGAAATCCGGTACGGGTTCAGGCGATTGGTTCTCTTTTACAGAAACAAGCTGCCTATGGGGTAGTGACCGCCGGGAGAAGGTGGGCCATAAATTATCGCCGGGCATCTCCCGGATAAAGCCAGTTAACAGAACTCCTGTCAGCAGGAAGCCCATTTGCGCCAGTGCAGCTTCGTGAAATCCGTACCGACGCAGGATAGTAGCAAATACGGCCGCTCCAATGCCAGTACCAACCAGGTAACCTGCCCGCATGAACGCATTTACGCGTCCGCGTTCTCCGGCCGGTATGACCGTAATGGCCATCGCGTCTACACTGGCATCCTGAATGGCGGCAAACAGACTCCGCAGGCAAAATAACCAGGCCAGTGTACTTATTTGGGCAATGGGATTCTTAACCAACAATAGCATCGCAGAGGCTAGTAACGTCATTAACTGCGAGCCTACCACCCACGGCTTACGTCGGCCCATGGGTGAACCCTGAAAGCGGTCAATAAGGGGCCCCCAGATAAATTGAAAAGCCCAGGGTAAACCGATAATGGCTATAAACGACCCGACTACATCTGGTCCAACACCTTCGGCGGTGAAGTAGTTGGCTAATGCTGTCAGATAAAACCCGGACGGAATACCCTGCATGACATACAGGTAGAAGAAAACGCCATACCGTAAAGGGCGGCTTTGGGTCAGCGTAAGTGGATTATAGGAGGAGGGGAAAACCACAGACACGCTTTTTATCGTTTATAGTCTATTGCGGAAAAGTACGTAGTACAAAATGATTAGGAAATATGTTTCGAGCGATTACGAACATATCCCTAAAAAAAACCGTTATCCTATTGCACAAACCGGATAAACTCTCTAAAATTGTCCGCGTTTAGCGCAAAACCAATGGCAAAGCTCGTTTACATACCGACTTTCTTCCATACTACGCCATTTCGGTTTAGGTCCGAAAGGACTACATCTATTTGTTTGCCTATGTGGTAAACTATTTCCGCCTTTTCTCTCGTTTTATCTTCTCACAACAAATCAGCTCGGATTACGCTGTCTCCGTTTTTGCGGCTTCACAACCGCCCGAATAAACGACAATGATCACCCCAGAAATAATTAACGACCAATACATCATTCAGGTCGCCAATGAAAACCACCTTCGGCTGGCCGAAACGATCTGCCACGAAATGGAAGAAAGCGCCAAAGCCAGAGGAACCGGCATTGCCAAGCGTTCACCCATTTATGTGATGGAAAAGATGGTTGAAGGCAAAGCCATTATCGCAACGGCCATTACCGGCGAATGGGTTGGTTTCTGTTACGTCGAAACGTGGGACCACGGTAAATTCGTAGCAAACTCCGGCCTGATTGTGCATCCCGATTACCGCAAGAGTGGTATTGCCACGCACATCAAAGCGAAAGCGTTCGAGTTGTCCCGGAAGATGTTTCCCACAGCCCGGATTATTGGTATTACCACGAGTCTGGCCGTTATGAAAATCAACTCGGATTTGGGCTACCAGCCGGTCACACTTAGTGAGTTACCCGGCGATGAGTCTTTCTGGAAAGGTTGCCAGACCTGTGCAAACTTCGATATTCTGACTCGCACGGAGCGCAAGCACTGCCTTTGTACCGGTATGCTTTATGATCCTGAGGATCATAAGCAGCAAACGAAGGAAGAAAAGTGGAATTTTCTGAAGGAATCAAAATTATACGAACGCTGGATGCGGATAAAAAAACGAATCCTGCTACGGATAAGTCTGGCGGATCGCTCGCGTTCACGTCGAATGGAACAGGAAATGGAAACGGTGTAAGCGTTTTGTTTTCGTAGACCGAAGGCTTTCTGCATTTTCGCCATTGAAAAGGCCCGCTTCGTTACGTAACGAAGCGGGCCTTTTCAATGGCGAAAAATTTAAATAACTCTTGGGAGCGACTCAAAAACCCAAACCAGTTGTAAAACCACGAACAACAGGATTACCCGGCAATAGGATGCCTGTAGATAACGATCCATTTATTGGGTTAACGGAATGAATTCGGGTCGAGTCATTGGTTCGGAGCAGGGTATAGGCGTGTCGTATTGGGTCTGGAGGGGATTGATTCAGTGTCTGTTCCACCTTGTCAATTTCACCGTCAACGGGATTTAGTAGAAATGTGTGCCCGGTAGCCATTGTAAGCCGGATACGGTCTACTGTCGGCGTGAACCTAAAGTCGGTAACCGGTTCTGACAGTTGATTACCTAACGGAGATTTACTAATAGCGGAAGCTATACCACTGGCAGTATTTAGCGTATAAAGCCTGCTGGAACTGCTCAGAGCGTACAACTGCCCCGTTGAAGGACGGAAATCGAGACCATTGATCTGCTCGCCTGCCTGTAAACCCGTAACAGGCTTCGCTACAGGCAGCGGGTTCAGTGGATTAAAAATAAGCAGATTATTATTGCTATCAATAGCGTAAGCAACGGGCTCTGTAGGAGCCGCCAGCCCAATGATGGCCCCCGGTAGGTTACCTAACTTACGAAGCCGGCCCGTTGCGAGGTTGATTTGCTGAAGCTCAGAAGAACCGTTAAACGTTACGGCTACCAGGCCGTTGCCATCGGGTGTAATATCAAAGCCAACTGCACCGGCAATGTCCAGTCCTAGAGCACCAACGTCGGTAAGGTTGCTTTTGCTCTGTTGCGTTTGTGTATAGAGCCTGTCCGTAGCTGGATCAATGTTATACAGTACTGATGTCAGTACGCCCGCCCGGTTATTCGTATAAGCCAGTTCTGAAACCATAATGCCTATATGGCTGCTACTGGTGCTATTTTTAGTAGTTACTAAGCCCGTTTCCGGATTCAGCCAGAAATCCTGTCCATCGGTACTGATTAGCCGAATGCGGTCGAAGGCCGGGTTGAAATCAATGCCCACAACACTACCTGTAAGGCCGGGTGAGAAAGGGTTGGTGGTTAGTGGACGCGCTTCGGCCGTGTTGGGATTTATTATAAACAGGCGACTCTTGTTGCTCACTCCATAAAGCTGCCCCGTAGCAGGCCGGAAATCAATGGACATGATCCGTTCTCCAACCTCCACGTTCGTGCCGACTATACGCATCGGTATTATCGGCTCATGGACACCGCCCAGGGTTACCCGCATTAACTGATTGACATCGTTCAGCGCGTAAATAGGGGACTCAGGTAGTAGATCAGGGTTTGGTGCCAGCCGGTCGTCACAAGCATTCATTATCAGTAGTAAGCTGATAACCAGCACGCTGATAATGGTATGAAGACTTTTTCTGTAAAAAACGAGCATAGCAAATGTTCCTTGATAGATTAAACTATAGTTACGCTCTTTATACGCGTAGCCACGTTTAATGGATTTAAGGCATTAAAAATAATAATTTACGGTGAACAATTGCGTAAGGCTAAACTATTTACCAATTTTTCTTCACGCTGATATAGCTGCCAATGTTATCAGGCATTAACTCACCCCGGTCAAAGGCTACTGTAGTTGTCAACCAAGATCCTGACCATTTATTAATAGGCCATTGAGCGGTTAAAAGGGTGGATAACTGATGGATTACCGTCGGGTAGGGCTGTTTATACGAACCGAAATTACGGCTGTATGATAAACGGGTAGTTAACGTAGGGCCGTGTCGAACGGTGCTGATGGTACCCAGATACCAGGCTACCACCCGATTATTGGGAAAGAAACCATTGGCACCAAAATCATTCCCTACTGCCGGAGCCAGGTCAGAACGCGGCATGATGAACGGCGTACCAATCGTGCGCCCCCGATACGACCACCCCTGGCTATACTGGCTGTTATTGAAATAATTGTCATTGCCCTGATACCGGGCCGTTTGATTGAAGATTGGGCCACTTTGATTGGTGGTGCTCAGCCATTCGAGTACAACCCGTTCAAACCGGAAGCGGGATTTTATGGGGGAGTTGTTCTGAAGACGTACCCCCGTTAAGCCATCCGGTATATTTTGCAGGGCCAGCCCCGAAGCATCCTCGTACATGTGCTGGTGATAGAGCAGCCAGTTATGCCGTTTTCCCAGCCATTCCATTGCTACATCGTAGTTGCCAACGTGATTACCGACACGATTGGTACCATCAAACGTTGTAAACCGGTCATTTTCCAAGGCATCCGGATAGCGGCCGGTTAGCAGGGATAAATAGTCCTGAAAAGAGGTCGGCAAACTACCATCTACAGCCAAATCTGGCCGACCAAGCAGGTAATCGGCTCTGCCACCCCACTGCACCTGATGGTTTAAGCCAGCGTAAAAACGAAATCGCCAATTGGGTTTTCCAATCCGCCCGTATAGGTACTTCTGGTGAAGATAGCTTCCCTGTATATAGGAGTTGGCAAACCAGCCATGGGCGTACCCCAACCGAAAAGACAACAGTTTTTTGGTAAAGCCAATCGGTACGTAATCGGGTGTTTGCAATGCTATTTTTGGAAACGGCATGGCGTTTCCCGACCAGGCAACAAAACCGGCTGTCAGCAGGGTGTCCCCCAGCCCGGCTACTTCGCGCCGGTTGCCACCGTAGAGTTCCAGAACGCCAAAACGAATTTTTACGTAAGCATCCGGCACTAATAGGGCCGGGTTGTCAGGAGTAGGCATTGGGCCAATATTGGCGACCGTATATAATCCAAAGCCCCAGTCGAAACGTGATTTTCGTTTCGGCATTGAATCGGATCGATTCTGGTAAGCGCGCTGTATTCCTGCTCGTATCGTTCCGAAAGAACCCTGCAACGGAATGGTATTATACTGATTGACCCGTAGCCAGAAAGGGTTTTGCGGGGCTGAGGTTGCTAACCCACCTATTTCGAGGGAGTAATGAATCAGTTTGGTTGGTGGAACTGATTGAGCCCAGCCGGCCGCTACGGAGAAGACAACGAGACTTAGGATAAGGAAATGTTTCCACATAAGCCTGACAGGATATAGCGTAGATAATTATTTGTAAACATACAACGTGCTGATTGATTAAAGAGACTAACTAAAATGTAAGTATCTGAAAACATCTTACCTCGTTTTGGGATTAACAACTGGAAATGTGTTGTACGAATGGAGATACCTTTTACTACGCTTAACAATAATGTCCAAATGCCCTTGCTTGGCATTGGTGTTTACGCCCCAAAACAGACCAACGAGGTACAGCAGGCCGTAGAATGGGCACTCGAATCAGGTTGTCGATTGATAGATACCGCTTCTGCCTATGGCAACGAGCGTGAAGTAGGCGATGCTATTCGGGAGAGCGGCCTCTCCCGGAGTGATGTTTTTATTACAACTAAAGTCTGGAACGATGATCAGGGCTACACCCGAACCCTGCGGGCATTCAACCGAAGCTTGGAACGCCTGCGTCTGGATGTGGTGGACCTGTACTTAATTCACTGGCCCATTAAAGAACATCGACACGAAACCTGGCGGGCGCTCGAAAAGATTTATATGGATGGCCGCGCCCGAGCCATAGGAATTTCAAACCACTATCCGGGCCATCTGGATGAATTGTTGACCGAAGCGGTTATTACACCCGCCGTTAATCAGATAGAATTTAGCCCCTACTGTTTTCTTCCCCAAGTCCTGGATTATTGTCATCAGAAAAAGATTCAGCCGGAGGGCTACGCTCCTCTGGTGCGGGGGCAAAAAGCGGATGATCCAAAGCTGGTTGCATTAGCTCATAAATACGAAAAATCGACGTATCAACTTTTGATCCGGTGGTCGTTGCAACATGGAGTAGTCACTATACCAAAATCAGTAAAGCGCGAACGGATACAGGAAAATTTTGATGTATTGACTTTCACGATTACAGATGAGGACATGGCCTTGATGGATACCTTCTATGACAATACCCGCATTGCCGATGATCCGCGAACTATTGAATAAACATTTTTACAACTTAATGGCTACTACTGGTTCATGTACAGCGCACTTAACCGGTAGGTGTTCTTCAATTAGTTCAGCCAGCATCCGTATACCCCTTTCTTCACTTCGGCGATGCCCGGCGGCAATAACGGCCATACCCGTGTCGTCAACTGCCTGCTGACCTGCTTTACGATAGGCCCCCGTCAAATAAAGATGCGCCCCTTTCTCGTCGGCCTCCCGAACGAGCGCATCAGTCATGGCCCCTACCACTGCCACGCGGTAACTGTCTGGTTGCCAACCGCCAGAGCCATACCCCGCTTCGGCTCGGTCGTACCCATCAAAAATTGTTTTAATTCTGTCGAGTAAGAGGTCAAACTCCTGGGGGTTGATATCGATAAGCATACCAATAGGTCGGGGAGGCAGGGTTTTGCCAGAACCATCGGCCGACTTCTTATAGCCAATGGGCTGTAGATTGCCAGTAGCCCCTAACTGATCGGCCAAACGGCGGTTATATCCCATTGTTAGCGCTTCGTCGAAGGGTAGATGATGGGAAAGGATACCTAAATCGGGGGGCAAGCTGGGGAGATCAATTTTCCAGGGGCGATGCAGCCAAAGGGCATCAATCTGCGTTTCGTTTACCCAGTCATACAATTGGGGAAATGGCTCCAGGGCTAACCCAACCCGCTTTACAGGTCGTTTTGATGGATAGTAAATACCGCCTTGCTCTGTTTCGGGAAATTTTTCAACTGATAGCTCCTTCTGCAGAAAATCCGCCAGGCCGTTTATAAAGAAAGTGGACGTATGCATATTTTTTAAACCACTCACCTACTGGATAGTTTACCATAATAAGTGCTGCTTTTAGGTTAACAGCGCTTGTTTTAGGGCCAATGTACCCTTTTTTATAAACCGGTTGCTCAAAAAAGGTGGATTTATACGACGTTAACCAGTAAGTTTGTGCGCTAAATGAACGCGCGCCGGCGGTTCCAAAATGCCCATGAAGTTCCTCGCTTAAGAAACCTCCTAAGGTTTTATGTTTTTCCTCAAGTGTCCACAAACTCCTGGTTTGTCTGGCATACTACTTTTCTCCTTTCTACATACGAGCCAGTAGCCATCGGTTACTGTACATTTATAGCATAAAATGACCAGATTTTTTCGGTTATTCCTGACTGCTTTGCGCGGTTCAGAATCCAATTTTACTTCGGGCAGTATCAACCGGGCTATTTTTCTGTTATCCGTTCCAATGATTCTGGAAATGGTTATGGAGTCATTGTTCGCCGTTGTGGATGTCTTTTTTGTGGCAAAAATTAGCACCGAAGCCATCGCTACGGTTGGGCTTACGGAGTCTGTATTAACCCTGGTCTATTCCATCGCCATTGGGTTGAGTACGGCGGCTACTGTACTTGTAGCCCGTCGCATAGGTGAGCAAAATCAGCAGGGAGCCGCCAGGGTAGCAGGACAGGTGATTCTTGTCTCGGTTGTTCTTGCTGTTGTCATGGGCATACCGGGATTTTTATTTGCCGATACTATTCTGCGATTTATGGGGGGTAATGAGCAACTGATTGCCAACGGGGTGGGGTTTACCCGGATGATTTTCATCAGTTCGCCGGCCATCATACTACTGTATACGCTCAGCGGCTGTCTGCGTGGTGCGGGTGATGCTTCTATGGCCATGCGGTCGTTATGGCTGGCTAACGGGGTCAACATCCTGCTCTGTCCAGTATTTATTTTCGGCTTGGGGCCCTTCCCCGAAATGGGTGTGCTGGGTTCGGCGGTAGCTACAACAACGGGTCGAACAATTGGTGTTATTTATCAATTGATTGCCCTGTCGCGCCGGAAAGGAACGATTCAGTTGCTACAAACAGACATGGTACCCGATGTTGGTATTATCCGGAATCTGCTTGGTCTGGCCGTTGGGGGTGCCAGTCAGTTTTTGGTCGGCTCCGCCAGCTGGATTTTCCTGACCCGACTGCTCGCCACGTTTGGTAGCGATGTAGTAGCCGGATACACGATTGCTATTCGGATTATCGTGTTTACCATTTTACCATCGTGGGGTATGGCTAATGCTGCCGCAACGCTGGTGGGTCAGAATTTAGGCGCTGGCCATCCCGACCGGGCCGAAACGTCGGCCTGGCGGGCTGCCTTCTGCAACATGATTTTTCTGGCGACTGTTGGCATTGGCTTTTTTCTGGGAGCTACGCAGATTGTTGGTCTGTTCGACAACAATCCGCGCGTTGTTGATGTGGCAGTGCAGGGCTTACGAATATTTTGTCTGGGCTATCTTTTCATGGCCTATGGTATGGTGCTTAGTCAATCGCTCAACGGAGCGGGCGACACCCGAACGCCAACAATCATCAATATTATATGCTTTTGGGTGGTAGAAATACCACTTGCTTACACGTTGGCACATGTTTTCCATTGGGGGCCTCCCGGCGTATTCTGGTCCGTAGCAACGAGCGAAATCTTGATGGCGATACTATCTATTCTTGCGTTCCGTCGGGGCCGCTGGAAAACCGTTCAGGTATGAGACAAACAGGCTGAAGCTACGCTTCCCGTACCGAAACTTTTACCCCCAGCCCCTCGTTATTTATCTCATGGGGTGTTGATTACCGTTTGCAATAAATTGAAATCCAACACTTCCTTATCCCTGAATCTATTTATGATCGATAACACTAAGCCACCCGAAACAGCCGTACTCGTTGCCCTGATTACGCAGAAGCAAACCGCCGACCAGACGAAGGAATATCTGGACGAACTGGCGTTTCTGGCCGAAACATCGGGGGTGACGACTGTTCAGGCGTTTACGCAAAAAATGGACCGGCCTGATACGCGCACATTTGTGGGCAAAGGCAAACTGGAAGAAATACAGACGTTTATTCTTGATAATCCCGTTGACTCCGTCATTTTTGATGATGACCTGACACCTGCGCAGGTGCGGAACCTTGAAGATAGCTTTAAGGATGTCAAAGTGCTGGACCGAAGCCTGCTTATCCTGAATATTTTTTCGATGCGGGCGCAAACGGCCCAATCGCGTGTGCAGGTTGAGTTAGCGCAATACCAATACATGTACCCCCGACTGACCCGGATGTGGAGTCACTTGACCAGCCAGAAAGGGGGGGTAGGTATGCGCGGACCTGGTGAGAAAGAACTCGAAACTGACCGGCGGATCGTGAAAGACCGGATTTCGTTTCTGAAGGAAAAACTCGCCAAAATCGACAAGCAAAGCCAGACCCGCCGGAAAGAACGGGACCGCCTGGTACGCGTCGCCCTTGTGGGGTATACCAACGTAGGCAAATCGACACTGATGCGGACGATGGCTAAAACCGACGTTTTTGCCGAAAATAAACTCTTCGCCACGGTCGATTCAACAGTGCGAAAGGTAACGCTGGGTAATATCCCCTTCCTGCTGACAGATACCGTCGGGTTCATTCGAAAGTTACCAACGATGTTGATCGAGTCGTTTAAATCTACCCTTGACGAAGTACGGGAAGCTGATATTCTGGTTCACGTGGTAGATGTATCGCATCCTAACTTTGAGGAGCAGATTGAAGTCGTCAACTCAACACTGGCCGATATCAAAGCCGCCGATAAGCCGATGGTGCTGGTATTCAACAAGATGGACCGATTTGTTCCGAAAGAAGAATGGACAGATCAGACTAATTCAAGTGATGATGAGGATTTCGCCGACATGCAGGAGGATGTGATTGTTCCGGTAGCTGTACGAAAGCAAACCGCGTTGGCTTATTTGAAGAAGACTTATCTTACCAAAAAAGCTGACTATGTGACCTTTATCTCTGCCGAAACCGGCGAGAATGTCAGTGAACTGCGGGAGTTGCTATATGATCTGGTGAAAGAGAGACATTACCAGATTTATCCAAACTGGGTTCACGTCCCCCTTTCTGAATCGGCAGAGTACGGCGATGGTTTGGCGAGTTAGCAGATTTTCGGCAATTTTGTATTCTGGAGCGAGCGGCCATTAGTGACCGCTCCTTTTTTGGTCCCGTAGTTCAACGGATAGAATAAGCGTTTCCTAAACGCTTGATATGGGTTCGATTCCCGTCGGGACTACATGTAAATAAGGTTAAATATCTGTAAATAAGATAGTTAACCTTATTTTTTATTGCTTTGTTGACTGCTTTGTTGACGGATTAGTATAATTTCACCTGAAATTGTCTTGAAAGTATTCGTCAAAACTTTTTGGTGTCCGTCCTTTAGATATATCATACGCTCGTTCTAATATCAGAGCTTTTCTCATTTTTGGGGTTGGTTTACCCCGATAATGCTTCTTAGCATATCGCTTATACACTTGATCATAAACACCATCTAATTTGAGTTCTGGGCCGAACGTCTTATCTATCCATCGGTAATGTTTGGAATGAGTTTGACTTTCATACAAAGTACCTGTATGGGCTTTACGAGATGCAAAGTATTTGTCGGTCAGGTACAATGTCCGGCAACGTTCGCCAGTTAGCGGACAGACAAAGTACCAGACCTTTCCCTTACCTAAGTTACTTGGTATCTGCACCAAATCGACCCGGTAGTTTATTTGCTCAGTCTTGTTGAATGTATAGTGCAACTCAATATAACCGCCTTCTCCAAACAGGTTAACTGCTATATCAACTGTACCCGTTGTCTCTCCTCTACGGGTCCAATTTATCGAACCAGAACAACGGGCTTGATTAATCATAAAACCAAGCCTTTTTAGGTCGGCCAAAGTCAATTTCTTTAGTTCATCATATTTATAGGAAAAATCTGAAATTCTGCCCATAATAAAAGTATAGAAAATAGTTTATTGATATACAAATTAGGTGCAAATTGAAATAGTATTTAAAGATTAGTAATTATTTGCTATCAATTTGTATTTCTTCATTTAATATTTTTCTGAATCTGATTAGAAAATACAGCAGATTCAGTATTAATATAATTGAGGAAATACTCGCTAATTTTAGTACTAATATATCTTCGAGTTTAAATGATGTTAGAAGCAAGGGAAGTAGAACTCCCGAAATAATAGTCAAAAGTAAAATAGTCAGAGAGAAATCTAAGTAATTCGGTAAACCAAGTGTATTATAATAAGTTAATTTATATAATCTAGGAATGATATATCCGTCAAATTCGCTTCCTATTTCTCCAAGAAGAACTCTGTCAAATTGTTTTTCGCCATATTTCTTTGGATTTATTTTCTTACAAAGTTGAAGTATTGCTTCTTTGTCATTATGGCTAATAGCTGCGAACTTAAAACAGTCTGCATATTCTGCCCATTTATAATCTAGATGCGTCCAAAGCACATTAGCACAATTAGTGACTGTCCATTTTTCTAGTATTTCTAATGGATAGATATAATTATGATCGTAGCTATCATATAACTCAGACTGCCAATGATTTCGACTGCCTTCAAGTAAGCTTTTTATTCCAAGATATAGACCTGCTCCACAAATTTGAGTTTCCTGAAAATATGCCTGTTTTAATTCTTCAATGTTTTCCTCATATTCATAATACTGTAACTTGATAACAAAGTAATCTAATTTCTTATACTTGTTATCAAGTTTCATCTTCATTACGCTGTTCCAGAACTCGTGTGAGTTTTTTAGTGTAAGTGCTATTCTTCTGAAATCCGTCAACTTATTTGAAAGCTCTGTTATTTCCTTAAGTCTTTCAAGTCTTTCTTGTCTAATCTGAATAACTTTTGAAACAATAAAGGTTATAAGTATAGCAGAAAAAATTGCAGAAAACTGAATTATGTTATTAAGGAGTTGATTAGCTTCTTCCCTCTTGTTTAGGGGATGGGTTTCAAACAATTTCCATAGAATAGAGAACGCTATTATCAATATAAAAACTATTCTTTTATCGCTTGTCTTCCAGAATCGATTAAATGAATTTGAAAATTGTTGAACCATGTTATAAACTTCAACGATTTGTGTATTGATAATTAAAAATATGGCCCTATTCTTAAACCTACATTCTTAGAGAAGATGAGGTTTTAATCTTCTCTATCTGCTTTGGCAACTAGCCCTTTTAAACTATCAACGTGCCAAAATTGAACGCCGTTGCTTTCAAACTCGGCAAAGTGAGCCTTACCACAATCTATCTTCAGTTTTTCAATTTCCCGTAGTAATTGCGTGTCCAATGTTGATTTGGTTTCAGCTACGAAGTAGATACGCTGGCTACCTTCAAACAATACAGCCCAATCGGGTACGTAGTTGCCTATTGGTGTGGGAATTTTAAAACCCCTCGGTAGTTTGAAATAGAATTTTACGTTTTCGTCGGCTTCACATTCGCGGGCAAATCTGGTTTCAACGTCACTATCAATGGGTACATAGTTGAATAGTGTTTTCTGCTCTCTGCTAACTTTGAATAAATTGCTGAGGTATGTTTCTATCTCTTCATCCTGAAACAGTTGCATAGCGTATTCCTGACCCTGTATTTGCTCATACTTAATGCCGTTGACCATTAGTCGGTTTAGTGTTCGCTGAATACAGGATACCACGTTATCCAAGAATTGCTGAGGATTGTTTGTAATCTCAGCCAACCGCTCTGAACCTTTCAGTATTTCAAAGATGGTTTGTCTTGTTAGGTCAACTTTACCCTGAATGTAAGCGTAAACGTCTGGTACGGGCTGAGCATTAGGCCGAATCTTTTCCTGCTTACGACCCATCAACTGAGTAGTCAAACCCCGTCCCTCTTCCATGCTTACTAAAGCCGTTTCAGAAACGATCTGAGGTCTAACCGTTGGCGGCATTTTGCGTACCTCTTCAATAGCTCGTTTGGTTAGTTCGCTAGTGTCGTATGAAACCCGGTAACGGGTCCGGTTCTTGATCTTATCCCATAACTCAAAAAATTCCGGGTAGTTGTCCGGTATCAGTTGTTTGCTGAGTTTGATTTGGGCCTTTTCGTTGGCATTTCTGATCTTGCCTTTGAATGATTCGCCTGTATCCTCCTCAATCTCTTTTTGTAGGGTATTAGCAAAATCCTGGTACGTTTCGTTTGCGATGACGGTCAAAACGTTAATAGTCTTATCCTGAACCCTTGCGCCCTCACTGTCAACACAGAGCCGCAAACCCCTGCCTATTTCCTGCCGTTTTTTGAGTTCAGACCGACTTTCGTTCAGGGTACAAATCTGAAACACGTTCGGGTTATCCCATCCTTCCCGTAAGGCACTATGCGAAAAGATAAAGCGTAACGGCTCCTCACTACTTAACAGCCGTTCTTTATCCTTCATTATCAGGTTATATGTATCATCGTCGGCTTTAGTGGCTCCGTTCGTGTCCTTTGCCCGGCCTTTATCAGTTGAAAAGTACCCGTTATGTACGTCGGACACGTTGAACGGAATAACGCCCTGGTTAATTGGCCGGGCCGCTATCTCCATATAGAGTTCTTCAAACCAGTTGGCAAACTTACCAGGTAAGATGTTACCCCCGGTATCGTAGCCCCGGTAGTTGGCTACCCGGTCAATGAAGAACAGAGACAGTACTTTAATGCCCTTTTTGGATAACCGGCGTTCTTTCTCAAAATGTCGTTCGATGGTCCGCTTTACCATGAACTTTAGTACATCGTCGTTTAGTCCCCCTTGCGATTGGCCAACGTTAAGAACCAACCCGTTTGAAAACTCTAAACAATCCTCAGCAGCATTGATGCTATTGATTATAAAGCCATCCTGATACATAGCCCGGCCATTGGATAGGGCGAACAGATCAGAGCCAACCTCAGCCGCTACGGTCTTTGGTTTTGCGCCTGTAGCATCGTTAACGTAGATTGTTAGTTTGGCCTTAATATTCCGCTTTGCGGCCTGTATGCTGTCCAACTGGATAAAGGCCGAATTATAATCCCGCTCAGCCTGTATGCCATCTATTTCAATCTGTTTAACTAAGCCCAACTCATACGCCTTTACGGGCGAAAGTCGGTAAATCAGATTATAATAATTCTTGTGCGTGGCCGAATACCGTAGGGTTTTCATTGGGTTTAAATCGGCAATCGCTTTAACCCGAACCGCTGTTTCCATGTTTTGCGGTTCGTCAATAATCACAATAGGGTTAGTACTGGTAACATATTCGATTGGCCGAATACCCGTTTCCCGCAACTGATTGATAACATTATCGTCGCGAGTGAAGCTGTCGATATTTAGAACCAGAATTTGCAGACTGTTGGCCGTTGCAAAACTCCGCAAGGCTGACAGTTTTTTGCTGTCATAAACGGAGTAATCTAAAGCCGGGTTATTGTACAGGTTTTGAAAATGCTGTTGAGTAATGGTCAGGTTCTTTAGTGTTCCTTCCCGTATGGCCACACTCGGAACTACAATAACAAACTTTTTGAAGCCATACCGCTGGTTAAGTTCATAGATGGTCCGTAAGTAGGTGTAGGTCTTGCCCGTTCCGGTTTCCATTTCAACTGTAAAGTGTCGACCATACCAATCGTTACCGTTTGCTAACTGGTTGCTGTCCTGAACAGCTTTGAGGTTGATTTGCAGTTGATCGTCGGTTAAAATCAGGTTGTTGGCTACTCCGTTTTGAGTAAGGATTAAGCCGCTTCCAAAGTCAGAAAACGTCACTTCAAAGTCGCTTTGGTGTAAAGGTTGGCCCTGAAACAGACTGACAACGGAATTGATAGCCGTTCGCTGGTACTGCTGATTGCTGTCAAACTGTAATCTCATAAGACTACTATATCAGTATAGATTTGAATTTGTAAGGCATGATATTTGTTGTTTCTGAACAAAAGTAGGACAGTGTATAGTAATACCATACCGGGTAGTTAGAATCCCTCCCCTCAATGCTTCTGATTACTTTGTACTTTTGCCTAAAACTGGTAAGTTTTAATGCTCGAAGCACTTAAAGACATCGCATTTAGGTTTCAGATCGACCCAACCGCTACTGTTGGACACGCGGCCCGTATATCCTCTGTTATCAGTGTATTACAGGCTTTTAACCAATCTTATCTGAGTTTCCTAGAAGTTGAATTTTTCAAAAACGAAGCTTTTGAAAAAGCTTACCAGACAAATCCCAAAGTTTTAGATTCACTTAAAGCTGACCTTGAATTGCTGATTGTTGATCTGAAATTCGGTAGCTTTGAAGCAGCCGCAGCCCCCAACCTACTTGATGCAACATTATTTAATGAATCCGTAAACGGTTGGAAAAAGAAGACATTTCAAGACTATAAAGAAGACGTTTTGTATGCCAACTACTTTGATATAGCTTATGTACGTCGAACGGTTGACCGTTTTACGGATGAAGAAAGGTCTAAAATCTACAAACCGCTTTTTGCCGTAGTTGGTCCTGATCGACCTTATCGGGTAAACATTCTTGACAAGCAAGGGAAAACTCGTAAAGTGCTATCTCAGCCTAAAGGATATACAGATTTCTATGTTCCTAAGTTGGAACGTATTTCTCCCCCAGAAGATGAACTCCATACAGTTCAGTTCGTAGCTCAGGTACGTAAAAGCGATGATTATGAAAACTATCCACTTAATAAACGTAACATTAAACAAGTGTTGTTCGCTGAACGGTTAGAACACAATACATATCCATTCAAACCAAAGGTTATTGTGTTTGAGGATACAACCTACATTCTGTCTGAGCCGTTAGTTTGTGAGGTTAATTATGACGATGAAAGCTATATCATCCGTAACGAACGGTTAGACCTTACCGTTTGGGGGGACAGCCGGGATGAAGCCGAAACAGCTTTTTCGTTTGCTTTCGATTCACTATACCAAAACTTTGCTGAGGAGTCGGATGAACTTCTTTCCGACGATGCAAAAAGCCTTAAATCTGATTTGTCTTCGTTAGTAAAGATTAAGAAATGAAGCCCCGAAAAACCAAAGATTTACAGCAAGTCCTGGAAAAGAAAGGCTTTATGCTGAACCCGGCCAAAGATCACCATCAATTCTATTCGTTGTTCATTGACGGTAAAAAGCAGGTTGTTTATACCTACCTCAGTCACGGCGGGAAAGAATACGGCAAAACCCTAATGGGTTCAGTGAAAAAGCAGTTGAAATTTACCGACATCCAAAAGGCCGAAGATTTCTTTGATTGCCCTATGTCGGCAGAAAAATACGTTGAAATGCTACGGGAAGACGGCCATATCAAATAACAGCAAATTCAATCCCGGCTTCCCGCAATTGTAAGCGGGTGTTGCTCAGTAGTTCGTTATCCTGGTTGAATAGTTTATCTAACGTAATAAGACGCTGAGGTTGCCGGGCGGTTAGGGCTTCAATCAGTTCGCGGCTAATGCCCTCTAAAGCCATGTATGTAGTGCCGTTGTTGACCCGGTACACTGGAACCCCGGCCAACTCTTCCCGCTCGACTGGAACCGTAAGTGAATACCCGGCCTTGAGGAGTAATTCAGTAAACAGGGCTTCGGTCTGGTAATCGTCCGTTAGGGGATGCTGAAAAACGCCTAACTGTTCCAGAATATCAGCCGGGTTTGATAGGTCCGAACGCCAAACTTTAAAATGAGTTTGGGTTAACTTATAAGCCCGAAACCCTAACGGCTCCGATTCTTGAAATTGCAGTTGTCCGTTCTTCTTTTGGGTTTGCTTCTCAATTACTTTACGGATTCTTGCCCGGCTTATATCCGCAATGGTTCTATACCCGGCTTTATAGGCTTCGGTATCAGAATCAAGTAGTTCAGGTAGTTGAACATTTATAAAACGTCTATTGCTTTTATTATCTTCATTAAGTTGTTCTACTGCTTGTGCTGTAGAACCTGAACCCGCAAAAAAATCAAGAATTATATCTTTATCATCAGTAGCGTATGCTATAAGAGATTTTACAAGTTCAACAGGTTTAGGATTATTAAATAATTTTTGAGAACCGGTAAAAAGTCTTTTAATGTCGTAAGAGCCTAAACGACCATCCAATACTATAACGCTTCTCAATGTATCTTCAAAATCACTTAGGTATTTCTTTATTTTGATGATTCTGTTCTCATCTTCTCCATAAAGGATAATACCAGCAGCATCCATATCTTCGTAAGTAGTTTTAGGGAATCTATAACCATTGGCTGGTTTCCTCATCGGCCGCTTTGTATAAGGGTGGAAAATGTCAAAATCATAGCCTCCTGGTTTAGGATTATGTACACTTTCCGAACCTGTATAGACTCCGTCTTTGTCTACAAGTTTGTAACGACTTATACTATAAAATACGCTTTCATTATCCGAAATTAACTCACGTATTCTCTTCTCAATCTCCTTTACAGGAAGGTCTTGACTTTTGCATTTAGTATAAAAATCCTCCAATACTGTCTTTGCATCTGAAACGTTACTTTTCCAAGATTCAGGAAGTAAATTCTTCTGTTTAGCATAAACTAATATGTATTCATGCTCAATATTTATTAATGTTGGATTGTTATCTGTTACGTTCTTCCAAATAATTTGACCGACAAAGTTTTCAACTCCGAAGATTTCATCCAACATTATTTTCAAGTTGACTTGTTCATTATCATCAATCGAAACGAAAATTACTCCGTCATTCCGTAGCAAATTCCTGGATAGATATAGGCGTGGGAACATCATTGAAAGCCAAACGCTGTGGAACTGTCCGCTTTCCTTAGTGTTCTTTCTCCATAAATCTTGCTTATTCAAAAAGCCCTCTTCGTCAGTAATACCAGTACGTTTTTTGTAAATGTCCTGACGTTCGCTGTAATCATCGGGGTAAACAAAGCTATCGTTCCCTGTATTATATGGCGGGTCGATATAGATCATTTTTACCTTGCCGTAATAGCTTTTCTGCAGAACGCGTAGGACTTCTAAGTTTTCTCCCTCAATAAAGACGTTTTCCGACGTATCGAAATTGATACTATTAGCTCGGTCAGGTGTAAGCGTAGCAGTCGTTTGTTTTTGTATTTCGCGGTGAGCGTCGTACTTCCCGGCCCACGTCAGGCCGTAGTGTTCCTGAGCTGGCGGGGAAACCTGTTCGCCTAAAATAGTTTTTAGGGCATCGAAATCAATTTTATCTTCTCGGAAAACTTCGGGGAAAAGTTGCCGTAGCTGGCTGAGTTTGTCTTGGGCAATGTTGAGCGAAAGACCGTCCATAAAGAAATTTTAAGGCAAAATGGGCCGCAAGATACACCGTACAAACCTAAATCTTTAGAGAAGAAAGGTAAAAGCCGGGCTGTTTCTACCTGCCATAAGCCGCAATTGGCTTACCCTCAGTCCTATCTAATACCTCTCGAATTGCCGTGATATTGCCCCCAACAGCCTTACAGAGTAATATAACGGCAATAGCGGCAAAAAGGCTGTCTTTTGTTTCTGTAGAAAACGTTTCCTGCTCAACTGTACCGTCTGGGTTAGTCAGATCGACTGTAACGGCTATACTCTGGGCTTTGCCGTATTTCTGTAACAGATCGGATACAGGACGGCGGGGCCGTCCGTTGAAATTTCCTGTCTGTCCTGGCTTGAACTGCGTTGCTTTGTTGCCTGATTCCCCTTTCTCAAATGGCATCGGTATTCCTGTTTTATTCCTGTTAAAAGCGCACTTCCTGACCGTCTGGTAATTTGTAAACTACTACGTTTGCGGTTTGCGGCTTTTGATTATTTAGAGTGGGCTGGTATCGCATATGTAATTGCAGAATCTTCCAAATCGCGTCTAAAGCGTCATACAGTTCTATTTCAGTGTAAACTGTTTCAACCGGTCCTTCCTTCGTGTGCCGTATCGTTCGGCGTTGCTTGACCTTTTTCAATACGTGTAAATTTTCCTGAGCGTCGGGCGTGTTGAGGTCAATACGAACGGATTTGGTCAGCGGGTCCACTACCAAAAAATTAGCAAACGTACCTCTTCCTATAAGACTAAGCCGGTAAGCTGCTTCCTGGGGTGTCATTATCGATTCGGCCAATCGTTGCTCAATAGCGGCCGCAATGTTAAGTTTTGTTAAGTTCTGTCGGCCAATGATACGGGCGTTCGCGTGAGCGTAACCTGCTACCCTGGCTGCTTTGGTTGCATTCAGGCAATCACAAAACACCTCAACAAACTTGCGTTGACGGGCGGTTAAGGGCTGATTAGCTGGTGTCATTTCTGTTATTGTTTACCGTAAGCAGAATCCATAATAGCCCTGTAAGCGGCCGTATTTCCTTTAATGGCTTTTGCTATAATGGCCAATGTTATTAGGTCTTCTATACTCAATGTCATTCGTTCTCCTGTTAGCTGATTGTCAGCCTTAGTTGTTATGCCCAAACACTGACGTACCATTTTGGCCTTACCCCGACTTCCCTTAGGCCGTCCATTGGGATTGCCGCTTTCACCTTTCTGGAAGCGGGTTTCTATCCCGTCTAAATAAATATCGTCTCGCATAGTCTGTAACGAATAGCCTGTTAATAGCCTGTTATTGATTCGATAGCCGGAAAGGTTGGCCGGTTTTGGGATTCACTAAGTCAAGCTGATTTATCAAATCTTGTAAAACCGGGTTACGCTGGTTCATCCGTTGCAAGGTTTGCTCAGTAAGCGTTAGCGGCAAGGGTGTAACGGTTCGGATACTGTTTACACTTACGGCCGGACTGCTAAGGGACTGAACCGGAACAGCCACCGGGTTGTAATCCCAAAACAGTGGATAACCGGAATCAGTCAACGCCCAACCCGCTAATGGGTCACGATTACGAATCAGGTAATCAGCTAAATCATATCCTTTCTTCCGGTCGGCATCGGTAGCCCGTTTCTCCAACACGTCCGAAACTGTAAGCCGCTGACCAACAACGGGCCGTAGTTCCTCAACCTTTTGGCTCCACTTATCAAAACCGTTTAAGTCAGGAAACAGCGTAACAGATCGTCCTGCTACGGGTAGTAGCTTTTCTGTTGATAGATTGCTCAAACTACCACAAGCTAACCAAATGTATTTTGGTAGATAAACCGTTGCAAGAATGGCTGTCTTTTCGCTTTCAACAATGGCCACCGGGCGGTTATCGGGCTGGTTCCTCAACTGATGCAACCCAAACAAACATTGGCTTAACTCAAACTCAGCTAACCGGCCCTGTTTAGTTAAAACACTATGCACCCAATGAATGTGACTGAAAGGCTGTTTAACCCGCTTCAACGTTAGCGAATTATACAGCATAATCTTACCCGTCCTGATATTGCCGCTCTTATCGACCTGCCAAAATACGGTTGCCCCTGGCCAGTGTTTTGACGTACCGATATAGAACCGGCTAATTAGGTCGTTTGTAATCTCGGTATCGAATAATCCGTATAGGCCGTTGATAAATTCGTTTTGGTCGTACTGATTCAGACTTTGCCGGAACAGGCTGAACGGAATATACGACGGTTGCGGAACCGGGCGGGCGGGTTTAGGCGACTGGTAAACCGTTTGGGTTCTCGTGCCTGTTGCATCGTTTACCCATAGTTTGTTATCCTCAAAATATTGGCGGGGCGTGTAGTGGTAGCCGCAATCAGATTCCCGATTACAGCGGCCTACATGGTCCGGTAATAGTTCGCCCGTTTCCGCATCCAGATACCGACTCAGTTGCTTCGGCTTTTCGCAAGCCGGGCAAGTGTAACGGGTATTCATTCCTTTGTAGGGTTGCAGGGTATAGCGGTGCTGGTTCATTGTATGTTTAGAAAGCCCCCGTTTCCATTTGGAAACCGGAAACGGGGAAACCTAACCTCATGCGTTTAGCCATTTCCAAATAGTCCCTTTCCTTTTTGCATCGCCCAATACCTCAGCCGCTATCTCAGCATAGTTTTTACCCTGGCTGTACAATTGCCGGGCCTTTTCTAGCTGTTCAGATTTTGTTGAAAACTTGTTAGTATCCTGGCTTTTCTTTGGCTTAGGTAGCTGATTGTAAAGCCGCAAAACATGGCGTTTCAACATTTCTACAATTTGCAGAGCGTTATCAAAGTCCAAATCTGAACAGATCAATACGTCGGTAATTTCCCCTGTATCAAAGGCTCTGAGCGTGGTAAATAGCATAGTAATACGAAAGGCAATTAGACCCAACCGATTGACGGAACCGTCTAAATCTTCGCTGACAAACTCGCGTATTTCGTCTTTCCAGTGTTGAAATAGTCGAATAAACCGGCCTTCCTGATCGGGCGTTAACTGAATGGTTAGCGGCTCCGCAAGGTTTATCAAGTGGTCGTATATTTCGGCAAGTTGTTCGCCTATCTTCCCAAAATGAGCCGGGTAAGCACTCTTACACGAATCGAATACGTTTTTAAAATTCGGGTTCGGTGTCAGGTTGTAGAACAGGAACCTACTGAATAAACCGTTCTCAGCGGTTGGCATCAGATTTAGTAGTTGGTCGAACGTACTGCTAAGGACAACCGACATTTCTGGATTTTCAATCTCACAGTATTCTTTGCCGGTTCTTCGGTAGTAGGTTATTGATTCGTGGTGAAACGCTTTTCGTAGTCCGTCGCTGTAATTGCCATAATCCTGCTTTACAGAATCGGCCAACGTGTCGCCCTCAGTCTCAAAAATGATTCCTCGGCCCTCATTATTATTAAGTAGTTCAAAGGCTCCAGTCCGGCTGTTATTGGCCGGAATGAAAAGGACCGTTAACGGCGGTTCAGCGGGTTCGGTTGGCTCTTCAACCAGACCTTTTTTATCGGCTTGAAATGCCTTCAGATCTTTCCTGTACCGGGCAAGGTCTGCTTTGTACTCAGTCAGTACTTGCTGATACTGTTCTTTTTTTCGTCGGTGTACAACAGCCCCCAACAAGTACGAAAGGCTTAAAGCTCCTTTGCCGGAGCCATACCGGGCTAAGACATAGCAGTACAGATTAGTACTGTAATACCGGGTATCATAGAAACCTCGGACGTTGGGTAACAAACCACTAACGACGCCCAATGCACCCACCAAGAAAACTTCTTTCTCGATACGGTCAGTAAGGATTGAACAACCATTTTTTAGTGTGTCGGGTAAATTGTTAAAAATAGCCTGGGTAAAGTATTCGGTTTCCGGCGTTTCCGTTTCTGTTTGGAAACTACCTTTCGGCGGAACGTCTGAACCTTCGGGCGGTCGGGGTTCTGCTTCCTGTTGTAAATCTTCAATAGGAATAACCGTTTCGGGCTGGCTGGCTGTCCATGTATTAAAGTCGAACACGGGGCCAATATCGGGGGTACCTTTCAGCGTCGTATATTTGCGCTGTGAAGCATCGTTTGTCATAGCCTTGCTTTGATTAGAGGTTCTTTCAGAAACCGGGCTTGTGGGGATAAGCCCGGTTTTGCTTTAGGTACGGTCGGGTCTAAGCCCGTTGGTACTTTACAGAGTTGATCTCAGTCAAAGCGGCTTCAACATCTTCGGGGCGGTATAGCACACGACGGCCTACCCGATAGCCGCGAATAATTCCGCGTCGGGTGTAATCATCCAGCGTAGGTAGACTAATGTTTAACTTCTTGGCCGTCTTCTGACGGGTAGATAAGTTCTCAGCGTTGACTGCTGAGGTCGGCGGAGTAGACGGGCGGGCCGTAAAGAATTGCTCCAGTTCTTGCCGGAACAGTTGCCGAACTTCGGGAATTGATAGTTGGGTGAAAACAACGTTTTCCATTTGCTCAACGTTTTTTTGTGATTTCGTTGAGACAAATATTTGCTCTTTTTCAGGCTATGGGGGTACTTTACGGAGTACTCTATATTTTGCTTATTGCTTGTTAAGCCTTTCCATTTTAGCCGTTTCTATCTCATTATCAATCATTTTAACGGCTTCGTTTAATTGCGCTTTTTTGAAGCGTAGTTTAACTATTTCCAAGTCCTCTATCAAACCTTTATCCTGTTTGAAGTTAGGAACCTGCTTGAATTTCTGATATAAGTCAGAGTTGTTAACGGTAGTAAGTTCTTTACCAGTCAGCAAGTGAGCAACTTTAGCCGCTTGCGAAACGTCCATGTTCTTTCTTGGTTCGAGTCCGAAGAGTTTGAGCGTATAGTAAATGAGTAAGACCGTCTGAGAGTTGTTCAGACCGCTAAGTATACCGCTACTGTCGGTTGCCTTCGCTTCAGGTTCTACCGGTATAAAGTCAAGTAGTCGGTTAGCTATTGAGTTATGCGCCCGTTCGATAGCTTGTTGATGCGTACATTGGCCCGGCGGATGCTGGCAGTTCTTGATATGCTCAGTTAGTACATATTTTAAACCCTCCGCTATGCGAGATAAGAAAGTGTACGCCTGTTCTTTGCTTAACTCCTTAACCTGATCGTCTATCAGGTTATAGTCACTTTTTGAAGTGTATCCCCTGGAAAGAGTCCGTATGGTTTTCGTAATAATGGGATCGTATGCGGGCGGTAATGGATTGTTCATAATTGAGTTAGGTAAGGTTCCTGTATTACTGAGGTATTTCCTTACCTCTTCTAAATATCTCAGATATTGCACAATTTGGCATTGCTCCAACCGAACCAGGGCGAAAGTTAAGCTACTGAAACCGTTGAAAATATCAAACGGCTTACCTGAAACCAAGTTTCTAAATTCTTCAACGCCTACTCTTTCGTGAGTTGATATTCCTTTAAGGCCTGACACTGCATCTATATTTAAATCAGGCCTTTCATACGTTTGCCTAATTCGCTCAATCTCTCGTGCTAGCACTTCTTGTGGGTAGATAGCGAACCTAAGTTGATTGTTTATTTGTCTTGCCAGATAGTTGTAAGATTTTTTGTAGTATGAGCTGTCCTCATTATAAAAATAGGTTTCGTTCAGATTGTCAACTACGTGAATATTCCATACTTCCTTTTCTTGCCCATTTTTTGGTAACGTTGAAGCCCTAAACTCTTCGGGTGCATCCTCATACGGAACGTAACTATAAGGACCAGAACCTTCACCGAAGTATTTATAGCCATGATACACTCGTTCAACAAAGTTGGGTATCGCGTCAAGTTCTTTTTGCAGAGCGACATATTTTCTTGCTCGGAATTGATTGAAAATCTGTTCTTTTTCGGAGGAGTATCTTTCGCCCTTCTCTCGGCAACCACTACACCCACAGTATATCGAGAATAGTACCTTCCTGTCTGCTTTGGTTACACATAGGTAGTAGTTGCGGAACAAGTTGAAACTCTTATCAAATACCTCAATTTGTTCTTCAAAACTCTGTTTTGATAGTACCTCTTGTTTGAATGACTCAATATCAAAGTCTTTGATCACTTCGGGCCAAAGATTTGATATTTCTTTCGACTCAGTTAGTTCTGTCATATGACTACTAAGCGGCATTAAGGCTTAATTCCTCTCGCTGTTCCCAGTGTGTTTTAAGTAGCTTGGCGTGTTGCTTAGAATCTACTTTAATGTAGCTGAGAAAGGCTCTTTCAGTTCGGTGGCCTGTTATTGCCCGAATCGTGATGGTTGGAACGCCCTGCAAATAAAGATTGGTAGCGAAACTACGCCGTTGAGTGTGGGTACTGACCAATTCCCATTTCTCGAAGACCTCAGAAACCCGCTCATTACCGCGTTTTCGGTTAATGATAACCGGGCTGTTCAATTCTGCGGCCTTAGCGATCTCTTTCAAGTACTCGTTTGCTTTTTGGTTACTAAGCACTCTGGGTAATTGCCCTTTGTACTTTTCAATGATTGATTCAACGACGGGGTGAAGAGGTATGTACACATCATCATAGACCTTCTGAGTACGAATCTTGATATAGCTATTGCCTTCTTCTTTTACAAAGTGTTCAGAACGTAGTTCCGCTAAATCGGAGTACCGTAAACCAACCCAACAACCTACGACGAACATATCACGTACCCTTTCCAGACGTGAGTTTTTGGTTAAGTCGAGTTCATATAGTCGGCTGATCTCTTCTTCGGTTAAATAGATACTGTCCGTATCATCAACTAAGGTTCGGAATGATTTTTTCTTGAAGGTGAGGTTTTGGTGTAGGTCTTTCTCAGCGGCATCATTCAAAACAACCTTTAATGTCTTGATGTATTTACCCACTGAGTTATTAAAGAGACTACAATCAGTAATCAGGTAGTTTGTAAAGTCATGATAGAAGTCTAAATCTATAGTATCAAAATCAACCCGCTTCTTACGGGCTTTCGCATAGTTGTTGAGGTGGTTAAGCGTTGTCTGCTTTACTTTCAGTGTATTCAGCTTCTGTACGCTCCTGTTGGTTTCGATATGCTTGGTGAAGAACCCAAGCAACGAAATAGCTTCGTTTTTCTCTTTTGGAAACAGAATGGATAAGAGCCTTTCCCGTACCTGTTCAACAGTCGGTCGTTTAATCCCACTTTCAACCAGGCTATCAACGGAGTCCTTGCCAGCCCGTTCGATCTCGTCAAACCGGTCGTTGAAAGCTCTGTAATAGGGGAATTGCTTGGTTTCTCTCACTCGCTGGCTATTTGGATTCCAGTAAAGCGGATGAACTTTCTTTTCGGTTGGGTAGACCAACCGTTGATTATGGAAACGAACAATAAGATGTACTTTTGTTTCCTCGTCTGCGTCGGGGTCACGCAGAACAAATGATGTGGTTGCCATACCTATATTGATTTGAGGTATAACAAATATAATATATGTTGACGGATTTGTTGACGGTATTTTCTTACTTACCTTTGTTTTACTTTGCCTACTTTCCTTGTATTTTTTGCGTAACTACCTGATAGATAGTATTAATGAAGATAGATGGTATAAGGAAAGGAAAAAAGGTGTTAGTCCCGTCGGGACTACTAAAATCCCACTTACGCGTTGTAGGCGGGATTTTTTGTGTTTAGAGTACAAGCTGATAACGGGCCGCTTTATCCCACAACCATTATTTGGTTATCTTAATGTATTGAGCCAATCAAACGCTTTTAAGGATGCTAAAAAATAAATTTTGATAAAAATAGTGACCTTGTGGTAACGATATCGTATTCTCGTGCTACATAGTAGAAACGACTGGAGTACCTACTTGACTCAGTTAAAAGAGAAAGTGGTTCTTTCGGTTGTTTTTATCCGTATGCTATAGTACAAACACTGTACAATCTTTACCAAAATTGACTTATACGTTAGATTTAACCAAACGTATTTTCTACCCGTTTGGACAACAGCTATGCAGAAACAATGCCTTAAGAACGAGCTGATTAAATAGGTAACGACTAATACGGAACCTTGCATTTCTAACGCCTGAATTGTTTTTTTTTATATGCACTGGAAATTTTCACAGGTTGGCAAGGTTTTGGCAACTATTAATTTGAAATAATTACGACAACTACAAACGCAATGATTAATCCTGTTTTCAGCCAAACGGAGCTATTAAAAGAGTATGTAAAGACGCTTGCTACATCTAAGTGTGTGTTACCCGGAGTTAGTCCCCGACAATGGGGAAAAGAGTTCAGCAAGTCTGAACTGGATTCTATTTATTCATGCCTGAAGTTTTTAATCAAGACGGCCAATCCCACTGTGGGGCAGGTTTTGGTTGATGATTTTCGTGAAATAGGAAAGCCGAGCATGTATCTGCATTGGTTTGTATTCCGGCACTGGCAGGAAATTATTCAGCTGCTGGTGACACACCCAACCTTGTCCAGTCGGCATCAATTGTCAGTACATTAAGTTATAAGTCGTCATTACGTTGTATCAAAAAAGGATTATTATTTGATTATTTATACTGTTTGGCCCAAGGAATAGAATACAGGAAGCAGCATCACCTTTAGGTGATGTCTAGATCGTTTGCACCCTACAGCTCATCTCTGCTCCATTACTAGCAGAACAGAGATGAGCTGTAGGGTACCCCTTTTTAAGGGTGCAATAGGCAGACCTGCTCTTTTCCTGATAGCAGCTTGCCGAGCTACCTATATGGTTAGCTTTCCGCTTATACCGTTGCGGTTATGATTGAATAGCCCTTCGGTGCGATAGAACCGTAGTTCAACGTGACTTTTCAGGTTCCAACCAGAAGAACAGCAGATTATCCTCCTACGGCAATACTAGCCAAAAAATCAGGAGCGCAAGCAGTTATCCGGCCCGCATTCACCTCCTTCGGCTTCTCATACCTTCTACTTTATTAATGTACGGTTAGCGTTAAAACTGTATCCTCTAATTACACAATCCATTCATCGATTTTTATACATTTGTATTCTTTATATCGTTCTACATAAAAGCATAATCCGCTCTACGCATATGAATAGAAGAGATGCCCTAATGCGGGTAGCCACAATAGCCGGGGCAGGCATGGCATTACCAGGCGTAATGTCGGCCGCGCTAGCCGATAAACTAGAAAACTCCGCTGCCCAGCGAGCCCTAACAGGTAAACCACTTTTCTTTACGGCCGATCAGGATGTTACGGTTGCCGAACTAGCCGATACGATCATTCCCACAACGAATACGCCCGGTGCTAAAGCGGCTAAGGTGAACGAAGTGATTGATATTATCCTGAAAGATTGCTATAAAGAAGAGGATCAGCAACGTTTTCTGAACGGCCTCGTTCAGACGAATAAACTCAGTCAGGATGCTTATGGGAAAGCATTTGTGGCGCTTGATCCGGCACAGCGAATCGAAATTATGAAGAAGCTGGAGGCCGATGATAAGCAGCTCCGATCCCAGATGACAACGGCTAAAGCGGTGGCTAAAGTAGAAAATTCCCAGGCTGACCTACAGATGCCCGATGCCAAAAAACGCTATACGCCTTTCTTCTCTATGTTGAAAGACTTGACGCTAACGGGCTATTTTACGTCCGAAATCGGCGCTACGCAGGCATTGGAATACGTTGCCGTTCCGGGTCGTTATGATGGATGTGTTCCGCTAAAACCCGGCCAAAAAGCGTGGGCCATTTAAAGTTAGTATCAGGAGCGAGGAGTGAGCATACTCCGCCGACAAGAAAGCGGTTACCTGCTCACCCATCGCTCCTCATTCCTTAAAAAACATGAATCTTACTATAGACGCAAAGAAAGATATGACCTACGATGCTATCGTCGTTGGGTCGGGTATTTCGGGTGGCTGGGCCGCTAAGGAACTTACCCAAAAAGGTTTGAGAGTACTAATGCTGGAGCGGGGGCGCGATGTGAAACACATTGAAGGGTATCCCACAGCAACCAATAACCCCTGGGAGTTTCCGCACCGGGGTCGGATTACCACGATGGCGGCCGAAGAGTATTGGGCCAACATGCGTACTGGATATACTGCCAATGAAGAGTGGCGGCATTTCTTTGAGAACGACAAAGAACACCCGTATCTGGAAAAACGAAAAGTTGACTGGATTCGCGGATACCACGTGGGTGGACGCTCATTGATGTGGGGACGGCAAAGCTACCGCTTGAACAAAGAAGATTTTATGGCGAATGCCAAAGAAGGCATTGGTGTCGACTGGCCCATTCGTTACGAAGACCTTGCTCCCTGGTATACGTACGTTGAAACCTTCGCCGGTATTTCGGGCAGCAAGGATGGATTAGATGTGCTGCCTGATGGTAATTATCTGCCACCTATGCAGATGAACTGCCTGGAGAAGGAAGCAAAAAAACGGATTGAGAAGGCATTCCCCGCCCGCACAATCACAATGGGCCGTACGGCTCACCTAACTCAGCCCAAACAAATGCACTACGATCTGGGTCGGGCCGCTTGCCAGTTCAGGAATCAGTGTATGCGAGGCTGTCCATACGGTGCTTATTTCAGCACCCAGTCGGCCACGATGCCAGCGGCTGTTAAAACAGGCCGTTTAACGTTGCGCCCTGACTCAATTGTATCGGAAGTACTGTTCGATGAGAAAAAGAGTAAGGCTACCGGTGTTCGGGTCATTGATCAGAATACCAAAGAGGTTCGGGAGTATTTTGCCAAAATTATCTTCCTGAATGCGTCGGCATTTGCCAGTACCTCTATCCTGATGAATTCCAAGTCAAGCCGGTTCCCCAATGGAATGGGGAATGAATCGGATCAACTGGGTCGTAATATAATGGACCACCACCTGGCTGTTGGTGCTGCCGGAACCTTCGAGGGAATGGATGATCAGTACTATTACGGTCGTCGGGCCAATGGCGTATATGTGCCTCGCTACCGTAACTGGGCAGGCGACAAACGCGACTACGTGCGTGGATTCGGCTATCAGGGCGGTGCTGCCCGTGGCGGCTGGAACCGGGGTAATGGACAGGAAGGATTTGGTGCCGATTTCAAAGAAAGCCTGACTACTCCTGGCCCCTGGACGATGAGTTTGGGTGGATTTGGCGAAATGATTGCCAATCCAGATAACCGGATGACCCTCTCGCCCGACAAAAAGGATAAGTGGGGTTTGCCATTAATTGTGTTCGATGCCGCCTATGGAGAAAACGAACGCAAAATGCGAATCGACATGATGAACGATGCCGCTGAGATGCTCGAAGCAGCTGGATTAAAGAACGTGACGGCTTACAATGATGAGTCGAAACATCCGGGTATTGGTATTCACGAAATGGGAACCGCCCGCATGGGAAAAGACCCCAAAACGTCAGTGTTGAATGCACACAATCAGCTTCATAGTGTTAAGAATGTTTTCAATACAGATGGAGCCGCCATGACGTCGGCCTCCTGCGTGAATCCATCGCTTACATACATGGCCCTTACAGCCAGAGCAGCTGATTTCGCGGTCAAAGAAATGAAGAAAGGTAATCTGTAATAATTGATAATCAGCCTGGAACGGACTGGTAGCTTAGCGTTGCCAGTCCGTTTTTATTTATGAAAAAATAAACACTCTTTACTTAGTTGAGTTATTAAGTAGATTAAACAATTGAAACAAAAACTCAACCATGAAAAAAGTAATGATTATGGGCTGTATGCTGGTAGCTGGCATAGCTCTTAGTGCAAATGCACAGACGACGAATACAACCACGAACACGGGGTCGACGGGTACAACGGGTACGTACTCAAATGGACAGACAGGAGCGGGTACTGGGATGAACACGGGAGTCAATCAACCTGCAACAGGTGCCAACAAAGCAACTGTACCGACGAATACAAACACGTATCAGAATCAGCCACCGGTAGTTAACGGTACCGGAAATACTACCACTGGCACAGGTGCTGGTACAATGAACAATGCAGGTGTCAATGATCCGATGAGAAACACAGGCACTACGGGTACAACGACTAATTCAACATACGGCACAGGAACGGGATCAATGACAAACGGGTCTACAACCCCATCCACAACGGTGAACCCTATGAATACCACAGACCGGGTAAACAATGGCACAACTGGTAATGGAAGCCGTAGGGTAAAAAGCCGGAAATCGGATTCGGGAACGATGAAAAACGATACATCAAATCCCCGTAAAAATTAAACGAATCGTGTAAGGTTAGTGAAGCGGGTCGATAACTTTGTAAGTTATCGACCCGCTTTTTTATGTCAGAAGAGATTCCTCTGGTTGCAATGAGTACGCTGACCGTCCGTAGAAGCGGCTGCCTGGTACTGGATGATATATCATTTCAATTGAACAAAGGCGAATGCTGGATGGTAGTTGGCGCTACGGGTAGTGGCAAAACCACCTTTCTACAGGCCCTGGCTGGCCAGTTTTCCGCCGGGCCCGGTGCCTTATACCGCCGGGTTGCTACCGAGTTTGTTTCGTTCAAAGAAGAATCGAGTCAGTTTTCCTATAGTGGGTATTTCTACCAGCAACGGTACCAGGCCACTATGGCCGATAACCCCGAGGGGACCGACGCCGGGTACAAATCGATTCCCACCCTGCGCGATTTTCTACAATTGACGGATACCCCGGAAAATCAGTCACTCATTGAGCGATTGGGACTGACGCCATTGCTGAATCGTTCATTTCTCAAATTATCAAATGGGCAGACCCGCAAGGCTCGTATTGGAAAAGCACTTTTACGCCATCCCAGTGTACTCTTATTAGACAATCCCTTCGTTGGTCTGGATGCTACTTTCAGGGCTGAGCTGACCACCTGGCTCGGCGAACTAACCAATCAGGGAGTAACACTTGTGCTGGTTAAGGAACCGGATGATATCCCACCTTTTATAACCCATGTTGCAGTACTTGAAAAAGGTCGTATCAAATGGGCAGGAGCTAAAGAACAGTATCAGGCAGCGGCTGTCGGTGAATCCAAAGCCGTGTTGCCTCTGTTGCAAACATCTCCGCAACCAGCCGATTTTCTGGAAGCGTTTTGCCTGCGGAATGTAACCGTACGTTACGGAGACACGGTTATACTTAATGCGGTTAACTGGGTAGTTCGGGCCGGTGAGCGATGGGCGTTGATAGGACCTAATGGGGCTGGGAAATCGGTATTATTGAGTTTACTTTATGGTGACCACCCTCAGGCTTACGCCAATGATGTCAGCGTATTTGATCATCGGCGTGGTAAATCGGGTGAGAGCATTTGGGATGTTAAGCGCAGAATAGGCTTCATTTCGCCCGAATTACACCTTTATTTTCCCCCGTCTTTGTCGGTTCGGCAGGTAGCACTCACTGGCCTGACGGACACGCTCACACCGCCGAACCGCATAACGGCCGAAACGGAAAGCGACTTACATAATTTGCTGGCTTACTTTGGGTTGGCCCAATTCGCAGAGCGATCATTTGGTACATTATCGGCAGGCGAACAGCGATTGATCTTATTTGTCCGGGCTATACTAAAAAATCCCCCTGTATTACTGTTGGATGAACCCTTCCAGGCTATCGACGCTGCCCATGTTCAGCTAGCCCGTAACCTGCTGGATAGTTTTACGGATAAAACCATCCTGTTCGTGACGCATAACCGGCTAGAATTGCCAGACACTATAAGTCAACTGTTTGCCATTCAGGTAGATACATCCATTAGGTAGAGGTTCGTACGCTTTAGTTGAAATTGTACACAGAATAGATGAATCTGACGGTCTACTGCTGCCAGTGACCTGCCATTGTTGGCATGGTTTGTGATGAATGGCGATGCTTTCCTAGGGAAGGACCCATTTCGTTAATTTTTTGCGAAATACAGGAAGATACGTCAATAAAGGAGCCGATAAGTAGATGTTATTCGATAGATAGGGGACTTGGCATGGAATTCGACCTACTGCGCCATAAGCAACCTGTATTAATGAGGAAACAACTACAAGGCAAATTTACTGGCCTGTTTGTGTGGGTATTGATGAGGTTCATGACGGTCACAAACGTAGTTGCTGGTTCTAACTCCGTTTCCGATACGTGCCAGCACCCCGAACCGCCCATAATTACGGGGTCGGCCAGGGCTATTTGCCGCAATGAACTGGTAACCCTAACTGCATCGGGCTGTGCCGGTACGGTTATCTGGTCTAACGGGGATACCGGAAATGTGCTAACGGAAAAACCGCAGCTGACGACAAAATATACGGCTATCTGCCGTGCAAAACAAGGTTGCATCAGCTGCTTTGCCGAAGTATGGAAGGTAACTGTCAGTACACCAGCCGCCCCCCTGGTAACACCTTCTTCAAGACTTGTTTGCCCGTATGAAAACGTTACCCTAACCGCGTCGAACTGCGCCGGCACTGTTCACTGGCTAAGTCCTGACGGAGACGATAAAATCAGTGGACTCATCTGGCAGGGCAGACTCCGGCAAACCACCACGTTTCAGGCTACATGCGAGCAGAACAGCTGTATTAGTAATCCGTCAGTAATTGTATCGATACAAGTCGCTGTACCTGCAACGCCTATAATTGCGGCTGATAAACGTGAACTATGTGTGGGGCAGTCGGTGCAGCTCACCGCGTCGGGGTGCATTGGTTCCGTTTTATGGACGGACGGCGGCAAAGGAGCAGTTCGTATAGTAATGCCTGATCGAACAACAACTTTTCGGGCTATCTGCCAGATGGGTTCCTGCAAGAGTGATTCTTCCGCCCAACTGACCGTTTTAGTCCGGAAAGCGGAATCACAGCCCGGTTTGTTAACCACAGTAACCAATGGTTGCCCCTTTCAAACAGCCGATTTGTCCAGGGCGATTCCTGAAGGCAGTAATGCCCGCTCCTACGCATTCCGGACAGAGCCTTTATTAAACAGTACCATCGTTGAGTCGCCAGGGGCTGTTCTGGCTGGTACGTATTATATTTTTGGCCGGAATCAGGACGGATGTTACACCACGCCTGCATCTGTAAGCGTAACCATTACGCCTTGCCTCAATGCTATCCCACCCTGCCTGAGTAATCCGGCTACGGTTGCTATTACGCTCGATTCGTTCGACTGGTCAAAAGGGGACGTTAGGTTGATTGCACAACTGAGGGGTGCTACCAGTCAACCTGCCTGGCAAAGTGATGGGGGAGGAGTATTTACGAACACCGGGCTACAGGCTCATTACTGGCTATCAGAAACAGACCGGCAGCAGAGGTCAATTACTTTTACGCTATCCGTTCCTGACCCCGATGGCGGTGGCCCCTGTGCCGGTGCTTCGGCGCAACGGATTATTGTGGCGCCATCTCCGGAAATTGTTGGATTGAGCATGAATATTGCAGAGCCTACCTGGGTGGCTGAAGGAACCAGTCATTTTGTTGACCTTACCTATCAGCTAACGGCAGTCAACATGGGTACGCATCAACTAACCAACATAAAAATAGGTGATGATTTAACTGCTGCCTTTTCAGGTACTGGGGCACTAATTAAAACAGTAACCATTCGGTCAGATAACAGTCTAAAGATTAGTGAGACTTACACCGGACGCGGAACCGATACAACCCTTATTGACGGAGGTAACCTGCCAGTTGGAGGTCAGGCGCAGGCCTGGATTACGGTTCGGCTGGATGTGAGTCAGGCCAGCATGCTGACGTTCAGCAACAAAGCTATCATTCAGGCGATAGATGCAACCGGAAGGCTATGCCTCGATCGTTCGACTAGCGGAACAAATGCGGATCCAGACAACAACGGGAATCCTGGTGATAATGACGAACCCACCAGTGTAACCTTACAATCATCACGGCTGGAAGCAAACGAGACCGTTTTTGTTCCGGAGGGATTTTCGCCGAATGGCGATGGTGTAAACGACCTTTTTGTTATTCAGCATGTGCCGGTTGGTGTACGAGTACAACTGGGAATTTATAACCGTTGGGGTAATCTGGTTTATCAGCATGAAGACTATAAAAATGATTGGGATGGGAGGGCAAATCAAGGCATCAGAACGCCTGATACTGGTCAAACCCTACCCGATGGGACATATTATTATCAGGTAAGGCTGAGCGATGGACGGGAATTTGTTCGGTTCCTAACGCTGGCACGATGAAAATTCAGCAATGATTACAGGTCAAATTCGTTTGCCGAATAAGGGGAAACAGTTGGCCGTGTCGGGCAAGAAAGACACACTAATGGGGAAAAATTGGATAACGTCAATTTTATGGGTACTGCTCTGTTTGAGCGGATTTGCTGGCTGGGCGCAAACGGATTCCCTGTTGCAACAAGCCGACCGTTTACTGAATTACAAAGCGTATGGCCGGGCAATAGAAGCGTATTCTCAAATCCTCGGCGAAGAGGGTACTTCATTGACACCTGCTCAAAAAGCGACGGCTCAAAGCCGGATTGCCTACGCCTATCAGCAGGTTGGCGACGGTGTGAAAGCCGAGCGGTACTACCGGGAAGCTATCGCTACCAACCCTGACGAAAATTCACAGCAGGCATTACAATTTGCGAAAATACTGGCAGGTAACGGCAAATTCGATGAAGCAGAAAAACAGTATCAACACTACCTGCAACTGAAAGCCAAACAGCCCACCCGTGAGCCGTTGACTCCGCCCGTTGGCGCTGCCAGGCCGGGCATCCAGAAAGAGGCCACAAGGTATCGACTGGAATACCTGGCCCTAAATACAGCGGCCGAGGAGTTTAGCCCGGCGTATTATCAGGATGGACTTGTATATGTAGCCGGGAAAAAGGGTGGCTCATCCATCGAAACATCGGGCAGTGGGGGTGGCTCGGGTTATCTGGACCTTTTTTACATTCCTAATCGGAATAACCTGAAAGTAGCCAGTATTATCAATGCTGATGGCAGTATCAGTAAACCATCAAACGAACAAAGCAAAACCGCTTACTCCCTGGGACGCGATAATTACAGCCGATCAACTGCCAATGACTCACCAACGGCACCAAATTTTACGGAAGGAGTCAATATTTCTCAGGGATTAGGCTATAGTGCCACCCCCATCAATGTGTCACAGCGATTTAATAAAACGCTTAATACAAAATACCACGAAGGACCGGCTACGTTTTCGCACGACGGTACACAGGTTATTTTTACCCGTAATAATTATAACAATGGGAAGGTCAGTCAGAGTACAGAAGGGGTAAACAAACTCAAACTCTATACAGCTATTCAGGAAAACGGTGAGTGGTCGAATATTGTCGAATTACCCTTCAACAGTGATGAGTACTCGGTTGGGCACCCCGCATTAAACCACACAGATGATTTGCTGTACTTTTCATCGGATATGCCGGGTGGATACGGCGGCACGGATCTATACGTCAGCCGTTTTCAGAATGGGCAATGGAGTCGCCCGGTTAATCTGGGCGGCACAATCAATACGAAGGGAAATGAACTGTTCCCCTTCGTGGATGATGCCGGGAACCTGTATTTCTCGGGAGATGGGGATAAAGGCCTGGGTGGGCTGGATATATTTTTTGCCCGGGTGACGGACGGAGTAACGGTGCAGTCCGTTGAGCACCTCGACGCGCCGATTAACTCACCACAAGACGATTTTGGCCTTATTACCGATGCCAGTCAGCGGAGAGGGTACTTCAGCAGTAACCGGCGTGACGGCAGTGATGATATATACCGGTTTGTGCGGGAGAGTTCGCTTTACGGATGCCGAAACCTGGCTATTCGCATCTATGATACGACTACCGAACAGCCTTTGGACAGTGTTAATGTGCTCATCAAAGCGCGGGGCGATGGTAGCCCGGATCGAACGCTAACCAGTGATCAGAACGGATTTGTGAACATTTGTCTGGAAGGGGATAATTCCTTTACCTTTCAGGCCAGCCGGGACGGGTATATCAATAGTACGGTTGGCTTCACCACGCGTTCTGTTACAGATAACCAGCCTAGTCGGCTTGAGATTGGGTTGATAAAACCTACTGTTGTGGTTGATACGATTGCCGAAACGAGTATGCCGACGGCACTGGTTCATTCTCGTGTGGGGGGGGTAGTGGTGGGCGGAGTCGATCAACGCCCCATTGCTGGCGTGGTTGTCCGGCTCCGGAATGAATGCGATAAAACGCACCAGGAATACGTCACAAAGGCAGACGGCCGGTATGTATTCGACATAATAGAGGGATGCGATTATACGCTGGTAGCCTCAAAAGATGCCTTTGGTACGAATACGAATAAAATTAAGCGGCTCGCGAAAAAAACGACCCCAAAAGAACTCTCGGCAGACTTACGAATGCTCAGCGTGGGCGATGTGGTTACCATCGACAATATCTATTACGACCTCGACCAGTCCAGTCTGCGGTCCGATGCCTCCCGGGAACTGGATAAAGTAGTAGCAACCATGCGTAAATACCCAGGGCTGGTGATCGAAATACGGTCGCATACTGATAGCCGGGGCGATGCAGAACACAACCGGATTTTATCCGCCCAAAGAGCCAGATCGGTTGCCGATTATCTGGTATCGAAAGGCATCAACCGCCGACGTATGGCAACGCTTGGCATGGGTGAATCACAACTAGTCAATAACTGTACCGATGGTGTTATCTGTACGGATGCAGAACACCAGCGTAACCGCCGGACGGAATTTAAAGTCGTGTCGATAAAGTAAGCAGTAAGTATGATGAGTAATTTGTACTTGTTTTTTCTTACTTTCAATCACGCTTACTTTTTCATTTATCTGTTGTGCTCGCTTTCCCTTCCTGCAAAATAAACATTGGTCTGCGTATCATTGAAAAGCGGCCTGATGGCTTTCACAATTTACAATCCTGCTTTTACCCGGTTGCCTGGGGCGATGTACTGGAAGTAATTCCGTCTCGTGAGTTCCGCTTCAGTTGCAGTGGTTTATCCATTCCGGGAAACAGCCAGGGTAACCTTTGCGTCCGGGCGTACGAGTTGTTAAAAGCCGATTTTGAGCTACCACCGGTACAAATTCACTTGCACAAAATTGTCCCTATTGGAGCTGGCCTGGGTGGAGGGTCGGCCGATGCCGCATTCACCCTAAAATTGGTAAACGAACAATTCGAATTAGCCCTGGATAGCGAATCGCTGGAAGATTACGCCAGACAGTTAGGGAGTGACTGCGCTTTTTTCGTTCAGAACCGCCCGCTGTACTGCCTGGAGAAAGGCGATGTATTTTCTTCTGTCCAGGTCGATCTGACAGGCTATTATATACTACTCGTTTACCCTAATCTGGCCATCTCCACTGCCGAAGCCTATGCTGGCGTTCGCCCTCGTGTGCCAGATGTATCGTTATTCGACCAGCTACAAATGCCCATCGATGCGTGGCGGGAAAACATACACAATGATTTTGAAAATAGCCTTTTCCCGACACATCCAGTCCTTCCCCAAATTAAGCAGCAACTCTACGATGCGGGAGCCGTTTATGCCAGTATGAGTGGTTCTGGCTCAACGGTGTACGGAATTTTCAATGCCCCTGTCGTTGTCCCAAACCAATTTGTTAACTACCGCGTTTGGAAAGGTAGACTGTAAAATCGGGATCGAAAGAGCATATATGAGCAACTTCATGACCAAACGGCGGGAGCCGTTCCACTTCATGGTGTGGCTGGGCATTGCCAGCAGTCTGATGCTCTTTACTATGTTGCTGGTCACGTATGTTGTTCGGCGTACCGGATCAGGCTGGACGGATGAGAAACTGCCTTTAGTGTTCTTGATCAGCACGGTTGTTATTATGCTGAGTAGCCTAACACTCCGGAATGCAACGCTAGCCTTCCGGCATGAACGCTTCGAAAATTATCGGACCAATTTAGCCACGACGCTTGGCCTGGGTGTTCTTTTCATGCTCTTACAAAGCTGGGGGTGGCGTCAGATGATTCTGGCCGGTGTAGCAATGAAGGATAACCCGTCGAGTGCGTTTGTTTATATTATATCGGGTATTCACCTGCTCCATATATTGATCGGTATTATTTTTCTGGGCATTGTGCTTGCCGAAGCCCTACGTCGCCGACCTTACGTTGACTCCTTTGTGTACAGCGTGAACCCGCCGAATCGCTTAAAACTTAAGCTAATCAGTCTGTATTGGCACTTCGTTGATATCCTTTGGATTGGTTTATTTCTTTTTCTGCTGGTACATCACGGTATCAACCTGTCTATATCAATGTGACCAGGGAACCTACCTCGTTTTGGAACAGAAAAAATTGATTATTGGGTGAGCAGCAAGTTAAAGAAACTTGTGGATTACCTCGTCCAAGAGTCAACTACGCCCAGAAAGATTGAGCCCCTTAAACGCACTCACCGCTTTATAGCGTTATTTGTGTAAAAAAACCGAAAAATTACGGATCTGAATTTCATGAAAAGAAACATTTTATGGGTTGGCTTATGGATAGCAAGCCTGCCTTTATTTGCTCAAAATTTACCAGTACCACCATCGCCCGGCTCGAAATATGACCCTCTTGCCTTATTTCATCCTTTATTTAACATGCAGCCCGGCAATGACTACCGAACGGGTAGTGGCGCACCTGGTCCCCGGTACTGGCAAAATCGTTCTGATTACCAGATTAACGTGACCCTCGACGAGCAACAGAATACTATTACCGGCGAAGTGATTATTACCTACAAGAACAATTCGCCAGAAGTCTTGCCTTATCTGTGGCTTCAACTGGACCAGAATGCATTTAGCGACACATCGAGAGCGGCAAAAACAACGCCCGTTGCGGGTGGACGATTCGGGAATCTGGGCTTTGCTGGTGGGTTAACCATTGCCAGTGTTCAGGTTGAACAGGATAAAGGTAAGTTTAACGCGATTCCCTTCGAAATAGCGGACACCCGATTGCAGGTGCGCCTGGCTACCCCCGTAAAGCCCGGTGGCGACGTAGTAAAAATTAAAGTAGCCTATTCATTTAAAATTCCGGAATACGGTTCTGACCGTATGGGACAACTCCAGCGGAGAGATGGCATCATCTACGAAATTGCCCAGTGGTATCCACGCATGTGCGTTTACGATGATATTGAAGGCTGGAATGTGTTGCCTTACCTGGGTGCAGGTGAGTTTTACCTGGACTACGGAGACTATGAATACAGTGTCACGGTTCCCTGGAATCATATTGTTGTGGGTTCGGGAGAGTTACTGAATCCCGCAGATGTGCTAACCGCGGACCAGATAAAACGTCTGGAGCAAGCTAACAACAGCGATAAGACGATTATTATACGGGGTAAAGATGAAGTGACCAATGCAGGCACACGTCCGAAAAAATCCGGTACCCTGACCTGGAAATTCCGTTGCCAGAATACCCGCGATGTCGCCTGGGCTTCATCCAAAGGCTTCGTGTGGGATGCCGCCAGAATGAACTTGCCCAGTGGCAAACGAGCACTTGCTCAGTCCGTGTACCCGGCCGAAAGCGCTACGAATGATTCCTGGAACCGCTCGACGGAATACGTGAAAGGAGCTATTGAGTTCTACTCAAAATACCTGTATGAGTACAGCTACCCGGTAGCAACCAATGTAGCCGGTATTGTGGGGGGAATGGAGTACCCAGGTATCATTTTCTGCGACCATAAAGACAAGAAGGATGCACTATGGGGCGTGACTGACCATGAATTTGGCCATAACTGGTTCCCTATGATTGTGGGAAACAACGAGCGCAAGTTCCCGTGGATGGATGAGGGGTTTAACACGTTCATCAACACCTTGTCGACGGCTAACTTCAACAATGGTGAGTACGAACGGTCGCGGGGAACGATGCAGGAAATAGCCCCGGCTCTGTTCTCGCCGGAAGAGCCTATTATGACCATTCCGGATGTGCAGCCGCCCAGAGCATTGGGAATTCTGGCTTATTACAAACCCGGTATGGGCCTTAAACTCCTGCGGGAGGTAATTCTTGGCCCCAAACGTTTCGACTTTGCCTTTAAGAGCTATGTAGATCGCTGGGCGTTTAAACACCCGACCCCTTATGATTTCTTCCGAAGCATAGAAGATGGCGCTGGTGAAGATTTAGGCTGGTTTTGGCGGGGGTATTTCTACGAAACCTGGAAACTGGATCAGGGTATTGGGGGGGTGAAATACGTGGATGGAGCAGCGGACAAAGGTTCGCTTATTACTATCGAAAACCTCGATCGAATGGCAATGCCCGTCACGGTTGAGGTAATGGAAACCAACGGCAGAAAAGCGCGTGTAAATCTGCCGGTCGAAATCTGGCAGCGGGGTGGCTCCTGGACATTCAGGTATAACTCCACTTCGCCCCTGAAAACGGTGGTTATTGATCCCGATCAGAAACTGCCGGACGTAAACAGTAAAAATAACCTGTGGCGGGGTGATGCCCAGTAAAATGTAGTAAGCTGAAAGTGGGGGATTTATGAGTGGCGAGGGCCCTCGCCACTCATAAATCCCCCACTTATTTTATACTTCTACCAGCATGGCACCAAAGGAGTAGCCACCCCCAAATACGGTGACAACGATGCGCTCGCCTTTCTTAAACGTATCCCACTGTTCTGACAGGGCGATACCACACCCGGCGCAACCCGTGTTTCCGTATCGCTGAATGTTGGAAATAAGTTTCTCTTCCGGCAGCCCAAGCGTATTCATCACGTTGCGTGAAATTCTCAAATTGGCCTGATGGGGTAAAATATAATCCACATCCGCGAGCGTTAGATTACACTTTTCGATTACCTGTAGGCTCGCTTTAGGCATGTACTGACAGGCATTGATAAACACATCTCGGCCGTGTGGCATCGTAACACCGCCATCAGCCGGTTTCATCATTACGCCGGTCGTTGCCTTAGGCGTATGAGCGGCCCCACCCGTCATAAGGGCTTTAATGGTGAAGTCCCCTTCACTTTGCCGTTCCTTTGTAATCAGTAAGGCCGCGGCTCCGTCCCCCCACAAATGCCCCGAAATAGTATCCTGTTCATTGTAGTAGAGCGTATTGTGTTCCGATACAATGACTATGGCTCTAATGGCTTTATTGAGCGCAAAATACCCTTCCACTACCTCAATTGCGTTCAGCAGTGAGGAGCAGGCTGTTGATATAGAAACAACCGGGATATCGGCAATACCCAGAAAATGCTGGGCTTCGTGCGCTAAAGAAACAATGGTATCGTAAGGAGTGTACGTACCGCCAACAATTAAGTCAACCGTTGATAAGTCCGTTTTTTCCATGAGCCGTTTCACAACCTCAACGGTCATCGTATTTGTGTTCTCTCCCGGAGCGGCTTTACGTCGCTCCACAATTCCGGTACGTTCAACAATCCAGTCGCTGGACAGGCCATTGAGCTGTGTAAAATGGTCATTGCCAACTACCTCCGTTGGTAGGTAATGGCTTACTGCATGTATGTACATCAGTCGCTGATAGTAGAGCTAACACATAAATAGCTCGATTAAAGGGTTAAAGTTAAATCCTTCCGTGAAAACGTGGTATTCCACATTAGAACAATACTATAAACTAGTAGATGTTTCTTGTTTTAGTACTAATGTAACTCCTCATTCGGCTTCGCGAAGGATCTGTTCGTAGAAATTAATCAACTTATTGGCCTCACTTGTCCAGTTATAAAATTGCTCGACTGCTTGTCGGCCCCGTTGGCCCATAGAGCGTGCTTCGCCAACATGCTCGATTAAATAGATAAGCTTCTCTGCCACCTGAGCCGGTTCATAAGGCGACACACAGAACCCACAATTATGTTGTTCGACAACTGCCCGATAAAGTGGAAAGTTCGATGTGATAACCGGCAAACCCAGTGCCATATATTCGAATAACTTAGTTGGGTACGAATCTTCGTAGTCACCAACGGGTTTGAGCAGGGCTAACCCTGCCGTTGCACCGGTTGCGTAAGGGAACGCAATTCGCTGGTCTGTATAATCGTAAAAGTGGAGATTTTTCCGAACGGTACTAAAGCCGGGAAGGTCGATCAAATCAGCTTCTGTAAATAACCGTTTACCAAATAAGTACATCGTAAACGCTGGATAGAGAGCCTTGATTTGTTCCAGTGCGCAAACAAGGGTATCAAAGGCCCGCTCGAAACTTAGCCAGCCTATGTAGAAAAATGAGGGTTGATCTGTATTGGGTTGGTAAGGCTTCCGAAAAGATTCTACAAAGCTCAGCAACGGATAATTATAGATTACGCAGAAGGGCTTGTTTAATGAAAGATAAGTGGTCAGGTAGCTATGTTCAGTAAAAATCAGGTAGAAATGACGCCGGGCAAGCCGATCAAATAGCTGGAAGGCTTTGGTCAGTAGAAAACCGTTGTTGAGTGTTTTGAGGTGCATTTTTTTGTGCAAGTTCTCCTGCACCTCATAAATGATTTGTGCACCAAAAATGTGGAATACATAAGCGAAAGGTAAAAATTCGGGTACGTATACATGCACCACTTTCGGGCGTAACCACAGGCACCGTAGTACAATGAACGGGCAGGTTAATAACGTTCGCCAAATCACCCGCCGGAAGTAAGGCAAGCTAATGAAGTGAATGGCGGGCGCAATGGCCGGATTGCTGTGGGGAATGGCACAAAAAACGTCATAGAGCTCGGTCAACGTCTGGCATTGCTTTAATACCACGCGGGGGTCTTGGGGCTGGTGTGCGGTACTAATGTGCAATACACGCGCTTTTTTCATAGAAACACAGCCGTCAGCGCTGCAAAAGTGAGCAAAAAGTGACTAATGAATCACTTGATGACCCCAAAGCTACGCAGTTCTGCGTCAATCTTTTGATTCCATCGTTCCTGAACTGCCTGATTGAGGCTATGATTTGTCTCGTTATCGTACTGGGTTTGCATCCGGTTCATCTCCCGAAACGACTCGATAAACTGGTACTGAGTAATACTATTATAATCTTCCAGTGTGAGGCTATCGGGGTTAATTTTTCGTTTAAATCGTTCAACAATAATCTTGACGATATCGAAGTGGCGTTGTTCGTGATTCAGGGCGTAAGCATTGCGGGCATCAGGCTGCCCCCAGGAGGAGGTTTTGAGCATATAGGCTTTTGCCGTCAGGTTCAGTTGAATAACACCATTCTTTACACTGCTTTTCCCCTCATAGGCAAAGCTGGTAAATACTTCGGCCGCGTAGTGGCTACCCCGGCGCGGTTTGGCCTGGAAGTCAGCCCAGATTAGTTTACGGGCCGGGTTGTAATGAACGGTATCGTCATTAGTGATTCGGGTATCATCAATGAATGTAACATTCAGGCTCTTGGCCAACTTTTCGTTTTTCCCGCTTTCGCGGTTCATGTAATCGTTCAAATTACGCAGTGAAGCAACCAATGACTGACGAATGACTTGTTCAACCACTGCCATCTGGCCCAGCGGACGAGTGTAACTGGCACTCCCCTGATATTCAGTTAATGGACTGCTCGTTTCATCGCTAACGTGATTTTTGCCGAGTAACACAAATGACACCATGAAGGTGAATTGACCATTTATACGGTTGCCACTTGCAGTTTCCCGAACCTGGCATTTGTTGATTCGCATAGCAACGGGTCGTAGTTCCTGGTTTTGTTTCAGCCCCTGATTGATAAAATAGCGAAAGCTGTTGGCTGCTCCTCCTTCCAGGTCAACGGGTTGGGGGGATTTACCAGGCAGTAGTGCTAACCGGGCTACCGGACCCGATTCTTGCCGCTGGTCCAACACGGTAGCAATGTAAAACTCTTTGGGAGTGAATGGTAAGGACTCAGAACGAAGCCGAATGGAGGTGCCTGGCTGCTGAAAAGAGAGAAATGGCAGACCCGCTAAAAGGGAAAAGAAGAGAATACAAAGACGCATTAAGCCAACAACCCTATGGTTCGATCATATACGTTTAATAACGAAACAGTCAGATTAATCGTACGAAACGTCAGGGTTTCTGTCGGACTGGCGAGCCGTGCTTCTGGTCCATAGGCCCCCTTCGTTTTTGCGCAAAAACTCAATGTCGCTGGTCTGAGAATCAAAACACCACCGGCTTGTTCTCCATGTATTCTTTCGATGTAAGAGTTTTTTCGGTTTACGGGCTTTACGCTACTATAAATCCCAAAAATTAGCCCTCCGTTTCATATCTTAACAATAGAACCGGAGGGCTATAAATCAATAGTTCAGCAGACTACTCAATTATCATAGCCTTGCCGCTAACGATGTCATTTTCAACGGTTTTGAATTTAACATCCCGTTTTACAGAACCATCGGGATACTGCACGTTGACACGGGCGTTCCGGTCCAGTTTAGCTACGCGAAGCGGGGCCTGGCGCTGAACGGGCATGGGCGGTACTCCGGCTCCCATGGCGTCGTTTTCAGCCATACGGCGGGCGTACTCTTCAGGACCGGTGGCCAGGTGATCATCATCAAAGTCTTCTACGTTTGTATGTAACTTTGGTTGTGGCTGTGGCCGTCGCTGTACCGGGGCCTGCCGAATTTCGGGTGCCGATTCCTCCTGTGCGGGAATGTCGGCTTTGGTCAGGAAACTGATGGTATCGAAGTTAACCTTAATCAGGAAGCGTTTGAACAGTTCCACCGATTCAAACTTATAGACCAGCAACGGGTCCTTCTGCTCAAAAACGGCGTTTTGCACCGACTGCTTCAGATCGTCCATTTCGCGGAGGTGTTCTTTCCACTCCTGATCGATCACCGACAGGGTAACTGCCTTCTCCATTTCCGTAACGATATCCCGCGCCCCTGAGTTGACCGCCTTTTGCAGATCCGTTACGACAGTTAACTCATGGATACCATCGGAGAAGGGGACCACGATATTTTTAATCTGGTGACCCTGCTCATTCAGTACCTGCGTTAAAATAGGCAGAGCCTTGTCGGCAATGGCGTGGTTTTTTGCCTGGTAGTTTGCTTCTGCTTCTTCATACAACCGCTGTGTCTGCTCAGGGCGCTTCAGCCGACCGAACTCTTCTGTCGGCAATGACGCCGAAAGACCAAGCGTTGTTAAAAGCTGAAGTTTCACCTCTTCGTAGTTTCCCTCTGCGTTATTGACGGCTTCCTCAACCACATCATACATGGTGTTGGCAATATCAAGCGGCAGACGGTCCCCAAACAGCGCGTTTCGACGGCGTTTGTAGATGGCCTCACGCTGGTAGTTCATCACGTCATCGTACTCAAGCAACCGCTTTCGAATGCCGAAGTTATTTTCTTCTACCTTCTTCTGAGCCCGTTCAATCGACTTGGTAATCATGGAGTGCTGAATTACCTCGCCCTCTTCCAGCCCCATACGGTCCATCACTTTGGCAATCCGTTCCGAACCAAACAAACGCATCAGGCTGTCTTCGAGTGATACAAAGAACTGCGTGGTACCCGGATCGCCCTGACGACCGGAACGACCCCGCAACTGCCGGTCGACCCGACGGGATTCATGCCGCTCGGTGCCAATAATAGCAAGACCACCGGCCGCTTTCGATTCGGGTGTTAACTTAATGTCGGTACCCCGCCCGGCCATGTTCGTCGCAATGGTAACCGTACCCGGGAAACCGGCTGAAGCCACAATCTCGGCTTCCCGCTGGTGATACTTGGCGTTCAGAACCTGGTGCTGAATTTTGCGCATCGTCAGCATCCGGCTCAGCAACTCAGAGTTTTCTACCGACGTTGTACCCACCAGCACAGGACGGCCTTTTTCCACCAGGCTGGTAATCTCATCGGCTACGGCGTTGTATTTTTCGCGCACCGAACGATATACTTTGTCTTCTTCATCAGCGCGGCTGATGGGTCGGTTGGTTGGAATGACAACCACATCCATTTTATAAATCTGCCAGAACTCGGACGCTTCTGTTTCGGCCGTACCCGTCATACCCGCCCGTTTGTGGTACATCCGGAAATAATTCTGGAGGGTAACCGTAGCGTACGTTTGAGTAGCATCTTCGACCTTCACATTCTCTTTTGCCTCAACGGCCTGGTGCAACCCATCCGACCACCGACGTCCTTCCATAATCCGGCCCGTTTGCTCATCGACGATTTTCACCTTACCGTCCATGATCACATATTCGGTATCCTTCTCAAAGAGACAGTAGGCTTTCAATAATTGGTTGACCGTGTTTATCCGTTGCGTTTTGACCGCATAGTCGCGAATAATTCCTTCTTTGTTAATTATTTTATCCTGTTCAGACGTTTCCGGGTCTTTATCAATCGCATTGAGGTCAATGGACAAGTCGGGCAGAATAAAGAAGTTAGGGTCTTCGCCGGAGCCAGTTATGTAATCAATTCCTTTCTCCGTCAGGTCAATGCTGTTGTGCCGTTCATCAATCGTAAAATACAGGGGAGCATCGGCTTCCGGCATCAACTTCTGGTTTTCGGCCAGATAAATCGACTCCGTCCGCTGAAGCAGGGCTTTATTTCCTGTTTCACTCAGGTACTTAATCAGCGGTTTGTGCTTAGGCAAACCCCGATAAGCCCGGAAAAGCGACAATCCTCCTTCTTTTTCATCGCCAGCAGCCACCTTTCGCTTGGCATCGTTCAGGAAATCATACACCAATTTACGCTGGACTTCCACCAGACGCGATACCCGGGGCTTTAACTCAATATACTCCTGCTCATCGCCACGGGGAACCGGACCGCTGATAATTAACGGAGTACGGGCATCATCAATCAGCACAGAATCGACTTCATCCACCATTGCGTAATGATGTTTACGCTGCACCAGTTCGCCCGTTTCGCGGGCCATGTTATCGCGCAGATAATCGAACCCGAATTCGTTATTGGTACCGTACGTAATATCGGCCAGGTACGCCAACTTACGCTGCTCTGAATTAGGCTGGTGTTTATCAATGCAGTCAACCCGCATACCATGAAACTCGAATAGTGGGGCCATCCATTCGGAGTCACGCTTGGCCAGATAATCATTGACCGTTACAATATGCACACCCCGTCCAGCCAAACCGTTCAAAAATGCCGGGAAGGTAGCAACTAGGGTTTTACCCTCTCCAGTAGCCATCTCGGCAATCTTTCCTTCGTGGAGTACGACACCGCCAATGATCTGTACATCATAATGCACCATATCCCACTTGATGGGTGATCCGGCAGCATCCCACTGATTAGCCCAGTGGGCTTTTTCGCCATCGATGACCACGTTTTTCTTGCGGCTGGAAATCTCTAGGTCAAAGTCCGTAGCGGTTACAGTTAGCTGCTCATTTTCGGTAAAGCGCCGGGCCGTTTCCTTCACAACGGCGAAGGCACGTGGCAGAATATTAAGCAGAACGCGTTCCAATTCAATATTTCGGTCCGCTTCGAGCTTATCAATTTTATTAAAAAGTCGCTCCTTTTCATTAACGTCCCCATCGGGATCACTGGCCAATTCGTTCAGCTCGGTTAGCTGATTATCAATATCAGCTAATTCAGTAGCAATGTGGGCTTTTAGGTCGGCTGATATCTGACGCAGTGCATCGTTCGAGAGGTCTTTTAACTGGGCAAATTCGGTGTTCACCTTTTCGACATAGGGAATCAGGTCCTTCAGATCCCTCTGTGATTTAGTGCCGAAAAGTTTAGCTATTAGATTAATCATATTTCTGAAGTCATTAGCCGGTTTATACCAGCTATCTACCTGTTTTTTGCTTACAAATTTAGTGCATTACCCCGGTACTACAACGTAGGCCCTGAGCTGATGGGTACTCCCTTGCTAAATGAGGACAAACTTTTAAAAAGAATCTATTACTTTTGCAGTTCAATTTTTGGCCCAATTGCCAGCGTTCATGTGTATTAAGGACAAATTGTCACGTTCTATTCGTTCTTTCCGATCCTATCCAGTTGTTCTCCTGCTATTAATACTGACAGGGTCATATCAGGTATCGGCTCAGGCACCCCGATCAAGGGTCGATCAATTGAGTGACGAGGACGTAGAGAATTTTTACCGCCGGGCCGAAGCCAGCGGCTTAAACGAAATGCAGATTGAGCAGGCGGCTATGTCGCAGGGATATACGCTCGATGATATTGCCAAGATGCGAAAACGAATAACTAATATTCGTACAAAAACGTCCCGCCCCTCTAGCCAGACATCTATAAATAATACAACCGGGCGGGTGTTGCCTCCTGATCTCTCTCGCCGGGCGGACTCCCTACCCAGTATTGCAGCGAAAGATACAAGCCGTAGATTACGCGTATTCGGGGCTTCTTTGTTTGAAAACGCGAACCTTTCGTTTGAACCTAATCTCCGGATTGCAACGCCCCGCAATTATATAGTGGGACCGGATGACGAGATCAGGATTGAAATTTCTGGTGCCTCAACGGGTGAGTTTCAATTGAAAGTAAGCCCGGATGGTACGGTGAAACTCCCCGACCTGGCTCCTGTTTTTGTGAGTGGCTTGACATTCGATCAGGCAGAACAACGTATTATTTCCCGATTGCGGCAGGGGGGATATCAGGGGTTGAGTACAAGTGGCGGTAATACTACTGCCAGTGCCAGTCTGACAAATATTCGCAGTATTCGGGTTACGCTGGTCGGAGAAGTCGTTCGGCCGGGTACCTACACCATTTCCTCCCTGGGATCGGCTTTCAATGCGCTCTACCTGGCAGGCGGCCCCAATCCAGAAACGGGTTCATTCCGGAAAATCAATGTAATACGGGGGAACCGGGTCGTTCGTACCATTGACTTATACGATTTCATCCTCCGTGCCGATCAGCGCGACAACATTCGGTTACAGGATCAGGATGTTATCCAGGTAGCTGATTATGTAGCGCATGTTGAGATGACCGGGCAGGTACGTCGCCCAGCCATATTTGAAGTACTGCCGGGAGAAACGCTGAAAACAGTGCTAGGCTTTGCGGGCGGCTTTGCCGACGAAGCATATCGGGCTAGCATCACCCTTCGGCGAAACACCAGTCGGGAAAGACAGATAGTTACCATAACCGAGGAGCAGATCGCAAATTTTGTACCACAGCGGGGCGACAGGTATGAAGTGGGTAAGATCCTGGAACGGTATGAGAACCGGATTCAGGTAGCCGGTGCTGTCATGCGTCCCGGCGATTACTCGCTTGAACCCGGTTTGGAAACGGTAAAGCAACTGGTTGCGCGGGCGGAGGGGTTACGCAAGGATGCCTTCACAAATCGGGCCTCCATTACGCGTGAACGCCCAGACATGGATCGGGAAAACCTGTCGTTTGATCTGGGTAAACTGATGCGGGGTGAGATCGCTGATATTCCGCTGATGCGGCAGGACAGCCTGACTGTGTTATCCATCCGGGACCTTCGGGAGAACTATTATATAACGATTGAGGGAGCCGTCAACCGGCCTGATACTATTCCGTTTATTACCAATATGAGCGTAGCGGATTTGGTCGCTCAGGCGGGTGGTTTTCGGGAGGGAGCCAAACCAAACCTGATCGAGGTAGCCCGGCGCATTCGGCAGGACTCTGGCGGTATTAATACGACGCGGGTAGAAATGTATCGGTTTGCCGTTAACCGGGATCTGCAAATTTCTGAATCTGGAGCTGGTAGCGTATTCCGACTTCAGCCATTTGATATCGTATACGTTCGAACGTCCGTTAATTACGAATCACAGCAACAGATATATGTATACGGTGAAGTTATGCAGCCAGGGAATTATGCTATAATCAGCCGCGAAGAACGTATAAGTGATCTTATCAAACGGGCGGGTGGATTAAAACCAAGCGCGTACATGGCAGGGGCTCAGTTCAGGCGTAAGGGCATATTAATTGGCAACGATCTTCGTAATCTGCTTACTGATTCAAGTATGGAATCGAATTTATTGGTACAAAATGGTGATACGCTTTTTGTGCCACGCCGGTCTGAAACAGTTAGTATTGAAGGAGCTGTACTGAATCCTTCTTCGGTTAGCTACAAAGCGGATTATGATTTTGAAGACTACATCGGCGAAGGTGGTGGATTTACGGACAACGCCCGTTCCGGTAAGGCCTACGTTATTTATCCAAACGGCCGTAAGGCACGCACAAAGCCCTTCTTGTCGCGCAACTCCCTGTTTAAAACATCACGTCCCGAAATTGAACCTGGGTCAACAATCGTGGTTCCTTTCAAGCCTCAGGACAATAACAAAATAAGTGCAGCAGAACGGCTGGGTATTCTTTCTTTATTAGCAACAGTATCTATTGCACTTGTTAATATTCTTCGCTAAACATCTATTTGTCAGATAAGTATGGATGATGCGAAAACAATAAAGAGACTGGGTATAGAAGACGAAGAGATTGAAATTCGATTGACTGACATTGTTCAGTTCTTCAAGAAAAGCCAACGGCACATATTTTTAGGTGTGCTGATTGGGCTGTTGATTGGTGGTCTGTATGCCTTTTCAAAACAGAGTATGTACACAGCTCAGGTGACGGTAATGCCTGAAGTGCAATCGAAAGGAGCAGGAAGTCTGGGTAGCCTTGGATCGCTTGCTGGCTTGGCTGGTATCAGTTTAGATAACTTGGGTGGACAAGATGCTATTCGTCCTGATTTGTACCCAAATGTTCTACAAAGCGTTCCCTTTGCCTTGGATCTTTTGGAACAACCAGTTTATTCCCAAAAACTACAGACTAAAGTTAAGCTGTATGAATTTACAAGACAAGTGTCTGCTACGGATCTATTTGGTAGCATAAGCAGTTTGTTTTCCAGTAAAAATGTGGAAATAAGTCAGGATAAGAAGTCAGATCCGAAAAACTTTAGCAAGGCCATTCAAGTAACGAAAGAACAGGATGAATTGATAAAAGGAGTTCAAGAAAGTGTTTCGGCTACTTACGATAAGAAAACGGGAATAATAACGATTGTAGCTATTGAGCCCGATCCTGTTGTGGCTGCTACAGTTGCTCGTCTGTCACTAGAGTATCTAACCAACTATATAACTACGTATCGTACTGAAAAAGCACGTAAACAGGTTGATTTTCTAGTACAACAAGTGAGTGAAGCTAAAGCTAAGTACCAGGCTGCAGAATACGCACTTTCTGCGTACCGGGACCGAAACAGAAACTTATTTCTGGAATCGGCTAAAATAGGTGAACAACGGCTTCAGGCTGACTATCTACTGACGCAATCAGTAAACAACGAACTGTCAAAGCAGTTGGAACAAGCTAAGATTAAAGTGCAGGAAGAAACCCCCATTTTTAAGACACTAGAACCTCCTATAGTTCCGTTGCGAAAGAGTGGACCTAAAAGGATGCTCATTATACTTGGGTTTGGTGTTGCAGGTGCTTTTTTTAGTATGGTAATAGTATTGGTACGACTCATATCACGCCAGCATCCCAATCCTGCTGCATGAAAAGAGCATTAATTTGTGGAGTTTCTGGTCAGGATGGAGCCTATCTTGCCAAATTACTGCTCGAGAAAGGGTATGATGTATATGGCGGTTCGCGTGATGCTCAGATGTCCTCTTTTGGCAATTTAAGCCGGTTAAGCATTCGGAAAGATGTGGAAGTTGTTTCACTAAGTATTAGTGATTTCAGAAGCGTACTTCAGACAATACTGAAAATTAAGCCAGATGAAGTGTATAACCTTGCCGGACAAAGCTCAGTGGGGTTATCATTCGAACAACCTGTTGAAACACTGGAAAGTATTAGCGTTGGTACGCTCAATTTACTGGAAGCAATTCGGTTTAGTAATCTGCCCATAAAGTTTTATAGCGCAGGCTCTAGTGAATGCTTTGGTGACACTGGTAGTGTGGCTGCCGATGAAATGACGCCCTTCCGCCCCCGGAGTCCGTATGGGGTAGCTAAAGCAGCCGCTTTCTGGCAGGTAGCCAACTACCGTGAAGCGTATCAGCTACACGCCAGCACAGGCATTCTGTTTAACCACGAATCACCCTTACGGCCTGAGCGGTTTGTTACTCAAAAAATAGTCTCGGCTGCCTGCCGTATCGCTGCCGGGAGTAATGAGATGTTAACTCTAGGAAATATTGACATTGCCCGCGATTGGGGCTGGGCACCCGATTACGTAGAAGCAATGTGGTTAATGCTTCAGCAAGAACAGGCCAGTGATTACGTAATTGCTACGGGGCAGACGAACAAACTCCGCGATTTTATCCAAGTTGTATTTCAGACAGTTGGGTTGAATTGGGAAGAACATACCAACGTCGATTCATCGTTTTTTCGGCCGACTGACATAGCCGTAGGTTATGCTAATCCTGCCAAAGCGTTTAACTTACTAAGTTGGCAGGCTCATTATAAAATGGAGGAAGTTGGAGAGATGATGGTAAAAAGTTTTTTGAAAACCAAATCAAGGTAATGATCAAACAGTATTCTCCAGACACGGTAGTAGCGAAACCTATTTGGCCAAAAAGAATTTTTTGGCGAATAGCAGAGAAATTCAAGTTAGAAAGAGTAGTCAATCTGTTTATTAATAAAGACAGCTATCTTGTTGATCAGGGCTGGTTTTTGAGCATTAGAACGGGAAAATCAGTTGGGGGGCAAGGACAGCCAATCCCTTGGCTAACGTATCCATTCATTAACTTCATTGAACCACGGCTGAAAAAAAGCATGACAATGTATGAGTTTGGTTGCGGAAATTCAACGCTGTGGTTTGCAGAACGGGTAGGTAGTGTGCAATCGGTCGAGCACGATAAAGAATGGTATGAAGCAATAGCCCCAAAATTACCCTCGAATGTGAAACTTACTCTCGAAGAAATTGTCAGTGACGAAACCTACTCGTCCATTACTTTTATGGCTGTTTCCGATGAGACTTCCTATTCTTCGGTAGTCTCGCATACAGGTCAATTGTACGACATTATTTTGGTAGATGGGGTATACCGAGCCAACTCGATTGCGCATTCAGTCCATTCCCTTAAAGAAGGTGGCGTTATTATATTAGATAATGTAGATTACGTAGAGTCGCAGGAATGCAAAAATTACATGGAAAAAGATGGCTTTAAAAGACTGGATTTTTGGGGAATGTGCCCTATAGTTCATCACGACTCTTGTACTGCAATCTTTTACAAGGAAAATAATTGCCTGAATATATAGAAGGGTAATAACTGTTATTCAACATATTTACTTTGACCTGAGCAATCTTAGGTTTGAAAATTGCAGGCCTAAATTTTCAAACCTAAGATTGCTTATGTTGGCATTTGCCAAGTGCAGTATTTTAAGTTATATCGATAGTTAGCGTGACCTGTAAATTAATTATTTACTCGCTTTCCCGTTAACGTTTGAACTAACTCAGGTTGGGATATGTGGAAGAATAGTTTTTATAATACAGTGGGTGGAATACTAAAATTGATTTTAGGCCTACTGAGCGTGCCCATTTTAACAAAGACACTTGGCCTTGAAATGTATGGATTATATATTTCAACTAATGCTATACTAAATATTGCTCTATTCGCGGAATGGAGCATTGCCGCTACAATTACTGTATTTTTATCCAAAGAGATACGACCAATTTCTTCGCCGGCAATTGCAGAAGTGAAATATAGTGTGTTTACAAATGCAGCCATTTTTGCTCTTTTTCTGGCTGTTACTGCGGGCTTTATTATGGGTTTCAATGCTGAATGGATTGCTCAACTTTTTGAAAATCTCACGACGAAAGAGCGACTATTACTTAAAAATGCCCTACAGGTTAGCAGTGTGATAGTGGTTTCCCGGCTTATACACCAGTTTTTCTTAGGAATTCTTCAAGCAAACAGCAAGTATGGACTTTTAAACATAATTTCTACTACTTATACCATTATCAGTGTTGCCACCGCCTTAGTCTTAGGTGCTTTAACTGGAGATATTATTTTAATTCAGATATTTCAGAGTGTTTTTGCCATCTTAATGATTGGTGTATATTATAGAAGTTGCCAGAGATCTGGTTTATTCTCTATTCGTTATTTTACAAGGCCTGATTTAGTCCAATTTAAAGAGTTTACTGCTTATGGTACCCGTTTATGGATGCTGGCGATTGGTACGTCTTTTTTTTCACAAGGAGACCGGCTAATTATACTACGTTTATTCGGTACCGAATTGTCGGGTATCTACTCGGCTATTACGACGCTATGTAACCAAATAAACGTTATTTCAGCTATGCCTGTACAACCTTTGCTACCGCTAATGAGTGAAAGTTACGAGAAAATGGCAGAAGGTAACGCGGAAAAAATGCGGTCTTTTTTCATAAGATCTTTTACTGTTATCGTTTGTATTATTGTCCCTGCGGGCGCAGGAGTTATATTTTTTTCAACCCAAATTTCTCAAATACTTTTTAGCGATAGACGGATAGTAGATGCATCTACTATCCGTCTATCGCTCATTATAACTGCCTTTGCCTATGCACTTTACTCGTTTAACGCAGTGGGATATTTTACTTTGCTAGGCATCAAAAAAGAAAAATTTACTACTCAAATTGTATTAGTATCTGGATTCACAGCGCTTAGCTTAATTTATTATTTATCGACTAAATTTGGTATTATCGGTGCTTGTTTAGGAAATCTTGGTTATAGTATTACACTTTTATTAAATTATAAAGCGTCAAGCAAATTGAATATACCGAAATATAGCCTTTTCAAAGAAGAAAGTCTGGTTCTTATGGCTGGCTTGTTGCTATCTTTTATATGCGTAATTTATGATAATTTATTTATAAGTATAGGACTATATATGATTTTACTTATTATTACTTTTTTGTCTTTGAAAAAACGACTAAACATATCTATTCTCTCAATAGATGGCAAAATGAATTCAATTTTTAAACGCTTTTAAGGACTGTTCTATAAAAACTCTTACTTTGTCAATATTCTTCAGCAAATTTCCTTTTATGGAACTAACTAAACCGTTTTTTATTTTAGCCTGATATGTTTCATTAATGGCTTGGTATAACCTAGTGCTACTAACTCCTCCTGAGCGCATTCTGACGGTTGTTTTATCAACGAAGGAAGCAATCAACTGATCTTTGGGGCGCATAAGTAATTCATAGTCCCCACATATTTTATAATGAGGATCAAAAACTCCATACTTGTCAAATAAAATTTTGGCATGAAAGCAGCCAACGTGCCATGTAATCATATTCTTTTTAAATAGGTCCCACTGCCACAAAGCACCTACCGTGCGAATGTATGAAAGGTCGTCATGAACTAATTCAATGCGAGAAGAAACATACTCTAACTGCTTACGATTCGGATGCTGACAAATATGATTCATATACACTTCTATCGTTTCTGGATATAGAATATCATCAGCACCAACGAACGCAATCCAATTGCCTTTAGCCACCGCCAGCCCTTTGTTCCAGGCATCGTAAATACCCATATCGGGCTCGCTAACCCAGTAAGCCAGCTGATCCTGATATTGCATAATGATGTCAACAGTACCGTCGGACGAGCCACCATCAATAATGATGTACTCAAAGCTGGAGTATGTCTGTGATAAGATGCTAAGAATGCAGTCGTTTAAGTAAAGATGTGCGTTATACACCGCTGTAATGACACTTACTTGAGGTCTGTTATCTGGTGTTGAAGATTTGGACATACTGATACTGGTTGGCTTCTTCATGTATATAGCCAAGTTTTATAATTAAATTTGAAATATAAATTATCCTTGTTAAGGCTTAAAATCTTGCTAGGTTGGACCGCTGTTGCGATGTCACTTTATAAAGAAGAGAACCTCCCTACTCTATTGATAACTATATAAGAGTGATATCTTTGCCTCCTAAATGGTTATATGAGGAGGCAAAGACCCGTATCTACAAAGGTTTCTTGCGGAATTGAACTACAACGGCGTACTATTTCAGGCTGTAACATTTTTTAGAAATCTCTAATGTGAGAACATGTATTTTTTGTAAAAATACATGTTCTATTCTATATTGTCAGAAAAGCTATTTAGATTGTATAGTATGCCTGAAAGTCAATCATTAGAATTTCAAACTAACAGAAATCTGGAACTTTTGCCACATACCGTCGGAAAAGAAACAGCAGGCTCTGAACCTGAACCTATTTTGTCTATTGTAATACCAGTATATAATGGAGTCCAGTTTATTGAAGCAGCTATTCAGAGTGTTATCAATCAATGCTATAAAGTTGAATTAATTATTATCGATGGAGGTAGTACTGATGGTTCTCTAGACGTAATAAAACGGTATGCCAACTGGATTACCTACGCTATTAGTGAACCAGATGCAGGTATTTACGATGCAATGAATAAAGGTATTGACAAGGCAACAGGTAAATGGGTATTCTTTCTGGGAGCAGATGACGTTTTACAACCTGGTGTCCTGAAAGAGGTAGCTCCATACCTTTCTAAGGATAAAGTCTTAATTTTTGGAGATGTATTATTTGAAAATGGCTTGAGATTTCCTTCCTTCTTCAGTGCAAGAACAGTTTTTCAGAATACGATTCATCACCAAGGTGCATTTTATCGGTATTCGTTGTTCGATGGGTTTCGGTACAATACTAATCTTCGGATATTATCAGACTATGAATTAAACCTAATTATATACCAACATAAACTACCTGTTCAAAAAGTACCTCTAATAATCGCTTGTTGTAGAGAAGGTGGAGCCAGTAGCCAGATACAATTATCAATCAGTGAAACAAATTATATACGATCATTATATCTGCCAAATAAGACATTAAATTGGGCCCTTGCTAAACTATTAAAAACATATTACGCTCAAAAAAGATTACGCTCATGGTTGATTGGCCTTTTTTATAAAAAAATTAAAAATAACTATGCATGACATTGAACAGGATCTAGTTGGAGAGTTTCTTCAAAATACCCTGATCGTTATCGTATTGTATAACTTTAATCTTTACGACTCTATTACGTACAAATGCTTAGAAGAAGCATTTGTACGTAAGTCAAAACAGAAAATTGATTTATTTATTTATGATAACAGCCCTGTTGCTGATATTCATTTAGGAGAATTTACCAGCAACAGCAAATTCAATTTGTTATATCTTCACGATCCAAGCAATCCAGGGGTCAGCAGAGCATATAATAGAGCAGCAGATTGGGCCAAAAGTAAAGATAAAAAACTATTACTTGTCTTGGATCAAGACACTAAGTTGCCAGCCGAAGGATTAGTGTGTTATGCACAAGCTGTAACATCTTTCCCTGAATTTCCATTATACGCTCCACAAGTATACAGCGGGGGGATACTATACTCCCCCTGTCGATATGTTTTTCAGAAGGGATCTAATCTTAAAGGTATCGACCCTGGTGTTCACCAAACTAGATATCGTAGTGTGATCAATAGTGGTCTATTAATTAACTTGTTTGCTTTTCATAAAGTTGGTGGTTATGATGATGAAGTCCAACTCTATTTTAGTGATCATGTATTTTTTGACAGAATCAAAAAATATTTCCCCAGATTTGTAGTAATAAAATGCCGCTTAGAACATCAACTTTCCAGTGTAGATTATAATGATTTATCAACTGCCTTAATCCGATTTGCATACTACAGCAGAGGAGCAAGGCAGGCTAGCCATAATAATAACTATCAATATGCAAAGCATAGTATTATGGTGGGTTTGCGCAGTTTAGCAATGAGTTATAGGTTTCGATCACTGCAATTTTTGAGTGTGTTTAAAGAGAATTTTCTAATAAATTCTGATAAAGCCTAATTTAAAATTTTTTCATGCAACTAGATTACGATATAATTCCTGAGGTTTTATTATGGGCTACCATTTTTTTTATAATACTGTACGTATTATACCGACGGTATATATATTCTTTTATTGATCCACTTTTTATTTTTGTTTTTACTACTGCCTTCGCAAGTGTACTGGTCATCAACGTTCTAGAAGATACGTCTGCAGTGGTGAGCTTTTTTGTGTGTCAGCTTTTCTTATTTTTAGGCTTTGATAGTGTTCAGCGATTTTCAACACTATCTCCAGCCAGTGACGATAGTGATATTAAGTTTGGAAGTACATCTACGTTAGAAATGACGGTGTACATTTTATTTTTCATGTACGTCATAGGGAACATAGTACTATTTTTCACAAAAGGATTTGCATTATTAAGCGATAACCCAAGTGATTCCAAAGTGGCAGATTTTCGCGGTGGTTTCGGTATAATTAGAAAAATAAACTGGTCTGCTGGTAGCTTTGTTACAACAGGTCTACTCTATTTATACTTGAAAAGTAAACGAAAAAAATATCTTTTTTTATTGCTGATTGTAATTATTTTTACTGCAGTTGAAGGTTCAAAAGGTTCTCTTTTAAAAGTTTTAGCTGCCTTTGCATTCTTAGCATATCACCCTATTTTCAGAGGAAGAGCGGAAATTTTTATTTTATTTAAGCGATACATTCCGATAGGAACTTTAGCGTTAATAACTATATTCTCTGTTGTTTTGCTTAAAGAAAATCAGCAAACAGACCAAGCTATGTTTGCTTTAGCACGTCGTTTCCTGTACAGTGCCGATTCAATATTATATTATTATACGCCTGTTAATATAAACTATTTTTCCCGTTATAATTTCATGGACTATCCAGCTTATTTGGCGAACCCTGTGTTAGGTTTTTTTAGGATCGCCCCTTATAAAGAAGTATTTGGGAATATCATGGTTGAAAATGCGCTCCCGGATTTTGCCAAAGCTGACGTGATAGTAGGACCAAATATTCCTTTTTACATAGAAGGACAGATATTTTTTGGCTATTATGGCGCTTTCATTCATAGCTTTCTCATTGGGGCCTCATATTCATTAATCAGATTATTGTTTTTTTCACTCAAAAGTGGTTCCAGTTTTTTTTTTATATTCCTCTGTACCTTGTCTCAAATAGCAGGGAATATAATTACTGATACATCATTATTTGTAACCATGCTTTCTGATACGTGTGTCTTTGTATTACCCGTTTATATTTTGACTAATTTTATCCTTCACAGCAAAGTCACGATTAAGCATGTAAGCTTTTCAAGAATGATATAAGCTTTAGTAATAGTAAATGACAATCTAATTATATGATTAGTGTATGTATTGCCACTTATAACGGCGAACGTTACGTAACGAAACAGTTGCTCTCTATACTGGCGCAGTTGAGTGAATATGATGAAGTTATTATATCAGATGATAGGTCAACGGATAATACAGTAGCTGTCATCAAAGAAATAAAAGACAGACGCATATCAGTAACAGTAAATGAATATCGTTCCGGTCCAGTCGGAAACTTTGAAAAAGCGCTAAAAAGAGCAAAAGGAGAGTACATTTTCTTAGCTGACCAAGATGATATTTGGTTACCAGGCAAAGTAAATTCTGTCTTACCTCTGTTACATAATTATGACTTAGTATTGACTGATTGTATAGTTATAAACGAAAATAATGAACTTATAATGCCTTCTTTTTTTGAGTTTCGAAAGAGCCAACCAGGCTTTTGGCGAAATCTATATAGGAACTCGTATATGGGATGCTGTATGGCTTTCAAGCGTACAATTCTAACATATACGCTGCCCTTCCCTGATGAAGTGCATATGCATGATTGGTGGATAGGTTTACTTGTTGAAGTTAATGGGTCAGTATACTTCCATAATCAACCACTCATCAATTATGTTAGGCATGGGAGCAATGCATCACCAACAGGTGAAAGCGGATATGGAGCGTTGAGACGATTAAGGAATAGATACTACCTCTTAACTAATCTGTTGTGGCGTTCGATTTCTCTGTAATGACATGTATATTGAAACTATGGTTACTGTAATAATACCTACTTATAATGCTGAAAGGTATCTAAGAACTTTGCTTCTCAAGCTTAGCGAGCAGACATTACCACATCGACTAATTATAATTGATTCAGATTCTTCAGACAGCACAAAAGAGATAGTAATTGACCATAAAGTAGAATTGATTCAAATTGAAAAAGCATCGTTTAACCATGGTTCTACGCGTAACCTTGGAGCTAAACTGGCTAATTCTGAAATAATAGTGTTTATGACTCAAGACGCTCTTCCTGCATCCTCAAACACCCTAGAGTGCCTGGTTGATGCACTGTCAAGCCGGGAAGATATCGCCTTGGCATATGGTAGACAATTACCTTACCCTAATACGAAAATATTTGAGCGTTTCGCCAGGATGACTAATTATCCTGAAATAAGCGTAGTGAAAAATAAAAACTTAATACCAGAAATGGGTATAAAAACCTGTTCCTGTTCTAATTCATTCGCTGCTTACAAGAAGAACGCTTTACTGGCGGTGGGTGGATTTCCGTCAAACACTGTATTAGGTGAAGATGTGTCAGTGGCTGCTCGTTTGATATTAACGGGGAAGTCAATAGCTTATGCAGCAGAGGCCGAAGTATTTCATTCACATGACTACACTGTAGGCGAAGAATTTAAGAGGTACTTTGATATAGGGGCATTTCATCGTGAAGAGCGAGAAATACTGAGCAACTTTTCCAAAGCCGAATCTGAAGGGTTTAGGTATGTACTTCAAGAATGGAGTTATTTGCGGCAGAATGATCAGCTCATATCTATCCCCATGCAGTTGTTACGTACATTTGCTAAGTATACAGGTTACAAGCTTGGGATTTGGCAAAAGTACATACCAAATTATCTAAAACGCAAAATTAGCATGCATAGCTCTTTTTGGATGTTATGACCATAATGAATAAGAATAGTTTTGATTTTTTACGCTTCTTTTTTGCCTACATAGTAGTTATATGTCATATAGCGGACTTATCTCAAGACCAGAATTTTGCTCGATATAGGAATTATATTGATTCATATGTTGCGTTAACTGGATTTTTTATAATTAGTGGCTTTCTCATAGGGAAAAGCTATAATGCATCTAAGAGTGTACTCAACTATTTTGAAAAAAGGGCTAGGAGGCTTCTCCCTGGTTATTTTGCGTCCATTATATTGGCTGCTATGTTACTTTCTTTTTTTAGCAGTTATACATTTATACAGTATTTTACAGATATACAGGTTTTTAAGTATTTATTCTGGAATTCAATATTTTTGAACTTTGTACAACCTTGTTTACCAGGACTATTTGTAACAAATAGAGAATGTGCAGTGAATGGTGCTTTGTGGACTATAAAAGTAGAGGTATTGTTTTATGCATTAGTACCTGTTATTTATAATTACTTAAACAAGATTGAGAAAAAATACTTTGTTTTAATTCCAGTGTATATTTTATCGGTGATCTATAAAACTTATTTGGGTAATTCTGATAGTGAAATGTTGGTTCTACTTAGTCGTCAAACGCCTGGATTTTTAAGTTATTTTGTTTGTGGATTTTCATTCTACTATTATTATGATTTCTATATTCAACATAAAGGTAAACTATTCCTTATTGCACTTCCTATTTTTCTGATTGAGTATCATTTCGGTATAGAACTGTTAAGGCCAATTTCCCAATCTATCATTGTATTTTTTATCGCATACAGCTTGCCGAAGTTTAATAATTTCGGCAAATACGGAGATTTTTCATATGGCACATACATATTTCATTTTTCGTTAATTCAGCTATTTGTACAATACGGGCTTTTTGATTTGTACAACCCCTTCCTAATGGCAGGATTAGTAATATTATTGGTAGGTGCAATGGCTATCTTCTCTTGGAACTTCGTCGAAAAACCATTTCTGATAAGAAAACCAAAACCTATGAACGCATGGTAATTGTTATATCAGTCTAATTATCTAGTGCAGAGCTGCTTTTAATAGTCAATATGCTTTAATTTGATTAAGGCAGTAAGTAACTAACAGCGGATTTACACTCAGACAGGACTGTCTAATAAAAAATGTATTCGCTGAGGATTGACCTATCTGCCTTAGGCTGTCTAACAGGGAATAGTAAATGATTTTGGACGTAAAAATGGAGGATTTTTATTGTCAATTCAGTAAGTTACTTGTATATATGCATATTTGCTGAATTTGTTATTGATCCGTGAGTAAGTCTGTAAATTTCATAACTGATTGGTGTGGCTTTAGAGACCATTCGGCAACTTCTATCAAGCAACAACTTTACGAACTAATTCACGCATCAATATATCGTAACGACTTTAGGATAATCAAACTTATGCGCAATATACTGCTTGTCTTTTCTTTTCTTTTTCCTATTCTAGTAAGTTGTGGTCAGGGAGGAAAGACACCTGCCGTTTCTGATAAAGTAAGATCCAAGATTCAGGAGCCTTCGTCTGGGCAGTCGTTACCAGCCAATGTAGTGGGACTTTCTGAAAAGTTAGCTATTCAGGAACAATCAATTAACAAACGAACTGGTTTTTTTTCAGTCACAGGATTGCGTAGTTATTCGGCTAATGTAGCAACCGCGTTGCCAGTTATCAATACAAGCGATTTTGGTGGGGGCTTATTCGTGCTTGACCCAATGGATGCTAGTACTGCTGATAATACGGGTATGTGCTTAGTAACACGTTCAGGACTACGGTACAAACGACAAATAACTGGGGCAGGTATTAGTGTAAAATGGTTTGGAGCTAAAGGAGACGGAGCTAATAACGACCGACCTTCTATTCAGTTAGCGGTTGATTATGCCCGTTCAATTGCCGTACCGAATGGATCAACCGTACGAACCGAGGTTCTGTTTCCTTTTGGCACTTACCGAATCAATGGCCAGCCCGTCAACGTGACTAATGCCAATGGGGTATACTTAAGAGGTAGTGCGGGACGGGGCTTTAATGTACAGATAAACGGTAACACGGGGGGGGCCATTTTTGACTTTACTGGCGCTACCCTGTCAGGATGCGAAGGCTTCACATTCCTTTCGGCTGCCAATGAAAGTGCCCCTTCGACTATTGGCGTATTATTTGCCCTTTCACAAGATACGAAGGGTAACCGTATTGGTGGTTTAAACTGTACCCTCAATAATTGTTACTTTCAGATGAGCCATTTACCAACAGCAAATGGCGGCTTAGGCAGCATAGCGGTTGTCAATATCCGATCTGAAGAGTTCGGCGTTAGCAATGTATACACCTCATCAACGGTAGGTTTTTTGTACACCAGTAAAAATAATCTTTCAGATTTGGGCGTATCTTATTCTGTACAAAGTCAGTTCACTGCTATCGCTACCGGCATTGGCAGCATGGGTGTCATCGACATGCAGAACATCAGTATCCAGACCCAGACTAAAACTCAGCCCGGCCTGATTCTGCTTGGTACTAACTCGGTGCGCTTTCACGGTTATATTTCCCGTAATAATGAAAAAGGTAAAGGGGAGGAATACGCGATCTGGTTAGTAAACAATAACGATAATCTCAACCTGTCGGGAACGGTTGAATCCTTCTCAAGTATTGCCCGGTTTGGGGCCGTCAACAGCAACCTGAATCTGAATTTCATTACAGCGGGACATACTGATACTAGCAAGCCCATATTTATCTGCACTGGAGCGGTTGTAAAAGATTCACGACTAACTGTTTCGTTTGGGAATCTAAAAGAATTGAATAATGGGCGGTCATTCTTATACCACGCTCCGGTTGGCGGGGGGGATAATCCGGCTACAGGTTATATACTAAATAGCACTCTTTCCTGTGCCGAATGGTCAGATAACCGGTTGTTTATGTCACCAAATCTGGTTAAATCTAGTGCTAACTTTACAGCCAATTCAGGGCAACCATTCGAAAAAAAAGGGCCTTGGATTCACAGCTTAGTCAATTATCCTAAACTCTTGGGGACCGACAAAAAAGGCTCGGTAATAGCATCAATTACCCATTTTAATCAGTGCGATAAAAGGACGAAATCAACAGAAAATGGTGGATATTATGCGGTTAAAATATCCGGTGTAGTTGATGTAGGTGGCTACGCATCGGGTGGTTCCGGCTCGGTACTATTCGAGAGCTCAATTAGCATTCAGCAGCTAGGTAGTGGCCAGTTACAGGTAGCTTCACCAAGTACAACAATTATGTCAAAATCACTTGCTTCACCCTCTTACATAAATATAAGTAGTATTGTTCCGACACTCAGCTTTTCAAACGGTTTGGGTAATGTTAATCTGACTGTCAAGGTGACAGGAGCTAATGCAGGTGAGCCAATCCGGTTTACCGGGCAGGTTTCAATTCTCAGTCAATTTAAGGTCAATCAGTCGATTCTGTTCGATTAATTGTATCGAAAGTAAAAAGCGATTTAAGACTTTTGCGTGTTTATAAAGAGCATTAATAGTTAATTATTTTTCTAGGTTAGAACTTTGAAATTTATTTGATGAGGCTCCAGGCAATGAATATTTTAGACTCAACATTTGTCTTGGAGTAAGCTCCAGATTTTCTATAATCTATGCTGTTGTTCCCCTCCATCAAGACGTATCCTTTAAACAGTCACTTGTTCAGTAGGAGTTAAACAACTCTTTGATTAATCTGTACTGACTTATCTACTCAGTTGCCCTGCCTATATAGAAGAGACTAAGGGATAAAATAGAATACTTAGGTTGTTACTTTACTTTTCAGATGCGCTAGTTCAAGCTATGCCCTTCAGGGCAAAAATCTATTTGCTACACACCTCAATTTTTTTAGTTGTTTTATCGATTGTGGCAAAAGCATTGGAGAACAAATGAGAACAGCACCGTCTTCAGCCGAAACAGCGAACTCAGATACTATGAACTTTCAGCCCACAGTATCTGAGTTCGTGCATAATTAGTGTAATAATCTATGGGTGTAGCCTGGAAGGCTATGAAATATGCTTTACGTTTGGATGCCTAAGGCTCATTAAAGGACTGGCATTATTCTTTTTTGTCTTACTTTTTCAATTTTCTTTGTTACTAATTCATTCAGTATAACTGAAATGATAGTAGTCATCAATGTTAAGGTCAAACCTAACCCTCCAATTATTGGGATTTTCAGCGCGACTATACAAGACAAAATGAAAATGTGTGATATATATATGGGATAAGACAGTTCCCCTATATATTTGTCACGTTCCCAATTTTTAGTCAAAATGAAAATGAAAGGCAGACAAATAAAGAATGCGAATAAATAAGCATATCTCTTTCCTGGTACATGTATAAAACTATAAAGAAAAGTAAATGCTAAAAGGCTTATCCAGCAAACCTTAAGATACAGTACTCTTATTTTTAGTCTTCGAACGTTCGTGTATATATGGTAAGACACTGATCCGATCAGAAAATAGGCTAATTCTGTTGGAAAAAAACGATATGACCAAGGATCAAGATTTAGACCATATTTTGATAAGATAATTCGTAGCGTAAAAGATAATACAATTAGGGTAATAATGATTTTTAGCTTCCTTCTCACGAGAAGAGGAGCAATCAGATAAAAAGCCATCTCAATTCCTATACTCCAAGCTTGGGGAACGAATAAGAATTGATATAGTAAAGGACTTGTCTGTCTAAAATTTTGAGTAAAAAATAAATTTCCAGTTGATGTATTTAATCCCAAAAACATAACACTGTCTTGGAATAAAATAAATACATTGGTGAAAACTAGAAAAGAAAAACTAGTGAAACTCATATCATGAAAATATTTTAAGTAGTAACTGAAAGCAGCATATTCGTTGCCATAGTTGTTTGAAGGATCAATAAGCGAATAAATAAAAGTTAATAGGAGAACTGACCAATAAACGGGATATAATCTTAAAAATCTATTTGTTATAAATAGTCTATAGGAGTTATTTATGCCTATATATTTTTCATTAAGAATTAAGGTCATGTAAAATCCAGAGATGATGTAGAATGCTTGAACTGCCATTTGGCCACCAACAAAGTCGAATCCAATTATTGAACTTGAGTGTGCAATAACAACCGTTATTGCTAATGTAAATCTCAATACGCCCATACCTAATTTTTACAATCAATTATAAATTCACTGATTACAATGTGTAAACTAATATAATACACCACTAACGGCTAAGAAAGTCAGGAGAAACTCATATATTTCTTATCATCTCAATGCAGAAGAGGTGTCTTTCGGCGAGATGATGATAAATATTTCAATAAGACAACCTAAATTAATGTTAATTACTACTCAAGTGAAATTAAAACTTATTTCTTAAGCGTTGAATATCCCCAATAAGAATCTGATAAGATCTTACTTGACTAAAGCAATTATAATAAGTGATGCTAGTCACAGGATTTTAAACCTTAAAAGTTAAATGTTACCCCTAGAATCAATACATTATTTTGCAATTACTGCTTCGTTGACTAAAAAGTCGCTCTGAATTTCAGCATGGCCGTCGTATGAAACTGGTTCTATGGCAACTGATCCCATAACTTTAGGCGTTAGTGTAACTATACCGTAGCCCCCTGAAAAAGATAAATCTAATGAGATTGAGGCTATATCAAGAGCAGTAGGATTGGTTACACTTTTATCAAGTATAATGACAGTATTGGAAAGGGGAGCGTACTGTCCATCGTAACTTTGACTGATCACTATCTGTGCCTGAAAACACAGCACAAACGACACTCCGGAAGCATAAGAGCCCCCCTTTATAACACCGTCGATCCAAATTCGATAGAAACCAGCATTGGTGTTGTTGAAAGGTAGTTGGTTGGCTTCTCTAAACCGTAAAATGACTACTGGCGTAATGGAACCGCTAGTTCCTGCCGATTTGGAGTTGGTAAAAAGTTGTTTTATCCGGCCCCCCTTTTTTTCGTATGGCTGGTCCGAATTCACAATGACATTTTCAGAGCGTTTCAATAGATTAGCAGAAACCGCATACTGATTATCAGTAATATCGAAACAGGTGATTTCACTATTTGTCATAAAGCCAGTGGCCTGCTGATAACCATTACCTATTGGAGCATGATAGATAAAATAGCGTCCGGTGCGTTCTCCAGGATTTGGTAAGGTGACTTTGGCTTTTAGACCCTTAACGCTACATCCAGTCAAGTCTATGAGATCGGTAGTAGGAGCCAAAGAATTTACCATCACCACATTGATTATATTCCCATCGAACCCCCCTAGAGTGGCTCTTAATATTCGGGAATACGATTCAATGGTAGCATATATGTTGATGTTTGTAGTGTAACGTACACATTGAACTGCCGTTTCATTAGCCCCTTGCGCAGTAGAAAGCCGACCCATATACCCATCGAATGTGATACTGTTCGTTCCAACCAGAACTAAGGCTGGTTGTCGTTTTTCGTACGCCTGAAGTGAAGCCCCCTTTATGCTGACAACACCCATTGATCCAACTCCAGTTGAAAGTGTTTGATAAGGACTTGATACAGTAAGGTTATTGCCTGTTTCAGCCAGATTAGTCGTTGAACTAAATACCATAGGCGTATTGGCACGAATAAGACATTCATGGGCGAAGAACTCTTCACTGCGCACATTGAGAAGACCTATTGTTCCGAAATTATTGTTGGCAGTTGCGTAATCTTCTAACTGAAAGTAGCAGTTTTTTATGCCACAGTTAAGACCGCCATTGGCTGTCAATGCGAATAAAACACCAATGGTAGAACGAGTAGCACCGTAGACAGATAGAGAAAGAAATGTAAGGTTCTCACAGCCAGATATATTGGACCCACTAAAATCAAAGATAACCCCGCTGGTTCTGCCAATTATATTCGAGTTCAGGTAACGTCCTCCATCGCCAGTAAGCCATAAGCCATTAACGTTCGTTACATTGATTGGCGAAGAGATATAGTAAAAGCCAGCTGGAAAGTAAACAGTTGCCCGGTAGGCCCCTCCACCCGCAGCTGACAGTGACTTTGCATAATTGATCGCGTTTTGAATAGCGACTGTATCGTCTGTTTGACCATTACCGATAGCCCCAAATGGAGCATCTTTGACATTGACAGGCATAAAAGCTCTCGTTGACAGGTTGAATTAGCTTATTTAAGTAATGTCAATATTACGCCAAATATTTCTATAATCGCGAAACAGTTGTAATTTAAAAAACACCTTTTAGGTGACTTTGCTGCATGAAATATGAGCCTTAATGAACACGTCAGTAGGGGGCTGTAGGGGAGAGAAAATTATAAAATATCACGAATAGGTTTTCTCGCTTGGATATACTAATTGCTACTTTGTCAATTATATTCTCCACTAATGTTTTTATGTATTTTTTTAAAATATTTGGTTGATATTCAGATGTTTAATAAGCGCTTCTCTGTTGAGCTAACTATTATTGAGTTAAAAGGAATACTTCTGAACGGTGCTAATTGACCCACTAGATCTGCCTTTTATTCGCCAATGCCTACGATAACTAGCGAATTATTAAAGATTGTTGTCCATGCTCAACTCTACACTGCCTAACTTTAACTGTGGTACCTTACTAAAATATTGACGATACAATGCTACTTATGTTGACAATATTTGTATAAATTGCTCGATGAAGAATACAAGTAACGGAATGTCGGTAACGGTTCAAAGTATACATAGATATGGTGTGTGTATACTTACACGACGAGATTTTAGGCTGTTGGGACTGAAACATGACAAAATAGTGTGAGCGTGTTTATTCGTAGAAAAGGGGAGGGTGGTTATGTTCAGTTTCATTAATGGGATTGTTTCTACGAAAATTGGTCGTAAACTAAAACTCATGATAACTTCTGCATGATAATTGCAATAATTCTTAGTATGAACAGCTAGGTCAAATTTATAACTGCTGTGATACTCAAGAAACCATATAACCGGTGTTTAACAATGTCCTTTCTCGATTCTTTACCTAAAGCACTATCAAAGAGCGTTCTCCTGAAGGGACAACGCTAATAATTCAACTCTAGCGTAACCAACTTTATTTATGAAAACACTATTATTTTTTGTCTCATTGTGCGTATTGTACGTTACGCAAGGAGCCATGGCACAAACCAATTTTGTCGCCACTACTCCGTCTTCCTCCACTCCCGGTTCCGACAACACTTTGGTTGGTGTCGGGGCTGGTAATCTAAATATGAGTGGAGCCAGTAATCTGTTTATTGGTCGTGGGACAGGTACTTTAAATATGGCGGGCACTCAGAACGTGTTTCTAGGTGCTTTTGCGGGTTATCAGAATCAATCAGGGCAGGGTAATTCGTTTATAGGGTATCAAGCCGGATATACTAACTCTACCGGAAATAATAATACCTTTTCAGGTGCAGGCGCTGGCTACACCAACAGTGCTGGCTATAACAACTCGTTTAATGGATTCAGAGCAGGTTATAACAACACTACCGGATTCAGTAACTTGTTTATGGGCGCAGGGGCTGGTTTCGTAAATGACGTAGGAAACAATAACTCGTTTGTAGGTGCAGATGCCGGTTCAAATAACAAGGGAGGTAACAATAACGTTTTCTTTGGTTCTTTGTCAGGGGCAGCAAACACAACTGGATCTATAAATACATTCATTGGAACTCGAGCAGGTTTGGCAAACACTACCGGGACATCAAATTCATTTGTAGGAACCGAAGCTGGTTACAGTATTATCACAGGTAGAAGTAACACCTTCTTAGGCACTAGAGCTGGATATACCAATAAGACTGGAGTAGATAACGTTGTTGTTGGTGATAGTGCGGGTTTTAAGTCTGAAGTATCACAAAACGTTATGATAGGTGCTAAAGCCGGGTACAATAACTCTACTGGTATTAACAATTTATTTATTGGAAATCGGGCTGGTTATGGTTCGAATGGCTCTACTGCTTACGGTAATGTTTGCGTTGGACCCTACACGGGGACAAGTTTATCTTCTGGTTTTTTTAATTTGATTTTAGGGCCGTATTCTGGGGGTAATATGACTACCGGAAGTAACAATACGCTTGTTGGGTACGGGACCGGAGGTAACAACAGTACTGGGCAGTACAACACACTTATTGGTAGTGCATCTGGTTTTAACCTCAATTCAGATTACAATGTACTCATTGGATCACAGGCCGGATATGCAGTAACAAGTGGTCAGAGTAATGTGAGTGTAGGTGTTAATTCTGGCACTAATATTCAGACTGGAAGTAATAATACATTTTTGGGAACGGGCGCTGGTAGTCCAGCAGGACAACCAGCTTTACAAAATTCGAGTGCACTTGGTGCTTACGCTCAAGTATCCATTTCTAATGCACTTGTTCTTGGCAACAATGCTAACATTGGTATCGGTACCTCCGCACCAGCTAACAAACTGGAAGTGGTAAGTTCTTCTGTCAACACGTCAGGATTACGCTTAACAAATCTGAAGAGTAGTAGTCCGGTGACGATAGCAGCCACTAAGTACCTGACTGTAGATGCCAATGGAGATGTCGTGCTGGGCAATGCCAGTGGGTCAGGCCGGGTAGGAGCTGATGAAGCTGCCTGGCAGTTGGATGGTGAGAATCTAAAGAACACAAATGCTGGCGGAGTTGTCATTGGTTCAGGAGTTGCTAATACGCCCGCTGGCTATCGGCTATATGTAGCTGATGGCATACTTACTGAGAAGGTGAAAGTAGCTATCAAAAGTACCAGTGCCTGGTCTGACCGGGTGTTTGAAGATGGGTACAACTTGCGTAGTCTGGGAGAGGTAGAGTCGTACATTAATCAGAAGAAACACCTGCCCGGTGTGCCCTCGGCCGAAGAAGTTGTGAAAGAAGGTGTAGATGTTGGGCAGATGCAGGCCAAACTGCTGGAAAAAGTAGAAGAATTGACACTTTATGTTATTGAACTAAAGAAGCAAAACGAGTCACTCAAAAAGAAAAGTGTAGAATTAGAGCAGCGGGTTAATAAACTTCAACCAAAAACGCGTAAATAATATGCGACTCTTACTACTATTTATGGGTTGCTGCCTGACATTGACTTGCCTGGCGCAGCAACCGCAACGGACATTACGTATTCAGCTTAGCTATGAGAACTCAGATCAACGGCTGGAGCAAGCTGTTGAAGCGATTGTGGCTACCAGCAGAATTGGTAAAGTTGCTAACGTTGAATACAGAGCGGGTCAGTCAGTAACTATGTTGCCAGGCTTTGACGCGCAGCATGGTAGTGTATTTCTGGCGCAGGTAAAAGAGGTTCAGATAAACGGGGAGCCTTCTTTACAACTGGCTGCTTTTCCTAATCCATTCGAACAATCAACGACCATCAAATACTATCTACCCGCGGATGGGAAAGTAAATTTATGGGTTACCGATGCGCAGGGTAAGGTGGTTGGGCAGTTGCTACGGGATGAAAATCAATCAGCAGGGCAGCACAATTTGGAGTGGAAGCCCACTTCTCTGTCTGATGGGGTATATATCCCTATTCTTGAAGTTAATCAGCAACGGGCTGTTAGTCGAATTGTGAAGAAGTAATAAAGTACCTTTAACGAATATAATGAAAAAGACCCGGTCTGTAAACGGGTCTTTTTTTCGTTATTGCGGGTTGTTTCACTATGTGTTGTCTGGAAAGTAAGGACATTTGCCGTAAAATTGGCGGTCGGCATCATTATTGTTACCGTGCTTATTCACGTTATACCCGACAGTCAATGCGTACTTGCTCAAAGTCAGGTCTTTTCATCGTATTGTTTTTTTTGTCATTATCTCTCCCAGTCTACTGGCTCAGCCAATCCGTAAGCCGGGCCAATATTTTGTCGAAGCAGGCAGCAATCTATCCACTTCCACTGAAACACCATTCTGGCTACGGGCCAACCAGTATGGAATTGTGCCGAATCGCTCCCCTACATCAACCCTGCGCCTGGGCCTATATAGCAACTACGACACCAATAGGCATAGTACCGGACACTGGCGGGACGCGAAGTTTGATTTTGGTTACGGATTAACCGTTGTTACCAACACAACACAAAGCCTTTTGCCGTATGAAAAAAGTGTGTTGTTGCCAGAAGCTTACGTAAAAGTGCGTCGGGGAATCTTTGAAGCGTACATTGGGCGTCGACGCGAGCTGTTTGGACTGGCTGACTCTACTTTGTCAACAGGTTCATATGCCTGGTCAGGGAATGCGATGCCGATTCCCAAAATACAAATATCCATTCCGGATTTCACGCCTATTGGTTTCACAAAAGGGTGGGTAGCCGTTCAGGGTACATTTGCCCATGGCTACCTGGACGCGAATGGCTATATAAAAAATACCATGCTTCATCAAAAATCGCTTTACCTGCGATTGGGAAGACAACGTGATGTGGTTCGTTTATATGGCGGGTTAAATCACCAGGCTGTTTGGGGAGGGCAAGCGGCTGATCCGACGGGTATTCCAGGGACAATACCCGTTGGTGGTAAACTACCTAATGGCCTGGTAAACTATTTTTATGTATTGACTACGCTCAACTATGGTCGGACTGATACGCAACAGTACTCATTTTTTGACTTGACTAATCGGGTTGGGAATCACCTGGGGTCCATTGATATGGCCGTAGAAGTTGATTTAGTACGGCATGTGCTATACCTGTATAGACAAAACCTTTATGAGGACGGGTCGCTGTTTTATCTACTTAATATTGCTGATGGATTAAACGGAGTGCGACTGCGACGAAATAACCCGAAGGCAATTGTACGTGATATTTTGTTTGAGTTTTTCAATACGACCAGCCAGGGGGGAAACGTATTTATATTCGATGATCCCAATCTTCGGGGTAAAGACGATTATTTTAATCATCAGCAGTATCGTGATGGCTGGGCTTATCGAAAACATACCATCGGAACGCCATTTATTGCTCCTGCTTTCGGACCTCAGGACGAATATCCGTACGGTACCTTTACGGCAAATAACCGGGTATATGTATTCCATGCCGGACTGGCAGGGAGTTTGCCCATACGGTGGCGTACCTTGTCTGGCCCGGTGAGTTATCAAACGAAACTTTCGTTCAGCCGCAATATGGGTACGTATGATAATCCCTATCAATCTACTCGAAATCAGTTTTCAGCTTATGTGAATTTAGTTGCTCCCTTGTCCATTCTGGGGGGGCTGCAATTCACGGCAAGCATTGCTGCAGATGCTGGTACGCTCTATCGAAATAGCGTCGGTACGTTTATCAGCGTAAAGAAAACATGGCATTCGGGCGCAGCTAATTAGTTTAGTGAAATAATATCCTGATATATTGTATTTTTTTAAGAACGCATTTGTGTTTAATTTGCGCCCCGGTTCTATGAGCCGTTAGATAATATTCATGTGAAACCGTAAAATTTAACCATTAATTTAGCAAATATAGCTTGGTAGGCTTCTTGCCGAATTCTTGTTGAGAAAAAGTTGAGAGGTATGAGGCATCGTTATTCTATACTGTTCTTTCCGCTCCACGTAATCATTGATTTCCTGAGCCTTAATGCATCATTTGTTGGTGCTTACTGGCTCAAGTTTCAGGCACTGGAACCCGTTTCTGAAGCTCCTTACGCTACGCTTTGGTGGCTTTTCAATATAATATGGTTAGTTGAGATATTAATTTTAAAGCCTTATATCTATCCCCGTCAGCTATTCAAATCAGGGCACTTAATTAAGCAGTTGTTTCTTCTAGTATTTATCCATATTGCTATTATCGCAGTATATTGGGTCATTATTCAGGGGTATTATTATTCGAGAGAGCATCTCTTTATTACGTATGCTCTGTTTCTTTCAGTTGGTATCATTTTTCGAATTGGGGGGGTCGTTTTTCTCAAAGCCTATCGGGCCAGGGGATATAATAACCGGCGCTATATTATAGTTGGCTACGGTAAGCTAGCCAATACCATTCGGGCCTTTTATGATGCCCACCCAGAAATGGGGTTTCACTTCTGTGGTTATTTTGATGAACCGACCACCGAGAATGCTGGCTTACTTAAGGGAGGATATGAATCACTGTTAGAATACATCGGAAATAATCGGATCGATTGCGTTTATTGTTGTATGCCCTATATGGACAATCAACGGTTGAAGTATGCCGTCGATAACGCCGAGGTGGCTGATTATCAGGTAAAGATTTTGGTCGATTTCAGAGGTTTCCTGGCACGGGGTACATCCGTAGAATACCACGATTTCCTGCCCGTATTGAATTTGTCATCGCAAATGTTGGCTGATTTACAGGTCGACGTTCTCAAGCGGTCTTTTGATATTTTGTTTTCGGTGGCAGCCCTTGGCTTAGGAATGCCCTTATTTGTCATTATAGCCATATTGACAAAGGCTACCTCTGCTGGACCAATTTTCTATGCCCAGGAGCGTATCGGACGAGAAGGAAAACCGTTTAAGATATACAAATTTCGGAGTATGTACGTGGATTCTGAAAAATCAGGACCCGTCTTATCCGGTGGATTGCTCGACAGTCGTATTACCCCCTGGGGACGCTTTATGCGTCAAACCCGGCTGGATGAAATTCCGCAATTTTATAATGTACTTATCGGGGACATGTCGGTAGTTGGCCCCAGACCGGAGCGACAGCATTTTATTGATCAGATTGTGGAGATTGCACCCGAGTATCGTTCTCTATTGAAAGTGAAGCCGGGCATTACTTCCATTGGCCAAATTAAGTACGGTTACGCAGCCAGTATTGAAGAGATGGTACAACGACTACGCTATGACCTGCTTTATCCTAAACGCCGGTCCTTTTTATTTGATATGTGGATCATCGCCCAAACGCTGAGGGTAATGGCCCAGGGGCGTGGTAAATAATTGCTGCTGCCGCCCATTCGTCTAACTAGCTTACTATATGAAGTTTTTTTTCGCATGGGTTTGCTATAGCGTACTTGCTTTTCTCTTTTGCATATCTGCTAATGCCCAGCGTATAAATCAGTACAGTGTAGAAACCGGTACTTTATTTTCCTCAAGCCAGACACCTTTCTGGCTACGGGCCAATCAGTACGGGATTATTCCACTGAAGAATCCGGCTCTGCGATTAAATGCAAAAGTATATTCCGATTATAAAGTAGCGGATAGTATCGGCCATAAAGCTATCGTTGACTGGGGTTATGGTCTGAATGTTGTCACGAATATAGGGGCAACAAATCAGGTTGTTATCCCAGAAATGTATGTAAAAGGGCGTTTAGGTGCCTTTGAAATCTACGCTGGTCGTAGAAGAGAGCTCATTGGCCTTGTCGATACGCTGCTCACAAGCGGCTCTTATATTTGGTCTGGCAATTCGCTGCCATTTCCTAAAATTCAAGTTTCCTTACCTGCTTTCACGTCCGTACCTTTCACAAGCGGCATTGTATCCATTATGGGTACTTTCTCGCACGGCTGGTTTGAAAATGCTAATCGGTTGGTGAAAGGCTCCTACTTACATCAATCCTCTTTTTATGGCAGATTGGGTAAACCATCATGGCGCGTGAAGCTCTATGGAGGGGCCAATCACCAGGTTATGTGGGCTGGCCATTCCGACTACCTGGATCCCACAGTAGCTGCCAATGGTCAGCTACCATCCGGCATTAAGTATTTTCCGGCCGTTGTGCTGGGGACTCAGAATCCATTCCCTGGCGACCAGACTATTCAGACAATCAGCCGCTTCGAAGAAAATCGTATTGGTAACCATCTTGGGTCGATTGATTTAGCGGTTGAGGTCAATTCAACCCATTGGAATTTATTCGCTTATCGGCAATTTGTTTATGATGACGGCTCGCTGTTTTATGGTACGAACCTGGATGATGGATTGAATGGCCTACGTATAAGAAACAACCATCAGCCCGGCAGGCCAGCATTTTTTCTACGCCAGATTACCGTAGAATATCTATTCACCGGTAGCCAGGGAGGTGATGTATTTATTCTTGAAGATCCCCAACGGCGAGGCCGGGATGATTATTTTAACAATGCTCAATACCTCGATGGGTGGACTTATTTTGGACGAACTGTTGGTACACCGTTCCTGACCCCACAACAAGAGGTAAATCCATCTTTACCACCTCATTATGGAATTGCAAATAACCGTGTCAGTGCATTCCACGTTGGTTTAAGTGCATTAGTATGCAATAAAGTGGATATCATGTCCCGACTATCACTTAGTCGCAATGCGGGGACATACGCGGTCCCTTATCTTCGTGTTCCTAGCCAATTTTCGGGCCTGATAACGGCATCACTACCCATAAGTTTATTAGGTGGAACAGTATTAACTGGTTCTCTTGCTGTAGACTCTGGTGGATTATTACCCAATAGCGTCGGTGGATATATCAGTCTGCGTAAAACGGGTGTACTTAACAGGAAGCGCCCAACTGTAAATTCAACCGACAAATATTTTTGATTAACGCCACATCCCTGTTTTCTTTGTAGCCACTAAAGAACTTCAACGCAGTTTTACAGGAAATTGAACGGTATCTTTTGTATATACTATTTTTGCCGTAATCAGGTTGATATAATAATCGTATAGTAAAAAGGTGTGAGAATGGTGCGGAAAGGGAGAATATGGAATTGGTTTATACTGGTAGTTTTAGTGGGAGCGGGGATTTCCTGCGGCCAGGACGCTCAGAAGAAATTAAATCAGTCGACTCAGAACATGCGAACGTGCGCCGACGAACAGACGCTTACTCGCATTGAGCAGGAGAAAGTCCGGCAACAGATACGTGCGGATGATAAAGCCCGGCAGATTGAAGAAATATTTCGGCAAAAAGTAAGAAGTGGGCTCAACGGAAATGTGCTGGTTGCTCAAAAAGGAATAGTGCTGTACAAAAATTGTTTTGGATTGGGCCATTTCGAAAGAAGCCAGCGCGATACCTTGGTTGACGATTCAAAATTTCAATTAGCCTCACTATCCAAAACGTTTACAGCCGTTGGTACCCTGAAACTTATTCAGGCCGGAAAATTAAGTTTTGAGGATACCATTCAAAAATTCTATCCAGATTTTCCCTATCACCGCATAACCATTCGTGAACTGCTGAGCCATCGTAGCGGCTTGCCAAATTATCAGTACGCGTTTGATGACAGCATGAAGGTTAATTTTTACAAGAGAGAAAAACCTTACCCATCCAATGCAACGATTATGCATTGGTTTGCAATGGTAAAGCCAACCCCCAAAGCCTACAATATTCCTGGTCGTGGCTTCAGCTATAGTAATACCAACTATATGGTTTTGGCTTCTATCATTGAGAAGGTGAGCGGTCAAAGCTACGAAGCTTTCATTCATAGGAATATTTTTGAGCCGTTAGGAATGCACCAGACATTTGTGGCTACTACCAAAAATGATTCGATTAATCATCACCGAACCGCTGGTTATCAATGGAATCGGCGGATTCCTAAAGATTATTACGATGATGTAGTTGGGGATAAGGGAATCTATTCTACCACCGGTGATTTATTTAGGTGGTACCGTGCCCTGAATGGAGATTGTCTGTTACCGAGAAAGATGCTTGCCGAAGCTTTTATTCCCCGCAGTTTCGAGCGAAAAAGTACCAAAAACTACGGGTATGGGTTTCGGATGATGCTGAACGAGACAAATCAACCCGAATATATTTATCATTCTGGTTGGTGGAAAGGATACAATACCATGTTCTGGTTTAGCCCCAAAGATGAGTATGTAATCATTATTCTCGGAAATCGCTATAACACAACGGTGTACCGAGTTAAGGAATTGATTGATATATTGCACGGAAGCTCTAGTAATCAATCATCAGGGACGGATGCTGAAGTAGAAATATGAGTAGGGCCGACTAACCAGTCGGCTTTTTCTGTTTTTACACTGTTTCTGGCCTTAATCGACCGTTTCTTATGCGATTTTCTCTGTTGGCTATTCTTCTTATAACTACTTTGCCTGAAGTTACCTTTTCTCAGGAAGTGATTAATCTCTGGCCTGACAACGCTGTTCCAAACGCAATTTCCGGGGCCAGGATTCAGGAAAAGTCTGAAACAGACGCTAATGGCATTCTGCGAATTAGTAACGTATCCGTGCCTACTATAACAGCATACCTCCCTACTAAGGCGAAGATGACCGGTGCGGCCGTCATGATTTGCCCCGGTGGGGGATATGGCATTCTGGCGGCTAGTCATGAAGGCTCCGACATAGCCCAATGGTTCAATGAAATGGGTGTAGCCGCTTTCGTGTTGAAATATCGGCTTCCAAATCCTGAGATTATGACCAGTCAGCAGGAGGTCCCCTTAATGGATGCTGTACAGGGGATGACACTCATCCGGCAAAATGCGGGTAAATACGGTATTGACCCCACTAAAATTGGCGTAATGGGTTTTTCGGCGGGTGGGCATTTAGCAGCAACACTATCAACGCATTACCACCTCGATACCAAAACCAGCGAAACAGCAAAGCCCAATTTTGCTATCTTGCTTTACCCGGTCGTAACGTTTGGCGAGAAAGCGCATGTAGGCTCACGGAATAATTTGCTGGGTAAATTGAATGCTTCTCCGGAAATGATTGCCTACTATTCCAATGAATTACAGGTAACGAATCAAACACCACCTACCTTTCTGGTACATGCCGAAAATGACAAAGCTGTTCCGGTGGAAAATAGCATCAGTTTTTATCTGGCCTGTCTAAAAAATTCGGTTCCGGCCGAAATGCACCTATATCCAGTCGGGGGGCATGGATTTGGGATGCGTACCGCAAAATTTGGTTCGCTTAGTACTTGGCCGGAAGCATGCAAAGCGTGGTTGACAGCTTTGACCAGTTCTAAACTGTAAATTTCCGACGGGGAAATTGTCAGTTGTCCGTTCATTACGAAATGGCCTCCTGAATCATATAATCAGTTGATATATGATTCAGGAGGCCATTTCGCATACCAAGTTACCATGTACTCAAAAGGCAAGCAGCATTAAATGTGTTTAGCTGGCCAAAAAATCAACGGCTTGCTTAAGTGTGCGCTCGTTGTTTGTTTCAGGGTCAGTGTATGACCGCTCACCTACTTCTATAGTCAACTCTTTACCAACAAGCTGTTTGGTATCCAGTTCCTTATTTGCTTCGGCATGGATACCCACCCGCTCAAATAAGCTGATGATGGCTGGCATACCGGCAGGCGATTGGTAAAACCGGTGTGATACATAACCTTCGTCATTTTCAAACCGAACGGCAAAGAAAGGGATGCCTTTATACTCACTCGACCCCTCCTCAATAGCAGTTATCGATACCTGCTGCTGCCCGTTAGGTAGCAACGTTTTATCCTGTCCTTTTTCTACTGCAATTTTCATAACGGAAATTTTATATTTTATTTATATTATAAAAACTGAAACTATAGCTATTTGTTTCCGGAGAAAGTAACTTTTGGTAAAATATTCCTCGAAATATCTAGCTAGGAACAGAGTTGCCTTACCCTTATAATTTACCTGTATTATAAGTTCTGAAAATAAAACGACTAAAACCGTTTATCTGGGCCTGTAGGGACGCCGATAAACGGTTTTAGTCGGGTGTAGAACTACTTGTCGTTCAGAATCAATGGAACACTCCCACGACCATTCATAATGACAATTTTAGCGTTCGGAGAGGCTGCCAGTTCTTTCTGAGCTTTTATTTGCTCATACTGCAACTGTTTATCACTCAGGCCTGTCGACAGTATCTTCTGATAATCGGCAATTCCTTGAGCTTCAACCCGTTTCCGTTCGGCTTCCTGCCGCTCTTTCTGCAGTACGAACTGCATCTTTTGGGCATCCTGCTCGGCATTTATTTTTGATTCGATGGTCTTTTTAACGGATGCGGGCAGATCGATATTACGAATCAACAACTGTTCCAGCAACAGTCCACGCTGCTTGAAGTCAGCTTCAATCGTTTTATAGATACGGGTCTGAAATTCATCACGGCGGGTTGAGTACAATGCAACAGCATCGTAGTAAACGGCATTATCCCGTATGCGAGTACGCGTAATGGGACGCACTATTTTGTCCATATAATCTACACCAATCTGCCGATAAATCTTTGGCGCATCTGCGGGAACAAGCCGGTAAAGTACAGTAAGGTCTATAACAACTTCCAGTCCGTCGGCAGTGAGTACCCGAATGGCATCGTCACCCTGTTTCTGACCCTCATCGCGTGCGGCCGACATGGTATAATTCTGCGTTTTTACGTCAAACTCCGATACATCAGCCAATGGATTAACGAAGTTCAGACCAGCGTTCAGCGCGTGTTCGTTTACATTACCAAAAAGAGAAACGACCCCAACCTGGCCGGCATCAATTTGCCGGACACCTGAGGTAAGCGCGCCCACCACAATCATAATAATACCAACTATTTTGATGGGTCTGGAAAAATGGGCAATAGCAAGAGCAGGAGTATTAATTGCAAAACCGGCAATTAATACGAGCATACCAAGTATGATAAAAAACATTGTATTGTGAGTATAAGCCGTCCAACGCGGGCTGCCTTGGGTGAAAATAATGATTAAATTGCTATAACCTGGTGGTTGTCAGTTCGTTTTTCCGGGAGGATCGAACTGTATGCTGGTCATAGAATTAATCAAATATAGCTGAATAGCAGGGGGTAAAAAACGGTATTCGTAAGAACGGGTACCCGGTTATCCAATCGGTTTAGAAATAGGATAACAAAAAAAGGCATCCGGTAAACAACCAGATGCCTTTCTTGACCACACTGTATAACCCTTCAGTAGATTATCGTGAAGTTTTGGTACTCTTTTTCTTGTCTTTAGGCGTTGTCGCTTCCGGTGCTGCCGCAGCAGAAGCTTCTTTCTGCGTAGCAACTTCCCCTTTCAGATACAAAACTGTTTGGCCTGCTTCGGCATTGCTCGTTACCGTTACTGATTTGTTGAAAGGACCAGCAGCCGCTGCATTGAATGTAGCCGATACAGTCCCTGTTTTACCCGGCATAACCGGTTCACGTGTCCAGCTTGGCTTGGTGCAACCACAAGATGCCTGTGCATCATTGATAACGACTGGGTCAGAGCCTGTATTCTTGAATTCAAATACATACGTCACTGGCTTTCCCTGTTCAACTTTGCCAAAGTCGTGCGTTTCTTTCGCAAATTTCAGAACTCCCTTCTGGGCGTAGCCAACTGCGACAAACACAAATAAAGCTACGAAAAGTGAAAAAGTCTTTTTCATTATACTAAACGGAATTATGATTTGGTTATTAAAATACTGAGCCTTGTACCAGTAGCTTAAGCAAACATTCTGCCAGAATGCGTACTGCTGGCTGATTTGTTAACAAAGAAACAGATAAAATCGTTTTTTTGAAAGCTGACTTGTTTTATCTTACTTTACTTTCGCTTGGTAATCGATAAATGGCTTGCCAGCGGCTTCATTGACAAATTGATTGTTATACGATTTCAATCCGTAGCCCTGTTTTGATAGCAAACGAACAACTCCGCTCGACTGATATTTTAAGTCGTGAAAAAATCCTGTTAGATTACCGAATGGCTTGCGAAAGCCGACAGGTTAGTCTGTTGGGTCGGCGCGATGTGATGGGAGGTCGGGCGAAATTTGGCATATTCGGTGACGGAAAGGAACTGGCTCAAATGGCAGCTGCACGGTTCTTTGACCGGGGCGATTATCGTTCGGGTTACTACCGTGACCAGACTTTTGTAGCGGCTCTGGGTGAGCTTACCTGGCAGGAATTTTTCGCGCAACTCTATGCGCATACGGATGTTAAAGCCGAGCCCAGTACGGCTGGTCGTTCTATGAACGGGCACTTTTCCACCCGCTGGCTCGATGAACGGGGACTTTGGCGTAATCAGACCGAACTCTATAACTCCGTGTGTGATATTTCGCCCACGGCAGGGCAGATTCCCCGGTCGGTAGGACTTGCGTATGCGTCAAAATTGTTTCGCCATAACCCCAATTTAGCGGGCTTAACCAATTTTTCCCGAAAAGGCAATGAAGTGGTTTTTGCCAATATTGGCGATGCCTCTACCTCGCAGGGTATGTTCTGGGAAACCATGAATGCCGCTGCGGTACTACAGGTTCCTTTACTGACCTCCGTTTGGGATGATGGCTATGGCATTTCTGTTCCTACTGAATACCAGACCGTCAAGGGGAGCATATCCAAAGCATTAACCGGATTTCAGCGGGATGATTCCAGCGAAGGTACCCACGCCAAAGGCTTGGAAATATTTACGGTGAAAGGCTGGGATTACATTGGCTTGCTGGAGACCTATCAACAGGCAGCGCATATATGCCGGGAAGAGCAGGTGCCCGTGCTGGTTCATGTGGAGGAACTTACGCAGCCGCAGGGGCACTCATCATCGGGTTCGCATGAGCGGTATAAATCAAAAGACCGGTTGGCCTGGGAAGTTGAGCATGATTGTAACCGGGTGTTTCGGCAATGGATCCTGGAAAATGGATATGCCACCACCGAAGAACTGGAAACCATTGAGGAGGAAGCAAAACAAGTGGCTAAGCTGGCCCGGCTCGAAGCGTGGAAAGCATTTCAACAATCCATGAAGTCGGATTTTGACAGCGCACTTGAGTTACTTCAACAGGTCGCCCGCCATAATTCAAAATCGGCTGGGTTGATGGCTATTCGGGAAGAGCTGCGAAAAGGATTCTCTCCAATTCGCCGGGATGCCGTTTCGGCCGTACGGAAAGCTCTTCGGCTGCTTCGAACCGATTCCAGTACCGGAAAACAACGGTTAGCAGACTGGCTGAAGCGGACGAATGCCGATAATGAAGAACGATATAGTTCGCATCTGTATAGTGAGTCGCCCGATTCGCCAATGCTGGTGAAAGGCATTCCCGCACATTTTACGGATGACAGTCCGGCCCTGGATGGGTATCAGATATTACAGCGGTATTTTGATAACCTGTTCACCCGGGATCCGCGTGTGGTGGCGTTGGGTGAAGACGTTGGCATGATTGGCGACGTAAATCAGGGTTTTGCCGGTTTACAGGAAAAGTTCGGCGAGATTCGTATTACGGATACGGGCATTCGTGAAACTACTATCATTGGACAAGGGATAGGAATGGCCATGCGGGGGCTGCGTCCTATTGTCGAAATTCAGTACTTCGACTACATCTATTATGCGTTGGCCACGCTCACCGACGATTTAGCTACGTTGCTCTATCGCACCAAAGGAGGGCAAAAAGCACCACTAATCATCCGCACCCGTGGTCATCGACTGGAAGGGATCTGGCATTCCGGCTCACCACTGGGGGCCATGCTGGGTAGCCTGCGTGGATTACACATCCTGGTGCCTCGCAACATGACTCAGGCAGTAGGTTTTTATAACACACTCATTAAAGGAGACGACCCGGCCCTGCTCATTGAGTCGCTCAATGGGTACCGGCTCAAAGAACTGTTGCCAGATAATCTGAGCGAATTCTGTGTGCCACTGGGTGTGCCGGAAACGCTTCGTTCGGGTACGGACTTTACAATTGTTACCTATGGCTCTATGTGCCGGATTGTTATGGAAGCGGCCAGCCAGTTAGAGCAAATGAATATAAGTGTCGAAGTTATTGACGTGCAGACGCTTCTCCCGTTCGATGTGCATCATGTAATTGCCGAATCCATCAGGAGAACCAATCGGGTGCTGTTCGCCGATGAAGATGTGCCGGGTGGCGCGTCAGCCTATATGATGCAGCAGGTCATTGAAGGGCAGGACGGGTATCGTTACCTGGATTCTGCTCCGCGCACCCTGTCGGCCAAAGCACACCGGCCACCCTACGGTTCTGACGGGGATTATTTTTCCAAGCCTAACGTTGATGATGTCATCGAGACTGTGTACGCGCTTATGAACGAAGTCGAGCCGGCACGCTTTCCCAAAATTTAGCGAATGAGCGAATCTAACGTGTACATTTATTCGCTCGTTTACTCTCAACCATGTCATATTTCCAAGACATAAAGACCGGTATTTTAACGTCAATCAAAGGGCTTAGTCTCACGCTCAGGCACTTGCGGAACGCCACAAAACGGCGCACGCCCGAAGGTGTTGCCAGTGACAACTACTTCGAATTGCAGGATGGTCTGGTTACGTTGCAGTACCCGTACGAACAGTTACCAATCCCCGACAACGGACGCTATCGGCTCCGCAACGAGATTGAGGATTGTATTGTGTGTGACAAATGTGCCAAAGTTTGTCCCGTTGACTGCATTACCATCGATGCGATCAAAGCGACGGAAGAGGTCGGCCGCGCATCAGACGGGTCGCCCATTCGGTTGTACGCAGCTGCCTTTGATATCGACATGGCCAAGTGCTGCTACTGTGGTTTGTGCACCGTCGTTTGCCCAACCGAGTGCCTGACGATGGACAAGAAATTCGACTACAGCGAATTTGAACTGGGTAAACTAACTTACGAGTTCTCAAACCTTAGTAAAGAACAGGCCGACGAGAAGCGGATATTGTACGAGCAGTTTTTACAGGAAAAAGAAGCCGCAAAAGCGGCTCAGGTTTCGGCTAAAGCAACGGCAGTTCCAGCTACGGAGGTAGATTCCGTTCCTCCGAAGGAAGCACCCAAACGGCCCGCGTTCCGACCAACGGCAAAGCCAAAAGCCCCGATACCCGCCGAGCCGGTACTCAACAAAGACAGCTTGGAAGAAGCGACTGTTGAAAATCCGGCTACAGATGCTACTCCCACCGAGATGGAGCGAATTGCGCAGGGAGGACTGGAATCAGCGAAACACCCTACTTTTGAGACAGCCCCGGCAACGGAAGGCCTGCCTACGGATGAAGTAGTGAAGGATGTGCCCGCTGTAGTTGAAAAGCTAGCAACGTCGAAGCCTGCGTTCCGGCCTACTATGAAACCACCCGTTGCCAAAAATAAGGACAAAGTGGAAGGAGAGCCTGAACAGGAAGTTCCAAAATCAGCGGGTAAGCCAGCCGGTTTTCGTCCTACTATGAAACCGGCTGCGAAAGAACCCGATGTTCCTGCTGCCAACGAAACGCCCAAACCGAAACCGGCCTTTAAACCAACCATGAAACCGTCGGTTCCGAAGGGTGATGAGCCAGAAATGGACGCAACGACACCCACCGAAGCGGTGGCACCACCGAAGCCAACGCCTGCCTTTCGGCCTACCATGAAGCCAAAAGTAAAGCCAGACGAGGCTACTCAAAGCAGCCACAAAACAAACGAATAAATGCTCCAACTTGCCTTCTACGCGTTTGCGGCTCTGACGATTATTGGCGCGTTTGCGGTTCTGGTTACCCGTAATGTGCTCTATGCAGCTTTTTTTCTGTTGCTAACCCTACTGGGTACTGCCGGGTTATTTGTACTGTCCAGTGCTGATTTCCTGGCTATTGCCCAGATAATGATATACGTGGGGGGCGTACTGGTGCTGGTGATTTTTGGGGTGATGCTCACCCACAAACCGGATTCGTCTACCGACGTTAGTAATCAACAACAGAACCGTATCCCTTCCTCAAATCGCAGGGGGGCAGGTTCCTCCTGGGTTGTTGGTGCACTGGTGGCGGGGAGTTTGTTCGCGGCTTTGTTTATGGTGTTGGTCCGGGCAAATTTCAGACTATTGAATCAGCCCGTTGGGTGGAAAAGTACCGTCAATACCATTGGGATGCAGCTAATGACCGAATACGTTGTCCCTTTCGAAACGGTCGCTATTCTACTGCTTGCCGCGCTCGTAGGGGCTACGTACCTGGCTTCCCCGCTTGCTAAACCTACCCGATATGCAACCCGTTGATAGTTTTCTTTTTTTGCTGGTGGGGGCTGCTTTGTTCTGCATCGGCCTGACCGTCGTGCTGCTCAAACGACACGCTATCGTGGTTCTAATGGGTATTGAACTGATGCTCAATGCGGTGAATATTAACCTCGTCGCTTTCAGCCAATATGACCCCGACCGAATACAGGGGCAGATGCTGGCTTTGTTCGTTATCGTTGTGGCGGCTGCCGAATCGGCCGTTGCGCTGGCGATTCTTATCCAGGTTTACCGCCATTTCCGAACGGCCCAGCTGGATGAACTAACCGAATTAAATCAATGACTATACTACACGCCAATTCTTCTGACAAAGAGTGTGGCTATAATCCGTAGAGAGCTGCTTAAGCCGAAGCACACGGCTATTTGCTTCCCTGTCAGATAATCGGGATATTTGCGGCCAATTCTGCCCGAATACGAATGCCCGTTGATACCTTCCAACTACTCCACCTGCTTACTGCTTTCTTAGTAGGATTGCCCTTTGCGGGCTTTCTGGTTTTGGTACTGGTAAGCCGTCGGGTGGCGGGTTCGCTGGCTATCTTACTGACTACAACCGGGCTTATTCTATCCGTACTGCTGGCTATAAACCTCCCCAAACAGGCACTATCTATTCAGGCCGACTGGGCTACGTTATCGGGTTTATCGTTCCCAATCAGTTTTAACGTCGATGCGTTGGCAGCTCTGATGCTGGTGGTGGTTCATTTTGTAGCGTTACTTGTACAGATTTACTCTATATCCTACCTGCACGATGAGCCGAAGCTAAGCCGGTATTTTGCCTATCTACAATTGTTCATTGGTGCCATGCTGGGTATCGTGCTGGCGGGGAATCTGCTGGTTATGTACGCTTTTTGGGAGTTGGTGGGGCTAGCCTCGTATCTGCTGATTGGTTTTTATACCGAACGCCCGGCAGCATCTAAAGCCGCCCAGAAAGCGTTTCTAATGAATCGGGTTGGCGATGTTGGGTTTCTTATTGGCATTTTCCTTACTTATTACTACTTCGATACGCTTGACCTCGCACTCCTGACCGCCAATAGTAGCGCTGTCGTAGCCCCAACTGCGCTGGGGTTGTGCCTGTTTATGGGTTGCGTGGGTAAATCGGCGCAGTTTCCACTGCTCACCTGGCTCCCCGATGCCATGGAGGGCCCAACACCGGTATCGGCCCTGCTGCATGCGGCTACGATGGTTGCTGCGGGTATCTTCCTTCTCGCCCGAATTCACCCCCTGCTCTCACCCGATGCGCTGATGGTGATAGCTTTAATTGGTACGATAACTACCATTTGGGGTGGTTATTCAGCCCTGTTCCAGACAGATATCAAAAAGGTACTGGCTTTCTCCACAGTGTCGCAGTTGGGCCTGATGGTAGCCGCCATGGGGACTGGCAACGTGCAGGGCGCTATGTTCCATTTGCTGACTCATGCATGTTTCAAAGCGGGCTTGTTTTTAAGTGCAGGCGCGGTAATCCATGCCGTACACACGCAGGATATGCGAATGATGGGTGGATTGCGTCATTTTCTGCCGACTACCTTTCTGGCCTATACCGTTTGTGCGGCCGCGCTGGTTGGGTTGCCCTTTTTCTCTGGATTTCTGTCAAAAGAAACCATGCTGAATGGAGCTTTTAGCTGGGCGGGTGAGCAGAAGACCTTCCTGGCATACCTCGTTCCGGTGTCGCTTTTACTATCGTCAGCATTAACGGCTCTGTATATGGTCCGGCAGTGGCGACTCATTTTCTTTGGTCAATACCGAAACGAACTTATTCCGGTAACGCAGGCGCACGAACCCGACTGGCTGATGCGTGGACCAGTGGTCTTGCTGGCGATTTTATCGGTAGGATTCTGGTTTTCCATAAACCCACTCTCCGCTCATGAAAGCTGGTTTTTCCGGATTTTCCCGTCAGCAACGGAAACCACTTTCTGGTGGATGGCTCCCCTTTCTATTTTTCTGGTGCTAGTGGGTGGATGGCTTGGGTTTCGGATACAGGACCCCCGTTCCGACTCCAGCGTCGTTCAGCTTTCGCTCCGGTACGGCTTCCTTGACTTTTTTTATCAACACCTAGTAATCAAGCCAACACTCAGACTGTCGGCCCTGCTTAACCGGACAGACCATCGCGTGGTCGACGGACTGGTTGATGGTTTTGGCGTATCGGTAGTTGTTTTGGCGCATATTACCCGCGTTGTCGATAAACTGGGCCTCGATGGTCTTGTCAACCGAATTGTCTGGTTGGTAGGCCGGTTAGGAAGCCTGACGCGTTCCGTGCAAAACGGCCGGATTCAGTCTTATATTACAGCGGCAGTTGTCGGGTTGTTAGTTGTACTTTGGTGGATTTTATAAGCATGCCGGTAGCCCAATAAAGTGGCACTACCCGTGATAACTATGATTCTTTCGCTACTTATTTTGCTTCCGTTACTTGGCTCGCTGGTTGTCGCGTTATTGCCTGACAATCAGGAAGCAACGTTTCGCTGGATTGCTTTACTAATTACAGTGTTGGATGTTGCCCTGGTGGCAACCGCGTACATGTCTTTTGATACAGCCCTTGCCGGATATCAGCTGGTAGAGCAGGCTAACTGGATAACATTGCCCCTGGGCGGATTGGGTGTTGCCTCTATCGATTATCTGGTTGGGATTGATGGAATAAGTATGCCGCTGGTTGTTCTATCGGCTATAGTCATGCTGGTGGGTGTCGTTGCTTCCTGGCAACTAACGCATCGGCTCAAAGCCTATTACTCCCTGTATCTGCTGTTGACGGGAACAATCATGGGCTGTTTTGTTGCGCTTGATTTCTTCCTGTTTTTTCTGTTTTTCGAGTTCATGCTCCTGCCCATGTATTTCCTCATTGGTCTGTGGGGCGGGCCGCGTCGGGAGTATGCATCCATTAAATTTTTCCTGTACACGTTGCTCGGCTCGCTGCTGATTCTGCTGGTTATGATTAGCCTGTACCTATCGGTTATGGACCCCGTTAGTACGGCGGTGCTGGCCGGGCTAATTAATAACCCGGCGGAAGCAACGGTCGATGTCGTCCGGAGTGTACAGACGTACCTTCAAAATGGACAGCTGAACCCCGCCCAAATCGTCCATACGTTCGACATGCGTTATCTGGCCGACGGAGGGAACTACCTACCCGGTGCTTTTTTGAATCCTGCCGCTGAACCCATTATACTAGGCTTTCCAGCCCGCCTGCTGGCTTTTTGGGTAATTTTTATTGGCTTTGCCATCAAGCTTCCTATCGTGCCGGTGCATACCTGGTTACCCGATGCGCACGTAGAAGCATCAACGCCCGTATCGGTCGTGCTGGCAGGCGTATTACTCAAAATTGGCGGTTACGGTTTCCTGCGAATCGTTTGGGACTTTTTCCCTGATGGAGCTGCTGAGTACGCCAGAATACTGGCCGGGTTAGGGGTGTTATCCATCGTATATGGCGGTTTAAATGCGCTGGCTCAGTCCGACATAAAGAAGATGATTGCTTATTCGTCCGTGTCACACATGGGGTTTGTACTGCTGGGAGTGGCTTCTCTAACAGCCGAAGGGGTCAACGGGGCTATCTACCAGATGGTTAGCCACGGGGTATTATCGGCCATGCTTTTCCTCCTGGCCGGTGTCCTGTACGACCGCACCCACGACCGGCGTATCGACTCCTACCGGGGTTTGATGCAGCCCATGCCTCAGTACACCATTCTGACGGCCATTGCCTTTTTTGCTTCCCTGGGGTTGCCGGGTTTTTCGGGATTTGTGGGCGAATTGTTTACCCTCATGGGCGGCTTTCAATCGGCATGGCTGCCCGGCTGGCTTACGGCTCTGGCGACGACGGGTATTCTACTGGCAGCTGCTTACTTTCTGTGGACCCTCCAGCGAATGTTTTTCGGACCTTATTGGTCCCGACATGAAGGGACTAGCATATTGACCGACCTGACCTTTCGTGAAAAAGCCTTGTTGATTCCTTTGGGCGCAATGGCACTAGGATTGGGTCTTTTCCCGAATCTTATCTTTAATCTGAGCGGTGCTACAGTAGCACAATGGCTGGTAAAGTTCGCCGTTGAATAGTGGCTAGCGCCCGTATTGGCTGCGCCTAACAACTTGCCAGACGAAGCCAATAAGTCCGACCAGTGCCAGCGGTCCCAGCAGGTTAAGCAACTGCAAACCAGTTCGATTGGCATCGACCCGAATTTTGTCCAGCGGACGCAGGGTAACGGAACGGGATCGGGCGGCAATAACACCATTTGGGTCGATTAAATAATCAATCGCATTCAGCGCGAAATCCTTATTGGCGTACGTGTTTCGCGTGTAGCGATCAAAGCCGAGCGGGTAGGGTGCATTACGCTTGTAATCGACATCATTGATAATCAAATCGCCGTCGGAGCAAATCAGGATACGCGATGCCGCACCCTCCGACTTAAATCCACTGGCTCGCGGGTCGCCGGGGAAAATACGGTTGGCAAACAGCGATTGAAATTTCCCTTCTAGTAAACAGCCAATGATGTGTGCTCCATCGGTATAGGTGCTGGGGTCCGGTTGCTGACGGGCCTCGTTATACGAAATGAGAGCCGGCGTTTTCAGGATTTTAGTGTAGGCGGAGGTAAGTAGCAGCGGTGTTTTCTGAATCAGCCGACCGTCTCCCCCCATTGCTCGTACAGTGTCCAGTGTACTCACGAATTTACCCAGCACGGCATCGAGATTACGGACAACAGGGTTAGCTGATGTTCCGAAATTGTTGAGTAGTGGGTAGAACCGCCAGGGTACCAATTGAATATTGGGCTTGTCTCCCAGATTACCGACGTTAAGCGGAATAGCCGCGCAGTAATAATCCTTTACAACGTCGCGGTTGACGCGAACACCCCAGCGGAAAAATAAGTCATCGAGATTCAGACTTAAGGGTTGGGCGTAGGTGCCTTGGTTATTAACACTATCGACCCGTTGCCCATCGACAAAAAACAAGGCCCGTCCACCATTGACGACAAACTGGTCCAGCTTAAAAGTTTCTTCTTCCGAAAAAGCACTGTCAGGTTTAGGAACGATGACCAGATCAAGACCCGTAATAGGACCGGGCTTGGCCATGTCGATAAAGAACAAATCATACTGCTGCTGCACGGAAGCCAGCAGGTCAGAAAAACGGGAAGGGGGCACGTTGGTGTGGCTGTACAGCAGGCCAACCCGTTTGCGGTCTTCTTTGGTTTGGGTAAGTTTTTGGATGGCCGAAGCCAGTTGAAATTCAACGCCTTCGTAGGATTGATTCAACTGCTCCTCCGCCGTAGCAGTCTTGTTGCCCTTTAAGAACTGAACGGGGGTTTCCCGGCCTTTGTAGGAAACAATAGCCCCCGGGAAAACCAGTTTCTCCGTCCGTTTTCCGCCCTCACTCGCGTAGAGGTTGGTAGGTAGCAAACCCTTTTGCTGGAGTTTATCAATCAGTTTGTTCTTCTCGTCAGTATTGGTAACGTCGTCCGGGTTTATGAACCGATACGTGATTTTCCGGTTAGCTATTGCGAGTCCACGCCGGGCCTGAAATCCGTCCAGTGTTTCGCGAACCGCATTTTCGAGCCGTTTAAATCCGGGCGGTAAATCACCCGTCAGGTAAACGTCAATATGGACATCGTCGGGCAGGTTAGCCAGCAGGCGTTGCGTGGCTTCGGAAAGCGTAAATCGTTTTTCCTGCGTGAGGTCGAGCCGAAAAAAAACGAACGCCGACAGTACATTAACGACCACCAGGGCAGCAATGATAGTAAGCGTTCGCAGAAGAGAAGATTTCATACGGACTATAACGAAAGAACGCCTTATCCTATACCCTTGGGCGCTGGTTTTCTTCAGTTCAACTGCTGAAAAGGAATTTGGGCCATGTTTATTGCCCTGGCGTCGTTTTTAATCGTTTGCAGGGATTCAATAAGCTCCGGGTCAATGTCGAGCTCCTGCATGAGCCGATGCAGGCGCGTTTCCAAAAACACTAACCGGGCAATCATATGCTTCATTTGCACGTCCTGCTCATCTTGCCGGGCCAGTAAATAATCAGCTTTCGCGTCCAGTTCATCCAGGCATCGTTTTTCGTAGTCAGTCATGGGTGTTCGTTTAAAGGTGGGTAATTGCAAACATGATCGTACTGGCAAAATACTGCTTTTAAGACTTTCAGATTGCTTTTGGTCACGATGTCAACCCTGAGACTTCCAGTTACCGACCATAAAATCCACCATTATCGTAGAAGCTCCTGCGTCGGCTCAGCTTAAGTTCCTGCAAAATAGATGACCGGGCCCGCAGATCGAAGGAGTAGTTGCCGGAGCGGAAATTATTCCCCGAATAGGGTGTCCAGTTAAACGCCATCTCCCAGCAGTGCAGGTCGCGGTTTATTCCGATGGTCGTTAGCGTTGGGCTTTTAAACACGAAGTCATACCCAGTGTTGATGGTTACCTTCCACTTGGGCGTCAGGCTCAAATCACCCGTTAGGGTCAGTGCCTGTATTACCTGCGATTGTTCGGGCGTCAACTTCGTCAGACCAAATGTATAGCTGACGTTCATGGACCAGGGCACATTAAAGTCAACGTATAATTCCGGGTTGTTATTAATGGCTTTCATCGTAGCATCCGATGCGTTCGGGCTTGTTTTGGGTTTTTTGCCCTGCTTGGGAGCAAACCGCGCGCTCAGGTACGCTTGTAAATTGGTCAGGCGGAGCAGTCCTTGTCCAGCCTGAAACGCATACAGATTAGGTACCCGTATGAACTGCTGATTGACGTAGGGTACTTCAGCATTCAGGGCCTGTATGGAAGGCGAATAAGACAGGGGCGTTAACATACTGGTCGTGGTAGGAAAGTAGTATTGAGCCGTACCCCCGTAGGCCCGGAACGCATAGGGGTCGAAGGTGGAGGAGAAGTTGAAACTGATGTTCTTGAAAATCTGCGTGTTGGCGCTGACGGCAATGGGGGATAGCTTATAGTCGGGAGCCAGTAGATTATAACTTCCGTTGAGGCTTAGGTTATCAAAAATTGGAATCTTTTTGAACTCCTGCCCCGCCGAATCACTCCGGGTCCGGACTTTCATTTCCAGTTGATTGACTATCCCAAATGAGATAAACGCCGACTGCGTGCTTGATGCACCACTACTACTCCCGCTCCCATCCACCCCCCGGAATACGGAAATGGTCCGGCGGTAGAGGGGCAAATTGGCTAGTGCTCCTTTCGCATCCAGTACAAAGAATTGGCCGAATGAAGGGTTGGTAAAGTCAGGTACGTAACTGAATGAAACGGAGGGGGCAACGGTGTGCCGAATGGCTTCAATCCGCTTACTGCGGATGAAATACGTGCCGTAGAAACGGGTATTCATACTGGCATTGACCGAGAAGTTATAGGACGGGAAGAAACCACGAATGGTGTCAATCTTTACGTCGTTATGGGTGGCGTTATACGCCAGGTCGGGGTTTAACTTCTTGCCGTATATATTGCCCTGAAGCGAGAAGCCCGGCGTAACGTTTATGTACCGTAACAGCTTGATGTTTGGCAGCGAAATGGGAATACTATACCGGGCCTGCACCACGCGGTTTGCATAAATCTGACTGGCATTGGCCAGGCTAAACGCAATAAGGTTCGGATCGGCCTGCACAATACCCAGCCGAAGATTAGTGGCCCGGGTAATACTATCCTGAATGCGCTGAAGGCTACTGATGGTTGTTAAATTAGTAACAACCGGAAAGCCAAGTCCGGTCGTGTCAATCTGCCGCCGAATGGTATTATTCACGCTAAAAGACCCACTCACATCCAGCCCGACCCGGAAGCTTTCGTACCAGCGGCCCGAACCACCTTTGAGAGCGAAGGGTGAAATCTGGTTGAGACCAAAGTTGAAATCGGTCGATACGTCGGTCTTGCCATTTTCCCGAACCCCCGTTAGCTGGTTTACCTGTCCGAACTGCTGGTTGACCCGCACGTTGGCCCCCGCCCGCACATACTGCCCAAAACTGCGGCTATACTGCACGGATGAGCCAGCCACATTGGAAATGTAGGACTGGGTATTATAGGAGTTGAACTGGTTATAGCTATTGCTGCTCACGTTCACGTTAGCCGAAAAACTCCCCCGGCCCCTGGGAACCGGTGAGTGAGACCAGGTAAAGGAAAAGTCGTTGCGCGGACTCTGCGTGGTATCGACCCGGTCGCCGGAGCGGTTGCGGTTGAATTGCAGGTTTACCCCTCCACTATACCGGTATCGCTTGTTGTAGGCGGACGATAAACCCAGCCCCCAGCTCCCGCGCGAGTAAATTTGCCCTTTAAATTGAAGACCCAGATTTTCGTTGACAGCCCAGTAGTAACCGCCATCACGCAGGTAAAATCCCCGCCCATTCGGTTCTTCCCCATACTGCGGCACAATAATGCCGGACACGCCAATTTCCTTTTGCTTCGGAAACGGGAAAAAGCCGAAGGGTAACCCAATAGGCAGCGGAATCTGATTGATAACCAGGTTGAACGGACCAGCCACTACCTGTTTACCATGAATAACTTTCAGCTTACTGGCGTTGATATGAAAGTGTGGGGTCGCCAGATTACAGGTTGTGTATATCGCTTTGCCGATGTACAAATTATCTTCGTCGTCTTTCTTGACGGTTTGTCCCCTGATATTTCCTTCCCCCTGCTGTGTGATAACGCCCTGAATCCGTCCTTTCCGGGACTTGAAGTTATAGCGAATCTCTTTCGCGTCGTATTTTCCCTCGCCATCCTGGAAAATGGGTCGACCGATTAATTTTTGTATCGTTGAATCATAACGCCCCTTTGCATACACCTCGTTTGTGAGGTAATTCATGCGGATGTAATCAGCTTTGAGCGAAATATCGCCGTAATCGACACTGGCATCACCAAACAACTCAACTGTCTGCCCATCAGCTGCGTAGATGGTAGAATCTTTGGCTTGATAATTGACCGTTGTTTTAAAATCATCGGTAGTTTTTACCGAATCAATTTGCACGGAATCGATAGTGGCAACCGTAGCCGTTAGATTCTGCGGACGGACAATATTCGGCGACACAATACCTGGCTTGACTGCTTTAGGGTTTGTCAGCACCGGCTTCGATGGAGTGGCCGCAATTTTTTTGTCGGTAGCAGGAGTCGTTGTGGGTTGGGTAGGGCTAATTGGGGTCGTAGGTGGTGAATAGGGCACTTGCTGAGCGGGTACCGTAGCCGGGGGAATACCACCCTTTGCCGGATTGACAGGCAACGGCTTAGCCTGAACAACAGAAGGAGTAACGGGAATCGGTGCGGGTTTTACCGCCACTGGCTTTGGGGACGGAACCGTTTTGGCCGAATCTGTAACGGCAACCCGTACGGGAGTGTAAGGAAGAACGGCAACCGGTTTGACCAGGCCCGGGGACAACGAAACGGGTTTGGGACGCGGAGTACGAACCTGTTTTGGTAGTACACGACCAACCCGAATCTCCTTTACTGATTCGTGCTGGATGGCGTTCCGCGTGGCGGTCAAAATCGAATCTTTGTTGATGGCAACGGGTTGGATGGTGCCAACGGAACGGGTTAGCCTGGTGGTTGATGGCACCGAAAGGGTTCGCACGCCCCTGGGTTGTAGCGGGGAAACTTTAATTGCACTGGTCAATTCGCGTTGACCGAAAGCATTGGCCGCAACGCGTATCGAGTCAATATTAACCGGAATAATGGCTATAGGCTTAACCAGGTTAATCGAAACCGGCAGAATAAGCACCTGAACTGGTCGTATACGTTTAGGTACCAGTCCCGTAACCTGCATCTGCCTCTGTTCTGCTAAACGGATGGAGTCGCCCGTAGCGATTACTTTCTGTATCAGGAGGGAATCAGCATTTGGCGGACGAACTACTACGTTGGGTGGGCGAGCTGGTACATCAGCAGGTGGTATGGTATTAGTCGGTACGGTGTTCTTGTTGGATGGAGAAGGGCCCAGTCGGCCGGGGACGGCGTTAGGGCGGTTAAGCTCACGCTCCAACTCGCTCTCCTGAGGTGTTCGGGTTGGTTTAGGTGTGGTAGTAGTAGATGATGGTTTGCTCTGACCCGCGGCACTCAACGTGATGAAGAATAAGGCAACGCAAAACGCTGCACTCATTCTGCTTGTTCGTGTAAGTAAGTGCCACAAAATAAAGTATCCTTTTTTTGAGTTTATTAAAAAAATTATATTTGCCAATATATCGTTAAGTCTATGACTTACAAAGGTATCCACGAACCGCAATTCTACTACCGCTTTGAAACGTTTTCCGCTGTTAAAAATTATTAAACTGATGCGTTATCCAACTCCCGGAATAATGAAAACTCTGGTGTTGGCAGTGCTGCCTTTACTCGCACTAAAAACACCAGTTTCTTTAGTTGATGGCCTGACTCAGGACACTATTCGCCGGGCCGAAGCCCAGGAGACGAATCAGCCCCAAAGCATACCTAATCAACTTCGAACGGTGGTACTCGATGCTGGTCATGGCGGAAAAGACCCTGGCACGCATGGACGGTACGTTAAAGAGAAAAACATCAACCTTGAGCTTATCCTGCAACTGGGCCGGAAAATAAAGCGTAACCACCCGGATATTCGGGTAATCTACACCCGCTCAACCGACCATTTTGTTGATTTATACGAGCGGGGTGCCATTGCCAACCGAAACCGGGCCGACCTATTTATTTCTATTCACTGCAATGCCAGTCCATCAAGTAGTCAGGTACATGGCACCGAAACATATACGTTGGGGCTGCATCGAACGGAACGAAATCTGGACGTTGCCCGGCGTGAAAACGCCGTAATCTTGCAGGAAAAAAATTACCAGCAAACCTATAAAGGCTTTGACCCCAATTCGCCGTTGGCCACCATCATGCTGGCCAATTATCAGCACGCCTTTATGGGGAGCAGCATCAACTTCGCCCAAAAAATAGAGCAAAGCTTCCGGCGTAATGCGGAGCGTAGAAGCAACGGCGTAAAACAGGCCGGCTTTATTGTGCTTTGGAAAGCAACGATGCCCAGCGTTTTGATTGAAAGTGGCTACCTGACCAACCCTGCCGAAGAAGATTTCCTTCGATCCGGCGATGGGCAGGAAGAAATCGCGGAGGCTATCTACAAAGCATTTGACCGTTACAAAGAGGAAATTGAAGCGGGAGGGTAATCGGCACAACCCTGGCATGTTTTTAGCGCCATTATCTTGCGGCCTTCTGCACAACCACTCATACGAAAACCACCGATTTTTGAGACAAACAATCCCGAAAGTTGGTTATACCAATAACCAAACGGAATGGTAATGCCTTACAGGCAACTTACCATCACACACGCATGAAAGTTTCTAAGGAAGTAAAAGTAGGCTTGTTGGCTGTTGTCTCGCTGATGATGCTCTATTTCGGGTTTCGATTTTTGAAAGGATCTGATTTTTTTTCCTCCAATCACACATACCAGGTTGTTTACGATAATATTGATGGGTTGACCGCTTCTAATCCGGTTCGGATTAATGGTTTATCGGTTGGCCGGGTGAAGACCATCGAAATCTTGCAGGATAAGAACAACAAGCTGCTGGTTACACTGGACCTCAACAAGAACATCCGGGTAACAAAAGGCACAGAAGCGATTCTGGCTGATAACGGGCTGTTGGGTGGCAAAGAGATTCTGCTGAGTATCAAGGCTGGCCAGCCGGAACTGGAAGAGGGCGGTATGCTGATAGGCACAAAAGAAACGGGATTGACCTCACTAATCCGGGAAAAAACCCTCCCCGTACTGAATAACGTAGACTCACTTACCTATCAGTTGAACCGGGTTGTGGCTCAGTTCGACCAGACAGGGGCAGTATTAAAACAGACTCTCCGCAGCGCCGATGCGGGTATGAAAACGCTCGACTTGACTGTTTCCGAAAACAGGGCTGGCTTGCGGGCTACCCTTGCCAGTGTAACTAATCTGGCAAATTCACTGGCAGAGACCGAGAAGCAGCTTAATCCAATTTTGACTAAAATGGATACGTTTGCTGATTCCCTTCAGGGGCTCCAGATGAAGCAGACGTTGCTTACGGTGAATAAAACGGTGGGGAATCTGCAACGGATGCTGAGCGATATAAGCGATGGCCGTGGTTCGTTAGGGAAACTGGCTTCTGACGAAGCCCTTTACCGGAACGTGAATGCCACTACCATGAGCATGGAGCGACTATTACGTGACCTGCGCGAAAATCCAAAACGCTATGTTCATTTCTCGCTGTTTGGTCGTAAGAACAAGGAGTTACCGGGTGGAACGGACACCCTATTTTTGGCGACACCAGCCAAAGTCATGGTGGCTGACTCTGCACGGTAGCCATCACCGTTGACCGCATCATTACGTAAAAGACCCTATGCAAACTCTGCTCGATGAACTGGCTCAGCGCACGACAAAAACCCAATTGGGTGGAGGCCAAAGGAAAATTGATGCCCAGCACAAGAAGGGTAAATTAACGGCCCGTGAGCGAATTACTTACCTGACCGACTCCGAAAAGCCGTTTGTAGAAATTGGGCTGTTCACCGGCGAGGGTATGTACGCCGAACATGGCGGCTGCCCCTCCGGTGGTGTTGTTGTGGGTATTGGGTACGTATCGGGACGGCAATGCGTAGTGGTAGCAAACGATGCGACGGTGAAAGCAGGCGCCTGGTTTCCGATTACGGCCAAAAAAAACCTTCGGGCGCAGGAAATAGCGATGGAGAACCACCTGCCCATCATTTACTTGGTGGATAGTGCGGGTGTTTACTTACCCCTGCAAGACGAGGTTTTTGCCGACAAAGAACACTTCGGCCGGACGTTTCGAAACAATGCCCACCTCTCGGCAATGGGAATTTTGCAGGTGGCTGCCATCATGGGCAGTTGCGTGGCCGGTGGTGCTTACCTTCCCATCATGTCGGACGAGAGTTTGATTGTAGAAGGCACAGGGTCCATTTTTCTGGCGGGCCCCTATCTGGTGAAGGCTTCGATTGGTGAAGACGTCGATGCCGAAACGCTTGGGGGAGCAACGACCCACACGGATATTTCTGGGGTGGTCGATAATAAATACCCCGACGATAAAAGCTGTCTGGATGCCATCAAACGCATTTTTGATAAACTGGGCCACCACCAAACGGCGGGTTTCGACCGGGCAGTGCCTGCCCTACCCGCTAAAAATCCCCAGGATATTTTCCAGATACTACCCGCCGACCGCGTCAAACCTTACGACATGCAGGAAGTTGTGGATAGGCTGGTGGATAACTCGGCGTTTGATGCCTATAAACCGGATTACGGCCAAACGCTCTTGTGCGGATACGCCCGTATTGACGGTTGGGCGGTAGGCATTGTGGCTAATCAGCGCAAAGTAGTAAAAGCAAAAGGGCGTACCGGTCAACCAACGGAGATGCAGATGGGGGGGGTTATCTACGGCGATGCGGCCGATAAAGCTGCCCGGTTCATTATGAACTGTAATCAGAAGCGGATCCCGCTGGTGTTTTTGCAGGATGTGTCGGGCTTTATGGTGGGTAGCCGGGCAGAACAGGGCGGCATTATTAAAGACGGAGCCAAAATGGTAAGCGCCATGGCCAATTCCGTTGTGCCTAAGTTTACGGTGGTTATTGGAAACAGTTATGGCGCAGGTAATTACGCCATGTGTGGCAAGGCTTACGACCCTCGCCTGATGCTGGCCTGGCCAACGGCGCAAATGGCTGTAATGAGTGGTGCCTCGGCCGCAAAAACGTTACTTCAAATTCAGGTGTCGGCGCAAAAGGCAAAAGGTCAACCAATGACCCCGGATGAAGAACAGGCGCAACTGGATAAGATTACCGATCAGTACAACGCGCAGTTATCTCCTTACTTTGCAGCCGCCCGTCTTTGGGTCGATGCTATTATCGACCCACTTCAGACCCGTCAGATACTGTCGGAAGGTATTGCTGCTGCCAATCACGCCCCTATCACAAAGGCGTATTCAGTAGGGGTGATTCAGACTTAGTCATTACCGCATTCTCCCTGTTTCACAACGCTGATACCCACCGTAGCAGCAATGCAGGCATTCCCATATGTTTTACCATTGCAGCCACATACAGGCTGGTATATAAACGTACAGGCACGGCCGTCAGCCGGTTTTTCTACGCAATTCGGGTCAATTTCCTTATGGCATCCGGCTCCAATGCCGAGCCAGAAAAGTAATATCAGCAAGTTTCTCACAGCTTTCTCTTTCAAGCCATGACCCAGGCTGAAAACGAATGGTTGGAAACTAAAGGCAATTTTTTACTTCTCCCGAAGGGCCTTTACTTCCTCTGCCGTGATGGCATCGGCTTTGTTGCCAAAATTACTTCGTATGTAGGTTAGTACATCCGAAATCTGAGTGTCATTCAGGAAGGCGTGGGCGGGCATCGCATTATCGTACATGTCGCCTTCGATTTCCTGGCCCTGCAATCCCTTCAATACCACGTTGATGAGCCTGGTTTTATCCCCTAATACCCAGTCGGTTCCGCGCAAAGGCGGATTAAGGTTAGGAACACCTGAGCCACTGGCCTGGTGGCAGGTCAGACAATTCTGTTCGTATACGAGTTGGCCCGGCGATTTGGTCGCGGCTGGTTTGGCGGTTTTTGCCGCCGGTTTTTTGGTCTGTGCCATCCCAACGGATAATAACAGGCAGGCGAAGAGGGTAAGTATTGCTTTCATAAATTCAGGGTTGTTTTCTCCAGGTTAATGTGTTGAGTAAGTGCATAATATCTTTACGAATATACTGAATGACGGGTTGCAGTGAATCGTTCTCGGTAGCGGTATTGAAGTATAAAGCTCCCCGCAAAAAATGGGTCGTCGAGTCCGTCGTCACAAACTGTACCTGGCTTGGTACTTCGCCCGACAAATCAATTACACTGGCTTCCAGACCCGATTTTAACCGAATCTGCCGCTGTTCAATCGAGTAGGCCTTAATGTTGTGTCGGGCCGCTAGTTTATAGGAGTCCTCCAGCATAGCTCTCAACCGATTCATGTCGCCACGAACGGGTTTGTAGGTCAACTGCACGCTGGCGTGAAAGGTTGGATAGTTAATGAAAATCCAGTTTGGTTCCGACCGGGCAAACGTATCCGGCAGAATCCGGGCGGCTTTATTATACTCAAACTGATAAGGATACGCAGGGTCGAGGAGTGTATAATCGGCTACTGGCAAATCGATTCGGGGAAATCCCTTCGGTTTGGGTATATAATTCTCCGACGAGTTACTACCACAGGCAGTAAGCAGGAAACCAGTAAGTAGTACAAAAAAAAGCCTAACCACGTATGCAGGGTAGTCTGGACGGCTACGTCCGGTTTAGATTAGTTGATAGTTGCGGGATGTAGCCCTCCTGGCTATGTATGAACGCAGAAGCCTGGCTGTTTGGTACCAGGCTTCTGCGTTCTACAATCGAGTTCACTTACGCATTTACGTCTTCCATTTCCTCCTGCCGAACGGGCTGCCCCATCAGGGTAGCAAAGCGGTTGACGTTGAATGTGGGTTCAAACCAGACTTCGCCCATTACCGGATGCTTTACCGGGACATCGGGGTTCTTTATTTCGTTTAATAAGATTCCGGTTTCGCCGGTTGTGTGACGTTTTACCTGGCGTACCGTGTACATCTTATCACGTTTGGGCGTCTGAATGCCAAACTCCGCGTAAAAGGCCAGTACGGGAGCGGGGAAATTGTCGTTGGTGCAAATAACTTCCATTCGTATAGTTTGTGTTAAGCGATACCAGGTTGTGGTGATACATTGCCGGATATCGCGGGATTTCGTTCCTTATTAGGGTTCAACAAAGATAAGTGGATAGAAATTTCTTCAGTTGTCAAATTTCCTTGCGGGTCTTTTGCCTGTCCCGAAACTACTTCGCCAACAATACATTTATTGACTACTGAAATTTATTATCAGCATCCTTGCATCTGCCTATCCTTTTCCCAAAAGGCATTACTAAATTTTCCACAGTTCACCGTGCCAAATCAAACTAGATAGGGTAAATTGTCAGACTAATACCGAACAGATTCCTGGTTATCTGCTTATTCTGACACTCGCTATTTCATGGCTACTGCCCAATTTCCTCAGCCGGAAAATCCGCTCGATGTATTGATTGTAGGGGCCGGTCTGTCCGGGATAGGCACTGCTCACTGGCTACAGGAACAATGCCCAAACAAGAAGTACGCTATTCTGGAAGCTCGGGAAGCCATTGGCGGCACCTGGGACCTCTTCCGCTATCCGGGTGTTCGTTCCGATTCGGATATGCACACGCTGGGGTACGGGTTCAAGCCCTGGAAAAACCCGAAAGCTATTGCCGATGGCGCATCCATCCGACAATACATTGAGGAAACCGCCCGGGAAAGTGGCATCGTTAACCACATTCATTTCGGGTATAAGGTGACAGGAGCTTTTTGGTCGAGCCAGGAAGCTTGCTGGCGTGTTGAAGCCGTTCATCTGTTAACGGGCGTGGCCCATACCTTACAAACCCGGTTCCTGCATATGTGCAGTGGCTACTATAGCTATGAAGAGGCATACCGCCCGGAGTTTACCGGAGAAGCCGACTTTAAAGGAGCGGTTATTCTTCCGCAATTCTGGCCTCAGGCCTTGAACTACACCAACAAGCGGGTAGTGGTCGTTGGCAGTGGAGCGACCGCAGTAACGCTGGTGCCATCTATGGCCCAGTCGGCAGCGCACGTAACCATGTTGCAGCGGTCGCCCACGTATGTGGTAGCGCTGCCCGGACAAGATGCAATTGCACTCCGCCTACGGCGTTATCTACCTGAGCGGTTAGCCTATGGGCTCACGCGCTGGAAAAATCTGCTGCTGAGTATGGCCGCGTACAAGTTAACCCGCCGGTATCCTAAGCAAATGAAACGGCGAATTGTGAATATGGCGGCTAAACAGCTTGGTCCGGACTATGATGTCGACACGCATTTTAGCCCACATTACAATCCGTGGGACCAGCGACTTTGCGTGGTGCCGGATGGGGACCTTTTTCAGTCAATTAGCCAGGGGAAAGCATCCGTAGTTACCGATGAAATTGATCGTTTCACGGCTACGGGATTGCGGCTCAAATCGGGTCTGGAGCTTCCGGCCGATGTGGTAGTATTGGCAACGGGGTTGAAAATAAACCTGTTTGGAGGCATGTCGCTAACCGTCGATGGGCAGGTCTACCGCCCGAATCAGTTAATGGCTTATAAGGGAATGATGCTTGGCGACGTGCCTAACTTCGCCCTTGCCTTCGGCTATACCAATGCTTCGTGGACGTTGAAAACTGACCTAACAGCGGGCTACGTGTGTCGGCTGCTCCGGTACATGGACCGCCACGGTTACTCGATTGTTGTACCGCGTCGACAGGACGACGTACAGCCCGAACCGTTGCTGAGTTTTTCGTCTGGTTACGTGCAGCGTGCCTTAGAGCTACTACCCAAACAGGGTTCCCGTCGGCCGTGGCGTGTGTTCCAGAATTATCTACAGGATATGCTTACCATTCGCTTCGGCCGCCTGGCCGATGGCGTATTACACTTTGGACCGAAAGGCGTACTCCCATGAACCTGACCAACAAAGTGGCCTTGGTTACCGGCGCGGGTAGCGGCATAGGCCAGGCTATTGCCCTGTCGCTGGCCCGGCGTGGCTGCCACCTGGCCCTGGTAGACATCAATCCGAAGACGCTGGAGCAAACGCATCACCAGGTCCAGGCTATGGGTACGAGGGTCACCAGCCACCCACTTGATGTAACGAGTCGCGAAGGAGTGAATGCTCTTCCCGGTCAGGTTATAGCGGCTCACGGATACATTGATTTGTTGGTCAATAACGCTGGAGTGGCCGTAGGTGGCACCTTTGAGCAAGTGAGTGAGACCGATTTCGATTGGGTCATTGACATTAATTTTCTGGCGGTGGTGCGCATGACCCGGGCGTTCCTGCCCTACCTGCACCAGCGCGAAGAAGCGCGTCTTGTTTACCTCTCCAGCATATTCGGTATCGTTTCGCCCCCCGAGCAAAGTGCGTACTCGGCCAGTAAATTTGCCGTTCGGGGATTTGCCAACGCGCTGCGGCACGAACTAGAAAACACGTCTATCGGGGTAACGGTGGTGCATCCGGGTGGGGTGGCTACGGCTATTGCCCGGAATGCGCGGGTACCGGCGGGAACCAGTCCGGAAGTAATTCGTCAGAAGCAGGCACTTCAGGAAAAAATGCTGCGAATGCCACCAGAACGGGCCGGCGAAATCATCGTGAATGGTATCGAACAGCGACGCGCTCGGGTTATGGTGGGCACCGATGCCAGGGTGATTGCGTGGCTCGAACGACTTATGCCTGTGGGATACTGGCAGGCCATGAAAAAGCTTTTACGAGAATGATACCGCTGGTAAGTCTAATTCCTAAAAACGACCCCTATGCGACTGATTTTTATTCCCGGTTTCGGCGAAACACAATACATATTCAGTCAAATAGCCCCACAACTGCCGGGCGAACACCTGTTTATTGAGAATTCAGATTTGCTGGACAACCAGCCCATACCTCTGCTCACCGCCATCGGGTACGCCCGGATGCTGATCGACCAGCACCATATAACATCAGCAGACTGGGTGATTGGGCATTCTATGGGTGGCTGGACCGCTTATGCCATCAAGCATCTAACCGGCTGTTCAATTGTGCAGATTGCGTCCTGGACTAATCCGGAAAAGGTGGTACGACTGGTCAAAAATCCAGCGATCATTTATTGGTTGGTTCGAAAGGGCTGGTACTTGAATCAGTTCAACAAACGACTCCTGCTGCGGCTGGGCTACCGGAACAAACCCTCCGCTCAAATCTTTGGCGAAGTGTTCCAACACCTAATCGACAGCCCGACTGACTACGTTATCAATCAACTACAGATTATTCTGAATCCGCTGGAAGAACGGATTGACAACCAGCCAGAGGTAGTCATTCACGCAGAAAAAGATACGATTGTTCGTTATCCGGATAATCGCGTAACTACCGTTTCCGGCGACCATTTTACGCTGATTACCCACCCCAATGAAGTTATTAAAGCTATCCGTCCTTTTCTAACTCCCTGATTGTGTCATGACCAGATGTCGTCAGTATGTTAATACTACCAGCCTGGAATTTTCGACGAAGCCTTGGCTGAATGTCTGTATGTATAGGCAATCAACCAGAGCTTTGCGAACAAAGATGTATAGAATCCAGGGGCTACTAACGGCTCTTTTGATGTTGGTTTATCCTTCAAACAGATTTCCTAGTTGCCCCAAAACGGAGCCGCCCTCTTTATGGCTCTGGGCACTATTAGGGGCTAAACGCTGTACCAGTTTCGAAATCGGCATCGACTGAATCCATACCTTCCCGGAACCACGAAGGGTAGCCAGAAACAGTCCTTCACCACCGAATACCATGCTTCGAAGGCCACCCGCCCGCTGAATATCGAAGTTGATGCTGGGTTCAAAACCAACCACGCAACCCGTGTCCACCCGAAGGGTTTCATTATTCAGTGTCCGCTCAATGACTACCCCACCGGAGTGAATAAACGCCATACCATCACCCTGTACTTTCTCCAGAATGAAGCCTTCTCCGCCGAAAAAACCGGCTCCCAGCCGCTGATTGAACTGAATACTCAGTTTAGTGCCGAGGGCTGCACACAGGAACGCGTCTTTCTGAACGATAAGTGTGTTGCCGTAGATACTAGCCAAGTTAACGGGCATAATGGTGCCGGGATACGGAGCGGCAAAAGCTACTTTCCGCTTACCAATGCCCCGGTTGGTAAAGTGCGTCATAAATAACGATTCACCCATAACCATTCGTGAACCCGCCTGAAGCAATTTGCCCAAAAAGCCCTGATCAGGTTGGGAACCATCCCCCATTTTGGTTTCAAACGTGATGCCATCCTCCATAAACAGCATAGAACCCGCTTCGGCAATAACGGTTTCGTTGGGGTCCAGTTCTATCTCGACGACCTGGATATCTTCGCCAATAATTTTGTAGTCGATTTCGTGTGAGTACATAGCAGTAATCGTTAAGCGTTTATCGTCTGGATTTTACGAGCGAAAACTACGGAATCGTACGCATTTCATCCAGTAGTTTTCTGACAAACGGTGCGAAAATTTCCCAGTCGGGCCTTTTTGCGGATTAGGCTACCATGTAAACCTACTTATCGTCATCGTCCAGCAAATCCTTATCGTCGATGAGTTCATCATCGTCTGCTGCCGTTTCCTCGGCTTCATCATCAGGCTTCGGGGTACCTTTCAGATTCAGATCGGTACGGTGACGTAGTTTCTTATCGTCGACCGTTTTGTTTAGAAACTGGTTGATCTTGTCGATGTCGAAGCTAGTCGTGATTTCGCCGAACGAGTTAATCTGAATATCAAACCCTTCCAGCTCTTTATGAACACGGGGTTTATCGTTTTCGTCGGGGTTAACTTTTTTCTTAGCCATTGTATGTTGTGTTTGACGTATAAATCTAAAAGGTACAAAAGCCCTTTTAGGTTTAAAAATTAGCTCGTTAACACTTTCAGGTTGTCCATCGCTACTTCCAGCCGCTTAATCGTTTCTTGCTTCCCAATAATTTCCATCGTCAGCATCAGGTCAGGGCCAGCACCGGAACCGGTCAGGGCCAGACGCATGGCCTGCATGATTTTTCCCTGCTTGATGCCCGCCTGCGTCATGGCATCGGAAAGTGTGTATTTGATATTTTCGGCTACAAACTCTCCCTCGAATGGAATTAGTGCATCCCGGAAAGCGGTTACGGCTTTCACGGCGTCGTTGTTCCACTTAGCCGTAGCGATAGCTTCGTCGTAACCCGTTGGTGCGTTGAAAATGGTATCGGCTTCCGTGAAAATCTCCTGAGCAAAATTGACGCGGCCTTTTAGCAGGGCCGCAATTTTTTCGGCTTTCTCCAGCGGGCAGGCAAAACCGGCGGCTTCGGCCTGTTGCTGAACGACGGGAGCCAGGGAAGCATCGGATTGCTGACGAATGTACTGATGATTGAACCACTGCGCCTTCTGAATATCAAAACGGGCACCCGCTTTATGCACCTGCGTCAACTCGAAACTGGCGATCAACTCATCCATCGTAAACAGCTCCTGTTCGGTACCGGGATTCCAGCCCAGCAACGCCAGAAAATTAATCGTGGCTTCGGGCAAATACCCCTCTTCCCGAAATCCTTTGGCCACCTGTCCGGTAACCGGGTCTGTCCATTGTAAAGGGAAAATTGGGAACCCACCCAGGTCAGCATCACGCTTGCTGAGTTTACCGTTTCCTTCGGGTTTCAGTAGCAGGGGTAGGTGCGCAAACTGCGGCATGGTAGATTCCCAGCCCAGATAGCGGTACAACAATACGTGTAGCGGTGCCGATGGAAGCCATTCCTCTCCCCGAATAACGTGGGTAATTCCCATCAGATGGTCGTCTACAATGTTGGCCAGGTGGTAAGTAGGCAGGCCGTCGGATTTCAGCAGAATCTTATCGTCGATAGCGGATGAATGGACGTTTACCCAGCCGCGAATCAGGTCATTTAATCGGACTTCTTCCTTCCGGGGCGTTTTCAGCCGAATTACATACGGCTCCCCAGCCTCCATACGGGCGCGCAGGTCGTCGGCCTTCATGGTTAGTGAGTTACGCATCTGCATCCGGGTAATGGCATTGTACTGAGCCGCCGGGGCATTGGCTTCTTCGAGCCGTTTCCGCATCGCATCCAGTTCGTCGGCACTATCAAACGCGTAATAGGCTTTGCCTTCATCAACCAGGCGCTGGGCTTCTTTCTGATAAATAGCCCGGCGTTCTGACTGACGATAAGGGGCGTGGGGACCACCGGTTCCCTGACCTTCGTCAATCTCGATACCCACCCACCGGAGGGCTTCAAGAATGTAGTCTTCGGCACCGGGCACGAAGCGATTCTGGTCGGTATCCTCAATGCGAAGGAGCATTTTACCGCCCATTTTCCGGGCAAATAAATAATTATACAGCGCAGTTCGCACGCCACCAATGTGTAGGGGACCGGTAGGACTGGGCGCGAAACGAACGCGAACGGGAATTGACATTTTTAAAGAGTGAAAGAGCGGAAGAATGAAAGAGTGAATGAGAAAGAGAGGGTTAATCAGCGCACTACTCTTTCGCACATTCACTCTTTCACTCTTTATTGTACAGCTATTACTGAAATTTCAACGTTAACATCTTTAGGGAGCCGGGCTACTTCAACCGTTTCTCGCGCTGGTGGTTCACTCGTGAAGAACTGCCCGTACACTTCATTGATGGACCCAAAATTAGTCAGGTCTTTCACGAAAATGCTGGATTTTACAATGTGCCTGTAATCCATGCCGGCTGCTTTTAGAATCGCACCGATGTTTTCCATTACCTGTTGTGTCTCGGCCCGAATATCACCGCTAGTGGCTAAGTCAGCGGCAATCTGTCCGGATACGAACAGCATGCCCGCCGGGGACCCACCAGTAACTTTTACGGCCTGACTGTAAGGCCCAATGGGAGCTGGAGCTTGCTCGGTATAAACAATTTGTTTGTTCATGATCTTTAAATTCTACTTTCGCCTGCAAGTTACCACTAAAGGCGGGAAGGCCGAAAAACTGCGGAGCTCTTCCTGCTGAAAGCCTGTACCTAAAAAGACATCTGATAATGGCATCGTGGAAAGAATTACTAACCAATACGTCTACCGACATCGAAACGCAATTCGACCGGTTAAAAACCCGGCTTTTCGGACGGCTCGATGCGGATGAACCATACAAAATTATTTACTACCGTGGCTTTGGCAGTCCGGAAGCCGTCTGGCTGAAAGGCCGGGTGCTGCGCCAAAAATGGCTAACGACGCCCAGCGACCGCGATACGTTCTGGCATAATATGCTGGCTACCTATCAGCGCTTTGACAGTGATGAAGTCCCAAACGTAACGGTACGAATAGAAGCTTTTGGTCAGACGCATACCACCGTGACGGATAAAAGTGGGTATTTTGAACTGACCATTAACCCGCCGAATGACCTACCCCCCGGCCGGGTGTGGTTTCCGGTTCGTTATTCGGTGGATGGACTGGTACAGCCTGCCTCGCCAAATGGAGCCGGTGGCAAGCCCATCGTGAAAGATGGCTACCTGATGGTTTCGCCCACATTTAGTCAATTTGGGGTTATCTCCGATATTGACGATACCGTTTTAGTGACCGATGCAACGAATCTGCTTCAAACGGCAAAACTTACGTTTCTGGGCAATGCGTACACCCGATTGCCCTTTGCCGGCATAGCCGCTTTTTACCGGGCATTGCAAAGTGGTCCCGTCACGACGTTGTTCAATCCCATTTATTTTGTGTCCAGCAGCCCCTGGAATCTTTATGACCTGCTGGTTGATTTCTTCCGGATTCAGGGAATACCCAAAGGGCCAATTCTACTTCGTGATTATAGTTTAAGCACCAAGCTGTTCGCATCTGAAGGTCACCATACGCATAAACTAGCCATGATTCGCAAGGTGCTGGATGTAAATCCACACCTATCGTTTGTGCTCATTGGCGATAGTGGCCAGCAGGACCCTGAAATTTACGCGCAGGTAATACGTGAAAACCCCAACCGGATTCGGGCCGTTTACATTCGGGATGTGTCAGAAGACCGGCGCGATGAATCGGTTCGTGAGCTCATCCGAACTACCGAAGCTTTCAGTGTACCCATGTTGCTGGTATCTGACACGGTTGCCGCTGCAGAACACGCGGCTTCAATGGGACTTATTGACCCGGATACGCTCCCCGAAATCCGGGCTGACCGGCGGTCCGACAAGGAAGATTAATAATTTCTGCCGGTACGCAACCCTTTTTCAACGTACTCCGTATTGACGAATGAACCGGTTCAACTGTTCTTTTTCTCACCCTAAAAACACAGTTGATACAATGAAAACATTCGTTTACGTAAACCGCCTTGCCTTGCTTACTTTCGTGTGCGCAGGATCTTTGCTCGGTTGTAGTCAGGAAGAAAATCCTACGACAGTAGCCAGCCTGGAATTGCTGTCGACTTCGTTAGGCCAGGTTATAACTGGTGATGCGGGTAAAACATTATACTTTTTTGCCGGGGATGCTGCCGGAACGGCCAATTGCACGGGTGGATGTACCGGGACCTGGCCTGTTTTTTATCAGGAGACTCCTACCGTTGGCAAAGGTCTGAAAGCGATTGACTTTGGAACTATTACGCGTACGGATGGCAATAAGCAGACAACCTTTAAAGGCTGGCCGCTGTACTACTTCAGTAAGGATGCGAAGGCAGGCGATGTAACAGGCGAAAACGTGGGAAATGTCTGGATGGTTGCCAAAACGAATTATACGGTGTTACTGGCTTCGCAGCAGTTGGTCGGTAATGATGGAAAAAACTATACCTTCGATACGAAAGAAGGAACAGGAAACTCTCTATTCCTGGTAGATAGCCTCGGTCGCACCCTATATGCCTTTGCCAATGATAAGCATAACGTTAACAAGTATACCAAGGCGGATTTGAGCAACAACAGTACCTGGCCCATATTCGAGGCATCATCTGCAATTGGCGAAATACCGTCGGCCCTTAAACGAACTGACCGAACTGACTTTGCAGCCATTACAGCAGTAGGAAAAACGCAGCTGACCTACAAAGGCTGGCCACTGTATTATTTTGGACCGGACCAGGGTGTACGGGGCAATACGAAAGGTGTCAGCGTACCGAGGCCGGGTGTTTGGCCGGTTGTTAATGCTACCTCACCCGAAGCACCAAACTAGCCAATAATTTTGCCCGACGACTGACAATCAACCCCAGGAAATACATAGTTGACCGTTCTCATAAACTAAGTCCTTTGGCTAACGCTCCTAACATACCGGCATTGTCCGATATTCTGGCGGGTTGTCTGCGCAACCACCGGCAAAGTCAGGAATTGCTCTACCGGCAGTTTTATGGGTATGGTATGAGCGTGTGTCTGCGATATACCCCTACCCGCGAAGGCGCACGGGAAGTGCTGAATGACGGTTTCCTGAAGGTGTTTACCCGATTGGAACAGTACGACCCAGCGCAGCCGTTTAAAGGCTGGCTCCGGCGAATCCTGATTAACGCAGCCATCGACCATTACCGGCAGGAAGTACGTCATCAGCACGAAACGGTTGATCCGTTTGAACAAACTATCGTTTCAGAAGCACCTGACGCGTTTAGCCAGTTGGTCCATGATGATTTAATGGAATTGATTCAACGATTGTCACCGGCCTACCGGCTGGTTTTTAACCTGTATGTTATTGATGGATTTACGCACGAAGAAATTGCCGGGCAACTGGGTATTTCAATCGGTGCGTCGAAATCGAATCTGGCGCGGGCACGCGAAAACCTGCGCCAGTTAGTAAAGCACTTAAATAACGATGAGTATGTCAGAGCTAACCGATGACCAATTGGACGGGCTCTTCAGAAAGTCGGCTGAAGAGTTCCAAACGCCGTTCGATCCGGCGGCCTGGCAGGACATGAAAGCCCGCCTTGATGCAAACGATCAACAACCGCTCACCGGCGGAGCTTCACAGGTGAAGAACATCCTGCGCTGGGGCTCACTTTCTACCTTGCTGTTACTACTTATCGCTGGAGGATGGTCTATTTATCAATCCGGCAGTTCGGCTTCTACTGCTACTAAGCAGGAACGTAAGTCGGGTATGGTAAAGGCAGTAACGGACAGACCGGAGAAGTCAGATGCCGCTAACCTACTGACTAATGAGAGGGCGGCACCTACACAGTCGATTCGTACGCCGGAACAGGGGGCCATAGACAGCGGGCCAGCAGTTGACCCGGAGAAAGTAACCCCTGGCCGGAGTACGCTGGAGAGTCATAAAGACGCGATGCCTTCAATGGCGGCAACAGGAGGAGTTATAACGGAAAAAGTAAGCTCCGCAAGACCCCTTGCGCGAGAAGAAAGCGAATATGATGCATTCGCATCGGCGGCAGAAAAGAAACGGGTAGCCCACCAATCGCTGGATAAATTACCCATAGTGGCTTCCAATGTGCCGACAGCTTCCAGCCGTAACTTGAGCAAAGGAAATGCGCCAACAACTAACTCTTCTGGCAGAAAATGGCGGAAGAGCGCGGCTGCCAGCGATTTAACGGCTGATCTGGACCGTACGTATAGGTCAAAGGCCAGGCCAAAAACGGATAGGCAGCCTGATACAAATATGCGGGTAGTAAAGCCCCTAAGTCAGGCAACTGGTAGTGAAGATGACTTGTTTGAAGAAGTAAATGAGCCAACGGCTGTATCATTACCATCGCTAACGGAACTAGCTATTCTACCCGCAAAATGGGCACAGCCGCAGGGTTCTATTAACCGTTCAGTTGAGGAGCAGCCTAGCACGGAAGATGCAAAAATTGCCCCTCGGCCGGCATCCATGCGTGGATTGAGCGTTCGGTTTGCGGTGTCACCGGATTTGAGCGGGATTGGGCTGAAGAACTTCGCCCGCCCGGGTACCAACATAGGACTGATGCTGGAATACAGGCTGGCGTCGCGCTGGAGCGTTCAGGCTGGATTGATCCAGAGTACGAAAGTTTACAAGGCCTCAACCAGCGACTACGAAGTGCCTGCAGGCTGGTGGAAAGCACCCTTGAAAACACCTGAGAGTGTTGATGGACGATGTACTATGGTCGATATTCCCATAAACATACGCTATGACGTTGTTATAAAGCCCCGCCTGAATGGGGCCTTACCTAGCCGTTGGTTTGTGAGTGGTGGGGTGACCAGCTACATCATGGAAAATGAAAATTATTACTACTTCTATCCACCCCATACATATAATCAGCCCACTGAATACAGTGTGAACTCTGGCGGATATGGTTTTAGCAATCTGAACCTATCGGTAGGTTATGAACGATCCATCAGCCGACGGCTATCGTGGCAGATTGAACCGTTCATGAAAATCCCTCTAAAGGGAGTGGGCACGTTCAAAGTCAGGCTGTTAAGCACCGGTACATTCTTCTCCCTGCGTTATAAACTTTAGTGAACCATCTCATCGCCTAACCAAAAAGTAACTATTGTATCTGTATGAAAACGAACAACCAAGTGGAAAGCAATTCAACAACGGACCAAATGAAGCGTGGAGAATTTTTGCGCAGCCTGGGTATGAGCAGTGCCGCATTGATGGCCTTTTACTGCATGGGTACCGGCCTGACTGCCTGTTCAAAGAGTAGCAATGATCCCACGCCCGCCCCCAATCCAACAAGTACTGCTTTCACGGGTAATGCTGATGCCTCTAAGGGAGCAATTAATTTTACACTTGATCTGACAAGTACAGATTATGGTAAGCTCAAAACAGTGGGTGAATTTGTTAGCGTCGGTAGTGTTGTTGTGGCCAATGCAAAGGGTAACAAACTGATAGCAGTAGGGCGGGTCTGCCCTCATCAGGGAGGAAACCTGGAGTACAAACTACAGCAGGACCTTTTTAAGTGTAATCTGCATGGTAGTGAGTTTAATGACGCCGGAAAGGTGCAGCCTGGCTGGGATGCTAAAAGTGACGTAGCGCAATACAAAACATCCCTCAGTACCGATGGGAACAAATTGACCGTTACGGCGTAACGTCAATTGTGGGTTCTTCTTAGGCATTTTACTCCTCTTCTTATGAAATACGTTTGCCTGATCTTGTGGCTAACTCTTGCAATGGGCACTCTACATGCGCAGGATTCCACCGCTGTACGCCGGGACACGACCATTGCTCCGGTAACATCAGGAGCTGATGAAGCAACTGACCTACTGACGAGCCTGACCGACTCTGCCGAGACGCAGCCTTTGTTGCCTCACAAGATGATTTTTACCCAACGGGTATTCTGGGGGCCGAAAGGATTATTACGAACAATGAAGATTGCCCCGCTAACGCCAGAGGGGCGTATTCGTGAATTAAAGGTTAGGCGTACGATGCTCGTAGCGCACCAGATTGGCGGATTTATTACGCTGGCAGGCTTTGTGGCTCAAGGGCTACTAGGAGCAAAGCTGTACAACGCACAAGGCCAGGAATATGTGGATACCAAACGATGGCACGAACGGTCGGCTACACTGATCAATGTTGCCTATGGTACCACACTGGCCCTTTCACTAACAACACCGCCCCCGGTGGTAGGGGCGAAAAAAGGGTTCACATCCATCAAACTTCATAAGTATCTGGCTATTGTTCACCTAACCGGTATGGTGGCTACCAACGTGCTGGCTGGACTGATTGATGAACATTATAACCTAAAACCCTACCACCGGGCGGCTGCTTACACCACTTTTGGGGCTTATGCCGCTTCTATAATCGCCTTAACATTTTAAGACTATGAACTATGCTGTTCGCTGTAGCTGCCTGCTGGCCGTGTGGATTTCCGTTGCCTTCAGCCCGGCGCCGTTGGCCAAACGTAAATTGTTGGCCGATAAATCTCTGTCAACCGTTACCTATGCGGCCAAACACCCGTTACACAAATGGGAAGGTGTAAGTCATGATGTGAACGGGGCTATTATCTATAATGAGGACACGAAGCAACCCGAAAGTGTGGCCATTGCGATAAAAGTAGCCTCGTTCGATAGTGACAACAATAATCGGGATTCGCACGCCATCGAAGTACTGGAAGGGATAAAATACCCCACTGTCACATTCGTTAGCTCGGACATCAAAGCAGGCCCAACGAATACACTGTCAGCTAAAGGAACATTGACCTTTCACGGGGTTGCTAAACCTGTAACCTTACAGGCTACCCGTAAAGATTCGGGTGGAAAGGTGGTGCTGACCGGGGAGTTTCCGGTGAATATGTCTGATCATAACATCGAACGACCGTCGCTAATGGGTTTAAAGACGGAGGATGAGATGATGCTCCGGTTTAACGTCGCATTTTCACTCTAGACCGGCAAATCCATTATCGGCGCCGATTCTGCTTTGCGGATACCGTTTCGTTTCAGCCCGCGCCGGGCCAGGACGGCACTGATCAGTACCAGAAGAGAACCCAGGAAATAGGGGGCACCAGGCAAATAAAGGGGTGTTTTGACATCGGTGAAGTACGAAAAGAGATTTGTCATGATAAGTGGACCAAAAATAGACGTTGTACTGGTCAGGCTGGTTAAGGCACCCTGCAATTCCCCCTGCTCATTGGGCGGCACCTGATTCGATATAATCCCCTGAATAGATGGCTGAGCAATACCTCCCATGGCGTAAACAGCCATAAAGGCAAACATCATCCAGCTTTGGCTGGCAAAACCAAATAGAGAAAGCCCGATAGCACTAAACAGCAGACCAACGTATACGGACCGTTCCTGCCCTAGTTTCGGAATGATAACCCGGCTTAATCCACCCTGCACCACGGCAAACGATACACCAATAGCAGCCAGGGATAAACCAACCGTTTTTTCATCCCACTTAAACTTCTCCATGGTGTAGAACGTCCATGTACCCTGCACGGCAAACCCGGCAATATAAACTAATACCAGAGAGGCTACCAAGCCAAGAATAATTGGGTACTTACCCAACCGCATCAGCGAACCAACCGGGTTAGCCCGTCGCCAGTCGAAGGGTCGGCGATTTTCAGGAGCGAGAGATTCGGGCAGAATGAAAAAGCCGTATATAAAATTAACCATTGTTAATCCGGCTGCTACAAAGAAGGGGACGCGTGGGCCGTAGGAGCCCAAGAAACCCCCGACGGCGGGGCCAAGAATAAAACCTACGCCGAAGGCGGCACCGACCAGCCCAAAATTCTGCGCCCGTTTTTCGGGTGGACTAACATCGGCGATGTAAGCGGAAGCAGTCGTGAAACTCGCGCCGGTAATACCCGCCAGTACGCGCCCAATGAACAGCCACTCGATGGTTGGCGCAAAGCCAGTCAGGATATAATCCAGCCCAAAGCCAAACAGTGAGAAAAGCAGTACAGGCCTGCGCCCGTAGCGGTCGCTCAATCCACCCAGCACGGGAGAAAAAACGAACTGCATAATGGCGTAGGAAAATATCAGCCAGCCCCCCCAACTAGCTGCCTGGCTTAGGTTGCCATGAATAAGCTGTTCGATTAATTTTGGGAAAACCGGAATGATAATACCCAGTCCTGTAACGTCAATCAACAGGGTAATGAAAATAAAGACAAGAGCCGGAGCCGGACGGTTTTTCATAAATGATAAGTGGTAAATGATGACCGGGTCGCCGGAGCGATAGTGAATGTAAGCGCCAGCCTATTCATCATCGCTCCGGCGACCCGGTCATCATTTACCAGTCATAATTGGTTTACGCGTATGTATTCAGCATAACCGGCATAACCAGCATCAGAATATCCTCATTTTCTTCTTTGTCAGCCGGAATCAACAGGCCTGCCCGGTTAGGGGCCGACATCTCGAGTGTAACCATCTTGGCACTCAGATTACTCAGTACTTCGGCCATGAGTTTGGCATTGAAACCAATTTCCATCGGCTCGCCATCGTAGTCGCAGAGGAGCTTCTCGTTGGCTTCGTTGGAGTAGTCCAGGTCTTCGGCCGATATCGTTAGCGCGTTTGGTTTGAGCGACAATCGAATCTGGTGCGTAGTCCGGTTGGCATAAATCATAATCCGCTTCAGCGAGTTGAGCAGATCAGTACGGCCAATGGTCATCACGTTCGGGTTATTGGTCGGAATCGCATTTTCATAATCGGGGAAACGCTCGTCAATCAGGCGGCAGATTAGCTGCGTTGGTCCAAACGTAAACGAAGCGTTCGATTGACTGAATTCTGCCGTGACAGGCTCGTTTTCGGGCAGTGATGACTTCAGCAATTGCAGGGCTTTGCGCGGAATAATAAAAGAGTTACTGCCCGATGCACCGAGGTCAGTCCGGCGGTAGCGGATAAGTCGGTGGCCATCTGTGGCCACAAAGGTTGCATTGGCATCCGTCAGTTGCAGCAGTACTCCTGTCATGGCAGGACGCAGGTCGTCGGTACTGGTAGCAAAAACGGTGTTATTGATTGCACTTAGCAGCACATCTGAGGTCATGTCAACTGACATGCTCTTGGTTACAATTGGTAACTTGGGGAAGTCAATTGGATTTTCGCCCGATAGTTTATACCGCCCGTTGTCCGTAAGGATTTCAGTGCCAAAGGTTTCTGTGTCAATATTGACCGTTACGGGTTGCTCTGGAAGGCTACGAAGGGTATCCAGCAACAGTTTGGCCGGGATAGCAATGGCTCCGCTCTCACTGGCATCCACCGGAATCTGGGTAGTCATGGTCGTCTGTAAATCCGAAGCCGTTACGGTAAGCGTACCACTCGATGAATCCTCCCCAACGTCGATGCGAAACAGGAAATTTTCGAGGATGGGAACAATCGGATTTGTAGCGACAACGCCGTTAATATGCTGAAGGTTTTTGAGCAGTACAGAGGAGGAAACGATGAATTTCATGAGCCAGTAGATTAAGGCGTTTTATTGACAGATATAAGGACAAAAGTAGCAAAAAAAGCCGACTCATTTGTGCGTTTTTTATCAACAGTAACGAGTAAATAGCTTGCATTGAACGGCCTTACGATTGTGGTTGTTTACAGCGTATTAGCAATAGAAAGTATGGAAGCCGAAATAGTGAATCGCGTTGCCGGTAGTGGACTGGTTACCCTTGATCTGGAAGACTATTATCACCCCGGAGAGCGGGTCGTTTATGACCTGAAGGATAATCTCTTCATGGGATTGATTTTAAAGGAAAAGGACTTTCGGGCGTTCTTGAAAGAACACGACTGGAGCCAGTATGCGGGCAAAAATGTAGCCATTACCTGCACTGAAGATGCCATTATTCCTACCTGGGCGTACATGCTACTTACGTTACAGTTACAGCCTCATGCGAATACCATCGTATTCGGCCACCTGACTGACCTGGAAGAAAAATTGTATTTCGATGCTATCGCCCGCATCAACCCGGAAGACTACCGTGATGCCCGCGTTGTGGTAAAAGGCTGTTCCAACGTACCCGTACCAACGGCGGCTTATGTGGAAATTACGCGGGTACTGCGCCCCGTGGTGCAGAGTCTGCTCTTTGGGGAGCCGTGTAGCACTGTTCCCCTTTATAAACGCCCGAAAGGATGAGAACTGAAGGGCGTGGTTTCATTAAGTTTTGAAACGGGATTTCTTTGCAAAACCCAATAAAAACGGCTTCGGTATTGTACCGAAGCCGTTTTTATTGATTGTCCCGAGCCAATGACTACTTAGCTACTTCCACATTTACGCGGTGCCCTTTGATGGTATTACCTTCCATAGCATCTACAACACGGTTGGCAATGTCCTTCGGTACATCTACGTACGTAAATTTATCGAAAATGTCGATGCTGCCGATGCTGCTGCCCGGCACGTTGGCCTCGCCCGCAATGGCTCCGACAATATCACCCGGACGGATGAAGTCCCGACGACCAACGCTCACCATCAAACGGGTCATGTTGGCTTCCCGTTCCCGTGGAACCCGTTTGTCGTCCCGATCAAAGTAGGGTTTGCCAGCCCGGTCTGGGCGAGCATCGCCCTCATTCCGGTTGAAACGCGGACGGTCACCACCCCCTTCACGGCTGAAACGGCCCGTTCCCCGGTCATCCCGGTTACCGTAACCGCGGGAGGCCGCATCACCATCGTTTCGACCACCAAAGCGCGACTGGCCTTCGCCACGTCCACCCCGGTCAAACCGACCTGAGCTCTCACCCCGGCCCCGGTCAAACCGGCCTGATCCTTCACCGCGCCCCCGCTCTTCGCGACGACGATCATCTTCAAGACCCAGGTTCTGATCGGCAAATTCGTTTTTCTCCAGACCCATGCTGCGCTTTACCAAAGCGGACACAATTTGCTCGTTTGAGAAACCGGCGTGCTGCAACTGGGTAAGGGTATCTTCATACAGGTTCAGGTCTTTGCTTTCCTTAATGGTTTGCTGAACCTGCTCGATGAAACGCGCCTTGCGCACACCAACGATATCTTCAAAGGATGGTATGACACCTTTGTCAACCCGTACTTTGGTGTAGGCCTGAATTTCGCGGAAACGGTATTTCTCGTCGCGACCAACCATAGAGAAGGCCCGGCCCGATTTACCCGCGCGGCCTGTCCGGCCAATACGGTGTACGTAATACTCCTCGTCGAGGGGAATATCAAAGTTGAATACTGCATCCACATCATCCACGTCGATACCACGGGCAGCTACATCGGTAGCCACCAGTATGCTCGTTGTGCCCGAGCGGAACTTACTCATCACGTTGTTCCGCTGTGCCTGCCGTAAGTCGCCGTGCAGGCCTTCGGCCTGATAACCGCGAATCTGTAAATCTTCAACGATCTCGTCGACTTTACGCTTCGTATTACAGAATACCAGCAGCAATTTCAAGTCGTACATGTCGATCAGACGGCACATCACCTCTACTTTCGCTTTCGGTTTCACTTCAAAGTATACCTGCTCAATATTGGTGGCGGTCAGCTCTTTCTTGACAACTTTCACCAGCACAGGGTCCTGCAGGAATTTCTGCGTAATCTGCAAAATCGGCTTCGACATCGTAGCTGAGAACAGAATCGTCTGCCGCTCTTGGGGCATATCTTCCAGAATACTCTCAATGTCCTCACGGAAGCCCATATCGAGCATCTCATCGGCTTCGTCAAGAATCATCATCTTCACGTTGCCAAGCTTGAGTGTGTTCCGCTCCATGTGGTCCATAACCCGGCCTGGTGTGCCAATAACGATGTGAACACCGCTTTTAAGCGACCGAATCTGCCGATCAATGGAGTCACCACCGTAAATGGCTTCGATCCGTATACCGCGCTTGTGCTTGGCCAATTTCCGAATCTCGTCGGCTACCTGTAAGGCTAACTCACGGGTGGGGCATAGGATAAGGGCTTGCACCGAACGATCCTGTACATCGATTGATTCCAGCGCCGGAATACCAAAGGCAGCTGTTTTACCCGTACCGGTTTGTGCCTGACCAATCACATCCCGACCAGCCAGAATGGGTGGAATAGCCTCGGCCTGAATGGGTGATGGGCTGGAGAAACCCATGTCGGTAACGGCTTGCAGCATTTCGTCGGAAATGCCGAGACTTGAAAATAAGATCTGGTTGGGGTCCACTTTAGGAGCAGGCTCCGTTATGGCAGCGGGCTGCTCAGCAACGGGTGCTTTCAGAGCCTCTTCCAGCGTAACAGGAGCAACTGGCTCATCAGCTACCACAATAACTTTATCGGCCACGCCTTCTACTACTGCGTCAATAGCTGAATCACTAACAGGTGTTTCTGCAACAGCCTCAGCAGCGGCAGGAACTTCGGCGATTGCTTTCGCTACTTTCTTTTTAGGGACTTTAGCTGTCTTGACCTCTGGCGCGCTGGTTTCAGTACTCGGGCTAGCGGGTGCTACCGCCATGGCAGCCATCTCAGTGGCTACTTTTTCAATGTCCAGAAGATCATTTTGATCAACGGCTTTGGTTGTTTTCGTTTTCATTAACTTGGGAATGATTAAATAAAGTAAATCATCCAAGCGAAGACGAGTGTGTGCCAGTGAACGGCGCGATAATGCGAGAATTGCCCAACGAACGAAGCTGCCCAACGACCTGATAAGGTCCCCAAAGCTATCCCCTCTATAACAGGGAAAAGACAACGACTGATGTGTCAGTCCAGCGCTATGCCAACCCTGTGGCATTAACCTGGTACGACCGATTGACGATTAGCCCACGCGCAAATGTTCTGCTCTCGGCAGAACGTCCACTCAGAAACCCATCCTGTACATCCGTACATTGGCTCTGTCAGACTGCACTCCGCGTGATAAAAAAGGAGGGAAACAGAGACGCGACGGATGTCGCTTGTAAAATCTGGTGCAAAAGTAAGTTATATTTGCCGATAATGCAAGCAGGCGCGTAGTAATTTTGTATTTATTTTAGAAATAGCACGTTACTAAGCCGTACCCGCTGTTGACTATCCTGTTACTATGAATCCATCCATCGGCAAATACATTGTTCTGATCGGCGCTACTATTGTGCTGGTAGGCTTGGTTGTATACTTCTTTGGAGACAAGCTTTCCTGGTTGGGACGCTTACCGGGCGATATTCGGATTGAGGGAAAAAACGGTAGTGGGTTCTATTTCCCTATTGTCACCTGTATTATAGTCAGCATTCTGCTGAACCTGATTATCGTTCTGATCCGTCGTTTTTTCGGGTCGTAGCATTGGCCGATTTTCCGGCTGGCTCTTCTTCACGATAGGTGAGTTTATTCAGGTAAAACACCTCGCGCTGGTTGGCATAGTTTTGCGAGGGGGCTATTTTCTGAAAACCGTACGCCAGAAAATGCTGACCATACCAGGCCATCAGGTTGTCCTGCGCGGAAAAGGTCACCTTTTCGTTTTCAACATTCGTCTGGAGCCTGAATTTTTCGGCCCCCTTTAGAACTTTACTACCCTGAATCACTTCCGTTGTAATTTCGCCGTCGTTAGGATAAGCGAGTACAATCCGGTCGCCCTGCTGCGATACCTGCACCATTTCGGTCAGGTCTTTACTAAGTAGTTCTTTAATCGGAAAGCAATTGTCCCACAAGAGTTTGCCCTGCTTATCAAAGCCGCAAATGAACGCGTGGGTATAGTGAAAACCTTCATATCGATCGGAACCCCGCATGTACGCTCCATACCCGAGGGTGCTGCCCCGGTATTGTGGATAGTAAACCTCCGCAACAAGCGTAAGACCATCAGGTGTGGGTTGCAGGTCGTGTACCAGCAACCGGTAATGAAATTTATAATCTTTACCTTCTTCCTTTTTCTTTAAAGCCCGTGCCATCAGTTTTTGCTGACGATTGGGTTTCAGATAATTAAAGAAGTTCTGAAGCTGTGAAAACTCGATGTACTGAATGTCGTTGTCTGCCTCATTTTCCTGCGATTTACCCGCTTCTCCGTGGTGAATTCGGGTGACGTAAATGCCTTGAGAATAAGGGGTACAGTCTGTTGAGTAATTACCAACTAGTAAGGATTCATTTTCATTTACCGGGAGTAGTTTCCCCGTAATCAGGCTATTTTCGGCCCCATCGAAATCCTTTATACGAAGTAGCTTACAATCGTAATTGTATGTTCTGATTGAGAATTTGCAGTGTCGTTTCAGGGAATGAACCAGCACGTTCACTTCCTGGTGGACTTCGTCAACTTCCAGACTATTTATCTCCATCCGATTGACGTATAGGCCAGGTAGTACTTTAGCAGACTGGTCAAAGAAGGAAAATGCCATCACCACGGGTCGGCCGTGATGATAACCACCGACAAAAGCCTGACTACCCAATACTTTGAACTGACGCACATCGAACTGGTCGATCAAGCGACTTTCAAAGAGGTCTATGGCCCCGTCGTCCAGATGCAATCGTATAAACTGGTACCGGTCGGTGTCGTATTCACGGAAAAGATGATAGGCGTACTGGTCTGTATTATAAGTTAGTATTGGTTTAAGCTTCAGATCCTGTTTAAAGGCTACCTGCCAGAGTAATTTCAGGTCAACGTCATACTTTTTAAAATGGAGGGTAACAGGAGTGTTATCATAAAAACCCCCTGTTCGAACCGTCATCAACACACCCCGCTCGGCTAAGGGCGTAACATCAAACGATTCGGATGCATTCGGGTCAGAGGGAATTTCAATACGCAGGGCCTGAGCCAATTGCGCTAAGGCTGGCTGCACGGCCAGCAAAGTGAGCAGGCAAACAACAGTATGAAGGATACGAATCATGTAGCCTGGTCAGTGAACGCATGGACGGACACGGTTATATGAAGTTACGAGTAAAAGAAGACATCGCAAAAGCGTATGGTAAACAACGACAATTTTTATGCCATCGTATCGCACGTTTACAAGCTTTCGGATTGGATAATTGCTTCGGGGGATAATGTACTCAAAACATAAAAATCGATCGTGGATTTCATCTGCGGAACAAATGATTCCATTTAGAGTCACTACCTCTTATCAGGTGAGCAGAAAGAGCCATATATTCTTGTATTGAGTAAATTTTCCTTATTTTTAGCTGATTATACCTGGAAAGGCAACATAAAATTTGGAAATACCAATGAGAAAATGCAATAATCTACTAATTATCTTCCTGCTGACGCCTGCTCTTTTGTTCGGCCAGGCAAAAAGAGTAAAACCCAGTGACAACCGACTCGAAAAACTTAAAGCCGAGGCTGTTGCCGCTGTTGAATCCCGTAAAGACCAGGCTCAGCAAATCAACGATATGCTGTTCAGTTTTGCCGAACTTGGTTTTCAGGAAGAAGAGTCATTCAAGTACTTGACTAACCTGCTTGAAAAAGAGGGGTTTACCGTAAAGAAAGGTATTTCGGGTATTCCAACAGCCTGGATGGCTACCTGGGGATCGGGTAAGCCACTCATTGCCGTTGGCTCCGATATCGACTGTATTCCTAAGGCGAGCCAGAAACCAGGTGTGGCGTATAAGGATCCTATTGTGGAAGGGGCACCGGGTCATGGCGAAGGGCATAATTCTGGTCAGGCACTTAACATTGTGGCCGTACTGGCCGTAAAACAGCTCATGGAGCGGGAGAAAATCCCGGGAACACTCATGCTTTGGCCCGGTGTGGCTGAAGAACTGGTGGGCACTAAAGCGTTCTACGTGCGGGATGGCTATTTCAAGGATGTAGATGCCTGTATTTTTACTCACGTGGGTAACAACCTGGGAGTATCCTGGGGTGATAACGGCAATAATGGACTGATTTCAGTGAAGTTCAATTTTGAGGGGCAGGCGGCCCATGCCGCAGGAGCTCCCTGGCGCGGCCGCAGTGCACTGGACGCCGTCGAGCTAATGAACATTGGCTGGAACTTCCGGCGCGAACACCTTGAATTGACCCAGCGCTCACATTACGTAATCTCCGATGGTGGCGACCAGCCTAACGTGGTGCCATCCAAAGCCGCTGTCTGGTATTACTTTCGCGAACGAACCTACCCCAAAATCAAAGCACTTTTTGAGAAGGGTATGAAAATGGCAGAAGGAGCCGCTTTGATGACCGATACCAAATTTACATACGAAATTCTGGGGTCAGCCTGGCCAGTGCATACAAACCGACCTATGGCGGCTGCCATGTACGACAATATTAAAAAAGTTGGTTTACCTACCTGGTCAGAAGATGATCAGTTATTAGCGCGGGCTTCGCAGCTTGAGTTACAGGCTCCTAAACCGGATGGTTTGGCAACGAAACTGGATTCGATGGGTATGCCCACTTCTTCAGCTCCCGTTGTAATGATGGGTGGTCAGGCTATGACACCCATGGGCGGTGGCTCCGACGACATTGCGGACATCTCCTGGTCATTGCCAACCATTGTACTGCGTTATCCGAGCAATATTCCGGGCTTACCCGGGCACCACTGGGCCAATGCTATTTCGATGGCTACCCCCATTGCTCATAAGGGTATCGTGTATGGTGCCAAGGCCGAAGCTATGACCTTGCTGGATTTGCTGTTGAAGCCCGAAATTATCAAGGAAGCCTGGGCCTATTATAAGGATGAGCAGACGAAAGACATCAAGTATGAACCCCTCATCAGTTCAAAAGAACAACCGGCCATTTATCTGAATAAGAAGATTATGGACGAGTTTAAGCCAAAGCTTTCGACGTTTTACTACGATCCCGGCAAGTACAAATCGTATCTGGAGCAACTCGGTATCAAGTACCCGACTGTACGAGATGATCAGCGGGAAGCCGTGAAAAAAGCGGTCGAAAAAGCAGCAGCGGCTAAAGTAGGGTCATCCCGGTCAGAATAGTATTTGATACTGACATTTCATGCTGGCTCGGATCAAACGGACCGAGCCAGCATGAAATGGTAAGCAACGCCTTAATATGCCTGCTTCTCCAGATAAGCTATCATTTTTGCTAATGCCCGTGACCGATGACTCATGCCATTTTTTTCTTCTTCGCTCATCTCGGCAAAAGTACGATTGTGTCCATCAGGCTGAAATACCGGATCGTATCCAAAGCCCCCACTCCCCCTTGGCTCGGTCAAAATCTGCCCTGCTATCCGACCTTCAAACTGATGCGTAACTGGTACGGCATCCCGACCGTGAAGAACGAGCGTGAAGACCGTGACAAACTGTGCCTTACGGTTGCTGTTTCCAGCCAGTTTTTCCAGTAGCTTCTCCATGTTTTTTTGCGCATCGCGACTCCCCGAATAATGAGCAGAGTCGACACCCGGTTCACCACCGAGGGCTTCTACCTCCAGCCCCGAATCATCGGCGAAGCAGGAAATGCCAAAACGCGTCCAGATATAGTTTGCCTTCTGGCCTGAGTTACCCGTTATGGTGCCGGATGTTTCGGGTAATTCATCCGTACAGCCAATATCGCGAAGTGTTTTTAGGACAAACGAGTTACCAAGCTGGTGAGAAACTTCGTTCAGTTTGTGCTGGTTGTTGGTAGCGAAGCAGAGTTCGATCATAAACAAAAAAAGCCGTTCACAGCGGTAACTGCAAACGGCTGACTTAAAAAGTTACATCCTTTTACCGACCCGAAGGTTGCTGTGGCATTTGGGGCATACCGGGCTGTGGTGCCTGGCCCTTCTGAATATCCATCAGTTCAATATCGAACAAAAGCACTGCATTGGGTGGTATCGCCTGGTTACCGCGAGGGCCATAAGCCAGCGTTGAGGGTATAACCAGCGTAGCGTTTTCGCCTTTGTGTAGTTTGCTAACCCCTTCTTCCCAACCAGGAATAACCATACCCACACCTAACTGAAACTGAGCAGGTTTCCCTCCCGCCTGAGGATTAGTCCGGGAGCTATCAAACACCTTGCCATCCAGCGTCTTACCAGTGTAATGTACGGTTACCACTTCTCCCTTTTGAGGTGTAGGGCCACTACCCGGCTTCGTGACAACGTAGTACACGCCCGAATCTGTTTTCTGCGCTTTACTGGTCAGGCCGTTTTTGGCAAGGTAATTCTGAATTACTTTCTCATCTATACCTTTCTGTTTATCAAAGTCGGCCGCCTGTGTCTTCTTGTATTCTTCTTCGGACTGTACGTTCATCATTTTAACCGCAATACCAATGTCTGTTCCTTTCTGAACGCCTGGAGGCAGCGGCTGCATAGCCTTCGTAAACAAAGAATCGGCACTGACGTAGAATGTTGCGCTGTCGCCTTTGCCAAGCATGGTTAGCCCTTCTTCGTAAGAGCCTTTGAACGGTGGAACCTGCAGCAACATCTGAAAGGGAGCTCCTTCTTTGTGAGTGTCGCGTAATACGGAGTCTTTATTATTCATCAGCGTAAGGTGCAGTGTTAGAATATCACCGACTTTACCTTTGCGCGTTCCTTCCGTTTGTTCGTGAATTTTGTACTTCAGGCCGTTGTCCGTCACCTGTACGCGGTTTTTACCGCAGGCCGCTACAATAGCGACGAGTAGGGCGGCTTTCCCGAAATTTTTAAGAGACATGAGAAATTAGTTGATTTATTCTTGAATGAGTTTACAGTATTCAATTTATGGTAATGGCATTCAGTTCGCATTGGCTTATTACCATAAGTCCAATACGGTAAATCGGCCTAAACAGTTTCCAGTAGCTGTTGCTGATACAGGGGTACTACGGCTAAAAGTTTCTCTTCGGTTTCGGCTAAAGACAGCTTAGAACGCCCTCCTGCAGCATTCCGATGTCCTCCTCCACTGAAATGCGCACTGGCCAGGTCCCGAACGGAAAAGTCCCCTATCGACCGAAATGAAATTCGAATTTCGTCCACCCGATCAATTAGAATAGCGGCCATAACAACCCCTTCAACGGCCAGCGCGTAGTTAACCATACCTTCCGTATCACCGGTTTTTGAGCGATATTTTTTCAATTCGGCGTCAGTCAGAATAATATAGGCAAACTTATATTCGGGTAGAACCTTTAGCTTCTCGTTTAGAATGTAGCCCAACAAACGAAACTTATCTAGGGATACATTATCAAAAATACGTCGGTGAATGTTACTGACATCAATATGGAGGTCCAGCAACACGGCAGCCATCCGATGCACATCGCCGGTAGTATTTGAATGACGGAAAGAGCCTGTATCAGTCATCAACCCAGCGTACAGGCATTCGCCCATTGGGATATCAATCAGGTCTGTATCGCCTAGCTGCACAATCAGCCGGAAGACCAATTCAGCCGTTGCCGCAGCTTTGGGGTCCCACAGTGCCACATCCGCAAAGGACTCTGGTTCCAGGTGATGATCAATCAGTACCTTACGAGCGCGGGACTGGCGAACCATAGGTGCCAGCTCACGAATTCGGTCAAGACTTGAAAAATCAAGACAAAAAATAATATCAGCCTCGTCAAAAAGTTGACTCACCAGCACCCGTTTTTTTTCGTCAAATGCAATGACGTCATCGTTACCTGACATCCAGTGAAGGTTCTGCGGGTAATCGGTTGGTGTAATCACTGTAACCTGATGGCCTTTTTTGCGAAGGTACCCCGCCAGCCCCAATGATGATCCCATGGCGTCGGCATCGGGATTCTGGTGAGTCGTAATCAGCATGGTGTATTTGGGGCTATCTGATAGTTGCCCTATAATTGCACCAATTGCTTCAATATCTTGCATAAATAAACAACCGTAGTTGTAATCGAAACCCAAAAGTACGAATAATAGTAATTGCGACGGATGATTTGCCCATTAGGATACAAAGCTGTAAACCTGATTCTGAACTCAGCTAGTTTATGAAGGGATGCTCGTAAGGTGGCGATTGCAATGTGGGTTGCTAAAAATCTGGGTTTTTAGCTGAAAGTCTGTACCTTCGCGCCCAATAAAATTTGGATAATACTACGTAGAATGACAACCAACCAAACATTTACTATGATTAAGCCCGATGCTGTAGAGGCCGGGTATACGGGTGCCATCATCAAAATGATTGAAGAAGCAGGTTTTCGAATCGTAGCCATTCGGAAAACACAGCTAACAGCTGAGCGGGCAGGACAGTTTTATGCCGTTCATAGCGAACGCCCATTCTATAACTCTCTTTGTGCCTACATGTCATCTGGTGCTATCGTACCGATAATTCTCGAAAAAGAGAATGCCGTTGCCGACTTCCGTAAACTAATCGGAGCCACTAACCCGGCTCAGGCCGAAGAAGGTACTATTCGTAAACTGTATGCTAAGTCGCTGGAAGCCAACGCTATTCATGGGTCAGATTCAGATGAGAATGCCCAAATAGAGGGTAGCTTCTTTTTCGCCGGTACTGATCAATATTAAGCTGTTCGGCCAGTTTGTAACAATGAGTTAATCAGTACCAACGAGTTCGCCACTGACTAACTCATTGCTACAAACTGGCCGACTCTTTTCATAGTATTTACAAAATTCGCTCAAAGGGCACTCCCCGCATTTAGGTGAGCGGGCCAGGCACACGTAACGCCCATGCAAGATGAGCCAATGATGCGCTTTTGGCACGTATTCTTTAGGAATGTGCCTCATTAGAGCCTTCTCTACGGCTAGTGGTGTTGTGGTTGTTAGCGGGGCCAATCCTATCCGATGCGAAACCCGGAATACATGGGTATCTACAGCCATAGTTGGCTCATTATAAACAACTGACAATATTACGTGTGCTGTTTTGCGGCCTACTCCGGGTAGTGTCTGTAATTCTTCTACAGTTGCCGGGATCTCTCCCCCAAACTTTTCCAGAAGTGTTTTAGCCATGCCGACCAGATGCTTTGCCTTATTATTAGGATAGGAAACACTGCGGATGTAACTGAACACTTCATCAATGGAAGCGGCTGCCAATGATTCTGGCTCTGGAAATCGAGTAAATAGCGCGGGCGAAATTTGGTTGATTCGCTTATCCGTACACTGAGCCGACAATATAACTGCGACCAGTAGTTCGTAAGGACTGGAAAAGTTCAGTTCCGTTTTCGGATCAGGGTAGTGTTGAGTAAAATAGTCTATGAAACGACGAAAGCGCTCTTTCTTTTGCATATGATGAAATGGATACAGCCCAGGCAGCAATGTCTGAAGGGTAGGTTCACCCGGTTGTACAGTACAACCAAGAAATAGCCTAGCCTACAGAGCACAACTGCCCAGGCCGTAAAAGCAAAACGCACCTACCCTTTACGAAGGTCGTAAACGGGCAAGTGGATTAGCTGAATGATTTTTTGAGTAATTCAGAATAGTCTGAACCGTGTTGGGCCTTGGCTGACGCTCTATCTTGTTCATTAAAGCTCTTAATTCAAGCGCTTCCAGAAAGAAGGTCATCAGATCCGGCTCCGACATGAGGGCGTCTTCAACAAGCAGACTCTCCTCAGGAGAGGTCTCTTCATAGACATACCGGACTACATCATCTTGGGTAAATGTTTTTATCATAACTCGGCGAACGTTTACTCAGCTGTTTGCGCAAATTGATTAACGCATAACGCATACGTCCCAAAGCCGTGTTGATGCTGACGCCGGTCGCATCGGCTATCTCTTGGAAACTCATTTCCTCGTAGTGCCGCATGATAAGCACCTGACGTTGTTGTTCCGGCAATCGCTGAATCAACTCGCGTAAGTGCTCGTGTGTTTCCTGCCGAATCTGGAGTGATTCAACGGAATCCTCCGCAAACTCAAGCGTATTAAACACACTGCTTCCGTCTTCAAACACCACACTGGGGTAGCGTTTATCTTTTCGGAAATAGTCAATCGCCAAGTTGTGAGCTATTCGGATAATCCAGGGTAAGAATTTTCCCTCCTCGTTGTATCTACCCGACTTGAGCGTGTCCACGGCTTTTATGAACGTGTCCTGCATCAAGTCTTCTGCTACATACTGGTCTTTTACGATCAGATAAATAGTAGTGTAAATCTTCGATTTGTGCCGTTGCACTAACTTAGCAAAGGCTTTTTCATTACCACGGATATACAGGGAAATCAACTCACTGTCGTTTACCTGGGCTTTTTCCATTTTCAGTAAGACAATTAGGTAACGTAGAGTTGTGTTTCGATAGTGTATATGAGGTTATGTTTTTTGTGAACTTACTACTATTCAAGACTTGAAAATAAACGAAAACTATGTTAAAATCCAAATATATATAGCAAAAAATCTGCCAAGACGTATGTTTTCTTAAAAAAAGTCAATTTATATCGAGAAAAAATACTCTATTGCTATCGTTATGCAAATATAGCTTATTCAGAGAAATAATTGTACTTACGTTATGATTACATCCTTTGGATTCGGCTGGTCCCCATTTAGTTTAACTTCCTTTTATCTTTTTATTGCTCCTTCTACTGAACAGCCACTGTAGGTATGCTGGAGTACCTTAGGCGAATAGAGGAATTATGTTAGCTATGCAGAAAGAGGTAGGCTATAGATTAGGTCCTCACGGTTGCTGAAAATGAGCGGTACTTAAAGCGGTAATGTAACGGACCTAGGGCTGAGGAATATTCAGGTCTGAATAGGATTAATTCAGGAAATTTATGAAATCCACTCTGGCGCGGGCGCGAAAATGACCTTTGTTTTTCTATTATCGAACAAAGCTTAGCCACGGCTTATTTAATTAACCTGCCCTTCTACCAGAAAGCTGTTTTTTTCGAAATACGGAAGTTTCTGGAACCCAGATAGCCTGTAATAGTTTACACGCCATTGCCCTTCAGTTGGGCCACTTTCCAGCAGAAGATTACGCTTGGATGAATACAGGGGATTACTGGTTTGCAAGACTGCTTCAATCCGGCGTGGCTGGTGCGTTACAGAATCGACCTGTACGGTAAGAGACTGGACGGTTAGCTGATCGGCCGAATTTTTCAGCGTGTACTGATACGTTAGTGAATCGGGTCGGTTAATCTGATAACTGGTCCGAAGTGCCGGTTTGTTGATGTCGGCCTGGGTAAATAACGCCAGTTCTCGGCTCCAGTTGATATCGCGGGTTTGCTGCTGACTTCGGGTTTCGTTGATGCCAATGGACTTTCTTACCAGTGGTTTCTGCACCGATAAATCCGTAATCTGCTGTTTAACAAACCCCAATACATCGTAATAAACAGTTGGCTGATCTTGTCGGGCGGGATTGGTGCAACTACTAATGATGAATAGCAACAGTATGATAATAAGGGAAATAAAACGCATAAATCAGGATAAAACAGTACTGGTATTGGAGAGACCTTACAAAACTTCCAACACGTTTTTTGACAAATCGGTTTGGGTAATCATTTTCTAACCCAAATTTGCATTTAGTTTAAAGGAAAGGTGTTCTCCATGAGAAGAAAGATGCGGAATCGCTCTTTTACTTTCCTTCTTATATCTTCTGTTTAGTCGTCTCTTTATTTGATTCTATGGAATACGATGTGATTTTTATAGGTTCGGGGCCCGGTGGCTATACCGGTGCCATTCGTTGTGCCCAACTGGGCCTGAAAACGGCCATCATTGAAAAATATTCGACCTTGGGCGGGACGTGCCTAAATGTTGGCTGCATTCCGTCGAAAGCCCTGCTCGACTCGTCGGAGCACTACTTCAATGCTGCTCATACCTTTGCCGAGCATGGTATCAAGTTGAATGACCTGCAGGTTGATTTGGGACAGATGACCGCACGTAAGGCTAGTGTTGTCGATCAGACTACAAAGGGGATAGCCTACCTGATGAAGAAAAACAAAATTGACGAGTTACACGGCGTGGGTTCATTTGTTGATCCTCATACCATAAAAATAACCAAAGATGATGGGTCAGAACAGACCATCAAAGGCAAAAATATTGTGATTGCTACCGGCTCCAAACCGTCGTCATTCCCCTCCATGCCGATTGACAAGAAGCGGGTCATTACCTCTACCGAAGCGCTAACGCTTACCGAAATACCTAAACACATGATTGTGATTGGGGCGGGGGTTATTGGGGCCGAATTAGGCTCAGTCTACGCCCGGCTCGGGTCCAAGGTGTCGTTTGTGGAATTCTTCGATTCCATGATTCCGACAATGGACAAAACGATGGGCAAGGAATTGCAGAAATCCATCAAAAAACTCGGTGCCGATTTTTACTTCAGCCACAAGGTGACTAATGTTGAAAACAAAGGCGACGAAGTTGTGGTGACGATGGATACGCCCAAAGGCGAAAGTACTACCCTCACCGGCGACTACTGCCTGGTTTCGGTAGGTCGGCGGCCGTACACCGATGGCTTGAATCTAGAAGCCGCCGGTTTGAAAACGGATGCGAAGGGCAAGCTTGAAGTCGATAACCACCTGCGTACCAGCGTACCGCATATTTACGCCTTAGGCGACGTAATTCGGGGGGCTATGCTGGCGCACAAGGCGGAAGAAGAAGGCACATTCATTGCCGAAACCATCGTGGGTCAAAAACCGCATATCCACTACAAACTGATTCCGGGTGTGGTGTACACCTGGCCGGAGGTGGCCTCAGTAGGCTACACCGAAGAAGAAGTGAAGCAGGAGGGCCTTCCCTATAAAGTGGGGTCTTTTCCGTTTAAGGCACTAGGCCGGGCGCGGGCAAGTATGGACATTGATGGCTTAGTAAAGGTATTGGCGCACAAAGAAACCGACGAAATTCTAGGGGTCCACATCATTGGAGCCCGTGCCGCCGACATGATTGCCGAGGCCGTAGTAGCTATGGAGTTCCGGGCATCCGCAGAAGATGTCTCGCGCATGTCACACGCGCATCCAACCTATACCGAAGCCTTCAAAGAAGCTTGTCTGGCCGCAACAGACAATCGGGCGATTAATATGTAGTTTAGTTTGCCTGAAAGAACAAAAGCCCGGCTACTGTGAGGTAGCCGGGCTTTTCTGTATCTTGCCCGCTTATCTATACAACGCCTGAATGATGAAGAGAACGCTTACATTTCTCCTAAGCCTGCTTATTAGTTATGGCTACGCTCAAAATCCGGACTCGGTTACCATCCGAAAAATTTATAACGAGGCTCTCTCGAATGGTAAATCCTATGAGTGGCTCCGACACCTTACCAAGCAGATTGGTCCCCGGCTAAGCGGGTCAGCGGGTGCCCAAAAAGCTGTCGACTGGACGAAACAGGTAATGGATCAACAGGGATTTGACCGGGTGTTTTTGCAGGACGTTATGGTACCCCACTGGGTGCGTGGCGCCAAAGAGGAAGCCTTCATTCACATCGGGAAGCAGAAAACAGTGGTACCCATCGCGGCTTTGGGAGGTTCGGTTGCGACACCGGCGAAAGGGATTGAAGCGCAGGTAATTGAGGTGAAAAGTTTCCCCGAATTACGGGCATTGGGTGCTGACAAAGTAAAGGGTAAAATCGTGTTTTACAACCGCCCGATGGACCCGACGAAAATTAACACGTTCGAAGCCTACGGTGGTGCTGTAGACCAGCGCGCTAATGGGGCAACCGAGGCTGCTAAACTCGGCGCAGTGGGGGCTATTGTCCGCTCCATGACCAATGTACATGACGATAATCCGCACGTAGGCGGTATGCGTTACGGCACCGGCGTTGCCCTGATTCCAACCGCAGCCATCAGTACGAACGGGGCTGATTTGCTGAGTAAATCCTTACAGGAAAACCCGGCCCTGACATTTTATTTCAAACAGAATTGCGAAACCCTGCCTGATGCTAAATCCTACAACGTAGTCGGTGAAATAAAGGGAAGTGAAAAGCCCGATGAAATCATTGTGGTAGGTGGGCATCTGGATTCATGGGATCTGGCCGAAGGGGCCCATGATGACGGTGCGGGTTGTGTGCAGTCGATAGAAGTGCTGCGAATCATGAAGGCGCTGGGTATCAAGCCAAAGCATACCATTCGGGCGGTCATGTTCATGAATGAAGAGAATGGCCTGCGTGGTGGCGTTCAATATGCTGACTTAGCAAAGAAAAACAATGAAAAACACATTGCCGCCGTTGAGTCCGACAATGGTGGTTTTACCCCGCGTGGTTTTGGTATTGTGGGTAAACCCGAACAGCGGGAAAAAATCATGGCCTGGAAGCCATTACTTGCCCCCTATGGCCTAACCGAAATCGGGCCAAGTGGGGGAGGAGCTGATATTGGTCCGTTAGCCCAGACTGGTACCGTATTACTCGGATTCAAGCCCGACTCACAGCGGTATTTCGATTATCATCACACAACTATTGACCGGTTTGAAGCCGTTAGCCAGCGCGAGCTGGAGTTGGGGGCGGCTTCAATGGCGGCAGTAATTTATCTGCTGGACGCGTATGGTCTGTGAAAAGAGTCTAAAGGCCTTTTTCAATGATTTTTGCTGCTTCTTCGAGCGCGCCCGGCAAGGGCGCGTTTCGTTTTATAACCTTACCGGTTCGGTTAATGACCATAGCCGAAATTTCGTCATTGGCTCTGAATCGACTAACAGCATCCATAAGCTGATTCTCCGTTAATAGCACATGATCGCCGGAGAGATTATACCGGGTGGCCAGCTCGGGCCAGAGTGCTTTGTCGTTGTCTGGCATGGGTACATACACCAGGGCAAAATCGCGCAGACTGTATGTATTACGTAACCGCTGGGCATCGAGCGCGGCCTGTCTGCCAGCCTCATTGCCAGGAGAGGTGAGCAACAGGTAAATTACCTTTCCCCGGTTGGCATCGATAATCTGGTCCAGAAGGGCCGAACCACTGGCCGAATTATTCCGGGTAACAAATACGCCGGGCGATATTTCCAGGGCATTGGTTTGCGTACTGGCTTTGCGCAACGTTTGCATAGCAGATCGGATTCTGGTACTATCTTTTATTTCCAGCGAGTACAACTCGTCCAGCGATGCCGCTAATTTTGAGTCTTTAATCTGAGGGCGGGCGTAGTCATAGAGCAATCGGGCAAAATTGAGCGTCAAACCGGGCAGCGTAGTAGTCAGCCAGTAAGCGGCCAGGTAATCGACGGCCGTGCTATCATACTGCCGTATACTTCGCTGAATGAGTGTTTCGTAATTGACCAGTCGCTGGAGCGTATCAGGGCTTCGTTTCACCAATTCATCGAAAAATCGCAAATCGGCAGCGCGGGCTGAGTTTTGCTGGGCATAGCCTCGGAGCCTGGTGCGCTCGTCGGTCGTAATACTCTTGCCGTAACGCTCAAGCAAACTAGCCAGTGCCCGCACCGTGATACCGTTTGCACGGGTGGCATCATTGGTGAGCTGCTGGGTAGCATACGTGGCAAATCGGTTCATAGCCGATGCGCGGGCCGCCGTAAGGATCACGTTATTGGGGGGGCGTAGCGAATCGTCCAGCGAAACAGGTAGTTTTCCATTTTCGTAAAACGCTTTGTCGTACACAAAGGCAGCCGCATTGTAGGCATTGTTGCTCATGATCCAGCGGGTAGTGAGCGGAAAAGGCTGTTCCATACGGCCGAACTTCTTAAAGGCTCCCTGATATGCAGTCGACAAAACATTGAAGGCATCTACGTCATCCTGGGTAGCCAGCTGTTCCGACAGCTTACGGGTATCCGGTTTATCGGGGTATGTGGCCTCGAAGGCTTTATACCGGGCAAACTGTTGGTTCACCTGCGCGTTTACACCACCGAACTTAAAGGGAACGGCCATCGAGAAGAGTGAGTCGGCATTCAGGTCAAGCGTGAGCGTACCGGGAGCAGCCAGAAAAGCGGTTGAAATGCGTCCGTAGTTGAAATACATTTCCTCCTGCGGATAAATCAGCGGCATCGCCACCCGGAATGTTCCGTCAACACTCAGCGGAGCGGGCCGTACCAGCTCTCTGCTGGCCTGCAACACGTTGTTCCGACTGATTGATACCAAAGAGGCTTCCCGGTACATACGGGCCGTCAGATTACGAATACGACCCGTCACGATAACAGAGTCGGTTTGGGCCTGACTTGAAAAAGGTAGGAGAAAGGGTATAATGAGTAAGCCAGCCAGAACACAAAACCGTTTTTTCATTGCTTTAGTAAGAACAGACAAAGCAATAACAAACGAAAACCCCAAACAGTCAACTGCTCAGTAAAAAACTGTCGGCTCACTTCGTTTTTATGCCATGATAAACCTCTTGCTCCTGATAGTCGGTGCGAAGGGGGTGCCCAATCCAGTCGGTAGGAAGCAGGATTCGGCGCAGGTCGGGGTGGTTATCAAAATGAATACCAACCAGGTCGAAGGCTTCGCGTTCGTGCCAGTCGGCAGTACGCCAGATGTGAGCAATACTTGGCACGGATGGCAGTTGGACCGAACCAGTAGTGCGGGGTATGATAATCTTCATCATCAGGTCGTGCTCATACGGAATGGAGGTTAAATTATAAATAACCTCCATTGTATTGGCTTCCGGGCCATTGTCAATGCCTGTAATGCAGGCCAGCAAGTCAAAAAACAACCGGTCATCGTCGCGTAAAAACTGACAGATAGCCACTAACTGCTCCGCCGGAACAGTGACAAACGGCTGCAAATTCTGGGTATTAGCCTGAATATCGGGACCAAATTGGCCGGTAAGGAGGTTGACTATTTCGGGAAAGGTCATTTGGTTAGTAGAAGAATAAATGCAGTATAATAAAAGTGTTTAATTATTTTCTGCCGCACCGGTCGGAATGACAGAAAACTTGAATTACAATGTACTAACTATATTTCGCTTGTTTTTCCTTACGCCAGCCATGCCAGCCACTGCATCCAGTTCTCGACCCAGAACAAAAACTTCGTAGCAAATTTTGCCGCTGGTGCTGATGATGGTTCCAGGGTCAAACTGTTGTTGTTGAAATTGGTATCCATGTAAATTTTCTGCTTTGGGTCAACGGTTGCCCACACCGCTTTGGCATTTTGGGTAAGGGTAAACTGGCGCTGGTGATCTTTACCGTCCCAGTGTAGCATGACTTCTTTATCGTTGTCAAAATGCACCAGAATATCTAGCGGCATTATGCCATCGCCATGGCGTTGCACAGTAACGATGGTCTGTTTCTGTTTGTCGCGCGTCCTGTTCCTGAGCGAATGTAACGCATAATCCACAACAGTCTCGCCGTACAAAACCTGCCTAAAAAACCAGTTCATGTCGGCCCCGTATTTACTGCCCAGCCGTTTCGGAACGATTTCGTTAACAATGTCGATGAATTTCTGACCATTAGGGTGTTTGAACCGCCAGCGGATAAAGTACGTCTGCATGATTTCGTCCATCACGGGGCGGCCTACCAGTCCCTCCAGCGTCCGAAGCCAGGTAGCCGTTTTAAAGTACGTGAGCACCCCGTATTGCCCGTCGGGTAATTGCCACGTATTGCCAAATGACGAGCCAATGGCCGGATTGTTCTGGTGCACGTACCCATCCCGTGAGCTTTCCATATCGCCCATTCGGAACCCCAGCAAGTTCATTTGCGACGAGCGGGGGCCGTAGGTTTCGTCCATCATCCGGCCTTCGTAGTACTGATTGAATCCTTCGTCGAGCCAGGCTTCCTCAAACTCATTGGTAGCTAGCAGTTGCATGAAGTATTGGTGGCCAAATTCATGAATCGCTACCTGCTCCGGAAAGCGTGCGCCATCAGGCATAGCCCAGACGGTACCGGCGGTGATGAATGTGGGATATTCCATCCCGTAAGAGCCACTGGCGTGCAGGGGTGGGTCAACGATGGTTAGGTTGGGGAACGGATAGCGACCCAGGTGTTTGTCGAAGTAGGCAAGGGCTGCTTTGGCCGCATTGATATGGCGTTGCGCCTGATTCCGGTGTTCCGGCTGCATCACTAGCTCGATACTAACCTCCCCGCCCGAAGGACGTTTCCATTTGTCGTTTATCACCTCGAAATGCGGAGAAGCCGTCCAGGCAAAGTCTACTACATCTTCGGCATGATAAAGAATAGTTTTAGTGCCGTTCTGGTGCAGTTTCTCCGATTGAAACAGGCCCGTAGCGCTCACCCAATAGGCCTTTGGTGTGGTGATGTTTACGTCGTACACCCCATAGTCGGCGTAGAATTCGGAGTTTGCATGGAATTGATGGCAATTCCACTGACCTACCGTAGCATAGCGGGTACCGGCCGCTTCGTAGACGCCAATTTTTGGGAACCATTGGCCCACCAGAAAGAAGTCGCGGCTAAACCCCGTACGGGCAAAAATCTTTGGCAGTTTAGCCTTAAAGGCAATATCTAGCACAATAGTCTCGCCTGGCCCAACAGGCTTGCTGAGTGGCACCCGGATTACGGTATGGTCACTGGTGTTATTATTGTCGGGCTGGATGTACTGGTACACGAGTGTTTCTGAAGCAGTATCCCCGGAGCCGCGTCGTTTCATGGATAGTATATCAATGGAACCATAGGCATTCTCTTTTGCATCCTGGTCGATGGTTACTCCCCGCAACTGCCCCCCCGATTCGCGCATGAATGACGATTTATCAGTACGAAACGCGTTGAGGTACAAATGAAATCGTAGTTCGCGAATGACATCAGGGGATGCATTTTTCCAGGTAAGCGTTTCGAGCCCGGCCAGCTTTTTAGTGACCGGGTTGAGGGTAACGTCAATCTGGTAATTAGCTAGCCTTGGGCTTAATGGCTCCGGAAAAATGGACTTCACCGACTGGGCTGAACCGGTCAGTGTGAAGCCAATAAGCAGGAAAAATAAGTAGTATTTCATTGGCGTTTAAGGGCAGCCGTGAGAAACCGCATTACACGGGATGATTAACAAAACCCGCCTTGCCATATCGCTGCAAAGTAAGTGGAAAATTGCTTCGTACTCCCTAAACCCTGCTGACATAGGGCTGTCACACCCGCCATTTACCTTTGTTTCGAACAATAAACCAACCGAAGTCGCATGGAATTGATACCGATGTTTTTACGCGAAATGGAGCAGGAAGCGCAAACAACCCGCAATATGCTGGCACGTATCCCGGATGATAGATACGGCTGGCAACCGCACCCCAAAAGCATGACCATCCGGCAGTTGGCGACGCACATCGCCGAATTACCCACCTGGGTAACGATGGTGCTGACAACAGACGAACTGGATTTTGCCACCAGCCCTTACCAGCCGACCGAGATAAATACCACTGCCGACCTGATGAACTGCGCTGAAAGCTGCCTGGTCAATGGCCGCTCGCAGTTGGTGCCGGAAAAGGAAGCCCTTTTGACCAAAACGTGGACACTGCGGGACGGAGAGACAATCTACATGGCTTCGACTAAACACGAGATGATTCGAACGACGTTTTGCCAGATTGTGCATCACCGGGCTCAACTGGGAGTGTACCTTCGATTACTGGATATTCCGATTCCCGGCAGCTACGGACCCAGTGCGGATGAACAGTAAATCATTGCTGATATAACCCCACTTAACTCTCCCCAGTAGGGAGAGTTAAGTGGGGTTTACACTTATACAGAATTGACCTATTGATTTCCTTCCCTTATGGCCAGAATCAACGCTGTTTTCAGTTCGTGAAGTTGTTTTTCCAGCCCTACCGGGTAGGTGTGTGGATTCACAAAGCGCTTCACGCCCGGATGCAGTCCGGCCAGTTGCGCTTGCACCCGCGCCCGCACCGAATGAATATCGGGCAGTTCATACACGCATTTGCCCGCGTCAAAAATGGGTACCAATAAATCTTCGTAAGACTGGGTGGCCTCAAAACGCCGACGTTTGGTGAAATCGAGTGGGTCAATCATGGTTACATCCCCGTCCATCCGGGCTTCTTCCTCGGTATTGTAAACCATGTCGGACATAAACCCGCGTTCATCCCGAAACCGACGTACCTGCTGAATACCGGGGGTCGAGATTTTAATGGCCTGCTCTGAGAGTTTCATTTTGTAAGACCACTGGCCTGTTTCGGTATCTTTCAACGCGGCCAGTTTGTACACACCACCCAGGGCGGGCTGATCAAAAGCGGTGACGAGTTTGGTGCCCACGCCCCATACGGTTATTGCCGCTCCCTGTTGCTTGAGGCTACCAATAATTGTTTCGTCGAGGTCGTTACTGGCTACAATTGCCGTATCCTGAAAGCCGGCTTCATCCAGTAATTTACGGGCTTCGATACTCAGGTAGGCCAAATCGCCGGAGTCGAGCCGGATACCGGCTAGTGTATGCCCCTGCTGTTCCAGTTTTCGCCCCGTTTCTATTGCGTGCCGAACGCCCTGCAGGGTATCATAGGTATCGACGAGCAGGGTTACATTGTTAGGTAGTGCCTGCGCATAGGCGTCGAAGGCTTGCTGCTCATCGGCAAAGGCCATTACCCAGCTATGAGCGTGGGTGCCCCGCACGGGGATATCATAGAGTTTACCGGCCAGCACATTCGAGGTGCCATCACAACCCCCAATGTAAGCCGCCCGGCTGGCGGTCATACCTCCATCAACACCCTGTGCCCGGCGCAGACCAAACTCCAGTACCGTGTCAGATTGGGCTACCAACCGCAGTCGGGCAGCTTTAGTGGCAATCAGTGATTCAAAATTGATAAGGTTCAGCAGGGGCGTTTCCAGCAACTGACATTGCAAAATGGGGCCGCGTACCCGCACCAGCGGCTCGTTGGGAAACGCGACCGTTCCTTCGGGCATCGCATCGACGCTGCACGTGAGCTTCAGCTTAGCCAGGTACGCCAGAAAAGCCGGTTCAAACAGCGGTTTTTCGTCATTGCCGGTCAAACTTCCCAGATAGCGAAGATCTTTTTTTGAGAAACCAAAATTGTCGATGTAGCCGATTACGTTTGCCAGCCCACAGGCTATCGTAAAACCACCACTAAATGGATTCTTTCGGAAATACAGATTAAAAACTGCCTCTTTTTCAGCCGTTTCTGATTTCCAGTAAGCATACGCCATTGTAACCTGATACAGGTCTGTCAACAGACTTAGAGAGGTGTCGTAAAGCTTGTTTGTCATACAGGGCGAAAGTAAAACAAGATGGCTTTATAGAAAATTTATGAGGATAAAAACAAAATGGGTATTACTTTGGTCTGATAATTGTGAGGGGCTGTTTCGCTGTCACCCTAATCGATTGACAATAGGATAAATATCTACCGCTCTCAGGACCACCATGCAGAAGTTAAGCTTGTCTCAATCGCTCCAGCAGAAGTTATCTCCGCAACAGATTCAGTTTATCAAGCTGTTGCAGATTCCCACGGTTGAGCTGGATACCCGGATTGAAGAGGAACTTGAAATCAATCCGGCATTGGAGGAGGGTATGGACGAGGAGTATGATCAGAAAGAGGAAGATGACTCCTTCGACGAGGCAGACGAGTATAAGGAGCGTGACGATGAGCTGGATATAGACCGGTACATTCAGGACGAAGACTACGGCGGGTACAAGATGCAGGGGGACGGCAATTATGCGGAAGAAGACCGGGATATGCCGCTGGCAACCAGCTCGAGCTTGATGGACGCCCTGCTTCAGCAATTTGGATACCTAACCCTGTCGGAGCAGCAGCGAACCGTTGGGTTACAGCTCATTGGCAGCATTGAAGCCGATGGCTACATTCGGCGGTCATTACAGGCTATCGTGAACGACCTCGCCTTTGGTCAGAACGTGTTCACCGACACCGAAGAAGTAGAGGATATGCTGCAGAAAATTCAGTCGTTCGATCCACCGGGTATTGGTGCCCGGACGCTTCAGGAATGCCTGATTCTGCAACTGAAGCGTAAAGATACCACCGACCCCTACAATACGCTGGCTATTCGGATCATCGATGATTTCTTCGACGAATTTTCCAAAAAGCATTACGATAAAATTCAGCGTCGGCTGGGTATCAGTGACAATTCGCTGAAAAAAGTGATTGATATCATCATTAAACTCAATCCAAAACCCGGCTCGGTAGATGGCGAATCCAGCACGGCCCAGTACCTGGTTCCCGACTTTATTCTGACCAACAGCAGTGGTAAGCTGGAGCTGACGCTAAACTCGAAGAACGCGCCCGAACTGCGCATCAGCCGGTCCTTTGCCGATATGCTCGACACCTACGACAAGAGCAAAAAGCAGAATAAAAACCTGAAGGAAACGGTCACGTTTGTTAAGCAGAAACTGGATGCTGCCAAGTGGTTTATCGACGCCATTAAGCAACGCCAGCAAACGCTGCTCAGGACCATGAACGCCATTGTGCGCTTCCAGTTTGATTTCTTTCAAACGGGCGACGAATCCCGGCTCCGGCCTATGATTCTGAAAGATATTGCGACCATGATTGATATGGACGTTTCGACCGTATCGCGGGTGGCCAACAGCAAAGCCGTACAAACCGAATTTGGCATTTACCCGCTCAAGTATTTCTTCTCCGAAGGGATCTCGACCGATACGGGCGAAGATGTGAGTAGTCGGGAAGTAAAGAATATTCTGAAAGACCTGATTGATACCGAGCCTAAACTGCACCCCTTATCGGACGATAAACTCGAGAAGATTCTGAACGATAAAGGCTACAACATTGCCCGCCGGACCGTTGCCAAATACCGTGAGCAACTCAATATTCCGGTGGCCCGGCTGAGGAAGCAGCTTTAAAATAATTATGAATTATGAATGACTAATGATGGATGGTAAAAGTCAGTACGTTTACCTTTGCATCTGTGGTGCCACCGCGTAACGGCACGGCAACGGCCGACCGTCGGAGGCCCGGTCATACTTTATAATTCATCATTTATCATTGACTTCGTCTTTAGCCCGCTTCCTCTCGGTCGTTCTTCATCCGTTGCTGATGCCGACTTTACTGTTTGGCCTGCTCCTGTTTCAGGTTCCGGCGGTATTGGGGATGGACGCTTTTTCCGGCTCATTGCGTCTGAGCCTGCTGGTGCTGATTTTTGTTGGCACCTTTGCCGTACCGTCTCTCCTGATTTATTACCTCTTTCGTAGCGGCTACGTTCAGAGTCTATACCTGAACACCCTGGCCGACCGTCGGTTGCCTTTTTTTCTGACGGCCCTTATCTATCTCTTTCTAGCCTATCTCTTCGCCTTCCGCATGGAGGGGATTTCCAGCCTTGCTCCCGAAATTGGGATTCTGCTGGGTGGAATCGCCGTCTCTATTCTCCTGGTTGGTATTATCAGCTTATCCTGGCAAATCAGCGCGCACAGTGTTGGTATTAGTGGAGTTGTCGGTATTATTGGTAGTATGATGCTCCGGTTTGGCCTGACCGACTTATTCTTCCCGTTGCTTTTGCTGGTGTTACTAGCGGGCTTTGTTGCCAGTGCCCGATTGAAACTCAATGCGCACACGCCTGCCCAGATTAGCGTTGGTCTGATGCTGGGACTTACCGTCAGTTTTCTGACGGTTTACTGGTTATTGTAAACGAGGGAATCAGTATACTGTTTTTGTCCTGAAGGGGGCATACTGGTTACGAGCGAGTGACGGGCTAACTTAATTTTGCCAACTCCGTCAAAAGCCGTATGCTTGCCTACTGTTTCCCCAAAAACACTATGTCTGATACTCTTCTCTACGAACGGCAGGGTGCAGTTTGTCGCATCACCCTCAATCGTCCTCAGGTGTACAATGCCCTCAGTGCCGGGCTGATCAATGACATTACGGCGGCTGTAGAGGCTGCGGGTGCTGATGAACAGGTACGCGTTGTCGTACTGACCGGCGCGGGCGACAAGGCATTCTCCTCGGGCGCTGATTTGAAAGAGGGCTTTGCGCAGACTGCATCCACAGGTGGTCAACTGACGTTAGGCGATTCGCTTCGTCGTACGTATCACCCCATGATTCAGGCCATTCGCAACCTGCCTAAACCCGTTATTGGGCGGATTAATGGTGTAGCGGCCGGAGCGGGTTTCTCATTGGCGCTGGCGTGCGATGTGATCCTATGTGCCGATGAGGCCTATTTCAGTCAGATATTTGTGAACATCGGCCTGATGCCTGATGCCGGTTCTACCTTCTTTTTACCCCGGCTCATTGGCGCACAACGGGCCTTTGACCTATGTAGCACCGGCAGGCGGGTCTATGGCCCGGAAGCCGCTCAAATGGGCCTGGTGAGCCGGTCTGTTCCAGCGGCTGACCTGGATGTGGCTGTTGCCGATGTAGTAGCCTACTACGCTACAGCCCCTACCCGTGCTATTGGTGCTATGAAACGGGTTCTTAACCAATCCCTCTACGCTACTCTCGACAACCAACTGGAACAGGAAGCGGTTAATCAGGAGACTTTGGGCGGCTCGGCCGATGCTGCCGAAGGCATTGGTTCCTTCCTGATGAAGCGAAAAGCAAATTTTTCAGGAAAATAGATTGACAGACACGCTTTTTCTCCCTACTTTTGCACTCCCAATTCATGGGAAATGCCACAGAGCAATGCATTCGTAGCTCAATTGGATAGAGCACCTGACTACGGATCAGGAGGTTTGGGGTTCGAATCCCTACGAGTGCACGAAGCCGCTTCAGAAGAAGCGGCTTTTTTATTGTCTGCTGCGTCGCTCACTTGGATAGAGCCCCTGAGTAGAACGCCACCCCGGTACGAATCAGGAGGTTTGGGCCGGGGGCGCGTTCGCCTTCAAATCCCTACGAGTGCACTTGATTAACGCCACTTACGAGATAATTCTTGTGAGTGGCTTTTTATTTGCATACTGCCTGCTCTATTTAGTCGACTCACATCCTACAGAGGAAAATGACGATAATGTTAGCTGATCTACCATAAGCGGCATTGGTATGATGTTGTAGAAAGGTATGTCCTTCTCTCCTAAGGCGTAACTAATTCCTTTTGAATTTTTACGAATAGTGTTTGGTGGTCTGTTTCTGGCGGCTGTAGAGCGTAACGCCTACACGGTCGATGTGTTCGCGCAGGGCGGGTTCGCTGATTTGCCGGTACACAACGAGGTCGAAGAAAACCGGCAGATCGAGGTCGTCCAGTTCATTGTCGAGCCGGAGCCGGTCGGCAAATTGGAACGTGTCGCCTATCAAAGCCAGGTCAATATCGGAGCCGGGCTTGTGAGTGCCTTTGGCGCGGGAGCCAAACAGCACCGCCCGCTCCAGACGGGGCGTTTGGGCCAGCACCCGCTGAATTTCAGTAATCTGAGTATCAGTCAGTCCGTAGGGCATGGGTTAGTTGTTTGTTGCTGGTTCATCAGTCTGTTAATAGTGTTGTCAAATTTCGGGGTGCAGAGCGGATGCGGCCTGAAGCTTGCACCTATGAGTTACTGGCTCATGGCTAAACAGTAGGGGAATTAAGGTAGTTGAACCAGTATTAGTGGAAGTAAGTCCTGAGTATTGTCGAACTTCGGAAAGGTATAGCGATTCAGAGAAAGGTTGGCAAAACTTGCTGTTACTTTTGGGCCACCACAAGACGAGCAAGCGCAAATGAATGTCTATAGAAAGTTTGGAGGCTATGCTTCAAATGGCCTTTATTTTCGTTATCCTAAAGCGCTTCGCCAGATAAACTTACAAAACAAGCCCTAACAGGTTTACTCAGATTTAATGAAGATCGTTATCATGAAAAAATCACTGCTGCTGTTTTGTCTCTTCACCTCCCTGGTTATTAGCCATTCCCCGGCACAAACGACACAACCTATTACCAGGGCTAAAACCACTTATAGCAATCCCCTGCAAGTTCAATTTGGGGACCCTTACGTTCTGTACACCCAGGGTACCTACTATATGTACGGCACAGGCGGTGGTGCGCATAGGGGATTTGCCGCGTATTCATCAAAAGACCTGGTTAACTGGCAGCCGGAAGGGCAGGTATACTTTCACAATAACAGGAATGCCTGGAGCGATTCAACAGCCAGTTGGGGCGGTGCGTATTGGGCGCCTGAGGTCTATGAAGTAAACGGGAAATTTTACATGGTCTATAGTGCACAATGGCGGGTAAATCCAACGCATGAAGTGGAAAACTTCCGTATTGGGGTGGCTGTTGCCGATAAGCCCACCGGCCCGTTTATCGACCTGGCCAACAAGCCGATTTTTGATCCCGGATATCCTATTATTGATGCCAACGTGTTTTTCGATACCAATGGCAAAGCCTATTTATATTTCTCGCGTTGCTGTTACAAACATCCGGTCGAAAGCGAAGTGGCCGATTTGGCCCGGCAAAAAGGGTGGTTCAAGGAAATTGAAGAAAGCTGGGTATACGGCATTGAGCTTAAACCCGATTTTTCCGGCGTCATTGGTGAACCGGTTTTACTGCTAAGGCCACCCGTTAGCCTCAGCGACAAACAAGCCGCCTGGGAAAGCAGGTCTGTTACGGCCCGGGAAGTGAACCGACGTTGGACAGAGGGTTCCGTTACGTTTAAAAAAGACGACATGTATTACATCATGTATTCGGCCAATCACTTCGGCGGTCAGTACTACGCTATTGGGTACGCAACGTCCGGTTCGCCTTTGGGTCCCTACACAAAAGGGGCTAATAACCCGATATTGCAGAAAAATACCGACCAGGGGGGAGCCATTACGGGAACAGGGCATAACAGCGTTACTTACTCGCCAGATGGAAAAGAGATGTTCTGTGTCTACCACGCAAGAATTGCCAAAACCGGCGACGAACGGGTTGTTTGTATTGATCGTATGACGGTGAAAAATGGGAAAATAACGATTGACGGCCCAACGACTACGCCCCAAAAACTTCCCTCAGGTGTAACAACGGGCCTTCCTGAAAAATAACTGGATTGGGATACCGGTAAGCTACTCGCCCGACGGTCGTTTGAGGTAATCGGTCAGGTTAACGGGAGAGCCAAAATTGGGTGAACCGTCGGCTTTCCAGCCGAAGGGCTGCATCCGCATGGAGCGGAAATCGCCACAGCCCTGCCCCGGTGCCGGGTTGGCATGGTACACCAGCCAGTTCTCTTTCGCGTCGGGGGTGGTGAAAAAACTGTTGTGCCCCACGCCGTAGGTGCTGCCACTGGCATACGGACCAAAAACCGGATTCTGCGCTTTAGTCCACGACGTTTGGACGATTAGATTGGCGCTGGTATCGGCAGAGAGCTGCCCCAGGGCATACTGGTCGGTACCGCAGAAGCTGGCCGAATAAATGAGAAATACCTTGCTGGCATGGGTCAAAAATTCGGGGGCTTCGTTGACGCCGAATCCTTGCTTTTCCCAGGTCAGCTCCGGCGACGACAACCGAACGCGCGGCCCCCCGGCGGTGTAGGGATTCGTTAGTGTACAGATATAAATGTGTTGTGAGCCGCCCAGATCGTTTTCCCAGCCCGACCAGGCAAAATACAATTGGCCGTTGAGTTGGCCCAGGGTGCCGTCTATGGCCCATTTATTGTCGGGCAGATTAAGCTGGCCCCGGTCTGTCCAGGTGCCGGTGGTTGGATCAGCCGCTTTATTTTCCAGTACAAACATGCGGTGAGTGGCATCGACCCCGTTATTGTCGGCTGCGTAATAGATGTACCAGGTGCCGTTGACGTTATGGAGTTCGGGAGCCCAGATGTCGCGGGAGTTAGGACCCGTGGCTGGTGGTGTCCAGACCGTAACGGGCCGGGCCGCAGGCAGGCGGCTCATGGCAGCCGTTTTGTAGATGCGCAGGCTGTTGCCAGTGGTATGCATCACGTAGTAAAATCCGTCTTTATAGGTTACCCAGGGATCGGGGGCGGGGGAGAGGAGGGGGTTTTTGAATTTGCCCACCGTATCAACCGGTGTGACGGGCGTTTTTGGCGTAGTTACAGAGGTGTCCGCTGATTTACAGGCGTAGAAAGCCAGGAATAGGAAGAGGCAGTTTTTCATCGTTAAGACGAATGTTAACCTGGCGGAACGGAATCCACAGAAATCCGTTCCGCCAGGTTAAAAAATCAGTAATTCGGATTCTGTGTCAGGTTCGGGTTCAGGTCGCGGTCAAGTTGGGGAATGGGTAATAATTCGCTTTTCCCCTTCACAAATGTGGAAAAGGCCGGGTCGCGGCTGGCCAGTTGCGGCCCCAGGTCGCCCCAGCGCGCCAGGTCGTTCCAGCGGTGCCCCTCGCCCGACAGTTCCGTTACGCGCTCATGCTTGAGTTGCGCCAGAAACTGTGTTTGTGTCAGGCCGGGCCGGGCCATGGTGAGCGTTGGCAAACCGGCCCGTTGCCGTACCTGATCGACGTAGGGATACGCCTGCGTGGTTTTTCCGGTAGCGTTCAGCGCTTCGGCGTACATCAGCAGCACATCGGCGTAGCGGATATACCGCCAGTTGTTGGGCGAACGGTACCCTTCCTCATTTTTCCAGTGATCGTTCTGAAACTTACGAAACCACACGCGCTTGTTATCGCGCCCGTACCGCTGGGTAAATGTCTGGCCATAAATAATCGTCGAATCCGGCCCTTTTACGTTCGTTGAATCGAAGAGAAACGACGCGGCCAGGCGAGGGTCACGGGCACCGGTCGTTGTTTTATCGTAGAACTCCCGCGTAGGCCAGCGCTGGGCTTCCCCATCCGACCAGCCAATGCCGCTCGGCCCAAAAAACTGCGCAATGGATGTCCCGTAATTCTGATTCGGTGTCTGGCTATCATCGTCGGTGTACTCCGCCGTATTGATCTGGAATTGCCATTCGAACACCGATTCCCGGTTGTTTTCGGTGGTAATCAGGAAGTTGTCGCGGTAGTTGGGTACCAGCGCATAAACCGTTTTGCCTTCGCCCTCCACCAGCCACTGCAACGGCGTCAGCGACTCGGTGTATTTCTGTTGCTGCATGTAGGCTTTGGCCAGCAGGGCGTAGGCAGCGCCTTTGGTAGCCCGGCCCACATCGGCACCGCTATAAGTCGTTGGCAGCACGGCAGCCGCTTCGGTCAGGTCTTTTTCGATCTGGGCCCATACCTGCGCCATCGTTGCCGAAGCGGGTTTATCGCCCACGACCGACGTTTGCAGAATCAGCGGTACGTTCCCCCACAGCGTGACCAGGTGGTAATAATACATCGCCCGCAGAAACTTGGCCTCGCCAATGTAGCGGTTGCGCAGGGTAGCGTCCATCGGGATGTTCGGCACGTTATCGATCACCTGATTGGCCCGGTTCACGCCGATGTAATTATCGTTCCAGACCGCTACCGCATTGCCGTAGTTGTAGTCGGTAATTAGAAACTGATCCATGTTGTTCACAATGTCGGTAGCCGGACTCTGGCTGCGGCCTTCATCGGACCGGATGATATAATAAAACAGCATCCAGCGGGAAATACCGCCCCGGTGCATGGTGCTGTATACGGCATTGACGCCCGCCAGCGCATCGGCATCCGTTTTCCAGAACGATTGTGCCGTTAGCTGGTTGGGGTTCACAATATCCAGGTTTCGGTCGCAGGCCGTCAGGAGCGATACGGCTATCAGGCTCAGATAGAGAAGTTTATTTTTCATGGTTGAGTGTCGGTTTTGGTTAAAAATCACCGGTTAGGCCTACAGACATCACGCGGGGGGAGGGCCAGTGCCCATTATCGACCCCGCGCTCCTGAATGTTCGCACCCGTTACGTCCGGGTCCAGGCCCGAATACTGGGTAATGGTAAACAGATTCTGACCACTCACATACAACCGGACGTTGCGGATGCTCAGTTTGCTGAGTAGTGTTTTCTGGAATGTATACCCCAATTCTACGTTACGGAGCCGCACGTACGAGGCATTTTCGAGCCAGCGGTCGGTGTAGGAAAAATTGTTGGAAATGATGCCCTGATCGCCTGATCCAAGTCCGATGCGTGGGTCATTAGTGCTGGTATTCGTTGGTGACCACGGGTTGAGGTCGGCCCGGAAATTGGTGTTCTGGTAGCTGTCCAGCCCCCGCCGAACGTCGTTATACACCGTGTAGCCAAACACGCCAATAAACTGTACGTTTAAACTAAACTGGTTATAACTCCCATTGAACTGGGCACCCGCCTGGAGTTTCGGCCAGGGTGAACCCACAAACTGCCGGTCGTCGTTCTGAGTAATCTGCCCATCGTTATTGGTATCCACGTAGCGAATATCACCGGGTTTGGCATTGGGTTGAATCAGCGATCCATTGGGGCCTTTGTAATTATTTACCTCTTCCTGCGTTTGGAAAATACCCGCCGTTTTCAGGACGTACCACTGCCCAACGGGCCGACCCACCTGCGAGCGGGTGTTGCCACTCTGGATATAATCCACGTTTTGCCCCTGATTGCCCACGTTCTCAATCCGGTTTTTGATGGTCGTGAAATTGCCCGACACGTCCCATTTGAAGGGGTGTTCATTGTTGCGGTACGTAAGTGAAAACTCGATGCCCTGGTTGCGGATAGACGCCGTGTTTACGTACGGATTACCCTGGAGGTTACCCAGATAACCCGGTACGGCCAGATTCAGAATGGCATCCGACGAAAGCGAGTTGTAGTAATTGATTTCGGTCGAAATGCGGTTGTTGAGGAAGCTGGCCGTTACCCCATAGTTCTGCGATAGTCGTTGTTCCCACCGCAGGTCGGGGTTAGCCAGCTGGGCCTGATAGGCCCCCACGTTGGGCGTTTGATCGCCCCCGAAAATGGCGCGGGGGTTATTGTTGATAAAGGCTGTATACGGAAATGAGCCGAGCGTTGGCACCACAATGCCGAGTTTGCCGTAGGAGGCACTGATTTTTAGATCCGAAACCCAGTTGGCGTGAAAAAAATCTTCCTCACTAATGCGCCAGGCTCCGGCGATTGAGGGGAAGAAACCCGTGCGGTAGTTGGACCCAAAGCGCGAATCCTGATCGACCCGGCCCGTCAGGGTGAGCAGGTATTTGTCGTTGTAGGCGTAGTTAACCCGGCCCAGATACCCCAGGATCCGGTAATCGGTGCCGGTGCCACCCGCCGAGTTAGAGATACCCGTTGCTGCATCGATGGTGCTGAAGTACTGCCCGCCCGACTGGGCCAGGTTTGTTCGGGAGCCCGTAGTGTTATCCCGCCGGGCGGTTTGCTGACTGACACCAACTACGCCGTTGATGCTGTGCGAACCGAAGGCTTTGGTAAAGTTCAGCGTGTGTTCGAACAGCAGGCTGTAATAGCGCGACCGATCTTCGCTAACCGAACTGGGTACCGGCGACGCACTGTATTGATAAACGCCAAGCTGACGAAGCCCCTGGTTATAGTCATAGCTCACTTCCAGTCCCGCATTGGCGCGGTAGGTCAGCCAGTCCGTTAGCCTGACGTCCAGATAAGCATTCCCCACCAGCTTGGCAAAGTTGCTTTTGTTGATAGACAGATTGCGGGCGGCTACGGGGTTAAACGCGTACGTGATGGCATCCGGATTGGTACCAATGCCGTAGCCAAGCGGATTGCTGGCGTTGACTTAGCGCGGGTCCTGCACCGGAATGACGGGCAGCATCCCGGCCATATCGTAAATTGGATTGATACCGGCGGGTGGATTCTGAATGTTCGAGCTGGTCAGGAGGATGTTCTCGCCAACCGTAAAACGCCCTAGTTGACTCTTCGTGTTGATACGCAGGCTCGCCCGGTCAAAATTACTGCCGATGACGTAGCCGTCGTTTTTGAAGTAACTGCCCGAAATCAGGTATGAGCTGGTTTTGGCACCGCCCGACAGCGTCAGGTTGTAATCCTGCAAACTACCCGTATTCAGCACCTGATCCTGCCAGTTGGTATTAATGTTCGGGTTAAAGGTGCCCGTAGCCACGCTGGCCGGTGGTGTCTGGCCGGAGTTCTGATACTGCTGTCGTTGCAGGGCGGCAAAGGCGGAGGCATCCGTCACGTTCCAGCGTTTGTAGAGTTGCTGTACGCCATATTTGGCCGAAAACGACACCCGGGCGGGACCTTCCTTGCCCTGTTTGGTGGTAATGATAATCACACCATTGGCGGCTCTTGACCCGTAAATAGCCGCTGCCGACGCATCTTTCAGCACCTGAATCGACTCAATGTCATCGTTGTTGATGGTTGGATTGGCATCGGCAATCATGCCGTCGATAACGTAGAGCGGATCGGTGTTGAGAAAACTGGCCACGCCCCGGATCTGAATCGACGCCTGCTGACCCGGCACACCCGTATTCCGCACGGTTACCCCCGGCGACAGGCCCTGAATGGATTCGGCCAGCGAGTTGGCGGTCACTTTGTTGGCCTGAGCGGGACTGATTACATCGTTGGCACCCGTCACGTCCCGCTTGCGAACCGTCTGGTAGCCAATCACGACAACTTCGTTGAGTGACCGCGCATCTGGCACCAGTTTAACACTAACCGTCGTGAGGTTAGCAATAGACACGTCCTGGGTCGTATAGCCTACACTCGATACCGTGAGCGTTGTGGCATCATCGGCTACGTTCAGCGAAAAATTACCATTGGCATCGGTCGTGGTGCCGTTCGGCCGGGCCGACGTCCCGGTGCCTTTTTCAACAACCGATGCGCCCGGCAAACCCGTGTTGTTTTCGTCCAGCACCTGCCCGGTAATTCGTTTTACTACCGCTGGTGAAAGGAGGGAAGTTTGGGTGCTTAAGGTCGTTGGATTACTGCCCTGGCTTTGACGGGTAGCTTCTGGGATTTGGGCTAATCCGGGGCTGTCGATTCTGGAATTATGCCGCGTCAGCAGGGGTGCCGTTGAACGCTGGGCAAGACTGTCCAGTGTTAATCCCAGCAATAAGATGAACAAGGGTACGTACCGATTTTTCATAAAATTTGAGTAAGTTGGTAAGGAAACAAGTCGTTGCCTGAATAGGAGTGTATCAGCTGACTGATTGTGTTTCGTTGAAACCCTTAAAACTTTAGTCGAATAATTATGTTTTGCTGAAAAGTCCTCAGGAGCTGTTTTGAGTTAGCAGTTTGAGACGGATTTTGGCGGTAGACAAGGTACTTTTTGCAGGCCGCAACCATAACAAACCAAAAAAGTAACGTAGCATCAGGCCGGAGACGAGTTTTCGGGCCAAAGCGACAAACGGAAATCGCTTCTCAACCAGGGTAACTAACGGGAAGAACAGTACATGAATAAACTGTTCATATTGTGAGGGAACGGTCTTTCGGATGGTTTTATGACCAATTGGTTTTAGCTGGTTCGTAAATAACACCGAGTACTCAGTCATGCGCAACGGTCAGCATTTATAACCTCGGCTATTACGATCAGGCGCCTTTTATCAGGGAATTCAAAATGACGTACGGCCAGCCTCCGGCAGTCCGACTGGGTAGCCGGATAGCCACCACTTTCATTACCTTGACCCTGCTTCTGAGCGTTGCCAACCTAACCATTTGGTGAACGGTTTTCTGGAGATTTATGAAAAGGAGATAACAGGCTGTTTTGAAGAAATTTACGCGTTTGTTGAACGCGTAAGCTGGGCCTGAAAACCCTACGCGATTTGTTCAATGCGCTGGGAGGAGAACTTTACGTAGAATTTCGGGAGAAATAGAATTAACGGTTAGCCCTACCATCAAGGAGGCTTGTGTTATCAAAGGTGTTAGCCGGAAATAAAAAAGCACTTAACATTAGATGCTAAGTGCTTGATTTTCACTGGTGGGAGTTGAGGGGTTCGAACCCCCGACCCTCTGCTTGTAAGGCAGATGCTCTGAACCAGCTGAGCTAAACTCCCTTTTTCTGCCCTTACGCCGTTGCGTTTGGGAGTGCAAATATAACAGCCTCAATTGGCTTTATGCAACCCTTCGCCCGAAAAAAGTTGAAGTTTTTTGCAAGTGGCTGACACCCAATCATCTGTTTTTATTCAAAATTCAGGTATAGCGTCACCGAATGGCTGGTCAGTCTGCTAATGCCCACGCTGGCTGCATTAGTGCCGGGGTTATAGAGGTTGACAAGTCCGTGCGAGAAGCGTAGTTCGGGGGCGAATTTGAAAAACTCGAAGAACTGCTCAAACCCGACGCCGTATTCGATAGCAAAATCCATAGTGCCGGTGCTTAGTTTGCTTGCTCCCACAAGCTCTTTCTTGCGTACGTTACTCTCGATGCTGAATGCGCCACCCGCCAGCAGGTACATACGGCTGTTGTTGCGCCGTTCGGATTTGTACTTGAGCAATAACGGGAAATCAATCCAGGTCGATTCGCGGGTTTCGATTTTTGAAGTGCCACCTGGATAGTCATAGTGGACCTCCCGGCTAAAGAGCGATACGGAAGGGGTCAGGCGTAAATCGAACCGATCATCCAGGAAGGTATTAACCACAAAACCAACCCGGAAAGCCGGCTTGTTGGGCGAGTAAATCCGGCGGGCCGAATCGGCGGTCAGGAAGGCTGGACTATACGTTACGCTGAACCGGGTAACGGGCATGGCAAAGAAAAAACCGTAGTGGATGGTTTTGTCATCGTACCGTTCCAGATGCTTGCGCACGTATTTGTACGAACTCTGGGCGGATACCTGACCACACACGAGGATGCTGATAAAAAGCCCCATACTCAGGCGTATCCCTGCCTGCGTAATCTGTTTAATCATGGCTGGGCCAGCTTGTGGCCTATGTAAATTGACGCAACGCCGAAGGTAAGCGGTATCCATTTGGTCTGTTTGAATCCAGCTGCTTCATAAATCCGCAGGAAGTCGGGACCGTCGGGGAACGCCTGCACGGATTCGGGCAGGTAGGTATAGGCCGATGCGTCTTTGCTTACCATACGCCCAATGAGCGGCAGGATAGTCCGGGAGTAAAAACCGTACAACTGTTTGAACGGAAACTGACGCGGATTCGAGAATTCCAATACAACGCATACCCCACCGGGACGCGTAACGCGGTGCATATCGGTTAAGCCCTTGAGCAGGTTCTCGAAGTTACGTACACCAAATGCAACGATGACAGCATCGAAATCATTGTCTGGCAGGGGTAAACCTTCCGAATCCCCCGAGCGCATGTCGATAACCTGGTCGACGCCCCGCTTCTTCATTTTCTCGCGTCCAACGGCCAGCATACCCTCCGAAATGTCCATACCCACAATCTTTTCGGGTTTCAGCGCGAGGGCTTCCAGAGCAAAATCCCCCGTTCCGGTGGCAATATCCAGTATCCGTTTCGGCGTTTTGGGCGCGAGGGCTTTGCGGAGTTCCCGAATAGCCCGCTTGCGCCAGAGGATGTCGATACCACCACTCAGCACGTGGTTTAACAGGTCATATTTGGGTGAAATAGTGTCGAACATCTCTGCGACCTGTTCGCGTTTAGAGGTGTCTTTATCTTTATACGGAACAACAGCCATAATAAAAGAGTGAAAGAGTGAAAGAGCGAATGGGTGGGCCGCCGATGCCGTGAAAATGAGAATTGTGCGTGCGCCAGCTATTCGCTCTTTCGCTCATTCATCCGTTCGCTCTTAACCATCCTAACCCCGCGTGGATTCTGAAAGTTTGCCATTATGCTGGGCAATGCGTAGTTTCGACCAGTACAGTTTCAGTCTACAACCTTAACAAACGATGCTCTCCCTCTTTTTTTCAACCCTGCTAACGCTTAATTCCCTGGTAATTCAGTTATCTGGTCCCGATGATCCAATTGCACAGAAGGCCCGTAAAATTCACCAGCGCGTACTGACGCTCGATACCCACGCTGATGCTCCCATTATGATGCAGAAGCCCGGATTCGACGTCGGTGTGTCGCACAACACCAAAAAAGACGGTTCGCAGATTGATTTTCCCCGGATGAAGAAGGGGGGGATGGACGCCATGTTTTTTGCCGTATACACCGCACAGGGGCCGCGCACCGACGAAGGTCATGCCGAAGCCAAGCGCAATGCGCTGAATCAGTTTGACCTGGTGCATCAGGCATTAAAAAAATACCCTGCTCTGGCCGAGCTGGCTACATCCCCCGCCGATGCGTACCGGATTCAGAAAGCGGGCAAGCGGGCCGTCTTTATCGGGATGGAAAACGGGTATCCCATCGGGAAGGATTTATCAATGCTTAAAACGTACTACGATCTGGGTTGCCGTTACATCACCCTTACACACTTCGCTAACAACCTCATCGGCGATTCCTCCACCGACCCCGACGGTCCGATATACGGCGGACTGAGCGATTTTGGAAAGCAGGTAATACCCGAAATGAACCGGCTGGGTATTCTTATCGACGTGTCGCACGTAGCTGACAGTACATTCTACGACGCGTTGGCCCTCTCGAAAGCTCCCGTCATTGCGTCGCACTCTAACTGCCGCGCTCTCTGCGATTTTCCGCGTAACATGACCGACGATATGATTAAGGCTATTGCCGCCAAAGGGGGTGTAGTGCAGGTAAATTTTGTGAGCGATTACCTTAAAAAGCCGTCGGATGCCCACCGGGCGGCCAAGACTAAAATCCGTATGGCCGGTGTGGGAAAAGTGCTGTCGGGCGATATGAAAGCGCGGCTGGAAGCCCAGAGCGACTCGGTAGCGAAGGTGTACGCATCCGAGCGGGCCAGCCTGTCGGATATTGTCAATCACATCGACCACATCGTTAAACTGGTCGGGATTGACCACGTAGGCATCGGCTCCGACTTTGATGGGGGTGGGGGTGTCAATGGCCTGGAAGACGTGAGCGAAATCGAAAACCTCACCGCTGAACTGGTGCGCCGGAAGTACTCGGAAGCCGACATCGCCAAAATATGGGGCGGTAATCTACTACGAGTGCTGTCGCAGGCGAAGGTGGTAAATTAGTTTGAAGTTTACAGTTTGAAGTTTACAGTTTGAGGTTTACAGTTGGCTGACGCAAATGATTTGCTGACGCGTCTTTGTTTCTTGCGTCAGCCAACCGTAAACCTCAACCCTCAAACCGCATAATTCAACTCCCATGCCTCCCGAAACCGTTTTCCAGCTAGTCAATGCCCTTGTGCTGCCGCAATGGTTACTGATGATCGTTGCACCACGCTGGAGTGTGACGAAGTGGCTGATGAATTCGTACCTGATCCCGGTAGTTCTGGCCGTTATCTATGTGATTTATCTGTTCAGCGGAGGCCCCCTTGACTTTGCGGCATTTGGATCACTGTCGGGCGTGAAAGGGTTGTTTGCCAACGGGGGCGACGGGGTGATGCTGGCGGGGTGGGTGCATTACCTCGCCTTCGACCTGGTAGCCGGTGCGTTTATAGTGGGCGATGCGGAGGAAAGAGCCATTCCCCACTGGCTCATTATTGTCCCCCTGATTTTCTGTTTTATGCTGGGGCCGGTTGGTCTGTTACTGTATTGGGTCATTCGGACTGTTCGCATCCGAAAAGTCACTACTTAATCAGGGAATAAAGGCTAAAACTATGACTGCATTTATAGCAACGCTCAAAAATCAAAATGCCGTTTTGTACTGGTTCGGGCTGTTTTGCCTGATCAGTTCGGTTGTGTGCCTGGTATTGACCGGAGTCACAACAACCCAGGTAGTAGGTATCAATGCATTTATCAAACCAGCTAAATTCTTTATATCGGTCGGGATATTCTGCTGGACTATAGGCTGGTATATGAGTTTGCTTTCCCGGCGCAAACGTGTGCTGGTGTATAGCTGGGCGGTAGTTGTGATTATGACGTTTGAATTGGTCATTGTTACAGGGCAGGCTACTCTGGGTAAGTTATCCCACTTCAATATTTCGTCGGCCTTAGATAGAGTGCTGTTTTCGCTCATGGGTATAGGCATCACCGTTTTTACCGTCTGGACGGCTTACATCGGCTTTTTGTTTTTCAGGATCAAGCCAGTGGGAATCGCACCCACTTATTTATGGGGCATTCGACTGGGAATCCTTCTGTTCGTCATCTTTGCGTTTGAAGGCTTTATGATGGCTTCGCGGCTTAGGCATACGGTGGGAGCACCTGATGGCGGGCCGGGGCTACCCGTCGTTAACTGGAGCACGCGCAATGGCGATTTGCGGGTGGCTCATTTCTTCGGAATGCATTCCCTGCAACTGCTTCCCCTGTTTGGCTATTACCTTGCCCGGCGTACCAGCCAGGTTATTTTAGTAGCAGCAATTTATTTTTTGCTCGTTATGACGCTACTGTTTCAGGCATTAGCCGGTACACCTTTACTGGCTGGCCTGATGAATTGACGGTAAAAAAGTGGGTCTATTTGCTTTGATAGAAGACAGGTTTACCCAGAGTACTCCGCCTTGTACTCCTAAATCCTCTATAAAATGAACCGTACTGATTTTCTGAAAACCTCCGCAATCGCCGGAGCTACGCTTATCACTGACCCCCTTCAGGTTCGGGCGTTTATCACACCAAAAAAAGCCCAGAAATACCGCACGGCGGTGGTGGGTACGGGCTGGTGGGGCGGTAACATCATGCTTAGCGCCATTCAGGCGGGCGAGTCGCAGATTGTAGCGCTCTGCGATGTGGACACGCGGCAACTCAAAAAAACCAGCGAAGACCTCAGCAAACTCACGTCCGACAAACCTAAACTATACCGGGATTACCGCGAGATGCTGGCGAAAGAAAAGCCCGAAATCGTCATTGTAGCTACCCCCGACCACTGGCACCCGCTCATTGCTATTGCGGCCATGCAGGCAGGGGCAAACGTATACGTCGAGAAACCCATTTCGCATACCATAAACGAGGGTAAAGCAATGGTACACACCGCCCGCCAAACCGGTAAAATATGCCAGGTAGGGTTGCATCGGCGCATATCGCCCCATAATGTATCGGGGATGGATTTTCTGAAATCGGGAAGGGCTGGTAAGATTGGTATGGCGCGGGCGTTTGTGTATTATGGCGGTGGGGCCGGTCAGCCGACACCTAATACCGAGGCACCTCCGGAAATGGACTGGAATATGTGGTGTGGCCCCGCACCATTGCGTGCCTTCAACCCAGCCATGCACCCGCGCGGCTGGCGTAACTTCTTAGATTATGGCAACGGTGTGCTGGGCGACTGGGGTGTTCACTGGATGGACCAGATTTTGTTCTGGACCGAAGAAAAACACCCGCGTAAAGTCTATTCGACCGGTGGCCGGTCCATTCTGCAAAACAGCACCGATGCGCCTGACCATCAGGTAGCTACATTCGAATTTGAGAATTTTACCGCCGTTTGGGAGCAGCGTACGTTTGCGGGCAACCGCGCCGAAAAAACTCATCCCGACCAGGCCGTAGGCGTTTATTTTTATGGTACCGAAGGCACCCTGCACATTGGCTGGCTCGATGGCTGGACGTTTTACCCGGCCGATAAAAACAAGCCGGTTATCCATGAAGAGGCTAAACTCAATAAACCCGACGACCAGAATATATCCGAACTCTGGGCCAACTTCCTGAGCAGCATCAAAACCGGTAAATTGCCCGTTGCCGACATTGAAATTGGCCACCGTTCTACCAATATGGCCCTGCTGGGTATGCTGTCGCTGAAACTCGGTCGGAGCGTGGCTTGGGATGGGAGCCAGATTCCAAATGACCCCGAAGCCAATAAGCTCCTCAGCCGGGCGTACCGGGGCGACTGGCAATATCCCACCTGATACCGCTGAAAGGGTGCTATAAAAAAACGGCTCATCCTGTGGAGGATGAGCCGTTAAACTGATATGAGAAAACGCTTACGACTTTTTGGACGTCTTACTTGACTTGCTCGTCGTTTTCTTGGTAGACGTTTTCTTCGTCGCCCCCTTCTTGTCACCATCCAGCGAGTTGATCCAGACGGCCAGTTTCATGGCATCATCTTTAGGAACCTGCTTCATGGCCATCATTGGGGGATAACCCGGCCAGTGGGCTGGAATCGGATTGTAGATTAGGTTGACGATTTCCTCGTTCGAGTAATTTTTCTTCGCTACATCAGCGTAAGCAGGACCAACCAGCCGTTGGTTCGGGCGATGGCAGGCAATACAGGTATATTTGCTCATCAGGGCATTCATGTCAGCCGGGATATCGGCAGTAGAAGACTGCGCGTTCGCACTGAACGAAAGAGCCGTAAAAGAAGCCGCAGCTAAAAGAGTACCAAGTAATTTTTTCATGAGAATCGGGTAAACAGTAAATGAACAAACAAAATAAAGGAGGGCGATAGGTTACCGCACAAAAATAGATGCTTTCAACAGATAACCCAATTTTGCACTGGTTTTCCTATAAACCCAACTATTAGACAGTTGTTAGTCGAAAACGTTTAAAATTGCAAAAGAAAAAAATATGCAACCCCTTGATCGCTTCTCCGGTCACGCCGATTTGTACGCCCAATACCGAATCGACTACCCGCCCGAACTATACGATTTTATAGGCTCACTGGTCCCGAATCGGCATACTGCCTGGGATTGCGCTACGGGAAATGGGCAGGTGGCTAGTGCTTTGGCCAACTTCGTTGAGCAGGTTGAAGCAACCGATATCAGTGAAACGCAACTTATTCTGGCCGTTCAGAAACCAAATATTCATTATCAGACGGGCTCTGCCGAGCAGTCTCCTTTTGCCGATAGCACGTTCGACCTCATTACCGTAGCCCAGGCACTCCATTGGTTCGACGTCGATGCTTTTCATCGGGAAGTTCGTCGGGTAGCTAAGCCCGGTGGAATCATTGCCGAATGGGGTTATGGTCTGGTACAACTGGGCCCCGGCCTCGATGGCATTATGCTCGATTTTTATCGAAACCGCATTGGCCCCTACTGGGACCCGCAGCGTGTTTATATCGATGATGAATACGCTACCATCCCTTTTCCGTTTCTGGATGCTCAACGGGCTACCTTCACGGCACGAAGAAACTGGACGCTGGACCGGTTCCTGAATTACCTGCGCACCTGGTCGGCGGTGCGGCAGTACCTGTACGAAAACGAGAGCGACCCCGTAACCGAACTGGGGGAGGAACTAAAGTCGATTTGGGGGGAGCAGGAGCGCGAAGTCCGCTTCTCTATATTTCTGCGCGTGGGCAGGGTCTAGAGCCGTATACTTGATACTTGCGGCTCACATTCGCCACTAATTCGTCTGTAAAGTTGCTGACCCGTATAAGACGCAACGTGTTGCGTCTCTACAGTTCCCAGACTACCCGAATCACTTTACCATGCACACCAATGGTCTGGAAAAACTCCAGCCAGTGCAGTTGTTGCGGACCGAGGTGGTCAGTAGGGGATTTAACTTCCACAAATTCGTACTCGCCCTGTTCATTCCAGATGAGCAGGTCCGGAAAACCACGGGTGTGCTCCCGGACGTTGCGGGCCATTTCGAGCAAAATCAGCCGAAGCTGTTCGATATCCAGTAACTCAATCATGCGCTGTACCAGCGTAAGCAACTCATCCGACCAGTCCACCAGCACATTAGTAATGCCATACTTGGCGTTGAACATCCGCCCGGTGTGCCGTCGCCAGTCGTCTTTGGTAGTTAGCTCGGTCAGGCGGTTTTTCAACAGATTTTCCCGCTTCAGGTAAAAATCGGGCAGGTAAAAATCCGACGGAGCACGCTGCAGCGGGTGGTGAATGGCCGACACGTTGGCATCGTAAATGATATCCCAGAAAACCAGTCCGAACAACCCGCGCCAGGGGTAATTCTCGGTGAAAGCCGCATCGAAATCGTGCTCTAAATAATAGTTCATCACCCCCGCTTCGACGTGGTGACGATAAGCGGCTGGTATGTTTACACTCCCGGCATCGAGCAGGAAGCGGGTGGTGGCTTTTCGGGTGCGTTTTTTATCGCCCACGCTCAGAATTTTCTCCCGAAAGTCGTTGGCAAAGTAACGCTCTTCGGCATTGAGCGGACTGACCGCAATTTCGTCGCACAGGGCGAGGGCTTCTTCTACCGCCCCGTTTTTGAACAACAACCGGACGCGTCGTTCGCGGGCGGGTACCCGGTCGGATAGTTCGTAGACTGATAATGCCTGTTCGGGTAGCTTCTGGCGTTCCAGGTACGCCCCCACCCGGCATACCAGTTTCTGGTAGCCCGGAATGGCAATTTCGGTCAGTTCGGGCCGGGTCTCGTTCCAGTTCAAAAACCAGTTGTAAATATCATCCGCGGGAGCTTCCGCTTCTTTCAGGCCGTAAAACTCCTCGTTAGTGAGTGAAATCAGAAGTTTGTCTTCTACTTCTTTGCGGGTACGGAACCGGGCGGTTAGTTTGCTTTCGTCATACCGTTCAAAATTGACCATACCGAGGTCGCGCACTGCAAATTCGGTCATGCTACCGCCCCGATGGCCGAAAAACAGGTACTTAACCATCATGCCCTCGGCTTCGAAGTTCATTTTTACCACCGATTCATGCGTTGCCAGGCTGGTGACAATTTCCCCGAAATCAAGTTCGTTCAGGGCGTAACGGACTACGTACTCTTTCTTTTCCTTACCCAGTGCTTTCGTTTCTTCCGGCTCCAGGGGCAACAGGTTCAGCAGTTCAGGCTTGGTGAAAACGCTGAGTGCTTCTTCGCCCTGGAATACATGATGCGCTGATAACGAGTCGATGAAGCCGGTACGAAGCAACTCTGCCGTAGCGGCCGGTATGTCAGTTATTTCGGTATACTGTAGTTTATTGGCCCGAAAAAAGAGTCCTTTGCGATTGCTGAAGCGTACATACAGGCATTGGGCGTCGAGGGATAACTCCTCAAAGCGGTTGATAAAATCCGATTCGGCATCGGTCAGTAAATTGCCGTATAGCCGCTTGACAAAGTCCAGCACATAGCGGAAATTGTCGAGGTAATAACGTGGGGTGAGAATGATTTTCTGCTGTCCGACCATGCTGGAATAATAACACTAAAAACACCGTTTATGTCCCCAAACGATGTCCTGAACGAGCTGGAAAACCAGGGTATTTTGCCCGCCAAACAACGGGCCGATATAGCCGAAGTAGAGCAACAGAGGCCATTCTCGCTCCACTGGGAGCTACGGGCCATGCTGTACATCGGCATACTGTTGCTGAGTTCGGGGCTGGGCTTATTGGTTTATGACAACTTCGACCGGATTGGGCATGGAGCGTTGCTGGCCTCCATCGCCGTTGCCTGTGTCGGTAGTTTTGTGTTTGCCTGGCGGAATCGTCCTGAATGGACCATAAATCAGACAAAAAGTCGCTCCAGCTTCGGCGATTACGCCCTGATTCTGTCCTGCCTGCTGTTCCTGACCCTCGAAGGCTACGCGCAATATGCATATAACGTTTTTGGTGAACGATACGGCCTGGTTACGTTGCTGCCCGCCCTGCTATTTTTGCCACTAGCCTATCGGTTCGACCACCGGGGGGTACTGGGCATGGCACTGACGGCCCTTGTATCGTGGGTAGGGGTAACCGTTCGCCCGTTGGAGTTATACGTTAAAACTAACTTTTTCAACCGCGTCACAGTCTTTTCCGCTATCGGTTTGGCTCTTGTCTTACTAGGGGCGGCCTTTTTACTGGACCGAAAGCGGATTAAACCGCACTTTACCTATACCTACCTGACGCTGGCCGGCAACCTGTTGATGGTGGCGTTGCTGGGGGGCTTGTTTAATTTTGGTGAAATCCGGCTGTGGTTTGCAACGGGGCTCGCCGTTGCCTGTTTGTTGCTGGATGCCTACGCCCGTCGGGGAGGGTTCTTTGTCTTTTTGCTGATGAGTGTGGTGTACGGATACATTGGCATTACATACCTGTTTTTTCACTACCTGCATCCCACCAATGACGATAGCTATTACTGGTACTTTATCATTACAGGTATTGCCGCCGTGTATTACCTGATGAGTCAGCTACCCAAACAGAACCGTGCGGATGAAAGCGTATAACGAACAGTGGATTTACAACCGGACTATGCTGGAACAGGCCGGACGGTGGCATCGACAAAAGTTATTGTCCGATACCCAGATGAAAGCGGTGCGAAAAACGTACCCGGTTGAATTTCGGCAGACGAATGGCTTCCTGGAAATTGGGTTGTTTCTGTTTACTACGGTGGCTATTCTGGCTTGTTACCTACTACCCGCCAGTCTGTTTATGGTCCTGACTGAGTCGTCGGTCGTCTATGGTTTATTCAACATGGCCGCCGGAGTTGTCATTGGCCTGGTAGGTAATTTGCTGATAAAGCGTCGGCTACTATACCGGAATGGTATAGACAATGCCTTCGTGGTAACGATGGCGGGATTTCTGGCATTCGGTTTCAATCAACTGATCTCCACCGAACTGTCCATTGCGGCACACTGCTTTCTAACGTTGCCGCTGCTGTTAATTATTCTCTGGTATTATGGCGATACGCTGATTGCTTTTTTTGTTGTCGCCACGTTTTACACCGGCGTTTTCAACGGTTTGCTGACATATGCCTGGGGTAAAGAAGCAATGCCTTTCGTGATGATGGCTCTCTCCCTTGTGCTCTATCTTGGTACCGTTCAAATCCAGCGAGCCAACCCGAAAGAAACTTACTATACCGACCCACTGAACCTCATTCAGTGGTTTTCGCTGATTATGCTGGTTGCCGGTGGCAACTATTTTATAGTGCGCGAACTCAACGGCTTACTACTGGAACGCAGACCCGGTGTCCCGTTGCCGAAGGAGGCTCCTGAGATTGCCCTGTCCGGTTTGTTCTGGCTGCTCACCTTCCTTATCCCCGGTATGTACGTCGGTCGGGGATTCGCGAAGAAAGACCGAATGCTGCTGGTACTGGGCCTGTTGGGGCTGATTGGTGCTGCGGCAACAGTGCATGCGTATGCCGCGCTGGTCCCGCTCAACGTGGCCCTAACGCTGGGAGGACTTATCCTGATTGGACTGGCGGTAGTGGGTATTCGTTACATAGCCCAACCGAAATATGGATTTACAGACGAGCCGGATGATGATTCACCCAACGAGTTTTTTACCAATGTTGCCACAGTAGCCGCCGTTCAGGCAACGGGCGCAGCTGTTCACGGACCAAAAGATAACCTGCGTTTCGGCGAGGGTGATTTCGGGGGTGGTGGCGCGGAGGGGAGGTATTGATGTGTATGAAACGGTGTATATTTGTGTATAAAAAGGTATCGCATGGAAACGAATATAAAACTGGATGATCGGTTACTGGATAAAGCTAAACAACTTAGCCATATTCAGAATACAGATGAGGTCGTTCGGTATGCACTGGAGCAGTATGTCGTTAAGGCACAGGCATTTAAGCAATTATTGGATATGCGTGGAAAAGTCTCATTTTGGGGCGACGAAGGTACGGCTTCTGCCCAGTAAGTTATGGCAGTTCTAGTCGACACGTCGGTTTGAATTGATTAGTTTAACGAGAAGAAAGTTACCACAGAGCAAACCAATCTGCTCGAAACGTATTTCACACAGCAAATCTCTGTTTATATCGTGCCCGCAATACTTCAGGAGGTATTGCAGGGAGTACGCAGGGACAAAGATTATACAGTAACAAAGGGTTATTGCTGGCTATGTCCATGCTCCAACTTAATCCCGTAGAGGCTGCTGTTGAAGCTGCCCAACTGTATCGTACCCTCCGCAAAAAAGGCGTAACGATTCGGAAGCCAAACGATTGCCTGATTGCCCAATATGCCCTGTTTTACGATTTGCCAATCCTGCACAATGATAGCGATTTTACGCAAATTGCCCTCTATACAGCTCTCCGGGTTGCGGTATCCTGAATACGAATAGCAACGTTCGCGTTCACGTCTGCCGAAAAACCGTTAAGTTTGACCCCGCAAACCAACGACCATACGCCGTCGCATGAAAACCGTAGACTCCTATAATTTCGCGGGTAAAAAAGCCCTTGTTCGCGTTGACTTCAACGTACCCCTCGACAAAGATTATACCATCACCGACGATACCCGCATCAAGGCTACCATCCCAACCGTCATGAAAATAGTGAACGACGGAGGTTCGGCCATTCTGATGTCCCACCTCGGCCGGCCGAAGGGGGGACCGGAAGAGAAATATTCACTTAAACACCTGTTGCCCGCGTTGAAAGAGGCCTTTGGACAGGAAGTGAAGTTTGCGGATGACTGCACCGGACAATCGGCTACTGATATGGCCGCCAGCCTGAAACCGGGCGAAATCCTGTTGCTCGAAAACCTTCGTTTCTACAAAGAAGAGGAAAAAGGCGACCTGGAGTTTGCTAAGAAATTGGCTAAACTGGGCGATGTGTGGGTGAATGATGCGTTTGGTACCGCGCACCGGGCACACGCCAGTACGGCCGTAATGGGTCAGTTTTTTGAGGATCGGGTAGCGGGTTACGTAATGAATGCAGAACTGGCCAACGCTAAGAAAATTCTGGAAGAAGCCGAACGTCCGTTCACTGCTATTATGGGTGGAGCCAAAATCTCGGATAAGATCCTCATCATTGAAAAACTGCTCGATAACGTCGACAACCTCATCATTGGCGGGGGCATGACCTACACGTTCACCAAAGCGAAGGGGGGACAAATAGGTGGCTCATTGCTCGAAGCCGATAAGCAGGAATTAGCCCTTGAACTGCTGAAAAAGGCAGAAGAAAAAGGGGTGAGAATCTACATGCCGCTGGATAACCTCTGCGCTGACGATTTCTCAAACGATGCCAACCGGCAGGTGGTGCCAACCGGTCAGATTCCTGATGGCTGGCAGGGGCTGGACATTGGTCCGAAAACGATTGAGTTGTTTAAGAAAGTTGTGATGAAATCGAAAACTATCCTCTGGAATGGTCCGATGGGTGTATTCGAGTTCGAGAATTTTGCCGAAGGAACCAATGCTATTGCCGAAGCGGTGGTGAAAGCTACCGAAGAAAATGGCGCATTCTCGCTCATCGGCGGGGGCGACTCGGCATCGGCCATCAATCAGGCGGGCTACGGCGATCGTGTCAGCTACGTATCGACCGGTGGTGGCGCGTTGCTGGAATATATGGAAGGCAAAACGCTTCCGGGTGTAGCTGCGCTGGAGCAATAGTTTAATTCAAAACTGACTTAAAGCCGCCTTCGCTTTATTGTCTACGCTGTTTTTGTACTCGTGGTGCTTGAAGCTGAGGGCTTTCTGGAAGAACGACCGGGCCTGCGTCCGGTCGTTCTTTTGTTGATAGATATACCCCAGTTGTAACGCGGCCGTTGCGCCAAATGACAACTGATTGGTTTCGCTGAGCGCGAGGGCACGGGTTAGGTAGGGAACGGCGGAATCCGGGCTTTCTCTTCGCTGATAGATGCGCCCCAGGCGGTAATTGTACTCGGCCTTTTCCGCCGTTGTTGAAAACGACGCTTCATTATAAGGCCGCAGGTACGTTAGTGCCTGATTCGTGAAACCACCGTCCGACGCTAACCGCGCCTGCATCAATACTTTTTGACTTGGGGCGGGCGATTTTTTTAAACTGGCTTCGGCGAATTTCTGCGCTACTTTATCCGATTCTACCGTCGTTCGGCCAACGGACAGTACTTTTTGCAGGAGGTTTCGGGCTATTGTATCGGATGATCGGGCGTTTTGAGGGCCAGCCAGCCAATGGCACAGGAACAATTTGTAGTAGGTATCCTTCAGGAAGTTCTGCCCCCTGTAGGTATGTAGAAACTGGTTAAAATGGGAAGAAGCCTTTCCATACTCGCCTTTTTGCAGATAAATATCACCCAGTACGTTTTCCACAACCGGCAAAGGCTGATAGCTTTTATCGACAGGGCGGTTAAGCAGATAGGTGAGTGCCTGCTCCCCGCGCCCGTTTTTTTGTTCGATGGTGACACCAAAGAAATGGAGTAGGAGGTTGTCCGGATGCTGACTCACTAAACGGGCCAGCGTCAGGCTGTCTGCATTGGTAAATTTCAACACGTAAGCCCGCACCATTAAGTCGATCAATTGCGCTTCCAAACCAAGATTGGCGTCGCGCTGGGCGCGCTGTAGTTCCTGCTGCCCCTGCCGAATGCTGCCCTGCATACCTAATAGCTTTGCCACCCACGCGTAACTCTCCGGCACGGAGCCGATCATGATATGCAGTGTACCCAGTGATTTATACGTAGGCAGAAAGTCCGGGAAACGCTGCTGGTTTTCGCTGAGCAGTTTATAAGCCCGAATTACATCCCAACTGGCACTTACTTCTTTGCCAAACTTCAACTTCACGAAAGCCCAGTGCAGGCGTACCTCGGCCATCAGTACGCGTTGCCAGGGAGAGGTGTCGGATAGCTTTTTCAGCGCGTCGAGCCGGTCGCTCTCCCGGTCGCTGTTAGCCGCAAACAACCGGTCATCGTCTGACGTAACGAGCAGGAGCATGTCGGCGTAATCGTCCAGGAAAATTCGTACGCCATCCGTTGCCGACTCGCGGGCCATGCGCTGTTGCGCCGACTGGATTTTTAACTTTTGCAGGTCTGTATGGGCCGACTTCAAGCCGGGTGTCCACACAAAATCTTGTGCGTAACCCGCACTAAGCGAGAGCAGGAAGAGGAATACGTAACGCATCGGAGCAACATAAAGAAAAAACGTAACGCTCATTATAACGCAAAAAGGTCGCCTATACGACGACCTTTTTGCGTTATGACTGGTGAAAACTACCGGCCACGGCCCGTTGGGGCGGGTTCCGGCATACCTTCTACATCGGCGAAAATGCGTCCGCAATGTTCGCAAACGATGATTTTCTTCTTGTCTTTAATATCAGCCTGACGCTGGGGGGGCACTACGTTAAAGCATCCGCTACAGGCTCCGCGTTTAACCATTACCACTGCCAGCCCGTTCAGCGCATTGCCGCGAATTTTGTTGTAGGAATTCAGCAGCCGTGGCTCAATGGTCGTTGCCTGATGGTCGCGCTGCTTAATGATTTCCTTCTCTTCCTCCTGACTTTCCGAGGTAATCTGGTCAAGCTCCTGCCGTTTGGCCTTCAGGTCTTCCTGCCGCTCATGCAGGGCTGCCTGCGTCGTCTTGATTTCTTCTTCCTTACCCCGCACCCGAAACTGTGATTCGTTCACCCGCTTCTCAACCAGTTCGATTTCGAGCGACTGAAGTTCTATTTCTTTGGAGATAGCATCGAATTCGCGGTTGTTCCGCACGTTCATTTGCTGATCCTTATATTTGGTTATCAGCTTTTCGGCATCTTTCTTAGCCACACGATTTTGCTCAATTTCTTCTTCCAGCGTCTTGATTTCAGCCTGAAATTTACCAACGCGGGTTTCGAAGCCAGCAATATCGTCTTCCAGATCACGGACTTCTTCAGGCAGGCCGCCACGAATCTTGATCAGTTCGTCTAGTTGAGAATCAAAAGATTGTAATTGCAGAAGAGCGTCTAATTTTTGCGCAATCGTTAGTTCCATTCGGAAATTTGTTAGTGCTATATGAAGTATCGAACCGGATTTGTGTCAGATTCAGATAAAATTACCGCAAAAGTAGTGAATTTTTTTGCCAAATGCCCGCAAATCAAGTCTTTCGTAAAGACTTCGCTCTCGTAGTGACCAATATCGCAGATACCAATTCGGCCGTCGGCATCGAAAAATTCGTGGTATTTGTAATCCGCCGTCACAAAAACGTCGGCTCCGGTGCGAATGGCATCGGGCAATAAAAAGCTACCTGCTCCTCCGCATAAAGCTACGCGTTGAATAGGCCGGTTGGGCAGGGGGGTGTAGCGAATCAGGGTCAAATTCATGTGCTTCTTCAGGTATGCCAGCCACAACGGCCCATCCAGCGGTGTTGCCAGCTCACCCACCGCCCCGGAGCCGACCTCCTGATTCTGGTTGGCTACGGGTGTCAGGTAATACGCTACTTCCTCGTACGGGTGGGCCGCCCGCAACGCAGCCAGCAATGCATCCTGTGAGTGAGTGGGCAGGATTACCTCAATCCGGTTTTCGGGTTCCTGATGGTACTCGCCTATCTCGCCCAGAACCGGGTGCGCCTGTTCACCTGCTTCGTAGGCACCTGTTCCGGCAACCCGAAAACTACAGTTTTTATACGCCCCAATTTGACCGGCCCCCGCCTGATGGAGGGCATCCAGCACCCGCTGTGTGTCGGCCACGGGTACGAACGTCACCAGTTTGGTCAGGGTCTGGGCCTTGGGAGTCAGTATCCGGATGTTCTGCAACTGTAGCTTTTCAGCAATGTGGAAATTGACCCCGCCGATCACATTATCCAGATTCGTGTGGGAGGCATAGATGGCTACATCGTGTTTGACAGCCTTGATTACCGTGCGCTCCACGTAGTTTTTGCCATTCAGCTTCTTCAGCCCTTTGAACACGATGGGATGATGGGCCACAATGACATTGCACCCTTTGCTAATTGCCTCATCAACAACTTGTTCGGTAGCATCCAGTGTAACCAGTACGCCGGTAATGTCGGTGGATGGGTCGCCTACAATCAAGCCCGCATTGTCGTACGATTCCTGATAGGAAAGGGGGGCAAGTGCTTCGAGGTAGGTAGTAAGCTGTCGAATTTGAGTCATAGTAGCCGCTGAATTCCTGCTAAGAGGGTGCTGGTTTAGTTGTTTGCAAAGCTACGCATTGCGCAGGCCGATTCGGCAGTTTGTTGAGCATACGACGTACACAAACCGGTACCTGTTCCCCGGGGACAAAATGTGCTGGTGGGTTAGGTCTGCCGCGTATTGTAGCGTAACTCCAGTGGACAGGGCATATTACGGTAGCCTAAAAAACGGAGGTGTGCTCAGATAAAACTCCAAAAGTGAGCAACAGGACCAAATAGGATATAGTAATGATGATGTTGAATTTTAAGAAGCATTTTAGCTGTGTCATGCTTTTGTGCAAAAAAATATAAGAAAGTTCGTGCTTGTTTTAGTTACTATAAAATTGACGAAGACGGAAAGAAAAACGGAGTGAACGAACTCCCGGAAGAGCACAACGTATAACCAAGTGTACCTATTAAATTTCTACTATTTATGAATAAGAGAAGCTACTTATTTTTGCTGATTTGGCTGGCCATCTGCGGAATGGCACAGGCCCAGAATCAGCGCGTTACGGGGAAAGTTTCGGCCAAAAGTGATAAGCAGGGATTACCCGGTGCCAATGTCATCATCAAAGGCACTACTACGGGTACCTCTACAGATGTAGACGGCCAGTATTCACTGGAAGTGACTCCGGGAGCCGTTTTGCAGTTCAGCATGATTGGTATGACACCGCAAGAGGTGCCAGTGGGAAACCAAAGTGTTGTTAACGTTGAACTGGCCGACGATGCGCAGGCGCTGGAAGAGGTTGTAGTGGTTGGGTATGGCACCCAGCGACGGCGTGACCTGACGGGAGCCGTAGCGCAGGTGAAGGGGGAGGAAATTGTGAAGTATCCCGTTCAGACACCCACACAGGCCCTGCAAAGTAAGCTGGCCGGGGTGCAGGTCATCTCATCCGGGCGACCCAACGAACAGCCCCAGATTCGGGTGCGGGGCGTGGGTTCGGCACTGGCCGGCGTTAGTCCGCTGTACGTGGTGGACGGTGTACTGACCGACGATATTCGTAACATCAGTAATAACGATATTCTGAGTATCGAAGTCCTGAAAGATGCGTCGGCAGCTATTTACGGCGTTCGGGCCGCGAACGGGGTCATTATCGTTACGACCAAACGCGGTAAGAAAGGCCCCGTTCAGGTGCAGTATGATGCCAACATCAGTACGCGTCAGCCCGCTAACCTGGTCAATATGGCCAGCCGTGACCAGTACATCAGTTACCTTGCCGATGCTGCACCGACCAAAAACGTGAACGATTCGCCCCTGACCTATGGCGGCACTACCAACTGGTACAATGAGGCCCTGCGTAGCGCCCCCCAATCGAACCAGAATCTATCCGTTTCGGGCGGAGGGGAGAACAACACGTTCTTCTTTAGCGTGGGTTACTTCACCGACCAGGGGATTGTAAAAACCAATGACTTCAAGCGGCTAACCATTCGAGCCAACAACGAAATCAACATCAGCAAAAAAGTTACTTTCAGCAACCAGCTTTCGTTTTCCAGGGGGAACGAGCGAGCCGTCGATTTGGGGGGAGTGTACCCGAGCTTATACCGGGCCGCACCGATTGTACCGGCCATTGTAGATGGCAAATACGGTAACCTCTCGGCCTTCGGTAACGTGGGTAACCCCCTACTATCTCTGAACAACCGAAACCAGCGGATCATTAACAACCGGCTACAGGGCAATCTGTCCCTGGATTACCGGCCCGTTGAGTGGCTCAAACTGCACTCGGCCTTTAACACCGACCTGATTTTCAATCGGGACCAGACGTACCTGCCCGCTTTCCAGAACGATGCCAACACCTTTATTACGGCGGGTGGTAATCAGCGACAGCAAAACAGTTCGCTGAACCTCAACAATGGCCAGTCGATTCGGTATATCATCGACAATACCGCCACCGTCGACCGGGCGTTTGGCGAGAACAACTTCACCTTTTTGCTGGGTTCGGTAACGGAGCGATTTTCGTCCAATTTTATTGAGGGAGCGCGCATCAACGTACCGAACGATCCAAATTTATGGTACCTCGGCCTGGGCGATCCTAATCAGCAGTTATCCAATAACTCCGGGGGCGACCTTCAGACCCGGCAGTCATTCGTGACGCGGGGTACGCTTAGTCTCAAAAACAGGTACCTCTTCAATGCGTCGCTCCGAGCCGATGGTAGTTCCAAATTTCAGGAGCGGTGGGGCTATTTCCCAACGGCTGGCGTGGGCTGGGTCATTTCGGACGAAGCTTTCATGAAAAATCAGTCGCTGTTCGATTTCCTGAAGTTTCGGGGAAGTTGGGGTATTCTGGGTAACGATGTTATCGAAAGTAATGCCTACCTGCTGACAGCGGGTATTAACATTCCTTACTTCTACAACAACGGCCTGGTATTGGGTACGGCCATTCAGGATATCAAAAACCAGCAACTCAAGTGGGAACGTACGCAACAGGTCGATTTAGGGCTGGAATTCGCGTTCTTCGATAGCCGCCTGACCGGTGAGATCGACTACTACAACAAAACCACCCGCGACGCGCTGGCCTTCCAGATTATTCCGGCCATCTTCGGCGACCCGGACAACCAGTATCTGACCAATATTGCCTCGTTCCAGAATCAGGGGGTGGAGTTCGTCCTGAACTGGAGAGAAACAACCAAGAGCGGGCTTGGCTACAGCGTTGGCGGCAACCTGACGCTGAATAAAAATCAGCTCGTGGGTTTGAACGGAGGGCAGGCATTGCTGGCGGGGGGCGTTGGGCAACAGGGATTCACGACCCGTTCCGACAATGGCCAGCCGGTGGGCAGCTTCTACGTACTGAATGCTACCGGGGTGTACCAGAATCAGTCCGAAATAGACGGATCGCCCGTGTTTGGTACCCGCGCCAACGTTAAGCCCGGCGATCTGAAATACCAGGACGTGAACGGTGATGGGGTTATTAACTCCGACGACAGGATATACGCTGGTTCCTACCAGCCCAAACTCTACTACGGCATCAACCTGGGCCTGAACTACAAAGGGTTCGACCTGGCCGCCGATGTGTATGGCAACGCGGGCAACAAGGTTTACAATGGCAAAAAAGCGTTTCGGTTCGAAAACACCGATAACATCGAAGCATCTTATGCCGAAGCCCGCTGGACTCCTACCAACGCGTCTACTACAGATCCGCGCCTGATCACGTCAGCTACCCCTGCCTCTACGTATTTTGTGGAGTCCGGCTCCTTTGTGCGGCTCAATAACCTCACACTGGGCTACACCATTCCGGCTAGTCTGCGCGACAAAGCCAAACTCCGCCAGGCCCGCGTTTACATAACCGCGCAGAATTTGTTCACCGCCAAAAAATTCAGTGGCTTTAGCCCTGAACTGCCCGGCGGGCCGCTGGACTCCGGCATCGAACTCAGTTCATATCCTACTACCCGTACGTTTGCCGTTGGCCTGAACGTAGGTTTTTAATCAATCGACTTTACAAACATGAATCATACAAAACAATTCATCCGGCTTTCGCTGCTTACGGTCCTGTTTGGCACCGTGCTAACGGCCTGTAACGATTTTCTGACTACGCCACCGCAGGGGCAAATTGGTGTGGCGGCCGTGCAAAACGACCCCGCAGCCGCTCAAAACCTCGTTACGGGGGTATACAACATTATGTGGGAGGGTAGTATGCACGGCTTTGATTACGTGGGTATGACCAACATCGCATCCGATGATGCCGATAAGGGCAGCTCGCCCGCCGATGGGGCCAACTCGTACGGTACGTTCGATAACCTGAATATGACCCCCGGTGTAGGCAATATCAATAACGTCTGGTCTACCTATTTCCGGGCCATTGCCCGCGCCAATCAGGCACTGGGGTTGATTCCGCAAAGTGCCGCCGACCAGACCACCCGCAATCAACTGGAGGGCGAAGTTCGATTTCTGCGGGCTTATTTCTACTTCAAATTGGTCCGGTTTTTTGGCGGGGTACCACTCATCGAAAATGTGCCACCGGTAGAAAGCATCAACGACATAGCTCTGCAAAAGCGAGCTACCCCCGAAGCCGTTTACGCCCGCATCATTACCGATTTGCGGTTTGCCGTCACAAATCTGCCCATCAAAAGCCAAACCGCTACGGGTAAAGCCACTAAAGCAGCTGCCATGGCCATGCTGGCAAAGGTATATCTGTACCAGAAAAACTGGCAGCAGGCCTATAACCTGACCGATTCTATCATTAAAAATCAGGTGGGCACGTATAGCTTACTGCCGAATTATGCCAACATATGGCGGGAGGTAGGGGCCAATAGTTCCGAATCCATCTTTGAGGTACAAACGGGTATCAATCTGGCCTGTGATGCTGCCATTCCAATTTATGTCGTTAGTCAGGGACCACGCGCCGGGGGTAAACGCGGCTGGGCCGACTTAGGCTTTGGTTTCGGAACACCATCGCAGAGTTTACTGGACGAATACGAGCCGAACGACGTGCGAAAAGCTGCTACCATCATTTTTATCAACCCTGCTCCTATGGGTACGGTACTGTGGGATGGCTACCGGATTCCCAGCCGCGACTCGGTTGAAAATGACCGCTATAATTACAAGGCCTATCATAGCCGCACAGCCGAGAAGAACTGTGGTGTGAATGACCGGCTGCCCAAAAACCTGCGCATCATGCGCCTGGGCGAAGTATTGCTTATTCACGCCGAAGCGGCCTTTGCGTTGGGCAACAGTGCCGATGCGCTGACCGACATCAATAAACTCCGGGTTCGCGCCGGGCTGCCCGCCCAAACGACCATTAACCGGGAGCAAATCTGGCACGAACGGCGCGTGGAACTGGCGATGGAACATGACCGCTTTTTCGACCTTGTCCGGCAGGAGAGTGTCCAGCCCGGCCGGGCGGTGCAGGCGTTTGCTGCCCACGGCAAAACATTTATAAAGGGTAAAAGCGAAGTATTCCCTATTCCGCAAACCCAGATTCAGTTGAGCGGAGGGGCACTAACCCAGAATCCGGGGTATTGATATCGTAGACCTGTTTACCCACCCCTTGCTGTATGAATATGGCAACGGGTGGATGACGTTTAATTGCTCATACCTGCTTATGAAATCAATTGCCGCATTACTACTAGGTTGTCTTTCACTTCATAGTGCCTACTGTCAGCCGAAACAACGGGTGTCCGGCACGTCAACCACACGTCTGAACAATAACCAACAGGCTTTTCTGGATAGTCTGCAACGCGACACATTTCGCTATTTCTGGGAAACGGCTAACCCCGACAATGGCCTCGTGCCCGACCGTGCGCCAAGGCCTTCATTTGCCAGCATTGCCGCTGTTGGTTTCGGGCTTACATCGTACCTGGTAGGCGTGGAGCGGGGCTACATAACCCGGCAACAGGCGGCAGACCGAACCATAAAAACACTACGCTTTTTTGCCAATGCGCCCCAATCGGAAAACGCGGCAAATGTGTCGGGTTACAAAGGGTTTTTCTACCACTTCCTGGACATGAAAACCGGCGAACGTTTCAAGCAGGTCGAACTCTCCACCATCGATACGGCCCTGTTATTGGGGGGAATACTCAGTTCACAATCGTATTTTGACAAAAACACGCCGGTCGAAACGGAAATACGGCAGTTGGCCGAGCAGGTTTATCGGCGCGTTGACTGGACGTGGATTCAACCGCGCAAGCCTTTTGTGTCTATGGGCTGGCATCCCGAAAAAGGGTTTATCAAAAACGACTGGAAAGGCTATAACGAAGCCATGTTACTTTACGTGCTGGCCCTGGGCTCGCCCACGCATCCGGTAGAGGCCGATGCCTGGTCGGCCTGGACAAAAACGTATGACTGGGAAACGTTTCAGGGGCAGACACACGTCAACTTCGACCCGCTTTTCGGGCATCAGTACTCGCACATTTGGATTGATTTTCGGGGTATCAACGACTCATACATGACTGGAAAAGGTATCGACTACGCCGAAAACTCACGTCGGGCAACTTACGCCAACCGGGCCTACTGCCTGGAAAATCCAGCTAAGTGGCAGGACTACGGGCCAACCATCTGGGGTCTGACCGCCTGTGATGGCCCTAAAGATACGGTAGTCAATGGCAGGAAGTTCTTCTCGTACCGGGCGCGGGGCGCTGCGTCGACCCAGATTGTGGACGATGGTACTATTGCCCCAACGGCTGCCGGTGGCTCTATGGCCTTTGCCCCCGAAATATGCATTCCTGCACTCCAGACAATGAAAACGAAGTACGGCGCCAAACTCTATGGTGACTATGGCTTCCGCGATGCCTTTAATCCTACCTATCGCTACCCGGCCCGGATTTCCAACGGGCCTACCACAATGGGGTGGTTTGACATTGATTACCTCGGCATTGATCAGGGCCCTATTCTGCTGATGGCCGAGAATTTGCGAACGGAATTTATCTGGAAGCTAATGCAGCGTAATCCGCATATTCGGAAAGGCTTACAACGCGCCGGGTTCACCGGTGGCTGGTTGAAGTAATTGTTCGTGACCTTACCGGGTCTTGTTTTTCAGCACAACCAGCGGCAGGTGCATGTTCCAGCTTGGGGTTATCTTTTCCTGAATGATGAATGTTTTTGAGAAATTCCCCAGCACTACGTCCTGATCGCCATCCTGGTCAACGTCGGCTACATCCATACATATCCAGCGGCCCAGCGTGCTGACGGGCATGGCATGGGGTTGGAATTGCAATGATTCCTTCTGCTCAAAAAGTAAACACCCTTCGGAAGGATTGTGCCGGAAATCGGCAAAAAAGGCGATGGTCGCAATGTCCAGATCACCATCCTGGTCAAAGTCGGTTGCAACGGCTTTGGTACAGCCGTTGATGGGGTAAAAGTAGGCTTGTTTGTACTGTAAATCATCCTGATTCAGGTAGATATACAGGCCATGATAGGGTTTTAGAATCTTGGAATAGTCGCTGTTATCGCCACAAGTGTAAATAATGTCCAGTTTGCCATCCTTATTAAAATCTACTAACTGAAAACTGGTAGAGCCGTAAACCGACGGGAAACGGAGCAGATTTCGCTCGGTGAAGCCGCCCTTTTTATTGTTCAGAAACAGCCAGATACCTTCGTCGGCGTGGGCAAAAAGTACCATAAGGTCGGGCCAGCCATCAGCGTTGAAATCGCCGGTGATTGTCTGAATGGCACCGGGCGTGTCCCGAATAGTTTGTTTAGTGAATTTATCGTTGGCCTCCTGTTTCAGCCAGTAAAGTCCCCCTTTCAAGTGGCCAAATCCGCAAACGACCCAGTCCATCCGGCCATCTTTATTAACATCGACGGGTACCGATTGTAAAGGGCGGGGCAAATCGACCGCCAGCGTAGAGGAGTCTGCTTGCTGGTTACCATCCAGATTCAGTGAGACCAGTTCTCCCCGCGCAATATCGGCGGCCCGCATGGTTCCCAGCGTCGTGAAGGTCCCCCGTTCTTTTCCCTCCTTATCCCGAAAAAAATCAGCATTGACCACCGCCGAATTAAGTTGCCGAAAGCGGGTGGGTTGCAGGGCTGAATTCCAGCGGGTGAGGTCGCTTCGGAACGCATCACTAGTGTATAGTTGATGCCCGATGGTATCCATTTTTACCAGCGTCGTCATGGCCGTTCTGGTTGTATCGAGTCGAGGTTTTTCTACCGTGAAAATACCCCAGTTATCTATGGCGGGGGTGGGCTTGCTGGCTGGTTTAAGTTTTACCGGGGCAAGCGTTTGGTAGTAGGCAGTGAGTTTCTGCCAGTCGTCGAACGAAATTGCTGATTTACTACCGGCATAGTACAGCCCTTCGGGATATACTTCAAGTCCCAGATTGGTAGCCATAGCGGGTAGTACGTGCTTCACCCAGGTATCCTTATCCAGTAGCTCAGGCGAGGGAGTTTGATGGCAGTTGCTACAGTAGTGTTGCGCCAGTAGCCTGCCTTCCATAATCAGCGGGTCTTCCTGGGTGGACTGGCAACCAGCCACGGCGATGAACAACGCAAAACAGGTAAACAGTGGCAATCCAATCAACTGCCTGCTGATAGACTGACGGGACAAACCCACAGGCATGATACGTACAAAAAGGGGCAGGCTGTACCGGGTCACTCGTTTGTTGATTAGTAACGCTATTAAGGAACTGCCTGGACGGATGGGTTTATTTTTCACTCGATTCGATGCACTTTTCTACGTCCTCCGGCACTTGGCCGGGAGCGTGGTCGCTTACGGATTGGACAAGGAATAGCCCGCTTTACAAAGATAGTTTCCAAAGGCCGGTCATTTTTATTTTTCGGTTTTCAGACGGGTGCAACATCCAGTCGAATACTGAGTCTTTGGTTCATCGTATTGCGCTCCTCCACCTGTTACCCGCAACGCTATGATCCGCAGTTACCTCAAAGTCGCCTGGAGAAACCTCTGGAAAAATAAGCTATTTTCCTTTATCAATATCTTGGGGCTGGCCCTGGGCATGGCCTGTAGTCTGATGATTATGATATGGGTACAGGATGAATTGCGGATGGACCGATTCCATCAGCACGACAGTCGCCTGTATCGGGTTATGGAAAACCAGCAGTATACGGGCGTTGTCAATACGTATGCGTCGACACCCGGTATTTTGGCCGAAAATATCGTCAAAGACATTCCGGAGATTCAGTTAGCCAGTCAGATGCTCTGGGAAAATACACCTTTGTTTACGGTTGGAGATCTGTTTGAAAAGGAGAAGGGCCGTTACGTTCAGGGCGATTTTCTGACAATGTTTTCGTTTCCCCTCAAAGCTGGTGACCCCAAAACTGCCCTCAAACGACCCGACGGGCTGGTAATCTCTCAGAAACTAGCCGACAAATATTTTAAGGGCAAAAATCCGATGGGTCAAACCGTTCGGATAGACAACACCGATGATGTACTGGTAACGGGTATCCTGGCCGATATGCCGGAAGCCTCCTCGCTGAAATTTGATTTTCTGCTGAATTACAATCAATGGCAAAAGGCCAATAAATGGGCTACCGAATGGGGAAACAACGGCCCCCGGTGTTACGTGTTACTGGCCCCCAACGTGTCGATTGAAAAAGTAAATGCCAAAATCAAAAATTACGTAAAAACTAAAAACAAGGACAGTAACGTCGACCTGTTTTTGCAAAACTACGGCGAGTCGTACCTCTATTCGAACTGGGATGCGGGCAAGCAGAACGGGGGGCGGATTGAGTACGTTAAACTCTTTTCCATTGTCGCCATTTTCATTCTGGCCATCGCCTGTATCAACTTTATGAACCTGGCCACGGCCCGCTCCGTCAAACGGGCCAAAGAAGTGGGAGTTCGGAAAGTGGTGGGGGCTTACCGGAATAGTTTGATGGGCCAATTTCTGGGGGAGTCCATGCTGATTACCCTGCTGTCGCTGGTATTCTCGGTACTGATCGTGTTGCTGATGCTACCCGTGTTCAACACCCTAACCGAAAAACACCTGTCGCTTGCTTTCTCCAATCCTGCTTTCCTGGTATTGCTGGTCAGCCTGTCGCTGATTACGGGGCTTATTTCAGGGAGCTATCCGGCGCTTTTTATGGCCTCGCTTAATCCGGTGGTCATTTTGAAAGGGAGTTTAAAATTCAAATCGAGCGCAACGTATTTCCGGAAAGGGCTGGTCGTTCTTCAGTTCGGTTTATCCATTATGCTCATTTTTGGTACGCTGGTTGTGTACCGTCAGATTCAGTTTATTCAAACCAAAAATCTCGGCTACGACCGCGAAGATTTGGTGTATATGCCGCTGGAAGGCGATTTGCAGAAGAATTTTCAGGCATTCCGTCAGGACCTGGAAAGGCAGCCGGGTATCAAATCCGTGACCTGTGCCCAGGCAGACCCGCTGGAAGTGGGCAGTTCCACGCAGGGTGTCAGGTGGCCCGGAAAAGATACGACGCAGTTAATTTTGTTCAGCCAGAACGCCATCTCGTACAATTACATTAAAACGATGGGGATTAAGCTCCTTGGCGGACGTGACTTTTCAACGGACTACAGCACCGATACGACTAACTACCTGATCAACGAAGCAGCGGCCCGGAAGATGGGCTACACAGACCGGAACCGCACCGGCGGACCGGCCGGATCACCCGTTGGTAAAGAAATGACGATGTGGGATAAAAAGGGCAAAATCATTGGCCTGATGAAAGACTTTCACTTTAATTCCCTCCATACCGCTATTGACCCGCTGATTCTGCATTTGCAGCGTGGGGTGAGTGATACGACCAAAAATTGGGGGAGTGTGCTGGTCCGAACGCAACCCGGACAAACTAAACAGGCGATAACCAGTATGGAAGCCTCTTTCAAACAATTTAATCCGCATTTCCCCTTCAAATACTCCTTCACCGATCAGGAATTTGCCAACCTGTACAAGGCCGAAAATACGGTTAGTAAACTATCCAGCTACTTTGCCTTTCTGGCTATTTTCATCTCCTGCCTGGGCTTATTCGGGCTGGCGGCTTTCACCGCCGAACAGCGCACGAAGGAAATTGGCATTCGGAAAGTGCTGGGCGCCAGTGTTACCAACCTCGTAGGTATGCTGTCGAAAGAGTTTATCCAGCTCGTGCTGCTGGCAGCTTTCATTGCGTTTCCGCTGGGCTGGTATTTCCTGAGCGGCTGGCTTGGGAAGTACGCCTACCGAATCGATATTGAATGGTGGTATTTTCTGGTGGTCATAACCATAGCCGTGCTGATCGCGTTAGTGACGGTCAGTTTTCAGAGCATCAAAGCGGCCCTGATGAACCCGGTAAAGAGCTTAAAGACGGAGTAAAATTTATTCCTCGTAGAAATAACCGAAAATAATCCCCATTTCGTCCTCGCTGGTCAGGCCAAAATTGATGAGCTTCGATGAGGTGTTGTTATAGGTGATTTCGGAGGTCAGTCCTTCGCCTTTTTTCAGGCTGATGGGGGTTTTAAAGGTGATAATGTCGGGATGTTCCCAATCGGTTGACGTGTAAACAACCTCCCCATCACGGGGGCCACCCTTGATTTTAATCACGAATTTCTCGCCCATCTTGTGCATGTGCGACGTCAGCGTCAATACCAGCCGGGGCTTATCGAACGTAAACGACTTGGTCATTGTAGTCCGGGTGTTTGCGGGCAGGTTGAGGTTGGTATTACCCAGATTCAGCGTTTGCACTACATGTTGCACCGTGGATTTGTCGACGGTATAGAAGTTTATCTGGGCTTCCCCTTTCATCACCGTATTTGTCTTATTGACAAAATGAGTATTCAGGTCGAGCGATGCTCCGGCTGGAACGAGCAGGGCGGCCCCTGCCGGGAAAACGTAATCCTGGTATTGCGCCTGAGAACCGGCAAAATACAGGTGATTAGACATGCTGAGCGCCGTGAACAGGTTCAATGATTTGTCGGGATTTCGCAAATCGCGAATATCGTTGAGGTTAGGGAGTATGCCTTTATTCTGAAAATCGTACGCGACGAAGTGGTGGCTTCCATTGCGCATTTTGGTTTCGTAGCGATTTACGTAAATATCCTGCGTGTTTCCAACCATCCGGCGGGTAAATAACTCCCGCTCAAAATTCGGCTGAATCTCGAACAGCGGCACGGCCATCTGATAACCGGTACCAGCCGCCGGTACGGGAAGCGGATCGTAGGTAACTACCGTAACTGTTTTATCGTCGAGCAATGCGGCATCGGCTATAGTTCCCGTTTTGGGTGCTCCCGCGTCAATCCACCGCCTTACAAACTCAATCTGTCCATCTGGCAGCAACGTACCTCCCAGTGGCATCGGGTTTCCGTACTGCTTTCCTGAATGATGACTGGCAGCGGCACCCACGAGTTTATGGAACAGCAGGCTTTCCTGCGAAGCGAAAGCCTTCACCCGCTTCAGGCGGTCCGTTTTAGCATCAGTGTTTTTAGGGTCGACCCCCACCAAATTCTGATAGGCTACCCCTTCGGCCAGCACCAGGCCATGCTGGATAAAGGTGATATCTTTATCGGACAAATGGCAACCCGATGTGGCACAGGATGGGGTCAGGATTTTCTGCTGAATCAGGTCAAACGACGCTAGTTCGGTTGGGGCGGGGGCATCGGTGGCGGTTTTGGTGCAGGATACCAAATTCGTTAGCAGGATGGCCACAGCGGCACTAAAACCTAAGCGGGTATAAGTCAGGAAGTTCATAGATGAATAAGGCGTAGTTCGCCTGTTGAAAGGTAACGAAAAATGTTGGCTTTTCGTCCGCTCATGGTCAGGCAACGCTGCAATTTATGACGTTGACAGGATGGGATTACAAAGCCGCGTAGTTTTTGGCGGCATCGTCCAGCACCAGCACCCAATCCTGACCGTATCCCTGCGTTGGTGGCGTAAACTGCTTTGGCTGCTGATTACCGAACGTTCCGGCCGATTTTGTTTTGCCCGAACGCGGGTCGAACCAGGTTGCCGTAACCGTTTTTCCCGAAATTTTCCCCGGATTCACTGTGAATGGCTTCCCGGCAGTTGTGTATACAAACGCGTAATCAGTACCTCGGGTGGCCTGAATCCGTTCGGCAGGAGGGAGGTTATTTTCTACAATTAGGGACTGGTCCGGTACGCGGTCGAGCAGCGGGCGGGCCGTTATCAGGTGCCGAACGTGGGTCATCTGCCTGGCGCCGGGTAGGTCGAGGGCTTCCTGCCAGTAGAGGTGTGGCCCATTCACCGCCGGTCGGTTCGCACTGTACATCTGCCAGATGTCGTGGCAGCCGTAGGTATGGCCATGCGCCCCCGCAAACAGGTCGAGGTAAGCGTACACCCGAACATCATACGCGTTGGAGGTACCCAGGTCTTTGGCATTGAAACAAACGGGATGATCTTCGTAGATAGGTTCGGCATCCATCGTCGGTTTAACGGGCTGATTGTTGTAGGATACCGTAATGTTGTCGTACACGGCGGTATTGCGGCAATGGCCGTTCTGGTGCATATTGAAATCGAACCAGGCATCATCCTTAAACCATTTTGAGGCACCCCCATCCAGACCGTTAGGTTGGGGGTGGTAGGTCATCAGGGCTTTGTCGGCGCCCCCAACGCCTTCCTGAATACCGTTGGCCATTGCCCGCCAGATGGCTACGTCCTGAGAACCATCGCGGGGTTGCCGGTCACCACCCAGCACCCAAACGATATTCGCCCGGTTTTTATAGCGGTTCCCCACGTAACGCCCGTACGCACGGGCATTGGTAGGCGTAAATATTTCCGGGCCTTTCCCCCAGGTATTTTTAAAGACTTTGTCGCCCCAGGTTGGTAAAAAGGCAATGACGATGCCGTACTGAGCCGCTTTGTCAATGATATAATCGACGTGCTTGAAATAAGCTTCGTTGGGTTTGGCAGGGTCGTTGTCCAGCAGCGGCACTTCGCCGTAGGGGTTTTGCTCCTTGAGTCCGTCGAATTCGGCTAGGGCAACCGCCTGTACTACCGTAAAGCCCTGTTCAGACCGGCGTTTGAGATACTGGTCGGCCTCTTCCCGATTCAGCCGGTGGAAGAGCTCCCAGGCTGTGTCGCCCAGCCAGAAGAACGGACTGCCATCCTGATGCACCAAGTACCGGTGATTTTCGGATATGGTCAGCCTGCCACCCTTGAACGACTGCTGCGCCAGTGTCGGGCTTTGCCAGAGTAGTAATGCCGTAAGAACAACGCTGTATTTCATAGAGGATGGGTTTATTTTATCCGTCAACTCGAGCCACTAATGTCGCCGGACCTACTGTTTGGTAGCGGTGAAACTTACCGTCGAGTTGTTGAACGGGTAGGCCTTCATGGTAAGCGTGTTGTTGAACCAACTCCCTACCTGAGTACTTCCCGACAGCAGTGCAATGGCATTGCCCGATGGCTGGAGGGTGATCTGTTTGGTTTCTGAGAATGTGGAACTGCCCGACGTACCAACGGTGGCGTAGGTAAGCGTAAACAGGATAGCCGAGAGGGACTCGCCATCACGAACCATCAACGTACTACCATTGGTAACCGTAATAGCCGTCTGACTACCTGCCAGTGTTACTTCTGCCATTCGGTATAAGCCCACCACTGGCTTAGCCAAATCCTGGGGTGTGGTATCCGTTTTTTTGCAGCCGGTTGCGAGGGCTAAAAGGCTGATGAAACCAAGCAGTAGGTAACGCATAGGGTTAATAGGGATGGTATAACGTGAGTAGGGAATGTAAAAAACGGCAGGTAACAGGACTACCTATCGCCTTTATATAATTACCCTATAATGAAAGTCATCCAGTCAATCCGTTTACTGTTGATTCATTTCGGGGTACACAACTCCAATTAGCCATCGGCGTGTCGGCTGTCCTGTCTGGATGCTTATATTTGGCCATAAATCTGTTATTGACCCCTGATATGACCGTTGGCGCAGATTCTACCTATATGTCCTCTGCCTCTAAGCAACGATGGCAGCGTGCACTGGGTATCCGGCCCGAAGAGGGCCGAACAGTCGGGTTGTTTTTTGTTCATAACTTTCTGCTGGGCATTGGCACGATTCTGATTTACGTGGCGGCCAATGCGATTCTGCTCGAAAACAATCCGGAAACCAGTCTGCCGGTGGCCTACGTGGCTGCCGCCCTGTCTATGATTGGGGTAAGCCGGGTATACGCTTATTTTGAGCATCATCTGGCTTTGCAGGTCGTGGCTGTGCGCGTGCTGATAGCGGCCGTTGTTATGACGGTAGTGGTTGGTATACTGGTTGTTGTGGGACATTCGGTGGTGGCCGCAGTGACGATTATGACGGGCTACCGAATCATTTATCTACTGACTAATCTTGAGTTTTGGGGTGTTTCGGCGGTGGTGTTCGATACGCGTCAGAGTAAGCGACTCTTTGGCGTTATCAGTTCGGGCGATATGCCCGCCAAAGCAGCAGGTGCGGTGCTGGCGGCACTGGTTCACGCCCATGCCGATGTATTGCGGTTGCTGCTGGTGGCGTTTGGGGCCTTTCTGGCCGCCCTCTATGTACTCCGGTTAACCATCCGTTCGCACGATGTTCAGGCCGCATCGGGAGCCAGCCGGGTAGCCCGCCGGGAGCCGTCGCGGCTGGTAGGGAAACGGTTTGGGGGTAGTGAGTTAATTTTTTACATGTGCCTAAGTTTTACCGTGCTGGCCGCTGTAGCTACGGAAATAGAATACAATTTCTTTATCAACGTAAAACACCGCTTTCACGACCAGACCGACGTAATCCGCTACGTAAGTTATGTGCTGGCCCTGACCTATGGACTGGCTATGCTGGTTAAACTGCTGATGTCGCGGCAGGTACTCGACAAATTCGGTATCCGGCGTTCATTGGTGGTATTACCCTGGGTAGCCCTGGCAGGCCTTACGGGACTAATAATTCTGCATTACGCTGTTGTTTCAGAAACGGTGTTACTCATTTATTTCTGCGGCTTGTACCTGGTTTTTGAGGTGGCCCGGCGTGCCTTATTCGACCCTGTTTTTCTGGTGTTGTTTCAGCCGCTGTTGCCACCCCAGCGACTGAAAGGGCACACCCTGGCCAAAGGATTGTACGAACCGATTGGTTTAGGCGTAGCCGGCATCCTGATATTTTTGTTCCATAATACCCTTGAGTCGACCGGAGCCTTGTTTTGGATAGGCCTGCTCGTGGTGGCCATCTGGTTATTGCGACAAACATATAAACGGTACCTGCACGAATTAAACGATGCCATCGGGCGTCGGTTTCTGGAGCGCGACGAACTGGCCATGCCGGGAGTGGCGCAGAAAAACCTGATCAGGCAACTGCAGAGTAATAAAACCGGTGAGGTACTGACCGCTCTTGGCTGGCTGGATGCTCACAACCCTACCGAATTGGAGCCTCATATGTCCACGCTGCTCACGCATACCGAAAGGGCTATTCGCCGGCGTACGCTGGCAGCCCTGACGCATAGCAATCTGTCAGTACCCGTTCGGCCACTCACGCACATTGCGCTAATGGATGAGGACCCGGAATTGCGGCAGCAGGCGGCTTACCTACTGGGCCGACGTATCAATACCGAACCCGCCGAGCTGGCCCCCCTGATTCACCACACCGACCTAACCATCCGTCGGGGAGCCATCAGGGGTGTTCTGGAACTAAACCCGCATGATACGGCTGCCCAGACCGCGCTGCGCGAACTAATACGGGATGATGAGCCCGAACAGCAAAAAATTGCGCTTGACCTGATTGCGGTCATACAACTGAGTGATTTTGCCCCGGTGGTACAACAGTTACTCGCCAGCCCGAACATCGACGTGAAAAAGGCGGCTATCCTGACGGCTGGTCGCTTGACCAATAGTGGGTTATCGCAGTTCCTGCTCTTGAACCTGACGCACGAAACCCTGGGCCGGACAGTTGTGCAAGCCCTGAAATTGCGCGGCCCCGAACTGATTGCTCAGTTGCACGAGTTGCGCCGGGTGAACGGTAGCCGACTGATACTGGAACGGATTACAACCATTTGTGGGGCTATTCAGGCCCCCGAGAGCCGTCAACTCCTGAACGAACTGGCTCAGCAACCCGACTTATTGATTCGTGGGGCGGCCCTTCGTGCCCTGCGTCGTTTCCCGAACGAACCCGACGATGATGCGCTGTTCCGTACGCTGCTGCATGAAGATGTGTTGCTGGCTCAGCGGATGTTGCACGGCAGTCTGTCGGATGTCCTCCTAACGACAACACTGGATCATGAATTGTCGGTACTGGTGCAGCGGTTGTTCGATACGCTGGCTCAACTGTTTGATACCGAAACCATTGCCGGTGCCCGCATGGGTGTTGGGCATCCCGCCCGCGAACGCCGGGCTAACGCCCTCGAAATGCTGGATAACCTGATTCCCCGGGCTACGTACCAGACATTGCAGGTACTGGTGGACGACTTGCCCCGCCCGGAAAAAGTCCGTATCCTGGATAGTGAACTGGGACCGTTTCGCGAATCGGAACCGATCCGGTCGTTTATTCTTCGAACGGGTGAAACGGTCTTTTCGGCCTGGACTGTGAGTACTGCGCTACGTGGTTTACCCGAGACGGAAGCATCTGCCATCCGCGACGCATTGACCGCTCAATTTCCTGATTTATCCCCGTTGCTTATGCCCCACACGAGTCATTCAACCAGTCAGATTTCCGCGTATGACCGGGTTTTGCTGCTGGCCCAAACCAGTTTGTTTGCCCAAACGCCCGAAAACGTACTGGCCAGTGTAACGCCCATCATGAAGGAGGAAGACTATGTTGCCGGTGATCTGATTTTCCGCAAAGGGGACCTGGGTTCGGGCATGTATATCATCTACACGGGCGAAGTAGCCATTCTGGATGGTGATACCGAACTGGCCCGGTTTGGCCGGGGCGATTTTTTTGGCGAACTGGCCCTGCTGGACACTGAATCCCGCTCGGCCACGGCCGAGGCAATCACCGATGTGCGACTGCTGCGCATCGATCAGGACGATTTTTATGACCTGATGGAGGAGCGGGGCGAAGTATTGCGTAGTATTGTCAGAAGCCTGTCGGGCCGTATCCGGCGACAAAACGAGGTATTGGCAAACCGTGCAAGCGCCACGTAGTCGTTAACCCCCACCCCTCTACGAACATGAGTCTACCAACACCCGATGGCATTGGAACCGTAGTACTGGCAACGGCAGCCTTTCAGTTTGCTAATCGTTTTCTGGGCATAAAAACCCGGCTGCCCGCCTGGGAACCTCATATAAAGCGAATTTGGGCCTACGCCGGTGTCCTGATTGGGCTTGGTTTCGTTTTACGACTCGATTTTTCGACCGGCTGGTTTGCCCTGGCAGCGGGGCTGTTATTCAGTTACATGCTATGGCGGGTGTATGATTACCGGCCCGCCCGAACTGCACTGCTGGCAGCTGCCCCTTTCCTGCTCCTGACAGTAGTGGATAATTTTATGGAGCACTACGCCCCGGCTTTCTATAAGACAAGTGATAACTTTCTGGACAGTGCTATCGGCTTTTCGACCATTTGGGCCGTTACGTTCCTGATAATCGCCAATCGTCAGAAAAAGGCGTTGGTTGAAGAAGAACAGCAGCGATTACTGGAAGCGGAAGAGCGCCGAAAAATTGAAGCCAAAAAACAGGAACTGGAGTACCTGGTATCCGAACGAACTGCTGAAATAATGCGCCAGAAAGAGGAACTGGAACATACAGTAGAAGAACTAAAAGCCACGCAAACCCAACTGATTCAGAGTGAAAAAATGGCCTCTCTGGGCGAACTGACAGCCGGTATCGCGCACGAAATTCAGAACCCCCTCAACTTTGTTAACAACTTCTCCGAAGTCAGCATCGAGCTAATCGATGAGTTAGCCGAAGAGCAGCGCAAAGCCAACCGCGATGCAGACCTTGAAGCCGACCTACTTAATGATTTAAAACAGAACCTTCAGAAAATAACCCATCACGGTGGTCGTGCTTCCAGTATTGTGAAGGGAATGCTGCAACATTCGCGTACCAGTACCGGACAGCGTGAACCAACGGACCTGAACGGGCTGGCCGACGAATACCTGCGGCTTGCCTATCACGGACTGCGAGCTAAAGATAAAACCTTCAATGCCCAGCTTAAAACGGACTTTGACCCAGCCCTCGGAGACATTAGTATGGTTCCTCAGGACATGGGTCGTGTGTTGCTGAATTTATTCACCAATGCCTTCTACGCTGTTCACAAACGCCAGAAACAAGCTGCTGACTCTGGTTACCAACCTACGGTAAGCGTGAGCACCCGCTGCAAAGATGGAGAGGCCGTGATAGTAGTTAGTGATAATGGTGTCGGTATTCCCGACGACCTGAAGCGTAAGATATTTCAGCCCTTTTTTACCACCAAACCCACGGGAGAAGGTACCGGCCTAGGTTTATCACTGGCATACGATATTGTGGTGAAAGGGCACACCGGCACGCTGACGGTGGACAGCACAGAAGGGCAGGGTACCACATTTACCATAACGTTACCTGCCTGAGATGGGTTACGGTTTGAGATTTATAGTTTTCGGTGGCTGACGCGTGAGTGTAGTGCGTCAGCCACCGAAAACTATAAACCATATACCTCAAGCTACATTACTGTTTATCCCACCAAACGCGGGTGTCCTGGTTGTCGGCCCCCTGCCGGGTAACCGCTTCCTGTCGGTTTGCCGTATTGACTGAAATCTCCGAATCTGGGTAAGACAGGCGATTGATAAAGTTGCCTTTGATTTCTTTACCGGGATAGGGGTTTGGTGTCAGCGCAGGAAAGCCACTCCGCCGGAAGTTGGCAAACGCTTCGGGGCCATTTAGGAACGAGGCTACCCAGTACTGCGTATTAATCTGCTCCAGCCCTTTAGCCGCCACGTAGGGGTTAGCCTGTAGGTAGGCCGTAACAGCCGCCGGTGCAATGGCCGAACCTGCATCTACCAGGCCCAGTTGCGCCATATGGCCCGTTACGCCTGCGTTGTAAAAATCAGCCGCATTGCCGGTAATCCAGCCCCGCTGGGCTGCTTCTGCCAGGAGTAGTTGGGTCTGGCCGTAGGTGACCAAAAAGGTAGGGACATCGAAACGCCCTAAACGGTTGCGGTCCAGTTGCGAATAATCGTAAAAACTAGCCAGGCCGTCTTTCGTTGCCTGAGCAGGAATAGTACCATTGTCGAAGCCAAGGGGCATACCAATCTGCTGAGCCGGGTCGCGGATGGCCCGGGCGGGTGTTTGTTCCGGACCACTCTTGGCTCCTACGTAGCGCACGGCAATGGACATGAGCCGGGGGTCGTTGTTGGCCTTCAGGTAGTTGACAAAGTACCGGGTGAGGTAATAGTTGGCGGCTTCGGTGGCGTTCAGCGTGTTGCCCACCGGGTTTCGGTAATTGGCATTGTTCAGAACGGCCATATTGTCGGCATTGCTTTGCATGATGCCACCGGCAAAGGCTTTTTGCGCGGTTGACTGAGCCAGCGTGGGGTTTACTTTCGATAGCCGCATGCCAACCCGGAGCAGAAGGGAGTTGCCCGCCCGCTTCCATTTGCCAATGTCACCCCCATACGTAATCTCACCCGCTTCGGTTGGTTTGGTGGCATCGAGGGCGGCAGTGGCCTCGGTTAGCTCTTTTATCAGATCAGTATAGATACTTTCCTGCGTGTCGTACTTGGGCAATATGTTGCTGTTAATATAGCCCAGACCAGCCTGGCTGTAAGGAATATCGCCGTACGAGTCGGTCAATACCTGGAACACGTAGGCTTTCCAGATGCGGGTCATATTATACAGATTAGCCCGGGCAGGATCGGCTTTGGTTTGATTGATTACATCAACCAGATACCGAACCACATTCTGGTAGTAGCCCTGCCAGATAGCCGCATTGGGCCCCGTGGGCCCCCGGTTGTCGATGTTGAAATTACCCCCTGCCAGTACGCCGGAGTTGGGCGAAAACATCTGCTGCACAATCGCTTCCTCAAATACCAGCGTCGATGCCGGGTAGGCGGTGTTGATCATGGCATTATTGAACGTGAAAACGGGATTGAGCGCCGTGGCCGCCGTTGGATTCACATTCAGTGTATCAAAGCCTTTATCGCAACTGCTGGCAACGGTCAGGAGGACGGCCAGACTCAAAATAAGGTGTATCTTTTTCATGTATGGTAAGGTTTATAGTAGTCAGTTTACGGTATTCGGTTTGTTTGACCGTAAACCATAAACAGAATACCGTAAACTGTTTTAGAATTTAACGTTCAGGTTGAAACCAATACTTCGGGTGGTGGGTAAGCCGGTTGATTCCAGCCCAATCAGGTTATCAGAACTGAAGCCAAATTGCTCGGGATCCAGGTTGGGCAACCATTTTTTCAGAATAGCTACGTTGTTGGCGACCGCGCTGATGCGAATGGCTTTGATGAACAGGTCTTTGGGCAAAAGCTTCGTGAAGTCGTAGCCCAGGCTGATCTGACGGAGTTTCCAGAAGCCAGCATCGTAAACAACCTGCTCGCCTAGGCTCTTTGACCGGCCAACGGAGTAGTAATCCTGCACAAAGGCCCGCACCGCATTGGCTTCGCCATTCGTATTTACCCCTACGCCCACCATTTTATTATCGGCATCGCCCCGGCCCACCAGTGTTTCCTTTTGCAGACCGTGCCGGAACAGGTTCAGGTTTGTACCCGAAATCATCTTGCCACCTAATTTAAAATCAATCAGGAATGACAGGTTAAGACCCTTGTAATTGACCGTATTGGTGATACCGCCAATGTATTTAGGCAGTGCCGACCCGAACGAGATAGGAGCGGGTGTACGGTTGGGTATCCCGTCGCCCCCGTGAACGATACGTCCCTGGGCATCGCGGGCGTAACCAAAACTGTACAACTGCCCCAACTCTTCGCCAACTACCTGCCGAAGATCACCGACGTAAACGCCATTCCCCACTACAATCTGTTCAGGAACTTTTGGAGCCGTAGGGTTTGAGTTAGGAACAAAACCATCTGCTGATATTAATTTGAGCAGTTTCGTTTTGTTGTACGAACCATTCAGGGTTACATCCCAGTAAAAATTCTTGGTACGGATAGGCGAGAGATTCAATAACACTTCTACGCCCCGGTTGCGGCTCTGACCATTGTTGATCAGGGTACTGGTGTAGCCCGACGCATCAGAGGATTGTGCCTGTACAATCTGGTCGCTGGTAACTTTCTCATAAACCGCTATATCCAAACCAACCCGGCTATTGAACATTTTCAATTCCAGACCCGCTTCGGCTTCGGCCACCCGGCTGGGTTTTAGGGTGGCACTTGGTACGGTACTGGACGTAATGAACCCAACAGGTTGCCCCTGCCCGGTCGGGTTAGGAAACAGGTTGGCATTCACGCCGTAAAATAAGTTGTTGGAGTACGGAGACACGTCGCCATCGCTACCCACTTCGGCGTAGGCAGCCCGCAGTTTTCCGAAGTTCAGCCAGCCCGGCAGGTTGTCGAACGCCTGCGAGAAAACGAAACTAGCAGTAACGGAGGGGTACAGGATGCTGCGGTTGGCCGGGGCCAGCGTTGAGAACCAGTCATTCCGAACGGTTCCGTTCAGGTATAGGAAATCCTTGTACGACAATTCTGCCGCGCCATACAGGGAATTCACTTTTCGTTCACTGAGGCCATACAACGGGTCTTTCACGCGTCCGTTTTGTGGTACGTACAAGCCCCGTACAATGAAATCGGTTACCAGAACGCTGTTCAGGTCGCTCCGGCGGTAGAGCTGGTTACCACCCGCCGTAACGTCGATACCAAACACACCAAATTTGCGATTAGCCCCGATGAGGAAGTCCGAATTGAGCTCGCGAAACCGGCGGGCGTCCTGCACGTATGAGCCGTTGACAAAACCAGCGGGAGCCGCAGATAGCGAAGCCTGCCCCGTTGGGAAGTTGTAATCCTGATCCCGTGACCAGTAATCCTGCCCAACCCGGCCCTGAAGGTACAGCCAGTCGGTGAAGTTATAGCGAACGGCGATGTTACCGAACAGACGATCCCGGCGGATGTTCTCAAATTTGTTGCTGAGCACGAAGTAGGGATTCGTCCGGTTCATAAACCGCGAATAAATAAACTCATTCCCCGTGGCTGGGTTGATCTGGTTAGCTTCCAGCACGTCGAGCGGGATGGAGTTCGCCAGTGTATAAACGACCGTTGGCGTACTATTATCCTGCTGGGCTATCTGGGGCGGGTTTTTGTTATACTCATTCGAGTAGTTCATCGTACCCGTAACCGATAGTTTCGGCGACAGATTGTAACTGAAACCGAGGTTAATCGTTTTGCGGCTGTAGGTGTTGTTTCGGGTAATACCTTTATTATCCAGATTAGAGAGCGACAGGTTGAACCCGCCTTTCTCACTCCCCGACGAGAGAGCTACTGAGTTGGTCCAGGTGGAGCCAACCCGATAGAAGGTATTGATCCGGTTGTAAACAGGGGCGTAAGGGAGGGTAACACCACCAAATAACACCTGGGTCTGCCCCGCAAATTTCTCCCCGAAACTCCACACGCCCGATGTGGGGTTGGGCGCCGTTGGCCGAACGCCGTACTCACCCTGCCCGTATTCATATTGAAAATCGGTGTAGTCGAGTGGCTGGTCGGTCGTGAAGTTCGTATTGTATACTACGCCAATACCCTGGCTGGTACCTTTCGTTTTGGTTGTAATCAGAATAGCCCCGTCTTTGGCCCGTGAGCCATACAAAGCAGCTGCTGTACCCCCTTTCAAAACCGTCATCCCTTCAATATCGTCGGGATTAATGGATGAAAGGCCATCGCCCCCGTCGGAGTAGTTATTGCCGCTTCGGCTACCAACGGAGTTATCACCCCCGGTATTCCCGGTGTTCTGCCCGAAGTTAGAGTTGTCGATAGGAACGCCGTTAACAACGATAAGGGGGCTATTCTGTCCCGAAAAGGATGACTGACCCCGGATACGAATCTTGCTGGTACCAGCGGCACCCGTACCCAGATTGGAAATGTTTACCCCGGCAATTTTACCCTGCAGGGCGTTCATGAAGTTAACCGTTCGGTTGGTCGTAACCTGCTCGGGATTGACAACGGCGGTGGCATACCCCAGTCGTTTCGCTTCCTTTTTGATACCCAGCGCCGTAACGACAACTTCGCCCAAACTCTGTTCGGCTTCCTGGAGCGTGACGGTCAGTTGGGTTTGGTTGCCGATGGAAACCGTCTGACCCGTGAAGCCAATCGAGCTAAAAACCAGCGTAGCTCCGGCGGGGGCATTTAACGTGAAATTTCCATCGCCGTCCGTTGTGGTGCCCAACTCCGTGTTCCGGACCAATATATTTACTCCCGGAATGGGTTGCTTGTCCTTGCTGGATATCACTTTGCCTGTTACCCGGCGATCCTGGGCCTGGGCAACCTGCACCATCAGGAAAGTAACCAAAAGCAGGAAGCACCAGGCACTAATCCTTTTTCGTAAATTGTGTTTCATCGGGAATAGGGGTTATTTGTAACATCAATTAATAAGATAAATTAATCTTCTTTAGATTAAATTTCAAAAGTAGGTACAAATACCTATCTACTCTGATTTTCAGGCAATTTTCAAAAGTAAGTACCGGGCATATACGTCGAAGTTTTTTTACAGGAAACAGGATGCTGTGGGGAGTTGGTAAGGGGTAGCCAACCTGCTTGATACCGCTACTGGCACCCGTCACACACCCATGAAGTTGCCGATCCCGGATGAGGTCATACGGTCTACTTCCTTAAACGCAACAACTGGAAATGGATTTACCGGATCTGCCCCGCCTTCTTCAACAGGTCAACTACTTTGTCTACCGGTAGTTGCTCTACCGTATGCCCCTGGTCGCCGGTGGTCGTTTGGGCGGCAAACAGCGAGTTGATAATCGCTTCTTCGGTGGCTTCTATAGCGGCCATAAACAAGGGAGAGACATTATCATTCCGCAACACGTTCGTTGAATCCAGCGTCCGATTGGACTCGTGGGGAATGCGGTAAGCGGTAGATGCGGCAATAACATAATCGCCACTACCATTCGATGCGATACCACCCGTGTGCGCCAGACCCATAAAAGCGCGTTTTGCCAGCCGTTTGAGGTTACGGGCATCCAGTGGTGCATCAGTCAGTACAACCATCATGCAGGACCCGTCCAGGTTTTCTTTGAAGCTGTATTTCCCCAGTTCAACCCCAACGGGTATGCCTGCTATTTGCAGAACGCCCCCGAAGTTTGTTTGTACCAGTACCCCAACGGTATAACCGCCTAGTGAGGCAGGTAAGGTACGTGACGATGTGCCAATGCCACCTTTAAAGCCAAAACAGACGGTGCCAGTACCAGACCCTGCGTTGCCCTCCTCGACCGGACCGGATTTAGCCTGTTGAATAGCCTCCAGCACGTGCTGTTTCGTTACGTGTCGTCCGCGAATGTCGTTTAGAAAGCCGTCGTTGGTTTCGCCGATTACCGGGTTTACAGAGCGCACCTGTTCATTACCAGGCTGGGACAGTGTGTAGTCAATCAGGGCATCGGCAGCGGTGGGTACGCTTAGCGTATTGGTCAAAATGATGGGTGTTTCGAGCGTGCCGAGTTCCTCTACCTGACTGTAACCGGTTAGTTTTCCAAACCCATTGCCGATGTAAATAGCCGCCGGGCTTTTTTGCTGAAACTGATTCCCCGCGTGAGGCAGGATGGCCGTAACCCCCGTGCGAACGTTCTGCCCCTGTTTTATTGTCATTTGACCGACCCGAACGCCCGGCACATCTGTGATGGCGTTGAGGGGACCAGGCTTAAGCACACCGAAACGGATTCCGTACGCACGCGGCCGTTTGGCTGGCTGGGCGAGGGTAGCCTGAACCGACAGCAGGAGTGAAAGAGTCAGAAGTTGGGCGATGGACATCGGGAAGGACGAGGTTAAAACCGTGGTGAGCCAAAATTCGTCCATTTTCTGTCAACTACCAGACGGTTCATAAAAAACCAGCCGATTTTGCAAATGCGTTACCCGCTGCTGCATGTATTCCAGCCGTTCCAGCAGTTCGTTCACCACGTCGAGGTCGTCGGGGTGGATGGCTAAGTCCTGATGCAGCCGGACAAATTTCTCCAGTTGGGGTAACTGTTCGGGTTGCACATAAGTCGCTTGCTGAATCGTTTGCGTTTCAATGAGTCCACGCTGCTCCAGCAATTGAACAAACTCGACTTCGACGTGGTGATACACGCAGAATTCGTTGATGAGGATGAGGTTGGGTTGCATATGGTAAAACGTTACATGGCAGCTACTTGCCGGATTAGTTCTCTCTGCTCTTCAGTCAGGTTGGTGGGTAGTTTAATCTGCCACTGCACGTACAAATCACCGAACGTACCTTCCTGCTTGTATACCGGGAAACCCTTGCCTTTCAGCCGAACTTTTGCCCCGTTCTGGGTTTCGGGTGGTACGGTTAGCTTGACTTTACTGTCCAGTGTTTCAATAATTTTTTCGCCACCCAGTAATGCCGTATAGAGGTCAATTTCTTCATCTACGTAGAGGTCATTGCCTTTGCGTTTGTACCGGCTATCGTCGGCAATGACGAACGTGATGTATAAATCGCCGTTGGGGCCACCATTTACACCCGGCGAACCATAGCCACTCAGCTTTATTTTCTGTCCGTTATCAATGCCGGCCGGTACGGTAATGCGGATGTTTTTTCCGTCAACGTTCATGGTTTGCTTATGCGTCGTGTACGCATCGCGCAGGTTCAGATGCAGTTCGGCCTGGTAGTCCTGCCCCCTGAATTTGGCCTGCCGTCGGCCACCACCCGTACCTGCATCCTGCCCAAACATGGAGGAAAAGAAATCCGAGAAGTCGGCACCACCAAAACCACCCGAAAAATCGTCTCCGCCCGCGTACTGTCGGCGCGATTGCTGTTGTTGTCCCGCGTTGCGCCGGGCTTCGTCAAACTGGTCGGCGTGTTGCCAGTCTTTGCCGTACTGATCGTACTTCTTCCGCTTCCCGGGGTCGCTCAGAACCTCGTTAGCCTCGTTTATTTGCTGAAATTTTTTCTTGGCTTCCGCATCATCCGGGTTTAAGTCCGGGTGATGTTTACGGGCCAATTTGCGGTACGCCTTCTTTATATCGTCGTCTGACGCGGTTTTGGGTACGCCCAGCACACTATAGTAGTCGATGAAATCCATACGGGAGGGATGTTACGTGTAGTTCCGTATAAACTCGGATGAGGCAGGGAAGGTTGTGAACAGATAGAGTTTACATCGCCAAAAGCGGGAGGATTTCTCTATCTTGCTGCCCTCAAAACTTAGCACTAATCCCTATGAAAATTATTCGTTTAATTTCGTTTTTTTTCCTGGTAACCGCTTCTCTTTACGCTCAAACGGCGGCCAAAAAAGGTTCACTAGCCGATGTTAGTTTTATGGAAGGTCGCTGGTCAGGTTGTCCCCAACGGTGGCCCCATTGAGGCTAGCTGGATTGCCCCCGTTGGGGACAACCTGACCGGGTTTATGCGCATGATGAGAGATAATAAAGTTACCATGTATGAAATGTTGATCTTTGAACAAACCGAACTGGGACCAATCGTACTGGTGAAACACTTTAAGCCCGGGTTGATCGGCCAGGAAGAAAAAGACAAATCAGACCGCTACCGATTTATCGAAGCAGGCAGCGACAAGGCAATTTTTGAGAAAGAAGACGGCTCTATTCGGATTATCTACGAAAAACGGTCGCCGGATCAATTGGCGATTCAGCGGGGCATGCAGAAAGACGGTAAGTGGGCATTCAATGATTTGTTCGTCTTCAACCGCGTTCGATAATGATTCGCCTGCTGTTCTAGGGCCGCTCTGCCAACCGTTGAACTTCCTGCCGCAGTGCCCGTACTTCGTTGGTTAGTTCCTGAATAGCCTGTGCTCCGGCTACTTCTCCCTCGGTACTCTCAGCATCGCGGCCAACAAAGTAGGTGGCCAGTGTAGCGGTCACGTAGCCGAAAACGGCAAAGGCATACAGGGCCAGTAGCATACACAAAGCCCGGCCTTCGGGGGTTTTGGGCCAGTATTCTGATCCCATCGTAGTCATCAGCATGGCCGTCCACCATACTGCTTCGCCGTAGGAATTAAGGGAAGTGCCGGGTGCATCGCGTTCGAACGTGTACATGCCGGCAGCACCGGCAAAGGTCATCAGTAGCGTTAGCAGGACGACGTAACCAAACCCCCGCCGACTCATGCTGGCTCCCAATGCCCGCATTCCCCGGTTTATGGAGCCAACTACCCGTACCAGTCGTACGCCCCGCGCTACGCGCAAAAATCGCAGGACGCGTACGATTCTGAACACGCGCAACGCCGGCAGAAACAGGGAAATGACCGTTAGCCAGTTGTGTTTCAGAAACGGAATTTTTTCGGGTGCCAGGGTAAACCGAAGAAGGAAATCGAGGATGAAAATGATCCAGATTACGGTACCCAACTGTTCCCAGAAGGGTGTCAGATCGTAGGCCAGTTCCTGAACAAGCAGGCCCAGCCAAACGAAACCCAGCACCAGCATGGGTGTATCGAGCCAGTTGCTCAGGCGTTCGAGTAATTCGTGTCGTTGGCTGGTGAGTTCTTGCTGAGTCGGTTTTTTCACGGAGTTAGTCGATTGAGGGGTACTAATCTAACCCAGCAGCAGCAAAGTGGTTTACAACTACTGCCATGAACCGACTACGCACAAGTGCGGAACAAACGTGTACTAATGATGGAATGGTTTCAGCGTGGTGTCGGTTTTCGGCATTAGCCAGCCCGGCCAAAACCGACACCACGTTAAAAAGATACCCATGTATAAGGCCACGTACAAAACTGTACCTTGAATCAGACATTACTCCTACTTCCCACCACTCAGCTTAGACGCTTTGGCTTCGTCCAGCTCCTGTAGTAATGCCCCAACGGCTTTATCTAACTGCACGTTTTTGTCGGTATAGCTTTCCCCAATAGGCCTCGAAACGGCAATGTCGACCGGGCGGGGATTCAGTTCCATGTTCTTGCCCGCATTGTCTGTCACCTTGATAAATGGCAGCCGCAGGTTCGAGCCATCGATGAGCTGGGCGGCTGAGGTGTAAATAATCCAGCCCGCCGTTGGTTCACCCACTACTTTACCCACTTTGAGTGCCCGATAGCCTTCCGCGAAATCCTCCGCATCGGACAACGAGTGCTGATTGGTGACTAAAATCGTAGGCGTTTCCAGTGAGCGTTGCCCCAGTTGAGTTCGTGCCGGGGCTGATGGTAGCCCGCGTGGCGTCATGGTCAAATAACCTTTGCGGGTAAACACATCCAGGGCGTAGGCGTTCACAAAACCACCATTGTTGTTCCGAACATCGATTACTACCCCTTCGCGGGCGTGGTTGTCGGCATCCAGATCAATATTCAACTGGGCCAGTGATTCTGCCGACATATCATACAAATGAACATAACCCAGTCTGCCGCCACTGGCTTTATCGACGTATTGCCGCTGTTGCTCCACCCACTGTTTATACAGCAAACCTTTTTCCGTTGCTAGATTAACGGGACGAATAACCACGTCGCGGGGCGTGCCGGTGGGTGAAGAGGCTACGCTAAGGGAAACGCGTCGGTTAATCTGATTCTCCAGCAACTGGTCGAGGTTGGTGGTCGGGGTGATTTTGGTATCGTCAATGGCCAGCAAATAATCACCGGGTTTAATTGTACCCGACAAAGCCGCCGGACTGAGCGTGATGACTTCCGTAATTTTCAGCTTTCCATTGTTTTCATATTCCGCCCGGTCAAACCGCAGTCCAGTACGCCCCGTATTCGTCTGAACAGAACCGGCTGGCGCCGAAATGCCGGAGTGCGAGGCATTCAACTCGCCCAGCATCAGGCTAATCAACCGGCGCAGTTCGTCGGGGGTACGGGCACCGGCAGCCATCGGCTCGTAGGTGGCCCGAATGGCTTTCCAGTCGGCACCGTGATAGGTTGAATCATAGAATCCTTTAGACTGAATGTCCCAGGCCTGCCGAAAAACCTGCACTTTTTCCTCGCTAAAGTCAACATCCATTTCGGCGGTTACGCTCAGTGGTTTTGGCTCGCGCTTGTCCAACGCCACAGACTGAATTTTGCCCTGCTCCAGGTAAAAAACTTCTTTGCTATCGGCCGAAAACTGAGCACCACTTTTACTGCCCGCCGTTGCCGTCAACTGCTTCGCTACGGGCTGGTCGCGCCCTAACTCATCGAGGGAGTAGGTGTACAGGTTTTCCTGCCCCGCTACGGTAGCAATCAACAACAGCGTTTTACCGTCCTTACTAATGGTTTGCGCATCCACATCAACCCCAACCGGTAACAGGCTCAACCGCTGACGAATACCGTCGAACACGATTTTTGTGGGCTGATTTTTCGATTTGGCTGCTGTATCTCCCAGTGCCAGCGCGGTTGTGTCGCGGGGCGTAACTTTTTTGGTAGCCGGTGCCGCCGGAGCGAGGGTCTTCGGGATTTCTTCGTTGAATAGCTCCCGGAACTGATCTTCCCGGAATTTGGGCGGACGGGGTATTAAGTCGATGCGGGCAATCTGAGCGGTTTCGGTTCGCTGGTTGGTGATGAACAGCATATATTTCCCGTCGGGGCTCCAGCTCAGGTTTCCGCCGAACGTATTGGCCAGAAAACTAATTGGCTTACTCTCGCCACCAGCCGCCGGAACAACCGAAATATTCCGGAACGTTTTGGTTCCGTAAGACGTGAAAGCTACCCATTTATTATCCGGCGACCAAACGACTGAACCACTCGTAGCAAACGGCGGACGACCCAGATAGGCTTTTTTCAGGAGTCGCTCTTTTTTAGTGGCCAGGTCCAGAATGCGAAGTTCCTGCCCGTTTCGGACGAAGGCCAGCGATTTTCCATCGGGTGAGAAAACGGGTGAACCGTCGTCCAGTCCGTTGTCCGTCAGGCGTGTTTCGTCGCGGGTCGCAAAATTGTATTGGTATAGATTCGCGGCTCCGTCGCGGGTTGACACGTACACAAGGCTCCGGCTGTTGGGTGCCCAAACGGGCTGCGATTCATTGGCCGGGCTATGGCTAATCCGCGTGGCATCGCCCCCATCTTTAGCCGACGCGGCAAATACTTCTCCGTGAGCGATGAAGGCTACTTTCTTACCATCTGGCGACAAAGCCAATTCCCGAAACTGGTTGGTCAGTTTCAGGTGGTCAACGGCCGGACTGGCAGCCACGCCCCGTAACCGAACCGGAATGGGCGTTGCCTGTTTGGTGGCTATATCGTATTTCCAGAGTTGGAAATCGCGCTCGAACACAATAGCCCGGCCATCGTAGCCAATGGAAGGCCAGAGAACCCGGCCATTGGTAAAACTGGTCAGCATTGCCGCCTGACCACCCGGGGTTTTTGTCCACAGATTTTGGGTTTTGTTCCGGTCTGAAACGTAGTAGAGCGTTTTTCCATCCTGACTCCACATGGGCCACAGCTCTTTGGCACCTCCTTCGGTAACCCGCTCATACTGGTCGGCTTTTTTAGCCTCCGGACGATAGAGCCATAGTTCCGTTTCGTCGAGGTGACTGCGTCCCTTGCGCCACCACTGATTAGAGGCAATGCCCCGTGCCGAAAACGCCAGTGTTTTGCCATCGGGTGATGGGGCTCCGTAAAATTCATTGGCATACCGGTCGGCAGTGACGGGCATGGGCGTACCACCGGTAATGGCCACCCGATAAATATCGTTCATACCGGAAATGTCCCGGCTGGTGGATTGGAAGTACACCATTTTGCCATCCCTCGACCAGGCATTAAGTACCTCATTGCCATCATCATACGTCAACCGTTTTATGGCTCCCGTTTCAATGGTGAGCAGGTAAATATCCCCGTTACCGGTGCGGGATGAAGCAAAAGCCAGGTATTTTCCGTCCGGCGAATAAATTGGTCGGGATTCATTGTCCGGGTGTGACACCAGCAGCCGGGCGTCTCCCCCCGTTGTGGGCACCGTCCAGATATCACCACCCGATACAAACGCTACTTCGGCACCGTCGGGCGAAAGGCTGGGTTCGGCGAAGGCAAAGGTGGGCGTTGGGGGTTTCGTTTGCCCCTGTGTGGGGTTAATGGCGGTAGTAACGACAGCAAAGCAGAGGAGTGCAGAAAACGTACAGGTGCGCATTGCGATGAAGGATTTATTTTCAGGTCGATCTCGTTAGCAGTAACGATCTTATCACGGTAAAAATAGCGTTTAATTTAACAGCGTCCAGATTATCATGACCGTACCGTCTTATACCATTCCCGACCAGACCCGCATTGGGCATATTCACCTGAAAGTCGCCGATTTAAACCGGGCGCTGGCCTTTTACCGCGACCTGCTGGGGTTCTCGCTGGTAACGATGTATGGCAACGATGCCGCCTTTATTTCAGCCGGTGGCTACCACCATCATATTGGCTTAAATACATGGTATAGCAAAGATGGTCCACCGGCTCCTGTCCGTTCGGCGGGGTTATTTCATACCGCCATCGTATACCCTACGCGACGGGATCTGGCCGTAGCCCTACAGCGACTCATTGATGCAAAATATCCCATCACCGGCGCATCGGATCATGGCGTATCGGAAGCTATTTACCTGAATGACCCTGACCAGAATGGCGTTGAGTTATACTGGGACCGACCACGGGAGCAGTGGCCGCGCAAGGCAGACGGCTCCATCGAGATGTACACCCATGCGCTGGACCTGGAGGGATTGCTGGGAGAGATATAGGGTGAAGTAAGGAGTGCATCGCACGATGAATATACGAGAGCAGACCAAAGACACGTTGTTCAAGGGAAGAAAGATTGAGCAATTAGAGAGACTGAAAATTCATAGGATTTAGCACAATGATAGTGTAGGCAACGCACAACTTCTGTAATAATCGGGGTTGTGCGTTTTAAGTATATAACACTTAAACGATCGGAACGGAGTTGTGCTCAGAATCAGAAAAGTACGATAAGGCCAGTTAGATCCATTCACGGATTCTATACATGCTATGATTGGTTGGCACACGGTAGCAAATCTGTTTTAAGAGATTCGTATCAAGTAAAGTTTATCTTACGATGCTCTAATGGTGTGCGATATTCCACCTTATATTTCAAGAACCATTCTGAGATCTGCCTTCTGTGTTCAGGAATTACCTTAACTGCAATTAACTCCATATACAGAATAGATGTTAACATTACTGTTTGAGTTGTCACATCATGGGCTTCTCCCATATTCCTGATCTGATTCATTGCTCCTAAGCCATCTTTACCTCTTACTAGCACGTTAGTAGACAAATCTGTTCCATGAGTTGGATTAGACCAAGATTTATAGAAAAATTCGTACAAGTCTAACTTTTTGAGACGAGTAGCCAGCCACAAAACAGAGGAGGGTCCTTCATAAAGCGAATACCATTTGATGTCTGCATTGGGCTTCTTTTTCACTACTCTCAAATATTCTTCCCGAGCATCCTTATATATTGGTAGATTGACTAATTTCTCTTGATTTTCAAGCATGTGAGCGGCTCCTGGAACTGTGGATAAGCCAGTAAAAAACGAACCATACTGCTTGAGGTCTAACTTAAGTTTTTCGTTTTCCTTCGTGCCAGATGTCAGCTTTCTGTATATGTTTAATTTTCTGTAATGATCAACTATCATAAAACAGGTAGCCCGGCGCTCTCGATCTTTTGCTAGCATATATTCCAAGCTTAAGTAAGCTTCAAGTAAAGCTCTGAGTTGAATCTTGCAGGGCACTGCAATGCCTGCTTTTATTTGTACAGAAATTGCATCGACCAACTCTAAAATATGGCGGAATAATAGCAGAGCAGCTAAATCTACTTCTGAACCTATTTCCGTTTTAGGTTTATTTTGCTCTAAGGACCATTTAAGCATATGGGTACCAAAACAGACAAGTTCATGTAAAGCATCATGGTAAAAATCCATATACTGCTGAACTTTAGTATCTATTGGCAAGGGTAATAGGTCGTCAATTGGCTTAGTCATATAAAATACTCAAAAATTAAGCTTAAACTACTTTATCAAACGACACGACGCATTATAGAGAGTTGTAAAATACCCCAGCAAAACTGGGACTCAGCTATTCAGCAATTGATGATTTTGTTGAAGATTGTGGTCGAAATCACACCATGATCTGAGGAAATGACATATTTCATTGAATATTGCCCACATATAAACAAATGAGCCACTTACATAAATTGTAAGTGGCTCATTTCAACTGTCGGGAAGGCGGGATTCGAACCCACGACCTCTTGCACCCCATGCAAGCACGCTACCGGACTGCGCTACATCCCGAAGATATTTTTTACAGGTTATTGTCCTGTAAATATCGTTTAATTCCCCGGCTTTTAATCGTTTTCTCTGATCGAACTGCTTCAACTCTATCAGTACAATCAAAACAATTTATCAACCTCCAGGGAGCACCTTTCGATGTGTAATTTCCTTTGCCCGAATTGTGTTCCAATAGTCTTCGGTCAATATTGACGGTTTGTCCAGCGTAATACCTTGATAGTGAATCGCTAAAAATTATGTACACTACATATTTCATAAACGACCTTCCCGCTGCAAGCGGGCCACGCTACCGGACTGCGCTACATCCCGAATTGGACTGCAAATGTAGCGAAGTGTCGGTAATTGTCAAAAGATTTAGCGTGATAAAATGGCTATTAACCACGTCTGGGGTTTAAGGCGTTGTCGATGCGCGCTAATACGTCGCTTAGATGATACCGGCTCATCTTGTCGGTTTGACGCGGAATAGCCACCTTTATACTGCCTTTTAGACTAACCAACTGGGCGCGCACTTCCGACATGATGTCGGATTTGCGAACATCGGCAATGGGGCCGGCATTGTAGCGGAAACCATTACCCGAAAAGCCCGCGGCAGGCGCAACGGGTGGAGTTGGCGTCAACATCGAAATTAACTTCTCCGCGTATACTTTCTGAAGGTTACGGCGATACACATCAATGGAATGACCCGCTTTTAATTCTCTCCAGATTGATGATTGAAGATCGGTCATGAATTCATCCAGGCTGTAGGACTTAGCCGGACGGCTGCTGTTTTCAATCAGGCGCGACAGGCGACCAATATCCATCAGGCTGTTTAGAGTGGTTTCCTGTAAAGTTCGCAGGTAATCAACACCCTGGTCAGGCCGGACAAGCTGCATGATTTTAGCGTCCAGCAGCCAGGTTGGTGTTTGAAACAGTTGCTGATTCAGGAAAGTTACCGCGCTTTTTTGTAATGCATGGGGCGTTGGTTCATAAACGATACCCAACTGATCGTATGTGTGAGGGGTTTCATAAACACCACCAACGTACTTCGTTACGTGGCCCATGTACCGTCGGTATTGCCCGGCAATCTCCCCATACATCTCCCGTAGCTTATCGTAATCTTCGGCTTCTTCGCCCGTCCATTTGGTAAGATTAGGTAAAATTCGCTTAAGGTTTTTGATGCCGTATGTACTGGCAATCATGGCATTATCGCCTAGGTCTTCGCTTTGCGAACGGGGGTCAAGCGGGTTCGTTTCGGTGCCGAACCAATAACGTGGATCACCAACGTGTTTTTTTACCCACCCGTTCAACACTAACTTATCTGCCTCAGGTGTTGGTGTGTCGTAGATAGGCTTATAGCCCCACTCAATAGCCCAGATATCGTAGGTGCCAATACGCGGAAAGAGGTCTGTGATGTTGTCTTCAGGCTGCGCTACATAGTTGAAACGGGCGTAATCCATAATGGAGGCCGTGTGGCCGTATTGTTTGATAAATTCTTTGTCCCGTAACTTTTCAACGGGCGTAGCGTGGCTTGAACCGTAATTATGCCGCAACCCGAGTGTATGTCCTACCTCATGCGATGAAACAAACCGCACCAGCTGCCCCATTAATTCGTCGTCAAACTTTGGTTTACGTGCCCGGACATCGACGGCAGCTCCCTGCACCATGTACCACTTCCGTAGCAGGTTCATGACGTTGTGGTACCAGCCGATATGACTTTCGATGATTTCACCCGAACGGGGGTCGTGGACGTTGGGGCCATACGCATTTTCGATGTCCGATGCGAAATAGCGAATCACCGAATAGCGGGCATCTTCCAGACTCAATGTGCTGTCTTTGCTATCCCAGTCTTTCGCCATAATGGCATTTTTCCAGCCCGCTTTTTCAAACGCTACCTGCCAGTCGGCAACGCCTAGTTTTAGGGATTTACGCCATTTGAGGGGTGTTGCCGGATCGATGTAATAAACAATGGGTTTGCGGGGTTCAATGAGTTCACCCGCTTTCTGGCGTTGGGCGTCGGCTGCATTTTTGGGTTCCAGCTTCCAGTGTACGGCAAAGGTCTCATCCTCAGTTCGCTGTGAGGCATCATTATACACCGTGTAACCATTGGCGAAATAGCCAACCCGGCTGTCGAACAATCGTTTCCGCATGGGTGTGCGCGGTAACAGAATCATGGATGTGTTTATCTCCATTGTTACTGCACCTGCTTCGGTACCAACGGGTAACGCTACGGTAGGTAAGGGCGATGGTACGGGCGACGGTACGACCGGTGTTGTGTTGACGGTGAAGGTTTTTGTTACCATCACTTCCGTGTTGATTGGATACGATTTGATGCGTTGTACATATGACCGTTCCGGCGCCAAAGCCGTTAGCCGGTAACGAAATTTGGTGACTGGATTAATGGATACAACCTGATTGTCTCCCCTGAAAAAGTCCGTTACTTCGATCACCGACGCGAGTACGCTGTCTTTCCGAATGGCTCGCAGGTCGAACGCAAAGGCAATCGGTTCGACATTAGAGTTGCGGACGGCCTGCGAAATGGGCAGCGTGTCGCTCCCGACGTTGATGTAGCTCACAACCCGCAAGAGTAGTTTCTTTTCGGGGCCACGCTCCCAACGCAACACCTGTCGGTTGGCTAATTCACCGCCGTAGCCGGCACCGGTTGGCGCTTTGGCAATCCGCGTGATGGCCATGAACTCGCGGCCTAGCAAACTGTCAGGAATTTCGAGGTAAAATTTATCATCAATCCGGTGCGCGGTAAACAGGCCCCGGCTGGTTTGGGCCGCTGCCGTAATTACGTCACGGTAGGGTTTAATGGGTACTTTTGGGGCCGCAACAACGGTTGTTGCCGTGGGTGTCGCTGTAGCCGTTATGGGTAGCGTCATTGTTGGTGACGTTGGCAAGGTGGGTTTTGGGGCTTGTGCCCGTATCCCTTGAACCGTAAGCCCGAGCAGCGTCAGGAATGCAAAAAATAGTGTAGAAATTTTCATTTGATTCTGGAGGTGAATGTAAGTAGAGTAAGTCTGATTCAATAAAAAACGGTCTTTAACCAATCGTTAAAGACCGTTTTTGTGTACTGGTATTCGTATTTAGAACCGCTTAATTTTTGCCACTACCCTGCGTGGCCGGGGGCGGTGTGGGGCGTTTCTGTTGCTGCATGGGGTTTTGCCCCTGCCCACCGCGTTGCTGCTGTTTAAACAGCTGGAAGCGGGTTGGCTCGGCAACGCGGGGAAATGCGTTGTTCTCCGTGTCGATGTCCGCTATTTCCTGGAATGGGTCGAGCGTCCACTGCTTCACTTTTTTATTGGTGGCAATCACTTTCTTGATCGACACATCGTTGAAGCGCCAGATTTCGGCCGGGAAGCGGGCAACCGAATCCGTGCCGTCTTCAAACTCCATGCGTATGATGACCGGCATGGGCAGACCGCCCTTATTTTTCAGGGCCAGCGTATAGAAATTTTGCTTGTCAGCTGCTTCAATAGCTTTTCGCTCATCGTCATTCAACGAAGCCAGGTAATCCTGGTACTTCTTCTTATCAGCGTCGGTAACCGCGTACGGGTCGTAGCTATTATAGAAATCTTTCATGGTCGAATCCTGGGCCACAACGGTTTCGGCCTGCGTAGCGGCATCGCGCTGCTTGCTGATGGTACCGGCTTTGCGTTTTGCTTCGGCGCGGGCGGACGCTTTCGTTATTTCAGGATTACCCGAATCGACCTGGAACCAGTCGACTTCCACCAAATCCTGATCGACGGGTTCAACTCCGTAGAACCAACCTTTCCAAAACCAGTCCAGGTCAACGCCTGAGGCATCTTCCATCGTCCGGAAAAAGTCAGCCGGTTCGGGCGATTTAAACGCCCACCGACGAGCGTATTCTTTAAACGCATAATCGAATAACTCCCGGCCCATCACCGTTTCGCGCAGAATATTCAGAGCCGTAGCGGGTTTTGCGTAGGCATTGGGTCCAAGACCGATTACGTTGTCGGATGAGGTCATGATGGGGGATAACACCGCTTTGTCTGACTTCATGTAGTCAACAATGTATTGCGGCTCACCCCGACGGCTAGGGAAATTATAATCCCAGTCTTTTTCGGCCAGATACTGGCAGAACGTATTCAGGCCCTCGTCCATCCAGGTCCACTGACGCTCATCGGAGTTGACAATCATGGGGAAGAAGTTATGCCCTACCTCGTGAATGATAACCCCAATCATACCCGCTTTTACCTGCGGGGAGTACGTACCATCGGCTTCCGGACGGCCACCGTTAAACGAAATCATGGGGTATTCCATACCGCCACCAGCCGTAGCGTGGCAGGAGATAGCCACGGGGTACGGATACTTGATGGTCCGGTTACCGTACGATTTCAGCGTGTGCTCTACCACCCGGGTTGAATACTGCTCCCAAAGAGGATTACCTTCTTTGGCGTAGAAAGACATGCTCCAGATTTTGTGGCCATCACCGTACACATCGGTTTGCATGGCATCCCAAATAAACCGGCGGCTGCTGGCGAAAGCAAAATCACGTACGTTCTGCGCCGTATACACCCAGGTTTTCTTGCCGTTTGCTGCACCAGGTTTGGCTTTCAGCGCTTCTTCGGCTTCGGCCTGTGTAACGATAACCACCGGTTTTTTCGAGGTACTAGCCTGCGCCATGCGCTTCTGCTGGGTAGCCGATAATACCTGCTTGTAGTTCTGGCACTCACCCGTAGCCCCCACAACGTGGTCATTGGGTACGGTGATGGCTACTTTGTAATTGCCAAAAATGAGGGTAAACTCGCCCTGACCCAGAAACTGCTTGTTCTGCCAGCCATTCACATCGTTATAAGCGCATAAACGTGGAAACCAGTGGGCAATAAAGTAGTTGTAATTACCATCTTTCGGGAAAAACTCCATACCACTCCGGCCGTAATATTCCGTGACGAAGTAGTTCCAGTCCACATTGAAGGAGTAGCTGCCACCCGGTTTGAGCGGGGCTGGCAAGTCAATCCGCATCATGGTCTGGTTGATGGTGTACTTCAGCGCAGTGCCTGACTTGGTATCTTTAACGGATGTGATATTGTACCCGTATTTGTCCGTCGCCTGCTGACTGCTCCGCTCGCGAACGGAGGTCAGGTTTTGCAACTGCCCGAAACTCATGCCGTTTTCGTTGACGCTCCCCGTGCGGGTGACGCTACCGATGGAGCCTTTTGCAAATAAATTCTGGTCGAGTTGAAGCCAGATATAGGGCAATGCATCCGTCGAGTTATTATGGTACGTAACCGTTTCCGAACCAATAATTTTTTGGTTCGCATCGTCCAGCTCGACTTTTATGTCGTAGTCGGCCTGGTTCTGGAAATAGTCCTTACCGGGGGCACCGGCCGCCGTCCGGAAGGTGTTGGGCGTGGGCAGATTGGGGCCGAGTTGCTCAAAACGCGTGTTCGCATTTTGCGTCGGGGCTTGTTGAGCGAATACGACTGCTGACCATAGTGTAAGGCCAGCCATTAACATACTTTTTCTCATCGTTTATTTCTCATTTTAGGTTGTCGTTAATTTTTGCCACTTCCCTGCCGGGCGGGTGCTGGCTGCTGTTTCTGTTGTTGCATGGGGTTTTGGCCCTGCCCACCCCGCTGCTGTTGCTTGAATAGCTGAAACCGGGTGGGTTGGGCTACCGGTGGAAAGGAGTTATCCTCTGTATTAATGTCGGCAATTTCGTAGAATGGGTCGAGTGTCCACTGCTTCACCTTCTTGTTGGTGGCAATCACTTTGTTAATGGACACATCATTGAAGCGCCAGATTTCGGCCGGGAAGCGGGCAACTGAATCCGTACCGTCTTCAAATTCCATGCGTACAATGACCGGCATCGGAATGCCGCCTTTATTCTTGAGCGACAGCGTATAGAAGTTAGTGCCCGCTTCGGTCAGCAACTTTTCTTCAGCGGATAGAGAATTCAAATAGGCCTGGTACTGCTGACGGTCTCCTTCCGTCACGGCGTAGGGGTCGTAGCTGTTATAGAAGTCTTTCATGGTGGAATCCTGCGCTACCACGGTTTCGTCTTTGCTGAGTGCATCCCGTTGCTTGCTGATGGTATTCATCTTTTTCTGAGCAGCGGCACGGGCTTCCACTTTCGAGATGTCGGGATTCTGGGAACCCGCCTGGAACCAGTTGACTTTCACCAATGACTGATCGACGGGTTGTACACCGTAGAACCAGCCTTTCCAGAACCAGTCTAGGTCGACGCCCGAGGCATCTTCCATCGTCCGGAAAAAGTCAGCCGGTTCGGGCGATTTAAACGCCCACCGACGAGCGTATTCTTTAAACGCATAGTCGAATAACTCCCGGCCCATCACCGTTTCGCGCAAAATATTCAACGCCGTAGCGGGTTTACTGTACGCGTTGGGACCAAAGGTGTTGCGCGGAATATTATCCGAACTGCTCATAATGGGCACCTGCTTGCTGGAATCCATCTGCATGTAGGGTACAATTGATTGTGGCTCGATGCCCCGCGCCGGGAAGTTAGCATCCCATTCCAGACAGGCCAGTCCTTCCAGAAAACTGTTCAGGCCTTCGTCCATCCACGACCACTGCCGCTCGTCGGAGTTGACAATCATGGGAAAGAAATTATGCCCTACTTCATGAATGACCACCAGAATCAGAAAATTTTTGGTGCCCTGCGAATAGGTGCCATCAGCCTCCGGGCGGGCACCGTTGAAGCACATCATTGGGTATTCCATGCCCCCAACCGGCCCGTGTACGGAGTAGGCCACCGGGTAGGGATACCCGAACGTACGTTTCGAGTAGGAGCGCAGCGTGTGGGCAACTAGGCGGGTTGAATACTGGCCCCAGAGCGGGTTAGCTTCTTTTGGATAGAGGGACATGGCCCACACCCGCTTGCCTTCCACACTGGGTTGCAACGCATCCCAGATGAATTTACGGCTGCTGGAAAACGCAAAGTCGCGCACGTTTTCGGCTTTGTATACCCAGGTTTTGGTACCCGTTGGCTTGCCTTTCTCGGCGGCTTCGGCTTCGGCCTGCGTTACGATGACCACTGGGTTTTCGCCGGGCTTATCGCCCTTGCCTTTCGCTTCGTTCCAGCGTTTCTGCTGTGTGGCGGTTAATACCTGCCCCGGATTTTGTAGCTCACCGGTTGCGCCTACAACGTGATCATTCGGGGCGGTGATGGCTACTTTGTAGTTACCAAAAATGAGGGTGAACTCACCCTGACCCAGAAACTGCTTGTTTTGCCAGCCATTTACATCATCGTAGGCACACATGCGCGGGAACCACTGGGCCATCTCGTAAATGTAATTACCATCTTTCGGGAAAAACTCGTAGCCGGAGCGGGCATGGGTAGAGGTGGCATCGACAATGTGGAAATTCCAGTCGATTGAGAAAGCGACGGACTTGCCGGGAAGTACAGGTTGGGGCAGGTCAATCCGCATCATTGTTTCATTGATGGTGTATTTGATTGCCTTACCGGCCTGGTCGCGCACGGCGGTAATTTTATAGCCGTAATCTTTTCCAATCAAAGCGGCATCGGGATTGAGCTGGGCGAGACTGGCCCGTTCCGGGTTGAGGCTGTTTGTGGTTGCGGTATTGCCGGTGGCATCGGGGCGAAAAACGTTCTGGTCAAGCTGAATCCAGAGGTAAGGCAGGGCGTCCGACGAGGTGTTATGGTACGTAATCGTTTCGGAGCCGGTAAGTCGCTGTTTAGTATCGTCCAGCGTTGCTTTGATATCGTAGTCGGCCCGGTTCTGGTAGTAGTCTTTTCCGGGGGCACCCGATGCCGTGCGAAATGTATTGGGGGTGGGCAGTTTGGGGCCAAGTTGCTCAAAACGTGTATTGGCCTGCTGAGTAGGTGCCTGAGCAAGCATAGTCCCCATTTGAACGGCCAAACTCGTTACCAGCAAAATTATCTTTTGCATAAAATGGATTGTAGTTGTTGATGAAAAAGCTAAAAATACAAAAAAAAGAGTTTTGCTGACTTTTGATTTTGATGAAAACTCAGAATGGCCGGAGGAACGGTAGGCTTTACTTCAGTAAGTCACTCAAATACGTATTGTTGATAATCAGGGACAGCGCCATTCCGGCAACGATACCCGATATAATAAGCGTCCAGCGAAGACGGCTGGTTTTGAGGATATCGAGCAGCCCATAAGCGATTAAAAGAATCAGTATTACAATAACCAACTGCCCTATTTCCAGACCGATATTAAAAGCCAGCAGTGGCCCGATAATATCGGCCTCCCGGCCCAGCAGGCTCCGCAGGTAATTAGAAAAACCCATGCCGTGAATCAACCCGAAGGATAGTGCCAGTCCATAGCGCCAGGAACGACCGGAGAGTTTGCGAGATGTAAATTTCCGTTGCTTCGTGTCCCGAAAGAAGAAATTGGAAATAGCGGTAATTAGTATCGTAACTGGAATGAGCAGTTCAACAAGGGCTGTTTTATAGTGAATGAGTTGCAGCGTAGCCAGGGCCAGTGTAATGGAATGCCCAATGGTGAAGGCCGTAACCAGAATCAGTACCTGCCGCCACTCCCGAATGATGTAGACTGCACACAGCGCAATAACGAACAGAATATGGTCGTATCCCCTTGGGTCGGTAATGTGGTCGAACCCTAAGCGTAAGTAAATAAGAAAATCGTCCATAAGCGAAAGAAGTGTTCACGGCTGGCTGCCACGGGAACGGCTTCGCGTCAGCCAGCCGTGAACCAAAAACTGTTTACCGTAAACTTATTTAAACCACTTAGCATACATTACATAATTATCGGCGGTTCGGTCAAATATGTCGGCCTGTTCCAGCGAAACCGCTTTTAAAAAACGGGCCGGATTACCGGCGTAGATGCTACCGGGTGGTACTATCGTATGCTGCGTAACAATGGCCCCGGCCGCTATGATGCTACCTGTACCAACAACGGCACCATCCATAACAATGGCTCCCATGCCAACAAGCACGCTGTCTTCCAGCGTGCAACCGTGAACAACGGCGTTATGGGCGATGGAAACCGAACTGCCAATGGTGGTTTTAAACCGTTGGTAGGTGCAGTGGATAACGGCTCCATCCTGAATATTGGTCCGGTCGCCGATGGTGATGGCATTAACGTCGCCCCGGATAACGGCATTGAACCACACCGTGCAGTCCTGCCCCATGGTTACGTCGCCCACAATGGTAGCGTTCTCCGCAAACCAGCAGTTTTCGCCAAACCGGGGATGATTGCCCCGAACAGATTTGATTAGTGCCATACTGCAAAGATAGATAGCGAACTCCTTTTTTGACTGGTCCAACAAAAAGGGGTTGATTCGCTCGAATCAACCCCTTCTTCCAACTGGAAATGGTACTTATTTGGTTACCTTATCGGCGGTCTTGCTAAACCAGTCGCCGATGTCGTCAACAACTTTACTGGTTTCTTTCTTCACATCATCGAATGTATTGGAAGTAGCCCGCTGCACCTTGTAGTAAGCGTCGGACAACTGGCTGCGCTTATCCTGTAGGTCTTTAACCATGTCTTCACGCTTTTTCTTGTCCCGACGGCTTTCGTCTTTTACATCCTGCTTTACTTCGGACAGTTTTTGATCAATCTTGTCCATCTGAGACGAGATTTTGTCGCCTAAATCACGACGGTCCCGGTCAGATGACTGGTTGTTGGATTGATTACCAGTGTTGCTATTATTCTGACGGTAGTTCTGATTCGAGTTATCGTTCCGGTCGTTGTTGTCCCGACGGCTACCCGACATGTTGCTGTAATCACCCTGACGGCTGTTATCGCGGCTGTCGGAAGAGTAATTATTCTGGCTGTTAGTACGATTGGATGAATTGTCCCGGTTATCCATCTGACGATTGTTCCGGTCGTTGTTCATGTTCCGGTTATCGCGATTGTTGTTCCGGTCGTTGTTCATGTTCTGGTCATCACGACTACTGTTCTGGTTTGAATCGTAACTACGATTGTCACGGTTGTCCATCTGCCGGTTATCGTTCATGCTGCCACTGTTGCGGTTAGAATAACCATCATTACGGTAGGAATCCCGATTGTTGTTAGACTGATTATCGTACCGGTTGTTGTACGAATTCTGGTCGTTGTTCATGTTCCGGTCATTGTACGAGCGGTCATTGCTGTACGAATTCCGGGAGTCCCGATCATTATATTGGCTGTTCTGACTGTTGTTCGAGTACCGATCATTGGACTGGCGATCATCGTACGAACGGTTGCTGTTGTTAGACGAATTGCGGCTGTTGTCGTACCGGTCGTTATATGAATTTCGCTGATCGTACGACTGGTTATCGTAGCGGTCGGTGTTCATGCTACGGTCGTCGTAATACCGGCTATCATACGACCGGCTGGTATTGCTGTACCGATCACTATTGTAATAAGGATTCTGACGATCACCCGACCGGTAGGGGTTATTGTAGGTACCACTCCGATAACTCATCCGGCTCCCCTGGTCACCCGAGTTGCTATAAGGGTTCCGGTACGAACTGCTGTTGCGTGAGTTATTACTGTTATACCGCGAGTTGTTACTACTCATTCGCTCGTCATCGTCGGTACGATTTCGACGGTTGAATATCCTGTCCGCCTGATTATCGGCCGTGTTGCGTGATTCGCTGTTGCGATCCCGCTGTACAATGTCTTCCCTGCTGTTCTGTGAGTTTCCGTACAGCCAGCGCTCTGTTGATGCGCAGGATGATAAACTGGCCATTGCTGCCAGTAAAGCGCCTGCTGCCCATATTTTCCTTTTCATAACGTTGTATAATTTAATGATAAACTAACTTGTTTGTCAAAGTTGCTTTAGCCTATATAACTAATGAAGTAAGGCAAATGTTAGTATTTTATCCGTAAAGGAAGGGGGTTTTACTGTTGGTCTTACCGGTCAATGATAGAACGGATAAGCAGGGTGAGCGATGCTAAAAGCACCGTAATGACCATGATGGCTAATGCTGATAGGTAGGCTGACGGTTTCCTGTAACGAGTTTTTAATGACCAGAGCAGGGAGGCCATTTTTATCGCTGAAAACCTGCAATTCCTTATCTGCAACGGACGAAACCGCAGCGTAGTGTTCCAGAAGGCTAGTACGAAGCTGGGTAGACTGGTGCTGATTATCAGCACGTTCAAATAGAATAACTACTTGTTCGGGAATGGGGAGTTGGTTTGCAGGAAAGGCTACACTGGCAATGTAATTCGGCGTAATCAACGATCTGGTCCGGTATTCTTCTTCATACACCACGAATCCTTCGGCGGCTTCATCGGACCACGTTGTGAGGGTACAGCTTATTTTTTTTGGGTTGAAAACGCGCTTCCCCGTTTTCCGGGTGGTTGCTTTGTAGGCACTTTCCTTCATACTCCATAGTAGCCAAACCAGGCATTCCGGGTCAATGGCGCTCTGGATAAGCTGCTGTTCGGACGGGGTAAATAACTTATTCAGAAACCCTTTCCGCTGCCAGTTACTTTCCCGTTTTGCCTGCGCCCGATCAACAATGTCGTTGCCAATCATTTGGCCGCTAACTTTTCCTGGATAATATCAATGGCGGTTCCTACTGTGAGCATCTTCTCCATCGACTCATTGTCAATTTCGATGTCGTAGGCTTCCTCCACATCCAGGGCAATGTCGACCAGGTTAGCCGAGTTAATCTTTAAATCCCGGATAAAATCGGTTGCTTCTGTTACGTGCTCAAATGCCTGCTCATCCTGAACGTAGGGTTTCACAATTGTTTTGAGGGCAGTAATCAATTCGTCTTTTGTCTGCATTGTCTGTTTAGGCTAGAAACTTTTTTAAAAGTATACACGCATTTACGTCGCCAAAACCAAAGTTGGCTTTTGCTATGATCGTAATTTCTTTTCGAATGGATTGCTGAGGAATCCGGCTGACATCAATTTGAGCGGAAATATCCGGGTGACTGTCTTCCGAATTGATGGACGGATAAATAAACCCGTTATACAATTCCAGCACCGAAGCCACGCACTCGATACTGCCGGCGGCACTCAGGCAATGGCCCACCATTGATTTGAGCGAGTTAACATAAGGAAAATCGCCACCCTGGCGCTGCAGAGCTTCGCACCAGGCAGTCACTTCGGCCGGGTCTTTTATCGTTGCCGTCAAATGACCGTCTATTACATCAACTTCGTCGGCCCGGACGCCTGCCTGCACCAAAGCTGTTTCGATGCATTTTCTGACGGCCACCGGGTTGGGTGCGGTCATGGTTCCGCCTGCCCGCTGACCACCGGAGTTCATATGCCCGCCCAGTACTTCAGCATAAATGGTTGCCTTCCGTTCCTGCGCACTTTCCAGCGATTCCAGCACCAGCGCACCCGCACCACTGCCGGGTACAAAGCCGCTGGCGCTGGCACTAAGCGGCCTCGATGCCCGTTCGGGGTCCTCGTTGTACTGATAGGGAAGTACGCGCATGGCATCGAATCCACCCCAGATGTATGGGCCGTGGTCGCTGCAACTACCGGCCAGCATCCGTTTGGCCGAGCCGCTGGCTATTCGTTCGTAAGCCAAAAGTAGGGCTTCGGTACCCGTAGCGCAGGCGGAAGAGTTGGCACTAATCTGGTTACCGCAGCCGGTCATACCGGTCAGGTAGGCACTTACCCCACTGGTCATGATTTGAAGCACCACCGTACTGCCCAGCCGCCGAACCTGCCCCTCATCGACCTTGTAAATAGATTCCCGAAATTTATCGACGCTCAACATACCGGTCCCGAAAATAATGCCCGAATCCCAGTCCGGCTCATCGGTGGCCGTTGGAAGGCCAGCGTTATGCCAGGCCTCCATACCCGCCATAACCCCGTAGATTATGCCACTACTGTTGAGTCCTCTGAGCTGTAAATCAGTGAAGTATTGCTGCTTGTGCGCTTCGGTAACGGGGGGGATACCGCCTACCTGACAGGCGAATTTTAAATCGGCTAATTCCTGATGAAAGGTAATACCACTCTTTCCGGTTTCGATAGCCTCCAGGAAGGCGGGAACGCCTACACCATTGGGCGATACGACGCCCAGACCGGTAACAACAACCCGATTACGCATGTGATTTCGACTTCATCATACCGGCAATGGTGCCCCGGCATACCAGCTCATCCTTATCGTTTAGCATCTCTACTCTACATTTCAACTTATGAAACCGGAAAAAGTCTTTCGTTGACCGAACCGTAACGGTTTCGCCGGGGAAAACGGGCTTGTAGAAATCAATCTGCGTGGCGGTCAGGGCGATTTCCAGTTCGTCGGTTGGGGCGTCATTCAGCAAAAAAATACCCAGACAAACGACACCAATTTGCGCCATTACCTCCGTCAGGATAACACCGGGTGTAACGGGCATTTGGCTAAAGTGCCCGGCATAAAAAGACGAATCGGCTGGAAAAGTATACTGTCCTTCCACGCCATTCTCTGTAACAGATTGCAGGGAGTCAACAAACAAAAAAGGTTTGCCGTAGGGTAATTTCGAGAGGATATGGTCAAATGGCTGCACGTATAGTTTATTGGAGATGCTCGCCACCGTTGACCGGAATTACGGTACCGTTAATCCAGGCGGCTTCGTCTTTACAGAGTAAATAAACGACGTTCGCCACATCGTCGGGTGTGGTTAGGCGAGCCATTGGGTTTCGTTGCCGACTGTGCGCCAGCAACGTATCGTGACCCGGAATCATGCGTAGCGAATCTGTATTGGTAACCCCTGCCATGATGCAGTTTGCTCGAATACCTAAAGGAGCCATCTCCAGCGCAATACTCCTTGAAATAGCTTCTAGGGCCGCTTTAGCCGCCGAAACGGCTGCGTAGTTCTTCCAGGCTTTCGTGCTTCCCTCACTGGTGAAGCTAATAATACGGGCGTCGGGGGCAAACATATGTTCCATTACCAGCGCTTTTGTCCAATCGTACAAACTAATGGCCATCGCGTCGATGGTTAACTGAAAATCGTCGTGCTGGAGGCTCGGTTTCTCCTGGGCCAGCATTGGTTTCAAATTACCCTTGGCGATGCTGTGAATTAACGCCCTAATTTTCCCCTGCTCCCCCATCCGGTTGCGCAAATCGGCCATGATGGCAGTCCGCTTATCGGCATTGGTCGCATCCACGTTGACATCAATGCATTGAATACCTTCCGCTGCCATCTGACTGAATGCCCTTTCTACGTCGGGGAGGTCCGCTTTTCGGGTTCGGTGCACGATGCACAGATTCATGCCGTGCCGTGCCAGCTTCTGCGCCGTTGCAAGGCCCAATCCTTTACTACCGCCCAGGATAATGGCCCAATAATTGTGTTGACCAAATTCGGTTACCATCGTAGCAAAACGCGCTGTGCCGAAAAGCCCGGCCCAAAACTGAGCATAAGCCCGTACGTATCGGTAGGACATCCTTTGTCCATGAATTGTTCTAACACATACAGGACTGTTGCGCTGGACATATTGCCGTATTTTCGTAAAACATCCTTCGTTTCGTCAATGTTCTTGCCCATTTTGCCAAAAATGTCCTGTACTACTTCTACGATCTTCCGCCCGCCGGGGTGGAAAATAAGGTGATCAATGGATTCGATGGTGAGCTGGTTTTTTTCCAGAAAAGGATAAATAATAGCCGGGAAATGTTCGGCAATGGTATCCGTCACGGCTTTGTCCAGAATCATCTGCAAGCCGGTGTTACTGAGGCCAAAACCCATCATGTGGGTAGCCTCGTAAAAGTGGTACATATCTTCGGCTACCACTTCCGGTCCGGCATCCTCTTCATGCGATGACAGGAGAACACAGGCGGCACCGTCGCCAAATATGGCTGCGCTCACGACGTTGGCCATCGAATAATCGTCCAGTTGGAAGGTGGCCGTTGGGGACTCGACCGCTATCAATGCAGCCCGCTTGCCGGGATTGGCTTTCAGGAAATTCTTGGCGTAAATAATCCCCGACACTCCAGCCGCGCACCCCATTTCGGTAACGGGAAGCCGGACCACATCCTGCCGCATCTGTAAGTTGTTAATCAGGTACGCATCCAGCGATGGAATCATAATGCCGGTACAGCTGACGGTAATCAGGTAATCGATATCCGTCAGTTTCCACGTCGTTTTTGCCAGCGCACTTTTCAGTGCTTCCTCGCCCAGTTTAATGGCTTCACGGGCGTAAATGGCGTTTTTCTCGGCGAACGTGGTTTGGGAAAAAACCTCTTCCGGGCTCATGACCGAATACCGCCGGTCGACAGCCGCATTTTCAAATATCTTCTTTACTTTCCGCTGAAACCGGCTGTCCTGCCCGGCTAGCCAAACATCCAGAAAGGGTAAAATATCACTTGTATCCCGCCAATGTTGAGGTAATGCTTTCGCTACTGCTGTAATTCGTACACTCATAGGTTTTTTATAATCCATTGATAGCGAAACGCCCATCGCCAATTGATACTGTACTCGTTCAGATGCAGTTGTCTGGAATAGTTCTCTAAGTCCGCCCGCTTGAACCCCCGAAGAATTGATGTTAGTCCGTCTTCTCTGGACATTCTATTTAGTCCAAAAACGAAGCAGATGAGTTGAAATAATCGGTACGGAATCGGACTCCGTTGCAGGTCATTGATAACTACGCCCAGCGTAGCTTGTTCCGACAATAATTTCATCAGGGCCAAAATAGCATCGTCCGAAAAATGGTGCAGGGTCAGGGTACATACGGCAATGTCATACTGTACCGCTGTAAAGGCTTCGCTGAAAACGTCCTGCACCCGGTAGGTTATCGAGGGGTACTCGGTAGAACAGGCTTCGGCATGGCGGATTGTAAACGGATTAGCATCGATGCCCAAAACCGATACAGTCCGGTTTTCCTTCCGGGCAAAGTCCGCAATAGCGCGGCACATATCTCCATTGCCACAACCGATATCCAGGATAGAAACGGGTTTATCGTTCGGCTGGTTTTTGAGCAGGACCTTTATGCCATCCAGCGTAATTTTGTTGCCACCCAGCCATTGGTTAATCTCGGCAATTTTATCCAGAGCCTCCTTCAGTTCGTTGCCTTCCATCGAGAAATCATCCATTATTTCTTCTCTGGACGTGCGGTGTGCGGTATTCAATGCCATTCGATTCGTCTAAATAATGAGCTAATGTTCATCGCGGCTTACTAAGCGGCCACCAGTGGATTTCCGTGCGTTTGTTTAATAATAAGCGGTAATATTCCCGGCGTTAGCTGCACCCCCTTCATCACGAGTGACGTAGCGAAAGGCGACTGTAATACATATTGTAGGGCCCGCCCGGCGGTTAGTCGTTTATTAAATTCATGCGTCCAGGCAAGGGTATATTGTTTCTCCAGCGTTGCCCGGTCAATCGTGACCCAGTCAAAGGAATGGGGCTGGTAATGCATTTCAATCAATTCGGCCAGGATTTTGGCACTGTGAATGGCCATTGCCATGCCATTCCCGCAAAGCGGATGGATTAGCCCGGCAGTGTCGCCACTCATCAGCACGTGGTTTTCGACGGGCTGTTTTTTGGCAAACGAAAGCTGACTGATGACCAGTGGCTTGTCAAACAGCGGGGTAGCACTGGCGAAAAAACGATTCAGAAAAGGATTTTTTCGGAGTACCCGCTCCTGGAATTCGGCTACATTTTTATACTGCTTAAAACTGCTGTAGTGGGCCAGATAACAGGCATTCACGATGCCCTCTTCCACCTGACTCAATCCGCAGTACCCACCCTCGAAATTATGGAGCGATACCTGATCATTGGGAATATCAGCCCGGTAGTGGGCTTTAACGCCCAGCCAGGGCGAGGCCTGGTGCATGAATGCCCGGTTTAACTGCTTATCCAGCAATGACCGTTTTCCGTAGGCCCCGATAACCAGATTTGCCGTGTAGGTTTCATTACCTGATGTAGTGACGGTAAACTGATTATCCTCAAACTGAACGGCTTCTGCCTGAGTCTGCAAAACTCGTACACCCGAAAGAAGCGCCTTTTGGTACAAAAAATCATCAAGCCGATACCGGCTCACACCGAATCCGCCCAGAGGTAGTTTACTTTCTACTGATTTCCCGGAGACCGTGCTCAATTGAAAGCGATTGATTCGGGAAGGGCCGAGTTCATCGACTGATACACCTAACTGCTCAAGATAAGGAAGTACCTCGTTAGAGACGTATTCGCCACAGACTTTATGATGCGGATAGGCCTGCTTCTCGACCAGGATTACCCGAAATTTCTTTTGGGAAAGATGAATACCCGCTACCAGTCCCGCCAGTCCACCACCAATAATAATAACGTCGGCATTACACGGCATCAGCGGGTGGCTTTATAGAGTAAAGTCTGGTTTTGCTGCTAACAAACTGTCAAGGTAACATGTTCAGGTGATTCTTTCGGCAGCTATGAAAAAGCAGAACCGATAAATTCCTTATTTTATCGTTAGTGTACGCGCCCCATTGTAGCTGCGGTATTCCCCGTTGTACATAGCATCGGCCGAGACGGGTCCCACTACAAACCGCCCTCGCGAAACGGCCCGCGCCAGATAGTAGAACGATTTTTCGGTGCCCGTAGCAGTCATATAGAAATTAATCCGGTCGTCGCGCAGGTCGAAATAATCAGGCGTGGCGGGTTTCTGAATCCAGGGCATATCGCGCGGTTCATTAAGACGCGGGTTTTCCACTTCCAGCCCCGCCGGTAGTAAATCCGTGACGACTATGTTCTGCACATCAAGCCCATTAGTACTGGTCAGCGTGATTTTTACAACGACCAGATTATTCTGCTTAATAGCTTCGAGCGGATTTCCATCCCGACTGAGGTAGGTACGGCGAACCCGCAGTCCGTTGTCTTCTTCGGCAATTTTCCCGTTTGCCGGTATCCCTTCGCTCTGGGCAAAATAATATACGTTGCCAGTACCTTTGGCTATCAGGTTGAGCGGAGCATTCGTCGGAATTCGCTTAATGGTTAGGAATGGACCATTCAGGGCACCAATCACCGTCTTATTAGCGGTAACGGTCGCCGTGGCCGTGCTGTTGGCCGATTGCCGGGCTAGCTTACCAAGTGCCAGAAACGCAAAGGAGGCTTCCTGCGTGTTGAGGTAAGTTGCCTGTTTCAGCGCCCCGGCCAGCTGCCGGGCAAGGGTCGGAATCTGAATGTTGTTACCATCCGTTTCCACCAGTACATCCAGCACCAGGGCCAAGTTTCGTATGGGCGATGCATAACTGCCCGCCGTTTGCCGCCCCGTTGTGTTATCAGTGAATTTTTTGGGTAGCAGAGCCGAAAAGCTACGGGAATCACCCACGCGAAAGAAGGTCGACGCCAGCAGATACCGGCTGTCGGACGTGAGTAAGCCGCTGTTCTGCTTATAATAATTCATGGCCGACCGGTTAGGTTTACCCGCAATTGCCAACGCGTAGAGCGCGTAAATAGTGGTACGACTGGCCACTTTGCGGAAGGTGCGGCCACCGGCCTCATCAAACGTGACGTCGGTTTCGGTGGCTGGCCGGTTGGTGAGCGTGGTCAAAAAGTCAATGGCCTGACTTGTCACCGCTGGTCGCACTTCATACCCTGCCTCCTGGGCTTCGGCCAGAAAATGCAGCGCATAAGCCGTGGCCCAACTATCCACATTCGTTCGGCCCGCTACCACAGCCATGCCCGGCCACATGCTAAACCCACCGCCGGGCGTTTGCAAACTTTCAACCGTTTGAATGGCCTGCCGGACATTGGTAGCCGGATTTAAATCGCTCTCGCCCGCCCGTACAAAATACGTGTTGGTGTTCAGTTGCTTGGCTAAATCGGCGAAGTACAACTGCGGAAAGGCTTTCGAAATCGTTTGTTCAATGCACCCGTGCGGGTACCCCAGCAGGTATGACAGTTCCCGTCCGTACTGCGCCACCGGCGACCGGCTGAGGATCAGACTCGCTTTTGTCGTGCCGGACAGGAAAGAACCCGCCAGTTGAAGCGTTTGCAATTGTCCACCGGCCACGGCACCTGATACAGTCGTTTTTTGCAGGGAAGCTGCCGGACGAACGGTAATATCCGTCTTTTCGGTGAACGTCTCGTTCAGCCCATTGGCCGTTATGGTAATGGTTCCGGCCCCGATGGCCTGCTTCGCCGATAACCGGAACAGGGCCCGACTCTCGCGACCGGGTTGAATGGTTAGCTTCTGCGTGCTGATGCTATCGGCTACTAATGGGCCCGTCAGGCTCAGTTTAGCTGTAACCGTCGCTACCTGTTTGGTAGTATTGCTCAGATTGACGGGTAATTCGAGCTGGTCGCCGGGTGTCAGGAAGCGGGGAACGCCGGAACTGATCACAATGGGGTCGGCTACTTTCATGTTTGTGTTGGCCGACCCAAAGGCATTGTCTTTGTAAGCAACGGCCATCACGCGTAAATCGCCCGAAAACTGCGGAATATCTACAGCGAATGTCGCTTCCCCATCCGAGCCGGTTTCCAGAATGCCACTCCACAGGGCAACCAACTGAATACGGCCATTGCTGAGCGGGTTGACGCGCTTCTCCAAATCATAGCCATCCCCCCCAACACTTGATGTCGATTTCAGCGATAGTTCCGGGTAGAGCAGGGCGTAGAGGTCGTGACTACCGACTTCCAATGCCCGTTTCTGGTAGAAAAATCCGTGCGGGTCGGGCGTTTTAAAGTTTTTGAGTTGCAGAATTCCTTCATCGACTACGGCCACCGTTATCTGAGCGTTCTTCGCCGTTTTGACGGTGATTGTCTGCTTTGTTTTTGAGCGGGATTGCAGGGAGGCCGTGATGGTTACGGGCATTTTGGTATCGATATCCTGCACGGGTACGGGCGCAAAGCCGTGGGCCACCGTTAGCGGCAGGTTTGTATTGTCAATGGCCCGAATCAGGGTGGCGGTCACGTACACATTGGGCAGATGGGTAGCCCCCACCGAAAAATTCCACTCGGCGGATTTATTGGTGGTTTTCAGCCAAACCTGTTCCAAAACGCTGTTTCGCTCGATGGTCACCAGCAGTTTGCCATCGAAGGGAGCTTTGAAGAGTACTTTCGCTTTGTCGCCGGTTTGATAAACGGATTTATCGAGGGTCATCAGCACCTGCCCTTCCTGACTTACGTCAAAGGAAGAGGCCGATGTGCTGCCGTAGCCATAGGCATAGAAGCCGGTGGCTGCGTAGTTAACAGCGTCCGGTCGGCGGATCCGGATCTCGTACTCGCCCGAAACGGTGGGCACGTATCGGAAACTGGCTTTGCCACCTTTGACCGTCAGCAGGTTACTGTAAACCGGCTTTTCGCGCCGTTTAGTTGTGTATTTTATCTGCCCGCCGTTGCTTTCTTTTTCGATAACCGTCTGGTAATCATAGCGTACAACGTCAACGGTCGCTTGGGCCGAGGCCCGTACCGTCCCGGCTGGGTCGAGGGCTACTATTTCCGGGCTAAGAGGGGTATTGGTCGCTACGTATCGGTCAGGCAGGCGGGTGCCGAAGAACGTGTCCTGCGTGAGGACATCCAACCGGCGAAGGCGGTTAACGGGGCGCCCGTTCTCGTCAAATACCGTGACGAACAGTTTCGCTTCGAGCAATCCAATATCTTGGTACAAGGCGGGGATGGGGAATTTTTCGGTCACCTGCCCATTGGCATTGGTGCGCCCCTGCCGGACTTCTTTTGGAAAAACATCATTCTTCCCGGCATTGGCCCCCGACTGACTGTTGGCTATATCGAAGTCGTAGTCCTCAAAGCCTTTTGGCGCGAAGGCTTTCCGCTTCAGTTGCAACTCCATCTCGTATGACCGGTCGGCGGCCGGGGGGCCAAACAGGTTCGTTGCCGTAGCAGAGAGAGTAATCGTCTGGCCTGATTTATAACTCGCTTTATCCGTCAGCACATCAACCTTAATCCGGTCCGGTACGAACTCCTCCACACTAACCAACTGCGATGTCAGCAGCACATTGTTGGCGTTTAACACCTCAATCGAATAACTCCCGGTTACAGCCGCCGGGCTAAGTGGGACATCCGTCGTGACGGCCCCCTGTGCATTCGTCGTTTTGCGAAACACCTGTAATTCGCGCCCGTTGGGTGTCAACACTCGAATCAAAACGGGGATTGCGCCCACACTTTTCCAGGTTTGTGACCGGATGATGGTGTTAAAATGAATCGTTTCGGCGGGGCGATAAATGTCGCGGTCGCCGTACACGAACGCGTCGAAACCCGATTCGTTATCGTATTTCCCGGCCACATCGAAGCGCGACGTTTCAACCTGCGTGTCGGGCAAAAACAGAAAATTAAAGTCATCGCTGGTACGGGCGGTGAGCATGGCTATCTTGAAACCGGGTGCTTTTTCGGCTACCTTGTCGAACCTGACAAAGCCGCTGCCGTCGGTTTTGAGCGTGTAAACCGACTGATTGTTGTTGCTGACAAGCGTTATATCGACGCCTTGCAGGGGTTCTGCGGTATGGATGGAATTTGCCCAGACGAACACCTCATTTTTAGTCTGGTGCGCCACCAAGCCAATGTCCGACAGGGATACCAGTTGGTTTGCCTGCAAATAAGCTTCATCCTTTGAGTCGACCGAAACCAGATACACACCCCTGAACTCATTATTGGCATCGGGCAGGGCCAGGTTCAAGGCCGACACACCCCGGACTTTGGGGAGGTCGGCGGTTTCAACGGTTTTGTTGACCAGTACGGTACTTAAGTCACCCTGTTCATCGTCGCTGTAGTTGAACGTGCCCGACGGTCCCCAATCGCCACTGGCGTTCTCCCGGTAATCTTCGTAGCGGTTATTACGGAAATAACTCAGGAGGTTGTTTTCGTACACCTTCGCAATTTTCACCTGCACGTTGGGTACGTTAACAATGTTCAGACCAATGTTATGCGCTCCCTTCGAGGACAGATAGAGTGCCTTTTTGTTGGCAAACTGAATGCTGGCGGGCATTTTTCCGAAAAACAGATCACGGGTTACCGGCTCCTCCAGTTTGGTGCCCAATTCTCCCCGAATCTGGTCAGTCAGTGTCAGCACGTAGGTATCGGCCTCGTTGAAATTACCCCGGATTGTGAAACCGTTTTCGGTCAGTTCGGCCGTCGTTTCAACGGCGGGCTGGATGGTGTAAAACGCGCTCAACCGACCATCAGCCTGCAACGTTTGCGTCGTGATGACCCGAATTACACCCTGTGCGTTTTCGTAGCTTGTTTGTACATCGGCAATGTCGATCTTGAAACGCGAGGGCAGGGTACTGGTTTCTTCAATTACTTCTTTGCTTACATAAGCCGTGTTTGGCACTTTCACCCCCTTGTCGACCCTAACAAGCAGGGGTTGTCCATTTTTCTGAGCCGGAGCATTCGTAAGGGTCAGGGCAACCGCGTTTGGTGAGTCGCCGGGGGTGGTTTGCAGGGTGAGGGGTTTCTCGTCGGCAGTAGCTGTTACCTTGCTGGCCACCTCTGCTGATGAAATGGGGTAGTTGAAGTTTAAGCGGGTTCTGGCTACCGGTTGCCCCGTTTCGCGGGAACGTGTCCACCAATTTTCGACACTCGCCAGTTGCAGGTAAGGCGTGTGAAAGGCAATAGCATCGCCCGATACGTTCAAGTCTTTTTTATCGGACCGCTTCAATAAATTATCCGTCAGCTCGGCCTGGTAATCGGTAGCGGGGTCTAAAGATTTGGTGGGCGAGAAAACCAGCTCATTCGGGGCTGTCCACCTGAATTTACCTTGAATGGCGGGTATGAAGCGTATATACTGGGTTGAATCCCATTCGTTGACCTGTTTCGCCGGACCAACATTTTTATTAAAGGTGAAGGTCAGATTCTGGGTTTGCTGAACAACATCCCCAAAATTGCTCCCAATTACCGCTACTTCGTTGAACGGCAGTCGGGAGCACTGGAAAAGCAGTAAAGAGAGGGTAATGGAAAGCAGCAGGAAACGCGCGTAGAACGAAAAGAGATTTTGCATGATGGTAGGAGTGAAAACCGAATTTTGACGAAAAAACCCACTCGTAGTTTAGGGAGTGGGTTCACGTTTGCCGGACAAGTTACTAAGCGGTCATTGTAGTGCGGGCGTGAACTGAGCGGTAACAATTTTCCAGGAATTACGCTGCCTGATACACATAACGGAGAAGGTAACAGTGCTATCAAAGGGCTGGCCCTGTACGTTGCCCTTCGCTTTCCATTTGCCGGTTACTACGGCGGCATCACTGTTATACTGGCGGGTACGCGTATCCGTACTGGCAGCCGTTTCGATGACGATAAAACCACCCCCAACGCCCTGCACCATCAAATCGCCATCCACCACGATTACCGTCGAAACTGACCAGACTGAAATCGCCGGATATTGTCTTGCTAATCGCATTGCTGTCTTCATCGAGTAGGGCTTTGAAGAACGCGTTGGTCAGGATGAGCGGGTCCTGACTGGGGTCGGTGGCCGACTGGGCGAAGGTGGCCGTCGCGCATAGGCACGAGATAAGAAGGGCAAGGACTATTTTCACGAATCGGCGAATGGCTTCTGTCCTGTAAATGAACGGATAACAGGGAGAAAAGCAAAATAAACAACGGGTTACTCATTTTTTACCAGTACCCGTATATCGCTGTTCCTGCCTTTGTCGTCGGCGCACGAAATCTTCAGGGTGCCTGGCGTTGGCTTAAAAAAGATGGCTTCACTTGGTTTCGCCCGTCGGTACAGTTTATCGTTCAAATACCAGAATACCAGTTGTACATCATTAGGTGCCTGACAGCTCAATTCCATCTCTGCCGGTTGGGCTGGGTTGATGAAATACTCACTACCATCGTTCAGGCTGGTGATGTGGGGCCCCGTTTGTCCCTCGTTGCCGAATACCCGTTCACAAGCCGGATTGTGCGGGGGAATTGACTCAAACGGAACATGACGGCTTTGATAAAAGGATGCCAGCTCCGGCGATAAATTGGGATAAGAACGGCGGATAAAGCTCGAATCAGGACGGCACTGCACACAGTACGAAACCGTAGCCGATGGATTGGTCAAAACGGCTTTCCGGTGCTGACAGATCCGGTATCGCGAAACGCCCGTAATATAGTAGTCCGTCGTTGGGTTCGGGCAAAATTCACCCGGGATATCACCCGTTTCAGGGCAAATGACGCGCATCGAAAGGGTGCTGGCTTCTTTGGGTGTCCGAAACCAGCCCGTTGGCGAGTTATAATCGAGGACGTTGAAGAGTTGAAACAGGAGTGGGGTGGCGGTATTGGCCCCGCTCAATTCGGGCACTCCAACGCCCGAAAAATTACCAACCCAAACCCCAATGGTATAGCGTTGATTATAGCCGATGCTCCACGCATCCCGACGGCCGTAGGAGGTGCCGGTTTTCCAGGCGATGCGGGGCAGGTGGTAGCTGTTGTCGAAGTTATTGGGCAGGTCAGGGCGTGTAATCTGGGTTAGGGTGTGCGTAACCAGGTAAGCTGCTTCGGGCGAGAGCAGGCTGACCCCATCGGGTTGCTTCGATACGCTGGTTTGCGGTACTGATGGAAGGGTAAAGTTCAGCATAGCCCATCGGCCCCCGTTGGCTAATCCAGCGTACAGGCGCGTCATCTCTTCCAGCGTAACGCCACAACCGCCCAGAATCATGGAAAGTCCCAGTTGGTTAGCCTGCTGCTTTATGGCCGAAAATCGGGCATTTTTCAGCGTGGTTACCAGCGTTGATGTCCCCATTTCCTTCAGCAAAGCCACTGCCGGGATGTTCAGCGAGTTGGCTAATGCGAATTCTGCCGTAACCGGACCATTGAACCGCCGGTCGTAATTATCCGGTTCGTAACCACCGAAGTTGGTCGGCACGTCGGTGAGTTTTGTTTTCGGTGTAATGACGCCCGCGTCGAAAGCAAGGCCGTATAGAATTGGTTTCAGCGCACTCCCCGGCGACCGTATTGCCCGGATGCCATCCACCTGACCGCCATCGAATGAGTTAGTAAAATCGGCCGAGCCAACATACGCAACCACTTCCCGCGTCTGATTATCCACAACGAGCACGGCTGAATTATGAATGTTAAACGCCCGGATTCGATTGGCATATCGCTCCACCACCTGTTCGGCCGTGGTCTGTATGGTTAGGTTCAGGGTAGCGTGAATAACAGGGACGTTCGGGTTTTCGGTGCGGAGCCGGTACGCCAGGTGGGGTGCCCGCTGTGGTGCTTCCCGTCGGTAGGCGTCAAGCGGTTCATTCCGGGCATCCTGAATGGTTTGTTCATTGAAAAGACTAGCCTGTTGGAAGCGCACGAGCCAGCGATTTCGTTCTCGTTTTACCAATTCGTTATGCACGCCCAGGCGCAGGCTTGATGGGCGATTGGGGATAATGGTGAGTGTCGTTAGTTCGGCCAGGCTAAGTAACACGGGCAGTTTTCCAAAGTAAAGGAGAGAGGCCGATTTTAGCCCCTCAATATTGCCGCCGTAGGGGAGCAGGTTCAGATACAGTTGCAGAATTTCATTCTTCGAGTAATGAACTTCTAACTGTACCGCCCGGAATAACTCGATAAGTTTGTTCGTATAGGTTCGGTCGCGGGGTTTCAGCAACCGGACGGTTTGCATGGTTATGGTCGACGCGCCCGAGGTTCGTCGACCCGTCAGCAGGTTTCGGGCGGCCGCCCGCAGCATGGCAATAGGATTGAAACCGGGATGATAGTAAAAGTATTTGTCCTCTTTGAACAGAATGGCATCACGCAACGGGGGTGTAATCTCATCCAGCTCCGCGTACATCCGCCACTTATCGTCGCGACTCAAAAAAGCGTGCAGAACGGAGCCATCGCGTGCCGTAATCAGGGTTGAATAAGGAACAGTGGTGTTGGTGGGGAAGAAAAAATCCAGGCCAAAAAAAACCAACAAAGCCGCTAACCCGGTTTTGATTACGGGCGATTTCCACAAATGCTTCGTGATGATTTTACTTTTTTCAACAGACAACATGACGAATCCGTGTAACTCTCCGTTTATTTGTGCGGCCCAGGAGCTACGCAAAACGGAGTGCTACACAAATAAACGGATAGATTCACCGAGAACATACCTAAATCATGACCATTCAATTTTTTGGCGCAGCCCGAACCGTAACGGGCAGTAAACATCTGCTTACGACGGCCAGCGGCAAACAAATCCTGCTCGATTGCGGACTATTTCAGGGTATCAATACCGATGAACTGAATCAGCAGTTCGGCTTCGACCCGAAGCTGGTTGATTATATGGTCCTTTCCCACGCGCACATCGACCATACCGGATTGATTCCCGGATTGGTGCGGCAGGGCTTCCGTGGACCCATTTATACCACCGCTGCTACCATTGACCTTTGCGAAGTGATGCTGATGGATAGCGCCCGGATTCAGGAAAAAGACCTTGAACGCGTCAATAAGCGTCGTGCCCGCCGGGGTGACCCGGAGCTGGAAGCTCTGTATGATGAGACGGATGTAAAACAGGCACTGGGTCAGATGCAGCCAGTTGATTACCGAACACCGTTTGTTATCTGCGATGAGGTGACCGGGCTCCTGACCGATGCCGGACACTTGCTCGGCAGTGCCGCCGTTAGTCTGACGATAAAAGAAAATGGCACCGAAAAGCACCTCTTTTTTAGTGGCGATATTGGCCGCCCCAACGACAAGATTCTTCGCTCGCCCGACCCCTTCCCCCAGGCCGATTATATCATCTGTGAATCGACCTATGGCGACCGGTTGCACGAAGCTGAGCCGGATATGAAAGCGCACTTGCTGCGCATTGTACAGGAAACCTGCGTGGAAGGCCGGGGTAAGCTCATCATTCCTGCCTTCGCCGTTGACCGGACGCAGGAGTTGATTTTCGCGCTCGACCAACTATCGAGTGAGGGGCGGCTACCCCAAAAATTTCCAGTCTACATAGATAGCCCCATGGCCGTGCTGGCAACGAAGGTGATGAGTGACCACGAGGATGACTTCAACCCCGAAATTTTGGCGTATATCAAAAAAGACGGAGATGCCTTCGACTTTCCTAACCTGCATTACGTAACGGACGTGAACGAGTCGAAAGCCATTAATGACAGCAATGAGCCCTGTATCATCATATCCGCATCGGGTATGGCCGAAGCGGGGCGGATTAAGCACCACATAAAAAACAACATCACCAAACCGAATACAACCATCCTGTTGGTGGGCTATGCGTCGCCCAGTAGTCTGGGAGGTGCTTTAAAGCGGGGCGATAAAGAAGTGACGATTTTCGGAGAGCGGTACCCGGTTATTGCCCGCGTGGCTGTTATGGATTCATTTTCAGCCCACGGGGATTATAAAGAAATGCTGCATTTTTTAAGTTGCCAGAATGCCGGTCAGGTAAAAACCGTATTTCTGGTTCATGGTGAATACGATAAGCAGCTAATCTGGAAAGAACACTTGCTGGAGGCCGGATTTCAAACGGTTGAGATACCGGAGAAAGGACAAAAAATGACGTTGTGAACCAACTAAAAACGCCCCCGGCTTTTCAGAATCGGGGGCGTTTTTAGTTATACTGGTCTAGAACTTAGGTAAAACGTACCCGGCCGGCGAAACAGCGGTTCAGCACGACGCGATATACTTTGCCAAATTGGTGGTAGCACCAGCGCTTGAGCTGCTTAACTTCTTTAGGGATGAGTAACTTGATGGCCTTCGCCAATTCTTTTTGAAACAAAGAGCGGTCAAAACTTACCTTCTGAAGGATAGTTTTGATATATTCGAGCATAGAGAGCATAGGATAATAATGTTTAGGAAGCTTACAGGATGCTAAAGAAGTGTACAGGATTTACCCCTGTAGCCGTAACGATATGTTCTAGAATTTGTTGTTCAAAATAACGATGTTAGTTGCAATATTCCGCAATTTTTTTGCATTATTTTTCTTAAGTACACTCACCAATTTTGGTCAAGTACCTGATAATACATTATCTATCGAATTAGGTGTACTTACGTTTCCGCTTGAGCGACCTTTCACTATTTCAGTCACTATTCCAAACGCAGAGAAACGGGTAAGCGTTTCCTTTCCTGACATTAATGGGTTCGATAAAAAAGGAATATCGACCAGCGTAGCACCAGCCGAGATAGATGGAAAAACGGTCACCAGCCAGATTATTACCCAAACGTATCAGGCACGGGCCACTGGGCGTTTCCGCTTATTACCATTTACCATAGCGATTGACGGGGAAAGTATTTACTCTGACGGAGCAACACTTGTTGTGCAGCCCTCGGAATCAACGACTGCTCCTCAAAATAACACCCTTGCTCTGGCCGAAGCGGCTTCCGGCAATGCCGCTTTTCTATCGCTGCGTACTTCGCAGTCAACTATTTATGCGGGTGAGGGCGTTGCGCTCACGCTGTCCTTCTTTGTATCCGACAATTACCCGTATGAGCTAAGCTTTACGGCACTAGACCGTCAGTTACAGGCCATTACGAAAAGAATCCGCCCAGCCAACTCATGGGAAGAAAACATGGCGATAACGGAGCTAAAGCCGATTCCGGTCCTCATCAGAGGAAAAAAGTTTAGAGAGTACCGCATTTTTCAGTCGGTGTTTTTTCCGTTATCAAATCAAAACCTGAAACTGCCAGCGGTGTCTCTTCACTTGGCGCGTCCGAAACCTGTTATCGGGCCACCGACATCACAGCCGGAAACGGTCGTATTCACCAGCCGACCGATGGCAATAGTAGTAAAGCCTTTACCAGCACACCCATTGAGTGGCCGGGTGCCGGTGGGGTCGTTTCAGTTGGAGGAAGGACTGGAACGGCAGGAAGTAAATGTCGGGCAGAGCGTTCGGTACACATTCACCATTACGGGTGAGGGTAATATTGCTACCCTGCCAGCTCCGGCTCTTGTAAACCAGGTACCTGATTTTGATGTTTTCCCTCCCGAAGAACGGCATACCGTTGTACAGAATGGTAACCAGGTTACGGGCCATAAAACCTTCACCTATTTTATTGTGCCTCACCAGAATGGGCTTATTTCGTTGGCAAATCACTTCCAATGGATTTACTTCGACCCGCGAACTGCCCGGTACGATACCATTCAGCCGCATGTTGACCTATTGGTCGGCGGTAAAAAAACAACAACCGGAACAATGGTATTGATACCCGGTACCCAGGCGGATGCAGACGCCCCGGCCGCCAACTCGTTGTATACGGGCATTGAGGCTATGGACAGTACCCAGCAGCCAGTTAGTATCTCGACGCTGGTTCGCTCCATTGCCAATGTGCTGATTCTGGTTATGTTGCTGGGGATACTGGTCGTGTTTTTTAAAAAATAGGATACCGAACGATGTACGGTCGAAACCGGTTCTTTCATCCAATATTGATTAGATAAATACGCATGGGTAGTACGTACGGTAAACTATTTAAAATTTCCACCTTTGGTGAATCCCATGGGCCGGGTATCGGCGTTATCATTGATGGATGCCCCGCCGGATTATCGGTCGATACCGAATTCATCCAGCACGAACTGGACCGGCGTAAACCAGGGCAGTCGCGTATTACGACGCAACGGCGAGAAGCTGATGAGTTCGAGGTCTTATCGGGCCTGTTTGACGGCCGAACGCAGGGAACCCCTATCGCACTGCTCATCCGCAATACCGACCAGCGCAGTAAAGACTACGGCCATATCGCCGAACAGTTCCGTCCTTCGCACGCTGATTATACCTATCAAACAAAATACGGCTCACGCGACTACCGCGGAGGGGGGCGCTCGTCGGCCCGCGAAACGGCCGCTCGTGTTGCCGCCGGAGCCATTGCCAAACTGCTGCTTCAGCAACAGGGTGTTCAGATAAATGCCTACGTGTCGCAGGTGGGTACGCTTAAGCTGGAGAAGCCTTACACAGAACTGAATCTGGCTCTTGCCGAAGAAAACGCCGTTCGTTGCCCTGACCCTGACATGGCCGAACAGATGTTTCAGTATATCGATGAAATCCGTAAGCGGGGTGACTCCGTTGGTGGTGTAGTTGATTGCGTAATGACAGGTGTACCAGCGGGCTGGGGCGAACCCGTTTTCGATAAACTCCACGCCGAACTGGGTAAAGCCATGCTAAGCATCAACGCCGTGAAAGGGTTTGAGTACGGTAGCGGATTTGCCGGGGCGGAGTTATTTGGCTCACAGCACAACGACGAATTCTATACTGATACCGAAGGCCGCGTGCGTACAAAGACCAACCATTCGGGTGGTATTCAGGGAGGGATTAGCAATGGGGAGACGATCTATTTTCGAACGGCCTTCAAGCCAGTGGCTACCATTATGCAGGACCAGGATAGTGTGGATGTGCACGGGCAACCCGTAATAGTTTCGGGCAAGGGTCGGCATGACCCCTGTGTGGTGCCCCGTGCAGTGCCCATTGTGGAAGCCATGGCCGCCCTGGTGCTGGCTGATATGCACCTGCGCAACAAGGTGGCGCGGGTGTAAAGACGCCTGCTATTTTTTCTTTGAAAAAACTGTCTGCATGATTACGTACCCCAGAAAACCAAAGCCAGTGGCCTGCGCCAGAATACCAGTTGTAAACAGCGTTGGTGTTGCGTCCCATCCGGCACTGCGTCCGTAGGCACCCAGCACAATTAGTATAATACCCACTAGCCAGAATATGGCGGCCAGTACCATGAATTTGTTACGGATAGTAACCATATATGACGAGATTTAATGTTCAACCCTGCTAAACCAAACACGTTCTGACGGGCTCTTTGTTCATCCGATTAGTCATTCTGTTCCTGCTGTGGCCTGTTGATACTATATCCGCCCAATCGGAATCATTACTGCGTTTTACGTTTCAGCGCGGGCTGATGGGAACACAGTTTAATGTCATTTTCTACGCGCCCGATAGCCTGATTGCTCAACGGGCTTATGCTGCCGTTTCGGGTCGGATGGATTCGCTGAACTACGTCATGAGCGATTACTTGGATGATTCCGAGATAAACCGGCTGTCGGCAACGGCAGGAAGCGGGCGGTATGTACCGGTTTCTTACGACTTATTCAATGTGTTACAGAAAGCTAAAACGATTGCAAAAAAGTCTGATGGGTTATATGACCCAACCATCGGGCCTTTATCGCAACTGTGGCGCAGGGCCGTTCGGCGGCAAATATTCCCGTCGGTCAGGCAGCGTCGCCGGGCAAGGCGGGCCGTTGGGTATCGGTTGATGGACCTGGATAGTGCAACCCGTTCTGTGAAGTTAAACCGGAGTGGAATGCGGCTGGATCTGGGTGGTATTGGGCAGGGATTTGCTCTGGACGAGGCAATGGCTGTTTTGCATCGGTTTGATATTTTTGCGGCATTGGTTGATATTGGTGGAGATATTTTGGCCGATGAGGCTCCACCGGGTACTGTAGGCTGGTGCGTTGGAATTGGGTCGGGTAAGGCAGACGGTAGCGACACGACTACAATGTTGCTTGCCAAAGCGGCCATCACTACATCGGGCGACGCTTATCGTTTTCTGGAACATAATGGCCATCGATACTCGCACATTATGAACCCTCGTTCGGGACTGGGCCTTAAGCATTTTGTTCGGGTAACGGTCCTGGCCCCGGACGGCTACCGGGCCGACGCATTAACAAAAGTGTTCAGCGTGGCTGGTTGGCGTAAAAGTCGCCGATTGATAAAGCAATTTCCGGCCGTAACCGTGTTGATAGTGGAGAAAAAAAAGGGTCGGTCACAGCAGTGGCAATCAGCCCCATTTTGACCCATTCATTGCTTTTTGGCCGCTTGTCATTAACTTGTTCCCCCATGCAGCTCTCCGATTTTAAAACCGTAGCAACTAATTACAAAGTACTATTTTTCGATGCCTTCGGGGTTCTCAAAAACTCCGAAGGCATACTTCCGGGACTTGCATCTACCTTCGAGTGGTTACGGGAAACAGGCAAAGATTTTTATATTTTAACGAATGATGCCTCCCGAGGGCCAAAGGAACTGGCGGCATCGTATAATAACCAGGGATTATCGGCCGTCACCGCTAATCGAATTATATCGTCGGGTATGCTGGCGCGGGAGTATCTGGACCTGAAGGTTCATAACGGTACGGTAGCGTATTTGGGGACGGAGAAATCCGCTCATTACCTCGAAACGACGGGCGTTAAAACGTTGCCTATCAGCCAGGTTGATTTGAAAGATGTATCGGATATCAATGCGCTGGTTTTGCTGGACGACGAAGGCTTCGACTGGAATACGGACCTGACCAAAACCGTCAACTTACTTAGGAAGCGGAATATACCAGTCATCGTGGCTAATACAGATGCTACCTATCCGGTATCGAAAACCCGTATTTCCATTGCAATCGGTGCCGTGGCTAAAATGATTGAAACAATTGTTGGGAAGCAATTTATCCGTTTCGGAAAGCCGGATGCCCAGCTTTTTATGTTTGCTTATGAACGATTGGAAAATGCAGCGCATATCAGCAAGCGGGATATACTGATGGTTGGAGACACGCTGAAAACCGATATTTTGGGGGGTAATAAATTTGGTCTGGATACCGCTCTTGTTCTGACCGGTAACACGCAGGCTCAGGATGCCGAGGTACTAATTCGAAGCACAGGTATCATTCCCACCTATGTTTGTAAATCAGTTGTAATACGCTAAAATAGTTACCATTCAGTCGTTAATGCGCTGAAAAATAGCTGGTTATGTATAATTGGTGGGTATGAAATAGCGATTTTTCCCCTAAAAAATTGTTTGATAATACAAACGTAAATACGTTTCTTTGCGCAGTTTTTTAACTACAACGGACTACTAAAATGTCGGACATTGCACAAAAAGTTAAGAATATCATTGTTGAAAAATTGGGTGTCGAAGAATCAGAAGTGACCCCAGAAGCAAGTTTCACAAATGACCTGGGTGCCGATTCGCTCGATACCGTCGAGTTAATTATGGAATTTGAAAAAGAATTCAATTTACCTATTCCTGATGACGAGGCTGAGAAAATCTCAACGGTTGGTTTGGCTATCGAATACCTGGAAAAACACATTGGTAAATAAATGGTAGTAGTACCTCTGAACGATTATTTCGCTAGTAGGTCCAATCTGCAAACGCACTAATCGTTCAGGGGAATTAGTAAGTGGCTGAAAAGTCAGTGCCAGTCAGTAGAAAATTGGCATTAGCTTTTCGTTAATCATGACGCAGTAAAGCTGTATGGCGTTCAAAAGAGTAGTAGTGACCGGCCTTGGTGCCTTGACACCCATTGGCAACGATGTACCCACGTATTGGAGTAACTTAGCCGCTGGAATGAGCGGTGCCGGCCTCATTACAAAATTCGATGCCAGTAAATTTCGTACGCATTTCGCCTGCGAATTAAAAGGGGTAGATGTTACCCAGTATATTCCCCGTCAGGAAGCGCGCAAAATGGATGCTTTTACCCATTATGCCCTGATTGCTACGGAAGAGGCGGTGAAGGATGCGGAACTGAATCTTGATGCTATCGACAAAAATAAGGTCGGTGTCATCTGGGGGTCGGGTATCGGTGGACTCAAGTCGTTTGAGGATGAAATGATTGATTATGCCAAAGGTGACGGTACACCCCGAATCAATCCCTTTTTCATCGTCCGCATGATTGCTGATAGTGCATCGGGTCAAATTTCGATGCGATACGGATTTCGGGGAACAAACTACGTTACCGTTTCGGCCTGTGCCTCCACGAACAATGCGATTATTGATGCATTGAACTATATTCGTTTAGGGCGCCTGAACATGTGTGTGGTGGGCGGTTCCGAAGCTGCCGTGACAAAAGCCGGTATTGGTGGTTTTAATGCCAACCGGGCTTTGTCGGAGCGCAATGACTCCCCGGAAACCGCTTCCCGCCCTTATGATAAAGACCGGGATGGATTTGTTATGGGCGAAGGAGCAGGTGCCCTTATTCTGGAAGAATACGAACATGCTCAATCCCGTGGAGCCAAGATTTATGCGGAGTTAATTGGGGGTGGGATGTCGTCGGATGCCTATCATATCACCGCACCACACCCCGATGGATTAGGCGCATTTCTGGGCATGCAGGACGCCCTCAACGATGCGGGAATTGCCCCCGAAGAAATCGACTACATTAACACGCACGGTACGTCTACACCGATAGGTGACCCGCAGGAGCTCAAAGCTATTTATCAGTTGTTTGGTGAGCATTCATTCAAGATGAATATTAGCTCGACCAAGTCAATGACCGGGCATTTGCTCGGAGCTGCCGGAGCCGTTGAAGCAATTGCCTGTATTAAAGCGATGGAACACCAACTGGTGCCACCAACCATAAATCATTTCACCGACGACGATGAAATTGATTCGCGCTTCAATCTAACATTTAATACAGCTCAGGAACGTTCGATAACGACTGTCATGAGCAATGCCTTCGGATTTGGGGGGCACAATGCTATTGTCATTTTCCGTAAACCTAGCTGAGCCGTGCAAAGCGCTCTGCCTCGTAGTTTGTTTAATCCTTTAGACTGGTTTCGGCGGTCCGGCGATCCGGCTCGTAACAATGATCTACGCAAAAACCTGCGTCGCTCCATAGCGCATATTATTGGGTCCAGACCATCTAACCTGGGCCTGTATAATCTCGCGTTACGACACACTTCTGCATCGAGGGAAACGGCAATTGAAGGATTTCGGGAGTCGAACGAACGATTGGAGTATCTGGGCGATGCCGTCCTTGGCATGGTTATCGCAGAATATCTCTTTAAAAAATATCCTTACAAAGACGAAGGGTTTCTTACGGAAATCCGCTCCCGAATTGTAAATAGGGAGACATTGAATGGTATAGCTCGTAAAATAGGTCTTGATCAGCTTATCGAATACGATGGTAGCCGAACACGCAGTATGCCCGCCCGTACATCTATGTACGGCGATGCGCTTGAAGCGCTGGTAGGAGCTGTCTACCTGGACAAAGGCTTCCGATTTTCACGCCGGTTTATCCTGAAAGACCTGCTGGCCCACTATGATATTGATTCCGTCGTACAGAATAACGGTAACTACAAAAGTCGCTTGATTGAGTGGGCGCAGCGAGCCGGGAAAGAAATACGGTTCGAGATCGTTTCCGAAAAAGGAAATAGCCACTTCCGGGAGTTTATTTCTCAGGTTATGGTCGACGATGAACCTTTTGCCACGGGTAGCGGCTACAGCAAGAAAAAAGCTGAACAGGCTGCTGCCGAGAAAGCCTTCGAGATGCTGACTATCCAGTAGGTTTCTCTTTTCTTCGCCCCAACTCGTACGCAACGGCCTTCTCTCCTTTCCGAATACTCATTTCGGGACAGTGTATTCTTACCAAACAGGTCAAAATGACCTGAATCAATCAAGATTTCGGTACAGAAAATGACAAAATGGCTGACACAAAGCGTGTCTGGCCGGTTGGCATAAGGTTTGATAAATAATGAGTACAAGTTAATTAACCTCATTATTAACATAAAACAAACGAACAGTCATGAATCCGTTAATGCGCACGAGCAACAACTTACCATCGTTGATCGAGAACTTTTTCGGTCGCGACATGAACGATCTTTTTAACACGAGCGTGTCTTCGTTCAGTAATGTTCCAGCTGTGAACGTTTTAGAAAATGAAGATGGTTTTCAAATTGAAGTAGCCGCACCTGGTTTGAACAAAGAAAACTTCAAGTTGAACCTGAATCACAATAACCTCACTATTTCAGGCTCGCAGGAAACGGCCAAAGAAGAGTCGGACAAAGAAGACAAGCGATACACGCGCCGTGAGTTCAATTATTCATCGTTTCAACGGACGTTCACCTTGCCGACATCAGTAGATGTCGATGCCATCCGGGCTTCTTATGCCGATGGTTTGCTAACCATTGAACTCCCTAAGCGGGGGGAAGCTAAGGTAAAGCCTCCGCGTCAAATTGAAATTAGTAACTAGGCGGACAACAACTTAGTGCAAAGCCCGCGAGGGATTTTCTCGCGGGCTTTTTGTTGGTATTTTTTGGCCCAACAAAGCCTTGTTAAATTTTGTTAAGGATAGATACCCGCCGAATTTTTAGGAAGCCACTTTCCGTTATACCTATAAATACACAAAAAGTAAATTAGATTTTCCCCATTTAATCATGAAAAGCAACTGGAAACTATTGGCGTTGATGGCTCTTCTTTCGAGCGTGGTCACGCTGGCCGCTTACAACTTCCTGGGCTTCAATAACCGGGACGTAATTTTTAACGAATCGTCATCAACTCCAACGATCATGGGCCGACTGGCCTCTATGCCGAATGGGCCGACTGCTACACCAGGCGATTTTTCCATCGCGGCAGAAGCTGTGACACCAATGGTCGTTCACATTCGTACAACCATGACCCGCACCGTTCGTCAGCAGCAGCAGGTACCTGATATTTTTCGGGAGTTCTTCGGCGATGAGTTTGGTGGGCAGCGGCAACAGCCACGTCGCCAGCAGGGGCAGGCATCCGGGTCGGGTGTCATTATCAGTAAAGATGGCTACATCGTTACCAACAACCACGTTGTGCAGGATGCCGATGAAGTTGAGGTCATTATGACCGACAAACGTAGCTTTAAAGCCAAAGTAATTGGCACGGATCCTCTAACAGATCTGGCCGTTATAAAAGTAGATGCTAACAATTTGCCTGCTATTACATTGGGCGACTCAGATGCGCTGAAATTAGGTGAGTGGGTGCTGGCAGTTGGTTATCCACTCGATTTGGAATCGACGGTTACAGCCGGTATTGTGAGTGCTAAAGGACGCAAAATTGGTATCCTTGATCAAAACATCAGCAAAACTGATCCAAAACCTGATTCGCCGGTCGAAGCATTTATCCAGACGGACGCTGCTATTAATCCGGGCAATTCGGGTGGTGCGCTGGTAAATCTGCGTGGTGAACTAATTGGTATCAACTCGGCCATTGCCTCCGCAACAGGTTATTACAGCGGATATGGTTTTGCCGTGCCAGTATCACTTGTTAAGAAAGTGTCGGCTGATCTGCTCAAGTATGGTAATGTACAGCGGGGCTACATCGGTATTCTCCCCATTGAGCTTAACAGTACAGTGGCGAAAGAGAAAAACGTGAAAGTAGGACGCGGAATCTACGTTCAGGAAGCCGTTGAAAAAGGTGCTGCTGAAGCAGCTGGTTTGAAGAAGGGTGATGTCATCGTGAAAATGGAAGGACAGACGCTCGATTCAGATGCTCAGATGCGTGAAATCATTGGTCGTCGTCGTCCTGGTGACATTGTGACCGTGACGGTCAACCGGGACGGTACCGAACGAGACTTTAAAGTAGAACTGCGCAACCGGAATGGTGGTCGTGATGTGATCAAAAAATCAGACGTGACGGCTGCTAATACAAGTTCGCTGAGCTCCCTGGGTGCCCAGTTTGAAGAACTATCTGCTCAGGATGCCAAACAAATTGGTATCACCGGTGGCGTTCGGGTGAAGAAAATTACAGATGGCAAACTGGCTGAAACGGACGTGGAAGAGGGGTTTATCATTGTGAAAGCAAATGGTAAAAGCGTTAAAACGACAAAAGAGCTTCAGGCAATTATGTCGTCCGTGAAAGAAGGTGAAGGATTGATGCTCATTGGTATGTATCCTAACAGTTCGCGGATGTATTACTACGCAGTGCCTATATAACGGATCAATTCATTTCGATCCAACTAAACAAAAAAGGGCGGTCAGTTAAACTGACCGCCCTTTTTTGTTTGATGTAAAACGACCCTGATTACGTAGGTAAACGAGTGAGACTACTCGTAATAGTTCAGAATTTGATGGCCGCTCTTGGACAGAAGCTGGTCGCGCTGGAACAGTGCAATATCGGCAGTCATCATGTCTTTCACGAGGGCTGCCAAATCATACTTTGGCTTCCAGTTAAGTTGGGTCATTGCTTTGGTTGGATCGCCAAGCAACAAGTCCACTTCTGTTGGGCGGAAATACCGTGGGTCGATACAAACGACTGCTTTCCCTATTTCTACGGGGAACTCAGGGTTGGTTGAGCTTGTGACGGTTCCGACCTCCGAAACGCCCTCGCCACTAAAGCTGAGTTCAACGCCAATCTCGGCAAAGGACATCCGAACAAAATCGCGTACGCTGGTTGTAACGCCGGTTGCAATCACGTAGTCTTCGGGCTTGTCCTGTTGCAGAATCAGGTACATTGCCTCTACATAATCTTTTGCATGACCCCAGTCGCGCAGGGAGTCGAGATTTCCCAGATAAACCTTGTCCTGTAGCCCCAACCCAATACGCGATACGGCCCGGGTAATTTTACGGGTCACGAAGGTTTCTCCCCGAAGTGGCGACTCGTGGTTGAACAGAATCCCATTACAGGCGTACATGTTATACGCTTCCCGGTAGTTGACCGTAATCCAGTAACCGTACAATTTGGCTACAGCGTAGGGTGAGCGTGGATAGAATGGGGTGGTTTCTGATTGGGCGTGGCCCTGCACACCGCCGTATAGTTCAGATGTCGAAGCCTGATAAATGCGGGTTTTCTCCGTAAGGCCCAGCAAACGAACAGCCTCCAGAATACGCAACGTTCCGATACCATCTACCTGAGCAGTATATTCTGGTTCATCGAAACTCACCCGCACATGGGACATAGCACCGAGATTATAAATTTCGTCGGGCTGTACTTCCTGGATGATGCGGATGATATTGGTCGAATCAGATAAATCGCCGTAGTGGAGAATGAAATGTACGTTTTTTTCGTGCTGGTCTTCGTACATGTGGTCAATACGCTGCGTATTGAAGAGTGAACTCCGACGTTTGATTCCGTGAACTTCGTATCCTTTTTCCAACAGTAATTCGGCCAGATAGGCGCCATCCTGCCCGGTAATGCCGGTAATTAGTGCTTTTTTCATTTATTTAAACAGGTCAATACCAATGCTTTGAATTATCTTAACCAGGCAAAGTTAACGTATACCAGTGGAATTTATAAACTACTTTATCAATAGGCTGCGTCGAATATCTACTTTATCGGGCTGTAACTGCGCCGACGTAATTAGTCGGCGAATGGCCGAGTAGTAGCGTTCTGCGTCTAAACGACGCATAAAATCACCCACCTTTAATTTATAGGTTGGTTGATTATAACTCAGGTAAGGGTTCAGTTCGGGGAAATTTTGTGTAATAAGCAACTTGGCATCTTCAACCTGCTGACGTTGCGTTCCTACATAAACCTGAATACGGTAACCCGGCGCATAGCGGATAGAACGGTTTTCATCAGCTAGCGTATCAAGTGCCATGTCGAGCTTGCGGTTGATGTGGAGTGCTTCTACGGGGGCCGTCGTTTTACGGGTATCCGGTTTGCGGGGCGTCGTTGCTGGAGCGGGCACGGGTACCGGTGGACGATTGACTGCGGGCGGGGCAGGGGGGACTGAGTTATAAACAGGCCTTACCGAAGAGAGATCCTCATTATAACTGTTGTAATCGACAGTAACTGAGCCACGACCTGAAGATACAGAACGACTGCCTGCACAACCACTAATAAGGAGTACCGTGAGTAGTAAAAATCCGCACAATCTGCCGGTCATAAGCATTATTCGATAGCGTACAAAAATAGTCGTTTTGGGATTATAATACGTTAATCTGCTGATTCAACTTATCAGGCCGTTCCAAATTTTGGTTAATTTTGACTTTCATCGTCCATAAGACATGTTGAACATAGAAAGCCATGTATCACTCAAACCCTATAATACGTTTCGTATTGATGCTAAGGCACGGTACTGGGTTGAGATTACGTGCGAAGAAGATATCCATACGTTACTCCAGTTGACCGACTTTGTGGATACGCCCAAGCTGATTTTGGGCGGGGGGAGTAATGTTCTTTTGTGCCGGGATTTTGACGGTTTAGTTATCAACGTTAACATCCAGGGAATTGAGGTAATCCGTGCCGATGATGATCATACCTATATAACGGCTGGAGCCGGTGTGAACTGGCATAAACTGGTTATGTTTTGCGTAGAGCATGGTTATGCTGGTATGGAGAATCTATCATTGATTCCAGGAACGGTAGGTGCCGCACCCATGCAGAATATTGGGGCCTATGGCGTAGAACTGGAACAGGTGTTTGACTCACTAACGGCGATACATATACAGACGGGCGAAAAACGGACTTTCTCCTATGCCGACTGTGCATTTGGCTACCGGGAAAGCATCTTCAAGCGTGAGCTAAGGGATCAGTATATCATTACCAATGTAACTTTTCGGCTTGATAAGCAGCCTATTTTTCATACTCGCTACGGAGCCATTAGAGAAACGCTGGCCGAAATGGGGGTATCGGACGATAATTTATCGATTAAGGCAATCAGCGAAGCCGTTATCCATATCCGGCGCAGCAAACTTCCTGACCCTGCCGAAATTGGTAATGCTGGAAGTTTTTTCAAAAATCCTGAGGTGCCAAAACCACAGTTTGAGCGTCTGAAGGCTAAATACCCAGTGTTGCCAGGGTATCCTATTGGTGATGATGTAGTAAAAATACCGGCGGGATGGCTCATTGAACAGGCAGGCTGGAAAGGATACCGAACCGGCGATACAGGGGTCCATACAAAACAGGCACTGGTGTTGGTTAACTATGATAATGCTACCGGAAACGAGATTATGACGCTCGCCAGGCAAATACAGCAGTCTGTACTGGAAACCTTCGGCATTCTGATTTCCCCCGAAGTGAACATTGTTTGAAAAGTCGTAGTGCCACAACAATTAAAAGTCTCCGGTGGCTGACCGAAAGCAATAATAGCGCGTCAGCCACCGAAGACTTTTAATTGTTGTGAATTATAAGGCTTTATTCGAAGCAGAGCGAAGCTGCGCCAAGTAAACCAGCGTCATTCCCAAGGGTAGCCCGTTTAATGCTCAGGCCATTCTTGTAATAGTCATTGAGCCAGTAATCGAGGGTTTTGTTGACAGAGGGCATAATATAGTCGAAGGAAGCGGATAGTCCACCACCAATCAACACCTGCTTTATATCGAGTATTTTAATAAGAGCGGCCAGCCCTTCGCCGAGCATTTCGCCTACCTCGCCCCATACTTGTAAGGCCAGCTCATCCCCCTCGGCGGCAGCTGCTACCAGACCTGTTGTGGATATATGCCCGTCATCAGGCAACGACGTTTCACCCTTAAATGCTGTCCGGCGTTCGTTGGCCAGTTGAAGCAATTCAACCTTGCCAATATTCCGCTCCAGCACCCGGCCATTACGGGATGGGATATGACCCGGTTCCATGGCATTACCATCGCCCCCCGTAAAAATCTTTTTATTGATAATAGCCGCCCCGCCTATCCCCGTTCCGAGGGTAATGAAGATATAGTTTTCCGTAATCTTTTCTTCGGCAAAGTAATACTCACCCAAAGCGGCCGCATTCGCATCATTGGCCAGAAAAAATTGAGTACCCGGAAAACGCTTACTAAGTAAGTCGACCATGGGAATATCATTGATTTCCGGAATAGCCGTAATCTCGAGCGGAATCGTTCGTTCGCGATTGAGCATACCGGGAAGCCCGATACCCACCTGTTTTATATCCTTATGACTCAATAGTTGTAAGGAAACCGCATCGCCAAAGCGATCAATAAAATGGCCCGACTCACGCCAACTAATCGTGTCATGACTATAAAAGTTAGATATTTTGCCAGTATTGGCATCGACAATACCCATTTTGACGTTCGTGCCTCCAACGTCAATACCCAGATACTCAACGGAAGCCATTCGTAGTTATAGTCAGTTTAATAATGAAATTTTAGCAGCGTTCAGGAATAATAAAGCTGGGCGCAAGATACAAAAGAGTCAGTAGTGAATTATCATCAGTCGCTATTCGTGTGGGTAAATACGCTTAAATGTCGCCTAGTTGGGGACGAATGAGGATTTCTTCCACCACGGCACTGCGGGAAAGTGAATAGGCCCCCCATACACTATCGGCCACATCGGCAGGCTTCAGGAACCGCTCTTCCGGCAAGTCGGTCCCTTCCCAACTGGCAGTGAGCGTAGCACCCGGCAAAACGGCGGTTACTTTCACATCATGGGGCTTTAGCTCCTCACGCAGCACACGACTCATGCCCAACAGGGCAAATTTGGAGATACAATAAGAGCCGCCATTGGTGTACGGTGTGATACTGGCCGTTGAGCACATCATAAATATATGGCCCTGCCGACGGGTAATCATGCCGTTGAGTAAGCCCCGCGTCAGATGGTAGGCACTACCTAAATTGGTATTCATCACTACATCGAACGTTCCCTCTGCTTCATTTTGAATTTGGCCGGGCAAGAAGACACCTGTATTGTTGACGAGTACATCAACCGGTCGTTTCAATGAATGAATATAGGCAAGTAACACATCAACTCCCGCGCGGGTAGAGAGGTCAGCCGCCACGGGGAATATAGCATCCTGTGGGGGTACATCCTCAACGGAACGGGCACAGATAACCGCGTCAAACCCGGCGGCAATGAACCGGTCTGCTATGGCGCGTCCAATACCTTTAGTGCCTCCCGTTACAATGATTAGTGGATTCATTAAATTGATAGCTGTAGTTATAGAAATCTAAACGGATAGCCTTCTGCCTGCTGCGCAAGTTACATCAGAAACCATTCTATCTTTCCGGGGGTTCTTCCGAAGGACTATCATCCGCTGTACATCGGCGGGGCGGTCTATCCGTTTCGCTACCAGTTTATGTCAAGAATAGGCAATTACTTTCTTTTTTTGGGTACTCTCTTCCGCAATCGGGAGAAACTTGGGGTTTACTTGAAACTCATTTTGGACGAATGCACCTCCATTGGTGTCGGTTCTATTTTTATTGTAGCCCTGGTCAATACGTTTATCGGGGCCGTTACCTGCGTACAAACGGCGTACAACCTGACAAACCCCTTCGTGCCCCGAAATATCATTGCGCTCATTGTACGGGATAGCTCCATTCTGGAATTGGCGCCGACGTTGTCATGCATCGTTCTGGCGGGAAAAGTAGGCTCCAATATTGCCAGTGAACTGGGCACTATGCGCATTACCGAGCAGGTCGATGCCCTAGAGGTGATGGGAATTAACTCCAGCTCCTACCTCATCTTGCCTAAGGTAATAGCCTCTGTTCTTATGTTTCCACTGCTGGTAATTATGGCAGGCTTTCTGGCCATTCTGGGTGGGTACATTGCGGGTACGCTGGCGGGGGTAATTACGCCGGAAGAATATGTATCGGGTTTGCGGTTCGAGTACAAGCCGTTTGGCGTTGTGTTTGCACTGATTAAAACGGTCGTGTTTGCCTTTTTAGTCTCAACGATTTCGGCTTATCAGGGCTATCAGGTTCGGGGTGGGGCGCTGGAAGTTGGTGCTGCTTCAACAGCGGCCGTAACCAATAGCTGTATTGCTATTGTAGCCGCCGACTTCGTTCTGACACAGATGCTACTAACTTAAAGAGCGAAAGAGCGAAAAAGTGACAAAGCGAAAACGGACGCATCTGCCACTCTTTCACTCTCTCACTTTTTCACTCTTTACATTATGATTACGATCAAAAACATAACAAAAGCCTTCGATGACCGTCAAATTCTGTCAGGTATTGAAGGAGAGTTTAAACCCGGCGAAACGAGCCTGATTATTGGCGGTAGCGGCACGGGGAAAAGTGTTTTATTGAAGTGTATGATTGGTCTGGTCCAACCGGACTCGGGTGAGGTAATGTACGATGGTCGAAATTTCCTGACCAGTTCGCTGAATGACCAGAAGGCCATCCGGCGGGAAATGGGGGTACTGTTTCAGGGGTCGGCACTATTCGATTCAAAATCGGTACTGGATAATGTTCGGTTTCCACTCGATATGCTCACCGACCAGCCGGAGAATGAGAAGCTAGACCGGGCAATGGAATGTCTGAAGCGCGTCGGTCTGGAAAAAGCAAAGGATTCGATGCCATCCGAAATTAGCGGTGGGATGAAAAAACGCGTCGGTATAGCCCGGGCTATCGTACTGAACCCCAAATACCTATTCTGCGATGAGCCAAACTCCGGACTTGACCCGTTAACATCGGCTAAAATTGACGAACTGATTGGTGAAATTACCGAGGAGTTTAAGATCACTACCGTTGTAATTACCCACGACATGAATTCCATGATGGAGATTGGGGAGAAAATCATGTTTCTCTACAAGGGAAAAAAACTCTGGGAGGGTAATAGCGGTACACTAACCCATTCTCATATAGACGAATTGAATGAGTTTATCAATGCCAATAAGCTGATTCGGGAAATGGAGAAGTGACTGGTTAAAAACGCCAGCGTGCCTGAATCTTTACTTCCGTCTTGTGCGGAGTACTAATCTGGTCGAGGTCAGAACCAACGGTGGTTTGATTGGTCAGGTCCGTTCTGGCCCAGCGTACCCATATATCTAACTGCTGGCTCAGCCTGTATTGCGCCAGTAAATAATGGCGGACACCATGATTGAAGTACGCCGGAAATGAGAACGCGTACAGTACATCCCGCTCGTATACGTACTGCCTGCTGTCATAGTTATCCGTACCAAACAATGCTACCCGTCCGCTCAAACTCAGTCGCCGGTAATCGAATGTAGCATCCTGCACCAGTGCAAATCCCTGAGAAGCCGATTGGCCTGCATACCCAAAACTACCCCACTGTACTCGCGAACGCAGCGATAAACCCGGTATGAGTTTATAGTCTGCATTAAGCGCGTAACTACGGCGCGTTGTACCGACAACATCTTTTACCTTGCCAATGGTCAGATTCTTCTCCTTATGCTCTTCGTGGTAGATTGCGTAGAACGCCGTTTGGCGGTTGGGGGTATAGCGGCCCTGTAGCAGGTAGTCGAAACCGCCGGATGGTTTGTCAACCAGGTACTTCAACCACGGAAATTTATAGAAATCAATGAATCCGCCTACCGTCACTTTTCGATAAACGGTGTATTTCAGGCCAAGATAAGCCCCCGACTCGTTGTTGTTGCGGCTCCCCTCGCTGAATGCATTCCCGTAAAAACTATGAAAATTGCGGTCGTAATGGCGGAGAAGAAGAGCTATATCTACTTTTTTGGTTATGCTGGCTAAGGCACCTACTACCGCACCAATACCCCCCGAATTTTTGACGGAGCCACTACTATGGGCTACCTCGCCAAATAGATTCCAGTTGTGCCAGATGTAACTCCCATGCAGGCCGGCAACCAGGTTTTGCCTTCCGGTAAAGTCGTATTGATTGTAGGCCAGATCCCGCTTCTGGAAATAATTGTTGAACGTTGTTTGCAGTACTGTGAAACCAAGTTGAAACTGATTTTGGCTGTGATAGAGCACATGCGCACCCAGATTGGTCTCAAGTAAACTCCCCAGATCGTCAATTTCCGATTTTGTTCGATGAAGCCCGGATGTTTGCAGTGAACTGAAGAGGGTTCCCTTACCCAGACTATCCGGTACAATATTCGCATCGCGCCGGTTTCGGGATGCCATGAGTGTAATATCCAGCGTCTTGTTAAAAGCATACGTTGCCGTAGCACCCCGAAAGTAACCGTACTCGGTCAGGGAGGTATAGGGCCGGGCACCCAGGGTGGGACGACGAACGGTCTGCACCGTTTCGGCACTTTTCCCCAGCACGAACCCCGCCGACAGCACCAATCCCTGTCCGATTTGCAGTTGATAGTCCCCCAGCAGGATATTCCGCCAGCGCCCCCGGTTTTGAACCTGAGCATGAAAGGAAATATAATCCGCTCCGTAGCGATTGGCTGAAGGGTTCCAGTTTACCTGTTCGCCAGGATCTTTTTCCAGCGTTAGCCCGATGCTAAAAGCGCGCGGCCGACTGTATCGGTAGCGGGCGTACCACTGTCCGGCGTCTCCGAGGTAACGCGTTGGCAGGTTCCCTTTTTTGTCGGGCGTGGCTTCCGTAAATCCTTTCTGGACTTCAGTTACCCGCTCGTAACGCACAATCAGGTAGTTATCCGTTGGGGTTGGTAACGCACCAAATAAACCCGGAGTACCGGTAACCGTTACAAAAGGGAGCAACCGCCGGATAGTGGGTAAGTCAAAACCGGGTACTGCCTGCAGTTCGTTAACTGATAGTAAATCGCCCAGTTCTGTACGGTAACTCATTAAATTGCTTAGCTGACGTTCGGAGAGGAGATACGTAGCTTCCAATTCTTCCCGACTTGCCTTATTCAGATCAAGCTTACTGGCGTAGAGTTGGGTCAGTGCATCATAAACGGCCTGGTAATCAATACCCTCCGTTTGCACGGGAAACAGGTCCTGTAAATACTTACTGATATCGGCATCCCGACGCGAAGGCATAGTCGTTTGCGACTGAGCGGCAAACGACATAAAGAAGCCAGCCATCGTGAGCAGGTAAACCGTTCGCAAGATCTTGTCTGTCTAAATAAAATAGCCGCTTATGGCAAGCAGCCTAATCAACTGCATGCCATAAGCGGCTATTTGACGGAATCAATACAAAAAGGATACCACCAAAGAGAAAAAAAACGACGAAAGGGGAAACTAAGCGAACCTTCGCTTCAGAATTTCGACCAATTCACTGACTTCGTCACTGCTCATATCCCACAGATACTGAGAGGCATAGCGGTAAGAAACCAGGTCGAGCGCCTGCCCGTAGTTATCCAGGGTGTCAATTTCTTCAACGGCCTGATTATAAGCGCTTGAATTGCCGTTGAAAAGCTGATTGATAAACCTAAATTTTTGATTCAGCGAAATGCTCCGGGCAACACTCTCGATGGGTGCCCGATGGAATTTTTCGGCAACTGTATCGGAATCCCCGGCACCAGCTTCCCGTAGCGTATCGTTCAGAACGGGGGGCGAATCAACCACGGCAACGGGCTGTGCTGTTTCTTCTACAACCGGCTGCGAGATAGCACCCGTTTCCAGCTGCGAGGGTTGGCTGATTGGAGCGACCGGCTCCGGACCGGAGTGGCCACCCAAAAATTTCGCGCCTGTGACGCTGGAGGTTTCTTCAACCACAGAAGCAGGGGCTAAATCAGCTTTAGAGGCTATTGTATGCGTGGTAACTGCGGCTGTTGATTCTACTACCAGGGGAGCGGGTGGAATAGCGGTTTCAATCGCAGCATCGAAAAAGGAACGTACCGGAGACGCTGGAATATTGTCAGGTACATGACTCCGCAACAGGGCCGATACATCCATTGGTAACTTCTCCGAGAACAGCGCAACATACTTATCGTAATGCTCCAGTTCATGACCTTTCTGCGTTAGTGCTTCATCCAGATAAATAAGCGCCTGATTCACGTAAACGAACGGTTTGCCATTGGTGCGTTGTGTAATGTGAGTCGGGATAAACTGATTTATTTTTGTGTACCGCGTTATCTGGCGGAGGGCTTCGATTGTGACGGTAAAATCAAGCTGGCTACGAAGTACATCATCAAAATAAGCACGCGGGTCAAATATCAGGGTGATAGTACGGCGGGTAGCATCAGCCAGTAGTGGTTCCAGATGTTCGCGCCGAACAGCTATGTACTGAGATACCACGTTCATGAAGCTTTGTAAGGATTCCTGCACCTCTGCGGCCGTAAAATCGAAATAAGGACTACGGAATTTAGCCGTATCTGCCTGCCACTTGTCTGACAAGCTATTAATAATAAGAAAATTAATCTGACTAATAGGGGTAAGCGCCATAAGCTGCTGCCCATTTATGGCTGTGTGCTGCTGATAAAAATCAGCCGCAATCCGACGGGCGTAGGACTTGCTGTATTCGGTGAGAGCGTTGGCGTTAAACTTGTTCGACATTGGGAAAAGCCTTTGTTTTGTAAAGATAAAGTTTTCGGTCGCAAACTCATTTTGGGTATTAAATAAAGTTCAAAAAAGTGAGGATGCCTGCTGGCTGGGTAATAAGTGGCACAGACAACCTATCAAATGAGTTTTACAAAGACGCAACTACATAATGTTTATCGAACCTACACGACGGCGCGAACCAACTCATCTTCGAACGGGCTGGATCGAAGTAATTTGCGGATCAATGTTCTCCGGCAAAACGGAAGAACTGATTCGCCGACTCACCCGTGCCCGGATTGCCAAACTTAATATCCAGATTTTCAAACCCGCTCTGGATACCCGCTACCACCACGAAAACATTGTTTCCCACTCTGACCTGACTATTCCATCGACACCTGTACAAACAGCGAGCCAGATTCTGCCACTGGCGGGTGACTGCGATGTAGTAGGTATTGATGAAGCCCAGTTTTTTGATACTGACATTATTAACGTTTGCATCAGTCTGGCCAATCAGGGCAAACGGGTTATTGTGGCTGGGTTGGATATGGATTTTGCCGGGAACCCCTTCGGATGCATACCCCAGCTAATGAGCGTTGCCGAATATGTAACCAAAGTTCATGCCATATGTGTCGTCTGTGGTGACCTGGCTCAGTACTCATACCGGCTTGTACCATCGCAAGAACGGGTTTTGCTGGGTGAAACGGAGAGCTACGAAGCCCGCTGCCGACGCTGTTTCAACCTCGGTGAGAACGCAGGACGGAAAGAATGGGTGTACGAGAATGTTACGGATGATGAATTGTAATCAGCGCAGCACAATCATCCGGTATAGGGATAGAACACTATTCCTGATTGGCTGCCTGTTATTTGGTATTCAGACTATTACATTTTCTCAAATCGGTATTTGGCAAACGCACGCCAGCTACCAGTCCGGCCAGTCGGTAGCTGTAGTAGGCACGAAGATTTATGCCGCTACTCAAAATGGGTTTTTCTATTACGACAAGAACACGGGCGAAACCACAACGCTCAGCAAAGCGGATGGACTGAGCGATGTAGGCATTAACCGAATCCTGTACCTCGCCGATCAGAAGAAAATACTGATTGCTTATCAAAACGGTAATCTGGATTTTCTGGCGGTTACGGAAACGGGTGAGCCGAATGGGGTGACCAACGTGAATACGATTGTTTCGGCAACGAATCTGCCTGAATTACGGCGTATCAATCACCTGAATCGAATTAATAATACGGTGTACCTCAGTACCGCATTTGGTATAGTGGTACTGGACATTATAAAGAGTGAAGTACGGGATACTTACCTAGGTAGAAGGCTTGATGGGTTGCCATTATTTGTTTTTCAGACAACTGCTACTTCGGATAGCCTATACGCACTTACGGGGGCTTTACAGCCGTCCGATTACGTATCACAACTTCAGGCCATACGCTTTGCTCCTAACGTTAACATTGCGGACCCGGCCAACTGGAAATCGATAACCAAACCGGGCTCGCGTACGACTACTTCCGTTGAATCAATTGTTACGAATCAGGGGCGGCTGTCAATAACGGTAACAGGTACCGGCGTTTACGAACAGCAAAACGGCCAGTGGGTACTAACGAAACCACTGTTAAACACGCTGATTCGCCAATTTCCGGCTGCCAGCAGCCCTATTCTGGCTACCGATAAAGATGTTACACTGCCGGGCATTGGGTCATTTTCCGGGCCTTTACTGGCTAACCCGCGTGAGGTAGTGGCCGACGGAAATACAGTATGGGTTGCCGATGGTAAAAATGGGTTGTTGTTGGGCAATGCCGGTGCCTTTCAGCGTATAGCACCCGACGGCCCTTCCCGTGATTCCTTTACCGGTTTGTATACTTACCCGCAAACACTTGTTACGTTAGCGGCCAGTCGAACTGATAATACGCCTGTCCCTCTTGAGTACCTTTCTGTCCTGTCCGGGCGATGGAATCGTGTTGATATTGTAACAGCAGGGTTCAATTCGGCCGCCTACCTACCCACGGAGCAACGTCTTTACCTGGGTAGTTTCGGGAGCGGGTTGTGGAGTCAGAACGAAGGTCAAACGCCTGTGGCAGTTATGTTGCCAGCCACCATAGGCCCACTGATTACTAGTCTGGCTGCGGATACCGATGGGAATTTGTGGATAGCTACCAGCCAAACGAACGCTCAGCAGGCAACACTGCATCGTCGGCAGGCTGATGGTCAGTTCAAGTCATTTCCAGCGATTGGTCAGGTCGATATTGTACAGGTTGTTCCAGACGATAACGGATTTTTGTGGATAAGGCCCCGACTTGGTAACGGTCTGATTGTGTTTGACCCTGCAACCAACCGGGTGCGCTACCTGACAACCCAAACCGGGCAGGGAGCTTTACCTACAAACAGCGTTCGCTCCCTGGCGAAAGATCGAAACGGGGCTATCTGGGTTGGAACAGATGCAGGCCCGACGGTATTCGATAATCCATACAGTGCCTTTGATGGTACGGTTGATGCGCAGCCGCCTTTGCTGAACCGGCGTAGGTTGCTCTCCAATGAAGTCATTACGGCTATTGTTGTGGACGGTGGTAATCGGAAATGGATTGGTACCCGAAACGGCCTTTATCTCGTTGCGCCGGATGGATCTCAATTACTGGAGACATTCACGGCTCAAAACAGTCCCTTACCCGTCAATACCATACAGGCACTGGCGATTGAGCCAATTAGCGGAAAACTATTCATTCAGACCGGAACGGATACCCGTGCTTATGGATTAGTTTCGTATCAGGGAGCAGCCACTGAACCCATCGAAGTACTAACCGGCCTTACAATTTTTCCCAATCCGGTTCGGCCTGATTTTAACGGAACCGTTGGCATCCGGGGGCTAACGGAAAACTCGACGGTCAAAATTCTTGATGCCGGAGGGCAATTAGTGTACGAAGCCCGGTCGCAGGGGGGGACGGCTACCTGGAACCTGATTGACTATAGAGGGCGACAGGCCCAAACGGGTATTTATCTGGTCGTCGTTATCACAGCGGATGGCACAGAAGGGGTAAGGGGTAAATTGGCCGTAGTACGATAAACACTCATTCTGAGCGCAACTTCAATAGAAAACGGAAAGCCCTGCATACTCATTTGACGAATAAGGGCATTTTGCCTAATTTTGACCGGATTTCTGTCCTTTTATCCCGGCTTGTAAATTGACCGGATAAATAACAAAACGCAAACAACGCACTCAGCATGAGAGAAATACAGTTCCGCGAAGCCCTGCGGGAGGCAATGACGGAAGAAATGCGCCGGGACCCACTAGTCTATCTGATGGGCGAAGAAGTTGCCGAATACAACGGCGCTTATAAAGTTAGTCAGGGAATGCTGGACGAATTTGGCCCGGAGCGGGTTATTGATACCCCCATTGCCGAACTGGGCTTTGCTGGTATTGGCGTTGGTTCGGCCATCAACGGTCTACGGCCAATCATTGAATTTATGACGTTCAACTTTTCCCTGGTTGCCATCGATCAGGTGATTAATTCAGCGGCTAAAATTATGTCGATGTCGGGCGGGCAATACTCCTGTCCTATCGTATTCCGGGGGCCAACGGGTAATGCCGGGATGTTGTCTTCGCAGCACTCACAAAACTTCGAGAACTGGTTTGCCAATACATCGGGGCTGAAGGTAGTTGTACCCTCAAACCCGTACGATGCCAAAGGATTACTTAAATCGTGTATTCGCGACAATGACCCCGTAATTTTTATGGAGTCGGAGCTGATGTATGGTGATAAAGGGCAGGTGCCGGAAGAAGAGTACCTGATTCCAATTGGTAAGGCCAACGTTGTTCGGGAAGGCAATGACGTAACGATTGTTTCGTTCGGTAAAATCATGAAAGTAGCCCTCGCTGCCGCCGATGAATTAGCCAAAAATAACGTATCGGCCGAAGTAATTGACCTGCGCTCGGTTCGTCCGATTGACTACGCAACGATTATTAATTCGGTGAAGAAGACGAACCGATGCGTCATCGTTGAGGAAGCCTGGCCATTGGCTGCCATCTCGTCAGAACTGACATACAATATTCAGCGTAATGCCTTCGACTATCTGGACTCGCCGGTAATTCGGGTCAACAGCATGGATTTGCCCCTGCCTTACGCTCCGACCTTAATCGAGGTTATTTTGCCCAATGTAAAGCGAACGTTGCAGGCGGTAGAAGCGGTGATGTATAAAAAGTAATCACAGCCCCTGAAATTGGGTTTGTCATAAACGAATCAGCCGTGCATGAAAAGAACATGCACGGCTGATTCGTTTTGTAAGGAGCGTACCAGAACCTGACTTAACCGTCTCGTTTAGTCCTGTCCGATTGGCTCTCCAGCCAGCGTTGTCCGTAAAATCGCGACCAGTTTATCTATTTCCTCCGTTGTGTTAAACGCGTGAATGCACAGCCGTAATCGCTCCTGCCCGGCTGGAACCGTTGGACTCAAAATGGCCCGTACATCCAGCCCAACCTGTTGAGCCTGATGGGCCACCTGCCGGGCAAAATCATTGCCCGGTAGTATCAGGCACTGAATTGGGGACTGACTATCTGTCCAGGTCGCGTTGGGTAAAAAATGAATGACAGACTGCCGAAAATAAGCCAATTGTTCCTGAAGCTGAACCTGCGTACCGGCATCACTCATCCTGTATTGATGAGCGCATTGAATGGCCAGCAGACTATGTGCAGGCAAGGCCGTCGTGTATATAAACGTGCGGGCAAAATTGATGAGATAGTCCCGTAACACAGCAGGCCCGACGACGGCTGCTCCGTGAACGCCCAGTGCTTTCCCAAACGTGTGGACTCTGGCCAACACCCGGTTCTGCAAACCCATAGCAACGACCAACCCTTCGCCATTTGGGCCATAAATTCCCGTTGCGTGGGCTTCATCGACTAAAAGAGCTGCGTTATACTGTTCGCAAAGGTCGACTAGTTCTCGCAGGGGGGCAGTGTCGCCATCCATGGAATAAACGGACTCAACCGCAACGAACACCTGCCCTTCTTTCGATGATTCACGGGCGGTTTTAAGGTTGGCTTCAACATCCGCCAGGTCATTGTGCCGAAACCGCTGACGGGTTGCATAGCTAAGGCGTGCTCCGTCAATCATACTGGCATGAATCAACTCGTCCGTCAGCAGGGTGTCGCCCTCCCTCGGCAAGCAAGCCAGCAGGCCAAGATTTGCATCGTATCCTGAATTAAAGACGAGGGCAGCTTCGGTTAGATAAAATTGGGCCAGTTCCTCTTCCAGCTCTTGAGCCAACAATGTCTGACCCGCCAACAGGCGTGAACCCGCCGCTCCATTACGGGTATCTGCCTGTTCGGCATGCGCCTGATGAATAAGTAGTTTGAGTGCAGGTGATCGGGCAAAGCCCAGGTAATCATTCGAGCAAAAATCAGTTAAGTAAGGGGCTAATTTTAGCTGGCGTAAAAGGCCATTTTTCTGGTACGCTGCTAACCGTTCTACTAAAATCTGGCTCACTGGATGCTTCTTCTTTGTAACCATAGAGGCAAAGGTAAGAAGCTGCTCGATTCAAAATTTGACTGGCAAAACACTTACCATAACAACTTCTAAATCAGGAATATGGACGACTGTTTTCAGTGTCTTCAACGTATAATATGTGTATAAGTGTATAGTTATCCACACTTTGTTTGTGGATAACTACGTCAGACCCGTAGAAATGTTAGAATATTTGTTATATTGACCGCCTTATGTTTTCAAATTGATTAAAACGGTATCATAATCAAATAGACAAAACGATTTTCCCGAGTTGGCTGCCTTCGTCCATCTTCTGCATGGCTTGTTGAGTATCGGTAAGGGGTATAACCGTATCAACCACCGGAACAATTTGATGGTCAGCTACAAACGAGAGCATAGCAGCAAACTCACCTGATGTTCCCATTGTAGTTCCAAAAATAGATAGTTGCTTGAAAAACACTTTGGGGGGTATAATATCTGTTATGTTACCTGTAGTACTGCCAAAAAAAGCAATCCGTCCACCGGGAGCGGCTACGTCGATTAGTTTGGCAAATCCCGGTCCACCTGCACTGTCTATGATGACATCGAAGTAACCCCGGTTGCCGCCCGTTGTGTTTCCCGTTCCTGTCTGAGCCAGCAGTGCCTTGTGCCAATCGGCCTGTCGGTAGTTGACTCCGCCAGTGGCTCCCATTTCTTTGGCTTTCTTAATTTTTTCATCCGAGCCGGAGGTTACCCAAACCTCTGCTCCGGCAGCTACCGCAAACTGCAACGCAAATAAAGCGGCTCCCCCGCCGATACCCGTGATAAGTACTTTTTCGGCTATATCAGTACTATCACTACTTCTGTATAGCCCGGCCCGTGTCATTAACGCCCGCCAGGCTGTTAGGCCCGCAAGGGGCAATGCAGCTGCCTGCTCTACGGAAAGATGGCTCGGCTGATGGTGAATAGAGTTGGTAGAAATTCGCAAATACTCCGCAAAGGTGCCATTGGTAGGCATACCCAGAATTTGGAAATCAGCCCCGTAAAAAGTAGGATTAGGGCCCCAGTTCAACGCTGGATTGATAATGACGGACTGCCCTTTCCAGGATAAATCAACCCCTTCGCCTGTGTCTGACACCGTACCTGCGCCGTCGGAGCCCAGAATTACGGGTAGCTTGATACCCGGGTATAAGCCCTTCTGAATGAAAACGTCGCGGTGATTCAGGGCGGCTGCCTGGAGTTTCACGAGTACTTCGCCCGGCCCGGCAGTGGGCTCATCTGTATCGACATACTGAACGGGTTGGTGGGTTTCGGTGAGCCGAATAGCTTTCATGGCGTATCTTTGGCGTAAATTAACGAGCGAATGATTCGGTTTTTCAATGAGGATGTATCCTACAAACTTGCCCAAAAGCAGCCAACGCGTCAGTGGCTTAAACGGCAGGCCGAAGGCGAAGGTTATTCAATTGGTGAATTAAACTATATTTTCTGTTCCGACGACTATATCCTGCAAGTCAATAAGGATTATCTTAAGCACGACTACTATACCGATATCATTACGTTCGATCAGAGCGAAGAGGAAGGTGTACTGGCCGGCGATATTTTTATTAGTGTAGAACGGGTGAATGACAATGCAGGCCAGCTAAGGGTGTTGCCTGAGCAGGAAATGCGTCGGGTTCTGGCGCATGGACTACTGCACCTGTGCGGCTACAGGGACAAAAGTGATGAGGAGGCCATACAGATGAGGGCAAAAGAAGAGGAATGGCTAACCGGTTTTTCTGCCCCACTAAAGGCTTAGCCCGCTGTTAGGCCCCCGTCTAATTGAAGAGTCTGCCCTGTAACGAACGAGTTCTCGTCCGAGCAAAGCCACAAAATAGCCTGAGCAATCTCTTCTGGTTGCCCAAACCGGCCCATCGGAATCATCCGGCGCATTTTCTCCTCCATAGCGGGTGCCTGCTGAATCAACTCATCAACCATAGCAGAGTGCGTGTAAACGGGGCAAACGGCATTCACACGAATTTGCTGCCGGGCATACTCCAGGGCCGCTGTTTTGGTAAGACCAATCACTGCGTGTTTCGATGCACTGTACGGTGCGCCCATCGGCATACCGCGAACCCCTGCAATACTCGATACATTCACAATTCGCCCTCCCTTTACCTGAGTAAGCATTTGTTGAATCTGGTACTGCATCCCATAAAATACGCCCCCAACATTGACAGCCATGATATGGTCAAAGTCCGATTGAGTCTGTTCAATCAGGCGGCCATACTTACCACCGATACCCGCATTATTAATGCCGATATCTAACTGTCCATACACATCAATTGTATACCGAATGGCTGATTCAATCTGAGCAGGAACGGCTACATCACAGGCCACAAATAAGGCGTTGCCGCCCAGTTGGTGGATCTGCGAAACGACGCTCGGTCCACTGACTTGGTTAACGTCTGATACAACGACCGACGCGCCCGCTTTAGCGAAAGCAAGTGCCGTTGCCTGACCAATGCCTGATCCGGCACCGGTAATAAAAACAATCTGGTTCGTAAAATCCGGCATTGCTGAAAGAGGTGTGTAAGCAATCTTACTGCATTATTTAACTAATGTATTGTGTATTCAGCCTGGATAATTACTAACCTGCTCCCAATTGTATTAACCACTTTTTATGGGGCTTTCTCCGCACTAAATCACTTATTTTTATAATAAATACTTGATGCTACTGGCTAAATTTAAGAATATTTCGAAACCTTAGGCTGATAAGTGACTTAATTGGTTAAAAAAGCTGGTTGCATTTTTCTAGTAAGTTTCCTGAAGATTATGGCCGTAGAAGGCTTTTAATCAGTTGTTTGGTAAAATTTTCTATTAGGATTATAATAGGTTTTTGTTAAAAAAAAAATCTTTATGTCAGTTCTTGTAGTATATATATAAACTTAGTTGCTAAATGACTGAGAAAAAACATAACTTCTTTAGCTCAATGGAAAAAGTTACTAACCGACCCGATACAGTGTCTTCGGCCGCGGCCAGTCGCCGGTCGTTCATTCGGGTAGCAGGAGCAGCAGCCGTAACCGGTGGATTGCTGACCGCTTGCTCTACTGCAGACGAAACCTCTGTTCAACCAACTGGTAGTGCCCGTGCAGCGGGTGATGTTGTCAACCTCCCTACTGGAGATGTAGGTATCTTATCTTTTGCTTATGTACTTGAGCAACTGGAAGCTGCCTTCTACGAAATGGTTGTAGCCAAACCCTACATGGGCATGACTGCGAACCAGAAGCAAATTCTCACCGATATTGGTGGTCACGAGATTATCCACCGCGAATTTTTTAGAGTAGCAGTAGGCAATTTCGTGCCGAACCTAACCTTCGACTTCTCTGGGATTGATTTCAATGACAAAGGTTCCGTATTGCAGGCTGCTGCTGATTTTGAACTAGTTGGTGTAGGTGCTTATAATGGTGCTGGCAAGTACCTGAAAAGTGCCGATTATCTGACTCTTGCCGGCAAGATTGTATCGGTTGAGACTCGCCACCACTCTATCATCCGTGAACTGCAGTATCCCCGTCTGGATGCTTTCGCCGGTCCAACTATTGTTACCAGTGATACAGGCTTGCACAAGGCTTACGAGCCAACCTACGTATTGCCAATTGCGCAGAAATTTATTAAAGAGACAATCAGTGCCAGCGCACTATTAGCCAGCGTATCATAAACCACTCGACTCCAATGAACTTACAAAACATATTTAGCGAAATAGAGAAAGTGGATGGCGAGATTTTTGATCGTCTTGCACACGTCTCGCGTCGGGGCTTATTCAGCTCACTGACGAAAAAAACCATTGCAGTAGCGGCTCCGGCCATCATGGCATCGGCCCTGAACAAATCGTACGGACAGGCTTTGCCACAGGGTGTGAAAGATGTATTAAACTTTGCACTTGCCCTGGAGTATCTGGAATCTGGATTCTACAACACAGGTGGTAACCTGACGATGATTCCGACGATATACAAAGAGGCTTTCGAAATCATCCGTCGGCACGAAGAGGTACACGTTAAGTTACTCAGAACGGTGTTGGGCGCAGATGCTATCCCAATGCCAAAGTTTGACTTCACGGCCAAAGGTACTTTCCCAGATGTTTTTAGTAACTTCCAAACGTTTTCTGCAGTTGCTCAGACTTTCGAAGACACGGGCGTTCGGGCGTATAAGGGACAGGCCCCTAACCTGATGGTGGCACCAGCAATTTTACAGGTTGCGCTGCAAATTCACGCTACCGAAGCTGCTCACGCAGCCAACGTACGTCAGTTGCGGGGTCAGAAGGGCTGGATCACGGGTGGTACCGCAGCTATGCAGGGTCTTCCTGCCGTTGTAAATGCTAGTTATGCCGGTGAAGAAAACGTCGTACAGGCCGGCGCTAATTTAGCTAGCTTACTGGTAGGTAATGCTGCTCTGAAAATTCCAATTACTATGGATATGGTTACCGAGTCATTCGATGAGCCTTTAACCAAAGATCAGGTATTAGCCATCGTTGCTCCTTTCTTTGCCTAGTAGAAGCCAGGAATAAATACAGTACGTTAAAAAGAGGAAGTGCCCGGGAAATTTTTCCGGGCACTTCCTCTTTTTAACGTTATTACCAGCTTTACGATAGGCCAAAAGCCGACAGTGTTACAAATTCGTTTACCCTCGCTTGGATTTCATCCTGCGATAAGTTCATAATGCGCTCGGCCCCGAATTTTTCGACGCAGAACGAAGCCATGGCTGAACCGTAAATAATAGCACGCTTCATGTTGTCGAATGAAATATCATCCGTTTTGGCCAGATAGCCAATGAAACCACCCGCAAAAGTGTCGCCTGCGCCGGTTGGGTCAAAAACTTCCTCCAGGGGTAAGGCAGGGGCGAAGAAGACTCTGTCTTCACTGAAAAGAAGTGCTCCGTGCTCTCCCTTTTTAATAATAACCGTTTTGGGTCCCAGGGTCTTAATTTTGGCCGCAGCTTTCACTAGTGAATATTCTTTTGTTAACTGCCGCGCTTCTTCGTCATTGACCACTAGTACATCCACTAATTTCAGGAGGCTCATCAAGTCTGGATTGGCAATTTCAATCCACAGGTTCATCGTATCCAGCACGATGAGCTTAGGCCGTTTGTGTAACCGCTCAATTACCATTTGCTGGATGGCAGGAGCCGTATTACCCAGCATTAAGTATTTGCAATCCTGATATGATTCTGGAATGATTGGATCAAAATTTTCCATAACGTTCAGTTGCACTTCAACCGTATCGCGGGTGTTCATGTCGTTATGGTATTTACCCGACCAAAAAAATGTTTTTTCTCCTTCTCTGATTTCCAACCCTTCGGTATCAACGCCATGCTGATTGAGATCGGCAATCATCGCCTGTGGAAAATCATCGCCCACAACAGCGACGAGATTGTTGTCTTTCGTAAAGTACGAAGCTGAGAGAGTAATGTAGGTAGCAGCACCACCAATAATTTTGTCGGTCTTGCCGAATGGGGTTTCCAGGGCATCGAATGCAACGGAACCAACGGTTAATAAGCTCATTTTTGCTTGGTTTATAGTCAGCGGTTTAAGGGGTGCCGTGTATTGATTACCCGACAGAGCCTCTATCCGCAAACCTATTTTCTCCGCCCAATTACCGGGCAGCGTTTAAATGGTTTCGTTTCGTCGAAAAGTTTGCGGTACGTAATGTGGGTTTTAACAATTTTTGACCCTAACTGGCTAACAAAGCGCACCATGATCGGGTTAAAATCGCCCACCCAGTTCATTTCCAATTCGGTGTATTGAAAGCTGGGGTTATTGTCGGCTTCGTGTGGCATCCGTAAGGCAATGGCTGCTTCAACGCCCTTTCCCTGATGCTCCGGGGCTACACCAAATACCACCCCAAAAGCTTTGTGGTTGGTTTTTAGCAGCATATGCCACAGAAACTTCAGCTTCCCTAGTAAATTCATTTTGCCATTCACGTGCTTGAATACCTGATTCAGTTCAGGTAAGCACACAAAAAAAGCAACCGGCTCATCAAGGTAATAGGCAAAATAAATAATCTTTTCGTCAATGACCGGCTTGAGCTTTTCCATTAATGACTGCGCCTGCCCAGCCGACATTTCCTTCACGCCACTGTGTCCTCCCCAGGCAGCATTGTAAATATGGCGGAATTGCTCCGCGGCTGCAGGAAGGTGTTTTTTGTCGATCGTTCGAAACGTGTAATCCGGATTTTCGTAGATGCGTTTTGCCCTGTCTTTCACCGCCTGCGACATTTCGGTTAGTTTTGCCCAGGTTGTTGGAATACCAAACGTGAATTGTTTGAAGTAATCCTGAAAACCGTACTGCTCGAAGAACGGAATGTAGTACGGCTTTGTGTACGGCATACAGTAGTTCGGCTCCCGGTCAAACCCGTCCACCAATAACCCCCACCAGCGGTCGCGGTCGCCAAAGTTCACGGGGCCGTCCATGGCTTCCATACCCCGATTTTGAAGCCATGATTTTGCCGCGTCGAATAAAGCAAAAGCTGCCTTCTGGTCGTCAATGCATTCGAAAAAACCAGTCCCTCCCGTAGGTTGTTCATTATCCAGACTGGCAATTTCGTGATCGATAAAAGCCGCGATACGTCCAATGGTGCCGCCCTTATCGTCCAGTAGCAGGAACCGTACGCATTCACCCTGTTCGAATCGCTTGTTTCGGGATGGGTCAAAAACCTCCTCTACATCAGCATCCAATGGACGAATCCAGTACGGGTCATTCTTGTAAAGACGAACCGGAAACTGGATAAATTCTTTCTGATGCTGAGCGTTTTCGCCTACTTCAACTAGCTTCATCACGGACCTGAAACGGGGCAAATCTGAAAACAAAAGGCGAATATAGCCAAAAGTGCTTGAGTCGCTTCGGTAGCGCTACCGTTTTACCCGCAACAATCCGTAACTTCGCCCATATGAACAGGACCATTTCGGCCATGCTGACTAAGAGAACCTCCGTTTTATCCGCTCGTTGTTGTTGCTGAACAAGTGCGCTTACACCACCTGCTATTCGGTAGGTCATCTACCTATCAGTTTCCCGAAACTAGTTATCAGTCAATGCAACCGCTTCACTTATACAATACACTTTCCCGAAAAAAAGAACTGTTTGAACCGCTAAATCCACCGTACGTAGGCATGTACGTTTGTGGACCAACGGTCTATAATTACGTTCACCTGGGTAACGTCCGCACTTTTCTGACGTTTGACACCCTTTATCGCTACCTGACTTTTATTGGCTACAAGGTTAGATATGTCCGTAACCTGACCGATGTTGGTCATCTGGTAGGCGATGGCGATGAGGGCGAGGATAAGATTGGACGTATGGCCAAACTGGAAAAGGTGGAGCCTATGGAAATTGTGCAGCGGTTTACCAATGACTTTCATACGGTGATGAGTCAGTTCAATACCATTCCGCCCAGCATTGAACCGACTGCTACCGGCCATATGGTTGAGCAGATTGAAGCGGTTCAGGCACTGCTGGCTAATGGACTGGCCTATGAATCGAATGGCTCAGTTTATTTTGATATTGAAACGTATAATAAGCGGGGGGGGCAATATGGAAAATTATCGGGCCGGATTCTGGACGATCTGCTGAATGAGACCCGTGAACTGGATGGACAATCCGAAAAACGCAGCCCGCTCGATTTCGCCCTTTGGAAAAATGCTTCTCCTGAGCATATTATGCGCTGGAATTCTCCCTGGGGAGCGGGTTTTCCTGGCTGGCACCTGGAGTGCACCTGTATGAGTACCAAATATTTAGGCAAGCAATTTGATATTCACGGGGGGGGGATGGATTTGAAGTTTCCCCACCACGAATGCGAGATTGCTCAGGGCGATGGTCTGACCGGGCACGATCCGGTACGCTACTGGATGCACTCGAACATGCTGACGGTCAATGGTCAGAAAATGTCGAAGTCGCTGGGTAATTCGTTCCTGCCAGCCGAACTGTTTTCTGGTTCCCACCACCTGCTGGAGCAGGCATATAGTCCTATGACCGTTCGATTCTTCATGCTTCAGTCGCATTATCGCAGTACGCTCGATTTTTCGAATGATGCGCTCAAAGCGGCTCAGAAAGGCTATCGCCGGTTAGCCAATGGGTTGAGGGTTAGTAGAAAGTTAACCTATGCGCCTACCGACGAAAACGGTTTTGACGAAACAAAGCAGCGGGATATTCGGCAGGCCGTCCAGCAATTTTATGAGGCCATGAACGACGATCTCAACACGGCTGTTGGCATTGCCCAATTGTTCACGCTGCTGAAATATATCAATATGCTTTACCTGAACCAACTCCAGGTGTCGGCTCTGGGCGAGGAGGTGTTTAATCTGCTCAACCAATCATTTGCTACATTCATGCAGGATGTACTGGGTTTGCTGGAAGAAGGAACGGATAAGCAACCCGTTCTGGAAGGCTTACTGACTCTTTACCGTGAATACAAGGAACAAAAGCAATACGACAAAGTAGATCAAGTTCGTTCGTACTTCAAGGCGCAGGGACTGGCTATCAAAGACATGAAACATCAGATTGACTGGGCCTACGAAGAGTAAAGTGATTAACAGAAAGGACGATTAATGCCAACCAAATGACAAAATTTACTCTTTTTCTAGCGGGCCTGACGTTTGTTGTTATTTCCTGCAAAGAGAAACCAAAACAAACCAATACCGACCAGACGGCAACCGTTTCGGCTCCGCCGTTCAATGCCGATTCGGCCTATGCTTATATTGAAAAGCAGATGAATTTTGGTCCACGTGTCCCCAACACACCGGCCCATGTGCAAACGGGCAATTACATTGTAACTAAGTTCAAACAATTTGGCTGTACAGTAACGGAACAGAACTTTGTGGCCACCACCTGGGACGGTAAGAAATGGAATGCCCGGAATATTATAGCCAGTATTAATCCACAGGCTACCAAACGTGTTTTTGTTTCTTCCCATTGGGATTCAAGGCCATTCGCTGACAGCGATACCATACCAGCCAACCAAACGAAACCCGTACCGGGTGCCAACGATGGAGCCAGTGGGGTGGCGGTAATGCTGGAATTAGCCCGCACGATTCAGCAGTCCAAATCGAATCCAAGCATCGGCATCGATTTTGTCTGTTTCGATGTCGAAGATTTGGGTAATAGCGACAAGGCCGCTAAGGATTACGAAAAAGAAAGCGGAACTATTGACTACCTGGGTTATGGATTGGGGTCGCGCTACTGGGCTAAAAACTTACACAAGCCTGGGTATTCTGCTTATTACGGTATTCTACTCGATATGGTTGGTGGTAAAGGAGCTACATTTCCAAAGGAGGGGTACTCCATGAAAGTGGCACCAACGGTTGTAAACAACGTGTGGCAAACAGCCAGCCGGTTGGGTTACAGCCAGTATTTTGTTAGTACACCGGGCGGAGAAATCACGGATGATCACATTGCCCCAAATACCATCGCCAAGATTCCGACCATCGACATCATACAGATGAATTTGCAGACGGGAGGCTTTTTCCCGGCTCACCATACGCTGGCTGATGATATGAGAAACATTGACCGGGGAACGTTGAAAGCCGTTGGACAAACCTTACTGCAGGTATTGTATAATGAATAATCTACGATGGATGACGCATCCACTCCTTTGGGTAATACTCCTGACAGGAAGCATTTTGAGTTGTGACACAGTACAAGACCGGTTTGGCCAACTCGACCTGAAGAAATGGCGGGGCGACCGGGGGGGGTGCGATGGCATTCGGGCGACACTCCTGCCTGCGTTCAAGGCGGAAGTGCAAAATCTGAAAGGCAAAAGGACTAATACGATAGGTGACTTGTTAGGTCGGCCAGACATTAACCAGATTGCCGACCGAAATCAGAAATTCTACATTTACTTCCTGGAAAAAGGCCCTCATTGCGAACAACCAGGTGTTAAATCAACGAGTCGCTCGGTGGCTATCCGCATGAGCGCTATGGGAATAGCAACAGAGATTACGTTTCAAAATGGATTGCCCTGAGTAGTCTTAGCGGTAAAACTTTTTCCGTTCAATCATCTCTTCTACCGTTTCCGGCACCATATACCGGATAGAGCGGTTTGCCCGGATACTGTCTCGAATGAAGGTGGCTGATATATCTAGCAACGGTGCTTCCACCAGATGGACATTTGCATGAGCTTTCAGTCCGCTTTCTTCACTGCGGGGACGGGGATACACGTACAAACCATAGTATTCGAGAATCTTATCGTAGTTCTTCCAATTAGTAAACTGCTCCAGATTATCCCCGCCCATAATGAGCCGAAAGGTGTGTTGCGGATACTTTTCGCTGAGACGTGTTAACGTATCAATCGTGTAACTTGGTTTAGGCATCGAGAACTCGATGTTGTTGGCTTTAAGACGGCTATTGTCGGCAATGGCCCGCTCTACCATGTCGAGTCGGTCAAACTCGTGTAGCAGACTTTTGGTTTTCTTAAACGGATTTTGGGGGGACACAATAAACCAAACCTGTTCCAGATCGGTGTTGGTAGCCATCGTGTTGGCAATAATTAAGTGACCAATGTGGATGGGGTTAAAGGAGCCAAAGAATAAGCCAATTTTCATAAGCGCAATGAGCGGGGAGTTAGGATCGAGACTGTCGCGCGTCTGTATTCTCACTCCTAACTCTGTTAGATCAAGGTTGCTTTTGCTGGTACTTTGTTTTCCTTAATAAAATTATCAACCAGCGTCTGCGCCTTTATCAACGATTCGTTCAGGTCATCGTTCAATAGGACCACATCGAAACGATTCTGAAAACTCATCTCAAAGTGCACCTTAAATAAGCGTTTGGAGAGGCTTTCTTCCGTTTCGGAACCCCGGCCAATCAATCGTTCACGAAGCGTTTCTTCATTGGGTACCTTCACAAAAACGGCGAGGGCTTTATCGCCGTAAAATTCTTTCAGTTTCAGACCTCCCTGCACATCTACATCGAACAGAACATGTTTACCACTATCCCAAAGGCGCTGGATTTCTGATTTCAAGGTTCCATAGAACGCACCTGTGTACACCTCTTCCCATTCAACAAATTCGCCCTCATCAATTTTTTGTTTGAAATCTTCGGGAGTCAGGAAGTAATAATCTTTCCCATTTTCTTCCGCACGGCCCCGTCGGTCGCGGGTGCAGGCTGAAATGGAAAAGCCGAGATTTGTATTCTCGGCTAGCAGATGTTTGACAATGGTAGTTTTTCCGGAACCCGAGGGAGCCGAAAAAATGATAAGTTTACCGTCCACAGTGGCGATGGTTATGTAAAAAAAAGTGGGGTAATTAAGGTTGCTGTCATAAGCTTCACCCTAATTACCCCAATGCTTTGACTCGTATTAGCTAAAACTCAGAATTCTGGATTTGATCGTTTCCACCAGTTGACCGGGGCAACACCTTTTCTCCATTCGTTTAGTCAACAGTTCCTTAACTTCCCGTTCAAGATTGTACATCTCGATGCAGGGTTGGCAGGATTCTAGGTTGGCTTTTACTTTAGCCAGTTGCTGGTCGGTAGCTTCTCCGTCCAAAATCAACTGAATCATCTTCAGGCAATCGGCCCGGTGATCGCATTTTTCTTTCATCTCTGGCTTAGTACTGGATGAAGCTGATGTTGGCAATGACGTTTGCATTGGAAAAATTTAATTTATTCCAAGAATAATAATACCATTAAGTTATGAGCAGAACCGATTTATACGTAGAAAAAGTTCGGTTTAGTCGCCATTTTCTTCTTTATAGCCCATTGACGATGCGTAATCGCGCAATTTTTCTTTCAACAGGTTACGAGCACGGTGCAAACGGGAACGGACAGTGCCAATTGGTATATCTAAAATCTTTGCCATCTCTTCGTATGTAAATCCTTCAATATCGCAAAGGATAATTACTGTCCGAAAATCAACTGGCAGTGAATTCAGTGCATTCGCTACTTCATCCCCAATTAAATCAGAAACAGACTCAGCCCGTAGGTCGACTGTATGTTCAGATTCCGCATCTTCAGAATTATAGGTGGTTTCAACATCCTGATAATCTACTTTTGCCGGTTCTTTACTTTTCTTCCGATAATCGTTGATGAAGCTGTTCTTCAGAATGCGGAACAGCCACGCTTTAGCGTTAGTTCCTTGCTCAAATGACGAAATAAACCTGAAAGCTTTCAGATAGGTATCCTGAACAAGGTCATTGGCATCGTCCTCATCCATGGTTAGCCGAAAGGCAAAATTGTACATGGAGTCGATGTGGGGCATGAACTCCTTGTTGAATACCTGATACTTCTGCTCATCCGTATATCGGCGGGCAGGGGTTTCGGCCGGGGTCTGCTCAACAGCATCACCGTTAGGAAGCAATTGGTCGTCGTCGCGAGTTGGCGTATCTGACATAACTGGGTGTATGGTCGCCATAAAAGTAAGGGTAAATTGCCGTTTAGTGTCGGCTACTCTCAAGGAATTCGCTAATAAACCGCATCAAATTCCTGATTTGTAGTCTAACTCACTGCAAAAACCAAACCTTTGTTTAAAATTAAGGTTCAAAAATAAGTGTATATGACGATTTGGCATGAACGTTTACACACCCTCTCATGTTAAAGCCGACCTATCTACTACTATAAGCAGCAAATAGGTCGGCTCTACGCATCTTATTGGTTAATTAAACCGTGGCCGATTTAAAATAACGTTTCAACCAGGAGTCGGAAGCCTGAACATGCCAGCCTGTCAAAAACTCTGACTTTGTTGCCACCAGTGTATTTAGTAGGATTGAATCAGGGGTAATAATGCCTTCGGCAACAGCTGCTTTCAGCATTGGTAAGGCAAATGTCGAAACGGTTCCATCTGCCAGTCGGATGGCGGCTGAGCGGTCAAAAAAGTCAACGTTCAGCTGTTGCCCAATCTCCCGTAAGGACCGCATAGAGGCATCAATCGAACAACCGCTGGGCAGGTTATATCCCTCATCGACACCGATAATAACGAACCGATTGTCGATGACCTGCATGGATGCCAGTAGTGGCTGCCCATGCGCGGCCCACTGATTTAAGGCGGGTTGTAACGCTCCTTCTATCGTTTTTACGTCACCCGTTGTTAGCGGACGGTTTGCCTGGTATACCCAAACACGGGCCTGATCCGGCAGCTTATTAAAATCGATGTACATGCTTACTCTAGGGTGTATAGTGGTAAGTGTAGAGCAGAATCATAAAGCAGTATTGTTCCTCTCCACGCTTCATTAACCTCATAACCCCTGTTTTTGGGCGATGAGTTCCGATATATCGTAGACACGCACCTTGTCCTCCTGATTCTTGTTTTTAACGCCATCAGACATCATTGTCATACAGAATGGGCAGGCTACTGCAATAGTGTCGGCACCGGTAGCGAGGGCTTCTTCCACCCGCTCCACGTTCACATCTTTGTTGCCCGGTTCCGGCTCTTTAAAATACTGACCACCCCCCGCGCCACAACACAGGCCATTAGCCCGAACGCGTTTCATCTCGACCAGATCGGCATCCAAAGCGGCCAGTACATGGCGGGGGGCTTCGTACACTTTGTTAGCCCGGCCCAGGTAACACGAATCGTGAAAGGTTATTTTTCTGCCTTTGAATGACTCCCCATCTTTTACCTTAATTCGGCCTTCGTCAATAAGGCCCTGCAAAAACTGGGAGTGGTGAATAACGTCGTATTTACCACCCAGATCGGGATATTCGTTTTTGAGCGTGTTGAAACAGTGCGGGCAGGCCGTCACAATCTTTTTAACATTGTACCCATTCAGCACCTGAATATTAGCCATCGCCTGCATCTGAAACAGAAACTCGTTTCCCGCCCGGCGGGCTGGGTCCCCCGTACAGGCTTCCTCTGGCCCCAGTACGGCAAACTTGATACCGACGTGATTCAAAATTCTGACAAAGGCAATGGTTACCCGCTTATAGCGGTCATCAAACGACCCGGCGCAGCCAACCCAGAACAAAACTTCTGGCTCCTCGTTGGCTGCGGCCAAATCGGCCATGGTGGGTACAGTGTATGTTTTTTCAGTGGTCATTTTTTCTGTTTGTTGTTTATTAATTGCTGTTCGTAGTTGGCTTCCGTTGAAAAACTTCATACTTACTTAACTTCATTTACCTGGTCTGCCCAGTTGAACCGGTCGCTGGGAGAAAATTTCCAGGGGGCCATGTTATTCTCGATGTTGCTGAACATGGCGTTCCAGGAGGCTGGTGCCTGCGACTCTTCCATAACCCGATACCGGCGCAACTGGAGAATAATATCCAGCGGATTGATGTTGATAGGGCAGGCATTGATACAGGCCTGGCAGGTTGTGCAGGCGTTTATTTCCTCAACGGTAATATAATCTCCAAGTAATGATTTATCGTCTTTGTAATCGTCCCCGTTTGCTTGCCAGCCGCGCCGGATATCTTCAAGCCGGTCCCGGGTATCCATCATGATTTTCCGGGGAGATAGTTTTTTGCCGGTAATATTCGCCGGACAGGCCGAGGTGCAACGCCCACATTCCGTGCAACTGTAGGCGTTCATCAGGTTTATCCATTTCAGGTCGTACACATCTTTCGCTCCAAAGCGACCAATTTCTGCCGGTGAATCTGCTCCCGGTTGCTCCCCGTTATCATTCGCCTGTGACCCATCGGCGTTCGTTGAGAGCGGTATGCCCAGAGCTAGTTGTACCTCTTTCGTGATTTCGGGCATATTCTGCATCTCACCTTTCGGCTGAAGGTCGGAGAAGTAAACGTTGGGAAAACCCAGTGCAATGTGCAGGTGCTTGGAATACGTTACATAGATGGCAAAGGCGAGAATGCCCAAAATATGGAGCCACCAGGCCGTACGTTCGTAAGCTATCAACCCTGTGTCGCTGAAACTGGTGAACAACGGCTTCAAATACTGACTGATTAAAAAGTCTGGTACAATCCCGCGTAACTCGCCGTAATGCCCAACACCCCGGTCCCGCAAAACGCTATCGGACGCATTCCAGGTCAGGAAAGCAATCATCAGCAGGATTTCGGCGATAAGAATGATGGCGGCATCCTTACGGGGCCATTCCGTCATTTCGCGGTGGCGTTCCTGTTGAAAACGAGCGACTCGTGCTACAAAGCGCCGGCAAAGGAATACGATGCATACGATCAGCACACCAAATGCCAGTAGTTCAAAAACATCAATCAAAATAGAATAAACGGGCGTTATGTAAGGGGCGAACAAGCGATGAGTGCCCAGCACGCCATCGAGTATAATCTCCAGAATTTCGATATTGATGATTATGAACCCGGCATAGATAACAAAGTGCATCAGGCCAACCAGCAGATTGGTGAACATCTTCTTCTGCCCGAACGCTACCAATAACATCGTCTTCAACCGCTCATCGGCATGGTCGTATCGATTTTCTGGTCGCCCAAGTTTGATGGCGCGGGAAATAAGCCGGACGCGTTTGCTAATGTACCAAGCTACGGCAGTTAAGGCCGCGACGAATAAAATCTGCTGAATTATTTCCATTCATTTGATAAGCTTGTTTCGGCTGATAATCAACAAAATGAGTCAGTCGAAAGGACGTTATTAAAAAATATTCTGGTCTCTTTGTTGCAGGAAGACGAAAACGCCTTACTTTTGCACCCACGTTTTAAACGGTAATGCCGTTGAGGTGATGTAGCTCAGTTGGTAGAGCAAAGGACTGAAAATCCTTGTGTCGGCGGTTCGATTCCGTCCATCACCACCTCAGAAACCAGGGAGTTGCGATTGAAAATCGTGACTCCCTTTTTGTTTACGACAATACGTGTCTTTTTATTCATCTTCGTAGTCTGGTGCGCAACGACGCTTAAGATTGGCTGAAACACGATTAGTCGTTTTACCATTCATTTCCTCTCCAACCACGCTGCGACAAGGCAGACTAGTGTAATAGAACGCATTCACCTGCGAATATAAGCACTTTTCTGTTATTATTATGCATGCATACTATAGCTGTTTTTACCGCTTTGTAGCGTGGTATCCCGGATATTTTTGATGGACAAATACTGTGTCAGAATCCGTTACCCATGATTTTGCGGCAAGGCTGTACCAGGGTATCATCAGGAAGAAAAAGACGGGATAGCTCATCGAACTATCCCGTCTGTACAACATCCCGGGGTTTCCGTTACGGCTTGGGGGCGCCGGTAGCGTTACTCCCGTTGGCCGGTGCCAATGAATTGATCCAGGCTGCAATCTTTAGTGCATCAGCCTTAGGGACCTGCGGCATGGGAGGCATTTCGGTGGCGTATTCGGGCCAGTTTTGCGGTTGCGGATTGTAGATCAGCTTCACAATCTGTTCGTTCGTATATTTCCGCTTGGCCACATCCGCAAAGGCCGGCCCAACCTGCCGTTTGTTGGCCTGATGGCAGGCCGAACAGGTATGCCGGGTCAGCAGGCCTTTTACCTGTTCGTAAGTGGGAGCTTTTGCCATCGTAACAGCCTGACCTTCTACCAACTTTGGTTTTCCTCCTTTAGTAGAAGGGCCCCCAGTGGGCTTTGTGGTAGTTTTCCGGCTGGGCTCAGCTACTACGGGTGTCGTGGCTGAATTCCGGGTGCTCACATCCGTCATGGCTAATTTCTCACCCTCGGGAATATTGTTGAGCGTATAATAAGCGATTGGATGGACTAGTGAATAAGAGCCTTCTGTGCTCCGCAGGCCATCGAGTGTAAGTTGATGGATATAGTACTTGCGTAAGTCACCAACGATGAGCCGGGCTTTCATGCCATCAGCGGAGATCTTAACACCTTTGATAGGTAACGCTTCCTTGTTGACGGGTGGACTGCCGTATACGGAGTGGTACTTGTACAGAAAGCTCTCCACCCGGTAGGAAGCCAGATCTTCGGCTGATTTTCGATCAACGGGTTTAGTAAATTCTACGTCGAAGCCATCGGGCATGGCTTTCACCGTGCGTATCTCGAAGGGAATAGCCCCGTTCCACGCCAGTCGCTGCAAGCCTTCATTAGCTTCGCCTGCCGAGCCCCAGCCCCGGTTAGTTTCGCCCACAAACAGCGAGCCGTCCTGTGCAAACGCCATCCGCAGTACCCCGGATTTAAACCCATTTCGAAACTCGACGGCACCGCCCTGGTACTCGCCGTTTACCTTCTCCATGAACAACCGCGATAGTTTGCTCATGCCCTGGTCGCCCACGAGCAGTTGCCCGGCAAAGGGGCCAAAGGCCCCTTGTGGAATCTCGACAATTTCGGAGTTGGAGATACCCAGAATACCGTGCGGCAACCAAACAGCGGGCGTTTGAATATCCACACCCGGAAACTTGTCTTTCAGCGAGTACAGGAGTGTAGGGGATTCGTTCACTACGTTTTCGGGCTTAATGGCCCGTCCGTTCTCATCCCGCCGACGGCGTTCATCAATTTTAGCATTAAACTGCTCGGCAGTTAATTTTACCGGCGAATTGGTCATGCCACTCCACCGCAAACCAGCCGGGTGCCCAACAAAAGCCCCCTTTCTGATGTGAACAATACCGCCGGAACCCATCCAGTCGCCCTGGTTGTCGGCGTAGAACAGTTCGCCGTCGAAGATGCCCAGTCCGGCGGGTGAGCGCATGCCCGTGGCCCAGGGCTGCATGGTTCCATTGTCGCTGATTTTCATGGTCCATCCCCGCCAGGGAACGCGGCTTTCGCCCCGCCACCATTCTTCGTCGCCAAAAGCCACGTTGCCCGTCACGAAGAACTGCCCGTCGGGCGCAATTTTAGGCCCAAAACTGTACTCGTGGTAATGCCCCGACAGTGGCCAGGCAAACACAGTTTCAAATACATCGGCTTTGCCATCGCTGTTGCTATCGACCAGTTTGGTCAACTCACCCCGTTGCGCGCAGTAGAGAGCACCGTCTTTATAAGCCAGGCCCAGCACCTCGTGCAGACCCGACGCGAATTTGCGGAAGTAAGGCCGTGGGCTGGTGGGGTTTTCTACAATCCAGATATCTCCCCGGCGCGTGGCTACTCCCAGATTACCGTTGGGCAGTACCGTTAGCCCGCCCACTTCGAGCAGGGTGCCCTCGGGGGCGGTAACTTTCATAATCTTGAAGAAATCCTCTTCTTTCGGCGATTCCTGCGCCATACCAGCGGTCAGGCTGGTCAGAGTAATGAGGGTAATCAGTATCTTTTTCATTTAAAACAAGATTGAGTAAATAACTTTTCCTTTCACGGGCACAATTAACTCTTGCCGTCCGTTGCTCTCCCGAATGGTGGGTTTGGCCCCGCCCAAATCGTCGAGCCGGACGTATGCCTGCTCATCAACGAGGTACATTCCGTTTTCCAGCGGGGTGATGCTGTTGCCGCTGATGAGCCGGGCGTAGGTATCGCTGGCCGGGTTCGTAATGATCACCTCGCGCCGGATTCCCTGCCCATTGTCCAGCACCCGAATTTTGTCGTCAACGGAGGCTCCATAACTTTGGTAGCGAAACGTGGGTCGGTCGCTTTCATCCAGCACGTACCCTTTTGGTCGATAGGCAGAGCCGGTCGTATCGGCAGGCCAGTTGGCCTGGGGAGCGGGTAACCGGCTCAAAAACAAGACTGGAGTGCCCATCCGCTGCACCATGCCCATCGGTCGCGAAGAGCCGTCGCCCCGGTCGTGCCACATCGGCGTAGCATCCAGGAAATTACCCCGCCAAACCTGCACCAGTGCGCCTTTGTCCAGGTCGTACGTGTAATGAACCTGCTCCGGAGTACCGACCGAGATGGCATGGGTTACACGAAGTCTGCGGCCCTGCTGCCCCGGCATGGACGTGCCCGGTGTAGATTCGCCCGGTATATCCATAAAACTCCGGAGAAGGGTGTTCGTCTGTGCCTCTACAATAATAGGGTCCACCTCCCTTCCGTTTCCACCAACTCCTTCGCTTACGGCAAACTCACGAACGCCCGGCCCAGCCACGGTGAGACCTACCGCAGGCTGCTCCCAATCGACAAATTTGCTGTAGAACAGTTCAAAGGGCAGATCGCCCCTGGGTAGGGTAACCTTGCCGCTATTGTTCCTGCCAGCCGGTGCAACTACCGTCTGGTTGTTGATTTTTAGCATACCTCCCCCCCCCGGAACACCCAGGTTAAAGCGGTATTCGCCGGGCTCGGCCACGCGCATTGTGCCGGTATAGCGAATAAGAAATTCGTTGGGAATTCGGTTTACCGACGCCGATAATACTTTAGTAGCTCCTTCGGCTTCCGGTGCTTTTCCCCCGATTACATAATCAGACTCCTTCTCATACTTTCCTTTATACACCGCATAACTCAGGTTAAGTAGTTCGGGGCGGGGTTTATCATACAGCACGTAGCGAATGTTGCGGAAGGCCACTGCGCCATGGTCACCCTGGAACATGAGTGGGCCGGTTGCTTTCTCGTCCTCAAAAGCCGTTGAGCGGGTAGGGCCAGTGAGTTCGACATTATCCTGAACCAGTACGCCGTTCAGTTCCACCCGTATAATACGGGCGTTTTCGGTTTTTTGCGCACTGTTGGCACTAAAACGAGGAGCCTGAAAGGAGATCTTTAGGTGTTGCCACAAACCGGGTGCCCGGCTGGCGTTCTGACGGGCTGGATGGCCCTCGTAGCCTTTCTGGCCATCGGCCCTTTTCTCATCCCAACGCTCGTAAATAGACCCGTTGTCTACAGTTTTGGGTCGGCGAACGTCCCAACTGTCAAATAACTGCACCTCGTACCGCCCCTGTAAGTAAACACCCGAGTTCGATTGGGGAGCCATCATGAAATCCAGCTCCAGATCAATATCGCCGTGCTGAACGTTTGTCAGCAGGTTATACTTCTGACCGAAGCTGGCATCGGCTGGTATATTGGCCAGTACACCCGTTCCTTTTTCGGTCGTCAGGGTATTGGCTTTGTTGAGGTCGGCACGAACGCTTTTCACAATACGCCAGTTTGGCGAAGGAGAAATAAAGGCATTCAGGTCGTTAAGTGGAATAGCTGTACCAGGCGCTGGCGCGGGTTGGGCCAGGCTCAGGAATGGCCCGGCCAATCCAAAACCAACAGCCCCGCTAACAGCCAGTAACCTACGGAAACAAGCCGAAATAATAGTGGTTATCATAGAGTATATCGTCAGATTTAAGGGGATAAAATTACATTTTTTCTCGCTAAAAGACCGCTGTTAGACATTTAGCTTATCTTTGATCGTTTTTATCAGAGAATGCATTAACCCGAATTAGTTCCTATGAAAAACCTCCATGTATCACTGGCCGTGTGTGCGGCTATTACCAGCCTCACCCTGTCAAATAGTGTTATGGCTCAGCCGGAGCCTAACAAACAAACTCCCCAGTCTACCGAAATATGGGAGCCCGTACCACCCGTAGTAACACCAGGAACGGTGGCGGCAAATACCAGCGGTACTACAGCTCCATCTGATGCCGTTGTGCTTTTCGACGGAAAAAACACGGATGAATGGGTTGCCATTAAAGGATACTCGCCCGCCAACTGGGAGAATACTAACGAAGGTCCGCTGAAGTGGCCCGTAACCGACGGTATCCTATATTCAACCAAAGGATTCTCAGCCCGTTCGAAGAAAGAATTTAACGACTTTCAACTCCACATTGAATTCAAAACGCCGGAGAAGGTAGAAGGAAATGGGCAGGGCCGTGGTAACAGTGGCGTTTTTTTACAGGGACGCTATGAGCTACAGGTACTGGACAATTACAATAATCCAACCTACGTAGATGGCATGGTTGGCTCGATTTACAAGCAGACCATTCCGCTGGTCAACCCCAGCCGCCCGCCGGGGCAGTGGCAATCGTACGATATCGTTTACCAAGCCCCCCGTTTCAACAAAGCTGGCATGATGGTGGATTACGCCTATGTTACGGTACTGCTTAATGGCGTACTGGTGGAAAACCACGCGGCCATCCGCGGTACAACGGAGTACATTGGGTATCCTAAAGTGCAGGCCCATGGTGCAGGCCCCATTCTGTTACAGGACCACGGCAATCCGGTTGGTTATCGCAATATCTGGATTCGACCCTTATAATCGATTACCGCTTACGAATAATGGACAGGCCCCCGGCATTTACCGGGGGCTTTTTCGTATCATTGATGCGGGTTGGTTCCTGGTCTGAAATAAAATTGTTATGCTATGCGACTACTATACCATCTATTATTACTGGCTGGCTTGTCATTGACAGCCTGCACTACGACGACCGTTTACATTGTTCGCCATGCCGAAAAGGTAAGCGAGACTGATACCACGAACCTGACACCGGCTGGCTACGCCCGGGCAGCCGCCCTTGCCGATACGCTGGCTAACCGAGGTATCGACTCCATCTTCTCAACGCCTTACCGACGCACCCGACAAACGGCGCAGCCCCTCGCTACCCGCTTAGGCCTTCCGGTAGTGGATTACCCTGCTAAACCCATGGAGGCCATTGTTGATCGGATTAACCGGATGCGTACTAAAACCGTTTTGGTAGTTGGCCACAGCAACACCATTCTGGAGATTGCCCGGGGCCTGGGCGCGCAACCCGCCATGTCCAGAATTGAAGCCGGTGATTTTGACAACCTGTTCCAGGTGACGATCCACCATGGGCCATTTCGTAAATCCGTTGATTTTTCACCAATAACCTACGGGATGATTACCATGCCTTGAGTACATGCTGCGCCGTTTTTATCCGTTTTGTCAGCTTATTGTCTCAACTCATACAACTGTAATGGTTGCTTAATGTATTAATAAGCTTAAGTTCGATGCGCTGATAGCTGCTAATTACTTTATGAAACAACTTTTCCTTACCACACTATCGCTTGTCTTAATGACAGGTTTTCTTGGGACACAAACATCGTGTAGCCGGGCTGCGACCCCTGCCCATTATACAGGCAATCAGCTTATGCTGGGTAGCGGAGGAGGAGTTACGGGTTTCGCTACAACGTACTATCTACTGGCAAACGGAAAACTATTCAGTCGGAGCAGCCGCGATACCGTATTCACGTTTATTGGCCGACAAACAAGAGCCAATACGAAGCGGGTATTTGAAATGGCGGAACAGGACTGTGCCATCAAGACGACAAACTTTAACCACCCTGGCAACACCTATAAGTTTGCCCAGTGGAAAAAAGGAGAAGAGAGCTACCGGGTTACCTGGGGAGATATCAGTGAAACGGTACCGGCCAGCTATCCCCGGTTATACACCTCGTTCATGACAATGCTTCCCATTTCTGAGACGCTGCATTAGAGTATGGATTTGACTTGCTCAGTTAACAGACTACCTAAAACCTTATGCTGATGAAATCATTTTTTCTACTACTCCTGACTGTCACGAGCGTATGGGCGCAGCAGCCCAATGCGGGATTTGGCCGTAAGCTTAAAACGACTCCTCCATCGCCGGGGTTGGCCGAACGGTTAAACGCGGTTGTGGTCCCGCTGCCGACAGACAGAGCCGCCCGACAGCCGTTGCTGGGAGCCAGTGCCGGACAGCGGGTTTTGGACCCGTTACGCCTACGGGTAGTACGGGATTCCAGCACTGGGTTACCCATATTTATCGAGCGAAAAAGCAGTAGTAGCGTAGCCATAAACCAGGGAAAAAAGGCGGGGGCGCGGCTTTCGGCAACGGCGGCTGCATCGATTGCTTTCCAGTTCATCGGTCAGGTTGGGCATCTGCTTCAACTGGACAAGCCAGAAGAGAATTTCACCGTTTCGCGCACTGAAACCGACGACCTGGGACAAATTCACGTTCGGCTGGCGCAAACCTACCGGGGCGTGCCCGTGCTGAATGCAGAACTGGTTGCCCACCTCACGGATGGGGAAGTAACGCTGTTGAACGGACGCTACCAACCCATAGCTACCGATCTTTCAACGACGCCCAAACTGGCCATTACCGAAGCTTCGGAACAGGCTCTTAACGATATTCGGAAAACATCGAACGTGCGGTCATTTGGCGATAATCGTCTGAAAATGAACTTGTCGGAGGGGGAATTGTGCCTGTTTCCAACGCCCGGTGGTGGGGCTAAACTGGCGTATGCGCTCACGATTCGGCCCAATATGCTCGAACGCTGGGAATACGTGATTGATGCCCAATCGGGTGCAATACTGGATAAATACAACCATACCTGTTCCTTTCTGGGACCAATCACAACATCAGGTCGGGATTTGAATGGGGTAACGCGCACGTTTCAAACCTATCAGCAACCAGGCACTGGCTATTTTCTAATCGATGCAACACGCCCGATGTTTAACGCGACCAAGTCTAAAATGCCGGACGACCCGATAGGCGTACTCTGGACGATAGATGCAAAAAATACCTTCGGTGATAATCAGAAACTGTACCAGATTACGTCCGGTACCAATACCGACTGGACACCTTCGGCCGTCTCTGCGCACTACAATGCGGGTGTTGCCTACGATTATTACCAGAATACCTTCAAACGGAACGCATTGAGCGGCACCGGCGAAACGATAGTATCCGTCGTTAACGTGGTCGACGATGATGGTAAGCCAATGGATAATGCCTACTGGAATGGTAAAATAATGGCTTATGGAAACGGAAAACTCCTGAAACCGCTGGCGGGTGGCCTGGATGTAGCCGGACATGAGATGACACACGGGGTTATTCAGAATACAGCCAACTTGCAATATAGAAGTCAGTCGGGAGCCATCAACGAATCCTTCGCCGATGTATTTGGGGCTATGATAGACCGGGCCAACTGGACCATTGGCGAAGCTGTTGCCACACCGGCTCTATTACCATCCGGTGCCCTGCGGGATTTGTCGAACCCCAACCAGGGTGGTAAAAGCAGGGACCCAAACGGCTATCAGCCTGCTACGGTGTCGCAGTATGACAATACAACCGAAGACAACGGGGGCGTACATATCAACAGCGGTATTCCAAACTTTGCCTTTTATAAATTCGCTACGGTGGTTGGGAAAGAAAAGGCCGAACAAGTCTACTACCGTGCTCTGACGACCTATTTAGTGCGTACCTCCCAGTTTCTGGATTTGCGTCTGGCCATTATCAAAGCCGCCGGTGATTTGTACGGAGCAACGGGCGCGGAGGTGACAGCCGCCAAAAATGCCTTCGATGCGGTGGGCATTAATGAAGGCACACAGAGTACCCCCAGCAAACAACCTGATGTGCCGGTAGCGTCGGGACAGGATTTGCTGTTGCTGGCCGATGCCGGTGATTCCAAACTTTATTCAACTGTGGTGGGCGTTGCTTCTGCCGGGTTCGACCCAAAATCGACGTTGGGGTTAGTACATCGCCCCAGCGTGACCGATGACGGAAAATTTGCCTACTACGTGACGACCGACAAAAAAATCCGGGCGGTGAACCTGACGGGAACACCAGCCGAAACAATTATCTCCGCCGAGACTATCTGGGATAACGTGGCCATTTCGAAGGACGGCACTAAACTGGCAGCTCTCACCGCAACCCACGACGGATTGATATATGTGTACAGCTACGCGCAGAAGAAATGGGCGCAGTTTGAGCTGTATAATCCTACCTATACGGAGGGCGTTAAAACCGGCGAAGTAGAGTATGCTGATTCCTTTGAGTGGGATTTTTCGGGTGAAAATATCGTTTATGATGCTTATAACGCCCTCAAGAATAACTCCGGTAAGGCTATTGACTATTGGGATGTGGGTTTTATTAATGTATGGAGCAACACCGCCGGGGATTTTGCGAAAGGAAACATTGAAAAAATATTCTCCTCACTGGAAGAAGGCGAAAGCATTGGTAATCCCTCTTTTTCCAAGAACTCGCCCGACATTATCGCTTTCGATTATGTGGATGAAACGAATAGCACCTATCAGATTGTAGCTATTGACCTGAGTACTGGCAAAGGCAACGCCTATGATAACAATACCCTGGGTTTCCCAAACTATTCTCGGCTGGACGATAGGATTGTATTCAGTACAAAAACCAGTTCCAGCGAAGATGTATCGGTAGTGAACATGGGTGCTGATAAGATTACGTTCAGCGGTAAAGCTTCCGTACTGTACACCGGAGCTAAGTGGCCGGTCTGGTACACGCAGGGCACCCGTACCATTGTGCAGAAAGCCACTCAAACCATTACGTTCAACGCCATTGCCGACCGGTATAGCAACCAGGGTGACCTGACGCTAAGCGCCACCTGCTCCTCCAGCCTGCCCGTTAGTTTTCTGGTGAAAAGTGGCCCGGCAACCCTGACGGCATCGACGCTGAAATTTACGGGTGTCGGTTTGATAACGGTGCAGGCGATCCAGACTGGAAACGATCAGTTTTCGGCTGCTACACCCATTGAGCGCTCCTTCAATGTACTCACCGTTACGGGACTTGAGCCGTACTGGGCCGATGCGGTATCCATCTACCCCAATCCCGCTGGTAGCACGCTGACAGTCGATTTACCCGGTTCGCAAATAATTGAGCAGGTATCGCTCAAAACGCTGACCGGTACCACCGTCGCCCAGCCAACCCTCCGCGCCCGGCAGCATACGGCCACAATAGTGGTGGGGCACTTGCCAAAGGGCCTGTACTTTCTGCAAATACAAACGCCGGGCGGCACCGTGAACCGGAAGGTAGTAAAGGAGTAAGAGAAGGCATCCTGTTTTTTCTGTCATTCCGACAAAGGAGGAATCTCAATGCCGCTTAGTAGTCAACGTGAGGTTCTTCCTTTGTTGGAATGACACAGATTTGCGAGTTTTTACTTCATAGTAACGGCTATGGTACTAGCTGCTTTATCGATATTAACGCGGGCAATGGCATTGGGCGAAAGCGCCGTGACTTCCTCTTTGGTCGCTGATTTTCCATCGATGGTAAACGTCTTTACATGCTCCAGCGCCGACGCATCATTAGCCGGAACTGGTGGGGGAGGTGGAGGAGCGAGGCTTGTTTTTGGATTAGGTAGGTCTTGATCATCCAGTTCAAAATTAATCGGCAGGTTGAACCGTACGTTTACCAGTTTCCCGCTCTGCATGGCTGGTTTCCAGCGGGGCATACTCTGTACTACCCGAATGGCTTCCTCGTCGGCACCGAAGCCGATCCCTTTCAGAATCCTGACATCAGAGACTTCGCCGGTTTTACTAACGATGAAGTTGACAAACACCCTACCTTGTACATTAGCTTTTTGAGCTGCCGCCGGGTATTTCAGGTTGCGTTGCAAATACGGTCCTAATGCGGCCATGCCACCTTGAAATTCTGGCTGCTGTTCGACAACTGTAAACACTTCCCCTTCAACATTCGCTTGTCGGGCTGGTTGAGTGGATTCAATCGTCGAGCCGGATGCTGCGGGCTGGTCTTTGTCGGGTTGGGTACACATGACCAGGAGGGCGGCCAGCGGCAGGGCAAGGGCGTAGCCGAGCAATGCCCGGCGGTGGGTTTGTGGTTTTTGTAGCATAACGATTCGTTGTTTGAGGGTTGATTTTGAGACAAAAGGGGTTGTGAGGGCAGTCAACGGCACATCGAGTGCGTAGGCAACCAATTGTCGGGCATACGCTGGTTGCGCACTGACATCACTAACTGTTTCTTCAGTATCAGTGGTTTGGTAAATTGCGGCCCGGTCGGCCAGAAATTCGTGGACTTCCTGCAAAGCGCGTTTGTAAAGCCAAAGCACCGGATTAAACCAGAGAAAAGCCTGTACTACTTCCAGAAAAAGTACATCAGCCGTATGCCTCTGACGAATGTGGGCGGCTTCGTGCTGTATCAACGCATTGGGCTCGGTCAGGCTATCGGTCTGGTTCAATACCAGGTATCGTCCGAAGGAGAACGACGGACTGGCATTGTTGGGAAGCCGGATGAGCGTATAATCCGTTTTCCGTTCTGCCGTGCCGCTATGAATAAGCCGAAATACGGCCCGGAGATTCAGCCCCAGCCGACTAAACAGAATGACTACGCCTACCCCGTAAAGCAACCAAAGCCACTGCGCAGGAGTCAACCCATGCGGTTCAGCCGGGTTGGATGTACCGACCGAAAAGTCGGGCAGCGTAATAGTACCAACGGGCAACGAACTGGCCGTTTCGACTGGTAACTGAACCAGTGGAAGTACCAAGGAGAGCACTACCGATATCAGTAAATACAGCCGGTTCAACCCGAAGAACGTGTTTCGGCGCAGGAGTAAGCCGTAGCAACCATAAAACAGCAGCAGATACAGGCTGGCGGTTAGAAGATAAGGGAGGGTTGTCATTTCTTTTTCGTGGTTATGAGTATGACACCATATTGAGCTTTGGGTCCGTACGTAGCCGCAGCCGAACCTTTTAATACAGTTATATTCTCAATTCTGTCTGGAGTAATCTTTCTAATACCCCCAGTTGGTGCTTCTACACCGTCGATGATATAGAGAGGTTCTCCATCCGTAAGCACATTACCCCTAATTCGGATGGATGCCGATGAACGTGGATTTTGCAGGGAGTCGGGGAGCGGCATTGTGTAACGCTCTTTATTACCGCCGTTGTCTACATCATTGTACAGGGCAAATGGGGCGTTTTTGCTCTTATCAATGATGACTCCAAATTTCCTGGCTGAATCAGGTTGAGTGGTGGGTATAACCTGGCCTGTTCGTTTATCTTCAAATTTCTCTAGTTCAAATTTTATGGGTAGTACAAACTGCGTGGCTACGGGATTCCCATTTTGTTTGCCGGGATTCCACTTTGGCATTTGGCGCACAACGCGGAGGGCTTCTTCATTACAGCCACCACCGATACCTGTTTGGATAAACGCATTATCGATAGTACCATCAGCAGTAATGGTAAACTCGACCAGTACATTTCCCTGAATGCTGTATCGGTGCGCATCTGCCGGGTAACGTATGGTACTCCGTAAATACTGGCCAAGGGCTGGTTTACCACCAGGGAACTCAGGCTGCTGTTCAACAATGGTAAATACTTCGCCTGTAGATGATGTTAAACTTGATTGTTGAGTAGTTGAGCCCGTGGATTCGGGAGGTCCTTCGTAGCCTACGACTAACAGCGGGCTCAATTGATTCTTGGTTTGTTCCAGCGTGATATTAACGACCGTTTGTCCCTGCGTTTGAATTTCTTTGGTAGCAAACCCAATATGACTTGCGACCAATACTGGTTTTGGCCCTAACCCGCTGAGGGTGTACACTCCCTCTGAGTTAGCCGACGCTCCCTTCCGTGCATTCTTAACGACAACGGTAGCTCCCGCCAGAGGCTTCCCATTTGGCCCTGTAACTAGTCCTGAGATTACAATACCCGGCTGAGTTGCCTGACTAATTATCTCCTTGATGTTTTCCCGTGCGGTAGTCATGGCCAGCAGTCCGAATACCAGCGGAAGCACCAGTACATATTTGCCCAGTGCCCAGCGTGCCGTGGCCCGTTGGTGGAGCATCTGAATACGGAGTTTGAGCAGCGAGGGGATGAAAAAGCCGTTGGTTAGCGAGTCGGTTTGTAGTCCAAACGTGTAGTTAACCAGGAAGCGGGCGTAGTCGGTCGGTTGATGGGGCTGCTTATCGGCCAGAAATTCATGGACCTGCCGTAGCAGCCGATCGGCAAGCCAGAGCGTGGGGAAAGCCCAGAATATGGATCGCAACGTAGCTATTCCTACCACATCGGCACTGTGCCACTGGCGAATATGGACCAACTCATGCCGGAGAATAAGGTTATTGTTTGCATCAACTGGGTTGAGTACCAGAAACCGAAAAAACGAAAAGGTAGCGATGGCCGGGTCATGGGGTTGAACCAACCAAAAATCACCTTCCAATTGCCGGGGCGACCGCCTAATTAGCCAAAGCAAACGGCCAATCCGAACGCCGAGCCGAACCAGCAGAAGCAGGACTATCAGCCCGTAAAGTATCAGGCCAATTTGTGCCCAATCGGTACCGGAGCTCGTGGGTAAGGAATCCATAGCAGGAGCCTCAATCATAGTTTGGGGTAATGCAGCGAGGGCTGATGGTAAAGTTAATTGGGGCAGTGTTTCGACCGTTTTCGCGGGTAAACCAGCGAACGGTAGTAGTAGTGATAGTACCGTTGAAAGCAGGAGATACACCCGGTTGAGGCTGAAAAAGGTATGCCGACGCAGAAATAGCCAGTAGCAACCAACAAACAGCAGGCCGTACAGATTGGCTTTCAGCAGATAGTCGAGTGCGTTCATGGGTCTTTCCGTTTATTTAGGAGGTTGATAATCTCGTCGGCTTCTTTCAGACTGATGTTTTTATCCTGCACGAAAAACGACACCAGCTTTTTGAGCGAATTGTCGAAGTAATTGGCCATCAGTTGCTCGGTCTGGAAACGGCGGTACTCTTCCTCCATAATGAGTGGGTAGTATTCGTGCGTTTTTCCGTAAGCCGTGTAGCCGACCAGTTCTTTCTTCTCCAGAATCCGGATAATGGTCGAAACGGTATTATAGGCGGGTTTCGGCTCGGGTAATTCGGCCAGCACGTCTTTGACGAACCCTTTTTTGAGTTGCCACAGCACCCGCATTATCTCTTCTTCTGCTTTGGTCAGTTCACGTATCGGCATAATAATCTTCGTTGTGCAGGATGGTAAATGAAAGGTATGACTAATGATTTAGTTTTACAACTAATGTGTTAGTTGTTTTGTTGAAATTTTTTTGAGGAGGATAAAACGGATTGAAACTGTCCTTTCGGGAAGAACTCTCAGGCTGGAATGACAGACAAAAGGGAAATCTGCCCTGTCCTTGAAAGGACAGTTTCAGCAAGAATAGAAGAAGAGACGTAACACTAATGCCTGAATCTATATTTCGCCCCGAATAATTTTAGCCCCGGCCACCATGTTAGCCAGTTTTTGTTTAGCGGCCCAGCGGGCCGTTTGGCTCAAACCACAGTCGGGAGCAACCGCCAATTTTTCCGCTGGAACGTAAGGCAGGCACTTGCGGATGCGATCGGCTACGTCATCCGGCGTTTCGATGTAGTAACTTTTTACGTCGATTACGCCTACCGCTACATCGAATTTCTCGGCAAAGCGTTCCAGTAAATGCACTTCGGAGAAATTCAGGATGGTCATTTCTGAATGCAGTTCATCGACGGTCATGTCCAAAAAGTCGGGGAGCATGGGCGCAATCGTCTTTTTTCCAACCGAGCGGCCTTTGTAGTTCCCAAAGCACAGATGCATCGATAGCCGGGTTTTCCCCACACCCGGTGCTACTGTCCGGTTGAAAATATCGACAAATCGCTTCGTGTCTTCCCGGTATGCATAACACGACATGGAGGGTTCATCGACGCAGATTTCGGGTACGCCCAGGGCCACTAAATCCGCAATCTCCTTATTAACTAAGGGCAACAGCGCTTCCGTTACCTCCCAGCGGTCTTTATACAAATTACCCGGCAACAGGCGGCCACTCAGCGTATACGGGCCTGGAATGGAGACTTTCAGGCCCTGTCCTTCGGGAGCCAGGCGTTTCAGGCGGAGGTATTCTTCCACCACGCCTAGCCCGCGCGGGGCAGTCAGAGGTTCAATAATGGTGTGCTTACCCCGCTGGTCGTGGGCGGGTGGGCCAAACCGGCGTAGTTCGGTTTCGTTGTTCTGAATGCCGTTGATGTAGCCGTAAAACGACAGGTTAAAGTCAAAACGGGTCTGCTCGCCATCGGTAATCACATCCAGACCGGCCGTCACCTGGTCGTGAACGGAAGCAATTACGGCATCGTCAATCATTTCATTCAGGTCGGCCGGGCCGAACTGCGAAAGGTTCTGGCTGGAAAATTCGAGCCAGCCCGGAAAGGGCATCGAGCCAACAACGGTAGTTTTGATGGGGACGGGTTGCAAATCAGTAGTCAGTTAAGGCAAGTATACGAATCAATTTTCTGGCACCGACTCATTAGCTATAATCGCTGATACGGGCAATTTTTCCATCGCTGAAGGCGAATACGGTTACACCCCGCAACGTCAGTGCATCACCGGCTTTGGCACCCGTGGGTAAATCAATAGCCAGAATCGCGTTGTAGTCGATTTCAACGGCGGCTGTTCGGTCGCCCATCGTTAGGGAGCGAATCGTTTGTTGCCGGATTCGAAACATACCAATCGACTGCCGCGCCAGAGCCTCAAAAGCGACCTTACCACTCGTTGTGGTCGTTCCGTTGGTATTCGATACATTCTCAAACACGATTACGTCGTGCAGCAGGGCCACCATGTCAGCAACATTCATGGCGTTGTATGCACCAATATACTGGCGAATCAAGGACTCCATCATCTGTGGGTAACTATCATTATACAAAGCAAAAAGAGATTTGATGGGGTAGCTACTCAATAATATACTCCCACCAAAGCATATCCTCTACCCGATCGAACAGCCGGAAATGATTTTTTTCAAGCACTTTTTGAGAGGCTATATTCTGGGTTTCCGTATCGGCTACAATTCGCTCAACATCCGGTTGCTGCTTTGCCCAATCAACCAGTCCACGTACCATTTCGGTCATATAACCCTGCCGACGAAGGGTAGGATAGGTACCGTAGCCAATCTCAATCGAACCCGTTTCGTCGGCTTCCCCTTTGAATTTTGCCTCCGCCACAAATTGCTGTTTCTCCCGGTCAATAGCCAGCCACATGGTATGAAAAAGTGGGTCCAGCGCAGCATCTTTCAAACGCGGTATGGTGAAATGAGTAACGATACTTCGCGTTGGTTCAACGGGCGTTCTATACCCTTTCTTGATGCCTATCGCCTGTTCGAGCCGGTAGTTGTCGGCTATGTACAGGTATAACTGGTCCAGCGTAAGTGGAATCAGAGTCAGGCGTGGAGTCTCAAGCATGGGGTAATCCTTTTCAGATTTGCCCCTCACTCACGCTCCAGCCACCATCCACGGTCAGCACCTGCCCGGTGGTAAAGACCGAGTAATCGGACATGAAATACACGGCGGCTCCATCCAGGTCGTCGGCCTGGCCAATGCGTCCGCCATCGAGTGGTTGCTTGGTTTTAGTAAAGGCCATAATGGTATCGTCCTGCGTAGCCCGCTGCGCCATGGGTGTTTCTACCAGGGCAGGCGCCAGTACATTAACGCGGATGTTTTCGTTGGCGTAATAAGCAGCTACTGATTTTGTGAAGCCGATTACGCCTGATTTCATGGCGGCATAGGCGTGCGTGGCGAAGTAGGTAGGAGAGGGGCTTGAACCTAATACCGAACCCATATTCAGAATGGTGCCGCCCCCGCCCTGTGCCCGGAATGCCCGCACAGCCGCCTGATTGGATAGCATGAGCGATGTCAGGTTCAGGTTAACCGTATAGTTCCAGCCATCGAGTGTAATATCGTGGAGAGGGCCATCGCCAAACCGTCGGCCACTACCGCCTGCTACGTGAAACAGTCCGTTGAACCCACCAAAAATCTGCTGGCAAAGCGCAATGGCTTTGGGAGCCGTTTGCGGGTCAGACGCATCACCGGACATAGCCAGCCCGTTGCCTTCCAACTGCTGTTCGGCTGCGGCACAACTTTCCGAATTTCGCCCAACCACAACAACCTGAGCCCCTTCCCGTACAAATGCCAGTGCCGCTGATAGACCCATACCGGTAGTACCGCCAATGACAACAATTTTTTTATTTTCTAACCACATGGAGGTATTAACACTTAGTTTAGTAGTGCAAGAAACGAAATTGACGGCTTAACGCCAACTTAGCGTTTTTGCTTAAATTTGAGAAACCCCCACTCGCAATGGAAACGAACCAATTCGACTTCATCGAAGGATATCAATCGGAAAATATCATGTCGTTAAACCACTCTCGCATTATTAACAGGGTTAGTGTTGCGCTAAGTCGTTATGATGATGAGTAGGATGTTTTTCCAGAATTAGAACTCGAATTGTCAACATTAAGTGTAGGCCGGATGTCGCTGTCTATAAAAACTTACCCGCCAATTGGTTCAATGATATCATGTACTTCAACCAGTCTCCCATTATTGCGGTAGAAGTATTATCACCGAAACAGGCGGTGACGGATTTGACCGACAAAGCATTGAATCTGTATTTCCCAGCGGGTGTACAGCTTGTCTGGATTATCATTCCAACGCTCCGTATTGCGCAGGCACTGCTGCCCGATTGCACTATTCAAACCTGGTCAAGTAGGCTAATGACTGACCCCGTCACGGGTATGGAACTGGATTTAGGATATTTGTTCAAATGATACGGCTGGAACTACCCGTAGTTCCAGCCGTATCGCTGTTACACGATATCCCGTTCAATAATCTTGCCGCTGGCTTTTTCTTTCAGAATCAGTTTGTTCCGGCCATCGTGGGTCATTTCCTGTTTGATGAGGTAGTGGTCGGCATCATATTCTACCAGAGTCGATTCGGGTTTTAATCCTTCCTGACCGCGCCAAACCGGTAGGTGTACGGGTTCCCACTGTTTCGTTTCTGCTGATTTGTAAGCGGCATCCAGTACGGCATTTACCACGTAGCCATCGTAGAATGTTTCGGCGGGGTCACGGCCTTCCTCCTGCGACTTGAACATGTCGGTAAACATGTGATTATAACCCAGGTCGTTGACTTCGTCGCCCACGGGAAAGAGCCAGCCCGTGTTCGATTCGGCTTTTTCGGCCACGTAATCGGCCCCTACCCCGGTGGTGAACATTTCAAAACCAGTACGCAGGAAATTATTAATCCAGATGGTGCCTTCGGTACCCATCACTTCATCGCGGAGGTCCATGCCACCCCGGAAGGTCCAGCTTACTTCAAACTGACCGATGGCCCCGTTTTCGTATTTCACCAGCGCAATGGCGTGGTCTTCTGCGTCGATAGGTTTTACCTGCGTACCCGCCCAGCACATCACCTCAACAGGTTTTACGTCTTTACCGATAAAACCGCGGGCAATCTCTACGCAATGGCAACCCAAATCGAGCATACAGCCACCCCCCGCCTGTTCCTTGTCCCAAAACCAATCGGAGTGGGGGCCGGGGTGCGTTTCGCGGGATTTGGCCCATAAAATGCGTCCTAAAGCACCGTTTTTAACGCTTTCCAGTGCTTTTAAAAACTTCGGAGTGTAACAGAGGTCTTCGAGGTAACCGGCAAAAATGCCCGCTTCTTCGGCAGTTTTCATCATGCGCAGGGCTTCTTCGCCCGTGCGGCCCAGTGGTTTCGTGCATACCACCGATTTTTTGTGCTTGGCGCACAGGTTTACCGCTGTTTCGTGGATGTTGTTAGGCAGGGCAATACAAACCATATCCACATCGGGATGGGCAATGACAGCTTCCATATCGGTGGAGGCAACGTCGCAGCCGTAATCGGTTTTGAATTTATCGGCCGTTTCCTGACGGCGGGCATAGATGGCGGTTACTTTGTCGCGGCTACGCTGACCCTGGATGGATTCGGCGTAAAAGCGGCCAATGAAGCCACCGCCGAGCATGGCAATACGTTGCATAAGATAAAGTTTGGTTTAGGGGTTAATCCGTACTTTCGCACCGCTAAATAGGAGAAATCTCCGTTGATTAACCCGGATATGCCCAATTTTTTTGACATCCATACCATTTTCTTTACGCTATGGGATTATCCCATGAGTTACCTCGAATTTTTTGGCGTGCTGAGCGGAGGTATCGCAACCTGGCTGGCGGCCCGTGCCAATGTGCTGACGTGGCCCATTGCGGTAGGGAGTGTCTTCCTGTTCTTCTTCCTCTTCTATCAAATACAGCTGTACCCGGACATGTTTTTGCAGGTATTTTTTTTCATAACCTACCTGCAGGGCTGGTGGCGCTGGACCCACCCGGTTGCGCAGGAAGCCGACCAACACCGTGAACTTCGCATTACCCGGTTGGTCGGCGTACCGCTCATTTCGACCTTACTGGCTGGCGTAGCGGCAACTGGTTTACTGGGTACGTTTGCCCAGAATCTGCATACGTTATTTCCCCTTCTGTTCAGCAAACCGAGTGCCTTTCCGTATCTGGATTCATTTACGAGTGTAATGAGCATTATTGGCACATTCATGATGATTCACAAAAAACTGGAATGTTGGTGGGTCTGGCTGGTCATCGATTTAATCAGCACGTACATGTATTTTGTGAAAGGCGTAAAACTGGTTGGTATCGAATATGGTTTCTTCTGCCTGATTGCTATTCAGGGGCTTTGGCATTGGACACGTGAATACCGGTCATATCCAATGCAACAAAGCCCGAATTGACCTATTCCGAAAACTGTTCCAACGGTTTTCCCGGTTGATTGGTCTGTTTAGAGAACATAAGACGATCAACTATGAAATACGGGCTATTTCTCTCGCTTTTACTGCTTTTTTCCTGTTCAAAGCCGAATGATGCCGTACCCACTGCCAATGGGCTGGTGGGTGTCTGGCGATTAACCACTTACTGTAAACCGGCAGGTGGTTCGACCTGTACGTTGACTACGGTTCCTGCTGGTAAAAACGTGTTTGTATTTTTTGGCAACGACGGTAAATTCAATGAGACTTACGAAAATACGAAACCGGTTGAGTACAGCTTTCTGGGTTGCGGCAGTGGGAATTACTCGATTGAAGGCAATAAGGTTAGAATCCGAGCACTCTGTATGTCGTCATTGAATGGGCAATTGTATGATATCGTGTCAATCAGTACCAATCAGTTCGTGATGAATCCATTCGGAGCAGGCGACTATCTATTTGTCAGGAAGTAAATGACTTCTTATCAGTCAGTAACGACACGTATCGACCACATTGATCGAGTGTACAATTTTTTCGGGTTCATGGTATATGAAATAGGATCTTTTTAAGATACGCAAGTATAAAACAAGATATATTAATTAGTATAATTTAAAGAAATATAGGCTATAAAGGGCTGATAATTATGTTATTAAGCGTTTTGTATTATAACTTTGCGTTGAAAATCAAACAATAAACCTCTATGGCAATTGCCAAACAATTCCTTAAAAGCAAGCCTCTTGCAAAAGTAACCTTCGAATTGACGGCTGAAGCTGTTAATGGTGCTAAAACGGTCGCTCTGGCCGGTGAATTTAATAACTGGGATCCTTCTGCCCAGGTTTTGAAGAAGCAGAAAGACGGTTCGTACAAGACAACCGTTGAACTGCCAGTGGGTGGCGAGTATCAGTATCGTTATGTGCTGGATGGCACGACATGGACCAACGACGGAGCTGCCGACAAATACGTGGCCAGCGGTGTTTCAGGTGAAGAGAATTCAGTTGTAGTTCTCTAGAAAAGAAATTTAATACCAAAACGGGGTAACTGGCTGTCATTTTCGACCAGCCAGTTACCCCGTTTTGTGTCTTTCTATCGCTCCGATCCCTAATGGGGTTACCCCGCTTGGAACAGTTAAACAGCGAAGCTGTCTGACTCCTGATAGGCTTTGATCAGGGCTATTTCGCCTTCTTTGCCCTTCTGCGACTTACCGTGTTCCATTCCCAGGATGTATTCCCGACCGGCTGCTTTCTGCTTTTCGTAGATATGTTTGAATATGTTTTTGTAATTAATCTCCCCCGTGGTGGGTTCGTTCCGGCCCGGATTGTCGCCAATCTGGAAGTAGCCAATTTCATCCCAGGCCCAGTTGATATGCGGAATAATGTGGCCTTCGTTTTTTTGCATGTGGTAAATATCGAACAGAACCTTGCACGATGGGCTATTCACCGCCCGGCAGATTTCGTAGGTCTGATCGGACGTGCGCAAAAATAAGTTGGGGGTATCGCTCAGTGGTTCCAGTACCATTGCCAGTCCGGCAGGTGCCAAAATATCGGCTCCCCGGCGCAGGGCATCGATGACGTTACCCGTTTGAATGCCAATGGGCAGGCTACGGTCAAAATCACCGGGTACAACAGTAGCGAATTTGGCATTACAACGTTTGGCCGTTTCAACCGCTTTCCGGCATCCAGCCAAAAATATATCGACGTATTCAGGCTTGCCAGCAGCCAGTGTGTTCTGTCCGTTTCCGCCTTTGTCGATCACAAAAACACCCATCGTCATACCAAGACGAGCCATTTCTTCGCCAATTTTCGATTGCTGAGCCGGGTCACGGCCCATCATCCCATTGTCTTCCAGGGCGGTAAATCCTGCATCGGCCATGAACTTAAGCTGGTCAATGGGGTCCTTACCGGCACTGTTTTCAAACATACCAAAATGGGGAGCGTATTTGAGTTTGAAGTTATTTTTGGCGAGGGGAACTGCCGTATGGTATTGGTTGCCCGCCAGGACCTCACCCGAAACCGCAGCACCGGCCAGACCTAATCCAGCCGCTCCAAAAGTTGATTTTACAAAATTGCGTCGTTGCATAATTGATTCTTTCAACTGGCTTCTACCAGCGTTAGGGAGGGTATGTTTGTTTATTTCTTTTTCAGACTGGATAAATAGTCGACCAGATCGACTATTTCCTGCGTACTCATGGATTCCTGCAAACCGGATGGCATCATGGAAGAATCGAGTTCCTTCATTGACACTACGTCGGCCATTTTGTAATTCTGCACTACGCCACCGGGAAACTTCATTTGCAAATCCGTTTCCGTTTTGCTGGAAACGATGCCTGTCATAGAACTGCCGTCTTTAAACTTCACCTCCCAGCCTTCGTAGCCAAAGCTAATACCCGCATCGGGGTGTAGAATAGCCAGATACTGACCTTCTTTTGGCAACTTGGAGCCTATTTCTGATAGTTTAGGGCCAAAATCCATACCCTCACCGTTTACCTGATGGCAGGTAGAGCAGTTATTTTTGAAAACACTCAGCCCTTTCGATGCATCGCCGGTCATAGCCAGCAACTCATTCATGCCGGGTAGTTTTTTGCCTTCTGCGCTTGGATTGCTATCCAGAAAAGCAGCCGCTTCCTTGCGGATATTTTTACGCCAGGCACCACTTACACCCTGAACAGCGGACACTTTGTAATCGCCCTTTATAGCACCAGATTTCAATAGCGCAATAACAAGGTCTTCGCCGTCACTACTCCCACCCAGTGAGCGGGTTGCCTCTTTCCGCAACAGAACAGGTCTATTTTCGTCCAAAGCGACCGTTTTTAGTATATTGATGGATTCCGTATTGCCCACCCGGCGCAGGGCCATCAGCATATTTTTTGCCGCATCCGCATCGCCCAAGTTTTCAGCTTTTCCATTGATAACGTCCCACACCATTGCCTCTCCTTTCTGCTTGAGTAACTGGCGGGCCGCGTCCCGGCCCATGCCATCCATGGCTTTGGAAACGGCCAGTTTCAGTAGGTTTGCATTTTCTGAAGTTGGCTCAAAGCGCGTTACCAGTTCAACATATTCGGGCGTTCCGTAAACCTCTTTCATTAATTTGGTGAGAGCGGTAGCTGCTACTGGTGAATTCTTGACGAAGTCCGGGTCAAGGTGGCGTAACGCCAGTTTAGTTACGTCGGTCGAATTGCTGTTAGCCTGTAAAATACCGAGCAAGGCATTCGACTTTTCGGTGGCACCGGGATTGAAGTCAAATGCCCGGAAGTACCGCAACCGCTGGTTCAAATCGACCGAAGGGTCACCGGCCAGTTTTGCCAGCAAGGGGACCGATTCCTTCGTGCGGGCCCGCCACACAATGTCACGGCCACCGGCATTTGCCAAGGGGTCGTTATTCATTTGTTTCACCCAGGCGGTATAGTAGCTGTCCCAGTTACCCTCGGCTCCAATACCCAGTGCTTCCAGATACCAGCGGTCTTTTCCATCGTACTGACTGGCCAACTGTGCCCACAAAGCCGGAGCCTGGGGGGAATTATTCAGGTGCAGCGCAATGGCACACTCCCGGCGTACCTGCGGGCTTTGGTCATTGACGAGTTGCTTCACGTACGGAATGATATCTGTTTTGAGTTGGCGGGCAGCCCGAAGCGCGGTGATTCTCAAGTCTGCATTGTCACTTTTTAGGGCTGTTTCAATGTGCTTTGACCCATTATCCAATTGACTTAGCAGCCATAAAGCGCGGGCCTGCATGCGCGCATTGTCGGATGATTTGTACAGTTTTGCCAGTGGTTTCTCCGCTTTTTTACCCAGGTCATGCAGCTTCTGCCAGCCCGCATACCGGATCGCCATATTGGGGCTTTGCAGTGCTTCAATAGCACCACTGGTGGTAGAAACATCTACTTTTGGCATGGTGTACGGCGAATTCGGTGGGGACACCCGATAAATACGCCCCCGATTCTGGTCACCGGCCTGGTGACCCCCTACGCCGGGGTCGTACCAGTCGGCAATAATCAGCGAACCATCGGGTGCCACGCAGACATCAGCCGGCCGGAACCATTGGTCACGGGCACCTTCCAGCACATTAACGATGCTGGCCGTATAGCCCGCACCATCTTTCTGTACCGGGTATGACCGTACCACGTTCGGACCCGCGTCGCAGTGGATAATCTGATTCTGAAATACGTCCGGTAATAACTTGCCTTCGTACACAATGATGCCCGTTGGCGAACCGGCTCCGGTCTGAAGCAGGTTAGGTACCGCACCGGGGTCGTTCAGGTGCCAGTGCCGACGGGGAATTTCGGGTTCTATGTTATCCCGGTTGGCCTGCCAGCCAGCGCCGGTCATCTCGTCCGTGTAGCCGTAGTTGCCATAGGGCATTACGTAGTTAATCCGAACCCCCTTGTTACCATCGTCATCATTATCTGATTGCCAGAGCGTTCCGTAGGAGTCAACGGCTATTTCGTAATTATTGCGGAAGTTCTGCGCCAGCAATTCCACATTTTTCCCGCCCGGGTCGCAGCGGAATACCATTCCCTGCTTAAAATTCTGCTTGTTGATGGCTTTCCCGGTGGTGATGTCAATGACGGGTTGCCCATCTTTATCGAGGAGCTGCTTACCTTCATTACCAAAGTTGAAGTACCATTTTCCATCCGGCCCGAAAACGAAGGTGTGCATGCCGTGGTCGTGCTGCTCACCACCAATACCCGTGAAAAGCAGTTCTTTCTTGTCGGCTTTATCGTCGCCGTCTTCGTCGGTCAGTATCCACACATTTGGGCTGTCGGATACGATGACTTTATTCCCCTGTACCCAGATACCCAGGGGTGATTCGATGCTGGGGTCTTGATAGAAAACTTTCGAAACGTCGGCTTTGCCATCTCCGTTTGTGTCTTCCAGAATCACAATCCGGTCGCCTTCCTTGTGCGTCGGGTTACCCGTAATGGCCGGGCGGTAGTTATAGGCTTCGCACACCCACACCCGCCCGCGGGCATCCACATCTATGTTGGTTGGGTTGGTCAGCATGGGCTCGGCCGCAAACAGCGTCGCTTCCAGGCCCGGGGCTACGTTCAGACTGCCAACTGCATATTTAGGGTCATGCTTGTCATCATCATTTAATTGAGCAAACAGACTGGTAAGATAAGCCGTTGATGCGCTATTCAGGTTACGGTTCTGATACGCGCTAATGAAAATACTGCCTATGCACAGACCGGCTGCGGAAAGAGCGAGTGCACTCTTAAAAAAGGGAGTACGTCTATTTTTTGGGAAAGGAATCATTTTTTTTTATTCGGTTACAAGCCGTATATATCAAAAATATTATCAAACAGTTGGCTCTTTTGTAAAGTTACCATATCATGTCTTTTTACCTGTCATAATTTGACTTTTTTTAATCAAATTATTCCTGTTATAATTCAAGTATAGTACCTTTTATGTACAATTGTATCGCCACATTGGCATTCACCTAATCACTTTAACTCATGGGTTTTTTGTATTCAATTCTAATTGGCGGCATCGCAGGCTATCTCGCCAGTGTAATCATGGATAGCCACAATTCGGCTATCGTCAACATTTTGTTAGGTATCGTGGGCGGATTTGTCGGTGGTTTTATTGCCCGTAAACTGGGGAATGACCCTGATAACGATGGCCTGGTAATGAACCTGCTCATCGCCGTGGTTGGCGCCATTGTACTTATCTTCATAGGAAGATTGTTCTAAATTGACTGCACAAAAAAGCCCGGTCGTGAAATTTCACAACCGGGCTTTTTTGTAACCTTTCTACAAATTTTTTCGCTTCAACTCCTTCACGGCGAAATCAGCAGCACGAGCCGTCATGGCCATGTAAGTAAGCGATGGATTGACGCAGGCCGCCGATGTCATGCAGGCTCCATCCGTCACAAACACGTTTTTGGCTTCATGTACCTGGTTATGCGCGTTCAGCACCGACGTTTTGGGGTCGTGACCCATGCGGGCGGTACCCATCTCATGGATGGCCATGCCCATCGCGTATTGGTCGTTGTGTCCTTTTACATTTTTTAGTCCTGCCGATTCCAGCATTTCGATGGCATCGTTCATCATGTCGAGACGCATCTTCTTTTCATTTTCGCGGATTTCGGCATCGAATACTACTACAGGCATGCCCCACTTATCTTTTTGATTTGGGTCCAGATACATCCGGTTTTCATGATACGGGAGCACTTCGCCGAATCCGCCCAAACCCATGGTCCAGGGGCCAGGTTTGGTGAGTTCTTCCTTGTACTCGGCCCCAAAGCTCATTTCGGCCACGTTACGCTGCCAGTTCTGCCGACTGCCACCCCCCTGGTAGCCAAAGCCACGCAGGTAGTCGCGCTTGTCGTTGCCAATGTTCCGGTAGCGGGGAACGTAAATACCGTTAGCCCGACGACCGATGTAGTACTTGTCCAGGTCGCCTTCCCACTCGCCGGCGGCACCCGCGCGCAGGTGGTGGTCCATCAGGTTATGGCCCAATTGCCCCGAATCATTACCAAACCCCGCCGGAAAGCGATTTGAGGTCGAGTTCAGCATAACGGCCGTTGTACCAACGGTGCTGGCGCACATGAAAATAACGCGGGCGTAATATTCCTTGCTTTCGAGCGTATTAGAATCGACAATTCGCACGCCCGTTGCCTGCTTCTTAGTCTCGTCGTACAAAATCTCCTTAACCACCGAGTCGGGCCGGAGGGTAAGCCGACCAGTTTTTGCCGCTGGGGGCAGCGTACACGACTGCGTACTGAAATAGGCACCGTACGGGCAGCCAAGGGCGCATTTATTTCGGTACTGGCAAGAGGCACGACCAACACCCATCTGCGCCTGGGCTGCTTTGGAGAGGTTTGCCGTGCGCCCAATGGTCATGTTTCTACCCGGAAAATTCGTCTCAATGCGCTTGCGAACCTCTTTTTCCACGCAAAACATCTCCATAGGGGGCAGAAACTCACTGTCGGGCAGTTGGGGCAGGTTCAGCTTTTCACCCGAAACACCGGCAAACTTCTCCACGTGCGAGTACCAGGGCGCCATGTCTTTGTAGCGAATCGGCCAGTCAATCGCAATGCCTTCCTTGGCATTGGCTTCAAAGTCGATGTCGCTGAACCGATACGACTGCCGCCCCCAGGTGATAGACTTTCCCCCAACTATGTTGGGTCGATACCAGGAAAATGGCTTGTCTTCCCGATAGAAAGCATCCTTATCCGCCATCCAGTACGATTCGTTGGTTTCGTTGACGGGTGTGTTCCGGTTTTTTTGCGGAAAAGCGTCCCGCTGCGCCATCGTTGACCGACCTGCGTACTTTAACTCCCAGGGGTCTTTGGTGGCCTGTTCGTAACCGGTTACGTGTTCGAGAGCGTGGCCGCGTTCCAGCATCAGTACGCGGAGCCCTTTCTCCGTCAGCTCTTTGGCGGCCCAACCACCCGATACGCCTGAACCAACCACGATAGCATCGAAGGTCTGGTCTTTTATGGAGTCGATAGTGAGGTTCATGGCTGTATCGTTGGTTGTTTACAAGTTTTTCCGCTTCATCTCTTTCACGGCAAAATCAGCGGCCCGGGCCGTCATGGCCATGTAGGTAAGTGACGGGTTAACGCAGGAAGCTGAAGTCATAAAAGCGCCATCCGTAACGAAAACATTCTTAACGGCGTGAAGCTGGTTATTTGAGTTGACAACCGACGTTTTAGGGTCACGACCCATACGGGCGGTTCCCATCTCGTGAATGGCCATGCCGAGGTAAGAACCCCGGTCGTAGGCGCGTACGTTCTTTACGCCTGCCGACTCCAGCATTTCTTTCGCATCGTTCATCATATCGACGCGCATTTTCTTTTCATTTTCCTTCAGTTCGGCGTTGAATACCACGAGCGGCATACCCCACTTATCCTTCTCTTTCTTGTCGAGATACATGTGGTTTTCGTGGTAGGGCAACGTTTCGCCGAAGCCGCCCAAGCCCATTGACCAGGGGCCGGGCTTGGTCAGTTCTTCCTTGTAGTCGGCCCCAAAACTCATTTCGGCCACGTTGCGCTGCCAGTTCTGCCGACTGCCCCCGCCCTGGTAGCCAAAGCCGCGCAGGTAGTCGCGCTTGTCAGTACCGATGTTGCGGTAGCGGGGCACGTAAATGCCGTTGGCCCGACGACCAATGTAATACTTGTCCAGGTCACCTTCCCATTCACCAGAGGCACCGATGCGGAAGTGGTGATCCATCAGGTTATGGCCCAACTCACCGGAATCGTTACCCAGTCCGTTAGGGAAGCGGTTAGAGGTTGAATTAAGCATAACCGCCGTTGAACCAAGGGTACTACCGCACACAAAGATGATATTGGCAAAATACTCTCTGCCCTGGAGCGTAACTGCATCGACGACGTGCACACCAGTAGCCTTTTGCTTGGTTTCGTCGTATTTGATTTCTGTTACTACCGAGTCGGGTCGGAGGGTGAGTCGACCGGTTTTTGCCGCTGGCGGCAGCGTACACGACTGCGTACTGAAATAGGCGCCGTACGGGCAGCCCAGTGAACATTTATTTCGGTACTGGCATGGAGCGCGGCCAACGCCCAACTGGGCCTCACCCGCTTTGGACAGGTTGGCTACCCGCCCAATGGTCATATTGCGGCCCGGAAAATTCTTCTCGATGCGTTTACGGACTTCTTTCTCCACACAGTACATCTCCATGGGGGGCAGAAACTCACTGTCGGGCAGTTGGGGCAGATTAAGCTTCTCGCCCGAAATACCGGCAAACTTCTCCACGTACGAATACCAGGGGGCTACGTCTTTGTAGCGAATCGGCCAGTCGACAGCGATGCCATCTTTTTCATTGGCCCCGAAATCAATGTCGCTCAGACGATAGGATTGCCGCCCCCACATAATGGATTTTCCACCAACGATATTTGGCCGGTACCAGTCGAACCGTTTCTCTTCTTTATAAAGTGAATCGGTATCTTTCATCCAGTAATTTTGGGTCATTTCATTGTACGGGTAGTCGCGGGCCAGTTTTGGGTGCGACTTTTTCTGCTCTTCCGTCAACCGCCCGTTGTATTTGGTTTCCCACGGGTCTTTGGTCGCGTATTCGTAGTCCGTCACGTGTTCGAGCTGATGTCCCTTTTCGAGCATCAGTACCCGTAACCCTTTTTCGGTTAATTCTTTGGCAGCCCAGCCACCCGTTATCCCCGACCCGATGATGATGGCATCGTACGTCTGTTCTTTTATAGCGTCTATATTGAGATTCATAAATTTTGAATGAAGTGAAGAGGTAGAAGCGGGTACGGGGCCGCCCGGCTAATTTTTTGCCGCCGGATGGCTCCCCACTCGCTCCTGACTCCTGCTATTAACACCTGCTAATTATAACGCCCACGCCTTCTGGCCGGGTTTGATGGGCATGCAACCGTCAAACTGGCCCGGTACGGGGAGGTATTCGAGGGCTTTGGTGGCACCAATTTCGGATGTGAAGTAACCCGTGGTGGTTAGTTCTTTCATGCGGAGGAAGAAGGGTTTATCCGCCGTCATGGTTTGTTTGACCATTTCGTTCTTCTGGGCTGTATCCAGCGCCATAAAGTCTTTACCGAACTTGGTTTTGCTGTCGGCATCCAGTTTGGCCAGGCCGGCATAGAATTTCTCCTGATCTTCTTTCGGATAACAGTCGCGCATGACCCGGACAATGAACTTCTCGGCACCGGCGGCTTTGGCGCCCGGTGTGCTGGTAGTTGGGATGATAACATCGGCAACTTCGGCCAGCAGGGCTTCCTGCCCGGCTGATACAGACACGCTTGGACCCGTGTTGGTAATGCGCCCCATGGCCCCGGCCAGGGTGGGTGCCGACAGAGCAACGCCCATCATGAGGGCTGCCTGCTGGATGGCTTCTCTGCGTTTCATAGGTATGTAAACTAGTGTTTAATAACAAAAAGGGTAATCGACTATAAATATCCTTATGAACGAAGAAATTATTGTTCCTGTATAGGCTGGAGAACACAGAAGCATCACCCGGGGATGGTCCATAGTAAAGCGACTGGATAGCCGGTTATTGAAGTAACCGGCTATCCAGTCGCAGTTGCTTTTTAGGCCGTTTGTGTGTAACCGGTTACGCCAATGACTTCCGGGCACTCCGGTCCGGGTCGTTGGTCAATATAGAGGTATCATCCAGAATCATGGTTTCCCCGTTCTGGGTTGTATACGGTTTCCAGGCAGGCAGGCCGCCCCCGTTCGGGTTGCCGTTCTTAACAAAATTGAGGAACGAACCGGCCATTTTTTCCGATAAAGCCCTTGGGCGTTTGCCTCCGCCCGTATGCGTGAGCATCAGGTCGGTATTATAGAACCAGAAACAAATATCATCGCAATGGAAAGCCCGCATCCGGCCGTCAAACAGCGGTGGCTGCCAGCCGAACCAAGCCACATAGACAGGAGCTTTTTGTTGTGATGCCTTTGCATCGGCGGTGGCAACAACATTCTTCCGGTTAGAAACAATCAGCGCCCACAGCTCAATAGGGCGGGCCTTTGGAAAGTTCCGGGCGTAGGCATCGACAATGTCGCTGGTCTTGTCGCCAAAGCGGGGCTTGATTTTTTCTTTCACGTCAGCCAGCGAAATACTTTCCAGACTGGCATCCGTCCGGTCGGGGTTTTGCTCGTGAAACGTAGAGCAGAGCATCAGCGGAACATCGGCCGAGAACTGATTGGGGTCCGCGAAGAAATTCCCTGCGTTCACATGGGTTCCGTCGGCTACGGGCGAAAAGCCACCCCGCTGAATACCCATCCGCTTGGCTTCGTCGCTCATTTTGTCGACGGCCCGATTGGCAATGTCGATGTACTCCCGCCACGGAATTTGCTGGAGCTTGTCAATTTCGCCGGACTTTAAACCAGCCTCTTCCATAATTTTTAGTCCCAACTTTTCGGCATACTCTTTATTGGTACCAGCCAGCGAACTGCCGCTGAGGGCAACCGCTTTGTGGAACAGCCCTTTAGCTGCGGGCATATTCATCAGGCTGGTCACTTTGGCCCCGCCCCCCGACTGACCAATGATGGTTACGTTACCCGGGTCGCCCCCAAAATTGGCGATGTTATTTTTGACCCATTCGAGGGCCGCTACCATATCCAGATTACCTACATTACCAGATGCCTCCGGGCCACCAGCCGCTTTAAGATGACTATAGCCGAGCGAACCAAGCCGGTGGTTGAGCGAACAGAAAACGATGTTGCCCAGTCGGGAAAGATTTTCGCCATGGTACCCGTCCTGTTCAATACCATTCCCGGTGGTGAATCCACCCCCATGAAGCCAGACAACGACCGGCCTTTTCTGCGTATCCAGTGCGGGTGTCCATACGTTCAGTTTTAGACAGTCTTCCGAGACATCGTCATAATTCCAATGGTCAACAAACGAAGCGTACGGATTGGCATACCGCTTTTCCATGATCTGGGGAGCGGAGTTTCCCCACCAGAGCGCAGGACGAACATCAGTCCAGGCTGTGGGTTTTTGCGGGGGCATGAACCGATTTTTCCCCGATGTATCGGCTCCGTATGGAATGCCTAGAAACTGGTGAATGCCCCGGAGAATAAACCCTCTGACCTTTCCGTATTCCGTTTTGGCCACCGCTATGGAATCACCCACAAACAGAACCTGCTCGTCTCCAGCTGATTTTGCGACTTTGGGCAGGTTCGGACCCGCGGCCGTGGATGGATGGGCGATACCTAAAGTGGCCACGCCAACGCCCATTGATTGTAAAAAATTTCGTCTTGACGGTTTCATCGTAGAATGTTTGTTAAAGGGTACTGAAAAGCAGGCACGCTGTAACCAGCATCGGGTCGGGGAATTTCCAGTAAATAACCTACTTTAAAAGAGACACGATGTGCGTTTTTACTATGCCCAACCAATAGATTTATCCATGATACTCAGTAAGTCAGCTCTGGGACGGAGTGATGAGGGGAAGTGTTGCAAAACAAGCAAGCCCTGCCACAAATAGAAATGTGGCAGGGCTTGCTTAACTGTGATGAAAGTTGGCTCAATAGCTAATTGGCCAATGACAAATCCTGATACCAGAAACCGGTGTCCCAATTTTGGTTCGGTTCATCACTATGGCAATCGGTGCCGCCTGATGGTGTGTAAGTCCGCCTGACAACCTCCCCTTTGGTGAACGTAATGGGTGACGAGAAAATGGGACCATCGTATACAAACGAATGATACTCCCCATTTTCGCCACAGGGGTCAACGCCGGGGGGAAGGTCTCTCAGTAAATCCAGGTCCAGTTCCCGCCCGGTAAAATCGGCAGGCAGATGCTTTTCATTGATGCAGACGAGCACCGCCCGAAATCCCAGGTCTACAAACTCGTGTATCAATTCGGTGGTGTCCCGCTGCCAGAGGGGAAACGTACCCGTCAAGCCCGCCCGTTGCAGTTGCTTCTCGCGATACTGCCGCAAATCGTCCAGAAAAATATCCCCGAAAAGGGAATGAGTAATTCCGGCCGCTTCAACGCCATGAAGCAATTGATTCATGCGTCGGTCATATTCTTCCATCGAGACATCGCCCGGTAATGCCAGTGTTTGCAGGGGCAAACCTAACCGCTGGGCCTGGGCTTCCAGCAGTTCCGTCCGAACGCCGTGCATACTCACACGCCCATGCTGTTCATTCACTGAAGTCAGCAGGTGTTGAATAGACCATTGCCCGGATTGCTGGGCGTGATACAGTGCCAGGGCGGAGTCTTTTCCTCCGCTCCAGTTCATGATGGCGCGTTGTATGCTCATCTAAAGAAGAACCCAGACGGGGCGATTTCCACCTTTACCGAGTCAATAAGTGAGCCATCCGGCTGGTAACGTATTACGTAGCCAGCCTGGTCGTAGGTTGGAATGACACTACCGTATAGCTGTTTCGTTTTAGGGTCGATACCCAGTGCGCCACTGAAGGAACGGTTCAAAACCTGCGTACCCGTTGCGGTTGTTGCCTCAATAGAAAACTGGGATGTTCTACCGCCCAGCGTGTAATAGAATGCTCTTTTGTCGGCACCAATGGCTATTGTACCAAGCGAGGATGCAAACGTGAGTCGCTGTTCAACGAGTCGGCTCTGCGGGTTAATTCGGACCATATCTTTACCCGCCCGAATCCAGAGTTTGCCGTTGGCATCAAGCGCAATGGGCTCGGGGGTAGCACCAAAATTTATCTTTTCTTTCATCGTATCTGTGTTGGCATCAATAACCAGCAGCGTTTTGTCGCCACTATAGGCGTTACTGCCCACGAATACCTCACTCCCAACCAGAACCATGCGTTCTACGCCTTTTACCGCTGGTATTTTTTTGCTGACGGTACCCGTATTTAAATCCACTACGGCAATGTAGCCGGGGTCTTTGTAAAACGTACCGGCACTATAATCGCCCGAAACATCCCAGCAACTAACGTACGCTTTGTTTGGCCCAGCCTGGATAACCAGCCGTGGATTCTCGATATCCGGTGCCTTCAGCGTAGCGCGGGACATGAACGTTCCTGCTTCTACAACCTCAACTTTATCCTGCCCAACCGTGCCGTTATCGACCAGAATCAATCCTTTTCCGTTTACTTCAGTATAGTCCTGTACATTTCCTCCCTGCCCCGAACCACCGCTAACCGCCAGCGTTGGATTAGCCTGTACGAATATATTGGTGGCCACCGTACTACCGGTACGGCTTATATAGGACAGGCTACCATTGTTTTTGAGGAAAGCACCCTGGTTGATAACGTAAACGCCATCACCGAAAGGTGTTGGTTCCGGGTCGGAGGTTTTACAGTTCCAAACGCTCAGTGCAACCAGCCCGATAGCCATTGATTTTTTCAATTGGTTGTTCATGAATTAATTGACAGAAGAAAAATTAACGATTAGATTGATGGACCCGTTGCGACCCGGTAAGGCATTTTGCTTGACGCCCACTACGAGTGCATTGAACAGGTTATTGAGGTTGCCCTGCACCCGAACGGGCACCGGCCCTAGTTTGGTACTATGTTCCAGCAGCAGATTGACCAGCGTATTCCCTTTTAGAAACTGACTGTTATCCGCCGTAGAGTACCGGCGTGAGTTAGCCTGCGCCTGTACCGATAGGCGGGTTTTGCCCCGTTGCAGCCAAGCGTTAGCCGTACCTGTATGAATGGGAACATAAGGCAGTTGCTTGCCCACAACGTCCTGCGCGTAATTGTCATACACGCGCTCCTGCGATGAACGGGTATAGGCGTACCCCAGTCGGATACCCGTCTGCCACCGGTTTTGGGTATAATTCAGACCCGTGTTGAATTCGAGTCCACGGGCTACCACCAGTTGCAGGTTCTCGACGTGGTATGCTTTCGCCGGGTTCCAGTACGTCCAGTTATCCACCCGGTTATGGTAAGCCGTAAGCTCCGTTGTCAGGGCAAGATTATCCGATACCGTTGCTTTGGCAGCCAGACCAATTTCCATATTGACTCCGCTTTCGGGCTTGAGGTTGGGGTCACCCAGCTCTATCCAGTACCGTTCATTCAGCGTCGGTACGCGGTAGTTTCGGCTAATCGACCCTTTGGCCGTGAGGGTAAAGTGATTGCGCTGGATAAACTGGTACTCGGCTCCAAACGAAGGGGTGATGGGTGGATTGAAACGGGTAACGAAAGCTTGCCGGATATTGGCCGATAACAACCAGCGGGCCGTTTGAAAACGCATCAGCGCGTATATATCTTCCCGGTCTTCCTGAATCAGCTGGCCCCCGTAGCCATCCGTTCGGGTGCGGTAGTGTGACCACTCACCCCCAACGCGTAGGTTTAGCTGGCGCGATGGGGTAGAGGCAAGGGTAAATTCACGTTCGGCCCGGCTGATCAGACGTTCTGTTTCGGTGTGGCTGGGCGTATCAAAATTGCCTTTGCCGTAATCCAATAGGTCCCGAATCCAGCCAAGTCGGACGGTCAGGCGGTTAACCTCATAGGTCGCCAGTAACCTTGCCGACTGCGTTCGGGTACGCTCGCGGGCAATGGTATCGAGCGGAGTGATGATAAGGTCATTGTCCGAGAGCCACGCATTGACGGAAAACTGTTTACCGCTCTTATGCAGAAAATATAAATCCTGGACGAAGCCCCGTTGAGCCGTGGTGGATGGCTCCAGAAAATAACGTTGGCGTTCGGTGTAGGGGTAGCGGTTATTAAACTTGTTTCGGTACGCAAAGGTCTTGCCCGACAGCTTCCAGTTTTGGCCCAGTGCCGTCGCGTAGCGAACACCGGCCTGCGTCTGATTATTGTGAAACGAGGCAAACTGCTGCCCCAGGATTACGCTGAATTTTCGTTGCCAGTCGGCATTGCTGCCCAGCAATATACTCCCGCCCACGGCTCCCGAACCAACGACGCTGGCCGAGGAGCCGTATTGTAACGCTAACTGGTCGAAACCCGCCACGGGTAAGGTTGAGAAATCCGTCAGGCCGAGGTTGGGTTGGTTGATATTAATGCCGTTCCAGAGTACCGCCGTATGGTTGGCAGACGTACCCCGGAAAGCGACCGTAGCCAGTTGGCCGGGGCCGTAATTCTTGATAGCAATGGGCGTATTCAGCGACAGTAAATCAATGAGCGACCCAAACTGAAACTGGCGTAGCGTTACGGAGTCGATGTGTTGTATTTTCTGCCCAACCAAAAATCGTTCAGGGGCGATGGCCCGCACCGTTACCGCTGACAGCGATACAATGGAGCTTTTTTTCGCCTGCCCGGACGAATCGGCCTGCGCGACACAATTATCCTGACTACTAATGAAGCCAGAAAAAAGCCCTAAAACCCACCAGCGAAGGGTTTGCTTCTTCACAATGAACGGATAAAAAAGTTTGTGCACTACCGACCGTTCGAGTTACTGAACCATCGGACTATCAGCACGCGGTTGGGGTGTTTCCTCCGAACACCGGAACAACGAATGGTCGTCGGCAGGTCTCCTGGCTCGTCTCATCGGTTCGGGCCTTCCCGTGCTGCTTGTAAGCACAGTGACCATGTGGATTGAACCGATTGGGTAAGAGACTTACAGTTGCGGGGACAGCGCTGGCGTTACACCAACTTCCCTTTTAAGCCGTGAAAGTCGCTATGATACGACATCAGGCACCGAAAACTCAGGGCAAAAGTAACGGAAATTTCGGAAATAGTTAAACGTACCGGAATCTGGGGGTGTAGTCTGACCTCGCAGACTTGAGATGAAACTGTCTCCGGGCCATCGACCAGGAGGATAACCACGCAGTAAGAAATTACTTTTTTTCTGGGAAATTGCTATAAATTTCGGCCCGAATCCAAAAAGGTTCATTTACTCATCATTGTTCATCTTTCCTGTTTATGAGAAACGTTCGTTTACGTGTCTATTTGTTCGGCCTATTGGCTGTTTTTGCTCTCAATGCCTGTCAGGACCACCGGTTAGGTCCATCTGTACCCGGCTCATCGCCTACCCGTATGCGGGTCAGTACCTTGACCCAGCAGGGAGCCAGTGGTAATCCCCGGATTGTCAACTTTACGTACGACGCGCAGGGGCGGCTTAGTTCGCTGCGCTCGTTTGAGTCGCCGGACAGTACGAAAAACTGGGTAGAGCGAACCCGCTTCCAGTACGATGCCCAAAATCGGTTGATTCTGTCGCAGTATCAGCGGATTTCGCCCCCCGGCTTCATTCTTGGTTCTTTTGCCGATCAGCATCAGTTCGTTTACAACACAATCGGGCAGGTGTCCGAGGTCCGCTATTCGTCTGCCTTTAATCCTCAGGCACCCTATCTGGCCGTTCCACTATCCAGTCTGAATGACCCCAATACCCTACAGATCATTGCTTATCCCCGGTACAATTCTGCTAATTTATTAATTGGCTTAAGGAGAGTATATTACAGTATGCAGAGACCCACTACACTGGAAAGCAACAACACGTACAGCTACACGGGCACTAACATAACCTTCGTGAATGACGTTGTCACCAGCAATCAGGGCGGGGTAGCGTACAGTCGTTCGGAGCAGAATGGGTTGACGTACGATACCAAGACGAACCCGTTTTACGGCGTGTACCTGATTCCCAAAATGTTCGGGGAGATTTTATATGTGTTCCAAAGCCTAAATACGCTGAGTCCGAACAATATTCTGACCATAGGGGGCATCAGCTACCGCTACGAGTACAACGCGGTCAACCTGCCAACCGTACGCTATACGTACTCTGATAAACTAGTCGAGACATTACGGTTTACCTACGAGGCCTATTAGGCAGGCTTTCAGTTTACACGAATAGGTGTCTGAACAACTCCTGGTTGAGAGAGCGGTGTCAGTTTATACTGGCACCGCTTTAGTAATTGGTAGCATCATTCATTAACCCACGACGAACTGGTCAGTGGACTTGATCATCAGCAGTACTTGAAAAGCAGGTCTGCTAATGGCTGCCAGCGTTCAGTACGAACGCTTCCTCTGAAACGGGCTTGTATCAAATTCGTATATTTGACCCGTGAACCAACGCATCCGCCCCGACGATCTTGACAATTCACCGTACAAAGAAACCATTCAGGCACTAGCCTACGAGTGGGTTCGGGTAGAGTTGCCAGCCAGGAGTTTAACTTATACTGATTACATGACAGCCATCAGGACGCTGCTCCTGACGACACAGGACCCGGGCCGAACAGCCACTATTATTCAGGCCGTTCTTGCTCAGGCCATCGATCTCCGGAAAACGGCCGAATGGGTAGAGGAGGAACTCAAGTTTGAGGGGATGATTGACGGGGCCGACCGGGTCGATTTTCTTCGATTTGAACTCCAGCAGGCCGAATCAGTTGACGATGGAATGCTGGATACGTACAACGACCGAATCAATCGGTTTGCTAAAGACAACGAGTAAGCCATGGCCAGGGCTACCGGAACGACACGCCGAATTTTAGCCCGCCCCAGCGGTGTGACCGGCCCGTCTCAAATTCGCGGCTGAGCGCTGACTGATAATACTCCAGATACAATTTTTTATAGGTAAATGCCGCACCAATAGTCGTTTGCAGCGTTGCACGCGTCAGTTGGTCGGGCTGAATGACGTACGGACTACTTCGACTGAATAAGCCGCCCTGCAGGGTAGCATCGTAGCCCACCAAACTAACTATGGGTTGGGCATATACATACAATTGCATGGGTAAACCACGCTGGTTTAGAGTAAGGCCGAACGGAGAATTTAACCACCCGGCCATCACCACCATACCCGTTTGTAACCTGTTTGAGAACGTACCCGCCTGGGCCCGACCCATGGCACTGACCAACAGCGCATGACGCCAGGCATAAAGCTGCTTTTCGTAACTGAACGTATAATTCAGGATTACGTCGTTCCGAATCTGATGCTGCCAGCCGAGGGGTTCAACCCCGTTTGTGAGCCGGTGCAGGGATGTCTGAATTTCATTCCCCAGGGCAATCGGCCCTATCATTCCCATACTCAGCTCCGACGACACGCTGACCCGGTGCAGTGTATCGGTAGCGATACTGAATGTTTTGAGCAGCATTGCCGCTGCAAAAGGGCGGTCGCCGACCCGAATCGCGTTACTCCGGATTGAAGTCGGTGTGAATCCTGTATGCTCAAAAGCCAGGCCATACCGCGTTTGACTGCCACCAGATTTGATGAGTAGCCTGGTGAACGGGTTTTTCCGGAGAGCCGGATTAACGACTTCAAGGGCATAGCCCTGGGTGTAGTAATAGTCACTACCGGTGAAGAGGTCATTGTCATAATGAAACCGGATAAACTTATCCGAACCTGTGTGCAGAAACGATGCTGTGTTGTCGATGCGTTGCGCCAGGCACGCTACCGCAATTGACCAACCCAAAAAGGACAAAAAAATGCGTTTCTGCATGATAGCCATTTACGTCTGGCCTGTGGTAGCGGATTGATGTAACCGTAACTCACTGGCAGAATAAGGATGTTAGAAGCCATCGGCCTTTATCTCCTTTTCGGTAATGGTGCCGTACTTTTTGACTTTATCCCGAATGGTATCCGCTTTGCCAATTAGCACAAACTGAAGGTTGTTCTTCGGGAAATATTGGTCGATGATTTGCCGGGTTTTGGCAACCGTAATACCGTCGACATTCTTCTGGAAATTATTGATAAACGATTCATCGAATCCTAAACTGAACATATCCGTCAGCAGGCTGGCCAACTCACTGGCCGATTCGTAGCGCGGGGGGAAATCGGCTTTCACGTAGTTTTTGGCCGATGTGAGGGTTTTTTCGTCGATACCCGTTCGATGCAGGCTATCCAGTACCTGGACCGCCATGTCGATGGCTTCGGTGGTTGTACTCACTTTGGTGAAGGTCGAAATGGCAAACGTGCCACTTTTACGAAGCGTACCAAATCGGCTTCCCGCGCCATACGTCAGACCCGAATTGACCCGGAGGGCATCATTCAGCCAGGAGGTAAAGCGGCCACCCAGAATCGTGTTGACTACCGTGACGGGGATGAAATCGGGGTTGTTTTGTGTGATGCCTTTGCCCCCAATGAGAAAGGTAGTTTCGCGGGCATCGTCTTTATTCACTAATAGTACCCGGCTTTTGTCGAAAGCTACCGTTGGCTCTGTCAACAGGGGCGAGGTAGCGGCCGCCGTTTTCCAGCTTCCAAACAGGTCCGTCATGCGCTTCTTCATAGCGGCCGTATCGAAATCGCCCACTACGGCAATAGCGGCCCGGTCGGTGGTGTAATTTTTTTGGTAAAACTGCCGGGCGTCAGCCGCCGTAATGGCCGACACTGCCGTTGGGGTACCGGTAACGGGGTTGGCGTAGGGGTGCCCCTCGAATAGAAACTTGTTGAAATAGGAATTAATAACGTTTCTGGGACTTTCCTTCTGCTGGGTTAACTGGAGAAGTTGCCGCTGTTTGTACTTGTTAAATTCAGTCTGATCGAAGGTGGGTTTTGTCAGTACATCCTGAATAATGCCGAATAATAAATCCGCATCTTTCACGGCAAACGATGCCGTAAGTTTTGCCGTCTCCTTGTCGGCGTACGTATCCAGGCTGGCTCCCACGTACTCCACTTTTTCTTCCAGTTGCGCTTTGGTGTATTTCGCACTCCCGAACAACAGGGCATCGGCCGTCATATTGCCTAACCCGTACCGATTCCCATCCTGCACCGCGCCCGCATCGAACACCGCCGATACGTTGATGAGTGGCACTTCGTGCTGTTCCATCAGGTAGATGGTCAGGCCATTTTTGAGCTTGAACTTCTGGAAAGGGGGCAGTTTAAACGTCTGCGCCTGCGCTGAGCCTGTCAGCAGTAGCACTACTATGAACAGTGTTATTTTTTTCATGAAGCTTTTGTCATCCCGACGCAGGAGGGATCTTGAATTGCACTAATACTTGAGATCCCTCCTGCGTCGGGATGACAAAAATAAATTCCAGACAAGCCCGATACCCTTAAAGTACAAGCGATTAATTGTTTCTGGTGGGATTGGTTTTCGGTTCGGGCAGCAGGTAGCCTATGGTACGATTCCGGCTGGTCAGGTACGTTTTCGCCACCCGCTGAATATCCTCTTTCGTTACCTTGTTGTAAAGGGCCGGAGCTTCGTACAGCTTTTTATAATCGCCGAAATACAGTTCATACGTGCCCAGCGAGTTTGCTTTACCGTTAATGCTTTCCATCGTTCGGTAAAACTCCATCAGTTTCTGGTTTTTCAGCTTTTGGAGTTCGGTATCCGTGATGCCTTCACGCACAATTTTGTCAATCTGATACGCTATCGAACCTTCCAGTTTTTCGGCCGAAATACCATTGGCGGCAATGCCATAAATCGTAAACAGGCCTGGGTCGAACGATAGCTCTACATTGGTAAACACCCGTGATGCCAGGGTAGAATCCAGCACCAGCGACTTCACCAAACGCGAGGAATTCCCCGAACTCAACACCCCACTCAGCAAATCCAATGCGTAGTAATCCGGGTGACGGGTAGCGGGTATGTGGTAAGCCAGTAAAATATTCGGGGTAGCAATATCCTTGTAGGTAGTTGCCCGGCGTTCGCCGTTTTGCGGGGGTTCTACGGTGCGCAGGCTGTCGGGTAGTTTCTGGGCGGGAATGGGTGCCAGGTATTGCTCGGCCAGTTTATTCACTTGGGACGCCGTCACATCACCCACCACAACGGCCACCGCGTTGTTGGGCGAATAGTACGTTTTGAAGTATTTTTCGAGGTCGGCCTGGGTCCAGCGTTTAATGTCGGATTCGAAGCCAATAACCGGGAACATATACGGGTGTTCAACGAAGGCCGTTGCGCCAACCAGCTCGCTCAGTACCCGGAAGTTACTGTTTTCCAGTCCCGTACTCCGCTCCGACAGCACCACACCACGTTCGCTTTCTACCATGCTGGAATCAATGGCGAGGTCGCGGATGCGGTCGGCTTCCAGGTCGAAAATTGTTTCGAGGGCACCGCTCTGAAACCAGTCAGTATACACGGTGGTATTTTCAGTCGTATAGGCGTTGTTCGAGCCGCCGTTAGCCTCCATCGTGCGGTCGAATTGTTTGGGGCCGTATTTCTTCGCCCCGTTGAACATCATGTGCTCAAAAAAGTGGGATAGTCCCGTAATGCCGTGTACTTCGTTGCGGGAACCCACTTTCCAGAACGTGTAGAAATTGGCGTTGGGAATGGAATGATCTTCGAGAACCATGAATTTCATGCCATTTTTGAGCGTGAAGGTCTGCACATCCTCCGCTTTGGGCTTATTCTGCGCCAGTGCTATACTCAGCGTAGCACTCAGGCCGACTAGCAACCCGATTCGTATCTTCATGATAGTAGTTTGTCTGAAAACGTTAAAAATAGTAGCGAGCGGGCACATTACCATAAGTGCGCTGCGTAGGTTTGCAGAAAGACACGATTACCAGACCTTACTATGAATCAGTCTCTATGGTCGCTAAGCGGCCAACGCGCCCTGGTAACGGGCGGTACAAAAGGAATTGGTGAAGCGGTGGTTCGTCAGTTTCTTGACCTCGGCGCATCGGTATTTATTGTGGCGCGGGATAACGAACGGCTTCAGAAGCAGCTGGCAGCCTATCGGCAACAGGGCCATGACGTTGCCGGTGTAGCGGTAGATATAAGTCAGCCGGGTGCGGCCGATACCGTTATAGCGGCCGTCAGCGACCGGTGGGACGCGTTGGATATTTTGGTCAACAACGCCGGAACGAACATTCGAAAACCCACTGTGGACTATAGCCCGGCCGATTACGAGCACGTGTTGAACACCAATATGCGTTCGGCCTATGAACTAACCCAGGCGGCTTACCCACTAGTCAAGACCTCAGGAATGGGTAAGATTGTCATGGTATCCTCGGTATCGGGATTAGCCCATACCAGCAGTGGGTCATTATACGGCATGACCAAAGCGGCTATGCTGCAACTCACGCGTAATCTGGCGGTAGAATGGGCTTCGGATGGGATTCGGGTCAACGCCGTTGCTCCCTGGTATATCAACACGCCCCTGGCAACGCCCGTACTGACCAACCCCGATAAGCTGGCGGGTATCCTGAAACGCACCCCCATGAACCGCGTTGGTGAACCGGAAGAAGTGGCTTCGGTTATTTCGTTCCTGTGCATGCCCGCATCGGGCTACGTGACCGGGCAGACGATTTCGGTGGATGGGGGACTAATGGCCTGGGCGTATTAAAAGAAGGTATCGCGGACTTCAGTCTGCCAGTCATCGGCTAAATTTTCCAACTACAATTCGGTCTGTTGTTAGCAGACTGAAGTCTGCGATACCTACACTCCCGTCACCATCGCTTTCATTTTGGCCATGGCTGTATTCGCTACTACCTGCGCATCCTGGGCGTAGTATAATTTATTGAATACTTCCAGCGAGAGCACAATTGGCTTGTCGGACCGTTTGATGAGTTTCAGGGTCTCCTTTATAGGCGCAACGCCATCGCCGGGATATACCCGGTCGGCATCGGTGATTTTTTCGCGGGTGAGATCGGCGGTGTAGTCGTTGACGTGAAACACCTCGATGGCCGGTTTGCCAACCAGCGGCAACATCGTATTGCCGGAGCCACCTTTGTAGAGGTGGTAAATATCCAGCAGTACCCGTGCGGAAGGATGACCGCTTTCAATGGCGATAAACATCACTTCGCTCAGGCGGTTCAGGTTGGGCGAAAAACCCCACAGTTCCAGTTGCGGTACCACGCCGGTTTTGTCACCAATGTCCAGAATGGCCCGGTACCGTTCGGCGGCTTTGTACAAATCTATTTTGGGACTTCCCGGCGACTGTGCACCAATGGGGGGTGTAGCTACGCGTTTGCAGCCAATCTGGGCCAGTTGGTCCATTTCCCGCTTAAGCTGGTCAGTTCCTTTAGCCCGGGCGGCTTCATCATCCACAATCCAGGGGGCGAACCCAATGGCATTCTCGACGGTAATGCCCAGGTCACTCAATCGCTTACGCGCTTCGGGTAGGGTGCCCCCGCTGGCCAGATAGGTCTGCAAGGTTTCAATCCAGATCTCAACAGCCCGGAAGCCTGCTTTGGATGCTGTTTCCAGTTCTTTCACAAAGCCCAACTTGTGCCCCCGAATGGTACTCATGTTCAGGGAGAGGGTAAAAGGCGACTGAGCCGTGGGGGCAGCCGATACCGTTTCGGCGGTTGCCAACGTAGTAGACAGGGTTGCGCCGGCAGAAGCAGTTAACAAAGCCAGCGTTTGACGACGGGTTACGGATTGTGACATGAATGAGGTAGAATTCAGGCGTTTTTTGACTACTACAGTAAACGGGAAATGGGCCTAAACCTACTTGTCTGCATCCATATCTAGACTCACAAAAGACTCGTTGGTGGTGTAACTGAAAGTGGTTAACTTCGGCTCACTGATAGGCTGTTCAATGTCCGACAGAAATGTGGATTGGGTGTCTGTTGCATTGAATGAGCTACCAGTGTGATTGTCTATTGCAGTAAACGGAAGCTGTTAATGATTAATGGTGTAGATATTGATTTGATTAACATAACGTTAGATTGTACAACAAGAATCACCGTAGCCTAAAGAGTCTGCAAGGAGTATTGGTAAATAGCCTTTATTAGCACTTATTAATGCGGCCTTGATACACCAAAACTATGAAAAATCGACGCAGGTCTCTTCTCCTGTTCTTCGTGTTTACAGTTCTTGCAGGCTTCAACCTTTCCAGCCTACTAGGTCGTCCCATTTTTGAGAACATTCGATGGGTAGATGTTGTACACCTGATCGGCACAGTTGTGACGTTTGGGTTTGCAATCTTGTTTCTTAAGGAATACTTTTTCGGCCGTCACTCATCATGAAGACTGGGCATCCCCCGAAATAGTATATTAGTATGTGCCTGCGACGCAGACTCCGCTTTACATAATGTTCACTTATACAACACACGATTAATGCAAAAAGCGGATAGGTTAAGATACATAGGGCTTTATCAAATTATCGGTGGTATCGTTGGTTGGTTAATGGTAGGATGGGCCTTACTGTCCGAAGAAGGTCAATCTAAGAGTTTAACCATCGTTGTAGTACTAGGAATTTTATTATTTAGTTTTTCGATTGTATGCGGCTGGCGGCTTCTCCGAAACTATAAACAGGCAATACTCTTTTCAGCAATTAATCAAGGGTTGCAAGTGCTTATGTTTGGCTTAAGCTCTGTTCTTTTCAAGTACTGCTCCGGTATTTACTTGTCCTTCGGAGTGAATGTATTGGATGACATTAAGATGAAAGCTAATATAGGTTTATCTATGTTCCATCTCTCTATCAATACAGGAGAACAATGGGAAATATCGGTTAATGTAATAGCCGTTTGGTTATTTGTGTATTTAATCAGAGCACAGGAAAGTAGGGAGGAATATAATATTTTCACTACACGATAAGGCTACTGCTTTCTATAAATCTGTCTTTAATCAAATAACATAAAGATAGTTATGCGGTCCTCCTTAAAATAATACAAAAAAGGGCGAGGGGTAATAAATTTGTTCACCCCTCGCCTTTTTGTATTTCGCCGTTGCGTCTTCATTAAATCGTTTGATGTTCTTCGCGGTGTATAGTTGCACGTTGAGTTTGTAGGGACTTTGCTTTTCCACCCTTCGCCCATTGCCCGGCTTAGCCAACCTGCCAGGAGTGGTCTTGCCAGGGATCGACAACCTAAAATAAGAATTTAATATGGCCCGGTTAAACATTCACGTTAGTAGACTGTCTCACCGCATAGTTAATGGCCACTAGGTATGAATCATCAAACGAAGCAACAGCAACTGCGGTATTTGTTTGCCCGGGCCGGGTTTGGTGCCACACCCGCCGAATTGAACGAGGCTTCCCGGAGTACGCTCAGGAAAGTGGTTCGCCAACTGGTGAGCAACGGCAAATCGGTAGCGAGTTTGCAGGTTGTTGAGCCCGATGAGAACCGAACGAAACGCCAGTTGAAGGGTATGTTTCGCCAGGGACAACTCGACAAGGAGATGCTCCGGGAGCAAATCCGAGCCAACGCCCAGAAAGTGCGCGACCTGAATTTACAGTGGCTGGACCGGATGGTTTCCGGTACCGATGTCCTGCGCGAAAAAATGGCTCTGTTCTGGCACGGTCATTTCGCCTGCCGGACCATGGGGCGAAACCCGCTGTTTATGCAGCAGTACGCCAATACGCTCCGGGAGCACGCGCTGGGAAACTTCCGCGATTTGCTGATGGCGGCATCGAAAGAACCGGCCATGCTGCAATTTCTGAATAACCAGCAGAACCGGAAAAACGCCCCCAACGAAAACTTCGCCCGTGAAGTAATGGAGCTGTTTACGCTCGGTCGGGGCAACTACTCCGAATTCGACATTAAAGAAGCCGCCCGGGCTTTTACGGGCTGGCAGTTTACGCCCGAAGGTGAGTTTGTTTTTCGGGCGCAGGTACACGACGATGGAGAGAAAAAAATATTCGGCAAAACGGGGACGTTCAACGGCGAGGACGTTATTGCTATGCTGCTCGAAAATCCGCAGACGGCCCGGTTCATTACGGCAAAAATCTACCGCTTCTTTGTGAATGAAACGGAGGATAAAAAACGAGTCGACCAACTGGCCGAGCAGTTCTACAAAAACGGATACGACATTGCCGCCCTGATGGAGACCATCTTCATGGCCGACTGGTTTTACGACGCTAAAAACATAGGTGCTCACATCAAGTCGCCGGTTGAGTTACTGGTGGGGTTACGGCACACGCTGGGTGTGCAGTTCGACCAGCCACAACCGCAGATTTTTGTGCAGCGAACGCTGGGGCAACTGCTGTTCTACCCGCCCAACGTGGCGGGTTGGCCGGGCGGTAAAAACTGGATCGACTCATCGAGTCTGTTGTTCCGGATGCAGTTGCCCAATTATGTGCTCAAGACGGCCGAAGTGACGGTGCAGCCCAAAGAAGATGGTGATGTGAACACGCAGTTGCTGGCCCGCAAAGGCGGAACCACCTTTCGTACAACGGTGAACTGGGACGATTTTGAGAAGGAATTCACCAAAACGACCGATGCCGGGTTACCCGATGCCCTGGCGGCTTTCCTGCTGCCTTTCCCCCTGCGACCCGACCAGCGTATTTTGATTGAGAAACAGACTAAAACGGGGCAATCCCGTTCTGAACAGATTCGTATGGTAACCGCAGCCCTCATGAGCCTGCCGGAGTATCAACTAACGTAAAGAGTGAAAGTGCGAATGAATGAAAGAGTGTACGATAAACACAACCCCTTTCGCTAATTCATGCTTTCACTCATTCACTCTTTACCAATTATGAATCGCAGAAAATTCCTGAAACAATCGGCTTTTACTACGGCGGGAACAATGCTAATTCCGCATTTCCTAAAAGCCTACGAAGCGCAGATGATGGGTCAGGGACTGGCCGCATCGAACGGTAAAATTCTGGTTGTCGTGCAATTGTCAGGTGGTAATGACGGGTTGAATACCGTTGTACCGTACCGGAATGATATCTACTACCGCGAACGCCCAACCATTGCCATCAAACCTGAAAAGGTGCTTACCCTGAATGACGAGATTGGACTGCATCCGGCCATGACTCCGCTGAAAGCCCTGTACGACGAAGGGCTGGTGACGGTCATCAATAACGTGGGCTACCCGAACCCCGACCGCTCGCACTTCCGGTCGATGGATATCTGGCAAACGGCCAGTGATTCCGATGCGTACCTGCAAACGGGCTGGGTTGGCCGGTATCTGGATGCTGCCTGCGCAGGTAAGGCACAGCAGCCGTTCCGTACTATCGAGGTCGATGATACGCTTAGTCTGGCCATGAAGGGCAACAGCCTGAACGGACTGGCCATGCTGGACCCCAAAAAACTCTACAGCCAGACCCGGAGTAATCTGGTCACCAACCTGAGTAAAGAGCACTCAACCAACGAGCCGGAAACGGTCTCGTACCTGTACAAAACCCTGGCCGAGACGGTATCTTCGGCGGAGTATGTGTTCAACAAGGCGAAGGTGCCCGGTACGAATACCACCTACCCGAATGGCGAATTGGGGAACCGGCTCAAAACGGTATCACAATTGATTCAGGCAGGGGTAGATACCAGCGTGTATTACGTGTCGATAAGCGGATTCGATACGCACATCAATCAGCCGGGGCAGCAGGAACGACTGCTGGGTCAATACGCTGAAGCGGTTGGGGCGTTCATGACGGATTTGAAAGCGGCAGGGCGTCAGAATGACATAATGCTCATGACCTTTTCCGAGTTTGGTCGGCGGGTGAAGCAGAATGCCAGCAACGGTACCGACCACGGTACGGCGAATAACGTCTTTCTGATTGGTGGTGGATTACCCGCCAAACGCGTGCTCAACGAAGCCCCCAATCTGAGCAAACTAACCGACGGCGATTTGACCTATTCGGTGGATTTTCGCCAAATCTACGCCACGCTCCTGCATGACTACCTTGGAGTCGACGATGTAGCTATTCTGGGCCGTAAATTCAACGGGGTCAAAATTGTGTAGGCGTTGACATTGGCCCTTGTAAAAGTGCCAATCCGGGATATCAGCTTCATCAATAGCCGGATTGGCGTATCCTTTTCAGTGTCAGGATTAAATTTTAGCAGCTATACGCTCAAATTATGCCTGAATGTGTGTTATTTCGCAAAGAGTCAGGTTAATTTTGTGAATGGTAGGTATTATAATGGGTAGCCTCTCTGACCGAAACGTCATGCAGGAGGCCGCCGACAGTTTGACCGAATTAGGCGTTGCGTGGGAGATGGATATCGTTTCTGCTCACCGGACACCCGAAAAAATGGTCGATTACGCTAAAACGGCCCGCGACCGTGGGCTACGGGTTATCATTGCCGGGGCAGGGGGGGCCGCTCACCTGCCGGGCATGGTTGCCTCACTGACTACCCTTCCCGTTATTGGGGTACCCGTCAAATCCAGCAATTCGATTGATGGCTGGGATTCCGTTCTGTCCATCCTGCAAATGCCCTCCGGTGTACCCGTGGCCACGATGGCCCTTAACGGTGCTCGTAACGCCGGTATTCTGGCCGCGCAGATTGTGGGTACCTACGATGCCGCCGTTGAACAAAATCTCACCCTGTTTAAAGAAAATCTCAAAGAAAAAGTGGCTCAGATGAGCCAACAGTTAACGACTCCCTAACCAGTGAACGATATGGATACTGACAACAAAACAACCAACGCCCGGCCCACCGGAAACTCCAGTCTGCCTGCCATTACGCTGGTGGTGTTGGTGGGGCTTATTGCCGCGCTGCTTTACGTGGGATACGGATACATCACCGACGATACGAATGGCTCCGACGAACTGACTAACGTAGCCATCGATTCAACAACGCAACAGCCACTGGCGCAGAATGACCCGGAGATGCTAATGGCGCCCGAAGGGGATGACAACGCCACGCAACCCGCCCCCGTAGACCTGTCGCAGGCAGCTCCGCCCGCCGATGCACCCGAAGTGAATGCGGCTGCCGAAGAAGTAGCCGAAGCCAACCGCGAAACTACCAATGGGAAACCTGCTACTGCGGAGAAACCCAAATCGGAGAAGCCAAAAGTAGAGAAGCCGGTGGAAAAAGCGGTTGCAGCAAAGCCGGTAGAGAAGCCTAAAGCCGAAAAACCCAAGACGGAAGCGGTTGCCGAAAAACCGGTGGAAAAGGTAACCGTCAAACCCGGTGGCGTATCGAGTACGTACACGGTGGGGTCTGGTGAAACATTCTACGGGGTAGCAAATCGGTATAATATGAAACTCAGTACCCTGAAGGCCCTCAACCCCGGCGTATCCGAAAGCGATGTGAAAGCGGGTATCACGAAGTTAAACGTGAAAGCTATGGCCGTTCACACCGTAGGGCCGGGTGATGTGCTGCGGGTGGTAGCCCAGAAATATGGTGTGAGCAAAGAAGCCATTATGCGGGCCAACAAAAAAACGAAGGACATTGCCTCTCGGGGTGAGCGACTGGTAATTCCCTTTCCTGATAAGCAGTAAGGCCCGGAAAGGGTTATCTTCTATCTAAAGCTTTTTTTTGCGCGGATTAATCCGAGTTAACGAGTCTATTTTTAACTCTTTAAATTGCTTCCCCAGTAATTCTACTCCTTTCCCGGAGAGAACTTCGGGTGTTTCATGCGTTTCCATTCGCCGGGTGGGCATGTCTACGGCCATTCCAGCGCCTTTTCTGATAGGAATAGGCACCGGGTTGCCCCCATCCCTGATAACCGGCATATTATCCAGGTTTTTGAGCGAGTCGACCCCGACTGCCCGGGAGCTTTGCTGTGCGAAACAGGTTGAAGCCGCAAGCAGGCATCCAACGGCGATAAATGATTTCATGAGTTACTAATCGTCTGTTTGTCAATGTAACAGACCCTATCCGACAGGAAAAGGTTGGAATGAACACCTCACTTGCGCTCGTAGGTCAGGCCAACGGTGAACCGTAAATCGTTGTTTTTCCGGCCGGGCACTACCAGACTCTCGTAGGCATTGGCCAGAGTAGAACGCAAACTAACAACCTCTGTAATCTTTAGCTGAACGCTCAAACTGGCATTCCACCGAACGTTGTACCGGCCTAACGCTGGTTGGTAGAAAGCGGTGTGGGTTACCCTAATCCGGTCGTTATCGAACGAGTATTCCCCAAATAAACGCGCTGAATTACGAATAATAGAAATGTCATTAAGTTCGGTGAAGTCCGTGCTTTCGCTGAGTATCACATCGGTAAGAGAAATGTATGCCCGTTTACGGTTCAGAAGTTTATAGCCAGCACCCGCTGCTGCCGTCAACCGCCGATTAATTTGTCGCAGGTTACTGCGCTCGTACGACCCGAAGGCCAGGTAATACAGTCGTCGCTCGCCCCGGTAGGTTGTCCGCAAATCGCCAAAATACTCCCGTTCAGCCAGGATGCCGTTCTGCTTGCCATACACAAAAGATGGATTGCTGGATAACCTGAAATAATTACTTAACCGGTAGTCAACGGAACTGGTCAGTTGCAGCAGTGCCCGATCCACATTCCCGGCTGTAATGGTCCCATCGGCCGTGAACCGATACCGGAATACATGCACGACGGGATTCTTAACCACAATCGTATCAATTTTTATCTGGCCCGTAGCGGTTCTGCTGGTATCGGTTTTACTGGTTTTTACCGAGTCGGAAAGCGAAGGACGCAATGGGTCAGGCTGTTCCACAATCTGGGCGTTTGCTAATCCACCCAGGAAAAGAAAAACAGTAAGTAAGACAAACGACTGGTAGTTTTTCACTGAAAAAAGCCTTGTTGAATCCGCAACTTAAAAAAAAGGTACATTTGGCGACTGACCCGAGGGTCATTTTCTTGATTTATTGCTAACGAATAAACCCTTTATTATGACTCGCTGGGGAATTTTAGGTCCAGGACGCATTGCTCATAAATTTGCGCAGGACCTGCTCACCGTACCCGATGCCCAACTGTATGCCGTTGCCTCAACCGACCAGCAACGCGCTAATGAGTTTGCCGAAACTTATTCTATTCCGCATGCTTTTGGCTCGTACGAACAGCTCCTTACTCTGCCCGATTTAGACATTGTGTACGTGGCTACGCCCCACGTCAAACACCACGAAAACGTGCTGATGCTGCTGAATGGTGGCGTAGCGGTGCTGGGTGAGAAACCCTTTGCCATGAACAGCGAACAGGTGCGGGAAATGGTCGAAACGGCGCGGGAAAAGAAGGTTTTCCTGATGGAAGCTCTGTGGAGCCGGTTTATGCCCGGTATCAGACAGGCGCTGGAATTGAGCCAATCGGGTGCTATCGGTAAGGTCGTTTCAGTGAAGGCAGATTTCGGGTTTAAAGCACCTTTTGTACCTGACAATCGACTGTTCAACAAAGAGTTAGGTGGTGGGTCGCTGCTGGATATCGGTATCTATCCCCTGTTCCTGTCGTACCTGATACTGGGAAAGCCAACCACCATTAAAGCATCGGCTATTTTCGGGACGACGGGTGTGGATGAGCAGTGCGGCATGGTGCTGACCTACGCCGATGGTCAGTTAGCGCTGCTGGATAGCACCTTGCTGGCCGATACGGACTGCATTGGCCTGATTCAGGGCGAAACCGGTCAGATTCGGATTCATAGCCGGTTTCACGAAAATAAAGGCGTGACGCTCATACAAGCGGAGCAGCCAGAAAAATCATTCGATTTTGACCGGGAAACCCACGGGTATGACTATGAAGCCCAGCATGTGATGCAGTGCCTGACCGAGGGTAAAACTGAAAGCCCCTTCTGGTCACTGGACGATAGCCTGAACCTGATGGAACTGCTGGACAAAATCCGGGCTGAAGCGGGGATTGTTTATTAAGAGAGAAAATGAAAAGGGGCGGAAAGAGGGATTGGCAGGGGAAATCTGCCCGTTCCTCCTTTCCGCCCCTTTTCTTACCTTTGCCGCATGACTGACCGTTATGCCCAGCGCGGAGTTTCCGCTAGTAAAGAAGACGTTCACAACGCTATTGCCCAACTCGACAAAGGACTTTTCCCCAAAGCGTTCTGCAAAATTGTGCCCGATACGCTGGCGGGTGACCCGGATTTCTGCACCATCATGCACGCCGACGGAGCCGGAACCAAGTCGTCTCTGGCCTACATGTACTGGCGTGAAACGGGCGACCTGAGCGTTTGGCGGGGTATTGCGCAGGATGCAGTCGTGATGAATACCGACGACCTGATTTGCGTGGGGGCTACCGGTCCCATGCTGTTGTCCTCTACCATCGGCCGGAACAAAAACCTGATTCCGGGCGAAGTGATTGCCGAGATTATCAGTGGTACTGAAGAAGTTTTGCAGCTACTGCGCACTCATGGCATTGAGGTGTACAGCACCGGGGGCGAAACCGCCGATGTGGGCGATCTGGTCCGTACTATCATTGTGGACAGCACCGTTATTGCCCGAATGCGACGTGATGACGTTATCAGCAACGACCAAATTAAACCCGGCGATGTCATTGTTGGGCTGGCATCCTTTGGGCAGGCTACGTACGAAACCCAGTATAACGGCGGTATGGGCAGCAATGGCCTGACCTCCGCCCGGCACGATGTACTGGCGCACACGCTGGCGAATAAATACCCCGAAAGTTTCGATCCTGCTATTGACCGGAGCCTGATTTACAGTGGTTCCAAATCACTCACGGATACGGTTGACGGCACCGGACTCACAGTAGGCCAGCTGATTTTGTCGCCCACGCGGACGTATGCCCCGGTAGCGAAGGTGTTGCTGGACGAACTTCGCCCGCAGCTACATGGTATGGTGCATTGCTCCGGCGGGGCACAAACGAAAGTGTTGCATTTTGTGGACAACCTGCACATCATTAAAGACAATCTATTTCCCATACCGCCCCTGTTCCGCCTTATTCAGGCCGAAAGCGGCACAAGCTGGCAGGAAATGTACAAAGTCTTCAATATGGGACACCGGCTGGAAGTGTACCTGGCTGAAGAACACGCCCCGCGCGTTATTGAGATTGCCCGGTCGTTTGGCGTCGATGCCCAGGTGATTGGTCGGGTAGAAGCCTATTCCGGGAAGCAGCCGGGTCGGCGTTCGGTAACGATTACGAGTGAGGTGGGTACGTTTATCTACTGATTTTGTGTAGCTTACGGCAATAATTGATTGCCTGACTATGCGGTTTGTCTACCTGTTTTGTTGGTTATTACTGCCGCTTACGACCTGGGCACAGGCTACTTTCTCAGCAGTATGGCCGTTTGATGGTAACCCGGGTGGGAGTGCCAGTCACCCAAACGTTGGTACAGGTGGAGCTGATTTTGTGGGCGTAGCACCAAGTGGGGTAACGGCCGGGTCTGGTTACGTAGCTGGTCAGAATGGACAGGCAGTCAACTTAATCAACTGGTCACAAACCGGTGGTTGCAATTTTGGCGAGTACGTGCAGGTAACGGTTCAACCCCTGAATGGTCAACGAATAACGTTGACGGGCCTAACATTTTATGTGAATCACTCGGTTAGTGCAATGGGTAACACCGGTCCCCAGGCTGTACGGGTTCGTTCCAGTCTGGATGGCTTTAGTAATGACCTTTCTCAACAAGGTGTTTCCAGTAGTTTTCAGCAGGTAAGTGTCGGTTTGGGCGGCTCCTTCGCCAACCAAACGGGGCCGGTTACGTTCAGAATTTACGGGTGTCCTCCAAATGGTGGTGGTGCGTTACGGCTCGATGACCTTATAGTCAATGGTAGCGTTACGACCGCTCCTCTGCCCGTAACGCTACTCTATTTTACGGCTAAACCCGATGGGGACCGCGTTCAACTGGCGTGGGCTACCACGCAGGAAATTAATGCCGGCCAGTTCAGGGTTGAACACAGTCTGGATTTGGCCGAATACAAAACGGTTGGAGATATTGCCGCCAAAGGCACTACTGATGAACGGCAATACTACGGCCTGACTGACCTGAACCCCCAACCCGGCATCAACTACTACCGCCTGAAACAGGTTGACCGGGATGGATCTACGCAGGTTTTTAAGCCCGTTGCGGCCACTATCCGGGCCAGCGAACCCGTGATGACCGTATACCCAAATCCCACCGATGCAGACCGCATTCACCTCCGGCTCTGGAACGCCGACGATGCCCGCGTCCGCTTGCTGACTATTACCGGGCAATCTGTTGGCGGACAACTACAGCGCACACCCGGCGAAGCTGACTTCCGCCCTGTTTACCCGCTACCGGCAGGTTTTTACTGGCTGGAGATTACTACAAACAACCAGCGACGCACGCTGACGGTACTAGTTCGCTAGCTGGAATTTTGGCAGCCTGTTTTAAATACCGTGTTCAATAGCGAACCGAACCAGGTCGGATACTTTGTTAATGCCCAGTTTGAAGTAAATATTTTTGCGGTGCGTTTTGACAGTTTCGATACTCAGGTGAATTCGGTCGGCAATCTGCTCATTATTAAGGCCTTCCCGAATCAGTGCGATAATTTCAACTTCCCGGAAGGTGAGGTTTAGCCGCCGGGCAAAATCATCGCCAAAGGGGTCGTTGGCTGGTGGATGGGAGTGGGTTACGTTCGGGTCGAAATACGTATTTCCGGCTAGCACGGTTCGGATTCCGTTTAGCAGATCGGTAGTGGAGGCATCTTTGAGCAGGTAACCGTGCAACCCCAATCGCCGGGCTTCGTCCAGCAGTTTGGGGTGGTTGTACATCGTTAGCATCAGCACCCGAATTCCGGAAAAATTATCGAGAATGGTTTTGCCAAGGTCAATGCCGTTAGTGCCCTGTATATTCACGTCCAGCAGTACCAGATTCGGGCTTGTTTGCTGGATAGCCGTGAGCGCTTTACCAGCCTGAAACACCTGTCCGCAAACCGTTAGGTCGGGTTGCTCGTTGAGCAAACTCTGCAGACCGTCATTGAATAATTGATGATCGTCAATCAGCAGAATCCGGGTCGGTTGTTGAAGCATCGGGCGTTTCGAAAGGAACATCAAGAACAACCAATGTCCCCCCTTCACTTGCATCACGCCACAGGGTCGCTCCAATGTATTCCGCCCGTAAATTACTGTTTTTCAAACCAATTCCCATAGGTTTATTTGTTGAATTAATCACTCGATTACCCAGTCCATCATCCTCTACCGTAATGGTCAACCGGTCGGGGTGGTAGAGGAGTTGTACAGCCGCCCGCTTAGCCTGAGCGTGTTTGTTAATATTCTGAATCAGCTCGGATACGATCCGGTACACGTTCAGCCCGGTATCGGCAGGGAGTGTATGTTCGGTACCCGATGTGATGAAAGAAAAGCGCGTAGGCTGTACAGGCTGACTATTGACCAATTGCTCAAGAGCACTATGCAGGCCAAGGCGGGTAAATTCGGGCGGCATGAGGTTGTGAGCAATACGACGGAGATCGGTGCTGCTTTTCTGTATCAGCGGTTCCAGTTCATCGAACTGGCGGGCCAACCCGGGGTCCTGCAACTGCGATCGAATATCGGCCAGCCGACGGCGCAGGGTGGACAGCGTACCCCCGAGGTCGTCGTGCAGATCGGCAGCCATGCGCTGGCGTTCAGCTTCCTGTGTTTGGATAATGCGGGCATCCGTTTCGCGAATGGCCTGATTAGCCCGGCGCAGTTCGTCATTAGCCGTAACTAACTCGGCTGTTCGGACCTGTACGGTTTGTTCCAGCCCCCTGTTGAGTTGCTGAATTTGCCGTCGTTGCCGCTGAATTTTTCGGTAAGAGAGACCCAGGGCTACGGTAAATAGCAGGAGCATGGTTAGGCCAATCAACAGCCATAGCCGGATACGCTGTTGCTGCCGGGTTTCGCTGTCAAAGGTTTGCTGTTCCAGTTGTCTTTGTAGGGTGAGTTGGTCGAGTTCATTTTTCTGATTCATGGAAGCCAGTTTCCTGCTTTGAACAGCGTTGCGGGCGGTATCGGCTAAAGCCACGTACCGTTTGTAATAAAATAGGCTCTGCTGCCAATCCTGCCGGTTTTCATAAATTTTATGGGTGGCCAAATAAGCCTGCTGACGGGCTGAGAGCGTTGGGTATTTGTGGGTCAGCACTTTCCGGGCGTATTGCAACCCAAGATCATTCTGCCCCGTACCCGCATAGCCCATAGCCAGGATGGACCAATTGGTTGTGATAGAAATGGGTTCGTGCAGACTTTTCCAGAGTGGCTCTGCTTTTTTGGCGTAGGTAAGCGCCAGTTCATAGTCCTGCATTTTCAGGTAAAGAGCCGATAATACTTCGTAAATAAAGCCCAGATTTGTTTTTGCCCCCATACCGGTTTCCCGCAAAATCCGTTCGGCAGCTAAATAATGGTGCTCACTTTCCCGGAAGTTCATCTGGTCTTCGTAAATAATTCCCAGTTTTTCTTCGATATCAGCTTGATAAGCCACGGTAGTTTGTGGGCTGACACCACTACCTTTAGCGAGCAGCGTTCGGGCATCTTCCAGAAAGCGTAGGGCCTTATCATAGTCGCCGGATAAGGTATATAATTCCCCTAAGTTCAGCTCAATTCGCCACAGGAGCTTAGGGTCCTGTCGGGCTTTCAAGAGCACTTCTCTGGCCTGATAATTGAGCCGAAGGGCTTCGGGATAATCAGTACGGAAATCGCGGTAATAAAACTCCCTGATCAATAACGCTTTTACAGTAAACTCAACATTTTGCCGGGCGCGAGCCTGCTGTAGTAACGCATCGGCAAAATACAGGCTGCTGTCTTTCCTGTTTTCCCACCAGCTATAAAGCCTGCCCAAATAATAGAGGGCTTCAAAGCGAGTGGTATCAGTACGCGTATTGGTGGGGCTGGCCAGTGCCCGCTGGTATTGTTGCCTGACCAGTAAAGAAATACTGTCCATATACAGTTTATCCATCCGGCGATCAACGACAAAAGGAGGAAGTTTCTGGGCATGTACGCACTGCCACTGGTAACCCAGCATGATAAGCAGCAGTAAAGACCTCATTATGTGCATAACGGAACAACTTGCCGGCGTAAGAACCAAGCAAAGCACGTAGATTTATTGACTTAAAAAAATACCCCTTTCGGGGTATTGCGAGGTTGGGTGTTATGGGGCGACCTTTGTTCGGTTATCATTCTATCCACACCCTTTTTATATATGACCCCTCTCCTGATTTTTGCCCGTTTCCGGGCCAGAAAATACGGGTGATTTCCCATTTATTAGGGTAATTTTCCCCTTGTTCAACCCCATCTAGCCCGCGAGTTTTGGCATGGGTAAAGGTTTACCTGACAACGGGGTTTTACCTTCTCTCATTTCTGTTCATATCAACCAGTCAAACTCAGGAACACACATTTTTTTCCTGGTTCAGCTTAGTACCAGTTTGTTTACTTTTTATTCATGCGGGTAGTTTCCTATAAAGGTTCTGAACCATCGGCCCAACGGATGCAATGGCAGCCACCAGCCTACAGTAAAATCCTTTCTGTCCTATAAACGGGTTTATTTATTCACCATTTCATATATTCCTTACAGCAATGAAAACGTATAGTCTATCTCTTCTCCTAATGGTTACCCTCTGCCAACTTAGCCATGCCCAGTCATCAAAGATTGACCCCGCTATCCTGAGTGCCAACAAAACGTTCATGCAGGCGTTCAGCCAGGGTGCTACCGACATGGGTAAGTTTTACGCGAGTGATGCCCAGCTCTTTCCTCCTAATGGGGAGATGATTAGTGGGAGCACGGCCATTGGCCCATTCTGGAAAGGCGCTTTTAATATGGGAATAAAGAATGCAACGCTGGAAACGACCCAGACCGAAAAGGCGGGTGACTGTATCATCGAAACAGGTGCTTACACGCTGACCGGTACCGACGGTAAGCCGATGGATAACGGTAAATACCTGGTGGTATGGAAAAATGAAGGGGGTAACTGGAAACTCTACCGCGACATCTGGAACAGCAGCGTAGCTGCGAAATAGCCTTTACGAGAATGTGGTGACTCAGTCTAAAAACTGAGCCATCACCTGGTTGGTTGTGAATGCCAGCAGAAAATGCTGCTGGATACTGGTGTTTCTAATGATGGCATTCTGGCGTAAACTCCCGGCAAAAAAGGCGCGTTAGGGGAGGATGTGGTTTTCGTAGGCAAATGTTATCAGGTGGGCAAGGCTCTTCACGTCGAAGCGTTTGTACATAGGCAGAATTCTCTTTTCAATAGCCGACTGTGATACGTTGAGGGAATGCGCAATTTCTTTGAATGCGTACCCTTTTGCCACCAGGGTCAGCGCTTCCTTTTCTTTGTTCGAAATAGCGTAATGCCGGAATAACTCTTTATTCAACTCGTCTTCAAATGCCGACTTGTCGGGGCCGTACGCGGCATAGCGCATTACGTTTCCTAGGCTGATACTATGATTGATTTGATTGCGGCCAATAATTTCGGTGACTCGTCCATTCTCCGACTTGAATACGCCTACTTTGACAATGATGGGTATCGGATTCCCATTTTTGTGCATCTTTTTCACCTCAATCATAAACCCGTATTGGTCGAGGTGTTCAGTTTTGGTCAGGATAAATTTCAGGGCTTTGTCGTTTAATTCCCCCGAAAATGGCGCGTACTCCGGAGAGGTAATCGTAACGATAGTCAGCATATTTATCTCGTCGTCCCTGTACCCCAGAATCTCTTCCCAGCCGTCGGCGTACACCATTCTGCTTTCCCTGAATGAGTAGACGTAAATGGCTTCGTCGGGAAAACGCTGAATGGCTTTTTTGTATTCCAAATACTGCTTACTGGTCAAATCAGCCGGTGTGGCTGTAATCATTGATTTTGAATAATCGCCCGGGGCATTCATACTAAATGATGTGAATAATTAGCGTACATTTTTGGGAAACCTGCGTTTTTCCTCAGTTGACACAGGTCTGGGCATGGCGTAGATTTGCAGGAATAAGTCAGGGTAATTGATACTTTATTCTCCCGCCCCTATTAAGTAATCACGCAGAATTAGATTGCATTAATAAAAGAGTTAAAATACTGATAATCAAAATTTTAAACCTTGATACTCTTATCATAAAATTGCCCAATTACTTATCGATAGTTACTTCGCAAAAAACCGAAGATAAATAAACATTTTTCAATCTATCCATACTATGATCTGTTTTCTCCGCAATGGTCCGCGTTTGTACGAATCGGCTGTTTGATTTTGTGACTAAGCTGGTTACAGCCGTCAATCGACTTACAGTGTTGGAAGAAAACACAACCATCTCTACGTAAAAAATACCCCATTGGGGTATTTTTTTTGCGTAAGAGGAAGGCTGATTGCAATGTGGTTAAGCAACGCGCTAGTTTGGCAGGAGATATTCCTGTTCGTGTTAGTGAGTACAGTGCATAAAAAGCAGTACGACGGCTATTAATCCATCCTGATAGCTACCGCACTGCTTTTATACGAGGTAGTCTGGTAGTCTGCCGGAAAGTTACTTATCCAACACGATAGTTTCCCCTATCAGATAAGCACCGGATTCGGTGGTTAGGTTATAGACTGCTTGTACCGAGCGCGTTTTTTGCTCAAGTTGGACTACGCTGTAAGCAACTACCTGATTGGTTCCCCGTTCGTACCGATACAAAACATCACCGGCCTTCACATCGCCGAGTGCTTTACGGCCCGTGGCGGTCAGTACAGGGTGGTTGGCGGTGGCTTCTAATAGCGTAGGGGCTGTGGGTGCCGTGCGTGTGTCGGCGGTGAGTTCATGGACGGCACTCAGCCATACACCTACCAGCTTGAAATCACGGTTGGTATGCTGCTCTATCTTTGTGATGGCAGTAGGCGTAAACGTCTTGGTTTGAGTGCTATAACCCAGTACCATATCACCCACGGCAAGACGGCTGATTTCTTTTGAAGAACCATCGGCCAGGGTCACGGGCGCATCCGGGGCGAAACAGAAGTTGTATTCTTCTTTTTTCTTTGCCCCGCCTTCATCCGATTTGCCCGCACCACCCGACAAAAGTCCGGCCATTTCGCGCGAGAGTACGAAGGTAAGAGTCGACATCAGGCCCGGCTCTTTTTCGCCCACGTATTTGAGGTCATCGATGTAGGCATCCCAGGCTTTACGGTCGGCGGAGGCACCGGGAATAACGAAGGGTTTTATCTCTCCCGACTTCTCGTTTTTGTAAATGGCGAGTAGGCCGAGCTCCTTCGTATTTTCGGCCGAAAAGATTTTGTACAGGTAAATTTTTCGGGTAATGCCATCGGTGTAGTTGAACACATAGGCCGGGCGTTCTTCGTAGCGGTCCAGAATAAACCCATCCGCTTTGAAATAGGTGTCTTTGTCGAGGTTGGCAATCTTGATGGCTTTGATTGCTTTTAGTTGTTCGAGCGTCATGCCAGCCGGGTCAGCATCGCTTTTGTATCCAACTGGTGAAGACTTCCCGAATGGCGTTGTTTCGGCCCAGACGCGCTGGCTGAGTAGTTGTGTGGTAATGGCACAGCAAAGGAAAACCAGGAACGATAGCAGGTTATTTCTCATGAGGTTGTTTGTTATGGAATCCGGCGTGCCGGGCAGTCGTAAAATAAAATTTATTTCTTCGTATATTCACCCACGCGGGCGTGAATGGCTTCTATCGCACGGTGGGCGGAGGTGAAGGCACCCGCCATCCAGGCGGTCAGGTACGTGGTGTGTTCACCGGCAAAGTATATGTTGTCATCTGCTTCCAGCAGGGCCGGGTAGTATTTTTTACGGGTACTGTCATCATACGTAGCCCAGCCGCCACCCGTGTAGGGAACACGGTGCCAGGCCAGCGAAAATGAATTCTCGAACTCGGCCGGGTATTGCGCGTGAATTTTTGCCCCCTGCGTCAGTGCCAGTTTCTCGCGGTCGGCTATGGGCAGGCTACCCACGGCTTCGGCCCGGCTGTAAAAATTGTAGTACCCAATCAACACGCCTTTCTTCCCCTGGAAACCGAACGACGGATACCATATCTGGTTAATATCCATGTTGGTCCGAGAAATGCCCCCGTAAATCCAGTCGTCTTCTTCCCAGAACCGTCGTTTGAATTGCAGACCAATTTTTCCCGTTTTAATGTACGGCACAAAGTCGGCGGCCCGCTTCACCGTTCCGGAAAGATCGGATTCGATATTTTTAAGCATGGGCAGCGGTAACGTACATACGCAGAATTCACCCGTTAGCTCAACGGGCTTACCCGCCTGCTGATACACCACCCGAACGCCGTTTTCGGTCTTGCGGAGCTCCGTTACGGGAGCGTTGAAAATTATCTTGTTGGTTAGTTTTTTCTCCAGTGCTTTGGGAATGGCATCCATCCCGCCGACGGGCTGCATGAGCGTGGTTTGCTGCTCATAGATGTAATCGCCAACATTGTAAAAAACGGGCTGCATGAATCCCGACCGGAGTAAATCCGTGAGGCCGAATGGGTCGGTTACCTCACCGGGCAGGGTGCCCGCCCCCGGCTCAGCTTTGCCTTTGTAGCCGCGCCTGTTGGTGCCCTTGTAGAGGTGAGCCGTATTGAGGTCGCCCTCATTCTTCAGGAAATCGACCAGCTTCTCAATGTCCTCTTTAGTCAGTTGCTGATCCAGGGCCGATTGGTCGAGGGATTTGGCGAGCAGTTCGGCGGTGTAGCCGCGCATGTCGTTATGGTATTCTTTGATACGAACCCGTCGATTCGCCAACGTATCCGTGCCCGTAGCATCGTCTGGGCGGTTATTGTACAGGTAGGCGGCTTCGTTGTTGCCATTGAACATTTCCAGCGGCACGCCCAACTCACGGCAGTATTGCAGAGTTAGCTGATGATGGTGCGGAATGCGGGCTGCTCCGCCGTTAAAATACAGGCCATCACCAAAGGAGCATGTTTGTGAGGCTCCCCCGTTCATTTCCGTTTCTTTGGTACCCCCCCGGATGGTCCAGACCCGGCCACCAGAGCGGGAGCGGGCTTCCAGAACGGTGCAATCGTAGCCTAGCTTACCCAGTTCGTAAGCCGTTGTCATACCGGCCAGACCGGCTCCCAAAATAATTACCTTCCGGCCTTTGCCATCAATTCCCTTCCCATTAGCGGGTAAGTTCAGGGCCGATGTGGGCGCGGGCTGCAACATTCCCCAGGCTAACAAACTAGCATAACTGGCACTGGTAGCGTTGATAAAGTCTCTTCGAGTCATTTTCTTTCAGGGGTGAGGAGTGCAGAACGAGGACCGCACTCCTAATACTAACCGACTACCTTTTTGAAGCCATCCACAAAAATGGCCATCTCGTCCATCGTGCCGATGCTGACCCGGCAGTAGGGTTGCCCGTTGAAGTCGCGGGTCTGGATACCAATTCCCTGAGCAAACATCTGCCCCTCGAAGGTTTTGGTTTTCATACGAATGGGAAACAGCATAAAATTCGCGTGCGTTGGAATCACCTCGTAGCCCATGTCGGTAAGGGTCTTAGTGGTGTAATCGCGGGCTTTGGCGTTTTCGGCCCGGCAGTGATTCTGCCAGTCGGTATCTTTATAGCTGGCAATACCGGCCATCAGGGTTGTGATGCTCACTGCAAATTCGGCGTTGGTGTACGCATGCAGCGTTTTGAGCATGTCGGGCTGGGCAATGGCATAGCCCAGACGAAGCCCGGCAAATCCGTGAATTTTGGAGAACGTGCGGGCCAGAATAACGTTCAGTCCCTCGGCTACAAGCTTGCCAAGTTTAGGCCGGTCGGCGGGTTCATAGAAGTCAATGTAAGCTTCGTCGATGAAGACCGGTACTTTGGGCGCAACTTCGCGGCAAAAAGCCTCCAGTTCAGCTGTTGGTAGAATCGTGCCGGTTGGGTTATTGGGGTTAACGATGTAGACCAGTTTTACGTCGGGGCGGCCCGCCGATGCGGTTAGGCGGGCTTTTATGGCAGCGAGGTCATATTTATAGTCTTTGGTCATGGGCAATGCCTCCACCTTGGCGCCAAACTTAGTGGCCCGCTGCAGCAGGTCATCGTAGGTCATAGCACTGGTCAGGATAGTCCCCTCACCTTTGGCAAAGTAATCGGCAGCAGCCATCAGTACATCCGACGATCCGGGCGACAGCATAATGTTTTCCGGCTTCACCATATCGTCGGCAGCAATCATCGTTTTTAATTGTCCGAACTCAGTCCAGGCATACCGGTTACTTACTTCCGTTGCTTTTATCAGGGCTGCTTTGGCGTTGGCCGAGATACCGAGTGGATTCTCGTTGGCAAACAACCGCGCCCGGAGTTTCGGCATTTTGTCGAACGGATCATCGGCAAAAGCGAACTCATTGGTAAAGCCCGAAACGAGTGGAGCAGTAGGAGTAGCCGCTTCTGCGGATGTAAACCGACTCAAACCGAAACCTGCCGTAAGAAGACCGCTAGCCCGTAGCCAGTCCCGGCGATTTAGTTGTGATGACATGATGATTTTTGGATTTATTAAGGATTTAATGATAGAAAACCAAAGATAACTCCTTAACACCTAAGGTTTTGTGAAAGTACGGATTAATTAGGATAAAAAAACGCCTTTTCCGCTAAAACACTTATAAATTATTCTGCCAATAACATTCAAAGCAAAACTTACTATGACTATGTAATTGTATTTGCCGAATAAATGATGGTTATTTTTTGATAAGAGGTGTTTTGATGGTGACTTATTGAACGGTAAATTAAGGATGACTTTCGTGGCAGATTGGCGCGTTGCTAATTAATTAAAAGGCATAAAAAATGGCCGATGTTAATACACCGGCCATTATCGTACTATGTTGGAAGTAACGATTTACTATTGCTTTAAATAAACAAGCTGAACACTATACTTAACCAGTTCCACTTTTTTTGTTGTTGGATTAGTGAGCGAATCACCTGTCGCGATAACTGTACCAAGAAGCTGAGCAGGTATTTTTGTCGCGTCCAGTGTATAAACGTCCGTGCTGCCCTTGGAATCTTTTAACGTTAGCGTAGAAGCAGTGGATTCCCAGTTCCCACTGTAGTCAAGTACAACTCCATTTGCGCGCTGAGTGCCTGTAAAAGTCTTATCCGTTTTAGTGGTAAACATATCCTGGTAGTTAAAAATAGCAGGATCGTTATCCGCATTATTCGCGGCATAAGGAGCCACAAAACCACTCGTACGGATTCTGTCTAACTTCCATGTTCCTACCAGTGGGTCAGGTGCCGGGTCACTACTTTTTGAGCAGGAGTTAAGGCCGGCGAATCCAATTACCAGACAGATTACATATAGGTACTTTTTCATAGTCGATTGTTTTTAACCAATTCAGAGATATAAGGAATGTAAGGGGCGTAAACTACAAAAAAAATAGACAGACAACCATCCTTTATACGTTGAAACCTCACTTTTTGATGCAAGGGCCAGAGAAAAAATAAGAAGGTGCCTGATAGAGTATACCACTGAGGTTCTTTATCAGGCACCTTCTTTCCAAACCCGTTTCTATTGGTTCACGTACACACTGCCGCTATTAGCCGAGAGCGTTACCGCCACGCCACCGCCATTCAGCGTGCCTTTAATGTGATCTTTTTCAGTATCCCCACTGAAGTTGTTGAGTGGGATTTTGATGCGGTTACCACTCAAGTTCAGGCTGATTCCTTTATTGAGGGGCATTTTTACGTTGATATTGCCCGCGCTGGTAACCAGCCGAACGGGCCCATCCAGTTTGGTTATGCTTACATCGACACTACCCGCGCTGGTACTGGCGTCGATACTCCCCGATACGTTAGCCAGCCGCACCGACCCGCCCGATGTGCCCGCTTTGAGGTCACCGTCAATATCGCTGCCGTTCACACTGCCTCCGCTGGTTTGAGCATCGATGTTTCCCTTCAGGTCGGTGAGCCTGATACTGCCCCCGGACGTGTGCAAACGCAGAGTTCCCGACGAAGATTTGGCTTCAATACTGCCACCAGAGGTTTGCAGGTCGATGCGGTCCGATGTTTCGGCCTGCTTGCAACGGTCGAGGTGGATGCTGCCGCCGGATGTTTGGCCGTTGATATCACCGTTAATATCAGTCATGTTCAGGCTACCGCCACTGGTGCGGAACTTCTGCGGACCAGTCAGAGCGGCCAGACTTATACTGCCACCCGATGTACGCAGGTCGGTAGAAACATTACGGGGTGTGTAAAATTTGAACCCAATGCTCAGTGATTTCTTCCAGCGGTCCGTCGTACGGTCATTGTTATTACTCCGGCGTTTGGCGGTGGCAATGATGGTACTCCCTTCCTGCGTAATGCTGATGTCATAATCTTTTAGCCTTTCCTGAATCTCGGCTTTGTCCAGATTAGTGTTTCCGTTGTTGCCGTGTACATACATTTCCACCTTGGCGTTCATGTCGGTACCACCTTCAATGGTCAGACTACCGCCCGATGTTTCGGCCCGCACTGCTTTGATGTTGCCCGAAAAGGTTTTGGTTTGGTAAGGTGTCCTGTCGTCGGTACGGCCAGGGACGAAGGAGGTAAGCGCGATTGTGCCCGCGCTCAACAGGGTTAGTAGAAACTGGTTGCGTTTCATAATGGTCGTTTGTTTATACCGTAAAGATGCTGTTTAACGAATGAAGGTTGCACACACCCGGATTTCTTTACCGTTCTGCCATTAAAACGGCACCCAGCCTCCCTGGCGATTCATCTACCCGCAAAGTGAACTGAACTCTAATTCCAATGCGCCAAAGCCGGTACCGACCACGTTTGAACCACTGGCTATTTACAAATAAGCCATGTTGGTTATTGAAGGCAAAAGTACTGGCTAAACAAATGTGCGTTTGATTCCAGCGTTAGGCTAAATGGCTGATTACCTATCCCTCCCGGGGGACTACGCTGTAATGTAACTTCCCGGGAGGGATAGATAATCAGGGGGTAGAATCCTTTCTTTTCTCAAACATTCCAAACCGGATGGCAGTTTTAAAATTGAATGATTCTTTACTCAACTTTACCGTTATGAAAAATTTAATGAAAACAACTTTATTACTGGCATTCCTCTGTGGGACGGGTCTGGTGTACGGCCAGCAGAATTCAAACGACGACCGCAATCAGAATGGTAACCGCAGTTCCGAAGACCAGCGCGAACGGTACAACAATCAGCGGGATTTCCGGCAGGACCGGATGCAGGATGAACGTGATGACCGGCAAATGCAGGAAAGACGCGAAAATCAGCGTAGGGACGATATTTTCGAGCAACGCCGGAACTACAACATGCGCGACAACAACAGTCGGGCCTACGACAATCGCTATGAAAGCCGGATGGACGCGGGCGACCGGTACAAGAACACCTATGACGAGCGTGACCTGAGTAAAGCGTATGACCAGGGATACGATGATGGACTGAACTCTGCTGAGAAAGAACAGCGACAGGAGCGCCGGGATAATTATCAGAACTTCGCGTTCGGTATTTATGGCGGTGCAAACGTAACCCGTTTTGCTGGAGAAGATACCCAAGGTAACGCCCTCAGCGGCCGGTTGGGATATCAGTTAGGACTCTTCTTCCGGGGTGGTGGCCGGGTTTATGGTCAGATAGGGGCTGAATACCTCACCTCCAGCTCCGACATTTCGACCGTTAGTAGCACTACGGCATTGCCATCCAGCTCAACCGCTATTTCGTATAACAGCATTACCTCCAATGTAAACCAGCAATACATCCATGTACCCGTGTACATTGGTTTCAAGCTGGTCGAATCAGATCGGGGTGTATCGGCTGTTCGGTTCCAGATAGGGGCAGAACTAGCCGCTCCGCTGAAAATTGTCAATGACCTTAACACATCGGCTCCCAATGCTATCAAGCAAAGCAACCTGGCTTCTACTACATTTAATGGATTAGCCAGTCTGGGATTCGATGCCGGTCCTCTTTTCCTGTCAGCCGTATATCATTATGGTTTCCAGGATATTCTGAAAGAACCGGTTGATGGAATTGTGAATTCCCAACGCAGGATACTCAGTGTCAATGTGGGGTTGAAATTTTAATAACGTCAGTTCGTTGACCTGAACGAGTCGGTCAGTTAGTGAGTTTAGTTGGTGGTAGATTACTTTTGTAGTTACCGCTGCAAACTCACCAACCGACCGGCTTTTTTTATGAATACACTCTTCCCCATTTTCGTTAAGGCAGAGAACCTGCATACGCTCATTGTGGGTGGTGGGTACGTAGGTCTGGAAAAGTTAACGGCCCTGCTTGGTAACGCGCCCGCTGCCCGTATCACCCTGATAGCTCCCGACATCCGGGATGAAATTCGGGAGTTGGCCCGGCAGAACCCCAGGATTCAGCTTGTTCAGGAGCCTTATCACGCTGTCTATCTGTCGGATAAAGACCTGGTTATTGCGGGTACTAACGACAAGGCGGTCAACAAACAGGTGCAGCTTGATTGTAAAGCGCATCGTATCCTGGTCAACGTAGCTGACACCCCCGATTTGTGCGATTTTTACCTGAGTTCGGTCGTGAAGAAGGGTGACCTTAAAATTGCCATCTCGACCAATGGTAAATCCCCCACGTTTGCCAAGCGGTTCCGGGAGGTGCTGGAAGAAATCCTGCCCGACAGCCTACAGGAAACCCTCGATAACCTGACCGCCATCCGTAATCAGCTAAAAGGCGATTTTGTCCAGAAAATGGAGAAACTAAACGAGATAACGAAGGTGTTGCGGTAAGTAACAACCCGGTATCCGATGCGTATTCTCACCATATCCGGCAGTTTGCGGGCGGCATCAACCAACACCCTGTTGCTGGAGGCTATCGCAGAGTTGGCCCCTCCATGGGTAACCGTTAGCCGCTATAGCAGCCTCGATAACCTGCCTCATTTCAGCCCCGAACGGGATACCGATCCGGCACCCGAAGCCGTAACCGCCCTTCGTACGCAACTTAGGGAAGCCGACGCAGTCATCATCTGTACACCCGAATACATTCATAGTATGCCGGGCGTTCTGAAAAATATGCTCGACTGGATAGCGTCGTCGGGCGAGTTCATCAATAAACCAGTAGGCGTTCTTAGCGCGAGTCCTTCCGATATGGGTGGCACACGGGCGCACACAGCCTTGTGGCACACCATGGAGGTTTTGATGGCGCAAGTACCCGAAAAGGCATCGCTGATTATTCCCTTCGTTCGGCAGCGGATGGATGCCGATGGACTGATTACCGACCCGGCTCTAAAACAGGAACTGCAAACGGTGTTAACAACACTGATAGATACAGTCGGGACGTAAACGGCACAAGTCTGGAAATCTTTCTTTGTCTCAAAATAACGAACCAATATGAAAAACAGAACACTGGGAAACACAGGCGAACAACTATCCGCTATTGGGCTGGGCTGTATGGGTATGAGCCACGGCTATGGCACGCCCGATGATATGGAAAGCATTGCCACCCTGCATAGAGCACTGGATCTGGCTATCAATTTCTGGGACACGGCCGATATGTACGCGAATGGTGTCAATGAAGAACTGGTTTCGCGGGTACTGATGCCTAATCGGGATAAGGTATTTATCGCCACCAAGTTCGGGTTCCGGCATAAGGAGGGTGTTTCAGGTATTGGTGGTCTACCGGGGACTTATTTCGACGGTTCGCCCGCCTGGATGAAACAGGCCGTTGAGCATAGCCTGAAACGGCTTAGAATCGACACCATTGACCTCTATTATGCCCACCGAATCGACCCGAATGTGCCGGTTGAAGAGATGGTGGGCGCAATGGCTGATTTAGTAAAAGAAGGTAAAGTGCGTTACCTCGGCCTGAGCGAAGCCTCGGCGGCTTCCATCCGCAAGGCTCACGCTGTTCACCCGATTGCTGCCCTGCAAAGCGAATATTCCCTACTGACCCGCGATGTAGAAAAAGAAGTACTGGGCACCGTTCGTGAACTGGGTATCTCGCTGGTGCCCTACTCACCGTTAGCAAGGGGGCTCATTACCAACACGCTCGATGTAACACAACTGGATGCCAAAGATTTTCGGCGTACCCTGCCCCGCTACAATGATGAGAACCGGGATAATAACCAGTCGCTGGCGAGTGCATTTGCCGATTTGGCGGCCGACAAACAACTAACGGCGGCTCAACTGGCATTGGCCTGGGTACTGGCGCAGGGCGATGATATTATCCCGATTCCCGGTACGAAGAAGCGGAAATACCTCGAAGAAAACGCGGGAGCAGTTGAGGTAGTCCTTTCGAAATCAGACTTGGAAGCTATCGAGGCATTACTGGCCCGTTACCCAAACACGGGTCCGAGGTACAGTGAAGGAGCCCTCAAGCTGGTGAATCGCTAGAGAGCAGAACTGAATGTGCCCGCGTCCTAGCGGCAGCTACCAACGAAATTTTCCCATGACTTTTGACCAGGCAATTGACCAGATGAATGCGTATGGGCGGCAACGTCAGCCGTTTTTGTTTGTCCTGGATTTTGATCTCAAACGGCCCCTTGTCCTGCGCCCGAACGAGTGGAAGACGCATGATATTGCCTTTGATTTTTCGGGAACACCAGCCCCGGCTTCTCCTGAGCCATTCTGGTTTCGCCGGTATCCCATGCCGTTTGAACAATACCGGATTGGGTTCGATTATGTGGTGAAGAACATTCACCTGGGTAATTCGTTTCTGGTAAACCTGTCGGGGCAAACGCCCATAGAAACCAACCTCGCCCTGGCCGATATATACGCCCGTACTACAGCCCGCTATAAACTTCGGCTGGCTAACCAATTCGTGTGTTTCTCGCCGGAACCGTTCGTACAGATTCGGGGCAACCGGCTGTTGAGTTTCCCGATGAAAGGCACTATTATGGCCAATCTGCCAAATGCCGAAGCGACTATTCTGGCCGATGCCAAAGAAGCCGCCGAACACGCCACCATCGTTGACCTGATTCGGAGCGACCTGAGTCGAATTGCTCAAAAAGTGTGGGTAGAACGGTACCGCTACATTGACCGGATTGACACGCATGAGGGTGGTCTGCTCCAGGTGAGTTCGGAAATAGCAGCCCTGTTACCCGACAACTGGCGCGACCAGCCCGGTACGTTGCTGGCCAGTCTGCTACCTGCCGGGTCGATTAGCGGGGCACCCAAACCCAAAACAATCAAACTTATTCACCGTGCCGAACAATACGACCGGGGCTATTACACGGGGGTTTGCGGGTATTTCGACGGCGAGCATCTGGATAGTGGTGTTATGATCCGGTTTATCGAAAATCAGCAGGGGCAGCTCGTTTTCAAAAGTGGTGGCGGCATTACAGCCCGTTCCAATGCCTGGTCGGAGTATCAGGAACTGATTGACAAGGTGTATTTACCGGTAGCCGTCGAAGTCGACTCATCGATAAAATCACCGGTAAAATCGTCGTTTATCCAGTGATTCCTATGCTCTTCTGTCTGGAAACAATTTGCATCCGAAACCGGCAACTTCAGAATCTTTCGGCGCACAACGACCGGTTCAACCGCACCCGGCTGGCCTGTTGGCAACTGCACAAACCTGCCCGGCTTGAAGACGTCATTCAGCTGCCCGATTGGCTGCTGCCAACAGAGACCTACAAGTGCCGCGTAACGTACGGGCCAGCTATAGAGACGATTGAATTTGAGCCATACCACATCCGGCCCGTACAGCGTCTGGCCCTGGTGGATGCGGATGGATTACATTACGGACATAAATACGCTGACCGGCAGGCCATCAACAATCTGTTTGCCCGGCGTGACTCTGCCGACGATATTCTTATGGTGCGCGATGGTTTACTGACGGATACCTCGTATGCCAACGTAGCCTTGTTTGATGGAAAACGCTGGCATACTCCGGCAAAACCTCTACTCGAAGGCACGCAACGCGCCCGGTTGCTGGCTGATGGAATCCTGCACCCCGCCGACATACGCCCCGCCGATCTGCCTCAGTTCGAGAGCATCAAATTAATGAACGCCATGCTCGACTGGGAGCAAACTACGCCCATACCTACACAGGCCGTTCGCTAACGATGGCACCTGAAGTAACCTGCCACGTTACCCAGGTATACGGGTAGCGGGAAGGAGTGTTTGAATTGGTAAATCACCGGGAGGGGAGGAATGAGAAGACGTGGGCGTAGTTTTGCAGGTAGTCAACTAAACAAAAAATGGGCTACTAAACATCGTCTGGTGTCTGGTAGCCCATGTGTTATCACCGGCGTCGCTGATGCTTATCGGTAAAAGAATAGATTAAACCGTTGCCCCTTCCTTCAGTCGTTCGGCGTTCTCGGCTATGCGGAGCTGCTCGATGAAGTCGCCAATGTCGCCGTCCATCACGGCGGGCAGATTATGCGTAGTAAGACCAATACGGTGGTCAGTTACACGGCTTTGCGGGTAGTTATAAGTTCTGATTTTGTCGGATCGGTCGCCACTGCCAACCATCGTTTTGCGCTGGGAAGCAATAGCCTCGTTGTGCTTCTTGAGTTCCATCTCGTAGATACGGGAACGCAGAACGGTCAGGGCTTTGTCGAAGTTTTTCAACTGCGAACGTTCATCCTGACACTGCACGACCATTCCCGTGGGGATGTGGGTCAACCGAACGGCGGAGTAGGTTGTGTTTACGGACTGACCACCCGCACCCGACGAGCAGAAGGTATCTTTCCGAATATCGTTCATGTTGATGTCAACATCCACCTCTTCCGCTTCGGGCAGTACGGCCACGCTGGCCGCGGAGGTATGAATGCGTCCCTGCGTTTCGGTGGCGGGTACGCGCTGCACCCGGTGAACGCCCGATTCGAATTTGAGTTTGCCGTACACATCCTCTCCTTCTATTTCGGTCACGATTTCCTTGTAGCCGCCCGATGTGCCTTCGGTAAAATCAACCAGCGACATGCGCCAGCCCATTTTTTCGCAGAAACGCTGGTACATCCGGAAAATATCGCCCGCAAAAATAGCGGCTTCGTCGCCCCCGGTGCCGCCCCGAATTTCCAGAATGACGTTCTTGCTGTCATTGGGGTCTTTCGGCATTAGCATCTCTTTCAGCAGCTCCTCCAGCTCCTCCCGGCGGGGTAGTAACTCATCAAGCTCCGCTTTGGCTAAGTCTCTGAAATCTTCGTCCTTTTCGGTCGCCACGATCTGTTTGGCATTTTCGATTTCCTCGAGCAGTTGCGTATAAGCCCGATACTGCGCTACAATCTTCTCCAGATCTTTATATTCTTTACTCAGCTTCATAAATCGCTTCTGGTCAGAAACGGCTTCTGGCTGCACAATTTGCTGGGATACTTCGTTGAAGCGTTCGCGAATGGCTTCTAACTGGTCAAGCATAGTATATTACTTTATCTGCCAGGGTTGTGGCAGTGATACAGACAAGTATGAAATACAAAATTACAAAAATCGCGGCAGTTCGATTATGTATTGGTTGATTGCAACCAAGCCGTTGTTGGTGTGGTTTTCTATCTGAATGACGATATGTATCACTATTGAGTTCCTGTTTATGAAACGCCACCTGCTTTCCAGTCTATTACTAATTACTTTTTTATTTTCCTGCAATCCCGAGCGGGTGCATTATACCACCGAATTAAAGCAGGAAATGGCCGACTCAAAAATCAAGCGTATAACCAACGCCGACCTTATTGCCACGGTAGATAATCTGGGCGGAAAGATTAGTGCGGTTATTCAGAAAGATTTAGCGACGCAGCTTCAGAGAACAACCGACCCGGCGGAGCGGGCCAAACTTTGCCAGTTAGTGAACTTGCCCCGAATCAAAGCCATTGCTAAGAGTTATGAAGTCGATATAAGGCTGCTGGGAGCGGCTGATATACAGAGCAAAATGCTGGACGCAAAAGAACGGGAAATTCTGGATGCGTACCGGTATAGCGTGGGGCAGAAACAGGTACCAATTTCCAATATTCAGAAAATCGATGATACATCGTACGTGTACAACGCGGTTGTTCCGCTGAATAGTCTAATCTGCGATGCCTGTTTCGGGAAAGACACCCTTCCCTTTGCCGTCTGGCACATCGGTTTTCAGAAGCGTGAAGTGGTCCGTCGGATGCAGTCCTCGAAGAAAAAGTAAGTATCTTTCGTAGAAACAGATTTTGCTGACATGGAAGCAGTTGCTCTTAAACTACCGATGACTCTCCAGGAGCGTAGTGATGCGCCTGACGAAATTCGTATTCAGGCTACGTGGGAGGAATACCTGGAACTGGCCGGGCAGGTTCCCTATAACATTGACTACTATGAAGGGGAAATTATTTCGATGAGCCAGGCCACTGATTTACACGAGCAGTTGATTGCACAACTTATTACGCTGTTTAACAATTTTCTCGACGACCAACCCGATTATCGGGTGCTGGGCAGCAATGTCAAAATTTGTATTTCGGAGGGATTGGCCGAATTCAACGCTGATTTGTCCGTTGTCAACGGGCCTTCAGACTATGCGCTTTTGCCAAGTGGACGCCAATCGACAGCCCGTATTAAAAACCCGGAAATTGTAGTCGAGGTTTTATCAAAGAGTACCAAAGCCTATGATCAGTCCGATAAACTGGACCAGTATCGGCTAATCCCGTCTCTGCGACATATTCTTTTCATTAGCCAGGAAGAGGTATTTGCGCGGGTGTATTCCCGCACGGAGCAACCCTTTCAGTGGATTGATACCGATTACCGGTCTATTAATGATGCCATTCAGGTAGGCCAGCTGGCACTACCCCTGCGAACTATTTACCGTAAAACGGCTTTAGCTGTCTGACCATCAGCCCAGGCAATCAACTGCCTTGCCGTTTCTGTCGGCTTATCTTCCCGAATTTCTATAGGATGAACCTGAGTCGCATCGCGCTGGGACAGGCCGTGTAAATAGGCTTTATCGTAGTAGTCCAGCGTAAGGTCGGCCACGGTAGCATAATCGTTTCGCATCAGGGCATCCAGTGCCTCTTTCGTTACTTTCCCGCCCAGGCGCTTCTGAATCCGTTCCGTTGCATCCACTAATAGCTGATGGTCGATACCGGCGTATTCGTGAACCAGACGTTCTACCCGGCACGATTTTGTTACATCGATAAAAGCAACCGGCGCGGCCCGCATCTGGTGCCAGAGTGGCATCGGAATAAAGCAGGAACCGATGCTCCGGCTTTCGTCTTCAAGCCAGATGCGTTTGGTACAGTCGAGTTGCCGCCACTGCTGATGAATAAGATTTTCAAACTGTTCCGTAGCGGGTTGTGGGTCCTGACCAATAGCCCCGTAGGTTGAGCCTTTATGATTGGCCAGCCCTTCCAGGTCGATGATTTGTTCACCCTGCCGGGCCAGTTCCTTCAGAATATCGGTTTTGCCGCTCCCCGTTTTACCCCCCAGAATTAGCAGCTTTTTAGGCTCCAGAAAGGCTGAAAGTACCGTGTTTCGGTACGCTTTGTAGCCGCCCACCAGCGTCGATGCCGTGAGTCCGGCAGTGTCCAGCAACCAGGCAAACGAGCTGCTGCGCATGCCGCCACGCCAACAGTGAACCAGTACTTCTTTCCCCTGTGGGTTGAGTTTTTTCGACTGTTTTACAAAGTCAGCCAATTTTGGTCCTACCAGAGAAAGTCCGAGCAAAACCGCTGAATCTTTGCCCGCGTTTTTATACTTTGTACCCACCTGCGCCCGCTCGTCATTATCGAATAGGGGAATACTAACCGCCCCCGGAATATGCGCATGCTGGTACTCTCCCGGCGACCGGACATCGATAATGGGCAGGGTTTGGGCTTTGTCTAAAAACTCTTCAACCGGGTGTTTGTGAATCATTGGATGCTCAGGCAGCGTAAATAGAGTTGAATAGTATTCTCCAGACCCAGATAAAGAGCATCGCTTATCAGCGCATGGCCAATGGAAACTTCTTCGAGGTGGGGTATCTGCTCATTAAAATAACGTAGATTTTCCAGGCTCAAATCGTGCCCGGCATTCAGGCCCAGGCCAATTTCCGTAGCTCGTTTGGCCGCGCGAACAAAGGGAGCAACGGCCGATTCCGGGTCCTGGAGATACTGCGTGGCGTATGGTTCGGTGTACAGCTCAATCCGGTCCGTACCAACTGCTTTCGCGCCATCAATCATCCGTTCGTCGGCATCCACGAAAATGGAAACGCGGATACCATCGGCTTTAAACGTGTCGATCAGTTTTCGCAGGTGGTCGGCGTGGCGAATGGTGTCCCAGCCTGCATTGGATGTAATGGCATCGGGCGCATCGGGCACGAGCGTTACTTGGGCTGGTTTTACCCGTTTCACTAACTCAATAAATCGCTCGTCGGGATTGCCTTCAATGTTGAACTCAGTCGTAACCACTTCATGTAGGTCCAGCACATCCTGATACCGAATGTGCCGTTCATCGGGGCGGGGGTGTACGGTAATGCCCTGCGCACCAAAACGTTCACAATCGAGGGCAACCTGTACCAGATTCGGGTTATTGCCGCCCCGCGCATTCCGAAGGGTCGCAATTTTGTTAATATTTACGCTTAAACGGGCCATGTATAGTAAAGAGCGAAAGTACGAAAGAGCGAAAGAGTTAATTGGCGCTCTTGGTTTTGTAACTTTGCAGCAAGAGTGAAGGTTCAGTAGTTTTTTATCGCTCTTTCACTCATTCACTCTTTCGTTCTTTAACTATGTCGCTAAAACAACAAATCGACGCGGATATAAAGCAGGCCATGCTGGCTAAAGATCAGGATAAATTACGGGCACTCCGGGCTATAAAATCAATGATTTTGCTCGAAGAAACCAAAGAAGGACAGCACGGCGATCTTAAACCCGAAGACGAGACCCGAATTCTGACCAAAGCGGTGAAGCAGCGAAAAGACTCGGCCGATATTTACCGGCAGCAAAACCGCCCCGATCTGCTGACCGTAGAAGAAGCCGAGATTGCCGTTATCGAGAAATACCTGCCCCAGCAACTATCGGAAGCTGAGTTGAAAGAAAAACTACAGACCATCATGAATCGCATCGGTGCATCGGCTTCCTCGGATATGGGTAAGGTGATGGGAGTTGCCACGAAGGAACTGGCTGGTCAGGCGGATGGGAAAGCCATCTCCGCCATGGTGAAGACGCTACTTTCTTAAAGAGCAAAAGAGTGAAAAGTGAAAGAGTGAATGAACGACTCCGATAACTTTCACTCTTTCGCTCTTTCACTCATTCGCTCTTTAAATTTGAACACACTCGACTTACTTATGCTGATTCCCCTGGCCTGGGGAGCGTTTAACGGTTACCGCAAAGGACTTCTGGTCGAAATTGTGGGCATCATTGCGTTTGTGGTGGCTATGATTGTGGGCTTCAAGTTTCTGGGATTTGGTATTGAGCTTTTAAGCCCGTATATCAGCCGGGAAGTGGCCCGACGAATTCTGCCGTGGCTGGGTTTTTCCATCATCTTTTTCCCGACGGTGATGATGATTAATCAGGTAGGCTTCACTATCCGGCGATCCCTCAAATACTCGGTGCTAGGTACGTTCGATAGCGTAGCGGGGGCAGCCGTCGGTGTTTTTACGTGGGTATTTGGAATTAGTGTCATTCTTTGGCTGTTGAGTTATATGAATGTAAAAATGCCGCCCCGCCAGGTCGAAACGGCTTTTTTGTATCCTTATATTCGGCCCATTGCCCCAAAAGTGATGGATAAAGCCGCGGTATGGGTGCCGAAAGGACTGGAAGAAGGGAAAAAATGGCGGGCAGAAAATATAATGAGTGAAAGAGCGATAGAGTGAAAGGCCAGTTTTATTCCTGACGCTCTTTTATTCTATCGCTCTTTCACTCTTTGACCATGAAACAGGACATCCGCAAAACAACGCCCGCTCAACTGAAAGACTGGCTTACCCAGCAGGGTGAACAGGGCTTCCGGGCGAAACAGGTGCACGAGTGGCTTTGGAAGAAATCGGCCCGGTCGTTTGAGCAAATGACGAACCTGTCATTGTCCACGCGGGACTTGCTCAATGCTCATTTTGAGATTCGACCGCTTACCATTGCTGAAGAACAGCGCAGTAACGACGGCACCATCAAATCCTCGTTCCGGCTCTTCGACGGTAATCTGGTGGAAGGGGTGCTGATTCCAGCTTTGCGTAATAGCGACCAGGAGCGCGACGGCGCACCGAGAATGACGGCCTGTGTATCGAGTCAGGTAGGTTGCTCGCTGACCTGCAAATTCTGCGCGACGGGCTATATGGACCGTAAGCGCAACCTGGATGCCGCCGAAATTTATGACCAGGTAGTGGCCATTGACCGGCAGGCGAAAGAGAATTATGATGCCCCGCTTTCCAACATCGTGTACATGGGCATGGGAGAGCCGCTGTTGAACTACAAAAACGTCCTCGAATCCGTCGACCGCATCACCTCGCCCGATGGCCTGGGAATGTCGCCGAAGCGAATTACGGTTTCTACAGCGGGTATCGCCAAAATGATACGGCAACTGGGCGATGATGCCGTGAAGTTTAATCTGGCGTTGTCCTTACACGCGGCTAATGACCAGAAACGCGATCAGATTATGCCCATCAACGAGAGCAATACGCTTGACGTGCTGGGCGATGCGCTGGGTTATTTTTACAAAAAGACGGGTACCCGGATTACCTTCGAATACATCCTGTTCTACAACTTCAACGACACAGTACAGGACGCTCAGGAACTCTGGAAGTTTACAAAGCGTGTTCCGGCCAAGATTAATATCATTGAATACAACCCCATTGCGGAGGCAAACTTCAAAAATACCGATCCTCAGACACTGGATAAGTTTGCCGGATTCCTGGAAAGTAAAGGCGTGACGGTCAATGTGCGTCGGAGCCGCGGAAAAGACATCGATGCCGCCTGTGGTCAACTGGCCGGAAAGAAGTAACGGGGTCAACTACCTTACGTGTGTTAACAATTTGGTAATACGGCTCTGCGCTGTTTGGCGTACTTTTGTGGCAATCATCAGCTTACGGACCCACCGTTGGCCTGTTCACAGAAGACAACTTTCTCATGTTTGGATTAGAAACGGATGTTTTTATCCTCCTCTTCATCAGCCTCTTCGCTGCCTGTGCCTTTGAATTTGTAAATGGTTTTCATGATACGGCAAACGCCGTTGCTACCGTCATTTACACCAACTCGCTAAAACCAACCGTTGCCGTTGTCTGGTCGGGCATTTGCAACTTTGCGGGGGTTTTACTGGGCGGTATCGGGGTGGCCATGGGTATTGTGAACCTACTGCCGGTCGAGTTGCTGGTCGATCAGAACGTATACCACAGCATCGCCATGGTATTAGCCCTGCTGATCAGCGCTATTATCTGGAACTTGGGAACCTGGTATTTTGGTTTGCCCAGTTCCAGTTCGCATACGTTGATTGGTTCTATTCTGGGAGTGGGCCTGGCGTTTGCCACAATGCCCGAAAACAAGACAGGGTCTGCCGTTAACTGGGATAAAGCCATCGAAACGGGCGAAGCGCTGCTGCTGTCACCCCTGCTGGGTTTTAGCCTGGCCATTATATTGATGTTTTTACTTCGCCGGTTCGTGAATGAGGAAGCCAAAGCCCAGTTGTTCAAAGAGCCTAAAAAAAATGCTCCTCCGCCAGCCTGGATTCGGGCTATCCTGGTCACGACCTGTTCGCTGGTGAGTTTCTTCCACGGAAGTAATGACGGTCAGAAAGGAGTAGGGTTAATTATGCTTATCCTGATTGGCGTCGTTCCGTACCATTTTGCCATTAAAACCGATCTCGACCCCAGCCTTCTAAGTACTAATATTAGCGGGATTGAGCAAAGCATCGCTACGCTGGATTCAACCCGCCTTTCGGCGGTTAACCGGGCCCGGTTAATGCAGACGCGAAACGAACTGGCCGGATTGAATAAACTGGTCAATGGTCCTTTGGTTGACAACAGGATTCCAAACGAGGAGAGACTGGAAGTTCGTCGTGACCTGTTGCTGATTAACAGCAATATGAAAAAAATTGTGGAAGACGAAGGGGCTAACCTGAGTGCGAGTCAGGTGGCAACGCTGAACGTAAACCTGGGCGAAGAAAAAGGGCTGCGCCGGTTCACGGACTACGCGCCGTTGTGGGTTATTTTGATGATTGCCCTATCCTTAGGACTCGGGACCATGATTGGTTGGCGACGGATTGTAGTGACCGTAGGCGAAAAGATTGGTAAACAGCACCTGACGTACGCGCAGGGTGCGTCTGCCGAGCTGGTAGCCGCCGTCATGATTGGCGTAGCGTCGGGCCTGAAACTACCCGTTAGTACTACACACGTGCTCTCATCGGGCATTGCGGGTACTATGGTAGCTAACAAAGGCATTAAAAACCTCCAGGCTGATACGGTTCGTAACATTGCTCTTGCCTGGATACTTACACTGCCCGTTACGGTACTGTTATCGTTTACGCTCTACATATTCTTCCGCTGGCTGTTGTAGAAGCCAGGTTCGTTAGCGTTGCGTGTAATCAGACAAAGGTAAGCCGTCGCCATCATCGCGAACGGTATTGAGAATCTGTTCAACTTCGCGAACCCGTTCGGTATCGCCGTTTTTCTCGAAAGCCAGGGTCAAATTCCGGAGTACCCGCCGAACGATGTCGGCATTGGTGCAGGGCTGATAAAAGGTGTCCAGCCGTTTAATGTTCAACTGGTCGATGTACTGGTCAATGTCCTTGGTAGTGAAAACCAGCCCCCGGTTAAATACGTTGATGTAAAACTGAACACCCGCGTTGTTTTTGTAGGTGAGCACAAACAAGTTAGGCAGATTTACGCCGTAAACGGGCAGATTTAACCGTTTGGCAATGAGCATATACAGTACACAAAGCGTGATGGGATTGCCCCGGCGCGATTCGAGCACCTGATTGATCATGGAATTGGCCGGGGAGTGGAAATGCTTCGTGTTGGGCGCAAATTTCAGTTTCGAGAAAAAAGCCGTATTCATCGCCTTTATCTGTTCATCGGGATGCATATCCATTTTGAAGTCCACCCACACATCATAGAACAACTGTTCAACATCCTGCTTGAGCTTATGCAGCGAGAGGTCAGGATATTGATAGGTGGCCACAATCCACAGTCCTTCCAGTAAATCCATTGCCCCGCCGTTTTTCCAGTCGCGCATCCGGTCCAGAACGGATTCGTATTGGAGGTCATGGATAATTTCTTCGATGCGCTTCTGGAGGGCGGAATTAAAACTCCCTTCCCACTCCGTTTCCAGGAGTGGAATCATTTGCCCGCCCATCTGCCGAATTCGCTGTTCGACGTGGTCCACAACTTCCGGGTCTTCGTCGTCCAGAAGCGAAATAAGGGCTTTCAACTCGTTGTCGTTCATTCGTATAGATTACCAGGCTGAGTATCCTCAGAATAAATACTACTTTCGTAAACCTCCTGAATATACTACTTTTGTTGGGTTGTACGACCTGCTACGTTAAAGTAGCAACAAAATTTTCATAGAAAACAGTTTGACTCCTACAGGCAATTCCCCCAAAATTCTGGTTACCGGCGGAGCTGGGTTTATTGGTTCCCACACGGTTGTTTCGCTGGTTGAGGCTGGTTTTGAACCGGTTATCATTGATGATTTCTATAACTCAGAGCGTTCTGTACTCGACGGATTAAAGGCGATTTTAAATCGGGATATTACCTGCTACCCGGTTGATTGTAATGACGCTGCGGCCATGGCCGACATCTTCCAGAAAGAAAGCCCCGCTGGTATTATTCACTTTGCGGCTTACAAAGCCGTTGGTGAATCGGTGGCTGAACCGCTGAAATACTACCGTAATAATCTGGACTCGCTGTTATTATTGCTGGAAATGATGCCCAAATACGGTGTGCAAAACCTCGTGTTTTCGTCGTCCTGCACCGTTTATGGTCAGCCAGAGCAGTTGCCCGTTACGGAAGAAACGCCCCGTCTGCCTGCGCAGTCACCTTATGGGAACACGAAAGCCATTGGCGAAGACATCATTCGGGATGCTGTACGGGCCAAGCTGCCCGTCAAAGCGCTGGCGCTTCGGTATTTCAATCCAATCGGGGCACATCCTTCTGCCGAAATCGGTGAGTTACCCTTGGGCGTTCCCGCCAATCTTGTTCCCTTTATCACGCAGACGGCGGCCGGTATCCGGTCCAGCCTGACCGTGTATGGCAACGACTATGACACGCCGGATGGTACCTGCATTCGCGACTATATTGATGTAATGGATTTGGCGGATGCCCACGTGGCGGCTCTCCGTAAGCTAATCAATGAGTCAGCCACGAGTCTCTACGATGTGATTAACATTGGCACTGGCAGGGGTGAAACCGTTCTAAACGTTATAAAAACGTTTGAACAGGTAACGGGTGTCGATGTAAACTATCAGATTGGCCCACGCCGGGCTGGCGATGTGGAACAGGTTTATGCCGATGTCTCGAAAGCCAATCAGGTGCTGGGATGGACAGCCCGTCGTTCGCTGGCCGAATCATTGCGTGATGCCTGGAAGTGGCAGCAGAAAATCAGCCAGCGTGAGCGAAAGTAAGGTTCGCCGGTATGCTTATTGCACATTGCTAAAAACAGTAGATAAGAAACAATAAATCATGAAACTATTAATCACCGGTGGGGCCGGATTTATCGGGTCGCACGTTGTCCGGCTGTTCGTTACCAAATACCCTGAATACCAGATTTACAACCTCGATGCGTTGACCTACGCCGGGAACCTGGCCAACCTGTCGGACATTGAGCACGCGCCAAACTATACGTTCATAAAAGGGGATATTACCGACGCCAAATTTCTGGAGGATATGTTCACCGAACTTTCCTTTGATGGGGTCATCCACCTCGCAGCCGAATCGCACGTCGACCGCTCCATTACCGACCCCATGTCGTTCGTGATGACCAACGTGGTTGGAACGGTAAACCTGCTCAATGCCGCCAAAGATAGCTGGAAGGGTACCGACGGTAAGGCAGCTTACGAGGGTAAGCGTTTCTATCATGTCTCAACCGATGAGGTGTACGGTTCCCTCCACAATCCGGAAGATTTCTTTACCGAAGAAACGGCTTATGAGCCGCAGTCTCCTTATTCCGCTTCCAAAGCGGCTTCGGATCATTTTGTTCGGGCTTATGGCAACACCTACAAGTTGCCGGTAGTAATCTCTAACTGCTCCAATAACTACGGTCCGAATCACTTCCCGGAGAAACTGATTCCGCTGATGATTCATAACATCCAGACCAACAAACCGCTGCCCGTGTACGGCAAAGGAGAGAACGTCCGGGACTGGCTGTATGTCGTCGATCATGCCCGCGCTATCGATGCCGTTTTCCACACCGGCAAACTGGGCGAAACTTATAATATTGGTGGTTTTAATGAATGGAAGAACCTCGATCTGGTACACCTGCTATGCCAGATTATGGACCGCAAGCTGAATAGGGAAGAGGGTACTTCCGCTAAATTAATTACCTACGTAACGGATCGGGCCGGGCATGACCTTCGGTACGCCATTGATGCCCATAAGATTATGAATGAACTGGGCTGGCAACCGTCGCTTCAGTTTGAAGAAGGTCTCGAAAAAACGGTCGACTGGTTCCTGGCCAATCAATCCTGGCTCGACAATGTCACATCAGGTGCCTACCAAGGCTATTATCAGGACATGTACGCAAATCGTTAACAAAGGTGAAAGAGCGAATGAGTGAATGAGCGTTTTCAATGCTTTCACTCATTTGCTCTTTCACTCTTTTACTCGTTAAACATGAAAGGAATTATATTGGCCGGAGGTTCCGGCACGCGTCTTCATCCGCTTACGCTTGCGGTATCCAAGCAGTTGATGCCCGTTTACGATAAGCCGATGATTTATTATCCGCTGTCGATTTTGATGTTGGCTGGTATCCGGGAAATTCTCATTATTTCGACTCCGCACGACCTGCCTCATTTTGAGAAACTCCTCGGCGATGGTGAACGGCTTGGTTGCCAGTTTACGTACGCCGTTCAGCCTAGCCCCGATGGGCTGGCGCAGGCATTTATCATTGGCGAAGAGTTCATTGGCAATGAAAAGGTGGCTCTGGTGCTGGGCGATAATATTTTTTACGGTTCGGGACTATCTAAGTTGCTTCAGGCCAATAATGATCCGGATGGTGGCGTGGTATATGCTTACCAGGTAAACGATCCTGAACGCTACGGCGTGGTTGAATTCGATGAGCAGTTCAATGTTTTATCCGTTGAGGAGAAACCCGACAACCCGAAGTCAAATTATGCCGTTCCGGGGTTGTACTTCTACGATAATGAAGTAGTTGATATTGCTAAAAACATTAAGCCTTCCCCACGCGGTGAACTGGAAATTACGGATATAAACCGGGTCTATCTGGAGCGTGGCAAACTAAAAGTCGGCGTTCTGGACCGGGGAACCGCCTGGCTCGATACGGGTACATTTGAATCATTGATACAGGCCGGGCAGTTCGTACACGTAATTGAAGAGCGACAGGGGCTGAAAATTGGTTGTCCGGAAGAGATTGCCTATCGCATGAAATTCATCACAGCCGACCAGTTGACAACCATTGCCAAGCCATTGGTTAAAAGTGGTTATGGTGCCTACCTGCTAAACCTCCTGAAATAAGAAAAGAAACTGACCACATCAGCGCCTTGTGGGTTGACTGATAAAAAAATGCCGGGGCAAATTGCTCCGGCATTTTTTATTAACCTAACCTATAAGAAATATCATTATTGGTGCTTGCTCCAGTAGCAATGGCATCAACTATAGGCCAAAGGTACAACCTGAAGCAGGCCAGATAAAGAGAATAAATACTGTTTTTAGTTACTGTAATCAGAGTAGGCGAAAATCCGCACTTTAGTACGTAGTTCTACGTAATAGTATATTCTTTGTTTAAGTTAAACTGTTGTCTATTAGTTAATTAAGTTATTTCGTTAGTGAACAGGAAATATGGGAATAAGCGCTTCATGTTGTATGTTCGCTACGCTTTCCGGTTTTATCCATCCCCCTATTTTTTACTTTATTATCTCTTTTAAGCGCATGAACGATTCTATTTTTAATGAAAATGCAGGGCGTTTTCTCACTGCTAAAGAAACCCAATCCCTCAAAGAGGCATACCGCAATTGTAAATTGGCCTGTGGTGGAAAAGAGGAGGAATACACTCGCTCGGAGTTTTTCGGTCTCGACAGAGTAAAGCAACTGCTGAAGCAAGCTGGCTGTGTGGGGATTCGTGTCCATTATGCCAACCGTTGGGAAAATGAGGATGGGAAGCCTACCGAAGTGGGCAAGGGGGAATTTAAGCCCCGTGTTTTGCTAACGGGTGTCGATGCAAGGGGGAGGGATTTGGGCACTCAGCCAAACACGGGTGGCCTTAAAGATGATGGCGATTCGGGGGATATGGTAGTGGGTGATGGATGGACGTGTCCCAAACAGTGTGCTACGTAGTTGGAAGGGCATTAAATCATGATAGAAAGACTTTTTCATCTAATTGAAAAATACCCTTTAAATTTAGTTTCTCATTTGTTCAGTCTGCTTCCAATCGTGCTGGGGCTGACCTTTTTCAATTGTCTGTCAAAGAGTTATAGGCTTGTTCTGTTGCTGTTTGCGCTCTATTTCATCAGTGATACGTATTCGCTCTGGCTGGTTATGGCGCGGGTGAGTACGTACCCCATCCAAAACCTACAACCGCTATTTGAAATAAGCATCGTAACTGCCGTTTACCTAAACAGTTTTCAAAAAAACGAGACGGAGAAATGGGTGAAACTCGCTGCTATTCTGAGTGCAATCATTATTATTTTCAGTTATCGGCAAAATACTATTTCAACGGTTGGCCTTACCACACAACGCCTGTTTGAAACAGTAGTGGTACTGCTCTACTTCAATAAAATACTGATAGAAGCACGGGTGAAAAATATCCTGTTCCATAGCATGTTCTGGCTAAGTTCGGGATTGTTGATTTATTCGGCCGGTACATTCTTCTTTTCACTTTTTAGCTCATACCTGTACAGCGATACCATTACAAATGAAGAATTCGACCCGTTCTGGAAACTGAATCAAATTTTGTTCATTATACTCTGCCTGATGTCGTCCGTTGGTATATGGGTTTGCAGGTACGAAACGGATAACCTGTCTTAACAGGGAAATCAATAAAACGGGGTTGCCGTTTACTCAATGGTTCGGGTAAGCAATTGACATTCAGTCAGGTATTTTTGACCTTTACTCATCATGGATTACCTGTAAATCGAGATAATGTCGACAAACGCCGGTTTTGCAATTGCCGTTGGGACGGCTATATTATTGATAATGGCCGTGTTCATTATCATCTTTGTCGCCTATTATCAGCAAAAACAAACCCAGCAGCAGCTCGCCATCAAAGAGCTACAGGCGCAGCATCGGCAGCAGCTGATGGAGGCTACATTCCGGGGGCAGGAAGAAGAACGCAAGCGGCTCGCCGAAGATATGCACGACGGTATTGGCACTATGCTGTCAATTACCAAAATGAGCCTGAACCAACTGGAAAAACAGTTGAGTAGTACGATGGAACTGGCGTTACAGTTTCAGAAGACGCGCTCCATGATTGACGAAACCATGACAAATGTCCGGCGTATCAGTCGGAACCTGGTTCCGACAACCCTGGAGCGGTTTGGTTTGCTGGCCGCTCTGGAAGAACTTGCCGAACGCGCAACAACACCCGAAACGGAGGTGCAGCTCGTATACACCGAATCGGCCATCCATTTGCTCCCCGTTACGGAGTTGATGTTTTATCGCATTGCGCAGGAGTTGGTAAACAATGCCATCCGCCATGCCCGTGCCGGGCACATAACGATTCAACTGGTTTATTTTGATAGCGAAGTCAGACTAGCTGTACTGGATGATGGCGTTGGGTTTGATGTTGATGCCGTTATGGAGAACAGGCAAACCGGGCTGGGGCTGCGCAACATTGAGAGTCGCCTGAACGTAGTCAATGGCCATGTAACGTTCGATTCATCCCCCGGCCGGGGTTCCCGAATTCATGTGCAGGTTCATCTGCATGAAATACAGCCGGCAAAAATAATGAGTTGATTTGTTTGCGGGATAATGGCTACTTTCGACTAATGATTATGGCTTTAACCCTAACGCTTCCTTTCCCATGAGAAAAATTAAACTAGCCCTCTGCGACGATCATACGCTGTTCCGCATCGGCATGGCCACCATTGTTGGCCAGATTCATGATTTCGAACTGGTTCTGGAAGCAGGTAATGGTCAGGAATTGATCGACAAAATTCCCCGCAAGATGCCCGATGTGGTGCTGCTCGACCTTCAAATGCCGGTTATGGATGGAACCGCTACCGCCGATTACTTGCGGGAACATTATCCACTCATCAAGATTGTGGTGTTAACGATGCATGACGAAGATAGAATGGTCCTGCATTTACTGGAGAAAGGGGTTAGCGGCTATCTGCTCAAGGATGCCGAAGCGGGTGAAGTAGAAAAAGCCGTTCGTAAGGTGATGGATGAAGGGGTATACCTAAACGAGTTCGTATCGAAGGCTATGCTTCGCAAAATGACTAATAAAACAACGGTCAATAAGCCGGTCAACGCTTTCTACAACAGTAAAGTACTCTTATCGGAACGGGAAAAAGAAGTACTGATGCTCATTTGCGAAGGCCTTTCGACGAATGAAATCAGCGAAAAAATCTTTTTGAGTCCCCGCACGGTCGAAGGGCATCGGCTACGTATTCTTGAAAAAACGGGTACCAAAAATACGGCCGGTATGGTGGCTTATGCCTTTAAGAATGATCTGGTTAGCAACACTATGGTTTAGGGAAGCGGATTCGATGGGTCCGGTAGCGGGTAAACCCATTAGTCGATTACCAGTTATCAAAGCAGAGGCCGGATAAAATTGGTAAAAACGCCGTTGGCGTAGTTTTACACCAACAAATTAGTAGTTTTGACCAACTTTGCCCCTAATCACATAACACTGGTCTCTGCTATACCATGTCAAAAACATTAATTGTCGTAGTTGTTATCGCCCTCGCGCTGGGTGTGTTTGGTTGCAGTTCGTACAACGGTCTGGTTCAGGAAGACACGAACGTGCAGGAGAAATGGGCGCAGGTTCAAACCCAGTACCAGCGCCGGTCGGACCTGATTCCCAACCTGGTTCGAACCGTACAGGGAGCGGCCAATTTCGAGAAGAGTACGCTGACCGAGGTCATTCAGGCCCGTGCCAGAGCAACTAGTATCAACCTTAATGCTGATCAGCTTACCCCCGAAAACATTCAGAAATTTCAGGCGGCACAGGATCAGTTGAGTGGTTCGCTGTCCAAACTGCTGGCGGTAGCGGAGGCTTATCCGCAACTGAAAGCAACGCAGAATTTCTCTGAGTTACAGGCCCAGTTGGAAGGGACGGAAAATCGAATCTCTGTTTCCCGGAACGACTTCAATGGAGCGGTAAAAACCTACAATCAGTCGGTTCGTTCGTTCCCGAACAACATCTTCGCCGGCATTTTTGGCTTCCCCGTAAAAGGATTCTTCGAAGCTTCACAGGCCGCCCAAAGTGCACCAACGGTTCAGTTTTAATGAACGATGTAGCCTGAATAATGGATGATGACGATCCCGGAGGTAGTCATTGTCCATTATTCGTTAGTCATTTTACATTTTCAGGATAAATCATGAATCCCTTCACCGCCGATGAACAGCAGCGCATTGTAGCCTCCATTCGGCAAGCCGAAAGGAATACATCGGGCGAAATCCGGGTACATGTAGAAGCGCACTGTACGACGGCCGACCCCGTTCAACGGGCTATTGATGTATTTGCTCACCTGGGGATGCATCAGACCAAAGACCAAAACGGCGTCCTGTTCTACCTCGCTCATGCCGACCGTAAATTTGCCGTTGTTGGTGATAAAGGAATCGATGCGAAAGTGCCCGCTGATTTTTGGGAGACTACCAAGGATCTACTCCGTAGTCATTTTGCAAAGGGAGCCTATGCGGATGGCTTGAGCCGGGGAATAGAACAGGCCGGGCAACAGTTGAAACAGTATTTCCCTTACGCCAGCGATGATACCAACGAACTAGCTGACGATATCTCGTTTGACTGATACCGCCGTGACCGTACCGAATTTTTTCTATACAATTGTTCGTATTCTCCGTCTTGCACTCGTGGTACTGCTGCTGCTTGCGCCAGCCGGTGTATGGGCGCAGGACTCCGCCACCGATACCGGCACATCGACTGTAATTCCCGATAAGCCAAATCCACCCCGGCTGGTCAACGATTTTGTGGGTATTTTATCCAGCTCTGACCGGGCCCAACTGGAACAGAAACTCCGGGTTTACAATGACTCAACGTCAACCCAAATTGTTGTTGTGATCGTTAAAACGACCGAACCTTATCCCATTGGCGATTTTGCCTTTCAGGTAGGGCGAAAATGGGGTATCGGTCAAAAGGGAAAAAATAATGGTCTGGTGCTTGCCTGGGCTACGGAAACCCGCAAAGTATACATTGCCACGGGCTATGGACTGGAGGGTGCCATCCCGGATGCCATTGCCAAGCGGATTATATCGAACACCATTGTTCCGGCCTTTAAACAGGAGCAATACTACCAGGGGTTGGACAACGCAACGACCGAAATCATTCAGCGGGCCAGTGGCGAATACAAAGCCGACCCCGACACGGATACGGGTGATGGCGGAATACCAATTATCTTCATCGTTTTTGGTGTCATCCTCATTATCTTTTTCTTTTCCCGACGTAACAACGGGGGTGGGGGAAGCAACCGCAATAGGGGAGGAGGTTGGGGCCCCATCTTCCTGCCAACCTCAACGTACTCTGGCTGGGGTGGCTCAGGCGGTGGTGGCTGGAGTGGCGGTGGTGGAAGTGGAGGAGGGTTCGGTGGCTTTGGTGGTGGTAGTTTCGGGGGTGGGGGTGCCGGAGGAAGTTACTAAAGCCAGATTAACCGAGTCACTTAAACAAGCTGTTTCTCAATTAGCAGGATGAACAGATGAATCACTTTGATGTGAATCTCCTGAATGCGGTCGGCATAGCCAAAATGGGGTACCCGAATCTCAACATCGGCCTGACTGGCCAGCTTTCCGCCGTCTTTACCGGTCAATAAAACCACCTTCATTCCTTTGTGCCGGGCGGCTTCAACAGCTTTCACCACATTGGCCGAATTGCCGCTTGTGCTTAGGCCCAGCAGCACATCACCCTCACTGCCCAGGCCTTCTACAAACCGGGAAAAAACGTAATCGTATCCATAGTCATTACTAACGCAGGAAAGATGGCTGACGTCAGAAATGGCAATGGCTGCCAGGGAACGACGATCATCGCGATAACGGCCTGATAATTCTTCCGCAAAATGCATGGCATCGCAATGGGAGCCTCCGTTGCCACAGGAAATAATTTTACGGCCATTGCGCAGGGCGTCAGCCATCAGCGTTGCCGCCTGTTCAATGGCCGTCAGATGAGCAGGATCGTTGAGAAACGTATTCAAAACCGATTGTGCTTCGGCTAGTTCCTGCCGGATAATATCAAGCATTAATGACGTAGTAAAGTAGAAAATCGGTAAGGCGTGGCGTGTTAAAATACCCAGTTCTGGTAAGGCATATTCCAACGCAGGGCAAAGCTAGCGACTTGTTCGGAATAACTGTTAGGGCGAAACTGGCTGTCCTGAAACCGGTACAGGAAACGACTTTCCAGAAATATGTTGTGCCGAATCATGTAAGAAGCGCGTAAATCAGCGTAGGTCACAACGGTTTTTCGTCCCTGTCCAATAAAATTTCCTTCGTTACGAAAGCGGTACGTATAATCCTTCAGGATATTACCGCCGTAATTAATATCAGCCGCCGGATCGGTGCCGTACATCATGACCCCGGCAATAAGATTACCCGACAAACGCTTTCGCTGATACCGGACAATGCCCAGCCCTTCGGCAAAATTACTACCCAGTGGGTGGGCCAATGGCTGGCTAAAATGGGCGTAGTTGGTTTGACCGGCACTAACCGTTGCCGAGGCTTCGTGCGAGTACGTGTACGGGCGGGCCAGATTGAGTTCGAGTTGCAAATCCAGGTTAGGCACCTGAAACGCATCGATGTATTTGCCGCCAAGCTGAAAGGCAAACTTATTAGTCCAGTCGCCTGTGCCACGCAGTAAGGGCCTTAGTCGGAATTCGTCCAGCATGAACTGGGTGTACACCATGAACTGCGATAAGAAATTAGCTTTCAGGTCGATCCCAATAAACGCGTTATCACTACTGCCCACACTCGACTCTACGTAACGGTATAAAATAATGGGATTCAGGTAGTTAAGGTCCAGTCGGTCGCGGCTAAACACTTCCGCTTCAAACACGCCCAGATTGATATTGTCGGTTATGTTAACGCTCAGGTGGTGCATAGCCGCAAACTTGGGCGGAATGAGTCTGACCCCCGTCGGTAGGGGAGCCTGGGTATTTTGGAGCTGTGTAAACAGGTTGGTATATTGAATCCGGCTCCCTAAGCGCGTGGAGAACTTCATAAATAGGTGTGGGGGGCTGTTATCCGACAGGAAAAGTGACCGGAATCCGTTTCCGAAAAAATTGCGGTCGTGCCCAAATTGTACGTTGATAATCTTGAGGGCATTGAACGTAATGTATCCCCTTGCCGACAGGAAATCGACACCGTTGTTGCGAAACGGTTTTACAAAGCTCTGGCCCGGAGCCGCAACCAGTTGATCGCTTTTTTGGCCATACGTTTGACCATATTGCTGTATGTATTCGGGGTAAATAGCCTGATTGTCGGAGAAGAACGTGTAAAAGCCCAGTTTTTTACCAATCGTTCCCCGGACCTCCAGCCCCCGGCTGTTAACAAAAAGTAATTGCCGGTTATTGGTCAGCACATCCGACTGGCCGGATGTATTGTCGACCCCCACGCCAAAATAGAACGCTGGATTAACGTGCAAATCAAAATCCGGGGTTTGTAAGCTGTAGAAATCTGCTTTCTTTTTATAGAAATGCTTTAGCAGTGGCTTCCCACTTTCCCAGATGGATGGGGCTACGTCTGAACTGCGGGTAAATGGGTTTTTCTGTAACGAATCGTAGTTGGATACCCACTCCCAACTGTCATTGCGAAGGTAATCGAAATTGAAATAGTCGGAGTCGGAAAGGTCACGGCCAGGGTTAGCCTCTATACTATCAACCAACTGAATAATACTTTCCCGATTATAAGGCTTTACGGAGCTGTGAAAACCTTTGGCCCAGCTGTTTTGCCGGATTTCCAGCCGGTCAATGAGGTGGTAATAATCAGCGTTGAGTGGTACAAATGGGCTCTGGGCCCGGACACACAAAGAGAGTAAAAAAAAACAGAAAACGTAAACGGTGCTACGCATGTAACTTACTGGCTGTTGAGCTTATTTATAACGATTGGGCCGCTATTGACCGCTCAAATTAGTTATTTGGTTTGGATATACGCCAACCTTGCGGCTAATTTACGGCGAAAGACACCCACAAACTATGTTTGTTTTCTCGCAACAGCCCTCGGTGGCCAATCAGTTCATCGCCGAACTGCGAAATGTATCGATTCAGCAGGACAGGCTCCGGTTTCGCCGAAATCTGGAGCGGCTGGGCGAACTGATGGCGTATGAAATCTCGAAAGTATTGCCGTATCATTCCATCGACGTACAAACGCCACTGGGGATATGCCGTACGCAGGTACTCCGGCAGCAGCCGGTACTGGCCACTATATTACGGGCCGGATTGCCATTCCATCAGGGATTTGCCAATTATTTCGATCAGGCGGAGAGTGCGTTTGCTGGTGCCTATCGTGGACAATCGGCGGCCGGTAGTGAGGAGTTCGAAATTTCGATGGACTACATGGCGTGCCCTGATTTAAGCGGAAAAGCGCTGATTCTCTGCGACCCCATGCTGGCAACGGGCCGTTCCCTCGAAAAAGTGTACCATGCACTGCTCCAGTATGGTATTCCGTCCCAAACGCATATTGCCGCCATTATTGCCAGCCCGGAAGGGGTCCGGCATATACAGCAACAACTACCGCAATGCCATCTGTGGCTGGGTGCTGTTGACGATTACCTTGATGACCATTTCTACATTGTTCCTGGTCTCGGTGATTCGGGAGATTTGTCCTTCGGTGAAAAAATTTGTTAGCCCCAAACAGCGTAAAACACAGGACTTTTAATGAGTTAGCAAAATAGATTTGCCCATTCAGTAAAAATTCAGGAAGCTATTGAGTATAGTATTGAATTTTTCTTTTTCTTACGCCATAGCCAGTAATCCAATTCAATATATATACTATTAGTAATATGTACTATAACTATGGTATACAAAGGGTACTGGCTGTGTTTCTCTATTTTATCACAAATTAACCCATTTCAATTCTCATGATTAAAAATTTACGAAGGTTTAGAGTTAGTTCAATGCTTGCGCTGGCTCTACTAATAACACCGTTTGCCATTAATGCGCAAACCGTAGACGGCCTGAAGCAACAGGCAAGAGAGGCCAAAGTTTCCAGCGACCTGTTAACCGTTATTTCCAACGGGGGGATTGTCCAGCAGGCACCTATCGCTGGTCTACAGCGGGATAACCTGTTTGTAACCTCCGGTAATTCAATTGCTATCGATGCGGTGGCCAATTCGGAAAGTGAGGGGCAGGCACTTCTGCAGACTTTACAGGCGATGGGACTCCGCGATGGGATTATTTCTCAGCAACGCGTATCGGGGTATCTACCTATTGATAAACTCGACGAGTTAAAGAATGTATCATCCCTGAAATTTGTCCGCCCGTCTTATCAGCCCATCCATAGCGTTGGTGCTGTAACATCGCAGGGCGATACGTCATTACGGTCCTACGTAGCCCGTACAACGTATAGTGTAGACGGAACAGGGGTTAAGGTAGGTGTCCTGTCGGATTCATATAATAATCTGGGTGGTGCCCCTGCCGGTGTTGCTTCGGGCGATTTACCGCCGAACGTGCAGGTGCTGAAAGATATGCCGAGTGGGGGTTCTGACGAGGGACGTGGTATGGCCGAGTTAATTCATGACGTGGCTCCTGGTTCTCCACTGGCGTTTTATACGGCGTTTGTTAATCAACTTGATTTTGCCAAAGGAATTCGGGACTTAGCCACAGCCGGTTGTAAAATTATTACGGATGATGTTTTGTATTTCGCCGAGCCATTTTTTCAGGATGGGCCCATTGCCCAGGCTATCGATGATGTGGTGAATAACGGTGGGGTCACTTACTTCTCATCGGCGGGTAATAACGCGCGGACTTCATACGAGAAGGCCTATAATCCCATTCCTGCCAATACGCTTCCAGCCTCGGTTACACTTCCGCCAGGCTACGTATCGGCGCATAACTTTGGTAGTGGCGATATCCGTCAATCCTTCTTACTGCGTGGTGGTAACCGCACAACCATTATTTCGTTCCAGTGGGATGATCCGTTCTTCTCCGTTAGCGGTGGGGCTGGTGCTCAAACCGATATGGATATACTCGTTTATATTGGTGGAACTTATCGTGGCAACCTTTCGGGAACTTCCGATAACCTGGGAGGAGATCCTTTAGAGATTATTGCTATAAGGAACCCTGGTGCAGACGTTACGATTGAGTTGGTACTGGCCAAATACGCCGGGCCTGATCCAAATATCGTAAAATGGGTCTATTTCGGTAACGGTGTCACGACAACCATCGAATACGACACGAAAAGCTCAACGGCGGTAGGGCATACCAATTCAAGTCGCTGTATCAGTGTAGGAGCGGCTGCGTTCTACAACACACCTGCTTATAATGGTGCTACAACGGCTACAGTTGAGGGTTTTTCATCGGCCGGTGGTACGCCCATCTATTTCACTACTTCGGGTGCGCGTCTTGGGGCACCTGTTACGCGCCAAAAACCGGAGATTACCAGTGTGGATGGCGGTAATACAACATTCTTTGGGTCAGATACCAACAGGGATACCGATGCGTTCCCGAACTTTTTCGGTACGTCGGCAGCGGCTCCTCACGCAGCGGCTGTGGCAGCCTTGATGAAACAGAAAGTGCCAGGTATCACATCGGCGGCCATTTTGTCGACGCTGGAAAATACTGCTCTGGACATGGATGACCCCGTCACGGCGGGCTTCGATACGGGCTTTGACTTTGGCACTGGCTACGGCTTTATCCAGGCTGACAAGGCTTTGCAGGCTTTACAGACTATTACCAGCACCTTTAGTATTACAGGGGTAACGACGGTAAGCTGTGCTACGGTATCGGCTGGCCTGCGCACACTCACCTTCACGCCCCAGTACAGCGGACTGAATGGCCAGCCGGTGAGTTTCTCGGTGGTCAATGAAATGCTGCCCACCACCGCTCCGGGCCCATACACCCTCAACCTGTACATCGATAACCCCACCATCACCCTGAAAGCTACCCAGACGGGCACTCCGGGCGAAGCCAGTTTCGTCTACAACTGGCTGGTGGCCTGTGGTGGCAGTACCACACCGCCCCCCACACCACCAACCTCAGGTCCGTTTTCTATCACGGGGGTAACTACGGTGAGTTGTAGCCCCGTGTCGGCTGGAGCACGGCTGCTGACCTTTAACCCGGAATACAGCGGTGTGAATGGCCAGCCAATCAGTTTCTCGGTGGTCAATGAAATGCTGCCCACCACCGCTCCGGGTCCCTACACGTTGCGGGTTTACACCGATAACCCGGTTATTACCCTGAAGGCCACCCAGAGTGGCACCCCCGGGGAAGCGAGCTTCTCCTACAACTGGCTGGTGGCCTGCAATGGCGGTACTCCGGGCAGTGCGCGGGTGGGTACTGGCTCGGAGCTGAGGGGCAAACTGAAAGCTACGATTCTGCCCAACCCGGTATCGGATGAGTTCCGGCTTCGTCTGGAAGGGTTGCAGGGTCAGACGGTTCGTCTGGAGTTGAGTGATGTGAGTGGTCATTCGGTGATAAATCGTCTGGTTGAGGTGGTCAGTGACGATCATCAGGAGTCGGTACGGTTCGCTCAGCCGGGTCGTGGGTTGTACCTGTTGCGGGTGAGCCAGGGTCAGCAGGCGGTGACTCTGAAAGTGATTCGGGAGTAAGCACCGACCAGTAATAGTCAATAAAAAAGGGTCGGCCTGTCCATCACTGGACAGGCCGACCCTTTTTCTATGCTATCCGTTTATAATTCTAGCGCAAGTCCACGACTTCAACACCTGGATGCTTCGAATTGTCGAAAACGAAGTAAGAATCAGAGACCTTTACGTTCGGCGTGAATTTCGTGATGGTATACGACGTTTTTTTGCCATCCTTATTCGTTATCACCCAATTACGGATAGATTTGTCGGCTTTGTCAACCGAAATCTGCACGTTAGAAACAGCGTTTTTTGTTTGTGTAGGCGTTAACTCGATTACTTCCAGCGTACGCTTACCCTGCTTTTGTTCTTTCAGGAAACGGTAATTGTAGCCCTTCTTATAGAGGGAATAGATCTGCGTAGGGTTTAGCTCACCGCTGCTATTGGCATCGTAATCCTGAACGTTCACTTCGTTTGATTCCCTCATGTAGGTCGACATGGTCTTGCCATCATTATAAACTTCCTGTCCACCTACCGCTAGCCTGAACTTATCATCTTTTACGGTCAAATCACCCTTTTCGGATCCTCCTGCACCGCCGTAGGTGAATGAGGCCTGGTAGGAGTTGAGGGATTTATAGCGACCACTCATCGCATCTAAAATAGTCTGTGCCCGTTTGTCTTTTTGCGCTACGGCTGGTAGTACAGCAAACAACGTCAGGCTTAATATCCATGCTAATTTTTTCATTTTTTATCCTTTTTACTTTTCTGTGCAGGTTTATGTATACCTATTAGACAGCATTCAGGCCCGAAACGTTTAATCCGTTTCGGGCCTGAATTGTTTCGGGTGATATGAGTCAGAGAGCTACTCGCCTTTAAGTCGTTTCAGGATTTCTTCCAAATGCTGTAGATCCTGAACCAGCACCTCCCGGGCTTTACTACCTTCAAACGGGCCAACGATTTTAGCCGCTTCCAACTGGTCGATTAGTCGCCCGGCACGGTTGTAGCCGAGTTTGAGTTTACGCTGAATAAGCGACGTACTACCCTGTTGGTGAATGACGATGAGCCGGGCGGCTTCGTCAAACATAGGATCGCGGTTGTCGAGGTCCACATCTTTGTCGTCGCTCTGACCACCATCATCGCCAACGAACTCGGGCAGCGCGTAGGCATCGTCGTAGCCGCGCTGGTTGCCAACAAACTCGCACAGGTCTTCTATTTCGTTCGTATCCACAAACGGACATTGCAGCCGGATAATATCGGAGTTTGACGACAGCAGCATATCACCCATGCCTACCAGTTGCTCAGCCCCGCCCGTGTCCAGGATGGTGCGGGAGTCTATTTTGGAGGTCACCTTAAACGACAGACGGGCCGGGAAGTTGGCCTTTATCAGACCGGTAATAACGTTTACAGAGGGGCGTTGCGTAGCTACAACCAGGTGAATACCAATGGCCCGTGCCAACTGAGCTAACCGGGCAATGGGCTGCTCTACTTCCTTCCCGGCAGTCATCATCAGGTCGGCTAATTCGTCGATAATGAGAACGATATAGGGCAGGAACCGGTGGCCCTTTTCGGGGTTTAACCGGCGTTTGACAAACTTTGCGTTGTATTCCTTCAGATTTCGGCAGCCGCCATCCTTCAGCAGGTTATAGCGATTGTCCATTTCGATACAAAGCGAATTGAGCGTGTTGACCACCTTCTTCGTATCCGTGATAATCGGCTCTTCGGAATCGGGAAGTTTAGCCAGAAAATGGCGTTCCAGTTTATTGAACAGGGTCAACTCTACTTTTTTTGGATCAACCAGCACCAGTTTCAGTTGCGAAGGGTGCTTTTTATAAATCAACGAAGTAAGCAGCACATTCAATCCCACGGATTTGCCCTGACCAGTAGCACCCGCCATGAGCAGGTGGGGCATTTTGGCCAGGTCGGCTACATAAATTTCGTTCGAGATGGTCTTGCCCAGCACAATCGGTAAATCAAATTTGCTGTTGCTGAACACGTCGCTGGTAATCATCGACCGCATCGAAACCATTTCCCGGTTCTTGTTCGGTACTTCGATACCAATAGTTCCCATACCCGGCATGGGGGCAATGATACGAATACCCAGGGCGGACAGGCTCAGGGCAATATCGTCTTCCAGGCTTTTGATTTTGGAAATCCGGACCCCCTTCGCCGGAACAATTTCATACAGCGTAACCGTGGGGCCGATAGATGCCTGAATGGAGTCTATTTCAATGCCAAAGTTACGGAGTGTACTCTCGATTCGCTCTTTGTTAACCGTCAGCTCATCGTCAGATACCTGCGCTTTCCGGCTGTTCTGGTAGTCGGTCAGCAGATCATTGGTTGGGTATTGGTACTGCGGTAAGTCGAGCGTCGGGTCGTACAAACCATGAACCGAAACCAAGTCGTCTTCCTCAAACGGGTCAGGTTCGAAGGTAGGGGCTGGTACGGCACTAAGTTCGTCGGTATCAATTGGGTCATCCGCTACGGCTTCCCTGTTTTTGATAGTCAGCGTAACGCCCGTGGGTTTATTTGCTGCTTCGGGCTGCGGGGACTCGGGCTCCACCACATCGGGCTGGACGGTATCATTGGAATAAGGGGTAGCCGGTCTGGCAACTGCGTGGCTATGCGTTTCCGGTGAGGTGTCCTGTGGGTCAAATTCGCTATCCTCATCCGGCTCAAGTTCGCTTTCCTCGTACGTTTGTAGCGGGTCGCTACTGTAACTGCGGGGCCGTGGCTGAGTGGGGAGCGATAAATCCGGCAGCTTTATCTGCCGCACATTGAAAAAGTAAACGATGAAGAAGAATAGCAAAAAAGTGATGAATGCTAAATTACCCCAGCCAAACAGGCTATATAGCGTCACATTGGTTTCGTAACCAATACCCCCGCACCATACACTGGCGGTAGCGGCAGAATCGGTAACCAACACTATGTATCCTAAAAACAGGCTCAGCCAAATGGCCATAAACAATAAGGCTGTGGTAGTGCGGCTGAGGGGTAACAACTCCACGCCAAAGGTTAATTTATAACCAGCCAGAAAAACAATAAAGGGCAACGCGAGGGCACCTACTCCAAACCAGCGAAACACGAACGCATGGGCAATGTAGGCACCAACCAGACCAACCCAGTTGCGGGTTTCGCTGGCTGATTCAACCAGGGGTGCCGAAAAGGCGGCCCCTACCACACTCTGGTCGGCGGAGCCGTTGAGCAGGTAGGATACGAAAGCGACTAATAGTCCTATGGCCAGACCCATTAGCAAAACGCCGAATGTAAGTGTTGAGCGTTGGTCGGTAAACCAGCGGTCGAGTGCTGCCCCCCAGTTATACGAATCCCTGCGGGTAGGGCTGGCAGTTTTGCCATTCGGTACGCGGGGGCGAGGCTCATTACGGTCAGCCGGACGTCGGAGTGTATTCTGTCGCGGAGAAGTGGTTGGTTGGGCCATGCGTAGGGTTAAGGACTATAGCAGTAGGTAAATTTCCCACTTTTTGACGAATAAGCGTGACGAATTGAAAAATATTGCGCCTTTTTACCCAACGGGAATTTTACCCACTGCTATTTAGTGATAATACAGTACACGGAAAGAGACCCGGTTCTATAAATCCTGGAGTAGTTTCTGATTGATACGTTTGGCCAGGCCAGGTCCTTCGTAGATAAAACTCGTGTAAACCTGCACCAGGCTGGCCCCGGCACGTAATTTCTCCTGAGCATCTTCGGGTGAGAAAATGCCGCCCACACCAATAATGGGAAAAGCACCCCCGGATTGTTGATGCAGATAACGAATTACTTCGGTTGACCGATCACGCAACGGGCGACCGCTTACGCCACCCGCTCCCAGTTGAGAAACTGTATCCGAATCGGTTAGGAGCCGGTCGCGGCTAATGGTTGTGTTTGTGGCTACTACGCCCGAAATTTTGGTTTCGGCTACAATACCCACAATATCGTCCAGTTGACCATTGGTCAGGTCAGGCGCAATTTTTAATAATATCGGTTTAGGAATGGATTGCCGGTTATTTTCCTGCTGTAGTGCCGTTAGTATTTTCGTGAGGGGTTCCCGTTCCTGCAAATCGCGCAGACCGGGCGTGTTGGGTGAGCTGACATTGACCACAAAATAGTCTACAGCAGCAAATAATTCGCGGAAGCTAATCAGGTAATCTGTCAGCGCGTCCTCATTGGGCGTGTCTTTATTTTTGCCAATATTGCCCCCCACAATAACGCGTCGTTCCCCTTTATTTTTCCCGAAATACTGAAGCTTTGCCGTAGCCACACTAACGCCCTTATTATTAAATCCCATCCGGTTGATAAGACCGCCATCGGCTTTCAGGCGAAAAAGACGGGGGCGGGGGTTGCCGGGTTGCGGGCGGGGTGTAACGGTACCGATTTCAACAAATCCAAACCCCAAATCGCTCAACTCGCTAACCATCTCTGCGTTTTTGTCGAACCCGGCCGCCATACCAACCGGATTGGGAAACGTAAGCCCAAATACGGTTCGGGCCAGTCGTGGGTCATTTATAACGTAAAGTTTCTGGCAAAGGGTAGAAACACCCGGAATAGAAAGGGCTAGCTTGAGTACTGTCGTAACCGTATGGTGAATGGTCTCCGCATCAAAACGAAACAAAATGGGAAGAATAATGCGCTTGTACATACGGGCAAAAGTACGCAAGTCTTGCGTGTCCTATCAACTTTGTCCGATAGAGAATAGGTTAAGCAAACAGGTCAGAGGATAAATACCGATCACCCCGGTCGCAGATAATGCAAACGATCACGCCCGACTCCAGTTCCTGCGCTAACCGAACGGCTGCGTGTACCGCTCCCCCGCTGCTCATACCGGCAAAAACGCCTTCAACGCCGGCCAGTTTACGGGTCATCATCGTTGCCTCCTGGGCAGATACTTCCATAACCCGGTCGACTCGCTGAGGCTCAAAAATTTTGGGCAGATACTCAACGGGCCACTTTCGAATACCCGGAATAGACGACCCATCGGTCGGCTGGCAACCCACAATCTGCACATCGGGGTTTTGTTCCTTCAAATAACGGGAAGTGCCCATAATGGTCCCTGTAGTGCCCATTGACGATACGAAATGAGTTACCTGACCATCCGTATCACGCCATATTTCGGGGCCTGTTGTCCGGTAGTGAGACAGGTAATTATCCGGGTTGGCAAACTGGTTTAGCATCAGAAAGCCACCTTTCTGCACCTGTTCTTCGGCATAATCGCGGGCTTTTTCGATGGTTTCGGTCAGGGTAACTTTAGCCCCGAAGGCTTCCATCGTCAGAACACGCTCATGGGTCGAGTTTTCGGGCATCACCAATTCAATGGCAATGTCGTACAACCGGGCAATCATCGCCAGTGCAATGCCCGTATTTCCGCTGGTTGCTTCAATCAGTTTCATACCGGGTTTCAGTTCACCCCTTGCCAGGGCACCCTGAATCATACTGGCTGCGGCCCGGTCTTTTACACTACCACCGGGGTTGTTTCCTTCGAGCTTGCCGTACAGTCTTACGTTTGGATTGGGATTTAGCCGGTTCAATTCAACCAGGGGTGTATTACCGACTAAATCGAGCAGGGTTGCCATGCTGATTTATTGGAGGCTTGTTCTTGAGTTGTCAAGGTCAAAGACACCAAATAAGTTCGCCAGTGCCTTTTTTGTGGACAAAATCAACTCGTTGAAAATGGGACTGTAACGAGCTTGATGCACTTATTGTCGTACGATTGAATTTATTTTTAATAACAAATTGCCGGATGCAAAATTTTGCGTAAACTTGCTGACACAGAAAGGTATAGCAATGTATCGACTGTTTATTTCACACCTTTAATTCAACCCTACAATGAAAGCATTTCTGCTTACCCAATCGCTCACGCCCATCCATGTTGAGCAGCTCGCCGGTCAATTTGCCCTCCCCGATATGACCCTTCCCTTTTTAGGGAGCCGCCGTAAAATGCCTATGCACCGTATTGTACGATTGGAAGGAGAAGGGAATTACACGTTGTTTCACTTTTCTGATGGCAGCCATTTGATGGTGTCCATCACCCTGAAAAAACTGGAGGAACGCCTGTCTGATAAAGTGTTCGTACGGCCGCACAAAAAAAACATTATTAATCTGCTCTACCTGGAAGCGCTTCATCCAGAAAACCAGCAGCTGAGTGTAAGTCTGGTCAATGGCGACCGGGTGGAGGTATCGCGCCGGAAAGCTAGTTCATTCATGAAACAGGTTCGCGGATTCCAGGAGGAGTTGCTCATACTTAGTGCGAACCCCTTTGCCATCAGTAAGATTGTAGCCTGAATAGTTACCGGTTCCTGATATACACCAGGAACCGGTAACCAATAAAAAGTTATTTTTTCAACTTTGCCAGTTCCTCATCCCGCAGGGGCCGACGCAGGATTTTACCCACGTTTGATTTTGGCAGTTCGTCGCGAAATTCGATTTCGCGTGGTACTTTGTAAGCGGTCAGGTTTTCGCGGCAAAAATCCTTAATTGTTTCTGCCGTGAGGGCGGGATCTTTGCGAACCACAAAAATCTTCACTACCTCGGTCGATTTCTCATTGGGAATGCCAATACAGGCCACTTCCAGCACGCCGGGGCATTGTGCCACCACATCTTCCACCTCGTTCGGGTATACATTGAAACCGGATACCAGAATCATATCCTTTTTACGGTCAACAATCTTGAAAAAGCCGTCTTCATTCATCACGCCAATATCACCGGTTTTAATCCAATCACCCATCATGGAATTGGCCGTTTCTTCGGGGCGATTGTAGTATCCTTTAAATACCTGTGGACCCCGCGCTATAATCTCACCGGCTTCGCCAATGGGTGCATCAGTTCCGTCATCCAGAATAATTTTCATGTCGGTACTGGGCCAGGGAATGCCAATCGTGCCTACCCGCACGCCCCCGTCAATGGGGTTTGAAGACAGGACGGGCGATGTTTCGGTAAGTCCGTAGCCTTCACAGGGTGTATTACCGGTTAGTTTAGCCCAACGTTCGGCCACGGATGTCTGCAAGGCCATACCACCGGCCGATGTTACTTTGAGGTGGCTAAAATCTACCTCACTGATTCGCGGGTGATTGAGCAGGCCATTATACAGCGTATTGACACCGGTAAAGGCCGTGATTTTGTATTTTTTCAGGTCGTCGATAAACGCGTTCAGGTCGCGTGGGTTGGTGATGAGCAGGTTCATCCAACCGCTTTTGAGGGCTGCCAGCGCATTCGTTGTCAGGGCATACACGTGGTAGAGGGGAAGGGCTGCCACAATGACGCCTTCACCATCAGGAATGCCACCGGGTTTCATCCAAAAATCCTGTCCCTCTACATTGGCTATAACGTTCCGGTGGGTTAGCATAGCTCCCTTCGAAACGCCCGTAGTGCCACCCGTATATTGCACAAAAGCAAGATCGGTGTTGCTAATCTCTACCGACCTAAACGGTTGGGTATTTCCCCGCCTTAATGCGTCATTGAATGAGATAGCATCGGGGAGTTTATAAGCAGGAACCAGTTTCTTTACGTATTTGACAACTACGTTGACAAGCTGCTTCTTCGGAAATCCCAGCAAATCACCCAGCTCGGTAACTACCACGTGCTGGATATCGGTACGATCAATTATTTTTTCCAGATGGCTGGCAAAATTGGCCAGAATCACAACGGCTTTGGCACCAGAGTCTTTAAACTGGTGCTGCATCTCGCGGGGCGTATAGAGTGGATTCGTATTGACCACCGCCAGGCCCGCCCGCAAAGCCCCGAACATGGCTACCGGATATTGCAGCGTATTAGGCATTTGGATAGCCAACCGGTCCCCCTTTCGAAGGCCCAGTTCATTTTGCAGAAAAGACGCGAACTGTGCCGATAATTTGTCTAATTCTCCGAACGTAATCTGTTTATCCATGCATGCATAGGCAGGGCGGTCAGTGAACCGGCGGCAACCCTCTTCCAGCAATGCTGCCAGTGATGAGTAGGCATCGGGGTTTATCTCGTAAGGAACTCCCTGCGGATAAAACCGTCGCCAGGGATATGTATTGAGAGTTGATTCTGTATCCATATGGAGATTAATGTTTAAGAGCAGAAAACGCTGCACCCTAGTCCCTTATAATACCTAATAATGCAGGGTATTAGTCGCATTTTTAGACAATTGACGTATGCAACAAAACTAGCAAAATTGTTCAATTTTTTCATGGATGTATATCAATCCTTTCCAAACGTGCTTTGGACACTGTGTACATAGCTATTAATGAGTGCCTTAACCGCTTGTCAATACATTTCACCTCTCATATAAGACTGATGCTAAACTGCAACATTACGCTGGTAAACATGTCCTTACTCTAAACGCCCCAACGCGTTTAAGTTAAGATAAGAGTGCGTAAACGCCGGAACAACGATGTGTCCGGCGTTTTTTGATTTTTTGGCTAACGAACCGATCATTTATCCAATGGGTATATATCGAAAAAAATAACCTGAAAAACCATACTTCAACCTAAAAGGTAAAACAAGCAATCATTATCTGTGCATAACAATTTTACCGGTATACCTGAAATATAAACTAATCGGCACACTATTTGGTAATAGAGGCATATTCGGTGTTCAGCTAGGTTTACTTAATTTTGTGCCGATTTAAGGGGGTTTTGGTTCTATTTCTTTTGATTTTTGCAAAAAATCAATATCTTTTAAGAATTTTCTATTGGAAAAGGTAGTAGCTTTGTGACGTTTTGTAACCAAGTTTCAACTGACTGTTTTATGTCGAGTCAAAAATTAGATCAGATAGATCGCAATGTTTTAGAGATTCTGCAAGCCAACGCTAAAATCACCAACGCACAACTTTCTAAAGAAATTGGCCTTTCGCCCGCCCCCACACTGGAACGGGTTAAAAAACTGGAAACGTCGGGCATTATTCAAAGCTACCATGCGCAGCTCAACCGGGATAAAATCGGGCTGGGGGTTACAACCTTTGTGATGGTTACGCTTGTGGGTCACAAAAAGGATACAACCATGTCTTTTGTGGAGAAAGTCAACCAAATTCCGGAAATCATTGAATGCCACCACATCACTGGCTCCGGTGATTTTTTGCTGAAAGTAATTGCAAAAGATATCTCTTCGTATCAAGCCCTGATGCTGGATGTTATCAACGAAATTGATGAGGTGGCCAGCACACAGACGATGGTTATCATGTCTACCTTCAAGGAAAGCAAAGTGTTGCCAATTCCCTGATGTGAAAGTGAGTTATCAGTTGGCTTGTTACCAACTGATAACTCACTTTATACCCGTTTTCTTCGCTCCTGCCGTCGTGCCTTCTTCGCGTCGTCAATCGCTTTCTTTGCTTCTTTATATTGGCTGGACTTTCGCTCCCCCTTATCAATCACCTCGTTGAAGTAGGTTTGAGCAAGATCATAATCCTTTTCCTCCGTCGCTATCTTTGCCAATCCCAGTACCGACGATAAATAGTAGCCTGTATTCACGGAGTTCGTCTGTTTGGCAAAATCTATCGCTTTCTGATAATAGATTTTTGCTTCGGGTCGATTCTTATAAAATAGCTGGTTTGTATAAGCCAGAATATACGCTGCCGTTCGGCCACTAACTCCTTCATAACCCGTTTTTCCCTGTTCAATCTTCGCCAGAATATCTTTGGAAACGCGTTCTGCTTCCGGTAAACGACCCGTTACGAATGCTGACCGGGCGTAGTAGCGCTCAAAAAAAGGATTATCCGGATATTGCTCCGTCATATACTTCGACATTTCGTACGCTTTGTCGTACTGATTCTCCATGCCATAAATCTGGACCAGAAAGTAGCGGGCCTCCACACGGGTATAAAAAGCCGTATTTGCCGTTTTCTCCAGTTCCTTAATACCTGCATTTTTGTTTCCCTTCGGAAAGAGCATCAAAACAGGCTTCAGCAAGGGGTAATTCTCGGGAATCCACTGGGCGTAGTAATTATACATGCCATCGCCAAAAAGCAGTTCAGGGTTCAAATCAGAATTGCCTTTACATTTCTGAAAATATTTAAGGGCGTTTTTTCCGGCTAAGGTTGCCTTTGTCCATTTCTTCCGCTCGGAGTACAACCGTCCTTTGAAGGCATAGGCGGCTGCCAGAAAAAAGGCAGGTTCCAGCTTATTTTCGCTGTCATCATACAGTTTTTCGGCCAGCGTAATGGTCGTATCCATCAGGGCGAGGCACCGGTCGTCGTAATCCGTAACATCCGTATTCGGAACAATTTTCCACCACTCTGCCAGGCCCATTAAAAAGTAGGGCATAGGGTGGTTCGGATAGCGCAACCGTAACCACCGGAATTCTTTGTCAGCTTCGTAAAACTTATAATTATACATCTGGTTGATGGCCTCTGCCGACTCAATCTGAACGCCGGGGTGCTTGAGCAGGCCATCATATTTCTTATCGAAAGCCGACGGGTCATAGAGCTGGGCTTTGGCTAAAATAGCTAGTCCTAACAGGCATACCGTCAACAATATTTTCTTCATTCGTTAAAATAGCTTTAGTAGTACATCAACGTAAACAGACGTAAGTCCGTTTGCAGACATTTATTTTTCCGGCAATTTTTTTCCCGCTTCCCGCGCATCCGCGTACCTTTGAGATTCCGCCAACATCATTATGGTAACCATTAAAGATAAAACGTTTGTCCCGTTTATTAGTGCTGAAGTCATTCAGGCCCGCATTCAGGAATTGGCTGGTCAGATTAATGAGGATTACGCCCATAGGCAGCCGTTGATTGTTATTGTCCTGAACGGCGCATTCATATTTGCCGCAGATCTGGTCAAACACCTGACCATTCCGTGCGAGATTACGTTTATCCGGGTTGCTTCCTACGCGGCTACGGAGTCGAGCGGTCAGGTTAAAGAAATTCTGGGTTTGACCGATACAATTGCCGGGCGAGACCTGATTCTGGTAGAAGACATTGTTGATACAGGGCTTACCATTAGTGAAGTATGCAGTCAGCTTCAGGCGCAGAATCCTGCATCTCTGGCTGTAACTACCTTATTGTTTAAGCCGGATGCTCTCAAGAAACCGCTTGATTTATCCTATGTAGGCTTTGAAATTGAAAACCGGTTTGTGCTGGGCTACGGACTCGACTACGATGGGTGGGGGCGTAATACTAAAGATATACTCGTATTGGAGTCATAAATCTTCCTGGTCAATGAATACTGGCGGATCAATTAACGGTCCACTTCTCCCATCACCACATCAATTGATCCGATAATAGCTACCAGATCGGCCAGCATGGCTCCTTTGCTGATTTCGCTGATGACCGACAGGTTGTGGAAACAGCATGACCGGGCTTTGCACCGCACTGGTATATCCGATTTGCCATCGGTACGGAAGAAAAACCCTAACTCACCCTTCGCACTTTCGGCACGGGCGTAAAAATCCATGGCTTTGGGCCGTATCTTCTTCGGGACAATTGCCTGAGGGTCATAGTCCGGTGTACGTTGGTAATTGCCAAGAAGCTGGTCGAGACACTGTTCAATGATTCGTATGGACTGATGGCATTCCTGAACACGCACGTTGTTCCGGTCCCAGCAATCCCCAACGGTACCCATCTGTCCCTCACCAATAGGAATATCGAAGTCAAGTTCGGGATAGACAGAGTAACCATCTACCCGGCGTAAGTCGTATCGCAGTCCCGAGCCGCGCAACATGGGGCCGGTACAACCATAATTGATAGCAACGGACAAAGGCAACACCCCCACGTTGGCTGTTCGTTTTATGAATATATCGTTTTCAATGACCAGTTGCTGCAACTCGGTCATTTTGGGTTTTAGGTACTGAACAAACTCCCGGCACCGTTCCTCAAAACCTACCGGAAGGTCATAAAACAATCCGCCAACCCAGATGTAATTGTATAGCATTCGGGCACCGCTAACCCATTCCAATAGTCGCTGGATGTGCTCCCGGTCGCGCATCAGCCATAAAAAAGGCGTGTAGGCACCAATGTCGAGTGCGTACGTGCCAATTCCCACAAAGTGAGCGGCAATCCGGTTGAGTTCTGCCACCAATACCCGAATGTATTCGGTTCGCTTCGGTATGTCCTTCTCAATACCCAGCATTCGCTCTACCCCCATCACGTACGCGTGTTCGCTGTTCATGGCAGCCAGATAATCGAGCCGGTCAACGAATGGGATTGTTTGATTGAAGGGGAGTGACTGAGCGTGCTTCTCGAAACAACGGTGCAGGTAACCCAGGTGGGGCACTACATCAACAATAATTTCGCCATCGGTAACCACCTCAAAACGCAGTACTCCATGGGTGGATGGGTGTTGCGGTCCCATATTCAGGATCATCTCACCCTCATTAAGGTCCGTGGGGCTATAAACACCCGGTTCCGAAGCCCGAAAATGGCCGGGAGCGTAGTCGTATTGAATTTTTTGCGTAGTCATTGCTGGGCCAAATGTCGAAAAAGCCAATCCGAATGCAAAATTGTATTGGCTTTTGTGATCTAATCCACTACAAATCATTAGTTTTTCTGATAAAGCTATTGGCTAAATGAAAGGCATTTTGTACCTTTGCGGTCCTTATCGAGAAAACAGACTTTAGCAATGGCAAAGAAAGGCGCCAATAGAATCCAGGTTATTCTGGAATGCACCGAACAGAAAGACAGCGGTGTTCCCGGCATGTCCCGGTATATCACGACAAAAAACCGGAAAAACACTCCGGCTCGTATCGAACGGAAAAAATACAACCCGTTCCTTAAGAAAGTAACGCTGCATAAAGAAATCAAATAGGTTTTCGTTTTTAGTCTATGATCAATGCCACGGCAACGTGGATCACATACTACAAAACGAACACCATAAACCGACAAAGTCATGGCAAAAAAGGTAGTTGCTACCCTGAAAACAAAGGACAACGGCAAGGCATTCGCCAAAATCATTAAAGCCGTTAAGTCGCCTAAAACCGGCGCCTATACGTTCAAAGAAGAAATGGTGCCAGTTGATGAAGTACAAGCCGCGCTGAAAAGCTAGTCTTTTTACCATCAACTGTACCGGCTAGCCGCATTTTAGGGGCTGGTTTCATGCATAAAGACGTTTGTCCCACATCCCTTTGTGGGACTTTTTTTGTTGAAAAACAGTTAGTGAAATCGTACACTCGGTCCGTTGGTAAGTTAGTCAGCTAATTTTTGCTCATCATTTGACTAACTCACTACCGACCGGGTCTTTGACTGACCAACCTACTAACTCACTCACTACCTTTTCACATGGCTTTATTCGGCTTATTCTCAAAAGAAAAGAAAGAAACTCTCGATAAAGGACTGGAGAAAACGAAAGACAGTTTTTTCTCCAAGCTAGGACGGGCCGTAGCGGGCAAATCGACCGTTGATGAAGACGTACTCGACGAAGTCGAAAATGTCCTGATTTCATCGGATGTAGGGGTAGAGACAACGGTTAAAATCATCCGCCGGGTTGAAGAGCGCGTTGCACGCGACAAGTACGTAAGCACCGATGAGCTGGATCGGATACTGCGGGAGGAAATAGCGGGCCTGCTTTCTGAAACGAATACGGCGGGAAACCACCCGGAGCGAGATGACTTCGATTTGCCTGCGGGCATAAAACCCTACGTTATCATGGTTGTAGGGGTCAATGGAGTTGGCAAGACCACAACCATTGGCAAACTGGCTGCCCAATTTCACAAGCGGGGTAAAAAAGTGGTACTGGGAGCGGGTGATACCTTCCGTGCCGCTGCCGTTGATCAGCTTATCCTGTGGGGCAATCGGGTAGGAGTGCCGGTTATTTCGCACGGGATGAATACCGACCCATCGGCAGTTGCTTTCGATGCGGTAAAGAAAGCGACTGAAATCAATGCCGATGTTGTCATTATCGATACCGCAGGCCGACTCCATACTAAAGTCAACCTGATGAATGAGCTGACCAAAATAAAACGGGTGATGCAGAAATTTACGCCCGATGCGCCCCACGAAGTATTACTGGTGCTGGATGGCTCAACGGGGCAGAATGCGTTTATTCAGGCAACGGAGTTTACAAAGGCTACCGATGTAACTGCCCTTGCCATCACAAAACTGGATGGCACCGCTAAAGGGGGTGTTGTAATTGGTATCTCGGATCAGTTCAAGATTCCAGTCAAGTATATTGGTGTTGGCGAAAAGATAGACGACCTGCAAATGTTCAACAAGATGGAGTTTGTGGATTCGTTTTTCAAGAAGTGATGCGTGAATCATCTGTCATTCTCCTGTTGATCTTGGCCATTTCCATAACCGCCTGCGCTCAGAAGGTTTCCCGTTCTGGTAACACGCAGGGCATTTGCGGAACCGTGCTGGAAAAGCGGGGAAACCACATGCCCAGCCCTGATTCGCCCCCGTCGAAAGGGCATCCCGTTGACCGTGAAATTCTTATTTTCCCCCTTCTGAACATGAGCCAGGTAGAGGCAGGGGATAACGGTTTCATTGAATCCGTTGGAGCGGTAAAACCGGTAAAAACAGTCAAATCCCATAAGGCGGGCAAGTTTTGTGTCTCGCTGCCCGCTGGTCGATACTCTGTAGTGGTTCGGGAGCCGAAAGGTTTATATGCAAACCTGTTCGATGCGCAAAACAATATCTTTCCGGTAACAGTCAAAAAAGGTAAGAAGGAAACTATTTCCGTGGAGATTATCCATCAGGCAGTGTTTTGAGTCTATGGAGACATTTCTTATCCTGCTAACCATCGTAGGGGTTCCTTTCGTCTGGTTCATCATTCGTATGTTGCGCTTCACGGAGGAAACCGTTGGCGAGAATTCACTCGTGTATGGCCTAGAATCATCGGAAAACCGCACGCGTACTTACCATTTTTCAGTTTCTCAGTACTTCGGCACGTTTCTTAAAGTACTGTACGCCATCATGTTCGTTCAGATGCTTGCATCTGCTTTCATCACAGCAAAGGTCATACTGCGGCAGGAACCTATGATATTGATGCTACTCTTATCTCTTGTGTTAATATTTCTCGCCTTTGCCCTCCTCATCGTTTTTTACTTTTACGTCGACTGGAAATTCTGGACCATTACCCGGAGAGTATGGGTTACATTCAACCCGTATGTGCCCAGTATTACCGTGGAGGAACCAGCAGAAATCGATGTTTTAACACCCGAGACAGTTAGTCGTATCGAACATCATCAGATAGAAAGTAGAAACCCCCGTTATCCCCTCAATGGGTACGGTTGTCTTTGCTTTTACAAAACGGACGGTCAGCTTATCTGGCTGAACAATAGCTATTTCGCCAACTTTGGCCCGAGCGAGTTTCTTATAAAATTCTTCTCTCACGTTCCTGTTACCACGATTTGGTATCAGTTTCCGTATCATTCGCTGCTTGCTCAAATCGGAAGTATGCCGACCGCTGAACTTTGACCACCAAAACCAGCGTTGATTAAAATTAATGCGCTGAAATCTGAACTAGTCTTGAAAACCAAAGGAATACGTACCAATAAAATCAATATCGTTACGCTGGGTTGCTCGAAGAATCTGGTCGATTCGGAGGTGCTGTTTACGCAACTCAAGGGTAATGGCATTGCTGTAACGCATGAATCGAAAAAAGATAATGCCAACATCGTTGTGATTAATACCTGCGGGTTTATCGACAACGCGAAGGAAGAGTCAATCAATACCATTCTTCGCTATGTGGATGCTAAAGACGCAGGTGTGGTCGACAAAGTGTACGTAACGGGTTGTCTGTCGCACCGGTACAAGGATGAACTTGAAGTCGAAATGCCGACCGTAGATGCCTGGTTCGGTACGAATGAACTACCCCGACTGCTTAAAACCCTCCGCGCCGATTACAAGCATGAACTTGTAGGCGAACGATTACTCACCACGCCTTCTCACTTCGCTTACCTTAAAATTGCCGAAGGCTGCGACCGCCCCTGCTCGTTCTGCGCCATTCCGCTCATGCGCGGAGGCCATGTATCGAGGTCGATGGATGAGTTGGTGATGGAAGCGAAATCGCTGGCCCGGCGTGGCACTAAAGAATTAATTTTGATTGCTCAGGACCTGACGTATTACGGGTTGGACCTGTACAAAAAGCGTAATCTTTCAGACCTTATCAACCGCCTGGCGGATGTAGAAGGCATTGACTGGATTCGGTTGCAATATGCGTACCCGTCTGGTTTTCCGCTGGATGTGCTGGACGTTATGCGCGACCGTCCCAACGTTTGTAAGTACCTGGATATGCCCCTGCAAACCGGTTCGACGGAGTTGCTGAAAGTTATGCGCCGGGGTATTACCCGCGAGAAAACTGAAAGCCTGATTGAAACTATCCGGGAAAAAATACCCGACATCACCCTCCGTACGACGCTCATTGTGGGGCACCCCGGCGAAACTTACGCGATGTTTCAGGAAACGTACGATTTTGTAGAGCGGATGCGCTTCGACCGTATGGGTGCCTTTACGTACTCGCACGAAGATAACACGCACTCATTCTCAATGCCCGACGATATTCCTGCCGACACAAAGCAGGAACGTGTTGATGACCTGATGGAGTTACAACAGGGAATTTCGCAGGAACTAAACCAGCAGAAAGTAGGCAAAACCTACAAAGTACTGTTTGACCGGAAAGAAGGCGGTTATTTTGTTGGCCGCACCGAAGGCGACTCGCCCGAAGTTGACAACGAAGTACTTGTACCGGTGAGCGGGCAGTACGTCCGGATTGGTGATTTCGCCACTGTCCGCATCAACCGGGCCGAAGAGTTTGACTTGTACGGAGAGGTTTTATAAAATCTCCTTCTTAATCGGTTGGTGTACAGGGATTGGCTATATCAGCTTCACACGCAGCCGCACCGTTCTGACCGCATTAGGGACTTTGTTTGGTCGGCTGATTATACGAAACAGGGACATCCATAACCCGGTATATCTTTATCGTATCAGTTGGAAACCGGGAGAAGGCCCAACTAACGCCCTGCCCATAGAAGCTGTTATAATAATTCGTTGACAAAAAAGTCAGCCAGCTAACCGGTTTTGTCAAATAATTAACGGGTTGAAGTTGAATATCAGCGGGAATTTGCTGACTGTCAATGCCGGTGGGTCTCAGCAAATAATCTCCCCGCCGAAGGTTAATTGAATCAGCCTGCACTTCTTGGAAGCCCTGCTGTTTGGCGTACCACTGCCAGCCCCAGTGCCCAACTGTCCATACTCGCTTTTGCCCAGATAACACGGCTGCTGCCTCGGTTGCTTTCTGACGGTAAAAGTTGGCAAATTGCCAATCAGAAATCGCCAGAATCAGGCAGATAGTAACAGCTACCAGGAGGGTTTGTGCTGCATTAATACTGGATAAATGAGCCAGCCAGCGGCCTCCCAGAAACAATACCGGAGGAATGATTAACAGAACGTGTCGACTGGCAATAAAGGGCGCGAAAAGAATAATAAATCCTCCCATCGCCAGTATCCAAAGCAATAGTATTAAATCTGTAGTGACAAGCCTGTGTGACACGGTTGTCTTTTTCCAGACACTCATTAAAACAAGGCCACTAATAATCAGACCGTTTACCAGAAAAAAGACGGCCAAAATATCATTGGCTATCAAAATGTCTATTCTTTTTTTAGCCGTTGCCACTGTTAAAAAAACAAAGAGAAAAGCAATTAAAGGCGTTAATAGGGTAGCAAGTCTATATCTGGAGAAATAACCGGTAAGGAGTGCCAATGAAAAAGGAGCAATAGCTCCTAGGCAGGTAATATAAGTAATCAGATTGTTACTGACTATAGAAAAATTCAGAGCTTTATGGGGTCTGTTTAGCAAGTGGATGTCCGAAAACTCAATGTAGTTCCAGCATGACCAAAGTCCCAGCATACCAATTGGTATAATCAGCACGTACAACAAGCGGTACTGTTTTCGCCAAAGCAACGTAATCAGTAAAACGACCAGCAAAGGGAGACTGCTGTATTTAATTAACAGGCTTAAGCCGAGTAGCAGCCCAACCGTCCAGTAGCGTTTTGTTTCGGATTGAACATCCTCTTTCAGCAAATAGTATAGGAGCCAAAGAGTAAAACATAGTAAAGGGACATCGAGCATTAAATTCTGATTTATCAGAAATGCCGGACAAAAGGCGAAAAAAGCAGTCAGCAATAATCCTTTTTTAAGCCTTAAAAGCTGCGTTATTTTGTAGAAACAAACCAACGAGAGGAGGGTGAAAATGGATTGAAAAAGGTGCAGGATAATTTCTCCATTTCCGAATAAAGCACTAACAGGTGCTAGTATATAAAAGTATAAAGGCGGCTGGTTCTCCGCGTACATCGGTTGTTTGCTTTCATTCCAGTTAATCAAGCCGGACATGGGCCGGAATGGATGGCTTTTTATCCAGTCAACAGCCTCCAGGTGAAATGTATCATCAATGTGATAGGCTTTATCGATATTGATGGCCGTAGTAACCAGGTAAAGTAATCCAATTATCAACCATTCTTTTCTGAATATATTCGTTGATTGATACTGGTTGTCAGTAGTTTGTTGATTCATTTCGGCTTAAATAATGGTAGTAGGCCGAATACTATTGTAGTAGGACTACCAAAAATTAAAAGACCAATCAGCGTGCAACTAAGCTGGATGCTCTTTCCGCTGCAGTCGTTTGGCAGAATCCATCGACCCGTATTGTTAACCACGCGGCTCCTGCGAAAAAGAAACGACAACTCCGGCCTCCTGATTAACTTATCTGTCAACACTAAGCAGTAACAGGGGCCAGACACCTTAATCCGCATTCGTTTAATTTCAGTAAAACTCATCTGAGTTTCAATTGTACCTCCTCTCAGAGGTATAATCATAGTTTGCCTGAATTGGTCCTGCAAGATAGCGAGTCAACCGACAAGTACCATTCCAAACCCGAACCTTGCGGGTTCTTTCATTGTTAAAATCCGGTAAACGCAACCCCCGCCTACCGCATGAACTGTCAGTACCTGCCGCTTGCCCAAACCGGCCAGTTTTCCTCTCTTTTTCTCGATTACATTAACAAACAAGAAGAACTTACGCCTTTTTACAACCGCTTCCCCGATGTAGCCGCTTTTGGTGGACAATTGGCCGACAAAAAGTTTGATGAGTTGAAACGGCAAATTCTGGTGGATGCACTGGAACGGCAATATCAGGCAATTGAGACTAAACCCGATTTTTCGGTACTGCTTCAACCTAATACGTTTACGGTAACGACGGGCCATCAGCTAAACATTTTTTCGGGACCACTCTACATCGTCTATAAACTGATTACGACCATTAAGCTGGCCAGGAAATTGAAGGAAACCTACCCAGACTATAATTTCGTGCCAGTTTACTGGATGGCTACTGAAGACCACGACTTCGCCGAGATCAACCACTTCTCCCTGTTTGGCAACAATTATTTCTGGCAAACCGAGCAACGCGGGGCTGTTGGGCGTATGAATCCCCAGGAGTTGAAAACACTCTTCAAACAGATTCCCGAAAAATTATTTTTGTTTGAGGAAGCTTATTTAAAGCAAAGCACACTGGCTGATGCCACCCGGTATTATGTTAATGAACTGTTTGGTGCCGAAGGGTTAGTTTGTCTGGATGCTGATGATGCAGCCCTCAAACGGATTTTTACTCCAATCATGCGGGATGAACTGACACAGCAGAAATCGGGTGAGTTGGTACAGCGTCAAACCAAAAAATTAGAAGAATTAGGCTATAAAACCGTAATTGCCCCGCGCGACATCAACCTGTTTTACCTGGATGACCAGGTTCGTGAGCGTATCGAACGCAAAGAAAATGGTACGTACCGGGTGCTGCACACGTCACTGACATTCCCGGGGGACGAGCTACTTGCCGTGTTGGAGGAGCACCCGGAGCGGTTTAGCCCGAACGTAGTACTGCGCCCCTTGTATCAGGAAACGATTCTGCCAAATCTAGCCTACATTGGTGGACCGTCGGAGGTGCCTTACTGGTTACAGCTGAAGCCCGTATTTGACCACTACCAAACGGCCTTCCCGATTTTAATGCCCCGTAATTTTGCTCTTTATGTGCCATCTGTATCGGCCAAACGCATCACGAAACTGGGCCTGACTCCCGAAGAACTTTTTCAGGATATAATTACGCTCAAACGCGAATATGTCGAGCACCACGCCCGACATTCGCTTAAATTCGATACGGAGAATAAAATGGTAAATAAGGCGCTGGATGCTATCCTGCACAAAGCGCAAATGGTTGACCCGACACTGGAGAAAGCTGTTCTGGCCGAAACAAAGCGGTTTGCCAACGCCGTAGCCCGGCTGGAAAAGAAAATGCGACGCGCTGAAGAACGAAACCAGGAAGTGGGTATCCGGCAGTTGATAGGTGTAAAAAACGAACTCTTCCCCAATGGAGGGCCGCAGGAGCGAAGCGAGAATTTTCTGACGTTTTACCTCAATGACCCAACGTTTTTACAGCAAATATTAGCCGCTTTTGACCCCTTTGATTACCGGATGCAACTTTGTCTGGCGCAGACTCTTCAGTAGTTGTGATATGACGAAAACAGCGTTACGCAGAGAGTTCCTGGCTCGGCGCCGGGCGTTAGCACCGGCTGAAATTAAACGACGAAGCCAACTGATTGCGGGGCATTTTTTTGATTATTTCGCAAACGAAGGCCTTACCAGCGAGCCAGCGGTCGTTCATTCTTTCCTGGCTATCCGGCGGCAAAATGAGGTGGATACATGGCCCATTATTACCTGTTTTTGGGCAAAATTTGCACACATTGCTATCAGTGTTCCGGTTATGGACGTTGGTAACCGCCAAATGACTCACTACACCCTCCTCCCCGAAACGCCACTGGTCGAGAATAAACTAGGCATTCCTGAACCGGTTCTTCAGGAAAGGGAAAAAACAGACCTTCAGTTTGTAAAAATCGTTCTGACCCCCTTGCTGGCGTTCGATTTACAGGGGCATCGGGTTGGGTATGGGGGTGGTTATTACGACCGGTTTCTGGCCGAGGATGTACCCCATAGCCGAAAAATTGGCTTGTCACTTTTCGAGCCGGTTGACTCAATTAGTGATGTTGAAGCAACTGATGTGCGGCTGGACGCCTGCATCACGCCTACCCAGGTTTATCAGTTCATCGACTAGTTACCGATTCATTCTCCATTCGTTTTCTTTGTCCTTTTCGCGCAACCACCACTTGTATGCATACTATCTATCAATCATTCCTGCTCGTTTTCATCACCGCAATCACCTCGTTTGGGCAGGTACGCGTGGGCGCAACGGCTGGCTTTCAGCTGGCTACGCACACACCGGCAGATGTAGGCGTCCGGAACAAAATAAAGACAGGCTATTTTGCTGGTGTGCTGCTCGATGTTCCGCTGAGCCCTACTTTGTCCTTACGCCCTCAATTGCTTTATTCGGCCAAAGGGGCTAGGAAAGACATACCCGGACCCCTTGATGTTGACTTATCGCTTAATTATGTTGAAGTGCCGGTACAACTGGTTTATACCATCGAATCAGGAACAGGATACCTGAGTTTTGGAGCAGGAGTATACGTAGCTTATGGACTGAGTAGTAAAGCAATTGTCACCAGCAATGGACAGACCAGAACTTTTACTGACGATTTTGGCCCGAATGCCGACCAGTACCGGCGTAATGATATAGGCGGTCGGCTCTCGATTGATTATGAACTACCCTACGGCCTTTCTATCGGCACCTACTACGCACCCGGTCTAGCTAACCTGAACAACCCGTCTGCTACATCATTGGGAAATGTAGCTACCCATAACTCAGCCCTGGGAATTTCCGTTGGGTACTGGCTGAAAAAGCGGTGAGGTTTTACACGTTGGTAGGAAACAGGTTGAAGGGCGTTGGCTATTTAGCTTTTTTGTGCTGCATAAATAGCCACTTGGTTCAGGCCAGAAGTCGGCCAAATAACGCCTGAAGCCGCTCCCGTGAGGAACCATCAAAAAAACGTCGTTGACTGGCTAATGACTCTGCCACAGTATCGGGCGAAAACTGAAACCCTTGTATCGCCAGTTTTAACATGTTCTCCAAACTAATTACGGGCGTTAACCGGGTTAGCAGCGTTGGGAAATTAACTGAAAGGGCCAGCTTTTCTTCCGACAGAAATTGCGCCAGCCGTGCTTGGTTGTCGGCCGTGACAACTGTAATTAACGGTCGATTGACAGCGCAAACTTCATAGGCAATGGTACTACAGGCAGTAATGGCCAGACTGCATTGCTGTAACGCAGCAACCATTTGAGCAGCTGTCAGATTTTTTCGGATAGTTAGATTGGGCAACTGATTCTGGAATGCGTCGATAGCTACCCGGTCGGGGTGAAATGGCCCTAAAATTAGGTGGACCGGTAGATGCGCATCTACCTGCCGAATGGCTTTCAGTGCGGTTACTGACACGTTTCCCGTATCAGTACCACCGAAACTAACAAAGATAGGCCCATCGGTTAGGGGAGCGCCAAAGCCGCCGGGTTGACGGAATTCGGGTCGGAGCAGGGCGTAGTGCGGTCCCAGATAAAACTGTGTGTAGGATTCAGCCTCATAATCGGCTTCCGTTACGCCACCCGCATGATTGATGACTACATCGGCCACCTGATGCCCGGTTAGTAAGTCATCGATAAAAACCAGTTTCTTCGCCCGTTCCTGAACAGCCCGCTGAAACGCTTCATCGAATACGTATCCGTCCAGCACTACAATAGTATCCGGCTGGATATGGTCTAGAAAAGCCGTTTCAGTGTCTACTACTGGGAGTTCTGTAATGGCTATTCCTGCCTTTTCAATTAATGCCCGAACCTCGATAGAAGGGGTTACCAGCGCAAATTGCATTGAAAAGCCACCCTGTAGCATGTCAGCCAGGGCCAGGCAGCGCATTACGTGCCCGAGTCCAATTTGGGCATTGCCATCCGCACGGAAAATAAGTTTATTCATTATTTAATGGGTGTGTTTGGCGAGTCGTTCGGTATGACGAGGACTAAATACTGTTTATTGCTCAATGTTTATACTAAACTTCATCTCCGCCAACTGCCAGTCAGCTTCAGTATCAATATCGTGCGCTTCCAGTTCGGAAATGATGATACCGCCCGAATTAGGGGGGATGAGTATGCCGCTTTCCAGGAAGCTGGGTACGCGGAAAAAATAGAATTGCCCGGCATCGTGGTAGGCGGGTTCCAGGTCCTGCGAACGGGTTAGGGCATGTTCGGGCTGGAACCACTGTATCTGTTGTGATTCGCTCAACCGAACGGCCCGCTGGATGGGAAAACTAAAGGGCTGGACCGGATACACTGTGTCAAACTGCTTTTCAGTTAGGGTGACAAACGCGTGCTTTAATAATTCTGGCGTTATAAACGGCGCTGTAGGGTACAGGCAACAGGCATAATCAAATACCTGTTGCTGTTCTTCATATTGATTCAATACTTCTAGGAGTACGTCAGCCGTGGTGGCTACATCGCTGGCCGTTTCGACTTTTCGTAAGAATGGGACGGAGGCCCCACACTGCCGGGCAATCGCTGCAATCTCCGCATCATCTGTCGACACCATCACTTCGCTAAACAGGCCGGATGACAGTGCTGCTTCGATGGCATAGGCAATGATAGGTTTCCCCAGAAAAGCCCGGATATTCTTTCGTGGGATGCGTTTGCTGCCACCCCGCGCCGGTATGATGGCTACATTGCTCATGCGCCAACAAAATCGTTGACGGAGTCAATAACATACGCCTGTTCGTCGTCGGTCAGCGTCGGGAACATGGGTAAACTCAGACAGTGAGCGTAAAAATGTTCGGCATTCGGAAAATCACCCGGTTTCCAGCCGAATTGCCGATAATAAGGCATCAGATGTACGGGAACGTAATGTACCTGCGCCATGATGTTTTTTGTCCGTAGAGAATCATACAATCCTTTTCGGTCGTCCACCTGAACAATGTAGAGGTGGTACGCATGATTGACGCTATCGGGTGGGATAATAGTAGTAACATCTGTTCCGGCGAAGGCTTCGTCATAACGGCGGGCAATTTCCTGCCGACGGGCCAGCATAGTACCGGCACGGTTCAACTGACTCATACCTAAAGCCGCTTGCATGTCGGTCAGGCGGTAATTATAGCCCAATTCCTGCAACTCCATATACCAGCCTCCGCGTTCGGGTTCGCCCGGATACGGATCGGTCAAATCGCCGGGTTTGTTGGTGATACCATGGGTTCGGAGCCGGAGTAAGTGATTGTACAGGGATTCACTGTGGGCCGTAATCATGCCGCCTTCTCCAGCCGCAATGTGCTTTACGGGGTGAAAACTAAAAATGGCTAAATCGGCCAGAGAGCTATCTCCACAGCGGTGTTCCTGACCGCTGGCATCCTGAAACGATCCCCCCGGAGAATGGCAGCTATCCTCCAGTAACCAAAGCCCGTATTCATCGGCTAATGCCCTAAAAGCGGTTAAATCGACCGGATAACCTGCGTAATCAACGGGAATAATCCCCGAAAAATACCCTTTGGGGTGTTGCTCCAGCAAGGCTCTAACCGCGTTCACATCGAGCAGGGCCGTGTTGGGGTCAATATCGGCAAAGAAAACCTCGCCCCCGCAGTAGCGTACACAATTAGCCGAGGCCGAAAAGGTAATAGGCGTTGTGATAACCCGTGTGCCCTCCTTTACGCCAAGTGCCATACAGCACAGGTGCAGGGCCGCCGTGCCATTGGCTACGGCCACCGCGTAGGGGCTGCCGATATAGGCGGAGAAAGCTGCTTCAAATGCGCCGACGGTTGGACCTTGGGTAAGGAACGGACCACGCAGTACGTCGGCCACGGCCGCAATGTCTTCCTCTGTAATGTGTTGACGACCGTATGGGATGGAGTGGTTCATAGGTATAGAACGGACAATCCGGCTTGATTATACACTGAAATCAGCATCGACATGTTCCCGAATCTGCTCACGCAGTTGGTCTACATTGAGCCAGTCGGTGTTAGTACCTGAGTTGTATTTGAAACCCATTTCTACCTGCCGTCCGTTGAACGCCTTCATATACGCTTCTACATCCCAGGTAGGTGTTGAGGGCGTAATTACGTAATATTTAGCCGTCTCAACGGTGTTGAGCGAGTCGGTTTCGGTTATCATTTCCTCGTGTAACTTCTCGCCCGGCCGGATACCCACTATTTTCTGCTCACAATTTGGCCCGATAGCTTCGGCCACGTCGGTGATGCGGTAGGAGGGGATTTTAGGAACGAAAATCTCTCCCCCCCAGGCGTGTTCAAGCGCGTGAAACACCATCTCGACGCCGTCTTCCAGCGATATATTGAACCGGGTCATGTCAGTGTGGGTGATGGGTAGTACACCGTCTTTACGCTTCTCCATAAAGAACGGCACAACCGACCCCCGCGAGCCGATTACGTTTCCGTATCGAACCACCGAAAAGCGTAAATCACGACTGCCTTTCATGTTGTTAGCCGCCACAAACAGCTTGTCGGAGCAGAGTTTAGTGGCACCGTAGAGGTTGATTGGTGCGGCCGCCTTATCGGTCGAGAGCGCTACTACACGCTGTACGCCGTTATCCAGGGCCGCGTTTATTACGTTCTCTGCCCCGAATACATTGGTTTTGATACATTCCATTGGGTTGTACTCGGCCGCCGGTACCTGCTTCAATGCGGCTGCGTGGATAATGATGTCTACCCCTTCGCAAGCGCGCTTGAGCCGTTCCGCATCGCGGACATCGCCAATGAAAAAGCGGATGGATTTATAGTTTGATTGGGGGTAGTACTGCGCCATTTCGAACTGCTTCAGTTCATCGCGGGAGTAAATAACCAGGCGTTTCAGGTTCGGGTGGCGCTGATACACCATTTCGACAAACTTCTTGCCGAAGGAGCCGGTGCCGCCCGTAATCAAAATAGATTTATTGGTCAAGTCAAGCATATCTTTTGTTGGTCAGTCAATCAGTTGGCTAATCAAAGAGTTGGTCAGTTAATTGGTCGGTCAGTCGAGTTGTCTATCAGCTGGTACCAATGATTAGACTACTGATTCATCAACTAATTTAGTTCGCTCAAAGGCATCAATGTAACTTTTCGCGCTGGCATTCAAAATTTTCACCCCCCGATGGTCGGCATAGTCACGAAGAACCTCGTATCCCCGAAATACTTTGTGCAGGGATAAAAACTGTGAGGCCATCGAGAACGTGCGTTGCCGCTGGGCATCGGAATATACGGGCTGATGAGTGACATCTTTCGGTTTATCGTAAAAGTGTATTTGCTTGATAAGCAATTGATTCTGCTCGTTCAGGCGAATCTCCTCATGCCACGACGTATCGGCACCGAATAGATAAATCTGCTCAAATTTTCGGTTAATCATCAACGTCAGTGCCGCAATGATAACTGTTTGTGCCTGTGGCATTCCAAGACCCGTAGTGTATAACCAGTAAACCAGCCACTGGAAGCCACGAACCACGGTATAATTGAAATAAACTACGTTGATGCTTGGGTTGCCCTGCTCAATCTGCCGGAGCAGATACGACCCTCGGGCAAAGTGCGGCACGTAGAGGGTCATTGCCCAGTCGACACGCGTCAAAAAAATATTAAGTGTCTGCCTGATATCGTCACGGTCACTGGTCTGCTCCGTAAAAAGAAAGTAGTTGGGGTCGGAGATGATATAGTTCTGCGGACGTAGTTGCGTAAAAACAGCAGCGTGGGCAAAGTTATTGACACAAACAATCTCCGTCTGACGAATAAATTCAAACTGCTCTGCCAGTGACTCTTTAAGGGATGGACCATTGCCTAAAACGGAGCATATGGGTTGCTGCCGGACGGGCAGTTTGGTGGCGTACCGCCCACGAATCACTACTTTCAGTAGTGAGAGCAGTGAGGTAAACAGCTCACTCAAAAATTGACTAAATGAATTGAAACCGGCTTCTATCATGCAAACAGCTCCTGACGCAGAGCCTTTCTACCACAAAATAACGAAGAAAATAGCAGATCAGACTAGTCTGGATCATAGCACCGACAAGTCCCGCTCGAAAACCAGCCGGGGTGATTCCTGCGCACCAAGATTTCGTTTAAATCGCACCAGTCCGGGTTTAGCCTGCCGGTTTTCATCCAGGGACGGGCCAAGATCCAGTAACCCGATTTGGTGTTGCTGACAATACCTATATAATCCTTTCGTCAATAGGACCATTGGGCTGAAAGCAGTATAGTCGGGGTTAGAGGCAGGCTGGAAATTGTATAGAATATCGTGGCGGACCCGGATGGCAATTGTTAGTGCGGCTATCGTATAGCCATCCATCACGGTAAAAGCGGTACACTCACTTGGGAATGTATGCAACAAATCCGCCAGTCGTTCGGGAGAGATGGTCAGCGTATATCCTTTCTGACGGCGCGTTTTTACCAGGAAATTTATCACATCAGTACTATTGGACGACTGCCATTGATTGAAGCGGAAACCTGCTTCGAGACACCGGGCAATTCGTCGTCGTTCTGCCGGAACAAGATTTACGTCGAAAGGGGAATTGGAAACGGGTAGATAGAAGGTAGGATGGGTTTCACCGATGACAAACCCATGGGTAAGTAATTTTTTGGCCAGATGCTCTGCCGATTCAGGAGCGTAACATAGTGGGTAATTGACCAGTTGTAAGGTAACTGCTCCCGCCAAACGGACTGTCTGAATTAGCGTTCGGATAAACAAGTCGAGTACTTCTTCGGGGAGAACAGAGGAGTATTCAATAGAGCCAAATGGCGCGGCAACGGGGCTAACCGCTTTGCCTGACTGAACGAAAAAGGCGCAACGGGCGTCGGCGAACCGGGTTACAGCATTCACTGCCGACAGTATATAAACACCATCCTTTTGCTGATGTTGGAGATGTTCGTACGTATTAAACAAAAAACCGGCCTCACTGAATGGAGGAACAAGGGCGCTGGGCGGTTCATGCTGTAGGATCATTTCATAGTGGCGCATAGAAACGGTGTTGGAGCTATCGATGATGGTGCCCGCGGGAAAGTAACGAAAAGGGAGCTTTATAGTCAAAAGACGAAACATGGCTAGACGGTGGGCTATCATCAACCCCGTTGGGCATGAGTAGTTGGCACAGACTAACTCCTTCTTTCTTCTAGAAAACGTACGGAAATGATAAGTTCATTGCAGGGTGATACTGGATACAGTAAAGGTCGAATCCTGCTTAAAGCAAGTTTCCTGGTTGCTTGTTGCCAGTCACTATTGACCAGCCTATACGCCCAAACTGGTTGTCCGACCGTTACGAATACGAATCAAACGTCGGTAACAGTTTGCACGGGTTATATCGTGGATAGTTTACAGGTTAGGACAACGGCTTTTTTTCCAACCAAAATAGGTATGATTCGATTTGATACGCCCCAGTCCAATCCGTACGAAGGGAGCAATGGCGTGTATCTTGGTGAGTTGATCTCGTCTAACGGCATTGCTACCATGCGAACGATTTCCTTTCCGCCCAATACTGAAACAACCAGCAAAACTTACTACGTGTACGGGTATCTCAAACCCACACCGGCCGATGCCTCCTGCCGCCCATTTGCGTTACTTACGGTTACCATCAAACCCAATCCAGTGGCTACCGTAAAGACTATGGAAGCAACGTGTGCCGGAACCGTTTCGGCCGCCGACGGGTCGGTGGCAATCGTTGGCTTTAAACCGACGGATACATACGAACTGGCAAACAACGGTATATTTTCCGGTACAAGCTATCCAATACCTGGTGATGGTTTGATTGTCAGAAACCTGAGTCGGACGGGTGCGGTCACAACGTACGGAACTCGGGTATACAACTCCTTTGGCTGTTATCTGGAAAAAGCGGTGATGCTGATGAATACGCCCTGCTCCTGCGTGCCGGGATTATGTATTCCGTTTGTTGTTCAGCGAATAGTATCCCGAAAGTAAGACGATTGGTCAGGCAAGTTCCAAGTCTAACTGCTGGTTATAAATCCCGTTAGTGGGATTTTCTTCGCCCCAACTGGCTGTACACCAATTGAATAATACCATCTTTCAGGCCGAGGTCCGGTACAATTATTTTTTCAGCTCCTGCCCATTTCATGACGGATATATAGATGTCTGCTGCCGGAACGATCACATCGGCACGGTCGGCATTCAGGCGAAGTTTATTGATTCGTTCATCCAGACTGAATCCCGCTATGTAGTTTCGAATGCGTTCAATTTCGGTTTGGGTCGTTTCTGAGTCGGCTGTTTTGGAGGCCAGATTAAACAGCTTACTAATATTGCCGCCCGTACCAACAGCCGTGATTTCGCGGGACGACTCAACGTTTTCCTCCACCCAGTCTTCTATTTTTTTCCAGGCTCCTTTTGTCTCTTTCCCTTCCAGTAGACGAACCGATCCAATCTTAAAAGATTTGGAGTTTATCTTCTGCCGGTTTTCATACAGGTTAAGTTCGGTGCTGCCGCCCCCCACATCGATGTGTAAATACTGTTTATCGTCCAGCGCATGAACCACTACATCATTAATAAGTTCTGCTTCTTTACGACCATCGATAATATTGATTTTAATACCCGTCAGCGCTTCTATTCGTTTAGCAACTTCATGACCGTTCGAAGATTCACGTATGGCCGAGGTAGCACAAGCCATGTAATCTTCCACCTCATGCAACTCCATAAGCAGTTTATACACCTGCATCAATTTGGTTGTTCGGGCTTCGCTCTCCGGTGTCAGCGTACCGAAATTGAATACATCGTGGCCTAGTCTGAGCGGAAATCGTACATACTCGATCCGCTTAAAACTCACCAGGCTGTCGTTGTGAAGGACCCTTGAAATTTGCAGTCGGGCTGCATTCGAACCGATATCAATAGCTGCCAGTTTCACAATAAAATAATGCGTTAGGGTAGTAAAAAACGGCCAAATATACTGTTTTTTGCCACCGGAAGCCTCACATTCTGACAGCCTAAAAGCTAGCTCTCAAACAGACCAAGGAGCAATAGGTTCGTAAGGAACGTTATTGCCTGTGTATCATAAGTGACTTCGGCACTACAGGCTACCCTGTATTCTTTGCTGACAGGGCAGAAGCAGAATTGTATTTAGTGGAGTACACGGTTAACCGGCATACCTTTTTTTTTCGTATTTTTGCCAATACTTATCCAGAAAGACGGAGGGAACGGACCCGACGATGTCTTGGCAACCAACCCATTCTGGGAAATGGTGCCAATTTCCTCCTGCCAATAAACAGGATAGATAAGTCAGCCTTCCGCTACGAGGCTTTCTGCTGATAAGTCTTTTCTATTTTGGACTTTTTTAAGGATACTGTTTGTTAAGCACTCTAACAAACACGCCTTGCAGCACTCGCTTTTGAAAACGATATACGAACTTCTGAACGAACGAATCCTCGTCCTCGATGGGGCGATGGGTACCATGATTCAACGGTACAACCTGACCGAAGACGACTACCGGGGTGAACGATTCCGCAGCTGGGAGCACGATTTGAAAGGAAATAACGACTTGCTGTCGCTCACTAAACCGGACATTATTCAGGCTATCCATCGGCAGTACCTCGAAGCGGGAGCTGATATTATCGAGACCAATACCTTCAGTGGAACAACCATCGCCATGGCGGACTACCACATGGAAGAGTTAGCCTATGAGTTAAATTATGAATCGGCCCGGATTGCTAAAGAAGTTGCCGTAGACGTTTCCCGAGCCAATCCCGACAAACCCCGTTTTGTGGCGGGTGCTATGGGGCCAACGAACCGAACAGCCTCCCTATCCCCCGATGTCAATAACCCGGCTTACCGTGCCGTCACATTTGATGAACTGGTGGATGCTTACTATGAGCAGGTCAGCGGCCTGGTAGAGGGTGGGGCCGACCTGTTGCTGGTCGAAACGATATTCGATACGCTCAATGCCAAGGCGGCCATGTTCGCTATCGACAAGTACTTCAATCTGAATCCGCAGCAGGTGGTTCGGCCCATCATGATTTCGGGCACGATTACGGATGCCAGTGGCCGAACCTTATCCGGGCAGACAACGGAAGCCTTTTTGTACTCCGTTTCGCACCTGCCGCTACTGAGTATTGGCCTAAACTGTGCGCTGGGTGCCGAACTGATGCGCCCCTATATCCAGACGCTGGCCAAAGAGTCACCGTTTTTTACATCGGCTTACCCAAACGCCGGGTTACCCAATGAGTTTGGCGAATACGACGAAACGCCGGAGATGATGGCGCTGCAAGTCGAAGATTTTATTAAAAGTAGTTTTGTTAATATCGTAGGCGGTTGTTGTGGCTCCACGCCCGACCATATTCGGGCCATTGCGGAGGCCGCAGCTAAATACCCACCCCGGCAACGGCCTGAGCCGGAAATTTACCAGAAGCTGAGTGGCTTGGAACCGTTGAAAATTACCGAGCAAACCAACTTCCTGAACGTAGGTGAACGAACTAATGTAACGGGTTCTAAGAAGTTTGCCCGTCTTATCAAAGAAGGGAATTACGACGAAGCCCTCAGCATTGCCCGTGGGCAGGTAGAAGGCGGGGCGCAGGTAATTGACGTGAACATGGATGAAGGGATGCTGGATTCGGTAGAAGCCATGACGACCTTCCTGAACCTGATTGCGGCCGAACCCGATATAGCCCGCGTACCCATCATGGTCGACTCCTCTAAGTGGGAGGTTATCGAGGCCGGTCTGAAATGCGTACAGGGTAAAGCTATCGTGAATTCCATTTCGATGAAAGAGGGCGAGGAAGCGTTCATTGAGCGGGCGAAACTGGTAAAACGGTATGGAGCCGCTGCGGTGGTCATGGCGTTTGACGAAGCCGGACAGGCCGACTCTTACCAGCGACGCATTGACATCTGTGAACGGGCCTACCGCATTCTGGTGGACAAAGTCCATTTCGCTCCGCAGGATATTATTTTTGACCCCAATATTCTGACGGTTGCCACCGGTATTGAGGAGCATAACAATTATGCCGTCGATTTTATCAATGCTACCCGCTGGATTAAGCAAAACTTGCCGCTGGCCAAAGTAAGCGGGGGGGTGTCGAATATTTCGTTTAGTTTTCGGGGGAATGATGTGGTGCGGGAAGCGATGCACTCTGCCTTTTTGTACCATGCTATTCGGGCTGGTATGGATATGGGTATCGTGAATGCCGGGCAGTTGGAGGTGTACGATAGCATTCCAAAAGATTTACTGGAGCGTTGCGAAGACGTACTGTTAAACCGGCGGGACGATGCGACCGAACGCCTAGTCGATTTTGCCGAAACGGTGAAGGCCAAAGGTAAAGCGATTGTTCAGGATGAAAGCTGGCGGCTCGAATCCGTACACGAACGGCTCAAACACGCCCTTATAAAAGGTATTACCGACTATATTGATCAGGACGTTGAAGAAATTCGCTTGCAGGTCGAGCGGCCTTTGCACGTTATTGAAGGGCCATTAATGGATGGCATGAACGTAGTGGGTGATTTGTTCGGCGCGGGCAAGATGTTTCTGCCGCAAGTGGTAAAGTCGGCCCGGGTAATGAAAAAAGCGGTGGCTTATTTGACGCCATTTATTGAAGCAGAGAAACTTATTGGTGGAGACACATCGACCAATGCCGGTACTATCTTGCTGGCAACGGTAAAAGGCGATGTACACGACATCGGTAAAAATATTGTAGGGGTAGTGCTGGGCTGCAATAATTACGAAATTATTGACCTTGGCGTGATGGTGCCGACTCAGAAAATTCTGGACGAAGCCCGCAGGCTTAATGTAGATATCATTGGACTGAGCGGTCTTATAACCCCTTCACTCGATGAGATGGTGGGTGTTGCCAAAGAGATGGAACGCCAGGGGTTCAAAACGCCCTTGCTGATTGGTGGGGCAACCACCTCACGGGTGCATACCGCCGTAAAAATTGACCCGCATTATTCAGGACCTGTTGTTCACGTACTGGATGCCAGCCGGAGCGTACCCGTAGCCGGTCGTTTAGTGAGCGAAGCGGAAGATACCCGTGACCTGATTTTTACTGAAATCAAAGCCGAGTACGCCAGGATGCGGGTGGACCATGCAAAGCGGCAGAAAGAAAAAAATACCCTCGGCATTGAAAAAGCCCGGGCTAATCGTGCCCCCATCGACTGGAGTTCTTTCGAGCCAACAAAACCAACATTCCTCGGTAATCGCTACTTCGATGAGTATGATATAGCTGAACTAGCGAAATACATCGACTGGACGCCCTTCTTCCAGACCTGGCAGTTGCACGGCAAATACCCGGCTATTTTTAACGATGCTGTAGTTGGTAAAGAGGCTCAGCAGTTGTTTGATGATGCTAATAAACTGCTGAAGGAAATTATCGCCAATAAGCTCTTGAAAGCAAAGGCAGTAGTGGGATTTTTTCCCGCTAACTCCGCTGGCGATGACATACTGTTGCATGAGTTTGAAGAACAGGTTCGGGATATTTCCTGCGAACGGCACGGTTCCCATCAGCACATTGAATACAAAATTAGCAGGGCAGAATCACAACTGGCGGCTGCTTCGGCAGGAGAATTAGTTTACGACACAAAAACGGTGTTACACTTTTTGCGGCAGCAGAACCAGAAAGCGGCTGGATTGCCTAATTATTGTTTGTCGGATTTCATTGCCCCGCTGGAAAGCGGTCGTGAGGATTACATTGGTGGATTTGCCGTTACGGCGGGAATTGGCATCGAAGCGCTGCTGGATAAATATGAACGCGACCACGATGACTACAACAGCATTATGGTGAAGGCCCTGGCCGATCGCCTGGCCGAAGCCTTTGCCGAGCGGATGCATGAACGTGTTCGTACTGAGTTTTGGCCTTATGCTACGGGCGAAACACTGTCGAACGAACAACTTATCAAAGAAGATTACCAGGGCATCCGGCCGGCGCCAGGCTACCCCGCCTGTCCCGACCACACTGAGAAGGGAACCTTGTTCAATTTGTTGGATGCCAACAAAATTGGAATCGAACTAACCGAAAGTTACGCGATGTACCCAGCCTCGTCGGTGAGTGGCTTCTACTTCTCCCACCCTGAGTCCCGGTATTTTCCGGTCGGAAAAATCAACAAGGATCAAGTGCTGAATTATGCCCAGCGTAAGGATATGCCCCTGGAAGAGATTGAGCGGTGGTTGAGTCCGGTATTGAGTTATGACGTTTAAATAGGAGTTATTTATTGTGATTGGTTTGACTGGAAGTGATGGTCGCGCCCCTCTTTATTCCGTATCAATCTATAGGCGTAAAATCGACTTCTAAAACATTTAGTAAAAGCACTAGTTATACTGGAGAAATCCTTATTCTCACTTTATAACAAAACAAACCAATGGGCAATCTTTTGTATACAATCGCAGTAATCCTGATCATCATTTGGTTACTGGGTTTCCTAGGTGTACTGGGTGCTGGTATAGCTAGTAGCGGTTTAATCCACATTTTGCTGGTTATTGCAGTTATCGCTATTATTCTTCGTCTGATCCAGGGGCGAGGTATATAGGGATTCCATTCATTATAAAAGAAAATAATCCTGTTCTAGAACAGGAACCACAAAAAAGCCCGGCTTATGGCCGGGCTTTTTTGTGGTTCCTGAGCTGTAGCAATTAGCTAATGGCTACCCGCTTGAAAGCTGATACCGTCAGGCCTTTACTGGTTTTTTCCAGCAATTGCGAAATCGTTAGGGAAGTATCCTTCACAAACTCCTGGTTGAGCAGTGTGTTATCTTTGTAAAACTTGTTAAGTTTTCCCAGCGCGATTCGCTCCAGCATGGCTTCGGGCTTGCCTTCCTGACGAGCCTGCTCTTTCCCGATCTCGATTTCACGTTCTACGGTAGTAGCATCAACGCCATCCTTATCCAAAGCAATGGGCTTCATAGCCGCAATCTGCATGGCGATGTCTTTACCTACTTCGTCAACATCAGTTCCGCTGGTGTTGATTAAACCGACCAGTACACCAAGCTTACCGTTCGAGTGGATGTAAGAAACAACCTTATCGGCAGAAACGGTTTCAAATGAAGCTACACTTACTTTCTCACCAATCTTACCCATCAGGTCCGTAATGTGGTCCTGTAAGGAACGACCATCCGCCTGGGGCGTGGCCAGCAGTGCTTCTTTACTGGTAGCATCCGTTGCAACAGCCGTACTCATCACGGTCATCGCCAGGTTTTGAAAATCAGCTACCTTCGATACGGGTTCCGTTTCGCAGGCTAGTGCTATTACTTTTCCTGTCTTGCCATTCTGACTAACGTGCGCCAGTACGATGCCTTCGGCAGTGGCGTTGTCAGCTCGTTTATCGGCTATTTTCTGGCCCTGCTTCCGCAGAACCTCCTTTGCTTTTTCAAAATCGCCATCCGCTTCGGTAAGGGCTTTTTTACAGTCCATCATACCGGCTCCGGTCTCTTGCCGAAGTTTATTTACGTCAGCAGCAGTAATTGCCATAGTAAAAGGGTGTTTATTAAATTAAACGCCAAATAAAAAATAAGTATTGAATTGCTGTTGTTGAAATGGAATAGCCCATAGCGGCTGGCTACGGGCTATTTTTTGTTTACGGTATACGCTTTATCATTTTCGGTTAGCTACCATCCAGTGTACTAACCAGCCAACCAAAAACTGTGAACTATAAACCGTAAACTAATTATCCTTCCTGCTCATCTTCCACTACCGCAGTGGGAGCGGGAGCTGCCTCAGGCTGGGTCTCGCCTTCGGCACTAGCCTGGGCCATGTCCTGCTTGCGCTTTGCTTCCTCTTCTTCCTGAATCCGCTGATCATCTTTATCCTGCTTCCGCTCCATCAGACCTTCTTCGATGGCCTTCCCAATGGCAAGCGTAATCAGTGAAATAGATTTGTAAGCGTCATCGTTAGCCGGAATAGCAAACTCAACATCTTCTGGATTCGAGTTTGTATCGCACATAGCAAATACAGGAATACCCAGCCGGTGCGCTTCAGATACGGCAATGTGTTCACGCTTTACGTCAACTATGAACAAAGCGGCTGGCAAACGGGTCAGATCGGCAATACCGCCCAACACACGCTCCAGTTTCTCTTTGTCGCGGCTACGGGTCAAACGCTCCCGCTTGGCAATGCTCTTGACGGTCTCCTCGTCTTTCAGCATTTTTTCCAGCGTTTGCATTTTTTTCAGCGACTTCCGGATGGTAGCGAAGTTCGTTAACATACCACCTTGCCAACGGTCTGTGACGTACGGCATTTTCAGGCGACGAGCTTCTTCCGAAACAATTTCCTGTGCCTGTTTTTTGGTGGCAACAAACATGATCTTACGTCCCGAACGAACAATACCTTTCAGGGCATTACAGGCTTCGTCGAGCGCAGCTACCGTTTTGTTGAGGTCAATAATATGGATGCCGTTTTTCTCCATAAAAATATACGGAGCCATCCGGGGATCCCACTTGCGCGTAAGGTGGCCAAAATGCACACCAGCGTCTAATAGTTCTTTATATTCGATTTGTGCCATTTCTAAAAATGAACCGGAACGCCGGCGCGAATAAAAAATGAGTAATAATAAAGTACGCAGCACCACGCATCGGCATCATCTAAGCGCAGTCTGGACTAAATCAGGTGCCAGTTGATTCGTTAGCCAGTTAGTCATATAAAATAATATAGACTGACAGACTCACTACCTGAAAAACTGGGGGACTGGTATTAACGTTTGGAGAACTGGAACCGGCGACGGGCTTTTTTCCGACCTGGCTTTTTCCGTTCTACCATACGCGAATCCCGTGTCAGGAATCCCTCTTTCTTGAGGGCCGGACGAAACTCAGCGTTCATTTCGACCAGCGCGCGGGCAATGGCCATACGGGTAGCTTCTGCCTGACCGGCTACACCACCACCACGAACGTTGACTTTTACGTCGTATCCACCCACGCCGTTTACCGTAGCAAAGGGTTGGTTAAGAATGATTTGCAGGACTTCGGTTGGAAAATACTGTTTGTAATCTTTTCCGTTTACCGAGATGGCTCCGCTGCCCGCCGACATATAAATGCGGGAGATGGCAGTTTTACGGCGGCCAATGGTATTAATACGATCCATTATATGTTGAATTTAACTGCGGTGGGTTGCTGTGCCTCGTGCGGGTGTTGATTACCGGCATATACGTACAGGTTGGTGTATAAACGCCGACCAAGCCGATTTTTCGGCAACATACCTTTCACTGCATGTTCGATGATGCGCTCGGGATGTTTCTCGAGCAGCAACCGGGGCGATGCGAACCGTTGGCCGCCGGGATAACCCGTGTGGCGAACGTAAACTTTGTCGGTCATCTTGGCACCCGTAAGGCGCACCTTGTCGGCGTTGATGACAATCACGTTGTCTCCGCAATCAACATGCGGGGTGAAGTTGGTCTTGTGTTTGCCGCGGATCAGGTGAGCAATTTGGCTGGCCAGCCGACCGAGCACTTCACCCTGAGCGTCAACCACAATCCATTCCTTCTGCGCCGTTTCTTTGTTGGCCGAGATGGTTTTGTAACTGAGCGTATTCACTTTATGGAGACTAATTGGTTTGTTTTCAATAGATTACCTATCAAAAAGATAGGCCCGTTTCGAAACGGGAGTGCAAATATAGGCCTTATGACCCTTAAAAGCAAGGGTGGAGCAGGAATATAACTACTGAACGCTCAACCCATTAGGTAGGTAAGAGCTGGCTAATCAAATAATTCCACTCAATAACAAAGTCTGTATTACAAGTAGGTTTTTAAAACCAATGCCAAACCGGATAGTTAGTCTCTTAATTCAGCCTGTTGGCTGATTTTAAAAAACCAACTCAACGTATTTATGAAAGCAGCCGTTTTTCACAAAGTAGGTGATATTCGTTACGAAGCGACGGATGATCCAACAATCGAACAGTCAAGGGATGTTATTCTGCGCGTTACCTCAACGGCCATCTGCGGCTCCGATCTGCATATCTACGATGGGTTCCTGCCCCAGTTTCAGAATGAGGTGCTGGGCCACGAGTTTATGGGTATTGTGGAAGATGTCGGATCGGAGGTAACCAATTTAAAGAAAGGAGATCGGGTAGTAGTACCGTTTACCATTGCCTGCGGGCACTGCTTTTTCTGCGAGCATAATCTTCAGATGCACTGCGAAAATTCGAATCCAGAACACTACGGTCCCGATGGTGGCTTGCTGACAGAAAAGGGCGGTGGCCTGTTTGGTTATTCAGACCTGTATGGTGGTTACAACGGAGGACAGGCGGAGTACGTCCGGGTGCCCTATGCCGATTATAGCTTGCGTCACGTTCCCGAGACTCTGAAGGACGAGCAGGTACTTTTTCTGACCGATATCTTCCCGACCGGCTGGAGTGCTATTGAATGGGGAGAGCTGCGGGGCGGGGAAACAGTAGCCATTTTTGGCTCTGGACCTGTGGGGCTGATGGCGCAGAAATCAGCCTGGCTACAGGGAGCCGGACGGGTAATTGCCATTGATCCGCTGCCCTATCGACTCGAGCGGGCCCGGCGGGTAAACAACGTGGAAACGATAAATCCACACGATGTTGACGTTGTGGAAGCAATCCGCAACATGACTCACGGCCGTGGCGCTGATTTATGTGTTGATGCCGTTGGTATGGAAGCCGAACGGTCGATACTGGACAAGGCAAAAGCTGTTATCAACCTGGAAAAAGGGACAACCAAGGTGTTGGAACTGTGTTTTCAGGCCGTTCGGCGCGGAGGAATTGTATCGGTAGTTGGTGTATACGGAGCCCCATCTGACAATTTTCCAATCGGGCGTCTGTTCGATAAAGGCGTTACCATGCGCATGGGGCAGTCGCAGGTTCATAAAAATATTGACCATCTGCTCGATTTGGTGGTGCAGGGCAAGGTTGTACTCGATGATATTGTGTCGCACATACTGCCGTTAGCCGACATTAGCCGGGGCTATGAGATATTCAAGAAGAAGAAAGACGATTGTACTAAAGTGATTTTGAAACCCTGATTAAAGTAGGAACATGGTTTTGGGCGCCATAACGGGCAGTTAATTGCGTAGAACAAAAAATAATAACTCAACAATGGAAGAACATAAAAATGGAAAAACTGCGCTCATTACCGGGGCAAGCAGCGGCATCGGGCAGGAATTAACCCGGCTTTTTGCCAAAGACGGTTACAATCTGGTGTTGGTGGGGCGTAACCAGGAGAGTCTGGAGCAACTAGCGTCCAACTTTCATAATCAGTATGGTACCCAGACAACCATTCTGACTAAAGATCTGGCGAATACCAGTGCCCCGGAGGAAATCTATGCCGAAACACAGCAAAAGAGTATTCAGGTTGATGTGCTGGTAAACGATGCTGGTTTTGGCGAGTACGGGCAGTTTGCTACCGAAACGGATTTACAAAAGGAGTTAAGCGTTATTCAGGTTAACGCTACAGCACTGGTTCATCTCACCAAGTTATACCTGAACGACATGGTGAGTCGCAACGAGGGTAAAATTCTGATGCTTGGGTCTGAAGTATCGGTCATCCCCAATCCGTTAATGGCCGTGTATGGGGCGACAAAAGCGTTTATCAAGTCATTTTCAGAAGCGATTCGGAATGAGGTTAAACACACGAACGTAACTATTACGGTGCTGATGCCCGGCGCAACCAACACTAATTTCTTCAAAGTCGCCGGTGCAGAGAATATAAAAGGAGCCGACCCGCAAAAAACAGCCAGCCCGGCCGATGTGGCCAAAGAAGGCTATGAGGCTCTTATGCAGGGCAAAGATCACGTAGTAGCGGGTTGGATGAACAAAGCCCGTGTTGCCGTTGCCCACATCCTGCCTGACCCGTTGCTGGCTGCCAATGTACGCAGGGACATGACACCCAAAGATCAGGCGGAAGAAGATCAGAAGAATGTCATAACGATTGCGGTGCTGACGGGTGCCCTTGTACTTGGCGGTCTTTGGCTATTCTCAAAAAAGGGAGGGAGCCTTAATCTGAAGTCGATCAGTGCCTATGACCGCGCCCGTTACCGACACAAAGCGAAAGCGGCCGGAAAATCAGCGAAAAAAACGCTTGAAACGGCTAGTGATGCGGTGAAGGATACCTACAAAAAGGCAAAAACGGCCGTAGAAGAAGAACTGGCCTAACCTGCACGTTACGCTGAACCGACAGTCGAATATAACAAATACTCGATTGTCGGTTCAGCGTGAAAAACTACCGTAGTTTTAACGTAGCCAGGGCCAGGACGGCCAGAATGATACCAACAATCCATAGTCGGGTCACGATTTTGGCTTCGTGGTAACCCAGTTTCTGGAAATGATGGTGTAGGGGTGACATGAGGAAGATTCGCCTGCCCTCTCCGTATTTTCGTTTTGTGTACTTAAAATAACTTACCTGCGTGATTACGGATACCAGTTCGGCCAGAAAAATGCCGCAGATAACGGGGATCATCAGCTCCTTCCGAATTGCCAAGAACAACACGGCAATAACACCGCCCAGCATCAGACTCCCCGTATCGCCCATGAATACCTGAGCCGGATATGAATTGTACCATAAAAAGCCGACACAGGCCCCAACAAAGGCCGCACAAAAAATTACCAGTTCACCCGCATTTGGTATGTACATAATATTGAGGTACTGCGAGAAAACCTTGTTCCCAGACAGATAGGCCAGTACACCAATGGTTAACCCAATAATAACGGATGTGCCAGCCGCCAACCCGTCAATGCCATCGGTAATGTTCGCGCCGTTGGAAACTGCCGTGATGATGAAAATGCAAATGCCTACGTACACAATCCATGTGTAATTTTCCGGCAGGAATCCGAACAGCAGCGAGCTATAATCGAACTCGTTATTTTTCATGAACGGCACCGTTGTTAGCGTGGATTTCATATCCTGGTACACATCGGGAACCGTCGATGTGCTAAACATACGGGGGGCGTATTTACGGATTTTTACGGACTCGTTGAAATATAGGGTAAGACCTACTATAAGCCCCAATCCAACTTGCCCAACTACTTTAAACTTCCCTTGCAAGCCCTCTTTGTTTTTCTTGAAAACCTTGATGTAGTCGTCCAGGAAGCCAATCATACCCGTCCAGACGGTTGATACGATGGCGAGAATAACATACACGTTAGATAGTTTCGCGAAGAGTAAGGCCGGAATCAGTAGCGAAGCCAGAATAATAAAACCACCCATAGTGGGCGTACCGCGCTTCTGCATCTGCCCTTCCAGCCCCAGGTCGCGGATGGACTCGCCAATTTGCAGGTTACGGAGTTTATCAATGATTCGCCGGCCAAATAGGGCCGCTACCAGCAACGACGTGATGACGGCACCCAGAGCCCGAAACGATATGTATTGGAAAACCCCGGCTCCGGGAAAGTTATATTGTTCGTCGAGAAACTGGAAAAGGTAGTAGAGCATAGGGTATGAATGAGTGAGTAATAAGATGACAGAATGAGTGAATGGTAAAAGAACAGTCACTCATTCTGTCATCTTATTATTCGCAATTGATTTTCAAAGTTATTGATTTCCGCGTTCTTCAAAAGACTCCCGTAGTACAAGCCGGTCATCAAAGTCGTACTTGACCCCGCTTATTTCCTGATACGTTTCATGCCCTTTACCCGCCACCAGAATAATGTCGTGCGGATGGGCCAGTGAAACGGCCTGCCGGATAGCTTCGTGCCGATCTTCGATGGTTACTGTCTTTTTGACGTCGACGGGTGGAACGCCAGCCTGCATCTGTTCCAGAATGGCCATTGGGTCTTCATTGCGCGGATTGTCGGAAGTTAGAATAACCCGGTTACTGAAGCGGCAGGCGATTTCAGCCATAATAGGCCGTTTGGCCGCATCACGATTCCCGCCACACCCTACAATGGTGATAATTTGCGGCAGACGTCCCTGGTCATTATCCTGCCGTAAGTCATTGATGGTTTCTAATACATTCTGCAGCGCGTCGGGTGTATGGGCGTAATCGACAATGCCCACAATTTTGTCGGATGATACAATCTGCTCAAAGCGGCCCTGTGGGGGAGTGATACCCGAAAGCAGCGTTAATACATCGGTTGGGTCTTCGCCAAGCAAAACAGAGGCTCCGTATACACTCAGTAGATTATAGGCATTGAAACGACCAATCAATTTAAACCACACTTCCCGGTCATCCACCAGCATCTGTAAGCCAAATAAACTATCAGCCAGTACTTTTCCTTTGAAACTGGCCAGCGTCTGGAGGGAGTAGGTTTCCTTGCGGGCGTTTGTGTTTTGAAGCATCACCAGCCCCCGCTTATCGTCTACGTTAGTTAGCGCGAAAGCAGTGGCGGGGAGTTGATCGAAGAAGCTCTTTTTTGCCCGGATGTAATTATCGAAGGTACCGTGAAAATCAAGGTGGTCGTGGGTAATGTTCGTGAAAATACCACCGGTAAATGTCAATCCCGCCACCCGTTCCTGCACCATGGCGTGTGAACTGACTTCCATAAATACGTGCGTACACCCATGCGCCAGCATTTGGGTTAACAGTTGATTGATGGTAATGGCGTCGGGTGTGGTGTGCGTGGCGGGGAGAATTTTCTCATCAATCTGGTTCTGGACCGTCGATAATAGGCCGCATCGGTAGCCCAGTGCCCGAAACAAACGAAAGAGCAATGTGGCAACAGACGTTTTGCCATTGGTACCCGTTATACCAACCAGTTTGAGTTTGCTTGATGGATGTTCGTAGAAACTGGCAGCCAGCAATCCCATGGTTCGGGCCGCGTTCTGCACCCGTACATACGCTACGTCGGGTGATAGACTGGCCGGTAGTTCTTCGCAGAGAATGGCCGATGCGCCCTGGCTCACCGCCGTATCAATGAAGGCGTGACCATCCGTAACCGTGCCACGCAGAGCAATGAACAAACAACCGGGGCTAACCCGGCGCGAGTCCATTATCATGCTGGTTACCTCGGCATCCATATTACCGGAAGTAGCCAGCAGCGGAATTTTATAGAGAAGATTTTTTAGCAGCATACAGTTTGGACAAACCACCCGTTCGGTTGTCATCTGCAAAAAAACAGGTAGAAAAGCGGACTACCTAATTTTACGGCTCCTGTTTACCCCAACCGTAATGTAATCAGCTTTCCTATCGTTTTAGCAATTTCGATTCCCGGATCTACGGATTGCTGTTTTACCTTACCCTTGCCTTCTACCTGTACCCGAAAGCCACGGTTTTCGAGCAGAAACAGCGCGTCGCGCAGGCTAAGACCCCGCACATCGGGAACCTGGTCAGGGCGGGTCGGGCGTGATTTCCAGCGTCCGCTGGGTGTGGTTTCAACCCATCCCTCAACAGCGGGTTCGCTTTTGATATGTAAGGCATCGCTAATCGTATGCAGATCATCGGCATAGCCCGCCACCATGCTTGTTGTGGATTGCGGCTGCGCGTTGCTGGCTTTCATCGGGGCGTGCATCCGAATATCATACGCCACGATTCGGTCGGCTACCGCCTTGAACACGGGGGCGGACACCGCACCGGCATACAGACTACCGCCGTTTTCTCCCTGATGCGGATTATCCACAACGACAATCATGCTGTACTTTGGCTTGTCGGCCGGGAAATACCCAATGAATGAGGTGTAATACCGACCACGCTGGTAAAGCCCGCCAATTATTTTCTGGGCTGTTCCCGTTTTTCCGGCAATTTCGTAATAAGGGTTGTCGATATGTTTGGCTGTTCCGTGCGCTACCACACCCCTTAGCAGTTCGTGGGCTTTCCGAATGGTTTCTTTCGAGCAGAAGGGTGAGGAGGATACGTAGGGCTTGTTTTCTTCAACCAGTTCATCGGCCAGCTTGATCTGCTTCACCAGCAACGGACGAACCCAGTAGCCGTTATTCGCTACCGCGTTATAAAATGTGAGCATCTGTAAGGGCGTCAACTGCATTTCGTAGCCATACGACATAGACGTAATGGAGGCCCGGCTCCAGCCTTTCATGTCGGGGTTACGAACAACGGGCATCGCTTCGCCTTTCATACGAATACCGGTTGGCTGCGTTAGATGAAACTGGCTCAGGTACTGGCAATATAATGCAGGCCGCTGGTAGAAATAGCTGCGCATAAGCAGGTGGGTGCCTATGTTCGACGATTTCTCAAAGACCTCACGAGCGGTAAGCGGGCCTGAGCCGCCCCCATTGGAATCGGTTATCCAGATGCTATTGTACCGAACCGCGTGGGTGCCTGTCTGTACCATCTGATTTAAAGAAATGGCCTTCTCTTCCATCAGGGCCATCATTGTAGCCAGTTTGAAGGTCGAGCCAGGGTCATTGCTACCAGCCAGGGCATGATTGAAATTCTCTACGTAGTTTCCAGCCTTGGTACGGGTGAGGTTAGCCATTGCCCTGATTTCGCCGGTTGCTACTTCCATCACGATAACGGAGCCTTTAGCCGCCTTGTACTTCTCCAGCGTTTCGTGCAGGGCCGATTCGGCTATATCCTGGTAGTTGACATCAATGGTGGTGTATAGGTCCATGCCCGGTTCGGGCTTCATATCGGGGCCATCATTAACGGGTTTGCGAACACCCCCCGCCAGAACTTCTACCAGACCAACGGCATTTCTACCAGCCAGCTCGGGCTGGAAAGAGGCTTCTAGGCCAATTAGACCACGTCCTGTTTTGGCATCGAGGTTGCCAATGGTACGTTCGGCCATGCGATTGAAGGGGTGATAGCGCTCATAATACGCCCGTAGTACGCCACCCCGGGCATTTACTTTCGATGTTGATCGAAAAAAGGGGGCTTTGAGCAAAATAGTTCGCTCCTGGAACGTGATTCGCCGGTGGTTTAGCAAAACGTAGCGTCGTTTGTGTTTACGCGCATCCCTGATAACACCGGCATAATCGCGGGCAGAACGATCCCGGTAGATCCGGGCGAGTGTTTGGGCGAGGGAATCTACTTTATCCGCGAAGTAAGCCGGTTTGGCCACGGTGGGGTCAATGCCCACAACGTAAGTAGGTAGCGACGTAGCCAGCAGTCGTCCGTCGTTGGCGTAAATATTTCCCCGCATAGCCCGAATCGTGTCCCGCTGAATAAGGGTAGCTGCAACGCGCTCCCGCCAGAACTTACCTTTTACGTCCTTATGGAAATATTGCAGGTAAACGAGCCGAACCATCACGCTGACAGCAAGAACAATAACCAGATAGAATATATGGTCGGCCCGCTGAATGATGTCCTGCTTGATGTTATTAGTTTGGTTCTTCATGGGACTTAACAACAATTTTGTAGGGTGGAGTCTGGCTATCGGACAACCCCAATGGGGCTACACGCCGGCTAATCTCGGATTGTTTGCCGCTTTTATCGAAATCTGCCTGCAATACAGTAGCCTGCGAGCGAAGCTCGCTAACCTGCGCTTTGGTACGCAGGATGCGCCGAAACAATCGTTCTGCGTTGTGATTCAGGCCAATGTACAGGATGAGCAGGAAGGTAACCCACAAAATACGGTCGATGTGGTAAATAGGCCAGGCGTTGTCTTCCCCAAAAAGACGGTTGAGGGGGATAAGATCGTCTAGCCACGCAGCCAGTCGTAATCGTCGGCGTTCCCTTTTTCGTTTGATGACTCGTTCTGGAACAACCCGCTCTGGTTTCCGAAAGGTATTTTTAGCCATTTTTGGGTAGGATGAGATAGGATTACAAAGTAACAAAAACATCCTTTCTCCAGGTGCCTACTATTAAAGTAAAACTTTAATAGTAGGCACTTACTCCTTCCATCGCCATTCGTTGGCAATCTGCAAAGGCGTACGTAGTCCCTGCGTGACCAGGTAATCGCGGGTTTGGGTATCGTTTTGCCGTTTTGCCGGAATAGCGTCGGCACTGGCAAGAGCGTAGAGCAGCATGGTCGAGTACCGAACGGTATTTTTTAATTGTCCGGCATTGACGAGGTTTATCCGGTCACAATTGGCATGGTAGCAGTCGAGCACTTCCTTATCCAGGTGACCGTTCATGCCCACTACGGGAACTCCCTGTAGCATAAAGGGTTGGTGGTCGGAGTGTAATCCCGCCTGATTGCGCATGTCGTTGGCAAAGGCTGGTTCAACCTCCTTCATTGTTTCGCCAATGGCGGTCAGAAAAGGCAACATGGCTGAATGACCAAAGGCATTCAGGCCCGTTGGATCATTGGTCATGTCGAGGTTTAGCATGTACCGTACCTGGTCAATCTGTCCGGTCTTCTTTAATTTGTCGACCAGTGCCTTGGAGCCTAGCAGACCCTGTTCTTCACCCATGAAAAGAACGAATTCAACCGTACGCTTCGGTTTCAATTTAAGGGCTTTAAACGTACGGGCAATGTCCATAACGGCAAAGGAGCCAATACCATTATCAATCGCTCCGGTGGCTAAGTCCCAGGAATCTAGGTGGCCGCCAACAATGATTTTTTCGTCAGGATAGGTAGAGCCTTTGAGGGTTGCTATCACATTACGAGCGCGTATTTTACGGCTCGTGTTGGTCATGTCAATCATAGCCTGTAGTCGACCATGTTCTTCCTGCATCCACGAGCGGAGAGCCTCGCCACTTTCGAGAGAAATGCAAACGGATGGAATTGGAATGAGTTGACCCGTTACCGAAGCCGTCCCGGTGAGCAACACATTGCCGGGCACCAGATTGACCATAATCACACCCGACGCCCCGTATTGGATAGCCAGGGCCGTTTTTTCGGAGCGGTGCAGATTACGGGCACCCTTTACCGGAGCTGCCAAACCGATGTTTACCAGTGCTACTTTACCCTTTATTTTGTCCCGGAGGGCGGCAAAGTCGCCTTCCAGCCCGTTGCCAATGTCCAGGATTTCACCCTTAATGTGGGCCTCTGTTGGCGAGTGCGCCAGGGCTACCACGGGCACATCCCGGAAATTATCACTCTTTTCCGGTACGATTGATAATGTAACCGTATCCCGCATCCAGGCTTCCACCTCAAATGGCTGGTAACGGACATCTTTAGCCCCGTACCCATATGAGGACAATAGATCGAAGGCATACGTTTCGGCGCGAGTTCCATTCGCACTGCCTGTTAGCCGGTGGCCTACCAGATTTGAGGCATCAACCAGCGTTTCGTACGCACGGCTGTGTTCGCTTACTTCCCTGTTAATACGGGTAAAAGCCTTCTGAAAGGAGTCTTTTTCGGGGTAATAGCCAGTCAATACGGTCAGCGTACCAGCGGTACCGATACAGAACAGAACGAGCCGAAATTGGGGCACGTAGAATCTCCGGGCCATGAATAAGTAATGGTAGTTGTTATTGATTAAAGATACGAAAAAGCGTATTTGTTTTTGAATACCAGACAGTAAGACCGCATATTTCTTAAAAGGGTTCGATTTGACCAGTCTTTTTGAGGCAGCTCTACCATTCCCTTTTGTCTGTAGCGATTAGTTTTTAGGTAACGGTAGCCGCTCAATGACGCGTAATTCGTTTGGTTAGATAAAACGGGCTATCGTTTCACTTTATCTGGTCAGGACCAATCGATACCGTTTGCTGGTGTTTCATTGGTTTCATATACACCGTCTGGCGCCCTGCTAGCCAGTCAGGGTTGATGCCAGCCACCCTAAAAACGCGGTCCCAGCTGCGCTCATAGCAATGGGCCGCGTCAGGGAATGACGTAGCTACTGCCAGTGCCCGTTCGTAAAATGAAACGGGTTGCCGCAAAACAATGCTGCGATTCACAACAAATTGAGCACCCAGCACAAACGTGTACTGGTCAGGACCATCCGCTCCGAACAGGGCGAGGTGAAATCCGTTTAAATCAAGTCCCCGGCCATCCTCATTCTTGCTCCACGGCCGAAAAAGGCGATGCCCCTGCTTATCGTCGGTATCGATTAGGTGGCCGAGCCACCGGAAACCGGTTGAGCTGATGGCATCGGGATTAGCGACAAATTCGCGCAGGTTTTTTTTGAAATCGTAGGCGTGGTCGAAGGGTTTGCCTTGGCAAAAAATGGTCCATTCGGCCAATGAATTGTACCGGCTAATGATGTGATGCAGATACGTATGCGCTTCGCGGCCCACATTAGGTACGGGAGTTGCTTTATGCTCGCTTTGCTCGTCAGGCCCTTTGGTATAAACGGTGGTTGCCAATCCAGCGGGCAGGTTTCTCAGCCAGTTCAGGTTTTCGGTATAGTGAGCAACGACGAGTTCGGGCATGATTTCCTGTACGCAGCAAGGTGCAGTGGAGACAAAGGTCGCGGAGTTCTGCCATTTTCTACACTACCGACGCGTGCAAATAAGGGTTACTTTTACAGAAATTTTCCGGAAAGAAACGAGCAGAACTTCATCATGAAACTGATTTGTTCAACGATACTTACTACCCTCACGCTCTACAGCATGACTCAGGCACAAACTCCATCGGCACCAAAAGCGGCTATCAAGGCTAAGGAACTTATCACCAACGGCAGCAAACGGATCGATAATTATTACTACCTCAACGAACGCGAGAATCCCGAGGTAATCAGCTACCTGAACGCCGAAAACGCGTACCTCGAACAAGTGCTGGCTCCTGTTAAAGACCTGCAAGCGAAACTGTTTGAAGAAATGAAAGGGCGCATCAAGCAGCAGGACGAGTCGGTTCCGTACCGGGAGGGAGGCTATTTTTATTACACTCGCTACGTTACCGGGGGGGAATATCCACTGTACTGCCGTAAAAAAGGCTCGCTGCAAGGTACCGAAGAAATTATGTTCGACGGAAACAAGCTGGCGAAAGGGCATAACTACTACCAGCTTGGCGGCTACGAAGTGTCGGATAACGATGAACTGGCCATTTTTGCGGAGGATACCGTTAGTCGGCGGTTGTATTCCCTGCGGGTGAAAAACTTGAAAACCGGCAAAATTTATCCCGAAATCATCCCGAATACCGAAGCCGGTAGTTTTGCCTGGGCTACGGATAACAAAACGCTTTTCTACGTCAAAAAAGACCCGCAAACACTGCTGGGTTACCAGGTCTATCGGCATGTGCTGGGAACCGACCCCAAAGCCGATGTACTGGTGTACGAAGAAAAAGACAACCAGTTTTACATGGGTCTAAGTCGATCCAAGTCAAAGAAGTATATCGAAATCAGCTCCGACCATAACGGCGTATCAACCGAGTTTCAACTGCTGGAAGCCAGTAACCCGATGGGTAAGTTCGTGACGTTTCTGCCCCGTGAAAAGGGGCATGAGTACGACATCGTTCATTATAAAAACAAGTTTTACGTCCGCACTAACTGGAAGGCCGAAAACTTCCGGCTGATGGAAGTGCCCGAAGGTAAAACCACCGACCGAACTGCCTGGAAGGAAGTAATTGCGCATCGCCCGGATGTGTATCTGGCTAATATGGATGTGTTCGTCAACCACCTGGTTCTCGGCGAACGTAAAGCGGGCCTGACCAATATTCGCGTTATCAATCAAAATAGGAACGCCGACGAATACCTCAATTTTGGTGAACCGGCCTATGTGGCTGGTATTGCCTACAATCCTGATTTCAACACGAACGTACTGCGTTACAGCTATTCATCGCTCACCACGCCCAATTCTACCTTCGATTATAATATGGACACGAAGGAGAAAACGCTGAAAAAACAGCAGGACGTGCTGGGAGGCTTCGATAAAAACAATTACGTGTCGGAACGGGTCTACGCCACCGCGCGTGATGGCGTGCAGGTACCCGTTTCGCTGGTGTATCGGAAGGGTACTAAAAAGGATGGTGCGGCTCCGTTGCTGCAATACGCGTACGGCTCCTACGGTTACTCCATGGACCCCGGCTTTAGTTCGACTCGCCTGAGCCTGCTCGACCGGGGCTTTATCTTCGCCATCGCCCACATCCGGGGTGGTCAGGAAATGGGCCGTCGGTGGTATGAAGATGGGAAGATGCTGAAGAAGAAAAATACCTTCAATGACTTCGTTGATGTATCTGAATACCTGATTAAAAACAAGTACACGAGTGCCGACAAACTCTTCGCCATGGGCGGCAGTGCGGGTGGTCTGCTGATGGGGGCAGTCATCAATCAGGCCCCGCAACTGTACCGGGGCGTGGTGGCAGCTGTACCCTTTGTGGACGTGGTAACGACTATGCTCGACGAAACGATTCCGCTTACCACCGGCGAATTTGAGGAGTGGGGGAATCCTAAAAATAAGGAGTATTATGACTACATGCTGTCGTACTCGCCTTATGACAATGTGAAGCAGCAAGCCTACCCGAACCTACTGGTTACCACGGGCCTGCACGATTCGCAGGTACAGTACTGGGAGCCTGCCAAGTGGGTAGCCAAACTCCGCGTCATGAAAACGAATACCAACCCCGGCGAGGAAACCCAGTTGCTGCTGCACACCAATATGGAAGCAGGACATGGGGGCGCATCGGGCCGTTTTCAAGCCCTAAAGGAAATTGCTTTGGAATACGCGTTTATGTTGAATCTGGCAGGAGTGAGAGAGTAGAGGGAAGACGCGAAAATTTACCCGATTTCGATTTGTTTATATGGTCAGTTGTTTATATTTATTCAACTAAACGGACTGAGTATGAAAACGCTTTTCCTTTTCCTCATAATCCTGCCAGCCAGCGTATGGGCACAGACTGAACCGCTTAAGCCAATAGAAACTACATCGGAGCCGACCTATCAATACTTCCATCATGGAAACGGATATGGCCTTAGTCAGCGCTATATCTACGACGGTATCGAAGTCAGGCGTGCCCCGGATCTGGCTCCGTACATAGAGGCTTCCGGCGACAAAAATGCCATTCAGGAATTTCAGCAATACGTTCGCCAACGAAGGTTACGTACAATTATGCTTGTGGTAGGTGGCTCTACAATGCTACTGGGCGGTATTATTACTACCAGATTAGGTGCTTCCCAGACACTTACGGGTCCGCTCACTGCAACTAGTCTTGGCGCATTCACAAACGAGGCAAGAAAAACGCATACAACTGCCTTACTGACAGCGGGCGTAGGTTTTGCTATTGCAGCCATCGGAGCGTTAGCTCTTCACCCGGACTTTCACCTTCGTCGTTCAATACAATATTACAACCGCAGCTTGAAACAGCAGGGTGTTTCCTGGCAGGTAATGCCTTATTCCAGCATTAGCCATTCGGGCATTGGACTGATGGCACAATTCTGACTTTTTTAAACCAATGGGTCTGTACGTCAAACTTTTGGCGTAATTTTGCGGGCAATTTCTTAATCAATTGTTCGTAAAACCATGAAAATTGCCGTTGTTGGCGCTACTGGCCTGGTCGGTAGTGAAATCCTGAAAGTGCTGGAGGAACGAAACTTCCCCGTGTCCGAACTTATTCCTGTTGCTTCCGAGCGGTCGGTTGGTAAACAGGTTGCGTTCAAGGGTAAGTCGTACTCAATCGTAAGCTTTGAGGATGCCATTGCTGCCAAACCAGCCATTGCGATTTTTTCGGCCGGGGGAGGCACCTCACTGGAACTGGCCCCGAAGTTTGCCGAAGCGGGTATTACGGTGGTCGACAACTCGTCGGCCTGGCGGATGGACCCAACCAAAAAACTGGTTGTTCCGGAAATAAATGCCAATACACTAACGCCCGAAGACAAGATTATTGCCAACCCTAATTGCTCGACCATTCAGATGGTCGTCGCCCTGAAACCCCTGCACGACAAATATAAAATCAAACGTGTAGTGGTATCGACATACCAATCCGTGACGGGTACGGGCAAGGCAGCTGTCGACCAGCTTTTCGCCGAACGTGCCGGTAATACGGATGCGCCGAAAGTGTATCCGCACCCCATCGATCTCAACGTGCTGCCCCATATCGACGTTTTCCTCGATAACGGTTATACGAAAGAGGAGATGAAGATGGTGAATGAGACCAAGAAGATAATGGGCGACGATTCGATTCAGGTAACCGCTACTACGGTCCGTATTCCAACGATCGGTGGTCACTCGGAAGCCGTGAACATCGAATTTGAAAATGAGTTTGAACTACCGGATGTCGTTGATTTGCTGAGCAAAGCCGAAGGTGTTATTGTGCAGGACGACCCGGCTAATAAAATTTACCCCATGCCACTGACGGCCCACGGTAGAGACGAAGTCTTCGTCGGCCGTATTCGTCGTGACGAAAGCCAGCCCAAAACGCTGAATATGTGGATTGTGGCCGATAACCTCCGCAAAGGAGCGGCCACCAACGCCGTGCAAATTGCCGAGTACTTAATGAAGCATAAACTGGTGTAAACAGCACTTACGTTGATTTTTAGCGTGTATTTGACTTGTTGAGTCAAGTACACGCTTTTTTTATTGAGAAAGCGCAACGTAGGGTTTGCTTAACATTTCATGTCAACAGCGGGTTTGAAGGCAAAATAGTCCCTGTATGAACGAGTCAGAACCCCTGTCACTTGTGTGGCTTCGCCGAGACCTGCGACTGCACGACAATGCCGCTTTGTATTGTGCCCTCAAAAGTGGGCGGCCTGTAGTGCCCGTTTTCATTTTCGACCGTACCATTCTGGATGATTTGGACGACCGTACGGACCGGCGGGTGGAGTTTCTGGTGCAGGAAGTCAATCGTCTGCACAACGAGCTTGCCAAAATGGAGTCCACAATCATCGTACGTTATGGGCATCCGGTAGAAGTCTGGAAAGAACTAATTGAGCAATATTCCATTGGGGAAGTGTTTGCCAACCGCGACTACGAAGTATACGCCAAAGAACGGGATAAGGCCATTGGCGATCTTCTTAAAGAACACAACATTGGTTTCCAGACCGGTAAAGACCAGACAATTTTTGACCAGGATGAAATCCTGACCGGCAAAAAAACGCCTTATACCGTTTTCACGCCTTACAGCCGCAAGTGGCACGACAAGCTGGACACGTTCTACCTGAAATCTTACCCTACGGAAGAATACTTCGGCCAGTTCTGGCAAACAAAACCGACACCGGTTCCTACGTTGACCGATATGGATTTTCAGCCGGTGAAGGAGCCATTTCCGCCCCGTACGGTTCCTGATACACTGTTAGATAACTACGCCAAAACCCGTGATTTCCCGGCCTTGCCGGAAAGTACGAGTGAGCTCAGTATGCACCTGCGTTTTGGTACCATCAGCATTCGTGACCTGTCCCGGCAGGCGAAGGAAGCCAGCAACAAAACATTTTTGAATGAACTATGCTGGCGGGACTTCTATTTTCAGGTGCTTGACCATTTCCCGCACGTAGAGAAAAACTCTTTCCGGCGGCAATACGACCAGATTGAATGGCGGAACAATGAAGACGAATTCGATAAATGGTGCCGGGGCGAAACGGGCTACCCCATTGTAGATGCCGGTATGCGCCAACTCAATACAATAGGCTGGATGCACAACCGGGTTCGGATGATTACGGCCAGTTTCCTGTGCAAACACCTGCTCATTGACTGGCGGTGGGGTGAGGCTTACTTCGGAAAAAAACTGCGGGATTACGACCTGTCTGCTAATAATGGCGGCTGGCAGTGGGCAGCCGGGTCAGGCACTGATGCCGCCCCTTACTTTCGGGTCTTTAACCCCACGTTGCAGGCGAAAAAGTTCGACCCTGAAAATGAGTATGTGGAGCAATGGGTGCCGGAAGTCAATAAGGGTGACTACCCCAAACCGATGGTTGAGCATACAATGGCCCGCCAACGTGCTATTGATACGTACAAAAAGACACTGGCTAAATGAAGGTAGCACTGGAACAAACTTGACTACAGCTTCCACTGTACAATCCAGCCTGGCTCAACCTTTTTTGGGAGTACCAGACCAGCCATACCCGTAACTGGATTCATGCCAAGCAGCGTAAGCGAAATAGGTTTTTTGGTATCGGCTGGAATTGCTTTGGTAGCCCGAAGAAACAGATTACCCCGTGCATCTACGTCGTCCACAACAGCATATAGAACATCACCAATTTTTAGAGCATCTTCGCCAATCTGCACATCTTCTGTCAGCGTAAATGCCCAGCTTTTGCCCACTTTTAAGGGACCGGCTTTAACCAGTTTAGTGGCTACATCTCCTATATAAACCATTGGTTTGCGGGGTTTGCTTTTCAGCAGTTCTGCCAACAGGCTGTCCACCACGACGGATTCCTTACGTGTGGGACTACCATAGAATGATTCAACGGGTATTCCCTCTGGTTCAGGTTCGTCTTCCTGAAGCCACCCCATTTTCCGGGCCTGTTCCCGTTCTTTCTCGTAGGCGGTCCCGGCTGAAGCCAGCATAATACCCACTGAACCAATGCCGTAGGATGGATTAGTGAATAGTTCTTTCATCGCCAGAATCCGGTAGAGATAATGACCCGTTTCGGCATTCATGGCCATTGTGTAATAATCGCGCCGGCCTGATTTCGTAATCTTCCGCTGTATCATACCAACGCCCCCATTGTAGGCAGCCGCTACCAGCGTCCAGGAACCCAGCTTGCGGTACAAAAATTTGATGTAGGTACAGGCTGCTTCAGTCGATTTCCGAAGGTCGGTACGTTCGTCGTTGCTGGGGGTGATGGAAAGCCCCATATCCTGCGCCGTTTCATCCATAAACTGCCAGTAGCCAACTGCCCCCGCCGACGATACCGCATTGGCGCGCCAGTCACTCTCGATGAGCGGGAGATATTTGAAATCGTTGGGAATATTGTGCTTCTGAAGGATTGGCTCAATAACGGCAAAATGAGGAGCCGAACGGGCTCTCAGGCTATTGATATGCCGGGCGTAGCCCGCGTTACTGGCCAGGGCAAAAGCCAGTTTAGCCGAAACATCGCCCTGTTCAGTTGGTACAGCTTCTCCACAGAAATGCAGCCTGTTTGGGCCAGTCGATACGCGGGACTGATAGGTTGCCTGGTGAAACTGCTTGTTTTTTTTGGAGGGTATTCTCTGGGCACTGGCTGAAACAAAAAGTAGCAGGTGAATCAGCGTTAGTACGGTTGTGCTTGTTGGAGATAAAGTCAAAACTAAGATTGATGGTCAGACGATTGGACAACGAACCGACCTCATGGTTTAGTTCGGTTATAAGGTTTTCCAGGTAAGGATCCACCCTTCTTTCACCTGGTTCACGTCGGGTAGCTTGATGCCAATGCGGCCGGTAGATGCATCAATAGCCGACAATGACAGGTTGTAGGTGTACTTTTCACTGGTCGAGTATAACTTATCGGCACGCAGGTATACTTTGCCCGTTTTTGGATCAATGTCTTCCACCACGGCGTACAGAATATCACCTTCTTCCACCGCTCTTCCATCGGCCATACCGTTTCGGGTGAGGTGAAATACCCAGATTTTTCCTCGCTGCACATCCCCTGCTTCCCATAGCCGGGCCTTGATGCCCTCCCGAAAAACATCCGCAGCATTGGGGAGTGGAATATCCTCCGGTTGGTCGGGGGTTGGATGTAGTACCTCGCCAGCGGTAGCACTGACCGCTACCTGGGTTGCCTCATTCAACACAACTTCTGGCAGTAATACCTCTCCCTCGTCAGGCTCAGCATCCGGGTTAAGCGGTTCGCTCAGATACGCCATCATCTGTTCGGGAATAAGATGCTGGTAGGCCCCGGAGTTAGAGAAAAGTTCTTTAAACGCCAGAATGCGATACAGGTACTTGCCCGTTTCGGCGTTTAGGCGCAGGTAATAATAGTCGTGTTGCTGCTGTCGGCGAATGTTGGAGAGTAGTGCGCCGATACCGTTATTGTAAGCTGCTGCGGCCAGGGTCCAGGAGCCTAGTTGCGTGTGAAGCCACCGCAGATACCGACAGGCGGCATTGGTGGATTTAATCAAATTCTTTCGTTCGTCATTCCCCGGCTTTATGGACAAGCCCAGTTCACGGGCGGTAGCGGGCATAAACTGCCAGTAGCCAACGGCTCCCTTTGGCGACACCGCCATACCTTTAAGCGCACTTTCAACCAGAGGCAGGTACTTGAAATCCAGCGGTATGTGATGGCGGGCCAGAATAGGCTCAATGATGGGGAAAAACACAGCCGCCCGTCGCCTAATCAGGTACAGAGCCTGGTTCTCGGTCGTGTTTCTTACTAATGCCGTCACCAAACGGCGTGCTACGGCTTCTTCATGCAGGGGGACCGATTCGCCACAAAAATAGACCGGCGGCAACAAACGGGTCAGACCTGGCCCCACAGTGGGAATTGGTGCAATTTTAGGTATGAGTGGCCCGTCTGCCAAAGCAGGCAACAGATAGGTTGGTGCCGATGCCGCAGCCACAACTAATCCAGCCGTCAGTGAAAGTGAGGCTATTATGTGCATGAAAAAAGAAGTAAAAATAGCTTATGGGTTCAAATTTTTAGACTTCTTTCTTAATCTCCGGTAACATGATGGAGTTAGTATTATTTATTATGTGGTAGCTAAACAAAAAGAAAAGGCTACCCGGTAAAAGCAGCCTTTCAAACGTATACGAACATAGTGGCTCTATTACCAGAGTAATCCAGTAATAGGAATGGCATAGAGTGTAAGAACGAAGGCCTATCTGGCTAGTTGTGAGGAGATTAAAGCCAATCCCAGAAGTGAACTGGCCGGATGCCCCGCCCTTTTTTCCAGGGCGGTATCCGCGGCCGACGGAAGCGAAGAATCATCAGACCCATCATTAATTTTTGAATAGGCAGATGTGTACCGTGTTGCTCCAAATCAGAAACAGGGGCATTTGGGGTCTTTTGGGTGGCAGTGGCATGGGCAATCAGTTGCTCCGAATCAGACAGCGTTTTGGTTAGTGCTGTATTAGGACGCGGTCCCCAATTGGGAGCAGCGTAGTCTTCGTCAATCAACTCAATTGTTGGTGAGTCCTTAATCTTTTTGGGTTGGGCCAGTGGCTTGTTCCAGCTGGGAAGTGGCTTGGTTAATTCCGCAATCGTTGAGCCACTCAAAAGCTGCGCATACTGCCGGGGGTTGGTGAGCAATTCTTTAAATGCCAGAATCCGAAACAGGTAGTGGCTTGTTTCGCGGTGCAGCCGGAGTCGAAAATAATTCGTCTGGCCCTGTTGCTTCATTTTGTGCCGAACGTGGTTGATACCGCCATTATAAGCAGCAGCTACCAGGGTCCAGGAGCCTAATTCACCGTATAACTGGTGCAAGTGATGGCAAACTGCTACGGTCGACTTTTCCAAATCGAAGCGTTCATCTACTTCACTGTTTACAATGAGACCCAAATCGCGGGCGGTACCGGGCATAATTTGCCAGTAGCCCGCGGCTCCTTTGTAGGAAACGCTGCGGCTATCCAGGGCACTTTCTGCCAGAGGCATAAAACGAAAGTCGCGGGGAATTTTATGTTTACGAAGAATGGGGTCGATGATTCTGAAAAACTCCGAAGCGCGTGAGCGGAGGTCAAGCAAAAACTCCTGTTCAGCTCCGTACGTACGCAGTGTTTGCACCCACCGGAGCGAAACCCGTTTTTCGTTGATCGGTACTTCTTCTCCGCAAAAGTAAACGGGAAATATACGCTTCGTTGAATCGACAACCAATAATTGGGGCGTATCTAACGGGTTCTCATAGGCAATAATCCGACTCGTATCTGCTTCGAAAGCAGGTGCTGCCAAAACCGGTGAAACAGCGGCCATGAGCAGACATAAACTAACTTCTTTTATCAAAATAACCGATCTTTTTGTCTGGTATAAACATAGACAAACCCGCACTGTCGTAACGGGTTTGTCCAAACTCTATAAGACAAATAAAGGTCATTTATTGGTATATACCAAACAATTTCTAAAAATTATCCAACGGTAACCCGTAAAATAGGATTTTATGTTTGTGAGAGGCCCATTACCAGGGTCAGTTTACCATAATCGTATTTACCCTCAAAATAGTCGAACAGGGGCTTTAAACGGCCTTCTTCAAGCCCTGCCACGCCTATGGCCTGCTCAATTTCCCGCCGTTCGGCGGGGGTGATGAGAGTGGATAAATCAATGGTGTAGCCTGCTTTGGAAAGCTGTACCAAATGGCTCGCTACGGAGCCAGTAGTGAGTTGTCGCTCGGCGGCAATCTCCTGCATAGTCATCCCGGTATTGTACAAGTCCAGGGTAATCAACTGCGTAGAGCCTTTGGGCTTCTCGCCCGACTGGACCCGCTCCCGCACGTAGTCGAGAATGACGTCCAGAAATTTCCTGCCAAACAGCTGAAGTTTGCGTTCGCCTACCCCGCTCACATTACGCAGGGCATCGGGCGTGGTTGGCCGCTGACGGGCCATGTCTTCCAGGGTTGTATCGGTGAAGACAACGTAGGCGGGCACATTCTGCTCGTCGGCTACCTGCTTGCGCAGTGTCCGTAACCGCTCGAACAAATCGTCGCGCTGGGTCTCGGTTTTAGCCTTTGTTTTTTCAACTACTGGTTTTGGAGCATCGTCGGGCCGGACTAGGCTGATGGTCTTTCCGCCAAATAACACCTGGTCGGCCAGAATACCCCGACGCAGGGCGTAGTGCTGGTCGTAAGCAATTTCAATGACGCCGATATTAATCAACTGGTGCAGGTAACTTCGCCAGTCTTCAAAGCGTAAATCACGCCCGGCTCCGTAGGTTTTTACTTGGTCGTAACCGCCCTGAATAACCTGCTGGCTACGCGAGCCCCGCAGGATATCAATCAATAAATTCATCGGCACTCGCTCGCCCGTACGGATAATAGCCGACAGGGCTTTCTGGGCCAGCACAGTACCGTCAAACGTAATACGAGGGTCCCGGCAAACGTCGCAGTTGCCGCAGGGTTCGGGTAACTCTTCCGAGAAATAGGAAAGCAGTATCTGACGGCGGCAGGTGTGCGCATCGGCGTACTGCTGCATCCGTTCCAGCTTGGCCAGCTGAAGGCCGAGGTTAGCCGGACTGTTTTCGGCCAGCATCTCTTTATACGTAGCCACATCGGCGAAGCTATAAAACAGAACCGTTTGGGCGGCTGCTCCATCACGCCCTGCCCGCCCAATTTCCTGATAGAAACTCTCGATGTTTTTGGGCATGTTGTAATGAATCACCCACCGCACGTTGGACTTGTCGATGCCCATCCCAAACGCAATGGTCGCACACATAATCCGAACATCATCGCGCAGGAAAGCTTCCTGCGTTTTGGCCCGGTCGGTGGGATCCATTTTAGCGTGGTAGAAAGCCGCGCTAAACCCTTTCTCCTGCAATTTAGCGGCCAGCGATTCGGTCGATTTCCGACTCAGGCAATAGATGATGCCCGAGGTATCGGGTTTTTGCTGAAGCAGCCGAAGAATCTGCTGAATCCGGTTCTGGCCCGGCAGCACCTGCAAGCTCAGGTTTTTTCGGTTGAACGAATCCAGAAAGATGGCCGGGTCGTTCATGCCGAGCCGGGTAGCAATGTCATGTCGGGTAAGTTTATCGGCGGTGGCCGTCAGCGCAATAGTTGGAATGGCTGGAAACTGCTCTTTCAGGATATGCAGTTGCGTGTATTCCGGCCTGAAATCGTGCCCCCAGGAGGAAATACAGTGTGCTTCGTCAATGGCAAAGAGCGAGATAGTCGTTCGCCGGAGGAAATCCATGAAGGACGTCGTCAGGAGTTTTTCGGGCGAAACGTACAGTAGTTTAAGTTTTCCGCTGAGGCAATCGTCCTCAATATCACGCTGTTCGCGGCTGGTTTGGGTACTGTTGTAGAAAGCCGCCTTGATACCGTTCATGTGGAGCGCGTTGACCTGGTCTTTCATCAGCGCAATCAGGGGCGATACCACTACCGTCAGGCCGGGTAGCATGAGAGCCGGAATCTGAAAGCATACCGATTTCCCTCCTCCTGTGGGCATGAGCACTACCGTATCGCGCCCACTCAGAATCGACTGGATAATGGCTTCCTGCGTAGGCCGAAAGCGGTCGTAGCCATAATAACGTTTAAGGTAGTCAGCGGGTGTTTGGGTCAATTGGGTACCAAGCATCAAGGTTGTTCGGAAGAATTTATGCGTCGATACGCGTGATGGCGGATGGTGCACGCTAACTGGCTGTGCCTGATGGCCGTTTTGTTAATTACCAGCCTATCAAATTTAAGCAGAATTTAAGTTATTTTTAGTAAAAAATTCGTGATTTTTTGCTCATCTTTCCGTCTCAAGTTCCTAATATTTTCGTACCATAAACCCCAATCCAATTTTCATGAGAAAGCCCCTTTTGATGTGTTGCCTCGCCATCAGCCTGTTGATGGCTGTTGATGGTATTGCTCAGGAAACCAAACCGTCGCCGAGCAAAGCCAAAAAAGAATTGAAAGCAGAGAATGCTTCGGCTAAAGCAGCCGCAAAAGCCGAAACGAAAGCGGCAAAGGACGCAGTTAAAGCAACCAAAGCCGACGTAAAAGCAACGGCCGATGCTTCTGCCGATGCCGCAAAGAAAGCTGCGATGAACGACCGGATGGCGGCCGCCCGTGCCGCAAAAACGGCCAAGAAGGACATGGCCAATGCCGCAGCAACGACCACGACTAGTACCAAAATGGATAAGGTGACCAAAAGAACGGATAAGATGACCGATAATGCCGGGATGAAAGATGACAGGATGAATAAGTCGGCCACAATGGAAAAAACGACCAAAGTAACAAAGGCATCAAAGCCTGTTATGAAGGAAGAGAAAGCCACGCCTGCTGATTACAAAGCCCCTGTTGACCGCTCGAAAAAGGGCCCTAATGGAGAAGCCGTTATGACAGGCCCACGTGGGGGTAAGTATTACATCAACAAAAATGGAAACAAGACGTATGTAAGTGGTGTAAACTAACGGGTTCTTTTTCTTTCCACCAATAAGCAGCGGGACCCGGTTTTAGACCGGGTCCCGCTGCTTATTGGTGGCATTCACTAACGTTGAAATCACCGCCAAAAGTGCATATCAGAAAGTTAATCCCGGTTGATTTTACGTTGTAGTTCAGGCCAGGATTAGATAATTGGACTACTATAATTTCTTTATGAGTAGCCTATTTGGATGCTGCCGGACGACCCGGTACATTTATCGGATTCGATAGTATAAACTGCCACGGCAATCAGCCTATGAAAATAAGAGCCATTATAACCGGCGCTACCGGCATGGTAGGGGAAGGGGTGTTGCACGAATGTCTGAACGATGCTAACGTTGAACAGGTGCTGGTTATCAACCGGAAACCGGGTGGGGTGTCGCACCCTAAACTACGCGAAATCATCCACGCTGATTTTTTCAATCTGACATCCATTGAGAGCCAGTTGAGCGGTTACAACGCCTGTTTTTTCTGCCTGGGTGTATCATCCGTGGGCATGAAAGAACCGGAATACCGTCAACTCACGTATGACCTGACCCTGCATCTAGCCCAGATGCTGGCAAAACTAAATCCAGATATGACATTTTGTTACGTTTCCGGCACGGGTACCGACAGCACCGAGCAGGGTAGTAGCATGTGGGCCAGGGTAAAAGGCGAAACCGAAAATGCCCTCCTGCGGCTACCGTTCAAAAAAGCCTATATGTTCAGACCGGGATTTATGAAACCCACCCCTGGTCTGAAAAACGTGAAGAGTTATTACAAGTTTATCGCCTGGATTTACCCCATTGGCCGGGCACTTTTCCCCGCTGGCTTTTCCACGTTGCAGGAACTGGCGCTCGCCATGATTAAGTCGGTTAGCCTGGGCTATGAAAAACCGGTACTGGAGGTGAAAGATATTGTTGCGCTGGCCAAACGATAACGGATACATGGATGATTCTGCTCCCGATTTGTTGCCCATTCTGTACCAATCAACTGAGTTGGTAGCCATTAATAAACCGCATGGTCTGCTGGTTCACCGGTCGCCAATAGCGAGTGATGCAACGGAGTTTGCTGTGCAACTTCTTCGCGACCAGTTGGGGCAGCGGGTATACCCCGTTCACCGGCTTGACCGCAAAACGGGTGGTGTTTTACTCTTTGCGTTAACCGAACCCATGAATTCAGTGATGCAGCAGCAGTTTATGGATGGCCATATCCACAAAACCTATATCGCCATTGTGCGGGGTTACGCACCAGATACCCAAACCATCGACTACTCCCTCCGCAACGACGAAACGGGTGTATCGCAGGATGCGGTTACTCACATCAAAACGTTGCACCGCACTGAAATTCCGTTGCCAAACGGCAAGCACGCAACATCCCGGTATTCGCTGCTGGAGTTGACGCCCACTACGGGTCGGATGCACCAGTTGCGGAAACACATGGCCCACATCCTTCATCCCATCATTGGCGACCGGCCCCATGGCTGCAACAAGCAGAACAAACTATTCAAGGAGCATTTCGGGATGAACACCATGCTGTTACACGCCCAGCAACTTACGTTCACCCATCCCATTTCAGCGGAACAAATCAGCATCACAGCTCCCATTCAGGCGGAGTTTACGCGGATGCTGGGTGAGTTGTTTGGTGAGAAGTGGGAAGTTTGACAAATCATATCAATGGTTTTTAATCAGTCATATGCGCTGAACGGTATTTGACTATTTACTTTTTAGCTGGTTCTCAAATAGAAACACCCCGTTCTTGTTGGCAATTACGATGTCGGGTTTCCGGTCGCCGTTCATGTCATGCACGGCAATGTTCAGGCCCGCGCCGGAGTTGCTGTCAATGAGGTGCTCTTTGTAATAAGGTTCCTGACCCGGCGTAAACTCGAACCACATCAGCATAGGTGCATCGGCATCGCCGGAGTCTCGACCGTTATGAGCCAGAAATCGTTTGCCGGTAATGTAGTCAGCTCGGCCATCGCCATTGAGGTCGGCCATGATGGAGGAATGGGTCTGGGCAGTCGTGTTGCTCATCAGATGAGTTTTAAAGTTGAGCTTCCCCGACTCATCGGACACCTGTTCGTACCACCATACGCCCAGGGCATGAGCCGATGCGCTCACTACATCATTTTTCCCGTCGCCGTTAACATCCAGAATCTGCATGTGGGAGCAGGGTTCGCCCAGACTGGCCGGATGAAATAGCCAGTTGCCGGATTTTTTATCCGTCTTTCCCTCAAACCATCCTTCGCGAATAACCACGTCTTTGATGCCATCATTATTTACATCCCCGTAGCCAATACCATGCGAATACTGTTCCGTTCCGGGAACATTCTCCTGACTCAGCGCAAACCGTTTCCATTCCGTTTCGCCAGGTTTGGAGGGCGGTTTCAGCCAGACAATCTGCTTTTTTGCCATGTCGCCACAGAGGATATCCAGCCGACCATCCCCATCTATATCAATAAAACCCGGCGACTCATTGGCGATGCCCACTGAATCGGCAATGATATGCTTTTTCCACTCGCCCGACTTACTCTTTGGGTTCTCAAACCAGAAACCGGGTTTGCCGGGATAATCAACAACCACTACATCGTCCCAGCCATCCTGATTCACGTCCATTCCCAGGTTTAGGAACGAATTGCTGTATTCTTTTCGTGGGTCAAACGTGCGGGATGGGGCCATCTCGTGGCGGGTCCAGTTAGGTGCTTCAAACCAATAGTAACCGGCCACGATATCCATTTTTCCGTCTTTATTCAGGTCGGCAACAGCTACCCCCTCCGAAACAAAATCACGGGTCAAAATTGTCTTTTTGAAACCGCTGGACGGAAGGGCAGTCGGTTGTCCGTTCGACAGCGTAGCGGACAAACAAAGTAGCAGGATGCCACCCAGCAGGTATTGGGAGTTGATATTGGTTGGTCTGTTCATAGTCGTCAGTCAGTTTTTACTCGCCCAGTACCTTGGCAATCAGCATCTGAACCTCATGGGTTTCGGGCGAATGATCGCGTTTGCCTACCCGGTCGTTCAGCTCTTTCAGCAGTTTTTTTGATTCGTCGGTACCGATGGCCCCAATGCGCTGAACGGTATAGGGCAGTAGTTTAGGCATTTTTGCTTTCTCGGCCAGTTGGAGCGCCCGTTTCGCATCCACCGTTGCCAGCGGTTCGGTGGCGTACCACACCATCAGCGGCAGGTTATGGTCTTCTTTATCCTCCGATTTCTGGACGAGGGCATCCATTACATCCCACCGCTGGTTTGGCGGAAGGCGCAGCATAGCTGAAGTCAGGTAAAGTCGCACCATGGCCGAATTATCCGTTTTGGCCAGCGTTGCCATCTGTTTCATTGCTTCGGGCGAAATAGTTTTGTCTTCGGCCAGCAACTGAATGGCCCAACTCCGAATGTAGTCATTTTCATGGCTTAGTAAGTCCGTCAACTCCTTTTTGGAAATTCCCTTCGTGACGTGCAACGCCCAGAGCGCACGAAGTTTGCGGGTGACATCGGGGTTTTTGGTCAATATATCTTTAAGGGCTTTGTGTACTTTGTTGTTCGGGCCACGCTCCTGCAACATTGTTCGGGCTTGCCGTACGTACCACTCGTTGGGATGCAGCTGATAATTGACCAGTTCTTTATCCGACGCTTTGGCTAAATCGACCTGAACCCATTTATCGGTTGAGTGCGTGATTTTGAAAATCCGGCCCATCGTTTTATCGTGGACATCCGGGTTCGGGCTGTGGCATTGATTTTTGTCGTACCAGTCGATGGCCCATACCGAACCGCTGGGATCATATTTCATATTCAGCCACTGCGACCAGGAATCGTTCATGGCCAGAAAATCCGGCCGGTGCGTAACCATGTACCCAGAACCAGCCCGAACGGGATGATCGTGGTTCAGCCGTGCCCCGTTGATGTTGTTCATGAAAATATCATTGCGGTATTCCTTCGGCCAGCTATTGCCGAGGTAAATCATGGCTCCGGAGTGGGCGTGACCACCACCCGCCGAAGCCGACCGGAAGTTCCCGGCGTGCGGACCCCGTTCGCCCAGCCAGTGTACGTGATCGGCATGGGTTTTAAGGTCGTCGTACGTGTAGGGGTTGAAATGCTTGCCACCCTGCCGGAAGTACCGCCCGCCCTGTATCATGTTGTACATGTGCGGAATGACACAGGCGGTGATGAAGGCGTGGCCGTAATCGTTAAAGTCAAGCCCCCAGGGATTGCTGGTTCCTTCGGCAAACAACTCGAACTGGTGCGTGGTGGGGTGAAACCGCCAGACTCCCGCGTTTAGTTTGGTGCGTTCGGAATCAGGTGCCCCCGGCTTGCCTACGTTGGAGTGGGTAAATACGCCATGAGTGCCGTATAACCAACCATCGGGACCCCACCGGAAACTGTTCAGTACTTCGTGCGTATCCTGTGTGCCCCAGCCATCGAGCAATATCTGGGGCGGTCCGGCTGGCGTTGGGGTATCGACATTAATATCGGCAGGAATAAACAGCAGATTCGGGGCCGCCCCGAGCCACACACCGCCCATACCGACCTCAATCCCACTGACGAGGTTTAGCCCTTCAGCAAAAACTTTCCGCTTATCCAGCGTTCCATCCCCATTGGTATCGTCAAAAATAAGCACTCGGTCTTTACCCTGACCTTCGGGCGCGGGGATAGGATAGGTATGTCCTTCTACCACCCACAGTCTACCACGCGGGTCGAAGGTGAAACAGATGGGTCGTACTACATCCGGCTCAGAAGCGGCCAGGGTGATGGTAAAGCCTTTAGGAAGGGTCATCACGTTGGCCGCTTCGGTGCCGGAAAGCCCGGCGTGGAGGACGGGGTCTAGTGGGGGCAGAATGATGATATCAGCCGGTTTCAGTTCGTTGGGGAAGGTGGGGCGGGTGGGATAAAACTGAAAATCATCGAAATTGATGTGCGCCCATTTGTCATTGGGGATGTAGGGAATCTGCGAAATACCGGTCTCGTTGTCGACAATCCGAATGAAAATGGCCTGATTCATGTACGGTTTCAGGTCAACCACAACCGGCTGCAAGGTAGCACGGCCCTGTCCGGTGCTATGAAAGATGACCTTGTCCGTTCCAGCCTGTACCAGTTCGACGCGGGTATCCTGCAAGGCTCCCCCCGACACCAGAAAGGACGCAAATGGCTGGGTTACGGTGAAAGGCACGGAGGTGAGGGTACCAGTAAGTTTAGCATTGGTGACTCCTCCACTGCTCAGAAAATGGCTTCCCGAAAAACCGATGTGCATATCTTTTTCATGCACGGGGGATGGGTCGTTCCCGAAAATCGGGCTGGTAAACGCATCTCCCGTAGCGGTCCAGTCTTTCAGGGTACCCGTCTCAAAATTCAGGTTGACGGGTTGCCCCTTTTTCATGGGTAGTTGGCCCACAAGGGTGACGGTAGAAATTGCTCCTTCGACGACCTCAAACTGACCAACCATACCAGCAGCCCGGTGACCCGGAACGGTACAGAAATACGTATCACTTTTGTCGGCGGTGAAGGTGATGCTGGCGGTGGCTCCTTTTTCATTAATCGACTTGCTTTTCAGGCCCATCTTTTCCAGAGCGATGTCGTGGGTCATAAGTTCGCCATCGGTAATGGTGATGCGAACCCGGTCGCCTTTGTTGGCCTTCAGCGTTGGATTTCGGGCACCATCTTTGGCAAAGTAGCCCAGCATCGTTGCTTCCAGGGCATACTCCCTGTCAATCTTTGCGGTATCAATAGTCGACTTTAGCACAGCACTGTAATCCTTACTCGTCGTACCGGCGAACGCAAAAAGGACAGAAAATATCGGGATCAACAAACGCGACAGGTACATAAGAGTATATTGACGATTATGTGGTACTAGTCACGTTAAAAGTAGAAGAAAAGGAGTTTTACTCAATTGTAATAGGATACACCAGGTCAGGTCGGTAAAAGACCAACTGATTGATTGCTAAACACTACTGGTTTAGCGGGCGTTACTGTCCTATGCCTATTATCTGGAAGTACCTGTATCCGTACCGATGGCTGGCCGGGCTCGCCCTTCTTCTGGCTGGTATCGCTCAGATTCTGGCCCTGGTAGACCCAATCATTTTCGGTAAACTTATTGATCAGTACGCCACCCATCCCGGTCAGAAAACGGAATCAGAGAAAGTGACGGGTGTTCTATGGCTTCTGGCATTGGCAGTCGGAGTAGCTGTACTCTCGAATATTATCAAAGCGTTTCAGGAGTACACGACGCGGCTGGTGGTACAGAAATTCGGTACCGATATCTTCAATGATGGATTGAAACAAACCCTGCGGTTGTCGTACCAGGAATTTGGCGACCAGAGTAGCGGTGCCACCTTGTCGATTCTCCAGAAAGTGCGTACCGATACCGAGAAGTTCATCAACTCGTTTGTCAACGTACTCTTCTCGTCGGTGGTAGGAATGGGTTTCCTGATCTGGTATGCCGTGACGAAGCACTGGGCCCTGGTGCCCGTTTTCATGATTGGTGTCCTGTTTCTGGGCGGACTCACGGGCCTGCTCAGCAAGCAGATAAAAACCACTCAACGTGCCATAAATCGCGAAACAGCCCTGCTGTCGGGTGTCATTACAGAATCATTTCGCAATATCGAACTGGTTAAAAGTCTCGGTCTTACCTTCTCCGAAATTCGTCGGTTAAAGGCTCAAACGGGCCGTATTCTCGAACTGGAAATGTTTAAAGTTCGGCGGGTGCGGATGCTGTCGTTCTGGCAAAGCACAACCCTGAACATTCTGAAACAGTCAGTTCTATTTACGCTTCTCTGGCTTATTTTTAGAAATGTGCTGAGCACGGGTGAACTGATCTCCATGCAGTTTATTTCGGTCGCTATTTTTAATCCGCTCCAGGAGCTGGGCAACATCATTCTGGCCTATCGGGAGGCCGAAGCGGGCTTGAGCAGTTTCGCACAGTTGATGGAAAAACCCATCGAGCGCAATCCTGAATTGCCACAGGAAGTTGGTCCACTTGAACGGCTGCGCTTTGAGAAGGTAGTATTCCGGCATAAAGGGGCGAATCAGAATGCGATTGATGGAGTGTCTTTCGATGCTAATCTGGGCGATACAATTGCGTTTGTTGGCCCATCGGGCTCGGGTAAGTCCACGATGGTGAAATTGCTGGTGGGCCTGTACCGACCCGTTGAAGGAGAGATTTATTATAATGACATTTCGACTAAAGACCTCCGTTTCAATCCAATGCGCCGACAAATCGGGTTTGTTACGCAGGATACTCACCTGTTTGCCGGAACGATTCGGGAAAATCTGTTATTCGTTAAACCCGATGCTACGGACGTTGAGATGCTCGATGCGCTGGATAAAGCTGCCTGCAACCACCTGCTGGCGCGCTCTGAAAAAGGCCTCGATACACCCATTGGCGAAGGTGGCGTGAAAATGTCGGGGGGAGAAAAGCAGCGCCTGTCCATTGCCCGCGCCCTGGTCCGTCGCCCGCGTCTGCTGATTTTCGACGAAGCTACATCCGCGCTGGATTCACTGACAGAAGAGGAGATTACGGATACCGTACGGGAAGTGTCAGCCCTGAATGAGCAGATTACCATTCTGATTGCTCACCGGCTTTCTACCATCCTGCACGCCAACACCATCTTCGTCCTCGAAAAAGGAAAAATCGTCGAGACCGGCAACCATGAGGAGTTGGTGGCCCAAAAAGGACTTTACTACGCCATGTGGCGGCAGCAAATTGGTGAGCGTAAGTCGGTAAGTTTCGCCGGGCTACCAACAGCATAAAGCTTGTGTGTACCTGCCTATACGATACCGTAATGAGTACACCAATAATCGCTTGTGGACGAATAACATTGCCAGATTTTTGAAGCAGTGGACACCTGTCTGGATAAAACTACCTCCGAACAGAAGCCTATTTTAGGTAATTACCTGAAGCGTTGTACTGGTAAACAGGCGACTTCCTACTATCAAAAACGGAGTATGAAATCTTCCCGTGGCTGTTCTTGCCGGAAAAAGACCAACCCGACCCAGAATAGATCGATGGTGACGGTGACGGACGGGTGTTTTTGGATGTACGCCCAGGCCTGCTCCATCTCATCCGACCAATGGATGTCATCGAACACAAAAACGGTATCATTATGAATATGACGCAGACACGTTTCAAAGTAGCGAACGGTCGGTTCGTAGCGGTGGTTAGCGTCGAAGAAAACGAAGTCGACCGGGCCGAGTGAGGCAATGCCGGTAGCGAGCGTTTTGTCCAGATTCCCCACAACGATGGTTACGTTTTGCTGCTTCAGCTGGTCGAAGTTTTGCCGGGCTACGGCGGCTGTTTCGGCACATCCTTCAAAAGTCATTACACGACCATCATAAACTCTGGTAGCTTCGGCCATGTAAGCAGTTGTCAGCCCCAGCGATGTTCCCAGGTCAACAATGGTCGTCGCCTGAAATCGCTGGACAAGGCGAAAAAGAAGCCGTCCAAAACGGGCGGATTTCTGGGAGTGGCGGGCAATATCGCCAATGGTACGTTGTCGGGATGGATTTACTTTAGAGCCCGCGCCCAGGTCTGTAATCGTAATCTGCTGCTGACTTCGGCGAAGTTTTTTTCGTACCGCCTGAATCGGAGCAAAGGCCTTTTCTGGGCTGCGTCTGGCCCGAATCACTTCGGTATATAAGGCGTAAAGAAAGGGGGAATGAAGCGAATGTTCGTCGCGGGCGCGACTTAGGTAACGAAAATAAGCGGTAATCACAAGGGACAATAAGACGCCGGAGCGGATGTAAAATGAACACTAATGCGGCTGCTCCTATTCAGAATTGCCTATCGAAGTCACTTTACCTGTTTAGTTTAACCGGAATGGAACAACCATCGTAAATTCGGGAATCGTTACCCGGAGTTGTTTTCCGTCAATGATGCGCTCAACGAGGTAAGTGCCCGACATTTTACCGATACTGGAACGAAGATTACAACCCGATACATACTCATGTATTTCGCCCGGCTCCAGTACAGGTTGCAGGCCAACTACCCCTTCGCCTTCAACCTCGCGAACGGTACCATTGGAGTCGTAAATAAACCAGTGCCGCCGAAGCAATTGAAGGGTATGATCGCTGGCGTTCTCGATGGTAATGCGGTACGTGAACACGTAATGAGCCTGAAGTGGGCTGGAGTAACTGGACTGATACTCCGTCTTTACGCTAACTTTCACACCTTCTGTGATTGTGGAAACCATAAATTTACGATCGTTTACAACCTTAGAACGAAAATTAGGTTGATTATTTCAGTTAGGCAAGTACTATGCCTAAAAACTTACGTAAACAACGTCAAAACATTTGTAGGCGTATAATTTCTTAACCACTTTATCAGTTCCCTCATGAACGTATCTATTGACGAATCGTGGCAAAGCCGGCTGCAATCAGAATTCGACAAACCTTATTTTACGCAACTGGCTGAGTTTTTACGGCACGAGTACAGCACTCAGCGTGTTTATCCGCCCGGTCGCCTGATTTTCAATGCGTTCAATACCTGTAGTTTTGATGATGCCCGCGTCGTTATTCTGGGGCAGGATCCGTATCATGGTGAGGGGCAGGCGAATGGTCTGGCTTTTTCGGTGGCCGACGGTGTCGCAAAGCCGCCGTCTTTAATCAATGTCTTCAAAGAAATTCAGGATGATCTGGGAAGGCCCGTACCAAAATCCGGTAATCTGGAACGCTGGGCTACGCAGGGAGTGATGCTGCTCAATTCTACCCTCACCGTCCGAGCCGGGCAAGCCGGTTCTCACCAGGGTAAGGGATGGGAAACGTTTACCGATACGGTTATCAAGCTGATTTCAGACGAGAAACAGCACGTAGTTTTTATGCTATGGGGCGCTTACGCCCAGAAAAAGGGAGCCGTTATCGATGGAAAAAAACACCTGATTCTGAAGGCTAAACACCCCTCGCCGATGGCGGCTAATTACGGCGGCTGGTTTGGAAACAAACATTTTAGTCAGGCCAATGCTTACTTGGAAAGCAAGGGACTAACACCGGTAGAGTGGTAAGTATGGGTCTAATCAGCGTGTTTTATAGGCCGTCTGCAAACCACTGCTTATCCAGTTTGCCAATGCCTGCCGGTTGTTGGCTAACAGGAACCGTTGCTGATCTTTCGCATTACGGATGTTTCCTAACTCGATAAAAACGGTGGGAGGATGACAATTCCTGACCACGTATAAATTACTACGGTTCGAGACGGTACCCAGGTAGTTTCGGTTAGGCTGACTGCGCTTATAGCCAGACTGAAAGCTTTTATGAATGTGCGTGGCCAGTTTCTTACCAACTTTGCTGGCCTCGTGGTGATAAAAAAAGACATCGATATTCTGCCCCTCACTTCGACTATCGACGTGAATAGTGACCATCCGCTGATAAGCTCCTTTGTGTTTTCGATGCAAATTATTAACGGCATCCACGCCTTGGCGCAACCGCTTAACCTGGCTTAGGGGAATTTTCTGGCTGGGGTACGTCAGTTCATCGTGATCCAGTTTCAATACCGGTTCATCGCGTATGCCGTCATTCGGGTCGCGAACAATCATGTAAACGGTCGCGCCGTGCTCCATCAGTACCCGGGCCAGCCGGATTGTTACATCGTAGGCATACTCGTCTTCGGCCAGCGGGTACTTGCCATAATGCCCAATGGCACCGGGGTCTGGCCCGCCATGACCCGAAACCAGGTAATAAACAGCGCCTGCCAGCGTACGGTCTTTTATCGTCACACGGGCATATTTGGGCCCCAGCATGGGCACATTCAGCGCAGTGATCGACTTTATTAACGTCTTTACCGTTCGTACAGACTTACTGTTTTTATTGCCAGATACGCTCGTTTTAGTATTGGCAGGACGCTTGATACTCTTTTTCTGAACGGACGAGTGGCTCCTTTTCCCTTGAGCCAGACCAACGTGAACGCTGCTGTGAACAAACAGTAAGACTACTAAAAATGGAAACCAATTATGATTGCGACCGGGTAATTTCTTGGCTGTCTTTACTATGACACTTATCAATAAAAGCGGATTCAACACATCAATACAGGTACGTAGAAAAATCAGGAAACGGTGAAGTTCTTATTTCACAAACGGAGTAACCATGAACAGGAACATAAAACAAATCCCCAATTTGCTACGATACACGTAAACAAACCGGGGGATTTGGGCTAATCGTTACGCGGGCCTCCTCAGTCTACCGTTCTGAACAGGCGGTTCCAGCGAATTTTATTCCAGGCGTTAGCGGGGTTTGGGTCCAGAGACATCCAGACGAACACGGCTTTCCCAACGATGTGGTCTTCAGGAACAAAGCCCCAGAACCGGGAGTCCAGTGAGTTATCCCGGTTGTCGCCCATCATGAAGTAATAATCCTGTTTGAACGTATAGGACGTAATAGGCTGACCGCCAATTTTGATACTCGCGGTGTTGAGTTCTACAGCCTCATTACCTTCATATTGTTGAATAACCGGCCCGTAAAGCGCGACAGTTTGCGCGTTAATGGAAATGGTAGCCCCTTTCTTCGGGATTGTGATTGGTCCGAAGTTGTCGTGGTTCCAGTGGAACGTGGGAGCGCCATAAATCATTGGCGACGTTTCTCCGGGCTTGTCAACCATGGGTTCGATTCCTTTTACCCAGGGGAAGTCCTTGAATTTAGCTATCGTGCTTTCAGTCGTGTTGAGCATGTACCCAACCATGGCCGTTGCTTTGGTCGAGTCGTTATACTGCTCCAGCGGTTTCCAGTTTTCGGTGGGCTGGCTGGGGTCGCGGTAATCATTAACGATATCGTACTTACGGAAGAAAGCTTCATCAAGCACTTCCGTTGTTTTGATAAAATACTTCTGCTCAGAGCGGGGAGGGGTAGGGAAGGGTTTCCCGTTTATATATACCTCACGAAGCCGAACTTCCAGCACATCGCCCGGAATACCAATGCACCGCTTGATGTAGTTGGTTTTCAGGTCAACCGGATAATCAATGTTATCGTTGAGGTACTTTGGCGGTACGTTGAACACAACAACATCACCGTTTTTGACGTGGGTGAATCCCGGTAGCCGATAGGATGGTAACTGGATGGCGGTACTGTAGGAGGGGATATCGGTACCCCATATTTTCTGGTGCGTTAGGGGAACCTGCAAAGGCGTTCGGGGGGTCCGGGTGCCGTAGTGCAGTTTACTGACAAACAGAAAGTCACCCACCATCAGGCTATTTTCCATTGACGGTGTTGGAATCGTAAAGGCTTCCATGAACAGCCATCGGATAAGGGTAGCGGCCACAACGGCAAACAAAACAGAATCGAACCACTCCCGAATGGGTGATTTTTTCGCTCTAGCCGTTCTCTCTTCGGCTCTGGTTTTTACTTCCGACACGTAGGTTGATTATGAATGATTAATGATAAATTATAACCGGTTCGCCGGCAAATGTCAGGCTATGTGATTGATTGTTAACTGCAAGCGGATAAATCAAAGACGAAATTACGAAGATGTGCTGGTTTTAGGTAACCGCTTATCCTGCCTAATTCATCATCTATCCCAAAAGGTCATCCATACCAAACACGCCTTCTTTTCCTGCCAGCCATTCAGCAGCCACTACAGCCCCGACAGCAAAACCCTGTCGGCTATGTGCCTGATGGGTAATCTCAATTCGGTCAACGTCTGATTCGTACCGGACTGTATGTGTACCAGGTACATTACCCTCCCGTAACGACGCTATTTCAATGGTATCTTCACCCGTATTTTCCGGGTTGCTGTCCGTTTCACTGCTTACCCAACGCTGTTTGGTCGGCAACTGTTCCAGTATGCCTTCGGCCAAGGTAATAGCCGTTCCACTTGGGGCATCCTTCTTCTCGATGTGATGAATCTCCGTCATCGAAACGTGATACGATGGGTAGTTCTGCATAAACTGGGCCAGCGTTTTGTTCAGGCGAAAAAACAGATTGACACCAATGCTGTAGTTGGATGCGTAGAAAAAAGCACCCTTCGTTTTCCGGCACACTGTTTCGATTTCTGCCCGATGGCTGAGCCACCCGGTAGTACCGCAAACGACGGGCCAGCCCCGTTTCAGACAGTACGTTATATTGTCAACGGCCGACTCGGGTGAACTGAACTCAATAACGACATCAACCTCATCGGGTTCGAGGTTTTCCAGGTCCGTGTAGTTGTCAGCGTCAATGCGGCCTGCAATCTGGTGGCCCCGTTCGAGCGCAATCTGCTCAATCGTTTTGCCCATTTTGCCGTAGCCAAGGAGAAGAATATTCATAGGAAGTTCACGGTTTTGGTTTAAGGTTGGTGGGCACGTAACTAATGTAGACAGGCTATTCGTTAACCACAAACTCAAAACCTATTTAAACGTAAATGCCATCCGAACACCGGGCACGAAGCCTGTACCGGGTATGGTAAGTACATTAGGTTCAACCTTCATGGAAATGTCGTCGGTCAAATCAAACGTTTTCAGGTGAGCTGCCACATTGGCTTCTACAATGTTTATGGCGTACAAAACTACGGATAAAAGGATATTCAAATCCCGATAGCGCCGAAAGGTATCGTAAACGTTTTTGGCCCCCGCCGTTGTGCGGAACACACCGGCTTTGTCGGAGAGCGGATCAATACCAATTGTTACTTCGGTAACGGGCTGTATGTCGGCTGGTATCAGAACGGGCTGCGTTAGTATAGCCGGTGCGTATCCGGGTGGCAGCATAGCCTCGTAGGCATTTGCCAGTTTATCCCCATACAGCAAACGCCGGTAACCGGTCTCTGCTTCTTTCGCTAAGCCACGATATTTGACGAACAGGTAACCCATAACGCCAAAACCAATGTAGATGAACGGTATTTTGTAATACTGCCTATTGTACGCCTGCCCCAAACCGGGTAGCATTACTGACCGCATGGTCGCTTTGCTGGGAATTATTTTATGAATTCTGGCTTCCTGCTTCGCCGTAACATAGGTCGTATCCGGTTTATCCAGCGTCGTCGAATCGTCATCGAGTTTGAATGGGCTGGTCCTGACCTGAACCCCGTTTCGCCGTATTGTTCCTGGAATCGTATCAGCGGCTGAGCGAATCAGTTTGGTCGAATCGACGGCGATTGGCGTAGGGGCGGGCTCAATGGCTGGTTTTTGAGCAAAGAGTGCCCAGGCAGGCAACAAAAAAAACAGGACGGTAATGAGCAGCGAGACAGGCCATTTCATAGCTGTAAAACGTACGAATTGCCTTTTCTCCCGCCCATTGCTCACCCTTTTAAGGTAATTTAACACGGTTACGTCTGGGAGTTCAGCACTTCCAGGATTTTGGTTAACTCATCCTGCGAGGTAAATAATATCTTTATTTCACCCTTGTGCTTCTCGTCGGCCTTTATGGATACGCGGGTGCCAAACAACGAGGATAACTTAAACTGAAGACTTCGCATCTCCTGCTTGGGCAGCGTAATCCGCCGGGTCGATGCCAGTTCACTGCCGTCTTTTGATAGGTTTCGAACGGCCTCTTCCACTTTTCTCACCGACCATTCTTCGTCCACCGCCTTGGTAAAAAGCTTGATTTGAGTCTCCGGGTTTTCGATGTTGATAATGGCCCGGGCGTGGCCCATGGAAATTTTGTTGTCGCGTAACGAGGCCTGAATAACGGGGGGCAGTTTCAGTAACCGGATGTAGTTGTTTACCGTAGTGCGGTTTTTACCGACACGCTCGCCCAGTTCCTCCTGTTTCAGGCTACACTCCGTAATGAGCCGCTGATAGCTAAGGGCAATTTCTATGGCATTCAGATTTTCCCGCTGAATGTTCTCAATCAGGGCCATTTCCAGCATTTGCTGGTCATTGGCCGTGCGAACATAAGCGGGAATGTGTGACAGGCCAACAATTTTCGAAGCCTGCAAACGACGTTCACCCGCAATGAGTTGGTACTGGTCCTTTCCTAGTTGCCGTACGGTAATAGGCTGGATAATACCCTGCGTACGGATGGAGTCTGCCAGGTCCTGAAGGGCTTCTTCATCGAACCGGGTCCGGGGTTGGAACGGATTGGCTTCAATCAATGACAGACCAATTTCTGTCATGGTACTAATAGACTCGAAAGGCGATGGCTTGGGCTGCCGACTAACCGATTCATTATCGTGTAGCAAGGCACCTAAGCCACGACCCAATCCTATCATTTTCTTGCCTGGTGCTTTGGCGTTTGCGTTGTCCATCTAAAAATGGATTTACGGTTTTCGGTTTATAGTTTTCGGTTGAGCGGTGCGGGTTGAAAAACGACCCACCAGAGCACTGGAACTGCTTCGCGCAACTGTAAACATGAACGGAAAACCTTGATTATGCTTCCTGTGGCATTAAGCCATTCTTAATCAAAATTTCACGGGCCAGGTTCAGGTAACTCACCGCCCCCTTGCTGTCGGCATCCTGCGCCAAGGCTGGTACGCCAAAACTGGGCGATTCGCTCAACCGGATATTACGCGGAATAATGGTGCTGAATACCATTTGCTGGAAATGGCTTGTTACCTCACCTACTACCTGATTCGACAGCCGAACCCGCAAATCGTACATCGTCAGCAAAATACCTTCAATGGTTAGATGCGTATTGAGTCGCGACTGAATAATCTTGATTGTATTGAGCAGTTTACCCAACCCTTCAAGCGCAAAATACTCGCACTGAACCGGAATAATAACCGAGTCGGCTGCGGTCAGGCTATTGATAGTAATGAGGCCCAGCGAAGGCGAACAGTCGATGATAATGAAATCGTATTCATCGCGAAGTCCGTCGAGTGTGTGCTTCATCTTGTCTTCCCGATTCTGCAAGTTAATCATCTCAATTTCGGCCCCGACAAGGTCGATATGAGACGGTAACAAATCCAGGTTTGGAAAGTCCGTATGAATAATGGCATCGTGTGGGCGAACCCCTTCTACCATACATTCGTAAATGCTGTTCTCAATTTCTTTCGGATTGTATCCCAGCCCCGACGTGGAATTCGCCTGCGGGTCTGCATCAACAATAAGCGTCTGAAATTCGAGGGCGGCCAAACTGGCGGCTAGATTGATCGTTGTTGTAGTTTTACCGACGCCACCTTTTTGGTTGGCGATAGCAATGACTTTACCCATGGGTCTGTGCGTTGCAGTCCCAAAGATGCCGGATAGTTTTCATGAATGCAAGAACTGTTTCACGGAATGTTTCACAAAATTTTATTCGGCTTAAACGCGTGTTTGTTTTATTAAGGATTAATGAATGGTCAATGGATGAAGTTTATAATCCTTTAACGCGGTAAGGCATTGGGTGTTAGGATAGAACCCGTACGGCTAAGTAAATTGCTGAAAATTCGGTACAGACGCATTCATCGAGTTCTGCTTTTGTCAGATTAAATGTGGGGTACTTGCCAATAGCAGGTAATAAACGTGAGTTCTTCGGCTTTAGGATGTTGAAGGCTACCAGCATACCATGAAAATCAACAGTACGTTCGCCATTTACGGATCAATTTGTCTTTCGTTACTCGTTCTGCTGGGTAGTTGTCGCCGGGCTGGCTCTAAAGTCAGTCATACCGATGGCATTACGTCTGCCTATAAAACGGCTACGGACGATAGCACGTTAGCAAGCAGTAAGTCGCCGTTTCTAATGCCCTATAACCGGATTATCGATGGAGCGGGGCAATCTGTCAGTTTTGGCGATGCCAGTCTGGAGAATCATAGCCTGGATGCCGTGTTGCTACCCGATAAGCAGACACTGGTGGTGGAAGACCGCTTCGGAATCGCTTTTTTTAACGTAAAAACGCACCAGCTTCTTTCGCGCTGGGATTATAACAAAGGCTCGGCTCTTAAAGGCAGTATGAGTTCTTTCTCCGGCATCAAGGCCATAGTACAGCATGATTCCACCTATATTTTTTGGGGGGCGGGTGGCCGGGGTAAACCAAACTCCTATGTAATGCAGGCCGTTTGGGACGGTACCCGCGCTCAATTGATACAAACTATTCCCTTCGAACCGGTAGCCCCGGCCACCATTGCGCTGCCCAATGAGGTAGCGGTAAAAGAGGAAAATGGTGAATTGTATCTGTACACGGTTCTGAATGGTAACAATCAATTGGTAAAGATTCGGGTGGCGGACAGAAAGGTAGTCTGGACCGTGCCAACTGGTGTGGCTCCCTTCGGTCTGACCATCGTGGGCAACAAAGCCTATGTGACTAACTGGGCAGGCCCCGTACCTGATGCGGCCGATGGGCTGGAAACAGCGGGCGTTCCCTGGGGAAGCGCGTACATTGATCCCAAAACGGGTGCCCTGTCGCGGGGAACGGTTTCTATTATCGACATACAGCAGGGTAAGGCAGAGCGGGAAGTACCCGTTGGACTGCATCCCAACGCTATCATCAGCAGCCCCGACCAGCGGTTTCTGTACGTAGCCAATGGCAACAGTGATTATGTTTCTGTATTGGATGTGCAGAAACAGCAGGTTACCGATTCCATTTTTGTGGGTTTGTACAACCGGGGAAATGGCTATATCGGCAGTACGCCGAATGCGTTGGCAATCCATCCCTCCGGCAACACGCTGTACGTGGCCAACGGGATGGATAATGCACTCTGTGTCGTTGCGCTGGGTAGCCGGGTGGCCACGTCCGGCACCGGCACTACCACTATAAAAGGCTATATTCCCACGCAGGCATACCCATCCGGCATCGTGTTGAACAACGATGAACTGTACGTGACGAATCTGGAGGCATCCGGTGCCCGAATTGCCAACCCTGTCGATCAGAGTGGACAAGGTAAAAGCCCATCCAGGAAAGAGATAAAGGCTTACAACTCCCACAAGCAATTGGCGTCCGTTTCGTTTATTCCCGTTCCCGGTCAATCGGAGTTGGATGCCTTTACGGAGAAAGTGAAAAAAATGAGCATGCAGTTTCGGCTGGCGTTGACGGAACAGATGCCCCGCCCCGGCATCGCGCCCAAACCCGTGCCCGAGCGGATTGGCGAGCCATCTGTTTTCAAACACGTGCTCTACATTATAAAGGAGAACCGCACGTATGACCAGGTGCTGGGCGATATGAAAGAAGGTAACGGGATGCCTGAACTGTGCATCTTTGGCGATAGCATTACCCCAAATCAGCACCGGCTGGCGAAGGATTATCTGTTGATGGATAACTACCACGTTTCAGGAAAATCATCGGCTGAAGGGCACCACTGGGCCAGTGCGGCTATCGTAACGGACTACACCGAAAAAAGCGTGCGGGCCTGGTTCCGCAGTTATCCCCACGTTTTATACGATGCGCTGGTGTACGATAAAAAGGGCCTGATCTGGAACAACGCCCTCGACCATGGCAAAACGGTTCGTATCTATGGCGAAGCCTGCACCTGTCATTTCGATAAAAAACAGTACAACTGGAAAGACCTGTACCAGCTTCAGCAAACGGGTCAGCCGTTTTCCTACACCAATACCACCACCATTTCGCGCGTGAGGCCCATTCTGGCGCAGGATTTCCCCGGCTGCGATGACGAAACCATCAGCGACCAGATGCGGGCCGATGCGTTTATCAAGGAGTTGAACGAAACGGCGGCCAATCCCAACGCCGACCTGCCTAACCTGATGGTAATGTCGTTACCCAACGACCACACGGCGGGCACGAACCCGGCCTTCCCCACGCCCAAAGCCATGGTGGCCGATAATGACCTGGCCGTTGGCCGGATTGTGGATGCTATTACGCACAGCCGGTTTGCGGAATCGACCGTTATTTTCATCACGGAAGATGACTCGCAGGCGGGTTGGGACCACCTATCGGCTTACCGAACCACTGGTTTTATTATCAGCCCTTATTCCCGGCTGAAAACAACTATTCATACGAACTACAACCAGACCTCTATGGTCCGGACGATGGAACAGATACTGGGTCTCCCGCCCATGAATGTCATCGACGCTACGGCCCTGCCCATGTTCGACTGCTTCACGAACAAACCCGACCGTTCGTTCGCGTACACGAAGCAACCGAACCTCGTCAATCTGGCCGAGATGAACCCGTCACCCACCGGTCTGAAAGGGCCAGCCCTGCGATTTGCCACTCAGTCAATCAAGTACAAGTTTGACCTTATTGACCGGGGACATGACGACCTGCTCAATCGTATCTTGTGGTTCAGTGCGAAAGGTAAAAAACGGTATCCAGCCGAGTTGGCTGGTGCCGAGGATGATGACGATGATGATTGAGCCCGAATCTACCTTAAAAACCCTACAATACTTTATCAACCATGGCAAAACATACCACTATTCTGTACGCGCTGGGGGCTTTGGTACTCCTTACTTTAGCAGCCAGTTGTAACCGAAAAAGTAATTCGGCCCAGACCTCCCAGGAAGCCGATGTATACAAAAGTCTGGCCGCCAAACGGGTCAATCTGCCGAATGGGTGGTCACTAACGCCCACCGGTCGGAGTCTGAACCTGGACGATTTACCGCTGAATCTGGTGGTTTCTCCATCCAAAAAGTATCTCGCCGTTACGAACAATGGGCAGAGTACCCAAAGCATCATGCTGATTGATGCTAAAACCGAAAAGCTTATTGACTCCACCAAAGTGGCCAAAGCTTATCTGGGGCTGGCCTTCAGCGATGACGAAACGCGGTTGTATGCATCGGGCGGTAACGACAACAAAATCTTGGTGTACAAAATTGAAAACCAGAAGCTGGTGCCTGGCGAAGCGATTGTACTGGGAAAACCCTGGCCGGTGAAAATTTCGCCGACGGGCTTGTGTGTAGATGATGCGAAGAACCGTCTTTACGTGGTCACGAAAGAAGACAGTTCGCTGTACATCTGCGACACGAAAAACCGGCAAGTGCTGCGCCGGATAAACGTAGGCAATAAAGCCTATACCTGCACGCTCTCCCCCGACAAAAATGAGTTGTTTATTTCGATTTGGGGTGGTGCCAAAGTACTAATGATTAATACGAGTACGCAGGCCATCACGGCTGAAATTGCCACCAATAAAAACCCCAATGACCTGCTGCTCACCCGCGATGGCAAGTACCTTTATGTTGCCAATGGCAATGATAATACAGTAGCTTTAATTGATGTGGCCAAACGGCAGGTTATTGAAACACTGACGTCTTCACTCTTTCCCAACGCGCCCGTGGGCACCACGCCCAATGGACTTGCTCTGAGCGACGATCAAAATACCCTGTATATTGCCAATGCGGATAACAACTGCCTGGCTGTGTTCGATGTAACCCGAAAAGGCCACAGCCAGTCCAGCGGGTTTATTCCAACGGGCTGGTATCCAACGGCTGTAGAAGTGATTGGTTCGAAAGTTTTTGTAACGAACGGAAAAGGGTTTTCTTCCAAAGCCAATCCCCGCGGACCAAACCCCGTGAAATCCCGAACAGCGCAGGAAGTTGGCCCTAATCCACAGGCCAACCTCGGTCCGGTTCAGTACATTGGGGGCCTGTTTAAAGGCACACTCTCCATCATCGACGTACCCGGCACCGATGTTTTAGCAGCCTATTCCCGGCTGGTTTATGCCAATACACCCTACACCAAAACAAAAGAACTTCAGGCCGAAGGGGAAGCGGGTAACCCAATTCCGATGCGGGTTGGTGGCAACGGTCCGTCGTCACGGTCACCCATTAAATACGTGTTTTATATCATCAAGGAGAACCGTACCTACGACCAGATTCTGGGTGATATGAAGGAAGGTAATGGCGATGCTTCCCTTTGTTTATTTCCCCAGAAAATAACGCCAAATCATCACGCGCTGGCGAAGCAATTTGTGTTGCTGGATAATTTTTACGTGGATGCCGAAGTCAGTGCCGATGGGCACAACTGGTCGTCGGCAGCGTACGCTAATGACTACATCGAAAAAAACTGGGTGACCAGTTACGGTGGTCGTGGCGGTACGTATGATTATGAGGGCAGTAAAGAAATTGCTCACCCACGGGATGGCTTCATCTGGGATCACGCACAGCGTGCCGGTATATCCTATCGTAGTTACGGCTGGTTTGCTGATGATGCTAAAGCTAATGTGAAAGTGCTTGATGGTCATTTTTGCCCCGACTTCAAAGGCTTTAATCTGGGTTATCTCGACGTCAATCGTGAAGAGGTGTGGGAAAAGGATTTTGATCAGTTAGTGGCTGCCGGTAAAGTTCCCGCCCTCAATACCGTACGCTTTGGCAACGACCATACCTCGGGGGCACGGGTGGGTATGCCAACGCCAGAAGCCGCCGTTGCCGATAATGATCTGGCCGTTGGGCGATTCGTCGAACACCTGTCCAAAAGTCCTATCTGGAACGAATCCGTTGTGTTTATTCTGGAAGACGATGCTCAGAATGGCCCTGACCACGTAGATGCGCACCGTTCCATTGCCTTTATGGCTGGGGGATATGTAAAACGGGGATTCGTCGATCATACCATGTATTCGACTTCGGGTATGTTGCGCACCATAGAGTTGATTCTGGGTCTCAAGCCCATGAGCCAGTACGATGCGGCTGCTACGCCCATGTGGCGGTGTTTCGCCAAAAAGGCGGACTCGACGCCGTTTAAAGCACAGGAAGCAGGCGTTAATATCAACGAGAAGAACGTGGCTGTCAACCGAAACTCAAAACGCTCGTCGCTGTTCAACCTGACTCATCCCGATGATATTGATGACCTTGTTTTCAGTGAGATTGTCTGGCAAACGGTACGGGGAGAAAGGAGCGTTATGCCCGCCCCCCGGCGCGGTGCTTTTGTGCGATTGGGGCAAAAAGGTGAGGACGACGATGATGATGACGATTAGGTTTACAAAATGAGGCATCTTCTCTTTTTTCTACTGCTTGTTAATACGGCTTTTGCCCAAACGGTACCACCCCGATTGATTATTCGGGGTGATGATATGGGCTATGCACACAGTGGAAATGAAGCACTGATTACCTGCTATAAAGACGGTATCGAAACGTCCATTGAGGTGCTCGTACCATCGCCCTGGTTTCCGGAAGCGGTGCAACTGCTGGCCGAAAACCCGACTGTCGATGTGGGTATCCACCTGACCCTTAGTAGTGAGTGGGACAACCTCAAGTGGCGCCCCGTATCGGATTGCCCCAGCCTGCGGGATGCCGACGGGTATTTTTATCCCATGATTTACCCGAATAAAAACTACCCGAAACGCTCGGTTGTCGAAAACAACTGGCAACTGGCCGATGTCGAAAAGGAATTTCGGGCGCAGATTGAACTGGCCCTGAAAAAGATTCCGCGCATCAGTCATATTTCCGGTCATATGGGGTGCACCAGCATGGGCGATGACGTGAAAGCACTGGTCAAAAAACTGGCGCAGGAATATAAAATTGATATTGATCCAGTAGCAAAGGGCGTAACCAGCATCGGCTACATCGGTGCACACGCCACGTCGGAAGAGAAAATCGCCGGCTTTATGAAGATGCTCGAACGTCTGGAACCGGGCAAAACGTACCTGTTTGTCGACCACCCCGGCCTGGACACGCCCGAACTAAAGGCCATTCACCACATCGGCTACGAGCAGGTTACCCAGGACCGGCAGGGCGTAACCGACTGCTGGACCAACGACCGCGTGAAGGCACTAATTAAAACCAAAGGCGTTCAGCTAATTAGCTACAAGGATTTAGTAAAATGAATTTTGAATGAGCCAATGATAGAGTGAGTGAATAAGTATTGTTGCTAACTATTCACTCACTCTATCATTGGCTCATTCAAAATTCATTTTACGCCCACACCTTCGTTCCCTCGGTGCAATTCCGGCACATCTCAATTTCTGAGCGGGAACGGAACAGGGTTTCGCGGAAATCCTGGTAAGCCGGGCCATGCCAGAGGTCGGCAAAGGATTGGGTTTGTAAGTCGCCGAGCCGGTGATGCGCATCTTTGTCAAAACAGCAGGGCACCACTAGGCCATCCCAGGTAATGACGCAGGAGTGCCACATCTTCCAGCAATGGTCGCCAAAGCCATTTTTAATCTGGTAAGTGCCGTCGGTTTGAGGGGCGTAGCGGCTGTACTCGTCCAGCGAAGGGATGAGTTCATTGCCCTGTTCGTAGTCGTAAATCTGAGCCGTTTTCAGCCCTACTTCATCCACGCCCAGTTCGCGAGCCAATTTTTTGACTTCGGCAATTTGATGCTCGTTGGGTTTTACCACCAAAAACTGAAAGACAACGTGGGGCGTGCGTGATTTCAGTTCTTTTTTCCAGCGTAAAATATTCTTTGTGCCTTCCAATACTTTTTCCAGCTTTCCCCCCACTCGATATTGCTGGTACACCTCCTGCGTAGTGCCATCAATCGAGATAATGAGCCGGTCCAGCCCCGACTCAACCGTTTTACGGGCGTTGGCATCGGTCAGGTAATGGGCGTTGGTGCTGGTAGCGGTGTAGATGTTCCGCTCCGTAGCGTACCGAACCAGGTCCAGAAACTGAGGGTGCAAATAAGGCTCGCCCTGGAAGTAGAAAATCAGATAAAGCAGTGTATCGTGCAGTTCGTCGATGGTGCGTTTGTACAGGTCCTCACCCAGCATCCCCGTCGGGCGGGTAAACGACCGGAGCCCGCTGGGGCATTCCGGGCAGCGCAAATTACAGCTTGTGGTTGGCTCAAACGAGATGGACATGGGCAAGCCCCGCTGTACGGGCTTGCCCGTTTGCTTCGCCAGATAATAACTCGACAGCACCCTGAGCGCATTCGCCACCCGTTTGGGCGTTAGTTTGGACACAAAGTTGAGGCCGTCTGACAGATTGCGATTCATGAAGCAAAGGTACGGCCAATCGGCTACCGAGATACTTTTTTAAACCAGAGGCCTTGTAGGGGCCGACTAAGTAATTTCGCAATGCGACCTGATTACCGGAGCGCATAAACGCGGCAGCCGCTTTCCTCAAAAACAATTTCGCCTGCCGGGATTCCCGCTATTTTCTTCGGTAACTCCCCTGTCATGCTGGCCGCAAAAGCGTAATTAGGAACAGATTCCTCTGTTGAGGCTGCCAGCCTCCAGACAATGTATTTTCTTGTGCTGCCGGGGGGTATCAGACAGGTTGTTTCTTTACCGGCAATATCCGGCCAGATACGCTCTGCAAACTGGCGCATTCGTGAGATAACCACGAACTGGTCGGCGTTTTGCCCCCATACGAAAGGGCCATGCGTTACTTTGTCGGGCTGCCGTTCGTCCTCTATTCTAAATACATACAGTTTTGTGTATTCTTCATTGGCTCCCCGCTGTTCGTGCAGGTTCCGTACTTCGAAGCCAAGCCCTACGTAACTGGGCATATCGGTTAGGAAGAGGGCCGTGAAGTAGCGAAATAGATTACCCGTCCGGTAAAACTCGTCGAAACGAGGGTCATCTTTATCGGCTGTCATCACCGTAAAGTTGGGGGCGAACCGGCGTGTTTTAAGGTAAGTATAATAATCAGCAAACTGGCGTTTGAATTCTTTCGATCCAACCACGAGCGACTGTAAGTCTCCCAGGGTCGAATCGGCTTCGATAGCATCCAGGTGGTCGAGTTCATTACCGTATCCCATCGTGTTTGGGGGAGCCAGGAAGGTTTCGGCGAAGAAGGCGAAATGGGGTACGCCATTTGCCTGAACGTATTTTTTGATGGCCCGTAACGGGTCGTAAAAGTCGCCTATTGCGGCAGGTACGCCACCCGGTCTCATCTGGACGTGGGCCATATCACCCCGCATGAAATCGAAGTTGTACGTGCGCTGGCAGTCGGACACTTTCCGGCAGATGTAGTCCCAGGCGGGTACGTTGGGTCGGTCGAAGTCCAACTCCCAATGCTGATTATTATCTTTTGATTCGTAAAACCGATAGCGCGCCAAAGGGCCAAACACCCGCGACATAGGCTCTGGCTTATTGAACGCGTACTGGTACCAGGTTTGTCCAAAACCATCCAGCACAAAATCAGTCGGATCAATGTGGATACCCCGGTAGGGTGGAGCCATCGTCATGGGCAGGGTTTCAAATCCCTGCGCCACCAGATGCCTGATAAGAGCCAGCCGCCGATTCAGTCGGCCGCCGTGGTCGTTTGGGTAGCCAAATAGTATACGCAAGCGTTGCTCGTCGGTCAAAATGGCAATATCCGTCGAGAAAAAAGTGTCTTTTGTAAATGTCAGCTGGCTAGTATCGGCCGCCCCGTGAAATTTCAGAAACTGCCAGATGGCTTCTTCTACGTATCGGTAAACATAGCTGGAATGATCGATCAATTCGGCAGGTTTTCCCTGCTTAACACCCCGCTGGACCCACTCAAATAAGGATGGGCAAGCCAGTACCATCTCCGACAGACGGTCGGTGTGCGGAATAACGTCCATACCAATGGTTCGACCCAGGGCATGAATCAGGTTTGTAACGACTTTCAACTGCTTCTCAACCGAATCGAGCGCGGGAACGAAACTGGCCAGCGACACGTCGAAAAACTCCGGGTTTATCTGCCAGCTTACCATGCCATATAAACTACCGACTACGCCCGGCTCCCAGATGGGCAATAGGTGAATACTGTCATGGCAGGCGGGTAAGGTGAGGGTATAATTGATAAGCTTCCAGAAGGAGCCAATAGTCCGTACATTGACCCCAATCATGTTGCTTTTCTTTAGCCACGACCCATCAGCGTATTGGCTGGCCGGACTTTCAACGGTTTCGGCTGGATTCAATGCCTTTCGCAGCACGTCATTTCCCAGTCGCTTATGTAGCATGTCGAGCGTTTGGTACACCGTAAACTGTACGGCTGTCTGCGGCAACAGATTTGGTATAAACGACAGCTTACCGGACTGATAGGTGTCAGTACGCTGTTTATATTGCCGATTCCAGTCGGCTTGTAGATTGGCGATTGAGTCGGACATAAGGCAAATGTAAACCAGTTTTTATAAAAGCTGTTTACACCATCGTTTGTGCGTATTGCTAACCAGAAAAGTCCATTCTCTTACCATTACCTGTCGACCAGCAAAAAAATGGTCACGCAGTCAGAAAGGAAGGTAGATAGAGGGTATTCCGGATACTTTTGGGCGACCGGTACCATTAAAATGCCAGGGCCTTTCCCAGTAGCATGATAGCTTGCTGAAAAAGGCCCTGGCACACGGAACAGAATGGATTTTACTGTCTCATCATCATTCGATTGGTAGCAATAACCTGATTGTTAGCCTCAAATGTATAGTAGAACACTTCTATCCGGCCCTCATTTTTATAGTCGAACAGGTATTCATTAAGACCCGACTTAATCTGGATTTTTCTTTTCTCGACCAATGTCCCATCGCCTTTTCTGATGGTTAGGTAAGCATCGTCGAATTGCTGGTCGGCCTCATTTTTCAACACGACATAGGTCGATTCATCAAATGGATTCGGGTAGTTTCGGAGAATTTCTATTCCCTTTATCGGCGATGCTGGTGTTCTTAACACCTGATCCATATAATTGAGCCCTGCCACCATATTCGTTGCAGGGGTGGTAGCGGGTACCGTAACGGATAGTTCGCCCGAAAAGAGACTTTCTACGCTATTGGTATTCACGGAGGCTACACTAACATACCGTACGGTGCTGCCATTGCCAACAAAAATAACCGAAGGAGTTTTGCCGGTAACCGTATACACCGAATCCCAGTCGTTGGTAGCCGAACGCAGAGCCACCCGGTAAGCAGGGGCATTGGTAGCGTCCGTGATGGTCAGTGAAATTTTGTTCGGACTAACGTACTTTGCGGTAAAGCTGGTAGGGGCTTTAACGGATTGTGCAGCCATGGCAATGGCATTGGCATTGATAACCGCATTGCGGGTCAAATAATCGAAATCGACGCTAAAATCATCCAGGATACCATCATTGTTGGTGTCAATCTGCTCATTGTCTTTAACCGTGTGAACGATACCGCAACTGCCCGACCCATCGCCATTTTCATTCTGGCACATAACTCTCATTGCCGCGTAGCCCTTGCTCCGGAAAGGGACGTGGTCACTTGAGCGGCCGGTCCGGTCTTCGGCACTCATAATGTTAATCGTCATCGGTACTGCCGCTATTGGCTTTATTTGCTCTCCGTATTCCAGCTTTACGAAGCGGACTAACTGCTTATGAATGGAGTTAGTACTGCCGTACGAAAAAATCCGCAGGCTATTGGTGGCCACATCCCCCGGTGCACAGGATGGCGATGATGAGCAGGGACCACAAAGCGTAGTACCGGCAATGTCATTATTCAGAACCATTCGGATGCTACGGCTTTTGCTGTACGAATAATTGGCAAATGCGGTACTGCCATACAACCCCTGTTCTTCGCCCACCGTTAGCAGAAACACGACGGTGGCCTTCAGGTTATATTTCGATAAAACCCTGGCTGCTTCCAGTACCAGTGCCGAACCAGTGGCATTGTCTGAAACACCAGGCGCATTACAGTTTACATCACAGTTGCTTTCGCAACGGGAATCCATGTGTCCCTCTACAATAATAATTGACTTGTCGGTCAGGTCGGTACCCGGCAAAACGGCGAATACTTCGTTAAACGTCTTTGTCGATGAGCAGACAGTGGCGGTAAAATTCATTCGGGAAACCAGCAACCGGTTATTACGCTGGGCACTCAGTTGCCTGAATTTTGCTTCTACCCAATTATTAGCAGCTCCCAGACCAGTAATGGTCGATGGGTTGGATATACTACTGGTATTTCGATTGGTGAACGATGCTAACTTCCGGACGTAGGTTTTTAGTGAATCGGCGGAAATAGACTGATTAAGATCAGCCGCAATCGTAGATGGTAACGCATTGATTCCGGAGTTATAACTGGCTGGATTGTAGTTCCCTGCCATAACAGCGTCGGCGGTGGTGTTGGTAACAACCATGTTGGTTTGTGCCCAGGCAAGGTTGCTTACCAGAAAACTAATCAGGTAGAAACATTTTTTCATAAATTGGTAGTTTGAAAAATTATAGATGAGAACGATAAAGTGAAGCATTAAAAAGGTACCCTCGGTGTACGTCTGGTCGTGGCTGATTACCTTACTCGCTTGGTTAGCATTACCATGGCTAGTCACTGTTGATTAAGCGGTATATTGTAACTAAACATCTTTTTTTATTACAAAAGTAGATGTTTAAGTATATCAACAAAGGGAAAGTTAAAATAAACTACTAATGCTATATATAATATTTTTTATAGTAGCAGCATTTACTAACTAGTCCCGGAATTCAGCCGTAGGTTTTGTTATTTACCTTACTATATAAGTTATTGATAATAAGTCATATAAGAGGAGGTATTTCCATATTAACAGAAAAAGGGAGCCGGGTTAAGTCCCTGATGGACTAACAGGATGAGACTGCTAAAATGGGAAGAGTACAGCGGGTGCTGTTCCTGGCGCAGGCGCAAGGTTGCCGTTGAAGAAAGCAGATTGAAAAAAACAGGCTTGAGCGATGCAAGCTGGAAAAGCGTTTTAGGCTTCTGGAATGAGGATTATCGGAGCTGGATCAGCTACAGAGATAATAATCTGAAGCCAGTGCTGGCTTCAGACGTGATGGGTTACAGTGAGGATTAATTATTTCTTAAAAATACAAAGGAGTAACTTATGTAGAAACTGGCAACCAGAATTTCAGGCGCTATCGCGGAAATTCGGTATCTGCTTTGATTTCTTCAATCTGCTTGCGGTGTCGCTCCGAATGGTTAGCCATCATTAGTAAAGCCTGAAAAATATCAATCGTACCAAAAATCTTATTGTCGAAGTAGTGCGACCTCAGGTCTTCCTGCGTGTTTTGACCAAAGTCAATTACGGCATTGCGCACCCTATCGAACGCTTGTAGTGCGCCCGCAGCGTCGCCAAACCGACCCGTTGGTTCAGTACCAGCCGGAGCCAGCCGGGCATTCTTTCGGCTACGCATCGCTTTGATAACATCCACATCCGACACACTTATTTCGGCTCGTCTTTCCCGGTTAACCGGGGTTTCCATACCGAATTGAACGCCCTTGAAAATACGACCTTCAACCAGGGCAATGTGTTCGACACAGGCAGCAACAGACCACCGCTCAGCACTGGGTTTGTAAGAAAGCTGGTAGTCTGATAAGCCTTCGAGCGACTGATGGAGGTCGGCCTGCGTCGTTTTCAGTACGTCGATGGCGTAGGATCGTTCATCATTAGTAAAGGGACCGGTTAGCTCGGTGGGTGGACGATTTTCCATCGTATAATAGTCGTGATTTTTGACCTATTTTGACGGGCAAACTTAACGTAAATTACGTTACCCGATTACGTATTGTTAAGCCAGCTTATCAATACGTACGCAACACCTTAAGCCGGTGGTTTTTGTTTATCTGTATGTGCGGGTTGCTGATGAGGTGAAACAGTAGGCCACTGCCCGCCAGTATGCCCACGACGGGGAGGGTATTACTATAAAATCCCCGATTGTTTACGACATCGGCTAACAGATAAACCCCACCCGCAATGGGAAAAATGGTTCCAGCCGCCGTCACGAACGGAATACGGCGGTGCAATAACACTTTCTCCACTTCATCAAGCCGGAAGGTTACCGGCTCGTCACGATTCATGACTTCATTAGCCATCAGAATGCTGAACGTGCTATCCGTTACCTCGTAAAGCTGCTCGTTGTATTTTTCCCCTCGTGCTTTGAAATGTAGTTCGTCACCAACGAAGAAACGATAGCGGTGGAAACCGCCAGGCGCGTGAAGTACATCCAGGGCCAGGTATCGGGATGGTCGGAGCAAAGCCGTGTAGGCCGTTCCTTTTCGTTGTAGCAGTTGCTCCGTCGTGAGCGTGTCACGCGGCTGGGCGAAAACCGTGCTGCTAAATGAGCATAAAAAGATAATACCGAACAGGAAGGCAAGGGTCAACTTCATAGTAAATGGAGAGTAGATTCTCCAATAACATGAAAAACACAGTCGATAGCCTATTTTTCAGAAAAATTTAACCCATTCGCTCCCGGTTAGCTAAGTTTGCGGGCATGATGACTGCCAATCAACTCCGAACGTTTACCGAACAGATTTTTAGCGCTATCGGCTGTTCCGAAACCGATGCCCGCCTGGCTGCCGATGTGCTGGTCAGTGCTGACCTTAGAGGGGTCGATTCGCACGGCGTAGCGCGTTTGCCGGGTTACGTCCGGCTCTATGACCTCGGACGGATTAACCCGCAGCCCCAGATGCGCATCGTTCACGAAACCCCATCGACGGCAGTAGTGGATGGCGACCGGGGGCTGGGCCTGGTTGTTGGCCCCTGGGCTATGCAGGTAGCCATTGACAAAGCCAGGATAGCCGGAACGGGCTGGGTAGCGGTGCGAAACTCCAATCACTTCGGCATTGCGGGGTATCATGCGTTGCTGGCCACGGAACACGATATGATTGGGCAGGCCATGACCCACGCGGCCCCGCTGGTGGCCCCTACGTTTTCACTGGAGAAGATGCTCGGCACCAATCCCATTGCCGTAGCTGTGCCGGCCGCTACCGAGCCTACTTTTCTGGCCGATTTCGCGTCGACAGCCGTAGCCTATGGAAAACTGGAAATTTTGCAGCGGAAAGGTCAGGACATACCGGCGGGTTGGGCACAAGATGCCACTGGTCAAATTACCAATGATGCCAATGCCATTCGGAATGGGGGTGCCTTACTACCCCTTGGTACCGACCGGGAGCATGGTTCGCACAAGGGGTACGGGCTGGGTGCGATTGTCGATATTTTTTCGGGTGTGTTGTCCGGTGCAAATTATGGTCCCTGGGTACCACCCTTCGCTACAGCCGGCTTTATGCAGGCCAACGAAGGTGTGGGTGTAGGTACCGGCCATTTTTTCGGGGCCATGCGCATTGACGCTTTCCGGCCCGCCGATGAGTTTAAAACGCACATGGATACTTGGATTCAGCGGTTTCGGCAGGCTAAAGCCGTTGAAGGGAAGCAGGTGTTAATTCCCGGCGACCCGGAGCGGATGATGAAAGCAGAGCGGATGGCCAACGGTATTCCCGTGGTTGAACCCGTCATAAAAAGTCTGGAAGAACTGGGTGAACGCTTTGGGATTAAACTATAGGTAGGGCCATTTTCTACACAACGAATTATCAATTTTTACTTACTCAATTGTATGAATTATCGAACACTGGGTAAAACCGGCTTTACTATTTCTGAAATCAGCTTGGGTACCTGGCAGGTAGGAGGCAAATGGGGAGAACCCTTTAGCCATGCCAATGCCGACCAGATTCTGAACGATGCCGTGGATGCAGGCATTAATTTTATTGATACGGCTGATGTGTATGGCGATGGCGAAAGCGAAAAAGCCGTTGGGCGGCTGGTTCGCTCGCGTTCCGAGCGAATCTACGTTGCTACCAAGTGTGGTCGGCGGTTGCAGCCGCACACCAACGAAGCTTATCAGCCCTCTGTACTTCGGGCTTTCGTGGAAGATAGTTTGCGAAACATGGGCCTGGAAACCCTCGACCTGATTCAACTTCACTGCCCACCAACCGATGTCTATTATCGACCAGAAATATTTGAACTGTTCGACCGATTGAAGGAGGAAGGCAAAATTCAGCATCTGGGTGTCAGCGTTGAAAAAGTGGAAGAGGGGCTGAAAGCCATCGAATTCCCGAACGTGACGACGGTACAGATTATTTTCAATATGTTCCGGCAGCGACCAGCCGAACTGTTTTTTACAGAAGCCGCAAAACGAAACGTTGGCATCATTGTGCGGGTGCCGCTGGCCAGTGGAATGCTTACGGGCAAGTTCAGCCCAGATACTAGTTTTTCGGCCGATGACCACCGGAATTTTAACCGGCAGGGCGCAGCCTTCGACCAGGGTGAAACGTTTTCGGGAGTAGACTATGAAACGGGCCTTGCTGCCGTGGATGAGCTGCGAACTATTTTTCCTGGCGATGCTAATCTGGCCCCCGATGCTCTGCGCTGGATTCTGACTTTTGATGCTGTAAGCTGCATTATTCCGGGTGCCTCGAAGCCGGACCACCTCATCTCGAATGTACAGGCATCAGAACGGTCGGCTCCTTCATCAGAGCAGATAACTTCCGTAAAAAAAGTGTACGATACCTACATTAAAAACCCGGTTCATTATCGGTGGTAAAAGCGTTATCTGATAGTGACAACCATTGAAGCGCAAAAACGCCCGACCAGCATTGGTCGGGCGTTTTTATAGGGTTGAATAAATCAGAGAAGCCAATTAGGGCATCAGAACCGTGTCGATTACGTGAATCACACCGTTGGATTGATTTACGTCGGCAATCGTAACCGTCGATGTGCCACCTTTGGCATCTGTCAATACTACTTTCTTGCCTTTTACCATGGCCGTTAGCGTACCACCTTCAACGGTTTTAAGTTCAGCTTTGCCACCGCCATCGGTGATCATTTTCATGAGGTCGGCCGCACTTACTTTACCCGCTACAACGTGGTAGGTTAAAATCTTGGTCAGCGTTTCTTTGCTTTCCGGCTTCACAAGTGTTTCAACAGTACCTTTTGGCAGTTTGTCGAACGCTTTGTTCGTTGGGGCAAACACCGTGAATGGACCAGCACTCGACAGTGTCTCAACCAGACCAGCTGCTTTTACAGCTGCTACCAGCGTCGTGTGATCTTTCGAGTTTACAGCATTCTCAACAATATTTTTAGATGGGTACATCGCGGCACCACCAACCATTACTGTTTTCTCCTGGGCAAATGATACCTGGCTGATAGCCAGCAGACTAAGTATAGCAAACGTGAATTTGAACGTCTTCATTGTCGTTATTCTTTTTTTAAAATGGTTAAACTCTTTACTCAATAGGTTACTACTTGTGTCGATCAACGGGAAGACTTACGGCTTTGTCGTGGTGATTGGATTTAATTCCTAACAAACTTTTTTATAAGCGCCTATCAGTAAGTGGGTTATCATAAAGTAGGGACCAATTAAGGATGCTTGATATGCCACAAAAACAGACCGCCGGACAATGGCCCGGCGGAACTGACATCAGGAAAGTGGGGTGGATAGAAACGACGTTACAAAGTTGCTGATTGACTTAATGCTCCGGTAGGGGAGATGCCACCAAACTGGGCTGGGGAAAGGCTGGTGCCGAATACGGGGATTTTCCCGTATTTTTACTCGAATACAGTAACTGTGTGTAAGTAATAGTCTGATTATCAAATATCTAATTTGGGTGGTAGAAATTGGTCATTTGCTAACTAGTTAATAATCTTATTAACTTAACAACACTAATTTTAAACCACTCTATCATGTCCTCGGAAAAGCTAACGATTACAGAATTAAAGGCTCAGGTTAAAAATTACATTGACTACATGGTCGGTAAAAATATGAAGTCGGATGAGTTTTTTTTGGCCGCTACCATCAACAAAGAGGCACTTAGAAAAATTACGGATAGCTATCCAGATTGTACCGGTGTACGCATTTACCTGACAAAGGAAACATTAGATGGCTCAGGTGATATTTGGCCATTGATTGTACCAGTACGACATGACGCGGATGGTATAGTTACCGATTTAATGAAGGACGAACACGCATTCATGGCCAGTAATGATATGAGTAATTTTGATTGTCGTAATCCGCCCTGTACTCTACGAAATCAAGGTAATATATTGTTGCCGTAATAAATTAAAAATATCGAACAGGAGAAGAGGTAGATAGTTGCCTTGCCTCTCTTGGGGAAATATGGTCTGGCTAAGAAATATTTCAATATTAAATCAAGTCTACCTTACGATTCTAATCGTAGATATATTTATTATAATAATTAAATATAGTAGATTGCCAAATCACTTACGACCATTATTATTTCTGGTGGTAAGTGATTTTCTGGTTGAGTTTATATCCGATTATATAAAGGGTACCGATGATAGTAATAATTTATACCTTTATCATCTATACGCTCCTGTTGAATATGCTTCTATTGCATTTATATTTTATCTTACTCTCGGGAACCGAACCATACAAGACAATATAAAAATTTCAGTATTTATATATGTAATAATAGTGGTTATCAGTACTGTATATTGGCAGCCGCTGACTCATAATAATTCAATTACCTACATGATTGAAAGCACTTTCGTTATTTACTGGTGCTTTATTTTTTTTCAAAATATATTAAAAAGAGAGGACTTATATCAACCAGAAAAAGATCCTACTTTCTGGATTATAGTAGCCATACTTATCTATTTCACTGGCACCTTTTTTACAATCGGTCTAATTGATTATTTCATTATTAGTAATAAAACATTAGCCTCCATGATTTATTATGCTACATTTCCATTTAGCTTTATACTTTACCTGACTATTGGGTTAGTCACTGCAATGTCTACTATACTAAGCAATTATGTCGAATAACTCATTACGAGACGTTCTAATCGCTTCTATAGCTGGTAGTGTTGTCTTGATATTGATGGCGATCTTTAGTATAAGTTTTATTATATATTATTATCGTCGGCGGAGAGAAACTTTTCATGAACGTGAAATAATGAAAGAAACCTACCAGCGGGAACTCCTTCAGTCACAACTCGAAACGCAGAACCAGACCCTCGAATACGTGGGGCAGGAACTGCATGATAACATTGGACAGATGCTGTCAGTAGCCATGCTGCACCTGAATGGTCTGGAAGAAGAACTTGCTCAGTCGACCCATCAATCGGCGGTACGGCGTATGGTGGAGAGTATAGAAGGAACCATTACGGCGGTGCGGCAACTCAGTAAGACGCTGGATAAAAGCACCGTGAAACGCTTCGGGTTAACCGAAAGCCTAAACCTTGAGCTGGAACGAATCCGGCAAACGGGCCGCTACCAGACGAGTTTGCGGGTGTTGGGGCAACCCTACGCGCTTGGCGACGAAGTTGGGATTATTCTGTTTCGAATGGCGCAGGAGTCGCTTAATAACGCCCTGAAACATGCCCGTGCCAAAAACCTCACCATCGAAGCTGATTACCAACCCGATACCTTTACCCTTAGAATACTGGACGACGGACAAGGTTTCGACCAGACGAAAGTGGCCGCCCGTGAATTAAGTCAGTCAGGGTCAGGGTTGCATAATTTACGTCAGCGCGCCCAGCTATTGGGCGGAACCTGCACTATCGACTCCCGGCCGGGTGCCGGAACGCGTGTTTCTATTACGCTGCCACAACCGTCTGCCCAGTGAAAAATACCCCGATTGGGGTATTGACGCCAGTAGGTTAACAGGCTACCTTTCCGCTCCATTACTAACCTGCCCTACAAACCATGACCACAACCATTGCTATCGCTGATGACCATAGCCTGCTGGCTCAGGCCCTGTCCGATCTTATTCAGAGAATTGAGGGCTACGACGTGCTGTACGTTGCGGAAAATGGCCGGGATTTACTCCGGCACCTGAATCGAAAGCAGATTCCTGATATAGTGCTGCTAGATATCAACATGCCCGAAATGAACGGGTTCGAAACCGCAGAGTATTTGCAGCAACACCACCCCGATGTAAAAATAATTGTTCTTTCCATGTTCGACCGGGAAGAAGACGTGGCCAAAATGGTTCGGTTTGGCGTTCGGGGTTACTTGCTGAAAGGATGCCGCCCGTCGGAGTTGCGGCTGGCCCTGGATGATGTCAGTAAAAAAGGATTTCACTACTCCGAGTTTCTGACCAATAAGCTCATCCGTAATTTGGCTCCCGGAGAAAAAAATGGTTTGGCTTCCAAACCATTCCTCAACGAACGCGAACGTGCGTTCCTTAAACTAGCCTGTAGTGACCTGACCTACGCAGAAATTGCTGACAAAATGTGCGTAGCACTCCGAACAGTAGACGGCTACCGGGAGGTTCTGTTCCAGAAACTGAATGTCAAAAGTAAGACGGGTATGATACTGGAAGCCTTGCGTCTTGGCCTGATCGACCTATAGGTATCCCAAAATGAGGGGTATCTTTGTGGGAAATCGCCAGATCCATGCAGTTGCTTTTCCACCGGGTCGATCTTCGCCTGAAGCATACGTTTACTATTGCTCACGACAGCCGGGATGTACAGCCCACGCTGATTGTCGAGCTTCGCGATGGCCGGTTCAGTGGTTTTGGCGAAGCTACGGCTACCCGCTATTATGGCATTACGATTGAGGGCATGGTTGCGTCGCTGGAAGCCATTCGTACCTTGATTGAAGCCGATGATGTAGCCGATCCGGAGCAATTCTGGGCTACCATGCACCCCCATTTGGCAGATAACCCGTTTGCGCTTTGTGCCCTCGATCAGGCTGCCTGGGATTTGTGGGCCAAAAAGCTGGGCCAGCCGCTCTACAAACGCTGGCAACTCGATCCCGGAAAAAGCCCCCTCACCGATTACACCATCGGACTCGACACGCCGGAGCGAATGGTGGAGAAAATGCAGGAATGCCCCTGGCCACTCTACAAAATAAAACTCGGCCGACCGGACCAGGATATCGACCTCGTTCGGGCGTTAAGGCGGCATACCGGCGCCGTGTTCCGGGTCGATGCTAATTGTGGCTGGTCGGTGGAGGAAACCATTACAAAATCAATCCAATTGCGCGATTTAGGCGTCGAGTTTATCGAACAACCCTTACCGGCCAACGATTGGGAAGGGGCTAAAAAAGTATATCAGCAATCGGCATTGCCCATTATCGCCGATGAAAGCTGCATCGTCGAATCAGACGTCGACCGGTGCGCGGGCTGTTTTCACGGCGTAAATATTAAGTTAACCAAGTGCGGAGGTCTGACCCCCGCCCGACGCATGATTGCCCGCGCCCGCGAATTGAATTTACGGGTTATGGTCGGCTGCATGACCGAATCGAGTGTAGGCATTTCGGCCATTGCCCAGTTGCTGCCACTCCTCGACTATGCCGATCTGGACGGGGCCATGCTCATTGCTAACGACCCCGCAACGGGTGTCACCTTCGAGCATGGCCGGGTGGTGTACGCAACCGAAAATGGAACGGGTGTGCAGTTGGTCCCGTATGAAAAGGCGGAAGGATGAGCGAGCCAGGGCAACAGTCAATTTTTACGATCAATCACCTTCCGGGCCGCACCATCGAGCACAACGGTAAATCATACCTTTTTTTCAGCGGTACGGCGTACCTGGGTCTGCCGCAGAATCCGGTTTTTCAGCAGTTGATGATTGACGCCACTCGCCAGTATGGTACTGTTTTTGGCAGTTCGCGCAACGGAAACGTACGACTTGGCATTTACGAGGAAGCCGAAGCGAAACTGGCTACTTTCGTTACCGATAAACTAACGGATAAATTCGCAGCCCTGACGCTATCATCAGGTATGATGGCGGGGCAGGTCGTCATTAACTGGTTGCGGGGGCAGGGTATGTCTATTGTTTACGGCTCCCATACACACCCGGCACTCTGGCATGAGCCGGTTGTGAGTCTGCCCACGTTGGCATTTAGGGATTGGGGGGCACAGGTAACCGACCAACTTGCGAACCTCCCTGCTGGTCCCGTAGCCATTCTGGTCAATTCGCTCGATGCCGTTCGGTCGGTCTACTTTGACTTCGACTGGGTCGAAAGCTTACCCGACGACCGGGCTATTACCCTCGTTGTAGATGATTCGCACGGGCTGGGCGTGTTGACTAACGGGCGGGGTATCTGGCCGCAAATTCCGAAGAAACCGAACGTCAGGCTGGTTGTTACGGCTTCACTGGCTAAAGCGATGGGGTTGCCGGGTGGCGCTGTGTTCAGTGATGGAGAAACGATAGACGAAATCCGTAAAACCGCTTTTTTTGGTGCCTGCTCCCCTATGCCCCCCGCCTGTTTGTCGGCTTTCATGAAGGCGGATAGTGTGTATGACGAAGCAGGGGAACGACTTCGTACAACCATTCGTCTGGCAGAAGAATTATTACTGCCAACGGGCCTATTTCAACACGCCAATGGGTATCCAGTTTTTTTTACGGAGCAGGATGATTTATACCCTTACCTGCTTCAGCAAGGTATCTGCATTTACTCATTCGCGTACCCAACAGCGGCCGACCGGGCCAATACCCGCATCGTGATTAGTGCCTTCCATGAGCCCAATGATATTGAGCAACTGGCCAGGCAGGTTTATGCCTACCTGGAAGCCGCCTGATGAGAGAAAGTGCCGTTCGGGATGTTGAAACGGCTGTTATAACGACCGAAGGAAATCCAGGCTTTGCGGCACCTGCTCCATGGAGCGCGAGGATTCGTCTTCGATAAAAAAGTGCTTCACTCCCGATTTTTTGGCCTGTTTCATTATGGCCGTAATGCCCACATCGCCTTTACCCAGCGTTACGTTCGATTCTACGTCGGCACGGCCATTCTGACTATCGGGTGTGCCGGGTTTGCGGTCCTTGAGGTGCATGAGCGCAAACCGTTTTGGGTACTTCTGCAACAAAGCCACCGGGTCGTAGCCGGGCATTTTTACCCAGAAAACATCCATCTCGAAATGGACTGATTTTGGGTCAAAATTTTCGGCCAGATAGTCAAAGAAAGTCCCGTCTTTATAGGTTTGAAACTCGTAGCCGTGGGTGTGATAGCAGAAGGTCAGGTCGTTGTCGGCCAGGAGTTTACCCGCCGTATTGAACACGTCCACAGCCCGATCCGCATCGTAGATGGTGAAGGCATCGCCAGCGTGCGGAATCCAGGCACAAACGACATATTTAGCCCCCAGTGCTTTGGCTTCAGCAATGATTTTTGGCACGTTGGAGTCCAGGTCCTCATAGCTTGCTCCGGTACTGATGGCCTTGATATTGTTCTTGTCCAGTAACGTTCGGAAGTCGCTTAAACTAAGTCCGTACGTTCCGGCAATTTCAGCCTCCCGAAAGCCCATCTGCTTTACTTTCGCCATGGTGCCCGGCACATCTTTGGCAAACTGGTCACGGAAACTATACAACTGTATGCCAACGGGCGCGGCTTTCTGAGCCAGCGTAGCCAGATTGCCCAGCAACAGAAAGGTGAGGAGATATACGTTTTTCATTAGCAGAATCAGGCTAGTATTGTACGGTGACTGGTGACATTGGTCAATAGTAAACGGTAAACCAGATTGTATCAACTATTTACCCGTTTGGGTCGTAAACGTACTTTCAAAAATTTTGTCGGCATTACCCGTTTCAAACCCTTCGCGCCGGTGCTGCCGGGTAAGCTGGTTGGCGGGCAAATACTGAAACTGGGGCAGTACCCGCCGTTCGGCGAATTCAACGTAAGAACTGGCAATCCGGGCAAAATCGGCAGGCGACCCTGGAGCCCCGGCAAATTCAGCGTCAATCAGTTGTGCCACGGTCGACGCCTGTCGTAAATTTTTGTCCGGGCTGATTTTGATGGTGCCCCCTGCCGAGTTGAGCCGAAATCCCCGATTTTCCAGAAACTGCACGAATTCCTCGATGGTGTTATAGCCCGGCTTGAGGTTATGCACGCTGATGGTGAAATGGTTCAGGTAATACCGGTTATAAATCACCCAGGCTGCGTATTCACTTTCGCGCAGCAACGCCTGATAGTCGGCCAGAGTAGGGGTCTCCCAGAGTGGCTGATGCAGAAAACGGTCGACCGCTTCCCCATCGTCCAGGTTTAGCGCATCGACCGGATCGCTGGTGACGGTAGCAGTATAGCGGTGAATAATTCGCTTTGCTTCGGCAGACAGGTCATCGACGCGGAGTTCACTGGCGAAGATGCGGGGGTAGTGTGGTTCCGGCGGTGCGTACCAGTACGCCGTTAATTTCTTCTCGATGAAGTTGTACTCATCCCGGCGTTCGTAGCCGTAATGCAGGAATATTTTCTCGAACGAAGCCAGCCCCAGATTCGGGACGCCCATTGTACGGAAGGCAATGTGGTCATTCTCAACGTCGCCCGCCGATTGAATGATACCGGCATCGAGCATGGCATCGAACACGTGCTGCACGTCAGGTACGCGTTCGCTGTACCGGCGCATCAGGCCGTTCAGTACGGTATCGAGGGTTGTTTGCCGGGAAGTAGTTATCATACTATTGTCGTTCAGAAGCCATCAATCTGTTACCCACCGACTGCGGGCCAGCAGGACATCCTTACCTGATTCGGTGTGAATAATCCGATGCAGAAACGTTTGCGGGGTTTCAACGGCAGATTGTATCTGAACGGAATCCTGCCAGTGGCTTTCAGTCCGGTAAACTAAATCAATTTCGGTCAATTTTTTCGTTTCCAGTGTTTCATTATCAACGGTTTCGAGTAGCCATTCCACATACGCCACGTTGTTTACATGCTGATTCTGGTCGATACTTAGCCAGCCTACTACACTTTCTTTCGTTTTGGTTGGCGTAAAAGGCGTTGATTGAAAGTCTGGTTTGTGGGGCAGTTTGGGTAAGTGCGTCAGGCCAGCCGGGGGATTCAGGCTGCGAATAAAATCGGGCATTGGCACCATCGACCGTTTTTCGATGCTGAAAACGAGCCACGTACTACCTGCTTCGGCGAGGAGCGTGTCATCCTCCGCCAGTATCCGAAAGTCGCGGTAGATAAAGTACTTTTCCACCTCCGTTGGGTAGGTGACTACGCGAATAGTCTCGCCGTAGCGCGGGTACTGGTGCATCCGCAATTGAAAGCGCATGAGCATCCAGCCAACGCCCCGTTTCGCCAAATCGGCAATGCCGATGCCGTAATCGAGCGCATTCCGGTTGGCCGATTCCTGCATCATATTCATTAATGCCGGAACGCTCATTCGCCCGGATGCATCGCACTCGTAGCCGCGAATGGTAAAGGTATCAGTCTGAATAAATGCCATACGGCAAAGGTAACGGACGGTGGGGCAGGTGCGACGTGAAAAGCACATTTTGGTGTAGCAGGAAACACAATTGACGGAAAATATTTCGCGCCCTGTCGCAACTAAATAACGCAGTCAGGCGTCCTTTAACTGTGAAAAAATCGTTGTAGCGAACGAGTTCAGTGTGCCTCAGCGACAAACTGGGCAATCATGAGTTCATCCGGTACAGGATTACTTTTTATTTGCATAATACCACACAATTCAAAAGAGTGTTTGGCATCTTTGCCGGCTGTACATATATTGTTCCATGAAAAAACAAAACGCCCGCCAATCGCAATCCCAATCGCTCAAAGGCATGACCCAGTCGCAGGGTCAGTCTTCGGCTAACTTTTCCTTCGAGGATTATCAGACCGATAATTTCTTTGACGAGATGTTTGCCACCGAAATGCAGGTTCGGGAAGGGTATGCACCCTTTCAGCAACGGGTGGAACAAATGACCCGAAAAGACCTTGTGGGGCGGCAGCACGCGGCCGAACGTGCGCTGATGAGCATGGGTATTACGTTCAATGTGTACTCGGAAGGAGAAGGTACGGAACGGATTATGCCGATTGATATTATTCCCCGCGTTATTGAGTCGGCAGAATGGAATCAGCTGGAAGCCGGTCTTATTCAGCGTATCAAGGCAATCAATATGTTTCTGGACGATGTGTACAACGATCAGAAAATTCTGAACGATGGCATCGTGCCGCGTGACCTGATTGAATCCAGTAAATCATTTTTACCTGCTTGTCTGGGCGTGAAGCCTCCTAAAGGTATCTGGTGCCACATAACCGGTACGGATTTGATTCGGGGTGATGATGGACAGTACATGGTGCTCGAAGACAATCTTCGTTGTCCGTCGGGGGTGTCGTATATGCTGGAAAACCGGGAATTGATAAAGCAGACATTTCCCGAAGTATTGACCCAGACGGGTGTTCGCCCCGTATCTGATTACCCGATGCGGCTGCTCCAGATGCTCCAGTTCATTGCCGACCGGCCTAACCCAACTGTGGTGGTATTAACACCGGGTATTTATAACTCTGCCTATTTCGAACATTCTTACCTTGCCCAGCAAATGGGGGTAGAACTGGTGGAAGCCCGGGATCTGGTGGTATCGGGTGGGTATGTTAAAATGCGCACGACCAAAGGATTTCAGATTGTCGATGTCATTTACCGACGCATCGACGATACGTTCCTGGACCCGGAAGCGTTCAATCCCGATTCGATGATTGGGGTGCCGGGCATTTTTGAGGTGTATAAAAGAGGGCGTGTTGCCCTGGCCAATGCCCCCGGTACCGGCGTTGCCGACGATAAAGTGATTTACGCCTATGTGCCACGAATCATCAAGTACTATCTGAACGAAGAAGCCATCATTCCCAACGTGCAAACCTACATCTGCCGGGAAGAAGAAGATTGTAAGTACGTGATGGAGAATATTGAAAAACTGGTGGTAAAAGAAGCAAACGAAGCGGGTGGGTACGGCATGCTGATTGGCCCCAAAGCTACCCCGGAAGAACACGATTTGTTTCGGCAGAAAATCAAGGAAAATCCGCGTAATTACATCGCTCAACCCACTATTTCGCTCTCACGGGTGCCGTGTCTGGTCGATGGCCACGCCGAAGGTCGCCATGTGGACCTCCGGCCTTACATTTTGTATGGTGATACGGTGAGCGTCATTCCGGGAGGACTAACACGGGTAGCCCTTCGCAAAGGGTCCCTGGTCGTGAACTCCTCACAGGGTGGGGGTGGTAAGGATACGTGGGTTCTTTATTGAAGTATACAGTTTTTCGCTTGGAGTGACTAACCAATACACCACGCATCGGCCAACAACAAACCAGTTTCGCTTCTCTTCCGTCAGCGGGGGAATTAATTCCCCCGCTGACGGAAGAGAACTCCTTACCTTTGCTGCTCAAACTACTTCAACTGCTGCCTTGCCAGATTTAAGTATCATCATTGTCAACTACAAGACGCCCCAGCTCATTTTGGATTGTCTGAAGTCGGTTTGTCAATACACATCTGACATACGTTTCGAGGTACTAATCGTCGATAATCAGTCTGGAGATGCCAGTCAGGCTATTGTTCAGGCAGCTTATCCAACTGTACGCTGGTTCGATATGGGCTACAATGCCGGCTTTGCCCGGGCTAACAACCTGGGTATCCGACAGGCAGAGGGTCGGAACATTCTGCTCCTCAACTCGGATACGCTCCTGCTGGATGATGTATTGAGCCATTGCGTACGGGTGCTGGATACCCAGCCCGACGTTGCTGCCGTAAGCGCGATTCAGTTGCAGGCCAACAGGCAGGTGCGCCCCAATCTGTACACGACATTCGGGCAGATGCGCCGGGCGTTTTACATCCTGCCCGGTGGCGTGGCAGCCGATAAGTTTCTGTACTGGCTCATGCCCGACCCGCACTACGCCGACCCCAACCAGGTGGAGTGGTTGTCGGGGGCTTTCCTGATGACCCGGCCCTCGGTTATTGAAAAAGCAGGGTTACTGGACGAGAGTTTTTTCATGTACGGCGAAGATGTGGAATGGGGGTATAGGCTGGGAAAACAGGGCCGACTTTTGTTGCTGCAAAACGAAAAGTTTGTTCATCTGGAATATGGCAGCAACGAAGACAATCAACAGCACGTAGTAACGCATATCAACCGCTTTAAACCACAGGTGCAGGTGTCGCAGTTGCTTTGGGTGCGGAAACAGTATGGCGCTGGTGCGTATCTGATTCTGATAGGGCATTATGTGCTGATGATTCCGGTTGTGTTTATCTGGAAGATGGCCGTCAACCTCCGAAACCGGCGGCTTCCGTGGGCTGAACTCGATAATCAGTGGGCTTTTACGAAGCAGGTTGGTATCTTTCTGCGGTTCTTCTGGAAAACCCTGTTCAACCGACCCGGATTTTATAAAGTTTAGTCCGCTTTTCCGGAAGGCCGACGGCAATTAATACACTTTTGCCGGTAGAAATCGTTGTACTTGAAAACCAAATACTGCAATGCGATTTGTTTACCCGATTGGCCTTTTCTGTCTTTTCTTAGGTGCCAGCCTGTGGCCTCATGTCAGTCAGGCTACCCACGTACGGGCGGGTGAGATTACCACCAAACGAATCTCCAATACCTCGCTCACTTATCTGATCACGTTTACTGCCTATTACGATGAAGTAGGCGGCCGGGCCGCGTCTAATCAGGCCGAACCCTATACGTTTTGCTTTGGTGATGGCAGCACGCAGGAAGTAAACCGCAGCGGCCGGAAATTCATTAACGGAAACACCTCGTCCGTCAACAGCTATACGGCTGTGCATACGTATCCTGGTCCGGGGGCTTATACCATTGGCATAACCGTTCAGAACCGAAACCAGGGAACCAACAACCTGCCTCCCCCGGGTTCGTCGCAGAACATTCCTTTTTACGTATCGACCACGATTCTGATTAACGCAAACCTGCTGACCAATTCCACACCGGTGATGCTCAACCCGCCCCTGGATTCGGGCCGTGTGGGTCAGAAGTTCTGCCATAACCCGGCGGCTTTCGATGCTGATGGGGACAGCCTCGCTTATCGACTCAGTGTCCCCAAAACATCCACCACGCCCACTAGCTGCGTGGGGCGTAATATTCCGGTCTATCAGGACCCCACCCGATTCAGCACCGCCAGCGAAGCGGGTGGCGCCCCCACCTTCTCCATCGACCCCCGCACTGGCGAACTCTGCTGGGACGCCCCCGGCGAAGCCGGTCAGTACAACTTCGCTTTCATCATTGAAGAGTGGCGCAACGGGGTACTCATCGGCGAGATTACCCGCGACATGCAGATCATCGTCGTTGACTCCAAAAATAAGCGACCCCTGCTCCAACCCATCCCTGACCTGTGCGTGGAAGCGGGTACTCTCATCAACCAGCCCGTTACGGCCACTGATCCCGACGGGCAGGCGGTTATCATCTCGGGCTTCGGGGGCGTTTTCAACGTCAGTCAGGATGGAACCCCTTTACCAGCCGGGGAGCTTATCCTGCCCGCTTACGCCACTCTGACCCGGGGCGGTATCCCGCAGGCTCAACCCGCCACGGCCATTTTCAACTGGCAAACCAATTGTAGCCAGATTCGGGTGGCTCCTTACGATGTGACCTTCAAGGTGGCCGATGTGCCGCCTAAGCCCACCCCGGCCCTGGTCTCCTTCCAGACCTTCCGCATTCAGATTGTGGGACCCGCCATCAGGAACCTCACGGCACGACCTACCGCTACGGCAAACGGACGAGCGGTACTCCTGAACTGGGATGCCTACAGTTGCGGCAACCCCGGCACCACTATTGTCATCTACCGAAAAGAAGGTTGTGAGACTGCTGTTATCCCGCCCTGTACCACCGGAATTCCGGCCGGTTACACCAGGATAGCCGAAATACCCAGCACGGCCACCACCTATACCGATACGAGCAGTCTACGCCGGGGTACCAGCTATGGCTACCGACTGGTGGCCCAGTATCCCGATGTGAACGGGGGGTTCAACGGCGGGGTGAGCCGGGCCTCCAACCAGGCCTGCCTGGAACTGCCCCTGCTGGCCCCGGTCATCACCCAGGTTACCGTCGACTCCACCAAAACCGTCACCGGCCAGATTACCGTCCGCTGGACGCGGCCCCTGGGGCTGAACCCGGCTGATTTGGCGGGGCCTTACCAGTACCGATTGCAGCGGGCCACCGGGCAGGGGGGCACTAACTTTACTCCCGTTGCCACCATCAACACCACGCTGAGCCCCACAGCCGCTGACACAGTTTACACCGATAAGGGCACGTCGGCTTCGGCTCTCAACACCGATGCTAATGCCTACACCTACCGGCTGGAGTTCTACTACACTAACCCGGCGGGTCAGCTTACCCGGCTGGATGTAACGGATGCGGCCTCCTCGGTGCGGCTGGCAGCGGCCCCAGACAACCGGCGGGTGGTGCTGAGTTGGCAGGCCACGGTACCCTGGAGTAACAACGGTCAGACCCACGACGTGTTCCGCAGCCGGACGGGTCCCAACGGAGTTTTTAATAAAATAGCCGAGGTGCGGGTGAGCAGTCAGCCCTACAGCTTTACTGACACGGGTCAGGATGGTTTTGTGGCCGATGGCAATACAAGTCTGGCTTTGTCGGCCGACAGCAGCTACTGCTACCGGGTTATGACCCGGGGGGCGTACACGGATGCTCAACTGGTGCGGCTAGGGGTGTTGCTCAACTACAGCCAGATTATCTGCGCCACGCCTACTGACACAACCCGCCCCTGTCCGCCTGCGCTGCGGGTGGATAGTTTGAATTGTGCCAGTCTGAACAATGAGAGTTTCTGTGACCAGACCAGTTTCACCAACAACCTGAACTGGACGCCCGGGAGTGGTCCCAACTGTGACCCCAACATTGCTACTTATAAAATTTACTATGCCCGCTATCAGTCCGACACGCTGGGGGTGTTGAGCAGTGTGGCAGCTCCGACGCTGAGTTACGCCCACACGCCATTGAGCACGGTGGCGGGCTGCTACTACGTGACGGCGGTAAGTAAACGGGGGCTGGAGAGCGTTCCCTCCAATAAAGTATGTGTGGATGCGTGTCCGAGCTTCATGCTGCCCAATGTGTTCACGCCCAATGGGGATGGCAAAAATGATTTGTTTGTGCCGTTGCGTTGCCCCCGTTTTGTGGAGACTGTGAATTTTGTGGTCTATAACCGGTGGGGAGCAAAGGTGTACGAAACAACTGGTCCTACACTGGCCTGGGATGGTCGGAGTAGTGACGGAGTGGAACTGCCCAGCGGTTTGTACTACTACCAGGCGAGCGTGAATTATGCGTTGCTGGATCGCAACGCCCCCCCTCAGATTATAAAAGGGTGGGTCCAGATCCTTCGGGAAGGCGTGACTAGCCGGTAATTCAATTCTATCCAAACGCAAAGGGGGAACGTCAGCGACGTTCCCCCTTTGCGTTTGGATAACTTTCCTCTAGTTTCTTTACTTCATATTGTGGTAAACCATCTGCACATCGTCATCTTCTTCGATTCGCTCGATCAGTTTTTCCACATCGGCCACTTCTTCGTCCGATAGTTCTTTAAAATCGTTGGGAATGCGCTCGAATTCGGCCTGCTGGATGTCGAATCCCTTTTCTTCCAGAAACTTCTGGACACTACCGAAGGCCGTGAACTCACCGTATATAACGAACTGATTCATTTCCTCATCGAACTCAACATCATCCCCGCCTACGTCGATGAGTTCCAACTCCAGTTCTTCCTGGTCGATACCATCGGCTGGTATCCGAAACACCGACTTCCGGTCAAACATGAAGTCCAGCATGCCCTGCGTCCCCAGGCTACCACCCAGTTTGTTGAGGTAACTCCGGACGTTGGCTACCGTACGGTTGTGGTTGTCGGTAGCCGTTTCAATCACCAGCGCGATGCCGTGCGGTGCGTAGGCTTCGTACACGATTTCCTTGTAATCTTCCTGGTCTTTGGAAGAGGCTTTTTTGATGGCCCTATCCACATTCTCCTTCGGCATATTAGCCGCTTTGGCGTTCTGGATAATAGCCCGGAGCCGTCCGTTGGAGTCCGGGTCGGGGCCACCGCTTTTCACGGCCATGACAATGTCTTTGCCGATTCGGGTAAAGGTCTTGGCCATTTGCCCCCACCGTTTCATTTTTCGGGCTTTTCTGTATTCAAATGCGCGTCCCATTGGTTGAGGTTTGAGGTTTATGGTTTTAGGTTTACGGTTAATAGTTGGCTGACTGACGTACAAGTGTTGTTTTCGCATCAGTCAGCCGTAAACTGAAGACCGCAAACCGTAAACTATACATCGATTACTTCTGAATTTAAAACGGCAACATCCACCTGCCCCCGTACCAGATCCTCGAACGTTTCGCGCTGGCGAATCAGGTAGGGTTTGCCTTCGTACACCAGCACTTCGGCCGGGCGAAAGCGGGCATTGTAATTCGATGCCATGCTAAAGCCGTAGGCACCGGCATTCTCAAACGAGAGTACATCCCCCGCCTGTACGTCGGGCAATGCCCGGTCGGTGGCGAAGGTATCCGTTTCGCAGATATAGCCTACAACCGTATAGGTTTTTTCGTCTCCGGACGGGTTCGATACGTTTTTTATATCGTGGTACGCGTCGTACATCATTGGGCGAATGAGGTGGTTCAGGCCCGAATCGACTTGCACGAACGTGCGGGTTGGGGTTTCTTTCACCACGTTGACTCCTGCCAGCAAATGGCCACTTTCGCTCACCAGCAATTTACCCGGTTCAAAACAAAGCTCCAGTTCACGGCCGTACCGGTCACAAAATGACCGAAAAGCCGCCGAAACCTTCGTACCCAGTTCGGCAAGATCGGTGGCGTAATCATCTTCCCGGTAGCGAACTTTGAAACCGCTGCCGAAGTCGATAAACTGCAAATCGGGGTAATCTGTTGCCAGGTCGAAGAGAACGTCGGCAATTTTAAGGAAGGTATTCCCATCCTTAAAATCAGAACCGGTGTGGATGTGCAACCCAACGACCGGAATACCGTACTGCTCCGTAACCGCTTTAATCTGCTCGCGATAGCTGTAGGGTATCCCGAACTTAGAATCGCCGTGGCCGGTTTGAATCTTGAAATTCCCCCCTTCGGCAATGTTGGGATTGATACGCAGGGCAACCGGGTAACGGTTGCCGTAGGTCTGGCCAATCTGCTCGAGCAGGGGCAGGCTGTCAGCATTCAGTTGAAAACCCATTTCGAGCGCTTCCTGAATCTCGGACCAGGCGTTACCGCTGGGTGTGTACATAATCTGCGCCGGTTCAAACCCTGCCATCCGCGCTATTCGGGCCTCATTCACAGATACCACTTCGATGTCCACACCCTGCTGACGCATCAGTTTCAGGATGGATACATTGGTAAGGGCTTTGGCAGCATACTTTATCTTTAGGTTCACCCCGCTAAAGGAAGACCGGAGCGAGCCGATTTTTTCGATAATTTTGTCGGCGTCATACACGTACAGCGGTAAGCCGAACTCATCGGCGATAGCCAGTACATTGACACCCTGAATTTGATACGTCTGGTTAGTTAGTTGCATAATTCATGAAACGAGCCGCAAAATTACGCCATCTTTCCCCTATGTACAAGATTCTCTGTTATCTGCTGACCCTTATGCTGTCGGGTACGCACGGGGCGTTCGGTCAGAAGTCCCCCGTTACTCCTGCCCGACCGGATAATCCAGTTGAAAAACTTATTCCCAGTCGCCCTGCCAGTGAGGAAATCACCAACCGGAAAACGACTTTTACAACCCACCTGCTCGCCGGCAAGGTGGACCCCGGCAAAAAGTACGCGTACGGCGGATGGGTAATGGACAGAACGGTGAGCCTGCTTTACCCGAACCCGTATCAAACCCAACCCCAGTAGCTGTGGCCGACCGCCCGCCCGGTTTTTCGTTCCGGCGCCGGAAGCTGACCATACGGCAACGAACCTAAACCGCTCAGTGAGTTGAAATATAGATGAATCGTCGATGGCCAGACGGACCAGCGAAAACAACCACGCGTCAGCCAACCGCTCCGGCAGACTGACATAACCCTAAACCGACAAACCCTATGACCTTTCACCAATTCCCGGATTACGCATCTCTGTCCCAGTATACGGCCGAACATATTGCCGCCATTATCAACCATAAGCCGGATGCGCTGCTTTGTCTTGCTTCCGGCGATACGCCCATCGAAACGTACCACCATTTGGTAGAGCTGGCAAAAGCGAAGCGGGTGGATATGAGCCAATGCACGTTTGTGGGTCTCGACGAGTGGGTTGGTTTCGGACCGGAGGATGCGGGAAGTTGTTCGTACTATGTATTCCGTGACCTGTTTACACCGTTGCAGCTACGCCCGGACCAGGTATATGTTTTCAACGCAAAAGCCTCTGACCTGGCGGCCGAGTGCGCCCGCATCGACGCCCTCATCGACTCGCGGGGTGGCCTGGATTTACTACTGGTGGGGATGGGCATGAATGGCCACATCGCCCTGAACGAACCGGGAACGTCCTTTAAACTGGGTTGCCACGTTGGCAAACTGGCCGAAAGCACCATAACTGTTGGGCAGAAATACTTTGAGCAGGAAACTGTTCTTGAAGAGGGTATTACCCTTGGGCTACGCCACTTAACGGCCGCCTACGAAGTGATTTTACTCGTGAGCGGAGACAAAAAAGCAGCCATGCTACAGCAGGCTCTCAAAGGCCCGGTTTCGGAAGATGTACCCGCCAGTATTCTGCAAACGCACCCCAATGGTCAGATTTGGCTGGATGCAGCTGCCGGAAGTTTACTGACAGGTTTTTGAGTTTTTGGCCGGGAGTTTGTTATTTGTCCGTCTGATTCAACCTGAACCGTAAAACTGCTTGGCCATCCATCTCCCTACCACCCACCCGCCCGTTTCCCGACGGACCGAACTAGTGGCTGGTGTTTCTACTTTTCTGGCAACGATGTACATCATTGTGGTCAATCCAGCCATTCTGAGTCAGGCGGGTTTACCCTTTGGCGGGGTGCTCACGGCAACCGTTCTACTGTCGTTTTTTTGCAGCCTGATGATGGGTCTTTACGCCCGTAACCCCATTGTGGTAGCGCCCGGGATGGGTATGAACGCGTTTTTCACGTTCACCGCCGTGAAGGGAATGGGCATCAGCCCGGAAGTTGCACTGGGTGCGGTGTTCTGGGCCGGGGTATTATTTCTGTTGCTGTCGGTATTTAACATCCGGTCGGCTATTGTACGGGCTATTCCGCAACCCCTTCGCTACGCCGTTTCGGCGGGTATTGGTTTGTTTATTACGTTGATTGGCTTTGAGAATGCCCACTTTATCGTGGCTAATCCGGCCACGTTAATCAGCGTTGCCCGGCTGACCGACCCCATCATTATGACCTTTGTATTTGGGTTGCTCTTAACGAGCGTGCTGGTGGTGCGCAACGTGCCGGGAGGCATCATTATCGGCATTGTGCTGACCACGCTGGCGGCCTGGCCCGTTGGTCGTTTCTGGGGTGATGCCTCGGCGGTTAATTTTGGGCAGAAGACGCTGGTCAACTACCAGGGACTTTTCGCAGCCCCCGATTTTTCTTTACTGGGTAAACTGGACTTGTGGGGCTCGCTCTCATGGTCACTGTGGCCGGTTATTTTTGCCTTTGCTTTCACCGATTTATTCGATAGCCTGTCCACCTTCGTGGGTGTGGCCGAAGCGGGTGATTTACAGGATGAGGAAGGGAACCCACGCAACATGAACCGTTCCCTGCTGACCGATGCTGTGGCCACTACCCTGGCTGGGGTGCTGGGAACCAGCCCCGGCACCGCTTACATTGAGTCGGCGGTGGGGATTGCGCAGGGCGGGCGTACAGGACTAACGGCTATCGTAGCCGGTTGCTGTTTTCTGCCATTCCTTTTTTTATCCCCGATACTATCCGTTATTCCGGCTATTGCCACAGCACCGGCCCTGGTGCTGGTCGGTGCGTTTATGATGAAACCTGTTACCCGCATCAACTGGAGCCAACTGGATGATGCGCTGCCCGCTTTCCTGGCGTTGGTGCTCATTCCGTTTAGTTACTCCATCACGCAGGGGCTGATTTGGGGGTTCTTGTCGTGGACGTTGATAAAAGTTGCCGTGGGCAAATCGGGCGAAGTATCGGCAGGCTTGTGGATTGTAGACGTATTTTGCGTGCTGGCACTAATGAGCAGTGGTTGATGAGGAAATAAACAACGATAAGCACTCAAGTGAAATTAGTTTAGCCTAACCGATTTTTTTGTCATCCCGACGCAGGAGGGATCTCAAGTATCATGACAATCGAGATCCCTCCTGCGTCGGGATGACAAAAAACCAATGTGCTCCTTTCACCTGGATACTATGAAAAAAAGCTTTGTACTGACACTGCTGTTCACGCTTTCGCTCACGTACTCATTCACGTTTGCCCAGCGCTACAAACCCCGACCCGTTACAGGTTTGCTGGGCGCTTTCGGGGCCGAAGTGGCGTTGGTCAAAGAATCGCTGAAAAAGGCTAAGACGGTCTCAGTCGATGGGGTTCTTTTCACGACCGGGCGCATCGGAAAACAACGGGTGGTAGTGGCCGAAACGGGTATCGGCAAAGTGAATGCGGCCATGACAACAGCGTTGATGCTGGATCATTTTCGTCCCCGGCGAGTGTTGTTTACGGGCATTGCGGGTGGCACAAATCCCGAGTTACAACCCGGTGACATTGTAATTGCCAAGCGAACAGCGCACCATGATTACGGTTCCATCACTGATAAGAATACCCCGACCCGCCAAACCCGTAATGCCATTACCAAGCAGTTCAATCCAGCCTATTTTCCCGCCGATTCTGTATTACTCCATCTGGCAGAGCAGGTGGTGAAAACGGTATCGCTGGAAGGTATTCCCCTGGAATCTGGCGGTGTTTCCAGTCGGCCGGTTAAGGTCATGACGGGCACCGTCGTGACGGGGGATGTCTTTGTGGCTTCGCCTGAGAAAGGCAAAAGTTTACGGGCTGATTTCGGGGCCGATGCCACCGAAATGGAAGGAGCCGCCATTGCGCAGGTCTGTTACCAGCTTCAGGTACCCTGCCTGATTATTCGCAGCCTGAGTGACCGCGCCGATGCAGAAGCACACATTGCCTACGATAAATTTTATCCAACTGCCGCCCGAAACTCCGCTAAAGTCGTTATTGCGCTCGTGAAGGCGTTGTGATATTACAGGTATAAAGGTGCCATCTTCTGCCAGTCGTTGGCCTGGTGGGCGCGGCCATCCCAGCAATAGAGTTCATGCGCTACCTGCTTGGACCGAAGCGTTTCGCTTAGGGTAAGGTTGCTGGGTAAAAACGGGTCCGCTGTGCCAACGGTCATCACAATTTGTAGTCGGCGCAAGTGATTGAGTGCTTCGCAATCGCCCAGGTTCGGCAAAAAATGATTGGGACTGTGGAAGTAGATCTCTTCGTCGTAGTAATCATCAAACAGACCACGAAATTCGGCCACTGGTTCCGACAAACTGTAACGGCCGCTAAATGCCACTACTTTGGCGAACCATTGCGGATGCCGAAGCGCAATGTTCATGGCGTGGTAAGCCCCCAGGCTACACCCGTGCGAAATCATAAACGGTTGTGGGTTCTTCAGGCGGGAGAGCGTCAAAACTTCCTGTAAAATGTACTGTTCGTACTGTCCATGCCGCCGAATACGGTCGCAGGGGGATACGTGGCGGTTATAAATGCTTTCCCGATCGATACTATCGACGCAATACAACTGTAGCCAACCCCTCTCAAGTTTGTCGGTTAATGCCTCTACAAGTCCCAGGTCTTCATATTCATGAAATCGTCCCCGGCGGGTAGGGTAAACCAGCACCCGCGCCCCGGCGTGGCCGAAAACAAGCAATTCCATATCGCGGTTCAGGTTCGGGCTAAACCACTTGTGATACTCGCGGTGCATACCATTCCGTTTTAAGAAGTAGTGAAATTGCACGCTTTTACAGTAACAACGAAGTCTCCTAGATGAACAAATCGTTAAAAATTCGGGCCTGTTGCTGAAACGTCTGCGCCCATATCTGATACCCAGCCGGGCTTAGGTGCAATCCATCGTTTTCGAAGAACTCCTGCCGTGGGCTACCATGCTGGTCCAGCAAGGGCGTTGTCATATCGATGTACTGCCAGTCGGGGTACTGCTCAATTTCGCGACTGATCAATCTGTTTGTGTACTGAATTTCATCCGCAATTCCCCAGCGGGCCAGACTGATTTTTACCGACAGAAAATAAAGCGGTACGTCAGGTAGTAAGGTACGCATTTTACCGGCAAAAGCGCAGAAGAACTGGTATATTTCTTCAGGGTGTCGGCCGTTCCCCAGGTCATTATCACCCGCGTAAAACACAACGGCTTTCGGTAGGGTTGGTGCCACTATTCGCTCAAAAAACCAGGTGCAGGCTGCCAGCGTTGAACCGCCAAAACCCAGATTCAGGGTGTCGAGGTGGGGGAAATCCTGGTCCAGTGTTGTCCATAACCGAATGGATGAACTGCCATAAAAAACTGTCTTCTCTGTTGCTGGTGCAAGGGTTTGCACTTTTTCTTCCAATAACCGAACGTCGGCTTCATACCAAATCATACATCATTGATTAACAGGCTCAGTGCCAATTGTATCTCTGTTTATAGGTGGAGCTATGGCTGATTCGCCAGCCTGCATCCATTTCCGGATAATTGTAGTGAGTGGTCGAAATTCAATTAAAAAACCATCGTGCCCATATAACGAATCAATCTCCTCGTAAGACGCATTATGAATGTGACGGGCCAGAAATTGCTGTTCTGACGGTGGAAACAGCAAATCGGACCGAATACCGACGACTAATGTTCGGGCCTTAATCTGGCCCAGTGCATTGAGAATACTACCCCGGTTGCGCCCCACATTGTGCGAGTCCATGATTTTAGTAAGCAGCCAGTAGGTAAAGGCGTTGAACCGTTCCACTATTTTCTCGCCCTGGTATCGCTGGTAACCGGCCGCTTTGTAGCCATCAAGCTGTTCATTATTGTCGAGTGCCTGCGTAAAGCCGTACGTATCGTAGTTTCGGTACGAAATCATGGCCATGGCCCGGGCCGCTTTCATTCCCGCCAACCCGGCATTGTCGCAGTTTTCGGCCCAGGTAGGATCGGCTTCTATCGCCATCCGCTGCGATTCATTGAAGGCAATGCACCAGGGAGAGGCCATAGCACTGGCGGCAATCAGTATCAGATTGTCGATAAGGCCGGGGTGCAGAATAGCCCACTCTACTGCCTGCTCACCCCCCAGCGAACCGCCGATGCAGGTGCGGATTTTTTCGATGTTCAGTTCCTGCCGTAGCAAATCAAAAGCATTGACAATGTCCCGAACCGTAACGGCAGGAAATGCGTGATGATACGGTTTTGCCGTTGCCGGATTAACAGACAAAGGCCCGGTAGACCCATAACACGAGCCAAGCACGTTGGCACAGATAATAAAATCCGTTGCCGGGTCAAAGTACTTGCCCGGTCCAACCATGCCGCCCCACCAGTCGGCCACGTTGGCATTGCCGGTCAGGGCATGGCACACCCACACGACGTTCGACCGGTCGGCATTGAGCGTACCGCGTGTGGTGTAGGCTAGTCGGAAACCCGGCAGGCTTGCTCCCGATTCGAGCGGGAACGAATATTTATAATCGAAGTAAGTCAGGTCCAATCAACAGGTAGTTTGTGGTTTGTAGTTTGCCGTTCGTAGTGCAACTACGAACGGCAAACTACAAACGGCTTAACTCAATACAGGCTCGGCAATTTGGGCAAAAGCCTGCTCGAAGTCTGCCTTAATATCGTCAATATGCTCAATACCGGCCGATACCCGTAATGTGCCTACCTCAACGCCCGCGCTGGCCTGCTCCAACTCGCTTAGTTGCTGGTGGGTGGTGGCCGCCGGGTGAATAATCAGCGTTTTGGAATCGCCCACATTGGCCAGATGGCTAACCAGTTTCAGGCTGTTTACAAACTGGTCAGCTGCCTTGGCATCTCCTTTTACCTTGAATGAGAAAACGCCCCCAAAGCCCCGCTTAAGGTATTTCTTAGCCAGGTCATGGTACTTGCTGCTTTCCAGACCGGGGTAATTGACCGACTCGACCTGCTCATGCTGTTCGAGCCATTTGGCAAGTTCCAGCGCATTTTGCACCGTACGGTCAACCCGCAGGGACAGTGTTTCCACCCCTTGCAAGAGCAGGAAAGAATTGAAAGGGCTGATGGCCGGGCCGTAATCACGCAGCCCTTCAACCCGGGCACGGATGATAAACTGGATATTGCCGAACGGACCGTTTACCCCGAACACATCGCTGAAAACCATGCCATGATAGCCCTCCGACGGTTCGCTGAACTGCGGAAACTTGCCATTACCCCAGTTGTAGTTACCACTATCCACAATTACCCCACCAATACTGGTGCCGTGCCCGCCAATCCATTTTGTGGCCGACTCGACCACGACGGCTGCACCGTGTTCGATGGGCCGGAACAGATAACCGCCCGCCCCGAACGTATTATCGACAATGAGCGGCAAGTCATGTTGCTTCGCTAACTCGGCAAAAGCGTCGAAATCCGGGATGTTGAAACCCGGATTACCGATGGTTTCGAGGTAAATGGCTTTCGTTTTATTGTCAATCAGTTTGGCAAACGATGCCGGCTTGTCGCCATCGGCAAAGCGGGCTTCGATACCCATTCGTTTGAATGAAACCTTAAACTGATTATAGGTTCCTCCGTACAAAAATGACGTGGTTACGAAGTTGTCGCCAGCGCTCAGGATATTGCTCAGCGCAATAAACTGGGCTGCCTGACCCGATGCGACCGCCAGCGCGGCTACGCCCCCTTCCAGAGCCGCTATCCGTTTCTCAAACACATCGGACGTGGGGTTCATGATGCGGGTGTAAATGTTCCCGAAGGCTTTCAGGGCAAACAAGTCCGCACCATGGGCCGAATCGTTAAAAACGAATGAGGTCGTCTGATAAATGGGTACCGCCCGTGAGTTGGTCGTTGGGTCAACTTCCTGACCGGCGTGCAACTGAAGGGTATCAAAATGAAGTTGTGACATGAGTATAAGGGTTAATTGTGATTAAGCAGCAGGCTTTGTGCTGTCATCTGCCTTCGGCGTATAGCCATACATACGACAAACCCTCCCGGTTTTCGTGAGCAATTAGTGGTGAATTCTCAGTAAGCCCTCCGGGGCATACATGACCAGATGTAGCGCATAGTAGTTCCGATTTATAGTCCCTAAAATAACTTTAGGCAGGAGTTAGCACCTTGCCATGTGGTAGGTTGCCAGCGGTTTGCAGAGCCTGATCTCTCCCCGCTTCTGTATAAATCAACGCGCGCTGGTGTAGTTGGAAATAGCGCGAAGCAATTGACTTGATGGCGCAAGTATACTAGCCAGACGGCGAGATTCCAAACGGGAGTCAGCCGAAATGCACGAATGGGTGAATAAATGGGTAGGCCAACGAATAGGCCTTTTCACCGTCATGAAATCGTTTTGTTGATTTTGCCGTTATTTTTAGAAACGGGTTGATTTTACGATTTGAGTCGAAAAAACGTGTCTTTTTGCTAATCTGATCAACGAAAACAGTTTCTTATAGCCTTACACCGCTGCAACTATTTATGCACTACCGCTTATCTGCCGACCCTACTTTGCCCCATTACATTGCCGTTGAAGCCTATTTAGCCGCCATCACCACGCCGGCCGTTGAGTTGCAGTTGCCTGCCTGGCGACCAGGCCGCTACGAGTTGCAGAACTTTGCCAAAAACATTCAGCGGTTCGATATTGTGGATGGAGCGGGGAAACCCCTGCCGTTTCACAAAATCACCAAAGACCGCTGGCGCATACAAACGAATGGGGTAACAGAGCTGGTTGCCCGGTATAATTATCACGCCCTGTTGGCCACCCCCTACCAGCTCAATGCGGGTAGTAGCTTCATTAGCGACACACTCCTGTACGTTAACCCCGTCAATCTTTGCCTGTATGCCGAGGGGCGTATTGATGAGCCCTGCACGCTGGAGATAGGCGTTCCTGATAGCTGGACGCTGGCCTGTGGCCTGAAACAACAGGACGCAACTACGTTGCTGGCGGCTGATTTTTACGAACTGGTCGATTGTCCGCTCATAGCGGCACCCGTGCTGCAACACATTCAGTATACGGTGGGGGATACCCCTTTCCACGTCTGGATTCAGGGGGGGCGACGAACCGATGGAGCTCCCACGTTCGATGCCGAACGGATACAGCGGGATTTCAGGCGGTTTTCAGAAACGCAACTGACCCTTTTTGGCGAGTTTCCCGAAGAGGCTTACCATTTTTTGACCCTTATTTTGCCCGTACCTTATTACCACGGGGTGGAACATCGTACCAGTACGGTGCTCGTTCTGGGGCCAAATGATGAGGGCGAAGGATTATATCAGGATTTGCTGGGTGTAGCTTCACACGAGTTGTTTCACGCCTGGAATATTATCCGAATCCGTCCGGCTGAACTGCTTCCGTACAATTTTACGCGGGAAAACTATTTTACCACCTGTTTTGTGGCCGAGGGTGTAACAACCTACTACGGTGATTTGATGCTTCGGCAGTCGGGCATTTTTTCGGATGAAGACTACCTGAAAGAATTACAGGTGCTGTTTAAACGACACTTCGAGAACAGCGGACTTGCCTTCCAGTCGCTGACGGAATCGTCATGGGATTTGTGGCTCGATGGGTACGAGAAGGGAGTACCCGACCGTAAAGTATCCGTTTACCACAAAGGGGCTATTGCTGCCCTGATTCTCGATTTACACATTCGCCGGGCCACGAACCACACCCGTTCGCTGGACAACGTCATGCAACAAATGTGGCAGCAATTCGGCAAGCCTTTTATCGGCTATACGCTGGACGATTACCGGACTATAACCGAATTGGTGGCGGGCGAGTCGCTGGCCTGGTATTATGACCTGTGCATTTTTGGCAATGAGCCGCTCCAGCCCAAGCTAAATGAGTATTTAGCCTGGGTGGGTTTACAGGTCGTTCAGGAAGAACCCATTGCCGAACAGGCCGGCGGTATCCGACTCCTGGAACTGGATGATGCTGGTGCCGACGGCCTGCTGAGCCGTCAGCACCAGATGCGGTGGTTTGGCAACCCGCTCACTGAGCCAGCGCACGAGGGACAGGCTGAATTGGTGTCGGAACAAAAACCGGGAAAGGACGTAGTTGCCAAGTAGGCACTCCGTGTGATGCCTGTCCGCTTCTAGTAGCCTGACCGCTAATTCTGCTTTAACGTATTTCCCCTTATCATCAAAATCATGGTAAAACAGCTTTGTCTGCTCTTTCTTCTTCCCAGCCTGCTACTGGCCCAGCCAAAACCCGAAAAGCCGTGGATGCTGGGGCCTTTCAAGAAAGAGAATGCGAACAACCCTATCCTGAGTGCTAAATCAGGCACTACCTTCTATTGCCCCGTGCGGAAAGAGACCATTCAGTGGGAACAAAAAGACGTGTATAATCCGGCGGCAGTAGTGCGCAACAACAAAGTGTACATGATCTACCGGGCCGAAGACACAGTCCGAAGCGTGGGGGGGACATCGCGTTTGGGACTGGCTGTCAGTACGGATGGAATCCACTTCAACCGAATGCCCAGGCCCGTCTTTTATCCGGACAATGACCCCATGAAAATCTACGAATGGGAGGGGGGTTGCGAAGACCCGCGTGTGGTAGAAAGCCCCAACGGGGTGTATGTGCTGACCTATACGGCGTACGACGGCGACAAAGCCCGACTCTGCGTAGCTACCTCGCGCAACCTCACCGACTGGCATAAACAGGGGCTGGCTTTTGCTGACGACCGCAACAGCTGGTCGAAATCGGGTGCTATTGTGTGCAAACGAATCGGTAGTCGGCTGGTAGCCCAGAAAATAAACGGTAAATACTGGATGTACTGGGGCGACCAGCCCCAGCTTCGTCTGGCCACGTCCGACAACCTCCTGCACTGGACACCCTTGGAAAACAATGCCGGACAGCCATTGGTGGTGGCCGAGTCGCGGAAGGGTAAATACGACTCCCGCCTGCTTGAACCCGGCCCCTTTGCCATGCTTACCAGTAAGGGTATCCTGCTGATTTACAACGGCATGAATGCCGACCAGAATGGGGACGATGTCCTACCCAAAGGGGCGTATACGGGGGGGCAGCTCCTGTTCGATGCCAGTGACCCGACTAAACTTATCGACCGTTCCGATACGTATTTTATTAAACCCGACCAGCCGTACGAAATGGAAGGGCAGGTAAACCAAGTCGTTTTTCTGGAAGGGATGGTGCCTTTTAAAGGCCGCTGGTTTTTGTACTACGGCACCGCCGACTCGAAAATTGGTGTAGCTGTTGCGAATCAATAAAATGATAACTACCTACTGCTGAACGCAACCATGCAACCCTTCGCCCCAAAGGCCCTGTCTTTCGAGGAGTACGTCAAACACGATGCCACGGCTTTGGCTGAACTGGTCCAGACCGGACAGACTACGTCTGGTGAGCTTTTGCAAACGGCTATTGCCCGCGCTGAAGCCGTTAACCCAACGCTAAACGCCATCGTTACACCCCTGTATGACCAAGGGCGTACGATGGCCGCCCATGTACCGGCAGATGGTCCCTTTTGCGGGGTGCCATTTTTGCTGAAAGACCTGGAAATGGAATGGGCTGGAACGCCCATGAAATCCGGTAGTAAGGGGTACCAGAACTATGTTTCCACTACCGATAGCGAAGTAGTCAAACGGCTAAAAAAGGCTGGACTCGTATTCTTCGGCAAAACAAACACGCCTGAATTCGGGCTGACACCCTACACGGAGTCAACGCTCTACGGCCCGGCCCGTAATCCCTGGAAACTGACTCACTCGCCGGGAGGGTCTAGTGGTGGTTCGGCCGCTGCCGTGGCCGCTGGCATTGTACCCGCGGCTACGGCTAGTGATGGGGGCGGTTCTATCCGCATTCCGGCTTCCTGTTGCGGCCTGTTCGGGTTAAAACCATCGCGGGGGCGCGTTACACTGGGTCCGCGTTTTGGTGAACTATGGAATGGGGCGGTAGCGGGCCATGCCGTTACGCGGAGTGTGCGCGACAGTGCGGGTCTGCTGGATGTTATTGCGGGTGGCCCGACGTACCGTCCGCTGGCTGGTGAACCCTACAGTATTGCCCCGCCCGAACGGCCATTCCGGGAGGAAGTGGGCCGGGAGCCGGGTAAACTACGAATCGCTTTTTCTACCCAGTCGCTTATGCCCTTACAGGTAACGGACCCGGAATGCGTTAACGCCGTACAGGAAACGGCCCGACTACTCGAACGCCTGGGGCATAGCGTTGACGAAGTGCCGTTACCCTATGAGAAAACCATTGTAACGGAGACTTTTTTTGTAAACGTACTCAGCGAAACAGCGGCCGTACTGCGTGAATTGGGTGATTATCTGGGGAGACCCGTTCGGCGCAGCGATGTGGAACTAAATACTTGGGCACAGGCCCGGCTGGCCGAGGGCTTTTCGGCCGCTGACGCAGCGTACCAGAAACGCCGTTGGAATACGCTGAACCGACGTATGGGGCAACTCCATGAAACCTACGACCTGTTTTTAACGCCAACGTTGCCGCGTCCGCCTATCGAAATTGGGGCCTTTCAGAACAAATCATCCGAACAGCGACTACTCAAATTGGTGGATTCTTACGGAGGATTGAAGTACCTGAAAGGCAGTAAAACGGTAGAGGCTCTGGCCGAACGGTCGCTGGGGTACATCTCGTTTACGGTAATTACCAACATGACGGGCCAGCCATCCATGTCCGTACCCTTACACTGGTCGGCAAACGGGTTGCCTGTCGGGGTGATGTTTGCGGCTAAACTCGGGGACGAAGCAACACTGTTCCGGCTGGCAGGGCAACTGGAGCAGGAGAAACCCTGGTTTGATAAACGGCCGGTTTTATAAGAGTTACTCTTTTTATGAACGTGAATTTATAGCTGCGCCTGATTAAGCATTATCAGTCGATTAGCGCTAATAAAACCACCCGCCAGAACACGTTGCAGGCATGGAATAAGGTCGCACCGAAGAAAGTGTAAGGGGGAGTCATTGTTGTGTGTTTACTCGCTGTAATCCAGTTCTTTCCCGAACGTCTCCTCTATCGTTATCAGCGCCCAGAATCCAATACCGAAACAGACAAAGGCTACGATAGCCCCCGCTTCAATGACGCCCATCGTCTGTTTCATCGCCTGGAAAGCGGGGATAGTAAGCAACGTGGTGGCCCGTACATTGTTGGCAACGGATGTGGTAGCCGTAGCCCGCAAATTGGTCCCGAAACTTTCGGCAGTTATGGTCAGGAACATAGCAATATACCCAATCCCAAACCCCAAGGCTACACAAACGGCGTAGAAGGCACCAGCGGTGCCAATACCACCAAACAAATAAATGACGACAAAGAAGAAGGTCAATCCCATCATCAGGCCAATGGCTTTCCGGCGCGAGCGAAGCCACTGACTCAGAAAGCCGCTGAACAAGTCGCCAGTAACGGTGCCGATATACGTAAACATAACGCAACGGCCCGGCTGTATGACCTCCTCAATTCCTATCGCTTTGCCAAACTCATTCCCAAAGGTGGCCAGAATACCAATAATCAGATAGGTGGGAACGGCAATACCCATGCAGCGCAGATAGCGTAAGGTAGTTGCCCGGTTACGAAACAAAGCCCAGAAATTTCCCCGTACCACGCCTGCTTCCTGTGCCCGTTTGAACATACCGGATTCCAATATACTTACCCGCAGGACCAATAACCCCAGGCCTAGCCCGCCACCGATAAAATAAGTTGTCCGCCAGTCGAAGAGAGAAACCGTAAAATAGGCCACTACGGCGCCCAGCAGGCCCACACTGGCTACGAGTGAGGAGCCATAGCCGCGCAAGCGGGGTGGCAAAATTTCACTTACCAGGGTTATACCCGCCCCCAGTTCACCGGCCAGCCCTACACCAGCCACTAACCGAAGAATAGCATATAATTGCGGATCCCGGACGAAACCACAGGCTACATTGGCCAGAGAATACGTGATTATACTCCCGAAAAGAACAGACAAACGTCCACGCTTATCGCCCAATATACCCCATAGAATTCCCCCAATCAGGAGGCCTGCCTGCTGGTAGTTAAGAATACGCCCGCCAACGAGAGAAACATCGGCTTCTGACAGGCCCAAATCGTGCAGGCTTGGTACCCGTACGATGTTGAACAATAGCAGGTCATACACATCGACGAAGTAACCCAGAGCCGCCACGATAACCGGCAGGGTAAAAAGAGGGCGGATATTCGTGTTCATTTCAGGTAATATGATTCGAGGTCATTGATTGTCTCAAAAACAATCAATGACCTCGAATGACCAAACATTTATTTTACCAGAATCGGATATACAGCATGGATACCAGCATAATAATGATGACCGCCATAGCCAGGTTAGTTGGAGCCAGTTTGAACATGGACGCGTCGATGGCCAGTCCTTTAGGATTTATTTTCGGTCCGGCCAGACTAAGGAGCACCATCATGGCAACAGTCAAGAAGAACGCCCAACCCATAGCAATCAGGAAGGGAATTTCATAAACGCCATCACTGTTTAGAAACGCCGTGTACATAATCGTTTCGGGGCCGAACAGGCTGGGTGCGAAATTATTGAACAGGACTGCAAAGCCGAAGCCGCCCAAAATACCGGCAATGGCCGCTACACCGGTGGTGCGTTTCCAGAAGAAACCCAGCAGGAACACCGCGAAAATACCGGGGCTGATATAGCCGGTATATTTTTGAATAAACGTAAAACCACCTTCGCCACCAATGCCAAGGGCATCATCCCAGGCCAGCGCAATGGATAGGGCAACTGCCACCAGAATCGTGATTCGTCCGATCCAGAGCGAACGGGCTTCGCTGGCAGTTTTATTAATGTACTTCTGGTAAATATCGAGGGTGAAAATGGTTGAAATAGAGTTGGCTTTACCCGCCAGTGAGGCTACGATAGCGGCCGTTAGGGCGGCAACTGATAGCCCTTTCAGACCCGTCGGTAAAAACGTCAGTACTGCCGAATAAGCGTTATCGCCCGATACGACGCCATTGCGGAGCATTTCGCCCTGTAGGCCACCGTTCTTGTGAATCACATAAGCGGCAATACCGGGAAGCATTACAATAATAGGCATGAAAATTTTCAGTATGGCTGCAAAGAGAATACCGGTACGGGCGGTTTTGAGATCAGCTCCCAGCGCTCGTTGCGTAATGTATTGGTTACAACCCCAGTAGTTGAGGTTAACAACCCACATACCGCCGAGGTACATAGCAATGCCCGGGAGCGTCAGGTATCGCTTGATATCCTCCTGGGGTGCCCCGGGAGCCGGTTTTTCGAAAATCATGTGGAAGTGATCATCGGCGTCTTTGAACATGGCACCCAGGCCCGAAATGATACCCCCGTCCAATCCCATCGTCAGGCTTACCTGTTGCAGAGCCAGATAGGTAGTAACCAGACCACCAATGATCAGGACCAGCACCTGGATAACATCGGTATAGCCAATGACATTCATGCCGCCCAGGGTGATGAAAATAGCGAATACACTCAGGCAAAGGATGACTATGTGAAAACTATCCCCCCCTATCAGGCTACTGATAGCCAGCGCACCCAGGAATAAAATGGAGGTCAGGTTAACAAATACGTACAGAAACAACCAGAAAACAGCCATTATTAAACTCACCGTTTCGTTGTAGCGCGTACTCAGAAACTGCGGCATGGTGTAAATCTTGTTCTTGAGATAAATTGGAATGAACCACACCGCTACAATAATAAGGGAGATAGCCGCCAGCCATTCGTAAACCGCAATAGCAACCCCAAAACGATAGCCATCACCCGACATGCCGATGAACTGCTCGGCCGATATGTTAGACGCGATAAGGGAGGCTCCGATAGCCCACCAGGTTAGCGATCCTTCGGCCAGAAAAAAATCTTTGGTGTCTTGTTTTGTCTTTTGATTTCGCCGGTAGATCCAGTATCCATACGAGGAAACACCGATAAAATACAGGAAGAAAATAACGTAATCGGTTAGGGCAAGTTGGTTCATTGGAACAGTCTGGTAATTGTGTGTTTAAATCAGCCTGTAAAAAAGCAATTAATTCTTTAAATAGGCTTACAGTCGGTTAAAATCATTTAAAGTTTAATCAATTATCAACCACCTTTCGGCCAAAAACTGTCAATTTGACATTTATACTTAAAAATCGGGTAGTATACGGTCTATTATTCGTTTCCGCCCTCCAAGTGTTGGCGTCATTTTTTTCGAATCTGTTCAGCTTTCTTTTCTGACGGAATGACCGCTACTTTTTCCTCCCGCTCAGTTTGGTCGAGGTATACCGCGTACTCGGCTGGCTGGATTCGTATACCAAAATGATTGGCATATGCCTGCGTAAACTCCGCCCCGAAATACAGAATAATGGCCGTGTAGTAAATCCAGGTCAAAATAACGGTTAGGGAACCAGCCGCTCCATAGGTTGATTGGGTACCGGCCGTCTCGATGTATAAACCAATCAGGTACTGACCCAGCATAAAGAGCAGCGCCGTAAAAACAGCTCCCAGCCGAACATCCTTCCAGGCAATTTTAGCATCGGGAAGCACTTTGAAAATAGTGCCGAACAGTATGGTTATAACAGCCGTACTAATGAAGAAATTAGCGCCACTAATGATATACACACCCAGATCGGGCAACCAATTGGTAAGGTGGCTTCTCAACACCAGCAGAAACCCGTTGACCAACAGCGAGACCATCAGTAAAAACCCCAGACTTACCACCAGTGAAGAGGATAGCAGCCGGTCTTTGATCAACTTCAGCCAGCCCCGCCTGGGTTTCGCCTTGACGCGCCAGATTATATTGACCGATTCCTGGATTTCGACGAATATGCTTGTTGCACCAATTAGCAGTGTGATGATACCGATGGCTAAGGCGGTGTTTGTTTTGCCCGACAGCCCAACGTTTTTGATCATATCCTGAACCTGCTTGGCCGCTTCGTTGCCAACCAACCCGTTTATTTGCGCAAAGATCTGTCCCCGTATAGCTTCCTCACCAAAAAAAATACTGCTCAGTGATATGACCAGTACTAACAGGGGAGCCAGCGAAAAAACAGTGTAATAAGCCAGGGCCGCACTAAGTTTCAAACAACGATCATCCAGGAAACCATTGAACGAATCACGAAGGACAATCCAGGTATTGCTAAAAAAACGTTTGATCGTTTTTGTATCCATAATCCATATACGAATAGAGCGCGTTGAAGCGAGTTATGATGCATGCCAATGAGTCAACTACGTAACCGAAACGAGGTTGGGTTGTTGCTGATTGGTCTATTGATACCCTCAAGTCGATATCAAATATAGCCGTCAGGACCCTCACAGCAGTAGCCACACGTTGTTTTATCAGTAAAGAAGCGAAATAGCTGACTTCTGTCAGCGAAAGCATAGCACATGGTATGATAAAATTTAATTACCCCGTATTCGCGGTTCTTGTCGGGCTGACGCTAACAGTCGATAGCACCTTTGGCCAGTCAGACAAAGCGGTTTCACTACAGAAAGAATGGATTTACGAGCAGGCTCCCTTTCCGGAGTGCCATGCTTCTACTATCGCCGAAACCCCGCAGGGCCTGGTAACGGCCTGGTTTGGGGGCACCCATGAGCGTCACCCCGATGTGGGCATATGGACGAGTAGAAAGACCGCATCAAACTGGACTCCTCCCGTAGAGGTAGCCACGGGAGTGCAACCCGATGGGAAGCGGTTACCCTGCTGGAATCCGGTTTTGTTTCAAATACCCGACGGCGACCTGCTTCTGTTTTATAAAATTGGCCCCAGCCCATCTACCTGGTGGGGTATGCTGAAGCGGTCGGCAGATGGGGGTAAAACCTGGTCAGAAGCTGAACGCCTGCCCGATGGCATTGCGGGGCCCATCAAAAACAAGCCGGTTTTACTCCCGTCAGGCGTGTTGCTTTGCCCAACCAGTTCCGAAGATCACAACTGGCGGGTGCATTTTGAAATGACCAGCGATTGGGGTAAAACCTGGCAGAAAACCGCACCTATCAACGATGGGGTTGAGAACGGAGCCATTCAGCCCAGTGTCCTGTTCCATCCAAATGGTCAGTTGCAGGCCCTGTGCCGTAGTCAGAAAAGTGGCTTCATTCTGGAGACATGGTCTAAGGATGGGGGTAAAACCTGGTCGGCGCTGCAGAAAACCACCCTGCCCAATCCGAATTCAGGTACGGATGCCGTAACCCTTAAAGACGGTCGGCAGGTGCTGGTGTACAACCCTACGTCGCCGGTTAATGGCAAATCCGGGCCACGAACTCCACTGGACGTTGCTATTTCTGACGATGGAAAAACCTGGAGAACGCTGGCCGTGCTCGAAAATGAACCGGGGGAATATTCCTATCCGGCTGTGATTCAAACCAGTGATGGCCGGGTTCACATCACTTATACCTGGAAACGTAACCGCATCCGGCACGTTGTGTTTGACCCGAAGCCATGACCATAAACCAGCAACTTTACGGAAGTGATGCACCCCTGCCGGTCTACACCGAACTAAGGGCTGGCCCGCTGACGGTTGGGTACGAAGAAGGTTCGTTTCGGTACTTCCGATGGGGAAACGAAGAACTGCTGCGGATGATTTACGTTTCGATGAGGGACGAAAACTGGGGCACCCTGACGCCTATCCGCACGAATGAAGAAGTAATTATCGGCGCAGACCATTTTCAGGTTCGGTACGACTGCCATTACGAGCGCGGTACGACCGTATTATTCACCTGGAAAGTAACCGCTGAAGGGAAGGCTGATGGCTCGTTCAGGATGACGATTGATGGACTGGCGCACCAATCATTCCTGCGAAATCGGGCGGGCTTTTGCATGCTGCATCCCATTCAGGGCATGGCCGGGCAGCCTTGTCAGTTGCTCCATCCGAACGGGCAATGGGAGACCACGCACTTCCCGCAGACCATAAGCCTGGAAAACCCCTTCAAGCAAGTTGCCGGGATGCGCTGGCAACAGGCTGATGGTATTTGGTTCAGACTGGATATGACCGGCGATATTTTTGAAACGGAAGACCAGCGCAACTGGACGGATGCTTCGTACAAAACGTTCTGCACCCCGTCGACCCTACCTATTCCGGTTCAACTTCAGGCCGGAGACCGGGTCCGTCAGCAAATCGGGTTTCGACCCGAACAACCGCTGCCGGTTTCATCTACAGTGCAGATGCGGGAGGTTACCGTTCGGGTATTTGAGCAGGAACGCACCCTGCTGCCTGCCATTGGTGTCGGTGCCTCTACCGAAGTTCGGGTCTTGACCGAGTCCGTTCGGGAAGTGCTTCAGTCATGTCACTTTGCCCATTACCGGATTGAGGTAGTTCCGGCTCAGGCTGACTGGGAAACGGATTTTCTGGCGGAGGTTGCCAATGCCCTTGCCTGCGAGACACCCATGCTCGTTGCTTTACATCTAACAAGCAAGCATGCTGCTGAACTAAACGATTTTCTGGCGATTACGCGGCAGCATGCCGTAGCACTGGCTGAAATCATGCTGTTTTCGGTCAATGAGCCGGTCACGATGGCGGCTGTGCTGGCTACGGCTCCCGACATCCTGAGAAAAGCGTTGCCGCAAACGCGTATCGGTGCAGGAACCAACTACAACTTTACCGAACTGAACCGCAACCGGCTGGCAACGTATGAGGCCGATTTTATCAGCTACAGTGTTCATCCGCAGGTACATGCCTTCGATAACCGGTCGATGATAGAGACGCTCGCCACCCAGGGCGATACCGTGCAAACGGCCAGAACATTCGCCGGTTCAGTACCCATTCACGTATCGCCCGTAACGCTCCGGCAGCGGGTTAATCCCTACGCGCACGACCCGAAAGACAGCGTACAGACCAATAGCCAGAAGGCCGATCCCCGGCAACCATCGCTCTGGGCCGCAGGCTGGACGCTGGGTAGTATAAAGTATCTGGCCGAAGCGGGTGCGCAGTCGATAACCTATTTTCAAACGGTTGGTCATCAGGGAATCATTTCGGCTGGTGGGCAATCATACCCGTTAGGAGTGCTTTTGGTAGCTGTACAGAGTTTCAGGAGAGGGGAGGTCATTCGGACCGAAAGCAGTCAGCCGCTGACCTGTAGTACGTTGCTCCTGACTGATGGCACCCATCGGTGTTGGCTGGTGACCAACCATACAGACCAGTCCCTGCCGATTTCGCTACCCGAAAGGGTGCAACGCGGATACAGGATTACGCTCGTACCGGCGCAACGAATGGAGCTGGATGTGGCTAATACCCAGCCGCTAGTTATTGAGCCTTTTGGAACGTGGGTACTATCGTGTTAGCCGGTACTAATCCGGCTGGTTGGTTTTCCATACTCCACGAACTGGTTTAGGCTGGTTAGGGTTAGAAACAACAGCCGGATACCGTCAGGTGTCCGCGTAAAAAAGGCTGTATACTGACTACTGCATGTTTTCTTTATTTTCGTCCCCCTTCCTTTGGCGGGTTCCGGTTGCCCTGCTCACGCTGGCGGTTGTCTTGTTTTCCATGAGTGGTTATGCTATTTCCTGCCAGAGCCATCGCATCAAAGACGTAACCTATGTAGCATCAACTTCTCCCGATTTTGACCCCGAACGGCATATATTAGACCTTTATACGCCCAGTAAAAAATCGGCAACGGCCCGACCGGTGGTGGTTTTTATTCACGGAGGGAGCTGGACTAGCGGGAGTAAAAATATCTACTGGTTTATTGGCAGACGGCTGGCCAAACAGGGTGTAATAACCGCTATCATTAACTACCGCCTGGCCCCGGCGGTAGAAGTACCTTCGATGGCCAGCGACTGCGCCCGGGCGGTGCAATGGACCAAACAGCACATTGGCGAATACGGGGGCGACCCTAACCGCATCTTTGTGATGGGGCACTCGGCAGGAGCCGGTTTAGCGGCTCTGCTGGCCACCAACAACCAGCTATTCACCAACCTAGGTCTTGCCCGGAATCCAGTGAAAGGGGTTATTCTCGATGACCCTGCCGGACTGGATATGTTCGACTATCTGACCAAAATGCAGTACCCCGGCGACGAACGATACCTGATTCCGTACGGGAAGAACCCCGCCCTCTGGCGGACGGTATCGCCGATGTACCACGTTGAAGCCGGTTGCCCACCCATGCTGATTTACGTGGGCGGAAAAACGTATCCCAGCATTACCAGCAGCTCAAAACGGTTCCACGAGAAACTACAGGAACAGGGTGTGAAAAACGAACTAACAACCCTGCCCGGTAAAAAACACATTCCGATGGTGACGCAGCTGTTCTGGAAAGATAACATCATCTACCGAGACCTGCTGAAGTTTGTAGGGGCGGAGTAGGTCGAAAACTCGTTTACCCTCACTTCGGTCGGATTAATCTTTTCGATAGGTTTGCCATCTAAGGCTTAAACGCGTTAAACAAGTAATGGAAAAATACACAGGGCGGTTTCTACTCACAGGACTGTTTCTCCTGCTTACCGGAATCAGTATCCTGGCTCAGTCGGTAAAAGGCTATAATCTGGGCGATGCGGTTGCCGATTTTAACCTAAAAAATATTGACGGACTTTCAGTCTCGCTGAGTAACTATCGCGATAAGAAAGGACTGATTGTGGTATTCACGAGCAATCACTGCCCATTCTCAAAAGCATACGAAGAGCGGCTTATTTCGCTGGATCGGAATTTTGCCGGGCAGGGTTACCCGGTACTGGCAGTGATGGCTAATGACCCGGAAGCCTACAATGAAGATTCATTCGAAAACATGAAAGCCCGTGCCCAGACTAAAAATTATCCTTATCCTTATGTGATGGACGAAGCACAGTCAATAGCCCGCGCTTTTGGGGCTACACGACTGCCGGAAGTATACGTCCTCAAACAGAACGCTGGTCAGTTCATTCTTGAATACAAAGGGGCCATTGACGATAATCCGCAGGATGCCGACAGCGTGCAACGTCGGTATGTTTATGAAGCAGTTAGTGGTTTGTTAGCGGACAAGCCAGTGCAGTCGCCTATTACAAAACCGATTGGGTGCGGTATCAAGTGGAAATGATACATACACCAGACTAGTATAGAAAATAGTTATATTAGTGTGTTTTAGTTGTATTATGTGGTAACTTTATGGCGTTGCTGTACGCAACCCAGAATGAAAACATCAAATACTATTCTGGAAGATAACACTAGTGCCTAACGGGCTGTTAGTCAGATTGAAAATAGACTAGTCAGGATAACCTCCCGTGTTTTTTGTAGTAGATAACCCAACGGAAAATACAACGCCAAACTTACCATGGAGTTAAATGCATTGACTGCCCCACTTACTATACACGAAATAGAATGGCGGGTGCAAAGCCAGACCAAAGACGGTCAGAAAATTATTGTGGTGCCGTACATCACCAACCGCTGTGTGATGCAACGTTTCGATGACCAGTTTGGCTGGGCGGGCTGGCAAAATGAGATTAAGGAAATAGACGGAGGCTTTTTGTGTACCATTACGGCCATTTTGCCCGGTGGCGAAATTGTGAAGAAGACGGATGGTGCCAGTCGCACCGCCGTTGAACCGGTGAAGGGAGGTATCAGCGATGCCATGAAACGTTGCGCTGTGCAGTTTGGCCTGGGCCGGGCTTTGTACGATTTTCCTAAAGTAATGATTCAAACCACAGACAAGTATATTCCAAACTGGGCTGCTCCCCTGCTGGACAAAATGGTAGAGAAACTCAACGCGGGCGGTTTGGTTCGTGATGTGGTAGTGCTTAAACCTGAACACGCTAAGGTTCCCCCGAAGGAAGTATAAAACTACTTCTGATTCTGCCTCAGGCGGACGAACGTATAGACAGCCCACAAATTCATTGATCAGTAAATGCATTCTACTTAGTCAATTATACTCACGGTTCGGTAATTTCGCATCCCTAAATCCAAGAACGCTGAAACTGCGTTTATTTGGTATCTACTTACCGTTACCCTGTATGCATAAAGACTACACTGACGAAGAATTGGTTGACTGGTATTTGAAGACCCGTCAAAACACGTACTTCGAGCAACTCTATGAACGCTACAGTCATAAGGTACACAACAAATGCCTGTCGTTTACCAAAGACAGGATGCAGGCCGACGATCTGACGCAGGATATATTTTTGCGGCTATTGGGCAAACTCGAAAGCTATAAACAAAACGCCAAGTTTTCCACCTGGCTTTATTCCATTACCTCCAATTACTGTACAGATCGGATTCGTTCTATCCGTGCCCGTCATCACCCCATACTACTGGACAACTGGGGAAGTATGACCCTGATATCCGACGATAATGAAGTAGACCAGCAAACGGAGTTGAACCGGGTAAAAATTCAGTACGCGCTCACCCGTATGCCGCTTATCGAACAACATCTGCTGCAAAAAAAATACCAGGAAGATACCAGTATACAGGAATTAGCCATTCATTACTCTCTGACGGAAAGTGCCATAAAGATGCGCTTAAAGCGATCACGTGACCGACTGCGTCAGTTCTACGGAGAGATAAGAATACATTGAGCATTTTATTCCATAAGGCACTATAGAACAGTAGATTAACTGAAAGGCCGAGTTCTTGTATCGATTAGTTAAGTTCATCTGCAAACGCTGGCTGTCAGGATGGTTCATAACCTGCATTCATTCAAAAAGAAGCAGGACGTTCCGAAAGCCACTACCCCTTCAGGCGGTTTTGATTTTACCCAAAAGAGTATATTCTTTGCCTGATTACGCGGTTTCAAAATTCCCTAACCCACAAATCAATTGTTTATGCTAAGTGAATTCAAACTGTTCATTGCCCAGGGAAACGTCCTTGACCTGGCTGTGGGTGTCATTATTGGTGCTGCTTTTAGCAAAATTACAACCTCACTGGTAGAAGATATTCTTAACCCGATTATTGGGTTGGCATTGGGTGGTATTGATTTGAGTCAGTTGAAAATTGTACTGAGAGAAGCCGTTGGAACCGTTCCTGAAGTAGCCATACGGTATGGTAATTTCCTGAATACGCTAATCCAGTTTTTAATCATTGCCTGGGTTGTTTTCCTGATTGTAAAAGGGGCTAATCATATGCGGTTATCTAGGTCGCTGGCTCCGAAAGAATAGATGATTCAAAATAAATTTTTGGTGGAAAAGCCCCGACTGATAGCCGGGGCTTTTTATTTATGCGTTATTTTGCCATTGGTATAGATTTGCTATGGTAGTGCAGAAAATAGTTGTTCTTGGCGGGGGCGAAAGTGGTGTCGGTGCTGCTTTGCTGGCACAGGCAAAAGGGTTTGACGTTTTCCTGTCCGACAAAGGAGCGCTGGCCGACAGTTACCGATTGACGTTACAGGACGCTGGTATTCCCTTCGAAGAGGGACAACATACGGAGGAGCGTATTCTGGCTGCCAGCGAAGTAATAAAAAGCCCCGGTATTCCGGCAACAGTGCCATTGGTACAAAAACTCCGGGCGCAGGGAATTTCCGTTATCTCCGAAATTGAGTTTGCCGCCCGCTATACCAATGCCCGATTGATTGGTATTACGGGCAGCAATGGCAAAACTACCACCACCCTGCTGATTTATCACCTGCTGAAAACGGCCGGACTGAATGTTGGGCTGGCAGGAAACATTGGGGATAGCTTTGCCGAACAGGTGATAACCGATACGTTCGACTATTTCGTGCTGGAGCTGAGTAGTTTTCAATTGGATGATATGTACCATACGCATCTGGACGTGATGGTACTGCTCAACATTACGCCCGACCATCTAGACCGGTACAACTACGACTTTGACCAGTACGTAGCATCTAAATTCAGGATTTTACAGAACGCTCTGCCCGAAGACGATTTCATTTATTTCGCCGAAAGTCAGCCCATTATGACTGAACTGGCCCGGCATACGCCCGCCGTTCAGGCCCTGCCCATCTCGCTAGCGAAAACCGTTTCGCCCGGTGGTCAGTTGATAGATGGTCAGTTGACAGCAACAAACGGGGAGCAGTCATTTACCCTTGCACAGGCCGAAACACCCCTGCGGGGCCCGCACAACGCCATCAATATGCTGGCGGCTATACTGGCCGCACAATCGCTTGGCGTATCAAGGGAAACTATTGAAACCGGCCTGAAAACTTTTCAGAATGCGGCCCACCGGCTAGAGCCAGCTGGAATCATCAACGGGGTTCAATTCATCAATGACTCGAAAGCAACGAATGTCGACTCGGTATTTTACGCCCTGTCCAGTATGGATGCACCCGTGATATGGATTGCCGGTGGTCTGGACAAAGGCAATGACTATAGCCAACTCGACGAATTGGTTGGTCAAAAAGTAAAAGCACTTATCTGTCTGGGTGTAGATAATCATAAATTAGTGGAGTATTTCGGTAACACCCTCTCGTCCATCCACGAAACCCGGCAGGTTGAGGATGCCGTAGCACAGGGGCTTGCCTGGGCACAGCCGGGCGATGTGGTCCTGCTGTCACCCGCCTGCGCCAGTTTTGATTTGTTCAAAAATTACGAAGACCGGGGTAATCAGTTCAAAGCCGCGGTAAGAAACTTACTGATGAATGCCTGATAACGCATTCATCATTCATCATTCAAAAAAACATGGCACTAAGTGAATGGATTCGTACGCATCTGAAAGGTGACCGCCAAATCTGGTGGATTGTTCTTTATCTGTCTATCATGAGTATTCTGGTTGTATATAGCGCAACGGGTACCAAGGCATTTAGAGAACTGGATGGCAACACCGAAGCATTCCTGCTCAAACATGGGCTGCTGTTGCTGATTGGTGTTGCCTGCACGTATTTTGCTCACAAAATCAACTACGTTCACTACGCCCAACTCTCTAAATTCGGTCTCTGGCTGTCTATTCCTCTATTGCTGTGGGCTTACTGGAAGGGAGAAACGCTGAATGATGCATCCCGCTGGGTTACTATTCCCATTATCAATCAAACGTTTCAGCCGTCCGATTTGGCCAAGCTGGCCCTTATTTCCAATCTGGCCGCTATGCTGGCTAAGCGGCAGCGGTTCATGGATAACCCGGCGGTACTGTTCAATCTTATTTTGTGGATTGCCATTATCTGCTCCCTCATTATTCTTTCGAACACATCAACTGCCTTACTGCTGGCGGCCACGTGTTTTTTACTGATGTACATTGGGCGGGTACCCGTTCGCTACCTGGGCTACATGATTGTTGCCTGTCTGCTGTTCGGCGGTATTGCGCTGGCGTATGGGCAGCGGCTGGGTACGGCCGTTAGCCGGGTCAGTATGTTTACCCGGTCGGATACGATTCCGTTTCAGGTCGAGCAGTCCTATATCGCATTGGCCAACGGAGGTATTACCGGACAGGGGCCGGGCAACAGTCACCAGCGTAATACGCTGCCCAACCCATTTTCCGATTTCATCTATGCCATCATTGTCGAAGAATACGGCCTGATACTGGGTGGTATACCCGTGGTATTGGCTTACCTCTGGTTTTTGTGGCGAGGGTTAAAAACACTCCAGAAAGCAACCCGACCGTTTGGCGGGTTATTATCGGCGGGGCTAACGTTCAGCATTGTATTTCAGGCCTTTGCCAGTATCTGCGTAGCGGTCGGTCTGGCTCCCGTAACGGGGCAACCATTGCCACTGCTAAGTATGGGGGGCACATCGCTTATATTCACCGGTCTGGCAATTGGTATTATCCTGAGCGTTAGCCGGGATGAAGCCGACGAGAGTAAAATATAAACGATATGAAAGTTATCATTAGCGGGGGTGGAACCGGTGGCCATATTTATCCGGCTATTGCCATTGCCAATGAACTGAAAGCCATTGACCCTACCACAGAAATCCTGTTTGTTGGGGCCGAGGGTAAAATGGAGATGGAAAAGGTGCCCCGTGCCGGTTATACTATTGTGGGCTTACCGGTGGTGGGTATAAGGCGCGAACTAACGCTGGCAAATCTCGGCTTTCCCATAAAGCTGGGCCGGAGCTTGCTACGTGCCCGGCAAATTGTCCGCGACTTTCAACCCGATGCCGCCGTGGGGGTTGGCGGATACGCCAGTGGTCCCGTTCTGCTGGCAGCATCGCTGAAAGGAATCCCCACGCTGATTCAGGAACAGAATTCGTATGCCGGGTTAACTAACAAGGTGCTGGCCCGCTGGGCAAAACGCATCTGTGTTGCCTATCCGGGCATGGAAGCATTCTTCCCCGCTAACAAAATAAAACTAACCGGTAATCCCGTTCGAAGTGATATCCAGTCTGCTGACAGGCAGGTTGAAGCGGGCCGGGTATTGTTTACCCTTGAGACCAATCGTCCTACGCTGCTGATTATCGGCGGTAGTCAGGGAGCACGAACGATTAACGAGAGTATAGAGGCTGGGCTATCCCGCTTTATTGAGGCAGGCGTTCAGGTAATCTGGCAAACGGGTACGGCGTTTATTGAGCGGGCGCGGGTGGCCGTTTCTATGTTAGGTTCGCCCCTGATTAAACCCTATGATTTTATTTACGATATGGACAAAGCCTACGCCGTTGCTGATGCTGTCGTATCGCGGGCGGGTGCCCTATCGGTGTCCGAACTGTGTCTGGTAGGCCGGGCAGCTATTCTGGTGCCTTTCCCGGATGCGTCCGAAGACCATCAAACCAAAAATGCGATGAGCCTGGTCGATCACAACGCTGCTTTGCTCGTTAGCGACCAGAAAGCACGAACCGAACTCATAACAACCGCATTGGCCCTACTCAACAATCCTGCTCAGCAGCAGAAGTTAAGCACCCGGATTAAAACATTGGCAAAACCCAATGCCGCCCGCGACATTGCCGAAGAAGTAATAAAACTAACTAAACGCACGTAATTGTCACATTAAACCGGTGGTTGTTGCTCATTCCTTAATGACCATCTACTGATGACAGAATGACAATCTGCTACACTATAGAATGACGCTTTCTACGTTCAAATACATTTATTTTCTGGGTATCGGTGGTATCGGTATGAGTGCCCTGGCCCGCTGGTTTGGGGTTAATGGCTACACCGTGGCGGGGTATGATAAGACGCCAACGGCCCTGACGGACGCGCTACAGGCCGAAGGTATGGTTGTCCATTTTGCGGACGCTGTTGACCTGATACCAGCCGCATTCCGGGAAAATCCTGCCGAAACGCTGGTGATTTACACACCCGCTGTGCCGAAAAACCATACCGAATACATTTATTTTACGGAGAATGACTTCACGCTCCAGAAACGGTCGCAGGTGCTGGGTTTACTGGCGGGGCAGATGACCACTATTGGTGTGGCGGGCACACATGGCAAAACCACCACGTCGTCGATGGTGGCGCATATCCTGCGCGATTCGGGAGTGAACTGCGCGGCTTTTCTAGGGGGTATTACCAATAATTACGGTACCAATTTTTTACTAAACGAACCCGCCGATGACCTGAAATCGGTGGTTTGTGTGGTTGAAGCAGACGAGTTTGACCGCTCGTTTCTGACACTGTTTCCTAAATATGCCATTGTCACCTCAACCGATGCCGACCACCTGGATATTTACGGCGCGCACGATGCGGTGCTGGAATCGTTCGGGAAGTTCGTTAGCCAGATTGACGATGACGGGGTTCTTTTTATGAAAGAGGGCTTGTCTCTAACCGACAAAACAAAAGCGGAGGTGCGGCCCTATTCACTCCCGTCGGGACAGTATCACTGCCAGAATCTTCGGATTGAACAGGCTACTTTTGTGTTTGATCTTGTTCATCCACAGGGTGTAATTACCGATATTGCCATGTTGATTCCCGGCTTCCATAACGTAGAAAATGCCGTGGCGGCCGGGGCTGTGGCTCTGGAAGTGGGGGTCTCGCCCGATGCAATCCGGTCGGCACTGAACACTTATCGGGGCGTTCGTCGTCGGTTTGAATATGTTCTCAAAACCGACGGAGCTGTATTGATTGACGACTATGCCCATCATCCGGCCGAAGTACAGGCGTTTCTATCATCGGTGAAAGCTTTGTATCCTGATCGGGAGTTAACGGCTATTTTTCAGCCCCACTTGTTTACCCGCACCCGCGATTTTGCCGACGGTTTTGCCGAAAGTCTGTCGTTGGCTGATTCTGTTATCCTACTGGATATTTATCCCGCCCGCGAATTGCCGATAGAAGGAGTCAGCTCCGACTTAATTTTTCGGGGCATACAATCGAAAAGCAAACAAAAATGCACCAAAGCTGAACTGCCCGGCGTTGTGCGAGAAATGAAGCCTTCTCTGCTGGTTACCATTGGTGCGGGAGACATTGACCAGATGGTGCCTATACTAAAATCAATATTAACCGACCAATAGATAAAAAAATCTTACAAACAATCCATCTTATTTACAGATGTTTTCTACCTTTAAATCATCCAAAAAGTGGTTGTTCACCCTCGGAGGGCTTTTGGGGCTGTTCGGTCTTATCGCTTTTACCGAGATACGGCACGGACAGAAGCACGTTCGGAAGGTAGTTATACAGATCGATCAGATGGACGGAAACCGTTTTTTGACCCGACGTGATGTAATGGGCTACCTCACAAATGAAGGTGCAGACCCCATTATTGGTAAGGATTATGCCAGTGTCAACCTAAAACGGTTGGAAAAAAGGTTGCAACAACACGGATTGGTTAAAAATTGCCAGATTTCGCGTGATCTGCCGGGAGATTTGCTCGTCGTTATTGAGCAACCTCATCCACTGGCCCGATTACTGGTTTCTGGAGAGGGTGTTCGGATATTGTCGGGGCAGTACGTAAGTGAGGAAGGGCGATTTTTTCCAATCTCAATGAATTACTCGGCCCGTGTGCCCATACTGACGGGTCGTTATTTTGAACAGAATCGGTCGTTAACGAGTGAACGGAATCGGCCTTTGCTGGAACTATTGAAACGAATAAACGATGACCCGTTCTGGCGGGCACAGATCGCAGAACTATCTGTGGATAAAGAAGGGATGGTAACAATGCAGCCTCAACTGGGTAATCATCAAATTGAGTTTGGATTGCCTACTGAACTGGATGCGAAATTTAGAAAGTTAAAACTAGTCTATACTGATATTTTACCCGCTAAAACATGGGATCGTTATAGTAGGATAAACGTTCAGTATCGGAACCAAATAATTTGCGAATAACAACGGGCATGGACGATAAGATTGTAGTAGGCCTGGATATTGGGAGTACAAAAATATGCGCGGTGGCCGGGCGTGTAATCAGAAATAACAAAGAGCAGGAAACGCTCGAAGTACTGGGTGTGGGCGAAACGACCCTAACCGATGGGGTAGCCAAAGGATCGGTCGTTAACGTCAACAACACCGTTAATGCCATTCGGAAGGCAGTTGCAGAAGCGTCAAACCAGTCGAATCTGGATATTTACGAAGTGAACGTGAGTTTTAGTGGTTCGCACGTAACCTCCGTCAAAGCGAGTGGGAGTATTACCCGCTCCTCCTTTGGCGATGAGGTGCAAACGGACGACATCGATCATCTGCTCAACGATATGTACCGGACCTCGGTCCCGGCCGACAAGGAAATTATCCATGTGCTTCCCATGGATTTTGTGGTGGATACAGAAACCAATATTCAGCAACCCGTTGGGCGCAATGGGGTGAAGCTTGGGGCCGATTTTCAGCTCATTACGGCGCAGACAACCGCCGTTCGGAACACCCGGAAATGTATTTCGCGCAACAACCTATTGCAGGATACCATGATGCTGTCTGCTTTGGCATCGGGTCTGGCCGTGTTAACAGATGAGGAGAAATACGCCGGTGTAGCCATTGTCGATATTGGCGGTGGTACGACCGAAATGGCTATTTACTACCGAAACGTGCTGCGCCATATTGCCGTTTTGCCCTGGGCGGGTAACAGCCTGACATCGGATATTCAGGCAGGTTGTAAAATTCTGCCCAACCAGGCAGAGTTGCTCAAGAAGAAATTCGGTAATGCCAATCCAAATGAATTTAATCTAAACGAAGTCGTCGCCGTACCCGGTCTGATTAATCGCAAACCGAAAGACGTGCTGCTGAAAAATGTAGCGGTTATTATTGAAGACCGGCTGCGCGAAATTGCTGCCCTGGTGCAGGCTGAAATTGTTCGGTCAGGCTACGAAGGTAAACTGCTGGGAGGCATTGTATTGACGGGCGGCTCAGCACTGATTCCGGGCGTAGAAGCCATTTTTACCCGCGTAACCGGAATTGAAGAAGTTCGGGTTGGGTATCCTGAAAATCTCGAACCTAATGGCCGCGCCGACCTTGTTGGTGATCCTACCTATGCTACGGCCGTTGGCCTGGTGTGGGCTGGCTATAAAACTATCGACAACCGGATTTCGTTTATCAGTGACCCAAACCGGTCTAACAAAGAAGAGGAACTGGTTGCCTCGCCCAATGTCGTTCGGTCTGGCCCCGCGCCATCCAGTCGGCCCGTTGCTCCCGCTCCTGCGCCGGCACCACCGGTTGAGGAACCAAAGAAAAACTGGTACGATAAACTGAAAGAAATGTTCCAACCCATAAAAGGTGATGAAACGGGTTATTATCCGTAATATTTCGACTGTATACCGTTGATATGGGCACTGCTCATTCGTAAACTAACAGACATCACAAACCCACACGATGACTAATCAGGGCTACAAATTTGAAATAACTCCGAACGATAACCCTATCATCATTAAGGTTGTAGGTGTTGGAGGCATGGGCGGTAATGCCGTAAAGCACATGCGGAAAATGAACATGCAGGATGTCAGTTTTGCCGTGTGCAATACAGACCGTCAGGCGCTCATGAGCAATCCCGTCGAAACGAAACTACAGCTGGGAGACGGATTAGGAGCCGGTACCGAAGCTAAAGCGGGCGAAGAAGCTGCCCGTGCCAGTATCGATGAGATACGAAACCTGCTGGCCCCGCCCACCAAAATGGTGTTCATTACGGCGGGCATGGGCGGGGGCACCGGTACAGGAGCCGCACCTGTAGTGGCCGAAGTAGCGCGGGAAATGGGCCTGCTTACAGTGGCCGTTGTAACCGCTCCGTACTGGTATGAAGGCACCGATAAAAAAGATCAGGCCCGGGAAGGTATCGAAAAACTCAAAGTAAGCTGCGATACTGTACTGGTTGTACTGAACGATAAGCTGGCTGAACTATACAGCGAGCTGACCTGGACGGAAGCTTACGCCCATGCTGATGATGTACTCGCCAATGCCGTGAAAAGTATTGCCGAAATTATTACCACCCAGGGGGATATCAACGCGGACTTTGCCGACGTGAAGAAGGTGCTCGAAAAGGCCGGTCAGTCCGTTATGGGTTCGGCCGAGATTGGCGGGGGCGAAGACCGGGCTGTTCGAGCTATCGAAGCCGCCCTGAACTCTCCTTTGCTCAATGACCACGACATCCGGGGAGCAAAGCGGATTCTGCTTACGATTTCCTCAAGTAAAAAGCACGCCATGAAGCTAAAGGAACAAACCGCGATTTCGGAGTTTGTTTCCCACAAGATTCAGAGCGAAGCCAAAATGTTTAAATTCGGAGCTATCACCGATGATAACCTGGGCGAAAATCTGCGCGTAACCATTATTGCCGCTGGCTTTGATGGCGGACCGCTCGATGGGCTGAAGGGTAGCCTCCCTTTGGCCGGTGATACGGTTTTGCAGGAGTTGGAACCACAGTCGGAGCAGGACGATACACCGCAGGATGGGGTATTGCTGGAGGATATACCCCAGGACGAAAACCTGGAAGAACTTGTACTGGTTGATGCCAATGGGGAGGAAGAAGAGCCTAAGCTCAGGATGCCCGTTGATAAGCAAACGCCTACAAATGGACACAACGGAGGAAAAATTATTGTTGCCTCCGAACCACCCGTCATTGATACAAATCCCTATAAGAACGATACCCACGATACCGATGTACTGGAACTGGATAGTGAGGAACGCCCCAGCGATGAGCGCCTGATTGAGCAGATCGTAACGGCCTTCGTGAAAAATCAGTACCTGGCTGCCGATCTCGACAAGCCGGCTTTCGAGCGGAACAAAACGGTGTTATATTCGATTCCTATGCTGGCCGAGCAGGACTTTGTACGGTCAAAACTAAACGATTAGGGTACCCAAACGCTTCATTTACGGCAGAGACGCATAAAACGTCTCTGCTTTTTTTATGACCGATGCAACCATCCTTCACCACCGTTAAAGAGACAATTCTGACATTAGCCCAACCTGAACGGGCTATTGCACTGGCCCGCTTTTTCAAGACAGCGCCGGGTCAATATGGGGAAGGAGATCGTTTTCTGGGCCTGTCAATGCCGCAACAGCATGCCATCGTTAACCAATACCGCCAGCTACCTGTTAGCGAAGCCGAATACTTGGTACGCGACGTGTATCACGAGTGCCGAATGGTAGGTCTGCTCATATGGGTTGTGCAGACCCGTAAAGGCAGTTCGATTCAACGAGCCGAAATACTGGAACGCTATCTGGCAAATCGGCCATACATCAATAACTGGGATTTGGTCGATGTTACGTGTCCGCATATAGTAGGGCGACATATCATTCAGGGTGATCGGTCTGTGTTGTATGATTTGGCTCGTGAAGACCACCTGTGGAGTCAGCGCATAGCCATCGTCTCGACTATTGCCTTGATCCGGTTGGGGCAGTTCAGTGACACCTTCGCCCTTGCTGAACTATTATTACCCCACAGGCACGACCTTATTCACAAGGCCATTGGCTGGATGCTGCGTGAAACAGGCAAGCGCAGTGCCGATGCTCTGGAAGAATTTCTTCACGACCACATTCGGCAATTACCCCACACCACGCTCCGGTACGCCATTGAACGATTTGATGCACCCCCAGGCGCTATTACCTTGATTTATGATGCGGTGTGACTCAATAAAACGAGCCTGCTCAGTAGGAGGTGATCTCCGTCCTGAACAGGCTCGTTTTATGCATTTGGCGTAGGCTATCGCATCATTTTATTGAGCTTACCCGATGCCTGCATTGTATTCATTTTTTTCATCATCTTACGCATCTCGTCAAACTGCTTCAGCAGGTTATTCACCTGTTGAATATCCGTACCACTGCCAGTGGCAATACGCTTTTTACGGCTTCCATCAATGATATCGGGGCGTTGGCGTTCTTTGGGCGTCATAGAGCCAATTATAGCTTCGATAGGCTTGAACGAGTCATTGTCAATGTCCAGATCCTTGACCATCTTACCCATACCCGGAATCATACCGAGCAAGTCTTTCACGTTCCCCATCTTTTTGATCTGTTGCAACTGCGACAGGAAATCATCGAAGTCGAACTGATTCTTGCGCATCTTGGCGTTGATGCGTTTGGCTTCATCTTCGTCGAATGCCTGCTGCGCCCGCTCTACCAGCGAAATAACGTCGCCCATGCCCAGAATCCGGCTTGCCATCCGGTCGGGGTAGAACACATCGAGGGCTTCCATTTTCTCGCCCGTGCTGATAAACTTGATGGGCTTATTAACGACCGTCTTGATTGACAGGGCAGCACCACCGCGCGCATCGCCATCGAGTTTGGTAAGCACAACACCATCAAAGTTGAGCCGTTCGTTAAATGTTTTAGCCGTGTTGACGGCATCCTGCCCCGTCATGGAGTCAACTACAAACAGGGTTTCGGTAGGTGAAATGGCTCGTTTGACGGCCTCAATTTCCTGCATCATGACCTCATCCACCGCTAGGCGACCGGCAGTGTCTACAATCACGATTTTTTTACCCGTTTTACGGGCCTGGCTAATAGCATTGGTCACGATGGCAACTGCATCCTTATTCTCCGGTTCGGCATATACATCCACGCCGACCTGCTCGCCCAGTACTTTCAGCTGGTCGATAGCAGCCGGGCGATAAATATCGGCGGCAACCAAGAGTACATTACGCCCCTGCTTTTTCAGGTAAGCGGCCAGCTTACCCGAAAAAGTTGTTTTTCCCGACCCCTGTAACCCGGCAATCAGAATTACGGCTGGTTCTCCTTTAATATTGATACCCTGCGCTTCGCCCCCCATCAGTTCAGTCAATTCCTCCTGAACGATTTTGACGAACAACTGCCCTGGCTCAACGGAAATAAGCACCTTCCGGTCAAGTGCTTTTTCCCGAATCCGGTCCGTTATATCCTTGGCCACTTTATAGTTCACATCGGCATCGGTAAGCGCACGACGAACTTCCTTTATGGTAGCGGCAACGTTGATTTCGGTAATGCGACCCTGCCCTTTCAGGGTTTTGATGGCCTTATTTAATTTATCCTGGAGGTTTTCGAACATGCGTTTTCAGACTTCATTCCGGTAAAAACCGGCTGGTTTGTCACTCTATAATTTTTAACAGCACAAAGATAAGGGTTTCCGGCGCGTAATAGGTAGTTGTAAGCCATCAATTGGGCATGGGCACAAGGCACGCTGAAACCTTGTTAATTCAGTTTTAACTGCTTTCAGTACAATATTTTTTTGGCATTATAGTTGATAGAGTACAGAAACCAGGTGCTGGTGTTTTCGTTTTAATTCTACTATATGAAGCAATAGTACTATTTGATTGTTATATTCGCGGTGTAATCTTTTTTGCTGAAACGACTGATGTAACTTATACGGTAACCCTAACCTATTGCCTTTATGAGAACTCTTTTGACAAAAAAAGCAGCATGTCTTGTAGTGACTGCTTCGCTGGTTTTTTACCCCATCCTGTCATCAGTAGCACTTAAAATGCCAACTCAGTCAGTTGTTAAAACAACACAACCGGCTGGACCGATCAAGCAGAACGAGAATCCCGCTATGGCGCGTAACACAGCAAAAAAAACGGAATCTCCAGTCACCGAATCACCAGCAAAAGAGAAGGTACAGGACAAAAAGGCCATTGGCCGATGCTGGAAAAGATTAATGAACACCGTCCGGGAAATCAGGCATGCCCAGGCCAACAAAAGATAAGCTTACGCATTTTCTTTCGGATCTCATTCCGGCCCATAATAGTCTTGTACAGTTAGAGGGGAGCGGTGACCGACTGTTCAAAAAGCAGTCCGGCTTCCTGCGTAAAAGCCATCAGTTTCTGCCGGTAATCCTGTACCTGTTGCTGGCTATAGTCGTCACTCCAACCTAATTCCAATGCCATCAACCCGGCAACCTGTGGAGTAACCTGAGCGGTTAATTGCCAATCGGCAAGTTCCAGCCGCCACCGGCGCGCCAGTACGTCCCGGAGGGTAACGGCCATTTCTTCCCGTACCTGATATACTACCTCCGCTTTCAAAAAAGGTAGCTGGTCGATAAGTTTTTCGGCCAGTGCGGGCTGCTCCTGTGTGATTTGTGCTACCTGCCCCGCCCGAACGCCGTAGGTCTGAACCAGGTGTTTACACACATCGTCCGAAAAGCCGTATTGCGTTTGTAATGTCTGCCAAGCGTCGAAACGGTAATTTTCGCCCCCAACCAGGTAATGGGTCTCCGTAGTGCCAGGAACCGATTTTCCCAGTACTTCACCGATGCGGTCAATAGCATCCTGCGCCATCAACCGATACGTTGTCCACTTACCACCGAGCAAACTAAGCAACCCTGACTCCGTATCGTGTTCAACTTCATGGTCGCGGAGCAACGTTTTTGTATCGGCCCGACTGCTGACTATCAACGGGCGAATGCCGCCAAAGCCAGCCTGAACGTCTGATCGGCCCGGCGCTTTGTCCAGATAAGGACGTACCGTTTCAAGAAGGTAATCGACCTCGCTGGATTCCAGTACGGGTTCGTGAGTCAGGTCCTGATAATCATTATCCGTTGTACCAACAAATACATTGTTGTCGAACGGGATAGCGAAAACAACCCGCCCGTCACTCGTTTTTGGAATCAGGATGGCATGGTCACTTTGCAGGGTTTCGCGGGGGAGTACAATATGAACGCCTTTACTGGGCCGGATTCGCTGGTCGAGCCGGGGGTTGGCCAGTAGCCGAATACCATCGGCATACGGGCCGGTGCAGTTAAGAAAGACGGTAGCCCGTACGGTGATTGTCTCGCCGGTAAGCTGGTCTTGTACCAGGGCTGATTTTATGCGCCCCTCTACCTTATCAAAACCAGTTACAGCCGCGTGATTGACTACGGCCGCACCTGCTTCATCGGCGGAATGAGTTAGGGCCAGGGCGTAGCGGGCGTCGTTGAGCTGTCCGTCATAATACAAAACGGCACTGTGCATCTTCCGGGTTAGCATCGGACTTCTGTCCAGGGCCTTTGCTTTGGTAAGCCAGCGGCTCTTCGGAAAATTATCCTTACCCGAAATGAAGCCGTAGAGCGTTAACCCAATGGTCATGTACATACCCTCAAACCAGCTGAACACGGGGGTAAGGATAGCCAGTGGATGCGCCAGGTGGGGGGCATTCCGGATAACCGTCCGGCGTTCGGCTAGTCCATGACGGACCTGTTTAAGCTGGGCCAGGTCCAGTTTTTTAATTGCCTGCTCCAGATACCGGACCCCGCCATGAATCAATTTAGTTGACCGGGACGAGGTTTCTCCGGCGAAATCACCCCGGTCTACCAGCGCAACTCTGTACCCACGAAGGGCCGCGTCCAGGGCCGCACCCGCCCCACTGGCCCCGGCACCAATGATGCAAATATCAAATGATTCCTGTTGCAGCCGCTCCCGGTTCCTGTCCCGATTCATACGGTAAATATAAGGCAAAATTGTGGTGGGGTACTGTTAACAAAGTGAGTATCTGACCGACGGATAGTTCTACCCAGCACCCACGAATCACCCTATCAGGCAGAAAAACCGCGACTGCGTCCGCCAAAGAAGCCACTCCGGCCACGTGATGGCCGGACGGTACGTGTTACGCGGGACGTCCGAATGTTTTCGCCAACCCGCGCAGAGCGCTGGTACAGCGAAGAATTGGCATAAACCCCCGCACCATACCGCTGGGCATCGGCACGATACTGCGGACCCGAAGAGCGGCCCAGCATGTAACCCATACTGCCCCAAAGCAGGACGTTGGCTAAACCGCTGCTATGGTGGTAACCCTGCGGATTATTCAGGTAAGTACTTGTCGACTGGTCGGTTTCTACCAAGCGTTTGGCGGCTTCTACACTCAGCGTGTCCCGGTGACCATCGTGATAACTGACAATGGCACCCGCTCTGGTAGGGTCTGTTTCCTCTTCGTCCGTAATTTTGAAGTTGCCGGGAGCCGTTTCCGTAATGTACGTGCGAACACCCCGCTTAAAGCTGGTTTCGGTTCGCTGCTCATCGTCCGTGTTGTTATTGTTGCCGCAACTTTGCAGCACAGCCGAACCGCTGAGCAGGGCTACTGTAAGCGTGGTGCTAAGGGTAATATCTTTTACGCGCCGAAGAACGGCGTGTCGGCGAATGAGTGTCATGGCCTGTATTAGTAAGAATTGACTACTAAACTACCATACTGCCGGGAAGAAGACAACTCAATACGGATAAACTACGTACCGGGATAGATTAACGGTTGTCAGAAGGGATGATATTTTGTACTGAATAATATAGACAGACCGGCCGATACACCCACTACACTAACGGTACGGTCGCTGCTGTACGACAAACTTTCAGAGCGCTTATCGGTGCTGATAGCCGTTGACGTCAGGTTTTTGAACGTGAAGTCAGACCGGCTATAATCAGCATCGAGGTGCACGGATATGAGCCGACCGAGCCGGTACCGGAGAGATACCCCCCCGCCCAGTGCCAGTGCCATACTTTGGGAACCCGTTGTGGTGACCGACATTTCTGTTCGCCCAAAGTTGCCGGACATTGACGTGTTTGGTAATACCGCCAGCGCACGCCCCGCCAGCAGCCGGGCATCGGCCGAAAAGCGACCCATAGGAAAGGTAACATACGGCCCTGCCATAACCGTCATGACCGACCAGTTATCGGCTTTAGCCGTCCAGATGTCGGAGTCGTTGCGATACAGGGCGTCGAGCATAGCGCCCGTATCGACCGTATTCCGGTGTTGCTCACCACGAACCATCAGGCCCACTGGTCCTGCCAGCCGGTAACCGAGCGCTGCATTAAAAGCTACTCCCTGACCAGCCATGCAGGCCTGAGGGGCTGACGAGTTGCAATTGGCAAAACTGCCCACGGGCAGACTAACACCGGCTGAGGCAGAAATAAATCCTTTTTTATCCTGATGCGATAAAATAAACGTCTTCTGGCAGAAAGCAGTCGTGGTTAGACCAACTGCCAGTATAGTGTAGAAGAGCTTTTTCATGGCGTAATTCGTTGCTATGTAAGTGTATACCTAGCCTTACAAATTCAATGCCACTTTTGCCAAACAGTTAAGATAATGGTAGTTTCTATCTGTTTTTAGTAACATAACCGGGACCCATGAGTAACTGCCCCGGTCGTTGCCCCGTATGGGTACTATTGTCAATAACGGGTGTCCCATTGACAAGTACCCAGACGATGCCCGTCGTATAGGCGTGGGGTTGCTCGTAGGTAGCCCGGTCGGCAATTGTCTTCTCGTCAAACACTACAATGTCAGCCGCATAGCCAGAACGAAGCAATCCCCGGTCGGTCAGTCGGAAACGCTGGGCGGGTAGGGAAGTCATCCGACGGATGGCTTCTTCGAGCGGGATAATATGCCGTTCCCGTACGTATCGCCCCAGTACGCGGGCGTTAGTACCGTAAGCGCGGGGGTGCGGCATACCCGAGCCAAACGCGGCCACCCCGGCATCTGAGGCAATCAGGGTATTTGGGTAGCGTAAAATGGTTTCGACATCCGTTTCCGACATGGTATGGTACACCATCTGAACGCGTTTTAGACTGGCCCGTTCCATTAGGTCCATGATCAGATCGGCCTCCGTATCCGGCGTGTTGGGGCGACCCAGTTTTTGATTGATCTGGCTAATCGCCAGGCCGTTGAACGTGGTGTCGGGTTTGTAACTGGCAACAACGGCATACGCATAATCTTTCCGCAGATTTCTCTTCAGGCTTGCCAGCATTTCCGTTCTGATTTTGGCTCTGGTAACCGGGTTGTGGAAACGTAACAATACGGCCGAATCGCCATCGGCCAATACCCAGGAGGGTAAAATACTTTCCAAAGAAGTACTGGAAGCCGTGTAGGGGTATTGGTCTACAGTCACGTCCAGCCCCTCGCGCCGGGCCGACTCCACCAGGTCAACGGTTTCGGTGCTTTTTCCCCACAGGGGCTTACTGGCTACTTTAAAGTGCGAAATCTCTACCGGTAGCCGGGCTTCCCGACCAATTTGAATCGCTTCTTCAATGGCTTGTTTTACTTGCTCTCCCTCGTTACGTATGTGGGAGGCATACACGCCACCGTAGCGGGCCACTACTTTGGCCAGATTCACTACTTCGGGAGTACGGGCATAGGTGCCGGGGGTGTAAATGAGCCCGGTCGACAGGCCAACGGCTCCGTCCTGCATTGCCTGCGCCACCAGGCTATCCATAGCGGCCTGTTCGCGGGTGGTCGGGTCGCGGAAGGCCAGCTTCATGACCTGCAGACGGACCGAGTTATGGCCAATCAGCGAGGCTACATTAACCGACGTTCCCATTAGCCGGAGGGTATCGAAATAGCTGCGCAGGTTGGCACTCGAACCCCCGCAGTTGCCGGTTATAACGGTTGTAACACCATCATAAATAAAATTGGGCGCGCCGGGCTGTGCTTCCAGACTACCCTCCACGTGGGCGTGGACGTCAATAAAACCTGGAGCAACAACCAGACCAGTGGCGTCGATGGTCCGTTTGGCATCAGTGGACGACAGGGTTCCTATCTGAACGATGCGCCCGTTTTGGATCGCTACATCGGCATACATCCAGGGGTTACCTGTTCCATCGATGACCCGTCCATTTTTTATAAGCAGGTCATAGGACTGAGCATACGTGAGACTGATAGCGGGTAAATAAAGAAGCAGTAACAGAAAACGGCGGGGCATAAACAGATGAAGGAGAGTGAAACGAGCTAACTGACGCTGAATATACCCGGTTTAGGCTATAAATAAAGTCCTCCGTATCGGTTCATTGCAATCTGACCGGCATATTCTGACTGAGCTGGCAACCGCCTGATTTTCTTGTTTTCTTAACATTGCTTAAGCCAGCCTTCGTAAATTTTTGTGTTGCTTTGCCGTTGCACTTTGTGACCAGCCCTTTTTACCTACTCTACTATGCAATCAATTGAGCAGCCCCCCCTGTCGTTAGTGGTGTTCGACATGGCTGGTACCACCGTTACGGATCATCACGAGGTAGAGCGCTGTTTTGCTGAGGCAGCCGCTCAAACGGGACTCTCCGTTTCGGCCGGACGCATTCTGGCCATGCAGGGTTTTGCTAAACGCTACGTATTTGAAACGCTCTGGAAAGAACAACTGGGCAACGAGCATCCCGCTATTCAGACGCGGGTAGATGAGTCATACGCAGCATTCCGGCACGTACTGGAGCAGCATTACAAAACCCAGGGAGCAACACCTACCGAAGGGTGTCTGGAATCGTTTGCCTGGCTGCACAAGCGGGGTATTGCTATTGCCCTCACTACGGGTTTCTACCGGGTTGTGACCGACATTATCCTCGAAAAACTTGGCTGGTTAACCGGGCTTAATGAACAGCGGGTGGGTACGGCTGATAGTCTGATTCAGGTATCCATTGCCAGTGATGAAGTAGAACGGGGCCGCCCGTACCCCAATATGATTGAGCGGGCTATGCAACTGACGGGTATAAGTAACCCGAAAGCCGTTGTGAACATTGGCGATACGCCATCCGATTTATTGTCGGGCCGGGCGGCTGGCGTAGCCCTCAACCTGGGCGTTAGTAACGGCACGCATACCCAGGAACAACTAGCGGAGTACCCGCACGATAAATTGCTGGGGTCGTTGGCTGAATTACCCGCTCTGCTGGCATCCTGGCCTGTTAGTTTGTAGTTGTTATGTCGTCATTACTTGTCAGTCAATCGCCATGCGGTTGTATCGTGATTAATGACTGCCAATGACCAATACCCAATCATGTACGACCTCATTATTATTGGTGCCGGGGTACTCGGTACGTTTCACGCCTATCATGCCGCTAAAGCGGGCAAACGGGTACTGCTGCTCGAAAAAGACCGATACCCGGTTGGTGCAACGGTGCGTAATTTTGGGCAGGTAGTGCCATCCGGACTGGCCGGGCGATGGTTCGGCTACGGGCGAAGAAGCTTGGAAATCTACCGGGATATTCAGCAGGAAACTGATATCACGATTCGGGAAAACGGTACCGTTTATATCGCGTCGGATGAGGATGAATGGACACTGGCTACTGAACTCCACGACCGTTATGAGCGCATCGGCTATGCCAGTGAGCTATTGACCAAAGCGCAGTGTCTGGCCAGATACCCGTCTTTACGGCCGGATTACGCGCTGGGGGGCATCTACTTTCCGCAGGAAATGAGTGTGGAGCCGGAGCAGATGATTCATCGGCTGATTGCCCACACGCAACAGAAATACGGGGTCGATTACCGGCCTGGTTCCGCGGTTGTCGATGTGGAGCCGCGGGCGTTTGGTGCGGTTGTGACGCTCAGTAACCGGCAGCGATTTGAAGCCGGGCAGGTGCTCATCTGCTCGGGCCATGAGGTTCGGCTGTTGTTCCCGGACGTACTGGCTGATGCGGGATTGGTGGTGAGTAAGTTACAGATGTTGCTGGCGGCACCGGTGGCAGGACTGAACCTGCCGGGGAATATCCTGACGGGCCTGAGTATCCGGCGGTACGAAGCTTTTCAGGAATGTCCGTCCTACAAACGAATTGCCGCCCATACCCCCGATCATTTGGCCGAACCCAAAAAATGGGGGATTCACATCCTGTTCAAACAGGCGACGGACGGAAGCATTATAGTGGGAGATTCACACGAGTATGCCCCTGCTACCGAAGCCGAAGACCTGGGCTACCACACGCAGGATTTTATCAACGACCTGATGCTGGCCGAAGCCCGGCGCATTGTCACCTTCCCCTTAACCATCCAAAAAACGTGGGCGGGTTTTTACAGCCAGACCCCGGCCGAAATTTTTGAGCATCGTATTGACAAATCCATTCGCATCATAACCGGTATTGGCGGAAAGGGGATGAGTTCAAGTGCCGGGTATGCTGAAGCGACTATGAAAAACTGGTAGGGTTGGATTAAATCTATTAGCGACGACACCCTGATTTACTCACTGACCCAGTTTCAGTCTGGCATTGGTTCCGTAATTGATTTGTGCCCCGGGCTCAAGTACTACCCGAAGGGCCGTGGCCGTATAACCAGTCGGTAGCGTTACGGTATGTTTAATCTGTACCACATCATAACAAGTTGGTACTCGGTGACACGACCAGGTGGCCGTGTCATACCAAAATCCTGCCTGAACGGTGTAAAAAGCACCACACGTCTGAAATAAGGACGATGACGAGAAGTCCGAACTTTCGGTGGGTGAGCAGACTGCTTTGATCTGCCATTCGTAGTGGGAATCTGTAGACAGGTTTGTTATCACAACACTGCCTGAAGTTCCCGTTCCGGCCAGATCGCTGAGCGTTGTCCAGTCGGGTGACCCAACCACCCGGTAACGAATCTGAAACATTGTTGTATTATCCCCGTAGTAAAAGTACCAGCTCAGCCTGGCTGACGTAGGCCCCAGGATACTAACCGGTTGACTATTGGGTGGGTAACAGGAATAGGTACCAAAGGAACTGGAGGTTGAGTACTCAGAGAAGACACCGTCGCCACAGTTCGATCGGACCTGCCATTCGTAACCAGTGTTTGCCTGTAATCCTGTAATCGTGGTGCTGAAACTTGTCAGGCCACTAACGTTTGTCCAGTCCGTTGTACCACTGCGTCGGTAACGGAGATCGTAGGTAACGCCTATACCCATGATTCCCCAGCTTAGGTAAGCAGAACTGATTTTAGGTGTAGTATACATTCCCGTAGGAACCTGGCAACGGGTAGTAAATTGCTGTCCCGACGTGTACGTTGAGTTGTCGACGGTAGAGCAAACCGTTCGAACATCCCAATCGTAGATTGTGTTATTCGTCAGCCCTGTTAAACTGTAAGCAAATGTGCTGCCATTATCCGTAACCGCCAGCTGATTGAGGGTCGTCCAGTCAGAAGTTCCGGCTATCCGATAACGAACGTCGAATAATGTACCCGTTTCGACGGAGGTGGACCATCGGAGGCTTATGGACGTAGCGGATGGTAGATACGTATATGGGTAGGAAGGAGCTAAACAAACCGTGGTAAAGGAAGCGCCTGTTGCGTAATCAGACTGAGTATTGGACGAACAACTATTCCGAACCCGCCACTCATAGGTTGTATTACTGGTTAGCCCCGTGAGGGAATATGTTAGGCTGGAGCTGGCTGAAGCCGCCATAATGTTGCTGATAGTGAGCCAGTCAGTAGTGCCTGATGGCCGGTATTGCACTTGAAAAGTAGCATTGGTTTCAGGAATATAGGCGTAAGGAATGTACCAGGACAGTTTCGCTGTGGAGGCTTTGGGAGATGCATACAGGTTTATGGGCGTTTGGCAGGTTGGAGTAAAGGTGAGTGTGGTAGAATAGTCAGAACTCTCAGTCATGGAACAAACGCTTTTGACCTGTGCCTCATACATAACGTTGGACGTCAACCCGCTAAGGAGATAGGGGGTATATTCCCCAGTAGTTGTCTGATCAATAGTTGTCCAGGTAGAGCTACCTACAGGACGGTACCGAAGGGCGTACGTACGCCCTGTTTCGTAGAAGGGAGCGCCCCACACCAGTGAGACAGCCGTTGAATTATTCGAACTTACCTGCAAGGTGGGTATCGGGCAGGCCAGGGTAGTAAACAATTGCACTGGGCTAAAATCGGTTGTGACAGTCATTGAGCCAGGACAGGTACCCTGTACCCGCCACTCATAGGATGAGACCGAGTTCAGACCCGATAGGGAATAATAAGTACTGCTAATGCCGTCAATGGTGGTCCAGTCCGTTGAACTCAGGGGACGCCATTGTAGCGTGTGAACTTCGGGGTAACCAGATACCCAACTCAGTGAGGCTGTTGTACGGGATGGGTAGGCAGTATACGGAACGGGGATGGGACAAATGGTTGTAAAATTAACCGGGTTGGTGTAGGTAGTTGTCCCTGTCGTTCTGACCTGCCATTCATAGGATGTATTAGCGGATAATCCGGTTAACGTTGTCGTGAAATCTGGCAGATTAGTGTACAGTATCCAGCTTGAAGACCCCACGGCACGCCATTGTACATCGTAGGTGGCTCCCATCCCGGCACTGTTCCAGTTCAACCGGGCAGAGGTCCCCGTAATGTTGGTGGTCGTGGGGGTCAGGTAGGACACAAATCGGATGGCGAAGGTTGTGCTAAGGCTGCCCGTTGTCGTGTTGGATGGCCGAACGCGATAATAGTATTGCGTATTCAACACCACGTTGTCATCTGTATACGTTGAAACGTTCGGCGCTACACCAGCAATGGGCACAAAACCCTCATTGGGTAAACTGGAGCGTTCAATAAAATACCCCATTGCATTGACCGCATTGGCCTGCCATGTCAGCATAATGGATTGACCACTCACACTCCCGGTCAGGCTGCCGGGAGCCGTTACATTAGTGGCCGGTGCATCGAGGGTGTAAGCGGTGTGCGTTTGCCGCAGTGCCAGGGCAGCCTGCATTCGTTCGTATTGACCGGGAGAAAAATCGTGCGTACACGAACCGTAATAGGACATTATGTTGGTAGTGGATGGCATGTAAGCATCCCCATTCGCATCACGTGCCGTACTGTTGGGGTCATAGTGTAAACAATCATTGGGGTATATCAGGTTTGCTCCGGCCATATTGTACGGGTCGGCGGGTGTATCACAAATCAGATCGCCATCGGTCGTACAGTTGGCACCGGGGCCCCTGGTAACCAACTCCGTTGTTACACCTGTACCCAGCGAACCATTGCCGGAATTCTGACCAAACGTGTGAATCAGGTTGAAGTTGTGCCCCAATTCATGGGGTACCAGGCGGTTTCCCATATCCTCAATGTTGTTTTCGTTAAGTATAAATGACCGGGTAGAGTAAATGGCATTATCCGGATAAGAAGCATAGCCACCCAGCCCCTGAGTTGAAAACTGATTGACATAATATTGATTCATGGCATTATACGCATCATAGGCATCTACTGACTGGCCATCGTACGAATTGTACATAGCATCGTTGTCGATGTAATCAGGTGTTGACCCGGCAAAGTAGAACTGGATGCCCATCCCGTTGAGCAGATAGTAGCTGTTGGTCAAAGCCATTATTTGATTCATGCTGGCCAGATTGTAGCCACCGGTACCATTGCTTAGCCGTATAATGTGCGGACGAATAGGGACGTAAGTGATGGGCTGCGTGGTGGTAGATGTGGTCTTCTTCTGGAGTAACGCTCTGTCACCTTCTGCTACCAGCGCCCGGGCCTGCCCAGGCGTAAGGTCTACGGTGCCGCAAAACGGGATGGGAACAGGAACGGGAGCTGTTTGAGCCTTTACCGCTGAGGCAGTTAGCAACAGGCCTGATAAAGAGCACAGGATTAAAAATAGAAAGTTTAGCATGGGAGGGAGGGGTAGGGAACGGGAGGCAAGTAAGTGAATTTGCTAGTTGTATACAATACCGAATAATATGTTTAGATACTAAGCGGATGAGAAAAGAGGGGAATCGATCTGGTACCAGATTTACGGTATTATTTTTCCGTGACCAACGCGGATAACTAGTCACAATCGCTTGATATACAATTAATAATGGCGTAATCTCATACGTCTACTTTTGCAGGTAGTTACCTACTTACTACTAACCTGTATATGTTATGACGTCTACTTTACCAATCCTGGTATCATCCTCCGGGTCAGCTGCCAATCGTGCGCCAGGCCGATTATGGGTGGTCCTTTTGTTTTGTCTGCTGCCTGGTTTCGCAGCCGTGGCACAAACTATTTCAGGGCGGGTTACCTCTACTGATGACAACCAGCCGCTTCCGGGGGTCTCTATCCTGGTGAAAGGGAGCACCACCGGAACCACTACCCTGGCCAATGGTACGTACTCGATAAGTACACCGGCAAATGCTACGCTGACGTTCTCCTTTATCGGATACGAAGCAAAGGAAGTACTCGTCAGTAACCGCACTACGGTTGATGTTTCGCTGGCTGTTGGTACATCGACGCTGAGCGAGATAGTCGTTACGGCCCTCGGCATCAAAAAAGATAGTCGCACTATTGGCGTGGCTATTCAATCGCTCGATGGAGCCAGCGTGACCAAAGCCCGCGAACCGAACCCGATCAACTCACTAGTGGGAAAGGTGGCCGGACTAACCATTGGGGCCAGTGCCGAGCTGCTGCGCCGACCCAACATCGTGCTACGGGGTAATACCGATGTACTGTTCGTTATTGATGGGGTACCTGTCAACTCGGATACCTGGAACATCAGCCCCGACGACATCGAGACTTATTCGGTTCTGAAAGGGGCTTCGGCTTCGGCCCTGTACGGATTCCGGGGTAAAAACGGAGCCATCATGATTACGACCAAACGCGGCTCGAAAGACAAACGTGGTTTCCAGGTCGACGTGAATACGAGCCAGATGTTCGACAATGGCTTTCTGGCCATTCCCAGGCTACAGAACGAATATGGCCCCGGCGACCACGGTGTGTACGCCTTCCGTGATGGCCGAGGTGGTGGTTATAATGATGGCGATTACGACATCTGGGGGCCTGCTTTTAATGGGCAGTTGATTCCACAGTACGACAGCCCGGTTACCCCTGGCCAGAGCTACACCACTACGTATGCTAATCCGGCGGTTCAGCCGTTCGTTAGCGACCGCCAGCCGACGCCTTATGTGGCCCGGGGTGCTGATAACCTGTCCCGCTTTTTGCAGACCGGCATTCTATCAACCAACAATATTGCCGTTTCATCATCGGGGGAGAAATATGACCTCCGCTTCTCACTCTCGCACAGTTACCAGCGTGGTCTGGTGCCCAATACGAAGCTGAACAGCACTACGTTCAAAATATCGACCGGCTATACTTTTACCGACCGACTCCGGTTTATGGCCGATGTTCAGGTGAACCGCCAGTATACGCCTAATATTCCGGATGTGGATTACGGTCCCAACTCGCTGATTTACAACGTGGGTATTTGGGGTGGTGCCGACTGGGATGTCGATCAGTTGAAGAGCTACTGGCAGCCCGGTAAAGAAGGTATCCAGCAGATTTACGCCGAATACCAGCGATACAACAACCCCTGGTTCGTATCCAGGGAGTGGCTGCGGAGTCATTATAAAACGGACATTATTGGTCAGACTTCGCTGAATTATACCATAGCACCGGGGCTGGATGCCACCTTACGGACGCAGGTATCGACCTGGAACCTGCTGCGGACGGAAAAAATGCCCTACTCGGCTACGGCTTATGGCCGCGAGGAAGCCCGGGGCGACTACCGCGAAGACCGCCGGAATCTGCTCGACAATAACACCGACCTGCTCATTAAATTCAATCGGCAGGTAATGCCCTCCCTGAGCATCAATGCTATTGCCGGGGGTAACATGCGGGTGTATAATTACAACTCGAACTTTACCTCCACCAACTACCTGAACGTGCCGGGTGTTTACACGTTTGCCAACTCGGCCAACCCGCTGATTGCCTCCAGCTACTCGGCCGATATGCGGGTACTGTCGGCCTATTATTCGGCCGATTTCACCCTGCGCGATTTTGTTACTCTCTCCACTACGGGCCGGGTCGACAAACTCTCGACGCTGCCGCAAGGGAATAACACATTCTTCTATCCATCGGTAGCCCTGAGTACGGTGGTATCCGACTACGTGAAACTGCCTGCGGCCATTTCGTTTCTGAAGATACGCGGCTCTTTTGCCAACGTGAAAGATGCCCTCACCCAGTCGACCATTGGGGTGCCGCAGTTTCCTCTGGGCTACGGTCAGCAATACCAGTCGGCTTATGATGGCCCAACGTATCAGAACTCGGCCGTATATGGCACACCCCTTACGTACAACAACCAACCATCGGCCTACTATACCAACACGCTGAATAATCCGGATATTAAACCCAACTCGACCTCCCAGTTCGAGACCGGGCTGGATGTGCGTTTCCTCAACAACCGGCTCACCTTCGATGCCGCTTACTACATCAGCAACGATGGCCCGCGGATTTTTAACCTGCCCATCTCCGAAACCACGGGCTACTCGTCGTTGCTGGTGAACGGCATCAAGACCCAGAAAAAAGGGGTTGAACTCTCGTTAACGGGCCAGGTACTGCGTCGGCCAAACGGGCTGAACTGGAATGTGCTGGCCAACTGGTCGACGTACACCGAGCGGTACAAAGAGTTTTACCCCGGTGTAAATTCGCTAAACACGTTCTTTAAAGTGGGAGATCGCGTCGATAGCTACTACACCAGAACGTACGTCTACTCGCCCGATGAACAAATTATCAATGATGCCGGTGGTCGGCCAATTATCGGACCGGTATCCCAATATGTTGGGAATATCAACCCCGACTGGGTGTGGGGTGTTAACAACCGGTTTAATTACAAAGCATTTTCCTTCAGCTTCCAGTTCGATGGACGCGTAGGTGGCGTTATCTCCGACTATGTCCAGCAGAAGACTTACGCTGGTGGTCGGATTATCAATACGGTGCAGGGCATCATGGGCGAGGCCCGCAAACAGGATGTACTGGGTGTGAAGTCGTACGTAGGTGAAGGCGTCGTAGTCTCCAACGGGGGGCAAATCAACTACGACGCCGACGGTCGCGTGACCAACTACGGAGAGCTTCAATTTGCGCCAAACACAACGAAAGCCTTTTTGCAGGATTACATCGCCCGCCGGTATGGGTTTGATGGGGGCAATATCATCAGCCGCACGTTTACCAAACTGCGGGAGGTTGTCATCGGCTATAGTTTGCCGTCCGGCCTGCTGAGCCGTGTTGGCGTAAAGCAGGCGACGGTATCACTCGTAGGGCGTAACCTGCTGTACTTTGCTGAGCGCAGCGACATCGACATCGACCAGTTTACGGGCAATGGCCGCTCCGATTTACAAACGCCTACCACGCGCCGGTACGGAATTAACCTCAATCTAACTTTTTAAGAACACCAGCCCGGCTCCCTGTCTAACCCGATAGAGAGCCGGGTAAACCATTATATACCATGAGCATTCGTATCTTATTCTGCCTGTCGATAACCGCGCTGTCGCTACTGCTGACAAGCTGCGAAAAGTCGTTCGACGAACTCGAGAAAGACCCCAACCGTCCGGTCAACGCCCCGGCCTCGCTGGTGCTCCGGGGTATTCTGAATGATATGTACAGCAATGTAACCGCCGAACCCTGGGGGAGCGAGCAGCGCTACAACCAGTTTTACGACAGTAATTACAACTACTACGCGACCAACGAGTATTCCTGGACCACTACCCCGCTCAACTTCTACACCCTGAAAGATGTGATCAAGATGGAGCAGGAAGCCAAACGAGCCGGTGCCGCCGACGTAAATCCATACTCGGCTCTCGGTAAATTTTTCCGGGCGTATTTTTATGAGAACATGACCCGGCGCGTGGGCGATGTGCCGCTTTCGGAAGCCCTGCAAGGCCAAACTGCCCTGGAGCCGAAGTACGACGACCAGAAAACGGTGTACATACAGATTCTGAAATGGCTGGAGGAAGCCAACACCGACCTGACTGCTGTCATTACCAAGGGCGACAATACCCTGGCTGGCGACTACCTGCTGGGCAACGATTTGCGCAAATGGCAGAAAGTGGTGAACACCTATAAACTGCGGGTATTAATAAATCTGAGCAAAAAAGAAGGCGATACCGACCTGAACATCAAACAGAAGTTTGCCGATGTTATCACCAATTCGGCAAAGTACCCGGTGATGACCAGTATGGACGACAACCTTCAGTTTATCTACAACAGCGTTACGAAGTACCCCCGAAATCAGGATAACTTTGGTCAGAACGCAACCCGCGAGAACATGGCCAAAACGTATATTGACCTGTTGGTAGTTCAACAGGATCCACGCCTGTTTGTCGTGGCCGAACCAGCCGCTGCCAAATTGAAAGCGGGCCTGAAGCCAACCGATTTTGCCGCTTTTGTGGGGGCTAGTTCGGGGGAGGATTTGCAGGATATGTCGACCAAAGCACTACAGGGGGAATATTCGTTTCAAAATCGTAAACGCTATTACACCACCTACGCGGGCGAACCGGTTTTTATCATCGGTTATCCCGAACTACAGTTCAACATTGCCGAAGGCATCAACCGGGGCTGGTCTACCGGCAATGCCGCCGATTATTACCAGAAAGGCATCAGCGCGTCGATGGGTTTTTACGGCCTGAAGGATGGCGATAATACGGTTACTTTTTCGCGGGATGGCGGCATCAGCAACTTCGATACGTATACCGTTAAATTTACAATGGCCAATTACCTGGCACAGCCGACTGTAAAATATGCTGGCAACACAGCCGATGGCCTGAAACAGATTCTGACCCAGAAGTACCTGGCATTTTTCCAGAACTCGGGGATGGAGGCCTGGTATAACCAGCGTAGGACGGGTGTGCCGACCTTTCTGACAGGGGTTGGTACCGGAAACAGCGGCCGTATCCCAAAACGGTGGCAGTATCCGAATAACGAACGAACCACCAATGGCACCAACCTCAATGCAACCCTGATGAGCCAATATGGTGGTAATGATGATATCAATGCCACCATGTGGCTGTTGAAGTAGGCAATGGACAATGGATAAAGAATAGGGGCAGCGTGACAGCCAGGCTATTCTTTATCCATTATTCCGTTTAACTTGTCCCGAAAAAATGATGAATCGCCGAACCCTTCTCAAATCTGCCGGGCTGCTGCCGCTGTTAACCGCGCCCGGCCTGACAATCGCTGCCGGTACGCGTAAACGCAATCTGCGCTTTGCTTACGTCGGTGATACGCATATCCTGCCCGAAACCAAACCAATGACCGGCGTGGCAAAGTGCCTGCACCAGGTGCAGCAACAGCGCGACAAGCCCGCTTTTATCCTGCACGGGGGCGACGTAATTATGGATGCGCTGAAGGAGGATCGGGCGAAGGTGCAGCAGCAGTGGGACGCCTGGCATTCGGTCATGAAAGCAGAGAATAGTCTGCCGGTTGAATACTGCATTGGCAACCACGATATCTGGGGATTTGACAACGCGAAAAACGACCCATTGTACGGCAAGAAATGGGCCGTCGACCAGATGCAGATTAGTGGGCGGTACCGCAGCTTTGCTAAAAGTGGCTGGCATTTCATCATTCTTGATAGTGTGCAGCCCCGACCCGATGGGAATTGGTACACCGGTGGTATCGACCCCGAACAATTGGAATGGCTGAAAGGGGAACTGGCCAGAATTGACGCTAAAACCCCGATACTGGTCATGTCGCACATCCCGATTGTATCCGTAACGGCCTTTGCCTTTCCAACCAATGTAAAGGAAGGTAGCTGGCAGATTCCCGGTGGCATTGCCCTCCCCGATGCCGCCCAGCTGATTACGCTGTTCAGCAAACACCCAAACGTGAAAGCCTGCCTGAGCGGCCACATGCACCTGCTCGACCAGGCCGTGTACAATGGCGTCACCTACCTCTGCAACGGAGCCGTGTCGGGCAACTGGTGGAAAGCGGATACTTACCAGCAAACCCACGCAGGCTACGCGCTGTTTGATCTGTACGACGACGGCACCGTTGAACGAACGTATTTGCCGTATTCCTAACACCCCACCCCCAGCCCCTCCCCATTAGGGAGAGGAGTGATGACGCATTGCTTGTTCGCCCAAGTAATTTTGCACTCCTCTCTGCCGGGTAGGGGCCGGGGGCGGGGTAAATCCCTCAAAAATGATTGCACAGCTTTTTGCCCAAAGTGGCCAGGATGCCTATTATGGCGAACCCGTTACGCAGCTCGAACACGCCCTGCAGTGCGCCCATTTAGCAGAGCAGCACGGAGCCGACCACGAAACGGTTGCCGCTGCTTTTCTGCATGACATTGGTCATCTATTGCCCTCCGAGCTGGCCAACGGCGAATCCACGCTGGGCTACATGGATGAATACGGCACAGTAGACCACGAAAAACTCGGTGCCGACTTCCTGCGGAAGCAGGGATTTCCGGAAAAAGTAGCACAACTCATTGAAAACCACGTTAACGCCAAGCGGTATCTGGTATTCAAACACCCCGATTACTTTGCCCGGCTATCGGAAGCGAGTGTGAGAACACTGGAGTTTCAGGGTGGCCCCATGAAAGCGGGCGAAGCACTGTCGTTTGAAACCAATCCGTATTTTAAAGGAATTCTGCAGCTACGTGCCTGGGATGAACAGGCCAAAATTCCGGGCCTGCCAACGCCCGACACCGCCCACTACCTATCCCTCTGCGAAAGCTTGTTGTAGCTTTTTATGAAACACTGCCCTCTCTGTTTCCTGCTCCTCTTCTCCATTAGTGCTTTCGCACAGAAAACCTACACCACGCTGCAGGTTCCCGGACGAAACGAGTTCTGTGAAATCGACACCAGTGGGAAATCGGTGCTGCCGAGCGGGCGATATGTAACCCCGGCGGGGCAGACAATCCGCATCACCAACGACCCTTTCGGACTGGCGCTGTCGCCCGACGGGAAACGGGTGGTTACGCTGCACGACGGTGTTTTAACGGTGCTGAATCTGACTGGAAAAATCCCCGTTGCCACCCGGATTCCTGATTACGCCGGTAAAATTCCGTCGCCGGTCGATGGCGCTACGTTTCTGGGTATCGCTTTCGCTGCTAATAATCGGACCGTTTACCTGAGCAATGGCGACAAGGGTCGCGTGATTGTTTTCGATACGGAAACACTCCTTAAAACCGACAGTATCGACCTTAACGGCAATGGCTATGCCGATAGCTTTACCTCAGATCTGCTCCTGAATGGTAATGAACTGCTGGTGCTGGACCGGGCTAATTTCCGACTGGTACGCATTAACCTGAAAACCAAACAGATTACAGCCTCTATCCCCACCGGGAGGCAACCCTTCGGCCTGGCCATCAGCCCGGACAAACGAACAGCGTTCGTGGCCAACGTTGGGTTATACTCGTACCCGTTAGTACCGGGCGTGACCCGGACGAATAAAGACACCATGATGCTCAAATTCCCGGCTTATGGTGCGCATACTAAAGAGTCTCGGGAGGGAGTAGAGATTGAGGGGCGCAAAATTCCGGGACTGGGCAGCCCCCTGGCCGATGAAGCCATGAGTGTCTGGCTGATCAATTTAGCGACGAACAAGGTCACGGCGAAATTGAAAACGGGGGTACAGATTGGTGAAATGATTGAAGACGCTGAAGTTGTGGGCGGGGCATCGCCAAACTCGGTGGTGGTAGGAAGCCGCTATGCTTACGTGTCCAACGCCACCAACGATAACATCTCGATTATTGACTACAAAGCAAGGAAATTGGTAGGTATCATCCCGCTCAAAACGGACCGGAACGCCGGGCCGCCCCGCATTGACAAATACCGGGGTATGACCCCGTTTGGCCTGGCGCTTTCCAGGGATGAAAAAACCATTTACGTAGCCCTGCTGGCCTTTAATGCGGTAGCGGTGGTAGACGTGCCGACCCGCAACGTACGCGGCCTGATTCCCACCGGCTGGGGCCCTACCCGCGTGGCGCTCTCACCGGATGAGAAGGCCCTATATATCACCTCCGCACGCGGTTACGGAGCCGGGCCCAACGGCGGAGCGGGATTCGTGAAACCACCCGCCGGAACCTATATCGGTGACATTCAACTGGGGACGTTTCAGGCAGTAAACATAGACCCCACCCCAACCCCTCCCCCGAAGGGAGGGGCTAATAGCCGAGTCCAAAGCCCCTCCCTTCGGGGGAGGGGTTGGGGTGGGGTACTTGCTACCTACACCAAACAGGTATTGGCCAACACCTACCAGACCGTCTCGATAACTGACAATGGTAAAAACCCGTTGCCAGTCCTGCCGACATCGCGTAAATCGAACCGTCGGACCCCCATCAAACACATCGTATACATCACCAAAGAAAACCGGACCTATGATGAGGTACTGGGGCAGCTTGAAACGGGCAAAGGCGACGCTACCCTGGCCCGCTTCGGCACGAACGTGACAATAAAAACCAACATCAACACCACACGGGGTAACAGCGGCCGCACCACCGATTTGCCCGCTGATTCCGTCAGCGTAGTGGGTGCCGACGTAATGCCCAACCACACTAGACTGGCCCGGGAATGGGCGTTCTCCGACAATTTCTACTGCGACTCGGATGCCAGCATTCACGGCCATCACTGGATGATGGGGACCATCCCGAACGAGTGGGTGGAGGCTAATGAGGCCTCGGCGGGTCGATTCGATGCCTTTTCGAAAGCTCCCGGTCGTCGTTTCCCGAAATCGTCTGGTGCCATCGACCCCGAAGATTACAACGAAATTGGCGGACTGTGGGAGGCTTTGGAACGTAGCAAGGTGTCATTCTACAATTTTGGGCAGGTCAACGAATTTGCGGGGAACTACGAAGAACAGTACGACACCACCTTTGGCACGGCAACGCCGGTTGTTTTTCCAATGCCCGCAGCGGCTTTCCGCCATACCTCGCGCAATTTTGCCGGGTACAACACCAATATTCCCGATCAGTTTCGGATGGACCAGTTCGAGCGGGAGTTTACGGCGAAGTGGCTGGGGAAGAACAAACAGCCCCTGCCGCAGCTTATCACGGCTATGCTGCCCAACGACCACGGAGCAGGGCCGCGCCCGGCAGAAGGTTACCCGTACCTGCATTCGTACATGGCCGATAATGACCTGGCCCTGGGCCGGATGCTGCATTTTCTGTCGCGAACACCCTACTGGAAAAATATGCTGGTGATTGTAACCGAAGATGACCCGCAGGGGGGCGTCGACCATGTTGATGCTCACCGCTCGGTACTGATGATGGCAGGACCGTACGTGAAACGAAACTATGTTTCGCATACCCACGCTAACTTCGGCTCGATTCTGAAAGTGATTTACAATATCCTCGGCGTGAACTACGTGAACCAGTACGACGCAACGGCTTCCCTGTTGCAGGATTTCTTCACGGATAAACCCGTTTATACGCCCTACGATGCCGTCCTGCCCGATGGGCGGGTGTTCAATCCGCAGCAAGCCATGAAGCCCTATAAAAGTCACTCGTTCAACTGGCGCAAAATTCAGCAGGGCCCTGAAATGGATGATAAAACCGACCAGCGCCGGGAACATTATCGACAACAGGGAAATAAATAGCCTTTACAATCACCAACAAACGGGGATTACTTTATTACTATGCGCGCAACGTTCCTTCTTTTTCTGACTTCTCTGAGTGCTATGGGGCAGCCAGTACCCCGTTATGTTATCTCAGCCCCGGCGGGGAATGAACAAACCAAGATTGATAAAACCGGCAAGACCGTGCTGCCCAATGGCCGGTATATTACCCCGCGCGGCACGCAGATTGAAACGGCTCCGCACCCCTACGGCCTGATTCTGAGTCCCGACCGTGGCGACGGTGCGGGGCAAACCGTTATTACGGCCAATTCGGGGATAAATCCGTTTTCGATTTCTATCCTGCGCGACGTGTTCGGCAATAATCCGACGGTGAAGCAAATTCCCGAAGGGGTCAAAACGGATAACGGCGTTCTCGAAGCCTGTTTTATGGGTTTGGCCGTAACACCAGACGGAAAGACCGTTTACGTAGCGGGGGGCGAAACCAACAGAATTTTCTCGTTCGACCTGGCTACCGGCAAACCCGGTGATGTAATTAACTGTAGCGCAAAAACGCCAACGGCTGACTACCGGCACGGCTACATTGGCGATATGGCCCTCACGCGGGACGGTAAAACACTGTATGCCGTCGACCAGATTGGCTTTCGGATGCTGGTCATTGACATGGTTACCAAAAAGATTCTGTACAACGTGCCTACGGGTCGCTATCCATTCGGAATTACCCTGTCGCCGGATGAAAAAACGGCTTACGTGGCCAACGTGGGCGTTTTTGAGTATAAACCGTTCACGGATTTAGATAAAAAAGACCTCAAAGAAACTGCCCATAATTTTCCGGCTACCAAATACGGTTCGACCGAAATGAAGGAAGGCATCCCGACCGAAGGAGTCCCCGCCCTCGGCGATCCGAATGCGCCGGAAGCGTTTTCGGTCTGGAGTATTCGGCTGGGTAGTCAGCCAGTGGTTACGGCTAAAATCAAGACCGGGTTCCTGGTTGGTGAAATGGTCGAGGATTTTCCGGCGGTGGGTGGCAGCAGCCCTAACTCGGTAGTAGCAACTGACCAGTACGTGTTCGTAAGCAACGGCAATAACGACTGCGTATCGGTCATCGACGTGAAAACCAGTAAGGTGCTCAAAAATATTGGTCTTTCGCCCGATCAGCGGCTGGGCAGTCTGCGCGGTATTATTCCCTTCGGGCTGGCCCTTTCGCCAGACCAAAAACGCCTGTTCGTGGCTGAAGCCGGCATCAACGCGGTGGCCGTAGTGGATGTGCCGACGCTTACCGTATTAGGGCATATTCCAACGGGCTGGTTTCCCTCAAAGCTAAAAGTGAGTTCAGACAATAAGAAACTTATCGTCGCTAATGCCAAGGGATTTGGCAGCGGCCCTAATGGAGGCAGAAGCTTCCAGCTTGGGCCGAAAGGCAGCTACATCGGTAGCCTGATGAATGGTACGGTGTCGGTCATGGATATCCCGACGGATGCCCGGCTAAAGGCTGAAACCGAGCAGGTGATGGCCAATAATTTCACGATTCGCCCGGTGTCGGAGGTGAAACCATCGGCAAACCCCATCCCGGCATTCCCCGGTCAAAAGCAGTCGCCGGATGGCCGGACTCCCATCAAACACATTGTTTTTCTGGCGAAAGAGAACCGCACGTACGACGAGATATTTGGACAGGTGACTAACGGTGATGGTGATTCGACGCTGGCCCGCTACGGCGTGGGCGTACCCGTAAAAGCACGGGGCAGTAATCAGGTCGTGGAAAATGCCAGCGTCATGCCGAATCACCTCGCGCTGGCCCGCCGGTTTGCCATGTCCGACAATTTTTACTGCGACTCCGACGTGTCTGCCGATGGTCACCGATGGCTCGTCAACACGTACCCAAATGAGTGGGTCGAAACGGGTACGGCGGCAGCTTACGGCGGCAAACGCACCATGCGCGATACATCCAGCGCACCCGGCAATCTGGCTTTTTACGGGTCGGCGGGGTCTATTTATCCCGAAGACTACAACGAAGGCGGCTCTATGTGGGAACACCTCGAACGCTGGAAAAAGGACTTCTTTAACTTTGGTTTCGGCGTTGAAATGGCGGGTGCTTACAGCGACAGCACCATGAAATACATCGGTGAAAAATACACCATCAACTATCCCCTGCCCGCGCCCCTCTTCGACCGTTCATCGCGTACGTTCCCGACTTACAACATGGCCGTTCCCGACCAGTTTCGGGCCGATGTGTTCATCAAAGAATTCAACGAGAAGTGGATGCCGAACGCTACGGGTAAAGGCGACACATTACCGTCAGTCATTACGTTGATGCTACCCAACGACCACGGCACCAAGCCGCGCCCAAAAGCCGGCTTCCCGTTCACGGAGAGCTACATGGCAGATAACGACCTGGCCGTGGGCCGCACCATCGAATTTCTGTCGAACACCCCCTACTGGAAAAACATGGCCATTTTTATCGTGGAAGACGACCCGCAGGGGGGCGTCGACCACGTTGACGCACACCGTAGCCTGATGGTCGCCATTTCGCCCTACGCCAAAAAGAACTACGTGGGCCACGTACATTACAGCTTTGGCAGCGTGTTCAAAACGTTTTGGAACATCCTGGGCATTCCCTGCCTGAACCAATACGACGCCGGGGCCACCGATATGAGCGATTTGTTCACCGATACGCCCGACTTCACGCCCTTCCGCGCCCTACCCGCCGACGTTCGCCTGTTCGACCCGCAAAAGGCTCTGGACCCATTCGACGAAAAATTCGATTGGAAAGCCTTCTCCGAATCGGAAGAAATGGACCGCACCGAAACCATGCAGAAACGCCGGGCCGAAGACGACGATGATGCGCGGGAGAAAACAAAGAAGAAAAAGAAAGGAAATCGGTAAGTTAATAGCCCATGCAAACGGACAGAAAGAGCGACAATTGGTGCAAACTCCCGGCAAGCTTAGAAGTGCAGGATTATACTAACCTATGTTGAGGTAATTGTCAGTCGAATTGCCTAAAAGACAGGCACATACACGCTACCAGGATGGTTAAAACAGTCCATTAATTGGACTATACGTAGAACACGTATTATGCTGTTTATTTTTTGCAGATAATAGTTGATTAAGTGATTGATTTGGAGCAACTTCATATTGAAATATCTACTGCCCATGACACTTAAATCAATCACTCTGCTAATCTTCGTCGGTATAGCTATACTGGCTGTGCTATTTTACCTTTTTCGAAAGGTTAGATTCAAGAAAGACTGCCCTGTTTGCGGGAACATGTACACCGATCGTATTGCAAGGCCAAAGTGGCTACGAATCCTCCCGAGCAAAGCGTACCAGTGTAACGCCTGTCGTCACCGATATTACTACATTGGCCGGAAGTACGAGCCTACTACGCCGACATTGACGATATAATGTCAATGTGACTTTACTTAGTTTGTTATCGGGTCCACCAGCAGTTGGCTGCTGGTGTCTGGACTTTTTTTGACAGCTAGTTAACCGCCCGGTAGAAAGTCTTCTCCTGAAATCCTGCCTGACCTTTTACTCGGCCACGCCCCCTACTGAACCGAGCCAAAGAAGGCGTAAGTACCGGTGATGAATTCCAGAATGCCGGTGGCATGGGTGGCTCCCTTCATGGTTTTTAGTTCCACATTCGTGGCACCCCTTTTCTGCATAGCCTGGTAAGTGTTTGCAGAATTAAGGTACAGGACGATCTCATCAGCATCGCCATGATAAAGTTGCGTACGGGTATTGGGTTTCCAGTCGTGGATGTCATTATCCTGCACAGCAGCCAGAAACTCTTTATCCGTCCCGTTGTTGATAGCCTGCCTGAAGCTATCCGTGAATAGTTTGTTCAGACTGACGTTGATGGAAGCGTCTTTCCCCTGGGCCTTAATCTGCGAGGCATAAGGCTCTTTGAAATAGTACGTCATGGGGCGATTCAGGCCATAAATGCGGTCGTAGGTGAGCAGTACCCATAGGTAAAGCCGATTGATATAATCCACACCTGCCGTCTCATTATTGATAATCTGTTTCATAAAAGCCGGTTTGTCATAGGCCCCGGCCCCGCAACTCGATGCCACCAGATTAAACTCATTGCCCGTTTCTTCTTCCAGTTTCTTTTGCAGGGACAGTGTAGCGTAGCCTCCTTCCGAATAGCCTGCAATAAACAACCGCTTGTCCCAGTTCACCTGTTGGTCGGCCAGAAAATCGCGGGTGGCCCGCAGCATATCGAGCGAAGCCGTTGCCAGTCCGTTTCGGTGCTCATAGGTATGAGGTAAGTCTTTCGAGGCTCCGTAGCCAATGTAATCGGGGGCTGCAATGATATAGCCCTGCGACGCAAACACCGAACCATAGGTATAGGCTTCGCTGCCCGACCCGAAGTTGGAGGGGGCATCACTGTCACTCGTAATGGTGCCGTGTTGCATACTGAGCAGCGGCAGGGCGGCCTGTGCTACTGGAACAAGGAGGGCACCCGATGCTTTAACGGATTTTCCGTCGGTGTTTGTCGTGGTATATTCCAGCCGATACGCTTTAATGCCGTAGCGGATGAAGAATTGAAGCGGAGCCAAAGCACCACTAAATCGGTTCCGTAACTGATTCGTTGAATACTCACCAATGAGTGTACTGCTGACTAAGGTTCGGGTAGAAACGGGTAAAAGGGAGTCACTTTCACCATTCTGACGACAGCCTGAGGGGGCTATCAATACCAGGCAACCAGCGAGTAATAGCGTGACGATTGATTCGATTTTTAGTAGCATGAAAGCGTGCAATATGACTTCTTTGGGTCTACTTTTTTAACGTTTAATACCCGATTTTCGTTTGCGCCAGCGCATCGCTTCCCAGCGATTTTCTTATTCTTAAACCTGGATTCAGCCCTATAGCTCAATGTATTTCTCCGTTGTTACGGTGAAAAAATTGGGTACTTTTTCTAGGGATGCTACCCTGTGGAACTCACTCGATGAGGCCGGGATGTCCAATGCGATAACCTATTTTAGTGGGTACAGGACAACCTGAGTCGGGAGGTGAATTCTAATGAAGGCACAAAGGTTTTGGGCGGAATTTGTCTATTTTTGAGAAAACGTACGGTATGAAGTACACGGTCAACGTGATTTATGAGAAGGACGAGCATGGGTATTACGTCTTTTGTCCGCAACTGGAAGATTGCCAGCCTTAGGGAGACACTTTTGAAGAGGCACGGGCCAATATTCAGGAAGCCATCGAGTTGCATTTGGAAACTTTGAGTCCCAACAAGATTACTGAGCGTCTGTCGCATGAGGTTATTACTTCATCACTGGAGGTAGCTGTTGGCTAAACTACCTGTTCTTAGCGCAAAGGAGGCTGAAAGCCTGTTGATGAAGAATGGCTTCGCGTGGATACGCATGAAGGGGAGCCATCTAATCTATTAGAAAGATGCGGTAAGAGTTGTTCTGCCTTTTCACGCCGGTAAAAGTATACACCCCAACATCGTCAAAGAAGTGCTACTTGCTATTGACGAACTGTAATGCCAGTTTTTATGCGTTCTCCCGCTTTCCTGCGTAATCCCACTACCTTCACTATCTTCGGCGCGGTGGCGGCTTTTTGTACCTACGCCTGCGCGTATGCGTTCAGAAAAGGCATCACTGCCGTTACGTTTGAGGGTATGGTTGTGGCGGGTATCAGCTACAAGATATGGCTCGTTACAGCGCAGGTGCTTGGCTACGCAGCTTCCAAACGAATTGGCGTAAAGGTTGTATCAGAGATGTCGCCGGGCCGCCGGGCCGGTAGTATTTTACTGTTTATTGGTCTTGCAGGACTGTCTCTACTGGGGTTTGCCCTCGTGCCTCCACCCTACAACATTGTTTTTCTGTTCCTGAATGGCCTGCCACTGGGCATGGTGTACGGCATCATGCTTGGCTTTCTGGAAGGCCGTCGGCAAACGGATGCGCTGGTGGCCGGACTGACCGCTTCCTTTATTTTTGCGTCGGGTTTTGTCAAGACGGTAGCGCTGACTATCCGCGCTGACTGGGGTGTATCGGAGTTCTGGCTTCCCTTTGTAACGAGTTTACTGTTCATTCCACCGCTCCTGCTGTCGGTGTATGCGCTCATGTTGCTGCCCCCGCCCACGGCCGAAGATCGAACCCTTCGGACGGAACGTAAACCAATGGACGGGGCCGAGCGGAGTGCCTTTGTCGGCACCTTCCGGGTGGGGCTGGTGCTGCTCATTGCCTCTTACGTGTTGCTATCGGCCTTTCGTGATTTCCGTGATAACTTCGGTCCTGAGATTCTGCGGGATGCGGGTGTTGAAAACCCGGGCATCTTTGCCAAAACCGAAACACTGGTGGCGCTGGGTATCCTGTTCATGATGGGATTGCTCCAGCGCGTAACTGATAACTTCCGGGCATTTGCCCTGCTCAATGGCCTGATGCTGCTGGGTGGAGCCCTGGTAGGCCTGAGCACCTATGCCTATTCAACCGGATTACTATCGGCAGGCAACTGGTTTTTATTGACGGGCCTTGGCCTGTACATGGCTTATGTGCCCTGCAACGGGCTGTATTTTGAGCGACTGATTGCCTCATTTCGGTATGTGAGCACAGTAGGGTTCATCGTTACCCTGGCCGACTGGTACGGGTATCTGGGCAGCGTGGGGGTGCTGCTGTACAAGAACTTCGGGCAGTCAACCATCAGTTACCGGGAGTTTTTTATGTATGGAGCCTACATCATGTCGGTATCCTACATCCTGCTGGTTGTGGCTTCATTTGTGTACTTTAGAAAGCGATTTCGGGAAGTGCCTGAACCTGTTTCGGCCTGATTAGGTTGGGATGAGGACTGATTTTCCCCGAAAACTACCCCTATGAATCCCTGGAATACCGTACCCTCCGCTGATTATGAACGCCATATGAGCCATGAAACGGTGGGTCAACTGGCTGCGCTAAACGAAATTACTCTTGAGAAGGTAGAACAGCGGTATCCGCAGACGGTGGCTGTGTACGGAGCCTGTACGGGCAATGGATTCGCCCACTTCGTGGATACACAAACGGTCTATGCTGTTGATATTAACCCTGCTTACTTAGCTACTTGCTACGACCGATACGACCCTATTCTGAACAATCTGGTACTGATACAGGCTGATATCAATCACGACGACGTACTTATTCCGCCAGACTCTATCGATCTGATTATCTGTCATCTGTTTCTGGAATACGTCGATCTGGATCGCGCTTTTGCCAGTTTTCGGCAGATACTCCGGCGGGGTGGATTACTCAATGTGGTGTTGCAGCGCAGCAATGATACGGGTTGGGTGAGCAACACGGGTGTAACGACGCTCCGGCCCGTGGCGGCCATCGCTAATGAGGTGACAGACGAAACGTTACGGCAACAGGCGTCGCCGGATTTGCGTTTTGAGGGCAGTCAAACCTACCGGATGCCGAATGGAAAAAGTCTGGTGTCCTACGATTTTATTAACGGGGAAGTTACCCAATCGACGAGTGAAGAAAGTACTGATTTTGAGTGGCCTGAGTGGTAGCGGGAAGTCAACTTTTGCCCGGCAGTTCTGTGCCGAAAACCTAAACTGGCTGCGGGTGAACCGCGACGACCTGCGCCGGAGTCTGCTGCCCGTGTCCCTGCCTGAATATTGGCAAACCTGGCCCGACGACCAGAGAAATCGGATTGAGAATCTGGTCAATGCGTTGCAGCAAACGGCTATTATCGAGGGGCTACGCCAGGACTGGAACGTCCTGATCGACAATACAAACCTCCGGCTGAGTTATATCAACGAGTTTCGAAAATTGCTGTCGGCGCATTTCGATCAGGTTGACGTCAGTTACCGACTTATCGATGTGCCGGTAGCGGAGTGCATTCTGCGCGACAAATACCGCGACGATTCGGTGGGGGAGGCCGTTATCCGAAAACAGGCCGAACAGCTGGCGGTGCTGAAACAGAATTTCAACTTCCAGCCCGAAATTCTCACCCGTCCCATCCGGTTTTAACGCAAACCGGTCGCGGGTTCATCCCAACCGACCTGTTGAATCGTTTTCTTCTTCAGTTGTATTGCCGGTTGCCATCCCGAAATGATTAACCATCGTAGAAGCCGTTCCTATCAGCTCATTTTTGGCGGACACATAAAGCCATTGACCGGGCCAGTAAACAAATTGGGTCTGTCGACAGACAGACCCAATTTGTTATTCACTTTTTCCGGTTGTACTTCCCGCCGTCTTGGGGAGCGTACTTTCGTACAGCGCGTTAAAAATTAGTTTGTACGTAGCGCGTGGCTGACCCCGAAACTGGGGCCGGAACCCGAATAGCACGACACTTCCCTTGTTTTGGTGCGCCCGCAGCACGGCTGCTTTTCCGGCAATGTATTTATCTTCGTTCAATGCCCAACCGCTCATCAACAGGTCTTTTTTGGCGTAGCTGGCAATCAGTTCAACAGTCGGTTCGGGAGCGGCTTTTATGGTTTCTTTACCGCCTTCACCTTCCCTGCGCTGCCGGACTATGTCGAACGCCCGGCTGTTCGAGAACGCGGCTGCCACCTCGGGCTGCATACCGGCAGCGAGGGCATTCCGGGTGTCTATCGTCGTCCGAATCAGGGAGCCGGGAATGTAAAACTGCTGATTGGATAGCCCGTCCGTCACGTTTTTGACCGGCAGGCCCAGCAATTCGATGGCAAAATCACTGGCTTCATCGAAGGTGACGAGCATCCCACCGTTATTTACGTACTGGCTCAGGGCCAGTGTACCGCCCAGCCCTAAACCGCCCGTGTACTGAGCGGGCATGGTGTTCGGCGTGTGGCCGTTTAGAATCTCTTTCACGCTCTGGTCGGGGATGATGATAGCGCTGTAGGCCGACAGGTCTTTTTTGGCGATGTCGGCATCGTGCAGCGTATCGACCGGGAACCCGTAGCTTTCCAGAAACCAGCGCGTCCATCCCTCATCCATGTTGGCCACCCACGATTTGTACAGACCCACTTTGGGTAGTTTGAGGGGCGTAATCCCGCTGGCCGGTTTGCTGTCCAGAGCCGTAAACCGTAAGCCTAACTCAGCCGCTAATTTTTTGACGCTACTTTCGGTATTAGCTCCTTTCTGAATGAAAAACGAATTTGCGTCGGCCGATCCAATGAATACACTCTCGCCCTGGCTCAGTAGCTGGTTCACGGCCATAACGCTGGCGTTCTCCTTACGCGATAACTGATAGCCGTAGCCTGCACTGGTAGCTACTTCACCCGTTTCTGCCGCGGCCATTCCGGTTACCGGACTAGTTGTGGCCGCAAATCCGGCATCGACCCGATTCACCTTTACGCCCATTTGCATGGGGAGTGTCCAGCCCGCCAGGTCATAGGGCGGAATAGGCGGACCGCCCGGATAAAGCCGCTGATTGGGGTGTACCTGCTTCTCCATCAGATCCATTACGTAGGGTATGAACGCCTGCGCTCCGTAAATGATGTACCCCCCCGCCGGGTAGCTGATGTTATTGGCCTGAAACGGCTGGGTTGCTTTGTTGACCTCCACCCCACTTTGCCGCAGCATATTGATGAGATTGATGGCTTCGCCTTTGTCCCACTGATCGGCGGGGATCACGTAGGCGTATGGCTTGGTTTTGCCAACGGCTTCGATGGCATCACGGCCCATTTGATAAATGTTGTACAGAAACTCCTCGCGTTTGTCGGCCGCCAGCACCAGGGTGGCCATTGAGGCTTCTTCCATGTAATTGACGGCATCCCGGAAGTGCGATTCGCCCCCTTTCCACGGATTGGCATAAAAAATCTCGGTTCCGTCAGTAGCCGCCGTCACACCCACGCCCACCGTTTTAGGCAGCGAATCGGGTGGGTAAAAACGGGGCGACGGCGTAGCGTGGGCTGTTTCGGTCAGAATACCGATCTGGTTATGAAAATACGGTACGGTACGCATCCCGCCGTTCCACCACATACTAAAGCGCAGTTGCGATACCACGCCGGGCATCTTTTTCATGGCAAACCGGCTGGCCATAGCCGACCCCACCATATTCACTCCTGATGTAACGCCGGGGTGAATGTGTGGATTGACCGGATTGGCAAAGGGCGGGATGAAAATACGCGTCCAGGCCGGGGATGTCTGGTGCTGGTTGTACACAATTTGTGGGTACCACTGGTTATACAGCACCTCCGATACCGCCTTTGTTTCGGGCATGTTGTTGGTAAACCAGTCGCGGTTGTTGTCGTGGCCAACGTAGTGATGGTAAAGCCAGGGGGGCGAGGTAGTTTCGTAGGGTGTGCCGAGGTTACCATTATACCAGTCGGCCACAATATTGAGTCCGTCGGGGTTCATTTCGATCATGAGCAGCGCTACCACCTGATCGCGGATTTTTTTCATCTCCGTCGACTCTTCAGTGGCCATCCGATACGCCAGTTCAGGCATCATCTGGGCGGCTGCCACTTCCGACGCGTGCAAACCCACGTCAATCCAGACAACCGCTTTACCCGTTTCGGCTAATGTCCGGGCTTGTTTCGCATCGATTTTGGCCCGCGACAGTTGCTCGCTGATGCTGCGCCATTTGTCCAGCTGTTTCATGTTGGCTTCGCTCGATACCATCAACAACATCAGCGGTTTGCCCAGCACCGATTTACCGATTTGCACCATCTTGACCCGGTTGCTGGCCTTATCCAGTCGCTGATAATAGTCCATCAGCAGGTTGTATTTGGCTAATTTGTAATCGGCACCCGGCTCAAAGCCAAACACGTCGACTGGTTTGGGTACCTGCGCCAACACAGTACTCGTTAGGCCGAGAACAGTAAGGAGTAAAAAGATAGCCTGGTTAAGAGTTGTAAGTTGTTTCATAGGGCAGAGGTCAGTCCGTTTAAAGTTAGATTGTTTTTGTCATGCTGAGGGACGAAGCATCTTCGGTAGCAGAATACTTCCGGCTACCGAAGATGCTTCGTCCCTCAGCATGACAAAGAAATGGCTGGGTAGCCGGAATCAGTCCTTACTCCCCGGCAGCATCGCTGCCCGATGCACTGGTTTTACCAACGCTATAAAGCTGATTGAAGAGCATTTTGAAGGTGCCCTGTGCCTGCGCCCGGAAGGTGATTTCCGGACCAAAAGCATAAAACTTACCCGCTCCTATTGGAGCCATGAAAGCCGCTACGCCATCCTGCAGGTACGACTGGCCCCAGGCCCAGCCGCTCCGAAGAGGCTTGTCTGTGTCGAACCAGGCAAGGGGCGTTACCTGTCCTTTGGCAATGGCTTCTGGGGCCAGCTTGAATACGGGACTGGCATCGAAGTACACATCCGTTTGGGAAGGCAAACCCCAGGTGGCCTGCTGGGTCGAATCGACCGCTACGCGGAGTACACTGCCGGGAATGTAGTATTTCTCGTTGGGAAGGGGCCGGTCTTTGCCACTACCGGTCATCTCCACCAGTGCATTGCGAACGGGGAGTTTCAGGTGGTAAGCCAGATTGGTGCTGCTGCCAATGGTAACTACGTTGCCGCCCGCTTCCATAAACGCCTTCAGTTGCGGTATCGACTTTTCGGCCGTGATTTTGCCCAAACGCGGCTGGTATTCGGCGGGGGTGTTTTCTTTCTGCGGCTCACGCTCCATACCCCGGAATGGGTTATCGTCCTCCCCCTTCATCGAAGGAATAGCGCGGGTAACAAACACAATCACGTCATATTTCTTCTTCAGATTCCCGGCATCTACATCATTTGGGTAAATTACGTCTATCGGGAAATGGTATTGCTCCATCAGCCAGCGCACCCAACCCGACGGCATCGACCCGCCATAGGTGTCCCACAACGCAATCCGCATGGGCGATACTTTGCTCAAAGCTGTAGCAGGTCGTTTGGCTATCCCACTTACTTCCAGCCCCAGCTCTCTGGCCGACTTGTCTAACAACGTTTTGGCTTTAGCCGAAGCAGAAACGAAAAAGTCACCAGCTTCGCTACCCGATTTGGCACCCGTACCATTCGGCATACGGAACACCTCGATACCCGAGGCCAGCAGGTCGTTCACTGCAATGAACGAGTTATTGGCTTTGGCACTCAGTACGTAACCCGCCGATGGTGTACCCGTAACGTGGCCTTCCGGCGATTGAAGTTCGCCGATGGGCAGCTTTTTGAATGGCCCATCGAAGCTGTCCAGCACCCGGTCAAACTGCACGTTCATGAGGTAAGCCAGCGTCCAGCCAGCGGCATCATACGGCCGCACGGGCGGGCCACCCGGATACTGAAAATCATTGGGGTGGTCCTGCGGCTCGAACATATCCAGCAGGTGAGGCCGGAACGCCTGATCGGTTTTAACGACAAAGGACCCTGACGGATATTTTTTGCCTGCTACGGTAAAATCGGCGGTGGCCTGCTGAATCTGAATACCCGTTTTGATGAGGGCATTCACGAATTTAGTAGCCGTAGCAAAATCGGGCTGACTGGCCGGTATAATGAACCCACGCGGATCGCGCTGGGTGGGAGCCGTCATGATGGTATCGTAATATTTGATCGGCATACCGCCCCCGCGTGGCACGAAACCATACTGTGCCAGGGCTGCGTTGGTGGGTGGTTTCACTTTTTTCGGATCGCTGTTGAAGGCTTCCTCAATGGCGTCGATACGTTTTGGGGTCAAGGCCCAGTAATCTTTACTGCCCCGCTCAATGGAGTTTTTGCCCATGCGGTATATGTTGAACAGCAGGTCGTCGCGGTAGCGGGCGGCATAACCCAGCACGGCATAATTGAGCGATACCGAATAGTCGATGGATTGCTTGAAATGCCACTTCTGGGGCGTAACCGGAAAGGGTGTGTTACCGTTAGGGATCAATCGTTTGGGTATAAGTGGAATGTCTTCCGGCGTGGGGTTGCCGATGATTTCGGTCAGCAACCCAATCATGTTGTGGAAGTGCGTGGTGGTACGCAGACCGCCATTGTACCAGGTCGAGAAGACCGAGCCACCCAGACGCGTAAAGCCCGGTTTGTTTTCCTGATGGAGCCGGTTAATCATGGCGGCTCCCAGCGCATCAATACCCGTTACCATGAGCGGGTCGAACACATAGTTGAACGGGTCGCGGTAGGGTGGGCCAGCTACCACAGAACCCGCTGGGCCACGCTGGTGGTGGTTGTACATAATCTGCGGTATCCATTCGACAAACAGCTGGCGACCCATATTCTGGGTTTCCTTCATGTTCATGATGAAAAAGTCGCGGTTGTTGTCGTGGCCAATGTACTTCTGGTATAGCCGGGGCAGGTTATCGGTCAGCCGTTTTTCGGGCGTTTTCTCCCGCATGTACCAGTTGCTGACCAGTTCCTGCCCGTCGGGGTTGGCGTGGACAAACATGATGATGTCATTATCCAGAATCCGCATCGTTTCGGGGTCGTTGCGGCTCACAATCTGGTAGATGGTTTCGATAAGCTGGTGTGCTCCCACTACCTCGGTAGCGTGCAGCCCGCCATCAATCCAGACGATAGATTTACCCTCATTGGCCAGCGCGCGAGCCTGCTCATCGGAGAGGTTTTCTGCGCGGGCCAGTTTGGTGGAAATTTCTTTGTAACGGTCTAATTTGGCTAAGTTGGCGGGTGAAGAGACAAGCAGCATATACTGATGTCGGCCTTCTTCGGTAAGACCCATGTCCACTAATTTAACCCGGTCAGATGCTGCGGCTATTTTCTTGAAATAGGCTTCGGTCTGGGTGTAATTGGCCAGGTGGTAATCGTCGCCGATGGCGAACCCAAAATGTTCTTTGGGTGAGGGAATGGTTTGGGCTGTAGCCTTACTCAGACTAGTCAGCAGCAGAAAAACGAGTAGGTAGAGGGGCGCGCGCATTGGGTAAAAAAATAGCGGTTAGATTAATTACTGGTTAGTTAGTCTACTTCTTCCGGAAACGGACACCCACCCGGCAATCGCCGACTTCGCCCCGCGCTTCGTCGCACACGTTTTCCTGAAATCCTTCAATCCGGCGACCGTCTTTCAGATTCAGGATGAATTTGAACACAAAATAGTCGTTCTGAACCACTTTGGTTAGATCAGTACCCGTAAACGCAGCCATCTGAGCCGCCGTTACGGTGAATGTTTTAGGGAATTGGGTAACGGTTTCGTACAGTTTGTCAGTTGCCACAACCCGGCTTGGCAAGGGAAACTGCGTAACACTCGGGTACAAGCCACCGGGGTTGGAGAGGATAATCGGGTAAGACGGATTGCCGGTAGCGGGGGCTTTTACAAACCCCAGATACACCTCGATGGAATTGACCTCGGCTTTGCCAAAACCCTCCCAGTTCAGGCTGTATTCAAACTCCTGACTCGCCAGATTAGCGGCTCCCAGATCGAAAAAGGATGTATTGGCCGTAACTACTGTAGGCAGGGCCGATTTGGCCGTATTCACCGCCACCAGCGGCACAGCGGTATAGGCCCAGTTTTCCCATTCGTACGTTTCGGTTTTACAGGCGTCCAGGGCCAGTAGTCCGAAGAAAGACAGATAAATAAGTATTTTTTTCATGAAGTCAGTTGATTATTTGTCCCAGAAAACGGGCGTAATTTGTTGAGCGGCCTGCAGTTTCTCCGCGTTATCGGACACGCTGCCGTTGGTAGACAGTTCGGTAACGGAGTAGCTCAGGCGCAGTGGAAAGGTGTTCAGTGGGGCAATGGGCGCGGCCAGCACGGGCAAATCCGTTCGGCGGTAGTCGTTGTAGGATTCGATGCCGTTACCAAATTGAGCAATGTACTTCTGGGTCATCACGGCATTCAGTTTACCAGCCGCATTGGCCGCATCATACTGAGCGGTGCGGCTTGCTACAAACGCTGTGATGGTAGCCGTGGGTAGTACGGGGGCCGAGTTGCCGCCCGATGTGGAAATGGTGTTAACGCTGTTCAGGTGCGCCGTAATTCCGTCCTGAAACAACAGCTTCGCATCGCCGGTAGTGCCCATGGTAAGGGCCGCTTCGGCCAGAATAAACTTGACCATCGCGTTGGTAATAAACGGAAATACACCCGCCCCGGAGCCATCCGTATTGGTCACGACCTTGGGTGCACCCGTAACCCCCGAATTACTGACGAACACATTGGCCGCCGTGAGGTTGTTGATGGGTGCGCTGTCATACAGCCCACCCGCCGGATACACGCCAAAGGTGGCTTTCAGGGCGTTGTCGTTGGGCGATGCCGTCGCATCGCCGGTGTAACGGCCAAAATAACCGTTGCCGGTAGGCGTAAACCCGACGGTGTAGTTCGACGTTTGCCGGAAGAAAAAGTAGCGAATTCGGGGGTCGTCGGTACCAAAAAGCCGTTCCATGAAGTTCTGACTCATGTAGTAGCTTTTACTGGCCTGGTACTCGGCCCGGTGCCACGGATGGCGGTTGGCGGGTGTTTCGGACGAGCCGAAGCGGAACGAAAAATCCTGGGCGTTGGTGCTGATAAGCGGGGCGTTACTGCTCAGCAGGGCCGCAATACCCGCCTTGGCTTTGTCGGGTTGCACCAGTCGGATCTGGTTGAATAGCTTCAATTTCAGCGAGTTACCCATCCGAATCCAGGACGCTTTGTCGCCTTTATAGATTAGGTCGGCGGTGGTGGGCTGGATGGCGAAGTTTCCCTTAGCCGCGTCGGCCAGACCGTCGTCGATAAGGGTGAATAGTTTGTCATAAATCACGTCGCCTTTCTCAAAGGCCGGGTCGGTTACGGTTAGCCCTTTTATGGCATCGGTATAGGGAATGTCGCCCCATAAATCAACCATCAGGCTGTAGATGTAAGCCTTCTGGAGTTTGGCGATGGACACATAGTCCCACCGTTGCTGTATGGTACCTTCGCGGATAATAATTTCGAGGTCGCCAAGCACCTGCGTGTACAGGGCGTTCCAGGATGCCTGATAATCGGTGCCCTCCTGAAAGTTGCGGCTGGTGTTAGTGGTATACAACTGCTGCGTCAGGATGGATGCTCCCACGTTTACGTCGCGCAGGCTACCCGCCATAGAAACCTGCGTGGCAGGCAAAATGAGATCGAGTACCGGCGTTGTGGGATTATTGGGGTCGCCATTGATATCGACAAAGTCTTTGCAGGAACCTGCCAGAAAGAGCAATCCCAGCAACGAAGCCGTTCGGATGGTATTGATGAAATTCATACGTTTTTTTGCTTATGGAGATTTTGTCCCAACTCCATTCCCGAACAAGAGGGGTGGAGTATAATGGGATGATCCGATTAGAAACTGAACCGCAGGTTTACACCCAATCGGCGCGTGGTGGGAATACCAATGAAATCAAAGCCCTGCGAGTTGCCAGACCCCAGCGAACTCACTTCGGGGTCGAAGTTGAGGTGCTTGGGGAAGTTAGGGGCCAGGTACCACAGGTTCCGGCCACTAATAGACAGGAAAGCGCCACCGAAGGGCGTTTTAGCCAGCCACGCTTTAGGGAACTGATACCCCAGCGATACTTCACGCAGGCGGAACACCGTAGCATCTAATATGTTGGCTTCGGCAGCACCACCGGGGCCAAAGCCGCCAGTGAAGTAGTAATCTGCCACGCCGATGCCAATGTTGTTCGGGATTTTTCGGCCCTCACCATCCAGAATCGGCTGTAACGTGTTTACGTTGCCCAGTACACCCGGCCCAACCAGAATGGCTTCCCGCTCTTCGGTATCTCTGGTGACACCCCGGCTCAGAAGCTCGTAGGCCGTAAACGAGTACATATCCCCACCCTGTTTCCAGTCGAACAGGGCATTTAGCGTGATACCCTTGAAACTGAACGTGTTGGTAATGCCCCAGATAAAATCGGGATTAGGATTGCCAACAGCTGTGGTGCGCCCAGATAGGATAGGCTTCCCCGTATTGGGGTTGACCAGGATATTGCCCTCGTCGTCGCGGGCGAAGGTTGACCCCCGAATTTGGCCGTAGGGCTGACCGGCAATATGGACACTGCCCAGGTCGGAGAAACCGCCATAGGGAAGTTCTTTCAGGTTGCCAATGTCGCGCACAACGTTGCGGTTCAGGGTAAAGGCCGACGAAATGTCCCAGCGGAAGCCGTTGGCTAACTTAACCGGGGTGGCATTCAGCCCAATTTCAATACCTTCATTAGTGGAGCGGCCCAGGTTGATTACCTTCTGGGTATAGCCCGTTGAGGGGGCCGCGTTCACCGTGAAAATCTGCGAGGTACTTTCCTTGTTGTAGTAGGTGATGTCCAGACCAAACCGGTTGTTGAAAAACTGGAGTTCAGTGCCCAGTTCGAGTTCGGTAATGAACTCCGGTTTAAGTTCGGCGTTGGCCAGCAGGTCGGATTCGGTCAGGGTACTCTGCCCGTTGAAAGGCGAGGCAATGGAGCCGGTACCCGAGCCAATCCCTAACACGGGATTGGCAATGTAAACCGTTTGGGTCTGGTAAGGCGTGGCTTCGTTACCCACCTTTGTGTAGCCCGCCCGGAGTTTACCAAACGAGAGTATATTCTTGGGAATCTTCAGGGCTTCGGTGAAAATCAGCGACGCACTGGCCCCGCCATACAGGTAACTCCGGTTACTGATGGGCAGCGTAGACGATATGTCATTGCGGGCCACGACGTTCAGGAAGGCGAAGTTTTTGTAATCCAGCGAAATATCGGTAAAGAAGGCGAAGTAGCGCTGCTTAAAATCGTTGCGGTTGTTGGGCAGCACGCGGGGAATGGTAACGCGGGTGTTATTGAGCGAGTTGATACCCCGGAAAATAATGCCATCGCCGAATACGACCTGCCGCTCGGTAAGCCGCTGGTTTACGTTGTTGCCCAGAATCACTTTCAGGCCAATATTCTCACTAATGGGTTTGGTTGCCGTCACCAGAAACGTATTGTCCAGTTCCTGCCGATAGATGTTGTCGGTGGTTATGTTACCGTTAGGGAAATAGTCTCCACCTTTTCCATTCACCGTTACGCGCCGGTCGGTGTAGGCATTGAAACCCACCGTGTTTTGTACATTAAGCCACGGCAGCACATCCACGCCAAGTACCACATTGCCGTAATACCGGTCCACCTTGCTGGTTGTGGGGCTGTTGGTCACCGACCAGTAGGGGTTATCGGTACCCACCCGGTCGTAAACGTTATTGCCGTTTAGCGGATTGGTGTTCGGGTAGCCGGTCAGGTCGTAACTGGTTGGTACAAACAGCAGAATATCCAGGATGGACGCGCCACTACCGTTGGCCGCTGTAACCTGGGGCGACACCTGCGCCGTATTGACGTAGTTGAGGGCGCCCCGAACGTAAAACTTATTGTCCAGCTGGGCATTGCCCCCAATGTTCACGCCCGTCCGGGTAATCTCGTTCTCAGGCACAACACCCTGATTCCCGGTCCGTGACAGTCCCACCGTTAGGTTACCCTTTTCCCCACCCGATGATACCGATAAGGCGTTCTCAAAGACATTACCCGTGCGAAAAAAGTTTTTGGCGTTATACTGAGAAAATGACTCATACGGCACCTGAACAGGCGTAGTGCCATCGGCTCCGTAAAACTGCGGGAATACCGACGACGGGTAGCGGTTATTGGTTGTTACGGGGTGCGGAATGGTTTGCCGCGTTGGAATAAGACTGGGAACACCCGGATAGGGAGGCCCCCAGGAGCCGAATACCCCGCTCCGGTAATCGAAGTTGGTGCCCTGCCCGTAGCTAGTCTGGTAATCAGGTAAGCCCGCAACGGTTTCGGCGGCATAACCCACGTTGTACGTGATTTCCAGCCCTTTTTTACTCTGACTTTTTCCGGCTTTAGTCGTAACAATGATGGCCCCGTTAGCCGCCCGCGACCCGTAAAGCGCAGCCGCTGCGGCCCCCTTCAATACGGTCATGGTCAGAATATTGTTCGGGTCAAGGTCGAAGGCGCGGTTGGTGGTCGTTGAGCCACCCACGAAGCCGTCGGGCTGGGTGAAACTGGAATTGTCGAAGGGTACGCCGTCTACCACAAACAGTGGCTGGTTGTTGTTGCCCAGTGATGAGTTGCCCCGGATTGTAATGTTAGTGGCTCCACCCGCGGCCCCACCCGAACCCTGCACGTTTACCCCCGCCACTTTGCCCGTAAGGGCCCGGAGGGGGTCTGGCTCCGACCGCTGCGCCAGTTTGGTAGCATCCAGGGTGCTGACGGAGTAGCCCAGCGCGTTTTTATCCCGCACAATACCGGCGGCCGTTACTACCACCTCGCTGAGTTGTTTGGTGTCGGCAGTCAGCGAAACATTAATAATTTGCTGTGAACCAACCACAACTTCTTTGGCTTCAAAACCAACGGACGAAAACACAAGCACCGCTTTCCGGTCCGGGGCTACTATCTGGTAGCGTCCGTCGGCATCGGTAACGGTTCCGGTAGTGGTACCTTTTACCGTTATGGTAGTGCCGGGCAATGGAGCTTTCTCGCCCGAGTCGCTCACCCGCCCACTCACTGTGCTGGTTTGGCACAGGGCATACAGCGGAATCAGCATGATAAACACTAGTATTCTTAGTTTCATATAATTTGGGATGAGCGTTAGGTAATGACAGAAATTACGGAAACGAGGACAAGTATAAAGAATAATAGACTGTTAAAAGTAGATTAAAATAAATAAAATTTTATCATACAGGTATAATTGAAAATATTTTATCTATTATACTATAAAATACAGTATAAAATAATAACTGGAAGAAAACGCTTGTTTCCGGTAGAGTAGAGCCAATTGCCCCTTTAACTCGTTTTTTGTCGAGTTAAAGGGGGCGGTCAAACAGCCTGCAACATGGCCCGGCAAGTACATCAGGCCACTCAGATTCTGTTGTCGAGCCATCAAGGGTGTTTCGAATTGCCATCGCGTTTTACCTGCTTCCCGTCGGAAAAGCCCGGTAGCCCGGTAGCGGCATAGCCGTATCCTCCCTCCGGAAAAATACCAGGCCTGAAAGTGAGTTCGGTACCCGAACACCTGGCTTACCATCACTTCACAGACGTTCGTGAGAAAAAAGGTGAGGTTCGTGATAGGAAACTAAACGTTTGTGGTATAGGCTAACCCGCCCCGGGCACAATGTTTCAACCGGGTCAGCCCAGCAACGTATCAATAGCCTGCTGCGCCCGGTCGGCACCGAAACCGGCCAGATTTTGTGCCATCTGCTGCTGAATGAGGTCATTCCCCAGGTTGCCGATGCTGCCTTCGTGGGTGTGGTGTAGCTGACGAGGGGGGGTGTAAGAATGTTCGGCAATTTCTTTGCCCACGGTACGGTAGGCTTCACGAAAGGGAACTCCCTGTAACACGAGTTCATTGACCCGCTCCACGCTGAACAGCAGATCGTACTTAGACTCGTCGAGCAGATTTTCTTTCACCTGAATGTGTTCCAGCATGAAGTCGGTAATATCCAGGCAATCCAGTAGCTCATCGAAGGCGGGCATCAGGATTTCTTTTAGCAACTGCATATCCCGGTGGTAGCCGGAGGGCAGGTTACTCATTACGAGTGTCACTTCCATCGGCAGCGCCTTCATTTTGTTGGTTTTGGCGCGCAGTAGTTCCGCCACGTCGGGATTCTTCTTGTGCGGCATGATGCTGGAGCCCGTGGTCATGGCATCGGGCAGGGTCAGGAAGCTGAAATTCTGGCTGTTGTAGAGACAAATATCCATCGCCATCCGGGAAAGGGTAGTAGCTATGGCCGCCAGTGCCGTCAGTGCTGTCTGTTCGGTTTTTCCCCGACTCATCTGGGCGTATACTACGTTGACGTGCATCCCTTCAAAACCCAGCAGCTTAGTGGTGAGGGTCCGGTTAAGTGGGAATGACGAACCGTAGCCAGCCCCCGAACCCAATGGGTTCCGGTTTGCCAGTCGGTAGGCTGTTTGCAGGGTGAGTACATCGTCGGCGAGGGCTTCGGCGTAGGCACCAAACCACAGCCCGAAGGAGGAGGGCATGGCAATTTGTAGGTGCGTGTAGCCCGGTAATAAGTCATCTTTGTGTTGCTCCGACCGGCTGATGAGTCGGTCAAAAACACGCTGAACGCTGTTTGTTACCTGCCAGAGCCGGTCGCGGGTGAAAAGCTTCATGTCCACCAGCACCTGGTCATTGCGCGACCGGCCCGAGTGAATTTTTTTACCCACATCGCCCAGTTTCCGGGTTAGCATCAGTTCCACCTGCGAATGCACATCCTCGATACCCTCTTCAATGACAAATTCTCCCCGCTCAACCTGTTGATAAATGACCTTCAATTCATCATTCATCATTTTTAATTCATCATTAGAAATGAGGCCAATGGTTTCGAGCATCTGCGCGTGGGCCAGGTTGCCCAGCACATCGAACGGGGCCAGGAAAAGGTCCATCTCCCGGTCGCGCCCGACGGTGAAGCGGTCGATTTTATCCGCGATGGCCGTGGATTCGGCGGGTGTACCTTCTTTTTGCCAGAGTTTCAAGAGAGAAAGAGTTTCAAGAGTGAAAGAGTGGATTGCCACAAAACCAGCACGTAAAAAGACGGGTAACCGCGCTGGTTTTGTGGCAAAGTTCGCAAAGAAAGTCCGGGAGGCAAAGAGCCCGTTCGTTTTCGCGATTGTTCGCTGGTAAAAGCAAGGCTGTTTTAAGGCATATCCACGTTCACCAGGTTATCGTCCGAAACGCGGTCAATCAACTTATTGTACGGGTCGATACCAGCTTTGACGGGTTTGCCTTTTACGGTTACCTCGATAACGTGCTCACCAGGCGTTAGGCTATGTTTCTGCATGTAGAGCGGCACTTTAGTGGTTAGCCCGTCTTTGTTTTTACCATCGGTGGTGAGCACGGCAATATCGACCAGGAGGGGCGCTTTGCCTTTGGCCAGTTCTTTACCGGTTTTGTCGTAATACTCCGTCGCCGTTTTTACGTGCAGTGTCACGGTGTACTTGCCATTACCGATGGCTTTCGCTTCGGCTTTGGTGATGCGGTTATCGTAGAGGGTTAGTTTCTCGAAATTATCCGTCAGCCAGCTTTTGAGCGAATCGGGCGTGGCGGCTTTCAGGAAACTGTACCATTCCAGCGAGGTCGTGAACGGGGCGCTTTGCCGGAATCGGGCCGCTTTCATGTAGTCGTTCATGGCCTGATTAACGCGGGCTTCACCAAGGTAATCCTGCAATGCATACATCAGCATGGACCCTTTCTGGTACCAGACGTAACTACGGGTGTCATTATCCAGCATCGTGGCTTCAAACTTATCTTCATTGGCCCGGCCACTCAGGTATCTGTCGAGCGCATACTTCAAAAACTTGGGCATAGCATCGGGGCCGTACCGCTCCTTGAGCACCATCAGGGCCGAGTATTCGGCCATCGTCTCCGAAATTTGATTGGCTCCGCGTGTCCGGCTGGGCATAATCTGGTGCCCCCACCATTGGTGGGCCACTTCGTGCGCCGTCACGTAAAAAGCGTAATCCGTTTTGTCCGGGTCATGGAAATCACCCACCCAGCCAAACTCCTCCGAATACGGTACAGTAGTTGGAAACGACTGCGCAAAAGCAGCGTAGCGCGGGAACTCCAGTACCCGCAACACCGGATACGGATAAGGCGCGTAGTTTTTGGTGTAATAACTCAGCGACGCTTTCATACTGGACACAAACCGATCGAGGTTGCGGTCGTGGGTAGGGTGGTGGTATACCTCCAGTGCAACCGCCTGGCCGTTTGGCCCCATCCAGGTGTCGCGTTTGACCCCGTATTTGGCCGAACACATACTGAAAAAGTAATCGGAGAAATCGGGAAGTTTGTACCGGAAGTACTTGCGGGGTTTTCCGTCGGGGCCGTTGGCGGTCCAGGTTTTTACCAACTGACCGGGCAAAATGCCCGTTTGGTCGGGGGTAGTGGAAATAGTACCCTCAAACGTAACCCAGTTCGCATCGTCGGTAAAGAGGAAATCACGCAGACCGGCGGGGTCATTCTGCTTAGGAAGCGTCCATTCCTTGGTGGGTAGTTTGTATTTCTTCCGGTACTTATCACTGGTTAACTCCTGGCTGTCATCGTAGCCGAAGCCGGGGAAAATACCCACGTTGAAAAATGTTCCGTTGCTCACCACATCCCGGCTGTTGCTGTTGTTGGCGAAACCTACATACTGCCCCGAAACGATCATCTCCATCCGGGCCGTGTCGCCGGGGTTCAGGGTTTTGGGGAGTCGGTAAATGGAATAGCCTAAGTCGGTATCGTTCAAAATTTTGACTGGTTCTTTGCCATCCACCAAAAACTTGGTCAGTTGCCGATGGAAGTTATCTGTCGGCATCGTAAAATGCAGGGAGTCGATGGGTTGGTTGCCCTTGTTGACGATGAGAAACTGCCCCGCAGCCAGAGCTTTGAATTCATCCGGGAACACATCGACGGTCAGTTTCGCGCTGGTAATTTTTGGTTGCAGCGCGTTGGCGTATTTATGGTATGTTTTCTCGAACGTGGCTGATTGTTCGCGCTGCTCATCGGCGGAGAGGTAGCGATTCTGCACGCTGACATTGGTGTAAATCCACGCTCCCGTACTAACAAAGGTCACCAGACACAGCGCGAACAGGGCCATAGATCCGCGCCCGATACGCTGCCGGGCCAGTTGCCAGCGTGCTTTGAAACCGCTGTCGGAACCCCGGTTCCAGAACCACAACGCCAGCACCAGCAGTAACCCGCCGAACGCGTACCAGTAGACCCGAAACGAGAATAAACCGGTCAGGTAATGCCCGAAGCCGTTCAGGTCCGAAATCTGCACGTTACCCCCCGAAAAGGGTAGGGCCAGCCGGTAGCCGAACTCGGCAAACTGGGGTACTGCCCAGATAACAATGTACACCGCCAGCGTAACGATATGCCCGACAAACTTCTGATTGACCAGCGTATGCACGAAGAATGCCAGCATCACGTATTGAAAATACTGCGTGAAGGCAATGCCAAGCAGGTCGCGGAGATACAACCCGAACTCATAGTTGAAATAGCCTTTCACGGTTTGATTGACCACGCCCGAAACCAGTACCAGCCCGCATAGCAGCAGGCAAACGTAGGTCATAGATAGCAGTTTAGCTCCGTAATTCATCCAGTCGGGCACGGGCAGGGCATCGGCAATGGTGTCGTAATGCACCACTTTATCGCGGTGAACGACCTCGCCGGTGTAGAAGATAATGACAATCAGCACGAAGAAGAAAAACGTGCCGTTGCGGGCTTCCAGCATAGCGTAGGTTGTTGGCAGGGAAGGCGTACCGTAAATCTGCGACCCGAACCACCCATCCAAAAACAGGAATAAAACGGCACCCAGCATAATAGCGATGAAATAAGGGTCGCGGATAATACTCCGAAACTCCAGCCCGGCCTGCCCCAGCATTTGCCGGATGTAAACGCCCGTACTAAATACCGGTTTGGGCGTGGGCAAACTCGCCAGTGATGGAGCTACTTCGCTAACGCCTTCCTCTTTCACCCGCCTGCTTTTTCCCAGTTTTACGGCCAGAAACCGGGCGAAGCTAAACCGGAACAGTGTTGCCCCAAACACCAGCAGCGCCACACCAAACCAGATGAGTCGGTTGGTGAGTAAATCACCCTCCAGCGGGGCCAGCAACGCGTTTTGCTCCACCGGCGACCAGTATTTGGTAGCAGCATCGTAGGCATAAGAGCCAAACGGGTCGAGCAAATTGACGAGGTGTTTGTTCTCTAAATCCTGCGACAGCGTAGAGCCCAGCAGGTAAGCAATGAATAGCAGAATACTGCCTGCGTAGGTCGTAAACACCTGCCGCGAGAAGGCCACCAGCGCGAAGAAGATGCTACCCACCAGGAACATGTTGGGTAAAACGAACAGCAGAAACGGGTAGGCATAATCCCGGAAACGTATCGGGCCGAAGCGTTCGACATTATCCGCTAAGTTAAAAACCGGCCCCAGTAGCGAGCCGAGAACAATGCCCAGCAACCCAACGAGCATGATGCCCAGCAACACCACGAAGGAGCCCAAATATCGCCCCAGAATGTAACCCCGCTCGGTAATGGGAAAGCTGAAAAAGTAGTTTTTAGTGTTGTGCTCCACATCACGGTACACGGGTACACCCATAACTGCCGAAGCCACCAGCATCCCAAAAATGGTCATCACCACCACAAACTGGCTGACCGCGTAGGGCGAGTTGATATTCGTTTTCTCCGACGCGGGGCCATTACCATAAATGACAAAGAGAAACGTAAACAGAAACAGAATCAGGGCGTAGAGGTACGTGGCCGGGCGTTTGAGTCGGTAAGCGAGTTCAAAGCGGAAGATTTCTGCGAACATGGGGGATTAGTATTTGGCGTGAGGAGTGAAGGATACAATTCGTCGTTATCTTAGCTGTAGTTAGGTTTTTTAAACAGTGGCTACTTCCATTTTCTCCGAAATCTTCGCGAAGTACACATCCTCCAGGTCGGGGGAAACGGAGTCGAAATCAGCCAATGGAATATCGCTGTAGGCATGCAGTCGGGTTTTTCCCCCTTTGAGCTGGGTCGAAATAATCCGGTGTGACTGGCGGTACGTTTCGATTTCTGATTTCTCCACCGATTTCTGCCATATCTTTCCGTTCAGGTCTTTTACTAGTTCGTTCGGGTTGCCCGTTGCCACTACCTCGCCGAGACAGATAATAGCCATGTCGGAGCACAGATTCGTAACATCCTCCACAATGTGCGTGGATAAAATAACGATGGTGTTCTCCCCAATTTCGGCCAGCAGGTTGTGGAACCGGTTTCGTTCGGCAGGGTCAAGTCCGGCGGTGGGTTCATCGACGATGATGAGCCGGGGACTGCCGATGAGGGCCTGGGCAATGCCAAACCGCTGTTTCATCCCACCCGAATACGTGCCCAGATTTTTCTTCCGAACATCGTATAAGTTCACTTTCTGCAACAGACCCTGTACCAGCGCTTTGCGCTCACTGCCATTGGCTATTCCCTTAAGCGAGGCAATATGATCGAGCATGGACTCGGCCGTAACGCGTGGATATACGCCAAATTCCTGGGGTAAGTAGCCCAGTACCCGACGCACTGCGTCTTTCTGCGTCAGTACATTCAACTCGCCACCATCGGACAAACCCGTTAGCCGAATGCTGCCGCTATCCGCTTCCTGCAAGGTGGAAATGGTCCGCATCAGGGACGATTTACCCGCGCCGTTCGGGCCAAGCAAGCCAAACATGCCCTGTTTAATGGTGAGTGAGAGGTGCTGAAGTGCGCGCACCCCATTGGAGTAGGTTTTGGAGAGACCGTTGATTTCGAGTTGCATATAAATGACAGGGGATAATTTGTCGGAAAGCCCTTACAGACAAATATGTTGACTATACGCGAAATATAATGTTCTATTTTTGCAAACGGTCAGGATTGAGCTTTGAGAGGTAGAAATAAGTAGTGCTGAGTGCTTTGTAAGAAATTTAGCCAGGGTTGGCAGGCTGTTGGCGGCCCAGCCACCAGAATCCACCCGCCGATACCAGGCTAATTCCTGAGACAGCCAGCCAGTGGACTGAAAACCCCGCACTGGCCACCACCAGCGACCCTAAAGCGGGGGCGGCTGTTTGGGCCAGGGCGCCCCCCATGGCGTACAGAGCCAGGTATTGCCCCCGCGTAGCCGGACTGGCCCGCTCAACCGTAAACGACTGCAAAAAAGGCATAACCAGCATTTCGCTGGCGGTGACGAATAGGATGTAGAGCAGGGCGATTACTGCTCCTGCGGACGAGATTCCGTAATAATTCTGGAAGCCGGACAGGGCCAGAACGGCGTACGAAACCGCCGTCAGCAGAACGCCTAGTATAATAAGATCTATCTTGGACCGTTTCTGCTCTTCCACAGTATAAACCAGTGCCATCTCGATAGCTACCACCAGCAGCCCGTTCAGGGTCATCAACAGCCCGATGGACCCTTCACTCAGGTGCAGCCGCTCCTTGAAAAACAACGGTACCATCGTAAATAACTGCATGAAGGCAATCAGGTACAGCGTGTTGCAGACAACGAAGGCGATAAAAAATGGGTCGCGGTGGGGTAGCAGAGCCGGCAATACCGGTTGAACGTGGGTCAATTCCGCCGAACTTCTTGTCTGTCTATCCGCCGGGCTCTCTGTTGGTATGGGCAGATATAGCCACAATACGATACCAGCAGCCACACAAGTTAGCCCGTCGACCCAGAACAGCAGGTTGTACTGGATGCTGGCCAGCCAGCCACCCAATCCTCCCCCCACGGCCCAGCCGAGGTTGATGGCCAGTCGGTTAAAGGAGAAGGCCCGCGTGCGCGTTTCGGTGTCGGAGTAGTAGGCAATAGCAGCCTGATTGGCCGGGCGGAATGTATCGCCCAGCAGTGTGAATGTAAACACACTCCCGCACAGCAGGTAGAAATCCGTGACGAACTGAAGCAGAATCAGGGCTATTCCCCCCGCCAGCAAACTAAAGACCTGAATGGCGTGAAAACCGATACGGTCCGTGAGCCGACCGCCGAGGAAGGTACCCACAAAAGCACCTGCCCCGTACACGGCCATCACCGTGCCCGCTTTGGTTACGGAGTAGTGCAGTTGCTGCGTGAGGTACAGTGTCATAAACGGTAGTACCATCGTGCCACATCGGTTGATGAGCATGACTCCCGCCAGCAGCCACACCGACGGCGACAGGCCCCGGTACGCCCGCTGGTAGAGAGACACTGTTCGCTGCAACATGGGCGCAAAAGTACGACGAACCGAGTTTCCTAATACTTGTTATTCAGGGAGAGAAATGAGCGGACTGTTTCGGTAAAACTCAACGCGATTTCCTGCGGGCATCCGGCTCTTCGCCGGGGGCGACAAATATCTTTTTATCGGTAATGAGTGGGCGGTGCTCTTCCAGAAAGGCTTTCAACTGCCGGATTTCCTCTAATTGCCGGTCGATGGGGTGCGTGAGGGTGTAACTTTCTACGTACACATCGGTAAAATCCGTGATAACGTATTCCATGAGTTTGATGCCTTTGCGCTTGAGGGCGTGGAGGTACAGGTTCTGGTGGTTGAACAGGTACCGGTCTTTCTGATACGAGCCCGTCGTCTTTAAATCCACCGCCTTGAATTTGCCAATCAGGTCGACGTACCCGTAAAACAGCACATCCTCAATTTCCCACTGGCAATACACCTGCGTATCCACAATGGGGCGGGGGAGCAGCTTCCGCACCTTGTTGACGATATCGGGGTCGAACCGGGCTTCATCCGTGCCTTTCACGATGGCTTCTTCAAACGAAGTGCCCCGTTCCTGCGCTACTGTGGTGGGTGTGGGCACGCGGTTAATCGAATCAATCAACGCCTGAACCGGCATAGTACCAGCCTGCAGGTAGCGGGAAAAATTATTAAGTAGGGAAGGATAAAAGCGGTAGTTTATAGACACAGGACTGTGGTTTTACGTCAATCAGTTTCCAACTAAAACCGACGGATGACGTAGTTAGTTTTTCACTACCAGCAACACCCCCGCCACAATCAGGCCGACACCCAGCATCCGCCAGCCGTTGGCCGGATGGACCGCAAAGTTTAGCAGGCCGTAATGGTCCAGCACAATGGCCGCTGTCAACTGCCCCGCCACGCTCAGGCTGACCAGATTGGCCGTTCCTATTTTCTGCACGCTGACAATGACCGTTATCATGTAAACGGCACCCATTACGCCCCCCATCCATTTCCACCAGCTTACCTGCCTGATTACATCTACAGTGGGGACCGAGCCGCCCGATGCCAGCAGCATCAGCATCAGTGCCACCAGCCCGGAACCGAATGAAACGACGGCAGCCAGGACAGGGCTGGACAGGGCCTCACGCAGGTTAGCGTTTACACCTGCCTGAACGGTAATGGCTATACCAATCAGGAAGGCAAAGAGCAGAAAAAGCACATTCATGCCTGTAAAGGTAGGAAACCGTGCCATTGGAATGCAGTACCCAGTACTGATTTTCAATGGCACGGCACATTGGTGCAATAAGTACAGGCTGTAAAGTACTCTACGCTTACCGCAGACCCCTGTTTTCATCGTAATTATGCCTGTGACATTCTTCCCCTGAGCCTGTTGCTGATATGGGTTGGTAGTGCGCTCTGCTTCGTTTTCATATAGTTTAAACAGGCATACTGCAACGAAAACAGGAATTTGGTTGTACAGCGTATAGCTGCTTATGGAAACGTACTGGTTATAATACTGGCTACAAATCCCTGTGGGTGGCTTTTCTGCCATTACTGGCTCCCGGACAAATCATTAAAGCTCATGCGTACATTATTTCTTGCCCTTTTATTGTCGACCTCTTTTGTCGCCATTGCTCAGGATACCAAACCCGCCCAGCCTGCAAGACCCTTCAAAGTGAAAATTGGCGGAGGGTATGCGCTGCCTGCTTACCAGTCTACGAATGCCAGTGATAGTAAGGGTGGGTTTTTGTATATGATTGAACCCCAGTATGAGATAGTGAAAAACCTGGATTTGGGCGTTCGGCTGGAGCAGGCACTGGTGAAGCGGGCCGAGGTTCTGGGCAACGTTATCTACTATCAGAGCAAAGCCAACGCTGTCTCATCGGCTTTGGTGACGGCAAATTATACCATTCCTGTCGGGAGTTCACTGCGGGCCTATCTAGGCGTGGGAACGGGCCTGTACTACGTTGATGCCAGCGAGCAGATTAACCAGACAATCCGTTATCCCCTGCCCGTAACAACTACCCTGGGGGGTATGGGCCGGGTGGGGGTCAAGTTCAGCCTTGTGTACCTCGAAGCCGACTATAATCTGATTGGTGATACAAACGTGACCAACAACGCCAGCCGACTCACGCTAACGGCTAAAAACTCGTATTTCAGCGTAAAAGCGGGTATCACCATCGGCGGTTCACGCTGACAGAAAGGGAACGGGCGGGATGAGAGACACAAATTAAAAGGCGCAGGAAACCAACTCACCTCTTTCAACTGCACTCATCAAGGAACATGCAGCAACAGAAACATTTCGGCCGCGTGCCAGGCGTGGGTGAATGCTAACTTCTGTTTTGCCAGGTCTTTCTCCAGCACGGTCATGCCGGGATAATGGGCATCGCTATCGTGCTGTTGCCAGCTAAGGGGATAGTCGACGGTGCCCACCACTCCATGCTTCTGGTTACTGAAGTGATCGTCTGCCCAAACGTAATAGGGAGAATTGATGGCTATCTTTTTGTCGAATTCCGGCCCGGCTACGTGTTCATTCCGGTACGCCCACCAGAACAGTGACGAATAACTATCATACTGGTTGGGGATATTGTACGGGTCGGGCAAATCGAGCGATTTCAGCCCATATTTGAGCCATTTGGTTTGATAGACCGGGTGTTCGGCATCATCGGTCTGACCAGCCACGTAGCTGCCCCGCCGAAAACGGCCCGCCGAATCCAGTACCGCCTGCACAACAGGATGTTTTTTGTCAGAAACCAGGGACACTAAAAAAAGCACCTGACCGAGATTGTCGACTTCAGGAATCCCGTGGTTGTTGCGGTCGAATGGCTTGTTGATAGCCATAATCCAGTCCTGAATCAGGGATAGGTTATGGGTTTCCCGCAGTACCATAGCCATCACTGCCGCATCCCGATACCAGGGTTTGAGATACACCAGAAAGTTAGGAACAGGGCGGCCGTGAATGACGTTGATAAGGACTTCTTGATGCAATACCCGAAGTATGGGGCCCCAGGGTTGTTTGGCAAAGCCGGGTAGGTTCAGTTGGGAGCGGGTGCCCGGAATTAATTTTGGTTTTCTGGGCGGCTGGAGCAGCCAGACACCGCTTTCATTTTCCCGAATCTGGATTTGTTGCCCGTCGGTCAATACCAGATGAACGAGGTATTCCGACGGAACAATGATTTCTTCCTTTACCCGCCACTGTTCCTCTATGTTGCCCGTCAGGGCATTAATCAGGCGTCCGTTGCGGTAAATGAGTTTAAGCCGATCACCCATACCGAACAGGAAAAACGGCAGGTTGGGTAGTTCGCGCAGGGCTGTGTGTTCACGCCGAAGACGCGTCAGATTATCCCGATACACCGTCAGTGCCCCGGCCGGGTCGGCATGTACTGCCGGTGGAATGGGCTTCTGGGCCTCAACCGATAGGGTAATTGCCAAAAAAAGAAGGAACCAGGGGAGAGACATAGACCGGTAAAGGTACCCATTTTGTTCGGTGAGTCAGTGTCTGAATCGGGTTGATTCAACCGCAAATCGACTGGTTCACTGGATAAGTCTTTATGGCAAATTAACGCTGTGTGCTTATCTTGCTCCATTGTTCTGTGTACCCGTTTAATGTACAACGTTCTCGTTTGCGCGTCCCGGCGATTACGTTTAAAGCAAGAGGCTTCTAGTCAATGAGTTTAGCAAACGTCGACCTGTCCAACTGCGACCGGGAGCCTATTCATATTCTTGGTCAGATTCAGTCATACGGCTACCTACTGGCCATCCATCCTGAAACGTATACCATTGTCCATGCCAGCGAAAATATCGCTGACTTGATTGGTATGTCTGCTACTCAGGTGCTGGGACAGCCGCTGGAAGATGTAGTAGTTAAAACAGCCCTGCCGGCAGGGAGGCTGATGGCATTGCTGAAAGCAGACGACCCAGATAGATCGTGGGAAACCCTGAATCCCTACCCGATGACCGTGAATGGTCAGTCGTTGAATTTGGTTGTCCATCAGCACGAACGACTTATTGTACTGGAATGGGAACCTTCCACCGACACCCACGATGCCGGCAGCAGCCTTGCCTTACTGAATCAGCGACTGATTACGGAATCGCTTACGGAAGTGCAGGCCAGTCAAACCCTGACCGAACTGTTGCAGAATACGGCCCGCCGGGTAAAGGCGATTACGGGTTTTGACCGGGTAATGGTGTACCGGTTTAGTGCCGATTGGCATGGGCAGGTAATTGCGGAAGAAAAAGAGGACCATCTGGAGCCGTTCCTGGGCCTGCACTATCCCGCATCCGACATTCCGAAGCAGGCCCGCGAGTTGTATAAAGTCAATCTGGTTCGATTAATTGCCGATGTGGGCAGCACCCCATCCCGAATTCTGTCGCAGCCCGACTGGCCTGACGATAAGCCGCTGGACTTAACACATTCGGTGCTGCGGGCGGTATCACCCATTCATATCGAGTACCTGAAAAATATGGGCGTGCAGGCTTCCATGAGTATTTCGCTGATATACCAGGACGAACTGTGGGGACTTATTTCCTGCCATAACACAATGCCCCGTTTTGTTGATTATCCGGCGCGTAGGGCGGCCAAATTCGTAAGTCAGCTTTTGTCCGTAGCCCTGGAGTTTCGTAAGGATAAAGAGGACCTGGCCGCCCAGCAACTATATCAGCAGGCCGGACAACGGTTGCACGAGCAATTATTACTGAGCGATACAATTGTACGGGCCATTACCCAGTTCCCCACCACGGCACTGGACGTGACCAATGCTACCGGAGCCGCCCTGCTGTTTGATGGCAGGCTTTACTTACTGGGGCAGACACCCGACGAACCGGCCATTCGCGCCATGGCCGACTGGATGGGTACCACGAATACGACAACATCGCTGGAAACCAGTCAGCTCCCAAGCCTGTACCCACCGGCAGAGGGGTTTAGGGAAGTAGGCGCGGGTTTGCTGGCTATTGTGCTGTCGCGGGAGCTGAACGAATATCTCTTTTGGTTCAAACCGGAGCGGATTCGGGAAGTGTCGTGGGCGGGTAATCCGAATAAGCCCATCACGTTTAACGATAGTGGTGCTGGGAAAATAAGCCCCCGAACCAGTTTTGCTACCTGGACAGAAATGGTCCGTAACACCTCAGCGCCCTGGAGCAAAGCCGAGGTATCGGCGGCTGTTAAGCTGCGCGATGATGCCTTGCAGATTGTGAACAAACAGGCCAACGAAATTCGTATGCTCAATCAACAACTGAAGCTGGCCTACGAAGAACTGGATGCGTTTAGCTACACCGTTTCGCATGATTTGCGAACGCCCCTATCGTCTATCCGGTGTTATTCCGAAATTCTGCTCGAAGAGTACGGGCAGGACCTCGTTCCGGATGCGCACTCGCTTCTTAACAAGGTAATCGACTCAACGGACAAGATGCGTCGCCTGATCCGGCACATACTGTATTATTCGCGGATGGGCCGTAGTGAACTGGATACCCAGTATGTAGACATGGATAAACTGCTGAACGATATCCGGGAGGAAATTATGGTAGCTGCCCAGGGGCGTTCACTACGCCTGGAAATAGGCGATACCCCGTCAATTTATGCCGATCAGCTGATGATTCTTCAATTGTTCACGAATCTGCTCGGCAATGCCGCCAAATACACAAAGCTGGCACAGGATGGAGTTGTCAAAGTGTCTGGTTATCAGAATGATACCGAAGTGGTTTATGCCGTAGAAGATAATGGTATCGGATTTGATATGAGCCAGGCCGACAAAATGTTTGACCTGTTTAAACGGTTAGAGAATGCCAGAAACTTTGAAGGAACCGGCGTTGGCCTAACCATTGTCAAACGCATCATCGACCGGCACCAGGGTAAAATCTGGTTCCAAAGCGCGCCAAACAAAGGCACAACTTTTTTTGTTTCATTCCCAGTAAGGTAGCTGGTATTAGCCAAACACATCATGGTAGATGTATTGTATATTGAAGACAATCCGAACGATGCGGATATATTTAGCCGCCTGATGCGTAAGCTGAACAGACCGGTTACGTACACTATCCTGAATAATGGTCATGAAGCAATTGCCTATCTTATAGGAACAGAGCAGCAAAAAGCAGCCTTGCCTAAAGTAGTTATCCTGGATTTAGACCTGGGCGGGGTGAGCGGATTTGAAGTAATTGAAAAAACGCGGGCTTCTGACCGAACCAAATACCTCCCCATTGTGGCCTTCAGCACGTCCGACAGTCCGCGGGATATTCAACAGGCGTACGATGCCGGTATCAATGCGTACGTTGTAAAGCCCGGCAGCTATCAGGCTACGGGTATGGCACTAACGAAAGTGTGTGATTTCTGGCTGGAAAATAACACCCGAATAGACAATAGATGAGCCTTTTGTTAGACCGGTTGCGTCAGGAAACGCAACGGTTGCACCAGCAGACAGAACAACTTTTTTACGCAGAATCCTTACGGAACGGTACGATTTCTCCAGCTCAGTATGCTCATTTGCTCCGCACGCACCTAGCCTTCCACCAGGCCCTGGAAACCGCTATTGGTCACCATCCCGATTTCTTTCGGGAGTACACCCCACAGACCCGGATAAAAACTCCCTGGCTATTAGCCGATTTAGCTCAATTGAATGAGCCGCTCCAGCCGGCCATCTCTACTCTGTTTACCAATTGGTCTGCCATTGATTTACTGGGGGCAGTTTACGTAGGGGAGGGGTCCATGCTGGGCGGGACCGTGATCAATCGATTATTGCAGCAAAGTGCGTCTATTCAAACTATCCTCCCAATTGCTTCCCGATTTTATCAGGGATACGGTACCGATACGGGTAAGCAATGGCGCAGGTGTGGCGAATTCATAACTCAGCGTGGGGCACTCCACGCCGATGCCGTTGTGGCGGCTGCCGAACAGACCTTCGGTCAATATCAACAGGCTTTTTTGAGCAGTCAGGACAGCATTACGCAGGCGTAGCGCCAGGAACGGGTAGGAAAATTTTGAAGGTAGAGCCGTTGCCCACTTCACTGTCTACATCAATAGCTCCCCCGTGATTTTGGGCAACCCGCTGGCAAATGGCCAGACCGATACCCGTGCCGCTGTAGGTTACCGGACTATGCAGCCGCTGGAAGGGCGTAAACACCCGGTCTTTATACCGCACATCGAAGCCAATGCCATTATCTTTTACGGAAATTAACCAAAATGATCGTTGGGGAGCTGATTGAAGCGATTCGGGCAACTCATCGGGTCTTGCCTCCCGGAAGTCAATTCGAATGAAAGGGGCGATGCCAGCCGAACTGAATTTAAGCGCATTGGCAATCAGGTTCTGAAAAAGCTGCCGTAGCCGCGATGCATTACCACGTACCTGCGGCAAGGTGCCTACCTGCACTGTTGCCTTCTTTTCAGCAATTGTCATTTCGAGGTCACTCAGCACATCCCCAACGATGTCGGTAAGCAAAATTAATTTGAACGAATCCCGAAGAACGCTTAGCTGCGAGTAAAACAACAAATCTTTAACGAGCGACTGCATCCGGCCAGCCGATTTCTGAATTCGCTGAACCATATCTTTTTCCCCATCAGACAGGCTATCGGAAAACTGGCTCTGGAGTAAATCACTGAACGACTGAATCCGCCGTAGGGGTTCCTGTAAATCATGCGACGCAATATGCGCAAACTGTTGCAGGCTTTCGTTCGAACGTTTGAGTTCTGCGTTGGCTTCGCTCAGTTCGGCGGCCTGCTGCTGCGCCGTTTGTTCGTTCTCCTTGCGGTCGGTAATATTATTGAAGGTGATAACTACACTATCTCCGTCCTGTCTGACTGCCGATATCTCAAACCAGCCTTCCAGCCCCAGTTCATCGCGGTAAAACTGACTGGCCTGTTCTGACTGACCTGAGTCGACCACGCGGGCATAAAGATCAAAAAAGCCATTGTCCTTGTTGCCCGGAAATACCGTCAGTAAACTTCGTCCGACCAACTCTTCGGGCGTTTTGAACAGGCTTTGGGCTACCGCTTTATTGGCGGTATGTATCATGAAATCGACAATGATGTTCTGATCATCCCGAATGGCTGTCATGGCAATGATACTGTTCAATGACGCATTCAGGGTTGTGCGCAACTGATGGGCCTGCTGTTCCAGTGCCCTGGTTTGTTCATTGACGCGTTGCTGAAGTGTTTCTTTATTCTGTCTGTCGGCGGTTATATCGACAACCGTACCAATAAACCGATAGGGAACCCGCTTTTCAGTAAAGAAAACGTGGCCATTGGAGCGTAACCAGCGTGAATTTTTCCTGTCAATACCACCTGCCGTTCGGTACTCATGATGAAAATGCCCGGTACTGCTGGATTGCATAACCGCCTGAACTGCCTGGTTTGTTGCATCACGATCATCCGGATGCAGGCATTGCAGAAAAACTGAGTAATTGACCGGGGCGGAAGCAGGCAGGCCAAAAAGCTCTCTGGTTCGGTCGGACCAGATCAACTCGCCGGTAAGCAGGTTGTAATCCCAGGTGCCTAGCTGGGCTGATTCAATGGCAAGCCGAAGCTCTTCATCGGCTATCCGCGCTGTCAGTTCAACTTCTTTCCGGTCACTGATATTAATTAGTATGCCCGAGAAAGTAACTGGTTCCTGCTGTTGATTGTACGTGAACTGCCCCCTTGAAAAAAACCATTTCGATTCAGATTGGGCAGTCAGTATTCGATAGTCCGTTTCAAAAGGAGTGCCTTTTTTCTTAGCTTCATCAATCAGATCGATTACCCGCTGGCGGTCAGCCGGATGGACTGCATCCGTGAATATATGCGTGGGAAGGTTAATCTGCTCCTGCTCAATACCCAACAGGTTGAATAGGGCAGGATCGCCATACAGAGCATCGTTGGTAATATCCCAGAACCAGGTCGCTGTTAGACCTGAACGAAGTGCCGCATGCAAATGATCGAACGAAGGCTGGAATAACACGGCTTCCTGGATGGGGTGGGAAGTAGATTCCGCAGCAAACGGCTGACTCATAGCATAGCTTCTTGGTAAAATACAGAGGGTTAAAAGGCCGCAGACAACGTAAATGCCGAATCCCGCTAACAGAAAGCTTGGGTGACCAGAACAAAAATACACACAAACTCACCAGGTAGTACCCATCTTTAGGTAACCTGGCTCATGGTCAATTGTTTGCCGGGTGTTTTTGGGACTCCTTATGGGCGGCTCGTCGTTCCATTCGGGCAGCTATCTTATCCTCGTGTATATCTTCGGCCTCTTCTATCGAATGGGACTCCGACAGGGACGCTTCGTTTTTAGATTCCTCGGCCAGTTTACAAAAAAACTGGTGCAGCTTTTGGAGTTCTTCTTCCGTCAGATCCTCTACGTTCAGTATCCTGTTGCTGGCTTTCCGATTTACGGCAAGCAGTTCATTCAGTTTTATCTGCATTGCCAGGGAGTCTTTGTTCTGAGCTTTCTGGATCAGAAACACCATCAGAAACGTAACAATGGTTGTGCTGGTGTTTATTATGAGCTGCCACGTGTCCGAATAATTAAAAATAGGCCCGGTAATGAGCCAGACAATAATGGACAGGGAGGCCAGTAGGAAAGCTCCGGACGAGCCGGTTGCTTTGGTGGCTTTAGACGCAAAATGGTCAAAAAACCGAGTGAATTTGTTCTGGTTCATGTGCTTAGTGATTGGGGTGATTTATCGTTAAACCAATTTGTTTACTAATTGTGAGATTAAATTACTCTGATACACTAGCATTCATTGAAGGCGATTCTCAGTGGGGTAACGGCTGGAATAAAAGAAGAAACCAGAACTAACCGCAGAAAAACCGTAAGCCACTACACAGGCCGCCTTTTGCCGTCACCTACTGCGTTCCCAAAACGCTGGTTTGCGGAAGGCTGAATAAAATGCGTTCGGTCAAAAATCCGTATATTCGATACTCTCATCTGGAAATCTGCCCCGGCGGTTCCCGTTCCTATCATAGCAAGGGCGCATTAGGATTATGCAAATACGGTTTATCTGGCTATTTCTGGGCGTTGCAGTCCTCCTGCCGGGGTGGGTTGCCAGCCAGAACCTTGTTCCGAACGGGAGTTTTGAAACCTACCGAACCTGTCCGCAAAAGGATAATCTTTTCGAAGAAGCCATTCCCTGGTATAACCCAAACCGGGCTACCCCCGATTTTTATCATCGCTGTTTTGATTTCGGTCAGCTTATTCTGCCCCCTCACTCTGGGCAGGGAGTTGGACACTTGTTTTTCGATCAGGGATGGGCCGAATACATGGGTATAAAACTAACAAAGCCACTGTCGGTTAGTACGTGCTACTATTACGAAATGTACGTAGCAACAGACACCCCCAACAAATACCTCACCGAAACCATTGGTACCTATTTCTCTAATCAGCCGGTTACCGGCACAACGACTGATCGGCTAAGCGCAACACCGCAAATTCTTGATACGAATCCACGTAGCAGCATAGGTGTGTTACAGTGGCAGCGTGTCTCGGGTTTTTTGAATCCCAAGGGGGGAGAGCAATACCTGACTATTGGCAGTTTTAACAAGGAACCACCGTTTCTGGGATTTTACTACCTGTTTGTCGATGATGTGTCTTTAGTGCCCGTTGTTCTTGAACTGGGTAAGGACACCACGTTGTGTAACCGTCGGAATGCACTTTTGCTCGACGGAACTGTGCCCGGGGCCAGTGATTACCGCTGGCAGGATGGCAGCACCAGTCCGAAATTTCAGGTAACCAAACCCGGCAAGTATTCCGTAACGGCTATTACTACCTGCAAAATTCTTACCGACTCAATAAAAGTTGACTACGCCATTGATTTTGACCTCGGTCCCGATACGACCCTTTGCACCGGTCAAACACTCGCTCTGGCTGTACCGCAAACGCCAGCCTCCCAGTACCGCTGGCAGGACGGTTCGGCACAAAATACCTATTCGGCGAAGCAGCAGGGTCAGTATAGTGTGCGGGTTACCCAAGCTAACTGCGTGGCGACGGATACTATTCAGGTGCGGTACATTCAACCCCCGCGTCTGGACTTAGGCCCCGATAAAGAACTTTGCGGGGCTGAAAAGTTCACAATAAAGCCGATTGTTGCCGAAGGAAAGTTTAGCTGGCAGGATGGTTTCACCGACACCCTGCGTACCGTTAGCAGTTCCGGTGTGTTCCGGGCCAGCGTTCGTAACGACTGCGCTACCGTGACGGACTCCATTGACATCGACTACGGAGCCTGCGACTGTATCCTCTATGCACCAAACAGTTTTACTCCCAATGGTGATGGCATGAACGACAATTTTTCAGCCTTCGGATGCGGTGACCTGACTATTACCTCGCTCGCCATTTTCAACCGTTGGGGCGAAGTGATTTTTACAACGGCAAGTCCACCTTTCCAGTGGAATGGCTACTATCGGGATGAGGCTTGTACGCAGGGCGTTTACGCATGGCGCATACAATATCAGTTAAATCGAGGGAAGAAGATTAAAGCTGACCAGAAAGAGGGATATATCACATTGGTTCGCTGATAAGGCAACTCATCCTGATAGTCATGTCTTGTTGAAAGGGGTGCTAAAACAGTTTAACCATCCGGGCCAGTCCGGCTGAAAGTAATAGCACAATCGCTACCAGTCCGAGTCCGTAATATAAACCAAAGCCTTCGGACACAAAGCCAATGACGGGGGGACCCGCCAGAAACCCAATGAAACTAAAGGTGGCAAACGTAGCCAGCCCGGCGGCTGGTGGAATGCCCGGCACCCGTAGCGAAGCAGAATAAAGAACGGGGGCCCCCAGTGAACAACCCACTCCCAGCAGAGCGAAACCAGCAAGGGCAGTAGACGGGAAAGGTAAAACGATAGCTACTAAAATGCCTAGTGCGCCCAAGACTCCGCCAATCTGTAACCAGCGGGTAGCCCCGATTTTGGGCAAAATAGCGTCGCCCAGGAAACGAAAACCGGTCATTGTCAGCGAAAAGCTGGCAAAACCCAGCGCGGCAATCTGCGCACTGGCCCCCAGCGTTTCGCGCAGGTAAACAGCACTCCAGTCGAAGGCAAGTCCTTCTCCCATGGCCAGCGCCAGGCCAATCAGAATCATCAACAGTAAATCCCGATTGGGTCGCACAAAAGAAGAGCCCGCTTTCTCACCCGACTCTGTCCGGCTGCTCGACGGTATCTGTTTCAACTGGGGTTGCAACACGAAAGTGAGTATCAGAATCAGTGCGGCCATTACGGCCATGTGTACTGGTGGGGCTACATGCAGGGCAATGACCGCCCCGGTGATACCCGAACCGAACAGCCCACCCAAACTCCACATTCCGTGACAGGACGACATGATGACAATCCCCTGGGACCGCTCCAGGTTGGTGGCACTCGTGTTCATGGCCACGTTGATAAGCGCGCCCGAAAGGCCGGCCAGGAATAACCCCGCAGCCATTATGTAGATGTTAGGCGCATTGATGGGAATGCACACCGCCACTGTCAATCCTATGGCAGCCCAGAAACAGGACCGGGCCTCACCCAGTTTGGCAATGATAAAGCCCGTCAGCGGATTCATGATGAGTAACCCGGCCGGCATGGCAAATAGCGTGAGACCCAGCTCGGCATCGGAGAGCATCAGTTTCGCTTTCACGTAGGGAATATGCGAAACCCAGCTACCGAACAGCAAACTGTCGGACGAAAAAACCAGTCCAACTGCCAGTGCCCGTCTGTTCAGGAAAAACGAGAGGATAGTCTGGATGAGCGTGTTTCGGGGTGGCTTTGGTAAGGAAGCGGTTGTGTTCATAGCACAAAAATAGCCGGTCTTAACCGGCTATTTTTACTAATTGGTTATCCTATTTGGATGACGTATTAATTTTTCAGTACCGCCTTCTAGTCAACCATCGTCAGTGATGTGCTATTCTTGAGATGTCCAACCATCGCTTTACGCAGTTTCTGCACTTTGGGCAGGGATACGCTCTGAATGTATGGCTGGTTGGGGTGCAGCGCAAAATAGTTCTGGTGGTACATTTCTGCCGGGTAGAAAACTGTAAGAGGGGTCACCTCGGTTACCACTTTGCCACTGTAATGACCTGATTCATTGGTTTCTTTGATAGCGGCCATTATAGCTGCCTTTTCTTCGGGTGTCCGGTAGAAGGCTACCGACCGGTAATCGCGGCCCGCATCGGGTCCCTGCCGGTTCAGCGTGGTTGGATCATGGCCCGCAAAGAAGGCTTCGAGCAGTTGCGGGTAGCTGACTACTTTCGGGTCATAATACACCTGTACCGATTCAGCATGGCCAGTCCGGTCGGTACCAACCTGCTCGTAGGTTGGGTTCTTAACGGTGCCGCCAGCGTAGCCGGAAACCACCTCCCGAACGCCTTTGAGCTGGTTCATGCCTTCTTCCAGTGCCCAAAAGCAACCACCGGCAAACGTAGCGACAGCTTCGCCCGATTTTAGGTCGGGAAGTTTGGCGGGGGCATGGTCATTTGATTGTCCCTGTGCGTAACCGGCCAGAAAGAGGAGGCTTAAAGCGTATAAATGGATTTTTTTCATCGTCTTTTCTATCATATCGTGTTACTATATAAACGATTAAAAAACGATTGTGGTTTCTTGACGGTACAGCATTATACCCGACTGGTGGCCAACAATGGGTTTGCCACAGCACATAACCACCTGTTTAGGTTGATAAAAGCGGTCAGCCTCATAAACCGCCGGGACCAGGCATGAAACCATACCTGGACAGAAACAACAGAGGCCCTGACAAAATCTGTCAGGGCCTCTCTTATTGACTCAATTAACATGTGTACCCCATTTTATACGCCCGGATACCCTTCATTCTGTGTCTTCAGATTAGGGTTATTGAGCAGCTCCTGCTTGGGTATTGGAAGCAACAGGTGCTTCTTCTGCAATGGCTGATTGGAACTAGGGTTTATATGGCCAATGAAAGGGTCGAAGCCATTAGTTTTGCCATTGTACACTTTCTGGAGCCGTACCATATCGAACCAGGTGATTTGCTCGTAGGCCAGTTCATGCCAGCGCTCCCGCCAAACGGCTTCCCGGAAGGTAGCCTGTGTATAGGCGCCCAAAGCGGGGGTAGTGAGCGTAGCCCGGTCACGGATTCGCTTCAGAGCATTGTAGGCTTCCTGTGTTGGACCACCCACTTCATTCTGCGCTTCGGCATAAATCAACAGTGTTTCGGCGTAGCGGATCTGGGGTACGTTCAGGTTATTCTGACGGGAACCGGCAACCCCGGCCGTACCATTGGCAGTCCGGTTAAAGTGCTTGAACACGTAGGGAGCTCCCAACTCAAAGGGTGCACCATTGCCATTCGTAAAATAGCTGGTATAAAAGTACCCTTCCTGATTCTTGGCCCGTAGGTCGCCTTTTTCGTAAGAGTTGTAAAAGACAGATGTAGGTACCGAGCTTCCCGTTCCGCCGGGGCCATTAAACGTAACCGGCTTAAAGTTGGGATAAAAGTTATTCATTGGGTTACCAGCAACCAGCGTATTGTACTGCAACATATACAGATGCTCCAGGCGGTTCTCGGTACTCTCGCGGTGTACGTCCTCGTAGGTTGCAAACAGGTTGATAACCGATGGGTTCGCGTTGGCGTAGGTAATTACCTCAAAGGCTTTGTCGGCCGCTAACTTGTAGTGCGAAGCGCCTTTTTTGAGTGGCTCTCCGGCCATGGTCAGGTATACTTTAGCCAGCTGCGTTTTTACAGCAGCCAGATTTACCCGTCCACTCACGTCCATCCAGGCCAGACCTGCTTTTTCAGCTGTAGTTAAATCGTCGACAATCAGCTTGTATACTTCCTCCTGAGAAGTGCGGGCGGGCAGGAAATCCTCCGAAGAGGCTGTTTGTGGTTTGGTAATTAGCGGAATATCGCCCCATAACCGAACGGCCGTGAAGTAAGCAGTAGCCCGCAGAAACCGAGCCTCACCCAGAATTTTGGTCTTCTGTGCCTCAGGCATCGGCGTGATTCCCGGCACTTTATCCAGCACCTGGTTCGCCTGGGCAATAACCTTATACAAGCCATTCCAGTAGTTAACCACGTGACCGGTATTGCCGTCGTGTACCAGACTATACAGGTTGTTCAGGTCGGAATTTTGCGCGGTTTCCGTTGTAGAGGTACCGGTTAGCGCTTCCAGTAGCTGCCAGTTGCTGGAGAAAATACCAGCGTCCCCCCCCATAAAGCGGGCATCTGAGTAAACGGCGGCCAGTGCAGCCTCCGCATGGTCAGGAATAGTGTAAAAGTTAGTTGGCGTCAGGTTAGAAGGAGCCTGTTCCGTCAGGAAGTCCTTGCAACCCAGGGGAGCCGTTAGTGCAACACCGCACAGCAGCACCTTACTTATGTTTTTTACGAGCGTATGTCTCATAATGACTATCAATGAATTTAAAGTTTTTAACGATTGTCGTTGGTCGAACGGCGGTTAAGCTATCAACCAACGACAGCTTGTTTATAAACCAATCTGGAGCCCCAGCAGGTAGGTTGTTGGTTTTGGATAATTGTGCCAGATCATACCCTGCGAGAAAGCACTGTTGCCACCACCCTGGTTGGTTGGTGTTACTTCCGGATCGCCAACAATGGGGTCCTTTACCAACAGGAAGAAGTTTTGTGCTGATGCGTATACCCGGAGCCGGTTCATTTTCAGGCGGTTGGTTATGGCAGCGGGGAAGGTATAGCCGAACAGCAGGTTTTTACCCCGCAGGAACGAACCATCCTTGATCCAGTGGCTGTCCACGTTGGTTACATAGCCCGCCCGTGTATCCCGAACTTCGGCAATGGGCGAGTTCTGGTTGGTAGGGGTCCAGGCGTTCAGCACCGAGGTGTAGCTGTTGGCCAGGGCCTGCCGGTCTTCACTTGGGTGCAGGTTCATCAGCATCACATCGTTACCGAACATAAACTGCATTTCAAACGTAGCATCGAAGTTGCCCAGGCGGACGTTGTTGGTAAATGCCCCCCATCCTTTAGGACTGCCGTTACCAATAATGCTACGGTCCGCGTCTGTAATAGCCTTGTCGCCGTTCACGTCCAGATACTTGATGTCGCCGGGCAGAATGGTCAGACCATTCCGGTAGCTGGTAAATCTGGCTGCTTCTTCGCGCTCTGCCTCACTCCACACACCCACACGGGTAAGTCCCCAGAAGGAACCAACCGCTTCACCTATCCGAATGATGTTGGTAGGGTTTGTGAAGTTAGGGCCACCAACGTTGAAAATATCAGACGGGGTTGCAAGCGTAAGTACTTTGTTGCGGTTGAACGAGATGTTGAACGTCGAATTCCAGCTAAAGTTACCCTGATTGATGTTTACCGTGTTCAGGCCAAATTCGAAACCTTTGTTCTCCATCGATCCTACGTTGCGCCGGATGGTGCCATAACCACTCGACTGCGGTACGGGGGCATCGAGGAGCATGTCGGTTGTCAGACGATAGTAGTAATCGGCTTCGAGGGTAATGCGTCCTTTGAGCAGGCCAATCTCCATACCTATGTCCGTCTGGGCTGTTTTCTCCCAGCGCAGATCAGGGTTAGCCAGACGGCTGATACCCGTTCCGCCAAACCGTGCATCATTGTAAATCGTCGAGTAGTTGGAGCTAAGCAGTGACAGCGACGAATAAGCTGGGATTTCGGAGTTACCCGTCAGACCGTAGCTGCTACGCAGTTTCAGGTTTGAGATAACAGAGTTTCCTTTCAGGAAATCTTCTTCCGATACCCGCCAGGCTAATGCTGCCGACGGGAAGAAAGCGAATTTGTGGTTTTCTCCGAATTTAGAAGAGCCATCGGCCCGGCCTGTTGCCGTGAACAGATACTTGTTTTTAAAGCCGTAGTTTATACGGCCGAAGTATGAGTTAAAGGCAAAGCGAGATGCACCCGACGAAACCGATGGGTTGATAGCTCCGGCACCTAAGTTGTTGAAGGTGAAATAGTCGGTAGCGAATCCGCTCACGCTGGCACCCATGCCGAAGTTATTAGTTTCCTGCCATGAGATACCCAGCAAACCCGTAAACGAGTGATCCCGGCCAATCTGCTTATTATAGGTCAGGTAGTTTTCCAGTGACCAGAACGAGGTCTTGTTGTTATTGGTCGACGCGTTACCGCTGTTACCAATGTTTAGTGTGCGGGTTTGCGACTGGTTGATTTCCTGAGTCTGGATGTTAGCACCCAGAACCGTACGCATCTCCAGCCCTTTACCAAACGTGATGTTCGTAAACAGGCTACCCAGCGTTGTTTGGGTATTCTGGATATACTTACGATCCAGAAGCCGGTGAACAGAACTCATGGATCCTTCGGCAAATGGATAATCCCGGTTTTCGGCAAGAATACCGGTGTCAGGGTAACGAACAGGTAGGAAAGGGAAGTCTTCCACAATTTGCCGGGCTACCGCATCATTCACGTCCACCAGATTTTCGGTCTGGTTGTTATAGTTCAGCGTACCACCGATTTTGAGCCAGCTCTTCACCTGATCATCAATGGAGAATCGGCCTGAATACCGCTTCATGTACGAGGTTTTGATGAGCCCCTGATCGTCGCGGAAGTTAAGCGACAGCGAATACTGGGTACGCTCGTTACCTCCGCTAAAGCCCAGCTGGTGGTTCTGGGAGAGTTTGCTCTGTGCTGATTCTTTGAACCAGTCGGTATCATACAATGGATTCAGATTGGCATCAAAAACGCCGGGGTGGGCGGCACTGAATGCTTTCCGGCGAACCACCGGATCTAGATAGGCCCATTTGCCAGCCGCCCAGCCAGCAGGATCGTACTTGGCCATGTTGGCATACGCCAGGTCTTCGGTAGCTAAATATTGCTTGGCGTTCAACACCTGTGGCTTGTTGGGACCAATGGTATTTACGCTGAACTGGCCATCGTAGGTAACCCGACTCTCACCCGCTTTACCTTTCCGGGTCGAAACCAGGATAACGCCGTTGGCACCGCGGGCACCGTAAATAGCCGTTGACGACGCATCTTTCAGTACCTCAACGTTCACAATATCGTTCGGGTTGATATAATCAATGGGGTTACTAAACTGGTCGCCGGTACCCTGTGGCAACATCACGCCGTCCACCACGTAGAGTGGGTTGTTGGAGGAGTTGATGGAGCTAAACCCACGAATACGGATGGTAGTCCGACCACCGGGACGACCGGAGTTGGTATTGACCTGCACACCCGGCAGGCGGCCCGAAAGCTGCTGGTTGAGGGAAGGGGCTGGCCGTTCCATCAGTTCGGCTTCCTTCACGCCCGATACGGCTCCAGTCAGGTCCGATTTGCGGGTAGTACCATAACCAATAACCACAATCTCGTCCAGTACTTTACTGTCGGCCTGTAAGCTTACGTTGATAGTGGACTGATTACTAACCCGAACTTCCTGCGTTAAATAGCCTACAAAGGAGAATACCAGGGTAGAGCCGCCATCGGGCACATCCAGCTTATAACTTCCGTTTACGTCGGTAACCGTTCCGCGTTGGGTGCCTTTCAGAATAACACTAACGCCGGGCAGGCCTTCATTTTTTTCATCGGTGACGCGACCGGTCAGCGTCCGGTCTGCTTTGTTGACTGGCCTGTATTTGGGCGAATTTAAGTCAGACGGCGTACTTGCATACGTTCCGCCGGTCGAAAGTGAAGCCAGCAGGAGCAGCGTACCGGGTACACTGAGCAGCCTGCCGAACGAGACTCGAGAAGGTAAGGATGTTTTCATAGTATACTGTTTTTAACTATTTTTAATGATTAAGAAGAAAAGTGAAACGACCTGTTTTAGTTAACAGCACAAACAGGTAAAAACCTGTTTGTAGGGAAAACCCTAAGGCCCGTATAACTACTCATAAGCATTAGAAAAAAATTAAAAAACAGTTAAGTAGTAATTAAAAAATAATACTGAATTAAGCCTGCATTTGCGAAGACTGCAATAAAGAAATTTCGTACCCGGTTCATTTAGGGAAATAACATCCTGAACAAAGGCTAACATGCCCATTTTTGCCATTATCGACCCACTAGATAGAAGACAGTTTCCGGGTTGGCACATCTAATCGTTAACACAGTCCGTGTAAAGGTTTTGGCTCTGACCAGGCCGGAAATACGTAACGGCAGAATTTCTCCAGAACAGACAAAGGGCAGTTCAAACAAATGAATCAGGTATTTTCTGGCCGGGAAAGCCTTTCCGTTGAATAAAACAGTAATGCCCATGCGCCGAACCTTACTGAATCTGTTGTTACCTGTCTCGCTTGTCAGCCTGACGGCTCCCGAACCCACGCTCCATTTCCGGCGGTATTTTGTGGCCGCTGAGAGCTATGAATCGGTTGGGGTATTCGATGTGGATAAAAATGATACCCTGGACATTGTTTCCGGTGATTTCTGGTATGAGGGTCCACGCTTTCGGCAGCGCCACCTGATTGGTAATGAACCCCGGAAAGACCAGTATTTCGACGATTTTTCCACCATTCCGATGGATGTCAATGCCGATGGACGGCTGGACTTTGTTACGGGTGGCTGGTTCGACCAAACGTTGCGTTGGGTTGAGAACCCGGCTGCGGGTAATGGTAAAACGCAGTGGCCGCTGCACGAAATAAGTAAAGTAGGCAATGTTGAAACCACCCGCGCCTGGGATGTGGATGGGGATGGCAAACTGGATATTGTGCCTAATAACCCAGGGCACCCGCTCAAGTACCTCAAACTGATGGCACCGGGTCAGTTTAAAACCATTACTGTTGCGCCTAAACAGGAGCACGGTTTAGGCTTTGGGGATATCAACGGCGACGGGCGGGGTGATTTGATTGTCCCTGCGGGCTGGCTCGAAGCCCCCGAGGATCGGACAAAGGGCGACTGGACCCTGCATAAAGAGTTTACGCTTGGTACGGCCAGCGTGCCTATCATTGTGGCCGACGTAAATGGCGACCGCCTGAACGACCTGATTGTGGGGCAGGGGCACAACTATGGCCTGCACTGGTACGAGCAAACCAAAACGGCAGCCGGAAATCGCAACTGGACAAAGCACCTGATTGACGACAAAAATTCACAGTACCATTCGCTGGAATGGACCGATATCACGGGCGATGGTCGGCCGGAGTTGATTACGGGTAAACGGTATCGTGCCCATAACGGAAAAGACCCCGGTGCTGAAGATCCCGTGGGGCTATATTATTTCACCTGGAACCCCGCTCAAAAGCAGTTTGTGAAACACATCATCGCCCATGGTCCGGCAGGGGCTGGTAAAGGAACCGGTATTTACTTCGCCGTTGCCGATTTGAATAAAACGGGGCGTAAGGATATTATCGTGGCCGGGAAAGATGGATTGGTCGTTTTCTTCAATGAAGGAGCCAAACGGAAATAACAGGTAGTAGAAACGGCAACGGGGTACGGGTTCCAAACCCGTACCCCGTTGCCGTTTCTACCAATTAATTAAGCCATTAGTGACCAGCCCTCACGGTATTCGCGTTTTACGAACTGGTTGGCTTCATCGAAGTTGGTGATCTTCATATTCTTGCCATCCCACGTTAGCTTCTTCCGGCCAGGATAGTTAAATCCTTTGCCATTTGGTGTGCGAACCATGTAGCTGCGGATGGCTAGGTTGCCCATCAATACCGACTCCGTGAGCGGACCGGCGAAATCGAAAGACGAGGTTAGTGCTTTATGCTCCTTGCTGTTGAATCCGGCTTTACAGGCTTCGGTCCAGAGAATCTGGTGGCCATTTTCCGGCATTTGCTTCACGCTGTCCGGCTTGGGTGCGCCCTCCATTTTCTTCCCGTCTTTGGTGAAGAGCTTGGGGTTTTCGCCATACATGCCACACATAATCATGCCTTTGTCGCCAACCATGATTACGCCGTTCTCTCCATTTTCGGGCATGGGTTCGCCTTCGGGTAGAAACTCCGGACGGAATGGCCGAATACCACCATCCGACCACACCATTTTAACAGCGGATTTATTCTTTGCCGTCGCCGGGAACATCATCTCTACGTGCGAAGACGGTGGACATCCTTCCGGAATATACTCCGGTGTCCAGTCTTTCAGGAATACCTGCCCAACGCTGGTTTCTACCTCAGTCGGGTAGCCTAGGCCCAGTACCCGGAACGGCGTATCCATGATGTGGCAACCGATGTCACCGAGGGCACCCGCGCCAAAGTTCCACCAGCCGCGCCACTTAAAGGGGTGATAAGCGGGGGTATAGCCTACTTTTTGAGCAGGTCCGAGCCATAGGTCCCAATCCAGATCGACGGGTACCTCGCCAACTGGCTGAGGCACCGGAATGCCTTGCGGCCAAACCGGGCGATTGGTCCAGAGCTGAATGGTGTGTACATTTCCAATCAGGCCTTTATCAAACCAGGCCACCATCTCCATCTGCTGCGGGTTCGATGAACCCTGGTTTCCCATCTGCGTCACCACCTTGTATTTGCGGGCCGCTTCGGTAAGCATCCGGGCTTCGTAAATGTTGTGCGTCATGGGTTTCTGCACATACACGTGTTTGCCCCGCTGCATAGCATTCATGGCCACAATGGCGTGGGTATGGTCGGCAGTGGAAACCGTTACGGCATCAATGTTATTGCCTTCCTTATCCAGCATTTCCCGAAAATCCTTGTACTTTTTAGCGTTGGGATGCTTGGTAAACATTTCTTTTACGCGGGGGAGACCCCAGTCTACGTCGCAAAGGGCGGCTACATTATTAGCTCCCTTGTTGAAGGAGTTATTTACATCGCTAAAGCCTTTACCACCAAAGCCAACACCGGCAATATTGAGTTTATCACTAGGGGCAATAAACCCCGGCCCGCCCAGCACGTGCCGGGGTACAATAAAGAAACCTGCTGTCGCCAATGCCCCTGCCTGAATAAACTGACGGCGGCTGGTGCCTGATACAGGCTGTCCCGGCTTAGACTCGCCGGGTATTGAATTATCTGGCTGATCCATAAGAAATTGAATAGGAGTTTATCTGAAAAGAAGTAATTAAAAAAATTTACTTAGATCGGACTGCGATTTTTCAGCGACCAGATACATCTGCTGATCGCCCAGTTGGTAATCCATTCTGTCCGTTGACTTATAAACGGCAATCGTTTGCAAATTATGCCGTTTCAGCAACCGTTTTATTTCGGCAAGTGTGTACACGTAATGCTTAAAGTAATGAACTTCAACCTGGTTTCCCTTTGTATACGTAAGTTCGGTCAGCATGCAGCTATCGTTAATGGCGTAGGTGTTGCTAATATCCATAGTTAAGTCGCCCAGAACGTAGTGGCCCGTTTTGGGGAAATTGGGTAGTCTGCTTTCAGCTACCATTCCTGAATTAATCACCCAACGGGCGCCCGGCTTCAGGGCGCGGGCTACTTTTTCCACGAAAGTGTTCATGCCCTCGTAATCGACGTAGCCAAAACTGTTTCCCATGCAGCAGGCTCCATCGTACGCAGCACCAATGTCCGTAGTCAGAATATTCCCGTGAATGACCTGAATGGGCAGTTGCTCAGCCTTTATCTGGCCCCTTAACAACCGGACAAACTCATCGGAGATATCGACGCCCGTTAATTGATACCCCCGTTTAGCCAGTTCGATGGTATGGCGGCCAAAGCCACAGGGAATATCCAGAAGCCGGGCGTTAGGTTGAACATTTAGCGTATCAATCAGGAAATCGACTTCCTGCGTTGTCCACTCTGTTGTAACGGCCCTTTCCCACATTTGGCAGTTCAGGCCCTGGAAAAAATCAGTGTACCAATCGTTAGCTATGATTGTGTTCATTGTCTGAAATTATGGAGATGTGTCAGGCCCCTAAGCCTGACGAGTAATTAGTCTATACTGTACTGAATTGCGTGTAGGATGGCCCTAACAGGTTATTGACCTATTGATCGAACCAGCCGGGTACGATGTCGTACCAGCGCACAAAAATTTGACTGACCATGATGGTCAGCGCACGTGGGGAGAAGAAGCGGTCACTTTGGGTAAAGCGACCCGGCCTTTTTGAGGCCTAAACCAGGGAGATCACAGGCTAATCTGTTTTGAGCTGGTGAATATAAACGTCCGGCCTACGCTATGCAACTTGACTTTAGCAAGCGGTAAGAAAGTGCGTAGTCAAAGAGGCTTCAGGGGCGTTTCTACGTCAAGCAGTACACTAACATCATCGGCTAAAACCAGGCTGGTCGTACCAATACCGAAATCCTGCCGGTTAAACTTGAATTGACCCCTAAAATGCCCTATATCACCGGTTAGCGAGTAGGTAAAAGGTAGTTCTACTTCCCGACTAATATCCCGGATGGTAAGGTCAAATAACCCCACAAACTGATTGCCAGATAGTTTCTGAATGCGTTTGGATACCATTCTGATACGCGGGTGATGGTCGGTATCGAAGTAACCCCGCTTTTGCAGGTGGGCATCCCGCAACGAAATGCCCGTGCGGATGGTAGCGGCACCAACTGACGCGCTCAGTAAGCTTTCGGTAAGTCGGGCGGGGTCAAAGTGAATATCCGTCTGCAAATCCGAAAAGGAGCCATTTACCGTGATTCCGGCATTCCGAATCTGGAACGTAACCCCCCGTGGCATCTGATGCGTTTTTTGTTCAGCCGGGCGAATACACCCCAAACCAAGCATACATACCAGGAAAAATCGTAGCATACGTTACAGTGTTTTAAGGTAAGCAGTTAATGCCTGACGATCTTTGGCCGGAAGCTCCATCCCGAATTCATGTCCCCGAACAGCCTGGGTTTTTACATCGGCCCGTTTAAAGCCGGTAGGTACATAATCATCCCGCAGTCGACGCGGGTCAAACACGTCGTCGACGGTTGCCAGGGAGCCATCGTGCATAAATGGGCTCCGGTACCAGATTCCCCTCAGGGAAGGTACTTTATAATAACCCGTTCCCCGGCGGGTTTTCAGGGCGTAGTCGGGGTTTGTTCCAACGGATACGTCGAAAATAGGGTATTTGGTGTGATGCGCTTCCGGGATGGTAAAGCCATCCACGGGTGTTAGCATATTGTTGGTGAATAGCGGGGGGGTGTGGCAGGTAACGCAGCCCTGTTCGGCAAAAACCAGTTCACCCCGTTTGGTAAGGGGATTGGGACGGTTTGGGTTTGGTGGGGGCTTTAGTGCATACACAAATTTAGCCAGGGCGTACAGTTGCGCGTCACTATAACGGTCGGCGGTTCCTACTGCCTGAGCTTTACCCGGTGCTGGCAACGTTTTACCATCATTGGCACCGGGAATAAACCCGTCATAACTAGCCAGCATATCCATGGCCTGGTTAAGGGCCGCGTAGCGCATCAGGTCGCCAATGCTTCGGTGCTGGTTGACGCCGGTATGATCCAGAAATTTCTGATCTTTTATACCAATTAAGCTGGGAACCTGGGGTGGATACAGGATACCGGCTCCTTCACGTAAGTTTACGCCGGGTGGCATAGCGGCAATTGCCGCTGCGATGGTTTCCTTAGACTGTTTGCTGAGGGCCGTATGCGGGTCGTTGGGGAGCCAGGGGGCGGCCATTAAACTGCTTACCAGCCCCTGTGCAGCCCTTTCCGGTACGGCTGGGTTACGGAAAGCAAAAGCAGTTCTTCTCGAATCCGGGAAATTAGTCTGGGCACCCTTCAGCATAGAGCCGTCGGGCATTACCCGGGTGTGGCACATGGCACAGGCAAATGAGCCCAGGACAACGAGTCCTTTTTTAGGAACCACATAACGGGTAAAAGGCATGATTCCCTCGGCAGTGAGGGGCGTTTTATTTAGTTCATACAGTTCTTTGCCACGGACTTCACCCATCGTAATTACATTGCCGACTGTATCCACGGGAGCATCGAAGACCAGTTCACCGGCCTTAATCCAATCTGCTTCGGTTTTTAGTTTGCCTGGGTCGAAGATAATTTCAGGTTCCTGCTGATGGAGCCATTCCCAATAGCCTTTGGGTTCCCGTCCGGGTGCATAGACCGGATAGCTCTTGTAAATCACTCGTTCGGGGAGCTGGTAGTAGTAAGCTGGAGATACCTGAATAGGGGAGGCTTTGGGCGTAGCCAGGGGTAAATCAAAATCGGCTAATGCCGCGCTATCCCACGTTCGGGGAATGTCGGGTGTGAAGGGTACCGACTGCCAGGCCTGCTCACCCGTCCAGGGAGCCGTGGTCGATAGCAATAACACAGAACTGAGCAACAATAATGGGAAGAGTAATCGATTCATGGCGCTTACGAATTCGTTAAAATCAGGCGTAATAGCCACTCCGACAGACGCAGGGCAAGGAGTGTTTCAGGTACCGTTCGTGGAGTACAGGCTTTTGCCATTACGATCCGAATCTGCTCAACGGAATTCGTTCGGCCAAGTTGTTTTTAGGGAGCGGTTACAAAACCTAGTAGCAGGTAGACAAACAACGTCCTGCCCACCAACGAATAGGAAACCTAGTCACCTTGATTTTCTGAACAACGTAAAAAAACACATCTTTCAAATCCGCTACCGGGCTGGCCGGTTCATAAACTGCAAATTGTTATTGCTGGGCTACACTAACAGCTAATTCTGGCCGGTTGACAATTGACCAAGTAGATGAAAGTACCGTTGACGTTTTCTGAACGTTGGTATCACGCATCACATTTTGCGGATAAATTACTGTTCAGTACGGGATGAACGTTGGTATACAGTAAGTAGGTAGGTGAAAACCAGTAGCCGGTTGAGACGACTGACTGGCGTACTGATTGTAAAAACCACTTACTAAAGAACTGTTCAACACATCAGTGATTATTCTTCCTTCAAAACGTACCCCATACCCGGCCGGGTGTGAATCAACTTGGGGGTAAAATCGCGGTCAATTTTTTTGCGCAGGTAGTTAATATACACCTCCACCACATTGGTGCCCGGATCGAAATGCAGATGCCATACCGTTTCGGCAATATCCATCTTAGCCAGTACACGACCCTGGTTGCGCATCAGATATTCCAGCAGAGCAAATTCACGGGCGGTCAGGTCAATCACAACGTCGTCCCGCCGAACGTCTTTAGTCGTCAGGTTAACGGTTAAATTTGCCACTGTCCATACTTCATCCTCTACCGTATCGGTGGTTAGAGCGATTCGCCGGAAGCAGGCAGCTACCCTGGCTACCAACTCCCGGAAATCAAACGGTTTCACCAGATAATCGTCGGCCCCCAACGTCAGGCCTTCCACTTTGTCTTCCACCTCGCCCAGGGCAGACAGCATGATAACGGGGAGCTGGGGTTTCTCCGCCCGAACGCTCCGGCATACTTCAAACCCATTCATGCCGGGCAGGTTAATGTCCAGAATCAGTAGGTCAATGCCCGGCTGCAGGGCCATCTGGCGGCCATTGATTCCTTCGTACACGACCTCTGTTGCATAGCCCTCTTCCCGCAGCCCCCGACTGATATTCTGGGCAATCCGTCGGTCGTCTTCAATGATGAGGATTTTTTTCATGCTATGCGGATTATAAACATAAGGCAATGAATTCTATGCAGGTCGGTTGGCAGGTGATTAGGTCTGTTTAAGAAAGAACTACCACAAAAACGGGTTGGATTGGTACAAACAAAAACGCCCCGGCTGCGATTCGCAAACGGGGCGTTTTGAGGTTTTTTGGCTGGAACCTACGCCTTATCGGCGGGAGCAGCAGTTGGAACCGCACTCTCTTTGGTACCGTAGCGCTTGCGGAACTTGTCCACGCGGCCGGCGGTGTCAAGCAGTACGTTTTTGCCCGTGTAGAACGGGTGCGACTGCGAGCTAACTTCAATTTTTACGAGCGGATAGGTCTGGCCTTCAAACTCGATAGTGTCTTTGGTTTGAACCGTGGAGCGCGTCAGAAATTTATAATCGCTCGACAGGTCGTGGAATACCACGTCGCGGTAGTCCGGGTGAATGCCCTTTTTCATGATTAATCTCAGTTTCTTGTCATCTTCTCGGTTTCCGACCGAAAAGGACTGCAAAGGTAAAGCGTTTTTTAGGGATTGCCAACAGTTTTTTGGGTTCTTTTCGTGCCTGATAACGAATGGATTAAAGTGTGGCCGTTTGCTAATAAAGGCTTGCTCATTAGTTGACCCAACCCGGTTTTCTTTCTATATTTCCCCCTAAATACACTTCCTCCACGGAATAGTGATAGCCACTGATCGGTTTACCTGTCCGTCCAATAAAATTTGTTTTTTTTATTTCCAAGAATTGCTCTCCAAAGGGGTATTGCTAAGTCATTCACACTGACGACTTAACAATTTCTTAACCCAAATGATAGAGTTGAACGTTTCAGGGATTTGTCCAGATACCCGAACCTTACGGGTTGCTTTTCCGTCTATTTCAGTGGAACTTTAGAACGCCATTCGGCAACCGGTTCATTCTCTCCTGAAGGTAGATTTTGTTATCTTTTATATATTTTTGTTAACTCCCTGTTTCCAGGTGTACACTGTATTCGTCATTCTTTCCATATAACTAATCCAAAGACATATGTATGTAATCAAACGCGACGGTCTTAGGGAATCCGTCAAGTTCGACAAAATCACCGCCCGCATCGAGAAACTGTGCTACGGTCTCGATCCCGCCTATGTTCAACCCGTTGATGTGGCGTTGAAAGTGGTAAACGGACTGTACGACGGTGTCAAAACCACCGAACTCGACAATCTGGCTGCCGAAACAGCCGCTTCTATGACAACCAAACACCCGGACTACGCCATTCTGGCCGCCCGAATTGCTATTTCCAACCTGCACAAGGAAACCAACAAGTCCTTTTCGGGTACCATCAAAAAACTGTATCAGTACGAAGACCCTAAGACCGGCGAAAATGCGTCCCTGATTTCACGGGAGGTGTACGACGTGGTGCGGCAACATGCGGCCCTGCTGGATTCGACGATTATCTACGACCGGGATTATGGTTATGATTACTTCGGCTACAAAACGCTCGAAAAATCGTACCTCCTGAAACTGGACGGCCGGATTGCCGAACGCCCACAGCATATGCTGATGCGGGTGGCGGTTGGTATTCATATGGAGGACGTTGATGCGGCCATTGAGACGTACAACCTGCTCTCCGAAAAGTGGTTTACACACGCTACGCCAACGCTTTTCAACGCCGGAACACCAAAGCCGCAGATGTCGAGTTGCTTCCTGCTGACCATGAAGGACGATTCCATCGACGGCATTTACGATACGCTGAAGCAAACCGCCAAAATCTCGCAGTCGGCGGGGGGTATTGGTTTGAGTATTCATAATGTTCGGGCAACGGGAACGTACATCAAAGGCACAAACGGCACCTCCAACGGGATTGTGCCGATGCTGCGCGTGTTCAATGACACGGCCCGGTACGTGGATCAGGGCGGTGGCAAACGTAAAGGCTCTTTTGCTATTTATCTGGAACCCTGGCATGCCGATGTCTTTGATTTCCTCGACCTGAAAAAGAATTCGGGTAAAGAAGAAGGCCGCGCCCGCGATTTGTTCTATGCGCTCTGGACCCCCGATCTGTTTATGAAGCGCGTGGAAGATGACGACGTTTGGTCGCTGTTTTGCCCGCACGAGTGCCCTGGTCTGGCCGACTGCTATGGCGATGAGTTTGAAGCTTTGTACACCCGATACGAACGCGAAGGCCGTGCCCGCCGTACCATAAAGGCGCAGGAGTTGTGGTTCAAAATTCTGGAATCGCAGACGGAAACCGGTACGCCGTACATGCTGTATAAGGATGCTGCCAATAAGAAGTCGAACCAGAAAAACCTGGGTACCATCAAGTCGAGTAACCTCTGTACCGAAATCATCGAGTACACGGCGGCCGACGAAATAGCGGTGTGTAACCTGGCATCCATCGCCCTGCCGAAGTTCATCAAGCGTGACCCGGACGGCATTATGCGGTTCGATCACCAGAAGTTGTATGAGGTAACCAAAACGGCTACCCGCAACCTCAACAAGATTATCGACATCAACTATTACCCGGTAGAAGAAGCCCGTCGGAGCAATATGCGCCACCGGCCCATTGGCCTGGGTATACAGGGGCTGGCGGATGCGTTCATCATGCTGCGGATGCCGTTTGAGTCGGACGAAGCGCGTCGGTTGAACGAAGATATTTTCGAGACCATTTACTTTGGCGCCATGACTTCTTCGATGGAGCAGGCTAAAGAATATGGCCCGTACGAAACCTGGAAAGGCTCACCCATTTCGGAAGGTATTTTCCAGTTCGATATGTGGGGAGTAACCCCTAAGTCGAACCGCTGGGATTGGGAAAGCCTGCGGAAGGATGTCGTTGAACACGGCGTTCGAAATTCGCTGCTACTGGCCCCCATGCCTACCGCGTCGACTTCGCAGATTCTGGGTAACAACGAATGTTTTGAGCCGTACACCAGCAACATTTATACCCGTCGCGTACTATCGGGCGAGTTTGTGGTGGTGAATAAGCACCTGCTCAAAGACCTGGTGAAACTGGGCTTGTGGAATGATGCCATGAAGAACAACCTGATTCTGGCCAACGGCTCGGTGCAGGCGATTCCAAACATTCCGCAGAACATCAAAGACCTGTATAAAACGGTTTGGGAGATTAAGCAGAAGCACATCATCGATATGGCCGCCGACCGGGGCGCGTTTATTTGTCAGTCGCAGTCGCTGAACATCCACATTCAGGATTCCAACTTTGGTAAGCTGACCTCCATGCACTTCTACGCCTGGAAAGCGGGTCTGAAAACGGGTATGTACTACCTCCGCACGAAGGCCGCTTCCGATGCCGTGAAGTTCACCGTTGTTCAGCCCCAGGCCGAACCGCAACTGGAGCCGGTAACCGCCGAAGCCGTAGCCATCGAAAAACCTCTCGACTACGTACAGTACGCCAAGGAGCACGCCCAGAACGCGACTCCCCAGCCGGTACCGATGGTAACGGACCTGGAGCAACAATATGCCGCCATGACCTGCTCCCTCGACGACCCGGAAGGGTGCGAGATGTGTGGGAGTTAGTCAGATAATATTTTGAGATTTTTTCACTCCCGGTTATGCTTGGCATGACCGGGAGTGTTGCTTAATAACCCGCCGTTTTCAAGTTAGTCTATGCAGTTAGAGAAGTACGCTGTTACTGCGTCGTCATTACATACTGGTTATCGGTTTGTGAGTGTCGGTGAACGGGGGAATCTTGTCAAAGTTGTAGAATATTCACCCACTGATAATCCCGATGAATACAATTTGGCTTTCGGTGATTATGACCCGTTGACCGGAGCTATCAGCGATACCATCAGGTCGAATAATGGCGACCGGGATAAGGTGTTAGCTTCTGTGGGCGAAACGGCTATTGATTTTCTACGCTACTATCCCGATGCCACTATCTTTGCCAAAGGCAGTACCGAATCCCGCACCCGAACGTATCAAATGGGAATCAACCGCTTTTACGATGAGATAACACAAGAACACAGCGTATTTGGCTTTAGAAATGGAATTTGGGAAGTTTTTGAACCTAGCCAGTCGTATGAAGCGTTCAGAATGAGAAGAAAATAGCGTATATTCAATCTATGAAAACAGAAACGCCGAAGCCAACTCAGCAGAAAGAGTTACCTATTACGGTCAACCCGCGTCTGGATGAACTCTTTGAAGGTAAAGTGATTTTCCCCAAAAAATTAGAACAGGCAAATGAGTTTCTGGCAAAACACCCATTTCCAGAACACCTGAAAGAAAAGAAACCGTAATCGCTCTTCAGTTATATGAACATGCCCAGAACGCAATTCCCTAGGTAATCAAATCAAGATTTAAGCCCAAGGGTTTTCTCTATTCACTCCACCATATCGGCATGTAAATATACTTTCATCAGTCCTTCAGTATTGACCGTGGGCATGGCATACGGGACACCATTTCGGTCGGAAAATTCCAGTAGATATTGCTTATCAGGACCAATATCTATTACAACGCCAATGTCGCCCCGGCGAAGGTTGTGTTCAGGAATAGGCTTTGTGAGCGCCACAACATCATGCAATTTTAGCTTGTCCATGGTAATCTAAAGTTAGCCAATGATATAACAACTCGTTAATCGTGGAAAGTTTTCGCCATTGTGAATAATCCAACTGGTACGGACAGGGGCAGTTCGGTTGTTGTAGATCATATCGAAATCAACAATATAAAGTTCTCCATAGCCATTTCCTCCTTCATGCGAAGCTGAGTTAAGCAGGACCGCTGTTAGTATAGAATCCCGCAAAATTTTCCAATTTTCAGCGGTTATCCCTAGGGCTGAACGAAAGACCCGAGCTTTATGCTTGCCATAGGGATGTTCAGTATTTAGACAGTAGCCTAAAAATTTAGAATCATCAGCACAAGCCTGTTCGGCAAAAGGTAACAACATTGCGTAATTTACATCGAACCATACGCACAAGCAACAGCTACACCAGCCGTTGCATTTTAGAACTACTTTACGTTCTTCCGGTTGGGCGTAAGTTGTAGCCAACGGAACAGGTGCCCGAAATCTGGTAATCATCCTTAGTCCTTTTTTGGTTTACAGTCCCGTATCTATTGTGGGGAAATAGACAGGAGCCTTGCTAAACGGCGGAGGGTTTTCTTCGTATATTTATTGTCCGTACTCCAGTGCTTTTGTGGAAAATTCCTTCAGTCCTTTGTTTTCGGCGGTTGATCAGGAAGAGGTAACCTTCTTTGCCGATTTGATTTTGCCCATTCCAGTACCCAGATTATTCACCTATCGGGTGCCGCGCGGGATGGCCGAGGTGCTTAAAATTGGTGCCAGAGTGATTGTGCCTTTCGGCCGGAAAAATAGCCGTGTACTAACGGCGGTTGTGGCTAAGCTGCATAACTCCCCCCCCACAGCGTATCAGGCCCGGTACATTAGCGAAGTGCTGGACGAGTATCCGCTGGTGACAGGCTACCAGTTGGAGTTGTTCAAATGGATGGCGGAGTACTACATGTGCTGCGTGGGCGATGTGATGAACGTAGCCCTTCCATCGGGTCTTAAGATTTCGAGTCAGTCGAAAGTACAGGTCAACCCGGATTTCGATTACCCCGAACTGCTCACCGAATTTGAGGAAACCCTGCTTACCGAACTGAAAAAACACCCCGCGCTGTCGTACGATGAACTGGGACGGATGGCGGGCGAGGGGACCAATGTACCCGCCTTAATCAAGTCGCTGGTGGGTAAAAAAGCGATTATAGTTTTTGAGGAAGTCCGGGAAAAATACGTACCCAAAATGGTTCGCAAGGTGCGCCTGCACCGGAACTACGAAGAAAAGGAGCAACTGCTGGTTCTGTTGAACCGGCTCGAAAAATTGCCCAAACAGCAGGAGGTCGTGATGCGGTATCTACAGCATGTACCCATGCAGCGAAACCCCGAACTCAATCAGAAAGGACTCGATAAAACCATCCTGAATCAGGATGATGAACTGTCGCAGTCCTCGCTTTCGACCCTGATAAAGAATCAGGTGTTTGAAACGTTTGAACTGATCCAACCCCGCTTTTCGGACAATAATGCCAACCCTCAGGCCGAAATAAAACTGACCGAAGCCCAGCAAACGGCCTCGACTCAAATTATGACGCAGTTCGACACGCAGAATATCGTGTTGCTGCACGGCATAACCGGAAGTGGTAAAACCGAAGTCTACATCAACCTCATCCAGCAAGCGCTGGCTGGTGGTTCGCAGGTGCTGTATCTCCTGCCCGAAATTGCCCTCACTACGCAGATTGTGGTGCGTCTGCAACGGGTGTTTGGCGATAAGATGGGTATTTACCACTCCAAATTTTCGGACAACGAGCGGGTGGAGGTATGGAAAGGTGTCGTGTCAGGGCAGTACCAGTTTGTGGTGGGTGTACGGTCGGCGGTGTTTTTGCCCTTCGACAACCTCGGCCTCATCATTGTGGACGAAGAGCACGAAACCAGCTACAAGCAGCACGACCCGGCCCCCCGCTACCACGCCCGCGATGTGGCCATCATGCTGGCCCACTGGCAACAGGCTAAAGTATTGCTGGGGTCGGCCACGCCCGCGCTGGAAACCTATTTTCAGGCCAAACAGGGCCGCTACGGACTGGTGGAGTTGTTCCGGCGATTTGGTGATGCGACGCTGCCCAATATTCTGCTGATCAACACCCAGCAGGAAAAGCGGCAGAAGTCCATGAAAAATGAATTTTCGTCGGCCCTGCTCGGTGCATTGGGCGATAACATGGAGCGAAAAGAGCAGAGTATCCTGTTTCAGAACCGCCGGGGCTACTCGCCCTATATGCAGTGCGAAGACTGCGACTGGACGGCCGAGTGCAATAACTGCGCCGTCAGCCTGACCTACCATCAGCGCGATGCCGAACTGCGCTGTCACTACTGCGGTCATAAAGACCCGGTGCCGCGTACCTGCCCTACCTGTGGCTCCACTAAAGTGAAAACCATTGGCTTTGGCACCGAGAAACTGGAAGACCAACTCCAGATTTTCTTCCCCGACTCGAAGGTGTTGCGGATGGACCTGGACACGACTCGCGCCAAAAATGCGTATCAGAACATTATTCAGGAGTTTGAAGGCGGAGAAGTCGATATTCTGGTGGGTACCCAGATGATTACCAAAGGACTCGACTTCGATAACGTGAGTCTGGTGGGTATTTTCGACGCTGACCGGCTCATTCACTTCCCCGATTTCCGGGCTACGGAGCGGGCGTTTCAGATGATTACCCAGGTGAGCGGCCGGGCTGGCAGGCGGGCCGGTCGGCAGGGTACGGTGCTGATTCAGACCGCTAACCCGCAGCAGCCCATCCTGCAAAAAGTGATTCAGAACGACTATAAGGGGTTGTACGAAGAGGAGATTCAGGAACGGCGGGATTTCAGTTATCCACCTTTTGTGCGGCTCATCAAACTCACCGTGCGCCACGCTGACAAAGCCATCAGTCAACAGGCGGCTACCCGCCTTGCTGCCGAACTAACCGATGCCCTCGGCAGTAGCCGGGTGCTGGGGCCGGAAGAACCACTCGTGGAGCGCATCCGCAATCAGTTTCTCTTCGACATCCTCATTAAAATCGAGCGTGAAAAGGTCAACACGAAAGCGGTAAAAACCTACATCCGCGACCGCATCAACGACATCCTCACCGACAAGGGATTACGGCAGGTGAGCATCGTGGCCGATGTAGATTGTTTGTGAAAATTTGAGGTTATTGACAGCAGAACAATCGCTAAACAATTCTTAATGTAGGACTTACTTTTCACAGAAAAAGCCGCCAAAAGCCTAAAGAAGCTGCCGAAAGCCGTCCTGATGTACTCGGCGAAGAATTCATGAGATGGGCAAGCTTTATTAGAAACAATGAATCGGCGTAGCAACCTTTGCTGGAACTATCGAATCCGGGCGGGTTTTATAGAACCAGATGCGTAAAATAAAAGAGTATAAAGCAAAAAGCCAGTTAGCGTGGCGGCTCGTGGGTCTTGCCGTCCTGATAGGCTCCCTCGGTGCAACGGCTGAAAGACCGCGCACTCTCCCCCGCGAACGAGCAGTGACATTTACTTACCAAACCGTGATGAGAGACATTCCGGTCGGGGCAAAGCGGGTATCGCTCTGGCTGCCGGTACCACATGACAGCCCGTTTCAGCGCATTACAGACCTGACCATCGACTGCTCCTATCCGTACCAGATCGACTCCGCGCAATACGGCAACCGGATGTTGCACCTGAGTCTGCTCAATCCCCAAACCGACAGCGTTGCAGTGGCTATGCGGTTTACGGCCCGGCGGCTGGAGCACATTCAGGAACGGTTGAACGCACCCAGTTCCTCTGTCCTGCCCCACAGGCAGGAGTTAACCCGCTGGCTGCAACCGGACCAACTCGTACCCATCGATGGACAAATCAGGCAGTGGGCCGAAAAAGTGGTGAATCAGGCGGGGGCTAAAACCGATCTGGCAAAAGCACGGGCCATTTATAACCACGTTATTGCGACGGTAAAGTACGATAAAACCGGAACGGGCTGGGGCCGGGGCGATATTTACTACGCCTGCGATGCCCGGCGCGGCAACTGCACTGATTTTCACGCCGTTTTTATTGGATACTGCCGGGCAGTGGGAATTCCGGCGCGGTTTGCCATCGGATTTTCGCTCCCCACCGACCGACCAGCCGGGCAGATAAGCGGCTACCATTGCTGGGCTGAGTTCTGGGCAAACGGCATTGGCTGGGTACCCGTCGATGCGTCGGAAGCGGCCAGAAATCCGGCCCGACGGCAATACTTTTTTGGTGCCCACGACGAGAACCGCATCGAGTTCAGCGTGGGCCGCGACCTGACGCTCTACCCCGGTCAGACTAACCCGCTGAACTACTTCATCTACCCCTACGCGGAGGTTGATAATGAGCCGATTACTACCCTCGCCAATCACGTTGAATATCGGAACGTACCTGGTGCGCTGGAGTCAAAAAAGTAGTAGCTACGCCACGAAAAACTATGCCAACGTCCGAATGACCCGGCAGGGATTGCCCGCTGCAAAGACGTTGGCAGGCACATCTTTCGTCACCACGCTGCCTGCGCCGATGGTGGTATTGTCGCCGATGGTAACGCCGGGACAAACAATGACACCACCGCCCAGCCAGACGCTGTTGCCGATGGTGATGGGGGCAGCCAGTTCGGGGCCTTTGTCGCGCTCCGACGCAATAACGGGGTGATAGGCCGTATAAAGCTGCACGTTGGGCGCACACTGAAAATTGGTGCCGATGGTAATACGGGCGCAATCCAGAAAAATGCAGTTGAAGTTGACAAATCCATTGTCGCCGATGGAAATGTAGGTGCCGTAATCGCAGTAAAACGGAGGCTGAATATTCAGGTTTTTACCGGCGTCGCCTAATAGCTGGTTAAGAATAGTCCGGCGGAGGATTTCCGCATCGGGGTCCGTTCGGTTATAATCGGCGAATAGCTTGCGTGCGTCGAAACGCATGGTTACCAGAGTAGCGTCGCTGGCATCATAGAGGTCACCATTGAGCATTTTTTCCAGTTCTGTTTTCATACACCATTCGTTAGGGTAAATAGTTGAGTGCCTGATTGAGGTTGCGCTTACGGGGTGATTTATCGTCTTTTCTCTTGCCGGAACCTGTATTTACACGGTGCCAAAACACAAAGCCCGATAGTAAAGCTAAAAACTAACCGGGTGCTACTCCAGCCTAAACCCCACACGCTGCTGGCGATAGGTTGTTGGCGTTACACCTTCCAGCATCTTGAACAGACGGGAGAAATAAGGCAGGTTATTGAAGCCTGCCTGATAGCACACATCACTAACTGTAGCCGCCGGATTCATTAACAGTCGTTTCGCCAGGTTAATCCGTTCCCGGATTACAAACTCCATCGGCGACAGGCCGAAGGTTTCTTTGAAAGAACGAAAAAAACCGGATTTGCTCATGCACGCTTTCCGGCAAAGGGTGTCAATACCGATCTTTTCCGTCAGGTGTTCTCTGATGTACTCAACCACCGCTGCAAACCGATTATTTATTGGCAGGCCATCTTCTGCCAAAGCCATGTTCTGAGTTTGAATCACCCGAATCAGCAACGATTTGAGCGTCAGGTCGGCCAGGGCATCCTTAGCCAGATTATCCTCCATGCTGATGCTGATCAGCTTGTTCATGACGTTGGCCAGTTCCCGGTTATTGTAAAAATGATACTGATTGAAATTTAGCGCCCATTCGTCCGAACCATCCGCCTGACGGGGATACGTTTCGTTCAGAAAATCCAGCATACCGGTTACCACAGACCAGTTCAGGGCAATGGTCGCGCATTGAACCGGATGCCGTTCGTCGGCCTCCGGGAAGTCTACTTTCATGGATATGCCTTCGGGCAGAATGACGGTTTCGCCGGGCAGAAAGTCGAAACCAGGGCTCTCGGAAAGATGCATCACCTTTTTTCCCCGCAGCATACTGGTAACAACCAGTCCATCGTAGGACAATACGACATCGGAGCACTGCTGGTACGTCTCAAAAATATTTAATTCACAGTGGTTTAAGGTAAATACCCGCCGATGCTCAACCAGTGAGTTCAGTTCCCGCGTGTCGGATAAGTTGATACCCTGTAAGGGATAGCCGTTGCTCATTAGTTTATCAATTACTCTCTATAAAAAGCAATCTGACCGTGGTGATTACTGACCCATTTGGCAAAGTTGGACAATCGTAGTATTTCTTAGTACTATTGTGCAAATACAGCCGCTTTACATTCCTTAGTTTTGCTCAGAGACTCAACGCAAGGGTCTAGTTTAACGAACACCTTACCAAAAAACGCATGAGCATTACATTGAAACAAGCCGAAACGGCTGTACAGGCGGCCAAAACCAAAGCGGCTGACATTGATACCCTGATGAATATCGCCATCGTCGACGCCGGCGCTAACCTAGTGGCTTTTGCCCGCATGGATGGGGCCTGGTTAGGCTCGCTGGATATCGCCCAGAAGAAGGCGCGCACGGCCCGTTACTTTGACATGCCAACGGGCGAAATCGGCAAATTGTCCCAACCCGGCGGTCCATTGTTCAACATCGAACATTCTAACGGCGGGCTGATTACTTTTCCAGGTGGTATCCCGATAAAGAATGCATCGGGTGACATCATCGGTGCCATTGGCGTATCGGGAAGCACGGTCGAAAACGACCATACCGTAGCGCAGGCGGGTGTCGATGCCCTTCGCTAGTTAATTTGATAGCACCCGTTAGTGAGTTGATTGGTCAGGAGTTGGCTAATCAACTCATTGAATCATTTGTCTAAACTCCCTAAAACTATGTGTCAAAATCATGGAGTAGCGTACATAAAACCCGGTATCGTTGAAGTACAGTCCATCGACTACCCCAAGCTGGCCATTGGCGACCGTAAATGCCATCACGGCGTTATCCTGCAAATTGTGGCGACCAACATCTGTGGTAGTGATCAGCACATGGTTCGGGGGCGGACAACGGCACCTGAAGGGCTGGTGCTGGGCCACGAAATAACCGGACTGGTCATTGAAGCCGGGCGCGACGTGGAATTCATCAACGAAGGCGATCTGGTTTCGGTGCCCTTTAATATTGCCTGCGGACGATGCCGGAATTGTAAGGTTGGCCAGACCGGTATTTGCCTGAATGTTAATCCCGCCCGGCCCGGTGCCGCGTACGGCTACGTCGATATGGGTGGCTGGGTTGGTGGGCAGGCAGAGTACGTAATGGTACCTTACGCTGATTTTAACCTGCTGAAGTTTCCGGATAAAGATCAGGCAATGGCCAAAATAAGGGACCTGACGCTGCTATCCGACATTTTTCCGACGGGTTACCACGGAGCCGTTACGGCGGGAGTTGGTCCGGGGTCCATTGTCTATGTGGCCGGAGCCGGTCCGGTTGGTCTGGCCTGCGCGGCATCCTGCCATTTGCTGGGTGCCGCCGTCGTTATCGTGGGCGACATGATTCCGGAACGGCTCGAACAGGCCAAAAGCTTTGGCTGCGAAGTGATTGACCTGCGTAAGGATACCCCGCTGGCCGATCAGATAGCTGAAATTATTGGCGTTCCCGAAGTGGACTGCGCGGTAGACTGCGTGGGCTTTGAGGCCCGTGGCCACGGGGCCGATTCCGGTACCGAACAACCGGCCACCGTGCTGAATGCGGCTATGACTGTAACGCGGGCGGGTGGTGCCATTGGCATTCCGGGCCTGTACGTGACCGGCGATCCGGGTGCGTCTACAGAGGCCGCCAAAGAAGGAAATCTGTCCATTCGCATCGGCTTGGGCTGGGCCAAATCACACTCATTCTACACGGGTCAGTGTCCGGTAATGAAATATCACCGCCAGTTGATGAATGCGATTCTGTACGACAAAATACAGATTGCCAAAGCCGTAAACGTGGAAGTTATCAGCCTGGATAAAGCCCCGAAAGGGTACCAGGATTTCGACAAAGGAGCCGCCAAGAAATTTGTAATCGACCCACACGGGTTAATTATGAATTAAGACTGGCTCACGGTCTATACACGGTTCAAACGGTACAGATTCGCTACACGTTTCTGTACCGTTTTTTTAAACTGTCTGAGCTAGTGATATGAGCCTAAATCAGGTGGAAAAATGACAGGGTAAAGCCGTCTTGAAAACCTGATAAAAAACAGGCTGTCATCAAATATTCGGCTTTCCTGCTGACTGAATTGGTGCCCTGCTCATCACAATAGCCACTGTCAGCTACCAGAGCGTGAAAGCCGCCCTGATGAACCCCGTCAAATCCCTCCGCTCCGAGTAGCGACGCAACGCACTGCCAGACTTATCTCGACAAACCTATTGTCCGCAAACGGTCAGCCAAACCGTCCGTTTGCGGACAGTACACTAATTTAATTAAATATCACCTACTGATTACCAGAGCACTAATTAGTTGGTACAGCATTTGAACATTACCCAGAAACTGAATAGACGATACAATTTATCGTATATGTCAACTGTAGTACGTTCAAAACCATGCTCAGCAACTATTTTAAAATCGCCTGGCGGAATCTAATCCGTAACAAGACCTTTTCGCTGATCAACATTCTGGGCTTGGCGCTTGGCATGGCCTGTAGCCTACTTATCTTCTTGTGGATTCAGGATGAATTGGGCATTGATAGATTTCACACGAACGGCCCTAACTTGTATTACGTCATGGAGCGCAAGTTCTCGGACGGGAAAGTAGAAGCCGGTTGGAAAACGCCCGGTGTGCTGCCGGATGCATTGAAGAAGGAGTTTCCAGAAGTGGTGCACGCGGCCGGTTTTACGCCTTGGGACGCTCGCCTGGTGTTTGCCGTTGGTAATAACACCAACAAGGAAGTTGGACACTGGGCTGGTGCCGACTGGTTCAAAATGTTTAGCATTCCGCTCCTGGCCGGTACACCCGAAACGGCGCTCAACTCGCCCATCAGCGTGGCCATCTCCCGCAAGTTGGCCGAAACTTATTTCGGTAGCCCGGCCACGGCAATTGGCAAGTCAATTCGGATCGAGAACGCCAAGGATTATCAGGTGACGGCCGTGTTTGAGAACCTGCCGGATGCCTCTTCTGAAAAGTATGACTTTCTCCTAAACTGGAAAGATGGCTTTGCGCATCACTCTTGGATGAAAGACTGGGGTAATAACGGCCCCCAAACGCGGATTCAGTTACGGCCAGACGCAGACGTGGCCAAGGTAAACGCTAAGCTGGAGCCTTTTCTGAAAAAGTACAACAAAGGCCTCAACGCCAACTTCGACATTCAACTGTTTCTGCACCCTTTTGAGGATGCTTATCTGTACGCCAAGTTTACCAGTGGCCAACAGGACGGTGGCCGGATTGAGTACGTTCGCCTGTTCATGATTGTGGCAGTATTTATCCTGCTCATTGCCTGTATCAACTTCATGAATCTGGCTACGGCACGATCGGTTAAGCGGGCGCGCGAGGTAGGCGTTCGTAAAGTCATCGGAGCTGTTCGAAGCTTACTCATAGGCCAGTTTATGGGTGAAGCGTTACTGCTCACGGCTTTGGCCTTGGTAGTCGCCCTGATTTTGATTTCCGGCGTATTACCCAACTTTAACACGCTAACTGGCAAACACGTAAGTCTAGAAATTACGCAGGGATCGTTTTGGTTCGTGCTTCTGGGCATTACTCTAGTAACGGGTCTTTTTGCAGGTAGTTACCCGGCCTTATTCCTGTCGTCGCTTGAGCCCGTGCGCGTGTTGAAAGGCGCCTTAAAGTTTGGGGTTGGCGCACGACTGTTTCGGCAAGGTTTGGTGGTGTTCCAATTTGTGCTATCAATGCTCATGATCATAGGTACTATTGTAATCTACCGGCAAATTAACCTCCTACTGAACAAGAACTTAGGTTACGAGCAAGAGAACCTCATTTATGTTGCTGCTGAAGGGAATCTGGGCAAAAACTTTCAGACGTTCAAAGAACAAGCGCAGCAACTGCCGAGCGTTCAGAGTGTATCGTACATGGATGAGTTTCCAACCGGGATTGGTAGTAGTACGGGCGGAGTCACGTGGCCCGGCAAAGATCCGAACACGTTCGTTGAATTTGCACAAACCGGCGTAGGCTACGATTTAATCAAAACGCTAAAAATCAATCTACACGGTCGCGAATTTTCAAAGGTATTCAGTACTGATTCAACCAATTACATTATCAACGAATCAGCCGCCAGACGCATCGGCTACCAAGATCCCGTTGGCCAATCGCTGACGATGTGGGACAAGCCGGGTAAGATCATCGGCGTGATGAAAGACTTCCATTTTCAATCGTTACACGAACACATTCAGCCGCTCATTCTTCGGTACGATGCCAAGACAGATAACGATAAAACGATTCTGATCAGCACGCAACCCGACCAAACGAAGCAGGCGCTGGCCAGTTTGGAAGTGCTCTGCAAACAGTTGAACCCGCAGTTCCCGTTCACTTACCAGTTTGCGGACGAAGAGTACACCAACCTGTACAAGAGCGAAACTGTGATTGGCAGTTTGGCCAATTATTTTGCCTGTCTGGCCATTTTTATCTCCTGTCTGGGCTTATTCGGTTTGGCTGCCTTCACCGCTGAGCAACGCACGAAAGAAATCGGCGTACGGAAAGTACTGGGAGCCAGCGTCGGCAGCATTGTCACGCTGCTGTCGAAGGACTTTGTCAAGCTCGTATTGATTGCCATCACCATTGCCTCACCGCTGGCTTGGTGGGCCATGAGCCGGTGGCTACAGAATTTCGAGTACAAGATTACCATGGAGTGGTGGGTGTTTGCTTTAGCGGGTTTACTGGCGATAACTATAGCCCTGCTGACGGTGAGTTTCCAGAGCATCAAAGCCGCCCTGATGAACCCCGTCAAATCCCTTCGCTCCGAGTAGCGACGCAACGCACTGCCGGATTTTTCTCTACAAGCCTATTGTCCGCAAACGGTCAGCCAAACCGTCCGTTTGCGGACAGTATACTAATCTAGCTACGTATTACCTACTGACTATCAGTGCGCTAATTAGTTGGTACGGCATTTGGGCATTACCAGAAACGAAGCAACAATACGACAAATCGTATACAACTGCTTTAATACGCTCATGACCATGCTACGAAATTACCTGAAAATCGCCCTCCGGAACCTGTGGAAGAACCGGCTCTTTAGTTCTCTGAATATCGTGGGCATGGGCGTTGGTATGGCTTCGGTGGCACTCATGGGGCTATACGTTGCCTATGAACGGAGCTACGACCGGTTCCACGCCAATGCCGACCGGATTGTTCGGGTAGTTCATTACGCCAGCTGGCCCGGTGTCGATATGAAGCTGGCACCCACGTCGGCCCCGTTTGCAGCGGCCCTTAAAAACGATTATCCAGACGTTGAGAAGACGGTCCGTATCGCTGTTGAGGGGGGGGGAGTCATTACCCATCAAGACAAGAAGATAGAGGCCGATGACATCTTTTTCACCGATAAAACGGTGTTTGAGGTGTTCACGTTTCCATTTCTGTTCGGCAACCCATCTACGGCCCTGGCCCGGCCGGCAAGCATCGTACTGACTAAAACACTGGCCGAAAAACTGTTTGGCAACGCAGCTAAAGCGGTAGGGCAACCCGTTGAGTTCAGCAATCATTTTGTCAATACGGTAACCGGCGTTATTGCTGATGTACCTGCCAATTCGCACCTGCAATTCAGCGCCCTGCGGTCGTTGCCCGCAAACTATACTGCCGACTGGCAAAACTTCAGTTTGTACACCTACCTGCTGCTGAACAAAGGCAGCGATTACAAGGCGCTGGAAGCTAAATTGACTGGATTCTATACGAAATACCTCAAAAAGGCAATGGGTGAACTAACCTACCGGATAGAGCTTCAGCCCCTCACATCCATTCACCTGCACTCGCACCTTGACTACGAAATCAGCCCGAATGGCGATGCTAAAACGGTGGCCATCTTTGCCATCATAGCCGCCCTGGTGCTGTTTATTGCCGGTATCAATTACGTGAACCTGTATACAGCCCGGTCCATTACCCGGACTCGTGAGGTAGGCGTCCGCAAAGCCATTGGTTCCCGAAGAACTCAGCTCGTCGGGCAGTTTCTGACCGAATCCCTGTTAATGGCCGTACTAGCCTGTACACTGGCTATCTTGCTGGCCAATGGGCTGTTACCGTGGTTCAATGAACTGGCGGGCCGGTCACTGCGCATCATGCAATACGGCCCGGTCGTGACGGTAGGTCTGGGTGTTGGGTTTGTGGTACTGCTGGGCGTGGGCAGTGGCCTGTATCCGGCGCTGGTTCTATCGGGCTTTCGGCCGGTTGCTGCCCTGAAAGGTCAGATGGGCAGTCAGTCAGGAAAAGTTCGGTTTCGTCAATCGCTGGTGGTATTTCAATTTGCGGCCGCTGTGGCCCTGATCGCCTGCTCGGCCACGATTTACCGGCAGATGCGATACGTGCAACGTAAAGACCTCGGGTTCAACAAAGACCAGGTGCTCACGTTTCATCTCAACAATAATGAATCGCGCCAGCAGGTAATGGCCCTGAAAGCCGAGCTAGCCCAAAGTCCCCTTATCGAAGCGGCATCGGCAGCTACTAACCCCATCGGTAATAACAACATTGGTACCAACGGGCTGTTTTTTGAGCAGAATGGCATCATACCAACAACCACACAGGTCGTTCAGAGATTCGCTGTGGATGCTGACTTTCTGACCACTATGGAGATTAAACTCCTTCAGGGTCGCAACTTTTCGGATTCGTTCCCCACCGATTCCACGAAAGCTGTACTGGTCAACGAAGCGCTGGTGAAAAAGATGGGCTGGCAGCACCCCATTGGCAAACGAGTCAAGTACTTTGTGGGTAAAGAGGAGACCGCCGAAGCGCAGGTAATTGGTGTCGTTGCCGATTTTCATACTTACTCCCTCCAGCACAAAATTGAGCCGCTGGTGTTGCAGATGCCCGCACCAGCGGAAAAGGATAATCTTTACGTACGCATCCGCCCCGAAAAAACTACCGAAGCTCTGGCCTACATAAGCGAGGTTTACCACACATTCGATGCCGCATCAACGCCCACCTTCCACTTTCTGGACCAGAACTTTTCGAAGCAGTACCAGGCTGAGCAAAAGCAAGGCTACGTGTTGCTTGCCTTTACCATTCTGGCGGTGTTGATTGCCTGCCTGGGGTTGTTTGGGTTGGCTGCTTTTGCCGCCGAAGCCCGTACCAAGGAAATTGGCGTACGGAAAGTACTGGGTGCGTCGGTTGGAAGTGTGGTTACCCTGCTGTCCAAAGATTTTCTGAAACTGGTCCTGATTGCCATTGTCCTTGGTTTACCGCTCGCCTGGTACTTTACCGGACAGTGGCTGCAAAACTTCGCTTACCATGTGGACCTAAGTTGGTGGGTGTTTGCGCTGGCGGGTCTGCTGGCAGTGGGAATTGCTCTGCTGACGGTGAGTTTCCAAAGTATCAAAGCCGCGTTGATGAACCCGGTAAAGTCGCTTCGTTCTGAATAGCGTGGGGCCGGGGGCACGGGGTTAACTACCTTAAGCTCTAAGCCCCAAACTCCTTACAACTATGCTCACAAACTACCTCAAAATCGCCCTGCGAACCTTCCGGAAGGATACCACCTTCACGCTCATCAATCTGGTGGGGCTGGCTGCCGGCCTGGCGGTGGCACTACTTATTATCCAGTATGTGCGCTTCGAGTTGAGTTACGAAAACTCATACCCACTGGCAGACCGGATCGTGCGACTCACTACGGACTATATGAACGGGGGTACAGTGGATGCGCAGGATGCCGAAATGTATCCCCCGGCAGGGCCGAAAGCCATTCGGGAAATGAACGAGGTGGTCAATTATACCCGCGTCTATCCCTTACGCAGGCCAACCGTGACCGTTCAGATTGACGATGCCTATTATCTGATGAATAGCGTCTATGCGGTCGATTCGTCCTTCTTCTCCATGTTCAGCTACCCGCTTCTATGGGGAGCTCGCAACGATCTCTTTACCAGACCCCGGCAGGTAGTGCTGACGAAAAAGACGGCGTTGACTTACTTCAAAACGCTCGATGTGCTGGGCAAAACCCTGAAAATTCCCAAGCGGGAAGGCAGCGTCCTGTTTGAAGTCGTGGGCGTGGTGCCAGACAGTCCGGCCAATACCCATCTGAAATTCGACATGCTGATCTCCTATCCAACCATGCTGTCGGACTTTGGCGAATGGGAAGACAACTGGAACAACAACAATACCTACACCTATGTGCAGTTAGCCGAAAAGGCAAGTTATGAAAGCTTTACCAGGTCGCTGGCGGCCTTCAGTGACCGATTGATTGGCGAAAAAAAGATGACAAGCGAGCGGGTAATCGGTCAGAAAATCGGCGACATCCACCTGTATTCTCACAAAACCTTTGAAACCGAACCTAACGGCGAAGCGCGGTCGGTGTACTTTCTGCTGGGCGTGGCGTTTCTGGTCCTGCTGAGTGCCTTTGTCAACTACGTGAATCTGACCACAGCCAAAGCGCTCGACAGGGCGCGGGAAATCGGCATGAGAAAGGTCGTTGGCTCTACCCAGAACCAGATTAGAATGCAGATTTTTACGGAAACTATTCTGATCAACATCGTTGCCGGGGGGCTGGCGGTAAGCCTGGTAGCGGCCCTGCGGTCGGTGTTTGTCGGGATGGCTGGCTTGCCTGAAGGGTTTACCGTGTTTCAGGACGCCTTTTTCTGGGAAAGTCTGGGGTTGTTTTTGATATTAAGTATCTGTATGTCAGGGTTATATCCGGCTTTCGTTCTGTCCTCCTTCGATCCGGTCGTGGTACTCAAAGGCAATTTCTCACGCTCGGTCAAAGGCACCCTGCTGCGGAAGTCGCTGGTGGTTTTTCAATTCACCATCACCCTGATTCTGCTGGTGCAAACCTTCGCCGTGTATCGGCAGGTCAACTTTTTACGGGAGCAGAATCTGGGCGTAAGTATCGATCACACCCTGGTTGTGAAAGCGCCAGTGGGAAGCGATGCTCAGCAGGATTACGGGGCGTTTCGTCAAATGCTGCTCAATCAGGCACAGGTGAAAGCGGTATCGCTGTCCGGCACCGTACCAGGCCTGGGCTCGACCCAGATGGGGTCAACCACGGGTATTAATCTGTCGGATGCCGCGAAGAAAACCTCGTATAATTATTACCTGACCCGGATTGACACCTCGTTTATCGACCTGATGGGGATCAAACTGCTGGCGGGCAAAAATTTCGATGCGACGACCCGGCCGGGCTTTGCGGATACGACCAACCGACAACTCATCGTCAACGAAGAAACGCTCCGACTCTGGGGTATTCCTACACCCGCTGAGGCCATTGGCAAACGGGTGGACCTCTGGGGGCATCAGGCAACGATTCGGGGCGTTGTCAATAACTACCACTACGAATCACCGAAGGCGGCCTACATTCCTATCATTCACCTGTACGCACCCGATTTTACCTCCTTTGCTAGTGTCAAATTTGCGGGGGGCAACCCCAGCCCCAGCGACCAACTCGCAACCCTGAAGAAGGTATATGAGGCCAGCTTCCCCCTTTCGCCGTTCAGCTATTTCTTCATGGACAGTGAATACGACAAACAGTACAAAGCCGACGACCGCTTTCAGCAGGTGTTTGGGGCCCTGACCGCCTTCGCTATTCTCATCTCCTGCCTGGGCCTGTTCGGTCTGGCCACTTTCACCGTTTCGAAGCGAACGAAGGAAATCGGTATTCGCAAAGTGATTGGGGCCAGCACGACCAACCTGATGCTTTTGCTCTCGAAAGACTTCCTGCGAACCGTTCTGCTCTCCATCCTGATCGGCCTGCCCATCACCTACTTCATTGTCAGGAACTGGCTGGCCAACTACGCGGCCCGCATCGAACTAAGCTGGTGGCTTTTTGCCTTGCCCGCCCTGTTAGTACTGGTGCTGGTCCTGGTATCCATCAGCAGCAAAACGATTGCCACTGCGTTGATGAACCCGGTAAAATCGCTTCGTTCTGAATAAATCCTGACAAGCATGCTCCGTAATTATCTCAAAATCGCCTTTCGGAACCTGCTCCGAAACAAAGTCCACTCAGCCATTAACATCGGCGGGTTGGCCGTTGGTATGGCCAGTGCTTTGCTGGTGCTCTTGTTTGTACGCGACGAACATAATTATGATCAATTTCACGAGAAAACACCGCAGTTATACCGGCTCACCACCACAGTTATTAACAAAGATGGTGTTCAACAACAGCGTGGCTCATCAGGACAGGTGCAAGGGCCGACTTTCAAAGCGGCTTTACCTGAAGTGCTGGACTATGTCCGTATTCTGGGCGTCAATTTTAACGTAATCGGTGAGCATAAAGCCCTGGGCTTACAGGGATTATTTGCTGATCCACATTTTTTTCGGCTTTTCACGTATCCGTTGATACATGGCGACTGGCGGACGGCTCTTGATAGCCCGAACTCTATCGTCCTGACGGAACAAACGGCTCGTAAATTTTTCGGCAAAACGGACGTTGTGGGTAAGCTGCTAAACTTAGAAGATGGTGACCATCTCGAATCGTTTGTAGTCACGGCGGTCACAAAAACACTGCCAATAAACGCATCAATTCAGTTTGAACTGCTGCTGCCATTTCAGAAACTTCAACAGAGCTTCAACGATTCAAACTGGTTAAATCAATACCTAAGTACCTTTTTGCTTCTGCATCCGACGGCGAATACGCAGACAGTTGAAGCAAAATTTCTGACCGTTTTCCAAGCCAACGCGCATGAGCAGTTACGGGAAGCCCAGAAACAGGAAGGGCAGCAGCCACAACTGCGTTTTGGTTTGCAACCCATTACCGACCTACACTTGAACGTCGCTGGTCTGGACGCGGAGAAAGGTGGCAGCATTGAGCATGGCTTGTCGGGCGGCAGTACACGCACCTACTCGTATGTGTTGCTGAGTATTATGGCGTTTATTCTGGTTATCGTCTGCGTCAACTTTATCAACCTCAGCCTGGCCGGTGCGCTCAAACGAGCTAAAGAAATTGGAGTGCGCAAAGTTGTTGGCAGTAGTCGGGCGCAAGTCATCAGCCAGTTTATGACTGAATCCGCGCTGCTCTGCGTACTCGCGTTCGGGTTAGCGATTTTACTCAGCGTAATCACCCTTCCTGTCTTCAATCAATTAGCCGCCAAGCAACTACCGTTTTCTTTCCTGACCGATGCGATGCTGATCCTCTCGGGTATTGGCATCCTGTTAGGATGCGTACTACTTACGGGTTTGTATCCGGCAATAACAGTGTCAATAACCAATCCTATCCAGGTGCTCTACGGTCGGCAACAGGTGAGTCAACGAGACAGACTGGGCAGAAGCCTGACGGTTGTTCAGTTTGTGCTTGCGGTTGGTCTGATCGTGGCAACGCTGGTCTACAACCAACAGATGAACTTAATGGTGCACAAGGATTTAGGGTATGACCCGACATCCATTATTCGGCTCGAGATACCCGATAAGCAAAGCACAACAACGCTGATTCAACGCTTTCGTCAGGAACTTCTGCGTCATCCGGTCATCAGGCGGGTAGCGGCAGCTTCGGATAATAGTATACCCGTTATGAGCGAGCGTCCAACGATCATAAATGGTCGGGAAGTTCGGTATGTATCCACCCGGATGGATGACGAATTTTTACCAGTGTTGAATCTCAAACTTCGGCAGGGAAGAAATTTCTCGGCGGCATTCGGTAGTGACTCAGCCACTTCAGTTCTTGTCAATGAAGCGTTTGTAAAAGCAGCAGGTTGGAGCAACCCTATTGGCCAGCGTTTTATTGAAAACTGGGTGGGTGATAACCAGCACTTGGCGGTGATCGGTGTGGTAAAAGATTATCATTACGGTTCACTTCGATACCCTATTCAACCGCAAATTCTGACCTTGAAACCGGCCAGCTTAGTTTGGATCAAATACGAACCAGGCAAGCAACTACAAACGCTTGCCATTTTACAACGAGTTTTCCGTAAGCAGTTTCCCAATTTCAACTTCCGGTACAGTTTTTTGAGTAGTGATACGGAAAGTTTGTATCAAAACGACCGCCGTTGGCAGCAGATTATTCAATACACGGCGGGGTTGTCCATCTTACTTTGCGGTATCGGCCTGTTTGGCTTAGCCACCTTTACCGCCGAAGCCCGCACTAAAGAAATTGGGGTGCGCAAAGTGCTCGGCGCGAGTGTGTTCAGCATTGCCACGCTGTTATCGAAAGACTTCCTGAAACTCGTCTTAATCGCCATTGTCATTGCCTCGCCGATTGCCTGGTACGCTATGGATAAATGGCTGCAGGACTTCGCCTATAAAATCACGATTGCCTGGTGGGTATTTGCCCTGGCGGGTTTGCTGGCGGTGGGCATTGCCCTGCTAACGGTAAGCTTCCAGAGTGTGAAAGCCGCGCTGATGAATCCGGTGAAATCGTTGCGTTCCGAATAAACCCCGATAATCATGTTCAGAAACTATATAAAAATCGCCTGGCGAAATCTGGTTCGCAACAAGGCATACGCATCGATCAATGTGTTGGGGCTGGCTCTGAGCCTGACCTGTGGCATTCTCATTTTTACACTTGTTAATTACCACTACAGCGTTGATCGGTTCCATACCAATGCCGACCGAATTTATCGGGTGGTGATGGAAGCGCACCATGAAGGAGTCGATTACTCGTCGGGGGTGTACTCGCCCCTGGGCCGGGTGATCCGTGAAGAACAAACGTTTGCCGAAAAAACGGCTCGTGTCCTGTCCGTCAACGGGGTTGTGCTTACTGTGCCTACCAACGGGAAAATCGACAAATACCGATCAGACATTGTATTCGCCGAAAGTGATTTTTTTTCCATTCTCGATTTCCCCTTGTTGCAGGGTAATGCCCAAACGGCGCTGAATACGCCCAACACGGCGGTACTGACGGAACGAATGGCTCAGAGGTTTTTCGGTGCGGCTAACCCGATGGGCAAAAGGTTTCGATTCGATAACCGGATGGATTTTACTGTAACGGGCGTGCTCAAAAACATGCCTGCCAATACGGATCGTCGAGAAGAGATCTACCTGTCGTTTGCAAACGCGAAGCAGTACGATGAGTACTTCAACGAACAGAACTGGGGTAATTATTCGGGAGCCATGCAGGTGTTTACCCTGCTGAAACCAGCTACCACCGTACAAACGGCAGAAAGTGCGCTGGCCAGCGTCATGAAAAAGTACGTGACCGACGACAGTAATATAAACAACGTACTCAAGCTACAGCCCCTTGCTGATATTCACCTCAACACGAACTACAGCGGACGTATCAACAAAACGAATCTATGGGTGCTGGCGCTGATCGGGTTGCTGCTGATTGTGGTGGCCTGTGTCAATTTCATCAACCTCGCTACGGCGCAGGCACTCAAGCGGGCCAAGGAAATTGGCGTTCGGAAAGTGCTGGGAAGCAGGCCGGTACAGCTTTTCTGGCAGTTTATGGCCGAAACAAGTCTAATAAGTGGATTGGCCACGCTGCTTGCCCTGATTACTGCCTGGCTGACACTGCCTTTGCTAAGTCAATTACTGCAAACCCAATTGTCGATCAATCTGCTTAACGATCCAGTTCTTGCCCTATTTCTGGTACTGTCGGCATTACTGGTTACGTTCCTGTCGGGTGCTTACCCCGGTCTGGTACTGGCGGGTTTCAGGCCTGTGTTGGCCTTAAGTGGGCGGCTGGCGCAGCGGCATATTGGTGGTTTTCCGCTTCGGCGGGTGCTGGTGGTAGGTCAATTAGCCTTGTCGCAGCTGCTTATTATTGGCACCATAGTCATCACCAACCAGATGCGCTATGCCAAACAGGCTGATCTGGGTTTTGCCAAAGAGGGTGTGATTATGATGCCTCTGCCGGTTCAGGACAATGCCAAGATGAGTACGTTGAAATCTCGGTTTCTGCAATTGCCGGGTGTCGAAAACGTGTCGTTCTGTTACCAGGCTCCCGCCGATCAGGGTATCAACTCCACCACGGTGCGCTTTGGGAGCCGGGCCGAAGATGAGAATTTCCTGATCGTCACCAAAGACGCCGACGAGGAGTACGTGCCAACGTTTAAACTGACCATGCTGGCAGGTCGCAATATCATCCATTCGGATACCACCAACGAGTATATTTTGAACGAAGCCGCTCTCAAAGCACTGAACCTGAAATCGCCCCAGGAGGCTGTTGGCCAGATGCTTTACACCAGCAAAGGTAGCCGAAAAGGTCCCATTGTGGGGGTGATGAAAGACTTTCATAATGGATCGTTTCGGCAAACAATTCCGCCTATCTGCATCCGGGCCAATGCCGGGGCTTATATTTCCTGTGCCGTACGGATAAACCTAAGTTCAACCCGGAGTTCACTGCCTGCGCTAGAAAAAATCTGGACGGATACCTTCCCCGAATCCATCTATGCATACCAGTTTCTGGACGAACGAATTGCCGATTTCTACGCGCTGGATGAGTTGATGCTGACATTACTTTCCGTTTTTGCACTAATCGCCATTTTCATTGGCTGCCTGGGACTATTCGGTTTAGTAACGTTTATGGCCGCTCAGAAAACCAAAGAGATTGGCGTTCGGAAAGTGCTGGGCGCCAGCGTACCCTCGATCCTGTGGTTGTTTGGGCAGGAATTTGTCCGGCTCGCGTTGGTTGCTATTGTGATTGCCTCGCCCATTGCCTGGTACGCCATGAACAAGTGGCTACAGAACTTCCAATACAAAGTCGACATCGAGTGGTGGGTCTTTGCGCTGGCGGGTTTGCTGGCAATTGGTATCGCCTTGTTAACAGTGAGTTTCCAAAGCATCAAAGCCGCGTTGATGAACCCGGTGAAATCGTTGCGTTCGGAGTGAAGAAATAGCTAACTAATCTCATGAAGCGCACGGGCGGGAAGTGCTGGCCTATGTGCGGCCCCGATTTATCAAACGAAACCCATCAGCTTATCCAAACCCAACAACGACCGACATGCTACGGAATTATTTTAAAATCGCTTTTCGGAATCTGGCCAGAGCCAAAGGATATGCCTTTATCAATATTGCCGGACTGGCGGTGGGGATGGCCGCTTCGGCACTCATTTTCCTGTGGATACAAAGCGAACTGAGATACGACCGTTTCTTCCCGAAAACGGACCGGCTGTTTCAGGTATATAACCAGGATACGTTTAGTGGCGTTGCTCAGGTTTGGGGCACAACACCCAGGCCGCTGGCACCGGAGCTAAAACAACAATATGCCGATATAGAAGACGCATCCAGGTACCACCCGGTTAACTATTTACTGACGGCAAATAATAAGAAAATAAACGTAGATGGAGCATTTGCCGACCCGGCCTTTCTGACATTATTTGACTTTCCATTTATAGCTGGCAACGCAGAAAAAGCCCTGGCCGGAAACAATGGAATCGTGATTACAAAAGCGCTGGCAGAAAAACTGTTTGGCACAACAGAGGCCTTGGGTAAAACCATTCAGCTCGATAATAAAGACAGTTTTTCGGTAACGGGTGTTTTGGATAACTTACCCATTAACACGCAGTTTAGCGGAATATCTTATCTATTACCCTGGACGTATTATACCACACCTGGCGGAGATTCTGACGGCTGGATTTCCAATAATCAGTACACTTTTGTTTCACTCAGCGAGCAGGCGAATCCTGTTGCGGTCAATGAGAAAATAAAGCGCGTTACGGCAGCACACCTCAAAGGGGTGATTGATGATGTATCACACCGGCATATTTTTCTCCATCCGGCCAGTAAATGGCACTTGTACTCAAAACAGGAGAACGGTCAGCTTGTCGGCGGGAGTATTGTTACAGTACAATTGTTCGGCGTTATTGCGGTTCTTATCCTGCTCATTGCTGCGGTCAATTTCATTAATTTGAGTACCGCCCGAAGCGAAAAACGCGCTAAAGAAGTCGGCATCAGAAAGGTAGCGGGTGCCCAGAAATCATCGCTGGTTTTTCAATTTATCAGTGAGTCTGTTATGCTTGCTTTTTTGGCAGGAATGCTGGGCCTGTTACTTGTTATCCTGTGCATTCCAACCTTCAATATGTTGATAGACAGTCAGTTGACACTAAAAATTGACTCAATTCAATTTTGGGCTGTTGCCATTGGGTTTGTTCTGTTAACGGGTTTACTGGCAGGTACCTATCCCGCTTTTTTCCTCGCGAATTTTCAACCCGCCACCGTTGTAAAAGGAAATCCCCGGTCAGCAAGTACCGTATTTTCCCTACGAAAAGGATTGGTGGTTGCCCAGTTCACCTTTGCTATTGTGCTGATCATAGCCACGCTGGTGATAAAGCAACAAATAAACTACGCCCAAAACCGGACGAGTGGCTACGACCAGAACAATCTCCTGTTCACTAATCTATCGGGCGAGTTGGACAGGCACTACGACGCCTTTCAACGGGAATTGATTCAGGCTGGTGCAGCCGTTTCGATGAGTAAATCACTCGGTCCGATTACCAGTCTTAATTCCCGGCAATGGGGGCTTTCGTGGCCCGGTAGTACAAAAGCGGATAAAGATATTGAGTTCGACCGGTTTGGGGCCGATGCGAATTTTGCCAAAACAACCGGCACAAAACTGATTACCGGGCGGGATATTGACATACGCACGTATCCAACGGATTCCACCGCCATATTACTCAATGAAACGGCCGTTAAAACGATGCAATTGGAAAAGCCGGTTGGTGCGACCATCCACTTCGACAGCCATGACTGGCACGTGGTTGGCGTAGTGAAGGACTTTATCTTTGCCTCACCCTATGAGTCAATAAACCCGGTTATTATTGGTGGACCCAGCGGGTCGATTCCACTTTCGTGGGTGAGTATTCGGTTGAATCCGGCTAATACCACGGCCCGGAATCTGGAAATTGCCGAAAAAATCGCCCGGACCTACAACCCCGCTTATCCGTTCGAATACACGTTTGCGGATGAGTCTTACAAAGCTAAGTTTGCCGATGAGCAGCGTACGGGTTTATTAACGGGCCTGTTTAGTGCGCTGACCGTATTTATTTCCTGCCTTGGCTTGTTTGGTCTGGCGGCTTACACGGCGCAGCAACGCACAAAGGAAATAGGCGTTCGGAAAGCGTTGGGCGCATCCGTAACCAGTATTATAGGGCTATTGACCAGAGACTTCATTCAGCTTCTACTGGTTGCCTTTGCCATTGGGGCACCTTTAGGCTGGTATGCCATGGAAAAATGGTTGCAGGATTACCCCTACCGGATAGCCATCGATGCCAGTGTTTTTATACTAACCTTGTTGTCGTCTATCCTGATGATACTCGTGACCGTCAGTTTTCAGGCCATCAAAGCCGCGTTGATGAACCCGGTGAAATCGTTGCGTTCTGAATAATAGGTGATGCAAACCACTGATATGGATAATTCGATAAAATAGGGACTGGCTCCGAACGTATTTTGGCTTATGTCGAGGCCTTAAAAGACGGATAAATGGTACAGGCTGGCCAATAGAACAGGAAGCATGAGCTACGTTCGATTCCAACTGGCGAGGTATTTTTGAAAGGCCGGTTCTGCACGGATAAGGTTGAAATCAGCGGCATTAAAATGCGATGCTGTACAACAAAGTGCCCATTGTATTGGTAAGAGACGCAAAAAGGGTGGTGTTCAGTGAATGGACATTTTACACCTGTCCGCACCTGTCCGCCTTCTGTCCATTAGCGGACACGGTTAAAAATAATTTTTCTTATTTTTAGTTGATAATCAATAGGTTATCTTTTTGGTACAGCATTTGGACAACGTTTAAAAACACCTTAGCGATCGTTGTCTTATGCTACGAAATTACCTGCTTATCGCCATTCGTAATCTGCGTAAACACAAGACATTTAGTTTCATCAATATCACGGGCGTGGCCGTTGGGCTGGCGTGTTTTCTGCTCATTGCGCTCTACGTAGCTGATGAACTGAGCTACGACCGGTACAACACCAACGCCGACCGGATTTACCGGGTTGGCCGAACATTCCTCTCTACGGATGGAACGCCTTCGCTGAAACTGGCCCAGGCTGCACCACCCTTCGGACCGCTGATTAAGCAGGACTTTCCGGAGGTAGAACAGATGGTCAGGACGCTGAACTACAATGGCCTGGTGCGTTACGGCGAACACTCGTTCAATGAGCAGGATATCTACTTTGCCGAAGCTAATTTGTTTAAGGTATTTGATATCAAGCTTAGTAGCGGGAATCCCGATCTGGCACTAGCTAATCCGTTTGCTATTCTACTCTCGCGGCCAATGGCCGAAAAGTATTTCGGTACCGGTGGACCGGCCGAATCGGCCATCGGCAAAACCGTTCGACTGAATAACCAGTTCGACATGGCCGTTACGGGTGTGTTTGAGCCGTTGCCTACGCAGGCGCATTTTCACCCCAATTTCCTTATCTCGTTCTCTACCCTGAACGACAACCGTGTTTACGGGGCAGAAGGCCTGCGGACCAACTGGGGTAATAACTCCTTTAACACGTACATACTAACCAAAGCGGGGTTCGACCCCCAGCGGATGGAAGCGGCTTTCCCGGCCTTTCAGGACCGGCACGTTCCGGCTCAGGAGGGGCGTGCTGCTTCCACGTTCTCGGTGTTGAATCTGCAAAAACTAACGGATATTCACCTGCGTTCGCACACCGATTCGGAGGTGGAGCCCACCGGCGATATCAGCTACATTTACCTGTTTTCGGCCATCGGTCTGTTCATCCTGCTGATTGCCTGTATCAATTACATGAACTTAGCCACAGCCCGTTCGGCGGGGCGGGCCAAAGAGGTTGGGATGCGTAAGGTTGTAGGGGCCCTGCGCGCCCAACTTATTGGTCAGTTCCTGAGCGAATCCCTGCTGCTGGTTCTTTTTGCGCTTGGCATTGCCCTACTGCTGGTTATGCTCTGCCTACCGGCGTTGAATGAGTTTACCCATAAAGAGCTATCGATCAACCAACTGCTCAATCCGGTTTTTCTGAGTATTCTGGTTGGTGTTACGCTGCTGACCGCCCTGGTGGCAGGCAGCTATCCCGCATTTTTTCTGACTTCTTTCCGGCCGTTAGGTGTGCTGAAAGGGCAGATTGCCTCAGCCATGCGCACGGGTAAACTGCGGCAGGTGCTGGTTGTAACCCAGTTTTCTATTGCTATGGTGCTCATTATCAGTACGGCCGTGGTGTATAGCCAGATGAAGTATATTCAGGACTATCGGCTGGGCTACCAGAAAGAACAAATGCTGCTCCTGTCCGATGTGGGCGACTCAACCACCAGTTACGAAACCCTCCGGCAGCAACTGGTGCAAACCGGTATTGTCCGGGATATGGGGCGGTCGTCGCGCATACCCTCCGGCCGGTTGCTCGACTCGTATAACGCCCGCACCATGTCGGGGGACAGTATGGCCCCCGTTAATATAAACTTACGGGCACTGCGGGTCGACCACGATTTCATCCCGACGTATCAGATCGGTATGGCTGCCGGACGGAATTTCTCCCGCGCCTACCCGACAGATACGGCCATGGTGGTACTGAACGAAACGGCCGTGCGGTTATTGGGCTGGACACCCGAACAGGCCATTGGTAAACCGTTTCAGTATGGCCCTGCCAGGGGGCAGATTATTGGCGTGACGAAGGATTTCCACTTCGAGTCGCTGCACCAGCAGATGGCTGCGCTGGCTATGGTCCTGACACCCCGACAGCTCAACTGGCTGTCGGTTCCGCTCAAAGGCAATATTCCGGCGGGTGTGAAACGGGTTGAAGCGGTCTGGAAACGGTTTTTCCCGGAGCAGCCTTTCAACTACCAGTTTCTGGACGAGCGGTTCGACCGGCTGTATGCCCGCGAGCAAACCCAGCAAACGCTGTTCAGTATTTTTGCGGGCATCGCCATCCTGATTTCGTGCCTGGGTTTGTTTGGGTTATCCATGTTCATGGCCGAAGTACGGACCAAAGAAATCGGCATTCGCAAGGTACTGGGCGCATCGGAAATGAGTTTAGTAACCCTGTTTTCCAAGGATTTTGTCAAGCTGGTATTCGTGGCCCTGGTCATTGCCGCCCCCGTAGCCTGGTACGCCATGCATACCTGGCTGAATGATTTTGCCTACCGCACCGATATTCACTGGTGGGTATTCCTGCTGGCGGGTGGCCTGACGATGTTGATTGCCCTACTGACAGTGAGTTTCCAGAGTGTGAAAGCTGCGTTGATGAACCCGGTTAAGAGTTTACGAAGCGAATAAACCCTGCAACCATGCTAACAAATTACCTCAAAATCGCCTGGCGGAACCTGCGTCGCGACCGTTTTTACAGCCTTATCAATATCCTGGGGCTAACCATCGGCATCACCTGCGGCTTGTTGCTACTGCTGTACGTGACGGATGAATTAAGTTACGACCGCTACCACGCCAAAGCCGGTCAAATCTACCGCGTCGTGACAGAAATTCACGAACCGGATAAGACGAATCACTGGATGGGTATTCAGGCTCCGGCGGTTAGGACGATGAAAGAGAAATACCCGGCGGTGGTAAATTACGTGCGCTTTTTTCCCGGCCCCGGCACGTTCCAGCTGGGCGAAAAACGATTTGCCGAAGAAGGTATTTTCGAAGCAGACTCCACCGTGTTCGACATCTTCAGCTACAACTTCGTGGTGGGCGACTCAAAAACGGCACTCCATGCGCCTGGCAGCATTGTGTTGACCCGCAAACTGGCTCAGAAGTTTTTTGGCACAGTCAATGCACTCGGGAAAATTCTGCGCACTAACGACACGACCGCCTACCAGGTGAAAGGCGTTATAGAAGATGTGCCTAAAAACTCACAGCTCCGGTTCAATGCCCTTACCTCGCTCAGCAACACGACCCGGAAGGACAATGACTGGGGTAGTTTTTACGTAACCAGCTACGTCGTACTGGCCAAAAATACAGACCCGAAGATAATTGAGAGTAAATCACCGCAACTGTACGAAGCCCATATGGCCTCATTTTTCAAGCGGTTGGGCATTACCGTTGCTTACCAGTTGCAACCGCTGACGAGCATTCACCTTTACTCAAAATTAGATGGTGAAACCAACGGCGACATCGGGTATGTCTATACGTTCAGCGCAGTTGCCTTTTTTATGCTGTTGCTGGCCAGTATCAACTACATGAACTTAGCCACCGCCCGCTCAGCCCGGCGGGCAAAGGAAGTGGGGCTACGCAAAGTGATGGGGTCGGTACGGACGGCGTTAATTGGTCAGTTTATGGCCGAGTCGGTGCTGATGACTACGTTGGCGTTGCTGGTTAGTGTGACGATGGTATGGGCCATGCTGCCTTTTTTCAATACCGTTTCGGGCAAGGAAATTGAAATTGGTCAGTTGGTACAGCCGCAGTTTTTGGGTATTGCGCTGGGTATCGTTGTCTTCACGGGCTTTGTTAGCGGCAGCTATCCGGCCTTTTACTTGTCGGCGTTTGAACCCGCTGCCGTGTTAAAGGGAGCCACCAAAGGCCGGAGCGGTAGCCTTTTCAGGAGGGCCCTGGTGGTAACGCAGTTTTCGGTGTCGCTGGTGATGCTCATTTGCACCTGGATTGTTTTCCAGCAACTCGATTTCATGCAAAACCAGAACATGGGCTACAACCGCGAGCAGGTACTCACGATCAACTATGGAGATAACCAGCCCCCCGGCAAGTATGAGACATTCCGCCGGAGTTTGCTGGCTAATCCTGCCATTCAGAAAGTGGCCACCGCCAGAGCTGCCGTTAGTAACATTGGGGGACGGGTAATTCTGGGAGTCGAGTCCGGCACGGGGATGAAAGACATGGCGTTTAAACCTACGTCCATTGACCACAATTACCTGAACACAATGGGAATGAAGCTGGTTGCGGGCCGAGATTTTTCCGCCGATTTTCCCGCCGATACGTCCAGGAGTGTTCTGGTAAACGAAGCTACCGTAAAGCGAATGGGCTGGAAAGAACCGCTCGGCAAAAAAGTTATGCTGGGTAGTATGCCGCAAAATGGTCAGACGGCTCCGCCCACGGCGCAGGTAGTAGGCGTAGTGCGGGACTTTCATCAACAGTCGCTCTACAACCCTATTGAGCCGCTAATTCTGTTTTACCGGCCTGTGCTGGCCGTTACACACATCAAAATAGCGGCTGATGATGCCGACAAAACGCTGGCGTTCATCAAACAGAAATGGACGGAAGTCTATCCCGACAAAATCTTTGCGTACAGTTTTCTGGATCAGGATTTTGAGTCGGCTTACCACGCCGACGTGCTGCGGGGGCAGATTTTTACGACTTTCTCCGTACTAACTATCCTGATTGCCTGCCTGGGATTGTTCGGGCTGGCTACGTTCACGACTGAGCAGCGGGTGAAAGAAATTGGTGTTCGCAAAGTGCTGGGCGCGTCGGTATGGGTTTGGTTGTACTACTCTCCAAAGATTTCACGAAGCTGGTACTGCTGTCGTTTCCCATTGCTATTCCAGTCGCCTGGTACGCTATGCACCAATGGCTGCAAAGTTTTCCGTATAAGACAGACATTCACTGGTGGGTGTTTGTAGCGGCCTGTCTGCTTACGCTTTTTATCTGCTGGGCCACCGTCATTCATCAGAGTGTGAAAGCCGCGCTGATGAATCCCATCAAATCACTACGTTCTGAGTAAAACGGTAAACCATGGTCAGAAACTACCTCAAAATCGTATTCAGGAGCCTGTTACGCAACAAGCTCCTGAGTACGATTAATATCGCCGGACTGAGCGTGGGCTTGGCAGTGGTAATGCTCATTCTGCTATTCGTGCAGGACGAAGTATCGTACGACCGCTTTCACGTGCAGGCCAGTCAGTTGTACCGGATCGTACTGGATACCACGACGCCCGACGGCAGTGAATTCAGAACCGGGGCTACGGGACTGCCCCAGGGACCAGCCTTCGCGGCTGAGTTGCCGGAAGTAGTCGACTTTTGCCGGGTGCAGGGCTACGAAATGCTTGTTCGGAAGAAAGATGAGGGAATCTATCAGCAGGTTTTGTACGTCGATCCCTCGTTCCTCAACCTGTTTAGCTTCGATTTACTAGCGGGCAACCCAAATACGCTGCTGAACGATCCGGGGAATGTGGTCATCACCGACGACATGGCCCGCACCTATTTTGGCACGACGGACGTACTAAACCGGTACCTGACGATTGATGCGGGCGGCTCGTTTGAGAACTATCGCATCTCGGGTGTTGTGAAAACGCCCCCCATGAATTCGAGCATCCGCTTCGACTTACTGCGCCCCCTTGTAGCGTCACTACCGCCCGAGCGTAAGGACTGGCCGGAGGCTGACTGGTCGGACGGTTTCCTGAATACATTTTTGCTGGTACGCTCCGACGCAGCCAATTCACTGGCAACGGAGCGTAAAATGGCAACGGTGTTTGAGAAATACGCCAGTCAGCAACTGGCTCAGCTTCGGAAGGAAAACGGACCGTTTGACCTGGCGTATCACCTGCAACCCTTCACGGCCATGCACCTCGATAATCGTTACAACAGAGAAAATGGTTTGGAACGGGGATCATCGTCGGTTTATTCGTACATTTTGAGCGGTATTGCCGGGCTGATTCTGCTGCTCGCGGGCATTAACTTTGTAAACCTGACCCTGGCCCGGTCGCTGCGTAGAACCAAAGAAATTGGCATTCGTAAAGTAACGGGCAGCACGCGTCGGCAACTCATCGGGCAGTTTGTGGGCGAAACATTTTTGTTTACACTGCTGGCGTTCATTCCCGCACTAGTGCTGGTTTATGCCCTGCTTCCTCAATTCTCGACCCTAGCCAACAAAGCATTACAAATTAGTTTTTTGCTCACGCCACAAACGATGGGTCTGTTTGCTGGATTGGTTGTAGTGGTTACGTTGCTGGCCGGGTTTTACCCGGCACTGGTACTTTCGGGCTTCAACCCAACCCAGATATTGTATGGCCGCGTTCGGCTGGCCGAGCGGAACCGGGTCGGCAAATCGTTGCTGGTGCTGCAATTCGTTATCGCTATTGTACTGGTGATTGGCACGGTGGTGCTGCATGGCCAGTTCAACTACATTCAAACGGCCAGTGTGGGTTACGAACGGGCTGACCGGGTGCGGGTTTACATTCCCTGGGGACGGGAAAAACAGGGGGAACTGGTTAAACAGGCGCTCCGGCAACAGCCCGGCATTGACGCGGTAGCCCGAAAATCCGGGGGACATCAGGCTGGCACATATTACGTCCGGAATAAACCCGTCAAATCAGCTAATGAGTGGATCGACGACCAGTACCTGAACCTCGTAAATATTCCGGTTCTGACTGGTCGGGGGTTGAATTCGGCAAATGCCGCCGATAGCCTGTCCAATATTCTGGTGAATGAAACCTTCGTCAAGCGGTTTCTATTGGCTGATAAATCCGCCGTTGGGCAGGTAATTCAACGACAGGAAAATGACAATACCCGGCGCAACCTGACCGTAGTAGGCGTGGTACGCGATTATCAGTACCGCTCCCTGCGCGACAAACCGGAGCCAGTCCTTTTCCAGCTTGGCCGGCCCGAACAGATGAATCAGTTGTACGCCAAACTGACACCCGCCCAATCGAAGGTGGGATTACAGGCCCTTGAAAGCACGTTTAAACGCCTGATTCCATATCAGCCGTTCTCCTATCACTTTATGGAAGACGACCGGTTGAGTGACTACGCTGATGATGCCCGCTGGAAACAACTCATCACCAATGCCGCAATGCTGGCGCTGTTGATTGCGAGTCTGGGCCTGTTCGGGCTGGTTACGCTAACGACCGAGCAGCGGACAAAGGAAATCGGCATCCGTAAAGTATTAGGAGCCAGTGTACTGGAAATCAGCCGGACGCTATCGGCCAGTTTCCTGAAATTAATTTTACTAGCCTTCCTGATTGCTGCGCCCATTGGCTGGTATGCTGCCCGCCAATGGCTCGACACGTTTGTGTACCGAATGGACCTGAGTATATGGCTCTTCGGTCTCGTTGGTCTGTCCGTATCAGGCATTGCCCTACTGACAGTGAGTTTCCAGAGTGTGAAAGCCGCCCTAATGAACCCGGTTAAATCGTTGCGAAGCGAATAAAAAACTATGCTTAAAAGCTATTTCACCACTACCCTCCGCGCCCTGAAGCGAAACTGGAGTTATTCGATTATCAACGTATCTGGTCTGACACTGGGACTGGCCTGTTGTTTGCTGTTATTTGTGGCCGTACGCTATGAACTAAGCTTCGACCAGCACAACAAGAACGCTGACCATATTTACCGCATGCTGGGTACCGACAAAACGGATTCCGACAACAAACCCAACACGGGTATTACCTTTCCGGCTTTGGCTGCTCTCCGGAATGACTTCCCGGAATTGAAGCATAAGGTTACCCTGGTTAGTCGGGTCAGGCCGACCATGGTATCAGTGGGTGGCAAGGGAAAGGTGGATACCAAACGGTTTCAGGAAAACGATGGCGTGGTTACGTTTGCCGAACCGGAGTATTTTAATCTGTTCGATTATACCTGGGAGAAAGGTAGCCCACAAACAGCCCTGACCAACCCCAACACGGCGGTACTCTCTGACCGAATTGCTCATAAATACTTCGGCGACGCAAACCCCATGGGGAAAATTATCCGGCTCGAAAATCGAATGGATTTTGTGGTGACCGGTATTGTTCAGGCCTCACCCGCCACAAGTAGTTTGCCTTTTGATGTATTTCTGTCGAATGCCTCCATTCTGGCCTATGGCAACAGTTCTCCTCCCAACGATTGGTCATCGAGCTATGGCGGAGCACAAATTTATATGTTGCTGCCTCCGGCCGCAGGTGGTGCAGAACCATCAGCCGCACGCATGGAACGTCAGCTGGTTGGCTTTGTTAAAAAATACCACTCCCCGGAAGATGCCAAAAAACGGCAATACATCTTACAGCCGCTGACCGACATTCATTTCGCCACCAACACGCCGAATTTTGCCCAGCGAAGCATCAGCATTGAAATGATTTGGGCCATGGTGCTGATCGGCCTTTTTGTTCTGGTAACGGCCTGTGTCAATTTTATCAATCTAGCGACGGCGCAGGCCATTCGCCGGTCGCGGGAAGTGGGCGTCCGTAAAGTACTGGGGAGCACTCGTGGACAATTGGTTCGTCGGTTTCTGGGCGAAACCAGCATACTAACAGGTATTGCGGTAATGCTGGCGCTGTTTGTCGCCCAGGTTTCGCTGCCCTACGTGGGTGAACTACTGAACATCACACCGGAAGCGGTGAGCCTTTTCAGCCCAGCAGCACTCGGTTTTCTAGCCTTACTGGCCCTGCTGACAACCCTGCTGGCGGGCTTTTATCCGGCCCTGGTACTATCTGGTTACCAACCCATTACGGCCCTGAAGGGCCGGACTACAGCAGGTTCTATCCAGACAGGTGGAATGGGCGGTTATTTAACCCTTCGCCGGGGACTAATTATAGGTCAGTTTGCTATCTCGCAGCTACTGATTATTGGCACCATCATCGCCTACAGCCAGATGAATTATTTTCGTTCGGTCGACCTGGGCTACAGCCGGGACGCCGTCCTGACGGTTAAGTTGCCCCAAAATGAGCCGGGACAACTGGAGAATCTACGGGCTAAACTTACGAACGTATCGGGTATACAGTCGATTAGTTTTGGCATGGTTACTCCCTCATCAAGTACTAACTGGACGACTGGATTTCATTTTGAAAATGAAGAAAAAGACCCCGGTTATGGTGTTGTGATGCGTCCTGCCGACACGGCTTATGTGCGGACATTTGGGTTGAAATTACTGGCCGGACGCCTATATCTACCCGCCGATTCCATACGGGAACTGGTCATCAACGAAACGTTCATGAAGCGGCTGGGCTTTCAGAAACCGGACCAGGTCATTGGTAAACGGATGGTGGTGGCGGGCGAATCCGTGAAAAAACCGATTGTGGGCGTGGTGAAGGATTTTAACCTGTTTTCGTTGCGGGATCATGTTGAGCCAAGCGTATTAACAACGCAACGGGGCAATTACACCCTAATGGCTATCAAACTGTCGACGCAGCAAGGCGGCACGGAAGCCATTCGCCAACTTTTGAAAGGGGTTGAAACCGCCTGGACGTCAACCTACCCTGAATTTGTTTTTAGTTATGAATTTCTGGACGAAACTCTCGCTAACTTCTACAGGGATGAGGAGCGCCTGTACCTATTATTTCGGTTACTGGCTGGTATTGCCATCTTTATTGGCTGCTTAGGTTTATACGGCGTGGTGGCATTCATGGCCGAATCGCGTACCAAAGAAGTGGGCATCCGAAAAGTGCTGGGCGCTTCAACAGCTACTATTTTCGGTCTGTTCTCTATCGACTTTATCCGGCTTGTCCTGATTGCCCTGTTCATTGCCTCGCCCCTGGCCTGGTACGTGATGCATCAATGGCTACAGAAGTTTGAATACAAAATTGACATCGAATGGTGGATGTTTGCGCTGGCGGGTTTGCTGGCCGTGGGCATTGCCCTGCTAACGGTGAGTTTCCAAAGCATCAGAGCCGCGTTGATGAATCCGGTCAAATCATTACGGTCTGAATAAACTACTGAACTCATGTTGCACAACTATCTCAAAATTGCCTGGCGAACCCTTCGCAAACAACGCGGGCTATCGTTTATCAACATTGCAGGACTAGCCACGGGGCTGGCCTGCTGCCTGCTCATCACACTCTACGTGCTGGACGAGCTGAGTTATGACCGCTACAATGCCAAAGCAAACCGTATTTACCGGATTCATTCCGACATAAAGTTCGGCGGTAACGACTCGCGGATGGCCGTATCAGCCGATCCCATCGGACCAACGCTGAAACAAAATTACCCGCAGGTGGAACAGTTCGTGCGGCTCCATCAGCGCGGCACCTGGCTCGTGAAACGGGCTGGCTCAACGAACAGCCTGCGCGAAGAAAACATCACGTTTGCCGACTCGACGCTGTTCGACGTGTTTACTCTGCCGCTTGTCGCGGGTGATCCAAAACGGGCGCTGACCTCGCCGAATACCGTTGTCATCAGTGAATCGGCGGCTAAACGGCATTTTGGCAACCAGGACCCAATGGGTCAGACACTCACCTTTAACAACGACCAGAACTTTAAAATAACGGGCGTTGTGCGCGACATGCCCTTTAATTCGCACTTCCGCAGCGACTTCTTTCCGGCTATGCTCAGCGACGGTTACCAGTGGGGACAGTGGCTGAGCAGCAATCACCATACCTACATTGTGCTGCGAGAGGGTACCGACTACCGGCAATTCGAGAAAAACCTCGACGCTGTAGTCGAAAAATACGTCGGCCCACAGGCGCTCCAGTTCATTGGTGTTACACTAGCGCAGTTTCGTCAGGCGGGAAATCGCTTTCGGTTCTCGCTGATGCCGCTCACTGCAATTCACCTCTACTCAAAAGAAACCATTCAACTCGCGCCCAACGGCGACATACAGTACGTTTACATCTTCTCGGCGGTAGCCCTGTTTATCCTGCTCATTGCGGGCATCAACTTTATGAACTTAGCCACCGCCCGCTCGGCCAACCGCGCCAAAGAAGTGGGCGTCCGCAAGGTACTGGGATCAGAACGGCCACAACTCATTGGGCAGTTCATGACCGAATCTGTGCTCATGACAGCACTGGCGATGGGATTGGCCTTACTTATGGTTGCGGTATCAATACCTTTTTTTAATGATCTTGCCGCTAAGCAATTAAGCATCAGGAGCCTGCTATCCCCCTATTGGCTACCCATACTCGTCCTGCTCCCGATTGTGGTCGGTTTACTGGCAGGCAGCTATCCTGCCTTTTTTCTGTCGTCGTTCAAGCCCATCAGCGTTTTGAAAGGTCGAGTCAATGTCAGTTTTAAAGGGGCTGGACTACGCAGCGGCTTAGTCGTGTTTCAGTTTATGATGTCGGTGGTGCTCATCGTCGGGACCATCATTGTGTACCGCCAAATTACCTACATTCAGAACAAGAATCTGGGGTTCAAACGCGATCAGGTTCTGACGGTCAACGACGTGTACGCCTTGGGCAAACAGGCAGAGACGTTTAAACAGGAAGTGCTAAGGCTGCCCGGCGTGGTGAGCGGGTCCATCTCCGGCTATCTGCCCACACCCTCCAATCGAAGTGATAATTCGTTCTTCCCGGAAGGGGCAATCGACCAGAAAAGAGCGGTGAACATGCAGGCGTGGGGTGTTGACCATGACTATGTGAAAACGCTGGGTATGCAGATTATTCAGGGGCGCGACTTCTCGCGGGATTTCGGCTCCGACTCGTCCGGCATTATCCTGAACGAAACGGCGGCCAAACTTTTCGGCGAGAACAACATCATCGGGAAACGCGTGTTGCAGTTTACCGATTCGCAGTTAAAAATCCGCAAGACATACACTGTGATTGGTGTCGTCAAAAACTTCCATTTTGAATCGCTTCGCCGGAATATCGGCGCCTTGGCTATGGTACTGGACGCCAACTCCGGGGCCGCGTCGTTCCGGCTGGGCGGCACAAACCTACCGACCTTAGTTAGTCAGATTGAGACGAAGTGGAAGCAGGTCGCCCCCGGTCAGCCGTTCAGTTACGCGTTTCTGGAAGACAGTTTCGATGCCATGTACCGCGCTGAGCAGCGCATTGGTACCATTGCCCTGACGTTTGCCGCACTGGCCATCCTGATTGCCTGTTTGGGATTATTTGGCCTGGCTGCGTTTATGGCCGAGCAGCGCACCAAGGAAATCGGCGTTCGCAAGGTACTCGGTGCCAGCGTGTATAGTATTGTAACCCTGTTGTCAACCGACTTCCTAAAGCTGGTGCTGATTGCTATTGTCGTTGCCTCACCCCTGGCCTGGTACATCATGCATCGGTGGCTCAACGATTTCGCCTATAGAATCGACATTGAGTGGTGGTACTTCGCCGGGGCGGGTGCGCTGGCGGTGGGTATTGCGCTGCTGACGGTAAGTTTCCAGAGCATCAAAGCCGCCCTGATGAATCCGGTGAAGTCGTTGAGAACTGAATAAGTCAACCGGGCGCGCATAGCGTTTGTACTACTACCGCAGGAGTGCCGCTACCCCTGTCCGCAACTGGTCGTACGGCGTCCGTTTGCGGACATATTTTTATCTAATTTCCAATTAAATTCCTGTAAATAAGCGAATTAACTTTCTGGTACGGCATTTGAACGTGGCATTGTGTGTATTTCAACCTTTGCTCTATGTTTCAGAATCATCTTAAAATCACCCTGCGGCAACTCTGGAAAAACAAGACGTTTTCAGGGGTTAATATTGCTGGGCTGGCCATTGGCATTGCGGCCTTTTTGCTCATTCTGGAATACATTGCTTACGAAAAAAGCTATAACCAGTTTCATACCCAACTCCCGCAGCTATATCGAATGTTAACCCAAACCCGCGAGGGTGATATATGGGTAGATATGGCCCCGGCCGTTGGGCCGCTTGCCAAACAGAAATTTCCGGAAGTACGGGATTTCTGCCGCATTGGTGAGCATTCTGCCAATGGTATCGTTAGCCCGGACATGGGTAGCAAAGCCGGGCAGCAATTGTCGTTTCGGGAGGATAAATTAGCCTACGCCGATGCCAGCTTATTTACCCTGTTTACGTTCCCACTGGTGCAGGGAACAGCCGCAACAGCCCTCCTTCAACCCAACACCGTAGCCTTATCACAGTCGCAGGCACGAAAATACTTTAGCGATTCAAACCCGCTGGGCCGCACCCTGACCCTCGATAATCAGTTCGGTAAAACACTGTATACCGTTACGGCAGTGTATGCCAATGTGCCGCAAAACTCCGATTTACTTTTCGACGCGGTGTTTTCACTGCAAACGCTGGCCAACCCGGCCAACCTCAATGGTAATGACTGGGCACGGTTAGACAGTTTCGATGGCTCGTTCCTGACTACCTTTCTACAAATACCCGGGCAAAAAGCCGGTGTACCGGCTGATTACGAAGCCTTGGCGGCCAAACTGAATGCTTTTAAAAGGAAAGCTACGCCTAAAGACGAAAGTACATTTCTGCTGCAGCCGGCCACAAACCTGCATCTGGCAGCCTCGTTGAGTGACATATACCGAACCAGCGGTAGTCTGGGTTTTGTGTATTTACTGAGTGGCATTGCGGCCCTGATTTTGCTCATAGCCTGGTTCAATTACGTTAACCTCTCCACGGCCGGGTCGCTGAAGCGGGCTAAAGAAGTGGGTGTTCGGAAAGTGATTGGTGCGGGGCCGGGTCAGTTGATTCGACAGTTTCTGGGTGAATCCCTGTTGCTGAATATGCTCGCCTTTGGCGTGGCCCTGCTGCTGGCTACTTTATTACAGGGCGTATTCAATGAGTTTGTAAAAAAAGAGTTGTCCTTTGGCGTATTGGATACCAATGGGTTCTGGATAGCCGGATTAGGGCTGTTACTCGCGGGTTCCCTGGCATCAGGCGGGTACGTGGCCTTCGCGCTTACCTCCTTTCAGCCGATACAAACCCTGAAAGGCAGCGTGCAGGCTGGTAAGGGTGGCTGGCTGCGAAAAACATTGGTTGTTGCTCAGTTCAGTATGTCCATCGCCCTGGTAATTGCCACGCTGGTTCTGTCTCAGCAGGTACAGTTCATGCAAAACAAAGACCTTGGTGTCCGGCTGGCACAACGTGTCGTCATTGAAGGGCCTAAAATCAATCTGACTGGTTCGTTTGCCGCAGGGACAACCGCCCTCGATCACGAACTTGGTCAGTTGCCTTACGTGAAAAACTTCTGCCAGACGGGTATCGTACCGGGCAATTACTACAACTTCACCGCAAACGGTATCACCAGACAAACCCGAAGCGTCGGATCGTCCCGAACAGGCGATGATCAGAAAAATTATTCCATGGGTATCATTGACGACCGTTTTCTGGAAACCTACGAAATCGGGGTAGCTGCCGGGCGTAACTTTACCGTTCGCGAAGCCGAGCTGGGCTGGGAGAAAAGCGGCAAATTGATGGTCAATGAAACAGGGGCCCGTCAGTTGGGTTTCGCATCTGCCACGGAGGCCGTTGGTCAATTCATCAACTGGGGTAAACCTTACGAGATTGTCGGTGTGGTAAAGGACTACAACCATCAGGGGTTGCAGCGGGCCATAGACCCGGTCATTTTCATGCCCCGCCGGTCGGTTAGCGACCTGACCGTTCAACTAACGGCCGACCAGATGCCCGAAAAAATTGCAGCCCTGGAACGCATCTATAAAGCCAGCTATCCGGGCAATCCGTTCAAGTATTATTTCGCCGACGAGAATTACAACAAGCAGTATCAGACCGAACAGCAATACGGGCAGGTCTTTACCATTGGCTCGGCACTGGCTATCTTCATTGCCTGTCTGGGTCTGTTTGGATTAGCTGCCTTCACCACCGAGCAACGCACTAAAGAAATCGGTGTTCGCAAGGTTCTCGGCGCTAGTATAGGCAGCATCGTAACGCTGTTATCTAAGGACTTTATCAAACTTGTTTTGATTGCTATCGTCATTGCCTCACCCGTGGCCTGGTACGGCATGAATCGGTGGTTACAGGATTTTGCCTACAAAATCGACATTGCCTGGTGGATGTTTGCGCTGGCGGGTTTGCTGGCCGTGGGCATTGCCCTGCTAACGGTGAGTTTTCAAAGCATCAAAGCCGCGCTGATGAATCCGGTGAAATCATTACGGTCTGAATAAAATTTCAACAGCTATGTTTAGCAACTACCTCAAAATTGCCTGGCGGAACCTGTTGAACCGTCGCTTTTACTCCGTCCTCAACATCATTGGGTTGGCCACTGGTATCACCTTCGCACTGTTGATTGGCAGCTACGTCTGGGGTGAATTCCAGGTGAATCAAACCCTTCGCAATACCGGTCAGCAATGTCTTGTTCAAAGCCGATGGAAGGCAGCGGGCATGGGTATGGACATCACCACGCTGGCGCCGATAGGCCCCGCACTGAAAGCCCAATACCCAACACTGGTTGCCAATTATTATCGGTTTTATGGCGTAAGTGCTACCCTATCGAAAGGCACGAACCATTTCCGGGAATCCATTCAGATTGGCGACTCAACACTGCTAACAATGTTCGGCTTCGAGCTGCTGTATGGCAATCCGCGGATTGCCCTGACCAGCCCTAACGCTATTGTCATTACTGAAGCCAAAGCCCTGAAATATTTTGGCCGAACCGATGTGTTGAATCAGTCACTAACGGTTGAAACGCCCCAGTCGGGTAAGCAAACGTTTCTGGTAACGGGCGTGCTGAAACCGTTGCCTGCCAACTCGGTAACGAACTTACTGACCGAAGTCAACGAAGTATTTATGTCGTTGCGAAGCGTCGACTATTTTGGGCAAAACGTCTTTTCCTGGCAAAATCAGTACATCGTCAACTATGTGGAGTTGCAGCCCGGCGTAAGTGCGCAGGCGTTGCAAAAGCCGCTTATTCAGTTAATTGCGACCAATACGCCCCCGGCGATTGCGAAAAACCTAACGGCCTACGTAACGCCCCTGCCGGGATATTATCTCCAAAGCAACAATGGGCTGGTCCGACGGGTAATTGTTGCCTTACTGGCCGTTGCCGGGTTCATTCTGCTGATGGCAGTCGTCAACTTCGTCAATCTATCGCTGGGAAGTTCTTCCTCGCGGCTTCGCGAAATTGGCGTCCGAAAAGTGCTGGGTGGTATCCGGCAGCAATTAACCATCCAGTTTCTGGTTGAAGCGCTGGTGCTCACTGGAGTCGCTGTGCTGCTGTCGCTGGGTTTATACCCGTTCTTACAGCCTTTGTTTAGTAAGATAGTTGGCAAGGATATAATGTCGCTGACTAATTTGCCGGGGTCTTTTTTGGGCGGGCTAGCGGTACTGACAGGCGTGGTTGGCGCACTGGCGGGCAGCTACCCGGCATTGCACCTATCGGCTTATTCGACAATTGACTCGCTGCGGGGCAAAACCCGCTCCATTCGGGAAGGCCAACTGTTTCGGCGGGCGTTGGTTACGGGGCAATTCGCCATTGCCGTGTTTGTGTTCATCGGGGCCATTGTCATGTCCCGCCAAATTGCCTATTTCTTTACGACTGATCTTGGCTTTAAAAAAGACGCGCTGCTGACGGTATCATCTTTACCCCGCAACTGGACCATTGACGGCGTGACCCGAATGCAGGCAGCCCGCGACCAGTTTGCCCGGTTACCCGGCGTTCAGTCGGCCAGTTTATCATTTGAGATTCCCAATGGGAATGTCGGTAATAGCGGGAATGTCTATCCTGAAGGTAAAGACTCTACCCAAGCGGTCAGTGTAGCGATTATGACGACTGATGAGCAGTACGCGCAGACCTACCAGATCGGGCTCCGGGCGGGGCGGTATTTTCATGCTGGTCAGGGGCGTTATGATTCAACCAGCCTGGTGCTGAATGAAGCCGCCACGAAAGCGATGGGGTATAAAACACCGGAAGCCGCCCTGGGCCAGGTAGTTCGCTTTCAGGGCGTCCCGCGTACCTATCGTATTCAGGGAATCGTCCGTGATTTCCATGTCGGCACGTTGCATCAGGCTATTCGGCCGTTGGCCATCGGTCAGGTTCAGACGGCGCAGATTTACCGCTTTTTCTCGTTCCGACTGGCACCGGGGAATCCGCGTCAGACCATCAGCCGCATCGAACAGACGTGGCGCGAACTTTTTCCGGATGCCCCCCTTGATTACGCATTCATGGACAACACACTCCAGAAGTTATACCAGACAGAGTTGAAGTTGGAAAAAGCCGGTTACCTGGCCACGGCCCTCGCTTTGCTGATTGTCCTGCTGGGTGTGGTCGGGCTGGTATCGTTGAGCGTGACTCGCCGAACCAAAGAGGTGGGCATTCGAAAAGTACTGGGGGCATCGGTGCCACACGTGGTTGGTCTGTTCCTGACAGAGTACGCCTGGATGTTATTGCTGGCCAATGTGGTGGCCTGGCCACTGGCTTATTACGTCCTGACAGACTGGCTAGCCGGTTACGCGTACCACACCCGGATAAGCTGGTCTTCTTTCGCACTGGTCGGTATACTACTGGCCGGCATTACCGGCGTGGTAATAACCGTTCAGGTGATCCGGGCCGCCCTGATGAATCCCGTCAACTCACTACGAAGTGAATAATACGACGGATTCAGGGCGTGGGACCGAGTTGCCTGCCCTAGCCTTAAAACCCTAACCTTATTACAAATCATGCTGGCCAACTACATCAAAATAGCCCTGCGAAACTTGTGGAAACACAAGCTCTTTTCGTTTATCAACATCTTCGGGCTGGCATCGGGGTTAACGGTTTGCATGCTGGCTATTGCGCATATCAAAGGCGCGCTGGCATACGATTCGTTCCACCCCAACCGCAACCGGACATACCGAGTTCTGACGGATGTAGTGGGTCTGGATAACGACGTAACCCCGTTTGCTACTGCTCCCGCGCCACTAGCGGGTACGTTAAAACAGCAGTATGGTTTTGTGGAAGAGGCAAGTCGAGTTACCAAAACCTACAATGAGTTTTTGGGTAATCATAAACGCCTGACTATGATGTCCTTCACAGTTGATCCCGCTTTTTTCCGAATCTTTAATTTCAAACTGGCTGAAGGGCAACCGGCAACGGAGCCTAATACGGTTGTACTGACTCCAGAAACCGCATTGAAGTTCTTCGGCACAGCTAACCCCATCGGCAAAACACTGGAGAATAGTGAGTTAGGTATCCTGACGGTAGTGGGTGTGCTGGAGAAAACCCAGGCAAAATCACACCTAGTATTCGACATGCTGTTCACCCTACCGCAAAACCATACTAGTGCTGCCAGCTGGGAGCAGTACAACAGTGGTCATACGTACGTCATGCTCAGGCAGGGCACCCCGGCGGAGGCCCTCCAGCAAGGGTTATCAACAACCCTGAACCGGGCTACGCACGATCTACATTTCAAAAGCATAAAGGGGTACAGTTTCCGCACGCAGCGACTCGATAGGATTGCTCCCGCCCGCGAAGAGCTGATGTATGGCACCTACGAACCCACCCTGGCCGGGTTATTTGCCGAAATTGGTGTAGGGCTGGTCACCTTGCTGATGGCAGCTTTTAACTACATCAACCTGACGCTGGCCCGTTCTCTGAGCCGCGCCCGTGAGGTAGGTATCCGGAAAGTGGCCGGAGCCGTACGCTGGCAGCTGCTGGGGCAATTCATGGCCGAATCGATGGTGCTCGCGTTGCTGGCATTGGGGCTGGCGCTGGTGATGCTTGAAGCGGTTAAGCCCATGACGTTCGTTCAGCAGTGGCTCATTGGCGGAGTAAGCTGGGACTGGACCATCTGGACGGTATTTATTGCGTTCAGCCTCCTGACCGGGTTGCTGGCGGGCGTTGTTCCGGCCAGGATACTGTCGGGTTTTGAACCGGCTAAGGTTTTGCGCAGCCATACGGGCCTGCGCGTCATACGCGGACTGTCGCTACGGAAAGCGCTGATCGTGGCGCAGTTCACCATTTCGCTGGTGGCTATGATTGGGTTGCTGACCATGATTCGGCAGATGAATTACATGGCCACTGGCGACTACGGGTTTCGGCGGGAACGTATCCTGAACCTGCCCATCAACGATGTACCCACTCAGCGTTTAACGAACGAACTGAACCGCCTGGCGGGCGTTGAGCGCGTATCGGCAACCTCCGAACTGTTCGGTTCGCACGGAAATGTGCAACCGGTAAAACGCAGCCGCGCCGGGCAGGATTCGTCAGCGGCCTTCGTCTGGTCGGCCAACGACCAGTTTATTCCTAACATGGAACTCACGCTCCTGGCGGGTCAGAATCTACCGGCTACCACGGCCGACACATCCGGGCGGCTGGTTGTACTGAACGAAGAAGCGGTGAAAACCTTCCGGCTGGGTACTGCCCGTGAGGCCGTTGGGCAATCACTATGGCTTAATGACAGTACCGACGTGCTGGTAGTCGGCGTGGTAAAAGATTTCCGGTTTACTACGTTCGCGATAGCGGTGAAACCGTTACTGCTGCGCAACAAATCCGATCAGTATCGCTACGTCAATGTCGGCGTCGCCCCCGGTGCCGAAGAAGCCGTATTGGCCGATGTGAAAAAGATCTGGAAGCGGCTTAGCCCGTATGAACCGTTTGCCGGCCAGTGGTATAGCGACCTGTTGGAGGAGCGCCACACGCACGCCAGCGACACCGATTTTATGGGTCTGCTTCTTGGTCTGGCGTTCTCTATTGCCTGCTTAGGGCTGCTGGGTATGGTTACCTACAATACCCAAACCCGCGTTAAAGAAATCGGGGTTCGGAAAGTGATGGGGGCTGAGGTCAATCAAATCGCCTGGCTGTTATCCCGCGACTTTGTCAAACTACTGGGCGTAGCGGCCTGCATTGCGCTGCCGCTGGGGTATATGGCTGGCTATTCCTTTCTATTTGTGTTTGCCTACCACGTTTCCATCGGCTTCGAAACGTTGGGGATTTGCCTGGGTACCCTGTTTGTACTTGGTTCATTAACGATTGGCTTACGGACGTATAAAGCCGCTCAGATTAATCCAGCCAACTCACTACGAAGCGAATAAACGCATAGATTATGCTCATGAACTATTTTAGAATTGCGGTTCGCAGCCTTTGGAAAAATAAGGGCTATACCTTCCTGAATATCGCCGGTCTGGCTATCGGCATGGCCTGTAGTTTTTTGGCTGCGCTCTGGGCATACGATGAACTGACCTACGACCAGTTCCATGAAAACTACGGAACCATCTACCAGGTTAACCGGAATTCGGAGCGCGATGGGCGCATGATCGTGATCCCAAACACGCCCTATCCGCTGGCACAGGCGTTAAAACAAACCTATCCGGAGATTGCCAATGCCAGCCGGGTTGACTGGGATGCATCCCGGCTGTTGACTGCCGGAGAAGCCAGAATCTACCAGCAGGTGGTTTTTGCGGACCCGGACTTCCTGACCATGTTTACCTTCCCGCTGGCGGAAGGAACAATCACCACGGCACTGGCCGATCCCCGCTCCATTGTTCTCAGTCAGAAAACGGCTGTCTCCCTTTTTGGCAGGGAAGACCCGATGGGTAAACTTATTCGGTTTAACAACGAGATTGACGTAAAGGTGACGGGCGTTCTGGCCAACGTCCCCACGAATTCTACCCTCCAATTCGACTGCATCTTGCCGTACAGCCTCCATGCCGTTGCGGATGAGTGGTATAGAACCCTGACCGATAACTGGGGAAACAATGTGGTTAAAACCTATATCCAGCTACAGCCCAACGTAACGGCCGCGCAGGCTAACGCGAAACTTGCCAATTTCCTGACGGCAAAAGATCCAGCGGTAAAGCAGACACTGATGATCCACGCCATGGCCGATTGGCGGTTGCGCAACAAGTTCGATAATGGACAAATAGTAGGTGGCCTGATCGAATACGTGCGGATATTTAGCTGGGTGGCCGGGTTAGTGCTGCTTATTGCCTGCATCAACTTTATGAATCTGGCCACGGCCCGGTCCGAAAAACGAGCTAAAGAAGTCGGTATTCGCAAGGCAATTGGCTCCTCCCGCACCCGGCTAATTTTTCATTTCCTGGGCGAATCGACGATGCTCGCTTTGCTGGGCTTTGCGCTGGCTGTCCTACTGGTTCTGTTGCTGCTTCCCTGGTTCAACACGTTGACGGACAAAACCATTGTTTTTCCGTATACGAATCTGACTTACTGGCTCATCGGCCTGAGCATAGCCCTTCTTACGGGCGTGGCAGCGGGCCTGTACCCGGCCTTTTACCTGTCTTCTTTTCAGCCGGTTCGGATGTTGAAAAGTGCTGTACAGATTGGCAAAAACGCGGGTGTTCCCCGGCAACTACTGGTTGGGTTGCAGTTCAGCATTTCCATACTGCTCATTATCAGTGTACTGGTTATCAGCAGGCAGTTGAACTACACCAAAAACCGGTCGGTGGGCTATGAGCGCAACAACCTGATTATGCTGGAGTTTTCGCAGGAATTAAAACAGAAAGAGGACGTGCTGCGGAATGAACTGCTAACGTCCGGCTACGTACGGTCGGTGTCGGGTACGATGGCTCCCATAACGGAAATCAGGAATATGAATGGGGTACAGTACGGGGGCGACAAAAGTGCCGTGCTGGTGACCGTTAGTTCGGATTATGATTACCTGAAAACGTTTGGTATTCGCCTGAAAGCGGGACGCGGCTTCTCCCCCGACTTTGCCACCGACAGCTCCGCCATGCTGCTGAATGAATCGGCGGTGAAAGCGATGAACCTGCGTAAGCCGCTGGGTGAACAGGTAGAGCACTGGGGCAAAACCTACCACGTTATCGGCGTGATTGACGATGTGCTGATGGAATCTCCTTATGATAACGTCCGGCCCACCGGCATCTTCTTTGACAAGGAACACCGGTCGTTTATGAACATCCGCTTTCGCGAGGGCGTGAACATTCAGGAAGCACTGGCGGGTACCAGGAAAATCGTTGAGTCGCTGGCACCTTCCTCCCCGTTTGCCTACACGTTTGTGGACCAGGAATACGCGAAGAAGTTTGCCAGCGAAGAACGGATTGGTAACCTCATCAACGCCTTTGCCCTGCTCACCATTTTTATCTCCTGCCTCGGCCTTTTTGGTCTGGCTGCCTACACCGCCGAGCGTCGGACAAAGGAAATAGGTGTCCGTAAAGTACTGGGTGCCGATTTATCCAGCATTGTACTTATGCTCTCCAGAGAGTACGTTTATCTGGTGCTGGCAGCTTCATTTATAGCGTCACCCGTGGCGTGGTATTTTCTGCACAACTGGCTCCAGAACTACACCTACCGTATCGAAATACCCTGGTGGATATTTATAGTGTCTGGACTGGTAGCCCTGGTCGTCGCCTTATTGACGGTGAGTTTCCAGAGCATCAAAGCCGCTCTTATGAATCCGGTCAAATCATTACGAAGCGAATAAACATCCATCTTTATGCTACAGAACTATCTTAAAATTGCCTGGCGAAACATCATTCGTAACAAGGCGTTTTCGGCCATTAATATCCTGGGCTTAGCCATTGGCATTGCAGCCTGCGTACTCATTTTACAGTACGTCACTTTTGAATTGAGCTATGATGATTTTCATACCAAAGGCAACCGTATTTACCGCGTTCGGCAGGACCGGTATGACAAAGGCAAGTTAAGCACCCAGTGGGCGGGTGGCGCACAGGCAGCCGGAAACTCGTTCAAAAAGGCGTTCGGCGAAGTAGAGGATTATGTGAAAGTGCTGAAACGGAGGCCGCTCATGGCTGAATACGACGAAAAAAGCCTGAAGGTAGAGCGAGTGTTTATTGCCAGTGAATCGTTCTTCCGGATTTTTTCCTATCCTCTGCTATCCGGTAATCCCAACACGGTACTTTCAGAACCCAATACCGTTGCCCTGTCTGAATCAGTAGCCCGGCGCTTGTTTGGGCGGGAGAATCCCATGGGCAAGACCATCCGGATTAATCAGAAACAGGCCGTTAAAGTAACGGGCGTTTACCAGAATATGCCCGCCAATACCCACCTGAAAGCCGATTTGCTGATTCCGCATGTAACCTTTATCCAGGAGGCAGGTCGTGATAACAATCCTGATAATGCCTGGATGTGGGATGGGGCTTTGTCTTACCTGCTGCTCCGGTCCGACGCCAAGCCAGCCGCACTGGAGGCCAAATTTGTGCCGTATATTCAAGAAACCATTGGTGCCGAACTAAAGAAATTCAACGCCGATGCCGTGTATACCCTGCAACCCCTGCGGGACATTCACCTCTACTCCCATTTTATGGAAGAAGCGGAACCCAATGGAGATGGTAAAACCGTTTACCTCTTGCTGGGCATTGCTTTCTTCATCGTAGTTATTGCCTGGGTCAACTATATCAACCTGGCTACGGCCAAGGCTATAAACCGGGCTAAAGAGGTAGGTGTTCGCAAGGCAATAGGCTCACTACGGGGCCAGCTTATCCGCCAGTTCCTGACCGAATCTGTTTTACTCAACGGACTGGCCGTTGTAGTAGGCCTTATCCTGATTACTCTTGCCTTACCCACTTTCAATCAGTTATCGGGGCAACAGCTTTCCTTCTCCTTAGCCGGAAGCGCAAGGTTCTGGGTGCCACTAGTCGGCCTTTTTATTATTGGCGCTTTTCTTTCAGGTTTGTATCCCGCCTTTGTCCTTTCGGGCTTTAAGCCAATCTCGGTCTTAAAAGGCAGCGTGAGTACGTCACGGCAGGGTATCGTTTTACGAAAATCACTGGTTGTGTTTCAGTTTGCAGCTACACTGTTTCTGCTGGTAGGCACGCTGGCCGTATTTCACCAAATCCAATACATGCGGGAGCAGACACTAGGCATCAACATCGACCAGACACTGGTGATCAATCCGCCTATTATTCGAACCGATTCAACCTTCGTGCGACAGATGGCGACTTTTAAGGAAGAGCTGCTACGCCGGCCCGGCATTCAGTCCATCACCGCTTCTACCGTGGTACCCGGCCAGGCGTCGGACTGGAATGCAGGGGGTATCCGGCTGAAGGGCACCGACGAAAGCAAAAGTGAACAGTACCGTGTGATTGGTGTTGATTATGACTTCCTGAAAACATTTGATCTGAAATTACTGGCCGGACGCAATTTTGCCAAAGACTATGGCAGCGACCCCAAGGCGCTTATTTTCAACAAAATGGCGTTAAAGCAACTGGGTTTCGACCAGCCCGAGCAGGCCATTGGTAAGCAGATTGAGTTTTGGGGCGAAACCTTTACGCTGGTGGGTGTTACGGATAACTACCACCAGCAATCCCTGCGCGATGCCTACGAGCCACTCATTCTGCGCCTGATTCCCGATGTACAGGGCTTCTTCTCCATCAAGTTAGCCGCTGGGCAACTCAACAGTACGCTGGCAGACATTCGCAACCAATGGAATCACTTTTTCCCGGGTAACCCGTTCGAGTATTCATTCCTCGACGAACGATTTAATGAGCAATATCGGGCTGATCAGCGTTTTGGGCAGGTATTTGGACTATTTACGGGACTGGCTATTCTGGTTGCCTGCCTGGGGCTGTTTGGCCTGGCCTCGTTTACAACGGCCCAGCGCACCAAAGAAATTGGCATCCGAAAAGTACTGGGGGCCTCCGTCAATGAAATTGTGCAGATGCTGTACCGGGAGTACGCCACCCTGCTTCTGATTTCTTTTGTGGTAGCCGCACCGCTGGCCTGGTATGCCATTAATCAGTGGTTGCAGGGTTATGCTTTCCGGGCAACCATTGATTGGTGGTTGTTTGTCGTTCCCCTGGTGCTTGTACTCCTCATTGCGTTACTCACGGTCAGTTTCCAGAGCATCAAAGCCGCCCTAATGAACCCGGTGAAGAGTTTACGCAGTGAGTAACTATCCAGGCAAGTTCTGGTCACCTGTCTGCATGTATTAATGGTTTTGTTGAGGTGAACTGAACAACGTAAAAAGGGTACGTTCTGGTCGTGTTAGCTTGCGGGTAAAATCACAACACGAAAAATCATGGACGCGCAAAGAGCAACACTAAAAGATGCATGGCCTTACCAGAAGGATAAAATGAAGCTGCCGGTTGAGAATCTGGACACGGCTCTTCCTTTTTACAAGACGGTTATGGGCTTTCGGGTTGTGTCCCGAACCGATGCGCCGGTTAAGTCGGTTACGATGGAGCGGGATGGTATGCAGCTTGGACTGGCCGAAAACGGCGGTGACCCCACACAGGATGGCTGTTTTTTTGCCGTCGATGATGTTGAAAAGGCATTTGCCGAACTGAAAGCCAATGGCTTCGATAAAGAGCAGCCTGACTTTTTGTATCAAAAATACGGAGAGACAAAATGGAAGGTATTCTTCGTCGTGGCACCCGATGGCCTTTGTTTCTGCTACGGCGAACGGCAGAACTGATGCAATTGCTCCATATCCACCTATCATCTGTGCTGCTCTTTTTAGAGGTCATTTGTTTGTTCACAGATATAGTTCGGTGACTTCCTGCGTGTCGGTATCTATGAGCAGGATTCCTTCGTGAGCGTCGTCCAACTGCCCGGCTAACACGCCTGTGTCAGTCCAGATGGCGGATTGACCGGCCCCCACAAAGTTGTCGCACGGGCCGAGGCAGTTGGCCATCAAAACGAGCATCGACTGTTGGCAGGCAATAGTTGATAGTCGTTCGCTGGCTTTCCTGACGCCTTCGCTTGATTTGGCTACGCTGGCCAGATAGATTGCTGCGCCGTTTTTGCAGGCATTCGCCAGATGTTCCGGGACCGATAACTCGTAGCATATGGCCAGAGCAATGTTGGCTTCGGGTCCGATTAAACCCGGAAATCGCTGGCCACTCACAAAAAAAGCATTTTCGTCCGGGTGCAGGTACGCTTTCGAGTAGGTTTGCCGGGCTAAGTCTGGTTGGAAAATGATCAGGCTAATACAGATGCCGGTTTCACTTTTCGTGGGTGCGCCAACGCCTATCGTTAGGGAATAGGCATCGGCAAGCTGCTGGAAGATCCCGAATCGGCTATCGTCCTGCCCTGTCGCCAGTTGATGAGCTAGTCCCGGCTCGTACCCCGTAATGGATAATTCCGGGAAAATAACAACATCGGCATTCTGGCTAATAGCCAGTGCCAGTAGTTTTTCGTGCTGGTCAATGTTGCGTTGAACAGCACCCGATACGGGCTTTATTTGGGCTACGCAAAGTTTCATTCCGTTTCTGTCTGATGGGTGGCAACAAACCAGTTTGCCCGAACGGGCTGGTTCACACAGGCGATCTTTTTTCTGCCAATTTGTTTCCTGCACGAATAGCCACTCACTTCTTCCCCAAAACTAAACGTTCAAGCAGGGTCTATCTATCAATCAAATCAACAATCCGGTTGTTTTACCGGTTGAAGTAATAAACTACAACGGAAAGCACATGAAATACAACCCACTTGGAAATACCGGTGTTTTAGTCTCTGAAATCTGCCTTGGCACCATGACCTTTGGCGGCAACGGCTACTGGAAAGCGATGGGCGAACTCCAGCAAAATGCGGTGAATGACATCCTGAAAACCGCCGTCGATAATGGGGTTAATTTTATCGATACGGCCAATGTTTATTCATTCGGTGAGTCAGAACGACTGCTGGGCCAGTCGCTGAAATCACTCGGCCTGTCGCGCAATGAGCTTATCATCGCCACTAAGGTTCGGGGCCGTATGAGCGAAGGCAAAAATCAGGTTGGTTTGGGTCGGCTGCAAATTATGCAGCAGCTGGAAGACAGCCTGAAACGCCTGCAACTGGACCACGTTGACCTCTACCAGATTCATGGCTTCGACCCTGTCACACCCCTCGAAGAAACCATGCGGGGTCTGGAAGACGTAGTCAGAAGCGGTAAGGTGCGCTACATTGGCTGCTCCAATCTGGCGGCCTGGCAGGTCATGAAAGCCAATGGTATTGCCGAGAAAAATGGCTGGACCAAATTCGTTTCGACCCAGAATTATTACTCCATTGCCGGGCGCGACCTCGAAAACGAACTGGTGCCGATGGTGCAGGATCAGCAGATGGCTATTCTGCCCTGGAGCCCGCTGGCGGGTGGTTTTCTGTCGGGAAAATACACCCGAAACAGCCAGCCGGAAGGCGACCATGGCGATGGACCGTCCCGCCGTTTGAATTTCGACTTCCCACCGGTTAATAAGGAGAAAGCGTACGACATTATCGACGTGATGGAAACCATTGCCGAAGCGCATGGCGTATCGGTGGCCCGTATTGCGCTGGCCTGGGTGCTGGCCAAACCCGGCGTAACCAGCATGATTATCGGAGCGAAAAATACGGACCAGTTGATGGATAATATCAAGGCCGTGGAGCTTAGCCTGACCACAGAGCAGCTGGAGCAGCTGGATGAAGTGAGTGCTACTGCCAAACCGTATCCGCAGTGGATGATTCAGCGGCAAAGCAGCGACCGGCAGGCTGCCTATAATTTTTCGCCCAATCAACCGGCAGCGGCCACAGCACCGAAATAAGGCGGGTGCCCGGTTGAGCGCCGGATTAAAGACCGCTCAACCGAACGTACGGTTTGCAAATTCGGTGTCGCCTACCGTATTTTGTGCATATTCTAGTCAATTACCTGCAATGAATTTTCCAACAGAACTAAGCTATACAGAGGACCACGAGTGGGTTCGCATAGAAGAAGATGGTACCGCTGTAGTGGGCATTACCGAATTTGCTCAGCATGAACTGGGTGACATCATTTTTATCGACGTCAACACCGTTGGGCAATCGCTGGGTAAAGGTGATGTGTTTGGTGCGGTTGAAGCCGTTAAAACTGTGTCGGACCTCTTCCTGCCGTTAGAAGGTGAAGTGCTCGAACTAAACCCGGCTATCGAAAAAAAACCGGAACTGTTGAACAGTGACCCCTACGGTGAAGGCTGGATCGTTCGGCTGAAACCTGCCAGCGCCGGGCAGCAGGATGGCTTGCTATCGGCCGATGCCTACCGCGAACTGGTGGGTGCCTGATACCGTAACTCGATTAGTAAAAGGCTCCGAAAGGGGCCTTTTTTTAGATAACTACACTGTCTGCAACCCTTCCGATAAAACGAAGGGAGCTTTTTATGCAATTTCTAATCCGTTCAGCCCATGTAATTGATGCTGCCTCATCGTTCGATGGGCAGGTAGTGGACATCCTCGTCGAAAACGGGTTGATTCAGCAGATTGGCCAGAACCTGTCGGCGCCTGCCGGTGGCCGGGTCATTGAGTCTGCCAATCTGCACGTATCGCCGGGCTGGGTCGATATGCGCGTACTGGCGCAGGACCCGGGGTACGAACATAAGGAAGACATAAACAGCGTTTGCCGGGCCGCTGCTGCCGGTGGTTTTACGGATATTGCGCTATTGCCCAACACGCAGCCCGTTGTAGATGATAAGGGTACGCTGGGGTACGTTCGGCGTATGGCCGAAGGGCAACCGGTAAGTGTCCATGTCATTGCCGCTGTCACCAGGAAAGCGGCTGGTGAGGATTTTACGGAAATGCTCGACCTGCATCATGCCGGGGCCATTGCTTTCTCCGACGGAACGCATCCGCTTCAGAATCCCGATTTACTGCTCAAAACCCTGCAATATCTCCAGCCAATTAACGGGTTGCTTATCAATCGGCCCGAAGAGCAGTTGCTAACCCGTTTCGGGCAGATGCACGAAGGCATTCAAAGTACGCTGCTCGGCCTGAAAGGAATGCCGGCTTTGGCCGAAGAACTTATGGTAGAGCGCGACCTCCGGCTACTGGATTACGTGCTTGGGGGCGTAGAGCAGGGAGGGCGGGGTGTAGAGAACGATGTAACACCGGTCCATACCCCAAACCCTTCGCTCCACTTCGCTACCCTTTCCACCGCCCGCTCGGTTGAGCTGATTCGGCGGGCGAAAGCAGCCGGATTGCCGGTCAGTTGCGATGTGGCCGTCCATCAACTTATTTTTGATGACTCAGCGCTGGCCGGTTTTGATACGAATTTGAAAGTCAACCCACCCTTCCGGTCGCCTGAGGATGTGGCTGCACTCTGGGCGGGCCTTGCCGACGATACGATTGATGCCATTGTATCGGATCATTCGCCCCAGGATGCGGAAAGTAAAAATCTGGAATTCGATCAGGCTGAGTTTGGCGTGATAGGACTGGAAACAGTCTTTGCAGCCAGTATTACCCACAATCGGATGGTACCGCTGTCGAAACTTATCGGGAAATTCACTACCCGGCCCCGGCAAATTTTACGTCTTCCGTCCCTTACTGTTGCCGAAGGACAGGCTGCTACCCTAACGCTTTTTGATCCGACGGGTGAATGGACGTACGAACGAACCGTCTCGAAATCCAAAAACTCACCGTTTCTGGGCCAATCATTTACGGGGCGCGTAGTGGGCACAATCCATCGCGGCCTATTTAACCCGACTACATGAAAAGTATTATTAATTATTTCAGTCACCCGTTGTTGAAAATCCCCCTACTGGCCGGATTGGCGACGGGCGTCTTGTGCTTTCTGTACTTTCTGGCGCTTTATGCCATTGGTGTACCGGCACTGGGCAACATTCGGGTACTGGATTTTGGGATTCACATTATCGTTATGGTTGCCGCGGTCTGGTATTATCGAAAATACATTGGGCACGGTCATCTGCACTTGTGGGAGGGGTTAACCATTGGGTACGTCCTGAATACTATAGCGGCTTTGGTAACGAGCTGGCTTGTATACCTGTTTGTGACGCAGGTAGACCCGGGCGTTTTTGCCGAATACGTTGTTAACTCGAAGAAACTACTGCTGGAGGGCAAAAAACAAATTACCGACCAGTTTGGTCCGGAAACCTTTGCCGAGCAATGGAATAAAGTAAGTACCATGCAGCCCGGAGTATTGCTTCCCGATGAGCTGACCAAGAAAACAGCACTGGCAGTTTTGCCCGTGCTTATCATTTCGCTTATCTTCCGTAAACAGGATTACGGCGTTTTGCGATAATATTACGCGTTCAAACCACTTACTAGTATGGATAATCAGACTACCACGGCCCGTACTGCCCTAAAATGGGGACTCATAACGGGTATAGCCCTGGTTGTGTATTCAATCATTCTCTACACGTTCAACCAAACGACTAATGGAGCACTCAGCCTGATCATTTATGGTATCCTGATTGGCGGCCTGATTGTGGGCATGCGTGAGTACCGCACCAATAACGGGGGGTACATGACTTATGGGGAGGGAATGAGTCTGGGAGCGCTGCTGTCCGCCGTTGCCGGATTACTGTCCTCGGCGTTTACCGTTTTCTATACCCAGGTTATTGATCCTGGTTTTCAGGAGCGTCTGGTCGGGCAGGTTCGTGACCAGATGGAGGAGCAGGGTAAGCTGTCCGACGAACAGATTGATCAGGCAATTGAGTGGATGCAGAAATTCCAGTCGCCCGGTTTACAGTTTATGTTTGGCCTGTTCGGTACCATCCTGATTGGCGTGGTTCTCTCCCTGATTATTGCCGCTTTTATACGCCGAAACAAAACCAACCCGTTTGAATAGGAATAAGGTTTAGGGTTTGTAGTTGACTGACGCATCAATATAAATTATTTGCGTCAGCCAACTATAAACCCCAAACCATAAACCGACCACTCTACACTGCCTTCATGCTGGCCATTTTTCGCAAAGAAGTTAATCAGTTTTTCTCGTCGCCCATCGCCTACATCATTATGGGCGTGTTTCTTACGGCTATGGGACTGATGTTGTGGGTATTCCCGGATACCAGCCTGCTCGAAAACGGGTACGCCGATATGGGCACGTTCTTCAATCTGACCCCTTATTTATTACTGTTTCTGGTGCCTGCCATCACGATGCGCTCCATTGCCGATGAAGTTCGTTCGGGAACACTGGAATGGCTGCTGAGTAAGCCCGTTAGCCGGTGGGGTATAGTAGGGGGGAAGTTTCTGGCAAGCTGGCTGCTGGTTATAATAACACTACTGCCAACACTGCTGTACTATGGCACGCTGTATCAGCTTGGTGCACCCGCTGGCAACATTGACTCGGCGGGGGTGTTTGGCGCGTATATCGGTTTATTCCTGCTGGCGGGGGTATTTGTAGCCATTGGTCTGTGGGCTTCTTCGTTTAATGACAATCAGGTCGTAGCCTTCGTACTAGGCGTATTCTGCTGTTTTCTCTTGTACGTTGGACTTAGCGCACTGGCGGGCTTAAGCGCCCTGAGTGGAATAGGGTACTACCTGTCATGGCTGGCGCTGGATGAACAATACCGGGCATTGGGCCGGGGCGTAATTGATAGTCGCAATGTTATTTATTTACTAAGCTTAGCCGTTTTATTTCTGATTTTGACCACCAATCGGTTGAAAACAACTGTATGAGAATTCCCCCTACCGCATGGCGTTTGCTGGCTATTGGCTGGACAATTACTATGCTGATCGGCTGCCTGACTCCGCACGATCAGATACCGAGCGAGTTGAATACCTGGAACGATAAATCCCTGCATGTTCTCATATTCGCTCCGTTTACCTTACTGTGGATGCTGACGGGTTTGCGAATGGGCTACGCGTTGGTGGCCGGATTGCTTTTCGGGATACTGATTGAAGCGTTACAATATGCGCTGCCTATTAACCGCAGTGCCGACTGGAAAGATGTAGTGGCCGATTGTGTTGGAGCAGCATTGGGCGTTGGACTAGCCATCTTCTGGCAACGGTTGTTCCCGGATAGTATCTCCTGACTGTATGAATTATGCTGCCCCGGTTGGTGCCGCTCTCCCGTACCCGTTATTGCTGATTGCTACCGGTGTAAAAATGAGCGTTGCAGACGGGCCGAAATTGTTTAGCAATCACCCCGTTTCGGAAAATATATTTAGGTATATAGGGTAATTGGTCAATTCAATTCATTTTTTCGTTAGTATTACACGAAGGTTCAGACAGTTTCGATTGTCACTAGTAAAATCGAAACTGTCTGAGCCTTTTTCTTTTTTTCTCAACCACTGTACAGATACATGAAGGTACTGAGCACAATACAGGATCCTACATTCACAGCGCGCGAATACAGCCGCCTTGACAAGTTTTTCCTCCAGTATATCAAAGACGAGCGAGACCTGCCCTTTATTTACCTAACCATCCAAATCAGCCTGACCGTTATACCACTCAGCGTATTGCTGTTTATGCCGTTTGTTGTGGGTTGGGCCTGGTGGGCGGTGGCAGCTGTCCACTTATTTATTACAAACTTTCGATTCAAAGGCCCCTTTGGGCTCATGCTTCACTGCACCAGTCACCGGCAGTTTTTTAAGTCGGAGTACGACTGGATGAACAAGTACATCCCCTGGATAGTAGCGCCATTTTTTGGCCACACGCCCGAAACCTACTACAGCCATCACATTGGGATGCACCACCCCGAAAATAATCTTGAAGACGACGACAGCAGCACTATGGCGTTCCAGCGGGATAGCTTTCGGAGCTTTCTATCGTATTTCGGACGGTTTTTCGTGTTGGGTGTGCGGAACCTGCTGGATTATCTGCGTCAGAAAAACCGGCCCAAACTGGCAACTCGCGCACTTGCCGGAGAAATTGTATTCGGTGTTGTTTGCGTCGGCTTGTGTTTTGTAAGCTGGCCTGCCACGGTAATGGTCTTCCTGTTGCCTCTCGTCATTTACCGCCTGATTGCCATGCTGGGCAACTGGACACAGCACGCCTTTGTGGATGCCAATGATCCGGGCAATGCCTACAAAAACAGCATTACCTGCATTAATGTAAAGTACAATAAAAAGTGCTGGAATGATGGCTATCACATTAGCCACCATGTACGGCCCGCGATGCACTGGACCGAGCATCCTACTTTTTTCCTTAAAACCATTGACAAATACGCTCAGAATCGGGCCGTTATTTTCGACGGGCTGGACTTTCTGCAGATTTTCTTCCTGCTGATGAGGGGAAAATACGATGTGCTGGCCCGGCATATGGTTAACGTAAACGGCGCGTTCGCTAATGATGCTGATGCCATCGAACTGCTGCGGTACCGGACAAAACGGATCACTACACCAACGGAAGTGGTGCAGATGCCGGAACGCCGTGCTATGGCTGCGTAGTGTTGCGAATCAGCTATTTCCTCCGTCAATACGCATCTCAATAACGCGCTGTACGTCGACGGACAGATTGGACATGAAATCGTACCCGGTTAGCTTTTCTAACTCATCGACACTGGTTAGGTACGCCCGCCAGGGTTTATCGGCGGCCAACTGATCGTTTGGTATGTTGACGGCAATGACACGCGTATTCTCGTTAATCTGAAAGGTATCTGTGCTACCGGCTGGTACAAGAATCAGTATTTTCCAGAGCGTAGCCGGAACGGTTAGGTTACCGTTGGCCAATGTAGTAGCGTAGCCGTTTTGCCCGGTACCCCCTGAACCACTTGCCCCCGCAATAATGTAAACATCACTGCCGTTGCTCATCAGTTGCCGTTCATAATCTTCTAACGATTTCCAGACTTCCCGGTTGTGGCGCGGAGCTTGTGGCACGATGTTGGTTAGAAGAAACGTAGCCGCATTGTCTTCGGGCGTTGCATCCCGGTCGTCGGAAGGGCAAAGGTGCCCCCGGTCAAAACCCGTGTTTGTGTAATCGGAAGTGCGGGCTGCATACCAACCGGACGGTAGTTCAGGATCGGGCCGGAAATTATCATTGCGTTTGGCATCGCCTTTCCAGGATGGGCTGAGCCGCCAGCTAACCCAGTTGGCAATACCCCGGCTGCGATTGTAGGAGAGTACGTATTGCGGCCGGCTGATGAGGTAATTATTCGGATCGCCCGCTGCGGCTCCACTTGGGTTGCCCAGGGCCAGGTTGTCGGCCCGATTCAGCGCTGGATAGCGATTTGTTGTAGCCGGTGGACGAACGGTAATACAGCTGTTGATAAACAGTCCGAGTCCAGCTGCCAGGACAATTGTTTTCAGTTGAGCGAGCATCTTAATTGATTTTACTGACATTCTTATTGAACTTTACAATCAAACCATAAATGTAGTGATTCTCTACATTGCCTATGTAGGTATGGAATCGGGAATCACAACATCTAAATCCAGTTGAGTACCTGCTGTTATGGCTAAAAAAAAGCAATCTCAGGGCTACGAGAACCCGCGCCCTACTCCGGCGAAGGTAGTAACGGCCAAGCCTGCTCCTAATACGTCTGGTGATAGCCAGGCCCGGTCTGGTACCAGTCGGCCAGCCGACCCGGTGCAGCGCCCTACTACCCGCCCGGTGGCCGCAAAACCAACACCTCCACCTACTCAACCCGACTTACCTATCGACAAACGACCGGTTGAATGGTGGCCACCTGCGGTACTGGCCTTACTGGGTTTCGCCTTATACATCAACACATTCGGCCACCAGTATGCGCTGGATGATATTGCCGCTGTTGGGCAGAATCTGTTCGTAAAGAAAGGCATTGCGGGCATCCCCGACCTGCTCCGGACTGAGTTCTGGCATTTCAGTAATATCTCACTGGGGTACTACCGACCCCTGTCGCTCATAACGTTTGCGATGGAGCAGGAGTATTTTAAGGACAACCCGAATATCAGCCACATGATAAACGCTGGTTTGTACGGGCTAACGGGTTTGGTCATTGGGGCACTGCTCCAAAAATGGCTTACCGGCCATACTATCCTGGCTTTTTTGATTGGGCTGGTTTTTATTGCCCACCCCATTCACACCGAAATTGTGGCCAATATCAAAGGACGCGATGAAATACTGAGTTTCCTGTTTATTGCCCTGATGCTGCTATCGTACTGGAAACACCTGGAGTCAAACAACACATTCTGGTTCAAGGGGCCACCTTCCGACTGGCCGCTGGGTGGGATGCTGGGGCTATTTTCCCTGGTGGGTGGCTGGGTAATTGGCAGTAGTCTGATGGGGAGTACCGTTGGTGGCGTATTGGGTGTACTTATTATGGGCGCACTATCGGGTAGCTGGATAGGTCTGGCCTGCGCATCGCTCTACTTTGCTTTCCTATCCAAGGAATCGTCCATCGTTAGTTTGGCGTTGATTCCGGCTATGCAGTACTGGTTTGCCCGTCGGAACGTCTGGCAATCGCTGATTAGCTTATGGCCCTTCCTGATTGTTACGGCCCTGTTTTTTTACCAGAAGCAGAAAATGATCGGTACGCTGAGCGGCACGCCACCCATTGACTGGGCTAACTATCCGTATGCCATTGAAAAAACCCAGAAGTCGACGATGTTCAAATTTCTGGAGTACTACCTGCGGTTGCTTATTTTACCCCACCCCCTGGTTTATGATTATTCATACAACGTTATCCCGTCGGGGGGCAAGGGCGATGTATTGACCTGGGCTGGCTTTTTTACGTTCATTGGCCTAATCTGGCTGGCCTGGAAAGGATTTGTTAAGCGCACACTCTGGGGTTTCGGTATCTTCTGGTTCTTTGTAACGATGGCACCGGGCCTTGGCTTTATCTGGATTCGGGGCGGTATTTTTGCCGAACGTTTCACCTACGCTGCCGTGATGGGTTTTGGGTTCGTTCTAGTATGGGCATTGCAGAAATTGCTCGTTCGTGACCCGGAAAATTCGGCAAAACCGGTGTTGGTCCGGTATGCCCCTTTGCTGGGCCTGATGGTGGTTGTCGCTGGTTTTTACTCGTTCAAAACTGTAGAACGTAACCAGGATTGGGAGAATAATTTTGTCCTCTTCAATTCGGCCCTGCCTTATGCGCCCAATAGCTGCCAGGTACAACGGCACGTAGCCAATGAGTGGATTGAGAAAGGATTGAAAGACCGAGCCAAAGCCGATTCGATTGCCAACGCGACAAACGCTATCAAGCCAAAACCATCGCTGGAGCAGGTAAAGAAGGCGCAGGCAGTAATTGATACCAATATTGCACATGCCAACAAGCACGGCCGCTGGGCACTCGACCACTTGCAGGAATCGACCCGGATTTATCCAAACTTCGGCGAGGCTTACTTTTCTATGGCTTATGTATTTCAGAAGATTACGCCGAACGTCGATTCGGCCAAGTATTATTATAAGCAAACAATCCGGGCCGCCAATGCGTATGCGCCAGCCTACAATAACCTCGGCGTAATTTATCAGGGTGAAGGACAGGCGGAGAATAACCGGCAAAAACTGGAACTGGCTTCGTACTACTACAACCGGTCTATGGTAGTGAACCCTGCCTATGTGGATGGGCAGAATAATCGCGCCAGTTTACTCAAAGCGTACGGTATTGACGTAAAAGTATTACCCGATTCGATTGTCAGTAAATATTAAATACAATGTCAGGCCAGTCCTGCGAGAGAAACCCGCCCCAATAGGGCGGGTTCTTTATTTGTATGAGTTACCAGACACTAACAAGATTAACATAACGTCTATATTAAGTAGGTGCGAGATAGAATGGCATACTTATTGACATGTTTCCGTTGTCTTTAATTTGTTGATTTTTGTTTTATCTTCATTTACATATAGTATGATATTTGACTACTTGCCACCGATTTATTCAGATACGCTATCTATTAGTAAACAAAAGGATACTACTAATTTCAGTAAATCAATCCATCGCTCATGTTCGTGGTTGGGTAATTCGTGTGTAGCTGTCATTGGTCTGATTACACTCCTGCAAACAATACCTTTTCAGGCCAACAGTCAGGCTCCTTACCTGACTCCATTGACTTCTACTCCCCGCGCCAACTTTACACCGACTCCACCCGAACAAAAAGGATACTGGAACGCGGATGTGGTGGGTGATTTTACGCTGCCTGCCGGTAAAACGTCGACCTTCAGCGGAGCGGGCCGCAACCTGCACGTTAATCAGGACCGGGAGAAGTTATTCCGGCGTGGATTCACCTCCATGGAGGCTAGTCGGATGACGGGTGATGAAAAAATATCGGGGCCCGAAAGTGCCAAACCTCCGGGCTGGACGAGTCCGCTCAAGCAGAGTCAGCGGGCATTGATCGTCTATCAAAACTACCTTTATTACCCACCCGACAATCCCTTTAACCTACTCTGGGCACGGCGGGATTCGTACGCCCCCTACACGTATTTCAGGCGCCCTCCCGGTGACCCATATATTCTGAACAGCGTAGGGGCGGCTATGGATCAGTTAGCTTATGAGTGTGCCGCTTTTGGCGATTGTCAGGGCGCCCCGCTAAATACATTTGGCCAGATATTCCTGGATATAGAGAACGATTATACTTATTTTGAAAATAGACAGCAGAGTGTGAACCTGTACGCCTACATGATGTATACGTTACGCAAGGCTAGTAGTCCCGGAACCGACATTGGTTCGATTGGCCCCGTGCCGCACAACAACTTCGGTTTTACCCGGTATGGCGACTATGACGCAGGTGTTGACTGGGGTTGGAGCATGACGGCCCAGCACACAGAGGCTATACCCGATTTGGCGGTACTGTCATCCCGGGAGCGGGGTATGCCCGATGCTATTGTGGGGAAATCCTTTGCTGATTACGCCGATTTTCAGATGCCCGGCGTTTATTACACATCGATGGCCTTCGACTATAGTTACCCGCACAATGGTGAGATGGATACGCACTGGCTGGCCAGCGTGCTGGGGGAACAGGAGATAAATAGTGCACTTTCCCCCAAAAAACGTATTGCGTGGCAATGGATGTTCAATACCCAAAGCCCGGATTACCCCAACAGTCCTAATGCCGATTATCCGGTCCCACCGGTCATGGCCGAAGGACACGCTATTTTCTACTGGCTTACAGGGGCGAGTGGTGTATTATTCTGGGATGATGAGGTCAATTTGACCCCGAACCGCAATTCACTCCCTCCCGGTGACCCCAATAAAGGCCTAGGTAGTGACCGGAATTATGCCTGTTATGAACATTATATTCACGGCACCTGGCGATTATTCAACCACCATAAAGATATGTTCAATGGTCGGGAGAAATACCTGAATCAGAATACCGAATGCTCATTCGATAAGGGGCTTACCTGGCACAAATACAACGCTGGTGACCTGAAGCGAAAAAACCTCCCCTTTGCCCGGGCCGTTGTAAGCGACAATCAGATTTTGATAGCGGCCACCGCCCCCTACGTGTCCCCCGATAAAAAAACATCGTTGATGGTTCGGTACATCGACGGTACCTACCAGTTTACGACGGAAATTAACCTGACGGGCGACGAAATTTATCTGGGTAGGGCTACTATGACAGCCCCGCCAAAGGTCAAAAACGTTAGCCTGTTGCTGTGTCAGGACTGCGTTAAGTAGCGCTAGGTATCCAGTAATGTCTGTAGAATTTTCTGCGCTGCTACCGAGATGACGGTTCCGGGGCCAAAAATCCCTTTTACGCCAGCATTGTATAGAAACTGATAATCCTGTGCGGGGATAACGCCCCCGGCGATAACCAGAATGTCACTGCGACCAATCTTCGCCAGCTCCTCAATGAGCTGCGGAACCAGGGTTTTATGACCAGCCGCCAGACTCGATACGCCTACGATATGGACATCATTCTCGGCGGCTTGCCGGGCCACTTCGGCCGGGGTTTGAAACAGGGGTCCCATATCAACATCGAAGCCCAGATCAGCAAAGCTCGTGGCAATTACTTTGGCACCCCGGTCGTGGCCATCCTGGCCCATCTTGGCCACCAAAATACGCGGCCTTCGTCCATCCAGTTCGGTAAAGCGGTCACTCATTTCGCGGGCAAGCCGGAAATTCTCATCGTCCGATACTTCGGCAGAATAGATGCCGGATACGGCCCGGATGGTGGCTTTGTGCCGACCGAATGCGTTTTCCATAGCGTCAGAAATTTCGCCCAGTGTAGCACGGTGGCGAGCCGCTTCTATGGCCAGGGCAAGGAGGTTGATACCGGGGCGATTGGGGTTCATGGCCGCTTTCGTAATGGCCGCTAATGCCTGTTCTACCTTTCCTTCGTCCCTGTTTTCCCGTACCATTTTCAGCCGTGCAAGCTGGCTCTCCCGAACGGCCTGATTGTCAATATCCAGTAATTCTATATCAGTTTCTTCATCCGGCTTGTACCGGTTTACGCCGACTATAATATCTTTTCCACCGTCGATTCGGGCCTGTTTGCGGGCTGCTGCCTCTTCAATACGCAGTTTGGGCAATCCCGTTTCAATGGCTTTGGTCATGCCGCCCAGTTGCTCTACTTCCTCAATGAGTAGCCAGGCTTTTTGGGCTAGTTCTTTCGTTAAAAACTCGACGTAGTACGAGCCTCCCCAGGGGTCGACGGCGCGGGTAACATCCGTTTCATGTTGCAGATACAATTGTGTATTCCGGGCAATTCGGGCCGAAAAATCAGTGGGCAGGGCAATGGCTTCGTCCAGTGAGTTGGTGTGCAGGCTTTGCGTGCCCCCCAGTACAGCTGCTAAGGCTTCTATCGTAGTGCGGGCTACGTTGTTGAACGGGTCCTGCTCCGTGAGGCTGTAGCCGGATGTTTGACAATGCGTCCGCAGCATTAACGACTTCGGACTTTTGGACGGTCGCGGTTCCCCGCCGGGACCGCTGCCGGCAAACTGCTGCACGATTTTCGCCCACAGTAACCGCCCGGCCCGTAGCTTGGCAATTTCCATGAAGTGATTCATACCAATACCCCAGAAAAAGGATAATCGCGGAGCAAAATCGTCGATGCCCATGCCCGCCCGCATACCCGTTCGGATGTATTCAAGCCCGTCGGCCAGCGTATAGGCCAGCTCCAGATGTGCTGTTGCGCCCGCTTCGTGCATGTGGTAGCCGCTGATACTGATGGAGTTGAATTTCGGCATATGCTGGCTGGTGTAGGCGAAAATATCCCCCACAATCCGCATACTCGGCTCCGGCGGGTAGATGTAGGTATTCCGCACCATAAACTCCTTCAAAATATCGTTTTGAATCGTGCCCGATAGTTTCTCCGGCGGAACACCCTGTTCTTCGGCGGCTACGATGTAAAAGGCCATAATGGGTAATACGGCCCCGTTCATGGTCATACTCACCGACATTTCGTCCAGCGGAATCTGGTCGAACAGAATCTTCATATCCTCCACCGTGTCGATGGCCACGCCCGCCTTACCCACATCGCCCACTACACGCGGATGGTCGGAGTCGTAACCCCGATGAGTAGCCAGGTCGAAGGCGACCGATAACCCTTTTTGTCCGGCGGCCAGATTACGCCGGTAAAAGGCGTTCGATTCTTCGGCGGTGGAAAATCCCGCGTACTGACGAATCGTCCAGGGGCGCTGCGTATACATGCTGGCATACGGCCCGCGCAGATAAGGCGGAATGCCAGCCTGAGACGCAACGTATTGCCGGTCCGCTGGCGCGGTTGCTACGTCGGCAACAGTAAAACGAGGTTTTAATTTGATTCCTTCCGACGTGGTAAAGTGCTTGCCAGGTACAGGTAATTCCGGGCCCTGTACTTGTTGAGTTGGTATATTGGTGAAGTCAGGGCGCATAGTCAGGTGGGTCGATGATAAAGAGGTTGAGCGGTTCGCTGAATTTCATCTTTTAGTTTTTGGTTGCTGAGCGAATCCCAGTGCAACACATCGAAGAAAAAGGGCATAGGGCTATCTTCTTCCAGTACGAAATGAATATGGCTGACGGTTTCGCGTTTTACATCCGGACCAACCAGAGCCAAATCGACATCGGAACCGGGCTGATTTTTGCCTTTCGCCCGCGACCCATACAGCCAGACCTGCTCAATATCGGGGTGTTGCTGGAACAGACTGGTCATGTAAAGCAGGTCGGTAGCGCGCAGTCCAAAGTTCATCGTTTGCTGAGCAATACAGTGTTTAACTCCATTAATAAGGGTAGGTAGGTTGTGGACACGACTTCCAGAATCTCACGACTTTCTGCTTCATCATACACATGCGTTAATGCATTGCGTCTGTCTAACATTTGTATCCATGTATAGCCATCGATCAATAAACCGTCCTGAACAGCCTGCTTTAGTACAGGCCGTGGTCCTTTAACATCTGTGTAGCCAGCTTGTTGGGCAAGATAATCCTGTAATGTTTTCCAGGCCAGTTCAAACGTGAACTCAAATCGTTGAATAGCCCCGTCTTTCTCCAGCTCGTTCAGGTTGGGGTACAAGGCCAAACCGCTCGATAACTGGGTTAACGCTTTTTGATAAAAATCATGCCTTTCCTGCCAACGCTTCGCCATAGGTGTAGAAATCAGTTTTTCATTTACTCAAATTCCTCCGCCAGTCGGCGATTGGGAAGTGTAGTGGTGTCGTTTTGGGTAGTTTTCCCGGGTTTGCTGAGTGCATCCGTGCTATCATCCGACCGGTACTTCGTCACGCCAACCAGTACTTTTCCATTTTGTACGGCTGCTAGTTTAACCTGATAGGATCGGTCAATTTCCCGTTGAATAAAGCCATCAGCCATTGCCTGTTTGTAGCCTCCTCGTTTTTCAACAGCCAGAAACAACGCCCAGGCCGATTCTACCAACTCATGCGTCAGGGTTTCAATGTAATAAGACCCGGCCGAAGGGTCGGCGACTTTATCCAGATGGCTTTCTTCCCGCAGCAGTACGGATATATTCCGGGCAATACGCTCACCGAAAGCCCGGTCCGGTATTTGACCCGAAACAGCATTATACGGGTGAATGGTTAGTGCATCACAGCCGCCCATCACTGCTGCCATGGCCTCGGTTGTTGACCGTAGCAGATTAGTGTATGGAGACGCGACCGCATCGTAAAAGGTTGACGTTTGGGCGTGGATCTGGAATGATGAATCGGCCCGCCCATTCGGCTGAATGGGTCCGCCGACTTGGCTAAATGATGGTTGATAAGCACCAACAAACCGCAGGCATAATACGCGCAAGGCGCGGAGTTTGGCGATTTCCATGAAATAACTCGTCCCGACAGAAACGGACAGCATTGTTTTGGCAACGAGCTGGTCAATTGATAAGCCATCATCCGTGAGCGTATCGTAGGCATCGGTCAGCATGGCCAGCGTAAAAGCCAGCTCCTGCGTAGCCGTAGCCCCGGCATTGTGGAACGCGTGACCGCTGATGCAAATAGTCCGAAACAGGGGTGAATCGGCCGTTTGGCGGGTAACATCGGCTATCTGATCGTTTACAGCCGTCAGTAAACCACCTTTGAATTGGTAGGGCGCAATGGTCTTTAATGCCTGCACAAAATCAGCGGTGTTGACCGGCTGCTGACCGGCATTGAACCGAAAAAAAACGGGGGTTTCACTCAGTTTAATTCCATTCAATAAAAGGGAGAGGTCGGGCATGGTGGCCAGCGTGAGTACCAACGCATCAGCTCCGCGAGTGAGTGCATCCCGAAGGGTTACATTATCGGCTTTTTCATTAGTAATCAAGTACTCCGGTGCGTTTAGCCACCCTGGTATTTGCTTTTGCGCCGTCTGTAGGTTGGTTAGCGGTAGTGTGTTCAGATCATCGGCCGTATAGTATGGTTCCAGCGTAAACGCTCCATCCGCTTGCCAGCGCATTCGCTCAAAGGCGTCTGCGTCTCTTGCTTCTTTCTGAACCTGCGTTATCCAGTCTGCCTTACTGGAAGTGGGGAAGAGAGACGAGAAAAGTGGTTCCATTGGATACGGTTGGGATGATAGGGTGGTAAATGTACTCTTTTTCTCTTTTCGGGGGAAAAGTACGTGCCTTGCAGCATGGATGCTGTCCTGATTGCATTATTCAAAGGGATTTAATTTGAGCCTTGACGTTCCGATGGATTGGCGTAATTTTAGCTTAACATTGGAAGACAGCCTACGGTTTTTTACAAAAAACGTGATAATTCCGGTGTGGACGGGTCAAATATTATCCTCATATTTGTCTCCCTTTTTTACGACCCCAACCGTAATGAAAATGTCTCCCCGTGAATATAATCTCTCAGACCGGCATGCAGCGTGAAATAACGACGGTGTGGAATCGCTGTCTGAACGTTATCCGGGAGATTGTACCCGAACAGAGCTTCAACACCTGGTTTGAGCCAATCGTACCCCTGAAACTCAATGGTCATGTTCTGACGATTCAGGTTCCGAGCGAATTTTTCTACGAATGGCTGGAAGAAAACTTTGTTCATGCCCTCCGTAAAGCCCTCGATACCGCTATTGGCCCCAACGGGCAGCTGGAGTACTCGATTATTGTTGATAAAGGCAATGAAAAAAACCGTCCGCTCACGGTAAACATACCAACAACCAAATCCACCCAGACTTCCAAACCCGATAATGTTAGTCCTGATCTGGTTAAGAGTCCGTTTATTTTCAAAGACCTTGATTCGCTCACGCTCGATTCGTACCTGAATCCGAGTTATACATTCGATAATTACGTGGAGGGCGACTGCAACCGGCTGGCCCGGTCGGCGGGGTACGCCGTGGCAGAGCGGCCGGGTATTACGTCGTTCAACCCGCTTATGGTATATGGGGGGGTCGGGCTGGGCAAAACACACCTGGTGCAGGCGATTGGTAACTATATCAAGAATAACAACCAGAATAAATTCGTCCTGTACGTTACGTCCGAGAAGTTCACGAACCAGTTTCTCAATGCCGTTCGGTCAGACGGTATTCGCGACTTTACGTCCTTTTACATGCAGGTGGATGTACTAGTGATTGACGATGTGCAGTTTTTGCAAAAAAAGGAAAAAACGCAGGAAATCTTCTTCCATATCTTCAACCACCTTCACCAATCGGGGAAGCAGATCATTATGACGTCCGACCGCGCTCCCCGCGCGCTGGATGGCCTGGAAGACCGGCTGCTGTCGCGGTTCAAATGGGGGCTTTCCGCTGATTTACAAACGCCTGACCTCGAAACGCGGATTGCTATTATCCAGAAAAAACTCCAGGCAGAAGGCATTTATATCGAGAACAACGTTATCGAATACCTGGCTCATAGCGTCAATACCAACGTTCGGGAACTGGAGGGGGTCATCGTGTCATTAATGGCGCAGGCATCGCTGAACCGGCGGGATATTGACCTTGAGCTAGCCAAGCACACGCTGCGAAATATCGTAGTCGATTCGGAACGGGAAGTCACCATCGATACGGTACAGGAAGCCGTAGCCGATTTCTTCAATGTATCGATTGCAGACCTGAAAGCTAAAAGCCGCAAACGGGAACTGGTACATCCCCGGCAGATTGCTATGTACCTGGCCAAGGAAAAAACGGATTTATCGCTCAAATCGATTGGCTATCATTTTGGCGGACGTGACCACAGCACCGTCATTCATGCGGTACAGACTATCAGTGATTTAGTGGCTAAAAATGCCGAAACCCGCGCGGCTGTCGACAAATTGAAAGCACTGTTTAAGTAGGCTTTACACCCAAAGTCCGGTGCCTGTTCCCAGCCATCTTGTCCCTCAGCTTATTCCCCGCTCTCAACTCGACCTCAGGTCGTGGGATGCGTGCGTAGCGGCTTCGCTCGAGCCGGTACTGTACGCCTATTCGTGGTATCTGGACGCGGTGTTGCCCGCACCTATGTGGAAGTGGGCGGGTATGGTGTTGCTGGATGAAACCGGGAAGTATCAGGCGGTGATGCCCGTTCCGTTACGTCGGAAAACGATTGCGGGAATACCGTACGCATGGGTTGTACACCAGCCGTTTTTTTGCCAGTTTCTAGGCGTTTTCAGCCGCAATAGCCAGGTTGACGAAGCCCCTTTTTTTCAGCAGGTACTAAAGCGATTCCGGTACGGCTCCCTGCTCTGTATGTGGCAGAAACCCAATGAACGCTTCCCGTTCGATGCCGTCTATTCCGGCTCGACTCACACTCTTGACCTTTCTATTGATTATCCACGCATCTATCGGCACTATTCAACTGACCGCAAGGCCAGTCTGCGTCGGGCCATCAGGGCGAACTGGACAGTAGTCGAATCTTCCGATATAGAACCGTTATTGACTTTATTCAAGGATAACCATGCCCAAACGATTGACGGGGGAGTGGCAGACTGGGCTTATACTATTTTGAGAAACTTAACTGGCGAGCTGGTAAAACGGGGGCTGGTAACGCTACGGTACACGCTCCACAATGGCCAAATTGAGGCTGGGGCGTTGTTTGTGCAGGAGGGAGGTCGACTCATCTACCTATTCAATGCGGCCTCGGAAGCGGGTAGGCGCGGAAATGCCCGGACGCTATTGATTGACCAGCTAGTGAAGGAAAAATCCGGACAACGGCTCGTTCTTGATTTTGAAAGTCCGGCAAAACAACCTATCCGCGCTTTCTACCAGAGCTTCGGTGCCGTTGCGGTACCTTTGTGGACAATGCGCTGGAACCGCCTTAACCCGGTAGAAAGAGCACTTATAAAAGTGAGAAGCTGGCTGACTGCCTACTATCAGTAAAACTTCAGCGGTTGCTTCAATCCGCCGTTATTTCTCAAATCCATTACCATGGCCCCAACCCAGAAATCAACTTCTACTTTAACGGGGACTTTGTTGACATCGTCGGAAACAAAAATACGAATGGATTCTTCTTCCTTGAAGAGTGCATTGCCCGGGGGCAAAACAGGGTTCAGTTTAATGACGTTAATCTTGCCAAATTTAGTCTTGACAACGTCTTTACCCCTAAACCGGACTTTCATGTTGTAAACGGTATCATCGTAAAAAGCGGGTACTTCGATGACCTGCCCATTACTGACGTGGCTAAAATCAATGGTTCTCAGAAAGTAATAACCACTAATCAGGTCATGGACGTTATCAGGCACCTTAAAAACGCCCTTCTCCTTCCGTTCTTCCGCCTTCACGGTATTGGTTGCGTGGTTAAACGTAACGTTCTCTTCTTTCCGGTACTTGTTCTCCTGAAGGCTGGTATAAAATTTCTGCGGCAGAATAGCCGACGTATCGATATAAGATCGCCAGGTGTCCCGAATGCGGGTAACGAGGTCAAAGGCACCCAGCGTTCGGGCATCTACATTGACCCGGTAGCAGGGTCGCTCATTTACCTTGTATAGGGATGGACTAACGTCAATAATGGCTTCGGCCGCATTGATAAAGCCGTAGTGAACCCGGTATTCAAGGTGCTCTCCCGGCCCGAAACTATTATTGACTACGCGCCGATAACTGTTCAAGGCGATGAAACCTGTACATAGGAAGAATGCAATACTGATGCCTATTATAACCTTTTTCATAAGAACAGCCGCCCACCTGTCGGGCTGCGTTTATAAGGATGGATACGTTTCTTTGAGGTACGTGAGGTACCGCTTAAAATTGCTTCCAAACCGGTTTTTAAATTCCTGCCGAAACCTGTTTTGTTGCTTCCGGTAGGTAAGATACCCAATAAAATACGCATTATTGGGTAGGTTTAGTTTGCTAATCCGTCGTTTTTTTACTGAACGTACGGCAGTTGTAATCCGCTGATCGGTTAATGTATCCGACGAATCAACGATTTGCCGAATGGTTTTCCACTTCAATGAATCTTTGACAACCAGGGGCGTTTTGGGTTTAAACGAGTGATACAAACTATCCAGTAATCGGGTTCCATGCAGGATATGTTCATCATAGCGTTCGTAGAACGCTTTTGTAGCGAGATAGTTTGTGTATTGAGCCGTGTTCGTGCCGTACTTCCAGGCCAGAAACCGCAGCGCTCCATACTCCCCTACGAAGTCGGCCAGGTTTTCGTTGTACTCCAGATTGTCTTTTATAAACAGCGTACCATGCGTTAGTTCATGAATGATTAACTCGGCTAAACTCCCTTCTGACCGATCAAGAAAACTGGACAGGATTGGATCATGCAGAAAGCCTAACGTCGACCAGGCCGAAACCTCCCCAATCCGGGTATCCAACCCTTCCCTTTTCAACTCGGCTACCAGCGTGTCGGCTTTGTCTTTCTCGAAAAAACCTTTGTACGAGAATGTGCCGATTATGGGAAAATGCCACTTTCTGGCAATCAATTCATAAGGCTCCGAAGCCGTAATGACCCATAAAATTGGCTTCCCATGCTGGTTGTAAAATGACTCATAACTTCCCGACGGTTCTAATCCGAGCGAATCTACAGAAAAACGCTTTATTTCTCGGATTAGTTCTATTTTTTTCTTCAGCGAATCGGGGTAAGCCGGGTCAGCCAGTACCTCATTGACGGGTTGGGTATTCCACAAAATACGCAGTTGCCCCCGCGCCTGCATCCAGCCATAACTCACTAACTCCCGCTGCCAGAGGGCCAATGCCACCAGCATCACGACAAGAACAAGACCTATTTTTTTAAGCATGGATTGGAACGAATGGCCGGAAAATGTGCTTGCTTTGGAACAGGAAGGATAGAGCGCAAAACGTGTTTTTGGCCTCGAATTTATCGATTAATTCAGTGCCTGATAAACCCCAATACGGAACTTCCTGACAAAATCGCTGTAGTAGGCGTACGGATGGACGTTGGTAAAAATAAGCAGGATGAGTTCTTCTTTTGGATCGATGGTAAATTCGGAGCAATACATGCCGCCCCAGGTGTAGGAACCGGGCGTTGCCAGATCGCCATAATGCGAATTCTCCGTGATCAACTGGAAACCAAGTCCGAATTTATCTTTCCGGTCCCAGACTTCAGCCGTGCCAATCTGGTTACGAAGCATCATGTCCACCGTTTTTCGGCTAATGATCCGGTGGTTATTGAACATGCCGCCATTGAGCATCATCTGGCAAAAACGGGCGTAGTTTTCCGCCGAGCTAACCAGTCCGGCCCCGCCCGAAAAGTACGTTCTGGCACCCGAAGTAGCGAAGTTTCGATAGTCGCTGTTGGTGTGCAGCGTGAGGGAGTTGTCCATACGCTCTTTGCTGTATAGTTCAACCAGACGGCTGGCTTTCGTAGCGGGTAGATAAAAATGGGTATCCAACATGACGAGTGGTTCCAGCACCCGCTCCCGCATGGCCACATCGAAGGGTTTGCCGGATAATATTTCAATCAACCGCCCAATAATATCGATGTTGAGACCATAGGTGAAGCCCACACCCGTTGAGTCCGGTTCGCCTGGGTCTCGCAGGAGGGGGCGCGTGGCGAGTTTGTTTATGACATCTTCAAGTTTATCCGGCGCGGTGGAATTAAAGAAGGGTACTTTGAACTCAGGCCGCTGGTCGAGTGGATGCTCGTACGGAATGCCCGCGTTGTGGCTCAGGAGTTGGCGGATGGTGATTTCACTTTTGGCCGGGCGGGTTTCGTAACTACCCCCCACCGGGTCTTTTTTGTCGTAGCGAACCAGCACCTTTGGGTTTTTAAAGGCCGGGATGTATTTCGAGATAGGTTCATCGAGCAGGAATTTCTCTTCCTCAAACAGCGTCATCAGCGTCACCGTTGTAATTGCTTTCGACTGCGACGCAATGCGGTACAAATCATCCCGTTTCAAGGGCGTTCTCTTCGCCATGTTGCTGTACCCAAACGCTTTGTAATGCACGATTTTGCCCCGGTGTGCCACAAACGTAACCGCATTAGGGGCAATATCCTTATCGATTAACCCCTGTAGCCAATTGTCCAGGCGTGTCAACCGCTCGGCTGAAAAACCAGCTTCTGCGGGTGATTTAGCCGTTGCAAATGCTTGAGGAAGCGGCTGAGCGCGAAGTGTGTAGGTAACTAACAGGAAGAGGAGTAGGCGCATTGGAATAGACGTTAGTGCATGAACAGACAGGCTGGAAATTTATACCATCAACTCCCGAACGGCCAGCCAGCTCATCAGGCCCGCGCCGGTTTCCAGGGCGGCTTCATCAATGTCGAAGGTAGGGGTATGAACACCGGAAATGATGCCCCGCGATTCATTGCGGGTGCCCAGCCGATAAAAACAGGAATCGACTACCTGCGAGTAAAAGGCAAAATCTTCGCCCGCCATCCACAAGTCCAGGTCAACCACGTTGTCGGCACCCATGTACTCAACAGCCTGGGCCCGTATACGCCGGGTTAGTTCGGGATGGTTTTTTAGGAATGGGTAGCCATTTACGATGGTAAATTCGCAGGAGCCACCCATGGCTTCGGCTATACCTTCGGCCAGTTTTACCATGCGCCGTTGCCCTTCGGCCCGCCATCCTTCATTCATGCACCGGAACGTGCCCTGAATAGTCACTTCATTCGGAATGACATTCGTTACGCCATCGGCAATGAACCGCCCGAACGACAGCACCGACGGGCTGGCCGGGGGGCGGTTCCGACTAATAATCTGTTGCAGGGCTACGATGATGTGCGACGCAATCAGGACCGGGTCAACCAGGTTATCAGGCATGGCGGCATGACCCCCTTTACCCCGAACGGTGAGGTAAAGCTCATCCGTACTGGCCATGTACATACCCTCGCGAAAGCCGATTTTACCCACCGGGATATTAGGCGCCACGTGCTGCCCAATCATGCTGGCGGGTGTCGGATTTTCCAGTACGCCTTCCTTAATCATCAGGGAAGCACCACCGGGGGCTTTCTCTTCGCCCGGCTGAAAGACCAGTTTTACAGTGCCATCGAACTGGTCGCGCAACACGTGAAGAATACGCGCAACGCCGAGCAAACTGGCCGTATGGGCATCGTGTCCGCAGGCGTGCATAACGCCCTCCACGGTCGATTTGTAGGGTACGTTATTTGCTTCGTGAATGGGTAGGGCGTCCATATCGGCCCGAAGGGCGATAACGCGGCTGGATGGATTTCTGCCTTCAATTAGGGCGGTCAGGCCTGTGTCCGCTACACCTTCCTGGGGCGTTATCCCAATGGCTTTCAACTGGTCGGCCACGAAACGGGCGGTGTTCCGTTCCTGAAATGACAGTTCCGGGTGCGCGTGCAGGTGACGGCGGGTGTTAACAATGTCGGCCGCATATTGATGGGCCAGTGATTTAATGGAGTCGAGCATATGAATCAGGGGCAACAGTAGCTGACCCATTTAAACAGTGATACTGAGAATGGCAACACCGGCGTTTTGCCGTTATTGCGATGTAATAAATTGGTAATCGTTGATAACCGTCTGCAAAAACATCCGGTCATCGAGTGTAGTGGTAAGCCCCGTTACAGCCTTTATTTTCTCGGCGGTTCGCTGTAGTGTGTCGGCACTATTTTGCTGGATAACCGCCCGGATAACTGCCATGTCACGGTCGGAGAGTAGCCGGACATCGGGAAATTGAACGGTATAGTTTTCAGCCTGCGGCTGGATGAGCACATCGTCCAGAGAAACGGCGGGCTTCAGCCGTACTACCGATGTGCCAGCCGCCAGGTCACCCAGGCGCTGTCCTTTTCCGTTGGCGGCTATGGTGATAATGGGTACGATGCCACCCAGAAAAGCGGCTGATTCGATAATACGAAACACCCACCGCAGTAAATAAGCTCCCAATCCCGGCTGGGAACCATCCAGCATAACGACTCGTGTATTCATGGCAAGCTTACCCACACTTTGCCCATTCAGCAGCCACTCGCTGGCCAGGTCGTAAAAAACCACCGGCAGCATGACCAGAATAGTGTAGAAGGTGTTGGGGCGAAACCCCATCGAACTGGGCAGGGCCAGTACCAGAATAAACCAGCCGAACAGAACCAGGTAGTCGAGCATAGTGCCCAGAATCCGTTCGCCCAGACTGGCGGGTTCGTATTCCAGCAGAACATTCTGGGAGGTGCGGATGGCAACGGACATGTGGTATTGATACTCGGCTACTTGTAGCGGTTACTGAATTGAGATATTCGTCAAAAATAACACCCTTTCTTTGGTTCTTTATGCAGAAATGACCAATTTTCAGCATCTGGCTATCCGCCACTGACGCCAAATCGTTCCTCATGCGCGAAGCCCTTTTTGTAAAACGAAACGCCGACAAGTGGCGTGATATCGAACAGAATCCCAGCCGCGACCCCGATGAGTTGACGAATCGCTTCGTGGAACTGACGGATGATTTATCGTACGCCCGCACCTTCTATCCCGATTCCAGCGTAACGCGCTACCTGAACGGGCTGGCCGGTCAGATGCACCGGGGCCTGATGCAGAACCGACGCGACGACCGGGGCCGGGTGCGTACGTTCTGGTTTTATGAGTTGCCCCTGCTGTTTAAACAGTCGCACCGGTTGCTGGCTCTGTCGGCCGGTATTTTTCTGGCTGCCTGTATCCTGGGATGGGTGTCGGCGGCCCACGATAACACCTTTGTCCGGCTGATTCTGGGTGATGGTTACGTAAATATGACACTCGAAAACATCAGGAAGGGCGACCCCTTAGGTGTGTACAACAGCCGCGACCAGGCCAGCATGTTTGTGCATATTACCCTGAACAACATCTACGTCGCTTTCCGGACGTTCGTTTTCGGGCTGTTTGCCTCGTTCGGTACCATGGCGATGCTGTTCTACAACGGTGTGATGCTGGGCGCATTTCAACACTTCTTCCATGAGCGCGGTCTGTTGCTGGAGTCGGTACTGAAAATCTGGATTCACGGCACGCTCGAAATATCGGCCATCGTTATTGCCGGTTGCGCGGGCCTGACGGTAGGAAACAGTCTCTTGTTTCCGGGAACCTACTCCCGGCTTGAGTCTTTCAAGCGGGGCATGAAGCAGGGACTCAAAATTGCCATTGGCCTGGTGCCCATTTTCATTATGGCTGGATTTCTGGAAAGTTTTGTTACCCGACTGACCCTGCCCCCCCTCATCAGCGGGTTGATTATCCTGGTGTCCGCCACGTTTATCAGCTGGTATTTTGTTGTTTACCCTATTCGACTAAACCGAAAACTCCAACATGATTCAACTGTATCAACAACGTGATTTTGGCGACAAGATTAACGTTACTTTTCAGTACATCACCCAGAATTTCCGAAGCCTAAGCTTATCGCTGCTGTATATTGTAGGGCCTGTAGCCCTGGTGGCCGGTATCGCTTCGGGTATCCTGCAATCCAACTTATTCGACCTGGCCAGGTCATCCGGCGATACCGACTCCAGTTCAGACCCGACGGCCGTTTTTCGGATGATGCAGAATGTGTTTTCGCCTGCTTTTGCAATTGCCGGCCTGTTCAGTTTGCTGGCGATTCTGGTGGTTAGCCTGGCTACGTACGCGCACATGAAAGTGTATAGCCGCAAAACAGGGCAGCGTCTGGACACCAGCCTGGAGCCAGTTCCAATCAGCGTTGCCGAAGTGTGGGAAGAGATGCAGGCCCACATTAGCCGGGCAATCGTTGTTAGTGTACTCAGTTCCATTGTCACGGTAGTAGCCACCTTCTTTTTTGTCCTTCCGGGTATTTACGTAGGTATCGTTCTTTCGCTGGCAATGGCCATTGTCGTTTTTGAAAGTACCGATTTTAGCCAGACCTGGAATCGCTGTTTTACGCTTATCCGGGATAAGTGGTGGTCTACTTTTGGCCTGCTCATCGTGATGGGTATCTTATCAGGGCTGTTGGGCCTCGTTTTTACCCTGCCTGCGGGTGTTATCAGCTTTTTGATTGGCTCAAAACTGTTGCCCGATGTGGGTGGATTCTGGGTCGTGGTGGGCAATGTGCTGGCTACGGTTGGAGGTACTTTACTGCGTTCCATCATTTACATCGCATTGGGCTTCCAGTACACGAATCTGGTAGAGCGGCAGGAAGGTCGGGGACTTCTTTCCGCCATCGACGCTATCGGTACCAACCCCGGGCAACCCCGGTCATCGGATGAAGAAACGTATTAATACCGGGTTGGCTTTGCGTCGGGCATATCTGGTACTGAGCCTGCTGTGGCTGGTAGCGATGGTGGTGCCTGTCTCATTAGCGCAGTCGCCCCCGGCAAAAGCATCGCCGGTCAGTCGTGACGATCGGGCACCCATCCGCACCCGCTATCCGGAAGCCCAACACCTGCGCGATTTACAAACCGACCACAATTATCAGTATGGGCGCAATGCACCCCCGCCTGAGAATCCGGTGGCCCGTTTCTTTGCGTGGCTTTTTCGGAAATTAGACCAGTTTCTGCGGAGTAAAGCGTACGAAAATGTTTGGCAGTACGTGATTTTAGCCGCCGTTGCCGGGCTGGCAATTTATTTACTTGCGAAAGCGGAAGTACTGGGATTCCTGTTTCCTCAAAAAGCGCAGGCCACCGGTATGGACTATGAAAATCTAACCGAAGATATTCAGGAAATCAATTTCGATGCGGCCGTCGATGAAGCTGTTGCCGTACGAAACTTCCGGCTGGCTGTTCGGCTGCTTTACCTGCAAACACTTAAGCAACTGACCAACGCGGGCCACATTGCTTATAAACCCGATAAAACCAACCGGCAATACGTGCAGGAGTTGGTAAACACGGCGTTACAGCCCGCTTTTGAGAAACTGACGCGCCGGTTTGAGTTTGTCTGGTACGGTGATTTTCCGGTGGATAATGGTCAATTTACCACCATACGGGACGAGTTTAGGCAGTTTAGCGTCAGCGCAGATTCAGTGAGTAAGTCACATTTGTATAGTAATCAACGCTCATAGTTTATATCAGCGGTTTAGTGAAAAAAGTATGGCCAATTCCAGTAGATAATACTTACCGCGTTTGCCGACGAAGCGGGCTGATTTCATTTGACCAAACCCCGTTTTTCGATATATTGCCACTTACTATACCGCGTAGCCGATTTTGCCGAAACCCAATAAATACTTCCTTATTCTGCTGACAACGGTGGTGGCCTATATGCTCTTCGAGCACTACCGCCCGAAGCCCATCAGCTGGCAGGCTACGTATAAGAACAGCGATAAAATCCCATTCGGTACCCAGGCATTGTTTGAGTTGCTGCCCGACCTAATGCAAGAATCGACTGTGGAGTCGGTGCGTTTACCAGCGTACAATTTTCTGTCCGAAACAAAATTACCCGCCCGTAGCAACTACCTGTTTATAAATCAGGGGTTTAGTCCCGATAAAAACGATTTAAAGCCGCTGTTGACCTACGTTTGGCGGGGAAATAACGTTTTCATTTCGGCTTATTCTCTTCCCGATACGCTGGAGAAAGTACTGGGTTTCGAGGCTGATGAGAGAGAGTCTGCCAAAGCAGATACTACGCTTCGCCAGAATTTCACTAACCCGCAGCTACGCACGCCAGAAGGGTACAATTTCGTTCACGACGATGGCCGAAATTACCTTAAGTTAAAAGACACGCAACGTATAACCGTGTTGGGGCGTAACGCCCGGAAGGAGCCTGTTTTTATTCGGGTTCAGTACGGGAAAGGGCAGTTTTTTGTGCATAACATACCCCTGGCTTTTACCAATTATTACGTGCTCGACGCTAAAACGTCGGACTATTCTTTTAAAGCCCTTTCGTATTTGCCCGCTTTGCCCACGTATTGGGATGAATACCAGAAACAGGGGCGGTTTGACGAGGACCAGCAGTCTATTTTCCGGTACATTCGCTCACAACCGTCCTTAAACTGGGCGTATTATCTGGTTGTGTTCGGCTTGATTTTGTATGCCATCTTCGCCGGAAAGCGCACCCAGCGTATTATTCCTGTCCTCGAATCACCCAAAAATACCTCACTGGACTTCGTGAAGAACGTAGGTCGACTGTATTTTCAGCGGGGTGACCACGACAACATGGCCCGGAAAAAAATCCAGTATTTCCTGGCCGATATCCGTGAACGATACGGATTGGATACTACCATGCTGGACAATCAGTTTGCGGTAACGCTGGCCCAAAAAAGTGGCGCTTCTCCCGATGAAGCAATCCAGTTGGTACGACTCCTGCGCGATGCCCAGCGTAGTATCTCGCTCTCCGAATTTGATTTGCTGACCCTCAACCGGGCCATTGAAAACGTTAAACATGAAATGGTCTGAGGACCCTATCCAGACGCCTTATATGGAAAATTTTGATACCCGATTAGACCTGACCGCGCTTACTACTTCCGTTGATGCCATCCGTGCTGAAATCGGTAAAGTTATTGTTGGCCAACAACAAACCGTCGACTTACTACTCACTGCGTTGCTGGCCGATGGGCACGTGCTCATTGAGGGTGTACCGGGCGTTGCCAAAACGCTCATGGCTAAGTTGCTCGCCAAAACGTTGTCGGTGGGCTTCAGTCGTATTCAGTTCACCCCCGATCTGATGCCCTCTGATGTGCTGGGTACGTCGGTATTTCAACCCAAAACGGGCGATTTTACCTTTCGGCAGGGCCCCGTTTTTTCTAATCTTGTCCTGATTGATGAGATTAACCGGGCACCGGCCAAAACGCAGGCGGCCCTGTTTGAAGTAATGGAGGAACGGCAGGTTACGAATGATGGCACAACCTACACGCTCGCTAATCCATTTATGGTACTGGCTACCCAGAACCCCATTGAGCAGGAGGGCACGTACCGATTACCCGAAGCCCAGTTGGACCGTTTTCTGTTTAAAATCGTCATTGGTTACCCGGTTGGTGATGAGGAAATTGCTATTCTGCGCGGGCATCACCAGCGCCGGAACCTTGCCGATGCCCTCGATGCGATAGACGCTGTTTTAACTGCCGACCAGTTGGCCTCTCTGCGTGGGCAGGTGCACCAGGTACACGTGGAAGATAAATTGTTCGACTATATAGCACAGATCGTACAGGCTACCCGGGCCAACAAATCGTTGTATCTGGGCGCGTCACCCCGCGCTTCGGTAGCCTTGCTGAACAGTGCCAAAGCCCTGGCTACTCTCCGGGGCCGCGACTTTATCACCCCTGAAGACGTACGGGAACTAGCCCCGTCCGTCCTGCGCCATCGTATCCTGCTAACTCCCGAACGCGAAATGGAAGGCGGTACCGCCGATGAAGTTATCGCACAACTGGTACAGAAAGTTGACGTGCCGAGATGACCGACGATTTTATTCGGGTATTCGAAGATGAAAGCTCAGGAGGGTACGTAGATGTACATGAACAGCACAATGGTCCGGAGCGAAGTTTGAATGTTGAAACAGCCATTGTACTAGCTCAGTTTGGTTACCAGTTACTTCTATTGCCGGTTATTGATGAACCTGGTGTAAAAAATCCTGACGCATTTCTCGTCAATGAAAAAAAACTCATCGAATTTAAGCACAATACTACTCCTACCCCGTCAGCTATTGATAACGAAATTCGGGATGCACACCGGCAGGCTGAAACGGTCTTGATTCATATCCAGAGTACGATTAAGGCGGGTAATCTACTTAATGGGGTCAAGGGAAGAGTACGGCGTAGTCAAAATATTAAAGCGATATGGCTTATTTGGCAGAGTCGGTTGTTTATATTTTCACGGGAACAGGTGTTTGACGGAACGATAGATCATAAAATACAATGAGGTGTCACGGAACGACCGTAACACCTCAAGGCGGGGTCGAGGCTTGCACCCCAACCAATTTAAATGTACTACAAAAATCTACAATCTAAAGTTTCCGATTGTGAAAACAGGTAAGCATCATCCTAAATGAAATTCCTTGGCCCCCTTTTCGTCGCTACGCGCCTGTGGTTGAGCCTGGTAGTTATGGTGTTGCTCTTTGTGGCGGCATACGCTTTTCCGGCGCTGTTTCCGTCAGTGCGGCTACTCTTCGTTGGCTTCGTCAGCCTGATTGTGCTGGATGCCTGGCTGTTGTTTGGGATGGCCAGAAAGCAACCCGGTCTGGCTTTTTTTGCCCGTCGGGACGTGCCCGACCGGTTATCCAACGGGGATGAAAATCCAATCACGATCTATCTGGAGAACCGGTATTCATTCCGGGCCGATGTCGAGGTTGTCGACGAAATTCCGTTTCAATTCCAGCGTCGGGATGTGCTGTTCCGTGCCCGACTGGCATCCCACGCAACGCAGGCTATCCGGTACGAACTTCGTCCTACCAAACGGGGCGAGTATAGTTTTGGAGCCGTTAACGTATTTGTTTTATCACCGCTGGGATTACTGAAACGCCGTTTTCAGTACGAGCAGGGGAAAATGGTGGGGGTGTATCCGTCGTTTTTGCAGATGCGTCAGTATGAATTACTGGCGTCTACCAACCGATTGAATGAGGTAGGAGTGAAACGCATCCGGCGCATTGGGCACAGCATGGAATTTGAACAGGTTCGTCCGTACAATACCGGCGATGATGTGCGGACAATCAACTGGAAAGCTACCTCACGCCGGGCCGATGCCCAGGGTGCATCGCTGATGATTAATGCGTATCAGGACGAACGCTCCCAGCCAGTGTATTGCCTGATTGACAAAGGCCGTGTGATGCAGTCGCCGTTTGAGGGACTGACCCTGCTCGACTATGCCATTAATGCTAGTCTGGTACTAAGCAATATTGCCTTATTGAAGCAGGACCGGGCTGGTATCCTGACTTTCTCCGACCGTATTGGCCAACTGCTGCCCGCCGACCGTCGGGCGGGACATATGCTGAAAATTCTGGAACTGCTGTACCGGCAGAAGACCCGCTTTCTGGAAACGGATTACGAAAGTCTGTACGTTAGGGTGAAAGCTCATATCCGTCAGCGGAGTTTACTGCTCCTGTTCACGAATTTTGAAACGGTAGGCGCTATGCAACGGCAACTGCCGTACCTGCGTCGACTGGCCAAAGACCACCTATTGCTGGTCATTTTCTTCGAGAACACCGAACTGCGAAGTTTACTCGATAAACCCGCTACGGATACCGAGCAGATTTACCTGAAAACCATTGGCGAAAAATTCACGTTCGAGAAAAGGCAAATTGTAAAGGAGTTAAGCCTGTACGGTATTCAAACCATCCTGACTGCTCCGCAGAATCTAACCGCCGATACGATAAATAAGTACCTGGAACTGAAAGCGCGGGGTATGATTTAATTATCGCCCAGGTTACCTTTCACTGATTCGTAATTGGATTTCAGCTTCCCCATTTCTTTGGTCAGAAACGTTTGTAACTGCCGGTTAAATTCAGGCTTTTCCTCATCCGGGAGCAAGGTATACAGGTCTTTCAGCTCCTGATTGATAGCGGACCGTTCGGCATCATTGGCTGCGTTGATGGAGCGATAATGATAACTTCGGAAATCGTATTGGGTCATCGGACAATTATTCTTCTTCGGGTAGGTTAGCAAAAATTTCAGTGAGTGGAATGTCAAAACCATCGATAGAAACGGGTTCATCCGGTTGATTGTACAGCGTTTCGGTCCAGACATTGGCCTTTTCGGTCCGGCGGCAAATAATTAACTCACGGGCTATTGGGTCAACGAATACGATTTCCTGTACGGTCTCCATTTCTTCGTACCTCCGTCTCTTAGCCCCCAAATCGTAGCTAAGTGTTGATTCGGAAAGGATTTCTACAATCAGGTAGGGGTTGGTAATGATGGAGCGTGATTTATCCTGATAGATAGGCTTCCCTTTGATAACCACTAAATCACCGTTGTAATGTCTCCGTTTGCCGTCTTTACGAATCCCGGTATTGCTGCCTGCTACGTAAAATAGCCTCCCCAAATAGTAGCCAGTCAATAGATAAGCCAATCGAGTGACTAAAATTTCATGAATAAGTTTTGCTAGCCCTATTACAATAATCTGCCCATCATGGTACTCAACGCGGAAGTCGGTTTCGGTTAGAAAATCCTCAAACTCCTCCCAGGATGCCGAAATTTCTACTAATTCTCCAGCCTCAAGCGTTTCTACCTGTTTGTCCGTCAGCCGTACTTTCTCTATAGCCTGCATACGTCCGTTTGCTTTTTAGTAAAGATACAGCAACCTAATACAAAGCAAAAGGCCCTTTCGCTCTGAAAGGGCCTTTTATTCGGGTTTTATCTTTTACGATTTCATCAGGTCCCGCTCCGCTTTCATGCGTTGCCGTTCAATCCGTCCCGATACCACAATGCTCACTTCGTAAAGCAGCACAAGGGGTACGGCTACCAGTACCTGACTGTAAATATCCGGCGAGGGCGTGATGATACCAGCCACGACCAGAATAACCACCCAGGCATGCTTGCGGTACGATTTCATAAAGGCAGGGGTCAAAACCCCAACTTTCGATAGTACGTAGGCAATCATGGGCATCTGGAAAATCAGGGCGCAGCCCAAAGAGAGCGTTACCAGAATACCGATGTAGGAGGTTATGTCGAATTGATTCTTAATCTCGGGGGTAATCTGGAAATTGGCCAGAAAATTGATCGCTAACGGCGACACGATATAGTACCCAAACATCAACCCCATTACAAACAGTAAAGACACAAAGAATACAGCACCACGCGCAGCCTGTTTCTCTACGTTCCGCAAACCGGGCTTGATAAACCGCCATACTTCCCAGAATGCGTATGGAAACGCAAAACAGAGACCGATAATGGCCGAGGAGGTCATAGCCATGGTGAACTGGTCTGACATTCCCAGCGATTGTAACTCAAAGTTGAGTTCTTTCACGCAGAGGTCACTGTACCCCGAAATCTCGGAGAGCTTACACATCATCCTATACGTCCAGAAATCAGGATGTTTGGGGGCCAGAATTACTTTGTCGAAAATCTCCCTGTTGTAAACAAAGGCAATAATGGCAAACACAAAAATGGAGCCAACGGCCCGAATAATGTGCCAGCGAAGTTCTTCCAGATGGTCCAGAAAGGACATCTCCTTCCCTTCTTCATCTATCACTACTTCCTCTTCGTTGTCGTCAGTCAGTTGGTCAAGTGGCATCTTTTGATGTAGAATGATTGACTGATTGAGTGATTGAATAGCTGACACATCAAACTATTCAATCACTCAATCAGTCTAAATTAGCCTTTATAGAGCGGAAATGCTTTCATCCACTCGTTGATTTCTTCTTTAACGCTCAACAGAACCGTTTCGTTATCGTGATTCATGAGCACCTTGTCGATATATACGGCGATTTGTTCCATGTCCGATTCTTTCAAACCGCGCGTTGTCATAGCCGCCGTCCCCACACGCATACCAGAGGTTACCATGGGCGATTTGTCATCGAATGGCACCATATTTTTATTGATGGTAATATCTGCTTTAATCAGTGTGTTCTCTGCCAGCTTACCCGTTAGCCGGGAGGCCGTACCCCCTTTAGACCGAAGGTCAATCAGCATCAGGTGGTTATCCGTACCATCCGAAATGATTTTATAACCCCGGTTCAGGAAAGCAGTAGCCATTGCCTGCGCATTAGCTTTCACCTGAACAGCGTAATCGTAGAAATCATCCGTCAGTGCCTCACCAAACCCAACTGCTTTAGCCGCAATGATGTGCTCCAATGGCCCACCCTGCGTACCCGGGAACACCCCCGAATCCAGCAACGACGACATTAACCGGGTTTCGCCCTTTTGCGTTTTGATGCCGAACGGATTCTCAAAATCATTCCGCATCATGATGATGCCCCCCCGTGAACCACGCAGGGTTTTGTGCGTTGTGGTCGTTACAATGTGGGCGTGAGCAAGCGGGTCATTCAGCAACCCTTTCGCAATCAACCCCGCCGGGTGCGATACGTCGGCCAGTAGTAACGCGCCAATGCTATCGGCAATATCACGAAGGCGGGCATAGTCCCAGTCGCGGCTGTAGGCGGAAGCACCGCAGATAAGTAGTTTTGGGCGTTCGCGTTTGGCCGTTTCTTCCACTACATCGTAGTTGATAACACCCGTTTCGCGCTCTACGCCGTAAAATGTCGGACGGAAATATTTACCGGAAATATTCACGGGCGAGCCGTGCGTTAAGTGGCCGCCGTGCGACAAATCGAAGCCCAGAATGGTATCGCCTGGTTTCAGGCAGGCCAAAAAAACCGCCGTGTTAGCATTAGCGCCGGAGTGAGGCTGCACGTTCACCCAGGTGGCTCCGAAGAGTTCTTTGGCCCGGTCGATGGCAAGCTGTTCAATTTGGTCAACCACTTCGCAGCCACCGTAATACCGCTTGCCGGGAAGCCCCTCTGCGTATTTGTTCGTCAATACACTACCAGCCGCTTCCATAACGGCGGGCGATACAAAATTTTCGGAAGCAATCAGTTCAATACCCGACTCCTGACGATGCTGCTCTTTGGCAATCAGGTCAAAAATCTGTGTGTCGCGGGTAGTAATCGTATCGGTCGTCATAATCAATTGGCTAAAAGCAACTATTGGCTATACAAAAGTACGGCTTAATCCGATACGTGTGGTAGCTTTTCGATGATGTCTGCAACGGAAGCGTACAGAATAACAACGGGCCACGCCGGATGGATCGCGCTCCAGAACTCACTCATTAATACAGGTCAGGTAACAACCCGGCTAAATCCACGATGGCAACGGCCCCTATCTGCCTCTGGCTTCTGACTGGTAGTGGAAGGGTGTTACGCCCGTGTGCTGTTTAAACAACCGATGAAAGTGTGAGTTGCTGGTAAAACCACACTCCATCCCGATTTGACCAACTGATAAATCAACGGTAGCCAGCAGTTTACGAGCGTGGCTAATGCGAAGTTCGTTTAAGTAGTCGACAAATGTTTTTCGGGTACGATTCTTAAAATATCGGCAGAAGGCAGCCGGGGCCATCCCCGCTACCGATGCAATCTGGTCAATTCGTATCTCACCCCGAAAGTTAGCCAGCATGAATTCCAGCACCTGTTTCATCCGTTCGGTTTCGGCATAACCCGTAGCCAGTTGATACCCATCACTGGCCAGTAGTCTGGCTTCCGTATCGGTGGCTAACTGGTTCAGGATAGCTAGCAGGGCCAACAACTGTGATAAGCCCGTCTGCCTGGGCAATTGCTTTATTGATTCAGCAACCGATTCGCTACAGGCCGGGCCGAAGTGCAGCCCGTAGCGGGCACGCTGGAGCAGTTGGCGGATAGCTGCCGCTTCGGGCAAAACGGCCAGTACACGCTCATCGAACGCAGCCGGAAACTGCACCACTATAGACTCCGCCCGCAGGCTGGAATCGGCCTGGTAAAACTCATCGTCATTACGCCAGAAATGGGGAAGATCGGGCCCAAGCAACACCAGATCACCCGCCCGAAAGGTGTCGACATGGTCGCCCACGAACCGACGGCCATAACTTTTAGGAATGTACGTCAGCTCATACTCCGGGTGGTAATGCCAAAGTGAATCGAAGTAGGGTAACTGAAATTGCCTGACTAGCACCGAACGCTGGTCACTGAGCATCACCTTTTCATACAATGCTTTCATTTAGTGCGCTATTTTGATGTAAAAAATAGGTTGTATCTCGGCATATAGTCAAAATTGCATATAAACTGGTAAAAACAGGGCAACATAGCATGCAGGGATGTTTTTACTTTTGTATCGTAACAACGCAACAAACCACCCCCTTTACCCTCATGGAAACGACAATTGATAAAGAAGCACTGTTAAGCGAGCTAAACAGACCTTATGCCATTAGTCCCGACGCTGTGGCCTTTTATCGCCAAAACGGGTACGTCAAATTAAAGCAGGTGCTAAGTCCGGAGGTACTTACCTATTACGGCGATATTCTGACGGACCTGGTTTTTCGGCTTAATACGCTCATCAAGCCTATGGAGGAGCGTACAACCTATGAGCGGGCTTTTCTCCAGATTATGAACCTTTGGCGGGAGGATGAACAGGCAAAAGAGTTCGTTTTTTCGACACGACTAGCCCGGATTGCTGCCGATCTGATGGGGGTGGAGGGTGTGCGAATTTACCATGACCAGGCCCTGTACAAAGAACCGTCGGGTGGGATAACTCCCTGGCATGCTGACCAGTTTTACTGGCCTTTGGCATCGCCTAACACCGTTACCGTTTGGATTCCGTTGCAGGAAACGCCCATGGAGATGGGGCCGCTGGCCTTTGCCGAAGGAAGTCAGCACGTAGAAATAGGCCGTGACATTGAAATCAGCGACGATAGCGAGAAACTCCTGGCCGATGAACTGCAGAAGCAGAATTTTCCCCTTAACAATACCCCGTTCGAGCTGGGTGAACTGAGTTACCACGCAGGCTGGACGTTCCACCGGGCCGGGCCGAACGTATCCGACCAGCCCCGTAAAGTAATGACCATGATTTACATGGACAAAGACCAGGTTATTGTGCCGCCCCGCAATAAATACCAAACCGCCGACCATGCTAAATGGCTCAACAACGTTCCGGTTGGCAGCAGTCCCCAAAATGAGTTAAATCCAGTCCTGTTTAGCTATTAGGATTGTTAGGAGGGGTTTCAGGTAGTGAGGCCTCGAACTGCAACGGAAAAGTCATTGAGTTGGTAGTAGTTCAGTGCGTATAGGACAAATTTGCATCAGGTCTCAATTTGAACCGGGGCCTGATGCAAATTTGTCCTATACGCGATTCAGTAACAGCCATTTATTGCTTAAATAGGCGACTGTTGCCATTGATGGAAATATTTTTGCGGTATTTCTGTTGTTCTACCAAATCATCATTTTCCAAAAACGAAATGAAGTCCTTCCTAGCACTCGTTGTAGGGCTGTTTATCAGCCTGACCACAACAGCGCAGATACGTAAAGACCCCACCAACTGGTCAGTTAAAGTCGATAAACAACCCACTAAAGTTGGCGACGTTGTCAGCATCCAAATTCAAGTCCGCATCGCTGACAGCTGGCACATTTACTCCAACGACCTTAACCCGGATATTGGTCCGCTGCCAACCTCGTTCAAATTTCCGAAATCGGAGAATTATACGCTGGTAGGAAAAACAACGCCGGTTGGCGTTCGGGAGGTTTTTGAGGAGGTCTGGGGAACAAAGGTTCGGCAGTTTGAAAACAAAGCTCTTTTTGTCCAGAAAATAAAGGTACTAAAGCCCACTTTTACCTTTGCCGGAACGGCCGAGTACATGTCCTGTTCCTCAAAAGATGGCACCTGCCTGCCCCCCGCTGAAGTGGACTTATCAACGGAGGTGAAGGCTATAGCCTCAACAGGCGCAGTCCCTGGTACTACCATAACTGGCGTAGCATCAACGCCTGCCCCGACATCAACTGTTACCAAACCCACATCCGAAACAACGGTGGCCGCTATGATGCCAGACCCTGTTCCTGTGGTATCTGACACGGTTGAAGCGGAGAAGTCAACCGTGTCGGAAGTTATCAGCAATCCTGAAGAAGTGTTGAAAGAGGAAGCTGAGGCATCGGATGGTTCGCTGGGCGGCTTCCTGCTGGCGGCTTTCCTGTCGGGTTTAGTGGCCCTGCTTACGCCCTGTGTGTTTCCCATTATTCCGGCCACCGTTAGTTTTTTTACCAATCAGCAGGGTGGGCAGTGGAAGGCATTACTGTACGGCTTTTTTATTATTGCTATCTACGTGCTTATTGGTACGGTGGTATCCCGATTCAACGGACCGGCTTTCGCTAATTTCGTGAGTACGCACTGGGTGCCCAACCTCCTGTTTTTTGCCATCTTCTTCATTTTTGGTCTTTCATTTCTGGGTCTTTTCGAGATTGTGCTGCCTAACTCGCTTATCAATCAGGCCGATGCCCGGTCGGAGAAAGGGGGTATTCTGGGTATCTTCTTTATGGCCTTTACGCTGGTACTTGTCTCATTTTCATGTACGGGTCCCATCGTCGGTAGTTTGCTGGTGGCCTCGGCGGGTGGCGAAGTAATCAAACCCATTTTGGGAATGGCCGCTTTTTCGTCGGCTTTTGCGGTGCCGTTTACGCTGTTTGCCGCCTTTCCGCAGTGGTTAAGGGGATTGCCCCGGTCGGGGGGATGGCTCAACTCGGTCAAGGTGGTGCTGGGTTTTCTGGAACTGGCTCTGGCGTTTAAATTCCTGAGCGTGGCCGACCAGGTATACCATTGGCACCTGCTCGACCGCGAAGTATTTCTTTCCATCTGGATTGTTATTTTCGCTCTGATCGGCTTTTATTTTCTGGGTAAACTTCGTTTGCCGCACGATAGCGAAACCAAGTTTATCAGCGTACAGAAACTGCTCATGGCTATTGCTACTTTTTCGTTTGTGGTGTATATGATTCCGGGATTGTGGGGTGCCCCGCTGAAAGCTCTTTCCGGCTACTTACCGCCCGAAACCTCGCAAGATTTTAACCTGCACAACCAGCAATCAATGGGTAGTACGTCATCCCAGCCAACCCTTACGGAGTCAATAAAATACGCTGACCTGTTTCATTTTCCCCGTGGCTTTCAGGGTTTCTTTGACTACCAGCAGGCGTTAAACTATTCCAAAAAAGTAGGGAAGCCGGTATTCATTGATTTTACGGGGCACGGCTGCGTGAACTGCCGCGAAATGGAAGCCCGTGTCTGGTCAGACCCGGCGGTAATGTCAAGATTGCAAAATGATTACGTGCTGGTTGCGCTGTATGTAGACGATAAAACCGAACTGCCCGAATCGCAGTGGTATACGTCTACCTACGATGGAAAGGTGAAAAAAACCATCGGTGCCCAGAACGCGGATTTGCAGATTACGAAATACAACAACAATGCTCAGCCGCATTATTGCCTGGTCAATAGTGAAGGAAAGCTATTGGTGTCTCCTAAAAACTACGACCGCGACGTAGCGAATTTTGTGGCTTTTCTGGATGCGGGGAAAGCGAAGAGTTAAGGGTGTCCTTATCATTTTAAAGAATGAGGAATCTCCAGACAGGAAATTCGAGAGTCCTCTTATCTCAACAAAAAATCCCCGCCTGGTTCAGACGGGGATTTTTTGTTGAGATGATGTTTGCTTAAGCTACCGACTCCGCTGGAATGGCCTGGGACTGGACCAGTTCCAAATCGGGTCTCGATTGGTCGGCAACCGTTACGCGACCCCGTTCTTTCCGAACAATGCGGGAGTACAACGAGATTTCCTGGTCGAACAGGAACCGGAAGAATAACCGCACATACGAGGTATGAAATTTCAGGGTATCGTAATATTCCGGGGCCGATTTCTTGATTTCGGGGAGCTTGTTCCAGGGAATAGACGGAAAATCGTGGTGCTCGTTGTGGAAACCTACGTTCAGGTTTGGACCGTTCAGGCCGCCATAATAGCTGTACGTTTCCTGCTCCGGGTCAAGGGTCAGGTAGTGTTCCTGAATCCAGCGGGCACCCAGCGGATGGAAACCAACCGAAAAGAACAGGCAAAGCAGCATAAATGCCAGTGCTTTCCAGCCAAACAGCACCACAATAAGGGTGTCAAAGACCAATTGAACCAGGATATTGGCCAGCACCCATTTGTCGATGACTGCCAGTTCGTGCATCCGCAGGGTACGAATGGCCTGGAAAATGGGGAAAAATAACAGCCACAGGGCTTTACCAATGGCGTAGTTATTAATCAGCTTTGCTTCATACCAGTCGGGCAAATCAGCGTCCAGCTCATGCACACCCTGAAACGCGTGGTGCTTGATATGGAAGTTTTTGAACGAGAGCGCCGTAGGTAATATCGTGGGCAGATTCGCAAAAATGGCCGCCCACATATTGGCGGTGGGCTTACGGAAAATCAGGTTATGCGCTGCTTCGTGAATACACACGAACAGAGTGTGGGCCGGAAATGCGCCAATAAACCAGGCTGCAGCCACAATAACCCACCACGACTGATCCCGTACCAGCCAGGCCATACCAGTCATCAGCGACACACAAGCCAGAATAACCCAAATCGTATTCGGGTTTTTTTGTCCGATCAATTTCTTGAGTTCCGGGTGTGATTTTAGTATTTGTCGGGTACGGATTCGGTGGGGTTCGGAAGCGTTTGAACGAACGAAATCTGTTAACATTGCCATAGATGAGGTGTCGCTTTTATAACGGGGCCGCCCATGTGGGCGATGAAAATGAACAGTAAAATTAATACATTTTCAACTGGCTGCAACATGCCGTTTGCCGAAACATATCTGATTTTTATCCTATTCTCACGAAAAACAAGAAAGGCGAAGCTAAGCAGCTTCGCCTTTACCGATTCAGGTTGATTCAATCAAAAAATAGGTAGTAGTGAATGGTAAGGTAATGCGTAATGAATGGTGAAAGTAGTGTTTAGTATCCAATAGGGAAGGAGTAACCAAGCGATACGGCCACGCCCCTATTGCGCACATTGACATTGACAATGGGCACCTGTATTTGCCGGGTAAAACCCTGCGTATAGCGACCTTCGACGAAAAATTTGCCGGTTCCGGCATCCATAGACAGGCCAAGTCCGCCAACGGCACCTACATCCCAGCGGTTTAGCATGCCGCCGTAGTTGACATCTACATCGTAAGCCTGCGTCGTGAACAGGGCGGAGGCACGCGTCCGGATTCGCCCGTCAACAGCGTAGCTTACGGCAGGTCCTGCAATAATATAAGGTTGTACGGCTCCGTCTGTCAGGTTGATTTTAGCCAGCAGTGGAATCTCGACGTGTTGCGACTGATAGGCTATCGTGGCACCAATGGGCAGGTTGAATCCCCCCAGGTTTACATCAATCCCTTCCCGTATGGCAACTCCCTTCTGTACATAAGCAAACTCAGGGCGGAACGAAACGCGGTCACTCAGCGGAATATCGAGAAAAATAGCTCCCGTTGGGCCAACGGTTGAATGAAAAGCGGGGGTCAGGCTGCCCAAGTATTCAGGCTTGGAAGCAAACCCTATGTTGGCTCCTCCCCGAACACCGATTTGAACCTGGGCAAAAGAGGATTGAGAAACCAGGGAGCCTAAGCAGGCAATAAGACCGACAAGCACAATGCGTTTCATGATAGTAGGAAAAAATAAAGTAAAAAGTGAGAACATGAATTTAATCGTGTAAAATGTCGGCAATAGGCGAAGTCGTTGTTTTAAGTGATTTCGTAGGTTAGAGGATACCGGTATGAAAAGGATTAATCCCGGCGAAAAAAAAAGAATGAGCCTCTTCATTAACTTGTTTTGAGTGGTGATTTTCAGCCTTTCAGCCATTGTACTTTTTCTTGAAAACATTGTTATACCCTTGTACCTTTACCAATCAACGATACCTTTTAGCCTAAACATGAAGTACGTCAAGCCAACCAAATTTAGTTATCTGCCTAAACTGCTGATGCCACTGGATGTGCTTGGCCTTTTTGAGTGTGATCCTTTTGGTGGCTCATTGCTGGTCAGGCGGATGCTGATTGGAATAGTGGGCTGGTCTACCTATGCCCGCTATACGGTAGTGAACCGGATTCAGATTGAGGGTACGGAGAACCTGGAAAACCTTCCGATCAACAACGTACTTTTTCTCTCGAATCACCAGACCTATTTCGCCGATGTGATTGCCTTTTTTCACATCTTCTGCGCCGTAAAGTGGGGATTTCAAAACACTATGTTACCCCCTGTGTATCTGTTAGCTCCCCGCGCCCGGCAGTATTACGTGGCCGCTTCCGAAACGATGCAGAAGGGTCTGTTGCCCCGCATTTTCTCGGCTATTGGCGCCCTCACGATTGAGCGGTCATGGCGGGCCGAAGGGCGTGAGGTGCAGCGGTCTGTCGATACGACAGCGAATGATAAGATTGCCAAAGCGCTGGCGCATGGCTGGGTAGTGAGTTTCCCGCAGGGTACCACTACTCCTTATGCGCCCATTCGGAAAGGCACGGGTCATCTGGTCAAAAACATCGAGCCAATTGTTATTCCGGTTGTCATCAACGGGTTTCGGCGGGCGTTTGACAAGAAAGGACTGCGGTTCAAAAAACGGAATACCCTGCTTACCGTACAGTTCAAGGCTCCTCTTGACTATAGTGCGGAGGATACCGTTGAGGATATTGTAGCCAAAGTAAGGCACGCCATCGAGCAGGATACCCCGGAATGGGCGCAGGATAAAAACTAGGATAGATGGTAACCATGAAGGCTAATTCCGGAATAAACGGAGTATCACTAGACCCAAAAATGACTGGATATGTACGCTTACTTTGACTGGAGAAAGACACTGAAAAATTACTTCTTCCCCGCTTGTGCTCTTGCCTTTGCGCTATCCGTTTCCAGTTGTAGTAATTCGCATAAGCCAACTGATGGCCGGGATTTTTCCCGCGTGGTGCAGGACACAAACCCTCCGGTAGAGCCGCTGTCGCCGGAAGCGAGTATGGCAAAGATTCAACTGCCGCCGGGGTATCATATTGAACTGGTGGCCAGTGAACCCATGATTCAGGAGCCGGTAGCCCTGGCCTGGGATGGTAATGGCCGACTGTACGTAGCCGAAATGAACACGTACATGAAAGATGCCAGTGCCACCGGCGAATACGCGCCCACCAGCCGCATCAAACGACTGGAAGATACGGATGGAGATGGCCGGATGGATAAGTCAACCATTTTCATCGACAGCCTCGTGTTACCCCGCGTCATTTTGCCGGTTGGCGACGAGCTGTTGGTTGGTGTAACCAACGTGCAGCATATCTGGAGCTATCGGGATACCAACGGCGATGGCAAGGCCGACGAGAAAAAAATAGTGTTTCGCAATGAAGCCATCGACTCCCGAAACCTGGAACATCAGAATGGGGGATTAGTCTGGAACCTGGATAACTGGATTTACCCAACCCGCGACAATCTGCGGTACAAATACCAGCAGGGGAAATTAATAGCCGATACCCTGATTGACAACATGATTGGCCAGTGGGGTATGACTAATGATAATTATGGGCGGCTGTTTTACTCCGAAGCCGGTCCTGGCCTTCCCGCCGTGCAGATTCAGCAAAACCCGGCTTATGGTGCCCTGAACTTTGCTGACCAGTATTCAGAAGACTTTACGAAGCCCTGGCCCATTATTGGAACCGTCGATGCGCAGGGCGGACGGGACGCCCTGCGGCCGGAGGACAATACGCTGAATAAATTCACGTCGGGTTGTGGGCAGTCTATTTTCCGGGGTGACCGCCTGCCCGCCGATATGCAGGGCGATTATTTTATTGCCGAGCCGGTTGGACGCATCATCAAGCGCGGTAAAGTGACGAATCAAAATGGGAAGATTTACATTGCTGATGCTTACAAGCAGAAAGACTGGCTGGCTTCGGCCGACATGAATTTCCGTCCTATAAACACCTATACGGGTCCCGATGGCTGTTTTTACATTGTAGATATGTACCACGGCATCATCCAGGAAAGCGAATGGACGAAACCCGGCTCGTATCTGGGGGGTATTATTCAGCAGAAAGGGCTGTATAAGAATCGGGGAATGGGCCGCATTTACCGCGTCGTTCATGACGACTTTACCCCGGATACCCATCGCCCAAATATGCTCAATGAGTCGAGCGCCCAACTGGTTACGTACCTGGACCATCCCAACGGCTGGTGGCGGGATAATGCCCAGCAATTACTCATTATTCGGAATGACCAGTCGGTAGTACCAGTCCTGAAACAGATTTCCCTGGGTGAAAAAGCGTCGCTGGCGAAAGTGCCTGGTCCATTGGCCCGTATTCACGCGCTCTGGACACTGGAAGGATTGAAGGCTATCGATAAACCCACCCTCTTTCGGGCCTTTACCGATCCTGAGCCGCAGGTGAGAAAAACGGCCGTTTGGATTAGCGAACAGTATCTGGATAAAAAAGACCCGGACGTAATTGCCAAACTGGCTATGTTGGCAACCGACCCAAGCCCCGATGTCCGTATTCAACTAGCCCTGTCGCTCCGAAGTCATAAGACGGACCATACGCAGGCCATCGTCAAAATGCTGCTGGCCGACAACCCCAAAAATGAGCTCATGCAGTTTTCATTTACCACCTTTGCCGAAAGCCAGAAAGTGCAGGAAGCAGAACGGGCGCGCACCCGAAACCTCAGCCCCGCCGACCGCGCGCTGGTCACCAATGGTGCTACCATTTTTAAGCAGCTTTGCGCCACCTGCCACGGCCCCGATGGCAAAGGCATAGCGATGGGCGGCAAGCAGATGCCCGCTCCTCCGCTGGCGGGTTCCCCTCGCGTCAGGGGTGATAAGATTTTGGTTACGCAACTCCTGCTCAATGGCATGCGGGGGCCGGTCGATGGGAAAACGTACCCGGATATGATGCCCTCAATGGGCGGGAATGACGATACATGGATTGCGTCGGTGCTGAGTTACATCCGTAACAGTAGCGAACTGGGGAATAAATCATCCGTCGTTACGCCCGCCGAAGTGGCCGAAGTACGGGCTAATACCCCAAAAATGCCGGGAATGACCCAACAGGAACTGGAAATCTTTAAACTGGGCCGTGCCGAACGGACAAACTGGAGCAAACCCGATGAGAAGAATAAGTCAGAATAGCATCAGGTTTAGCCGGTGCTGGTTATCCGCTTTGCTGTTCCTCTTTTACACCCCCCGGCTGGTGGCGCAGGACGCTACCTATACAAACAGCATCGGGATGAAGTTCGTCCTGATACAGCCAGGCAGCATGCTGGTCGGTCGTTTTCAGCCGCCTTATCCGAAACAAAATCCGTCGGAGAATGCATCGGCTGCCCAAAAATCAGGGTTACCCTGGACGGGTAAAGAATACCAGCTTGCCGAAAAACTGGTTAAGCAGGATGCCCGGCCGGGCTTTCCGGTAACGATCAATCGCCCATATTACATCGGTAAATTTGAGGTAACGCAGGGCCAATGGAAGCAGGTGATGGGTACTAACCCATCCGCTTTTCAGGGTAGCAAAGTTGCCGATGATGCCGACCAGCACCCCGTTGAGAACGTGACATGGCAGGATGTGCAGAAATTTATATCGAAACTCAACGCGCTGGATAAAGGCAGGCATTATCGGTTGCCCACGGAATTTGAGTGGGAATACGCAGCCCGGGCAGGTGCTAAAGACGACATAGCCTGGAAAGATATTCAGGCTTCTGCTCAACTGGGTTCCGTCACGACTGGCCGCGTGGGCCAGAAAGCGCCGAACGCCTGGGGTTTGTACGACACGCTGGGCAATGTGTGGGAGTGGGTGCAGGATTATTACAACGAGAAACTCTTTGCCGACCCGTCTCCAACTCGTACCGGAAAACAGCATGTATTGAAAGGGGCTTCGTTTATGGGTGACGTGAAAAATGCAACCTACATGACCCATGCCGGTGGACCGGGCAACGGATGGGATGTTGGTTTTAGGGTAGTGCTGGAAACGAAATGATATAATAATGCACCCAAAAGATTTATTGACGCTCTTACTGCTCACGTTATCGCTGCATACGGCTTACGCCCAGATTGGCAAAATTCCGGCTGGATTCACACCCATTTTTACCGGGCAAGACCTGAAAGGATGGCACACCAGCAGGACTTCGCACCAGGGAACGACGGGTAATTTCTTCGTAGAAAAGGGAGCCATTACACTGAAGCAACACCCATACGGCCAGGGTGGCATTTTGCTGACCGACAAAAAATACGGCAATTTTGAACTGTACCTGGAGGCTAAAGTGGCCTCTTTCTGCAACGGAGGGATCTTCATCCGCTCGACCGAAAGTGGGGCAGCGTATCAGATTGAACTGGCTATGCCCGGCTCACTGGGAGACCTGCTGGGCGAGCGGATGAAGGTGAGCAAAGGGGCGCATGCTGCCGCCATTGCCAGCGTCTGGAAGCCCGGCGACTGGAACGCGTTCCGTATTCGCATGGAAGGGGATATTCCCACCATCAGCCTATGGGTAAACGATGAACCGATGTGGACCGTTACCGAGCCGGTCAATGACTTTGTGGCCGGTGAAACAACCGGCATGATTGGGTTGCAGGCCCACTGGTCGGCGGTGTATTCCGAAGCAGCCAACGCCTTTAACATGGCTAATTCCTGGAAACCCGGTGCCGCTCACCGCTTTCGCAATATTGCCATCAGGGAGTTAAAATAAGGGGGAAAGTTAATACGCTCCCTGACCCATCAAAACGCTACGGCCAGTAGTCCCGGTCCCGTTCGGAAACAGCGGATTTCCAGCCGTTCTTCATGGTTGGGTAAGCGTACATGGCCTACCAGTTCCTCCGCATCGTCGGCAAAGGGTTCAACGTGCAGGTGCTCCCGAAAGGTGAGCTGGCGTTTGCCGTATAATTTATACAGGGCTTCTTTGGCGCACCAGTAAATAGCCAGTCGATGCGGGTCATTGGCCGCGTGAGTAATTTCGTTGGCCGATAAAACACGCGGCACTACCCGCCTGAATTGCTCCCGAATCGGCTCGATATCAATGCCAACCGGCCTTGATTTATGCAGGATAGCCGCTGCCCAGCCACTCGTATGCGAGAGGGATATATGCCAGTGAGAGTCAATCAAAAATGGTTTTCCGAATTCGTCTTTTTGAAGCCCCTGGTACCTGGCGCCCTGTTCTACAATCAGTTTTCGGATAGCCACCCGACAGGCCAGCCATTCAACCCGCTGTGCCGGATGAGTTATCATGGCCAGTTCTTCCTGCTCCGTATTGGTCAAGGGTAAACCAGCCCAAAGTGTCGGCTCATCATCGGTAATTGACTGGAGTATGGCTACACAGTCCTCATTTAGTTGCAATGTCACAACTCAAAAGTCGGAAGACGTGCGACAAAAAGAAAGGTTTAACGACCTTTGATTGTCAACTTATTCGTTTGAATGCTGTGGTGGTAGAAAAAATAGACACATTTGGCGGGCATCGCGACCCGGTTTACACCCTCGAAAACAGTGCTGTATCGGACCAGTTTTTCTCGGCCGGGGGCGATGGACAGGTAGTACGGTGGCGACTGGAACGGCCTGATTTGGGAGAATTGGTAGCCACGGTACCGGCATCGGTGTACGCCCTGGCTATGCACCCGACCAGTGGATTGCTATGGGTTGGGCAAAACTTCGCTGGTATTCACCTGATTGATTCCGATAAAAAACAGGAGGTGTCCTCCCTTCAATTAACGTCGGCTGCCATCTTTGACATAAAGTTTTATAAAAACGACGCTTTTCTGGCACTCTCGGATGGGGTTGTGGTTGTGGTTGATGCTGACCAGTTAGTAGCCCGGAAGCATCTGAAGGCAACTGACCAGTCGGCGCGGTGTATAGCAATCAACCCGGTTGAGCGGGAGTTCGCCGTGGGGTACAGCGATCATACCATCCGCATTTTTGACTTGCTGACATACGCCCTCAAGCAGGTTATTTCAGGGCATTCAAATTCGGTTTTTACGGTTGCCTACTCGCCCGATTTTCGCTATCTGCTCACCGCCGGGCGCGACGCTCACCTTACCATTTGGGACGTGGAAAAAAACTATGCACTGCACCAGGACATCGTAGCGCATATGTTTGCCATCAATCACCTGGCGTTCAGTCCGGATGGTAGTCTGCTGGCTACGGCCAGCATGGACAAATCCATCAAAATCTGGGATGCCGAAACGTTTCGATTATTGAAAGTGGTGGATCGGGCGCGTCATGCCGGGCATGGTACATCCGTCAATAAGCTACTCTGGACGGCCCCCCGTCAGCTTCTCTCTGCCAGTGATGATCGGACAATTTCGGTGTGGAAATTGTCCTGACAAACCGTGGTTACATACGAATACTCTATTTTTTGGCCTATTTTTTGTAAATTCCATAGAATGGCTGTTAATTTCACCCTTATCTGACGAATAGTAACTACTCTAATTCAAGCGCACCGATGAAAATTACGCCCATAGAAATCCGGCAACACACATTCGAGAAGGGGTTGCGCGGCTATAAACCAGACGATGTTGACGCATTTCTCGTTTCGCTTTCGCAGGAGTGGGAGCGTGTAACGAACGACCATAAAATGCTGAAAATGCAGCTTGAACTAGCCGAAAAAGAGCTGGGGAAGCTGAAAGAATTTGAAATGACGCTGTTTCGTACCCTCAAAACAGCCGAGGACAACAGCGTACAAATAACGGAGCAGGCCAACAAAGCCAGTGAAGGCTATATCAATGAAGCCAAACAAAAAGCCGATGAGATTCTGGCGGATGCCCGTAAGCGCACGGCCCTAATGGTAAAAGATGCTGAAAATCAGTCTCGCTTTTTGAAAGATAATATCCTCAATGACCTAAAATCGCTGGAACATGATTTTAAAGCGTTGGAAGGATACAAGGAAAATCTGGCCGTTCAGATTCGGGCTTTAGCCAGCAATGCAGTGGATAGTGTTGATCGGTTTGAGAAGAAGTTTGCCAAACAAAATCTGAAAGGGAAGATAGATGAAGTTACTACGCAGATTGAAGAGGACCGAAAAAGAGAGAACGAAGCAATAGAAAACCAGGTACCGGCAGGTGACCCCCAGGAGCCGGAGACGCCTACCAGCAACGCGACCGATCTGCCTGAACTGATTGACCGGACAGAAGCTGTTCCTGAAGCGCTTCCGCTTGACAAGGATATGATGGATAAACTGGAGGAGAGTGTTCATATCGCTGAACAGGAACTAGCTGAGCCAACATCCATAGAAACGCCCGTTGAGGAACAAACAGAGCCCGAACTTACTCCCGTCGATGAAGCGTTGCCAGCGGCTGAGCCGGTCAATGAAGAGGTGGCTCAGGAGGTAAAGCCTAAAAAAGGCGGTTCATTCTTTGACCAGATCTAACGAACAGGGGTAATTACGTACCGCCCTACCTATGGGAACAATTGCGCTGGAAGGACTCGAATTCTTCTCCTATCACGGTTTTTACGATGAGGAACAGAAAATAGGCAATAAGTATTCCGTCGACATAATCGTTACGGCTGATTTTTCGGAAGCCGCCCGGCGCGACCGCCTGAGTGCTACGGTCAACTACGAAGATTTGTATAAGATTACGCTGGGAGTGATGAAACAACCCGCCCGACTGCTGGAACACATTGCTCACCAAATTATTCAGGAGATAAGAACCAGTTATCCCGATCTGGAGGCTGTGGAAGTCAGCGTATCCAAATTTAATCCGCCCATCGGTGGTGTTTGTCACCGGGCCAAGATTACGTTGAAGGAGTGAGGGGAAAGTTGTAAGTAATAGACAATCGATAAGTGGCTGACGCATCAAATTAATTTGATGCGTCAGCCACTTATCGATTGTACGACCTGATGTTTTCTGTATCTACACCGCTTGTTGTAATCCGGCGAATGAAATGGCCATGTGCGAGGCATCATAAACGCACTCTCCGTTCCGAATCAATAATACCTGCGGAGATTCGTGTTCTACGCCAAAAACGGTTTCAATCTTGTTCGATATTGGTTTGTAGGCCAATAAATCGAGGTAGTATGGTTTTACGCCTAAATGGTCGTTCCAGTTGCGTTCCATGCGGCTAAGGGCCATATGGCTGATCGAACAACTGGTGCTGTGTTTAAAAATCAAAACCGGACTCCTGTTCGATTCTTCTTTGATAAGATCAAGTTGGTCGTCGGTTGTTAGTTTGTTCCAATTCATTGTGTCCACACGCTAGCTGTATTCTGTAGACGTAAAATTAGTTTTACGGTCAAAAAGTTCGCTAATTTTTAGGCGTATACCGCAGCTTCTCGGCCATCGCCGGCGATATCGCTTCTGAATAAGGCCCGTAGGCATCGACCAAAACACCCTTATGGCCATTTCTGGTCTCTATAGCATACAGTACCGATTCGTCGGATGGGTTGGTCATGCCTTCAAATCGGTACACATCAACGATATCAAAGTCGGCGGGGCGCAGTTCGATGTTGTCGGGCTGGCAGTGCAGGCAATCCGGTTTAAGGTTATAATCCTGGGTGTACCCTTCTCTTTTCAGGCCTTCCAGTGCTTCAGTTAGGGTATCGTACGCTTTCATGAACGGGGGATTTGACTTTGTGTTTGTAGCTTTGTTGGTATAACCAACCGCACAACCGCTTGTTTCCGGGACTTTATAACATAGGTATCTTTATTTTTCAGGCCCTGGCGAGGGTGGCGGCTCCCTTCAACTCCAAAGCCCGCAAATGGGTGGCCGGAAGGCAGGATTGGGCCGATAGGCTACGGTATCAGCTTACGGCCAATCAACGGCCCATTGCCTGGTTTCACGCGGCTTCCCTGGGCGAATTTGAGCAGGGACGACCCGTCATGGAAGCATTTCGGGCGCAGTACCCAACGCACAAAATCCTGCTTACTTTTTTTTCTCCTTCGGGCTACGAGGTTCGCAAAGACTACGAGGGGGCCGATTTCGTCCTGTACCTGCCCGCCGATACGCCTGATAATGCCCGGCAGTTCGTTCAGCTGGTCAACCCGGAAATGGCCTTTTTTGTCAAGTATGAATTTTGGTATAACTACCTGCGCGAATTAAAGGCCGCGCAGGTTCCGGTCGTTTCGTTCTCCGCCATCTTCCGTCCAAACCAACTGTTCTTCAAACCCTACGGTACCTTTTACCGGACTATGCTAGGGTACTTTGACCATATCCTGGTACAAAATCAGGAGTCGGTCAATTTGCTGAAAAGTATAGGAATAACAGCAGTCACATTAGCGGGTGATACGCGTTTCGACCGGGTAGTTCAGGGTGCAGCCGCCCGGAAGGATATTCCATTGGCTCAGACTTTCAAAGGGACCGTGCCTTTACTGGTTGTGGGTAGTGCCTGGCCGGAGGATATGGATGTGCTAATTCCTTTCTTAAATACCTTCGACCAGCCATTAAAAGCAATTATCGCCCCCCACGAAATTCACGACGCCGAAATCGAAAACTGGCGCAGGCAGTTGAAAAAGCCTTCTGTTCGTTTTTCAGAAGCTAATGGGCAAGCGGTTTCTGGAGCAAGTTTTCTGTTTATCGACAATGTCGGTATGTTGTCTTCTCTGTACCAATACGGCGGGTTTGCCTACATTGGTGGCGCATTTAAACAGGGGTTGCACAACATTCTGGAAGCGGCCACTTTCGGAATGCCGCTGTTTCTTGGGCCGGAATACAGCAAATTTCAGGAAGCTGTTGACTTGGTTAATGAAGGAGCCGCTTTTCCCGTCAATAACACAACTGAACTGAATGCCCTGTTCAAAAAGCAATACGACAACGCCGAAAAAGCAACCCGTGTCAGTCGGGAATACGTGCAGCGGAACATTGGTGCAACCGCGAAGGTTATGCAGATAGCAGTTTTACTGCTGAGCGAAAGGGCGAAAGAGTGAAAGATCGAAAAGTAATGCGCGATTCACTCACTGTCTTTTCGCCCTTTCACTCTTTCGCCCTTTCACTCTTTGAAAAACAAAGGTTTAATCATTCGCTCCACCGGTTCCTGGTACGATATTCGTAACGAAGATGGTCATATATACCAGGGTCGGCTAAAGGGAAAATTCAAAATTAAAGGGTTTAAAGTCACTAACCCCATTGCTGTTGGAGACCGGGTGTTGTTTGAGGTAGAGGACGAAATTGAGAACACGGCGGTTATCACTGATATCAGTGACCGCGAAAACTACATCATCCGGCAATCGGTTCATAAAACGGCGCATGGACATATCATTGCCGCCAACCTCGATCAGGCAATTCTGATTGCTACGCTGGCCATGCCCCGCACCTCACTTGGCTTCATTGACCGTTTTCTGGTCTCAGCCGAATCGTTTCGGATTCTGACAACCATTATCTTCAATAAATCGGATATTCTGAATGAAGAAGGACTAGCGTATCAGCAAGAAATAATGGATTTGTACGAGCGGATTGGATACCAGTGCATTTCTACATCGGCCACGGAAGGCGCGGGGGTGGAGGCCTTCGAGCAACTGCTTGATCAAAAAGTTACCCTGTTATCGGGCCATTCGGGGGTGGGTAAATCGACACTCGTTAATGCTATTGCCCCCGACTTGAACCTCCGTACGAACGAAGTCTCTACGTTTGCAAACAAAGGCGTTCATACCACTACCTTCGCCGAAATGTTTGAACTGGCCCCCAATACGTACATCATCGACACGCCGGGTATAAAAGAACTGGGTCTGATGAATACGGCCAAGGAAGAAGTTAGCCATTACTTCCCCGAAATGCGCGACCGCCTGAACCAGTGCCGATTCAACAACTGCCTGCATTATAACGAACCGGGCTGCGCCATCAAAGAGGCCGTCGCCGAAGGCGAAATCGCCGAAAGCCGATACATGAGCTATCTTAGCATGATTGAAGGCGGGGACAATAGAAGGTGATACTTAGTGAACAATGTAGAATGAAAAATGTACAATGGCCGATGCCCTGTTAGGCAGGCTACATTATTCATTACAAAACGCCCTCCTCCGTAAGAATATCAGCTACATTCAGGGTTACGCCATCAAGGATAGGGACCGTGGCGTCCCAATTGAGTGTGAGCCAGTTTTCGCCCTGAGCGGCAACAAATATTTTCCGGGATTTTGTCGTAATCCAAATGACGCGTTCCGTACCAAAATCAAGCATAGCCTGCGTTTTTTCGTAGATGTAATCCATCTCTTTAGCCGGAAATTCTGCGGGGTCTATCTTAATATCCACTTCAACTACCACCTTTGGGGCCACGTCGAAAAACTTGCCTTTGATCGTTACGTTCTGTTTCTCGTAAATGGCAATATCATTGGACAGGTTATCTCCTAACCGAATGTGTAAACCGGGTTCGTTGGTCACAACCCAATACGCCTTACGATTGACCTCATTGTAGATGTAACCATGTAAAGCGGACACTATAATAGCCTGTAAGTCGCTGCAACCCAAGATTTCGCCCGGTGTTTTTCGTTTGGCCAATACGTCTTTGTAGCCCTTACGATATAGGGGCCGCCCGTTGAGGGTTTCATAAACCAGATAGGAGGGTATCTGCTGTGGGGCTGCCAGTTCCGGAGTTGATGCATCTGTTACCATAGCCTTGTTTATCGTTTGATGTAATATACAACAGTAAAATCGCAATGCACAACGGCTCTGAACTCAATCAGTTCGTCATGGCGGCCAGTAAATCGGCCTGGGTGATTATGTGTACCTGCTCCCGTTCGTCGCGGACGAGCAGGGCTTTGTTGTCGCGGTCGATGAGCGAGGAGAGGGCGTCAATCGTGTTGTCCAGTCCAACGAATTTAAACGGTTTATCCATTAACTCACTCACCGGGTGGTCTTTCACGGCGGGGTCATCAATGAGACGGTTCAGGACGGTCGAGTCGGTTAGGCTACCAACAATGTGACCACTCTCGTCGGTCACCGGAATTTGCGAAATACCATAGCGGTTTAACACCTGAATCGCCTGACTTACTGAAACGCCGGACCCGATGGTGGTTAGTTGCGATGTTCCGTTTTTATGGTGGATAATGTCGCGGGCGGTTTTGAAAGCACGGTCTTCCAGAAAACCGTGGTCTTTCATCCAGGTATCGTTGTAAATCTTACCGAGGTAACGCGTGCCGTGGTCGGGTAGTAGAATGACCAGCACGTCACTTTCTTTCATGTGTTCTCTGGCCCATTCCAGCGCTCCATGCACGGCGGTACCGCACGACCAGCCCACAAATAGCCCTTCTTCGCGGGCCAGCCGACGGGTCATGATGGCCGCATCTTTGTCGGTTACTTTCTCAAACAGGTCAATGACGCTGAAGTCAACATTCTGGGGCAAAATGTCTTCGCCGATGCCTTCGGTTAAGTACGGGTAGATTTCCCCCTCATCGAAAATGCCGGTTTCCTTATATTTTTTGAATACCGAGCCGTAGGTGTCCAGCCCAATGGTAACAATAGCCGGGTTCTGCTCTTTCAGGAATTTGCTGGTGCCGCTAATGGTGCCGCCCGTGCCTACTCCAGCCGCAAAATGGGTGATTTTTCCGTCGGTGTCCCGCCATATTTCAGGGCCGGTGGTTTCATAGTGGGCCGCCGTATTAGCCGTGTTATCATATTGATTGGGATACAGCGAATTCGGAATGTCGCGGTTGAGTTTCTTCGCTACCGAATAATACGAGCGGGGATCGTCGGGGGCGACGTTGGTAGGGCAAACGACCACTTCGGCACCCACCGCCCGCAGAATATCAATCTTCTCCTGCGACTGCTTATCAGCCATCGTAAAAATGCACTTGTACCCTTTGCCAATGGCGGCCAAAGCTAGGCCCATTCCGGTGTTTCCGCTGGTGCCTTCAATGATGGTGCCGCCGGGTTTTAACACGCCCCGCGCTTCGGCATCGGCAATCATGCTGACAGCAATGCGGTCTTTGACGGAGTTGCCGGGGTTGAAATACTCGACTTTCGCCAGAATGGTACCCGGAATACCCTTCGTCACCTTATTCAGTTTCACCAGGGGCGTGTTGCCAATGGTGTCGATGATGGAGTTATGATAGTTCATGGTTCTGTTGTTTTGTTGTACTGCGTTAAAAACTCAACGACCTGATGATGGAAGTGTTTGAAACTTCGGGACTGCCTGGAGAGCTCTTCGAAATCGGCAGATGAGGCTATGTTTTCCGCTACACGATCCATTGTGAAACCGTTATCTTTCTGACCATACAGTATTTTCTTCAATTCGGACTGCTGCTTACTTTCAAGGCTGTTTACTGGAAATTTTTGGGCTAAACCGACTTTGTGTGCTTGATAAGCCAACCATTGCTCAATGGCCTGAACCGTAACAAAGTATACAAATCGATCTGGATAAATTTTATAGTTCTTGCCTAAAGCAGCCACTATCGTTTGGCACTCTGCGGTGTGCCTTGGTTGTTCAACTTCATGGTCTGCACCGTCCAAATCGATTCCTACTATAATCAATTGATGGTTTTGCAGAATTGCAACAGTAGAAATGGGGTCGGCTTCTTGCAACACTTTTGATTTACCTGCATCCCTGCCTTTAAAGCCTAGTTTGCTGCGTACAGCTTGAATACCAGACTGGTCAGCCACTAATTTCAAATAGGTTGGTACAAACGCGTATTCCGCATATCCCTCAGCAATTAGTGTGTAATCCAGCCGCTTTTTCATAATTCGTCTGCTGGCACACCTCCGATTAAGCCATAAAGCCAGTTTTCACCCAAGTTGGACGTAAGGTCAATCTTATCTAATCCTAACTCCTCACTTTTCTTGTCCGTCGGCTCAATAATATCTTTCTGAAGGTTTTGGACATATGTTCCCCCTTCCTCATCCTTATCAAATACAAACACGGATTCAGGTATTGAAGAAAAGGCGTTGATTACGTGCTCATTATGAGTGGTAAGAATAATTTGAATATCTTTTTCCTCTGCCAATTGAAAAATGAATTTCATCACTTGCCAAATCCGGCGTGGATGAATTCCCTTTTCCGGCTCCTCAAGCAATAGAAGTTTGGGTGGGTTTGGTTGGTTTATGATGCAGAGCAGAGCGAGGAAATAGAGGGTACCTTCGGAGAGCTCGTCAGCCCAATAAGTTATCCCTTGTTTGCTATTCGTTAAGCCTATTTTTTTGAATGACTTGTCCCCAAATTGCTTCTTGAGCTCGTCTGTGGGTGGTGCATCCTCCAGGTTAATCTCATCAAATTCGGGTATGCAGGTCTGCAAATCCTTCTCCGTCCGATTGAAAACAGGTCTTCTGTACTTTCCCAGCATCAAGTCTAAAAAGCCGACCAAGTTCGATGCGTCTGCATTGACAGTTTCTGCACCCGTACCTACCGGACCTGGTTGAGTAAGCTTGTTGGGATCCGGTTTATATATTTTTGTCCTTTCCAATTCTAATATCGAAGTGGGTAACTCTATGTTAAAGTCAGGGAAAAAATCTTGAAACTGGGTTTTATGACCCCTTACTTCCTCTGCCTGTTTATTTCCGAAATATCCTTTCTGGTTGTTTACTTCCCCTGCATCTAAGTAAAATTCGATGCCCTTATTGGTGTAGCCTTCTCTATCTGATGGCCATAGTAGTTTGACTCTGATCTTATTATGTAAATCTTTATCAAATGTAACTTGGTTAATCTCATACTTTCCTCTTCTATTGGGGCCAATAAACTCCAACGCCTTCAGAAAATTTGTTTTACCCGAGTTGTTCGGGCCGATGAGCAGGTTGACTTTTTGCAGGTCGAGCGTGACGTCTTTCAGGCTCTTGAAGTTCTGGATGGAAACGCGCTTGAGCATAATGGTCGGTAGTTACCAGCAATTTACGGATTTATAATCGGTTCGACCCGTTGGTTCCGTCAGCGGGCGAATTAATTCGCCCGCTGACGGAACACGATTGGCGGAAGCTCCGAGTCGGGCCTACTTCCCCATTTGTACGGCCCGCATCAGGACCACATTATCCGGGTCAATCATGACGGATGCCGGCTTTGTGGCCATTGGTATTGTGAACGTTTGGCTTAGCTGGGTCATTAGCTGGGGTGCGGTGCGGGAAAGTTCGCGGCCGGGACCAGGTCCGTCGCCCCGGATGCTGAACGTAAGTGGGATGGTAAAGGAGGCACCGGTGCGCTGCGCCTGCCGTACATCGATCACCAACGCTTTTTTGGCTGCGTCGTAACTCGTTCCCCAAACCACTTCGGGGTAGCCGGGCTGGTAGAGCCATTGCTGAAAAAACGATCCTAGCTTTTTGCCCGAAACACTTTCCATGATGGCCTGTAAATCGGCTGTTTGGGCGTTGGCATTACGGTATTTAGCGTAATAGGCCCGGATGCCTTTCCAAAAGGCATCGTCGCCGAGTTCGTTACGGAGCATGTGCAGCACCCAACCGCCTTTTTGGTAAGAATTCGGGTTTAGTAAGTCCATCAGATTCGCGGTAGTGGAATCAACAATAGTGCCCTTCGGTTTGAGCGCCGTGTACCGGTAAATCTGGTTCCTGTTCTGGTTCAGCACCGCGTTGAGTGTGTCTTTTCCGTAGGCGTGCTCGAGGTAGAGAGCGGAGAAATAGGTGGCGAACCCCTCGCTCAGCCAAAGCTGCGACCAGTCGGTTTCGGTAGCCGAATTGCCAAACCACTGGTGCGCAATTTCGTGGGCCAGCAGTGCTTCCACATCGGAGTCCTTATGTCCGACAATAACTTTCTCATTGTAGAAAATGCAACTGGCATTCTCCATTCCACCGAAAATGGTCGTGGACTCCACATTGGCCAGTTTCTCGTATGAATAAGGACCAATTTTGTCGATGAAGTATTGCAGAATCTCTTTCGCCGGGCGGTAATCGACAAAACCCTTCTGACTATCACGTGGGTAAAGCCAGCTTTGCACGGGTATACCATTGACCGAACCCACCTCATCAACGGCAAACTTTGCCGCGCCAATCACCATTACCTTCGTTGGGATGGGTATTTTCTCATCCCAACGCGTCAGTTTTCGCCCATTGGGTAAACTGGTTTCGTTCAGGAACTTACCGTTAGAAATAACCCGGTACGTAGCCGGGGCATTGACCGTAAATGAGCAGGTTGCCTTATCAGACGGATGGTCGACAACCGGCAGGTAATTTCGGGCGTTATTAGGCCAGTTATCACCGAAGAAAGTGCGTTCGCCAAACTTATTCTGACTGATAATCAAACCCCGTGCGGGCGTTCCTTCGTAGCGAATCACCACCTCACTTAGCTGATTAGGGGCCGGGGGGAGGTTGATAAATACCCGGTCGTTGCGCTGACTGAACGGTATGGCCTTTCCATCGGGGAGAGTTACGGCGCGTACCCGCATACCGGTAGCCCCGTCATCCGCCTGTGCCGAATCGGCTTTGTTGCTAATTAAATCGAACCAGACGGTTTGTCGGTCGTCGGCGCGGGTGAAGCGGATAGCAGTCTCCCCCTTGATCTGATTGGTTGAATCACTGAGCCTTAGAGAAAAGGCGTAGTGCTGCACATCGACACCGGGCTGCGTGTACAGAGCCGCCCGGCTGGCTACCTGCGCCTGAGTAACGGTGGCGATGAAAACACACAGGGCAACCAAAGAACATTGTTTATTATTCATGCTGGGTTATTCCTTAATTTCCTGACACAGTTCAATCAGGACACCGTTGGTTGTTTTGGGATGGAGGAAACACACTAATTTATTGTCGGCCCCACGTTTGGGCGTGTCATTCAGTAACGTAAAACCCTCGTTTTTTAGCCGTTCCATTTCGGCTTCAATGTCGTCGACGGCAAAAGCAATATGGTGAATCCCTTCTCCTTTTTTCTCCAAAAATCTGGCGATGGGGCTATCTGGATTCGTCGCTTCGAGCAGTTCGACTTTCGTCTGCCCTTCCTGGGGTTGCCCCGGTACGCCGGAGCGGCCGGGACCGGGATTCAACCGGAAAAACGATGTCATAACACCCTCGGCCTCGACGGCCTCGGATTTGTAGGGAGCTACATTCAGCAGGCTTGTAAACAGGGCATTTGATGCGGTCAGGTCCCGGACGGCAATGCCAATGTGTTCGACGTTGGTAAGCATGGGTACAAAAGAACTTTTCCTTTCGGCCGAAAGTTATAGAGAAAGCATTGATATGCGTCAAAATTGACTTAATTACGACTATGGTTACGGTTTCGGAAATTGCCAAAAATAAGATTGTTGAACTACGTACCAAAGATGGTTTGGCCGCAGATTACGCCATTCGGGTAGCGGTGCAGGGGGGCGGTTGCTCGGGCCTGATGTACGACCTGCAATTCGACGCGACGCAACAGCCGACAGATCATGTAGTTGAAGATAAAGGCATCAAAATTCTGGTAGACCGCAAAAGTCTGCTCTATCTGGCCGGTACTGAACTTGATTTCTCGGACGGGCTGAATGGTAAAGGGTTCCAGTTCAAAAACCCCAACGCCAGCCGTACCTGCGGCTGCGGAGAGAGTTTCGCCGTCTAACCGCGCGGGTTGCCCCGACAATATTTTCGAGATTAAACTGGTTTATAGAGAGAAGGCCAATCCTGCGAGGGATTGGCCTTCTTGTTTTTTCTGCTGATGCAGTTTTACTTTTCTACACAAAACAAGAATGAATCGATTTTTTGTCATTTCGACGCAGGAGAAATCTCAAGCTTGAACAATAGGCAATGTAGAGATTTCTCCTGCGTCGAAATGACAAAAAATTAACCTTTTCTGTAGGAAGAGAATGGTCAAATGGGCCCCTCTTTTAAAATTCGGCAGAATGGCTTTAAAAGCTGAAAAACAGAATTGGTCTAGTTACTTGAACAACGGCGCGTGGATTTGCCGCAGGGTTTCGATGGGGATTTTAATGACCTCTCTGTCGTAGGTGAGTAACCCGTTTACTTCCCCTTCTACGTCGGTTGTTTGGGTGTACACAGCCGCCGAGAGTGCCTGCTTCTGGTAGTAATCCACTATTTTGGCGTATTTCTTTTTGTAGGCAGCCAGCACCGTGTCGGCCGAGTGGTACGTCTGATAGCCCCAGTTTCGCATGGCCGGATTCCAGAGATGCCCCTCAATGGGCCAGCCGATGCCACCAAACTCACCGATAACCACAACCCGGTCCTTTTTGGGTTCGGGTGCGTTGGGTTCCTCCTGATACGTGTGAATGTCGTAAAAATCGCCCGCGTTCCGGTCGTTCCAGCCACTGGCTGCGTTAACCGTCCGGCTTGGGTCGAGTGCTTTTACCCAGGCTGCCAGCCGCTCGTTGTCGTACTGCCCCCAGCCCTCGTTATGCACTACCCAGGTAACAATGCTGGGGTGATTGTGCAGTCGGTTCATCATCCGGCGCAGTTCCAGCTCAAACTGCTCTTTCCCCTTCGACCGGCGAATGGGTTCCGATTGGTCGCCGGGGGATTCGTTTTGTCCTTCCAGGAAACCCGACGGCATATCCTGCCAGACCAGGATGCCCATTTTATCGCAGAGGTAATAGTACCGCTCCGGTTCCACTTTTATGTGCTTGCGGAGCATATTGAACCCCGACTTTTTGAGGAAGTCGATTTCAAAGGCCATCCCTTCTTCCGACGGGGGCGTGAGCAATCCGGCTGGCCACCAGCCCTGGTCGAGCGGGCCATTCTGAAACACGAATTTGTTATTTAACAGTAATACCGGCTGGTTGGGAACCGGACCCGGCCCTACAGAAATTTTGCGCATGGCGAAGTAGCCCGTTACAGCATCGAGGGGCGTACCCGTCACGGTAGCGTTGGCGTAGGCCGTCCGGAGGGCTTCGTCCTGCCGGGGCCGTCTGTTCCGGGGCGTATCGCCGAAAGGGTCCGTTATGGTAACCAGTTCTACTTTGTAATTATACAGGAACGGACTATCCGGCGACCATAGTTTGGGGTTGCTTATGGGAAGATAGGCCGTTCGGCCCGCCCGAACGAGGGTTGTAGCTACTGTCTGGCTACCATCCAGCGCCGTTATTCGGATGGCCGTTGTGTAATTGTTGGCCGGTTTATCCAACAGGGCTTCCACCCGAACCCGGCCGGAATCCAGTTCGGGGGTCAGTCGGACTTCTTCAATATAGGTTTGCCTGGGTACCGGTTCCAGCCAGACCGTTTGCCAGATGCCCGATACCGGGGTGTACCAGATACTCTGCGGGTTCATCAACTGCTTACCCCGTGGCTGCTCCCCGGATGATGTGGGGTCCAATACGCCCAGCACCAGTTCGTTTTTTCCCTCTTTGAGGAAGTCGGTTACGTCGAAACTGAATGAATCCGAGCCTCCGGTATGCGAACCGGCCAGCCCCCCATTTACCCACAGGTTGCATTCATAATCCACGGCCCCGAAATGAACTAGTACCCGTTGCCCACCCCATTCTTTCGGTATGCTTATTGCTTTTCTGTACCAAAGTCGCTGGTCGGCAGTGAGGGATTTTGTCACTTTAGACAGGGTTGATTCAACGGCGAAGGGTACCAGAATCTGCCCCTGATACGTGGTAGGGGCGGGAGCCGTTTTAGACGTTATGGCATAATCCCACATCCCATTCAGGTTTTGCCACTGCTGGCGTGCCATCTGAGGCCTTGGATACTCCCGCCAGGCATTGTCGGCGGTTACCTGTTTCTCCCAGCGGCTCATAATGGGCGCAGGCCGGGGTTGGTTAACGGGTGGTGGCTGGGCGACAACAGCGCTGGTACTAGCTAGTGAAACGAACAGGAACAGATGGCGAACCAACCCCGTTTTTTGTCTTGCTTTATATATCATGTTTCTCATTAGTCTTACTTTCCCTTATCCAGTTTGCCTTCCAGCATTTTGATGAAATACCCACCCACTACCGACCGGGCCTGAAAACCGACCTGTTTGGCGTTGGTTGTTTCATGCCAGTCGCTGAGGGGAACACGAGTGGGCGTTTCGTTGGCATATTTCCAGATGGGTGCCACAAACTTTTGGAAGTCTTTGTCCGATTTTGCCAGCGTGGCGGTCCACATAATCCAGTCCGATTTGGTGTATGTTTTGCGGCTGTCCAGCGGTAATCCATATGGCTTCTGTTTGGTCAGGTAGAAGTCGATTTCTTTCTGCGCCACTTCTTTAGGGAAGATATCCAACCCTAGTAGCTTGTCCCACACAATGTTATATTTCTGGCTCCAGCTGCCGGGTACTTTATTAAACGTCAGCGCGTAATGGTCGCCTTCTGAGTCCATCTGCATCCATTTCTTCGCCAGGTCACGGGCTAGGGCCATATGCTCGTTGGCCGTTTTCTTGTCGCCCATCATCCCGGCCATCTGACCATAACAGGCAATACCCATGATGGCTTTAGCGGAGAGGTTAGCGTTGCGGGCCAGGTGTCCGGCAAAATCGTCGGTGCAAAGCTGATTGGCGGGGTCGAAGCCATCACGCTTGAGGAACCCAACCCATTTGGTGAGTGTGGGCCAATGTTCTTTGGCAAAGTCGACGTTACCATCCCGCTGTGCCGATGCGGCCGTTATAATCATCATGTTTCCGGCTTCTTCTACAGGCATATCCTCCCCGTAGGTTTGTCCGTTGGCTAGTGGATAGGTGCCTACATCGTGCGCCGGAAAATCCTTTTTCCACTTTCCCGATTCACTGTATTCGAAGATAAACCGGAGCAGTCCTTTGGTCAGTTCGTTGTTGTAGAGCAAAAACAGGGGGGCGGAGGGGTACGTAATATCCACCGTTCCGATGGATCCGTTGGAAAAATTTTCTTTCGAGAAAAAAAACAGTTCACCTTTGGGGCTGGCCACAATTTTATGGGCCGCAATGGCCTGACGGTACGCCAGCACGCACAAATCAGCGTACTGATTACCACCCGCTTTGCGGGCATCGGCCCGAAGACGGGCATCGAAGTCATTACATTTCTTCTGCAATTGATCGTACTCTTTCTCTGCCGTTTGCAACAATATCGGCATGGTCAATTTACCGTCCCGATTCCACCAGGGTCTCAGATTCTTGCCAAAGTATTGCACGGAATACACATCGTCGTAGGCGAGTAGCAGGTGTTTACCGGCCAACTTTGTCACGTTGCCAAAATTCAGCACGGTAGCCAGGGCGAGGTCAATAGCGGCCCTGGGTGCAGCGGCCCCCGGAGCAGCGGCCCCCGGTGCCGTTTTGTCCGTTTTGGGTAGCGTACCACTCGCAATGAATGATTTTTTTAGCCCATCGGCCATGCCGGATTCCAGCTGGTTGCCCGCTTTTTGCGGTACAGCCAGATACGCCTGTCCCCAGTCAATCCGGATATTATCCCCTTTTTTGGCCAGAATGGGCTGGGCTACGGTGCCAATCGACTCAAAACTCAGTCCGCTGGCCTGACCGGTAGTTACTGTAACTTCCTGTCCAATCGTGTTGGTTGCCAATGTACCGGATTCACTGAAAAAGACCTGTACCGCATGCGGCTTTTTATCGCCCGACTGAACCTCGAAGGTAATGTACGAAACGGGCCGGGCCGCAATCTCCAGTTCTTCAAGCAACAGGGGCGACAGGAAGTTTACAGTTAGTTTTACCGGTCCGGCCGTAAAGGCGTAATTGGTTTGCGTGGCCGATACTATCACGTCCGTTTGCGTGGCCCGTGCCACAACTGCCGACGGAATGGGATTGACGATACCCACATCCACAAAAGAGCCCCCGCGGGGACTCACGCAGTGAACGGCCAGTACGTTTTTACCTTTCTGAAGGGCTTTCTGCCCGGCTGCGGAGAGGGGCAGGTAGAGATATTCATTGATATAGCCGGGCTTATCCAGAATTTTGGTACCGTTCAGGTAAACGACTATATCGTCGTCATGATTAAGGGAAAGCAGCAGTTTGGTTGGGTCGGCCTGGCCATCGTAAGTAAACTCCCGCCGGAGGTAGATGCCGTCTTTCGCGCTGGTGGTCCACTTCGTTTTGGCATCAGGCGTATCGCCGAACGGTCCCGGTCCCGATTGCCATGTATTAGCGTTAAAGGCGGGCTTCTCCCAGCCGGCACCTGGTTTTGTGAGGGTGTACTGGGCGGTATAGGGCTGGGTTTCGCCGGTAGCTAAAATGGGTTTATACGCAGTGGGTACGGCACCCAGAAACTGATAGGCTTTGCCATCTACCCGGATGATTCCCTCCAGCGACTGCGGCTTGCCCGTCCAGTGGCGCGTGGGGGAGTCGGTTAGTTTATCAGTCATGCTCCATACGCTGAAGTAAGGGTCATGGGTGATAAGCGGATAAGCGGGCGGGCGTAACGCCTGGGCCTGAATGAAGCCATGGATTAGTAGGGAAAAGGCGGTGAGTAAAACTGGATAAAGCGACTTTTTTTGCATCAGGGAATCAGTTTTGGGAACAGAGACTACGTCCTCATAAACCGGAATAGCCCCTTACTTTACTTATCGAATAGGGTATCAATAACCTAATTCGTACTTATACGGGTAGAATAAATGGCTGCCATTCTTATTCGGCAAACCACTAATAAACTTCTTTGACGCGGTTGAATCCATGAAATCTCTCCCATTATTGGCTGTTTTTGCCGATGCCTGCCGGACAGAGAACAGTATCTATTGCCCGGCGGAATACGAAGAGGAAGACTAGTAGCCCCGGGAACCATCCGTGAAAGTGCCTGCTCTCCTGCGCGTACCCAATAAAAGAATACGTACCATTTCTTGATTGCGCTTAACTACCGTTTGCTTATTTATCCTTACTCGTTTATGACAGGAAACCAGAATCCAACACCTACCGGCAACACGCTGACAACGGCTGACCCAATGAGCAGACAAACCAATTACCGCTGGGTAATTGTGGCCCTGCTCTTTTTTGCCACGACGATCAACTACCTCGACCGACAGGTAATCAGTCTGCTCAAGCCGATACTGGAAAAAGAGTTCAACTGGAGTGAAACGGACTATGGTAACATCGTAACGGTTTTTACTTTTTTCTACGGTACAAGCACCCTGCTGGCCGGGTACATAATTGACCGGGTTGGTACTAAACTTGGCTACATTGGCGCTATTGTCGTGTGGAGTTTTGCCGCTATGGGCCACGCTTTGGCGGGTGGTACGGCAGGTTTTATGGTGGCCCGTGCCTTATTGGGTATTGGCGAGGCTGGTAACTTTCCGGCTTCTATCAAGACCGTGGCCGAATGGTTTCCGCAGAAAGAGCGGGCACTGGCTGTTGGTATTTTCAACGCGGGGGCCAACATCGGTGCGGTAGCCGCTCCGGCACTGGTACCCATAATTGCCGTTACGTGGGGGTGGCAAATGGCCTTCATCATTACCGGCGCACTGGGATTTCTCTGGATTGCGGCCTGGTGGTATTACTACGAGGTACCAGCCCGGCACACGCGGGTTAGCCCATCCGAACTGGCCTATATCACAGAAGCTCCCACGGTAGACCCTATGACGGCTGGCAACGCGGCTTCCACAAATCTGGTTGATGATGCCCCAGCCCGTAAATACGCCATTTTTGGTAACAGAGCCATATGGGGCTTCATGAGTGGCAAGTTCATGACCGACCCTATCTGGTGGTTTTTCCTGTTCTGGTTGCCTACCTACCTGTCAAACATCTATAACCTCGACCTGAAAACCCTGGGTGCTCCGCTAATTGTAATCTATTCGGCAGCCACTATTGGCAGCGTGGGTGGAGGCTGGCTGTCGTCCATGCTTATCCGTAAAGGCTGGCACCCTACCCGGGCGCGGCAATGGTCAATGGCTCTATTTGCTATTTGCGTTATGCCCGTTATGCTAATTAGCCAGGTAGATGGGCTGTGGCCGGTTATCGGCATATTATCGCTGGCGGTAGCGGCTCACCAGGCGTGGTCGGCTAATATTTTCACCGTAGCCGCCGACCAGTTCCCCAAAACGGTACTCAGCCGGGTGGTTGGTCTGGGTACAATGGCAGGAACCTTGGGTGGAGCGATCTTCCCGTTGATAGTTGGCAGGATTCTTGATCACTATAAGTTGTTGGGCAACTTGTCTGAAGGATATTACATCATCTTCTACATTGCTGGCCTCGCTTATCTGGTCGCCTGGACAATGCTGTACATTTTTGTTTTTAGCCGGGCGGCCAAAAACAAATGATTTATGAAAAAGAGGAAGGTATTGAGGGGTTCCTGTTCGATAGCCTGGGTGGGATTTCTGGCTATGAACCTGCCGGGTTACACGGCCAAAGCCCAGTCTGACGACTTTCATCGGCTGACTGCCGAGCAGAAAGTCGCTCACCAGCAAAAAATACGCGCTGACTATGAGGCAAACCGCCAGCAGATGATGGATAAAGTGGGGGTTAAACAGCCTGCGTTGTCCCCACCTGCCTCAGACCCAAGCCGACCCGCTGCACTCCAGCCGGTAGCAGGATCGACTAATTGGGCCGATAACGCCGGACTTACCTACGTGCAGTCTGCCTGGGGAAACTGGACTAATTACGATGAAGCGAAGGCAACGGCAACGGCTTATGCCCTTCCCGATCCGCTGAAACTGAAGAATGGGCAAGCGGTGCCGGACGCCACTACCTGGTGGAACCAGCGTCGCCCCGAAATCCTGAACGATTATCAGACCGAAATTTACGGGAAAGTACCGGCTAATACACCCCGCGTCTTTTTTTCCACGCTGGGGGCCGACAGCACGGTGTTGGGCGGGAAAGCTACGCAGAAAAAGTTGCTGGGCTACGTAGATAATACGCAGTACCCGCGGGCTACCCCTGTCATCCCGGTGCTTCGTTTCATGCCCGCAAATGCATCTGGGCCGGTACCATTGATGGTTATTGTTTGGGGTTCATTCCCAACTCCCATGACTACGGTAGAAAGGCTGATTGACGCGGGCTGGGCCGTCGCTATTGTGAACACGGGTGCTCTCCAGATGGATAACGGAGCGGGTTTGCACGAGGGCGTTATCGGACTGATGAGCAAAGGACAGGACCGAAAGCCCGACGATTGGGGCGTTTTGACCGCCTGGAGCTGGGGGCTGAGCCGGGTACTCGATTATTTCGAAACCGATAAAGCCATCAACCCCAAACAAATTGGTATCCAGGGGCATTCGCGCTGGGGAAAAACAGCTCTTCTGGCCGGTGCGTTAGACCCGCGCTGGGCCATTGTGTTTTCCAGCTGTTCGGGTTCTATGGGGGCCTCACTGGAAAAGCGAAACTTTGGCGAAACGATTGACAACGTGAACGGCCCCAGCGAGTACCACTGGATGGCAGGAAACTTCCTGAAATACGGTGGCAACTGGGATGCAATGCCGGTTGATGCCCATGAACTGATTGCGCTTGTAGCCCCCCGGCCGGTTTTTATTACCGGTGGTACGCAGGATAGCTGGGCCGACCCCAAAGGTGAATTTCTTGCCTGCGTTGCGGCTGGCCCCGTATATGAATTGTTGGGTAAAAAGGGAGTTGGCACTACCCGGATGCCCGCTCCCGATGTATCACTGATACAGGGAGACATTGCTTTCCGAAACCATGAAGGCGGTCATGTCGACTCGCTTGACTGGCCTGTTTTTTTGCAATTTGCCCGGCGGCAGCTTAATCTCAAATAAACAGCGGCCAAATTAAGGCTTCAGACAACGCATTAGTATCGGGTGACTGGTAAACGGATTGTATTTTTGTACGCTGTTGGCACGATGTATGGCGCCAACAGCGTACAAAAATCTATAAACAGATAGTCCGTTTAATCAATGGGAATGATACAAACCATGCGCTGGTTCGGGCCAAACGACCCAGTTCCGTTAATGGCACTACGGCAGGCCGGTTGCACGGGTGTCGTTACGGCACTGCACCAGATTCCGGTGGGTGCGTTGTGGCCGGTGGAAGCCATTGAAGAAAGAATACAACTGGTCGAAGCCGATAACGACCGATACACCCCGCTACATTGGGCAGTGGTAGAGAGCCTGCCTGTTCACGAAGACATCAAGAAAGGTCGGCCAACCCGCGAAGCGTACATCGACACCTACAAACAGTCCATTCGGAATCTGGCTACCTGTGGTATCAACACGGTTTGTTACAACTTCATGCCGGTGCTGGACTGGTCGCGCACGAACCTCAATTACGAGATGCCGGATGGCTCCCGCGCCCTTCGGTTTGTGTGGGAAGACTTCGCCATCTTCGACTTATGTATCCTGAAGCGACCCGGTGCCGAATCGGACTACGAACCCGAAATCATCGAATCGGCCCGCCAGAAATTCACGACGCTATCAGCCGGACAGATTGCCGAATTAGCGAACATCGTTTTGCTTGGCTTACCCGGTTCTGAGGAAGCCTTTACTCTCGATACGTTTCAGGGCTTGCTGAACGAGTATGCCACCATTGGCGATGCTGAACTCCGGCAAAATCTGTACTTTTTTATTCAACAGGTAGCGCCCGTAGCGCAGGAGGTAGGGGTCAGGTTGTGTATCCACCCGGACGACCCCCCGCGTTCGTTGCTGGGTCTCCCCCGCGTGGTCAGTACCGAAGCCGATCTGGCCCAGTTAATGGCGGCCAGTGATGTAGTGGCTAATGGTATCACTTTCTGCACGGGTTCACTGGGGATTCGGCCCGATAACGACTTGCCCGGCATGGTTCAGCGGTTTGGCGAGCGCATCCATTTCATTCACCTCCGTACCACGAAGCGGGAATCCGACGGACCGGCCGGCCAGCCTCGAAATTTCCACGAAGCAGACCATCTGGCGGGTGATGTGGATATGTATGCAGTGGTTAAAGCGATTGTACTCGAACAGAAACGACGCGAACAGGCGGGTGTTGGCGAAACCGCTATTCCCATGCGCCCGGACCACGGCCATCAAATGCTGGATGACCTGACTAAAAAGACCTATCCCGGTTATTCAGCTATTGGCCGATTGCGCGGTCTGGCTGAACTTCGGGGACTGGAACTGGGCATTACGCGCAGTATAGCTGAGATGAAGGCGGGCGTTTAACGAGTATAGTCGCCTTTAGTGCTTCTTATGTGTTAACAATTGCTCCTATAAATGACTCGATTCCTTCTCCTGTTTCTGCTGGTTGCCTGCACCGCTAAAGCCGATGACGGTTACCGATTATGGCTGAAGTACGACCTGATTAAAGACGCTGCCAAACGGGAGGAATACGCCCGGTCGGCGCAGTTCATAGCCGTAACGGGCAACGACCCCATCCTGACATCGGCAGCCAATGAATTGCAGACTGGCTTGCAGGGCCTGCTGGGCAAAACGATTCCTGTTGTGGCAAATGCCGGTACCCGAACGGGCGGTATCGTGCTGACAGTGGCTGGCGCGCCCCAGGCTGACGGGCAAAAAGGTGCCAAAGAGGGGTATTCCATCACAAAAAAGACGGCTAACATTACCATTGCCAGCCAGTCTGGTGCGGGGGTTCTCTACGGCGCATTCGCCTTGCTTCGGCAACTGCAAACCGGTCAGTCGCTCAATGGCCTTTCGCTGGTGAGTAGCCCCAAAATTCAGCATCGTCTGCTTAATCACTGGGATAATACCAACGCCACTATCGAGCGGGGCTACGCGGGTGAATCACTTTGGAAGTGGTATGAGCTGCCCGCAACGGTCGATCCGCGCTACCGGGATTATGCCCGTGCCAACGCTTCTTTGGGCATAAATGGTACCGTGGTTAACAACGTGAATGCCAGTGCCCGCTTCCTGACTGCTGAATACCTGGAGAAAGTAGCGGCCCTGGCCACTGTTTTCCGGCCCTACGGTATCCGGATCTACCTGTCCGTTTACTTCCCGGCGCCCAAAGTTATCGGTGGCTTGAAAACCGCCGACCCGCTTGACCCCGACGTGAAAAAATGGTGGGCCGATAAAACCCGGGAAATTTATAAACTCATTCCCGACTTCGGTGGGTATCTGGTAAAAGCCAACTCCGAAGGTGAACCTGGTCCGCAGGATTATGGTCGTAACCACGCCGACGGGGCCAACATGCTGGCCGAAGCCCTTGCCCCCTACGATGGCATTGTGATGTGGCGGGCCTTTGTGTACAAAGCCGACGCGAATGCCGACCGGTTTAAGGCGGCCTACGAAGAGTTTACACCCCTGGATGGGAAGTTCGACAAGAAAGTAATCGTCCAGGTTAAGAACGGTCCCATTGATTTTCAACCGCGTGAGCCCTTTTCTCCCCTGTTTGGCAACATGCCTAAAACGCCCCTGTCGGTGGAGTTTCAAATCACCCAGGAGTACACGGGTTTTGCTACGCACTGGGTATACGAGGCTCCCATCTTTAAAGAATGTCTGGAGTCGGACACGTATGTTAAAGGGAAAGGGTCTACCGTAGCCAAGGTGGTTGACGGGAGTTTACAGGGCTACAAGTTGACGGCTATTGCCGGGGTTGCCAACACCGGGTCCAACCGCAACTGGACGGGTAACCCAATGGCGCAGGCCAACTGGTATGCTTACGGTCGGCTGGCCTGGGACCACACGTTGTCGGCGGAGGACATTGCTGCGGAGTGGATTAAAATGACCCTGACGAATGAACCCAAAGCGGTAAAAACCATCACCGGTATCATGCTGCGGTCGCGGGAAATTTATGTCGACTACAACACCCCGCTGGGTTTGTCGCGCCCCTGGGCAGGTGTCCATTTTGCCCCCGAACCCTGGCAGGAGAAAAGTGCCCGACCCGACTGGACGGCCATTTATTACCACCGGGCTGACTCCATTGGATTAGGATTCGACCGAACGGCTACGGGTAGCAACGCACTGGCACAGTATAGCCCCGAAGTGCAACAAAAATGGAATAATGTCGAAACTTGTCCGCTACCGTATCTGCTCTGGTTTCACCATGTTCCCTGGACGAAAAAGCTGAGTACGGGCCGAACACTTTGGGATGAACTCTGTACCCGCTTTTATACTGGTGCTGATTCTGTTAGCTGGATGCAGCAGCAATGGGCGCAGGTTAAACCCGCTATCGACCCGGAAATTTTTGCTGATGTCACGGGCCGGTTGGTAACCCAGCAAAAAGAGGCTATCTGGTGGCGTGATGCCTGGGTACTGTACCTTCAGACCTATTCCCGGCAACCGATTCCTGCCCCGTTCAAAAAACCGGAGCGAACACTGGACGAGGTTAAAAACTTAGTACATATCTATCAATTGCGTTAATGGAACAAAATCCTATGGCCGTTTTTTCACTGGCTGGAAAGCTGGCCCTCATTACCGGTGGGGGAAGTGGTATCGGCTTCGATATTGCAAACTGTATGGTCAGTGCCGGTGGGCGTGTCGTTATTACTGGTCGACGGGAAGAGCCCCTTCGCGAAGCGGTTTCAACACTGGGCGAACGGGCGCAGTACCGGGTCAACGACGTGACGAAGCGGGATTCGCTGGATGCGTTGGTGGAAGAAATCGAACGGACCATTGCACCCGTTGACATACTCGTTAACAACGCGGGTATCAACATGAAAAAACCAGCCCTGGAGGTGACAGATGAAGATTTCGACCGGATTGTTCACACGAACCTGAACTCGGTTTTTAGCCTGACGAGGGTATGTGCCCAACGTATGATGGCCCGTAAAAGTGGTTCAATCATCATGATATCGTCCATGGCGGCCTACTACGGCATTGACCGGGTTGCCGCTTATGCCGCGTCCAAATCGGGGGTGGAGGGGATGGTTAAGGTACTGGCCTCGGAGTTTTCGGGCAATGGCGTTCGTGTGAATGCCATTGCGCCGGGCTTTATCGAAACGGCCATGAGTAAAACGGCCATGGGTGGTGACCCCGACCGATTTGCCCGGGCTATGCGTCGAACACCGATGGGGAAATTTGGTCAGCCCGAAGATATTGGCTGGGCCGCCGTCTTTCTGGCTTCCGATGCAGCTAAATACGTTACCGGTGTATCATTACCCGTCGACGGGGGTAACTCGATTGGGTTTTAGCGGGTAAACACAACCGATTTTTTCGGATTGCCCTTCAGCCTGTGACTTATCCATCCCAATCGAATTTTAATCGTACTATTGTCAATGATATTGCAAACAACCTATTCCGTCTTTGTGGCAGATGATGACGACGACGACCGGTTCCTGATGAAAGTAGCCTTCGATGAGTACTGCCCGGAAGCTAAAGTCCAGTTTGCCATTGACGGTATCGATTTGATAACGGCTCTTCGGGATTCCTCGGCTCGCCCCTGTCTGATTATACTCGATTTGAATATGCCCCGTCTGAACGGCCTTGAGTCACTTCAGCTGTTACGTGCTTCTCCCACCTACATAAATACCCCGATTATTGTCTTCTCCACGTCAGATGATGAACTGGATAAAACGAACGCACACGCTAATGGAGCAAACGAGTACATTGTGAAGCCGGTTAATATGAGAGATTTAGCCAGTCTGATAAACAGGCTGAAAGGTGATTGGAATTTAGGCGAGTGCAACTGAACTGAATCAGGCAGGATAGGTATTAATTAAAAGGGGGAGTAAGTTATTGATAAACAATAACTTACTCCCCCTTTTAATCTGGTTATATTTTAACAGAATAGTCAGCGTACACGCGTCCAGGTCCGGGTTTTACCCAGGAAAGGCATGCCCATTACGTAGCCACGCATATCCAATGTGTTTTGGGTACTGAGCGTAACTTCGCAACCGTATGTTTTACCATCTTCGGGATTATAAATGTCACCATCGCCCCAAACGCCATTTCCTTTATAGGTCAGATTGGTCAGCATAACCAAGCCCATCAGGGGGCGGGTGCGGAGTTTTTCATCGGGGTTCAGGGCGTCAATTTTGGGTTTGTTCGAGCCCGGTTCTGTTGGTTCCAGCATCCAGACCAGTCTACCGTTGTACTTATTCCCCTGCTTATAAATCTGAACCTGATTCCGCTTCTTTGAACTGAGCCACTTGCCCAAAATAGCATCGGGGTCATCGGCTTTAGGGGTCATTGAGGTCAAACCAACACAAAGTATAAGTAAGAAAGCGACCGGGCGTAGTAAGTTCATAACGTAGTTTAAACAAATTGTTCAGTAATAACCCTGAAAAGTACAGGATACAATATAGACTAAAAAAGGGTAGTCAGGGTTTAAGCCCTGCCACCCTTCCTGAAATGCACGGAGGATGTCCGTATCGGGATGATTCACAGACTGCGGTAGATATAGAAGCTATTATCAGCCGCTTTATCTAACTCATTTCCTTGATGTTAACCCAATATAGTCCCGCAAATATCAGGCTGAAAAATACCCCGAATGAGGTGTTCAGGGCACCAAAACCGGCTAAAGAAACCGTTAGCACAAAACCAGCGACGATGCCCGCCAGGTACACCCAAAAACCAATCCGACGCAACCGAAACATGAGTACTGCACCGATTAAGGTCAGCAGGGAATACGTAAACTGAGCAATAGCCAGCGAGCGCACCTGCATTTGGTCAGGCGGTAAGGGGACATCGCCCGATGAGCGATCTTCAAAGTACTTTTTGGGCTCCTTGTCCGTATCGGTATTCTTCCGCTGGCCGGCTACATAGGGTGTTTCGGAGACCGCACTGGTTTGGAAGTAGGACACGACCGAATCGGCCAGGCCCCAGGCACAGCTAAGAAAGGTGAGAATACAGAGGAGGGTTAAGAACTGAGAACGCATATAATTAGGGAGAATAAACCTTATTTGCACAGCTAAGTTTTCGTACTACTACCAAAAGCCAAATCCAATGACCTTGCAGGAATTAACTGAGCAGATAAGAAACAAAGTTACGCATGCAGATGACATCAACGCTACGGTGAAAATTACAACCGACCAGGGCGTGGTGTATATCGACGGCAATCAATCGCCCGCCGTGGTTTCCAACGAGGACAAACCCGCCGATTGCGACTTGCAAATAACTATCGATAATCTGGTGAAGATGGGCAATGGCGACCTTAACCCCATGATGGCTGTGATGACGAAGAAACTCAAAATTGACGGCAATATGGGACTGGCCATGAAGATGGGCAGCATCATGGGGTGAAAACAAGGAGTGAGTTAGTGAATGAGCAACTGAATGAATAGATTGACTGTGCATACGCCTTTTAGTTACTAACTCACTCATCCCCATGCCCTCGCGCCGTAAGTTTCTCCAGAGCAGTGCCGTTGCGGCCACTGCCTTTTACATTGTGCCACGTCATGTGCTCGGTAAAGGCTACGTAGCCCCGTCCGACAAACTGAACATAGCCGCTGTAGGCTGCGGTGGTAAAGCTGATGTCAATATTCGGCTCGCCTACAACAAGGGTTCGGATAATTTTGTCGCCCTGTGCGACGTAGACGACCGGCAGTCGAAGAAGTTTCGTGCCCAGTTTCCGAATGCGCCCTATTTTCAGGATTACCGCGAGATGTTCGATAAAGCCGGTAAAACATTCGACGCCATTATCGTGAGCACGCCCGACCATATGCACGCGCCCATTGCCATGGCGGCCATGCAACTGGGCAAACACGTATACGTGGAGAAACCGCTGACGCACGACATTTACGAAGCCCGGATGCTCACCGAAGCGGCCCGCAAATACAAGGTCGTGACGCAGATGGGTAATCAGGGAAGCTCAGGGGATGCCACGCGAATTATCGAGACAGCCATTCAGAATAAACTGATCGGGCACGTGCATACCGTGTACTGCTGGACCAACCGTCCGGTATGGCCGCAGGGCGTTGCCTCGCCAAAGGACAAAGGAGAGTCGCAGCCGGTACCCCCCGAAGTAAACTGGCCACTCTGGCTAGGTACGGCCCCAACCCGCCCGTACCACGAAGCCTACATGCCAACGCGCTGGCGCGGGTACTGGGACTTTGGCACCGGGGCGCTCGGCGATATGGGCTGCCATTTTATGGATGTTCCCTTCCGGGCTCTGAAACTGAAATACCCTACATCGGTGGAGTGCAGCGTCGGCACGGTGTACAAAGATTTTTTTGAGGAAGCGTTCTTCGATGATAGCTGTCCACCCTCATCAGCCATCCATCTGACCTTTCCTTCAGAAGACAAAAAAGTAAAAGAAATCAAATTTTCGTGGTTCGATGGCGGCATCCGGCCACCACTCCCCGAAGGGGTAGCGTACGATGCTATGTTCCGGGACATTGACGGAGGGATGCTGTTTATCGGGACAAAAGGAATGCTAACCGGTGGCCTGTTCGGTAATGACCCCAAACTGTTTCCCATTGAGAAGTTTAGCGATAAAGACCTGCCAACACCCGAAAAACCACTGGTAGAAGGCAAAACGGAAGGCCACCAGCAGCAGTGGGTTAAAGCCTGCAAACAGGGCTATGGGGCGTACACTTCTTCCTCTTTCGACCAGTCGGGGCCACTTACCGAAACGGTTCTGATGGGGAATCTGGCCACACGCTCGTACCTGGCCCGTGAAAACGGGAAATTCCCCGGCCGGAAAAAACTCCTGTGGGATGGGGACACTATGAAAATCACCAACTTCGACTACGCCAATCAGTTTGTGAAGCGGCAGTACAACGGCGGTTATACGCTGTAATGGGCCGAACCGGTAGGGGAGAAGCTTACTAAACCAGCGCTTCACGTCTGTTTCTCCCATGCTTCGTTTGATCCGTTGTTCTGAATAAATTCCTACATTAGTGGTACCTCAGACCCCCCTAATGAGACTTCTCTACCAACGAATTTTATACGTCCTGAGCAGCGCCCTACTCGTTTCCTCCCTCACGGCACAACCGTTGAGCAGGCAGCCTGCTGTCGGTCTGTCCGCTCGTAGCGAACGTATTTCGTTGGAAGGGAAAATGGATTATTGGCTGGATTCTGCCCATACCGGCACCCTTACCGATATAATCAGCCCGACGGGCCGGGTTGCTTTCAATCCGGTTATATCTCCCGTTCCCAACTTTGGTGTTGTTACAGGCACACAAGTAGCCATGCCTATCTGGCTGCGATTCCGGACGCAGAATTCCGCTGGCCAGGTACAATCCTGGCTGACCGAGATCGATTTCTGGTGCTTCGATGAACTACAGCTTTTTGTGGTCGATGCCCGGAACCGGGTCCTGTCCACATCGCGAACCATTGGCTGGAAAACCCCGGCCGATCAGCGTATGCTATCGCACCGGCACTTCTGGTTCCCGTTCGCCGTTCCGGCCGGACAAACCGTAACGGTCTATCTGCGGGTTATCAAGCACCGGGGGGCGCAGGTTATTCCCGTTGACCTCGTTCGGGAATCTGCTTATGCCCACACCGTTCAGAAAAGTTACCTGTATTGGGGTGGCGTATTGTTTACGCTGGCTTTTGTGGCCCTGATGAGCCTGATTTTCTTCCTGACTACGTTCGACCGAATTTATTCGAAATACATTTTCTGCTTGTTGGGGTTGGTGGGTTTCTTCTTCATCAACGATGGGTTTATGAATCAGTTTGCTTTTCAGGAGCAATTCTGGATGCCCCGGCAGAATGTTTATTTCCTTTTTCCACTCATTCTTTTCTACTCCCAGCTCACCTTTGTCCGGACGTTTCTAAACCTGAAAAATACGCCTTCCCACCGCTGGCATACCGTCGGGAAGGTGGTTCTCTGGGGCGGCATACTATGCCTGGTTTCACTAACGGCCGAGTGGTTCTTTCCCCTGACTCCCACTACGGAACTGATTTTAGTGCGGCTTTTTACCTCATTCTATTGGTTGCCTTTACCCGTAATTGTCGCCTATATCATTATCAACATTGTTCGGCGGTATCGCGTGCAGGAGGCCCTGCTGTATCTGGTGGCTATTTCGCCCTTTTATTCGCTGAATTTTGCCCTCGTCTTCGCCAACTTCGGTTTGATGCCCACCTACCACCCCATTGCCAACTTTACCTACTACGCAGCAGCAGCTCTGTTTGAAGTACTGGTTTTGACTATCGGGCTTGCTTATCGGTATAAAATAGACCGCGACCGAACCGAACAACTGATCAAAGCAACTACGGTTCAGCAACAGCGGGCCTACGAAGCCGAGGTGCAGACCCTGGCCCTGAAAAATAGTTTGCTAATCGAAAAAGAACGCATTGCCCGCGATTTGCACGACAATGTGGGCGCTCATCTGGCGTTTATCGTAACCAACCTGACTCACATCAGCGACCAGGCCGAAAAACAGCCTGTTCAGGAAGGCAAACAATGGGCCAGCCGGTTGCGTACCATTGTGACCCATACCCGCGAAGCCGTTAAACTGCTGCGCGAAACCATCTGGGCCATTCACCAGGAGAGCTTCACGGTCGAAGAATTCTCGGACCGGCTCAATCAATATATCAACCGCTATTTCCATGATACGGACGGCCTGCATGTTGATGTACTGGTAACGGGTTCACAAACCCAGCGGCTTAGCTCGACTCAGGTATTGAACCTGTTCCGAATTGTGCAGGAAGCCCTTACCAACGTGGTCAAACACGCGCAGGCTACAGCCGCTCACGTACAGTTGGAGGTTAATGCATCGGGGCACATAAACTTACAGGTACGCGACAATGGCCGGGGCTTCACGTGGGCCAACGGAGCGCCTTCAGCCCAGCATTACGGCCTTGAAAATATGAAGACCCGAGCGCAGGAATTAGGCGGTACGTTTCGGATTTTTGCCGATAACGGAACCACGGTGGAGGTAGCCGTATAAGGATACTTTACGTAAATCGTTACGGCTTTTTTCCCCGTTTCGGGTAACACATCCGGGTGATGGTTGGTTGTTTATACAATCACTAACCCTATGAACACAACAATTATTGACCAGCGGACACTGGGTGTTACGTACAACTCAGACCGGACAAACGTGCGGGTGTGGGCACCAATGGCTCAATCGGTAGCCTTGCATCTTTGCCAGCAGGATATAAAAATTCCGCTCCAAAAGGATGGTCCGTACTGGCACACAATTACCGAACAAGTTAAGCCCGGCGATGTCTATAAATTTATCCTGAACAATACCCTCGAACGGCCTGATCCGGCTTCGCTAGCGCAACCGGAGGGCGTACACGGCCCCTCGCAGGTGGTTGATACGGCGGGTTTTGTCTGGTCGGATACCGACTGGCAAAATATACCGCTGGATGACTACCTGATGTATGAACTACATACGGGTACGTTCTCGATCGGGGGCACCTTTGCCGGGATTGAAGAGCGGCTGGATTACCTGGTGGAGCTGGGCGTAAACGCCATCGAAATAATGCCGATAGCCCAGTTTCCGGGTACGCGCAACTGGGGTTACGATGGGGTGTGTCCGTACGCGGTTCAGAACTCTTACGGTGGAGCGGCTGGTCTGCAAAAATTAGTAGATGCCTGCCACCAGCGCGGCCTGGCCGTAGTGCTGGATGTAGTCTACAACCATGTAGGCCCGGAAGGGAATTACCTGAATGACTTTGGCCCTTATTTTACCAAAAAACACCAGACCCCCTGGGGCGACGCCCTGAATTTCGATGATGACTACAGCGACAGCGTGCGCCAGTACTTCATTGAAAATGTGCTGATGTGGCTTCGGGACTTTCATATCGACGCACTCCGGCTGGATGCCGTTCATGCCATTCGTGACACCAGTGAAGTGCATTTGCTGCGGGAAATGAAAGAGCGTGTCGATGAACTGATGGCGCTGACGGGCAAACAACATTACCTGATAGTGGAGTCGGATTTGAACGAGACCCGCTTTATTAAGCCTATGTCTGAGGAGGGATACGGTATGGATGCCCAGTGGAATGATGAATTTCACCACGCGTTGCGCGTTACGGCCGGGGGCGAACGAAACGGCTATTACGCCGATTACAATGGTATTCAGCATCTGGCTAAAGCGTACAAAGATGCGTATGTATACGATGGTACAACGATGCACCCGCGGGCCCGAATCCTAGGCAAATCAACGGCGGGTCATGCGGGGCGGCAGTTTGTGGTTTTTACCCAGAACCATGACCAGATTGGCAACCGGATGCTGGGCGAACGACCAAGCCAGTTGGTAAGCCCCGAAATGAAGAAACTGATGGCTGGTGCTGTTATCAGCAGTCCCTATCTGCCCATGCTGTTTATGGGCGAAGAGTGGGGCGAGTTGAATCCGTTCCTGTACTTTGTGAGTCATTCCGATTTACCCCTCATTGAAGCCGTTCGGCAGGGGCGTAGAAAGGAGTTTGCCGCCTTCCACGGGCCGTTTGCAGCACCAGACCCGCAGGATGTAGAAACATTCGAACGCTCCAAACTGAACTGGACACGGGTTACGCAGGAGCCACACCAAACCATTTTTCGCTATTATCAAACCCTATTGGCCCTGCGCAAACAATCGTCATTACGTCACCCCAACCGCGAGTCGGTAGCGGTGGTGGTGGACGAAGAACGAATGACGTTGACCCTATTTCGCCAACACGCCGGGGAACTGGCAGGTCAGCAGGAAGAAACAGTAATCTGTCTGATGAATTTTTCGAAAGAAGTTCAGCAACTTACCCTGCCCGCTGGTGAACGATCCTGGCGTAAACTGCTCGATTCAGCTGACTCCCAGTGGAATGGCCCGGCGGCTGCTCCCACGGTTGTGGCCAGTAACCACGAACACGTTAGCGTCCAGCCCGAATCAATTCTGATCTACACAAACAAATAAGATGTATAATCCGATTTCTACGTACCGGTTTCAGTTCAACAAAGATTTTACGCTTACCCACCTTGATGCCTTGTTGCCTTACCTGCAAAAGTTAGGCATCAAAACCGTTTACGCATCGCCCATTTTTACGGCAACACCCGGGAGTTCGCACGGCTACGACAACGTCGATCCCACACGCATCAATCCGGAAATAGGCACCCAGGAGCAACTTAGCGCCATCAGTGGACGGTTGCGGGAATTGGGCATGGGCTGGTTGCAGGATATTGTGCCCAACCACATGGCTTATCATCCTGACAACGTCTGGCTGATGGATATGCTGGAGAAAGGGATGTTCTCACGCTTCAGCCAGTTTTTTGAGACCGCTTTATCCAGCTCATTCTTTCAGGGTCGCATTATGGCACCGTTTCTGCCGGAATCCCTGGACGATACGATGCAGGATGGCAAACTAACCATCGACTATGACGACTCCCGCTTCGTACTCAAAGTAAGCGGAAACGTGCTACCGATAAAGCCAACATCGTATACAACGGTTTTACAGGCTACGGCCATCCCACAAAATGACGCCATAAAACAACTTCTGGCTGAACTGGATCGACTTCAGTACACCGACGAGCCGAAGGAATATGCACTTGCCTGGGATGAGGTACGATTGCAGCTGGCATCGCTGGTTAATACGCCATTGATTGAGGAATACCTAAGGGATTGTTTACGGGTACTTAACGCCGACGTGACCCGGTTGCGTCCGATTGTCGACGAGCAGCATTACCGATTCTGTACTGAGCCAGAATCCCGTCAGGAAATGAATTACCGCCGTTTTTTCACCATCAATGGCCTGATTTGCCTGAACATGCGCGACGAAACAACTTTTCAGCATGTGCATGCCCTGACGAAAAATCTGGTCGACGAATCTGTATTCCAGGGACTACGCATTGACCATGTCGATGGGCTGTTCGACCCGACGCAGTATCTTCAGCAATTGCGCAACCTGGTGGGAGAGGAAACTTACATCGTCGTGGAGAAAATCCTGCACGACAATGAAGACCTGCCCAAGTCATGGCCCATAGAAGGAACATCGGGCTACGATTTCCTGGCGATGGTGAACAACATGCTGACCAACGGTGATAGTGAAAAGGCGTTTGTGGATTTTTACCATCAGTTAATCGGGTCAGACACGTCCCTGCAAGACCGTATCCGCTATCGGAAATCGTACTTTCTGGCGCAGTACATGGGTGGTGAACTCGGCAATCTGTACCACTATTTTCTGGCCATGAATTTGGCCGATGAGCCCGACGTCGAAATTCTGAAAGCGGGCGAACTGAAGTTTGCCATTGGCGAGTTACTGGTCGAGTGCCCCGTTTATCGGTACTATGGTAAGCAGTTTCCGTTGCCGGACGAGGAGGCTACCGTTATCCGGAAACTGCTTAAAAACATCCGGCAGAACAACCCGACCATCGAAACGGCCGTTAACGTGCTGGAAACGGCGCTGATAAACAAGCCCCCGGTGGCCGACGCGGATTATAACGAGCGGGCACTGCGTTTTTACCAGCGACTGATGCAGTTTTCGGGACCACTGATGGCAAAGGGAGTGGAGGATACGCTGATGTATACCTACAACAGTTTCATTGGGCATAATGAAGTGGGTGATTCGCCGGAGCGGTTCGGCATGTCGGTTGATGCGTTTCATCGGGCCATGCAATCCCGGCAGGAGCACTGGCCACTGGCACAGAACACTACGGCTACCCACGATACCAAACGGGGTGAAGATGTGCGGGCGCGGCTCAACGTACTGACGGATCTGGCCGATGAGTGGCTACCGGAAGTGCAGCACTGGCAGCAACTGACCAGTGCCGTAAGGGGCGAACTGGACTGCAATGATGAATACCTGATTTACCAGAACCTGCTGGGGGCGTACCCCATGCCGGGGCAGTATGAGGACGACTTTCCGAACCGGTTTCGTCTGTATCTGGAGAAAGCGTTTCAGGAAGCCAAGCGACATACGACCGGCTGGGCTATTGACGAAAGCTACCACGCAGACATCCGGGCCTTCACCGATTATATACTGGATAAAAAAGGTCCCTTCTGGGCACGTTTTCAGGTATTCCAGCAGGAAATAGCCGATTTCGGAGTGGTCAATTCGCTGGCACAGGTACTGCTGAAACTTACCTGTCCTGGTGTGCCCGATGTGTATCAGGGAAGCGAAGGCTGGGACCTGAGCCTGGTTGATCCCGATAACCGCCGACCGGTTGACTATGCCAGGCGACAACAGTGGCTGGACGAGTTTGCCGGGGAAGTATCCGCAGACCGTCTGGACGATTTATGGGAAAATCGATTCGACAGCCGTATAAAATTATGGCTGACTCACCAGCTCCTGCGTGAGCGGCAACAGAATCCCACCCTGTTTGCCAAAGGGCAGTACATCCCTCTGGCCGTACAAGGAGAGTACGCTAAACACATCATCGCCTTCGCCCGCCAGCACGAGCACGACTGGGAGGTGGTAGTTGCCCCCTTGCACACGGCACAACTATGCCGCCAACAGGGTACCGACATCCGCTCCCTCGACTGGAAAAACACCCAAATCCTGCTACCCGACAGCGCACCAGATATGTGGACCAACCAGCTAACCGGCGCAACGGGTAACGGTAAGAAGATTTCTATACAGACACTACTGGAAAAACTTCCGGTAGCGTTGCTGCGTCTGGGGTAAATGTGCCTTTTCGATTACGTACACGAAAGCCGACTTCTATTCAGGAGTCGGCTTTCGTGTTTAAGTCGCGCTACCGGCTCAGGTACAGGTTTCGTTCAGAATATACCTGCTGGAAATAATCGTCGGTGAGGTCGTCGATGAAATAGATTCCCTCCCCGGTCGATTTCATTTCCGGGCCGAGTTCTTTGTTAACGTTTGGGAATTTGTTGAACGAGAAGACCGGAATCTTGATTGCATACCCCTTTTTGACGGGCTTGAAATCGAAGTCCTTTACCTTTTTGTCGCCCAGCATCACTTTTGTGGCGTAGTTAACGTACGGCTCCTGGTAAGCTTTGCAGATAAACGGTACGGTGCGACTGGCCCGTGGGTTGGCTTCGATAATATACACCTTTTCGTCTTTGATGGCGAACTGGATGTTAATCAGCCCAACGGTTCTCAGGGCAACGGCAATCTTTCTGGTGTGTTCCTCAATTTGACGAATCACATCATCGCTCAGGTCGAAGGTGGGTAGTACGGCGTACGAATCACCTGAGTGGATACCCGCCGGTTCGATGTGCTCCATGATACCGATGATGTACACATCTTCCCCATCGCAGATAGCGTCAGCTTCGGCTTCGATAGCGTTTTCCAGGAAGTGATCGAGCAGGATGTTATTGTCAGGAATATCCTGCAAAATTTTCATCACGTGTTGCTCCAGTTCCTCTTCGTTAATCACGATTTTCATGCTTTGTCCACCCAGCACGTAGCTTGGGCGGACCAGCAGCGGGAAGCCCAGTTCCCGCGACAGTTCGATGGCTCCTTCGGATTCCCGAACGGTACCGAATTTTGGGTACGGAATATCCAGGTCGCGCAGCAGGCCCGAAAAACGGCCCCGGTCTTCGGCCAGGTCGAGCGCATCCCAACTCGTACCAATGATTTTGATACCGTAACGAGTCAGTTTCTCCGCCATTTTCAGCGCCGTTTGGCCACCCAACTGCACGATGACTCCTTCGGGTTGTTCGTGCATGATAATGGCGTGAACGTGCTCCCAGAATACCGGCTCGAAGTACAATTTATCGGCAATGTCGGGGTCAGTCGAAACCGTTTCCGGATTGCAGTTAATCATAATCGTTTCGTACCCCGCTTCTTTAGCCGCCAGCACGCCGTGTACGCAGGAATAGTCGAACTCGATGCCCTGCCCGATGCGGTTTGGCCCTGAACCAAGCACGACAATTTTTTTGCGGTTGCTCCGAATCGACTCATTACCGGGCAGGTCGGAAACGGGTTCGGGCCGGTCCTGCGTAATGGGCAGCTGGTTATTAAAGGTTGAGTAATAATAAGGCGTCTGGGCCTCAAATTCAGCCGCGCAGGTATCCACGCATTTGAACACCCGCCGGATGTTGTGGTCCTGCCGGAAGTTGTAAATCTTGCTTTCTTTTACCTGGAGCAAATGCGCCAGCTGCCGGTCGGCGTATCCTTTCTGCTTGGCAATGCGCAGGAGTTCGGGGGGGAGGTCTTCCAGATCGTACTGCTGGATTTCACGCTCCAGTTCAATCAACTCCTCAATCTGGTGCAAAAACCAGGGGTCAATTTTGGTGAGTTGCTGGATAGTACGGAAGGACATCCCCGCTTTAAATGCATCGTAAATATGAAACAACCGGTTCCAGCTTGGGTGTTGCAGACTCTCGGTCAGGGCAACGCGGTCGGTTAGTTCGCGGCCATCGGCACCCAGCCCGTTGCGCCGGATTTCGAGGCTCTGACAGGCTTTTTGCAGGGCTTCCTGAAAGTTTCGGCCAATGCCCATCGCTTCGCCCACCGATTTCATCTGCAGGCCCAGGGAGCGGTCTGCACCCGGAAATTTGTCGAAGTTCCAGCGGGGTACCTTTACGATGACGTAATCGATAGCCGGTTCAAAGAAAGCCGAAGTAGTACCCGTAATGGGGTTCATCAACTCATCCAGGTTATACCCGACCGCCATTTTGGCCGCAATCTTGGCAATGGGGTAACCCGTTGCTTTGGAGGCCAAAGCCGATGAACGACTCACCCGGGGATTCACTTCAATGACAATGATATCGTCGGTTTGTGGATTAACCGAAAACTGAATGTTACACCCCCCCGCAAACTGCCCGATACCACTCATTACGGTAATGGATAAGTCGCGCATTTTCTGGTACAACGTATCGGGCAGGGTCATGGCCGGGGCCACCGTAATACTGTCGCCGGTATGGATACCCATCGGGTCGAAGTTCTCGATGGAGCAGATGATGATGAAGTTGCCGTTGTTGTCGCGCAACAGTTCCAGTTCATATTCTTTCCACCCCATTACGCTTTGCTCCACCAGTACCTCATGGACCGGCGATGCGTGTAAGCCATGCGTAAGGGCTTTGTCGAACTCTTCGGGTGTGTTCACGAATCCCCCCCCCGTACCGCCGAGCGTAAACGACGGTCGGATGACGAGTGGGAAACCAATTTCCTGCGCGATTTCCTTGCCTTCTAGAAATGACCGGGCCGTGCGGCCTTCGCAAACACCCGCGCCAAGCTGGAGCATAAGCAGGCGGAATTTCTCCCGGTCTTCGGTCGTTTCGATGGCCTTGATGTCTACCCCGATAATCTGCACGTTGTACTTGGCCCAGATGCCCACTTTCTCGCAGTCGATAGCCAGGTTAAGGGCCGTTTGGCCGCCCATCGTTGGCAATACTGCGTCGATAGGACGCCCCATTTCCTGATGTTTCTTCAGGATTTCGACGATGGATTTCTTCTCTAGTGGCAGCAGGTACACGTAATCGGCGTTGATAGGGTCGGTCATGATGGTGGCCGGATTGGAATTGATCAACGATACTTCGATACCTTCTTCCCGAATAGAGCGGGCGGCTTGGGAGCCGGCATAATCGAACTCACAGGCTTGCCCGATAACAATGGGGCCGGACCCAATAATCAGAACGGAACGGATATTCGTGTTTTTAGGCATTTTTCAGCGGGACAATGAACCGCACGGGCGGTCCCGAATGACTAGTAGTTCGACTGTAGTAACTGATAGTCGACAGACTTTCAGGTGGTCAAAAATCCTGCAAAATTAGGATTTTGTCAGGGAACGAAAAAGGAGAACGGTATAATAAAACGGGATAATCAGGATTATCGCCCCCAACGGAATTCTTTTGCAGGGGTTACATCGTTGAATCAGGTTCATACCTGTGTAGAATTATCGGGTTACCGGACTGCCGCATTTCTCAGACAGAAACCGTTAATTTACCCGTTGGAGAATAAGGGGCTGTTGTAATAAGCTCGATATAGTCTTATTTTTGATTATTCTATTTTTGGTATACGCTAACGTTTATGAATCGTCCTTACCTGTTGTTGCTCGTGTGTGCCGTGGTTAGCTCTCTGGCTGTTACGTGTGTGCGCGATTACCCGTCCACAGACCCTTACAAAGCACCCCCAGTTCCTAACCCGCCATCGGGTGGGCTGCCCAGCCAGTCTCAACCTTCCGCGCAAAAACGGCTGTATCTGGACAATGACAAGATTCGGGTCGGTATCGACCTCAACGCGGGTGGGGCCATAACATACCTATCGGAGGCTGGCACTACCGTAAACATGGTCAACAACAATGATCTGGGACGGCAAATTCAGACGTCGCTTTACGCCGGGCCTTACCCCTACAGTATAAATGGAAAGCAACCTGTTTACGAGTGGCGGAACCTGGGCTGGAACCCCGTTCAAACGGGTGATTACTACAACCATCCATCCGAGATTGTTAGTTACCAGCAGACGCAGAATACCATTTACGTCAAAACGATTCCCCTAATATGGCCTTTGTTCAACGAACCTGCCGACTGTGTGATGGAGCATTGGATGGAACTGAAAGGGAACACGATTCATGTTCGCAGCCGACTTACCGTGAACCGGGCCGACACCACGCAGTATGAATCCCGAACGCAGGAGGCTCCCTGCGTGTACCTGAATGGTCCTTACTACCGCTTCGTTACCTACGGTGGTGCCAGTCCCTTTACAAATGGTACCGTATCCGAATTTACCGACCGGGATGTCATAAACCGCTTTGGCAGCGAAAACTGGATTGCCTTGCTAAATGTCGATGGGCGGGGTGTAGGCATCTACAAACCCAACGAAGTTCGTTTTGCGTCGGGCGGTTTTGGTACAAACCCCCGGTCGGGTGGGGAATTTGATGTGTCGTCAGGTTACATCAACAGCCAGCCCTTTCTGCTCATCGACCACAACGGAGTTCATGAGTTTGAGTATACGCTGGTAGTCGGTAGTCTGAACGATATCCGGCAGTTTGCCTACGCGCAGCCCCGTCCACCCACTGGCCCGACCTACAAGTTTACCAATGACCGGCTGGGTTGGTACTTCGTGAACACCCGCGACCAGGGATGGCCCGTACGGGGGGAGATGGTGGTTCGTTGGTACCGGGCGGATTCGACAAAGAATGATTTCCGGGTTATCAGCCCGCTTTCGTTCTGGAGGTCGACCGATGTGTCAAAAATTTACCTGGACGCAGCCTTTCAGACTAAAGGGACGGTAGCCCGGCTCTCCTGGCGAAAATTTGATGAAGTCGACTTCTTTGATGTTCCGGACCGGTACGTTGATTTTCCCATTGTAGGTGATGGACAGTACCGTACCTACGAAATAAATACCAGTCAACTAGGGGGTTGGGACGGGATAATTACGCAGATTTCGTTTAAAAGCCCCGGTAGTCAGAATCAGTTTGAAAAAGGTTCGGTACTGCGCCTTCGGGGTGTAACGGCGTCGAAGTAGGAAACCGATTTCTGATACGGTTTCTGTAAACAATTCGTTTTCCCCGGAGTTATACGGTTAGTTTTTTCTCAATTTAACGACTTCAACTAGCATGATTACGAATAAAGAAATTGTCGACGACCTGAACGATCTGGTAAAAATTAATAATGATCGCATGCAGGGCTACGAGAAAGCCATCGAAGACAACGAAGATCCACAGCTGGATGATCTGTTCCGGCATTACGTCATTCAAAGCCAGGGTTTCCGGAGCCAGTTGGCCGACCATATTGTGCGAATCGATGGGCAGGCCGTATCCGATGCTACTTCTACGGACGTATCGAGTAAACTGCACCGCGCCTGGATCGATATTAAATCAGCTCTAACCGGCAAAGACCGCGATACTGTTTTGAGCTCGGTTGAGTTCGGCGAAAGTGCCGCTGTGGAAGCGTATGAAGATGCTATCGAAAATGATAACATTCCTGCTTACATCAAAGAGGATTTGCAGAAGCAGCTATCAGAACTAAAAGCGAGTTACGCTAAAATTAAGTCGATGACGGCTTAATGCCGTTCCAGTACATAATTGAACCGGGGGCTGATACCAGTAAAATGGTCTATCAGCCCCCGGTTCAATTATGTACCAAAGCAGAATGATTACTTCGGTAATGGCATGTCCTGAAAATCCTCTTCGGTAAGTGTAATGGTGGCAGCCTGGACGTTTTCTTCCAGGTGCTTTACCGACGATGTACCGGCAATTGGCAACATAACGGGTGACGCTGCGAGTAACCAGGCCAGCGCAATCTGATAGTCGGTTGCACCATGCCGGGCGGCTACTTTTTTAATCGCTTCCTCGGCACTTACATTACCGGCATTCAGTGGAAACCAGGGAATAAAGGCTATGCTATTCTGTTCGCAGTATTTCAGCACGTCATTCCATTTCTGCTCGCCAAAATTGTACATGTTCTGCACTGACACGACCTCGAAGTATTTTTTTGCTTCCTCAATCTGGTCGATACTCACTTCCGACAAACCGATGTGCCGGATTTTTCCCGCTTCCTGGGCTTCCTTCAAAAAACCAAGATACTCATCGGTAGGTACCTGCGTGTCAAACCGATGCAGTTGATACAGGTCAATCTGGTTTAATCTTAGCCGTTTCAGGCTACCGTTGAGGGCTTCTTCCAGGTGTTTCCGGCTTCCGTCAACTGGCCATTGATTGGGGCCGGTGCGCAGCAGTGCCCCCTTAGTGCCAATAACCAGACCGGTTGGGTAAGGGTAAAGCGCTTCGGCGATGAGTTCTTCCGAAACATAGGGACCGTAACTGTCGGCCGTGTCGATAAAGTTTATACCTAAATCCAGGCAGCGTTTCAGCACACGAATGGCCTCATCGTGGTCTTTGGGTGGCCCCCAGATACCATCGCCAGTCAGGCGCATGGCTCCGTAACTCATCCGGTTAACGGTCATGTCGCCAAGGGTAATGGTACCGGCAGTTTTAGCGGGTTGTTGTTCAGTAGATTGCATACGTGTTTTTGATTGAATCCGTAAGAAACGGGATACAGGACCCCGCTACTCAGTTCTAGTAACAAACAGAAACCCGCTTTTGTATGTTAAGACGCGTTAAGTTTTCCTTCACCGCTTCTCAATGCCATCCAGCACCCGTCGAATTACGTTAGCGCGTTGCATAAATTCCAGGGAAGTCGCCACGTCCTGATTGTCTATTACCTGCTTAAATTGTTGTAGAAACTCAATGTAAGCCGTGAGGGCATCAGAAACATTTGTCCGGTTCTGATCGAAAATGGGGGCCCACATCTGCGGAGAACTTTTGGCCAGTCGCACTGTTGAGCTAAAGCCCGTGCTGGCCATATCGAAAATGGTTTGCTGGTCTTTTTCTTTTTCCAGTACCGTCAGGCCCAGGGCAAATGCGCTGATATGACTCAGGTGCGACACATACGCCAGGTGCAGGTCATGCTCTTGCGGAGTCATGTAAAACAGTTTCATACCAATATCCCGGAACAGGCTTTCGGCCATGGTTACGGAATCGGGCAGACTTTTCTCGCGGGCGCAGATGATGAGGTTTTTACCGGGTAGCAACTCCCGGAAAGCAGCACCCGGACCGGAGTTTTCGGTGCCGGCCATGGGGTGAGCCGCTACAAACTGCGCCCGTTTGGGGTGGGCATCTGCTACGGCACAGATTGTTTCTTTAGTAGAGCCTAAATCCAGCACGGTTGCGCCCGGCGGCAGGTGGTCCAGTACCGTAGGCAGCAGGCTGATGATAATGTTTACGGGCGTGGCCATGATAACCAGCGTACTTTGTGCAATCGCTTCCGGAAGCGGCATCACCTCGTCCACAATACCTTTTGCCAGGGCCAGTTGTCCGTTCACGGGCGACGCATCGACACCAATAAACCGCATTTTTGGATACTTTTCGCGAACGGAGAGGGCAAACGAGCCGCCAAGGAGGCCAACACCAATAATGGAAATAGTCATAGCATTATTCGTTTTACTGCTTCGTTAATTCGTTCTTCACTCACGCACAGGGATACCCGCACGTACCGGCTGCCTTTCGGGCCGAAAATGAAGCCCGGTGCAATGAAGACGTGTTTTTGCAGGAGCAACTCATTCACGAAACGCTCCGCGGAGTTGACCGAGTCGGGGAGTTTTGCCCAGATGAACAGCCCTTCCTGATCGGTGGTGTAGGTGCAGCCCAGCGCATCCAGAAAGGCGTGAACGGCGTCCAGCCGACCCTGATAGACGGCGTTGCGTTCGCGATGCCAGTCGTCGGAGTTGGCTAAGGCTTCGGTGGCTGCATCCAGAAGGGGCTTGAATTGTCCGGAATCAATGTTGCTCTTGATGGTGAGTACGGCATCCACATAGGGTTTTGCGGCTGCCATCCAGCCCATGCGCCACCCTGCCATGTTGTGTGACTTGCTCAGTGAATTTAGTTCGATTGCCACTTCCTTCGCCCCGTCGATAGAAAGCAGACTGATGGGGGGCTTCTTGTTCAGAATCAGGCTGTAAGGATTGTCGTGACAAAGTAGCAGTTCATGGTCGTGCGCAAACCGAACGGCCTGTTCAAACAGCGCTTTGGTAGCGGGTGCCCCGGTGGGCATGTGCGGATAGTTCAGCCAGATGATTTTTGTTCGTTTTTCCGACCCATTATCCATAACTAAATCAGCCATCGCCTGCCAGTCGGGTTGCCAGCCCTGATGTTCCAGCAAGGGGTATTCCAGCACGCTGGCACCCACCATCTGGCTAACGGCCCGGTAAGCGGGGTAGCCCAGTTCGGGAACCAGTACGCCATCCCCTTCATTCAAAAAGGTCAGGGAGAGGTGTGTAATACCTTCTTTCGAGCCTATCAGGGGTAATATTTCCGTGTCGGGGTTCAGCGTGACGCCGTACGTATGACTGTAAAACCGGGCAATAGCCTGCCGAAGGGGCGGGGTACCTTTGTACGGCTGGTAGCCATGCGAGGTAGGTTGCTGGGCCGACCGAATCAGGGTGTCGATAGTGTTGGCCGAAGGCATCATATCCGGATTGCCAATTCCCAGATTGATAATGTCATGACCGGCTGCCTGCAGTTGGCGGACTTCGGCCAGTTTGACGGAGAAATAGTACTCCTGCGTTTGATTCGCGCGGTGGGCAAGGGGAATAATCATAATGTTAACAGGTATTTCAGTAACGGAGCCAGATGAAGTGACTGCATCATCTCTCCGTTTTCAATAATGGCCATAGTCCGTTCGGGAGAAACGACATGGATGGTAATTTCTTCCGTGATTTCCAGGTGCTGGGGTTTTAATTTCTGAACGCCCGTTGCCAGAAAGGAATAGGTCAGGTTGGCGTGCGTGCCGGGATTGGCGGAGAGAGTCATCAGGGGTTCCCATTCGCCACCACCAAAACCCGTTTCTTCCAGTAGTTCGCGCTGAGCTGACACCAGTGGGTCTTCGCCGGGGTCAATAACGCCCGCGCAAAGTTCGTAGTGAACACCGGCAATGCCATGCCGGTACTGCCGAATCAGAACCAGCTGCTTATCGGTCGTAACGGCCACTACATTTACCCAATTGGGGTATTCGAGAATAAAGTAATCAGGAATAACGCCACCGCCTTCCATACGGATAGCATCTTTGCGAACGGTAAACCAGGGCAGTTGATGAATGTATTCAGAGGATTCAACCTGCCAGGGTCGGGGATCATTGTCGGGATTCATGCCGCAAAGGTAACGAGACCGGATGGACTAATGTATCGGGGAAGCCTACGTATTGTTCCCCCTTCTGGCACAGCTAACCCTGTTTGCCGGTTCGATAGGAGTGACAGGCAGTTACCATCAGGCCAGATATAATAGCCCCGCAAAATACGGCTGAAATCAGGGCTTTTTTGCTGGGCCCATATTAACCGCGCCGTCCAATTCGTTGTAGAGTGGACTTTTGCCGCTTTACCTTTGGTTCGTATTCTTCGTGACGTGATGAAAAACCTGATTTCTCCTGCCATTGCTGTCTTACTCCTTTTCCTGTGTTCCTGCCATCGGCCTGTTGCCTATTTTCAGCCAACATTCCATCCTGTGGCAGCCAGAGTAGCGGTTAAGCCTGCACCTGTTTCTGAAGTCAGCACCGCCCCCAACCCGTCTGTTTCGGAGAACCCGCCGATGGCTGAATCCCCCGTTCCGGCCACTCAGGTTGTTGCCCGCCAAAGCCGCGAGCCGATGCAGGAAATGGGTAGTCAACTCCACCGCCGAATGGCCCGGACACAATCACTGCTGGAAACGTCAGCCCAAAAGAGCAGCCCGCAGCAGCCGCAGCCCAAACCAAAGCCCCAGAAAAAGCTCAAACTGGGTAATCAGATTCGGCAGGGCCTGGGCATGAAACTGCGACCGGAACTAAACTGGTGGCAGCGTATCAGCTGGAAGCTCAAAGCGTCGGTACTGATCATTCTGGTAGCTGTTCTATTCGCCGTTCTGCACATCACTATACTGGCCGTTATTTTCGGTATTCTCGGCGCATTCCTGCTCATTACAGGACTCAAGCGGTCATTCAAAGTCAAGCGCCCCTGGTTCTAGGGAAGTTTCTGGACGGCATCGTAAATCAGGTTCATATACCGCTCCCGGTCGACGTCGTACACGACTTCGGCGTTAGCAGGCTGCTTCATGATGTCAAAAAAGTCGACGACGGTAGTTCCTGTCGTCAACGTCCCCGTTGTCTCGACGGCTACGTAGCAGGATTTTGATGTAAACATCGTTGGGTCGATGAGCCAGGCAATGGCGCAGGGGTCATGCAGGGCTGCCCCACCGTTTAGTTCCGGCCGTTCGCGCCGGTAAAAAATGGAGAAGAAATCCATTAATTCGGCCACTACCTGCCCTGTCTTATTCCCAATGGCCCGAAACCGATCAATATCTTTCTGAAAGACCAACGCTTTGTGCGTTACATCCAGGCCACACATGATGATGGGTACACCGGAACTGAATACCACCGCGGCTGCTTCGGGGTCGACGTAGATGTTGAATTCGGCCGTTGGGGTCATGTTGCCTCGGAAAGCACCACCGCCCATTAGTGAAATGCGTTCAATTTTTGGCTTCAGGTGTGGGTACGCCAGTAAAAACGTGGCAATGTTGGTTAACGGACCTGTTGGTACAAGAGTTATTTTCTCCGGACTCTCCGTCAGGATACGGGCCATCGCTTCTACCGCCGACTGAGATTCGGGCTGCTGCGTAGGTTCGGGAAGCGACGGCCCATCCATACCCATTTCGCCGTGTACGTAGTCGGCAATTATCAGGTTCCGAAAGAGCGGTTTATCGCATCCTTTGTACACCGGAATATCGGTTTCCAGTAAATGCAGAATTTTTAGGGCGTTTTTCAGCGTTTTTTCCTGCGTTTGGTTGCCAGCGGATGTCGTAATGGCTTTAATATCAAACAGGCCACTGCCAATGGCCAGCATCAGCATCACGGCATCATCGTGACCGGGATCGCAGTCAATAAGTATGGGTAATTTTTTCATTTAGTTTTATAAAACGTGTACTGACTAAGTTGGCTACAGGGGTTATTACTCAATAATAAACTGAGTAATTTTAACTATCTTTTAATAGTAATTTTAGAATGTTTTAATTGGAAAAATCGGGTTTTGGGCCGCGAATACTGTTGGTTTGCATTGTTTTTACACGTCGAATGATTCTGCGAAAAATAATCGTTAAACTGCTGTTAATCTGGGTGCTTCCTATACCCACTTTTGCACAGAGGATACTGACCCTGCAACAGACGTTGCAGCAAGTTCGTGAAAATAGCCCTGCGTTGCGCGTCGAGCGATTCAATATCAACGCTGCTCAGGCCGACCAGACTACGGCTAACCTCCGCCCCAATCCTGTTTTAAATAACCAGACGCTGTTTCAACTAAGCAATACGCCCGTTCCCGGCGTTGAAAATGTTGGCTTGCTAAATCGGCAACGGCGCCAATTTTGGTTGCAGGCTACCAAGGAATACGATATTTATGGCAAACGCACGTACCGCAACCGTCTCGCCGAAGCCAACACGAATCTGGTCGTCCGAAGTGTAGCCGAAACGGAGCGCAACCTGCTGTTCGATGCGGCCAACCGGTTTCTGGATGCCTGGTATGCCCGCATTCAACTTGCCCTGCTGCAACGCGCCAAAGCCAATGTTGATACGCTGGTGCAGTTGAATAAAGTGCGACTCAAAAATCTGGTCATTACCAATACCGACCTCACCCGGACGCAATTGATTTCGGATCAATACGCCATTCAGACCCGCACTGCCCGGCAGGAGTTTCGCAATCGCCTGAACGAATTGCAGCTAGTGGTAGGCTCGGCCGATAGCATCAATGTGTTCCTGAACGACTCAATTATCAGCCCGGTTCTCAATAATCCACTGGCCCTGTATCCAAACGTAACGGCTAGTGCCGACAGTCTGTTTCAACTGGCTTCAACCAGCAGAACAGACGTAAGGGTGGCCGAGGCCAATCTGGAAGCGGCCCGGCGCAATATAGACCTCCAGCAGGTATTGGCCAAACCACGCAACGAAGCGGGCCTTATCTGGAACCCGCAGAATTCGGTGCCCTATGCGGGCGTTTTTCTAACGCTCGAGTTGCCAGTATACAGCCGGAATCAGGGTGAAATTCAGAAAGCGAGGGTATTGCAGGAACAGGCGCAGCAAGCGTCATCTTTAGTGCAGACGCGAATCCGGGCAGAGGTCAATACGGCCTACCAGTCGTTCGTAACCAGTCGGGAAAACGTTAATCACTACATCGACATTCGCCGGGATGCCGACCGGGTACTCGCGTCCGTTCGCTACGCATATCTGCGCGGAGCCACCACGCTTATTGACTTGCTCCAGGCCCAAAGTTCATGGTTCGATACGCAAACTGCTTATTATCAAATTCTTTATACCTACCGACAAAACTACGTCCGGCTTATTTACGCCACGGGGCAAATTAACGCGTACTAAAGGTGTCATAAGTATCAACCCATCTTTTTTATCTCAATAGATTGGTTGATACTCAGATGCCTTCACCCAGTAAAAAACATGAAACTATATTCAATTCTGCTATTGATTCTGCTGGCCACTGCCTGCAAGGAAAAGCCAAAACCCGTTGTGCAGTCGATACCACGACCGGAAATAAGTGCGGACGGTGGCAGGATTACGTTTCCCGATTCGGTCATGATGCGCGCTTTTACTACACAGGCAGCCCGTGCGTCGGCGATTCGCACTGATTTTTCCGCACCGGGCCACGTAGCGGCAATGGTTGTTCGGTCGGTAGAGAATCCCGCCGAACGGCTCGTCCTGTTTGATGAACCCGGCCTGTCTAACAATTATACTGCCATTTTGCAGCACCGGATTAATATTCAGACGGAACGTGGTAATCTGGAGCGGGTGCGCGATTTGCAGGCTCACGGCGCGGCTTCGGGTAAAGAAGTGATTGAAGCCCAAACGCAGTTGGCGAATGAAGAAGCGGCTATCATTTCGGATGAGGCTACGCTGAAACTGGCTGGTTTCGATCCTAAAGAACTCCGCCGGGCAGCTCCGAACACGATACTGGTCGTTTGCGAAATTCCCGAAAACCAGTTTGGCAGTATCCGTAAGGGACTAGCCTGTACCCTCAATTTCACGGCTTTCCCTAATGAGAAATTTACGGGCCGAATCGACAATGTGAATGATTATGTGGATAATACGACCCGGCAAATTAAGCTTCGTATCTCCGTTGCCAACCCCGACGGTCGGCTGAAAGCGGGCATGTTTGCTACCGTTCAGTTTGGCATAGCGGAGGGTAATGCCATGACCGTCTCGCGCGATGCTGTCGTTACCGTTCAGGGCAGTGATTATGTTTTTGTTCAAACTGGACATAAAACCATAGAACGCCGGGCCGTACAGCTCGGTCAGCAACGCGCCGACCACATGGTGGTCCAGAGTGGCCTGACTGATAATGATAAGGTTGTAGTAGAAAACGTGATGCAATTGAAAGGGTTAAGTTTTGGCTATTAAAAGAGAATGATGAATGATGAAGTATACATGATGAATTAAGCCGATCACACAGACACTCATCATGTATACTTCATCACTTATCATTCGTAAAACGGATGATTCAGAAACTGATAACACTTTCCCTCCGCAATCGCTGGGCGGTAGTTGGGCTGGCTATCGCGGTTATGGGGCTGGGCCTTTGGTGCTTTAAACTGCTCAAGATTGAAGCCTATCCGGATATTGCCGATACCAACGTCATTATCATTTCCAAGTACGACGGTCGGGCCGCCGAGGAAGTAGAACAGCAGGTTACCATCCCGATTGAGCGGGTGCTGAACAACGTGCCGCATGTAACTGACCGCCGTTCCCGAACCATCTTTGGGCTATCGGTGGTGCAGTTGAACTTCGATGAAAACGTAACGGACTATTTTGCCAGGCAGCAGATTATCGAACGGCTCAGCAGTGCCCAACTGCCCGACGGCGTATCGCCCGAACTGGCTCCGCTCACTACGGCGGTAGGTGAAATTTATCGCTACGTAATTGAGGCTCCTGCCAGCATGACACCTATGCAACTGCGTGATTTGCAGGACTGGGTCATTATTCCGCAGCTGCTACAGGTGCCGGGCCTGGCCGACGTTACCACCTTTGGCGGGCCTATTAAGCAATACCAGATTATTCCCGACCCGGCCAAACTCCGCAAGTACGACACTACCCTACAGGAGGTGATTGAGGCCGTTCAGAAAAACAATCAGAACACAGGAGGGAACATTATTGCCCGGGGAGGGCAGGGCTTTGCCGTGCGCGGACTGGGTGCACTCAAATCACCCGACGATGTGCAGAATATTGTACTCAAAGCCAATGAAGGTGTACCCGTATTGCTGCGCGACGTGGCCAGCGTAGAAATCAATCCGCCTTCGCCATCGGGCATCCTGGGCTACCGCATTCCCAACGAAAAATTAGACGTAGTGGGCGCAACGGAAGGCATTGTATTACTAAGAAGGGGCGAAAACCCCAGCGAGGTGCTGGCGTTGCTGAAGGAGAAAATTGCCGACCTCGAAACGCGGGAACTACCCAAGGGCGTTCACTTGCGGGTACTATACGACCGGGGTTTTCTGATTGACCACTCGCTGGAAACGGTAGCCCACACGCTCATTGAAGGGATTGCCATCGTTACCCTCCTGCTCGTGCTGTTTTTAGGTAGTTTGCGGGCGGCTTTGGTGGTTACGGTCACCATACCCTTCTCACTGCTGTTTGCGTTCATCCTGATGAAATTAGTGGGTATTCCGGCTAACCTGCTGTCATTGGGAGCCATCGACTTCGGGATTATTGTGGACGGGGCCAGCGTGATGGCAGTACACCTCATCCATCGATACCGCCACAGCCGCCCCAGCGACCGCGACGTGGGCATTGTACCCGTCACGACGAACTCGGCGAAGGAGGTAGCCCGGGAGATTTTTTTCTCCGTTACCATTATCATTCTGGCCTATTTGCCCATTTTGCTGATGCAACGGGTGGAGGGTAAGTTGTTTTCGCCCATGGCACTCACGCTGTCATTTGCCGTAATCGGGTCGCTCATTTGTGCCCTGACGGTTATTCCGGTGCTGACTTCATTCGCCTTCCGCAAAGCCTTTACGCCCGGTGGAAAACCGCTGAAGGAATACAAAAACTTTCTGCTTACACCGCTGGAGCGAGGGTATAGGTGGCTGTTGTACTCGACGTTGTTCCGTGTACCCAAACTGGTGGTGGCTGTGGGTATGGTTATTGTACTGGTCATGATTGGCTTCGGGCTGAAACTCGGCACCGAATTTCTCCCTGAACTGGACGAAGGGTCTATATTCATGCGGGCTTTCATGCCATCGGGCATCACAATTCAGGAAAACGCCAAGATTTCACCCAAAATCCGCGATATTATCAGTAAGTACAAACCGGTGAGCTTCGTCATTACGCAGGCTGGGCGCAATGATGACGGTACTGACCCTTTTCCGAGCGACCGTACCGAAATTCTAGTGGGTCTAAAAGAGTACAGTACCTGGTCGGATAGCATATCCAAGAAAGAAATTGTCCGTTCCATGCAAGGCGAATTGCAGGAAACCTTTCCGGGGGCGTTCTTCTCGTCGGGCCAGCCCATTATTGACCAGGTGATGGAGATTGTAACCGGCAGCGCGGCCGATCTGGCTATTTCCATTGTGGGTAATGATTTGACGCTTATGCGGGCCAAAGCCGACAGCATTGCCGCTCTGGTGAAAAAGATGGATGGGGCCATATCGGTGAATATTGAGCAGGAAGGGCCGCAGGATCAGTTAGCCATCAAAATCAACCGCCCGGCCGCTGCCCGATACGGCATTAACGTGGCTGAAATCGAGAACCTGATAGAAGCGGCCATCGGCGGTAAAACCATCGGTACCATTTACGACGAAGCCAAACGGTACGATATTATTGTTCGCTTCACGCCCGAAAGCCGGGGCAGTATTGACGCGATTCGGCAATTGCAGGTGCCATCGGCCACGGGGGCACTCATCCCCATGAACGAACTCGCCGATATCCGCTACGTACAGGGTCAGACGAATATTTACCGCCTAAATGGCAAGCGGATGGTGACGGTGCGCACCAATATTCGGGGCCGCGACCAGGGCGGTTTCGTAACCGAAATCAGCCAGAAAGTACGCGAGCACGTCACAATTCCCGAAGGCTATAGTATCATCTACGGCGGTCAGTACGAAAACCTCGAGCGGGCGGGCGGTCAGTTAGCCATCTCTATTCCATTGACTATCGAGGTAGTTTTTCTATTTCTGTTTATGCTCTATGGCAACGTACGCGACACGTTACTCACGCTTACCTGTCTGCTATTCGCGCTGGCGGGTGGTATTGGAGCGTTGTTGCTGCGGGGCTACAACTTCAACGTGTCGGCGGGGGTGGGCTTCGTGAGTATCTTCGGTATCTCGGTTATGGCGGGTGTGCTGCTGGTATCGGCCCTGAACCGGAATCTGACCGACATGAGTAAATCGTTGAAAGAAATTACCATCGAAACAGCACAGGAGCAGTTCCGGGCCATAATAGCCATTATGGTGGTGGCAATCATCGGTCTGGTACCGGCGGCTATTTCGAGCGGTATCGGCTCCGACGTGCAGCGTCCGCTGGCAACGGTTATCATCGGCGGATTAACGACAACGCTGTTTTTTGCCCCCTTAATTATTCCGCCCCTGTTTTACCTCGTCAACCGCAACCGCAAACGCGTGGTGCTGGACGAAGAAGGCAGGCCCGAACCGGAAGCGATTGAAGAAGGAACGGAGATTTAGACGGTTCAGGCCGGTGAGGTTGTCAAAAATCTTGCAGGCCTTTTGATTAACCTGTTTCACGAATCAAAAACCAGCGTTTCATCAGCATGAAATCTATCTTCGTTGTTGGCTACTGCCTGTTGTGCTTACTTTCCTTCGGACAAACTGTACCATACGGCAATAACTCCGCTACCGGTCGGTACCAACCCGTAAAAGGAATAAAGTTATACTACGAAGTGTACGGTACGGGTAAGCCGCTTTTAATGATTCACGGCAACGGTGGAGACATCAGTTCGTTCAGCAAAAATATTCCTTACTTCGCGAAGCACTATCAGGTAATTGCTGTCGACAGCCGCGCACACGGTAAGTCCGTTGACACGGGCGATTCGCTGAATTTTGAGATGATGGCCGATGATTTTGCAGATTTGCTCACGGCCCTGCACATTGACTCTGCTTACGTTATTGGTTGGAGCGATGGTGGTATCAACGCCTTGCTGCTGGCAATGCGTCATCCCCAAAAAGTAAAGAAACTAGTTGCGACAGGGGCTAATCTCTGGCCTGATTCTACCGCGTTGATGCCGTCATTATGGAAACAACAGCAAAAAGCATATCAGGAAAATAAAGACAGTGTCTTTACCGATACCGCTAAAAAAAACAACTGGAAAGTATTTAAATTAGATGTGTTCCAGCCAAACATACCGCTTCAGGCGTTGAACGCTATCCGTATTCCGGCTCTGATTGTGGCTGGCGACCGGGATGTAATCGTACCCGAACACACGGTAGCTATCTTCCGCCATATTCCGAAGGCGCAGCTATGGATACTGCCGAACAGCGGTCATGCTACACTGGTTGACCATGCCGATGAGTTCAACCGAAAAGCCGACGAATTCTTCCGGTCCAGATGAGTTGTCGTATCCCAGGTAGTTGCTGTTACGGCTGATCCGAAGTTACAACCGACAACTCCAATATCCTTATTGAATGAATGACAGAAGGAGGTTTATCGTGTCAACCAAACGAATTGTTCGCAAGTACTTTTGTTAATTACATACGTTTGATAATCAGATATATAGGTTTTGGCAGAGAGGTGCAGACTTCGGCTTAGAAATTATTGCTTCAGTAAAAAAGCAATCAACTCACTGGCCAAAGCAACACCGGCAAACGGTAGGGCCAAACGCGTATTTCCCGTTTTGTACAGTAACAGGGCCGTGATGCCAAAAAGAGTTAGGGCAAAAACAGACCGATACAAAGGCTCCAGACGGTAAGCAGACTTGGGGGCAGCAAAAATACCCCAGAGCACTATTGCTACTAGTGGCAGGCCGATTGCAGCCGCATATTTCCCGTATGGATGGGTAGTACTGTGAAAACCCACGTAACCCAATGCCGCGAACATCCCCAGCTCCACCAGGAAGTAAACCAGTTGGTTGATTCCCTTGAGTAGCGTTAGCATAGTTGCCAGAACAAAACAAGTAATGTCGACTTTTCGACAGGCAGCACCCAGTCTGCGTCGTTGATTATGCAGACACGAACATAAGGAAATACTTCCCGGCATTCTACACTTCCAGCATGATTTTACCGATGTGGTCGCTGCTTTCCATGAGTTCCTGCGCTCTGGCGGCTTCTCCCAGAGGAAAGGTTCGGTAAACAACCGGCTTAAGTTGATCACCGGCTATAAGGGGCCAAACCTGTTTTTCAACGTCAGCCGTTAGCGTAGCTTTGAAATCAGGGTCGCGTGGCTTCAGCATACTGCCACTAATGGTAATGCGCTTTTGCATCAGCGTTGGAATGTGAATTGGACTGTCGGCACCCTGCATGGCGTTGATAAACATCAGGCGACCATCCATGGCCAGAAGGTTCATGTTTTTTTGTGTGTAATTGCCCCCAACCATATCAAGGATAACGTCGATGGGTATGCCATTTAATTCCTGCTCGAAGTCGCTTGTTTTGTAGTTAATACATCTGACTGCACCGAGTTGCTCACAAAAATCACATTTCTCATCACTGCCCGCTGTGGCATAGGCATTGGCACCGAATGCTCTTGCCAGTTGAATGGCCGTTACGCCGATGCCACTACTCCCGCCATGAATCAGAAAGTTTTCTCCGGCAGATAGATGCCCCCATTGGAAAACCGTCGACCAGACGGTTAGGACTGTTTCTGGTAGAGAAGCTGCTTCTGCAAACGTTAGTGTTTCTGGTATGGGCAGGCAATGCCGCTCATCTACGGTAACGTATTCGGCGTAGCCACCCCCGCTGATCAGGGCACAAACGGGGTCGCCAATTTTCCATCGACTGGCGTTTGGGCCACATCGCTCCACAATACCGGCCACTTCAAGGCCGGGAATCTGACCGGTAGGGTCGGTACCGTAGCCGCCCGTTCGCTGGTGAATATCGCTCCGATTCACGCCAGCCGCCCGCACCCGAATGAGGATTTGGCCGGATTCAGGTTGCGGAATTGCCCGCTCCTGCAGAGCGAGAACCGACCCATCGCCGGGTTGTGTTATAATGATTGCTTCCATTCCTGAATAACCATGAATGACGGCCTTTTGTCAGGAAAAGAAAACGGTCTGACTCCTAAACCGTCTATCGTTATTCGCAGCCTGCAATGGCTGGGTACCTGGGAAGAGAGTTACGCAAACTTTTCCAATTGCTTCACCAGCACCCCGAAATCTTTCGGGTAAGGGGCTACAAACGTCTGTTCTTTGCCATCAAGTAGCTTGAATGTCAGTGAGTAAGCGTGGAGAGCAACCCGCTGAATCAGCGGTAGTTCTTCGGTTTCCTGCTTGAGGTTGAACTTGCGTTTTACGTCGGACAGAAAAACGGGTTTTCCGCCGTAGGTCGCATCGTTCACAATGGGTGCTTTAAGACACATCAAATGCACCCGAATCTGGTGCATCCGACCCGTAATGGGCATACACTCCACCAAGGTGGTGGTCTTATAGGCCTGTAGCGTATTAAAAATCGTTTCGGCCACTTTCCCGTTCTCCCGGTCAATCCGAACGGCCGTTCCGTCTTTGACGGGCGAGATTGGCAGGTACACGGAAATACCGTCGAAGTTGTGTACGCCGTTCGTAATGGCATGGTAGCGTTTCGTTACCTCGCGGTGTTCAAACTGCATGGCCAGATGCCGGTAAGCTTCCGGGTTTTTAGCGATGGCTAAAATCCCCGACGTTTCCTTATCCAGGCGGTGCCCAAGTTGCGCGTCGGCATGATACGCTTTCGCCAGCCGGACAATGCTTTGCCCACTTCGGTCGGGCGTGCGTTCGTCCAGCGAAGCCACGCGGGGCGGCTTATTGACGAGTATGTAGTCCTCATTTTCAAAGACAATGAGGTCGGTGAAGGTAAGTTTCATAAAGTGAAGTAGTCAATCCGTTGACCAGTCGGTGAGGAAATCAGTACCATTGAGAACCTATTGGCTGACTCACTAAACAGCCAACTAACTCACCGACTACATTTAACACAAAAAGCCTCCTCCTGACTGGAAAAGGCTCGATGAATGATTTTGCGAAAGACTATAACGACAGCGTACCGCGCTGATGAGCCTTTTGAAGTGTTGCTTCCAGACCGTTTTTGTTGATGGTCTTGATGGCAGACGTAGCCACCTTCAGCGTAATCCATTCGCCGGTTGATTCAACAAAGAACCGCTTCTTCTGGAGATTGGGAAAAAATTTACGCTTGGTTTTATTATTAGCGTGAGAAACGTTGTTTCCCGTGCGTGTGCGCTTTCCTGTTATTTGACAAACTCTGGCCATTATCGTACTGATTTTCCGTATGAGGGCGCAAAATTGGCTAAATTATCCCAAATCTGCAAATCAATCTTTCTTTTTTTTGAATCCGTACGGACAATGCCGACATCCATTCTGGCAGCAGTACCCCCGTTTCAGGTGGTAGGCAGCGGTGAAAACCATATACCCTTCCGGTGTCAGGTAATAATCCTTGGTGGTTAAGTCAAGAGTGTTTTTTTGGGGCGGTTGCGGGGGCATCTGGTTTGGGCTTGTGTCGAAGAAAGCGTATTTTTGAAGGAAACGCACTATGCTGTCGGTTAGTTGCCCAAACGCAAACGACAAGACCGATTAGCCCATCAAAACTCCTACACACATGATACTCGACTCTAGAACACCTGTCTCGTCTGCCGATAATGCTATGGATTTGGAGTGGCACTACGGTGCCCATAACTACCATCCTGTTCCCGTCGTGCTAGCACGGGGAGAAGGCATTTTTGTTTGGGACGTGGACGATAAGCGCTACTTCGATTTCCTGTCGGCGTATAGTGCCGTGAGCCAGGGGCATTGCCATCCACGTATCGTTAAGGCCATGATTCAGCAGGCCCAGCGGCTAACCCTGACCTCAAGAGCCTTCTACAACGATAAAACGGGACTGTGTGAGAAATACCTGTGCGATTATTTTGGTTTCGATAAAGCCCTGATGATGAATTCTGGAGCCGAAGGGGGAGAAACCGCACTCAAGCTAACCCGAAAATGGGCCTACCTCGTAAAAAGAATTGCCCAGAATCAGGCCAAAATGGTTTTTGCCACCGGTAATTTCTGGGGGCGTACGCTAGCCGCTATCTCCTCATCTACCGACGCCAGCAGCACGAATGATTTCGGTCCGCTGGTACCGGGTTATATCGTTGTTCCCTACAACGACCTCGAAGCACTGGAGAATACTTTTAAAAGTGACCCCAATGTGGCTGGCTTTATGGTCGAACCAATCCAGGGCGAAGCGGGTGTGGTGGTGCCCGATGCCGGGTACCTGCGTGGGGTGCGCGACCTCTGCACAAAATATAACGTACTGTTTATTGCCGATGAAGTGCAAACGGGTATCGGACGAACCGGCAAGCGTATTGCCTGTGACCATGAGAATGTGAAGCCTGATTTGCTCGTATTGGGCAAAGCCCTGTCGGGGGGAATTATGCCCGTATCGGCGGTGATGACATCGGACGAAGTGATGCTGACCATCAAACCCGGGGAGCATGGCAGTACCTACGGCGGTAACCCACTGGCCTGCGTGGTCACGATGAAAGCCCTTCAGGTAGTGGAGGATGAGCATCTGGCTGAGAACGCCCAAAACATGGGCGAGGTGTTTCGGTCCAGAATGACCAGCCTGAGCCAGAAAACGGACCTTCTTCAAACGGTACGGGGAAAGGGCCTGCTCAATGCCATCGTCATCACCGAACGCCCGGACCTGGGCGACCAGACCGCCTGGGAAATTTGCCTGAAACTAAAGGACAATGGCTTACTGACCAAACCAACGCACGGCGATAAAATCCGGTTTGCCCCCCCGCTAACCATCAACGAAGCACAAATGCACGAAGCCTGCGATATTATCGAGAAGACGATTCTGGAATTTTGAGAATGATTTGAGTAAAGAATGAAAAGTGTAGTGTGAAAAATAAGGTACTGAATCGGTTAATTCCAGTATAACCTTTATTAGTGTGTAGGATAAGTTCATCAGGCTCCGATTTTAATCGGGGTAAAAGTTAATCAACAAGTATATGAACCTGCAAATCATTCACGATGGCAAAGGCAAAGCCACGGGAGTATTCATCCCCATGCCAGACTGGGAAAAACAGAAGAAGCAGTATGCCGGATTGGAAAATCTTGAGTACGAAGCACCCTCCAAAGAACAGTTACTGAGCGAATTGAAAGAAGCGGTCTTGGAACTGAAGGCAATTGAGCAGGGAAACGGTCAGGCGCGTCCTTTAGCCGATTTGCTGCATGAATTATAAAATCTTAACGCTAACCGTCTTCGACAAACAGTTGAAACGGTTAGCGAAAAAGTATCTTTCGCTCAAAAATGACATTGCGCGACTTGAACAGGATTTGACGGAAAATCCAACGCTTGGCCAGTCGCTCGGTGGAAACTTCTACAAAGTTCGTTTGAAAATAACGTCGAAACGGACAGGTAAGTCCGGTGGTGGACGCGTAACTGTTTCACATAGGTGAAAGTAACAGGTGAAACAGTTACGCTTGCTTTCATTTATGATAAAGCTGAACGAGATACCATTGACGACAGCGAACTGGATGATTTACTGACGCCTCTTAATTAAGAAGTCAATCTAGTGCACCGGCTGCCCATTTCTGAACGTAGCCGCTATCTTGTCCCCGTCGGAGAAATAATAGGTTCCTTTGCCGTTGGGAACGTTTTTCTGGAACCAGCCCATGTACTTGTCGCCATTTCGGTAATAATAAACCCCGTAATCAGAACGGAGGTTGTCCCGAAAGTTTCCCCGGTATTTCACTTTTCCATCGGTATAGTACTCGACGCCTTCGCCGTGCTTGTCTCCTTCTTCAAACTCGCCGGCGTAGCGCTCGCCGGTGGGATACATAAAAACACCCGTCCCATCCTGACAATCCCCCGAAACGCAGCCTGTTTTTGAGCGGACTGGTGCTTTGGGCATCACAACCGTGCGGGTAGCCACCGCTGGACGGCTAGCCATAGCGACGGGTTTAGGTGCTACGGCCGTTGGCGTTTTGGCGTAATTCCGGCTTTTGGGATACATGGCTTCAGCTTCCAGCCAGCCTTTCCGAATCGCGTCGATGCGGGCGGGTTTGGCAGGGTGGGTAGAGGTGGCATGCTCATCGCCGAGTGCCCGCACCGCTACGGCCGATTCATCCAGGGAAGCGCCCAACTGATGCAGGACAAAGCCCGAAAATTTATCGGCTTCGATTTCTTTAATGGGTTGCCCACCGCGCCCGTCAATGGTATGACCCTGCAAATGGTGCCCAATTTCGTGCGCCATAATACTGATAGCCGACCAGTCGGTTTCGGTCTGTTCCTCAATGCCCGCCATAAACGCGGCATCATACACGATAAACCGTTGTCCTTTCAGTACCGTGGCAAAGCAATTATCCGTATTGGAGCATTCAACCACTTTAAAATTACGAATCAGGCCGATAGGCTTTAAAATCCGGTCTACTACTTTCTCCGCGTGGCCGTTGGATGGCTTTTGTGAACAAATAATATCAGGGTTAGTGGGGCCACCCGTGTAGTTGCAAATAAACGCCCCCGAAGCAAACGGGCGTATGGGTGCAGTGTTCTGGGCAACTAGCGGGCTACTAATAGCCGCGCTCAGAAAAAGAATGGGAAATGATAAAGCCAATCGCACGGGCATAACCAAATGGGGTTAATCGTTCAACACGGCTACATAACGACGGTAAACAGGCAGCTATTTTAATCGGGTATAAAAACTAGTTAAATCGCTGCACGGCCACTTTCCCTTTCGCGCCAACGGCGTAGCAGGTGCCCTTGGCGCAGGCCATCGCATGAAAACCCTCAGCATCGAGTTTTTGCCAGGTTTGCCCCTGATCCGCAGACAGGCTTGTGCCCGATGGACCAATCGTCAGCAGGCGGTCGCCGGGGAGCAGCGCTACGGCTTCTTTCAAGCCGGGTGGATCGGTTGGCGTCAGGAGTTGCCAGGTTTTTCCGCCATCGCGTGTGATGGTTGCGTTAGGGCCGGGCTGTTGTTCCTGTTTCTAGTTTCCGCCAACGGCCACGCCGATCTTATCACTAAAAAAACGCAGCCCGAACAGACCCGTTGCTTCACCACCCGGCAGGGGCGTGTTGCTAACCGTCCAGGTCTTACCCCGGTCCGACGAGTGAAACACCCGTCCGTGCTCACCCCCGCCTGATGCAATCCACACATGTCGTTTCCCTTCCACCACCAGGCTGGTACCACTGGCGGCAAAAGCGGCTTCGTTTGGCTCCATAGCGGGTAGAGCGGCCGGGGGTACGCGCTGCCAGGTTTTACCGCCATCGTCCGTCGTTAGTATAAACCATTTTTTGTTGCCCGCTGCATCGGCTATGGGGTCGCTGAAAACGATGCCGTGCTGGTTATCCCAGAAGTCGATTCCATCGAAGAAGACGCCTTGCTGTTCATTTTGATAGAGTAAGGTCCAGTTTTGCCCGGCATTCGTTGTCTTATAAATCCGGGCCTGCCCTTTCTCAGCCGGACCGGCACTCATCAGGTAAGCGGTCTGGGCATCTACGGCCTGCACATCCCGGAAGTCGCAGGTCTGGGCATCCGGCACCGCGCCCGTTTGCCAGGTTTTTCCGCCATCGGCCGTCCGTACAAACGTTCCCTTTGTACCGCCAATCCAGGCAACGTCGGCACCAGCCGCACTAACGGCCCGGAAACTGGCATCCGTACTAACCGCTTGGGGCTGCCACTGGGCTACACAGTAAAAAGGAAGAAAAAGGCACATGGCAAGATGATGCGTAAGTCGATTCATGAGAGTTAAGTCTTGCTAACGATTCGAGTGATAGTGACGCTGGATACTAGCCGTCAACAATTGGTAAATCTCTGCCAGCTGGGGCCGATTCCCCAGATAATTCAGATGCGTTTCAATGGTTTTCAAATCACCCCGGCGAGCCGGACCCGTTTGAACATCGGCGGGACTTTCGGCATCCAGTCCTTTATGAAAGGTTTCGGCTATCAACGGCCGTAGCAAATCAAAATCCATTCCTTCGGCGGTGATCATATCGTTGGCGAGAGCCAGCAGATGATTGGTAAAGTTACAGGCAAACACGGCCGCTACGTGCAATGCTTTTCGCTCCTCGGAGGTGATAACGTAAACGGTGTGGCTGATATCCTGCGCCAGGCGTACCAACTTATCTTCCGTTGTGGAGTCTGCCGATTCGATACAGAGCGGTATGTCCTCAAAAGCCATGAAGGATTGCTCCCTGGTAAAGGTTTGAAGCGGGTAAAAAACACCCGTCTGCACGGGCACATCGCTATAAACGGCCATCCATTGTTCCAATGCCCGCAGGGATTGCCCCCCGGCCGTATGTACCACCAGGGCATTTTCGGGCAGTACCAGTCGGGAACAGACTTCTTCGAGTGCCTGGTCAGAAACGGCCAGAACAAATAAATGGGACGGGCTATCGGCAAAGTTCAGGTCCGAATGCGTCCGGGCATCGTACAGATTACTAACCAGTTGACGGGCATGCTGAAGCTGACGGCTGTATACTTCATTGATATGATGCCCGGCACTTTCTAAGGCCGGGGCAAGGTGCCAGGACAGGTTACCAGCACCCACAAACGTTATTTCCATACTCAAGTATAACCTATTTTGGTCGAAACCAGGCCGTATTGGCTAAAGGTAGCCAATTGATAAAACCTGCCGTCGTGCTGGTTCATGAGTTTATTTAGTCCCAACTATTTCCCTCTATAAACCGTTATGCACTTGTTCAGACGACAAGGCCTTTAGGTATACCGGCTTACTAGAGAAAAAAGCTTCGTCGGCATTATTATGGAAATTCTTGTTTTGCTTTTGTACGCAACGGCCCTTTTGCTGTTGTTCTTATATAATTTCGGTCAATTAAGCCTGATAATTACCTACTTACGCTCTACAAAGAAGCGTCAGAAATTGATTCAGCCGACGGCCTTACTGTCAGCTGACGACCTGCCCCGCGTCACCATTCAGTTGCCCGTTTACAATGAACTTTATGTGGTAGAGCGGCTGATTGATGCCATTGTCCAAATACAGTATCCGAAGGATAAACTCGATATTCAGGTTCTGGACGACTCGACGGATGAAACGGTAGCCATTATTGCCAGAAAAGTAGCTGAATACCAGCAGCAGGGGGTACCTATCGAACATATCCGCCGACCCGAGCGGACTGGCTTTAAGGCCGGGGCACTGGGCTACGGACTCACACTGGCGAAGGGGGAGTTAATCGCTATTTTCGATGCCGACTTTGTGCCAGACCCTGATTTTTTACTCAAAACGGTACCGCATTTTTCCGACCCGCGCGTCGGGATTGTGCAGACTCGCTGGGAGCACCTGAACGAGGAGTTTTCGCTGATTACGCAGCTGCAGGCGTTTGGCCTGAATGCCCACTTCACGGTGGAGCAGAGTGGCCGTTACGCAGGTGGCTACCTGGCTAACTTCAACGGAACGGGCGGGGTATGGCGCAAGGAAGCTATCATTGATGCCGGGGGCTGGCAAAGCGATACCCTCACCGAAGATTTGGACCTGAGCTACCGGGCGCAGCTGCGCAACTGGACATTCGTTTACCGGGAGGATGTTGGCTCACCGGCCGAGTTGCCCGTGGCCATGAACGCCCTGAAATCGCAGCAATATCGCTGGATGAAGGGAGCTGCCGAATGTGCCCGCAAACTGTTTGTGAAGGTTATCAAAACGCCGGGTATATCCCTGCCCATAAAACTTCACGCCTTTTTTCACCTGTTCAGCAGTGCTACCTTCATTCTGGTGCTAGTGCTGGGCGTGCTGAGTGTTCCCCTGATTTACATTCGCAGTCAGCACCCTGAGTGGGAAGGGGTGTTCACGGTTATCAACCTGTTTCAGTTCAACCTGGTTATTCTGCTTACGTTTTACGGCATTCCCATCTGGTTTCTGAAAGGTACCAACAAAGCGAAACTAATCTGGTATTTTCCCATGTATTCTTCGCTGATGATGGGGTTATCGCTGCACAATACCATCGCCGTAATGGAGGGATACATGGGCCGCAAAACGCCGTTTGTCCGAACGCCCAAGTTTAACGTAACAACCGCGAAGGATAACTGGGCTGCCAATAAATATATCAACCACCGGGTAAGCTGGCTAACGGTAGCGGAAAGTGCTCTGACGCTCTATTTCCTCGGGGGCCTTGCTTTGGCCTTCTATCTACAGGATTTCCGCCTTTTCTTTCTGCACATCATGCTTATGGTTGGCTTCGGTATGGTGGCCAGTTACTCCCTCCTTCAGGCTCTTAGCCGTACCGCATCAGCCAGCGCCTGAATTGTTTCGGCCCTGCGTAGTTCGATTCCACGCATATATCGCTACGTTTACGCCGGTAAAGTATGGCCCGGAAATTGTAGGGCGCTTTGACAGGTTAATTATCTCCCGCATACCAACTGGCAGATAAACGACGATTAGTGCGTAACTTTTCGTCGCGTTATGTCAGATACGAACGGTAGATTACCGGTTAAAAAAATCTACATCCCGGTTAGACGAATGGTCTGATGTTGGCCGTTTGATAGAAGTACATACCGTACACACCTTTTCCTGAACCTGAAAAGTCCCAAATGGTGAACCCTTACTTTGTTCACAAGTCTCTTTTTTACCACCTTATCCCCGCTTTTGGCAGGCTCCTGTTCGCCCAGAATGGTTGGCTGATACTGGGATGCTGGTTGCTTATGGGATTGGGGATAAGCCATGCGCAGAACCCAACCACTCCCACCCAGGGCGGAGCTAATAAACAGCAACAGATTAAAAAACCGCAACAGGTTAATGGAGGGGTAGAATCGGAGCTTGAAAGAGAATTGAATCCAGGCAGAGTCGATAAACGGCAACAGATTAATGCTGACTCGGCCCGCGCTGCTACCCAACGTGCAGCCGCTGCCCGAACCGACTCCATCAAGAAGGCAGTGCAGGAACGCACCGACCGGGCAGCTTCAGCTCGCGCGGCTGCCCAACGTGCGGCCGCTGCCCGGACCGATTCCATCAAAAAAGCGGTGCAGGAACGCGCCGACCGCGCAGCCTCAGCCCGCGCGGCTGCCCAACGTGCGGCCGCTGCCCGAACTGATTCCATCAAAAAAGCGGTGCAGGAACGCGCCAACAGAATTCGGGTCAATGCTGACTCAGCCCGGGTAGCTACCCAACGTGCGGCCGCTGCCCGGACCGATTCGGTCAAGCGAGTAGTGCAGGAACGCACCGACCGAAATCGGGTCAATGCGGACTCTGCCCGCACTGCTGCCCAACGTGCAGCCGCTGCCCGGACCGATTCCATCAAAAAAGCGGTGCAGGAGCGTACCGACCGTGCTGACTCAGCCCGGGCTGCTGCTCAACGTGCGGCCGCTGCCCAAACTGATTCCGTCAAGAAGGTAGTGCAGGAACCAACGCCCACCCGACGGGGGGCCGCCGGTCGCCGACAGCAGGCTGCTACTGACTCGGCCCGCGCCAATGCCCGCCGACAGGCCGCTGCCCGGACTGATTCGGTTAAAAGAGCGGTTCAGGATCGTACCGACAGCCTTCGGGCCATTCGTAGTGCAGGCCGTCATCCAACCATAAACTGGCCCGACCGACGGGCTACCCGGTTCTCGGACCGACCGTCTAAATCACCTTTTATTTTACGGGACCCCAAAGGCGTCTCAACCGACTTTCGCCTTGGGCCGAACGGCTTGCTCGACGTGTCGGAACGCGTCCGAACGGGCGTATCCCTGTCCGGTGCTCCCACACCCAATAGTGTGCCGGGCCGAACGGACCCAACCTCTCCACCCGTATCCGGTACAGGAGTGCCCGGTCTGGCCTTACCTCCGTCGCAGTTTGGATTGCCTTACCGGCCTGCCGAAACGATTCCGTTTTCAACCTACAACGACCTTCAGAATCAGCGGGTCGAGCAGAATTTATGGCGCGAGTACAGTGCCCGAAGTGACGGTCAAAGTGCCCTGAGCGGACGTGGGCTGATTCCGAAACTCGAATTGCCGCCCATCATCGACCGGCTGTTTGGTGGTAGTGAAGTCGATTTTAAGCCTAACGGTTTTGTCACGCTCGATTTCGGATACCTCTACCAGTTTAATGACAACCCCGCTTATCCGGTACGGCAGCGTCGTACGGGTAATTTCCTGTTTAATGAGCAAATCAATATTAATTTCAACGGGAAGATTGGCGAGAAGCTGGGCGTACTGGCCAACTTCGATACCAAAGCCAGCTTCAACTTCGAAAATGCCATCAAACTAAACTATCGTCCGGGCGGTGGTTTACCGGCATTTGGTTCGGGTCAGAAGCCGGGCCTTCCGGCGGCACCTGCCTTGCCCGGCGTACCGAATGCTCCCGGCGGCCTGCCGGGGTTTACTCCTCAGAATGAAAGTATTTTGCAGGGGCTTGAAGTGGGTAATATCAGTTGGGCAGTCAACAGTCAGCTTATTCCGGGCGTACAAAACCTATTCGGTGTAAAAACCCAACTCCGCTTCGGTAAACTGAACGCCACCATCGTGGCTTCGCAGCAACGGTCGCGCAAGAGCGAGATTACCTTGCGGGGCGGTAGTTCAAACAGGCCGTTTGAAATCCGGGCCGACAACTACGACGAGAATCAACACTTTTTCCTGTCGCAGTTTTTCCGGTCTATTTACGAATCGTCTCTAAAGACACTGCCACAGGTAACCTCGGGAGTCAACGTTACCCGTATCGAAGTGTACGTGACGAACCGCACCAACACCACCGAATCATTGCGGAATGTAGTTGGTTTTCAGGATTTGGGCGAAGGCAATCCCTATAGCCAGACAAATCCAAATCTACCCCCCTTTTCGCGTAGTAACCGGACCCCTACCGCCAATGGGGCCAACGGTCTGTACAGTAAGCTGACCTCGGATGCCAACAACCCGCTCCGGCAGGTAGACCGCACCAACGATGTGCTGACAAGTACGTATGGACTGACTAAAGGAACGGATTATGACCTGCTACGGGCCGCCAAACGCCTGACCGACCGGGAGTATCGGCTGCAACCGGACCTCGGTTATATATCATTGGTCACGCCCCTGAGAAACGACGAAATCCTGGCCGTTTCCTACGAATACACCTACCAGGGCCAACGCTACAAAGTGGGGGAGCTGACCGAAGATTATCAGGTGCGCAGAGATGGAGAAGTGCTGGTAATGAAGCTGCTGAAGTCGGCCACACTGCGCAACAATCTTCAGTTGCCGATGTGGAACCTGATGATGAAAAACATCTATGGCCTTAATACGGCGCAGATTACCCGGCAGGGCTTCCAGCTGCGGGTTATTTACAAAGATGACCTGACAGGGATTGACAACCCTAACCTACAGGAAGGTCGGCGGACGCAGAACCGCCCGCTGGTGCAACTATTTGGTATGGACCGGCTCAATCAGCAGCTGGATGCCCAGCCCGATGGTAATTTCGATTACGTAGAGAACTACACGATAGACAGTCGATATGGGAAAATTATCTTCCCGGTGCTGGAGCCGTTTGGGGCATACCTGGAAAAACAGTTCGATACCGACGAAGCCAGTTTGAAGTCAAAATACGTCTTTAATGAACTGTACCGCACCACCAAAGCGGATGCACAACAGATAGCGGCCAAAAACAAGTTCTTTCTGAAAGGGTCCTTCCAGTCGGGTAACGGGGCCGAAGTGCAACTGCCCTACGGTGTCAATGAACAGTCGGTTACGGTTACGGCGGGGGGGGTACCCCTCAGTGTCGGCGTGGATTACGTACTCGAAGCCCAGATTGGCCGGTTGCGGATTATTAACGAGAGTGTAACGAATTCGGGACGGGAGATTAAGATTAGCTACGAGCAGCCCGATCTGTTCCAGAATCAGATACGTTCCCTCATCGGTACGCGGCTGGACTATGCCGTCAATCGGGATGTGAGTATCGGGCTGACGGCTATGCACATGAAAGAAACCCCCGCCGGTTTTCTGACGCGGGTGGCCCTGGGCAATGAGCCGGTCAACAACACGATTCTGGGGGTGAATGCCAATATTCGCAAAGACTCCCCCGGCCTCACCCGGCTGCTGGATGCGCTGCCAGGGGTACAAACCAAAGAATTGTCGACCATTCAGTTCACGGGCGAAGTGGCGCAACTCTTCCCCGGTACCAACCCCAAAGCCCGTAATGAGAGTTATCTGGACGACTTTGAGGCTGCCCGCACCATTTATGACCTCACGCGCCAACCTACCCGCTGGCGGCTGGGAGCCACTCCGCAGCAGTTTCCGCAGGGCACCTTTGCAGACCCACTGCCCTATGCTTACAACCGCGCCCGGATTTCAGTTTATACCGTAGACCCCAGTATTTTTGGCTCGACGGGGGTACTGGGCGTAGCATCCAACATCGACGTAGACGATGCGAACGCTCACGTGTACGAACGGCCATTTTTACCGCAGGAGCTGTTTCCCGGCCGGTCGGCAAGGCCGGTGCAGTTGCCGGAAAACATTCTGGACGTGGCGTATTTCCCGGCCGAGCGGGGTATGTACAATTACAACCCGAACCTGAGTGCGACGGGTCGTTTACCTAACCCAAGAAATAATTTCGGTTCGGTAACGCGGGCCATTGCCTCCGATATTGATTTTGATAATGCCAACGTAGAGAACATTACGTTTTGGCTCATGGACCCCTTCGTGCCCGGCCCTTCCGGCGTAATCCGGAGCGGACCCAATGAACAGTTCGACAATACAGGCCGGGTTCAGGGAGGTAAACTGGTGTTCAACCTGGGCGATATTTCGGAAGATGTTATTAAGGATAGTCGGTACGAGTTTGAAAATGGCTTTCCGATTGATTCGGCCATCAGCGTGCGGAACCCCGGTACGGATTCGACCTCCTGGGGCCGGGCACCTACCCGGCAGTTTGTAACGAATGCGTTTCAGGCGGGCGCTCGTGAACAGCAGGATATTGGGCTGGATGGCCTGAAGAATGACGTGGAAAGACAGCGTTTCAACAGCTACTTAAACACTATACGGACGCGGGTGACCAATAACCCCGGCGTACTGGCCGATATACAAAGGGACCCCTCCGGTGATGATTTTCAGTTTTATCTGGGTGAGCAGGCCGATTCGGCACAGTACATCGTTGGCCGGTATAAGCGGTACATGGGTATGGAAAATAACTCGCCCGAAAATCTCAGTACCAATCAGTTTCTGACTCCCGCATCAACGACGCTGCCCGACATCGAAGACCTGAATATCGACAATACTATCAATGACAACGAGGCTTATTACGAGTATGAGATAGATCTGCAACCGGGTAAGATAGAAGTTGGGCAGAACAGGTACATTATTGATAAAGTTTCCGTCCCAACCGCAGGGGCACCGGGTGGGGTTGTTACGTGGTATCAGTTCCGAATTCCGGTGCGCGAACCCCTGCGTAAAGTAGGCAACATCAACGGGTTTAAATCCATCCGTTTCATGCGGATGTACCTGACCAATTTCACCGACCCGGTTGTACTCCGGTTTGCCCAGTTGCAGATGGAAGCCAACCAGTATCGTAAATACACGGGCGACCTGACCCAGCGTGGTTTGCAGGAGGTTCCTGAACCCTACGACGCTAATTTTACGGTCTCAACCGTCAATGTGGAAGAGAACAGCAGCACCCAGGTTACGGCGCAGGGGGGAGATAAGTACGTGTATTCAGTGCCACCGGGCTACGTTCGGGATCGGGATTATACCCAGCCTAATATTGTGGAGCTGAACGAGCAGTCGATGCGTCTGAGCGTAACCAACCTGCGCGATGGCGATTCGCGGGGGGCGTTCCGGAATACCAGTTTCAACCTGCTGTTTCGGGAGCGGTTCAAGATGTTTGTCCACATGCATAACCCCGATAACGAAAGCGGTCAGGTATCGGCTTTTATACGGGTAGGCACGGATTATACGGACAACTATTACGAAATTGAAATCCCCCGGCTGGTTGCCACGCCCACTGGTAACCAAACCCCAGAGGTGGTCTGGCCTGCCGCCAACGAGTTGGATATTGCCCTTCAGGAGCTGATTGATTTGAAAGCCAACCGGAACCGGCAGTTTGGTCGTCGAACGTCACTGCCCTTCTCGCAGCCGTCTGCCGACGGGCACTACCTGATTACGGTAGTAGGTAACCCCGATCTGAGTTCGGTGCAGTCGGTGATGATTGGGGTACGGAATCCTAAAATTCTGGGGGATGGCGAGCGGCCCAAAACCTTCACCATCTGGGTCGACGAGTTTCGGGCCAATGGCTACGACCAGCATGCGGGCATGGCGGCTATTGCGGCTGTCAGTATGAAACTGGCCGATTTGGGCACACTCACTGCTTCGGGGCGAATAACGACTTTTGGTTTTGGGGGCGTTCAGACGCGTATCGGCGAACGGGCACTGGAAACAACCTCCGAGTTCGGGGTATCGTCGGCATTGGCCATCGACAAGTTTTTGCCCGCTGGCTGGGGGCTTAAAATCCCACTTTATGTCAACTACGACCACCGCAATGTGGATCCCCATTTCGACCCGCTCGACCCCGATACACCGCTGGAAACGTCTATCAATACTAAGCCGGAATTAGAACGGGACAGCTACAAACAACTGGTACAGGATAATACCACCCGCCGGGGCTACAACTTCTCGAATGTGAGGAAAGTGAAAACAAACCCCAATGCCAAACTGCACTTCTGGGACTTTGAGAATCTCGCGTTTACCTATGCGTTCAACGATATAAAACGAACGAACATCCTGACTCAGGAATACGTGCAACGGCAAAACCGGGGCGGCATCGCCTACACCTATAGTGCGCAGCCAAAGGCGTTTGAGCCATTCCGGGATGTGGCCTCGTTTGAGGCTCCCTACCTGCGCTGGCTCAAAGATTTCAATTTGACGCTGCTCCCTTCATTGGTATCCATCCGGACGGATATGGACCGCAGTTTCATCAAAACACAGCTTCGTTCATCAGACCTGACAACGGATGGAATTCTGCCGCAGTTTGAGAAGTACTTCCTCTTCAACCGCTATTACGACCTGACCTGGAATCTGACCCGTAATCTGGTGCTCACTTATCATTCGCAGGCCAATGCGATTATTGATGAGCCAGCGGGCGATATTGATACGCAGGCGAAACGGGACTCGATTCTGAACAGTATCAAGCACCTGGGCCGGATGAAAAATTTCGTGCAGGATATCCGGGCCACGTACCGCTTGCCGCTGGATAAAATCCCGTTACTCGACTGGATTGCGGCCGATGCTGTTTATGGCATTGGTTACCAGTTTCAGGCCAACTCGTTCGGTATTGCCGATTCGCTGGGGGTGCCGTTCGGCAATATTATCCGTAACAACCGCGAACAGGGTATAACCGGCCGCGTCGACTTGATTCGGTTGTACAACAAAATCCGCTACCTGCGCTTTGTTAATACGCCCGCGCCCCTTCGGAAAAACTTTGCCCGTAACCCCGGCGACATTGAGGATATTGAACGGGGAGAAAGTAAGGTTCTGAAAAATTTCACCCGTGCTTTATTGACCGTGCGGGGCATAAATTTCTCGTACACCCGGCAGGAAGCTACGATTCTGCCCGGCTTTTTGCCCACGCCCCGCTTCTTTGGCTTAAGCCCGGAAAACGCGCCGGGCATCGGGTTTGTGCTGGGTAGTCAGGCGCATGATATTGCTTACAAAGCAGCTTCGAAAGGGTGGCTTTCGCCCAGTACGGTACAGAACATAGCTTTCCAGCAGAATATCACTAAGAAATTCACGGCCAGCACCACACTGGAGCCTTTCAAGGATTTCAGGATGCAGATTAACTGGCGACTCGACCGGACCGACGCGTATCAGGAGTATTATCGTCCGGGTTCGCAAGGTGGCCCGTTTGAAACGCAGACACCCGTACGGAGTGGTCAGTTCAGTATGTCGTTCTGGTCGTTCCGAACCGCTTTCAAAGGGCTCCGTGGCGATAATACGTCGGTGCTGTTCGATAGCCTGGAGAGCTACCGTCGTTATTTCAGCCAGAAACTGAATTCGATGGCGAGAGGGGATAACAAAGTGGGGACGTACGATCTGAACTCCCAGGATGTGCTGGTTCCTGCTTTCTTTGCCGCTTACAGCGGCCAGCAAAAAGAGAAAGCGAAGTTCTCCCCGTTCTATAATTTCCCGCTGCCCAACTGGCAGATTATGTACAACGGGCTGTCGGGGTTAGGCTTCATTCGGAAACAGTTCAGTGCCTTTACCATCAACCACAGCTACTCGTCGACCTATAGCGTAGGTAACTTCATTTCGAATCTGGATTATGGAGCTGCCTACGTGAACCTGGCCGTTCAGGAGTTTGGGCCGGGGCAGATATTGAATCAACTCAACCAGTTTGTGCCCATCGTGGCCCTGAGTACCATTACCATGTCAGAGAAGTTTGCCCCGATGCTGGGCATTCAGTTTCAGACCAAGAGCCGTATGACAGGGCAACTGTCCTACAACCAGAGTCGCGATGTGGCTCTGAGCCTGTCCAACGCGCAGGTAGCTGAGCTACGGAACAAAGACTTGACGGCCTCGCTGGGTTTTACAAAGCAGAATTTCCGGATACCATTCCGCATCAACGGTGCGTACAAGAAACTCAAAAATGACCTGACCTTCTCCTGCGCTCTCAGCTTCCGGGATACGCGTACCATTCAGCGAAAACTGGATGCCGAGCAGATTGTGACGGCGGGTAACGTAAACTTCCAGTTGCGGCCGCAGGTGAGCTATATTGTGAGCCGCCGGTTAAATTTCAACCTCTATTTTGACCGTACCTTCAACGACCCACTGGTGTCCAACTCCTTCAAGCGGGCCACCACAGCGGGCGGGGTGCAGGTGAAATTCAACTTAGCGGAGTAAAGGCATTCACTGCCCTGCTACTCAAATTCCGGATAGAATTATACGCTCGAAAAGCCGCGCCCAGATTAAATGGACGCGGCTTTTGCATTCGATTCAGGGTGCTTAAAGGATTACCCCTTTTGTCCACCACACCTGCGACGTAGTTCAATCAGGTTATAGAATCAAGTAGTCAACTTTCCTGCCCGAAGCTGGTCAAATAAATCAAAAAAATACTCATCTGTTCGTTGAAAGACCCTAAAGCCAGATTCTCTGCTCTTCGACACCAATGGCTATCTGGTGCGGTATCCAGCAGAAGCCTTCAACGCTGGTTGTTGGGCTTGACTACCCAATTTCCCAGCCCGGGATTATTTTGATGACCTGCCTTACTAATGGAAATCCATCGGTAGCCCAATACAATCGAGCTCGGTGAACCGTAGGATGCTTCAGCCTCAAGCGGCTGTCCATCGTTCGTAAACAGTACCTTTTTATACACGGATTCAGTGGGCACGTCAGCCACTCGTTGCGCTGTAAAGTGGATTGTGATAAAAAGGTAGTTCGATAATAGCTTTCAGGCGTAAACATGCCTGCTGAGCAACGGAAAAACGTTGTCCGCAGTCGTACAGAATTTGTCCGTAATCGGACAAATTCTCTTTATTTTTCCTGTTAACTCGTTGGTAATTAGCGATTTGTCTATTTGGCATGATGATAGCTGGAAACGTACTGTCAACTCATCTCCTACCTACTTTTGCCATTCAATGAAAACGTTTTATACGCTATTCCTGGTCGCCGTTAGTGTCAGCGCAATAGCCCAATCATCCGTTGTTAACAAGCACATCACGCATGACGGGCATCAGCTTCGAATTCGCGTCGATATTGAACAGGCTGGCCGTTCTGTTCATTACAGCCGTTCATTCGATGTATCCGAAATGGGAAAGGCAACCATGAAAGCGCTCGAAAATCGTATTGTTGACTCATTGGAGCAGAATGCTGCCGAACTAGAGCTAGAGGTAGTACTCGCTGACCCAAAACAGGGCAGCAAAACGAGAAAAAAACAGGCTGATTACCGGGTAAACAAGGGGACAGACACGGACGAAAACAGCCGCCTGGAGGCTAAGGTAATACCGTCTCTTTCTCCTGATGACGTAATGCCATCGTCCGTACTGGTTCGGGAAGATAAAGAAAATGGGCGGCTCTGGATGCAGTACATCTTTCAGAAAGAGGGCGACGAACTGATTATCGAACGCACTGTCAATGTAACAGGTAAATCGGAGCGCGAAAAACAGGCAATCATCCGGGAGACCGAACGTAGCTTCGGTATCAAAACCGGGAATCAATAGCAACCGCTTTCCTTACCCCGACTCCTATGTCATACATCGCCATTCCCATATCTTCGATGCCCGGCAAACAGGACATTGACATCGACGTGACCATAAACGGTCAAAAACAGGCACTCCACTACCGCGTCGAGCTATTATACTGGGGCGACTGCGCGGTGCCAACATTCGACCGGGTCGAGTGCATTCAGCAATTGCTGGTCAACTACGACCGCAACTGGACGTTGTATTACATCGGCTCTCCAACCGATGAGTTTGTACCGATTACTTTTGTGAAAAAGGAAGATTTGCTCAAACAGCGACGAATGCTGAGAGCCTGACCCGTAAAAATATCCTGCTTTTATCGGTGATATCTATCCTTAAATTTCTATTTCTCTGAATCTGTTTCATGGTATCGTTCGTAGGTGTATTGGGAAAAAACCTTAGTTAACCCAAACTCCTTATCAATCAATACTATGAGACGTTTTTTTATACTACTTGTTACCACGGCCATAAGTGCCGTTTCGGTACAGGCTCAGAACGCCAAAACGATTGCTGACGCTATCCACTACACTAAGTTAGCAAACACGCTTCGGGAGGTCGACAAATCGCCGGAATCGATTAGTCTGCTGAACCGGGCCATGCCTGCCTTTATTTCCGGTAAAAGTGTGTACTGGCAGGCCGTGGCCAATGAGTTGATTGGTCTGTCGTATAAGGACATCAAGGATACGACCAATGCCCTGGCTTATCTGCAAAAATCGCTCGACCTGTATGGTAAACTGAAGTATGTAGCCAGCGGATGGGGTGTTAACGAAGTGATGCGGGCACTCTCCAGCAAAAATATCTACGCGGGTATCCAGTTTAACGAAACGGGAGTACGGGTGGCTATCTTCAAGACGAAGTACGAGAGCGATTTCTACGAGAAAGATATCAAAACAACCTTCGACATTCCGAATAATCTGCTGGTTGCCGACGCATCCAGTTCATTTAAAGGCAGTCAGGATGCATTACGTATTGGGCTTGACTCGATCCGGCGCTACCAGATTCCCAACGAACGGATTTTTGTTGTTCTGAGCAGCGACATGAGCAACGAGCTGGCGCAAACACCAGAGGGACGTAAGAAACTGTATACGCAGTTGGAGCGGGCAGTTCCGGGTACCGGACTCCGCATCGACACCACGTTTACTCCTGCACGGGAAGCCCAACTGTTCACTATTGGCGCCATTCCCCGCAAAGTGTGGCCAACTACATCGGCGCTGAACGTGGGAAATAACAGTACGATGGGTGGCTATTTTGAAAGTGAAGCCAGCCGCCGGAATTATACGAATGTCGATAAGGATTTTCATGAAATAACACTGCCTCTTGGCGTCAACACAATCGTAAGCAAAATCGAAAGCAAAAAGTCGCTGGGTATCGATGCGTACCGGCGCGAAGCCCAGTTGGTAGTCCCGGCCATAGCCGATTCCGCCCTGAAACCGTTCATTCAAAACCGGGATACCGGCTTGCAGGAGCGTCGGACGGTAGGGTTAGGGGGCGATATCGTTCAGGCACTGGTTGCGTATCTGCACCCCGACAAGGCGGGTGTTACGGCCGTGGCTGTTACGGTCAATGATATCGAACAGTTCAAGCGTATGGCTCTTACGGACTACAAAGCGCTGACCCGCCCCGACCTGAAAGACATTCCCAACGCGGGCATACGCCGTCAGGCAGAACAGGATATCAATGCATCTCAGAATCAACTCAGCGAAAAACAAATCATTGCCGGTGCTTTGTGGCTCGATTACGTCACGCGGGTGTACAACAACTCATTGGGGTCCAAACGGTTTGTATTTATCCGAAACTCAGACCTAGGCTGGGTAACGGGTAAGTTTCTGGAAACGATCAACAACGAATACGAGTCCACTATTGCCAAAGGCGACTTCTATACGCGCTAACGCACAATGGTATTGCACCCATAAAAACGGGAATTGCCCGAAACCAGCTGGTTTCGGGCAATTCCCGTTTTTAGACCATGTCAGCTCATTTGCCTGAGGTGTTAACTAACCGTTTTATAACGCAATCAATTACTGCTTCCGCATTGCTTTGAAGGCGTTCATCAGCCCGTTGGTCGAGCTATCGTGTGCGTTGATGGGTGCATCATCCTGCAACTCAGGCAGAATGCGGCTGGCCAGTTGCTTTCCCAGTTCAACACCCCACTGGTCAAAACTGAAAATGTTCCAGATAACGCCCTGCGTAAAAATTTTATGCTCATATAAGGCAATCAAACTGCCTAGTGTGCGTGGCGTTAGCTTTTGGAACAGAATCGAGTTGGTAGGCCGGTTGCCGGAGAAGGTTTTGAACGGTGCCAGGGCGGCTATTTGGGCTTCACTCTTGCCTGCTTTCCGTAATTCGTCGGCTGCCACTTCCTCGGTTTTACCGTTCATGAGTGCTTTTGTCTGGGCAAAATAGTTGGCCATCAGTATTTTGTGGTGCTCGCCAATGGGTCGCTGGCTAATGGCCGGGGCCAGAAAATCGCAGGGAATCAGTTTGGTGCCCTGATGAATCAGCTGATAAAAAGCATGCTGCCCATTGGTGCCGGGTTCGCCCCAGATAATAGGGCCGGTCTGATAATCGACGGGGTTGCCGTTGCGGTCAACCGATTTGCCGTTACTTTCCATATCCCCCTGCTGAAAATAAGCCGCAAAGCGGTGCAGGTATTGGTCGTAGGGAAGAATGGCTTCAGTCTGTGCACCAAAAAAGTTGTTGTACCAGATGCCCATGAGGGCCAGAACAACGGGCATGTTCTGGTCAGAAGGCGTATCGCGGAAGTGGTTATCCATTGCGTGAGCCCCCTCCAGTAACTCCTCAAATTTGTCGAAACCAATGTACAGGGCGATGGATAAACCAATGGCTGACCATAAGGAGTACCGGCCACCCACCCAATCCCAGAAGCCAAACATATTATCGGGGTCGATGCCGAATTTCTGAACGTCTTTTTGATTCGTTGACAGAGCGGCAAAGTGTTTGGCAATGGCTGCTTCATCGTTTGCCGTATCAAGAAACCACTGCCGGGCCGTTTGTGCATTGGTCATGGTCTCCTGCGTAGTGAACGTTTTGGAGGCAATCAAAAACAGTGTCGTTTCGGGCCGAACGGTTTGCAGGGTTTCGTAGATATGCACCCCATCGACGTTGGAAACGAAGTGGACGCGGAGTTTTTTATCGTCGGCGTAGGACTTCAGGGCTTCCGTAACCATTACCGGGCCGAGGTCGGAACCACCAATACCAATGTTCACAATGTCTGTAATGGCTTCGCCCGTGTAGCCTTTCCACGTCCCCGACCGGATGCGTTCGGTGAAGGATTTCATGCGGTCCAGCACGCCATTGATATCGGGCATTACATCCTGCCCATCGACCAGAATCGGGGTGTTGGAGCGATTGCGCAGGGCTACGTGCAGCACCGCCCGATCCTCCGTCTGATTAATCGTATCGCCCGAAAACATCTTGTTGATGGCGTCACTCAATCCAGCCTGATCGGCTAATTGAACCAGCAGGTCCAGCGTTTCGGCGGTGATGCGATTTTTCGAAAAATCGAGCAGGATGTCCTCAAACTGCCGCGAGAAAGTGTTAAAACGTTCCGGGTCTTCGGCAAAGAGATCACGCAGATGGCGATCTTTTATGGTATCGTAATGCGCCTGCAACCGGGCATGGGCCGGTAAGTCGGTAAAGGAATGGTTAGCGAGCATGTAGTACGGTTTTGGGTTTACGGTTTCTGGTTTTCAGTAGTCCGTTTGCGGCTGGATATCCCGTTATAAACGCAAACCTAAAAACCATAAACCTACTTGTCGACGCGAATATCGGGAATCCCGGCAACTTTTTTCGGCTATTTTTGTGCTTCTTTCCCCGCTGACTGGGCGGGATTTTTTGACCCGACTCCCCGTATTGATGAATCAAAAACTCTTTTATTCGCTCATTTTAATTGCGCTGGGAGCCTTATTTTTTATTCCTTTTCTGGGTAGTGTCCGGCTCTTCGACTGGGATGAAATTAACTTTGCCGAGGCCGCCCGCGAGATGATTGTATTGCGCGATTACCTGCACGTTCACATCAATTTCAAGCCCTTCTACGAAAAGCCACCCCTGTTTTTCTGGCTTCAGTCGGCCATGATGAACATATTTGGCATCAACGAATTTGCCGCCCGGCTACCCAATGCCATTTGCGGTATTATCTCGCTGGTTTACCTGTACAACCTCGGCGAAAAACTGCACAGCCATCGTTTCGGGTTACTTTGGGCGCTGGCGTATCTGGGTTCGGTTACACCCCATCTCTATTTTCGCTCCGGTATTATCGACCCCTTCTTTAACCTGTTTATCTTCATTGGATTGGTTAATCTGATTCTTGCTTCCTGGAAACGGGAGCGGCTGGGGGGGGGCATGACCGCTCCTAAAAGTGAATGGACATACCTGCTGATCGGCGGCTTTGTGCTGGGGCTGGGCATCCTGACAAAAGGCCCCGTTGCCTACCTCATTGTTTGTCTGGTGCTGGTGATATACTGGATGCTGGGGCGCTTCCGGTGGTTTATTACACCGGTGCAGTTTCTGACTTTTTCGCTGGCGGCTTCGGTGGTTTCGCTGGCCTGGTACGGGCTGGATGTGTACTTAAACGGCCCCGCGCTGATGCGGGAGTTTCTGGCGTATAATATTCGATTGTTCAGTACGCCGGATGCGGGTCATGTGGGTTTTCCGGGATTTCACGTCATTATGCTGCTGGTTGGTTGTTTTCCGGCTTCCATCTTCGCCATTCGGGCACTGGGTTCGCTGTTTATCGAGCGTAATTACCAGCGCGAGTTTAAGCGGTGGATGCTGATCCTGTTCTGGGTGGTGTTGGTTCTGTTCAGTCTGGTGCAGTCGAAAATTGTTCATTATTCGTCACTCTGCTATTTCCCGCTGACGTACCTGGCCGCCCTGACGCTGGTGCAGCTGGAAGAGCGAAAAATTCAGTTTACTAACTGGATGCGGGTCGGATTAATAGTGATAGGGGGAATCTACGTCGTTGCCCTTATCGGTATGCCCATACTGGCGCATCACATGGACATCGTGCGGCAGTATGCCGACCAAGATGCTTTCTCGCAGGGGAATCTGGATGCCCGCATAAGCTGGCCGTGGTGGACTTTTATACCTGGAATCTGGCTGGTGCTTGTTCTTATCGTGGCTTTCCGATGGTATAATCAGCGCGAAACGGCGCAGGCATCCATAGCACTGTTTGGGGGGATGGCGGTATTCGTTACGCTCACCCTCTGGTTTTTTATCGGGCGTATGGAAGGTATTTCACAAGCCGCAGCTATGGAGTTTTTCGAGCAGTCGCAGGGGCAGGACGTATACGTGAAGACATACGGCTACCACAGTTACGGCCCGTATTTTTACACGAAGAAACAGCCACCGGCCAATCCCAACTACTACAACGACGAGTGGCTGCTACGGGGCCGGATTGATAAGGACGTGCTGTTCATTCGCCATGCCAGCGAGGGGCCAACCTTGCTGGACTCACTACCCGACATTCGGAAAACGGGTACCAAAAACGGGTTTGTTTTTTACCGCAGGCAGGCGAGGTGATTTGCCTTTTCCCTGTCGGCCGGTTACCCTGAAAACTGTTGACCCATCCGCATAGTTGTAGCTGTACATTAACTATCTCTCAACTATGCGCCATCTTGCACCCTTACGATTGAGTAAGCTTACTACGGTTCTCCTTGCACTAATCGCCTTCACCGTCTGCCTGTCGGGTTGCAGTGTCAATAACTCATCAAGCTCAGGAACCACAAAAAAGATGAGTATATCGGTGGGCGATATCAAAGAGATTTCCCTGCCCGGGAGTGGCGACGGCTCCATGGAACTGATTGGTACCTCCGATAACCAGGAAATTGTAGACGTATCGCGCCGGGAGTTGGCACCGGCAGTAGATACGCTCAAACGAACGGATACCGGCCCAACCGTTTTTCAGATAAAAGGCATTACGGCGGGCAAAGCCAATATTGTTTTTACGAAGCAGGCAATAGGGTCAACGGGCAATGGCCAACCCGTACGCACGTACATAGTGGAGGTAAAAGCAAAATAAAGGCAGCCATCAGATAAGCCGCACCCGAGCTGATTCAGCGAATCAAATCCGCTGAATCAGCTCGGCTACTTTATGCACTTCCCGGCCCATAATGTGGTCGATGATGGACTGCGCGTGTTCCCGACCATTCTCGATAAATACCTTCTCGGTATAAATGCCCGCCAGCACCGTACCGCACACGTACAGTCCCGGCACATTGGTTTCAAACGTTTCCCTGTCGAAAACCGGCACCTGCGTTTCCGGATTCAGGTCAATACCGCAACGTGCCAGCAGGGCCGCGTCGGGAATGTAGCCCGTCAGGATGAAGACGAAGTCGGCAGGGATTTGCCGCTCTTCGCCCGTTTTAAGGTCGTTGACGGTAATCGAATGTTCGTCGATCTGCGTAACGCAGGCGTTGAAAATCGTTTTTATTTTCCCTTCTTTCACCCGGTTTTTTACGTCGGGTACCAGCCAGTATTTTACCGTACTCCGAAAATCCTCACCCCGGTGCACGACCGTGATGTTTACGTCGTGCCGGTACAACTCCAGCGCGGCCTCAACGGCTGAATTCGAGGCACCAATAATAACTACGTTCGTAAACGAGTACTTGAACGGTTCATCGTAGTAATGAGACACGTGGGGCAATTTCTCACCCGGAATATTGAGCCAGCGCGGGCGCGTGAAATACCCCGTAGCCATAATAACCTTGTGAGCATAGTACGTCCCGCCGGTAGTGGTCGTGATGGTGAACAGCTCCCCTTCCTTTGTTACCTCCCAGACCTCCTCGAATAGCTTGAAATTCAGGTGGTAGTAAGCCGCTGCTTTGCGGTAGTACTGGAGGGCTTCGTCGCGACCGGCTTTTACGTCGGAGATGGCAAAGGGCAGACCGCCAATCTCGATATTCTCGGCGGTCGAAAAGAAGTGCATCCGGCGGGGATATTGACGAATTGACTCGGTCAGGCTTCCCATTTCCAGAATTAAATGGCTAAGCCCGGCTTTGGCCGCTTCGATACCGGCAGCCAGACCACAAGGTCCGCCACCCACTATAATGACATCAACAGGTTGCATATAACTAAGTTACTTACATCATTCTAACACACAAAAAGTCCCCAAAGGTTGCGCAAGGGGGCTTTTTGTGTGTTGACCTGTTGGTATTTATTTTCTGTCCCTTAGTACCACGAGTGGAATACAGTCTGCCATCGGGTCTTACGGTTTCGAATTAGTTAAAGTACAGGTCATATCGACTGCGCCTTATAGCTCGACTACCATCTAACGTAGCAAGCTGGTTGGTATCTTTGACGCTGTTTAGCTTATGCCCTGCACGAGGAATAGAAAACACCTGTTATGTTGGAGTCGTACTATAACGCCAATGCTATCGAAGCGGGTCTGGACGAAGTGGGCCGGGGTTGCCTGGCCGGGCCGGTAGTAGCGGCAGCGGTTATTTTGCCGAAAGATTTTACCCACCCCATCCTGAATGATTCCAAGCAATTATCGCATCGGCAACGCGAACGACTGAAAACCGACATTGAGCGGGAGGCCCTGGCCTGGACCGTAGCCGAAGTGTCGCATACCGATATTGACCAGATTAATATCCTTAAAGCCAGCTTTCTGGCCATGCACCGGGCGGTGGATGCGTTGACAATCAAACCGGAGCATCTACTGGTGGATGGAAACCGATTTGTGCCTTACCCGCTGATTCCACATACCTGTATCGTTAGAGGGGATGCCCATTACCTGTCTATTGCGGCTGCGTCGGTACTGGCTAAAATTTACCGGGATGACCTCATGGCGCAACTTGGCCTGGAGTTTCCAGCCTATGGTTGGGCGCAGAATGTAGGCTACCCGACGCCCGTTCATCGGGCTGCTATCCGGCAGTTTGGCCCGACGAAGTACCACCGGATGAGTTTCCGGTTGCTATGAATCTCAAGCCTGAGGGCTGGGAATTCAGGCATAACTTACCTTCTAAGCAAAGGCCTTTTTGTCTGCCAGCCCCCGCAGTGCTGTACCAGGCCGGAAGCGCTCGCCGTACGTATCGGCCAGCCGGTTGCAGGTGGTAATGAACGTTTCGATACCGACGAAATCTACGAACGATACGGCTCCACCCGTATACGCCGGGAAACCCCAGCCCAGAATAGAGCCAATGTCGGCGTCCAGTTTTGTGCGAACAACAGTCTCCCCCAGGCACCGAACCGCTTCAAGGGCCTGCCGGTAGAGTAGGCGCGTTTTTACTTCCTCCAGCGTAGGTTGATGTTCGTTTTGACTGGGCACTGCCGGTAAGTGCTCAACCGTTGCGAGCGGCCCGATTGGCATACCGGCACCCTTGCCGCCATTATCGATCAGCACTGGATTGATGCCTTCGGTTAGCATCAACAGCCCTTCTGCCCGGTACGTTTCGGCACAGCGGGAGAGATAAAAACCGGGTGAATCGCTGACAATAATGGGCGTTTTTCGAATTTTGCGGACATAATCGAAAGCGGTAGCCAGTGTACTATCAGCCGTTTGCCGACTTGCGATAATTTCTACGACTTGTGATTCCGCCAACGGCCACAGACTATGAACGCCAACCGTATTGTCAGGCCACACACGTACATCGCTTCGGGTCTGGCTTCCCGACATTGCTTCGATAAGAAGGTCAAAACTGGTTAAATCCGGCTCCGAGGTTGTATCTTTTAGTAGAACCACCTCTACGCCAGCCCGTTCTGACAGTGAAACTAACCCGGCCACCATGGGTCTGTTACCCAGAATACCCAGCTTTTTTACCTCCGTTTTGGGTTCTCTGGGGCGGCTGATTCCCTTATTGACTTCATTCATGCCCAGAAAAAGGGTCTGAATCATGCTTTTTGCCACCTTAGATGTTGCCACCTGCACAAAATAGCGGGCTTCTATCATGATTGCCCGGTCCATATTGACCTGTAGGCCCTCGTACACGCAGGCCATAATAGCGAGTGGAGCGGGATAGTTGCCTTTGGTTTTTTCCATCAGCATAGCCGTTCCGGTCCCAAAGATTTGGGCACCCACCGCACTCTGAACATTGCCACCGGGAACGCTGAAATTCTCTTTTCCGACAATCTTTCCCGTCTTGCGGTCAATCGAATCCCAAGGACGAAGGGGCGCGGGGTTAGCGGCAATCCAGGCTTTTGCCTTCTCCATCATATCAGCGGGGCTATCGGCAACCTCATCGACCATACCTAATTTCAGCGCTTCGGACACCCCTACTTTTTTGCCTTCCAGCATGAGCGGTAGAGCCGCCTGTATGCCAATCATACGGGGGAGCCGCTGCGTACCACCCCCGCCCGGCAACAGACCGATGGTTACTTCAACCAAACCAATAACAGACTTTGGATTATCAAGAGCCACCCGATGGTGGCAGGCCAGGCAGATTTCATAACCGCCACCCAAGGCTGTGCCATTCATCGCGGCTACAATCGGCTTCCCTAACGTTTCCATCCGGCGAAAAACACGGTTCAGCCCCATTGATACCTTCAGCATTTCTGACGGATTTTTGTCGTTATTATGCAGAATCATTTTCAGGTCGGCACCCGCCACAAACTCCGGTTTTGCCGAGGTGATAATGATGCCCTTCACCGATTCATCGGCAAAAGCCTGCTCCAGAGCAGCTTCAAACTGTGGTATCGACTCATCATTCAAAACGTTCATGGGCGAGGAAGTCATGGCCCATGTAATGATGGCGATCTGCTGGTTGACGGTGTAATAAATCATCTGGAAATTCTTTTGTAGATTTATAAAAAGAGATGTGTATATGGAAACGATTCGATTAATTCAAAAACCAGAGAACGGTCGGTTAATTATCAACGTACCGGAAGCCGAAGCTGACGAAGAACTGATTATTGAAGTCCGGTCAGCCCGAAATCAGCCACCCTTTAATCCTGGCTTAGCCGAGGCATCGAAGGCCTTTTTTGAGAAGCTCAACCAGATAAAAACAGACTTTAACGAGGAAGATTACAACGTGTATGAGCAATAAGATTTTTCTCGACAGTTCTGTTCTGGTCGAATACACAAAGGGAACAAAAGTGGATTTATTCGAGGGTCTCGTTGCGAAAATCAATCTCGAAAAGTGCATCAGTCAAGTTGTTTTGAGCGAGTACACGTTTTATCTGCTCATCATAGAAGGTGGCAAAGCTCCGTTGACTCTGAAACGGGATAATGCAATTGGAGGGATTATCAATCAACACAATCCAACCAACTTTCTTGAAACGATGTCGTTTCTCAGCGTCAAGGAGAGTATAATCCCTTTATATCTGCGCCTGATGCAGGACTATAATTTATTACCCAACGACGCGCTGATTCTGGCTACGTGCAAACTCAACAACATTATCCAACTTGCTAGTTTCGACACTGATTTCGCCCCAGCCTGCGCAGGCGAAGGCATCCAGCTTATCAGTCAAGTAAGCGATTTGATGCCCTAAAGCCTTTTTAATTTACCCGTTCAAAAATAGTGGCGATGCCCATGCCGCCCCCGATACAGAGGGTTGCCAGGCCGAATTGCTTGTTGGAACGTTCGAGTTCGTCGATGAGGGTGGCCGAAATAATGGCGCCGGTGGCGCCCAGTGGATGACCGAGTGCAATGGCTCCTCCATTGACATTCAGCTGGCTATGATCGACACCAAATTCCTCCATGAACAGAAGGGGTATGGCCGCAAAGGCTTCGTTGACCTCGAACAGGTCAATGTCGCCGGTGCTCATACCGGCTCGTTTGAGTACTTTATGCGTGGCGGGAATGGGCCCGGTGAGCATAATGGTTGGCTCCGAACCAACAACGGCGAAGGCTTTAATCCGGGCACGGGGTTTCAGGCCCGACTGCTTACCAAAAGCTGCACTGCCAATTAGTACACCAGCGGCTCCATCAACGATCTGAGATGAGTTGCCCGCGTGGTGAACGTGGTTTATGGTGTCGAAATGGGCATATTTGAGCAGGGCCAGGGCATCCAGTCCCATCTGCCCCATAGCGGCAAAAGCTGGTTTGAGTTTACCTAAACTCTCTACTGTGGTACCGGGCCGAACGCCTTCATCGTGGTCGAGCAGGGTTATGCCGATAGCGTCTTTTATGGGAACCAGCGTTCGGGAAAACCGATTCCCGGCCTGTGCTTCCAAGGCCCGGCGGTACGATTCGGCCGCAAAAGTATCTACATCCTGGCGCGAGTAACCGTATTTGGTCGCAATCAAATCAGCCGAAATGCCCTGTGGTACAATCTTATGCCGCGCCACAATCTGTGGATTCATGAATAGCGCCCCCCCGTCGGACCCCATTGGCACCCGCGACATGGACTCTACGCCCCCGGCCACGATGGCATCTACCTGACCCGACATCACGTAAGCACCTGCCATGTTGATTGCTTCCAGACCGGATGAGCAATAGCGATTGAGTTGTACGCCCGCTACGGACTCGGCATACCCTGCTTCCAGAGCGGCAGTACGGGCTATATCGGCCCCCTGCTCGCCAATGGGTGTAACACAACCTATGATTACATCATCGACCAGGGCGGTATCGAGCTGATTCCGGTCGCGGAGTTCACGCAGTACGGCTGTCAGGAGCTGAATAGGCTGCACATCGTGCAGGGCGCCGTCGCTTTTTCCCCGACCACGCGGTGTTCTGACAGCATCGTAAATAAAAGCGTCGGCCATAATTTTGCTGATAAAAAGTAGTATGCACGCATACGGTTTTCAATCGAACAAAAGTACGTGCAAAACTTGAACGGGGCAACACGCTTAGAAAAGAGAGCCTATGGATTAATTTTCTCCCAGATCAGGTCTGTAATACGTTGCATGCCTACCTTGTACTGAGCCCGATGAGCCGGTTTATAAATTGGCGGCTCCGTCTGAAGTAAAGGGTGAAACCGCACTTCATAATAAAAGCTAGCCCATCTGTTTCCTTCATTGTCAATGGGGCATCCTCTCCATCAATCCAGACACCACCAGCTTGGATGATGGCTCATTTATCAGTCCATTCTGCTTACCCTGCACAACCGTGGATGCGTTCACGAATCCGTACCGGATACTAATTTCCGGCGGTCTGTTCCTGCCGTTTATGGGTTTTGCATCATTCTCCCTTGTTCGTTTTGCTTTGATTCGTATATTTGAAACCGTTGACAAATGTGAACTAGGTGCAATGTGCTCATTATGAATGCTTTTGCCTGTATTTCGTGCCGCTTGTCAAAATCTTCGTCCAGTCAAATTTTCCCATACATATTCACCTTTTATGGTCGTTCTGGTCGGTCCGAGAGGATTGACGAGGAATAACAGTCTGCATGAAAGTTTCGCCTTTGCAACCATTCCAGATTGTGTATTCGTTGCTGGATCACGAGTTTCTGGGCTACCTCATTGAGGCTTTTGTCGTGCAGCGTAATGGCCGGGGGGAGTTAACGCTTCAGAATCAAACGCTTTCTACCCAAAATGTTACTGAGTTTGCGAAAGGGCTGGATGAACGGGATTTTGAACTGGTCAAATTAATCGACAGCATTCAGCAGGATACCATCGTTAAAAAGTTCAACACCCGAAAACTACCGGCTGTCGACTTTTTTCTGAAAATATACGATCCGCAGAAGGGTGATAAAGGAGCGCAGGATACGATTGGGACGTACCTCGAAACCATGAAAGCGCGGATTATGGCGCTCCTGCCCGGTAAGCCGTTTTATATTATGGGTAATGATGGTAATCCTGCCTGGGAACCCATCAACTGGATGCCCGAAAAGGCACGGGTCTATTTTCATTTCGACCGGAATCCGACCTCAACGCACTATTTCCCCATTATTCGTTACCCTATAAAGTCATGCACGAGCGGAGGAACAAATGAAAAAGGAGCCGAGACGGAGCGGGTCGACTTTCAGTTCAAAGAAGCCCTGATGATATGCGATGAGCCTGCCTACATGATGGTAGGCAACCGACTTTATCATTTCAGTAAACAGGTCGACGGTAAAAAAATACGTCCGTTCTTTTCTAAAAATCACATCGTTATTCCCCGCAATATAGAGGAACAGTACTACGAACGGTTTGTGACCCCGCTCATTGCGACTTATGACGTACGGGCCAAAGGCTTCGAGATTCGGGATGAATCACTGGTTCCTGTTCCCGTGTTAACTATTTCGGAACCGCAGCGGGCCAGCCAGAAGGTGCCGGTATCCGTGTTTGACAATGCGCTGGCCAGCACCCAGGCGGTAGTTGGTAACGATAGCCCCGACCAGCCCATTATGCTTGACCTGGGCTTCCAGTACGGCGATTTTACCTTTCGCTTCGATAGCGCAGGGCCCTCCTGTAACGTGAGCATGGAAAAGTACCATGACTCGTACCTCTTTCATAAAATTCGCCGGGATAAGGAATTGGAACGGAAAAAGCTGGCTTTCCTGCACGATATGGGCCTCGACCTGCAGGGCGGTCGGCTGGACCTGCCAAAGAAAGACGTGTTTACCTGGCTGTCAGACCATAGTAGTCAGTTACAGGAAGCTGGTTTCCTTATTCGGCAGGATGTACAGAACACGAAGCGGTACTTTCTGGGCTATTCGAGCATTAACGTATCCATTCAGGAAGGGCGCGACTGGTTTGATATATACGCCAACGTGCGGTTTGGGGAGTTCGAGATTCCCTTCCTGAAAATAAGGAAGCTCATCCTGCACAAAAAACACGAGTTTACGCTGCCCAATGGCGAAGTAGCCGTTATTCCAGATGCGTGGTTTACAAAGTACTCCGAGCTGTTTGGCTTCATGGAATACCTGGACGAACCTGATAATGCTGAGGGGCGGCTGGTGCTGCAAAAACATCACCTCGCGCTGGTGCAGGAACTGGAGCAGGACAGCCTCGCTACTACGGTTATCAGCCGCAAACTCGAACGCCTGCGCGACTTCGAGAAAATTGACAGTTCTCCACTGCCCAATGGGTTCAATGGTGCCCTGAGACCCTACCAGAAAGCCGGGTACGACTGGATGAATTTCCTGCGCCAGTACAAGTTTGGCGGCTGCCTGGCCGACGATATGGGGCTGGGGAAAACGGTCATGACGCTGGCTATGCTACAGGGGCAGAAAGAAGCGGGCATTACCAATCCAAGCCTGCTGGTGATGCCCACATCGCTGCTGTACAACTGGGAACTCGAAGCCCGGAAATTTACGCCCGACCTGCGGGTGATGGTGTACACCGGCACTTACAGAGATAAAAATACGGCTCAGTTCGATGACTACGACCTGATTTTGACCTCGTATGGTATTGTCAGAATCGACATCGATATGCTGAGCGATTACCGATTCAACTACGCTATTCTGGATGAATCGCAGGCCATAAAGAACCCGTCTTCGCACATTACCAAAGCGGTGATGCAACTCAATACTGAGCATCGGCTCATTCTGACCGGCACCCCGCTCGAGAATAGTACGCTGGACTTATGGTCGCAAATGTCGTTTATCAACCCTGGTTTGCTGGGTAGCCAGTCGTTTTTTCGGAACGAGTTTCAGGTGCCTATCGAGAAGCGGCATGATGAAGCTAAAACGGAGCGGTTGTATAACCTCATCAAGCCCTTTATGCTCCGGCGCAACAAAGCGCAGGTAGCCACCGATTTGCCCGAAAAAGTAGAAAGCGTACTCTATTGCGAAATGACGCCCGACCAGGAAACGCAGTACGAGGAAGCCAAATCCTACTACCGAAACCTGATTCTGGACCACATTGAAGAATCGGGCATGGCAAAATCGCAGATGATCGTGCTACAGGGACTTACCAAACTCCGGCAAATTGCCAACCACCCCCGTATGGTCGATGCCGATTACGAAGGGGATTCCGGCAAGCTGGATGATATGCTGATGCGCCTGGAAAGTGCCATGACCGAAAATCATAAGATTCTGGTATTCAGTCAGTTTATCAAGCACCTGAACGTGGTGCAGCAGTACCTGAAAGAAAAGAAAATTAAATACGCTTACCTGGACGGCTCCACCACCGACCGGCAAAGCCAGGTAACCCTGTTTCAGACGGACAATTCGGTTAAACTGTTTCTTATTTCGCTGAAGGCCGGAGGGCTTGGCCATAACCTGACGGCTGCCGATTACGTATTCATCCTTGACCCCTGGTGGAATCCGGCCATCGAGGCTCAGGCCGTTGACCGGGCACACCGCATTGGGCAGCAGAAAACGGTATTCTCCTATAAATTCATTGCCAAAAACACCGTGGAAGAGAAGATTCTGTCGTTGCAACGGGCCAAGCAGCAACTGGCCGGGAGTCTGATTTCTACCGAAGATACCTTCATGAAATCGCTCACAAAGGAAGATATCCTGGCATTACTCGAATGAGAAAATAAAGAATATTTTGGTTTCAGTAGACAATGTCGGCTGTTTCTAGTTGTCTGGTAAATAGTTTATCGTTCACTATAAATAACACGGTCTATGAATGCGAAAAGCATGTTTGGTATTATACTTACGTTGGTGGGACTGGTTGGCCTGATTTACGGCGGTATGGATTTTGCTAAAGGGGGCGTAGCGCAGTCCTCATTTGTGTACCTTATTCTGGGCGGAATTTTCTTCTTCGCCGGTATCGGTCTGATTCGCAGTACCCGAGCGTAAACGTAAGCCGGAAAACCGTACGTACGGTTTTCCGGCCTTCGCTCTATCGCAGATATACCCCTTTTTTCTGCTCGTCACTCAATATCACATCCACATGTTCACTGATGGTTGTGCTGAGTTCGTAGCCTTTGTAATCGGCAGCAACCGGATAGCGCGGGTGGTTGCGGTCAATCAGCACGGCCACCTGTAATTTGCGAATTGGCACCTGCAGGAAAGGTTGCAGACTAAACGCCAGCGTCCTGCCCGTATAGAGCACATCATCAACCACCACGATGACCTTGTCCGTAAAATCAATGGTAGAATGAACCGTGGGTTGCGATACCTGCGTTTTGTCCACCTCCAGCCGGATTAAGTGAACGGTGAATGGGGCAATCATTTGCAATTCATGGGCCAGTTCCTCTGCCAGCTTATAGCCTTCGCCCGAAATACCAGCGATCAACAGGGCTGTTTCGTCAAAATTATTTTCGTAAATCTGAAACGCTATCCGTCTGATTTTCTGGTGAATCTGTTCACTGGTCAGAATAAGCGTTGGTTGAACCGTGTCCATAGGTAAATCGGGCAAACGAATGTATCACGCAAAGATGGGGAAAAAGCGGGTAACCGATGAAATATCGATTTGGGTTAACTGGTTGGCATACTTTTGGCGAATGGTGTTGCAAAGTGGTCTCGTTTAACCAATTATGCACACACTCATACTTTTTGTTCTGGGCCTTTTTGCCTGGGGAACACCTGGCAAAAACACAGTCGGGAACGACATCTCCCAAACCGTAGTCGTCTCTATGCGAAATGGCGATGCCAGTCGATTATCGACCGGTTTTGCCCGAACGATTGAATTAGTGATTGACTCGGAGAAGGTAGATTTTCACACTGTTCAGGCCGACCACGCCCAATTAATTCTGCGGTCCTTTTTTCGTAAATATCCCCCGCACAGTTTTCAGTTGACCTACGAAGGGTCATCTGACCGGCTCCGCTATAGTACCGGCACGTATGAATCGAGCGGAAAGCAATTCTCTGTTTACGTACTCATGCGTCAAATCAGTAATCAGCAGTACGTTATCAATGCGCTGCATTTCAGGAAAGAAGCGTAGAACTGTATGATGCGGGGTATGTAGGGCAGCGGGTACGAATCAATACATCATATACCCTACATCATACAGCATACATTCTATTTCCCCCTATCTTTGTACTTTCCTGTAAAGTACCATGATTGTTAAGACTAAAAAGTACGCACTAGATCAAAAAACGTACATCAATATCGCCCTGCGTCAATGGGTGAAAGACAACTGGAAGTGGGCATTTGTGCCATTGGGCCTCATTTTTCTGAATGTAATACTCAGTCTGACCGGCGTTTATCCTAACTACTGGATTTACATTGTTATCGTGCTCCTCACTATTCTGTACGTGCTTTTCTGGGCGGTTCAGATTACGGGCATCGCCCAGATGGAGCAGAGCAAAGCCCTGTTTCAGAAGTATATCTACGAAATAGATAGCCGGCAGATTCTGATGCGCATTAATGCAAAGGAGGGTGGTATTCTGAAATGGGCGCAGATAGATAGTGTCATTAAAGATAAGAACGCCTACATTCTTTTTCTGGATAATGCCGAAGCCATGGCGAACGTAAAGGCGAACTGGCTGGCCAAAACCGTGACCAAAGGCCTGGCTAAAGCGCAGTTTTTATACCTGCCCTACAGCATCTTCAACAGCGATAATGACCTGCGATTTACGGAAGCACTCCTTCGGCGTAAGGGCTTACTGCCCGGTGCTCCACTACCGGCCGAAACCGTGAAGTGATAAGCTAAGGAACACCCGCAACAACTTTCCGGGGAAGTACTATTTTTTGTGTATTGGGTAAAAAAGGCAACCATGTATGCAGTCCTCCTTTACGCTTACTATCAACGCCTTCTCCGATGATAGCTGTACGCGTTTTGTCTGGCAAATCCTGAATTGCACATCGAACGCGACGAAAACGGCCACATCATTATCATGCCACCTACTGAATTAGAAAGCAGTTTCACCAGTAATGATCTGCAAACCGAAGTGAGTATCTGGAATCGGAAAACGAAAGAAGGACGCGTTTCCGACTCCAATGGTGGTTATACACTGCCGATACATCCATGCGGGCATCCTATGTAGGGTGGGTCAGCAAAGAGCGGTTGATGAACGTGGTGCCGGAAGAACTAAAAAAGTTTGCCCATGTATGCCCCTATTTTGTGATTGAAGTCCCGGAACGCCGAAGATGTACTCGTCGGCTTTACGATGAATGTATCCGACGTACTAACTTTTTAACAGAAAAACCGACTTGAGGTCGGTTTTTCTGTCTTCGGAATAACAAAAAAGTGTATCTTCTACTTTCCCTGATTCGTGAAATCCACTACGGTAATCTCATCAATCCAGGGGCCTACAATCTTCCCGAAGGCTGCGTGAGCCGGGTGGGGCAGGTAAGCATCACGGTCTTTTTCTGAATCGAAGGTCAGGATAAAGGCGTGGGTCAGGCCGTGGGCGTGGTTTTCCGGACTGTTGTTCGTTCCCCATTTCAGGTCCTTGATTTGGCTGATTTTTGTTGGTAAAGCCTCAAAAGCAGCTATGATCTCTTTTATCTTTTCGGGTGTTGCTTCGGCTTTAAACTTGAAAAGCACGATATGCTGAACGGACGTTGACTTCATTTTTTTTACGGGCGGTTTAGCAAAAGCACTAACGGATAGCAAAAACGCAACGGTTAGCAATGTGAGGGTTTGTTTCATGACCTTGTTTTTTTAGACAAAGAAAAGAAAAAGACCGGTAAGGTGGTTGGAAACCTAACCGGTCCAGCCGGGAAAACACCCCAAAAACTAAGCGGTAGTTAGTTTCGCTTTGAGGTTTGTATCCAGTGCTTCGAGGAAATCTTCGGTATTAAGATAATGCTCGTTGGCCGTTAGTTTCGTGCCAACCGGATAGGCCGACAGGGCCAAATCCTTCGTCATTTTGCCGCTTTCAACGGTTTCAACGCAAACGGCTTCCAGCGCATTGGCGAAGTCAATCAATTCCTGATTGTCATCCAGTTTGCCCCGGAAAGCCAGACCCCGTGTCCAGGCGTAAATCGACGCAATGGGGTTAGTTGAGGTTTTGTTCCCTTTCTGGTACTCGCGGTAGTGGCGCGTAACGGTACCATGGGCCGCTTCGGCTTCCATCGTTTCGCCATCGGGCGTAACCAGTACGGACGTCATCAGACCCAGTGAGCCAAATCCCTGTGCTACGGTGTCCGACTGTACGTCGCCATCGTAGTTTTTACAGGCCCATACAAAGTTACCGTCCCACTTTAGCGCGGAGGCAACCATGTCGTCGATAAGCCGGTGCTCGTAATGCACTTTGCCCATGAATTCGGCCTCGTAAATTTCCTGGAAAATGTCCTTGAACCGACCGTCGTATTTTTTCAGGATGGTATTTTTGGTCGATAGGTACAACGGCCAGTTTTTTTGCAGGGCCATGTTGAAACAGGCTTTGGCAAAACCCCGGATAGATTCATCCAGGTTGTACATACCCATAGCTACACCTGCACCGGGAAAATTGAAAACATTGTATTCCAGCACGGTTCCGTCTTCGCCTTCAAACTTCATGGTCAGTTTGCCCTTGCCCGGTACCAGAAAGTCCGTAGCCCGGTACTGATCACCAAAGGCGTGCCGACCAACGATAATAGGGTATTTCCAGTTAGTAACCAGACGCGGAACGTTGTTCATTACGATAGGCTCACGGAACACGGTACCGTCCAGAATATTGCGGATAGTACCGTTGGGCGACTTCCACATCTGCTTCAGGTTGAATTCCTTAACCCGGTCTTCGTCGGGGGTGATGGTGGCACATTTAATACCGACACCGTATTGTTTGATTGCGTTGGCCGCGTCAATCGTTACCTGATCGTTGGTTTCATCGCGGTATTCGATGCCCAGGTCGTAGTACTTGATGTCAACGTCAACGTAGGGAAGAATCAGTTTGTCTTTAATGAATTTCCAGATGATACGGGTCATTTCGTCCCCATCCAGTTCGACAACCGGATTTGCTACCTTAATTTTATTCATTGGACTGAGTTATAGATGATTGAAAATTATTCGAAAACCTGGCAGAACCGCCTGTGCATATGGTCGCCTGTGCGGTGCAAAGGTAGTAAATTGAGTACATACTTGCTGACCAACGACACGGCGTTCTTACCGGAAAACGAACGTGGGTAGCTTATCGGTGGACATACGTGCAGCTGTTGCCTGAGGGAAATAATCGATTGCCGGATGAAGTTGTGCCAGAATTGCCTAGTTTAGTCAGTCAGATTTTATTACACCACACCTGGATTCGCTATGCCTAAAATAATTACCGGAAAGGACATTTTACGGCAACTGAAAGAAGACCTTATTGGTAAAGATTCGCACCGCGGGGTTACGTTTACGTATAGTTGGCTCGCTAACCAGTTCGGTCATTTCTCGCTCGGTTTTATTGTCACCCTAATTCTTCACGCCATCCTTCGAGGGTTTGACTGCGTACATCATCCCGCAAATGGGGCTGCCGGGGGAGTGGCTGCGTTCTGGCTAATCTTTGAGTTGTATAATTTCCTGGGGCCGCTGTTATCCAACCGGGTATCGCGGTCTAAGCGCCTGTTTATTCCCGGCAGGGAAAAGTACGTTTTTCAGCCTGATTGGTGGAACATCGGTTTCGATACAGCGACTGATGTTGGCTTTTTCTGGTTTGGCACTGGTTGGGCGTGGTTGTACGCTGACCCTGTTTTTGGAAAGTGGTTAATCATTTTGGGGATGTTTTTAATTTTGTTGATTCCAAGCCGCTATTGGTATGTTGCTAAGATGTACTTACAGGCCGCTGGATATCCGTTTCAGTGCCGAATAAGCCAGTGGACGTTTGCGATTAGTGAAGACGATAAACGACTTGTGGATAATTTTCTGACTCCCTCACCAGCCAGACAGCATCTATTGATTTTTGGGGAGATGGGTAACGGAAAAACGGGCCTCGGTGTCGGTATTGCGACCGAATATTCGATCCAGCACAAAACCTGTTTTTATGTAACAGGCATGAAACTATACAGTATGTTCCCGGAGCGAATGGCCAGATCATTCACCAATATCAAAAATTTGTGGACCTGGCGTCAGGCTTCGTTGCTGGTGATTGATGATATAAACCCGGGTGGACAGATTGATGACCTGATCACACCGGAACGTTTTTTGGAACTGCTGGATGCTACCCCAACGAACCGAAATACACTGGTCAACAAAGACGTAATCTGGGTACTGGGTAACGAAGACAGCGATAAGCTACAGGGGAAGAAATGGGTCGATATGGTACACGAGATTGGCGTTGCCCGGAAAGATATTTATACAATACATCTCCCTCCCAAGGAAGTCAGGAGTAAATAGGTCCGGATTCCACCGTTTCCTGCCAATTGGGTACCCGGGTATAACCTGATTTGGGTAGTTGAGGTCCCGAATTGCCGTCGGTCCCTGGTGTTGTTCGCGCGGGACATTAGCTGTTTTCGCCAGGGTTTGTATGCTACCTACCACTTCTCAGTACCAGAAACTCCGCTACCAGTGCCCGGCTATGGGCCTCGCATTGCCAGCGCATCTGCATGAGGGGCCGGTTGGCGAAGCGACGCACAAGGGGTTGTTCGTAGGCGGTTAGCAGTCCCGCAATGAAGAAATGAAAAGTGTTAATGTCCTGCTCAATACCGTCGATTGAGATGGCGGGCGGGGGTTCGCCCAGGCGGATGAGTGCCGTGGCCAGCAGTAGCTTTTCCACCCGGTTGGGCGCATTCGCCATTTCCCGGTATGCATCATCAATCAGGCGCGGCCGAACGGATTCCAGTTCGGGAATGTAGAAGGCGGCAATAAGCCGCGCCAAATGATAAATAATCAGCGAGGTTCGGGCGTAGTGGGGAGCACATCGGAACGGTTCCGAAACGTACCGGCCCGATGCTACTACCGAGCGCAGGTAGGTGAGCGAATCAATGTCATGCTGATTCCGGGGCAGGTCATACTGATACATACAGTAGAGGATATTGCTCAGGGCGCAGGCGTCGAAATCGACGCCCATGTTTTTGCCAAACCAGGTCGAATACGCCCGGAGTGACTGGTAATCAGGGTAGGTATTGCGAATCTGGTAGCGGTTACTCCCATTAGCGTGCTGGCTCAGCTTATTTTTCAGCCATTGCTGTTCGGCCGGTGTGGGCTCGGTGGTCAGGTATACCATCGCCGTATCGTCAATGTCATCGGGGATACGGAAATGCTCGAAATGACGAAACACGTACCCGTTGGGAAAGTGCCGCGAGGGTTTGGTGGGCCAGAAGTTGTAGGTTGCCAACCCATCTTTATTCTGAAAGGCCGGGTAAGCTGCCACAGCCCGTTCGGTCAGTTGGTCAAGCTGCTTTTGGGCTTCTTCGGATACGAACTGGCGAAGTTGTTGCAGTGTAAAAACGGTGCAGGCCGTAAAAAAAACGTTCGTATCGGCTCGCTGGTACCCGATGCTGTCATTCCGCCGGACGGATGGAAACAGACCGGTTGGTTCCTGCAACCTGGCAATCTGCTGAATAATCGTTTCGGGTGTTAACGGGAACATCGTTTTGTAAAAGTACTGGTTGATACGTTCTCTTTTTCCAGATTAAGGTTAGATATTTACCCTCTAAATCCATTGTACGCATCGATGCCAAACCTGATCTTATTCGACGATCAATACATACGAACGGATTTGTTGCCGCTCACCTTCACGCGCCCGGTGTCGGGTATCCGCATTGGAATTCAGACACTGGTCGAGAAATGGGAAGGAGTGATGGGGCAAAACGCCTTCTATTTGACCCTGTCTTATTTACGGGCCAAATTTCCTTACACACCCGGCCCCGACAACTGGTACGTAAACGGAGCCGTATGCCCCACAGAGGCTTTACGGGAAGCCATTCTGGCCCTGGAAAGCGGTGCCGGTTTGCTTACTCCCGACGGCCACGTGCTGGCCGTTCGGACGGAGGATGCCCTGCGAGTGGCCCCTACTGTTACGGATAAATACAGCTTTTCGGTCTTTTCGGAACCACTCACCCTGATTCTTAATCTATGGGACATTTTCGAACAAAACGGTAGTCAGATTCGGGCCGACTTTGCCCGGATAACGGCCGGACGAACATCCGCTCCCATTACCGACCCGTTTACCCGGTGCTACGCGCCCGAAAATATTTTTGTGGAAGAGGGTGCCAACATTCGGGCCGCTATCCTTAATGCTGAAAGCGGTCCCATTTACATCGGCCGTAACGCAACCATAAATGAAGGCTCCGTTGTACTTGGTCCTTTTTCGCTGGGCCATGATTCCACGATTAGCTGGAACAGCAAAATGCGGAACAACACCACCATCGGGCCTTATTGCAAAGTGGGGGGCGAGGTTGGTAACTCGGTTTTCTTTGGTTATAGCAACAAAAGTCACGACGGATTCCTGGGCAATTCGGTCATTGGTGAGTGGTGTAACCTGGGGGCCAACGTTAATAACTCGAACCTGAAAAACGACTACAGCAACGTTAAACTGCATTCCTACGCCACCGGTCACCTCGAAGACACCGGCCGTATTTTCTGCGGCTTAACTATGGGCGATTTCACCAAAGCGGGTATCAGTACCATGTTCAACACCGGAACGGTGGTGGGCGTAAGTGCCAATATATTCGGAGCGGGTTACCAGCCTAAGTTTGTCCCTTCGTTTTCGTGGGGCGGGACCGATTCCGGGTTTACGCCCTACCGCATCGAAAAAGCCGTACAGGTAGCCCGCGAAGCGTTTGTCCGACGTAATAAAGCATTCGACAAGGTAGAGGAAGGCATTCTGCGGGCCGTTTTCTTTTCGGTGGTTAGTGAATTTTAACGATCCCTGTAACAGGATCAATCCAGTTTCTCTCGTTATCAAGCGTGTTATTTAACGAAATCATAGGTCAGGACGAAACGAAGCAACTGCTGCTGCGGTCGGTGAAAACCAATCATCTGGCCCACGCCCTGTTGTTCGACGGGCCAAGCGGGAGCGCTAATCTCACCCTCGCGCTGGCACTGGCGCAGTACGTGAACTGCGAGGAACGGCAGCAGTCCGGCATACTGGCCGACGATGCCTGCGGACGGTGTGCATCCTGCATAAAGATCCAGAAATTCGTACACCCCGACCTGCACATGGTGTTCCCGGTGGCCAATCTGGCAAAGGGAAAAACGTCTGAAGCGTACCTGGCCGACTGGCGTAAATTCCTGCTTGATACGCCCTACCGTACACTGCCCGATTGGCTCGAAACCGTTGGGGCGGATAACAAACAGGGCAATATCTCGGCCGAAGAAGCCCGGACTATCCTGCAAAAATTATCCCTGAAAGCGTATGAGGGCGCGTATAAAATCATGCTCATCTGGTTGCCCGAACTCATGAACGGACCATCGGCCAATGCGCTGCTGAAAGTACTGGAAGAGCCTCCCGCGCAGACCCTGTTTCTGCTGGTGACCAACCAGCCGGATAAGCTGCTGATTACAATTTTATCCCGAACGCAGCGGATAGCGGTGCGGACCTTTACCGATGAAGAAGTAACGACGCACCTGCGCCAGCACCTGAACCTCGACGAAACAACCGCCCGGCGCATGGCCTACCTGGCGGATGGCAATCTGGCCGAAGCCCTGAAACTGGCCAAACAGAACGATGCCCCCGCCCGAAGCAGTGGGCCCGACAATCATACGTGGTTTGCCGACTGGATGCGGACCTGCTACCGGCAGGATTTGATTACCCTCGTTAAGCAGGCCGACCAGTTCGACGGGTTCAGCAAGGAAAAACAGAAGGGGTTAATTGATTACAGCATCCGCCTGTACCGCGATTTATTTCTATGGCAACAGGGAGCCAGTGCCCTGCTGCGGCTACCCGATAATGAACTGACATTCGTTAAAAATTTTGCTAAATACCTGACTGTCGAGCACATCGAACAGATTGTAGCCGACCTCAACGAAGCCGCTTATCACCTCGAACGCAACGCCCGCGCCAAAATGATACTGCTGGATATGTCGCTCACGTTTAGCCGACTGATTCGTACCTGACTTTATACCTTTTTAGGTGTCAATATCCCCTGGTTGACCTGAATTACAAAAGGCATATGCTTAATCCTAAACAAATAATCGGCATGACGGATCTGGTCGATTTCCCGGATTTAGGGTTATTCGACGTACAGGCTAAAGTCGATACGGGAGCTTATACATCGGCCCTGCATTGCAAGGAGGTTCGGCTTGTAAAGTTGGGCCAAAAGAAAATGTTACGTTTTTTATTAATTGACAAAACCGGAAAGGACTCCCGGCAGTTCTACAGCGACCAGTTCAGTCAGCGCATGATTCGCAACTCGTTCGGTGTGGCCGAAAAACGGTATGTTATCGAAACCCGCATCGTTTTGTTCGGCCGTACTATCCGAACGGAGTTTACGCTGGCCGACCGGGAAGCCCTTAAAAATCCGGTGCTGCTGGGGCGTAAGTTGCTCCGAAATCGGTTTGTGGTCGATGTGGCGCAGAAGAACCTCTCTTACCAGCAAAAACTCGATGGCGAGTTGCCTGATAATAGTCAACAGTCGTCGCTAGACTAGTGCTTGTTTCCTACAGCCTTACAGATACTGTTCATACCGTACCCGAACATAGTCTACTCAGCTATCAATAACTCCGATGCGTATCGCCATTTTATCGGCTAAGCCTGATTTATATTCGACCCAGCGATTACTGGAGGCCGTTCACAGTCGTGGCCACGAGGGTATTGTTGTCAATCACCTGAATTGCCAGGTCATGATTGAAGGGGGCCGTCCTTCGGTTTTATACGAAGGACGCGAACTGGATCCGCTGGATGCTATCGTTCCCCGGATTGGGGCTTCCGTAACGGATTATGGCTGCGCCGTTGTTCGCCAGTTTGAGATGATGAACGTATTTACAACGGCGAAATCCCAGGCCATTACGCGTTCCCGCAATAAGTTGCGGAGTTTACAGGTCCTGTCGAAAGCGGGTGTGGGCCTACCCAAAACGGTTTTTGCCAACCATCCTAAAAATGGGGATATCACGCAGCTTATTCAACTCGTTGGCGGGCCGCCAGTAGTCATCAAACTTCTGGAAGGCACCCAGGGCATTGGTGTCGTGCTGGCTGAAACGAACAAGGCGGCCAAATCTACCATCGAAGCGTTTTATGGCTTGAAAAAACACGTTCTGGTGCAGGAGTTCATTGCCGAAGCACAAGGGGCCGACCTCCGGGCTTTTGTGGTGGGAGGCCGCGTGGTGGGGGCCATGAAACGGCAGGGCGTGGAAGGGGAGTTTCGGTCAAATCTGCACCGGGGCGGCAATGCAGTTGCCATTCAGCTCACACCCGCCGAAGAACAGACCGCCATCGATGCTGCCCGCGCCCTCGGCCTTAAAGTGGCCGGTGTAGACATGCTTTCTTCCGAACGGGGGCCGCTGGTGCTGGAAGTAAACTCATCGCCGGGACTGGGTGGCATCGAAAAAGCCACGGGTGCCGACATCGCCAGCGAAATAGTCATCTACATCGAAGAAAAAATTAAAGCCGACGAAAGCGATATGGTAGGGGTGTAAAAAGGTAGTAAAAATGGTCCTTATCATGCTTCTATCGGCGTAAACCGTATCCCTATGTCTCGTCCATTCAGGCTCTTTCGTCGTTTCATTTCCTCGTTGCTCTTACTGAGCGCGTTACTCATTTCCATTCAGGCACATAGCCAGAATACGTCCATAAAAGCCGGAAAAGTGGAGCGCATAAAAGTCCACGGAAAAGGGCTGGAAGGTAATCTGGCTGGTGATTCACCAGATAGGGATGTGTCGGTGTATTTGCCGCCCAGCTACCAGACCGACAAAAAACAGCACTACCCCGTTATCTATTTTCTGCACGGCTTCACGGACAGTGACGATAAATGGTACGGCTTCACCAAGCACTGGATTAATCTGCCTGCCGTGATGGATAAGACGCTGGCCGAGGGGAAAACGAAGGAGTTTATCATCGTGACACCCAACGCCTACAACCGGTATTTCGGCAGTATGTATTCCAACTCAGTGACCATTGGCAACTGGGAGGATTTTGTGGCCGAGGAACTGGTGGCCTATATGGATAAAAACTACCGCACTATTCCGCAGGCCGGCAGCCGTGGATTGGCGGGCCACTCGATGGGTGGGTATGGTACGATACGTATCGGGCAGAAACACCCCGAAATCTTTTCCAGTCTGTACTTGCTCAGTCCCTGCTGCATGGTGCCGAATATGAACAGCCCCACTAATTCGGAGCGGGCAACAAAAATGGAAGCTATCAAAACGCAGGACGAACTGGAGAAAGCCGATTTCGGCATAAAAGCTGCGTTTGCATCAGCGGCTTCCTGGTCGCCCAACCCAACGAATGCGCCCTTCTACCTGGATTTGCCGACGAAAGATGGTCAGCCGCAACCCTTAGTTACGGCCAAATGGGCGGCCAACGCTCCCCTGGCTACGCTCGACCAATATATTGGCAACATCAAACAACTCCACGCGCTGGCATTTGATGCCGGTTCAAAAGATGCGAGTATTGCCGCCACCAATAAAACGCTGGACGCCCTCCTGACCAACTACCAGATCCCACACACCTACGAAGAATACGACGGCGACCACATCAACCGTATCGCCGAGCGCATCGAGCAGAAAATGCTCCCTTTTTTCACAACGAACTTATCGAGTGAGGTCGTGAAAGGAGGGAAGAAGCGGTGAGTGGGTTTTCCGTTTGCCAGGGAATCAGTTACCTTTAAAATAGGTATGGACAGACATGCATAAGAAAAGTATTTTCGATTAATATAACTTATCTCTGATAACTTGCCGATATACTAGTCTGGCTAATCAACCATGTTTCCACAACTCATTCCCTATTTCGAGAAGCAGCCCGTAAAGCGTGCTTATCTGTTCGGTTCAGTGGCAAGGGGTGAACAAACAGATGACAGCGACATTGATATTTTAGTAGAACTGGATTATGAGCAGGGTGCTGACTTTTTTCGGTTTCTGGATATGCAGGATCAACTGGCCGATTTACTTGAGAAACCTGTAGACCTAGTTAGTGCTAATGGATTATCTCCCCTAATTAGGCCTTACATCGAACTCGAAAAGCGACTGATTTATGAAAAAGCTGCTTGACGATAAAATTCGGTTACTGCATATACTTCAGTCTATTGAGTATATCGATGGATTCATGGAGGGACGTATTAAGGAATCTCTTTATAATGAACCCATGTTTCGCTTTGCTGTTGAGCGACAGTTGGAAATAATCGGAGAAGCGGCCAATCATCTATCGGATGCTCTAATAGAATTATCTTCCGAGACTGAATGGCGTAAAATTATTGCCTTCCGCAACTTTGTAGCACATGAATATTTTGGTATTGATCTGGAATTGCTTTGGGATGTTGCTACGAACAAGCTACCACCTCTCAAACGAGCAGTTGAACAACTTCTAGCCGGATATTTCACAGAGTAAGTACCAAATATCATCGCTTATCCACATTGAAGATGTTATTCAATAGCTCATTAGTCGATTACAATTAGCCCTTGTTACTTTCACAAAGGGCTCTGGTGCAATCTAAATGCACAGTCAGAATTCATTTACCGGACACATGGTCTCTCCGGGTCTGTAGCTGCTTTAGCACTGCATTCAACTCTTTGGGCTTCCGCATGTAGGATGATAAATCATACAGGGAAACGGTGCGAAATTCGACGGGGTGGCTTTCACTTTGCAGGGAAATATATCCTTCGCTGATTAGTTGCCCGTCTTTCTTGATGGCCGGGTCGTAGTTGATGACGTTGCCACCCCCAATCTGCGGTTTTGAGTAGGCCATGACTGTATCACCCTCCACCATGTGTTTAATTAGCGAGTCGCCGAGCACCAGGGCTTCGGCATGCACCCATTGATCTCCGGCGTAGGTTTTCGAGTTGGAGTCGATGCAATGGGGCGTAAAGAGTTTGCCATCCCGTACCACATTTGTGCCGGGTGTGCACAGGTTCCCTGTATGCCGTTCGTGCTGACCGTCGCCCCCCAGCAACTGCATTTCCAGCGAAATCGGGAAATCCTGTTTCAGCCCCATTGTTTTGGGGTCCTGCCCGTGCAGCATGGCTCCGCTATTTCGGGTGGCCCAGCCAGGTCCGCCTTTGGCCTGATCACCAACGAATCGATACTCCATTACCAGCAGGTAAGCCGAAAAAGATTTATTGTAGAAAATATGACCGTACTGCTCATCGAAGGCTTTGTATTGATCATATCGCACCACCATTTTACCGTCTTCTACTCTGAAGGTGTTGCCATAGTTATCGTTGAGCGGATGACCGGTTATTTTCACCGCCCAGTTCCTAAGGTCTTTCCCGTTGAAAAGCTCAACCCATTTGCCCGATTGAGCCAACGATAGGGTTGCGGTACACCAAAAAGTAAACAATAAGCTAAATAGACGCATAGGGTATAATCGTTAGAAAAAGGGGGCGATTGTGTGTATCGACCCCCTTGTATGCAGCTGAATAAATTACACAACAAGTATCAGGCAGTCAGTTCTTCATAGGCAGCCTGCAAACTTCGCACAATACCGTCGCCCTGCCATTCGGTAACGCCCGGAATAGCCGTTACTTTCAGGACTTCTTCTTTTGATTTTCCGGCTTTGATTTCCTGACCGACAAAAACGAGCAGCTTCTCCAGATAATCCTTGAAAGCCTTGATATCCTCTTTACCCCCAGTTACTTTTTCGGGGTCGAACGCGTGGCCAAAAACGAAAAGGGTCTTGCCATCGAAAGTCGTCAGCGTTTTATCCAGAATTGTAATCCAGTTCTTGATGCTGGCTCCGGCACTTCGGTCGATAAATGGGTACCGGCGGTTGGACATCAGGTCGCCCATGTGCAGCACATTGGCGTTTTCGAAGTGAATCAGGCCGTCGCCATCGGTATGACCCGGTCCATAGTAGTAGGCCCGGATGCTCTCTCCGCCCACCTTCTTTTTCCAGCCCTGGCTGAAGGTAGTATCGGGGTAAAGCTGTTTATCTTCCGTCTTCGCTTTTTCGGCTACCGCTTTCTGGTTTTTTAGCGAGTTCTCATGGGCCACCACCTGCTCCACCAAGCCTTTGAACGCAATATTACCACCGGTATGGTCGCCGTGGTGATGCGTGTTTATCAGTAAATGAATGGGGATATCGGATGTTTTTTTCAGGGCGCCAATCAAGTGCTGAGCCTGCTCCGGAAACTCCGTGTCTACCACAACCCAGCCTTCTTTAGTGCGGAGATAGGCAATGGTTCCACCCTTTTCGGTGAACACCCCCACCGTGTCGCGAACCATTTTCATCTTGTACGGGTCGTCGGCAGCCAGTTGGGCAAAAAGGGGATGGTTAATCAGCGATACACTGCCTACGGCTAGTGCGGAGTAGTGAACAAAATTTCTGCGATTCATGTACCTGTACTTAAGGGGTTGATTGTTTGTGCCAGCCAGTGCATAACGATTACGCGTACCAGTGTTACACAGCCGCTAGCTTTCATAAATATACGCAGGCTGATTCATTTTTCGATTTGGTTCCACTATACGGCAACGCACATTGGAAATGATACGACTACAGACTATATGGCTACGAATCCAGTCAACACCATTCGTTAACTGCGCCGTAATCATGTAATGTCTCTGACCAGCCTGTCTGTAAAACCGATTAGGTTATGTTTTCAGGCTGGTCGAAGAAAACAAAAGGATTGGTTGCTTCCCTATCAGGCCAGGGAGAATCAGCCATTGGCACGATTGCCGGCCAGAGCTAGTCCACCGCCAATAAGGCCGTTATCTGTTTGCCCCACATAAAGACCACTGCTCTTAACCAGGCTGTTGCCTATGTAACCATCGCCGAAAAGATTCCTGCCCTTAGTCCCGCCTGCACCCGTACCGACTGTAGTACCGGGTTTCTTGCTAAAATATTTATAGAGGCCGAAACCGGCCGCCAGTGTTACGCCCAGAGCAAGGCCTGCAAGAGTGGTTGCTTTCTTATCCATGATGGTTTATCAAGTTGTTTGCAGCAATAACAGCCGTTCGGTCAAATGGTTTTGGTGTAACCCATACCCCCAACACCCATTGGTTTGCCGGGGCACGAAGAGATCAATACAGGGAGTAGCTAACCAACTACAAAAGCGGGCCTGCTCATAAACCAGTAAGCGTGTTATATACTGATCAGGAGCGTTGAAACAGATACCACATGATTAAAACAAGAATGGCTTCCATTATCCATACGTGCAGCGTATTGTGATGCGCCAGTTGACGAATCAGAAAGTGCAATCCGAGGGCACCGCCCGCAACAGGAATACCGAAGAAGAACTGTAGCACATTATTCTCCTGCTTCATGTCCACAAATCCATACAGAATGATAATCAGCCCTATTCCTGCCACGAAAACGAGCGGTGTCAACAGGCTGAACAGTTTCGTTATAACCATCTGTTTGGTTGCCCGCTAGGTTTTAATCTTGGTACGATGGGCTTTAGTTCAACTCAAAACGTAACCGGATGGTTTGATTTAGGGTACTTCTCCACACCGGTTTGTCAGGGCATAACGCTTGTGGGCAGCGAGACACGACGCGTGGTCTTGGCGTGAAAGCCGTATTTCAGGACGCCTTCCTCCACTACGAATATAGCGTTGGCACGGGTTGAAAGAGAAATTGAGTTGCTAAGGAGGTCGTTAGTGGGGTAGGTTAGCCAGTTCATCGGCCAGAAATTGCTGGAACCGTTCGTGGAGCGCGCGGTAATAGGTAAGGTACGTTTCGCCGGTTTCGGTCACGATGGCACCTCCGCCTTTTTCGCCCCCGGTTTGGGTGGTTACCAGGGGAGTACCAGCCTGCGTATTCATGGAACGAACCAGCTCCCAGGCTCGCTTGTAAGACATTTTCATGGCCTTGGCGGCTTGGTTGATGGAGCCGGTACGCTGGATATGGTCAAGTAGTTCAAGACGACCAATACCCATGAATCGCTGCGTGGTATCGGCCGCTGTTGTTTCGAGCCAAATGCGGCCATTGATACGGAGGTGCATATCAGAAACAGACGTTGGTTAAAGGACTGTACAGTACAAACGTGCCTGTTTTTTTGCCGATAACCTAATGAAGAGCAACCTCAACCTAATGTCTTCAGCACCGTTATTCCTCTCTTTCGCGTTTGGTTTCTTCCCGATGGAATCCTTTTGCAAAGCGCAATACCCACTCGGCAAGGTGGGTGTTGTCATATACCTCGTGCATGATTTTAATCGGCTCCTGATACAGCCGGTCGGAGGCAAAAATAGCCTTCCAGTCCAGACCGTCGGGGTCGGCTCCGGGTACATTGGCCTGTTTCATTACCTTCAGAAACTCCCAGGCGATGAGGCCATGCGCAATGGCGGTTGGGTGTACCCCATCGAGCGAGAAAATGCCGCCCTGTTTCAGATTCCCCTGTGTGTCTGCGTGGTAATATTTGGTGTTCGGAGTTGGGTATTTGAACGAGAAATAAGGCGGAAAATCATAGCATGGAGCGCCGTTGTTTCGTTTGAAGGCTAATTTGTCGAGCATATCGGCCATGTCTACCAGATGATAACGCCCCGGCTGCTGATTGTTCCGTTCCGTCAGCAAGCTTTTGATGGTTTTATTATAGGCCCGTATGCAGTTATCGACGTGTAGGGCCTGGGTGAAACTGAGGTTGATACCCGTCTTGAAGGCGTACGCTTCATTGAACGGGAAGTAGGTGTAGTATTTAAAATACGTGACTATATCGTCTTTACCGTCATCATCCGGGATTTTCACCTCAAATGTTTCGCCAACACCTTTCGCCAATGGCGCAATGGTTACCAGTGGAACGGTAGCCAGAAAAACCTTTGTGCTGGTACCCGCCAGTGCCGCATCAATTTTGTCGAGGAGGACCTTATAATCAGCCGCAAAGTCGGTTGGATGCCACAGATTCCACCCGTATTTCAAAATTTCGTCGCGGCTCAGGGTATCTGTTTTGCCCTTGCCGGGTGAGTAATTGATGCTCAGGTCGACAATGGTACCCAGCGCATTATTCGCCCCTAACCAGATGATTACATTTTCAACACCACCGTTCTGAACGTGATAATCAAGCCAGTCCAGCTGCGATTTTGTGTTATGTTCTTTTTTGAGCGACGGGTTCAATACTTTCAGGGCTGTCCGTACCAGCGATTCGTTTGGGGCTGCATAGAAACCATCCTTCGTACCACTCTCCTGAATTTTGCGCTGGCAGTAAGCTCCGTCGATGAGCCAGGCATCAGACACGTTGAAGCCCCGCACGGCCACGTTATGGAAATACTGAATTGCCTTATTTGGGTAAGGTTTATCGGCTGCGTAGGCATCCCGCTCATAAAACGCTTCTACCTTATTCAGAAACCGGGGTATAGTGGCCGCGAAAGCCAGCGTCCACTCGAGGGTGTCGATATCCGTGCCATAATCTTTCTCCAGTAGCCTGAATAGCTCCTCTATATTGACCGGCAAGCCGCCTTCCGGCCAGTCGGGGTACTTATAGTCCGCTATCCCGAATAAGTTAGCCAGCAGTGTGGAATAACACAGGTCCGTACGGGCAGCCGCCCCCGACATAAATCCCTGGCTGATGCTATCGCCGATGGTGAATAACTTTAGCATAAACTCTAATTGGTTAGCGGGTTGAAACGCTAAAATTGGCTGGATTTCAGTTGCTTTGCAAGGGTTAAATTCCCGTTTAATTTTGGTGGAATACGCCTTCTGTGAGGTAGTATAGGCCCTCAGGGTAGCCAGAAAGCGGGTAGCCTATTCGTTTCCTGCAAGGTTCCCGCTTTTACCTACATTTGTAGGGTATTAAAAAGAACGACGATGGATGTGAGAGACACCAACGGAGCGGCCCTTGCTGAGGGTGACTCGGTTAAGCTGACGAAGGATTTAAAGGTGAAAGGGGCATCCACGATTCTGAAAAGAGGCACAGTCGTGAAAAATATCCGGCTTACACTCGATGCGGAGGAAATTGAGGGGCGGATAGAGAAAACAATGCTGGTACTGAAGACGATGTTTTTGCAAAAAGTATAGCACAGGCATTACGGAAACCCCTACAGATGTGTGTGGATACGTTCGTTTCCTGTCATTCCTCCACAACCGAAGCCCGGTTGTGGAGGAATGACAGAACGTACTCTGCTATTAGTTCAACACAGAAAGATTCTACAACCACTATAGCGTCAGAATGGCAAACTCGACCCGGCGATTGATTTTGCGGTCTTCATCCGTACCCTTGGTTAGAATGGGGCGCGTATCCCCATAGCCAACGGTTTGAATACGGTCGATGCTGATGCCCTTCTGAACCAGGTAACGCTGACAGGCGATAACCCTGTCCTGCGAAAGCTGGAGATTCTTGTCGTGATCGCCGATGATGTCGGTATGGCCTTCCAGCCGGATTGCCATGTTGGGGTTATCCTGCATCATACCCACCAGTTTATCCAGTTCGGCAAACGAGGCCGACAGTAAATCGGACTTCGACATCTCGAAATACACATTTTTCAGTGTTACTTTATCACCCACGGCCAAAGGTGTCAGGGTAATGTTGCGGGTTAATTTCTGCCCTCCGGCGGTTTTGCTCAAGTCCAGCACCCCGCTGGTTGACTGGTACCCCCGCGCCGATACCACGTAGGTGTACACCTGCCCCTTGTTGAGGCTCATCCGATAGGCGCCCGTTGAGGCAAAACTTTGTACGGAGTCAATGGCCTGCTTGCTGGCCGAGAGTTGATAGTCGATGGTAGCCGTAACGGGCCGCTTGTTTTTGGCATCGCTCACAATGCCCGACACCGTCACGATGGTTGCTACGGGAACCGGAGCGGGCACATTCGGTTTAGGAGCCTCCATCTCCCCGCCCGAATTGCCGGAAGGCGCGGGAGGAAGTTTGGATGTCGATTCTCTGGGTAGATTGGGTACGGGCGTTGGGGTAGTTGGGGGCAGGTAAACGACCTCATCGGCCGGGTTATGGACGTATAAGTTGTATATATTCCAGCAGGTGTACTGGTCACTAATGCATTCGAACAGGTCGAAATTCTCCAGCCCCTTGTCCAGTCGCTGAAAGTACAGGGAGAAGGAAACCTGATCGCCGGGAAAGGTGTTCCTGCCCACCAATACGGTTTTTCCTGTGTTGCGGTCTACCTGTTCACGCCTTACGGGAATGCCTTCAACTTTTATAAACCTGAACGTTCTGGCTCCATTGGCCGAAACCAGATACGCGTTCGGGTCAAAACCGATGGTGTTAGTTGATACAGGACGGCCGTTTTGATCTCTTCTCGGCTGGCTTGTATCCACATAGGTCAAATCCAGAATGGTATACTCCTGCGTTAGCCGGATGTTATTTACCGTTACGCCGGGATCGGCCGAACGGCCACTACCCGTCTGATTGCCAGCACCAGGATAGGCGTTACCCGTGTTTGGGTACTGGCTGCCGGAGTTCGGATACTGGCTTCTGGAGTTCGGATACTGGTTGCCGGAAGTAGGAGGCTGTCTTCTGGAGTTCGGATACTGACTGCCGGTAGTGGGGGACTGTGGTCTGGAATCAGGATACTGCCTTCCGGAGTTTGGGTAGGTACTACCCGTGTTGGGGTACGCATCATCGGGTGGTGACTGTGCCCCTCCTGATGGCGAGCCGGACGGATAAGAGCCACTCATGCAGGAAGCCAGAAGACCAGTCAGGAAAATTGAAACTAAAGGGCGTTGCCACATAGGGAGAAGCGGAGAAATAGGGTTAATCGAACGGCCTTTAATAGCCTGACTTATAAGACGCTCTACGGGAGAAAAGGTTTAAAATACCGCTACCGCAAAACGGAATGCCGAACCATTGACTAGTAAAAACGGCAGTATTTGCGCTTACAATAGTGTAGGAGTCGTTTTGCCCGCCAAAAACCAAAATAACTAACGCTGATTAATGAAAATACCCCTTGCCAGCAGCCTCCTTATGGCTACGCTATTGACAGCCTGCCAGTCGGCCGAAAAAACCGATACAACGAAAGCCGCCTTCCGGTTGATTACCCTGGACCCAGGCCATTTTCATGCCGCCCTGGTACAGAAAACGATGTATCCGGATGTGGATTCTGTTGTGCACGTCTACGCACCCGATGACCAGACTGCCGACCTGCAACTTCATCTCGATAAAATTGAAGGGTACAATACGCGTCCTGAGAATCCGACCCGCTGGAAAGAGGTGGTTTACAAAGGCCCCGATTTTCTGGATAAAATGATTGCCGAAAAGCAGGGGAACGTAGTAGTTATGGCGGGTAACAATCGACTGAAAACTGATTATATTCAGAAAACGGTCGGCGCTGGTTTTAATGTGTTGGCCGACAAGCCGATGGTTATCAATGCCGCTAAATTCGACGAACTGAAAGAAGCCTTCGCTACTGCCGAAAAGAACAACGTGCTGCTCTACGACATCATGACCGAGCGGTACGAAATAACGACTATGCTCCAGCGGGCCTTCTCGCAGCAGCCTGCTTTATTTGGTACGCTGGAAAAAGGAACGCCCGAAAACCCCGCCGTCACCAAAGAAAGTGTTCACCATTTTTACAAGAATGTGTCGGGGAGTATTCTCACTCGCCCGTCCTGGTTTATGGACGTAGCGCAGCAGGGCGAAGGTATCGTTGACGTAACAACGCACCTGGTCGACCTGGTACAGTGGGCCTGTTTTCCGGAACAGATTATTGATTACCAGAAAGATATTACATTGAACTCGGCCCGTCGGTGGACTACCGACATGAGCCTGAGCCAGTTCAAGGCCATTACCAAACAGGATGCATTTCCGGATTATCTCAAAAAAGACGTGGTGAAAGACAGTATCCTGCGCGTTTACAGCAACGGCGAAATCAACTACCAGCTTCGGGGTGTTCACGCCAAAGTATCCGTTACGTGGGCTTATAAAGCCCCCGAGGGGGCAGGCGATACGCATTATTCCATTATGCGCGGCACCAGGACCAACCTGATTATCCGTCAGGGAGCGGAGCAACAGTACAAACCCGCTCTATACATCGAAGCGGCTAATGGCAACAAGGACCTGGATGCAGCACTTAAATCCGCACTCCCCGCTATTCAACAGGCTTTTCCGGGGGTTGATGTCAAGAAAAATGCCGCCGGGTGGGAGGTAATTATTCCCGATAAATACAAAGAAGGCCACGAATCACATTTTGGCCGGGTAGCCGAAAAATACCTGGAATACCTGAAAGCCGGTAAACTACCCGCCTGGGAAGTCCCGAACATGATTGCCAAATATTACACAACCACGCAGGCACTGGAGCTGGCGAAGAAGTAATTTTGACTGAGTGAATGATAGAATCGGTACGCCGAAGCGGAGTGAATACAAATGAGTTTCCCCATTCTATCATTCACTCATTCACTCATTCAAAATTAGCTATGGATAACAGACGTACATTTCTCAAGGAGGCCATCACAACAGCCGCTGGTTTGGTGGCCCTGCCCACAATCGGAACCTCTATGCCGAGCAACTCTATGCCGGGAACCCCGGCTATCATCAAATCTGAGGTGTCGGGGAGCGATGGACTGCCAATGGCAGCCCGGATTCGCTTTGCGGTGATTGGCATGAATCACGGCCATATCAACAGTCAGGTTGGAGCCGTAACCCGGGGTGGGGGCGAATTCGTTTCCTACTACGCCAAAGAGCCTGAGTTGATGGCTGACTTCGCCAAGCGCTATCCACAGGCAAAGCAGGCGAAAAGTGAAGCAGAAATTCTGGACGATAAATCTATTCAACTGGTGTTGAGCGCGGGTATCCCCGTGGACCGTGCTCCGCTGGGAATCCGGGTCATGAAAGCCGGTAAGGACTACATGTCGGATAAACCCGGTATCACCACCCTCGACCAACTGGCCGAAGTGCGCAAGGTGCAAAAAGAGACCAAACGCATCTACTCGATTATGTACAGCGAGCGGTTCGAGAACAGGGCAACCGTAAAAGCCGGAGAACTGGTGAAAGCCGGGGCCATTGGCAACGTGATTCAAACCATCGGGCTTGGGCCGCACCGCATGACGCCTAAGTCCAGACCCGATTGGTTCTTCGACAAGAAGAAGTTTGGCGGCATCATCTGCGATATTGGTTCGCACCAGTTCGACCAGTATCTGTTTTTTACCGGCTCCAAAAAAGCGGATGTCGTAGCCGCGCAGGTGGGTAACGTCCACTTCCCGCAATATCCAAATTTTGAAGATTTCGGTGATGTCATGCTACGCGGTGATGGGGGTATGGGCTATGTCCGGGTGGACTGGTTCACGCCCGACGGCCTAAAAAGCTGGGGCGACGGTCGGCTTACTATTCTGGGAACTGAAGGCTTTATCGAAATTCGCAAGAACATTGACCCCGCCGTTCACGAAGGAGGCAATCATCTCTACATCACTGATAAGAAGGAAACCCGTTACATGGACTGTAGCAAAGAACCGCTTCCCTACGGCGAACAACTGGTGAACGACGTATTGAACCGCACCGAAACGGCCATGACTCAGGAGCATTGTTTCCTGGCAACCGAACTGGCCCTGAAAGCGCAGAAACAGGCACAAACGATTCATCTGGAGAAATAGAGAGCAGGTTTTGCGTTTTTGCTATGCCCACGGGATGGGCTATCACTCCGTGGGCCGGAATATGCATATGAACAATTTATTGGACGAGTAGGTTGAGCAATAAACTACTCAACGCTAAAATGGAAGCTCAAAATGATCTTGATAAACCAAATAACACAGCGCTGTCATCACCCTACGATGTCACCGATGATGTTGCGGGTCTAAAAACGTTAATGGTTAACCTGTTCTTCATCGGTATACCTGGCCAAGGCAACCCCTGGGTGCTGGTTGATGCGGGTTTGCCGGGTTACGCGGGCCAGATTAAAAAGAAAGCCGAAGCGCTGTTTGGGCCTGGTGCCAAACCTGACGCTATTGTCCTGACACACGGCCACTTTGATCACACGGGTGCGTTGAAGTCGCTGCTGAAAGAATGGTCGGAGGTGCCCGTTTATGCACACTCGCTCGAAGTGCCCTACCTAACCGGAAAGTCGAGTTACCCCCCACCCGACCCAGCCATTGGTGGCGGCTTCATCTCGTACAGTTCGTTTATATTTCCCATCGGGCCCGACGATTTTGGCAACCGCGTTCGGGCAATCCCAACCGGTGGTCAAATCTCCGAACTACCGGGCTGGCAGGTTATTCACACACCAGGCCATGCGCCGGGCCATATCTCACTCTTCCGACAGAACGACCGGACGCTCATCGCGGGCGATGCCTTTATAACAACCAACCAGAACTCGGCTATTTCAGTCGCTACCCAGCGAGAGGAATTTCATGGCCCACCAGCCTATTTCACCTGCGATTGGAATGCTGCCCGGCAGTCAGTCCAAACGCTGGCCGATTTGAATCCGCTGGCCGTCGGCACGGGACACGGCGTTTCGGTTCGAGGGTACGAACTCCAGATAAAACTGAATCACTTAGCCGATAATTTCGAGGAGCAGTCCATCCCATCAGAAGGTCGGTACGTGAAACAAGCAGCCATCACCGATCAAACCGGAATAGTCGACATGCCAACTCCGACCTCCTATAACGTATCCCGCGCTGTTGGCTGGGGTCTGCTAATGGGTACGTTGCTGTACGCATTCTGGCCAGCGAGTCAGGACGAGCGGGACCATTGATTTATTCAACCCTATATAAACAAAAAGCGGCCCTGCTACAGCAACGGTCCGATTCGGGTCGGGCCCTTTACTAGCTGTCTACTACAATCAGTCGCATACGCCCCGAAAAGTCACTTTATGGACGACTGAACGTACTGAGCGGGCCGTTGAGGTAAAAGAGGCATGCCGAAGATTCCATCTTTAAGTGAGCTGCCATCGGGCCGCTTCGAGGACATTTCTACTCCAAACTTTAGTGTCATATTTGGCACTGTTTGTAGGAGACCCTGATGCTGGAAATCACCGACACACTTGGTGAAGAATACTTTGACCAAGTGAGACAAAGGCAGAATCAATACAAGGGGTTTCTTATGCCATTGCTCAAAGTAAACCGTCAATGAACGCTTTTTAAACAGGTAGGAGCACTGAGTTAGTCGGAGTAGCTACAAACTATGAAGGTTTGTTGGTTGACTGAAAATCAAAAAACAGGTGCGCAAGGCGCGAAATTGGTTGAGCTGTTTAGCTGTTTGCGCTACTTCCTGGGCTGGAAAAATACCTTCTTCATCAGCACTACAAGCGTCTCAATGATAAACCCTATTACAAGTCCGGCAACGCCACAAGCCAGGGCTTTGGTAAACCAGGCTACTATCGGCATAGAGGATAGGGCCTGTTCCAAATTGTGCAGTAAATGAGCGGTAAACGGTATGCCATGCGCTATGATTTCGGCACCGACCCAAAGCATGGCTGCTGTACCTACATAACCTAGCCAACTCAAGAAATGCGGCATAAATTTTACAAGGCCGCGACCTATTTTTTGAGTAGCAGCGGGGTATTGATCGCCAGCCAGATGTAGCCCCATATCATCGGCTTTAACAATCAAGCCAACAAATCCATAGACAGCCACCGTAATAAAAACGGCCACCGCCAGCATCACCACAATCTGATTGACGATCGCCTGGCCGGTTACCTGGCTATAAGCAATGGCCATAATTTCTGCCGACAGAATAATATCGGTGCGAACCGCACTACCCACTCGTTCCTTCTCTAATTCATCGGGAGTAATCTCTTTTACCGGCTCTCGTTCAGTGTTCCTATCGCGGTGAGTAAACAGGGAATGAACCTTTTCGTAGCCTTCAAAACATAAATAAGCACCACCAACCATTAAAATAGGCGTAATAGCCCAAGGGGCAAAGTAGCCAAGCAACAAAGCTGCCGGACTTAATATCAAGAGTTTATTGATCAGTGATTTTTTGGCAATCCGGTAAATAATAACCAGCTCCCGAGATGGATCGAGCCCTACGACATATTTGGGCGTAACGGCCGTATCGTCAATGACAATGCCCGACACTTTTCCGGTCGTTTTCGCTACTTGAGCAGGCACATCATCTAAACTGGCAGCACTTGCTTTTACCAGCGCCGAGATATCATCTAACAAAGCAAAAAGTCCTGAAGGCATCGTCAAAAAGTTGGCTACTTCTACAAATAGGGAGAGGGTGCATTTATAAAACCCTGCCTTTACCGAACGATTAATATGAAAAGTACAAAATCTTGACAAAGCAGGTATCGGCCTGTTTTACAGCTCAAACAGCGGAAAAAGACAATTCTGAAACCTTATAGATTAGGTTATACATATTACCCGTTGTCGACATTTGTTTAAACAAGGTTTTTATCCAATCAGCGTTCGTTAAACGCTATGAGCTTAAATAAGCTTGAATCCGTTTGCTCAACTACCTTCATTAAAGGTGAAAGCGAGTTAATTTAAGCCATCTTACCCAAAATTAAAAGAACAGGCTTTAATAGCCTGTTCTCTCTGTACTACTGGAGGACCGCTCCTATGGCCTTACGTCCGTTTGACGTTGACCGCATTCAAGCCCTTTTTACCCTGCTCGACATTGTAGGTCACTTTGTCATTCTCTCGGAGTTCTTCACTGGTAGCTGAAATGTGTACAAACACATCTTCGCCCCCATCATCGGGTTTAATAAAGCCGAAGCCTTTACCCTCATTAAAAAATTTGACGGTTCCTGTTGGCATTGTAATTGAATTAAAGTTTGGCTCAAGGACGACAGAAGTGGTCAAATTACCAAACAGGGTTATTGATTGGTACACTCCTAACTGGGTGGTTAGCTAATCAGCCTGGTTCTCCATTGGCCGTTAGGGCGGGCCGTTTCCGGTTGAAAAGTCGTTTAGGCAATCCCTCTAGCAAAGCGGTTACGGGCTTGAAAATTGTACTATTCTCCGTCTCCTTGCATAAGGATTCTTATGTTAAGGGATTAATTCAAGATCTTGCCCCCTATAGAAGGGCTGAAAATGGGCCGGATTTTAACTTGGAAAGGGAAGAAAATAAGGTATTATATTAAGCGATTATTCGTGGATTACCACATTCATTCCCCTAAAAAGAGCGTATTTGAGAATTAGTAGGTGGATGATTATTTAATTGATGAAAAGTGAGTTGAGCATTTGTTAACAAAAGAAGCAAAACAAATGCCCCAAAGGGCATCTGTCTTTAATGCGATTAGGCGGAATTACATTTTGATCACAATCTTACCAAAGGCCCCTTTCGCTAAGTGCTCATAGGCTTGAACCGCTTCCTCGAAGGGATACACTTTCTCGATCACCGGCTTGATCTCATACCGATCAAACGCCTGGTTCATTTCCTCGAAGGCCCGCAGATGGCCAACCGCAATCCCCTGAATTCGGGTCTGCTTGAAGATTACGCGCATCAAGTTGAGATTGGTCGTTTGCCCGGCCAGAAAGCCGATGACTGCTATCTGTCCGGTGACTTTGGTGGCTTCCACTGAGTCGTTCAATCCATCTCCACCGACAACTTCCAGTAGCTGATCAGCACCTTTGCCGTTTGTCAGCTTCTGCACTTCCGCGGCCCAATCCGGGGTAGTCACGTAATTGATGACTTCGTTGGCTCCCAGCTGGCGGGCCAATTCGCCTTTGGCGTCGCTGCTAGTCGTCACAATCACGCGAGCCCCTAAGGCATGGGCAATTTGTAACCCGAAAATGGATACGCCCCCGGTTCCCTGGATCACCACTGTTTCACCAGCCTTCAGATTGCCGTAGGTGACGAGGGAGAACCAGGCGGTCAAAGCGGCAATAGGCAGCGTGGAGGCTTCTTCATCCGTCAATGAATCCGGGGCCAATACCGCCGATTCGGCTTCCAGAATCATATATTCAGCGAGTCCACCAGGATAAGGCGTTCCAAGGCAATGTGCCGGTTCATCAGGTGCTGGTGTACCATCAATCCAGTGCGAGTACAGATGCGAAATAACGCGGTCCCCCACCTTAAAGCGGGTCACTTTGGACCCTACCTGAATAATAGTGCCTACCGCGTCGGATACAGGAATCAATCGCTTAGGCACCAGGTCCGGCTCGTAAATTCCATCAACAATGGCTTTGTCCCTAAAATTGAGCGAAACCGCCCCGACTTTAATTAGGATTTCATGCGGTTTTGGTGTGGGCCTGGTTACGCTACCGAGTTTTAAATTTTCTAACCCGAACGCGTGAAGCTGCCAGGCTTTCATTGTGATTGTTGACTGTGACATTTGATTCTTTTTTTTACAAAGGGGGCGTATCTACCTTTTCTTCTAAAGACGCCATACGTCCACTATTGTTATCGTTACATATAAAGTGCACGACTCAGACGAACGCCGTATGCCGCATCGGGGTTTTTGGTGGCACTGCTCATTCGCTCCATAATAGCGGCAACCGCCAAATCTCTCCGCGCGGGCAACCGTTCTTTTTCGGCTGTATCAACCAAGGCCTGTATTTCGCTGACCGTCAGATCAGTACAATAGATCGGTGCACCTGGTTGCTGCCGCCACGAATCAGCCAAGGAACCGGTATCGAAGGCATCAAATCCGGTGTCCTCCACCAGTTTCATCGTTAGGGTCCTATCCGAGTCCCGATCGGCGGCTATCGGAATGGCAATACGGTCTGAGCTTCCAGCTGGTTTGCCTTTTGTGGCCAACGAATCGGAACCAATGGCATTCCAGGCTTTGGCAATCGGTCGCCCCAGTTGCTGCTTGACCCATAGACTTTCTACCTGTCCCGCTTCAATTTCGTCGATGCGACTGTCGCGCGCAGGGTAATAATTAGCCGTGTCGATGACCGTTGTTTCTTGGGGCACCCCGGTAAGAAGAGGAGCAACCTCGGGAATGCGATTCAAGGGAATGGACAAGATGATTACCTCTTTATCCTGCACGGCTTGCTGAACGGTAACCGCTCGGGCACCCGTAGCCAGTACCGCTGGATTTATGTTTTCGGGTGCCTTCGAATTAGCCACTGATACATCATGTCCTGCCTTGGCCAATTGTAAGGCCAGTGTTTTACCAATGTGGCCTACGCCTACAATTCCAATTTTCATACCTCAGTTTGAGTAAATTAGGTTGCAAAATTACCCTATATTACTTTCCTTTGTATAGTAGTTTCCTAAAGGAAAGTAAGATAGTATTAAAAGGGATATGGCGGTTAAAAAAGGGCCTTTAAATTGCCTAGATACGGTAAAGCCGGTGCGGGATACGTTGGATGTGATCAATGGCAAGTGGAAACTGCCGATCATAATCTCGGTTTCGATCGGCAATGATCGGTTCACCGATATTCAGGAGAGTATTCCTGGTCTTACACCGAAGGTATTGGCCAAGGAACTCAAGGAGCTTGAGGAGCATAAACTCATCAAGCGAACCGTAGTGGGGGATTACCCCGTTAAGATTTTGTATACCGCCGAACCCTACGCCGACACGTTAACGCCCCTGATCTATGCCATGAAGGATTGGGGCGTAAATCATCGCAACAAAGTTTTCAGTGCGGAATAAGGGATAGGCACCGTCTATTAAAACGCCCGTTTTTCCCAGACAGAAATAAATTTCTCTATTGCTAAATCTCGAATAATAGTAATAGTCTTAACTGGTCATAGCCCCGGCGTCGCAGTGGCTGAACCAGCCACGGTACGCAGCAACGGGGACCGCGCTTAGCGGTGCGGCCCGACCCGTTCCGAAGCCAGGCCACATCACTTCCATTTACATCCTAGCCCGCCCCCGTCGGAATGGTGAATTATCTTTTTATTGGTAGCGGACGGTGAGGAACCATTTACAGGAACTGCTTCTTCTTAAAGTGCCCCTATCAGTTAGTAACTACTTGAATAGAGGAGCCGCCAACCGACTCAACAATACGTCACAGCGTAATTCAGCCACAATGACGACAAAACGATACGTCTTTTTAATCCTGATTCTGGGCTCCTTATCGGCGCTAGGACCTTTCTCAATTGACATGTATCTGCCCGGTTTTCTGGCGATAGCCAACGATCTGCACACCACCGTTGCCCGTGTCTCGCTTTCCCTGTCGAGCTTCTTTATCGGTATTTCGGCCGGGCAATTGCTGTATGGCCCTCTGCTTGACCGCTTTGGGCGAAAGAAGCCGCTTTACGTAGGGCTGATTCTCTACGTAGTAGCCTCCGCCGGTTGCCTCTTCATTCACTCGGTCGATATGCTCATCGCCCTTCGATTTGTGCAGGCCATTGGTAGTTGTGCCGCTGCAGTTGCTGCCGTAGCAATGGTGCGGGATTTGTTTCCCATTGAGGACAATGCCAAGGTCTTCTCCCTGCTCTTGCTGGTGCTGGGGGCTTCTCCCATGATTGCCCCTACGCTAGGCGGCTACGTCATTGCAGGGTATGGATGGCAGGCGGTATTTCTGATTTTGATGGTGCTGGGAACGCTCATTCTGCTGGCCTGTATTTTCTGGCTGCCTGAAAGCTATCAGCCGGATCCCTCGTATTCGTTAAAGCCCAAACCCATTCTTACCCGCTTCTGGTCGGTGCTTCGGGAGCCCCAGTTTTATACCTACGCGCTGACCGGTGCGGTTACATTCTCGGGGTTATTCGCTTACGTGGCTGGATCAGCGCAGGTATTTATGGGTATATACGGAGTCAGTGGCCAGGGATATGGATGGATATTCGCCTTTTTGTCGGTCGGCTTTATTGGCTCCAGTCAACTCAATAGTATCGCGTTGCGTTCCTTTCGAAGTGAACAAATTGTTCCGGTGGCCTTACTGAGTCAGTCGATCATTGGCCTCACTTTCTTACTCAGTGCGCTACTAGGCCTGCTAGGACTCTTTAGCACGATTGCGTTTTTATTTGCCTTTCTGTGCTGTCTGGGTTTTACTAATCCGAATACATCGGCGTTGTCATTAGCTTCCTTTGCCCATAATGCCGGCAGTGCTTCGGCCCTGATGGGTGCTCTGCAGATGGGCATTGGGGCGCTTGCTTCGGTGGCCGTTAGCGTCTTTGATTCTCAGTCGGCCGTACCCATGATCAGTATCATGGCGGCAGCGGCTACGGGGGCGCTGCTGATTTTGCTCGTTGGTCGTCGGATGATTGTTCGACCGGTAGTTGAGGATAGTCAAACAGCGCCGGTTTTGCACTAAGGGCCAGTTCCGTTTATACCTGATGTAGCCGACACTTCGGTAGCGACTAGAAGTAACCCCCTTTGTGACGGATTGAGCGTTGGACAGCCATTCCAGTTGGAGCCAACTGTGCCTATTTGTAGGTCATTATGGATGCTTTCTCGCGCAAGATTGTGGGTTGCCGGGCCGCCGGTGCGTTCACTCCCGAAAACCATGCATGCACAGGGAGCGCTCAATGCCTTGAAAATGGTTTTATCAGCTCGAAAAGACATTAGCCAAGCCTTGATTCATCATCCTAGATAACCTGAAAGTGTATTTCCGTTATCTGTAAAAAGTGCAAAAATTACTTTTCCGTCAATTCGACCACGAAAAGGTTGCCTTTTTGAACTGTACCTATGAAAAGTACAATATATAGATTGGTATGCCTAGCGTAAACGTGAAGCTGTTATAGCGGTAAAATTCATTTTTAAAAAGTTATAAAGATCGCTACTGACTCGTAGGCTAGCGCCTTTATTGACAAGCAGACAATGCGGTCGCCATTGGGGTATTAACACCCGTACCCTGGGCCACTGGCTCACAAGGTCAATCCCAACACCAGCTTCTTTCGAACGTAACCGGTTGACACTTGCAAGCGATCAGCACGGCTATGTCCCGCCCATCGAGCCCATCGATTGATTGTTCGTGGACGCGGAGCCGGGACTCCTGATCCCGGTAGGCCTTGCCAATCGCTTTACTTCGTTTGTCGCTAAGGCCGATGATTACTGTTTCGCACCTGTATATCTATCCCATTAAGTCACTGAGTGGCATTCTGCTTCAGCAGGCTACCCTGTTGGATAGAGGCTTTCAATTCGACCGGCGCTGGATGCTGGTTACCCCCGACGGAAACGCCCTGACCCAGCACCGCTGTCCGCAAATGGCCCTGCTGGATGTGGCCATTGACCGTCATCGGAGTATGCGGGTCTGGCATCGCCACCAACCCGACGATCGGTTGACCCTACCCCTGACGCTCCCGCAAGACTCAATTACGTCAACCCTTAAGGTCCATGTTTGGGATAGCCACAACATCCCCGCCGTGGCCGTGAGTCACCAGGCAGACCACTGGTTTAGCCGGACACTAGGCCAGGACTGCCGGTTGGTGTTCATGCCCGACAGTACGGTACGGGCGGTTGATCCGGCCTATGCTCATTATCAGGAAGCGGTTAGCTTTGCTGATGGGTACCCTTTTCTGCTGATTGGCCAGGGCTCACTCGATGCCCTCAATGAGCGGTTAACAGAACCGGTCTCCATGCTTCGATTCAGGCCTAACATTGTTGTCCGGGGCAGTGAACCACATGCCGAAGATACCTGGGAGCGGTTTCGGATTGGGGACGCTACCTTCTACCGGGGCGAATCCTGTGGCCGTTGTGTATTGACAACGATTGATCCGTTGACGGCTCAGAAAGGTCCCGAACCGCTGCGAACCTTGACTAGCTATCGCCAGCACGATCACAAACTTCTGTTTGGCCAGTACGTACTGGCCGAGCCGATGCCCCCCACTCAAGCTAAGCCCGTCAGCCGATGGGCTCAGATTCGGGTAGGCCAACCGCTTACTACCCTTCGGATTTAACCCTAAGCCACCTCCTTTCAGGAGTCGCCCGTAAGCGAACCGGTTACTATTACCCTTCTTTGATTGGAAAGAGGATAGGTTACTGTAGGGTAAACCAGTTCACTTGCTGTCCCATTCCTATGCTCGCTAATCGTAACCTTTCTGATCAATCTGCTTTCTTAATCTCGGTCGCACTTAAGGTGATGGTAAACTCGCGTCGTTGGCTATTCCAGCAGTGCACCCGCTGCCCATACTGACTGATCACCGGTACGGGCCAGTCAATGTCGGGATTAGCCGCTTCTAGCTCCTCAGCAGTCATCGGGTTAATTAGGATTACTAGGTCGTTCAGCTTGAACTCGTGTTTTGTCTTCATTTATTACTTGATTGGCTCGCCAGGGAGCCAGTACATGACCCCCAGGATGCTGAACAATCTGGTGGTAAGCCAGGGGCTGCCTGTGGGGTCCTGACTATCCTATAAGGTGCCCGCTTTCATTTTCTCCAGCACCTCTTTACTACTGCTATGGTCGGTATCGCCATCGGCCACAACGGCTTTGGTCTGCCACTCAATGGCTTCCTGCCGACGTCCGAGTTTATACAACAGGTGAGCATACGTATCCAGGTTGGCCGCCTGCTGCCGAATAGCCACTGAACGTTTCGCCCAGCTTAAGGCTTTTTCAAGCAATTCCGGCTCATCAACAGCCTCGTAGAAAGCCCACGCTCCCTGGTTCAGCTGCATGGCTAAAGCCGAGGAGTAGGCCGATTGATAATAAGCCCTCATCTCCTCAAACTTTTCGATCGTACTCGAGTCGCGCTCCCCCCGCAAATAGGGCCCCATAACCTCCTCATATTGCTCCTTATCTCGCTGGTGAAGGTCGGCCAAACTAAGGCTCATGGGCGTACCGTCCATATACTGGTTGGCTACCTCAATCAGCTTTGCTGTATTGCCTACGTGTCGATAAAAATCCATGCGCAGACCAAACGCTTGTTGTTCGTTGGCTTCTTTGGATCGGCTATCATCCTGGCTGCCTGCATGCTCGATCATCAGCGCAACCGCTTGTTCAAACAAATCGGCATCTTTCTGCTGACGAGCCTGCCTTAGGGTTTGCATCACGGCTATCGCCATGGGCGGTGGTTGATTCTCCTGCATGGACCCCATGAGCTCATGGACGCGGGCCTGATTTGCCTGGTAGAGTTCGTAGGCCCTGCTATTGAGGACCAGCACCTTTGGGTAGTCCAACAAGAGTTGAAGTGTTTCGTCGACCTGTCGCTGCCCGGCTGGCAGACTAGCCAAATACGCGTTAAATACATCGGTATAGGGTTGCTCCAGCTGTTTGAGCCGCTTCAGATACGCTTTGATGAAAGCCGCATCGCGCTTACCCGACTCGTATTCGGCCTGGTAAGCAGCCAAAGGCTTTTCCGAACGAGTGGCGAAGGCCTCGTCGGCCAACGCCATAAACTCCTCTACGGGGCGCCCTCCCATTGCCGCAAAGACGACCTCCTCATCGGCATTGACGAAAAAGTAGGATGGATACCCCCGAACGTTAAACTTTTTGGCCAGTTCTTGGCCTTCACCCTTCTCGGCATCGGCTTTATAATTGACAAAAGCGGCGTTGTACTTTTCCCCAACCTGAGCATTGGGGAACACCTCCTTATCCATCCACTGACAGGGACCGCACCAGGAGGTGAAAAGGTCCAGAAAAATAAGCTTGTTTTCGTGTTTGGCTTTTGCCAGCATCGATTGCCAGTCACCTGGCTCAAAATTGATACCGTGGGTAGGGTTTAACTGCATAGTATAGTAGAAGAAAGGGCTATAAGGAACGAGAAAAGTGCTAGTTCGCTCCATAGTCAATACGGTAGACCAAGCTTATTCTATGTCCCAAGCTGCTTTGTTGGTGGATCTAGGTTACCAATTGATTGAGCTGATCGTTAGCATACAGTTTTTGATTACACCTACTTTCCAGCGCAACGCTTCGTAGCCAGCGAATCCAGTATTTCTTTACTCCGGTGGCTTTGGCTAACGCCGGCTGGAAGTCTGCTACAATCTGCCGTTTGAGCCGATAGGTCACCTCGCCCGGTGGCCGATGGCTAGAATAAAAAAAGCCTTCTTTCATCGTTTTTGGGTTGTCTAATAAAGGGTATATAAGGGTAAATCATCAGAATAGGGCGGCAGCCCTGGCTGACCGGCTGAGCTTACGATTCGTTTAAGAGAAGTAAGCAAAAGACCCGTTAAACTACTGCTTATGACCTTGAGCTTCAGGGGTGAAGTTAGTTAATTCAGTAGGCAAACGGGTTGGACTTTAGGCCGGTATAAGGTGGTAATGCCCTGTCGGAGATAGATGGGATAATTGTCTAACTCCCGATCCACCTGTTTATGGTCATGAGGCATAGCCCGGAATATGTAGTGAGGGTCAATGAAGATGATGTTGAGCCGCTCTTGTACCTGTCTCTTCACCCGCTCGGTATGCTTTAGCAAATGCTAACTGGTGGCGTTGTCTTGGTCTGGTCTGGGTCATCAGAATAGCGGTGAGTACAGTACCAGTAGTGGTAGTAATTCGACAAATAGACCTGATAGGTACCGGGTTGGTCACGGATGGTGCACAGCAACTGAGCGGCTTGTTGGATTTTTGCTGCTGTCCCCGAATAAAGTTAGGTATGGAAATGTGCCATATGACGCGCTCTTGCGCTGATGTCAATACCTGTCCAACTTTATCAGTAATATACGGTCAACAAGCCTGGGTTGCTTGACTAATTTTAGTGGTTATACAATAAAGGTAAGTTCCACTCCCCTTCTTGTTTAAGTACAAATATTGTATAAAATTTCTTCGTTTCCGAAATCGCTCCTACTTGAAATGAAGAAATGTTTATGTGTCTACTACTTGGGAAATCGGTCGTTCGGAGAAACGTACGATTAGCCAGTCCCTGCGTAACTTCAGTTAGTAAGAGTCTGCGTCGCAGACTCTGCTTCACATAACATTGGTAGCTGTTGCAAAAGTAACTCATTGATGGATAGATAAGTTACTTTTGCAACAGCCACTGGTATTATACAACATCCCTTCAAAGAATGCCAGTGGTGACATCGGATGTCACCACTGGCATTCTTGTATTTTACCCTTTTATAGGTGTCTGCGACCGCACCGGCCGGAACAGCCACTGTCCGCTAAGCGGTGCGGGACAGGCATTTTTGTACTTTTTTAAATGCCCCCTTTAGCCAGTAAAGAAAGCAGGAGTGTATTGCGGATGTTTGCTTGATTCAAGCTACGTACGACTAAATGCGACTACAGTTGTATGGATTGTAGGAACATCAATTAATCCCTTCAACCCATGCACTTTAGTCTGTTTATTAGTATCTGGACGCTGATGTTATTAATTCCCCTCGGATTCATCATTCGCCGAATTTACCGAAACAGGGCAACGAAAGCAGCCACCGAGCGTTTTGCAAAACAGCTCCAACAGCATCCCGTACTCGGCAAAGACTTTGCCCTCACGCTATATAGACCGGTGGCCTGGATTGACTTTACCCCTAGCCTAGAATCCAAAAACCTACCGACTCTTCTCAATAGCCTACCCAGTCGAATCGGTGCTTTTTTGATTCATTACCGACAGTGGGTCAGTACGGATCATTGGTTGTTGATAACCACGGTGGGTTATTTCCGGCCCTATTCAACGGGACATGAGCTTTTTACCCCGGTCTACTCGGGCAACTGGGAGACGTACAATCTTAATTTTGTGATCCAGTTTGATCCCGTCAAAAGACAGGTTGTAGTTTTATCGGACCTGTACACCACCTTAGTCGATAAGAATTTACGAGCTGACTTCGCCACGGCTATCTTTAAGATGCTTTAGATCTAGCTTAAAACGTGTTGGGGAATTAAGTTTGGCCAAGCAGTCAAATTCGTTGTAGCATGATCTGAATGTTGGCTAGATACAGCCAACTCACCGAAGAAGATAACGTGTACTCGTAATCTTTGACGATACGCCGGAAGAACGGGGTCGCCCGTGCGATTAGTCCACGCAATGCTCCGTTCGACTACCCACCGTTTGGCTACCGGCACAAAACCACGAGCCGATTCAGGACGCGAAGCTTTCTCGAAATCAATGCTCCACGCAGCCAACGCCTGGGCAAATACCCCGTTGTATGCTTGATCCCCGTAGACCTTCTCCAACCTCTCTCCAGCCCGCCAGAGTATCGTGCTGACTAAAGGAACGGCTGCTGGACCCTCGGCTTCATTAGTCCCATGCACATCGACCACCCACAAGCGGCCATCCGTATCGACGACAAACTCTCGTTTTCGCCCGTTGACTCGTTTATTGACGTCCAAACCTCGATAATCGCAAATCATGGGGTTTAGTTTAATGCTCTGTGCATCAATACATAATACAGAGGGGTAGGCTTGTCTATCGACCCGTTTACGGTCTAAGTGATTTAACGCTGCGTTAATTCGCTCGAAGGTGCCATCCTGCTTCCACTGATCAAAGTAGTAGTAAACGGCCTGCCAGTTGGGCCACTCTTCAGGTAGGTTACGCCACCGCTCGAGCGGCCCCGTGACAACCTGTTCGCAGAAGCCACAAAATAATGTTGATCATCTGGCGCGGGTTATGTTTGCGCTTGCGTTTGAGATCGAAAAAAGGCGAACCGGGTCGCTGGAGCGATTGCGGCCCATTGAGGGTCGGTCAGTGGCTTCCACTGTTTGGTCATGACTCTGTAGTTTGGCGACCACAAAGTTGGCACGACTCTCAACCTTTCTCAATTCCCAAACACCCTCTAAAGTAAGACTTGAGCTAGCTATTTCCTTAGCGGGCTTATTTATTAGTTTGAGTAGCTTGATGGTCTATAAAGAGCTTTGGGCAGGAGTAAGTATTATCTTGGTGGTTTCCCTACTGATTCTACACTTGTTTATGACAACACGTTATAAACTGGACAAAAATACCCTTACCATTCAATCAGGCCTTTTCTTTCACAAAGCGTTGCCCATTGCTTCCATCAAAAAGATCATCGAAACCCGAACCCTATTAGTTCACCCGCTCTCTCGCTGGATCGAATTGAATTAGTCTATAATCGATTCGATAGTGTGTTACTCTCTCCTGAGGACAAGATGGACTTCATCACTGAGCTGCTCCGTCGAAAGCCGGACATTGAAGTTCGGCTAAAGAGTAGGGTATAAATACAGGCACTAAGGAAGAGCTTAGGTTAACTTCAATATAGGAGTATCGCCGAACGCTCCTATGCGAGACGAAGAAACATTCGTATATCTGCTGCTTAAATTGGGCGTTTCATAGTTCACGCTGCCACCTTCGTTTGTTCTGTTTGTCAGCTTGTTTGGAGGCTTACTCGACACACTCCCAGCCGATTAGCGCCAAACATACAAAGTAGAAAAGTGGCCTAATAGAATTTTAGAGACAGGTGCCGGAAACGCCGGCAAAAAATCTAGTGATGAACTACATTTTAATCGCCGTTCTGCTTGTAACGGCGGCAGCTACCCGGTGGCAAAGTAACTCGAAGCTATCAGAAAACGCAACCGCGGTTGGAGATATCAGTGAGCCGGATATGGTCACGGTGCAGGGCGGCAGGTTTGCTATGGGTGGCTATGAGAATGATAATGAAAAGCCAATCCATAATGTTACCCTAAGCAGTTTCAAAATAGCTAAATATGAAACTACGCTGGCACATTGGCAACAGGTTATGGGCAGTAATCCTTCCGGTCGTACTGATTGTATGGATTGTCCGGTAACCGCTGTCGGCTGGGATGATATACAGGCATTTATAACAAAGTTGAATACCCTATCCGGTAAGATCTATCGCCTGCCTACCGAAGCCGAATGGGAGTATGCTGCCAGAGGCGGTACAAAAAGCAAGGAATTTGACTATGCGGGTAGTAATGATGTCAATGCGGTAGCCTGGACGTTTGCTAACAGCGGATCAACTATTCATCCTGTTGGTCAAAAACAGGCCAATGAATTGGGCTTGTATGATATGTCGGGCAATGTCTTTGAATGGTGCAACGATTGGTATGATGAGACCTATTATGCTAACAGTCCGGAACATGATCCCAAGGGCCCTGCCACTGGGCCGCATCGTGTTTTCCGGGGTGGTAACCGGTCCAGCGAACCCGCTAAAAGCCACGTAGCCTATCGCAACCCCTTCCGGTTGGGCTACGCCAACCTAGGGTTCCGGCTGGCTTCTTCCCTTTAGTAAACCGAATACCTTTGAGCTAACCTAAGGGACTGCCTACCCGGGGCTTCGTGAAGGACAGTAAAGGAAATCTTTGGCTTGTCTTTTCTCAAGAAAAGCTCTTTTTGAGAAATACTTACAAGATGCCCTTGTGGGCATATATGTTGTTTATCTTGTTCTTATGTAAACGTTCGTTTATAACAGAACGCAATTTCTTTCCTTCACCCGTTTTCAAGCATGAACCACTTCAACATCAAAACCAAACGCCAGCTACTTTCTGGCATACTGGCTGGAAAGACTGATGCTTTACGAACTTACCAGCGATAGCAGGCAGTTTCTGTTTTTCCTTTTCGATGGGTAATTGATGCGAGAGCAGTAAGCGAAGGAATTACGGCCATTGATAAGCAGGGTGAAAATATCCCGATGAGTGAACAGGAGTTTGAGCAATTACCCCGTACCGCCCTTATTTGGCGGATTGTTGACTTTACAGGCGGGTTAAATCCGCCCGGTATTGATTAATGACACAGGGGCCGTAATTAGCCCTTTTTCTTTGCCTAATCAAGCCGATTTGTCTAAACGCATTGCACATTACATTGCACACCACATAAAAAAAGCACCTAACATATTTGTTAAGTGCTTGATTGTCAGGAGCCTCCTATAGGACTTGAACCTACGACCCCTTCATTACGAATGAAGTGCTCTACCAACTGAGCTAAGGAGGCTTTTGGGCATTTTGAGACCGCAAAGATAGCGGAATCATAACATATCAGGCAAGGAAACGGGCGTTTTTTCTTAATTTTGCCCTATGATTTCCATTACTAACCTGTCTTATTACCTCGGCAGCCGAGCGCTTTACGAAAATGCCTCGCTGCATATTAAGCCTAACCAGAAAATTGGCCTTATCGGTCTGAACGGAACGGGCAAATCGACGCTGCTGCGCATCATCAATGGCGATTACCAGGCCGATGGCGGCACCATATCCAAAGCGGGCGATGTTACGCTGGGTTTCCTGAACCAGGACCTGCTTAGTTACCAGACCGACGATTCTATTCTGTCGGTGGCCATGCAGGCGTTTGAGCGGCAGAATAAATTGCAGGTTCAGATAGACGAGGTGCTCCACGAAATGGAGACCAACTATCAGGATGAACTGGTCGATAAACTCGGCAAACTCCAGGAAGAATTTGAAGCCCTCGATGGGTACACGGTGCAGTCGCGGGCGGAAGAAATTATGGAGGGACTGGGCTTCTCGACCGAGGATCTGCAAAAGCCACTCCGGCAGTTTTCAGGCGGGTGGCGGATGCGGGTAATGCTCGCGAAACTGCTGTTGCAGAAACCATCCCTGCTGATGCTGGATGAGCCGACCAACCACCTTGACCTGCCTTCGATTCAGTGGGTAGAAAAATACATTCAGACGTATGAAGGGTCCGTAATTGTGGTTTCACACGACCGGGAGTTTCTCGATAACGTGATCGACGTAACGGTGGAGGTGGCCAATGGCAAGCTGAATTATTACGCCGGTAATTACTCGTTCTACCTGGAGGAGAAAACCCTGCGCAACGAAATTCAGAAAGGTGCCTTCGAAAATCAGCAGGCCAAAATCCGGCAGACGGAGCGGTTTATCGAACGGTTTAAAGCGCAGGCAACCAAAGCTAAACAGGCGCAAAGCCGGGTAAAGCAACTGGCCCGGATGGATCGTATCGATGACGTAATCGACGAGTCGGCGCGGGTAAACTTTAAATTCCAGTTCTCCACCCAGCCCGGTCGCCATATCCTGCACCTCGACGATATTTCGAAGGCGTACGGTCCGAAGAAAATTCTGACCCATGCCGACATTCGGCTCGAACGGGGTGATAAAGTCGCCCTGATTGGTGCCAACGGAAAGGGTAAATCAACGTTGCTCCGTATCATTTCTGGGTCGGAGCCGGTTAGTGACGGGCAGCGCCAACTGGGGCACAATGTGTCCTTCAGTTTCTATGCTCAGCACCAACTGGAGTCGTTGAGTGTGGATGATACATTGCTGGAAGAACTCAAACACGCCAATCCGAACAAAAGTGAAGGCGAATTGCGCGGAGTACTGGGTTGCTTTCTGTTCTCGAGCGATGATGTTTTCAAGAAAATCAAAGTGCTGTCAGGGGGAGAGAAGTCGAGAATAGCACTGGCAAAAGTGCTGCTGTCGCAGGCGAATTTCCTACTGCTTGACGAACCGACTAACCACCTCGACATGCAGTCGGTGAATATCCTGATTCAGGCACTGGAGCAGTATGAGGGTACGTACGTGGTGGTTTCGCACGACCGCTACTTCGTGTCGCAGATTGCCAACAAAATCTGGTACATTGAAGATGAACAGATAAAGCAATATCCGGGCACCTACGATGAATACGAATGGTGGATGGAAGAGCGCAAAGCCGACGCTGCGGCCGGGCAAAAAGCAGAGGGCAAGGGGCAAAATAGTAACGGGAACGGGTCTGCTCCCAAGCCCCTCGCTCCAAGCCCCCCGCCCAGGAGTGGTAACGACGACGAACGGAAAGAGTGGCAGCGTACACTAAAGCGCCTGAGCCAGCAGGCCGAAGAATCCGAACATAAAATTGGACAGCTGGAAGATCGTAAACAACGGCTCGAAACCGAACTCGCCGACCCGGCTACCTACGGCGACGATAAACTGATGCAGGCTAAAAACGACGAATACCGACGGGTGACAACGCAGATTAGCCAGCTTCAGGACGAGTGGGAAACGGCTATGCTCGAAGCCGAAGAGTGGGAAAAGAAACTGGCGTAATCAAGGGCAGTTTTCACATAAAAGGCCCTACGTGTCCAACACGTAGGGCCTTTTGCTTTACTGCATGAACTGGGTAACTTGAGGAGTGTACCCGTTTGTACTTAACCGAATCGAATGTATAGAAAAATGGCTCCTCCGGAAAAAACAACCCAACTCATCAGCACCAACAGTGTAACCCCACCAGTCTTTACATACTGACTGAGCAGCCTGTAGTTTAAGAACTGATAGTAAGCGATAGTTAAGTAAATAAGTTGAAAAAGCAACAGTATACGATTAAGTAAGGGTAAGTAGGCGTTCAGCAGCAACCCCAGTATAAGAGTCAGGATGATACTGGCTAGTGAGAAAAAACTACTGAAGAAAACGTTGGCTACCAGATGTTCGGCGTAGTTGATACCGGATCGCCGGAAACACAACCAGAAGATGAAGGCGAATAGGGGGATGGCCACCATACCAACGATATTGACATGCCTTTCGATAAACGTAGTAGCCGCGTGCTGACGTTCAGCGTAAGGGGATACTGCCTTGGGCACTGTGGGCTTTACTCCCTGCGTTGCTGATATGCCGGTATGTTCGCTGCTTGTGTAGGGGTTTACGAAGTTATTGACGGCGATGTTGAGCCCCAATACGATTAACAAAAACGAAAAGGGATTGAAGTATTTGCTTCGCTTTCCCTCCAGAGTGTATTCCCGAGCCGTCACGCCTGGTTTACGCATCAAACTCTTGGTGAGGTACAATACACCTTTGTCGGCATGGGTGAAAGCGTGGAAAACCTCATGTAAAATATGCGCCGGGTTAAAGCGATGAATATGGGCTTTCTGACCGCATTGGGGGCAAAACTGGTAGGATGCGTCTAAGTCTGCCGTACAATTTGGACAGGTCTTTACGGTCACTGTGGTCATGGAAGGAAGGTTAAAACAGAGAAAATGCCAAATCAGCTGGAATGATTATCGTTTATGATTCTCAGTACTTCGATGCGCGGTTACCATCAAGCCAAAGGATGTTGCAGCGACGCAATTTTACTGATTTTTCGCAACTATACACCCATGTATGCGTTTAATAACCAGTTTCTTGCCGAAATAAACACCTGATAATGATTCGTCGCCAATTCATTGCCATCGCGCTTACGGGGTTGTGTGTGTACCCATTGTTTGCGCAGAATCCACAGCTTCAGACCATCGATCATATTTACGACCCACAGGTGCAAACAGTACTCCTATACCCTCTGGTAGGAGCAAGTCCGAACGGTCAGAATGCCGTAGCACCGGCTCTGACCCTCAATCCCCCCGTTATTTCGCTGGATGAACAGGTGCCATTACAACTCGAATTTGATGATCTGACGGCTAACTACCGCTCATTCCGGGCCCGGATTATTCACTGCAACGCCGACTGGCAGCGGTCAATCCTGAACGATATCGAGTTTACCTACGAGTACAACGATAATCCCATTACGGACTATCAGATTTCTATCAACACAAAGATCCCCTATTTCCACTACCAGTTTACCCTGCCCAGTCTGAAACTGCCGGGCAATTATGTGCTGGTGGTGTATGACGAACGAAACCGGAACAACATCATCTTTACGCGCCGGTTTAGTACCTACCAGAATCGATTGCTCGTCAACGCGGCCGTACGTTTTTCGTCGGCTCCCGACCGGCAATTTACGGACCAGCAGCTCGACATATCAATCAACTATCGGGGGTATCAGGTTATTTCTCCCCAGGATGATTTTAAGGTCATAATTCGTCAGAATTTTCGCGACGACCGGACCCTGACTGGTCTGCGCCCCACCAATGTGCAGGCGTTTGATCAAATCCTCGAATATCGGTTGATTGACCTGAGTAACACGATGCCGGGGGGGAATGAATTTCGCTTTTTCGACACCCGTACGGTCCTTTCCCGTGCCAACTACATTGACCGGATCGACCGGCTTGCCGACCGTAATATTGCTTACGTACAAGTCGATAAGCCCCGCAACCAGGGGGTGTATATCCAGAGTGATGATTTCAATGGTCAATTCGTAATCGACCATCGTGAAACGGGTAACGGAGCGACTAACGCGGATTATATCGAAACGATTTTCACCCTCAAAATCCCGGAAGTGCCCGATTTCAACATGTACGTGAATGGCTCGTTCAATTTCTGGCAACTGAACGAGCGTAACCAAATGGCCTATGATGCGTTGTTGGGCGCGTACCGGGCGTCGATTCTGTTGAAGCAGGGCGTTTACAATTACGACTACACCCTCATGTCGACCGGTCCACAAAAAAAAGTGGATGAGAACTACATCGAGGGTAGTTTCTCATCCACCGAAAACGACTACGAAGTATTCGTTTACCACCGCCCCCCCGCTTCCCGCGCCGACCAGCTGGTTGGCTACCGGCGGACGAGTGTCAATCAGCGTAAATGAATCCAGATTCCATTAGCCCCAGTTAGTTTAAACCGGGGGCTATTAGAATTTGGATTCATTTACGCGCTGTGCAGGAATTCCATGATGTCGCCGTCCTGCACGATGTATTCTTTGCCTTCTACGGCCAGTTTGCCCGCTTCACGAACACCCGCTTCTGTTTTGAACTGCGAGAAATCGGGAAGTTTCATCACCTGCGCCCGAATGAATTTCCGCTCGAAGTCGGAGTGGATAACACCGGCTGCCTGGGGTGCTTTCCAGCCCCGGTGAATGGTCCAGGCGCGTACTTCTTTAACGCCGGCGGTGAAGTAGGTAATCAATCCCAATAGTTTGTAAGATGCTTTGATAAGCTTGCTGAGCCCCGATTCAGTCAGACTGTACTCACCCAGGAACAACTCCCGCTCTTCGGGATCTTCCATTTCGGCAATCTGCGATTCAATACCGGCACTGATAACAATTACTTCGGCTCCTTCATTTTTTACGGCTTCCTGTAAAGCATCGGAATACGCATTTCCGTTGGGTAGCGAGCCTTCATCTACGTTGGCGACGTAAATAACCGGCTTCACCGTGAGCAGGGAAATGTCGCCAATGGCCGCTTCGCGCTCTTCGGGTGATACCTGCACCGTACGCGCACTCTGACCTGCTTCCAGCGCCGTTTTAAACCGCTTCAGGATTTCCAGTTCCGACTTTGCTTTGGCATCGCCTACCTGAGCCGCTTTCTGGATTTTCTGAATTTTCTTGTCAACGGCTTCCAGGTCTTTCAACTGGAGTTCGGCATCAATAATTTCTTTATCCGAAACGGGATTAACCTTGCCTTCTACGTGAACGATGTTATCGTCCTCAAAACACCGGATAACGTGAACGATGGCGTCCACCTCCCGAATATTGGCCAGAAATTTGTTACCCAAACCAGCTCCCTGACTGGCTCCTTTTACCAGCCCCGCAATATCGACAAACTCAATAATGGTGGGCACCACTTTCTGGGGTTTCACCAGCCCTTCCAGGGTATCCAGCCGCTCGTCGGGAACGGTTACGACGCCCACATTTGGTTCTATTGTGCAGAATGGATAATTGGCGGCCTCGGCCTTTCCACTCGATATTGCGTTAAACAGGGTGGATTTGCCCACGTTAGGCAAGCCCACAATTCCACATTGAAGTCCCATAAATTGTTGTGAAAGAGTGAATGAGTGAACGTCTGGCCTATCCGCATATCTTTTCCTGTATAGACGATCTGCTGTTCATCCGTTCAATTGTCTGCTCTTTTATTTTTCGCAAAAATACAACCGTAACGGCGGACCACCGCAACGACGAACAGCAAAAAAAGCCTTTGGCGTGTCCAAAGGCTTCGGGTAAGTACGGTTGGTTAATAAATTGGTTTCTAGTAAAGTCTACCTCATCTAGTGCCTGTTAGTTTAGTTACTCCCATTTCAATTCGCTGGCGAAGTCGTCCTGCTCGCTGCGTTCGCGCTGGGCTAGCTGCGTAAAATCTACTTCGGGCATCAGTTCCGTTTTTACGTGTTCTACGGTTTCCTGAAGGGCCTCGATAAACTTGTCGAAATCTTCCTTGTACAGAAAAATCTTGTGTTTTTCGTAGGTAAACCCCTCGCCCTGCGGATGCCGTCGGCTCTCCGTAATGGTCAGGTAATAATCATTGGCACGGGTTGCTTTAACGTCGAAGAAATACGTTCGTTTGCCCGCCCGGACCCGATTCGAATAGATTTTTTCCCGGTCTCTTTCGTCCACAATAAATAGGGTTTAATCAGTATATGACCACTAAAGTACGGGCATTCGCGAAAGAACAAAAAGATTGCTCATAAATATATTTTGGGGACATATAACCGCAAAAATGAATTGAGTTGTGGAGAACATTCCACAGTTTTTCGCCTGATTGCTTGCTCGTGAAGGGCGTAAAAGCTATCTTTGTTTTATAGGAATTGCACTTTTTGGAGGCAGGTAGTATGTATGACGTTTATCAGCGTACGACCCGCCTATTTTTTTCACGTAACCAAAAGCTGTATGAATGTAATCATGTCCCTTATGTTGTTCTTTAGCAGCATAAGCCCGACGGGGGCCTTACCGGGCCTCATACAGAAAGGCAAAGCGTCTTTTTATGCCAAAAAGTTTACGGGTCGGAAAACGGCCTATGGCGAACGTGTCAATCCTGATGCGCTCGAAGGTGCCCACCGTCACCTGCCCCTGAACACGCTTGTTGAAGTGACCAACCTAAGCAATAACCGTTCAGTAATTGTACGAATCAATGATAGAGGGCCATTTGCCAAAGGTCGCGTCATTGATTTAACGTATGCCGCTGCCAAGTCGCTTGGCATGATTTCAAGCGGCATTGCCACCGTATCGCTCCGGGTTGTCGACAAGGGTAAACGCGCCGTAGCGCTCGCTCCTTCCATCTTCGATGTGCCCGTAGCTTTCCAGCCCCAACTGGAACCTGCCCTGTAGCCTGTCTGCCCAAACACAATCAGACCTACCGAACCGTTCGCTATTTCCCCGTGCAATTCCTGTCGGAGATGTCGAACGGTTCGGTTTTTACGTTAAATTGGTAGGGAAACGAAAGGCTGAATTTATCGTTCATCTCCCTTTCTTTCCACTTCGGTCTACTTATGAAACAAACGCTCAATCTGGGTCAGGTACGTTCCTACGGCAACGTCGAATTTCTGGCCCGTCAGTTAGTCGAAGGTTTTATTACCGGGCTTCATAAATCGCCTTTTCACGGGTTCTCCGTCGAATTTGCCGAACACCGGCTTTATAATACCGGCGAAACAACCCGGCACATTGACTGGAAAGTGTTTGGTAAAACGGAGAAGCTGTTCGTAAAGCGCTACGAAGAAGAAACCAATCTGCGCTGTCACCTGCTCATCGATACGTCTTCTTCCATGTATTATCCGGAGGAAAATTACGGTAAAATGACCTTCAGTGTCATGGCGGCTGCCTGCCTGGCGTATATGCTCCAGCGGCAGAAAGATGCGGTGAGCCTGACTACCTTTGCCGACCAGATTGATGTGCAGACACCCATCAAATCAACGCCTTCGCACGTTCATAAGCTATTTACACAGCTGGACCAGTTGATGCAGCAACCCAGGCCGTTGCGCCGAACGGCAGCCGCTGATGTGATTCACCAGGTAGCCGAGAAAATCAACAAACGGTCGCTGGTCGTGATTTTCAGCGATATGTTCGATAACAGCGAAAATGCCGACGCATTGTTTTCGGCACTTCAGCACCTGCGCCATAACCTGCACGAGGTACTGATTTTTCACGTAACCGATAAAAAGACGGAAGAGGAGTTTGCTTTTGATGAGCGGCCGTATGAATTCATCGACCTCGAAACGGGGGAGACGGTAAAACTCCAGCCGGGGCAGGTTCGTGACACGTACCAGCAAGCCGTAAAGTCCTACTTTCAGGAGTTGAAAATGCGGTGCGGTCAATACAAAATAGACTTCGTGGAAGCGGATATTGCGCAGGGATTCGACCAGATTCTGAATTCCTACCTGGTGAAACGCACGAAGATGAGGTAATAATAGCAGAAGCTATTTCTTCACACTTGCCTTGGCATTGGTTGGGGCCGCATCCGTTTTCTTACCGGCCTGCTGCCGTTTCTGGAAGAGGATAAAATCCTCGATTTGTTCGGCGGGTAGTTTGTGGGCTAGTATCTTCTTGTTTTTATCGAGAACGTTGACCGTTGGCGTAGTGAACACATCGAACTGATTGCGGAAGTCATTCTTATGGGCGAAATCGTAGCCATGGATGGCTTTGCCAAGCTTGAACTCTTTGATAAATTTCTTCCACTCTTCCGGGCTTTGGTCAATGGCAATGGCCAGTACTTCAACGCCTTTGCCTTTATAGTCATCAATCAGTTTTTTCAGCTTGGGCGCGCTTTCCCGGCAATGGCCACAGGTGGGGGAGTAGAAGAAAACAACGGTGTAGTCGGCCTTTATAGCCGAAAGGTTAATGGGTCGGCGAAGGGTGTCGCTTACAATGGGCGACTGCATCGTTTTGCCGACCAGATTGGGTTTGATGGCCGCTACCCGTTCGCCAATGGCCTTTAGAGTAGATGAATCCGATACAGTCATAATACCCGTTTTGTAATATTTCTCGAACATGTGAACAAACAGTCCTTCCGTACCCATCACTTTGGGTTGCTCGTACTGACTTGTGATGTAGTAAATGGTGTAGTACTTGATGTCGGTGTTTTTCCCGGCAATGGCTTTATTCACGATAAAATCTGCTTCCTTAATCAGAGAATCGGGTACCTGCACTGTCAACTCTTTGATGTACCGCTCAATTTTGCTCTGTAAAAAAGGCGTTCTGACAAAACGCTCATCGGAGAAGTCAAAATCATCCCAGAAGTGGTCTTTATAATAGTTGAAAACCCAGATGGAATCCGGACGGCCGTTGGCTGCTTTGGGAGCAGGTGGTATCTCCGGCTCGGCGGTGGCTTTAAATAGTTTAGCCGCGAAGGCGGTCGGGTTATCGGTCAAAAACTGCGCACGATACTCATTCGCCTGCTTCTGAAGGTCGCTCAGCTGCTTGTTGAGCAGAGCCGACGATGCGGCATCAGTACGCATTTTCTTCTGCATGGTGATGGCCTGCGCTTCTTCCGAAAATTTGCCTAGTTTCTGCTGATAGGCATAGAATAATTCATTTTCTTTCGAGCCACTGATTTTCATCGCGTTGATGATAGAAGCCGTATCGGTATCAAAAGAAAACTGCTGGTCATCCGTAATTAGCAACTGCATATAACCCTTTCCTGGAACTACGACAAGGAATAGACCCTGGGGCAGGCTTTTTTTACCGGCAAAAACCATGTTTCCGGCTCCATCTACGCGGGCCGTGTCTTTAGGGATATACTGAGTAGCCCCAAAGTAGTGCGCCAATACGCAGGTAGTGTCTTTTAACCCCGTGATATGGCCCGTTATCTTGAAGCCGTCGGAGGGTGCCTGAGCCGTAGATTGGGCCTGCGCTACCGACAATGAAAGGAATCCGGCAAGCAAGGCCAGTAGGAGGTTCTTCATACAAGAGGGTGTATAGCCTGGTAAAAAAGAGTAAAATGGGTGGTGATACGATAGGTCTGCTGGTTAACACATTGCCTACAAAACGCTTGCCATACCGGTTATAGTCTGTGGTTTTGTTGTTTTCCGCTCCCTTATTGGTACGAATGCCGACAAGAGCACTGCCTAACAGGGTTCCATAACGCCCGGCAGTTCGGAGCCGTGCATAACAGATAAGTCTCTTATAGACACAGAACCCGCACGCGGCCAGCCTGCTAATGGATAAAAGCGATACGCGGCTTGCCGGGCAGTGGATTATTATACGGACAGAATCTTCACCATTCTGAGCAAATCTTCACTAATGGGCTTGGGTAAACGGATGGTATCGCGGAAAGGCGTATACACCAGTTCATTGTTGACAATACCGGCCATTACGTTCTGCTCACCATTCATGAGGCCCTCCATAGCACCCAGGCCCAGGCGGCTGGCCAGAATACGATCATAGGCCGTTGGAACGCCCCCCCGCTGAATGTGCCCCAGTGTGGTCACCCGCATGTCGATGTCGGGTTGTACCTGCTGCCGGATCTTCTCGGCAATATCACTGGCGTTACCTGCTTCTTCGCCTTCCGCAATAACCACGATGGATGATGATTTCTGGCGGCTCCACCCCGATTTCAGAATTTCAATTACCTCGGGAATGGGCGTAAGTACTTCCGGAACCATAACCATTTCGGCTCCGCCCGCAATACCTGATTGAATGGCGATATAGCCCGAATCGCGCCCCATTACCTCAATGAAAAAGATGCGGTCGTGCGAGTCGGCGGTATCGCGGATTTTGTCGATAGCTTCCAGCGCGGTGTTAACGGCGGTATCGAAGCCAATGGTATAATCTGTACCGTAAAGGTCATTGTCAATCGTACCAGGGGCGCCAACCGTGGGTATACCGAATTCATCGAAAAAAAGGGTGGCTCCAGTAAATGTTCCATTACCACCAATGGCGACCAGGCCTTCTATGTCAAATTTTTTGAGTTGTTCGTAAGCTTTGGCCCGTCCTTCGGGAGTCATGAACTCTTTACTCCGGGCCGATTTCAGGATAGTCCCACCCCGCTGTACGATGTTACTAACCGAGTGAGAGGTCATCTGAAAAATATCACCACTTATCATTCCGTTATACCCCCGGCGGATACCAAACACTTCAATACCATGGTAAACCGCCCCCCGGACAACGGCCCGGATGCAGGCGTTCATACCCGGTGCATCGCCACCTGAAGTAAAAACAGCTATTCGTTTCATAGGTCAAGTCAATTTTTTAACGGAATTTCACAAAAAAGATTACGGTGTGTTCTTTTGAACCTCGCAAATTTATTCTCATTTCCCAATCTTAAGGCATTAGGCAAGGAATTATCCTGTTGTTTTCATGCAAATTTCACAAAGGAACTTTACGAAATAACTCCATACACCGCACCTGTTCAAACTGGTTAAACGGACAGGGTCAATAAAAAATAATGCGCCTGTCGGCTAACTAGATGAAATCTGCTCATCGGCTTTTGAACTGGTAAGCCCGCATTAGAATCCGTCCGTGATTGGCTACTGTTGTGAGCAGGCCGAAATGGGCTACCAGTACCCTGAACCGGTCGGTAAGGGAGCGACGGTGGTGCTGCACCGATAGCCCGCCCACGAGGTATTGGCACAAGACGAAGGGCAGGAATTTAACTTTCTGAGCCGCCTTCAAACAGCGGATTTCCCAGTCCAGATCAGCACTGAGGTTATTGAGAAGGTAATCAGGGGCAATGCTGCGTCTGGCGATAAATGCCTGATGGCAAACTTTCATACCCAAAGCCATATCGGGCCAGGTCAGGTTGGGGGGGAGTATATGGGGGGTTACCTGGCTCCGTAAACCAACCGGAGGACCGTCGTTGCGTACGAACAGAGCATCGCTGTAATACACATCTGCCGGTGATTCGTTTGTTATAGTCAGCAGGTTTGCCAACGTTTGCGAATCATGTACTGTATCCCCCGCATTCATAAACCAGACGTACTCACCCCGCGCCCGGTGCAGCCCTTTGTTCATAGCATCGTACAGGCCCCGGTCGGGTTCAGAAATCCAGCTGGTAATGTACTCCTTATAACGTTCGATGATGTCCAGCGTCCCATCTGTTGAACCACCATCAATCACAATATATTCATAATCGGTCGCCTGCTGCCCGATAACGCTCTGAATTGTGCGCTCCAGAAAACGTTCGGCATTGTACGTGATGGTGATGATGGAGAGGGTTGGCACAATTTATAAAGAGTGAAAGAGTGAAGGAGTGAAAGACTGAAAGAGTGCATTTTTGCAAACGCTCTTTCAGTCTTTCACTCCTTCACTCTTTAGTTTGTAGTATAGGTCAATATGTTGCTGTGCCACTACTTCTTCCGAAAACTGAGCTTCGGCAGATTGCCGGGCGTTTTGGCGTAAAAGTTCCGGGTTGGGGTGGGTCAGTATAAAGGCCAGTCCATCGGCGAGTTGCTGGGTGGAACCCGTATCGGCCAGAAACCCCGTTGACTCGTGATCAATCATTTCGGGAATGCCGCCCGTTCGGAAACCAACCACCGGTGTTCCACAGGCCAGTGCTTCAATAACCGTGTTGGGTAGATTGTCTTCCAGTGAGGGAACAACCAGGGCGTCGGCGGCATTATAGGCGGCTACGATATCCTCTTCACTGGTCAATAGGCCGAGGTGCCGTACCGAGTAGGGTAATTCATCAAACAGATATGAACGCCCTTTCCCAAATACCAGAATTTCGGGAGCCAGTTCCGGGTGTTGCTGGTGCAGTAAGGTCAGCGCATCGGCAAAATAGCGAAACCCTTTGCGCGTGTCCGTTACGCTGGCACTGCCAAACAAAAGCCGGGCCGAACCCGTATGGTTATCATGCCGGTCCGGCAATGCGAAATGGGTGTTCGCTTCTGCCCGCCTGATAGGACGGAAAATACGTTGATTGATGGCATAGGGAATAACCGTGAAGGGGAACCGTTGCAGCAATGTGCCTCGCTGTGCCTCCGCAGCCAGCCACTGGCTTGGTGGTGTAAAATGAATCGATGCTTCAGCAAAAAGTTTCTTCTTCTGTTCAAAAACCTGCCTGGATAAATCCTGCTCGCCCGGTTTTTTTAGATACGGACACTGATGGCAATACGTCTGAAAATGCGTGCAGCCGCGCGAATAGTGGCACCCACCCGTAAACGCCCACTGGTCATGCAATGTCCAGACGATGGGCTTACCCAGCGCAAAAAGAGACTGTAAACCACTAAGCGACAAAAATCCGAAGTTTATCCAGTGTAAGTGCAATACATCGGCCTGCTGAATAGCGGGGTGAAAATTAAGGTTTGCCCCGAACCGGGCGGGCGAAAACTGAAACCGTACAGATGGGTCACGTTCGTGCGGCAGGAAATACAGCCGTTCGGCTACAAACCGTCCGAAAGCGGTTTGTTCGGCCAGAAAGTTATTGGCTAAATACGTTACACCCGGTGCTACCCGGTGCTTTTCCAGCCGGTTTGGGGTGCCAACCAGCAGGGTACTCTCTATTCGCTCATCACGCCATAGCTGCTTTTGCAGGGCCCGATGCAGTCGATTTGCTGCCACGGCTGCCCCGCCAAACAGATGATAGGTACTTAGGTGCGTAACTCTCAACGGCCCAGTAGTTTATCGAACTTTTTAACAACTTCCGGCCAGAACCCCAGCCCAAATACGCGCGCCCATATGCGTTGGCGTGAGTAGTGCTCCATTTCATCAAATATGGGGTCCTGAAATCGTTCCTTCGCTTTTTGGGTCAGGATGAGGGCGAAGCCGTGCTGTTTCAGCGTGGTGGCAAATACCCAGCCCAGTAATAGATTGCGCTTGGTGAGCATAGTGTCATCCGCAAACCGGTTGAGGTAGGTCATCTCGCCCCAAACGGCGCTGTTCTTCAATGAAAAGAGCACAAATTTCCGGACGAGTGGCTGCCGCGAAAAACTATCCAGTAGGGCGGGCGTGATGCGGGGCGATCCTTTTGGCAACAGTTCTGCCAACCAGTGGCTGCCAGTTTCATCCATAAACTGTAATACCTGAAACAGTTTATCTTCGCCCTCATAAATAGAGGCTATCCCCGGCTCAAATTCGGCGGTGAGCACATGCCGGGCGCGTTCGGTACCCAGATTTCGAAACAGGCGCAGATCAGTGCCCTGCGAATCAGTTTTGAACCAGTCAATTTGCTTTATTTTCAGGTCATCGAGCGATGAACGAAGGCTGCGTGTTTTCAATTGAACGACTTTCAGCGGTTCAAACTTGGGGGCAAACGCGTACTCCTGAATCAGGTCGGGCCGGGGTTTCAGCAAACTGGAGCAGTGAGGAGATGCTGTCAGGTAGAAATCATCGGTCTCTGTTTCGGCACTAACCGTGTCTGGCCCGGTAACGATGTGGTTAAAGGTGTACAACTTCCTGAAATGGCTGGACTCACTTTCCACGTAGCCAAAATCGCGGTCGTCGGCGTCGAAAGCGATACAGACGGCGTATTTGGCAAACGCTTTCCAGCGGTTATGTAATTGCCCCGACGCGCCAATGTCCACCAGCACGGGTGGCTCAGCCTGGAATTCCGGGCGGGAAAGTATTTTATCGATCATTTAGTTAGGGTATACAGTTCACGGTTTATGGTTGGCTGGCGCAGAAAAGTTGGTGTGCCAGCCAACCATAAACCGTGAACTTATTTTCTATACGCAAAGATATTCAATTGCAAATCCATGCTGTTGTTGCCTTTGTACTGATGGTTAACCAGTGGAGTATGGCGGTATTGGCTGGTGTTGAGGTAATACCGAAAGCCACTGTCTTCCAACACCTTTATGACTTCGGCCAGGGTTTGTGGATGGTCGAGGTAAGCATGAAACTCCACAAACAGATTCTGCACGTGGGCCAGCGCATCCCGGCAGTCGGTGAGTACCGCCGTTTCGGCCCCTTCAATGTCCATCTTGAGCATGTCGATCTGGGTTTCCTGCAGCAGCCGGTCGCGCAGGCGCACGGAGGGCACCAGCGTTCGATCCGTTTGGGAGAAGATAGACGCCGAATCGGCCTGGTCACTACCGAACAGGATACCATCCTCATTCGTCCAGACCGCTTTCGTAACGACCTCAACCCCGGTTATTTTATTCTGTCGCAGGTTGTCCTGCAACAAGTCACTGATGCGCCTGTCGGCTTCAAATGCCACGATGCGCGCGGTGGGATACTGTTGCCGAAAATACACGACGCTGGTACCGATGTTGGTGCCGCAATCGAAAATGACAGGTGTAGTAGATGTGGTATAGAACTTATAGAACTCGTCCACAAAAATTTCGCGGTATTGCCACACAAAGGACAGCGCATCGGGCACCCGGAATCGGTAAGGCCCAAATGTGATATCGGTTGCCTGATTGCGCGGCCGGTCACCGTAGCGCACCGCTAATCCCAGCAAACGACGACCTTCGGCTGAGCGGAGCAGGCGGGCTGTTTCGGTGAATAAAAATCTAAAAAGCCACATGAGTGAGAGTTTTCATGGGCAAAGGTAGGCCAAAACAGAATGTAGAAATCTACTTGTCAGTTGGGTAGGGCACGTAAACCTGCCTGTAACCAAATTACTCCATGGAGCCAGCCACTCCATTTTTGACCCGAGAACTGAGGCAGGTACGTACTGCGAAAACGACAAAAGCGCGTCACGAGCCGTTAATCTTCCAGAACGTTGCCAAAAATGGTTGTTTTCAGGGCAAGGGCAAACAGCAGAAACGCAATTCCCCAGTACAGATAAATACGGTAATAATCCTGTACGTCTTCATAAATCCGAACCCGAACCGGTGCTTTTTCCAGGCGGTCAATCTGAGCGAATACCGTTTGCAGTCGTTTGGCATCCGTAGCCCGGAAGAAACTCCCGTTGCCAATAGTAGCGATGGTTTTCAGGACGCCTTCGTCTACCGTAACGGCAGAGGTGGCGGAGGCAACCGGGCGGCCAACGGCAATGGTATACAGGCGGATGGAAAATGCTTTGGCCAGCCGTGCCGCCGTTACCGGGTCCAGATTGCCCGCCGTATTATCCCCGTCGCTCAGCAAAATAATGATCTTACTGCGCCCTTTCTCCGGCTCTGTAACCTGTACCTGAGTGGTATCCAGCGGTGAAACCAACTGATCCCGCATCCGGTTGATGCAGCGGGCCAGGGCATCGCCAATGGCGGTTCCAGACGTGCGAATCATCTGTGTATCGAGGTCATTCAGGTATTGTTTCAATAAGCCATAATCAGTCGTGAGGGGGCAAAGTGAAAAGGCTTCTCCCGCAAAGACGACCAGACCGATCCGGTCATTTCGGCGTCCGTTAATAAAACGCTGGGCTACCCGTCGGGCAGCCGCCAATCGGGTGGGCGGCAGATCGGCCTCCCGCATTGACTCCGATACGTCGATAGCCAGCATAATGTCGATTCCCTCCGATTGCTCATCCCGCTGTTCCCGAATAATTTGTGGGCGGGCCAGCGCAACCAGCAGTAGCCCCGTGCCAATGAATACACTTACCGGCAATAGATAACGCAGCCAGCTCAGCCACGACCAGTACGATTGGGCACGTCCGTTCGAATCTCGGGACGTATCCAGTTGCGACAGCGATAGGGTAAGCCGTTGCTGTGTTTTCCGGTACAGGTAATAACGAAGGGCAAACAGCAACAGGATAGCCGGAATGAACGCCAGCGCCAACGGGTTCACCACCCGAAACTGCTGCCATTGTGCCGGATCAAACCAGTGAAGCGAGTACCAGGGTTCCATTTAGTTAAGAGACAAACGGTTTTTCGGCCAGCTGGCTCGTGGGTACATTGGCGGAACCCGACTCAGTTTGTATTCGGGTACGGTAACGCTGATAGCGGTTCGTGGCTATGTTGCTCAGCAGCCTGAGAGCGGCCAATGAATCGGCGGAGAAAGTTCCTCCATAAATCATCCGGTCCGCTTCGCGCAGCGCATTTAAAACGCGGTCGTCTTTCATGCGGTCGGCCAGTTCGGGCGTTGTCAATGAACTGTAAGGCTGTGCATCAAGCCGTTCCAGATACACTTTCCACGTCATAATAGCGCGTCGGGCCGTTTCGGATGCCGAGGATGCGTTAACGCTTTGGGTAATCTGATTGTACTCCGTCAAAAAGCGCCGGTGATTCTGACGTAGCTGAAAAAGTTGCCAGTACCGCTTAATGGTTCGTCCCAGCAAACCGTATAAGCCAAGTCCTGCCAAACCAGCCAGCAGGAAGCCCGCAACCAACGCTGTGTAGTTGAATTGCTGCTGAAGAGGAGCCAGGTTTGTTTCGGTAAGCAGCTCCGGCTCCGACCGGGATGAATCAGCCAAAACGGCTACCGGTAAGTTGGACCGCAGAAAAACGGTGTCGGTTTGTGTCCACAGCGCGGTGCAATCGGTTTCGTGAATAACCCGCACAGGTACGCTCAATAATTGAACAGAATCCGTTTCAAACGATACCAGCGTATACACCGCACTATCCCGGCTGATGGCTCGGGCACCGGTACCGGTGGTTTGAGTGGCAAAGACCGCTACCTTCTGTACGCGGTAAGGCGCAAAGCTCCGGGCTGTATCGGGAAACAACACATCCGTTGTGGCAGGATGATGATACACCAGACTATATTGAACGGGTCGGCCGATATCAATGCTATCCGTCAGGAACTGACCACTCAGCGCAGCATTTCGTGTGGGTGGTTGCGCCTGTATCAGCCAGGGGAAAAGGAGCAGTATGAGTCGAATGGCGTATGGCACGGTAGTTTTACTTTCTTACCCGGAACAATTCAACGAGCTTTGGTACGAAATCCTCCTGCGAATCGAGCGCGAGGTAATTGGCATTATACTGCCGGCAAAGCCGTTCCAGCTGAATTTGGTTTTGATGGAACGTATCGTGTAAAGTAGCCCGGAACGATGCCGATGAGGTATTGACCCATGCCATACGGCCCGACTCACTGTCATACACCGGAATAATGCCCAGTTTGGGCAGATTGACCTCTCGCTGGTCGTATAAGTGAATAACGACCAGGTCGTGCTTTTTGGCTAGTGCCTTTAGATTATGTTCATAATTAGTGTCGATAAAATCGGAGAGCAGGATAACGACACTCCGGCGTTTCAGGGCGTTCAGGGTAAACAGGAGCGCATCGGCAATGCTGGTCTTGCCCGATACCGGCTGAAGTTTAAACAGGCTCATGATAAGATGATAGCCCGTTTTTATGCCATTGGCGGGTTTGATATACCGTTCTTTCTGATCCGAAAAACAGTACATGCCCACGTTGCTGGCTTCATGAATGGCCGACAATGCCAACACGCCACACACCTCTTTGGTGGCCGTCAGTTTGTCGCGGTGCCGGTGGCCAACCTGCTGCGATGCGCTGACATCTACCACAAAAAAAACGGTCTGGTCTTTCTCTTCCCGAAACACTTTTACGAACGTACCGTGCCCTTTGGATGAAACGTTCCAGTCGATAGCCCGCACATCATCACCGTATTGATAAGTCCGTAAGTCGCTGAATTCCAGTCCTGTCCCCTTGAAAATGGACCGAAAGCTACCCCGCATCTGCGAGTTGACTGCCTTGCGGATGCGGATGTCGAAATTACGAAGCCGGGCTAAGAACTCGTCCATACAGAATAGGCGTTATACTATTTTAACAGGTAATCCCGAACTTTGCCAGCCGGGATTACCTTACAAAGCTATTGATTTAACCGTATGCACCGACACTCATCTTTGCGCTATCTGTGGACGTTGCTGCTTGGCGGATGGCTGGCTACTGCCTGTACAAACCCCACCGATAGCAAACCGGCTGGCCTGATTGAGGAAGGAAAGATGGCCGAGATTCTGACCGAAGTACACATGGCTGAGGCCCGAGTCAGTCGCCTTAGCCTAACCTCCCTCGACTCGTCGCAGGTAGCTTATAAACATATGGAAACACAGATTTTCAAAAAATTCGGGGTCGACACAGCCGCCTATCGAAAAAGCTACATCTTTTATTCGTCCCACCCCGCCAACATGGAAGTCATCTATAAACAGGTGACACAAAGTTTACAGAAGAAAATTGACGCTGGAAACGCGAAGAGATCGAAAAAGCCATGACGGTTGGTATTATTGGCGCGGGTATTTCGGGCCTTACCCTGGCGTATGAGTTACAGAAGCAGGGTATACACTACCAGCTCTGGGAAGCCAGTGCGCAGCCCGGTGGGTATATCCAGTCGCGCCGGGAGCAGGCGGGTGCGTCATCCGGGGGCTCTTATCTACTTGAATCGGGTCCAAACTCGCTGCTTGGCGATAGTGCGCTACTGGAGTGGATTGACGAATTGGGCCTGGCGCCCGAAGTTCTGTTTAGTAAGCCGGTTAGCAAAGCGCGGTTTGTTTTCCGGGATGGCCGGTACCGCGAACTTCCCTCCGGACCTCCTTCATTGCTGTTTGGCCGTTTCTTTAGCTGGAAAACGAAGCTGGCCATCTGGCGGGAACGGTCCAATAAAACGCTGTCGCCAACGGGTGAAACGCTGGCTCAGTTCTTTCGCCGGCGTTTTTCTCAGGAACTGGTCGACTATGCACTGGGGCCTTTTGTTGCTGGTATATACGCGGGCAACCCGGAGCAACTGCTCGTATCAGAGACGTTTCCGATACTGCTTCGATACGAAAAAGAGTATGGCTCTGTAATACGCGGCCTGATAAAAAACCAATCCAAAACGGAACGCCGACAATCTTTCAGCTTTAAGAACGGGATGCAGACCCTGACTGATGGCCTGGCTGCCCGGTTAACAAACCTCTCGCTCAATACGCCCGTTGAGCAAATCGTTCCGGTACAAGCCGGGTGGCAGGTAACCGTGGGTGGTAAAACGGAGGTAGTAGACAAACTGGTCATCGCCGTTGGTACGGAGGCTGCCGCTCAACTGGTGGCACCGTATAATGACACATTCGCAACCCGGCTCCGGGCCGTTGTTTACCCACCCATGAGCGTTGTTCACTCGGTCTACAACCGTGCTGCCGTTGATCATTCACTGAATGGCTTTGGTGGGTTAAACCCCAAAATGGAGGGGCAATTTGCGGCTGGCCACATCTGGAGCAGCTCTATTTTCGATGGTCGGTGCCCGGCCGATGAGGTACTGTTTACCACCTTTGTTGGCGGAACTCAGTCGGCACGCAATGCCCGCCAGCAGGATGACGTATTGCTGTCAACTGTTCATCAGGAGCTGACGAAAGGCTTCGGTATCCGGGCCGGTAGCGGGCCGGTTTTTCAATCCGTTCGGCGGTGGGAGCGGGCTATCCCACAATATGATGCTGCCATTGTAGCCGTAAAAGAACCGGTAATACTGGCTGAAAAAGATCAGTTATTTGTCTGTGCCAACTGGTACGGGGGCGTATCATTGTCCGATTGTATTCAGAAAGCGCAAAAAATGGCCCCACAGCTGAAGAATAACCTGATTATTGCTAATTTATAATGAATTTTTTGCACAAAAACGGCGTGCTTTGCTGTTATCTCAGTACGTCGGTCATCTAACCTATTATCTACCTGTGAAAGAGCGTTTGGTCGTTATCCCAACTTATAATGAAATTGAGAATATCGAGGCCATCATCCGAAAGGTGTTCAGTCTGCCGGAGTCCTTTGATTTGCTCATTGTAGACGATGGCTCTCCTGACGGAACCGCCCGGCGTGTGCGTGATTTGCAGGAGGAGTTCTCCCCTCATGACTCGTCCCGGACTAGTGCCGCCAGCCGATTGCACTTGTTGGAACGGCGGGGTAAAATGGGACTGGGAACGGCTTATATCGACGGGTTTAAGTGGGCATTGTCCAGAGGGTATCGGTATCTGTTCGAGATGGATGCCGATTTCTCGCATAATCCCGAAGACCTGATTAAACTCTATCGTGCCTGCGCCGAAGACGGTGCCGATGTAGCTGTTGGCTCACGTTACATTAATGGTGTTAACGTTGTGAACTGGCCGATGGGCCGGGTGCTGATGTCCTATTTTGCAGGGGTATACGTCCGGTTCATTACGGGCATGTCTATCATGGACCCAACGGCCGGCTTCATTTGTTACCGCGCTGAAGTGCTGGAAGTGATTTTGCATAATCCCATCAAATTTGTGGGCTACGCTTTCCAGATTGAAATGAAATTCACCTGCTGGAAATACGGTTTCCGTTTGAAGGAAGTCCCTATTATTTTCACCGACCGTACGCGGGGCGTTTCGAAAATGTCGTCCAAGATTTTCAAAGAAGCCGTTTTTGGGGTGCTACAAATGAAAATCAGCAGTTTCTTCCGCCACTACATCCCCCGCCACGAAACTGCCAGAAATACGCAAGAGCCGGTTAACGCGGCTTGAGTTCAGAATATCGATCTATACGACAGACGCTACGCTTACGCTAGTTTGGTAGTACCCATTTTTTTGAGAATAGGCTACCCGGGCTAACCTAACTGTCGCTCATAAAACCAATGATCGATTATATAGCCCTTGCAGTTTTCCCCGGCTTCGCTTCAGGCGCATTTTAACGGCACTAGCTTTGATGGCATACAAATCAGCAATTTTCTCAATACTCATTCCCTGTTCATACTTTAAGCTCAATAAGGTCTGTTCCTGGACCGAGAGTGCTGTCATGGCCCGGCTCACCAATTGGCGCGTTTCTTCCTGTATCTGAGCTTCCTGAGAGTCAGCAATCTCCAGATTGACCGTCTGGTCAATGGACATAAGTGGAAGCCGCTTTGCTATCCGAAGTTGATCTGAACAATAATTATAGGAAATCGAATAAAGCCAGGTTGAAAAACTCGACCGTTGCTGAAAAGTGGGCAGCTTATCGAATACTTTCAGGAAAATGTCATGGGTGAAATCGTGGGCTTTTTCCGAGTCATGGGTCATCGATAAGCAGCGCTGATAAACTTTACTCACATAGCGGCTGTAAAGCGATTCAAAGCATTGGTTGGGTTGAGTTGGTAAGATTTGCTGGATTACTTCTTCGTCGGTTAAGGAAGTGTACTTAGTAGAAAGACGCATATTACTTGTAAGTGGTAGGTAAGAAAACGTATTAAGATAGAGAGTATACGCATCTGGATACTAATTAGATGTACCTACATTAAAAGAGTAACGGCGAATGTATTAAGCGGTGTTTATGTAATCTTAAGGGTGCGGACATACTCTTTTTTTTGTTTCTTCCGATTCTGCACTGAATCCCATAGTGAGACCTTACTTGTTGTGTTATTCTGGGAATAGCACAACAAGTAAGGTCTTAATTATTTATTGTATGTGTTGAACTTTACCGGGAAACTGCATGTGCTACTTTCAGCAAAAAACGCTCGTATTCCTCCGGCTCCACATCGATCTCAATCCGTTTATGCGGATTGGTGAAACTAGCTGAAATCGTTATAGTCGATTTGGTCGTCCCAATTGATTATCCAGTAATTCCCCGTTCAATTCGGTCTGGCCCAGCACACTCGGTATAGCATAACGCAACACATCGCTACCTATAATCGTAGCGATGTGTTGCGTTACAGCCAGGCTGTGCGTTAACTCCTCTACCCGTACTTATAGGCTAATCCTGTAATTCAGCTTTATCTCATCGCCGGTCATACCCCGGAAACCCCAATTGTGGACAGGACTTTCCAGAATACAGATTTCAACGTCTGTAACGGCTAGGCCCACCTGCTCACCAAGACGCTGGTAGAGCAGATGGATTAACTTTTTCTTCGTTTCTACTGTGCGGCCTTCCAGCATTATAAACTCCAGAATGATGTACCGCTCCGATGCCGTGTCTGGTCGGAAGAAATCGTCGTTGTCGAGGTAAAAAAAACGGTGCGCCCGTTTGTCCATCGGGAATTGTAAGGCTTCTACCACGCAGGAATGAATCACCTCCGAAAGCTGGTTCCGGATGGGTAACAGTTGCTCGCGTACACCGTATATTTTTACCTCACTCATGTGCCTTATTTGTTGAGTTGGCTTGCCAGTACGGCAATTCCCTCTTCAAACGAGTGAGGATCATAGCCTAACACGGTCCGAGCTTTGTCCAGCACAAAACCCGTGCGCGGGGGGCGACGGGCTACCTGCGTAAAAGTGGAAGCATCGGCCTGGGCAATCAATGCTTTATCGAGACTAAAATAGTCGGCGGTTCGGATGGCCATTTCGTAGGGCGTTATCACTTCTTTCCCCGAAATATTAAATATCCCCTCCGCTTCCTGGTCGGCAATGAGGTAGCAACCCATAGCCAGGTCTTCGGCCAGCGTGGGACTGCGCCACTGGTCGGTCACGACCTTAATGTTTTTACCGTCCTCCAATGATTTTTTAACCCACAAAATAATGTTGCTGCGGCTCATGTCGTGCGCAATACCATACACTAGTACCGTGCGGGCAATGGCCCACCGAACAGGCGAGTGCCGCACCACCGATTCTCCGGCCTGCTTGCTCCAGCCGTAAAAACTGATGGGGTTAGCTTCGGCGGTTTCGTCGTACGGACCCTCGGCACCGTCGAATATAAAATCCGTTGATACGTGGACTAGAAACGCATCTGTAGCCTTGCAGGCTTCCACGATGTATTCGACAGCATGAACATTCTGCGACCAGCAGTCATCTTTCTGCGTTTCGCACTTATCCACATCAGTCATTGCGGCTCCGTGGATAACTACGTCCGGATGCGTTTCATTGATTACATCCAGCACCTGTTGCCGGTCGGTAATGTCCATAGAGCGGTAGGTATAACCTTCCGAAAACGGTAACCGGTTATTGCCCCGCGCGGTGGCAATCAGTTCAACGTTGGGTTGCTGCGTCAGCAAATGGACCAGCTTCTGGCCCAACAATCCGTTGGCACCCGTGATAAGAATTTTTTTCATACTGTTTGTGTAGAGACGTGAGGTATCGCGTCTCTACATGAATTTGTACCCGTACTTTTTTGTGATTTTCCTTTTCTTTATCCACTCGCCCGTCATGGTCATGGAAACATTGCGTTTTGGTCTGTCCAGTTCGTTTCGGGGTTGTTTGGCTATACTGTCAACAAGAGCCAACCCATCGATTACCTCGCCAAAAACGGTGTAATTGCCATCCAGATGAGGAGATCCGCCAATGGTTTCGTAGACCCGTTTTTGCTCTTCGGTAGGTATATGCCCATTCAGGGTTTTAATCCGTTCGACCTGCTTCCGGAAACCTGCTTCATCCCAAACCCGCCCTTCTACAATGTAGAACTGACAACCGCTCGATGCTTTCTCCGGATTGCCATCGCGGGCCGCAGCTAATGCCCCTTTTTTGTGAAAGAGTGTCGGCACAAACTCCGCCGGAATCTTGTAGCCGACATCCCCGTTGCCGAGTGGTTCACCGTCATCTTTTTTTCGCGAGTTTGGGTCTCCTCCCTGAATCATAAACAGCGGAATAACCCGGTGAAATAACAAGCTGTCGTAAAATTTCTGGTCAACGAGTTTGATGAAGTTTTCCTTGTGCTTCGGGGTTTGGTCATATAGTACCAGATGCATGGTTCCAAATCCCGTATTTAACGAAACGAGGTAATCTTTTTTCTTATTCCTGCGCAGTCCGCTGTCGCGGTTCTGAGCCGTCGACAGCATTGGCAGCAACAGGAAAAGTAATAAGGTCTTACACATTGGGTGAGGCTATTGAGTTGTTTGTCAGGTGAAGTGCTATAGATTCACTCGGTTTTGAAAGGCATCTTTCAATCGCTGGTCGTGGGTAACTACAATAAGGCTGGCCCCAATTTGCTCCGACTGGTCGCGCAGGAGCGTTACTACCCGAGCAGTATTGTCATCGTCGAGGCTGGACGTTGGTTCATCGGCCAGGATAACGTCCGGTTGGTTCATGACCGAGCGGGCAATGCTAACCCGCTGTTGTTCACCCTGGCTAAGCTGATGCGTTTTCTTTGCCAGCTGCTCACTGAATCCCAATTGCACAGCCAGCGCACGGGCGCGGCTCTTGTCCTGCGGTTTGTTGGCCAGGTAGTTGGCCAGCAGCAGATTATCCATTACCGACAACGCACTCACAAAGTGAGGCTTCTGGTACACAATGCCCAGATGTCGGGCACGGAAGGCAGCGGTATCGGCAACGCTGAGCCGGGTCAGGTCCGTCTGGTCAATGATAACCGAGCCACTTTTGGGTTTGAGCAGTAAGGCTAGTAAATGCAGGAACGTAGTTTTGCCCCGGCCCGACTGCCCCAGAATAAGCAGGGCTTCCCGATTGGCACAGTGTACATCCGGAAATGTAAACTGTTTGGCAGGGGTATATTCAAAAGTAAGGTGCCTGGTTTCCAGCATCTGTTAGAAACGATTAGCCACAAAAATAGGCAAAAGTTGTAATTTTGGTTGAATAAGTCGGGCAGTTAGTTAGGCAGTCAATCAGTCGGTCAGTCAACCAGAACCTGACGCAGGCAGTATGAATGCGCCACCTACTGACGACTTACCTACCTCTACTACGTACAACTTATATTGAAACGCATCGCTCTTTTTGCCTCCGGTTCCGGCTCGAATGCCGAAAAAATTGCCACTTATTTTGCTGATAACGCGTCGGTAGAGATTTCCCTGATTTTGTCCAATAACCCCAAAGCGGGTGTCATCGAGCGGGCCCGGCGACTGCATATTCCGGTACTGCTGTTCGACCGGGCTACCTTCTACGATACGAACCGGGTTACACAGTTTCTTATTAATCAGAAAATTGATTTACTTGTACTAGCCGGTTTTATGTGGCTGATGCCGGCTGAACTGGTACGGGCTTTCCCGAATCAAATCGTTAATATTCACCCGGCTTTACTGCCTAAGTTTGGGGGGAAAGGCATGTACGGTCACTTTGTCCACGAAGCGGTGGTGGCGGCTCAGGAAACCAAGTCAGGTATTACCATTCACTACGTGAACGAGCACTACGACGAGGGACAGATTATTTTTCAGGCTCATTGCCCCGTTTTACCAACGGATACGCCTACCGATGTAGCCCTGAAGGTACAGGCACTCGAACATACCCACTACCCACGCGCAGTGGCAGAAATCTTAGCTGAAACGACGCCAAAACCATGAAAAAACTTTACGTGCTGTTGCTGGTAGTTCTGGTCGTAACAGGCTGTTTCAAGCCCATTGTGTATTTGCAGAACAAGCCTAATTATCCTGTCGACGTGTTCTACGACAACCAGCGTCCCGACCGCCCCTTTGCGCCGTTGCAGGACCTGGAAATAAAAGGCGAATTACCGCTGAATGAACGTCAGTCCGGTAATAAACGGATGCTCAGCCGGGGTAATGATATGCAGCAGAAAGAGTTATTGCTGGCCCGGCTCACGCTACAGGCCAAGCGCATGGGTGCCGATGCGCTGGTGTTCGTTCGCTATACTTACTACACGTCCACTACGGATAATGGGTATGTGATGAAGGGCGTAGCGGTAAAATATAGCCAGGAAGAGGAAACGACCGTGCAATCGGACAATCAGCACTAACCCTTACCATTTATCATGCGCTTACTTTTACTATCCCTGGTTTGTTTGAGCCTTACTGCACAGGCTCAATCCGGCAATAGTCAGAAACCTGTTTCGCCAACCGGCTACGTCAATAACCGACACCCGCTCCGGCCCAATCCGTACATCGAACTACCCCTGGGAGCGATCAAGCCACAGGGCTGGCTGAGAGAAATGCTGGTTCGGCAAAAGACCGGTTCGTCCGGCCACCTCGACGAGCTTTACCCACTAGTGATGGGTAAACGCAATGGCTGGCTCGGTGGTGATGGCGACCAGTGGGAACGAGGCCCTTACTGGATTGATGGCCTGCTTCCCCTCGCCTACATTCTGGATGATAACGAGTTGATTGCCAAAACCAAACCCTGGGTGGAGTGGGCTATTAATAGCCAGCGCCCCGATGGTTATTTTGGTCCGGCCACCGATTACGCCTACGAAAAGGGGGTGCAGCGGGATAACTGTGAGGACTGGTGGCCCAAAATGGTCGTGCTCAAAGTGCTCAAACAGTATTACTCTGCCACCAACGATCAGCGGGTTATCAACCTGATGACCAACTACTTCAGGTATCAGTTGCAGGAACTGCCTAAACACCCACTCGACCACTGGACCTTCTGGGCGCGCTACCGGGGTGGTGATAACCTGATGGTTGTGTACTGGCTCTACAACCAAACCGGCGACAAGTTCCTGCTCGACCTGGCCGACCTGATCCACAAGCAAACGTTCGACTATACGAATGGTTTTCTGAACACGAACATGCTGAGTCAGAAGGGGAGTATCCACTGCGTTAACCTGGCGCAGGGCATGAAAGAGCCCCTGATTTATTACCAGCAATATCCTGAACAAAAATACGCAGACGCTGTCGACAAGGGGTTGGTCGACCTTCGCCGGTACAACGGCATGGCGCATGGCCTGTACGGGGGCGACGAGGCTTTACATGGCAACAACCCAACGCAGGGGTCGGAACTGTGTAGTGCTGTTGAAATGATGTTCAGTCTGGAGAGCGTTCTCAGCATTACCGGTCGTGTTGCCTATGCCGATCAATTAGAGAAAATTGCCTTCAATGCCCTGCCCACGCAGGTCAGCGATGATTTTATGGGCAGGCAGTATTTCCAGCAGGCCAATCAGGTGATGCTGACACGGCACACCCGCAATTTCGACGTCAATCATAGTGGTACTGATGGTTGCATCGGCCTGCTGACAGGCTATCCGTGTTGCACCGCCAATATGCATCAGGGCTGGCCTAAGTTCACGCAAAACCTGTGGTATGCCACCGCCGACAGGGGATTGGCAGCCCTGGTTTATTCGCCCAGCACGGTGAAAGCGTACGTAGCCGACGGTAAGCAGGTGAGTGTGACGGAAGAAACGAATTACCCATTTAGTGAAGCCATTAAATTCACGATAGCGACCGATAAAAACGTGAAGTCAGTCAAATTCCCGTTTCATCTACGGATCCCGGAATGGTGTACTAAAGCAACGGTTTCGGTGAATGGACAGGTTTATAAAGAATTACAGGGAAACCAGACTGTTATTATTGACCAGGTCTGGAAATCGGGGGATGTTGTGGAGTTGACACTGCCGATGCACGTTGCCAAAAGCCAGTGGTATGAAAACTCCGTATCGGTAGAGCGGGGGCCATTGACCTACGCGCTGAAAATGGATGAAGAACGGAAACGGGTGCAAAATGAAAAAGACCCAGTAGACTACGGCAGTTCGTACGAAGAAGTTCGTTCTTCCACTCCCTGGAATTACGGGTTAGTTGAACAGGAGAAAAGCCCTATCGAGCAAAACGTGAACGTTGTGGAGAAAGGGCCAATGGCTGCCTACCCGTGGAATTTGGCTAATGCGCCGTTGGAAATCCGGCTCAAGGCAAAGCGCATCCCCTCCTGGCAACTGTATAACGAAATGACCGGTCCTATTCCATACAGCGTTACGTACGGGCTGGAAACGGCCAATGAGGAAGAAGAAATTACGTTGATCCCTTACGGCTGCACCACATTGCGAATTTCTCAGTTTCCGGTTGTTCGAAAACGTGACTGAATAGGTTTCTTACTTAACCTCTTCATAATCGACATACTCACCGCCTTTGTAGGGCGACGTATCATTCGTGCCGGGTCGTTTGTCAACGCGGATCTCACCTTCGCGGGTCTTGCTGCGCTTATTTTCCTGTTGTTCCTGTTGCTTCACCAACTTTCGGCCAACCAGCAAATAAAAGACGAATCGGCGCACGGGTGGCACAAACAGAATAATCAGCGTGATGATAAACAGATATTTGAATAGCATGTTCGGGTGTCGTTATTAGTAGATAAACGATGAGGCAGGTCGTTTAGTTTTCCATTTTGTCGGACGGCTTTCATCCGGGTTGACCGGATGCGTTAGTGTTTCATCTAGAAGCACGTTTTTGCAAACCTCTACTACTGGCCGTACAATGCCTTTGCGGCTGGGGCATACTTATCATCCGCTGACCATTGGGGCCGCGTAGACCGGTTGGCAATCAGACGGGCCGCGTTAGCATAAGCCTGACAAAAGCGGGTGAAATAAGCGTAGTCCAGCGATTCGGGGTTGTCGATGGCCTGGTGGTAGTACTTACCGATGGCGGCATCAAACGTTTTGAATCCCGGCGAAAACGTGGGTGCCGGAACGCCTTTGGCCGCAAAACTGACATTGTCGGAACGGTCGAACAAGCCCTGTTCGGGGGCGGGTTCGGCAAATACAGTCAATCCAAACGCACGGGCAGCGGTTTCGATTTCTGTTTTTGCTCCTGTTCGCTCCAGACCAATCACCGAGACGATGGTGGTGTCGTTGTACCCTGCTCCGTCGATATTCAGGTCGAAAATGGTTTGTTTCAGCGGCACCAGCGGATGTTCGGCATAATACCGGCTTCCCAGCAACCCTACTTCTTCACCCGTCAGGGCCAGCACCAGAATAGACCGCTTTGGCTTTTGCAGCGACAATGCTTTGGCGGCTTCCAGGATGGCTACCGTACCCATGGCATTATCCCGTGCTCCATTGAAGATGCTATCCGCTGGCTGATAGGGTGTATTGGCCTGTTTACCCACGCCGATATGGTCGAAATGGGCTGATAGAATTACGTATTCATCCTTCAGTTTTGGGTCGGTGCCTTCAATGATACCCGCCACATTGGCTGAAGGCGTGGATGTGCGTAGCCGCCCCGACGACTGTAGGGTAACGGTTTGCCCGGCTTCTTTCAGTTGCTTATATTTATTATTGGCGTTGTTTACCCATACGTGGGCTAAGGAACCGGCCCCTTCGGTCGTAACGGGTATCGCTAGCTGTTCGCGGTTAAAATATTGATTGACAAAGCCCCAGGGGATAGATTCGCTGTAGAGTTCAATCAGGGCAGCGGCTCCTTTTTCAGCCGCCAGTTTACGTTTTTCATTCGAGGCCCGGAAGATTTCACCCGGCCCCTTTGCTTCCGGCGACCCGCCCTGCGCTACCAGAATCCGTCCTTTCACATCCCGCCCTTTGTACCCATCCTCGCCATCCGTCAGGCCGTAGCCAACATACAGTACCTCACCCGATAAATTGGCTGCATCACCCGCCATAACCACTACTTCTTTACCCAGACGCAGGGTGTCAGTTCCCACTACCATCATGGCCGAGCTGGCGGCTCTTACTTTTTCCAGGTTGATACGCTGCAAAAAGTTACCCTCGCTGACTGGCTTCAGCCCCAGTAACCGAAACTGCTCGGCAATGTACCGGGCCGCTACTGCATTGCCCGGCTCACCCGTGCGACGTCCCTGCAACTCGTCGGAGGCCAGAAATCGCGTGTGCGCTTCTACTTCAGCGGCAGACAGGTTGAATTCTGGCAATTTGGACGACGCTGCCGTTTCTCTTGCTGATGTAGCGGCCGGGCGGGGAAGCCGGGTTTGTGCCTGAAGTGATAGGGTAAGCAGGGTTAATACCGCGACGAGCGACGGGGTGCGTTTTGTTTGCATGATAACTGAGTTTCTGCTACCAAAAGTACGAAAACCGGTTGGTTAGCCCTCATTCCTGATTTAACCTTTCCGGTAGTGCTGCCGGGTAAACCGCATGAAGGTATCGGCAAGCCCCTCGCTAACACCCTGCATCTGAATCGAATAGAAGTCGCGCTGGATAGTAAGTCCCTGCACATCCAGAATTTTTAGCGAACCCGCCTGCAACTCGTGCTGCACCGCGAAAACCGACACGAAAGCCATACATCGAGAACTACCGAGGTATGACTTCATGCTTTCGGTACTACCCAACTGCATCTCAATGGTTAGGTCGGTGAGCCGCAGGCCAGCGCCCCGCAGTGCATGTTCCACCACTTCCAGCGACCCGGAACCCCGTTCGCGCAATACGATAGGGATGGCCCGTAATTCATCCAACGTAATTTCATCCCGGTCGGCCAGGGGATGGTCGGCGCGGCAGATGAGAACAAGTTCGTCTTTCACGAAGGGTGTGTACCGAATGTCGCTGTGGTGCGTCCTTCCTTCGACCAGACCCAGGTCAATCTCATCGTTCAGTAACCACTGCTCAATCCGCTCGGTATTGCCGCTCAGCAGCGAGATAGAAACGTCAGCCGATTGTTCGTGAAAGCGAGCCAGTACGGGTGGAATGACGTATTGCGCGACGGTGGTACTGGCTCCTACCCGAAGCGTCCCCCCCGGCTCACCCTTCAGCGCGTTCATGTCGAACTCCAGTTGGCGGTAGGTAGCCATGATGGTTTCGGCATGGCGCAGGAACACGTTTCCGGCCGTAGTCAAGCTAATCTGGTTACCCCGTCTATCGAACAGCGCCGTCCCAAATTGATGTTCCAGTTCCTGAATGTGTTTGGTCACGGCGGGCTGGGTTACGTATAGTTCCGCGGCCGCCTTGGTAAAGCTAAGCCGCTTGGCAACGGTATAAAAAACGTGCAGACGAAAATCGAGCATGGCTTAGTAAGGATTAAAAAGTCGGTTCAGCCAGCTGACAAAACGGAGACAGAGCTCGGCGTTATGGTCGAGATAGGTTTTAGTCAAAGCCAGGCCCATTGGCGTGCCGGGGTCTTTCTGCCAAGCTAACCAGGTATGAATAAATGCCTTCGCCCGGTGGGACTGAGGATTGTAAAGGCTATCAATATTCAGTCCTTCTATTTTTCTGAGTACCTCACCAACGTACGGACGAAGTAAGTCACTTTCTGGAATAAGGTACTGGACAAAATCTTCAAGCATTCCCAATTGTAGGTTATCGGGCATGAGCCAGATTCCTACAGTTGGATTGCGGTCAATTCCGGCGATAACGGTCCCATCTTTTTCCGGTAATTCTGGAACCTCATAATTCTCTTTACGGAGCGTATCGCGGATACTATCCCAACGAGCTTTTAAATCTTTATCTGCATCCAGTACAATACCAATTGTGTTAATCTTTGGACGCTGAAGTTTAATCCGGGCGACAATTTGGTCAGGCATTTTGTCAATTCCTTCGCAATCAACAATCTCGAAATTATCCGGTAATTGATGGGCGTCGCGGATCGTCGCCGTTACATACAAATCGTCTTTTCCTTCAACTAGTAGCTTGAACGAAAATTTCCTTCTACTAATATTCTCACTCATCGGGGATCGACGTGAACGCGGGTGGTGGATTGAATTTCGTTGGCATCGTAAACCGTTGCTTCGATATTGCCTTCGTAATTCTCAAGTCGTATCATGGTCCCGAATTCTAAATCCTGTTTTCCATTATTCAGTACGGCGGAGAACGCTTCAATGCAATCGAGGCTATGGGTAGTAGCAAACACCTGAATGTTTAGCTTTTCGGCGAGGTAAAAGATGATCTCCCAGAGCTTTTCCTGCACGGAATAGTGTAATCCGTTTTCAAATTCGTCAATGAGCAGGTAACCACTGCTTTCACAGTTAACAGCGGCCAAGATGATAGAGAATACACGGCCTACCCCATCACCCATACTTGAAAGTGCCTGTCTTTGACCGTCACCCGTTCTGACGATTGGGCGGCCATCACCCACTAAACTAAATCTTTTTATACTTGGCTCTATAATCTGTAACGCCTTTAAAACATCATCTTCCGATTCCGTTAAGGCTACTTTATTCCAGAGTTCTGGTATTGTTTCAAGAGTCTGATTCTTAGCATCAACAAACTGAAGGAAAACGGAAGAATTATCTTTTGCAAAGTAATGCTCGGAAAAAAGCAGTTCATCAGTCAGCGAAATTCTGTGCTGATAAATCCCCCCATGTCTTGTCAATAGTATCTCTACACGGGACTCCCGCTTTTCGACTTGCTCCGAAGATGTAGCAATGACGTATTCATTATATTCGTTACCATTTTCGCCTGACCGACTCACTGCATAGCTGTTTACCAAAGCTATTCGCAAAATTTCATAAGCATCCTGGCCAGCTAATTCCCCTATGTAAATTCGCTTATCTTCCTGTTCATCGCTTATAAAAAAGTTCGTATTCCTATCAGTGAAAAGAGATTTTAAGGTGGTTAAGTTTGACTCTACAGAGCTATTTTGCTTCTCAAAATCAGGGTAAAATTCACCTCTCTTTCGAAGTAGCTTTCGAATCGTGGGAAGTTCATTTCCTTGTTCAGCGTGTATAGCTAATGCTTCCAGTACCGATGTTTTTCCCGTATTGTTTTTCCCGACCAGCAAGTTCACCCGACCTAATTTTTCGATGGTCAGGTGGCGAAGATTGCGGTAGTTGCGTATTTCGAGTGAGCGTAACATGAAAGAGTGTGTTTATCGTATGCCAAAATACGAGTTTATACGGGCTTTAACCAAAACAGCCCGTTACCAGCTTATGGCAACGGGCTGTTTTTATGATTTGTAGAACCTACGGGCGGATAACAGCCCAGCCGTCTTCCTGACGGATAATAAGTTCGCCGTTGGCGGTGGGGACGTAGCTGATGAAGGGGAATAACTCCTCCCGTTTGATTTTCCGCATCCGCATAGTGTTTTCGCACATGGCTAGAATAACACCCTGCTTTTGCAGATTTTGAAGTTGTTGTTCATACTGAGGCTTGTCTTTGCGGTACAGTATGTTTGCCCCACCATACACGACCAGCTCCATGTCCAGTTTTCCTTTCAGGCGTGGGTCGTTCAGGGCGTTCTGGATGTTGGCCAGGGCGTGACTGATAACGGATGTGTCGGCCGTGTTCAACTGGTATACCGCCCGGTAGCGCGACTTGGTAGCTTCGGCCCCGTGGAAGGCACCGGTCTCACTGGTTTGCGCCATGGCCGGAGCGATAGCCAGTAACACGAGCGCGAACAGGTAGGTTAGTTTTTTCATGGTTGCTTTATTTTTCAGGTGAAGTTACTGTTTCTTTCGGGCATCGGCAATGGGCTGAAACGGGCCAAACTTATGCTGCTGTTCCGGGAAGGCATCGGCATAGGGGCCGGTGGGGAAATCAATTGGTTTGCTGGCTACGTTAGGCCAGTCATGGCTTTGGTCTTTGTGGGGGCGGGGCATGGAGTTAATGAAGGCTCCTACATCCCAGGCTTCCTCGTCGGTTAATTGCGGATTAGCGTACGAACTCCCAAAAGGCATGTTGTTTTTAACATACCCGGCAAAGCTGGATAAGCGGTACAGGCCCGCTCCATCATTATAACTGTTTGGCCCCCACATGGGTGGATAAACGTATTCCGATGCTCCGGCCACTTTCGTTCCTTCGCCTTTTACGCCGTGGCAAACCTTACATTTGGCCACATATATCTGTCGGCCTTTGGTGGAATCAGCGGCACGGTCCAGGTAGGCTACTTTTACCAGACCTACCCCCTCGGGCCGTTGCCCTTTGGCCACATCTGTACCAAGCCACCGCATATACGCTACCATCGCCTGCATTTCCCGGCTCGCACTGTCGGGTGCTTTGCCCCCCAAACTGCGTTCAAAGCAATCGGATATGCGTTTAATGACCGTTTCTACCGCCCCCGACCGTTCGCGAAAACGGGGATAGGTGGAAAACACGGCGGAGTAATTATTGCCCAGAACTTTGGTACCCGCTTCAAGGTGGCAGTTCTGGCAGTTCATACCGTTGGACAAATGCTTCACCGAACCATTTGGCCCCAGGTACTTAGCCGTGTGAGCAACCAGGTCGCGCCCATACCGGATTTGTTTACCCAGTGCTCCGGCCGGAATTTGGCTGTCGGCAGGCGGTTTCCAGTAAGTTGGTGGTACCAGTGCGGCCAGCGTAACTACGCAGATAAGGCCACTAAGAATGATTAAATGCTTCATCAACTGTAAATATAGCAGTGCTTATCAATTGCCGTGAGGTGAATGGTAGCCCCTGGCAAACAATTAATTTAACGGTTGATCTAAACGACTTTAACCCGTTAACGAATGAATAGTCATTGAGACTATCTGGTGTTATAACTGTCGCATACAGGGGAAGGGAAAAAAGTAACTATAAAGCCATCTGCCAGTAATACGCTATCTGTTTTTTTAGTCAATACGTCTTGGTCATATCGGCGGGAATAGCCAGCACAAAATCGGCCAGATTCCGGTTCTCCCGGTCGGGCTTGTCGGTGTCGGGCATTTCGACGGAGGAAAGGGTCAGGATTTTCAGATTGGGCCGCTGCTGGCGCAGATACCAGCTGATACCTTCAAAGTTTTTGGAGTGATAATCGCCGTTCAGATGCAGGAAAGTTTGGCCCGGTTTCAGGTTTTGTAGAATAAAATAGGCCATCGTGGCGTCTTTAATGGCTTGGGCACGGGCAAAATTTGCCGTCATATCCGCGTTTGCAGTCGGATGTCCACTTTTCGTTGTCCCCGAAGCTCCATGTGCCGGCCCGCTCATCATTTCCATCATGGCTTTGTAGCCCGGCAAGGTCAGGTCAACGGTGAGCGGCAGGGGAGCCATCTGGCTTTTGGCCTTTGCCGAAACCGTATCAAGGGCCGATAATCCCTGCCGCGAAACCAGACGGGCGTACTGGCGTGGCACGTTGGTGGCAATGAACGGAATACGTTGCTCGCGGGCAAAGTCCGTAATGGGTTTATAGTCGGTCTCGTAATTGGTCCAGAGCCGGGCCTGCGCAGCCAGTTCCTGTGCCGTTGTTTGCCCCTGCACGTAATTGCTTAGGGCTGTCTGGGTATCCGTCTCAAACATTTCGGCCCCCAGTACCAGATTTCCCTTTTTCTGGTACTGTAAATCTTTGGTCAGCTGGAGTTCGAGCCAGTGGCAAATGGGATTATTATGCAGTTCTCCAAACAAAACGACATCCGCATCGGCTGCCTGGCGAAGCAGTTTTGCGTAGGTAGTCGCTTTAAGCGTAGGCGTATAGAGTTGATAAGCCGGTTTGTCGGAGCGAAAGGCAACAAGCAGTAAACTAAACAGAAGCAGCGTATGACGCATAGCAGAGAAAATACGTTTTAGTAAGTTAACGTCTTTTTGGTAACTAATCGCGCTTACAAATCGTTACGCATCAGGCTCTCCAATCAGTATACTTTGCTGCATTACACTACTCTTTCACTCGATGGAGGAGCCAGGTTTTTACCCATTTTTATATTCCTTCCGGCATGAATCTGTTAAAAACCCTCCACCAGTTTCCCCTCTTTGACCAGGTACCCGACGAGCAACTTCAGTGGTTTATTGACCGGGCCGAGGTTGTCTCCTTGCCCGAAGAGACCGTCATTAACAAACCCGGCTCACCAGCCGATTACCTGATAGTGCTGCTCGACGGTCGTATTCGGATTGATGCCGGAACGGGTGGGGCCGGGGATGAGTTGCTGTCTTTTGAACCACATTCGGTGCTGGGTGTGCTGCCTTTTTCGCGCATGAAAACCAATGTAAACTGGGTAATAACCAGCTCACCAGTGCAGATGCTGCAACTGCACCGTACCCACCTGCCCGACCTGATTCATACGTGCTATGAACTGACCGAAAGCCTGGTGCATCAGATGACTACGCGGGTTCGGGACTTTACTAAACTGACCCAGCAAAATGAGAAATTAGCGTCGTTGGGTCGGTTGTCGGCGGGGTTGGCGCACGAACTGAACAACCCGGTGGCCGCCGTTGTGCGCTCGGCCGATACGCTTAGAACCCACATGCGGGCTACACCGGAAGCGTTCAAGACCATTATGCACCTCAGCCTGACCGACGAGCAGGTCGATTCAGTGAATACCGTATTCTTTAAAAAAGTAGACCAGCAGTCGGGCGCAGACCCGGCACAGCGTCTATCACTTCTGGAACGGAGTAGTCTGGAGGATGAAGTAGCCGACTGGCTCGACGATCATGGCGTTGATGATACCATGGACCTGGTTGGGCCACTGATTGACTACGGTTTTACGGTGGATGACCTGGACTGGATTCTGGAAAAAATTGGCGATGAGAATCTGGCCGGTGTAATTAACTGGCTGGTTAACAATTTGGTGACCGAAAAGCTGGTATTCGACATCAGCGAGGCATCCAAACGTATTTCTATCCTGACCGACTCCATCAAAAACTACACGCATATGGACCGGGGTGGGGGTAAAGAAACGGTTAAACTGGCCGACGGTATTAACAATACCCTCACGCTGCTGAATCACAAAGTAAAAAGTAAACATATTACCGTGACGGTAGCCTTAGCGCCCAACCTGCCCGCCATTTGTGGCTGGCCTGGTGAATTGAATCAGGTCTGGACAAACCTGATTGATAATGCCATCGATGCCATGCCCGACGGAGGCTCCCTCGCCATTGACAGTCAGCTTGATGAACGGCCCGACGGGTCGGCGTTTGTGCTGACCAAAGTAATCGACAACGGGTCTGGCATTTCGGCCGATATCACCGATAAAATATTCGAGCCTTTTTTTACGACAAAGGAAATCGGCAAAGGCACCGGACTCGGACTGGACATTGTGCAGGGTATCATAAAGCATCACAACGGTTCCATAAAAGTAAAATCAGAACCGGGTCGCACCGAGTTCAGCGTATGCCTGCCCACTCAATGAGTGAATGAGCGAAAGGGTGCCAGAGCGAAAAAAAACGCCTGATACTCTTTCGCTCATCTACCCATTCGCTCATTCAATCTTTCGCTCTTTATAAAAGTTATGCGTCTTCCTATCATTTTTGCCATTGACGACGACCCGCAGGTATTGCAGGCTATTCAGCATGATTTACGGCAGCAGTACCGCAAAAAATACCGTATCCTTTGCACCAGTTCGTCCCAGGAAGCCCTCGATTCGTTGCCTGAGCTAAAAAAGAAAGGCGAAGTTGTGGCCCTGTTCCTGTCGGACCAGAAGATGCCCGTTATGACGGGTGTCGAATTCCTGTCGAAGGCGCGTAAACTGTTCCCCGATGCCAAACGGGCCTTGCTGACGGCCTATTCCGACATCGACGCGGCCATACGGGCCATTAATGAGGTACAACTGGATTACTACATCGCCAAGCCCTGGGACCCACCCGAAGAAAAACTGTACCCGGTGCTGGAAGACCTCCTTGCCGATTGGCAGGCGAACTACCGGCCCGATTTTGATGGGTTAAAGCTGATCGGCTATCAGTTTTCCCCCCGGTCTCACGAGTTGAAAGATTTTCTGGCGGGTAACCTGTTCCCGTATCAGTGGCTCGATATAGAAACGAACCCACGGGCGCAGGAGCTGCTTGATTTGCACGGAAAGAGCCAGAGCGATTTACCCGCCGTTGTTTTTGACGATGGAACGCTTTTGACTCAGCCCAGCCTGAGTGAAGTAGGCGAGAAACTGGGACTACAACCCAAAGCGTCTCTGGGGCTTTATGACCTGGCCATTATTGGCGCTGGTCCTGCCGGACTGGCAGCCGCTGTTTACGGGGGTTCAGAAGGGCTGAGAACGATTCTGGTCGATAAAAGAGCCCCCGGTGGGCAGGCAGGTACTAGCTCCCGCATCGAAAATTACCTCGGTTTCCCCAATGGCCTGAGCGGGTCCGACCTGACCCGGCGGGCCATTACCCAGGCACAACGGTTTGGCGTAGAGTTTCTGGCTCCGCAGGAGGTCGTTTCTATCAAGTCGCAGGGGCAGTATAAGCACATAAAAATGTCGGACGACACGGAAGTTGTAGCGCGGGCTATTGTGCTGAGCACCGGGGTATCGTACCACAAACTGGAAAACGAAAGCCTCGATAAATACACCGGAGCGGGCGTTTATTACGGCGCAGCTACTACCGAAGCTGTCGCCTTTAAAGGGAAGACTGTGTACATCGTGGGCGGGGGGAACTCGGCTGGTCAGGGAGCTATGTACCTGTCCCGTACGGCGGCCCAAGTGTTTATCTGCGTCCGGCGGCCGGACTTGTCCGAAACAATGTCGCAATACCTCATCGACCAGATTGACAAAACACCCAATATAACGGTGGTGGGCTGTACCGAAGTGGTAGAGGGGCTGGGCAATAATGAGCTGGAGTGCCTGGTGCTGGAAGATATGGATACAAAAGAGCACCGGACAGTGGAAGCCGCCGGACTGTTTATTTTTATTGGGACGAAACCCTTCACCGACTGGATAGAGATGGATATCCTGAAAGACCCGAAAGGCTTTATCGCTACGGGCCGGGATATGGCGAAGTTTGCCGAGTTCAGAAGCGTCTGGAAACTGGGGCGGGAACCCTACCTGCTGGAAACCTGTAGCCCCGGTATTTTTGCCGCTGGCGATGTTCGGGCGGGTGCCATGAATCGGGTAGCATCGGCCGTAGGCGAAGGAGCCATGGCCGTAAGCTTCGTCCATAAATACCTGGCCGAAAACTAAGAGGTGTAGGATGGTCAAAATACCCAGCCCCTCCACAGTAGGGAGGGGCTGGGGTGTACGTCATCAATCGATACTCCCTTTACCCCCTATATCATACATCATATAGCCAAAACTATGCTTAAACAAACCACCTGCAACCACTTATCAGCCATCACCAATATCCGTCCGGCCACTGAATACGTTTGCGACGAATGCGTAAAAACGGGCGATACTTGGGTGCACCTGCGTACCTGCCAGACGTGCGGAACGACGCTTTGTTGCAATTCTTCCCCCAACCAGCACGCTACGAAGCATTTTTTAGCCAGTCATCACCCGGTAGTCATCTCCGCCGAGCCGGGTGAACGGTGGCTCTGGTGTTACGCTGATGAACAAATGGCCGCATATTAAAACAAGGTGGTTGAGTTTACTGTTTTTGGTTTACGGTTTACGCTGGAGTGGTAGCGCGAAACGAACATAGCCTAAAGCCCCACAGGAACGCTCCAGTCTGCTACCCGGCCCGGCATGTACTGAATACCATAAACCGTGAACCATTATGATTGCTGAACAAACACTAACTGAACAATACCTGCGTGTACGGGCTCATTCCGAGGCCATCTGCCGGGGACTCGAAACCGAAGATTATGTTGTGCAACCCATTGCCGATGTGAGCCCGCCCAAGTGGCATTTGGGGCATACAACCTGGTTTTGGGAAACATTTCTGCTGGCTCCGAACCTCCCCGGCTATCGCGTTTTTCACGACGATTTTAGCTACGTTTTCAACAGCTATTACGAAACTGTTGGCAAGCGGGTTCTGCGTACGAACCGGGGTAATTTGAGCCGCCCAACGGTGGCGGGTGTGTATGCGTACCGAGCGTATGTAGATGAACACATGAGTCGCTTTCTGGATACGGCTGCCTTTACGGATGATCTGCTTGCCCTGATTGACATTGGGCTAAATCATGAGCAGCAACACCAGGAACTGCTTATTACGGACATCAAGTACATTCTGGGTCATAATCCCCTGCTTCCGGCCGTGGAGATGCCTTTTGTTGAGTATCCCACGCTGACCAACGCCCCGCCCGTTAGTCTTGAGTCGGGTATTTACACGATTGGTTTCCAACGCAACGGACGGGGGAACGGCGCATTCTGCTTTGACAATGAACTGAATCCGCATAAGGTGTACCTCAACGACACAGTGCTGAACGGCAATCTGGTCACCAATGGGGAATATAGCGCGTTTATCGAGTCCGGTGGCTATCAAAATTTCCGATACTGGTTGTCCGATGGTTGGGCGTGGGTCAACGCAAATGGTGTTCAGGCTCCGTTGTACTGGCATAGGATTGACGGTAACTGGTGGTATTATACCTTCGACGGCTTGCAACCCGTTGACCCGGATGCGCCGGTTAGTCACGTTAGCCAATACGAAGCCGACGCGTATGCCCGCTGGAAAGGGCAGCGGCTCCCCACCGAATTTGAGTGGGAAGCCGCTGCCCAATCGGGTGGTATCAACTGGGGAACCCGCTGGGAGTGGACAAATTCGGCTTACCTGCCTTATCCCGGTTTCGTAACCGCCGAAGGTGCCGTGGGCGAATACAATGGTAAATTCATGAGCGGACAATTGGTATTGCGCGGTGCCTCGGTGGCCACACCCGAAGGGCACTCCCGACCAACCTACCGCAATTTTTTTCAACCTGACAAGCAATGGCAGTTTACGGGAATACGCCTGGCGAATCTATAATGGAAACGCCTTTTATGGAGCAGCACGAATCCGATGCGGCCCTGGTTGATGAAGTACGAACGGGGTTGCAGCAAATCCCCAAGCGGCTATCGTCACGCTTTTTTTATGATGCCGAAGGAAGCCGAATTTTTGCTGAAATAATGCACACGCCGGACTACTACCTGACCCGGTCAGAGTACGAAATTCTGGATACCCAGAAGGCCGACCTGCTGCGGTTATTCACTCCGGACAAACGCTCGTTCGAATTGGTAGAACTGGGTGCGGGTGACGGCCTGAAAACAAAAATTCTACTGGGCTTTTTAGCCGATCAGCAAGCCGATTTTACCTACGCTCCCGTTGATATCTCGGGCGATGCGCTGGATAAACTGGTGGCTGATGTGCAGCAACAATGGCCTGACTTGCTGCTGAATGCCCGGCATGATGATTACTTCAATGCTCTGGAGCAACTTTCCGAAGAATCCAACGCCCGGCGTATCGTGCTGTTTCTGGGTTCCAACATCGGCAATTTCACCCCCGATGAAGCTATTGATTTTTACCGGCAGCTTCACGACCGATTGCAACCCGGTGACCTGGTTCTGACGGGTTTCGACCTGCAGAAGCACCCGGCCATTATCCATGCGGCCTACAACGACCGGATGGGCCTGACCCGCGCTTTCAACCTGAACCTGCTCCGGCGCATCAATACCGAACTGGATGCCGACTTCAATCTGGCTGCTTTTGACCACTACGAAACCTATAACCCCGAAAGTGGTGAGGCTCGTTCGTACCTGGTTAGTCAGAAAGCGCAGACGGTTCGGATCAATGCACTCGATATGGCGGTACCATTTGACTACGGAGAAATTATCCATACCGAAATTTCCCGCAAGTTTACCCGCGCCCAGATTGAGGAATTGGCTCGCCAAACCGGCTTTTCGGTAACCGGCTGGTTTACCGACTGTAAAGGCTATTTCGCCGATGTAGTATTTGAGCGGTAGAAAAACAGCGAACTGATAAACATGAAAAGTGCTTCTCACAACTAATTGTGGGAAGCGCTTTTTTGTGTGCTCCGGGGAAAGGGCTCTATAGACCTAGCTCCAGAGCTGGGTCCCAGAACAGGGTTTTGAAATTGACTACCCGGTCATTATTTACCTGAATGCCCTCGTCTTCCAACAGTTGCTGCATAATGGTGGGGCCACCGAAAAAGTGCTTGCCCGTAAGTACGCCAACACTGTTGACCACCCGATGGGCAGGTACGTCGGTCTGGCTGTGAGAACCGTTCATGGCCCAGCCCACCATGCGGGCACCCGCTCGCAGACTCAGATAACGGGCAATCGTGCCATAGGTGGTCACGCGGCCCTTCGGCACCAGGCGCACAACTTCATACACTTCGTCAAAATAATCCCGTTTTTCCATTCCGTCTACACCGGCTCCGAAGTCGGAGGATTTTCAATGGCCTGAACCAGGCGGTTGTACCAGGTTTCTCCGTACGCCCGAATCAGGGCTTCGCGGACGAATTTGTAGATGGGTACATTCAACTGTTCGCCGAATCCGCAAGCAGGGCTACAGATGGGCCAGCGGTCGTAGTTAAGAGCATGGAATGATTCGTATTTGGTGACACGAATGGGGTATAGATGGCAGGAAATGGGTTTTTTCCAATCCACTTTGCCGTCGTTATAAGCGGCCTCGATGCCACACTTCAGGATGCCCCGATCATCCCAGGTGGCATAGACGCACTCCCGGCCACCAACGGTACTGGTCACAAAACCACCGTCACCGTCGGATTCGTAGCCGCCCTGTTGCTCAATAACCCCGATCCCTTCGGGGGAGAGATAGGGTTTTACGGATTCGTAGATTCGGTCGAGCATGGCGGGTTCGTCACCTTCCAGCGGGGCGCCCATATCGCCTTCAACACAACAGGCACCTTTGCACTTGTCGAGATTACAAACGAAAAACTTTTCGGCAACATCGTCGCTGATGCAGGTTGTATCAATGAGTATCATAATGGGAGGGAGGGAAAAGGGCAGGAAGGGAAATTTGTGTGACATTCTATTTCCTTCCTACCTTTTCGGACTCTTTATTCGTTCTTGATGATTTTGATTTTCTGGCCCACCTGAACCCCCGTATCCTTCAGATTATTCCATTCCTTTATCTGGTCGATACTGACACCATACTGCTGCGAAACCCGGTACATGGTTTCTCCTTTAGCAATAGTATGATAGCTTACAGTTGCTTTTGGCCCAGCTGCTGGTTTGGTTGAGGCCGACACGGCCGATTGACTCCCTGGCGTAGCTTTCACTTTCAGTTTCTTTCCTACTTCGAGCACATCATTATTCGTCAGGCTGTTGAGAGTCATTAACTCATCCACTGTCAGGCCGTACTGCCTGGAAATGCTATAGTACGTCTGGCCAGTTTCGACCGTGTGGGTCGCTGCCGACCGGTCGACGGATGCAGAAGGCGTTGCCGGGCTGTTCGTGGCTGGCGCAGGAGATACGACCGGTTTGGGTTCGGGCGTTTTAGCCACTGGCTCCGGCCTTGTGGCGGGGGTTTCTGTTTTTGGACTAACCGTGGCTGCGGGCCGGGGTGGAGCCTTGGTGGGAGGTACAGTAGACGACGTAACGATAGACCCATCGGCCTGTTGTTCGGTCGGCCCCTTATACGTACCCGTTTCGGGCCGCCCCATGTCCGTGTCCGAAACGGGAGCTTTTTTAGATTGACGGGTGTACGTATCCGCCCTTTTTACCGGTTTGGATTCGCTCACTGCCGAATCGGTATCAGGGGTTACCCGCTCGGGGGTGGTAGCCACGGGCACTGCTTTCGTTGGTTCGGAGGCTTCGGGCGTGCGCACAATAACGATCCGTTGGGTTCCCTCCGAACTACCACTGGCTTGCGGTGACACAGGAACGGAGCGGGTTACGGTAGGTTGTGTAACGGGCCGGACTGGCTCCGGCCGCTGGGCAGCCGCCGGTTCCGATGTTTTGTCGTCGGGTGTTACGCCACCACCTACCAGTTTGGGCTGGTACCGTTTCCGTTCCGATGCATTGCGGGGAATGTCGCTACTCCCGGCGGGGCGGGCGGGCGTATTGGCGGCTACATCGACCCGGGCTGGAGCGGGCGTGGGGGTCTGGTCATATACCGGTGGGGTAGGAGCGGTAATAATCTCGGCCGGTTTGTTGGCTGGTCTGCGTTCGCGGAGCCACATGACCCGCCCGGTGGCCAGCTTCTGCACCCGATCCAGGCGGTTGTAGCGCATCAGTTTTTTCAGCCGGATACCGTACCGCTGCGAAATACTGCGGGCTGTTTCCCCTTCGCGAACGGTGTGGAAGGGGACAAGCGCCTTGTTCCGTTTTTTTGCCAGGTAGTACACATCATTCAGCAATACGGGGTCCCGGTCGCTCATGTCGTTGTAACGCAGAAAACTCGACAGACTGATTTTTGATCGCCGGGCCAGCGAAGCGGCATTATCGCCCTCCTGCGCCTGGATACCCGGTAAGCCATTGATTTCGTAAAGAACAGGGTCATTCTTACTGCTTAACCCGGTGGTTACCTTGCGAAGAACCGGAAAGCCAACATCCGTCTGAACAAAATCGGCCGTTGGGATGGAGGTACTGGCGGCTATCTTTTGCCGAACATCATTGATTTGATCGGTGGCTACCGGTATCGCCAGCACATACTGGCGGTCGGTGGGCACGCCCCCATTCAGCACCCAGCGGTTGTACTTGCGTAGTTCAAACTCATCGATGCCTAATTCGTCGGCAATGGTTTTCAGGGATTTGCCCCCTCCGCTCGGGTATTCGATCAGGGCAAAACGGTTGCTGGTCTGGTGTGTTTGCAGCGCATTTTCGATGGCAATCTTATGGGCAAAAAACCGAAGGATGTACCGGTCGGTGCGGCCGTCGAGGGCTACCTCGCGGGCGTACGACCAATCGGGTGGAATTAGTTTGGCAATCCCGCCCGCGCCCAGGTAATACGAGTACAGGGAAGCAACCCAGTTATTAAACTGGGTGTTGCTCTTTTTCAGGTATTTAGCGGCCCCGTGGGTGGAGGCTATAATGCTTTTGCGTTCATCAATTTCATCGTCTACCCGCATTCCATTATCCGTCGCGGTCTCGCGCTTAAACTGCCAGTAACCTACTGCAGCTGACGAAGACACGGCATCCGGTGTCAGTGAACTTTCCTGAACGGCCAGGTATTTGAAATCGGTAGGGACATCCTCATCAATCAGAATGGCTTCAATCATGGGGAAATACAGGGCAACGCGGTCGAGCTTGGCCGTCCAGTATTGCCGGTTAGCCATGAGTGCATTGACATCCTGCTGTATCAGCCGACGGGCATCGGGGTCCAATTGAACTGAAATGCCGGCAAACGTGAGCCGTTCCGGTACTGTTGGCCCATTTGTCTGAGCCGATACCGCAACGCTTATCAGGGTTAAAAGTAGGAGTAAACGCATCCGTTTTTTCATATAGTATACCGCCCGGGCGGTGGTTCATGTTGGTCTGTCGTACTTATCGTTTTCGCATCATCATTATCCCGTCCCGTACGGGCAAAAGTACGTTCTCCACCCGTGGGTCTTCCTGTACTCGCTGGTTAAAGTCCGCAACTGCCTGGGTGTCTGCATCCCCCGCGCCAACGGGTTTTGCTACCTTGCCACTCCATAATACGTTATCGGCCAGTATGAAGCCGCCGGGGCGGAGTTTGTCCAGCACTAAATCGAAATAGACGGACAGGTTCCGCTTGTCGGCATCAATAAACGCCAGCTCGAATGATTCATCGAGCGTTGGGATGATATCCACTGCCTGCCCCAGTCGAAAATCAATTTTATCGTTCAGTGGAGACTGTGCCCAGTAGGAACGGGTGAAGGCTTCGAGTTCTTCATTATAGTCGATGGTTATCAACCGGCCCTCTTCGGCTAATCCTTCGGCCAGGCAAAGGGCCGAGTAGCCGGTGTAGGTGCCAATTTCAAGAATCCGGCGCGGCCGAATCATCCAGGACACCATCGCCAGAAAACGCCCCTGCACATGCCCCGACAACATGCGGGGAGCCATAATGTGGGCGTGGGTGTTGCGGTTCAGGCGGTGAAGCAACGCACTCTCGGGCGAGGTGTGGGCTTCGGCATAGGTGGTTATATTGGCAGGCAAAAAATCCATTCGGCGGTTTATCCGTATGAAATGTTGTTTCGACGGATAAGGGCTGGTTTCAGTAAAATTAACGGATAACTGGCACAAATTGGTAATTGCCAATGACTAAATACGGTTTTTCGAGTCGATCAAAATCGTTATCGGCCCATCGTTCACTAGCGAGACCTGCATATCAGCTCCAAACTCGCCCGTTTGAATTGGTTTTCCCAAATCGGTTTCCAGTTGGTGTATCATAGCTTCATAGAGCGGAATGGCTATTTCGGGGCGAGCCGCTTCGGTAAAGCCGGGGCGGTTCCCTTTTTTTGTACTGGCATAGAGCGTGAACTGACTAATGAGCAGAATATCGCCACCGACAGCAGCCAGATCGAGATTCATTTTTGCCTCGGAATCATTAAAAATACGCATCCCAACAATTTTTCGACTGAGCCACGTACTGTCTTCCTGGGTATCCGTATGGGTAATGCCAAGCAGAATCAGAAAACCCGTATTGATTTTACCTTTCACCTGCTGCTCAATCGTAACGGAAGCATGGGTAACGCGCTGAATAATAGCAATCATGGGCAGGGTATACGAACCATTTACTCAAAAACGTTACTATTTGCCTAATAGTACTAACTAATTTTGCCAGAAGGGCAAAGAATTTGCTACTGTCTTATCATAACCCGATTACCAGGCTATGTTTTAGGTTGGTTGTACGGCCAAGAGGAGGAATGCGGCTTTAGCTAATTGCCCGTGCTTCGGAGATATTTGCTTAAAAAAGCCGGCTATATTAAACCTTTGCAGGGATAGGCTGTCCATTAACCAAATACGGGTACCCTGTTCAGGTTTTGAACTAAGTTGACAAATGGAAAACAAATCGACTACACTGTTGCTGATCTCTCTGGGCCTGATAACTGTTCTGGTAGCGTATGCTGGCGGGTTGTTTGACTGGATGCTGGATTATTCCACCGAAGCCGGGAACGATACATTGGATTTACTCGGAAACACAATCGGTCTGGTGGCATTGGTAGCTTATATATACTTCGGTATTCGGTTTTTCAACCGGTTTGTCGATTCCCGGGCGTAAGGTTGTCTGGGCTGGCATTGCTTTTTACTTTTGCTGGATAACTGAATCAGTAATCCTTCTGAAATGAGAAAGCTTTTCGCACTAATGCCACTCGTTTACCTGGTCGTATCAGGTTGCCAAACGTCCAGACCAAACACGGCTGTCCCTCCCAATAAAGCCCTCACAACCATTGCCTTTGGGTCGTGTAGTGACCAGAAACGACCCCAACCCCTCTGGGACGACATCGTTGCCCAAAAACCTGATTTATGGATTTGGCTCGGCGATAATATCTATGGCGATTCGGAAAATATGGATACGTTGCGGGCCAAATACGCCCGGCAAAAAAGTAATCCCGTTTACCAGCAGTTGCGACACTCTACTCCCGTCATCGGTGTTTGGGACGACCACGACTATGGCGTAAACGATGGTGGTAAAGAATACCCGATGCGGGTAGCCAGCCAGCAGGTGATGCTCGATTTTCTGGATGTACCCGCCGAAAGCCCATTACGAACCCGGCAGGGAGGGTATTCAGCACACAGCTACGGCCCCAAAGGGCAGCGGGTGAAGGTCATTTTGCTGGATGGCCGTTATTTCCGCGACCCGCTCAAAAAAGACGGTAAAGCCAATGTGCCCGACCCAACTGGCGATGTGCTGGGAGAAGCCCAGTGGCAGTGGCTGGAAAAAGAACTGACTAACTCCGATGCTGACCTGCACGTTATTGGCAGTGGTATTCAGGTGTTGCCCGAAGAGCATATTTATGAGAAATGGGCTAATTTCCCTACCGCCCGCCAGCGGTTACTGGACCTGCTGGGCAAAACAAAACCGAAAGGGGCCTTTCTACTGAGTGGTGACCGGCACATGGCGGAGGTATCAAAAGTGGCGGTTCCGGGTTTGGGATACCCCTTGTTCGATATTACCAGCAGCGGACTAACGCACGTTTCGCCCCCGCATGAGGAACCCAACCGCCACCGGGTAGGTAATATCGTTTCCAAACTGAATTATGGCCTTATCACCATAGATTGGGCTGCTAAGCCGCTCACCGCCACCGTTCGTATCAACGGCGACGACAAGGCTACATACCTGACGCAGGCAATTACTTTTTAGAGTAACATTCGGCTTTGATGCGTAATTGACCTGAGGTAGACTCCAATAAAAAAGGGGGCATCAATGGATGCCCCCTTTTTTATTGGGATGACTTTATTCTCCTTTGTGAATCAGCTCCATCACTTCTTCTGAGATGCCAGTCATGGAGAATCCGCCGTCGTGGTAGAGGTTTTGCATGGTCACCATGCGGGTCAGGTCGGAGAATAGCGTAACGACGTAATCAGCGCATTGGTCGGCGTTGGCATTGCCGAGGGGTGCGGTCTTATCGGCGAAGTCGTAAAACTTGTCGAAGCCGCCAATGCCGCCACCCGCCGTAGTGGGCGTGGGTGATTGCGAAACGGTGTTCACGCGTACCTGCCGGTATTTGCCGTAACGATACCCGAAACTACGGGCAATGGATTCCAGAATGGCTTTAGCATCGGCCATATCGGTATAGAACGGGAACGTCCGCTGGGCCGCCATATAGGTCAGTGCCACAATGGAACCTCCTGCGCTGATGGCATCGAGCTTATAGGCCGTCTGCATCATTTTGTGAAACGACAGCGCCGAGATGTCAATGCTTTGTTTGAACCAGTCGTAGTTGAGGTCGGTGTAAGCTTTTCCCTTGCGGATATTGGGACTCATGCCGATGCTGTGCAGGACAAAATCAACTTTGCCACCCAGCACTTCCTGTGATTTGGTGAACAGGTTTTCCAGGTCTTCGACCGCCGTAGCATCGGCTGGAATTATTTCCGCGTTGCATTGCTCGGCCAGTTGTTTGATAGCGCCCATCCGCATAGCAATGGGGGCATTGGTCAGGGTGAACGTTGCCCCTTCTTCTTTCGCTTTCAACGCCACTTTCCAGGCGATTGATTTTTCGTCCAGCGCACCGGAGATGATGCCGCGTTTTCCGTTCAGTAATCCGTAAGCCATTTTTTTTGAATGAAGAGTGAACAATGAAAAGCGAAGAATAAAAAGAGATGATTACAATACACTTCATCCCGCGGGCGAGCCCGTTTTCTTTCTTTACTCTTCATTAATTTTTCCAAAGGTAGGCTATTTTTCAGTTTGGCGGATTGTTAACTCCGTTGCCACTGGTACGATGGGCATCTTCAACACGTCTTTCATGAATGTCTCGGTAGCCTGATAAACCCCGGCCAAATCACCCGATGTGAAGTGGGAGGCAATGACGTGCTCACCCGCATCCGGGAAATCTTTTTTCACTTTTTTTGCTGTGGGGGTACCCAGTTCATCAAACATCTCCAGCATGGCGGGCACCGATACCACCTGGTCCTGATGGGCCTCATCTTTGTAATAGTAACCCATAAAAACCGGCTGTTTTACCTTCGCAAACTGGTCGGGAGTCATAAACTCGTCGAGCATGGTTTGCAGGGTAATCAGGCCGTTGGTGTGGTATTGTGGCGACCAGTAGCGTTCCCGTCCACCACTGTAGTGGGTGTTTTTAACGTATTCCCCGCCGAAAACCTGATCGAGAATCTGTTTTCCCCAGGGCTTGGTTACCAGCTTCAACGCCGGATTCGCCACGGCGATACAAGGAGAATACAGGATTAGCCCGTCAATTTCGGGGTGGTGCGCTGCCAGATAAAGCGTGAGCATACCGCCCGCCGATGTACCCATCACGATTACTTTATCACCCAGTGCTTTACCAATAGCCAGTGCCCGCTCGGCCGACGCGGCATACCGGGAGGGGGTTAGTTCTCTCATGGCCTCGGGCGAATCTACCCCATGCTCAGCCGTACGGGCGAGGTACAGGTTACAGCCAAAGCGTTGTGCTATCTGTTTGTGAATCGGGTCCCCTTCGGCCCAGGTGGCCGAAAAACCCGGAATGTAAACGATACTGTAGGGTGTTTTTACTTTTTGCCGGCTGTCGGCCCACACGACACGGGCTTCATTGTCGGGCCGCAGCTTCAAGGATTGTTCTGACTGAGCAATGGACTGCTCCAGCTTTACCAGGTCGGGGTCTAGCGAGAAAGTTTCATTTCTGACCGCATCGGTCTGGGCAGTCGGCCCCAGCAAATAGCCAATTACCATAACAGTAAGCAGTAGTCCAACAATAAGAAGTAACCGTTTCATACGTATTCTTTAATATCCATTCGGATGCGCCAGTCTTTGGGCAGGTAATTATTTACCCGGTTGCCAACGCCCTTCACCCAGCCCAGGTTTAGCCCTTTATACTGAGCCAGCAACCAGCCACTTACCGGCCTATCGAACACCAGGTTTTCCTTCTTAAAGTACCGGAGGGCATTTTCTTTACTTAGTTCAATGGCCGGCAGCTGTTGGTTAATCGCGGTGCTGAGCGCCAGCGCGTGCGAAGGAATAAAGTCCTGTCCTTTAAACTGGCCCATGTCCAGACCAAACCCCTTGTTGTGCAATGCACTATCCAGAAAAAGGAACGTTTTTTCGAGGCTTTTGGGCAGAGCCATCACTGCCCCGTTGGGCTTCTCCCAGAACGAGAAATCGGCGGGATTTTGCAGCCACTTTGACGCTGAAGCCGTGTCGCGGGTACGTAGTGCCCGGATGGTGCGAAACGTGCGGGCGTCTAGTTTTACGGCTGCGGTGAACGTCTTTTTCCGGAAAACACTGATGAAAAATCCTTCGCCCCGAACCCGGTGTGGGTAACACTGATACCCAACTGCATCGTCTGTCTCTTTCTCGACAATACCCCAGTCGTCGGGCAATGTCAGGGCGCGGTTTTGAAAGCCGTGTCCGGTCAGGTACTGCATATTGTTCCGGTTTTCCGGGTCATTGTAGGTACAGGTGCTGTAGATGAGGGTACCCCCTTCATCGAGCAGATTGGTGGCTGCCGAAAGGATGCGTTTCTGGCGGCTCGAACAGAGCTGTACACTGGCTTCCGACCATTCCTGCACGGCTTCCGGGTCTTTCCGGAAAAGGCCCTCCCCGGAGCAGGGCGCATCCACCAGCACGACATCGAAAAAACCGGCCAGGTTAGTCATCTCGTCCGGGTCGTGGTTAGTAATAACCACATTGGGGTAGCCCCATTTGTCCAGGTTCTCGCGTAAAACCGACACCCGGCTCCGAATAACCTCGTTGCAAACCAGCAGACTATCCGGCGACAGAGCCGATGCCAGCAGCGTACTTTTGCCGCCCGGCGCGGCACACAAATCGAGAATCCTCATCGGTCGATTCAAATTAACAGATTGCCGGAGGGCTTCACTGAGCAGCATGGAGGCTGCCTCCTGCACGTAATAGGCACCAGCCTGAAACAGCGGGTCGAGCGTAAAGCTCGGTCGTTCGGGCAGGTAGAACCCATCGGCACACCAGGGCACCGGGGTCAAATCCGTTGTGTCATACCCTTTCTTGTGTGGGTTCAACCGGATACTTACGGGTGTGGGCTGGGCCAGAGCTGCTTGGAAAGCCGGAAACTCCGCTGCCAGTTGCGCCTGCATCTGCTCCTCAAAAGCAGCCGGTAACGCAGGAGTCGATGCCGCTGGAGGGGATCCGGCCGATTCCCGTTTGTTTGCATTCATTCGGTAAAAATACGGAACAGTCGCCCGGTTTTCACTAAACTTGCGGCATGGCTGCCCTACAAGACCAATTTGCCCGTATAAAGACCTTTATTTTCGATATCGACGGTGTACTGACCGATGGTGGCATCAGCCTGCTGGCAACGGGCGAACGCTTTCGAACCGTCTCCATTCGGGATACCTACGCTATTGAACAGGCTGTAAAAGCGGGCTACCGGGTGGCTATCGTGTCGGCATCAAATGCCGAAGGAGTACGAAACTGGTTAGCTACTATGGGGGTAACCGATGTGTTTATGGGTGGGCCATCCGACCAGAAACTGAACGCCTACCTCGGCTACATTGCCCGCGATACCCTGAACGAATCCGAAATTCTGTACATGGGCGACGATCTGCCCGACTGCCCAATTCTGAGCCGCCCGAACGTGCTGGGTACCTGCCCCGCCGATGCGGTAGATGAAGTGCAGACCATTTGCCAGTATATATCACCGAAACCGGGGGGGCATGAAGCCGCCCGTGATGTCATCGAGCAAGTGATGCGGGCACAGGGCAAATGGGGTGTTATGAATGATAAATGATGACCGGGTAGCCGGTGCGATTATAAATGATTGTCTGGATTGGCGTTCGAGTGATGAACGGGCCATTCTCCATTTTTGCTCAATGATGAACAACCTAGCTGAACGGGACCGGGCCGTAATCTGGCATCCTTTTACGCAGATGCAAACGGCTCCGCTGCCCGTACCCATTGTACGGGGCGAAGGGTCGGTGCTGTACGGGGCCGATGGCCGCGAGTTCCTGGATATAATTTCGTCCTGGTGGGTTAATCTGCACGGACATGCTCACCCGCACATTGCCCGGCGGGTATCGGAGCAGTTGACTACCCTCGAACACGTTATTTTTGCGGGCTTTACGCATCAGCCCGCCGTTGAACTGGCCGAGCGATTACTGGCTATACTGCCGCCCAATCAGGCAAAGGTTTTTTACTCCGATAATGGTTCTACCGCCGTTGAGGTAGCCCTGAAAATGGCGTTTCAGTACTGGCACAATATTGGTCAGCCGCGCCGGAAAGTAGTAGCGTTTGAGAATGCCTACCACGGGGATACCTTCGGGGCCATGGCGGTGGGGGGGCGCAGTGCCTTTACCGCCCCGTTTGCACCTTTTCTGTTCGATGTGGACTATCTGCCCGTTCCCATTGCCGGTCAGGAAGAATCCGTTCTGAAACAGGCTGAGGCACTGTTTACCGATGAGGTAGCCGCTTTTATTGTCGAGCCCCTCGTGCAGGGGGCGGGGGGCATGGTCATGTACGAACCCGGTCCGCTGGATGCGCTGTTCAAACTCGCCCGCCAGCAGGGTACGCTCCTTATTGCCGATGAGGTAATGACCGGTTTTGGCCGTACCGGACAACTGTTTGCCTCCCATTACCTGACCGAAAAGCCCGACCTGATGTGCCTCTCCAAAGGGCTGACGGGTGGCACCATGGCCCTGGGGGTAACGACCTGTACGCAGGCCATCTACGACGAGTTTTTATCCTCCGATAAGCTCAGGACGCTTTTTCATGGTCATTCATTTACCGCCAATCCGGTGGCCTGCGCTGCTTCGCTGGCCAGTATGGACCTGTTGCTTCTGGACGAAACCCGGGCTGCCATTCAGCGTATTGGGCAGAAACATAGTACGTTTGCCCGACAACTGGCCACGCATTCGACCGTTGAAAATATCCGGCAGCGGGGAACTCTGCTCGCCTTCGACCTGAAGGCAGACGACCAAACATCCTATTTCAACACCATTCGGGATGTAGCTAATGATTTTTTGATTAGTCGTAACGTGCTGATGCGCCCGCTGGGCAATGTGCTGTACCTGATGCCGCCCTACTGCACCACAGATGAGCAACTCGACTACACGTACCAACAGATAATTGACTTGCTGCAAATGATTTGATACGGATCACTTGACATTGTGCTGGTAAACGCGCAATTTTGGTGAAGTAAAACAAGCGGGAGTAGCTCAGTTGGTAGAGCGGCAGCTTCCCAAGCTGCAGGCCGTGGGTTCGAACCCCATTTCCCGCTCAAGTATAAATACATAAAAATGAGCCGGTTAACTGAAAAGTTAACCGGCTCATTTCTTTGGTTACCGCAAGCGATTGAAACGGTGGTTGAAACACCACAGCCGGTTGGTATTTTTACAATCTGTTACAGGTCTAGTTCGTCCTTCGTTTCAACACTCATTGATTTTCACGGCTACAATTAATTGCGTAAGAGTATGCTTGGACGTTTTTCTGAACGGTGGCAATGTAGGAGGGAGGTATCCGAAAACCGGCCTTATCGCGTTCAATAAACCCGTTCAGTTTAGTGGTTCAGGTTTTGGGGCCGTAGCAAGGGTTAGTTGAACAGTTTTATAACTGCCTGAAAGGTATTCAACCAGAATTCAGCAGGTGAAGTAATCTACAAACGCTCCTCAGCTATTGTACGATTGTCAGGCTGCAACGTTGCAGATTTTTCGGGCTGTCAGTCAGAAACCGGACCTTTGTTTCATCAGTTTAAGCAAACGACCAGCCATGACCAACACCCCTGAACACCAGATTTTCAACCTCATTATTCTTGATGAGAGCGGTTCGATGGAACCCATCAAGCCCGCCCTTCTGACCGGTTTTCACGAAATGGTGCAGACCATTCGGGGTGCCCAAGCTTTATACCCCGGCCAGCAACACTTTATTACGCTGGTTACCTTCAACGGCCTTGCAATCCGTACCCTGCTGGATAAACAACAGGTCGATATGCTGCAACCCATGACAGACCAGCAGTATCAGCCGGATGCCAGCACTCCCCTGTATGATGCCATGGGGCGCAGCCTGATGCGACTGGAATGGCAAACCGAACAGCTAACTGACTATTCGGTGCTGGTCAGCATCATGACCGATGGGCAGGAGAACGCTTCCCGGGAGTTCAGCGGCTCCGCGGTTCGGGCGCTGGTGGATCGGCTGACAAAACTGGGCTGGTCCTTCACCTACATGGGCGCCAATCATGATGTCGAACGCACAGCTTCTTCCCTGTCAATTCCCTCTTCCCTGCGCTTTGAAAATAGCCAGGCGAGTGTGCGGGACATTTTCGATAAGGATCGTAAAGGACGAATGGCCTACTATGATAAAAAGAGTAAAGGAATGTCGAGTCGGCAGGCCGAAGAAGGTTTCTGGGAACAACCCTGACGGGAAATGAATTTTATCCGCCATTTTTACCCCGTTCGTTATTCCACCCTCGATCTGCTATCCTTTGCTGACTGTTCACCTCCTTCGTGCGCCTGATTATGAACCCGGCGACTATTTTGACGTCTGTTCATTACTAACCTCCCTGGACCTCCATTCTCTACAGTTTGTTGTGCCTGAAACCATCATCGATGACGAAACCTACAACGACCTGAATCAGGGATGGGGAGGGCGGCATTTCCGGGAGCCGGTCTCTTTCAACTACCAATCTCCGGTGGGGAAAGTCATGTACGACTCAGACAGGGGTCTTCCCCTGTCGTGGCAGGAACTGTTCCGGGTATGTAATTTTTACCGGCAGACCGGGGCTGGTACCAGCGATGCGGATGTGGTCATGCTCTTGACCAATAGGCCCAATGCGCTCAACTGGTTCAGTGCCTACGAGGGTCGTAACGTCTTTATCCACACCGCCGACTGGGCCCGGTTCATCCCTTCGCCACCGGCCTATCCGATTGCCTACCAGATTCTGGCCAACATCCTTCGCCTGCAAACGGGGTTGTCCGTTGATGATCATGGCGTGTGGCGGGTATTTCACGAGCAGGCGATTGGCTGCATGAATGATCTATGTCAGCAGAAAGACCAGATCGCGCTCAAACTGCGGACGGGTGACATTTGTGATGCCTGTTTGCGTCAGTTAAAGGAAGAGGAAGTGCCGGACTGGCTGGTGGAAACAGTCCTTTCCGGCTTCGAGAAGTTACGCAAGCAGATGTTGTTTCGGCAGGGGTTTCGGCAAACCCGGGATCCCGGACCGGTTCTAGTGAATCAGCACCATCAGATTATCTTCCCCGAACAGGGCAATCTGGAGCTGGCCATTCCCACGCTGCACCGGTTGGTTTACCTGTTTTTCCTGCAACACCCCGAAGGTGTTTCACGGCAGCAGCTGCCCGCTTATCACCCCGAACTACTCGCGCTCTACGAACGAATCAGCGGTCTGGGGGATCAGCAGATCATGCGCCAGAACGTGGACCGGCTAACGAACCGGCTGGATAATTCATTCGTAGAAAAGCGAACCCGCATTAACACAAAGCTCGTCAAAACGCTGGGTGAGACGCTGGCCAAACCCTATCAGATCACCGGAGAACGGGGTGGGCTGTATCGGATTGGGCTTCCCAGGGATAAAGTAGTGTATGTCCTTCCATGAATATACACCGTAAAAAAATAAATCACCTTCGGTCAAATTCATCCCTTAACGCCTTCTTTATGCCTTCTCAAGCCACCAGTGCCGCGCTGGAAGCGATCCATCACCGACTCATCGATTCCTGGAAACGACAGGCGCACACAAGCCTGGTACCCATGATTTATCCGGACTTTAAGCCAGGCTCATTACTGTTTATCGGAATCAATCCCTCACTGGGTGAACGTGATATTGTCAATGTACTGAAGGGGACCGAGTTCGAGTCCTTTGTTCCCAACCGGGAGTCCGTCAGGCCTTATTTCACCTTTCAACCCGAGTTAATTCATGGTCAGGTAGCCGATTGGCAGGCGATCCAGGCGTATCACCGGCAACGGTTGCGCTACTTTCAACGGCATCGGGAACTGGCCGCAGCGGTGGGCATGCCCTGGGAGCAATTGGATTTGTTTCAACTTCGGGAATCGGCCCAGGTTAATCTGGTCACACTGCTACAGGAAAACAGGACCGATGAATTTTTTACCGAACAGCTGACCCTGTTTTATGATCTGTTAGCGCTCATGGCACCCAGGGCCATCGTCGTTGTGAATGGCAAAACGGGCGAATTGCTTAAAAAGCGGTGGTTGATCGATCAGGCTGACGAATCTATTCTTAGCCCTACTCCCCAGGCCGATGTATTTCAGTTGACCTTACGAGGTCAGCAGATACCCGTTATTTTTAGTGTTCATCTACAATACAAACCCGTGGCTGAACGAATGCGCATTAATCAGCACGTCGTAGAGCAAGTTAAACGGTACACCTCCCTGACATAAGTCAGTACCGGGACCTCCCGGCAAATAGGCTACAGGAAGACGTCTGGCTGGTAGAAGCGGGAGTAACTATCATCAACCCGATCGACAAGGGCATCTAACCGACAGTAGTAGCATCACTCATTTGGAAGTATGCCAAATGGCGGTTACCTTAGTGACATAAAACATCAACCTCATGGAGCTGACCACCGATACAGAATGGACAGGCGATGGCTTTGCCATCGTGGAGCAAACCCGGGCCGGGGTGAGCCGGGCCAAAGCCGATGAAATTGCCCGGCCTTTGGGCCTGACCGATAAAGAGATGGCACGTATTCTGAATCTCTCGGAACGGACCCTGCACCGGCTGCGGCCCGATGCCCGGTTAGACAGCAATGCCTCGGAGCGACTGCTGCTGCTGGATGTCCTGATTAAGCATGGATTGGCCGTATTCGACGGGCGGATGGATGTGCTGGGCCGCTGGCTCCATGGCCCATTGCCCGAGCTTCGCCGGCAAGCTCCCGTTGCACTCCTGGATACGACCACGGGCTTTACCATGGTCCATACGGTGCTGGGTCGGATTGAACACGGCATCTACTCCTAGCTTTTTTCATGGTCTCAACTGAATCGCCGGTGCGCGTGTACCGACTGATCAAAGAACGTTTTCTGAGTACCCCTCTTTCGACCGAAGGAGCCCGGCGGCTGGGCGGTCGGTGGAATCCCCCCGGTATTGGTGTGCTGTATGCATCTGCCAGCCCTGAACTGGCCTTGCTGGAACAGATGGTTCACTTGCGGTCCTTACCGTACAGCGATTTACCCCGGTTGGTCCTGCTTACCCTGGCACTCCCGGAGCCGCCCCGGTTGCTTGGAGTGACGGAGTTGCCGGAAAACTGGCGGGACGAATCGGATTTCAGTGAGAACCGCAAACTCATTGCCCCTTGGCTGACCCGGCCCGACGTATTGACCCTGGGCGTACCGTCAGCGGTGGTACCTGATTCTTTCAACTTCCTGATCCATCCCTTACACCCTTCTTTCGAGGGGGTGACGGTCGAACGGACATCGGCGTTTTCGGTGGATGCGCGTTTGTGGCATGAGCCGGGTGAACTAGCCAAATGAGTCGTTGCCGGACTCATGGTCAGACCAGGTCCAATCCGGACGGTATATGAATACTTTTGTATATTGCCCGGCAAAACGCAAAGGCCCTTTAACGCTTACGCGGGTAATTGGCCGGCCTGTTCGTAAGTAATTGCTTTGTTCCTTTTCGTTTGCATACCACACATCAACTTCCCGTCTATGTCCTCCAACTTTTCCTTCCTTGAAAAGGAGTTTCCGCTCCTACATACAATTGGGATTGCTGCCGAGTCCTACCTACACTCCGATCCGGTCTACTGCTTGGTCAAGCTGCGGTTGTTTGGCGAAAAAATGACCGAGATCCTCTTCGATGAACACGCGCTGGATTTTCCCTCTGATAACAGCTTTCACAACCGGCTCGAATCGCTAAAGGAGGAAAAGCTACTCCCGCTGGCGGTGAAGGACTTATTCTATCTCCTCAAGAAGAAAGGTAATCAGGCCGTTCATGATAACATCGGTACCCAGGAGATAGCGAAACAGGGACTGGAGGAAGCCTTCAAAATCGCGAAGTGGTTCTACGAAACCTATTCCGAGGAGAACCAGAACATCTACATGCGCACGTTCCAGGTGCCCGAACGCACCGATGACACGCTGGCGCTGCAAAAACTGGAAGCGGAATACAAAGCGCTGGAAACAACCCTGAATGCGCTACTGGCCGAGCGGCAAACCGATGGTCTGTCGGAGGAGAAACAGCAGGCCATTCAGCAGCGATCGGAACAGGCGGCCCGTAAAATCGAGATGTCGGAAGCCGAAACCCGCCACCTGATTGATGCGATGTTGCGAAAAGCGGGCTGGGAGGTCGATACCGAAACGATCAATTTCAAAAAGCACAAGACGCTGCCCCAGAAGGGGAAAAATCGCGCCATTGCCGAGTGGCCTGCCGGTACGCTCTGGGCCGACTACGCCCTGTTTGTGGGCATCGACCTGTACGGCTTCGTTGAGGCCAAAAAATACGCCCAGGACATATCTACCGACCTGCGGCAAACCAAAATATACGCCGAAACAGTACAGGCTACCCACGGGGCCACCCTGCTTGGCCAATGGGAAACGTACCGGGTACCTTTCCTGTTTTCGACCAACGGCCGACCCTACCTGGAGCAAATCAAGACCAAGAGCGGCATCTGGTTTCTGGACGTTCGGCAGAAAACCAACCCAGCCTATCCCTTACAGGGCTGGTACTCGCCCGAGGGATTGGTGAATCTGTGGGCGCAGGATATTCAGCAGGTCAACCAGAAACTGGCGGACACCCCGCTTGATTTTCTGCAAAGCAAAGCGGGACTGGGCTTGCGTACCTATCAGATCAAAGCCATTGAGGCCGTTGAAACTAAACTCCTCCGGGAACCCGGCGACCGCAAAGCACTGGTGGCCATGGCGACCGGCACGGGCAAAACAAGAACAATTATCGGCCTGTGCTACCACCTGATCCAGACCAATCGGTTTAAACGCATTCTCTTTCTAGTCGATCGCACCCTGCTGGGCATCCAGGCGATTAATGCCTTTAAAGACAACAAGGTCGTTGACCTGAGTACGTTTGCCGATATCTACGGGGTGAAGGAGTTGAAACAGGCCCTGCCCGATGCCGAAACCCGGCTCCAGTTTGCCACGGTACAGGGCATGGTGAAGCGGCTGTTCTATGCCGATGAGGAGGCCACTATGCCCACCGTCGATCAGTATGATTGCATCATCATCGATGAGGCCCACCGGGGGTATCTGCTCGATAAAGAAATAGATGAAGAGGGACTCAACTTCAAAAACCAGCAGGACTACGTCAGCAAGTACCGCATGGTGCTGGACTATTTTGACGCCTACGCCATTGGGCTGACCGCTACCCCGGCCCTGCACACCACCGAAATCTTTGGCAAAGCCGTTTATACCTACTCCTACCGTGAAGCCGTCATCGACGGGTATCTGATCGACCATGACCCACCCCACCTCATCAAAACGAAGTTAGGCGAAGAGGGTATCAAGTGGAAAGCCGGGGAAAAACCTACGGCGTTCGATCCGGAGAACAACGAGGTGGTGGAGCTGGACGAGCTGGAGGACGAGCTACAGTTCGACATCGAAGGATTTAATAAACGGGTGCTGAACGAGAGTTTTAACCGCACGGTGGTAAAGCGGCTGGTGCAGGAACTCGATCCCGACGGTGACGAAAAGACGCTGATCTTTGCCGCCAACGACATGCACGCCGATACCATCGTGAATTTACTGAAAGAGGAATTCCGGGCCATCGGCCTGGCCATTCAGGACGATGCCATCCAGAAAATTACGGGCAAGTCCTACAATCCGCCGGAGCAGCTAAAACGCTACAAGAACGAGAAGTTTCCGACCATTGCCGTGACGGTCGATCTGTTGACGACCGGTATTGACGTACCAGCTATTTGTAACATTGTCTTCATGCGCCGGGTCAAATCCCGGATTCTGTACGAGCAGATGCTGGGCCGGGCTACCCGCCGATGCGATGAGATCGGCAAGGAAATCTTTCAGATCTACGATGCCGTCCGGCTTTACGAGGCCCTGGAAGATTATACCCAGATGAAACCAGTGGTGGTGAACCCCACCGCTACGTTTGAGCAGCTGGTGCACGAACTACCGGCCATTGATTCGGAGGAGCGGGTGCAGGGGCAAATCGAACAGCTCATCGCCAAACTACAGCGTAAGAAGCACCGAATGACCAGCGACCACGAGGAATGGTTTAGCTACAATGCCGGCGGGCAACGCCCGGATGACTTTATCCAGTCGCTGCGGGAGCAACCCATTGCCCAAAGCCGGGAACAGCTGCCGAAGCTAGCCACGCTCTGGCGCTACCTGGACGAGCTGAAATTTGCAGGAAACCCGGTGTACGTATCTGAGCACGAAGATGAGTTTCTGGGCATGGAAACCGGCTACGGGCGGGCCAGTAAACCAGCCGATTACCTGGACAGCTTCACCCGGTTCATCCAGGAGAATCAGAATAAAATTGCAGCCCTGAACATCGTTTGCACCCGGCCGGCCGAATTAAGCCGCCAGTCGTTAAAGGAATTATTGATAGCTTTGGCCCAGGATGGTTACCAGCCCAACGCGATAAAAGCCGCCTGGAAACAGGCCCGGAACGAAGACATTGGGGCCGACATTATTTCGATGATCCGAACGCTGGCCTTGGGCAGTACGCTGGAGAGCCACGAGGACAAGATCAAGAAGGCGGTCAACAAGGTGCGCGCCATGCAGCCCTGGAACAAGGTGCAGCAAAAGTGGATCGACCGCTTTGAGAAGCAGCTATTGGCCGAAACGGTGTTGCAGGTAGATGACCTGGACGAATCGCCGTTTGCCGATGCGGGGGGCTTTACCCAACTTAACAAAGTGTTCGATAACCGGTTGGGCCAGGTTATCCAGACCATCAATTATCATTTGTACCAGCAGGCTTGACAAGAAGATTGAAGGAACCACCCCCAACCCCCTCCTAAAACAGGAGGGGGCTTTCCAGGGAAGCCCCTTTATAGCCCCCCTGTTTTAGGAGAGGGTTGGGGGTGGTCAACACGCAAAACGTTAACCCACTTATGCGCCAATGAGAACCGGCCAATTGAATAATCTAAACGTACTGATGCCTATCCGGAAGGAGTTGCGCAACAACGCTACAGAAAGTGAACAGTTCCTCTGGCAATTTCTAAAAGGAAATAAGTTGGCGGGCCGTAAATACAGGCGGCAGCATAGCATCGGATTGTTTATACTGGATTTTTACTGTCCATCCGAGCGGTTGGCTATTGAACTAGACGGAGCGGTGCATGATACTACCGACGCAAAACAACAGGATGAAGACCGGCAAAAAGCCATTGAAGGACTATCGATTACCGTGCTGCGTTTTAAAAATGAAGCCGTTCTGAAAAACATTAATCAGGTGCTGGACGAGATAGAAAAGCATTTTAAATGAGCACCACCCCCTGCCCCCTCCTAAAACAGGAGGGAGTTCCAGCGGAACCCTCTTTTTTACCCCCTCCTGTTTTAGGAGGGGGCAGGGGGTGGTAAAACCAACAAAACCATGAGTGCCGAAGACATTGCCAATAAACTCTGGGGCCTGTGTAACCTCCTCCGCGACGATGGGGTGACCTACCACCAGTATCTCAACGAGTTGACCTATATCCTGTTTCTGCGACTGTCGGAACTCAAGAAGTTTGAGGCCGATATTCCCGAAGAATACCGCTGGGGCAAACTGACGGCCATCACCGACAATAAAGACCTGTTCGATACCTACCGCGAACTGCTGGCCACCATTTCGGCCAAGTCGGACAATGCAGCCGTGAAGGAGATTTACACCAATGCCTCCACCACGCTGCGCAAGCCGGTCAACCTGAAATCACTGATCACCAGCATCAACGCCCTGAACTGGTACGATGAACACGAACAGGACAAGCTGGCCACCATTTACGAAGAGTTGCTGGAGAAAAACGCCGGGGAGAAGAAATCCGGGGCCGGGCAGTACTTCACCCCGCGCCCGCTGATCAACGTGATGGTAGAACTGCTGGCCCCGCGCCTGGGCGAACGCTGGAACGACCCCGCTGCTGGTACGTTCGGCTTTATGATTGCCGCCAATGAATATCTGCGCCAAAAGAACGACGATTACTACGACCTCGACATCACCGCCCGGACGTTTCAGGTGAACGAAGCCTTCAGCGGTTGCGAACTGGTGCAGGATGCACACCGGCTGGCCCTGATGAATGCCAAACTGCACGGCCTGGAAAGTCCTATCTACCTCGGCGACACGCTCTCCGAACTGGGCAAAAGCTTCCGTAATTACGATGGGGTGCTGGCCAACCCGCCATTTGGGACCAAGCAGGGGGGCGAACGCCCTTCGCGCGATGATCTGACGTACCTGAGCAGCAACAAGCAGCTCAACTTTTTGCAACATATCTACCGCTCCCTGCACAAACGCGGGGGCGCGCGGGCGGCCGTAGTGCTGCCCGATAACGTCTTATTTGAAGATGGCGACGGCCGCAAAATCCGGCGCGATTTGATGGATAAGTGCAACCTGCACACCATTCTGCGCCTGCCAACGGGCATTTTCTACGCGGCTGGTGTAAAAACCAACGTGCTGTTTTTTGAACGAGGCACTTCGGAGACGGGCAATACGCAGAAGGTCTGGTTTTACGACATGCGGACCAACGCGCCCAGCTACGGCAAGCGCACACCCTTTACGCGGGCTGCTTTTGCCGATTTTGCTCGGGCCTACACCGGGGGTATTGACCTTGCCGACCTGAGCGACAATTATGACGGCACCATCGACCACGCCAAACGGGCCACCGTAACCGACGAACGCTTCAGCTGCCTTACCCGCGAGCAGATTACGGCCAAGAACGACTCGCTGGATCTGGGCCTGATTGCCGACGACAGCCACAGTACCGGCACCGACGATGCCGAGCCACTCGACATTGCCCGCGAAGCCGCCAATGAATTGAAGGCAATGCACCTTGAATTAGAAAAGATTATTGAACTGCTGGGATGATGGAAAATGAATTGCCAGAAGGGTGGATATTAGCCAAAGTCAATGAATACTTTGAATTGGTAAAAGATAAAATTGAACCCGCTGAAAACACGTCGCTTTCATATGTCGGCTTAGAGCACTTAATGAAAGGCGGTGGAATTGACGTGACTGGAAATTCAGATGAATTGAAAAGTACAAAATCTGTTTTTCAGAAGGGCGATGTGTTATATGGAAAGTTAAGACCTTATCTGAATAAACATGCTTTTGTAAATTTTAATGGCGTTTGCTCGACAGATATTCTTGTTTTTAGATCAAAAGAAAATTCTAATAACAAATATTTAAATTATTACTTAGGAACGACTGAAGTAATAAGTTATGCAAATGAAAATTCGCAAGGAATAAATCTGCCAAGAGTTTCAGGGACAATAATGGGTAATTTAGAAATTCCTCTCCCACCCCTTGCCGAGCAAACCCGCATTGTTGCCAAGTTAGATACGGCCTTTGGTCATTTGGAGACGCTGAAAATGGGCTTAGCCCGCATTCCTGAACTTCTCAAGAAATTCCGCCAAACCGTTCTCACTCAAGCTGTAACGGGGAAATTGACGGAAGAGTGGCGAGAGGAGAATCCTCATACAGAAGATTCTAAAATACTACTTGATAGAATCTTTGAGTATAAACAAGAATGGGCAATAGGTGAAGCTTTAAAGGGTAATTCTGAAGCAAGAAGACTATTAAGTAGACTTAAGCATGCGAAGGAAATTTCCCCTGAAAACATTCCGGATAAGTGGCTACTTGGATCACTATACGATGTCTGTCATTTAGTGGTAGATTGCCACAACAAAACGGCACCATATGAGCCATCTGGAATATACTTAGTAAGAACTACGAATGTAAAAAATGGTCAGATAATCTTAGAAGATATAAGATACATTTCGGAAGAAACTTATGATTATTGGGCACGGAGATGTCCCCCAATGCCAGGTGATATAATCTTCACAAGGGAAGCACCTATGGGCGAAGCAGCAATAATACCTGATAACATGCAAATCTGTTTAGGACAGAGGACTATGCTGTTGAGAATGCCAGGTAATTTACTGTTAAACAAGTATTTGCTTTACACATTACTTGCTCCAACCATGAATAACCAAATAAAAGATAAAGCGGTTGGAATGGGGGTCGAGCATCTACGAGTAGGTGATGTTGAATCATTAATGATTCCACTACCTCCCCTCGAAGAACAACAAGTAATCGTCAATCGGGTAGAAGCGTTATTTGCCAAATCGGATGCCATCGAAGCGCAGTACCAGTCGCTGAAAGCAAAGATTGACCAACTGCCGCAGGCGTTACTGGCCAAAGCCTTCCGGGGCGAGTTGGTGCAACAAGATCCCACCGATGAACCAGCCTCGGTGCTGCTGGAGAAAATAAAGGGATTAACGGAAGCTGTCGGGGGCAAAAAGAAAACCAAAGCCGGGCAAACGTCGCTGGCGTTTATGGAGGAGTAGTATTGGCTTCCGGCACTGTACGCAAAGCCATCAGCGTTTTTTCTATGACCCCAACCGAAACGCAAAGCCATACAGAACGCCTGTACGGGTACAGCCTTACCGACTGGCAACCCCTCTTCGCGTTTATCCCGCAGATGGAGTCGTCGGAGCAACTCACCGGAGATGCTTTAGAAAACCTGGTCTGGGACTTTGTCCGGGCAAGCACTCGCACCCCTAACATTGAGATTGTATTTGACTGGCCCAACTGGCACGAGGGCAAAGCCGTGGTAATGCAGCCCAAACTAACGTTCGAACACTACGACTTACTCACCCTCTGTATGTTCATCACGGCCATTGTTCGGGCCGAGCGGTTTAACGAAGGCATCCTTATGGATTGCTACGAAAGAGGGATTATCGTAAGCGTTCTCAAAGCCATAAAAGCGCGTGTAGAAGAGCATTTCCATCAACCTGGATCTTATTGATCTGATATTGTTCCCCTGGCTGACACCGGAAAACGGCTTTATCTTTCGTGTCCTAGTACTGAGTAGTCTGGCTCTTGAATGGGAGCATAATCTTGCCTGCCAAAACTGCCATTATCTGACGCAACAGCCTGGTCTTGCCGACAACTACTGTAAAAGTACTCGCCAATATGAAGTTATATCATTACGCTGACAAGATAGGACTCGGAAAGTACAAAGGCCTAACCCTCAGGCAGATTTATCAGGGAACCTTGTCCATAGATAACAGTCCGGTGGCTGATCGCCAATGGGGGTCAGTTCGCAAATCAGCAATGGATAGTTTCGTGATATAAAATTAACCCGTTGCAACAACTCTATTGTGTATTGTTCCTACAATCCGCTACCCGTGAACTCAGTATGTAGGGCAAATGCAATTCAGATAAGCATTACCAATAAGCAGGCGCTACTGATGGCAATAGTTGACCAAATCCTACCCACGAAAACTGCCGATACATCCGCGTCAGTAGCTGACATTGACCAACTGGTTTACAGGTTATATTTCCCCATAACACTCAACTGATCTAAAAACTGGGTCCTTTTGTAAGGGCCAAAACGTTTGTCCTGCACACTGATTAATATACCATCACTGGCGGCAGAGAACTATACACCCTGCTCTGAAAATACCTTTTCAATCGCTTCGTAGGTCTGTCTGTCGGCCAGATTTGTGGTTATGTAAATTGAATTAGCTTCTTCCAAGGGGGTACGCTGCCCGTAAGCCACATGTAAGGCAACGGAAAGCAGAATGGCCATGCAAAAGCCGGGTGTCAGTAAACGGAAGAATTTCGTGGCCGCCGATAACAAGAGGTTACACTTGCGCAGGAATACATGGATCAACGCGAACTATGAGAGTTTTGACCACCTAGTGACGGGCCGCTGGTGTGGTAGGACGTTTACAGGAAAATGCTGTTTTGAACCAATTTGCGTACCTATAGCACGTCAACTTGCTCATAATCATCGATAAACTCTTATAATTCGCGAAGATTTAGCTTCTGGCGAAGGAAATCGAAACCAGCAATGCCATATATAAATAGGGCTGAAAATTTAAAGGCCGCTTGCCCGGAAATATCAATCGAGCCCCTTTGTTCAACCAGCTTGACCCAGACTGATGCCAAACTGTACAGGTGCAGGGCCAGAAAACAACCAATAGCTAGGCTGATAATAATAATACCAATTAATGCTAATCGCCGGGTGGAGTGAAGTGAGTTCATGGTGTATACTTCGATAAGTCAAGTAATGGATACCCTGTGGCAATTTGTCTGCCAAGTAACCTATCGGGCACGTTTATTTATCTTTTGGTTTCCATTCCGGATGTATTCATATGATAAAGGTGATAACATACCTGTTTTGGGTATTTATCTGTTGTCCGGTAGGGAGCCAATAAGCCATTAGTATATAGCAATTACGGGGCTACCTGTGAACTATTATCCACATAAATGGTGGCTTTTTTGGACAGAGATGGCATGCCAACGGGTGAGTACAGGACGAGTTTGGCTATGAGTTCTGGAAGATAACCGCTGCTTAGTCTATCAGGATGACACCCCACTAGGGCTTGTAAAACAACTGTATCCTATATCCGGATGGGTGGTACCTGAACAAATTTTGGCGAACTAGTCCATCTTTTCTGAACAAAAAAAATCCCGGCTAGTTAATTAGCGGTTGAAAATAATTCATTACACTAAAAACTGTATAGTTATGAAAAAGGTAATCATGGTTGCTTCAGTGTGTGCCATGCTGCTGATAGCTCAAGATGGATTTTCTCAGGCGGCTCAGGAAACCAAGGCAGCCAAGAAGGAAATGAAAGCGGAAAAGAAAATGGCAAAAGCCCGCGAACTTAACACCAATGCCGCTACGGGCAAAGGTGTAGAGGTTGCCGGTGTATCGGACCCCAATACCCGTAATGCTAAAGCGGATCGAAAAATGGAAAAGGCCCAGAAGAAAGTGATTAAAGCCGATGCCAAAGAATTGAAGGCCGCAGCCAAAGACAAGAAAAAGCAGGCTGCTGGTGTCAACTAACATTACGCACTAATCTCACCTCATTACTAAACCTGAAAAAGCTCCATCGTAACGGGTGGAGCTTTATTTTTTGCTGTTTTTCCGTAAGTTACTGGCGAATGGGAAAAAGGGTAAGGGCCATTGGGGCATTATCCCCTTCAATAATTCGTATCCTCCTATCCGTGGCCTACTGGCATTGCCATGATCAGGTTAGCCTGACATCCTTCGGCAAGTTTTCTGGTGGCTTCCGTTCCATCCTGGGCATAAGTTAGCGTTATGCCTGATGGCAGGGCTGAATGTGTTGGGTTAGCAAGAATAAATCATCACCATCAACCATAATTATGGTAAAATTCAAAGGTAGGTGCGTGTTTGGATTTCACGGGAATAAATAGGTTGATAATCAACTTTTTAAGCTGTTACCTGTACTGGCAGGTAACTAACCCCCTTTGGTAATGGACTGTTCAGGTTAATTAATAAAACATTAAATGGTCTACTAACCAGGGGGTTAGTAGTTGTTTTATGCACTGAAATCAAGTATCATTGTACACCTACGAAGCCCGCTCCTGCTAGTATACCACCGTTTAGCTCAACTGATTTATGTGTACCTCTACCGTATGGGTAGTTGATGATGATGAAGACGATCAGCTGTTTATTCGAACAGCGTTTGCCAGTGGTAAACAGCCTATCGAGGTCTTTTCCCTAAGCGACGGTTCAGAACTATTACCCAAGCTGGGTGAATGTGTCGAATTACCCGGTCTGATACTGTTGGATATTAACATGCCCCGAAAGAATGGTTTTGAAACCCTGATAGAACTACGGGCTGTTCCTGCCTATGCCGATATACCGGTTGTCATGCTAACGACCTCATCGGAAGCAGAAGAACGTAATCGTTCGCTGGCATTAGGAGCCAATCAGTTTCTAACGAAACCCCTGTCGTACGATCAATTGAAATTACTGGCAGAAGAGTTGAGTGATGAATGGAACCTGGTTTAACTTTTCCATTAAGCCAGGTACGTACCTGTCGCAGTCATATTATATTACGCTAAACTTTTTCGTAAAGCGTACTCGCCAAACCCTTAGTCAGGCTTACGCCACCTTACAACTCACGCCCTCCATGGCCTGTAACGCGCGCAGAAACGTGTTGGCAGGGTGAACTTTCAGGGTGCGTGATTGCAGACTGACTTCAATGCGCTCCTGATGGTCCACCACATTCAGCGATAGGGTGCAGGTGCCGGGGTGAGCATTGACGAGGTCGTTTATCTGTGCAACCAGTTGCGCACTAAGCGAGTCGATGGTAAGCGATACACGGAGTTCCTTGCAGAATTTCTCGCGCATTTCGGTGAGGAGCCGGATGGTGACTGCCTTAAATTCCAGGTTATCCGAGTTCCAGCGATTCTGGGTTTTGCCGGTGATGTGCAGGAACCGCCCCACCTCAATGTACTGCCCCAGCCGAACATAATCTTCCCCGAACAGGGCCAGTTCGATAGACGTATTATAATCCTCAATCTTGAAGATGCAGAACGGGTTACCGTTTTTGGCAATCTTGGTCTGCATAGCCGATACGATACCTGCTACCTTGATTTCGGGCTGGCGCGTTTCGTAGATTTTGTCCAGCGTGCAGTTGCAGAAGCCGTCTAGTTCCAGCCGGAATTCGTCGAGCGGGTGGCCGGTGATGTAGAACCCGACTACGTCTTTCTCGAATTTGAGTTTTTCGATCTGGTTCCACTCCGTTACCACAGGCGGTTTAGGCCGGGAGAGCATGGGTTCTCCGCCCATCATCGCCCCAAACAACGACTGCTGGGCGGCTGCCTTTTCGGCGTGGTAGTTGTTGGCGTAGCGGATAATTTTGTCCAGGAAGGGCGACGTATCACCTTCCGCCAAGTCGAAATACTGCGCCCGGTGGTATTCATCGATGCTGTCGAAAGCACCCGCGTAGGCCAGTGATTCAAATGTTTTTTTGTTGACCGTTCGGAGGTTGACCCGGATGGCGAAGTCGAAAATATCGTTGAAAGGGCCACCAGCATTACGCTCTTCGATGATGGCTTCTACGGCGGCATCGCCCGCGCCTTTGATACCACCCAGCCCAAACCGGATTTCGCCCTTTTTGTTGACCCCGAAGAACCGCTCTGATTCATTCACATCCGGCCCTAACACCGGCAGGCTGAGGTTTTTACATTCTTCCATGAAGAACGTAATCTTATCAATCGTGCCCAGGCAGCTGGTCAACACGGCGGCCATATACTCCGATGTGTAGTGGGCTTTGAGGTAGGCGGTCTGGTACGCCACGAAGGCATAACAGGTGGAGTGCGATTTGTTGAAGGCGTAGGACGCGAAGGCTTCCCAGTCGGTCCATACTTTTTCGCAGACTTTCAGGTTCAGGCCGTTTGCTTTGCAGCCGTCCATAAACTTGCCCTTCATCTTGTCGAGCACGTCTTTCTGCTTCTTCCCCATGGCTTTCCGCAGCACGTCGGCATCACCCTTGGTAAAGTTGCCGAGTTTCTGCGACAGCAGCATCAACTGCTCCTGATACACCGTAATGCCGTACGTGTCGCCCAGGTACTCTTCCATTTCGGGCAGGTCGTACTTAACTTCTTCGCGGCCGTGCTTGCGGTTAATATAATTCGGAATGTAGGCAATCGGGCCGGGACGGTAGAGGGCGTTCATAGCAATGAGGTCCTCGAAGCGGTCGGGCTTGAGGTCCTTCATGTGCTTTTTCATCCCATCCGATTCAAATTGGAAAATGGCGTTGGTTTCGCCCCGCTGAAATAGTTCGTAGGTTGCCGGATCGTCGAGTGGAATGTTATCTATCTCAATGGTTTCGCCGTGATTCTGCTTGATCAGGCGCAGGCATTCTTTGATGATGGTCAGGTTGCGAAGTCCCAGAAAGTCCATCTTGATTACGCCTGCATCCTCAATCACTTTACCCTCGTACTGGGTAATAATCAGGTTCGTATCTTTCGAAGTCGATACCGGTACAATGTCCGATAAATCACTGGGGGCAATGATGATACCGGCGGCATGGACGCCCGTGTTCCGTACCGTCCCTTCCAGTCGACGTGCCTGTTTCAGTACATTTTGGACTTTCTCGGTATCAATCATTTTCATCGTGCGACCCACACTTTGGTCGCCCGATTCCAGGGCCCGCATCTTCTTCACGTTCTCCACCTCGTCGGGCTGGATCAGGTTGGATAACCCGCCCGGCCCGTCGATGGGGTCCTCAAAAATGCGCTTCAGTGTCATGTTATAGGTTGGCTTGTCGGGTACAAGCTTCGCCAGCATATTAGCATCGCTCAGGGGTAGGTCCATTACGCGGGACACGTCCTTGATAGCCGATTTAGCCGCCATGGTGCCGTAGGTAACAATAGCCGCAACCTGTTGCTTGCCGTACTTTTCCACCACATAATCAATCACTTTCTGCCGACCTTCGTCGTCAAAGTCGGTGTCGATATCGGGCATTGACTTCCGGTCGGGGTTGAGGAACCGCTCGAACAGAAGGTCGTATTTAATTGGGTCGATGTTGGTGATACCGGTACAGTAGGCCACCACCGAGCCTGCCGCCGAACCACGCCCTGGTCCAATCATAACGCCCAGATCGCGCCCGGCCTTGATGAAGTCCGATACAATTAGGAAGTAGCCCGCGAACCCCATCGTTCGGATGGTAAACAATTCAAAATCTATGCGTTCCTGCACATTGGGTAATATGTCAACATACCGTTCTTTGGCCCCCGTGTAAGTGAGGTGGCGCAGGTATTCCCACTGGTTCAGGACATCGTCGGTATGCTGCTGGAACTCTTTGGGAATGGGGAAGTTGGGCAGCATAATATCGCGCTTCAGCTTCAGCACGTCCACCTTGCCCACAATCTCGTTGGTATTGTCGATAGCTTCGGGCAGGTCTTTGAAGAGCGTGCTCATCTCCTGCGTGTTCTTGAAATAGAACTGGTCGGAGAAGAAGGCAAAGCGGGTATTCTTCGGCATCACATCATCGTCGCTGAAATCCTTCATCGACGGGGTGCTCTGCTTTTCGTTGGTGTTCACACACAGCAGAATATCGTGCGCTACCCAGTCGTCCTGATCCACGTAATGCGAATCGTTGGAGGCAATAATCTTGACGTTGTACTTCCGGGCAAACTTGATTAATACTTCGTTGGCCTTAATCTGGTCAGGAATCTCGTGGCGTTGCAGTTCAACGTAATAATCCTCGCCGAATCGGTCGAGCCACCATTTGAATTCAATTTCGCCTGCTTCCTCGCCCTTTTTTAGAATCGTTTTGGGCACGCTGGCCCCAATGCAGCAGGTGGAGGCAATCAGGCCCTCTTTGTACTGCTCAATCAGGGCTTTAGTCACGCGCGGGTATTTGCCATACAGCCCCTCCATGTAGCCCAGGGAGCAGAGTTTCGCCAGGTTTTTGTAGCCCTGTGCGTTTTTGGCTAACAGCAACTGGTGGTACCGAACGTCTTTTTGCTCTTTGGTAAACTGTTTTTTGTGGTGATCCTCCACTACGTAAAACTCACAGCCCACAATGGGCTTGATACCCTGCTTACTGGCTTCGGCCACAAACTCGAATACACCGAACATATTGCCGTGGTCCGTAATGGCAACGGCGGGCATATTATCGGCTTTAGCCTTGCTAATCAGCTTCTTGATATTGGCCTGCCCATCGAGCAACGAGTATTGGGTGTGGCAGTGGAGGTGGGAGAATTGCATGGTTTCCGCTAATTACTGGCTTAAAAATAACCACTTTCAGCGGGGAAGCGGCAAGGTTGCCGGGAGAATTTCTGCAGAATTCAAGTAACCGGCTGATGGTGAAACAACTGAGTTAAATTAACTCTTTTACCGCTTTTGAAATCCGTCGTTTTACTTCAGGCCACGTAATGCCTTTCAGTACTATCGGATCCGCCTGGGCTTCAGCATCATCAAAGTAGGTCAGGGAGCGAACCACATACCCTTGATCGCTATTGGTGTATTTTAATTTAAAAAGTTGAAGCATCTGCTCCAGCGTAAAATGATTGAGCAATTCGGCCATGTCCCAGAAACCTTTTTTTGCACCCCGCCCACTAACGGCCCCTAGTTTCATGGCAATCACATCATCAACTGACCAAAGTCGGATAGCTGTTTCTTCCGTAAAGTCAACCAATAGCGGATAACGATGAGCCAGCAGATTAACTTTTACCATGTCAATCATCAGGCTAAGTGTATTTTTTCCTTCGTCCGTTTTAACAATTCCGGGAAAATAGCTTACCAGTTCGTCAAATACGTCTGCTTCCGAAAAAGACTGATTGGTGAATAAATCAAGGTCGATTGATAACCGGTGCCCGTACCGCAGTGAAAGGTTTGTGCCACCAGCCAAAGCGAATTGGTTAAGTGTAGGCAATTGCATAAGCTTTTTTAAGAGTTCCAGGGTAGCGGGTTTGACTGTTGCCGTTTGTAGCATCGAAACTGATCGGGAGTAAGATCAAATATAGTGCAACAGAAGGAAAGCGTTTTCTTCTTGAGATAGGCTGCCTGAGTAATCTCTGTTTTTACGCGTTCATGACCGTAATAGCGTAATACCTCCAGCATATCGTCCCACAAGCCGTAGTTCATCACTTTTTCAATGATAAACCGGGCGTTGGTCTCGTAATCGAGCGATTGCATATCTACATCCCAAAATGCAGTGGGAGAGAGCGTGGGTATCGTATTCATTGTGGGAAAGCTATATTGAGGAGTTGTTGCGCTTTTTTGAGATTTTCCAGCGTGGCGGCTATGTCTAATTTGCTATCGGTCATTACGCGATACTCACCTTGCCAGCGGGCTATTGTCATCCAATAGCCTTTTGGAAATTTTGTAATCTTTACTGGTGTTCCAATTTGATCGCTGGTCTTCAATAAACTTTCTAGTTTATGTCAATTAGAATGTCTGGTTTCCCGACCTGCCTTCTCACTTCAACGGTTTTAAGTATTGCTTCTGCATAATTCAACTTTTTTCTAATCATCGAAACGACAAAACGCTGAGCAATTTCATGAAGCCCAACATTAATGTTAGCATCGATATCTTTGTACTTCGGGTCTGCCCAGGCGGCTAACCAGCAGATGAAAGCGTCTTGCGATAACTCACTGGTAGCGTATTGAAATAGATTAGGGCGGTCCTGATTTTTCATCGTGGAGACAGGTTCGATAGTATGGCGGCAAGATACGGATTTGACCAGTACCCCAATTAGTTTCGACTGGCTAGTAAGACAGGTAAGCAAGTTTTAGGAGCAGCTAATTGCCTGAATGGTAACGACATAACGTCTTGACTAAGCTATCATTCTACTTTCAGTACTTTACTCATTGGCTATCAATGCATTTTTTTATCCACAAAGTTGCATATGCAACTTTACTTTCTAATCTTTAGGCTATGAATACCGAAAACTACTGCATTGCGGGTCGGTTGCGGATGCTGGCTCGGGTAATGACGGGGCGTTACAACGATGCGTTTACGCAGGAGGGGGTAACTTTTGCTCAGGCGGGTTTACTCATGCGCATTTTCGCCCAACCGGGCATTCGTCAGGCTACCTTGTCGAAACAGTTGCAGATCGAAAAATCGGCGATGAGCCGGGATGTGCAACTTCTGCAAAAGAATGGCTGGCTGACCGATAACCTCCGCAATGGCCTTTTCCTGACCGAAGAAGGTACCCTGCTGGCCAAGCGATGCCATAAGATATGGAAAGCCTTAAATCAACAGGTATGGGAAGAAATTGGTCCCGACACTGTGGCGGGCCTGTCCGCTTTTTCTGATAAAATTCTAATAACGAACACCCAATGACTACACAACTATTATCCCAAATCTGGCTGGCGAACCAGAATGCTGCACAAGGCCCTATTCGCAAACTGACTCCCGATAACTACCGCAACCGCCTGACGCCCGAAACGGCTTCGGCGGGATTCATTGCCCTGCACACGGCGGAGGTAATTCACCGGTTTGCCAGCATGTTATTTGGTCGGGACGTTACGATTACCCTACAGGCGGTAGGGGGCGTTTCAGACGAGGGAAAACCCCTCGATTTGGCCGCTGTTCAGCAATTGGTAACGGACAGCTTCGAACTGATTGCCGACCATATTCAGCAAGTCAGCAACGAGCAGTGGACGGAGGTTATTTCGTCGCCCTTTGGTGAAGTACCCCGGATGCAGCTCCTTGTCTTTCTAATGCACCACAATTCGTACCATGCCGGGCAGATTGCGCAGGCTATCAAGAAGGGAAAAGCGCTTCAACCTGACTCCGTTCAGCCTTTGTAAGCCTGAACTGTAGACCAACGAAAAAATGAAGCCGTCTTTTTTACAAACCACACGGAAAGAGTCAGCCAGTACGTGGCGATTTCGACAGTTGATGAATTGGTATCCCATGTATTTTGGAACGGGTGGTAAAATCCTGTTCTGGTCGGGCGACTCCCGCGAAGTACACATTCGTCTGCGCCGAAATCTGTGGACGTACAATTACGTGGGTACCATTTTTGGCGGCAGCCTGTTTTCTGCCGGTGACCCGTTTTATATGCTGATGCTATTACGAATACTGGGCAACCAGTACGTCGTCTGGGATAAATCGGCCAGCATTCAATTCCGTAAACCGGGGCGACAGACGCTCTACGCTCGATTTGAACTGACGGAGGAAAAAATTGAGCACATCCGGCAGGAGGTAGCAGCTGGTGGAAAAACCGAGCAAACATTTACCCTGGATTGGGTTGATGAAAACGGGGTTGTCCATGCAAAGCTTGAGCGGCTCTGCTACATTGCGGACAGGCGGTTTTATGAACAACGCAAAAACGATCGGCAGCAAACACGGCTTTATCGGTAATTAGTCATGATGCAGGAGAAGCATTTATCGGTTCAGCGCACAGCCCGGTACTATACTATCGGCGAACTGACGGATCAAACGAAAAACATCTGGTTCTGCCTGCATGGGTTTGGGCAACTGGCGCAGTACTTCGGGCGGAAGTTCACTGATTTGGCCGATGGCGAAACGGTTATTGTGGTGCCGGAGGGGTTGTCCCGGATGTACCTCAACAACGACTATAAGCGGGTGGGAGCCTCCTGGCTTACCCGCGAAGACCGTGACCACGAAATCAGCGATTTCATCGGCTATCTGAACGAGCTCTACGACAATATTATGGACCGCTGCGACCCCGAAAAAGTACATATCACGGTACTCGGTTTTTCGCAGGGGGCGGCTACAGCCTGTCGGTGGCTGAATGCGGGTCACGTTCGGGCCGACCGGCTTATTTTGTGGGCGGGCTACTTCCCGCAGAGCGTATCGGGGATGATTCAGCCGGAGACGTTGACCAATACGGAAACGCATTATGTGTACGGAAACCAGGACGAATACATCCAGGAAATACCTGACATCGATGGCTACCTGAATCGTCTGAAAACGGATATCCCAACCCTGAGAATCACGGCTTTCGACGGTGAACACCGCGTGGAATCAGAGGTGTTGAAGCAGTTAGTGGCCATCACGCAATCGATTCCGTAGCCGTTGGAAGAAAGTGAGTTTTTTGTAACCTCCAACCGTGATAACCTCGCCCAAAGCCGCTGAGTCTTCATGCAAGCTAATCAAGGGTGCGTTTAGTTGGCCGGACTTCAATTGTATCTCTTGGGTCAGGTAGCCAATGCTGGCTATTTGCAGAGTAATCTGATCACTCGTGAGTTCAGTCGGTATGCGAACCTGAAAATGGCCTTCGGCATCCGTATTGGCCCCTCTATTCGTTCCTTTAATAACAACAGTGGCTCCCGAAAGAGCCGCGTGCGTCGCCTGTTCAATTACCCGGCCCGTAATGACCCATACCGAATCGGTCACTATATCTTCGCCCATAATGGGCAACACTGAAGGGATAGCTAAGTCGGTGATGTGTTGCCGGGTTGGCTCGAGTGGGGCTGGTAACGTGTTGGCCTGTGCCGCTTGAAGGCCAAGTAGACCAGCTGTCAGCAAACTAAAAATCCGGGCGGGTGACCGTGAAACTGGTGGATCAACGGATAACACCCGGCCAAGTTGCCCCGCCCGAAAGCGACCACATCCCGCCCCCTTCTTTTGCGCCAACAGGCTGATAACCTGCTGATCGGTCAGGGTGGAGAAGTCTACCACCGTCTTCTGACAGCTCGTACAGAATCGTCCCGCTTCCAGGGTTTCCATGTCCTGCCAGCGCTGCGGGCAGGGTGTTGGAATCGTAAGATGAACCGGTTTTATAGCCATACGCTGGTCCTTGTTGCTAATCAGCCGTTATTTCCTCTAAACTAAAAAATAAATGACTGGCCGACAACTGCTGCCGTTACTTCCGGTGAATAGTCTGGGCCCCGGCCTGGGCCCCGGCCAGAATGGTCATGTCGGCGATGGTAACGTGGGCGGGAGCCGTAACGGCAAACACAATGGAATCGGCAATGTCCTCGGCGGTGAGGGGGGTAAAGCCCTGATAAATTTTGTCGGCCCGCTCTTTATCGCCTTTGAACCGCACCATTGAAAACTCCGTTTCCACCGCGCCAGGCGCAATATTGGTCACTTTAATACCGTGCTGGGTTAAATCCAGCCGCATACCGTTGCTGAGGGCTTCCACGGCGGCTTTACTGGCGCAATACACTGCTCCATTCGGATAGGTTTCTTTGCCCGCCACCGAACTCAGGTTCACAATATGGCCCCGTTTGCGGGTTACCATGCCGGGCATAACCGCCTTCGACACGTACAATAACCCCTGCACATTGCCATCAATCATCTGGTCCCAGTCAGCAGGGTCTCCGTCCTGAATAGCCGACATCCCATAGGCATTGCCCGCACTATTCACCAGAATATCAATTGCCTGCCATTCTTCGGCTAGGGTGTTAATGGATTCATAGACCTCTACCCAGTTGCGTACGTCGAAATTGAGGGTCGTAACCAGCGTTTTTGCTCCCAGGTACTCCTGCATTTCGTCCAGCCGTTCCTGTCGGCGGCCACACAGAATCAAACTAAAATCAAGGTCAGCGAAGGCTTCGGCGGTGGCGCGGCCAATGCCGGAGGTTGCGCCGGTAATAAGTGCAATACGAGCCATAGAAATGATAGAAAAGAAATGAGTCCGCAAAGATAAACGTACAATCGGAGGTTTGAGGAAGATGACCGTTTAATCAGAAAATTGGATTTCAGGAAAATCATTATTTCTCCAGTTAATGTGCTGTTTAAAAGGGTGTTACTTGATAAATGGCTATGACAGGGAAAATAGCAGGCGGTTTTTGGTTAAGTTTTTGCAATGTCCTCTCAGGATGTGGTTTTGGACAAAAACGAGTTATCGGGTCGTCTGAAAACTACTGGCCCACCCTTACCCCGTATTATTCCTTTATAGGCTTTTTTTATAACCACTCTCGCCGGTCCTCTATGTTACCAGAATTTTCGATTGTTATTCCTACCTACAAACAACCGGCCGTATTGCTCAAATGCCTTGATGCACTCAGTCGTCAGCGACTGCCGCGCAACCAGTTTGAGATTATAATAGTGGGTGAAGACGACTTACCCGAAACTGAAACCGCCGTTCAGCTATTTGCCAAACAGATTGCCCGGAACGGTGGCCCGCTGGAAGTTCGTTACCTCAGTCAGCCCGAACGGAAAGGGCCAGCCGCAGCCCGGAACCGGGGCTGGCGGGCCGCCCGGGGCCGTATTATTGCGTTTACCGACGAAGATTGCCTGCCCGAACCGGGATGGCTTTCGTCGGCACTTCCCGGTTTTCAGCGTGGTGCCCAGGTCATGACGGGTCAGTTGCGGGTCCATTTGCCCAACCGGCCAACCCCCCTCGACCGTACCGCTATGTTGCTGAAACGAACCGATTTTCTGTCCGCCAACTGCCTTTGCCGAAAATCTACGCTGGAGCGGGTTGGCGGTTTTGAAGAAGCCTTCAACACGGCCTGGCACGAAGACAGTGACCTTCAGTTTAAATTTATTCAAGCAGGTATTCCTATCGGCAAATGCCCCGAAGCCGTAGTAGTCTACCATATCCGACCTTATCCCTGGTATGGTCTTTTACACGATGAGCGTAATAACAGCTACGATGCACTGCTGTATAAACGACATCCCCGCTTATTTCGGGAACGGATTCCGTCCCACCGGCGGCAGACATTCCATTATTATGCGGCTGTATTGAGTATGGCCATCAGCCTTATTGGCCTGCCGATGGGTCAGGCTGCTATTTCTCTAACCGGCTTAGGGGTATGGGTAGCCTTATCGGTAGACCTGGTTATGCGATACCTTCCCAGTTACCCACTTTCCTGGCCAATCATCAAGCATGCTATCATTACGGCACTGGCAACCCCGTTCTTATCGGTTTACTGGCGCCTGCATGGAGCCTTCAAATACAAAGTATTGTATCTGTAAGAATTTGACAGTTGTATAGTAAACAATACCCGCTTCTCGATGTCGTGTAAAGCATAGGGGAAACTCGCAAAAGCCGAATTAGTAGCGTAAAAAGCCTGCTTTTAGGCTAAAGACCCGAATACAAACAGTATTTTAAGGAACCAATAACGATTTGATTGTATTTTTGACAGACAGAGACAGTATTACTCAACTGGCTTTGTCTGTTCATGAATCATTTGCATCAGGCGTTTAGCGTTCGGTTTACGTACACCGTTTTTTTTACCGAGCGACTTTTTGATCCGACCAATTCCGTACTTGCCGATTTCTTTACTCAGCAGGTAAATGGCGAAATCCGCAAAAAAATCCTGTTCGTTATCGACTCGGGAGTGCTCGATACCCATCCATCTCTCAAAGCGGACATAAGCGCGTACTTTGCTCAACTAACTGGTGCGGTTGACCTTGTCTCCGATATACTCATCATCCCTGGTGGGGAAACAGCCAAAAATGAACCCGCTTACGTTGAACAGATCGTTGATGCCGTTGATCGCTATGGTGTGGACCGGCATTCGTACGTAGTTGGTATCGGGGGCGGTTCGGTATTGGATTTGGTAGGCTACGCAGCCGGTATTTCGCACCGGGGTATCCGCCACATCCGCATCCCAACAACGGTACTCTCCCAGAATGACTCCGGCGTCGGTGTTAAAAACGGCGTGAACTACCGGGGTAAGAAAAACTTCCTTGGCACCTTCGTCCCCCCCGTAGCGGTGTTCAACGATAGCCAGTTTTTAACCACGCTCGACGACCGCGACTGGCGGGCGGGCATTGCCGAAGCGGTAAAAGTAGCACTCATCAAAGATGTCGCTTTTTTCGAGTGGATCGAGACTAATGCCGAAGCACTGGCCACCCGGGATAAATCGGCGATGGATTACCTCATTCACCGCTGCGCGGAAATGCACCTGACCCATATCTCGGGGGGCGACCCGTTTGAGATGGGCTCTTCCCGACCACTGGATTTTGGGCACTGGAGTGCCCACAAACTCGAACAACTCACCAATTTTGACCTGCGCCACGGCGAAGCGGTCGCTATTGGTATTGCGCTGGATAGTTTGTACTCCCAGCAAATCGGCTGGCTCACCGAAGCTGATACCAACCGAATTCTGACTACGCTGCGTACCCTTGGCTTTTCGCTCTACCAACCGATGCTGGATGCCAATAATAGCGAAGGCGTGTTGAAAGGGCTGGCCGAGTTCCGGGAGCATCTGGGCGGGCAGCTTACCATCATGTTATTGAAGAGCCTTGGCAAGGGCGTAGAAGTACACGAAATGGATGCCGACCAGATTCGGCGGGCCATTGCCACCCTGAAAGAACAGGAACAACAGGCGCTACCCGCATGAAAACACTCCTTGGACACCTTGGCTACTGCACTAATATTCATGCAGGCGAAACCTGGACGGACCACTTTGCGGCCTTACAGGAAGCCATTCCTACCCTGAAACAGCGACTTTCGCCCGATGCGCCGTTTGGCATCGGACTGCGGCTCTCCAACATAGCCAGCGAAGAACTGGAACAACCCGATAACCTGGTGGCTTTCCAGCACTGGCTGGCCGATAACGATTGCTACGTTTTTACGATGAACGGATTTCCGTTTGGCGGCTTCCACGATGTTCGGGTAAAGGATCAGGTACACACCCCCGACTGGACTACGGAAGCAAGGGTTGAGTATACCAAACGGCTGTTTCGGATTTTGTCCGTGCTGCTGCCCGTCGACGAGCTGGGAAACCCCATACAGGGGGGCGTTTCTACCTCGCCACTATCGTACCGGCGCTGGTTTGAGTGGGAACTGCCCGCAGCCCGCGATCATATTTTTTCGCAGACTACGCAGAACGTTCTTGAGGTGGTGGCCGAACTGGTCCGGCTGCGGCAGCAAACCGACCGGCTCATGCACCTCGATCTGGAACCGGAACCCGATGGCGTGATTGAAACCGCCGATGAGTTTATCGCCTGGTTTACGGATTACCTGTTGCCCATGGGTATCGAGCAACTGAGCGAGCAGTTTGGCCTGACCGACGAAGAAGCGGAAGCTACCATCTGCGAACACGTCCGGCTGTGTTACGATGTGTGCCATTTTGCCGTTGGCTACGAACGCCCGGCCGAGGTGCTGGACAAACTCAAAAACTACGGCCTGCGCGTTGGTAAAATCCAGATTAGCGCGGCCTTGAAAGCCGAATTTCCTGACACTTCGGCAGAACGGGAAGCCGTGCGGCAGTCCTTTGGGCAGTTTAACGAGCCAACATATCTGCATCAGGTAGTGTCGAGAACACAGGTAGGCGGGTTGTTGCGCTTTCCTGATTTACCCGAAGCACTGGCTGCTTTTAGCGACGATCATGCCGAATGGCGGGCTCACTTCCACGTTCCCCTTTTTGTGGATGACTACGGCGTGCTGAAGTCCACCCAGGATGATATTCGTGAGGTGCTGCGTCTACAGGCCGAACGGGCGTTTACGAGTCAGATGGAAGTGGAAACCTATACCTGGGGCGTATTGCCCGGTGAATTGAAAAAAGAGTTGATCGACTCTATTGAACGGGAGTTGACATGGGTGAGTAAATTAATTATGAATGAGCAAATGAGTGAATAACCATCAGACAGAGCATCGCTCAGACGACCCGGTTATCATTCATCATTTATAATTCATTAGTCTACATTAGTTATGAAAAAGACCGTAGTACTCGACGTTGTGGGCTTGTCTTATTCGCTGATTGGCGAGCACACGCCTTTTCTGAAGCAGTGGTTTGCCAGTAAACACCAGGCTACCATTGACCCTATGCTTCCGGCTGTTACCACCTCTGTACAGTCTACGTATGTAACGGGCAAATGGCCCAGTGAAACGGGTATTGTGGGCAACGGCTGGTACGACCGAACCGATGCAGAAGTGAAGTTCTGGAAGCAGTCGAACAAGCTGGTAGCGGGCGAGAAAATATGGGAAGCGGCCAAAAAGATTGACCCCAATTTCACCGTTTCTAAAATGTTCTGGTGGTACAACATGTACTCCACCGCCGACTTTTCGGCCACGCCCCGGCCACAATACCCGTCGGACGGCATGAAGCTTCCGGATTGTTATACTCACCCCGCTGACCTGCGTGATAAATTACAGCAGGAACTCGGCACCTTTCCGCTGTTTCAATTCTGGGGGCCTGCTACTACCATCAAATGCAGCCGCTGGATTGCCGATGCTTCTCTGCTGGTCGACAAATGGCATAACCCGACGCTGACGCTGATTTACCTGCCGCATCTGGACTATTGCCTGCAAAAGTTCGGCCAGGATTTTTCGGTAATAGCCAAAGACCTGCGCGAGATTGACGACGTTTGCCGGGACCTGATTCAATACTACGAAAAACAGGGCGCCGAAGTAATTGTCCTGTCAGAATACGGGATTACGAATGTGAGCAAGCCCATCCACATCAACCGGATTCTGCGCGAAGCGGGCATGATTCGCTACCGGGAGGAGCGCGGACTGGAACTGTTTGATGCGGGGGCATCACCCGCCTTTGCTACACCGGATCACCAGATGGCCCACGTTTACATCAACGACCCGTCAGTGGCTGACAAGGTCAGGACATTGCTGGAAAAAACGCCGGGTATCGAGTTAGTGCTGGACAAGGCTCAGCAGAAGGACTATCACATTGATCATGAACGGTCTGGTGATTTAGTTGTGGTGGCTGATGCCGACAGCTGGTTTACCTATTATTACTGGCTCGATGATGCCCGCGCCCCGGACTATGCCCGTCTGGTAGCCATCCACCAGAAACCCGGCTACGATCCCGTCGAGATGTTTATGGACCAGACCAACCCACTTATCAAACTGAAAGCCGGGTACAAATTAGGGCGTAAACTACTCGGCTTCCGGTATCTGATGAACGTCATTTCCCTGGATGCAACCCTCATCAAGGGGTCGCACGGGCGGGTGGATATAGCACCCGAGCACCACCCGGTATTTGTGAGCAGTCGGAACGTTGGGAAATCAATGAAAGCGACGAGTGTTTACGACCAAATCTGGAATACGCTTACCGTCGACACAGCGCAAAAACAGATTCTGTAGGTTCTTGGTTATTACGTTGAAAGCCTGTAATTTACCTGTATGAAAGCCCTCATCGTCCTTCTGTTGTTGGTTTCTGCCTGCGCATCGCACCGTACACCAACTGTAAACGCGCCGGCTGATGGTGCTGAGTACTATCAGCGCAGTCAACCGGTTGCTGGCTTTCAACAACGACTTTATCCCGACCCGGAAGGCGGATTGGGGCACTCGCAGGACCCCGATATCAAGGTAACGGATATCCGACTCACAGCTACGTATACGGTATTGTACATGCGGTACGGCAAAGACCCGGACGGGCGGAATAACAATCTTTACGGGTCGAGTGCTATTTCGTTCAATCCAAAGGCCGTGTTAGCGTCGGCGGATGGCAAAAAAACGTACGCACTGCTTAAAACGGAAGGTATTCCGATGTCACCCGAAACACTTGACATTAAAAATGATCAGCGGATACCCTTTGTGCTTTACTTCGAGCGGCTGGACCCCGGCATTGAGTCCTTCGATTTGTTCGAGTGTAAGAGCGATAACGAAAATTCCTGCTTCAATGTGGCTGGTATGACCGTCCGGAATCCAGACCGCTCTGCTGGTTCAAATTAGGGTAGGGCTTCGTTCGATGGCCTGGCCCTACGTGCGAAACCCAACAGGCTGTACCGGACGTAGACTGAATCCAAGTTGCTCCTCTATTTAGCAAATTTTCTTGTGGACTGCACTTACTACCCGTACCTACTGCCCATTTTTTCTGCTTATCCACACACCGAACGCCCGGATTAGACGTTACAAAGAAAGTAACCCTATCTAGTTAGTGCTGATTATGTCTTCTTTTGCCCGTATTATTTCCCGTTCCCGCGTACCTCTTCTTTTAGCTGTCGGTGTCTTTTTTAGCCTCGTTGCGATTGCCCAGGTTGCCTTAAACTACCGATTGCTAACCAGCTATATATTAGATGCTGATGCCTCTGTCAATAGGGAAAAGCCTACGCTGCTTGTGTTTGAACAGGCCGATGAGTTTGGGAAAGCCTTCAAACCAGATGATACCGGCAAACGGCCTACTCCCATAAATTTTACGAAAGAGACGGCAATTGGCATTGTCATCCCGCCTACCAGCAAGCCCCCTAAGCTATCGGTCAGCCGGGTGTTTGTGCAGGATTCCGTTCTGACGGTTCGCTATATTCGCCTGAAGGATACGACCGTAATTAATCATCCGTTGCCTGCTGTGGTTCAGCCTATGCTGCTGCTGGCTATTCCGAAGCAAACCGTTCTGAAAACCCGGCTTATCGAAAATGGAAAAGTTGTGCAGACGATAACGACCAAGCAAAAAGACAGCTAGTTATTCCACGCCTTTCACCCGCATTGGCAGCGTATACACCGACTCCGTTGCGGTGATGAACAGTACATTCCGCCCCTTGCCGCCAAAGCAGAGATTACCCACCCAGCGGGATGGAACCGGAATAGTACCCAGTTTTTCTCCAGCCGGTGAATATACGGTTACGCCTTTGCCCGACAGGTAAAGATTACCCTGATTATCGAGCGTCATACCATCGGAACCCTGCGAAACAAACAGCTGGCGATTCGTTAATGCCCCATCGGCGGCAATGTCGTACTTATACGTCTTGCCAGCCCGGATGTCGGCCACGTACAGGTGCTTCCCGTCGGGCGTTCCCACAATGCCGTTGGGCTGCTGTAGATCGGCATCAACGATGATGGGTTGCTGTTTCCCTTTGGGCAGGTAATACACCTTCTGCCCGTCGATATCCGGCTTTTTTCGCTCCCAGTAATCGCGCTGGTAATAGGGATCGGTGAAGTAAATGTTGCCTTTGGGGTCAATCCACAAATCGTTCGGGCCGTTCAGTTTCTTACTGTCAAAGTCGGTGAGCAGAACGGTAATTTTCTTATCTGGGCTGATGGACCATAATTCGTTTTTAACATCGGCACATGAAATCAGATTCCCCTTTTTATCGAAGTACAGCCCGTTTGAGCGGCCTGTTTTATCCATGTACAGGGATAATTCACCGTTTGTGTCGTACCGCCAGATTTTATCATTGGGCTGGTCGGTGAAGTAAATGTCCCCTTTCTTATTGACGGCCGGACCCTCGGTGAAGGTAAACTGACTGGACACCTGCTTAAGCTCCGCATTCGGAGCTACCACGGACAGCGAATCAAGTCTGCCAGACTGAGCCTGCATAGTTGCTGCAATAGCCATCATTCCTAAAAATATTAATCCTGCTTTGCCGTAGTAGTTCATATACCTGTTTAAATACACAATGTAGTACGTTTAATGTACTCTCGTTGCTTTACGCAAAAAGAACACGTTAAACTTACCGCTACGAACCAACTTAACCTAACCAATTCGCTAAGTGAAGGTACACTACCCATCAAAATTAGGAAACTGACCACCGCCCTATAAGCATTTAACTAAAGTGAAATATGCGTAGCCTTGTACTGGACCCTTAATGTGGGTTACCAAATGCTATCAGCATTCGGCTAAATACCGGATGGCCTACTGGCCATCATGCCAGAGAGACCTTAATTAGGCACTATATAAAGGTTAACCCGGCTAACCAGCAACAGAAGAAGATTTAAATAACAGTGGAGTTAAAACTCCGAAGACCGCAAATGTGCGATTGGTGAAGGGGATTATCTGTAAGTTTATAGAATGAAACCAGCGAGTAAAAATATTCTGATTACCGGCGTTTCCACGGGTATCGGCTACGGGGCCGCCAAACAGTTTATACAGAGAGGATACACTGTTTTCGGCAGTGTACGAACACCGGATGATGCCAACCGGATACGGGCCGAACTAGGCGAATCATTTACACCCCTCGTATTCGACGTGACCGATGCTGAAGCCATTGCCCAGGCCGCTCAGTTTCTGACGAATCACCTGGCTGGTAGTGGTCTGGGCGCCTTAATCAATAATGCGGGCGTGGCCATTGGTGGTCCCATTCAGGACCAGCCGATGGATGTATTCCGGCAGCATTTTGAGGTCAACGTACTAGGACTGGTACAGGTTACGCAGGCGTTTTTACCGCTGCTGGGGGCCCGGGAGAATCACCCGGTAAGGCCAGGTCGGATTCAGAACATCAGTTCGGTAAACGGGCAGGTAGCCATTCCCTTTATGGGCGCTTACGTGGGGTCTAAACACGCCGTAGAAGGGCTGTCGCACAGTCTGCGCCGGGAACTGGCCCTGTTTGGTATTAAGGTGATTATTGTGGGGCCGGGAGCTGTGAAAACCCCCATTTGGGGTAAGGGAACGGATATCAGCCGATATCAGAACACGCCTTATTACCCCGCCATGCAGTGGTTTCTGAAACAGGTTGAATCGGCAGAAGCGCGTGGCTTATCGGTCGATTACCTGGGGAAATGGTTGGTCGACATTCACGAAACTTCCCGGCCCCGCATTCGGTATGCGCTGGTACCCAACAAACTCATGAGCTGGACACTGCCCCGGCTGTTGCCTGTTCGTGCCATGGACTGGGTTCTGGGGCGAATCAGCGGGCTGAAACCGACTAAACACTAATCTTCAGATGGTACTCAAGCCTGCCTTTCAGAAAGATGACGAATTACTTACCGACATTGCCGAATGCCGTAGCCAACCCGACCGGCTGCACATCTGGTGGCTTGGTCAGAGTGGTTTTTTGCTGCAATTTGCAGGTAGCCATCTGCTGTTCGATCCCTACCTGTCCGACTCGCTGAGTCGAAAATACGCCGATACCGACAAGCCGCACGTGCGTTTGTCAGAACGGGTTATTGACCCCGCCCGGTTGACAATGATTGATGTAGTTACCTCAAGCCACAACCACACCGACCATCTGGATGCCGGCACGTTACGCCCCCTTATGGCGGCCAATCCCGCGCTGCAATTCGTTATCCCCGAAGCCAACCGGGTTTTTATTGCCGACCGGCTGGGGTGTGATCCCGCATGGCCGGTTGGACTGAACGACGGCCAGTCGGTCACGATTGGCCCGTTTACGTTTTACGGCGTTCCGGCCGCTCACAACGAACTGGAGCGCGATGACGCGGGGCACTGTAAATTCATGGGATTTGTGGTCGAACTAGGCGGAGATAACGGTGGGCCATTCCGTGTATATCACTCCGGCGACACGCTCTGGTACGATAGTATGGTGGATATACTCCGGCCCTTTGCGGTCGACGTTGCCTTCCTGCCCATCAACGGCAACAAACCCGAACGGCGGGTGGCCGGTAACCTCAACCCCGACGAAGCCGCCCGATTGGGCCGCGCTATAGAAGCAAAGCGAGTTATTCCGCATCATTACGATTTGTTTGCCTTCAACACCGCTGACCCCAACGAGTTTATACTGGCCTGTCAGCAGTACGGGACACCGCATCAGGTGATGCAGTTGGGGGAGCGAATAAGCCTGAGCCGGTAGTATAAACGGTCTAGTCCCTTTTTGTCATGCTGACGAAGGAAGCATCTTCGGGTAAGGCATTCTGTTTTCCAGTTACTGAAGATGCTTCCTTCGTCAGCATGACAAAAAAGATATGAAAAACTACCCTTTTGCTTGCCTGATTATCCTGGCTTCAGTGCTGGCGCAACTCGATTCCGTTGGGCAGAGTACGCCGGACTTTAAAATTCAGGTGGTCGATAGCCAGATTAGTATCGGGTATGGGCTGGCCATTGGCGATGTGGATGGCGACCGAAAAGCCGATATTTTGCTGGCCGACCAGAAAGAAATTGTCTGGTACAAGAACCCCGGCGACAAAACATCACCCTGGAAACGATACGTGATGGCGGCAAACCTGACCCCGCAGGATAACGTGTGCATTGCTGCCCGCGACCTCAACGGCGATGGTCGGGTAGAGGTGGCCGTTGGCGCAGGCTGGAACCCGTCAGAAACCAGTGACAGTACCAAATCGGGTGCTGTTTTTTACCTGATTCGGCCACAGGACCCAACCCAACGATGGGAACCCGTGCGCTTACCCCACGAAGTAACCACTCACCGGATGCGCTGGGCCAAAGTTGGCGCAGATAGCTACCAGTTGGTGGTGGCCCCCCTGCACGGGCTGGGCAATAAAGACGGTAAGGGGAGGGGTGTGCGTATATGGGGGTACACGTTTCCAAAGAATCCGAAAGGAATCTGGAACCAGCATCTGGTAGACTCAACTTTGCACCTTACTCATAATTTTGACGTGTGGGAAGATGGAAATGCGACCGGCATGATTGTGGCCAGTAAGGAAGGGGGACAGATTTTTCGGTGGCAGAAAAATAAGTGGCAACCTGTTGATGACGAATCAGCCAGCAATACGCTGGATATACTCAATAAAGGCGTTAGCGGCATCGGCGAAATCCGGCGCATGGACAACGGCCAGCGAATCGCTACCATTCAACCGATGCACGGCAATCTGCTTCAGATAGAGACTGGATTTTACTCCTTCCGCGAACCCCGAAAACCTGTTGATGAAAAAGAAATTACCCTCATTACCGACATATTCAATCAGGGGCATGCGCTGGTGTGCGGGGATTTTCTGGGTCTGGGCAGCGACCAGATAGTGGCTGGCTGGCGAAATCCCAATGCTGGAGGGAAAGTAGGCGTCCGGCTATTCAAACAAAAAGAACCAGGCAATATGGAAGGATACCCGCTGGACGACAGCGTTAGTATGGCCTGCGAAGATATGCAAGCCGCCGACCTGGACGGCGATGGTGACCTGGACCTGATCGCATCCGGCCGGTCAACGCACAACGTACTGATTTACTGGAATGGGCTGAAATAAGCTTACGGTATTTGGTTTAAGGTTTTCGGTTAGCTAACCGAAAACCTTAAACCAAATACCGTAAACTCCTAATCTATCTGATTGGTGAAGTTCCGCAGCGCGTTGGCCAACTGCTCAAGCTGGTGAGCGTTCGTTTCGTCAACCATTGGTTCGTGCGAAATGGTCAGGGTGTGGCTGGCCATGTTGAGCATCAGCGTACGAATTAGTTCATTATCGTATTCACCGGTTTTAAGGTGATCGCGCAGGGTTTCAATTTCCGACAGAATCCGGCCGATACCAATAGAACCGGGTAGCGCATTTAGCCAGCCTTCGAGTAGCAACAATCCCCGTTCGGCCGAAATATCTGCTTGTGTGCCATCGCCAAATGCTCCCAGCGTGTCGGTGAGCATTCGCTGTTCCAGTGTTTCTTCGGTATCTTCCATACTATAGTCAATGGTTTTAATGATTGTCAGAATAAACGTGTCGCCACTCCGTTTGTTTGGTTTTTGAGTGTATAATTGAGTAAATCGCATGTCATCAGCTTACCCTTACAGCTAAACAAGTTCGTCAACGTCAGATGGATTTTACCCGCCTACAACCCGATCTACAGTATCAATTTGCCCGGAGTGGCGGTGCCGGTGGGCAGAATGTCAATAAAGTAGCTACCAAAGCCGAGCTGCGTTTCAATGTCCGTAATTCTTCGTTATTGACCGACGAGGAACGGGCAATTCTGGAAGAAAAATTAGCCAGCAAGCTGACGACCGAGGGCGAACTGGTGCTGACGCATCAAACCGAGCGGACGCAGCTGGCTAATAAAGAGAAGGTAACGAAGAAGTTTTACCGACTGATTGAAAAAACGTTTGAAGTCCCCAAACCCCGCCGGGCAACCAAACCCTCAAAGGCATCGGTAGAGGAACGTATTACCAGCAAAAAAAAGAAGGGCGATACAAAAGCAGGCCGCCGAAAAGTCAACCCGGATTAGATTATAAGGACAGTTGAACTGGCGTGTATCCCATCGCTCGAAGGTAGTCCAGGATCGCCCTGCGTTGCGTTAGCGTTTGCGCTCCATATCGACCGGACCGGTTATTGATGTACACTTGACTGTCAGTACCAAACCAACACTCACCACCCTAATATGCCTTTTCTCCCCCGGTAATATTGGTGTGGCAAACTACTTTTCGAGCCGCGAACGGATTGGATGTCGACTCCGCCAATAATTTCAGTCCTGATTCGTCAATAATCCACAGGTATTTTCCATCCATGGGTGGGTCGCCATTCGTAACAAGAGCAGGATCAACCTGTATAATACTGACAGAGTTACCCTTCCGACCAAGGTCGATGATGTAGTCGATAAAGATGATATCTTCACCATCGAGTACTCGCCGGGTAAACTGAGTTCTTTCAAAGGGCGAAACCGCGGGACCTAGGCGGGTTTTCCACTCATCGGTTAACTCATTCACTCTGTTGCAACCGGACGTAGCCTTTCTCTTTGGCCTTTTCGAGGATCTCCAGGCTAAATCGCTTTAATGCATCAATTGCCCTGATTGGTTGCAACGGCCCAAAATCGGCTTCCGTCAATTCATTCCTGGTAGAAACAAGATATGTTCCGCTGGAATTAGTGTAAAATGAAAATGGCGCTCTGGCAAACAGTTTTTTAACTGTATTATCGTCCAGGAGTCGGGTCCGTTTCACCGCACGGCTAACTCTATTCGAACCCAGGAGAGAGTCCAGATACCATATATCATGCGGTTTGTCCAAGTATTCGTTCGGCAATAGGTAAATCAGCATCTCATTCCAGAACACGGGTTTACTTCCCTTCGGGCGCCTGATTCGTAGACCCGTAGGCTTTTGTATTGCTTTTTCGACTCCGTCCATAATCGCCCGTTGCTTTTGCAACGGGAGCGCTATGATCTGATCGACATACTCATCTACTGATACCTGGCTCATGCTGTTTACAACTAACTGGTTACGATCTATAAACGAAAAAACGGAGAAACGACGTTCACATCAAGCAATAAGTTGTTACAACTCCCGAATTTTGATATCCCGGTACCAGACGCGCTCTTTGGGGCTATGATTTTGCAGGGCTATTTTGCCTTTGGCGTGGGGCGTAGCATAAGGCCAGTCGGCAAATTTACTTTTGGCAACCATCGCTTTCCACTCGTCAGTACCATACATGTAATCCACTACTTTTTTGCCGTTCAGGAAATGCTCGACATGGTTATTATTCACCACAATCCGTCCCTTGTTCCATTCTCCGGGTGCTTTGGCAACGGTGAAATCCGAGGGGGGCATTACGTCGTAGTTGGCACCCGTCATCTGGGTATCCTTCAGCTTGTAAAGTTTCCCTTCGCCATCCAGATAGCCTTTGTCGTCAATCACCTGGTACTCAGGACCAGACATGTACGTAGACTTGATATCGGGGCTGTCGATGATTTTATACACAACGCCACTATTACTGCCTTTGGGAATTTTAAATTCAAACTCCAGTTCAAAGTTTTCATATTCTTTGTCAGTCACCAGGTCACCACCAGTACCGTCGGGTGTTAGGGCTCCCTCTTCAACGGACCAGCCAACAACGCTATCCTTATGGTAGCTATGCCAGCCTTTTATTGTTTTCCCATCAAAAAGGGATGTCCATTTGCCGGGTTTGAAGGCAACTACCAACAAGAGTGATAAAGTAAGTAAGGTTTTCATAGGGTTTCTGTTTTTGAGTAAAGATAGAATTTTCTTACCTATAGAGAAAACGGAGGTTTTCGTAAAAACGATGTCTTAGTCTACGGTATTAGCAGGGACACGGGTACTTTTACTCATCGTAATTCCTTCGATGGAATCGTGAATGCCATCAGGCCCGCCACCAGCAGAGGGAGCGAAAACAGCAGAAATAGCATGGTCCGGCTTACGCCCGCGTCCGACAGCAGGCCAAACAGGGCCGGGCCAATAATGGCACCAAAACGTCCCACACCCGTTGCCAGGCCCATACCTGTAGTGCGAATTGCCGCCGGATACACACGGGCGATTGTGGGGTAAAAGCCGTTGAAACCACCCTGCACAAAAAAGCCGATTAAAAACGTCATACCAAACATCAGCCCGTAAGCCATCGACAGCGTACCGTAGCCAATCATAGTACCAAAGGCGATGACCATAAATCCCAGAATCAATTGGCGCAGGCCCGTTCTGGCGGCCAACAACCCGAATAAAGCACTGCCCACAAAGGCACCCGCATTCAGGGCCGAACCAATATAGGTGGCCAGGTCGAAGGGCATACCGGCTTCTTTTGCCAGCGTGGGTACCCAGCTCATGAGCGTGTAAAGCGTGAGAAAGCCAAAAAATATACCCACCCACAGCCGCCATGTCGAACCCCGGTAGGCCGGAGCAAACAGGTCTGTCGGGCGGGTGGTAGTTGCCTGTGCGGGTAATGCAGGCAGGCTGTCGACGGTGGCCAGGTTCATGCGAACCAGCAGTTTATTAAGTTGTTTTAACGCATTTTTTGGTTGTTTCTCAAGTAGAAATGCCATGGACTCCGGCATGAACAACAGAATACACACCAGCATTAGGGCAGATACCAGCCCGGCTACCAGATACGCCGACCGCCACCCAAACAGCGGTACGGCCCAGGCCGTGAAAAATCCCGCCAGAATAGCCCCGACAGGCCACCCCGCCTGCACCAGTCCGACGGTAAAATCGCGTCGTTTGTTGTTCGAAAATTCAGCCGCTACAGCCGCCAGATTCGCCAGAATACCGCCAATGCCCAGCCCCGTTACTACCCGAAACACCAGCAGTTGCCAATAGGCCGATACGACCGATGAGAGCAGCATACCCGCCGTAATCAAACTCAGCGAGATAATAAATACCGTCCGCCGACCAATTGTATCGCCCAGTGGGGCCAGCAGAAAACAGCCAGCCGTCATGCCCGCCAGCCCCGCGCTGAACACGTAGCCAAGTTCGGTTTTCGAGAGACCCCACTCGCGGGTAATTTCTGAGCCGGTAAACGATACCACCAGTACGTCGATGCCATCGTTCATGTTCAGGATGAAACAGATAGCCACCAAAAGCAGTTGAAACGCCCCCATCGGGCGGTCATCAAGCAGGGTTTTAAGGTCAGTTTCGGGTAAAGAAGTCGTCACTATGGTTAGTTTGAATATACAATGATACGGAGTTTTGGGTTAGAGATGGAGGCTTAGCCACCAGCCGAATAGGCATCTTTCGGTAGTCGAACGGGCAGGATTATTAAGCTTTTGTTCCGCTATATGGATACAACCAGTTTCGTTTCCAGCCCACCGGCGGCCGTTTCCAGGGCTGTTTGGAGATTGCGAAGCGGGTGGTGCGACGAGATGATAAACCCCGGACGAATCACACGGGCCTGAATGAGCTGGAGCGTCCGCTGAAAATCGAACGGGTGGTCGTAGATGATGGATGGCACGAGGTGAATACCTTCGCGGGCTACCTTCAAAGGCGTAAACGCAGCCGGTTTTTCGGACAGTCCTACCAATACCACCTCCGACCCTCGTGGAGCGGCCGACGTAGCTAGTGAGGCCGTAATTGCCGAGCCGGCACACTCGAATACCGCACACACATCATTGCTGAGCCAAACGTCGGCCAGCATACGGCTTTGCTCGGCTGGGGTAGATTCACCAGTTGGGCTTACTGATTCGGCACCGAGGTCTGTAGCTATTTTTACCTTATCGGCATTGCGTTCAGTTACAAAAACGCGGTAGCCGAGTGCCAGCGCGAGGTGTGTTAACAACAAACCAATGGCTCCCAGCCCAATTACCGCGATGGTGTCACCTGGTTTCGCCCCCGACAGGAACAGGGCGTGTACGGCCACCGCCATGGGCTCCACCGTTACAGCATCGGCATCCGAAACAGTATCAGCAACGGCCCAGCAATAGTCGGCTGGCAGGGTGATGTACTCCGCAAAGCAGCCGGGTTCGTTCAGGCCGATGGTGCGCTTATTGGGACAGATGGTACCTCGTCCGGACAGGCAGTAACGGCACTGCCGACACGGGATGTTTGGCTCGATTATCACCCGCTCCCCAACTGTCCGCTCCATAACGCCTGCCCCCAAACTGTCGATAATCCCCAGGCCCTCGTGGCCAATAACAGTAGGCTGGTTCAACAGCCGATGCCCCAGAAACAGGTGTACGTCGGAGCCGCAGATGCCCACCTGGTTTAGCTTCACACGCACCTCACCAGCTCCAGGTTTGGGCAGTGGTACGTCGCGCAGGGTGATGTGGCCGGGGATGTCCAGAAAAGCAGCTTGCATGTTCTTGCAGGGCAAAGAAGTAGGGTGCCAAAAGTGGATGTCCACAGGAGTGATACCCAAAATGTGGCCTAAAAATACCACGAATTTTCTCAGTTGGGCCCAAAATAAGGATAAAACGAGGAGGGACGGGCCATGTTGGTTGTCGTGTGCTATAGCGAAAAAAATGGGGGCTAACACAGCGTTCCCGCGCTGAATCAGTCCCCATTCATTCTTTATCCAGACCTGTCTAGGTAGCCATATCGCGGGTCGCGTCGGGGTCATTGTATTTTCGGTCCAGACCTTCAGTCGATTTCTGGTCGGAGCGGTCCGGGCCAGATACCATATCCTGCGCCTTTACGCTACTCTCGTCAGTCATTTCGCGGGGCATGTTCCGGGCTTCCTTTGCTTCTTCGGGCCGCTCACCTGGTTTGTGTTCAGCGTTGTCTTTCGCATTTACATCGTACGGCCGGGCGGAGTCCCCGGTGTTTGGTTTCACTTGCATTCCTTCTTCCGAACCCGGTTCAGCAGTGGCTCCTTCGTCCAGCCCTTCGTACTTTGTTTCGGGTATAGCTCCATCCGGTTTTGGGCCGTTGGTTGGCACCACTCCGGGGGCAGTCGAGGTAAACGTTTGCGCGTTAATCTCGTGTGAGCGGTCGGGTTGGTCGGGCTCCTGAATTTCGGGCGTTACCGGATTGGGTGAACCCGGCAGGTCAGGTATTTCCGGACCCGGTACGGGGGGAGCCGGGGGCGTTTCGGGAATACCCGGAACGGGTTGCATCGGATCAGGGCTACCCGGCGTGGCCGGTATCATGTCGCCCGTTGGCTGACCAGTGCCTATCACGTTCCAGCCACCAAATGAGTTGGTTGGCGTCGTGTTATCGTTTTTTTTTGTCGATTCTGCCGACTCCTGTTCGGAGGGGAGACCGGTATTGACCGTAGCGCCGGCATCCGGATTACCCGTAATCTCAGCTACGGCAATGGCTGGTTCGGCATTTGTCTCGTCCAGTGTCTCGTTACCAAGACCTTCGCCAGCCTGGAGGGCCGCTTCGGAGTTTTCATACGTTTTGCCACGCAGTTCGTCGCCCTGAAGGCTACGTTCTTCGTCAGAACTGTATCGATTTCTGAGCTGTCCGTCTACAACATCGTCTTCCGTGTCGCCAATGGGGGTTAATTTACCATCAACGAGTTTAACCATATTTGTTTCGGCCTGGTCGGCTCCGAACTTAGTATCTGCATTTTCGTTCGAAACCAGGTTAGCCTGTTGAGCGCCATCGCTAAGGGTTGAATCTTCCATAATTAGTAGTGTCTGTTCTTTTGGTATAGGGAAAACAACCGGGAACCGAAAAGGTTTTTGGTGGCTAACACGGACAGAAATTCGCGTTACTTCAGAGCATTGAAAAGGATTTCGGCGGGGTGCAATGCCTTACGGCCCGTTCCATCTTTTATCTGGTGGCGGCAACTGGTACCAGCGGCTGAGATAATGGCACCTTCGGCCTGACGAACCGCGGGAAACAACACCAGTTCGCCAATTTGCATCGACAGGTCATAATGTTCTGCTTCGTAGCCAAACGAGCCAGCCATGCCACAACAGCCCGATGGTATCAACTGTACGGTGTAATTCGGGGGTAATAACAGGACTTTTTTGACCGGAATCATACTGGACAGGGCTTTCTGGTGGCAGTGGCCGTGTACTTTCACGACCTGGGTATCGGTGGTGAATAACGTACGGTCGATTCGTCCGGCATCGGCTTCGCGGGCCAGCCATTCTTCAAACAGAAAAACGTTTTTGGCCAGCCGAAGCGCATCCTCTTTCAATTCTGCCGGAACCAGGTCGGGATATTCGTCGCGGAAGGTCAGGATGGCCGATGGTTCCAGCCCAATCAGGGGAGCATCCTCCGATACAATGTCCTTAAGCAGAGCCACATTCCTGATGGCGAGTTGCTGAGCCTCTTTCACCAGCCCTTTCGATAAATACGTCCGGCCACTTTCAACGTGCCGGGGAATGCCAACGGTGTATCCCAAACGCTCCAGGAGCTGCGTAGCTTTCTGGCCTACTTCCACATCGTTGTAATTGGTAAATTCATCGCAGAAGAGAAGGATTGACCGACCCGCCGGGCGGGTGCCATTCGGTTCACTTCTCAACGAAAACCACTTCTTTAACGTTGTCTTCCCCAGTTCCGGCATGGAGCGGTTAGGGTGGAAACCAACGGCCCGGTTGGCCATTCTGCTCAGTGCGGAGGAGCCGTAAATACCGTTGTAAGCCCAGGGGGCCAAACTGGCCAGTGACATCAATTTAGTGAAGTTCCCTACCAGCCGTGCCCGGAGCGGAATGCCTTTTCGTTCATACTGCTGCTGCAAAAATTCGGCCTTCATTTTAGCCATGTCGACGCCCGACGGGCATTCGGCTTTGCAGGCTTTACAGGATAAGCATAGGTCCAGCACGTTTTTTACGGCTTCATAGTCGTGGTCGGTGGGGGTGTCCTGATTGCTGTAAAAATGCCGTAGCATATTAGCTCTGCCGCGGGTGGTATCACTTTCCCGACGGGTAGCCATGTAACTGGGGCACATTGTCCCGCCCGAAATTTCGGTTTTGCGGCAATCGCCGGAGCCGGAGCATTTTTCGGCCAGTTCCAGTAATCCGCCTTCGTTCGAAAAGTCGAACACCGTTTTTGGCTGGGGAAGAACTATATCCGCCACGTAGCGCAGGGATTCGTTCATAGGCGGGGTATCCACTACCTTACCCGGATTGAATACATTATGCGGGTCCCAGAGGGCTTTTACGTCCTTACATAACTGGTAATTCTCGGGTCCGAGCATGAACGCGATGCACTCACCCCGTAGCCGGCCATCGCCGTGTTCGCCGGACAGAGAGCCACCGTATCGTTTGACCAACTGCGCCGTATCCATCAGCAAGGCCCTGAAATCGGTGCGCCCCGCCGATGTTTTTAGATTCATCAATGGCAGAGCATGAATTTCGCCCGCTCCCGCATGAGCCGAGAACTGGAGCCGAAGGCCATACTGTTCCCACGCCAGCCGGCCGAGGTCATCAATAAAATCCGGCAGGTCGAGCACATCCACCGCCGTGTCTTCAATAACGTTCACCGGTTTAGCGTCGCCGGCAACGTTGTACATCACGCCCAGTCCGGCCTTGCGCAGTGCCCAGGGTTTCTTGGTTTCCTCATCAAACAGAATAGGGTAGGTATAGCCCAGCCCTTTTTCGGTCAGTTCCCACACGAAGGCTTCGGCCCGCCGGGTGACGGCCTCCAGCGTGTCGTCAAAAAACTCGACCATCAGAATCGCCGTGGGGTCGCCCTCTACAAAGGTGCGGTTCTTGCTTTGCTCAATGTTGACTTTGGTCAGTTGCAGAATGTGATCGTCCACCAGTTCGGAGGCCGAACAGTTGTGCGCCAGCGCCACCAGATTCGCTTCCAGTGATTGCCGTATGGTGGAAAAATGAGCGCAGACCAGCGCAATTTCTTTAGGAGGTAAGGGCAGCAAATTCAGTTTGGCTTCGGTGATGAAGCAGAGCGTCCCTTCCGAACCGGCAATGAGGGAGGCAAAGTTGAATAGGGGTCCCGTCTGTTGCGATTCCGACGGAACAAAAAACGCTGCCAGTGCATCCAGAGCGTAGCCCGTGTTCCGGCGCGTAACGGTTGGTTTGGGATACCCGTCGTGAATTTGCTGCTGCATGGCCGGTTGCGACAGCCAGTCGCGGAACTGAACGTACAGCCGTTGTTCGAGCGGACTTACTACGTTTTCCCCCCGGCATTTGGCATCGAACTGCTCCTGAGTGAGTGGGCCGAAGGTGACATCGGCTCCGTCGCTCAGGATGGTACGTACCTCCAGCAGATGGTCGCGGGTGGTGCCCCAGATAATGGAGTGCAATCCGCAGGAGTTATTGCCAATCATACCGCCAATCATGGCCCGGCTGGCGGTACTGGTTTCCGGTCCAAACAGCAGTCCGTACGGTTTCAGAAAAGCGTTCAGGTCATCGCGGATAACACCCGGTTGTACGCGTACCCACCGCTCCTGTTCGTTGACTTCCAGAATCTGCCCGAAGTATTTTGAAATATCGACCACGATACCGTTCCCCACTACTTGCCCGGCCAGTGACGTACCGGCAGCGCGCGGAATAAGCCCGACCGGCGTTCCGGCTACTTTATGCTGTTGCGTAAACCGCAGCAGTTTCTTAATGTCGGCTACGGATTTTGGCAGAGCTACCGCGACGGGTATTTCCTGATAGACCGACGCATCCGTTGCGTACAGTACGCGCTGGGCCGTATGCGCTGGGGACTCATCGAAATACAGGTCACCCTCAAAGCTGGGCAACAAGGTAGAAAAAGGCAGTTTTGGCGAAACGAGGAACATAAAATGGTTCTTTATTCAATACATAAAGGTACGAACAAAGCGATTTTACTACGTGTCTCTCCTGGGTTCGAATCCGGCAAAAGAGCATCCCTCAGCGGACGATTTTAATCGTCCGCTGAGGGATGCATTCCGATTACTCGGTATCACTGCCGGGAGGGGCGTAAGCGCAGATTTTTTGTGTAAACAATACCCGAAAAGGTTAACAGGGAAGCGAGTGGCTGCCCTACCGTAAATTGGGTACGGGTAATACTGGTAATCCCTCGTTGCCATCCTCACTCACGGCCTGCACCGCGAAGTAGTAATTGTCTTTGGAGTAGGGGAGGGTCATGCCGAGTTTAGGGGTGAAGAATTTCTTCTGCCAGAAAGGCCAGTACGTTTCGCGCATCAGCACGTAGTAGCCTTTCACTTTACCGGCTTTGGGTGCCTGCCAGTACAACGTAGTTGAGTTGGCCAGGGTCCGAACATCGATGGTTACCTGCTGGGGCATGGGGGGCGATTTGGCCAGGTTCGTCAGTGTGGCGAGGTTGAGGGCGGTATTTTTGCGGAGATAGTCGAAATCCATAAACTTGATCAAGTCACCGTATTCAATACCATCCTGCGTCCGCAAATCCTGGTGCTGGTGTTCGTAGTTCTCATTCATCTCGGTCATCCGAACGGCGGCAAAACCGCGTTGCACGTACGGCGTATGGTCGCCCCCGCGCAGATAGCGGTCATTACGGTACACCATTACAACTTCCAGGTTTTCGACGTAACGTTCGCCCACTTCTTTCAGATACCGGGCCAGGGTGCGGGCTTTTCCGTCATTCTCATTACCAAATCGCTGTATCTGGCCAATACGCCCCGTTGTGTCTTTGAGCAGTACACTTGGTAGTCCTTCGCTGAAAACGCGCAACCGGGTATTATCAATGATGCGGGTGTCGGAACTGTTGTTGCTGCCCATAATGTCGTTGTTTAGGACGGCTTCTAGGTTCCATTTTTCCTTCAGGGCCCGCTCCGCTAGATGCTCGGCGCCCAGTAATCCCTGCTCCTCGCCGGTGAGGGTAACGAAGATAACCGTAGCGGGAAACGACGATTTGCTCATAACCCGGCAGAGTTCGATGACAGCAGCCGTACCGGACCCATCGTCGTTGGCACCCGGTGCGTCGGATTCCCGGTTCATGACGTTGGTTACCCGGCTATCCATATGGCCCTGCACAATAAATATACGGTTGTCGTTGGGGTCAGTGCCTTTGAGGGTGGCCATCACGTTACCCATGTTGGCGGGCTTGTCTACGCGTCGCCCGTCGGGTTGCAGCATCCAGGTATCCAGCATGGCCGTCATGCGCCCGTTCGACTGTTTGGCGTATTGCTGGAACTTGCCCAGAATCCACTGTCGGGCAGCTCCCAGTCCTTTTTTGGCAACGGCAGCATTCGCATCGGCGGGAACACTCAGCGTGTGGCGGGTCCCGAAACTAACCAGCCCCGTTACGTGCGCCCGCAGGCTATCTGCCGATACCTGCGCAACCAGGTCGGCAATTTGCGGGTCACGGTTGATGATGACCGTTTGGGAAAAAGCGGGTAACGTACCCAGTAAAAAGGCAACGGGAAGGAGTTGTACTTTCATGAAGTTGATGATTAGTGGGCGAAGCTACTAAAAAACCGGCAGGGTGCCGCGCGCCGTTATTCACTAATTAGTGGCAGGATGGGCACTAGCGGGCGTTGGAGAAGGGTAGGCGATGAAGCCCATAACGCGCACGCTTTTAAGCCATCACCGAAAAAGTGGTTTTAATGCACGGGACGGATAAAGAATAATCGTAAACTTATGGTCGGATTCTCCGTTCAGGTTAGGGGTAAGACCAGCGGATAACCGTTGATGAATTTGCCCTCGCCTATTAGTTATTACTGTATGCCTGCTATCGAACCCGACCTCAAAAAAGCTATCGTCCGAATGCCGGGCGTGGAAAAAGACAAGCTGCTGCTGCGCCTGGTAGCTAAAGACGCTGTGCTGACCGAAAGGCTCCAGTTCGAGCTGGTCGAAGAAGGCAGGACCATCGACGAACGGCGTAAACTGATTCGGGACTTCATCGACCGAACGGCCCAAATTCATGCCGATACACCCGGCTGGCTGATGATGGATATGCGGACCGTGGCAGGTTACATCACCCGCCACCTGAAAGTAACCAAGGATAAATATGGCGAGGTGGACCTGATGCTGTACACCCTTAACACCTTTTACGACCACAACGCGCATCTATTGCAGAAATATAACTCCCGTTCCGATTCGGCGGCCGAATACATTGCCAAACGGACGGACATGATTCTGAAGAAAGTCGTTAAGCTCGATCCTGATTATTACATTGAATTCGCCGGGGGTATCAATAAACTCCTAGGTTGGATTCATAATACAGCCCCTGCTCACTACGCCCGGCAGCTTGGGTTGCCTGCCGATTGGCAGGTGTGATATTTATAGAATACTGATGGCTTCGTTAATCTGTTTGAGCAATAAATAAACCCTGAGTTATGTTTCTATAAATGTAGTATGCAGTATGAGTACAAATCAAACCGTTTTAATTACCGGGGGCACCGGCGACATTGGTCGTCGGCTGACGCAGTTGCTGCTCCAGCAGGGTTATCAGGTTGCTTACCTGAGCCGAAGTAACAAATCCATTCCTGATGTGACCGTTTATCAGTGGGATATAAAAAAAGGACACCTCGACCCGCAGGCCATTGCTACCGCCGACCATATAATTCATTTGGCGGGGGCTGGCATTGCTGATGAACGCTGGACCGACCAGCGTAAGGAGGAGATTCTCAAAAGCCGTACCCAATCCACAGACCTGTTGACGCAGGCGCTGACCAAAAATAAACACCATGTGAAGTCATTCATTGCTTCCTCGGCCATTGGCTATTACGGGGCCGACACCGGCGACCGGCCCATGACGGAAACCAGCGTTGGCGGTACCGATTTTATGGCGCAGGTTGTGCGGGCCTGGGAACGCTCCGAAGAGCAGGTAGCGGCACTCGGTATCCGAACCGTGAAACTGCGCACGGGCGTAGTGCTGACCATGACGGGCGGAGCGTTGCCTAAACTAGCGCAACCCGTTAAGCTGGGGGCGGGGGCGCCCATTGGGTCCGGGCAGCAGTACATATCCTGGATTCACCTCGATGACCTGTGCCGGATGTACATGCAGGCCTTAACCGATGAATCGTGGCAGGGAGTGTATAACGCCGTAGCGCCCAGCCCGGTCACCAACGAAACCCTGACCCGTGCCATTGCCGATGTACTGCACCGGCCAATGATTCTGCCCAACATTCCCACCTTTGTTATTAAGCTGCTCTACGGCGAAATGGCCATCGTGGTAACGGGCGGTAACTACGTACTAAACAAGCGTATTGCCGAAGAAACCAGTTTCACGTATCAGTTTACCGATGTAGGAACGGCCCTGGAGAATCTACTCTTGAATGGGTGAATACTGGAATGAGTGAATGAATCAACAGTTGGCTTGTGCCTGCGTTATTCATTCACTCATTCCAGTATTCACTCAGTCAACATTAACTCCATTCCCGGTCGGCGGAATCCTTCGTATTCCAGTTCTCGGTGGGGGCAAACCAGGTAGCTCCTTTTTTGAGGAATTTTTTGGCTGCCTCTTCGTTCAGTTCAACGCCGAGACCTGGCCGGTCAGGGACCTTAACGAACCCTTTTTCAACGATGGGTTTGATGCCCGTTACAATGTTCTCCCATCCCTCCACATCGACGCCGTGGTGTTCGAGAGCAACAAAGTTCTCCGTAGCAGCCGCGCAGTGAACATTGGCCATCATGGAAATGGGCGACCCGGCAAAGTGCATCGCCATCGGAATTCCGGCTTCTTCGGCATAGTCGCCAATCTTCTTCGTTTCCAGCAACCCGCCTGATGAGGCCAGATCGGGATGAATCATATCGACAGCTCGCGCGTCGATGAGTTTTTTGAAATTTTCTTTCAGATAGATATCCTCTCCGGTTAGCGTTGGGGTATCTATTGCATCCGAAACCTGTTTCCATTGATCGGTGTAGAACCAGGGGATCAAATCTTCCAGCCAGGCTAGCCGGAAGGGTTCCATTGCCTTTCCAATCTGAATGGCGGTATTGACATCGAAGTGCCCAAAATGGTCAGCAGCCAGTGGGGTGTCGTAGCCAACAATTTCCCGCACCCGCCCTACGTGGTCCACTAATTTATCCAGCCCTTTTTTTGTAACCTGAATGCGGGTGAAAGGGTGTTTTGTGTTGGCATAATTCCCCACCTTTCCCGGTTCTGAATCGCTCCACTGCCGCTTCACGCTCCAGTTACTCCCATTGACCAGTAATCCCGGCTGATCGGCGAGCATACCGATTCCAAAATCCATTTTCAAAAACGTATAGCCCTGATCTTTACGCTTCTTCATATTCTCCGCAAACCCCTCGTAGGTATCGGCTTCCGGTGTATCGGCATAGAGCCGGACAAAATCGCGGTATTTTCCACCCAGCAACTGATAGGCGGGCACGTTGTAGGCTTTTCCGGCCAGATCCCACAGGGCCATCTCTACACCACAAACGCCACCAGCCGCCCGGCTTTGCCCACCAAACTGCTTGATTTGTTTAAATACCTGCTCAACGTTACAGGGGTTCTTGCCCAATAGCCGACTTTTGAGCATCAGGGCGTAGTTGGCACTGGCTCCATCACGCACTTCGCCCCAGCCTACCAGACCCTGATTGGTATCAATCCGGATAATAGGGCTGCTGAAAGGCACCCCGTTCAGAACGGCCACGCGTAAATCGGTAATTTTCAGGTCTGCCGGTTTCGAGTCGCGCGGGACTTTCTGGGTGACAAATTCCAGTTCCTGATCCACCGAATGTGGGCTCGGCTTGTTATCAAACATAAAACCAAGAGACAGCCCACCCAGCCCGGCGTTGCGCAAAAAGTCACGGCGATCAGGGGAGGGAGAGCCGGAAGCGGCTAATCGGGACAACAAGTTTTTCATGGCAAAGGGATTTGAGGTTATGTTTATAGCTACTGGCGTGACTCACTCTTTATTTTGTGCAACGCCATACGGGTATATAAATAAACGAATGGCAGTATTTTACTCATGCTCCGTTCTTTTTGATTCGACGGATAGGGATGTCTGGTAACTGACGGATGAAAAGCTCATAATCAGACCTATATCCTGTTTGTTCACCCTAAACGCATGTATTGACCCCTTAAACTAGACCATGAAAGCACAAACACGATTTTTGTTAACCGTCCTTGCCCTGGCGGGGAGCCTGGCAGCCCACGCCCAGCGGGTAGGGTCAACGCCCGACTACGTCACTACTTTAACCGCCAGCTGGAAAGGAGAACGATTGCCCGATGGCCGCCCGAACGTTTCTGACCTGGTACTGGACCGCCTGCAAAACTGCACACTGGAGCAGATATGGGGCTATCTGAGTAATAAGGGCTACCGAAATCAGGTGGAGAAAAACTGGCTTATTCTTAAGCCCGGCGAAACCATGACGGGGCGGGTGGTAACGGCTCAGTTTATGCCCACCCGCCCCGACCTCGACAGTATGGTGCGGGCAGCGGGCAAAACCGAAGGCCGCTCCCAGAAGGGGGGAATCAATATCTGGCCCATCGACATCCTGAAGAAAGGGGATGTTTACGTGGCCGATGGTTATGGCAAGATTAAGGACGGAACCCTGATTGGGTCAAGCCTGGGGAATGCCATTTACGGCAAAACGGGCAAGGGCGTTATCTTCTACGGTTCAGTTCGGGATATGCAGGAACTGAAAGATACCAAAGGGTTCAATGCCTGGGTGAAAGGACAGGATCCATCGTACATCAAAGACATGACGCCCACTTCCATCAATGCCCCGATTCGGATTGGCGACGTTACCGTGTTGCCCGGCGATGTGGTGTTTGCCAATGAATACGGGGTGGTTTTTATTCCGGCTCACCTGGTAGAAGGCTTGGTATCTGCTTCGGAAATGACGGCCCTGCGCGACGAATTCGAGCGAGTACTGTTGCAGCAGGGAAAATACCCATCCGGCGAAATTCATGGTGATTGGTCCGATAAGATAAAGGGAGAGTTCAGAACGTGGGTGGCCAAATACCCCAAAAAATTAGCCATCACGACTAAAGAAATAGAAACGTACCTGGCAAAAGAAGGCCATTAATTCACTACCCTGATGAGATTCAGTGCTGCTTTTTTGCTTCCTTTTTGGGTTGCACTTTACGTTTATGTTCCCTTATCGGCGCAAACAATTCCGAAAGACGAACTGGTTTTTCTAACGTCCGACTGGAAAGGAGAACGATTCCCGGATGGTCGGCCTAAAATTTCTGATGCCCTAGTAGAACGGGCCAAACACATCGGGATTGATGATGCCTGGACTGTTTTGAAGAATGAAGGCTACACCAATCAGTTTGAAGGGGGTTGGAAATTGATACAGAATGATGTGCCGGTAACCGGGCGGGCCGTAACGGCGATGTTCATGCCCAGCCGACCCGATGTGGAGAAAAACATTAAAGAGCGGGGAATTACCAAACAGGGACGAAAAGGGAACACCAACACCTGGCCCATTGAAACGTTAACGAAAGGGGATGTGTATGTAGCCGATGCGTTTGGCAAAATTGGCGGGGGCACCCTGATGGGGGCTACCCTAGGGAATGCCATCTTTAGTAAAACGGGAAACGGCGTTGTTTTCGACGGGGCCGCCCGCGATTTGCAGGAGCTGCAGAACATCAAAGGATTCAACGCATTCGTCCGCGATTTTCACCCTTCTTTTCTGGAAGAAATGGTATTGATGGGCCTCAACTCTCCCATTCGCATTGGGCGCGTTATGGTGCTGCCGGGCGATTTGGTTATTGCCCAGCGGGAAGGTGTTCTTTTTGTGCCAGCCCACCTGGCCGAGCAGGTTGTCAGTACTGCTGAGTTCGTTACCCGCAAGGACCTGTTTGGCTTCGAGATGGTCAAATCTGGGCGCTACACAACCGGCCAGATCGACAGCCAGTGGACGGAGGAAATCAAAACAGCGTTTCTTACCTGGTTAGGTAAGCACCCCGAAGCGGGAACCATGACTAAAACTGAGTTAGACAAAGTAATGAGTAAACGAACCTGGTAAGGAGTGGTTTTAATCACAAAAAAGCCTTCCCCCGTTCAGGGTAAGGCTTTTTTGTGTGATGCCAGAGACAACGAACTGCTAATAAAACTTAGCCCGTTTGTCTTCTACTTTAGCCGCATCTTTGATAGCTTCGTTGATATACAGGCTAATCCGGGACGTGTTGTTCTGCTGAATCTGCGTTTTATACATCGTATAGTCTGCCACGGCCGGGGCTGGCGTTATGGATGTTGTTTCCATCATCAAAACACCGCCTTCACCAATAAATGGTTTTGAGCGTTTACCCGGCTTGAGACCAAAAGTTTTACCCAGCGCAATCGGATCTACACCGGCACTACGCAGGAACCCCGTTGCCAGATTAACGTCTTCGGCTGTTTCTACCAGTGCACCGGAACCATACTTCTGAGCAATACTTTCCAGTGTGCCAGTAGCATTTCCCAGTTTGCTGATAATCTGTTCCCCCTTCAGTTCGTTACGAACTTTGGCGGTGAGCTCATTACGGTAGTCATTCAGTGTCACCTTGTCCTTATCTGTCTTGTTGGTGAGTACGGCAATAACGTATTGATCACCCACTTCAAACGGTTCAGATACATCGCCCACATCAGTTTTATCATTAAAAGCCCAGCGCACAATCTGCCGTACTTCGGTACCCGCCAAGGCGTTGATTTGAGCGGCTCCTTCCGGAATACGCTCGGCGGTAGCCATAACCAGCGACTTGTCTTCTTTCACTTTGGTATCAAATGCTTCCCTGGTATGCACATCCGAAGCAAACTGATCCGCTTTCCGCAGGGCTTCATCCCGCGTAATCTGACTGGGAGAAATCGTTTTGCCGATGGCAGCAATACGGTACAATACATTTGTTTTGGGCTCCGTCACTTTGATGATGTGGTAGCCAAATTCGGTTTCGACCAGACGGGGAATCAACCCTTCTGACGAAGCGCCAAACACTGCCGACTCAAACGGTTTCACCATTTGGCCATTGTTCTTAAAATACCCAAGGTCGCCACCAGCGGACCGGGAACCATCATCGCTGTTTGTTTGCGCCAGTGCCTCAAAGCTGGCACCACCCTGAATCTGTTTCAGGATACCCTCGGCCCGCCGACGGGCATCTGCTTTGGCAGAATCGGCCAGCCCTTTGGTCTGGATCAAAATATGGCTGGCACGGGCGGTGAAATTGGTATCCCTCTTGGTACCGCCGTACTTATAGATGAAATAGGTGTTGCCTTCGCGGAAGGGACCGTAAATGCCCCCCTGTGTAAAGCTTGGAATAGCATCCTGAAGTTGCTGGGGCATTTCTCCGGCGGTCAGGTAAAGAGGAACCCGAACATCACTATTTTGCTGAGCAAAAACGGAGTCGTTTTGGGCCGCTCCCAATCCACGAGCCAGCGATTTGATTTCGGTGTACAGCGTCGCACTATCTTCTTTGGATGGAGCCACCGAAAAAGTTACGTACTGGATAGACCGGCTATCGGTGCCGGGATACTCATCCTTGTGCTTGTCAAGATAACTCTGCAACTGTGAGTCCGTCACCTTTACGGTCGTGTCGTTGATCGCGTAAAAGGGAACGAACAAAAACTTCACGTTAGCCTTGGCATTCTGCGCCTGATATTCTTTTTGAGCTTCAGCCGTAGTAGCAAACACCGACATCGTCATCAACCCTTCGTACTTTTCGCGCAGACGGTTTGATTTCAGATTATCTTCGAAGCTGGCCCAGGCTGCCTGCTGCTGAACCGGCAGATTTTTCAGCCCTTTGAGGTAACTGATGATAGAGCTCTTATCGAAAACGCCCGTTTGAGGATTGGTAAACGCCTGCCGCACAGTAGGACTTATGTTGTTCCCCTGTACCATGTCGACCAGCTCTTCGGGCGATACTTTCAGGCCCAGTTTGTCGAACTGTTTTTGGTACGCAATTTCAAACAGCATCTGATTCCAGGCTTGCTCCCGAATCTGACCCATTTCCTGCTCGGCTGGAGCACGGCCAGTTTGCTGCTCATATTGCGCCCGAATTTCATCCACTTTCGCATTGAAATCCTGATAGTCAATAGATTGGCCGTCAATAACACCAACTTCCTGCTGGTTTCCACCAAACAGCTGACTACGGCCACCGAGCAAATCACCCCCTACAATGAACAGTAGTAAACTGACAGCAATGACGCCGACAGCCAACCCTGAACGTTCTCTAATCTTATTAATGACAGACATTTCGCTTTTAACAGTCAATTTAGCCCGCAAAATAACAATTTTCCTTCGTGCAATACAAGGAAAAATCGTTTCGTAACGGGTGTTCGTGGGTGTATCGGCTTACGAAGTGCGTCCGGGTCAGGTAGTTTTTGTACAACTACACTGGCTCATCCCATAAAAGAAGCGTATGGGCAGGTCATAGCCCGGTGCTTACTGGGCAAGTTCCTGGGTTATTGTGCTGCTCAAGCGCAGGAGTTCGATTTCGGCCGCCTTCGCATTATACTCGGCCTCAATCAGGCGGGTTTGGGCATCGATGGCGTTACGCTGCACGTTACGAAACTCAACAAAGGTTGAGTTACCAATGCGGTATCGGTCATACGCAATGTCAACGTTCTGGTTAGCCAGCAGGTTATTCTGAACCTCTAAATTAAGCAGTTTTAAACTGTTCTGGTAAAGCTGATACGTTTGTGCCATGGCCGATTGGAGCTGTAATCGCTGGTCATTTTCCTGGCTCTGGGCGATAATTGTGTTGACACGGGCATTCTGCACCTGACGTTTGAGGTTGTAGCCGTTGAAAATTGGAATGGTAGCCTGAATTAGGTAAGTAGGGCCACTTGCCCGACCCGTTTTTATACCGAAGCCCCCCTGGTTGTCAATAAACTGGTAGTTGTACCCCGTTTGAGCCGTAACAAGCGGCAGAAGCTGCGCATTGGCCAGTTCTGTATTCAGGTTGGCAACGGTACGGTTCAGTACAGCCGCAGCCAGTTGCGGGTTATTTGAATTCAGCGATTGCTGAAGCGGCTCCAGCTGTAGATCTGGCTGAGCAATGATAGTATCGCGAACAGAAAACTCCGTTTGAGGCTCCCGAACCAGTAACCTGTTCAGAATTATTTTAGCATTGCGCAATGCCTGCTCCTGCGAAAGTAAAGCAGCGCTATCCGTGTTATAATCGACCTGGGCACTCAGGAAATCTACTTTCGAGCGTGTCCCCACTTCGTAATTGGCCCGCGCCAGTTCAAGCCGCTCCCGCGAAATATCGAGTGCCTGGCTAAAGGCAATGAACCGCTGCACCTGCCGAACAACATCGTAGTAGCTGGTAGCCACCTGCGCCATCGTAGACTCTACATTGGCACGGGTATTCACCGTACTTATCTGAAGAAATTGCTGCAGCTGCGTATAAAGCGACCGGCGGGCGTATCCATTGAAAACGGTGTATGTTACATTAACGCCCACGTTACTGGTACGGTTAAATGCCCCATTCACCTGCAACGGAGGTCGGTTTGCATCCAGATACGTTTGCCGCAGACTTTGCAGACTACCATTTGAATTCAGGTTGCCGGTTATCGTGGGCAGATAGCCCGCGTTCCCTTTTGAGTAATTATTCCGGGCAATATCCTCCTGCGAGCGATTGATCTGAACCTGATAGTTTTTCTCGACCGACTGACTAACAGCCTGCTGTAAGGTTAGCAACTCTCCGGTCTGAGGCAGGGTGGCTACCGTATACGTTCGCTGCTGAGCACGTTGAATAGCATTAGGAAGTTGTTGAGATAAAGCGGGGAGTGATAAAAAGACAAGGAGAACCCAACGGTTGTGTTTCATTGAATTGAGATTAACAAGGACAATTAGCACAAAAATACGAGAAACTGTCATTCGCTGGTGTCTAATCAACTTTCACTTATCTTGCATGCTTTCTCTGTCAATCGGTATGAAATGTCTTTCCCTGTTGCTTTTTACTCTGTCAATGCTCCTGGCGGGCTGTTCTTTTAAGGAAAAAGCAGATTTGCTGGTTACCAACACGCGGGTGTATACCGCCGATTCAAGCTTCTCTACGGCCACGGCTTTCGTCATTAAAGAGGGAAAATTTCTGGCTGTAGGCCAGGCCAGTGCGCTGGCTGAGAAATACGACCCTGTGAGCACGGTGGATCTGGCCGGGAAACCGGTTTACCCCGGCTTTTACGATCCACATTCTCACTTCCTGGGGCTGGGCCAGGTGCTTGACCAGGCCGACCTGGTAGGAGCTGCCTCCTACGATGAGGTAATCGAGCGACTCAAAACATTCCACAACGCTCACCCCGATGTGATGTGGCTTACGGGGCGGGGCTGGGACCAGAACGACTGGCCCGAACAGGTATTCCCGACAAAAGAGAAACTAGATGCGGCTTTTCCAACTGTTCCCGTCGCCCTCATGCGCGTAGATGGCCATGCCCTGCTGGTCAATTCAAAGGCATTACGCCTGGCGCAGGTAACGGCGGGGTCGAAGCTGGCGGGTGGTGAGGTGATGCTCGCCAATAACCAGCCAACGGGCGTACTGGTCGACAATGCCATGCAACTTATCAAGCGGGTAATTCCTCAGCCCACCGTGGCGGACAAAGCCCGGATGCTGCTGAATGCGCAAAAGGCCTGCGTGGCACTGGGGTTGACAACGGTTTCTGACGCGGGAATAAGTCCGGATGAGATCAAACTCATTGACAGCCTGCACAAGGCGCGTAAACTCAAAATTCGCGATTACGCCATGATTAGTCTGGGCGAACCCAATATGGACTATTTCCTGAAGCGGGGTCCGTTCCAAACTGAACGACTAACCGTCCGTTCGTTTAAACTGTACGCCGATGGGGCCCTCGGCTCGCGGGGTGCCTGCCTGCGTAAGCCCTATAGCGACCGGCCCGAAACAACCGGCTTTTTACTCCTCAGCCCGGCCGAACTGGAACGCGTAACGAAGCTCCTGTATGCCTCAAACTTCCAGGCCAATACGCACTGCATCGGCGATTCGGCGAACCACCTGATGTTAGACTTATACGGTAAACTGCTAAAAGGGAAAAATGACCGGCGGTGGCGGATTGAACACGCGCAAGTCGTGTCGCCGGAGGATGTCTGGTTATTTGGGCGATACTCGATTATTCCGTCCGTACAACCTACTCATGCTACATCGGATATGTACTGGGCTACCGACCGGTTGGGGCCGATTCGGGTAAAGGGTGCGTACGCATTCAAGGACTTAATGAATCAGAACGCAATGATTGCGTTTGGCAGCGACTTCCCGGTGGAGGCTGTTAATCCCCTGTTTGGATTTCACGCGGCTGTAGCCCGTCAGGACGCTAAAAACTTCCCGCCGGGCGGGTTCCAGATGGAAAATGCCGTCGACCGGAAATCGGCGCTGCTGGCCATGACGCGCTGGGCTGCCTATGCCTGTTTTGAGGATCAGTTGCGCGGCAGCATCGCCCCCGGAAAACAAGCGGACTTTGTGATTCTTGACCGCGATATTATGTTTGCACCAGCCAATCAGCTTCGCCAAACCAAGGTGCTACAAACCTGGATTGGTGGCGAGCGGGTGTATTGAGTGTATTTTTCAGTTGGCAGATAAAAGAGATTATTTTTCGTATGGATGGAAAGAGACCCGCTGATTAAGGGTACGGAAAGTGGTATTCGGTTTAGCGGGGTCGTTGGCCGCGCTGAATTCGGGTTAGTTCATCCAGCAGATAATCCAGTCCATTCAGTCTGATTTCATACATGGTTTGCAACAGCATCCCCAGCTTACCCGCCGGAAAGCCCTTCTGCACGAACCACTCCAGGTACGAAATGGGTAATGTCCGGATAAGTTTGTCCTTGTATTTGCCGAAAGGCATTTTGTAGGTTAGCAATTCAGTCAATAGTTCGGGGTTGCCGAAGGCTGGTTCTCCTGTCATATCGTTTCTTTTTACTAGTTACACCACTGCCGGTTCGAGCAGTCGGATAGTGCCTGCTGTGGCATCAATTTCCGCGTCGATACCCAATGGTACGGTAAATTTATCCTTAATGTGGCCAATCATGGCACCGGTAAAGGCGGGTTTGTTTAAGGGAATGATGTGCTCGGTCAGTATATCGCCCAGGGTCAACGAGCCGTAGCTACCGCCCTTCGGTTCGCAATCGGTGCACTTGCCGAAAACAAAACCCGCCAGCTGATTCAGGATACCCGCCAGTTTGAGCTGGGTCAGCATCCGGTCTACGCGGTACGGTTCCTCATGCGTATCTTCAATGAACAGGATGGTATTCTGCCAGTCGGGGAGGTAGGGCGAACCAACCAGGTGACTCAGTACGGTAAGGTTGCCGCCCACCAGCCTGCCCCGCGCCAGACCCGGTTTAATGGTGGTTATTCGGTCCTGTACCTGGGTGAGGTTATCGCCTTTCTCGGTGGGGTTACGCATGGTTACGGCTTCGCCTTCGATAAGGACCCGCCGGAGCCAATCCACCGTATAGGCATTGAAGGTAGCCGAGCCTACCAGGCCATGCATCGTTACTAAACCAGTTTTTGCGTATATGGCCAATAGTAAAGCCGTAATGTCGCTGTAGCCAATCAGAATTTTTGGATTGCGTCGAATCAGGTCATAATCAATCAGAGGCAATAGTCGGGCGGAGCCCCAGCCGCCGTGAATCGCCATGATGGCTTTCACGTTTTTATCGTCGAACAAGGCGTGCAGGTCGGCAACCCGGTCGGCATCGCGCCCGGCCAGGTAGCCGTAGCGGTCGTACACGTGCGGTCCTATTTTCGTTTTAAATCCCAGTGCCAGCAGCGATTCCTGCGCGATGGCCACCGTTTGCGGGTCGTAAGCCGGAGCAGCCGGGCAGAATAACCCGATAGTGTCGCCGGGTTGTAATCGTTCTGGTTTTACGATGGCAACGGGTGGTTGCTGAAAGGGAGTCAGCGGGAGAAGCGGGACGACGCTGGCAGCCTGTAAAAATGAACGACGGGATGGCATTGGTAAAAGTGATATCAGTGGCAGAAAGATACTGGAAAGCAACTTATCGGCCAAGCCATTGAGCGACTTCGCCTGACCCTCCTTTTATTTTGATGAAGAAAGGGTTACTTTCGGGACAACGGTCCCGGTGCTCCGTTCAGAAATCGGCTTATAAACCGTGCGTCACAACCCAACCAATTTATCAGTATGCTAATCAAATCACGTTTACAATTCATGGTTGCCCTCGCAGGCTTGTTCTGGGTATTTTCGGCTGCAGAAGCCGCTGCCCCATTCACGACAATTACCCAGATGACGACCGACTGGCAACGGGCCAAAGAATACACGAAAGAGTACCTGGATACGATGCCCGAAGACGGTGTTAACTTCAAACCAACCCCCGAAATTCGCTCGTTTGCCGAACAGATGCTACACCTGGCTTCAGCCAACTATGGCTTTGGGGCAACTGCCAGTGGTAAAGCCAACCCCATGCAGGGAAAGAAAATGGAAGAAATGGCTGACCTCAAAACCAAAGAGGCACTAACGAAAGCTGTTATGGACAGCTACGATTTTATGCTGGACGCGGTGAAAGGTATGACCGATACTCAACTGGCCGAATCCGTAAAAATGGGGCCGCGCGAAATGACGCGGGAGGTCGTGCTGGCGAAAGCCTTCGAGCACCAGACTCACCACCGGGGGCAATGTACCATCTATATTCGGATGAAAGGGGTTAAGCCACCCAATGAAAAATTGTTTTAACGGACAAAAAGGCTTGCCGGTGGCAGGCCTTTTTTTGTAGTAAGAAACGCTCTCGAGCAGGGTGTATTAATCCTGCTCCGTGGCAGCCGGTAAAACTGAAGGCTGCAATTGCCTCACCAGAGAGGACGTGAAGTTAGTTTCAGCGAACAAAACGTACCCGATGCCGCCAACAATGACCGATTGATGGATAGAGTCGAATTGCCTGGTGCCGGGCAGTATTAGCCGGTTGATGCGTCAGAGCAGCACACGTAAACATTCCGTTCACGAAATATGTTGGTAGGGTAACGCAATAATTTGCGCTATTCCCAACCTACCACTACAGTTTACTGACGATGATTCGATTTTTAACGGGACTGGCAACAGTGCTATTGATGGCGCAGTGCCAGCAGTCAAAACCAGAGGCACCCAAAGCGGAGGGGTTTGACCCGCCTATTCCATCAACGCTCTCCTATGTTGCCGGGCCAATTACGTTTCCATTACAGGTATTAAGGGATAAAATCAATCAGGCACTCGACCCCGTGCTGATTGGTAAGGAAACACCGGATGGTAAAGTGAAAGGCATCGTTTCATTTCGGGTCAAACGCATGGGGTCGGTTCGGGTTGAGTACGTCGATCAGCAAGTGGTCCTGTCGGCACCCCTGCAAATGTGGCTCACCAAACCGTTTAGTAAAGACACGACCCCGCCCGATAAGCCATTTTGCGCGATGGAGGTCAACTTCAAGACGCCAATCAGCGTAACATCCAACTGGCGGATAGCCAGCCATACCACGTTTTCGGATTATACGTGGCTTCGTAAACCCGAAATGCGTTTGTTAGGGGCCAATATTTCGATGACCAATATGGTCCAGCGGATTCTGGATAAACATAAAACGGATATTGAGCAGGCTATCGACTCCGCTGTTTATGAAAAACTGCGGTTGGACCAGATGATAGAACCCACCTGGCGCGACTTGCAGGAACCCATGCTTATCGATAAAAAATACGGCCTCTGGCTACTACCAAACCCTGTTAGTGTGGCAGCGGGTAAGGTAGAAGGCAATGATAAGCAGCTAACAGTGCCCCTGCGCATTGCTTTTGAGACATCGACAAAGATAAAGCCTGAAACACCGGAATACACCAAAACACCCCTGCCTTCATTACAGAAACGGGAACAGGTACCGCTCGTATCTGACCTGCACCTGATGAGTTATATTCCGTATGCCGACATTAACCGTATGCTGGCCATAACGGTCAATAAACGGGATAAAAAAATGGCAATGGGTAGCCTGACGCTTAAAAGTGCATCGGTATACGGCGGGCAGCGTGCGTTGATTGTGAAGGCCGATGTGGAAGGACTCTTCGACGGTACGGTATACCTGAAAGGCAGGCCCGTATTCGATACGTTGACCAATACATTGAAGGTGGATAGTCTGGACTTTGATGGGGAAAGCGGCAGTATTTTATCGAAAAAAGCGGGTGCCCTGTGGCACGATAGTCTCCGCAAGCTGCTGGAGGAATTGATTACCATTAAACTGGGCGACGATATTGCCAGTCTGCCCAATAAAATAAACGAAGCGTTTGAAAAAGGACCCGGCAAAAAAACGGATATGGGCATCCGTACCTTCCAGTTTGTGCCCCAGAAAATTGCCATCCGGCCTGATGGAATTCAGGCCCTCATCCACGTAAAATCGACCATCGCCCTGCGGGTTGATGCATTATAATGATGAAGCCTGAATAGCTTCGATGCGTAACTAAACCGAAAGAGAGTTAGCCAATGATTTTTTTAGGGAGCATACTTGTACTGATAGCAGGCTGGCTTGGCTGGCGGTACTGGCAACGGAAAAGCCGGGAATCCCAACCGCTGCCCGCTACGTATCCCCGGCTTTTGCAGGAACACGTGGCCTATTACCAGTCGCTGAGCGATGAAAAAAAACGGCTGTTTGAGGAGCGGGTGAACCGTTTTCTGCACGATGTCCGCATCGAAGGGGTTGAAACCACCGTAGACGATGTCGACAAGGTGCTGGTTGCCAGCAGTGCCATTATCCCAATTTTTGGCTTCGACGACTGGTATTATCCACTCACGAATGTGCTGCTTTACGAAGGCAGTTTTAATAAAGACTATCAAACCACCGGCGAAGGCCGTAACATATTGGGCATGGTAGGCGAGGGGGGGGCATTGCAGAGTACCATGGTGCTGTCTAAACCAGCGTTGCACGAAGGCTTTGCCAACGAGAACAGTAAAGGCAATACCGGTATTCACGAATTTGTTCACCTGCTCGACAAAGCCGACGGGGCCACGGACGGCTTACCGGAACACTTGATGGAACAGGAATACGTTAAACCCTGGCTAAAACTGATTCACCGGAAAATTAACGAAATCAAGGCCGACCAGTCAGACATTAACCCGTACGGCATCACTAATGAAGCGGAGTTCTTCGCCGTAGTGTCGGAGTACTTCTTCAAACGACCGAATTTGTTGCGGGAAAAACACCCAAAACTGTTTGCCCGGCTGGAAGAAATTTTCCGGCAGAATCCCGCAGAAGCCGATAAAGGTCTGTAAAACAGGTTGTACATTGCGCTTTGTCACAACCTGTAGCCATGGAAAAAACACTACTCGTCTACCTGCTTCTCGCTTCGTCCGCTCTACTTGCCCAAACTCAATCAAGCAGCCTGAAAGTCAACCAGCAACGAATCGATGGCCGACTCCTGGAACTGGCAAAATTCGGGGCGCAGCCCGGCGGGGCATCCCGCGTGGGGTACAGCAAAGCCGATCAGCAAGGCCGCACCTACTTTATTGGGCTGATGAGAAAAGCCGGACTCGACGTAAGCATCGACTTCGCAGGGAATATCATTGGGCGACGGAAGGGAAAAAATCCGGCCCTGAAACCCATCGGTTTTGGGTCGCATATCGACACGGTGCCCAACGGAGGTAATTACGACGGCACTGTTGGCTCCGTGAGCGGCTTGGAACTGGTTGACGTGCTTAACGAAAATAACATCGTAACCGAACACCCGCTCGAACTGCTGATTTTTTCCAATGAAGAAGGTGGCACCATCGGCAGCGGGGCCATGATTGGTAAAATCACGCCAGCCGCGCTGAAAGCGGTAACCCAAAGCGGCCTGACCATGGCCGACGGTATCCGGGCCATTGGTGGTAATCCCGATAGCCTGAGCAAAATGGTTCGTAAAAAAGGAGACCTGGCCGCTTTTGTTGAGCTACACATCGAGCAGGGTGGAATCCTGGAGAAGGAGAACCTGCAAATTGGTGTAGTAGAAGGCATTGTGGGCATTGAAGATTGGGAGGTAACGATTCTGGGTACGCCCAACCACGCCGGTACTACACCCATGAACAACCGGCACGACGCGATGCTGGCAGCCGCCAAACTGACCATTGCCATCAACGAAGTAATTACAAGTCACGAAGGCCGACAGGTGGGTACGGTGGGAAAAATTGCGGTAGAACCGGGCGCGTACAACGTCATTCCGGGTAAAGTGATGCTGGGTATGGAAATCCGCGATTTGTCGTACGATAAAATCTGGAGTCTGTTTCGCGAGGTAGAAAACAGGGCAAAGGAGATTGCCAGAGTCTCTGGCACAACCATTACATTCCGACAACCATTAACGCCGGTGACCCCCGCCCTTACGGCCAAACCGATTCAGGATAAAATTATTCTTGCCGCCAAATCGCTGGGTTTTTCCTACCGGACTATGCAAAGCGGGGCCGGGCACGATTCGCAGGAAGTGTCCCACATTGCACCGGTGGGTATGATTTTTATTCCCAGCGTGGGCGGCATCAGTCATTCGCCCAAAGAGTTTTCGAAAGGGGTGGATATTGCCAACGGAGCTACCGTACTGCTGCAAACGGTACTGGCGCTGGACCGGGAGTAGGGCCAGAAACACCATTTTTCCGGAAGAATCGAAACCGTGAGCGGTAAGATGGCCATTGTCAGCGTAGGCTTATTAGCAGTATAGTCTATGCGGCTACGCGATCCACGGGTCAATGAAAAACTCACCAGCGCACCTGCCCGTCGCCCACGACAATCCACTTCTCGGTGACCAACTTTTCAAGGGCAAATGGTCCACGGGCGTGGAGTTTTTGGGTTGAAATGCCAATTTCGGCGCCCAATCCGAATACTCCCCCATCGGTGAAGCGGGTAGAGGCATTGGCATACACGGCAGCGGCATCGACTTCGCGCAGAAACTGGTCAATAAGGGATTGATTCTGCGACAGAATCGCTTCGGAATGCCGGGAGGAGTAGTTCTGGATGTGCGACAGGGCTTCGTCCAGACAATTTACTACTTTCACGGCGCATTTGTAATCCAGAAACTCGCGGCCAAAATCGTCGGGCTGGGCGTGTTGCAGGTTGGAATAACCAGCTTTCTCAAAAATGGGATAAGCAATTTCGTCGGCGAACACGGCTACATTCCACTTCGCAAAATCGTCCGTCAGCATAGGCAGAAAACGGTCAGCAATGGATTCGTCGACCAGCACGCAATCCAGCGAATTACAAACCGACGGGCGTGAGACTTTGGCGTTCACGACAATGGCAGCAGCCTTCGTCAAGTCCGCTGATGTTTCGACGTAGGTGTGGCATACACCGGCACCGGTTTCTATGGTAGGCACAAGCGAGTTTTTGCGGACAAACTGAATCAATGACTCCGACCCACGTGGAATGATAATATCCACGTAACGGGTTGCGGTAAGTAATTCATTGACCACCGCTCTGTCTGGCGGGAGCAGGGTAACGGCCGCTTTGGGTACGTTGAACTCAACCAATACACCTTGAATCAAACTAATCAGGTACCGGTTCGAGAAATCGGCTTCTTTGCCTCCTTTCAACACGCAGCCATTTCCCGACCGCAGGCAAAGGGAGGCTACATCGACGGTAACATTTGGGCGGGCTTCGTAAATGACGCCCACGACTCCAAGTGGCACCGCGATTTTCTTCAGGGTCAAGCCCTGCTCAATGGTTCGTTCCACTATCACTTCGCCCGCCGGGTCGGGCAGAACGGCTACTTCGCGCAGGCTCTTTGATAGGTCAGCGACGCGGGCTTCGGAAAGTTTCAGCCGGTCGTATTTGGGGTCCGTTTCCAGCATCCGGTGGAGGTCCTTTTGATTCTCGGCCAGAATGTTGGCGGTATGGTCGGACAATACATCGGCCAGCCGATTGAGTAAATCCGTTTTTTGGACTGGCGTTAACCGCCGAACAACGGCAGCGGCTTGTTGCGTCGCCTGGAGGAGTGGAGTAATGGTGTTCATGTTAAGCTTTTTGTAATTGGTCGCCGATGTAAATGAGTACATCGATAAGGACCACATCAAAACTATCAGTTACAACTTCCTGACCGGTTCGGTAGTCGTGCCGGTGATGCGGAAAAGAGGCAATTTTAGGGAAATGCGGAACGTTGTCCCACCGAACAAGCCAACTATCACTGGCAGTTTGCCATTGAAAAGCATATTTTCTGATCGTGCTGGTGATGTATTCATTCGTGTAAAGAACCGACTCGTCGATAAATTCTATGCGCAGCTTCATGTGAAATTTGTCGGCGGTATGATCATGAAGAAGAACTTTGAGTCTGTGTACGATTGGTCTGTCTTCTAAAGAAGCCAATTCACTGGTTATCAGCGATACGTAAAGATTCATTCGACGATCTCTATTGACCCCCGTTTTATCTCTTCGATACTTTGGATTACGTCGGGAAGCATACCCACAGCCGCTGACCAGTCTATGTTATCGTCCCACTCTTCGAATACTTCTTTCTGCGCCGTTTCGATGTGTTTTTCAAATTCAGCCAGTGTCATGCCATACTTGCGTTCCATTCGGGTAATCGTTTCTTCGTAGCGGTGTTTCTGAGCCAGATAGTCGATCATGACCCATTGCTGCACGGTTTGTTTGGTTACCTGTACCATATCGAACGCAGTTAAGGAACAAAGTTGGCTAAAAAAAATGGCCTACAAAAGAACGATGTCGTTGGCATTGGCTACTTCAACGTTTTGCTGGTTAGGCTGCTGAACTAACGTTTCTGACGAAATCCGGGTTCGGGCCACGGCGATGGTTGTCTGTGTCTCGTCTAAAATCTCAATCATCTCACCAGTGGCAAATTCGCCCAGTACGGCCCGAACGCCTACCGCCAGCAGACTTCGCCGTTGCTGCAAGGCCCGCACGGCTCCCGCGTCTATCTGCACGCGCCCAACGGCTAAACTGCCACTGGCCAGCCACCGGTTTCGGGCCGACAGGGCGATGGGATGCGGAACAAACTCGGTTCCGGTTTCGCCCCGCAATGCCCGCGAAAGGCCATCGGGTTCGCTCAGCCCGAAAATGACCACCCGAATGCCCATGCGCGTAGCCAGTTTGGCAAAGGTCAGTTTGGAGGCCATACCTCCCAGTCCCATCGCCGACTTATCAGTTCGGACAACGCCAAAGATGCGCTCATCGAAGTCGGTCACCTGGCGGATAATCTGCCCATTGGCATCCAGCAACCCACCCACCGAAGTGCAGAGCATCAGGGCCTGGGCACCGAAGCCAACGGCAATCAGGGTTGCCAGTTCATCGTTGTCCGAAAACTTCAGTTCCCGGTTGCTCACTACGTCATTCTCATTGGCAATCGGAATTAAGCCATTAGCCCACAGTTCTTCATACGTCTGTTTGAGTTGCAGAAATTGGTCGCGGTTGGCAAAGTGATGCCGTTCGCATAGGCTCTGGGCAATGGAAATGCCGTATATAGAAAAGAAGCGGGAGTACTGGTTGAGCAATAGCAGATTGCCAACAGCCGCTGCGGCCTTTCGCTGGGTAATATCGCCCCGATAGTCCCGAATAAGGGATTTTCCGGCACCTACAGCCCCGGACGATACCAGTACAATGCGGTAGTGTGGATGCAGGGCTGCTACCTGACGGGCAATATCCACCATAACGGGTTCATTGGGTTCGCCGGTTGGTTTGGTAATGGAAGCCGTACCAAACTTCAGCACAAGAACAGGCTTTGACATGCGGGCAAAGATACAGGTTTCGGTTTTTGGTATTCAGTTTACGGGAACTGTAAACCGAGTTATTCCACCGTTACAATAGCCCCCGAAAATCTAAAACCGTAAACCGGATACTACTTCACACCCGCTCGGAAACTTCTGCCGTAAACCGGGCTTTCTGGCGGAGGCCTTTTTTAAGTTGCCGGAGATAATCTGCCTTGGGGATTTCAATCGCTCCATACCGCCGTACGTTGTCGTTGATAAACTGGGTGTCGAGCAGCGTGTATTGTTGCTGGCGCAGAATAAGAATGAGGTGATGAAAGGCAACTTTAGAGGCATTGCTAACCTGGGAAAACATGGATTCCCCAAAAAAAACGGACCCCATTGCCACTCCATACAACCCACCCACCAGCCGATTGTCTATATACGTTTCAACACTGTGCGCCAGCCCCATTTCGTGCAGTTCCGTATAGGCATCAACAATCTCATTGGAAATCCAGACGCTGTCATCCTCCGAGCGGGGTACGGAGCAGGCACGCATAACATCGGTAAAAGCTGTATCGATACGAATCTCAAACTGGTTCCGGTTCAGAACGGGGCGGAGCGATTTGGCTGGTTTATAGCTGTGAATAGGAATAATGGCTCGCGGATCGGGCGCGTACCAATATAACGTACCGTCGGCATCGGCCATTGGAAAAATGCCGTTGATATACCCGTAAATCAGGTCGTCGGCGGTCAGTCTGTTCATAAAACCAGGGGCGCAGTCGTATCAACAAAGATAAAAAAAACGGGTAGAAAGGTATTGAGTTTGCGAATAGATACACCGAATTTAGAAAACATGGTTAAAATAATGCCAGAACCCGGTAAAGGCGAAGGCGTACTGTCAGGCATAATTCGGAACTTTGACTATCTGATTTTAACTCGTTTTACTACATGAACGTTTCTGTACAATGGGAAGGCGTTTACCCCGCGCTACTGACCCCCTTCACGGCTGATGGCCAGGTCGATTTGCCGCTTTTCGAGAAAAATCTCCACGCTCAACTTGATGCGGGTGTTCACGGATTCATCATTGGTGGTTCACTTGGCGAAGCCAGTACCCTGTTGCACGACGAGAAAATGGCGTTGCTAAAGTCGGCACTGGCGGTGTGCGACGGCAACGTGCCGGTACTGGTCAACATTGCCGAACAGGGTACGAAAGTCGCTATTGGGATAGCAAAAGATGCCGAAGCCAATGGGGCCGACGGGCTGATGCTGCTGCCGCCCATGCGCTACCCGGCCGACGCCCGCGAAACAGTAGCGTTTTTTAAGGCCGTAGCGCAGGAAACATCGCTGCCGGTCATGATTTATAACAATCCCTACGATTACAAAATCATGACTACCGTAGCCATGTTTGAGGAACTGGCCGAACTGCCCAACATTCAGGCGGTAAAAGAATCGACCCGCGATCTGACGAATATTACCCGGATGCGGAATGCCTTCGGCAACCGCTTTAAGCTGATGGGCGGTGTGGACACATTGGCACTGGAAGCCCTGTTGCTGGGTTGTGACGGCTGGGTGGGCGGTCTGGTGGACGCCTTCCCACAGGAAACCGTGGCTATTTACAACCTGGCCAAAGCGGGTCAGGTGGCCGAAGCGCTGGAAATATACCGCTGGTTTATGCCGTTATTGGAACTGGATATTCACCCAAAACTGGTACAATACATTAAACTGGCCGCTCAGGCAACGGGCATCGGTTCGGAACACGTGCGGGCACCCCGCCTGCCACTCATCGGCGCCGAACGCGAACAGGTGCTGGCTATCATTGAGAAAGCAATGGCGAACCGGCCGGTATTGGTATAAAGAGTGAACGTGTGAATGAGTGAAAGAGTGGCTGACACGCCAGCTTTCGCTTACTCACAATTTCGCTCATTCACTTTTTAAATTATGGCTGAATTTCATTTTTTCTGCATCGATGCCCATACCTGCGGTAATCCGGTGCGGGTAGTAACGGGGGGCAGCATTCCGTTTTTGTCCGGCGAAAGCATGAGCGAGAAGCGGCAGCACTTCATGCGTGAGTACGACTGGATTCGGCAGGGGCTGATGTTCGAACCGAGGGGGCACGACATGATGTCGGGCAGCATTCTCTATCCACCTACCGACCCCGCCAATGATGCGGGCGTATTGTTCATCGAAACATCGGGTTGTTTGCCCATGTGCGGGCACGGCACCATTGGGACCGTAACCGTAGCCATCGAGCAGAATCTGATTACGCCCAAAACGCCGGGCATGCTGAATCTGGAAGTGCCCGCCGGACTGGTTCGAGCGGAGTACGTGCAGGAAGGGAAGAAGGTGACGTCAGTGAAAATTACCAATATCAAATCGTATTTGGCAGCTGAAAAACTAACCGTTGAATGCCCGGACCTGGGCGAATTGACTGTCGATGTTGCCTACGGTGGTAATTTCTACGCTATCGTTGACCCGCAGCCTAATTTCCCCGGCCTGGAACACTATAAAGCCGAGCAACTTATTGGCTGGGCGCGGGAAATGCGCCAGCGTATGAACGAGCATTACACGTTTGTTCATCCCGAAAACCCAACCATCAATGGTCTGAGTCATATCCTCTGGACGGGGAAGCCACTTCAGGAAACCTCCACCGCCCGCAACGCCGTTTTTTATGGCGATAAAGCTATCGATCGGTCGCCGTGTGGTACGGGAACGTCGGCCCGGATGGCGCAGTGGTATGCGCAGGGGCGATTGAAGCCGGGTGATGTCTTTGTACATGAGAGTATTATCGGGTCTATTTTCAACGGGCGAATCGAAGCCGAAACAGCCTTGGCAGGTCAACCCGCCATTGTACCCAGCATTGAAGGATGGGCCAGAATACACGGGTATAATCACCTAATTCTGGACGACGAAGACCCCTACGTTCACGGCTTTCAGGTAATCTAAAGAGTGAATGAGCGAAAGAGCGATTGCTCTGGATATCGCTCTTTCGCTCATTCACTCATTCGCTCTTTATAAAATGCACATCGGTATTATTGGCGGAGGAATCATCGGCCTGAGTTCAGCCTATTATCTGCATAAGGCGGGCCACCGCATAACGGTATTTGACCAGGGACCCATTGCCGATGGGTGTTCTCTTGGTAATGCGGGGATGATTGTGCCCAGCCATATTATTCCGCTCGCCCAGCCGGGTATGATGGCTAAGGGAATGCGCTGGATGCTGAAATCGACCAGCCCCTTTTATGTGAAACCCCGCTTAAACGCGGACCTGATGCGATGGGGCTGGTTATTTTACCGGCACTCGACTCCCGAACACGTAGAACGATCTATTCCACTCCTGCGCGATTTGAGTTTGCTTAGTAAAACGCTATATCAGGATTTGGCGGCTAATGGTGACCTGGATTTTGAATGGCAGGAACGAGGGCTGTTCATGCTCTATAAAACAGCGGCTGCGGAACGCGAAATGGCCGAAGAAGCCGAAGTAGCTAACCACGCCGGTATTGAAGCTAAGATGCTGAACGGCCAGGAGGTGCAGGATTTTGAACCTCATGCTCGTGTCGATGTGCGGGGAGCGGTTTATTACCCCGGCGACGCGCACCTGAATCCCGGCCAGTTAATTCATTCGCTGGTCACTTACCTTAGTAAAGAAGGGGTAACGTTTCTGGAAAAACATCCCGTAACGGGTTTTGGTACAACGGGGTCACGCATAACCGCCATCCACGCGCGCGGCTCACATGAAGTAGACCAAGTGGTAGTAGCCTGCGGTGCCTGGTCGCCGGAAATGGCGGAGCAATTAGGGCTGAAGTTGTCGTTGCAGGGTGGGAAAGGATATAGTTTTGTGTTGCAGAACGTAGTTAATAATGTTCGGGTACCGGCCATAATGCTCGAAGCCCGTGCCACCGCTACCCCAATGGGCAGCGACCTTCGCTTTGCCGGAACGCTCGAAGTGGCCGGTACCGATATGCAGGTAAATATGAACCGGGTGCGAGGTATTGTAGAGGCTATCAATCAGTATTACCCGGAAGCTCCCGTTGCCATGCCTGCCGTCGAACGGGTTTGGCGGGGGCTGCGTCCGTGCTCGCCGGATGGCCTGCCCTACATTGGTCGCATCCAGAAATACGAGAATGTGATTCTGGCTACAGGGCATGGCATGATGGGATTGAGTCTTGGTCCGGCAACCGGTAAATTGGTGAGTGAAGTAGTAGATGGTCCATCAAAAAGTATGGATATTGCCGCTTTCAGCCCAGAACGATTTGCCTGAATGCATCCAGAGCAATTCCGCTTCCGTGATCCGTTAATGAGTCTTTTTTGTTACTCGCTTCCAACCCATTTTACTATGCAGGCATCACTACATCTACTTTTCGTGCTGTTCGTTGGTACTCTAGCTGGGGCCATTGCCCAGCCGACCTCGTCCACAAACCAACAAACCAGTGACGTGCATGATCTGCTCACGCAGTACGAAGCCGATTATGGAAGCCTGAGTCGGTTTTATGTCGTAGATGGTTCGCCCGAAAGGCGGGAGCGGTTTCAAAAACTGAACGTCGACTATCTGAGCCAGCTACAGCAATTGAATTTCGATCGGATGTCTACCGACAGCCGGGTCGATTACCTTTTGTTCAGGCGTGACTTGCAGGGAAACGCGCAACAACTGGCGCAGGAAGCGACCGAACGCAATCAAATAAAGGCTTGGTTTCCCTTCGCTGATTCGTTGTACGCCATCGAAAAACTGCGTCGGCGGGGCCACAAACTGAATGCCCAGGCGTTGGCCGGAATGCTTAACGCATTGGGTCCCCAGTTGACCACCGCCCGGAAGGAAGTTGAAAAAATGCAGAAACCCGACCCCGCGCTGCTACGTCGGGCGGAAGAAACCAACCGGGGACTACAGAAAGCACTGAAAAGCATTTACGCTTTTTACAATACCTACGACCCCGATTTTACGTGGTGGCTACAGAAACCCTATCCCCAGGCAGACAGTCTGCTGACGGCCTACGGTAAATTTTTCAAGAAGAAAGCGGAACAGGCTGCGCCGGTTAAAGATGATGGCAGCGGCATTGCCGGGATAGCCGTGGGACGGGCCGAACTACTCCGTCAGTTGCAGTTTGCTATGATTCCGTACTCGCCGGAGGAACTGGTCGAGATTGCCAACAAAGAGTTTGCCTGGTGCGACCGGGAACTGCTGAAAGCCTCCCGCGATATGGGATTTGGCGACAACTGGAAATCGGCCCAGGAAAAGGTGAAAAATACCTACGTGCCTGCTGGTGAACAGCCCGAAATGATTTTGCGGCTCTACAACGAGTCCATTGCGTTTCTGAGAGCTAAAGACCTCATCACCATTCCGCCGATAGCGGAAGAAACCTGGCGCATGAACATGATGTCGCCCGAACGGCAGCGGGTTTCTCCCTTCTTCCTCGGTGGTGAACAACTACTCATTTCGTACCCCACAGACGATATGAGCCATCCTGATAAACTGATGAGTATGCGGGGAAACAATCCCCATTTCTCCCGCTCCACGGTACATCATGAACTCATTGCGGGCCACCATTTGCAGGGCTTCATGAACAACCGATACAAAACGTACCGCAATTTTGGCACCCCTTTCTGGACCGAAGGATGGTCGTTATACTGGGAAATGTTGCTCTGGGATCAGGGCTTCCCACAATCGCCCGAAGACCGGATTGGGATGCTGTTCTGGCGGATGCACCGCTGCGCCCGCATCATTTTTTCGCTCAACTACCACCTCGGCAACTGGTCACCCCAGCAGTGCATTGATTTTCTGGTGGATCGGGTAGGGCACGAGCGCGCTAATGCCGAGGGCGAAGTAAGGCGGTCGTTTGTAGGAGGTTATCCGCCCTTGTATCAGTTGGCCTACATGACGGGTGGTTTTCAGTTTCTGGCGTTAAAAAAAGAACTCGTCGATAGTGGTAAAATGACCTACAAGCAGTTTCACGATGCCGTTTTGCACCAGAATGCCATGCCAGTAGAAATGGTTCGCGCTATTCTTACCAATCAGACGCTACCCAAAGATTTCAAAACTACCTGGCGATTTTATCCCCTCGGTGCGGCTTCGCACTGAGATACACTTTCTTTCCTGTCGTTATGATGAATGCTCCCGAAAAAACTATGAGTACCGATTCTTTCCAGGGTATCAACCCTGCTACTGGCCAACCCTTACCCGGCTCCTTTCAGGAAGCAACTGCCGCTGAAGTCGCGCAGGCCTGCGAACAGGCCGCCGTCGCTTTTGTGGAGTATCGAAAAAAATCAGGGACTGAAAAAGCCGATTTCCTGGAAAAGATAGCGGACGAAATTGACGGCATCGGGGATGAACTATTGCAGCGTGCCCAGGCTGAATCGGGCTTGCCGCTGCCCCGCCTGACGGGCGAACGCGGACGGACTACCGGGCAGCTTCGGTTGTTCGCCGAATACCTGCGCGAAGGCTCCTGGGTAAACGCCCGCATCGATACCGCCCTGCCCGACCGTCAGCCCTTACCCCGCCCCGATTTGCGCCAGATGCTTCGTCCGCTGGGGCCGGTGGGTGTGTTTGGGGCCAGTAATTTTCCGCTCGCTTTCTCTGTGGCCGGTGGTGATACGGCTTCGGCCCTGGCGGCTGGCTGCCCAATTGTGGTGAAGGGGCATCCGGCGCATCCGGGTACGTCGCAGTTGGTGGGCGATGCCATTCAGCGGGCCGTTACGGCTTGTGGCATGCCAGCAGGTACGTTTGCGATGGTGCAGGGGCGCACAACGGCTGTAGGCATGGCCATTGTGGAACATACAGCCATCAAAGCCGTTGGGTTTACGGGTTCGCTGCGGGGGGGGAAAGCACTGTTCGATGCTGCCGCCCGTCGTCCGGAACCCATTCCGGTTTACGCCGAAATGGGCAGCACTAACCCGGTTTTCTTTTTACCCCAGATTCTTAAGGAAAAGGGAAGTGCGCTGGCCCAGAACTACGTTAGCTCCGTTACGCTGGGAGCCGGGCAGTTCTGTACCAATCCCGGTGTAGCTGTCCTTCAACAGTCGCCTGAAGCAGATACGTTTATGGAAGTAGCCGCCACGGCAGTTACCGCCAGCCAACCCGCCACTATGCTCACGCAGAGTATTCAGCGGGCTTTTACGGAAGGAATCAATAAACTGACCCACGCCGAAGGGGTTCAAACACTGGGGCAGGCAACAGCCGCCGATAGCTTTGCCAACGGTACACCCATATTACTGAAAACCACCGCCGAGACATTGCTGGCCAATCAGGAACTAGCCGAAGAAGTATTTGGGCCGGGCAGCGTTTTGGTCGAAGCTAACAGCCGGGAACAATTACTGGCTGTAGCGCGGAGTCTGGAGGGGCATCTGACCGCTACGGTATGGGGAACGAACGAGGAGCTCCCCGACTACGCGGACCTGCTCGAAATTCTTGAACAGAAAGTAGGTCGCCTGCTAATTAACGGCTTCCCGACGGGTGTGGAGGTTGGCCACGCTATGCAGCACGGTGGTCCGTATCCGGCCACCACAGACGCTCGTTCTACCTCCGTGGGCACCAACGCCATCCTTCGATTTGCGCGGCCTGTGTGTTACCAAAACTTCCCGGATTCGCTACTGCCCGACGAACTGAAGGCCGCCAACCCGCTGAATATCCAGCGATTGGTTGACGGAAAGTGGACCAGCTAATACGGATGACTTTTGTCTATTTTGGTAATTGATAGGTACCCTGGACTTTAGTCTGGCTGTAATTGAGGTGTTGATGCAGGCCGCCGGACTAAAGTCCAGGGTACTAATTTTAGTTATTTATGCGCAAAATCTGCTTTATCTACCCTGCCCTGATGCTGGCCAGTCTTTGTGGATTCGCGCAATCGGCTGCTTCGCCGGGGCAGAAGAACACTGGTAATGGCTATACATTGGTATGGGCTGACGAGTTTAACATCGATGGAGCACCGAACCCTGAGAACTGGAAATTTGAAACGGGTTTTGTGCGGAATCATGAAATCCAATGGTACCAGCCCGACAATGTACGGTGCAATGATGGCTTTCTCATTATTGAAGGCCGTCGTGAACAAAAGCCCAACCCTGGCTATAAACCCAACAGCGCCAATTGGAAAACGAATCGTCCGACCATTGATTATACCGCTTCCAGTTTGTACACCAACGGGCTGCATAGCTGGCAATATGGTCGGTTTGAAATGAGGGGGCGTATTGATACCAGCCCCGGCATGTGGCCTGCTTTCTGGACGCTGGGCGTAAAAGGGGAGTGGCCTGCCAATGGTGAAATTGATATTATGGAGTACTATCGAAACATGCTTCTGGCCAACGTAGCCTGGGGAACAGCCAAACAATATACCGCTGAATGGAGGAGCACTAAAAAGCCGATGGACTCTTTCAACGACCCCAACTGGTCGAAGAAATTCCACGTCTGGCGGATGGATTGGGACGAAACGGCCATCCGATTGTACGTCGATGATGAATTGCTGAATAGTGTTTCGCTATCCGAAACCGTCAATAAAGACGGAACTGGTATAAATCCGTTTCGGCAGCACCAATACATGTTATTGAATCTGGCGATTGGTGGCGATAACGGGGGAGACCCATCGCAAACTTCATTCCCCCAACGGTTTGAAGTTGATTATGTTCGGGTGTACCAGAAAAAATAACTTGCCCCGTCGTTAAAAAGCAGTTCGTCTGCTCTTCCCTGTCTGACAATCAACTTTTATGATGCAGAAAAAAACAAAGCCCAGGTTAAAGGCACTAATACTTAGTGGCTGGGCAATCAGTTTATTGGCTCCCAATGCTACACTGGCGCAGACTACCCCTCCACAACCGGTTACGATTGAGGTGGATTTAAACCAGGACAAAGGCCCGTTAGACCCCATTTGGGCCTGGTTTGGGTACGACGAGCCAAACTATACGTACATGAAGGATGGCAAAAAACTGCTCACGGAAATTTCTCAGTTGAGTCGGATACCCGTCAATGTGCGGGCGCACAGCCTGCTCGTAACCGGTGATGGTACTGCGGCCCTGAAATGGGGGTCGACCAATGCCTACACAGAGGATAAGCAGGGAAACCCGGTGTACGACTGGACGATTGTCGACAAAATTTTCGATACGTACATTGAGCGGGGGATGAGGCCCATCGCCCAAATCGGGTTTATGCCCGAAGCACTATCCACAAATCCCCAACCGTACCGCCATCACTGGAAACCCGGCGATAATTACAACGACATTTACCTGGGCTGGGCCTATCCGCCAAAGGATTATACCAAGTGGGGTGAACTGGTTTTTCAATGGGTGAAGCACTCTGTGGCCCGGTACGGCCGTAAAGAGGTAGAAAGCTGGTACTGGGAGTTATGGAATGAGCCGAACATCAGTTACTGGAAAGGTACTACCGACGAGTACATTAAGCTGTACGATTACACCGCCGATGCTGTGAAAAGAGCGTTGCCAACGGCTAAAATGGGTGGTCCTGAAGTAACCGGACCCAACTGGGACGTGTCGGCCAAATTTTTTCGGGCTTTCATGGACCACGTTGTCAGTGGGAAAAACTATGTAACGGGTAAAACGGGTTCGCCCATCGATTTCATTACGTTTCACGCCAAAGGGGCTCCCAAACTGGTGGATGGGCATGTGCAGATGAACATGGGCACGCAACTCCGCGATATTGATAAGGGCTTTGAAATCGTAGCCTCGTACCCGACGCTGAAAAACCTGCCCATCATCATCGGGGAATCGGACCCGGAGGGGTGTGCGGCCTGTTCAGAAGATATGAGTCCGCAAAACGCCTATCGGAATGGCACCATGTACTCTAGCTATACAGCGGCCTCCTTTGCCCGTAAGTATGATTTAGCGCAGGCGCGTGGCGTCAATTTAGCGGGTGCCGTTACCTGGGCGTTTGAATTCGAAGACCAGGCCTGGTTTCGGGGTTTCCGCGATTTAGCCACGAACGGAGTAGATAAGCCGGTACTGAACGTGTTTCGGATGTTTGGTATGATGACCGGCAACCGGGTAGGAGTGAAAAACGGTCTGGCGTACGACTACGCCCGTATTCGGGACCAGAGCGTGCGGGCCGAGGCCGACATCAACGCCCTGGCGACTAAGGACGCTAAAACAGCCGCCGTCATGGTCTGGAATTACCACGACGATAACCTGCCAGCTTCCGATACGCCCGTTTCTATTCGTATTTCGGGTGTACCCGTTCAACGGGTTTTGGTTCAGCATTACCGTATCGATAAGCAGTTCAGCAATTCGTACGAAGCCTGGAAAAAGATGGGATCGCCCAAAACGCCGACCTCTGAGCAGATAACCGAACTGGAAAAAGCCGGACAACTCCAGTTACTTACCTCGCCCGAATGGGTAACCGTAAAGGACGGCAACGTAATGCTCACTATGGCATTGCCGCGTCAGGGTGTATCATTGTTGAAACTTTCCTGGGAGTAAATCCGTCTAACGGAAGTCTATCGACAATTAAACCAAACCCTTTTCTCCCTGTCGAACGTTTATCTAAAAAAATCAATGATGAAAAAATCCCTCGTTTTAGTTTTGCTCGTGCTGCCCCTGTTTTTTAGTCAGTGCAGCGTAAACCAGCAGATTTCGCAGGCCAAAACCCTGGGAGACTGTAAATACAATATTGTTTCGGCCGATAGCGTATTGCTGGCGGGGACGGATGTGAGGCAGTTTCAGTTCAGTAAACTCGAAGACCTGACCCGTTATCCCAGACTGGCGGCCGGTCTGCTTTTACGGAATGTGCCGCTAAGTGCCCGTATCAATCTCGGCATCAGAAACCCTACGGCCAAACTAGCGGGCATCAATCAGATGGAGTACAAAATTCTGCTGGCCGGTCAGGAGTTATTCACCGGGTTTTTGAATCAGCGTATCGAGGTGCAACCCGGTAGTACGACTACCATACCTATTCGGTTAAGTACGAATGCCTATCAGTTGATTACCGACGGAGCTACCCGCGACGCCTTTGTTCAACTGGTACAAAACTTAGGCGGGGCGGCTGATACCCAACCCTCTAAACTGACGGTTAAACTGAAGCCAACGCTGGCATTGGGCGATAAAGCTGTCAACTATCCGGGGTATATTACCATCGAGCAGGAAATAACCAACAAAACTATAACGGGTAATTAAGGGTATTGTGGCCCTATCTAATCCTTTTACGTTGTATTCGGTAGCATTTGACTCGCCCCGGCTTTTTTTTCCGGGGCGGCTTTTTTAGCTTGCTTTAGATTAAGCAATAAATTTTTCATCTTGATCAATTATTAATCAATGCGTTATTACTTTACTGCCCTGCTGTTATTCAGCCTGATCGCATCGGTCAGTGCTCAATCCAATACGATTCAGATTACGCATAACGAAGCGAAAAAACAGGTTACGGTTACGGTAGACGGTAAGCCCTTTACGGCCTACATTTATCCTGGTCCGGCGGTGCTGAAAAAGCCGGTTTTATACCCAATTATGTCGGCTGGCGGTAACTTCATTACGCGGGGCTGGCCACTCGCCCCCCGCCCGAACGAGCGTACCGATCACCCGCATCATGTGGGCATGTGGTTCAATTATGGCGATGTAAACGGGCATGATTTCTGGAATAATTCAAACGAAATCAGCCCCAGTTTCAAAGGGCCTTTCGGGACTATTGTTCATACAGGCGTGAAGTCAATGAAAAGTGGTAAGGGCAAAGGAGTGCTGGTCGTTACGTCTGACTGGCTCGATAAAGACGGGAAACCCATGCTTCAGGAAACAACAACCTACAATTTTATAGCTAGTACTGACAACCGCACGATTGAGCGTGTCACCGTGCTAAAAGCCACGGATAAGGACGTTGAATTTAAAGACAACAAAGAAGGTATGATTGCCTTACGAGTGGCCCGCCAGCTGGAACAGCCTTCCACCAAGCCCGAAGTGTTTACGGATGCCCAGGGTATTGCTACGAAAGTGCCGATGTTGAACAATGAAGGCGTAACGGGTTTATACCACAGTAGTGAGGGAGTGAAAGGCGATGACGTATGGGGAACCCGGGCTAAATGGATGAAATTGACTGGTAAGGTCAACAACGAAACACTTTCGGTGGCACTGATCGATAATCCACAGAATATAGGCTATCCAACCTATTGGCACGCTCGGGGGTATGGTCTGTTTGCGGCCAATCCGCTGGCACCATCCATCATGAGTAGTGGGAAAGACTCTGCCATGAACTACACGTTACCAGCGGGGAAAGCCGTTACGTTTCGGCATCGGCTGGTGATTCAATCGGGCGAACTGACTGATTCTGCTCTGAGTCAATTGACGAAGTAGTAAAAACCACCCCGTTGGCAAATATCAACAGATGAGTTTTCTGGCATCTTATTTGTAAGTTGGGCTAAACAGTACATCAAATTGTGTAGGTTATTATGGCCCGTATTTCTTCCAGGCATTTTCTAAGTTGGATTTATCTGCTTGCTGCTGCCGCTACGCTAACGGTTCCTCAACTCCATGCGCAGCCTCGCATCAGACCTACATCCCCAACACTAGCTGCACCAGTTGTAAAGTCGTTACGGCAGGCAGCAGACGGGTTGCAAACGATTGAAAATGATCAGATTAGGGTTGGAGTCAACACGAATGCTGGTGGAGCTATTACGTACCTTGCTTTTGTTAATAACCAGGGTGGTAATGTGAACACCCGAAACATGGTTAGTAACCCCGATTTAGGTCGTCAGATTCAGATAGGCCTGTATAGTGGCCCCATTAATTATTCGGACGCTACCGGCTGGACAAACCTGGGGTGGGATCCAATCCAGGCTGGTGACGCCTTCGGTTATCCGTCAAAGGTGATTGCCTTCGAGCGGGGTGATAATTTGTTGTACGTTAAAACCATACCCAACCAGTGGGGCGTACCGAACGAACCTGGCGAAGCTACAATTGAACACTGGGTTCGCCTGGAGGGGAATGTGGTGAAGGTGCATGCCAAAGTGGTCATGTTCCGAAGTGATAAAACCCAGTACGTTGCTCGTCAGCAGGAGCTCCCCTGTGTCTATTTGACCGGCGATTACCATAATATGTGGTATTACAGCCATGGTTCACCCTATACGAATGGCGATTTAACCCTGTCCCGTATCCAACCACCTGCCACTGCCATGTTTGGGGACGTATTTCCTACCGAGCCCTGGATGGCAACGACTAACGCCAATGGCTATGGGGTTGGATTGTACGTGCCGAATAACTTCTCCTGGAAAAGAGGCTATTTCGGATCTGACCTGAGTGGGGATGAACACAGTTTTGAAGCTTCTTATATTGCTGCTACGAACTACGTTGTTCTTGATCACAACCTGGTTTATGAGTGGGATTACGAATTGATTATGGGAAACCTGAATACGATTCGTTCTTACGTGTACAACAAACCCCGGTCAGCTTCCGGACCTAATTACGTGTTTGATAATTCGCGCCATGGCTGGTTCTATGAATCGGCGACAGATACCGGATTTCCCCTCTCGGGTAAACTGCACGTTAATCTGACCGATGCGTCGCGGTCGCATATCAGCTCACCGTTTGTTTTCTGGAAGGGGCGCGATAATCCTAAGATTTATCTTCGGGCGGCCTTCAAAACGCTCAGCGATACGTTTCGCATGAAATGGCGACTGAGCGATGAAACGACCACCTATGGCGATAAATTCATTGATTTCCCAATTATCAACGATGGTCAGTTTCATACGTACGTCATCGATGTGAGTAACCAGCAAAATTGGCTCAACAGCAACATTGGGCAATTAATGTTCGAAACGACGGCTACGGCAAACGGGAATGACTTATGGGCAGAATTTGCCTCCATTTCTACCAACACGGATACCCCTGCACCTACCCCCCAGCCCCCTGTGGTTACGATTCCCTGCGACCCTAGCTGTTCTATATTTACCGTGCAGAAACTTCAGTACAATCGTCCCAAGCGATAACATTGGAATAGAGAAAAGCGGGTCAGCCTGATGAAACGGTGCTGACCCGCTTTTCTTTGGTAAAAACGCTGCTTACCAAACCGCAGAGCCTGGGCAACAGGGTAGCATCCCGCTAATTAAGATGGACCAGGGCCGAACGATAAACACGACCGTCCAGTGATTGCATCCACGTACGCAAGACCTCATTTTCCTGAGTGGCCCGACCAAGCTCACTGTCAATCTGCCGAAGCAGGAAAAGGAGTTGATGGATGTGTTGCCATTGAATGTCCAGGGGATCTATACCGCACGTTGTCGGTTGCTTATGAACCTCCTGCGTGAGCTGGCGCAAACTCATCTTAAGGTGATACCGTAATATAATCAGCCTGCTGGCCATTGGTAGTCCTTTCGGATTACGTTCCAGATGGGAAATGCCCTTGGCCATCACATTATTACGTTGCTGAAGTTGATCGGATACGATCATCCAGGCATGTTCGGCCTGAAGTAATTCATAAGAAATCCTTTTCATGTCGATTAGCACAGTACGGTATAGTAATAATACAGAACTAAATATACGTTATTTACCCGGTATATTTGTTAAATCGGCAAATATATATTGGCGAAAAAGTCGTTTCCTGAATTATTATACTAACGATTTACTTGTTTACCCAATATCCGTACAAGGAACGTTGGCGCAGCAAACGGTTATCATCAGTTTGTGAACCTGCTTTATCTGCTGATTGGGGGTGGGGAGGTTTACACTAAACTCTTTATATTCGCCCTGAATGTGGGGTTTCCCTCAAACTGCCTTTTTTATGGATCCTATCTACCGTGCCCTAATCGTTTGTACAAACCATACGGACTATCCGACCAAGGCCCACAAAACAGGTTTATGGCTGAGTGAAGCTACTCATTTCTACGATGAATTAGCCGACCGGAATTTACCTTACGACATTGCCAGTCAAAACGGGGGACCTATAGCCATCGACGAGAAAAGCGTTGACAGGCGCGATACAACAGACGAAAAATGGTATAACAACCCGATATTTAGATCGAAACTGGCGAATTCCCTAAAGCTGGATGATATTGATCCCGCCAATTATCAAATCATCTATTTTACCGGTGGGCACGGTACCATGTGGGACTTTCCCAATAATCAGTCAATCCAGCGAATTACGCAGTATATGTACGAAAATGGAGGAATGATAGCCGCTGTTGGTCACGGTGTAAGTGCCTTGCTCAACGTTACCCTGTCTGACGGGAGTTTATTGGTGGAAAACCGCCAGATAACGGGTTTCTCCAATACGGAAGAAAAACTCGTTCGACTGGATGGGGAGGTGCCTTTTTTGCTTGAGGATGCTTTACGGCAGAAAAAAGCGCTGTACAGCAAAAATCTTATTCCGTTTCTGCCCTATATTGAAGTTGACGAACGGCTAGTAACCGGACAAAATCCGTTATCAGCCCGGAAAGTAGGTCGTAAAGTATTAGAAGAGATGTATGAGAAATAGGCCAGAACAACAGCGTAAATCGTTCTGTATTCCTTAAACGACCGATTGAGCCATTACTTCCCGTAAGGTTTTTAATTCCTGGTCTTTCTCTGAAACAATAGGATCTTCTACGCCCCAGTTGATATTCAGGTCTGGGTCGTTCCAGATAATGCCCGATTCGGCCGCTTTGTTATATACATTCGTGCATTTGTAACTGAATACACTGTCTTCCAGTGCTACAAATCCATGCGCAAAACCTTCCGGAACGTACGCCATGTTGGCCAGTTTGGCATCCAGCAAAAAGGTTTCATACTGACCGAAGGTGGGTGAATCAGGCCGTAGATCAACGGCAATATCCAGAACCTGACCGCTGACAACCCGAACCAGTTTTCCCTGCACAAAAGGTTCGTTCTGCATGTGTAACCCCCGCAAAACACCCTTAACAGAAAAGGACTGATTGTCCTGTACGAAATCCATTGGCAAGCCTAAGGATATGAACAGGGGCTTGTTATACGACTCAAAAAAATGGCCGCGTTCATCCTCAAATACGCGTGGAATCAATTCAATCAGGCCCTCAATGGCCGTTTGGCGGACTTGCATAGAAGTTAGTTACGTGTCTTTAGGCAAATTTATGAAACCAATACCGTAAGTCGTACTTTTGGCCCAATCATTTTAGGGTTTTGATTACACGATTTCGCATGACTTACCAGGAACTGAACCACCAGATTTTTCAAAAACAGTCGTACCTCTGCGTCGGTCTGGACACTGACATCCGTAAAATTCCTTCTCATTTGCTGACAGAATCTGATCCTGTCTTTGCTTTTAATAAAGCCATAATTGATGCTACTGCGGATGTAGCTGTGGCGTATAAACCCAATATTGCCTTTTATGAAGCGCAGGGACCTCGTGGTTGGGAAAGCCTACAGAAAACAATAGAGTATATTCCCCGAACTATCTTCACCATTGCCGATGCTAAACGGGGTGACATTGGTAACACATCGGATTTGTACGCCCGTACGTTCTTTGACCCCACGGCTGCGGGTTTAACCTTCGATTCAGTAACGGTAGCTCCGTATATGGGGCATGATTCTGTACTGCCTTTTCTGAACTACCCGGGCAAGTGGGTTATCTTGCTGGCCCTAACATCAAACCCCGGGAGTGCAGATTTCCAACGGCAATCGGTAGACGACCAGGAGCTTTTTGAACTGGTTATCGGACAGGCTCAAATCTGGGCCGACCCCGAAAAACTGATGTTTGTGGTAGGCGCTACGCAGGCAAAAGAATTGAAGCGAATTCGGGAAATAGCGCCCAAAAATTTTCTGCTCGTGCCGGGTGTAGGAGCGCAGGGAGGGTCGCTGGCCGACGTATCCCGTTATGGACTCACCCCCGACGGTGGATTGCTGGTAAACGCTTCCAGAAGCATTCTGTACGCATCTAGTGGGCCTGATTTTGCGGAGCGGGCGCGAAATAAAGCAGAAATTCTGCAACGAGAAATGGCCACCTACTTAGCCGGAATCTGAGTTCCTTAAACCGGTTTTTATTTGTGTATATTAGGGCCTGCCAACGTGGCTGCTGACCCTGTTTACCGTGCCTGAATCTTTCCTTTATTTTATCTGGCAGTACCAGTACTTCAATAAGGCCAGCCTTGCCACTACGGATGGCGAAGTAATACAAGTATTGCACACAGGTTTCAGGAACTATGATGCCGGTCCCGATTTTACCCACGCCCGCTTGCTCATCAATGAAGTAGAATGGGTAGGTACGGTAGAAATGCACTGCCGTACGTCGGATTGGCTCTCGCACCGTCACCAGCATGACCGGGCTTACGATAATGTGATTCTGCATGTTGTATGGCAGGATGACCGGTCTACCAATGGTCGCCGGGTAGATCGCACCAATGGAACAGCGCTACCAACACTCGAACTAAGCCCCCTTACCGACGTAGCATTGCTAGACCGGTTTCATGCGCTGAATGATGCGGTGGACAGTATCCCCTGTGCCGGGCAATTCAGGGCTGTGTCACCCCTGCGTATTACATCCATGCTGGATAAAGCTATGCTGCAACGGCTCGAACGAAAAGCAACGGCTGTGCGGCTTGTGTTTGAGCAAACGAATGGCGACTGGGAAGAAACAGCCTACCGGATGCTGGCCATAAATATGGGGTTTAAAATTAATGCAGACCCTATGGAACAACTCAGTCGGGCGGTGCCGCTAAAGGCTATTCTGAAACACCGGGATGCATTGCATCAGGTGGAGGCCCTGTTATTCGGTACCGCTGGCTTGCTGGCCCTGGAGGAGGCCGATGAGTACATTGTTATGTTGCAGCGGGAGTATCGGTTTCTGGCTGCTAAATATTCCCTTGCAGACAGGCAGGTAGAAGCCCATGCCTGGAAATGGGGACGGCTACGACCCGCCAATTTTCCAACGCTGCGTTTGGCTCAGCTAGCCCGCTTATTGACTAATCAGGGTAGCTTATTCTCGCTTTTTGCCGATATGATGGATACCGAAACACTCTTATCGGTCTTGCAGGTACAGCCATCTGCTTACTGGCAATCGCATTATCGATTCGGTAAAACGACGGAGAAGCCTGCGCCAGCACTTGGGCAGACTTCGGCTGAGAATATTGTGGTGAATACCGTGGTGCCGTTACTGGCAGCTTACGCGCACCACCGGGGCGAGCCGGCTTACATTGACCGGGCTATCAGTTTGCTGGAGGGGCTGCCAGCCGAAAAAAATCACCTGACAGATAAATGGAATACGCTGGGGCTAGGTATCCGAACGGCGTTCGATTCGCAGGCCGCCATTGAACTTCACAATGAATTTTGCGCCGTTAAAAAGTGCCTGAGTTGCCAGGTAGGCGCGGAGTTGTTAAAAAAATGATGAGTTATGAATGATGAATAGGTTCGGAAGAAACATCGTTCATCATTCATAACTCATCATTTTTTAGCTAATTACCATATCCTGCTTCGTGGCATCCCATGTAACGCGTTTGCCCGTGTGCAGAGCTGTAGTTGCCATGATGTTGGCCACAGAGTGGTTAAAACCTACCCGGGCAGGTGCATTTGGCTCTTTACGGCTACGTACGCACTCCATCCAGTTGAGCATGTGCAGGGATGTCATTGGATCACCACCAGTATTGGCCGATGTTTCCATTTTGGCTGCTTCGCCGAGTGACATGGTTGGAAGCAGGTTAGCCTGCATGTTCATGTCTTTGGCGTATTTGGCTTCCAGACCACCCTCTGGCGAGATTTTATTCGTGTCGAGGTTAATCATACCCCCGTTTGAGAAATAATATTCCTTTACCCCACCGGCTTCATTGTTCATGCGGGAGGAGTAGAGCACCTGGAAACCTTTGGTTTTATCATTATCCGGGCCGTAATCAAATACCGCCGTGAAGGTGTCGGGATTTACCCGGCCATCTTTCCAGCTATAAATACCCCCATTGGCCACTACCGAACGGGGATGATCCAGTCCGCTGAACCAGTGTACAGTATCAATCTGGTGCGACATCCACTGGCCCGGAATACCCGACGAGTACGGATAGAACAACCGGAATTCGAGGTACTTACGCGGATCCCATTCCGTCTTGGGCCGGTTGAGCTGATACCGGTCCCAATCCGTATCTTCCTTGCGAATTTCAGAAACTAATTTAGGACGACGCCACCGGCCGGGCTGATTTACATTCCAGGTCATTTCAACCATGGTTATATCGCCAAACTTGCCGGACCGGATAAAATCATTGGCCTGGTGGTAATTGGGTGCCGACCGGCGCTGCGAACCAACCTGTACAATCTTCTTTGAGCTTTCTACGGCCTTAACGGCTTTGCGGGCATCGTCCAGGGCTTCGGCGAAGGGCTTTTCGCAGTAGGCATCCCGTCCCGATTCAACGGCGGCTGCGCAATGCAATGCGTGCTGAAAATCGGCGGTAGAGATGATAACGGCGTCAACGTCTTTCCGGTCAAGAAGCTCATCATTGTTGCGGGCTTTGAAGAAGGAGCTATCGTTAAGCCCTTTACCTTTCAGATACTGTTCTGCTTCGTCGCGACGGCGATTCCAGATGTCGGAAACACCAACGAAGGCAAAGTTCTGGGCTTTTGCATGTTCAGCAAAAGCGGGCGCCAGCGACTGCCGGAACCTATCCGAGAAGCCGATGATACCTACCCGAACGCGGTCATTAGAACCTATAATTCGGTTATAACTACTGGCCGAGACACCCACCGTTGGTAGTGCCAGCCCCAAACCGGCCACTGCCGATTTCTTTATAAACTCACGACGATTTTCCATATGGTTCAAGCTTAATAGAAAGATAGTGTTATATGCACAAAGGCAAAAAACAGGTAAGTTTTGTTCTTTATAACGATTTAATCTTGATGTTTCGGAAATAAACCCGATTACCATGGTCCTGAAGCAGAATATGTCCCCTGGGTGCTTCGCCAAATCGACCATTGGCGTTGTAGGAAGGTGCTTTATATTTGCTCAAAGCTACGGCATCCCGGAAGTTGGCGCTACCCCGGTCGTAGTCAACAACTTTTTTGCCATTCAGCCAGTGTTCTACGTGATTACCTTTCGAAACGACGCGCCCTGTATTCCACTCCCCAATTGGATTGGCTTTTTTACCACTTGCCGGTATCAGATCATACAGTGAACCTACAGTTCGGTTTCCATTACGTCCCAATTTGGCATCAGGGTGTTTGTCATCATCCAGAACCTGGTATTCCAGGCCGTAAGCAGATCCCTTCGGTTTGGGTTTTTGTTCCACGACGAAGTACTTGAGGCCACTATTCGCCCCATCCGTTAGTTTGAAGTCGAACATCAGGTCAAAGTCACTGTATTCACCATCCGTTACAATGTCGCCAAAGCTCTCGGATTCGGAGCCATTGGATTGCTGAATGGTGAGCATACCATCCATTACATCCCAGCCTTTTGCCGGAAACTTATCGGTATAAGCACCCCGCCAACCATTCGTCGTTTTACCATCGAAAAGTAGTTTCCAGCCCTCTTTTTTCTCCTTGGCTGTTAGTGTATTAGGTGTTTGAGGTTCTGTCGCGGCCATCAGACCCGATAACAGAAGACCGAAAACAAGTAGTTTTTTCATAGTTGTTATCGCAAAAACTTACAAAGGATGATTCAGTGTCTTAGTGATATACTCCTTATTGATTTCAGCGCACTCCTTTGGGGTTTTATCCTTTTCGGGAACACCATCCAGCTCAACGATTCCCCAGCCTTTAAACTTGATATCATCCAGTGCTTTAAATACGGCTGGTACATCCACATTGCCCCGACCCAGTTCCACGAATTTATACGCTTTCGTGTTGTCTTTATTATCGGGCAGGGGCGACATTGTATCCTTCAAATGGAGCGCATAAATAATGTCTTTGTATTGTTTTACCGCCTTTTCGGGCTGACCACCCCCCTGTTTGTAATGGGCAATGTCCAGCTCCAGTTTCACGTATTTCGGATTCATGGCCTGCACAATCACATCTACTTCCTCGGGCGTTTCGCCAAGCTGGTGCATGTGGTTGTGGTAGGTTGCCTGGACACCTAAATCCGCGGTTTGCTTACCAATCTCGTTCATCACTGTAGCTAACCGCTTTAATTCCTCTGTAGTAGGCATCCGGTCTTTAGGCCGGGCCGAGTTGGTTAGCTGAATGGCCGACCCTCCCAGGGCTTTCACAAAACTGGCATGAGCAACGTGGGTATCAATCGTGCTCTGTTCTTTGGCCGGGTCTATCTCAACATTTCCGCTGGAAAACATAGCCAGCGCCAGGTGATGCTGATCAAGCAGAGCTTTCAATACAGACGGTTTAGCTCGATAAGGCCCAAACGTATTGGCCCGAATCTGAATACCATGATAACCAAGTGCCGCCAGATCCGTAATGGCTTGGGCATCATTCCCTCCCCACGTAATGGAAGAATAGGCTATTTTTAATCCTGGGGCTATAACTGACCGGGCAAACGCCTTATCAGCCGCAAGGGCTAGGCCAAGTGTGGATAGCCCCGCTGTAGTCAGAAATTGGCGCCTGTTAACAGATTCGTTCATGATGCACTGAGAGAATAATAATTAATAGTAACCACTTGTATGGTTACCGATAGTGGTTAAAATGACACGCTTTCTAAACGAGACTACTTATAATAAGCACAATATGTAGTTGTTCTACTACTGTAAAAGAGCAAAAGAGTGAACGAGTTGGAACCTATAGGGTAGGTTTTCACTCGTTCACTCTTCGTGCATTCAGTTATTAATAGCCTGGATTCTGCGCAAAACCAGGGCTGCCATCAGCCGCTTTCTCCGTTCGATCAATCTGGGTTTGCGGAATTGGACGCAGGTTGCTGGTTTCTTTCACGTTAGCAGCTCCGTCGGGGTTATATAACTTAACCCGCTCAACCAAATTTCCCCACCGTTTTAAATCCATCCACCGGGTTTGCTCACCGGCCAGTTCGCGGGCCCGCTCCTGATAAATCATTTCCATATTCATTTCAGCAGGGGTAATGATCATGGCGGCTTCCTTACCTGGGTAGGCAGCTCGCTGACGTACTACATTGATCGCATCTACAGCCGCCTGGGTCTGGCCAAGTCTAAACTGCGCTTCAGCCAGGATAAGATACGTTTCAGCTAAACGGAAGGCTAGATAATCGCGGCTGCCAGGCTCATACGTTAAGTCAGGACGCTGTGGATCGAGGAATTTTTGCAGCGTTGGAAACAGAGCTGCTGTATAGGCACTTGGTACCAACACCTGATAAGGCTTGGCAGCCCGCTGCGCTAATGTCCATTCAACACCCGGAATGTAAATGGCGGTGTCTCCCGCTTTCAATGTCATCTTGGCCTTACTGTTATCAAAAGAGGTATTAAGGTTGGCGCCGGGGTTGTTGCTCAACCACGTATCTTTAAACGTCTTTTTATAGCGCGAATCGTTTACCCGGTCTTTAAAGACGGTTTCAAGCAGGTAAGTCGTTGGACGCAGTCGCTTAAAGGGTCGGTCATTGGCAATATCCCGTTTCAAACCCGGCTGTACGTCATACTGCATGCCGAAGTACAAATGGAGTTTGTTTCCCTCACCATTGTTCGTATTTAACGAGTTTACGTTCGTTAGCGGGTCTGAGGTATACTGTACGGCGAAAATGACTTCGTCATTAATTTCCCCGGAGCCTTGTGCAAATACACTGGCAAAATCGGGCAGCAGTTTAAACCCGTAATTTTTAATGACACTCTGAGCATACGTTACTGCTTTGCTGTAATCATCAGCCGCTTTGGCCGATGAGGTTGCTTTGGTCAGGTACACACGCGCCAGCAGATGTTCAGCCGCGGGTTTGGTGGCCCGGCCATAATCAGCTGCCCGGATTTTAGGCTCTAAATCGGCAATAGCGGCTTCCAGATCAGCAATGATCGATTTATAAATATCTGCTTCAGATGCCCGCTTGGTTACCTTCGTAGGCCCCAGGGTTTCCGTCAACCGCAAGTCGACCCCACCCCATTGCTGAACCAGAATAAAGTAGTAGTGCGCCCGTAGAAACTTCATTTCAGCCACACGCAGTTTACGGACCGCATCGGAAACCGTAGCGGCCGGAGCGCGTTCAATAACCGCATTACAGGTATTAATACCTTTGTACAGTTCTTCCCAAACCTGCTGGAGAATATCCACGAAGCTATTTATTTGGGTGTCGTAAAAATGAAACCCTTTATAACTTCCATCGGCACCAGCCTGATAAATATCCGTACCATATTCGGTCATGGTCAGTCCACGCTCCGATGCATAGAAATTCCGAAGCGATGAGTAAGCAGCTTTACTGGCATCTTCAAAACCTTTCGGGGTATTGATGTAATCATTCCCGATAGCAGAGATTACTTTTTCATCCAGTATATCCTTACACGCCTGCCCACTGAGGAGTAAGGCTGTAAGTGCCAAAATTCGAATTGATTGTATTGATTTCATTTTTGTATACAGATTTACAAACACGTAGGTAAAGAAAGGCCCAGGCGCTTAGAATTTTACGTTTAAACCGAAGGTAGCAACCCGGGTAGCCGGTACGACGCCGTTACTAATGGTACCATCAGACGTTTCAGGATCCACACCGTTATACGTTGAGCGGTAAGAAGAGAAAATGAAAGGCTGCTGGATGCTGGTAAATAACCGCAACGACTGCAATCTGAGCTTCGAGGTGATTTTGTTAGGGAACGTATACCCAAAGTTGATATTCCGCACCTTTACGAATGACCCATCGAAGTAAATGATAGCTGTGTTATAGACCGGGAACTCCTGGCTGGAGTTAGGACGGGGAAACTCGTTTGTTGGGTTATTTGGTGTCCAGTAATCAACCTTGATTTGCTGATAACGGCCGGCTAACTGGTTATTGTCCCGGTGGAAACCACTCAGAATGGTCTGGCCAATTCGGGCATAAACAAAGAACGACAGGTCAAATCCTTTGTAATTAAACCGGTTGGTAATACCACCACTAAAAGTTGGAATGTCGGAGCCTAAGAATACACGGTCGTCAGCTGTAATCTTACCGTCGTTATTAGTGTCCTGTACTTTAATCTGACCAACTGAACTCTGGTACGATTTGGCAGCATCGGCTTCATTGGTCTGCCAGATACCTGCTTTTTTGTAATCGTAATACTCTGTTAGGGGTTTGCCAATGAACCGCTTATTTCCAACATCATCGATTGGGCCGTTGAACAATGAGATGATAGCTTCTGTGTTCTTGGTGAACGTAACATCCGTAGTCCACTTAAAACCTCCGCTGGTGTTCATGTTTACCGACGATATACTGGCCTCAAACCCTTTGTTCTGCGTTTCGCCAATATTTCGGGTTACCGAGTTAAAGCCAATGGAAGTAGGCAATAAATCAGATAGCAACAGGTCTGTTGTGTTAGTTTGATAGAGCTCCATAGAACCGGCTAACCGACCCCGCCAGAAGCTAAAATCAACCCCTACGTTCGTCGTCGTTGATGTTTCCCAGTGCAGGTCATCATTACCAATTGTTTCAGGACGATACCCGTAAGCTGGCGTATTCCCCCAGGCATATACGGTACGTCCCAGTAATCCCTGCGTTTGATAAGGAGCCACGCCCTGGTTACCCACTGAGCCACGGCTAACCCGTAATTTCAGCAGGTCGATCCAAGAAATGCTTTTCATGAAATCTTCATTGCTGATATTCCAGCCTAAAGCAATACCAGGGAAGTTACCGTATTTGGTATTTTCTCCAAACCGGCTCGACCCATCCCGGCGCAGGGTAGCCGTTACCAGGTACTTGTCTTTGTAGTCGTAGTTAATACGGCCCATGTACGAGTTTATCGTCCATTGAATCAGGTTACTGCCTACACCCAGTACAGAACTGGCATTGCCTTCATTATAGAACTGCTGCGATTCGGCCGGAACACCCTGCACTGAAATGTTATTCTGCTCGAAATTATCCCGCTGAATAGACTGTAGAGCTGTTACACCAAAATTGTGATCACCAAATTTCTTATTGTACGTTAATACATTCTCCAGCGTGTAATTGAACCCAAATGCGCTCAGGGTCTGGGCTTGAGGGTCACCAAACTTCCGGGCGTTGGTTTGGGCACCAATGAAGCGGCCGAACCGATTGATGGTGAAATCAGGGCCAAAATTAACCCGGTACTTTAACCCATCAATAATGTCGACTTCTGCATAAATACTGTTGAAAATACGATACTTTTTTCTATTTTCCACTTGAGCGCCCGGCACAATTTCGGCAAGTGGATTGGTTAGTAAAGCATCATTTGTTGGCGAGAAAATCAGATTCCCGTTGTCATCGTAGGGGCGGCCAAGTGGATTTTGCTGAAGAGTAAAGTTGTACGGGTTCAGGCCCTCTCCATTTCGCACACTGTACATCATATACGATGAAAGTCCCACTTTGAGTACCTTATTAATCCGGTGGTCAATATTAGCACGCAACGAGTAGCGGGTGAAATCAAGTAAAGGCATGATGCCTTTATCCAGGAAGTATCCTGCTGAAATGTAGAATTGCGTTTTCTCATTACCGCCCTGCACACCCAGCGAGTGATTCTGCTGAAAGCCCTGCTTCAAAATTAACGATTGCCAATCTGTGTTCCGACCAGCGGCAATACCGGCCGCTACGTTCGGGTCACCACCTAAAACGGCAACTTTAGAGTCAGCATACGCATCGGTTACGCCCGTCGGAACAGGATTGCCATTGGCATCTTTATAGTTGCCCGTAGTACGATAAGCCTCACGAACATATTCCGCAAATTCGGGACCACTAAACAGGTGTACTTTATCCAGGGCATTTGTAACACCAGCATAAGTATCGTAACTGATTACGGTTTTACCCACCGAGTTGCCCCGTTTTGTTGTTACCAGCACAACGCCATTGGCACCCCGTGCGCCATAGATAGCGGTGGCGGTAGCATCTTTCAGGATTTCCATCGACGCGATGTCGTTGGGGTTAATATCCTCGTAACCTGCTGACAGGGGGATTCCGTCCACTACGTACAGTGGATCGTTACCCGCATTAAACGAACGACGACCCCGAATCCGAATGGTTGGCACCGAACCAGGGCGGCTTCCAGATTGTGCTACGTCAACCCCGGCTACCCGTCCCTGCATGGCCTGACCCAGGTTCGTGATAGGCATTTCGGTAATTTGCTTCGACGAAACGGTCGATATTGCCCCGGTAGTCTGGCTTTTTTTCTGAGAACCGTAACCCACAACGATAACTTCATTCAGCGCACGGGTATCGGTCTCAACTTTAACGTTGATAGTCGACTTGTTACCTACTGTAATTTCCTGGGTTATAGAACCCACGGATGAAAACACCAGAACGGCTTGTGCGTTAGGGACGCTGATGCTGTAATCCCCATTGGCATCGGTAGTAGTACCACGTGTGGTGCCTTTTACGGCTACGTTTACGCCTGGTAATGGCGTGTTGTCATCTGCTGAAAGGACTCTACCCGATACAGAGCGATCCTGAGCAGGGTTTTCGGTTACTGGCCGGCCTGTAGGTGGCGCGCTAAATGCTGGCTGACCGACAAGCGTAAGCGCTGTCAGACCAAGCATTGGAAGCCACGACCGCCGTGAAAAGTGAGTAATTGTTGTCTGCATTGTAGGTATAAGTAAGAGTTGATTTTTAAGGTAAAGATTTGGTTAAATCACTGGCTATCTCAATCGAATCGCCGGGTTTGAGTTGAATTGATTGCTGTTTTTTAAGTAGTACGTTCACCTGCCCGGAGGCCAGTGCTACACAGGTGCCCGTTGGGTTTTGCCGCACCCGAAAGGCTGTACCTACTGCTTCTATAGTAAAGTCGGGCAAATGCACCCGAAACAACCGGGAGGAGGAGGTATCATTTCGGTGTGCAATCGAAAAGTCAGCTTCTCCATTCAGCCATACTGCCCTGGGGGTTTCATCGGCCCACCGGCGTGCGTATCGAACCGTACTGTTCGGATGCAGCGTCATGTATGAATTGTCAGGCAACCGTATTTCTTTGGTCTGATTGGCCGGTGTACTAATCGTCCAGACATTTTGGTCGGGTCCATACTGCATCCAGAGAGCCCAGCCAACCAATAGCAATACGCCCAACAGGGCCGCAACGGTTCTAATAAAATACCACCATCCAATAACCGCTCTTACATCGGCTTGTAAAGGGCGCAAATCTTCCAGCGTTTGTAACGAACCCCGGATTCGGCCCCAAAGTGACGAAACTTCTTCTATTGATAAAGCTGGTAATATGGACTGGCCTCCTTCATCAATCAGCCTTCGAGCCGTTTCAGCCGTTTCAGCACAATCCGGGTTTTGGTTCAACCAGTTTTGCCAATAAGCCTCTACCTCGTCGTCGTCGGGAAATTGTACCCAACGAACAAAGAGGTCATCGAGGGCAAGCTCCTCAACGCTATAGGCAGAGTATGGCTTATTTGACACGGCGTATGACTAGTTCGTGTTAACCAAAGCCACTATTCTAAGGGTTTCTACTCACTATAAACTTTATCCTTCCTCGAAAACTACCATTGGTGAAATGGGGTTAATTGTGGACAATTCTTTGATATGGTCTTTATCTATGTTATTGGACTTTATCGAAATGTACATATAATATTGAATAGAAAATAAGATATAACGAATATTTTATCTGGTTTTTTTTATGCAAACGTTACCGGCAACGCTACCGGATAGGAAATGCACAAGAATTAATTGTGCAGAATAGCTAAGAAAGTACTCACTAGAAATTTTTGGAGTGCCATAAGACGCAAAATATGATGCTAAAAAATTGTATTTATCTAAGATAGCGTACCAGATGAAGATGCACATTCGGATAGATGTTTGACGATAGGTAACCGGTAATGGAGTGGCTCTGTCCAACCATTCAACCTGTCCATTGTTACAAGTGGTGTAAATGATACACAACTCATGCAATTCAAGTGGATTTTAGGCGGACTCTGTATAAGCTTGCTTTATTTAGGTTCTGGTACAGGTGCTTCCGCTCAGTCTGCTACGGATATTGAACCACCCACTGCCCCAACCGCCGAAACTTCTCAAAGCAGTAGTCCCAATTCACTAACGTTTACGGCTTCGACAGACCAGCGGTTCTTTTTCTTCAATGACACTCGTACGGAAGATAATCGACGGGTTCCGGTGAGTGTTTATGGGATACGCGCTGGATTCTTGTTTCCCGCCCAGCGCGAACGCCCGGCTCTTGGAAGTGAACGGGTAGCCAGTTTTAAGGCAGGGGCAGGATTTTATTTTGTAAATCAGCGTCTCGATATACCAGGGTTATTACCGGGTACATTAGAATCAGTTACGCGCCATTTACGCATTGCTACGGTTTACTATGAACGCTTCCTGTTGCGCCGGAAGGCCTTCGAAGTAAGTATGCCTGTGGAGTTTGGTTATGGCCATTCGCGTTACGAACGCATTGATGACCAGGCTAATAAGTATGAAGTGGCCCGAGGGATATTTCTCCCTTTGGGGGTAGGGGTCTCTGCCAGTTATCAGTTTCCACCCATCCGCTGGTTTCGACCGATACACTGGTTTGGTATAAATGTACTGACGGGGTATCGGTTTATCCTTAAAAAGGATATTCCTGATAGCCAGATTAACTACACAGGCTTGTATATATCGGTTGGACCATCCTTCTTTCTCGAAAACCTGGTGGCAGATGTTAAACAATGGCGTCAAAAACGAAAAAAGTAGTCGGCTGATACTCCCTGATGCGCTGCCATTTTGATAAAGCGAGTGGTCAGGCCATTACGCCTTCTTCCCAGCGAAGACTCACTTTTTGCTCGATATCGGGGTGTAGGCTAATGGCCACAGGGCAAGTGTGAGTGATAGTCTCCAGCCGGGTTCGAATGGCTTCTTCAGGAATAAAAGGTGTACCATTGTGACTGGCACGTAGAACCAAGTCTATGTCAATACGAGCAATGCGTCGGGGTGGCTCACTGGTCATTACTTTGGTTACGGCTAACTGACTGCCTTTTAGGTCGATGTCTTCCCGTCGGGCAAAGATAGCCATGGTCGTTATAATGCAGGTGCCGAGCGCGTTGGCCACCAGATCAGTGGGCGAAAAGGCTTCGCCTAAACCCTGATTATCAGTTGGGGCATCTGTGTTTATGTGTGTGCCGGACTGTATGTGTACACAATCGGTACGTAGCCCACCCAGGTAATCAATATGAATCGTTGCCATAGAAAAAAGGAAGTTGATCAGCGGGACGGTAGTAGCTGACGCATCAACTCTTACCAACTGACTCACAGGTCGACTTGTTAACTGGGTTCAAACATATGAATAATGGGATAGTTACACTAATTGTGGGAGTGGATTTTGTGAATAATAGTAAAATTGAGTAGCTTTAATTCAGGATTTTACGGCAATGCGAACACTATACAGATTACTTGGACTTTCGATTGGTTACCTGTTACTGTCAGGGCAAATTTCCAATGCGCAAAACAATGATGGCGAGGATGACAATTACCCAACGGTAACCACATTCGGCCTGACCACGAATACAAATTCGGGTATTGTGGGCGGCTTCTCTTTTCGGAAAGTGAAGCTGTTGCCGGGTACGCTTTTGGGAATGCCCCAGTATAGTTACCTCAGCGTTGAACTGGTGAATGTAAAGCACCCCAAAGAAATTCAATCATCCCTCAATAATATTGGGTCACGCTACATTGATGGCAAAGAAAATTATTTGTTTGTCCTCCGTCCGCAGTATGGCCGGGAGATACGGTTGTTCCAGCGAAATAGTGATGAAGGCATTGCTGTCAGCGGGATTTTGGCCGCTGGCCCTTCGCTGGGTATCATCAAGCCCTACTATGTAGAAGTAACCTCAGGGAACACCTCCCGGAATGTGCCGGTTTCACAGTTGAATGGGTCTACAACTGCCACCGGCGAGGTAATTACCGGGGCGGGTGGATTCTTCCAGGGGCTGAGTGATTCCAAACTAACCGTCGGGTTAAACGTAAAGGCGGCATTAAGTTTTGAACTCAGCGCTTTTAGAGCCAATACGACCGGGGTAGAGGTAGGGTTCCTGGCCGAAGCATTTCCAAATAAAATTCTTATCATTCCCAATAACAGCCCCAATGGTAACCGTTCAGACGGAAACCGAAGTTTCTTCACCTCTGCTTATATTACCCTGTTTTTCGGAAGTAAAAAATGAATCAGTTAGGTACCGGTGAGTTAGCCGGTAAGCTGGCTACATGACCAACTAATTGACTCACTGGCCAACTAATCAGCTGACCAACTCTTTAATCATTTCCTGAACTTTACGGGCGAAAAACGAATTTTCCTGAAAAGGATTGAGGAGCTATGATTGAATTACCCATAATACCCTCTCAGGTACAAACGAACCGGTCGGGAAGCCGCATCCCGGGGATTGGCACCTCGGAAAGCCATATCTCTACCGATGCGGAGCCTGTACGGAGGAAACGCCCTGACTGGTTACGCGTGAAACTGCCAATCGGACCGGAATACGCCAAAGTCCGCAAATTGGTTGATGAGCACAAACTGCATACGATTTGTGAGAGTGGAAACTGTCCGAATATGGGTGAATGCTGGGGCGCTGGTACTGCTACGTTCATGATTCTGGGCAATGTTTGTACCCGGAGCTGCACGTTCTGTGCAGTGGCAACCGGCCGACCAAACGAATATGATACTGACGAACCCCGGCGCGTGGCCGAAGCCATTGTGCTGATGAAGGTCAAACACGCTGTTATCACATCGGTCAATCGGGATGAATTAAAAGACCGGGGTGCCGAAATCTGGTACCAAACCGTCCGACTGATTAAAGAAGCATCGCCCACTACCACCATCGAAACCCTTATTCCCGATACAAAAGGAAACTGGGAAGCCCTTGAACGAATGATTTCAGCCGGGCAGGAGGTTGTTTCGCACAACATGGAAACCGTGGAACGACTATACCGTCGTGTACGCCCGCAAGCCCGCTACGAACGGAGCCTGGAGCAAATTCGCCGGACGAAGAGCTACGGGCAGCGCACGAAGTCGGGAATTATGCTTGGTTTGGGCGAAACGCCGGAAGAAGTATTTAAGGCGATGGACGATTTGGTCAGTAACGGACTCGATATTCTTACCCTGGGCCAGTACCTTCAACCGACAAAAATGCACCACGAAGTCATCGAATGGATTCACCCCGAAACGTTTGCCATGTATAAAGAAGAAGGGCTGAAGCGTGGGTTAAAGTACGTGGAATCAGGCCCCCTGGTCAGGTCGAGCTACCACGCTGAGAAGCACGTAGACGTGTAACGCAGGGTATCATTTAAAAACAACTAAGCTTTTCTATTACTTAAAGAAGTGAGTCCGGGCCGGGAGTTCGGACTTTTTCTTTACTGCATGAAAAAATACGACTTTATCATTGCCGGAGGGGGCATGGCAGGATTGAGTCTGGCTTATCACCTAAGTCAGTCACCATTGCGTGACCGTAGTATACTCATCCTGGACCGGGAGTCGAAGGACCGTAACGACCGAACCTGGTGTTTTTGGGAGCGAGCGCCCGGTCCGTTTGAGTCTATTCTGTTTAGAACCTGGAATAATGTCAGCTTTCATGGCACCACGTATGCCGGGCAATTGGGTATGGGACCGTATCAGTACAAAATGCTGCGCGGTATTGACTTCTACGACTTCGTGAAAGCAGAGCTGGCCAAATACCCGAATATTGAGCAAAAACAGGCTACTATCGAACGGATCAGAGACACACCACAGGGAGCTTTTGTAATCGCTGCGGAGGAGCCATATATTGCCGACTATGTGTTTGATAGTACATTCTCGCTCCAACTGAACAGGCCCGAAAACCACAATCTGCTCCAACATTTTAAAGGCTGGTTTATTACCACAGAAAAGCCCTGTTTCAACCCGGCTCAACCCGAAATTATGGACTTCCGGACTGAGCAGCACGGCGATTGTCGTTTCCTGTATGTGTTACCTTTCGATGAAAAAACGGCCTTAGTTGAGTTTACGCTCTTTAACGACAAACTCCTGACGGATGCTGAATATGAAACCGAATTGCGCCAGTACATCGATCGGTTTCTGGATGCGGGCACCTACAGTATTTATGATACCGAGTATGGGGTTATTCCGATGTCGGATGTGCCAACACAGGAGAACCCATCCGACCACATCGTTCGAATTGGTACATCAGGCGGATTTACCAAACCGTCTTCAGGGTATACATTTCAGCGTACCCAACGGTATTTGCAGTGTATTGTCCAGAACTTGGCTGCTACTGGCAAACCGCATCGGTCCTTACCCTGGTTCAAGAGCCGCTTTTTGCTATATGATAGTATTTTCCTGAACGTACTGGAAAAACATCGCTACCCTGCCGATGATATTTTTACCAGAGTGTACACGAGAAACCCAGGTCGCGTTTTTACCTTTTTAGACGAAGACACGCGGTTTTTTGAGGAACTGAGGCTGTTTTCCACCATGCCTAAATGGCCATTTATCGTCGCGTTTTTCGATGTAATGCGCCGTAAATTATTCGGTTAGCAAATGAGGTGCTAATTCATCGTTTGACCCTTGCTCATAAACGTGTAGCTTTGCGGTTTAAAATCAAGCTATACGCAAAGCGAAATGCCTTATCTTTTCACTTCCGAGTCTGTTTCCGAGGGACATCCCGACAAAGTCGCTGATCAAATCTCCGACGCATTAATTGATAACTTTCTGGCGTTTGATCCTTCCAGCAAGGTAGCCTGCGAAACACTCGTGACAACGGGCCAGGTTGTATTGGCCGGCGAGATTAAAACCGACACGTATCTGGACGTTCAAAAAATCACGCGTGAGGTAATCCGTAAAATAGGCTATACCAAAAGCGAATACATGTTCGAGGCTAACTCGTGTGGTATTTTTTCGGCCCTGCATGACCAGTCGGCCGATATTAACCAGGGTGTTGACCGGGAGGTAGCCAAAGACGATTTTGAGTCGAAAGCCAACGCTCAGGGCGCGGGTGATCAGGGTATGATGTTTGGATACGCCACCAACGAGACGGACAATTACATGCCGTTACCGCTTGATCTGGCCCATGCCATCCTGCGGGAAATGTCGCATATTCGCAACAACGAAAGTGATCTGATGCCTTATCTGCGACCCGATGCCAAATCGCAGGTAACGATTGAATATTCAGATGACGACCAGCCAACCCGTATCGATACGATCGTTGTATCGACTCAGCACGACGATTTTGCAGATGACGACACGATGCTGGCCAAAATCAAAGAGGACATCATCAACATCGTAATTCCTCGGGTCAAAGCCGCACAGAAAGCTGAATTACAAGGTTTGTTTGACGGTGATATTACGTATTATATCAATCCAACCGGCAAGTTTGTTATCGGTGGTCCCCACGGCGATACGGGGCTAACCGGTCGTAAAATTATTGTAGATACATACGGCGGTAAAGGTGCTCACGGTGGTGGTGCCTTTTCGGGTAAAGACCCGTCTAAAGTAGACCGGTCGGCGGCCTATGCAACGCGGCACATTGCCAAAAATCTTGTCGCTGCCGGTCTGTGCGATCAGGTGTTGGTGCAGGTATCCTACGCCATTGGTGTTGCCAAGCCCTGTGGTTTATATGTCAATACGTACGGCACCTCCAAGGTGGATATAAATGATGGTGCTATTGCCGAAAAGGTGGCTGAAATTTTCGATATGCGTCCCTACGCTATCGAGCAACGTCTCAAACTTCGTAACCCTATCTACTCAGAAACCGCTGCCTATGGTCACATGGGGCGTAAAAACGAAGTAGTGAAAAAAACCTTCGGTTCCAATGGTCAGATGATTGAATTGGAGGTTGAGTTGTTTACCTGGGAAAAGCTGGATTTTGTTGATAAAATAAAAGCTGCTTTTAGCCTGTAAGAGATTGTAAAGCAGGTTATATCACGCCTACAATAGCGAAAGCCACTCCGTATGGAGTGGCTTTCGCTATTGTAGGATTCGTTAAATTTTCCTACAACTCATCCGACTCATAAATCTCATCCTCTACGTCTACCTGCGATTTGGCTTCAGTAATGGCTGGACTGGATATGTTGTTGCGCTTCTGTTTGAACCGAACGAGTTTGTCTTTCAAAACATCCATTATTCGATCCGTTGCGCATTCAAAGCTTTTATCTTGTTCTTTGACGAATAACTCTTTGCCAGGCAGCAGTAGTCTAACCTCAACTACTTTGTCTTTGACCTTGTTGGAGTCGGCGCCTTCTAATCTTAGAAACACCTCTCCACTAATAATTCGGTCGTGGAATGTGTCTAACTTATCAAGTTTAGCCTGGATGAAATCTAACAGGCTCTGATCTGCCGTAAACTTAACGGCGTGCATTTGTAGTCTCATTGTGTCGCGTTTTAAGTGAATTGATACGAAGAACATCAATGGACTGCCTAAGTTTGGCGTTATGAACCATAAAGTCAAGGCACTCTACGAAAGGTCCAAGTCTGTATATCACTGGTTATGGCAATAGATAAGATAAGATGCTGATAACGTTATCTTTCTAAATAGAGTAGGGTTAGCCAATCGTGAAAATTCCTTTTATAATCTAATTTCAAGGTTGAGACAATGTTACCCAAACCGGTTGTTTGGGCCGTAATGTAATCAACGGTTGCATGGTAACGCGCTGATTAGCCAATGGTTGTATATCGAATTCACGGATTAGCATTGCCAGTAAAATCTGCATCTCCATCAGGGCAAACTGGTTACCAATGCATAAACGGGGGCCACCGCCAAAGGGCAGATAAGCATAGGAATGAAGCTGGTCTCTTGGGCCGTTTGGCGCAAATCGGTCCGGGTCAAACCGTTCGGGGTCAGGCCAGTTAACGGGGTCGCGGTGGAGTAAGTAAGGGGCAATGAGCGCCGTACCCCCCGCCGGAATAGTATAAGGGCCAAGATGGTCATCCTGCAACGCCAGACGACTCATGATCCAGGCTGGTGGGTATAAGCGCATGGATTCCTGAATGACCTGCATCGTGTAAGTAAGTGACCGAAACACACTGGGCGACGGGCTGGCTACATCCCCCAAAACGGCCTTGCTTTCAGCCTTGAGTTTAGCCAGCACTGCTGGATGCTGACTTAATAAATACAGCGTCCAGGCCATGGACACCGATGTTGTTTCATGTCCGGCTGCAAACAGCGTTACGCACTCGTCGCGCAGTTGCTGATCAGACATACGCTCGCCCGTTTCCTCGTCTTCAGCTGCCAACAACATACCAAGCAAATCATCACTATCGCCTGCCTTTAGCCGACGCTGGTCAATGACGCTATAAATAAAGGAATTTACCTGCGTCCCGGCCTGCTGAAAGCGTACATTAGCCGGGGTTGGCCAGTGTAAAGGAAACCGAATGATCGATAGTAGCCGGTCATTCGCCATGTAATTGAGCGTGTCCAGTGCCAGGGATAGTCCGTCCAGTTTACCAATGACGTCGGCGCCAAACAGGGTTTTACAGACAATTCGCATGGTCACATCCATAAATGCCTGGGAGATATTGACAGGCTGTTGTCGATTAAGGTGTTTCAGTTCATTAATCCACGCGGTAGTTTCGTCAATCATTGTTTGCGCCAATGCAGCCAGCTTTTGCCGGTGGAAGGCCGGTTGGGCCAGTCGCCGTTGGCGTCGCCAGAAATCGCCCTCGCTGGTGAGCAGGCCATTTCCGAGAAAAATCTTCAACACTTCGAAAGCGGGCGACCGGCCATAATTTCGATTGTTCTCCTGCAAGATGTATTTGGCGTCTTCCGGCTGGAAAACCAGATACTGATGCCTGCCGCCAATGCGAAAATGGATCAGGCGTTCTCCCTGACGTTGTGCAGTTTGCAACGTACCGAGTGAGTCACGCAAAAACGCCAGTGTATTACCCACCAGGGGTAAGCCCGGATGGAGTGGTACAGGAAGGGAAGAACTAACTATTGATTCCATAAAAAACCGTTCTGAATTGGGTTTCTGAACAGGTATAAAGATACGGTTGCCTGCTAGAAATCAATGTAATTGATGGCTTCGCTACCGTTGTATCAAACTGGGATTTTGAGCGACATAAATCATTGGTTATTTTTATAGTGAAAGAACAAATGCTTATGAACATTACAGGCGACGCTAAAGCGGCCCGAACGTACGATGCCATTGTTATTGGCTCTGGTATTAGTGGGGGTTGGGCGGCTAAGGAATTGTGTGGTAAAGGGTTACGTACGCTTGTACTGGAGCGTGGACGCGATGTCCGGCATATTGTCGATTACCCAACTGCCACGCAGAACCCGTGGGACTTCCCACACCGTAACCGGATGCCGGAAGCGTTCGATCAGGCCAACCCGATTGCGACCAAGTGCTACGCCCTGGACGAAGCAACCCAGCAGTTTTTCGTGAAAGACGCCGAGCATCCGTACGTGCAGGAAAAACCGTTCGACTGGATTCGGGGGTATCAGGTAGGCGGTAAGTCGCTGATTTGGGCGCGCCAAACGCAGCGGTGGAGTAAATTTGATTTTGAGGCCAATGCCCGTGACGGGGCCGCTGTCGACTGGCCCATTCGTTACGAAGATGTTGCACCTTGGTACAGCTACGTAGAAAAATTCGTGGGCATCAGTGGCAATAAAGATGGGCTGGAGACCCTACCCGATGGTGAATTTCTGAAACCGTGGGAGTTGAACTGCGTGGAGAAGCATATTCAGAAGCGGGTAGCCGAAAGCTATAACGACCGGAATGTGATTATCGGTCGGTGCGCCCACCTGACCGAACCCAGACAAATTCATTACGACCAGGGACGTGCGCAGTGTCAGGCCAGGCATTTGTGCTACCGGGGTTGCCCCTACGGCGGGTATTTCAGCAGTAACTCATCCACTATTCCCTGGGCAGCCAAAACGGGTAAGTTGACCCTGCGCCCGGATTCTGTAGTACATTCAATTATTTACGATGAAGGAAAAACCGGGGCCAGGTCCGGCCGGGCGACTGGGGTTCGCGTGATTGATACGCACACAAAACAAATGACGGAGTATTATGCCCGAATCATTTTTGTGAATGCTGCCTGTTTGAATACCAACCTTATTCTGCTCAATTCTACGTCAAAACGATTCCCAAACGGATTGGGTAATGACAACGGGTTGCTTGGCCGATACGTCGCCTTCCATAACTATCGGGGTAATATTATGGCCGATTATGAAGGGTACGAGGATGGATACTACTACGGTCGACGACCCACAACGGCGTTTATGCCCAATTTCAGAAATGTCCGGAAGCAGGAGACGAGCGGTCCGGCGTCCCGGTTTCAGCGGGGTTACATGGTCGCTTTTAGTGCATCCCGTGGAGGCTGGCAGCGTGGCAACGCACAGCCTGGCTTCGGAGCTGATTTCAAGGATAACTTAAGTGACCCCGGCTCCTGGCATGTATTTATGATGATGCAGGCCGAAACCGTTCCGCGTTACGAAAATCTCGTTCGGCTTAGTACCGACCATAAAGACCCCTGGGGGATTCCGCAACTGGTTACGGACATCGACTATACGGATAATGATCTGAAAATGATGAACGATTTCCTGGTGCAGGGGGCAGAAATGCTGGACAAATCAGGTTGCAAAAACATCAGGCCTTACGATGACCATCGGAATCCTGGTCTCGATATCCACGAAATGGGGGGAGTACGCATGGGCCGCGATCCTAAAACGTCGTTGCTCAACGCTAATAACCAACTTCACAGTGTGAAAAATGTGTTTGTTACCGATGGAGCGGCTATGACTTCTACTGGTTCACAAAATCCGTCTATTACCTTTATGGCGCTTACCGCACGGGCTGCCGATTTTGCGGTTAAAGAGATGAAAAAAGGAAATTTATAGCGTGCACGAACTAGCTCAGAACACCAAATCTGCCCTTTTTAGCCTTTGCCAGCAATACGTAAAGCAACGGATTGATACGGCCCGGCAAGCAATGGAAGCCGCGCAGGAAGCGGCCAACTCCGAATCGAAAAGCAGTGCGGGCGACAAGTACGAAACAGGCCGTGCTATGGCTCAACTCGAACGCGACCGAAATGCTCAACTCCTGGCCGGTGCTTTACAGCTGGAACGTGATCTTCAGCAGATTACAATTGATAAAACCTACGAATCCGTTCAGCCGGGGAGTATCGTCACAACTAATCGAGGAGCGTATTTCATTAGCATTGGTGCTGGTAAATTGTTACTCGGTGACGATGCTTATTTTGGCGTATCGGCCGGATCGCCTATTGCTGTAGCATTGGCAGGACGGAAAGCAGGAGAGGTTGCAGCGTTCAATAAAATGATGTATGAGGTGCTGAGTGTGGTTTAAATGCAAAGGGTGATCAATAAAACGAACTACAATCGCACACGCTACTCAATCGTCAGCAGTTTGTCAATCCGCTTAATTGACTGAATAACCGATCGTACAGTATGGTAGTTTATTTTCCAGGAATGGCTCATGTGTGTCCAGATGGGTATACCCTGCCGGGTCATTAACGGCCACCATTCTCCCACCGGGTGATTGATCATTTTGTCTAGTACAAACCGGTGAACATTTTCGTAAGCCTTCCCGTATTTTTCATCCCCAAAAATCCGCCAGGCGTCTAGAAAACCAATCAAGACTTCCGCCTGCTGCCAGAATTCCTTTTCGCGGTCATACACCCCGCCACTGTGCGAACCTTCCACAAAAATACCCCCAAAGGTCCAGTCGACGCCGTAATCGACTGCGTGCGAAAAGGATTTCAGGAGTTGGTCCCCGTAGGTATCGTGTGGCACGTCCAGCACATCGAGCGCGTGTAGCAGCAGCCAGGCAAACTCAGCATTATGACCATAGCTGGTGTTATCCTCCGCCGACTGTTTACTGCCCTCCTCAGTAAACCGATCCCAGCCCCAGATGATGTCGAACTTAATTTGCGGAGCCACCTCCCAGTTGGCCCAAAACTGCGGAATGCCGGTGCCGTAAACCGGGTGCATAATTTTATGGACCAGCAGGTCAATTACCTCCAGCAGTTTCCGGCGATGGATGGGTTGCCGGGTGCATTCGTACAGGGTTGTGTATGCTTCCATCAGGTGCATGTGTGCGTCGAGCGTTTTGTGGTCGCCCCCGCCCGAACACGGCTCTTTTAGTGTCCAGTCCCGATAAAACATTTCGAAATAACCGCCGTAACAGGCATCTGACGCATATTTCTGTAATAGGTCGAATACTTTTTGAGCATACTCAATACCACGTGTATCGCCCGTGGCCAGTGTATATTCACTCAGGCAGTAAATGGCGAAGCTCTGACCGTACACTATTTTCTGGTCATTCATCACGTTGCCTTTCCGATTGGTCATCCAGTAAAACCCGCCGTTTTCGTGGTCCCACATTTGGGTGAGCAGGTAATCGACCCCATGCCGTGCCAGTTTAGCCAGTTCGCCGTTGCCATAGCCTGCCCGGTGCGCCGACGCGTAGGTATATATGGAACGGGTCTGGGCAATGAGTGATTTTTCGTCCTCACCCGAATCAGTACCGAACTGGTCAAAATGCGTAATAAAACCGCCGTGTTCATGGTCGGCCGTACGGGATGTCCAAAAGGGTAATAACTCGTGGGTCAAGTGCTGGTGCCACTCCTGGCGCCAATGGGAAAGCAGTTCGTTACGCATGATATTGGTGTTCATCATGAAGGATAAGAATTTCTGTCAGGCTGGCCGTTCCGGTCTGGCCAAGTTTCTGCACAGTGACGCCAGCAGCTAGGTTGGCCATTTCCAGCCCCTGTTTAGGTGTGGCTCCGGCTCCCATGCAGGCAGCCCAGGAGGCTACAACGGTGTCGCCAGCTCCAACGGTGTCCAGTTCACCCCGTAGAGTTAACCCATCGATTGACTCTGTTCCAGTCTCATCCATGTATAAAATACCGGCCTGCCCACGTGTAATCAATAAGGGGACGTTTACCTGTTTTCGGAAAGTAATTCCCTGCTCCATACACCAGTTCAGGTCAGGATGTTCGGGTAGGTCGGTACCCAAAAAATAAGCTAGTTCGGCGGTGTTAACTTTTAGCGTGGCGCCCCGAATGTGCATCCCAACGTTACGCATATCCGCCACGACCCGAACCCTGGGAAAGCGGGCTATCAACGCATTCAGTGCGGCTACTCGGTTGGCCGTGAGTAAAGGATTTGAAAATTGCTGGTTGATGATCAGCACATCCAGGGTAGGCAGGCATTGCTCCAGACCCGCCATGAGGTTGTCAAAAAGGTGATCGGTGAGGGCATTGGCGGTGCCAAAATCAATTCGGTTCAATTCCTGATGTTGCCGGTTCGGCTTGGTATATAGACAGGTAGTCCATTCATCAGCGAGTAGCACGTGTTGGGTATTCACCCCCAGCGAATTAAACTGGTGTACCATTTCACGCCCAAACAGGTCATCGCCTACGCATCCTATAGCCCAACAATGTTTCACGCCTAGCGCATGCAAGTTCTGCACCACATTACCGGCGGCTCCCAGTGAGGCACGGGGCTGGCTTCCCCAGAAAACTTCCCGGCCTGTTTCGAGTGAATACTCACCGGTGCGCGTCTGTATGTCGAAGTATAAATCAAGGGCAAAATCGCCAATCACGCCTGCCTTCAGAGAGGTAAAGCGTTGAGAGAGGGCCGTAATAGCGGAACCAGTCATTAGGTCTGAATCGGGTTTGGTAAAGCAAAAAGCCACATACACTACCCTGACTACTCGATTTTCATTTTCCGAAAAATACCTTCTCGTTGCCTGCCAAATCCATACTTGCTTACGGGAGTACTGGTAATCATTACCTTTGCTCTCCTAAACCTGTTTATAGCTTTCTTGTCATGTCTTTGTCTGTACCGCCCGATCCGGCTCCCATTACCCGCCACCTGCGTGCCATGTTTGGCTCCCGATTACTACTGGCCGCTATTCATCATATTCCCGTTTTTGAGGAGTTAAGTGTAGGCCCTCTCTCCTTATCTGAACTGCGTCATCAACTCCATCTGAATAAGCGACCCGCTATGGTACTCTTTCCGGCTTTGTGCGCTATGGGGCTGCTGGCTTATGACGCAGCCGGTCGGCTATACATTACGGAACTGGGTGAGTATGTTACTACAGGGCATATCCCTGATTTAACTGGATACACGGGTTTGGAAAAGAATGATCCGGGCGTAATCGATATGGCCACCCTACTCCGGAACGACGGACCACTCGACACAAACAAGGGGTTTTCATTCGTGAAAGAAGGAAGTACGCCTTCGCCGATGGATGACTTGAAACTGGCTCGCACGCTTACCCTGGGTCTGGCGGGTCGTGCCCGGCACCTGGCTCCTCTGGTGGCGGCAGCACTACCGGAGAGTAGCGGCCATCTGCTCGATGTTGCCTGTGGTACAGGTTACTATTCCTATGAATGGCTGCTACGAAACCCTATTGCCACCGCCACCCTGTTTGACCGCCCGGCTGTGCTTGCCGTGGCCGCTGAACTACTGGATGAATTTAGCCAAGGTGGAAGAGAAGGCGCCGAGACAGTGAAAGGACGGGTTACCTTTTTGCCCGGCGATATGCTGACAGATACCCTCCCAGAAACGAATATCATCCTGGCCGCAAGTCTCTTTCACGATTGGCCCACGCCAACCTGTATTGAGTTGGCCAGTCGGTTTGCCGATGCGCTTCGTCCGGGTGGTGAACTCTGGGTCCATGATTCGTTCCTGAATGACACGCTCGATGGACCACTGGCGGTTACGGATTACTCTGCCCAGCTTTTCTGCGTAACGAAAGGACGTGCCTACAGCCGGGCGGAGTACCGAAACTGGTTTGCACAAATGGGGTTAATAAATACCCCGGATACAATAGCCACTCAAATGGATTACGGATTGATTTGGGCAGAGAAGCCCCAATAAACGCGAAGCCCGTGCAATACCCAGACACGATAGGAAGGGTACAAAAAAACAGACAGCCTGGCACGCCGTTTAATTAATTGGCAGACAGGCTGTATACTGGTGCGCTAATGATCGAAAAGGACATTAACTGAATTGATATGCCGGAATCCGGTGCTATGCCGCAGGGGCAAAACCAAAAAAAATAGCATACCGTACCAACAAAAAGGCAGCACTTCGTGAGCAGGCCCCATTGACGGAGCTTGTCGTTTCAATCGCCTTTCAGAAGCAGGTGAAAATGTTCGCCGTTACTTTTTACGTTTCGGCGATGTGCGGGCAGCTACTTCGGCCTGAAATTTAATCTTGAGTTTACGATCAAGCTCTCTATCCCGGGGGACATAAATACTGGTTTTCCCGTCCGAGAATTTGAGCATCCAGTAAACGTTGTCGGTGGTGGGGGGGATGGAGGTGTAAATCGGCTTACTCATAATATAGATGGTATTGATGGAGCTGGTGTCCGCGTTGGCACCTGGCTTTATTGGACAACGAGGATTGACCGTCGTTGGTACTTATAATTTCTGGAAGTAGCTGGCAGAATCCGTATAGTAGCTGATTCGCTTACGCTAAACGACTTTTTTTACATCAACGGCATTTAGCCCCTTTGGGGTCCTTGTGACTTCGAAGGTTACTTTGTCCTGTTCGCCTACTGCATCAATTAAACCGTTCATGTGTACGAATATACTCTCCTGCGTTTGCAGATCGCGGATGAACCCGTATCCTTTAGAGGCATTAAAAAAAGTCACAATTCCTTGGCGAACTGCATCCTGCGCTTCAACGGCTTCTTGTCTGGATACGCCGATCTGGATATCTTCCTGATCAATAATTCGCTTTTTTCGGGGATCAGGTGGTGTAGAAGTAATGTTTCCATTCTCATCCACATAGGCCATCATCAAGTCAAGTGCCTGCCCTTTCTGCGCACTTGCTTTGCGTTCTTCCTTTTTTTCCTCTTTGTCTTTTCTCTTTTTCTGTCTTGCTTTTTCTTTTTCTTTTTTACTAAATGTCTCCATTCTTTATTGGTTTACGTACGAATAACCTGTTTACTGTAAACAGGTTATGGTTTTTGAGGGGAGTGTTTCGTATTAAACGGTTATCGATTCATGCAAAATCGCCCGTCCTACTACTAGTCAACCGTATAAAATCAAAATTAGTTGTTTGATATACGTTTAATATTTAAACATAGAATTCACTAACTCTATGTTCCCATGTTTGGGACTCTATTCGCAGCTTAACAGAACTTATTTCTCTATACCTAAATATCACTGCTTTTTCTAGAATTCCATACTAGACCCAGTTGAGTTTATGGTTACGTATGAGTATGTGCGCTTAGTTTCTGGCATGGCCTTTGCAAACGTGGTTTTATAAATCAAACTACACAATAATCATTATGAAGAAGTCCCTATTGCTAATGACTCGTATCAAGCACGTTGCAGGTACGCTGCTTCTCGTAGCATCATTAGGTTTGTTGCAGGCCTGTAGCTCCGACGGAAAGAAAGAATCACGCACGGAGGATGCCGTCGAGAACACGGGGGATGCAATGTCTGCCGATGCTAATGATGCAGCCGATAAAGCTGATGCAAAAACGGATGAAATGGCCGGCGATTTCAAGCGGGAACGCGATGAAGCCGTAGAGAAAATGAAAGTGCAAAAAGATAAGCTGGACGCTGAAATAGACGAATTACAGGCAAAAGCTGAAAAGCAAAGCGATAAAGCAAAAGCTGAAACAGAGCGTCAGAAAGCCAAACTGGAGGAGCAACGGAAGGAGCTGGACGACGATATGGATAAGGCAAAGAATGCTACTGCCGATGCCTGGCAGGATGTGAAAAGCGGCTTTAAGCAGGCTGGTCGTGAAATCGGTGATGCCTTTGATAAAGCGGGTAACAAAATCGAAAGAGCAGGTGACAAAATCGACGGTAAAAACTAACGTTTCTACTAGTGCATTTCACACAAAAAGCGTAGGCTGATTCACTTTAGCCGACGCTTTTTGTGTGAAATGTGGAGTGATTTCCCCACTATTGTTGATTGTTTTGCAGATTTGGGCTGCTAAAATTTAGTTCGGTTCTCTTGGAATACTATTGTTGGTTTTATTCCCGAAAATCAGTTATTTTTATCCTCTGTTCGTCTGTTATTTAAGCAAAATTGCCTGTCGTTGGTGCTCAACGCTTCTGAGTTTGGTCTTTCAGAAACTTTAGTAACAATTTTTCGGTGCCATCCAGCCCCTGTGCGTCCGTTTGTCTAAAACGGGCTTTCTGTTTGATATAAGGCATTAAATCCTGGCATTCGTAAGCTTCCAGAATTTGGGGATGTATATAGTGTTTTCGGCAAACGGTACGGGTATTCCCTAACTTATGGGATACTTCGTCCAATATTGTGTTCACGTTCTTCTTCCGTTCCTTTTCAGTTTCGCAGGGATTCAGTTCGGCTAGCAGTCGAAACGCGTTTACGGTACCAGCCCAAGTCCGGAAATCCTTCGCCGAGAAATCGTCGCCCATCGTCTCGTGCAGGTAATCATTCACCATACCTGAGTCGATTGGATGGCGCTTACCCTCCGCATCGAAGTACTGAAATAGCTCCTTGCCCGGAATATCCCGGCAGGCTTTTACCAGACGTGATAACCGCCGGTCACTCAGGGTTATATCATGATAAATACCTTTTTTACCTTTAAAACTAAATCGTACTTCACGCCCATCCATTTTTACATGGCGGTCCTTGAGCGTGGTAAGCCCGTAGGAACCATATTCTTTTTCATAAGCCGCATTACCAACCCGAATGAGCGTCTGCTCCATAACACTCAGGGCAATAGCAATTACTTTTTCGCGGGTGAGTGACTCGACTCTCAGATCTTTGGCTAACCGGGAACGAAGCAGTGGCAGGGCCTGACCAAAGGCCACCATTCGGAAAAACTTCGTCTGACTTCGAATCGCGTTCCATTTTGGGTGGTAGCGGTACTGTTTTCGGTTTTTAGTGTCGATTCCCGTTGCCTGCAAATGGCTATTGGTTTTCGGGCTAATCCAGACATTTTCCCAGGCAGGGGGCAGGGCCATGCTCTGGATTCGGGTCAGGGTGTCGGAGTCGGTCAACTCATTGCCTTTGGTATCAAAATACTGGAACAGACTTTCGTTGCGCTGTCGCTGAATACCCGGCATGGTATCTGACACATAAACCAGTCGGGCTGCCCGCGCCGTTTCGACGGGGTCATGGAGTAACTCGGATGCATTCACGGTTGTTGAGTAGGTAAAAAATGCGTCACTGAGTAACTGCTGTATCCGCCAAATAGTTATCAGATTATCCTTCCTGCACACGACAAAAAATGGCTTTACCGCAATCTCACGCGCCAATCGGAGGCTTTCCCGAAAAACCAGAGAGCCAGCGCCGTGGCGTACTGGTAAAAATCCGTTGGGTGAATGAGTGAGTAAAACGCTTCTGCTTTGGTAGCCAGCCCCATCATCATAGCGGCCAACACGATCCAAAGCCCTCGTTTGTTGCGTTGAAGTAATGAAAACACCGCCAGTAGTACCAAAACCAATATACCCAGTGATGGTACGATAGGGGTGAAAACGCGTACGCGGGGTAATAGTAATGAAGTAAACAGAAATAAACCAAACGCTACCGTGGCAACAAATGGAAACAAGGAAAGTGTACGCTGATTAAGCAATGCATATACTGCCGACACCACGCATACAATACCCAGCGTATCGGACAGAATAATCATGGAACGATGCAACGGTTCCAGCGATTCGTTTCCCGAAAAGCGGATCACTCCCATCAGAGCGGCCAGGGAAATGGTTAAGAAAAAGAATCCCCAAAGCAGTCGGTTGAGCAGGGGAATACGTCCGAAAAAGTGCCAGAACACCCCAACGCCCACTCCGGCCAGAACAGAGCCAGAAAGGATATGCGAAAAAATCATCACGTAATTTAGGAAGTTTCGGCTACTTTTGCCCAACTTTCTACCAGAAGCAGGAAGGGCCGATAAACGACTAAAGATAGCTGGTTAAATGCTATTTTTCGGCTTCCTTCCGTATGTCCGTGTTGCCAACGATTTCCAAATTCCTGTTATGTCTGTTCTAGTTAACAAAGATTCAAAAATTATCGTCCAGGGCTTCACCGGCTCAGAAGGCAGTTTTCATGCTCAGCAGATGATTGAATACGGCACTAACGTTGTTGGTGGGGTAACGCCGGGAAAAGGAGGGCAAACGCACCTCGACCGCCCTGTTTTCAATACAGTTCAGCAGGCTGTTGATCAGGCTGGCGCCAATGTATCCATCATTTTTGTGCCGCCTGCTTTTGCTGCCGATGCTATTATGGAGGCTGCAGAAGCGGGTATAAATGTGATTATCTGCATTACGGAAGGTATTCCAACGGAAGATATGGTAGCGGTGAAAAACTACCTGAACGACAAAGATGTGACGCTGATCGGGCCCAACTGCCCCGGTGTCATGACCGCCGAAGAATGTAAAGTAGGAATCATGCCCGGCTTTATTTTCAAGAAAGGGCGTATCGGAATCGTTTCCAAGTCGGGTACATTAACCTACGAAGCTGTTGACCAGCTTACCAAAGCTGGTCTTGGACAATCGACAGCTATTGGTATCGGTGGCGACCCAATTATTGGTACCACTACCAAGCAGGCAGTTGAACTTCTTATGAACGATCCGGAAACCGATGCTATCGTTATGATTGGCGAAATAGGTGGCGGCATGGAAGCAGAGGCTGCTAACTGGATCAAGGCTGATGGCAATCGTAAACCCGTTGTTGGTTTCATTGCCGGACAAACGGCCCCCAAGGGTCGTCGGATGGGCCATGCCGGTGCTATTGTTGGTGGCGCAGATGATACAGCAGCCGCCAAAATGGCTATTATGCGGGAGTGTGGTATCCACGTAGTTGAATCACCCGCTCTTATCGGTGATACAATGCTGAAGGCGCTGGGGAAATAAATTCTAAAGAGCGAAAGAGCGAATGAATGAAAGAGCGAAAGAGCGGCCAACGATAACCAGAATAACTAGTGACTATTTCCGTGACGCTCTTTCACTCTTTTTTACTCTTTCACTTTTTTACTCTTTCGCCACTGCCCAACCTCGCCAGACAGGTATTGGACCGGGTGAAACATACTATCCCGTTCACAATTTTCACGACGACTTTCAGGTGTACGACGAAAGGGCAAAAGCTTACGTACCCTACATCGTTGAGAAACATGCCGACCAAACAGCCCTGAGCGTATATGTGGACCTGGAGAGTAATCGGCACTACAGCCTGCTCATTGCAACCCGGCAAGACGGATACCTGTTTATCAACGCTGCCCTTAAACGAAAACTCCGTGCCGAACGCTGGCAGGTACTAAACATCGATAGCCTGTATAAGGTCTATCGTCAGCCAGAACTATTCCTCACCATCTACGGCAGTCCCGGCCTGGACAATAAACAATTATTTATTGGTTACCCAAAATCCGCAACGCAGACACCCGTTCTGTTGCGGGATGATAATTTGAGTGTACGCCCCCGTCCCAGCACTATATACAAAGACTTTCTGGGACTGGGTTTATTGTTTTTATTGACCACCCACAGTTTTCTGTTTACATTTTATCGGCGCGCTTTTTTGCGATTTTATAACCTGCGTGATCTATTATCTGTCCGGTCACAGGACGAATCGTTTCTAATTAATCGTCCATTGAGTGGTGCCAATACCCTTTTTGCCCTCAATCTGAGTTTTGTCATTGCTTATCTGATTGTCTTCTTGCAGAGCCTGAACTTAGCGGTGTTTACATCGGGGACATTGTTAATAACGGGGCAAAATATAGGTGGGTTGTTGAGTGAGTTTTTTCTGCTGAGTGGTGTCACCTTCTTAAGTCTTCTGGGTAAGTATATCTCTCTGGAGGTGATGGGGGGGCTGTATAAGTTGCAGGAGGTGGTCAACATTCACTATTTCAAAATACTACAGTCATCCCTATTATTTTTTACGTTTCTAACTCTTCTACTATCCATACTGACGTACAATACCTGGGTCGCATCATGGTCGCAGGAAGTCTTGTTGGTGTCAGTAGTTATGTTTTATGCTGCCCGCTTAACCCTGCTATACTTCGTCATACGTAGCCTTGAGCCTATCAAAAATCTTTATTTATTTTCGTACCTTTGTATCGTCGAATTGATTCCACTAATCATTGGTTTGCGTTTTGCGCTATGATGGGTGGGCTTTCAGTTAGCATAGTATAGTTGGTGGATATTTCCTTTATTATCCAGTTCGTACCACCAATTCCTAATGACCCCGAGTAACGATTCAATGAACGAGACAAGCATGCAACCCGCCGAAGCCAGGATCACGAAAGTAAACCGGCTCTTAGTGTCCCAATCTCGACCCGCCGACGATAAATCTCCTTATTTTGATTTAGCTAGCAAGTACAATATCCAGATTGAGTTTCGCCCGTTTATCCAGATTCAGGGTGAGTCGTTTAAGGATTTTCGTCGTCAGAAAATCAATATTCTGGCCCATACCGCTATTATTTTCACCAGCCGAAATGCCATAGATCACTTTTTTCGTATTTGTCAGGAAGGACGCGTCGATGTGCCTGCAGATATGAAGTATTTCTGTATTTCGGAACAGACAGCTAACTATCTACAGAAATACATCGTTATTCGGAAGCGCAAGATTTTCAACGGTACGAAGACTGCAACCGAACTGTTTGACTTAATCAAGAAGCATAAGAGCGAAAAGTTCCTGTTTCCCTGTTCAAACATCCGTCGAAATGATATTCCTGAGTTTATGGATACAAGTGGTCTTCATTTTACGGAGGCTGAGATGTACGAAACTGTTTCCACTAACCTGTCAGACCTGGAAATCAGTAGTTACGATATAATTGCCCTTTTTAGCCCATCAGGTGTAAACTCGTTACTTGTTAATTTTCCCGATTTCGATCAGAACGGAACACGTATCGCTGCTTTCGGGCCTACTACTGCCAAGGCCGTTATTGAAGCGGGCCTGACACTTGATATTGAAGCTCCGCTTCCCAACGCGCCATCTATGACGGGGGCTTTGGATTTGTACCTTAAAAAGACCAACCCGTAATCAGTGATGCGGTGTTTCCCTTTGTGCCGGAACCGGGTGATACTGCTCATTTCCGGCATTTTGCTTTATTTTTCAGGCCAATAATTTGCTCTTACATGCGTTTAACTGTAAACTGTGATGAAATTTCTGTCGAACTCCCTTATCACTGATATAGAAGCTAGTAAGAACAAACAGAAGAGAAGAGTCGCTTTTTATTGAAAATCAACTAATTGATGTTGACTCCTTCTGCTCTTTTTTGTCGTATGTGTGTATAAAAGTCTTTTTGAATATTGTCCAGGCCGTATGATTCGCATACTATACGTTTACGCCTTTTTACTGGTTGTGCTTGCTACGCCAATGGCTCTGGCCCAACAGGACCCACAGTTTAGCTTGTATATGTACAACCCGCTTTATTATAACCCGGCAGCGGCTGGCTCGGAGGGGGTATCTCGTCTACAACTTACGCAGCGAACGCAATATCTGGGTTATCAGACAATTGGTAATGGCGATGGTAGTGCGGCTCAGAATACGCAGATGATATCATTCAATATGCCATTGGCTAAAATCAAGAGTGGTATTGGTATTTATGCCCTGAATGATAAGTACGGCCCGTCTATCAATCAGGCGGTGCAATTGTCTTATGCTTACCGATTGGCCTTAAAGAACGGAACGCTGGCGCTGGGTGTACAGGCGGGTATGTTTAACCGGGGGTTCGACTTTGGTCAGTTTCGCGCTACCGACCCAGGCGACCCGCTTATTCCAACCGGACGTATCAATCAGTTTAAACCGGATATTGGTGCCGGTATTTATTACAATACTACCGACTACTGGGTTGGCTTGAGTATGACACACCTGAATAAGGCAGCCTACAGCTACGTTGTTGGCCGGTCACTTGACCCTTCCGAACCAAAAGCCTATCTGTCGGCTGGTTACCGCCTGGGGTTAGGGTATAATATTGATATACAGCCATCTGTACTGGTACAATACAGTACAAAACAGGGTATTCCCGGATCGGTAGCTTCGGTCAACTTAGTGGGAACATACGATAACCGCATCTGGGCGGGTCTGGGATATCGGTTAAAAGACGCAGTGATGGCCACTGCTGGCATCAACCTGATGCGAAACAATGCACTGCGTATTGGAGCAGCACTGGATATTACTACGGGAGGAGCACAAATAAAAAGTCCTGCATCGTACGAAATTTTAGTAGGCTATGCCCTGCCTGCTCCCGATGCACGTAAGAAACCAATTGTACGCACACCCCGTTTCCGCTATTGATATAGCTGAGTGCAGAGAAAAGGCAATATTTTGCTCATTTGAGCAGTATTGGCAATATTCTTGTTACGCAGTTTGCAACAGGAAACTTACTGTTTGGACGACAGATTGACCTAAAGTTGAACTAGTTCGTCCAAAGCAGAAATAAACGTTCAATCAGGATATTGACGGAAAATTTTTCAGAACCTGACAGAACATACAATAACTAAATAGATTTTCGTTTTTAGTCTGGTCTCGCACAAGAAGAAGAAAAGTTTTACGATGATGAAGTATAACTGGTTAACAGGCAACGCAACCCGGGTAGTGATGGTCGCAATAGTAGTGTTGCTGATGCAGGGTTGCGGCTTTTTGAAGTCAAAATTTGGCGGCAAAAGTGGCAAGGGAGGAGAAATAGGTATGACAAATGGGGAAGTTACCGCTACCGGGCGTAAAGGCTGGCGGCAACCCACACCGTACGGAATGGTACTGGTGCCATCCGGTTCATTTATAATGGGACAGGCCGACGAGGATGTGGCGGCTACTCAGATTAATATGAATCGTCAGGTAACCATCAGTTCATTCTACATGGACGATGCTGAAATCTCCAACCATGAGTATCGACAGTACATCAACGCCCTGCTGGCCGATTCAGTCTCGGTGCTGGGCGAAGAAGACATCATGGCTAAGTACTACCCTGATACAACCGTATGGAAAAACGATTTCACCTACCACAATGGTGATCCAATGCTGGAGCATTACTATGCTCACCCCGCCTTTGACACCTATCCGGTAGTAGGCGTAAGCTGGGTTGCGGCTAACCACTTTTGTAAGTGGCGCACCAATACCTTGGATGATTTTCGTACCAAGGAAGGAAATTACCGTTCCTTTGGGTACCGGCTTCCCTCAGAAGCAGAATGGGAATGGGCTGCCCGTGGTGGCAAGCAGGGGGCTAAATACCCTTGGGGAAACCCTTACGTAGCTAATGGCAAAGGTTGTTATCTGGCCAACTTCAAACCACAGCGGGGTAATTACGACGCCGATGGTTACCCGTATACCGCACCGGCAACTGCTTATAGTCCTAACGACTACAATCTTTATAATATGGCTGGTAACGTAGCAGAATGGTGCCGGGATGCTTATGCTGACAACACAAACGCTATTGTATGGGACATGAACCCAGACAATCAAAATGCCGACGAGCCAAGAAAAATAGTTCGGGGCGGCTCATGGAAAGATATTGCCTATTACCTCGAAACGGGCACCCGGTCATACGAATACGAAGATCAGAAGCGCTCATACATCGGCTTCCGCTGTGTTATGGATAATCTGGAAGGACGTGCAGCATCAGTACGGGGTGGCAGAGCCAGCAAAGCTGGTGGAAGCAGCAAAAGCAGCAAAAAAACGAAAGCCAGTAAAATTTAAAAAGTCAACACCCTATATCAATTAACACGCTTATCATGGCAGCAGATAAATCAACGAATTTCTTTTGGGATCGCTTGGTTCCAACCCTTTATAGTGCAGGAGCCGCCGTCGTTATCTTTGGAGCCTGGGCTAAAATTACCCACAATGAACAGTTCGGGTTTATGTTGACAGTTGGTCTGTTAACGGAAGTAGTGATTTTTGCTTTGTACGCTGTACAGAGTTTTACAATGCCCGCTGCTGGAGACGATGGATATGCCTGGGAACGTGTGTATCCTGAGTTGGCAGATGATTATAAAGGAGAAGCCCGTAAACCTGCACCACAAGCCAACGGACTTACAGGGAATATGGATCAAATGCTGGCCCAGGCTAAAGTAACGCCCGATGTATTTGAACGCCTTGGGTCCGGTTTCCGCAACCTGAACGATACGGTAGCAAAACTGACGGATCTGACTGATGCAACTGTGGCAACCAACGATTACGCCCGTAATGTAAAAACAGCTGCTGGTTCTATTACTGAAATGAATAAGTCGTACGGCACGGCAATCACGGCTATGAACTCAATGGCTGATGCCACCTCTGAGGCTAAAGATTACCGCGACCAGTTTCAGAAAGTGACCAAGAATATGGGTGCATTGAACGCTGTGTACGAATTGGAATTGCAGGATACAAACAAGCACCTGAAGGCAATGAATGCTTTCTATGGTAGTTTGACTGCAGCGATGGAAAATATGAGTGATGCCAGCCGTGATACACAACAGTTCAAGAACGAACTGGCTAAGCTAACCGGTAATCTAGCATCTCTCAACGGTGTGTACGGTAGCATGCTGACCGCTATGCGCGGAAATTAAGCCACAAAAGTAGTAAGTTATAAGTCGTAAGTGCTGGCGTAGGAATGCTCCGGCGGCAGCACTTACGACTCCCTGACTTTTTCAACTTACGACTTTTTCATTATTATAATTCTCCACTAACTAAATGGCAGGCACAAAAGAGACACCCCGTCAGAAAATGATCGGGATGATGTATCTGGTATTGACCGCATTGTTGGCTTTGCAGGTTACTTCCGCTATTCTGGACAAATTTGTTTTGTTAAATAATAGCTTGGAACAAACTTCCGCTGAGGCAAACAAGGTGAACCAGCAGGTAATAAATAGTATCAAAGCCACCGTCGAAAAATCGGGTAATCGGGCTACTGACCTGGAAATTGTAAAGCAGGCTGATCAGGTCCGAAAAGAAACATCGGAAGTTATCGCACAAATAGATGGGCTTAAGCAGCGTATTATTACGGAAGCAGGCGGTGGTCTTGACGAAACAGGAACCGTCAAAAATCTAAGTGAGGAAGAAAAAGTAGCCCAGATAATGGTTGGCGGCAACCATAACGGAGAAGCTTATACGTTGAAGAAGAAACTGGATGATTATGTTGCTGGTCTGTCGAAGTATAGTCCTGCTAAGTATTCATCGCTGGCTATGAACGCTAAAGATGACCCGATCTCCAGCCGGTCGCCGGAGCAGCGTAACAAAGATTTCGGTGAGCTTAACTTCGCTCAAACGCCGGTACCGGCTGCTTTGGCGGTATTAAGCCAGCGGCAAACCGATGTTCGCCGTATTGAAGGGGAAGTATTAAGCGTACTGGCTAGTAAAGTAGGTGCCCAGGATGTTAAGTTCGACAAGATTATTGCCAAACTGAGCATGGACTCTAAGGTGGTGGTAGCGGGTACGAAGTTTAAAGGAGAGATGTTTTTGTCAGCATCTTCATCTGGTATTCAGCCCCGCATGAGTTTGAATGGTGGGCCAGTTCGTATAGTGGATGGTACGGGCCTGATCGAATTTACCGCGCAGGGGGGCTCATATGATAAAAACGGTTTAGCGAAGAGGACCCTGACGGGAAGTATCAGTTACGATTCGCCAGGTGGTCCCAAAACAGTTCCCCTAACGGCTGAGTACTTTGTGGCCAAGCCTTCGTATCAGATTGAAACGGGAACACTGCCACCTTTATACCTGGGATGTGCCAACAAACTCAGCATTCAAAGCCCACAGTTGGGTGCGCTGTGGAGTCCAAACATTTCGGCTGACGGTGCTTCAGTTATTCAGTCGGGTGAAAAAGGTAAGATTACGATAGTGCCTAGTGCCGCTAATGTTTCTCTGAATATCAGTAACGGTGGCAGTTTGTTAGGAACGGAACGGTTCCGGGTTAGCAAAGTCCCTCGCCCAACTATTGAAATATTCATAGGGGGAACTCGTGCCAATGATCCCCGTGGTGTTCCGGTATCATCCGCCCGTAGTGTTAGAATACAGGCAGTTTCCGATCCAAGCTTTGCTGCTTTCTCACCCGACGATGCCAATTTCCGTACGACGGGTGCCACCATATCGCTGGTACGTGGTACAAGGCGAGTGAAGGCGGCAAACGTGGGTGCCGGGGGAGGTTCCATTAGCGACATTGCCGGTGAAGCCCAACCTGGAGACCGAATAATTGTTGAGGTGAATGGAGTACAACGCCGGAATTTCCGGGGAGAGATCAGTGATGTGCCGGTAGGCAACGCACCTGTGCAGGTTTCCTTATATTAGTGTACTAAAGCGGTTTTGCAGCCGTTACTATACTGAATTGAACAACAAAGAAAGAGCCATGATACAATACAAAACGATAGGATATACCAGCGTGATTGCCGTAGCTGTGCTGGCTCTGGCAGGTGGGCAGGTAACGGCCCAGGAAAGGGCGAGTACCGGCATGAATGCCAACTCGACCCGGCCTATCAATGAGAATGACATTATGATGAAGAAAACCCTTTGGCGTCGAATCGACCTGAAGGAGAAGCAGAATCAGTCGATGTTCTCAAAGAATAATGAGATTTCGAAGTACCTGATGGAAGCTGTAAAAGCGGGTTTGATCGATGCTTATACGAATGACTCGCTAACGACGAAGATAGACCCGCAGAAGTTTCATGAAAACCTGTTGATACCAAACACGGGGGGCGGTTTATCGGCCGAAGAAATAGCAGCTGGTTTTAAGGAAGATACCGGTGGCGGTGGCGATGGTTGGGACAAGCCTAAGAAGGCAGACCAAAAAGCGGCCGATGATGGCTGGGGAGCACCGAAGAAGGCAGCTGCCAAAGCAGAACCAGTTGATGATGGCTGGGGAGCACCCAAAAAGAAAACAGCTGTAGCCAAAACAACGAAAGGTAAAAAAGGTGCCAAAATAGCACAGCCGATTGTAGAGGAAAAGAAAGATACAGTAGCAGTTGCTCAGGGTCCTACTTTTTCGGGCGACGAATACTTCCCGAAAGAGTTGAACATTCTGGAGGTGAAAGAAGACTGGATTTTTGATCGGAAACGTTCGCGTTTGTATTACGATATTCAGTCTGTAACACTGCTATTGCCTGCGGACAAAAACGCGGCTGGCTTCGAAAAGCCTATTGCTTCCTTCAAGTATAAGGATTTGGACAAGCTGTTCCGTAGTGACCCTAAAAAGTTCATCTGGTACAATCCGCAGAACCAGGCTCAACACAAAAACCTGGCCGATGCCTTCGACCTACGCCTGTTTTATGGCCGGATTACAAAAGTAGCTAATCCTGGCGACACAGATTTAGTTGGTATGTACGGAGACCGGGAGGGTTTGTTGAAGTCGTACCAGACGGAGTATGAACTGATGGAGACCGAACACGGCCTTTGGGAATACTAGAGGTACCGTTAACGTAATACATAAAATTGCCTGTTTTGGGATAAGTACCCGAAACAGGCAATTTTTCTTTGGTAAGAGTAAGAGATAATACTGCTACTTGCTTGCGGTGGCTAGTTCGGCAGTGCGTTGAAACGTGCTAATCCACTCGAAATAACGCTAACTCCTCTTCAAAATTAGCCATGTTGATATTCATGTCACGAACAATTCCGTGGCTCATGTCATACACCCAACCGTGAATACGCGGATATTCGCCCTCAGCTCTGGCCTGTTGCACAAATGACAGCTTCATGATGTTCAGGCATTGCTCCTGAACATTTAATTCAACCAGCCGACGGAAGCGGGCCGCGTCATCGGGCAGGGCATCCATTTCCAGACGATGAAGGCGGTGTACATCGCCGATGTTCCGAATCCAGGAGTTAAGTGCACCCAAATCTTTACGATCCATAGCGGCCTTAATACCTCCGCACCCATAATGACCACACACGATTATATGCTTGACTTTCAGAAATTTGACGGCGTACTGTAATACGGAGTAAGAATTGGTATCATTGTTAGGTACCAGATTCGCAATGTTCCGATGGACAAATACTTCGCCCGGTTTTACACCCATGAAATCTTCCGGTTGTACGCGGCTGTCAGAACAGCCAATGTAGAGGAACTCCGGCTCCTGGCCATCGGCCATCCGGCTGAAATAGTCAGCATTTCCCTCTAATTGTTGAGCAACCCATTGCCGGTTGTGGTTAAATACACTCTCGTATAAAGTCATATTGTACGCAGTTATTGATTGATCGATCACTACACAAAGCGTAAAGCTATGTCAGCTAATTTAGGCAAAAGTAGAACGTAAATTGATTCATTCAACATGCATAACTATTGAATAGGTCAAGGTAGGTTACCCACAGGTTAAATTGAAAAATGGCTCGTACAGTTTCGTCTAACAGGATAGACAACTGAATTACAGGTCGAATAAGGCCTGCTGTTGTGCGTTAGTTACCGCCAAATCGACCCTATAGTTACGCCCTACCGAATACAGATGAACTGCACCGGGGAAGTTCCGGCTGGGTTGCCCTGAGTATTCATGAGGTTCCCAGGCTGATTAGGAAAATGACCTGGTATTTTTGTAGCTACAGCCAGCGGCTGATGAACTGGCTAAAAACGTCTTTGTACTGATCACTGACCGGAATCATAACCGATCCAATCTGTACGGAGTTGCGCGTGACGGCATTGATCCGATCCAGTGACACAATAAATGACCGATGTACGCGCATAAACTGTTTGGGTGGCAGTTTGTCTTCGAGTGCCTTTAGGCTCGTCAGAGAGAGGAGTGGTTTTTCCGGTTCCATTTGTCGGTACACCTTTACGTAATCTTTCAATCCCTCTACGTATAGGATGTCTTTGTACGCGATGCGCACCAACTGGTATTCGACTTTCAGGAACAGGTAATCCTCTGCCGCTTCGCCGGGAGTAGCTATCGGCAGGGCTACTGGCGAAGGTTCTGTTCGATAAATCAGGTCAAAATAAGTCCGGGCTTTGCTGGCTGCCCGCAAAAACTCTTCGTAGTTGAACGGTTTGAGCAAATAATCCAGCGCATCGACCCGGAAGCCATCGAGGGCAAACTGGTCGAAGGCGGTGGTAAAGATGATTCGGGTAGTATGCGCCCCCCGGTGGCTGCGTTCCAGCACGCGGGCTAGTTCCAGCCCGGTCAGGTCAGGCATTTGGATGTCCAGGAAAATAACGTCTACCGGCCCGGCCATTAATCCCTGTAATGCTTCCACGGCACTGCTATACTGCCCTTTTAATTCCAGAAAGGGCGTTTTTTCGATAAACGCACAAACCAGTCCCAGGGCCAAGGGCTCATCATCAACCGCAATACAGGAAAGTTTCATGATAGGTCGAGGGCCAGGTGAACATGGTATTCGCCAGAGGAGGTGTATTCGTTGATTTGCAGGGTATATCGCTCAGGATACAGTAAATCCAGTCGTCGGCGAGTGTTAGTCAGGCCGATACCATTGCCCACTTCGAGGGAGGGCGCTTTTTCGATAAAGACCGTATTTTCAACAGCCAGAATCAAATTATTTTGCTGTTGCTGAACACCAATATGAATTCGGCTTGGCTGCGTGGCACTAACACCGTGCTTAAAGGCATTTTCAACAAAAGGCAGCAGAATCATGGGTGCCACGGGCTGGTCGTGCAGAGGACTTGGCGTACTAAACGTAACCGCCACTTTATCGGTTAGTCGCAGTTGCATGAGCTGGATATAATCGCCGACAAATGCTAATTCCTTACTCAGCATGGTGGTGCCCGTCTGGGTATCGTAGAGGATATAGCGCATCATACGCGAGAGCCGGTGTATGGCTTCGCGGGCCGTTTCGGTGTCAATAAGCGTCAGAGCGTAGATGTTATTGAGCGTATTGAAAAAGAAATGGGGGTTAATCTGGGCCTTCAAAAAGGATAATTCGGATGCAGTTTTGGCCTGTTCCAACGCCAGCCGAAGCGTCGTTTCGGTCTGCCACTTTTGCAACATAGCCAGGCTGGTGCTGATACCCAAAACCAGCAGAATGGTGAACAGGGCCGGCTGAATCCATCCGTATAATTTGGGTTGTCCTTTACCATCCGGGTGAAAAGCCCGGTGCATAAGAATCGGCAGGTTGAACCACGTTTCGACCGCAAATAAAACCAGGACAATAAACACCACAACACCCAGCAGAGCGGCCGCATACCGACCCGTTTGATTCTTTAACAATAGGTGTGGCACCAGTACCTGTGAATTCAGGTAAAAAGTCCCGACCATCAGGCAAAGAAAAATACCCTGCCTCACCCAGAATAAATCGGGCAACCGGAGTTCAGACCTGAACGACTGAGAAAAGAAAAGCAGATAGCTCAGAAGTCCCCAGCCTAGTACATGGCTCAGCAGTGAAACGTAACGACGGGAGAAAGGGATAGCGGCCATCAGTGTCTGGAAAGCTACAAGTTTAGACTAAAAAGTAATGCCCGCTGCGATAAATCGGTTTACGGCCCGAATTCACCGACGGGAGGGGAGTTTCAACCGACGAACGCCCGTTGTCTGACAGGTACCTGACCAGGATGGCTTCTGTCGGTTGAAACGGGGAATTGGCCGATGTTCTCCGCTTCTCTGTCTATTGCGTTTTTTGGACTTAGGAACATGTTGTTGCTTTGCCTCATTAATCTCCCGATACGAATGAAAAAGCACTTCTTCTTTCTGTTACTCACCCTGGGTCTTTTTGCCCAAACCCCGGCACTGTTTGCTCAGTTTGGTCCTCCGGGCGGTGGGCCCGGTGGCCCTCCGGGTGGTGGTTTCGGTCGGGATCAGCGTAAGAAAGAATTTACGGGTGTAACGGAAGATATCCCAAAAGGTAACGGCAAAATAGCCGGTATCCTGATTGATTCTATTTCGGGCAAACCCGTTGAATTTGCAACGGTTGCCCTGATGAATGTAAAAACCAACAAACCCATTGATGGGACCACGTCCGATGCTAAAGGGCAGTTCTCGATGAATAAACTGGCCCCCGGCGACTACCGGCTTCAGTATTCCTTTATCGGCTATAAAAACGTTGACTCCCAACCCTTCACCATTGTCAAAGGGACCGACCTGAATATGGGAGCGGTAAAACTCCCGGCCGACATTCGCACGCTGGGCGAAGTAGTGGTAACGGGACAAGCCGCCCTGATTGAAGAAAAAGTGGACCGGCTGGTGTTCAACGCCGATAAAGACATGACCTCGAAGGGGGGCGACGCGTCGGATGTGCTGAAACGCGTGCCTATGCTGTCCGTTGACCTGGATGGTAATGTCAGCCTGCGGGGTAGTCAGAACATCCGGGTGCTGATTAACAACAAACCCTCTACCATCGTAGCGTCCAGTGTGGCCGATGCCCTGAAGCAAATTCCTGCCGATATGATTAAGACGGTGGAAGTGATTACCAGCCCATCCGCCAAATACGATGCAGAAGGCGCAGCGGGTATCATCAACATCGTTACCAAAAAAATTACTCTGCACGGCCTGACGCTGAATGTGGATGCGGGTGTGGGTTTGCGGGCTTCTAACCTGGGCCTGAACGGGTCTTTCCGCCAGGGTAAACTGGGCATCAGCTTGGGCGGTTTTGGACGGGCTATGTATAACCGGGCTTCCTCAACCCTGGACCAGACAACCCTGGTTGGCGCGCAACTCCTGCGTACCAGCCAGCAGGCTACGGCTTTCGATAAACCCGTATTTGGTCAATATACGATGGGGTTTGATTATGATTTGGCCAAAAACCAGTCGTTAACGGCTAACGTTCGGTACGGTACCCGCAATTTCATTCAGCAACAGCAGCAGCTAACCAGTACATACACCCAAACTTCGCGGAGTATCGACTCGTTACTGAGCATGACTAATCGCGATGTAAACCGAAGAGACCTTTCCAACTCGGTCGATATGAATCTGGATTACATTCACACCTTCAAGCCGCAGCAGGAGTGGTCCATTTCAACGCAGTACAGCCGTACGGGGTTGACAAATAATTTTTACGCCGACCTGCTCAACAACATGGGAACGCTGACGGGTCGCCAGCGAAACCTGAACAACAATACCAACCAGGAAATGACCATCCAGACGGACTACCAGACGCCCATCCGGAAAAACCAGTTACTGGAGTTCGGGGGAAAAGCCATCATGCGGCAGGTGGACAGTCATTACCAGTATCAGGTGGGGAGTAGCACAGGGGAGTTACGCTTCGACCCAACCAATCCGGCAGGCTCGCTGCTGTACAGCCAGAACATTGGAGCCGGTTACATGTCATACACCTACGTAACGCCCAGCAAGTACACCTTCAAGGTAGGGACACGCTACGAGCATACAGGAATAACGGCGACTCAATCGACGGAGCAAAGAGGAAATATTCCCCTCGTCATTCCTGCTTACGGCAATCTGGTGCCCAGCATCAACGTATCGAAAAGTCTGAAAGGTGGTACGACCCTCAAAGCCGCCTACAACCGCCGGATTCAGCGTCCGGGTCTGCAGCAGTTGAATCCGAATCCGAACTCCGCTAACCCGCAGATGGTGATGGTCGGAAATCCCACCCTGAAACCCGAACTGACGGATAACGCTGAACTGAGTTTGAGTTCGACTATCAAAAAAACGTACATCAATGCCGCTCTGTTTGGCCGACTGACTAACAACGCCATTACGCAAATCCGGCTTCCGTCCGACACCCTGGCTGGGGGAATTATCACAACCTACCAGAACATTGGGGTACAACGGACCGTGGGAGCCAACATTTTCTTCAACACCAACCTGACCCCGAAGTGGAGTCTCAACGGTGGCCTTGACGGGTACTACGTGTACATGCAGGGACTGACACCGGGAGCAGACGGTAAATCCATGATGATAAGCAATACGGGTGTCAGCATTGGGGGCCGACTGATGAGTCAGCTACAACTCGACAAAGGCTGGAGTGCACAGGTATTCAGCTTTTTCCGGGGCCCCAGCCCCCAGTTGCAGGGCACCCAGGGTAGTTTTTATATGTACTCGCTGGGCGTTCGGAAAGACCTGGCCAGTAAGCGGGGCAGCATTGGGCTGGCGGCCGAAAACTTTGCCGGAAACGGGATAACTATGCGCACTACCCTGAACTCGCCCCTGATTTCGCAGGTGAATGTCACCCACTTATACAATGCCAACCTGAAAGTGACGTTTACGTATCGAATTGGCAAGATGAGTTTTGAAGAACCCCGTCGTAAGGCTCGTTCGGTGAGCAACGACGACGTAAAAGGGGGAGATGGTGGCGATGGAGGTGGTCAGCCACAGGCCGCGCCAGCCGCCAATCGGCCAAGATAATTAGTGTATTCTGTTCGTTTTATTGTCGTTTAACCATTTTTTACTAATCAAATTTTACACATGAAATCATTCGTATTCACCGTTGCTGCGTTCCTTACTTTTTCGGTTGCCAACGCACAAACCTGGGCAGTAGACAAAGCCCACTCCAAAGTAGGTTTTGCAGTTACCCACCTGATGCTGTCGGAAGTAGACGGTAATTTCAAAACGTTCGATGCCAAAATCATATCTGCTAAGCCTGACCTGTCCGATGCGATGATCGAGCTGACCGCCGACATAAACAGCATTGACACCGATAACGATCGGCGTGACGGGCACCTGAAAACCCCCGATTGGTTCGATGCGGCTAAATACCCGACGCTGACATTCAAAAGCACCTCCTTCAAGAAAGTGGATGGCAAGAAATACAGCCTTACCGGCGACCTCACCATGCACGGCGTTACGAAGCCCGTAACCCTTGATGCTGTTCTGACGGGACCCGTAACGATGGAGAATCCTCGCGGTAAGCAGGAGAAAGCGGGCCTGAAAATCAGCGGTACAATCAAGCGTTCCGATTTTGGCGTGGGATCTTCGTCTACGGCTGTAGTGAGTGAAGAGGTAGAAATCAAAGCTGCCGGTGAATTTGTGAAGCAGGATACGGCGGTAGCCGACAAGAAGTAACAACCCCGAATGCGTATACCGACAAATACGTTTGTGCTGGTATACCCCTCTTTTTCTATCCCCATCCTTAGTAAAAGACAGGTATAATAGCCTGTCTTTTATGCTTTTGGGACCGTAGTAAACCTGTTTCGGAATAGCAGGAGTCGACTAAACCAATTAACGCTATTAACGTAAGCCAATGAAAAATCAACCATCACGCCGTCAGTTCCTGGGTGCCACGGCAGCCCTTGTGTCGGGAGCCGTTCTCAGCACCAACAACGTGTTCGGCGCACCCGCCTATATCCGTAATCTGGGCAAACCAAATTCACTGATAAATGGTGTACAGATTGGTGCCATTACGTATTCTTTCCGGGATATGCCCGACCAAAGTGCTGAAGCCACGTTAAAGTACGTACTGGATAGCGGCATTAGTGCTATCGAACTGATGGGTGGTCCGGCGGAGTCATTTGCGGGGGCGCCAAAAAATACGGTCAATATGCAAACGGTATTCCCGCTGATGCGGAAACGGCGCGAAAAGCAGGAATTAACTGCGGATGAGAATAAAATGCTGGATGAAGCCGAGGCTCAGATGAAAGCGTACCGGCAGGAAATAGCCAAATGGCGGCTGTCGGCTCCCATGAGCAAATTTGAGCAGATGCGGAAGATGTACAACCAGGCAGGGGTTCAGATCTATGCGTTTAAGCCCGACACCTTTAACGTGCAGAGTACTGACGCGGAGATTGAGTATGGTTTAAAAGCGGCTAAACTGCTGGGTGCCAATCAGGTTACGTTGGAGCATCCTGGTAATGATGCCCATACGCTGCGGTTAGGCACCCTAGCGCAGAAACAGGGCATGAAAGTAGCGTACCACGGCCATGAGCAGCAGACGCCCACTTTTTGGGATACGGCCCTGGCTCAGTCGCCGGCCAATATGCTGAACCTGGACTTAGGCCATTTCGTGGCCGCTGGCAACACCGACCCGCTGGGGTTTGTTAAGCTTAAGCATGACCGGATTGCCAGTATGCACATCAAAGACCGTCAAACGCCCGAACATGAAAAAGGAAACCTACCCTGGGGACAGGGGGATACGCCGTTGCTCCAGGTGCTGAAACTGATGCGTGATCAGAAGTATACCTTCCCCGCTACGGTTGAACTGGAATATAAGATTCCTGCTGGCTCGACCTCCGTAGCTGAGGTGAAAAAATGTCTGGACTACTGCCGAAACGCGCTGAGTTAACCCTCGGCCCAATCAGTCATTGCCAGACGGTGGTCAATCGGAATGGCAAAAACCAGGGCTATTGATGGCTGAAAAAGAGACGTTTACCTAGTGAGCAGTAGTCCTGCCTGCTCAAAAAAACTGCCTGTTGCGTGTGCGAAGCAAACTAACCCTGCAACGCATCCGCAATAGGCAGCACCAATCTTACCACGTCATAATCCGTCAAAAAAGAGCCGTTAATTATTTCCAATGAAAGTAAGTATTCTACCGTTTCTTATCCTGTTCACAATCGTTAGTACGGCTCTGGCCAACGTTTCCATTGATAGCCTGACCGTTGATTACCAGCCAACGCCGTTGGGAGTCGACCAGCCAACGCCCCATTTTTCGTGGCAGATGAAAGCCCTGGACAATAGACAGGGCTATGTACAGAAAGCCTGGCAGGTTGTGGTAACGGATGCTAAAAACCAGATCGTCTGGGATTCAAAAAAAGTAGACTCGGGGATTTCGCTGGGCGTTGAGTACGCGGGGCAGCCGCTAAAACCCACGACCCGCTACAACTGGAAGGTACTGGTTTGGGACAACACGGGCCAAATGTCGACCAGTACATCCTGGTTTGAAACGGGCCTGATGAACCCGGATATCTCGGCCTGGTCGGGTGCGACATGGATTGGTGGAGGGGATGAGGATCTGGTTCTTTACTCGCACTATTTATCGGTCTTTAAGTTCCAGTTCGGCCTTCAATTGGACAAAGCAGGTAACTCGACCAAAGCGGCTTTCGTGATTGGTGCCAACGACCGTCGGCTCATGAACAAAGACCTCAATTTGATGGGGGTGCAGAATGGAAAGGATCAAAGTTACATCGCTTTTGAGCTGGATATTTCGGGGGTAAATAGTACCCCCACCGGCCTGGCCAAGCTCAATCTGTATCGGGTGGGATATGACAAAACGGATAAGCCGGGTGTACCGGTTAAAAGCCTCGATATCCCCCAGAGTCTGATCAATGGAGCCAATAAGTACGCTAAACATACAGTATTCGCCGACTGTAATTTTGGCTTGTTTGAGCTGTTCGTAGATGGTAGAGAAGACGCCAATAAACTGAAAGAAAAGACGAACGAGCCGCCCTCCCGCTTTGGTCCACGGGGCATCAACCTCAATCCGGTTGGTGTCGGCAATAACTTTATTAGTTTTCCGATGGTAGCCGATATCGGGTTCCGGGTTCCTGAGAATCAGACGGCCTATTTTTCGGGGGTAGAAATCAGGAATTTCCGGTATCCATCCAACCCGTTGTTTACCGAAAATCTTAGTCGGCAGCCCTATACCGGTATTTTTAAGTCGGGTAATCTGACCGTCGACAACGGGCAGTACACGGTTAAAGGAGGTGCCTTAATCACCGCTGACCCAAGCCGAAACGCGGCTCCCATGCTCCGAAATACATTCACTACTCAAAATAAACCCATTGCAAAAGCGCGGCTGTACGTAACGGCACGGGGTATTTATGAGGTGTATCTGAACGGAAACCGGGTGAGCAATGACTACTTCAATCCGGGTTTGACCCAGTACAACAAACACCATATGTACCAGACCTACGATATTACCCCTGCGGTAAAGTCAGGGCAAAAAAATGCGGTCGGTGCCTGGTTGAGCGAAGGGTGGTGGAGTGGCAATATTACGTACAGTGGCGAGAACTGGAATTATTTCGGCGACCGGCAGTCCCTGTTGAGCAAACTGGTAATTACTTATACCGATGGTTCCGAACAGGTTGTCACCTCTACACCGACCGAGTGGAAATTATTCACGAATGGGCCGGTACGCTACGGTTCGTTCTTTCAGGGCGAAGTGTACGATGCCACGAAAGAAGCGCTGGTGAAAAACTGGTCGACGCCCGGCTATAACGATACGAACTGGAAAGCAACCGTTGCCGTGCCGTTGGAAGGGACGGCCTACAAGGGGAGCTTCACCGACCCACTGGGTCGCACATCAACGCTGGATTACAGTGCGTTCAAACTCATCAGTCAGATGGGGGATAACGCAGGTCTGGTAAAAACTATGCCAGCCCTCAGCGTAGAGCAGGTTCGTTCGGGCGTATTTGTATACGACATGGGGCAGAACATGGTCGGCTTCCCGCAGGTCCTGATTAAAAACGGCAAAAAAGGGCAGGTCATTACCATGCGATACGCCGAAGTGAAATACCCGAATCTGGCCGAATATAAAGACAACACGGGCATGGTGATGATGGAAAATATCCGGGCTGCCCTAACGCAGGACCTGTACATCCTGAAAGGGGGCGATGAGACCATTCAGCCCCGCTTCACCTTCCATGGGTACCGGTATCTGGAGCTAACCGGTATGGATCAGGCTATCCCGGTTTCCGCTGTTAAAGGGCTTGTTATCAGTTCAATATCAGTCCTTTCGTCGCACTACGAAACCTCGAATGCGCTGGTCAACAAACTGTGGCAGAACATTACCTGGTCGCTGCGTAGTAATTTTCTTTCCATTCCTACGGATACCCCCGCCCGCAATGAGCGGATGGGCTGGAGCGGGGATATTTCGGTATTTTCCCGCAGCGCTACCTACCTCACCAACGCCGATTTGTTCCTGCGTCGGCATCTGCTGGCCATGCGGGATGTACAGGCCGAAAACGGTCGGTTTACCGATGTCGCTCCCATGGGGGGCGGCTTTGGTGGTACGCTTTGGGGCAGTGCGGGTATTGTGGTAGCCTGGGAAGCCTACCGGCAATATGGGGACGTAGCCCTGCTGAAAGAGCAGTATGAGGCCATGAAACGATACACCCAGTTTCTGGAAACGAAAGTTGAGAAGGAAACGGGGATTCTGACCGAAGGTCCGCTGGGTGACTGGCTAAGTCCCGAAGGCAACAAAAACGACAATACACTGTTTTGGATGGCTTACTACGCCTACGACCTGGAGATTATGAGTAAGGTAGCCGCCATCTTGGGGAAGACGGAAGATGGGGCGCAATTCAGGCAACGATACAACGAAATAAAAACGGCCTGGAATGCTATTTACGTGGACAAATCGACGCACAAAACAATAAAGTCAGGGGTTAAAACGGGCTTCATGGGGCCCCCTAACCAACAGCAGCTGACCCAGAAATCGGATAAAGGCGAAGTGATCGATACCCAGGCATCATATGCTATTCCGCTGGCACTGGGCTTGTTTAATGAGGAAAACAAACCATTTGCGGTGCAGTACCTGAACGACGCTATTAAACGGAAAAACAAAGACGATGGCGGTGTCGAACGACCGGCTTACTCATTGATGACCGGATTTATCGGCACGTCCTCTGTAACCGACGCACTCTCCGAAAATGGCCATTCGGCAACGGCTTACCAGCTGTTGCAGCAGCAGGATTATCCGTCCTGGCTCTATTCCGTCGTCAATGGGGCGACATCTATCTGGGAACGCCTGAACTCATACACCGTTGAGAATGGGTTTGGCGGGAATAACAGCATGAATTCCTTCAACCACTACTCATTTGGCGCAGTAGCTTCCTGGATGTATAACTATTCGCTGGGTATTCAGCGGGCACCGGAGCAGGCTGGTTTTAAAGAAATCGTTCTGAAACCAACCCCCGATCCCGGCAAAAAAATGACGTTTGCCAAAGGGTATTATGATTCGCCCTACGGCCGGATTAGCAGCGAGTGGCGATGGGAGGGGAACAAGTGGCTCTATAAAACCACCATCCCGGCCAACACGACAGCTACCCTGTATTTGCCTGCCGGGGAGGTTAGCCAGATTACCGAAAGTGGGAAAAGCGTAGCGCGGTGGAAAGGGATTAATCGGGCCGATGGGCAGGTAGTCGTTCCATTGGGGTCGGGGAGTTATTCCTTCACCATTAATCCGTGAAAGGCTTTTTTTCGTCAAAACTAACTATTCATGATACGGCACACCGTTGTTTTTAAACTGAAGAACCCGCCAACATCACCGGAAACGAATGCGTTTTTTGCGGCCGCGAAGAAACTGGCCTTTATTCCGGGTGTGCAGAAATTTGAATGCCTGAAACAGCTAAGCTTAAAAAATAACTTCGATTTTGGCCTGTCTATGGAGTTCGATACCGCTGCGCTTTACGAGCAATACAACCAGCATCCCGACCATGTTCAGTTTGTGCAGACATATTGGGCAAAGAACGTCGATGATTTCCTGGAGATAGACTACGAGCTTTTACCGTAACGCGGGTAATACTCCCCGATAATCAATTGGGATGCCTTGAAAATCAGCGTCCTAATTCGTACATTACGCCTTATAACCAACGTATTTATAACCAATTAACCCCAATCGATATGAAAAAAACGTATGCTATACTGGCACTTGGCGTTGCCGGACTTTTATTCTTGGCTACCACCACCCGCCCCATCCAGAATCAATATGGATTGGCAACCGGAACGCCCGCCATCAAGTCCATCAACGCGCTGACGTTTGGTCCCGACGGGGTGCTGTTTATTGGTGATGGAAAGAGTGCCGCCGTTTTTGCCGTTGATACCAAAGATGCCGTTCCGGTCGGAAAGTCTGCCGGAGCCGACATCAAAAATATCGATCAGAAGATTGCCGCCCTGCTGGGGACCGAAGTCGCCAATATTACCATTCAGGATATTGCGGTAAACCCTGTATCGAAGAATGTGTACTGCGCGGTGCAACACAGTGATGGTACACCGGTTTTACTCAAAATAGTAGGCGATAAACTATCAGCCGTATCGCTGAAAGAGGTCCCGTTTTCCATGCTGGCACTAACCAATGCACCCGCCGAAGATGCTAAAGACCGCCGGGGCGAATCGCTGCGCGTGGCGTCTATTTCCGACATGGGCTATGCCGATGGAAAGGTGATGGTTAGCGGGCTCTCGAATCAGGAATTTGGCTCTACGTTCCGCAGTATTCCGTTTCCGTTCACCAATACGCAGGATCAGGCTTCGCTCGAAATCTACCACGCGGCCCACGGCAAGTACGAGACAATGGCACCCATCAAAACGTTTACAACGACCGAAATAAAGGGTAAAAAATACCTGCTGGCCAGCTATACCTGCACACCACTGGTGCTGTTTCCGCTGGATGAGCTGAAGGGCGGAAGCCACGTAAAAGGCCGCACGGTGGCCGAGATGGGAAGCGGTAACTCGCCCCTGGATATGGTGATTATGACAAAAGGGAACGAATCCTTTTTAATGATGGCTAACTCGAGTCGGCCGGTATTTAAGGTTAATTACAAAAACCTGGCGGACTACCAGGGTTCTCTGACGACGCCCGTTGTGGAAAACTTCGCTACCGCCGGGGTCGATTTTGTTTCGTTACCCCTCACTAATGTAGTACAGCTCGATAAACTGGACGATACCCATATGGTGTTACTCCAGCGTCGCTCAAACGGTAGTCTTGACCTTTGGACGTCTAATGAGCGGTATTTATAAACAGTGCGGGTACGTTTTGATCAGGTTATGCATTGGGTGTAACCTGATTTTTTTTGTTTCCTGTCAACAAGCAACCGACGATGCAGGAATCCGGATCCGATGGGCGGATAAACGGGCCACCGGACTGCTCATACCCCGACAATTCGCCCCGGCTGTTTCTACTGATTCCCTGAGTCAACAGCTGATTGTTCGACTGGCGGGTAACGAGACGACCATGTTGGGGCAGTTTCAACTGGTTGATGATAACATTCTCTTTGAGCCCCTTATTCCCCTTACGCGTGGTTTACACTACACCGTCTGGGTACGCGATAAGCGCCTGGGGGAAATCATTATACCCGGCCTGAACGCCGACGACAAACCAACGCTACTGGCCATCTATCCCACGCAGGACTCGCTACCCGAAAACCTGCTGAAAATCTACATGCATTTTTCGAGACCCATGCGGGAAGGGCAGTCGCCGAAGTACGTAGCTGTCTTGAAAAACAGAACCGATACGCTGCCCGGCGTATTTCTTGATCTACAACCGGAGCTCTGGAATGCTGACCGAACGCTGCTCACGCTCTGGCTGGACCCCGGCCGTATCAAACGCGATTTGCAGCCAAACAAACAACTGGGAACACCCCTGCAAACGGGCGTTTCCTATCAGGTCGTCGTTTCGGCCAATTGGCCCGATGCGCAGGGAGCCACGCTGGGCCGGGGAACGACAAAAGCGTTTGTGACAGTTCCGCGCGACAGCCTTTCTCCCGACCCTCATCAGTGGGCTATTCAACCACCGAAACAGGGGAGCATAGACCCCTTGAAGATTACCTTTGGCGAACCACTGGATTATAGTCTGCTTACCGAAACGTTACACATTATTGACGAAGAGGGGAGGACTCTTGCGGGAAAATGGCAGCCCGTCAATGAAGAAAGGAGCGGTGTGTTCGACCCAGCGATGCCGTGGAAGGCCGGGCCGTACCGCCTGAAAATAGAGAGTCGGCTGGAGGATTTAGCCGGTAATAACCTGAATCGCCCATTTGATCGGGATATAACCCGTAAAAACACGTCTCCTACAACCCGTCCCTTCGTTGACATTCTATTCCGTGTAAAATAAGATTGTCCCATTCCATAACCCGATTTTCATCGCTGGAAGGGTATCCACCAGCGGCTGCTTACTCTCTCTTCAAGAGTAACAGTTAATTTATCGCATGTGATAAATTAACTGTTTTACACCCTGCTCGCTCTCTTACCCTTCATACGTTTGATTATGGATACTACACCAGTTGATCCGACCCACCCCCATCCGCTAGCTTTACCCGTTGGCACTACCCTCGATCGGTATATCATGCATCGGCAACACGCCTTTGCTTTTGCCACCGGCGAATTGTCGCAGTTGTTGCGGGATATTGCCCTGGCCGGTAAAATAGTACACCGGGAGGTAAATCGGGCGGGGCTCATCGACCTGACCGGAGGGATGGGGCAGCAGAACGTGCAGGGCGAAAATCAGCAGAAGCTGGACGTAATTGCCGATATCAGGTTCCGGCGGGCACTGACCAACGGGGGCGAAGTATGCGCCCTTATTTCGGAGGAAGAAGAAGAGATGATTCTGACCGGCAATAACAAGGGTAAATACGTGGTAGCCATTGACCCGCTGGATGGGTCGTCGAACATTGACGTAAACGTATCCATCGGTACTATTTTCTCTATTTACCGTCGGGTAAGTCCTATCGGCAGTGAGCCGACAATCGAGGACTTTTTGCAGGGAGGACACGAACAGGTAGCAGCCGGGTACATTTTATACGGTTCGTCGACCATGCTGGTGTATACCACTGGCCACAGCGTGAACGGCTTTACCTACGATGCATCACTGGGTGAATTTATTCTTTCCCACGCCGACATCAAGACACCGCACAATGGGGCTATATATTCCTGTAATGACGGAAATCTTGATTCATACGATGAAGCGGTAAAAACCTACCTGACATCGTGCCGGAAGCGGCAGTTTTCTGCCCGGTATATTGGGTCACTGGTGGCCGATTTTCACCGGAATCTGCTGAAAGGAGGCATTTATCTGTATCCACCCACACCGGCCAGTCCGAATGGTAAACTTCGGTTGCTGTATGAGTGCTATCCCCTGGCTTTCATAGCCGAGCGGGCCGGGTGCCGGGCGGTTAACGATACCGAGTCAATTCTAAATATCCAGCCCATCGATGTCCACCAGCGCTCGCCCCTGTACATCGGTGCCCCTGCTATGGTGGACGAGTTAATGAGTCTGGTAAATCCCAAACAAGTCAGTAAACGGGTATCAAAGGCGGCTATTTGATGTTTTTCCGACGGTTACGCTGGAAATCCTCAAACATCATATTGCCCAGGCCCTGTAAGCCACTGTAATAAGCCCGGCCGTTGTTCACCTTGGTGAACTCCTGCACAAACTGCTTCAAATAAGGGTCGGAGGCAATCATGAACGTAGTGATGGGGATATCCAGCCGACGGGCCTGTGCGGCCAGCGTCAAGGTTTTGCTCACCACTTTCCGGTCAAGCCCGAAGGAGTTCTTGTAGTATTTAATCCCTTCTTTCAGGCAGGTCGGTTTGCCGTCGGTAATCATGAAAATCTGCTTGTTTTTGTTCTTCCGCCGACGCAGTAAATCCATCGCCAGTTCCAGCCCGGCAACGGTATTGGTGTGGTAGGGTCCCACTTCCAGATAGGGCAATTCTTTGGCCTGAATCTGCCAGGCATCATTCCCAAACACCACAATATCGAGCGTGTCTTTAGGATATTTCTGTTTAATCAGCTCCACCAGGGCCAGCGCCACTTTTTTGGCGGGTGTAATGCGGTCTTCGCCGTACAAAATCATCGAGTGGCTAATGTCGATCATAAGCACAGTGGATGTCTGGGTTTTCTGCTCCTTTTCCGTTACTTCCAGATCGCGCTCCATCAGCGTAAACTCTTCCACCCCACTATTTATCTGGGCGTTTTTGATGGATTCCGTCATGGAAATCTGTTCCAGTGAGTCGCCAAACTGGTAGGTGCGGAGGTCACTGCTCAACTCATCGCCAGTGCCGGTATAGGGCGTTTTGTGGTTGCCGCCCGACTTGGAGCGCTTGAGCTTGCCAAAGATCTCTTCCAGCGCCGACCGCCGGATGGTCTGCTCACTCTTGGCGGTCATGACCAGCTTACCTTCCTGATTTTCTTCGGTCAGGTAGCCTTTTTCTTTCAGGTCGTCGAAGAAGTTACCAATGCCGTATTTATCGTCCGTCAGGCCATATTGCCGGTCCAGCTGGCTCATCCAGGCCATAGCCTGTTCCACATCGCCAGAGGTAAGCAGGAGCAATTGCTGGAAGATATTAAGCAGTTTATCAAAGTTGCTGCCTTCCTTTTGTTCGGGCGGCACAAAGTCAGAAAATTGAAAGCCTTTCATATAAAGTTGTCAGTGAGTAAGTCAGTCGTGAGAGTATGCCAGAAGAACAGCGCGATTCGCGGATTTGTTCGCCTGGCAGGAGCCGTATGGTTTATCAAATATAACCAAAAAAGCAGCGTAATATGCTCACAACTGCGCCAGCAAATACAGCACCGCCATCCGGACGGCCACGCCGTTCTCGACCTGATCCAGGATGATACTATGAGCAGAATCGGCGGCATCGGAGGTGAGTTCAACGCCCCGGTTAATGGGGCCGGGGTGCATCAAAACGATAGGCCGGTCCAACTCGTCGAGCATTTGTTTTGAGATGCCGAAATACAAGGAGTACTCGCGCAGGGAGGGGAAATACTTGATTTGCTGGCGCTCCAGCTGGATGCGCAGTACGTTGGCAACGTCGCACCAGGCCAGCGCTGCCCGAACATCGTGACCCACCTTTACACCCAGGGATTCCATATGCTTTGGAATCAGGGTTTTAGGGCCGCAAACCATTACTTCCGCCCCTTGCTTTTGCAGGCAGAAGATATTGGATAGAGCCACCCGCGAATGCGTAATATCACCGATTATGGCTACCCGTTTCCCCGCTACATCGCCGAGTTTCTGACGGATAGAAAAGGAATCCAGCAATGCTTGTGTAGGGTGCTCGTGGGTGCCGTCGCCCGCGTTGACCACGTTGGCCTGTATGTGTTTGGTGAGGTAGTGCGAGGCACCGGGACTGCTGTGCCGCATCACCACCATGTCCACCTTCATGGCCAGGATGTTGTTGACGGTATCCAGCAGGGTTTCCCCTTTCTTGACCGAACTGCCCGACGCGGAAAAGTTGACCACATCGGCTGATAGTCGCTTTTCGGCCAGCTCAAACGAGAGCCGGGTACGGGTGGAGTTCTCGAAAAAGACGTTGGCAATGGTAATATCACGCAGCGAAGGCACCTTCTTGATCGGGCGATTGATGACCTCCTTAAACTGCCCGGCTGTATCTAGAATAAGCTGAATGTCGGACTCGGTCAGTTCTTTGATACCCACCAGATGGCGGACGCTGAGGGCAGTTCGATGGGTCGATTGGGCCATAGGAGCGATGCAACTGCTTGGGCAGTCTGATAAAATTGGGCAAAGATAGACCGCTGAACGATAATGTCACCAGCCAACAGACCAATTCAATCGTTTCTGAATGGAAACAGGGGCGATTCAACGTGCGATTCGTTCATTAACTGGCTAAGCTGGCGGGCCCGGTCGGGGTTTTGGGCCGCCACGTTATGGCTTTCCGACGGGTCTTTGACCAAGTCATATAACTCGACGGGGGCATCCGGGTTTTTGATGGCCTGTAACCGGACGGCTTTCCAGTTGCCCTGCCGCACGGCCTGCCTGCCGCCATTTTCGTGGAATTCCCAGTACAGGTAGTTATGCTGTTTCTGCGCGCCTTTGCCCGTCAGCGTGGGGAGGATGGAAAGCCCGTCGATGTGGTTGGGCGTTTTTGCTCCGGCCAGTTCGGTGAAGGTGGGCAGCAAATCCCAGAAAGCACCCACGTACGGGTTGCGGCTGCCTGCCTTGATAACCCCCGGCCAGCGGGCCACGAACGGCTCCCGAATGCCGCCTTCGTACAGGTCACGCTTTACTCCGCGCAGCCCACCCCCACTGTTGAAAAATTTGGGGTCGGCCCCGCCTTCCACATGGGGGCCGTTATCGCTGGTGAAAATGACGAGGGTGTTTTTGTCCAGTCCCTGCGCTTTCAGTTTGGCCATAAGCTGCCCCACGTATTGGTCAAGCCGGGCCACCATGGCGGCAAAAGTAGCCCGTGGATACGCCTGCGACGTATAGCCACCCGTTTTGGCGTTGGGACCGTAATCGGCTCCAGTGTAAGGAGTTTCGGCAAACTTGCCCTTGTAATATTGAAACAGACTGTCATTGGGCACCATCAGCTCGGCGTGGGGGAGCGTGTAGGGCAGGAATAGGAAAAAAGGCTTTCCAGACCCTTGGGCATCCAGAAAACTCAGGGCCTGTTGCTGAATCAGGTCGGCTGCGTAGTCGTGCGTTTTCTGTAGGTTTTCGTTGGCGGTCAGCGTCACTTTCTCGCTATTGTTCCAGAGGTGATTGGGGTAGTACCGGTGCGCTAGTGACTGGCAATTATATCCATAAAAACGGTCGAACCCCTGTTTGTTGGGGTCCCCCTCCGAGCCAACCGGCCCCAATCCCCATTTGCCGAAAGCCGCCGTGGTATACCCCGCCCGTTGCAACAGTTCGGCCACTGTGTTGACTGAATCAGCAATGGATTGCTGTCCTTCGGGCTCCACGCTTTTGTTGCCCCTGATAAACGTATGGCCCGTATGCTGCCCGGTCATCAGCGACGACCGCGACGGAGCGCACACCGACGTACCCGCATAAAACTGGGTAAACTGCATTCCTTCTTTCGCTAGCCGGTCGATGTTCGGCGTCCTGATCAGCTTCTGCCCGTTGAAACCAACATCGCCGTACCCCAGGTCATCGGCCAGAATAACCACAATGTTGGGTCGAGTGAAAGGAGCGATTTGAGTATGACCAGCGGTAAAAAACAGGAGAACACTTGAAAGACAGTAAAGAATCGTACGCATAGCGGTACACGAAGGTCTTACTACTAAAGTTACTCGGGATTTTTCTTTACTGTTTGAATGGATTAGCGGGCTAGTTGCTTTTTCAGGAAGCAGTGGAGTAGGCAGGAGCTTGATTTGTCCTAATACGTACTAACGTTTACATTATAACAAGCAGGAACAGAATGAACGCCTACGGGGCATTTTGTAAGGGTCTCTCAAAAAGAGCGTGGCTGTTGCACAACTCCGCTTTCTAGATCGATTTTCAGTGTCTGAATTGGCTAATAAGATTTTATACCATCGGTCTGCTCTTCTTAGTTGAGAAAAAGCACGCCAAAACCCGGAAAAGTGTCTTGAGAAGGTGATGACCATTCCACCTTTAGGGCTATGGCCTGGCTGAGAGTGAACTTGGTGGTGAACTTCATATACTTCTTCAGGTTGAAGGCAATAGCCGCCATCAGCATCACTTTGTGAGCTCCAGCTTTGCCCCGTACATT
>NZ_KB893246.1 GCF_000374065.1 Spirosoma luteum DSM 19990
CACCACCCTGAGTGCCACCCAGCGACGGGTCAGCTTCAGCCCCCAGTACGTGGGCACCAACGGTAGCCCCATCTCCTTCGCTGTGGTGGGCCTGATGGCGCCCACCACCACGGCGGGGCCCTACACGCTCAGCATCTACAATGACAATCCGGCCATTACCATCAACACCCAGCAGGGCAGTACCCAGAGCAGCTTCCTCTACAAGTGGCTGGAGGCCTGCAACAGCGGGGCCAGTGGACCAGCGACCACCTATGCCGCATCGGTGACCTATACCGCCCCGGCTTCCTGCTCGACCACCCCAACACCACCGACGCCCCCTGTGCTGGTCCTGAGTGTCACGCCGGGTAGTTGTGCCTCGGCCACCAACCAGTACAGCCTGGCGGGCACCATCAGCCTGACCAACGCCGTGGCCAGCTCACTCACCATCACCGATGGCAGTGCCAAGACCACCCTCAACGTGACGGCGGGACAAACATCGGCCAGCTTTAGCCTGACGGGTCTAACTTCGGGCACGGGCAGCCACACGGTCAGCGTTAGCGGAGCGGGGTATACGACCGTGTCGGTGACTTACACCGCCCCGACTTCCTGTTCGGTAAAAGCCCCTACCCTGGCCCTAAGCGTAGCATCGGGTAATTGCAATCCCAGTACTAACCAGTACAACCTGACGGGTACAATTACCCTTACCAATGCAGTATCCAGTTCACTACTCATTACGGATGGCGCGCTGAACAAAATAATACCGGTAACTGCGGGGCAAACCTCTGCCAGCTTTAGCCTGACGGGTCTATCCTCGGGGACTGGTTCTCACACGGTGATTGTCAGTGATATGGCTTATAGACCCGAATCGCCTACAAGTCCTGCCCATATTGCCATCGTCGGTGTAACAACAGTAAACTGTCTGACCCTGGCAGCAGGCCTTCGGCAGGTACTGTTTACTCCTCAATACGCGGGATTAACTAATGAGCCTGTCAGTTTCTCTGTGATAAACGAGTTACTTCCTACTATGAACCCAGGCCCATACAGTTTGAAACTCTACATTGATAACCCAATGATCACGCTTCACGCACAACAGGGTGGATCGCAGGGTTCCTTCCGATACAACTGGTTACAGGCTTGCGCAACAAACCCCGGATCTACTACGAATAGCATTGGTTACACGCCTGTATCAGCTATTTACCAGGCCCCTGCTTCCTGCAAAGCTCCTTCTTCAGATGTAGCTCCGACTTCAGTTCCTGCGGCACTGGCGCTGACAGTTAGGCCCGAGACGTGTGATCCAGCTAACAACCAGTATAAACTAACGGGGGTACTTAACCTGACGAATGCTGTGGCCGCTTCTCTCCTGGTAACGGATGGCAGTGTGAGTACTGTTCTGACGGTGACAGATGGCCAGACTTCGGCTAATTTTAGCCTGACCGGATTAGCTTCGGGAAGTGGCGACAGACGAGTTACTGTTAGTGAATCCGGTTATACCCCAACCACGTCCAACAGTGCTGGTTCCTTTGCCATTGCCGGTGTAACTACTGTTAGCTGCACAATAGTTAGTGTCAATCAGCGTCAGGTGACACTTACTCCTCAATACACGGGTGTTAATGGAAGCCCGATTAGTTTCTCTATCACCAATGAGTCTTTGCCTACAACCACAGCGGGTCCTTATGTACTGAACCTTTTCATCGATAACCCAACGGTTACCTTGAATGCTCAGCAGGATCAGGAAAAGAGTACGTTCCTTTACAGGTGGCTGGAAGCCTGCGCCAACAGTCGCCCTGCGTCTTTGGTTTATGCTCCGGTTTCCACTACGTACACAGCTCCGGTTGCCTGTTTCGCTACCCCCCGCATATCGCTGGCCGTTACTCCAGATACTTCGGTCACTAAGTCGCCCAACGGACGAGTGCCAGCAGCACCGGGTATCCCCTTAAAGCTGGTTGACAAATCGAAGGCAAAAGTAGGTGACGTATTAACGTACACGCTGGTTATAACCAACTCTGGTACTACTGACCTGGTCAACGCAGTAGTGCGTGATTCAGCCTCAATCGGGTTGACATACGTACCAAATTCAGCCATTGCTCCGGCCGGAACCGTTTTCACTCCTGGAAACGGGTTAAGCACCTGGACTGTAGCAAGGCTGGCTCCGAACGAGAGACTGTCACTCGTCTTCAAGGCTAGGATCGATTCGACGGGTATTCTTTATAATACTGCGACTGTACAGGGCGATACCGCTATCGTATGCACAACAGTACCCGTCAAAGTGTGTCCCGGTTCGGTCTATAGTTTTAGTCTGGTTGCCAAACAGGGCCGGAGTACCTACCGCTGGTTTAGGGATGGCAGGGAGATAAGAGGGGAAATAAACCACATTCTGGTTGTGACAGCCCCTGGTAGTTATAGCCTTGATCCATCGGGCGGAACTGGTCTATGCCCTGACTTTAGTTGCTGTCCTTTCGTTGTTGAGTTCGATACGTTACCTTCTTTCAAGGCCATAACTGTACCGGTTACCTGCACTACTGGTGCTCTTCAGGCCAACGGCAAACTGGTAGTCAGCGAATTTGACCCCTCCTTTACCTATCAGTATTCGCTGGGAACACAGTTTAACCCATCAGCTTCACTATCGGGCGGAGCACAAACCATACCGACTGATGGTGTGCTGGCCAATAGCCTGGCTAATCCGGGTGCCAGTCAGTCGTATACGGTTCGGATCTACAACCATTCGGGCTGTTACCGCGATGTAACAACAACGCTGGTGCCAACTACCTGCGGGTGCCCGGTAGATACGTGCGTACCGTTTGTGATTCAGAAAAATAAACGGGCCAGGTAACGTATCTGAGAAGCAAGCCCGGCTCCTGAATTATGTAGGCTGAGGAGTTAGTGATTAACCGCCAAAACCTTCCGATTGACCGTATTACTACGTCAATCGGAAGGTTTTTGTATATGGCTGGATGGTTTGCCATTACCTGAAGAAACTCATTATGGTCTGATAGCTAAAGTAGGGTGTTCACTACGCTGCGCCAGGAAAATGGGTCAGGCATTGCTCGTCAACCATTTACAGGTTTTTAAGCACTAAAAATAGCCGTTGCACAGATAGCATCAGGGAGAGGATTTGGTCTCATGGCCGAATAAGAAACGGGTAAGTCAACTTTTGAGTGACCGTTTTTGTTACGTACAAAAGCAGATACCGTTCAATCTGTTAACTTTGCGGCTTTATTTGCCCGTCACGCTAAAACGTATTATGTTATCCATCAGTAATTTACATGCCTCCATTGGCAATAAAGAAATATTGAGAGGTCTCAACCTGGAAGTCAATGCCGGTGAGATACACGCTATCATGGGTCCGAATGGCGCGGGCAAAAGTACATTGGCCTCGGTACTGGCAGGTCGTGAAGATTATGAAGTAACGGATGGCAGCGTACAGTATAATGGGAAGGATTTACTGGACATGGCTATCGAAGAGCGCGCAGCCGAAGGTATTTTTCTGGCGTTTCAGTATCCGGTAGAAATTCCGGGTGTCAGTACGACCAATTTCCTGAAGACGGCTCTCAACGAGATTCGCAAACACCGCGGTCAGGAGCCACTCGACGCGGTTCAGTTCCTGAAGTTGATGAAAGAGAAAATGAAACTCGTCAACATCGACCAGTCGTTGCTGAGTCGTTCATTGAACGAAGGATTTTCGGGCGGAGAAAAAAAGCGGAACGAAATATTTCAGATGGCTATGCTCGAACCGAAACTGGCTATTCTGGACGAAACAGATTCTGGACTGGACATTGACGCGCTTCGTATTGTGGCCGACGGTGTCAACCAACTGCGGTCTCCTGACCGGGCCACAATTGTGGTAACTCACTACCAGCGCCTTTTGGATTACATTGTTCCCGACTTTGTACACGTACTGTACAAAGGACGCATCGTAAAGTCGGGACCTAAAGAACTGGCTCTAGAACTCGAAGAAAAAGGTTACGACTGGATTAAAGCCGAAGCGGTTTAACAGTAATGATGAATGATGAATGATGAATTAGCTCATAGCAATCTTCATTGCTCCAGCCTTGTTTGTCATTCATCATTTATAATTTATCATTAAATTTTATGACCCCTTACGCATCCTATAACGATTTTAAAGAGCAGTTGCTGGCCTCCTTCCGGGATAACGAAGAACGGATGAATGGTGAGCGAAAAGCGCCGTTACACCAAATTAGACGGGCAGCCCTCAGGCAGTTTGACCAGTTAGGTTTTCCAACCATTCGGCACGAAGAGTGGAAATATTCGAACGTTAGTGGCCTGATGAAACAGGCTTTTGAGCTCGATGAAACGACAACGCTGACCCCAAACGACCTGGCCCCGCTCGAAATCCCGAATCTCGACGGCAATATTCTGTACTTCGTCAACGGTCGTTACCATCCGGAGCTTTCGCACATTGTCAGCCCGGCGGGCCAGGTGCAGATTACGAGTTTTGCCAGCGCCCTCAAAAGCGAGCCAGACCTGATAAGCGCCCACTTTGCTCAGTACGCCAACTACCAGGAAAATAGTTTCACGGCCCTAAATACGGCGTTAGCCAATGATGGCGTAGTGGTACGGGTTCCGGACAATACAACGGTAGACCAACCCATCATCCTTCGCTTCATCACCGATTCCCGAACGAAGAACATTGCTTCGCAACCGCGTAACCTCATCGTGGTAGGCAAGAATTCGGAACTGATGCTGGCGGAATCATACCGTACTCTGGGCGAAGGAGCCAGTTTCGTGAATGTCGTGACTGAAATTGTCCTGGACCGCGATGCCCGGATGCAGTATTATAAAGTACAGGATGAGACTGAGAAGGCTTATCACATTGGTACCACACAGGTTAACCAGACGGATAGCAGTCACTTTTATTCGGCTACGGTAACACTCAATGGCAGCTTCGTACGCAACAACCTGAATATCCGGCTCGACGGACAGTATGCCGAAGCATTCATGTACGGCCTGTACATGCCAAACGGTCGGCAGCACGTAGACAATCACACACTGGTTGACCACGCCATGCCTAATTCGTACAGCAATGAACTTTACAAGGGCATTCTGGACGACAACAGTACGGGCGTGTTCAACGGCAAGATTTTCGTTCGGCCCGACGCGCAGAAAACGAATGCGTACCAATCGTGCAAAAACGTGGTACTGTCGCCCGGCGCAACGATGAACACGAAGCCCCAACTGGAAATTTACGCCGATGACGTGAAATGTTCGCACGGCACCACTACGGGTCAGCTTAACGACGAAGCCCTGTTTTACATGCGCTCACGGGGAATTCCTAAAGACGAAGCCCGAACGCTGTTGCTGTACGCCTTCTCGCAGGATGTATTGAGCCAGATCAAAATCCAGCCCATCCGCGAGTATCTGGAGCGGGTGGTGCAGGAAAAGCTAGGAAAGTGATTTATTTTAATGGCTAATGAACACCGGGTAATGGCTCTAGTCTGGTCAGCACTTAGTGTTCATTATCATTAAAAGGAGCACCTTTCCGCCTTCCAGATTGTTGTTTCTTTAGATATAAACACGTCCTATTGCCCATGCAATCAGCCATAGACAACGCCCTCGATATTCAGCAAATACGCCGGAATTTCCCCATACTTCATCAGGAAATAAATGGTCGGCCTTTGGTGTACTTCGACAACGCGGCTACCACTCAGAAACCACAGTCGGTCATTGATGCCCTCACCCGGTATTATGAAGGCTACAACGCGAACATTCACCGGGGTATTCACCATCTGGCCGAACAGGCTACGGCCGCTTTTGAAGACTCGCGCCGGGCAGTTCAAACGTTTTTGAACGCTAAGCACTGGCAGGAAATTATCTTCACGTACGGCACTACCGACGGTATCAACTTAGTAGCTAACAGTTACGGTCGGCGGTTTTTGACAGCGGGCGACGAGATAATTATCTCAACTATGGAGCACCACTCCAACATTGTTCCCTGGCAGATGCTCTGCGAGGAACGGGGTTGCGTACTACGAATAATTCCGGTTGATGAAAACGGTGACCTGATTCTGGAAGAATACGAAAAGTTACTGTCCGAAAAGACTAAGCTTGTTTCGGTGGTTCACGTGTCCAATTCGCTCGGCACGATTAACCCGGTTAAAACCATCATCGACAAGGCGCACGAAGTAGGTGCTGTTGTGTTGATTGATGGCGCTCAGGCCAGTTCGCATATTGAGCTGGACGTGCAGGCGCTGGATGCTGATTTCTATGCTTTCTCGGCCCACAAATTATACGGACCAACGGGCATGGGTGTTCTTTACGGAAAGAAAGAGCTTCTGGACGCCATGCCACCCTACCGGGGTGGGGGTGAGATGATAAAAGAGGTGACGTTTGAAAAGACGACCTATAACGACATTCCGTACAAATTTGAAGCGGGCACGCCCAACATTGCCGATGTGGTGGCGGTAAAAACGGCGCTGGAGTACATAACCGATTTAGGTAAAGAGACTATTGCCGCCCATGAAAACGACTTGCTTCAGTACGCTACCGCGCAACTAAGTGAGCTGGACGGATTACGCATTATCGGACAGGCCAAGCATAAAATTGGCGTCATTTCCTTTGTCTTAGAAGGCATTCACCATCAGGATACGGGCGTTATTCTGGACCAGCAGGGCATTGCCGTTCGGACGGGTCACCATTGTACCATGCCCCTGATGCAGCGCTTTGGTATTGCCGGAACTACGCGGGCATCCTTTGCCGTTTATAACACCAGAGACGAAATTGACCGGCTCGTGCTGGGACTGAAGAGGGTTCATAAAATGATGCTGTAACCTGGTTATTTAACGCATGACAATCAACGAGAAGCAGGACGAAATCATTGAGGAATTTGACTTGTTCGACGATCAGCTCGACAAGACACAGTACATCATTGATTTGGGCAAAAAATTACCCCCTATGCCCGAAACTCAGAAAACCGACGAGAATCGGATTATGGGCTGTCAGTCGAAAGTATGGGTGGATGCTGAACTAAAAGATGACCGGCTGTATTTTTACGGAGACAGTGAACCGACCGCGCAGATTTCTAAGGGCCTGGTTGGCTTGCTGGTCAGAGTCCTATCGGGGCAGAAACCGGAAGATGTTGCCAATGCCGACTTGTACTTTATTCCTCAGGTGGGCATGGGTAATCTGATTACATCCTTGCGGGCTGGTGGGCTGGCTTCTATGATTGAACGCATGAAAGCATTCGGAAGGGCTTACTCCGTAACCGAGAACAGGTAGCAATGACACAGATCATGACAGACGAAGAATTAAAAGAACAGGTTGTACTGGCCCTCAAAGGTGTATATGATCCCGAAATTCCGGTAGATGTGTACGAACTGGGCCTGATTTACGACATCAAGATATTCCCGGTGAACAATGTTTATATCCTTATGACACTCACCTCGCCCTCCTGCCCATCGGCAGGCGAAATTCCGGCCGAGATTGAAGAGAAAGTACGGGCTATAGAGGGCGTGAGCGACGTTAGCGTGGAGCTAACATTCGATCCCCCCTACTCCACCGAATTAATGTCGGAAGTAGCCAAACTGGAACTGGGCTTTATGTAAAAAAAGTTGGTCAGTTGAACAGTCTGCCAGTCGATCAACGTTATTCGATTGTGTGACTTACACTAACCGACTACTAACTGTTTAACTGATAATTAATTATGTATCCTCCTCATTTGCTTATCCCGATGCGGGAAGACCTGACCAGCGTTGGGTTCGAAGAATTGACCACTGCCGAAGATGTGGTAAACACCATGGAAAATGCCGAAGGCACCATGCTTGTGGTGGTGAACTCAGTATGTGGCTGTGCCGCTGGTGCAGCCCGTCCGGGTGTAAAGGCGGCTCTGGCAGCCAGCCCGGTAAAACCAGACAAGATGGTATCCGTGTTTGCCGGTGGTGACCTAGAAGCAACCGCCAAAATGCGGTATTACCTGCTACCCTATCCGCCATCGTCGCCAGCCATTGGCATTTTCAAAGATGGCGATCTGGTGCATTTTATCGAGCGGCACCACATTGAAGGTCGCTCGGCGCAGATGATTGCCCAGCACCTTGAGATGGCACTGGAAGAATTCTGTACGCCAGCTAACGCGTAATAATCGCCTTGTAACGTAAAAAAGCCCGGACTCAGAGTCCGGGCTTTTTTACGTTACAGCAAATACCCTGGCGAGCAATCGGGACAGGGGCAACAGGCAGAAAACCAGGAAAGCCAGTGGAAAGGAGCCAAATGCCGCTACCCAGGCCGCGTTCATGACGATGAGGGATAATACACCCGCCTTTACCGCCAGGCCAATATTCCGACCCATTGGGTTTTTCACAGCCCGCCACAGGGGTGGGAAAATATAATAGCCAAACAGGAACAGAAAAGGCAGTGCCGTTCCCAACTGCTGTTGTCGTTGCGCCAAAGCCGCTACGCAACCAATGACCAGCGCGTATAGTAACCCCGCCACCCGGAGCGTAACCGGACTTCCACCGTGTACCTCTCCCCGGCTAATCATTGTGATAGCGGCAATGTAAGCAATGGGCACTACGCCAACCCACATCCAGGGCATCACCTGGTCGGGCAGAATGCTGACGCCCAATAGCAGATTGAGCCCCCGACATAAGCCCATGTTGACTGGCCCCAGCCAGGAATGGTGCTTCCCGAAGCGATCATATACCAGCGAAGCAACCGTAATACCAATGGCCAGAAACCCAGCGGTCGGATTAACCAGAAAGGAAGCGGCTATACCAATAATCAGCAGACAGATACCCAACAGAACAGCCGTCTGTTTCGGCACAACGCCACTGGGAATAGGTCGCTCAGGCCGTTCAATGGCGTCTAGTTCAGCATCAAAAACGTCGTTGAATACAACCCCTCCGCCGTACAGACCAACCGTGGCCAGCGCGAGCCAGCCAACCGGCGCAAACGTACCGGCAGCATCAGGCAGAAAATACCCCGCGATGGCCATACCGGCCAGCACATCGGCAACCGCCGTAACCAGATTAGCCGGTCGGGTAAGAGAAAGGAGAGCTTTTAGCATAAAGAGTGAAACCGGGCCGCCGGTTCGGAGTGAAATAGCGAAAGAGTTATGAAGCCAAAGCCATTAGGCAGTAGTCGCTCTATCACTCTTTCTCTCTTTCAGCATTATTTGATAATCGTGGATTCCTTGTCTACCCTTGGTGCCTGACCGCCACGCAATACGGAACTGCCATTAAAACGCTGGCTCTGGTCGATGCCGATGGGTTGGGTAAGTTCTTCCAGACTAAGCTGTCCACTCTGAGCAAAGGCCGTAACGGCATTCGTGAACGTTACGAGCTTGATGGCTTCGTCCGAAATACCGCGCTGCTTCATCAGGGCAGCCGTTTTGGGCACGGCCAGCGGATCGCTGATGCCCCAGTCGGCAGCGGAGTTGATCATGATACGCTCCGGTCCGTACTGCTTCACAATATCCACCATACGCTCATTACCCATTTTTGTGAACGGATAAATAGTAAAGCCCGCCCAGAAACCCCGGTCGAGCACATCCCGAACCGTCTCTTCATTATTGTGGTCAACAATCACCATACCCGGTTCCAGACCATGTTCCAGCGCAATTTCCATGCTGCGAATGGTACCCTGTTTTTTATCCCGGTGGGGCGTATGAATCTGCACCGGCAAACCCGCTTCTCTGGCCAGATCCAGTTGCGCCCGGTAGTATTTTTCTTCGGCGGCCGTTTGGTCGTCAAACCCGATTTCGCCCACGCCCACCACGCCTTCTTTATAGATGAAAAGCGGCAGAATTTCCATCACCTGCTCGGCTAGTTCTTCCTGATTGGCTTCCTTAGAATTAAGACCGATGGTACAATAATGCCGGATACCGAATTGAGACGCCCGAAATCGCTCCCACCCCACCAGACTGGCAAAATAATCGCGGAAGGAGTCGATACCAGTGCGGGGTTGCCCCAGCCAGAAAGCGGGTTCAATCAGGGCAACTACGCCCGCGTCGGCCATAGCCTGGTAATCGTCCGTGGTTCGGGAGGTCATGTGAACGTGCATATCGAAGAACGACATACCCCGAATGGAATCCATAAAATCCATAATTCGTCTGGGTTAACCGGATTGGCCTGTCCGGTAATGAGCGGGCAAAGTTCTCAAAAATCTGCCTTCTGCCCGCATGATTTTTAGGCAGATTTTAAAGCAATTATATAACCTTCATTATAGTCTATTCGTTTTATAGATAGACAACAAATAAATGTATGAACACAAGCAAACAACTCACAGTAGGGAAAGGTAGTATCTGGATGATCCTACTTTTGCTGACCACAGGTGGGGTACTAACCAGTTGCCGCGATAGTGCCCTTACTGATTTAAGCCCCGCCGACAGCCCGGTATACATTACCAACTACGACAATTCGATCAACTTCAGTCAGTACAAAACGTTTAGCCTGCCGGACTCGGTGGTTGTTCAGTCGAATGACAACTACCAAACCGTTCGGAGTAACATTGCCGATCAATTTGTCTCCAATGTAGCGGCAGCGTTGACCGCAAGAGGGTACCAGCGCGTGGCGAAAGGCCAACCCGCCGATTTGGGCGTTGCCGTTATCCGGGTTGATAATCAGTACACAGGTATTGCGTCAAATCCCAACGCCTATTACTCAAACTACTGGGGTGGTGGATATGGCGGGTTGGGTGGTTACGGCTATTCGCCCTATTATCAAAGCTATTATACCTATCAGGTATCGGAACAGTATTGGGAGATTCAAATAGTCGATCTGAAAAATGCTCCCACAACTACTGGCACTGACAAACCCCAACTGAGTGTCATTTACGACGCAACGGTGCGCGGAACCGATGTTGCCGATACGCAGGCTGTTGATATGGCTACCAACGCAATTTTTAGTCAATCGCCTTATTTGAAGGCTGCTCAATAAAAAATTATGAAACGTATTATTGCCCTCATCGCCCTGCTCAGTCTGACGACTGCAGCCTGGGCACAGTATCAGAACATCTATTCCGGCGAATCGTCTCTGTATGATCGCTATGTTACGTTCAACATTGCCGCCCGGTATGGTGTCTCTATGCCATTGGGTGGTCAGAAAGGATATATTGACAAACTATCGCCGACCAACCTGGCTATTGAAGGAGAATGGCTGTTTCCACAACGGTTTTCGATAGGTATCAAAACGGGTTACCAGTACACGAATCAGCGGCTACCCCGACAGGTGTATCAGTACGACAATCAGTCGGTTTCAGCCGTACAGACCCGCACACTTTCGATCATTCCGGCTATGGCATCCCTATCGTATTATTTTGCCGGGAATGCCGATGCCATACGGCCGTACATACAAATGGCGGGTGGTGGTGCCTATATTGATTACACGAACTACTTTGGCACATTATCCGATCAAAAAAACGGATTCAAAGGAGCGATTGCCCCCGCTATTGGCCTGAAATACTATGGCAGACGGGAGCAGGGACTGGGTGCCGAAATTCAGGCGCAATACCAGAACATCTTTTTCAATTATGACCAGTTAAAAGGCTCAGCACCCTCGTTGATGCTATCCGCTGGCATCTCGTACCGGTTTCACTAAGGTTTACGGTTTTTTGTTTATGGTTTAGGTGGCTGACACGCTATTAGCTCTCGCGTTAGCTACCGTGAACCGTAAACAAAAAACCATATACCAGATACCTACATCAACTCCTCAATATGAGGGGGTAAACTGCGCCCGGCAGCCCGGCGTTCGGCGGCATAATCCGCCAGCGTTTGAGCGAGCCGGGCATTTTTACGTTTGGTCAATCCGGTGATCTCCGTAACATCTTTATCCGTGAAGAAGGCTTTCAGCACCAGTTGATTCCAGGCAGCTTCGTCAAAATAGTCCCGTGGGTACGGATTATGGAGCATGATGGCCGACTGTACATCGGCAATATTATTCCGAATACCTTCGGTGGCCTGAAATCGCCAGGCTTCCGGATAGGCCAATACGGGCAGGGCCGAGTAAAGGGCCACTAGCTCATTGAGTTCGCCCGCCTTAAAAAGCTGACTGATGGTGTTAACATACGTAGACTGATCATCGACCGGTAGTTGCAGCAACCACCAGACCCGCGCCAGCCGGTCCAGCGTCCACCCCGTCACCGTAAATCCTGGCCGAACGCGCTCCAGAGCGAATGCCATATCGGCCGGAACCTGAATCGGTTGCTTACCCACAAAACGCGGTAGAGCCGTGAACACTCGATAAAACGTAGCGATCTTTGGGTCAGCCTGAAACGCATCCGTCTGCTGACGCAGGTAAGTAACCGCTTTTTCGCTGTTGGCCTGCTGTTCAATGAGGTAAAACAGCGTCTGGCTCATTTCAGAAATAGTCATAGAACAAAAATAGGGGCGTAATTCGTACCTGTATGCATCAAAATCACATTAGTAGTTGCCTATACTTGCCTTTCATCAAGCAGGGCATGTTCTGACTGTCTGATTACGCTTCGCGCAGCCCCTACCCTTTACGGCGACTCATGAAAAAAGTAGTATTCATTTTATTCGCATTCTTTTGTTCTGCAAAGCTAATTGTCCTTGCCCAACCGGCAACGGAGTACGTTTGGTGGAACCCGGCTCAGAGCAGCATACCCGTTATTGAAGGGCAGGGCTGGTCGGGAACCGATATCCAAAATCCGTATGACAGATTACCCGCGAAGGCGGAAAAAAGCATTCGGACAGTGGTTTGGAACTTAGCGCACAATGCCGCCGGTTTGCTAATTCGGTTTCGGGCCAGTACGGATCAGGTTGTGGTACGGTACACGGTTTCGGGCAAACAGGCACTCCCTCATATGCCCGCTACGGGGGTTAGTGGGGTCGATTTATACGGTATAAACAGCGATGGCGACGCGCTCTGGTGTGCCGGTAAATACACGTTTGGCGATACCATTCAGTACCGGTTTGCCAATCTGGAACCCAACGATACCTACCACAAAAAAGGGCGCGAATACCGACTTTACCTCCCACTGTATAACTCCGTTCAATGGCTCGAAATAGGAGTGCCAACAGGTGTTACTCTAACTCCACTGCCCGTTCGGAACGATAAGCCCATCGTTATCTACGGCACCTCCATTGCACAGGGAGCCTGTGCTTCGCGACCGGGCATGGCGTGGACCGCCATTCTGGGTAGAAAACTGGACCGGCCCGTTATCAATCTCGGCTTTTCGGGCAACGGCCGACTGGAAAAAGAAGTCGTTGAGTTATTACCGGAACTGGACGCGAAACTGTACGTGATGGATTGTCTGCCGAATCTGGTGGCCACGGTAGGCATCAAACCCGACGAGATAAAAACCCGGATTAGTGAATCGGTGAAAACCCTCCGGCACCGGAAACCCACCACGCCGATTCTGCTGGTCGAACACGCGGGGTATTCGGAGGGCGGACTCAATCCTGGTCGACGGCAGTTGTACACGGAAGTGAACGAGTTAATGCAGCAGGCGTTTGCGCAGTTGAAAAGTGAGGGTATACAGAAACTATATCTTTTACCCAAATCAGCCATTAATCTGGATAGCGATGCGATGGTCGACGGCACCCACCCGACTGATTTGGGCATGCAGCAGTACGCCGATGCCTATGAGCGTAGTATTCGCACTATCCTGAACGAACCCGTTGGCGAAACTGCCACCACAAAACCCCGGACGCAATACCGCGACGCCAATGTGTACGACTGGGAAACCCGGCATAACGACATACTGGCCCGGCTCAAAAGCAAACCACCCCGCATTCTTTTCTTCGGCAACTCCATCACCCATTTCTGGGGTGGGGACCCGAAGGGAGGCCGGGAAACGGGGGCAGATAGCTGGAACGCGGTCATGGAACCACTGCGTGTTCAGAATATGGGCTATGGCTGGGATCGCATTGAAAACGTGCTGTGGCGGGTTTATCACGGTGAACTTGATGGATACGCACCGGCTCAGATTGTGCTGATGATTGGTACGAATAACCTGCAACTCAACACGGATGCCGAAATCAGCGATGGTCTCGCGTTTCTGGTACGGGCTATACAGGCCCGACAACCCAATGCCGATATTTTGTTGATTAGTATCCTGCCGCGCCGACAACTGGAAGGGCGTGTAGCAGCTCTGAACCAGCGTATCGCTCAGGTAGCTGGGGAATTGAATGCGACGTTCATTCAGCCGGGCACCATGTTCTTACAGCCCGACGGGAAAATCAACGAGGCTCTTTTCGGTGATGGTCTGCATCCCAACGCTGAGGGCTACCGGCAATTGGCGACTAAATTAGTCCCTTATCTAAAAGCGGCCGAACCGGTAGCTAAAGGGAAGAAATAAGCGGGCATCTCGCAAGCGTAATGAATTTTCCGGTCAACAGAGAAGCATGAACCTGGATTTGCCGTTCCCGGAGACTACACCATCTCTTGTACCTTCTGATTGGCGCAGTATCAGCAATCTTTCCAATCGCCAGCCAACCCCCGTTACCACCATCTGACACGCACGGTGAGTGAACCGTACACACAGCTTTTATTGTTAAAAGACCAATGGCTCTTTGACCCAGCCATCTATAACCGACAGGTTTTCCGGCTCCTGTCATTTCCGTATCTTTGCCGCTTATTTTTACCCGCACGCCCATTGTCAATTCGTACGCAGGGCGCGTGTTTTTCGCTTATGACCGTCGTGAAGTACCAACAATATGAATCCCTCGATTACGCCCAGCTAGCCGCCGAGGTGCTGACTTACTGGAATAACAATCAGGTGTTTGAGCAGTCTGTCGCTATTCGCGACGGGCAACCCGGCTATACGTTTTACGAAGGCCCACCGTCGGCCAACGGAACGCCCGGCATTCACCATGTGATGGCCCGGACGATAAAAGATATTTTTTGCCGCTACAAAACCTTGCATGGCTTTCAGGTAGAGCGAAAGGGAGGCTGGGATACGCACGGTCTGCCCATCGAATTGCAGGTTGAGAAAGAACTGGGCATCACCAAAGATGATATTGGCAAAACCATCAGCGTAGCCGACTACAACCAGAAATGCCGCGAAACGGTGATGCGGTTCACGGATCAGTGGAACGACCTGACCCAGAAAATGGGCTACTGGGTAGACCTGGACAACCCGTACGTCACCTACAAAAATGAGTATATTGAATCCGTTTGGTGGCTACTCAAGCAATTATATGAAACGAAGGTTGACGGGCAGCGGATGTTGTACAAGGGCTACACCATCCAGCCATATTCGCCGAAGGCCGGAACGGGCCTGAGTTCTCACGAACTGAACATGCCGGGCACGTACAAAGACGTACGCGACACCACCGTTGTGGCCCAGTTTAAGGTGAAACCCACCGGCAAATCGGGCTTCCTCTTTTTCGATTCGGCGGATGCCGATATATTCATCCTCGCCTGGACCACTACACCCTGGACGTTGCCCGCCAACTCAGCCCTGACGGTTGGTGCTAACATCGACTACGTGATGGTGAAGACATTTAACCCCTACACCCACCTGCCGGTACATGTGGTGATGGCCAAAAACCTGGTCAGTCGCTGGCTGAATGAGAAAGGACAGGTGGATTCGCCCAATGATCCGGCTTTCGGGGCGTATTTACCGACCAACAACCGGGATGCCGGACCGTTGACCCCCTGGGCTATTGTTTCTGACTTTAAGGGCAAGTTTCTCGAAGGCATTGAGTACGAGCAGTTGATGCCGTATGTTACGCCGGAGGTGCCCGCTTTTCGCGTTATTCTGGGCGATTTTGTTACGACCGAAGACGGTACCGGTATCGTACATACCTCGCCCACCTTCGGGGCCGACGACTTTCGGGTGGCGCAGGCGGCTGGTATTCCGCCCATCATGGTAAAGGATGAAACGGCCGGGCCGACGTTCGGAAGGATGGTGCCCATTGTGGACAAGCACGGTCAGTTCGTAGCGGAAATCACGGATTACGCGGGTCGGTACGTGAAAGAAGAATATTACTCCGACGAAGAGCGGGCCGACCCCGATTTCAAACCGACGGATGTGCTGATTGCTATCCAACTGAAAGAAGAAAATAAAGCTTTCCGGGTAGAGAAATATGAACACCCCTACCCACACTGCTGGCGTACGGATAAACCGATATTGTATTACCCGCTCGATAGCTGGTTTATCCGGACAACGGCCAAAAAAGACCGCTTGGTTGAATTGAATAAAACCATCAACTGGCAACCTGAAAGCACCGGAACGGGCCGCTTTGGCAACTGGCTCGAAAACCTCGTGGACTGGAACCTGAGCCGCAGCCGCTTCTGGGGAACTCCCTTGCCTATTTGGCGGAGCGAGTCTGGCCAGGAAGAGGTTTGCATCGGTTCGGTCGCCGAATTAGTATCTATGAGTGAATTAGCGAATAAGCAAATGAATGAATGGGTATCGGGAGGCAAAACCGAATACCAGGCTTACATTGATAAGAACAATTCATTCATCCAGGCATTTACCAATTCAACACTGGATTTACACCGACCTTATTCGGACGAAATTTATTTTGTGTCGGAAAGTGGTCAACTTATGCAGCGCGAACCCGACCTGATTGACGTCTGGTTCGATTCGGGAGCGATGCCGTATGCACAGTGGCATTATCCGTTCGAGAACAAGGACGTGTTCGCCAAAGCGTTTCCGGCCGATTTTATTTCGGAAGGCGTTGACCAGACACGGGGCTGGTTCTTTACCCTTCATGCCATTGCGGGTATGCTCTTCGATTCGGTGGCCTTCAAAAACGTGGTGTCGACCGGACTGGTGCTGGACAAGAACGGCAATAAAATGTCGAAGCGGCTGGGTAACGCTGTGGACCCGTTCGAGACACTGGCAAAGTATGGTCCCGATGCCACGCGCTGGTACATGATTACCAACGCCGAGCCGTGGGACAACCTCAAATTCAATGGCGAAGGCATCGGCGAAGTACAGCGAAAACTGTTCGGTACGTTGTCGAACACCTATAATTTCTTCGCGCTCTACGCCAACCTGGATTCGTTCTCGGTTAACGGACGCACCGTGCCGGTAGCCGAACGCCCGGAGCTTGACCGCTGGATTATCTCCAAACTGCAATCATTGGTGCTATCCGTAGAAGAGCAGTTTGAAACCTATAACCCTACTAAGGCAGGCCGGGCGGTTCAGGAGTTTGTGAACGACCAGTTATCAAACTGGTACGTTCGCCTGTCGCGCCGGCGATTCTGGGCGGGGGAAATGACCACCGACAAACGGGCCGCTTATGAAACCCTGCACGAATGCCTCAGCACAGTAGCGCAGCTAATGTCGCCCATCGCGCCATTTTACGCGGACTGGCTCTATCGCAACCTCAACTCAGGAGTAATGTCGGTACACCTGACAGATTTTCCGGTGGCTGAACGAACGTTGGTCGACGCAGAACTGGAGCGTTCGATGGAATTAGGCCAGCAAGTCTCTTCACTGGTGCATTCACTCCGGAAGGGGCACAAATTAAAGGTCAGGCAACCACTAAGCCGGGTGTTGATTCCCGTATTGAATGCCGACACGCGTCGGCAAATCGAGCACGTATCACCCATCGTTATGTCGGAGGTGAATGTGAAAGCTGTTGAGTTTGTCGACGATGCCAGTGGTATTCTGAAAAAGCGGGTAAAACCCAATTTTAAAGCACTCGGACCAAAGTTTGGTAAACAGATGAAAGACGTGGCAACCGTTATTACCGCTATGACGGATACTCAGTTGAAAGAACTGGAAACGGCAGGTAGCTGGCAGTCTCCCATTGGCACCTTGTCCCTGGCCGATGTTGACATTGTGACGGAAGATATTCCGGGCTGGCTCGTGGCCAGTGATGGGGGATTAACCGTTGCGCTGGATGTGAACCTAACGGACGAACTACGCGGAGAGGGCATTGCCCGTGATTTTGTGAACCGCATTCAGAACCTGCGGAAAGACAGTAATTTTCAGGTAACCGACAAAATCAGGATTCAGCTGGAACGGAATGATGAAACCCTGGCCAATGCTATCGAAGCCAACAAAGTGTACATCTGTCAGGAAGTGCAGGCCCTGTCGCTTGATTTGGTCAACAACCTGAATGGCACAACGGACGCGACCGCCGTAGTAGAAATCGAAATGGATGAGTTCCAGCTACGCGTTGCGGTAGAGCGGGCCTAACAATAATTGTTTTTTTAATGAAAGCCATATTCAAAAGAATGTGGCTTTTTTGTTTACATATTATTACTTTTGTAAACCTGATGATTCTTAAGTGTTACTGTAGAGCTACATCGGCACGGATTTTGTATCTATCAGACCATTAGTGAATAGTCGTTTCATTGCTTGTTTGCGGGCAGATGAAACGGTCAACCTATACCCAAATTATCCTGACCCATTTCATAAATATGCCCGCATTGCTTTGGTACGCTCACTAAACTTTTACAACATTGGTAGAACATTTACGTACAACATTACACACGTTCGTTAATAATTATCAGGCCGTTATGTGGCGGTTACGCGAGTGCTCGCTCAACGATGAGCAGCTGGGCAATGCGGTAGGCCTAAGTGGTAATGCCATCCGAAACCGGCGTTCAAAACCTGGTCTTTGGAAATTATCCGATGTGGAACGGTTAGCCACTCATTTTTCCCTTCCTGTTACCGCCTGCAAACAGCTGGAGCAGGCACTCAAAGAGTTACCTAAAACCATGAGGACGCTTCCGTCCGATGAACGCCGGCGTACTGAACGGCAACTGGTTACGAAAATTGCTCAACTGGAATTGTACAACCAGAGCGACTGGCCGGTTAAGTGCTTACTGAAAATCCATCAGTCCTTGTACAAAGGGTTTTAGCGAACAGATTGCCCCGGACAGTTTTCTCTTTCGGAAGTAAATATCGGTCAGGCGGTGTAAATTTACGGTGACTTCATTCTTCATCGTATGCGAACCGGTCTTTACCTGGCTATACCGTTTTTACTTTTTTTTAGCGGAACCACCTTTTCCCAATCCCCGGCTATAACGCGGGGACCGTATTTACAGGTTGTTACACCCACATCGGTTATTGTCCGGTGGCGTACCGACCAGCCAACTACGGGCCGTGTATGGTATGGCCCGTCGGCCGACCAGTTGCCCCAGAGCCAGACCGAAACGCAACCTACGCAGGATCACATCATCACGCTTAGGGGCCTGCAACCCAATACCCGCTATAATTACGCGGTTGGTTACGCTGAAACGAAGCTGGCGTCCGGGCAGGATTATTACGTAAAAACGGCCCTGCCAGCGGGTGATGCGCGACCGTTCCGGATGTGGGTACTGGGTGATTTCGGCAGCGGCAACGACAATCAGAAAAATGTTTACCAGGCGTTTAGAAATGCCACCGCCAGCCGCCCCGCCGATTTATGGCTCTGGTTGGGCGACAATGCCTATTCCTACGGGTATGAGGATGAATATCAGCAACGGGTGTTTAATGTCTACGCCCCTACTTTTCGTAATACACCCGTTTTTATTAGTCCTGGCAATCACGATTACGCCGATAGCGAAACGAATTTTGACATTCCCTACTATCGAATGTTTTCATTCCCTCAACAAGGCGAGGCCGGGGGCATACCGTCGGGGTCAAAATCATACTATTCAGCCGACTACGGACAAGTTCATCTGATTTCGCTCGATTCCCAAGGTAGAGAGAATGGGCAGTATCGACTCTTCGACACTACCGGTACACAGGTACAGTGGCTCAAACGCGACCTGGCCGCTAACCGGCTACCCTGGACAATCGTTATTTTCCACCACCCGCCCTTCAGCAAAGGAAGCCACGACTCCGATACAGAGCTGTCCATGAAGATGCTGCGCGAAAACCTCACACCCATCTTTGAACGCTATGGAGTCGATTTAGTGCTCAATGGTCATAGTCATAGTTATGAGCGCACGTATCGCATCAAGGACCTGCGCGGATTGGCCGCTACGTTCGACAGAAATGTAAATGTAACGGCTAACACAACCGGCCGCTATGACAGTTCGCCCAATTCCTGCCCCATCCTTACCAAACAGGGTACTGTTTACATAGTCAATGGATCAGGCGGGCAACTAGGTGGCCAGTCGCCCGGCTTTCCGCACCCGGCCACGGTATACAACAACGTCACGGTTGGCGGTTCTATGCTACTGGATGTGAATGATAACCGGCTGGATGCTCAGTTCCTGCAATCGGACGGTACGGTGCAGGATAAGTTCACCCTTATGAAAAACGCGAACCGAACCACACCCCTCACCGCCGAATATGCCGATACGCTTCAGTTAATGGCTTCCTGGCCGGGCGACTACCAATGGCCGGATGGGCAAACCAGCCGCAACATCCGGTATGTAGCCGACAAGGCGGGCACCTACCCAATTGTGGTTACGGATAAACAACAATGCCTCACCGACCAGTTTACGCTAACCGTCCAGCAACCGCCCAAACTAACCACCAAACTCGCTGCCGCTACCGCCGTTTGTGCGGGTGGCACCGTACCCGTAACGGCTACGCCCGAAAACACGACCAAAGCGGCTGGCTGGCAGTACGATGTGCTCCTGTCCGACGCATCGGGCAACTTCAGCACCGAACGGGTCGTTGGGTCGGGTTCGTTGACCACGCTCAAAGCGACCATTCCGGTCAGCGTACCACCCGGTACGGGCTATCGGATTCGGGTCAGACCACGCGGTATTCCGTACGCACAACTTACTGCAAGCGATGTTTTTTCGGTGAAGCCATCACCAACCGCCACGCTGTCCGGCTCGACGACCGTGTTGCAGGGACAGCCCCTTTCGCTAACCCTGGCCTTTACGGGCGATGGCCCCTGGACGGGGACGTTGTCGGATGGTACCACGTTTTCCAGTAGTGTATCGCCAATCATTCTAACGGTTCAGCCAACAAAGTCTGTTAGCTATTCCATTACCAGCGTGGAGAATAGCTGTGGGAAAGGCACCTACTCGGGTCAGGCTACCGTAACGGTACTGCTCCCAACGGCTGAAGAAACATTTGCCGACGGCCAGCTACGCATTTATCCCAATCCCGTTCAGGATGTATTACAGGTTAACCTGGTTGTTAATAGAAAGCAGGATGTCAGCCTGACGCTGATTGACCAGCAGGGTCGAACAGTTGTGCAGAAGCCTTTCGGTGTGGTACAGTCGCTTGCTGAAACCATACCCATGCCGCAGGTTACGGGAACCTATTTGCTGAAAATCCAGGTGGGTCAAACTACGCTGACGAGGAAGGTAGTACGGCAGTGACGCCTTTCAGAGAACCTGTCCAATCCCGAACAGGAGGACGAAAAGCAGCGTTGTGAGAGCCAGTTGGCCCAGCCGGGCGTTAAGTTCTACCGGGCGTTTGTGGGTGGCGATAGCCCGCCCGTTCAGGATGAATAGCGGGAACGCCAGTATATAGACGTAACTAAACCAGTTGGCTCCCGTCAGGAATGAGTACGCTACGGCACAAAACATACCGGCGATGAGCAGTCCCCAGTGGTAGTGGATGGCCTTATGCAAGCCCAGACGCGCCGGGATAGACTTTTTCCCGGTCAGCGTATCGGTTTCGATATCACGGATATTATTGACATTCAGCACACCCGTGGCAAACAGGCCAACGCTTGTAGCGGGCAGAAGCAGTAGGGCACTGAACGAGAGTGTGTGCAGAAAGTACGTTCCCAGAACGCCTAGCCATCCAAAAAAGAGAAGTACGGCAATGTCACCGAATCCCGCGTACCCGTAAGGTCGTTTGCCATTGGTATAGCCAATAGCAGCCGCAATACTCAATATTCCCAGTACCAGAAAGAACCAGAAGATAGACACATCGGCATCCCGAAAGGCCAGTATGAGCAGGCTTATTCCACAAACCAGCGACAGCACCGACATTAGAATAATGCCGCGCATCATGGCTTCTTTAGTAATGTCACCCGTGGCAACTGCCCGGCGGGGCCCAACGCGCAGCTCGGTATCTTTACCCGAAACAGCATCGCCATAGTCATTAGCGAAGTTGGAGAGAATTTGCAGGAAAATGGTCGTGAGCGCAGCCAACAGGGCAATGGGCCAGCTAAACTTGTGCGCAGCCGATGCCAGAAAACTGCCGAGAATGATACTGGCCAGCGAGAGCGGCAACGTGCGCGGCCGGGCAGCCGCAATCCAGGACTTCATATGAATGATGAATTATGAATGATGAATGATGAATGATTGATATGGAGTAACCTACTATCAATCGTTCATCATTCATCATTCATCATTTATAATTACATCCCAATCGCCTTCTTGAATTCGGGGCTATCGGGCTTTACGTTGGATGCGAAGAAGTTCGTCAGTTCACCTTTTTCGTTGATGACGTACTTACAAAAATTCCAGGTTGGTACCTTGTCATTCCAGCCATTGAGCGACTTTGTCGTCAGCCATTTGTAGAGCGGAGCCTGATTGGCACCCAGTACGTCTACTTTCTCAAACATCGGGAACGTAACGCCGTAGTTCTTTTGGCAGAACGCACCGATTTCTTCGCTCGTGCCTGGCTCCTGGCTACCAAAATTATTGGCCGGGAATCCCAACACAACGATTTTATCGCCGTGTTCTTTGTAAAATTTCTCCCAGTCGGCATACTGTGGCGTGAAGCCGCACTTGGACGCTACGTTCAGGATGACCACTTTTTTGCCTTTGAACCCACTCAGTGCAACAGGCTTACCATCCAGCGATTTTACGGTAAAATCGTACAAACTTTTAGTGGGGGCAGCCGCGTTTTTCGGCGCACTGGCCATTTCGCCTTTATCGGCGAATAGCCCTTTGACAAGTGTTGATAATGACATAAAACTGGTGAGGGTCACGACCAGCGCAACACCGATTAACGTGAAAACAAGATTCTTTTTCATTGGTAGTTTAACAAGTTTAGACTTACATTTTCTCCGGTACGCCTATACCCAACAAACCCATTGTTTGCCGAATAGTTTCACCCACTAACTTCGTGAGTAACAGTCGCGTTGCCAGTTTGCCGCTATCGGTTTCTTTGAGTATAGACAGCTTATCGTAAAACTGGTTGAACGTTTTGGCCAGTTCGTAGGCATACTGCGCTATGTACGAGGGCGCGTAGTCTGTACCTGCTTCGGCCAGTCGCTGTGGATACTGACTCAGCAAAAACAGCAGTTGCTGCTCTACCTCATCCAGTTCTCCGGCTTCGACCGTGTTACTCAGCACGATATCCATCTCGGCCGCCTTCCGCCCTATGGACCGAATCCGGGCGTGAACGTACTGGATATAAGGCCCCGTATTTCCGTGTAAGTCCACCGATTCTGCCGGGTTGAACTGCATCCGTTTTTGCGGGTCTACTTTCAACAGGTAGTATTTCAGCGCACCCAGTCCGAGCATCTGGAACAGAGCTGATTTTTCCGACTCACTAAACTGATCCAGTTTCCCTTTGGCGGCTTCGTCGGCCGCGGTGGATGCAGCTTCGGTTGTTTCTTCAATCAAATCATCGGCATCCACCACGGTGCCTTCGCGGGATTTCATTTTTCCCGTCGGCAAATCGACCATCCCGTACGACAGGTGGTACAAGCCATTGGCATACTCCCGCCCTAACCGGCGCAGAATGGCAAACAGCACATTAAAATGATAATCCTGCTCATTTCCAACCACCCAAATCTGCCGGTCGGTGTGGAAGTCCTGGTCTTTCAAATCGGTTGTACCCAGGTCCTGCGTCATATAAACCGAGGTGCCATCCGAACGGAGGACTAACTTATGGTCCAGTCCTTCAGCGGTCAGGTCAATCCAGACGGAATTGTCTTCTTTTTTATAAAATACGCCTTTCTGTAATCCCTCTTCCACTACTTCCTTACCCAGCAGGTAGGTATTCGATTCGTAGTACGTTTTATCGAAACTGGTGCCAATACTTTTATAGGTGGCATCAAATCCGGCATACACCCAGGTATTCAGCTTACGCCAGAGGGCCACCGTTTCGGGGTCGCCCTGTTCCCACAAACGCAGCATCTGCTGCACTTCCAGCATGAGGGGCGCCTGCTTTTCGGCTTCTTCCTTTGTCGTTCCGGCAGCCACCATTTCTTCTACCTGCGCCTTGTACGCTTTGTCGAATAGCACATAGTACTTTCCAATCAGGTGGTCGCCTTTCATCCTCGAAGATTCCGGCGTTTCGTCGTTACCAAAACGCTGGTAAGCCAGCATGGATTTGCAGATATGAACACCCCGGTCATTGACAATACAGGTTTTCACGACATCGTAACCATTCGCTTTTAAAATACGGCTGACGGAATCGCCCAGAAAAATATTGCGCAAATGGCCCAGGTGAAGGGGTTTGTTCGTGTTGGGCGAGGCAAACTCAACCATAATGGTTTGCTCCTTTTTGGGCAGCGTACCAAAATCAGGATTGCCGGCCATGTTGTTTAGCAAAGACACCCAGGCTGCATCGGCAACGCTGATATTCAAAAAGCCCTGCACTACATTGAAGGCACTGACGATCTCACTATTTGCCAGCAGCCAGGCACCAATCGTTTGCCCGATTTGGGCCGGTGCCTGACGTAATGCTTTTGTTAGTGGAAAGGTGACGAAAGTGTATTGCCCGTCAAACTCTTTTTTTGTCGGTGACAGTTGCACCACTGCCGACTGGCCCGGATAGCACCCGGCTATCGCCCGTAAAATATCGGCTTCTACTTTTTCCTGAATATTCATTAGACCGCAAAAGTACGAAATGAATGGGGTAATATGGATTTTCGCCGGTGCAGGCACGCCATGCGAATCGTATCCGTTGGCAAACGTGGCTTCTTCCTATCCAGACTGGCAAAAAAAGGGGAGATTACCTGGCTGGTAATCTCCCCTTTCAAAATTAATCAGAATCGGTTAATCCACATCCCAGAAAATCTTCGTGGTGAATGGATCAATGGTACCCTGTGCGGTAACGTTGGCTACGTTCGATCCTCCCTCCGTGTTGGGGTAGAACAGCCGCAATGGCCGCTTGGTCGCTTCCGGTACCTGAATGCTCTGCGGAATAACCGGCAGGTTGGTACGGCGGTACTCGGACCACGATTCCAGCCCGCTGAAGTTGGTCAGGGCAATCCATTTCTGGATGGCGATGGCCGCCAGTTTATCCGTTGAGGCAACCCAGTCATAGTTCTGGATACCACTCCCTTTGTAAGCAGCCGCCCCGGCTACGTTAGCCCCCAGCACCCGGAATGACTGTGTGATACCATTCTCAAAGTACATCTGAGCCGTGTTAGGCAACGTTACATCCGGGTACCGCTGCTTGGCTTCGGCTAGCAGGAACTGAACTTCAGCCGCCGTCATCAGGATAAATTTCCGGTTATACTCTCCCTTCACCAACAGGCTTGGCCCCACCGACGAAGTATTGGCCGGCAAATAGCCCGAGCTGGCCCCGAAAGGGGTGCCCGAGTAGTTGGCAGAAACTTCGGCTTTCGTACTGACACCGGGGGTATTCGCGTTTTCGCCACCCGTGGCATACGCAATTCGCTTCATGCGCAGCGTATCGCCCGACGCTTTCAGCGTGTTGATCAAAAACTGCGTAGGCCGTGGGTAGTTGTTCAACGCCCGCTTGGCTCCCGTTTCACTGTAGCCCCACCGGTCGTAAATGGGATTCAGCTGACCAGCCGCAGGCTGGAAGAAAGACGCACCACCCACACCGACTTCTTCGCCTGTGATGAAGCCTGACCCCTGCGCTACAATCTTGTTTATTTCGGTCTTGATGTACGTATCCCGACCGGAAACCTTAGACTGACGAATCAAAATCCGCATCTTGAGCGAGTTGGCAAACTGAGCCCACTTCGTTACGTTTCCCCCGAAGACAATGTCGGAGGTGCCAAAGCTACCTGAGAAAGGGTTGGCTTTCAAATCGACAATGGCCGCATCCAGCAAGGTGATCAACGACTCGTAGATGGCTTTCTGATCATCGAACTTTGGGGCCAGCACAGCAGCACCCTGCAAGGCGTCTGTGTAGGGAACGTTCCCGTACATGTCAACCAGTTGCTGAAACAGCATGGCTTTCATCACCTTGGCCGGTCCTTTCAGAAATGCCTGTCCGTTGGCGTCCGCATTGTTAATCACGAACTGATAATCCTGCAGGTTGTCGTAATATCCGTCCCAGTAGTTGAAATCGCCATTCGTAAACTGGTAGGCAAACTGCTGCGTACTGATGATGTACCCGTTGCCCTGCGACCATTGACCCGACCAATACGTACCCAATTCGTTGGTTCCGAGTACATTGACTGCCGTAACGTTCAACGCATTGGTAAACAGGTAGTTCGGCGATGCGGTCGGTAATTGGTTAGGGTTGGTATTGATATTCAGGAAATCTTTGGTTTTACAACCATTACCAACCAGTGCCACCATAGTGGCTATAATAAGTGCTTTGACTTTCATAGTAAGTTACCAGTGCTATTTACTAAAATGTGAGGTTGAGGTTTACACCATACTGACGCACGGGTGGCGTTTGCCCCGTAGTATTGATACCGATACCAATCGACGAGTTGGTTGTGGGTACCGACGACGACTGACTGCCTGGTCCGGGGTTACCCTGGTAACTGAATTCGGGGTCGGTGTAGTAGTTCAGTTTGTCGACAATAGTAATCAGATTACGACCGTAGATGGCAATGCTGGCTCCGGAGAAAATCTTCGTTTTGCTCATCAGGCTCTGTGGCAGCCGGTACGACAGGTTAATGTCACGCAGTTTGATGAACCAGGCGGGTGTAACGAAATTCTCCGAAATGAGCCGGTAGTTATCAACCCAGAGAGAGTACTCCGCTTCGCGCACCTGCGTCGTATTGGCCGTTACAGTACCATCGGTGTTAAGAATGGCCGAGTTCGGGAATACCTGTGGCGTACGGTTCTCGGTCCACTTACCCGTTCCGGTAAAGGTCATCTGACGACCCAGGTCACTGAACATCACGTTACCACCCCGGTATTCGAAGTTAAACGTAAAGCCGAAGTCACCATATTCCATTTTCGAACCCAAACCGGCGATATGCCTAGGCAGTACACCACCCCGTGGCAACAGCGACGTATTGCGCAGTGGGTAGCCGGTAGTAGCGTTAACCAATACGCGGCCCGAACCATCCGGTGCATACTGGTAGCCATCTGTTTTCAGGATGGGGAAGCGCTCGCCTTTGATAACGTTCGTGTTGGCATACGAGAAACCACCAATCTGGAACTCGTTGATACCGGGATACAAGTCAAGTACTTTGTTATCGTTGTACGAGTAGCGAAGGCTGGCATCCCAGGTGAATTTACCACCCCGGGCAATCAGGTATTTCAGTTCAGCTTCGTAGCCCCAGTTCTTGGTTTCGCCCACGTTGATCAGCAGGTTGCTGAAACCCGTTGAGTTTGGCACGCGAACCGTAATTACCTGCCCTTTCGAGTTCTGTGTATAAGCCGACACATCCAGGTTTACCCGGTTGTTGAACAACTGAAACTCACCACCTACCTCGGCCGAATAAACCTGTTCGGGCCGCAGATTCGGGTCGGGCAGTACGTTACCAACCGTCAGACCCACTATGTTTCCGTAGGGGAAATTACCACCGTTCGGGTAGTTCAAATCCAGACCGTACAGCGGGATGTTGTCGTTGGCGTTTTTGTTGTAGTTCGCCCGGAACTTGGCGTAGTTCAGAACGTTGCTGCGGATGGCCGGAAATGCATCGGTAGCAATGAACGACACAGCTGCCCCATAGTAGGGATACGACCAGTAATTGGATGGGCGGTCGGGCTTGTAGAATTTGGACGTCTGGTCGAAGCGGAACGAACCGTTCAGAATCAGCCAGTTTTTGTAGTTGGCGGTATAGTCAGCGTAATACCCCAACCGGCGCTCCTGCGTCAGAATCTGACCACCCGTCAGATTGCCCTGCCGGTTCGATACGTTGTATACGTCGGGCACCACAATGGAGCTGGACCCAACGCCAATGTTGTTAGTTGTGCGCTGATACAGGCTGTTACCCAGGATTAAACGGTTGGCCACCGGCCCGAAATCCTTTGCCAGTTGAATCTGGAACTCGTTGTTGAGTACGTTCTCCGTACCGGAGTAATCAAAAACAGAGCCTTGAACGTCGCCAATGGCCCGGTAAATACCCGTTCCATCCCCATCCCGGTAGAAGGGAGCCGGAATGTACGATTTGCTTTTCGCCCAGTCCGAGTACGTAAACTTACCGGTCGTGTTTTTACCCGTCCGCGAGTTGTTCAGGATGCCCAGACGCTCGGTGAAGGTCAGCCAGGTTGTTGCTTTAAAATTGAGGTTCAGGTTACCGTTTATGTTGGCATCCTTGTAATTTAACCGGTTGTTATCGGCCTCAAAGTAAGGGTTGTTGTAATAATCGTTGTAGAAACCGTTCGGGTTAGCGAGTGAATTATTCCGCCAGTCGCGCAGGTCGCTCAGGGGCAGGTTCGCAGGCTGATTCAGCACGTTATTGTAGAAATCCGACGACGTACGGTTGTAGATTGCCTGCACATAAGCCGCATTAAAGCTGGCCGTCAGTTTGCCGTATTCCTTCGTTGCCGACAAACGCGTACCCGTCCGGTTGCTTTTGTCGCCCGGCACGATACCGTTCACCGACTGGTTTTCGATGGACATGTAGAACGAACTCGTCTCGTCGCCCCCCTGGAAGTTAATCTGATTGTTCACCGAAACGCCCGTGTTGAACGCCTTCCGGCGGGCATCGGCAACGGGCGAATAAGGAATAAGCAATCGACTGCTGTCCTGCGCGGTCCGTCCCTGAATCCGAATGGAGCCATCGAAAGCATCGCCGTACTGCTGGTTCTCATAAGCGCGCCAGTTGTCTTTCATGCGCTCCAGATAATCGGCCTTGTAGCCGGCCGTACCGAAGGCGGTAGCGTAGTGCGAGCCAGAGCCGTATTTGTCCTGAATCTGCGGCAAAAAGCTAATCTGCTCAAAGTTCGTACTGTTGGAGTACGAAACCTTCAGCTTGCCCTTTACGCCTTTCTTCGTCGTAATGATTATGGCCCCGTTAATACCCGCCGAGCCGTACAGCGTTGCCGCCTGACCCCCTTTCAAAATCGACACACTCTCGATGTCGTTCGGGTTGATGGTCGACAATACCGTCGAGGTCGTCTGCATTCCATCGAGTACAACGAGGGCTTCATTGTTTCCCGTCAGCGAGCGGTATCCGCGCAGTACGATTTTCACCGCCGGATCAACGCTGTTGTTTACGTTGTAAACCGCCAGCCCCGTTACCTTACCAGACAGGGCCTGCGCCAGCTGAGGGGAACGGCCAACGGTAACGTCTTCGTTTTTGATAGTCGAGACGGCGTAGCCGATTTCACGCGGGGTTTTCCGAATCCCCTGCGCCGTCACAATAATTTCGTTCAATTGCGAGGCATCAGCGGCCATCAGGGCGTTGATTACGGTTTTGTTCCCGATAGCAATTTCCTGGCTTTTGAATCCGATGAACGAAAAAACCAGTGTACTAACGTCTGATGGCACCGTGAGGCTGTAGTTGCCCTCGGCATTACTCGTTGTTCCCCGGGAGGTGCCTTTAATGGTCACATTGACTCCCGGTAGTGAAGATCCGTCTTCTGATGAAGTGACCTTTCCGTTGATAACCCGATTCTGAGCCAGCGAGGGAAAAGCAAATAGCATGACCAGCAGCCAGCTACTAAGTAAACTTTTTTTCATTTGGTAGTCTACATTATAAGTTAAGAAATACTAAAAATTGGCACAAAGTTAACACAATGATAACCTCTCAAAAGAGAATATTAATCTGCATCTCTATAATAAGTGACTATTTTCTTTCGATTTTACGGAAACAGGGCTTTTTTCCTGTCGCGCTAGGGCGTCAATACGGTTGTTCCATCGGCCACAGCCTGTATTTTCTCTTTGGAGAAGAAGACTGGAAAGTATCCATTTTCGGCCCAGGTGGGGAACAGGTTGCCATAATATGGGCTTGCGGGATTGCCCGACTGGCCAGGACTATTAATGCCCAGAGTCCTGTCCCAGTCTTCGGTATCGACCAGTATCCTAAAGGTAGCGCCGTGGGTTTGGTTCAGGTTGCTGGACGTAGCATTAACCGTTTCGCCGTAGCCGCCACGCGCTACCGGACTAAAATTGATTTTTTCCCGCATCGCTTTATCAACCATACCCGAAAGGGGATGCGTAATGGTAATGTGCTTATTTTTTCGCTGCCCATAGGACCAGTCGTCCATGTCGGTACCAAGTCGGGCGGTTAGTTCAGCTACGGCTTTGTCCATGCAGATAAGCAGCAAACTGTCTCGGGCGGGGGTGGGAATGAGCAGGGCATCCAGCACACGCTTCGTGGACAGACTCCGTAAATAGGGTTGGGCTGATACCGGTACTTTTTGTGTGTAAACCGCCTGTTTTAACTGGCCCTCCCAGGCCACATAAATGGTGGCCGCTACGGAGTTTGGATCCAGTTTGTAATCCCATCGGCGCAGGTAAGCGGTAGCCTGCTCGGTTCGTTCACTGATAGAAACTAGGTCCTTCATGAGCGGAACCAGTGTCCTGGCAGGTATAGACAGATAGTCGGCCTGCAAGGCCATAAAATCAGTCATTGTTTTTCGTTTCCCATCGTTCAGCACTTCTTCGATGCGGTGCGCCCGGGAGGGGCCTGACCAGGTCCAACCAACCGCATTCCTGTGGGGATAAGTAACCGACGTCAGGTTGTTGTTGGCCGTTACCACGTAACCCTCCGGCGGATTATGCTTGTTGGGTAACTTACTAATGGGCAGGTAGCCACCCCATTCAAACCGGCCATCGCCCGGTACGGGAACCAGGCCCGTAAAGTTTGGCCGGATGGGAGCCAGCCCCACCGCCTGCCAGCCTATTTCGGCGGGTTTACCCACCGTTGGCCTACCGGCCCAGATCATGTTTTCGCCCGGTACGCGGCTGAAATAACAGGCCTGCCGGAACTCCGCCCAGTTGCGAGCCTGGTTCATGCGCAAACTGGCCAGATAAGGCGCACAACCCACGTCCAGACTCCCTGACCGGATAGCGTACGCTTTATGATGGACGGAATCCTCGAACACCACCGGTCCGTGGCGGGTGTATTTAAGCGTGGCTTTCACCGCCTGTTCCCCTTTCACCGGAATCATTTCGATTCGTATTTTCATGGGCACCCAGCTTCCTTTGTAGCGATAAAGGTTCGGGTTGGCGGGGTTGGTCTCGTACACGTACAGGTCTTCGTTATCGGTCTCAAAAATCGTCAATCCCCACGCGCCATAGTCGTTGTGCCCCACCGAAATTCCCGGCAAAGTCGGCTCCCCCGCTCCTACCACATTCCAGCCCGGCGCATTGAGGTGAACCCAGTACCGGAGCGAAGGAGTGGAAACGGACCGATGCGGGTCATTGGCCAGCATGGGATAGCCACTAGCCGATTTGTCGCCTGCAATAACCCAGTTGTTAGATCCGGTGTATTGTTTGTTGGTGTCAAACCAGTTATCAACCCATTGCTGTTTTTCAGCGGGCTTCCTGAATAGTCCGGCTTCATCCTCGTCTGCTTTCGTAGCCACGCCCTGAAATTTTATGGGTAACCGAAAAGCCTCGTATAGTTCCAGAATGGGCTGGAACAGTTCATCGCCATTCACGCGTAGGGTTAGGTCAGGTTTTGTTGGGTCGGCGGTGGGGTGAAACCATTCCAGCTCCCGTAGTTTGTCGGGGCCAATCAATTTCACTAACCGGCCGTAGTTCAGTTCGTCCCGAATGTTACCCAATAGTCCCTGATGGCGGCTGATAACTACTTCGGGTGTCCACAAGCCCGGTTTCGTATTCAGCACCTGAAACTCGAACGGTAGTTTTTCGGGCGTTTTCAGGATTTGGGTTATGTAGGCGTTGATACCGTCCACAAAGGCCCGGACAATCTGCGGGCCATGCGGGTGATAATGGGCTAGTTCCTGCTCCAGGCTGACATGGGCCGTAGCGGATCGGAACCGGAATAGCCGGGCACCAATGTCGCGCTTGATTTCCTGCGGGCCCAGTAGTTCGGCTACCGTACCTGTAGCCTGCCGACGCCAGATTTCCAGCTGAAACAGCCGGTCCTGAGCCGCCGAATAACCCTGGGCAAAAAACAGGTCGTGTTCGTTTTTGGCGTAAATGTGATTGACACCCCATTTGTCGCGGATAATCTCGACGGGTTGTTTCAGGCCGGGTGCCTGTAGAGTTTGGCTTGACTGGGCGTGGCAGTAAGGTGCCAGCAGAAATGCAATGAGAACGGGTAAAAGTTGGCGCATGTTGTCGACGAATTTAAGCGTAAGATAGCCCAAAAACGAAAAAGCTGCATTTTAACAGCCGCTTAACCAACCCGGACAGAGTATGTTGTTACTTTATTAAAACAATCAAACCGCATAAAATGAAACGAACGATTCAAGTTCTGGTGATTGGTTTGGCTTCAATGTTAGCAGGTTGCGTATCTGTCAACATACAGTCGAATATAAAAAAAGAAGCCCAGCCCGAATTCAGCCGGATTTTGGTTGAATCACGACTTTCTCAGGTTGGCCCTACTTACTTATCCTCGTTTCAAACGTCGTTTCCGGCTGGTTATCAGGTGTGTGTCGTGTCCAATAGCGTTATTTCATTTGATAGCCCGGAAGAAGCCGTTGAAAAGCAGCGACAGGCTTGCCAGAGTGAAGTTGTACTGACGATAGACTTTAAGCGAAATTCTGTATCGGCATCTGGCAAATATGCTTATTCGTCAAACGAACTTTACGTCGAAATGAGGAATCTTGCCACTGGTCAGCCTTTTTGGAAAGCTGTTGTCACCACCAGTGGCAGCGTCGAAGTGCCCGCCAGTAAGATCGTCAGTAAATTGATTGATGATGGGATTGTTGAAGCCCGGCTACCTAATAATAACCCGGTGCAGTTAACGAACTAAACCGGCTCGAAACGAGTAGTGCGGGCTGTTGATAACGCCTTCTGTACTGGTTTCTTGTTTACAAATAGGCAACGAAAGTTGTGAGGATTGGAATTTATCGGCTTGGGTTATCGGACAGGGTAGTACCCACCAAACAGATTTACTGATAAATGAACTGCGTACTCGATTCCAGTTGGCAATACTATTCAGACAAAAACGTTTTTTATGCCGTTTTCTTCTTAGGACAGGTTTAGTTGACTCGTTCTACATTATGACCAATCGTATTCTTGGTTAGTGAGTCGCTTTTTACGAAACTGGCTGCTGCGTTAACTGGCCAAAAAAGGGTATCATGCTGAGCAACAATACGTTGTCTGTTGGCAGGAACCAGTATAACACTAGCTGCATTAGCTGATTGGGTTATAGCTGTGCTACTGTTTACCACTTCTACAGGCTGACTTTAAGCATAACATTAACGTCTGCCGTGATCGGCAACGTGAGTCTGCTAAAAAAGTGAGGTACGGAAATGTGTAATACGAAGGTTAGTATCTGTCCACTCAATAAGTAGCATACGAAGCGCCCTGGCTAAAGGCGCTTCGTTGCGTTTCATGGTTGCTGTGACTATTCGCTCAGGATGACCTTGCGGGTTATGCGGTGCTGCCCCTGAATCAGCGATAAAATGTAAAACCCGCGGGTAATGTTTTGTACGGGCAGGCTGATCATGTTTTCTCCCGCCGTGACTGAATGCACTTGCTGAAGCATCTGCTGAGATGTTTCGTTGAGGAGTTGTATCGAAAGATTGCCTGACGTTTGGGCCCAGTAGCGTACCCGCAGCGTTTCGCGGGTGGGTATGGGATAAACCTCTGCCGTGAAGGCATCAACCTCCGACTGTACGGCAGCCATTCGACCAGCAGCGCTCTTGGAGAGCCGGGCTCCGGCCCAGTCGGCGTGGTCACAGGCGTAGCCATCACCCCCGTCAGTAACCACCAGCATCAGAGTCTGCTTACCCGATACGTCCAGGGTCACCGACTTGGTGGCCGTGGCTGCGTTCATGTTGCCGCTACGATAGACCAGCGTGCCATCGACAAAGATCTGAAACTCGACGTTACCGCAACTGGTGCTGGCCATCTCGTCGTCAAGTCCCATGTCGGTGGTGAACTGGGTGTACTGACCGCCCAGGTTATAGCTGATGGAGGAGGCTGCGTGCACGCCCAGGCCTTTGGCGTAGGTTTGTCCGTTGAGGGTGATGGCACGGCCGTCGCCCGCCCCCAAATCGCCATTGCTCTTGTCTTTCTCGACCGGGCCGTAGCCATTATTCGCCGATGTCCAGTTCAAGTCAGAGAGGTAAACGCCAGATCCGGTTGGTGCCGTCGTGGGAACGCGGTAGAACGCACTGGCTGGAATAGCCTGCTTGCTACTGCCGGGTCCTTCGTAACTGACGTTGAGTGTCTGATCACCATTCCCCTGAAAGAAGGCAACAGTAATGGCATGTTTGCCGGCCTTCAGACCAATGCTGCCCGATTTTTCCTTGGCTGCGTGCTGCCCATCATTGCTGACGACCTCAGTCGTGCCGATGTAAAGTTTGCTACCGTCGTCGGACGTGGTATAAAAGGTGTACATACCATCAATGGGCGCGTTGAAATAGCCCTTGACCTGCAAACCGAAGTAACTGTCCCGCCCCCGCACGGAAAGATCGGGCTGACTGGAGGTACCAGTTTTAGCCGCTGTGAGGCTACTGAAGTCGGGCAGCACGTTCCAGGAGCCTTCGTAGTATTTATAGTCGAGGCCATTCGTAGTGGAGGTAGGATTTTCTGGATCGCGCAGACTGACCGGTGTTGGAGTAGTTGCCGTAAGCTGTTTCAACAGTACCGCCGACGAATAGGGGGCGAGCGTAATCTGACCCGTATACGCGTTATTTTTGACGTCGCGGTAGGTAGCGTCCAGCCCCACGTTGGTTGTCTGCCCCGTCGCATTATACACGATTTTGACGTAGTCACTGGGGTTAAGCGTCGTTAGCGTGGCTTCGCGCATAATCAGGTTATCGACCCAGGCGGTTTGCCCGTCTTCGTCCGCCTGCACCACCAGAATTGCATTCGACTCGTCGGCGTTGGCTGTAAATGTAGCTTCGTTATTCTGACGACTCGTTCCCAGCACAAAAGTGGTACGTTCGGCCAGATCGCGGTAATTGCCACCTTGCTGACGGGGGTAAACCGTTAACCGCTTATTGGGCCCCGACGCTACTCCATCCAGTAACAACTGGTAGGTTTGCCCCTTACGTACGCTACCAAGATTAACCGTTGTCAGCAGGTATGAATTGCTCCGGCCCGACGCCGACGCGAACGACAGTCGCATGGAGCCACCGTCGAGTTTACCGGAATTATCCCAGTCGAGCCGGCCGTTCCCGTAGGGCGACCAAGCATTCCAGCCGTCGGCTCCGCTCGAATAGGAGTAATTGAGCAGGGTAGTGCCCGTTTGCGTCGCCATCTGCGATTTATACGTAATGGGGCTATTAAACGAGTTTTTGTCTAGACCGAACCGGTTTTGCCACTCCGCCAGCGACAAAACCCCACCTGTGCCGCCCGTGCCGGGGTTATACACAGCCTGAATTTTGAACTGATCCGAAAATGGCCGTACGTAGTAATTATGATCAAAGGAACCGAAACTGCTCAGGTCGTTGGCATTGCTTTCGTAAGCCGCTACAAGGGCTGTTGCCAGCTTGCTGACCAGAATATTGTTCTGGTTGATAATGTTACGCGGGGCGCAGGTACCATTGGCGACGATCTTGAGCTGCTCCTCACCGTTATCGAAGCTGGTGTTGTTTTTGATCGTGCAGTTATAAGCACCCCGCAGGAAAATACCCATGCCAGCAACCTGAAAGATGGTGTTGCCCGAAACCTCCGCGTTTATGGTGCAGTCATCAAGGAAAATACCATGCGCCCCCGACGTCGACTGAATCTGCGTACCTTCAGGAGCGCCTATGCCGTTATATACGATGTTCGACTGAAACTTAACGTCAGTCAGGTTAGCCCGCCCACCGTTCGATATGTACAAGCCGCCCCCGTCACTCTTCGTCAGGCAGTAGTTCGACACACGGTTGTAGCGAACCGTTGAACTACTGCCGATGGTGACACCCGTATAGCCGATTTTATCGAACACATTGTTTTCAATGAGCGTGTTGGAGTTACTGGCCGACTGTAGTCCCGAATACGTACCATCGCCATTGCCGCCCCGGCCCGCCAACAGGCCAATTCGCTGAACGGTGTTCCCCCGAAAGGTGAAATTCTGGTAAACATTGATCAGAAATCCCGTATTATTGGCATCTTCAATCAGGTTGTTTTCGACCAGAATTGAATTGCCTGACCCACTGAAACTGACCCCGTTCTCGCCCGAAAGCGTAATGTCGTTACCCGATAGTGTGATTCCGTTGCCGTTGTTCGATAAAAGCCCAGACGAAAGCGTTTGGGTGATCCTGATATTACGCACAGTCACATACGACGAATTACTCAGATTAACGCCTTCGCTAGCCGTTGTTGCCGTAATTAGCTGATTATTGGGATTGTTCTGATTATCGTAAATGCGAATCGTTTTATCAGACGGGTTATAATACCACTCACCTGTCTGATCAAGTGTGGCGGGATGATTCTGGATGAAGTACCCCCAGTTGTCGAGTGGCTGATAGGTTGTATTATAGCTAAGTGATAGCGTGTTGCCGCTCTGGCTGGTAATCTGAGCGCGGTCAATAACCCAGGCAGCGGAGCGCAGTACAGCTTCCCCCCCCGTAAAATTGGTGGGTAAACCCTGCTGACTTGTAATCTGACCTGTACCGTTATGCGACTGAATAGTCAGATACCCTTTATTTGAGTCGCTGAGGTTAGGATACCGGCCGAGGGGCAGAGCCGCATTTTTGTTGTAAACGCCCGTTACCCGGCTGCCGCAACTGGAGCAGCTAGCCTGCCAGGTGTTATTGCCGATATTATTCCAGCCCGTAACCTGAGACGACCCGGCAATAATGGGTTTATCACCCAAGCCGTAAGCATCGACAATGATCGGATTACCCGATGAACCCGACTGCCTGATATAAAGGGTACCCCGGAAGGTATCGCCCCGCCGGAGCAGCACCTGATCACCGGGTTGCAGCGAGAGACTGTTGATTTTGGCGAGTGACTGATACGGACTATCGGCCGATCGGCCGGAGTTGCTGTCATTCCCGCTGACAGCAACGTAAAAGATGTTCTGCGCAAATACCTGGGAGGTAGCCAACAACAGCAGAAAAATGGCTAAGGCACGGCCAACATGTCTGGCTGAGCTTGGTTTGAGAGATACAAGTACGGTAGACACTAATAAAACTGGATAATAGAGAGTTATAATTTACTTTATGCTAGAATGCCAATCATTTTGAAATAAATGTAGCAGTTTACTACCGTTTAATCAATTTTTGGCTGTGTGAAAATTTGATAAATTGACTCAAAAAGGAGAGTGTTTAATGACGTGTGTCAAGTTGGGAGAAGCAAGATTGATAACCAAAGAGAATATACAAAAGAGAATTATCTCTACTCTTTCACGATCTCTCACAAAATGGAGGACTTTTTTCGCGCTTCGGCTACCTAAAAAGTGGTCAGTCCTCACCTGAACAAATAGCTGAAATATTTGAAGACTGAGGGGACCTTACTCACGACATAAACTCCAGTCAAAACTGGCTCACCAGAAGGGGTAAGAATACGCTCACCTAAGCAACGTAAGATTGTGTTATCCCGGCAATCACTCTAACACGCTTTCTGATAACTGAATCATCTCCTGACCGAGCACTATAAGACCGAATTGATTGTCATGAGCTGATGACTTTATAAGTTCGCCTAGTCGGAATGCAGTAGTCATTTGTTTGGCTTTAGGTGACTTTGACGACAGTACCAACTGTCTTCCTCACAAGCGATTGTTTGGTTAGTAAAGTCATCAAAAAACTGTTCGAGCTTTTTGGGACCGGTTGGACCGGTTAATCAAGACAGACCAGACATCGCTATTAATTTCTTTACTGGAAAAGAACTGGATTATTACATACTCTATAAAAATATTCCTATAGATATGCTACCAATTTTTTAAAAAGGTAAATAAAAATTTATTATACAGGAAATTTCATCACAATACAATAAATACGTTTTTAACTATTAGTACTTATTGAAAAGAGCTCATACCATTCTTAGAAGATATTAATACACTACTTTTAGAGTAAATACTACCTGGTCGCCGACCAATACTGTTTACTCCGAACCAAAGAAAATCCCAGCAGTCTTCCATCGATTGAAACAACTGAGATAGTATTTATAGTCCAGTTCCTGCATGCTAACGAAAAGAAGAATAACCAAAATATGCGATCATTTTTTAGTCCACTTAATTGCTGGTATTGTTTGGATGGCTTCCTTAGACAGTTGTACATCAACTAAAAAGCTCACCTACTTCCAAGCAGTAACAAACACAGGTATTGAAGATACTATTTCAATAGTCGAATCATTTATTCCTACTATCAAAAAGGGTGACATACTGTCAGTTCAGGTTAGCAGCTTAAACGCAGAAGCCTCTAATTATTTCAACCCACCATCAATGGCTGATGTAAGTTCCGATATTAAAACATCAAACCCACTCGCTCGGACATCCGGTTACTTAGTCAATACAGATGGTACTATAAAATTGCCGCTCATAGGTCAGGTAACGGTAACCGATCTTACCAATAGTAAAGCGAGCGAATTGATACGAATCAAACTTGAACCTTACCTCAAAGAACCAACGGTTAACGTCAGAAATTTGAATTTTAAAATCTCAGTGCTGGGCGAAGTAACTCGCCCAGCATTATTTTCCATACCAAATGAACAGATAAGCCTGCCCGAAGCACTAGGACTAGCAGGTGATTTAACGATTTACGCCCGCCGGGACAACATCCTCATTATCCGGGAGGAAAATAACAAACGTGTTTTTTCCCGACTGGATTTAACCCGGCGTGATGTATTCAAATCACCTTTCTATTCGCTCCATCCCAACGACGTGATTTACGTGGAGCCTGGCAAAGCTCGTGCAACCAGCGTGGACAGAGCCTACCAACTGGCTCCCATATTCATTGCCGCGTTGTCATTGATTGCCATCATTGCCACTCGGCCCTGACTAATTGCCCCTGATTACTGAATGCATCGGCACAACTAATATGAACCAAAAATATAACTCCACTTATACAGACTATCAATTAGTTGACTCTGGTAGTCCAACGCTCAGGAGTTACCTGACGCCCTACCTTAGACAATGGCCCTGGTTTGTTTTATCGCTAATGATTGCATTAGGTGGTGCGTATGCGTACATGCTTTACAAACAGCCTATTTACCGAATCGAGGCTAATTTACTGCTTCAGGATGAAAAGCTGGGGAATCAGCAGGCAAACCCTCTGAAAGAACTGGGAGGTTATTCGCCCAAAAAATTAGTTGAAAACGAGCTGGAGGTGCTTACCTCAAAAACGCTGATGAACCGGGTAGTAACAGGGCTTCATCTGGATACCCGGTACTTCAGGAAATCGTCGTTTGGGAAGAGGGAAATCTATACCGACTCGCCGGTGCTGGTGCTAGTTGAATCAGCCAAACCGGTACTGTATGCGAAAATGTTACAGCTACGTTTTCTGTCTGACAAAACCGTACAAATTAATGACCAGTCGTACCCGGTTAACCAGTCTGTTCAGACGCCTTACGGACAGCTGCGAATACTGACCCGCCAACCGATAAGTAGCAAAACCGAGCCGATTACCGTGCAGGTCATGTCGCCCTCCTCGGCAGTAGGGTTGTATTTGGGTAGTCTGAAAGCGGTTCCAACGAGCAAGACATCATCGGTTATTCACCTAACACTCGAAGATGCCGTTCCGCAGAAGGGCGAAGCGATTCTAAATACGCTCATTATGGAATACAATCAGGCGGCCATTACGGACAATACCAAAATGGCGAAAAACACTCTTCAGTTTGTTGAAAACCGGCTCCGTATCGTATCAAGAGAATTGGCTTCGGTTGAAAAAAGCGTGGCGCAATACAAATCCGACTTGGGTATTACTGACTTAAGTACGCAGGCTCAGTCGTTTATAGAAACAACCCGGCAGAACGATGCCCAGCTTAACCAGATAGGTGTACAACTGGCCACGCTTGGCGACTTACAGACATTTATCAATACGCAGGTCGACCAGCGTGGAAGCACGCCCGCTACTATAGGGATCAGTGACCCTGTTCTACTGGGGCAGATCGAAAATTTATCGTCGCTCGAACTAGAGCGGGATAAGTTGATGACAACAACATCAGAAAAAAGCCCCCTTCTGCAAGCCATTGATAAACAGATTAAAGCAACGAAAAATAATGTCAGCCAAAACATCAAATCCATGAAGTCCATGCTGCTTAGTTCGCAGCAGCAGTACCTGGCCGACAATCAAAAGATTAGTAGTATTATTCGCACCGTGCCCAAGCAGGAGCGGGGGCTGATGGACGTTACACGTCAGCAGACCATCAAAAATGATTTGTACACGTATTTGTTGCAGAAGCGGGAAGAAATGGCCGTTATGTTTGCGGCTGCCGTTGCCAATAGCCGGGTAATCGATGCAGCCAAAAGCAGTGAGTGGCCTGTTAAGCCGGTGGGGGTAGTTGTCTATGCTCTTTTTGGTCTTGTGGGCTTATTAGTGCCAACAGCTGTGATTGGAGGTCAGAATGCGCTTAACAGCCGGGTATCACGACGGCAGGATGTCGAAACGTCTACACGGGTTCCCATTTTGGGAGAAGTAATGAAAAAGCACCACCGGGACCCTCTAGTGGTAGCTCCCCACAATCGATCTGTTATTGCCGAGCAAATTCGGTCTATCCGGACCACCATCAAGTTTGAGCAGGACGAAACCATAGCGAGCCAAGTGTTCCTTTGTACTTCCAGCATTAGCGGGGAGGGAAAATCATTTATATCGATCAATCTGGGAGCGAGTCTGGCTATGCTGCGGCAACCCTGCGTTATCGTGGAAATGGACATGCGGTTACCTCGTCTTCACCAGGTATTTGCCCTCGACAATTCAGTAGGCCTTAGTATGTATCTGGACGGGAAAGCTACGGTAGATGAGATTCTACAGCCTGTACCGGGGCATCCTAACTATTACATGATACCAAGCGGTCCGCTACCACAGGATCCATCCGAACTCCTAAGTGGCGATACCATGAAGCAGTTGATGCAGACATTGCGAGAGCGCTTCCGGTACATTATTCTCGACGCTCCACCAATTGGTATTGTTACCGATGCCCAGGTAGTTACTCCGTATGTAGATACGACTCTATTTGTGGTTCGGCACGGCGTAACGCCTAAACACAGCCTTAAAACATTGGACCTGCTCTACCGGGAGCAGCGTTTTAAGAACATGCGTATTGTGCTAAATGGAGTCAGTAATGGAGAATCATACCATTCTAACCACCAGTACAAGAACAGTTATTCCTACCGGTAAACTATCGCTTTTGTTTTGTTCGGCTCTACCAGGAAAAGACAATTACCCAACCCCAAAAATTTAGGTGCTATGGAAGCATTTACCAACGAGAAAACGATTTCTTTCGGCCTGAAACGTCTCAATCAGAGACAAACCCATACTCAGGAACGCAATCGTATTTTAAGGTTACCAGTAGCCAATCTTAAAAAGCGGGGATTTGATCTCACCGTGTCTTGTTTGATTACATTGTGTATTCTCATTTGGCTTTTTCCTATAGTTGCTCTATTGATTAAGTTTACTTCTAAAGGCCCGATTTTTTACGTCCAGCTACGAACAGGCCGTCGGGGTACGGTGTTTCCATGCCTGAAATTTCGGACCATGACATATGACAGGAATGCCCCATTCCAGCAGGCTGTTGTAAACGATCAGCGGATAACCCCCATAGGGCGGTTTTTGCGTCGGACTAATCTTGATGAGATGCCGCAGTTTCTGAACGTGCTGGTGGGTCATATGAGCGTGGTTGGGCCGCGTCCGCACCCGTTGCCCCTGGATGCTCAGCATTGGAATACAATACCCGGTTATCAAGAGCGATACTCCGTAAAACCCGGTATTACGGGGCTGGCCCAGGTGCGGGGTGCACGCGGAGAAACGGCGGAAGTTCACCGGATGAAGACCCGGGTCCGTTACGACCACCTGTACATTCGTCGGCAATCGACCCGGCTGGACGTAAAAATTTGCTGGCTGACAGTTATGTCGACACTAAAAGGCCACGAAAACGCCCGGTAACAGTCGCTACTCAATCAACGATATACATGACAAAGGTTCTCAACGTTACGCTGTTTGATGCGGGTCTGGATGAGGCTGTTCGGCAGTGTCTGGCGCAAAGCGAAGTCGCTTACCCCCGCCAGAACCGATGCGTCAGTGCCACGGACGCCCACGGCCTGGTTACAGCTTACCGGCAACCGGCGTTCAGAACGCTGCTCGACTCCTTCTACTGGGTACTGCCCGATGGAATGCCCAGTGTCTGGCTTGGGCGCTGGCGGGGAGCCTCCCAAATGACGCGATGCTATGGCCCCGACTTTTTCAAACGCATACTTACCGAAGGGGCCAACCAGCCGGTTAGCCATTTTTTCTGCGGAGGTAAAGAAGGCGTAGCGGACGACCTGAAAGCCGCCGTTAGCCAGAAGTTCGGCAATAACCGGGTGGTCGGGACGTTCTGCCCACCATTTCGAGAAATGACCGATGACGAGATGAGGGCCTTGGCCGACACCATCAACCAGTCGGGCGCAAATATTGTCTGGATTGGGCTGGGGTCGCCCAAGCAAGAGCGGTTTGCCAATCAACTGGCACAGTTCACGAACGTACATTTTCTAGTGACGGTTGGAGCCGCTTTCGATTTCCATACAGACCGGGTTACGCAGGCACCGGCATGGATGCAGAAGCTGTCGCTGGAGTGGTTTTTCCGGGTACTAGTCGAGCCTAAACGCCTGGCAGGTCGATACGGTCGGGTTGTTCCCTTGTTCATCTGGTTTAATCTAAAGGAAGCTTTTCGGTCGTCCAAACCCGTTCGGGCCTAATCCTGAGCGTTTTGTCTCAACGAAAAATAAATATGAATACAACTACCGTTGCTGATGTGCAGCCAGTCCTGTCGAAATCGGTACTTAAACGATTTACGATAAACGTGGCTTCGCTCTTCAGCGTCCATATGGCAAACTTGCTGCTGCCGCTCCTGACGGTGCCGTATGTGGTGCGCATCATTGGGCCTGAACGGTTGGGACTGTTGAATTTCTCGACGGCCTACGTCGCCTATTTCACGCTGTTCATCAACTACGGATTCGAAATGGCGGCCGTGCGTGCCATTGCCGCCGATCGGAATAATAAGGAACTGGTAAACCGGGTTTTTAGCGAGGTGCTGACGGGTAAAGCCCTGTTGTTTGGGCTGTCGACCCTGGTTTTTGCGGGCCTTTCCTACTACAATCCGGTATTTAGGGCGCACTTATGGCTGCATGTCTGCACGTACCTGAGCTGCGTTGGCGTAGTGCTGTTTCCGATCTGGCTGTTTCAGGCTATGGAAGATCTGGGCCGGGTAGCCATCTTTAACCTGGGGGTGAAATTTCTGCTTACCCTGTCGGTGTTTGTGCTAATTCGGCAACCAGAAGATTATATCTACCAGAACCTTACGATCAGCGTAGCGCAGGTACTGGTAAGCGTTGTGGCGCTGCGGGTGGCCTTACGTCGGTTCAAGGTGACGTTTACGTTGCCCACGCGCGCTGCCTTGCGTAATCGGTTTCGGGAGGACAGCACCCTATTTTTCTCTTCAGTGATGATTACGTTGTACGCTGGTTCGTCCGTGTTTTTGTTGGGGCTGTTTACAACGGCGTATAACGTGGGTATCTTTTCGGCGGGCACCCGTATCGAAGCAATTACCCGGGCCTTTGTTAGCATGGCCCTCAATCAGGCTTTTTTTCCCATTGTGGCCAACGCTTTTGGGAAAGGACGGGCGGAGGGATTACACATTGTCCGGACTACGTTTTTCCCATTGGCCCTATTCATGGTAATCGTGTCGGTAGTGTTGTGGCTTGTTGCACCAGTGTTTATAACCCTACTCTACGGCAGCAAATTTCAGGAGGCTATTCTGGTGTTGCGTATCGTGTCACTGCTTCCTATTATGGTGGGCATCAGTAACCTGCTGGGGTTACATACCATGCTGAATTTACGGATGGACCGCGCCTTTTTCGTCATCACGGCCTGCGGTTCGGTCATTGGCTTAGGGCTGAATATGCTGTGCATACAAAAGTCGGGATACATAGGAGCCGCTTACGCCTGGGTAATGGCTGAGTTCTGGATTACCCTGAGTATGTACGGGTATCTCCGCTACAAAGGCATCCAGGTCATTCAGTTGAGTTACCTCCACGAAGCCATTGACTTTACCAAAAATCAGGTAGCTAAACTGCTGGGGCAGCGCGTACAAAACTGACAATCAGATTAAAGAAAGTGTTATTGAACACCATGAAAATCCTCTTCGATCATCAGGCCTTTTCACTCCACACCTACGGTGGCGTATCCCGCTATTTTTCTGAACTGATTCATGGCATAAACCACACCCCCGATTATTCGGCCGCGTTGCCGTTGCTGTTTTCCAATAATATTCATCTGAAAGAAAAAGGGTTTGACATCAATAATTTTTTACTTAATAAAGAGTTCAGACGAAAAAAGCGACTTATCTACGAGATAAATAAGTTTTATACGCTGTCGGCACTCAAGAAAAAGCAGTACGACATTTTACACCCCACCTATTTTGATTCATACTTTATTCCATACCTGAATCGCAAACCACTGGTCGTAACGTTTCATGATATGATTCACGAAAAGTTCTCTAACCAGTTCAAAGAATTAACCTTCGACCAGGGCATTATTGCCCGGAAAAAACTCCTGGCCAATCAGGCCGACCGTATCATTGCGGTTTCTGAAAGTACAAAACGGGATATCATTGAATTACTTGACGTAAACCCCGAAAAAATTGAGGTTATCTATCATGGGTGCTCATTCCCACCTTCCGTCATCAGCACAACAGAAGAGCCTGATAGGGCGCCAAATCCCTATCTTTTATACGTAGGTAGCCGACACGTTTATAAGAATTTTAATGGTATGCTGTCAGCAATATATCCTGTATTAAAAAAATATAAACTGAAATTATTGTGCGCGGGGGGCGGAGCTTTTACTGAGTCAGAACGCCAGTTGATTCTGTCACTTAAAGTTGATGATTTGGTGGAGCAGCGGGACATAAATGACCAAATTTTGCGGAAGCTATATCAGCAGGCCACAGCCTTTATTTTTCCGTCACTGTACGAAGGATTTGGCATACCCATTCTGGAAGCGTTCGACTGCCAATGCCCGTGTATAATTAATGATAGTAGTTCGCTACCCGAAGTAGCTGGAGACGCAGCACTTTACGTAAATTTTAACGAGCCAGATTCACTCATTAACGCCATTGAGCAGATACTCAGTAACAATGAATTGAAGCAGGAACTGATCAAAAAAGGGCAGGAACGACTGCTGGAATTTTCCTGGGAAAATACCGTTGACAGGACGCTCAAACTTTATAAAGAATTAGAGTGAATCAGAACGTTAATAAAACCATCAATAATGAACACTGTAGCGGCTATCGTAGTAACGTATAATCGCCTGGTCGATTTGAAGGAATGCATCCGCAGTCTGCGTAGGCAATCCTACCCACTGGCGGCTATCGTCGTTTTCAACAACGGCAGTACCGACGGAACGGCCGACTGGCTGGCGCAGCAGACAGATTTATTCTGCCTGACGAGCCGAAACAACCTGGGGGGCGCGGGCGGCTTTCATCACGGGTTGAAGTATGCTTTTGAGAAGCAGTACGACTGGTTTTGGGTAATGGACGACGATTGCAGTCCGGAAGAAGGGTGTCTGGAAAAACTGCTGGCCATACCGCTCAAGGAAACCTATGCCGGGCTGGCCCCTACGGTGTATGAGGAAGATAAAATACCGGCGTTTCACCGAGCTAACCTAACATATAGTCCCAATCTATCATCGTTGCAAGAACCTTTAGAGGAAAAAGGCAACAGTACTTCCATTTCGGCTATCGACTTCGCTTCATTTGTAGGGTTATTATTGCCGTATAGTTCAGTGCAAGCCGTAGGGCTGCCCCGCTCCGAATTTTTTATCCACAATGACGATGTAGAATATAGCCTGCGCCTGAAAAACCAGGTTGGTAAAATTGCATTGCTGCATACGGCCCGTATCGATCACTTCTGTGCATCGAAACCCGCGCTCTCACAATTCAATGGTAGAAGTGCTTACGCTATCGATAAACTGTGGATTCGCTTTTACGGCATTCGGAATAACATATGGCTGAAGCGGGAAGCTTGGCCCAAGCTGAAACCGCTTCACAAAATTCGACTGACCGGCAGCTTTGCCAAAGCCCTATCGACGCAGCTGATTCAGGTGGCTTTGCACGACGACCATAAACTGAAACGGATGAAGTTTTACACGGCAGCTTACCTGGATGGTTGGTTTGGCGTGTTTGACAACGAAAAACCCAGGACTATTCTAGCCATCAACCAACCTCAAAAATGAACGTACTTATTACCACCGTCTTGGTCAACCATTCGCCGTCCGGCGTTGTGATGTACTACAACCGACTGGCCGAGGATTTGCAAAAACAGGGTATGACTGTTCGTATTCTGGATGCGTCCGATACGCCGTTTACCTGGCGGAAGTGTATGGGACTCCTAAAGCGGCTGATGCATCCATTTGGTCCAGCTAGCCGGGCTTTGTTCGAAGAGTTCGCCTACTTCACCAGTATGTACTGGACTGTTCGCGGCCATCGAAATGAAAAATTTGACCTGATTCACGCGCAGGATGCTAAATCTGGGGGGGCCGCTTTCCTGGCTCTTAACAAACGGGTTCCGGCAGTGCTGTCGTGTCATTTCAACGATAGCCCAGTGAGTGAACTGGTTAGCCGATTTCCGATGAATAGTTGGTTTGAACGCCGTTTTTCGACCTGGTACAGGTACTTATTCTCGCACATAAAAAACTACGTGTTTACGTCTGGTTACGGCTACCAAAAATCACAACACCTGCTGCCTGATGATATCAAAAAGATAACCATTTACAATACAGTTAATATTGACAACGCTGCTGACATTGTTAGTCGAAATCAGGATAGTCAGCTTATTATCAGTAACGTAGGTTACATAGATGAACGCAAAAATCAGAAACTTCTGATTCAGATTGGCCATAAGCTGCGTGAGCGGGGGATCAATAACTTCATCATATGGCTCATTGGCGATGGTCCCAAGCGGGTTGAATATGAAGCATTGGTTGAACATCTCGGCCTGGGCGAACAAATCAAGTTTTGTGGCCGACAAACCGATTCGTGGCGATTGGTGGCGCAGTCTGATTTGTACATTCATACAGCCCTGAACGACAACTGCCCCTACGCTATAATTGAAGCCTTAGCCGTTCAAACGCCCGTGCTAGCCCTGCCCGTAGGGGGTGTGCCGGAAATGTTACCGGCGAATTTTGGGTTGCTGAATGGAAACAACCTCAATACACTCACCGACGAAGTAGCCATCTATTTTGACGCCAGTTTTAGACGGGAACTGAAGCGGGCGCAGGCCGACTTCGCCGACCAGCACTTCAACCACCCCAAGTCAGTGACGGAGTTAGTTTCTTTTTATCACCAAATCCAGCAGGCTGCATGATCACCTGGCTACATAGACTTGGGCTGTTCTACCTGCTGTTTGGCATTGGTACGTTAACGCATGGGGGTGATCACCAGGCCTACTCGGATATGCTGGTTAACCTGGCTCCGATTTTGAGCATGGGGCTATTTGTGTATGGATATTTCAGCATCCCCGGTCTGTACAAAACTGTGGGCTGGGTGTTGGGGTTGGGGATCATCCTGCTCGTGCTGGAATCCAAGTATGAATACGGTCAATACATTTATTCTTACTTTGTTATTAAACGCTTCGCCTATTGCAGCGTGGCCATTGGGGCCTATTGTTTAGCAATTCGGTCAGAACCCATTGATATAAAGCAGGCGGTTAATATAATCTTCTTTTTCTTCTTCTTCGACCAAATTGTACTGGGTCGTATTTTCGGTTACGCGTTTAATTCCGATACTCGGACTACGCTCTCACCGGATGCCTATTATTTCCTGATTCCGTTCCTGTATTACCTGGCAAACTACCTGAAGCATCATCGGCCAATTCACCTGATTACGGCCCTTTTCTGCTTTTTGGTCATTATTGTTTTGCTGCATCGAACGGTGATTTCATCGGCGGTGGTAGCCGCTGGCATAGTTGTCGGGTTATCCCTGCTGGGTAAAGTTTCGTCAGGTGGCGGGTTGCCACTGGGTCGCACCCTTATTCTGTTCACGCTTTTAGTAACCATCGCTTTGCCGTTTGTGGGGCTGTTACCCGAAAAAAAGGTAGCCGCTATGATGACCAGCATCGGCGGTATCCTGTCGCCTGAGGAAGATAATACGGCTAGTTGGCGCGTAGAGCAGTCCGAATATTACTTGAGTCAGATACCGGAACGGCCATTATTTGGCTGGCGGTATGAAGGTTACGACCGGGGCGAAATCATGGAGAATCCAGACTTCGAGGAAAAAGGAACCATTATTCACTCGCAGTATATCGACATGCTTTTCAACTACGGGGCTTTTGGTTTGTTGATCCACCTGGTTCTAATCTTGGGCGCATTGGTGGTTCTTTACCGGTCGGGCCAGATTCTGTCTACCGATCAACTTGTCTTGTTTGGGTTTATTGCCAGTGGGTTGATATACGGGGCAGGGTATCAGTTTCCCGTCCAGTACTGGGGGTTAGTGGGGGTAGGTATGTACATGGGGCTTAAGCGAAAGCCGACCTATTCTACCGTTGACGAACCGACCGAAACGGCCGTCGACTACGATTTATCACCAGCGGCAACGCTGTTCAAACCTATATAGCCGTGATTAGCATTGTTATTCCCGTTCATAACCGAATCGATTATACCCGGCAGTGCCTGGCGTGTCTGACAGCGCAGACATACCGCGATTTTCAGATTATTGTAGTGGACGATGGATCTACCGATGGTACTGCTGACATGATTCGCCGGGAGTTTGCGGATGTTATCGTGTTACAGGGCGATGGTAACCTGTGGTGGGCCGAGGCTACCAACTGGGGCATCCGGTACACGCAGCAACACCAAAACAACCGGTATAAAAACTTTGTGCTGACTCTCAATGACGATACCCGTGTAATTCCTGACTACCTACAGAGTATGCTGAATGCCTACCAAAAGCACCAGCCGTGCCTGGTGGGATCGGTAAGCGTAGACAGCGACAATCCCGATAAGTTGGAGTACGCTGGTTCTAAATTTGAACTTTACACCGCTGGGGGGCATCACCTGGCCGCCGATTATGGATACAGCTACCGGGAACTTACCCGCCGGGCGGCCTTCGTGGAGTCACAGTCGCTGCCGGGGCGGGGTACGCTGATTCCAATGTCGGTTTTTGACAAAATCGGCTTATTTGACTCCCAAAACTTTCCGCACTACATGGCTGATGTCGAGTTCTCGATTCGGGCGCGTAAAGCCGGGTATCGGCTGATTGTAAGTGCCAGCAGCGTTGTTTATGAGTTTGTCAGGGCAACTGGTATCCAGGTGGAAAAGGGAGTCAGCCTGAAGCAGTTCATCGACGGCTTTACGTCGATTAAATCGCCGACGAATCTACGGGTGCGCTATAACTTTGCCATTGCCCACTCTAAAAGCGGGTTGCTTTTTTTCGTTTTCGATGTTGGCCGTATCTGCACGGGTTTTCTGCTTCGGAAAATTCGGATGATGCGCCCTACGTAGTGCTTCCCCGTTTATTATCAGCCTCAATTCTTCCATATACCATGAAAAAAGTCCTTATATCTGCTTATGCCTGCATTCCGAACGTCGGTTCTGAAGAAGAAACAGGCTGGATATATGCGCGTTTGCTGAGTCAAAATAACACAGAAGTTCATTGCCTGACTCAGCAAAAGGGGAAAGCCGCCATCGACCCCATCCTACAGGCTGGCCTGTATCCGAACTTCACCGTTCACTATGTAGTTGTGCCAGACTGGGTAGAAAAAGCGTATCATAAAGGCTTACCTGGCCTGTATTTTCACTACCTGTACTGGCAATGGGTAGCCAGCCAACTGGCTATACAGCTTAATCAACGGCATCAGTTCGATCTGGTTCACCATATTACTTATGGTAGTCTTCAGTTGGGTAGTTTTATGTACCGACTGGGGAAGCCATTCATTTTTGGCCCGGTGAGTGGCGGGCAGCAGGCCCCCGAATCCATGAAGCAGTATTTCGGTAAATACTGGGGGCGTGAGCGGATGCGGGCGCGGATTGGCCGATTGATGGAGTACGTCAACCCCGGCTTTTATAAAACGCTCCACAAGGCAGACCGGGTTATCGTTACTAACGCCGACACCTACTGGCTGGCCCGGCGTTTCCGACCCGAACAACCCATTGAACGGATACTTGATGCGGGTATAAGTGTATCATTTTTGCCACAGCCCCCCGTTGAGCATGTACCGGGTAAAGTGCTCAAACTACTGTGGGTGGGCCGAATGCTGCCCCGCAAAGCGCTGGAACTAACCATTCAGGCACTCGGTCAGGTCGATGCTGCGCTACCTGTAGAGTTAACCATTGTTGGAGGACGGGGCGACCTAGCCGACCAGGTGCCGCACTACATTCGGCAGTACGGCGTAAGCAACCGCGTCAACTGGGTTGGTCATGTGACGCACGACGAGGTAAAAGGCTTTTTTCGGGAGTCAGACGTATTTTTCTTCACCAGCCTGCGCGATTCGGGACCGCATCAGTTGATGGAAGCTATGGCTTACTCGCTACCCATCGTTACGCTCGATTTGCACGGGCAGGCCGAAATAGTGAGCGTATCAACGGGCATTAAAGTGCCGGTTACTACGCCAGACCGGGTAGCCGCCGACCTGGCAAGGGCTATTGAATGGATGGCTGCTCATCCCACCGAACGCCTGATGATGGGTCGTCAGGCGTTCGAATTTGCCCTTACTCAACTTTGGGAAACCAAAATTCGCCGATTCATCGATGTTTTATACCCGGCCGTGTTAAATCCGTCACGGGTCAATGAGTCCATTGACTTGGAAGAAGATGCTATGGTTTCTGGGATGAAAGCCAATTCAACGGGAAATAGAGTGATCAAGGCGCATTAATTGGCTCCCTGCCAGCAACAGAAAGAGAAAATAACAGGTAGGTCATTCATTTTTCAAGACAATACTATGAAACAGACATTGAGGTCAATCAAGCATGCTGTAATGGGTACGTATCTTCAGGCTTCGCAGGTATATTATACGGTAGCCGGTAAAACGGTAGAATGTAACATCTGCCAGTACAAATCGAACCATCTCGCCAGCGATGGCTGGCATCAGCACGTTATCTGCCCCTATTGTAAATCGACCGTACGGCACCGGTTGCTAATGGCTGCCTTCAGCCTGCTTAATGAGTTTGGATTTGACAAACTTATCGAGAATAAAAGTGTTCTGCATTTCGCGCCGGAAAAACACCTGGAAAAAGTAATGCGTAGCAAAGCAGGCAGTTATAAAACAGCCGATTTCCTGGCCGAAGGATATGCGTATAGCCGCATTGATTATAACATTGACATTTCGGCCATGAAAGCCATTGGCGATGAGTCATTCGATTGTGTTATTGCCTGCGACGTGCTGGAACACGTTCCAGACCATATGGGTGCCATCAGGGAGGTGTACCGGGTGCTGAAACCGGGTGGCTACTGTGTGTTTACCGTTCCTCAGAAAGACAATCTGAAACAGACTATCGAGGATTTGTCCATTACCAGCCCCCAGGAACGCGAACGCATATTTGGTCAGCGTGATCATCTGCGCATTTACGGAGATGATTTTGTTGATATGCTCACCGCCTGTGGATTTGCGGTTACAGGTATCGACGAGCATTTTTTCAGCAAAGAAATAATCGATCAATACGTACTATTTCCGCCAATTCTGTCGAAACACCCATTGGCTACGAACTACCGTAAGGTATTTTTTGGCAAAAAATAAGGCACCCAACTCGTATAAACAGATTTAATATTTATCAAATCACTAAGGAGATGAACAACATTGAAGCAAATCAGCAGCAAACGTGGAGTGAACACAGTAAATTCACCTTGGACCGGTATCGGCAGTTTGCCCGGCATCTGCCCGGAAACAGTCTGCGGGTTCTGGACTGTGGCTGTAATACAGGTCGGGGCGGCAACGTATTGAAACAACTATTTCCGGGTATCGATTTGTATGGTATTGATCTGTTGCCCGAACGTATTGAGCAGATTCCAGCCGGTGTTTATCACCGGGCGGTAGCAGGCAGTGCTGCCGAATTGCCCTTTGAAGCCGATTTCTTTGATGGTATTGTAGCGGGTGAATTTGTGGAACACCTGGCTGACCCAGATCTGCTGTCCACCTTCAGAGAATTTAAACGGGTACTGAAACCAGGCGGAAAAATTCTGTTAACCACGCCCAATCCGGAATCTTACCTGGTAACAAAGATGGGACGAACGCACATTTTTGACGATCCATCGCATGTTAACATCATGGCTACCGGCATTCTTAAAGATAAATTGGCCACCTGTGGACTTACATTGGTTAGCATAGCAGGAAGCGGTAAAGCGTCGAGATACGTGGGTGAGCGGTTCCCGCTCTTCAACGTCTACGGCAGCTATTTAGCTACTGTCACCTATTAGCGTTACCAACGCTAATGCATCGGTGCAAAAGGAATCTGGCTTTTGTATGTCTATAGATTCTATAAAGCAAGAATACTAAAGCTCCCTATATAAAATGGCAAATGACCCGCTTTATGAAAAAGATTTTGATTTCTGCCTACGCCTGCATTCCAAACCGGGGGTCTGAGGAAGGAAATGGCTGGCATTATTCCTCGTTAATAAGTCAGCAGGGGTATCGCGTCTGGTGCCTGACCAGAGATATTGGACAGAATAGCATAGAGCAAAAAATGGCCGAATCCCAGTATCCCAACCTAACATTTGTTTACGTCAAGATGCCTCGCTGGTTAGATAAAGCCTATTATAAAGGATTGTTGGGTCTGTACTTCCATTACCTATACTGGCAGTGGAGGGCCTATAAAGTAGCCCAGCGGCTGGATCAACGGCATCAGTTCGATCTGGTGCATCACGTGAGTTATACCAGTCTTCAGTTAGGCAGCTTTCTCTACAAATTAAAGCGTCCGTTCATATATGGGCCGGTGGGTGGTGGGCAGGAAGCTCCTAAGGTGATGCGTCGCTACTTTAGAGACTATTGGGTTAAAGAAAGAATGCGTTCGGTGGTTAGTAAACTCATGTTGATGTTCAATCCCGGCTGCTATCAGTCGGTGCGCCGGGCTAATTTTGTGCTGGTGTGGAATGAAGATACGCGCCGACTGGTTCATTCACTTGGCCGACAAAAAGCCGTTAAAAAAGAATTTGGCGGGGTCAGCAAAAGTTTTGTGCCTTCAGAACCCATACTTCGTTCCCCCCAGGATAGCCTGAAGCTGATTTGGGTAGGCCGCCTGATGCCCCGCAAAGCCCTTGAATTGACGCTTCATGGATTGAGCAAAGTGGATCCCAAACTGCCTGTTCACCTGACTGTGTTGGGCGATGGCGAAATGGGCAAATACATGCCTGAGTACATTGCCCGGTATAACCTGGCGAATCGGGTTACCTGGGTGGGCCGGGTCGACTACGAGCAGGTTAAAGCGTTTTATCGCAAAGCTGACGTATTCATTTTTACCAGCCTTCGGGATACCGGCCCCGCTCAGTTGATGGAAGCCATGAGCTATACGCTCCCGGTTGTTACCCTCAACTTGCACGGCCAGGCCGAAATAATCAACGATTCGACTGGTATCCGCGTTCCGGTTACCACCCCGGAGGTGGTGACCGACCAATTGGCAAAAGCCATTGAGTGGATGTATCACCATGAAGCCGAACGGCTCGAAATGGGTTTAAATGCGTACTACTTTGCTCAGCAGCAAGTATGGGAGGTAAAAATTAAGCACATTATCCAGACCTACTACATAGCTGCCGTAAGGCAGAAAACCAGTGCATCGGTTGATTACGAGCCAATACGGTGAATGGACGAGCCGGGCGGCTATTGCCCGGAATTGCCAGCATGAATACTGGCCTTAAAAAACAGATTGTTGCCTGCCTGATTAGGATTCAGGTTTGCATCAATTCAGTTAAAACAACCTGTCCTGAAGCATTATGGTACTAAACAAAAAAGAAACAGGGCGGCTAAGTGTGGGCGTATTTCTGTTACTGGCAATCAGTATTGCTTTTGGGTTGCAATTTAGAGAGCCGTGGCTATGGATGGACGAGGTGCTGAGTTACGTACTTCTTTCCGATCCATCGCTGGCTCACGTCAACGACGCCATCATGAGTGGAATGGACGCTAACCCGCCCTTGTTTTGCAACGTGTACTGGTTCTTTGGTCACTATATCAGTCTGAATCCGTTGTTTTTACGGGTACTCGGAGTGGTGCTGTTTGCGGGTACGATAGCCGGTTTTTTCTGGTACACTACCCGGCTTATTGGTAATGGCGTCATTAATTTTTTGCTGATTACGGTCATGGTTTATATGACCCATCAGAACTTTGTACACGCAACTGGCATCCGGTCATACGCTATTTTCTTGCCTATTAGCTGTGCGTACTTTATTATTCTGCACCAGCTTATCAATAATCCTGGCAGTGTACGGCTGTTGATAGCCCATGTTATAGTAGGATTATTGATGGCTTTCTGTCATAACTACGGTGCGCTTTATCTGGCCGTTTCCGGGGCGGCATTCCTGATTTTGCTGCTTTGGTCCGGGCAACGGAATTATTGGTTTGTGCTGGCTACTTTCGGAGTAATAGCGATGGTTTGGCTGGTAGCCTGGTATCCAAGCTTTGTTATTCAATCCGATGCGGGCAAACCCCATTCCTGGATACCATTGCCCACAGTAAACTCGTTCTTTTCAAATTTTGGCGATCTGATTCCTGGCGTTCCCATAAAACTAAAATGGTTTCTTCCGTCGCTATGGTTTGATGTGCTGCGGGTAATGCTGGTGGTAGGTTTATACCTGTACGTAGCCATACGCGGGCTTAAGGGCGGTTTTCAGGCGGTTCGCCAGGACGAAGCGTTCAAGTTTTTTCTGCTGTCGGGCTTTATCTACCTGACCGTTTTACTCATCGCGTTGACGGTATCACTAACGTACACCTCCATTTTTATCAGCAGGTACATGTGGCCCAGCCAGTTGCTGATCATGTTTCAGCTCGTTTACGCCTACTACTTTTTTACGGGGCAACCGCAGTCTGTGTTCCGTTTGGCCCGTTTGCTGCCCGTTTACGCACTTTTGCTGGGGGGCGTTATTTTTTATAAAGTCTGGAAAATGGAGTCTTCTTTCCGTAGTAGTATCCTAACGTATCTACCCCGGCAAAACGCTGACTATCCGGTGTTCGTTGAGCGGGCAGATTACTTTCTGCCGATATGGTTCCACAAACAACGGCCCAACGTGTCGTTTCTGTTAGACTGGAAAAACGCCACTCAACCCAACAACATCAGAAGCGCAACCACCGATTATAAAATTTTGGCTTCCTTAAGAGAGAAATACAATATCAAAGGCCTCGTGCTCGCTGATACGTTCAACGCTGCCAATTTCCCTCATTTCTACGTCGTTGATGAACAGGCCATTTATCAGATCGAGGATTACATCAAGAGGGGGCGGGTAGAGGTGATAAGAGAGCTGCCTATTGCCATACCGGGACACCGGCTTCTGGAGTGTACTTTTCAGAAACGCAAAAAAAACTACTAAATCCTAGTCAACGGTGTTGCCTGACATGGTGGCATTTATCTCTCAACTATTGACAAAATCAATTTACAGTCTTCTGTCTCAAAAAATAAAACTAGTATGGTGATCGGTAATGGCATGATTGCCAAATATTTCAGTAGTTTTTCGAACTGTAATGAGGTTACGATATTTGCTTCGGGTGTGTCTAACTCAAAAGAGACTTGCCCCGAACCCTATATCCGGGAGCAGAAGCTGGTTGAGCAAACGCTTCAGCAAATGCCTGATTGTTTGTTTGTTTATTTTAGTACTGCCAGCATTACCGACCCGGCTGAGCAGCATTCAATGTATGTGCAGCATAAGCTGCGTATTGAACAGCTGATTGCACGGCGAGCTTCCAAATACATTGTTATTCGGGCCTCCAACGTGGTAGGTGGCCCTGGAAATCCCAATACCATCCTTAATTTTTTTGTAAACCGTATCCGCCAGGGCGATTCGTTCCGTTTGTGGCAAAACGCCATCCGAAATCTGCTTGACATTGACGATTTGTACAAAACAGTTGTCGCTTACATCAATACCCCGGATGCCTGGAATCAAATTTATCTGGTCGTTCATCCACACTCATTAAGTCCATTAGCTATGGTAAAAGCTATTGAAGCTTATACGGGTCAGCGGGCTATCTATGAAATACTTTCCCAAAACGCGCCTGATAACGGAGTGCAATCTGGAACGGAAGCAAACGAACAACAGGCTATTCTATACACCATTCAATTACTTCATAAGTATTATTAACTAATTCACCAATAGCATATTAAGGTAGTATATTTCACCTCCAACCAATAGAGTAAGTCAATTAAACTGATTAACAGTAACTATTTGCAAATTAATGAACTAACAGTAAATCTTTATAACTATGAAACAATTTATCAAATTACACTACCTGCTGCTCTTGGTGTGCAGCCTGTCAGCGGCTATTACAGGCTGTAAAAAGACACCCGACGAGCCTGAGCCAAAACCAATAGTTGGTATAAGCAGTATTGACCCAGCTACGGCTCCCGTTGGCAGCACTATTGCCGTAAACGGCAATAACTTCGATCCGGCCAGCACAACTATTAGCATTGGGGGAGTAGTGGCTACAATCGTGTCAGTTTCGCCCACGCAAATCATCGTTACCGTTCCCGAAGGCGTTACCAGTGGGCCAATATCGGTTACCTCCGGTGGCCAGACCGTTCAAAGCCCCACTTCCTTTACTAAATACGTGGCTCCGCCCAAACCAATTGCCGAAAAATTCGGCACTATTTACACTAACCCAACCTGGACGAGCGATTCTATTTATGTACTGCGGGGTATGGTATATATTCCCGAAGACCATACCCTTACTATTCAACCCGGCACTATTATTAAAGGAGCCGGGCCGGAACGAGACCCGAACCCGAGCCCCAGTGAGCCTAAACGGGCAGGTGCGCTCGTCATCGAACGAAGGGGTCAGTTGTTTGCCAGAGGAACGGCGGCCAAACCAATTGTTTTTACGTCCATTAAACCTGCTGGTCAGCGTAAACCCGGCGACTGGGGGGGCGTGGCACTGGTGGGCCGATCTCCTGTAAACCGACCAGCGAGCCTGTATTATCCAAACGGTATTCGGGGTACAGTAGCAGCCTATGGCGAACCGTTCGATAACTCCGGTGTACTTCAATATGTGCGCATCGAGTACGCCGGTGCTGTTCAGCCCGGTGCGCTTCAACCCACTGTACAGAACCCTAAACTCAGTGGCCTGACCATGATTGGCGTGGGAGCCAAAACAATCATCGACCATGTGCAGGTGTCGTACTGCGGAAGCGATGCTTTTTCCTGGTTTGGCGGTTCCGTGAATGCAAAAAACTTATTTGCCTACCGTACGCTAGACGATGATTGGACGGTAGACTGGGGCTATGTGGGTAACGTGCAATTTGGTGTATCCCTGCGCGACCCGGCCGTAGCGGATCAATCCGGCTCGAACGGATTTGACGTGGAGAACTACGACCCGAATGAGAAGACGGACGCTCCCCCCGTTGTGCTGTTCAATCAGTTACCGCAAACCGCACCCGTGTTTGCTAACATCAGTAATTTCGCTTTCAGTGACGCGCCCACAGCTACTAACACAGCCAACGGAACAGGGCCTTACCAGTCGGCTATCCATCTGCGCCGGAACAGTGCGATTGCCATCTACAATTCCCTGTTTTACGGGTATCCTGAAGGGCTGCGGATTGAATCAGCCGTGTCTACAACCGCGCTGACGGGTGGTTCAATCGACCTGAAAGGCGTTGTACTGGCCAACGTAACAACGCCGGTAGCAGGGGCGGGGGTAATCACTAACGAGCAGGCAACGGGTTATTTTACGGATGCCAGTCGGGCTAATCAGGTCATTATGTCAAACGATCTGGTGTCTCTGATGCTGAATTCGATGACCTTCAATCTAACTTCCCCTAATTTTGTGCCCCAAACGGTTTCACCATTGCTAACGAGCGTGGTGACGGGCGGGAAATTAGCCAACTCTTTTTTTACATCGGTTGCCTACAAAGGGGCATTCGGTACGGACAACTGGCTTTCAGGCTGGACAACGTTCAATCCACAGACCGCTGATTACGACCGGTAATCTGTCTTCTAAGTTACAAAAGCGAGTCCCCGTCAGAAACAAGTTTCTGACGGGGACTCGCTTTTGTAACGGAACGAATCAACGCATACCAGCAAGCGTTTTCAATCGATTATAAATCCGGATTGGAACGCTGTAACGCTGTAGAGTTTTGCGGTGATAGTAAGCCGTAGACTCCACCAGTTCGGGAAAGGTAAAAGTCCGTTGAGTGCCTTTGTCCAACTGCGTTTTGTAACGATTGAAAATATTGGTATGAGTGGCCTCCTCCCCAAATCCAATATTTTCAACTTTCGAAACGGTTGGGTAAACCGACAATCCATCAGCTTTGAAACGGTTGTAGCAGAAACGAATATCCCACGCATCGGCCCGCCCTTCCATTTGGCTGCGCAGCATACCCACTAAGTCGGAGCCGCCCCGCATGAATGCTTTCTGTTGCTGTTTATCCCGTTCAAATGTTGGATAATCAGTCATGGCCCAGTCGATGGATTGCCAGCGGTCGGCCCAAGTAGCCCAACCCCAGGGGCTGTGGCGCGGAACGAAATAAGCATCCACGTTGTAGTTGGCTGGCTTTGGAAAAGGAAATGTATACCCCGCTACGGAGTACACCCGTTTACTGGAACTGTAGTGGACCAGTGCCTGGTTCATGAAGTCCAGAAAGTTGGGTGCCGTAATCAAGTCGTCCTCCACGATAATGGCCGATGGATACTCTTCCAGCACTAAGGATACGCCCCGGATGATGGAATCAGCGCATCCTATATTTGTTTTTGCATAGTTTCGGTGAATAGTTCGGAAGCCAGAGACTTTATCCAGAAAGTCGTGCACTTCGGCCACTTTAGCCACATCTGCTTCTTTTCGGGGGGCATCCACAAAAATAATTAAGTCACTCTGAGAAGCTAAATGGTTAGCTTTTAGGGCCTGAAAAGTTGCTTTTAGTTCGTCTGGACGCTTAAAGGCAAACAAAATTACAGGTGCGTTCATACAATACTTGTTCAGTTATTTCTATACATTAAGTAGAAGAGAAAGACTTTGTATCGTTTTGATTAGCTTAACATAAGCCCTTTCAGGTAACATAAATCCTTGCCATCTCTTCTTTGAGGACGAGATGGGCTAGACGAGTTATTCAGTTTTCTACGTTTTGAAATTAGGACCATAGACTCCGAGTTCAAAATGAAATCACTTCAATGGCACCGTCTCTCTATAACTCTTTATTTTCTATATAATATAATTATTAATAACTAAAAGCATTTTATTAACTCTATTTCAATATAGTAAACAATATTTTGTTGTCATTTAGCTTGATATTATAACTATTCAAATAAATAGCTAATTAGAAATTAATTAATCGCACATGCTAACAGACCATTATATTCGTGTGTTTGATAACCGGTAGTCGTATGATCAATCATTCTTGTTTTTTTAAGATAGCAGTTAAGTAATCCAGTCGACTTCTGGATACGGACAACGCCGTACCATCAACTAATTGAATTTCTCCAGAACGATTGCCTATACAATGGAATGTTTGAATATATTTTTGATTTACGAGCGTTGACCGATTAATCCGAATAAAGTCGAGGTGGTGTTCAAACCATACAAGAGGTTGTGTAGCTACAGAGGAAGGTTTATCACGGAAATTAATGCGTGTGTAACTCCCTTCTCCCTTGAGCCAAATAATTGAATCAACTAAGACCAAATCTGAGTAACCTGGCAGACGAATTGATGTCATATTTATTTCCATTTTAATAGATTTATTATATAGGGCAAATATGATAAAATACGAACGGAGTAAATCTGGTATTGTTTGCATGATACTGGTTAATCACAAATAAGAAGTTGGGATAACTGACTGAAAGCCTAAGCGCTAACTACATTTATAAAAAAATAAACTTCGCTAAATCTGCCAGTTTAAACAGTGAGTTACGTGTTTTGAAGCTTTTACTGTTAGTTTTTCCGGAAGCGAAGCCAATTTTTTGCAATGAGATGTGACTTTATGACCGCTGTAAAAAAAATAAAGACGGGCAACTTACATAGCCATATATCCGGTGTAGAGTCGGGTCGGTTAATGGTTAGCACAGAGAAACTACCAAACGTAAACACATCTGAACTGCTGTTTGTACAAACCACTACTAACAAGCCCGTTTTTTTAGTTCTGCAGATTAAGCAACAGGGAATTACCAGCTCGGTAACGCTGACGACAGATGCCCCGGAGTATTTTCAGTTTGCTACTGATGATTATCCCATTTTTCTGTCCAGCCTTACCCTGACTCCTGACGTTATTAATAGAGGTGTATACGTACATATACGTTATTTCTCCGGTAAAGTTGGTGTGCACAAGGGTGAACTGAGCATTCAGAACGGGGTGGATTCAAAATACGTGTCTCTAAGGGGACAATACATGGGCTTTCTACCCGGCATCCAATTTCCTTGGCCTGTTATCAGGAAGTCAACAGAATCCGTCTGGTCTCAACAGTCGCTATCTAGACGATGGCTAACTCCGCTGTTTATTTTATCCATTTTGCTTGGTACTGCCTACGCAACTTTTATGTATCGCTCCGTGCCTGCTACCGCTCAAGAAAGCCAAACCAATAAGCCGAAAGAGAGGACAGTTCCAAATTCGGCATCCTCCCTTTTAGCCACTAAAACGCCGGAGATGGCCGTGTCACCGACTCGGAAGAGAAGTAAGAACAAGGTAGTGCCTACGAGTAAAGAAGAAACCCGGCTCAGTTCACCAGACCACGCACCACCGGTAGAACGACTAGCGAATAATGGCCAGCCTGATGCACCGTTGCAAAAAAGGAAATTAGTAGCATCCATTGAAAAACCGACAGATCAAAAAAAAATGGATGGAAAAAAGACGAATGAACAACTTACAAAAAAACGGTATCGAAACGATATTGAAGGGGTCTCTACTGCTGCAGGTGATACCACCACGAGTGAGTTGGAACGGCTCATCAATAAATCCCATTGATACAGTAATACATCCACCCTGTCAGTGATTTATGCCACAAGACAAACAGACTAATTTTTAACTCTTCACCTGTAAATTTTTATTCAATGAATACCATACCATCTGTTGTAAAACCCCGGAATCCAAGAAGACGGAAAACCGGTCAGCTACCGATCTTGATTATTGAAGACAATGCTGATCAATGGCTCATTATACGGTCGGCATTGAGTCAGCGTTTTCCTGAAGTAAATCCCATTTGGGTAAATAATCAAACGCAGGCTATAACGTATCTGGAAACCCACTCTCAGGATATAAATACGTTTCCAAGGTTGATTCTGGTTGATCTGTATTTACCCCGTATAGAAGACGGTTTTGAAGTGCTTAAGTTTACAAAACAGCATATTTTTCCCAAGAAGCCAACCGTCATTGTCCTTAGCTCATCGACGGCCGATATGGATATAGTGAAGGCATATGACTTAGGTGCTGTTTCATACATTGTAAAGCCTAATAGCTACGCAGATTGGCTAAGTTGTTTTAATTCGTTACGGCGCTACTGGTGGGAGTTGGTTACACTGCCACTATATCATCAACAGTATGGGTCATAAATGTACGGTAATGCGCTGGGGTTTTAGTTTATTCTTCTTGTGTGCAGTACTGTCGGTGAGTTTTGCTCAAACAACATATTATGTAACCAGTACCGGTAGCGATGCCAACGACGGTAAGTCGGTGGAGAAACCATTAAAAACTTTGGCTAAAGTCAGCCAGCTTGCGCTCCAGCCTGGCGACGTGGTTTTGTTTCGTCGGGGCGACACCTTTCAGGGAACCTTGTCAATCAGCCGGTCTGGTACCGGATCAAAACCTATTCGGTTCGATGCCTTTGGCAGTGGCGCAAAACCACTGCTTGTTGGATCGATGCCGGTCACAAACTGGACTAGCCTGGGTAATAATCGCTGGCAGGCTTCCTGCTCTGATTGTGGCGACCGCCTGACGGGGCTATATATGAACGGAATACCCCAGCCATTAGGCCGCTACCCGAACGCCGACGCACCCAATCGGGGCAGCTTGACAGTACAATCGCACGTGGTTACGAGTCAGTTAACAACGCAGGAAGACCTGACAAGGGACTGGACAGGGGCTGAAATTGTGTTATTTCCCGGATACTGGGTTATAGACCGTGCAGCCATCAGGCAGCAGCAGGGAAATACCCTCTTTTTAGATGACCCATCCACCTATCCAATCTCGGACGGTTGGCCCTGTTTTATCCAGAATCACCCGGCAACGCTCGACCAACCGGGAGAATGGTCTTATAATTCAAAAGATAGGACAATTCAATTGTATTCGGATCAGGTGAACCCGACCCAGCAACGCATCAGGGCTACGTCGGTTGACCGGGTTATCGATATTTCCAGCGCGTCTTTCATTACCATTCAGAATCTGCACGTTGCTCAAGCCCGGGTATCGAACCTGTACGCATCGAACGTATCAAATTTAACGCTGATACAGGATGACTTTTCGGAAGCTGGCGAAGATGGTGTGGTCATAAAGGGTACAGGACATACGATTCTGGTTGATAACAGTTCCATTACGAACTGCAACAACAATGGATTTTATATTGACTCCTACCAGGATTTTATTTTTCGGAATAGTACCATTCGCCACATTGGAGTGGTGGCGGGGCGGGGTAAGGGGGGCGATGGTCAGTATATCGGGTTTCAGTCCCACGCCACGCAGCAGACGCTTATCGAAAACAACACGATTGACAGCGTTGGCTATAATGCCATCACCGTAGCGAATAACAGCATAGTCAGGAAGAACCTGATCGCTAATTTTTGCCTGGTGAAAAGCGACGGGGGGGGCATATACCTTTTTAATGGTAATCTGGCTTCCCTTCATAATATTCGTATCGAATCAAATATCATTCAGCGGGGTATTGGTACCTACGGAGATTTATCGGGTAAAACGCTCAGCGCAGCACATGGCATATTTTTAGACGACTGTGTAGAAAATGTGTCTATACTGGACAACACCATTTTCAACTGCAATGGCTTTGGTATTCTTATGCACGCAGTTAACCACGTCAACGCACTCCGGAATACAAGTTACGATAATAGCCTTGGTCAGCTTTTACTATATAACTACAAAGCACCCTGTTTGCTCCGAGATAATACATTGACCAGAAACGTGCTGCTGGCCAAAACATTGGCTCAGTCGGTGGTTAGTTATGCATCAGGTAATGACGACCTCGTCAAATTTGGCTTGATGGAGCATAACTACTACGCCCGCCCGTTCAAGGACCTATCGACTATCAAAACGGTTTCTAACCACGATATAGTTGACAGCCTGGATCTACAGCAGTGGCAATCTCAATACGGCAGGGATCTTACCTCTGGGCAAAGCCCGCTTACGTATAAAGAGTACGCGGTGAAAAGCATGAACCCCGCAAGCCACCTGCTCACCACTTTCGACAAAACAACGGACGGGTGGGACACCTGGAGTCCGTATGGCAACAGTCAACTCACCTGGATCAACAGTCCCTTGCTTGATGGGGGGAGTTTACATTTTGGCATTCCCGACGTATCGAACAAGCGGGATTCCTACGCATTGCTGTTCAGAAGCATTCCGACCGTAACGAAAGCCCAAACATACCTGCTTCGGTTCGACGCTACCTCTTCTGCCCATAAAAAGATGGTTGTCTATATTCGACAGCGCGTCAGTCCTTATCAGGATTTAACCCCTCGTTACGAGTTTTCAACGGGTCCCACCCGCCAGAGCTATGAATTTGCCCTGACGGTTTCTGCTACCGAAGCAGACCCACTGATCAGCTTTCAACTCCAGGACGAGAGACAGCCTGTCCTGTTCGACAATATCCGGCTCCAGAAAGCAGCTATCGAGTCAATCGATCCCAACAGTTGTATCAAACTAGTGTATAACCCTACCCAACGGGATAGTGCCGTTTTGCTGGATAAACCATACCGGGACGTTAAAAACCATTATTATGCCAGTCGGGTTACGCTGAAGCCGTTTACATCCGTTGTTTTACTACATGACACGTTACCCCCGGTTGATGTTAGGATGTCATTACGGACTAACCGGACAGCCGTGGACGTTAACGAAATCATTACCGTGTCGCTTTCCCTACACAGTGAATCAATCGGTCAGAAAAGGAGCCAGGTGCAGTGGACCTGCCGACTGCCTGCCAATCTACTACTGGTAAACGGCATGGGACTTACTTATAAAGATAGTACTCTAACCGGCACGGTTTATCAGCTCAGCACCGATACTACATTTACATTCCAGGTTAGATCGTTGATTCCTGGATCCTACAGTATAGCGGCCGAAGTAACAAAAACAACCTTTGCCGATCCAACCAGTACGCCCGATTCTGGCACCGAAGACGGAGAAGACGACATGGCCCATCTTACGCTGCTGGTCAATGACCGGGGGGCCATACTGCTGCCGGAGTCCGTTATAGTTTATCCCAATCCAACGTCCGATGAGTTTACTCTTACTGCCGGAGCCGATATATCGGCCATTCGGATTGTGGACCTGCTGGGGCGGCAACAACTCACTCTGGAACCGGTTCGTAAAGGGGAAACCATTTATTTTGGGAAGGAATTGGTCAATACACCTTACCTGCTTTGCATTGACTACGAATCGGGTGATAAACGAGTAATTAAACTTATAAAGAGATAAAAATTAAAAAATAGCCCGGTCATCAAAAAGCCGATTGTAGTCAATAATAACTACAATCGGCTTTTTGATGACCGGGCTACGCGGAGGATATAATTAAGATAGACTAACTACTCTACCAGTAAAATCTTCCGGGTAATTCTCTTTTGCCCCTGCACCAACGTCAATATATATGACCCTCTATTCAACTCGCGAACGGGAATATGAATCAGATTCTCGCCCATCATCACTTTGTGATTCATTACCATACTCAGTTGCCCGGCAATGGTAGTTAGTTGCAGATTTACAGCGCCTGTTTCTGTTGCGTGATAACGCACCTGAACTGCCTCGCGGGCCGGTACTGGAAATACCACTGTAGTAGCCTCAAATTCATCCGAGTTAATGGCAGCCGCCCGTGCATTACTACTACCGGCTGCGGGGTACAGGCGTAATTTGGGAACCGCCTGCTGATCCTGGCCCGGATAGGCCCACATCAGCTTGGCTACCGCCCCACCAAAATTGTCGAAGTACTCCATGCGGATGTCATACTTCTGACCCCCATTCAATACGATACCGGCCCCCGTGTTCAGCTGGGGAGCGTGCCCGTTCCAGTCATCGATCAGCAGCACCCCGTTCACCCACAACCGGATACCGTCGTCGCCCAGGGTGCTGAAGATGTACTTGCCATTCACCGGAGCCTCGACCTGGCCCGTCCAGCGAACCGAGAAGTAGTCCGACTTTACTCCTCTTCCAGTCGGCGATTTGTCACCCCAATCGAAATCTACCGTTTCCTCCACCCGGCTCACCACAATGGGGGTTGTCAGGTTAGTGTTGTTGAAGTAGTCGGCCCGCAGCCCTGTTCCGCTGCCACGCCCACTCCCACCAGCCGGAGTGCCCCCCCCGGTACCTCCCCGTAGATAAGCGGCTGCCGGAATGAGCTGCTTGTCCAGACCCGGCCCGTTGTAGCTGACGTTCAGGGCCTGCCCGCCGTTGCCCTGGTAAAAGAGCACACTCAGGGCATGCACCCCCGCCTTGAGCCCGATACTGCCCGAGCGTTCCTGCTCAGGATGGTTTCCGTCGTTGTTGACCACCTCGGTAGTGCCAATCAGCAGCTTGCTGCCATCGTCGGAGAAGGTGTAAAACGTGTACATCCCATCGGTAGGTACGCTAAGGTAGCCGGTGAAGCGCAGGCCATAGTTGCTATCACGGCTGCGCACCGAGAGGGCGGGTACGCTGGCCGTTCCGGATTTGAGAGCCGTCAGGGCGTTAAAGTCGGGCAGGGCGCTCCAGCTTCCTTCATAGTACTGGTAGGTCAGGCCAGCCACCGCATTAGCCGGATTCTCCGGGTCTCGCAGGGCGACCGGTGTGGGCGTAGTGGTGGTACTGTTCTCCCTCATCAGCACAATTGAAGAGAAAGGAGCAATAATTACCTGACCCGAATACACGTTGTTTTTCACGTCCCGGAAGGAACCATCCAGGGTCTGAACTTTATCCTGAAATGTAGTATTGTAGTACAGCTTGATCTTATCATCTGGGTCAACGTTTACCAGGGTGGCTTCCCTTAATCTGAGGTTATCGATCCAAGCTGTTTGCCCATCCTCATATACCTGAATCAGCAGAATAGCATTCGATTCATCCATCGTAGCCGTAAAAGTAGCTTCGTACGTCTGCTGTCCTGTACTCAGGACCAGAGCGGTCCGGTTAGCCAGATCCTGGTAGCCTCCCGATAGCTGACGGGGATACACCTGAAGGCGCTTATCCGCCTTCGAAGCGATCCCATTAAACAACAATTGATAGGTTTTCCCTTTAGTAACGGCTCCAATGTTGATGAAGGCTAACAGATAGGAATCACTCTTGCCAGAAGCCGACCCAAATGATAAGCGCATGGAACCACCATCAAGTTTGTTTGTATTATCCCAATCGATTCGACCATTGCCATAGGGTGCATAGCCGTTCCAGCCGTTTGTATTACTGGTAAATGACTGATCCAGCAGGGTGGCCCCCGTTTGACCAACGGTTTGCGTCTTATAGGTAATCGGGCTGTTGAATGAGTTACGGTCCATCCCCCACCGCGATTGCCATTCGGCTAAAGTAAAGTTATCACCCGTTACCCCCGATCCCGGATTATAGATGGCCCGAATCTTAAACAGGTCTTCAAACGGACGGGCATAATAATTGTAGTCGAACGAACCGTACTGGCTTAGGTCATTTTCAAACGATTCATACTCGACTACGCCCTGTGTGGGGTATTTACTAAAAAGTATGTTGTTTTGAACCTGGTTATTCCGCATTTGGCATACCCCATTGTAACTAAATTTGAGTTGTTCCTCGCCGTTGCTAAAACTAGTGTTGTTCTTAATGATAATGTTGGACGAGCCCCGAATCATAAGTCCTTTACCACTTGAGTTGAACGATGTATTATTGGAAATCTCAGAATTTTGCATGCAGTCGTCCAGAAAAATACCGTTTGCCCCGGAATAGACGCTAGGGGGCATTCCCTCTGCCGCACCGATACCATTATATACAATGTTCGACATAATTTGCAGCCCACCGGGGTTATTGCGGTTACCATTCCAGGCGTAAATCCCGCCCCCATCACTTTTTGTCAGGCAGAAATTGCTGATCTGATTGTAGCGGATAACGGTATTACTAGATACCGACATACCGATATACCCAATATTGTCCAGCACATTGCTTTCAATCAGACCATTTTGGTTTACACCCGATATTAGCCCGGTATAACTGCCATCTCCACTTTTTCCACGCCCTGGTACGAGGCCAATTCGCCGGGCGGTATTGTTCCGGAAAGTGAAGTTCTGATATCCCTCAATGCTTACGCCGACGTTGTTAATATCTTCAATCAAGTTATTTTCAATCAGCACATTTGTGTTTGACCCTAAAATAGCAATACCATCGAACCCGCAATTCGTAATATCATTGCTGGAAATACTCAGATTAGAACCCCCATTGCCTACTATGCCCGTTGCAAGCGTTTGGCTGATCTGTATATTGCGGATAGTGATGAACGACGAATTGTTCAGGTTTATGCCCACGTCGAAAGCGGTAGCCGTAATGAGCTGACTGTTGACATCATTCTGACTATCGTACAGTTGGATGGTCTTATTACTTGGGTTATAGTACCATTCACCGGTTTGATCCAGCGTAGCCGGGTGATTCTGAATAAAAAAGCCCCATCCATTGGCAAGGTTATAATTGCTAGTGTTGTTGAGCGAAAGCGTATTACCATTTTGCCCCGTAATTGGTGCCCGATCCATAATCCATTGAGTCGGACGAACCACTACCTCGCCACCAATCCAGTTTGTCGGCAACCCCTGCTGGCTAGTAAGCTGATTTTTACCGTTGTGCGACTCCACCGTCAGATACCCCCGGTTGGTATCAGTCAGGTTAGGATACCGGCCTAGCGGCAGAGCTGTTGCATTGCGGTAGAGCCCTGTCACCTGACTTCCGCACGCAGCGCATATAGCCTGCCAGATATTGCCGTTGCGGCTCCATTTGCCAACGGTAGCTGAACCTGCAATAATTGGCTTATTCCCTGATCCGTACGCTTCAATAACTATGGGGTTGCCCGATGAACCGGAATGCTTAATTGATAGAGTACCCTGAAATGTATCCCCCCGGCGTAGTAGTATGGCATCTCCGGCTCTGAGGGTCATAGTATTAACCTTCGCTAAACTCTGAAATGCAGCCCCTGATGAGCGTCCGTCATTGGAATCCTTCCCATCAGTGGCTACATAATACGTGGCTTGGGCACAAACCAACTGGCTTATCAGACTGAAAAGAAAGAGGGTAGAATAGCGAGTGTAAGCACAAGGAGAGGTGTTGTACAAGTGCATTTTGTACAGAAAAAACCTGAGTAGATACATAAACCAAATTAAGAGAGGTTGTAATTAAAAGAAGTAGTTCAAAACTTAATGGAATGGGCTCGGAGAATAATAAACCGTTGGGGAGAATTTATAAAAGTGTGGTAGTTGTAGAAATGTGCGGTTAAATAAAGGCACTGATTAAAAATCACTTCTTTTATAGAAGTGGAAGTTTACTGGATAAATATAGTTGGCAAATTTGGCTTCTTTAAAGCCGATGGGATTAGGTTAAGCCTTTTAGTTTTTCAGAATAAACATTAATATTTCTCTTGATTATCCCTATATACATACACTATTTCCTATAAACAACCAAATAATTAAGACCTTGACTAATGAACCAATGTTAGTCGTTGAGCTGCTTTGTTATGCTCAGAAGTTCAAACAAATAAGTTGCCAAAGAATACATTTTGCTATAAATAAATTAAATTTTTTTGAAATTTTTACAGCAATTACGTGAGTTAGAAGTTAGTTTGTTTATAATCATGAAACGGGTAAGACTCACGAGAGGATACTATAACTTCCTTCGGCGTCAGCCAAAAGACAGGTATAAATTTCGTATGCTACTGGAATAAATTTACAAAGAAAAAAAACTGATTATCAGCTTGATATTGGGCATTTCCGAATCTAACTTTTTATGCAAGTACCAGTTTGAGGCAGATGGCCTTGACCCTGATGAGCACGATTAGACACCTTATAGCCTAAAGAAGCATGTGGCCGTATCGAATTGTAATCCATAATGACCTGCTCAAGGGCCATTTCATTCATGCTGAAAGTAGAAAAACCCACTCGGCCACCATATTTTCATCGCTCCAGTGGCCCAACCGGGTTACTAGAGCGATTTCTTTAGTCTACGTAAGAGAAAGGCATAAAATTTGTCATAGTCTTCACCCCGCTCAACGACCGTATAATCCCAGCGAATTAGTTTGTCGCGAACCGCGTTGAGTACCAGCATTTTGTTTTTGCCTTTGGCCATTTTGCCGCACTGGCAGACTGACTGATAACACGCCTGTAGCTCATAGTTGACTTGAATAGCCGACACTGCCCGGCACAGGCCGCCCTGCTAAATGCAATAATGACTTGAGTCATTTTTGCGCCCGGTGACTTACTCGGGTCTTACTGCAGCATAGGCGGTCCGATCTTTTTCTAAAGCTGCTAATAAGGTCTTACAAGTGTGCCGGGCCTGCTTTTGCATGGTAGAGCTAACGAACGTATCTTGTTCATCGAGTAGTCGAGCCAGTTGCTTATAGACTTGTATCACTCGTTGACGAGCAGCACTCAAGAAGGCTATTTGTCAGATGATTGGACGGGGTAGTTGCCACAAACGGGTTCTATCCCAAAAGCGATACGGGACCGCCCGTGCAGGCATACTCGTCCATCAGCTGAGCCTCAACTTTATCCGTCTTACCTCACTGCATACCACCAGGCTGTTTGATTTGAAGCGATGACTCTAGCTAAATTGGTTTTGTCCAGGTATTCTAGCAGATGCGCATTAATAGATACCTGCGTGTTGCATGAAGAACACCGCTTCCGTTAGTTGCCAGTTCGTTAGGGCTTTCAAATTCTTAAGCCTATTTTGACTCCAACCACCGAATTTGGTGTTTGGGAATATAGTTGATTGCCTTGTTACGAGTAAACGGCAGCATCGGCCGTCCGCCTTTTTATGGGCCGCGAACCGCACAGGGACCCCTGCCTATTTTCAATCCGAGCCTTTGCAAGTCTAACCGAATGGGGTGCTGACCGCGACAGCGGACCGTTTGAAGCATATATCTTTGACTCCTCGGCGCCCCGTTTGCATACCCCCTCGGGTTGCCTGTTAGCAAGATACCAAAGCTGGGAATCTTACTAACTCTCAAACCTAGATGGCGACCCGGCTGCTTTTATTCCTCTTTCCAATCACCAGTGAAAAGCAGGGTAAAAAACTAAATTTCACTGGTGATTGGAAAGAGGAATAAAAGTCTGTTGCCTATTTTACAAGTATTTCGTTATGGGGAAGTGCGTACTGGTTGTTCACCGTTAGCAATACGATGCGGTCCCCTTTTTTGCAGGTAATCAGTACTTGTTGCACGGGCAACTGCTGATACGTTTTATTCGAGAACATACGGAGCGTGTTGGTCGCTTTGTCACGAATGGCCACATGAAAATCAATTTTGTCAACGGCTTTATTTTTCGTCGGCGACAAAGCGACTGTTTGCACGGTCAGCTTACCAGTAGCGGCAGCCGAAAGTCGGCACTGGCCTGTTGGCGAGTAGTTGTTAACGATCATTTTGCCGGGGATAAAAGCGGCCGGGCAACTGTTGAACGGTGCCTGAGCGAAACTTACCGCAGTAATACCGCAATTAACGGCCAGCAGGAAAATCAGCACTGTCTGTTTAATGATGTTTGATTTATTGGTTAGTGATGAAGCAAATCTACCAATCGACTTATTTCTCCCTGTCAAACATTGTAAAGGAAATGTAAAAATTAGCAACAGTACTGGCTATCAATAACTTACTCAATCCGCAGCGACTTCACCGGGTCCATCAGGGCGGCTTTTACACTTTGGAAACTTACCGTGATTAGCGCAATCCCTACGGCCAGCAAGCCCGCCAGAGCAAATACCCACCATCCAATGCCTGTTTTGTAGACGAAGCCCCGCAACCACTGATTTATAGCATACCAGGCCAGTGGGCTGGCAATGATAATAGCCACCAATACAAGTTTGACAAAGTCTCTGGAAAGTAGGGCAACGATGCTGCTAACACTCGCGCCGAGCACTTTACGGATGCCGATTTCCTTAGTCCGCTGCCCAACGGTGAACGTAACCAGTCCATACAAGCCTAAACAGCAAATAAGGATGGCAATACCCGTGAATGCGTTGATAAGACGGGCGGTCAGGGTTTCGGTTTTGTAAAAACTGGCTACCTGCTCATCCAGAAACTGGTATTCGAATACCTCGTTTGGGTACAGTTTCAGCCAAGCCTGACGGATGTACTCCAGCGTTTGGATTGGATTCCGGCCCGATAGTAGAATACCGGCCCGCACATAAGCGTCAGCCCTACTGGCGATAAGGCAGGGGTCGATTTGTTCCCGCAGTGATTTGAGGTGAAAATCACGAACAACACCCACAATGGGCAACGGAACCGACGATAAGTGGTACTGCAATCGCCTACCCAATACCTGTTCCGGCTTCTGGAAGCCGAGTTTGTGCAACAGCGTCTCATTGATGAGATACTCGCGAATGGTATCGCTCGGTGCCAGGTTTCGCCCGGCTATTACTGTTAGCCCGAAGGTTTTCACAAAATCAGCATCGGCCAGCCGTTCGCGAACCGGATAACGCTCCCAATCGGGTTTACCATCGAACTTGACTTGTCCGCCATACATCAGCCCATTGGTAGGTAATAAAAGGCTTAGACTAACCGCCTGGACATCACTATACGCTTGTAGTGTTTGTTTGAAGGCATCCTGCAATGGTTTTGTACCGAAGGGCATCGTCACAGCAACGATATTGTCTTTACGGAAACCCAAATCGGCCCGCTGCATGTAGCGGACCTGCTGAGCGACCACCAATGCTCCGAGAATAAGGGCCTGACAAACGGCAAACTGCACAACTACCAGCACCTGACGAACACGTATAGTTCTACCACCTGATACACCCGACTTACCCCGGAACGCCGAAGCTGGCGTAACACCGGACAATACGAATGCCGGGTACGCACCCGCCAGCAACGTTACACCAACGAGCAGCCCGCCAATGAACCCAATGGTTATCCCGTCGGGGTGCAGAGCCAAAGGTAGCTCTACCCAGTCAACAAATAGGGGCAGGATAACTACCGTCACCAGCACTGACAAACCCGTAGCAGCAGTTGTGATGAGGCCGGTTTCGAGCAGAAACTGACCTATCAATTGCTCCCGGTTGCTGCCCAGAGTTTTCCGGATGCCCACTTCTCTGACGCGCCGGAGGGCCTGCGCTGTAGCGAGGTTGACGAAGTTGATACTGGCTGCCAGCAGCAATAACACACCGACTGTGCCCAGTGACCAGAGAAGTGACGGTCGGATGCTGCCTCCAATCCGGGCTACGTCGAAATGTATTTCCCGCATAGGCTGGACAACGAACCGATAGTAGTTGGCTTCTGGGCCGTAGGATTTCCGAGCTAGAGCGGGCATAGCTTCCTGCAAACTGGCTACGTCTCTGGGACTTTTCAAGGTAACGTATAGCCGGTTGGTACTGTTGAGTTGCCGCCAGTTTGCCTGGTCGTAGTCGGGGTCGAGCTGATGGAGCGTTGCCATTGAAACGAACAGGCCCAGCTTTGTATCGGTCGTGGTGGGTGGTTCGGCCAGCAAACCCGTTACGGTTGCGCTGATTTTGTTGTTGAGTAGCAGCGTCTGCCCAATGGGATCTTTATCGCCAAAATATTTTCTGGCCCAGGATTCTGTCAATACAACGCTGTTGGGCTGACGCAGTGCTGTTTCGGGATTTCCCCGTAGCCACACGTAGCTTAATACATCGAACCACTGCGGCTCAGCCAGCCCTGCTCCGCTACGTTCCAGAAAACGTCGGCTTGTCCCTTCGCGGGGCTGGTTTACGCTGACGGTCAGTTCCCGAAACATTCGCAGAAAAGCGGCCTGTTCCACCTGTGGGAAGTCCGTTCGTAGTACTTTAGCCATAGGCAAGGGTGCCTCCGGGTAATACTCAACCGACCCGTCGTCGAGGTGCAGGTCGGTACTGATGCGAACCATGCGGTCGAATTTGGTGTGATACCGGTCGGTGCTGAGGTGATGGCGGATGAACAGGAAAACAAGCAATCCGCCCGCCATGCCAACGGATAAGCCAATGATATTAAGCAGTGTATACGTCCGGTGCGTACGCAGGTTACGCAAGGCTATTTTAACGTAGTTTTGAAGCATGAATGTCCGTACCAGATTACATCATCAAGGTACGGACATTGCTTATAGACAGGCTGTTAAAAAAAGTTAAGCGTTGTTATTACTCGCTCCGTAAACTCTTCACCGGGTTCGTCAGGGCGGCTTTGATGCTCTGGAAACTCACCGTCAGCAGGGCAATGCCCACGGCTATCAGACCTGTCAGCGCAAATACCCACCACTCAATGTCGATCTTATAGGCAAAATCCTGCAGCCACTGGTGCATGGCATACCAGGCTAGTGGACTGGCAATAACAATTGCCACCAGCACCAGCTTGAGAAAGTCTTTGGAGAGCAGCGTAACGATGCTACTAACACTCGCGCCGAGCACTTTACGCACACCAATTTCTTTAGTCCGCTGCTGAATCGAAATCAGGGCGATGGCAAACAAACCCATGCACGACAGGAGGATGGCGACCCCAGCGGCAGAGGAGAAAATAGTAGCCAGCCGCTGCTCCTTTTTGTACCAGCGTTCAGTATTTTCATCCAGGAAGGAGCCGATAAATTCCTGCTTCGGGGCTACGGTTTTCCAGGTCGCTTTAATGGTTTCCATTGCCCCCGTCAGGTTCTGGGGATTTACCCGAATCAGGATGTACTGAATCGGACTCATCGACTGCATTTGGAGGGTGATTGGTTTGGCTTCCTGACGCAGCGAATACAGGTTGAAATCCGAGATGACCCCAACAATCTGGAACGATTTATTATCGGGTTTGATAAACTTACCGACTGGATTATTCTCCCCAAGTGCCTTAGCCATACTTTGGGTAATAAGCACCGCCGAACTGGTATCAGTACCAAACGCCGTACTAAAATCGCGCCCCTGCAACAGCTTGATACCCATCGTTTTCAGGTAGTCTGTGTCGACCCGTAGCCAGTCGCAGGTAACGTCGCGTTTGCCATAGAGGAAGCCAAATAGCTGCCGCGATGAACTACCATCCAGCCCGGCACCAATGTTGACACCCGACCCCGAGATAGCTATGATGTTCGGCTGGTTGGCCAACCGGTCGCGCATAGTTTTCAGGGCTGCACCACCGTTCAGTTCATTCCCAACCGGAATACTCACAACCTGTTCTTTATCCAGCCCCATTGGTCTTTGCTGGAGATAACTAATTTGCTGACGCACAATCAGCGTAGAAATTATGAGCAGACAGGCAATGGCAAACTGAGTAACTATTAACGAATTACGCAATAGTCCCGGTCGGCTCGATTTACCCCGGAGGGCAGCCCCGTTGCCCTTCAGTACATCCACGACGTTGAAGCGCGTTACAAACCACGACGGGTACCCTCCTGCCACCAGCGTGATGAGTAAAAAGCCCAGGCCCGTTGTGAGCAGAGATACCGGTTTCAAAAAATCGGTCAACCTCAAATGGCTTCTGAATAGCTGGTTAAAGGTGGGTAAGGTCAGATAGGCCAGCCCCAAACCCAGCAGCAGAGCAATCAGACTAAGCAGAACGGTTTCGCCCCAGATCTGACCGAATAACTGCCCCCGCTGCGCCCCCAGCGATTTACGAACACCCACCTCCCGCGCCCGTGTGAGTGACTGGGCAATAGTGAGGTTAATAAAATTGATGCAGGCAATAGCCAGAATGAATAATCCAACCAGCAACAGTGTATAGACATACGTCCGGCTGATGGCCTGACCGCCAACCGTTTCCGTATCAAAGTGTACGTCCGTCAGCGGTTGCAGGAGCAAACTTTTCTGGTAGCCGAGGGTATTTTTGGGGTAACCCTGCTGCTGCTGTTCGCTGATGTCTTTAGCGAAGTACTTGGCGATAAATGCCTGCGTGCGCCGTTGCAGGGTCTGCGGGTCGGTACCAGCTTTGAGTTTCACGTAAACATCATGACTGCCGTGGTCCCATCGAGTTTTATTACCGGCATAATCAGCCGCGTTTTCGCTGCGGATGAAGGCATCGTACTTGAGTGTTGAATTATCTGGAAAATCGTTGACCACGCCCGTTACGGTGAAGGCTTGCCACGCGCCATTCAGGCGGAGTTGCAGCAGCTTGCCAAGGGGATCCTGCCTGTCGAAAACCGCTTTCGCCATGTTTTCGCTGATGACGATATCGCTGAGACCGTTCAGGGCGGTTTTGGCACTGCCTGTACGCATCGGAAAGGTGAACATCCGCAGGAAATCCGCATCGACCAGCCGGACATCTTTGCTGTATGTCTGCCCATTCTCCCGAACACTCATGCCACTATCGAAGACGCGCGATACGCCCTCTATTTCGGGAAACTCGGCTTTGAGAGCGGGCGTAATCGGGAACGGCATCGTGCTGCTGCGGTCAGGCGTACCATCGCGGTTGGATTCCAAAAAATTGAGCCGGAAGATGCGGTCACCATCGGCATGAAACCGGTCGTACGATAGTTCAAAAGTGGCCGTTAGAAACAGCAGGATGCACGTACCGAAGGCTACTGATAAGCCAACAATATTAATGGCCGTATGCGTCCGGTTTTTCCAGAGCGTACGCCAGGCAATTTTGAGGTAGTTACGGAACATAATCGGACAAATTTATTCGCTGCGTAATGATTTCACCGGATTGACCAGTGCCGTTCGGATGGACTGGAAGCTAACTGTAAAAAAGGCAATCAGAATTGTTAGCAGGGCCGCCACGGCAAACGTCCATCCGCTGATGCTGATGCGGTAGGGATAGTTTTCCAGCCATTGCTGCATAGCATACCAGGCCAGCGGAAAGGCAACCAGAAGCGAGAGCACCACCAGTTTTAGAAAGTCAGACGACATCAGTTGAATAATACTGGCTACAGAAGCTCCCAGCACCTTCCGAATTCCGATTTCTTTAGTGCGCCGTTCGGCAGAGAGCGTGGCAAGGCCGAACAAGCCGATGCAGGAAATAAAAATGGTCAGGATGGCCCCAAACAACAAAATCTGTTTCCATTTCGCTTCCGACTCATACTGCTTCAGGTTGGCCTCCTCTAAAAAGGTGTATGAATAAGGATGAAATGGGAAGAGTTTTTTGAACGTCTTTTCAATGTACTTCAGACTGGCCGTTGTTGTGTTCGGTTTGATTTTCATGAACACCTTTCCAAATTGATTGCCCGGTTTCATGGTGAATAACTGCGGGCCGATTGCCTCGTTCAGCGCGTTGAAATGATGGTCCTGTACCACCCCTACCACCGTATATTTTTCATCGGGTTTGTACCAGAAGTCAACCACCTGCCCAATGGGATTTGTCCAGCCCGCTTTTTTGGCAAACGTTTCGTTGACCAGTACCGAGCGGGTTGAATCAGCCGGAAAATCAGGGGAAAAATTTCGACCTTTTCTAATCGGAATATGGAATAGGGGCAGGTAAGTCGGGTCGACCGTTTCGTACTTGAAGTTGATCTCCGTGTTCTGGTTTACTTTAGCAATGGTGCCCCATTGGCCGCCGTTTTTGGGTGCTACATCAACTATATTTCCATTTTTCAGCAGTTCCCGTTTCAGCAACAGAACTTCGCTCCGCTTCAGGTTTGATTTATCGACACTGATAATATTGGCATCGTCATAGCCTAAATCCTTGGTTGTCAGGTAATCGAACTGCGAATAAATGGTGAGGGTAGCAATGATCAGGAATGAAGCCAGGGCAAATTGGATTACGACCAGGGAGCGCTGTAGATAATTCTTTTTCGACAGATTAAATCGGTTGTACAGCGTTTGGACCGGGTTATAGCTAGACAGGACCAGTGCCGGATAAAAGCCAGCCAGGAAGCCCGTAGTCAGGAAAAGCCCCACATACCCCAGTACCAGTTTAGTATCCAGCAGGTAGGCCAGATCCAGCGCTTTGTTGGCCAATTGATTAAAGGTAGAAAGCACCAGCTGTAGCCACAGCAGGGCCAGTAAAAACGCGCCCAGACACAATAGAAACGACTCGCCCAGGAACTGCAACGTAAGTTGCAGACGCCCTCCGCCCACTACTTTCCGAACGCCGATTTCTTTAGCCCGCTTCAGGGAGCGGGCAACCGTCAGGTTCACGAAGTTGATGCAGGCAATCAGCAAAATGAACAGGGCGATCCCCGACAGAATGTAGGAGAACATGGGACTGCTGCCATCCACCAGTCCGTTGTTGGCGGGCAACTCTTTGCTCAGGTGCATGGCCGTGAATGGTTGCAGGCCATAGGCTACCTGGTTTTTGAACCCGTACTTATCCGCCATCATTTTAATGGAGGAAGCGGCATTGGCCCGGTAAATCTGGTTCATTTTAGCCTCGATACGCATAATCTGGTCTTGCGTAGTGCCAGGGTGAAGCAGGACAAACGTATTCAGGAACATGTTGAACCAGTTTTCATTATTCGTCATTTCGGCCTGGTCTATAACCATGGGCAAAAGAATATCGAACTTGATGGATGAGTTCTGCGGGCTATTCCGGACCACACCCGTTACGGTATACGGGTCAAACCTGATCTTGTCGTCAACGGGATTATTAAAGAAAATGAATTTCCCCAGGGCCTCAGTAGTACCAAATTGCCTGCGGGCCATGTCCTCCGAAATAACCACGGAGCGGGGCTCCCGCAGGGCCGTTCGGGTATCACCGCTGAGCAATGGAAACGAGAAGACGGAAAAAAAACTGGAGTCGGCAAAGAACACTTCCTGACTAGCTATTTCAGTACCATTTTTCAGGTCCATCCGGTCGCTTCTGTACCGTACGAACGATTGTATTTCGGGAATGCCCGCGCTGAACGTTGGTCCCTGAAAAAGGCCAGTATTGCCCTCTACATGGTCTATTTTGCCCGCCGGTGTCAGTTCCTGACGGGCAATACGGTACAGCCTGGTGCTGTTGGCATGAAACCGGTCGTAGCTGACTTCGTCTTTGGTATACAGAATAATCAGCATGGCCGCAGCCAGCCCAATGCTTAGCCCCACGACGTTAATAATCGAATACGCCTTGTTGATAGCCAGCGTACGGAGAGCGATTTTGAGGTAGTTACGGAACATAAACTAGCTGATTTTTAGTATCTTTAATAAGCAAAAGCTGTTAACAAAGTCTGATGGCTCATCAAGCTGATCTGCTTCCGCAAAGTTTATGATTCAGGACGACGGCAGTAACGCTCCGCTTATACACCAGCATACAATTGCCCGCCTGACCGCAAAGCTATATCCCTACTTCGAGCCTGGAATGATTCCGTTTGAGCCAATTCCTGAAATGATGGTTGGCGAGTACAATAGCCCAACGCCGGATGTAATTCTGTCTGATTATACGACCGGGCAGGCGCATATTAGTATTGAAGTGACACAGACGAAAGGAGTAAAAGCGGACCTGAGGAAAATAATAAATTGGCCCTGCTTCGGCGACGGTGGGCTATCAATCGAATCGTCGTTCTCCGAACGGCTTCAGCTTGATTTGAATGCCCTTCTGTAAACCTTTTCACTTCACCAGTACAGTGTTTTTCTGATCGGTTTTTACCACAAAAGGCAACTGCATTTGCAGCACATCGTTCTGCCGATACTCGTACTGATAACTACCCGGCGGCATCTCCAGATCGAACGGGAAAGCCGGTTTATTTTTATCGTCCTCTATCTCGCGTTCTGCCGAAAATCCGTTTCCACTAATTGTAATTTTGGTTTTTCCGGTGCAGGTTAAGCAACTGAATGTTACTTTCATTATGCCCGGAGCCCCCGCCGTATTAGGTAGGGCAGGAGTAGGTGGTGCTTCGCCCAGACCAAGTGAATCCAATACCCGGGTTTTCATGGCTTCTTTCTGTTCTTTGCTCATTCCCACCACGTTGAACGTTCGGTTGTAATGAATGGCCTTCCCATTACGATCACCGTCGATACGTATCGAATAGGTCTTGTCGTCATCATTGATCGACGTATTCAAATTTGAATGGACGGATGTCTGCGCTAGGGTTATAAAACTGGTTAATAGCAGGCCGAGAAGCAGGATTCTCATAATCTGATTTAATGACGCTACACGTGAAAATTCTCCGTCACTACTTTCCCATCGAACAGGTTCACGATGCGGTGCGCAAACCCGGCATCGTAAGGGGAGTGCGTTACCATAATGATGGTCGTACCTTCGTCGTTCAGTTCACTTAATACTTTCATCACTTCTTCCCCATTTTTCGAGTCGAGGTTACCCGTCGGTTCATCAGCCAGAATAAGTTTGGGTTTGGCGACTACCGCCCGGGCAATGGCTGTACGCTGTTGCTGACCACCCGACAGTTGCTGGGGGAAGTGATTGCGCCGGTGCATAATGCCCATTCGCTCCAGAGACGTTTCTACCCGGCTTTTACGCTCATCGGCAGGGGTTTTCAAATAGAGAAGGGGCAGTTCTACGTTTTCATAAACGGTTAATTCATCAATCAGGTTGAAGCTCTGGAACACGAAGCCGATAGAGCCTTTGCGTAGCTGTGCCCGTTGCCGTTCGGTCATGTTCGCTACGGCCGTACCGTAGAAATTATACTCCCCATCGCTGGGATTATCGAGCAAACCCAGGATGTTGAGCAGGGTCGATTTGCCACAACCGGATGGCCCCATAATGGCGACAAACTCGCCATCTTTCACCTCCATGTTGATGCCATTGAGGGCGGTGGTTTCTACTTCTTCGGTAGCGAAGAGTTTCTGAAGATTAACTGTCTGGATCATGATCTATAAGAATGTCTGAACGGGGATTTAAAATCAAGGAGTTAAAACTCTAATACGTCATTGTCACCAAAGTTCTCGTACGAACTCGTGATGACCTGATCGCCGGGTTGCAGACCCTCCAGCACTTCGTAATATTCGGGGTTTTTGCGACCCAGGGTAATATTCCGTTTTACGGCCCGGTTGCCAGTTTGGCTAACCACATATACCCAGTTTCCACCCGTATCAGAGAAAAACCCGCCAACAGGTAGCAGCGTAGCTTTAGCCGCTTTCCCTAATTCTAACTGGATGGGTGTCGACTGCCCGCGCTTGAGTCCTTTGGGCGCTTCTTTCAGGAACTTCATATCCACATCAATACGACCATTACGGGATTCCGGATAGACGCGGGTAATTTCCAGTGCGTGCTGTTGTCCATTGTACTCAAAGGAACCAGTTAGCCCGGTAAACAGGCGGTTGTTATAGTGTTCATCAACGCCCACCCGCATTTTGAAGCCGTTCATGTCATCAATCTGACCAATATTCTGCCCCTGGTTGATATTTGAGCCAACTTCAATATCCATGGAGGATAGCAGACCGGATACGGGAGCCTTCACCACCAGGTTATTGAGCGTTTGCTGCCAGAGCGACACGTTTTTCTGGGTTCGGGCCAGGGTGCCTTCCAGTAGTTTAATTTGCGTCCGAGCGTTGTCATCCTGGTACTTCTGTGATTCGACCTCAATTTTCCGTTGTTCAATCAACCGTTCGTAGTCCAGTTTGGCCTTTGTGTATTCCTGAGCTGAAATAACTTTCTGGTTGTACAAAGTAGCCTGCCGGTCAAACACATCTTTGGCCTGGTTAATCTGAAAATCGAGGTCCGATAGTGTTTTGCGCAGGGCAAACCGTTCCACGCGCAGCCGCTGCCGGGTATTCTGCAAGTCATTCACCAGCCGGTTGGCTTCGGTTTCCGACTGTAGGAAGTTGAGCCGCAGGGTTTGGTTTTCCAGGCGTAGCAACACATCACCCTGTTTTACGTTGGTACCACCTTCAACGAGTTTTTCCGTTACGTAGCCCCCGGCAATAGCATCGAGCCGGATGGTTTTCAGCGGTTGTGCTACACCCGTTACGGCAATGAAGTCCTCAAATGGTCCGGTCGAAACGGTCGAAACGGTTATTTTATCTTTTTCAACGTTCAGTTTCGACCGGCGGTCGGTAAAAAAGAACGTGTACACCAGTAAGCCCACTATCAGCGCACTGCCCCCAAATAAAGCCGTGCGCTGGGTTGTCCAAAATCGTTTAGGTAAGACGCGATCCATTGTTCAATACATTATTTAGTGAATGAGAAGCCATTGATACGTTGACTAATAACGCTGGACTCATCTCCTGATAAGGTATGTGCCAATAGTCATGCCAGTTGGAGGCACCATTTGATTGTCAACGATTTAGTTCTGCATGCTCGTGTTCATTTGTCCGCTTTCGGACGAATCGTGTCCGTTTTTGGGGTACGTACTAATCCCTGTTGGCTCACCTCTGCCAGCACATAGGCCGATAACGTTCGGGAGCGGGTAACCGGATTCAGAAAATCATACGTTAGCTGACTGACGTGGTAATAGGGGAACACGGCCAGCGTACGGACCGTAAAACCCCGGTTACCAAGCGAATCGGCAAGGTCGGCCGATGTAAATACCTGCCGGGAGCCTGTTCGTAGTTGAGCACTCAAAGCAGAATCGGCACGGGCATACTGCGTGGGGGCTTTCGCGTAGAACTCATATGACCAGAAACTACCGCCCCCCACACCCGTACCCGGTTCGTACAGAATCGTTGGGCGGCTGGCGGTAGTCGGCTGTGTATTTGCGTAGTCGGCGGCTGCACTTCCGGCCTGATAGCGTAGAAAAGTAGGGTATAGAAACAAATTCAGGGCACCGGCCAGCACCAACATAACCCCAACCATCCGTCCGGTTAACCCCAGCAAATTGTTTTGCCGAAAGAGCAGAAAGGTACCAATAGCGCTAACCAGCACAAAGGCCAGGGCCAGTTGAAGGTGTTCCGGTTTTACCAGGTTCAGTAGCCAGGCCATTACCGCTACCAGTAACAGCCCGATGATGGTTTGAGCAATAGTCCACCGGCGCAGGGCAAGCGATTTCAGGCTGACCAAAAACTGCGCAGCCAGGATGGTGAAGAAGGGGAAAACAATGTTCAGGTAGTGGGGCAATTGAAAACTCGATAGCGAGAAAAGCGCGAACGTAGCCAGCCCGGAACCGAGCGATACGTACTCAGGACCCGGCTGGTTGAAGAACTGTTTTCGATGCCGGAACAGGTTAGCCAATGCATTGCCAATACCCGCGTACAGGGGCAGCGACCAGGGAATAAATGCCCAGAGCAGGGTATGGACAAAGAAAAACTTATCACCCTCGCCCTTGATTGGACCTGTATTGAAGAATCGCCCAAACTGGCTATCCCAGAAGAAAAAACGAATTCCTGATATGCCCGTTTGGCCAAAGATTACTTTCTCCGGGTGCAAATCGAACTGTTGATACAGGCAGTAAATTTCGGGGAGGGTAAAAACGAACGACAGCGCAACAGCTACATACCAGCGTGGTTTCACTAGCTCGCGCCAATGCCCGGTCAGTATCCAGTGAAAGACCAGCCCCGCGCCAATGGGGATGAGAACAAAAATACCCTTGGTCATCAGGGCACAGCCCGTGAGGAGTGAGCCAGCCAGCAAATGAAGGCCGCTGTTGGGTGTACGCTTAAACACCCGCCAAAAATGATATACCGCCCCGATAATAAGCGGCATCAGGTACGGCTCTGCCCGAACATCGCTGTTGGATAAAACACCGTGAAACGCTGTCAATAGCACTAGGGAAGCCACCTGAGCCACTACCTTTGGGTAAACGAGTCGGGAAAAGCGATAGGTGTACACCACACTACCCAGGAAAAAAAGCAGAGCCGGAAACTTGTACGCGAAGGTGTTGATACCAAAAATCCGAAAACTTAGAGCCGCAACCCAGAAGGGGAAATGGGGCTTGTCGAGCCAATCTGTACCCACCGCGTAGAGGTTGACAAAATCACCCGTTTCCGCCATCTGTTTGGCAATGCAGGCGTATAATGCTCCATCAACTTCCATGATGGGCAGAAATAGGCCCGTCATGTTCAGCAGTACACCAACGGCTACAAGCCCATAAAACCAACGATCAGGGAGAGAATCACTCATTTGGCGGTCATTATGCTTTGCTGTCATAAGGTTGCCATCATACCTCGCTGTCATGACAATCGTGCCCAGTGATAGCGAAGCACAATGACCATTAATGACTATCAGATGACCAAAAATGACCACCTAATGACGATAATGACCATTCACGACAATTTGAGAATCAAAGTACGGAAGAAAACCGTAATTCGTTGTTGAATCGGGTTGGGTGTGCAACAAATTCGCCAGTCCGTTATCTTTAGACTATGCAAGATGCCAAACTCTTACTCGTAGATGACGACCCAGACGTGTTGCTGGCAGCCCGGTTGTTGCTCAAACGGCACGTTGGCTCGGTAGATATTGAAAAAAATCCCGAAAAACTGCCGTTTCTGCTCAACAACAATCGCTACGATGCCATTGTACTCGACATGAATTTTCAGCGGGATGTGAGCAGCGGGCGCGAAGGTTTTGCCTGGCTCGACCGGATCCTGGACATCGACCCCAATGCGCGGGTTGTGCTGTTTACGGCCTACGGCGATGTAGAAATGGCCGTGCGGGCTATCAAAGCCGGTGCAGTCGATTTTGTGCTGAAACCCTGGCAAAACGATAAGTTTCTGGATACCATTCGCGGGGCTGTCCGTAAAGGAGAGGAAGATAAAAATCAGATTGAAGCCGACGGGCAGGGGGTATTGGCCCGGAAAACGGGCAAGCAGTCCGGCATTATTGGAGCAGCCATGCGGCCTATTCTGGATACGGTTGCCCAGGTAGCTCCCACCGATGCCAATGTATTGATTCTGGGCGAAAACGGTACGGGTAAAGACTTGATTGCCCGCGCTATTCATGACCAGTCGAACCGGCACGACAAACCCTATGTAAGTGTTGACGTGGGTGCATTGACCGAGAGTTTGTTTGAAAGTGAGTTGTTCGGTCACGTGAGGGGAGCCTTTACCGATGCCCGCGACGACCGGGCCGGACGCTTTGAAGAAGCTAACGGGGGCACTATTTTTCTGGACGAAATTGGCAACCTGAGCGCATCACAGCAAGCCAAACTGCTCACGGTGCTGCAACATCGTCAGGTTACGCGTGTTGGCTCGAACAAAGCCCGACCGATTGACGTGCGGCTCATCTGCGCAACCAATTCCGACATTTCTGAGCGGGTAAACTCCCAGGATGGTCCGGCGGTTCGGTTCCGGCAGGACTTACTCTATCGAATTAACACGATTGAATTCAACCTGCCCCCCCTGCGTAGCCGCCCGTCCGACATTGGACCATTGGCTGACCATTTCGTGAAAAAATACGCGAAACAGTATAACCGGCCCGTTTCTGGCCTGAGTCCGGCATTGCTGGCCGATATGAAGCAATATCAATGGCCGGGCAACGTGCGGGAATTGCAACACGCCATCGAACGAGCCGTTATCCTCGCCCGGCCTGGTGCGGTCCAGCCGGGGTTGACCCAATCGGGCGAAGCTTCAGGAACCCTGCTGGAACCCAATCATTTTATCTTTAAAAATGGATCGGCAGCGGCATCACCCGTTAACGAAACGCTGCAACTGGAAGATATGGAGCGTCAATTGATTCAGCAGGCGATGCAGAAACACCGGGGCAGCATCACCGATGTGGCACGGGAACTTGGCCTGTCGAGGCAGGCACTTTACCGGCGGCTGGAGAAGTTTGGGCTCTAGTAGTCGGATGTACTAAGTCAATTTACACCTCCTCAAGTTGTCCCAACTCACGGGCAATCATTGTCCGGGCTAGTTGTACGACCTCATCTACCGGGCGGTTCGCGGGTTCGATACCGGGCAGCACCTGCCAGGACATGCGCGAAAAAGACGTGAGCGGGAACATCCCCGTTGGGTTAAAATGGCCCGTGCCGCGAATGACAACCGGAACCACCAGCGCATTGGGTGCCCGCTTCAGCAGGGTAGCAACCCCGCCCGCCACAAATGGGCCCATAGGATAGGCGAAGGAATCTTTTTTTCCATCCTTGGGAGCGCGGCTCCTGGTTCCCTCCGGAAAAATCACCGCCGAATGGTTTGTGTCCCTGATAAGCTTTCCCAGACGGGCAATCTCCACGATAGCCTGCTTGGGGTCTTTTCGATTGATGAGAGCCGCGCCACTCTTTCGCAGATTGTATGAAATCCCCGGTATGCCGTGCGCCAGTTCTATTTTCGATACGAAAAGGGGCGTGTGTAGGCGCAGAAACCAGATCATGGGCGAGATATCGAACATACTCTGGTGGTTGGCCACGAAAATAATCGGTCGGTTGGTGGGTATATCGGTTCGGTTAATGAACTGGATGGTACTACCGGTCAGATACCAGCCATAGGCGATAAAAGCATTCATCCAGTCAACCGATTTCTTATGCGCCCCTCTGCCAAAGCCGTGCCAGGCAACAACCTGCGCTACGTGAAAAAAACACAGTACCAGACCAAAGTAAATCAGGTAAACAACCGTTAGTATATAATCAAGGAGTTTTTTCATACAGCATAATCTGTCAGAATTCGACGCACCAAAATTAATGCGCCGACACGATTCTCCATGTAGAAAAAGCGAAGTCCAGCCTGATTCAATCAGTTATATTGTCGAACTTTACCCAATCATTTACTTAGTCGTTCATTTTTTTGTTTGATCAGTCCATGAGCTTATCTGGCACACGTTTGGAAGTTATGCGATTCGTCGGTGAGAAAATCGACGCGTCCATTGATGCGTACCTGAAACCTATTGAAACAAACTGGCAACCTACCGATTTCCTACCCGATACAACCAGGGAAACGTTTCTGGACGAGGTAAAGCAATTGCGGGAAAGCACCCGCGAGCTGTCGTACGATTACGTAGCGGTGCTGGTGGGCGATACGATTACGGAGGAAGCGTTGCCTACCTACGAATCGTGGCTGATGGATATGGAAGGCGTTAATCAGTCAGAACCGAATAGCTGGACACGCTGGATTCGGAGCTGGACTGCCGAAGAAAACCGGCACGGCGATTTATTGAACAAGTTTTTATACCTGTCGGGGCGGGTGAATATGCGGGCGATGGAGGTGTCGACCCAGTACCTGATTGCCGATGGTTTCGATATCGGCACCGGCCGGGACCCCTACCGGAATTTTATTTATACATCCTTTCAGGAGCTGGCTACCAACGTATCGCACCGCCGTACGGCTACACTGGCCAAGCAGGCTGGCTGTGTGCAGTTGTCCAAAATTTGTGGGGTCATTGCCTCCGACGAAATGCGCCATGCGAAGGCTTACAAAGGCTTTGTAAGTCAGATTCTCGAAGTTGACCCAACTGGTATGATGCTGGCTTTTGAGGATATGATGCGCAAGAAAATTGTAATGCCCGCCCATTTCCTGCGTGAATCCGGCGTAAAAATCAGCGACACATTCAGCCATTTCTCCGATGCCGCTCAGCGTTTGGGGGTGTACACAACAATGGATTACATCGAGATTGCAGAGTCTCTGCTGATCGACTGGAACATTGGGTCTGTTAATGACCTCAACGACGCCGGGCAACGCGCCCGCGATTACCTGATGGCCCTACCCAGCCGGTTGCGCCGGGTAGCCGACCGGACTAAAGTACCAACCCTGGAGTATCCGTTTAGCTGGATTGCTGCTTAATATGAATCGGTTTGCTATCGGCATCGGCTGGCGTATCGGTAGTATTATCCTTTTGGTCAGCGCCCTTACGTATTATTGGTTACAGGCGGTAAACGGGTTGCTGCTTTTTCCTTTGGCCGTAGCACTGCTTTCCATCATTATCAGTCTATACCGGTTCGTTACCAGCCTAAACCGTAAACTAACCCGGTTTCTGGAATCGGTACGCTACTCCGACTTTGCCGTTGCTTTTCGTGCCGACAGTAATCTGGGACCTTCTTTCCACGCACTCAACAGCCAGTTCAACGAGGTACTGGATGCATTTCGGCAGGCACGGGCCGAGAAAGAAGCGAACCTGCACTATGTAAACACTATTGTACAGCATGTCGGCGTCGGATTATTGACCTTTGATGCAACCGGGCAGGTGGAGTTGGTCAATCAGTCTGCCCTTCGGTTGCTTGGTATCTACCGGCTCCGCACCCTGAATGATCTTGATGCCACTCATTCAGAGCTGAGTCATCTGTTAAGCTCGGCCAAGACATCGTCTACCCCGGTTTCGTATCAGACCGGTACCGATGGTGAATTGTCGGTACGGTGTACATCGGTTCGATTACGCGGGCGTTTAGTCACCGTCGTTTCCCTGCAAAACATCCGGACAGAACTCCAACAGCGCGAACTGGAAGCCTGGCAAAACCTGACAAAAGTTCTCCGGCATGAGATCATGAATTCTATTACGCCTATCGTATCGCTGGCTGGCACTATGCGCGACATTGTTGAAATTGATTTGATGGGTGAAGGAGACAAGGAGGAGGGAGTGACGAAAAACCCCACCTTGTTGGCTTCTTCCCCCCTCGATGATTTACGGGATGCGTTGACAACAATTGAACAGCGGGGCGAGGGTATTATGCGGTTTGTGGATGCGTATCGAAACTTCACCACCATTCCCCAGCCCGTTTTTTCCGATGTGCCGGTTGACCCTTTTCTGCGCAAAGTATGCCAGTTAGCGAAGGCCAATGCACCCCGATGCCAGATGTCCGTTCGGGTTGCCTCACCAAACCTGGTCATCCGGGCCGATGCAGCCCAAATTGAAATGGTATTGCTCAATCTGATCAAGAACGCGGTAGAAAGCCTGGGAGAAGTAGTGCAACCAACCATTCAGATCGAAGCCGAGTCGGTAGGAGCGCAAGTCATCATTCGGGTTATCGATAATGGGCCGGGCATCGAACCCGAAGCGATGGAGCAGATTTTTATCCCGTTCTACACCACCAAAAAAACAGGTTCCGGCATCGGCCTGAGTCTGTCGCGCCAGATTATGCAACTCCACAACGGCCAACTCACGGCCCTTTCTACCCCAGAAGCCGGTAGTACATTTAGCCTCAGTTTCTAGAGGAATTGGGATCGGCAATCTGTATTTTTAATGCGCCTGCTGTAGCTGTAGAAGTGGGTGAGGTTAACGTTTTAGCCAGCTTCGCTCACCATTTTCTCTGGCATTACGGCCAATCTCATACAAAAACGGCCTGTAAGCTAATTGCTTACAGGCCGTTTCAATGTGCCGAAGGCGAGACTCGAACTCGCATGTCCGTAAAGACACACGCCCCTGAAACGTGCGTGTCTACCAATTTCACCACTTCGGCAATTCTATTGTGGTAACTTGTTTCCCGGAAGGGACTGCAAAGATACAGTTCACTAAACCGTACACGCAAGGGTTTATACTAAAATATTTCGCGTTTACCGGCTAAACTGTAATCGTTTCCCGGCCCGCTCCGCCAGGAAGCGCCCGTTCTGGTATACTAATTCGCCCGATACGACGGTATGGGTTACGGTTGCCCCAAACGTATTTCCCTCCAACGGTGACCAGCCACACTGATACAGAATGTTCTGCTTCGTTACCGTAGTCGGCTCGTTTATATCCACCAGCACCAGATCGGCCCAGTACCCTTCCCGAACGTAGCCGCGCCGGTCGATCTGAAAACAGTCGGCGGGGGCGTGGCTCATTTTACGTACCATTGTTTCCAGCGTCAGCTTCTCCTGCTTCACAAACTCAAGCATCAGCAATAAGGGATGCTGAACCAGAGGTAGGCCGGATGGGGCCTGCCAGTAGGGCTGTTGCTTCTCGTCCCAGGTATGGGGGGCGTGGTCAGTGGCTATAATATCCAGTCGGTCATCCAATAATGCTTCCAGCAATGCCACTTTGTGGTGCGGTGCTTTGATAGCCGGATTGCATTTGATCTGATTTCCCAGCCGGGCGTAGTCGGTGCTGTCGAACCACAGATGATGGACGCATACTTCGGCCGTGATTCGTTTTTCGGTTAAGGGGATGGTATTGTCGAACAGGGCTAACTCGTCGGCTGTTGAAATATGCAGGATGTGTAATCGGGTGTTATGCCGTTTGGCTAGTTCAACGGCCATGGACGACGATTTCAGGCAGGCCTTTTCATTCCGAATCAGCGGATGCAGGTCAGCAGTTGCCCGGTCACTATACTCCTCCTTGTACCGTTCTGTATTTGCCCGAATGGTGGCTTCATCTTCGCAATGAGTGGCAATCAGCATGGGACTTTGCCGGAACAGACTATCCAGCACCGACTCATTATCCACCAGCATATTCCCGGTCGATGAACCCATGAAGACTTTTATCCCACAAACATTCTGGCTATCAGTGCGCAGCACTTCGTCGAGGTTGTTATTCGACGCACCCATGAAAAACGAGTAGTTTGCCAGCGCAGTCCGTTCGGCGATAGCGTATTTGTCAGCCAGTAACTCCTGCGTGAGCGCATTGGGAACAGTATTAGGCATCTCCATAAACGTGGTGACGCCCCCTGCTACACCCGCCCGCGACTCGGAGTGAATCGTTGCTTTATGGGTCAAACCCGGCTCCCGAAAATGCACCTGATCGTCAATCACGCCCGGCAGTAGATACTGACCGCTGGCATCGATTACCTGACTGACACCGGCATCGGACAAACCTGGTTTCATCTGGGCAATAAAGCCGTTTTCTATTAAAACGTCTGTTTCAACAATACGGCCTTCGTTGACCAGTCGGGCGTTACGAATCAGAATTTTAGTCATAATAACCGGGCGGCTTCTTTGGCAAAGTACGTCAATATCACGTTGGCACCCGCCCGCTTAATGGCCATCAGGGATTCCATCATGGCGCGTTCCCCGTCGAGCCAGCCGTTTTGGGCGGCTGCTTTGATCATAGCGTACTCACCACTGACATTGTAAGCCGCAATGGGTAAGTGAAAGTTATCATCCAGTAGTTTGATGATATCCAGATAGGCCAGTGCCGGTTTTACCATCAGGAAATCGGCCCCTTCTTCAAAGTCGAGCTGGGCTTCAATTAAGGCTTCGCGGCTATTGCCGGGGTTCATCTGGTACGTCTTTTTATCGCCAAACTTAGGGGCCGAATCCAGCGCATCGCGGAATGGGCCGTAGAAGGCACTAGCGTACTTAGCCGCGTACGACATAATGGCTACGTCGTGAAAGCCGCCTTCGTCCAATACCTGCCGCAGATAGCCCACACGCCCATCCATCATGTCGGACGGGCCGATGATGTTGGCGCCGGCCTGCGCCTGCGCCAGGGTCATTTTGCCCAGTACCTCCAGCGTCTCGTCGTTCAGAATTTTACCGTTCTCCACAATGCCATCATGCCCATCGGAACTGTAGGGGTCCATGGCCACATCGGTCATGACCATAACATCCGGGAAGCGGTCTTTTATGGCTCGAACAGCCTGCAAATACAATCCATCGGGATTATAACTTTCAGTAGCATATTTATCTTTTCTGGCTTCGGGCAGGTTCGGAAACAGATCAAACGTGTTGATGCCCAAATCAACGCATTCCTGAATTTCGTCCAGCAACAAATCGAGCGACAGCCGGTAAATTCCCGGCATAGACGCCACTTCTGACCGAACGTTTTTGCCTTCCAGGATAAAGAGGGGAAGAATAAAATCGGTGACCGACAGGCGAGTTTCCTGCACCATATCGCGGATAACCGCCGACTGGCGATTCCGGCGTGGGCGACGTGTTAAGTTCATTTGTTTCTGGTTTTCGGTTTATGGTTTACGGTATTTGGTTTACGGTTGGCTGACGCATGCTTGTACGCGTCAGCCAACCGTAAACCAAATACCGTAAACCTCAAACGATCAATTTAAATCCTTCGCCGTGCACATTCACTAACTGAACATTCGGGTCTTCGCGAAGGTACTTGCGTAGCTTGGTCACGTATACGTCCATGCTTCGGGCGTTGAAATACGAGTCGTCCCCCCAAACCATTTTCAGGGCAAAACTACGACTGACGGGCTGATTGAGGTTCTGTGCCAGCAATTTTAATAACTCGGATTCTTTGCTGGTTAGTTTCTGAGGGGGGACGTCGGCACCCGACTCAGCACGTCTGGAGAGAAGTTGATGGGGATAATCGAATGAGAGCGAGCCAATCTGATAGGTAGTCTGCTCTACTATATCGGCCGTGCGCTGGTACCGACGCAGGATAGCCTGAATCCGCAGCAACAACTCCTCCATGCTGAAAGGCTTCGTGATATAATCATCGGCACCAGCCTTGAAGCCCTGAATGGTGTCTTCTTTCATCGACTTGGCTGTCAGGAAAATAATAGGGACATCGCGGTTACCCATCCTCACTTCTTTGGCAAGAGTGAAACCGTCTTTTTTCGGCATCATCACATCAAAGAGACACAGGTCATACTCACCCGCCATAAATAATTCCAGCCCCTTATTGCCATCAGTGGCACGGTCGGTCTGGTAGCCTTTCATAGTCAGGTATTCCTGAACCAGTAGCCCCAGATTGGGGTCATCTTCAACGAGTAGTACGGTGGGCATAAGTGTGAAAGAGCGAAAGAACGAAAGAACGAAAGAGTGGCTTATGTGGCATCGCTCTTTTACTCTTTCGCTCTTTCACCAATTGAGTAAGGTATAATAACTTCGAAGGAACTTCCTTTCCCGGGCTGACTTTCGACCGTTATCTGGCCGTGATGCTGGTCAATAATCTTTTTAACGTAACTCAATCCTAATCCAAACCCTTTCACGTCGTGCCGGTTGCCCGTGGGCACCCGGTAAAACTTCTCGAATATCCGGCCTGCCTCATCTTTGGTCATACCTATACCTTTGTCGGCAACGGTAATGCTCACCCCCTCGGGCAGGCTTCGGGTACTGAGGGTAATATGCGGGCTTGCGGGTGAATATTTCAGGGCATTGTCCAGCAAATTATAGACAATATTGGTCAGGTGAAGTTCATCGGCCTCTACCACTTCCTGGTCGGCATCAAAATGCAGGTCAACTTCACCGTTCCGCTGCTCGATTTGCAGCCCCAGATTATTCAGTACTTTTTCAATTACGTCATGCACATTGACGGATGACAGATTGAGTCGTATTTCACCCCGGTCCAGCAGGGCCATTTGCAGTACTTTCTCCACGTGCGAACCTAACCGGCGTGTTTCATCACGGATAATTCCCATGTACCGGGTTAGCCGGGAATCGGGCTGTTCGTCCGGCTCCCACTGATTTACCGGGGCGTACACTCCCACCAAGGCTTTCTTGGAAGACTGAAGCTGCTCCTGCGCCATTTCAACGGCCAGCGAGATGGTTGAAATAGGCGTTTTGAACTCATGGGTCATATTATTGATAAAGTCGTTCTTGATGTCGGCCAGTTTTTTCTGCTGAACAATCGTGTTGATAGCAATGTAGAAGCAGGCCAGAATAACCAGTATCAACACCACCGATGCCCCGGACATAAACCCCAGCCGATCCAGAATGAACTGCTGCTGGGTGGGAAAATACACATACACGTAGTTGCCGGTTTCCAGCAAATTATTCGGGAACAGTGCTGCTTTATAACCCACTTCATCAAATTGCCGGGCTTCGGTGCCCATCGAGGCAAACAGGAACTGGGGCTGATCCTGCACCCGGACTGCGTATGAAAACGGAATACGGATTCCCCGCTCTACCAATGCCTGCCGAAGTAAGGTATCGAGTGCCAGCCGGTTAATACGCGCCTGAATGGGCCGGTCGGATAGTAACAGTCCTTTAAGCACGTCCTTAATCATGTGCGACTGTTTTTCTGCCCGGTTCTGACTAGTGCTGGTCGGCGAAGTGGGCAAGCCTGACTTCACCACTAGGCTCCCCCTGTTTACGGATTCTTTTTTCTGGTATAGGTTTTTGTTAGCCATCCGTGGTAACGAATCATACTTGACCTGATTGTTAATCCGGATTAACTCGGTCGTCAACACCTTTTCGACCCAATGATCGAATAACTGTTTTTGTACGATTTGGGCCTGCCAGTCACCCACTGCCATAAACTCGTTCTGTTGCCGGATAAACTCCTCCACAATGGCCGATTGCTCATCCGTTAGTGGGTGAACGATGGGGTGCAGTACGTCGGACTGAACGACAATTGCCCCCGCAGAGGCCAGCCCGGGCGGCATCATTTTCCAGGCCAGTGGCCGTTCACTTTCTGCTCTTTCTTTTCTTGGGTGACCAGCCGGTTTTTTGGTGGATACCTCTTCTGACTGTCTGATAGATTTACTACGGTCGTCTGATGCCTCGGAAACGAGCTTATGATCTTTTTTTGCAATGGCCATCAGGCTATTCTGTTGTTCCTGCGCCTGAACCCGCTGCTTAGTCAGGTATACAATCTCCTGCCGTTCCAGCGTTCGAACGACTTCCTGCAACGCATCTGTCACTTTATAGGCAAACTGCTCTTTCTGTAATTGTAGCGCACTATTAATCCAGTACAATTGCAGGCCTACCAGCCCCACTAGTCCAATGGTCATCAGTGCAACAATCCAGCGTATTCGTTGTCTCGTCATTTTTTCACCTCCCTGTGCAACGGTTTACCATTTTTTTTCATCTATAGTAAACCGCTATAGCTATTGGTAAAACTACGAATGGAATGAGCTGTTCATTAATTCGTTAACAAACTTTAACAGTCCGTCTACAACCCATTCACCAGTTTTTTAATCCTAACGTTTATACTTTTTTAATCGCATGAAAAAAACAGTCTTAACCTTCTCCCGGTTCACATTGGCCCTGTTGCTAACCGTTGCCCTAAGCAGTTTTGCGCTGGCCCAGGCCCCGGCCACACCCTCGAAAAAAGCAGAAAAAGACGAGGTTACTGTCCGAATTATCGAACGCAATGGTACGACTGTCAGAGAAACGGAACGTACTTACCGCGCCGATGACATGAGTGATAATGACCGTGATAAACTCGTTACGAAGCTGGTCGATTCACTCAAAACAACGCGCAAGGATAAAGGACGCACGCAGATGACTATTGTTATCGAAAGCAACGATGGGAATCGGATAGTGACGCGCGAACGCGCCAGACCTGAACTCAAAAAAGCGCCCAAAGATGCCTATGTACAACGGAACAGGCTGCCCAGAGCGAATAACAACTCCAACAACCAGGCATGGCGGTATGAGTTTCGGCAAAACTTCGACTCGCTGGCCGACCGGATGAACCGGTTCCGATTTGAATTTCCCCGGGATTTTGACCGGCAGATTGCCCGTCCTTTTGAAAACTGGTCCCAGAATTTCAGTAGCAAACCCGCCAGTATCCGTGGCCTGGATGCCTATCCCAATAACCCGGACCGTAATCAATTAAACGTCCGGTTTTCGGCCCCTGCCAAAGGGGATGTCAGCGTCATTGTCACTAACACGAAGGGGAAGGAAGTGGCCAAACGCGAGATAAAAGATTTCTCTGGTGAGTTTGTTGGCCAAATTGACCTGGGTAAACAATCACAGGGAACCTATTTTATTACCGTCACCCAGAACGACGATGGGGCAGTGAAACGAATTGTGGTAGAATAACGATGATGCCAATCGGGTGAAGAAGACCTACTTCCGGTTCCGATCTTCTTCACCCGATTCAACCAGCGAAAAATATTTTCAAAAATACAGTACTATGTATTGCAAGATACCAAAGAAAACCCATATCTTTGTATTGTTCTTAAACACATCCGCTTATGAAAACTGTAGTTGTCGCTGGTATGTTAGTAGTAGGGAGTAGCCTTCAGGCATTTAGCATGGGGCAACCGCACAATGTATTTGCGGCCCGGAAGCACATGCGTACAAAATACTCCGTATCCGCTGTAGAACAGAAGGCAGTAGAACAGAAGAGCGATGCCTCGCTGTGTTGGCAAACTGTAGTGAAGGCTACCAAAACCATGTTGAATGACCTGGTGTTCGTCGCTTTTTCGCACATCAGTCCAGTGCACAGCTTTTGAGTTATTCGTATACTTTTTCCCCGCGTTTCAGCCAGATGCCCCACAACCGGGAGTAGGCATGAACACGCTGCGTTGGTTTCCCCTGCCCATTTACTACGGGATTCCCTTCATTTACCCACTCAAATAAGCTACCATAGAGATTGTGTACGTGCTGATAGCCAGCCGCCATTAGTTTCTCTCCTACCTTTTCGCTTCGGTAGCCTACCGAACAGTACACAACGATATTCCCGTCTTTAGGAACGTCTGCTACCCGGTTCAGCTCAAATTCATCGTAGCCAACCCACTTCGCTCCGGGCAGATGGCTCACGTCATACTCCTCTTTCGTACGGGTATCCAGCAGAATAGCATCCGGCTGTTTCTGCAAAGTTGCTACGCTCATTAGTGGTACCGTCTTCTTGTATAAGGCATCAAGCATAGTGGCATAGGCTTTGCTGTTTATTTGGGCATCACTACCAAACGATATACTAAGCAAGGCTCCCAGTAAAATCCATCCTTTTTCCATTAGTCATTGTCAAAAAGCCAGAGGATGACGTGTAATACACTGGTTATGACAAATAAACTACTGACGTTCAAATTTGTCATAACCAGTGTATTACACGGATTTCGGGCTGTGAAAACTACATTTGATTTTGTATTAATCCATTACGAAGAACGATTTGGCTACATTATTTCGTTAAAAACTTAAACAATTCAATGATTAGAACCGTATTTCGATAGTCTTTGGCTATTTTTATGGTTTGCCAGAAACTACCGGTAACTGACTTTACTCCTTACTGACCGATTGCCCATGCGGAACATCATTGTACGACCAATTTTGCTTGTTGTCCTGCTGTCCGTCAGTTTACTAACTGCATTTGGCCTAACCAAGCCGGGCCGTAGCTTCCTGCACCGCCTGTCTCACACCAAACGAGTGAGCAGGCCTGTGGCCAAAAAACCCCTTGTTCGTGCCCTGGCAACAACGGTAGCATCTTATAAATTCGGGCCCGCTGCCCAGCCAGTTGAAGTATTTGCCCTGCCGGATAGTGGACAACAGTGGGTAGACAGAGTATTCCACTCCCTCACACCCGAACAAAAAATTGGTCAGTTTTTTATGGTGGCAACATTCTCCAACCGCCATGAAAATCATTATCAGTATATCGACAATCTTATTCAGAACAACCATATTGGCGGTTTGATTTTTTTTCAGGGTGGTCCCCATCGTCAGGCTATTCTGACAAACCGTTATCAGGCAGAGTCGAAAGTACCCCTGCTCATTGGCATCGACGGAGAATGGGGCCTTGGTATGCGGCTGGATAGTACGATGGATTTCCCAAAACAAATGTCGCTGGGAGCCATTCGGGATAATGAGTTGATTTACCAGATGGGCGCGGAAATCGGACGCCAGTGCCAGCGGCTTGGTATTCATATCAATTTTGCCCCCGTTTCAGATATCAACAGCAATCCAGCCAATCCGGTCATTGGGGTTCGCTCCTTTGGCGAATCGAAAGAGAATGTGGCCCTGAAAGCTTCTGCTTATATGCGTGGTTTGCAGCAAACGCACGTGATTGCTACCGCCAAACATTTTCCGGGTCATGGTAATACCAGTGCCGACTCGCATCATACGCTGCCAACGGTAGCGCGGTCGTCGGAACAAATGCGCGAGATTGACCTTTACCCGTTTCGCAAGCTCATTGCCGACAGTTTGATGGGGGTTGTAACGGGCCATCTGTACGTACCGGTTATGGATAATACCCCGGCACTGGCCGCGACGTTATCCGAGAAAATCGTTACGGAACTACTTAAGAAAGAACTGGGATTCCGGGGGCTGGTCTTTACGGATGCGCTGAACATGGGGGGCATCAGCCGGTCAGCCAAAGCACTGGATGTCAACCTTCGGGCATTGATAGCGGGCAATGACATCCTGCTCTACCCCGAAAACGTTCGTGAAGCGTCCCTGCATATCCTGAGTGCTGTTCAGCAGGGGATTATTTCGCAGGAGTTTATCGACGAAAAGGTAAAAAAGATTCTTCGCGCCAAGTATTGGGCGGGCCTCAATCAATACAAACCCATTGATCTGGCCAACTTATCCACCGACCTGAACGCGCCCGAAGCTGAACTGCTGAAACAGAACCTTTGTGAGCAATCGGTTACGGTGGCTGAAAACAAATATGACCTATTACCCTTAAACCGGCTGGATACGCTGCGGCTGGCTTCGATAGCCATTGGTGCCGAGCCGGGAAATATATTCCAGAAAACACTCAATCAATACGCGCCCTTCGAGACGATTGCGCTGCCTGACAAACCCGTTTCGGAGGCTAATCTGGCCGGTATACTGGAAGATATTGGCGATGCCAATACAGTAGTTATCAGCTACCATCGCATGAGCGAATCGGCCAGTCGACAGTATGGCCTTACAAAGCCATCCCTCGATCTGATAAGCCGCCTTAAACAACGGGGTATAAAGGTGGTCGTTACCGCATTCGGGTCGCCGTACAGTTTGCCGAAGTTTGCCGCAGCCGATGCCCTGGTTTGCGCCTATCAGGACCTGGATGATATGGAGCGCGTAGTGCCTCAGATACTGTTTGGTGGGTTGGGCGCGCGCGGTATGCTGCCCATTTCTATGGGTGAGCTGAAAATGGGCATGGGCCTGAAGTTGAATCCGGCAGGGCGGTTATCGGCCGGTTCGCCCGAAAGTGTTGGCATGAAGTCGTCCATCCTGAATCAAATCGATGCAATTGCGCAGGGAGCCGTCAAGAACCATGTAGTTCCCGGATGCGAGATTCTGGTGGCTCGTAAAGGCAAAATTGTGTACAGCAAAAACTTTGGTGCATTGACCTACTCCCCCAATTCGGAGAAGGTAACGGACGAAACCCTGTATGACCTGGCTTCACTGACCAAAGTACTGGCCACGCTGCAATCGGTTATGGTTCTCTATGACCGCAAGCAGATTGACCTGAATCAAAAAGCATCCGTCTACCTGCCCGAATTGCGGAATACCAATAAGCAGAATATTGTGCTGACGGATTTACTATGGCACCAGTCAGGGATGGTATCGTATTACCCCACGACCTGGGACCGGACCCGACTACCCGGCGGGGGGTTGAAAGCCAGCTATTACTCTGCTACCCACGACAGTTTACACACCCTTCAGATTGCCCCTACCCTTTGGGGTATTCCGGCCCTGCGCGATTCGGTCTGGAAGTGGGTTATTCAATCGCCCATGTCGCGCAAGATGGACCAGTCGGGTAAACCTGCCTACGTATATAGCGACCTCAACTTCTTGACGCTGCAAAAGATTGTAGAACGGGTTAGCGGGCAACCCCTCAACAAGTTTGTGACCGACAATGTGTATAAACCGCTCGGGTTACACCAACTAGGATTTACCCCGTTGCAGCGGTTATCAGACCCTGTGTGTGCCCCAACCGAACAGGACACCTATTATCGGAACCAGCTACTGGTGGGCACCGTACATGACCAGATGGCGGCTGTACAAGGGGGTATTTCGGGCCATGCCGGCCTGTTTGGTAACGCGCGTGATATTGCCACACTGCTACAGATGAACCTCCAGAAAGGCGTGTACGGTGATCAGCGTATTCTGAATTTGATGACTGTTCCTTATTTTACCCAGACGCTCAGCAACCGAAGTCACCGCGCGCTGGGCTGGGATAAGCCAAATCCAACCAGTACGAGTAGTGTGTACATGGCCCAACAGGTTTCACCCCGGTCGTTCGGCCACACCGGTTTCACGGGTAATGTGGTTTGGGTTGACCCCGACGATGAGTTAATTTTTGTCTTTCTCTCGAACCGTATTTATCCTACAGCCGGTAATAACTCCATCAACACGACAAAACTTCGTCGGCGTATTCACGAAGTAATCTACAGCGCGGTACAGTAGTGGTGTCCTGATTGAATGGAGGCACACAGCTTTCATTTACATCTATTTATTGCGTCATTTGTGGCCACTTCCGGCATGAAGTGGCATTTTTATTGCTATGTGTACCAAACGGGATTATTGCTATAATAATTTACTAACTACCGGCAGCTAAAATACTGATAGCCAGTAAACTAACAAAAGCCAATCCGTTATACTCTCCCATCGAAATTCCTCTTCCCTGCGTATGCAGTTTACCTTTAGACGCTGTTGCGCCTGTTCATTTTTCATATGAGACGTACACTTTACGCTTATCTATTCATCTGCCTGAGTATGGCCGGGTTGTCTACCCGCAGTACAGCGCAGACTATCTCGACCGGGGTGGTCAGCCCAGTCAGCGTTTGTCCCGGTGGAGCCGTCTCTATTGCGTATACTGTATCTGCATCCTTTGCGGCTGGAAATACCTTCTCGGCACAACTCTCCGACGCAACCGGCGTATTCCCGGTAAAACCAGTGGCAATTGGTACACTGGCCAGCGTAACATCGGGGACTATCAATGCAACAATCCCCTCATCGATTGCCGCTGGCACTGGTTATCGGGTTCGGGTATTGGCCAGTGCACCAGCGCAAACAGGGTCAACCAGTTTGGCCTCTCTCACCGTTAACGCTCCACTTTCGCCGGGTATAACAACGCCCGTTGCGTACTGCGTGAACCAGGTTGCGTCTCCGCTGGTAGCCACCCCTTCTGCCGGAGGTACGCTGCAATGGTACGCATTAAATGGTACATCAACGAGTGCCACAGCCCCAACCCCTGATACCAAATCAGCAGGTCCAACATCCTATTCGGTCAGCCAGGTGGTTGGTGGCTGCGAAAGTGCCCGTAGTGTTATTACGGTTAACGTATCAACAGGCCCCAATGCCCCCGGTGTATCATCCGTCAGTTACTGTATTGGTCAGTCGGCTACTTCATTAACGGCAACGCCATTGCCCGGTGCTGCCCTTACCTGGTACACGTCGACATCGGCAAGTGTAGGCTCTTCCATTGCCCCTACGCCTTCGACAAAAACCGCTGGTACTACTGTATATTACGTAAGCCAGCGTATAGGTTCCTGCGAAAGCCAGCGGGCCAGCCTGGTTGTGACGGTAAACGGCGCACCAGACGCACCAACCGCCATTGTCCCTGCTCCTTATTGCGCTGGAGCGGTGGCGACATCACTAACAGCAACCGGGCAGAATCTGAAATGGTACGGTACAGCCGCAACAGGTGGCACCAGTTCGTCCGTAGCAACGATACCCAACACCGCAGCGGCCGGTACACTGGATTATTACGTCAGTCAAACAGTGGGTGGCTGCGAAAGTGCCCGCACCGGTATTGTCGTGGTTATAAACCCTGCCCCATCCGTACCGGCAACTATTTCGCCTGCCTACTGCCAGAATCAGACCGCTAGTGCCCTTACAGCAACACCGGCTGCTGGTGGCACACTTAACTGGTATGGAACGGCACCAACGGGAGGAACTGCGTCTACTACAGCCACTATACCCTCCACCGCATCGGCGGGTACGGTCAATTATTACGTCAGTCAAACAGTAAGCGGTTGCGAAGGTCCCAGAGCCGCTATTGGCGTTATCACGAAAGCAACTCCCGTTGCTCCGGGCATCATAACTCCCATTACTGCCTGTCAGAACCGGACCGGCTATGCCCTGGTAGCGACGCCCTCCGCTGGTGGTGCACTTAACTGGTACGGCACTTCGGCAATGGGGGGCACAGCAACCTCCAATCCTGCCTCCCCATCCACTGCGTCCGTAGGCTCGACCCTGTACTACGTCAGCCAAACGCTGAGTGGTTGCGAAGGCCCCCGGGCCTCCATTACCGTTTCTGTCAACGCTGTTCCTGCTCCGCCATCGGCAACTCCCCCCCGTACTTACTGCCAAACCGAAACGGCATCTCCGCTGGTAGCCAGTGGATCTGCTCTGAAGTGGTATGGACTAGATTCTACGAACCGGAGTCCAACCACGGGTGCAACTGTACCACTTACCAGTTCGGCCTTTGTAGGGAGCAGAAATTACTACGTTACCCAAACCGTTGTAGGGTGCGAAAGTTACGTTCGTGCCATTCCGGTTATTACCAAAGTTACCCCCAACCCACCCGCGGTTCAGGAGGTGAGTTTCTGCCAGAATTACCCAGCGGTGCCGCTTACGGCCACACCGGTCCCGAATGCAACTCTCAACTGGTATGGCGAGAATGCATCGGGCGGTACGGCTTCTGCGGCTCCCCCGGCCATTCCCACCAGTGTCGATAAAACATACACTTTTTATGTTAGTCAAACACTCGATGGCTGCGAGTCGGGCCTGGGAAGTGCCGCGGGGCGGGCCGCTATACGGGCACGGGTCAAACCAACGCCTGGTGCGCCCGGTGTAAGCCCGGTAAGTTTCTGTAACAACGGTCCGGCTCAGGCACTGACGGCGAACGGCACGGGGCTGACGTGGTACAACGGGGCAGACAGTCCGCTGGGAGTTACTCCCATACCCGGCACGAGTACGGTAGGGAATCAGGTATACAAAGTAACCCAAACCTCCGGCGAGGGATGCGAAAGCCCTAAAGCCAGTCTAACGGTTATTATCAATCCCCTGCCCGGTCTGCCAGGGGTATCGAATTTGACGTATTGCCAGACGCAGCAGGACCAGCCTCCGCAAAACCTCACACCCTTAACGGCCAGCGGACAAAATTTGAGATGGTACAATCCCGATGGCAATGCCTACCCTAACGCCCCGATTCCGGTAATTGACCGGGCGGGTACCCAGTCGTATCAGGTTAGTCAGACCGTTAGTAATTGTGAGGGCGCCAAAGCAACCATCCAGGTCAATGTCAACACCTTGCCTGCTCCCACTACGCCAAAAGCTGTTGTTACCTATTGCGTAAACGCCAAAGCGGTTCCACTGGAGGCCAGTGGCGAAACAGGCAGTCAGTTAAGATGGATTGACCCCTACGGGCGGATTACCCCTGATGCGCCTACACCTTCGACCCTGAATACCAATGTAGTGCCCGGTGGGGATCCTTTTTACGTGTATCAGATTGGGACCAGCGGATGCTATAGTCCCCGGGCCATTGTAAAAGCAGTTGTTACGTCACCACCTACCCTGGCTCTGGTTGCCCCTGTTGCGAGTACGAACCTGGGGCAAAGAGTACCCCTTCAACTGACGTTTACCAGTTCCGGCCCGTTCACGTACACCCTTACCGGAGGGTACACCGGTAGTTCCATCACATCCGATACCACTATTTCGGTGCTACCCAGGGGAAACACCATCTATCAGGTCGAGACCGTTTCAAATGGGTGTGGCCTAGGGTTACCCGGTAGTCCGGCTACGGCTCAGGTAACTGTTCGGGTACCAACTATAGCAACCAGTGCACTAACGGCTTCTACCCTTTGCGTTGGTGGGTCACTCTCCGTGCCTTTCACCACAACGGGCGCGTTTAATACTGGTAATACTTTCAACTTCGAAGTGGTTAGCATGGTCGACACAACGAAGAAATACGATATACCCGCCACGGCCACCGGATCACCGGTAACCGCTATGCTGCCCACTACCCTACCCGGAGGAGACTATTTTGTTCGTGTCAAAGCCAACAACCCGGAAATTGGCATTATCGGCAGCAACAGTCCTACCCCATTAACCGTGCGCGCACTGGCCAGTGCTGTTCTGACGGGTTCACAAACCATCTACGAGTCCATCCCGGTTAACCTGACCATGACGCTGGGGGGTGATGGGCCATGGGCCATTGTGTACTCGGACAGTCTCCGCAGTTATGCTGCTACGGCGGATAGTAATCCCTATTTTCTGGAAGCCCGACCCACTCAAACAACTACCTACCGGTTGACGAGTGTACGTAATGTTTGCGGCAGCGGGCCCGTTTCCGGCCTGGCCACTGTTATAGTAGTACCCTTGCTGGGTGTAGTTGATAACCCGCTCGATCCCCTGGTGAAAACCTATCCGGTTCCTGCCGCCACAACACTTCTGGTTGAATTAGATGTACCTTTGACCAAGCAACCGGCCACCCTGTTATTGACCGATGCGAGTGGGCGACCCATCCTGCAGCGCATAACCCGTGATCGGATTAATGAACTGGACCTGACCACTCAACCCAACGGACTGTACCTGTTGCGCATCCAGGTTGGAGACCGGCAAACCATTCGTAAAGTGATGAAACAGTGAGTAATCAGTCGGGTAGTGGCTGATTGCCGAATCGATCCTTATGCCTGACGAGTACTTTATGGAAATGGCACTGATCCTGGCCGAAGAAGCCGCCGATAGCGGGGAGATTCCCGTTGGTGCGCTGGTCGTTTGCCGGAATCGGATTATTGCCAAAGCCCGTAACCAGACTGAGCAACTCAACGATGTAACGGCTCATGCCGAATTGATGGCCATCACAGCAGCCGCGCACTACTTAGGCAGTAAATACCTGACTGACTGCACGCTGTACGTAACCCTGGAGCCCTGTGTTATGTGTGCAGGTGCTTTATTCTGGGCGCAGCTGAGTCGGCTTGTTATTGGCGCACCCGATCCAAAACGGGGCTATAGCCGCATCCAGCCCCCCTTACTCCACCCTAAAACCCGACTCGAAACGGGTGTACTGGCCGAAGAAAGCAAAGCGTTGCTTTCAAAGTTTTTCGACCGGTTAAGAACATAAACTCCTGTCGACGTGTTAATTTAACCGAATAATCATTCATTCTAACCAAGCAATATAATGGCTTTTGTATTAGATCCTCTTCCCTACCCTAGTGACTCGCTTGAACCTAATATCGACAAGCAAACGATGGAAATTCACCACGATAAGCACCATAACGCTTACGTGACAAACCTGAATAATGCCATTGCCGGTACAGAAATGGAAAGCAAATCAATCGACGATATTCTGGCAAACATCAGCAAAGCACCCGTTGCTGTTCGGAACAACGGCGGTGGCCATTACAACCATACATTGTTCTGGAATACCATTTCTGGCAATGGTGGTGGCGAACCAACGGGTACGCTGGCCGATGCCATCGATACAAAATTTGGCTCTTTTGCTACTTTCAAAGAAGAGTTTACCAAAGCAGCAACCACCCGCTTTGGTTCGGGTTGGGCCTGGCTTATCGTAACCGCGGAGGGAGAACTAGCCGTTACGTCGACACCAAACCAGGATAACCCGCTAATGGATATTGCCGAAATGAAAGGCTTCCCAATTATTGGGCTTGACGTTTGGGAACACGCTTATTATCTGAAGTACCAGAATAAGCGTCCCGACTATATTGCTGCCTATTTTAACGTGGTTGACTGGGCTGCCGCTGAAAAGCGCTATCAGAAAGCCAAACAGGCTTAGGGCGTTATGAATTATAAATGATGAATGCTCTTTTTTTTGGTCATTCATCATTTATAATTCATAATTCATCATTACTTTTGCACTCCCAAAAACGGTGATTGTAGCTCAGTCGGTTAGAGCGCCGGATTGTGGTTCCGGAGGTCGCGGGTTCGAGCCCCGTCTTTCACCCTGGTTAAAGCCCTGACGTTGTCAGGGCTTTTTTTGTTTGTACTCAAGCTCATTGGTACTTGCCCGGCTGTAATCTTCTGCAATAAACGCATAGTCTTTTTGTAGTTATTTATCTTGTTTAACGTTTAATTGAAAACATTGAACAAAATTTCCAGAGATGGCGTTAACGGGTTACTAATCAGCACAACTATGAGTACGTATTCAATCAAAGATCTGGAACAACTTTCGGGCATCAAAGCCCATACGCTCCGTATTTGGGAGCAACGCTATGCTATTATAGCCCCACAACGGTCAGATACCAACATTAGAGCTTACGATGACCAGGATTTAAAACTGGTACTGAACATCGCGATGTTGAAAGATAATGGCTATAAAATCTCGGATATTTCAAAATTATCCTTGGATGACCTGTACAACAAGGTAATTACGGTCACCAATAAACAGCTTAACTACCCTGATCAGATTCAGGCACTTACGCTGGCCATGCTTGATTTCAATGAAGACAGATTCGAGCAGATTATCTCTAGCAACATTGAGCGATTTGGCTTCGAGAATACGATGATCCATATCATCTATCCCTTCCTGAATCGTATCGGAGTCTTATGGGTAACCGATACGGTGGGCCCCGCTCAGGAACATTTTATAATCAACCTGATTCGACAGAAACTAATCGTAGCAATCGAGGAAAACAGGCTTGCCAAGCGGGCAAATGCGGAAAAATACCTGTTGTTTCTTCCGGAGGGCGAATACCACGAAATCAGTCTGTTATTTGCCAATTATCTTATCTCAGCCCGGTCAAACAAAGTTATTTACCTGGGGCAGAACCTTCCGTTCGATGAGTTGCAACCAGTTTACGAACGGTATAAACCCGATTATATATTTACCGTTCTAACCTCTTCATTTTCAAACCATGATGTGCAGCCCTATGTAAATCGGCTAGCTGCGACCTTCCCGGATACGCAAATACTGTTGACTGGGTATCAGGTAGTAGGACAAGACATTGATACGCCGGACAATGCCAGAATAATAAATCAGATAAGCGACCTCATTCGTATCCTGACGTAAGTTAATCCAATTGGCAGCGTGTCTATCAGGCATACGTTGAATATCATTCTTAGAAACTATTGTTCGGCAAATGCTAATGCCCGTCGTTCTGCATAGGTATACAGGTCGCCCGGTACCTGAAAACCTACGTGACCACCCGTTCGGGGCGTTTCCAGAAAAATATGTTTGTGGGTTTCCGCTAACCAGCCCGGCGAGCATTCGGGTGATAGCAGTGGGTCATTCTGCGCGTTGAGCAATAGCGTCGGGACGGTGATACCCGCCATAAAATTGATGGCTGAGGCCTGGTTGTAGAAATCATCAGCATCCCGGTAATTATTGACGGGTGCCGAAAAAAACTCGTCGAAATCACGCCATCGCTTCACCTGTTGTAGTTTACTCATATCCAGCCGTCCGGGAAAGCGGGTAGCCTTCTGATTTATCTTGACCAGCAGCTTTTTCCGGAACCGATTCCGATAGAACCGGTTGGAGGGCTGGTCGAGCAGGACAGCACTGGCTCCCAAGTCAGTAGGCGCTGAAATAGCTATGCCCCGCCTAATAACATCGGGTAGCTGATGGCCATTGACGCCAAGGTATTTTAGGGTAATATTCCCCCCCATGCTGTAGCCAACCAGTACTACTTTCTGGTAATCTCTGGTTTTCAGCGCATGGGCAATCACTTCGCCAAAGTCACCGATTTCGCCGTGGTTGTACAGCCGGAATGCCTGATTCATCTCCCCGCTGCACGACCGGCAGTTCCAGGCTAATACGTCGTAATTATGCTCGGAAAAAAGTTTGGCCGTTCCCCGAATGTATTGCCGGTTACTGTCTCCTTCCAGTCCATGCGTCAGAATAACCAGTTTCTTTTGTGCCTTGTCGATCCAGTCCAGATCAACGAAATCACCATCGTGCAGGATCAGGCGTTCGCGCTCATAGGTAACGTTGCGCACCAGCCGCGTGAGGCTGGGCAGAATAGTTTGCAGGTGGCCATTATACTGGTGAGCGGGTGGCCCGGGATAAGTAGAAAGAATTAGCGGCATATTAACTAAACAACGGATACATTTATACCGTTGTTCCAGCATAATTTTATCGTCATGCCCATTGCCAAATACGCATCCGTCATCATTGCCAGTACGATAAAGTTTCTGGGTGGGCCACTGTCGGGCGCTGCGCTGGGATTATCATGGCTGGAAACGGCCCTTTGCACTACCCTTGGAATGATGATCAGCGTAATAGTCATAACCTACGCCGGGTCCGCTCTACAGGCCTTACGGCAACGCTACAACCCCACCCCCACCCGGCTCTTTACCAAACGGACACGCATGGCCATTCGGGTTTGGCAACGCTCGGGTATGGCAGGAATTGCGTTACTAACCCCCGCAATACTCACTCCCATTGGTGGTACTATTCTGGCCGTTTCGTTCGGTGTAAAGCCGGGCCGACTGATTCTATATATGCTCATCAGCGGGATTCTCTGGGCTATCGTACAAACACTGCTTATTTATCAGATTCCCGGCCTGAAGGGTATTATGGGGTAACATGACGCTCAGCGGCTTACCGTCTGAGGAGGAGCAGTAGCCGACTTTTTCCGGAAGTCACCCTGCGAGAAGTGTTTCTCAATCAGGCAGTACATCAAGATAAAGAAGTAGCGGCTACCCATTTCCTTGATTTTCAGTTTCGACTCCCCGTACTTCCGGTTTGTCCAGCTGTTGGGCACTACTTCGTAGGTATAGCCGCGCACAATCGCTTTCAGGGGCAGTTCAACGGTCAGGTTAAAGTGCGGAGCCAGAAAGGGTTTGATTCCTTCAATGGTTTCACGCCGGTACAGCTTGAACGCGTTTGTGGTATCGTTGTATTTGATGCCCATCGTCATCCGAACAATGAAGTTGGCGATGCGATTGATGAACTTCTTTAATTCGGGGTAGTCGACTACTTTCCCTCCCTCTTCCCAACGGGAGCCAAATACAGCATCGGTACCGGTCTCCTGCATTTTACGATAGAACTTTACCAGATCCTCCGGGTCGTCGGACAGGTCGGCCATGAACACGGCTACACAGTCGCCGGAGAAACGCTCTAACCCGTAGCGCACGGCGTACCCAAACCCATTAGGCCCCGGATTGGTGTAGTACACCAGCGTTGGTATTTCTGTAGCGGCAAGCTGCTCCAGAACCCGTAAGGTGCCATCCTTTGAATTGTCGTTCGTCACACAGATTTCGTGATCGATTCCGTGTTTAGACAATGTCTGATAAAGCGCGCGCAGTGTAGGGGGCAGCGACTCTTCTTCGTTGTAGGCGGGTATGACAACGCTTAATTTCATAGGTAATCAGGTGCGGGTCTTCCCGCCATTAGGGTGGATACTTACCGATAGGGCAGCAGGCGTAGGGTGCTATAGAGCTTAGCTATCGGCCCTGGTACAATATATTTTCTAATAACGTCTTTGGCGGCAGGCCAACCGGGTTTGGCCATATTGAGGTACTTTATGGCGATGCGCGCCCGCCGGAAGTAACTGCCCTCATATTGCCTGGCATCAAGCATCATGCGGTAATAACGGGCCATGTTCCGGCGCAGAACGGTATCGTACCGATAATCGAGTTCCCGATTGATGTCGCTGTACATCTGGATACGATTGCGCAGAAAAACCTCGTTCTGATAGTTATCGTGAAAACTGGCTCCCGCACTGTTTTTTCGGTACACCGACATCACGTCGGGTATGTAGCCAATCTTACCCAGTTTGGCCTTTAGAATCAACCGCGGAATATCCCCACTCGACGATTCCCGGAACCAGGCCGGGTATTCGCGGATGCTGTTCCGGTATAGAGTACTGGACGTAGCCATAAACCAGATTTCATCATCGCCAATTAAATCATCGACCGTATAAAACGGCTTCATGTCGGGTCCGTTGAGTACGTGCGACGGACTACCGTCCTCGTAGGTAATCAGCGCATTATGGAAGGTCATGGAATAATCCGGATGCGCGTCCAGGAGATCAGCCTGTTTCTGGAGTTTCAGCGGGTCAGTCAGGTAATCGTCTCCATCTATGAGGGCATAATACTCCCCTTTGGCCAGTTTCAGGGTTTCCAGAAAATTGATTCCCCCATTTTTGCCCATGTTGTGGGGGTGCAATACGCCAATCACCAGGCCCGGATGCTGACGTTCGTATTCCTGAATGATTTCCCGCGTGCCATCCGTTGAAAAATCATCCCCAACCAAAATTTCGATAGGAAACGTAGTCTTTTGCGCCAGAACACTGTCAATAGCCTGCCGAATAAAATTCTTCTGATTATAGGTGATAATCAGTACGCTGACTTTGGGCATAATCAAAAGTTTTGGGTTTACGGTATCCGGTTGGCTGACGCATAAGGTATATTGGCGCGTCAGCCAACCGGATACCGTAACCTCTATACAGTCACCTCTTTGGCCGATTGGATTTGTGCTTTCCAGCCCTGAGGTTCGTCTTTTTCGGCTGGCTTGGCCCAAGGGTCGTAAAAGGGTAGAATAGCCACCCAGCGCCCGGCGGGATCATCCCAGCTAAACCGGTCGGCAAAACTCGATGGGCTAACCCAGTGCGGCAAATCGTACCGGAACAGAATCAGATCGCCCATGTCCTGATACCCTTCCGTTTCAACAATATGATCGTTGATAACGTAGCCCGTACCACCCGATGAGTAGTCCTTTCCGTACTGATTCAGGGCTAGAATAGTCCCTACTTTTTGCGGGTTGAGCGGGTGCCAGTGCCGCCCAAAAAAGCTGCCGCCCAGTGGGTAATGCGTCACCTGCGGATGGAAATAGGGTTGCCCTTTCCGGATACCGTATTCTTCGTTATTGCCGGTCAGGCTATTCCAAAAATTACGCATCGGCTGGAATACCTGCATCAGCGTCTGCTGGGCTGGCTCTTCCAGGTCAAGGATAGCATCGAATGTGTGGTCGTGGAACAACTGCGGAGCCTGCTGAATTTTAGCAATGTGCAGCCGTTGTTTGTGCTGGTTGTTGTCGAACGGATCGGGGGCTTCGGCCAGGGGTGTTTTAGCTGCCCAGGTATGGGTAGCCGTAATCACACTACGCAAGGTTTCTTCCGGAATCCCGGTTTTGATGATGACGATGTTCGGCTCGTTCACCAGTTTCATTACCTCATCGTACGGAATTTCCGGTATAATCCGGCCATCCTTAAATTCGGCATCAACTTTTATCAGATATTTTGCTACTTCTTTCATGGTCGTCGTCTTACTGATTTACTACAAAATAGGTGGCTATCTTCATAAAATCCAAATTCTACCGGGCTGATATTAATCTGTTTTGGGCTGGGTGGCATAGCCAAATCCTGACGCACCAAAACCATTACCATTGTAGAACATAATCCATTGATTCTGGTGCGGAAAAATATGACAATAATCCATCATCATTGAATCCCATCCCTCATCCGACCGTTCGATACCAGCCAGTTCATCGCGCCGGGTCCAGTTGATACCGTCTTCCGATTCGGCGTACCCAATTCGGTAACTACGCTGCACATCGGTACGGTAGTTGGTCGCATTCCGGTAGGAAAAATACATTTTGTACAAATTTCCTTCTTTGTACACCGTTGGTCGCCCGATGGCATCGGTAAATTCATCGTAACTAACACAAACCTGTCCCGTTCGTTTCCAGTCAAGCCCGTCGTGAGATTCGGCGTATTTTACATCGTAGAACGGTTCCGGATGGCCATCAATGACTTCAATCTTCGTGCAGGACAGGTACCACATCCGCCACAACATCGACCCATCGGCCTGTTTTTCACGCATCACACAGGGCTGCGCCACCCATACCTGGTCAAAGATGTAGCGGTCCATGAGAGGCCCGGTAAATTTCCGCTCGAACGTCAATCCGCCATCCCGACTAATGGCCAGTCCAATGGCCAGTCGGTAACTGGCTGTTTCGCTTTTGTTCCAGCCCGTATAGTACAACCAGATTTCGTCGTCGACGGGCAGGAACCAGGAAGGCATCGTTCCGGTTTCGTCAAACATGCCCACTTCGCCCCTGGTCAGGCAGGCTTTGTCGTGTACGTACGTTACCTCGGACAAGTTATCGGGATTCAGCTCAACGAAAGAGACCGCCGATGCGATGCTCTCATCGCGGGTAGAGAAATATACCCGCAATTTGTCGGCCATAGGGTAGCCAAACGGAACCTGTGCGTGCGTACGGCTGAATGGCTGAGTGCCATCGGGTTTGTAAATTAAACCTTGTTTGTTCCACATAAGAAACTAATTTATTGAACGTGAGCGAGTGGTTTTCCGGTATCCGGACTGGCATTGACTCTGTCTTTCCGAACGTAAATACGGGTATCGTTTACCAACCCCAGGTAGGTATAGTGCGTTGCCACAAACCGACCGAGCGGTTTAATCATCTCATGCCCCTGCGTTTTTCGGTCATTCATCCAGAGGTTCTGGCTACCAACGGCATCCACAAACACCGGCGGAAACGAGCGCAGGAAGTCGGCTAAGTATCGCTGTTTGTAAACAGCCTGCATGGGATGCATGAAAGCACTTCGAATGGTATGATTTTCGGCAACACCCTGCTGCATATTCGCCTGAACGTAATAATCGCAGCGCCACCCCCAAACGGCCAGTTTTTCGCCGGGTTTAGCATAGTGCCGTACTACGTTGGAAACCGGCGACTGCTGAACAGTCCAGCCATTCTGCCCATCGGATGGATACATATTGAGAGGAATCTGTTGCCTATAGTGCTGAATGGCCTGTATCCCGAACAACCCCAGAAAAATAGCCGTTGCCGCTACCCCAATCCATTTACCGACAGCCCCGCTTAAACTAAGTTGCTGCCACCCGTAGGCGAAGCTAAAAAACAAGGGGCCAATGATAAAAAACAGATAATGCACGTAACCGGAACCGGTTCGGGTAATGGCAAACAAAGTAGCTACGAACAAAGCACCAACAAACCCGCTGATACGCCACATACCCTGGTTTGTGCGAATACCACGACGCAGGGATAGCACAAAACCCACCAGCCAGATACTAAAAATAAGCTTAACCAGCCAGTCGAATTCGCTGCCTCGCTGCAGAAACGTTGGCAGTTGGAGCAGGCTCTCCAGCTGATTGGTATCACCACCGTATTGAAAATTACCTTTCAGATAGAACGTGACGAAGTCATCGTACACCCCGGTTGCTGTTGTCAGTAGAACAACGAGTAGCGGAAAGGCAAAACTACCAATAACCAGCCACGCTATCCGGCTCACTTTGGCCTTTGTGGTTAGTTCGACCCGTGTCAGTATATCCAACAGCATAAACAGCCCTACCACGGCAGCTAATGGTATGGCCTGTAATTTTCCAAACGGAACCATCCCGAGCAGAAGACCAATAAGACCAATCCGGACCAGAGAAGGTTTCTTTTGGTCTAGCAAAGTAGCGTACAGGTAATAACTCAGGCCAAGCAGCAGGAGTGCAACCAGTTCACTGTTGTAGTGTAAAAAATCACCATTCTGGGTCAGGCCCAGCATGAACACAAACGGCAGTAGTACTAATGCAGAAACCACCTGACCAAACCACCGGCCTGCTACCACAAAAAGTAACCACAGGTAGCCGGAAACCAGACAGAAAGCCGTAAGATGAGCGGTAATATAATCGAAAGGTAGTCCGAAAAGCCCCGGTATAATAAGGAAATAACTATCCAATGGGCCACCCGTTGTTCCATCCACGGACCGAAAATAGACGGGGTCATGGTACAGGGTAAAGGCCTGCGTTATCATCTGACTCTCGTCCGGATTTATTTCAGCATTGAAAACGATGGTCGACAGCCGCAATAGAAAAAACAAGGCGATTGACAATAACCCAACCAGTTTCCAGTCGATAAGCGGCCGCTGAATCAATGACCGGGCGGCCAGCCAGAGCAACGCCCAGCAGAGCGCATAAACGGGTAACCAATAAGCAATCGGGTATGTGTCGAAGTGGGGCATTCGGGTTGTACAATGGAACCATGGTGGCTGATTTCTTCGGCGAATCAGCCACCATGGAACCTAGTAATAACTACTTGGCTAGCGCCAGGCGGGCTGCCATACTATCGTGAATCTGGGCCATCGTTTCTTTCAGGTCGTAAGTCCAGTTCCAGTCCGGGTAGTGCTGCTTGAATTTCGTAAGGTCGGAGATGTACCAGATATGATCGCCACTGCGGTTTGTTTCCGAATACTGGTAATTCATTTTGTTGCCCGATATTTCTTCGCACAGCGTAATGGCTTCGAGCATGGAGCAGTTGGCATATCGGCCACCGCCCGCGTTGTATACCTCGCCCGGACGCGGGTTCTGATAGAAATGCCAGAACATGTTGACAAGGTCCCAGCTGTGAATATTGTCGCGAACCTGCTTACCCTTATACCCGAAAATGGTGTACTGGTTGCCGGTGATAGCGCATTTCATCAGATACGACAGAAAACCGTGCAACTGCGCACCCGAATGGTTTGGCCCCGTCAGGCAGCCGCCCCGGAACACGCCGGTATTCATCCCGAAATAGCGACCGTACTCCTGAACCATAATGTCAGCCGCTACTTTAGAGGCCCCGAAAACCGAGTGTTTGGTATGGTCGATGCTCATGTGCTCGTCGATACCGTTCTCAAAATAGGGGTGGTTCCGGTCAATTTCCCAGCGCGTTTCGGTTTCAATCAATGGCAGGAAGTTCGGGTTATCGCCGTATACTTTGTTGGTCGAGGTAAAGATGAACACCGCTTCCGGGCAGTGCAGCCGGGTCATTTCGAGCATGTTGAGCGTCCCAACGGCATTGACACCAAAATCGGTGAACGGTTCGCGGGCGGCCCAGTCATGACTGGGTTGGGCAGCGGTGTGTAAAACCAGTTTTATATCGGTGCCAAATTCCTGGAAAATTACCTCCAGTTGCGATACCTCCCGAATGTCGGCTGCCCGATGCTGGTAATTTGGGTAGGCTTCAGCCAGGCGGTTTTTATTCCACTCGGTCGAGCCGTCAGCCCCGAAGAAATACTGCCGCATGTTGTTATCAATCCCAATAATGAGATCAAATTTATCGGCAAAAAAGGCAACGGCTTCACTCCCAATCAAACCGGCCGAACCTGTGACTAATGCAATTTTCATGTCTCTATTTTTGCTTAAAAGCGACTAGCTATTTAAATAGTACTCTTTTACTGAGTCGGTACTGCTGAACAAAGTAACGTAAAAATTTACACCTATTATAGCCAACAGACCGTTTAGGCGTGGTAACAAAAGAGCTTTTCAGTAAGCGGTCTCATACTATAAAAGCGATTAACCAGTACGTACGCACTGACTAATCGCTTTTACATTTTCGATTGCTAGCCGTTATATTCCCTGGCCGGATGTACCAGGGCCAAACAGTTTTTCGCGAATTTTTTGGGTTCTTGCGTCCAGCGCCGGGTTTGGCGTGTACTGATAGCGTGACTGTACAGCGACTGAATCCCTGCCTAACCCATATACTTCTTCATCGCCAGCGCGGTAATCTGAGCTGTAATCATTAGCCCGGTTGTCGGTTTGGCGAATGGTATTATATTTTTGATAGTCGCAGGAGGCCAGTGATAATACCGACACCACCAAAAGACCTATATTTAGTACGCGCTTCATAGCTACTTAATTACGAATTGATTCGGCAAAAATAAGCAACAGTCTTTAGTCAACCGTATTTGTGCATTAGTTTTTTCTTCATCCGTTGCGCATTTATTAAAATGTGGGGTTACATCCTCCATATGCCACGGTGCAGCTACTGTTTCAACTGACGAATTTCTTCCGCTACAAACCCCATCAGTTCCCGGATATAATTGCGGGAGAAGTCGAACGGTACGTTGGCAGCCGCGTATATGTCCCGGATAGGGGTTTTGTAACCCAGACTGAGCGCCCTTTTGTAACCTGCCAGACCCAGCGCCGGATCTTTACGGTAGTTTCGCCAAACCCCGATGGCTCCTAGCTGCGCAATACCATACTCAATGTAGTAGAAAGGAACTTCATACAGATGCAGTTGCCGCTGCCAGATGTATTCCTTATAAAAAGCGAATCCGCTCCAGTCCGTTACGGTATCAGCAAACTGCGTATATATCCGTATCCAGTTTTCGCGCCGTTCAGCATCGGTGTGGGTCGGATGCTCATAAATCCAGTGCTGAAATTTGTCGATGGTCGCTACCCAGGGCAGGGTTTCAATGATGGATTCCAGATGCTGTAGTTTGGCCCGGCGCAGTTCGTCCGGGTTATCGAAAAATACGTCCCAGTGTTCCATCGACAGGAGTTCCATGCTCATGGAAGCCAGCTCGGCCACCTCCATTGGCGGGTTACGGAATGCTTTTAAAGGCAGTTCGCGGGTCAGGAAAGAGTGGACTGCGTGGCCTCCCTCGTGTACCATCGTGACCAGGTCGCGCAGGCTCGACGTGGCATTCATGAAAATAAATGGTACGCCAATTTCTTCGAGCGGATAATTGTATCCGCCAGGTGCTTTCCCTTTTCGTGATTCCAGGTCGAGGTGACCCATAGCCCGCATAATCCGTAGGTCGTCGCCCAGTTCCCTATCCAGCCGGTCGAAGCACTTGATGGTTTTTTCGAGTAACTCTTCACCCGTAGCAAAGGGCTTCAACGGCGGGCGCCCTTCCACATCCACTTTAGTATCCCAGGGACGTAGCGGATTTACCTGTAGCTTCTCTTTCCGAGCAGAAGCCAGTTCGTCCAACAGGGGAACAACCGCTTCGGCTACCGACTCATGAAAGTTTACACAATCCTGCGGGGTATAGTCAAACCGCCCGAGAGCTGCAAAGGAGTAGTCCCGGAAGTTGGCAAAACCAGCGTTGATCGCTATCTGATGGCGCAAATCGCGCAATCGGTCGAATAACTGGTCCAGCGCTTCGTGGTCCTGATACCGCCGTTCCCATATTTTGCGCCAGGCATCTTCCCGCACCGCCCGGTCGGTAGATTGCAATCGGTCGCTGGCTTCGGGCAAAGTCATCTCCCGGCCATCGATGTTTACCGTCATAGCCCCGGCAATAGCTCCGTACTTCCGCTCTTCGGTCTGCAAGTCGGTTTGCAACGGGATATTTTCATCGCGGAAGATTTCGATGGCTTTTTTCATACCCCGCACCATCACCTCATAGCCTTCATCGGTCAATTCATTGATGTAAGGGCTATTTACGGCTTTCAGGTCCAGGTCGTTGCCATAGGCAGTCATGGGAGGTTGAATCTCCGCAATAAAAAAATTAAGGTTGTTCACCAGCTCTTCGTTGGCCGTATCGCAGGTCATGCGGATGTACCGCCAGGCAAAATCCTCCGACAGATAGGACTCCAGTTCACTACGGTCCACAAGCCACTGCTTCAGTTCATGAGCGGTGCTGATTGGGCGGTCCAGTAATTCGTCGTAAAATGGTTTCACATCGTCCCAACTCTGCAACGCTATGGATTCGCCAATGAACAGGCGTGCCGGACGGGTGGGTACAGTTATCGTTTCGTCAAAAGTCATCGGTATCACAGACTTTAGTCTGTTTTAAAGAGAAAAAAACGGCACAAAGTCCGTACTAACTTAATCCCGTTTAAAACTTTTTTGTTCACAAGTTTGTATCTACGAAAAAATTCGTATATGTTTACTACGAAATTATTCGTAGATTAATTATGAAGCCAACTGACGCTGAACTGGAAATTCTGCATGTACTCTGGACCAACGGCCCCAGCACAGTACGGCAGGTACACGACGCCCTGAGTCAAAACCGGGATTTAGGCTATACGACAGCCTTAAAGCTGATGCAGATTATGGTTGAAAAAGGCTTGCTTACCCGCCAGGAGGATGCCCGGTCGCACACGTACACGGCAGCCGTCAGTGAAGAAGCAACACAGCAGGGATTAGTCGACCGCTTTGTTGAAACGGCGTTCCGGGGATCGGCGTCCAAACTGGTTATGCAGGTATTGGGCAACCACAAAGCCTCGCGGGAAGAGCTGGACGAGATTAAGCTGTTGCTGGATAATCTGAACCGTCACGATACCCCGGCGTGATTTACAGATTTACCGGATTGCCCTGATTTTGTGGCTATAGTGTGTCATCAGTCGACTGTACATATAGTCTTTTTCGATTTTTCCCAACCAAAGAAACTTACTTTCTCATGAGCGTCTATTATTTTCTAACAAGCCCAATTGCCGATGCCTTAGGCTGGACGTTACTACATGCCATTTGGCAGGGCTTTGCACTGGTGTTGCCCGCTGCGGTACTACTATATTTTCTTCGGCATCGGTCGGGGATAATCCGTTACCGCGTGGGGGTGTCTACCCTGCTGGCACAGGTGCTGGTTTCGGCCGCAACGTTTTTCTGGTACTACCAGCCCATTTCCGCTACGCAGCCTCTATCGCCAGCTACTACAGCCCGATATGCATCGCAGATCCGATGGCAAACAGTGGCCCAGTCGATACCCTGGCATCAGCAAACCCAGCAATTTCTGGAGAATCACCTGAGTCAGTTTGTGCTTATCTACCTGATTGGGGTGGCCCTGTTCGGGCTACGACTGGCTGGTGGGTGGATTTACCTGCAACAACTGAGCAAAACAGCTATGCTCCCTACATCGCAGCACTGGCTGGAGATGGCCAATCAAATTCGTTCTACATTGTCTATTCGGGCAGTCGTGCAGGTTCGTGAGTCGGCGCGCATAGCCATGCCAATGGTAGTGGGCGTATTGAAACCCGTTTTACTACTCCCCATTGGCCTGGCCACGCATTTATCGACCCGTGAAATTGAAGCCGTTTTAGCCCACGAATTAGCCCATATCAAACGGCACGATTACGCCGTCAATCTGCTGCAATCGATGGTGGAAGTGCTGTATTTTTTCCATCCGGCCCTCTGGTGGCTGTCAGCACGGGTGCGAGAAGAGCGTGAGCATTGCTGCGATGACCTGGCCGTGCAGGTTTGCGGGGGCAATGGCCGCATTCTCGCGCAGGCACTGGCCCACGTGGAAGAACTACGGCTGACTCAATCCACGCAAACGCCCGTACTGGCGATGGCTTTTGCGGCAAAACGGCAGCATTTACTACACCGCGTTCAGAGGATGTTGGGTGTACCCACGCGCCCCTTTGTGTCGAATAGCAGTCTGGCAGGCCTGACGCTGGCTACTATCCTGTTCATGAGTGTATCGGTATACGCCGTACAGCAGCAACCAAAACCAGCCGCCAAACAGCCAAAACCAGCTCATTCAACCCGAAAGCATACAGTTGACAGTAATTCAGCGTATGGTATGGTAGATAACCAGCGGATTAGCTACGTTCTCTGGAAAGGCCAGAAGCTACCGGCAACGCGTGTAGCCCGGCTGCAACGCCAACTTGACCAGGTGATGGCCGGTAAACTTTCGCTCGACACCGTGAAGCAGCCCGACCGGGATATTCTGCTGACCATTATCGAGCAGAACAATGCGCTTGGTGGCGGAATGGCATCGTTGAACGAAAACGCAAATGCTGACTTAAACGCGAACTTGAACGAAGATTTAAATACGGATTTAAATGCACAAGTTTCAGCCCGAATTGACTACAACACGATTATAAAAACCGCGCTTGATGCGGCTAACTCGGCTGGTACGTTCCCGGTTGATGTTGATGGTGTTCTGAAGAGAGTCGAGAAAATAGATTATAACCGGATTATCAATGAAGCGATGGCTTCGGTTGACACTACTATTTTCGACAGGGTCCGCGTGGCGAACGGGCCGGGCAGTAATCGATACAATCAACGCCGGATGGACAGCCTGAGTCAACTCATTGCCGAACGTTCCCGGCAGATGCAGGCTCTGCACCTCCAGATGGAAAAGTTGCGCTTTCCGGTGGAGGAAGTGGAACGGCAAAACGAAGTATTGAACTGGAAAAAGGATAAACTCATGGAGCAGCGTAACACGCTGATTGAGAAGCATCAGAAGTTACTCTACAATGACGGGAAAACAAAACTAAGTCAGGCGGAGGTTGAAAAGCAGATAGAAGCACTCGAACCGGAAATTAAGAAACTGGAAGGGGGCATGGAAGAGTTGAACCGGCAGATGGAGCAGTCTAATGCGAAGCAGGAAGAACTGAAAAAGCCAATGGAAGAGTTGGAACGCCAAACGCAACAGCTCGAAAATCAGGTGGAAAAGCTCTCTGACCAAATGGGACGATACGGCGATGATATGGCGCGCATAATGTCTATGATACCACCCATGCCCCCATCGGGTATTCGGGCAACACCCCGTCCCGTCCGGGCTCCCCGCCCGGCCCGCCTACCCCGGCCTGCCATAGCGCCCACTCCGCCTGCAAGCCCGAACCTGTCAGTTCCGGCCGTTCCTTCGGTAAACCCTCCCAGAGTTACCCCGCCCGCTGCTCCTAAGCCAGCGCCGAAGCCTAGATAATTTTTGTCATGGCTCCGCAGTAGAGAATCTCAGGCTTGACGAATACGCAGCGTTGAGATTCCCCCTGCGGAGCCATGACAAAAACGGTTGGTCTACTCAATCTCGATTACCACATCGGCCCCTACAGGGTGAGCGACGCAGGTTAGTATGTAACCTGCCTTCAGTTCTGATTCCGACAGGCCATCTTCCTCATCCAGTTTTACTTTACCCGATAGGCAGCGACCCATGCAGGCCGTACACATACCCGCCTGACAGGAGTAGGGCAGGTCAATATCTAGGTCCAGTGCTGCTTCCAGAATGGTTTGGTGCGGAGCAACGGCAAATTTATACTCGCTGCCTTCGTACAGGACCGTCACTTCGGGGGTACCACTGTCGGCAGCCGTGAGGGGTTCTTCTACTACATCACCCGCCATGACCGGTGCCGTAGCGTAGCTCTCCTTATGAACGTGCTCTGCCGAAACACCGACCAGTGCCAGTGCCGAACGGGCCTCGGCCATCATCCCATCGGGACCGCACAGGTACACACTGGCATTTTGCCGGTCTGTAGCAGGCATTTCTTCCAGAAGTTTGGTCAGCGTAGACTGATTCAGTCGTCCTTCGGCACCCGTCCAGCCCGCCGATGGCTGGCTAAGTATGTGGGTGGTCTGAAACCTGGATTTGCCATAGGCTTGCTCCATGGCATCCAGATGCGCTTTATAGATGATAGACGCCTGGTTTCGGTTGCCATAAATGAGCCATACCCGGCTATTGGGTTCAACGTGCAACGCCGACTTAGCCATTGAGAAGAGGGGCGTAATACCACTACCGGCCCCAATCAAAATAATAGTCCGGCGATTTTGCAGGTCCAGTTTTGGCGTGAAAGTCCCCATTGGCTCCAGGGTTTCCAGTACATCGCCGGACCGGATACTGTCGCACAGATAATTGGAAGCCAGACCACCCGGCACCCGTTTTACGGATACCGACAGTGATACGTCGACATGGGGCGACGATGCCATTGAATAGGACCGCCTTATTTTCTGACCGTTGATGTTGAGTAAAAAAGTTAGAAACTGACCGGGCTGATAGCGTACTTCCTCGTTGATAGGGTGCCAGAAACTGATTGTCACGGCGTCGGGCGTTTCCCGAACAATGTCTTTAACTTTTAAAAAATACCGATTTGCCATTACTATTCTTGTGGTTGCTATATACTAAACGCAGCAGGGAGCAGAAAAGCGAGGATACCTGAATAAAACCACCTGGCTTCCCTCTTTTTCTTCACCTGCCCGACGTTAGTTTTATCCGGCAAAGGTACGGCGAACGCCGGAAATTTATCCATTTCGGTGGTACCCAACCAGTCCTTCGGCGGGTGCTTTGAGGAGGTTACCCATTGTTAATCCCGTTTGTTCAACAGCCGTACGCAATTGCCGGGAAAAATAATGAGCTATCGACCCGACAAAATGAACAGGCCATTCAACCGATTCCGGAAAGCGGCTGACGTAGGTAGTAAGGAATGAAATAAACGCACCGGTTACCAGTTCTGTAACGTACGGGTGGGCCAGATGGTCGGACAGAAAGGGGGTAAATGAGGCAAAGTACCGGTTCGGAAATGGCTTTCTGTAAGCGTTTTCGAGCAACGCAGGCCGGTCGAGCGCGTAACGAATCTGGAAAGCCTGATGCAGGTCGGCAGGCAAACGGTCCTGAAAAAAGTCCCGGACGAGGGTTTTCCCCAGATATCCACCGCTTCCTTCGTCGCCAAGCCAGAACCCCAGCGATTGAATACCCCGCGTAATCTGCCCATTTTCGTAACAACACGCATTGGACCCCGTTCCCAGAATACAGACGATCCCGGCCTGATGGCCCGATGCCCCCCGGGCTGCACCCAGCATATCGCTGTTTACATCGATATGCTTTGCATCAGGAAACAACGTTTTCAGCGCATTCCCCACAATACCGTTTACCGGGGAGCCACTGCAGCCCGCCCCGTAGAAGAAGAGTTGTTCTATACGGGCATCGGTTACAGGCAAATGCAATTGATCTTTCAGTATATCTACCATTTGGGCAGACGACTGATAATAGGGATTCAAGCCATCCGTTTGCCGGGCGTGGATAGTACCATCAGCATCCAACAACCGCCAGTCGGTTTTGGTAGAGCCGCTATCCGCAATTAACTGTGTAGTCATTGACTCAATTGATAAATGCACTTGACCATAACTGATTGCCCATGACCACTACGGCTAATTTATACCAGTTCCCCTATCACCGGAAAGCGATTGAACACACTGTCGGAATGGGGTGCATCGGTCAACTCATCGGTCAGATCCTGACCCGCCCAGTGTTCATAGTGCTTTCCGTTGCGCCAAAGTCGTGAAGTCGACAAATCGTAGATAATTCCCTTGAATGCACACCAGATATCGTCGCGGTCCTGTCCATTACGTAGTGCTAGCTGTGAGCGGGTGTACTTTTGTACTAAATCAGGCATAAAAAAAGCGGCCGCATCCGTTAAATAACCAGTGAATTATTAGGCATTACTTTTGCAGGGAGAAAACAAAATTAGCGTAACTTTAGCCACTTCAAATCCTTGTGTAGTTGAATTACTTATGAGAAAGACTCAATCAATCGCTTTCTTTTCGGCACTGGCTCTGTTTAGTGTAATCCTGAGTTGTAAAAGCAATAAAGTGGCACCCGTTTCAGAACGCATTGCCAAAGTGTGGACCGCCAGCAAGATAGACGAAAACAGCACGACCGTTTATACAAAGGGAGCTACTAGCAACATTCGTAACTACGCTGGTTTCAAACTGGATTTAAGCGCTGCCCCAACCGTTAGATACACAGAATACGATGGCAATACCTTCGTTGGGCAGTATTCTGTTCCCGATGATAACACGCTCAAATTGACAAACCTGAACCCATCCCCCACCGGCGATAATGGTTCGATTACGTTTACCATCAATTCTATTGACGACAATAACCTGAAACTCACCCGGACATCGGCTAGTCAGAAAACGGGTGGTACCACCAATGTGTATACCCTAACAAATCCGTAAGTACGTCCTTAACGTTGTTTTCGTTAAAAAGCCACTCTGTCATCATTCGGAGTGGCTTTTTAACGAATTATGGGTAATAATCCGTTTTGTCTATCTTTAGGGTCTATCACTATTTGCACACCTTATATCTCTCCCTATGACTGATTTAAACACCCTTGGCGAGATCGGTTTAATTGATCGAATACGCCAGACAATACCAAAACCAACTCACAAAGAAACGATTCAGGGTATCGGGGACGATGCTGCTGTGTTTGACTGGGGTGACGATTTTGGGCTGTTTTGTACCGATATGCTTGTAGAAGGTATTCACTTCGACCTTACCTACGTCCCCTTAAAGCATCTTGGTTACAAAGCGGTGACGTTTGCGGTATCCGATATTGCCGCCATGAACGGTTTACCGATACAAATAACCGTTAGTATCGGATTAAGCAGTCGATTCACCGTCGAAGCCATCGACGAACTGTACGCCGGTATAAGAGCAGCCTGTAAGGCGTATAACATTGACCTGGTGGGGGGCGATACAACCTCTTCGCGTTCCGGCCTGATTATCTCGGTATCTGCTTTGGGAAAAGTACCGAAAGAGGCAATTACCTATCGGGACAAAGCGCAGGTCAATGACATACTTTGTGTTACCGGCGATTTAGGAGCAGCTTACATGGGTCTGCAGCTACTGGAGCGTGAAAAGCAGGTGTTTATGGCCGACTCCGGGATGCAGCCAAACCTGTCCGAAGAGAGAACCTACCTGGTTCAGCGTCAACTTCGTCCCGAGGCCCGTACCGATATTGTTCACGAACTTCGCGACCTCGGTGTGGTTCCTACTGCCATGATTGATGTGTCGGATGGGTTAGCCTCCGAACTGCTTCACCTGTGCCGTCAATCAAAGTTGGGAGCCATCATCTTTGACGAAAATATACCCATCGACGACCAGACTTATCTGGCGGCCGATGAATTCAACATCAGCCCGATAACCGCGGCTTTGAACGGAGGAGAAGATTACGAGTTGCTGTTTACCGTTCGACCGCAGGCGTTTGAAAAACTGGCAACCAACTCGCGTATTACCGCTATTGGTTATATCTCCAGCGATTCCAAGTACGTTGGCCTGTCAACCAAAGCGGGCCAGTTGACTCCTATCAAGGCACAGGGCTGGCAAGGTATATTTTCGTTGACGTAATCAAAATCGGGCCGTTCTTATAGATAGAACGGCCCGATTTTGGTTGATGCCAGCACTAAGGCCTGGGTATGGGTTCGGCTTTGAAACCTGCCTTCTCAACAGCCTCCCTGACTACATCGCCAATTCGGTTATCGGTGGTTTGTACAGTCAGAATTTTCTCGGGGCTGCTGGTGTCTACATTCCAGCCGTCGAGTTGTTCGATGTCGTTCAGGAAAGGAGTTACGGTGGCTACGCAGCCACCACACTTGATATTTGTTTTGAAATTGAGCGTTTCCATAGTTTGATTAACGTTTTACTTTTCTAGAATCTACACAAAAGACCAGTAATCGGATTATAACTTAACCGTCTTCAACCGCAGACTGTTCGTTACGACCGATACAGAGCTAAGCGCCATAGCTGCCCCGGCAATCATCGGGTTAAGCAGAAAACCGTTGATTGGGTACAACAGTCCAGCCGCCAGCGGAATGCCGATAAGGTTATAAATGAACGCCCAGAATAAGTTTTGCCGGATAGTCTGCACCGTCCTCTTCGACAGGTACAAGGCCTTCGGTACACTGGTCAGGTCCGAGGTGATAAGCGTCATTTTAGCTACGTCCATTGCAATATCCGACCCGTGTCCCATAGCAATACTAACATCGGCCTGAGCCAAGGCCTGTGAGTCATTAATGCCGTCGCCAATCATGGCCACTACTCGGCCTTTCGCTTGTAACTGTTTAATAAAATCGGCTTTATCGGTAGGCAGTGCTTCAGCCTTGTATTCCTCAATACCAACGGCCTGCGCTACGGCCGCTGCGGTCTGCTCGTTATCACCCGTTAGCATATATACGGCAATACCGCGCTGTTTCAGCGTATCAATGGCCTCCGCTGATGTTTCCTTAACCGGGTCGGCGATGGCCAGTATGGCTAGTACACGCTGTTCATCGGCAAAGAAAACCACTGTTTTTGCTTTCCGTTGCCATTGCGTTGCCTGCTTTTGTACGGCATCATCCGCTACAATTGCGCGGTTAGCCAGCGATCGGATATTTCCGACACTATACGTTTTACCCCCGTAAGAACCCGAAACACCCTGCCCGGTGAGGCTCTCGAATGTATCCAGAGTAACCCCCATCAACTTAGGAGACTCATGATGTATCTTCTCTACCACGGCCGATGCCAGCGGGTGCTCCGACCGCGATTCCAAGGCGTATAAAATGGGCAGCAATGCCGTTACGTCCGGTTCTGCTACCTGCCAGACTGCATCCGTAACGGTAGGTTTACCCTGCGTAATTGTGCCCGTTTTATCCAGCACCACGGCATTGACCCGGTAACCGAGTTCCAGACTTTCGGCATCTTTAATCAGGATGTTGTTATCCGCCCCTTTACCCACGCCGACCATAATGGCGGTGGGCGTAGCTAGCCCCAGCGCACAGGGACAGGCAATAACCAGGACCGTAACCGACGTGAGCAAAGCATGGGTAAACGCATTTTCTCCCGCAAAGACCATCCAGGCAATAAATGTCAGTATGGCAATACCCAGCACAATCGGCACGAAAATACCGGCAATTTTATCAACCAGTTTCTGCACCGGGGCTTTACTTCCCTGTGCTTCCTGCACCAGCCGGATAATTTGCGCCAGGACCGTGTCACCCCCAACCTTTTGCGCGGTAAAGCGAAAAGAACCGGTCTGATTGATGGTTCCGGCAAAGACCGATGCGCCACTATTCTTCTCTACCGGCACGGATTCCCCGGAAATCATGCTTTCGTCTACAAAAGATGCCCCCGACTCAACCAGACCATCTACGGCAATCCTTTCGCCGGGCCGTACCATAAGCACCTGCCCTACCTGAACCTGCGCAATAGGCAGGTCTCGTTCTATGCCGTTTTCTACAATCCGAACGGTACTGGGTTGTAAGCCAATCAGTTTTCTGATAGCCGATGAGGTATTGGACTTGGCCCGCTCTTCCAGCAGCTTCCCCAGCGAGATAAACGTGATGACCACCGCGGCCGCTTCAAAATAAACATCGGGGGTCAAACCGCGCTGCAACCAGAAGTCGGGGTTAACGGTGTTAAAGGCACTGAATAGAAACGCTATTCCGGTGGACAGGGCAACGAGCGTATCCATATTGGCTTTACCATAGCGAGCCTGTTTCCAGGCATTGCTGAAATAGGATCGGCCCAGCCAAAAGACAACGGGAGCGGTGAGCACCATCATCAGGTAGTTCTTATACCCCGCCGTTCCGCCCGGTTCCATCAGAAACATGCCGATGATTACGACGGGTACCGTAAGGATGGCCGCCCAGATGGTTCGCTTCTTCAGCGATTCATAATGCTTCTCCTGAGCTTCCTGCTGCACCTGCCGGGGGTCCTCCACGTTGACCACTAAATCGTAGCCGATTGCCTGCAAAGCCTGCTGCAAGCCCGTTGGCGAAACCACGTTCGGGTCATAATCCACCGTAGCCGACTGATTGGCGTAGTTTACGGTGGCCTGCGCAACGCCCGGCGTATTGGTCAGCATCGACTCTACACTCACGGCACAGGCAGCGCAACTCATCTCCAGCACCGGAAACTGCTGATGCGTCAATGCCGAATGTATCTTTTTATTTGTAACAGGCTTGCTTGCCTGAGTCATTTTATCCGTCGGTATCATATCTTTATAAGGACAAGACCTATCTTCCAGGTGTTCTTCTCTACCTTCAGATATAGAACAAAAAAAGGCATCGTTTGCGCTGATACTGACTTATATAATTCGGGTTACGCAGTACATTTTGACCCAGTTCTACGAATACCATAAAGCCCTGGCTACCTGGTGCAAAAGCTGAAACCGGACCAAAATAGCCATGCCCAGGGGTGACCTAGCAGCCAGTATGAGTCATTACTATATGATGCCTGACCAATTGTGCTTCCGAAAGCGGCTCCCCCTGCCTGGTATCTATTTGTTGTTAATACTGTTAACCAGTTGTCAGAAAACTGAACAACAGGCAGAAACAGCGAACAGACAGGCGCCTACGACTATAGTTTCCAGCGATAGTGGCTATCAGTTGCTGCACTACGGAAAGCCTTACTTCATAAAAGGAGCGGGTGGCATCAGCCATCTGGAGGAATTGGCGGCCTGCGGTGGTAACTCCATCCGGGTTTGGGACGATATTGACGCGGGACGAATTCTGGACGAAGCCCATACACTAGGGATTACGGTTATGCTGGGCCTGTGGGTAGAGCGCGAAATGGAAGGCTTTGATTATGACGACCGGGCCGCGGTGGAACGCCAGTACAATCGCATACGCAAAACCATACTCCGCTACCGAAATCATCCCGCCCTGCTGATGTGGTGCGTTGGGAATGAGTGGGCACAGGACGCAGATAATTTCAAGGTTTTCGACGAAGTGAACCGATTGGCCCGACTGGTCCATGAACTCGACCCCGGCCACCCGACCAGCACGGCTATATCGCCCGATAGCAAACGGGCCATCTGGTTAGTGAGCCAGCGATGCACAGAGGTTGATATTTTAGCGGTGAATTCCTACGGCCTGACCGCCCGGCTGGACGAGTTTTTTCGGGGAGGGGGCTGGACCAAACCTTACCTCATTTCGGAATACGGTGCCCCGGCCTACTGGGAAGTCCCTACTGCCCCTTGGGGTGCTCCCGATGAGCCAACTAGCCAGCAGAAAGTAGACTTTGTCCGTCAGTTTTATCGGCAATATATTGCTTCCAAGCCGCTCAACTGCCTGGGTGCTTACTTATTTTACTGGGGCAGCAAGCAGGAGGAAACCTCCACCTGGTTCAGTATTTTTGATGAACAGCGACGACAAACACCCCTGGTTGGCCTGATGCAGGAACTCTGGCGGGGCACGAAACCAACCAATAGAGCACCGGTTATCCAACAACTACTGATTGATGGTGAAGCAGTTGCGCATCGTTCGTTCGCGGTATCGGACACAGTGCACTGGGCAGCAATACGAGTAACCGAACCGGAACGGGATTCACTGCGGTACGAGTGGGTCATGAAACGCCGGGCGCGATCGGGCTCCGACTATGTCGGCATTCCCAGGCCAGCTATTCAGGGATTGATAACCCGTTCGGATAAAGCGATCATTCAGTTTCGCCTTCCCCAAAATCCGGGCGCTTACCGGCTATTTGTAAACGTGTTCGATACCCATGAGCACGTAGCAACCGCTAACTTCTCCTTTCTGGTTACTGCTCCACAATCTAGGCAGTAAATCAATTGGGTCTGGCGGATACTAAGGTTGCCCGGTAAGTACGCCATTCGTTTTCATCCCTGAAAATAACGCCCCGAACCGTTGGATACCGCTCCTGTAACAGGTCTATAGCTTCAATCGTCCACTGGGTGGTATCCGGTTGCTCAGCCACCGATGTCAGATGCGTAATAAGTATCGGTTTCTGACGAATGCTATACGCAGGATGCGTGCGTACGGCAGTGTGCGAAAGCTGGAAAAGGGCGGCAAACGAGTGACTTTTCCTATCAGGAGCTTGGTTCGGGTCATTCGTCACATTGAAACCCAGCCAGTCCACGAAGCCGTTTCCCGGATAATGCGTTACCAGCGTTGAGGGTAGAAACGGGCACCACACCCAGGTAATATTCGTGGCTTTCTGGTCGTGGCAATAGTGTACTATGTGCTGCCAGGCCTGTCGGCACAGGATTAAGTTGGCCGTTTGCTCCACGCCCCACGGGCGGGCTGCATTATCGAACTCCGGCATAAAACTCGCAAATACAAACCGATTATACGACCGCGTTTCCAGTACGAAGCGATGAAGAGCGGCATCGCGCTCACCCCGGATAATACTAAGCAGAAAGGTACGAATAGCTACTTCTGAACCAGCTTGTATGCCCGCTGGCTCAATATACAACAGGGGTAGCTGATTGAGTACATCCAGTTTTGGCGGGAGTGATACAATAGACTGGGGCTCAATTGACCAGTTTAGATGGTAAGGAATGATAGGACGGGATGAAACGGGAGTACCAGCCGCCGGCCGGTGTTTATACGAAGCCATCCCTACATAAAAAGGCTGCGTATTGGCATAACGCAAATTATTCGGAACGGTATTCGATGCCTTACGATAGGTAAACACCCCCATGCCGATAGTCAGTATCAGAACACCCACAAAAAGCGGGACAGCAGCCTGGCGGAGCCAGTTATACAGGCCATACCGTAAATTCCATATCCGAATACGAACGTTCCGGACCTGCGCCCGACTGGCTGATAGGTTGCTTAGCCAATTCCTTATTCCCATCAACATTTTTTCCTGCCCAACCAGCACATTCAGCATCAGAATCAGGGTGTTCAGCAATCCAAAACCAATCATTAGCTGGAAATAAATATTGTTCAAGGCAAACCGACCGTACCAATAAATGCTGTATCCAATGACTAACAGTGTCAGACCACTCATCAACACATTGGGTAAAACCAGCAGAATATGATTGCGGGGCTGATCATCTTTGGGTGTAGGAATGTAGGGCACCCTCACCCGGAACACCGTGTACACAAACCCCAGTACGTACACCCACCAGGTACCGCTGGCCAGAATGCCCCCGGCCAGGTGGAAACCAACTTCGTGCCGTTCAATCAGCCACCGCTGGGCGTACTGCCGAACCAGGAAGCCCGTCAGCAAGAGCGGAATATATACTGTACCAAATAGCAGGAGGTCCAGTTGAAGCGGCAGCTTCATTGTCATTAGCGATAGAATCGGAATAAGCAGATCAATCAGTTGTACTACACCCAGCAGATAGTACAGGGGCAGCGTGGCGTAGTGAAGCCGTTGTGAGCCTGTTAACCCGTTAAACACCTTCGGGTACGTTGTAAACAGCAACTCAAATGTTCCCCTTGCCCATTTGAGTTGCTGTTTATAATAGGCAGACAGGGTGGCGGGCACCAGTCCATACGATAGAGGCAGGGGAACATAAACGGACTGCCATCCCCCGGCATGGAGCCACATGGCGGTATGCATATCCTCCGATAACCCGTTGGCATGGCCGCCAATCGAATCCAGCGCACTCCGGCGGAATGTGCAGTTGGCCCCAATGGCCTGTGCTGTACCGTAATTACCCATGCAGGTCATCATGGGCCCGTAAAAGCTATAGGTCTGCTCAGAAGCCCCGAAAGCCGCCAGACTCTCTTTATGGTTATAATAGCCCTGTACACACTGCACGAATCCCACGACCGGGTTGTCAAAATGTGGTAGAACCCGGCTCAAAAAATCGGGGACGGGGATGTGATCGGGGTCAATAATGAGACAGATTTCGCCGGTTGCCTGCCGAAGGGCATTGTTGATATTACCGGCTTTGGCATCAATTTTAACCTGTCTCGTTACGTGAATCACCCCCAGTTCAGCGCATACCTGTTGTAGATAAGGGTCATTGGCTTCATCGCAGAGATAGGTTGTGTGAGGATAAGTGATTCGCTGAATAGCCCGCAGTGTATTGACAACCATTTCTTTCGGCTCACCATCGCAGTACGTCGTTAGCACATCAACCGTCCAGGTGCGGGTCGTTTCTGGCGTAGTGGTTGGTTTCACGCGCCAGTAGTGATACCATTCATGCAGCAGACGAAGTAGTTTAAATAGTACGGATATCGTCAGCAGGATGAATAGCCAGGATACACCCCTGTTCTGAGGCTGAAAGTAAACCCATAAAAAAGCCGCCATAAACAGCAGACCAATGCAAATAAGTACCCGTATCGGCCGATTATCGCCCGGGCGGGAGGAGAAAGAGTACTGTTCGCTGGGAGAATTGGTCGTAAAATCAGGCCATCTCATTGGCTGAATAAATTAATTACCGGTCTGATTTAGACTTTGTTCCTGAAGAAAGGTCAACCTGTTGGCCCAGCTAAATACGGGTCGTTCAGAAAAGTACAACAAAGCACTAATAGCCTTATCGGGTACGCAGAAACATGGAGTAGCAGGCCCGCTCGCATCGGGGCAACAGGAGCAGCGTGTCGGCCCGAAAAGCTACCCTCTGCCGAAAGGGGACAGTAGCCCGGTTGGTGGTAATATACAGGTTGACGCCTAAACTATCCTGACTCGTTGAGTCAACCCGAAAGTACCTGATAGGCGCGTAGTAAGTCATTTCGCTCCCAATGGCACTCAGCTTACCGTCCGGGGCAAAGGTGAGTGTTTGGGCGGGGGTACCAGGATATTGCCGGATCACATCAATCGTTTTCGTTATCCGGATAGAGTCTTTTACGTAGCGATCTTTCACAAAGACTGAATCTTTCACGTAAATACCATTCACTAAAGACGAGTCAATCCGAGTTCCTCCTTTCACAAAAACCGAATCAATCCGATAGTAAGCACTATCGGATTGATAGAGTCGCTCCACGAGTCGCCACGTACCGATAATGCGGGGGTCACTCGCACCGGGCGAAAATTCGGCCGTATTATCCTGACAGCGGGTAAGCATACCAGCCAGAAGTAAAGCGACGCTTAGGTAGAGGTTTTTTTTCACAAGTCAGTGGGTAGCTCGTAACACTAACGAACAGCCTGTTTCTGCCATTGCCTTGCCGGGCGTATGTGAAGAAACTAACTGCGCAGGGCTAGTTACACAAACTCTATGCCCCGTTCTTTGGCGTCAGAAACAAAATTTTTCACTTTCTGCTCTTCTTCTTTCCGGCAAATCATCAGCACGTTGTCGTACTCGGCTACAATATAGCCGTCCAGCCCATTCACGACCACCAACCGGTCTTTGGGTGTTTTGATGATGCAGTTTTTGGTATCGTACAGCATGATATGGCCGTCGATTACGTTGAAATCATCATTTTTTTCCGAGACTTCATAAAGCGATTTCCACGTACCCAGGTCCGACCAGCCAAAATCACTCAGCACCACATACACGTTTTCAGCCTTCTCCATCACACCGTTGTCGATAGAAATACTTTGCGTAAGTGAGTAGGCTTTGTCAACAAAAGCTTTCTCCCGGCTGGTGTAATAGACCTCATTACCTTCCTCAAAAATCTCGGCAACTTCGGGCAGATACTTCGTAAACGAACGGATGATAGCCTGTACATTCCAGACGAAGATTCCCGCGTTCCAGACGAATTCGCCACTGTCCAGAAACTGCTGCGCCAGTTCGAGGTGCGGCTTCTCGGTGAATGTTTTTACTTTGTTTATCGCACTGGCCGGCTCAGTGTCCGCTGTAGCACCATCTGCTGCGGGAATAAACTGGATATACCCATAGCCTGTATCGGGGCGGCTGGGCTGAATACCAAGGGTAACCAGAATCTCTTTGCCTCTTGTGGCATCGATAGCCGTCCTGATTGTTTCCTTAAACGCTTCTTCTTTGAGGATAATATGGTCGGCGGGGGCAACAACAACTACAGCATCCGGGTCCTTCTGCGCAATCTTGTAACACGCATAAGCAATACAGGGTGCCGTATTTCGGGCAATTGGTTCACACAGAATCTGGTCGTCCGCTAGTTGGGGGAGCTGTTGCTGGCAAAGGTCTTTGTACAACGAACTGGTAACGATATAAATATTTTCGGACGGGCAGATCCCGTCAAACCGGTCGGCTGTTTGTTGAAGTAATGTCCGGCCAGTGCCCAGAACATCATGAAATTGCTTGGGATAACTTGTCCGGCTAAAGGGCCAGAACCGCGTTCCAACACCCCCAGCCATAATAATTACATACGTATGATTCATTTTACTTAGCTAATTTTGTTACGAAGTTGCCATTATCTTATTGTTTTACCCCACAAAAACTTAGGATATTTAGTATCTGGCAAACAGCAGGTATCTCCGCAAAGTCAAAGTGTGGGCCTGATTTTCTACGTTTACCAATCTCCACCTACAGCCCGGAGCAGCGCAACGGCATATTGTGCTTCCTGGCTCTTCAGTTGAACCAATTGTTGCTCAGCCGTTAGAATGGTACGCTGGGCGTCAAGCACTTCCAGGTACGTGGCCAGCCCCCTAATGTACAGTTCACGATTATATTGCTCCGTTCGGCGGGCCAGGGCTACGGTCTGATTCTGCAAGTCGATTTGCTGACGGAGTAACGTGAGGTTGTCCAATGCCGTTTCGGCATCCCGTTGCGCCAGTTGAACTGCCTGCTGGTAAACGTACTGATTGGTTTGTGCCTGCTGTTTGGACAAGGCGATGGTTTGGCGGGCGCGGTGACCTTCATAGAGCGGCACCGACGCGTTGAGCCCCACCAGGAACGTGGCACTGCTGGGCGTAAACCATGGGCCAAGCCGTCCCGACAGCAACCCACCAGAGCCAATGAGGGTAACGCGCGGCAACGTGGTATTTTGCTGCAAAGTCACCTGAGCAGTCGCTATCTGGTTTTGCCGGACATACTGGATTACATCGGGCCGACGCTGTACCTGTTCGGGCGTAATGGCCGCGTACGGATACGAGGGGATAACTGTTGGCAGCAATCCGACCGGCACCGAAAACTGGTTTGGGTCCTGCGCACAAAGCTGGGCCAGTCCATTCACCAATTCCTTTCGGGCACGTTCCAGTCCTTTCAACGTCACCTGTAAACCGGCGTAATCTGTTTCGGCGCGTTGTACGTCAATCTGGTTGATCAGTCCAACCCGGAAACGCTCCCGCAAAATACCCAGGGTCGTATCCCGCGACTGACTATTTCGCTTAAAAACCGCCTGCTCCGCATCGTTTCCCCGAATCAGCAGGTACGTCCGGGCAATATCGGAAGCCAGCGTGAGTCGAAACGATTGATAGTCGGCTACGCTGGCCTGCGCCTGTAAATCGGCCACGGCAATACCGGAACGAATCCGTTTAAATAGATCCAGCTCGTAGCTGGCGTCAATCGGCAGCAGTTGAAGCGTGTTGAGCTGAAAGCGGGGTAGCTCATCCGGCACAGCCGTTGAGATAGCCAGCGGACGGTGTTGCGACAGACTTTGGGTGGTAAGCAGCACCGAACTCCGAAGCGACGGCGATAGAAATGACTGGGCCACCTTCACCCGAATGCGGGCTTCCTCCAGCCGACTCAATGCCACTCGCAGGTTAGGGCTATTATCCAACCCGAGTTGAATAAGCGATTCAAGCATAGTATCACCAAATCGCAGGAAACCACTGGTGGTAATAGCCAACTCATTATCAGTCAAACCCGCTGCCGAAGTCGGGAGTGGGGTAAATCCACCAGGCGCTGTAGGCACCTGCGACTGGATGATGCCGGGCGTAGTGACTGGTCCCGTACCCGGCTGGATGGTAACGGCACCACCCGTTGGATTGACCGGAGCAACCTGAGCACGGACTGGATAAACCAATGCACTTATTACCAGGATACTTCCCACAAAAAACGATTTACTTGACATCATCATTACTGTCTATTGCTACCACTGCGTCTTTGTTGATGGGCCCGTATACGTGTGGGAATAACTCATTATTCGTAGCCTGCTCATACCTGAGTTCGTGAACCAGTTTATCTGCATCAATGTGCAATACCAGCAGGTTGGGCGCATTTCGGTAGTATCGATCCAGCACACCGGGCAGCTGCTCCCGCGTCGACAAATGAATAAAACTTTCTGTTTCCAAACTACCGGCGCTATAAACGGGCTGGCCCTCCTGTCTTGCCCATTCACTGGCCTCAACAACGTGATAAAGTAGGTTCATCAATGTACAGATAAAGCGATTATAGCCCTTATTCTAATTGCACAAAAGCAAGAGGTTATCCAATACTTCTTTCTTCTTACTTCTAACTATCAGGCAATTTAGCCCTATTTACCCTAAAACCATCGTTGGAAATATTGACTTATTCAAAGAATAAATTGATTTAGCCAGTTACTCCCAGACAAGTGTAGTTTACTCGTTCATGCCTGACAATGACCAAAAATCATTGTAATTTTGCCTTCTACCAAAATGATTGTATCATGCCAAAGGCACAAATGAACACCGATAAGGGCAGAATGCTCATCGAATTTTTTGAGAAAGATGCTCCTAAAGCGGTCGATAACTTTATTTCACTAGCAAAAAAAGGATTTTACGACGGCGTCAAGTTTCACCGCGTCATTCCAAACTTCATGATTCAGGGGGGCGACCCAACAGGTACCGGTTCGGGCGGTCCGGGTTACACCATTGACTGTGAACTGACGGGCGAAAACCAATACCACGACCGGGGTGTACTCTCCATGGCTCACCGGGGACGCAACACGGGCGGTTCGCAGTTTTTCATCTGCCACAACCGTCAGAACACGGCTCATCTGGATCGGAATCACACCGTATTTGGTAAAGTGATAGATGGGCTGGACATAATCGATGAAATCCAGCAGGGTGACAAAATCAATAGTATCACCGTACTGGAAGAATAGCATCCTGTTTCCCTTCCTTGTTTCTTTCAGCCTCCACAGCATCCCCGGGCCTATTTGCCGGGTTGCTGTGGAGGCTTAAAAGTTAAAATCCAGCGAGTCACTTCTTGGACTCGCTTGGCTTTCTCTGGCAACGCTTCGCTTAAAGGTGAGCGTCCTGCCGGGTACATCGACTAACTGATTGAGCAGAGATCCCAGCCTATAAGCTCAGGGGGTTTAGCTTACGTAAAAGCAGATTCAGGCCACCAGTCAACTGAATGTTATATTCAGCTATCCAACGTAATGCAACGCAAATAAAAATTCGTGTTTATACACGAATTAACAAAACAAACTCGATGATATAAGTATTAATAGGAATGCCGGACCCGGCGTATTTCGTCGGAGAGACGAGAACCCAATTAATCTCATTCATCATGAAATCAAAATACATTCCGTACTCACTTCTCCTGTTGTCAGCCACGGGGCTAATCGCCTGCGAAGACCATCGCGACAGCCCGAACGCACCGTTTCCGGAGCGTATCGAATTCGTGGCTGAGCGTCAGTACCCCGAGGGTATTGCTTACTCCTCACAACTGGCCAAATTTCTGGTTACGTCGATTCCGCTCGGAAAAATCGGCACGGTTGCCACTGATGGCCGGTATCAGGATCTGCTCACTGACCCTGGATTTATTGCGGGTATCGGCATGAAAGTAGCGGGCGACCGCGTGTTTGTCTGTAATAGCGATCAGGGCCGTTCGGTCAGGAGCACCCCGGCGACTACCCGCCAACTGGCCGAGTTGCTGGTTTTTAACCTGAATACCCGTCAACTCGAACGGCGGACTGATTTAGACGCGCTTCTCCCGGAGGCTGAGCCAAACTTCGCTAATGACGTAACCCTCGCCCCCGACGGTACAGCGTATGTAACAGACTCATTTTCGCCCGTCATTTACAAGGTTACGCCGAATGGAGCCCCCAGCATTCTGCTCCGGGATAACGTCCGGTTCGCCAGCATGACTTTTGGCCTGAACGGCATTGTGTACCACCCCAACAATTTCCTGATTGTAGCTAACACAGGCCAAGGAAAGCTTTTTAAAGTTGATCTGGCCAATGGCAATGCTGTTTCGGAGATAATTGTGGCTAACACCAGCCCTGTTGCCAATTCATTACCAGGCGATGGCCTGACGTTATTCAACAATGACCTGTACGTGGTGACGGGCGGTAATCGCGTGGCTCAGGTACGCACAGCCGACAACTGGCAAACGGCATCGGTTGTCAAGTATGATGCCAGTGGCTATGTGGGTGCCACGACCAGCGTTGCCGTAAACGCGCAGGTTTATACGCTCAACGCCCGCATCGGCCAGACTGGCAATGACCAGAACTTTAGTATCCAGCGTTTTCGGTAAGCTACGGTAAATGCATAAATGGCCAGGGGGTCAAGTGGTGGTATCACTTGACCCCCTGGCCATTTGTACACTATCGGTCAGGCAGCTCATAGGGATGGGGTTATCCGGATTGTATCCTGCGTCGACCCCATCAGGCGATAAAATAAGGAGTTAGTTTTTAATCATGAATAGGACGGGGCCTTTCGCCAGATGGAACCTATGATAGCCAGCACAATGGCCACTATTACCCCCGCTCCGGCTAGTAACGGTATATTTCCAACCCCTTCCTGTTCTACAGCAATAGCGGCATAAGCCCAGGCAAATACCAGTATATAAGCTATTGACCGATATCGATTAAACACAATAGCTCCTATTACCAGGCCCACAATCAGCACACCTACGGCCCACGTTTGTTCGTTCAGCCCGATCAAACTGAAATCCGTTGATTTGAGGTAAACAGTTATGTTCAGTATCGTAGCAACCGTGAGCCAGCCGAAATAGATTGAGAAAGGAACGCGGGCCAGCCAGGTCTCTGCTGGCGAGGCTGCCGATTCAGGCAGGGTAGCATTAGGGTTAGTAGGTATAATTGGAACGTGCTGTCTTTCCAGTAGCCGCTGTTCAATCACTACCAGTGAAAATAACATCACCAGGATAACCAGCAACGCCACCCCGATAAGTTCATTGTTAAATAGGGGGCTCCAGGCCGCATTACAAAACGCATTCAATACGACCCACCACCCGATGGCCCGGAAACGGGGATTTGTTTGCTGTGAACCAAGGGACTGATATACTGCAAAAGCTAATAACCCCAGAAAAATAAGCCCCCAAATGGAAAATGCATAGCCTGCGGGGGTAATGAGCGTATGGTATTTATCGGAAATTTCACCGTTTGTCTGACCACCAAATGCACCCGCATTCGACAGGTAATTCATAACAATCATGGTGATTATACTGAACACAACGGCGAACTGCCTGATTTTATCGTTTTGCATAACAAAGCCCATTGATTGATACGTATACCAACCAATGGGCTTAGCGGTTTGTTCGCCCGGTAATTTATAGCTCCAGTATCTTGAATTCCGTCCGGCGATTGCGTTGGTGCTCTTCTTCTGTTTTGGCGTTCTTCACAATCAGCTGCGTTTCTCCGTAGCCTTTGTAGGTGAGCCGGTCGGCATCAACACCTTTCGAAACGATGTATTCAACCGCCGATTTAGCCCGGTTCTGCGATAGTTTCTGGTTGTAGGCATCCGTAGCACGGGCATCCGTATGGGAGCCTAATTCAATTTTCAGCGTTGGATTGTCCTTTAGAATCGTGACCAGTTTATCCAGTTCATCGGCCGCATCGGGACGGATGTTATACTTATCCAGATCGTAATAAATGTTATCCAGCACAAACGTTTTGTTAAGTGTTGCTCTGTCGAGCACAATAGCTACATTGAACGTCGTATCCGTCACAGGTTTGGTCAGGAACACGGGCGGAATACTTTTACCCTGCATCGTAAACGGCTCCCGGCGGGTCAGGTACCCTTTGCGTTCGGCCAGAATGGTATAGTCTTTACCTTCCTGCAACGGGTATTTACCAAAAGTGCCGGGTTGATCCGTAATCACTTCGGCAACAGGTTGCCCGGTAGCATCGTCCAAAATCCGCACTTTCGCCGAATCGAGTGGCGTTACGGGTGTTTCGTTGGCCGAAACCGTACCGGCAATAAAGTAGCGAACTGTTTTTGGCGCACTGGCCGGGGGCGTCTGAACGATAACCGTCGAGTCGCGTACCGGGCCTTCCTGGAAGTAATAAATATCATCGTCACCTTTCCCCCCCGACCGGTTCGAGGCCATGTAGCCGCTCGTTGGGTCGGTATAAATCAGGCCAAAATCATCGGCGGGCGAGTTGATGGGTTGCCCCATATTTTCCACCCGCGTAACCCCGCCCGAACGGGTAGCCACAAAAACGTCCAGCTTGCCCAATCCCGGATGACCGTCGGAGGCAAAATACAATTTGGCATCAGGTCCAACGTAGGGAAACATCTCATCGCCGGGTGTATTGATGTCGCGGCCCATATTGACCGGGCGGCTAAACCGCCCCGATGCGTCGATACTGGTACGATACAGGTCGATACCACCGGCACCACCGGCCCGGTTGGAGGCAAAATACAGCGTTTTACCATCGCCCGAAAAAGCGGGGGAGCCATCCCAGGCCAAAGAATCACTAATGGGTAACCGAAGCGGCTCATTCCAGGCGCCCCCCTCCCCTAACCGACTGATAAACAAGTCAACGTCCAGTCCACCTTTGCGTTTACCATTGTTGCCTCTAGCAAAAACCATTGTTTTGCCATCCTTCGTAAAAGTCGGTGTTCCTTCGTTTACGTTGCCCTGGAAGACGTTTGTGCTGAACAATTCGGGTGTCCCTGCCGCAACGGTACTCCCGGTTTCGTCCGGGTTTTGTGGTAGTTTCGTCTTGTACAGCCCCAGCATCGGCTGACCGTTGTTTTTGTAGGTCTGCTCTTTCCGCGACGCCGTAAACACCAGGTCCTCTCCCCGCACCACGGGCGCAAACTCGGCGCCCGTCGAGTTCAGGTTACCCATGTTTTTGAGGTTGATGAGCGATTTGTTCTTCGCTATGAGGCCGATAGCTTTCAGCGTTTCCACCTCCTGCTTCGCCTTGTTCAGGGTAGCTTTTGCGGTTGTTTTAGGCGCGTTGGCTACGAACTGCTGTAGCTGTTCCAGCGCAGCCGCGTAGTTCCCCTGCGATTTCAGCGCGTAGGCGTAGTTGAAGCGGGCATCCGACTCCGTGGTGTTGGCTTCGATTGCTTTCTGGTAGAACGGGACAGCTTCACCAAAGCGATTCGACAATCGGTACGATTCTGCCGTGTAATAATTGAGACGGGCAGCGTCAATCGTCCCCGCAGATGCCTTCTGAAATTGATTCAGCGCCAGGTTATATTCGCCAGCGTCGAAGTGTCTAACACCTTTTTTGTACGCCTGGAGAGCCGAGTTGCAACCCGTCAGCGCGAAAGCCAGACCCAACGCTACCAGCAATACAGACAACGTATTGGTTTTCATAGAGGTTAGTAAACTGAAATTGGTCAACCCGCTCAAGATAACAGAAATTTGGGCGGGTCTTACTTTTAACGAATTCCATCCGTCATTTATTGAGGATTGCATCAAGGTAAAATCAGCCGGGAAACAGCCAATCATTTACCACCATTTATCTTTTCATCCAGCCTGCTTTTCTCCAGAAATTGTCTGTAATCCGTGATGTGCAGGATATCATATACCGCCTGTTTTTTGTCGGCCATTTCCTCATAATAAGCCTTGCAAATCATGTATCCCACCCAATAGCCCAGGTCGGCAGGTTTATCGGCGGTTTCCTGAGCCGAGTTAGCAATCCAGTTCGAGGCTTTGTTTAAAAACATTTCGTTTTTAAAATCGGACCAAATTTGCTGTTCGCGCCCTTTAGCGTAGCTGGCTAAGCGAGGATTGGCCGTTTGGCCCGATATGAGTTCGCCCAGAAAATCCGCCATTCCTTCAACCAGGGCACCCCGCAACAGCGTCGTATCCTGCGCTAAATGGTTCTGCTGAAAATGGATGAGTTCATGTGCTACTATGTGGGGCAATCCTGTCAAATCACAAAAATTGTTCTTCTGCCAAAGCGTCAGCTCATCGGTAGGAGTATCAGGGGTTCGGCAGTTTTGGTCCAGGCCAATTATGAGGCCGTTAGCGGTGGATGTACCACCACTGGTAAAGCTGCCAATAACAAAATAGACGTTGGGAAATCTAGCGGGTGGATATAGGTTCTTAAAGTTAACGAAACTGGCAAGCATCTGAGGTTTTTGATCATCAACACTGAGCGTATTCGGGCGGATAGCCGCATAAAATCTGGGCTTACTATCATGGCCTTTGACGAAGTTACTAACTTCACGAATCTTGTATTGGTAGTAATCCTGTAATCCTACTGATGCTTTTGCCAGGTATACATCCTGATAGATCTGGGTCCGCCGAGCGGTATCTACTTGTATTCGATCGTATGCCTGCCAGAAATTGTGGACATCAGTAGTAACAAAAGTAGCCTTGAGCGGATCATCAAAATAGGCCTGCGCTGGTTTGATGCTGTTAACCAGCGGTTTCCAGCGTGGGTCGGGATGCAGGGCTTTTAAATCGGGATCGTTGGTAATGTTATCAAGATTATTGTAGCCGTACGTTTTGACTGCCAGCGTCAGGTATTTAAACGCCTGTTCAGGTTGACCTATGAGAGAATAACAACAGCCGGCATCGTAATAAACACGCTTACGCTGAAACGGAAAGTCGGCAGCGTCACCCGCCTGTAGATACAGAGGGGCAGCTACAGCAAAAGCCTTTGCATTGTAGCTACTATCTGCTTTCCACTGCAACGTGTTGAACGATTGCGCCAGTAGTTGGTTTGCCAGTAAACAGATGCCTAAACAAATCGAGTAATAAAATCCACTCATGAGACCCTGAAGACCTAATAGTTGGCAAAATAGTACGCTTTCCTGAATTAAAAAAAGTCACGAACCTGGTAACCAGGTTCGTGACTTTTTTTAATTTGTTTTCTTTCATTAAGCCTCCTGCTCCGCAATAGATTCTTCCGCCGTTTCTGTACTATATTCCTCCGTCGGGATGCAGGAACAGACAAGGTTCCGGTCGCCGTAGGCTGAGTCAATGCGGCTAACGCTTGGCCAGAACTTACGGGCACGAACCTGTGGGAGTGGATACACCGCTTTTTCGCGGCTATACGGCCGGGTCCAGTTGTCGCTGAGGGCTACCGTGGCGGTGTGTGGTGCGTGTTTCAGCACATTACTTACCCGGTCGGCAGCACCAGTTTCTATTTCGCGGATTTCGTCCCGAATGGTAATCATGGCTTCGCAGAAGCGGTCGAGTTCGGCTTTCGATTCCGATTCGGTCGGCTCAATCATGAGCGTACCCGCTACCGGAAACGATACCGTTGGGGCGTGGAAACCGTAGTCCATCAGTCGTTTGGCAATGTCTTCTACCTCGACTCCCGCAGCCGCTTTAAACGAGCGACAGTCGATAATCATCTCGTGAGCACAACGGCCGTTCGTACCGGTGTACAGCGTGTCGTAATGACCACTCAAACGAGCTTTGATGTAGTTCGCATTCAGGATAGCCCGCTTTGTAGCGTTCGTCAGTCCCTCCCCGCCCATCATGGCAATGTACGCGTACGATATAGTCAGGATACTGGCCGAGCCGTAGGGTGCTGCCGATACCGCATGGATAGCCTGGCTCCCTCCGGTTTGGACAAGTGCGTGACCCGGAAGGAATGGTACCAGCTGTTTGGCCACACCGATGGGGCCCATCCCCGGTCCACCGCCACCGTGCGGAATACAGAATGTTTTGTGCAGATTCAGGTGACAGACGTCCGCACCAATAGCGGCCGGGGAGGTTAGCCCAACCTGGGCGTTCATGTTGGCGCCATCCATATATACCTGCCCACCGTGGTTGTGAATGATAGCGCAGATTTCCTTGATGCTTTCTTCGAACACACCGTGTGTGGATGGGTAGGTAACCATCAGACACGACAGGTCACTGCTGTACTGCTCAGCTTTGGCTTTCAGGTCGTTGATATCAATATTGCCGCGCTCATCGCATTTCACGATAACCACTTTCATGCCGGCCATTACGGCACTGGCGGGGTTTGTGCCGTGCGCCGACTGAGGAATCAGGGAGATGGTTCGGTGATGGTCGCCCCGGCTTTCGTGGTACGCCCGGATAACCATCAGCCCGGCATACTCGCCCTGCGCACCCGAGTTTGGTTGCAGCGACATGGCCGCAAAACCCGTAATTTCGCACAGCCAGTCATTCAATTCCGTGAATAACTGCTGATAGCCAACCGTCTGTTCTTTCGGGGCAAAGGGGTGAAGTTTTCCAATCTCTGACCATGTAACCGGAATCATTTCGGCCGTGGCGTTCAGTTTCATGGTGCAGCTACCCAGCGAAATCATCGAATGAACCAGCGACAGGTCTTTCTCTTCCAGTGATTTCAGGTACCGCAGCATTTCGTGCTCCGTGTGGTGCGTATTGAAAATAGGATGGGTCAGGTACTCCGACGTACGAACCAGTTGCTCCGGCCAGGTCAGTTCCAGACCATCCAGAATCGTGTCTATATCCGCCTTTACACCAAATACGGTGAGCAGTTCCGTCAGGTCGTGTATCGTTTTGGCCTCGTCGAATGAAACACTGACGTGCTCCCCATCGGGTAGATAACACAAATTTATCTGCGCTGCCTTTGCCGACTTTTTCAGCGATTCGGCATCATCTACTTTTACCGTAACGGTATCGAAATAATTTTCGGCACTTACGACGTATCCACTCCGGCGCAGTGCCGTAGCAAAGGCTTTCGTCAGCCCGTGTACCTGTTCGGCAATGGCCCGAAGCCGTTGCGGACCGTGGTATACTGCGTAACTGCCGGCCATAACCGCCAGCAGCACCTGAGCCGTACAAATGTTGGATGTAGCTTTCTCCCGACGGATGTGTTGCTCCCTCGTTTGAAGCGCCATCCGGAGGGCGGGTTTCCCTTCGGCATCCTGCGAAACCCCGATGATACGACCAGGAATCTGACGCTTAAAAGCATCACGGGTTGCAAAGAAAGCCGCGTGCGGACCACCGTAGCCCATCGGAACGCCGAAACGCTGCGACGACCCAACAACAATATCAGCCCCCATCTCGCCAGGGGAGGTCAACATGGTTAACGCCAGCAAATCGGCCGCAACGGCCACGGTGATATTCAGTTCGTGAGCCGCAGCAATAAGGTCGGTGTAATTGAACACTTCCCCGTCCGAAGCCGGATATTGCAGCAACATCCCGAAAATAGTATCGCCGGTCAGGTCGACCGTACGGTGATCGCCAACCAGTACCGTAACCCCAATGGGCGTAGCGCGGGTCAACAGCACGTCGATGGTTTGCGGATGGCACCGTTCCGACACAAAGAAGGTACCGGCACTTTTCCGGCTGGCCGGGCGCATGGCAAACAACATGTGCATGGCTTCGGCGGCTGCCGTTCCTTCATCCAGCAGGGATGCGTTAGCTAGGTCCATACCCGTCAGGTCCGATACAACCGTCTGAAAGTTCAGTAATGCTTCCAGCCGCCCCTGGGCAATTTCGGCCTGATAAGGCGTATAGGCCGTATACCAGGCTGGGTTCTCCAGAATATTCCGCAGAATAACGTTGGGCGTAATGGTATCGTAATAGCCCGTACCGATGTACGACTTGAACACTTTGTTCTGCCCCGCCATTTTCTTAAAGTCGGTCAGAAACTGGATTTCTGATTTGGGAGCCGGTAAGTCGAGAGGTTTCTCAAGCCGGATCGCATCCGGTACAGTTTGCTCAATGAGTTGGTCGATAGAGTCAACGCCCACTGTCTGGAGCATATCGGTCAGTGCCGCGTCGGTCTGACCATGATGACGGTCTTCAAAAGATTCCTGGTAACGAAGATTCAACTTCATTGAACGATAATTTCTTTAGATGAGTGTACAGCGACAAAGTTAGGCAGGCCTTCCCTAAAAACAGGAACGAAATAGCCATTGGCCTAGCCCTATTGATTTCTGGCAAACGCTTTTTTTAACCGCGTGGTTCGACTTGAAGACGGGTTTGTTATACGCTCTATGCCCTGACCCGGCATGAAAACGGACTGTACCCTCCCTTGGCATTGATTGACAAGGACTTACCCGGCCACATAATCGATTAGATAGCGGACAGCAAGCTACCACCCGTTCTTTGTAAACACTCCCCAACAAGTCAGTAACGACGTGACCAATGGTACGTCAGGCAGGGGTATACGCAGCCCGGGTTTCCTGCGTTCTGGGTAAGAGACACCAAAACCGGGCATTATAGACTATGGCTTCGCTTAACAGGATACCAGCGCAGCCGTGTGGGATAGCTGTATGACCCGAATCGATAACCCGGCCACCCTCTTGGTTCGATAATTGCTAAACGCTTTTTTATGACGGCTCCAGACTGCCCACTCGTATCGGTTATTATGCCCGTTTACAACGGTGAACGGTTTTTGAGGTATGCTATTGAGAGCGTACTGGAACAAAGCTACGAGCACCTGGAGTTGATTATCATCAACAATGGCTCAACGGATGATACGGCAACTATTCTGGAGGCATATGCTCAAAAAGATCGTCGAATCATGGTTCTCTTCCACCCCGAACCGCTCGGCCATGCGGGCGAGGCTGCTTCTAATATGGCTAGCCGACACGCGACGGGAAAATACATCGCCAAGCTCGATGCCGATGACGTAGCGGTACCGAACCGGATTGAAAAACAGGTTGCCTTTCTGGAAGCGAACCCAGCTATCTTCCTGGTTGGCAGCCATCTGGAATTGATCGATAGCCAGGGCCGTAGTGTTGGAATACGTCAGTATCCACTCAGTAGCGGAGCCATTTACAAGGAGTTTTACCTTAGGTTCCCCGTTGCCAACCCGGCTATTATGTATCGGAATGGTGTTGTTACCGGCGATTTTTACACCTTACGCCATAAATCGTTCACCGACGACTACTACAGCTTGTTTTTGCACATTCATAATGGCCTGCTGTTCGCTAACTTGCCCGAACCCCTTACCCGCTACCGGGTCCATGATAGCAATACGGTATTTACTGACCTACGCCGAAAATGGATGATTAACATGGAGGTGAAGCAGGCTTTTGTACGCGATTTTGGCTATCAGGCTCCCTGGAGTCATCGGGTTCGAATCAGGCTTATCACAGTTTTCATTAATACATTGCCGGAAAAACTGCTGGTTAAGTTCATGAATCAGGCCCGTCAATTTTTAAACGCTTAAGCAGCATGATTTCCCGATTAATCCGATTAGGATCGCAAGTAGTATGGAATGGTTTGAGGGCGGTTCCGCCGTACATTGATGGTTACCTGCAACTCAAAAAGCAACTGCAGCATCGTACCGATTTTCCGGTTCTCAGTTACTACCCGGCCTTGTTTGACCGGTATGATGAAAGCGGTCATCTGATAAAGCATTATTTTCAACAGGACTTATTTGTAGCGCAGCAAATCTTCAGGAATAACCCCGTTCGTCACCTCGATATCGGCTCTCGAATTGATGGATTCGTCGCCCACGTGGCAACATTCAGGCCCATTGAAATCCTCGATATCCGTCCGCTGAACCGGCCCATTCCAAACGTGAGTTTCCGGCAGGCCGACCTGATGGCTTTACCTCCGGACCTTCACCACTATACCGATTCCATATCGGCCCTGCACGCCATTGAGCACTTTGGTCTGGGCCGTTATGGCGACCCAATTGATGTGGATGGCCACCTGAAGGCACTGGCCAATATCCGTCAGATTCTAAAGCCTGGCGGACGGTTTTACTTTTCTTCGCCCATTGGCCCCCAGGGTATCGTATACAATGCCCACCGGGTTTTCGATCTGTCTTACCTCATCCGGTTATTCGAGCAGGATTACCGTATCGATACGCTGTCGTACATTGATGATGATGAACGATTTTTCCACAACGCAGACTGGCATTCAGAAGCCGTGAAAACAAATTTCGGGTGTACCTACGGGTGTGGTATTTTTGAGATGACCAAACGATCCGACTAACCCACTCTAACCTTTCTCATTCCATTCCATGGTCATCTCCGTCCTGTCAGGAGGGTTGGGTAACCAGCTTTTCCAGTATGCCTTTGGCCTTAAATTAGCCGCTCAATTGCAGACGGAACTCCGGCTGGAACGACACCTGCTGGAAAGTAAAGCGATAGCCCGTTTGCGACAGTACACCCCGCGTACGTACGAACTTGACACCTTTGGGGTTGAAGCACCGGCGGCTTCCCTGATGGATACCGTTAGTTGTCTAAGCCGGGTAGCGTTATCTGACAAAACGGCTTTGTTACTCCGCGAGTCTACCCTGACACCGAACGCCATTAATAACCTAAACAATCGGGTTCGGGATGTGGTTTGCCTGGGTTACTGGCAGTCCGAGGAGTATTTCAGACCGGCAACAGAACAGCTCAGAAAGCACCTTGTGTTTCGGAAAAATCCAGCTCAGAGCCGGTCAATGGCCGATACTATCCTGTCTTGTCAAAATGCGGCTTTTGTTCATATTCGCCGGGGCGATTATGTAACCAATACCCACGCGAACCAGCATCATGGGCTTTGCGATGTGTCGTACTATCGTCGTGCGTGCGAGTACGTGAAGGAATGCATACCTGACGTCCAATTCTTCGTCTTTTCGGATGACCCAGACTGGGCCAAACGGGAGTTGGGAATTCATCTTCAGCCCGCCCGGTTTATCGACCACAACCGCGGAGCTGATAGCTGGCAGGATATGTACTTGATGAGTTTATGCCGCCACGCCATCGTAGCCAATAGTTCATTCAGCTGGTGGGGAGCCTGGCTCAACCCGGTGGCAGAGCGACTGGTTGTGGCGCCGGGCCAGTGGTTCGTGAATCAACCGGTTCTCAGCCAGCAGATCATCCCACCGCACTGGCATTGCCTGTAGCTAACGTGTCTGGGGATTTTTGCCCCCTCCGGATATGTAGTTTACGCTTTTTTGGTGCCCTGAAAAACGCGGTGATTTTTGATGGCGTTTTGCCGGATAATCTGCGTCAGGATAACGTCGTGCTGTAGTATCCGACGGTAGAGTATGGCAATCAACATCAGGAAACCGGTAAAAAGCAAGTAGAATAATAAATCGACACCGCGCCCCACACCCAGGCGGTTGGCAATGTAATAGGGAAGCTCGGGTACGGCAACAAACAGAATGCCGGTTAATACAATGGCCACAAAGAACAGCCGATACAACAATCGATTTCTGAAAAGACGCAGAGAAGCAACCGCAATGATCAGCAGCAGGACTGATAGCAGTAGCTGAATGGGGGTAAAACTAAAGTGAAAATCAGCGTTCATCAGCGAAAGTATTTATTGATAAAGACGTCTATCAGAATATCAACAGCCCCCTGCCAGCGTTGTCCTTTTACCTGGGAGTAATCCGTGTAAATAATGTGCGTGGGCATCTCTACGTACTTCAGACCCAGTCGCCGGATCTGCATCAAAATCTCACTGGCGTGTGCCATTCGGTTCTCCTTGAGCTGAATGGCATTCAGTGCCCGGCGATTCATAACCCGGAACCCATTATGGGCATCAGACAACCATAACCCCGTTAACAGGCCATTGATAACGCGGGCCACCCGCAGCAACAAACGGCGCAGCCGCGGAATAGCCATCAAGTCCTCCCGACGCAGAAAACGGGAGCCTAGCACCACATCGAGTTTTTGGGTACGCAGCGTTTCAATGAACCGATCAATATCAGCCGGGTTATGCTGCCCATCGGCATCGAAATGAACGACAATATCAGCCCCCTGCTGCCGGGCAAAATCCATTCCCGTTTGCAAGGCCGCTCCCTGCCCCAGATTAATGTCGTGACGCAGATAACAGACCGGCAGGTCGCGTACGGCATTGGCGGTTTCATCCGTCGAAGCATCATCTACCAGCACGACATGGTACTGATTCCCGAGCGAATTAATCGTTTGCCGAATCACTTTACCTTCATTATACGAAGGGATAACGATGTATACCTGCTCAATCATTGCTACGGTAGATTTGAATATTACCTAACACAGCCACCTGTTTCATGCACCGAATCTCAACGGGTTGGGGTACCCGATCAAAGATAAAATAGCGAACATTGAGTGTTCGTAGCTTAGGAGAGCAGGGGTCAAGTCCCACCTGATACCCATCTTCATAACCGTTCTGGATGATGACCGAGTCCGGATGAGCAGGGTCGACGTAAGAACCGTAAACCGTATGGGCATACCGATTGTAAGCCGAGTCTCGCTTAGCCGTTGGGTCCAGCACGCGCATCGACTTGAAATCTGGCTGATTTTTCACCCCACTCAACTGGTTTACGCCTGTGGCCGTTACCAGATAAGTTATGTACTGACTCCCCAATACCACCCACCTGGCTTTGGGTTCCTGGAGGTGAATTTCCCGGACCTTCCGGTAAAGCGCATTCTCGGTTATGGGTGCTGTTCCCTTGGCAACCGGGTTGATTTTCAGGTTAGGCAGGGTAAAGAGTACCAGTGCCCCGGCAATGAAGAGTTCCTTCCGGTGAAAGGTAGTAACGGGTAGCATCAGGTAGTTCAGGCCCGCGAAGAACAGCGTTGGCAACACCAGTTGATGGACCTTGAAGAACCCCTCTGAGGTGGAGATATTCAGCCAGGCCGCAAAGACCATAAATGCCAGCACGGCTATCGTCAATAAAGTCGCCGTTGTCCCGGAAAGCGATAGTTTTTTCTGCTTGCCAGCGTAGTCCAGATACAGTACAGCAAGAAATACATTGGCGATACCAAAGGGCACCTGCGCCCGCCGGGTCGGACTGAGGTCGAACAGGGTGATTTTGGCAAGAAATTCAGGAAAACCAACTTCAATGTAAATCAGAACGAACACAACGAATCCTAACAAAATCGTCAACAGCGGATCGAACTGTTTATGCCGCAGGTAGTAAATACCCAACCCTACCGCCACCACTGGCGTAAACGTGATAAAGTGTGATAACTCGCAGACATTCAGCCAGACTTTCGGGAAACTATCGTTGTTGATGAGCCAGCCAGCGTAGTATTCAGAAAACCAGTTGGCAATAAAGCCGGTCCCCCCCGTTTCGCTGCGTTTGCCCGGATAAACGGTATTACTCATCACATCGATGGTGGGTTTGGCATCCAGGTAGAACTGGTAAAACAGAATACCCATAACAACGAAGGCAATAGCGAATGTGGCCAGTTTGAGCCATACCTTATCCAGCAGATACTCTTTTTTTGCATTTCTCCAGACGAACCCAATGAGCAGCATAATCATCAGATAGCCGAGCATGACCTGGTAAGGAGGGTATAGGATAAGGGCAAACATGACGAAAGACCACATAAACAGCGGTCCCGCAATGAGCAGGGTTCGGACGTTACGGGCGTAGAACAGATAGACCGACGAAATCAAGAGTAAACTGGCCGCGAACTGTGTAGTGAGCACAAAATAAGACCACCAGGCAAACCCAGGCGAAAAAATCAGCCAGAATGCCCCCATCACCGACAACCAGAAATTGTTTCGGGTGAACAGCAAAAAGACCAGCGTGCTGGCAATCAGATTGAAGAAAATAACAAAGTTCCAATGCCACGAAAACCCGTGGTCGAAGTCGAATAGAAAAAACCCCCAGTGACTGGGTCTGAAGAAAGAGACAAAATGCTTGATGGGGTAATAGCCCACCAGGGCCACTTTCTCCCCCCCGATAGCTGCGTTTTCGAGCGGAAACCCCTGATGGGCCTGCGACATCATAAAAGGCGTTACAACGCCCCATTCATCAATTCGTATCGACTTAGGTGTACCCGATATAACCCCCCGTTTTATATCCGAACCATCGGGAATAACCGTATTCCACATGCCAATGGATGAATAGTTTATTTTCGCCAGCGTCAGCAGAATAAAAAGCCCCACGCAAATCCCGATAAACCACTTCACCCGCTTGTCAAACCGTATTAACTCAAAAGGTCGTTCGGCTTCGGGTAAATCGTCTGGCCTGGGTGGCACAACCGGCTGCGAACGAACCGCGGCAGCTTGAGGTTTTGGGGGTATTTGGGCCGAACGACTGGTTGAAGGTGCTGCCGCTGTAACGGGCAAACCTTTCTTTTTCTTTGACATGAGGGGGCTACGGACGAATTATTGTATGGGCTATGTTGTACAAAAAAGGTACGCGAAATCAAATCTACTAATACCATGCCAGTTCTGCCAGTGGCGAATAATCTGTTTGTAAAAATACCTAATTTGCCCGTATGAATAAACGATTGGTTCAGCAGGGGTTGCCCGTTGTACTTTCCATTGCTTTGCTTTGGTATGTGCTGAAGGACGTTCCACTGGCTGAGATAGGGGAGCAGTTTCGACAAGCTGACGTTGGCTGGCTGGCGGTATCGGGGTTGGTAACGGGCCTGTATCAACTGGTACGGGCAGCCCGCTGGCAACTTACCCTGCAGGCACTCGGTTATCAGCCTTCTTTATTCAGAACTACCACTGCGCTGCTGGCCGGTACCATGGCCAGTATGCTGGTTCCGGGGGCGGGAGAACTGACTCGCTGCGGTACCCTACAGCGAACCGATGGTGTACCGATGGCACAGGGCATTGGCTCGGTTGTGGCCGAACGGGTGGTCGATCTGATTATGTTGCTGGTCATCATTGCCCTGACGGTGCTGCTTGAATTCAGGCGCGTAGGGCAATATATGATGGATCTGCTGATGCCCGTTGCAAGACGGCTTATACCCGGCAAGCCATCGACTACACTGCTCGTTATCGTGTCAATCAGCTTAGTGGCCCTGTTCATTGGCCTGTATCATGTTTTGCGAAGTGAGGCTTTCTGGAAGAACCGGCTCGTTGTCCGGGTAGTTACGATTATCCGGGAAGTGAAACGGGGTTTTTTGAGCATTCAGCAGCTCAAACAGCCGGGACTGTTTGTCTTTCTGACTGTCGTGAATTATGGCCTGGCTTTTCTAATGACGTACAGCTTGTTTTTCGCGTCATCCCAAACAACGGCGCTCCCACCCCAGGCTGCCCTGACCATTCTGACCGTTAGCTCAGTAGGGGGAATAGCCGTACCGACCCAGGGTGGCATTGGTACGTACCATTTTCTGGTTAGCCGGGCATTGGTCTTATACGGAATGACCCTTACCGAAGGGGTTGTGGTAGCCACCTTTCTGCACGCGGTTCAAACCGGCTTCTCCCTGCTTTTCAGTAGCCTGAGTTTCCTGATTGTGCCATTGCTAATTGCCAGTCGCCGAAAAAAACAGCCAGCCCGTTTGATCAAGTAATCGGTCTATGGCTGCCACCTACTCCCAGCTGACAGGGCAGGCTCCTCATAACCTCATTCATGGCTCCTTCCCGTCAGCCCCGTCCGTATCAGGGAACGTCGTACTCGATGGTTGCCAGGTCGAAGGACTTGGCAAACAGGTCGACCAGTCGATTCAGAACCATAAACCCAGCTTTGGTATCGTTTTCATATACGAAGGGTGCCTCCGATGCGGCATCACCAGCAGACACCCGACCCGCTGCCGTGAAATGCACCGTGCCGTCGGTTACGGTAACCAGCACCCGAATCTGCACGTTGTTCAGTTCTTCCCGACGTTCGGTCGTTAAGGTGTACCGGGCTTCATCGGCCTCTTCGATAACGTAATCCTGCGTTTCCAGAAAACCTTGTACGGCCTGATAAAGGCTCGAATCGGCCGTAGCCGTTTGCAGGTCAATGCCGGTAGCCCCCTCCGGAATCGACTGAGTATAACCCGGCAAGCTTTGGCCTACTATCAATAGCAGGATGAACAGTACTAATTTCATGGTGTAAAGGTAAGACGATCAACCCAAACCGATGACCCGCTGGCGAGTGAACGCGTAGGGCTGCGGTCAGTTTTTACGCCCACCCGACACTTTACCCGCTTTGGCCGGTACGCCCGGCTGGGTTATCTCAAAGTTTTCTTTCTGCTTGGCGTCGGCCACCAGCTGGCGAACGTCGGCCAGCAGTTTTTTGGCATCATACACAATACCGTCTTTCACCGTATAGGTGACGCCACCTACCCGTTCTACTTCATTTTTGTCATTCAGATGGATGGCACCGGTACCATACAGCACTTTCAGGTTGGCCAGCGGGTTTTGATCGACAATCACAAAATCGGCCAGTTTCCCTACTTCGACGGACCCAATCTGGTCGGCCATACCGAGAGCTTCGGCCGCTTTCAGGGTGGCGGCCCGGATTACTTCCAGCGGGTGGAAACCGGCTTCGCGCAACAGTTCGAGTTCGCGGATGTAAGCAAACCCGTAAAGCTGGTAGATGAAGCCCGAATCGGACCCCGCCGTTACGCGCCCACCCCGGTTTTTGTATTCGTTGATAAAAGCCATCCATAGCTGGTAATTCTTTTTCCAGGCCACTTCCTGTTCTGTACCCCAGTTATGCCAGTACGACCCGTGCGAAATCCGGCTGGGGCCGTAAAAACGCCACAGACTGGGCATCGTATAATCGTCGTGCCACTCGGCGCGCCGGGCCAGCATCAGTTCGCGGTTGGCTTCGTAGATGTTGAAGGTGGGGTCGAGGGTAAAATCCAGGGCGATGAGTTCGTCCATTACCTTGTTCCAGCGTTCGGTACCGGGTTTGGCGGCTTGTTGCCAGAGGTTACCAGCTTCCTCAAACCGGTTTTGTTCGTTGCTGTAGTTATAGTTGGCGGGGTAGTTCTGCACCGTCTTATCGTCGAAGAGGGCTTCGGGCAGGCCGTACCAGTGTTCGAGTGAGGTCAGGCCTGCTTTAGCGGTGGCCAGGGCATTCATCCGGGCTACTTCCAGCTGGGCGTGGTGGCAGGCCGACCGCAGGCCCAGCTTCTTGTTTTCTTCCAGGGCGGCCCGAAAGATGTTCGGCTCGGCACCGAAGAATTTTATCCCATCGGCCCCGCGTTTAGCATTCAGCTGGACCCAGGCCCGCGCCTGTTCGGGCGTACTGATGGGTTCTTTGGCGCCCTGCCCAAATACGGTATAAGCCAGAATGCGGGGAGCCGTAATCTCGTTCTTATTGCTTTTTGCCCGGTGCTCCAGTACCCAGTCGAGGCCGTTGCCGCAGCTAGGGTCGCGGATGGTGGTGATACCGTGTCCCATCCAGAGTTTAAACACGTATTCGGCGTTGGCACCCTGCGCATGCCCGCCAATGTGGCCGTGCATGTCAATAAAGCCCGGCATCAGGTACATACCCTCGCAGTTCAGCTCTTTATCACCCGGCCCCGCCTGCGGGCGGCTCTTCGGGTCGATGGGTGTACCCGGAAACCCCACCTGCCTGATCTGCGAGATTTTGTTTTTCTCCACCACAATATCGACCGGACCAATGGGCGGTGCGCCGGTGCTATTCACCAGCGTAACGCCCCGGATAATGAGTTTTCCAAACGGCCCTTCTCCTTCCTGCCGCGCGGGCGCTTTTTCCACCTGCGCCAAAAGGGAATGAATACTAAAGAGGGAGCAACAAAGAATAAGAAGGAATGACGGGTAAACTGTCTTCATAAGTCAGGCGTTTCGATTTTGATAAAGAGTTGTAAGATAAGCGAAACAGTTGGACTTTTGTGATGCCCCTAGCCTGGATTTTAGTCTGGGTGACCGGCAGGCAAACTAGCTATCGATTCTTGACCAAACGGCTACCGGGCCTAAAGTCCAGCCTACTTTATGAAACAGTTCGTCACGAAAAACTTTTTACTCATCATCCTGCTCTTATCCGTTGCGTTCGCCTTCGCCATGAAAGCGACGGTTTTTCAGAAAGAGCCGGATAGCAAACCGAAACCGATTAAAGTAGTCCCGGCTGATTTTAATGCCTACTGGTTTTCGGGAAAGGCTGAATTGAACAGCTATACGCTTGAACAGGCACACTACGGGTCAATGTACCCCGGCGAAGCGGTGCTGATTTTTGTAACGGAGAATTTCCGCACCGATACGCAGGTTAAATCAGAATCACCGGCCAGCTATGATAAATCGGTGCCGGTTCTGAAAACGAACATCGTCCGGAAATTTGCGACGGGTATATACGACTATTCCCTGTTTACGTCCGTTTTTACGCCCGTGTCTGACGGTGACAACCGTGCGGCTGCGTTTCCGAATACGCTGAAAGTAAGCACATCCGTACAGGATTGGTGTGGGCATAGCTACCAGCAGATCAACTACCGCGATGCAGCGTATCAGGTGAGCGGCAAGTCGTACTTCGAAAATGAAGTGGATGCACAGTACACCGTACCGAAAGTGATGCTGGAAGATGAGATCTGGAATCGGATTCGTATCAGTCCCGACCAGCTGCCCACGGGCGAATTTCAGCTTATTTCCGGTACCATGGCTGCCCGACTGCGCCATAAACCTCTGGAACCACTTTCGGTACGAGGAACGCTGGACAACTACAAAGGCATCCTGTTTCCGGGTACTTCCCTAAAAGCCTATACACTCGAATACCACACCGACGACCGGACACTCGTGATTGTTTTTGAAAACCGATTCCCGCATAAAATCGTTGGTTGGAGAGAAACGTACAAAAGTCGAAACGCAATCCTGACCTCCACGGCTGTTCTGACCAAAACACTTCAGACAGACTACTGGAATCAGAACGCACCGGCCGACAGTACGTTACGGTTACAGCTACTACTAAAGCCATAAGATTTCACTCCCCTTTGCTTCTCTCAATCGCATGAACCGTAAAGCCATCTATTCACTTTTTTTGCTGGTATTCCTTAATGCCTGTTCATCGGACAAAGACAAACCGGCAAAAGCGGACGACCCCACTTACACGCTGATCTTCATTGACAAGACCCGTAGTGTAAACGTTGATAAAGACTTTGTAGCCCGAAAATACCAGCGGGCCATCACCGACATTATCGAGCAGAATATTCACCGGAAAGGCGACAAGCTGGACGTTTATTTTATTCACGAAAACACCTCAAAAGCCCGCGCGCTGAACGTATCGGTTCGCGCTGAAATGGAGGATGTCTCAGCGGCCAGTCCAACCGATCGGGAAGCGGCCGAAACCGAATTCGACCTGATGCTGACCCGCGAAAAAGCACAAATCAGGCAGCGGGTACTCCAGCAATTGATGACACAAAACAGTAGTTCGTCCAACCAGGAAACCGACATTTGGGCCAGCCTCCCCGTCATCGCAAAAGCCAACGAGTCGGGGGCAACGGTAAAGGTGTATTACCTGAGCGATATGATTGAGAGTGTGAGGGGACGGCCCGGCGAGTCGACCACCCGGCGGGATTTTCAGAAGACACCACCAAAAGACAACGCCCAGGCCGAAGAGTGGGCCAAAGCCGATGCCGAACAACTAAAACGGTACACCATCGGCAGCCCCGACATTACCATGATTTTACCCTTCGAACCGAATGCTTCCGTAAAAGAAAACAATCCCGCCGTTACGCAATACTGGCAAACGCTGTTTGCAGAACTGGGTGCAGGAACGGTGGAAGAGGAATAGCAGGCGGGTAAGTCCCCTGTCTAAACAGAAACCGAAACTGGTTCTGCGAGAATCTCGAACTGATACCCGATCGCAAAACCGGAGAAATCATTTTTTAGGCAATACGAAGTCAATACCAGCCCCTCGCCTTCGCGCCGAACGGCCAGGTAATGGAACATGGGTTTGTAGGTCGCAGCAATGTCGGGCAGGCGGCTGGACGAAGTATTCAGGGGCTGGCGTAATCCACCACCACCGCCAATGACCAGAAACGTTTTACCCTCAAACTCATACCGTTCAAAGGCATGAGAGTGACCGGTGATAAACAATCGTGCTTTCTGCGACTTTAAATAAGCCAGCACAAAACGCTGTTGCACCAGTTTGGATGAACCCACCAACTTACTGTTCGAATACGGTGCATGATGACAGGTTACGATAACTACCTTCACGTCAGCATCAGCATCCAGATCAACCAGCGTTTGCTGGTACCATGTCTGCTGCTTAACCAGGTCTTCGATTGACATTGTACTAAAGTTGGAGTTCAGCATGACCACTGCAATTTCGTCCGTGCGTTTTACGTAGCCGGTAGGGCTGTGTTCGGGAAAACGCTGCTGGAAATTTCTGGCTCCTTTGCGGGGACGACCCATTACGTCGTGGTTGCCCATGATGGCATACACCGCCGTTCCTACTTCTGTGCATTTCAGCAGAAACTGGTCAATGATACGCCACTTATTTTTTCGATAGCCAAGCGATACTATATCCCCCAGCCAATACAGGACGGTCGGCTTTAGCCGGATTATCTCGTCAAAAATAGTCCGGGTAGCCTTGGTGTTGTTATATGCCCTCAGTACTAACCGCTCTACCCACATGGGGGCCTGCGTGTCGCTCAAAAAAAGAATTTCCGATTTACTATTCTCTTCTTCCATAAATTATTCCGTTTACGGGCCGAATGGTTTTTTCACCAGGAAAAGGCTCGCCATACCAGTTGTACCTCCGCTGTAAAGGCCGCATTTTCTGCCGATACAGCATCATACCATTTCAACTCCCCTGCCACTCGAAAACGACGGCCAATTGGTTGCGTATAAGAACTGGCGGCCATCCAGCCCAAACTGTTTTTACTGCCAATAACATCGCCCCCATACCGCAACCTCGATTGGTTCAGGTAATAGCCCGACCCTACCGTTACCGCCATCCGCCGGGCTATACTCCGATCGGTACCACTGATCCAGGCCAGTGGCATCGAAAATACAACCAATACCGGAATAACCGATATGTTTACCCGGGCCGGTTCACCGATTATCTGCCCCCGGTAGCTATACATGGGTATCCACCCCGATTCCAGACCAATCCTCAACCGATGATCCGGATACCACATTAACCGAAAGGAAGCGGGCACTCCAAACCGGCTCAGATGGGATTGCTCCAGTGCATCCGGAATGAGTACATGCGTAGCATAATAGGATAGCCCGCTACCGGCTGTGGCAACGATTGTATAAGGGCCACGCCTGGTATCTTTTTTTGTATCAATCGAGTCGGGCACCATCCGGCGTGCCCGACGAACCTGCTGGGCGCTGGCAGACAAGCTCAGTAACAGCAGCACCAGTAGCCAGGTAATAGTAGGTAAACGAACATTCATAAGTTCATTGCTCAGTATAGTGATAAAAGGCAACTACGGGCGAATAGTTGGAGAGAATTCCGTCGAACCGATTCTGATTGATAAATTTCTCAATAAATGTTGGCTCATCAAGCGTCCAGACGTATACGGTGCGACCCTGCGCTTTCATGGCCAGTACCTCATCCGTTTGGGGGCCTAGTGTCCAGCGGGGGGCCCAGATACCTGCGCCGATACTGCGTGTAATAGCGGTGTCCAGTTCGCATAAAATGGGCGTATTTGCCTTGCTTTCCAAGGCTTTGTAGGAGTCCAGCGCATCGGTAGTAGGCAGACCAATCACAATAGTCAGGTCGCGGCCAGCCTGCTTTGCCTTCTGGTTATATTTTTGCTGAATAGCCTGTACGGGTTCCATAGGACCAGCGTATTTAGTGTCGAGCCAGACGAATGTAAGATCTGTATTGTACACAACGGCCTCCAGTGCTTCCTCCAGCGTTGGGATTTTCTCCCCATTCACCAACCGGACCAGGGCACTTAGCTGTTTGTACGTATACGACTCCAGTGAACCCGTCAGCCCATTTTTCTGAATGAGTCGTAAGTTTAGTGTATTGTCGTGGTAGAGTACCGGCACTCCATCTTTCGTGTAGCGTACATCCATCTCAATGCCCGTTGCTCCCAGGCGAGACGCCAGCTTGATAATGGCTACCGAATTTTCGGAAGCGGGCAGTAAGTCGGCGGTACGACCACCCGAACGGTGAGCCATAATGCTGAACGGTCTTTTGTTCAGCGGTCGTGCGTACTGCAACGTTAGTGGCTGAGTTGGCGCATCCTTACCGGCCCCATACAATCCTTTGATTACCAGTGAATCACCAACGGGCAACTTTCCCGTAAATGCCTGTAGCCTGCCATTGTGTTTAGCCTGCACAACCAAACGGGCCAGACCAATATCAGCATTTACCAGTTTACGCCAGTACCCATTCATCACCAGGCTGTCAGTCTGCGCACTACCCTCCAGGTTGAAATAGGCCGCATCAATGCCCGTAAACACCGATAGATAATGCGTTGAGTCAGTTCCCTCCAGTAGATAAGACCATTTCAGTGCAACCTCGCTGCCAAACTGCGTCGACCCATCAGAAACAACGTAAACACCTTCCATAGCCTGACGGACAGCCGGGGAAAACCGGCCGGAGCCAGGTGAATTTGAGAATGTATACGGCAGGGGTGCTTCGTACTCTTTTCGACAACCACCAAAGGCGATAACGAATAAGATGGGCACCAGGCAGGAATATCGTTTCACAGAATAAACGCGAAAATAAGTTGCGGATAAAACAGGTTCCGGTCAAATGTATCGTACAGGGACCAAAGCTGCCAGTTGAAATTTGAGTAAGCCGCCCGAAAGCCTGCCGATACGTACCGCTGATGGTAAAACGGTTGTTCCAGTACAATTGTGAAGGCAAACCCGTTTACCTGTAAACGATCCCGAACAATAGCCAGTGTACCCACTTCCGAGCGGTAATAATGATCCAGTATCACTTCAGATTTTACCGTTAAACGGAGGTCATTCTTCAGACGGTAGCCTACAGACACGTTCGGCATGGATTCAAGGCCGTAGGCCTGACTACTGAAAACGTCCTTTATTTCCAGTGCACCTCCCCATCCACTAACATCGTACCCCGCCGACACCGCCAGTCGGTCCGTTATTGGCCTGGCCCACCGCAGGCCCAGGCTTAGGTTATTCTGAACGAACTGGGTTTGAAACCGTCCGGCAAAAAATAATCGTTTGGTCAGGCCCCGCTGAAAATTAAGGTCGATGGCAGGCACACTTACCCTTACTTCCTCGGTCAGTTCGGGCGGTGTAGTCGTGAAAACAAGGCCCAGGGAATTACGCCAGGTGTGCGGCAGCGGTGCCTGAGGAAAATAAATTTCTGATTTCCTCGGCTTGCTTTCGGCCGACTGGGCACTAGCAAAGAAGGGTATTCCAAGCAGGAAGACTACAAATAAGTAGCCCCTGATACGCTTACGTCGAACTGTAGTCACCTGGCGGGTTTGTATTAGAGTGATTTGTAAACCGCACTAGGGAACAATATGTTGCGGAGGTACTACAAAATCAGTACAAATAGCAGGCCAACCACCCGTGTTTTACCCCCGTTGGATGCCGAATCCGGTAATAACTCCACATTTTTCTACCCGCTCAGGTAATGTAACCAGTCAGGTCAACTTTACAGGCATACACCACTATTGCACCCTTGTTAGCGCAATAGTGGTGTATGTATGGTATCGGTAGAACTTATTGGAAAACCTCTGCTAGCTGACTTTGCATAAGCCGGTTCATAGACTCCCAAGTTTTGTCCCAGGAGTTAGCCAGCAGGTACTCATCCACGGCCACCCAGTTGTCCGAGAAGTTAGGTTGGTCGAGTGCTTTTTCAATCTCCTGCTCAAATGCCGAAGCTGAATCAGCAATGAGCACGGGTGCCCATCCACCGTAGGTACTGACCACATCGTTAATTTTTGTCGAAACCACGGGCAAACCAGCCGCCAGGTATTCGGGCGTTTTGGTCGGGCTGATGTACCGGGTAGCTTCGTTGATGGCAAATGGCATAATTGCCACATCCCACTGACTAAAATAGGCCGGTAGTTCAGCGTATGCTTTCATACCCAGGTAATGAATATTAGCAGCTTTGGGAAGTGCGGCCGGATTAATTTTCACCACTGGACCCAACAGGATGAACTGCCAGTCGGGGCGCTGCTGAACCAGTGCTGCCAGCAGGTCAATATTCATCCGCTCGTCAATCACTCCACAGAATCCAACGCGGGGGCCTGATGGAATAGACTGCATATCATTGGGTACAGGTAACGAATGCCGGGCGGGCTCAAAATGGTTGTAGTCGATGCTGCTCGGGAAAGCAAACACATTGGCGTGCCGGTTCAGTTTGGCCTCATACAGACTTAGTCCACCGGTGAATACCAGATCTGCTTTGGCTAGCAAGGCTTTTTCCTGCTCAAGCAGACTGGGTGGTGCGCCCAGAAAAGCAGACAGTTCATCCATGCAGTCGTAAACAGTCAGGCGCGGAGTGAGGTGATCGCTAAAACGAAGTGCCATCGGGGTATAATACCAGGCAACAAATTCCTGAATACTATTTTGACTAAGCAGATCGTTCACTGCTTCCCGCTGTTGATGGATAATATCCTCATGCGGCATGCCATGTTTCAGGTGGGGCACCACCACCGTAATTGTTTCGCTAACGGCCCGCGTCTCAACCCATTGCCTGTCGCCATACACCGGCTCTTCAATGAACCAGACCCGCCATACCTGGCTGGCCCGACTCAGCAAATGCTGCGGGCGCTGGTAGACAAAATTCCAGCGCAGATGAGAAAAACAAAGCAAATTGTTAACACTATGATTGGTTAATCCTACTCCCGGGGATTGATGTTCAACTAGTTTATTGATTGTACTTGTATGTACTGAGGAAGTCTCCCCTAAATTTTGTTGCTGAAACATAAGTTGAATTGTGAGCTATAGTTTTGGGCAATAAGAATACAAACCGAGTAGAGTTGACTTTGTTAAGGCGATAAGAGACAAAATTGAAGGTATTTTGTGTTTCCTATCTGGTGGTCTCGCATCAGGCGCGCTAAACCAGCCGGTCAGGAAAGAAATACCTGTCAGACCAGCGTAACTTCGTCGTCAGCCTGATGCTGTTTTCAGGGTTGTCATCACCCTGCTCCAGTTATTTGCGGCCTGTTTTTTATGGACAGCCATTTCAGTAAACTGTTTCGTAAAACAATCGGTCGCACTACGGATTTATACGGGCATGGAATCCATTCAAATAGCCCCTCCTGCCAGCCAGACAATCCTTTCACTGGATGCCCCCTCTCAGCTCAACCCATTACTGGATCGCATTGCCGAACTGGCTCCCGACACCGATAGAGAAGGGGAATTCCCGGAAAATGCGTTCAACGAGTTAGCCGATGCTGGCTTGCTGGCCATTACACTGCCCGGACACGACCTTGATTTTACCCAGGGACGAACAGCCCGGCTGCTCCATTTGTTGAAGCGGATTGGCTCGGCCAACCTGGCTGTTGGACGCGTGTACGAAGGACACATCAATGCCCATTACCTCGTTCATTTGTACGCTACCCCAGCGCAGCAGGCAATGTGGTACGCAGATGCCAGCCAGCACCACCGGTTGTTCAGCGTCTGGAATACGCAGGCGGAAGACGGTATTCGTATTGACAAAGTAAACGGATCATACCGGCTCACGGGTGCCAAAACGTTCTGCTCCGGGGCCAACTGGGTGCAGCGCCCCCTGATAACTGGCCACTTGCAGGCGGAGTCAAAAAATGGCTGGCAGATGGCTATCGTACCCACAGAACGGGTTGGAGAAATAAGGCAGGATGAACGCTTCTGGCAACCACTGGGGATGCGGGCTTCGGCTAGCTTTAAACTTGATTTTACCGGCGTTGAAGTAGCGGAATCCGACCTGCTGGGTCAACCGGGGGACTACCTTCGGCAGCCCTACTTTAGTGGAGGAGCTATCCGCTTTGCCGCCGTGCAGCTGGGCGGTGCCGAAGCCATTTTTCAGGCTACCCGCTCATTCCTGATGGCTATGAACCGCACGGATGACCTCCTCCAGCAGACCCGGCTTGCCGAAATGGCTTACCTGATTGAATCGGGAAATCAGTGGCTCCAGTCTGCCGGGGATAAAACCGATCAATGGCTGGCCCAGGGAACAGACTGGGCCACAATTGTTGGATACGCTAACATGACGCGCACCGCCATTGAAGAAATCTGTTTGCGCGTGATGCCACTGGCAGAGCGCTGTGTAGGGGCAAGGGGCCTCCTTCGCCCCAACCCATTTGAGCGACTCCACCGCGACCTGACCCTGTACCTGCGCCAGCCTGCCCCGGATGCTACCCTGGTGGACATTGGGAAGTATGTACTGACAAACCCGCAGCAAGCCGATGAACTCTGGTCATAAATACGTCCAGCTATTGGAAGAGCGAGCTGTGCCGTTAACCGACTTTCAACCTATCGGTTCGGCCCTGGTAATGGCACCGCACCCCGATGATGAGTCGCTGGGCTGTGGTGGAACCATTGCCCTGTTGCGCGAGAGAGGATACGCTGTCCACGTGCTTTTTGTGAGCGATGGGACCATGTCGCACCCAAACTCGAACGCGTATCCAGCTTCCCGGTTGCGTGACCTGCGGGAACGCGAAGCGCGCGAAGCATTGCGGCAACTACACATTGATGCCGATGCCTGTACATTCCTGCGTTACCCCGACCGTCGGGTGCCAGCGGGCCGCGATTCAGGTTTTCCGGAAGCCGTTGCCCGCGTAGCAACTCTATTGGATAAGGTGAAACCCAACACCGTATTCATGCCCTGGCAACGGGACCCCCACCCAGACCACCGCGCCTGCTGGCAAATTGGTCAGGCAGCAGTTCAACAAAGTCACGCAAAGCCCAGAATACTGGAATACCTGATCTGGTTGTGGGAACTGGGAACGCCGGACGACTTGCCCACGCCCGACGAAAGAAAAGTCTGGCAGGTGGCTATTGAGTCGGTAATGAACCAGCGGAACCAGGCTATAACGGCCCATCAATCTCAGGTGACCCGGCTGATTGATGACGACCCGACTGCTTTTTATTTATCCCCCGAACTGCTGCGCCATTTCGATCCACCCCGTGAGTTATTTCTGGAAGCTACAGGTCTTTAATTATTTACCACAATAACTAATCCGTTATGTCAACGCCATCAGATAGTCTTGATCAAGCTTACTTCGACCGGGTTTATGAGGCCAATGCCGATCCCTGGTCTTTTGCTACCAGCCCTTACGAGTACCAAAAATATAAGGCGACAGTGGATGCTTTACCACGGGCGCATTACGCCAATGCGTTCGAGATTGGCTGCTCCATCGGGGTGCTGACCCAGATGCTGGCTGACCGCTGCGACCAACTGCTGGCCGTGGATGCCAGTGCATTGCCATTGCAGACTGCCCGCGAAAAACTGGCCGCTTACCCCAACGTCGCGATTCAACAAATGAGCATCCCCGGCGAATTTCCAGACGACACCTTCGACCTTGTTATTCTGTCGGAAGTAGGGTATTACCTGTCAATGCCCGATCTGGAACACGCCCGGCAGTTGCTGGTAGACAGCCTACGTCCCGGAGGTCATTTGCTGCTGGTTCACTGGACTCCTTTCGTCCATGACTATCCACTGACCGGGGATCAGGTCCATGACTCTTTTTTACAGGAAGCCCGGCCAGGAGGGCCATTGAATCATCTAACCAACCAGCGGGAATCTACGTACCGGCTGGATTTGTTCGAGAAAAGACCGCACTAAAATGATACACTCGATCAGGCAGCGTTCATTGACTGAATAAGCAGCCGCAACTCGCTGATGGCCGCTTTTATGGGCACGGATTGCCAGTACGAAGCCCAGGGGCCTGTGGCCTGCCGGTTTTCTGTATTTTCCCACAACTGACCAAAGTACGTCGCCTGGTTTAGTTGACCGCGTAGCCAGTATGCATCAACCATTAAATCGGTTGCAACGCGGGTCAGCCCATCTGCCGATTGGCTGATATGACGCTTCTGCCAGATTGTACGCAGTCGATGCCGGTTTACCAATCGCCGGTAAATGGCCTGTGGTGCCTCCACCAACTGACACTGACTGGTCTCATTCAACGCTTCCCAATACCGAAGTTGCTCCGAAAATCCCACGTCGACCCGTCCCCTGGTTCGGGTTGAGGTAGTTACGCGGACCTGCGGACTCTTGCGAATCGGGGTGTCCGTTCGCAGCAGGGCGCGGTACAGGGCTTCATCTTCCAGATGCGGCACGTTTGGTAGTCCCCCCACTCGTTCGTAAGCAGCGCAGGTCAGGGCCAGACTAGCCCCGAAATGCTGAAAATGGCGGGGCCAGGGGTCTACAGGCTGGGGATCGAGACAGGCTTCCAGCTGGGCGATAAGCATCCGGTAGGTTACGTCGCGCAGGTGATTGAGCCGAACCAGTTTACCATCGGGACAGGTAAGAATTCGCCCACCAACCACTTCGCACCCCCGCCTGATTTCGGCCCGTATCTGGTCAATCCAGTAAGCATCAACCACAGTATCGGCATCGGTAGACGCGATAATACCATCCGGACGGCCAACCTGAAACAACCGCTGACAGGCGGCATCCATGAGCATCCGCCGGGCGGTTCCCACGTTGGCCTTGTCGGGAGGGAGGGAAACGACCGCCACCCGAAGTGGAAAATCAGGATACCGCTGCCGGTACGCCTGCACCATGGCAACAGAATGATCCGTACAATTATTCAGCAACAGTAATACTTCATACGTTGACAGGGGAACGGGTGCGCCGTTTTGCTGTCGCTGGTTGCGTAGCGCATTCAGTGCCTGCTCAAGATGGTTTGATTCGTTTCGGGCAGGAATAACGACCGAAACACGTAACTGGGGATCAGGCAAATAGGAATCAAACAGGACAGATTGAACGGGTAGCAGGATAGACAACGGAGCAGGCGTAGACTGCATAATATAATTATACTCACGGGGAAAAGACGCGTAGTCGATAAAGTGAGTAGACTCTAAACAGCCCGTAAGCCGGATTGTTACGGATTGCGCTGTATTGGGAGTAGCTTCCAACAAAACCAGTAAACACCGGTTTAGTAGTATTAGTGAACTACTCAATTTTTGCTTAATGACACGATGGATACGAACGAATTCAGACCCCAATCCGAAGAAATTCCCGGTCAGCAACTCCCATACCCAGCCAAACAATCGGACATGGACCCGGCCCCCGACAGCAACCTGTCTAATTACAAACCGGCGGGAAAACTAACCGATAAAGTGGCCATTATCACCGGTGCCGACTCAGGTATTGGCCGGGCAGTTGCAATTGCGTTTGCCATGGAAGGTGCGGATGTCGCTATCCTGTACAACGAGAACACCGACGATGCCAATACCACCAGAAAAATGGTGGAGAGCAAGGGTCGGAAATGCCTGGTTATCCAGGCCGACGTTCGTGATTCGGCGGCCTGTCGGGATGCCATAAAACAGACCGTAGATGCGTATGGCAAACTCAATATCCTGGTGAACAATGCGGCTTACCAGATGGCCCAGGAAAAGCTGGAAGACATTAGTGACGAGCAGTTTCGCCGGACGTTCGAAACCAATATTTTCGGCTATTTCTTTATGGCCAAAGCGGCTTTGCCTCACTTACAGGCGGGCGATGCCATCATTAATACAGGGAGCATTGTCGGGATTGTGGGTAACCCGATTCTGGTCGATTATACCGCTACCAAGGGCGCCATTCACGCGTTCACCAAGTCACTGGCGATTCAGCTCGGCGAACGCAATATCCGCGTTAACTGCGTAGCTCCCGGCCCCGTCTGGACCCCGAATATTCCCGCTACCATGCCCGAAGATGAAGTTAAGAATTTCGGACACGAAGTAGCCCTGGCCCGACCCGGCCAACCCGAAGAGCTAGCCCCTGCCTACGTGTTGCTGGCATCCAGCGATGGTAGCTTCATAACGGGCAGCATTGTAGAGGTAACGGGCGGCAAATTAGGTTAATCAGCCTCCAGACACGCAATCCACATGCCCGAAAAGTATCCCAATGGCACAGTACGTGCCCTGCTGCTAACCAACCAGGTTACCGAAGTAACCCGGCAGGCGCTGACGGAACGCCTTGAAACATCTTACCGAAAGCCTGATTTTTTCTCTGAAACCGCATTCGGTCTGTTGAAAGCCATTTGCCGTCGGCTAGTGCCGCAGGATGAAAACCAGCCTCACATCGATATAGCAGGCGGTATTGACGAGCGGTTGGTCCAGAACAAGTCGGACGGCTGGCGTTACGACACCATGCCTGCCGATGGGGAGGCCTACAAACTTGGTCTGGCGGGTGTAGAGGAAACAGCTTCGCTGCTGTTTGAGGCATCGTTCCAGTCCCTTTCCGAAGAGCAGCAGGACGAGGTGCTGCAACAGATTCAGCAGGAAGATGCACCGGGTGAGACTTGGAAGAAACTCCCTGCAAACCGGTTTTTTGAAGAACTACTCGCCGAAGCAACCACCAACTACTACAGTCATCCGCTGGCGCAGGAAGCCATTGGCTATGTGGGCATGGCTGACGTACCCGGCTGGCAGCGCATTGGCCTGAATCAACTGGAAGACCGGGAACCGAAGGAAATAATGATAAATGATGAATGATGAGTGCTTGTACGTACTAATCATTCATCATTTATCACTCACTACTCAAAAAAATATGCCTTACTCAACCTCCGAAACGGTTGACGCCGTCGTGATTGGCACGGGGGCGGGCGGTGCGCCTTTACTGGCCCGGCTCGCAGCCGCGGGGCTGAAAGTGGTTGCCCTCGAAGCGGGAAAACACTGGAATCCAGCCACTGATTTTGCTACTGACGAAAAAGCACAGGAAAAACTATTCTGGACTGACGAACGACTGAGTGCCGGAGCGGATCCAATTCCCTTTGGCAGCAACAACTCTGGTATAGGTGTGGGCGGTTCTACCCTGCACTATACAGCTTACACCCCACGCGCCCAGCCGGATGATTTACGCATTCGGACGGATTTTGGCGTGGGTGAAGACTGGCCCATTCCGTTCGATCAGCTTGAACCGTACTACGATGAAGTAGAGCAGTTTCTGGGTGTTTCGGGGCCGTCGCCCTATCTGTGGGGACCGACCAGAAAACAAAAATATGCACTGGGTCCATTACCTATAAACGGGGCAGGACAGCTCATGCAGCGCGGGTGCGAGCAACTTGGCATCAAAACGTCCCCGGCGGCTAATGCCGCCTTGTCGGCCGACTATTATCAGGCAGGTGTTGGGCATCGCAAGGCCTGTACCAACCGGGGCTTCTGTCAGGCTGGGTGCACTACAGGAGCCAAAGCCAGTATGGATGTCACCTACATTCCGCTGGCACTCCACCATGGGGCCGAAATCAGGCCGGAGAGTTTCGTTACGCAGCTTATCACCGACGGGTCGGGCAAGATTCGGGAAGTAATTTATGTGCGCAATGGGCAGGAAGAGCGGCAACGCTGTCGATTCGTGTTCCTGTGCGCGGGTACTGTAGAAACGGCCCGGCTGTTGCTACTGAATGGCCTGGCCAATAGTAGCGGGCAGGTAGGCCGCAACGTAATGGCCCACACGGCCCTGCAAATATGGGGTGAGTTCGACGAGGATATTCGGCCCTACAAAGGCGTTCCGGGTGCCCTGATTTCTGAAGATACCCACCGCCCTGCGCGAGCGGATTTTGCCGGGGGCTACCTGCTTCAGTCAATTGGGGTAATGCCGGTTACGTATCTTTCCCAGATGGCACGGGCGCGGGGTTTGTGGGGGCAGGAGTTGAAACGGGCCGCGCTGGCTTACAATCACGTAGCGGGGATAAACATCCTCGGCGACTGCCTGCCCGCTGTGGGTAATTACCTGGAGCTGGCCGACGAAAAAGATAGTCGGCAGATGCCTAAACCACGGGTTTACTTTTCGAACGGCGAAAACGAAAAACGGATGACTGCCCATGCAGATAAAATTATGCGCGCCATCTGGGACGCGGCCGGGGCTAAAAACGTCTGGGCATTTCCGCGCAACGCTCACATCATTGGCACCTGCCGGATGGGTGAAAGTGCCGATGCGGCCGTGGTCAACGCCGACGGGCAGTCTTTTGACGTACCGAATCTATACATCAGCGATAATTCCACATTTCCCAGTGCCCTCAGCGTCAACCCCGCACTGACGATTATGGCGCTGGCACTCCGCACGGCGGATCGGTTTCTCGAACAACGGAAGTGAACAGACTGTTCGCCCTATCATAATAAGACAATCATCTACAACGAGTTAACCGTGGATATACATCCATACGCTGATACATGGCTGATAAGAATTTTTTAAATCACATCAAGAAAAAGTTTGGGGATAGCAATTACGAGGGCGACCAGTTTGGGGGAGCCGCCGGCAATGACGGTAGCGGATTACCTCTCAACAACCCCGGCAATTTCATGTTTGCCACGGGCATCGAATGCTCTTACCCAACCATCAAACACGGCAAGGTACGCCGGGATTTATTGCGGGAATGCGACCATTACAACCGCTACAAGGAAGACCTCGGGCTGGTGAAAGAGCTGGGGCTAAACTTTCTGCGATACGGCTTGCCGTATTACAGTATCCACAAGGAACCGGGCAAGTTCGACTGGAGTTTTGCCGACGAGGCCATGGCCGAAATGAAACGACTGAAAATTACGCCCATTCTGGATTTAATGCACTTTGGCGTGCCGGACTGGATTGAAAACTTTCAGAACCCGGAACTGCCCCTTCACTTTGCCGAATATGCCGGTGCCGTGGCCGAGCGGTATCCCTGGGTACGGTATTACACACCAGTCAACGAAATTTACGTTACGGCCCGCATCAGTGCCAAAGATGGCAACTGGAATGAGCAGCTCAAAACCGATAAAGGCTTCGTTACGGCGCTTAAACACTGCGTGGCTGCCAGTATTATGGGCAATCATGAAATTGCCAAACGCCGAAACGACTGCATCATCGTACAGAGCGAAAGTGCCGAATATACGCATGAATTCTGCGCTACTCCTACCCCTGAGGTCGGGCTGGAGAATGAACTTCGCTTTTTGTCGCTGGACCTGCTTTATGCCAATTCACCATCGGCCACGGTAGCCATGTACATGATGGACAATGGGTTGACCCGTGAAGAGTACGACTGGTTTATGGCGGGTAAACCACCTGGTTATCAGATTATGGGCAACGATTATTACGGCCGGAACGAGCGAATAAAACTGCCCGATGGCACTATCGAAACCTCAATGGATGTACTGGGCTGGTACGAGATAACCAAAGAATATTACGAGCGGTATCATATGCCCATCATGCATACCGAAACTAACGTATTCGATCCGGACCTGGCCCCAATGTGGCTCTACAAGCAATGGGTCAGCATCATGCGGATGCGCCGGGACGGAGCACCTGTTATGGGTTTTACGTGGTATAGCCTGATTGACCAGTTAGACTGGGATTCCCAACTGAAGGAATTCAATAGTACCGTGAACGCCTGCGGGTTATATGACCTCGACCGCAAACCCCGGCCCGTTGCCGAAGCATATAAGACCCTGCTGAAAGAGTTTGGTCAGATCACGGTCATTCCGCACGCGGAAATGCTGGAAATTACGGAACGACCGGCGCGGTTGAAAGTTGCTATCTAATCCCCCTGGTTATGCATTATTTGGTCAATAACACGCAACTCAACGTGCTGGAATCAGGAAATGGGCCGTTGACACTCGTGTTTTTGCACTATTTTGGGGGCTCGGCAATGGAGTGGCAATTTGTGATAGCGCAGCTTGCCGACCAGTATCGGTGTGTGGCTGTCGATCTGCGTGGCCATGGCGATTCGTCGTCACCAGAAACGTATACGGTAGGGGATATGGCCGATGATGTGCAGGCGTTGACTCAGGCAATGGGTATTCAGGATTTTGTGCTGATTGGTCATTCCATGAGTGGCAAGGTGGCACTTGCCTTAGCCAGCAGGCAACCGGCTGGACTCCAGCTAGTATTGCTGCTGTCTCCTTCTCCGCCCGAACCAGAACCTATATCAGATACCGACCGGCAGGAGATGCTTGAAACGCACGGGCAGCAAACGGCAGCGGAAGAAACATATGCGAAGATCACGGCAAAGCCCCTTTCTAAATTGATAAAGGCGCAGATTATTGCCGATAATCTGCGCACATCCGAAGCGGCCTGGAACGCATGGCTGCTGCTGGGTAGTAAAGAGACTATTTCTGAACAGATGCTGTTCATCCTTGTTCCCATCCATATCCTGGTCGGCACAAAAGATAAAGCCTTACTACCCGATGTTCAACAAGAGATGACGTTACCCTACCTACCCGGTGCAACGCTCGAAAGCGTTGACGGGGCGGGGCATCTGCTGCCCTGGGAAACGCCGGATGAGCTTACTATTTTCATACGGGCAAAAGTAGGGGTAATGTGTAGTAACACCGAACTAAACTTATGACCTCTTCACTACTTGATAACCCATTTGAATCGTTCTGGTGGGCTGGTTTCGAATGCACCGACCAGCTTAACTGTTTTGGCAACCGGGTCGACTTTTTGACCATAACCGGGCACCTACAGGACTTGGAAGCTGATTATACCCGACTGACCCCTTTTGATATTCGGACTGTTCGGGAGGGAATTCAATGGAGCAAGGTCGAGAAAAGCGCGTATCAGTACGACTGGAGCACGGTGAAAACTATGCTCGCCGAAGGCAAACGGCAGGGGATTCAGCAAATCTGGGACCTGTGTCACTTCGGCTATCCCGACGACCTGACTCCGCTACACCCAATGTTTGCCCGGCGTTTTGCGGCCCTCTGCCGAGCCTTCGTCCGTTTTTACCGGGACCTGTATCCTGATGAACCGCTGGTGGTTACACCCATAAACGAGGTCAGCTTCATGTCGTGGCTGGGGGGTGATGTTCGCGGCACATCACCCTATTGCACCAATCAGGGCTGGGAAGTCAAACTGGGTCTCATGCGGGCTTACATTGAAGGGGTAGCGGCCATGCGGGAGATCGACCCGGCCATTCGTATTCTGACTACCGAGCCATTAATACATATTGTGCCCCCTTTCAGGGCTACGCCAAAGCAGGTTAGCGAGGCCCGGCGAGCGGATGAAAATCAGTTTCAGGCAATCGATATGCTGGCTGGCCGCATAGCTCCCGAACTGGGCGGATCACTGAATTATCTGGATATCATCGGTTTTAACTACTACTACGATAACCAATGGGTAGTTGACCATTCGCTCTATCTGCCCTGGGGCGACCCAGTGCCTGACCCCCGCTGGCTACCGCTGCACAGACTCCTGATAAGAGCGTACCAACGCTACAAAAGACCCATTGCCCTGACCGAAACCAGCCACCCCGGCGAGCATCGTCCCCACTGGATTAGTATGATTGGGCGGGAGTGTGCAGCCGTCATTCGAGCGGGTATACCGCTGTGGGGTGCCTGCATTTACCCCATCATTGACCGGCCCGACTGGGATCACCTGCACAACTGGCACCGTTCCGGCTTGTGGGATGCCGATCATACCGTTACCCCTCCCCGCCGGGTGTTGTATGAGCCTTACGCCCGTGCGCTGTTGCAGGCCCAGCAGGTGATGAAGGCCGTCCGTGGGAATTAGGTAGTTGCTCGTTATTTTTGGTTCGCGAACCCCGTTTCTACCAACTTCGTCCGAATCGATTGGCTTACACTACGCTGTTTCTATCCATTCTATTCTCACTACTGACGTTGTCTACCACGGTTCGGAGTCAGTCGCAAAATTCGGTTTTCAGCCTGACAGATTCACTAACCAGCTATCTGAATCTATCGCCCCCGGAGGCTCGGATTAGTTTAAGCACCCGCTCGCTGGTTGATACCACGCTATCATTTGCGCACCGGGCCACTGTGCGGATACCGTCGGCCAGTGTAATTAAGTTGCCCATCATGCTGGAACTGATGGAGCGAGTTGAAGCTGGTACCATAAAGCTGGACGCTATTCATAGCCTGACCGAAGCCGAAAAGGTAGGTGGGGATGGGGTGCTAAAAACGTACCCTGACAAAAGCCGGGTTAGCTACCGGGAATTACTGCGCCTGATGCTGATCAAAAGTGATAATACCGCAACCAATATACTTATTCATCTACTTGGGCGCGATGCTGTAAACCAGCGCATACGAAAACTGGGTCTTGAGCGGAGTCAGCTAAATCGTGTGATGATGGACACGCTGGCGGCCAGACAGGGGCGGGAAAACTACGTGACAGCGCAGGAAATGAATACCCTGCTGGAAAAAGTATACCGATATCAGGTGGCTACGCCTGAACGTTGCGAGGAGATGCTGGCCATCCTGAAGCAGAACGAAGACACGCTTACCATCCCCCGGCTGTTACCAAAACGTGTGGTAATAGCGCATAAGACGGGGACGCTGGCCTATGTCCGGGGCGATGTCGGGATTGTTTATACGCAGAAACCGTTTTTGCTGGCGGTATTTGTGGAGGGCGTACCGACGCCGGAAGCCGAGCGGATTATCAGTGAGGTTGCGATGATATGCTATACTTATTTTTCGCGTTTATGACTACGTTCGCCGATAAGGCTATCCATTATTACGATAATCTGGCTGCACCAGCCAACCTGCCGACCGGTATCAACGTGATGAACCCGTATCAGGCCCCGGCCGTGCAGGAAATTGTGCATTCTTTTTACACCCGTTTTTTCAGCGATACGAAACCGCGCGTTTTTGTGCTGGGCATCAACCCCGGCCGTTTCGGGGCGGGCGTTACGGGCATTTCATTCACCACACCCCAGAATCTGCGCCGGTACTGCGGGATTGACAATGAGCTGCGCGATACGCCGGAATTGTCGAGTCGGTTTATTTACCAGGTCGTCGAAGCCTTCGGGGGAGCGGAGTCGTTTTACAGCTGTTTCTTTCTGAGTTCGCTGTTTCCGCTGGCGTTGACGAAGGATGGCCCCAACGGCGGACCGAAGAACTATAATTTCTATGATGACCGGGCTACTACCGCTGCCCTCTGGCCCGCCATTACGGAAACTATTCGAACGCAACTGGACTTTGGTGCCAACCGGAACGTGGCCGTTTGCCTGGGTCGGAAAAACGAAACGTACTTACGCCGACTGAATGAGCAGCAGGGCTTTTTCAGCCGTATCATTACGCTCGACCATCCCCGCTATATTTTGCAGTATAAGGCTAAAGACGTTCCTGCTTATCTGGAAAAATACATTGCTACGCTACAGGGATGTCTGGAAGAATCATAAAAAAACCGGCTCCGTAAAGAGCCGGTTTTTTAAAAGTCGCTATTTCTTCAGTTCCATATTGAACGTGTAAACGGTTGGATCAGGGGCCGGGTAATTTAGCATTCCCTGCCATTGCAGTTTCAGCGTGGGGCTCATACTGACGACTGTATACTCCGTTTTGGTGCCATCTGCTTTAGTAACCGTTAACTTGTTCGCATTCAACACCCATTTGCTGGATGCATCAATACCGGTGAAGGTGCTTACAGGTACCGGAATACTCTGACACGAGCTTGGATTGTCAGTCGTTGCTGTTCCATCTGCTTTGAATGTAATGGTCAGATCGTTCAAACAGGTGGTATTACTAAATAGCAGTTTTGACGCAGCAATGAGATCGCTGAACGTGCCCAGCACCTTGGGGTCAGCGGTAAGCGTAGTGATTTTGTAACTTCCCTCAATGGTGGTGGCAGGCGCTACCGGATCGGGGTTGTCGGATTTACAACTGTCGAACCCTAATAGCAGGGCCGTAATGGATGCGCACAGGAACAGGCGCGATAGATGTGCTTTTTTCATTCGTTTTGGTCGTTAGAGGTAAAAAACAGCGTCATACGCCGTATTGACACGCAAATAAAAACGTTACAGGATAAATTGAGCAACGAGTTTACGTATTTTTTTGTGTTTTTTTGCGCTTAACTCTGTCGTCAGAGATAGCTACGCTGAAAAGACCGCTCGCCAACTCACCAAGGAAGGGACTATTACGTGTGTATTTTGCTTCTGATTACTCGCTTTTGCTTATCTACCCGAATCACTTATCTCCCTATGCTTATAACGACTACTTCTGCCATTGAAGGCAAACGAATTACACAGTATATCGGCCTTGTCAATGGAGAGGCTATCATTGGTGCCAACCTGGTCAAGGATTTCTTCACCAGCATCCGCGATGTAGTGGGTGGTCAGACGGGAGCTTACGTACAGGCCCTTCGCGAAGCGAAAAGTATTGCCCTGAAGGAAATGGTTGATCAGGCTACCCGCCTGGGTGCCAACACCATTATTGGCGTTGACCTGGACTATCAAACCATTGGTGCCAATGGAGCCATGCTTATGGTAAGTGCCAACGGCACGGCGGTCGTCGCCGAAAGTATAAAACCTGCTTAATAGAAAAGCTTCGGGTTGGTAGTAGTTCCAGTGAACCAGAAAGCAGCAAAGTAACCGTAATTTTTCCTGGTTACAGGTTATATGAAACCTATTTAGCCTGAAAAACAACAGGGGCCGTGATTATCACGGCCCCTGTTGCGTAAAAATAAACTATAGATGCGACCTAGTACCGGTCGTCATCGTCTTCCTCTTCTTCGCCAAAAGTAGCATCCGGGTTGAACATAGACCCCAGCAGGTCTTTGAAGGATAATCCGGTGTCCATTGCTTTCTTTCCCACCAGTGAGTGTTCTGCCAGGCCGTGCAATGCAAACTCCATCATGAATAACTTCTCGGATTTGCTCAGCTTCGGATGAAACTGATCCACAATATCATCCAGGCCATCAATTGTCTGTAGCCTGGCTTCGTAATCCCGGTTGGTCAGGTCGTTCAGGATGTCCATCGTATTCCCGTCGCCAAACCAGTCGGTCACTTTGCGGTACGGGTTACCCCGCTTGTCTTTTTTGGCCTTTTCCGGATTCGGGAAATATTGTAAAAACTGATTCCGGATGGCTTTTCCAATCAGGTTCTGAGCCACAATAACCGGACCCTCTACTTCCCCTTCGTACACCAACTCGACTTTGCCGCAAATGGCGGGAACCACACCGTACAGATCGGCAATGCGGACGTGTGTTTCTTTTTCGCCGTTGAGCAGCGTACGGCGTTCGGCGGAGGAGAGCAGGTTCTCGTAAGCGGAAATTGTCATCCGGGCCGAAACGCCACTTTTAGAATCGACATATTCGCTTTCGCGCGCTTCGATAGCTACCTGCTCAATCAAATCGGCAATCAGCTCATTGGCCTTCACCATGCTTTTCTGCTCCTTCTTGATAACAGCCTCCTGCATAGTGATTTTCTTCCCAATCTCGATTGATTTCGGATAGTGGGTCACAATCTGCGAGTCGATACGGTCTTTCAACGGGGTAACAATACTGCCCCGGTTGGTATAATCCTCCGGGTTTGCCGTGAATACGAACTGAATATCGAGCGGAAGGCGGAGTTTGAAACCCCGAATCTGAATGTCACCCTCCTGCAAAATATTGAACAGCGACACCTGAATACGAGCCTGTAAATCGGGTAGTTCGTTGATCACGAAAATGCAGCGGTGCGAGCGTGGAATCAGACCGAAGTGAATTGTACGCTCATCCGAATAGGGTAGTTTGAGGGTAGCCGCTTTAATCGGATCAACATCCCCAATGAGGTCAGCCACTGATACGTCGGGGGTAGCGAGTTTCTCGGTGTAGCGATCACTGCGGTGCATCCAGGCGATGGGCGTCTGATCACCTTTTTCGGCAATCAGGTCAATGGCAAAGCGGGAAAGTGGCTCCAGCGGATCATCGTTCAGTTCCGACCCGGCCACTATGGGGATGTATTCATCCAGCAAATTGACCATCAGGCGGGCAATCCGTGTTTTAGCCTGCCCTCGCAATCCCAGCAGGTTGATATGGTGCATCGACAGAATAGCCCGTTCCACATCGGGGATAACCGTGTCTTCGTACCCCCAGATACCCGGAAAAACGTCTTCTTTGTTCTTGATTCGCTCAATCAGATTGTCACGCAATTCCTGTTTGATGGATCGGGGCTGATAGCCAATGGCCTTCAGTTCGCCTAGTGTGTTGGTAAGTATTAGTTTTGATGCTTTCAGGCTGCGGTAGTTCATTCGTATAAGAGTAATGAGAAATGGATAATGGGCGTTATAAATGGGTATCAGGCCCCGTTACAGCTACGTATACATTACCCAATTCTTCTAACAGGCTTTAGTAGAAAATGGTTTTTCGTTCGGCAAATTGACTAATTTTACCAATTATGCGTCGGGCCGGAACACCCGCTGCTTCCTATGAAGGCTATTATATCATTTTTCTTTTTGCTTGTTGTATTACTGGGCGTAGCGAGTTGTCGCGTTCAGCGTAATCCGCCCGAATTAACGGGTCTGTCGGCCTCCGAAGCATTTGTGGGAGACCCACTACTCCTGACGGGGTACCAATTCGGCTCCAGCCCAACGGTGACGTTTGGCATTGCTACATCAGTTACCACCGCAGCCATCACCAGCCAGGACGAGAATACGATTCGTATAGTGGTACCGGGAATTAAGCCCGGCCCGACTCAGATTCGGGTTCAGACGGACGAGGGTGTTTCGGACCCGCTGCCCTTTGTGGTTAAGCAACCAACTCCCGTTGTGGCAGCTATTAGCCCCACAAACGGGCTTCAGGGTTCACTCGTTGTCATTACTGGTACCTTCCTTAATCAGATTAGGCGGATTCGGTTCGATGATGTCAACGCGGAGATAAAAGACAGTACCGCTCAGCAATTGACCATCGTGGTTCCTGCCATCCTCCCCCGCGGACCGGTGCCCCTGGTGGTCGAGACGGCAGGGGGCGCTGTTTCTAACCGGTTCATCGTATCCGGAACGCCCCAAATTACCAGCATCAGCCCTTTGCAGGCCAGACCCGGTGCAGAACTGGTTATAAAAGGGCAGAATCTGACGGATGGTATTGTCAGTATCAATGGGCTGGTAACCGATAAAGCAACCACAACCGTAAAGGATACCGAAATTCGAACCATCATCCCAGCCACGGCAACATCGGGTTTGGTACGGGTGAGCGTATTTGAAACGCTGCTGACTGCCAGCACGGATACGCTCAAAATCGTTCAATCGCCCCTTATCGCCAATTTGCTCGCTCAGGACGGGATAACAGGGGATAAACTGACCATTGTGGGGCGTAACTTCAGGGATATAACAGCCGTATCGTTGGGCAGTACGCCCGCTACTTTCCGCATTATAAGCGATACACAGCTTGAAGCGACCGTGCCCGCCCTAGCGGCCTCCGGCCCTGTAAAGGTGTCGGCCAGTGGTATAGGAGGCACTACGACCGCTACCGACCCCTTCTTCTTTTACCTGCCGCCATCCAACCTCGTCGTTACGCCGTCCCAGCAGCTTCCCGGCAGACCGCTTACAATCTCCGGCAAAAACCTGTACCGTATTACCACTGTTACGGTCAGCGGCATTCAGGTGCCTATCACCAGCCGGAATGAAGGAGTTGACCTGCTGATTGGTGTACCCCCTGATGCCCTAAGTGGCCAGGTGGTCGTTTCGAGCCGGGCGGGTAGTGCCTCTGCTCCCTTGTCTGTATTGCAGCCCCCCGTCATTACCGCCGTTTTACCCACAAAAGCGCGACCGGGCGACCAGGTAGTGATTCAGGGAAACTTCCTGATGAATGCCCAGATTTTCTTTACCGGTGCTGTAACCGCAGCTGCAGATGGGGGTAAAAATGAAGATAAAGAGCGATGGGTAATCGTACCGACAGCCACTCAGACTGGACCAATACGGATAGTCAATGCAGCCGGAGAAACCACCAGCACAACCTCTTTCACACCCATTCGGCTGGTAACGATTACCGATTTTACGCCCAAGTCAGCTAAAGCCGGAATTGAGGTTTTCTTTACCGGGCAGAACCTGGCTACCGTAACGGCCGTTAAATTCAATGGCGGCACATCGGCCCCGGCTACGTTTAGGGTATCGGGTGGTACATTGGCCGTAACGGTCCCTGCGGATGCAGTTACGGGTCAGATATGCCTGACCAACGACGCGGGTACCGTGTGTACCAGCAGTAATTTCACCGTCACCAAGTAGAGCCCGATGCGGCTCATAGGCATCAGCAATACACTAAAATCGTGGCTATGATTTCAACCATCCGGTTGTTAGCCGCAAGGTATTGTTGCACCGGGCCTACGCGGTTTGAATTTGCCGAACCAGTACTTCATTGATGCGTACGTAACTTTCGTGCGTCCAGCCTGCTACGTGCGGGGTTAGTACAACGCGGTCCGACTGACGCAGGTAATCAAAAGCCATCTGCTGACCCGGCGTCAGTTTTGTTATCTTTTCATTCTCCAGTACATCCAGGCAGGCACCACGAATTTTGCCCTGCTGTAATCCACGTACGACGGCCTCCAGTGACACAATTTCGCCCCGGGCAATATTGATCAGGTAAAATGGTTTGGCAAACCGGTCAATGAACGCATCATTTACCATCGTGCGGGTATCGTCAGTTAACGGGATGTGTAGACTCAGCACATCCGCTTCGGCCATGATTTCGGCCATTGTAGCCTCCTGGACCAATGCACTGCCGTAGTTTGTCAGAAATTTATCGTAGGCCAGCACCCGGCATCCGAAACCACTCAGTCGTTGCGCCGTAGCCCGGCCATTATTACCAAAACCAACCAGACCCACCGTTAGACTCCCAAGTTCGTACCCCCGGTTGCCTTCCCGATCCCATATCCCCTGCCGCACTTCCCGGTCTGCTTTCAGGATAGTAGCAAGCAGTGCCAGTAACATACCAACCGCGTGTTCAGCTACGGCATCACGGTTCCCCTCGCCCGCATGAAAAACCGCAATGTCCCGGCGTTTGGCAGCATCAAGGTCGATCAAATCCAGCCCGGCACCAGCACGTCCGATAAAGCGCAGCATAGGTGCCCGATTAAGTAGCTCCTCGTCAACGTTCGTCTTACTACGAATAATAAGTCCGGTGTAGGGAGGGAGCGATGCCAGTAGTTCGGCACGGGTGATGGTCGGTTTATAGTCGTAGATAAAGCCCGCTTTATCGAGCATGGCAAAAAGGGACGGATGCATTTCATCCGCAATCAGAATAGCAGGTTGATTCTGGAACATTCGGGGCTTTTCGTAACTTGCAGGCTATTAATCTCACATGGTCACCCTGTTTTCGACAGGAGAAGGGTGTAGGTGAGTTTTTTGGCGAAACTACAAAAAGTATATGGAACCACGCCAACCGAACGAAGCAAACCAGTCACTACCTATCAGCCCCAAAGTTGAGGCAGCAACAGATGAAAATCTGAGCAACACCCCATCGCCCAAGCCGGAGAAGCGATCAGGCAATCAATCCCTTTCTAATCGGCAGGATGTCCCGTACCGAAATAGCAATAATCGGGTAGATCACGCTTCTGATGAACCAGATGGCGCAGCCCAGCCAGAACGCTCTTTCAAGCCAGTACCGAATCAGCGGAATAATCGCCAGCAACCGGGCCAGAATGAGGAACAACGGCAAAAAGGTCAGCGCGACAATCGACCGGACCGGGAAAACCGACCGGAGAAAGAAAATAAACAGGAGCGGGAGAACCGGCCGGAGAAAGAAAATCAAAATCGGCCAGATCGGGAGAATCGGCCGGACAGCCGGGGGCAAAGGTCGCAGGAAGGTCGTCAGCGGGGCGAAGGCCGCTCTGACCGCGACCGGGGCAATCGCAATCAGCCTCGGGAATCCCTGTTTGGCGACTCAGATACCCGCGATTTTGGGAACCAGCCCCCGGTAGCAACTGAATATGCGGGACGGGAAGACCGGCTTGTTATCGGCATTTCGCTGGGCGATTACAACGGCATTGGGCCAGAAGTAATTTTGAAAGCCTTACAAAACAACCGGTTACAGAAAATATGCACACCCGTCATTTACGGCTCAATGCGAATTCTGAATCGGTATCGTAACCTGCTCAACCTGAAAGACTGGACATTGAACGGTGCCCAGACGATTGGGCAGATCAGTCATAAACTAACGAACGTTATTACGTGCTGGCCCGACCAGAATCAGGATATTCAGCCGGGGCAGGTAACGCCCGAAGCCGGGCAGGCGGCACTGGCCTGTTTGCAACGGGCCGTGGATGACCTGAAAGAGGGCAAGTTGGATGCCCTGGTAACGGCTCCGATAAACAAGTACAACATTCAGTCGGAGGAGTTCAACTTTCCGGGTCATACCGAATACCTGGCGCAGCAGTTTGGCGTTCAGGATAACCTCATGTTTCTGGTTAGCGATACCCTGCGCGTTGGCGTGGTAACGGGCCATGTGCCGCTGGGAAGTGTCCGGCAGGAAATAACTCAGGAGCGAATTGCTCAGAAGCTAAAACTGATGATGCACTCGCTGAAACAGGATTTCGGCATTGAGCGGCCTAAAATTGCGGTGCTGGGCCTAAACCCACACGCAGGGGAAGAAGGCTTGCTGGGAAATGAAGAAAAGGACATCATCAAGCCCCTGCTCACCCGGCTGCTGGATAAAGGTGAACTGGTTTTTGGCCCCTACCCGGCCGATGGCTTTTTTGGCACCCGAGCCTATCGAAAGTTCGACGCCGTGCTGGCCATGTACCATGACCAGGGTCTTATTCCGTTCAAGGCCATAGCTTTCGAGGAAGGGGTCAATTTTACGGCGGGTATGCCCGCCGTCCGTACATCTCCCGACCATGGTACTGCCTACGATATTGCCGGTAAGAATCTTGCCGATGAAACATCCATGGTACAGGCCATTTATACCGCTATAGATGTAGCCCGTAACCGAAAAGAATACCTGGAACTGGAAGCAGGTAAGCTGAAATAGGTCTATGGTTTACGGTGGCGCAACGTGGTCTGAAAAACCGGCTACTGCTTAACCAGATACCGTAAACCAGATACCGTAAACCATAAACGATTCTCTAATGCTCAAATCAATGACCGGCTTCGGCAATGCGACCGTAGAAGCCGGTGGCCTATCGGCAACGGCGGAAGTCAAAACACTGAATTCTAAATTCCTGGATATTTACTGCCGTATTCCCCGGCAATTTTCCGACAAGGAAATTGACTTGCGGGCCCTGCTCACCCAACAGCTGGAGCGGGGTAAAGTTGAGCTGTCAATAAACCTTGCCCGGACCAGTGCCGTTCGGCCGGGGATTACCATCAACCGCCCCCTGGTGATGGCGTACGTGAGCGACCTGAAAGAAACAGCCAACACTATGCTGATGAGCATTCCTGACGGCGATGTGTTCCAACTGGCCCTGCAGCAACCGAATGCCTACCTGACCGAATCTGCCGACCCCACCGCCGATGCGTCGGAGTGGGCTACTATACTGGCGGCTGTGCAGGAAGCCATCCGACGGTGCGATGCCTTTCGGAAGCAGGACGGTGCCGTACTGGAGAGTAAATTTCAGGAATATATTCAACTTATTACGGATCGGCTGGCTGATGTTGAAGAGCAGGATGTGAAGCGTATCCCGGCGGTACGTACCCGCATGCGTAACTCCGTAAAAGAACTGCTGGACAGCGAGACGTTTGACCAGAATCGCTTTGAGCAGGAGTTGGTTTACTACGTGGAGAAGTTCGACATTTCGGAAGAGAAAGTCCGGCTAAAAAACCACCTCAGCTACTTTCTGGAAGTTCTGGCCACGGAAGAAGCCAATGGCAAAAAATTGAACTTCATCTCGCAGGAGATTGGCCGTGAAGTAAATACCATCGGCTCCAAAGCAAACGACTCCACCATTCAGCGGTTTGTAGTCCAGATGAAAGATGAACTGGAGAAGATAAAGGAGCAGACGATGAATGTGATTTAGCGAGCATCGCTCTATCAGGACCGACAAAATCAACTCGCCGGGTTGATTTTGTCGCTATAAATAACGCTTCCGCAACTGCTCAATCGTCTGGTTAATATCCGATGATAGATTAAATCCCACAACGGCTCCACCAAACAAACCCGTAATCAGAGCCGACCGCACGGCCATGTCCAGCAGGACGCGGGTGTTTGTGGCGTTTGGCGCCGGATAAGGAAACTGCACAGCAATCCACCACACGCCTGCGCCCAGCAAAACAACCAGTCCGTTTCGCCAGGTGAACGGTTGCATAGTAAACGCAAACCCGACAAATAGCGTCCGGGCCAGATTGTACAGGAACGTAGCCAGAGCCGCCCCTATAGCCGCTCCGTTGATACCAAAACGGGGAATCAGGTACTGGTTAGCGGCAATGGTGATAAAAATCAGCACGACAAAAAACAGTGAGTCGTAGGTATAAAAGCGCGAGGTGTTCAGGATAATACCGTTTACGCCTGTGGCCATGTCAATGAGCTTACCCAGACCAAGCCATAGAATAACGTAGTATCCCGCTTCGTAGCTTGGCGGCAGAAACCGGAACACATTAGGCAGGTTAGCCGCTACGCCAACAAATACCAGACACCCCGCAATGAGTTGATTCAGACAGCTTTTTCGGTAGATACTGGCAATATTATCCAGGTCGTTCGTTTTCCACGACTCCGCAATCAACGCCCCCGACACTTTGTATAGCGCTGTGGCGGGTACGGCAATAACGGCGGCAAAATAGGAAGCCGTGCCGTACACACCCGTATCGCCTAATCCCTGTTTGCTATTAATCATCACCTTGTCAATCGTCAGAATAATCTGCGATGAAAGAGCCGTCGTCAGGGTCAGGGCTGCGTAGCGCGTCAGGTTTCGGCGTAATTCGGGGTCCAGGTTGAGGAATCGCCGATGGAGGAACAACGCCTTGTCCCGAACAACGCTACCTATCATCAGCATCGTTTGCAGAAAGAACGCCAACAGCCACAGGCCAAGAAACTGCGGAAAACTCACCCACCCCAGCCAGTAAATTACCCCCGCCAGCAGAATGAGTAACCTCTGGACAAACTGTTGCAGCACCGTACCCGTAACGGGGTTATACAACAACCGGGAGTAATTATCGAAAACAGCAAAGTAAACCGTAAACAGCGTTAGCGGAATGAGCAGGTAATAGTAGTCGGTAAATAGCGCCGATTCCCCTCCGCTGTTGGCGATGAACCAGGGTCGGGCCAGCCATAATCCCAGCACACACAACCCGAAACCGATAAGTGTCGTCAGGCTGGTCAGGAAGAGGTAGCCGTTATGTTGCCGGTCGGGGTTGCGGAAATACGGAAAATACCGCCCTCCCGCGCCGTTGGTGCCCAGATTAGCGAATTGGGCCAGTACCTGCGCCAGCGAAATCAGCAGCGTTAGCAACCCGACCTGCGCCTTACTGAACAGATTCGGAAATAAAAGCCCCTGCGTCAGGAAGCCCACCGCCACCCCCGCGTAGGTGTACACCGAACTCTGAATCGTCTGCCGTTTTATGATACCCATTTTACAATGAGCGACTGCGTGGATGAGCGAATGAGTGAATAGCTGGCGCGAGCAATTTGTTTACGCCAGCTATTCACTCATTCGCTCATTCACGCAGTCGCAATTAGATTCCAGTCCAGTGCCGTGCCGGCGGGGATGTTCTGCGTGGCGGTTTTTCCGATTATGTCGTCGTAATAGCGGGTGTGCAGGCCGTTGGCCGGGCGGATACTGCGCACGTTGTCGGGCGTGAATGGGTCACCCGCTTTCATAGGTTGCACGACGTACAGCGACCGTTTGAATTGCAGGCTTTTCGCTTCTTTGGGGGTAAGGGTATAACTAACTTGCCCCATAGCTAATTGCGCCCGTTCGGTTTCGACAACGAGGCTTTTGAGTTCGTCGGGTTCCAGCGAGAAAGCAGAATCGACACCCCCATCGGTCCGGCGCAGGGTAACGTGTTTCTCCAGCACTACCGCTCCCAACGCTACGGCTGCCACGGCCGCTCCAATGCCCATTGTGTGGTCGGAAAGGCCAACGGGAACGTCGAAGAGTTGCCGCATGTGCGGTATGGTGAACAGGTTAGTCGTTTCGGGCGTGGCCGGGTAAGTGCTCGTGCATTTGAGCAGAATAAGGTCTTTACACCCATTGGCTCGCAGCACTTTTACCGACTCGTCGAGATCAGCTACCGAAGCGACGCCCGTACTCATAATAACTGGCTTGCCGGTCTGGGCTACTTTTTTGAGCAGGATATGATCAGTATTTTCAAAGGAAGCAATCTTATAGAGGGGCACATCCAGCGACTCCAGAAAGTCGACCGCCGTAGTATCGAACGGCGAACTGAAGGCAACCATACCCCGCTTTTTGGCGTGGTCGAAAATGGGCTTGTGCCACTCCCAGGGGGTGTAGGCTTCAGCGTAAAGTTTATACAGGTTTTTATCAGCCCAGAGTGATTTGGCATCCCGAATGTAAAACTCTTCCGAGGCACCGTTGAACGTAATCGTATCGGGGGTGTACGTCTGAAGTTTGAGGGCGTGGGCACCGGCATTCGCTACGGCATCCACGATTTCCAGCGCCCGGTCGAGAGACTGGTTATGATTCCCCGACATTTCGGCAATAACAAACGGGCGATGGTTTGGGCTAATGGTAAACTGGGCAACCTGAATCGGCTGGATACTGCTCATTGACTGTTGATGTAAAGCAAACTTGGCGTATCAAATTTACCGCTTTCGCCCGACAGTACGAAACCCGCCCGCTCGAAGGCCCGTATCGACGCCTGGTTATCAGCCTTGATGTAAGCATGAATCGATACCGCCCCCCACTGCTTACGGCATACAGCACAACCCTGTTGAATCAGCGGAGTAGCCATCCCTTTACCCCGCTGACGGGCATCGACCGAAATGCCGATAATGATTTCGTCGGGCATATCGGCTACGGGTGTTCGCTCGAATCGAACCTGCCCCACCGCTTGCTTCATCTCATTGAAAAATATGAGCAGCAGGGTATTGGCATCGGTCAATTTACGCGTAAACCAGGCCGTATGCGTTTCCAGTGAGATAGGGTTTGTATTGAATGACTGCCGTCGGGTGTCGGGGTCATTTGCCCAGTTGAAGTAAAGCTGAGCATCGCTGGTTTGGGCAGTTCGACAGATTAATTGAGCCATTCAACGTATTGACTTATAGGAGTATGTAAGGGAATAGCGGGGCCTGTATCATCCGGTCTTTTCTGCAATGACCAGTAAAAATAAGCGTCCGGCCTCAACCTGTATAGGTGGAAACCGGACGTTATCTACTAATGATGGGCGATTATTTCTTCGCCGTGTACGTTACTTTCCAGACATTTCCTTTCACCGAATCACTGATGTAAAGCGAACCATCGGGTCCCTGCGCCAGACCAACCGGACGAGCTTTGGCATCGCCGGGGCTGTCCAGGTCGAGCTTACCGGCGTTAACACTGGTACCTGGTGTGCCCTGCTCCGGTACACCGGCAAAATTCTCCGCAAACACTTCGTACTTGCCCGATGGTCGGCCGTCTTTCCCGAACGGGATAAAGGCCACGAAATAGCCCCCCTGTTTTAGTGGGGCCCGGTTCCAGGAACCATGAAAACAGACAAACGCACCGTTTTTGTACCGGGCCGGGAACGCACTGCCGGTATAAAATAACAGGTCATTTGGTGCCCAGTGACCCGGAAACGCCATAATAGGCTTCTCTTTACCAGCGCACCGGTCTACTTTCGTGCCATCACCGCCATATTCAGGAGCCAGAAATTTCTGATTTTTTATCTGGTTGTTGTAGCAGTACGGCCAGCCGAAGTCATTACCTTCTTTCACCATCAAAAACTCTTCGGAAGGCAACTCCGCGCTGGCTTCATCCGTAAAAGCGCCACCCCAGCTATTGAGCATATCGCGGCCATGTTGCAGGGCGTAAAGCGTATTGTTCGCCGTGTTCCAGTCGAGCGAAACAGCATTTCGGATACCGGTAGCGTACCGTTTGCCATCCGCTTTATGCTGATTGAGTTTGTTGGCATCAAACTGCCAGATACCGCCGTACTCCTCCAGAATCGGGCAGGGGTCCATTCCCATCGAGCCTTTCTGCCGGTCTTTCTCCTGACAGGCATTGGAAGGGGCACCGAAATTGACAAACAGTTTTCCATCCGGCGAAATCGTTATCGACTTACTGGCATGCTGCCGCTGGAGCGTTAACCCAACAATGATCGGCTCGGCGGGTGTTGTCTCCATCACCTTTCCGTTGGTTAGTTTATACCGGTACACCGACGTGTCAGACGAAGCGTATAGATAGTCCTTGTAAAGAGCCATACCTGTACCCGTGTAATTACCAAACATCATAGTTTGGTCGGCCTTACCATCGCCGTTCGTATCATTCAGTTCAACGATACCTTTACCCTCATTCAGCTTTTCCAGTTTTACGAAAACCGTTCCAGCCGGGTCTACTACGATATGCCGGGCTTTACCCAGGTTTTCGGCGAAGACCGATGCCTGGAAGCCATTGACAAGTTTAATACCGCCCGTTTCGGGAGGTGTTGTATTTCGACTGACAACGGCGGCCTTTCGGGTAACAGCCGACCGGAATTTTGCGGGCTTTTCGGGTCCGGCAAGCGCAACTGACACAGCCGTCAGTAAAAGAAGCGTTAGTTTCATAATGAGATTAATTCGATTTAAACTATGTCAAAGGAACGGAAGGTTAACGTTAAAAGTTTTTAAAGGTATCCCGGTATGTATAGTCTTTTACCGTTATCAATGGGTATCCAGAATGCCTGCACTACTTTTCTTAATCTATGCTACTAACTACTATGTCAATTCTTCGCCGAACGGCTTTGCTAATGCTTGGTGTCCTGCTGTCGGCATCTCTGTATGCGCAGGGTGATCTACCGACGATTGCACCCTCGCAGCTACCATTACCCAAAGGCTGGCAACTGGCCGGGTCGGTATCGCCTACGGCCGATGGCTCATCGATGCGTACACAGTCGGGCAATACTGTGCTGACGGGTTCCGGCGCGCCCTTAGCCCTGCTTACCCCAACGGATGATTTTCGGTTGCGTTTTAACCTGATGACGACACCCAACGCCGATGTAGTGATGACCTTACCTACCGGCCAGACTATTAATTTGGGAAAAACGCCGGAGATGACGCGGCTTATGAAGGCCCCCGGTTTGTGGCAAACGGTGGATGTGTGGTACGGGACGACGGGGTCTACGGGCCGTTCAGTCCTGGAAAAACTTGCCCTGAACGGGGTAACGGTACGCGAAATGCAAACCTTGTCCAATAATAAGCTGGGGCCGCTAACAGTAGCGTCTGCTTCCGGACCCATAGCGGTTCGGAACATTGGCTACCGGGTCATGATGCCCCGTAAAGTAGCCCAGTGGAGTTCACCCCTCAGTTATACCGTTGTTGAGGGTCAGTTTATCGAAAACCGGGAGAACGCCCGCACCCGGAAAGTGCTGAAACAGGACACTACGTCCGTGCTCAACTACGAGGTGTCGTACGGACAGCCACGTCAGTTTACTATTCTGTTTACAGGTAAACTGAACGCTCTTCAAACCGGTGATTACCGGTTTGACCTGGACCAGGGTGGCGTGGGTGGTCTGTGGATCGACGGAAAAGAAGTGATCCCCACCAGCCACCGGGAACTGGGTCAGACGGCAACCGGCAACACTACGCTGACTGCCGGACCGCATACGGTCGAGGTTTATTTTTCGCGGTCCTGGTTCCGGCCGGGTCTGGGCTTATTTGTCTCCCAGGCCGGTACGCGTCCGCAGCCACTTCATGCCCCGGCATCCTTACCCGAACCTGACCCCGTGGCAGTTATCAGTGTTAATCCCGATTACCACGACCCCATGAATCAGGTACAGCGGATCCGTTCGTTCGTGCAGATGCCGGGCGAGAAAACCAAGCGGACGCACAGTATGTCAGTGGGTTCACCTACAGGTATGCACTATACGGTTGACCTCGATCAGATGTCCCTGCTGCAGGTGTGGAAAGGTGATTTTGCCAACGTCACCGAAATGTGGTATGAACGGGGAGAGCCACAACTGCTTACTCCATTAGGCGAAACGATTTATATGTCGGGCAAAACGCCACTGATGGTATTGGAAAGCGAATCAGCCACCTGGCCCGACAGTGTCAGCGCAAATACCCTCCAGTATAAAGGCATGAACGTAGACAAGCAGGGTACGCCAACGATTGAATACAAACTAGCGGGTACCACGATTATGGATGCTATAAAACCAAACGGCGATGCCCTGACCCGTACCCTGACGCTAACCGGTGCTCCCAGCGGAACGCTCTATTGCCGACTTGCGGCCGGCACATCGGTGGAGGAAATCAGCAAAGGACTTTATGCCGTTAACGACCGTAGTTACTATATCCGTATCGACCCGAAAGCTAAAGTCAGAATGCGCCAAAGCAGTGGTAAACAGGAATTGTTGCTGCCCGTCGATATGAAAAACGGGGCCGGATCGGTTCAGTATTCGATTGTGTACTAGCCCATTCCGCCAGTACCGTAACCTGGACATAACGCGCCGTTTTATGACAACTATGCATAACCCGCTAACCTGGGCTGATTTCGAGAAAGTGGAAATGCGTACCGGTACAATTGTAGCCGTGGAAGCATTCCCACAAGCGCGGAAACCGGCTTACAAACTGACGATTGGTTTCGGTGAGTTTGGCACCAGACGTACCTCGGCTCAGGTAACAGCGTTGTATACTCAGGACGAATTAATAGGTAAGCAGGTGGTGGCGGTGGTCAACTTTCCGCCTAAACAGATTGCTGCCTTCATGAGTGAATGCCTGGTATTAGGCGCCATTGCTGCCGATGGCACCGTAACCCTGCTCCAACCCGAACGAAAAACCGAAAACGGGCAGCGTATTGGTTGAATTAATGTACCATGATTAATAAGTAATGTACAATGACTGACTTGAATAAATCACTTACCAGAGCGACCCTTCTATTCACACTTTCGCTCTTTGGCTCTTTCACTCTTTCAACTGCCCAGCGGCCAGCCGTAGAGGAGGATTATTACCGAATTATAACGCTGCCTATCCCGGAGAATATCAAACTTGAAGTGGGTGGTCTGGCTCCTTTGCCCGACGGACGACTGGCCGTTTGTACGCGTCGGGGCGATGTCTGGCTGGTCAGCAATCCATATATGGAAGGCAGCCGCGTACCGACCTACAAAAAGTTTGCCTCAGGATTGCATGAGCCACTCGGTTTGATGTGGCACCCAAAGGGTTATTTTCTGTGTACACAGCGGGGCGAAGTAACAAAACTGGTAGATACTGACGGCGACGATGTAGCCGACGAGTATAGCTCATTCTATAAGTGGCCGCTATCGGGCAACTACCATGAATACAGCTACGGGCCACTATTACTGCCAGATGGCGACATGGTCATTACGCTCAACCTCGGCTGGATTGGCTACGGAGCCAGCCTGGCCAAGTGGCGTGGCTGGATGCTAAAACTGAATGATAAAGGTGAAATGACGCCCTGGGCAACGGGTCTGCGTTCGCCCGCTGGCTTCGGTATTCTGCGCGATGGCAGCATTCTGTACACCGAAAATCAGGGCGACTGGGTAGGTTCCGGTCGGATGACGCACCTTAGCAAAGGCGCTTTTGCGGGCAATCCCGCTGGCCTGCGCTGGTCAGATGAACCAGGGTCACCATTGGCACTCAAACCCAGCGATGTACCCAGCACGGGCAAGCCTATGTTCGAGGTGGCCAAAACTATTAAGGAGTTGAAAGTACCCGCCGTCTGGTTTCCGCACACGCTGATGGGCATCTCGACCTCCGACTTCAAACAGGATACAACCAAAGGAGCCTTCGGCCCGTTTGCTGACCAGTTGTTCGTAGGCGACCAGGGGCACAGCAAGATTATGCGCGTGGCTCTGGAAAAAGTAAATGGCGAGTGGCAGGGAGCATGCTTCCCCTTCCGCGAGGGGTTTCAGTCTGGTATTATCCGCACCGTTTGGGGGCAGGATGGGTCCATGATTGTAGGTATGACCAGCCGGGGATGGGCTGCCACGGGCAAAGACCCTTACGGCATTCAGCGGCTGGTCTGGACGGGAAAAACACCCTTCGAGATGAAAACAATTACCTCCAAGCCCGACGGTTTTGAGGTAGCCTTCACGCTGCCTGTTGACCGAAAAACCGCTGAAAACCCCAATAGCTACAGCCTGAACAGTTTTTCCTACAAATACCACAAAACGTACGGTAGCCCCATCGAGGATGCCCGGACGTTGCCCATTCGGGGGGTGGTAGTAGCTCCCGATGGCATGAGTGCCCGCATTGTGATGGATACGGTACTGCGCGAAGGCTACATCCACGAAGTAAAAGCAGAGGGTGTCCGGTCGGCATCGGGTAGTCTGGCACTGCTGCATCCGGTAGGCTATTACACGCTCAACGCCATTGCTCCTGGGGAGAAGTTGGCCATAGCGGCTCGCGCTGCGGCTCCTGGCCATAACCACGCCGATATGATGGCAACGGCTTCAACGAAAGATACACCCCCTACCAATAGCAAAGGAAAAACAGGAAAGCCAGCCACAACGGCTCCGAAGATGGCGAAACGCATCATAGCCATGCCTGCTGACTGGACAAACGGTCCCGACCAAACGCTGACCATCGGAACGAAACCAGGTCTGAAATTCGATACCGACAAGCTGGAAGTGAAAGCCGGGAGCCGTATAAAACTTGTGTTCAACAACAACGACGATATGCTGCATAACTTCGTGGTTACGAAGCCAGGAGAGGCTAACTCAGTAGGGGAAGCGGCTCTGAAATTAAACTTGAACGGCCCCAAAATGAACTATGTGCCCAACACGCCTGATGTGTTGTATCACACTAATATTCTTCAGCCCGAGAGTGCAGAAACCATTTATTTCGTGGCCCCTACCACACCGGGCAACTATCAGTTCGTTTGTTCCTTCCCCGGCCACTACTCGCTGATGCAGGGAACGCTGGTGGTGAAGTAAAATGGACGGTCACGACCGTTTAGCCAAAGGATACGAAATCCGGTTGAGATTGTCCTCAACCGGATTTCGTATTTCATTATTCGCTTGTTCGGGTCCAGTGAAAGAAAGTAGCGTGAAAAGGTTAATGAAAAATGTCATTTTTGCAGATGAATCATCAACTAAAGTTACGCTGATACGTTTCTCCTAGTAGTTCTGCATTCACCTACCTGTAATGATCATATATAAGCTGAATGGGCCTGTTATCATCTCGATGATATCGTTGTTTTCCCTGCTGACAAGCATGAAGTTGTTCGCTCAGCGTCGACCCGACGAAACATCTTATTACCGAACGGTGCCCGTTCCAGCCCATTTGCTGCCCATCGAGCGGGCGTACGGTTCGTCGTCATTAGGGAGCGTTTATTTTTATGGAGGTAAAAAACTATCTTCACCGTATTCGCTGGAAATACCATTTTTTGAACTCAACGATCCTGAAGTAACACACCACTTCAAGGCCTTTCGAACGCTGGTAACGGTCGGTCGCTTAACAGCGTTAGTACCACTGGCTTTCATTCTGTTTCAGAACAATAACCGATACAGCGGGGGCGCTTACTGGACGGTATACGGGGGCTCACTTGTGGCCTCGCTAACCCTCACCCTTGTTGGAAATGGACAGGTAAACAAAGCGGTAACACGTTATAACGAAATGCTCATCCAGCCCCGCGTCGGTTTATCGGCTTCGCCCATTCCCATGACCGGGCAAACAGCTATTGGAGCGGGGGTATCGTTGGGATTTTAACCGGCGTCCTTTCTGTTAATTAGTTGGGACGTTACCCCTTCTTTATGGAACTTCTGATGACCGTAGCTATTATCAGCTACATTATTTACCTCCGCTACTACGCCGACCTCCGAACCAAATCGGATAAAGAACTGGATCAGTTACAGATAGGAGTAAAACTATATAATACCGGCCAGTTTGACTCCGCTTTCCACTACTTCGACCAAACCATTCAGGAGCATCCACAGTGGAGTATGGCGTATTTGTATCGGGCACGATGTAAGGTAAAACTCGGAGATACCGAAGCTGCTCTGGCCGATCTGAAAACCGGCGAGAGTTATGACAACACAGTGACTGATATTCACACCGAGATCGGGCGAATTTTGTATGACCAACAGGATTTTGATACCGCCTTTGCCGAATTCGACAAAGCTGTTTTTCATTCGCAGGGACGCGATTCGATGGCGTACTACTGGCGGGGGCGAACGCGGCAGAAACTGAATCAGCCGCAGGAAGCACAACGTGATCTGGATCAAGCGATTACGCTGGAGGAACAGAGCAAAAATGGTATCCCCCCAGCCAGTACGTCAAACGCCTTTTTCGACAAGCGCCTGCTGACCAACATCGCCTTTGTCCTGGTCAATAGCATCGTGCTACTGGTTATCATCAAGAAATCGCCGGTCATTCACTGGCCCTACATTCTGGCGGCCAGTTCGGCGGCTGCCATTGGTTTTGCCGAACCGCGCAAAGGCTGGGTACTAGCCATTATCCAGTCGGTATCCCTGTGGATTGCGTTCACTTTCCTCACCGACCATCCGGCCAATAACGAATTACGGGGTTTGGAAGCATTTAATCTGTACGGCTCAATTGGGTTGACCTTCGTGGGCAGTTTTATTGGGGGAATTCTAAAAAGGTCAATGAAGCAGGGGTGATTTCTGACAGCAGATACGTACAGAAGTAATTAGATACGGTTGCTTTTGTATACTAATTCAGGCACCAATAAAAAGAAAAACCCCTGACCAACTGTAGTACAGTTAATCAGGGGTTTTCTTAGTAGCGGGAGCTGGACTCGAACCAGCGACCTTTGGGTTATGAGCCCAACGAGCTACCAACTGCTCCATCCCGCGGTGTTTGGTCTGCAAAAGTACGACTACTTTCTGTAAATACAACTAGCTTTTTATAAAAAAGTTTATCCGCTAGCGGAAACGTTTTCTGCTGGCACGGAGTTGTTTGCTAAAGCCGCTGGTAATCAACCAACGGGATCACCTCAAGTATGGAACAGGAAATTACGGAAACTACTCCGGCTGGCGACCCGTCAGTCAACCACAAAGCCGGTTTTATCAGTATTGTCGGAAAACCCAACGTAGGGAAGTCAACGCTGATGAATAAACTCGTTGGCGAACGGCTCTCCATCATCACTGCCAAGGCGCAAACCACCCGGCACCGCATTATGGGTATCCTGAACGGGACCCACAACGGTCAGGAGTTTCAACTCGTTTACTCCGATACGCCCGGCATTATCAAGCCGTTGTACAAGCTCCAGGAATCAATGATGAGTTTTGTGCGCGGTTCCATTGAAGATGCCGACGTAATTCTGTTCGTGACGGACATTTTTGAACTGCACGACGAAAACGACGTTATCGAGCGACTGAAGAAGTCAGAGGTTCCGGTCCTGCTATTAATCAACAAGATCGATCAGGCCACGCAGGAACAGGTTAACGAAAAAATTGCGTACTGGCAGGAGAACTTCACAGCGGAGGAAATTATTCCCATATCGGCCCTCAATGGTTTCAACACGGAACATGTGTTTGAAAGCATCATAAGCCGGTTGCCCCAACACCCGGCCTACTTTCCCAAAGATGAATTGACGGATAAGCCGGAGCGATTTTTTGCCTCGGAGATTATTCGGGAAAAGATTTTTCTGAACTATAAGAAAGAAGTGCCTTACAGCAGTGAGGTAGTCGTTACCGGTTTCAAGGAAAAGGAAGACATCATTGTTATTCAGGCCGAGATTCTCGTTGAGCGCGCTACGCAGCGGGCTATCTTGCTGGGTGAGGGGGGGAAAATGATCAAAAAAACGGGCATCATGGCCCGCGAAGAACTGGAACGGTTTTTTGGCAAAAAAGTATTTTTAGAACAATTCGTTAAGGTCGAACCCGATTGGCGGCAAAAAGAGCGCATGCTCAAGCGGCTGGGATACGACGAGTAAGCACCAGGCGTTAGGAGCGAGTAGTGAGTAGCCGTTCGGTAACCTGAAAACAACCGGATGGATTCTCACTACTCGCTTCCAGCCCCTCACTCCTTCAATAAAAATGGCAAATATTGTTGCAATTGTTGGCCGCCCCAATGTGGGTAAGTCAACCTTTTTTAATCGCCTGACCGAACAGCGGCAGGCTATTATGGATAACCAAAGCGGGGTTACCCGAGACCGGCACTATGGCACGGCTGAGTGGAACAACCAATACTTTTCTGTTATCGACACGGGTGGTTACGTGGTCGGTTCCGAAGACGTGTTTGAAGAATCAATCCGCGAACAGGTTGAGATAGCCATTCAGGAATCGACTGTGTTGTTATTCCTGGTCGATACGCAAACGGGTATAACTGGCCTGGACGAAGACTTCGCCAATGTGTTACGCCGGTCCAATAAACCGGTGTACGTGGTAGCCAACAAAGCCGAAACGGCAGAGCGTTCGCACAGTGCGGCTGAGTTCTACGGGCTTGGTCTGGGTGAACCCTACCCCATCTCGTCAATGACTGGTACCGGTACAGGCGATCTGCTGGATGAGGTTATTAAGCACTTCCCGACAGCGGGTATTGAAAACCCGGACGCAGGCATCCCCCGAATCGCTATTCTGGGCCGCCCCAATGTAGGTAAGTCATCATTTCTGAACGTACTAACCGGTCAGGATCGCAGTATCGTGACGGATATTGCCGGTACAACCCGGGATGCGATTGACACACGCTACAAGGCGTATGGCAAAGACTTTATCTTGACCGATACAGCCGGTATCCGGCGAAAGGCCCGTATTAATGACAACATTGAGTTCTATTCGACCCTGCGCGCCATTAAGGCAATGGAAGAGTCGGACGTGTGTATTATCATGCTCGACGCAACCCGTGGCCTCGAAGCGCAGGATTTAACGATCATTGGTCAGGCTGTAAAAGCTAAGAAAGGCGTGGTCATTATGGTCAACAAATGGGACGCTGTTGAGAAAGATCATCGTACGGCCGATGTGTTGCGAAAAGAAATGATTCAGCGGATGATGCCTATTGATTACGTGCCCATCATTTTCGCATCGGTTCACGAGAAGCAGCGTATTTTTCAGGTGATGGAAAAGGCAATGGAGGTCTTTGAAAACAAGACGAAAAAGGTGACCACCTCCAAACTGAACGAGGCTATGCAGCCCGAAATTGAAAAATATCCACCACCGGCGTTGAAGGGGAAGCACGTAAAAATCAAATACATGCTACAGGTTCCAACGCCTTCGCCCACGTTCGTTTTCTTCTGCAACCTACCTCAGTACGTACAGGAGTCCTACCAGCGTTTTCTGGAGAATCGCCTGCGGGATCACTTCGATTTTACCGGTGTGCCGCTCACGCTCTTCTTCCGGCAGAAGTAACCCGTTGAAGTAATAAAAATCAGCCCATCGACCGTTTAGAAGAATCTAACTGGCCGATGGGCTGATTTTTATATCGTTCCCAGTTTTTAATTTTGGCACCCTGTTTATCGCCTTATGAAGACCATTCGTAAGCCGATACAACTCTGTCCTTTCCCTAATAACTGATTATAATTTTGTGTCCTTTTCTATTAAAAATACATACACATGTATTTTCGGTCAGATAAATTGATAATATTGTCACGGAAAATCACCTTTAAATAAAAAGTGTGCTCACGTTCAGTCGGTTAACGCTTTACATATGTTTATTTTTGGTGTACCTTTCTGCCTTTATCTCCCTTTAAATGCACCTACCATGGTTACTGAAAAAATTGTAGATGATGAAAAGCGTATCGACCGGGCCGCTTACGTCTTGAAAGCCGTAGCACATCCTCTGCGAATAAAAATCATTCATATGCTGAATGAGAATGAAGAGCTAAATGTGTCGGCGATTTACAAAAACCTCAATGCGGAGCAATCTTTAATCTCGCATCACCTGATCAATATGCGGGATAAAGGTATTCTCGACATACGGCGGAGTGGTAAGAATATTTACTATTTCCTGATTGACAAGGCCGTAGCTAATATCATCCACTGCATCTACGAAAGCAAACTAATGTAGTAGTCAATAAAAACAAAAAAAGTCGTCTGAAGTAAACACTACTTCTGGACGACTTTTTTATTGTACCCTATCCGAACAACTCACCTGTCCGGAAATTGGGTACAATACCGAGGTGTATATAGGCTTTCTCCGTTACTTCCCGTCCCCGGGAGGTCCGCTTCAAAAATCCTTCCTGAATCAGGAAAGGTTCGTACACTTCCTCAATTGTGTCGGACTCTTCACCGCAGGCGGTTGAAATAGTAGACAAGCCCACCGGACCACCCTTGAATTTTTCGATAATAGTCAGCAAAATACGGTTGTCCATATCGTCAAGCCCATTCTGATCAACTTCCAGCGCACTTAGTGCGATTTCAGCAATGTCGATGTCAATGATACCCTTTCCTTTCACCTGGGCAAAGTCGCGGGTTCGGCGTAGCAGGTTATTAGCGATGCGGGGCGTTCCCCGACTACGGCGCGCAATTTCGTAAGCTCCCGTGGCATCGATAGGTGTACTCAGAATTGCCGCCGACCGTTGTACAATGCTGGTCAGCAACTCAGCATCATAATACTCCAGCCGACATCTGATGCCAAAACGTGCCCGCAACGGGGCTGTTAGCATACCCGCCCGTGTAGTGGCCCCAATGAGGGTAAATGGGTTTAGTTTTATCTGAACTGTCCGGGCATTAGGCCCAGAATCCAGCATAATGTCAATCTTGTAATCTTCCATTGCCGAATACAGGTACTCTTCCACAATGGGATTAAGCCGGTGTATTTCGTCAATAAACAGCACATCGTTCGGTTGCAGATTCGTCAATAAGCCAGCCAGATCACTGGGCTTGTCCAGCACCGGTCCAGAGGTCATTTTTATGCTGGCATTGAGCTCATTGGCAATGATGTGCGACAGGGTCGTTTTACCCAAACCCGGAGGCCCGTGCAATAACACATGGTCGAGTGCCTCGCCCCGCTGCATAGTAGCCCGGACAAATACTTCAAGGAGTTCGATTTGTTTGGCCTGTCCTGTAAAATCAGTAAAAGAGAGGGGTCTGAGTGCCCGTTCAATTTCTTTATCGGTAGCCGTAAGCCCCTCGTTTGAGCCTTTTAAAAAGTCGTTTCGCATGGTTTTAATTCGTGCAGATCCGGCCAGATTCCACCGTAAAAGCCGTGTTTTTTTGTCCGGTCGTCTACGTCAAATTTACAAAAAAAATGGCACAAAATTGCTATCGAATCAGCAATACCGATCCCCTTTTTGTGGCCCGTCCCCGCTCGGGAAACGACTCGCTTTTAAAGGTCACGGTGTATGGGTAAAGCATTGAAGGATAGGTAGTCCCTTTGTAGGTTCCGTCCCATTTCTGCTCCGGGTTACTCGTGGCAAAAATCACCTCACCCCAGCGGTTATAAATCCTGAATTCATAATCCGTAACGTAGGCTGTAAATACCTGAAGCACATCATTCACTCCATCGTTATTGGGCGAGAAGGCATCGGGCACGTTCACTCTCGGCTCGCACTGATTGAGTACGCGAGCCAGCCCCGTTGCCGTACAACCCAGCGGATCGGTTACCTGCACGGTATACGAGCCCGCCTGGGCTACGGTTATTGCCTTTGTGGTATCATTCCGGTTGAGCCATAGGTATTGCAAACCGGGTGCTCCATTTGCAGAAAGCTGCACCTGACCCTGATCGCCCTCGCACAAAGCCGCCAGTTCCGTGAACGAAAACGCTGGTGGTGGCCGTTCCCCAACGCGTGTACTACTCCGGCCCACGCAACCCGTTTGCGTATTTCTAACGGTCAGGCTATACGAACCCGGCTGAGCAACCAATATCGTTGGCGAAGTCGCCCCATTACTCCACTGGTAAACATTACCGGGCTGATCGCCGGAACGCGGAGCGAGTAGCACCGAAAGACCGGGGCATGTAAGGGTATCAGGCACCAGACGGGCAAAACCAGTACTGTCAAGACCAACTTTTATACTATCTTTAAGTGCTTTACAGCCTAGTATATCGGTCACTTGCACCGTGTAAAATCCCGCATTCGCAGTGCCTAAAACGGGCGTAGTAGTAATCAGGTTGTTGTTCGCATCCAACCAAGCGTAACTGGCTGGCGTTCCTCCCGTAACGGTCAGACTAATGGTGCCGCTGTTAGGTATACTGCATAAAGCGTCTACAATCCTAGGGGCAATGGCCAGTTGATTCGCTGGAGATTTCAGCGTGAAAGCCGTATCTGCTTTACAGGTGTGAACCGTATCGTTTACCGTTACTTTGTAGCCACCTTCGGTTAAACTTGTCTGCTGACTCCCCGTACCCGTCAGGATGGCTCCATCAAAGCGAGTCCAGTCGTACTGATAGATTCCTGTGGGGGTTGGTGTCAGGGCAATGGCCCCATCGGCCGAGGTACAGGTGGTAGGGCCGGTAAGAGCGGCTGCCAGTCGTAACTTCGGTAATTCACTAACCCGGATCGTATCGGAATTTTCGCAGGTTGTGCCATTCACTGTAGCCTGAGCGGTAACGGTATAGGTGCCCGGTGTAGACACCGAGATCGTTTTGGTATTGCCGCCATTGCTCCATTGAAACTGGGTCCATGTCTGTTGCGGAACGGTCAAATTGACCGATGATCGATAACAGAAGAGCGTATCAGGCCCCAGGTCGAGGGACGGTGTAGGCTTGATTTGCACTTCAATCGTATCACTTTTAAAACATTCGCCATTGGCAGCCAACCCCACTACAATATAGTAGCCGGGCCTGTCGAGTTTTATGGTTCGTTGCCTCCCCGCAACGGCCCCATTCACCAGCCAGACGTATACCTTGGCCGTTACTTTTATATCCAGGGTTATTCCTTTCTTATTACAGATAGCGGTATCGGCCCCCAGCTCTATGTCGGGTGGTGTCGCCAATATCGTTAGGGTATCCTTAATCAGCGTGTCTTTACAAATACCCCCCGCGCTGGTTTTGGTAATGATGCGAAGGCTAACAGCATACTGACCGGGCGATACATACGAGTGCGTAACGGGCTTGGTAGCTGTTGTGGAGTAAGGACGGCTACCATCGCCAAAATCCAGCGTGTAGGCTTCCTTTAGTTTCGGGCAGTTTGGCCCAATCTGAAACACAGTCGGTGCGTTTACACAGGTATCGCTGTACATCAGGCCCGGGCCGCTGGATGGATCGTTGAAGTTTGCCACCAGGTTTGGCAGTCCCAGCTGACTGGTTTGTCCACCCAGCGACTGACCAGCCGGATTGTAGATTAAACTGTCGAGCAGTCCCCCATTTGGGTTTTCAATAGTACCGAGGGATTTACTTCCCTCAATAGCCACATAGATACGACCATCTGGTCCAATCTGGATAGAGCCGTACTGGCGCGTTGTACTACTATCGACCACCGTCTTCGACTTTGTCAGCAGCGAGTCTTTTTGCGTCAGATCATACTTCAGAATATACGAACTACCTTTCAGACTACCGTCACTGTTGGTATCCGCCAGCATGGTTACGTACAAACTCTTGCCATCGGGTGAGAACTCGACGCCGTAGGCTTTGGGCGGGGCAGGCCCTAAATCGAGTGTCCGATCAAATTTGAGTACACCCGTAGAGTCATTGAACGTATATAAATCAACCGAGTTTTTGGGTGGCCCCGGAATAACAACGGCCATAGGGCGGGTGGCCTGATTGGCGCTGGATGTGTCGGCAGGACCAATTTTGATGTAACCTTCGGCATTGGCCAGCGAATCAATCACCTGACCGCCCGTGTAGGTTACAGGATCGGCATTGTCGCTGCGGGTCAAATGGCGAACCTCAAACTGATTTGTTCCATACTTACGGGTAATAACCCAGTAGGTAGAGTCACGTTTGTTTTCTACCGACGCCGACTGCTCCGTACCCTGGTTTGCCAGAAGTAGGTTTTTCTCCACAATAGCGCCTTTGCCTCCATTCTGACGCATATCCACTACACTATACGTCAGCGTTTTCTGCCCCCGAATTTCGGAAGTTGTGTACACGTAATACAGGTACTCGCAACCCCGGCAGGTTGGTTTTGGCACAATCAGCGCGGACTGAGTAGAGTTTTTACTCCCTTTCAGCGGCTGCTGTACGGTGTTTGTGTCGCCCGGCACAAGCGATTTTAATGGTGTCCCATCCTTGTCGTAAATGATAATCCCGTCGGTATAAAACAGGAGTATGCCTTTGGTATTGGCAATGGAGGAAGACCCTTCAATCGTATTCAGTTTGCCGTCAGTTATGGGTTTTGGCGACCCGCCACCGCTAAAATCAAGGCCGGCATTTTGTCCAAAATACCACTTCACACCCTGCGATTCCTTTTTCTCCCCACAAACATCAACGTTAATCCGATCCTGGTAAGAACACCCGTTGGGACTAATGGCCTCAACCGAATAACAGCCAGAGCTGTCAACCTGGATACTCTGCGTAGTATCTCCCTTTGGGTACCAGATAAATCGCAGTCCTGATTGAGCCGGACTGCCTGCATACGGATCCAAAGTTATTGTCTCCCCTGTACAGATGGTAGTGTCCGTGCGCCAGTTGGCAAATGGTTGTGGGCGATTATAGACTGTAATCGGTTTGCTGGCTGTTTGCGTTACGCCATTAACCGTCCTTGTCAACCGGATGGTATAAGACCCTGCCTGTTGGTAAACGTGCCGGGCTACTGAATCCCTTTGCTTCGTTACGGTGGTTCCATCGCCAAAATCCCAGACCCGGTTGGTTACACCAGTTAGTACGCTATCCGTAAACACAACAGAGTCCGACTTACATTCTATATCAGGAACACACGTTTTACCACTGATTTTAAATCCCTGTGCCCAGGACGCAGTCTGTCCTGCCAGCAGAAACAGCACGGCCCAAAGTCCAGCAACACGAATAACATGATTAAACCTTACCATGAACAAATAACAAATGAAGCCCACTGCTCAAATTCATTCCCACAACATAACAACAACAAGGGCATTACGTTAGTATAAACGACAGTAATCCGTTAAAATTTTATCGACTCACTGCCATAAAAAGCCGTGAAATTCGCCTAATTTTATTGATTGCTTTATTCTTAAATACTTCGTTTCGGTTGACAACGTTGCAACAATAAAGTTGGCCTAGTCTTTGCCCTGATTTTGCCGTTATGCTCAAAAAATACATACTGACGATTTTGACGCTGGCCCTGAGCCGGATGGTCTTCGCTCAGGATCCTCAATTCACTCAGTTTTACGCGGCTCCCCTTTACCTGAATCCTGCGTTTGCCGGATCAGCACTAGCCCCCCGCATTACGGCAAATTACCGGAACCAGTGGCCTGCCATTACCAACTACGTAACGACGATGGTGGCTGTCGATCATTTCATCGATAAATACAGCAGCGGTATCGGTCTGACGATTCAAAACGATAACCAGGGTCAGGGCCGGATTCAGTCAACGGACATTGGGTTGCACTATGCATACCAGTTTCAGGTGAGCGAGTCCTCCTTCATCCGACTAGGGTTGCAGGGCTCGTACGTCAACCGAAGTATCAATTATTTTGGCCTGACCACGGGCGATCAGTTTACCGACCGGGGATTCATTACGGGCAGTGTTTCCGGGGACCCGGCGTTGCAGGGTGGTTTGCCCTCACAGAAATACCTTGATTTCTCGACGGGGGGACTCTTCTATTCGGACTGGTTTTGGGTGGGCACAGCTGTGCACCATATCAACCGGCCAGACCAGGGATTTTTCATTGGCGGGCGGGACCGGCTACCGGCTAAGGTAAGCGTTCAGGCTGGCCTGCGCATTCCCTTGGGGGGCTTCACCGGGTTGGCTGATGAGGAGGACAGAGAAATCAGCATCTCACCCGTTATCATGTACAAACACCAGGGCAAGTATGACCAGTTGGATCTGGGAGCTTACTTAACGTACTCTCCACTGACGATTGGTGCTTATTATCGGGGTATTCCGTTCAAGAAGTACGATCAGACACTCAATAATAACGATGCGATTGCGGGCTTGATTGGCTGGCGTATGGAAAAGTTTTCCATTGGCTACAGTTATGACCTGACAATATCGACCCTCGGCAATAGCGGTGGCTCCCACGAGTTATCGCTGTCGTATATCTTTGACAAGCCCGAAGGCCGCCGACCCGGCGTTAAACGACGGGATAAAAAACTCCCCTGTCCCAAATTCTGAGGGTTTTCAACGAAGGCTCCCCTCATCTGCGGGTAACGCGTGACCGGCCATAAAACCAGGCTCGTTGGAAAAGACAAAAGCCACATCCATTACTTCTTCGGGTTGCCCCATGCGTTTCATCAGCCTTCGAGGTGGAGCGGACTTCGATGGTTAATTACCAAAAAATGGTTTTGGTGATACCGTTTTGTGTGTTCGCCCGGTCAATTTCCTGAAGCTGAATTAGCAAACCAGTTTGGCTCGGTGTACGGCAATGAATGACGCTACGAGGGCAACCATTGCCCCAACGGCTCCAGACAGGCCCAGCGCAACCCATTTTGACAGTTGAAATTCACTGAACAGAGAATGGAGCCCGGTCATCAGCAGAATAAATACCCCGGCAAAGGCAACAGCCAGTATAACTGACGTGAGCACGGCGGTTCCTACCCAACTGGTAGCTGGAGCCAGAACGGGTTGCAGCTTTTGCGCCACTCGCAGTTTCGTCATGGTCACGAACGTGGCTAGTGTGGTGGCAAAGACTGAAATCAGTACCGTGGGCACCAACAGGTCGACCAGCGTTGGGCTTTCTCCCTTAAAATTGAAGAACGCATCATTACGAAAAATAACGGATGGTGCTACGATATTGATAATCAGGTTCAATACTGTAGCCGTTAGGGCGTTTCGCTGGATAAACTCTTTCATGACACTCGGTAGGTGTTAGGTTCTGGTTAAATCGGCGCGCCCATTGCACCGAGCGTTTTGCCCATCAGGGCACCCATATTAGCTCCTTCGGGTAGTTTACCCTGCCAGTCCAACTGCTCCCATTCTCCCAGCGTATTCGAGGCATCAACCACTAGGTTACAGCGGTCATACCGGCGGGTCATGAACTTCTCCAGCACGGTAGGCAATAAATCATCGGTTCCAAGCAACTCCCCTAATACCACAGCATCCTCAATGGCCAGCCCTGCTCCCTGCCCCAATTGCGGGATAGTCGCGTGAACGGCATCGCCAATGAGCAATACCCGATTTTTGTACCAGGGTGCGGGCAGCAGCAGGGTTTCGAGAGGCCGGTAAATAACCCCTTTGGGATCCGTAATCTGGTCGATAACGGCGCGGATCATCGGTGCTTCGTACTCGGCCAGCAAAGCTTTCATGCGCGGCACCAGTTCCGATTCAGGGATTTTGGGGTCATTTCCCTCCGCCGATACCACGAACATATACATAGTGTTTGCCGTCATCGGTATCAGACCAACTTTCGTTTTCTTCCCGAAGTGAATGTAGCCCGTATCGAGGTCGGCGGGGCGGGGAAACGCATAGCGCCACACCGATTGACCCGTGTATTTCGGTTTATAGTCGCCCATGACCAAACTACGAACGCTGGAATAAACCCCATCCGAACCCACCACCAGATCGTACTGCCCCGTACTACCATCGCTAAAGGTTACAGTTGCCGAATCAGGACCGTTTTCAAGAGCCTTCACGGTTAGTCCCATGCGGGGCTGTACGCCGTTAGTCAAGGCTCCCTGGTGCAGGATTTCGTGCAGTATCCGGCGGGAGATGCCGTTGTGCACAGGCAAACGGCCCATGGGTGGCGTTCCTGCCTGCCCGAACTGGAAACCGCTCGACGAGCACATTTTAACCGGGCCATAGGGAGAACCGTGCTCCATACACTGGTCGGCCAGACCCAGCGCGTCCAGTGCCCGCAGAGCATTGGATGGCTGAATGATACCAACCCCATATACGTCAAACTTGGGTTGTAATTCGGCTAAATCGACCTCAATACCCGCTTTACGCAGGGCTATGCTGGCAGATAAACCGCCAATACCGCCCCCAACGACGAGGGCCTTTTTTATTGAAGACATAAAATTTCAGATTTAGGATGTCGGATTGGGGATTTATTGCTGATGCATAAGCCTTGGTGCCAGTAACAAATCCCCAATCCCGAATCAATTAAATATGGCTACGGCCCGGCACCAGCCCGCGCTGCCGCCTTTTATTTTAGCCGGAAAACAACTAACGGTGAAGCCAAAGGGCGGTAACTGGTCAAGGTTGGCGAGTTTCTCAATCTGGCAGTACTCTTTTTCGCGACCAACGTAGTGCGCAGCCCAGATAACACCGGGACGAGGGTTTTTGACATAGTCTTCGGCCTGGATATGCAGCGGAATATCCCATCCCCAACCATCGGTACCCATCACTTTGATGCCCTGATCGATTAGCCAGTGCGTGGCTTCGGCTGAGGCTCCAACGTGGATTTTCACGAAATCATCATCGTGCAGTCGTTTGTCGGCATCGCAGCGAATTAGTACGATATCGAAGGGTTTCAAAGTGTAGTTGATGGCGGCCAGTTTTTCTTTTAGGTCGTCGGAGGAGAAGCAGTACCCATCGGGTTTATCGGTAAAGTCGAGGACGACGCCATCGTGGAAAAACCAGTCGAGGGGCATCTCCTCAATGGTTCGGGATGGTTTGCCTTCGCTGGTCGGGAAATAGTGCCAGGGGGCATCAATGTGCGTACCGGCATGGCCCGTCAGGTACAGGAACTCTCCGGCGGGGCCATTTCCTTCCAGAAATACAGCCTCCGATGCGCCACCAAAAAGTTTGGAACCCATCTTTTTTGCGCCTTCCTTGTGGTCTTCGTAGTCGATTCGGGTAGGAAGCGGCTCTTTTATATCCGTTGAGATCGTTACGGATAAATCGATGATTTTCATGGCTCGGTTCAGGTTTAGGCAAGTGGTTCAAAATGGTCGACAGCGGGTGGGCTGGCGAAGAAAGGCCCAATAATGGCCCGCCATTGGGCAAACAGTTCCGACTGCCGGAAGCCAACCGTATGGTCGTCCAGCGTTTGCCAGTGAATCAGCAACAGGTAGGTTTCCGGCGATTCAATCCCCCGCTGGAGTTGTAAGTCAATAAAGCCCCCGGCCTGACTAATAACGGCCTGCGCCTTCGGGAACTCAGCTTCAAACTCCGCCTGACGGCCGGCCTGAATGGTAATTAATGCGTGTTCAGTGATCATACAATTTGATTTTTTAGAATACCCAGCCCGTCAATTTCCAGCTCAACTACATCACCAGGTTCGAGCGGGCGGTGGGCCTCAAAATTTGTTTCAATCAGGCTACCCCAGCCCACAGTGCCGGATCCAATAATGTCACCAGGATGCAGCATAACGTCGTTTTCGGAGGCCCGTTCCATCATTTGCCCAAAAGTGTAATGGATGGTGTTGAAGTTGCCGTTGCAGATGGGTTGCCCGTTGATACGGGAGGCCATCCGTACGTTGAAGCGTCCGGTTTCGTCGCGCGTCGGTTCCAGCTCATCTTTCGTAACGATATACGGCCCAATGGCATTGGCGAAATCTTTTCCCTTGGCAGGTCCCAGGTTACACTTCATTTCTTTACCCTGAATAGCCCGTGCGGTGAAGTCATTGAAAATGGTGTACCCAAAAATGTACGCATCGGCCTGATCGGCCGGGATATTCCTGCCTGCTTTGCCAATAATACACCCCATTTCCAGTTCATAATCCATGCGGGTTTCGCGGGCGGGACGGGGAATATTCTGGCCGGGGCCATAAATGGCCTGGTGGTTGGTGAAGTAGAAAATGGGCATTTCGTACCATTCCGGGGCTACCTGATGCCCAAATTTGGACGACGCATTTTTGAGGTGCTGCTCAAAGCCGATATAATCCCGGAAGCTGCGGGGATTTGGCAGCGGAGCCAGTAGCGTCACATCAGCTATAGCATGGGTGGCGGGCAAACTCCGCCAGTTGTTGGCCTGAATCAGTGCCATATACCGCTCATGGTCATCAATGAACGACAACATGTCGACCGGTAAGGCACCATTGCTGATGCGGTGCATGTCCACGACGCCCGTCGCATCGGCTGTGAGCCAGCCCGCACGAGGTTTATTGGTCGAATCGGTGAAGGTTACGAGTTTCATCGGAAAGAATAAAAAGGTTCGTGTTATAGCAGGGTTCTACCCCCGTCAACCGGGATAATACTACCCGTAGTAAATGTCAGCGTAGTAGCCAGTGCCAGCACCGCATTGGCTACATCGATGGCTGTTGCCAGGCGATCCATTGGCGTCAAATCAGCATTGCTTTGTAGAAAAGCGGGGTCGAATCGGCTGGTGTACTCTCCCAAAACCAGCCCCGGCGCCACGGATACTACCCGAATTTTCGGGGCCAGTGAGCGGGCTAGTGAACGCGTCATACTATCAATAGCGGCTTTGGAGGCACAGTAGGCGACATTGCTGCCCAGTCCCGTTTGCCCGGCAATAGACGATATATTCACCACCAGCCCGCCTTCATCGGCCATCAATAATGACTTACAGGCGCGAATCATGGCAAACGTTCCCCGGACATTGGTCTGTAAAATCCGATCTATCCACTCATCCGTCAATCCCTCAAGGTCGTCGTGCGGCACGGGCGTGGTAATGCCCGCATTGTTCACCAGTATATCGAGCCGACCGTACGTTTCGGTAACGAAACCGACCAGTTTTGCCAGCGATGCACTATCCGTAACGGACGCCTGCCGCACGGCGTGTCCATTACCGGGCAGGGTAGCCAGCAGCGCGTCGGCTTTAAGTGGGTCACTGTTGTAAGTAACAATAACCACTGCCCCGGCCTGCGCCAGTTGTCGGGTGATGGCGGAGCCAATACCCCCTGCTCCACCTGTAACGATGGCTACTTTATTCTGTAATGCGCTCATTCTCTAACTAGTTACGATACAGTCTGACTTTTAGCACAGTCAGCTGATTTTCGGGTAAGCTTACCTTTTGTTCATCGCCATTCCAGCGTTTCCCAGCAACAAACTGTTCGTTTTCAAACGTCCCCTCGTCAATGGATAAAAAACCCAGATGGTTGAAGGCGATACCTTCTTTCAAGGCAAAATTCAATTTCACACCATAGCCGACTACGTAAAACTCATCCGCCGAATGCTGAATAATCATAGCCGACCCCAGTGGTTTGGGCGCTCCACCGAAAGGTACTGGAGTGGCAGTGGCCATGGTTGCCGGAGCTGGCTGGGGTGGAGCATCGTTACCGGATAATTCGGCGAAGGTTATTTTATGTTTCCCCACCTGCTCCAGCGATTTACCAAAGTCGATGCTGAATCCATCCATGCCACCGGAACTTGATGCGATAATCTGATAGTCGCCTATATCAATGGCGTGTTCTTTCCGTTTGGGATTGATGTAAACGGCCCTCATCTTCGGAGAGTTGTAATTAGCGGTGATGACGGTAGCCATCTGGCTGATGGTTTCATTCAATCCTGTCAGTATGCGCACATTCGTGGCATTTTCAGGACTTTTGACGGATGGTCCGTCGATACCGAAAGCAGAAAATCCAAGGGCATCAAACTCCCCAATAGCGTACAACGCCCCGGCAGGAACTGGCAGACTTTCGGGAATAAAAAGTGCATTACCACCCCGCACGTAGTTTGAAAAAAGCTCGTCGTACTCAATCGTGTAAACGTTGGGCGAGTAAAAATTCAGTGCCGTACCACCGGCCCGGTAAGCATCCAGCACGTGCGGATTGATGGTTGCGTGGGGATAAAAGCCTTTTTTGTTGTAGAGCCAGCCATTGCAGAAGGCGGGCAAATCCAGTTTCTTTCTACCTTCAGCCGCCACATAGTTGATGTACTTCGAATACTGATACGCCATAAAAAGCTCCTCTGTGTACTGCTTGTGTTCACCCTCGTCGGTACTTTTGCCGAGTACGTCTTCCCACGTCCCTTTCGTTTTATACCCTGTGGCAGCCCAGGCTTTTTCGAGCCCAGGAAACAGTTTTCCTTTGTTAGCCTGTAGATAGCGGACCATCTCAGAAGGCACCGGACTTTGCCATGCTTTCTGGGCCGCCGGAGAATAGTCGCGGTAATTTTCGAAACAGCCCGGCTCGTTTTCTACCTGCATCATAATGATGGTATGCCGTGTATCCACCGCCTGAATATGTTGCATCAGCGCCGTATACGCTTTCGCGTCGGCCTGCCGGTTTTCGTCACTGAATGGCGACAGAATTTCGAGTGTTTTTCCGTCGGCCAGCGTGTACCTTGGAAATCGTTTTGGATTAGTTTTGACCCACTCCGGTGCGTACGCCGATGCCGTGCTTTTCCAACTCCCGAACCATACCAGTGCCACCCGGATGTTTTCTTTCCCGGCTCCATCAATCAGGGCGTCTACCAACTCGAAGTTATATTTCCCTTCAATCGGCTCCACCATCTCCCAGTAAGCGTAGGCAAGTACCGTGTTGACGTTCATCGCTTTCAGGCTTTTCCAAACCTGTTTCAAAGCGGCCGTATCCGAGCCGGTCGAATTATGCAGTTCACCCCCCATCATGATAAACGGTTTGCCATCTACCATTAATTTGGTGGCATTGGCCGTTTTGACCAGTTGCGGTAGTTGGGCATATACGCTATTCGCACTGAATACAGTTAATAGGATAAAACACGCTCGGATGATAGATTTCATTGGTAATCCTGTTTTGATAAAGCCACTAAATGGGCCGGTGCGTCGTTTGATTGCTTAGTCTTCTACTCATTGACTAGCTCACGTTTGCCGTACCGTTCGACGCGCAAATCGGCCTGTGCCTGATGACCGGCAAAGTTTTCGATGGCGCACAGCCGCGAGCAGTATTCTCCAATCATGGCGCTGGCTTCGGCCGTTCTGATTTCCTGATAGGTACAGGTTTTCAGGAACTTACCCACCCATAGTCCGCCGGTGTAGCGGGCCGCTTCGCGGGTGGGCAGGGTATGATTGGTGCCAATCACCTTGTCGCCGTAGGCCACGTTGGTTTTTTCGCCGAGGAACAGACCGCCGTAGTTAGTCATCCGCTCAAGAAACAGACGCGGGTTTTCGGTCATCACCTGCACGTGTTCGCTGGCAATCCGGTCGGCTTCCGAGATCAGTTCATCCACCGTGTCAACCAGAATCACCTGCCCGTAATCGCGCCAGGCTACGCCCGCTACATCAGCAGTAGGCAATGTTTCCAGTTGCCGCTCTATTTCAGCCTGTACGCCATAAGCCAGTTCCGGGCTACTCGTGAGCAGGATGGCGGGCGACGTGGGTCCATGTTCGGCCTGGCCGAGCAGGTCGGTAGCGCAGGTCCGCACGTCGCAGGTATCGTCGGCAATAACCAGCGTTTCGGTTGGGCCGGCAAACAGGTCGATACCCACTTTGCCGTAAAGTTGGCGTTTGGCTTCGGCCACGTAGGCGTTGCCCGGCCCTACCAGCATGTCGACGGATTCTATGGATTCGGTACCGAGCGCCATCATGGCAATGGCCTGCACACCACCGAGCAGGTAAATTTCATCGGCACCGGCCATGTGCATCGCGGCTACCGTAGCCGCCGGAATTTCTCCTTTGATGGGCGGTGTACAGGCAATAACCCGCTTCACGCCCGCCACCTTAGCCGTCAGCACACTCATGTGCGCCGATGCCACCATGGGGTAACGGCCACCCGGCACGTAGCACCCAACGCTGTTGACGGGAATGTTTTTGTGACCCAGAAATACGCCCGGCAGCGTTTCAACCTCCACATCCTGAATAGAGGCCCGCTGAATCTGGGCGAAGTTCCGAATCTGGGTCTGCGCAAACCGGATATCGTCGATTACCTGTTGGGGTAACATGGCTACGATATCACCAATCTGATCCGGCGATAGTCGGAAACTTTCGGGCGACCAATCATCCAATCGGCGCGACAAGGTCCGAACGGCATCGTCACCCCCATCCCGGATATCAGCAATCATTTGCTCGACAGTAGCTCTTACTTTGGCATCGGCCTCGCCCGATTCGGCGTAGGTGATCCCTTTTTTTATCTGTTGTATCACAATGGATTGCTAGTTAACAGTTATTAGGCCTTCATTTTCTTCGCGACCCAGTCGAACATGTTAAATGTCTTCGTGAAATCGTCGATTTGGCAATGGGCAGAGCCGCTGCTTTCTTTGGGTACAATTTCGAGGACGTGTTCGCAGGTTAGGGCGGCATCCAGTTTGTAGGCATTTTCCACAAAATTCTGCCGGTCATCTTCCCCATGCAGGATATACGTTGGCATCGAAATTTTATCGGCCACGTCGTCCAGGGCGAATTGTTTGAGCCGCTCGCGGGCGTCGGCCATGGTAGAAGCTCCCACGATGTGCTGCACAATTTCGGCCAGAGGGTGTGTGTCGGGGCGGTTTTTCCAGATATCGTAGTAACTCCAGACGGCTCCGAAGACCATACACACCTTGAAACGAGGGTCAAAAGCAGCACAACGAGCCGCCATATACCCGCCCATCGACACGGCACCAATGCCAATCCGCGATGTATCTACGTGGTCGGCCAGGTTAGCAATGGCCCAATCCAGCACAGCCGTACCGGCTACATTATAATCATAGCGCGTCAGAATATGGTTGACCCGCAATGCATATCCCTGGCCGGGGCCATCCATTGCCAACAGGGCAATACCGCGCTCGTTGAGGTGTTGAGAAATGCCAAAATACAGTTCCTCCGCCAGGCTGTCGAGTCCCCCGAACATAATCATCAGGGGCGGGTTTTTCACTCCCGTCGGCGCAAAGAGATAGCCCGGCAATTGTGATAGGTCCGCCTGCCCGGCCTCAAACGGGACTTCCACCTGAAGGGGTTTCTGTTCGAAATGGGCAATGGCTTTCAAAAAGGCTTCTCGTGCCTTGAGATAGGTCGGCATTTTCCGGCTGTCACTGGGCTTCAAAAAAAACTCAGCCGTACGGAGGTAGTTGAACGCCCGCAGAAAAGAGCGCCGGGCCGTCACCGGGTTTTGGTTCTCAAGCGCGGTTTCGCCAATGGCATAAACGCTATTACCCATGTTGACCCACGCTTGATGAAAGCTTTCATTATCGCCGGGTGTGATTTGACTGGCTACTTCGAGGCATTCGGCAAATTCACCACCGCCGTAATGGGCCTGCGTTAAGGCGCGGTTTACCTGATAAGAGGGCATGTACTGCCCCGGAAAATAATACCACATAATTACAGGTTGTTTATAGTCATTTGCTGCACTGTCATTTGCTTCGCGTCATAGCCGGTCATTCGTTGTACTGCCCGTTGTGGCCACGCAGCTATTGAGTATCAATGACTACTATGACCATATAATGACAATGAATGACGCGCAGCAAAGCACCAGTACTTACATATCAACAGGTTTCACCACGCCGTCTGTAAGGCCCAGTTTTTTGCCTTTACCCATTTCGGCGAATGGGTTGGCATGGCCCCAGGCATCGTTTGGGTTGTCTTTGAGGTAGTGAATGTCCGGGCCGTGGTCGGGGGCAAAAATCAGGCGGGCGCAGGCGTAAAACTCGAAGAGAATACCACTGCCGGGGTCGGTGATGTAGATAAAGAATCCCTCGTCGGCCTTGTGACGGGTGGGTGCGCCCATTACGCTTTTGAAGCCCCGCTCGGTGAAGTAATCCAGCGCCAGCAGCACCTCTTCGCGGCTATCGAAGTTAAAAGCCAGGTGGTTGAACGTGCCTTCGTTGGGTTCGATGTTCGGGTCAGAAAAAACGGCCAGATCGTGCGACAGGTTACCGATGGTCCACAGTCCGCCAACTGCTGGGATTTCGTCGCTGATGCGTACTTCGTCCGGGTTCTTGAGACCCATTCCCTGCCAGAATGCTTTCTCCTTGCCGTATTGAAATTTGGCTACCATGTACGTAACGTGGTCGAACCGGCGCGGGTTAACGCCAATCCGGCGGTTGCTGGCGTATCGGTCGGCGTAGATACTGCCCCGCTGCCCGGTTTCTTTCAGCCAGACAACATCCCAGAATACTTCATGAATGTGCCCATCGGGGGACTTAAATCGGTACGCCCTGCCGTGACCCAGATCGCCATCGACCCAGCCCATACCGGCCCCCGTGCTTTCCAGATACGCCACGCATTCGTCGAGGGCTTCGGCACTATCGGCGCGCCAGCCGAGGTGGCCCATACCAGGTGTTTCGCGGGGTGATATTTTGAGCGTATGGTGAAAATAATCGCCCCAGGCCCGAAAATAAACGGAGCCATGTTCATCGCGGCCGGTTTCGTCCAAACCGACGACATCCGTGAGAAAGGTTACTGTTTCCTCAACCTTCGGACTGAACAACTCCAGGTGCGCCAACTGTGAGAGGTAATGGGGATTCTTAGCCATTTTAGTACGTTTTTAGGCGTTTAAGGTTTTGCTTTAGTGAGAAATCCATTCAGGTTCAGCCAGTCGCCGAAGCGGTCAATCCAGGTATCAGTGGGTAGGTTCTGCTTCCGCATGCCAAACCCGTGCCCCCCCTTTTGGTAGATATGCAGTTCGGCCGTTTTTTTGGCCGCCAGCCAGTCATTATAGAGCTTTGTACTATGCGGAGCCAGCCCAAGCTGATCGTCAGATGCGGCACAAACGAACAGGGGTGGTGCATCGACCGGAACGACTTGTTTGGCTATAGCCATCTCGCCGAGATAGGGGTAAATTGGGGCCAGAAAATCGGGTCGATTAGCCGCGGTGTAGTCAAAGCCAACGCCCATTGTAACGGTACCACCCGCCGAAAAACCCATGAAGCCGATCCGGTTCGGGGAAAGGTTAAATTCTTTAGCGTGCTGACGAACGTATTCCATGGCCCGTCTACCATCGGCAATGGCGAGTGGGATGACGGGCGCGTTCTCTTCGTCTAGCTTCTTGAAGTCCGCCATTTTAGCCATCAGTTCGCCAACCGGGTCATTCGTCAGGCTATGGACGACACGATATTTGAGCACAAAAGCGGCCACCCCTTTCTCGTTGAGCCATTTGGCCACATCGACACCTTCTGAATCAATCGACAGCGTATGAAACGCGCCCCCCGGTGCCACAATGACCGCCGTTCCGTTGGCCCGGTCGGGGCTGGGCAAATAAGCCGTGAGGGTTGGGGTCGATACGTTGTAGACAACGCGCGTTTTGAACATGTTGGTCGTGTTCTCGGCTTCCTCCCATGTCCAGCTTTCGGAGCCCGGCGCTTTACCATCATACAGTTTAATGACCCGCTGCGCCTGAACAAATGGGCCTATAAGCAGGCCCAGCCCAATGGCTAGGAAAGATAGTTTCATGCTTGTTAGTGGGTGTTACAGGTGTTACAGTTGCCGCTTAAAGAAGGCCAGTGCTTCCAGATAGACGTTGATATCGTTGGGGTAATCGTGCTTGCCGTTAAGCACTTTCAACAGGGTCACCTCGGGCTTGCCTTTTTGGCGGTAGGTGTACTCTTCAATGGTTTTCCCGTCGGCAGGGTCAGTATCAGGCAAGAGTTTCTTCATTGGTTCACCCGTATAACCGGCCAGCGTCGACCAGTAGCGAAACGTCCGATCGGTAGACCGAACGAAGCCCAGATTCATTTGCGGCCCCAGTTTCACTTCACCACCGTCGTAAGGATTTATGTTGTCGGCCGTGCCGTTAATGATCAAAACGGGTAGCGCCACCCGTTTTTCCGGGCAGTCCAGGTTGTTGGTATCGGGCAGATTGGCGATGATGGCCGTAATGGCCCGGAAGCGTTCGGGCATGGTCAGCGCGAGTTTATACGCCATGTGCCCACCCCCCGACGTACCGACTACGAATACCTTCTTTTCCTCAATTTGGTACTGTTTTTTGAAGTAGTCGATCATGGCTGCGAAGAAGGCATCTTCGTCGATATTAATCGTATTAGCCTCCGCCGGGGATGATTTACGGCACTCATTCCAGTACTTTTTGTAACCGTCGGGATAAACCAGCAATAGGTTTTCGGCCGGGGCAACGTCTTCCAGTTTTTTGGCTCCGGGTCTGTTCTGCACACCAGTACCGCCAGACCCGTGCAGGATGAAAATCAGGCTTGCCTTAGGATGGGTCGGTTTCAGAAAATGAAACGAGCGGACGTGTCCATCAACCAAAAGTGAGTCGTTGATTAGCTGGCTTTTAGCCGAAAGCGCCGTACAGAGGATGAGGGTAGCCAGTGCGTATTTTAGCATAACGGATTTATTTAGCGATGAGCGTTACCGGTCCCAGCAGGCCCGAAGGCAGCAGCGGTGAATCGGCTTTGTAGAAAGGCATTGTGGTGAAGGTTATCTTGTTAGTTACACCGGCGGTCCCGCCTTCGGGTTGAGCATCGCCAATAAGCCGGTTTACCCACAGATTGGTAACCTTTATTTCCAGGGTGTTGGTCCCTGTTTTGAGCGCGTCGGTCACGTCGATGCGGAATGGCTTTTTCCAGATGATACCCACGTTTTTGCCATTCACGCTCACCTCCGCCATATTCTTCACATCACCCAGGTCCAGCATATAGGTATCCCCCTTTTTCACCGACGGCACGTTGACTGTTTTCGTATAGGTTGCGGTGCCGGAGAAGTACATGATGCCCTTGTCCGGGTTCGTGGTCCAGGAATCCAACTGGCTGAACGTAGCGGTTGCCGGTGCGCCACGGCCCTCCTGAAACGATACGCTCCAAGGCCCGGAAACCGTAGCGACCGTCTTTTCGACCGATTTTGGCACGTTGAACGCCGTTGCCGTTGCCTTATTCCTGAACAGGATGAAATACGCATCCCAGGGCGCAAACTCCAGCGATATGATGGTACGTCCGTTCTCGATGCGGTACGATACCCGTTCAGTTTTCCCCGTTTGTGGATTCCACCGTTCGGGGACCATGCCCGTTACGCGGAAACTGATGTCGGCCGCATTCGGGTTTTCGCTGCGGCTGTTGAGCCAGTACAGATCGACCGTCTGTGGCGTTTCAACCTGCCGATGGACGTATAAAATGTTAGCGTTGGCGTTTTTGACGATCACGTCCTCCGGTATGTCCATTTCCTTCAGCACCTCAGCTACGGGTTTGCTAGATACCGTTGGCTGGCTCCAGATTTGGTTAGCCAGCGTATTGAATGCCGCCGGGTCATCGCTCAGACTGGGTGAGCGTTCGGGTTTCGCACCTACCACGTGAATGCCCGCACTAGCCAGTTCGCCGATTTTTTTCAGGACGGGCAACGTCATATAGCGTGCTGAAGAGTCGAGTGCCAGCACCCGATACGTCATACCGCTGGGTGCTACCAGGCGGCCATTTTCCGCCTTAATAGCCTCCCGAATAACCGTTGAGTTGGCAAAATCGAACTCGTAGCCGGTTGGCAGCGTGGGTAGTTTCTGGGCGCAGATCTGAGTAATGTTGTTATTTTCGCCGTAGTAGTAAAGAATGTCAACGACTGGTTTTCCCTGCTGCAACAGGTACGAACTACGGCTCAGGTAATCAACCCAAGCTTTGGCGGGTTCGGCCCAGGTTTCTTGCCGGGTGAAATACTGCCCAAACGGCCCCAGCGAAAAACCGGGTTTTTTATCAGTCAACGGCTGGTGTACCGAGGTATGAATCACGAACCGGTTCAGGCCCGACGCCAGTTCCATATCGGCGGTGCGTTTGAGTTTTTCGGGATGCCAGCTAAAGGCGTTCATAATGGACGTCATTGACTCGGCCGCTACGAGGTTTTGCCCGTAAATGTGCGCCACCGATGCCGTTTCCCGAATATCGGCCTTACTGCGGTTTTCTTCTTCAGCCCCCCCGGCCAGGCTGCCGGGTGTCCACATGGCTCCCATCGGAACATCAGCTTTGCGTTTCACGTCCATGCCATCGGCCAGGTAGATTCGCCCGTTTTCATGCGATTCCGTGTAGCGTTTCATACTGCGCTTGTGCAGCGCATCACCAATGGCCTCGTAATGGTTTTCGACAATCAGTTCACCAATCGTCTTGCGGAAATCCCACAGAAACCGTTCACTGGCTTCGGCACTTTGTATAATCCGGCCTGTGAGCACTGGAAGCCAGAGTGTGAGGTCGTAACCCCGGCGACGCTTGAACTCATCGGGCATATTTTTAGTCCAGGTCATATGCCCGGCCTCGTAACTATCCAGAACCATGTACTGCAAGCCCTGCGCCCCCATCATACCTCCGGTGGCATCCTTGTACATGTCCAGGTAGGTTTCTATGTACCGCAGCACGGCGGCCTTATCGAGTTTATCCACTTCCAGACCAGTAGCTTCGGGCGAAGCGGGGTGATTTTCACGGCCTGTAATCGAGTAGCCCAAGCGTACAATTACCCAGTTCCCGGCTGGCACCGTCCAGTTTAACGTACCGTCTGTGCTCATTTTACCCGTCAGATCAATCACCTCCTCCGTTGGAATGGCATCGGCGTTCGGCTTTATCAGCGAGTGCGTACTTTCAGACCAGGGTGTAAAACCCGCCTTTTGCTCAAAGAGGTCTACCCGGTCGGTGTTATGCAGCACCAGCTCGGCCACGGGTATTCCCTGCGGCTTGCCGGGTTCAGCACTCCCTCCGAACATGGCGGCAAAGGGGCTACTCTGAGACTGCTCAGTTTTAAATGTGAACCGAAAGTATTTGGCCGTTGTGGGTAAAATACCCATGGTACTTTGTGGCATGGTAGAACCTCGGATGATGACTACATCGCGAAATTTCACCCCATCATCGCTCACTTTCAGGGAGCGGTTATCAGGCATTCCCCGAAATTCCGCCAACTCACCCGCCGGGGGCGAGCCTACGATGGTAAATGCTTTAAATGTCTGTGGCTGATCAAAGGCGTACTGAATCCACATATCCTGCCCTACTTCTACGGGCGGCAGCATGGTGGTTTTCGCCAGGTCACCGTCAGTTAATTCAGCAAGGGTGAAGGTCCCCCCGCTCGACGTTATGGTTGGGTTAAGCTCCGACAACTGTTTTTCGGCGGCAGGCAGGCGATAGGCGATTACGGCCGCATTAGCATAGTAGCTGGGTATATCTTTCGGCGGGCCACCCATTATGGTAGAGGCTGTCAGTGGAACATTCTGAAACTTGCCCGTTGCTGTGGGTGGCTGCGCCAGCTTACCAGCAAAAGGCTGACCACCGGTAACCCGCGTTTCACTCCAAACGTACTTTTTCATGGCGTCGGCGGGAGGTACCCATGGGCCACCCGTCACGCTCCAGCCCGGCGAGCCGGCAATAGCCATTTCGAGATCAAGTTTACTGGCCAGATTCGTCGTGAATTTGAACGCATCCTTCCAGTCGGGCGTCATGAATACCAGTTTTTTGGGCACGACTACCGGTGTAAACAGGCTGGCGTCGAAGTTCTGAAATCCACCGATTCCTACGCGCTTCATCCATTCAAGGTCTTTCTGAATGCCTTCTTTGGTAATGTTGCCGTTCATCCAGTGCCACCACACGCGGGGCTTTGCCGCATTGGGTGGGGTCTGAAAATTGTGCTGTAACGGAGATTGCGCCTGCGCCATCAGAAAACCGGTCAGGCAAAGAAGTATACTGATAGATGACCTCTGAAAATGGGTGTAAAATCTCATAAACGTTATTAGTTAAGGATGCTCTTGGTTGCTGAATTATCTTTTGTAGCAACCTCTTCCGAAAGGCTCCTTGTATCAGTTATTACCTGAATGACAGTTAATGAAACTCATAAGGAGTCTTATACATCGCTTGCTTCGATGTCCTACTTCATTTGTATAATTACGTATGAGAAAAGTCGTAGAAGATCAACAGTTCAGGAATAAGCAAAACTACCACCCACGAAGTGCAATTTTTTATCAGAATCAGGCTATAGGTAGTCAAAATCAATCAACCTGCTGATACTCCCTGGGTGTCATCCCTGTTTTTGTTTTGAAAAATCGCCCGAAGTTACTCGGGTCCTGTCGCCTAATCCGATAGGCAATCTCACTGATGCTAAGGGTTGTCTGACTAAGCAGTACCTTAGCTTCTAGCAGAATCATTTCGTCCAGTAAATCCCGTGCCGACTGCCCGGTAATCGTTCTGACGCACTTGTTCAAATGATTGGGCGAAATATGAAGTAGTTCAGCATAATCAGCTACGTTTTGCTTTTCGTACACGAATTCGGACAGCGCATTTTTGTATTGCTGTGTCAGACGCTGCGCGGCAGTATCCGCCTGGTCAGGGGTAGTAGAGGCAGTTGCAGGCGTAGTCTGTTTCAATTCAAAGAACAGGGCGAGCAGATATATCCGGAAGATATCAATAGTGGGGTTGCATTCTCTCTGGTACTCTGCTTCCAGCCTGGCAAGCAAGGGAATAATATTCTTAAGCTTTTCTGTATCAATAGATACCAATGGATTACCTACAAAACTAAGGAATGAGAATTCATTCTCCAGGTCTTGCTTCTGCCAGCGCCGGGTTAAAAGATTTGTATCGAAGTGACAGTAGTACCCCCGGATATCTTCACTCATCCATTCATCGAAACTAATCTGATGGGCGGGTAATAAGAAGAAGGTATTTGCAGGAACGGTATAGCTGGTTAGCCCCTTCCGGCGTACCATACTGCCGTGGGTAACCAGAATAAAATCGACGACGGTTTTACGGTGGGGAGGCATCGGAAATTGTAATGACTGACGCACTGTTTCGATCCGATTAATATGAAACGTACTGTGATAAGGTCCTTGCTTTGCTACCCCTTCTGACTGATAAAACACCGTTTCACTCAGTGTGTCGGGCGTTAGGGTTGGTACCCGTTCTGGTTTGACTCCTTTGCTCATGAATCCTGGTAGTGTTTCTCCCTGCTTAGTTCAGAACTAGTATTGACGATGGAATCCACCTTCACAATCAATCAAACAAAAAAGGCACGCACACCAGCTTCTACTGGTATACGTGCCTTTTCGCTCAACGATTTTTCGTTTCACTTACTCATTAGCTTGTTCAGATTGAGCTGTAATTCCGGGTAACAAGTATCTGGTTCTACACGATCTTCCTATACTTGATCCGGGTCGGTGTTGCATCTGACCCCAATCGTTTACGTCGATTCTCTTCGTACTCAGAGAAGTTACCCTCGAACCAATATACCTGCGAATCACCTTCAAAGGCTAGAATATGGGTGGCGATCCGATCAAGAAACCAGCGGTCGTGGCTGATGACAACGGCGCACCCGGCAAAGTTTTCCAGTCCTTCTTCCAAAGCCCGCAGGGTGTTTACGTCCAGATCGTTCGTTGGCTCATCCAATAACAGGAGGTTAGCCCCTTCCTTCAAAATCATAGCCAGGTGAACCCGGTTGCGCTCCCCCCCCGACAGGGTACCGATTTTCTTTTCCTGGTCGGCCCCGCCGAAGTTGAAACGGCTCACGTAAGCGCGGGCGTTCGACTGCTTGCCGCCCATCATAATCCACTCATTTCCGCCCGATATAGTTTCAAACACCGTTTTGTTCGGGTCCAACCCATCGTGCTCCTGATCCACGTACGCTACCTTCACAGTTTCACCCACATCGAATGTGCCCGAGTTGGGTTTGTCGCGACCGGTAATGAGCTTAAATAGCGTGGTTTTTCCGGCTCCGTTGGGACCAATAATACCCACGATACCACCTTGCGGCAGGCGGAAGCCCAAATGTTCGAATAGCAGCCGGTCGCCGAATGCTTTGGATACATCTTCAGCTTCTATTACTTTAGCCCCCAGTCGTGGTCCGGCCGGTATAAAGATTTCGAGTTTATCGTCTCGACTTTTTGCGTCTTCGTTCAGCAGCTTTTCGTAAGCACCCAATCGGGCTTTCGACTTGGCCTGACGAGCTTTGGGAGCCATTTTTACCCATTCCAGTTCGCGCTGAAGGGTTTTCTGCCGCTTGGATTCGGTCTTTTCCTCTTTAGCCAGTCGATTTTGCTTCTGCTCCAGCCAGGAGGAGTAATTACCTTTCCAGGGGATACCCTCGCCCCGGTCCAGTTCCAGAATCCAGCCCGCTACATTATCCAGAAAATACCGGTCGTGCGTTACGGCAATGACCGTTCCGGTATATTGCCGGAGGTGTTCTTCCAGCCACAATACCGATTCGGCATCGAGGTGGTTAGTCGGTTCGTCAAGCAGGAGTACATCCGGCTGTTGCAACAGTAACCGACACAGGGCGACCCGGCGTTTTTCCCCCCCGGAGAGTGTATCAATTACCGCGTCGGACGGCGGACAGCGCAGGGCATCCATGGCCCGTTCGAGCTTTTGATCGAGTTCCCAGGCATTGTGGTGATCCAGTTTTTCCTGTACCTCACCCTGCCGGGCCAATAATTTGTCGAAGTCGGCATCGGGGTCGCCAAAAGCTTCGTTTATTTCATCAAATTCCTTCAGTAGATTAACCACTTCCTGAACACCCTCTTCTACAACCTCACGAACGGTTTTACCGGCTTCGAATATTGGCTCCTGATCGAGCATACCAACGGAGTAGCCAAGTGAGAATACTACCTCGCCCGTGTAATTTTTGTCCAGTCCCGCAATAATGCGTAGCAGGGTAGATTTTCCAGAGCCATTCAGGCCGAGAACACCAATTTTTGCTCCGTAGAAGAAGGAAAGGTAAATGTTCTTTAGGATTTGTCGGTTAGGCGGAATATTTTTACTCACACCAGCCATAGAGAAAATTATAGTTTCCTGGCTCATTAATTTCTGATAGATTTGTGGTTATTCCTCAAATTTAACCCGCAGCGCAGCTTTAACCAAGTATAGTAATGGAAAACGCTTCACTGGTAGATGAATACGGTTACGTCAAAGACGGAAAGGTATTTTTGAAAGGCTACCTGAATTACGAAGATCGCCAGATTGGCGAAGTAAAAAGAACCGAGCAGGAAGCGCTCGATTATTTTAAGAATCGCTTCATCATCGCTGAGAGTAAAGTCAGCCAGTTAGAGAACGATATTACCGAAGCCCAGAACAAGGGTTCGTACCTCACAAAACTGGTTCAACTCCGCAAGAAGTTACTAAACTTCGACGCACTCGGTAACTTTCCACCCCTGATTGAACGGCTGGATGCTCAGGAACAACTGCTCGCCGAATTAATTGCGGTCAACCAGCGGAAAAATCTCGACATCAAGCAGGCCCTGCTCGCCGAGGCCACCGCTATTGCCGACAGCACAGAATGGCGCGAAACCGCCGATGCCCTTCAGGAAATCAAGACTAAATGGATTAAAACGGGACCGGTCGATAAAGCAGTTGACCCCGACATTGAAGATCAGTTTCAGGAACTACTGGATGGTTTTTTTACGCGCAGGCGTGAGTTTTTCAACGAGCAAAACAAGGTTATTCAGGAACGGCTGGACAAATACGACGAGCTTATCCGGCTGGCCTTCCGGGCCAATCGGCTGGGCGATCTGGATGCAGCTTTTCAGGAAGTCCGTAAGCTTAACAACGCCTGGAAAGCGGTTGGCGAGGTACCCATTAAAAAAAGTGGTAAACTGTACAAGCAGTTCAAGAAAGCCACGACCATGTTTTATACCAAGTACAATGATGTGAAAGGCATTGTGCTGGTACCGAAGATTGATCCTCGTTTGGAGCAGCAAATGAAGATGGCGGACGAAGCGGAACAACTCGCGAAACAATCCGATATTTTTGCTGCTGCCGAACGAGCCAAGGTATTACTGAATAGCTGGAAAGAAGTTCGGGTACCGTTTAAGTTGCAGGACAAAGTGGTCAATGAACGATTCCGGGCCGCCTGCGACAAAATCTTTGAACTGAGTTACCTCGGTCGTGTACTTGCCCGGAAATATCCGGCTTTTGAATTAAAAAGCCAGTCAGAACAGGTTCGGACAAAAATCCGGGAGATGGATTACCTGGTGAAACGGGAGAAAAACGACCTGCAATTTGCCTTGCAGGATGCCGATGGACTCGACCCGAACAATGATGCCGATAAGCAGGTGTTGAATAAAATTAACACACAGAAACGCAAAATTGCCATGAAGGAAACCATCCTCCGTGAGTTGCAGAATGAACTGGAAAAGCTAGTATAGACATCCTGTCCTTGTTAAAACGTGAAACGTGCCCCGGCGAGAACTAGGGCACGTTTCACGTTTTAAGGGTGTTCTATCTATATGGAAACAAACCCAAATCAATCTGACTTTACTTCGTCCGAAACCGACTTTCGGGCGGCTATTATTCCCGGCAAGTTCGTTCGCCTTGAATACCTGAGCGAATTGAACGAGTTCATCAAAACAGACGTAACCATTAAGCAACTCGTTAAGGAAGGTACTACCAACTGGCTCGAGCTGGCAACTGGCGAGATGATTCCGCTGGACCGCGTTGTTAGTGTTTCGGGCAACTTATCGCCCCATTATCCGGGTTACGGCAACTACTCCTGCGACTGTTAGTCAATCATATCAAACCCGCAGTAGGGCACCAGCACTTTCGGAATGCGGATGCCTTCCGGGGTCTGATTATTTTCCAGAATGGCGGCCAGAATACGCGGCAGAGCCAGTGCTGATCCGTTCAGGGTATGCAGTAACTGCATCTTCCCCGCAAGCTTAGAGCGAAGTTTAAGCCGGTTGGCCTGGTAGGCTTCAAAATTTGAAACGGAGCTAACTTCCAGCCAACGCTGCTGAGCCGCCGACCATACCTCCATGTCGTATGTCAGGGCTGATGTAAAGCCCATATCGCCCGCGCAAAGCCGTAACACCCGGTAGGGTAGTTCCAGTTTCTGTAGCAGGCTTTGTACGTGCAGACTCATTTCCTCAAGAACTGCGTACGAGTTTTCCGGCTTCTCGATGCGCACTATTTCTACTTTGTCGAACTGGTGCAATCGGTTCAATCCCCGAACGTGGGCACCCCACGAACCCGCTTCGCGCCGGAAACAGGGGGTATAGCCCACATTTTTAATTGGTAACTGATTTTCCGGCAGAATCACATCCCGGTATATGTTCGTAATAGGAACCTCGGCGGTAGGAATCAGGTAGAGCTTATCTTCCGGCATGTAATACATCTGCCCTTCTTTGTCCGGCAGTTGCCCCGTCCCAAATCCCGAATCTTCGTTGACCACAATGGGCGGCTGTACTTCCATATAGCCAGCCTTCATGGCCTCGTCTAGAAAAAAGTTAATCATGGCCCGCTGAATCCGAGCTCCTTTTCCCCTGTACACTGGAAAACCCGCCCCTGCAATTTTGACACCCAGTTCAAAATCAATCATAGGCCCGGCGTCGCTACCGTACTTTTTGATGAGTTCCCAATGGGGCAGGGCTTTGTCGTGCAGAACCGGTTTCTCACCATGCTCCAGCACCACTTCATTATCATCGCCCGAACGACCTTCAGGAACGCTGCTATGTGGCAGATTAGGAATGGTGACCAGAACCGCCTGTAAATCGACTTCGATTTGACGAAGCGAATCGGCAAGTTCTTTCGAGCGAACTTTCAACGCTGCTGTTTCTAATTTGGCCCCTTCAGCCGCTGTTTTATCCCCGGCCTTCATAAACGCACCAATCTGGCCCGCTTTCGCATTGGACTGGGCTAGCACATCATCAAGTTCGCGCTGCGTATCACGCCGTTGCTGGTCCAATGTCAGTACCTGGTCAATACTGGCTTCGGCACCGGAAAAATTTCGTTTGCCTAGGCCTGCTATGGTTGCTTCTTTATTATCGCGTATAAATGGAAGTTGCAGCATTAGTCTATAATGATAAGTCGTTTTCTAACGGCGATTAGTGCTACTGTTAGAAGGTGAGTTGAATCTATGCCAAAAAAAGTCCATCGTTCAACGCATTCAATGCCTGGGCTTTGTACTGACCATGTATCAGTAATGACAGATTACTTTCCGTTCCACCGTACGAAATCATTCGGATAGGAATGTCCTGCATGGCATTGAACACCCGAACGGCTACCCCCTTGTTGTCGGCACTGAAGTTACCGACAATGCAGATAATTGTTTGGTCGTAGTCAGGCTCTTCCAGCGTACAGAACGTATTGAGTTCATCCGTAATCTCCTGAATGCGCTCCGTGTTATCAATCGTAACGGATACTGACACTTCCGATGTAGCCAGCATATCAACGGGTGTTTTGTACTTCTCGAAAATCTCGAAAATCCGGCGCAGGAAACCATAGGCATTCAGCATCCGGGTCGAGTGAATATACAGGGCCGTAATACCATCCTTGGCCGCAATTGCCTTGAATATCTGTTGCTGAGCCGTACCGGCGGTATGGTCGGAGATGAGGGTACCCGGTGCTTTCGGTTCCATCGTGTTTTTTAGCCGCACGGGCACACCAAACATCCGGGCGGGGGTAATGGTAGATGGGTGCAGTATTTTAGCGCCGAAATACGCCAGCTCAGCCGCTTCGTCGAAAGTCAACTCCCGAACGGGGAAGGTGTTTTTTACGATACGCGGGTCATTATTATGCATCCCGTCGATATCCGTCCATATCTGAATTTCCTCAGCCCGAACGGCTCCACCGATCAGCGAAGCTGTATAATCAGATCCACCCCGCTTCAGGTTATCTACTTCGTCGCGTGGATTCCGGCAGATGAAACCCTGCGTAACGATAATTTGCTTATCGGCGTGCGGGGGCAAGATTTCAGCCAGCTTTTGCTCGGTATAGTGGATCTCAGGCTCATTGTCGGCGTCAATCCGCATGAACTCCAACGCAGGTAATAAAGCAGACGACACATTTTCCTCGGCCAAATAAGCCTGAAAAAGCTGCGTACTAAGCAACTCCCCCTCGGCCACCAGTTCTTTTTCCTGTTTGAGGGTAAATGGCTTGATACCTGTTAGTGAGCGGATAAAGGAGAACTCGGCCTCTATAATTTTTTGCCCGGCCGCCTTACCGTCGGTCGTTTTGTAGAGTTCATCCACAAAATGACCATAATGCTCGATGAGCGAATCAATTTTTGCATTCGCATCAACATCATCGTTCACTTTGAGGGCTTCGCCAATGCTCAGTAATGCATTTGTTGTACCCGCCAGGGCCGAGAGAACGACAATCTTATGGGTATTGTCTTCCGTTATCAGTTTACGAATAGACTGCATCCGCTCGGGCTTCCCGACCGACGTGCCGCCAAATTTCCAGACGTGCATATTAGTGAAAGAGTGAATGAGTGAGAGAGCGAAAGAATTAAAAGCCGTTCAGCGCCCTTTCATTCTTTCACTCTCTCACTCTTTAAATTTTACTGTATACCTGTTCTTTTAAACCAATCATTTTAATAGCGGTAATGGCCGCTTCGTCACCTTTGTTTCCGTGGATACCGCCCGCCCGGTCGAGTGCCTGCTGCTGGTCATTGGGTGTAAGTACCCCAAAGATGACAGGTTTCCCTGTTTTCAGGCCAACGTTTGTCAGGCCCTGCGCCACTGCGTGGTTTATGTAATCATTGTGCTTTGTTTCACCCTGAATAACACAACCCAGTGCAATAACGGCATCTACTTTATCCTGCTGAGCAAACCACTGCGCGCCCAGACTCAATTCATAACTACCCGGCACATTGCCGCGGATAATATTTCCCGCTAGGGCCCCGTGCTGAATCAGCGTTTGGTAAGCCCCGGCAAACAACGCTTCGGTAACGTCTGTATTCCACTCCGATACCAGTATAACAAAACACCGGTTGCTAATATCGGGCAGTTCATCCGTTGAAAAAACGCTGAGACTCTTATTGGTAGATGCCATACAATTTAGTGTTCCGGACGTAGCCATCCGGATATTGCTTTAGTTACTTGTTATTTCCAGACGTGCCCCACTCCGGCGTACCGGTCCGGGATACTGAATAAAAAAGGACAAAACCGGTTTCGGCTTTGTCCTTTGCAGTATTGAGTTAGTCAAGTACGCTTACGACTCACCGACAGTGGCTTCCAGTACGGATTTATACTTTTTCGCACTGGCCGCTTCTGCCGACTGGCCGTATTTTTCGATTATCTCGTTATACGTCGAGATGGCTTTATCGTTCTGCTTTGCCTGCTCGTAGGCAACTGCCAGTTTCGTCAGGTAGCCGGGTGTAAAATATTTGTTGGGCTTATAATCGGCTGCTTTCCGGTAATGGTCAGCCGCTTCATCATAACTTTTCTTTTCCATATAGGCATCACCTACAAGCGCATAGGCCCGAGCCTGAATCAGCAAATCCGACGAACTAAAATCGTTCAGATGCGCAATGGCTTCATCGTATTTCCCCTCTTTCAGCAGCGCAACACCAGCGTAGAACTCAGCCAGATTACCGGCCTTCGTGGCACCATAATTATCCGCTACGGATAAGAGACCCGGAGTTTTACCGTCTCCGTTGAGAGCTACCTTGGGCGAATCGGCTTCCAGTTGGTAAACCGATGGGAATAATTCGGCCTGAGCCGTTTCGTCCTGGGTGCTTACGTAATACTGATAACCGAAGAAACCAACGATTGCTAGAACGATAGCACCTACTATACCGAAAATGATGGTTCGGTTCTGTTCAAAAAAATCTTCAGCCCGCTCTAACTGACCGGCCAGCGCGTCCGGGTCTTCTAAAAACTCAAGTCCGGTGTTCTTCTTGCTCATGCTTTTGCAATTTGGAGTGCAAAATTAGAAATATTTAGCATTGCGGAAAAGGGTAAGCGTCAAAAGTTTACGAATCAGCGGGTTCCTGTAGGGTCATATCCCGTACAGCCATCATTTCTGATGGTCGAATTCCCCGAATCTGATGCGGTAACAGCGTTTCTACAGCTACCGATTCGCCCGTCAACGTGGCAAACTCTACTTCAAACGCTCTGTCTTCTCCGTAAACGGTTAAGACTGTTCCAACATCTCCTGCTTTTAACCGCCTGTTTGCCAAATCTTCTGTAAGCACAACTAAATCAAATTCGCTCATATATACATTACTGCCTGTTTAAAAAATAAAAACGCTCAGCTAGAACTCTTGTTATATTGAATTTGACTTAACTTTGTCCCGCTAATCTTATGAAGGGGTGCCCTAAAACAACGGGCTGAGATTATACCCATTGAACCTGCGCGGGTAATGCCGTGAAGGGAAATGTAATCATGAATCGTGTTCATGACTATTTACCAACCAACTATCTATAACCAGAGGTAGGTTTGGCCCCTCGCCTATCGTAATCTTTTTCACAAATGAAAAAAGGTACGACCTATCTTGTTTTCCTCGCGGCCTTATGCTGGCTACCTGCACTGCCCGTATGGGCTCAATTTTCCATTTCGGGTACAGTAAGCGATGCCGATGGCGGTACACTTCCCGGCGCAGCTATCGTGATTGAAAATACTTATAAAGGGACCTTCACCGATGCATCCGGCATGTTTCAGCTCGCCAACCTGAAGCCGGGAACGCTTTCCTTGCGCGTATCACTGCTTGGCTACGAACCCCAACTCAAAACGGTTGACCTTACCCAGAATATCATACTATCCGTTAACCTGACTAAAACAGCCGTGGCCGTTGATGAAGTAGTGGTGAGCGCAACCCGGGCCAATCAAAAATCGGCCATTGCCTACACGGACGTAACCCGCCAGGAACTGAACAAGCTAAATCTGGGGCAGGACATACCGCAGTTGCTCAATTTCACCCCTTCTGTTGTCACAACGTCCGATGCCGGGGCGGGTGTGGGGTACACGGGCATTCGTATCCGCGGGTCCGATGCCACGCGGGTCAACGTAACACTCAATGGTATTCCGTATAACGATGCGGAATCGCAGGGCACTTACTTTGTCGATATGCCTGACTTTGCTTCTTCCGTGAGCAGTATTCAGATTCAGCGGGGTGTGGGCACATCGACTAATGGTGCGGGGGCCTTTGGCGCGTCTATCAATATCCAGACGAATAAACTGGAAGAGAAACCCTATGCCGAAGTAAACCTGTCGGGTGGCTCGTTTGGAACCCGAAAGGTAAACATACTGGCAGGTACTGGCCTGCTAAATAATCATTTTGTCCTGGATGCCCGGTTATCGAAAATACACTCTGATGGCTTTATCGACCGGGCGTTTTCAGATTTGAAGTCGTTTTATCTATCGGGAGGCTACTACGCCAAAAATAGCTTTATCCGGCTAAACGTATTTTCGGGACAGGAGCAAACGTACCAGGCCTGGAATGGCGTACCGGAAGCTATTCTGCCCACCAACCGAACTTACAATTCGTTTACCTACGATAACCAGACGGACAACTACCAGCAGGATAATTACCAGCTGATTAGTTCATTCGGTCTAAGTAAAAACTGGCGGTTGAATGCCTCCCTATTCTACACAAAGGGAAAAGGGTATTACGAAGAGTTCAAACCTAACGATGCTTTCAGCAAGTACAACTTACCCCCCGTTGTGATTGGTGACTCGACTATCAGCAAAACCGATATTGTTCGGCGGAAATGGCTGAATAACGATTTTTACGGTACGGTATTTTCGCTCGATTACAACAGTTTCGGGAAACTGACGGCCAATATCGGTGGTGGGTGGAATCAGTATCAGGGTGGCCACTACGGCGAGATAATCTGGGCACGCATTGCGGGAAATACCAACATTCGGAATCAGTATTATAATGACGATGCAATCAAAACCGATGTCAATCTGTACGCAAAAGCCTTTTATCAGTTCAGCAATCAGTTCAACGGTTTTCTTGATTTGCAGGTACGCACGGTTGGCTATTCGTTTCTTGGGTTCAACAGTCAGCTCCAAAACGTACAGCAGAACGCCAACCTGACGTTTTTTAACCCGAAAGCAGGCTTAACCTATACCATCAATGACCATAGTACGGCCTACGCATCGGTAGGTGTGGGACACCGGGAACCCAACCGGGATGATTACACGCAGTCGACCCCGGAGAGCCGCCCCAAAGCGGAACAACTAATTGACTACGAGGTAGGGTACAAACTACAGGGGCAGAAATTTACGGTTTCCCTTAACGGCTACTACATGGATTACCAGAACCAGTTGGTTTTATCGGGACAGATAAATGATGTAGGCGCCTATAACCGGGTGAATATACCCGAAAGTCATCGGGCCGGGGTAGAGCTGGAAGCCGGTGCTCGATTGACCAGCAAACTCCGCTGGAATGTAAACGCAACACTCAGCCGGAACAAGGTCGAAAACTTCACGGAGTATTTGGATAATTACGATACGGGTGCACAGGATATTCGCCAGTACAGCCAGACGGACATTTCGTTTTCCCCCAATGTAATTTCAGGCTCGCAATTACTCTTTACACCGGCCAAAGGGCTGGAACTGGGGCTTCTTTCGAAATACGTTGGCAAACAATACCTGGACAATACCTCCAGCGAAAGCAGAAAGTTAAATCCTTATTTCACGAACGATATCCGGGTTATCTACACGCTGAAACCAGCGTTTGCTCAGGAAATTGCGTTTACACTGCTGTTTAACAATGTACTGGATGAGAAGTACGAGTCAAATGGCTATACCTACGGGTATATTTCGGAAGGAAAAGTTATATCAGACAATGCTTATTACCCACAGGCCGGACGGAATTTTCTGGCGGGTATACGGGTCCGGTTTTAACGAACAAGCATTCGCCGGAACACAGCTGACTGATCGGCAGGATGAATGGCCAGGTGGTACAATCCTCCCGGCCAGGCGGCTACTGGTATACCGTACTCGTTTGTACCGATTGCTACATAAACGGTTTTCTGGTAAACCCGTCGGCCCAGCAGGTCAGTAACCTCAAGCTGCGCCGGACCGGGCTGGGGAGCTACGTATCGAACGGTCAGGTGGTCGTGGGCGGGTTGGGGAAAAAGGGTCAATGACGCATCAATAGCTGGCTCACTGGCGGTGATAAGGAGTGCTCCGAACAATTGTGATTTACTAATAACTGCTTTATCAAACTGAGGAGAACTCCAGCGTAGATGCACCAGGGATTCTCCCTGATTTTCAAGATATTCCAACCGAATCGTGTGGGTTTGTCCCGCTTTCAGCTCAACATTGGCCAACCATTCGGTTGATTCCTGTATTTCCAGCTTATCAATGACCAGTTTGTCATCTATCCACAGCCTCACTCCGTCATCCGATTCGGCCGCGAAGGTGAATGTGTCCGAAAAAGGAACCTGAAACTTGCCCGACCAACGGGCCACAAAGTTATCAGCGGACAGTTTAGGGTCAGGAGAGCCGTAACTCCAGTAATAATCAATTGTTGAGTCAATCCGGACTACTGTTGGTGGATCGACGAAGTCATTCCTGTCAGTATAATACTCTGCCATCAGCCCATTTCCTCCCGGTGAGGGCAAAGCGGTATAGTTCATGGTCAGTGGCGTACTAACAGCCGGTATTTCGTAGGTAAATATGGTAGAGGTTTGTCCGTTGCTCCAGCCCGAGAACTTATGAAAACCGGTTGAGGCTGCCAGATAAGGCTTTGTGCTAACTGTGCGCAGCATACCAACCACTGCAGGAAAGGTAAGGCTTGTCTGTTGTAACTGTCCGTCGATCGTTACCAGCGCTCCGGCCGGTTGACTAGTGATAGTGACAATACTAACCTGAGGTTTTACGTCTACCCAGGACTCTGCCGTTAGCCCCGACACATCCGTTGCCCGGAGGTGAACCCGATACCAAACATCGGTAGAGGTCTCGCCCACGCGGGCTACTTTATACGTCCCGGAGGTGGGACCGGTAATGGGGTCCAGTGCCGGATGAACATGGTCTTCGTGGTGAAAATCAATCCACCAGGTTAATTTAGCACTGGCCAGGGGCTGTTGACTAGCATTGAGGGCTTCCCCGGCGTAGGTGATTGTGCCACCACCCTGATACGTTCTATTCGTAAGTGGCTGTAAAATACGCGCTACCGGCCGCTGCCCCTGCACCACCCGGAGCATCATGGTGCTGGCCGTATCAGAACCAATTGCGTTCGTTACAGTACAAGTAAATAAAGCCCCGTTGTCGGCCAGGGATGGATTAGTGATAGCATACTGACTTTGAGATGCTCCGCTTATCAGGTTCCCATTCCGATACCAGCGGTACGTCAGTGGTTTCTGGCCTACGGCATCTATTGACAAAGTAGCCGCTTCACCAACAGCCACAAAAGCCCCAGTCGACTGGGTGGTTATATAGGGTATGCCAGAATCAAAATAGGATACTTTGTAAACAGACCCATTGCCGGTTGCGGTGTTATCGGCCTGTGAGCCGCCACCCATTCCACCTCTAGCTATGTAATACAGGTATCCATCGGGGCTGGTAGCCAATGCTACAGGACGGTCAATATTAGTTACGAAGTTACCAAGCACCTGGCCAGTTACCGGGTCAATAGTATGAATTATTCCTCCGCAATAGTCAGCAAAAAACGCCTTTTTTCGGTATTCGGCGGGGAAACGAACGGTGGTAGGGTTGTAAAATGTGAGTCCGGTTATAGCGCAATCCAGGTCATGCTTGTAGGAGTAAATAGGATCGACATAGTTACCGGGGACTTCCTGATTGGTTCGCAACCCCTCAACCAGCGGCCAGCCATAATGCCCGCCAGCTTTAACATCGTCCACCTCTTCAAACAAATCCCCCCCCACCTCGCCAACAAGTATTTGCCCCGATAGGGGGTCAATATCCATTGAAAATGGATTCCGGAAGCCAATGGCATAAACGGCCTTGTAAAAGCCAGTGGCGATCCCAGCAAACGGATTATCTGCTGGAATGCTGCCATCATCATTTATCCGTAGTATCTTCCCTAAGAAACTGTCAAGTCGATCAGCCATTGGCGCATTGGACCCGTCACCGAGTCCAACGTATAATTTTTGATCCCGCCCAAACCGCAGCGAACCTCCGTTATGAATGGAGCCTAGTAACTTGTCAAATTCAAACAGAATTTTCTCACTTTTAGGGTCCGCTATGCCCCCCGTTACCTGGAATCGGCTCAGTCGGTTGTGGTCAGCTCCTTTTACCGTGTAGTAAACGTAGAAATAAGGTGTCCGCGGAAAATCGGGGTGAAAACAAAGGCCCGACAGCCCCCGCTCATTGTAGGTATCTACATTGGCTATCGTCATAAATGGTTCAGAGGCTACTCTATCATTAACGATTTCGATAATTGCCCCCCCTTTATCCGCCACAAATAACTGCCCATTTGGCGCAAATGTCAGTCTGGTTGGGTTCAGATTTCGGGCTATCTGCCGTTGTACAAAGCCGTTTGGAACCTGGGCGAGGGCGGGTGTTAAACAAATAAAGAAAAGTAGAAGTCGAAGCATAAGGTATTGACTGGGTGGGGAATGACCAGTTGTAAACATCCCTCACATTACTTAAGCAATTGCCTGAGCAAGGTCCTGAATTAAATCATCAACATCCTCAATACCGACACTGAGCCGGATGAGGGTATCTTTCAGGCCATTTTTCAGCCTGGCTTCCTTGGGAATGCTGGCGTGAGTCATACTGGCCGGGTGCGTACAAAGTGACTCCACTCCGCCCAGAGATTCACCCAGCGAAAACACGCTGAAGCTTTCCATTACGCGGATAGCCTCGGGCATTGAGTCCCCTTTTAGTTCGAAAGAGAGCATCCCGCCAAAGTCGCGCATCTGTTTTTTGGCTAACACATGTCCGGCATGAGATTCCAGACCGGGGTAATATACCTGACTTATTTTTGGATGTTGTTGCAGATAATGGGCCACTTTCATGGCATTTTCGCAATGACGCTGCATCCGTACATGCAGGGTTTTGATACCACGTAATACCAGAAAACAATCCTGTGGCCCCGGCACAGCCCCACAGGCGTTTTGAATAAATGCCAGTTGCTCAGCCGTTTCATCATCGTTCAAAATGATAGCCCCCATAACCGTATCGGAGTGCCCGCCAAGATACTTGGTAACCGAATGCATCACGATATCCGCGCCTAAGTCGAGCGGGTTTTGCAGGTAGGGAGAAGCAAACGTATTATCAACGACCAGTTTGATACCCCGCTCTTTGGTAATGGCCGAAATGGCGGCAATATCGACCAGACGAAGCAGTGGGTTGGTTGGCGTTTCAATCCAGACCATCTTCGTAGTGGCCGTAATGACCGGTTCCAGATTTGCCGGATTAGATAAATCAACAAACCGGAATATGAGACCAAACTCCTGAAATACGCGCACCATGATACGGTAGGTACCCCCGTATAAATCGTTGCTGGCAATAATTTCGTCGCCGGGTTTGAATAGTTTCAGAATAGCATCCGTGGCTCCCAGACCGGACGCATAGCAGATACCATGCTTTCCGTTTTCCAGAGCGGCCAAGTTATTTTGCAGCACTGTTCGGGTCGGGTTCTGGGTCCGGGCATATTCATACCCTTTGTGCTTGCCCGGCGATTCCTGCACATATGTGGAGGTTTGGTAGATGGGGGTCATGATGGCGCCCGTAGTAGGGTCTGGCTCAATGCCCGCATGGATGGCTTTTGTTGCGAATTTCATGCTCAAAAGTAGTGAAGAATTGTAGCGCATCGGTGCAACGCTACCGCTAGCGTAAACGCACAATTAATTTTGGACTTCTTTTTTCTTATTTGGTCAAACAAATCTTCTATTGTATCACCAATTAAACCACAACGGCCTTTTGGCGGTTTGACTATCTGTGAAACCAACTCAGTTAAAAGCACTTACCGGGCCGGCCATTGCAGGTATCGTTTTATCAGCAACTCCCATCGTATTTACGTCTTTCCTGACTTACTATGCCGTTGTACACGAAGCTGCTATTGCTGGTCTGACAGCCTGGCAGTGGGTGGGTCTCACAATTATTTGTACAATCACCTCAGCGGGGCTTACTCCCCCAACCATGCTGGCACTCATTTTCGGCTATTTTCTGGGCTGGCAGGCCGTCTTGCCTTTGTTTGTCATCAATTTTGGCGGTATTCTGTTTATAAATCTTGTGGTCCAATGGCTTGATCATGACCGATTTCTGGCTTTTATCAATAGAAATCCAAAAGCGAAATCCATCCTCGACCGAATTCTTAATAAGGAACTTGAAGTCATTTTTTTTGCGAAACTCTCTCCTGTTCTCCCCTTCGGTCTAACCAATTTGTTATTTGCTCTCTCCGGCGCAAAACTCAAAAATATTTTACTGGGTGGCTTTTTGGGTATGGCACCCAGAACGATATTAGCGATATGGTCGGGCCACGAGGCCCGCGAAATAAAAACTCTTTTAGAAAATCCTAATCAGAATTCCTGGATGCAGATTGTGGTGATTGTACTGATCATCTTATCTATAGCAGGGCTTTGGCTCACTATCCAGCGTTCCTTAAAATAGGGCCTGCTAAATCAATCAACTGATTATGGCGGGCTTCCAGATTAGTCCATTCATACTGGCGTAGTTTTCGTGTGAGGGGTAGTACATAAGGACCGGGAACAATAGGATCGAATACGCCGGTGAAAAAATGAACGCGTATGGAAATATGATTGATTAGATCGGCAATGGTAACCAGGTTTGGCTGAATTTGCCTGAACTGCGTCCAGCTTCGGTAAGCCAGTATCCGCTGATTAGGGGTACCAAGTGAGCGTTCGGCAAAACGCATGAGTCTCTGTTTCAATAAACCGAGTTTAACGAGCGTATGCCCTATGTGCAGTAACAAAGGCAGATGTTGGAGAACAAAACAGAACAGTTTTCGCCCCAACGTGCTGGCAGTAGCCAACCGATACCAGTTGTTTTGAGTGATACCATCGGGTGCCATCAAAAACAATTGGTCGATTCGTTCGGCAAAAGCTTCCACTGTAGTCAGGGCAAACCGTCCGCCAAGACTAAAACCCATTAATGAAAAACGCGTTATGCCCTGCGTCCGTAAAAAGGCATCCATCAGGCGATACCAGTCAGGCTTGGCTAACGGTTGGTTGGCATTATATTCACTATGACCGTGGAAAAATAAATCAACGGCAAAAATGGTGAACTGGTTAGCTAACGAGCGTTCCAGCGGCATGAAAGCCCCACCAGACTGACCGAATCCGTGAAAAGCAATTAACACAGCCGAACCAGTACCAAGTTTTCGATACGCGAGTACATTACCACCGAACGAAAATTTCTGAACGCGTCCCCTACTCATATCAACATTACTGGACAAAACCATGATTACCTATGATAACCTTTGCTGACCTCAGTGAATTTACGGCCCATACCGGCCAGTCGCTTGGCGAAACGGATTACATAATCATCACGCAGGAAATGATTGACCTGTTTGCTCAGGCCACTGGCGATCATCAATGGATTCACACCCATCCCGAACGGGCCAGCAAAGAGTCGCCGTACAAAACACCCATTGCTCACGGCTTCCTGACACTTTCGCTGGCCCCCAGACTGATGGCCCAACTCTACCGAATCGAATCGGTAAAAATGGGGATTAACTATGGAGCGAACAAAATTAGATTCACGAATGCCGTGCCGGTAAACAGCAAGCTACGGATGCGGGGCTGGCTACACCATACGGAGTCTCAGAATAATGGTTTACGCGTTATTACTGAGTGTGTTTTTGAGGTCGAGGGGGCAACCAAACCTGCCTGCATCGCCGAGTTGATTACTTTTTTGCTCGAATAGGTAGTATGCATGCATACTATTGGGGCAATTCATTACCTTTACTATAGTCAATACAACTAACTATTTAACTGCCTCAACGCAAGTCAAATGGCAACAGCAACAGCAACAGTAGAGCTACAGGGTTTGAATTTTAACTTATCGGAAGAGCACCAGGCGGTGCGGGAGGCCGCCCGCGATTTCGCGCAGAATGAGCTGCTGCCCGGCATCGTGGAGCGCGACAATGAAGCACGTTTCCCGGCCGAACAAGTTAAGCGTATGGGCGAATTAGGCTTTATGGGCATGATGGTGCCACCGGAATACGGAGGGGGAGGGATGGATACCGTTTCTTACGTGCTGGCTATGGAAGAAATCTCAAAAATTGACGCTTCGGCATCGGTCGTGATGTCGGTTAATAATTCACTGGTTTGCTATGGCCTTGAAGCATTCGGGACGGAAGACCAGAAACAGACGTACCTAACCCGGCTTGCTACCGGCGAATCAATCGGTGCCTTTTGCCTGTCGGAGCCTGAAGCCGGTTCCGATGCGACCTCGCAGGCCACTACGGCCGATGATAAAGGCGATTATTATCTGGTGAACGGCACCAAGAACTGGATTACGAATGGAGGTACATCGGAAATTTGCCTAGTAATTGCCCAAACCGACCGGCAAAAAGGTCACCGGGGTATCAACTGCCTGATTGTGGAAAAAGGCACTCCCGGTTTTGTGGTTGGCAAGAAAGAAGATAAAATGGGAATTCGGGCTTCTGACACGCATTCACTACTATTTACGGATGTGAAAGTCCCTAAAGAAAACCGGATTGGTGACGATGGATTTGGCTTTAAATTCGCCATGTCGACCTTAAATGGCGGCCGTATAGGTATTGCTGCTCAGGCTCTGGGTATTGCCGCCGGTGCGTACGAACTATCCCTTAAGTACAGCCAGGAAAGAAAAGCATTTGGCAAGCAAATATTTGACCATCAGGCCATTCAGTTCAAATTAGCCGAGATGGTTACTAAAATTGAAGCTGCCAGGTTGCTGGTCTACAAAGCCGCCCGGCTGAAGGATGAGCATAAGGATTATGTACAGGCAGCGGCTATGGCCAAACTATTTGCCTCCGATGTGGCTATGTGGGCTACTACCGAAGCGGTGCAAATTCATGGCGGGTATGGTTACGTAAAGGAGTTCCACGTAGAACGGTTAATGCGCGATGCAAAAATCACCCAGATTTATGAGGGTACGTCTGAAATACAAAAATTAGTGATAGCCAGAGAACTCATTCGATAGCGGTTATCAACCTGAAATAGAATTATTCTACTTAGATAATGCGTGTTCATAGTGAATACGCATTATTTTTTTTATTCTTTGGAAACTTTTATTCTTGTATTAGTTTTGTACAAATTATTAGTTTTGTGCAACTTTACGCACAATTCGAAACCGCGCACGCACTCCTTTCAGCTATGGAAGACTACAATAAAATAATTGAATCCCTAGGTGTGAAGTTTATCAAAGCCCGTAATATCCGGATTTTGCAACCAATCACGATCAAAAATTTCTACGATGTTGAGAACACGCTGCTGATTCTGTATAATGGCGAAGTCTCCATCGGCGACGAAAAAATAAAAGTGGATGTAGGCGATATGCTTTTCATTCCGGGTGGAAAACATGTAACGGTTACCTACGGTGACCCGTCGAAACCGAAGGTGGTTTCGAACGAGGAATTCATGACCCATCGTGAGTCCTATTGGGAGGGAAATCACGATCCTAAACTGATTAGCCAATTGCCTAATTCGTTTGGCTACGTATCTTTTGAGGCCAAAGTATTTGACTCCGTCAATTTCTTCAATTCACTCGATGTCCCGCCCTTTATCATCAAACGGGAGGAGCATCTGGCCACTACCATTGATCAGATACTGGCAGAAGATATGACCGATCTGGCCGGGAAAGGGCGGATTATTAAGATTAAGACGGAAGAAATAGTCATTGAAGTTGTCCGCTATATTCTTAAAAATCATCTGTTTGTCGAGCAACTGGTAACCAACAGCACCTACTTTAAAGACCCCCGCCTGATTGATATTTTCGCTTACATCAAGGAAAATATCGGTGGCGACCTTTCTAACAAGGTGCTGGCAAACGTGGCAAACGTTTCAGAAGACTATGTAGGACAGTACTTCAAAATGCTGACGGGTATTAATCCTCAGGATTACATCGAGTACCAGCGCATGGAAGCGGCTGTGGGTCTATTGCGTACGAGCAAGAAAAGCATTCGGGCCATCGGTTCCGAAGTTGGCTATAAAGACACGGCCTACTTCTGCCGCCGGTTCAAGATGATGTTCGGTATACCGGCCGGGAAAATGCGCCGTCGGGAATCATTAATGAATGTATAGAGAGAAGTTGTAAGTTAGAGAGTCGAACAAGCCGAAAGGGGCTGACGCACGAAAATTACTTTCACGTGCGTCAGCCCCTTTCGGCTTATTTTTACTGCATATTTACTTCAACGGGTAGTGTATAGAATACGGGCACCGGTTTTCCAGCTACTCTACCCGGGGTCCAGCGGGGCATTTTCTCGACTGCCACGATAATATTGGCCATGAAGGTGTTCATACCTTTACGCATCTTCCCTTCAGTTGGCTGGGCTACTATTCGAGGGTCATGCACGAACCCAAGCTCGTCGATAATGAATTTAGCGGCTATCGGGCCTGCATTGTAATTTTTCCGGACCAGCGCCCCGGGAACGCGGATATTTTCAGCCAAATAACGACTCAAAGCAATGGTACCACCCGGGAACTCAGGCTCCTGTTCAACAATGGTATACACCTTTCCCTTTGTTATCTGGGCAACCAGTTTAGTATTACAGCCAGACCACAAGAACAAACCTGTGCACAGAAACAGGCAGGATAGCAAAGAGCGTTTCATAGGCTAGATACGGACAATTGACTGATTGAATTCCCGGACAACGGTTGATAGCTGTGGTAACAAGTCTGGATCCTCTTCGATACCATTGCCCACCACAATCATATCGGTACCCGCTTTAAAGGCTTCATACGCTTTTTCACCAGAACGTATTCCTCCACCAACAATGATTGGTAAATCAACAGCAGCACGAACAGCGGCAATCATATCTGTCGATACAGCCCGACGGGCTCCACTCCCTGCATCCAGATACATCAGTTTCAGCCCCAGCATTTCACCAGCCATTGCCGTACAGGCAGCCACACTGGGTTTATCGTGGGGAATAGGCATCGTACCACTAATGTACGAGACTGTTGTTTGCGCACCGCTATCGACCAGCATATAGCCGGTAGGAAGAATTTCCAGGCCACTTCTCTTGAGCAAAGGGGCGGCAATAACGTGCTGACCAATCAGAAATTCTGGGTTACGCCCTGAGATGAGCGAGAGAAACAGAACGGCGTCGGCAGACGATTCTATATGAAGTGGATTACCAGGAAACAGAATAATGGGTGTATCGGACTGACGACGAATAGCGGCAATAACTTCTTTGTGCACATAGTCAGTTACTAAACTTCCGCCCACCAAAAAAAAATCAACCGGGTATTCCGTTGTTCTATCGAGCAGATCGCCCAGGGCTCGTTGACCAATTTTGTCTGGATCGAGCAAAACAGCCAGCGCCTTCCGACCAGACAGCCTGTTACTACGAAGAATAGTCAACAGGCTCGGTTGGGGCCTTTTCGTGATATTCGGTTGGTTGGGCAGTTGGATTGATGGCATTATTCGTACGGATGCGGGCTAAAAGTCCGGCTAGCTGTTCGCGGGCAATATTGGTTAAGACTGACGTAATAAGTCCACCGATCAAGCCACTGGCGGCAGCCGACTTCTTTATTTCTTTCGTCTGCTTTCTATTGGCTTTCTGCGTTGGTGTCTTTGGAACTGATTCGTCATCTTCGTCATCATCTTCCTCAGAGGCTTTTCTCCATTCATCATCTTCCGGTTCTCCAAATTTCTCCGCATACCGATATTCATCGGACTTAGGAAGCACTGTATTAACAACCAAATATACGGCTAAAGCAGCACCTGCAACAAATGCGGCTGTTTTACCCACCTCCGATGCATCTTCTTTCATTGATTCAACCCCATTGGTAATAGAGGTTTTGAATTGCTCGGTAGCTGCCATCAACTGCGCCCGACGAGCGGTTGTGTTGGCAAATGGCACTTTAGGATCTTCCATCTTACAATCTGATTACTATCGAATTAACAAAATATACTTTCCAGGTTTGCTCAGCGGTTTTGCGAAGCGTTTTTGATTTCATCATCAACCGCTTTCGTTTGGGCCATAAGCTCTTCAACAGCCTCTGTTTTCTTCTCATTCTTCTTTTCCTGGCTTTTCTTCATCGCACTATAAGCGATCCCTCTGATTTTCGATTGAAAAAAATCTTTGGCTGCTGCCCACAGAACGGTGATTATCAGAAAAAAGGCTGCTACAATCAGAAAACCCAGGTATCGGCTATCAGTAACCTCGTTCAGATAAGCTGCCAGCAAACTAAACAAAAAAATAAGCGTCATTGTACCCAACAGTGCCAGTACAACGCTATGTACACCAACCACAACCCCTTCTTCTATTTTTCCCCGTATCTCTAGTGTGAACAACTCAATTCGAGCTTCCAGATATCGGAATGTGTTTTCACGAATTTCTTCCAGACGGTCCAACATGTTTTTATACCATTAGTTTACTCATTTATTATTGACAATAATCCACTCGATTTGTTCAAAACTAGTAAAAAATAAAACAGCCTCAACACACCGGGTGCTGAAGCTGTTTTAATAAAAATTTGCCGACTTTGAGTCAATTACAGTCCAATGTCGAAAACTGTCCGGTACCGGGAGTTTTCAGGAACAAATGAAAAGAAGTCCCTAATAAAACAGGTCTGCTAACATGATACGCTGTATCTTTCCTAACGTGACTGGCGCAGTTTAGCTTCGATGGTTTGTTGGGTGTGTGGCACAGCCCGTAGGCGCTCTTTTGGAATTAACTTTCCTGTATCCTTACAGACACCGTACGTTCCATTCTTGATCCGTACCATAGCCGCATCCAGTTGCTGAATAAACTTTTGCAACCGGGCAGCCAATTGGCTCAGGTTCTCCCGTTCGCTGGTATCAGCCCCATCTTCAAGCAGTTTAGAATTGCCCGAGGTGTTGTCTGTACCGCTGTCGTTACGTTTGCTGAGGGTCTCCTTAATATAGTTCAGCTCACTGCGGGTTGTATCGAGTTTCTGACCAATTAATTCAGCAAACTCTTTTAGGTCTTCTTCCGAATAACGTTTGTTCTCTTCCTGAACCATAGCGATTGTGTACGTTAGGTGGTGTGCTTTGATTTCAGCCACAAAAGTAATATTTTCTATGCATTATTTCAACGATGTATTTATAATAACTCTACATTTAAGAAAATTTATCAAACCGTCAATAGAGGCATATGTAAACCATTATTCTGCTATTCACCCTTAATATAAAAAAATGTTTTGCCAAATACGTCCTTGGCAACGTATTATATGGCGGGCGGCTATTATACTAATCTTATAAAAAATATAGTTATCACAATATCAGTTATGATTTAATAAGTTTGCGACGCACTTTATCATCAAATTTGCCTTTAACTAGGAGTAAAAGAAAAACCATGGGATATATTGAACCAGCCCCAATAAAAGATAAAGAGAATCCACTAGAGTCGATGATGTCGCGCTTTGATGCTGCGGCCAAGTTAGTGGGCATTTCTGATGAAATGTATGACATACTCAAAGTACCGGCACGGCAGGTAATTGTCGGTTTGCCTGTAACGATGGATAATGGTAGTATTAAAGTTTTTGAAGGCTATCGGGTTATTCATTCCAACATTCTCGGCCCGTCGAAAGGGGGAATACGACTTGATCCGGGTGTAAACCTTGATGAGGTTCGTGCGCTGGCAGCCTGGATGACCTGGAAATGTGCCGTTGTTGATATTCCGTATGGTGGTGCCAAAGGCGGTATAGCCTGTAACCCGCGCGAAATGTCGGCAGGTGAAATTGAACGACTCATCCGCCAGTATACAGTGACAATGCTCGATGTGTTTGGCCCCGACCGCGATATACCCGCTCCCGATATGGGAACCGGCCCGCGTGAGATGGCCTGGATCGTAGACGAATATTCTAAAGCGAAAGGAATGACGGTCAATAATGTCGTGACAGGAAAGCCTTTGGTATTAGGCGGATCACTGGGGCGCACTGAGGCTACGGGGCGGGGCGTTACGGTTGCTGCTCTCTCCGCAATGGATAAGTTACGAATGAATCCTTACCGCTCTACGGCTGCTATCCAGGGTTTTGGTAACGTAGGTTCGTTTGCGGCTGAACTACTTCACGAACGCGGAGTTACGGTAGTGGCGGTCAGCGACATTTCTGGTGGCTACTATAACAAAAGCGGTATTGATATTACAGCGGCTATTTCGTATCGGAATGCAAACAAAGGAACGCTGGAAGGATTCACCGGAGCAGAATTAATCTCGAATGAAGAACTGCTCTCACTTCCTGTAGATGTCCTGGTTCCAGCTGCTAAAGAGGATGTCATTACGGATGATAACGCCGGGTCCATTCAGGCAAAAATGATTGTAGAAGGTGCTAATGGACCAACATCAGCCAGTGCCGATGAAATTATCAACAATAAAGGGATAATGGTTATTCCTGATATCCTGGCCAACGCAGGCGGGGTTACTGTTTCCTATTTCGAGTGGGTACAAAATCGAATTGGCTACAAGTGGACACTAGATCGGGTCAACCGCCGGGCGGACCGGGTCATGAAGGATGCCTTCGATCGGGTATTTGAAACGTCACAGCAGTATAAGGTTCCTATGCGTTTGGCGGCCTATATCGTAGCAATCGAGAAGGTATCCAGCACGTACAAATACCGGGGTGGTTACTGATTTAGCTTTGAGAATATGATGTTTTGGGATGATGTCCTACTTTTGCTCATTCCACACATCAAAATTACGTCATATTAAATACTACTTATTCGCTCATGCGCTTACACCGTGAAGGTAAAACCATCATGCTAACCACGGGTCTGGTCCTACTAGTCCTTGATTTGTTAGCTTACTTTTACCTCTTTCCTGACAATCCGACCGCAATAATCCTGTTGGCCCTGACGAGTCTGATTCTGTTCGGTCTGGTCGTGCAGTTCTTCCGTATTCCAAACCGGCTACTTACCACCGGCGAAACGCAGGTAATTGCTCCGGCGGATGGTAAAGTTGTTGTAATTGAAGAAACAACCGAAGCAGAATACTTTAAAGACCGTCGCAGGCAGGTATCCATTTTTATGTCGCCCCTGAACGTACACGTTAACCGCAACCCAATTTCTGGCGTTGTGCGGTACTTCAAATATTTTCCCGGTAAATACCTGGTGGCCTGGCACCCAAAATCAAGCACCGAAAACGAACGGACTACGGTCGTTATTGAAACATCGGCCGGGGTAGAGGTCCTCCTGCGCCAGATAGCCGGAGCCGTTGCCCGACGAATCATCTGTTACGTAAAGGAGGGAAATCCTGTGACGCAGGGCGAAGAGTTCGGCTTTATAAAGTTCGGCTCTCGGGTTGACGTTTTTCTTCCGCTGGATGCGGAGATTAAAGTCAACATCGGCGATGTAACCAAGGGGGGCGTTACGGTGCTGGCAGAGTTGAAGAACTAGCGACGAACCGGATGCCATTTATCCGACTCAATGAGGCCACTGGATCAAAGGTTTTGTGGGTTGCATAGGTCGATTCGCTGACTTTTCAGGAATCAGCCGTACGGTAAGAGCCGTTTTGGTGTTTGCCGGCACGTTCACCTCAAACCCAATCAATACCGTTCCCGGATTGGGGGCGTCATACTCATGTGGTGGATCTGTTGACCATGTTTTTATTTCTACTCCTGCCGGTTCATCAACCTGTAGGAGTAGTTTTTTCCCATCTTTCGTCAATTCGGCTTTGTTAGTACCCAGCACCTTTACCGTGGCCGGGGTCAACATCGTCCATCGAACAGTCGTTGCGGTTGCTGGCGTTTCCAGTTCATCCCGAATCACGACATAGGCCTTATCAACCAAAGCAACACCCCGTTTTGCGCCTGCCAGCACTTCTTTATAAATAGCTGTCAGATCGGTTGTCGCATTCATGAATGCAGGTGCTGCCGAGTAGGACGTTATGGTGGCTTTCCCCTCAACCTGTTGCAAACCGCTATTGATAGTGAGCGTGTTATGGGTAAAGTTATTATATCGAAAAATTTGCCACCGCTGCGAGTCTTGCTTGCTGTTCCACAAATCCACCCCTTTCGACTCCAGTGACTCGTAGTTCTGCATCCCAAAATCCATAGCCCAACGCACGCCATCGGCTTCCATAATAAATGAGCCAACATCCATGTGCGCATGGTTTACAGAAGGGCTACCCCCTTTCAGGCCCACGTAAATAGCCGATGAATCTGACCAAGAGGACCGCATCAACGCTACAGGATTACGCCCTTCGCCAACCCAGAAGGTCTGTTTAGGGGCCTTGATATCATCCATACCAATACCGTTACTCCACAGCATAACGGCCGGCAGTAATCGGTTTCTACTATGCTGTCTCGGAGCTTCGTTTATTAACCGGCTGCGTTCTACCCACAGCAGTGATGGATTCTTCGTTTTTTGAGCAAACCAGAACATTGCGGGCTGTACTTCGCCCGACAAACCAGAATCAGAGTAATTAAAGGCATAGCCCGAGGGGCCGGTCATATTCTCCAGGTAGCCCGCCGTTTTCAAAAAACCAGGCTTGCTGGTCAGGCCGAAGTCCGTTCCGAATGCTTTCTCGATGGCACTGATGAGCATCACGTTGAAGCTGGTTCCATACCCCCAGTAGCTGTAGCCCTCTGGGTAAGCCCCATCCGGGCCATAATCACTCATTGGCAAAGCAACCGACTCGATAGCGCGGCTGATAACGCTTTTAGCCAGTTCGGGCTGATCTTCGTAAACAGCCAGCGCCCCGTAGGTCATCCCGGCGTTACACACCTGATTCCAGTTATGAGAAGCCTTAAGCCAGGAGTTGTATTTCGTATCGAACGAAGGTTCGATTCCCTTTTTCAGGATGGCTTCTTTTATTGTCAATCGGGTCGGTTCAGGCAAGTCATTGTAGAGCCAGTCATAACCGATTGAAACGGCCATAGTCATCTCAGCTACATCCAAAAAATGCGTTGGATTCCAGTCGCTGAAGGCCGATAAAGCTAACAGTTCTTTTTCGGCCCTTGCCCGATATTTTTCCGCATTGGTCATTCGCCACGCGTAGGCCAGATAAAAAAGCCGACGCAATCCTTCCCGGGATTTATCCAACAGGCGTCTGCCAATCTTGATACGTTCCAGCGGAGCGGTATCAATCAATGCATCGCTTTCGGTCAGGATTGCCTGATGCAGTTTATTCCATGTTTTATCTGCTACGATAGTACGTTTTATGGTCTCTTCTTCGCCTTTCAGCAACAGTAAACGGGGATGGTCTGGCAGTTTTTTGGTAGTAGATACGTGCTCAACCTGTGCCAGGGTAGAAAAACCGGCCAGCAGGAGAAAAAGAGAGATAAATCGAACGAGCAACGTATTCATAGGGAGCAATACGGATAAGGTTTCCCGAAAGCATTTCTGAATACATAAGCCAGAAAGAAGGCAGCTTTACCGCCCGCTCGCTGTTATCGGCCTGATAAGTAAATAGACCGGGTAACTCACGGCTATAAAGCCAAGCGCGTACAGGCTACTGGAGAAATCGCCGATGATAACACCCAGCAGAAATAAAATGGATACAATCAGGAGTGTCCAGGTGGAAAAAGGGTAGCCCCACGCCCGCACGACACGGGGCAATTCCGGCTCCGTTTGACGAAGGCGAATCAGAGCCGCAAAACCCGACGCATAACACAACACGAAGAAAAACGTAGCGATATCGGACAGCTTGCCGTAGGTGTTCGTCAAAATCATCAGAATGGATGCCCCGGCGGTTAGTAAGGTAGCGTTAACGGGAGTACCACCTTCGTTTACACGGGTAACAAACCGAAAAAACAGCCCGTCGCGCCCCATGGCAAAAATGACGCGCGGATTGAACATTATCTGGGCATTGATGATACCCATGATGGAAATCATCAGCAGAAAGGTCACAATCTGGGCACTACCCGCCCCAAATAATAGCTGCACTGCATCGGCCGCCGGCAGTTTAGAGCCAGCCATTACCGATACGGGCAGCACATACAGCAATGCCAGATTGACTAAAATATAAATCCCAATAATCAGCAAAACGCCACTAATCATAGACCGGGGCAGGTTACGACCGGGGTCAACGTCCTCTTCGGTAAAATAAGCGGCAGTATGCCATCCATCATACGTATAAAAAACAGACTGCAAGGCCGCCAGTACCCCCAGCCAGACACCTCCTTCGGCCAGCGGGCGTATGGTGTCTACCGTAGCAGCTGGTTTAGCCGGTGTTATCACAAAACAAATAACGACAAATGCCAGTAGGCCCACCGCTTTCAGCACGCTCATCACCTCCTGCGCGCGGCTCGCCAACCGTACCCCTACCGAGTGAAAAGCCACAAAGGCAACCAGAATAGCAATGGCAACTATCTTCTGACTAGTAGCCGTTGATGGAAATAGGATAGCCGTATATTCACTCATTACTGCTGCACCAAAAGCCATGGCAGATACGCTCCCCAGCCAGCTGCTGATGCCAATGATAAACCCGGCATAATTACCAAAGGCACGCCGGGCATACACATACCAGGCCCCCACTTTGGGTAGCATCGTTCCCAATTCCATGACCGACAGGGAGCCAACCAGGGCGTAAAGTCCCACGGCCAGCCACACCACAATGATTAATGTCGGATTCCCAATATCCTGCGCAATGGGGCCGGGTTTACGCAAAATTCCCGTACCCACCGTTCCACCGATGGTTACGGCTACGCCAAATCCAACACCTAATAATTTTTTTAATTGATGCTGAGCCATAAGTCGGGTGACAGGAGAAGGGTGGGCAATCCTGCAATAATAGCGAAAAGTTTGTCCGTTGTTTTGGCGTTCAGCAGTTTCTATCCGTCCCGGCGCGTTTTTCAGGGTACTACTGGCTTCTTTCTGGATGCTGTGCTTGTATTACCCTCCCATTTTCGTGTTAGATTGCGGATAGTGGTACCCGATTAGCAGGCTTACTAAAGACCATAACTGTCGTAAAATGGTTAATCTGCTATTTTTGTGCTGAAATTCACGGGTTTTCAAGGTATATAGATGGCGGAGCGGATTAGTTACGGGAAAACATGGTGGGGGCAACAGTGGCTCAATGCCCTGACCAGTATTGACATGGCCAATCGCCTGCCGCGTGGTAAAACATACGCGAACAAGGGAGCTGTGCAGGGGTTGCTCATTTCCAACAATCAGATTAGTGCCTCCATCAAAGGGTCGGCTCCCCGGCCTTACAAGGCAAAACTGTCGGTGCCGCTATTTACCGAGCAGGAGAAAACGTCCCTACTGACTGAAATTCGGGAGAATCCTGCTATTCTGGCCCAACTCCTGAACCGTCAGCTACCACCTGAACTAACTGAATTCACGATTAAACGAGGTATTAACCTCTTTCCCCGCTCGTTTCGGGACCTGGATATGGGTTGCTCTTGTCCCGATTACGCGGTACCCTGCAAACATCTCGCGGCCGTCGTTTATACCATCGCTAACGAAATAGACCGGAATCCTTTCCTGGTTTTCCAATTGAAAGGGCTGGATATCTTGGAAGAACTTCAGAAAGATCAGACCACAGCCATTGGCGGCAGCATGGGCCATGTTTTTTCATTCAAGGACATCTGCACCGATGAACTGCCCGATGAGGAGGACTGGCAACCCAACGAAAAAGTTCGTGCCCGGCTGGATTTCGCTACCATCCAGCCCCTATCGGAGCAATTGCTAAGTCTGCTGGCTACCGATGTTACATTTGCCAAGAGCGACTTTCACAAATCACTTACCAAAGCTTACAAACTATTCGGCAAGCCTGCAGATACAATAGAATCACTGGCCCAAACCGACCATCCCAGCTTTAGCGACAGCATTGAGCTACAACTCGATGAGGTAATGGGCATTAAAAAAATCAACATCTTTAGTGAACATGGTGAACCCCGCCCGCTACCCGGTCTGAAATTGAGAGACCTGATAGCGTGGGTTAATACACTCACCGAAGCCGACTGGCCCGAGATGAGTGATTCTGTCCGGGCATTGTATCTGACCAATCAATTCTCGGCCGCTTTGTTGCGTAAGGGGGCGGTTGTACCGCAGTTGCTGCGCGTTGGGCCCGCCGAAGACCAGTACCGGGTTCGGTGGTTGCCGGCTACCCTGAATGATACGGTCCGGCAGTTGACCGATTGGCTGGGAACACAAATTCCACTCGATATGCTCACGGTGCGCTGGCAAAAAGAATGGCTGGCTTTGCCGGATGGCCAACTAATACTGACGCTCTGCTCGCTGTTTCTGCGCCGGGTTATTAAACCCGCTACCATCGAACTCTGGGAACGCTGGCCCTTAGAAGATGCCGACCGCTTGTTTTTTGGGGTCGAAACGCTGCGCTTTGAAGGGTTTGGCCGCAAGGAGATGCCCCTGGCCATTCAACTCTGGCTGAATGATTTCTTCCTGACCCACAAACGATTTGTACCCATTCTGGCGGTAGAAGACAGCGACCTGGATGAGGCTTCGTTTGGCGATGAGTTTCGTCTGCGGCTGCTCATCCGCGACCGTGAAGCAGCTACCGTGAATGGCGCGCCAGACCAACCAATTCCTCTACCCGAACTACTTACCAAAAAGAAGCATGCACCTATCCGAATGGCGGTGTTGCAGGATTTGCTGGTACTCTCGCGGCACTTTCCGGATTTGGCCAAGCTGACAAAAACGAGTGGTCCGGAATACCTTACCTATTCGCCGAGTCAGTTTGTGCAGGTTTTGCTCAACACATTGCCCCGGATGCAGTTGCTCGGCATCGCCCTGTGGCTACCGAAGTCCCTCCAGCATTGGGTCCGTCCGCAGGTGGGTGGTCGGCTGAAAGCGAAGGTTACGGCAAACAACGCATTCATGCGATTGGACGATATGCTAACATTCGACTGGCAGGTGGCACTGGGCGACGAAATGGTTAGTATGAACGAGTTTCAAAAATTAGTCGGACGGTCAACGGGTTTGGTGAAAATCAAAGACCAGTACGTACTCATCGACCCAAATGACCTGACTAAACTGTACAAGCAACTCGAAAATCCCCCTGAACTAACCGGTCCTGAGTTACTCCGGGCCGCCTTGTCAGAAGAGTACAAGGGCGGGCGGTTAGGCCTGTCGGAGGAAGTGAGGAAGTTGGTGAGGAAGTTCACCGAGAGTGAAGCACAACCACTTCCCAGTGCCTTGAACGCTACCCTGCGCCCCTATCAGCAACGCGGCTACGATTGGCTCGTTAAGAATACCGCACTCGGCATGGGCAGTTTACTGGCCGACGATATGGGCTTGGGTAAAACGGTCCAAATCATCGCCCTTCTCCTCAAATTCAGGCAGGAGGGCCGATTCAAAAAACAAAAGGGGTTAGTAGTTTTGCCAACAACGCTGCTCACCAACTGGCAGAAAGAAATTAACCGGTTCGCGCCGGAACTACAGGCCCGGGTGTATCATGGCTCCACCCGTAAACTCCCACCCGAAAAGGATACGTATGACTTACTGCTGACTACCTACGGCGTCGTGCGCTCGGACCTCGAAACCCTGAAAAAAATAACCTGGGCGGTCGTTGTTATTGATGAAGCGCAAAACATCAAGAACGCAGATACAGAACAGACGAAAGCGGTAAAAGCCCTGAAATCACCCGTTCGAATCGCACTGAGTGGTACTCCTGTCGAAAACCGTTTATCGGAGTTCTGGAGCATCATGGACTTTGTCAACAAAGGCTATCTGGGGGGGGCCAGCAAGTTCAACGAAGAGTTCGGGAAGCCAATTCAGCAGGAGCGCGACCATCAGAAACTTGACCAGTTCCGGCGGGTAACCAGCCCGTTCCTGCTCCGTCGCGTCAAAACCGACAAAGCCATTATCAGCGACCTGCCCGATAAAATCGAGACTAATCAGTTTTGTACGCTTACAACCGAGCAAGCGGCTTTGTACGAAAGTGTTGTGCAGGAAAGCATCCGGGCCATTGAGCAAAAAGATGGCATTGCCCGTCGGGGCTTAGTTCTCAAGCTCATGACCGCCCTGAAGCAGATTGGTAATCATCCGCATCAGTATCTCAAGCGCGGGAATGACGCACCAGCTATTTCGGGGAAAGCAACGCTCCTGCTCAATCTGCTCGAAAACATTTACGCCAGCCACGAGAAGGTACTGATTTTTACCCAGTATCGCGAAATGGGTGAGTTACTCGCTCAGTTCATCGAGCAGGCGTTTGGCATACCCCCACTCTTTCTGCATGGCGGCACATCACGTCCCGAGCGCGACCGGATGGTAGATCAGTTTCAAAAAAACCGTTCCGACCATACCTTTATTCTGTCGTTAAAAGCTGGTGGTACAGGGCTGAATTTAACACAGGCCAACCATGTCATCCATTACGATTTGTGGTGGAATCCAGCGGTAGAAAGTCAGGCTACCGACCGGGCTTTTCGTATTGGCCAAACCAAGAACGTGCTGGTTTACCGGTTGATGAATCAGGGAACGCTGGAAGAAAAAATTGATGCCATGATCCGCTCTAAACGCGAACTTGCCGACCTCAGCGTGAAAACCGGCGAAACATGGCTGGGCGATTTGAGCGATGCTGAGTTGAAGGAGCTGGTGAGTTTAGGGTAAATGAAGCACTCATCAGCTGGAGCCTGAAAGCCCAACTGATGAGTGACTTGAATCCAATCCTCGGCCTTGCAAAAAAGGGGAAGGTTAATTAGAAAAGAAGCAGAAAGACTGATGGCGGATATAACGGTGTAAATCTCGGTAGTTCTGACCTATACGCACCTTCCGATTTGGGACATCTTTCGATGTATTTGGGACATTTTTCATCTGATACCCCACTTAAACAGGCGTCGATCCACTTACTTTTCTTTTTTCGACAAATTGCGTTGGGGTCTGATGGTAAAAATCCTTAAAGCTTTTAGTGAAGTGCGTAGCTGCCTTAAACCCGACCAATTCAGCTGTTTCGGTTACGTTTTTACCAGCCAGTAATAGCTCAGTCGCTCTACGAAGCCTATAGTGGCGAATCAGTTCGCTGGGGGACTCCATCTGGGTCAGGCTGCTTACTTTGCGCTGGAGCGTCTTACGGCTCATTGATAACTGGTCTGCCAGCCAGTCGACATTAAGTGATGTGTTTGACAGATTTTCATCAAGGAGCGCATGAAACTCCTGTAAGAAAGGATCATGCACCATCTCCGATGAAAGGGGTTCATCCGGGTTCGACAATTGTTGAGAATACCGTTGCCGTAGTTTCTGCTGATGATCCAGGAGGTTACGTATCCGTAATCGAATTTCTCCCATCTGAAAGGGCTTGGTCAGGTATTCATCCGCGCCTTTTTCCAATGCGGCCATTTTGTTATCCTGAGCGGTTTTAGCCGTCAGCAAGATAACCGCTATATGACTGGTGAGAGGATTGGTTTTGATCCGCCCGGTCAATTCGTATCCATCCATTTTCGGCATCATCAGATCCGAGATAACAATATCGGGCAGTTCTTCCTGGATTAATCGCCAACCCTCTTCGCCATCAACAGCACTCAATACCTGGTAGGATTCCGCTAATTCACTGGCCACGAATTGCCGTAATTCGTTATTATCTTCAACAAATAGTATCAGTGGTTTACTTGATTCGCCAACGGGAATTTTGTGGGGAAGCACTGCCGTTTCTTCGTTAGAAAAGCCATAATTATCTGGCTTGATGCCAGGCATCGGCACGGGCAATGGCAATGCAGTATCACTGGTTTCAGGTATCGGAGCAATGGGTAATAGTAACGTGAATCGGGTTCCTTCGTTTGGCTTGCTTTCTACGGCAACATTACCCTGAACTATCTCAACTAACTCTTTCACCAGTGCCAGGCCGATACCTGTACCCTCATATGCACGGGTACGCGAGTCATCGACCTGATAAAAACGATCAAAAATATGCGGTAATTTTTCGGGCGGAATCCCAATGCCCGTATCGGCTACTGTAATATGAACCAGCGAACGGCCTTCCTTTTTATCGCCGTCTGCGAGTCCCAGTGTAACAGAAACCTGCCCATCCGGCCCCGTAAATTTTATAGCATTCGATAATAGGTTCGACAAAACCTTTCCCCATTTGTCGGCATCGAACAAACCTTCTGGTATCGATTCATTAGCCGTGTAAGACAATTGTACTCCTTTTTGTTCGGCCATCTGCCGGAAGGAGTTTACCAGCTGTTCAACAAACTCCGTTGCATTTCCCCGCATTAAGGAAATAGTCATTCCACCCGCTTCCAGTTTAGAGAGATCAAGCAGCTGGCTGATGAGATGGAGTAGTTTGTCGGCATTTCCCTGAACAAGCCCTAGCTTCTGGCGGGTCGTTTGGTCAAATTTATCCTCCTTCAACAAACTCTCGACCGGGCCAATAATCAGTGATAGCGGTGTGCGGAATTCATGCGTGATGTTGGAGAAAAATCGGCTCTTCATTTCATCAAGCACTTTCAGCTGCCTGGCATCCCGCTGGCTCAGTTCCATTTCCTGTTTCTGTCGTATCCGATTTGTATAAAAACGGATATACCCGGTAAGACCACTAACCAGAAAAACCGCGTATAATCCGTACGCCCACCAGGTAGCCCACCAGGGCGGCTGGACAATGAAATGGATGGCAGCCTCTTTCCGATTCCAGATTCCATCACTATTAGCCGCCTTCACCCGAAACGTATACTCTCCGGGAGCCAGATTTGGATAAGTTGCATAGCGTTCATTAACGTTTGTTACCCACTGCTCATCTACACCAACAAGTTGATGGGCATACTGATTTTGTTCGGGTAGCACGTACGTTAATGCTGCAAACTCAAACGACAGGAAATTCTCATTGTATTTCAGCACAAGTGTGCTGTCGGTCGGTGGTCTGGGCTTTTCCATCACCTTTAAGCCGGTGATATAGACCGGAAACGGCCGTTTGTTGCTACATATCTGGTTTGGATTGAAGTACACAACACCGTTCAGGCTTCCGAAAAAGACGTGGTTATTACGGCGAAAGGCAGCGTTCTCCAGAAACGTACTGCTGGGCAGGCCATCGCCAACGTCATAGGTAAGAACCGTTTTTGTTTGTGGGTCAAACCGGCAAATTCCTTTGTTCGTACTGAACCAGATATGACCGGCATTATCGGAGGTAATACTGGTAATGCTGTTGCCCGGTAGACCATCACGGGTGGTAATGGCAGAAAACTGCTCCGTTCGGGGGTCGAACCAGTTTAAACCGCCCTGATGCGTACCAACCCAGATAATACCCTTGTCATCTTCATAAATTGCTCTGACTTCATTGCTGTTCAGGCGTCCGGCTCCCCCGGCTACGTACTGGGTAAACTGACCCGTTTTGGGATTCAGCCGGCACACACCATATCGGGATACCAGTACCCATATGTCGCCGGTTTGGCTAACGACCAGCCCGGCTATGTACTTATCGAGTAATCCATTTTTACTCCCCGGCTTATAGGTATAATACCGGTAGCGGTGCGTACGGCTATCGAATGAAGCGATGCCGCCGTCGCCGGCAATCCATACAGGCCCTCCTTTTCGTTGGCTGATAAATTCGACGTGTACGCTGTCTGACGGGAATTTAAGGTACCGATTTGTTTTATAATCCAGATAATAGAGGTTGTTCCAGGTGCCTACCCACATTCCTTCTGGCCCACTTGGAAACAGCGTATGTATGTAGTTTCTTGTTTGATCTGGTTCAGGTGGCAAATTCTTCAGCCGATTGGTCTGCAAATCAACCCGGTACACGGTCCGCTCGTTGGTGAACCACAGGCGATTGAGACTGTCGACAAGTAAGCTCCTTGCTTTGTTTGCCGACAGGTTAACGGTACTTGTGTTGGGTATTACCTGGTAGGACAGAAACGGTTTGCTGGGTGCATTTTCACGATCAATGCCATTGTCAGTACCCACCCACATTATTCCCGCCCGATCATGATAAACGGCTTGCGCATTATTACTGCTTATTCCCGTTCGATTGGCAGGGTCAGGATGGTACGTAAAAACGGTATGATTTACCGGATCAATGCGTTGCAATCCATTGGTAGTACCTACCCATACGGCACCTGCCGTATCCCGATGGATTGAATTCAGATAGACATAAGGATTAATCTGTCCGCCCGGATTATAGGAAACCAGTTGAAAGGGCTCATGACGCAGATCGATCTGGAATAATCCATGCCCTGCCGTACCCAGCCAAAGGGTATTTTTATCATCCAGATAAAATGAAATAAAGGTTGGCTGAAGCCCATTCTCTGCGGGAGCCGACATCAGCGTGAACTTACGCGTTAGTCGGTCAAACAGATATAGTCCCCGCAACGTAGCTACCCAAAAACGGTGTTGCCGATCCTCAAAAACGGTCTTGATGGGTATGTCGGGTTTCGGTGATCGATACAGGGCGAAATGATGGGTATCGGGATCGTAGCGGGCCAGTCCGCCGAAGGTACCCAGCCATAGAATACCCCGTTGATCTTCATAGATGGAGTGCTGGTTATTCCACCGTCCCGCGCTTTCGGCTTGGATTGGGTGGGGCGTAACCTGACCTGTTTTCTTATTAATCTCGTGCAGGCCACCTCCTTCCGTTACAGCCCAAAGTCGGTCTTTCCGGTCTTCGCACATACCAGAAATTACATTATTCTGTAAACTCCGGTTTTTATCATTTAGGTCGGCCTGAAGAACAGTGAATTTGTAGCCATCGTATTTGGAAAGCCCTTCATTGGTGCCAAACCAGATATAGCCTTCCCGATCCTGAAGAATACAATTTACTGAATTATTAGAAAGACCGTCTTTAACAGATAGGTGTATGAAGGTGTTACTTTTCGCCAACGAAAAAGCCGCGCTCAAACTATCAGACCGATAGTGCTGAGCGAGGCTTTCTGTATTACATACCAGTAAAAATATGATCAGATAATTGCGCAAGGGACATTCATCAATGCATAAAATCGTCGGCAACCGTTACTGACTTCGTTTATTGGTCAATTGAGTATGAGCTCAATTGACCAATAAACGGTAATCTACACTTTTTTAGGATCGGGATGCGTCCAGGGATCGCGGTATGAACGGCTAAGAAGCTTTGTGGCTTCTTTATCCCCGACGACTTCACGCTTTTGGGGATCATACACCAGTGGCCGACCGGTTTTCATGGACATATTAGCCAGAATGCAACTAGCCGTAGAAATGTGTCCCTCTTCAATATCTGCCACGGGGCGGCTCTGCCTGTCGATAGCATCCAGAAAGTTGAGCATATGCAGCCGGGTAGCTGGTGCCGCATTCAGCTCAATTTTTGGATTGGTTGCCTCGGTCACATCCTCCGGGTATTTTTCCTTTTCGTACAGCACGTCAAAGTGCATTTTCTCGCCTTTTCCGTCTGGAATAAAGTCGGCCTGCATTGTACTGGCCCATAGTGTACCTTTGTCGCCATAGAGCGTAAATGACCAGGGGTAGTCAGGGTTATTGGGTGTTCCCCAGGTTTTATGATGCCACACACAGTTTAGTTCGTCATACTCGAAAAGGGCAGATTGCGTATCGGAAATATTCGATTTTCCTTCTTTCTGGACATAAATTCCCCCCGTTGAACTAATACGTTTTGGCCAGCCAAGCTTCAGCATCCAGCGCACCGTGTCGAACATGTGAACGCACATATCACCGGTTATACCATTGCCATATTCCATAAATGTCCGCCACCACCGTACGTGGGGCAGGCCATCATAAGGCCGGAGGGGTGCAGGTCCCGTCCACATATTATAGTCCAGAAAGTCAGGAATAGCCTGTACAGGCGGATTGCCATTGTTCCGCATATGAAGGTCGCAGGCCATTTCTACGTGAGAAATTTTGCCTAATAAACCGGCATCAACGATTTTCTTTTTGACTTCAATCAGGTGGGGCGTACTTTTTCGCTGTGTGCCTACCTGCACCACTTTATTGTATTTCCGGGCGGCCGCTACCATGGCTTCTCCCTCCATCACATCCACGCTGATGGGCTTCTGCACATACACGTTGGCACCGGCTTTAACCGCATCAATCATTTGCAGCGCGTGCCAGTGGTCTGGTGTGCCGATGAGTACGATATCCATCTCATTCTCGGCCAGCATCTTTTGGTAATCCCCATATAGTTTAGGCGTTTTACCCGATTTCTGCCGCTGACTCACCAATTTAGCGGCATCGGCCAGCATATGTTTATCCACATCGCAAAGAGCGACGACCTCTACCGGAGCGACCTGAATAAGGCGAAATAAATCACTTTTACCGTACCAGCCAGTACCAATAAGGCCAACACGCATGGTTTTAGCCGGATAAATAAGGTCCATGCCTCTGGCTCCAAACGTGGAAAGGGCGAGGGAGGCTGTGGTACCCTGTAAAAAACGACGACGGTTAATATTGAACAGTTCCATGAGAATTGGGGATTGCAGGCTCAGAGCCGGGATTTAGGTAGCTAATTTAATGTAAGAGCGCCAGTACTGCTTCGTCGCCCATAACGGCATTGGCCGGACGTGGGTGGTCGGCAGTAAATACCTGTAAGTCGGTTGGCGTAAGTAATTTATTGGGGGTTTCGTCAATCTGTCCGTCTTTCAGCACACGGTTCAAATCCAGTTTCAGATGTTGAGCGAGAAACCGATAGGCAGCCGCGCGTTTGCTGGGGCCATAGTCGTGGCCTTCATTGGGCAGGTGAACATTTTTCACCCGGTCTTTTGCTCCGTAATACCCATAGATGTTCTGAACATAGGGAAACTCAACTTCCGGCGTATGCTTGGTCCAGTCTTTTCCATCCGAAATAAGCAGCATGGGCCGGGGTGCTGCCAGCGCTGCAATGTCAACATTACTGGTTTGATGCGTCGGGCGTTTGTGAATCGGCATGCCACTCTCGCAGGTACAACCGCCAAAAAAGTACGATGATACCATTACCACCGGCACCGAAACCTTTACCCGCGAATCGAGAGCCGTCAGCAGGAACGTCTGCGTTCCCCCACCCGATTCGCCCGTTACACCGATACGTGTCGTATCTACGTCGGGCAAGCTGGTCAGAAAATCCAGCGAACGAATGCCGTTCAGGGCTTGTAAGGTCAACGCTTTGGAAATCTTATGGTCGCTTTGCTTTGAATCACCATAGCCAAGCATGTCGTAAATAAAAACAACGGCTCCCATGCGGGCCAGCGTAGCGCACCGCTGCTGAGCCTGCTCCAGAAAACGGGCATCCTGGTTTTGTGCGTGCCCATGCGGACAAAGGATACCGGCCGCTTTTCCGGTTGATTTTATTGGACGATATAGATTGCCCGTTACAAAAAGACCCGGCAAACTCTCGAACGCTACATTCTCTACCGTGTAGCCATCCATGGTCCGAACACTGTGCCGAATAGGTTTAAGCGGGGCAAATCTTGGCTTGGCTGGCAAATCCATTCCTTCTCGTATTCCCTTCCGAATCATGGCAGCACGGGCTTCCCAACTGGCTTTGTCGTGGTAAGTACTGGCGAACGTCTGTAGTGCCTTAGCCCCTTCTTCTTCCGTAAAATAAGCACCCTGGCACAAGTCGGGCCGGTTAGGGTTAGGCTGGGCAATGGCGGTGGCGATGCTCAGGATGTAACAGATAATTACGTTCTTAATCGTCATGGTTATGTCAAGAGAATTAGCTCATTCGCCCACTCTTTCGAGGTCAGCCAGCGTCCAGGCTTTGGTTCGTCCGGTGGTTTGCTCCCGGATTCTTTTTACATCTTCGGGTTGCACAAAGGGCTTATAACTACGGCGTTTCACAATTTCCGGTGGTGGCCCACTACCCGCTGGCTGCGTACCCGCCGGACGAACATAGGGTGGGAAATTGCCGGTGTAGCCAAATTCGTAGCGGATATAACTAAGCACGGAAGCAATCCATTCGTCGTCGTTGGCACTCATGGATGGCATCACATCAGGATAGGTTTTCTCATCCACCGGACCCGACAATCCATGCAGCAAAATCTTGATTAGTACATCCTTGTCGCCCACAACCCGCTTGGATGCAAACAAAGGGGGCGCTACCATACTACTGCCTCCAACGGCCATGCCTTTACCATCGGGTCCGTGGCAGGTTGCACACAGGGTTTTGAAGGTATTGGCACCCGCCAGCACCCGGTTTCGGTCAACGGGTTCGAGCCGGCCGAGCCGCGAGCCGTAGGTTTTTACCGCGTCATTTTTTAACAGGCTTTTTTGGGTACCAGCCAGCATTTCATTGCCGGCGTTCTGCTCCATCAATTCAGCGGCCAGCGCATGGGCAGCGGGCAACTTGCTCTGATGCAGGGAGAGCACCAACTGAGTTCTGACATCGTAACTGGGGTCGTTTTTCAACTCCCGCAGCTTATCAATCATCTGGCTGTCGTCCTGTTTTACGTACCGCTCCCCAATCCAGACCGCAGCCCGGCGTAGTTGTGGGTTTTCGTCTTTCATTACCCGAACTAACAGGTCTTTATCAATGGCGTCCAGGCCTTCCAAGGTCCACAAAGCGTGCAGACGACCCAGGCTATTGGCATTACTAGTCACCATCTGTTTCAGGGCTGGCACAACCGATTTATCGCCCAGCGTAACGAGTTGCTTCTGGGCATTATCGCGCCACCAGCCGTTCGGATGGTCGAGGTAAGCAATTAGTTTGCTGGCGGGTTCGTCCAGCATATGCGGCATTGGCCCCGGCTTCATCCCGTCGTGTACCAGTCGGTAGATGCGGCCATGCTGCACGTTTTTGTCCAGCCCCAGCCGTTTAATCTGTGGACGGAGGTAAGAGCCTTCGGGCGTCCACTGTGATTCCTGAATAATGCCCCGGTTCATATCTACAATGTAGAGGCACCCGTCCGGCCCGGTGTAGGTGTTTACCGGACGGAAGTTCATATCAGTTGAGGCAATGAATTCCTGCTGCTTATACGCGTTTTCGAGCGTTAATTTTCCATTGGTATTAATCACTTTAGCGCGTCGGATAATCCGGGCGACGGGCTCCCCAATCAGGTAGTCGCCCACCAGATCGGCCGGGAGTTTATCACCCCGAAAAATGGACTGGCCATTACTGGCCGTAAAATGATTGAGGGTACTGTCGGGCAATCGAAGCCGGAGTAATCCCCCCTGAACGTCGGGCGTTCGCATGATAGGCCATACGGCGGTGAACTCGCTCGAATATTGATCCGGAAATTCCAGTGCCCCGTAAACCGGGTTTATCTGAAAGCCGGATGCCGGAATTTCGCCCCCGGCCCGCGAGAAGAACAACCGACCGTAGTTATCATGCGTCAATCCCCATTGCCCATTGGAACCGCTAACCAGCGAATCCGCTTTTAACATGCCATCTTTATATCGAAACCGTACCGGATCGACAGTTACGTAAATCCAGTTGTCGAGGTTCCAGTCCAGGCCGCTGCGCTGATGTTCGAGGTTACCGGGTGCTTTTTTACCCAGCTGATAAACGGGCTTTTTAGCATCTGCTACGCCATCGCCATTGGTATCTTTATAACTCCAGATATCGTAGGTGTCAGTTTCGTTGACCAGCAGTTCATGGTCGACGCACAGTAACATGCGGGGGAGTAACAGCTTGTCGATAAAGACGGAGCTTTTGTCCATTTTTCCGTCATTATTTGTGTCTTCGAGCAACATGACCCGGCTAACGGGAGCATGTTCGTTGGTGCCGTCCACGTCCTGCATATAGGTATCCATTTCTGCCACATACATCCGGGCATTACCATCCCAGGCTATGGCTACTGGTTCCCGAATCATCGGATCGCTGGCAACCAGTTCCATATGATAGCCCTTAGGTACCCGAAACGACCGCAAACTTTGCTCCGGCGTTAACTGACCTGGTGATGGGTTCACGGTAAAAGCAGGAACAGTATCGGCCTGATGGGAAGCCTGTTGGGTACTCTGACCAACAGATTGACTGGTTCGCTGAGCAACCTGGCAGGTGACAACCAGCATGGAGACTACAGTAAGCCCCGGTAGCCAAAAGATGCGCTTCATAGGTTTAAGTCTAAACTAAAATCAAAAGATGATTTTAGTAAACTCTTACTCCATACGAAGCCTGTACCCGTTACAAAATCTGACTTATCGCGGAATGTCACCCCGTTTCAGGGCTTTTACGGCGTAATCGGCAGCTCTGGCGGAGAGCGCCATATACGTTAGTGACGGATTCTGACAGGGTGAAGAGGTCATACAGGCCCCATCGGTACAAAACACGTTTTTGACGCTGTGATGCTGGTTGAACTTGTTGAAAACAGAATTTTTCGGGCTGGTCCCCATGCGGGCCGTTCCCATCTCGTGAATACTCAGCCCCGGATGCGCAGGCGCATCGAAGCCGCTGATGTTCGAGAAGCCCGCTTTCTCCAGCATCAGCACGGCCTGATCGTGGGCATCGCGTCGCATCAGGGTTTCGTTCTCACGGTAGTGAACATCCATTTTCAGCACGGGCTGCCCCCATTTATCCTTAACATCACTGGTCAGGTACACGTGGTTATCTTCATAGGGCATACACTCGCCGAATGCATCGAGCGTGATTTTCCAGGTACCAAACTGGGTTGCTCTCTCCTTAAAATCAGCGCCAAAACCGGCCTCACTGTAGGCATGCTCCCAGTTTTCGCGGTTGGTGTACACTTCAAATCCGTACCCCCGTTTGAACGATTGCTTTTCCTGACCCACCAGGTTTCGGAAACGGGGAATGTACAGCCCCGCCGGGTGCCGACCGTAATAGTATTTGTCCAAATCATGATCATAGTCTGCCCGTGCGCCGACGTGAAAATGGTGGTCCATTACGTTACGGCCCAATTGTCCACTATCGTCCATTCCATTCGGGAAACGGTTGGATGTAGAGTTCATCAGAATATAGGTAGACCCCAGCGCCGAGGCATTCAGGAAAATTATGCTGGCGTTGAACTCGTGCCATTCGTGCGTTTGCTCGTCGATAACTCGAACGCCCGTTGCCAAGCCGGTTTTCTCGTCGTAGATAATGGAATTAACAATGGAATGGGGCCGGACAGTGAGCCGTTTTGTTCGTCGGGCAGCAGGTAGCGTGGCCGATTGCGTGCAAAAATAGGCACCATAGGGGCATCCACGCATACATAAGTTGCGGTACTGACACTTGGCCCGGCCAAGATTCATCTGCTCCTGTGTAGGGGCAGTTAGGTGAGCAGCCCGCGCTGAAATTACTTTCCGGTCTGGAAACTGGTTATTTACGCTTTGCCGAAGGTGTGCTTCCACGCAGTTATCGGGCATAGCGGGTTGAAACTGCCCGTCGGGCAGGTGCGGCAGTCCATCCCGGTTTCCGGCAATCCCGGCAAACCTCTCCACATAATCGTACCAGGGTGCAATGTCTTTGTATCGAATTGGCCAGTCGGTAGCAATACCATCTTTGGCATTGGCTTCGAAATCCAGGTCCGAGAACCGAAACGAATACCGCCCCCACATTAACGACCGGCCACCCAGATGATAGCCCCGAATCCAGTCGAACGGTTTTTCTTCGACATAGGGATTGTCCAGGTCATTGACGAATTGCTGATGAGTGGCTTCGGTAATGGTAAAGCCCGTTCGGTTCTGCACAGGATAGTTTTTCACCACATCCAGCGGCATAGCCTGGTTATGGTGCGGAAACTGCCAGGGGTCCATTGTGGCCGTGTGGTAATCCGTGACGTGCTCAATCATGCGTCCCCGCTCCAGCAGTAATACATTCAGCCCCTTCTCGCAGAGTTCCTTGGCCGACCAGCCACCGCTGATTCCCGACCCGACGACAATGGCATCAAATTTTTTTCCGGATGGAACAGGTGGGTAGGCGGAGGTTTTAGAATGGCTCATGGTAAAGGAGTTTTTATAAAAACGCGGAGAAAGCAGACATCAGGTTAATTATTTTCTATAATATCCCCGTTCCTCTGCTTCTACATCCTTGACGAAGGCTCACTACCCATTTCTCTGAAAATGTCAAAGCCTCTTTAAATGGATGATGATTGTCCTGATTTTGACAATAACCCAACAAGGATAGGCGACAACATTATGGTTGTCGGGGAGGCTGGTTTTTTCCTGGTTCGGGCGCTACTCGGCTGGGGCGGTTGAAGCCATCCCGATACCGGTTTCGTAATTGCTGAATGGTGTTAATCAGGTCATAGTCTTCGGCCTTAAGCAGAAACTCATCATCCAGCTCGCAGAAGTCGAAGAAGCGGTCTATGTCATCCGCTTTCAGGTCGGTGGATTGTTCGGTCAGTAACCGGAATCGTTCGAGGGCCAGAGCATGTCGCCGGTCCTGCTGCATGATGTAGTAGGCTTTCCGGTCCGATTTGGGTCGTTTGCCAAACATTTCATACAGTAACGTTACGCCTGCGCCATCGGCCAGCCGGTCGAAGGTTTGCTCGCCGGTTACTTTTTTGGAGGCAACCGGCTCATCGAGTATCTGCCTGATTTCGCGTTTAACTTCCTCATATCGTTTCCCGGTCACGGTTACCTCATCCAGTTCGACCACCCGATAGGGCATGGGAGGGAGCGCTTTGGCAATAATTGTTGGGTTTTCGGAACCGTCGTACTTAATACCTGTGCGGTTGTAAAGCTGACTGGTGATGATAAGCGAGTCGCCGGGTTGGACGGTCATAAAAAAACGCCCGCTTTCGTTCGTACGACCGCGCTGACGGGTGCGTTGGTTAACAACTGTCACTTTGTTGACCGCCGATTTTGTTGTCTGGTCAATGACGGTCCCTACCACGTATTTTCCCTGTGCCCACGCCAGCCCCGACCAGCTCAGTAAACCGGCAAGAGAGAGCAGAAAAAGCGTTTTTTGGGGCATAGTAAAGTGATGAAAAGTAAAAATACGGTTTTTGCGCGTCTACTATTCTTAAAAATCCTTAACCAGCCCCAGTAGCCGGTCGAGGGTGATATCCGTAAAGTCATGCGCTACGTCATCCACAAACGAATAGAGTTCATCCGGTGTCTGGGTTGTAGCCATGCCTACAACGGTAGCCCCCGATGCTTTGGCAGCCTGAATGCCCGTCATCGAATCCTCAAAAATGACACAGTCTGTCGGCTCAACACCGAGCATTTCCATGGCTTTCTCATAGATTTCGGGGTCAGGTTTGGGATGCCTGACCATACTCTCATTCAGCAGGGCATCAAAATAGGACCGAATATTGAGCGTATCCATAACGAAGTCAAGATTTTCGACCGGGGCCGATGTAGCGACAGCCAGTTTTAAACCGGCTTCCTTCAAGGCTTTAAGAAATGGAATAAGGCCAGCCACGGGCCTAATATCCGGCTGGTAGATTTCCCGAAATAACGCTTCCTTTTCATGGCTGAGCCGATGAACTTCCTCCGGCGTTAGTGTCTGACCGGCAAATAGATGAGCCACAATATCGGCGTTATGTTTACCCGAAACGTGTTGCACAAAATCGGCATCGCTCAATAGCTTTCCGTTGCGCTGGTAGTACTCCCGCCATGCGGTACGGTGGTGTGGGTTGGTGTCCACCAAGACCCCGTCCATATCAAAAATTACAGCTTTCATCTTGTTTGGGTTGACAGTTTATTGGATTCGGGTGCGCCGGGCGAGTTAAAAAATGGACTGCCATTAGCAGAGAACCACTTTGCACAACCGTAAACCGAATGCCATAAACCGTTATTTTATCTTTACAATCGTCACTCCTGCCCCACCCCGGTCGGCGTGTTCATCTTCCATTTTACCCACCTGTTTGTAACCCCGCAGGTGATTTCGGACCAGCGTTCGTAAAATACCGTCTCCTTTGCCATGTACAATGCGGAGTTCAGGGTAACCAAGCATCAGCGCGTCATCGAAAAAACGGTCTACTTCGCCAATGGCTTCTTCGCCCCGCTTACCCCGAATATCAAGGTTGAAACTGAAGTTCTGCATCTTCTCGTTCATGTCGATGCCCTGACTACGAGGCCGGTCGTCGCGCACATCGGTGGCGGCTTTGAATGTTTTCTTACTGACCTTTTCGAGTCGGCTTAGTTTAACGTTCGATTTCAAGTCGCCAATACGAATTTCAGCGTCTTTTCCGCGGAGTGCTAGGACCTCTCCAACTGTGGACTGTCCGGCGATCCGAACGTAGCTCCCGACGGCAATGGCTCCACCATCCTTTTCAAACTCCTCTTCGGCCGGTTTGGGCGTTTCAGCAATGATAGGTTCTGGCTTTAGTTCAAGTTGCTCAAACCGTTCGAGTTCCTGCCGCGCCAGTTTGGTCGGCTCCCGCTCGGCTTTATTTTCTTTTATTTCCCGAATGGTGCTCTCAATCCGCTGATTGGCTTCCTGCACCAGCGTTTTCGCTTTCTGTTTGGCATCGTTGATAAGTTTCTTCTGCTCATTATCCAGCCGCGTTTTCAGGGCTGTGTATTCAGCCAGTTGTTGCGCTACTTTACGCTGGTTAATGCTTATCTCCAGATTTTTCTCCGAGAAGACCCGCTTTTCAATGTCCAGTTCTTTCAGCAATTTCTCAAAATTCACCTGTTGATTACCCAACTTTTCTTTAGCCCGGTCAATAACGTCTTTTGGTAAACCGATTTTCTGCGCAATCTCAAACGCAAATGAGGAACCCGGTCGCCCGATTTCCAACTGGTAGAGGGGTTCCAAATGTTCGCCATCAAAACGCATCGCCCCGTTTATGAGACCAGAAGTTTTGTCGGCCATTACTTTCAAGTTGGTGTAATGCGTGTTTACCACCCCATAGGCCCCAGATTTGTTAAGGTCTTCCAGAATCGACTCGGCAATGGCGCCACCCAGGCCCGGTTCTGTTCCCGTTCCGAATTCGTCGATAAGAAACAGCGTTCGTTTATTGGCACCGACCAGGAACTGCTTCATGGCCGTAAGGTGCGACGAATACGTACTAAGGTCGTTTTCCAGCGATTGCTCGTCGCCAATATCAATGAACAAATTTTGGAAAACACCCATCTCAGAATACTCGTTCATGGGCACCAGCAGGCCACACTGCAACATATACTGCACCAGACCGAGGGTTTTCAGAGCCACTGATTTACCACCCGCGTTTGGGCCTGAAATAATCAGAATCCGGTCCTTCTGGTCCAGACGAACGCTTAGCGGTACTACGGTTTTTCCCTGTTTGGTAAATGACAGATGCAGCAACGGGTGCCGGGTATCCGTCCAGTCAATCAGTGGCCGCTCCTGAAGTTTAGGCATGACGGCATTCAACTGAATGGCCAGTTTGGCTTTAGCGCGGATAAAATCAATCTGCGCCAGAAAATTAATGGCCTTTTTCAACTCTTCCAGATGCGGTCTAATCTGGTCGGTAAGGGTCAGCAGAATCCGGTATATTTCGCGCCGTTCTTCGTATTCCAGTTCACGAACCTCGTTGTTGGCGTCAAAAACTTCGGCTGGTTCGATAAATACCGTTTGCCCCGTCTGCGACTCGTCATGTACGAAGCCTTTAATCTTGCGTTTGTGCTCGGCTGCAATCGGAATGACCAGCCGCCCTCCGCGAATGGTGAGGGACAGGTCGTCAGGAATCCAGCCGTTTTGGCGAGCCTGACGCAAAATACTGTCGAGTCGTTTGCGGAGGTTAGCCTGTTCACTAATAATGCGCCGACGAATGCTGGCCAGTTCGGGCGAGGCCGAATCACGAACATTGCCCCGGTCGTCGATAACGCGCTCCAGGCTGTCTGGTATTTTTTTATCAACGCCCACCGGCCCAGCCATTTCGCGCAGGAACGGGAAGTTATTGTCTTCACGCTTTGTCAGGAATCGCAGGCAGTCCTGAACTGTACGCAGTACTAATTTCAGATCAAAAAATTCGGCTTCGGTCAGGGCAAGGCCTTCTACGCGGGCACGGCTCAATTGAGGCCGGACATCGAGATAGTTACTATTCGGAAAATCGGGTTCGTACTGGACAATCTGCTTAAACTCGGTTGTTTGCCTAAGTAGTTTGTCAATCAGTTGTACGTTATCGGTAAAGCGAATTTTCTCCACATAATCCTGGCCCAACGGACTGATACAGGCTTCTTTCAGCCGTTCGCGGATGGTATCGAACCCTAATTTAGTTTCTAAGGTATTAGGATAAAGCATTGTAAAAAGCCGTCCGTTCGGAATCAGCCAATGGAAAAACGGTTAACGGCCGATCTGAAGAGGGCGGCACTACGCTATAACCATAGACGCAAAAAGAGGGTTCGTCACTCACCGCAGATGCTCCAGCCGTTCGAGCATTTCCAGACAGGACCGGCTGTTGTGGTAGGGGGCTTTCCACATGCTGATTTTATCGTTACCCAACACCTTGTGGTCAATGGTTACGCCATTGAACCACTCGCCATTTTTAAGATCGAGCAGGTACTTTTTGATGAATTCCCAACTCCGAATTGACTTATCCAGAAACGCCCTCTCGTGGGTAAGCTGGTACGCATTCATGAAACCAACCATTGCTTCGGCCATCACCCACCAGGAGCGCTCGGTGTTAAGGTGGCCGTCGGGTTCCAGTTCGTAGTTCATCCCACCGTCGCTGGGGTCAAAGCCGGTTACGGCAGCACGAGCCATATTTATAGCTAATGTACGTATGGTCTTCTGCAGCGCTTTGTCGGTCGAATTTCTTTCCGCCAGCACATTGGCCGCTTCGGGTAAAAGCCAGGAAGCTTCAATGTCGTGACCATACGAAACTGCCGTCCGCCGAACTTTCCAGTCGTTATCCATAAATAAGTTCATGCGATACGTTCTGGGGTCAACTATATGATCGATGAATACACGTAGCATTCCCCGTATCTGATCGGCGACGGATTTATCGGGCCAAACGTGGTATAAACTTGTAAACGACTCCAGCAAATGGAGATGGGTGTTCATCGTTTTGCTTTCGTGGTTATCATATTTACTGATAATATAGTCCGTTGCCGGTGACCAATCCTGCGCCAGCGCTTCCACAAATCCACCCTTATGAGGATCGTACGCGTGCCTGACCATGTTTTGAAACTGCGCCTTAGCCAGTGCCAGAGCGGGAGAAGAACGTGTAGCGCGTACGTACTCACTCAACCCATAGAGGGCGAAAGCCTGTCCATACAAGTGTTTGAGCGGGTATTTAGGCTGACCATCAGCCGTTACAGACCAATAGACACCACCGTGTTGAGGATCGACAAAGTGTTGCTGGATATACTGAAAAGCCAGATCAGCTGTGGTGCGGTATTCTTCGTGGTGGGTATGCCGCAGAGCCGCCGAGAAGGAACACAAGATGCGGGCGTTGAGCACAATTCCCTTATCCGCCCTGATATCAGGCTGATTCTGGTAATTGACCCGGCCGTAGAAGCCACCCTGTTTAGCATCGGGTGCGTACCGTTGCCAATAAGCCAGAATATCTTTGTGTTCCTGCCGAAGTTCGGCGCGGAGTTGAGCGAGGTCCATCAGGGTTAATGACGAGTTATAAATAAATACACTGGCGTTGTGGTGGAATAAGGCACCCAATCTGCCGGGCTACTCATTCATCATTAAAAGCAAAACGCTCACTCTGTTGGAAGAGTGAGCGTTTTAACTAAACCAATATTAAAAATTAATAACCAGAATTCTGCTTAAACAGACCCTTCTGAAGGTCAATCTGCGTTTGAGGAATTGGCATATACTCATCTTTGCCCGCCGTAAACTTAGCACCGAGGAAGCCCGTTGGCAACAGAGGTGCTTCATAGGCCAAGTAAGCATTTAGTACAGGAGCGGCAATACCCCAGCGAACTAGGTCATAGAAGCGGTGGCCTTCGCCTGATAACTCTAGCTTACGCTCGAACTGAACAGCACTGCGAGCAAACACTTTGTCCGCAAACGATGCGTACGGGCTAATCACGTAGTTAGCTGCCGGCACACCATTTTGCATAACAAACCCCGCTGGGTTGGCAGCCCGTGCCCGTACTATATTTACATATTCAAGAGCTTTAGCTAGACTTCCTACTTCTACTTCGGCTTCAGCAGCCATTAGCAATACATCGGCGTAACGAATAATGTTGTAATTGATAGCTGAATAGCCATCCGTCCAAGAGCTACCGTCTGTTAAAACCTTATCCTGCGATTTATAGAAAATAAACTTCTTGGGCGAGTAAGGACCGGCAAAGCCTTGGTCACGAATCCAGTCCAGACCTGGGTGGGGCTGCCAATCCAGATACTGAATGCCACGACGACCAAGAGAGTGGTCCAGACGAGGATCAACCGGACGAGTGTCAGGTGTAAAGGCAGCTTTGGAATCAATGCCCTGGTCGGTTTTTAGCTGGTTGGCGGCTGAATTATAAAGTCCATTTGCCTGGTCTTTCTCGGTAACGCCTGTCAATAAAGGTAATCCTTTGGCATCAACCCGGAATGAGTTAGCAAGGTCAAAACTAGGTGCAAAGAATCCACAGCAACCTGCCGGGCCATTTGAACCCGTGTTGTAAGGAAAGTTGAGTACTAAATCTGGGTTGGCATTGTCTGAACTACCTGCGTTGGCTGCCGCCTGAATAGCAAATACGGACTCTTCATTGTTATCAAACTCCGCATTAAATACACGGGAATACTGAGGCACCAGACCGTACTTCTTACCATTAGCCGTTTTTCCGTTGGCAATGATCAGGTCAAAAAGTGCTTTTGCTTCTGCGTATTTTTTCTGGTACATATACGTCTTGGCCAGATAAGAAGCGGCAGCCCATTTGTTAGCACGGCCAGCAGCACCTGGGGTTTCAACCAAGTTATCATAAGCGAATTTAAAATCTGCCTCAATTTGAGGCCAGATACTCGCATCGTTACCCACTTCTGTAATACCAGTTCCGTAGTCCTTTGTCTCGTCGATATAAGGAACCATGTTAAATGCCCGCTTCAACTCGAAATAGTAATGACCGCGCAAAAAACGCGCTTCGCCCGTAATCCGTTTTTTGTCGGCATCAGCTACATCGGCACCCGCAGAAGTCAGCGTACGTAAGGTAGCGTTAGCACGGCTAACTCCTTCGAACATGGCCTGCCATTTCTGGTTCACCTCTCCGCTGGCAGCCTGCAACTCATACCGTTGGTATGGAGTCAGAGCGTTAAAGTCACCCGAGTTAGAGCCTTTATTTGCTTCACCACCCGAAATACTACCCCTTACCCAGTTGAAGGAACTGGCAGACTGAGTAAACCCACGGGCGTTTAACTGAGAGTAGGCCGCCAGCAGAAGGCCATCAAGACCAGCCTTTGTCGTTAACTGAGGACCAGCTAACTGACCGGTAGGAACCACGTTAAGGAATTGATCCTTACAGGCGAATGTGATACAGGAGAGCAACACCAATAGGCCCGCTCCTTTTTTTATTGTATTTTTCATTTTTTGATTTCGAGTATAAACGTTATCAATGCCAGATTGAGAGTATGATAATACCATCCTCCCAATCTGGTTTTTCTATTAGAAACCAATGCTTAAACCTACATTATAACTCCGGGTCAGGGGGTAGTTACCTACGTCAATACCAAAGTTAGAATCAGCATTACCACCAACGGCAGGGTCAAGACCAGTGTACTTGGTGACGGTGAACAAGTTATTCGCTGAGGCTGAAATCCGTACACGCTGTAATCCAATTGAATTCAGCATGGTAGTAGGCAAATTGTATCCCACTGATACGTTCTGCAGGCGGAAGTACGAACCATTCTCCACGTAATATGAATTAGGTACGGTGTTGGTGCTAAAGTTTGATACACCTTCAAATATGGGAATGGTTGTGTTGGTATTAGTCGGTGTCCAGGAATCCAAGACACGAGCACTAACCGCTGCTCCCGTAAAGGAGGGATAGAAATCCGTGAACCACTTCGAGTTGTTGAAAATCTTGTTCCCCAGCGATGTGTAGGCGTATGTATTGAAATCAAAACCTTTGTAACGCAGGGTCAGGTTCAAACCACCGTTAAACTTTGGAACCGGGCTGCCCAGGAATGTCCGGTCATCCGACGTGATTTTTCCATCACCGTTGATGTCCGCATAACGGAAACGACCTAGTCCGGCACCTTCCTGCGTTGGAGCACTTTTCACTTCTTCGGCTGTGTTGAACAGGCCAATCACTTTATAACCAAAGAAAGAAGAAATAGACTGCCCTTCCTGATTACGAACCACGTTTCCATTCAGGCGAGTACCACCCGCATCAAAATAGGTGTTTCCAGGCGCCAGGGACTGGATTTCGTTCTTCAGAAAACCACCCGTTGCGTTCAGTTCGTAGGTTAAATCACCAGTAATCTTACCACGGGTGATGATCTGAATATCAACACCTTGGTTACGCATACTTGCGATGTTAACGGCAGGAGCATTCGCCCGCACACCAACCACCCCAGCGAGTGGAACTGTGTACAGCAAGTCCCGGGTATCTTTCCGCCACAGGTCGAAGATAACTTCTAGGCGGTTGTTCAGAAATGATCCATCGATACCAAAGTTGGAGGTAGTACTGGTTTCCCACTTAGCATCGGCATTACCAATACGGCTTCTGAAGAAACCTGGGCTGATGGATGAGTTTGTTCCGTTGATATCATAGCCATTACCTGGATTAGAGGCAAACAAACTATACTGATTATTTGGGTCAACGTTGTTCGAATTACCCATTAACCCGTAGCCACCCCGAACTTTCAGGTCCGATACCCATGGGAGATTTTTCATGAAATCTTCCGACGACAGACGCCAGGCTGCCGAAACAGCCGGGAATACACCATATCGATTGTTAGCACCAAAGCGGGACGAACCATCACGACGAACAACGCCCGTCAAAATGTACTTATCGTTGTAGATGTAGTTAACACGACCGAACAGCGAGTAAAAGTTTACACCGCTAAAGAGGTCACTGTTAGCCTGACGACCGGTGGTAGCTAGGTTACTAAGCGTTACGTAGGAAACATCCTGCGAGAACGGATTAGTACCGTTGCCGCTTACGTTCCGGCCACGACCCGTGTTGAGTGCTTCGATACCTGCTAGTAAATCGATGTTATGAACACCAATTTTTTTCTGGTACTGAGCCTGGTTCGTAAATGTATAACCGAAGTTATAACCCGATCCTTCATTAAACGTGTAGGTCGTGTTATTTTCCGAGTTCTCGTACTGTCTTGGCCCGTAGCCGGTGAAATAGTAGCTGCCATACTGTAGACCAATATTACTACGTAACGTTAGTCCTTCGATAAGGTCGTACTCCAAGTACATATTACCGAAGCCAAGAGCATTAAAGTTGCCGTTATTTGCGATACGGTCGCGGTTAGCCACAGGGCTACGCGGGTTGTTAAAACCAGGAGCTGCAGTACCGGCATACCCACCGAATTCATCATATACCGGAATGATTGGTGGCATCCGGAAAGCCTGAAGAATGTCATTCTCATCGGCCGATACACCCCGTCCACCATTACCACCTGTAATACCTTTGTTCGACAAATAGGTAATCTGCAGGTTTTCACCAAACCGCAGTTTCTTGGTTACGTCAAACTCCGTATTAACCCGAAAATTATAACGGGTCGAACTATTGTTCAACAGAATACCCTGCAGATTCTGCATACCTAAGCTAACATAATAGCGGCTGCTCTCCGTACCACCGGAGAAGCCGAGCGTTTGCCGGAAAATAGGTGCATTACGGGTAATGGCTTTATACCAATCGGTACCTTCTTTATTTGCCCGAACAACCTGATAAATGGGGCCAGCAGTAATATCAGTGTTGTATTTAGCTTTTGCAGCGGCTAAATCGACGGTACCGACAACACCCCCTACACCACCTACGTTAATGTAATCCGGTAAAACGGGGGTTTGTCCCTTTCCGTACTGTCCACCGGCAACATTACTAAAATCCGGGGTTACGCCATTGGCGATTGCCGTGTTTCTAATTGCATTCCAGGTCCAGTCGGCCTGCTGCTGTGGGTTCAGGATTGGCAGGCCTTTGCCTGGATCGGTAAAACCATAGAGCCCATCATAGCTGATGCTCAGTTTACGGGCTTTACGCTGTCCTTTCTTGGTTGTAATGACAATCACACCGTTGGCGGCCCGTGCTCCGTAAATAGAGGCAGCGGCAGCATCCTTCAGCACTGTAGTCGATTCGACATCGTCCGGTGCAACAAAGTTGACACCTCCCGTTGGCACACCGTCTACAACGTACAACGGCTCGTTACCACCAAAGGCACCAAAACCACGTACCCGAATAATACTGGTTGTGCCAGGCTGTCCGTTCGTAATAACCGTTACGCCGGATACACGGCCCTGTAACTGTTGCTCAACGTTACCCGAGGGAATAGCGGCTAGGTCTTTTGCTTTTACAGTTGATACAGCACCGGTATTGTCACGTTTGTTGTCTGTCGTATAACCCGTAACAATTACTTCCGACAGTGCCGTAGCATCATCTTCTATAGTAATGTTAAGGGCTGAACGATTTCCTACGTTTACTTCCTGGGTTTTAAATCCTATAGCAGATATCACTAATACTGGATTGTTGCCCCGAATGTTGAGTGAATAATCACCATTTGCGTCAGTCGAAGTACCCGTTTGCGTACCTTTCAGTACAATGTTGGCTCCCGGAACCGGGCCATCGACACTCGTAACTTTACCCGTCAAACGACGGTCCTGGGCAGAAGCATTAAAGCTCCATAGCAGCAGGGCTGCACCCAAAAAAGCGGTCTGCAGAAACCTGTAGAGCGTTGCTTTCATGAAGATTAGGTTGGTTTTAAATTGAGTTAAACACATCAAAATTATATCGTTTAAATTATATTTCAAAAAGAAATTTTAATAAAAATATGAAAGGCAGATAATTAAAGGAGTATTAATTATCTATTTAATCATACTAACCAAACCAATAACTATCTGGTAATTAAGTATATATACTCACGTAAGATAAATTTAATATATGAATAGTTATAAAAGATTTTGATGTTTTAGTCCTTTTTTAACCCTTAATTTACATATGGTTAACGTTGCGGTTGCATTACTTTTGTGGCCTTATGCACACGAACTATTACTTCCTCCGGCAACTCGCTCCGGCTCTTAAATCACACTTGATAACCCTTCCCGAATCATCTGACCAGCTTGGTTCTGGTCTGCGATTTATGGAATGTTTTAGCCAGGACCGGGATGAGGTAATACTAGTCTTTGCGCAGGCAAGGGGGAAAAGTAACTACTATAAGCCATTTTATGTAAAAGCGACACTTCGTCCCGATTTCTCTGGATTAGTATTTCCTGAAACAGTACATCGTGCCCGAACCAATAGCGTCAATTTATTGGAAGTAGTGGTTGGAGAGCCGGGTAACGAACACCGGGTAACTGACGTACGCTCATTTCTGAATGAGCGCTGTCTGGCCATTGTACTGGAGGGTGGTTTCTCGCTTTTGTTCAAATTTTTCGGGAATCGTCCTAACCTGTTAGCTTTCCAGAATAATGACGTCATCGACTCCTTTAATCGGCAGTTGGTAGGTGACGGACAATTATTGCTGAATGAATTTGACCGTCCTATTGACCAGTCTTACGAAGCTTTTGAGCGTGCCGGTTTCGACCATAGGATATTATTTCCCACGTTCGGTAAAGTAGTAAATGAGTGGATTGAGCAGCAAAATGCCGTAGATGAAAAGGCTAAATGGGATATTATACAGGAAACCCTGCACCAACTTGAGCATCCCCATTACCATCTGACTCGTCTGCATCATAAGCCTACATTGAGCTTGTTGTCGATGGGCAATATACAACGTGACTATAGTGACCCTATGGAAGCGGCCACTGGTTTTTACATCGCCTACACGGGTATCAGCCTTTTCGAACAGGAAAAAACTACCCTGTTGCGACTGCTTGAGAAAAATCAGAAAAGAATTGAATATCAACTTGATGCAGCTATGCAGCGAATTCTGATTCGGGAAGAAACGGCCAGCCACGAGGAAGTGGGCCATATCCTGATGGCTAATCTGCACGATATACCACAAGTGCCCGGTGCAAAATCGCCTGAACGGTTAACGTTATACGACTTTTACCGGGATCAGCCGGTAACCATCAAACTTAAATCAGAACTTAGTCCGCAGAAAAATGCTGAAAACTTTTACCGCAAGGCGAAAAATGAAAAGATTGAAGAACAGCACTTAGCCAATTTGATTGATTCGCGGGAACGCGAACTCCAGCAGATTAAGCAACAGAAAGAGGAGTTGGGAGACATTAAAACGCTCAAAGAACTACGTCGATTCAGTAAGCAAACCCTGTTGCCAGGTGTTACTAAGACCGCAACGCCTGAATCAGGCCCTCTTTTTAAAGAAGTAATGGTTGATAGCTTTCGGGTACTGATTGGCAAGAATGCAAAAAACAATGATCTGTTGACCCAGAAATATGCTTATAAAGATGATCTCTGGCTGCACGCTCGCGATGTAACCGGTTCGCACGTAATTTTGAAGTATCAGGCTGGTAAACCGTTTCCCCGGCCTGTTATCGAGCGGGCCGCTGAATTAGCGGCCTGGCACTCAAAACGCCGAACGGATAGTTTATGCCCCGTTACTGTAACGCCAAAAAAATTCGTTCGTAAACCCAAAGGTATGGCTCCCGGACAGGTGATTATTGAAAAAGAAGATGTGGTCCTGGTGGTGCCCAGGGGAGAATAGTTTTTGGTATACGGTTAACGGGCGCATAAATATGGATGACGCGCCAGCTAACCGTAAACCATATACCAAAAACCCCAGCCTTATGTCTTACTTTGCCCGGATGGCAATCACGGGGTCCATACGGGAGGCCGAGAAAGCAGGAACGATGCCCGATACAATACCAATGATGCTGGAAACCCCCAGGCCAAGCGCAATATTGCCCGCCGTTAACTGAAGGTCGAGACTACCCAAGTCAAGGAACGATAGTAAATAAACCAGCAGAATACCCGCCAGCCCGCCTACCAGGCTTAGCAGAATAGCCTCAAATAGAAACTGAAATAAAATAAAATAATTCTTGGCACCCAATGATTTTTGAATGCCAATGATATTGGTGCGTTCCTTCACACTGACGAACATAATATTGGCAATACCAAACCCACCAATCAGGATAGAGAACCCACCAATTACCCAACCAGCTAGAGTCAACACAGTAAAAATGCCACTGATAGCCTGCGCCAGTGCCTCAGGCCGGTTGATGGAAAAGTTATCATCCTGCAGAGGGCGAAGTCCGCGCCGGGTACGCATAATACCTCTGACTTCGCTTTCCAGTTCTAGTAAACCCTGATCGGAAGCATAACCCTTCACCGCGATTCTGACATTCGGGTTAAGCGAGTGGAACATTTTAGCAAAGGCCCCATAGGGAATTATGCATTTAATGTCAGGATTGCCGCCTACATTGATAATGCTCTCCCCCTTTTTCTCCTGAACACCGATAACCGTGAAATTCAGGCCATTGATTTTAAACGTTTTGCCCGTTGGGTCCTGATTCGGGAATAAATTTTCGGCTACGTCGGACCCAATGATGACCACATTCCGGGATACGTCGATTTCCTGTTGGGTGAAATACCGACCCTGACTGACCGGGACATCCGAAATTTTGTTGTAATCCAGCGTAGTGCCCTGAATAAGCGACGACATGCTATTATTGCCATTCTTGACGGTAACCCGACCTTTGAACGACATGGCTACTACAGCTTCGGCATTTTCGAGTTGTTCACTTAGCAAACGATATTCCTTATAAGAAGACTCCGGGCGTTGAAAGTACTTCCACCATTGGTACTCGCCCCCAAAAACCCAGGGCCATTTTTCGACGTACACTACCTTATCGCCGATAAATGATAGACTGTCCCGAATATTGCGCTCCAGTGAATCGACCAGCGTAAACACGGCAATAATGGCAAAAATACCAATGGTTACGCCAAGCAGCGAGAGCATCGTGCGGAGGAGATTCGAGCGGAGCGCCTGCCAGGCAAACCGGAAACTTTCAAGGGTCTGACGAATGAAGGCCATCGGGTAGTAAAGAGCGAAAGTGCCAATGAATGTACTACATTGTAGTTGATTCAACAACGCATTTGGGATGAGGATGGGACTGTACTGGATAAGTGGTTGATTTGAGCAGAGGAAGAAGGCTGCTTTTTTTGTAGTTTGCAAAGCGATTACAACCTAACATAACCGCTCCTATGAAGCCATCCATTACCCGGTATTCCCTGTTCATTCTCGTTGCCGCCGGATTAATTACCTGCAAAACGCAGTCCCCTACCACCCCGACCGATAAAAGAGTAACCCAAAGCCAGGGTGTTTACCAGTATAAAGACGAAGACCCAACCGTTAAACTCTTCTTCTCAGACCGGGTTGGGGTAACGGGGCGTAATGGCATGGTTGCTTCGGCACACCCGGAAGCATCGCAGGTGGGGCTGACCATTTTGAAAGCCGGGGGTAATGCCGTCGATGCGGCCGTAGCCGTACAATTTGCGTTGGCGGTAGTATATCCCGGTGCGGGCAACATTGGCGGTGGCGGCTTTATGGTTTATCGGGACAATGCGGGAAAAGCCTACTCCCTCGATTACCGCGAAAAAGCCCCGGCCGCAGCGACCAAAGATATGTATCTCGATTCGGTGGGAAACGTCCGGACCGGTTTAAGTATTAGTGGACACTTGGCCAGTGGGGTACCGGGTTCGGTAGATGGCATGGCCGAAGCACACAAACGATTTGGTAAACTTACCTGGGCGCAGGTGCTGCAACCCGCCGTTGATTTAGCCGCTAATGGGTTTGCTCTTACTGAACGGGATGCGCTCGGTTTGAACCGCGTGAAAGGTGACCTCGATAAAATTAATCCCGGCAAATCATACTTTGTGAAGAGTACCGTTCCAACGGATACTACAACGTGGCATCCCGGCGACAAACTGGTTCAGGCCGATTTAGCCAAAACGCTGCAACGGATTCAGGCGCAGGGAAGGGCTGGCTTCTACGAAGGAGAAACCGCCCGGCTGCTGGCCGAAGAGATGGTACGCGGGAAAGGAATCATTACCGAAGAAGACCTGAAAAACTACCACTCCGTCTGGCGCGATCCCATTCAGGCAAGCTACAAGCAATACAATGTAATTACCATGCCGCCCACCTCCAGCGGGGGCGTAGCATTAATCCAGATGATGCGTTTCGTGGAGCCATTTCCCCTGCGCAAATGGGGTTGGAACCGCGATAGTACTACACAGGTGATGATAGAAGCCGAACGGCGTGTGTATGCCGACCGGGCCAAATTTCTGGGCGACCCTGATTTTGTAAAAGTACCGGTCGCTCAACTTATCAGCCCCGACTACTTACGCAGCCGCTGGACTGATTTCTCGTGGGCCAAAGCTACCAACAGCAACGACCTGAAAGGGGGCGTCCTTCCCGGCTACGAAAGTCTGGAAACAACCCATTTTTCGGTAGTGGATAAAGATGGCAATGCGGTTAGTATCACGACTACATTAAATGGGGGTTATGGTAGCCGGGTTGTAGTGGGAGGAGCCGGTTTTTTCATGAACAATGAAATGGACGATTTCAGCGTGAAACCGGGGGTTCCAAATATGTATGGCCTGGTAGGTAATCAAGCCAATTCTATTGCCCCTAACAAGAGGATGCTGTCGTCCATGACGCCAACTATTCTGGAAAAAGAGGGTAAGCTGTTTATGGTAGTGGGTACGCCGGGCGGCTCCACAATTATGACCTCGGTGTACCAGACCATCCTGAACGTGATTGAACACGGCATGACCATGCAACAGGCTGTCAACGCGCTCAAGTTTCATCACCAATGGCTCCCCGACAAAACAATCTTTGAAAATGGAGCCTTCTCCGAACCAACAATTGACTATCTCAAAAACCGGGGCTACGTACTGGAAAAACTAACTAACACCCTGGGTCGGATGGATTGCGTGCTGGTACGTCCCGATGGTTCCTACGAGGGAGCATCCGATCCCAGAGCGGACAATACAGCACGTGGGTACTAATTACTAAACTTGGGAAAGAAGCGTTTAGCCTGCCAAATAACCATCGGTGTAAAAATAGAGAAGACTCTATGACACCGGTGGTTATATTTCGTTTTTGGTCCTTATCCTACATTCAATTAATCAGTGTCGGTTATGCAGCAGGCAAAAAGAAAGTGGGGCAATAAACCGCCCAGGGTAAAAAAATCGCCCGTTCGGGAGTGGTTCGATTCAGTCTTATTTGCGGTAGTTGCCGCCACGCTCATTCGGTTTTTAACATTTGAAGCGTACGCTATCCCGACACCTTCAATGGAAAATAGTCTGATGGTGGGCGATTACTTATTTGTCAGCAAGCTGCACTATGGTATCCGAACGCCCAAAACGCCACTACAGGTGCCCCTTACGCACCAGAAGATTTGGGGTACGGAACTCCCCTCCTACAGTACCGCTATCCAACTGCCCATTTACCGCCTTCCCGGCTTTACACACATCAAAAACGGCGATGTGGTGGTCTTCAATTATCCCCCTCCCAAAGCCGGTGAACCTGCTTATCCAACCGATTTAAAGACCAATTTCATAAAACGGTGCATCGGTATTCCGGGTGATGTTATCGAAATCCGGCAGGAGCAGGTGTTCATTAATGGGAAACTATTCCTAACCCCGCCCCGCTCCGAAACGACCTATTTCGTAAAAACCAATGAGGTACTCGACGAGCGATTTTTTCGAAAATACGACATCGTCAACGATTTTAAATCACCCGAAGGACCGTTCATTAACTGGCAGCCCCTCGAATCAGTTAATGATGCTACAAAAACGCCGATGTTAGTTGGTTATCGGGTCAACATGACGCAGGCGGTTAGAGAGAAATTCGCTGATTTTGACTGGGTAAAGGGCATTGAGCCCATGCGCGAACCGGTTGACCAGGTTACGCCGGGTATCTACGGTGGTTCGGCCCACGCCTGGAATCAGGATAATTACGGGCCGCTAACGGTGCCCAAAAAAGGCGTCACGGTCCCTATAAATAAGCATACTATCTCGGTGTACGGCCCGGTTATCCAGCGGTATGAGGAGAATTCCGGGGTATTGATAACCCCTACTGGTATTCGCATCAATGGTCAACCCATCACAACATACACGTTCAAACAGGATTACTACTTCATGATGGGCGACAATCGCCACAACTCAGAAGATTCCCGCTATTGGGGTTTTGTTCCCGAAGACCACATTGTGGGGAAAGCCGTTTTCGTATGGATGTCCATCGACCCAGTTCCGGCTGATATTTGGCACAAAATCCGCTGGAATCGCTTGTTTCGGGTAATTGGCTAGGCAAGGAGAAAGCCCTCAAGGCTGGATGATGCGTATTTTCCCGTTGAGTTGTGGCCGTCCGGGCAGGTAGAAATCCATTCCTGTCTGTTGCTCAATATCGATCAATTTGTTTCTTGTTTCCACACTTCGCAGACCGATTTGGCTTCGTAACTGATTAGCCCGAACCAGTTCCGTTTCCGTTAATGCCCCTAGGTAGCCGTATGATTTTTCTTTATGATCACTGCTAATAGCAATATACCAGTCTTCGATGATGGCAAATTCGTAGGGTGACATTTGCCCAGTTAGTACCGCTTGCTGTAATGAGTTTTTCAGGTGGGGGTACAATGTATCTTTCACGGCATACCGTGTGCTCATCGAATTGTGATGACTTAGGATTGTGGATGTCCAGTAATTGTTGCCAATCAATCTCTCTCCAGGATAGCCGTATGTGCTAATAATCTGGTTGAGTTGCGCTAACTGCTTTTCACTGTGCGGGGCAAACTTTCTTTCAGCGTACCGTTGTTGCGCTTTTGAGCTCAAGGTAAACAAGGCTCCTATTGCCTTCCACTGGTCTTTCCTGAACATCGTTTGCACTCGTTTTCGCAATGCCGGGTTTATATGGGCCTGGTAAACGCTACGCAGAGAATCGTATGATTGTTTAGTCGTTTTCCAGTTATCAAGCCGCTGGAGTTTCCCCAGAAATTTATTTTTTTTGATAGACTTCATGGTCCACCCACTGGTAATTCCTTTTTTCAGGTAGACGAAAGAATCGTCTGTTTTACCAATGTATAGCGCAAGTTGAGTGGCTATTTTGTAGTCGCGCAAAAAGACAAAGTCATGGCTATCGAATAATCGGACATAAAGACTTAACGCTTTGGTGTAGTCCTGGGCAGCGATGGCCGTTTCTGCTTCGATAACGGCGCGATGGTACGCCAAATAGTCGTCATTAGCGCGGGCTGCCAAACAGGGTGTCTGCGTATATAACGGCAGGAAACAGAGAAAAACCCAGATATAGCGGCTGTTTTTGGACTGATTGTGAAAAGACATGGGCCTCTTTCGGTAAGCTGTTTGTGAACAGACCCCGCCCCCCGGCCTACGGTTGGAAGTATAGCCAGAAAAACGACCAGTGCCGTTGTTATTTCCGACTCACGAACTTATTCCCTTTTATATAATACCGGTATGGCAAATCGGCTCCGTGCATCAGACCAATACGGGTAGTCGTTACCATGTCGAAGTCGTGCAGGACCGGTCCGCGAATGTATATGTCGCCCGTAATCAGCGATGTCCCATTGTGGTCTATTCGGCCGATACCCATTGCCACAGTGAGTTTGGCGGGGCCGTTAGCCAGGTTTCGCTGGCCGTCGGCCGTGGTAGGGTCAATGGTGTTATTACGATAACGGGCGAAGCCGGTTTTGAAGGCTTCGTTTCGCCGGGTACCCATCAACGTAATGCCTTCCGTTGGTTCAAGGGCGCGAATCAGTACGGCTTCGCCCACACCCTCCGGCCCCGTTACTACATTGATGCAGTTGTAATGATTGTATATCTGGTAGACGTACAATGTACTGGCGGGGCCAAACATGGATGCGTTACGCGTCGTCTGACGTCGGTAGGCATGACAAGCCGGGTCATCAGTCAGATACCCTTCCGTTTCGACAATTATACCGGCGGTAGTACCATCCGCATGTTCATGTACCAGTTCACAGCCCAGTACCAGTTGAGCAATAGTAAGCGTATCGTGAGACTGATAAAAGTCGAGAGCAAGTTTATTCATTTCCAAAAGGGTCAAACTGTTCAGAAGCTGTATGAATTAGCGATTTGAGTCGAAAAGCGATTAATTCATACAGCTTCTTATGAAAGTGCCTGGAGCCAGATTCTCTTAACAAAGGATTGTCGACTTTGTCTAAATTCAGTTTGATGCCAATATGGCCAGTACAACTGTAGTATAATAAAAACCTCCCACACTGGGTCCGGCAGTGAAGGTTGTGTACGGGCGATTCAGCAGGTTTGTTCCTCCAACTTTAAACGAAAGCGGACCAAATACTCGATTTGATGTGGGTACGGTATAACTGATTTGGGCATCGAACGTTTTGATGGCCGGAACTATTCCTGCTGCCAGCGACGATTGCCATAGAAACGCACTCTGATATTTGTATGTAATAGAAAAACCCACGTTCTGGTAGATGGCCGGGTTCGAAATACTAATGTTTGTTATCCATTTGGGCGTGTTAAAAGCCTCCTCCAGTCCATCACCCTGGTCGCTACGGGCCAACTGCGCCAGCGACGCATTACCGGAAAAAACCCAATCTCTTCCTGCCGAATACCGGACTCCTACGCCCGACCCGTAATTGTAAACCGTGGTTTTTGAGTTAGTCCAGAGTCGATAACGGTCCTGCTGATTCCGGTCGGCTAGGTAGTAGGCCAGCGAATCAGGATTACTGCCTTTGGGAATGTTGGCCTCTACCTGGGCTATGAAGTTGTGGTATACGTTGTAGTAAAAATCAACGTCGATGTACAGTTTCCTGTCAAAAAACAGCCCTCTGTAGCCTAGTTCGATGCTATTGACCTGTTCGGGTTTCAGGTAGGTATATGTGTTTGATTTCAGTAGTTCCTTATTTTTCTGAATGGCTTGGGTAGAGCTTAGCTTGTTCGTATTAACATCCGTATTGATAGCAGCCTGAAACGCGTCGATAGAGTTACGGAAATACGACTGCTCAAAAATACCCTGCGACATGATTTTCAGGCCTCCTATGCGTTTCACGCCACCCGAATTGACGTTGGAAAAGGCTTCGAACAGCGATGGAAACCGATATCCCGTTTGGTATGACACCCGAACTGCATGGTCCTCAACCGGCGTAAACACGGCCGAAATTCGCGGATTGACTTTCGCATCGAAATAACGGTTTTTATCGACCCGCAATGACCCACTTAGTTTGAGTTGCTCACCAAAAAAGGAGCGTGATACCTGTACAAAGCCTCCTGTTTTGTCATAAATCAAATCGTTACTGGTTCTATCAGGATTGATGAAATAGTTACCATCCGGGAAGACAACGTACCGACGATAATCTAAACCTGCCAATAGACTGATACCTGTTTTTTGCCTGAAACCAGCCCACAACACCCGCGTTGGCTCCACTTGTCCTTCTGCGTGGTACATCCAGGATTTCACCTGGAGGGCCGCCCCTACATCCCAGTTATTGATGGTACGAAGTTTAGCAACCTGATCGTTGAACACAACCGAACCGGGTTCGGGTCGTCCGGCATCTGCCGTGGATCGAGCTGACTGTAAAGCATCATTAACCGCCTGCCCGGCGGCCGTACTGGCCGAAAACTGACTGGAAAAATCGGAGAACCATTGACTATTCGTTTTAAAGGAACGGTCAATATTCTCGGCCATGGAGCGTATGTTGTACGAATCGCCCGTGTTTTCGTGGGTTCGGTACACCCGGACGTGTACAGAGGGCGATTCGAGCGTCAGGCTATGCTGATCGAGCATGTAGTTGTCCAGCCGAAAACGGTTGGTGCGCTGGTACACATTATCGAGTGTGGCTGCTTTATACTGATACGAAATGGTCAGTGACGGGCGGATACGCCAGAAAACGGCGGCATCACCCCGCAGATTACGAAGGCTCAAATCCGTCGTTTCGTTCTCAAAATAGCCCGTCCGGGAAACCACGTATTTTTTACCGTTTAGGGTCAACGTTTGCCGGTTCGGGGATTCATCACCGTACTTATTGACCAGATCACTACCGGGGTTACTGGCGCCTGTCAATCCCAGCGATGTATTTGCATTGGGGTTCAAATCCGTTGCATCACTGGCAATCCAATCATAGCCCCGCTGGTAGGTGAGGTTGACTTTAAAAGCAAATCGGGAACCCACTGTCCGGGCATACCGAACGCTGGTTTCGCTGTATGCTTTGGCCGAAATCCGCGGATCATTTAGGTGATTAACGCCCGTTTTCTGGCTGAAGCTCAATCCCGGCGATGAGAATGGGTCTTTGGTAATAAGTTGTGCGAGACCATTCAGGGCATTTAAGCCATAAAGCGCCGAAGCGGCCCCCGGCACTATTTCTACCCGCTGAATATCCAAGTCAGGCGGGGCAAGGGCGTTGGCAATGGGCGCCCCAATGTGCGGAGCCTGGTTGTCTATACCATCGACCAACTGCACAAAACGAACGTTGGTGGGGTTGGCAAATCCCCGAGTGTTGTACACCTTAAACCCCATACTGGATGTAAGCAGTTGAACGCCTTTCAGATTTTCGATAGCATCGAAGTACGAAGGCTGCGCCGAAAGTTGAATCTGTCTACTGTCCAGCAACTCAATACTCACCGGAGATTTTAGGATACTCTCCGGTACGCGGGAAGCCGTTATAACAATTTCGTTTAGCTGGACTCTACGCAACGAATCAGCCGGTTTACCCGTGCTATCCGGCCATACGGTAGCCCGAACAGGTTGACTAAATTGGCTGATCAGTACAATAGCCCAGAAAAAGTTTTTCATTCAAGCGTTATATCTGCCCAAATATAACGAATCGTTGTATTTAGGCAGATATAACGCTCTTAAAAAGTCAGAAAATAGGCGAACGGGTATACATGAATGGACAATGGACGCAAGAGAAAGATCGTGATGGCCAAAGTCATTAGATGCAATTCAACTTAGGAAGGTTACTTATCTTCGCATCAGCCTTATTTGGCAAGCATCTGTTTGTTTCGTCATATAAAGAAAAAACGCTAACTCGTTGAAAGTTAGCGTTTTTAGATGTTATCTGGATTCAACGAAAACCAGATGTTGTGCTCCCGAAGGGATTCGAACCCCTATCGTCGGTACCGGAAACCGAAATTCTATCCATTGAACTACGGAAGCGGGCATTTCCCTGTTTGGGATTGCAAATATAGCAGATGCAATGGCTTTTTCGCAAGCGCAAATCTAAATACCCTCTTTACTTTTATCGTCTCCCACGGCCACCACGTCGGTTTTCACCTTTGGCGGCTGGCGCCTGTTTGTCCCCACTCTTAACCGTTCGACGGGGAGCGGAAGCTGACCCTGACCGCGAACTACCTGACGATGAACGCCGATTGTCATCACGCCGGCGGGAGGTCGATGCGTCTGAGTCAGAAGCGTGGCCCGCTTTATCACTCACCAATGCAAAATCCATACTCCGGCGAGCCAGATTCGTTTCTTTTACCCGCACCACAACCGGGTCGCCAAAGGTGTACATTTTCTTATGTCGCTGTCCAACGATGCGGTAATTATCCTTATCGAATTCATAAAAATCATCGCTCAGGTCCTGCATCCTGACCAGACCTTCGCAACTATTTTCTGTGATTTCAACAAAAATGCCGAAGTCGGTAACACCCGAAATAACGCCTTCGAATGCCTGGTTGGGGGCCATACGACTCATAAACTCAACCTGCTTGTACTTGATGCTGGCCCGTTCTGCTTCGGCAGCCATCTTCTCCCGCTCCGATGAGTGACGACATTTTTCCTCGTATTCTTCGGCATCAGCGGGTTTACCTTTGTCCAGATAATGCTGGAGCAATCGGTGCGCCATCATGTCGGGGTAGCGACGGATGGGTGATGTAAAGTGCGAATACCGCCGAAACGCCAGGCCAAAGTGCCCCAAATCTTCGGTGCTGTACCGGGCTTTCGACATAGTCCGAACGGCCAGCTGCTGTAGCATACCCGCTTCGGGTTTTCCCTCAATACTACTCATGAACCGATTCATGGAGTTGGAAAGGTCCTCGTCATCCACATTGAGTTTGTAGCCTAACCGACGGGCAAAATCCGAGAAGCTACGGAGTTTTTCATCGTCGGGTGCTTCGTGAACGCGATACACCATTGTGTTTTCCTCGCCACCCTTATTGCGCTTCGACAATGAATGCACAAACTCGGCTACACGCTTATTAGCCAGTAGCATGAACTCCTCAATAAGTTTGTTCGTATCCTGACGAATTTTTGGGTAGACGGCCAAAGGCACTCCGTTCTCATCCAGCCGAAAGCGAACTTCAACCGTTTCGAAGTTAATAGCCCCGTTTTTGAAACGTTCATCCCGAAGCTTGTAAGCTAGTTCGTTCAGGAGCCGAAGTTCTTCCAGGTAATCGCCACTGTTGTTATTCAGGATGTCCTGCGCTTCTTCATAGGCAAAACGCCGGTTGGAATGCGTCACCGTCCGTCCGAACCATTCGTTAGCGATTTTGGCATCGGGAGTCACTTCAAATACCGCTGAGAATGTTAGTTTATCTTCATTGGGTCGGAGTGAACACAGGCCATTCGACAGTTTTTCGGGTAACATGGGTACCACCCGGTCAACCAGGTAAACCGATGTTGCCCGTTTGTAGGCTTCGGCTTCCAGTTTTGAGCCAGGTAACACGTAATGGGTCACATCGGCAATGTGAACGCCAATCTCAAAGTTACCATTGTCGAGCATCTGCACAGACAGCGCATCATCAAAATCCTTCGCATCAACCGGGTCGATGGTGAAGGTGGTTACTTCGCGCATGTCCCGCCGTTTGGCGATATCCTTTTTAAGAATCTTCGTTGGAATTTCTTCTGCTTCCTGCTCCACATCGGACGGAAACACAATGGGCAAACCAAACTCGGCCAGAATAGCATGCATCTCGGTGTTGTTTTGACCGGCCAGGCCTAACACCGTTATGACTTCGCCCTCGAAGCGTTGTTTATGACTATCCGGAACGGGATATTTGGTCAGGCGAACGATGACTTTCTCACCATCTTTAGCCCCCCCCAATTTTTCTTTCGGGATAAAAACATCATCGTAAATTTTCTTACTGTCGGGACTCACAAAGCCGTAGGTTTCCCATACTTCAATACTCCCCACCAGTTCTACGCGCCCCCGCTCCAGTATATTAGCTACTTTTCCTTCGATCCGGCGTGGAGAACGTCCCCTTGATGCGTTACGGGAATCCGCAAAGCGAAGCACTCGTACTTTATCGCCATCAACGGCTCCGGCGAGGTCATCAGTCGATACCCAGATGTCGTTGTCGCGGTCGCCCCTAATGCCGGTGGCAGTAGTAGGAATAACGAAGGCAAAGCGTGAATTGACGTGGTCAACTACACCTTCAATCAGGTTCGCATTGGCATCGGCCCGGTAGCTTTTATCCGGTTGGCGCATAATGGCCCCCTCATCGACGAGTTCACCAATCATTCCGTTCATGATGAGTTTCATCCGCCGGTCGCTGGTGCCGAAATGGTCGAGAACCTGTTCCTGCGTAAAGGACTGTTCTTCATTGATCTGAAAAAACGCCAGCAGGTCGTTTTTCAATTCATCCAGGTACGAATCGGTCTGAACTATGTTAGTTCTTGAACTTGATTTTTCCGCTCCTTTTTCCCGTGGCCGGGTTGTATGCGGTTGCCCACCGAGGGGTTTACCTGGAGTGGAGTGCGAATATTTATCTGGTTTCGGTTTTCCGTTTCTCATGTTGTGTGCCTGACTCGTAGGACAGGCTAAAATGTTAATTACAGTGTGGTTGGATAAACAGTGAAAAGCGTAGAATACAGAGTGGATAATAGAAAGCAGGGCTGATAATCCATTCCTTGTTTTTCTTCATTCTATCCTCTTTACTATTTTTATCAATCACTTAATACAATATGCTCGTCGGCCACGAGCGGGGCACCCACCATTTTCAAATAAACCTGCGCCAGCATCACCATCGAATCACGGGCGTACTGTTCAATGCGTGTCCAATCGTGTTCGCGGTAATATACTTCGCTGGTACGGTCGCCGGTCCATTCGAGGGGTCGGGTCGGTATGTTCAGAACAGCTGCCAGCAGATCGAGCGGCACAAAATGGCGTTTGTCGCCAAACTGCCACTGCTCGAGCGTGTCCTTATGTGGAATCTCCCAGGGTTTCTTACCCGATATCTGCAACGCGTGCGGCAACGGTAACCCATTCACCATTAATCGGCGGCACAGATAGGGAAAGTCGAACTCCTTGCCATTGTGCGCGCACAGGGTGAGTTCGCCGGGTGGGTATCGGTTGATGATCGTCACAAATTCCTGTAGCAGAGCCACCTCATCATCGTTGCTAATCAGTTTAACTTTCAGGTGTGGCAGATCAGCATCGTCAAAAAACAGCCCTCCTACGCCAATGCAGATGATCTTGCCAAACTCGGCGAAGAATGATGCCCGACGGTCGTACCAACTAGCAGCCGACAGGTCATCATCGCCTTTGAAGTAGCGACTTTTTTCTTCCCACTGCCGCTGCAGGCGGGGTTCTACCGACAGGAGCGACGGCTCACCGGCCACCGTTTTAATGTCAATAAATAACAGGTTTTTAAGCCGACGTTTCCAAGTGATGGGTTGGGGCATAGGATTTAAACGATCATTCGTGCAGGATTCCCTCTAAACCCAGGGCCGGAATTTTCACCAGGTGCTGCTCGGTAATACTATCCGGCACGAAAATAAATTTCTTATCAAAAATCTGTTCATCAACGAAGTAACTCACCCAGTACTCATTGTTGAGGTGAAAAACGTCGGGCATGATAGTTTCAACCACTTCATACGCCCCCGGCTGAACTTCAACGAAAAAATGACGCAGCGTAGATGTCTTCTGCTCTTCTTCGTTTTTTTGCCCGTATCCTTTCGACGTAACGAATACGGTTTTTATGGGAACATCATTCTGATTAATTAAAAAAACCTGCCAATCGTACTCGCCGATTTCGTTCTTTTTTCGGGCAACTACTATTTGTACTCCCTCAACGGGCAAAAAATTAATGTCTTTTTTCATTGTAAACCGTCAATGCAGGATGAAAGGCTATTGGCGTCACTGATACAATACTGGTTGCAGCCGCTTTCTTATTCCTTCATCCTGTCAATTTCCATGTCAAATAGATTAGCTAAGTGTCGCTGAACGTGCTGAGTTACTTCATTCAAAGGCACTTCATAGCCTAACTCAAGAGCCATCGAGGTAACTGCCTTACCAGTAATGCCACAGGGGACAATATGGTCAAAATAACGCAGATTTGTATTCACATTCAAGGCAAAACCGTGCATGGTTACCCAACGGCTAGCTTTTACACCCATTGCACAAATTTTACGAGCATTCCCTTCAGCATCACTTCCCAGCCATACCCCCGTCAATCCGTTTATACGGCCCGCTTCAAGGCCATAGTCTGCCAGCGTCAGAATAATGCTTTCTTCCAATAACCGCATATACCGATGAATGTCGGTAAAAAAATTATCCAGATCCAAAATTGGGTACCCTACCAGCTGACCGGGACCATGATAGGTAATGTCGCCCCCGCGCCGGATTTTAAAGAGCGTTGCGCCGAGTTCAGTTGCCAGCCTGTTCTCATCCATCAACAAATTTTCGGCGTGGCCACTTGTACCCATCGTGTAAACGGGAGGATGCTCGCAAAACAACAAATAGTTTGGGGTAAGTTGTTGCTCTTCGTCTGTACGGGAGCGGTTCAGCAGTTTCTTGTCAACAATTGATGCGAACAGGCGTTCCTGCTCATCCCAGGCAGACTGGTACTCAATCAATCCTAATTCTCTAATACCAACCTGTTTGTTAATACGCCTGTTCATCACATCCGGGAAGTGGAAGCCTTCCGTTCCTGTACTAACAAACAGGCCGATAAGTTTCGTTCGGATTGGCGTTATTTGTAACCTTACAGCAAAAAAATGGCGCAACATAACGAAACCGGAAAGCAGGGCGAAGTAGAAGCGACTCGTTATCTGCGCGAGCAGGGTTATGAAATCATGACCCGGAATTATCGCTATCAGCATGCCGAAATTGACCTTATCGTCAGAAAAGGGAAACTGCTGGTTTTTGCCGAGGTAAAGACCCGAACCAACCTCAGTTTCGGCAATCCCGAAGAGTTCGTTTCTTACACAAAAGCAAAACTCGTTATGAAAGCGGCCGAACACTACATTTTCGCTAACGGCTGGCTCCATGACATCCGATTCGACATCATTGCCGTAACTATAGCGGGCAACGAACTGCGGATAAAACATATAGAAGACGCTTTCTGCTAAGTCGTTTCCTACGTCACTTTTACTAACTTTAATATCAGCCGGTTACTAAATTATTTTGTTGATTAGTACGTTATTAAGAAGAATACATCAACACATCAATAGACATACATGAGAACAAGCATTTTTGGCCGGGTAGCCCTGATTATCGTAGCCTGTAGCCCTTTGTTTCTAGCTTCCTGCAAGAAGGACATAGATAGCGTAACCCCCGCAACCAGCGAGGTAAACGACTGGATTCTTTCCAACATGAAATACAATTACTTCTGGACGGATAAAATCCCGGATAATGCGGACAAAACCGTAACGCCCGATAAATATTTTATGTCATTGCTCTACGACCGGAACAACACTGCAAATACCGACCGTGACCGTTTCTCCTGGATTCAGGAAAGTGCCGCCGAACTAAAGGCTTCGCTAGGTGGCCAATCCAAAACAACCGGTATGGAATACAAACTATACTACCGGGACAACAATCAAACGGGCGTTGTAGCTTCCGTTATTTACGTATTGCCGGGTTCGCCTGCAGCAGCAGCCGGTATCAAACGGGGCGATATCATATCGAAAGTCAATGGCCAGGGTTTGACCGGCACAAACTACCAGGAGCTGCTTCAAAGCAATGTTGACAGTTATACGTTTGGTTTTGCCAGCCTCGTGAATGGTGCATTGACCGATAATACGCAGACGAAGCAGGTTACCGCGCTGGTTTTCCAGCAAGACCCTGTTCTACTGGATACAACGTATACCATTGGCGGCAAAACGATTGGCTACGTTGTCTATAACCAGTTCATTCCGGGTATTAACCCCGACGGTACTAACAAGGACAAAACTTATGATTTGAAGTTGGATAACATCTTTGGCAAGTTCAAACAAAAGGGAGTCAACGAACTGGTTCTTGATTTGCGGTATAACCGGGGTGGTTATGTCAGTTCAGCAACAAACCTGGCCAGTCTGATTGGTCGTAACATCGATGCGTCGAAAGTATTCTATACCCAGAAGTGGAATGGAACTGTAACTGCTGCCAACAACAAAGAGTACGGCGTAGGCTGGAACAACCAGAACTTTGTGGCTAAGGCAACTAACATTGGTGGCAATCTGAGCCGTGTCTATGTTCTGACAACCAGCAGCACCGCATCAGCCAGCGAGTTGATTATTAATGGTTTGCGTCCTTTCATGACGGTCAATACGATTGGTACTACTACAACTGGCAAAAATGTGGGTTCCATCACTATTTCGGATAACACCGGTAGAATCAAATGGGGTATGCAGCCCATTACGTTCAAATCGGCCAATGCCCAGGGCTTTACGGATTATGCCGGTGGTTTTACCCCAACAATAGAAGTAAAAGAGCCATCATATGGTATGAAAGCGTTCGGTGACGTGACAGAGGCTATGCTGAGCGAGGCTATTTTCCAAATATCCGGTACGCGTATGGCACGGCGGGCAGCCTCCACAGAGGTTATCCGGCCAAGTTTGTTTTCATCTATAGACAGCAAAGCGGGCGGAGGCAATATGTTTATCGATAATAAGCCCTTCTGATAGCCAACGTTAAAATTGTATTATTTTAGTTCGGAAGCGGCCCCAAAGGCTGCTTTTGACGTTTTATACTGTAACTTTAGCATCAACAAGTCGCCAGCACTATGTACGAAAAGAATGTAGGTACCAAACAAAAAGCGTTACGTATCAACCTCGACCGACGTATTTATGGTTCTTTTGCCGAGATTGGGGCGGGGCAGGAAACAGCCGCTATGTTTTTCAAAGCAGGCGGTTCATCCGGAACAATAGCCAAAACCATGTCAGCCTACGACATGACGTTTAGTGATTCCATTTACGGCGTAGAGGAAAGTGGTCGATATGTGGTAGAGTCGAGGCTGGTAAAAATGCTCAGTAAGGAATATAATCTGTTAGAGAAACGCTTAGACGAAAAACGTGGTCCTGACACTACGTTCTTTTCATTTGCCAATACCGTTGTTGCTCTTAATTACCAGAAGACAAACGAAGCGCACGGCTGGATTGGCTGCCGCTTTCAGTTAAACCCACAAGCCGGATTTAATGACGTGATTATTCACGTCCGGATGCTCGATAATGAGAATGTTCTACAACAACAGGCACTGGGCGTTATTGGTGTAAACTTGATTTACGGGTGCTATTTCTACGCTAAATCACCCGAAACGCTGGTGCTGTCGCTCATGGACGATCTGGCCCCGGAGCGCATTCAGATTGACATGATCCGCTTCAAAGGACCTGACTTCGCGGATGTAGATAATCGGCTCATGAGCTTGCACCTGGTCAAGAACGGCTTTACTGATGCCGCTCTGTTTGGAGCCGATGGCCAGGTATTGCAACCCTCCGAAGCTCTGTATAAAAAACATATTCTGGTTATGCGTGGCCGCTTACGTCCGGTCACTAATGTGCAGATGGACATGATCGAGAATGGCTTGAAGCAGTTCAACGCAGAACCCGATGTAGACAAAAGCAGGGTACTATCCATGGCTGAGTTAACCATCCATAATTTGAAAGCAAACGAGCAGGGAATCGACGAGAAAGATTTTTTGGACAGAGTGGATATTCTGTGCTCGATGGGACAAACCGTAATGATTTCCAATTACTTGGAGTACTATAAACTTGTTGCTTATCTGGCGCGGCTAACCCGGCTAAAAATTGGTTTGGTTATCGGTATCCCCAACCTGGAATACATTTTCGAGGAGAATCATTATGAGTTTCTACTAGGCGGTATTCTCGAATCGTTCGCCACGTTGTTTAGCCGAAAAGTAAAGTTGTTCGTTTATCCAACGCTGAAAGAGGGAGCTATCTACACCTGCAACGAATTTAAATTACCCCCTACCCTGGAACCCCTGTTTCAGTACCTGGTTCGGAATGACAAGATTGAGGATATCACCGACTTCAACGAGCAGAATCTGCATATCTCAACTGATGGCGTGCTGGAGATGATTCAAAAGGGAGAAGATGGCTGGGAGAAGATGGTTCCGGAACGGGTTGCCGAACAGATCAAAGCCAATTGCCTGTTCGGTTATCCCTGCGAGGTGGATTATGTACCCATTGGTCAGCAAGTACGCAATCAACAGGTAGAAGAACAGGAACAGGCTGTATCGCAATAAGTTGCTAGTATGACAAGAAAAAGGCTCTCTTGATTGATAATCAAGAGAGCCTTTTTCTTGTAGCCCGAGAAGGATTCGAACCTCCACAAACAGAACCAAAATCTGTCGTACTACCCTTATACTATCGGGCTGTTTTTGCAATTGCGAGTGCAAAGATAACGGTTACCCGGCGTCAAAAACAAATACTGATCCAAAAAAAAAGGGCATGCCGTAACAGAAATGACATTAGTTACTGATTAGCAAGGAATAATGCCTGTTTAAACCCCCGCAACGGCAACAGCAGGACTAATCTTCCTGATCAGTCCCTGAAGCACTTTACCAGGTCCACACTCTAGAAACTCAGTTGCACCGTCGGCCACCATTTGTTCGACTGACTGTGTCCAGCGCACAGGTGACGTAAGCTGGGCAATCAGATTAGCTTTCAACTGCGCCGGGTCAGTTGTCGCCTGCGCCGTTACGTTCTGATAGACCGGGAAGCGGGGTACCGAGAAGGACATGTTCTGAACTGCTTCGGCAAATTCCTTTTGGGCAGGCTCCATAAAAGGCGAGTGGAAAGCACCACTCACGGCCAGTGGCACAACCCGTTTGGCACCGGCTGCTTTCAGCCGTTCCTCTGCCAACTGGATTCCAGCCGCACTTCCCGAAATAACAACCTGACCCGGACAGTTGTAATTGGCAGGAACAACAATTTCCTCCGTTATACCCGCACATACCTCTTCAATGACGGAATCAGCTAAACCCAGTACGGCAGCCATGGTCGATGGAACCAATTCGCAGGCGCGCTGCATAGCCGTTGCCCGAACGGATGCCAGGCTCAATCCATCTTCAAAGGAAAGGACACCCGCAGCCGTTAGTGCCGACAATTCGCCGAGTGAGTGTCCCGCCACCATAGAAACGTCGAACCGATCCGAGGCAAAAGAGTCGGTCGTCAGGGCCAGAACGACACCGTGCAGAAAAACAGCCGGTTGTGTATAAATGGTTTGTTTGAGTTCATCATCCGTTCCTTCAAACATAATGGATGTCAGACTGTAGCCAAGTATCTGGTTGGCCTGTTCAAAAAGCTGTCGGGCAGCTCCTGACTGTTGGTAAAGGTCCTGCCCCATACCCCGAAATTGCGAACCCTGTCCAGGGAATACGTATGCTTTCATGTAAGATACTAATTGGTGAATAAATTCAAGCAGGTGCAAATTAGAGCCATTATCGACGTTGTTCAAAAAGGAAAAGAAACGTTTGGCCCTAAAAATCTTATCGTCAGCGATTTACAGCCTAGAGAAAAACGAATCATTCAGAGGCCTGCTCTATCATTCATTTTTTTCAAAAAGTTATGATTCCCAAAACCATTAAATCAAACAGTCTGTTAAAATAGTACAAGGTTTGGTTATTTGGTGCAACGTATGCAAAGGGTTACAAAGAGCGTGATAAAGGCGCTTAGTGTTGTTTCCCTGCCGTTTGTGATTTAGCTTTGACGCGCCGTTTAATCAGGCTTCTGTTCAATTATTTACACTAAATTTCGTGTCGTTCACCATATGGCTTGGGTAACACAAACACTATCCAGCTCGCTTGGCCGCAAGGTCATCATGTCACTGACAGGGCTGTTTCTGAGTAGTTTTTTAATTATTCACATGGCTGGCAACTTGCAGCTATTCAAAGGAGATGGCGGTCGTTCCTTCAATGAGTATACGTACTTCATGACGCACAACCCGCTTATCATGACCGTTTCGTACTTGCTTTATTCGTCTATTCTGGTCCACGCACTAATGGCGTTTATTCTTACCCGCTATAATCAGTCGTCCCGTCCCGTCAAATACGCGTATAGCAAGCCCGAAGCCAATAGTGATTGGTCGTCACGCAATATGGGCATTCTGGGAACTGTCCTGCTACTGTTTATTCTTATTCACATGCGTACATTCTGGTACGAAATGCACTTCGGGTCGGTACCCATGGCGGAGTATGACGGTAAAGAGTACAAAGACCTATACTCCGTTGTGCAGGCAGCCTTTGGCGAATTATGGTACGTAGTATTATACGTTGTCTGTATGGTAGCGTTGGGATATCACATGGCACATGGTTTCCAGAGTGGTTTTCAGACCCTGGGTATCCGTCACCGGAAATACACGCCTATTATTGAATCCCTGGGTAAATACTTCTTTGCTATTATCGTACCAGCGGCTTTTGCCTCCATGCCCATTTACGTGTATTTACAGGTTCACCACTTTATATAATGAGTGAACGATTGAATCGTAGATGAGTGACTAGTTGTCTCATCCTTTTCATTCATCAACTCGCTCATTCACAATTCACAATTGAATTATGAAACTGGAATCCAAAATCCCTGAAGGTCCGTTAGCCGAAAAATGGGCGCGGCAAAAGTTTGCACTAAAACTGGTCAATCCAGCCAATAAGCGTAAATACGATATAATTGTAGTAGGAACGGGTTTGGCGGGCGCTTCAGCAGCCGCATCGCTGGCAGAATTAGGGTACAATGTCAAAGCATTCTGCTTCCAGGATAGTCCCCGCCGGGCACACTCTATTGCTGCTCAGGGAGGAATCAATGCGGCTAAGAACTACCAGAATGACGGCGACAGCGTGTTCCGGCTATTCTATGACACCATAAAAGGTGGTGACTACCGCGCCCGCGAAGGCAACGTACACCGGCTGGCCGAAGTGAGTGTCAATATCATTGACCAGTGTGTAGCGCAGGGGGTTCCTTTCGCTCGTGAATATGGCGGTACACTAGCGAATCGCTCTTTTGGCGGAGCGCAGGTCTCCCGTACATTCTATGCCCGTGGTCAAACCGGTCAGCAATTACTGCTGGGTGCTTATTCGGCGCTCAGTCGTCAGGTAGCTAACGGAAAAGTCAAATTGTACCCTCGCACCGAAATGCTGGACCTGGTTGTTCAGGATGGCAAAGCACGGGGTATTGTCACCCGTAATCTGATCACGGGTAAAATAGAGTCGCACTCAGGGCATGCAGTACTACTCTGCACGGGTGGATACGGTAACGTATTCTATCTGTCAACCAATGCAATGGGTAGTAATGTTACGGCGGCCTGGCGGGCGCATAAAAAAGGTGCCGCCTTCGCTAATCCCTGCTTTACCCAGATTCACCCAACCTGTATTCCCGTATCTGGTCATTATCAGTCAAAACTGACTCTGATGTCGGAGTCGTTGCGGAACGACGGACGGGTGTGGGCACCCAAAGCAAAAGAAGACGCGGAGAAAATACAGAAGGGTCAGATGAAGCCAACCGATTTAGCCGAAGCCGACCGGGATTACTTCCTAGAGCGCAAATACCCGGCTTTCGGTAACCTTGTACCCCGCGATGTAGCTTCCCGGAATGCTAAATACGTCTGCGACGAAGGACGGGGTGTTAGCAAAACGGGGCTGGCCGTTTATCTGGATTTTGCGGATGCCATTAAGCGCGACGGTCAGAAAACAATTGAGGCCAAGTACGGTAACCTCTTTGAGATGTACGAAAAAATCACTGGCGAAAATCCGTATGAATTGCCAATGATGATTTACCCCGCCGTTCACTATACGATGGGTGGCTTATGGGTGGATTACAACCTGATGACCAGCATTCCGGGTTTATACGCCCTCGGCGAAGCAAACTTCTCTGACCACGGTGCCAACCGGCTTGGCGCTTCGGCTTTAATGCAGGGGTTAGCAGATGGTTACTTCGTGATTCCTTATACCGTTGGTGATTATCTGGCTACTATAGGTCCAGCAGATAAAATTCCCGTTGATGCACCGGTCTTTAAAGAAGCCGAGGAAAAAGTAACTGCTCAGATCAACCAGCTTATATCCATTAAAGGTGAGCGACCAGTCGATGAATTACACAAAGAGTTGGGGCATATCATGTGGGAATACTGTGGTATGTCGCGCAATGCGGAGGGGTTACAGATTGCCAAGCAGAAAATCCAGGCATTGAAGAAGGAGTTTTGGTCGAACGTAAAGATAATGGGTGGACCAGAGGAGATGAACCAGGCTTTGGAACAGGCATCGCGCGTAGCCGACTTTATCGAACTGGGAGAACTGATGGTTGATGATGCGCTAAACCGGGATGAATCCTGTGGAGGGCACTTCCGGGAAGAATACCAGACACCCGATGGCGAAGCTCTTCGCGATGATGCCAATTACGCCTACGTAGCCGCCTGGGAATTTCAGGGCGAAAACAAACCCGAATTACTCAATAAAGAAGTGCTTGAGTTTGAGAATGTGAAGCTGACGCAACGAAGTTATAAATAAATGATGGACTTATGATTTGTGCTTGCCCGTCGCATTGGCAGACTGGTGGTAGTAAACTATAAATTCCGGCGGGGAACCGCGTAAATCCGTCAAAAATGAAAATTAATCTAAAAGTCTGGAGACAAAAAAGTAGTAATGCCACCGGAAAACTGGTGGAATATCAGTTAGATAACGTATCGGAAGATATGTCGTTTCTGGAGATGTTCGACGTATTAAACGATTCGTTGACCCGCAAAGGAGAAGACCCCGTTACCTTCGACCATGATTGTCGGGAAGGCATCTGCGGTATGTGCTCGATGTATATTAACGGGCGTGCCCATGGTCCACAAACAGGTGCAACTACCTGTCAGCTACATATGCGGTCGTTCAACGATGGCGATACAATTGTAGTAGAACCCTGGCGGGCGCGGGCTTTTCCGGTCATTAAAGATTTGATGGTTGACCGTACTGCCTTCGATCGCGTTATCCAGTCGGGTGGGTATGTATCGGTCAACACCGGTTCTGCCCCTGATGCCAACGAAATTCTCATTCCACGTAGCATCGCCGACGAAGCAATGGATGCTGCAGCCTGCATTGGTTGCGGTGCCTGCGTAGCGGCCTGTAAAAATGCATCAGCGATGTTGTTTGTGTCGGCTAAAATATCGCAGTTAGCCATTTTGCCGCAAGGTAAAGCCGAACACAAAGAGCGTGCCGAACGCATGGTGGCGCAAATGGATTCTGAAGGCTTTGGGGCCTGTTCGTTTACAGGTGCCTGCTCTGTTGAATGTCCGAAATCAATTTCACTTGACCATATCGCCCGCCTGAACCGGGAGTACCTGGGTGCCCAGCTGACTACCGAAAATGTACAGGGGTAAGTGAGTCAAGTTTACTCCCAAACGAAAGAATCCCGGTTAGTACTAACCGGGATTCTTTCGTTTGGGAGTACTTGTCATCCGCTATAGCGAAGTTCTTGAAAGGCATATAGTTTTCTGATTAAGTTTGAGATAGTAAACTTTCTTTTAAATATTTTTTCTTTTCTCCCGCTAATTCCCTACTTTTGCAGTCCCAAACTCAGAGCAACGAGTTGACGACATACGAAGATGAAGGTCTGCATAAGAAACCACATCTGACTTTTCGACAGATAAACCATGCAAACTATGGCTTTATATGTCATTCGAGGTCAGGTGCTGTGCATCCGACCTTTTTTGTGTCATTTTCGGGCCTGATTGTTAAGCACATATAGGATTTACCTGATATTTGCCTACCTTTGCGGCCCGATTCGGTGATTTGAATCGGGAGAATTTTACCTAATTTTTTACCTGCTTACTTTAAACAAACACAAATGTCTGGTTTAATTGGCAAGAAAATCGGGATGACCAGCGTGTACAATGCGGACGGGCAGGCTCTGGCATGTACAGTGATTGAGACGGGTCCCTGTGTCGTAACGCAAGTTCGTAGCATCGAGAAAGATGGCTACACAGCTGTGCAGCTGGGTTATGGCGATAAGAATGAGAAGCACAGTAACAAACCGGAGATTGGCCACTTCAAAAAGGCTGGTACTACCCCGAAGCGCAAACTGGTCGAATTTAAAGAATTTGAGCAGGAGTTAAGCTTGGGAGCAACACTCACGGTTGCCGATGTATTTGCTGAGTTAGACTTCGTTGACGTTGTTGGCACAGTAAAGGGTCGTGGTTTCCAGGGTGTTGTAAAGCGTCATGGATTCGCTGGTGTGGGTGGTCAAACCCACGGTCAGCATAACCGGGGTCGTCACCCAGGTTCGATTGGTGCCTGCTCCTTTCCGTCACGTGTGTTCAAAGGTATTCGTATGGGTGGCCGCATGGGCGGTAACCGCGTAAAGGTTCAGAACCTACGCGTTTTACGGGTTATGCCTGAGCAGAATCTGCTCGTTGTGAGTGGTTCGGTTCCCGGAGCTAAAAATTCATACGTTATTATCGAGAAATAGGTTATGGAAGTAATCGTATATAACAGCAAAGGCGAGGACACAGGCAAAAAGGTCACTCTGCCGGAAGAGGTTTTCGGAATTGAACCGAACCAGCACGCGATTTACCTCGACGTGAAACAGTATCTGGCCAATCAGCGTCAGGGAACGCATAAAGCAAAAGAGCGGGCTGAAAATGCTCACTCGACCCGCAAACTAAAGAAACAGAAAGGCACGGGTGGTGCGCGTGCAGGTAGTGCCAAATCACCGGTATTCGTAGGTGGTGGTACCATTTTTGGACCACGTCCCCGTGACTATAGTTTTAAGCTGAATAAGAAAGTAAAAGCGCTTGCCCGCCAGTCGGCTTATGCCGTAAAAGCGAAGGCAGAGAAGATTTCGGTTATCGACAACATCACGATTGAAGCACCCCGCACAAAAGATTATATTCAATTCCTGAATGATCTGAATCTAACGGGCCGCAAAACGTTACTCATCCTGCCCGATGTTAACCTGAATGTTGTCCTATCCAGCCGGAATGTGCAGAAGGCAAAAGTGACTACCGCTTCGCAGGTAAATACATATGACCTGATGAATGCCGATCAACTGCTTATCAGCGAAGGAGCTTTGTCAACCATTCAAACTTTGTTCGACAAATAGACCATGAGCATACTGAAACGACCAATCGTCACTGAAAAAATGACGGGCCTGAACAAGCAGGGAAAATATGCTTTTGAGGTCGAACTAAAAGCCAACAAACTCGAAATTGGCAAAGCCATCGAGAAAATGTACGGCGTAAACGTTGAAGCTGTCAATACCTTCCGTGTATACGGAAAGAAGCGTAGCAAGAATATCAATGGACGTGTTGTATCGGGTAAAACCCCAACTACGAAAAAAGCAATCGTAACGGTTGCAGAGGGCGAAGTAATCGATATTTACGCAGACCTGTAAACCGTAGCTCTACCAATAAATCAGTCATGGGAGTTAAAAAACTAAGACCAATAACGCCGAGTACACGTTTTCGCGTGGCACCCGACTTTGCGGAAATAACAGCCTCCAAGCCAGAAAAAAGTCTGCTGGAGCCCATTAAGAGAACCGGTGGCCGGAACAATGAAGGTCACCGCACTATGCGCTACATTGGAGGAGGTCATAAGCGGCATTACCGCATTATTGATTTCAAGCGCGATAAAGTCGGCCAGACAGCCGAAGTTTTGACTGTAGAATACGATCCAAACCGTTCGGCACGTATTTCTTTAGTGCAATACGCCGACGGCGAAAAGCGCTATATCATTGCGCCACAAGGCATTACCGTAGGTCAGACGATTCAGTCGGGCGAAGGTGTTACGCCTGATGTTGGTAATGCTATGCCGCTGGCCGCAATGCCTATTGGTACTATTGTTCATAACATTGAGCTGACACCAGGAAAAGGTGGCTCGATGGCTCGCTCGGCTGGCACATACGCTCAGCTAGTTGGTCGTGAAGAAAAGTATGCTATCCTGCGTTTACCCTCTGGTGAAACCCGTCGGGTTTTGAGCGCAGGTATGGCAACGGTTGGTTCTGTATCCAATCCGGATCACATGAACGTAGTAATAGGTAAGGCTGGCCGGAGCCGTTGGCTGGGTCGTCGCCCCCGTGTTCGTGCTGTGGTTATGAACCCTGTTGATCACCCGATGGGTGGTGGTGAGGGACGGGCATCCGGTGGTCACCCACGTTCGCGCAATGGCCAGTTTGCTAAAGGTCAGAAAACCCGTAGCAAGAACAAGGCATCTGAAAGCATGATTATTAGCCGACGCAAAAAGTAACAGATAAAAATGGCACGTTCACTCAAAAAAGGCCCATATATTGATTTCCGCCTGGATAATAAGGTTCAGACACAGAATGATTCGGGCAAGAAATCGGTCATCAAAACTTGGTCGCGTCGTTCGATGATTTCGCCAGATTTTGTAGGCCATACTTTCGCTGTTCACAACGGCAACAAGTTTATTCCGGTTTACGTAACGGAGAATATGGTTGGTCACAAACTCGGTGAGTTTTCACCAACGCGCAACTTCCGCGGACACACCGCAAAGAAAGACAAGGGCAAACGATAAGTAGTTTACGGTATTCGATTTACGGTTTTAGCGAACTGTAAACCGTGAACCAAAACCGAAACCAAAAAAATGGAAGCAGTAGCAAAACTTAAAGATGTGCCCACGTCGCCCCGTAAGATGCGGTTAATCGCCGATCTGATTCGTGGTCAGCGCGTTAGCCGGGCGTTGGGCCTGTTAAAATATCAGCCTCAGGCTGGTGCCGACGTGTTGCAGAAAGTGCTTTTGTCGGCCGTTGCCAACTGGCAGCAGAAAAACGAAGATGAGCGTATTGAAGACGCTGACCTTTATGTAAAAACTATTTTTGTTGATGGTGGTCCTATGCTGAAGCGTTTGCGCCCGGCCCCTCAGGGTCGTGGTCATCGAATTCGGAAGCGTTCCAATCACATTACCATTGTGGTTGACAGCGCAGCGCAACCGCTGTTGGAGTCGGCAGAAGCAGAAACCCCTGAAAACGAGAATTAAGAAATGGGACAAAAGATAAATCCAATTGGCCTGCGACTTGGTATAGTTCGTGGCTGGGAATCAAGCTGGTACGGAGGTAAGGAATTTGCAGAAAAACTCGTAGAAGACGAGAAGATCCGTAAGTATGTAGCCGCTCGTATTCCGAAGGGTGCCATTGCACGGGTTGTCATTGAACGTACCCTCAAACGCGTTACTCTAACAATTCATACGGCACGTCCGGGTATTGTTATTGGTAAAGGGGGGGGCGAAGTAGATAAGATCAAAGAAGAATTAAAAAAGATTACGGGCAAAGATGTCCAGATCAACATCTTCGAGATCAAACGTCCGGAAGTTGATGCGAAATTGGTTGGTGAAGCCATTGCTCAACAACTACAGGCTCGTATTTCATTCCGTCGTGCTATGAAGCAGGCTATCCAGTCAGCACTTCGGGTAGGCGCACAAGGTATCAAAGTGAAAGTATCGGGCCGTTTAGGTGGGGCAGAAATTGCCCGCTCAGAGCAGTATAAAGAGGGCCGTGTCCCTCTGCACACGCTTCGTGCTGATATCGATTACGCTATCTCTGAGGCACAAACTGTATATGGTAAAATCGGCATCAAGGTGTGGATTTTCAAAGGTGAAGTGTACGGAAAGCGTGATTTATCGCCAGCCGCTATGATGACTCAGGCACAGGCTGGTGAGCGTTCTACCTCATCGAGTGACCGTGGCGATCGCCGTGGCCCTCGTGGTGACCGCGATGGAAACGACCGCGGTGGTCGGGGTCGGGGTGAGCGTGGTGCAAATGACCGTGGTGGCAACCGTGGTGGTGGAGGCCAGGGCGGTGGCAACCGTGGTGGCGGAGGCCAGGGCGGTGGTAACCGTGGCGGTGCAGGACCAAGACGATAAATTCAGTCAGGTAGTCGATCAGTCTGTCAGTCGGAAATTGATAAAAGAAATTTTCTTTCCCGACTTAATAACTGACTGACTCAATTACTGGCTAACTGATTAACTGATATTGAGCTATGTTACAGCCAAAAAGAACAAGATTTCGCAAACAGCACAAAGGAAGGATTCCAGGCATTGCGTCACGCGGCCACGAAATTGCTTTCGGTACATTCGGTATCAAATCGCTTGAGCCTGGCCGGATAACTGCCCGCCAGATTGAAGCTGCCCGTATTTCTGTAACCAGAGCGATGAAACGCGAAGGCCAGGTTTGGATTCGGATTTTCCCCGACAAGCCAATTACCAAGAAACCGGCTGAAGTACGGATGGGTAAAGGTAAAGGTGCCCCTGAGTATTGGGTGGCTGTAGTTAAACCCGGAACCATCATGTTCGAAGCGACAGGTGTGGATCTGGCGACGGGAATGGAAGCCCTGCGTCTGGCCGCCCAGAAGTTGCCCGTTCGGACAAAGTTTGTAGTCCGGCGCGATTATCAGGAGCAAGGCGAAGAATAGTATTCTTAAGCGACGAACAAGATGAAAAAAGAAGATTTAAAAGGGTTATCGGCTGATGAGTTACGTACCGAAATTGGTGCGGAGCAGGATCGCCTGCTGAAACTAAAGTTTGCGCATGCCGTATCTCCTATCGAGAACCCAATGCGCATCCGCGAAAGCCGCAAACGGATTGCTCGCCTGCATACGCAACTGACAGTTAAATCGCAGCAAGCCTAACAAGATAAGACGATGGAAGAGCAACAAGCACCAGAACCACAGGCTGAAGCAACTGCACCGGTGGTAGCAGAGACAGCACTACCGGAGGAATCAAAAGCCCCTGTGGAAACAGCGAAAGAAGAGCCGAAAGCAGCCACTTCAATAACTGGAGAAGCCAATTCGGTTTCTGAACGGAACGCCCGGAAAGAGCGTATCGGACGGGTGACAAGCAATAAAATGCAAAAGACGATCACTGTTGCCATTGATCGTAAGGTAAAACACCCAATGTATGGCAAGTTCATGAACAAGACGAAAAAACTGACTGTTCATGACGAGAAGAATGAGTGTGGTATCGGTGATACTGTTCGTGTGATGGAAACCCGTCCCATGAGCAAAAATAAGCGTTGGCGTTTAATCGAAATCATCGAAAAAGCGAAGTAAGCCATGGTACAGCAAGAATCAAGATTAGGAGTAGCCGATAACAGTGGTGCTAAAGAAGTGCTGGTTATCCGCGTCCTGGGCGGTACGGGTAAGCGGTATGCATCAGTCGGTGACAAGATTGTCGTGACGGTGAAACAGGCCCTGTCGTCCAGCAGTATGAAGAAAGGTACAGTGTCAAAAGCTGTGGTTGTTCGGACAAAGAAGGAAGTACGTCGGAAAGACGGGTCATATATTCGTTTTGAAGATAACGCAGCCGTGTTGCTCAACAATAATGATGAGCCACGTGGTACCCGGATTTTTGGACCCGTAGCTCGCGAATTGCGCGAGAAGCAGTTCATGAAAATTGTATCGTTAGCCCCGGAAGTATTATAAGCCATGGAGAAGAAAATAACGCTACCAAAACATAAATTCCACGTAAAGACGGGCGATACGGTCGTCGTTATTGGCGGAAACTCGAAAGGGCAGCGCGGAGTGGTGCAGGAAGTGATCGTAGAAAAGGATCGTGCCCGCGTTGAGGGTGTAGCTATGATTACCAAACACCTGAAACCAACTGCGTCTAACCCGCAAGGAAGCTTGGAGAAAACGGAAGGATCAATCCACATTAGTAACCTGAAACTGGTTGATCCTGCTACTGGCGAATCTACCCGCACTGGTCGTAAATTGAACGACAAAGGCAAACTGCAGCGCTTCTCTAAGAAGACGGGCAACTTCATTCCTGATCGGTCTGCCGATGCAGGTCGTAAATAAAAAGGTCGAAAAAGATGGCAACGCCAAGACTTAAAGAAAAGTACGTAAACGAGATTGTACCTCAATTGAAAGACAAGTTTCAGTATAAGTCGGTTATGCAAGTACCGCGTTTGAACAAGATTGTCATCAATAAGGGCATCGGAGCCGCTGTCGCCGACAAGAAATTGGTTGACGTAGGGGTAGATGAACTGACGACTATCACGGGCCAGAAAGCTATTCCGACAATGTCGAAAAAGGCCGTTTCTAACTTCAAACTACGGGAAAAGATGCCCATTGGTGCGAAAGTGACGCTACGTGGTGTGAAAATGTATGAATTCCTGGACCGGTTGACAACAGTTGCGTTGCCACGAGTTCGTGACTTCAAAGGCATTAGCGACAAGGGATTTGACGGCCGTGGTAATTACACATTCGGCGTACAGGAGCAAATCATCTTCCCGGAAATTAGCATTGATAAAGTAGCACGGATTTCGGGTATGGATATCACATTCGTGACAACCGCCAATACCGATAACGAGAGCTATGAGCTGCTAAAAGCGATGGGGATGCCGTTTGCTAAAAGTGGTAAATAATAACCGACACAAAGGCTAAAATAATGGCAAAAGAATCAATCAAAGCACGGGAGCGGAAACGTGAAGCGTTAGTGGCCAAATATGCCGTGAAACGGGCAGCCTTAAAGGCCGCCGGTGACTATATCGGTCTTGACAAGCTACCTAAAAATGCATCACCTGTTCGGCTGCATAACCGTTGTAAATTAACGGGACGTCCTCGGGGTTATATGCGCAAGTTTGGTATCTCTCGGGTAACATTCCGGGAAATGGCATCAGCGGGTAAAATTCCAGGTGTAACAAAAGCGAGCTGGTAGTTCCAGCTTCCATTTCTATTTGAAATTCAGTTCCCGTAATTTTGCGAACTTCTTAAAATAGGGAGGTTTGTAAGTAACGCAACGCTAAGAATGAATACAGATCCAATAGCAGATTTCCTAACTCGTGTTAGAAACGCCATCCGGGCCAAGCACCGGGTTGTCGAAATCCCTGCTTCGAACATAAAGAAAGAAATTACCAAAGTTTTGTACGACAAAGGGTTTATCCAGAACTACAAGTTCGACGATAGTACCCCACAAGGTATCATTAAGATTGCCCTTAAGTACAATCCCACAACGAAGCAACCCGCTATCGTTGATCTGCAACGCATCAGCCGTCCGGGCTTACGTCAGTATCGGGGTGCCGACAACTTGCCGCGTATCCTGAACGGATTAGGTGTAGCTATCATCTCAACCTCTAAAGGTGTGATGACGGATAAAGAAGCGAAGACATTGAATGTCGGCGGAGAGGTATTGTGTTACGTATATTAATTCGAACTGAACGATGTCACGCATAGGTAAGAAACCCATCGCCCTTCCAAGCAACGTTACGCTGTCTGTTGACGCGCAGAACGTAGTTACGGTAACAGGGCCTAAAGGCACCCTGACCCAGTCGGTTGATCCGGACATTTCGGTAGCAATCGAAGAAGGTCAGATTCAAGTATCCCGGCCTACAGAGCAGAAACGCCATAAAGCATTACATGGCCTATACCGGTCCCTGGTAAGCAACATGGTACAGGGGGTAAGCGAAGGCTACAAACTTGATCTTGAAGTTATCGGAGTTGGTTATAAGGCTTCCGTTACAAACAATATCCTTGAGTTACAACTTGGCTATTCGCACAATGTGTATGTAGCCGTACCGGGTGAGATTAAAGTAACTGCTGTAACTGAGAAAGGGCAGAATCCGAAAGTATATCTGGAAGGTTCGGATAAACAACTTCTCGGTGACGTAGCGGCTAAAATCCGTTCACTGCGTAAAGTAGAACCCTACAAAGGCAAAGGTATTCGCTTTGTTGGTGAGCAGGTTCGCCGTAAAGCTGGTAAGTCTTCGTCTAAAAAATAAAGTTTGTTGTTTGAAATTTGATAGTAGCGTCTTAGTACGGTCATTATCAAATTTCAAACGTCAAGCATCAAATTACTTAAACGCCTATTTGGTCGGAATCAAATAAGATGGCAACGAACAAGCAAGAAAGGAGACAGCGGATCAAATTTAGCATCCGCGCAAAACTGTCAGGTACGGCCGAGCGCCCACGCTTATCAGTTTTTCGCTCAAACAAAGCGATATACGCCCAACTGATTGACGATATAGCTGGTCGCACATTAGCGGCAGCCTCGTCGGTAGAGTTGAAAAGTGAGGCCGAAGGCAACACGATAGAAACGGCGAAAAAAGTAGGCCAGCGTTTGGCTGAAAAAGCAGTTGCTCAGAATATCAGCACAGCCGTATTCGACCGCAATGGGTACCTGTATCACGGTAAAGTAAAAGCATTGGCCGATGCAGCCCGTGAGGGTGGCCTTAAGTTCTAAGCATTAACTGCGAAAAGATGAATATCAATTCAGCAAGACCGACGAAGTTTAACGAAGCTGACCTGAAGGAAAAGGTCGTAGCTATTAACCGTGTCGCGAAAGTAGTAAAAGGTGGTCGCCGGTTTAGTTTCTCGGCAATTGTCGTCGTCGGCGATGGTAACGGTGTTGTAGGTTATGGATTGGGTAAAGCCAACGAAGTAACTGATGCAATTGCCAAAGGAGTAGAAGATGCCAAGAAAAACCTGGTACAGATTCCTCTCTTGAAGCGCACAGTCCCCCACGAGATGGAAGGTAAGTTCAGCGGTGGCTTTGTCCTGCTGAAGCCAGCCGCGCCGGGTACGGGTGTCATTGCCGGTGGCGCTATGCGCGCCGTTCTGGAATCTGCTGGTGTGCATGATATCTTAGCAAAATCGAAAGGATCATCAAACCCGCACAACGTGGTGAAAGCTACGCTTGATGCACTATTAAAAATGCGTTTACCACATCAGGTAGCATTTCAGCGTCAGGTGAGCTTGTCAAAAGTGTTTAACGGTTAATAAACGGAGCAACAGACATGGCACAAGTACGCATTACGCAGGTCAGCAGCACTATCAAGCGGCCGTTATCTCAGAAAAATGCCATTAAGTCGTTAGGCTTGGGCAAAATCAACCACAGTGTCGAATTGGAATACAATGACTCACTGAAGGGTGCTATCAATAAGGTGCAGCACTTAGTGAAGGTTGAAGAAATTTAAGTATCTTTGCGATTCTTTTGGCTTCCAGACCGTTCTAACTATCTGTCAGAGACGTTTTGAAAGGCTAAAAGAATCATCTTTTTAATAACATACACATGAATTTAAGCAACCTTAGACCGGCAAAAGGTTCCGTCACAGAGCGCAAGCGAGTCGGACGCGGGCAAGGATCAGGCATGGGCGGAACGTCTACGCGTGGTCACAAAGGGGCGCAGTCTCGCTCAGGTTATAGCCGTAAAACGCACTTCGAAGGTGGTCAAATGCCGCTGCAACGTCGGGTGCCGAAGTTTGGTTTTAAGAACATAAACCGCGTCGAATACAAGCCTCTCAATCTGGATTCCATTCAGATGTTGATTGATGACACCAATGCGACTGTGATTGACATGAATTTTATGCTCCAGCACGGGCTGGTAGGTAAGAAAGATCTTGTTAAGGTTTTAAGTCGTGGTGAGTTGAAAACTGCTGTTGAAATTCACGCCCACGCGTTTTCGGCCAGTGCTATCGAAGCTATTGAGAAAGCAGGTGGGAAGGCAATAGTGCCTAAGAAAGAAGCGAAAGAAGGAGCAGCTAACTAAGTTGTGATCATAGCAACGACCGACCTACTTTTATGAACCGACTCATCACCACGTTTAAGAATATTTTTGCGATTGACGAGTTGCGGAGTCGAATCCTCAACACGCTACTGTTCATCACGGCTTTCCGTCTTGGTTCAGCTATTGTGTTACCAGGTGTCGATCCTAACAAACTAAATTTAAATCCTCAGGGATTACTTGGTTTGTTAGACACTTTTTTAGGTGGGGCATTCAGCAAGGCGTCAATTTTCGCGTTGGGTATCATGCCTTACATTTCGGCGTCGATTGCCATTCAGCTACTCACACTCGCTCTTCCTTATTTCCAGAAGATGCAGAAAGAGGGTGAGTCGGGGCGGAAACGACTGAATCAGATTACGCGGATATTAACCATTGTAGTCACTGCGGTGCAGGCTCTTACTTATGTTCGTACAACCATTCCAAAAGAAGCGTTACTAATTGATCAGGGATTGTTTACCATCTCTTCCTTGTTTATTCTCACAGCAGGTACTATCTTTTGTATGTGGCTGGGAGAACGAATCACGGATAAAGGAATTGGAAACGGTATTTCCATGATTATCATGATTGGAATAGTTTCCCGTCTTCCGGGTGCGTTGATTGGCGAACAGCAGTCGAGGGGGACAGGCGGTATTCTGATTTTTGTCCTTGAGTTGGTAGCACTATACTTCGTTGTTATGGGAGCGGTTGTGCTTACCCAAGCCGTACGTCGGATTCCGATTCAGTATGCCAAGCAGGTTATTGGTAACAAAGTAGTAGGTGGGCAGCGACAATATTTGCCGTTAAAGTTGAATGCTGCAGGCGTAATGCCTATTATCTTCGCTCAGGCGCTTATGTTTATTCCAACGTATGTAGCGGGTCTGTTTTCGGAAAAGAGCGACTTTGCAGCTGGTATTCAAAACGCTTTTCAAAGCTACACAACATGGCAATATAACGTGCTGTTTGCTTTATTGATTATTGTTTTTACCTTCTTCTACACAGCTATATCGGTTAACCCAGTTCAGATTGCTGATGACATGAAGCGAAGTGGCGGGTTTATTCCAGGTGTAAAACCGGGCTTTCAAACATCGGAGTATATCGGTACTGTTCTTGACCGAATTACGTTGCCTGGCGCTATCATGCTAGCCATTGTGGCTATCCTACCAGCCATCGCTAACATATTCGGGATGACTAGTGGATTTGCCCAGTTCTTTGGGGGTACATCACTTCTTATTATGGTTGGCGTAGTACTTGATACACTGCAACAGATTGAAAGCTATCTATTGATGCGTCGGTATGAAGGCCTCATGAAGTCGGGACGTCTTCAGGGGCGAACAACTACTGGCGAAACAGTAGCAGCTTAGAAACGCATGGCTAGTTCTGACAAAAAGGATAAAATGATTTATTACAGAAGCGATGAGGAGATCGCTCTGATAAAGATCAGCGCTCAGGTACTCGGGAAAGCACATGCCGAAGTGGCTAAGATTATCCGGCCTGGCATAACAACGAAGGAACTGGATACAATGGCTGAAACGTTTATTAAGGATAATGGTGGAACTCCTTCATTCTTAGGTTATAATAAATTCCCAGCCTCGCTTTGTATTTCCGTGAATGATGTAGTTGTTCATGGACTCCCAAGCCGTTACGAGCTTCGTGATGGTGACATTGTATCGATTGACTGTGGTGTTAAGCTGAATGGATATCATAGCGATAGTGCTTACACGTATCCAATTGGTGAAGTTAACCTTGCTGTACGTCGATTACTTAGCCGAACAAAGCAATCCCTATATGTTGGTCTCGAAAAGGCCACAGAAGGAAATCGGGTTGGTGATATTGGATATGCTATCCAGACTTACACGGAGAAATTTGGTTATTCAGTTGTTCGTGAGTTAGTGGGTCATGGGGTTGGGCAGGATTTGCACGAAGCTCCCGAAGTCCCTAACTACGGTAAAAGAGGTCAGGGCCCTCGGTTGCACGAAGGAATGATTCTGGCAATTGAACCGATGATTAATTTTGGGAAGAAGGGAGTTGTTCAGGAACGCGATGGCTGGACCATAAGGACGGTAGATCGCAAACCTTCAGCGCACTTTGAACACACAGTGGCTGTTCGGAAAGGGAAACCGGAAATTCTGACAACCTTTGAATACATTGAAGAAGTTACCGCCAATACAAGCCTGATGGTTGATACAAATGAACTGATGGCAGCTTAAAGCGAATATGGCAAAGCAGAATTCTATAGAACAGGACGGTATAATTTTGGAAGCATTGTCAAATGCAATGTTTCGGGTTGAGTTGGCTAATAAGCATGAGGTAATTGCTCATATCTCCGGTAAAATGCGGATGAATTACATCAAGATTTTGCCTGGAGACCGCGTAAAGTTAGAAATGTCGCCTTACGACTTGAGTAAGGCCAGGATTGTATATCGGTACAAATAGGTTAGCGGTTGACGGTTTAGGTTTAGGGTTGCTCGTCGGCCAGAAACTGAAAACTGAAAACTGAAAATCGAAAACTTTTAAGAAGATGAAAGTTAAAGCGTCAATTAAGAAACGCAGCGAAGACTGCAAAGTGATCCGGCGGAAAGGGAAGCTGTACGTGATCAACAAAAAGAATCCCCGTTACAAACAAAGACAAGGATAAGTATGGCACGTATTGCAGGTGTTGATATTCCAGACAAGAAACGTGGCGAAATTGCGCTGACGTACATCTACGGCATTGGTCGTAGCCGAGCTAAGAAGATCCTGACCGACGCCGGTATCAGTGTCGACAAGAAAGCCAATGAGTGGTCAGACGACGAAGCAAGTGCTGTGCGTAATGCTATCTCGAATGAGTACAAGGTAGAGGGTCAGCTTCGTTCGGAAGTTCAGTTGAGCATCAAGCGTTTGATGGATATTGGTTGCTATCGTGGGCTGCGTCACCGTAAAGGTTTGCCAGTTCGTGGTCAACATACAAAGAACAACTCCCGTACCCGGAAAGGGAAGCGGAAGACTGTTGCTAACAAGAAGAAAGTAACAAAATAATTAATCGGTCGCTCATCGTCACAAGGTCCATTTGTGGTCATTTAATAGCTAAATGGCAAGTAATGATAACCCGTGACATATTGACGATTACCTACAAAAGATGGCACAAGCAAAACGCAAAGACAAAGCGAAAAAGCGGGTGGTCGTTGTTGAACCCGTTGGTCAGATTCATATTCGGGCTACATTCAATAACATCATCATTTCGATTACAAACATGAATGGCCAGGTTATATCCTGGGCATCAGCAGGTAAGATGGGCTTCCGGGGTTCTAAAAAGAACACACCCTATGCTGCTCAGACTGCCGCATCTAACTGTGCTGCTGTAGCCCACGATTTGGGAATGCGCAAAGCAGAAGTATTTGTTAAAGGTCCTGGTTCAGGCCGTGAGTCAGCTATTCGTACCATTCAGAACTCGGGTATCGAAGTAACAACAATCCGTGATATTACCCCGCTGCCGCACAATGGGTGTCGGCCGCCAAAACGTCGTCGCGTATAACTTACGGATGGCATGAATAGGGGCAGGCGACATTTAGTTGTGTCTGTCCAATGTTTCACTTTATTCATTCATTGAAGAATGGCACGTTATACAGGGCCAAAGGCCAAAATTTCGCGCAAGTTCGGCGAGCCAGTTATGGGTCCGAGCAAAGCGCTCCAGAAGAAAAATTACGGACCGGGTATGCACGGTCGTGGTCGCAAACGGAAACAATCCGAATATGCGCTCCAACTTCTTGAAAAACAGAAGGTAAAGTATACTTATGGCATTCTGGAACGTCAGTTCCGGGCCTTGTTTCACCGGGCACAGGTTCGTTCAGGAATCACTGGTGAAAATCTCCTCAAACTATGTGAAGCCCGCCTTGATAACACAGTTTATCGTATGGGCATTGCATCTTCCCGTCGGGCAGCCCGTCAGTTGGTGTCGCACAAGCATATCATTGTTGACGGCGAAGTTGTAAACATTCCTTCTTATTCGTTAAAACCAGGCCAGCTCATTGGCGTTCGGGAAAAATCGAAATCATTAGAGGCTGTTACGTCCAGTTTATCCGCTCGCAGTACGAAGCGCTACAACTGGGTTGAGTGGGATGGTCAACAAATGGTGGGCAAATTTATCAGCTTCCCGGAGCGGGACCAGATTCCAGAGAATTTCAACGAGCAGGCCATCGTCGAATTGTATTCTAAGTAAGCCTTACAGCAGGACCCATTTCGGGTTTTGCTGGATTTATATAGTTTACAGTTTAAAGTCGATTGGTTATTGGTAGAAAACTGGTCTTTAGTCCGGTAAATACCATGAACCAAAGTACTGAAAATTGTAAATAAATTTCAGTCTTCACGTCAGGCAGAGAACTGCTGTTAAAATACGAAACGTATGTCAATTTTAGCGTTCCAAATGCCCGACAAAGTCGTAGTGGAGAAAGCTGACGACTTTCACGGGGTGTTTGAATTTAAACCCCTCGAAAAAGGATACGGTGTAACAATCGGTAATGCGCTTCGTCGCATTCTGTTATCATCTTTGGAAGGATACACTATCACAAGTGTGAAATTTCCAGGTGTTCTACACGAGTTTTCGTCTATCGAGGGCGTAGTTGAAGACGTAACGGAGATCATTCTGAACCTGAAGATGGTTCGTTTTAAGAAGATCAACGATATGGTCGACAACAAAATCACCGTCAACATAAAGAAGCAATCGGTTCTTAAAGCGGGTGATATATCTAAATTTTCTCCATCGTTCGAAGTGCTGAATCCAGAACTGGAAATTTGCCACATCGATGACACCAGAGATTTGGAAATGGAAATTTTCGTGGAGAAAGGCCGCGGGTACGTTCCGGCCGATGAACCACGTGCTAATGAATTACCGTTTGGGCACATACCCATTGATGCTATTTATACGCCAATAAAAAACGTAAAATATAGCGTTGAGAATACCCGGGTTGAGCAGAAAACGGACTATGAGCGTCTACTACTGGATATTGAAACGGACGGGTCTATTCACCCGGAAGAAGCGTTGAAGGGAGCTGCATATATCTTAATTCAACACTTCATGCTTTTCTCAGATCAAACGATGACGTTTGAAACGGCGAAAGCAGAAGAGGAAAACGTAGTAGATGAAGAAGTACTGCACATGCGGAAACTTCTGAAGACGTCACTGGCTGATCTTGATCTGTCAGTAAGGGCGTATAACTGCTTGAAGTCAGCAGACGTACGGACACTGGGTGACCTTGTCCGGTTAGAGATTTCGGACATGATGAAGTTCCGCAACTTTGGTAAGAAGTCGCTTACGGAGCTTGAGCAATTGGTTGCCGAGAAAAATTTAACGTTCGGTATGGACGTTGCAAAGTATAGATTAGACGAAGACTAAGTCGGTTTACGGTTTATGGTTTACGGTTTGTGGCTGGGTATAATGTCTCCATAAATTGTAAATTGTAAACCATAAACCGTAAACCTCCATTACAATAATGAGACACGGTAAAAAAGATAATCACCTCAGCCGCACACACTCGCACCGCGAGGCAATGCTGCAAAATATGGCTTCGTCGCTGATCCTGCATAAGCGTATCGAGACAACGGTAGCCAAGGCGAAGGAACTGCGCAAATTTGTAGAGCCAATTCTGACCCGCGCTAAAGATGATACTTATCAGAATCGTCGCATTGTATTCAGATCGCTGAATGACAAAGAAACGATGAAAGAACTGTTCGGGATGGTGGCTGATAAAATAGCCAGTCGCCCAGGCGGTTATACACGTATCATTAAATTAGGTAATCGGTTAGGAGACAATGCCGAAACCTGCCTGATTGAATTAGTCGATTTCAATGAACTGTTAATCGCTGCTGCTGCTGATAAAGCGACTGCTACAACCAAAACTCGCCGTAGTCGTCGGGGTGGTGGTGCAGCCAAGTCTGCTACGGCAACTGGCACTCCAGTTACAGAGACGACGGAAGCGGCTGTGGTTGACGAGCAGCCATCTGCCGAAGTCGTTGAAACGGAAGAAACCGCTGTGGAAACAGCAGCTCAGGGCGATGACTTGACAAAAGTTGAAGGAATTGGTCCAAAGATAGCTGAGTTGCTCAATAACGCCGGCATTACTACCTTTGCCCAGTTGGCTTCTGCAGAAGATGAAACTGTACAACAGGTTTTGGGTGATGCAGGTCCGCGGTACAACGTACACGATGCAACGACTTGGAACGAACAGGCAGCCTTAGCCCGCGATGGCAAATGGGATGAGTTGCAGGCGTTACAGGATCGTTTGAAAGGTGGTAAAGAAGAGTAAGAAAATTGACTTATAAGAGCATCATATTGAAATGGGTTAACCGCAAATGGTTAGCCCTTTTTTTTAGTCTTTAAAGCCGAAGAAGTATACATGAAACATACGCAGCAACCTGAAGCATTATTGGTATTACAGGACGGAACCGTTTACCAGGGTCTTGCCCTTGGTAAGATAGGTACAGCCGGGGGCGAAATCTGTTTTAATACCGGAATGACCGGCTATCAGGAAATTTATACAGACCCCTCCTATTATGGTCAGGTAATAATAAATACAACGTCACACATTGGTAACTACGGTGTGCTGGACAAGTTAGAACAGGAATCTGGCGGGGTAAAAATTCGGGCTATGGTCTGCAATTTTTTCTCCAACATCCATTCTCGTTATACGGCCGATGGGTCGTTACAGGATTATTTTGAGAAAGCTAATATTGTTGGTATCCATGGTGTCGATACGCGTCAGTTAGTACGCTATATCCGCTCGAAAGGGGTAATGAATTGCATCATCTCGTCGGAGATACTCGATCCAGCTATCCTGCTGGCCGAGTTACAGAAAGTGCCGGACATGGATGGACTGGAGTTATCATCGGAGGTTTGCACACAGCAAGCCTACGAACAGGGAGACCCGGAAGCAAAACTACGTGTAGCGGTGCTGGATCTAGGCGTTAAGCGGAGCATTCTGAGTAACTTCAATCAGCGGGGCGTATTTTGCAAAGTGTTCCCTGCCCGTACACCGCACGCTGATTTGGCTGCCTGGAAACCCGACGGCTATTTCATTGCCAATGGACCTGGCGACCCGGCTGCTATGCCATATGCTGTTGAAACCGTTAAGCAGGCACTGGACACCGAGAAACCATTATTCGGCATATGCCTGGGTCATCAAATTCTTTCATTGGCCAGTGGCATTTCGACCTACAAGATGCACAACGGACACCGGGGTCTGAATCATCCGGTCAAAAATCTGATTACTGGCCATTGTGAGGTCACCTCACAAAATCATGGTTTTGCTGTTAAAGCCGATGAGGTAATGGACATGGATAATGTAGAACTCACGCACATTAACCTAAACGACAAAACAATTGAGGGCATTCGGCTTAAAGATAAACCCGCCTTTTCGGTGCAATATCACCCTGAATCCTCTCCCGGTCCTCACGATTCGCACTATCTATTTGATCAGTTCATTGGAATGATGCAGGAATAAAAAAGCGGCTTGAGTTGCATCAAGCCGCTTTTTGTACAAGCGACTGTTTGCTTTATGCTAAATCTCCTTGCGCCAGAACTCCCGGCTCCACATGCGTTTAAAGGGCCAGTTACGTGCCCGAAGAGCAATAGGTAAATAAGCGTGGGCTTGTTTATCTGTTTGCTGATAATACGCATCGTCGTCTGTCAGAATTAGCGACTCGTATCTTTTACCCGATTTGACCGTCAAATCGGCGAAAGGGAGTTCTGGTTGCCAGTTAGGGTGCTTAGCAGCCAGTTTAGTCTTGAGTAAGGTAGTTGCGGTAAGGGCCTGTTGTGGTTGGGGAACCGGTTTAAACTCCTCCTGTGCTACAGTGAGTGCATACGACAGGTAAGCTTTCAGTAGTTTCGGGCCTTCGTTTGCCGTGTCGGCTACGCTGAGTTGTTCTGGCCACAAACTTGTGACAATATAAACCCGTTCCCGCGCCCGCGTAATCGCTACATTTAGTCGATTCTCCCCCCCCTGCCTATTCAAGCTCCCGAACTGCATGGCTAACCGTCCACGTTCATCGACCGCATAACCAACAGAGAAAATAATGACGTCGCGTTCATCACCCTGCACGTTTTCAATATTTTTGACGAAGAGACCGGGGGGTAACGCTTTCCCTTTCTCTGCCGGTTCTACCTCGTCCCTACTTTCCAACATATCCTGAATCAATTGTTGCTGCTGGTAGTTGAACGTTACAACGCCGACCGACCGACCGGGTAATTCGGCATTTACCTGGTCCAGTAGTTGGAGTACAACTTCCGCTTCTTTCAGATTCGCATTCTGCTGCCATACACCTTTCACATTGTGGTAATGAATAGCCGGTTGCTGCCGGTTAATCTCATCGAAGTGCGGTAATAATGAAAGCTTGCTTTGATAGAAATACTCATTTGAAAATGTAATCAGGTCCAGCGAGCGACTGCGATAATGCTCGGTTAATGATAACTGTGGCAGATTCTGGGCCGCCAACTCAAGTAAAGATTCTACCTCCAGAGCCGCTGGTGTTTCTTCTTCTGGTTCTAAGTCGTCTAGGCGAGTACGGTATAAGTCGCTTGGTCTCAATTGTTTATTGTCACCTGTGATTACAACCTGACGACCACGTGCCATGGACGGAATACCGTTTTCGGCAAAACACTGAGAAGCTTCATCAAAAATCACCAGGTCGAATAAGCCTTCGCGCAGGGGAAACATAGCCGATACTGACTCAGGGGATGCTAACCAACAGGGGACCAGCTTGAATACCTCATCAGCAAACGATTCCATTAATTTACGCACTGGCCATACAGTCCGCTTTTTGGTTGTCTGATGCAACAAATCGCGATACGTCACCACATTATTCAAGCGGTTAACGACTAAATTTCGGTATGTCTGTTCACGTAGTTTAACCAGCAAGATATCCTGACTCAACGATTGCTTCCGTGTAACACTTTCCTGCAATTGTTGCTCCCATTGCCCCATTTTAAGCGATGACACGCTTCGTAGCTCAGGATGCAATGCTTCAATATGGTCGAGCCAGGTACGACGGATACTTTTTTGAAATAATGCAGTCCAACTTTCTGGAGATTGATTAGCAAGTCGCTGGATTACCGTCTTCTCAACTTCCGAAAACCCTTCATATAACCGGTCAGCCTCGACCATCAGGTCGAAATCGCTCTGAAGCGATTGCCGAAGTAGCGTAACCCAATCATGTTCATTCCAAAGTTTAATTAATTGATTTCTAGTCAAATATGCCTGAGCCTCCATTTGATGCCGGGTTACAGTAACAGCCAGGTTCAAAACAGTTGAAACAGCATTATTGAATGCCATCTGGCTTTTTTTCCATATGGAAGCGGGAAGTTGGTGAAACGGCTCTAAAGCATTTATCTGTTCAGTAAGGTGCTGGGCACGCCGGAGTAACCGTACCCCTTCGGGCGATTCTGTAAGTGACAAATCGGCCAGTACAGGTTGCGCTTCATGGCGTATCGCTTCCAGCTTAATTCGTTGGTTGACCCTGGTCATCAGGGTTTGCAAATCCTGTTCCGACGTGGTCAGCCCATTAGCAAACGATACCTGCTGTAATTGAGATTTACCCGGATTCCTGAGTTGCCACCAGTTCCACTGTATCCAGGAGGACCGTATGGCTAACGCCCCCGCCAGTAAATCGCGGAATGCGCGGAGATCAGCAATGGGTAGTGAAGATTCCGGGCCGGGCGAAGCCAGCATTTCTTCCCAGGAATCGGCTAACTGCTCTAGTCTAACTCCGGCAATTGTCAAGCCGGGATGATTCGGCTTGTCCCGTAGCTGATTGACAACTTTCCAAACCGTTTCATTATCTGACGTTTCATCACCTATTAACGTTAAAATCGAAGTAGTTTCCCAGTCGTGAGCCTGCCAATTGGCTAATTCATCGAACGAAAGTTGCTCACCTAACACTGCTTTACATTGTTCATTCGTATTTCTCCGCAATTCGTCCCAGCTAACAATGACATCATCTATTTTTCCTAAATCGGCATTCACAAACTGAAAAAAACTCACTCGTTCGGCCCAGTGATGTCCAGTGCCTACCCGTTGCTGATACGCTGCGAAATCAGCTAGCCGACTAACGAAACCGTCTATTCCTGCCAGATTAAACTGTTGATATACGTCATCTAATAGTACTATTGTATGCTCAGCTGTACTGGTCAGGTATAATTCTTTGGCCGAAAGGCCACACTCGTTCGTGTCAAATAAAGCGGCTTTAAATGCTGTTAACTCCCCTACTATTTCGTCAATCCGGCGGCTCTCGATGTCAAAATCCCGCTCAATCAATACCGCATTCAGGCTGTTATTCTGTTGCCGGTAAGTATCCAGTTGATCTATCTGGACAGCAATCTGAGCATATAAGGCCCGCCGATCTTCCTGGAAATCGTGTATCAGGGCCAGAAAAGGAGCCATTCCTACCTGCCGTAATCGTTCCTGCACCACATCGAGCGCAGCCCGTTTCTGGCATACCAGCAACACCCGTTTTCCCGACGCAGCAGCATCGGCCATAAGGTTAGCAATTAGCTGAGATTTTCCTGTTCCGGGAGGTCCCTGTACCACCAATGATTGACCCGCTTTTACTGCCCGTAAAGCAGCCTCCTGGGAGGCATCCATTGGCAGTGGCGTATGAATGCTTTTTTCCGGCAGGGCTGGAAAAGAGAACGAGGTAGAAAGTGAAAATTCATCCGCTTGTTTTTCCTCTGCTTTCTCCTGTCTGGCCATCAACTCATCATAATCCGGAACCAGGAAAGACCCAGCTTGGGGGAATATGCCTAGTACAGCCTCAGGATAAAGCTTTAATTCACCTGTCCGTTCCAGTTGAGTCAGGTCTTTGGCTGATTGTTTATTGAAAAACTGGAGTTTATCCGCAAACAAGTCCTGATTGAAGTTGATTTCAAGGGGCGTAGTTTTGAGCCACTCGTACAATTGTGTACGGAAAGCCAGTGGATCACGATCAAAGTCATCCATTGTTTTTTCCACTACTTCATCAAGAAGCTTTACCTGATTAAACTGCCCGTAGGCCAGTGCTAAAGTAGGATTCAGAAACGCGATTTCGTCACCCCGGCGTTTTAGTGACCAGAACTTTTCCTGGTGAGAAAGCTGAACCGGAAAGTACAATAAGGGTCCGTGAACGACGGTATCGTCCAGAAATTTTCCTTTCACAAATGGCCATCCAATGTATAAATCCTCCGTGCCGCGCTCTTCTTCAATGAACCGGGCTGTGCGGGCAATTCGCCGAAGTTTACGACTTACCTCATTACTACGCTCCTGACGGGCATTCAGTACATCGCACAACCTGATCGATGGCTTTCGGCTAATCAGATCGGCAATCAGCGTGAACGATGGCTTGTTGAGCAGGAAATCCGTTTCGTGCAAATCCAGAAACTGACTGGCGGGAAGGCTACTCAACAAAAGCGAACGATTGCGACTGCTTAAGTTGGTTAGGCGTCGACGAAAGGTTTTGAGAACCGTTGTTGATATCGCCAGGTGGTCTTGCGTAATTTTCACAGGATTTTAGGGAGTTACTGCACTATAACGCAAAATCCAGAAAACCGTCTAAATCTTAACTATTCCATTGGTTTAGCAACCCATTTAGGCCTTTTTTTCGGGAATCAGCCACGAGGCAAGGACACTTACACTCAGGATACCAACGATAATGTACAAGGAATAAACGGGTTTGAAGCCCTGATCGGCCAGCCAGTGTTCGGCCAGCATTTTAGCACCGATAAACGTTAGTAATACCGCCAACCCTATTTTCAGGAAACGGAATTGACTCATAATACTCGATAGGAAGAAGAACATAGAGCGTAAACCCATAATAGCAAACACATTCGAGAAAAAGACGATGTACGGGTCCTTCGTAATGGAGAAAATGGCCGGAATAGAGTCAACGGCAAAAACCAGATCGGTTACGGCAACCACAATAACAATAATGAACAGGGGTGTTACAAATAACTTTCGGTCAGACTTCCGGCGGACGAAGAAATTATCCGTTACGTTGCGTTGGTATACGTTCAGATATTTACTAACAAACCGAACAACGGGATGCTCATTCGGGTCAATTTTTTCATCTTCCTCTTTCTGAAAAAACAGTTGGACACCCGTGTAAACCAGAAAAGCCCCAAACAGGTACATAACCCATTCAAACTCCTGAATCAGTGCTGAACCCAGGAAGATGAAAATAAAGCGTAGAACAATGGCACCCAGAATACCATATACCAGAATTTTTTTATAATACCGTTCCTGAACGCCGAATGAATTAAAAATCAATATAAATACGAAAATATTATCCGCCGAAAGTGAGTACTCAACTAAATAGCCCGTTATGTATTCGAGGGCCATATTATCTTGAAAACGAGCAAGACTGGCCGGAAAATTGCCCGCTACAAATTCAACATGATCAGCATACATATCACGTACTTCCTTTAATCGGACAGCCGTGTCGATCCCATGAATCAGATACCCGAAATTTTTGAGGAAGAAGTAAAATGAAATGGATAACGCCACCCAGATGGCACTCCATATAGCGGCTTCTTTGAATTGTACTACGTGACTTTTACGCTTCGAAAAAACGCCCAAGTCCACAGCCATGATAAGAAGCACAAAGGCCGCAAAAGCAAGAAAAAATACAGTTTCGCTGGAAAACATAAAGAAAGAAAATACCGCTACCGGAGGTTTAAACTTAGTAGCAAGTTGAATCAAAGAACAAATCTACGCTCAATATGGCCAAGGAAATGGCCGAGATTACTAAAATTATTGGCAGACTGCTATCGACCGCTTAATTTTACCCCATGTTTAACGACAAGAAAGTAATTGTAGTGATGCCAGCCTATCGGGCAGCACTAACGCTGGAGCGAACCTACCGTGAAATTCCACTTGATTTAGTCGATGATATTATTCTGGTCGACGATGCCAGTCCGGATAATACGGTGGAAGTGGCCCGAAATCTAGGAATCCGGCACGTTATCCGCCATGATAAAAATAAAGGATACGGTGGTAATCAGAAAACCTGCTACGCTAAAGCGATTGAACTCGGTGCTGACATCGTCGTTATGCTGCATCCTGATTATCAATATACGCCTTTGCTACTGCCTGCCATGATTTCTATCATTGGCAATGGGCTATACCCAGTGGTATTTGCCTCTCGTATTCTGGGAAAAGGGGCACTGAAAGGCGGAATGCCTATGTACAAATACGTGGCAAACCGCTTCCTGACACTGACGCAAAATGTGCTCATGAACCAGAAGCTGTCCGAGTACCATACCGGATATCGGGCTTTTTCAGGAGAGGTACTTCGTAGCCTGGACTTTACCCACAACTCCGATGATTTCATTTTCGATAATGAGATGATTGCCCAGATTTTCTATAAAGGGTACGATATTGGCGAAGTGACCTGCCCAACCAAATATTTCGACGAAGCATCATCGATAAACTTCCGGCGTAGCTCCATTTATGGCCTTGGTGTGTTACGGACTTCAGTACTTTACTTCTTTACGAAGCTAGGTCTGATGCACTGGAAGATTTTAACTAAGTAATGCAAAAAGAAACGGCCCGGTCAAAACATTTTGACCGGGCCGTTTCTTTTACAAACCACTCTTTTACAGGTGAATAGCCTCACCGTAAGCGGCTTCAGTGGCGTCCTTGATGGCCTCTGACATGGTTGGGTGCGGGTGAACAGACTTCAAAATTTCTTCACCCGTCGTTTCCAGTCTGCGGGCGGCTACTACTTCAGCAATCATCTCCGTCACGTTAGTGCCAATGAAATGAGCACCCAGGAACTCTCCGTACTTGGCATCAAAAATGACTTTTACGAATCCCTCCGGCACGCCCGCAGCTTTGGCTTTACCCGATGCTGAAAATGGGTACTTACCTACCTTCAGTTCGTAACCAGCCTCACGAGCGGCTTTCTCGGTATAGCCCACAGACGCAATCTCGGGCGTACAATACGTGCAGCCCGGAATGTTGTTATAGTTCAGTGGCTCAACATGCGGTTGACCAGCAATTTTTTCCACGCAGATAATCCCTTCCGCCGAAGCTACGTGCGCCAGCGCCTGCCCTTTGGTACAGTCGCCAATAGCATAATAACCTTCAATGTTAGTACGATAAAAATCATCCGTAACAATCTTGCCCCGGTCAACGGTGATACCGGTTTCTTCCAAGCCAATCTTTTCGATATTAGCGACTACACCCGCTGCCGAAAGGACAATATCAACATCGAAGGTTTTTTCTCCATCGGGCGTTTTTACAAATACCTTACAACCCGAACCGCTGGTATCTACTTTAGTCACTTCTGACTTTGTGTAGATGTCAATACCAAGTTTCTTATACTGCTTGGCCAGTTCTTTGGATATGTCTTCGTCTTCGACAGGTACTACATTCGGCAGAAATTCAATGATGGTTACTTTAGAACCCATGCTGGCATATACGTAGGCAAATTCGACCCCGATAGCCCCAGAACCAATGACCAGCATCGTGTCAGGCCGCTTTTCCAGCGTCATGGCTTTCCGATACTCGATTACTTTCTTCCCATCGATGGGTACGCTGGGCAATTCGCGGGCGCGGCCACCGGTAGCAATGATAATGTGCTTCGCAGCATATTCGGCGGCTTTACCCTCCGCGTCTGTCACGTCTATTTTTTTACCGGGCTTCAGGGTAGCAAAACCGTTGATGATGTCAATTTTATTCTTTTTCATCAGGAACTGAACACCTTTGCTCATGCTGTCGGCTACACCCCGGCTCCGCTTGATAACAGCACCGAAATCTGCTTTCGATTCACCCGAGATAGTAATACCATAATCAGCCGAGTGCTTGATGTATTCAAAAACCTGCGCTGATTTTAGTAATGCTTTGGTGGGAATACACCCCCAGTTCAAACAAATCCCACCGAGGCTTTCGCGTTCAACAACGGCGGTTTTCAGACCCAATTGCGAGGCCCGGATGGCAGCTACATAACCGCCTGGCCCGCTACCCACAACGATTACATCGTACTGTGAAGCCATTTTTCTGTTTAGTTGATTTTTGTCAATCCGGCGATAAGGGCAACCTGAGGAGAGTGAAGCATTCATTCCTCCTTTCGCCTGTATAGTACACTTACTCCCTCTGTAAAGAACGCAAAGGTAGACTGAAAAGTTGATAAGTATCGGCCATGACTAAATCTACCGTTGTTTGGTTTGACTCGGTTCAGCAGCACCTTCACGAATACCACGTCATGCCTATCGAGTTATAATTTACGCCCACAGTTTATACTGGACTCACTACAGCTTCTGGTTACTTTTTGCGTATTTTTGAGGTATACGCCTTCATTAGCTCATGCACAAATTCTACTTCCTGGTACTCTTTTTACCCTTCTCCCTTTTTGCCCAGACAATCGTTATACTTAAACCAGACCGGGTCTTCGATGGTGAAACCATGCACGAAGGATGGGCCGTTCGGGTAAAGGACGATAAAATTGACGCCGTCGGTCCTTTGAACTCTTTTTCTGCCAATGGAGTCAACTCACCCGGTACTTCGGTAGTAGAACTTCCGGGAACAACGTTGATGCCCGGCCTGATTGAAGGCCATTCTCATTTACTATTACACCCCTATAATGAAACGCCCTGGGATGAACAGGTATTGAAAGAACCGCGCTCATTGCGCGTGGCACGTGCAACAGTCCACGCGGAAAAAACACTTTTGGCCGGGTTCACTACTGTCCGTGACCTCGGCACCGAGGGAGCGGACTATGACGATGTAGGCTTAAAACAAGCTATCGACCAGGGTGTAATTCCGGGTCCGCATATGATTGTTGTAACGCGGGCACTCATCGCTACAGGCAGCTACGCTCCCAAAGGCTTCAGCCCCGATATTGACGTGCCGCAGGGGGCTGAAGAAGCCGACGGTCACGATGCTCTCATAAAAGCAGTAAGAAGACAGATTGGTAAAGGAGCAGATGCCATAAAAATATACGCCGATTACCGCTGGGGATTGATGGCCGAAGCCAGGCCAACGTACACGCTGGATGAAATAAAACTCATTGTTGAAGTCGCCAAAAGCAGCGGTCGGCCAGTAATTGCTCATGCCAGCACCGCCGAAGGGATGCGTCGCGCCATTCTCGGCGGTTGCGAAACGATTGAACACGGCGATGCCGCAACGCCCGAAATATTTGCCCTGATGAAGAAACAGGGAACAGCTTTATGTCCGACGCTGGCAGCTGGTGATGCCGTAAGCCAGTATCGTGGCTGGAAAAAGGGGCAGGAGCCGGAACCAGAACGTATCAGGCAAAAGCGGGGCATATTCAGGCAGGCACTGGATGCGGGCGTAATTATCTGCGCTGGTGGCGATGTAGGCGTGTTCAGCCATGGTGATAATGCCCGCGAGCTGATTATGATGGTCGATTACGGGATGAAGCCACTTGACGTACTACGCTCGGCAACCTCTGTTAATGCCGATGTATTTCACCTTATTGACAGGGGCCGCATAAAACCCGGCTGGCAAGCCGATTTAATAGCGGTAAACGGTAATCCGTTGACAACAATCGCCAGTCTCAGACAGATTCAGGTTGTCATGAAGGGAGGGGTGTTCTACAAAAAATAACCAAAAAAACTTATTGTCTAAATCACCTGTTACCCCTTAATATTAATGTAACATGCCTTTTTTGCGACAAAATCGACTGTCATTTGGATTTTTAGTCTAATTTCGCCCGGATGGTGTTGTTGCGAAGCAAACTCATTATTTATTACCCCAGATTTATTCTACCCTATCTTTTATATGGCAAACTCTGCTGATTTAACCGTCGACGGTAAAACCTATTCATTTCCAACATTGGAGGGAACTGAAAATGAAAAAGCCTTCGACATTTCTAACCTACGCGATCAAACTGGTTATGTTACCTTAGATCGTGGCTACAAAAATACCGGTGCCACTAAAAGCGCCATTACCTTTTTAGATGGCGAGAAAGGTATTCTTCAGTATCGGGGTTACTCCATTGAAGATCTGGCCGCTAAAGCTTCGTTTCTGGGCGTCGCTTATCTGCTTATTTATGGTGAACTGCCCACGCAGACTCAGTACGATAAATTTGAAAGCGACATTCGGCACCATACCATGGTGAATGAGGACATGCGGAAAATATTTGATGGTTTTCCGGTTGATGCTCACCCGATGGGTGTTTTGTCTTCACTGGTTAGTGCCATGAGTGCCTTTTACCCGGATGTAAATGATGAGGACAATACCGATCTGCACATTATCCGGTTGCTGGCCAAACTGCCAACCATTGCTACCTGGTCTTATAAGCGCTCCAAGGGGCACCCGATGAACTACCCGCAAAATAAGCTCGATTATATACAGAACTTTCTGAATATGATGTTTGCACTGCCGGTTGAAGACTATACCGTTGATCCGGTAGTGGTTGAAGCGCTGAACGTACTGCTTATTCTGCACGCCGATCACGAACAGAACTGTTCTACCTCTACAGTACGATTAGTGGGTTCATCGCAGGCAAATATTTATTCGTCTATTTCGGCGGGTGTGAGTGCTTTATGGGGTCCACTCCATGGCGGAGCTAACCAGGAAGTAATCGAGATGCTCGAAAACATCAAGGCCGATGGTGGTGATGTTAGTAAGTATGTAGAGATGGCTAAAAACGCCAAATCGACTGGCTTCCGGTTATACGGTTTTGGTCACCGTGTTTATAAAAACTTTGACCCCCGGGCCAAAATTATCAAAAAGGCAGCTGATGACGTGTTGAGCAAACTGGGCGTCAACGACCCCATACTGGACATAGCCAAAGGGCTGGAAGAAGCGGCATTGAACGATGACTATTTCGTATCGCGCAAACTGTACCCGAATGTTGATTTCTATTCGGGTATCATCTACCGTGCATTGGGCATTCCGACCAATATGTTTACAGTTATGTTCGCTATTGGCCGCTTACCGGGCTGGATTGCCCAGTGGAAAGAAATGCGGGAGAACAAAGAACCCATTGGCCGTCCCCGCCAGATATACACCGGTCCTACTCACCGGGAATTTGTACCGGTTGAAAAACGATAGTTTCGGGAACAGACGTCTATTGGAAAGACAAAAGCGGCAACTTTCACAAGTTGCCGCTTTTGTCTTTCCAATAGACGTTACACAAAAAAGGGTAAGCATAAATGCCTACCCTTCTCAAACGAATAACTATGTTAAACTAATCATCAATTTCACCCTCGTCGTCGTCTTCGGTGGCGGCAAGTACGGGGTCAACAAGAGCATTGTCGTCTTCAGCGATTTTTGCCCGGATTTTTCCTTCTATTTCGTTCATTAGTTCCGGATTATCGAGCAACAACTCTTTCACGGCATCACGGCCCTGCGCCAAACGGCTGGTGCCATAAGAAAACCACGACCCTGATTTCTTGACAATCTCCATCTCGACGCCCAGGTCAAGAACTTCTCCTACTTTCGATATACCCAGACCGTACATGATGTCGAATTCAATGACCTTAAAGGGAGCAGCCATCTTGTTCTTCACCACTTTAACTTTCGTGCGGTTACCCACTACGTTATCAGTCCCTTCTTTAATCTGGCCAATACGCCGGATATCAAGCCGAACCGATGCATAGAATTTGAGGGCATTACCACCGGTGGTTGTTTCGGGGTTACCGAACATTACACCAATCTTTTCGCGCAACTGGTTGATAAAAATACAGCAGCAACCCGTTTTGTTAATGGTACCCGTTAATTTTCGTAATGCCTGCGACATCAAACGGGCCTGTAGACCCATCTTGCTTTCCCCCATTTCGCCTTCGATTTCAGCTTTTGGTACGAGGGCAGCGACGGAGTCAATAACGATAATATCGATAGCGCCGGAGCTAATCAGATGTTCGGCTATTTCGAGTGCCTGCTCACCATTATCAGGTTGTGAAATCAACAGATTTTTCGTGTCGATACCCAGCTTTTCGGCGTACACACGGTCAAAAGCGTGTTCGGCATCAATAAAGGCAGCCAGACCACCCGCTTTTTGTGCCTCAGCGATGCAGTGCATCGTGAGTGTTGTTTTACCGGACGATTCCGGACCGTATATTTCAACGACGCGACCACGGGGCAGACCGCCGATACCGAGGGCTATATCAAGCCCAAGAGAGCCGGTCGAAATAACGGGAACATCGGAAACTTTCGTTTCGCTCAGGCGCATAACCGTGCCTTTGCCAAATGCTTTGTCAAGTTTCTCAATGGTCGTTTGAAGAGCTTTTAATTTACTGTCATTAGCAGATGCTGTGGCTTGCGCCGTATCTGATTTCGCCATGTTTGGATGGTTGTTTAAACAGTTAAAATTACCCAAAATCGGCTGAATTTCCTAACGGTTTTTGAAAATAGAACGACGGTTTTCAGCAATAATCTCAGGTTTGGAGAAGGCATAAAAAAGGCCTGCCAATTGCCTAAAAACGAGCTAATTGGCAGGCTTCATGATTAGTACGAACTACAACGTATCCACACGCGCCGGTTGTTGTGCGGGGGTGGGTTGCTGCATGTCAGGTTGTGCCGTCTGTGGCTGAGGCTGAACGGGTTGCGGTTGCCCCGGTTGATAGCCAGGATAGCCTGATGCATCCCCATAGGGGCGCGCCGGTGGCCCTACTATTTCTACCCCCGTAATGTAGTATTTTGTTTCTCCATTCCAGGCGAGCTTCAGGATCTTCTCTTCATAATGGAGCGTTACCCGTTGCCCGGTTTTTACGGCTTCGGTCACTTTAGCCGCTACGGCCTCATCTTTCACCGAAAAATCAAAATACTGGGGTGTCAGCGAACCCGTTTCGCCCGAAAAGCCACCTACGTTCAAAACACCTTCATACGTTTTGAAGATAAAGCCACGTCGGCTGAATTTAGATACCGTGCCGGCCCGTTCTCCATCGCTGTAACTCCAGCCAGTTAAGGCATAGAGAACACCAAAGACAACTAGTAAAAACAATAAAAAATACAATAGCCCACGCATAGATAGGGTTGGTTAGTTTACGTCCGATTTATAAGCCTACAAATAGACAAAATTTTCCGATAACTTCCGTTTTCGGGGTATAAAGTCCATGAATAATTCATGAACTCATAAACCATTCCCATTCTCGCCCTTACCTTTTGTCCTGTATTTCGTTACTTTGCAACGGGTTAGCTACTTAGTGCAATCGTTTGGTAGCCAAACCCTAAAAACCGGTGCGCCGGAGCGATATTTTTTTCATTGTTAATCCTTCTTATTTCTTTACGATGAGTACCATTCAAAGCATTCATGCCCGACAAATTCTGGATTCACGCGGCAACCCAACAGTGGAAGTAGACGTGCGTACCGAAAATGGGTATCTGGGCCGTGCTGCCGTTCCATCGGGCGCATCAACCGGCACCCATGAAGCGGTTGAACTTCGCGATGATGACAAATCCGTGTATATGGGAAAAGGCGTGTTGAAAGCAGTTTCAAACGTTAACGAACTGATTTTTCCGGAGTTGGTAGGCATTCCAGTTTTTGAACAAAGTATGATCGATAAAATCATGCTGGAACTGGATGGCACATCCAACAAGGGACGCCTGGGAGCGAATGCCATCCTGGGCGTATCACTGGCAGCCGCCAAAGCCGCAGCCCAGGAGGCTGGTTTACCGCTATACCGTTACATTGGGGGCGTTAATGCCAACACTCTACCCGTACCGATGATGAACATACTGAACGGGGGTTCGCACGCCGACAATTCCATCGATTTCCAGGAATTTATGGTGATGCCAGCCAACGCAGCAAGCTTTTCGGAAGCCTTACGGATGGGTGCCGAAATTTTCCATACGCTGAAAGGGGTGCTGAAAAAGATGGGCCTGGCTACCAACGTAGGCGATGAAGGGGGCTTTGCGCCAAATATTAAGTCGAACGAAGAAGCTATTCAGACAATCATGCAGGCCATCGAAAAAGCAGGATTTCGCCCCGGCGAAGATGTCTGGATTGCCATGGATGCGGCTTCCTCCGAGTTCTACGACGCAGAAGCGGGCGTTTATCATTTCAAAAAGTCGACGGGTGACAAGCTTACTTCCTCGGAAATGGCTGGTTTCTGGAAGGATTGGGTTAGCAAGTACCCTATTATGTCCATCGAGGACGGTATGGCCGAAGACGATTGGGCGGGCTGGAAGGCACATACCGACGAGCTGGAAGGGACCAATACCCAACTGGTAGGAGACGACCTGTTCGTAACCAACGTGACTCGTTTGCAGGAAGGTATCGACAAAAACATTGCCAACGCTATATTGGTGAAAGTGAATCAGATTGGTTCGCTAACCGAGACGATTGACACGGTTAATCTGGCAAAGCGCAATTCGTATAAAAACATTATGTCGCACCGTTCGGGCGAAACCGAAGATGCTACTATTGCCGACCTGGCCGTAGCCCTCAACACGGGTCAAATCAAAACGGGTTCTGCTTCCCGCTCCGACCGGATGGCCAAATACAATCAACTACTTCGGATTGAAGAAGAACTGGGCGAAACAGCCTATTTCCCAGGGCTTAAGTTCTAATTGAATGAATTGAATAGTGTAAAGAGTGACGAATGACAATCCGATGATTTTTTATTCGTCACTCTTCACGCTACATTTTGCACTTGTTGTTATGCTCTACCGTCGTCTTCTACGTTACCTCCGTAATTTCTACGTTGCTACCGGTCTGGGCCTTTTGGTTTGGATGACGTTTTTTGATGCGAACGATCTGCCTACGCAGATCCGGAACCGGTGGAAACTGTATGAACTGGACCAAGAGGCCCGGTTTTATCAGGAGAAAATTAAAGCAGTTCAGAACGAACGCAGAGAAGTGCTGGGTAATGACCAGTTACGGGAGAAATTCGCCCGGGAAAAATACCTGATGAAAAAAGAAGGTGAAGATGTATTCGTGATTGTAGACGAACACAACGATCCGCTGGAAAAATAGCGCAGGGCTTGTAACACAGGGTACATTACGCACCCTGCCCCGTTGCTCCACGTTCAAAGCTATATGCTCAATATTCTCTTCGTCTGTTATGGCAATATTTGTCGGTCGCCGGTGGCAGAGGGAGTTTTCCGGCAATTGGTGGCCGAAACAGGCTTTGAGGAACAACTGAGCTGCGATTCGGCTGGAACGGCTTCGTTCCATATCGGACAGCTGCCCGACAGACGCACCCGCGAAAACGCCCTCGAACACGGATTAACGCTGTCCCACCGCGCCCGGCGATTTACTGGCGATGATCTGGCACAGTTTGATTACTTCGTGGCAATGGATGAAACGAACCTCGAAGCCATTGAAAAGTTAAACTACCGCAGTACAGGGCTATACTCCAACGATACTATTTTCCTACTGCGCGAATTCGATCCGGACGTGAGCGACCAGCCCAATGTACCAGACCCTTATTACGAAGGCCCGGAAGTTTTTGAAGATGTGTATCAAATAGCCCTTCGATGCTGCCGACAACTACTTACCTATTTAATTCAACAGCATAGTCTAACTGAGAAAAAGGGCAAAGAAACGAAAGAATGAATTTACCGGTAGGTTTTCGTTCTTTCATCCTTCCGCTCTTTTCCACTCTATTTATGAACAAAAAAGTCATTCTCATTATCCTCGACGGCTGGGGTATTCCGCTCAAACCTGAAGTGTCGGCCATTGCATCGGCTTATACGCCGTTCATGAACTCGCTGTATCCAAAATACCCCAACAGTAAGCTCGAAGCATCAGGGCTGGCTGTTGGTTTGCCAGCGGGCCAGATGGGAAACTCTGAAGTAGGCCACATGAATCTGGGAGCCGGGCGGGTCGTTTACCAGGATTTAGTGAAAGTGAACAAAGCGGTAGAAGAACACACGCTCGATAACGAACCGGTTTTGGTTGACGCCCTTACCTACGCCAAAACCAACGGCAAAAGGGTCCATTTTATCGGTCTGGTATCAGACGGGGGTGTTCATGCACATATTGACCATGTAAAAGGGCTGCTTTCCATTGCTCACGCCCACGGGTTGAGCGATGTATTTGTTCATGCATTTACCGATGGCCGGGACACCGACCCTAAAGGCGGCATTGGTTACCTGACTGATCTTCAGGCACACATGGCCGCTACAACCGGGCAGATTGCTACAGTGACAGGCCGTTATTATGCCATGGACCGGGATAACCGATGGGAGCGTGTTAAAGTAGCTTACAATGCGATGGTAAAAGGGGTAGGCGAGAAAATAAACCCCGGCGATGTGACAAAAGCCTTACAGGAATCCTATGATGCCAAGGTAACTGATGAGTTTATCAACCCCCTCATTGTGACCAAAGCTAATGGATCGCCGGTAGCCACGATTGAGGATGGAGATGTGGTGTTATGCTTTAACTTCCGCACCGACCGGGGTCGGGAAATTACGCAGGCCCTCACTCAGAAGGACTTCCCGGAGCAGGGCATGAAGAAGCTCAACCTGGACTACATCACGATGACTAACTACGACAGCGATTTCGTTGGGGTAAAGGTCATTTTCGATAAGGACAATCTGGAAAAAACGTTAGGTGAAGTCATTTCAGAAGCAGGTCGTAAGCAGATACGAATTGCCGAAACGGAGAAATACCCCCACGTTACGTTCTTCTTTTCGGGTGGCCGCGAAGAACCGTTTCCGGGTGAAAAGCGTCTGCTGTGTCCCTCACCTAAGGAAATGACCATCTATGATGAAAAAGGTGAACCGACCGTTGTTCCCGTAAAAACGTACGACCAGAAGCCTGAAATGTCAGCCTTTGACATTCGGGATACCATCATCCCCGAACTGGAAAATGAAGAAACGGATTTCGTTTGTCTGAACTTCGCCAATACCGATATGGTGGGTCATACGGGCGTATTCGAGGCCGTCGTAAAAGCGGCCGAAACCGCTGATGCCTGTGCCAAAGCCGTTACGGAAGCTGCCCTGGCTCACGGGTACACAACGATTATCATTGCCGACCACGGCAATGCTGAATTCATGAGAAACGACGACGGAACCCCCAACACGGCACATACCACGAATCTGGTCCCTTGTATTCTGGTTGATAAAGACTATCACCCAGCCTTGAATGATGGTAAACTGGCGGACATTGCCCCAACCATTTTACAACTGATGGGTATTCCGCAACCGCCAGAAATGGGAGGAGTAAGCTTGCTCAAAGCGTAAGGATTAAAGACCAGTAAGAGCCGTACCGATGCTGTCGCGTACGGCTTTTTTGTGTCCATTCAGTAGTAGACAGCACTACTTGTTCTTTAGGAAAGAGAGCCAATATAAGCCCGCCCTTTTAGTGATATGCAGATTGACACCTCCCTACAACCCACCGACCTCACATCAGCGCTCACGCATTTCTGGGAGGTCTCGGGCCAGAAAATTAAGCTGATTGATAAAGAATATGACGTATCGAAAGGCTCCCCGGTTTTCACGGTAGCCGGACAATATTCGACTCGCGGCTGGACGGAGTGGACACAGGGATTTCAATTTGGCTCTGCCATTTTACAGTTCGATGCTACGGGCGACACTGAATTCCTGGAGATGGGTCGCCAGAAAACACTGTCGGTCATGGCTCCGCATATCAGTCATATCGGTGTACACGACCACGGCTTCAATAACGTCAGCACGTACGGAAACCTGCTTCGGCTGATGCGCGAGGGGCGAATTACGCATAATGACTGGGAGGCTAACTTCTATGAATTGGCCCTGAAGATTTCCGGGGCCGTACAGGCGAGCCGATGGACACCCATCAAAAATGGGGGATTCATCAGTTCATTCAATGGGCAGCACTCCCTGTTTGTTGATACCATTCGCTCCTGCCGGGCACTCGTACTAAGTCATGCGCTCGGCCACGTATTTCAGGGCGAGGGCGACGTAAAAATCAATCTGCTGGAACGTGCTTTACAACACATGAAAGCCACCGCCAATTATTCCGTATTTTATGGTGAAGGCCGCGACTCCTACGACTTATGGGGTCGCACCGCCCACGAAAGCGTCTTCAATGTGAAAGATGGCAAATTCCGCTGTCCCAACTCCCAGCAGGGTTATTCTGGCTTTACCACCTGGACGCGCGGTCTGGCCTGGGCTATGTGCGGCTTCGCCGAAGAACTGGAGTGGCTCGCGACTTGTGATGATACCGAGTTGCAGGCGCTCGGTGGGCGCGATTCCATCGAAGCTTTGATGCTGAAAGCGGCCACCGCTACCTGCGATTTTTATATTGACCATACCCCCATCGATGGAATTCCTTATTGGGATACGGGCGCGCCAAACCTGTACCGTTTAGGCGATTACCTAAACCGACCCGCCGACCCATACAATGATTTTGAACCGGTAGATAGCTCAGCAGCGGCCATTGGCGCACAAGGGTTGCTGCGATTAGGCCGCTATCTGACCGGTAAAGGTAACACGGAACAGGGCCAGCGTTACTGGCAGGCAGGTTTAACAGTACTTAAAGCATTATTCACTGAACCCTATCTTAGTATAGCTCCAGTCCATCAGGGGTTGATTTTACACTCCATCTATCACCAGCCCAACGGCTGGGATTACGTGCCACCCGGCAGTAAAATTGCCAACGGTGAGTCCAGCATGTGGGGCGACTACCATGCCCGCGAGGTGGCCCTATACCTCCAGCGAATAATCCGTAACGAACCGTACTATACCTTCTTTAACCGAATCGTCGAACCACAAATTGCCAAATAGCAGACCATCTGACCGTAACTTCCTCAATGAGCGAGAAATACAAGCCCCAATTCCCCCGCATGGCCCAGTTAAAAACGGCTGCTGACCTGCGAACGCACCTGGATAAGAACGACATCGACCTGCCGTTTGACGACAACCTACTCCCTCCTGCCGAAAATCCATTTAATCAGCCCATCCCTCTCAAATCAGGCAAAACAATTGGTAATAGCCTTTGCATTTTGCCTATGGAAGGCTGGGATGGGACTACTGATGGTAGGCCAAGTGAATTTACAAAGAGCCGATGGAACAAATTCGCTATCAGTGGAGCCAAGCTCTTATTTGGCTGCGAAGCTGTTGCGGTTTGCCATTCAGGCAAAGCTAACCCAAATCAGTTAGTACTGAACACCGAAACATTTCCTGATTTTATCGAGCTGCGTCAGGCGCTTCTCCACAACCATGAACAAGCGTTTGGACAAACCGATGATTTACTGATTGGGCTACAGCTCACGCATTCCGGGCGTTTTTGCAAGCCCAATAGTCACAAAAACTTTGAGTCAAAGATTCTGTACAACCATCCATTCCTAAACAGTAAGTTCGGCATGCCTGCCGACTACCCGCTGCTTACGGATACTGATATTGACCACATTATCCAGCAGTACATTGATGCGGCTGTGCTGGCCCAAAAAGCGGGTTTCGATTTTGTAGACGTAAAACATTGCCACGGCTATCTGGGACACGAGTTTTTGAGCGCCGTCAGCCGAGAAGGGAGATACGGCGGTTCGTTCGAGAACCGAACCCGTTATTTGCGAAACATCGTGACGGGTATCCACCAGGCAGCACCGGGACTGGAAATCGGTATTCGCCTGAGTGCGTTTGATATGCTGCCTTTCAAAAAAGGGGATACCGGAACGGGCGTTCCTGAAAATGCAGCGCAATATCCCTTTGCCTTTGGTGGCGACTCCAATGGATTAGGCCTTGACCTGACGGAAACAAAGGCGTTGCTATCGCTGGCAGAATCGCTCGGTATCCAACTGGTATGTATTACTGGCGGCAGCCCCTATTATAACCCGCACCTGATGCGCCCCGCTCTGTTCCCTCCTTCCGATGGATATTTACCGCCAGAAGACCCGCTTTTGGGCGTAAAGCGACAAATAGACGTGACAAACGAGTTGAAACAGGCTTTCCCAGAGCTAGTGATTATTGGGTCAGGCTATTCGTACCTACAGGAATGGCTACCCAACGTCGCGCAGTATGTTTTGCGGAACGGTATGGCCGATAGTGTGGGTTTTGGGCGTATGGTATTGTCGTACCCAACCATGCCAGCCGATATGCTTTCAGGGAGGGCACTGGTCCGCAACCAGATTTGCCGCACATTTTCCGATTGCACAACGGCACCCCGTAATGGGCTGATTTCGGGGTGCTACCCGCTGGATCCGTTATACAAAAAAAGACCCGAAGCCGAAGCGCTTAAAGCATTAAAAACCAGCTTATGAAAAACGCGAAGGGTCGCCCCGTAGCCTTCATAACCGGTGGTAGCCGGGGTATTGGATACGGTATTGCCGAGCAGTTAGCCGATGCCGGTTTTGACCTTGTTATTAATGGCGTTCGCCCAGAGGAAGCTGTTCGGGAGGCACTGGATGCGCTAAGAAACAGAGGTAATAACGTACTGTATTGCCCCGGTGATATTGCGCAGGCCGCGGCTCGGAATGAAATGATAACCACCATCAAGACTCATTTCGGGCGATTAAACGTGTTAGTAAATAATGCCGGCGTAGCACCCAAAGAGCGAAAGGATATTCTGGAAGCGACCGAAGAAAGTTTTCAATACGTATTATCCACTAACCTTCAGGGGGCCTACTTCCTGACGCAGGCAGCTGCCAACTGGATGATTTCTCAACAGGCCGAGCAAGCCGATTTTTGGGGTTGCATTATCAACGTATCGTCTATTTCGGCAACCGTTGCCTCCGTTAACCGGGGCGAATACTGCGTGGCAAAGGCAGGATTGAGTATGGCCACCCAGCTATTTGCGGTTCGATTAGGTGAATATAACATACCAGTTTATGAAGTACGACCGGGCGTAATAAAAACGGATATGACGGCTGGTGTTACTTCCAAATACGATTCGCTTATCGAAAACGGATTGTGTGTCCAGAAACGCTGGGGGTTTCCTGCTGACGTAGGGAAAGCCGTAGCATCACTGGCCAAAGGCGACTTCCCCTACTCGACCGGTCAGGTTGTTATGGTCGATGGGGGCCTGACGTTGCCCAGGTTGTAAGTAGTTCAGCCAGTATTTTTGGTTTTACTAGTACGTTAACCCTCAAGCAGTTCCTAAATCAGTTACACTCATGGACTCAAAACAAGTTTCCCGGCGCGATATCCTTAAGGCAGGTGCCGTCGGCTCATTGGCAGCTATTGGCCTGCCCACCTATGTTCCGGCGCATGCGTTTGGCGCTAATGACCGCGTGCGAATGGCCGTCATCGGGATTAATGGTCGCGGTAAAGACCATATTCAGGGGCTTTCAAAGCAAAAGGACGTGGAAGTAGTTACCCTGTGCGATGTCGACAGCGATGTTCTACAAAAAGGAGCGGCAGACTTCGAGAAGAAATACAACCGAAAAGTTCAGATGATGGCCGACCTGCGGCAGGTTTACGACGATAAGAATATCGATGCCGTCAGTATTGCTACGCCGAACCACTGGCACGCGCTGGCAGCTATTTGGGCCTGTCAGGCGGGTAAGGATGTGTACGTGGAGAAACCCGGTGCTCATAATCTTCACGAGGGGCGTAAATTGATCGAAGCGGCTACCCGCTACAACCGAATTGTACAGCACGGTGTACAGTTGCGGAGTTCAGTAGCCATTCAGGAAGCTATCAAGCACCTGCGCGATGGGTTGATTGGCAACGTATATATGGCCCGTGGACTGGTCTACAAATGGCGGCCCGACATTGGCAACAAGGGAACATCACCGGTTCCATCGGAGCTGAACTGGAACATGTGGCAGGGACCGGCGCAGGAGAAAGAATTCAGCAAAAACTACGTCCACTACAATTGGCACTGGTTCTGGGACTATGGTAATGGAGACATTGGCAACCAGGGCATTCACGAAACAGACTTGTGCATGTGGGGACTGGATGTTGGTTTTCCTGAAGAAATTACATCGGCCGGTGGCAAATTTCTCTGGAAAGACTGTAAGGAAACGCCCGAAACGTTGTCATCTGTTTATAAATATCCATCCCAGGGTAAGGTAATACAATTTGAGGTCCGCCCCTGGATGACCAACAAGGAAGATGGCGTTGAGATTGGCAACATTTTCTACGGCGACAAAGGCTATATGGTCATCAACGGCTATTCTGATTACAAAACGTATCTGGGGAAAGAGCGTGCTCCGGGTCCGGCCCGCAATGAAGGGGGCGACCACTACGCGAATTTCATCGAAGCCGTTCGGTCGAGAGATAAGTCGAAGCAAAACGGACCGGTCGAAACAGCGCACTTGTCATCAGGTATCGCACACCTGGGTAACATTGCTTACCGTTTGGGTCGTACGCTGCACTTCGACCCCAAAAATGAAGTATTTGTAGGTGATAAAGAAGCGAACCAGATGCTTACCCGGAAGTACCGCGCTCCTTTCGTAGTACCAGAAAAGGTGTAGATGTCATCTCTGGTAAGTATAAAAAGACGGAAGGGACTGTTGCTATAACAGTCCCTTCCGTCTTTTTATACCTTGTTTTGAATATTACATATCGAATAGAATCCGGGTAGGGTCTTCGAGTATTTGCTTCACGCGCACCAGGAAGCTAACCGACTCTTTGCCATCGATGATGCGGTGATCGTAGGAGAGAGCTAGATACATAACGGGCCGAACCACAATTTCACCGTTAATCACAACAGCCCGCTCGACAATGTTGTGCATGCCAAGTATGGCCGATTGCGGGGCGTTGATAATAGGCGTCGAAAGCATCGAGCCGAACGTACCACCGTTCGTGATGGTAAACGTACCACCGGTCATCTGGTCGATGGTTAGCTTATTGTCGCGGGCCAGACCAGCCAGCCGGACAATTTCCTTCTCCACACCGGCAAAGCTGAGTTGCTCTGCATTGCGAATGACTGGAACGACAAGACCGCGCTCCGTTGAAACGGCAATGGAGATATCGCAGAAGTCATTGAAAATCATCTGGTCGCCATCAATCTGGGCATTAACCGCCGGAAAATCCTTGAGCGCAATACAAACGGCTTTCGTAAAGAAGGACATGAAGCCAAGCCCAACGCCGTTCTTCTCTTTGAATTTATCTTTGAATTTATTTCGCAAATCCATTACCGGCTTCATGTCCACCTCATTGAAGGTAGTCAACATGGCCGTTTCATTCTTGACCGCTACCAATCGACGGGCAATTGTCCGGCGCAGTGAAGTCATTTTCTCCCGGCGCTGATTCCGGCTTCCCGGTGCGGGGCTCTCCGCTGGCGGAGCAGATGCAACTGGAGCAGCCGGTTTAGGTGCTGAAGCGGGTTGGGCTGGAGCAGCCGGCTGAGCTGGTGCGGAGGATGCTTTCATAGCATCATCTTTCGTTACGCGGCCCCCAACGCCTGAGCCTTGAACCTGTTGCGCATTAACACCTTTCTCGTCCAGTATTTTGGCCGCTGCGGGTGATGGGTAGTGGGCAGCATAGCTACTACCGTTCTGCCCATTGGCCGATGTCTCGTCAGCAGGGGCCGACGTTGTCGCTTGAGGAGTAGGTGCAGTGGCTGGTGTCGCTTCGATGGCACCCGTCTCAATTTTAGCAATCAAGGCACCAATGGGCAATGTTTCGCCGTCCTGAGCCATGATACGGAGTATTCCGGCGGCTTCGGCTGGTAGTTCAAAGGTAGCTTTGTCCGATTCCAGTTCACAAAGCACCTCATCCAGGGCAACCTGTTCACCATCTTTCTTACTCCATGATGCGATAGTTACTTCGGTAACTGACTCGCCCACCGCTGGTACTTTCATTTCAACGACGCTGGCAGCCGGTGAAGCAACGGATGCCTGTGCTGGCTCAGCAACAGACTGCATGGCAGGCGCAGATTGTGAAGCCGGGGCAGATTTTGGCGATTCTGCTTTGGGTGCCTCTGCCTCTGCCGGTTCTGGAGCGGGAGTAGCAGGTGCACTACCGTTATCATCAATCGTGCAAATGCTGGCTCCAATAGGCAGTACATCGCCCTCCTGCGCCAGAATGTGCAAAATCCCATCGGCTTCAGCCGTTAACTCAAAGGTAGCTTTATCGGAATCGAGTCCACACAGAACGTCATCCATCTTTACGTGGTCACCCTCTTGTTTATTCCAGGTACCAACAGTTACTTCAGTAATGGACTCCCCCACGGGAGGGATTTTCATGTCAACGGCCATAGTAATTAGTCATAAGGGGTAGAGGTAGAAATTATTTTCAGTCGTACGTAGCCAACACGATGATGTTAGCTACGTACAGCTTTACTACTTGCTACTGTTTTTAGTCAAACGCTCTGCGAACAATATCGGCTTGTTCCTTGGCATGTATTTTTGGATAACCCGTGGCAGGTGAAGCCGCAGCTTTACGGGAAATGATGGGCAGAATCATACCAACACGAAGTAAGTAAGTCCAGGAGCCCATATTTTCTGGCTCTTCCTGAACCCACACAATTTCGGCTTTCTTGTACTTCGCCAGTATGGTATCCAGTTGCTTCTTGGGCAAGGGAGCAATCTGCTCCAACCGGACAATAGCGACATCATCCCGCTTGTCATTCTGCTGCTTCTCCAGCAAGTCGTAATAAATTTTACCCGTACACAGTAATACCTTCTTCACCTTTTTTGCCTGCGCGTAGGTATCATCAAGTACTTCCTGAAAGGACCCTTTGGTGAGGTCTTCCAGCGGAGATATGCATTTTGGATGACGCAACAACGATTTCGGCGACATAATGATCAGCGGCTTGCGGAAATTCCAGGCCAACTGCCGACGCATAATGTGGAACAGGTTAGCGGGTGTGGTTACGTTGGCTACCACCATGTTATGTTCTGCGTACAGTTGCAGATAACGTTCCGGCCGGGCATTTGAGTGCTCGGGTCCCTGCCCCTCATATCCGTGCGGCAGCAGCAATGTAACCCCATTTTGAATACCCCACTTCGACTCGCCAGCGGCAATAAACTGGTCGATGATCAGCTGGGCACCATTCGAGAAATCTCCGAACTGCGCTTCCCATATGACCAGGGCATGCGGGGTAGCCATAGCGTACCCATACTCAAAGCCCAGTACGCCGTACTCAGAGAGCAATGAGTTATAAACCTGAAATTTCTCCTGCCCATCCTGAATATAATCGAGAGACGAATAAGATTCGTTCGTTTCTGAATCGTGCAATACGGAGTGGCGGTGCGAGAACGTACCCCGCTGTACATCCTGACCACTCAGCCGAACGGGCTTGCCTTCAACCAGTAGGGACCCATATGACAATAGTTCAGCCATACCCCAGTTCACCATTTTGGTATCAGTAAGCATGGCTTGCCGATCTTTCAGCAGTTTATCAATCTGTTTCAGCGGTTTGAACCCTTCCGGGATTTTTACCAGTGCTTTGCCAATCGTTTCCAGCACTTCAGCCGGAACCCCGGTCTCGGGCGACTGGTCAAAATCACCTGGCTCGCTAAATCGTAGTTCGGCCCAGCCGAGGTCTAATCGAAGTGGTTTGTACGGAATCTCAGCTTTTTGCTTTACCCGGTCAAGCCGGTCCTGCAATTGCTGCTTAAACTCCGTATCCATACGTTGCGCCAGTTCAGCATCTACGTCACCCCGTTCTATAAGCAGCTCCTTATAAATTTCGCGGGGATTCCTATGCTTATCGATGATATTGTACATCGTTGGTTGCGTAAACTTCGGTTCATCGGCCTCATTGTGACCATAGCGACGATAGCAAACCATATCGATAAATACATCCCGATTGAATTTCTCACGAAATTCAACGGCTAGTTTAGCGCAGAAGATAACGGCTTCAGGATCGTCGCCGTTGACGTGGAAAATCGGCGCGTCAATGATTTTGGCAATATCCGAGCAGTATATCGATGACCGGGCATCGTCAAAATCGGTGGTGAACCCAATCTGGTTGTTAATCACAAAATGGACCGTACCGCCAGTTTGATAGCCCGCCAGTTTCGCCATCTGCGTTACTTCGTACACAATACCCTGACCCGCTACAGCCGCATCGCCGTGAATAAGGATGGGCATTATCTTGGTGAAATCACCGGCATATTCCTCATCAGCCTGCGCCCGAACAAATCCTTCAACCACGGGGTTTACGGCTTCCAGGTGCGACGGGTTCGGTGCCAGTTTTACGCTGATCTGCTTACCCGATTTCGTTTTTGTCAGACTCGAATAGCCGAGGTGGTACTTTACGTCACCGTCACCCTGCACCTGGTCGGGAACGTTTCCTTCAAAGCCGTCAAAGATGGACTCATAGGACTTACCCAGAATATTGGCCAGCACGTTCAGTCGACCACGGTGGGCCATACCAATCATTACTTCCTCAACGCCCATATCGGCGGCCTGGCTTATAATAGTGTCAAGCGCGGGAATGGTTACTTCGCCCCCTTCGAGCGAAAAACGCTTCTGACCCAGAAACTTGGTAGCCAGAAAGTTTTCAAAAACGGTGGCCTCGTTGAGCTTTTCGAAGATCCGCTTCTTCTCATCCAGCGAAGGCATAAAAACCAGTGCTTCTTTCTCGATTTTATTGCGAAGCCAGTTTTTAACATCCAGTTCGCGGATGTACATGTATTCAAATCCAATATCCCCCGCGTAGATTTTACGCAACGAGTCCATGATAACACGGAGGGTTGCTGGACCAATGCCCAGCAGCTTACCGGATTCAAAGGTCGTATCTAAATCCGCGTCGGAGAGGGCGTAATCAGGTAGATCAACACGGGGCTGCCGGTCTTTACGCGCTCTAAGCGGGTTGGTTTTTGCCAGCAGGTGACCACGCGAGCGGTATGCCTTAATCAGACTGGCAACAGACACTTCCTTTTCGGCATGCGTAGCATCTACTGGTTTGGCAGCCTGCCCATTTCCGTTGGCTGAAACGCCATTCTGAGCCGTTGCAGCCGATTTTCCATTGGTTTTTTCACCGTAAGCGAGTGAAAACTCGAATCCTTTAAAAAACTGTTGCCAGCTTTCATCAACTGTCTGTGGGTCTTGCTTAAAAGACTGATAGAGTTGATCTACGTAAGCAGCATCGGAGTTAGCAATATATGAGTACTGATCCATGACGGGGCGCGTCGTTGTTTTGACCAACAAAGTTAGCTTATCATGGCAAGAGTTAGCCCAAAAATTGTTGTTTTTATCCTACCAATACGCTACGCTGGCTCACTTTTATGTAGAATAGCAAAAAAATGTCCATGAGTTTAGGAAGATTGTACGAAAGCACGGTGATCTATAAGAGACAATATATAATATTTCTAATTGATTTTGTTGTTTTTTCTAGTTAAGTAAGATGATTCTACAATAATTTGGAGTGAACTTACTAACCGAATGACCTATTTGGAGGACTAATTCATACAACTAACTAACACTTTCGTGCAAAAAGATTGGAGAAAACTATAAAAAACCATAATTCCAATTAGCTTTATGTAAGGTTTTGTCCATTTTACGACTAATAAATAGCAGGCACTTTCTGTCGGGTTATACATCATAGATAATTGGTAAGGTACTTAAATTCAGCAGCTTACCAATAACGTATTCGGTGCCTTGATCAGTGACATACTACCTTTGACTAGAGCTTAACAGAAATAGAGTCTTCAATCAGACGAAGTAGATGTATATGAATTATGCATAGCCGTAAATCCAGCGGGTTTACATCCACGCACATAATTGATCCGCATAAATGGGTAGTAAGGTATGCCGACTACCTGTATAACTATGCTCTCAAACGTATTAATAATGAAGATTCAGCCAGGGATTTGGTTCAGGAAACATTGTTGGCAGCCCTCGAGCGGATGGATAAGTTTGAAGCCAGAAGCTCTGAAATCACCTGGCTTACGGCGATTCTTAAAAATAAGATTAGCGACGTCTACCGAAAAAAATCAGCGGCAAGTCCAGATATGATTGATATTTCTGAGTTAGATCCGTTATTCAGCCAGCAGGATGGTCATTGGATAATTAGACATAGGCCAGTTGAGTTCGAAATGGAGCCTGAGGAGCCAGCACAACATCCCGAGTTTATGGAAATCCTTCAGAACTGTATGAAAAAACTACCCAATCTTTGGTTTGCCGTTTTTACGATGAAGCATATGGATGAGAAAAAAACGGAAGCAATTTGCCATGAACTCTCCATAACGCCGGCCAACTTCTGGGTAATTATTCATCGTGCCAAAGTAAATCTTCGGGCTTGCCTTCAAAAAAACATGCAATAGCCAACTAAAATGGACTCATTAAAAAAGATATACTGCAATTGCCGCAGAGCGACCTTTTTAATCGAAAAGAAACAGCTTGATTCAATTCGATTTAACGAGCATCTGGAGTTGTCATTTCATCTGGCCTGCTGTCCTGCCTGTAGGACCTATCAAAAGCAAAGTCATCTGATAAATCGTAGTTTAAAGGACCTTATAGCCGGTAAGATACCTAATGAACCTGTTCTTGATGAGCAGTTTAAGGAAGAACTCCAACAAAAAATCATTAAGCAGTTAGATTCAGAATAGCCCTAATTCAACATCCTGAACATAAGGCAGTTAACGTTAAATAGGAAGTTAAAAGCCAATCCAGTAGCTGACAGGGTTTGCTAAAAAATTAAAAATAATTGTAAGGTTTAGGCCAGGCAGCGACTAAACGATTAAAGGGTTTACCACTTAATTGTTTAGAACGCATGAAAAATGCAACGATAACCGCTGATTTTCCCCAGGGGTCAAATCTGGAGAAATTAGGAGCGCAACTGATTCGATACGGCCTGGCCATTGTCTTCATCTGGATTGGCATTCTGAAATTTACTACCTATGAAGCAGAAGGAATCAAGCCTTTGGTTGAGCATAGTCCATTCTTCTCCTGGACGTACAGCCTGCTAAGCGTTGCCTCACTTTCCGGATTGCTTGGCTTTATTGAAATTCTAATCGGGGTTTTGATTGTTTGCCGACCTTTCTCCCCGAAGGCGTCAACAATTGGCAGCATCGGTGCCATCCTAACCTGTGTAATACCCCTCACTTTTCTGCTCTCTACGCCTGGTGTACTCCAGCAAGAATATGGTTTCCCGTTCCTGTCGGCAATACCCGGTCAATTTTTGGCAAAGGATATTGTATTGCTTGGCGCATCGGTATGGTCAGCCGGAGAATCATTACAGCTTCGAGGGTAGACTAGTAATGATAACTATGCAACTCGGTTTCACGTGTAAGAGCAGACTTAGTACGCTGTTTCATCAAATTAATCAGCTGAATATTAACACCTTAATAATAAAATTCTATAACTAATGTCTGTTTAATTATTTTTCAAATGACCCCATTTCAATAGTACATCCAATCACAAACCCCTTAACGTTCACAAACATGGAACATAAATCAGGATTGCTAAAAGCCGTAGTAGTAGGCAGTATTTTGCTGGTTCAAAGCTGTGTACAAGATCACAAAATCCCCCCTGCTAATCAAGTGGTTGGCTATTTGTATACAACAACAAATGGAGAAGATATAAATCAGGTAGTGAAGTTTTCCCGTCATGCCGATGGGTCGTTGTCAGATGAAACCGCTTATACCACGAACAGTAAGGGCGGTGCCGATGTGAAAGCAGGTGGCGACGCCCACGGTGATTTCGACGCGCAGGGTGCTGTCCAGCTCATTGGCGATTATTTGTTAACCACCAACGCGGGGGGCAACCAGGTTTCGGTCTTTTCGCTGAACAAGTCTAATGGTGACCTTACATTTAAAAGCAACACCAGTTCGGGAGGAACCAGGCCTGTAAGCATTGCCTATACCAAAAAAGCAGGCATTGCCGATGAATACTGGGTAGTGGTAGGCAATCAGTGGAATAACCCGAACGTCCAGAAAGATGGGGCAAAAATTGAACGTTATCCGAATAATGCGTTTTTCCTGCAGGATTTGAAACAGGCCGATGCATCGGATAATGAACGAACGATTCAACTGTTCACCTTCAACGCCAAAACCGGGGTTCTAACGTCTGAGAAGCAGTTAGACAAGTACGTACGCGAAAATGGCGGCCCTACCACGGTAAGTTTCAGCCCTGATGGAACAAAACTGGCCGTATCGACCTGGGGGATAGCCCATTTTGACACGAAGGTCACTTCACTGGCCGAGCAGCATCCGAGCCGGGTTTATGTCTATAGTTTTGCCAATGGATCGATCAGCAACCGGCGTTATTTCGAAGAAGCCGGTATTTCAGGCACCATTGGTTTCAACTGGGCTATTACGGGTAGTACAAGATTATTTGTTTCAAACTTCAACCTGATTCCTACTAAATTAGACAATAGTGTAACGGTACTGGACGATAACGGCTCATCGGTAGCTAAGGCATCCAATTTTGCGGTCACTTCGTCGCCGGCCATTAATGAGGCCTGTTGGACCGTGTTGAACTCAACCGGCGACAAATTATTCGTCGCCAGTTTTCAAACTAATCTTGTGTCAACCTTCAATGCGGCTTCATCTGGTTTAACGCTAACAAAGTCAGAAGCCAGAAGTGGTCTCGCTCCCAACGGTGACTCGAAAGAATTGTGGATTTCGCCGGATAATAAATACGTTTATAACCTGGGCTCTTTTCAGTCGTTTTCCATTAATCTGCTCGAGAATACCGGACCAGGAGCCGTTTATAAATCACAAACGATATTGAAAACAACGGCTGCGGGGGCAGGCATTGCGGGTAAATATAATTTCTTGGGGTTAACAGGTTTTAATCTATAAAGCAAAATCTTATTCAGGCTGGTTTTAATCGGCAGGAAAAGCAGTTATCGCTGACTTTTCCTGCCGATTATTTTTATCAATTAATCAGATACTAAACCTGACGCTACCCGGTTATACCTCTCGGTATCAAAATATGGCCGAGGAACCAGTAAGGCTTTCAAAGTCATTTTTTTTGATATCCTTTCCATATCGCTTTACACCTGCTAAGTTGATTATGGGCAAGAACAGTGGAATAATCACTCTGCGTCGACGGATTAACTGATGCGAGCAGAAGCCTTTATCTTCTGCCAAGACCAGTATATTTTATCGGTTTACTGCGAAACTATTGATCTGGGATTATAGTCCCGAACATACCAACACCATTTGAATTACTACCCAAAACGTACTCGTTTCGATTGCCTATTTCAGATTAATAGCGTTTACTTCGGACAGTTATCTTCCGAACTATCGTTAGTAGTTGAAAGAAGATTAGTAAATGTTAAAAATAGCTCTAAACCGGTATAGTAGTAGACTATTACTACTTTTGTCCCTTAACTCCTCTCATTAATGCGGTTAGGTGCTTATTTGCTTCTCTTAGTAGCTGTTTTAGGATGGCATGGCTGTCGGCAGGCCAAGCCCGTCGTTACCAAAAGACCACCCGTCGGCCCTGCTCGTCCGGCGGTAGCTGCCACCAAACCGATTCCGCAAAAACCAGTAGTTGTTAAACGGCCCCCACCAACGCCTGTACCCCCCGTTGTTGAAACGTCTGTAGAATCGATTGAGTTTGATGAAGTAGCCGACCTTACACCACCACCGCCCAAGCGTGAATTCCGGGCCGTCTGGATTGCCACGGTCGAAAATATGGACTGGCCCAGTAAAAAAGGCCTACCGGTAGCTACCCAGCAGCGCGAGCTTATTGAGATGTTTGACATGCACCAGCGAATGGGGCTAAATGCGGTCATTTTCCAGATTCGCTCGGCGGCTGATGCTTTTTATGCGAAAAGTTCAGAACCTTGGTCAGAGTGGTTAACGGGTCAGCAAGGGCTGGCACCAGAGCCATTTTATGACCCGATGGAGTTTATGATCGATCAGGCTCACCAGCGCGGGCTCGAATTCCACGCCTGGTTTAACCTGGACCGGGCAACGTTTGGTAAGTCATCGAGTATAGCGCCTACCAACATTATTTACCGGAAGCCGGAGTGGATACTGACCTACGGTGGGCGTAAGTTATTCAATCTGGGCGTGCCAGCCGTTCGCTCGTACATTGCTGGTATCGTGGCCAATGTAGTACGCGAATACGATGTAGATGGTATTCATTTCGACGATTATTTTTACCCCTATGCCGAAGCCGGGCAGACCTTGAAAGACGATGACACGTTTAAGTCAAGCCCTAATCTTTTGCCTGGTATGACCAAAGGCGACTGGCGACGGGATAATGTAAATCGGCTCGTTGCCGAACTCCGGGACTCTATCCGGGCTAACAAGCCCTGGGTAAAATTCGGTATCAGTCCATTCGGCATATGGAAGAACAAAAGCAACGACCCCGAAGGCTCTGCTACCAACGGCGGGCAAGCTTACTACGACAACTATGCCGATACCCGGAAATGGGTGCGCGATAGTTTGATCGACTACATTGTTCCGCAGGTGTATTTCAGTTCGGAGTTTGGCCGGGCGCCCTACAAATCACTCGTAGAATGGTGGACGCAGAATTGTACCAATAGCAACTGCCAGTTGTACATTGGCCATGGCGCTTACCGGGTTGGGCGCGGTTCTGACCGCGACCCCGGCTGGTGGCGACAGACAGAGTTCCCGAATCAGATTCGTTATAATCGGGACCAGCAGCTTGTGCAGGGTAGTGTGTTGTTTAGTGCCCGGAATATAAAACTCAATCCGCTGGCCATTCGGGACTCGCTACAAACCAACTTCTATCGGCACCTGGCCCTGGTGCCTACCATGCCCTGGCTCGACAGTATCCCCCCCCTACCGCCCCATGACCTTAAAGCAGCCATGACTCCCGAAGGCGTAGAATTGTTCTGGCAACAAGCGGCCGAAGCACTCGATGGCGATGTGGCCAACGGTTACCTTGTCTATCGGTTTGAGGGGCAGCGGCCACGCCTGCGTCTGGATGATCCACGCTGCATTGTAGCGCACTGCATTGGGGAGGAAGCCACCCGGTACATAGACAAAACGGCCGACCCTGCCAAGAAATATGTGTATGCAATAACGGCGTTAGACCGGTTGAATAACGAGAGCCGGGAAGTTGTCGTGAAGGTAAGCCCGCAACGCTAAAGCGGAGACTCAGACTGCTCCATCACTTTTCCCATAACCGTCTCCATCGATTCTGCGTCAGGAAAAAACTGAATCAGCTTCAGTAGAATACCCTCAATGACAATATCAGGACAGGAAGCTCCGCAGGTGAGAAGCATCGTAACGGGTCGGGTACCCGGTATAAAGTTCTCCGTAACGATTTCCTGCTTCTTATGGCTGTCAAAATGGCGAATCAGTGTATCAGACAAGATTTTCTGCTCTGATTCGATAAAATAAGTGGGCAGTTTTTCTTCACAAAGTTCAACGATGTGCGACGTATTAGAGGAGTTATACCCACCAGCTACGATGGCAAATTCGGCCGGGTACTTCAGCAGGGCATAGGTAGCATCCTGATTATCGTTAGTAGCATAGCAAAGAGTATCGCGGGTATTGGCGAAGTGCGTTTCGTCCGTTTCTCCAGTTGAACCGTACTTGCTGGCCATCACCTGTTTCAAATAATCGGCAATACCCTGCGTATCAGAAGCAAGCATGGTTGTCTGATTAACGACGCCAATACGTTCCAAATCACGCGTTGGGTCAAATTCGACTGAATATTGTCCGGCAAATTCCGTGTAGAAATCAGTGGCAGGTAACTCCCCCGTGATGTATTTGGCCAGACGCTGCGTCTGAGCCATATCTTTAACCACTATAGTTGGGGCGGCTTCTTTGCTGTGCGAGAAGGTAGCCCGGGTTTCTTCGTGACTGGGCTTTCCATGCACGATAACTGTATAGTTTTTCTGACCAATCTGACTGGCTTTGTTCCACACTTTCTCCACAAAAGGGCAGGTGGTGTCGTATTTAGCTACATCTAACCCAATAGCCGATAGCCGGCTTTGCGTTTCCAGTGTAGTACCAAAAGCCGGGATAATCACAATATCATCCGCCGTCAGTGCCGCCCATGGGATGAGCTGGTTTCCCTTCGTATCCATAATGAAGCGCACCCCCCTTTCCTGTAAATCAGCGTTGACATCGGGGTTATGAATCATCTCACTAAGCAAATAGATTTGCTTACCGGGATTTTCGGCGATGGCTTTATACGCAATCTCAACGGCATTTTCCACCCCATAGCAAAAGCCGAAGTGCCGGGCAATCAATATCCGGATTGGGCCAAAATCAAGCATTGTAGGCGTAAAATCCCGCTTTAGCTTGTCCCGCTTCCGCCGAAATTCTTTCAGTGGGGTAATAATGCTACTACGGTAGTATTCGGGGATGTCGAATGATTTCATAGATAAAGGTCGCGGGTCAGCCAGTCGGTGAGTTTATCAGTCAGATAAGCAACAATGTCTTTTTTACCTTTGTTCACTACTACCTTCCTGTCTCCCTAAACTCATTGATTCCCCACCTGATCAACTGCCCTATCATGGCTAAGAGACTGTTAAAGTACAAAAACTACGATGTTCACAGCATCACCACCCGAACAACTGATGGCCGGCAAAATGCTAATATCGCTACCTGGGTGATGCAAACGGCCATGGACAGCGCCCATCTCGTAGTGGCTCTCTACAAACCGGACTATACCATTGAACTGGCCCGGGAAAGTAGCCTCCTAAACGTCAACCTGCTGGCGATAGACCAGACCAGCCTGATTCGAAAACTGGGACAACAATCGGGCCGGACGAAGGACAAGTTCAAAAATCTGCCTTATGCGCTTGATGAGCGGGGTTGCCCCTACCTCACGGAAGCCGTTGGCTACGCTCAATGTCAGGTGTTACACACCACCGATGCCGGGGACCATGAGCTATTTATCTGTAAAGTTTTGAAGCAGGTCGTTTTGAATCCCGATAAAACCGTACTGACCAATGACTTCATCAGAGAAAAGAAACTGATTCGGGGATAAGACCACCATTTTACGGCCGTTGGTATCTGGTTAGTTGGGCCAGAATATCATCTACATATTCCCGCGTATTGGCCAGCCGGGGCACTTTATGCTGACCACCAACTTTGCCGCGCCGTTTCATCCAGGCATAAAATGTACCCACTGGTACAACATGAATACGAGGCCGTTTTAACACCATGTCGTTGTACCTTTTGGCGTCATAATCGGAGTTGATTTGCCGGAGCGTTTCGTCCAGAATCCGGTTGAATTGTTCCTGATCGTCGGGTCCCTGAGTAAACTCAATCACCCATTCGTGGGAACCGTTTGCTCCATTGCTCATATAAACCGGACCAGCCGTGTAATCTGAGATGACAGCACCGGTTGCTTCACAGGCGCGGGTAATGGCCGTTTCGGCATTTTCCACGATTACCTCCTCACCAAAGGCATTGATGAAGTGCTTGGTTCGTCCGCTCACCTTCAGCCGGTGCGGATATAACGACGTAAACCGAACCGTATCTCCCACCCTATACCGCCAAAGGCCGCCGTTGGTCGAAACAACCAGTGCGTAGTTTTTGTCCAGTTCAACGTCATCAACAGTCAACGTAGTTGGAAAAGGCTGTTCGACCTCCTGCAAGGGAACAAACTCGTAAAAAATGCCGTAGTCGAGCATAAGCAGCATTTCACCCACCCGGCTCAGGTCGTCCTGAATGGCAAAGAACCCTTCCGACGCATTATACACTTCCTGATACCGTACCTTTGCCGACGGGAAAACCTGCTGCTGGAACAACTCCCGGTAAGGCTGAAAATTGACCGCGCCGTGCATCATCACCTCAAAATTGGGCCATACCTCCAGGATATTCGATTTGCCGGTAGAGGACAGAATTTTATCAATAAGTACTATGCCCCAGGTGGGTGTACCCAGCATACTGGTTACGTTTTCCTGGGAAGTGATTTCGGCCATCCGTTCCAGTTTGGCTTCCCATTCATCCATCAGGGCAATATCGATGGATGGCGTACGGATGTACTGTGCCCAGCTGGGCAGGTTTTTCATCACCACGGCCGATACATCGCCAACTGCACTATTAGTGCTATAGGGGTTTTGGTGAAGGCTTCCACCTATAGATAGCCCTTTACCTTCAAAGGCCCGGCTATCGGGGTTGTTGGCTATGTAGAGGGCCATCATATCCTTACCCCCTTTGAAATGGCTTTCGTCCAGTGACTCGGTGGTAACGGGGATAAATTTGCTCCGGGCATTGGTAGTACCGGAAGATTTGGAGAACCAGCGGACGGGGGATGGCCACAGCACGTTGTTTTCCCCTTTCATGACCCGCTCAATGTACGGAAACAGATCTTCGTAACTCGATACGGGAACCTGCTGTTGAAATTCGCGAATAGTCTGGATTGATTTGTAACCGTATTTTCTCCCCCACTCCGTCCGTCGGCCAGCCCGAATCAGCTGGTTGAAAACGGTATGCTGTGTGGCACCAGGGTTTTGCATCATAGCCTCAATGCGGGGTATTCGCCGTTGCAGGAGCCATTTGAGCGTGGTGTTGAAGACAGTCATGGGGCTAAAATACAATAAACCAGCTAAATTGAAGTGGTCAACTATTAAAACTCAATCCAATGGTTTAGGTTTATAATCCAACAGCCCGGTTAGGGTAATCGGTAATCAGGCCATCGACGCCCCACTTCTTCAATCGGACCATATCATCCTGCTGATTCACTGTCCAGGGAATAACCCTGATGTTTTTTTCGTGTAGCCGGGCAATCTTATCCTGACTCAGCAACTTAAAATAAGGGCTATAGATGTCGGGTTTGAAACCCAGTTCTTCCAGATTCTTTTCCGGGCTACGCAGGTTTTCGACCAGAGCCGACAGGCGTACATCGGGGTATTTTCCGGCCTGAACGCCTTTTTTCCACTGCTTCAAAACGGCGAAGTCGAAACTTTGAATGACTACCCGTTCGGGCGGTAGCCGTTTGGCAATGATTTCCTGCACGAGGTCACAGAAAAGGGCTGGTTCAGGCTGGCTTTTGTTGTATCCCGACGGTTCACTTTTTAGCTCGATATTATACGAAAAGGCAGGCAAGTTTTTCGCTTTTCGATAGGTTTCTGCCTGCTCGATTACCTCACTCAGCAATGGCTTGTAGGTCTTTAATTTTTGCTGCTCCGGGTAGGTCGGGTTGCCGTTGGACCCTGTATCGTATTGTTTGATGTCGGCGTAGTTCATCTGGTATAACACCAGGTCTTTCTGTTCTTTTTTGTCGACGGGTGTCCCATTGGGTTTGATACTGAAAGCCGCGTTAAAGTACGGCTCGTGCGAAACAACTACCTGCCGGTCTTTACTGATAACCACGTCCATTTCGAGCGTCGTTACGCCAAGGTCCAATGCTTTCAGAAAAGCGGGGATGGTGTTTTCGGGCATTAGCCCCCGGCAGCCCCGATGACCTTCAATATCGAACGGTACGGGGGTTGATGAAAAAAAGGCAGTAGCAATCATGCAGATGAATAGTAGACTAAAGCGCATACACCTTACTGGAAGTGGGGCTTAAAAATACGCTTTCTTTTTAAGTTCAGCTTATCTCCGGACTTTGTCCCTTCCTGTACGCCCCATCGTGCCCCGTACAAACAGCGTTATCATCCGGCGCAACGACAAAAAACTTACTTTGCGAAAAGAATTGCTTTGGCGGTAATAAGAACACTTTTTATTTGCTGAATGCAATGGTAAACTTGCATACCGAAAGACCGGCCTCCATTTACTTCCTTATGCGTTACGCAAAAGCTATTCTCCTTCCTGCTTTCACGCTTTTACTAATTTGGGCATTAAATCGCTCCTGGGGCAGCATTCCCGCTTTTGGACCACTACTGAGTCCGTTCGTTGGGTTCTGGCAAAATGCGGAATCAGTCAACACATCGGATGAGGAAATAACCCTGAATGGCACTCAGGCACCCGTTACAGTGATAATAGATGACAAAGCCGTTCCGCACGTTTTCGCACAGAATGACCATGATGTCTACTTCGCACAGGGGTACCTGACTGCCCGCGACCGGCTCTGGCAGATGGAGTTTCAGACCCATGCCGCAGCCGGACGGGTGTCGGAACTGGTGGGGGAACGGGCACTGGAGCTGGACCGCTACAACCGACGTCTGGGCATGGGATTCGGGGCGGAGAAATCCGTAAAAGCGATGATGGATGACCCGCGTTCGCGCGAGTCGGTGGAAGCGTATACGGCTGGTGTCAACGCCTGGATTAGTCAGCTGAAACCGGCGCAATACCCGCTGGAGTACAAACTCCTCGGCTACGCTCCGGAACCCTGGCAACCTATAAAGTGCGCGTATTTCCTGAAATATATGTCCGGGGTGCTGGCGCTCGGAGCCGATGACCTCAACATGAGCAATGTTCTCCAGAAAGCGGGGCCTGCCGTAACAGCCAACCTGTTTCCCGATTATCCATTTCGGGAAGACCCCATCATTCCCGTTGGTACAAAATGGGATTTTAAACCGGTTAAAATTCCGGCAGTGCCCCCCGCTTCGGTGTCGGCTGTTGGCTCGCTCAGTATGAACTGGGCCGAGCATGACCCAGCCATTGGCAGTAATAACTGGGCTGTTGGTCCACAGAAATCGGCCACGGGTTATCCCATTCTGGCTAATGACCCCCACCTCACGCTTAGCCTCCCATCTATCTGGTATCAAATGCAGTTGGTAACGCCAACCATGAACGTGTACGGCGCTACGATGCCGGGGGCTCCGGGTGTTATAATCGGTTTCAACAAGCAGGTAGCATGGGGTGTCACCAATGTCGGAGCCGACGTACTGGATTTTTATCAGATTAAATTTCGGGACAACCGCCATCTGGACTACTGGCACGATAACCGCTGGAAACCCGTTACCCGCCGAATCGAGCGGATAAAAATAAAAGGGCAACCCGACAAAGTCGATACGGTATTATACACCCACCACGGACCGATAATGTACATGGAAGGTCAAAAACCTTTCGCCAGAAACGTGCCGGTAGGCTATGCTGCACGCTGGATTGGCCATGAGGAATCGAACGATTTCCTGACGTACTACCTGCTCGACCGGGCCGCTAATCACGCCGACTATCGCAAGGCGCTAAGTTATTACGGCGCCCCGGCGCAAAATTTTGTGTTTGCCGATGTAGCCAAAGACATCGCCATTTCACCAAATGGCCGTTTCCCCCTCAAATGGAAAGACCAGGGTAAGTTTTTGTTGGATGGTACGAATCCTGCCCACGATTGGCAGGGATGGATTCCGGCCGAGCAAAATCCACACGTTAAAAATCCACCCCGGGGGTTTGTCAGTTCGGCCAATCAGTCCTCTACTGATACAACGTATCCGTATTACATAAACTGGCAGTTTGCCCCCGCTGAGCGCGGCACGCGCATCAACCAGCGGCTGACAGCTATGCAGCAAGCGACCCCGGATAGCCTGCGCATGTTGCAGAACGATAATCTGAACCTACGTGCTCAGCAAGCCCTGCCCATTTTTTTACCTTATGTGCGGGTGGAGAAGCTCACTGCCGAACAGAAAAAAGCGGTTGATATCCTAAAAAAATGGCGTTATAACCACGACATTGCCGAGATAGGTCCGACCCTGTTTACCGAATGGATGCGCCAGTATATGGATGGCGTATGGCGCGACGATTTCCCCAATACTGACAGCACAACGTTACGATACCCCAGTTTCGACCGGACACTTCAGATGGCCGAGCAGGAACCCACCGCTCATTGGTTTGATGACGTGACAACCACCGCCCCCGAAACCATTGGCGACGTATTAACCCAGACCTTAAAGCTAGCGGTTGATTCACTCGCCCGGCAGCACGGTCCTCTGGGTGAATCGTGGCAATGGGGCAAACATAAAGCAACCCGCATTGCCCACCTGGCCCGACTCGATGCGCTCAGTGCGCTCAATGTGCAGATTGGCGGAGGGGCGGGCATTGTAAATGCCACTACTGAGCGAACAGGGCCATCCTGGCGCATGGTCGTTGCCCTCGGTCCGCAACCGAAAGCGTATGGTGTATATCCGGGCGGGCAATCGGGTAATCCGGGTAGTCCGTACTATCTGAACATGCTGGAAACCTGGCGGACCGGCCAACTGAATGAGTTACTGTATCTGCAATCCGCCCAGGATAAAAACCCGGCAATTAAACGGCGTATTATCCTGAAGTGACGTTAATTTCCCGTTGCAATGACAGCTCCCGGCAATCGTGTACAGCATAAAAATAAACCTTAAAGCGGCTTTTCATTCCCTCCTGAAACTATGATTCAACTTCTTCTGATTGCAATTTTAGGTCTATTAGCTCAGCTGATACTTCCCTGGTGGAGTTTAGCCCTTGTGGCATTTCTTGTGTGCCTTTGGCGGTCTCAAAGCGCAAGCCAGGCATTCCTGTACGGCTTTTTGGGTGCGGCACTGGTGTGGCTGGGCTACGCTTTACTTATTTACCTACGGACTGGCGGAGATTTTACCGGTCGGATGGGTGAACTACTCTTTAAGGTAAACAACGCGGCCCTTCCTATGCTGGCAACGGCTTTACTAGGTGGACTGGTAGGTGGACTAAGCGGTTTATCAGGATTCTTTATACGCCAGGCATTCGGAAATCAGGTTGCCAGTCATGCCGCTGGGCACACTCGCCCATAATTCAACAATTCCCCATACCTTTGTAAAATAAACTTGTAACTAACTGATTTATTTACTGTGAAGAATGCCTCGTTGATTCTAAATGTCATCCTGACTATTGCCGTAGCTGTACTGTACTACCTGCATTTTAAAGGCCCCCAAACGGAAACGTCCCCGGTCGCCAAAGCACCAGTTGAAGCCAAAGGGAAAGCGATTGTTTACGTGAATGTTGATTCGCTGTTAACCAAGTATGAGTTTTTTAAAGACACCCAGAAAGTACTGGAAAGTAAACGTTTTCAGTTGGAAAATGACCTGGCTAACAAAGGGAAAAACTTACAGAATAAAGTAGCTTTCTTTCAGCAAAAAGCCCCAACCATGACGCAGGAGCAGGGTCGTGCTACCGAAGCTTCACTCCAGAAAGAGCAGCAGGATATCATGGCCTACCGCGACCGGGCCGCGCAAAATCTGGCAACCGAGGAGCAAAACAAAAACCGGCAGTTGTACGACCAGATTTACGATTACCTGAAAAACATAAATGCTCAGAATAAATATGAGTTTGTTTTAGGCTACACAAAAGGAGGGGGCATCCTGTTTGCCGACCCATCTGCCGACCGGACAAGCGTGATTCTGGATGGGCTGAATAAAGAATATGAGGCTAAACAGACACCTAAAGCGAAAAAGTAACCTTGTCCTCTTTCGTTTCATGCAAAAACCCGGCTCACTGGTTAGCGAGCCGGGTTTTTGCATTCGGTCGTCTCCCCAGGTCCATTCGAGAAGGAACGGGGGTTTAGGGAATCGTCCAGTAATTGCTAACGTCTGCTTTCTCCCACGCGCCATAGGATGGTTGCCAACCCAACAAAGGCCAGCGCGCCCAGCAACATGTACCCACCCTCACCCAATACGCTAGCCAGAGCCGGTTCCAGCGTTAGGGATGCCAATCCGTTATAAACGGTTTCATTAACCGATAGCAAAGCGACCAGTACACCGGCCAATGCCCCCCCCGCTACCAGGCCAGTTGCGAACAGGTTACCTTTCCCAAGGTCGGGATCTTCCTCAACCGTTCCTTTCCGTTTGGCATTCCAGTCAACAATTGACTTCACCAGGCCACCCGCAAAAATAGGGAGGGTAGTAGAAAGGGGAAGGTACAGCCCCACGGCAAAGGCCAGCGCACTAACCCCACATAATTCAAAAACGAAAGCAATAAAAGCCCCCACCAGCACAAATTGCCAGTCGAGGTTGAACGACAGTAGGCCTTTGATGAGGGTGGCCATCAGCGTTCCCTGCGGAGCCGGAAACTTATCCGAACCAATAGCGTGCGTAATGCCCTGCGCCAGTAAATCGGGGGTGGGCGTATCCAGCACTTTCACCGTTGCCCCAATGACAAGGGAAGAAACGATAACACCGATAAACAGGGCTATCTGTTGGTATTTGGGGGTGGCTCCCACCAGATAACCGGTTTTTAGATCCTGCGAGGTAGCCCCGGCGTTGGCAGCTGCTACGCAAATCATACTACCCACTACCAGTACGGCAGGTTCGAACGCTTTACCGGTCAGCCCGAACGCGATGAAAATAAGCGACGTGCCCATGATGGTCGCAATGGTCATGCCCGACACCGGCGATGAACTGGACCCAATCAAGCCCACAATCCGGCTGGCTACGGTGACGAAGAAGAAGCCAAATACCAGCACCAGCACGGCAATTAGTAGCTTAGTCAGGATGGAGTCGCCGGGAATTTGGGGAAGCACAACCATCAGCAGGGTAAGTACTACGCTCCCAATAATAACAATCCGAACACTCAGATCCTGTTCGGTACGGGGGGTGTGGGTTCCAGTGCTTAATGCCTCTTCCTCTTCAATTGCCTTGACGGATGGCCGGCTAAAGCTTTGTTTGAATGAAGAAATAATGGTAGGAATCGTTTTAATCAAGGTCATAAAACCACCCGCCGTAACGGCTCCGGCCCCAATCTGCCGGATATACGCCCGATAGATGGCGGCAGCCGTATCGGCGAAGGTATGTGTTGTGGGATTCCAGCCGCCCGGTCCGCCCGCCACTTGCAAATCATCAAGGTAGCCCAGCTTCTGCAGTTGCAGAGCAATTGTATCGCCCGGCACAACCGATGCCAGCAGGGGAATCAATCCCAGCCAGGCCAGAATACCGCCACCAACCAGCACGGCCGAAATGCGAAAACCAATAATGTAACCGACACCCAAGTACTCCGGGGTTATTTCTCCCGCCACTTGTGCCGATGGGAAGTACCGATTCGTTTGGCGAGTAGCCCAAACTGGTACCTCGGCAACGACGTGCAGTACTTTTTGCAGAAGAGCATATAAGGCCGCAGCTCCCAGCCCCTGATAGGCGGTTTTGGCAAAATCGCCCCCGCGTTCACCAGCTATCAATACTGATGCACAGGCAGTTCCCTCGGGGTACGGCAGGGTACCATGCTCCTGCACAATCAATGGCCTCCGAAGCGGAATCATCATCAGCGTGCCAATCAGCCCGCCCAGAATGGCCAGTGTCAGAATAGTCCAGTAGTTGAAGAAGTCGGCACCGGTTCCGTTGGTCAGGAATAGAAAGCCCGGCATAGTGAACACCACGCCCGAAGCAATGCTCTCCCCAGCCGACCCGGTGGTCTGGATGATGTTATTTTCGAGAATGGTAGTGTTCAAAAACCGACGTCCAAGTGAAATAGCTAGTACCGCAATGGGGATGGACGCGGATACCGATAGACCGGCTTTTAGCGATAGATAAACCGTGGCGGCTCCAAACAGTACCCCGAATACCGCCCCGGTAATAATGGCTTTCAGGGTAAACTCAGCCGGTGATTCAGTGGCGGGTATAAATGGCTTATGGGCGGGTACGGGTTGAGACATAGTCTGGTACTTTGTGAAGTGCTGTACTTGAACGTCACAAAGTAAGACATTCCCCGCTTATACCCAATCCCGTTATATAGGCCGGGTTGTATACTGGTCCATTACGTCGCTGGGATGGATTTCGAGCACATTGGCCAACACCAGCAACACCAGTGTGCGGGACGCTATCCGGCGCGAAATACCAGCAATGGATGCAAATAAATCGACCGTAATGCTATTATGCTCACCCAGATGCTGCATGAGCCGGTGCTCTTTTTCTCCATATGTAAAGCGAATGTGCCGTTCGGCCTGTTCCCCTTTCAGGATTTCGCGCACCTCCCGGCTGGCTTGAACCGATTTGTCGGCTACGCGTACGTAAACCTTCTTGTCTTCGGGATTTGCCGGGTCAGGAATAAGGTAGTGAGGCCGGGTGGGGCTGCGGGGCACGCGAATAACGAGAACTTCCCGTTCATCGAGAAGCTGCACCCGGTCTATTGTGTAGGAAATGCGCGGAAAACAGAATTTGTTGATGGCCCGGACGAGCAGATATTCGTCCTCGTCGGCGTACTTCAGTCCCGGAATCCTTTTGTCGTCGGCGACGCCGATAAGCATGATGCCGCCGTTTGTATTAGCGAAGGCTACCACGCCCCGAATTATTTTCTCGGGATGATTTGTTTTCAGCTTAAACTCTAAACTACTACTCTCTCCCCGTCTGACCAGGTTTTTGAGCGCCTGATAGTCCATAACCGATGGGTTCATCTGGTTGAGCACTGACTTGCAATAAAGATACTACTTTCGAATAAACTTGCAACTCTTCTGTATATATCTCTATTTTTCGGTAAAAAGTTAACCAGTAAAAGCCAACTTCTCAACAAATCAATCTGTTAATAAAACGAATTATACTGCTCAAATAACACGAATATGCTGGTAAACATTGCGCTGGTTGCAGGTACTTTTCTTTTTGTGGAAGGTGTGGCTTAGTTTACGGATAAGTACGTCATGCATAGTTTCTTATAGAGTTGGCACCGCGATCACCATAATCACCACAATGGTTTTGACCTTTTTGCCGTCGTCCTCAAAATACAGTCAGAAGAAGGAGCCGAAGCGTTCGGGTTTCTTTACGCCCCCGAAAAATATGACCGGCCCGTAAAGGAAAAGAAAGCGGTGACGCAGGCAAGTAACTGATGGCAAACTACAGTCTGGCAGGTACCACGGGGTTTGGTCCCAGAAACACAAAACTTAAAAAGGCGTAATTCTTTCCGAATTACGCCTTTTTAAGTCGAATGATACCTGGATGCCTTAGTATTCGTCCTCGTTGAAGAAGAAATCGTCTTTGGTTGGATAATCAGGCCATATTTCTTCAATACTTTCATAAGGCTGACCATCGTCTTCAAGTTCCTGAAGATTTTCTACTACTTCGAGGGGGGCACCTGAGCGAATTGAATAGTCGATCAATTCGTCTTTTGTGGCGGGCCAGGGGGCATCTTCCAGGTAGGAAGCTAATTCGAGTGTCCAGTACATAGTATGTCTTTTAGTTAATAGCTATTTCCAATGAGGGTGCAAAAGTAAAAAAAACGGTAATATCCAAGCTATTTTTGCCAAAAATGTTTGACGTATCTGGTTTACCGGGATTTAGGCGATAAACGTGCTGAAAGTTTTTTTGTTTTACGTTTGAGTTTGACTGACGAAAAATGTTTCTATTATATTTTTCATAACCTGAAAATGATGTTTGTTGAAGTTTGTGTATACTCGCTAGAATCATGCCAGACGGCACAACGGGCTGGAGCCAGCAGGGTAGAATTATGCGGTGGAATGGGCGAGGGAGGTACTACACCCAGTGCCGGATTGATCCAACAGGCCCGGCAGCACCTATCCATTCCAATCCATGTGATGATTCGGCCCAGAGGAGGTGATTTTCATTATTCTGAAACCGAATTGACGGTTATGAAAGCAGATATTGAGGTGGCTAAAACATTGGGAGCGGACGGACTGGTGTTTGGTATATTGAATACTGATGGTACCGTAAATGAACCACAAACGAAGGAATTGGTCGACTTAGCAAATCCACTACCCGTAACGTTCCACCGCGCATTCGATATGACCCGCAACCCATTGGAAGCACTGGAAGCGGTAATCAGAACCGGAGCTACCTGTATTCTTACCTCTGGCCAGCACCAGACTGCCGAACAGGGGTTACCTGTGCTTAGACACCTAACCGGGAGAGCGGCTGGCCGTATCACCATTATGGCTGGGGCGGGGGTGAATGCGCACAATGCAGGTCAATTCATTAAAGCAGGTGTCGATGCGCTGCACCTGAGTGGCAGTCAGAAGGAAGATAGCTGGATGACGTACCGGCAACCAGCCGTATCCATGGCTTCGTCAATACCAGGTGAATATGAATACGTAGAGGCTAGTGAAGCTAAGATCAAAAGCCTGCTTCTCTCTTTATCGATGCCAAACCAGTAATTTCGTTCATGATGGAACCGAAAGAGATTGAGAAAACAACTGCCGCAATAGCAGATAAATACCAGCTCTCGATCCTACTCGAACTGGCAAAAAGGGGAGTATCACCGGAACGGTAGCACAGGAAATTACGGGACTATAACAATCATGCGTTCCTCATCACGTAAAACTACTGGTAGATAGCGGGTTAGTCGTTAGCCAAAAAAATGACCGCTGCCAAAACCTTTCGCTCAATAAAATAGCTTTCGATGAATTGGCCGGTTCTCTAAAAAAATTAGGCTAATAACCGAAAATACATTCAAACTCTTCGACATATCAACAGGTTCACATACCAAAATTTAACGAACCGTTTCGGTATGTCACAGCAATTATTATCCCCAGCCTCGCTGGGTAAATTACCCTATAAAATCATATTGTCATGGCTCCCATGACTCGTAACCGGGCTACGGTAGACCACATTCCGACGCCAATCATGGCGGAGTACTATTCCCAGCGTGCTTCGGCTAGTTTGATCATTACCGAAGGCACATCACCATCACATAATGGCGAAGGCTACGCCCGTATTCCGGGGCTTTACAACATAGAACAGGTGAAGGCCTGGAAACCGGTAACCAACGCTGTACACGAAAATGACGGCAAAATATTCGTTCAGCTTATGCACACCGGGCGCATCGGGCACCCGGCCAACCTGACCAATGGTGGCGAAGTAGTAGCCCCATCGGCCGTAGCAGCAAGCGGGAATATGTACACCGATACTAAAGGTATGCAACCCCACCCTACACCCCGCGTCCTGACGACCAAAGAGGTGAACGCTGCGGTTCAGGAACATGTAACGGCCGCAAAAAACGCTATTGAAGCTGGTTTTGACGGCGTGGAACTGCACGGAGCCGATGGGTATCTGTTAGAGCAGTTTTTGAATCCCGATACCAACCGACGAACCGACGAATACGGTAGCTCGGTTGAAACTAACCCCGATACGTTCTATACACCCGGCGAGGAAGGCTACACCGATTACCCTACCTTACAGAACGACCGTTCTGTTACTGTAGATGAAAACGCGGTCGTTGAACACTAACTTCAACGCTCTGGCCAGTACCTGCTTTTCTACTTCGTGGCCTTCCGTAGCCATGTCGGCAGCCGTATACCGGTGATTTACCTCTGTTACGCTCTGCGCAATAATGGGGCCTTCGTCCAATTCGTTATTCACGTAATGGGCGGTGGCCCCAATTATTTTTACTCCCCGTTCGTACGCCTGCCGGTATGGATTTACCCCTACGAAAGCGGGCAAAAAAGAGTGATGAATGTTGATAATCCGGTTCGGAAAGTAGTTGACAAAATTGGCGGTCAGCACACGCATATACTTCGCCAGTACCACATACTCCGGTTCGTAACAGGAAAGCGTTTTCAACATGGCATCCTCATGCTCTTCGCGGGTTTTACCTTCGTGCGAAATATGGTGAAACGGAATCCCAAACTTGTTAACCAACGGGTGCAACGTAGCGTAATTACTAACAACCGCCATAATATTAGCATCCAGCTCATCGAATGCGTAGCGGATTAGCAACTCGCTCAGGCAATGATGTTCTTTGGTGACCAGTACTACTATATTTTTCTTCTGTTTTGGATTCAACCGGAACGTAATGGCCGATGGGGTTGAGGAATCAGGCAAAGTGCTTCTTAACTCCTGCAGCAATACCTCACGCTCAAATGTCCCTTCAAACTCGGTGCGCATAAAGAACTGGCCAGCCGGAGTAACGTACTCATCGTTATGAATTACATTCAGGTTGTGTTTCAGCAATACACCCGTTACGTGATAAATCAGCCCTTTACTGTCGGGGCCGTCCATGAGTAGAATGTGTTTGTTCAAAACCATCCTTTGTACTTTTGATTAATTCCCTTAAAAGTAGTAATTGCCACCTGTTTATTCGTTTATTTTGAGCCAGAAGCAAACTACTTATGCTAGATCGTCGCCGTTTCCTTACGCTCAGTTCCCTGGCTGGGCTGATACCTCCTCTATCATTTGGCCTTGCGAAACCAGCTATTAGCACAAACAAGGGTAATGCCCCAACCCCTGTTCCATCAATTACTGAGCCCTCCGCTAATCGACCGTTCGTTATCTCTACTTGGAATCAGCCCAAAGCTAACGCAGCCGCGCAGGCCGCTTTAAATAAAGGAGGTAGTGCCCTGGATGCCGTTGAAGCAGGTGTTAAAGTACCCGAAGCCGACCCCGAAGACATGAGCGTTGGCTACGGTGGTCGACCCGACCGCGACGGTCATGTTACGCTTGATGCCTGTATTATGGATGAAAAGGGCAACGCTGGTTCCGTAACGTTTCTGGAACACATTAAGCACCCGATTTCTGTAGCGCGGGCCGTAATGGAGAAATCGCCCCACGTCATGCTAAGTGGCGAAGGTGCGCTGGCATTTGCGCTGGCGAATGGGTTTAAAAAAGAGAGCCTGCTCACACCAAAAGCCGAAAAAGAATGGCGCGAGTGGTTAAAAACAGCTAAGTACAAACCTGTTGCCAACATTGAACGGCACGACACAATTGGCATGCTGGCCATCGACAGTAAAGGTAATATCTCCGGGGCTTGTACTACCAGTGGATTAGCATACAAGATGCGGGGCCGGGTCGGTGATTCGCCCATTATTGGGGCGGGCTTGTTTGTCGATAATGAATTTGGCGGTGCCTGCGCTACCGGTTTAGGTGAGTTGGTTATGCGCACATGTGGTTCTTTCCTAGTAGTTGAGTTGATGCGACAGGGGCGCACACCCCAGCAGGCCTGCGAAGAGGCTGCCCTCCGAATTGTAAAAAAGCAGGATTTTACCGATATACAAGTAGGTTTTCTGGCAGTAAACAAGCAGGGGGAGTACGGCGCATTTAGCATTCAGACGGGTTTTAACTATACTATGACCTTAAACAAAGTCACACAGGTAATTGACGCAAAATCATATTTAAAATAAACAAATTTTTCTTTTATTGTTTATACTAGTTATTTGCGAAGTGAACGTGTACAGTACGTACCCACACTAACCTACTACTTTAAATCAGTAACTACTTTGGAATCAGTCTTTTCAACATCGAAGCGGAAACTCCTACTCGAAATAGCCTGGGAGGTATGTAATCAGGTAGGTGGAATTTATACGGTTATCCGGTCGAAAGTACCGGCAATGGTCGAAAAATGGGACGACAACTATGTAGCCCTGGGGCCTTACTTTCCACAGCGGTCAGCCGCCGAATTTGAACCGATTGTTGAACTGGACGAAACTGAAATTGGACAGACCGTTCGGAAAATGCGTCAATTGGGCTACGGAGTCGAGTATGGTTACTGGCTCGTTACAGGCCGCCCCAGGGTGGTGCTGTTCGATATTGACAGCATCAGTACAGAGCAATTGAATACGATAAAGACGCAGCTATGGATAAACCACCAGTTATCGACACTGAACGTTGAAGACCTCGTTAACCAGACGATTGCTTTTGGCGAAATGGTGCGTCGGTTTATCACCCTGCTGGCCGAAGGGCACTCAAAACGGGTTGATATTGTGGCCCATTTCCACGAATGGATGGCCAGCACTGGCGTACCTGACCTGCGTCGCGATAACGTTAAAGTCGCTACCGTTTTCACAACTCACGCTACTATGCTGGGCCGTTACCTGGCCCAAAATGAGCCGGGCTTCTACGGTAAATTACCCTTTTTCGACTGGAAACGGGAATCCCAGCATTATGGAATTGAAACACAGGCTACCATTGAGCGGTTAGCCGCACTGCAATCGAATGTATTTACAACGGTTAGCGACGTAACAGCGCGTGAATGTGAGGTTTTTCTGGGTCGAAGTCCCGATCTTGTCCTTCCTAATGGGCTTAATGTGACGCGTTTTGCTGCCGTTCACGAATTTCAGAACCTGCACGTCCAGTACAAGGAAAAAATTCATGAGTTCGTAATGGGCCACTTTTTCCAGAGTTACTCATTCGATCTGGAAAAAACGCTGTACTTCTTTACCTCGGGCCGTTTCGAGTTTTCCAATAAAGGGTACGACATCACGCTGGAAGCACTTGCCCGCCTGAATCATCGGATGCGGGAAAATAACATGGATACGACGGTAGTCATGTTTATGGTTACCAGGCAGCCATACACTTCCATAAACCCCGAAGTACTTCATTCGCGGGCACTACTCGAGGAAATTCAGGAAACCTGCGAAAGTATCGAAAAGCAGGTAGGTGACCGATTGTTTCATGCGGCAGCCTCGAACACGCAAAGTACGAAACTGCCCGATCTGAACAATTTTGTGGACGAGTACTGGCGGCTTCGCCTTCGGCGGACGGTGCAGAGTTGGAAAACACACCGGCTCCCGCCCTATGTAACCCACAATCTGGTTGCACCCGACGAGATGACCCGGTTTATCGAAAAAGCGAACCTGGTCAACAATGAATATGACCGGGTCAAAATCGTTTATCACCCCGATTTCATTGCCTCTACCAATCCATTGTTTGGCTTGGATTACAGCCAGTTTGTTCGGGGTTGCCACCTCGGTGTATTCCCGAGCTACTACGAACCATGGGGGTATACGCCCCTGGAATGTGTTGTACGAGGGATTCCGACCGTTACCAGTGACCAGTCGGGTTTCGGCGATTTTATCATGCAGATCATGCGTGATTACGAAAACCGGGGTATCTACGTCATCAACCGGCGAACCCAATCTTTTGATGAAGCCGCTGACCAGTTGACCGATGTGCTGTACCGATTTGTCAGAATGGCTCAGCGAGATCGTATCAAGCAGCGAAATCAAGTGGAAAGTATCGCCGATGTATTCGACTGGAGCAGTCTTCGCTCCTACTACGATACAGCGCACGATTTAGCCTTGAAACGGAAGAAGCCGTAACTTAGTTAGGTTGGTTAGGTTGACGTTTGTTGTTCGTAGTTTGACGTTAAACTGGTTCGTGAAACGTCAAACTACGAACAACAAACCGCACCGGCGGACCGGTCAACCTATTTTCCATGATTAAAATTGGTATTATTAACGTCTCAGATCGGGCGAGTGCGGGTGTTTACGAAGATATTCCCGGAAAGGCAGTCGTTGGCTTTTTGACCGAATGGCTCAGTTGCAACTGGCAACCCGTTTACCGCGTCATTCCCGACGAACAGGGCCAACTGGAAGCAACCCTGATTCAACTGGCCGATTCAGAAGGGTGCTGTTTAGTCGTTACAACCGGTGGTACCGGCCCTGCCGTGCGGGATGTAACACCCGAAGCTACAGAGGCCGTTTGCCAGAAAATGATGCCTGGTTTTGGCGAATTAATGCGGCAGGAAAGCCTCAGGTATGTACCAACAGCCATTTTATCCCGCCAGACAGCCGGAATTCGGAACCAGACACTCATACTGAATTTGCCGGGCAAGCCAAAGGCCATAGGGCAATGCCTGTCGGTCGTATTTCCCGCCATCCCTTATTGTATCGACCTCATTGGCGGTCCTTTCCTGACTACCCACGAAGACAAAATGGCCGTGTTCAGGCCGAAATAAGGTATCTACAGACTTCAGTCCATAATTTCATGCATTGGAGCGATACGGACTTCAGTCCGTATATACCTTATTTGGGAAAACTTACTTTCCCCATTGTTACACTGGGTACGCCCTCGCGTTCGCCGAAAGACGTACGACCACCAGTCAGGCTTTCGTTCGCTAACACAGCGAATAGAACGGCTTCTTTGGCATCACCGTTGATACCAAGCTCATTTGTTCGCCCGAAGGTACAGTTGGGCAGTAGTGTCTGGAGCATTCGGATGAGCACAGGATTGTGCACCCCTCCCCCACTCGTGTAAATTCGATACGTTTGGGGATCGGCACTTCTCCGGACTCCCTTTTCCTGTATAGTACGGCTAATTGCATCAACAATCGTTTCGGCGCTGAACTGCACCAGTGTAGCCATCAAATCGGCGTTTGACAGAGCCTGGGTCTCACTCCTATCCTGAGCATCGTTGACGTAATCCGTATTAAATACCTCCGGGCCAGTTGTTTTCGGAAAAGGTGACTCAAAGAACGGATTTGTTTTCATTGCCTGAAGCAAAGCATTATTAACATTTCCAGAAGCCGCCAACAGACCGTCCTCATCATATGGCTTATTCAGAAACTGGCGGGCGTAAGCATCTAATAACGTATTACCCGGCCCGGTGTCGGTGGTAAAAACGTTGGTGGCGTCGCCCCCGGCTGGCAGGTAGGTAAAATTGGCAATACCACCCATGTTCAGCAGAATCCGGTTCTCATTCGGGTCAGAAAACATGAAGTAATCGCCATAGACAGCTAAGGGTGCACCTTCGCCCCCGTGGGCTACGTGTTTCTGCCGAAAATCGCTAAAGGTGATTATACCCGTTACGGCCGCAATGTGGTCACCATCACCAATCTGGAGCGTAGCATTGGGAAACATCTCCTTTCGATGCTGGCTTTTAGGAGCGTGATAAACGGTTTGCCCGTGACTGGCCACGCAGTCAATTGTAGTCGGCTGGACACCCCAAGTCTGTAAACAATCGAGAATCATTCGCCCGTGTAGCCTACCAATGTACGAGTTTAGCAAACAGAGGTGTTCAAAACTGATCTGGTCTTTGGCAAAAATCAGGCGAATATCAGCTTTCAGCTCATCGGTGTAAGGTACCGTAGCAAACGCTTCGAGTATAACGCTGGTATCGGGACCGTTGCCTGAAATTCGGCATAGTGCTACGTCAAGCCCATCGAGCGAAGTGCCAGACATCAGACCAATGATTCGACGTTCTGGTTTTCGGGCGATATCGTATAAATGCTGAATTTGTGCGTTCATAGTAAAGACTTTGTTGACTGAGGTTTATTTTGGCGTTCATTGGCTCCTTTTCACATTGGTGAGCAAACAGTGCCGGAGAAAACGCCGAACAGCAAAGTAAAAATCTGAAATAGAATATGAATTTCTGGGGTGATGAGCAGTTTACGTTTTTTGAAAGCATCCTGTTTTCGGCATTGGGGAAATCAGTTGATGTAAATGACGTACAGTTTATATCCGGTGGCAATATTAATACTTCCGCGCAGGTATCTTCTTCGGCGGGTGTTTTCTTCATAAAATGGCATCAACTCGAACAGGATGTCTCGCCCGACATGTACGAAACGGAGGTTGAGGGGCTATCTCTATTACGTCATACCCATACCTTTTACATTCCGCAGGTCATCGGCCACGACCGTCACCTGGGCAAATCCTTCCTGATTCTGGAATTCATTGAGGGCGGTTCACCCAATAGAACCTACTGGGAAACGCTCGGTCGACAACTGGCGCAATTACACACACATACGCAACAGGAATTTGGTTTACGGTTCAACAATTACATTGGCACCTTACCACAAACCAACACGTTGACACCAAATGGGTATGATTTCTTTTTTGACCATCGCCTGCTCCCCCAGGCCGGCCAGGCTCTATATGAGGGTTTGCTACCTAAGAAGGCCTACGACGCCCTATTTCGTCTGCGTGATCGATTACCGGAACTGCTGCCGAATGAACCACCTGCGCTGCTTCACGGCGATTTATGGTCTGGTAATGTTCTGCCTACCCAGCAAAAACAGCCCGCCCTAATCGACCCTGCGGTTTATTATGGATTTCGGGAGGCTGAACTCGCCTTCACCAAATTATTTGCCGGATTTGACACCCGCTTTTATGACGCTTACAACGAGGCATCCCCACTAAACAGCGGTTTTGAAGAGCGCGTAGCTATCTATAACCTATATCCACTCCTGGTTCACGTGAATCTGTTTGGGTCAGGTTACGTTAGTGGCGTAGAACGGGTATTAAAACGGTTCTAGACCTAGTTGTGAGTCATAAAAGGCGAAGTGGCTGACCAAAGTGCTGGTTACCAATGCTGGCCGCTTATGAAATGTACAACTTGCAACTCCCACGACTATCTTCATTTATGGAAATTACTTCTTTCGAGCAATTCGACCTGAACCGGCAACTCTTAAACGCAGTGGCTGATTTAGGGTATACCGAACCCACGCCCATTCAGCAGCAAACCATCCCGCTGAGTCTGGGAAACCACGATGTGCTGGGCATTGCCCAGACGGGTACCGGCAAAACGGCGGCTTATCTGTTGCCGTTGCTCATGAAAATAAAATATGCACAGGGGCAAAACCCAAGGGCACTGATACTGGCACCAACGCGGGAACTGGTCATGCAAATAAACCAGGCCGTTAGTGAGTTGGGGAAATACACTGACCTGCGGCATCTTGCCCTTTTTGGAGGATTAGGCCCAAAAACCCAGATTGAGACCCTGCGTAAGGGTGTCGATTTGATTGTTGCTACGCCCGGTCGCTTTATGGATCTCTATCGGTTAGGGGAGATTGTAACGAAAGAGATTAAGACCATGGTGCTCGATGAAGCCGACAAGATGATGGATATGGGCTTTATGCCACAAATCCGGTCTATTCTGGAGGTAATTCCAACGAAGCGTCAGAACCTGTTGTTCTCAGCTACTTTTGGTGGTCGGGTAGAACGGCTCTCGTCTGAGTTTCTGGAAGCGCCCATCAAAATAGAGGCAACTCCGCAGGCATCCACTGCTGACATGGTTAATCAAATCATGTATGAGGTACCAAACTTTCGGACCAAAATTAATTTGCTGGACACATTAATTACGAACGACGCTTTTCACCGGGTTATCATCTTTGCCCGTACCAAGGGTACTGCCGAGAATATTTATAAGTTTCTGATCCGCAAAGTTGTTGAACCCGATAAAGTGCGGGTCATCCATGCCAACAAGGGCCAGAATACCCGCATCAACGCGATGGAAGCTTTTAAGGAAGGTAATGTGCAGGTACTGGTTGCTACTGACGTGGCCGCACGGGGCATCGATGTAGCCGAGGTTAGCCACGTCATCAACTTCGATTTGCCCCTGATTTATGAGGATTATGTACACCGTATCGGCCGGACCGGCCGCGCCATGCACACGGGCGAAGCGATAACGTTTCTGACAACGGCGGAGGAATACCATGTACAAAAAATTGAAAAGATCATTCGCATGACCATTCCGCGCCACCCCTTACCCGCTGGCGTTGTGGTTACCGAAACCCCCTTTGACGAGCAGCAGGCCATGCTCCGTGAAATTGATGAGCAACGCCGGAAAGAAAATCCAGACTTTTTGGGCGCCTTTCACGAGAAAAAGGCAAAAAACGCACACGGCCCCAAAGTACGCTCCAGTGACCGATCCGGGGCTACTGCGGGAGCGAAGTCAACGCCACGCACCGCAGGGCAAAAACCGGGTAGACCAGATCGTAGGACGTCTGGTTCAGCAAAGGGCAAATCGGGCGGACCAAAACGGGGCGGTAGTAGACGGTAATTTGCCGGTAATGTACTAACTTGGATTCCCCTTTCGTTGTATCGGGAGACAAACCGTATGCAGTACCGTCCTTCTATGAGTGTTCGCATAAAACTGATACAGTGGGCTTTAGTTGCTTTACCGCTTTTGTCGGCAGCGCAAACAAAGGAGTTCATCATATCAGCTCGTTCGGGCGATTCGGTTCGGCAGGCAAACGCCAGCCGTGACCGTTCGGAATCAGTTGCCCACTCAAAAGAAACCGTTCCGGCTGACGGATTGACGACTGAAGCCTCCATCAATACGCTGCCCCTTTTTGGCGAACGCGCCAAAACAACTGCCCAGATTGATGCAGACATTCACTTCCTGAATGACTGTGACCGAAACTTTGCCAGCCGACCCGAAGCCAGCAACTTTTTTGCTGCTCGTGGCTGGGATTATATTGCCGATGGGCAGCTGGATACGGCGACCCACCGCTTCAACCTATCCTGGTTGCTCAATCACAAAAATGTAGACGCCTATTGGGGACTAGGCGTTGTTTGTTACCAGAAAGACCAGTTACCCGATGCCATACGCATGATGCGCAAGGGACTTGCCGTTGATGATAGCAACACGGTGTTACTGACAGATTTAGCTACCGTGGAGATCAAGCAGTATCAGCAGAAGCCAGCCGATGAAATGCTGGCTCAGGCGGAGAACCATCTACACAGGGCAGTAGCAATAAATCCCTCCGCTTCGTCCTATCAAAAATTGTCGGTTGTTTATTATCTGAAAGCCAACTACGGCAAAGCGTGGGAGTACTACCATCAGGCCCGTACGCTTGATCTTTCATCCCTCGATATTGGGTATTTGAACGAGTTGCTGGCCAAGCAGCCTGATCCCCAAGGGGTATTCAAGTAGCATAGAGAGGAAGAGAAAGTAATCCTAGTTCTCTGCTTCTTCTTCCTCCACAACCTTTTCCTTCGACCGCTGGTACGTCACTTTCCCTTTCTGATCCCATTCCGTAATTACGTATGGGTCAAACTCGGAATCCCACTGGTTGGCTGGGTACTGCGTGAGCTTTCGACGCATCCGCCGACCGCTTGGGTTTATAGGGTAGAACTCAGTCCATCGCCCTATTTTTACTCCGTTGTCATACTTGCCCTCCTCGGCCACCAGCCCATTTTCATGAAAAGCCATGTAGGTCCCATTCAGTTTGCCATACTCTACAGGTATGACCTCCTTAATTTTTTGGTGGGTTGAGTCATAGTACGATAGTCTCGATCCGGACGGAACGCCCTGATGCCAATAGCTTTTGTCAAGCAGCATAAAATTAGCATCATACTTCTCCCAGCGTCCATCTTTCATACCGGCATAATAGTAGCCCTCTTCCAGCAAATCGCCGTTCTGGTAGCGTTTGTATGGCCCATGCAGCAGTAAGCCATCTCCCTCATTCCGAATAATGGAACTTGTCACCCGCCCCGAGCGCTGGTAGTACCGGACAATGTCCCGTACGTAAGGCAGTGGTTTAGTCGCATCGTTGTCGCGCAGTACATAAAACTCTTCCACAATGGTTCTGTCGCCACTACCAAACTTGGTATATGCTTTCACCATCGACAACCCTTCGTATTCCGTTTTAGACAGTTTATTTTTCGACTTGCGGTCGGCCTTCTGTTTTTTGAGCTGTTTCACCTTCAGACCCAAATCGGGCATGATACCCGCTACGTAATCATCCTTTTGCTTCTTTAGAGACGACATAGTTGGTATACCAAGTGTTGTCAGTGACGAAGGAACAGAGGAGAAACCTGATAACGGGGAAGCAGGTGCGCCGGAAGGAGCTAAAACGGGCTTTGATGACGTGGTAAGCGATGCAGGAGCCGATGGCGAAGGGACCGTTTGTGCACGTACTGAAACCATCAGTGCCATTGAAACCATTAAATAAGTTAATCTATATACAATAGCAAACATGGCTAGAGAACTGTTTGATGCCTGAAGTTTGTTAAGTTTGCAACTTCAATTTTGCAACGCTGTAAAAAGCCCTATTATTTTATCCATTCATTCGCCTGGCTTTCAGGCGGCTAAGCTTAGGTTCAATTTTCGTGGAAAAACAGGCTCGTATTTATGTTGCCGGACACCGGGGGATGGTCGGCTCAGCTATCGTTCGTAAGCTTCAGGACGAAGGGTATACTACCATTATTACCCGTACATCATCAGAACTGGATTTACGAAATCAGGCGGCAGTTGCTGATTTCTTTGACCAGGAAACTCCCGACTATGTTTTTCTGGCCGCGGCTAAAGTTGGCGGTATTTTAGCCAATAACACCTATCGTGCCGAATTTCTGTACGATAACCTGATGATTGAGTCAAATATTATTCATAGTGCCTATAAAACAGGTGTTAAGAAGCTGTTGTTCCTTGGCTCTTCCTGTATTTATCCCAAGCTGGCCCCTCAACCGCTCAAAGAGGAGTATCTGCTGAGTGGTTATCTTGAATCGACCAACGAGCCGTACGCCATCGCTAAAATTACGGGAATAAAACTGTGCGACGCTTACCGGAGTCAATATGGCTGTAACTTTATTTCGGCCATGCCTACCAACCTGTACGGACCAAACGACAATTACAACCTGCAGGGGTCTCACGTGTTACCCGCTCTCATCAGGAAGTTTCACGAAGCGAAGGTGAACGATGAGCCAACCGTTGAGGTTTGGGGTACTGGTTCGCCCATGCGCGAGTTTCTGCACGCCGATGACCTGGCCGATGCGTGTTTTTTCCTGATGGAAAATTACAACGATGAACTTTTCGTCAACATCGGCACGGGCGAAGATGTGACCATTCGTGAGACCGCTGAGCTTATAAAGGACATTGTAGGTTTTGAAGGCGAACTACGCTGGAACACCGAAAAACCGGATGGAACTCCACGCAAGTTAATGGATGTGTCCCGGCTGCACGAAATGGGCTGGAAACACAAAACTGAACTGCGGAAAGGCCTTGAAATGACCTATCAGGATTTTCTGGCGAACGAAGTGCTTTATATCGAGTAAATTGCTCTGCGACTCCTGTCAATCAGTAAGTTACAACATAGTATTTTGACGGTGACCTGCTCGCTACATTTTCTTTGCCGGGTTACCGAATACGGTATCCCCGGCCGCTACGTCTTCTACGACTACGGATCCTGCTCCAATGCGGGCATTTTTGCCGATTTTAACGCCGGCTATGATAGTGACGCCCGTGCCAATAAAAGCCCCGTCTTCCACTACAGCATCGCTATTTAGTATACTTCCAGTTCCTACCATAACATAATCACCCACTTTTGCCCGGCTTTCAATAATGGCTCCGGCCTGAATAATGCAATGTTGTCCTACCTCAGCAAAAGGATTAACAACTGCCCGGGCGGCTACCAAATTTCCATGTCCGATAATGGCAAGTGTCGAAACGGTTGCGGTATCATGAATCGCGTTGACCGGCTGTACTTTTCGCCGTTCATTCAGTAGTTTGACCAGACGTTTCCGGACGCGGATATCCCCAATGGCAACGAAGGCTTCGCATTTCTGCCCAATCAGCTTCAGGAAGCCGTCGTCATCCGTTTCGCCCAGTACCGATACAGCGCCAAACTCCTGGCCGTGCAATTCTTTGTTGTCATCTAACAGGCCGTAAACAACAACACTATTACGTTGAAACAGGTCTAAAGCCGTCAGGCCTAAACTTCCTGCTCCGAAAATGAGCACTGGATTTTCCATTTGTCGTGGTTTATTAAGTCAATATGAACAAGTGCTTCCTTAGCGCTATAACCTTGTCAATTTGGTAACATTTGAATAAATCTTACGTTACAATCAGCCTGTACTTTCGCCTATGCAATCAAACACGCAATTCCGGACGATCGTACTTTCTGATATACACCTTGGTACTGCCGGATCGAAAGCGAAAGAAGCTACTGAGTTTTTACGCTACTACTCGTGTCAGAAGCTTATTCTCAATGGTGATATAGTGGATGGCTGGCAATTGAAGCAATACGGTACCTGGAAAAGAAAGCATACTGCTTTTTTTAAAACAGTTTTGAAGCAAATCGTTCGTCATGACACGAAAGTTATTTACCTGCGGGGCAATCATGATGATTTTCTTGACCAGATAATGCCCCTGAAGGTAGGAAGGAATTTTTCTATCCGTAAAGAGTATACCCTGACTTCCGGCACCAAGAAATTCTATATTACACACGGCGATGTTTTCGACTCGATTACCTCGCAAATGAAATGGCTGGCCTACCTGGGAGATGTAGGCTACACATTTCTGCTTTGGGTAAATAAGTTTTATAACAACTACCGTAACTGGCGTGGCTTGCCCTATTACTCCCTTTCGCAACAGGTAAAATCCCGCATAAAAAAAGCCGTTAGCTACATCTCGGACTACGAACAAAAATTAACTGAACTGGCCCGCGCCCGCCAATGCGACGGCGTTATCTGTGGCCACATCCATCAACCTGCTATCCACACCATTGATGGTATCATCTACATGAATTCGGGCGATTGGATAGAGTCGTTGAGTGCGCTGGTTGAAGATCACGAAGGCAACTGGAGTCTGCTTTACTATACGCCGGAGTTGACGGGTAACGAGTCTGGCATTACGGAAAAATTAGTAGATGCCATCGAACAACTCACTGATAACACAGTCCCGGTTTAAACTCATAAGAACCTCCTTATTATGCGTATTCTATTTCTGGTACAAGGTGAAGGTCGGGGACATCTAACACAAGCACTATCACTGTCCCAAATTTTACAAACGGCAGGCCATGAAGTTACCGGTGCTATTGTTGGGGTGACGGCCGAGCGGGCCGTTCCTGCTTTTTTCAGTGAAAAATTTACGGCTCCGGTTATCCCCATTTTTAGCCCCGGTTTGGTGTATAATGCAGTAACAAACGCATTGGAACCTACTAAAACCACCATCCGTGCCCTCCGAACCATTCGACCCTTTTGGAAGAGTTTGAAGCAGGTACGGGCTATTATCAATGCACATCGGCCCAATGTAGTAATCAATTTCCACGAAATGCTGGGTGGTATGACGTATGCCTTGCTGCGCCCTCCGGTACCCATGATATGTATCGCCCACCAGTACATGGCCTTTCATCCCGATTTTCAGCGGCCTAAAGGACAATGGTTTTATCGGCAGACGTTTAAATTCAATACGCTGCTAACCTGTTTTGGGGCACATGAGCTGTTAGCTCTCTCATTCGATAAACAGGCAGATGCACCTGAACAGCGTGTGCGTATCGTCCCTCCCTTACTTCGTCGGGAGATCACCGAGATAAAACCAACGCAGGGCGATTCGCTGCTAGCCTACGTCACGCAGCCTGGCCTGAAAACCGAGCTACTCAAGGCACATGAGCAACACCCGGAAATCCGGATGGATGGCTTTCATTCGGGAGTGAGCGTACCGAATCAGATCATTGATGATACTCTGAGTTTCCACGCCATTGATGGTCAGCGTTTCCTAGAGTTTATGGCCCGGTGCAAAGCCATCGTTACAACGGCTGGGTTTGAGTCGGTTTGTGAAGCGGCTTATCTGGGTAAGCCTGCTATGATGATTCCACAACCGAACCACTACGAACAGGCGTGTAATGCCCTAGACGGACAGCGTGCCGGGGTTGGAACAGCTGCAGACCAATTCGATCTAAATCAACTACTAGCTTACTTACCTGAATACGATACGCAGTTAAGCGAACACTTCCGGGCCTGGCACGGGCAAGGACATTTTATGTTCCTGGCGGCCATAAACCGGGCAGCTGCGTCATCAAAAAGTTCATCGGGTGGATTTTTCTCAACGCGTATGCGTCATCTACTCCGTTCCTAGTCGGTAGAAAAATTGCAGCGGGTCAGGATAGCGAAATGCGTATTGTGTAGCTTGAAGTAGCTTTTCTACACTGACAACTTTGTACGGAACGGGTTGCTCAGGCTGTTCAAACGCTGGCTGTTCGTAACCAAAATCCGCACAGCTTTTTTGATAGATGTCTTTCCGAACCGGATGCTCGGGAGCTACAGCATTAAAGACTCCATCAGTACGCTGTTGAATCAGCGTGAGCAGAATGCCCACGGCATCATCCTGATGCAGGTAGTTAACGGGGACGTCTCCACTGTCTACTGTTTTACCGGCAACATATTTTCCCGGAATACGATCGTACCCCATCAGACCACCACACCGCAGCACCGTAAGAGTTTTTTTGGGTGCTAACGCCAACACGAGTTGTTCAGCCTTAACCAGAGCAGGCGCGGCTGATTCATCTGGCATTATAACATCATTTTCTACAACCATTCGATTTAGTTCTGGATAGACCGACGTAGAACTAACATAGATAACGTGCTTTACTTCTGATACGTCAATAGCATCCGTTAGATGCTGGATTTGTTTTGGATGAAAATCCTCGCCAAACTTCCCCGCTTTAGGAGGTACGTTGATGATAAGGGTGTCGGCATCAAGTAAATCGTTTAGATTACCCTCGGGTGCCGGATTCAATTGTAGCTGATAAGCGTCGATACCAGCCTGATTCAAATCAGTAACCTTGCTGGAGGTAGTACAACTACCTTTCACAGTACAGCCTACACGCTGTAGCTGTTTCGCTAGTGGCAATCCAAGCCATCCTAATCCAATGATAGAAACGGTTGTATGTGACATCAATTAGAATCCAATTCCAAACGTAATTGTGCGAACATCTGGCCCCTTGTCAGGCTGAAAAAGTGGATTTAGGTCGTATTTCACGAAAAAATTCAGGCTTTGAATCCCAATGTGCGTCATAACCCCATATCGTAAATCATTGAGGTAATAATCCGAATGCCGCCGGTCTTTACTGCCATCGGCCTCTTTTATTTTCCGATAGCTGTCAAGCCGGTAATTGGCATAGCCTCCTATACCAATGTGGCCCACTTTCCGACCATCGTCGTTGTAGAATACAACGCGTGGAACCACTGGAATGCCAATTGTACATACAGTCAATTTACTTTTTTGTAAATCACGGCCGGCGTCGGGAAAAGCAACAGCAGTTGCTCCTTTCTCTACCATCTTATTCCCTTCGAACATAAAATTGTTCCAGGCTACTTCAACACCATAATAGAGTTTTAATGATGCATGTTTCCCCCCAATTATAGTTGGCATGGCACCTATCGATAAAGCGATATAACGGGAACCGAGGGGCCGCAGATTATAACTCCCTTCAGGGTAAGTAGGATTGGCCGATTGCTGAATGAAATTATCCAGACCAATGCTTAGGCCATAATCAAAACTGTTCCCGTCACGTCTCCGGCGTTTTGCCTGCGCGTAAGCCCGATTGCTGCTATCCTGGCTGGCTGGTTTTGTTTTGACGGTGTCCCCCTTGCTATTGATGACGATAGTAAATCCATCCTTCTTTTTTGTTACGACAAGCACAGTATCTTTCAGAAAACGTTCACCATCCTGCGAAATAGCCGTTTGACCACCCGGCACGGAATCGAGTTTCATACCCATTTCCCGGACTATTTTATTCAAATCGTAATTCGACAATGCCTGAATACCGGCTTTGTCCGGGGCATAGATGACCAATCGGGTACGATTAGCAAATCGAATTACCAATGAATCTGTCGGGCTTACGGGTCCTGCGTTAGCTCCTGACGTGACGATTGTCAACAGCAGTACAGTTATCCCGGCTATGATGGTAAACAGCCTGTTCATTATTTTTCGGATTTATCCTTTTCAAAACTCTGTTTCAGCCCGCTGTAAGCACGGCCCAATAGCCCCTGGTCCTCATTACCGGGGTTATCGTGCCGGGCAAACACTTCGCCCTGTTTGATTCGTCGGACCTGCTGCCATAGATTACCTTTTGCCTCCTTTTGAGGCTCTTCCCCTGTTAAAGCCACAGTGCCAGATTCTCTCTTGGTAGCTTGTCGGGCAGCTAACAGTGATGCGGGTTCTTCGATTGTTACCGTTAACACGCGTTCGATAGGGGCAGCAGGTTTAACCGTATTTTCAGCTACGCGTTCCGTGTTTGTATCAACTGAATTAATGATTTTTACATCTGGCAGCGTTGTATCTGTCAATTTTGTCTTGTTGTTATATTGCGGTATTTGCGTCAGAACAGATTGCTCATTTTTGGATGTCAAGAGTTCCTTATTGCTATTTTCACTCTGCAGAGAAGGGGGGTTCGTTGACGAATTCTTTTCCTTCCGAATAACTTCAACAGGCTTACCAACGGTAGCTAAATGATTTTCCGTTTCTGCCGGAGCGGGTTGTCCATCTGGCTTTTTATTCATCGTGTTTTTATTAGCTGGACTTCCGACCTTGTCCACCTCCGGTCTTGGTGGTTTGCCAACGCTGTTCGCTACCTGTTCACCTACTTTTGTAAGCGTAGAACTGGACTGAAGATAGAGCCAGCCAAACAGGCAGACCAACGCTAGGCTAGCAGCTATCGCCATATACCGTTGCAGGGCTGGATTACGCCAGATTACAACTCGCTGTTCCGGTTGTGCCTTATTCATTCGTGCCTGCAAGCGCTCAAAGCCGTCAGGACTGGGCGATAGTGATGCGTGACCCAGTTTGCGGGCAAACAACTCATCAATCGGCGGACTTTCTTCCTGTTTTTTCATCGTATCTGTTTAACTGGCCCGCCGTTGTAAGGTGGGTGCCTGTTCTACTTTTTTCAGGTTAGCCTGTAACAATAATCTTGCACGGCTCAATTGGGATTTTGATGTTCCCTCCGAAATCCCCAACATATCGGCAATTTCTCCATGATTATACCCTTCAATGGCGTAAAGGTTAAACACGGTTCGGTAGCCATCGGGCAGTTGATTGATAACCCGCAACAGGTCATGCTCATTTAGGGATGTATCGGCCCAGGCATAATCTGGCTCTATCTGTATATCTTCAATAGGTATCTCCTGCCGCCATTGTTTATTCTTTCGCAGAAACATCAATGACTCTGTCACCATTACCCGTCGTATCCAGCCCTCAAAACTGCCATCTTCCCGAAATTGTTGAATCTTCTCAAAAACGCGCATGAAGCCATCCAGCATAACCTCCTCTGCGTCGTCCCTATTGGCACAGTAACGAATACAAACGGCCAGCATTTTGCCCGAAAATCGTTCATAAAGAACTTTATGGGCACGGCTTTCTCCCCGTTTCAAGGCAGCTATCAACTGGGCCTCAGTAGAAAAGAAAGGGATAAGTCGAAGCATAACGGTTTAGGTTCATTAGCAAGATGCACGTTATAGGTAGCATGGTTGCATGACCGAAAAAATAGTACACAAAAAAAGGGCTATTAAAGCCCTTTTACATAATTGATACCTGCCACATAATGCAACCAGACAACGCGTGATATTCGAAAATTAATGGGTGCAATCAGTACCATTACGGGAGCGATAACTGCGGCATACACCCAGCCCTGGGGGTCGTTTCCCAAATAAAAAAGCAGAAAGCCCAGCACCAGAGCAATTCCTCCAGAAACGGCATAGCTTACATACATAGCCCCAACGAAGTAACCTGGTTCGACTTCGTAACGCAATCCGCAGTGCGGACAGAGTTCGTACATGTCATCAAATTTCCTTAGGGAATAGAACGGGCTCTTAAATATTTTCCCTTTTCTACATCTGGGACATAGCCCGTTTGACACGGCCTGCAATTTCGAGACGTCTTCCATGCTCCTGTTTACTATTCCGATACCATAGGTAGCCAATGGTGGCAACAATAAGGTAGGGAGCCACAAATAAATATAAGATACCTAAGTTGAGATTCGATGCAACTCCGCTTCGACCGTTACTTACTGTGCTTTCTACCGTTCCCCGGCACATAGCGCACTGAGCCATTAAGTCCGGCATGATAATCAGTAGAGCACCTATCAACAACCACACTTTCCAACTTCTCATTTCGTCAATTAGGTTAATGAACGTAAAAAGGCTTAATCATCAAATACACGATTACTCCCGTAGTACTAACATAAAGCCAGATTGGAAAAGCATACTTCACCGTCTGCTTATGCCTAGCAATCTGACCACTCATCGCTAAATATACGGCTCTTAGTACAAACCATACAACAACAACCGATAGTACAATATGCGATACTAGTAGAAAATAATACACAGGACGAATCCAGCCCTGTCCACCATAAACAGTTGATTCGTTTGTCAGATGATACAACACGTAGCTAACCAGAAATAGAGACCCAAGTATGAATGCCATCAGCATCGTACGCTTGTGCGCTTCCACATTCTTTTGTCTGATGAAGTAGAACCCAGTCAACAGTAGCAGGGATGTAACGGAATTAAGAACGCCATTAATGTGCGGCAAGTACGTTGTCCAGCTACCTAAATCGACTTTCTGGCGAATGCCCAACAACACTGCCACCGCAATAGGAATTGCCAGAGCCAGGATATTGATTATCCGGTTCGCTTTCTGCTCCTTAACGGGTTGCAATGCTTCCATACTGCTTACTTATTCTTTGCTGTAAATGTCAAGTAAAACCCGAATTTCGAGCACTAATTTATCGACATCCTCTTTATCTGTACCATCGTAGAATCCACGCACAATACCTTCCTTATCTACTAATACCAACTTTTCGCTGTGGATAAAAGTTTCGTCCGGATTCCCTTCCTTTAAGCCCGCATCAACCGTAGGCAAATAATAACCGTGCATGGCCAAATCGTAAATCTGGGTTTTGCTACCCGTCAAAAAATACCACTTGCCGGGTATAGCATCGTATTTTTTAGCGTACGCTTTCAGTTGTTCCGGTCGGTCGTGCGCTGGATCAACTGTGTGCGATAGAAAAACGATAGTAGGATTGTTTATAAATATATCCTGTACCCTAGTAAGCTGCGAAGAAATACGGGGGCAGATCGTGGTACAACGGGTAAAGAAAAAATCGGCTACGTAAATTTTACCTTTTACGATCGATTGATTTACCGTGTCTCCGTCCTGATCGATGAGTTGAAAGGGGGGAATACGATTATAGATAGTATCGGTTATTACGCTACCGTCGGGTAAACGAACTTTCCCCATCAAGGGTTCTCCTCTAGCTGAGTCTATTTTGGGCAAATAACGGGACAACACATAATGATTTTGCGTGCTATACCGTAGAAAAAGATACAGCAAAGCCGGAACCAGCAGCGTAGCGAGCAGGATTCCGGCTTTCCTAAAAACCTTCATAATTTATCTTAACTGAAAAATTGAGCCGCCTTCCATAAGAAGTGCAGTCAGCAACCATACTATAAACGCTATTGGTACCACAATTGCCCAAATCAAGCTTTTCACTTCATGCTTAAGGTGCATGAACTCGCCAACAATGTAGAAGGCTTTCACAAGTGTCATGATGACAAAGAATGCGGTCCTGAGACCACCAGCTTTCATAACATAAGCAAGTGTAAACTCGACTACAGTAATACCTAGCAAAATCCAGAATGTACGCCAGATGGCTCCTGTATTAGCGGGTGGAATCTCGCCAACTTCGTGGGTTCCGTGTGTATGATCAGTCATCAGTATAAAAAATTTGTCAAACCAGATAGAAGAACGTAAATACAAACACCCAAACAAGATCAACAAAGTGCCAGTAAAGACCTACTTTCTCAACCATTTCATAGTGTCCCCGTTTTTGATACAAACCCGTTGCCGACCGGTAAAAAATTAGGATATTCAAAATAACACCACTCAATACGTGCGTTCCGTGGAAACCAGTGATGAAGAAAAACAAATCAGCAAAGGCAGGGGGACCGTATTGGTTTTCGACGAGGTTAGCACCGAATATAGTACGTTGTACATTCTGCCCGTTGATAATCTCCGTTATCGTCGTACCTGTTTCAGTTCCGTGAATAAAGTGCGACCACTCCCAAGCTTGACTACCGAGGAAAGCAAACCCACCCAAAATTGTCCACAGCATGTATTTCTCCACATCAGCCTGATCCATCCGGTGGCCTGCCTCAACGGCTAACACCATAGTAACACTGCTGAAAATAAGAATAAACGTCATAATGCCCACAAAAATTAGTGGAGCATTTACCCCATGCAAAAAAGGGAGAGAGGCATACACCATCTCAGGCGTTGGCCAGTACAAGTTCGAAAACTTGAATACCTCACCAAAAATAGCCGGATCCCAGGACGGGTAACTATACCGAATCAATCCGTACGTAACCAGCAGGGCCGAGAACGTAAATGTGTCGGAAATAAGGAAGAACCACATCATCAGTTTGCCGTAGCTCACTTTCATGGGTTCAACACCGCCCATCCAGGTTTTTTTGTCGAACACTTGGTCCGGCTCAGTGGTCAGGGTATCGTGGGTTACAGTAGCCGCCATGCGTCTAAGAAATTATCAATGAAAATAGACTAAAAAGAAAAACAAATACAACCACAAAATGTCTAAAAAATGCCAATATGCAACTGCAATCTCAATCTGATTCAAACTTTTGGCGTGTATACGCAATCTAAAACAGGCTATTAATGCCACCAGTAAAACTATCAGGCCAGATATTAGGTGAAAGCCATGTAGTCCCGTAAAGATGTACATGAACGATCCAGCTGGATTTCCAACAAAGAACACGTTTTGGTTAACCAGATCTATCCAGCCCTGAAACTGCATGTACAGAAAGATTACACCAAGCACAAAAGTAATAGTTATCGCTGTCTTCAGGGTGCCAAACTTATCTTTTTTTGCTGCTATATATGCCCAATGCATGGTAATGCTGCTTAACACCAATACAATAGAACTATACGAAAAAATTGGCGGGATGTCATATTCCAACCAGTTTCCCTCTGCCCTCCTTACTAAATACGCGCTGGTCATTGCCGCAAACAGCATGATAATGCTTACGATGAATAGCCAAAGGATAAACTTCCGGGGATTCATCGAGAGCGTTTCCTGTGGCTCTTCCAGTACTGAAATTTCACTAATTGCTTCGCTCATGGTTTTGTTGTTATACTTTATCGAAAAGATAAACAATCTGTACCAGCGGCAGGTAGAGCAACGATCCAAACATCATTTGCAGAGCTGCCTTATCAGTACATGTTCTCATTAAGTGAAACGTTTGGGCTAGAAACAAGATTCCGCCGACCATAGCAACCAAGGCTGAATTTATGCCGGTCATTCCCAATAAGTAGGGCAACCAGCCTACCGGAATTAGGAATAGGGTATATATCATTATTCTGAAAGCGGTTTCAGTTGTTTTCCCTTCACCCGGCATCATTTGAATGCCTGCTTTCTTGTACTCGTCGAATGCCAGCCAGCCTATTGCCCAAAAATGAGGAAACTGCCAGAAAAATTGGATGGCAAATAATATTCCGGGTGCCCAGCCGAAATGGTTAGTAGCGGCAACCCAGCCAATCATGGGTGGGAATGCTCCTGGTAAAGCACCTACGAATACGGCTATCTGCCCCTTACGCTTCAGGGGAGTGTAAACAAATCCATATAGCAACAGGGACAGTACTGCCAGTGCAGCCGCCCTAATGTTAAACACGTCTACGAACAAATAACAACCAATGCCAAAAAGTAAAAACGCAAATACAGTAGCCTCTTTTACTGAGAGTCTTCCGGTGGGTAACGGCCGAACGGCTGTCCGTTTCATTACTTTGTCCGAGTCCTTTTCAATAATTTGATTAATAATGTTAGCCGCTCCCGTGATACTGATTGAAGCAACGACCAGTGCAAGTATTTTCCACCAATTAACCGTATCAATTGCTAGACAATAGCCAAATACCCCAGAGAATACAACGGCAAGTGTCAGCTTCAGTTTTATCAGTTCAACGTATGCCCTGATTTTATCACTTATATCAGTTAATGCTATTGATTTTTGCATGCTATATTTTTACTAACCGGGATTGCTCCGGTACTCGCCTAACATTCGCCCTTACCTCCTTTAACAACAAAGCCACAAATTGTAATCCGACGACGGCAATGGACAGTAGTAGATGAATGGGTTGTAGCAACGCTGGTACACTTAAATAAGCCATTAGAACACCAGTCATTATTTCCAGCATTATGAACGCTATCAACACGCTTGGTATCCACCTAAACCAATCTACTTTGCCAATTTTCCGCAGTTGATAAAACAGTATAAGGTTGATCACTAAAATTGCCAGAGAGAAAGAGCGATGGATATAAAATTCCAGACCTAACTGGCTAATCCAAGTTTCACGTTGCGTGTAACCAACTCCTCTTATTACAGCATCGAGTGCCGTTCTTACCTGAGTGCCTAATAGTATCTGTGTGAGAGTTAAACTAATCGCAATAATCAATAACCATCGAACTCCGTTTCCTACACTGTATTGGCCTTTTATAGGTAAATAACCTTTCCTAGAACGCACTAGTACAAACAGAAGTGCGAATACAACTAAAACAGCTAAGAGTAGGTGTGCGGTTATCATGTATTGCGCTAACTCTGTAGCTACTACACGTGAACCAAGCCATCCGTTGGCACCGACCAGGAAAAAGGAGACTAAGCTCCCCAAAACGACAGCTTTTTTGCTCTTCCAGTATGTCAAGGATGCTAATAGGGTGCCGAAAACAGAGAAACCAACTAGTACACCCAGCAGTCGATTGGCGTACTCTATCCAGGTTTTTACAGCGTTGAATTCAACTTCGCCTTTGAGTTTGGCTCCGTAAATCTCCTGATAATTCGGTGGTAATTGAGAAAACTCGGTTGGTGGAATCCAACGTCCGAAACACTTTGGCCAATCAGGGCAGCCCATCCCAGATCCTGTTGCCCTAACAATACCACCCGCCAGTATCAGCAGATAGACTAAAATTATCGTCAGTAGCAACAAGTTCTGGAATCGCTGTTCCCGCTTATCAGTGAGGCTGGCTAAACTGGTCATTCAGGTTTTGGGCCTCTATTTCTTTTTCCAGACTAATCAACTCATTCTCGTGAGGCAGATTAGACTCTGGTGTTTGTGAGTAGGGTACATTCTGTGGAATAAAATCATCCTTTGCTCCAGGCTTGCTATAATCGTAAGGCCAGCGATAAACAGCAGGAATTTCACCCGGCCAGTTACCATGTCCAGGCTTTATAGGAGTAGTCCACTCAAGCGTATTGGATTTCCACGGATTCTGTGGCGATTTCTTACCTCTGATAAGGCTATTCACAAAATTGTAGATGAATACCCACTGGGCTGTGAAGGTAAAAATGGCCGCCAGACTTATGAAGCTATTCATATCAGCGAAGATATTTTTCGTAAAGTCGTAACTCGTGAATGCGTAGTATCTACGGGGGAAACCCGCTATGCCAATATAGTGCATTGGGAAAAATACCAGATAGATACCAATGAATGTCAGCCAAAAGTGGATATAGCCCAGTTTCTCATCCATCAATTTACCAAACATCTTGGGGAACCAATGGTATACACCTGCCAATAAACCAAAAGCTGATGCGGCTCCCATCACTAAGTGGAAGTGAGCTACTACAAAGTACGTATCGTGCAACTGGATGTCAAGCGCTGAGTTACCCAGAATAATACCCGTCAAACCACCCGAAATAAAGAACGATACCAGACCAATGGAGAATAGCATGGCTGGCGTAAACCGGATGTTACCCCGCCAAAGCGTCGTGATGTAATTGAATGCTTTTACGGCCGATGGAACAGCGATAATAAGCGTCAGGAACATAAATATCGAACCCAGGAATGGATTCATTCCCGTTACAAACATGTGGTGAGCCCATACGATAAACGCCAGGAACGCTATCCCAATCATAGATGCAATCATAGCCCGATAGCCAAAAATTGGCTTTCTGGAATTAGTTGCAATGATTTCGGAAGTCATTCCCAATGCAGGCAACAATACAATATACACCTCAGGGTGACCCAGGAACCAAAACAAGTGTTGGAACAAAATTGGGCTACCTCCTACGTTAGGCAATGCTTCACCTTTGATATAAATCTCCGACAGGTAAAAGCTTGTCCCGAAGCTACGGTCAAAAATCAGTAACAACGCTGCCGATAGTAATACGGGAAATGAAATTAGACCCAGTATAGCCGTTAGTAGAAATGCCCAGATTGTTAGTGGTAGCTTGCTGAAAGACATCCCACGGGTCCGTAAGTTGATTACAGTTGTGATATAGTTTATACCCCCCAAAAGTTGCGATACAATGAAGAGAGCCATACTGATTAGCCACAACGTCATTCCCAGCTCCGATCCTTTGTGTGCCTGTGGTAACGCACTAAGTGGTGGGTAAATTACCCATCCTCCCGCAGCAGGACCAGTTTCAATCAACAGGGAAGAAAACATGATAACGCTGGCTACGAAAAAGAACCAGTAGGATAACATGTTTAAAAAGCCTGAAGCCATGTCTCGCGCTCCAACCTGTAATGGTATAAGAAAGTTGGAGAACGTACCACTCAAACCGGCGGTCAATACAAAGAATACCATGATGGTTCCGTGCATAGTGACCAGTGCCAGGTAAAAATCAGGGTCAAGCTTACCTGTTTCATTAATCCAGGAGCCTAAAATTGGCCGCAAAAACTCCATCTTCATTCCTGGAAAGCCCAGTTGAAGACGAAATATAACTGACATACTAATACCAATGATTGACCAAAAGATACCTGAGATCAAATACTGCTTGGCAATAGTCTTGTGGTCTTCCGAGAAAATGTATGTACGCCAAAAACTTTGCGGTTCATGGTGGTCCTGCTCTACTGCATGAGCCACAGTTGCCGAGTTAGTTGATACAGTCGACATAGTATTTTGTTGTTGTAAAGTAGGTTTTTAAATTAACGAAGTGTTGAACTTGCAATTGCTGCTCCACTTACGCTTAAAGATGCTGTAGAACTATCGGCAGGAGCCGCCGTTACATCAGCAGGTAAGTATTTAGCTGCCTTTGCCTTCAGGTTTGCCGGAATACGAGCTGCCAATTCAGGGGTTGAAGTCAGCAATGGTTTTTGTTCTCTGCACCAGGCAAGCCATGAGGCCTCGTCTTCTACGATTAACCGAATACGCATTGAAAAATGCCCCTGACCACAGACTTCAGTACAAGCAATTTCGTATGTAAAGTCGGGGTTACCGGTAATATTCCGCATTTCGTCCGTTGTCTTATCAGCTGTAAACTGAAAACGAGTTGGCATGCCAGGTACAGCATCCATCTTTACCCGTAAATGTGGGATAAAAACGCTATGCAAGACGTCACGGGCACGAATCTTTAGCAGTATTGGCTTATTGGCTGGAATATGTAATTCAGATGTTGAAACGAAATCATCAAATGACGCTTCATCTGCGTAGTCTATACCTGTATCATTATTACTATCAATCAGTTTGTAATTGTATGCACCCAGTTTGTTGTTATCAACACCTGGGTAGCGGACAATCCAGTTAAACTGTTTTCCAACTATCTCAAAAACCTGTGCATTTTCTGGGGCTTCGGCCATAATATCGCGCCATGCCCTCCATCCTGTAAAGACTAACAAGGCCATTATAACTGCCGGAATAACGGTCCAGATCAATTCCAGTTTGTGGTTTTCCGGGTAATACGAAGCCTTACGTCCTTCCTTGTATTGATACCGCCAGGCAAAAATGAACAATAAGGCATTTGTAACAACAAAAGCTATTGTAATGATACTCATGCCCAGCCAAAACAGAAAGTCGGTATGACGACCATGTGGTGATGCAGCTTCTGGCAGGAAATATTGTTTTGCATGAAGAAATGACCACGTAGCAGCAATCAAACCTAACACAAAGAAGACAGGGAAAAGTATACCGTTAATACGATTACTTAATCCAATACGCACCTCTCCTGTTTCTTTAGCATCACCATTACTTACGTTCTTTATGACGCTTGCCATTCGTGATGCAAGCACCGAACCAATACCCAGAAATACTATTATCAAAAAAGCGACTATAAAAACCATTGTCTTTCACGGTTATTGTTAGATATCATGATGCAGGCTTTCTTCCAGCATCGGATGGTTTTTCGGGACTAAATTGGCTTTCGCCAACTGAGAATAAATTACCCAGATAAAACCACAGGCAAAGATCAAAATCATTCCGAACTCCATTGGCCCAAACCCACCATGCTCACCTACTGTTCCCGGCATTATGTTGACATAAAAATCAAAGTAATGGCCAATCAGGATACACCAGGCAGCTAACTTCAAAATACTGTAGGTGCGTTTTGCATCTCTCGTCATTAAAATCAGGAAGGGAGCAACGAAACACAGGAATATATTTACCAAAAACGGAGTTTTGTAAATCCCCCCATAACCACTAAAGCGTTCGCGATAGTAAATAGTTTCCTCTGGCAAGTTGGCATAGTAAATAAGCATAAATTGCGCAAACCATACATAAGTCCAGAAAATTGTAAAGGCAAACATGAACTTACCGAGGTCATGCAGATGGCTTTCATTTACCCACTGCATATAGCCCCGTTCTTTAAGCGTAACTACTGTTAGGGTAATTACAGCTAGTCCTGTAACGTGCCAGCTAGCCAGTGTATACCAACCAAACATAGTACTAAACCAGTGTGTATCGATAGACATAACAAAGTCCCATGCTGACGTAGACGAAGTCACACCAAAAACTAACAAAAAAGCTGTTCCGAACTTTACGCTCTTTTCATAGTATTCAGTTCCACCGTGTAAATCCTCCTGCAGGGAGAAATTACGGATCATTCTCCACAGGCCATACCATAAAGCAAAGTATAGGATTATGCGAGCTACGTAGAATGGTGTGTTCAAAAAGCCTGACTTTCCTGCAATGATTGGATCGTACTCAGAACTTGCTTTATCATACAATCCCGGGTTTGTCCAATGAAACAAGTCATGGCCTGCAATGAAAAACGTTGCTACTATAACAAGACCCATAATTGGGAGATAAGCAGGTAAGGCCTCAGAAACACGTTTGAAGGCAACAGACCAGCCTGCTTGCGCCAAATAGTTATACGACATAAAGAACATTCCAATAACGGATGCCCCCGTGAAATAAATACCGTTTAACCATACATTGGCCCACAAGCGGTTTGTCCATTTGTATGCATGATGCCCTGCTTCGATGGTACCACCCTCATGAGCAGCTAATGTCGTTTCGTGAGAACCAACACCTGATGCTAACAGGAAAGCTCCTATTGCTACCAGAGCAACCCCAGTGCCAATGCCAATTAAAAGTCGGCGCTTGGTTTCTGCGGTAAATTCAAATTCTTCGTCTAAAGAAGCTATTGCGTGAGCCGATGCCATTCTTAACAGTTTTCAGTTAGTGGTTATCAGTTTGGGTTCGATACGTATCTATCGAAGACCTTCAACTAAAAACTAAATTTATCCTTGTTGTAATTTATGTACGTACTGCACAATTTTCCACCGGTCGTCTGGTGTAATTTGTGAACCATGAGGCCACATACGCCCTTTACCATGCGTTATCACATGGAAAATATGCCCGTCGTTCATCGTTTTGTAGGCATCCGTCGAGTAGTTAGGAACACCTTTATACTGCTTGGCAACTGGACCATCTCCTTTACCGGTAGTTCCATGACAGTGGCTGCAATAACGGGTATATAGAATCTGCCCTTCCGCCAATGCCTTCTCAGAATCTGGTATAGGATTAGTTAGAACGCGCTCTGCAATGCCTATACTATCCGCTGGGATATTATACATCATCATGTCGGTTGTTTCAAATGCACCTTCACCAAATGTTGTGCGGTAGTTTGGACGGCTAACTGTTCCCTTAGCAGGAAGGCGCATATTTAGGCCTTCCGGATTTATTGGATTAGGGCGAATCTGCCGATAAGGCTCATAGCCTACAGATTCATACATCTGAGGGGCATACACAAGACCAGTGTCATTATGACCTTTCTCACAGGAGCTTCCTCCGAGTATCAGTCCAGCCAATGCCAGTATTGTTATGCCTGTATGTTTAGTAATCATCACTATCCTTGCTATTAAAACTGCTTAACGTTTACTTCTGCGGCTCCTGAATCTTTCAATATCTGTTCAATGTCGCCTTCAACGATACTATTTTTACTTAAGTCAATGGCCATCGCGAATTTGTTATCAGTCGTCCGCAAATCATACATGAGTGGCTTTACGGTTGGTCCCATTCCGTTTGATATCAAGAAAGTTCCTACCATTCCAAGCGCACAAAACAGGACGGTCAATTCGAATATAATCGGTACGTAAATAATTGGCGAGTATGGGTCCTTGCCCCCTACTATCATTGGCCAGTCAAAACCCTCGGTATAGTATGTAAAAGCTAGTGCAGTGAGTGTTCCTGACAAAGCAAACATGAATGCAGCTATCCCCAGGCGACTACGGGGATGACCAAGCGCAATGTCAAGGCCGTGAATTGGGAACGGTGTGTACACTTCATGAATTCGTACGCCTGCATTTTTCACCTCTTTAACGGCCTGTAACACTACGTCATCGTCATCGAAAATGCCGACTAGAAATTTACCGCTACCATGTACGTCTGACATACTATTTTTATCTCAGTGTTTACCTAAAATTCTCGTTATTCTATTCTACGTCTTTATTGAACGTTGGATTAGCCACACGCTCTCCTTTTGCAACGCCCGAAACTGATACTGGTAATCGTTCTGACGATGACTTTATAACCGCTTTGACTTCAGCCATATTTACTACAGGCAGAAATTTAGAAAACAGCAGGAACAACGTGAAGAAAAAGCCAAAGGAAAAAATATAATCACTTATATCGAACAAGGTTGGGTGAAACATCGCCCAGCTTGATGGCAGATAATCCCGATGCAACGATGTTACGATAATAACAAACCGCTCAAACCACATACCTATATTCACAACAACAGACAACACAAATGTCCAGACGATACTCCGTCGGATTGCCCGCGACCAGAAAAGCTGGGGTGTAATCACATTACAAGTCATCATTGTCCAGTAAGCCCACCAGTAAGGACCCGTTGCGCGGTTAATGAACGCATAACTTTCAAACTCCACCCCTGAATACCAGGCAATAAAAAACTCGGTTAAATAAGCGACACCTACAATTGAGCCCGTCAACGTGATAACTTTATTCATCGACTCAATGTGCTCAATGGTTATATAGTCTTCAAGCTTGAATACAACCCGGATAATCAGAACCAAATTCTGTACCATGGCAAAGCCAGAGAAAATAGCTCCTGCTACAAAGTAAGGCGGGAAGATAGTCGTATGCCAGCCAGGAATAACCGATGTGGCAAAGTCCATACTCACAATAGTATGTACAGAAAGTACCAGTGGGGTCGACAGACCAGCCAGAATCAGGCTCATGTATTCATAACGGGCCCACGTCTTGGCAGAACCATTCCAGCCCATGGCAAAAGCACCATAAATGTATCTTGATACTTTACTTCTGGCCCGGTCTCTAATCGTAGCTAAATCAGGGATAAGACCCATGTACCAGAACACAAGTGATACCGTAAAATAAGTACTAATGGCAAACACGTCCCAAACAAGCGGGGACTTGAAATTTACCCAGAGTGAACCAAAGGTGTTCGGTAGAGGCAGTGCCCAATAAGCCAACCAGGGCCGCCCCATGTGCATCAGGATAAAGCTGGCAGCACATAAGACCGCAAAGATAGTCATGGCCTCAGCTGCCCGGTTGACAGCGGTCCGCCACTTTTGACGGAATAGAAGCAAAATGGCGGAAATAAGCGTACCGGCGTGACCGATACCAACCCACCAAACGAAGTTTGTGATATCCCATGCCCAACCAACGGTTTTGTTTAATCCCCAAACACCCAGCCCTTCCCACCACGTCCAGAAGACGCAGGCAGTTCCGTAGATGAGCACAACCACCGCAATGGTAAAAGCTATAGTCCACTCGCGAGTGGGAGCGCCTTCAACCTGTCGGCTAATATCCTCCGTAACGTCGGCATAAGTCTTGCCACCGGTAACGAGAGGAGGTCTTACGGCTGATGTAACATGCGACATATATCTACAATAGTTATTATTTGAAACTTACGATTTGTGGAAAAATAATGTTTCAGTCATTACAGTTCCTGATTCGTACACTTCGATTGATTTATGCGTGTACTTCTTTATTCGCTTCCTTTGATAGCTCTTCGTCCTTATTGCGAATCTTCGTCAGGTACGAGATTTGTGGCCTAACGTTGATTTCTTCTAGTACATGGAATGCCCTGCCTTCCCGCTCCTCCATTAATATTTTAGAAATGGTACTTATCGGGTTGTTCATGTCCCCAAAAATAATGGCATTTGTTGGACATGCCTGCGAGCAAGCAGTTTGTACTTCATCTGGCTCCAACCGGCGACGCTCTTTTTTAGCCGTTAATTTACCCTCCTGAATACGTTGTACACAAAATGAGCATTTTTCAATTACCCCACGCGACCGGACAGTTACATCAGGATTGATGCTCATTTTACCCAAATCGTTATTGTATTGATAATCGAAGTTGTCGTTATCGGTGTATTTGAACCAGTTGAATCGGCGAACTTTGTAAGGACAGTTGTTAGCACAGTAGCGCGTACCGACGCAACGGTTGTATGTCATCTGGTTCAACCCTTCTGTACTGTGGGTAGTGGCTAGAACCGGACATACTGTTTCACAAGGAGCATTGCTACAGTGTTGACATAGCATTGGCTGAAACGTAACCTCCGGGTTAGCCGAAGCTACTTCGAGCGCGGAGAAATCTTCGGCCTCTGCATCACTGCTGTAATAGCGGTCAATCCGCATCCAGTGCATCTCGCGCCGGTTGATTACTTCCTGGCGACCTACAACCTGGATGTTATTTTCTGCATTACACGCAACGACACAGGTACCGCAACCGATACATGAGTTGAGGTCGATGATCATGCCCCATGAATGGTTCGGTTTTCCATAACCATCCCAAAGGGTAATGTCGGTAGCGTCGGTTTCTCCTTTCGATGTTTGTACTTTAGGCTCATGCCGGCCCGCCTTGGGATTCTTCTGGTACGATGCCAGACGCGACTCCTGCAACACAGCCGTACGACCCATTACAGTATCGTGTGTCTGCGTCTGAGCAATGACATGGGAACCACTGGCTTTTTCGACTTTCACATTGAAAGCCGTATACATAACAAACCCATTGGCTATCATAGCAAGCGGATAGGCATTCTTACCAACACCATTGGCCGACTTGCCTCCTTTTTCGCGCCCATACCCGATAGCTACAGAAACAGTATTGTCTGCCTGACCAGGTTGAATCAGCACCGGCAAATCAATAGACTTTCCGTTCACAGATACCGTAACCATGTCATTTTGCGCAAGCCCCATATCATGAGCTGTCTTCTGCGAAAGAGCTGCGTAATTATCCCAGCAGGCTTTCGAGACGGGATCGGGCAATTCCTGAAGAAAAGGGTTGTTGGCCATTGCACCCGTGCCGATACCAACTGATTCGTATAAAGCTAACTCCATACCCGTGGTTGGCTTATACCGTTGAGCAATGGCAGCACCGGCAGCAGCAACATTACCAGCAAAAGCAGCCCCGCCCCCTGAGACCTGACCGCTGTTCGGTTCAAATACACCAGCATTCAAACTCTGTACCCAAAACTTTTCGAAGGAACTAAACTCTTCCGTTTCGGGAAAATAGTTGGTCTCCCAGTAATTTTTCAGGTATACCTGATAATCGTTTGGTTTACCGGCCCAAGTCAATAAGCTGGACTGGAACTGTCGTGTCTTGTAGATATTCGTGATGGCTGGCTGGGTAAGGCTATAATAGCCCTGTTTTGGCTCAGCGTCGTTCCAGCATTCCAGGTAGTGGGGGGCAGGTGTAATGTATTTCGTTAAAGATGCCGTTTCATCAGCTCTATCAGCAAAAGAAACAGATAAGGCTATTTTAGGGAGAGCCTCAGCTAACTCAGCACCGCGGGGATGATCATAGATGGGATTAGCTCCAAAGAACAGGGCAGCACCAACCCGACCTGCTTTAGCCTCATTAATGAAGGCATTCATTTGCTGGTCATTACCCTGGCGGTAATTAACCGGCGTATCAATATCAATCGTTGTTCCGTAATTACCCAACAGGCCATTCAGGGCGTTAACAACGGTCTGTACATTTGGATCATTCGAGCCGGATATAACTAACGCTTTACCGCGTGAATTAGCCAGATCAGCAGCAGCTTTATCCAGATTTGCAACCTCAACAGATGCTGTACCAATACTGGTACCACCTAACTTAGCTGCTACTTTGTTGTACAGAGCCGCAACAACTAGTCCTTCCTGAGATGGCTTGATAGCAGTACGATAATCAGCATTGGAACCAGTCATTGAAAGACCCGTCTCAAATTGATAATGCCGAGACATCGTTTTTTTACCGCCACCGATAGCACCAATCTTACGCCCTTTAGCATAGGCATTCATAAATTCGATGGGGGCAATCCAAGAACCCAGAAAATCAGCATTGATACTTACAATAGTATCTGCCTTGCTGAAATCGTAAGAAGGAATAACTGCTTTACCAAAGGAACTCTGGTTAGCCTGTATCAGACCAGCAACTGAGTAAGCATCATACGTAATATGACGGGCTGTTGGATACTTAGTTATAAAGTCAGCCACAACTGCTTTCGTAGTCGGACTCAAAATAGTTGACGTAATAATACGAATCGCACCATTTTTTCCAGCAACTGAGTTGAGCTGGTTAACGATTTCCCGATCTGCTGTTGCCCAATCAATGTCAGCATCTCCCCGCTTAGGACCTTTCAGCTTATCGATGTCATAAAGCGAAAGAACGGATGCCTGAACACGAGCAGTTGTCCCCCCTTTCGATACACTTGATTGCTGATTGCCTTCAATCTTTATAGGCCTTCCTTCTCGGGTTTCCACAAGAACCGCAGCGTAATCGCCCCCTTCACTGAAAGTTGATGCGTAATAATCAGAAATCGTCGGGAACGTAAATTCTGGTTTATTAATATAGGGTATTGCCTTGTGAACGGGTGCTTCGCAGGCGGCCAATGTAACGGCTGCCATACCGAAGCCCATTACTTTCAGAAAGTCACGGCGTTGAGTATCTGAACCTCCAAGCAAACCATTTAGGTCCTTCGAGGATTCAATTGAGTCAGGATTAGCAAATTCGCTATTGGCGTTTTTAACAAACGTTGCATCATTACGTAATTCCTCAACCCCTTTCCAATACCGTTTAGATGTATTTTCCATGCTTGTTGTATGCGGCAATGGTTAAAATGAAATGTATAGTTTACGATAAGTATTATTCAATGACTGACTTATTCGCCATTATACATTGCTTATTATCAGATTGATTAATAGTGACACTTGGAACACTCCAGACCACCAATATTGGCCACTTTAAGCGGTTCGCTGCTTTCCTTCCGATGAATAGCTACTAACTTATCGTAGTATGCATTGTCTTTGGTGTTTACCTCCGTACGACGGTGACAGTCAATACACCAGCCCATTGTCAGCGATGAGCGTTGCTCTACTACTTCCATGTTTTGAATTTCGCCATGGCAAGTCTGGCACTGCACATTACCCACGTTTACATGCTGAGCGTGGTTGAAGTAAGCCAAGTCGGGCAGGTTGTGAACTCGGACCCATTCAATCGGCCGGTTGGTTTCGATAGCCGCGTAAATCTTCTGAATTTCTGGCGATTCTTTTTTAATCACGCCATGGCAGTTCATACAAATGTTTGCCGCCGGAATAGTAGCGCTTTTCCCTTTCTGAGCACCTGTATGACAGTAGTTACAATCAATTTTGTACTGCCCTGCGTGTAGTTTATGCGAGTAGGCAATTGGCTGCTTTGGCGCATATCCCTTTTGAATACCAATACTATACGCACCATCAATTGTTTCTTTCGTTGCCACTAATAAAAACAGGATGATAACGATTGAACGAAGTGTCGGGTTATTAAAGGCATCTGACATACCCGTTTTAAGCCGTTGACCAAATGACGACGTCTGTATATTTTCCGTTGTAACCGGCGATACGGCTTTAGACAGTATAGTCACGATAACCAGTAAAACACCCAGCACCAGCAGCATAACAATCAGCAACGCCACCAGAACGAACGTGAACAATTCGGAAGGCCCGCCACTTGATATTGAAGTTCCACCTGAATTACCCACACCACCTGCATTTTTAGTGTCTTTTCCTGCCTCCAAGGAAGCCTCTTGTGCTGGTTTACTCGCCTGATCAATGTAAGCGAGCATACCATCAATGTCTGCATCCGACAAACCGGGGAAGCTCGGCATTTGCACTTTACCGTTTGCATTAAATACCTGATTGGCATACGCATCACCACTAGCAATAACGGCCGATGAGTTCCGGATCCACTTATGCAACCAATCCCGGCTAGGTGCCCGCTCTTCAATTCCTTTAAGACCTGGTCCTACAACCTTCTCTCCCGTTACCGCGTGACACTGGGCACAGTTATTGGTAAACAGGGTCTTTCCTTTCTCAGCATCGCCACCGCCCGCTGGAGCAGCAGCGGCAGGTGCGCCACCAGCAGTTGAGTCCTGCGCTTTCACATGATTGCTGAAAACCAGCAACATTAAAGACAGAAAGACAACACTGCTGAGTTTATATACATAACTCATTTTACGAACTACATTAATTGAGTGAATCAACATAATCACTACTGCTTTTTTATTGACCCCAAAAGTACGACACGATTGCTGTATAGGCAAAAATTGGTGTTTAGTTATTTTTCACGCTTTTTTATTTATATTGTTTCTAATTAACTCAATAATTATGCGCTACAAACGCAGATAGCATTGCATAATCGAACTACTTTCACACCATAAAAAATGCCATTTTGCTAACCCCAGCGTGAGTATCAGCAAAATGGCAAATAGCTATATAATATGTCTTCGAAGAGGTTCCGAGCGGATTCGAACCGCTGTACGAGGTTTTGCAGACCACTGCCTAGCCACTCGGCCACGGAACCTTATTCAACCCCAAATGCATGGCTTCCCGTGCATTTGGGAGTGCAAACATACGATTTTATCCGGTATTGGTAAAAGGTATAGCCAAAAAAAGCCCCTGTACTTGAAAAGTCAGGGGCTTTCGGTATAAATGGATGAACGCTCTAGTTACGTCCTTCCAGTTGCTCTTTCAATGCGGCTAATGCATCAATGTCACCTAAGGTAGCACCACGCTCAGGAGCCGAAGGAGTAGCCTTGGCAGTTGCAGCTTTTGCGGCCTTCTGCTCTTTCACAGGCTCATTCTGCTCCTGCCACGTCTTCGAGTGCGACAGCATGATACGCTTCTCGTCTTTCGAGAATTCAGTTACGCGGAAGTCGAGGGATTCACCAACTTCAGCAAACGTACCGTCTTCTTTGGACAGATTCTTCAGGGAAGAGAAACCTTCAATACCGTACGGTAACTCAAGGGTAGCCATCTTATCATTCTTGCTCAGGATAGTACACTTGTGTACTGTACCCACGGCAAACACGGTTTCAAAGGTATCCCATGGATTTTCTTCAAGCTGCTTGTGACCCAATGCCAGACGACGGTTGTCCACGTCCAGTTCCAGAACAACAACTTCCAGTTCGTCGCCAACTTTTATAAAATCCGAAGGGTGCTTGATTTTCTTCGTCCAGGAAAGGTCAGACACGTGTACCAGACCGTCAATCCCTTCTTCCAGTTCCAGGAACAAGCCGAAGTTGGTCAGGTTACGTACCGTACCTTTATGTTTAGTACTGACGGCGTACTTAGCCCGCAGTTCTGGACGAGTCCATGGGTCCTCAGTCAGTTGTTTGATGCCGAGCGACATTTTACGGTCGTTCCGGTCAAGCGTGAGTACCTGAGCCTCTACTTCATCACCTACTTTCAGGAATTCCTGTGGGTTACGCAGATGCTGCGACCACGACATTTCCGATACGTGAATAAGGCCTTCAACACCAGGCTGAATTTCGAGGAATGCGCCGTAATCAGCCACATTAACGATTTTACCTTTCACTTTCGAACCGACCTGGATTTCTTCAGCCAAAGCATCCCAGGGGTGAGCCTGTAGTTGCTTCATGCCCAGCGAAATCCGCTTCTTGTCTTCGTCGAAATCAAGTACAACAACGTTGACTTTCTGGTCGAGATTAAGGACTTCGGAGGGGTGACTGATACGACCCCACGAGATATCCGTGATGTGCAACAGACCATCTACACCGCCAAGGTCGATGAACACTCCGAAGTTGGTCATATTCTTGATAACGCCTTCCAGTACCTGACCTTTCTCAAGGTTATTCAGGATTTGAGCGCGCTGTGCTTCAAGATCTTTCTCGATCAGGACTTTATGCGAAACGACGACGTTGTCGTTAGCATAATTGATCTTAACCACTTTCACTTCCATTTTCTTACCAACGAAGATATCGAAATCTCGAATTGGCTTCACATCGATTTGTGAACCAGGCAAGAACGCTTCAACACTATAAATATCAACGATCAGACCACCTTTCGTCCGGCGTTTTACGAATCCATCAATAACGAGGTCTTCGTCCAGTGCCTTCTGAATTTTCTGCCAGGCAGTGATTACTTTCGCTTTCTTGCGCGATAGAACCAACTGGCCGTTGGGGTCTTCCTGATTCTCTACATACACTTCCACTTCGTCACCCATCTTCAGATCCGGAATATCCCGAAATTCAGAAGCAGGCACCAAGCCATCCGACTTAAAGCCGATATTAAGTAATACTTCCCGATCTGTTATCCCAACGACGGTACCCATTACTACTTCCTTCTCCTTAACCTCCGACAATGTATTGTCGTACAGTTCTAACATCCGGTTGCGCTCGTCATCCGAATACCCAGTCCCAAATCCTTTGTTGTCTGCCCGATCCCAGTCGAATGCCGGCAGTTCGCGTTGCTGCGTTTTGCTCATAAAAAAGTTTCCTGACCCACTCAGTACATCAGCCCGTAGGTCAATGGCAGGCTGACTTTTAGTTGTAAAAAATGATCCTCTCGAAAAAGGACTGCAAAGATAGTAATTGCTATCCGAAAAAAGTTTAGGAATAGAGAATACTCTTTGAAATTGAGGGAGTAAGGTATCAAAACACGCAAAAAGTCGGGGTGGCATACCAGTTGGTATGCCACCCCGACTTTTTGTGGTTTACGCGTTCAATTGAAGGCTTTTTCTTTCTTTGCCAGAAAAGGCATCCAACTTTGCTCAATAGTACCGGAAAATTCGCGCAAAAAAACCAGAAACGTAGGTTTAAACGGTTTCTGGCGCAGTTTTATATTGGCTTCTTCGGGGGTGAAGTCTCCTTTCCTGGAATTACACCTTTTACAGGCTGTTGACAGATTATCCCAACTGGTTTTTCCACCCCTCGACTTTGGCATTACATGATCGAGCGTCAGATCGTCGGCAGTACCGCAGTACTGACAATGGTAGCCGTCACGTTTGAAGATATTTTGCCGGGTAAGCATTACACCTTTGTACGGCAAATTAATGTAGCGGTGAAGCCGGATGACCGTTGGCATTGGAAACTCGGCGGATACGGTTCGAAGCATAAACTGCTCTGATTCGGCCACGAGTTCAGCTTTGTTCAAATAAACCAGCAGGAATGCTTTTGGAACGGAGCATATGCTGAGCGCACTGTAATCTTGATTTAAGACTAATACTTTCCTGCCCATGTTACGTTTAGATGCCACTGTACGGTAGCAAGTTACAGAGTTATCCACATAAGGTCAAGAATTGTGAAAAATTTATCAGTACCGCTCGCGCTGCATATCCCGCTCTACTTCACGCTCTTTAATACTGTCGCGTTTGTCGTATAATTTCTTTCCTTTAGCCAGCGCAATATCGACTTTGGCAAATCCACGTTCATTGGTAAATAAACGGGTTGGCACAATGGTAAGACCCTGGTCTTTTAGTTTTTCATTCAGCTTTCGTATCTCCCGTTTGGTAAGCAGAAGTTTACGGTCCCGCAGGGGTTCGTGGTTGTAATGCGTTCCTTCCGTATACACGGCAATACTCATTTGCCGGATAAACAACTCATCGTTGAGAATGAGACAGTAGGCGTCCTGCAAATTCACTTTTCCCTGCCGAATGGATTTAATTTCGGTACCGGTTAGTACAATACCAGCCGTAAACGTTTCCAGAAACGCGTATTCAAACGAAGCTCTTCGGTTTCGAATTTCGACTTGCTTAACAATAGAGGCAGAAGCCATAAACTTATTTTTTTAGTAAGCAGTGGGTTGCAGTCTGTTAAATGCCTAACGTAATCGCCTTAGTAAACTCTCCCCTAATACTAGCACAACTAATCCTGGCAACAGGATGGCTCCAGCCCGAAACCCCGCCCCGGTTAGTTTATAAATGCCCGTATTATACTGTGTAAAGCTCTGAAATAGATAGTAAATCGCCCCGGCCAGTAAGGCAATGGTAATGCCAATACACAACGGTTGGCTCAATTGCCGGATTCCCCAAGCCATTAGCGCTGCTACAACCACAACCAGCGAAACGGTACCCAGTGCCTTTGGAAAGGTCTCAATAGCACCGTAATCAAAAAAGAATATGCCCGCTTTACCGACGATATTTGGGTGTGCCAGAAGCCAGGCGTCAAGGACAATGAGTACTATAAGGAAGATATAAAGGGAAGGATTACGCATGTAATTACGATTCGGGTTGTGGCTAAACCAACGCCATGTGGTATTTACGTATTGTTACCCCTCCAATTCTGCCTTCAAAAACTTTCCCGTATAGCTTCCTTTTACTCCAGCCACTTTTTCCGGCGTTCCTTCGGCAATAATGTATCCGCCTTTATTGCCGCCTTCGGGCCCCAAGTCAATGAGGTAATCAGAGACTTTGATCACATCCAGATTATGTTCGATAATAAGGACCGTATTACCTTTATTGGTCAGCTTGTTCAACACGTCGAGTAGATGGGCGATGTCCTGAAAGTGAAGCCCTGTGGTCGGCTCATCGAGGATATAAAGCGTTTTTCCCGTGTCTTTTTTCGAAAGTTCTTCGGCTAGTTTCACCCGCTGCGCTTCTCCGCCAGACAGCGTAGTGGCGTGTTGCCCCAAGGTGATATAGCCCAGTCCTACATCGTTTAGAGTCGTCACTTTACGCAGAATTTTTGGCTGACTGGCGAAAAATTCCAGTGCCTGCTCAACGGTCATATCCAGCACATCGGCAATGGATTTTCCTTTGAAGCGCACCTCCAGCGTTTCCCGGTTGAATCGTTTACCCTTGCAGGTTTCGCACAATACATGGACATCGGGCAGAAATTCCATTTCTATCTTTTTCATGCCCGCGCCCTCACAGTCTTCACAACGGCCACCCTTTACGTTGAACGAGAAACGACCGGGTTTATATCCCCTTATTTTGGCTTCGGGAAGTTCAGAAAAAAGTGCCCTTATTTCCGAAAACATACCCGTATATGTTGCAGGGTTCGAGCGGGGCGTCCGGCCAATGGGCGACTGATCCACCTCAATTACCTTGTCCAAAAACTCCAGACCCTCCACCGTTTTGAACGGCAATGACTCCCGCTTCGACTTATAAAAATGTCGATTCAGGACCGGAAATAGGGTTTCATGGATGAGTGATGATTTACCGCTACCCGATACTCCCGTAATAGTGACCATCCGACCAAGCGGAAGTTTTAGCGTTACATTTTTCAGGTTATTGCCCGTGGCATTCTTTATAACCAGGAATTTGCCGTTGCCTTTTCGTCGTTCGGCGGGTACGTCTATTGCCCGCCGGCCACTTAAGTAATCGGCGGTTGTACCGCCGTTGCGGATGAACTCTTCCGGTGTTCCAATCCCAACCAACTGCCCCCCGTGCCGACCCGCTCCGGGACCAATATCCAGAATAAAGTCCGACTCGAGCATCATGTCTTTATCGTGCTCAACCACCAGAACCGTATTGCCTAAATCACGCAGGTTCTTTAATGAATCAATCAACTTGACGTTATCGCGCTGGTGCAGGCCAATGCTTGGCTCATCCATAATGTACAGGACTCCTACAAGCTGCGTTCCAATCTGGGTCGCTAGCCGAATCCGCTGGGCTTCCCCACCCGATAAGGTCCGCAAAGGGCGGTCGAGGGTGAGGTAGTCGAGACCGATATCCATCAGGAAACCGATGCGCTTGCGGATTTCTTTCAGGATTTCTTTGGCAATTATATTTTGCCGATCCGTCAGGCGACTTTCCAGTTCATTGAACCAGTCGGCCAGTTCCGATATGTCCATTCGGGCAAGTTCGGATATGTTTTTCTGGGCGATTTTGAAATAGAGAGACTCTTTCTTAAGGCGGGCACCTTCACATTCAGGACAGGTTTTCACGACCATAAAGTCTTTCAGCCATTCCTGAATTTTATCCGTGCTATTTTCCTGCTGCCGCTTCAGGAAGTGAACAATACCCTCAAACTTGAAGCTGTAGGTGTCAGCAGCTGCTTTTTCCGACGACTTGGCAACTGCCCCGTCCGATGGTTCTTCCGTGCCGTACATGAGTGCGTACAGTAAATCGGCCGGGAATTTAACGACGGGCGTAGTGAGGTTGAGTTTATACTTTTTCAGGATGGCCTCAATCTCCTTGAAAATCCACAGTTCCCGGTACTCACCTAGGGGAGCAATGGCGCCCCGACTTATACTCAGGGATTTATCTGGAATAACCGATTCCTCTGTTATCTCTTCTACAACGCCCAACCCGTTACAAACAGGGCAGGCACCGTAAGGCGAGTTGAACGAAAACGAATTGGGCGATGGCTCATCATAACTAATACCTGATTCGGGGTCCATCAGGTTTTGAGAAAAGTAAATTAGTGTCGGAGTCGCGTTCGACCCTGAACCATCGAGCATCTGCATTGCCCCTTTTCCCTGCTTCAACGCTGTTTGTACTGACTGGCTTAACCGATACCGGTCTTCGGTTTTAGGTATGAGCCGGTCAATCACGATTTCGATGTCGTGAATTTTGTAGCGGTCCAACTGCATTTTGGGTACAATATCCTGCACTACCCCATCTACCCGAACTTTTGTATACCCGGTTTTAGCAATCTGCACGAACAGTTCCCGGTAATGGCCTTTCCGGCTTTTAATTATCGGAGCCAATAACGTCAGCTTTTGCCCGGCATATTGCTCCAGAATGGTATCGATAATCTGGTCCTGCGACTGACGTTCCATTTTACGGCCTGTCAGGTAGGAAAAGGCCTCACCAGAGCGAGCGTAGAGCAGGCGCAGGAAGTCATATATCTCGGTTGTCGTGCCTACTGTAGAGCGGGGGTTTTTTGACGTCGTTTTCTGCTCGATAGAAATTACCGGGCTAAGGCCGTTAATTTTGTCCACATCAGGACGCTCCATATTGCCGATGAACGAGCGGGCGTAGGCCGAGAAACTCTCCATGTAACGCCGTTGTCCTTCCGCATAAATTGTATCGAAGGCCAGCGACGATTTTCCGCTACCGCTAATACCCGTTATCACCACCAGTTTATTGCGGGGAATGGTAACGTCAATGTTTTTGAGATTGTGTTCGCGGGCACCCAGCACTTCAATCTGGTCATGGCCCGTTAGGTCTATATCAGTAAGGCCGGATTGCCGGGTTGTAGGCTTTTCTTCTGTCGTCACGCAGCGTTGGATTATTCTTAACAACAACGAAAAGGGAAGGGGGAGAGTTTCCCGAAAGCAGAATGGATTTGTGCATACAGCACCTTTACCACTATTTAACGAAAACATGAGTCATCCCGAATTTTAGGGTCTGACTAAAAAAGCGAAAACCTCCTGAACTTTGTGGTCGCCAAACTACAAAACAGGAGGTTTTCTCATGGGTACTGCTACAAAACAAACAAATTCTGAGCAGGAATGGCCCCAATCGGTGGGCCTTTTTTATCAACAGCGCTTAACCCCGTTCACTCAAAGCATTGTTCTGGAGTTAACGGCCTTGATTGATGTCCGCCTGGTTCGCACCTTTAGCCAGCTTCTGATTACCTTATTAGGCTTCCGACACCGAAATAATGGCCTGCTTTTGAGTGAATTAGGGGAACATCTGCTCTCCGCTCGTCAAGCCCCAGCGGGCACCAAACGAATCTCTAACCTACTCAGATGCCCCCATTGGAGTCATACCCTGATTCAGAAAGGCATCCGCGCCAAAGCCCAAACCTTTTATGAGCAACTCCATCAGCAAGGGCAACGCGTATTGGTTCTCTGGGATGAGAGTGTAATGGAAAAGCCTGAAACACTGACCAGTGATGATCTGGGGGCCGTTCGCAGTAGTAAAGCCCGCCGGCTCAAACGCATTCGACCCGGCTATTTCAATCCACCAGATGGCAAACCTGTTTGTGTGCCTGGCCTGGAATGGGTAGGCATCTTATTGGCGGGTGCGAGTGGAGCTCCTTGCCTGTATCAGTTTGAGTGGTGGACTAGGTGGGGTGAACACGCTCGTCAACGGGCAGATGTACTTCAAGATACTTTAACCGAGTTGAGTCAACGGTTTGGTCAGGCTATCTTACATGTCTTCGATAGAGGCTATGCTTCCCAGGCTTGGCTAGGAAAGTTAGTGAATGCCAGGCTGAAAGGTCTGATTCGATGGCAAACTCACTATCATCTCCTTAATCAGGCGGGTGACTCAATAAAGACTTGGGAGATAACCCGCGGCAAACGGTCCGTCGATCATCGGTTAGTCTACGATGCGGTCCACAAGTGTCATCGAAAAATGGGCATCATCTACCAGGCGGTACGGCATCCAACTTACCCCGATGTGCCGCTGTATTTGATTGTATCGCGCCCTGGCAAGGGGCATACGCCCTGGTATTTACTCACTAACGAGGTCATTGACTCCGTGGAATCAGCCTGGCAAATGGTGTTTGCCTATGCTCGTCGGTGGCAGATTGAGACAGCCTTCCGCTATACTAAATCGGAACTGGCTTTAGAATCTCCTCGCTTATGGTTCTGGCAAAACCGACTCAAGTTGATGATGATAGTCGCTTTGTTATACGCCTTTTTACTCTCCTTACTCCGGGCTGAGCTTAGCCACTGGCAGCAACTACCCTTGCGACTGGGTTGTCATCGAACGGGAAAGCGGTGCCGAGAAGCCTCAGCACCGCTTTATCGTATCCGAATTGCCTTCACCCACTTATGGACTCAAAATTCGGGATGACTCATGTTTTTCAACCTGTATTCCCTTATCTGAGCTTGTCTAAAAGAACGATAAGCGAAGAACAAACGGACTACCATAAATGGTACGGGCCAGGCTGTTGTCATTATAATTCAGATTATACAGCGCAGTTAGGTTGACTCCGAACCTCCGCGAGATAGGCTGCGAGTAGGTCACGCCAACCAGTGGAGAAGTCAGCGCATCGCTTGCTGTACGACCCGACTGATTGTCCGTTTGCTGAACGGTTGTACTCTCTAATTCGCCGTGCAAGTATAGGTTAGGCAGAATAGACGGAATGAATTCGTACATGATGAATCCACGGCCTCCATACTGGTTATAAGTAAGTAAAGGAACAGCGGCCCCCGTATTCGTGTAGCCTTTGTACCTGGTATAAGTATAACTACCACCAATACCAATAATCATCCGCTCAGTAGCCTGATAAGCAATAACAGGTGAAATACCCAGACTGAATGGATTACCGAAACGGAATCCATTGATACCACCGCCAAAACGGAGTCGTTGGCCAAATGGTAACGGACGCCCTTCGGGAGTTTGGGTTTTTAGTGGATCGCGGCCCTGGTCCCGACGGTCTTCGGGATCTTCGGTTAGCTGTCCAAACGCCAGACTACTGCTCAATAAAGCCGTGATAAACAGCACCTTTCGAATATAATTCATGGTCTTTTTTTACAGAAAATTAACGTATACTCCTTAACGAAATCAAAATGTAAATTCTTTTACATCGGGGTCATTCAACAGACGTTTTATGCATTTTTCATGGTTTCTCTCTGACCCGTTGACGCGCCAATGCCCGATTATTTCCGAACCAATTCGCTGCTGCTGGTTGCGGGTTGGCGATAAGCCGCATTCGTCAAAGAATTCTTCGTACCGTTTCAGGGTCTTGTTATGAAAAGCCGTCACAATTTTGTAGTCACGGGTTTGATTCAACCGTTGAATTCGATTGGACAACCGAACCAGTAGCAACAGAGAACCCAACACAAATACAAACCCAATGAGGGCAATTTCATATTGACCGGCCCCTATACACATACCTAACGCAGATACGACCCAAACCGTTGCGGCCGTTGTCAGCCCTTTAACCCGGCTCTCCTCCCGAAAGATAATACCCGCCCCTAAAAAACCGATACCGTTAACAATATTGGCCGCAATCCGGTCGCCTGACCCGCCAATACGGTCAGACAGCATCGTAAACAGGGCCGATCCTACGCAAATCATAATCATGGTGCGTAAGCCGGCTGCCTTGCTGTGGTATTCACGTTCGGCCCCAATAAGACCACCTATCACTAAAGCGGCACTCAATCGAATAATATCTTCTTCTGCAAATACCATAGCCGTGAAGTACATGTGTCCGATGACGGAATAGGCCCTAAAACCTTATCGTTTTTGAGAAACCATATCCCGGAATAAACCGTTAAATTCCAGATAGAGTTTACCCTCATTACCAACGAATGATTCAGACCACGGAAACCGGCCATGCCGGTACAATACCTTCTGTTGACAATCTAGACCCCAGGCAGTTTATCATTATTAAAGGGGCGAAAGTACATAATCTGAAAGGAATTGACGTTGCTATACCCCGGAACAAACTGGTTGTGCTCACGGGCCTGTCAGGTTCCGGCAAATCATCACTGGCATTCGATACCCTGTTTGCCGAAGGGCAGCGCATGTATGTCGAAAGTCTCAGTAGTTACGCCCGGCAGTTTTTGGGGCGCATGGAGAAGCCAGAGGTTGAATACATTAAAGGCGTATCGCCAGCCATTGCCATTGAGCAGAAAGTATCAACCCGCAATCCACGTTCTACGGTTGGTACCTCTACCGAAATTTACGACTACCTGAAATTGCTTTTTGGTCGGGTAGGAATCACCTACTCTCCCGTTTCAGGCCACGAAGTACGTAAGGATACCATTACCGATGTGGTCAACTTTATGTATGGTTTTGAGGCTGGGCAACGGGTAATGATTATGGCTCCTCTGCTTGTTCGGGAAGGGCGGACGCTGGCGTATGAGCTGAATATATTACTTCAGAAAGGCTACACGCGTATTGTGGCCGATGGTGGTCCCACGGGCAGGCAGGTACTTCAGATTGAAGACGTACTGGCGAACGGTGCCCAGATTGACAAAACGGGCGTTCATACCGATTCTCCCTACTCGCTGGAAATCCTTGTGGACCGGGGTACGGTGTTGTACGACGAAAACGGGCAGCCGGATGAAGACAACCAGTATCGTTTTTCCGACTCTGTACAAACAGCTTTTAGCGAAGGCGAGGGCTCCTGCCGAATTGATATTGTGGGCAAGGAGTCACGTATTTTCTCGGATCGGTTTGAGATGGATGGTATTGTTTTTGAAGAACCAAGTGTCAATCTGTTCACCTTCAACAATCCATACGGGGCCTGCCGCCGGTGCGATGGGTTTGGCAAAGTACTGGGCATTGACCCGGATTTGGTCATTCCCGACAAGAACTTATCCGTTTTTGAGGGTGCCATTGCGCCCTGGCGCAGCGAGAAAATGAGCGAGGAGTTTCTGAAGCCGCTGCTTAAAAACGGCATTCGGTTCGATTTCCCCATTCATCGCCCATACAAAGACCTGACCACTGCGGAACGGAACTTACTCTGGACTGGCAATAAATATTTCGACGGGTTGAATTCATTTTTCAACTTCGTCGAAAGTCAGACGTTCAAGGTGCAGTACCGGGTGATGCTCTCCCGCTACCGGGGCAAAACCACTTGCCCCGAGTGCCGGGGGTCGAGGCTTCGGAAGGATGCAGGCTACGTAAAAGTAGGCGGCAAGTCTATCACCGACCTGGTTCTGCTACCGATTACGCAGGTCACGGCTTTCTTCCACGATTTGGCATTACCCACTCAATTACAGCAGATTGCTAACCGTATAGTAGTAGAAATCAGAAATCGGCTGGATTATATGGAGCGGGTAGGGCTTGGTTACCTAACCCTCAACCGACTCACAAACTCACTATCGGGTGGTGAATATCAGCGCATTAAACTGGCGACATCGCTTGGTTCAGCCCTGGTTGGCTCAATGTATATTCTGGATGAACCCAGTATTGGTCTGCACCCGCGCGATACCAAACAGTTAGTGAGTGTACTGGAGTCGCTGCGCGACATGGGCAATACCGTTATTGTGGTTGAACACGAAGAAGAGGTTATGCGCTCCGCCGACCAGCTCATTGACATTGGACCCGATGCCGGTTCTTTGGGTGGCCACCTTGTTTTCCAGGGTACCTGGTCCGACATTGAAAAACTGGAAGGAGACCCTTCATCTGCCTATCAAACACTCTACCCATCGCATACCCTCGATTTTTTGACTGGAAGAGAAACGGTACCAGTGCCAGCTTTTCGGCGAAAGGGGACTAATTTCATTGAACTGAAAGGGGCGCGGGAAAATAACCTGAAAGATGTCGATGTCCGGTTTCCACTCAATACCCTGACTGTGGTGACGGGCGTTTCGGGTTCGGGGAAGAGTACACTCATTCGAAAAGTGTTATACCCGGCTCTGATGCGAAACCGGGGTGAAGCCGCCGAAGAAGCGGGGAAGTATGACTCGCTGGAAGGCTCGCTCAACCGGATTTCGGCTATTGAAATGATCGACCAGAATCCTATTGGAAAATCGAGTCGCTCGAATCCGGTTACGTACATTAAAGCGTATGACCACCTGCGTCAGGTTATGGCCGAGCAGCCCGTAGCAAAAGCAAGAGGCTATAAACCCAGCCATTTTTCGTTCAACGTGGATGGTGGCCGTTGCGAAGTATGTCAGGGCGAAGGCGAAGTGAAAATCGAAATGCAGTTTATGGCCGATATCTACCTCAAATGTGAGGGTTGTGGCGGTAAACGATTCAAGCAGGAAGTACTGGAAGTAACGCTGCACGATAAAAACGTCGCGGATGTGCTGGATATGACCGTTGATGAAGCAATAGCCTTCTTCCGCCCGGTAGAACCAAAAATGGCGGATAAATTACAGCCCTTGCAGGATGTAGGGCTGGGATACATAGGCCTGGGACAGTCGGCCAACACCTTATCGGGTGGGGAAGCTCAGCGGGTAAAACTAGCTTCGTTTCTGGGGAAGGGTAACCCGAACAAAGGTGGGACGCTATTTATTTTCGATGAACCGACCACGGGGCTGCACTTTCACGACATTCGTAAGCTGCTCTCCGCCATCAACGCGCTGGTCGACCAGGGTGATTCGGTCATTATTATCGAACACAATATGGAGGTTATCAAAAACGCCGACCATATCATCGACCTCGGCCCCGAAGGTGGCGAAACGGGTGGATATGTGACCTTTACAGGTACACCGGAAGAGATGGTAAAATTAACGGATGGTAATTACACGGCTGAGTATCTGAAGGGAAAGGTATAGCTGGTCAGGAAGGACCGTTGAAACAATAAAGGACATGGGAATGATTATTCCTTCATACTTCCAGTTAACTTCCCGCGTATTTTTGCCTGCATCACCGTATTTTGTTGTTTCATGTCCACCTCCATCAAATGGATTTTTCTTCTTCTTTGCTGGCCGGTTATGGCCACTGCCCAGCTCCAGATCTCGCATCCGGTAACCCGCTTTGTGATGCAGCGCGGTGCTAACGGAAACGGGCAGTTGTACGTATCCGGGCGATTTACGGGTTTGGTAGATCGGGTAGAGGCCCAACTGGTACCGGTCGCAGCGGGTCAGGGGACGGCTACGGGCTGGCAAGCGGTGCAGGTCAATCCAGCCAACAACGTTTTTCTGGGGTCCATTACCGGCGCTGGAGGCTGGTATGTACTGGAGGTTCGTACCCTACTGAACAATACGGTGGTGGAGCAAACAGCCGTTCAGCCAGTGGGCATCGGCGAAGTATTCGTCACCGCTGGACAGTCAAATTCGCGGGGCCTGGGTATTGGTGATAATGACCTGGGGACCAACACCGACCGGGTAAACGCAATAGACTCAATAAACCATTATTACCCACCGGGCAATACTCCACTCGTTTCATCCGGCGACCCTTCGCCCGTACCCCGTTTCGAAGCCTTAACCGCAACTAAGCGCGTGTTTCCGATGGCTGAAAGTTCGTGGGCATGGGGGGAATTGGGCGACTATATCGTTACCCGCTACAATGTCCCCGTCGCCTTCTACGTGACGGGCTGGGATGGATCCACCATAGAAAACTGGTTTAAGTCAGCTAACGGTCAGCCCACCTGTAACCGGTACAACTGTACGGCTGGAGACTGGCCTAATTTGCAACCATACACCAATCTCAAAAATGTAATGCACTATTACCTGTCAGTGGCCGGAGTTCGGTCCGTATTATGGCAGCAGGGTGAAGCCGAATATGAATTCAACGGTTTTAGTAGCATTACTCCCTACGCGGATCAACTGACAAACGTGATTCAAAAATCGCGGCAGGACTTTGGCGGACGAAACTTACCCTGGATGGTAGCCAGAGCCTCTTTCGACGGAAGTGTAACGCGTCAGGCCGTTATCGACAAACAGAATCAGGTGATAAACACACCCGGTTTAAACGTCTTTCCGGGACCGAACAACGATAATTTTACGCTTCGCAATGCGGGCTCCAATGATGTACACTTTCGAAATAGTAGCCGTCCCTCGCCAAATCCGCAATACTACCTGAATAATAATACTATTCCGCCAGATATGGGTTTGTCAATTTTAGCCCGTAGCTGGAACAACAGTCTGGACAATGCTTTTTTTCAGAATACCCAACCCATCACGCCCGCACAATTTGCCATAACGGGCAATCTGGCTAAGTACGTTTTACCCGGTTCGGCCCTCGCCGTGCCCTTTGCTACGGTTGGCTCATTCAATAGCGACAATCAGTGGCAGGTGCAGTTACTCGATTCGTTAGGGCAGTACTTAAGTGTTCTGGGGAGTGGCGCTACCAGCCCAATTCAGGTCACGCTGCCCGGTAATTTGCAAAGCGGCCGCTTTCAGATTCGGGTGGTGGCTTCATCGCCCGTTCTACCGGCCGTACCATCCAATCTTTTCCAGATAACGAACCAGGCAGATGTTAGTCTGGCAATGGCTATCGACCAGCGAATACCGGATATCAATACACCCGTTACTATTAGTCTTACCGTTCGGAATGATGGCATCGGTCAGGCAACAGGAGTAGTCGTTCGGGACCGGCTTCCGCCAAATCTGACGTTTGTTTCCTCAGCCGACTTCTCAGCGAATGAAGGGGTGCTGACCAGTTCGGCCATCACCATCAATGTCGGCGAAGCAAAAGTTCTGCGTTTTGTAGCGCAGCCAATGGCAGCGGGCATCTATCAAAATGCCGCTGAGGTAGCTCAGGAAACAAACACGGATAGTGATAGCCAGCCCAATTCCGGTACAGGCGATGGGCAGGACGATGCCGCTCAGGTAGATTTCCGAACCCGCCAGAGCGGTAATTCGCTGTTCGTATCGCCTAACCCTAATCAGGTACCGCTACCTGCCGTAGTTGGTAACCAGCCTGTTCCCGACCCTACCAAGGCGGATGTTAGCGTTAGTCTCGCCATCAACACCCGAACACCCAGGCCTAACGATGTAGTCACGTACACGCTCACCGTAAGAAATCAGGGTGGCCTGGCCGCGACGGGCTTATTCGTAACGGCTTACCTGCCTGCCGGTCAGGCGTTTGTGCCGGGCAATGACTTTGGCCTTTCGGGAGGTAACCCGGTTAGCGGCATAAGCAGCCTGGCGGCTGGCAGTAGTGTTTCGGTTCAATTCCGGGCTACTGTTACCACCGCTGGCTACAGTACCTGCAGTGCTCAGGTGACCGCCGTCAATGAAGCAGACCCCGATTCTACGCCCAATAATGGGACAACCAATGGGGAGGATGATACCGCACAGGTTGATTTAAGAGTGCAGTGACGGCTTTATAAGCCTGGTGGAACCCCGCTCATTATGAACAGTTTATGCTGAGCAAGCGTTAATTTTACGACAATCGTTACTTTTATTAGTACAAAACTCCGTTAACCTGCTTTTAGGTTTAGGAGATAGTTGTCGTTTAATCGTATGAAATCGCAGTGGCTTTTTGTTGGCGTAGCAGGAGTTTGCATTGCCCTGCTCTTATCATCGTTTCCCGGCATTTTCGAGAAACAGGTGAACTACAATACCCAGATAAAGCCGTTGCTGAACAAGAATTGCATCACCTGTCATGGTGGAGTAAAAAAAGCGGCTGGCTTTTCACTGCTCTTCAAACAGGAAGCCTTATCTCCCGCAAAATCAGGTAAACTGGCCATTGTTCCCGGTGATGCCGATGCCAGCGAGATGATTCGTCGGTTGACCCTGACGGACCCTGATGAACGAATGCCCCTCGACCATCCGGCCCTGAAACCCGATGAAATTGAGCTGCTTCGCCGGTGGATTGACCAGGGGGCCAAATGGGGCGACCATTGGGCTTATCAACCCGTTGAAAGGCCTGATGTTCCTGCCACGGGAAGCTTTTGGAGTCGCTTTACAACCTATATTCCTGGTCATGGTAAAGCCGGTTGGGCAACCAATGAAATTGACCACTTTATTCTTGACAAACTAGAGCAGGAAGGCTTAAAACCCTCCCCCGAAGCAGACCGGGCTACCCTAATCAGGCGGGTATCGCTCGATTTGACAGGTCTTCCCCCCACAGAAAAGGAAGCCGCTAATTTTATCAATGATACTTCTCCCGACGCCTACGAAAATGTAGTTGACCGCTTGCTTAAGTCCCCGGCTTATGGCGAACGATGGGCTGGAATGTGGCTTGATTTAGCCCGTTATGCCGACACAAAAGGGTATGAGCGGGACCCTGGCCGCAAAATATGGCGATACCGTGACTGGCTGATAAAGGCATTTAACGATGACAAGCCCTTCAATAAATTTACGGTGGAGCAACTGGCCGGTGATTTATTACCAGCCCGCGACAATGGACTGCCTACCGATGACCAGTTCATAGCAACCGGTTTTCACCGGAACACGATGAACAACGATGAAGGAGGTACGCAGGATGAAGAATTTCGGGTGGCGGCTGTCATTGATCGGGTAAACACCACCTGGGATGTGTGGCAGGGGACAACCTTCGCCTGTATTCAGTGCCATAGCCACCCCTATGACCCTTTTACGCATGATGAATATTATAAGTTTATGGCGTTTTTCAATAACGCCCGTGATGAAGATGTGACGAGTGATACGCCCACGCTCCGCTTCTATAAACCTGATGATTCGCTCAAAGTCATTTCCTTACAGCAATTTATTAAAACGACGGTTGCCAATCCTAAACAGGCGCAAAAAACGGTGAATCAGGTTACGAAACTCGTTCGAACGGTAGAACCTAAAATCAATTCGCACGATTTCGACCAACTGGTCAATGCTTCGTTGCTGGATGCCAAGTACGTTGGTTTTCAGGATAAGGGGTCTACCCGGATTAAAAACGTAACCCTCACCGGGCGGCCCCGGCTGTTGATAGCATGGGGGACAAAAGCCACTAACGCCACCGTCACCATTCGGCAGGACAAACTCGATGGACCGGTTTTGGCGCGTGTTCCTGTACCCAAAACCGGTAGCCAGGGAAACGACACCATTCAAATGATTCCGTTGCCAGAGGTCCAGGGGAAGCACAACCTCTATTTGTCCCTGAACAGCCCGACTTCGCCTAAAGATTGGGTACAGATAAAGTGGGTATCCTTTCAGCCCGTGCTACCCGGACAGCCTTTAGAAGCTATTGGCGAAAAAGACCAGCTTCTGCTGGACATTCTGAACGCCGATGCACCCCAGACACCCATCATGCTTGACGGTACCGACGATTTAGCCCGCGAAACGCACGTTTTCGAACGGGGAAACTGGCTGGTGAAAGGCAAAAAAGTATTACCTGATGTGCCGAAATCGTTTCCGGCGATGGCGCCTGGTTTACCTAAAAACCGGCTTGGGATGGCCCGGTGGCTGGTAGACCGGACTAATCCGCTCACAGCGCGTGTTGTAGTAAACCGCTTCTGGGAACAGTTATTCGGAACGGGGATTGTTGAAACCGTTGAGGACATGGGTACGCAGGGAATCCCACCTACCCATCGCGAACTGCTTGATTACTTAGCCGTTGAGTTCATGGAAACCGATCGGTGGAGCATGAAGAGACTGTTGAAAAAGATAGTCATGTCAGCCACTTACCGACAACAATCCAGTGCATCTCCCGAATTGGTAGCCAAAGACCCTTACAACAGGCTACTGGCCCGGGGGCCTCGTGTTCGTTTATCGGCCGAAGCGGTGCATGATCAGGCACTGGCAATAAGTAAGTTATTGAGTCAGAAAATGTATGGTCCCAGCGTGATGCCCAGTCAGCCGGATGGTATCTGGCAATCACCCTACGATGGCGAAACGTGGAAGCAGAGCACGGGCGAAGACCGATATCGCCGTGCTTTATACACCTACTGGAAACGCACGGCTCCTTACCCGTCAATGGTAACATTCGATAGCCCCAGCCGGGAGTTTTGCCAGCTTCGTCGGTTACGCACCAATACGCCATTACAGGCGCTGGTAACGCTCAACGACCCTGTCTATGTAGAAGCAGCCCAACATTTGGCCGACTATATGATTGCCCATGGCAAGTCGCCGGAAGGGCAAATCCAGGCCGGTTTCCGGCAGGTCATGCTGCGCGATCTACCCTCAAAAAAGCTGGCGGTTCTGGTTCGGCTTTATCGGACAACGGAGCAACATTATCGGGAGAGGCCGGGGGAAGCCGAAAATTTGCTGGATAGACCCGGCTTCGACTGTACGAAGGTTTCGCCCCAACTGGCAGCCTTGACCGTGACGGCCAATACCATGCTGAACCTGGATGAAGTGATTACGAAGGAATAGAAGTCAATAAGCATGAACAAACTCCTGCAAGAACTACAACAAGCTGCTGCCGAGCGTGAAACCCGGCGGCATTTTTTGCACACCTGCTCAACAGGTCTGGGCGCAATGGCATTTGGTTCGCTTTTGCAGGGATGTAACTTCCTGACTAACAATGAGCGGCAAAATAATACCGTGGGTTCTACAATTCAATCCGATGAACCAACGGCCCCGCATCCATCAGCTTACCTGCCTAAAGCGCAACGGGTCATTTACATACATATGGCTGGGTCGCCGAGTCAGTTGGAGTTGTTCGATTACAAGCCAGAACTGGCGAAATACGACGGTAAGGACTGCCCGCAGGAATTACTGACGGGTAAAAAGTTTGCGTTTATCCGGGGGGTTCCCAAAATGTTGGGGCCACAGGGTAAGTTTGCCCAGCATGGCAACTCAGGGGCATGGGTATCAGACTATTTACCTCATTTGCAGGGCGTAGTAGACGATATTACCTTTCTCAAAGCCATGCATACAGATCAGTTCAACCACGCCCCCGCGCAGTTGCTGATGCACACAGGCAGTGCCCGGCTGGGTCGACCCAGTATGGGGTCGTGGGTAACGTATGGACTGGGAACTGAAAATGATAACCTGCCGGGCTATATCGTTTTGGCATCGGGTGGCAAGCAACCCGACGCGGGAAAATCGGTTTGGGGTAGTGGCTTTCTACCCACTGTTTATCAGGGTGTGCAGTGCCGCACTGACGGTGACCCGGTCCTTTTCGCTTCGGACCCATCGGGTATGAACCGCGACATTCGGAAGCAAACCATCGACGCCATCAGCGAAATTAATCAACAGCAGTACGACGATGTGAAAGACCCCGAAATTCTGACCCGCATCGCCCAGTATGAACTGGCGTTTCGGATGCAGATGTCAGTGCCAGATGCCATGGCCATCAAAAACGAGCCCCAGTATATTTTGGATAGCTACGGTGTCGACCCAAATAAAGGATCCTTTGCCCGAAACTGCCTGCTGGCCCGCCGGCTGGTAGAACGCGGTGTGCGCTTCGTACAGCTTTTCGACTGGGGCTGGGATACCCACGGTACCAGTTCTGACGGGTCCATTGATATTGGACTGAAAGATAAATGCCGCGAATCGGACCAGGCCGTTGCTGCGTTGCTGAAAGACCTGAAACAGCGTGGTTTGCTGGATGATACGCTGGTAGTTTGGGGTGGTGAGTTTGGCCGTACACCCATGCAGGAAAATCGGGATGGGCAGGTATTACCCTTCATGGGCCGCGACCACCATCTCGAAGCCTTCACCGTCTGGATGGCGGGTGGTGGCGTCAAGAAAGGGTTTTCTTTCGGTGAGACCGATGATATTGGCTACTACGGCGTGAAAGATAAAGTGCATATCCACGATTTGCAGGCGACCATACTGCACCTGCTCGGCTTTGACCATACTAAGTTAACCTACCAGTTTCAGGGTCGCCCTTTCCGCCTAACCGATGTAGCGGGAAAGATTGTAAGGCCCATACTGGCCTAAGCGTGGTCCTGCACGTTTTCTTTAATCCAGATCAGGCACTCCCGAAAATTGGCAAAAACGTGCTCTTCGGGTACCAGGTTTGGGATTAGCTTTATTCGTTGAAGCATGAGTTTAGGCTGTTGCTGTATTCCCGCAATTAAAACGGTTTTACCACTATTTGCCAGACTGTTCAATACCTCTTCCATAGCATACAAACCTGATTGGTCCATGTAGGGTACCCGGTTCATCCGCACAATAACCCAGTGTGCCGTACCCGGAATTTGTTTGGCCAGTTGCTGGAAATCGGAGGTAGAGCCGAAAAACAACGGGCCGTTGATGTGTTTGATGAATACTTCCTCTTTCAGTTCTTCCGGAAAATCAAACTCATCGGTCCAGGTTTCGTCAGCAAGGGGAATAACATCCGATTCTTTGGCCGTAAGGTCGCCAATCTTTTTCATGAACATCAACGACGCGATTACCAGGCCAATACCAACGGCGTATACCAAATTCCAGAACGTCGACAAAATAAGGACAACCAGCATAATGATAACTTCACTCTTCGGCATATATGGAATGGCTCGTAGACCCCGATAATCCATAACCCCAATACCCACCGTTATCAAGATACCTGACAGTACAGCAGCGGGAATTTGTGAAGCCACCGGACTCAGAACCAACAAAATTAATAGCACGAGAACCGCCGATATCATACCCGACAGCCGGGTTTTACCACCTGAGTTTATATTGACTACCGTACGAATGGTAGCACCTGCTCCTGGCAAACCACCAAACATAGCGGCTACACTATTGCCAATACCCTGTCCTACCAATTCGCGGTTGGGGTTGTGCCTGGTTTTGGTCATGTTATCGGCTACTACAGAGGTGAGCAGGGAATCAATACTACCCAACAGTGCCAGCGAGAGAGCCGTAAAAACGTACGGACTTAGTGCTGTAAAACTAAACCCGGTAAAAATTTCAAATACTGGTTGTGGCAAGCCGGATGGAATGACCTCAATGGGTTTGTAGGGTAGCCCAAATCCATACGCAATACCAGACATAACCAGAAGGGCCACCAGCGTACTCGGTATCTTTGTCGTTATCCGTTTGAAACCGTATATAATGAGAATAGTGCCTGCAGTCAGCATCACCTCCAGCCAACTAATATTTTTGACAGCACGGGGTATCATTTTCACGGCACCAATAACCCCACTACTCGCTTTGGCCGCCAATGATTGCGATTCCTGACGTATCTGTTCCGGTGTTACCAGCCTGGCTTTGCGAATCGTTTCCCTGAAATCTTCAATTACGTTTATGTTTTCTCCAGCTTCTTCTTTCAGAATGTCGTCCACAATAACCTCTTCTGCCTTGGGTTTGAATTGACTGACAAAGGCAGCATCTTCCTTTGGGTAATAGCCCAGTGAGGGAACAATCTGGGTAATAATGATGATAACACCAATGGCTGTCATAAACCCCGATACGACGGGATAGGGTATATACTTGATGTATTGCCCCATGCCTATGCTCCCCAGCACTACCTGAATAAGGCCAGACAGCAGAAAAACACTCATTATAAGTGGTAATGCTCTGGCTACATCACCTTCGTTTGCCGCTACAATGTTGGTAATAACAACCATACTAATGGCAGTCATTGGGGCCGTTGGACCGGATATCTGGGTATTTGTGCCACCAAGCAAAGCCGCAAAAAAGCAGATAAAAATAGCCCCATAAAGACCGGCACTAGGCCCAAGTCCTGAGCTTACACCAAATGCCAAAGCAAGTGGCAACGCCACAATTCCAGCCGTAATACCGCCGAAAAAATCGCCCTTAACGTGGGTAAAATCGAACAATTTAGCCATTGAAATTAGTGGGTTTAGTTAATGAGGGCACTTTATTACTCGTCAAATCCAGATTAAAAAAGGATTAAAACAAGTCTCTCATTTTTAAACCCGAAAAGTGCAGTATCCGTTACAAATAAGACAAAATAGTGTAACGAAACAGAAATAGAAGGTGCGGGGCTGAATCAACATACTTTATTAATGCCATTCTGACGCTACCAATTCATAGTGGTATAACAGGAGTCATTTCCTTTGCCCCAATGGATTAACTTTACCTGCTATGACACCTCAGACTATACTTTCGTGGTTATACCTAATCGGGGCGGCTATCTCGCAGACGGCCTGGGCCTATTCAATCAAATATATCCGGTGGGAGGCTTTAAAAGCGCTGCGCTGGAGTACCTTTTACCAGCTAGGTGTTAGCCTGCCTGCCCTGCTACCCTGGATAGGTTACGTGGTTTTCGGCATTGTTAATACGGTGCTGCTGGCGGCTGCCATGCGTACCATTCCAACCACAACCGCCTTTGCGGTATGGATGGGGCTGTCGCTGATTTTCCTGAAAGCTGCGGATGTGATTTGGTTGAAACTTAGCTGGTCGTGGAGTGAGCTTTTTTTTATCCTGCTCATTACCATCAGTATCGTAGGCCTGAAACTATCCGGCCCGGCAGACTAGTACAACCCACGCTAGTCCATCACTTTGGGCACTTCAAAAAACTGACCATCGTGCTGGGGCGCATTAGCCAGTGCCTGTTCACGGGGTAATTGATTGGCTACAATGTCTTCCCTCAATACGTTCATTTCGTGAGAGATATGGGTTAACGGCTCAATACCCGTTGTATCTACTTCGTTCAGATGCTCCATCCAGGTTAGCACTTCGTTCAGGCTGTTCAGCAGGTCGGCTTCTTCCTCAGGTCGCACCTCCAGCCGGGCCAAATGAGCTATTTTATGTAATGCTTCCTTATCTACTTGCATGATTCAGTGAGGGAATAGGGTTAGAAAATTAGTTTCTTTTCGCCCATCAATTCATTATCAATTACTTTATACGTTTCGTGCTTCAGGGTTTCCAAGCTGGCCTGCGTCATACCTGCCGTTTCGATGGGTGGATGAACAACCGCCCGCAATGGGTGCCAGTGAAACCGAACCGGGCTTTTGTCGGGTAGTATCCGATAGTTATCCAAAAATGTGACAGGTACAATAGGCACCTGCTGCTGAATGGCCATGGTAAAAGCTCCGTCTTTAAACGGCATCATTTGCGGTGGCTCTTTGGTATGAATTCCCCCTTCGGGAAAAATCATGATACTCCGGCCTGATGCCAGGGTGCGTATGGACTTGGTCAGCGAGTAAGCCCTGCTGTTCGGTTGACTGCGGTCTACCTGAACGTGCAGTTTGGCAAACATGTAACCAAGCAGCGGAATATGCTTTACCTCACTTTTCCCGATAAAGGCGTAGTAGTTATCCACAACAACACCCATCGCGGCAATATCGAGGTACGAAAAGTGGTTCGCGCAGAAGACATAAACGCCTGTCGGATCAGGTCGAAACCGGTATTCTATCCGAACTGGCATTCCTGCACAGATAAAGAACAGCTTCCCCCAGATACGATTGACTTTGTGCGCCAACGGTTTCCAGCTAGCCCGCTGTAAGAACACGAACTGAACTGGAAACAACACTATGTATAGAATAACAAACCAAAGGGCACACCATATCGTGTAAAGCATAGTCAGAACCGGGATTTTACTACGATTTGAACGACTTGGCAAGAGGTGTTTACCATGTATTTTGTCCTGAAAATCGGTCAAAACCTACTAAAATCCCGATTAGGATTAATGTTTAAAATGCCTGATTCCCGTTGTTACCATTGCCAGACCATGCTTATTGCAATACTCAATTGAGTCTTTATCCCGAATAGAACCACCGGGCTGAACAACGGCCGTGATACCCGCATTTCCAGCTATTTCAACACAATCGGGAAAGGGGAAGAACGCATCCGACGCCATAACGGCTCCGGTCAGATCGAACCCGAATGCGTGGGCTTTCTCGATAGCCTGCCGGAGCGCATCGACCCGTGAGGTTTGCCCTACCCCACTAGCCAGCAGCTGTCCATACCCCTCACCAGCTTCCTTTGCCAGCACAATCGTGTTCGATTTAGTGTGTTTACACACCTTCAGTGCGAAGGCCAAAGCCCGGTTTTCACTATCGGTTGGTGCTTTTTCGGTAACGGTTTTAAACTGATCGACGCCTTCGGTCTCATTGTCTTTATCCTGTTCCAGCACACCATTCAAAATAGTTTTAAACATCACACCTGGCAACTCGGTGGCATTCCGTTTCAGCAAAATACGGTTCTTTTTCGACTGTAGCATTTCCAGCGCGGCTGGTTCATAATCAGGGGCGATTAAAATCTCCATGAACAGCTTGTTCAGTTCTTCAGCCGTTGCTATATCTACCGGCTTATTAGTAATAACAACACCACCAAAGGCCGAAACCGGGTCGCAGGCGAGTGCATTCAGATATGCTTCCTTGGCCGTTGGAGCCGTGGCAATACCACAGGCATTGGTATGCTTGATGATGGCAAACGCAGCAATATCTCCCTCCTGAAATTCGTCAATCAGATTCACGCAGGCATCCACATCAACCAGGTTGTTGTAGGACAGCTCCTTACCGTGGAGCTTGGTAAACATAGCATCCAGATTGCCGTAAAACGTGGCCTGCTGGTGCGGGTTCTCACCGTACCGAAGATGGTTGGCAGGCATGTCCCTGAAACCATATATTGGCCCGGAAAACTGGGTTTCCTGACTTTCTGTTTCGGCCCCTGCACCACCAAAGTAAGCCTGGATAGCCGTATCATACTGCGACGTTACAGCAAAGGCTTCCCCGGCATAACGCCGACGGTCACTTAGTTCAGTTTTCCCCTTTTGCTTGGTCAGCAGGTCAACCACACCAGCGTACTGACTTCTTGATGAAACGATGAGCACGTCATTGTAATTTTTGGCGGCTGCCCGAATCAGCGAAATACCGCCGATATCGATTTTTTCAATGATGTCCTCATCCGAGGCACCCGATGCTACTGTTTCCTCAAAGGGATATAAATCAACCACAACCAGATCAATAGGGGGAATGCGATGCCGCTCGGCCTGGGCAAGGTCTTCGGGCAGTCCACGCCGGTACAGAATACCACCCATAACGGCGGGGTGCAAAGTTTTTACACGGCCACCAAAAATGGATGGGTAGCCCGTGAGGTCCTCTACGGCCGTAACCGGAATGCCGAGTTGTTCGATGAATGACTGCGTACCACCCGTTGAATAGAGTTTAACGTTTTGCTCGTGCAATAGCCGGACTAATGGTTCGAGGCCGTCTTTATAAAAAACGGAGATTAATGCGGAGGAGATTGGTTGGCCCATGGAATATGCCGAAACAGGCGCCGACTGTTTCAGTCAATAGTTGACAAGTTACCCGAAACAGCCGACGCCTGTTTCGGCCTGAAGTGCAAAGATAGCCAAACGTCTTAACTTTGCGCTTCGGGCCGAAACCTGAAGCCAGAATCAGTCAAAATCAATTCTGGTTAGCCATTTTTACGAGTCGATGAGTACGTTTAAGAAACTAGCGGGCGACACAGCATTGTACGGGGTAAGTACTATTCTGGGTCGACTGCTGAATTACATCTTAGTACCAATTCAAACATATGCGTTCAGTCAGCCTAAAGAACTCTCTTCGAACGTTACATTTTACAGCTATATCGCGCTGCTGTTGGTTATTTACACCTTTGGGCTGGAAACGGCTTTTTTTCGTTTCGCTGCCCGCAAGCCTGAATCGCTGCCCAAAACATTTAGTGAAACGCTGAGTCTGGTGTTGCTGATTACGCTGCCATCAACGGCTCTATTGCTGTATTTAGCACCAGACATTGCGGTTTGGCTCAACTACCCCGGCCAAACAACCTTCATCCGGTGGTCGGCCCTGATTGTAGCGATTGATGCCATTACAGCTATACCCTTTGCCCGACTCCGGGTTCAAAACAGAGCCCGGCAATTTGTGAAAGTAAAAATGCTCAATGTGGGTCTGGTTGTGCTGTTCAACATCTTTTTTTTGGTCATCTGCCCCGATATCAGCGGGGGTAAATACTTAACAGGTTTACAGCCGTTTATTAATTTGGTTTATAATCCGGCAATTGGGCCCGGGTATATTTTCCTGGCCAATCTACTGGCCAATGCGGGCTATTTTCTGTTACTACGCAATACGTTCCGGGGATTCCGGTTTCGGTTCAACCGGGCCGAAGCGCGGGTGTTGCTCGTGTACGCCTACCCGATTATGCTGACGGGGTTAGCCAATGTTATCAATATCCTGACCGACCGTCTATTTTTACGCCATTACCTGCCCGAAGGTTTTTATACGAGTGCCAGCGGAGCCGCGCTTACAAACGAAGATGCCTTGGGCATTTATGGTAACTGCTTCAAATTATCGGTTTTCATGGCCCTAGCTACGCAGTCATTTCGGTTTGCTGCTGACCCGTTCTTTTTCTCCCGCGCCGATGACAAAAACTCCCCTGAGCTGCTGGCCCGCGTGACCAAGTGGTTCATCATCGTGTGCGTACTGATTTGGGTAGGGGTCAGCCTGAACGTCGATATAATTGGGGTAGCCATGCTGGCTCCCGCTTATCGGCAGGGGTTAGTTATCGTTCCTTTTCTGCTGCTAGGTAATCTGTTTCTGGGCGTTTATCAGAATATCGGCTTGTGGTTCAAACTGACCGATAAAACGAAATTTGGAACAATCTTCACCGTTGTCGGTGCTGCCATCACGATAACAGGCAATATCCTTCTGATTCCCATTATGGGCTACATGGGTTGCGTTATCGCTTTTCTGACGTCCAGTTTCGTAATGCTGGCGCTGTGTTACACTTTTGGCAACAGGTACTACCCCGTTCCCTATAATGTACGGTCAGCAACGCTTTACATTCTGGGAGGTGGCCTGCTCATTCTCGGCGTCTGGTTGTTCCCGATTTCGAACTTATGGCTAGCGGTACCGATTCACATGGCCCTTTTCGGCTTGTTTATCGTGCTGGTTTTACTCGCCGAACGGGACACGCTTCAGCCTGTGTTACTCAGGTTGCGGAAAAGACGGGGCTGAGACTAGCCTGCGTATTCTTTTATCGGTAAATTTGTAGATTATTCTCCGTAACGTGTACGTTCATTCTCTATGAAACTGTCTTTCCAAAACGGTGCGTGGCTGTGGCCTGTTGCGTTCTTGATCATACTGACTTCCTGCCGGGAGAAAACCCTGTTCGACCGGCTCGATTCCTCCGATACGGGTATCACTTTTGCTAATACCATCACCGATACCGACACACTCAACATCCTCAACTATCAGTACATCTACAACGGGGGTGGGGTTGGCATTGGTGATTTCAACGGCGACCAGAAACCCGATGTCTTTTTTACGGGCAATCAGGTTCCGAATCGGCTGTATATCAACGATACAGAGACTGGTAATAGAGACCTTCACTTCAACGACATCACCCAATCGGCCGGTGTTGGCGGGGGTGGGCGGTGGTGTTCCGGCGTGTCGGTCGTTGATATCAATGCCGACGGGAAGCAGGATATTTATGTATCGACAACCCTCAAAAAGAGCGCGGCTCAACGGGCCAATCTGTTATACGTCAATCAGGGAAACGGGGCTGATGGTCAACCGACGTTCCGCGAGATGGCTACCGACTACGGGATTGCTGACACAACCTACGCAACGCATTCCGCCTTTTTCGATTACGATAATGACGGCGATTTAGACCTTTTCGTACTGGTTGACCAAATTGATGACCCCAAAAATCCAACCAATCTACGCGCCCGGGTAAATGACGGTACTTCTCCCAATACTGACCGCCTTTACCGCAATGATTTCGACGCCAAACGAGGTCACGCCTACTTCACCGATGTAACGAAACAGGCGGGTACGCTGGCTGAAGGTTTTGGCCTGGGAGTAAATATCTGCGACATTAACCGTGATGGCTGGAAAGACATTTACGTGACCAATGATTTCGCCACGAGTGATGTACTCTACATCAATAATCATGACGGGACTTTTACCAATCACGCCCACGATGCGTTCAAGCACACCAGTTCATCGGCAATGGGCAATGATGTTGGTGATATCAATGGCGATGGTCTGGCCGATATTATCGCCATGGACATGCTGCCCGAAGATAATCTGCGGAAGAAGAGCCTGATGGGGCCAAGCAGCTATTTTGCCTACCAGGAATGGGATCGCCTGGGTTATGAACATCAGTACGCCCGCAATACCCTGCAACTAAACCAGGGAGTACACCCCATGGATACATCCCGTGTTGGTATGCCGATTTTCAGCGAAATTAGTATGCTGGCCGGGGTAGCAGAAACGGAGTGGAGCTGGTCTCCCCTGTTGGCGGATTTCGATCAGGATGGTTACCGTGATTTATTAGTGACCAATGGTTTTCCCCGCGATATTACTGACCGGGATTTCACGACCTATTACAGTTCCGTAAACACCTACCTGACGGATGCGCTTCGTAAAGAGTTGACCACCAAAATGCCGCAGGTCAAAGTAAGTAACTATGCTTACCGTAATAAAGGCAACGCCACTTTCGAGAACGCGACGGACCGCTGGGGGATGAGCGAGCCAAGTTTCTCTAACGGCGCTGCTTACGCCGATTTTGACGGGGATGGTGATCTGGATTACGTAGTCAATAATATCAATGACGAAGCCTTCGTCTACCGCAATAACCTAACCGACCTGAAATCGGAAACGGCCCATTCGCTACGGGTCAAGTTTGAGGGGGACGGCGCAAACTCGATGGGGCTGGGCGCAACTATTGAGTACGAGCTACCCGATGGCCGAAAGGAGTTTTACGAGCATACGCCCTACCGGGGCTTCCTCTCCAGTGTTGACCCAATCGCTCACTTCGGTCTTGGCAAATTCACTATGATTAAAAACCTGAAAATAACCTGGCCCGGTGGTCGGGTGCAGCTTCTGCCAACCGTTAATGCCGACCAAACCATTACTGTTAATGCAAAGAATGCCCGACCAGCTGTCGCGACTCCAGGTACGATAGCCTCTAATTCATTGTTTCAGGACGTAACCGCTGAGCTTGGCATCACGTATAAGCATGAAGAAACAGACATTATTGATTTTAATCTGCAAAAAACACTGTTACACAAACTAACAGAATATGGCCCGGCGCTGGCCGTGGGCGATGTCAATGGCGACGGGCTGACGGATATGGTTATTGGCGGTAGCTCGAAGTTTTCAACGGATATTCTATTGCAACAACCCTCCGGAAAATTCGTCGTAAAGGCAATGCCGACCAAATTCTCGGAAGATGCGGGTTTGCTGTTATTCGATGCCGACGCCGACGGTGACCTGGATTTGTATGCAACTAGTGGTAGCCCTGAGTTCAGCCAGACTGAGTTGACCGAAGCCCTTCGTCATCGCCTTTATGTGAATGATGGAAGAGGCAATTTCACGTTAGCAACCAATGCGCTGCCGAACTTTAGCCTGAATGGGTCGTGTGTGAAAGCGGCTGACTTTGATGGCGATGGCGACCTCGATTTATTTGTTGGAGGTCGGGTAGAACCGTACAAATATCCAATGGGTGTACCCAGTTACCTACTCCGAAATGACAGTAAAAAAGGGGAGCCACGTTTTAGCGATGTTACAGCGCAGATGGCACCCGTTCTGGTCAAAGGTGGACTTACCTGCGATGCCCTCTGGACGGACTTCGACAAGGATGGCGACGCTGATTTATTACTGGCCAGTGAGTGGGCACCGCTCATGATGCTGCGAAATGACAAAGGCCATTTGCAACCCGTAGAAAACAACGGGTTATCCGACAAAGCTGGATTCTGGAACTCCATCACACCCGGCGATTTCGATAATGATGGCGATATCGACTACCTGGCCGGTAACATTGGTCAGAACAACCTCCTCCGCGCCAGTACCGAGCGGCCCGTTCGCATTTACGCCGGCGACTTCGACAATAATGGCTTCTACGATGCATTCCCGTCTGTTTACTTCAAAAATGCCAAAGGGCAGTACGAGGAATATCCTTATTTCGGCTGGGATGACATGGTAAAGCAGATGATTGGCATTAAAAAACGCTACCTAGAATACGCCCCATTTGGTCAGGCGACCATGAGCCAGATTCTGACGGAGGAAGAACGGAAGCAGGCCCTGAAACTCTCGGCGAATTACCTGTCTAGCAGCTATATTGAAAATAAAGGGAATGGTCAATTCGAGGTAAAACCATTGCCGGTATTGGCCCAAACCGCGCCAATATTCGGGATGCTGGCGCAGGATATAGACGGCGATGGCAACCTGGATGCCGTGCTGGTAGGTAACGAACACGGTAGTGACATGGTAGGCGGCCGCATGGATGCCTTTGATGGGTTGGTATTGACGGGCGACGGGAAAGGCAATTTCACCCCATTAACCATTAGTCAGAGCGGTTTCTACGTTCCGGGAAATGCCAAAGCGCTAGTTAGCTGGCCCGATGTAAAAGGTAACTTAAAAATGGCCGTTACGCAAAACCGGGGGCCATTACGCGTGTTTGCTGTCCGCCAACCGCAAACTTTCACTCCTGTTACCCCTAAAACGACGGTCGTTACTGTTCGTCTGAAAAATGGCCGTACCCGGCGACAGGAAATCCCTTTTGGCACGTCGTTTTATAGCCAGTCGGCACGGGGTGTCTGGTTGTTACCCGGAGAGTCAATTTTGAAATAGATTTAGTCGGCCCGGACCCGGATATTGGCATCTGATACGCTGGCCGTTCGGCTGCTCACCGCGGAGGTGATGAAAAAGCCCGTTGCTGGTCGGCCGGTGGGGTTAATGTTGATAACATTGGTCGGCACGTTGGCAGGTGGGGTAGCAAACAGCCCCCCGTTTGTTACCTGTGTTCGGACCACCTGCCAGAACAGAAAAGCTTCGGCCGTCAGGGAGTGTACTTCTACCTTTACGATATCTTTCAGCGCATACAAGCTATCCGGGTTAATAGACCGACGGATAGGCACGATGAATGTCAGGCCATCGGCAACCGACGAATTCCCCCCAAATACGCCATCCTGCGACGTGACAATATTATTCGGTTTGTTCTGCAACGTTCCATTGCGAAAAAACCGAATCCGGTAATAGTCTACCTGCCTGGGTATGTCGACCGCATAAAACTCGGCCCGGTAGCCCTGTGTCGTAGATAATGGATTGAGTGCCCGTTTTACAAAAATGAGTGAATCGATAGGCGGTACCGGGTTTATTTTTGAGGTAGCCCGGAACGTATCTCCGTTGTGCAGAATCGTTAGCTGATACGTCCGGCCAATGTGCCCCAGCGTATCTTTCCCAGTCGGTTTCCAAACATAGTAGCCCGTATTCGTAGAATCGGCAAATCGATACATTTTTCCGGCATTGTCGGTAACGGTAACGGTGGCACCGGTAACGGCTGGTGGTGTGTTGCTATCGAAATAGCCCGCTGTGTTAGTGAGTCGTATCGTTTGCGGTCCGGGCTGGGTAGTAAGTAAGGCATCCACGGAAAGCTGGGTAGGGCCGGTGTCGAGTTTGGCATCAATAACGGTTGTGCAGCCATTTAGCCCAACAAATCCCCCAAGAATGCACAGTAAAAAGATGTGACGTTTCATGGCGTACGATTAAAATTTAAAGTTGTAAGTAACCGACGGAATAATTGTAGCAAAAACAGAGTACTTGATAGCTTCCGTTATGCGCGAACTGCCGGCATCACCTACGTTGTCTGTGTTGGGTTGAAAATAGACTGAAAAGGCGTTTTTTCGGGCATATACGTTATAGACAGAAAATACCCAATTATCGTCTTTACGCTTCCCCTGTCGTTTCCGACCCTGTAGCGTAGCCGCTAAATCGAGTCGGTGATAGGCAGGAATACGGTAATTGTTGCGTGTATTACCAAAGGTTTGCGGCACCACAATTCCATCGTATTCAAACCGGTTTGTGGGAAAAGTAGCCGGTGTACCGGTGGCAAGGGTGAACGTAGCCGAAAAATTCCAGCGTTTTGCCTCTCCGGCGCTACGGCTAGGTGGGTCAATTAACAGTACGGACGTTAGGACGTGCCGCTTGTCAAACCGGGTAGGATACCAGCTTCCGTTGTTGATGCCTACCACCTGCCGTTCTGTTTTTGCCAGTGTGTAGCTAACCCAACCGTTTACAACGCCGGTATTTCGTTTTACATAAAACTCGGCTCCGTAAGCCCGGCCTTTTCCCGGCAGCAAATCGCCTTCCAGGTATTTGTTTAGAATCAGGCGTGCCCCGTCGATGTAGTCAATCTGATTCTGTAGCCACTTGTAATAGACCTCCACTGATGCTTCAAATTCACTGCCGGTTCCGGTAGAACGACCAAAGTTTTTAAAATAGCCACCGGCAATCTGGTCAGCAAGCTGCGGTTTGATGTTGTTCGTTGATGGGGTCCAGATATCCAGGGGCGTTGAAGCCGACGTATTGGAAATTAAATGAATGTACTGCGCAAGCCGGTTATAACTGGCTTTAAATGAACTGGTATTGTTCAGTTCATATTTGGCCGAAAAACGGGGTTCCCAATTACCATAGGTGGTGATAATCTGGTTGCGTTTGTATGTGCTGGTCGATGTTATTGCCCGTGATTGCCCCACAGGGCCATCGGTTGCAAATGTGTAGGCTTCTCCGGGACCGATGTAATTGAACAGGGAGTAGCGCAGTCCATACTGTACTTGCAGCCCGGGCGTTAACTGTTGTTCATTTCCTACATAAAGAGCATTTTCGAGCGAATACTTGTTTTCCAGCCCGAACGTACGAACGCTTCCCGAGCTAGCCGCCGTAGCCGTGCCGGGCTGGAAATTATGGAAAATCGCCTGACCACCGAAGGTAATAGTGCTTTTGCCCAGGAAGAGCGAAAAATCCGGTTTCAAGCTATAATCAACAATCCGGGAGTCGGTACGAAAATAGTCATTCGGCGTCTTCTGTTTCAGGTCAGTGTTGAGCGAGTAATCGTAGTTGCTGTAGTAAGCCGTTGTATTCAGAAATAGTCTGTTACTGAATACGTGGTTCCAGCGGGTTGAAACGGTGGTGCTACCCCAGTTAAACCCAAAATCAGCTCCGAACACATCGCGCCCCAGGTAGCCGGATATAAACACCGTATTTTTATCGTTGATTCGATAGTTTGCTTTAGCCGTTAAATCGTAGAAATAGAATTTTGAGCCTTTAAGGTCATTTTTAAGAAAAGGCTGGGCCAGAATATCCGCGTACGAGCGACGGGCGGCAACAATGAATGAGCCCTTACCCTTAAACAGGGGCCGCTCATACGATAGTCGACTAAAAATAAGTCCGATGCCCCCGTTTAGTTCGGGCTTTTTGGCATTGCCCTCTTTCAATCGAACGTCTAAAATAGAGGCAATCCGTCCGCCGTAGTTAGCCGGTATGCCGCCCTTAATCAGTTTTACGTCCTTAACGGCATCGGGGTTGAATACGGAAAAGAACCCAAACAGGTGCGATGAATTATAAACCGGTGCTTCATCCAGCAGCACCAGATTTTGGTCGATACTACCACCCCGAACGTTAAATCCCGTAGCCCCTTCACCCACGGTCGAAACGCCGGGCAAAAGCTGAATGCTTCTGATTACATCTACCTCACCCAGCAGGGCCGGAATTCGTTTCAACGTTTTCACATCGATCTGGTTGACGCTCATCTCGATATTTTTGACGTTATCGTCTTCCCTTTTGGTCGATACAATTACTTCCTGGAGCTGCTCACCTTCCTGTTTCAAATCCAGATCAAGGTGCACGTTTTCTCCGTTCAACTCAACGGATTTCGTTCGTCTGGCATAACCCACATAGCTAATAACCAGATTATAGCTGCCGGCAGGCAGTGTAACGGCGTAAAACCCGTAGCTATTAGTCACGGCACCAGTACCCGTTTCTTTGACGTAGACCGAAACACCAATCAAGCCCTCACCATTGGCGGCATCTTTGATATAGCCACTAATAGTAAGGGCAGCTACACGCTGGCTGGCATTAATTACCTTTTCAGAAACGTTGTTCTGGAGTCCCTGGGCCCAGCTATCGGCGGGGCGTATTACAACAATAAAAAGGCAGTAAAGCCCAAAGAGTATACTATGCTTCATTACGTATCAGGCACGTCAGTTAACAGACGGTCATGCAGGTTGTTCTACCGATAACGTAAAAGTAAGCCGATGCGGTTTTAGCTTATACCAAATTTAGATAAACCAACTATTTATAAGGCTGGATGGTACGTGAGGTTGGATAAAACCAATAACGGTTCGCTTAGGTACTCAGGCTTTATCTTGTTCTTCAATCTGTTTAATCAACGCGGAAGCCTTTCTGGCATTAGCCTGAGGAAAGCGGGTTGGCAGGGACTCCAGCAACTCAACAATAATATGACTGATCATAATTTGCTGGTTCAGCCGGTCGTCGCTTGGAATAACGTACCAGGGATTATTTTTGGTGGCCGTTGCATTGATGGTATCCTCATAAGCCTGCATGTAAGCAGGCCAGAACGCACGTTCTTCAAGATCGCTTTCCGAAAACTTCCACCGCTTTTCCGGGTCCTGCAAGCGGGCAATCAACCGCTTGCCCTGTTCTTCCTTTGAAACGTGCAGGTAGAATTTCAGCGTCGGGAAACCATTCCGAAATAAATAATCTTCAAAATGCACTATATCGCCAAAACGCTGCTTCCAGAGAACATCATCATTTTCAGGCAGCAGGTGAGCCGGAATATGCCCTTCGCGCAGCCGTTCAGGATGAACACGCATAGCCAGCACTTCTTCATAATACGAACGATTAAATACACCTATGTAACCCCTTTCGGGCAGTTCCTGCCAGAAACGCCACAAAAAATCATGATTGATACTTTCTTTTTCGGGCTTTTTGAACGGCTGAATCATAAACCGCGACGGGTTTACGCCCCGTAATACCCGGCGGATGCTACTGTCTTTGCCAGCGGCATCCATAGCCTGAAGTACAACGAGCAATCCAAACTGCTCGTCGGCATGCATTCTGTTCTGGGCCTGATCCATGCGCTCGGCCAGGTCTGCTAACTGCTTATTGCGGTCGGCTTCGCTGGTGTATAACGGCTCACTTTTTGTGGATGTATCGTCAATCGAAAATCGCTTCCGGCCATTGTAGCGGTACTGGTTGGCTTTAAACATGGAACCTTTAAGGTTTACTGCGCCCTGATAATAGGAGTGAGTTTCTGTAGTGCTACAAAACGATCCACATCTGGTTTTTCTTTCGAAATAGGTAGTTTTTTCAGCACGTCTACCAATATCTTACCCACCAATAGACGCATATTTTTCTTATCGTCAGCCGGAATTACATACCAGGGAGCGTGCTCAGTAGCGGTTTCGTTGATAGCATCTTCATACGCTTTCTGATAGTCATCCCAGAACTCGCGTTCTTTCACGTCACCCTCCTCAAATTTCCAGTTTTTGTCAGCTTCTTCGATTCGATCAATCAGCCGATCTGCCTGTTCTTCTTTGGATACGTGCAGATAAAATTTCACTACAGGAAAGCCATTTCGGTGCAGAAACTTTTCCATGTCCCGAATGGCCTCATAACGGTCTTTGAAGAGCTGATCCAAATCGTCGGTGACATTTTCGGGCAGCCGCTGACTTTCGGTCAGAATTTCGGGGTGAACTTTAGTGACGATTACCTCCTCATAATACGAACGGTTAAAGATACCAATGGTCCCCCGCTCGGGTAGTTCGCGCCAGCCCCGCCAAAGCCAGTCGTGCCGAAGTTCCTGGTCAGTAGGGCGTTTGAATGAGTATCCCTGTACACCTACTGGGTTCGTACCTGTAAATACATGCTGGATAGTGCTGTCTTTTCCAGCCGCGTCCATAGCCTGAAATATTACCAACAGACCGTAGCGGTTGTGAGCATACATCTTTTCCTGTAGATTGTCAATTTCGGCAGCATGATCGCTTAGCAGCTCCGAATACTCGTCTTTATCCTTATAGAAATCATCGACCTTGGTAGGCTGTTTTTTGAGTTTAACCTTATTATCACCGTCGTAACGGAATTGCTTTGTATCGAAGTCTTTCATAGTATAATGACGCAAACTTTACGCGGATTAGTAATGTTCCTGCAGTGATAGTTTATAACCACAAACACAACGAATGGTTGCCAATACCTGCGGCAACTCATTATTGTTTCAACAACTATGATAACAAATCAATCAGCCAATACGGCCAAAGCAACCTTAGGTACGGGTTGTTTCTGGTGCACGGAAGCGGTTTACCAATCGCTCGATGGGGTAATTTCAGTTGTATCGGGTTACGAAGGCGGTCATAAAGCAAATCCAACCTATGGCGAAGTATGCACGGGTAATACCGGTCACGCCGAGTGTGTGGAAATTACGTATGATCCTACCAAAATAACGTACCAGGATTTACTCGAAGCCTTTTTCCGGAGTCATGACCCAACCACGCTGAATCGTCAGGGAAACGATGTCGGTACGCAGTATAGGTCCGTCATTTTTTATCACAACGACGAACAGAAACAACTCGCCGAAACGGCCATAAAAGAACTGGATAAGTCCGGGGCTTATAACGACCCCATTGTAACGGAAGTTACCCCTGCCGAAACATTCTTTGAAGCTGAAGCCTACCACCAAAACTACTTTATCAATAATCCGAATCAAGGCTATTGCGCCTTTGTCGTTGCCCCCAAAGTAGACAAGTTCAGGAAGGTATTCAAAGACAAACTGAAGCCGGAACTAGCTCACTAACATCAACATCCTGTATAATCTGGTCACAAAAAAATCCCCGAGTCTGGGGATTTTTTTGTGACCAGGGGCCAGCCAGAATAATATATTCCACGGGAATAATATATTAATAACGATGAGTTTGTTAGCACTAAATTTCTGCAGGCGCGTCAGTCGTATAAGTCGGCTTGTTATGTTTGTCCCGCAATCCATAAGTTGACCGATTAATAAGACATAATGGTGAAGGTTTGCTACGCCCATTGTTTCATATTTACTTTGTTTCAAATTCAAACGCAAATCTGTATATCAAATGAAAAAAATCAACTTCTCTGTCTTGCTGGTACTTGGTCTGTTAGCCAGCACCCAATCGTTTGCCCAATATGTTCCGGATAAAGGCACTAAACTGCTTAACGCTGGGGTTGGTATTGGTGGCTATGGTATTGGATTGGGATACAATTCTGGCGTGGCGCTGGGAGCTTCTCTGGAATTTGGCATCATGAAGAACCTCACAGTGGGTGGGTTTGTCGACTATCGCCGACTGAGTTACAGTGGCATCACAGGCATCAGTGGTGATGGTATATCTTATTTCTACGTTGGTGCACGTGGATCCTATCACTTTAACGAACTGTTAAATCTCTCAACAGATAAGGCGGACTTGTATGTTGGTCTTGGTCTAGGCTATCTGGGTGTTTCTGGTAGTTATTATACGGGGTACTCGGGTGGTGCAGGGGGCATCATTTTACCACTTCATCTGGGAGGACGTTACTTCTTTAACGAAACGGTAGGGGGTTTTGCCGAATTAGGCTCCGGTGTTGCTCCCCTGAAGCTGGGGGTTACCTTCAAACTGTAGTAATCAATACATTTCTCAATAAAAAAGGCCAATCCTGAATCAGGGCTGGCCTTTTTGTTGAGAAATGAGTTTATTTACTTGCCACTTCCTTCAGGCTTTTTACGCCCATATTCCAGAGAATAAAGGAATAGATATCAGCCGCCGTTTCGATGTTTTTCTTTGTGTTACTCGCTCCGTGCCCTGAGTTCGTATCTATCCGAATCAGGACGGGGTTGCCTCCTTTATACACCTCCTGCAACGTGGCCGCGTATTTGAACGAGTGTGCGGGCACAACCCTATCATCATGGTCGGCAGTAGTGATAAGTGTGGCTGGGTAATTCAATCCGGGCTTGATGTTCTGAATTGGCGAATAGGCGTAGATGGTCTTGAACTCCTCCGGATTATCGCTGCTACCGTAATCGGCGATCCAGTTCCAGCCAATTGTGAATTTGTGAAAGCGCAGCATATCCATAACACCCACCTGCGGAATAGCTACCCGAAACAGGTCGGGCCGCTGATTCATCACCGCACCTACCAGTAATCCACCATTTGAGCCGCCCTGTATCGCCAGTTTGGGCGTACTCGTATAGTTCTGCGCGATCAGGTACTCGGCAGCAGCAATGAAATCATCGAACACGTTCTGCTTTTTAAGTTTCATCCCCTGTTCATGCCATTTTTCGCCGTACTCGCTACCACCCCGCAAATTGGCCTGTGCATATACGCCCCCCTGCTCCAGAAAAGGAATCCTGAAGGGGCTAAACGCGGGTGGCAAACTGATGTTGAAGCCTCCGTATCCGTAAAGCAGCGTGGGATTTGTTCCATCCAGTTTCAATCCTTTCCGGTATGTCAGGAACATAGGGACTTTTGTACCGTCTTTGCTGGTGTAGAAAACCTGCTTCGTTTCGTACTCATCCGGCTTAAAATCTACTTCAGGAGCACGAAAGACGCTGCTCTTTCCGCTGGCAATGTCGTAGCGGTAAATGGTAGGCGGAAACGTGAATGAGGTGAATGTGTAAAATACAAACTTATCGTCTTTTTCGCCACCAAACCCACCGGCAGATCCTATTGCTGGCAGTTGAACCTCACTTTCTTTTTTTCCCTGGTAATCGAACACCTCTATTTTTGAGGTGACATCTTTCGAGTACTCAACAAATAGTCTTTTGCCAGCGGCACTAACGCTGCTCTCTGCAATGGGTTCGGGTTTTTCGGGAATAAGTGTTGAGACTGTTCCCTTCTTCGTATCGTAAGCAATTACTTTGCTGTTGGGTGCCTTTTCGTTGGTTAGAATGAGCAATCGTGCACCGTCGTTGTCCACTACGTTATAGCTAAAATCTGTCACCTCAGCCACAATGGGCTTAAACGGAGTATTAGCCGACGCCGATTGAGTATCCATGAAAAAGAGGGCATTTCCGTCTTTTCCCTGCCCCCGGTCGCTCACCGTTAGTAACACAAATCGCTCATCATCGGTCGTACCAACCGTGTTGAATCGTTGCGGGTGTTTGGCATCTTCAAATACCAGTCGGTCGGCCGATTGGGGGGTGTTGAGCTGGTGGTAATACACCTGGTGGTTTTCGTTCTTGGCTGCGAGTGCGCTTCCTTCGGGTTTGGGATAACGACTATAGTAAAACCCATTCCCCTGCCATGCAGCACCCGATACTTTTACCCATTCAATCCTTTCGGGAAGGTAGTTTTTTGTTGCCAAATCCATTATCTGGTACTCCTGCCAGTCGGAACCACCCTTCGACAAACCAACCACGGCGTACTTGCCATCTTTTGAGAGGGAGAAAGCCCCCAGACGGGTGGTGCCGTCCGTCGATAATTTATTCGGGTCAATGACTACTTCGGGCTTTGCGTCAAGGCCTTTTTGCCGGTACAACACCGCCTGATTCTGGAGGCCATCGTTTTTCGAGTAATAATACCAGTCCCCCCTCCGGCTCGGTGCCGAGTATTTGGGGTAATTGTATACCTGCTCCAGCCGGTCCTGCATCTGCTTCCGGTACGGAATCTGTGCCAGATACTCGAACGTAACGTTGTTTTCGGCTTTAACCCAGTCGGCCGTTTCTGCCGAACGGTCATCTTCGAGCCAGCGATAGGGATCTGCGACCTGCGTACCGTGATAAGTATCAACCTGGTCTGTTTTACGCGCATTGGGATAGGAAAGAGGCTGGGTATTCTGACCCACAGCCACCGTTGTACTGACCATAAAAATCAATTGAAATGACGAAAAATAACGCATAGTTTATCAATGAGTATACGTGAACTGTATTTCTGTTACGAATTACGCTCCAAAGCCGCAAAAACCCAATTCCAGGGCATAACTAGCTGGAGATGACAGGTATGAAAGCGTGCTTGTAGCCGATGCACCTGGATGTTCACTAAATAGATGGCTCATTTACAACAACTTCCTATAGCGCTATGCCAATGCCCCGGCTTTGTTGTCTATGTCTGTATCTACTCTTCCAGAGCATTATATCTCCAGTTGGGTGGGCACAGCCAGGCATGGCACCTTGGTTTCGGATAGACCACTTCGGCGTTAGCAACGGGTTGACCCAGGGTCAGGGTTCGGTCTATTACATGTTAAAGGATAGTTGCGGCTTCTTGCGGTTTGGGTGTTGGCAACATAGAATCCCAGGTAGGCTTTTGAATAACCGAATCTCGTGGCACAGTAAACTGAAACAGGGTATTCAGACGGTCATTGAAATTACAGTCACTGAGCTTAGCAGGTCAATGCTAACTAAAGTGCCAACCAATCTTCCTCAGTCAAGTCAGGGAGGATGATTAGTGCGCGTTTACCAGTGGAATCAATCCCTGAGAATCGTGCCGAAGCAACATCTCAAACAAAAGCACGGTAGCCGCAGCATCGCCCTGAGCACGGTGCCGTCCGTTGAGCGGGATACCCAGCGAATAGCAAAGCTTTCCCAAACTGTAGGACGGATGTCCCGGAATAAGTTTCCGACTCGTTCGGACGGTGCAGAGGGTACGCCGAAAAAAATCGTGTCCCAGCCAGTTCAGTTCCTTCTGGATGAAAGCAAAGTCGAAACTAACGTTATGTGCCACAAAAACGGCCCCTTCCGTAATAGAAAGAACATCGGCAGCTACTTCGGCAAAAGTGGGTGCGCTCTGCACCATTTCATCGGAAATACCCGTGAGGTGGCGAATAAAGGGGGGAATAGGGCAACAGGGATTTAACAGCGAATGAAAGGAGTCGACAACCTGTTTTCCATCATGGCGGAAGATAGCGATTTCTGTAAGGCGGCCGGGACCTTTCACATTCCCGGTTGTTTCAACATCAACGATACAATACACAACTGGTGATTTAGCAGTACCCTATAAACATTTCTTGAGGGGTAATGAGTTCGATATAATAAGAGGTAAACTTATTCCTGGATTCTGTTTAAAGATATAGAAACGTGTACTACGGGGGTGTGAACTGACTGTCGGACCACGATGCCCTCACGAATCAGGCGAAGTGCATACGCCAATACATAGTCTCGATTAGTCATCAGGTCGTCGTAACTGCGGGTGATGGCGAAATCCGGCTCAACGGTAAATCCATTGGCCCGATCGGCCACGACGGCATGGGTCATCTTTTTCAGTGGAATTCGAACCTGAAGTTTAGAGTATGGCAGGGTTACCGTTTTGAAATGGCCCGCAAAATCGCCCCAATATGCGCTGCCACTGGCCTCACCAATGAATGTACCCATCCCTGCATCCAGCGTTTTAGCTAATACCGTTGTTGTTGCTGAAAAGGAGGCACCATTCATCAGGAAATACAGATTTCCCGTAAATGCGTTTTTGTGGCGCGGGTGAAAACGCTTGTGCGACAATCGACTGGAAAACCCACCAGTCTTGTCGGCTTTGTATTGCAGACTGAAATTCAGTGCCGACAGGGGATTCCACCGGTTTACTAATTCGGCGCGGGCACCCCTTTTCATGGCTTCCTGCTCCATAAGCCTAAACGGCTTAGGCATCCAGTAACGGAGTAACCGGCCAGAGTTGAGCACTACTCCTCCCCCATTTCCCTGCATATCGACAATGAGGTTTTGTACATTTTGATGGTGTATCTGTTTGAAAGCGCGTTTCAGGTGCCGGTTAAATGCCCACTGAAAGGGGTCTTTCTTTTTTAATCCCATGAATGACGATACCCGTAACACAGCCGTACGGGTCAGTGTATCAACCGTGCTGACCGATAAGTTTGCCGGCTGATTCAGTTCGGTACCATACCGCTTTCGAATAGTCTGCCTGAAAACACTGAGCGTTGGGCAGGGCAGGTAGGCTTCTCGAACCAGCGTATCACCAGATAGCCGATAGGTAATCGTAACCATGTTGGATGAGCCGTACCAGGCCGCGTAGTAATCAGCGAACTGCACCAGGCTCCACTGTCGGCGACCGGTGAGATTATCGCCATCAGAGCCAGAGTGATCGATACGCATCAACTCACGATGTAAATCACCAACGGTACGGTTATTAATAGTCAGCAACTCTGTACCCCTTACCAGACTCGTATCGGCCGAGACATTATGACTGATAAAGTATTGGTCATCCACTGGCCGGATATAAAAGGGAAGGAAGTGCGTCTGCCTCCCAATGTAACTTTTCCGATGATTGAGGTTTGTGTGGCCGTCTTTTACAGCAGCCACCAAGGGGCTGATATGGCGGAAGAACGTGAGATAGTTCATCGGCCCGGTCAGGCCGTTATATAACGAGTCGTAGAGTTGCTCCATCCGCGCCTGGGGGGTATAATAACCCATTCCTGGGTGCAGTAGGTCAAGTTTTCGCTTCAGGAAAGTGAGGTCAGTACGAGTCTGTGCATCGGTTAATACCTGAGCAGAAGCCGTCAGGCATATAATTCCCGTTAGCAGACCCGTTAAGAATAGGTTTCGGCCAGTCTTCATCGATACAAGTTACGGTAGTGGTCCACTTTTTTGGATGGGACACTTTTTGTACGGTGAATATAAAATCTGGCGTAACTATAGTCAAGTTAAATTGTTCAAATATGAAATAAAATTTTGAATAAGGCACAAAAGTCAGCCTATTGGCGCACCAAAAGGCAATTATGCATCATCAGTCTCTACTAGCGATCCTTACGATGAGGAATTATAGTCCAGTGTTTAATACCCGGCCAATGCTCCGCTACAATAGCAGTCGCTACATCTTCCAGGTTTTCTTCATTCGTAACGAAAAATAGACTTTCTACGTCTTGCTCATTTTGTGTACTACGTACCTCAAAATATTCATTGTGGTGCTCAATAGCGTGTTTTTCGACAAGTTGGTACTGGGCCATAATTTTAGCGATAGATGAGTAGGAATAACTCTTTTCAGCACAGTTGGTTTAGTTTGCCTTGTTGATAGAAGGTTGAGAGGCTAAGGGATCACCTCCCGGTGTGTCACTGATATAGCGCATAAACTGTAAAAGCTAAAAACCTTTTTTACTTCACTTTCCTGATTGACAAACATTTCGTACCTTTGCGGTCTTAATTTTTGACAGCAGACAAGAGGTGACTCCCTTACGCGCATACGACATCCATATTGCTGGATTAGACACTAAACAATACGAGTACGACTTTACGTCGGACAACTCGTTTTTTGCGTCGCTGGATCAGGAACTGATTGAAAAAGGCAACGTTCAAACGCATCTGATTCTGGATAAGTCGGAAACAATGATTCGGCTGGATTTTCACATTACGGGTTTCGTTGAACAGACTTGTGACCGATGCCTTGATGCCTATGAGGAGCCAGTTGATACCAGACAGACGATGTTGTTGAAATTTGGCGACCATAATGAAGAGTTGAGTGATGAAATTGAACTCATTGAGCGGAACACAACGACCATTAATGTAGCCCGTTATATTTTTGAGTTCATCAGTTTGTCTTTACCCATGAAACGGCTTCATCCCCGTTTCCGGGACGAAGAAGAGGGCGACGACGAGAATGGTAAGATAATTTACCGGTCCGACCCGGATGAAAACGAAGATGATACGTCGGGTGTTGATCCCCGGTGGGCCGCTTTGAGAAAATTGAGTGATAATTAGGACAATTAATTAGTTCGTGCCGGGCACCGGTGCGATTTGACGCTTGTAGTGGCTGCTACGGCTTCTACAGTGAACTATAAACCGCGCCGGCGAACCGGCTTAAACTACAAATTGAACAATGGCACATCCAAAACGACGCCACTCCAGCACCCGGCGCGATAAGCGCAGAACTCATTACAAAGCGACACCGGTAGCACTATCTACGGATGCTCAGACGGGTGAAGTACATCAGCGCCACCACGCCCATGTTTTTGAAGGAAATCTGTTTTACAAAGGGCAGATGATTGTCGAGAATTACGCCAAAACGGCCTAAATTTGATTGCTTTTTGAAAAGTATTTCGTTGACGTCTCTCCCAAGATGAACGCGAAATACTTTTTTATTGCCTGTCACCTCCCTATTTTTACGCATATTTAGTATACCATTCAACCTACCTGGGAGGTATTGAACAAACCGAGTCGATGAAAATTGCAGTGGATGCAATGGGTGGTGATTTTGCCCCCGAAGCAATTGTAGAAGGAGTACTGCTGGCCGCTGCTGAATTGCCGGAACACGTGACCATTGTACTTATCGGCAAACAGTCTTCTGTAGCACCCCTGCTTCAAAACCGCAATACTGAATCAGTTGCCCGTATTGAACTGGTTGACGCCGACGATGTGATTGAAATGAGTGAACATCCTACTAGGGCGCTCTCTCAGAAGCCCAATTCCAGCATCGGAGTTGGGTTTAGGCTTTTGAAGGATAAGCAGGTTGATGCCTTTTGTAGTGCCGGAAATACAGGGGCCATGCACGTTGGTGCTCTGTTCAGCGTCAAAGCAATCGAAGGTATTCTGCGCCCTTGCATTGCAGGCTTTGTCCCTCAGATTACGGGCGGTTATGCTATTATGCTGGATATTGGGGCCAACGCCGACTGTAAACCGGAAGTACTTGAGCAATTTGGCCACATAGGGTCAATTTATGCTAAAAATGTATTCGGTATCAGCCGGCCCCGGGTAGCTCTGATGAACATTGGGTCCGAAGAACAGAAAGGCTCCCTCATCGCGCAGGCAACTCATCAGTTACTAAAAGATAATCAACATATTAACTTCGTTGGCAACATAGAAGGCGGAGACTTCTTCGATGGAAAGGCCGACGTTATTGTAACGGATGGATTTACGGGCAACGTTCTGTTTAAACTGGGAGAATCCTTTTACCAGGTAGCTAACAGGCGCGGTATACAGGATGAGTTCCTAGCTAAGACTAACTACGAATCGGTCGGTGGCAGTCCGATTCTGGGTGTCAATGGTAACGTGATTATTGCTCACGGCATTTCCTCCCCGCTGGCTATAAAAAATATGATTGGCCTGGCCATCCGGCAGGTGGAGTCCGATTCATATGTCAAAATTGCCCAGGCATTGAGTTAATTTATGCTTTACGGTTAATGGCAGATTATTGACCCATACTTCATTAAGCGTAACTTTGTACCCCAACTTATGAGTAAAGCTGCCATAACAGGAATTCACGGCTACGTTCCCGACTACATACTGACCAATGCAGAGTTGGAACGTATGGTGGATACAAATGACGAATGGATTACGAGTCGCACCGGTATTAAAGAACGGCATATCCTGAAGGGCGAAGGTATGGGCTCCTCGCACATGGGGTCAAAAGCAGTGGCAGGCTTGCTCGAAAAGATGAACATTAAGCCTGAAGAGGTTGATTTGCTCATTTGTGCCACAACAACTCCCGATTACGTTTTTCCCTGTACCGCTAATCTCATTTGCGATATGGTGGGTATTCGGAATATTGGAAGCTTCGACATTCAGGCGGCCTGTTCCGGTTTTTTGTACGCCCTTACCATCGGAACGCAGTTTATTGAAACAGGAAAATGTAAGAAAGTAATTGTTGTAGGTGCCGATAAAATGTCGGCCATTACTGATTACACAGACCGTACTACCTGCGTTTTATTCGGCGATGGGGCCGGAGCCGTAATGCTCGAACCGAATGATGAGGGCGTAGGTGTTCTCGACTCCATTATTAAATCGGATGGCAGTGGCCAAAATCACCTGTTGCAGAAAGCGGGGGGTAGCCGCTATCCGCCTTCGCACGAAACAGTAGAGAAACGCTGGCATTACGTTTATCAGGATGGACCGTCCGTATTCAAATTCGCGGTTAAAAACATGGCTGATGTATCCGCAGAAATCATGGAACGTAATCATCTGTCAGGCCCCGATGTAGCCTGGTTAGTGCCTCATCAGGCTAACAAACGCATCATCGACGCTACCGCACATCGGATGGGTATCGAATCGGACCGGGTAATGCTTAATATTCACAAGTATGGCAACACTACAGCGGCAACTATTCCTTTGTGTCTGTTTGATTACGAGTCGCAGTTGAAAAAAGGAGACAACCTGATTATGGCTGCTTTTGGGGGTGGCTTCACCTGGGGAGCTGCTTATATAAAGTGGGCCTATTAGAACTTTATGTATGGTATATACTATAGGAGAAAACACTTTCCCTTGACGTACACCATCCATCTTACATCATACATCTTTAACAATGGCAACAACTGCAGATATTCGAAATGGATTGGTCCTGGATTATAACAACGACCTTTTCCAAATCACAGAATTCCAACACGTTAAGCCCGGTAAAGGGGCTGCTTTCGTACGAACAAAGTTAAAAAGCCTCACGACAGGTCGTGTCATTGACAACACCTTCAATTCGGGTGCTACAATTTTTCCGGTCCGTGTTGAACGTCGAAAATTCCAATACCTTTACAAAGACGAAGCCGGGTTTAACTTCATGGATCAGGAAACGTTTGATCAGATCAATCTGGATGAAAAAATCATTGACGGCGCAGATCTGATGAAGGAAGGTCAGGAGGTTGAGATTCTTATCAACGCTGAAAGTGATACGCCCCTTTCCTGCGAATTACCCCCGTTTGTTGAACTGGAGGTAACCTATGCAGAGCCGGGCATTAAAGGTGATACAGCTAACAGCCCCAAAAAGCGGGTTGAGGTGGAGTCGGGTGCCAAGATTATGGTTCCGCTTTTTATTGAGTCAGGAGAAAAAATTAAGGTTGACACCCGCACACGCGATTACGTAGAACGAGTGAAATAAGTCTTTGAATGATCTATTATAAATGATGAATGATGGATTAATAGCCACTTCGGTTATAATTGGTGTGTTTTCAAGAATACATCATTCATCATTTATGGTACAAGCACTATGAGTACACAAGATATACAGCAACTTATTGATTTCATCTCGCAATCAGGCCTAGATGAGGTCAACATCGAGACAACCGACCTAAAAATCAGCGTTAAGCGGTACGGTCAAATTCCTCCACCGGCTCCCGTTGCCATAGTTGCACCAGCAGCCCCTGCCTTGCAGCCGCACGTGCCGATACCGGTCCCGGCGGCTTCGACGCAGGTAGCTCCTTCAACACCACAGGTTGATACATCGAACTACATTACGATCAAGTCACCGATGATTGGTACGTTCTATCGGTCAGTCAACCCTGAGTCACCAATGTTTGTAGAAGTTGGTGACAGTATTAGTGAGGGCAAAGTGGTGTGCATCATTGAAGCCATGAAATTGTTCAATGAAATCGAATCTGAGGTTTCGGGACGTATTGTGAAAATACTTGTCGAAAATGCAACGCCCGTCGAATACGACCAGCCGTTGTTTTTGGTAGAACCTATTTAACTGAAAGAATGAAAGAGCGAAAGAGCGAAAGGGTGTCTATACCATTTTTCGCTCTTTCGCTCTTTCATTCTTTCGCTCTTTAGATCATGTTTAAAAAAATTCTTATCGCCAATCGGGGCGAAATCGCGTTACGTATTATCCGTACCTGTCGCGAGATGGGTATCAAAACGGTTGCTGTTTACTCGACAGCTGACCGCGATAGCTTGCACGTGCGTTTCGCTGATGAAGCCGTCTGCATTGGACCTCCTGCAAGTCGCTTATCGTACCTGAGTATTCCCAATATCATTTCAGCGGCCGAAGTAACCGGAGCCGATGCTATTCATCCTGGCTACGGTTTCCTGTCGGAGAACGCTGAGTTTTCCCAGATATGTGCTGACTACGGCATCAAATTTATTGGAGCAACTGCCGAGCAAATCAACGGTATGGGCGACAAGGCTACGGCTAAAGCGACCATGAAACTGGCGGGGGTGCCGGTTATTCCTGGCTCAGAAGGCCTGCTGGAGTCCGTTGAGCAGGGCCAGAAATTATCCGCCGGTATGGGTTATCCGGTCATTGTGAAGGCAACTGCCGGTGGCGGTGGTCGCGGAATGCGGATTGTTAGGTCGGAAGGAGAATTTGAGAAAGCCTGGAACGATGCCCGTACCGAAGCCGGAGCGGCTTTCGGCAACGATGGTCTGTACCTTGAGAAATACGTTGAAGAGCCGCGCCATATCGAAATTCAGATTATTGGTGATCAGTTTGGTAAAGTATGCCATTTGTCGGAACGGGACTGTTCCATTCAGCGTAGGCATCAGAAATTGATTGAAGAGACGCCATCGCCCATCGTATCTGATGAACTTCGGCAGCGAATGGGCGAAGCTGCCATCAAAGGCGCACAGGCCATCGGCTACGAGGGGGCGGGAACCGTTGAGTTCCTGGTGGATAAGCATGGAGATTTTTACTTCATGGAGATGAATACCCGGATTCAGGTAGAGCACCCGATTACGGAGGAAGTAACTGACTTTGATTTAATAAAAGAGCAAATTAAAGTGGCAGCGGGGTCTGAAATTTCAGGGCGCAATTACACCCCGAAACTCTTTGCCATGGAGTGTCGCATCAATGCCGAAGACCCGGCTAATGGGTTTCGGCCATCACCGGGAAAAATTACGAACCTGCATTTCCCGGGCGGTCATGGTATTCGGATTGATAGCCACGTGTATAGCGGCTATACCATTCCGCCAAACTATGACTCGATGATTGCCAAACTGATTGTATCAGGTCAATCACGGGAAGAAGTGATTACACGAATGAAAAGGGCTTTGCAGGAGTTCGTTATTGAGGGTATAAAAACGACAATTCCGTTTCATATCCGGTTGATGGACGATGCTAAGTTCCGGTCCGGGCAGTTTACAACCTCCTTTCTGGAAACATTCGATTTCAGTAAGCTATAGGTTGTTAAAGACTTTGGTTCGTGGTACCTCATTAGAAAATACGAGGTGATCTGCTTTACTGGCAGGCATCTCGTATTTTCTTTATTCCCACTACATGAATCACCTCGCTACCGCCGATTACCTCGTATTTTTCGTTTACTTCATCATTGTTGTTGGTTACGGTTACTGGATCTACCAGCGAAAACGCTCATCCCAAATGAGCACGACCGACTTTTTTCTAGCTGAAGGGTCGCTAACCTGGTGGGCAATTGGTGCGTCCCTTATTGCGTCTAATATTTCGGCAGAGCATTTTATTGGCATGGCCGGTTCGGGGTTTGCCATGGGGTTGGCCATATCTTCTTACGAATGGTTCGCTGCGGCTACGCTCATTATTGTAGCGGTATTTTTTATTCCCATTTACCTTCGCAACCATATTTATACCATGCCCCAGTTTCTGGCGCAACGGTATAGTGATACGGTTAGTACGATTTTAGCCATATTCTGGCTGGTAGTTTATGTGCTGGTTAACCTCAGCTCCATTTTATACTTGGGCGCTATTGCCATTGAGTCACTGGTTGGCATTTCGTTTACTGCCTGCACAATTGGACTGGCGATATTTGCTATTTTTATTACGCTCGGTGGCATGAAAGTTATTGGCTATACCGATGTAATTCAGGTAGTTGTGCTAATATTTGGTGGACTGGTTGTTACCTATCTGGCATTGCAACTGGTAGCACAGGATACCAGCGGTTCAGCCACAGCCAGCGTTTGGGATGGGTTACTCTCGCTCAGACAGAAGGCTGACAGCCATTTTCATATGTTTTTCCCGAAAGGTAATCCAAACTATGAGGTGCTTCCGGGAATGGCACTGGTAACAGGCGGCATGTGGTTAAATAACCTATACTATTGGGGGTGCAACCAATACATTGTGCAACGGGCGCTGGGAGCCGATCTGAAAACGGCTCGTACCGGCATCCTGTTTGCGGCCTTTCTGAAATTACTGATTCCCCTCATTGTGGTTATTCCAGGCATTGCCGCTTACGTATTGTACCAGAGCGGACCTTTCCGCGAAGCTATGACTGACGCTTCGGGCGTGGTTAAGCCCGATCAGGCCTATCCGGTATTGATGAATCTGTTGCCAGTAGGGATGAAAGGACTTGCCTTTGCAGCCCTGACAGCGGCAATTGTTGCTTCCCTGGCTAGTAAATGCAATTCAATTTCAACCATTTTCACCCTTGACCTCTACAAGAAGTACGTGGACAAAAATGCGTCGGACCGAAAGTTGGTTAAGGTGGGTCGTTGGGCTGTTGTGGTTTCTTTCCTGATAGCTATTGCCATAGCTCCTATGTTACGGTCACTCGACCAGGTGTATCAATACATTCAGGAGTACACTAACTTTGTTACGCCTGGCATCTTTGCCATATTTCTGCTTGGGTTCTTCTGGAAACGGGCCACCAATCGGGCCGCCCTAACCGTGGCTATTTTAACGCTTCCCCTGTCCACATTGCTCAAATTCTGGCCAGAAGTAACGGACCTGTTTGGCGTTCAGTCCGATTCCATTCCTTTTCTGCATCGTACTACCTGGGTATTTTGCATCGACATCCTACTAATGGTGGTTATCTCACTGACTGATCCGGCCGGTTATGCTAATAACAAAGAAATCATTGTTGATAAGCAGATGTTCCGGGTAACCCCTTCGTTTGTGATTGGCTCGGTTAGTATTTTCGGTATTTTGGCCGTGTTATACACGGTATTCTGGTAGTTCAAAGCGTAATTTTTCTCCGCCAGAATACGTTACTCTACTGATTAACAGGAAAAAAGTCTAGATTTGTCTTCTAATTTTTTAGCCGTCATGATTAGCGAAACAGCCCCCCTTACCAGTCTGGATCAATGGGAAGACGACATACTGAGTCGTTATCCTGAACCCGAGCATAAGTCGAAAGAAGATTACCGGAATTATGATACCCCGGAACGCGATACGGTCCGGGAATTTTACCGGCTCAACCATACCTACCAGACGTATGATTTTGTGCGCGAAAAAGAACGGGAGTTTCTGGCCTTCAGTAAAAAGGAACTACCTGTATGGGGGGCAATGGAATTTCTGAACACCCTTGTTGATGATTCAGACCCGGATACAGACCTAGACCAGCTTCAACATCTTCTCCAGACCGCCGAAGCCATCCGTGCCGACGGGCACCCTGATTGGTTTGTACTGACCGGATTTCTTCACGATATGGGCAAAGTATTGTGTCTTTTTGGTGAACCGCAGTGGGCCGTTGTGGGCGATACCTTCCCGGTTGGCTGCCAGCATTCGGACAAAATTGTTTACTCCGAGTTTTTCGCCAATAACCCCGACAGTCAGGATGAGCGGTACAATACCAAATATGGTGTATATACCCCTAACTGCGGCTTACGCAACGTACATATGTCGTGGGGCCACGACGAATATTTGTATCAGATCATGAAGGATTACATGCCCGAACCGGCTCTTTACATGATGCGTTATCACTCGTTTTATTCGCAACACCGCGAGGAGGCTTACAATCACCTGATGGATGAGCACGACCACGAGATGTTTAAATGGGTAAACAAGTTTAATCCCTATGACTTGTACTCAAAAAGCCCAAAACCACCCGTAGTAAGTGAGTTAAGGCCTTATTATGAGGAGTTGATTGCTAAATATTTACCGGCTACGCTGAAACTGTAACAAGTCGACGCGCCATCAATCATACGAATTCCGGCAGGGAGCGAATTAATTCGCTCCCTGCCGGAATTTTTTGGCTATGCCATTATGCTCCTTTTCTTCATTTCACTTTATCTGCTCTCCAACGTCGCTGTTGGCGTCTGGGCAGCCCGGCGCGTAACGACTTCGCAGGATTTTGTGCTGGCGGGTCGGCGGTTGCCCTTATTGCTGGCGGCTTCTGTAACCTTCGCTACCTGGTTTGGGTCAGAAACCATCCTGGGTGCTCCGGCTATGTTCGTGGATGGGGGGTTTCTGGCGGTTATCGAAGAGCCTTTTGGGTCCGCTTTATGCCTGTTCCTGGTCGGCGCTTTTTTCGCCCGTCCCCTGTACCGACTCAATATCATTACCTTCTGTGATTATTTCCGTATCCGGTACGGACGCTCGGCGGAGTTACTCTCCGCACTGATGGTTATACCTTCTTATTTTAGCTGGATTGCGGCCCAACTAGTAGCCATCGGTATTATACTAAGTGTGGTAACAGACATTCCCCGAGCCTATTGCATTATTGGCAGCGCAGGCGTTGTTATGGTTTACACTTTACTAGGGGGTATGTGGTCCATTTCCATCACTGATTTCTTTCATAACCTAATTATCATTCTAGCGCTGGCCGTCTTGGGCGTACTTTTATGGAATGAATTAGGTGGTTGGGAAGCAATTGACAGGCAGACCCCACCGGGTTTTTTTCGTTTTCTGCCGAAATCGACGGGAAAAGCCTGGCTGGCTTATGGTGCCGCCTGGATTACGATTGGATTGGGATCTATTCCGCAGCAGGATGTTTTTCAGCGCGTAATGGCTGCTAAAACTGAAAACACAGCTGTTCGGGCTTCATTCCTGGCATCGGCCCTATACGTCACGATTGCGATGTTGCCTCTATTCATTGCTCTCAGTGCAAAACTACTTCACCCGGATTTACCAAAAGATAATCAGCTCATTATTCCGAATATGGTAATGCGACATGGTAACCTTCCTTTACAGGTGTTATTTTTTGGTGCGGTAACATCGGCTATTCTGAGCGTATCGAGTGGGGCAATTCTAGCCCCGGCAACTGTCTTTGGGGAGAACGTGATGAAATTTTTTCGGCCAGGTATTACCGATAAAACATTGCTAAAATCAATTCGCTGGGCAGTAGTTATCATCACCCTCATTTGTGTTTTGATGAGCACCACCCGAGACACGAATATCTTTGATCTGGTTGGTGAATCATCGGCCTTTAGTCTGGTTTCTTTATTTATTCCCTTAACAGCTGGCATTTACTGGAAACGAGCTAACCTGACAGGATGCCTTTTTTCTATGGTCGTTGGGTTCACCGTATGGCTATTTTGCTTATGGCGACAAACCGAAATTTCGCCGATGCTTTGGGGATTGCTGGCAAGTGTGATTGGAATGGTAGTAGGGAGTCTGATTATCAGGCGTCCAGCAACCGCCGGTGATAATTGATCTGGCCCAGATGATACATTAGGTGCGAGGACAAATGCATTAGAAAGTATTCCGTCGTCATTGGTTTACCAAATACCTGTTGTGGGTATTCAGCCTCCAGTTGTTTGCTAGTCAGATTTTCTAACGCACGCTCAACAACGGTAATTGTTTCGTCTATTTTAGCTGACAATTCACTGCGAGGAACATTTTTTAGCGAGAACTCCAGGTCACGATGGCGTACGTAGCCCGTTTTCCCAAGTTCAGCTCCGACAAACGCATTCAGGTTACCTACCAGATGCAGACATAGATTTCCGGCTGAATTGCTGATGCCTCTTTCGGTATACCAAATCACTTTTTCATCCTGATACAATTCCACCTCCCGCTTAAGTTGTTCGAGGTCACGACGGAAGAGGGATTTTAGTGTTTGGGTAAGCATAGGTAGTGAATATTTTCGGAGCAGCCTGGTATCTTTTGCGTTTCTACTACTCAAAATACTGCTGCTCAATCCGACCAATGTAACCCAGATAACTGGCACTATCGAACCAGGGCTGGAGTTTAGCGCCGATGTTTGGGTAAAGATTAAGGTTGCCCAACTCGTTAATCGGTTTCCAGACGATATCGAGGGCGGTAGTTTCATCGGAGTTGAGAACTGGAGTACCGGTAAATGTCCGGACGGCGAAAACGACATGTAGCACGTCATCATTACGCTGAGTGAGCAGCATTTCACCTGCCAGAATCATTTCGCCCACTTCAATTGAAATTCCCAACTCTTCCCGGACTTCACGGATGATGGTTTCGGGTAAAATTTCTCCCCGTTCAGGGCTACCACCGGGCAAAGCAAACACATCCTGCCCTCCGTATGAGTAACGCATGAACAAAACTTCTATCTGATTATTATTTTTTTGCCAGATAAGGGCGGACGGACGAACTTTCATACCGGAAACATACAACAGCGCAATTGCTTTCCCAACCTATTGCCTGAAAAACTCGTGTGCTAGCAAAATTATTAATCCTAGCTGGCCTTAATTCAGGGCCTGTGTGGTATCGGCCAGTAACCAGGTATTCCATTTGGTTTCATCGATGTGTTCTTTTGATAAGACACCCGTTACCACATCATCTACGTATCACGCGTTCTGTTTGCTATTTTCCTGCCTTCGTAAAAAGAAATTCCTTCAATGTACCTTTTGCCGCTACAAAATTCTCGCCCCTACTTTCTCCCGTTTTAACTAGGCCCAAGAACATAGCATCCCGCGAGCAGTTTGTCATACTCCCCTTAAAAGCGGGTCAATGCTTTTTCTGACACCGTTTTGCCAATGGATAGCGATGATGTAGCGGCTGGAGATGGCGCGTTGAGTACATTGATGGCTTTGTCGGTCTCTACAATAGCGAAATCATCGAGCAGACCACCCGTCCGGTCACAGGCCTGCGCACGAACTCCGGCGCCCCCAGGCTCCAAATCAGCTTCCTGAATTTCTGGAATTAATGCCTGTAACGCTTTGGTAAAGGCTGATTTGGAAAAAGACCGGTACATTTCGCCAAGACCCGTTTCCCAGTATTTAGCCGCCACTTTCTGAAAGCCGGGCCAGGCAAGTGTTTGCGCCAGTTCTTTCAGATTGATATCTGATTTTCTATAGCCTTCCCGCTGGAAAGCGAGTACTGCGTTGGGGCCAGCCTCTACACCGCCGTGAACCATACGGGTAAAGTGAACACCCAGAAAAGGGAAATTAGGATCTGGAACGGGGTAAACCAGATTTTTAACCAGGTATTCTTTCTGGGGCTTAAGCTTGAAATATTCGCCCCGAAAGGGTACGATACGAACATCAATGGCTTCCCGCTGCGTCAGTTGGGCAATTCTGTCGGAGTATAAACCGGCGCAGTTAATAACCAGCCTTGTTTCGTACCGATTTTTGTCGGTCACGACAATACTAAGGCTCGTGCCGGTAGTTACCTGCTCAACTCGTTCGCCAAGGTGGATAGCGCCCCCAAGTTCCTTAAATTTCTCAGCGTACTTGTCAGCCACCTGCTTGTAATCGATTATTCCCGTTTGTGGCACAAACATCCCGGCAACCCCGTTGACATGCGGCTCAATGTCACGCATTTCGGCCACCGACAATTTTTTCAGACCGCCAAGACCATTTTGTAATCCGCGCTGGTAGAGGGTTTCCAACTGGGGTGTCTCTTCCTGTTTTGTCGCTACCACAATTTTGCCGCACAAGTCATACGGAATAGCTTCGGCGTTACAGAAATCGAGTAGCATCCGATACCCCCGAATGCAGTTTGTGGCTTTCAGGCTGCCGGGTTTATAATAGAGCCCGGAGTGAATAACGCCACTATTATGGCCGGTTTGGTGCTGCGCTACGGCCAACTCTTTTTCCAGCAGAACGACCTTAAGAGCCGGCCGCTGCTGTTTCAATTGCAGGGCGGTGGCGAGTCCAACAATGCCACCACCAATAATTACTACATCTGTCATTTGCGGCCAAAGATACGCATTCTGTTCACTGCAACTGGCCTTCAATCCAGGTTAGGCCCCGGCCATAAAGCGCGTGAGCAAACTGTACCCGATTATCGAATTCGGCGTTCTCTGTATGCCCATCGGTCATGAATCTCCGCACCAGTCGGGCGTTATCAGCGGCCTGAGGCTGTTCTATTTCCGATTCCGTTTCTGTTCGGAAGGCCGAAAACGCCGGAGCGTCGCCCTCAAAATGCTGAAAAAACAAATGACCTTTAGGCGTACGGACAGCACACAAAATCCCACTCGACCGACTCGTTGATGGTGCCAGGCTCCCTTCCAGCCCCCGCTTTAGTACGATGACTCCATCGAAACCAGCCAGCATGGCCAGTTCTGCCATTTTCATCTGATACGTGATGTGAAATACGGATGTCACCAGTATTCGGGCATGGCAGGGATTGAGGACTTTCTCCAGTGTGGCCAGAAATGGCCGCTTAATAATGACTGTACGCCGATCTACCCACCTGTTGAGTGCGGGCGACAATGCTTTCTGGTCCAGTACCCAGCCGAATGAATGTAAGGGCGTATCGAGTTCGTGGTTGCTTTGCAGAAACTGGCAGCCCAGGTTCATATAAAGGTCAAGGGCATTAAGCGTAAACTTAGGTCCTCCGGACCGGCCAACCATGGATATTGCCCCGTAGCCCCATTTCTGGAAAAATTGCCCCAATAGCGGAGTAATTAGGTAACTATGCTCAACACCATCAAACGGTTCGGCCAATTGAACCAACGGCCGGTCGGCACAGCTTATTGGGCCGAAACCGGGCGAGTACGTTCGTTCAACGGCCCGCATAAGTCCCTGATACTCTTCGTTGGTTTCGTGCCGGACCCGCATGATACTGGCAGCCAGCCCCCGAAACGTCTCGCATACGCCGTTGCCGAACAGGTAATCGCCCAGTTGCTCCGCTTCACTTACCTGCAGATTTGCCCCACGAACAAGTTTGGTGGCTATCGGATGCAGCCCTTCGGGTAAATCGGGGCAAATTTTGTTGATGAAATAGGTAGGATGGTCAAAAGCGCCTTTACCAATTACAGCTTCCAGCGTTTTCTCTTCGGGCGTCATTCCTTTGGCCAGCAACGCGCCCAGAAAGGCACCACGTTGCAGCGGATGGGAGGATGGGTCAGTCAGGGCAACCCGGCAGTCGGTTAACAGTTCGGGGGTAAGGGGTTTGCTACCGTACTTACCAATGCCAATATGTTTGATACCACGCCCGAGCGGGGTGCTGGTGGCTGGTGTATCCGAAACCATAAGAACAATGCGTTTAACTGAGCAATAGGGAGTAAGTAAATGTAAACAAAAAAGACCTATTCAATGCTGAACGTACCCGATACTTTTGGCGTGCAGCCCCCTTTAACCACTTGATCGTAAAAGCACTATATTTCAAAATTGGGTGTGTATCTCTTTCAATAACTCACCCGTCAGTCGGCGCATTTCACTTACCGGCTGGGTGAAATTATTGTGCATAATACTGAAATATAGCAACTTACCCCGCTTGGTTATTACATAACCACTCAAATTATAAACGCCCGTCATTGAACCAGACTTGGCAAATACATAGGGCTTACCATCTACACCAATACTTCGCAATGTACCCGACTGCCCGGCGGCCGGGAGTAAGGCAAACAGTCGCTGTTGGGGTACTTTTGCCGCTATTTTCCCGAGTAAATCAATCAATGCATTGGGTGTAAAAGCGTTATAACGCGATAACCCAGATCCATCTACCCATCTGGCAGAACCTGCCGATACGTGTAGAACAGAATCGGTCATTCGATGTATCTCTGCCACCGGGTCGAGTTTTCTTTTATTCCGTTCAGCGGAGATCATGAACAGCGTCTGTTCGGCAAATTGGTTATCACTCACGTGAAGCATTCGCTTGTAGAGCGAGTCGGCAGGTACCCCACGTACGACCAATGTCGTTGCGGGTACGGGAATCGCAACAACATTCACCTCCCGGTGCAATGTATCGGCCAGTAGTTTGGCAACCAGGTCAGGCGACCATTGAAATGGCACATCCTGTCGAACAGACGGACTGGAATTACCGGGTCGGGTAAATTTATTGGAGGACTCACTCCTGCGTATCCCGCCGGTCATAACCCCGGCAGCTATGTAAACGCTATCGGCCAACGACCGGGGGCTTATCGTCCCATTCCGAAAGCGAACAACGTTACCGTATATGGGCAACGGAGCCAATTCGGCCGAGTAATCATCATTATAATCGTCCCAGGCCCAGCCCGGTCCAAAACGAGGTCCCGTGTAGTTGGCAGCAGAAAAAAACAGCCGTTCCGGACGATTTCTCAGAAAAGCAAGCACGGTGGTATCAGGCAGATCGGGGTGGAGTAGAAGAGGATTTCCTGTGCCCCAGAAAATTAGCGAATCCGGCCGAACTGTGTATCGTAACACCGGGAGCGAATCCGGCAAGTACAATAGTCCCGCATAAAAACTAAACAACTTTGTGTTTGAAGCCGGTACGAAGGGCTTGTTGGCATTGTATTGTATTAATGCCCGATTCCGAACCGGGTCATACAGGGCGACACCCGTAAAATGATCCGTATAGACTGGTTTTGTCTTCAGTTCACGACTGATATGCCGGGCTGGAGAGCAGGCAAAAACCAGCAAAAGAAGCAGGAGAAAGCTGTAAACGGTTTTCATACATGAACCACCAGAGCAGGATTATTTCACAATAATAACCTTCTGCGTCAGGAGTAGGTCATCGGCTTTCAACTGTATAAAATACATTCCTTCGGGTAATTGACTCAAATCGAGTTGTTCATTGATTTTCGAGCCACTTACCTTTAGGGTATATTGCCGCATGAGTTGGCCGGTTGGCTGAGCAATAGTCACTATAATTTCAGCCCGTTGCCTGGGCAACTCAGCTTCTATTTTCATTAACCCACTGCTAACCGGATTAGGATATACCCTGAATACCCCGGCAGAAACGGGATCAGTTGCCAGCACCGGTGGTGGTGGACCCGCCTGAATTCGAAGGTTGTCAATAGACCAACCCCAGCCGTATGATAATTGATCGGCAAACAACCGGAACCGAATCAAAACCTGATCCCCAGCCTTAAAAGCTGCTCCTGGTCTCAGAAGGGGTATTTCCCGCTTTCGGTACATGGCCGGGAAGCCGCCCGCTTTTGAGTTTCGCTCACCATACAGACCAGGTACAAGGTCGCTGTTGTAGGCGGTTACCCACTCTCCCCTATCGCTGGAGGTGTAGGCATCAATCAGCGGCTTCCAGGTACGACCGCTGTCACTGGACCCTTCCACAATAACATAATCGTAGAAGTTCGCGTCGCCGGGTCGGCTGCTGGCATCACCCGACTCGACCAGTACCACTTCGTCAAAACGAACGTAAGCACTATCTGGGTTCGCTTTTATCCGAATGGGGGTCAACAGTACTATGCCGGTAGTAGCCTGCGATTTAAAGTCATCTCCGTTTCGGTACGGATGCTCGGAATGAATAGCCGGGTCCCCAAAGCTAGCGGGAGTCATAATAGAAAACCCATTTCCCACAAAGTCACTGGCTACACCAGTATCGTTGAATGTTGTTGTGTATTGATCACGTACTGCCCGAAGCCCCACTACCGTCAATTGATAAAAACCGTTGACTGGATTAGCGCGCTGGTTTTTTGTTCGCGCGTTGTCCTGCGCTACAATCCGATAGGTGACTTTATCGCCAACTTTCAGCGAATTAGCGGGAAAAACAACCCGATTCACATAAATGGAGTCATAGCTGAAATTACCAATAGTCAGGCGATTATAGGTCAAAGGCAGGTTTGGTTGTGCTACCCCGTTAATTTGGTAGTCAACATACGCCAAAGCGACCCCACTTCTGTCGTCGGAAATACGAGCATAGATTGGCAGACTATCAATGGTAGTTGTTGAGAATAAGGCCTGTTTGGCAGGACCAAACTGAATGGTGGGTGGCGTTGTGTCTGGCCCTACCTGGATATGATACCAGGTTTTTGCCCCATTCAACTGCCTGCCGGGATTTACGAACGATTTCCCCGTTACATCCTGCGCCTGAAAGTAATACCAGATATCGCCTTTGGCCTGGGCAGCGGGCAGCGTATACCGGTATTCATTGGTTGTATCTATCCGAATAAGAGGGATGGCCGTAAAGGCAGTATCACCGGCTGTGGGCGCACTTTTCCGGTAGAATAACTGGCCAGATGCCGGAATAATCGTGGTGTCGCTAACGATTCGGGCACTAAACAGCAGATCTTTAGCCTCCTCGCTATTGGCTAAAGGTGTATGCAGAACGGATGTTGTCTTCCATTCCATATCAGAGAAGAAGGTCGTTACCAGCGGTCCGGGGGAGTGAATGGATTCAGCCTGTTTTAATGTGGGTGTCATCAGTGAATTTACGTCTCCGGCAGGATACGTGTCTTCATCCAGGTGATAGATACTGGTTGACCGGGAAAAGTGCGATTTGGCATGAAGTCGGAGTTTCTGGATCGTGGTCTGCCGTAGTATCGCTCCGTTAAGAAACAGATCATTGCCCGTCAATTGCTGGTTTAACTCAGGGGAGTTATTCGGAAATTCTTTTAGGGACGTCACTAACCGTCTTACCGGGCCGCCAGCCCCACCCGTCTCAATAAAGCTATCGTAAACCGACGGTAAAGCCGCCAAGTATTGTCCAACAATCTGACCAGAAGGCGTAGGGGTCGTGTTGAAAAAACCAATGAAACCCAGGCCATGCGTTAGTTCATGAAGTACAGCCGTTACCATGTCGGTCTGCCCCTTAGGCGTGAGGCCGTCGGTACCGAAGTACCATTCGTTATTTCGGTTGAAGTCGGCTATAATATCCGCTTCGCCAGGGGTATTCAACTCGCGATGGGCAATTTTTTCGGCCAGCGCGATGGGGTAAAAGGCCGTTGCTTTTTGTGCCCCATCAACTCTATACCGATACGACGTTGGCCCCGCTGAACCCAATAAGCCTGGCGTGTCGGAAATCCAGTTGGCCTGTATTCGAATCGGAACGGAGGACGTGATTAATGTTGACCAGATATCGACGGCGTACTGAAAAGCTCGTTTTGCTTCGGGGGTAAAGTTGGTATAGGTAACAACAAACTGCGCTTTGGGGGCAGCCAGACGACCCGACGTGCTCTTCCGCTGGAGAAAAACGGCGGGCGGGGGTACCTGTGTAAACGCGTCCCGGTTGTCGCTGTAATAGTATATTTTGGCCCCTGACGCCGATAAGCTTACTGGAGGTGAAGGGAGGGAAGACCCAATTTTTTGGGCAACCATTGGATTTACCAGCATGAACACACTGCATAAAGCCCCTACAATCCTACCGTATATCATATTGACATTCATCTTTCAGACAATGTAAATTTCGCGTCTAAATAACCAGTAACAATGGCTTGCATGCTCAGAATGATACTATTGCTAAAATAAATGGATGAACGCAGTAAAAGTAGGACTGCCTGTTTTATGAATTACAGCATAAAACAGGCAGCCCCATTTTTCACCTCCGGTTTTCAGGTCGGTTAGGCGGGTCTTTTCAGCACGAGCGACACAGAGTTTAGACAGTACCGCATGCCGGTTGGTTTCGGTCCATCGTTAAAAACATGGCCAAGGTGGGCATCACACACATTACAAAGTACTTCTACCCGGCGCATGCCATAACTATCGTCTTTTTCCAGACGAACACGCTCTTCATCAATAGGTTCGGTAAAACTGGGCCAGCCCGTGCCCGATTCAAACTTGGTTGTCGACTCGAATAATTCCGTATCACAACACACACAGGCGTAAACCCCGGGATCATGCGCTTCGCAATATTCTCCCGAGAAAGCCCGCTCGGTTCCTTTACCACGCGCCACCCGATATTGTTCGGGTGTTAGTAGTTGCTTCCACTCTTCCTCGGATTTGATAACTTTTTGAATCATGATAGTTTCGTTTGACGTTATGAAGACGCGAATATTTCCCCCTGATCAAACAACTCTCTGATAACGATTTGGGTTTTGATGCCGTATTTTTGTTTGTCGTTGTGTCGGCCAACAAGACGGCACCGCCTAACGTCGAACACCAAACATCAAACGAGAATTGACCATCCGGCAACTGTTACAACAATTTTGGGGATATGATCACTTCCGGCCCATGCAGGAAGATGTGATCAATCGGGTTCTGGACCGTCAGGATGTGCTTGTACTAATGCCAACGGGGGGTGGAAAATCCATTTGTTTCCAGGTACCAACACTGGCCATGAAAGGTGTTTGCATTGTGGTGACCCCCCTTATTGCGTTGATGAAGGACCAGGTCGAGCAGCTACGGAAGCGGGGCATTCCGGCTGCGGCTATCTACTCCGGTATGCACTACCGGGAAATTGACACGACGCTGGACAACTGCATTTACGGTAATTTAAAGTTTCTGTACGTTTCTCCCGAGCGGTTACGAACTGAGCTTGTTATCGAACGGGTAAAACAAATGACCGTTTGCCTGCTGGCAGTCGATGAAGCCCACTGCATTTCGGCCTGGGGCTACGACTTCCGCCCCCCGTATCTGCAAATTGCTGACTTTCGTCAACTTATTCCCGACACCCCCGTTATTGCCCTCACGGCTTCGGCCACGCCGGATGTTCAGACCGATATTGTTGATAAACTGACGCTGCGGGAGCCCGTTATCTTCCGGCAAAGCTTTGCCCGGCCTAATCTCTCATATTCCGCCGTGCTGGAAGAGGACAAGGAAAATCGCCTGTTACGGGTGTTACAAAATGTGCCGGGCTGTGGAATTGTGTACGTTCGGAGCCGTCGGCAAACGCAGCAGATTACCCAATGGCTTTCAAAACAGGAAATTTCTGCCGATTTCTACCACGCTGGCCTCACCACTCAGCAACGGTCCGATAAACAGGACAGCTGGATGAAAGGGGAAACGCGGGTTATGGTAGCCACGAACGCGTTTGGTATGGGTATCGACAAGCCCGATGTGCGCACGGTAGTTCACCTGGACGTTCCTGATTCCCTCGAAGCCTATTATCAGGAAGCGGGTCGGGCGGGGCGCGATGGGCAGAAATCCTACGCGGTCATGCTGTACACCCCCGGCGATTTGGAAAACCTGCGTTTCCGGACTGAGCAGTTGTATCAGCCAGTAGCTATGTTGCGCCGGGTATACCAGGCACTGGCCAATTATACCGCTGTGCCACTTGGTGGGGGCGAGTTTAGTAGTTACGACTTCGATTTGGGCGCTTTCACCGCTACATTCACACTGCCCCCGCAGGAAACACACTACGCCCTAAAACAGCTACAATTGGAAGGGTTAATTCAACTAAGTGAAAATTACTTTCACCCATCCCGGCTAACCTTTGTGCTGGACAACCGGCAGCTTTATGAGTTTCAGGTGCTGAATCCCCGTCTCGACCCGTTCCTGAAACTACTACTCCGGTTGTACGGGGGCGAACTATTCACCGACTTCATTACCATCTCGGAATCTACGCTGGCCCGGACCTATTTAATCAACCAGTCAGAAATTGAGCAGTTACTAACGCAGTTGCACCAGCGGAATGTAGTCATTTATGAAAAACAGAAAGACAAACCTCAGTTAACATTCCTGACACCCCGCTACGATGCGCCGTCGTTGCCGGTCAACACGCAGGAGCTAAACCGGCGCAAGGAGCTGGCGATGCGAAAGGTACAGGCCGCCACCTTATATACCGAACACCCAACCCAATGCCGGACCCGACTATTGCAGGCCTATTTTGGGGAAAAACCGGGAGACCGATGCGGCATCTGCGACAACTGCCTCAAGAAAAAGAAGAAAGCAGAACAAAGCCAGTCTGCCGTACGGGAGCAGGTGCGCGAATACGTTGCGCTGGCAAACGGGCCAGGGGTATCGCCCAAACAACTCGCCCATTATTTCGCCCAAACTGATGCAGATTCCCTCACCCAGACCCTGAGGCAGATGCTGGCTGAAGAGGAAATCCGGTATACGAAGAGTGGAAACCTGACACTGAATGTAGGATGACGGTCAGCCTATCTTACCGTTTGTCCCAGGCAGGTGTGATTAGCCCCTTTCTTTGACCGGTAACCGCACGATACTGCTATTTTTGTGTTGTCTAGCAATCAATTGTCAATAACCAACATCATGAAAACAACATTTGTTGCCCCCTTTTTTGCCGCTTTGGTCCTACTTTCCCTGCTGACTAAACCCGGAGTTTCCCAACAGGTAACTAAACCCGCTGTTACAACGGCAACTTATAAGCTGACCGTTGTTGTACCCGATGTAGGGGTCCGAAATGGAAAAATGCACATTGGGTTGGCCAATGACCAGGCCAGTTTTGATGGAAAATCTATCCAGACTAAGGTAGTAGAGGTGCCTGCCATGGGATCCATTACCGTCATTTTCGATGGTTTGGCAACAGGCCGCTACGCCGTGCGTATGTTTCAGGATTTGAATGACAATGGAAAAATAGACTTTTCAGGACAGATGCCCACTGAACCGTTCGGATTTTCTAATTTGAAAAGGCTTATGGCACCCCCAACCTTCGACCAGGCCTCCTTCGAACTATCAGGTAACAAAAACATGGACGTCTCGCTGATGAGCCTGTAGCGGAAACTATTGTATCGAAACAAAAAACGTTTTCGTATTGACTAAACCAAAACAAACGTTTTATCTTTGTACGCTCAATCGGTCTAGAGCGGTTCGAATCCTGCCAATCTAAAACAAAATATACTAATGAATAACTCAGTAAGCATGATTTGGTGGTGGCACTCTTCTCAACCGAGATGAGGGTTGCCCCTATTGTTGTTTACAAGCGAACGATATAAAGGCTCACCGTCATCCCGGTGAGCCTTATTTTTTTTCCTTTTCAGCAAAAATTAACAGGAAATGACTACTGAGATCCCTATTACCTACCGCGTTATCAGCCGCCACAAGCGGATGCTGGCTGACATTATCACACCGGTTAGCATCTACCTCCGCATCCGGGACCGCTTTCTGAACAGTATTCTGCTCGAAAGCTCAGACTATCATGGCAATGAAAACTCGTTTTCGTACATCGCCTTCGACCCCGTTGCCCAATTCTCGTACGAGGCTGGCAAGCTGACAGTTAAAATGCCGGAAGCACCGGAGCAAACCCGTGAATTGCCCATTCAGGAGATGAAGGGTGCTCTTCAGCAGTTTAAAGACAGCTTTCAACACGAGAAATCTCCGTTTTCGTTTATAACAAACGGGCTGTTCGGGTATTTTGGGTATCCGGCGGTGCAGAGCTTTGAAGATATCACGCTTCATGCCGCGGTACCTGCTGAGAACCAGATTCCAGCCGCCGTTTTTATGGTGTATCGCTACGTACTGGCTATCAACCATTTTAAGGATGAATTGTATCTATTTGAACACAGCTACATTCAGGAAGGAGAAACTGGAGACCCCGCATTTGTTGACGCACCAGAGCAGGACCGGCTCGACCACATCAGTGACCTGATTACCGGTCGAAACTATCCTACCTATACCTTCAGCACGGCCGGACCCGAACAGTCGAACTTTACGGACGACGAATTCAGGCGTGTTATTCAGAAGGGTATTGACCATTGCCACCGGGGTGATGTATTCCAGATTGTGCTGTCACGTCGGTTTTCGACTCCGTTTGTCGGCGATGAATTCAATGTATACCGGACTTTGCGGTCGCTGAACCCATCCCCCTACCTGTTCTATTTTGATTACGGCAGTTACAAGCTATTTGGCTCTTCGCCCGAATCGCAGATTGTGGTTAAAGACCGGAAAGCCACCATTTACCCCATTGCGGGCACGTTCCGGCGTACGGGCGACGACATCCGTGATGCCGAACTTGCCCAGAAGCTATATGATGACCCCAAAGAGTCGGCCGAGCACGTTATGCTGGTAGACCTTGCCCGTAATGACTTGAGCCGTAATTGCGATGTGGTTAACGTTGAGACCTTCAAAGAGGTGCAGTATTACTCGCACGTCATTCACCTGGTCTCTAAAGTGGTGGGGAACCTGACCGAAAACGCCGTCCCCTTACAGATTGTGGCCGAAACATTCCCGGCTGGCACCCTCTCGGGCGCGCCCAAGCACATGGCTATGACGTTAATCGACCGGTATGAGAATCTGAGCCGTAGTTTTTACTCCGGCAGTATCGGTTATATGGGTTTCGACGGTGAGTTCAATCATGCCATCATGATTCGGACATTCATGAGCAAGGATAACACATTGTACTATCAGGCAGGTGCGGGCGTGGTAGCTAAATCGGTCGTTGAAAGCGAACTACAGGAAGTTCATAATAAACTGGCTGCTCTACGAGTGGCCATCGAGCAAGCTAAGTCATTGTAATGGACAATGTGCAATGGCGTATTGCAGACATTATTCATTTTACATCAATCATTATCTATTTGTACTAATGAAACTCCTTGTTTTAGATAATTACGATTCCTTCACCTATAACCTCGTGTATATTCTGCGGGAGTTAGGAGAACAACCCGATGTAATCAGGAACGACAAAATCGGGCTGGACGCCGTCGAGCAGTATGATAAAATTATGCTCTCGCCGGGGCCGGGAATCCCTTCAGAAGCGGGTATTATGCAGGACTTGGTTCGTGAATATGGCCCTACTAAAAGCATTTTGGGCATCTGCCTCGGCCATCAGGGCATCGGTGAAGTATACGGTGCCACGCTGGAAAACCTGGGCGATGTGTTGCACGGTGTAGCGCATCGGACCACCATTACCGACCGCGCTGAATTCCTCTTTCAGGATATTCCCGATGAGTTAACGGTGGGCCGATATCATTCCTGGACGGTTGTGCCTGATTCATTACCGGCAGAACTCCGCGTAACGGCTATGGATGATAAAGGGCGTATAATGGGCCTGATGCATTCACGGTATGATGTGCGGGGATTACAATTCCACCCGGAGTCGATTTTGACCGAGAATGGCGTGCGGATGATTCAAAACTGGTTATCCATGTAGAGACGCGATACATCGTGTCTCATTAGCGTAAGTAAAAATTCTATACAAAACCATCCGGCGATGAGACGCAACTATGCATCTCTACATGAATCAAATGAAAGAAATCCTCAATCACTTGTTTGAATATAAACACTTAACCAAAGACCAGGCGCGCGAAGTGCTGCTGGGCATTGGGCGGGGAGAGTACAACCCGGCGCAGATAGCCTCCTTTCTGACCGTTTATATGATGCGCAGCCTGCGACTCGAAGAACTGGAAGGCTTCCGCGATGCGATGCTTGACCTTTGTCTGCCCGTTGATTTGGCCGATTATGACCCAATGGACCTATGCGGTACCGGGGGCGATGGAAAAGATACCTTCAATATCTCAACGCTGTCCTCCTTTGTGGTTGCCGGAGCGGGGCAGCGGGTCGCCAAGCATGGGAACCACGGGGTGTCGTCGCTGGTCGGTTCATCGACGGTTATGGAGTATTTAGGCTATCGATTCACTAATGATGTAGGTGAACTAAAGCGTAAGATGGAAACGGCGGGCATTTGTTTCCTGCACGCGCCCCTCTTCCACCCGGCCATGAAAAATGTTGCTCCCATTCGGAAAGACCTGGGCGTAAAAACTTTTTTCAATGTACTGGGTCCAATGATAAATCCGGCAAGGCCCGCCAAACAGCTCGTTGGGGTGTTCAGCCTTGAATTGGCGCGATTATATGCGTACCTTTATCAGCAGACAGACAAGCAATTTATGATTCTGCATACCCTGGATGGCTATGACGAAATTTCGCTGACCGGCGCCTTTAAAGTCATCACTAGTCAAACAGAACAGGTGCTGGAACCGAAGCAATTAGGATTGGACGTGTTAATGCCCGAATCACTGGCAGGGGGGCAAACACTGGACGAATCGGCGCAGATATTTATGAATGTGCTGAACGATGAAGCAACCTCATCCCAGAAGCAAGCCGTACTGGCTAATTCAGCTATGGCATTGCTGGCCGCCGGGAAAGCCAACAGCCGGGATGATGCGGTTGCAATGGCACGGGAATCATTAGATAGTGGTAAGGCGTTGACCTGTTTTAAGAAGTTAATTGCGTAGAACCAGCCACTAGTTGTCATTTTTAGTCATTTTTTTGTTTTGCGATGAATGACAGTCAATGACCACTACTGACAAGTAATGACAACGAATGACAATTCTTGATGAGATTATTGCGCAAAAGCGAATCGAAGTAGCCCAGCGAAGAGAACTAACTCCAGTATCAGAGCTGGAACAAATGCCCAACTTCAAACGGATGTGCCTGTCGACACGGGATGCCGTTCAGGAATTTCGCTCAACGGGCATCATTGCGGAGTTCAAACGCAAGTCCCCCTCAAAAGGTATTATCAACGCGCAGGCTGATGTAACAGAAACCACGCAGGGGTACGTTCGGGCGGGGGCAGCTGTCCTGTCCATACTGACCGATGAGCCCTTTTTTGGTGGAACACCCGCCGACTTACAGGCTGCGCGGCTGGCAAATCCCGAAACGCCGATTTTGCGCAAAGACTTCGTTATTGACCGCTATCAGCTACTGGAAGCCAAGGCCTGGGGCGCTGATGTTATCCTACTGATTGCCGCCTGTCTGACGCCGGAAGAAGTAAACGAGCTTAGCATGCAGGCCCACGACCTGAGTATGCAAGTGTTACTTGAAGTGCATGACGAAGATGAACTGAACCGCTGTCTTACGCACAATGTTGATCTGGTAGGCGTTAATAATCGTAACCTGAAGACGTTCAAAACCGACATCGAAACGTCGCTTCGGCTAATTGAGCAGATTCCAGACACGTTTGCTAAAATTACCGAAAGTGGTTTGACCGATGCGGCCACCATGATAACTCTATTCAAAGCTGGTTTCGACGGATTTCTCATCGGCGAAGCGTTCATGAAAACGGCTGACCCAGCCGCAGCGCTGCAAGCATTAGTAACAGACTTTCAATCACGAATGCCCACCTTCATCAACTCGTTTAGCTCATGAAAATAAAAGTGTGCGGTCTACGCGACGCCGAGAACCTAAAAGAGATTGCGGCTTTACAGCCCGATTTTATTGGCTTCATCTTCTATGACCAGTCCCCTCGTTTCGTTGGCGATGATTTGGACGAAGCGGTAGTGAAGGCACTCCCTAAGTCGATTCGAAAAGTAGGTGTATTTGTGAACGCCAGCCCGGAATTCATTTTGAGAAGCGTGAAGAAATACGATTTTCAGTACGTGCAGCTTCACGGTGCCGAAACACCTGATTATTGCCGTAGCCTGAGGAACCGGGGTATCAACATCATCAAGGCCTTCCGGGTAAATGAGTCGTTCAACTTCTCAATGCTAAATAACTACAAGGCTCAGTGCGACTTTTTCCTGTTCGACGCAAAAGGAGAACAGCCCGGTGGAAACGGCATAACGTTCGACTGGCAAATCATGAGCCGTTACGATAACGAAAAACCATTTTTCATCAGCGGTGGTATTGGTCTGGACAATCTCGACGAACTGGTTGCCCTCAAGGGCATCAGGCCCTATGGGGTTGATATAAACAGCCAGGTTGAAATTGAACCCGGCGTGAAAGATGTAGCGAAAGTAAAGGAACTGATAGACCGGCTTCGGCCTATTGAGGAAGAAGCACTGTAATGGGATTAGCGCACGAAAAGGCCTGCGGCTATTATCTTTTGTCAGGATTACGCTTAGATTAAGTACTCATTCGTATGCAAACCACAATAGAACCACAAACCTCTTTTGAGGTAACGAATAAAGGATTTTATGGGCATTTTGGCGGGGCTTTCATCCCCGAAATGCTCTACCCGAATGTAGAAGAACTTCGGCAGAATTATCTCGACATAATAGCGGATCCCGCTTTCCAGGCCGAGTTCTGGCAACTACTGGAAGATTACGTTGGCCGGCCAACACCGTTGTTTCTGGCTAAGCGGTTATCGGCGCAGATTGGCGCAACCATCTACCTGAAACGGGAAGACCTGTGTCATACCGGAGCGCATAAAATCAATAATACGATTGGTCAGATTCTGGTTGCACAACGGCTCGGCAAGAGACGTATCGTTGCCGAAACGGGGGCTGGTCAACACGGGGTCGCAACAGCAACAGTTTGCGCATTGATGGGTCTGGAATGTATTGTTTATATGGGCAGTATCGATATGGAGCGGCAGCAACCCAACGTCGACCGGATGCGAATGCTTGGTGCCACGGTTGTGCCAGCCAAGTCGGGTAGCCAAACTCTTAAAGATGCTACCAATGAAGCCATGCGCCACTGGATTAATAATCCCGTTGATACGCACTACATTATCGGTTCTGTAGTAGGCCCTCACCCCTACCCGGACATGGTTGCCCGGTTTCAGTCCGTCATTTCGGAAGAGATAAAAAAGCAGCTTTTTGCTAAAGTTGGCCGTGAAACGCCCGACTATGTGGTGGCTTGTGTGGGTGGAGGTAGCAATGCCGCGGGGGCTTTTTTCCATTACCTGAACGAGCCCTCCGTACGTCTGGTAGCTGTTGAGGCAGCCGGAAAAGGCGTTTCTTCAGGGCATTCGGCAGCTACCACGGCACTTGGCAAGCCGGGTGTTCTTCACGGAAGTCGGACGATATTGATGCAAACTGAGGATGGGCAGGTAACAGAACCATACTCCATCTCTGCTGGTCTGGATTATCCGGGCATCGGTCCCCTACACGCGCACCTGTTCGAGTCGGGCCGGGGAGATTTCTACGCTATCACCGATGACGAGGCTTTGCAGGCTGGTTTTGAACTTAGCAAACTCGAAGGCATCATTCCCGCCCTGGAGACAGCGCACGCGCTGGCCGCTTTGCCAAAAATGAATCTTCAGCCCAGCGATGTGGTGGTGGTTTGCCTATCGGGGCGGGGAGATAAAGACCTGAATACCTACTCAAAGCATTTATAGTCATTATATCTATGGGTATTAGTCGTCATTCATTGTCATCGTGGTCAGTTACTGATTGGCCATGAATGACAATCGACTGATAACCAAAAATGACAACCAAAAAATACTAATGACCTTATCAACTACCCAAAACCGCATTTCAGACCTATTTTCACAAAAGAGTGAACGGTTGCTGAGCGTTTATTTCACGGCGGGGTTCCCTAACCTCAACGATACATTGACGATTCTGCGGAGTTTGCAGGCGGCTAATGTTGATTTTGTGGAAATCGGAATGCCTTACTCCGACCCCGTCGCTGATGGCGAAACGGTTCAGCAAAGCAATGGCCGGGCATTGGACAATGGTATGTCACTCAAAACACTCTTTGCCCAACTGCAAGGTTGCCGTAGAGACATAATCATGCCGATTTTGCTGATGGGTTATATCAATCCAGTGTTGCAATTCGGGGTGGAAAACTTCTGCCAAAAATGCCAGGAGGTGGGCGTGGACGGGGTTATTTTGCCCGACCTGCCGCTGGATTTGTACTTGGCGGACTACGCAACAACCTTTCGCGAGTATGGCATTCTAAACGTCAGCATGATTAGCCCGCAAACCTCGGAAAGTCGCATCCGATACATTGACGAAGAATCAAACGGGTTTATTTATATGGTATCGTCGGCGAGCATTACAGGGTCTGTGAAAGGCACGAGTGACTCTATGCGGCAGTATTTTGACCGTATTAAGGCCATGAACCTGCGTAATCCATACCTGATTGGGTTCGGCATCAATAACCACGAAACCTTCGATACAGCTAGTCAATATGCCAACGGAGCTTTTGTAGGTAGCGCGTTTATCCGGCATTTAGCCCAAAACGGCACCTCGGAAGAGGGGATTAAGGAGTTTGTGCAGACGATTCGGGCCTAGCGGCTTACCTTTACGTCATGAATTCCGATATTAACTTTGACAAATCACCCGACGGTCTGCTGCCAGCCGTTATTCAGGACGCGGAAACGGGCAAGGTGCTGATGCTCGGTTATATGAACCGCGAAGCACATGAAAAAACCCTCGCCGAAAACATTGTAACATTCTTTAGCCGGAGCAAACAACGGCTCTGGACAAAGGGGGAAACCTCCGGCAACTTTTTGCATGTGCGGGAAATACTGGTGGATTGCGACGGCGATACGCTGTTGATCAAAGCTGCTCCTGTCGGGCCAGTTTGCCATACCGGGGCCGATACGTGTTTTCAGGAAGTGAATCAGGGAAAGGGCCAATTCTTAAATTATTTACAGAGTATTATCCAGGATCGGAAAGTAAATCCGGCCGAAGAGTCTTACACGACCACTCTGTTCAATAGGGGTGTCAATAAGATTGCGCAGAAGGTGGGCGAGGAGGCCGTTGAATTGGTAATTGAAGCAAAGGACAACAACGACGACTTATTTAGAGGAGAAGCGGCCGATTTACTCTTTCATTTTCTGGTGTTGCTGGAGCATAAGAATATGAATTTAGACGACATAGTGGGGGTATTGCAGCGTCGGCATATTAAACAATAGGTTCCGATTTGCAGTTTGTCTTTTCGATAACGGCAGGTGCCTCGGTGGTGCCTGTGAGTCGTTTCTCACCAAACTCTGACAAATTCAATGGGCCTTATTATTCGAATTCTCATTAGTGCCGTAGCAGTGTGGGTTGCCTGCTACTTTATTCCAGGTGTATCCGCAACCGGCGGAGTAGGAACTTACCTCATTGTAGCTATTGTACTGGGTTTCCTGAATGCATTTATTAAACCCATACTAACTATCCTGACTATTCCCATCACGATTATAACTCTTGGCCTTTTCCTTTTGGTTATCAACGTGTTAATGGTTTATTTAACCGCCTACTTAATCCCCGACTTTCACGTCAGCAACTTTATAGCTGCCCTGTTATTCAGCATCGTGGTATCCATCGTGACTGCCCTGATTGACGCGATAGTGTAAGCAGAACAACACAATTCACGATCAATACCCTGACTACGCATAGCCAGGGTATTTTTTTGCCCGTTAAAAACCTATTTTCATCTTTTTTAGAGACATTGGCGATACCAAACAAATCAGGAATAAAACCTCACAATAAGCATGACTTTCATCCAGACCCCAGATGCTCCCGCGCCGGGAGGCCACTATTCGCAGGCTGTCGTCCATAACGGACTGGTATTCCTGTCGGGAATTTTGCCTATCACCCCAACCGGAGAAAAACTTTCACAAGCTACCATATCAGATCAATCCAGGCAGGTTCTGGCTAACCTCGATGCCATTCTGCGAGCAGCCGGATGCACCCGTGAAAGCGTACTTAAAACGACTATTTACATTGCCGACATTGACGCATGGGGCGCAGTGAATCAATTGTATGCCCAGTTTTTTGGCGAACACCGCCCAGCCCGCTCGGTTGTTCCCTGCTCTCCGCTGCATTATGGTTTTGGTATCGAACTGGAAGCCATAGCTGCGCTCTAGTTCTTCCACACTTACTTTTGCCCAACACTCACTCGCTCTCCCGCCGAATGAGCTGAAAATTCCGGGGCATAAAAACACTGTACGGTAGCCACACCCGCCGAAAAATCGCCGGTTTGGGCAACGCGCAGGTCATATTCGAAAATGTGCGTACCCACGGGCACATAGTTCATAAAGAAATCCGTGCTGGCATCTCGGGGGGATTCGTAATACCCTAAACCGTTCTGGTATTTGTAGCCCGACAAAGCCGCTATTGGCTCGAAACCTGATGCCCGGCTGTCTTTCAGGTGAACATATTCCATCAGACGATCCGTTTTGAGGATCAGGCGGACTTTGATGAGGTCTCCGGGTTTTAGGGGCGTTTTTTCAGTAACGGGTGTACTGATTGGCCCACTGGGTGAATCGTGCTGCACATACAGGTTTTTTTGCACCGACAACCCCGCGCTGCCAGGCATTACTTTGTCTAGTGGCTCAAAATGCTGCCAGTACAATGCGCCCCAGGCCGGACCATCATTCTTTTTCGTGATGCTGATATTACCCATCTCTGGCTTGATTTCAGCAGCCGTGTAGGTTACTTTCTCGTAACCCGTAATAGCATCGGCTTTCGTAACCCGACTCTCGATGGACTGGCCACCCAGACTAACCTGCGTGGTTACGCCCGTACTGAGCCAACTGCTACCCCGTAACAGCAGGGCATAAACGGCCTCAGTAGTGGCTTTGGTGGATGACCACGACTGGGTTTGTTTCTGACGCAGCAACCAGCGTTTCATATCGTCGACTTCCGCCAACACTGGATTGATTTCACCGAAGGCTTCGATCAGATACGACTGGGTTTCGATGGGCGTTTGATACCACTGCAAACCGCTCACGTTATCTGGCCAGAACATACCCAACTCGTCTGATTTCGTTGACCGCTCCCGCATCGAATTGATAATCCCATTGGCGATTTTAGTATCACCAAAACGATTGAGCGCCATTGCCGCTAATGCCTGCCCCTGCAATGATTGCTTCGTCCAATCGGCGGCTATCTGACTTTTCACGAAAGAGAGAAGCGCTTTATCGACCGGTTTGTCCAGATAGAAGCTGCGGGCGTAGAGGTACTGCGTCGCGGAGAAGTACCACGACCCAACGACTTTACCCTTCTTTTGGGCATCAGCCTTTTTCTGGTCATCCATCCACCGCTTCATTTCGGCATCAGCGTAACGAATAGCGTTGGTTTGCATCGCGGCCAGTTTTAGCTGTAAATCATCCGGGAACTGAACCGCACCGGCAGACCGGCCCAGTTTGGCCAGATGTCCAAATCCACTCAGGATATGGAGCGTCATGGATAAATCCGGCGGCATACCACCAAACCAGCGGAAACCACCTTCTGGCGTTTGCAACTGTTGCAGTTTCTCGAATGCCAGCCGCTGTTCACTCGCCATGCGATTAGCATCCAACAGTTGACCTAGTTTGGCCTGACGCTCGGTTTCGGATCGGGCGCTGGCCAGCCAGGGCGAGTTTTCGAGGGTAACGGCTTTTAGTTCTTCATTTGTTTCAAGTGGCGACTTTGGTGGATTTTTCTGCCAGGTATCAATCACTTGCCGGAATTCGGGTCTACTGTTTACGATATGAGCCGCCAGGCTATTGGCGTATAGCCGACTGAACAACTGCTCGGCGCATTCGTACCGGTATTCCATCAGGTACGGCAATGACTGGAGTGCGTACCAGGCAGGGTTGCCCGTTACCTCCACCGTTAGCCGTTCGTGCTGGGCGGGTATTTCCGGATTTAACCCGGTCAGTTCCTTTAGGGTAAACGACTTTGTTGCCGGGCCATTTATCCAGAATGGTTTGGTATCCGTAACCAGCATTCGGTTTGGCAAGATAGGTACGGTGAACTCTTCGCCATCCGTAAACGAACCTGATTTCGCCGTAAAGCGACAGGTTACCGCATCCAGCCCCGCCGGGATAACCAGCGTCCAACCCACGGCCTGTCCCTGACCAGCCGCAACGGTAGCGGTCGTTTGCAGACTGCTTTTTACCAGTTTTTGGTCAATGGGTTCACCTGTCAAAGCATTCATCAAGCCAAGGCTTGCCGTTACATCCAGCGTTTTATCACTCAGGTTATTGACGCCGGCCTGAATGCGGATGGTGTCACCCTCTCGCAGGAAACGGGGGGCGTTGGCCGTGATCATCAGTTCCTTTTGCGTAATAATTTCCCGTTCCAGTGTACCCGTTTTTAGGTCTTTGGTGTGAGCGAAGGCCAGCAACCGCCAGCGCGTGAGTGCTTCCGGCATCGTAAATTTCAACACGGTCCTACCCTGCTCATCAGTCTTTAGATTCGGCAGAAAAAAAGCTGTTTCGTTAAAGTTCCGGCGCGGATTGACAACAGGAGATTGGGCCGATTTAGGTTGCACAGGTTCAGCGGCTATAGCTGGGGCCAGTTCTACGACTTCCATTGCATTCGCTCTGTCTTGCATTGGAGCCGCCATAGCTATTGCACCCTTTGCCATTCGAAGGTTAGGAGCACCACCACTACCAGAAATTTCCCGACCGAACACTTTCGCCCTTTTATCTCCGTAGTTGGCCAATAACTTATCATATTGCCGAACCGGCACGGCAGGTTCAGGACGGTAGTAATAGAACAAAGGATTGGTACCCTGCACACCGAAACTAGCAGAACGCCAGTCGTAGAAAATAGGCATGTAGGGTTGATAAATAGACGTGGGCCAGTTTAGGGGGACGAACGTATCCAGGGACGCATCGTATAGCGTCGCAACCAGCTCGGCGGGTGTTTTATCCAGCCCCTTTATGAGCAATGTCCATTCCTCACGCTCACCGGGCTTAAGTTTGTCGCGGAACGTCTGGGTTTCTATACTCAGTTGTTTATTGGTAAACGGCACGGTTATCGTCTGCGATTTCTGGTATAGCCGCCCGTTTTGGATCATCGCGAAATGCACAGCAAAACCACCCCGTTGTTTTTCGGTAACGGGCAACGTCACACGCCGTGGTTTACCATCCGTCTTAAGCCACTCTTGCCGTACAAGTTTACGATCTTCTTCTACCGTCATCAATACCCAACCCGGTGTGGCGTTTCCAACCCAGAAAACGGCTTCTTCGCCCGGTTCGGCAGTTGCCTTACGAACTTGTACCCAATTATCAGGGCGGGCGGATGCGGTAGGTTGTTTGTCGTTTATAGCGGCAAAAAAAGCTTGTTCCGTAACTTTCTCGCCCGTCGAGTCAGTTACGGTTAGTTCAGCTACATATTCGCCCGGGGTATACCGGTTGGGAGTAAGGTTGATGAGTGAATCGGCAGGAGAATTGATCGGTTGCTGCTGTACGATTTCTCCTTTCGGCCACGAACGCGGGTCGTTTTCATTGGCATACACATCGTTCGGGAACAGCTTTTCAAATTCTGCCTTGCTCAAAACGGACCTATCGGGTCGCTGCCACAGGCGTTCACGCAGTGGACGTGCCGGGGGTTGCAATCGATAAATTATCAACTGACCTTTTGCCGTTACCCGCTCCCCCGACTGGTTAGTAATCTTTACCGGAACCGTAGTGGGTTCGCTTATTTCCACCTGTGGCGGAATGGTCAAACTGATTTGCAAAGCAGTGTAGCCAATACTGAGCGTCTTCGTGGCCGAACGGGTTTCGCCCGCCTTATCCGTTGCGTCGATGGTGACGACAAAATCGAAAACCGGGTTAGTAACGCGGGCCTGCCCAAGGTCGGGTTCAGCCCTAAAAGTGATGCTAACGTTCCCCTGAGCATCCGTTTGTGCTGCGCCGTTCGTAATCTCGGTCTGACTGGAGTTTCGTGGCCCTCTAAAACCGCCGTACCCGCCCGACCACCAATCCCAGCGGGGCCGGAGTTGACGCGTGACCCGGTAGCGGACCTCGGCACCATCGACAACGGCGCCCGAAAAGGTGTTGATAGTAGCCGATACCGTAACCGTCTGACCGAGTTTGAAGGACTGCGTGATTGGTTTGGCTTTTACTTCGAACGTAGGACGCTTGTACTCTTCTACTCGAATAGCAGCACTTCCAAAAGGTGTTTGCAGGGTCATCTGACCAGTTACTCGTCCAACAGGAGCCGTGAAACTGGTATTGAACGTGCCAAATTCATTGGTTTTCAGGGTCTGCTTTGCGATGCTCTCACCGTTCTGGTCGAGGAAATCGAGTGTGACATCCTGATTCGGGTTTATCGCAAACTGATTCGTTTTGCCAGCGTACAGCAAACCCTTTACGTAAATCAACTGACCGGGACGATAGATGGCCCTATCGGTAAAGAGGTTGACGTGCGTTTGCAACTGCTCCAGGTTTCCTTCGGTATCGATGTGGTAATTGTATTGCTGATCCGAGAAAATGGTATCTGCTTCCAGCGAAATCAGGTATTGAAAGGCCGTTTGCAGGGGCAGCTCACTCTCCGAAATCTTAACCCAGCCATTAATGTTGGTTTTGTATGTTTTTATGGTCGCTAACGATTTAGGGCCAACAGCCGTTACCGTTGCGTTCGGAATGGGTTCACCCGTCAATCGATTCGTTACAACAATCGATTCGGTAGCTACGTTTGTTGCTGAAGACAGCATATAACTAAGTCCCGATACAGTAAAGGACACGAATTGAACGGACTCCGTCTTAGCCAGAAAAGTGTCGTCCGATGTGGCTAACAGGATATAATGCCCGGTGGGCAACCCCTTAACCGGCATCTCGACCGAATGCTGATTGAGGTCGCCATCATTGGGCAGGGCAACGGACGATTCAGCGACAAAAGGTCGTTTGAGCCACGCGGCATATAATTTCTTCCGTTGCTCCTCATTTCCATTATTATCCCGGAACGTCTGCGTCTCAGCGGCTGTGACCCGGAAAATTCGGTACAGCAGCTTATTAACGTTCTGATAGCTGACCAGTGCCCGAAATGGTTTATCCGGTGCGTTCACCTGCTCTATCTGTACAGTAACCGTAGGGGCTGTCAGGCGACTCAATAGTTGAGCCGCTTGTTTAGCCTGTAGTGTTTTGGGGAATCGTTTGATAATATCGCGGCAACTATCGGCGGCCCGTTTCCGATTCCAGCGGGACGAGTCCGCTTGTGGTACTGTGGGATCATCGGCATCATCCAACGGCCGAACCGGACTACCCGTATTCGCCAGAAACTGCGCTAGCTGGAAGGCATAAACTGCCTCAGTCGGTCGGTTTTTATACCGGGCAATCTGGTCGTTCAGCGTTTTTCGGTATAATGAATCACGCTTCGGCAGCGTACTATGTCGATGAACAAATTCCAGCCGTTGCACATCCGTATCCGCCAATGCGTCGGGTGAGGCATCATTCAGGTGAAAAGCCAGTACTTGCTGGTACAGCAACAATGCCTGATAACGGCCCGACAGCGAGTCGCGGCTTTGGATAGTAAGTCTGGTAAACGTTTCGGGATTAGAAAAGTAATTTGATTGGTTCAGTTCAAACCGAAAAACAGGCTTCAGTAAGTCCGGCTCGGTATTCTGAAAGAAGTCGATAGCCCGGTGAGCGAGCAGGTCATACAGCGTAGGCCGAAGCAGACGCGCATCCGGGTCCCCTTTGTCCAGCAGGGCATCGTAGGCGACAATGGGCGTTTTCTGCAACAGGGCCTTTTGCTGAACAGATGCCAGATAGGCATATGTTACAGCCTCAACTATCCGACTGGCATCCCAGGTTGTGAAGTCTGCCGTTGAATCGGTTGAAGTTGTGGTTTGGTTAGTTCCAGTGTTGGCCTTTCCACCTATCGTTGCGCGGCCTATCGTGGCCCGATTATAGAATTTGTAGCGGTTTTGCTGAAAATACTGCCAGTACACATCCGCCAAAACCGATTGCAAAACGGACCTTGCCGGTTCGGGCGTGTCGGCAACATCCATTTGTAATGAACGGACCAATTCTTTATACGCATCTTCATCAGAGTAACTACGGAAGATCATCCGAGACATGGCCGCTTTGGCCACCTGCGGATAGTTGTTCTGGGCCTTAGCTTCTTTATAAATTCGATTGGCAATTTCCAGGGCCAATTTTGGTAATCCTTTGGCCGCCAGTGAGTCAGCGCGTCTCCAATCACGGGCATAATCGGGCATGGGTTTATTCTGGGCAGAAGCGGCTAGGGAAAACAGGGCGAGAAAAAGAGTCAGGTAAGCGAACATAGATTTCAGTGATGGCAGGTTGTTGAGGTAGATGTGGAAAGATCAATTTTTCCACAACATTCTTTACTAAGACCTTGGTACGAGTAAAAGGGTTTAATTGGTTCCAGTAAGTATATTTAGCCTTAATTGGCTCATACTCCCTCCTGCTATGCCTACACTTCTTGCGTTGTTCGCTTATCTCCTTCCGTTTTTCGTACAGCCCGAAGTTGAAAAAACGTACCCGATTGGTCAAATAAAGGTAGATTCTGGAGAGGTGCTTTTCTGGTTGTATGACGAAACACCTGTTCATAAAGCTAGCTTTATCAAACTTGCCAACGAAGGGTACTGGGATACGCTTACCTTCAATCGGGTCATCAACAATTTTGTGGCGCAGGGCGGATGCCCCGACACTCCGGCGGGTTTTGCTGGTTCGCCTTATCTACTAAAGCCTGAATTCAACCCAGCTATACGGCACGTATACGGAGCAGTGGGTGCCGGTCGTGATAATAATCCGGATAAGCTTTCTGCGGGTTGCCAGTTTTACGTCGTGCAGAACAAAAAAGGGCTTCCCCGTCTCGATGACAACTACACCATATTCGGACAGGTTTTCAAAGGGATGGACTTGATAGATGCCATTGTTGCCGTTAAGTCGGATTCGACCAATACACTCCTTACACCCATTAAGCTGGATATTAACGTACTCAACCTAACGGCTGGAGACCTCAAAAAGCTGGGTTATTCCGTGAAATAACCCAGTTTCGCATCTACCTCTTCAACAAAAACGCAGTCAAATCCGCCAGTTGTTGGTTCGACATACCTAACGCCGTAGGATCGGGCATCAGACTGGTTTTATACTGCCGACGGGAGAAAACCTCATCTGTTGGTATTGTATGCTTCTGGCCTTTTATCCCTTTAACTACCAGCGACTCAGCTCCATCGCTTACCAAAAATCCATAATACGTCTGCCCCTTTTTGGTTGTAACCAGCCAGGGCTCGTAGCCGAAGGCAATTCCCGCATTAGGATGAACGATATTATCTAATAAGGCATTCTTATCAAATTTCTGGTGAATCTGGGTCAATTCCGGACCAACGTCGGCCCCCTGCTGACCATGCCGATGGCAGGTGATACAGTACGTTTTGAAAACCGTTTGTCCTTTCTGGCTATTACCCGAAAGCATCGCAATCTGGGCGATAGCCGGATCATCGTTGCTCATTTTTTCGACTCTGTCAGGCACGGGAGCATTTTCCTCTTTCGTCTCTACCGATACGGCCTGCACCGGCACCGTTGATACAGGAACCGTTTTGACCGGCTCTTTTTCCATTGTCGCCTTTTTCTCCTCTGCGTCAGCCCTTGATTGAACCGGGGAACTACCGGCAATCGAAGGCTTCTCAGCCACCGGCTGGGGTTTCTCGGTGACTGCCTGCGTTGGGGATTTCCAGGGAAAATACTCTTTGCCCATTGTTTTAACCGTTTGGTCCTTGTTGGTTCGAATACCGGGTCCAGCCGCCTTGATTAAATCCTCCGACAGTTTTCCGTCAGCGGCAAGGCCAATCAATAGCTTCGCTCCTTCAGCATCTTTGGACATGGTGATCGCCATTTTTCGTTTTTCGTCGGGGGTAGTGTTTTCATCCAGGAGAACCTGACGGTTGGTCAGCATTTTTTGCTCCTCTGGTGATGTGCTGGCAGGCATCACTTCATTCCAGTTCAGGAATTTGGCCCAGTCGTTGCCCCGCCGGAATCCCAACCAGTACCGGGCCTGCTCCGCCACGGTCTTATCCGTCGATTTCGATAGCTCCAGCATTGCCTTCGCAGCTGGCTCACTCTTGATAAACCCAATCGTGACGATAGCCTGCTGCCGGGCCGTTGCGGTTAAAGAAACGTTATCGGCTCGTTTTTTCAGCATCGGAACGGCAGACGGCGGGTGGAACTCCCAAACAAGGTCGGCCGTTCGCTGGTCCCAGTCGGCAGGGTCTTCGGGCATTGTTTGACGCAAGTCAAAAAACAATGCCTCCTCTTTACCGTCAGCGGCTTCACCCAATGCATTCAAATACCAGGGGTCCTTCCCATCATATCCTTTAACCAGGTTGTTCAGGATAAACCGGCACTCATCAAACGGGATATCCCGAATAGCTACGGCCACTTCCCTCCGAACAGCCGCGTTTCGGTCTATAGATAGGTTACCCAGTAGAGGCAATAGAGCCTTCTGGGAAGCCGTAAGGGTCGGAATCGCTTTAGAATTTGCGGGTGTTATGCTACGCAACGCCCGTAGTGCCACCAGCCGAACCGGCGCATCAACAGCTTTCAAAAGCCGCTCAACCTCAAACTGACCCTCGGCCCCGAGCTGGGCTAACAGAAAAACAGCGCGTGCCCTAAAATAAGGATTCGGCGAGGCCAACAGGCCCATTACGGGTTCAATGACTTTTTCACCCTGTTTGGCCAGTGCCTCAAAGCCCAGTACCCGAACATTGACCGCCGGACTACAAAGAGCGGCAATTTGCCCCTGCGTTGTTCGTAAATCAATCTTAGGTGCTTTAAGCTTTTTACCTTTTGGCGTAATCCGGTAAATACGGCCATACCCTTTTTGATCCTTCATCTGATGCCCACCTACAACGGGGTCGTACCAGTCGGTGATGTAGATGGCTCCATCCGTCCCCACTGCTACATCGCTGGGCCGGAACCATTTGCGGGTATCGCTGGTGGCAGCATCCCATTTGTAATTGGCATCCACTTCTGGAAATGTGCTGATAAAATCCGTTCGCGGAAGTCGGTAGCCCGCACCGGAAGGTTCAGGTTTATAGCTAAAAATGACGTTCCGACCGGCATCGGCACTGAGCAACATTCCCCGATACTGCGGACCGAGTTCATCACCTTCATACATAACCATACCCGTTGGCGACCCAGCTCCCGTAATGTCGCCGACCGGCATAACGCCGGGGTCCTCTTGGTGCCAGTGTGCTGTTGGAATCGACTGGCCGGGGCGCTGATCCCCCTGCCAGTAACGCGTACCATCACTACTGAAATACCCCGCGTTGGCTCCTTCCATCAGCCAGCTTGTACGGCAGGCTACCACTTGATCGTCGTTGTCATTCTGCCACATATTACCGTAAGAATCCAGCGCGGTTTCGTAATTGTTACGGAAATTATGCGCCATTACTTTCAGATGGGATCCATCCGGATTTATGCGTAAGGCCATACCACCCGTCCAGACCCGGCCATCGTCACTTACCTGATTCCCCTTGTTCAGCTTGTTGTACGGTGTCCCTCCTACGTATAAACTCCCTGTCCTTAGGGTCCAGCCATCAATATCGGTCACGATATGCGGGCCAGCATTGCCCGTATTGAAATAATACTTTCCGTCCGGGCCTGCTACCAGTGCGTGCAATGAATGGTCATGGTCAAAGCCCCCGAAGCCAGTTAACATAATCTCTTTCCGGTCGGGTTTATCATCGCCGTTTTCGTCGGTATACACGACAAGGTTAGGAGCGCATGATACGATCACCTTGTTACCAATAACCGCAATCCCAAGCGGAGATACCAGGTCAGGGTCCTGCACGAAAACTTTGCTGTTATCTGCTTTGCCATCTCCATCGGTATCTTCCAAAATCATGATGCGTTCTCCCTCGGGGTGGTTGAGACGGGTTTCGGCCTTGTTATTGAATTTCCGGTAGTTAACGGCTTCCGTAATCCAGACCCGCCCTTTAGCATCAATATCCATGTTCGTTGGATTATTGAACGTGGGGGATTCAGCCCAGAGGGTAGCTTCCAAATCGTTGGGAAGATAAAGCTGTCCAGAATCAGCAGCCACCACGTTCTGGTGATTTTGATACCTATTAGTTGAATCCTTTTGGGGTACAGACTGGTACGTTTGTCCGGCCAGATACAAAAACCCAATGGCAGCCAGTGGGATAGGACTGAGAGAAAAGATTGTTTTCATTGGTTGTTTTACAGGCCGGTCAGCGCATTTGCGCATTGCTGCACAAGGTATTCCGGCTAATTTACTAGTCACTTCACTGGTTAACTAAACAGCGACCGAACGGTCTTATTATTATATTGATAACTTTCTAACATTGGTTTTCCTGCCGGAACGGCCCCTTCAATCTGGAGCCATCCTTCGTACCCGATAGCCTCGATGGCCTGCCGCACCTTTACCAGATCAACCTGCCCTTTACCAAGCAAATGGCCGTTCTCTTTCAGATGGAATTCGCAGATGCGCTCTTTACCGAGGTCTCTGATTTCCTGAAAAACGTTGTAGCCCATAACCGACGAATTGCAAACGTCGTAGTAGACTTTAACGGCGGGTGAACCAACGGCATCCAGAATGGCCATATGTTCGGGTGCCGACAGCCAGGATTCGATTCCCAGCACGACACCTGCTTTTTCGGCTTTGGGTGCTACAGCTTTCAATCGTTCAACAACTACCTGCACACCTTCTTTATCATTCCGTAAGTCATTGTTGTTAAAAAATGCCAGCAACACGGTTTTAACACCCAACGCTTTTGCGACATCGACACTATCCTGCACCCAGGCTTCGGTGCGGGCATCCGATTTGTACGGGATTTCATTCAAGAGGCCAATGGCCAAACCACCAATGGCAACGCCAGCCTGTTGGGCAGCTTCTCTGCAGGCACGTTGCATAGCTGGCTGGCGCAGATGTTCATAATCTGTTTTTGTATTCAAACTAACCTGTACCCCATCCAGACCAATTTGTTTTGCTACCTTGAATGCATTACGATCCCCGGCCGGACCGATAGACCAGTCGCAGGCACCAATGCGGAAGCGAACCTCAGATGCATGAACGCGGGAAAAGGCGGGTTGCAGTAAGGCAGCGAGCCCGGCACTCAGCGAATACTGCAGTAAATGACGACGATTCATACGTACTTAACTGGTAAGGGATTATCAAAGATAAGCATCGACATACTATTTAACAGCAATTATCGTAGACGTCATAGACTTAAACGAAGGTCACAAAAAAAGTAGAACCGCTTCCAACTGTTTGATTATGACAGGAGTCTTATACCTGTCAAGGATGCTATGCAGGATGAATACGCATTGGTAGAAGGATGCCGACGGCAGGACCGAATTGTGCAGCGACTGCTCTATGAGCGGTATGCCGGGAAGCTCTTTGTCGTTTGCAAACGATACGTAAAAGATGCCGATGAAGCCGAAGATGTCTTGCAGGATGCCTTCGTCAAAATATTTCGACACATTGACACCTTTCGGTTTGAGTGCCCACTGGAAGCCTGGCTAAAACGAATTGTTATCAATACCGCGTTGAAGTTTTTGAGAAAACAGAAGCCCTGGGAAACAATGAGTAATGATAGTATAGATGTACAGGAAATGGCTTCAGTGCTGCCGCAGGCCGATGAAAGCTTGCCCGCTCTGAATTATAAATACCTGCTACAGCTCGTTCAGGAGTTACCTCCCGGTTGCCGAATGGTGTTCAATCTATACGCAATAGAAGGGTATAACCATCCCGAAATTGCAAAGATGCTTGACATTGCCGAAGGAACCTCTAAATCGCAATATGCCCGCGCCCGAGATTTATTACAACAAAAAATACAAGCCGATAGTCGATTTACTGATGAGCACTCTGCAGAAGGTCGTAAACCACTTGTCTGACCCCCTATCATTGATTACAAAATGGATGAATTAGAGAAGAAAATACCGGCCGATATGTGGCGCAAGACATTCGACGAAGCGGCCGAAGCCCCTCCGTCCCGTGTTTGGGATGCTATAGAACGGCAACTCGATGAGTCAAGCAATTCAAAAGTAGTCCCCCTCTGGGGAGCAGGATTGGCTTCATCCCGCCCATTGCTGTGGGGTACGGGGCTGGCTGCAGCTGTGGCATTACTACTAGTAGGCTGGTGGGTTATGCCTGTACCAACTGATAGTGAGCAATCCAGATTGTCGGACCAGCGTCAAACGGGTGTGACACCTGCATTTCCGAAAGCCACGGTACCGGAAAACTCATTAGCCTACGAGTCACAAAAAAAACCTGTACCTCCCATTGAACAGGCGACTAAGCGGAGTGTATCATCGGCTAAAGGAGGCTCCAAGCAGTCGTATGATTTGTCTGTACCGACTCGAAAAAATCAGCCCGCCGACGGATTATTGTCACAGCTTACTACGGTACCAGTCAACAAAATGCCGGTTTTAGGTGAGCTGCCGGTACTACCAGGTGGCACTGAGCCGCCCACCAGAACGGTAAGCAATCTGATGAGTACTCTTGGGGCTAGTTCTGTAGCAACTGCCTCATTTGTTCGGGAAGACCAGTCTTCACTCAGTACAGAGAATTCTAATCAGCTAAAAACGCTTAGGGGCAAGCCGATTCGTCTGCATGAGTTCGGTCATATCTACAGAATCGTATGGTTCCGGCCATCAGAGGCAACAGCGCAACCGCAGGTCTCTACGTCGAAGCAAAAGAGCCGGGATCTTTGGGCCTCAGCGAATATCATGCCCGGAGCCTTTAACCCAATGGTCTCCGTACAGATGGCATCGTTGGCCAATGCTGGTGTACTTAAAAATATGGCTGTTGCTAATAGTGCTTATCAGGCTCAAACGGTTACCAGTCGGGCCAATTTCTCCATGGCCTACCAGTTCACGGCTGGCGCGTTGCTCAACAAGCGCTGGTCGATAGAAACGGGCGTCGGATTTTTGACAGGTCGCTCAACGGTCGATACCCCCGCTCAACTTTCCGCTAATGGTATAGTTGCCACTAATGACATTAGAACAACCACCGGGAATTTGTACGTAGACGCTCTGCGAAACAGCAGTGCCAATGGGCCGAAGAACACCAGCCTAGATCAGGCTAATTTTGCCAACGGTGCATATGTACAACCCACCTATAGCGGTAAAACCAATCAGATGCTCACCAATGATTATCAGTTTGTTCAGGTTCCGGTTCAGGTTGGTTATCAGCTAAGGCCCCGGAAACGCCTGAGTCTTGCCGTACTGGGTGGCTTCATCTCCAACATTTTCATCCGGAATACGGTTGATAATGAGATTATTGTTACGACGAAGGACGAGATTTACCGGCCCGTTTCGTTTGCCGCTATTGTGGGAGCCCGCTTCCGCTACCAGCCTTCGGTCCAATGGTCAGCTTCATTGGCGGGTGTCTATCAGCCCTCGATAGGGTTAGTTACACAGGCGCATTCGCAGGTACAAAGCCAGCCAACTACGGCCGGTATGACATTGGGGGTCGACTATCATTTTTAACCCACTTTAGCATGAAGTATATTGTAGTAGTATTGCTTGTTGTCGTTTTTGTTCGTTGCATGAGTAATCTCACGCCACAAACTGCACAGAATACGGCCACGGATAAACTCACTATTCGCACCGGAACTTCGTTTAATATGTGCGCCGGTTATTGCAGAAACGATTATGTTTTCAACGGCACTAGTGTTACGCTGGCACAGAATGGTGCACTCCCTCAGGCTCAGGTAACACCCCGAAGCTGTCAGTCAGCAATTAACCAGACTCAGTGGAATGACATTAAAACGCTGGCTAATCTGGATGCATTTGGTAAAATAGCGAACGTATTGGGTTGTCCCGACTGCACTGACGGGGGTGCCGAATACATTGAGATACAGGTAGACAATCAGAAACACCGGGTTACATTTCCGTACGGTAAAACAATTCCCGGATTTGAGACGCTGGTTGATATCTTACGTACGCAGCGAAATACATTTAAAACCTGTCCATGAGCCTGTCATCAATAAACTGGTTTTGATAACAGTGCGTTTTTAACCTTGTCAACTTTGTCATGAAAACGACCTTATTTTCCAATACAATCATTTGTTTCTTCAGCATTCTGCTGGCAGCTATAAGTTGTAAAAGCACTTCTGTAAATCCAAATCCTGGGTCAGGCACCGCCAGTGAGTTGCGCGTATCGGCTCCTTTTGCCGATCAGACAACGCAATTTGCTTTCGAAGCGGCCAAACGGGTAGTTGCTCAGGAAGGGCAGGCCAAGAATGTTTTCATTTCTCCGCTTAGTTTGCACATTGCGCTGGGCATGGTATTAAATGGGGCTAATGGCCAAACAGCGCAGGAAATTCAGAAAGCATTAAAACTGGATGCCCAGACGTTGACCGAGGCAAACGCAACGTATCAGAATCTACTTGAAAACCTGCCGGGAGTGGACCCCAGTGTAACATTGACACTCGCCAATTCGGTCTGGTATCGAAACACCTTCCAGGTAGAAAACACCTTTCAGGATCTCCTTAAACAGACTTTTAAGGCGCAGGTATCTGCACAGGATTTTAACGATCCAGCTACGGTGACCAAAATCAATAGCTGGGCCAGTGAGCAAACGAAGGGCAGAATCCCTAAAGTTATTGATAAGATCCAGCCTGATAATATCATGTTTCTGCTGAACGCTCTCTATTTTAAAGGCGATTGGAAAACGCCTTTCGATACTGATAAGACTATTGATTCCCCTTTCAAACTTGCTTCAGGCGAGTCGAAAACAGTACGCATGATGCGCCTTGAAACTAACCTGAATCGTTTCTTCCAGGCTAACTACCAGGCCATTGAGTTTCCCTACGGTACCGGAAAGTTTGCCATGACCGTTTTGTTGCCTTCAGAAAGCACAACGGCAGATGCACTGATTAGCGGTTTGACCAGCGCTGAATGGGCAAAAATTCAGAAAGGTATGATACTGGGTAGAATAGATATTGGTCTGCCCAAGTTTACACTGAATTATGACATCATACTCAATAATGTGTTGAGTGCTATGGGTATGCCTACTGCTTTTACGGATCGGGCAGATTTTACTAAAATAAATACGAAAGGAGGGTTAACACTTAGCTTTGTGAAGCAGAACACATTCGTTGCTGTCGATGAAAAAGGAACAGAAGCGGCCGCTGTTACGTCTGTAGGTGTTGTTACAACATCCGTGCAACTACCAACACTCATTGACCGACCCTTTGTTTTTGTTATTCATGAAAAAACAACCGGAACGATCCTATTCATTGGAAAGATTGCCGATCCAACTAAAACAAATTCATGAGATTTTTAACGAAAGTTTTTCTAATTCCTGCTTTACTTATCGCATTTAATGGATGTAGAAGTAGAGACGTTGTTTTGGCACCTCAGATTGCCAGTTTAGTGGGTACATGGCGGCTTGTTGAGCCAGATTCTTCCTATACGGTAACCTTAACTTTTGCCCTGGATACCGCTAACCCACCGCTTGACATAACCCCATTCCTGGCCAATGGAAAATCATCGGTAAACGACTATAATGTGCGTTTGTTTGCCACTATTGATGGTATGATGTCTGCGGAAAATCTGGGAAGCACAAAAAAAGCAGGTACTCTCAAGGCCACTGAATTCGAGCAGCGTTATTTCACCAATTTGAGGGCTGTTGTACGCTTCGACATGATAACGCCGGATAAACTCCGCTTACGCCATGGTGGTGAGTCACCTCATTTCATGATTTATGAAAGAGTAAACTGACTATGAGGGGTTTAAAAAGCCTCTTTGAGCAAATTGCAGAAGTACGCAGGCTGTCTTTTTGCTAGCCTACCGCTCTTTTCTACAACGATAATAGTTTGTCTTTTTGTGTAAGAACCAACATTACCCGGCCGTAATCAGGACAGCCGGGTAATTTTTTGCTATTCATTCCAACGATTTCTTTTCATGCGGGGTCTCTGCGTAAAACCTTGACGCAGAGACCCCGCATGAAAACCACACATTTACTTTTTCTGCTGGTAGCCACCTGGCTCACTGGCTGCACCGATAAATGCGAACAGACACGTACCTTCCGCCGATATACGCCCGTTACACTGACAGTTCAGCAGGTACGGGCAGGCGTGCGTGTAGAAGCAGTTCAGGCACTCCACAAACCGGGCAAAATTTACACCAAAGGTGGATTCCTGTTCATCAATGAACTGAAAGAGGGAATTCATATTATTGACAACCGCAATCCCGCGTTGCCTCAGCCAATTGCGTTTCTCAGAATTCCGGGCAATGGCGACATGGCCGTTCGGAACAACATCCTATACGCTGACAGCTATATGGATTTGGTAGCGTTCGACATCAGTAATCCAGCTCAGCCCCGCGAAGTAAGCCGCGTAGAGTCAGTGTTTTCGAATGGGCAGTTTGAAGGTGGCTGGTGGAACATAAATGCTCAAACGCTCACCCTCAGCGACCAGCGTGTAGAGTATGTAACGGAAACCATCAAAACCGATTGCGACGGTTCCAGCCCCGGCAGTTGGGCCAGCTGTCCTGGCTGTGATAGGGCGACCCTGAGTTTCAGTTCGATACAGTTGGCAAGTCAGCCCAATAATAACGGCACGGCGGGTTCGATGGCCCGGTTTGCCTTGTATAATAATTTTCTTTACACGGTTGGCCAGTCGGATATGCAACTGTTCGACATTGAGAATGCGGCTAAACCCAGTGCCAAAAGCCGCATCAGTTTAGGGAGTGGTATTGAAACCATTTTTCCGTACAAGGACAAACTCTTCATTGGCTCCCAGACGGGCATGTTTATTTACGACAATAGTAACCCGGCTAATCCCGTCCGGCTATCGGTTTTCCAGCACGCCCGCGTGTGCGACCCTGTGGTAGTAGATGGCGATATTGCTTACGTTACCTTACGAAACGGAACTGCGTGTAGTGGGTATACCAATCAATTGGATGTAGTGGATATCAGTAATCTTTCCAGTCCTACCCTACTCAAAAGCTACCCCATGCAAAATCCGCATGGCCTCGGTGTCGATTTCCCAAATCTATTCATCTGTGAAGGGGCATTTGGACTAAAGAGTTTCGATGCCAGTTCTCCACTGAATATCAAGCAGTTAAGTCAGATAACGGGTCAGGATGCCTACGATGTAATTCCGCTCAACAAAACATTGCTGTTGATTGGGAAAGATGGGTTGTATCAATTCGATTACACCAATCCGGCGCAACTGCGTCAGGTAAGTAAATTGTCAGTCAATCGTCCGTACTAATTATCGGTTCATCATGAAAAAAATCACTTTTCTGCTGATGGGCTTACTGCCCCTGCTGGTTTGGGGGCAAACAACGCCTTTCAAGCCAGTATTCACGAACATGACCGAATTGGGAGCTACGTTTGGCCAGGTCCGCTATAACAACGGCGTTACTTTTTCGGAGTCGGTAGCTAAACGGGTTAACCTGACGGCCCAAACCTTCAACGGCGTTCTGTTGCATCCGCGTTTGGCCGTGGGAGCTACCGTTGGGGTTGACTGGTACAACACGGCCTTGTTGATACCCGTATGCGCGGGCTTACGTTATGATTTGGCTAGGCCGAACAACAAAAATCTGCGAATTTTCAGCAGTTTAGATACGGGCTGGGGATTTGCCTGGCTCAACGAAGATGTAACGGGCTATAAAACCACCGGTGGCTGGATCATTTCGCCCGGTATCGGCTTCCGGATTGGCAAGCCATCCAATGCCAATTTCGTCATGTCGCTAAGTTATAAACGTCAGGCTGCGGAAGCCGATATGCCTTTATTTTACAATGAACTGGCGAAGCACGAAACCCGCGTGTACAACCGCATGGCAATCAGAATGGGGATTGGTTTTTGAGAGGGCTTGTAAATTTAATCGTCATTCAGTATAAATGAGCTAACAATTTAGCCATTTCTGAGTTTTACCAACTAGATACAATGTGCGGTAAGGTTTCAACTGACGTACACTAATTCAACATATGTGTGAATTAGAGACCCGCAAGTTGTATCTATTTGCTGATTTCAGCGTCTAAAGATTGGTAACAAACTCTACAGAGTTTGATCGATACATCGAACGATAAAATAAGAGTCGGTTATTGATCAGCTAGTTTAACACTCATTATTAGTTGAATAATAAGGTAATAATTAGTGCTCGCCATCACAAATTATAGTTATGAAAAAGTTAGTTTCTCTTTTTGTTGGTAGTTTACTTTTCATTGCCGGATACCAACAGGCACAAAAACAGGTACAATACGCGAAATCCAGAGCCTCCATTGAGAGTCCGGCTTATGCCGAAAAGCCGGTCATTGTCCCCGTCGAAAACACACCAACTCTTGCCTTTTATTTGAGTAGATCGTTTGTGAAGAATTAGCTGGTTTATCTTAACAGCACAAAAAAATCCACTGATTAATCAGTGGATTTTTTTTGTGCTCGGTTGCTGCGTGCTTACGCCATAGCAAATTTGTTTTGGTTGCGTTTACGCTCATTCTCATCCAGGAAAATCTTGCGAATCCGCAACGCTTTAGGTGTCACCTCAAGGTACTCGTCCTTCTGGATATATTCCATGCACTCTTCCAGCGAGAACGATATCTTAGGAGCAATCTTCACGTTATTGTCCGAACCCGAGGCCCGCATGTTAGTCAATTGTTTTGCGGTTTGCACGTTGACAACAATATCGTTTTGGCGGTTGTGTTCGCCAATTACCTGACCCGTATAAATCTCATCGCCTGGCTCAATAAAGAATGAGCCCCGATCTTGAAGCTTGTCAATTGAGTAGGCAGTAGCCATACCACTGGTCATTGAAATAAGCGACCCGTTGATACGCTCGGCAATGGGTCCTTTGTATTCCTGATACTCTTTAAACCGGTGGCTCATAACAGCTTCACCGAATGTAGCTGTCAGAACGTTAGAACGAAGGCCAATCAACCCACGCGATGGGATGTCGAACTCAAGATGCTGCAGGTCGCCTTTTGGCTCCATAATCAGCAATTCTCCTTTCCGCTGCGTTGCCAGTTCAATTACCTTACCGGCCGTTTCTTCGGGCACGTCGACCACGAGCGTCTCAATCGGCTCTAACTTATGGCCGTTCTCGTCTTCTTTATACAATACCTGAGGCTGGCCTACCTGTAACTCATAGCCTTCCCGACGCATTGTCTCTATCAACACCGACAAGTGAAGAATACCCCGCCCATAAACCAGGAAGCGATCTTCGCTATCCGTGTTTTCGACGCGCAACGCCAGGTTTTTCTCAATTTCCTTGTAGAGCCGCTCACGTAGGTGACGAGAGGTAACAAACTTACCTTCCTTACCAAAAAATGGCGAGTTGTTTATGGTGAACAACATGTTCATGGTTGGCTCATCCACCGAAATTCGGGTGATAGCTTCCGGTGTTTCGAAGTCCGTTAGCGTATCGCCAATCTCGAAATCTTCCAGGCCGGTTACAGCGCAGATATCGCCACAGGCAACCTCTGTCACTTTAACCTTACCAAGTCCTTCAAAAGATTGAAGTTCTTTGACCTTCACCCGTTTCACCGAGCCATCCGACTTCACAAGGCCCATGTTGGCACCTTCTTTCAGCGTGCCCCGATGCACCCGTCCGATAGCGATACGACCAACGAAAGCCGAGTAATCGAGCGATGTGATCTGCATCTGTGGCAGCCCTTCGTTCATAGGGGGGGCAGGAATAGTTGCTACAATGGTATCAAGAAGATACGTGATATTATCAGTAGGAGTTTTCCAGTCCGGACCCATCCAACCTTGTTTGGACGAACCATAAACCGTCGGGAAATCCAGCTGGTCTTCCGTAGCACCCAGGTTGAACATCAGGTCGAACACCTGTTCGTGAACCTCCTCTGGACGGCAGTTCTCTTTGTCGACTTTATTGATGATCACAATTGGCTTCAGGCCCAATTGTAGCGCTTTGCTTAACACAAAACGGGTTTGTGGCATGGCTCCTTCAAAAGCGTCGACCAGCAGACAAACGCCATCGGCCATTTTCAGAACACGTTCCACTTCACCGCCAAAGTCACTGTGACCTGGTGTATCGATGATATTGATTTTAACGTCATTGTACCGAACCGACACGTTTTTGGAAACGATGGTAATACCCCGTTCCCGCTCAAGGTCGTTGTTATCCAAAATCAGGTCGCCGAATTCCTGATTGTCCCGAAAAAGTTTGGATGCGTGAATAATCTTGTCGACCAGCGTAGTTTTGCCGTGGTCAACGTGGGCGATGATAGCTATATTACGAATTGATTGCATACACTGTATGAACCAGTTTCTAGCTGATTCAATTGATTTTCATGATTTATAGTATCCTTCTGGAACGAGGTATAAATAATCATGGAAATCAAATAGATCCCGGTCCAGCTAATTTTAGCGCAAAGGTACGAAATTATACACTGAAACACAGATTTTTACAAGTAATAAAACGAAAAAAGCCCATTCAAGGACCTAGTTCTTGTAAAAATACAATTTCTTAACAGTTGCTTAATGCTTTGGGCAGCCACAAGCATTTTTCTTACGGAAAAGACCAGTATTAAACAGCCCGCCACGCTTGGCTTTATAGCCTTTGCGCTTGCGTTTAAAGATCGACATTTCTGAAGAAGTGGTGGGAGAGGAGGCCATCGTTTCCAATGGTAACTCGACTACCATCAATGATGTAATAACCAACAGAAGTACGTTTATCTTTCTCATAATAAGGCCTGCTTTCTATATTAACGTCAAAATAACTACTTTCGTCATCCAGCAAGCTACATTTTCTGAATGAGTCCGAATCCTGACTTTCTGATCGTTTACGGCACCCTTCGGCCTCCTTTTGATAACCAATTCGCGCTGTACCTGCGTAATCGGGGCCGTCTGATAGGAGAAGGTGCCTTTGCTGGCCAGGTATTTAACATGGGAAGTTACCCCGGTGCCATTTATCAGGAAGATGCTGATACCCGCGTATGCGGTACCGTTTATGACATTGGCAACCAAAAAGAAACGACGCTGACTTACCTGGATTATTACGAAGGTGTTGGTGATGACTTTGAGCACCCGACCGAATTTATCCGGGCTATCATACCGGTGCAATTCAATGAGCAAGTCGCTGATTGCTGGGTTTATCTCTATGATTTGCCTACCACGAACAAACCCTTGATAGAATCGGGTGACTTCGCGCTGCATATCAGCAGTTTACCCTATTAGAATAAACTTTATACCAAAAAACACCGGCTCGTTGTATGAGCCGGTGTTTTTGTAAACTTTTCATCCATTCAAACCTTACCTTGGTCCGCGTGAACGACTACCGCCGTTGTAGCTACCCCTACTCCCGCTACGAGCATTTGGGCTGCTCCCACGATTATTATTGTAACGGGGAGCCGGTGTGTAGTAACGCTGACGGATTACAACCGGCGGACGACGTACCACAACGGGTGGCCGGTAATATCCGTAAGGACTGTAGCCATAACTATTGCCATAGTATGGCCGTGCCCCGTATCCTCCATAACCAGCGCCTGTGCTTACATAGCTAGGACCACAACTTGTCATTATCGCAACTAATAATCCAGCCACGAGCAATGGAATCATTTTTATCGTTTTCATAGTGTTGATCATTAGATAGTTTGTGAAACAATTTATTTTTAAAGAGGTGTAGTGAATAGCCTTTACGCCTAGTTACCCAAACGCACTACCACGGTCATTGTGCCTATCCTGTTGACACGCTACCCCTATCTCTATATGTCCATCGGCGTATGCATTTAGCTTCTGTTTGTTAGACAAATTGTGAAGCCCAGCGTTTAATGAAAACGACAATAAATTAGTAAAAATTTAACTAAAAGCCTGACCATGAGAACATAGTCAGGCTTTTAAAAGAGAAGATGAAGCAGTGAATTATGCTTTCAGTTTGCTTTTTAAATAGGCTAAAGCCAACTTATAGGAATCAGCTGCGGCCTCCTTGTTATAAACCGGATTACTTGGATTAGCAAAGCCGTGTCCGGCATCATACATTTTGACAGTCAGTTTCTCACCGGCTTTCTGCATGTTCTCTTCAAACGTCTTCACCGATTCTGGCGTAATACCTTTATCCTGCGTACCGAAAAAACCGATTACATCGGTATTAAGTGTTTTCAATTTTTCAACATCCTGCTCAGGCCGACCATAATACATTACACAGCCTTTTGCCTGCTTACCTTCCAGCATAGCAGACTGGAGCGACAACATACCACCGAAGCACCAGCCAACGCTGGCAAATTCAGCCTTGGGACCTGCGTAAGCAATGCCCCCTTTCATAATGCTGGCAAGTCGGTCTTTACTGGCGGCACTCATCAACTTGCCCGCTTCCGATGGCTCAGTGGCTACTTTGCCATCATACATATCCAGGGCCAGTACATTTACATCTTTCAGATCACTGTAATACTTCTCAGCTTCTTTTTTGATATTGTCATTTAGACCCCACCATTCCTGGTAAACCAGTAGCCATTTATCAGATGGCTTTTGGGACTTTATCATAAATCCGCTGGCAGATTGGCCATCGGGCGTTGGAAACGTAACCATTTCTCCCGCGCCCTTGTACGTGAATGGCAATGGACTAATGTGTAACTGCTGAAACGCCGGGTTTGCTGCCAGTAACGACATATCGTTTCCGGGCGTATGGCAAACGGGAATGGTCGTTTGCCGGGTTTCTTTAACTGGCGTTACGTAAGCCAATAACGACATAAAGAAAGAAAGCCCGGTTATAAAAATTATTTTCATGTGTGTTTGATGGTTAGTTGATTAGAGGTAACGGAAAGAGTAAGGATTTAGTTAGAAACTATGCCTTCACTAACTCAAAAATTGTAATCTCCGGCAGAATACCAACCCGGCCCGGGTAACCAATATACCCATAGCCCCGATTGACATACAACCGTTGATTGCCTTGCTCATATAACCCAGCCCATTGTTTATAAAAATACTGCGCCGGGCTCCACCTGACATCACCCAGGTCAACACCAAACTGAGCACCGTGCGTATGGCCACTGAACTGAACGTCTATATCCCCAAAACTTGGCCGCACTTCGGCATCCCAATGTGTGGGATCGTGCGACAGTAATAGTTTAACGGGATAGTCTTCAGTGCCCTTGTAAGCTTTGGCAAGATTTCCAGCGCGTAGGGCCGCCGGACCGAAACCAAGGTTCTGCACGCCAATAAGCGCGATTTTATCCCCGTTCTGCTCCAGTATTTTATGTTCATCCATCAAGATGTTCCAGCCCATTTGCTTATGAGCTGCCACAACGTTCAGCACATTTTGCCGTTCGGCCTGAGCATTCGGCCATTGCACATACTTTCCGTAGTCATGATTACCCAGCGTTGAGTATACACCCAATGGTGCTTTCACTTTGTTGAATACGTCAATGTAGCTGTTTACCTCTTCAGCGTGGCTGTTCACCAGGTCGCCAGTAAAAAACACGAGGTCAGGCTTCTGACCAAGCAACATGTCAACGCCACCGCGTACGGCCGTTTTGTTGAAGAAACTACCGGAATGAATATCCGAGATTTGTGCAATTGTGATGCCATTAAATCCTGATGGCAGGTTTTTCATGGGTAACTTAATGCGCCGGATGCGGTAGTCATGGGCACCCGATACTATACCCCAGGTGAATCCTGCCAGCGGAATGGCTCCCACCACCAGTGCCGTCTTCATCAGAAAATCGGAGCGTGAAATAGTGTCGGTAGCGGGTATGGTTTGGCGGGTCGAATCCTCAACGGCTTCGCGAACTTCGGGTTTGTAAAATAGAGATATGATCCAGCGAAAGAACCGGCCAATATCATCAATTAATATAATGAGTACGGCAAAGATTTTTGAGAAATAAGGAATCGCAATGACGGCCCACATAAACGTCCGCATATTGCGACTAATAGAATCGGGAGGCACTAATTGCATGATTACATACAGCAACAGCGACACTGCTGTAAACCCCCAGAAGGCAATGGCAATTATTCGCTGCGTATTTTCCGTTGCGGATCGACTAACGGTTTTAATGGCCTGAAAAACGTACCAGTCAATTAACAGGAGAATGACGGGCAGGATAAAAAAAAGTACGGTACGGTTCATAAATAAAGACCGGGTCGCCGGTGCGATGAAAGAGCGAGAGAGCGAAAGAGTGAACGTGCAGTTTTTGCAAATTTACTCTTTCGCTCTCTCGCTCTTTATACGTTTAAACTAATTCCTCCTCCGGTTGTAGCTGTTCTTTCTTTTCCAGAGCAGGGTCTTTTTTGCCGAACCACTTCATCCGAATGCGTTCGTTGATCCAGTACATACAAGGTACTATAACCAACGTTAGTACGGTAGAAAAGGTCAGACCAAAGATGATTGTCCAGGCCAGAATGTTCCAGAATACGGAGCTATCGCCCCCAATGACTACGTGCGGATCAAAGTCGCGGAACAGGCCAACGAAATCAACAGTTAAGCCGAAGGCTAGCGGTACCAGTCCTAACACAGCAGCTGTAGCCGTTAGCAGAACAGGCGTTAAACGAATGCCGCCCGCGTCAATGATTGCTTCGCGCAGTGGAACACCCCGGCCCCGTAACTCCTCGATGAATTCGATCAGCAGAATCCCGTTCTTCACTACAATACCCGCTAAAGCAATGATACCGACACCCGACATGATGACCGAGAACGACTTTCCGGCAATAATGAATCCCAGCAGTACCCCAATCAGGGATAGCAGTATGGTCACGAATATAATTAGCGGCTTAACGACGGAGTTGAACTGCGTAGCCAGAATCAGATAAATCAACAGAATAGCAATACCGAAAGCCGAAATCAGGAAACTCATCGACTCCTGCTGATCTTCCTGTTCGCCACCCATTTTGATAGTGTACCCGTTCTGCACGTCCATCTGGTTTATTACCTGCTGAATCTGCGCAACAATCTGGTTGGCGTTGTAGCCCGGAACCACGTCAGAACTCAAGGTTACCAGTCGTTCCTGATTTTTGCGATTAATTTGGCTGAACGTCGTCGAGTAGGTGATATCAGCTACAGATGTGATGGGTACCTGCCGTAGTTGCCCACCCGCTACCATATCCCGGTACACGATATTCAGGCTCAGGAGCCGATTTATCTGACTCCGGTCATCGGGTTTGAGCCGCACCATGATAGGGTATTCATCTTTTGCATCACGAAACCTCGATACTTCCAGCCCAAACAAGGCCGTTCTAATCGTTCCGGCTATCTGCGCGGACGAAATCCCTTCCCGCTCGGCCTTTTCCCGATTAACGTTGATAACTATTTCAGGCTTATTCGTAATCAAATCTGACTTCAACCGGTCAATACCCTGAATCCCCGCCTGACTAATTTTCTGCCGAACCTGCTTTTCTATCGTTTGTAGCTCATTGAAATCGTCGCCGGCAATTTCGATAGAAATAGGTTTACCCGTTGGCGGTCCATTTGCTTCGCGCTCCACCGAAATTTCACTCCCTGGCAAGCCACGCATAGCAACCCTCACTTTGGCTAATAGGGAGTCAGTTGAGATACCATTCCGCTCTTCGTTTCCTTTGAACGCCACCGTTACCTTCGATTTCTGCGGAGTAGCAGCCCGATCAGGATTTTGTGGGTCACCGGCATTTTTGCCCACATTCGATATAACCGAGTTAACAACTTCGGTAGCGTCATTTTCCTGCAACACCTTGAAAATCCGCTTCTCGATCACCTTCGTAATGGAGTCTGTCACGGTAGCGTCGGTCCCTACCGGCATCACGTTATACACATAAATATAGTCCGGTTCTCCGCTTGGGAAAAAGATAACCTTAGGTTTGGCTATACCCGTAATAATGAACGTTAGAATCAATAAGCCAAACGCAAAAGCAATTGCCAGTACAGGTCTCCAGCCTGTCAGTACCCAGGAAATAAGGCCACGGTATCCATTTTTGAGTGCTGGCAACAGTCGATTCTGGAACGGGACAATCAACTTTGGTGTCAGCACATAATGGTTGAATACGTACAGAATCAGGAAGAATACAAGCAGGTTGCCAATACCCCGGTCAATCACGTAGCCAATACCAGCCAGTACAGTTAAAATAATTAGCGGCCGTTTGATTTCGTCAAAACTCTGTTTGTCTTCGTGGTTGTCGTCCTCATGCCGTTTCATAAACGTTACGGCAAAGACGGGGTTAATTACGTAGGCCACGAATAAGGAGGCAAACAAGGTCAGGATAAGCGTGAGAGGTAAAAACTTCATAAATTCCCCAACGATACCCGGCCAGAACAACAGCGGGAAGAAGGGGGCAATGGTCGTTAGTGTACCCGAAAACACGGGTACAAATACTTCTCCCGCTGCCGCTTTTACTGCCTGTTTGATGTCCCAATCTTTGTTCTCATTAAAGAGCCGGTGGGAGTTCTCGATAACCACAATGGCATCATCTACCACTAAGCCCAACCCCAGCAGAAAAGCAAACAGAACGATTGTGTTCAGGGTAAAGGCCGTTCCCACTACGGGACCAAGCACGGGCATCATCACAAAGGCAACTAATGCCGACAAGGGTACCGACAGGCCGATAAATATGGCATCCCGAACGCCCATAAAGAACATCAGGACCAGCACAACGAATATAAAGCCCAATACCACCGTGTTGATCAGGTCATTCACGTTCTCACGGGTGCGTTCCGACTGGTCGGCAGTAATTTTTACGTCAAGGCCCTGGGGAAACCTAGACTCCTTATACTCATCAATCGTTTTTTCAATCCGGTCAGCAGCAGACAGCAAGTTGGCTCCTGACCGCTTGATAACGTTCAATGTAACAACTGATTTATTATTCAAACGGGCATAGCTTTGCTGTTCCTCAAAACTGTCCTGGACATCAGCAATATCGCCAAGCCGGATGGTTGCGCCCGTTGCCGTACGAATCTGTAGGTTTTGGAGTTGCGTAATATCGGTAAATTCTCCCTTCACCCGTACCGTCCGCCGAACGCCATCCACATCCAGTTCGCCACCCGATATGTTGATGTTTTCGCCCTGCACGGCTTGCTGAATATCGGAGAAAGCTAATCCTGCGGACTGCATCCGGGGTAAATCCACATTAATCTGAATTTCACGATCCAGTGCTCCCACAATATCTACCCGACGGATTTCGGGCATTCCCTCAATCACATCCTGCAAATCTTCCGCGTATTCCTTTAACTGCTTCAGCGAAAAATTACCAGCCATGTTAATGTTCATGATCGGAAACTCCGAGAAGTTTACGTCCTGTGCCGTTGGACCAGCATCCAGTTTCTGGGGCAAATCGGGCTTTGCTTTATCAATAGCATCGCGAACCCGTTGCAAGGCTTCCTCCGTTTTGACATCCGGGTTGAACTCCACCAGAATGACCGATACATCCTGCAACGCATTCGATTTAATGCGCTTCACCCCCGAAATGGACTTCAACTGCTTCTCTATCTGCTTATTGATAGTGTTTTCAATATCAGCAGGAGCTGTGCCTACATACACCGTGTTGATGTAAACCTGTGGTATCTTAATATCGGGAAATTGTTCTTTCGGCAGGTTATTGTACACAAACAGCCCGCCCAGGGTAATCAGGAGGGTGAAGATGTAAATGGCCGTTCGGTTCTCAACGCACCAGTTGGTAAATCCGAGAGTTTTGTACTGTTCAAATTTCATAATTTGTGGTCATTGATTATTACTGATTATCATTGGTAGCCACTCGTCGGAAAATTCAGGATGAATGACTACCGATGACAAGCAATGACTAGAAACTGATAGGTTGTCCATCAACTAAATCCTGGTACCCGTTGGTCACGATTTGATCACCAGACTGTAAGCCCTGTGTAACAGCAATTCGCCCATCATAAGACTGCCCCGTTTTTATCTGCTTCGCCTTGGCAACCTTCTTCCCGCCTTCGTTCACCGCTACATAGACCAACTGCCCCTGTTCTGTGTTCTGAATCAGGTTCTGGTCAATCACGATAGCATTTGTCATGTTTTGATCGTTGACTTTAACCTGAGCCAGCATATTCGGTTTCAGGCTATTGTCAGACGGTAGCGGAGCTTCAATGGTAAACGTCCGGCTCAGTGGGTCTACAGATGTAGAAACAAAACTGATCTGCGACTTCATCTCGCGGTTTAAATCAGGAAACCGAATCACGACCGGATCGCCCTTCCGTACACTGCCCGAATAGGTATCCGATACTTTGGCAATCACTTTAAGTTGGGATAGATTGACGATCCGAACCAATCCAACACCCGGAGCGGCCGACTGCCCGACTTTTACCGACACCTGGTCGACAACACCCGAAATGGGTGCCGTTACGGTCGATTGCGCCAACTGCACGTTGAGAGTAGAAATTTTACGTTCCAGGGCTTCCTTGTTATTCTTCGCCTGTAAGTACTGTATTTCAGTACCGATTTGCTGTTTCCACAGGGAGGCCTGCTTTTCAAAAATCGTGTTAGCCAGCGATAACTGCGTTCTTACTTCCGCCATCGACTCCCGCATAATCTGGTCATCAACCTTGGCAATGGCTTGCCCGGCCCGTACCCGGTCACCTTCTTTAACATAAACCGCTGTTACAACCCCGCCCGATTTGGGCGATACCTGCACGTTATTTTTCGCGTCGATGGTACCCTGCAGTTCAACAAAGTGCCGGAACGTGCTGGCCGATACGGGAGCAACCGTTACGTCTTTAATGCGGGCTGTTTCCGCTTTTTTCGGATCGAGTTTAGTCACTTCCGATTCCAGCGTCTTGATTTTCGTGTTCAGTTCGGCCTGCTGCGATTTTAACTCCGCCAGCTCTTCACGCTTCCCTTGTAAGTCAGTCTTTTTTTCTCCCCCGCAGGCCATCAACAGGCCTGTCAGGACAATAGCGTAATATGATTTCATGGTTCTAGTTTCAGTGTATGGTTAATTTCCGGTGTATAATCGGCCAAGTGCTTTATCCTGGTCAACTTTGGCAATCAAAAAATCGTATAGCGACCCGAAGTAATTAGTCTGCGCTTCACGGAGAGAAGCTTCGGCATTTAGCACCTCAATGCTCGAACCCACCCCTTCCTTGTATTTAATGCGGGTTACGCGCACAATTTCCTCGGCCAGGTCACGATTGCGCTGTTGTGTTTGTAGCGTTTGCAGGCCATTTTTAAGGGTAATGCTCGACTGCCGGATTTGCAGGTCGATGGAGTTACGGAGCAATTCACCACTGTTCTGGGCTTTTTGCAGGGTAGCCCGCTTTTGCTCAATCTGGCTCCGTTTCTGGAACCCATCGAAAATAGGAACCTGTAAACTCAGTCCTAATGACGCAAAATTGAACCAGGGAGATGTAATTAGTTGGTCTATTTTATTGCGCCCAGAGTTATAACCAAAATTAGCGAAAGCGGACGCCGTTGGGAAATAAGCCTTCTGTGTTACTTCAATGTCCTGTTCTGCTAATTTAATTTGTGTTTCCAAGGTCGAGTACTCAATCCGGCTGCGGTATTGAAACGTTGGGTCGGGTGAAATCAATGGCCGCAGGTCATCGACAGCCCGATCCTGTAATTGCTCCGCCAACGTGATTTCGTCATTTATCTTCAGGCCCATCTGAAACTTCAGCAGTGTATAACTCAATTCAATCAGGTTCTGCACATTCTGCCGTTCAGCTTTCAGGTTATTGGCCTGTACCTCCAGCCGCTGTACATCGAGTTTTTCAACAAACCCCTGCCTGTTCATCGCCTGCGTTTCATACAGGGCAGTATCCAGTCGGGCAATATTAAAATCAAGTAATTTAGCCCGCTCCAACGCGACCAGTACGCCATAATACGCTTTGGCAACCTGCTCAGCCACCACGACTTTAGAACTTTCCAGATTTCGCTGGGCCAGTTCGCGATAAGTAGCCGCAGCACGTAAGCCAACGTTTAAAGCAGCACTATATAGTACCTGATTTACGCTGGCGGCAGCATTGGCAGAGTATTTAACCCCGAATTGTACGGGTATAGCTGGGGCATCAGGCGATGCATTGGGATCGAAAAAGACAGCCGGCAAAAACGCCCGTTGAATAATCAGATTATCTGTTAGCGATGCACTGGCAGAAACCTGGGGCAATGCAGATGCCTTAGTTTCGCGAATGCGGGCATCGGCACTCACCGCATCCAGTTGACTGTTTCGAATAGAAACATTCTGCCGTACAGCAAAATCAATTGCCTGCTGGAGCGTGTAGGTCTGCCCGTCAGTCGCGCCACCAGTTGGTGACAAACCATTCGGGGCCGTACCCAATCCCGAATTAAAGGTTGAAATAACACCCGGCTGGAGGTTCACGGGTCCTTCGGGCGTGCTTAGGGAGGGGGTACCGGCCGTTCCGCTGGCATTAGGCTGCGATGGCACGTTTATCCCCGTACCCGGAGTAGTTCCGGGCTGGGCCACCACTACCCCGGTTGCCGCTGGCTGCTGGGCACCGGGCTGCTGACCACTAGGCGCTGCACCGGTAGGTTGCTGCCCTACAGATGGTTGTGTGGGTACCTGTGCTACAGCGCCCGTTCCAGGCCAGATAGCCGGAAACCAAAGTGCTGTCAAACAAAGTATACTACTTGTTTTCATAGATAATAGGTTGTATTTCTTTTCCTTTATTAACATACTGATTATAGGCCTCAAATCCCTTCTCGGTCAGCATTCCCCGCACAAAATGGTGTATGAGTTCAGCCTGAACTTCGTGCATTGAATACTGGTCGGATGGGAAAAGGTCATGATTGAACGCAAGTTCGATTTGTTCCACCCGAAGCCGGGCTAAGATGGCTGGATTGATGTCGGCACGATATAGGCCTACGGCAATACCTTTTTGAATATTTCCAAGAATAGACCCCATGATTTGATCTTCCTTATATTGTCGGAATAAAGAAAAGGCCTGCGGATAATAACGCTTTATGTCCATGAGCAGATTCGGGCTAACCTGGTCTGCATTTTTTTGCATCATTGTCAACACACTCAATATCTCTTCAATCGGATTGGCTGTATCAATGACCATACATTCCATTTCTGACTGATTTCGGCTTGTTTTGTGCTGAATGACCTGATACAAAATCTGTTCTTTATCAGAAAAATGCTGATAAATTGTCTTTTTCGAAATACCCAGTTGTTTTGCTATTTCCTCCATCGTAACAGAGCGAACGCCGAACTTCCAGAATAGCCGTTCAGCCTCTGCCAGAATCCTTTCCTTCATTTATAAATAGAACTTTAGCTGGATGAACTCTGGAAACTCAAATATAGTTCTCAGTTTCCTAACAATTTTCAGATAATATGATGAACGGCCTGAAAAGGGGAGTGAAGGAACTAAAACACCCGGCGAAATCAGGCTTCGCCGGGTGTTGTGGTGTATTTTTTAAAACAGTGACTATGGCACTAGTGGATTACTGGCTACTTCGTTTTTAGTCACGCATGGGCTATTTCGAAGAAGCGGACATCGGCCTTTACTTTAGAGAGTAGCTCACGCGTACGTTCGGGTCGGGCATCAGTAATAAAGAGTTGACCGAATGCTCCTTCGTCCATTTGCTGGATAAGTTTACTGATGCGTCGGTCATCAAGCTTATCAAAAATATCGTCTAATAAAAGAATCGGTTTAACCCCTTTTCCACTTCGCAGCTGGTCGAATTGAGCCAGTTTAAGGGCAATTACAAACGTCTTCTGCTGTCCCTGCGAACCAAACTTCTTCAGCGGTACCGTTTGCCCGCTACTGTCACCAATCAGAAAAGAGTAGTCATCTTTATGGATGCCCATCGTAGTACGTTGCAATACGGTATCGCGCCGACGGAAATGCCGGAACTCACTGGCAAAATCCGGATTGCTCACATCAGATTCATACTGGATATCGACCGTTTCCCGTCCGTCGCTCAGATACGCATAGTGTGCTTTGAACCCAGGCATAAACTCCTGAATAAACTGCTGTCGTCGATCGTGAATCTTCTGTCCGAGGTCGAGCAGAGGTTCATCATAGGTGTCGAGCAAGTCATCATCAACCTGATTCCCGTTTCTACGATCCTGGTCAGCAAAAAGTTTTAGCAGGCTGTTGCGCTGTTTCAGCACCTGTTGATACATCAGGTAATCGCGCAGATAATTGGGGTCAAGCTGGGAAAATACACCATCAAAAAAATGCCGCCGTTCTTCGCTGTGCTCACGAACCAGATCCGTGTCATTAGGAGCGATGAGGACGACCGGGAAACGCCCAATGTGTTCACTAATCCGCTCATACGGTTTTTTGTCGGCCATCAGCACCTTTCGCTGACCCCGCTGCAGACTAATGGTAATTTGTACCATGCGCGCATCCTCAGCAAACGTACCATCGATGATAAAATAAGAGGCATCATGCAGAATACTCAACGCATCCTGACTTTGAAAAGCACTTTTGCTCAAGGCCAGAAAATAAATGGCATCGAGCAGATTCGTTTTCCCGCTCCCGTTTGGCCCTACTAATACATTTACCTCTTGCCCGAATACGTACCGGCCATCTTCATAGTTCTTAAAATTAGTCAGGCTGAGTTTTTCAAGGTACATATGTATAGCGTATAACGCGATAATGCGTAATTTCGCAGCAGTCAATTACTCAGCGAAACCAAGAGTTTCGGAAGCAATTGATATTGGCAACAAAGATACGGGCGGTTTGTTAGTAGAAATAGACTCAATCGTAAAGGGGTTGCACCAAAGCCGGGCGTTTCTTTCCGGTATACTTGTTGATTATTTGAACACATTCCTCATGGCAAGCGTCAAAGAGAAAACTCCTTCAGGGAAATCCAAGCAGAATGGTAAAGCGCCGGAAGCGGCTAAAACCCAGCATCCGAAAGAGCGGTATATGTACTGGTACGAATCAATGCAGCTACAGCGGAAATTCGAAGAAAAAGCCGGTCAGCTTTATGGTCAACAGAAAATCCGCGGATTCTGCCACTTATATATAGGTCAGGAAGCTTGCTCTTCGGGATCCTATTCTGCCCTGACTAAAGACGACAAATGGATAACCGCTTATCGCGACCACGGTATTCCACTCGCTCTCGGCTCCGATCCTAAAGCAATCATGGCGGAGTTATTTGCCAAGCAGACCGGCTCGTCTAAAGGAAAGGGCGGTTCTATGCACATCTTCGACAAATCAGTAAATTTTGTTGGGGGACATGGTATTGTTGGCGCGCAGATACCCATGGGCGCCGGCATTGGGCTCGCCGAGAAGTACAACAAGACAGGTAACCTCTGTATTACGTTTATGGGTGACGGAGCCGTACGCCAGGGTGCTTTACACGAAGCATTCAATATGGCGATGCTCTGGAAGATTCCGGTCATCTTTGTCGTTGAAAACAACGGCTATGCTATGGGAACCTCGGTTGCCCGCACTTCAAACGTCACCGATCTGTACACACTCGCCGAAGCGTACGATATGCCATCTGAACCCGTCGATGCCATGAGCGTTGAGGCTGTTCATGAAGCCGTGAGCCGTGCTGCCGAGCGAGCCAGGGCCGGGGAAGGACCGACGTTTCTGGAATTCCGCACGTATCGTTATCGCGGTCACTCCATGTCTGATCCACAGAAGTACCGGAAAAAGGAAGAATTGGAAGAATACAAGTTGCGTGATCCTATCGAACAAGTGAAAGCAACTATTTTGGAAAAGGGCATTGCCACAGAAGAAGAGTTGGCTGCTATCGATCAGACTATAAAAGCTAGGGTTGACGAAGCCGTGCAATTTGCAGAAGACTCCCCGTATCCTCCTGCCGAAGAAGCTTACAAAGATGTTTATATGCAGCAGGATTATCCATTCCTGATGGAGTAAGCATTGAAAATGTAGCTTGTATGTATGGGCTAATGAACGTGTTCCACAAAAAATGTCCTGACCAATAATCAGGACATTTTTTGTGGAACAATATACCATAAATAAATGTATATACATTAAATGTACCAACATAATTAAACTTAAAATAATAGTTTCACCTTTTTTCTAGCAAAGCACATGGAAACTTTAATTAATGGCCTTCACCATGTTACAACATTAGCGGGCGACACCCAACGGAATGTTGATTACTACACAGATATCCTTGGCCTCCGCCTTGTCAAAAAGACAGTCAATTTTGATGCGCCGGATGTATACCACTTGTATTATGGAAATGAAACAGGATCGCCTGGTACCATCCTAACGTTTTTCCCCTATGGTAATCTGCCACGCGGTCGGAAGGGTGTTGGGCAATTGACTTACACTGCCTTTTCTGTTGCGGTTAACTCACTACGTTTTTGGATGGATAGACTCCACGAGCGAAACATTTCTTACGCTGGCCCCTACAAACGATTTGACGAATCCTATCTGCGATTTGACGATTTTGATGGCATGGGCATCGAACTCGTGTTTACGAATGATGATTCCAGAACGGGCTGGAGTAACGGTCACATTCCTGTTGAATTTGCCGTACGCGGATTCCACACGGTTACGCTTAACCAACAAAACCCAGACCGCACCATCCAACTTCTGACAGAAAATCTGCAGCATACATTAGTAGGGGAGGAGGAAGGTCGATTCCGATTTAAAGCGGGTATTGGCGGATCAGGAAATTACGTTGATGTTTTACATTCACCGAATGACGTTCGTGCGCTACAAGGCGCGGGTTCAGTTCATCACGTAGCGTTCTCAACGAATTCGGATGAAACGCAGTTGCTTATTCAACAACAGTTGACAGAGTCAGGATATCAGGTTACGCCGGTACAGGACCGTAATTATTTCAACAGTATTTATTTCCGGGAGCCGGGCGGGATTTTATTTGAGGTGGCTACTAACCCACCCGGATTCACGGTTGACGAACCCATTTCAGATTTAGGTAAAAGCCTAAAATTGCCCGCTCAATATGAATCTCGTCGTGCCAAGATTGAAACGGAGTTACCCGAGATAATGTTGAAATAGATTTTGTCATCGCTTATATTCCTAAGGTAATATTCCATCAAGGAATACAAGCAACTTTCTAAACGAAATTCATATGTTACACAATTCAGCAAATTTTCAAACCGCTGGTTTACCCCTTGAAGAAGCGACGAAAGTAATGATTATGGTTCATGGCCGGGGAGGATCCGCGCGGGATATTTTATCACTTTCTAATTATATACAGGATAAAGGTTTCGCTTTTATTGCTCCGGAAGCCCAGAATAACACCTGGTATCCTCATTCATTCCTTCGGCCGATAGAAGATAATGAACCCTATTTATCATCAGCTCTTGAAACCCTGGCCGCTACCCGTGCCCGGTTACAGGCTGATTTCAATTTTAAACTGCCCCAAATTTACTGGCTGGGTTTTTCACAAGGCGCGTGTCTTATACTGGAATTTGTAGCGAGAAATGCCGCAGAATATGGTGGAGTATTCGGGTTGAGCGGTGGCTTGATTGGCCCGGCAGAAACAACAAGAAATTACAAAGGAACATTTTCTGATATGCCTGTTTTCCTAGGCTGTAGTAATAAAGATCCTCACGTTCCTGAATACCGTGTTCTAGAATCGGACCAGGTTTTTAAACGAATGAATGCGCGTGTTACAACGAAACTCTATCCAAATTTTACACACACAATTAACGAAGACGAGTTAAACATCGTTAATTTGCTAATAGCCGGAGAAGAACCAACTACGGCTTTCATTTAACGTCAACGTACATGAGCCAATACATGGTTGAATTTGATCTTCCAACTATTCTGGATGAAGGATTTGAAAATAGGATACCAGCCCAGCGACTCAAAGTAGAAGAATTGATGGAGAAAGGTTTTTTGCTGTCCTATTCACTTTCTGTCGACCGCCAGAAACTATGGTGTATTTTCAAAGCTGAATCGGAACTGGAAGTCATGGAGTCAATCTCCGAATTTCCACTAATTAAATACATGACTCCCATGATAACTGAACTGATGTTTCATAATATGGTAGCAGCTCGAATTCCCCTTTTCTCCTTAAACTAAACTAAAAGATACGCTCATTAATGAGCGTATCTTTTAGTTTAGTTTAAACCCTTTTTCGGGTGAAAGCTTCTGCTCCACTCCTTATATTTCATAACAGCTGTATATGAGTTACTATGGCTTATTGGTTCTTCTTTCTGGATGATTTTACATAGGTCTGCTGTTTCTTACCATACTAGCCAACATCCGCAAATCACCCTTGCTTAGACATTTGAGATCAGACTGATTCAATTTCGTGAAGTTGTGAAACAGCTATCCTTGCTACTACCCATTTAACCTAAAAATCATTAAGTAACCAGGGTAAAACTGGTTACATATGGTCATAATCGATTGATTATCAGTTCCACGTGGAACACAACCAAAATCACTTTCAACTCACTGCTCTCATACAAAAATGAGTCCAAACATCCTGATCTGTAATTCCGAGAGAGAGCTTGAAGCTCAGTTTTCGAATGACTTCATTGTTAACATTGATGGTAAAAAAGCATTGACCTTACGACAGTTTTATGAGGAGGCTGCTTACCTGTTGGAGATTCCAAACTTCGGATTTACACTCGACGAGTTGAGCGATTCACTTAGTGATTTACAATGGCTGGAGGAAAATAGGATTGTGCTGTACTTCACAAATACCGAAATTTTCATGAGCAAAGAGCGGGATCCAGCAAAAATATTAGGCGTAATAAATACATTAGACGCGGTTGCCGAAGACTGGAAATGGGTGGAAGATGGATTGAATGACGAAAAAGAAATTGTTATAATATTTGAGCATAGTAATCGAATACTAAATTTATTGGAAGAGGAAAGTATAAATTACAAGAATATAGACCCTTTAAATTAATGAATACTGGCAACAAATTCCGATTCATTACTGTTAATTTAATGAGCCGCTGGAGAGTACTTCAGACGGCTTTTTGTATGTTATAAATAACCTGAATCAAATTGAGATCAGAGGAATTACTCAGCTTGTATACCAGTGATAGTTTCATAAAATTGCTGGCACAACCAATAAGCGAAAAGCTATCGACAGAACTGCAGCGAGTGCAGATCAAGGGTGTAACAGGAAGCTTAGATGCTGTAATTGCGTCTGCGGTTTACAAATTGGCAGAAGGAAGTCATATCTATATTGCAACAGATCGTGAGGAGGCAGCCTACTTTTTTAATGACTTACAAAATCTACTAAGCAGGGAAGTGTTGCTTTTTCCTATGTCGTATAAGAAGCCGTATTTGTACGAAGATATCGAAAATGCCAATGTTCTTATGCGGGCAGAAGTGCTGAATAAGCTAAACCCTGCTCCCAAAGATGGTCTACTAATTGTAACTTATCCAGAGGCATTATCGGAGAAGGTTATTAACAAGCGATCACTAGCTGCGAACACACTCACAATACGGGTAGGGGAGAAGATAGATACAAATTTTGTGTCGGAGTTACTCCAAACGTACGAATTCGAAAAGACAGACTTTGTGTATGAAGCAGGTCAGTTTTCAGTTAGGGGGGGTATTGTCGATGTGTTTTCTTTTGCCAGTGAATTTCCGTACAGAATTGAGTTGTTCGATGATGAGGTAGAAGGCATCCGACTATTCAATCCAGAGACACAGCTTTCTAATGATGCAGTTGAGTTCGTCAAAATTATCCCGAACATTCAAACCAAACTTATCGAAGAGAGCAGAGAATCATTTTTTGACTTTCTTCCATCAGATATAACTGTATGGGCTAAGGACATAGAGTTCACGCTAGAGATCATTGAAAAGTGTTTTGAAAAAGCAGAACAAAGTTTTGATTCAATCTTGAATAGCAGTGGTGGCATCCAGGTAGTATCAAACCCTGGCGATTTGTTTGAAACGCGTAGGGCGTTTTTAAATGAAATAAAGAAATTCAGGACAGTTGAGTTTGGGCGGAAATTCTATTTTAAAACGGATAGCCGTCTACAATACAATTCAAAACCACAGCCATCCTTTAATAAAGACTTCAAGCGGCTAATTGAAACGTTAGGAGAGAATCAAGCCAAAGGGTACACCAACATTATTGCGGCCGAATCCTTCAAACAGATCGAACGATTACGGACTATATTCGAAGAACTTGATCCGTACGTAAAGTTCCAACCAATAAACATTGGTTTAAAGGAAGGGTTTCTGGATGAAACTTTGAAAATCGCCTGTTTTACGGATCACCAGATTTTTGACCGCTATTACAAATACCGGGTTCAGGATAAATTCTCCAAGTCTAAAGCATTGACATTGCGTGAACTAAAAACGCTGCAACCAGGCGACTATGTGACGCATATAGATCATGGAATTGGTCGTTTTGCAGGCTTGGAAAAGGTAGACAATGCCGGCAATGAACAGGAAGCTATTCGCCTGATATACCGTGACAATGACATACTATTGGTCAGTATTCACAGTCTTCATAAAATAGCAAAGTACAGCGGTAGAGAAGGTGGTCCACCAACAATGAGCAAACTTGGTTCTCAGGAATGGGAAAACAAGAAATCCCGGATTCGTAAGCAGGTCAAGGATATTGCTCGTGAACTTATAGCTCTGTATGCTAAACGTCGTTCTGCCCCAGGATTCGCTTATAGTCGTGACAGCTTTCTACAAGTTGAACTTGAGTCTTCGTTTATGTACGAAGACACCCCCGATCAGGCCAAAGCAACAAATGATGTAAAGGATGATATGGAGAAGCCACATCCTATGGACAGACTTGTATGTGGTGATGTAGGGTTTGGTAAAACTGAGATAGCTATTAGAGCTGCTTTTAAAGCGGTGACGGATAATAAGCAAGTGGCGGTGCTGGTGCCAACGACTATACTTGCTATGCAGCACTATAAAACATTCATTGAAAGGATGGCGGACTTTCCAGTGAAAATTGAATACATAAATAGGTTCAGATCGCCAGCAAAAATAAAAGAGATACTCAAAGATGTAACTTCTGGAGAGATTGGCATCCTGATAGGTACCCACCGAATTGTGAATAAAGACATAAAGTTTAAAGAGCTGGGTCTACTTATTATTGATGAAGAACAAAAATTTGGTGTAAAAACAAAAGATCGATTAAAGGAAATGCGGGTAGAAGTTGACGTACTTACCTTAACTGCTACACCAATACCAAGGACGTTGCACTTTTCATTGATGGGGGCTAGAGACTTATCAGTTATTGCGACTCCTCCGCCTAATCGCCAACCAGTAACTACGGAGGTACATCCTTACGATGAAGCCAAAATTCGTGATGCAGTCAGTCTGGAAGTTCGCCGGGGGGGGCAGGTGTTCTTCGTTCACAACCGTGTAAGCGATATAGAATCAATCGGAAATTTGATAATGAGGTTAGTGCCCGAAGCCCGGGTTGCTGTAGCTCATGGACAGATGGAGGGTGAGAGGCTGGAACGGGTTATGACTCGATTCATTGAAGGAGACTTCGATGTGTTGGTATCCACAAACATTATTGAATCAGGGCTTGATATCCCCAATGCTAACACCATATTAATAAACAATGCCCACTATTTTGGTCTATCGGACTTGCACCAAATGCGGGGTAGGGTAGGCAGGTCAAACATAAAAGCTTACTGTTACTTGCTGACACCAGCGTTATCTGGGTTGACGGCTGATGCCCGCAAGCGACTACAGACGCTTGAGGATTTTTCTGATTTAGGAGAAGGCTTTAAGATAGCAATGCGTGATCTGGATATACGGGGGGCAGGAAACTTATTAGGAGCAGAGCAAAGCGGTTTTGTGAACGATCTTGGCTTCGAAATGTACCATAAAGTATTGGATGAAGCAGTTCAGGAGCTGAGGGAAAGCGAATTCAAAGATCTTTTTGAAACCAAACCGGGAGATCTGAAACTGTCACTTCCAGATACCGTAATCGAAACAGATTTACAGGTAGTGATTCCGGAACGGTACGTTTCCAATATATCGGAACGCCTGGCGTTGTATACTCGGTTAGATAGTCTTCAGAACAGCGAGGAATTAAGCGCATTTCAGCAGGAAATGATAGATCGTTTTGGTCCGACGCCAACAGAAGTGAAGAATCTGATAAAAATGGTTGGAGTTCGTTGGAAAGCAGAGCAGTTATATCTTGAAAAACTGACACTTAAGAATAATATCCTCAAAGGGTACTTCGTTTCTAACGGGAATGACGACTTCTTTAAGTCCGACCTTTTTGGCAAGGTAATTGAATACGTCCAGCATAACCCAACAAGATGTTCACTGAAGGAATCAAAGGGAAGACCAATTTTTACCCATTCTGACGTGTTATCTGTGGACGAACTGGATGACTATTTGGGTAAAATGATAAACTAAAAAGATTTTTGCACCTGTATTTTTTATAGAATAAAGCAATGATTCAAAAGTATCACCTGCAACGAGCAGCCTATGTATTACTGGCAACGGTAGCGCTGGCATCTTGTAAATCAAAGCATCCAACGAGCGTACAACCTGGTAAGAAAAGCACAGCAACAGGGATCGCTTATAATGAGAAAGATGGTTTTCAGGTAAAAAAGTTTGCTGGTCAAAAGGCTGGTCCAAACCTGGTTTTCATTGAAGGTGGCCGCTTCACCATGGGTGCGCTTGAGGAGGATGTCATGAATAGTCGTGACAACCGTGAGCGGACAGTTTCTATCCAGTCTTTTTACATGGATGAAACAGAAATGGCGAACGTTCATTACCTCGAATACCTAAACGCCATCACGCGTGATTCGTCGGAAGAAGTAGTTAGAGCAGCTTTACCTGATACAACCGTTTGGGCTAATCCTCTTTCTTTTAATGACTCGTACGTAACCCAGTATCTTAGATATCCTGCCTTCCGATATTATCCTGTAGTGGGAGTATCTTGGGTACAGGCAAGTGATTATGCTGTATGGCGGTCTAACGCGGTAAATAACGAGCTTGCAAAAGGTGGTGGTGAAAAGAAAAAAGGTGGTTTTTCTCTGAAACGTAAGTCTAAAAAACAGGAAGAACCAGCTTTGGCTGAAGCCACAACCGCAAGTGCAGCTAAACCAAGTTTAGAAAGCGGCATGATTTTACCGGATTATAGGTTACCAACAGAAGCGGAGTGGGAATATGCTGCAAAGGCTTTGATTGGAACCCAATATATGGACGAGAATCAAATAAATCAACGGATTTATCCGTGGGATGGCTCTTCCGTTCGTAACCCCAAAAAAGGAAGAAAGCAGGGTCAAATGCTCGCCAACTTTAAGCGTGGACGGGGAGACTATGCCGGTATTGCGGGTCGTTCGAATGATGGAGCTATTATAACAGCAGAAATATACGCTTATCCGGCAAACGATTTTGGACTGTATAATATGGCAGGTAACGTGAATGAATGGGTATATGACGTTTATCGTCCATTGTCTTATCAGGATGTAAATGATTTGAACCCTATTCGCCGAAATGGTTATCTTGATGAAGCTAAAAATTATGATTCTAAGAGCAAGCAGTCATTGATTGATGACCGTCTGCGGGTGTACAAAGGTGGCTCTTGGAACGACGTAGCTTATTGGCTTTCTCCTGGTACCCGCCGTTTTCTGGACCAGGATTCAGCAACGGCTATGGTTGGTTTCCGTTGTGCTATGATTGGTGTGGGACGCAATAAGTAAGCTTTATTCAAAACGAAATAGAGCGGTTACCCATTTTGGGTAACCGCTCTATTTCGTTTTAAAGGGTTAGCATTCCAACAAGCCTCATCTATATGTAGCTTTAAATTGCCAACATTTATCGCTTAAACACTAAATGTTTTCAGCTTCCAGCAACAGCAAGGGTTAAAATACTTATTGACATACAATCAAACTTTAGTAGTTCAGTAGCACAGGATTCAAGCGTGGCACCTGTTGTTAAAACGTCATCGACAAGCATCACATTTTTGCCTCGAATAAGTTCAGGGTTCTTAACGGAGAAAACAGACATAACGTTTTCCCACCGTTCCAGCCTATTCTTGTGTGTTTGTGACTCTTCGAAACGATTACGAAATAGCACATTATTATAAATGGGTATCTGTAGCGCATCGGCTAAACCCATTGCGATCCATTCTGACTGATTGTAGCCTCGTTGCTTAAACCTATCAGTATGTAAGGGTACAGCTATAATCAGGTCTATGTTGCTAGTGTGCTCACACTCCGCCATCAATTGGTTTCCATACCAATTAGCTAACTCTTTCGCAGCTTCCTTTTGTCCTTTGTACTTAATGTGATGGATCAATTTTTGAACGATACCACCCTTCTTGAAGTACAAATAAGAGGCTATAAATCTTATGGGCACTTTTCCGGCAAACTTGTTGAGAAGGTCTTGATCATAAGGTTCGCGGTGTTGGCCTGTTTCTGGTAGGTTAATCCTACAGGAAATGCAAAGAATGGACTCTCTACTTTTCAGTGATTGGCTACAACCCAAACATAATGTGGGAAAAAGCTGATTACTGAAGTTTGTTAATAATAAATGTATAAACCGAAACATGCTTTCTATTCGTTTGTATGTAAATTAGGAAGATGAATTTCTGACAGCAAAATGAACGTAAAAAATATAGATGATCTTTGGACTGAGTTACTTAACAACATTCAATCACTTGTTGGTAAGCGACCAAGCGATCTTAATTCAGTGCTTTTCTTGATTGGGGTACATGAATTAGGCAGAGGACCAAAACGTTTCTCTAAAGAAGCGAAACAGGACTTAATGCACATTGGAGTCTGTAGTATATTGAGTCAATCTGGGTATTACAGTTTTGAGGGTTACGATAAAGACGGTTGGCCCCATTGGATTTTAGATAAACCTATACCACATCATGATTTACAAACGCAGGAAGTTTTTTTAAAAGAGCATATAATATCTTACTTTAATAATCTTAAAGTTTAACGATTCAACTTTAGTTACTATGCAATCATCAACTGCTTACTCGGCTCTATTACAACGCATAGACGAATATAAAAAACGCTATTTCCAGAATCAGTTAATAAAAGGGGGGCTGTTTTTCACGGCCTTGCTAGGCAGCGCTTACTTGTTTATTAACACAGCTGAATTCGTCGGGCGATTTGATTCGTTTGGTCGGGGAATTTTGCTTTTCGGTTTTTTATTGACAGTCCTTACTGGTCTGTATCTATTGATAATACGACCATTATTGAGGCTTTATGGGTTAAATAAACCTTTGTCAAACGACGAGGCTGCTCAACAAATAGGGCAGTTTTTTCCTGAGATAGGGGACAAGCTGCTAAACACACTGCAGTTACAGCGAATATCCTTGGCTCAGAATGACTTGTTACAAGCCAGTTTGAATCAGCGCTCAAACCAGTTACTCATTAACAGATTTGCAAACGCTATCCAGATTAGCCGCAATCGGGAATTTCTCAAATATGCTATTCCCCCCCTTGCAGTTATTCTGATTGTGTTGATTATTAACCCTACCTTTTTCACTAAGTCATCAACTCGCCTTGTTAATTATGATAAGGAATTTATTGAGGAAGCACCATTCAAATTCGCCATTCAAAACAAATCGCTGAAAGCATTTAGAAATGAGGATTTTTTGCTAAATGTAAAGCTCACAGGTGATGCACTACCACAAGCTGTTTATTTAGTAGCAAACGGAACACGTCTCAAGCTCAACCAATCGGGCGATAAATACACTTATAATTTTGACAATATACAACGGGACCTCGATTTCCATCTGGAAGCATCAGGGTTCAATTCCTCAAAGTATACTATTTCATTGCTAGACCGACCTTCTGTACTCTCATTCAATGTCAAGCTAAATTATCCTGCATACTTGAATAAGTCGGATGAGCAACTATCAAATGTAGGTAACTTGCTTGTACCACAAGGTACAGTGGTAAACTGGGAGTTTGATGCTGATCATACCGATTCTCTACTACTTCGTTTTAATACTGAAGCGAGACCAATGATTGCTCGGTTAATAGAAAATAACAAGTTTGTCTTGAACAGACGACTAATGCAGAATTCTATTTATACAGTCTCCTTGAAGAACAGTCAAATAGCCTCCCCCTCCTTGATTAAATATAATGTGCAAATTATTCCCGACCGTTACCCACAGATCTCGGTCAATCGAATTCAGGATACGACTACATACAATTATATTGCGCTATCAGGGTTGGTCTCCGATGACTATGGCATTTCCAGACTTAGGCTCAACTATAAGATCAACAGGAATGGAAAAGAATCCCAAATGTTTGTAAAAAGCATTCCTGTCAACCAATCTACAACTTCTCAGAACTTTAATTTTAACTGGTATCTTGACAGCCTTAAACTAAACAAGGAGGATAAACTGGAATATTTCGTTCAGGTTTGGGATAACGACGGAGTTAACGGCCCAAAATCAAGCCGTTCAGAACAGTTGAATTTCATTATCCCTTCCGCAATTGAAGTTCAAAAACAGATCGATAAATCAGCAGAAAGAACAGAAGAGCAAATAGATAATGCCTTGAGTAAAACACAGGCAATCAAGAAGGAACTGAACCAAATGGAGGATCGAATGCGGACCAAAAAGTCATCTGATTTCCAGGATAAAAAGCAACTTCAGGATGTTTTACAGAAGAGAGAGGAGTTGATGCGTGAAGTTCAAAAACTTCAGGAGCAGTTTCAAAAGACAAATGACACTCAGCAGCGGTTTGCAGAGAAAAATCAGGCAATACAGGAAAAGCTGGATCAACTTCAAAAGCTATTCAAAGATCTGCTTGATCCAGAATCGAAGCAATTGTATGAGCAGTTAAAACAACTTCTGGAACGTAAACAGGATGAAAAAGCTTCAGACTTGCTGGACAAATTAAGCCGAAAAGAGCGTAATATGGAGCGAGACTTGGATCGAGCCTTAAAACTCTTTAAGCAAATGCAATTAGAGCAGAAGGTAAATAATGTTGCCGAAAGTTTGGAGAAACAGGCGGAGAAGCTGGAACAGCAGGCAGAGGAGAATAACAAGAAAGATGAAACTTCCCAAGAGCAACAGCAGCAACAGGAAAAATCGCAGGAGGATTTCAAAAACACACAGGAACAACTGGATGAGTTAAACAAACAAGCGGAGAAGGATGACCTTAACAAACCTGATCCGTCAGAAAATGAGCAGAAGGAAATTGAAAAGAGTTTGGAAGATGCCACAAAGAGCATGAAAAGCAATAAGGGTAAGCAGGCAGCTTCTAAACAGAAACAATCAGCTAAGTTAATGAAAGCGATGAGCAAAGCCATGAAGGAGTCAATGCAATCAACCGAAATGGAAGAGATGCAGGAAAACATGGATGATCTTCGCAACATCCTTGACAATCTCATCACACTATCCTTTGGGCAAGAGAGAGTCATGAAGGATTTTCGCGGGATGAGTCTTCAGGATCCGCGTGTTACTAAACTTTCCCAGGAACAATTGAAACTTCAGGATGATGCTAAAATAATTGAGGATAGCCTGAATGCACTAGCTAGCCGAGTTGTGCAGATTGAGTCTTTCGTTACAAGGGAGTTAACTAACATGAAATCCTATATGGATGAAAGTGTCCAGCAGTTGCGTGATCGCCGACTCAGCATGGCATCTTCGAAGCAACAATTTGCTATGACTTCGATAAATAATTTGGCTTTGATGCTGAGTGATGTTCTTAAGAATATGCAGCAACAAATGAATGCTATGGCTATGCCAGGGAAAGGTAAGGGAAGCAAAAAAGGAGAGAACCCAGAAGGGATGGGTGAAATGCAAAAACAGCTGAACGGTAAAATGCAGCAACTTCAAAAAGGAGGCAAGTCAGGTAGGGGGCTGTCAGAAGAGTTATCTCAGATGGCTGCTCAACAAGCCATGATCCGACAAATGCTTAAGAAACTTGAGGAAAATGCAAAGGGAACGGAGGTTGGGAAACAGCAGGAGAAACAAGTAAAGGAGTTGATGGAAAAGATGGATGAAACTGAAACCGATTTGGTTAACAAGCGCATTAATCCAAATACTATCAATCGTCAGAATGAAATTCTGACTCGCTTGCTCGAGTCAGAGAAAGCCCTTAAGCAGCAGGAGGAAGACCCTAAGCGTCAGGCTGAGACTGCTAAATCAACTAAGGTAAGTACCCCCAGTTTTTTCGACTCAACAAACGCTCAACTTAAGAGCAAGCAAGTTGAGGTGTTGCGTTCAGTCAATCCCAGTTACAATCTATTCTATAAAAAGGAAGCAAACCAATACTTGCAGAAAGTAAGCAAGTAAACGTTCATATTGTAAAAAGACATTGGCTTAGCACTAAAGTCAGTGTCTTTTTTGTTTCAGATTATATCGCTTAATTTTTAGCACTTTAGAGAATTTAAAGCTTTTCAAATAGTTTCCACGTGAAACATTTTAGAAAAAAAGTAAAATGTATTTAAACTACGATGTAATTGTTGTTGGGGCAGGCCATGCCGGGTGTGAAGCTGCAAACGCAGCAGCAACTATGGGTGCAAAGGTTTTATTGGTAACAATGAACATGCAAACTATTGCCCAGATGTCATGTAATCCAGCAATGGGTGGAGTTGCAAAAGGACAGATTGTTCGGGAGATAGATGCCTTAGGTGGAATGTCAGGAATTCTTAGCGACAAGAGCATGATACAATTTCGTATGCTTAACCGTTCAAAGGGTCCAGCCATGTGGAGCCCTCGTTGCCAAACCGATAGAAATCTATTTGCCTGGGAGTGGCGGAAAGCATTAGAAGCAAACATTAACATTGACTTCTGGCAAGACACTGTTAACGAGGTATTGGTGAAAGAGGGGAGAGTAGTTGGCGTACGAACTGGTTTAGGCATTGAGTTTTCTACTAAGGCAGTCGTGCTAACAAATGGTACGTTTTTAAACGGAAGAATGTTTATTGGGGAAAAAGTTTTTGGGGGAGGTAGAACAGCCGAACGAGCGGTAACCGGTCTAACAGAACAACTCGTGAATTTAGGCTTTGAGTCTGGACGAATGAAAACAGGAACACCACCACGCGTTGACGGCCGAAGTCTAAATTACGATTTAATGGAAGAACAGGAAGGTGACGAAAACCCCGGCAAATTTTCTTTTTCAGACACGCAGCCATTAACTAAGCAACGTAGTTGCTGGATAACATACACTAATCAGTCAGTCCATGACGAACTTAAAATTGGGTTCGAAAAGTCTCCAATGTTTACTGGCCGAATTAAAGGATTAGGGCCTCGATACTGCCCATCAATAGAAGATAAAATAAATCGATTTGCGGACAAAGACCGGCATCAAATCTTTGTAGAGCCTGAGGGGTGGGATACAGTAGAAGTGTATGTAAATGGATTTTCCACATCTTTACCAGAATCGGTGCAGTACGATGCACTACGCAAAATTCCAGGTTTTGAAAATGTAAAGATGTTTCGCCCTGGATATGCGGTAGAATATGACTTTTTCCCACCAACACAACTAAATCAAAGTTTGGAAACGAACTTAGTCAGTAACCTTTTCTTTGCTGGTCAGATTAACGGGACAACTGGCTATGAGGAGGCTGCCTGTCAGGGACTGATGGCGGGAATAAATGCGTACAGAAAAATCAATGATGAAAGTGAATTTACATTGAAGCGGTCAGAAGCCTATATCGGTGTGTTGATTGATGATTTGACGACGAAAGGCACTGAAGAACCGTATCGTATGTTCACGTCCAGAGCGGAATATAGAACTTTATTACGGCAGGATAATGCAGACTTAAGGCTAACCGAAAAAGGGTACGGTATTGGCTTAGCGTCACAGGAACGATATGACACGTTGATTGCCAAACGCAATAATGTAGAGCGATTAACCGAATTAATACGACAAGCAAAAGTTCAACCTGATGAAATCAATGGCTGGCTCAGCGAGAAAGGATCATCGCCGTTACGGGAGAGGAGTAGTTTATACACCTTGATAAAGCGACCTGAAATCGGTTTTGAAGAAGTAAAAGCCCTCCTTCAAAATGTTGCTGAGAAACCAGCGACCAATAATGAAATTATAGAGCAGAGCGTCATTGAGATAAAGTACGAAGACTATCTAAATCGTGAAAAACAGAATGCAGAGAAATTGGACAAATGGGAAAATCTGTCCATCAATCCAACTTTCGATTATGATTTGTTAAAAGCATTATCTTTCGAGGGTAAGGAGAAACTAAAAAAATCACGACCAGCAACAATTGGACAGGCATCAAGGATAAGCGGAGTTAGCCCATCAGATGTTTCCATTTTATTAGTTTACATGGGCCGTTAACCTCAATTGTCCCGAACGTTGTGAGGTTTGGGCAGGAGTCTTGTATGTTCACTCAAATTATTTTTCTGGTTTGGAAGCAGTAACTGAATGCCCAATTTGCGATAACGTAGAATTCAAGTCCTACTTAACATGTCGTGATTATTTGGTAAGTAATGAGAAGTTTATCATTCAGGAATGTATATCATGTGGGTTTAGATTGACCAACCCTCGCCCTGACGATAAATCAATTGGTAATTATTACAAATCAGAAAACTATGTATCACACAACGATGAAAGCGGTGGATTCATAAATGTAATATATCGTACAGTGCGTAGTTATACACTTAGTTCTAAAACACGCCTGATAAAGAAGATAAATGGGGGAGAAGGCAAGCTGCTGGATGTCGGTTGTGGTACAGGTTCCTTTCTCGAGGCTTGTAAAAGTAGTGGCTGGCAAATAGCAGGTGTAGAAACAGATTCAACTGTTAAAGCTTTAGCGCAGGAAAAATTAAAAATTCAAGTACATCAAGATCTAAGTGAGATACCGAATAAGGAGTCGTTTAATGTTATCACTCTTTGGCACGTACTGGAACATATACCCAATTTAAACGATGCGGTCAGACGGTTATCAATGATGCTGGCCCCAAATGGCACATTGATAATAGCTGTTCCAAATTCCAATTCATATGATGCTAATTATTTCAAAGAGTACTGGGCTGCATACGATGTTCCCCGCCACTTGTACCATTTTACACCTTCAACAATTGAAAAGCTAATTAATAAATATAAGCTTCAGGTAATTGAAACGAAGCCAATGGTATTTGATGCTTTCTACATTGCCATGCTGAGCACACGTTATCAAACAGGTAAAACAAATTACATAGAGAGTCTTAAAGTGGGACTTAGATCAAACGCTAAAGCTCGTAAAACAGGTGACTCATCGAGTCTTATTTATATAGTTAAGAAGCTTTAGCTGTCTCTATGTGTAAAAACTAAATACATATACATATTATGTAATGGTGTATACTTTGAGTGTAAGACTCACATTGAAATTAGCCATTCAGATTTCATCTGATAAACAACTAACAACAAGAGTTTGAACTTGTGTTGGAAATATCAGGATAAGCCACAGTTTTCGTTTTATTGGTTGTTCTGGTAAAGGTCAATTCAATATTAAAAAAGTAAAACTTTTGTGTGTATAACACTGTGTATAAGTTAATCTCTCTGGTGGAAAAGTTGTTTACAAGAGCAAATAACTATGTGGATGAATGTTGGGGTAATCCACATAGTAGTCGTGAAAGAAAGTGAATGTGGAGAAACGCTTACGAACTACAATCTGTTCAACAAATTTTCCCCAACAAAAAATGTTAACAACTATTACACACAAATCCACAGGAGCTAATAATAATTAATGTGGATAACATGTTATTAATCTGATAATGAACGCGTTAAAAGTGGATAACCAAGATGTTATTTTGAACTCGTATGCTTATCTTATCCACAAAGAATGGTATAAAGCGTGAACAACTTTTTTGTTCACATATCCACATGAACAATAGTTATAGTAATGTTTCTTTTAATAAAGCTTTATATATAATGTTAATAAGGATTAAAATTATTACTGCTGTAACATGGGTGCTATCCATTGGGATTGCATGGGGTCAGACGGGAACATCCCTTGCAGATGAATACTATAAAGCTGGGGAATATGAGAAGGCAGCAAATGAATACGTGAAACTGTTGAAAACTGAAGTGACCTGGACAAGGCTAATTCGGTATGTGACGAGTCTTGAGAAAACCAACAAAACCGAGGAGGCACTCAAATATCTTCGAAAGCAAGTTCGGAGCGATCAGCCAAATCAATATTATTATGAAGTATTGACCGGCCAGATAGCTACGCAACAGGGTGATACAACATTAGCGAACAACCAATACGCAGCGGCTATTAAATCGGGAAAATCATCAGTGGCTAAGCTGGAAAAGCTGGCAGTGGCATTTAAGGAGTCAGGAGAGGGTCGCTGGGCGATCAAATCACTAGAAACGGCTAGAGAGCTCAGTAAAGACCCAACGTCGTACAGCGAGGATCTAATGACCCTGTATCGAACCGCCGGTCAAACGGAAAAAGCTATAGACGAAATAATAATGACCAGTAAGCAGGCAGACAAAAAAGAAACTGTCCTGGCTACGCTGCAAGGGTTCCTGAACACTAAAGATGAGCCACTGGTTGAAAAAGCGTTGTACGCCAAGATTCAACAGGAACCAAATGAACTGGCATACAACGAGTTATTAATTTGGTATTTTGTACAGAAGCAAAAATTTAGTAGAGCCTTACTACAGGAAAAAGCAACAGACAGACGCTTGAAGCTAAATGGGAGCAGACTATATGATCTTGGTATGCTGGCCATGAATAATAAGGAATATAAGACTGCTGCTGAAGCATTTGAATATATTAGTACTACGTATCCCCAGGGGCAGCTTTATCCATTTGCCCGAAGATTAGTTATCAGTGCCAGAGAGGAAGAGGTTAAAAATACATACCCAATTGATAAAGCAGAAATCAGAAAGCTAATTAGTGATTATCAACGAATGCTTCAGGAAATTGGGACGAACAGCAAAACCCTGGAAGCATTAAGAAGTACGGCTAATTTGTACGGAACTTATCTGGATAGTAAAGACACCGCATTAACTGTACTGGATTTAGCCATTGATTTAGGTAAGACCGATAAGAATTTTGTTGATCGTTGTAAACTCGACAAAGGAGATATTTACTTATTGAAAGGAGAGCCATGGGAGTCTACGTTGCTTTATTCGCAAGTAGAAAAATCGCAGAAAGAAGAACTGTTGGGATATGAAGCCAAGTTGAAGAACGCCAAACTTCACTATTACAAAGGAGAGTTTACAGTGGCGAAAGACCTATTGGATGTTTTAAAATTGGCGACCTCAAGGGAAATTGCCAACGATGCCGAACAACTGAGTTTGCTGATAGTCGATAATACAGGGATGGACAGCACTGAAGCAGCCATGCGGGAATATGCCTCTATTGATTTGTTGCTCTTGCAAAATAAGACTGATGAAGCGATAGACTCACTAAATCTAATGTTAAAAACGTATACCGATCATACAATTTTAGACGAGGTGCTGTGGCTTAGAGCAAATACTTACTTAAAACAGGGTAAAAACGCCGAAGCGTTAGACGATTTGAAAAAAATAATCAGTACCTACCCTAACGACATATTGGGGGACGATGCTCAGTTTACTCAGGGGAAAATATACGAAGAGAGACTGAAGGATAAACAGGCAGCCATGGATGCTTATCAAAAAGTATTGACCGGGTATCCAGGTAGTATTCATGGTGCAGAAGCCCGGAAGCGATTTAGGGCACTACGTGGTGACACCGTCAATTAAATTTTGCTCCGCTTAAGGAGAGGCCCCGTAATCACTTTAAAGTGATTACGGGGCCTCTTTGCTATGCAACGGTCTGTAGTAGTGAATCCTTGAAAGCTTCGTAATTGGCAGGAATTTTAACACTATATTTCTCTTTCTCAGCAAGAATAGCCAGTCGCTCTGGAACATCAACTGATTGGCCAATGACTTCCTCCACCAATAACTTGAACTTGGATGGATGGGCAGTGGCCAGGGCAACGCCAAAATAATCATGACTAGATTTTTTTGAATACGCTTCTAATCCCATAAGTCCGATGGCCGTGTGTGGACAGGCAACATAGTTGTATCGATTATAAATCTGTTTGATACCAATTCGAGTTTCATCATCGCTAAAAAAATAGCCGGAAATATTTTCCTTAAAGTGCTTATAATCATTATTGTACAAGTACGAAAGTCTGGTAAAATTACTAGGGGTTCCAACATCCATAGCATTGGAAATAGTTGCTACGGATGGTCTTGGAAGATAATTTCCAGTTTCTAAATACTTGGGAACAATGTCATTGAGGTTCGTAGAGGCAATGAAATGCTCAACCGGCAGCCCCATCTTCTGAACCATGACGCCAGCCGTCAAATTTCCAAAATTTCCACTAGGAGTTGAAAAAACAATCGATTTCCCAAATTTTCGGGCTTGTCCATACGCTCGAACATAATAAAATCCCTGAGGTATAAGCCTGAAGATGTTAATAGAGTTAGCCGAAGAAAGAGGAATTTGGGCGTTAAGTTCGTCATCAGTAAAAGCTTCTTTTACAATAGCCTGACAATCATCAAATGAGCCTTCCACCTCAAACGCCTGCACATTGCCACCCAAAGTGGTTAGTTGTTTCTCCTGCAAATCACTAATTCGTCCGCTGGGATAAAGAATGGAAACTCTAATGCCCGGCACGTTGTGAAAACCCATTGCAACAGCCCCACCGGTATCACCTGATGTAGCTACCAGAATGTGAACTTCTTTATCACTAATCTTCAGGTAATAAGACATTAAAGCAGCCATATAACGGGCGCCAACATCCTTAAAAGCCAACGAGGGGCCATGAAACAATTCCAGTACGCCGGTTTGACCCGGCTGTAAATCAACAAGTGGTGTATCGAATGGAAATGCATTATGAGTTAGTTCCTCCAGGTCAGTCTTGCTTATTTCGGCACCGAAAAGAGCCTTACTAATCTCAAATCCAATATCTGCTAAAGACTGTGACGCAATTGTGTTGAAAAAATCAGGCCTTAGAATGGGCAAAGGAGAAGGCATATATAAACCCTTATCAAAAGGCATACTCTGAAACAATGCCTGTTCAGATGTAACAGTCTTCTGTGGATTATTTGTACTATAAAAGCGCATGAGTAGTAGTAAAATGATAATACAAAGTTCGGAAAACCAGTCGAATGAATTAGAATGAAAGAATGAATTATAGAAAACAAATGGGAAATAGGGTATAGTATAGCTAATCCGTAAATTTGTAAAAACTAGAACACTTCATTATGTCTACCGGAATATTCAACGTACCACCACCAGTAAACGAACCAGTAAAAGAGTATCGTGCAGGGTCTTCAGAACGTAAGACTATCGAGCAGGCTTTGGCCGATTTCAGAGCTAAAGAAACGGATATACCAATGTATATTGGAGAAACCGAAGTTCGAACTCAAAACAAATTACGTATTGCCCCTCCTCACGACCATAAGCATACGCTGGGCTATTTTTATGAGGGAGATGCTAGTCACGTTGAACAGGCGATAGAAGCCGCTTTATCGGCACAAAGTGCCTGGGCTAATTTAAAATGGGAACACCGGGCTAGCATATTTCTAAAAGCGGCTGATTTAATTGCCGGCCCATACCGCGCTCAAATTAATGCAGCGACAATGCTTGGCCAATCAAAAAATGTTTATCAGGCAGAAATAGATTCAGCATGTGAATTAATCGACTTTTTGCGGTTTAACGTCTATTTCGCTGATGAAATATATCGCCAACAACCGGCATCATCTCCCGGTGTCTGGAATCGATTGGAATACCGACCATTAGAAGGCTTTGTTTTTGCATTGACACCTTTCAACTTCACGGCCATTGCTGGAAATCTGCCTACTTCTGCAGCTCTAATGGGAAATACAGTTGTATGGAAACCGGCTTATTCTCAAATACTCTCAGCCAAAGTAATTATGGATGTTTTGCTGGAAGCCGGTTTACCCAGTGGCGTGATTAACTTAATCTGTGTTGATGGGCCGGTAGCTGGGGACGTAATTTTTAATCATAAAGACTTCGCAGGCATACATTTTACGGGTAGCACAGGAGTTTTTCAGAAAATATGGGCAACCATTGGAGCCAATATTCACAAATACAAAAGTTATCCACGGATTGTGGGTGAAACAGGCGGTAAAGATTTTGTATTAGTTCATGAATCAGCCAACATAGATGAGGTGGCAACGGGCTTAGTTCGGGGGGCTTTCGAATACCAGGGGCAAAAATGTTCAGCGGCTTCTCGTGCATACGTACCATCAACACTGTGGCCTGCTGTAGAAGAAAAGATGAAAAAGTTTTTGGGAGAGATCAAAATGGGTGGCACCGAAGATTTCACCAATTTTATCAATGCCGTTATTGATGAGAGAGCATTCAAAAAAATTACCGCTTACATTGATGAAGCCAAAAAAAGTGATAAAGTGAAGGTTATAGCGGGTGGAAATTACGATGATGCAGTGGGTTATTTCATTGAGCCGACAGTATTGCAGGTTAATGATCCCAACTATCGAACGATGTGCGAAGAGATTTTTGGTCCCGTACTATCAGTATACGTCTACGAGCCAGAAGAATTTGATAGGATCATAGATATTGTTGACACAACATCTCTTTACGCGCTCACAGGGTCAATCTTTGCTAAGGATAAATATATAGTTGATCTGGTAACGAGTAGGCTTAAGAATGCTGCGGGTAACTTTTATATCAATGACAAACCAACAGGAGCAGTAGTAGGTCAACAACCATTTGGGGGAGCAAGGGCTTCGGGTACCAACGACAAAGCTGGATCAGCACTTAACTTATATCGTTGGTTATCAGCCAGAACGATTAAAGAAACATTTGTGCCGCCAAAACATTACACATACCCCTATCTTCAAGCCGACTAAATTTTGAAAAAATTATAAAAAAACATTTGCGAAAAGCAGGTTAATACCCTTACCTTTGCAGTCCCAAAACACAGGGAGGGCCAACAACGGTTGGCCACCATCTCGAAAGAGAAACAGTTCTTTGACGTATTGACATTAACAGGTTAGCACTAATTAAGGCTATAAACATCGTGATTGACTTCGGTTAATCACACAATTATTTACGATGGAGAGTTTGATCCTGGCTCAGGATGAACGCTAGCGGCAGGCCTAATACATGCAAGTCGAACGGAAGTAGCCCTCGGGCTGCTTTAGTGGCAAACGGGTGCGTAACGCGTAAGCAACCTGCCTTCTACTGGGGGATAGCCCGGCGAAAGCTGGGGTAAACCCGCACGGTCCCACCGAATCACCTGGTCTGGTGGGTAAACATTCATGGGTAGAAGAGGGGCTTGCGTCTGATTAGCTA
>NZ_KB893247.1 GCF_000374065.1 Spirosoma luteum DSM 19990
ATTCGCTCAAAGGTTCCATTACTTTTCCATTGGTCAAAGTAATAATAAACGGCCTGCCAGTGGGGCCATGTAGCGGGCAGGTTACGCCACTGTGTGCCCGTACGCAGCAACCATAAGATGACGTCCACAACCTCTCGAAGGTCAACTTTTCGTTTGCGTTTGAGATTAAAAAAAGGCGAAATTGCGGCCCATTGAGGGTCGGTCAGTGGCTCCCACTGTTTGGTCATTACTTTGCATTTTGGTCGATACAAAGTTGACACGATTCTCAATCCTCTTCAATTCCCAAACACGTTCTTAGGCTTCCATTTCCGGCGTTCCTGTTGACAGGCCAAACGTCTTGGTTGGGCGAGTTTGGGCTTGCATTTCGGGCTTCGGCTGACACGCCAACCGCCCCGACAGGCCGCGTTTTTGTGGGTGTGCCACGTACTTGGGCTACAGGGCAAACGCCCCGACAGGCAGAGTTTATTATAGGCGCGTAAATAAGTCCGTAATATTTTGTCTTTCTCAATGATTTGATTGGCAGGAAGTTGTACGCGTTTTATCATTACATATTTTCTCACGCATCAATAAGTTTGTTAAAAGTAGATGAGAGATTTTTATTACATTCTTGGAATTGAAGCTAATGCTCCTGAACAAGAGATTAAAACTGCTCACAGGAAATTATCTCTGAAATTTCATCCCGATAAAAATAGTGGAGATGATTATTTTGAGAAGAGATTTAGGCAGATACAAGAAGCTTATGAGACGCTTTCTAATCCAAGTAAGCGAATAATTTACGATTCTCAGTTGAGTAGCTACAAAGCTGGAAATGGAAATTCTGAATCATTGAAGAGATATGAGGAAGCCCTGAAGAGAAAATATGAAGAAGAGTTACGCAAAAAAGAAGAAGAGATAAAGCAGAGGTATCAAACACCTGCACAGAGAGCTTTTGAAGAGTTAGAGAAAAAGCGAAAGGAAAATGAAGCAAAAAAACAAGCCGATCAAAAAAGAATAGCCGAAGAGTTGCAAGTTCTTAAAAGTAATCTCGCTCAAAAGGAAAGCTCAGTCGCTACCTTACAGCGAGAGATTGTAGTTTTAAAAAATCGTATCAGTGAATTGAAAATGCGTTTTGATAGTAGTGCTACTGATGAACAAAATACAGACGCTAAGTATGAGGAAAACCCCATATCGTATCCTCATATCTTAGCAGAATTGAACAGGATAAAAAGTAAGGTGCCGATTCAGAGTCGTATTTCTTTTGTTAAAACATTTTTACGTTTTGTTAAAGAACATTCAATTGAAGCCTCTTTTGAGAAGAAACATCCTGATCTAGTTAAATTGATAGTACAGGGAGTAGTCAAGTCTGATCCTTTTGAAGGATTTTACAGAATGTTTCAGAGAAATCCGTTAGTGATTGACAAATTTGAAGCTCAGGTCTTTGCTTATGTTACTTCCACTTCAAATTAAAAGCAGAAATCACATTGCTGTCCGCTCCGCCTGGGCGGCTTGTCGGGCGACAGCTAGCAGGCCGCGAGGTCAGGCGAACAGCCTAACCGTCCATGTGTGTAAAGGCTTGTATCTCACCATCAACCCCCGTTAGCGTTGGGAACTTCCAGTTATACAAATGGCATTTCCGGGTCGCGGTCGACAGGATAGTGAGTTGAACGTGAGCGTTTTTTTGTCTTATTGCACTTGGCTACAGGTCGATGTGGGCTGTATGGAGCGTTTTGCCGCCGTTTTCTTAACCTAAACAGGTGTATGTTATCAACCAACGATTACTCGACACTGACACGTGATGAATTAGTGGCGAAAGCGGCAAAAATGAAATCACAAAAAACTATAACTGCCGTATTAATTGGTCTACTGGTAGGCATCGCTATCTGGTCGGCTACGCACAAAGGTGGTTTTTTCCTCACTGGTGGTTTGTTACTCTCCGCGTTGTGGATTGGTTCCAGCTATTCTAAAAACCTGAAGAACCTCCAGGCGGAAATTAGCAGCAGGGATACTGATCGTTAATTCTCTTTACGTGATCCGTGATCCATTCGCGATGAACAGGAAGCAGCCGTCGCGCGACGTAGCAGCCCATTCAGGCGGAGGTGCTAAAGGGTCAGCGTACCCGAGTTTGATTAGCCTTGCTTCCACCATCAGCCTCCGCTGTTATCGAGTGGGCATGAAAAGCACTGAAAAAACACAAGTCACAGTACGCCGACTATAGTTGTACGGCTTACGATGAACACGCAGGTGCGTTGGTTTTTGGGTGACGAGTGAAAGAAGATTTCAGCGGCCGAGCCAGTCCTTAAACTCCGACATCCGGCTGATGCTGACAAATAGCTCGTGCCGGGCAACAGGCGTCAGGTCCAGTTTCAGCTTGCCCGCCGAATAGGTGTGGATGGTTTGAATAGCCGGTCGGGCCACGAAAAACTGCCGGTTGACCCGGAAAAAATGGTCTGGGTTCAGTAAACTTACCAACTGGTCGAGGCTGTATTCGAGGGGGAGTGACTGCCCTTCGTTGGTCACTAAATAAGTCGCTTTATCTTCCGAGAAAAAGTAAGCAATATCCGCTACTTCCACGCTCTTTATTTTGGTGCCCAGGCTAATCATAAACCGCTTCCGGTAGGTAGCCTGACGCGACTGCTGCATGAACTGAATCAGGGTGTTCAGGTCGGGGCTGGCAGGGGTGTTTTCGCCCGGTGCGGGTACGGCATGAATGAGTTTGAACTTCTCCAGCGCGGCTACCAGTTCGTCGTAGTCCACCGGTTTCAGCAAATAGTCGATGCTGTTCACCTTGAACGCCTTAATCATGTACTCATCGTAAGCGGTCGTGAATATGACCGGGAGCGTCAGATGTAGCTGCTCAAAAATGCCGAACGCCAGTCCGTCTTCCAGGTGAATATCCATAAAGGCGAGGTCGGGTGCCGGGTTCTCACTGAACCACGCCACGGCCTCCGCCACCGAGGGTAGCTGCGTCAGGATGTGGATGGTTTCGTCGTACTGCCTCAGCATCCGCTCCAGTTGCCGGGCGGTGCGGGCTTCGTCTTCGATGATAATTACGTTCATGTTTTAAAGAGCGAATGAGTGAAAGCGTGACAGAGCGAACCGGTTCACTCTTTCGCTTTGTCACTCTTCAACAAAGGGATTTTCACCATAAAACTCCCGGCACGTTCGCCAAACTCAACCGGCTGGTCGGTAAGCAATGAATATCGGTCGGTGATGTTTTTCAGCCCTATTCCCGTTGAGAATTCGGGCTGGTCTCGGGCCTGCAATGGATTCTCGACAATCAGAAAACCAGCCTCGGTGTATATCCGCACCAGCAGGGGTTCTCGTAACGACATCCGGTTGTGCTTCACTGCATTCTCGACCAGCATCTGTAAGGACAGGGGCGCAATGCGGTACTGGTCCCGGATGGCCTGAGGTACATCAATCGTGACGTCGAACTTGTTCTCGAAACGAATTTTGAGCAGAAAGGTGTAGGCCTGAATAAAATCCAGTTCGATAGCGAGCGGCACCAGGTCCTGGTCACGCTGCTCCAGAATGTAACGGTACGCTTTGGATAATTGCTTGATAAACGTTTCGGACAGGTTTGGGTCTTCGTGTACCAGGGAGGTAAGAATGCTCAGGCTGTTGAACAGAAAATGAGGGCTGATCTGATTCTTGAGGGCTTCGAACTGGCTGACTACAGCCCCCTTTTCCAGCCGCTCGGCCCGAAGCTGTACATCTTTCAGTTGCTGGTAAGAGCGGGCATTATTAGTAATGTAAAACGCCGTCAGCATGCTAACAACCGAAAAAGCGTAGCCTACCCGCTGGACAAAAACAAGCGTTTCGGGGGAGATGGCCGGGGCCATATTTCGGGGCAGAATGGCAGGCCACAGGTCAGCAATGAGCGCGATTATACTTCGGGTAAGCTGTTGGAATGTAACAATGTGGAGGGCTGCCAACCCGGTGGAGATAAGAATGGCGAATACCACGGCCAGAAAACTGAATTCGAGCAGAAAATTCTCGCCAAACCGTTCCGTCAGGCGTTGCTGAATGAGATCGATGGCGGAAATCCAGACGAAATAAAAGCAGAATGTCAGGAGGATTATAAGGCAGAGGATGGGAATAACATGGATGATGCCTTCCCCCGTCCGTGCCGACGCGGGTACATTTATGTAGAGAGCGACGGGTAGATACAACAGCAGCAACTGAAGCGACAAAAGCCATTTCTGGCGGGCCGGTAGTCGGTTGGTCATAAGGAAATCAAGTCGGGAACCTGCGAAGATACAGGCTGATGGGTCACCTTCGGGTAGAAAGCGGGCAAACCTCCATTTTTGGTGCCTCGCTGGTTCGTTTGCTGGTATAAAGTCGAAGGTAAGCTCTCTATTTTCTTATTGGCTAGCTTATTCGGAAAGAAGGAATGGCCAGCGATAAAAGGAACAGTCAAGCCGCCTTATGCTTAATAACGATTGTAAAAGTGAATGAACTTGGAGAAAAAGCCAATAAAAAGAGGACGAGTTGTTATTTTTTGGCACTAAACGCAGGTTTTGGCGGGAAGAATGAACCGCACTTCCTTTAGCAAAATGAGTCCTTTGTCACTGATGGACAGGCTTGCAACAGTGAACAGGTAGTCTCAAACTGCCTAATTCAGGCAATCGGCGCACGAACAATGTCCATAACGTTTCGGCCTGTCAGCGGAACCCAACCGGTTAAAGCCGCTGAAGTTCCCGCCAGAATTGCCGGATAAATTCCCGCTCTTCCCTGGACACACCTTCGTGCGCCCGCGCTACCCGGAGCAGGATGCGGATGAACCGCTTCTTGGTTTGCGAATTGAGTTCAACGCGATGCCCAGCCAGTCGGCGCAGGCCGAAGGCACTCGCTTCCTCAACGGATTCGCCAACGTTGTCGCGCAGAAAAAGAGCGCAGATTGATAAGTCACCGTATGGACAATCGCCCAGGAGTTCGCGGGCTACGATAGCCTCCTCTTTTTGAAGTTGTCCATCCAGTTTAGACAGCGCATACACGATGCTGCCTAAGCCTACCGCTACATCGGGTGAATACATAGCCAGTTGAATTGCTCGGTTATACATGTTGTAAGTTGTTTTTTTAGTCCGTTGAAACTTGATCAGGCAAAGGCATGAGCCGCCAGGTGGTGAAACACCCGTTCGTCTAAACGGTAGCGATCGTTGAGGGTCAGGCTACTACGGCCAGTGAACAGGGCATAGTTTACTGCATTATAAAGCAGCCAGTAAGAAGCCGGCGCGTTTAGCATCCGCTCCTCCAGCCGCAGGCGTTCGCGGGCTTGCTTAATCAACTGAGCTGGTACGGGTAACTTCTTCAGCAGGCTCTCGTTAATTGCCGTTGACGTGTCTATCTGCTGGAAATGGTCGTAAACGGTGGCCGTCAGGGTCGATTGATTCGTTAGGTGATCCAGAACCAACTCGCGAAGATGCTCCTGAAACCGGGGAATGGTCAGCGCGCTGTGGTGAATTTTACGAATGTCGGGAGCGGACCGCTTGGTGCGGATTGGGGCCGACTGCGTTTTGATAACCGGCATTTTTTGCTTTCCCTTCGTCCACGGACCCAACCAGCTCTGGTAATTGGCTAAATCCGGAAATGGGTCGGCCCAGCCCAGCAGGCCGTTCTGACATACATTGCGGTACACACTGCTGCCCAGGTGGGTTGATGGGTCCAGTAAAGCCATCAGCGATTGACCCTGAATGCTAAAGGGTGTTTTGCCATTATAACTGTTCGTAATTGTCAAGCTACGCTGAAGCACCTCATTGCCTACCGGGAGAGACGCGGGAAGGATGATACTGATGCTGAACTCACCCGTATTGGTGTGTTTGATCAACAGCTGGTAGTCCGGAATCAACTCATCGATAACCTCCCGAATTGTTTCATTGGGAATAATCGTGTAGTCGGCACTTTGAATACCAAACAGGGTTTTACGCCCGCCCGCCAGTTGGCCCACCACCAATTGCTGTCGGTCGGTGGCAATAATATCATAGTCGGGCAACAGGTCGCTGAGCCAGAGAGGCTGGATGGGGTAACAGATATCCTCCCACTGTTGGGTAAGCTCAGGCTGAGAACTAATATAGGTCATGAAGTTTGCGTCTTGTTTTTTACAGTTGTAAATTTACAGCTACGAAAATAGAAACCAAAACTTTACTACTATGTTTCAGTTTCCCTTATCGAAAATACCGGTTTCGCTGCGGTTCCTTTCAGTCTCCCTGCTGGCGGGTGCCGCGTTAAGCTGGCTATACCGGCGACATCATCTGTCAGAAGAGGGGTCCAAACCAGCCTTATATTTTGACCAATCGTCGGAGTGGCTGGGCATATAGGACACCAGGCTGATTTACCCTGTCAGGCCAAATTAGTACGGGTACTTCGTGCCTCCTGGAACGCAAGGTTATGGACTTTTTAACAGGTAAGCTCACCATGGCTGATCGCTGGCTTCCGGCGGTCTGCCTTATCCTGGTAATGGACACGTGTATGTGTGTCTGCTGGCTGAAAAGGAACGCATCCGGCAAAGTCGTGTGGTGTGCAACACCGAGTGGTACCTGTGTGTTCAGGAGGTACCTGATACGACCAGACTATGGCACCCCGGGCCACTGATTCCAATCAGCGGCACTGCCCTGTCGGTTAACTAACCGGTTTGTTTTCAGGATAGACGCAGGGGATGCGTCATTATGCGTAATGTCAATATACACCGCTTCACAGCCGCTCTAACTACCGGTCTATGAAAACACTCGCTGCACTTCCGCAAAAAATAAAAATGGCCGCTCTGCTGGCCATATTGATGGTACTAATGGTGTTCACGGCCCTGAGTATGCGGTACGCTCTACGGAACATGGACCAAACGCTGACCTCCGTGTACAAGGACCGTCTACAACCAGCCGTTGAACTGGTCTATCTGAATGAGAACCTGTATGCCAAACGACTATTACTGGAAACGTATTTATCTGACCATTCCATGCTGTCAATGAGTGCGCTGCGGGCACAATTGCGGCAAACCACCCAAAACAGCTACCAGCGGATCAATATGTTTGAAAAAACGGAACTCACCGGCCAGGAAGCGCAGCAATTGCACCTGTTTAAAACGAACCTGCGTGCCCAGGTCGACCTGGAACGCAGCATTCTGCAGCTAACGGAAGCCGGGCAGCACCAGCGGGCAGTCGATCTGTTTGAACAGAAAGGGTATCGGCTCTTTCAGCGGGACGTTCGGCTACTCCATGGATTAGTTACGATCCAGCACGAAACCGGGCAACAGGCCGTAGAGACCGCGCACCGACAGGCCGCCGGAGGGACGATAAACACCACGTTTCTTATCGGGTTAGCCATCATTATTGGTCTGCTAATTCAGCAACTACTCGTTAAAAAGACCCAGCAGAAACAATCGGTTGGTTACGGGAATCTCAACTGACGAAGGTCAGCTCAAATCTGTTTGATTGCCAATGGCAACCAGCGTATTCATTGGTACTACTAGTACCGTTAAATGGCTGTTATCATGGCAAATTACTTGATGAATAAGCTCGATTATCAACGGCTACGCAAACGCATTGGCCAAGACAGAACAGAGCAAATACGTCCCGCAGCCAGCTTGTTATGCTAATCCGTCGGGTATCAGAAGTGAAACTCCCTGAACCAGCCAGACACGGCTAAATCATCTGCTCATGGAACAGTCTGCTAAAAAACATTCGCGCTTACAGTCTACCCTGCTGGTTATCGGCCTGTTAGGACTAGTACTGACCAGCATTTTTCTGAGTCGTCGCAGTGTGCATGAGGGTCAGCAAGCATCGGTAGCCATCTATCAGGACCGTCTGGTACCATCGGGTATTCTTGTCAACCTTACATCGGCCATTTACCAAAAACGGCTGGTGCTCGACACCTACGTACTTACAGGGGGGAAGTCAGATACGCGGATGATCAGTTCAGAGCTGGAGCGACTCAACCGACGGATTGATTCCCTGCTGACCGATTTCGAACGCACTAAGTTAACGGTCAGAGAGGGTGACCGGCTTCGGTTGCTGAACGAACGGCTGTCAATCTATAACAGCCTGGAAACCCAGTTGACCACGAATCAACCCAATCAACCCGGTACGCAGCGCACCAGGTTGATTGGTACCAGTAGCGCATCATTTGGACAGGTGACTCAAATGCTCGACGAACTATCGGCTCTGCAACTCACGGTGGGCAATGAACTGCTGAATGAGTCCAGGGGGCAGGCCAACTACATTTATGTGCTAACGGCCCTACAGATTGGGTTGGTGCTGCTGATTGGGGTCAGCCTGTTCTGGCACCGATTTTAAGCAGAACGACTTCTGGGTGGTACAGGACAAAACGGCTCGTCAAACGACAAAAAAACCGGTCCATTAATACTAACGGACCGGTTTTTTTGTCAGGCAAGCTATCAGGGCAATTATGGTTGACCAAATAAATAGTAGCCTGCCAGGAGTTATTTGACGCGTACGGCTGTCGACTCAAACATACTCATCAGCTGACCTTTCAGGTGATCATCATCTACTTTGGCCAGCTCGAGCCCTATCTCTCCGGCCTGAGCCGTATCAAAATGAATGGTGATTTTGTTGCCGGCATCTTCTTCGATTTTCGTGATAGGCATGGCGGGATTGGTGCCCGTCGGATCTTTCAGTTCACCGGTTAGTTTGCCCTCTTTTCGAGTCAGATCTGCCACCATTTTAGCGTCTCCATTTGGGGTGCCCATTATGGTAATTTCCCATTTTCCGGCAAAAAAATCAGTGGGGGGCGTGGTTTGCGAATAGCCCCTGAGGCAAACGCCCAGGAGGAAAACGAACAGGAATAAGCTTACTTTTTTCATAGATATCAATTGTTTAAACGTGAAATTTAAGTGAAAGACGTGTGTTGTTCCGCTACCTGACGCCGTTGAACGTCATGCCCTGAACCTTGAGCGTCAATGACGCAGGCTTCTGGTCGGCTCCCCGGCCGAAACTGAACACCGTTCCATTGTCTCCTTTAAATTCATCGGGTTCCGCGCCGGGCGTTAGTTCTCCTTCATTGGTGCCTGCCTTTATGTGCAGCCTGCCGTTTTTGGGCGTTATTTCAATGTACTCAAACGGCATTCCGGTCATTTTGTACTTCCCCGCGTAATCGGCCAGATTCGGAGCGGACGTGCTTGATGACGGGGTAGCTTTTGTAGCGGTTGCTGCCCGACTGGCAGATTCACTGGTTTTGAATTCCAGGTCAATCAGTACAAACAAAGCCTGCCCAGCCGGAGCCTTATCGTTTTTAAAGACCAGATAAACAGTGTGCAGACCCGTTACCGGCGATAGTTTGGCAATTACCGGCGGGGGCATAGTGGTCATGCTGCCCCCATCCGTTGCTGCTATAAAAGCTGTTTCGCCAATTAGCTTTCCGGTTGGGGTATCCAGGTGGACCTCGATACTGCCACCAGCGGCATTCAACTGTGCTTTTGGTGCTGAAGCCGTAAACATGATTTGGGTAATTCCCGTTAAGTCGATATCGCTGAAGCCGATGTTACCACCTTTCACCGAGGCAATGACAACTGTTCCGTACTTCATGATGCCATCCGACTTGTCGGCGGTTCCGGCGGGTATTTTGGCACTGCGCAGAACCAGCGTTTGCTCGGCCGTAATGGAGGGGATACCCGCATTGCCTTTATCGGTATAGGCGGCCCGAACCACATAACGGCCTGCTCCTTTGTCGCCCGCAGGCAGTGTCATGGCATAGCTTCCTTTAACGGGTAGCGACGGTGCAGCCTGCTTTTTCTCACCCAATCCCAGTATGTAGGATACCATCTCTTGGGCATCGGTCGATGATAGTTGCGGGTGAGCACTCATGGCTACGTCACCCCACACCCCAGCCCCACCGGCAATGACTTTTTTGGCCAGGCGGTCAGCAGCACCGGCATCACCCTTGTATTTAAGGGCTACCTGCTGGTAGGCGGGCCCGACGGATTTTCTCTCAATACTGTGGCAGGCTTTGCAATCATTGGCTTCAATCAGGCTAAGCCCTTTGCCAAGCCGGGCCGTGGCGTCGGCGCTGCGGTGCCCCTGCGCAATGGTGACCAGGTCATAACCCTCGGCCAGATAGTCAATGTTGACCGCTACCTGACCCGGTTTAATTTTCCCATTGGCCAGACTTCCATCTTCTTTGTCCTGCACTTTTACATCGTAGGTGAAGGGTTGACCCGGAAAGAAAAAAGTCTGGTTGCTGTTATTGGAGGCAAACGTCAGTACCGGCTCGTCGTTACCCGCCATGATGTCGAGGGATCGACTGCTGCTACCGCCTTTACCGTCGGTTACCGTCAGCGTGGCTTTGTACACCCCGGCTTTGTCGAACGCAACGGTTGGGTTGGCTTCCTTAAACGTGCGGGTTGCACCGCCAGCCGCAGGCGTTACCGTCCAGACGTAGGTGAGCGCATCGTTGTCGAAGTCTTTCGTACCCGCTGATGACAGTTTGGCTTTGAAGGGAATCGCTCCGCCTTTTCTGGCCGTGGCAACTTCCACAATGGGCTTGCGGTTACCGCCATTGTACTCAATGCGAATCAGCCGGGCATCGTCATTCTGGGTAAACCAGCCGCTGCCATATTCCAGCATGTACAAATCACCTTCGGGGCCAAACTCCATATCCGTGGGATTGGAGAATTTATAGCTTGGCATGACCCGTTCCATACCCGCGTACTGACCATCCTTGTCCAGCATAACGGCCATCAGCCAGCCCCGCATCCACTCGTAGGTCAGGAGTTTGCCGTCGTAATAATCTGGGAAAGGACGTTTAGCCCCGCCGAACTGGTCCTTATGATACACCGGACCCGCCATGGCCGACCGGCCACCGGCTCCCACTATCGGAAACTCGGTGGATTCGGCGTAGGGATACCAGATAAAGGCTTTCTGTGCCGGAGGTAACTCGTTCTGCCCCGTGTTATTAACGGATTTGTTGATCGGCCGGGCCGGGTCGTACAACGCGCCAGACTGTTTGGTCGCAAAATCATACTGATGATAGGCTTTATTGTCGCCCACAAAATAAGGCCAGCCGAAATTACCGGCCTTGCGGGCCTGTCCTACTTCGTCCTGCCCGGCGGGGCCACGGGTGGAGTCAGGCTTGGACGCATCGGGGCCAATGTCGCCCCAGTACAGAAAATCAGTTTTAGGGTCTACCGAGATGCGGAACGGGTTCCGGTGGCCCATGGTGTAGATTTCGGGCCTTGTTTTCTCCGTTCCTTTAGGAAACAGGTTTCCCTCTGGAATGGTATAAGTACCATCGGCTTCGGGGTGAATCCGGATGATTTTGCCGCGCAGGTCGTTCGTATTGGCCGATGTCATCTGGGCGTCGAACGGCGAACGGCCCGGCCGTTCGTCTGATGGGCTGTAGCCGTTGGATTGCTGCGGATTGATGTTATCGCCGGTAGAGAGAAACAGGTTGCCGTGCGCATCGAAGGTCAATGAACCACCCGCGTGGCCGCTGATTTCGCGTTGGGTGGCTACTTCCAGAATGACTTTTTTCGAGGCCAGGACCAGTTCATCACCTTTCAGCTCATAGCGCGCCAGGATGTTTTTCGCTTCGTTTCCTTCGGGCGAGTAATACAGGTAAATCCAGTGATTCTGCGAAAAGGCAGGGTCTTTCGTTATCCCTAGCAAGCCCCCTTCATCTTCACCCACTTTGCCTTCTTTGTCAGTAACTTTCGTATTGACCGGAATGGTGGTAATGGTGCTGAGCTTACCGGTCGAAGGGCTGAATAGTTTAACTGCTCCATGCCGTTCTACCAGCAGCACACGGCTGTCCGGCAGTACGGTTAGCTCCATTGGCTCGTTGAGCTTCTCGGCCAGCACAACTTTGGTAAACCGGTTCTCTTCGGGTAATAGTTTGGTTTTGGTTTTGGTGTAGTCTAACGGCTTCGGTGCGTCACTACCCATTACGTACTGTAAACCCGCCCCCAGGTGCCGCAGAAACAGCGGTTCTGAGAAAGTTGCATCGGTGTGGCCACCAGCCGTATAGAATGAACGGCCTCCGTCAAATTCCTGATACCACGCCATCGGATGATTACCGCCGTTGGTGCCACCCTTGTAGGTCTTTTCATCAATAGTCAGCAATACATTGAGGTTCGGGCTGATGGTTTTATACGAATAAAATTCATCTTCCCGCTCCCAGCGTTCGGGCAGGAAACTGGTTGCCGGGTTATTTTTATCCGCTACGACGAAGGTGCCTTTCTGCACATTGTCCGGCATGGGGTGGTTCGAAAACCAGGCTCCGGCCAGTTTATTATACCAGGGCCAGTCATATTCGGTATCGGCAGCCGCGTGAATGCCCAGATAGCCGCCACCCGCCTGAATATAGCGTTCGAAGGCATTTTGCTGCTGCGAATTGAGTACATCGCCAGTGGTACTCAGAAAGACGACTGCCCGGTAACGCTTTAAATTTTCTTCGGTAAAACGGCTCGCATTTTCGGTGGTGTCAACAGCAAATCCCTGCGCCTTACCCAGTTGGAAAATAGCCTTTTGACCCGCTCCAATGGACGCGTGGCGGAAGGCAGCTGTCTTGCTAAACACAAGAATTCGGGGTGGCTCATTGACAGCCACGTACGACCATAGGCCGGTGGCCAGGATGCCGGTTAGCACCGTTCCGGCCAGCCACCGGAGCGACATAGGAATACGATAAATCATTGGTATTGGGTTGATTGGGAAAGAAATAGAGTACGAGTGATTTTTAAACCGTACTACTTACGGAATAAAGGTAAGGTGAATATTTTATATTTGGTAAAATATACGGAATAAGTTTTTTTAACTTTGACGAATGAACTCGGAAGAAGAAGTAGCGGAATTTGTTAAGAATGGCCATCGGCAGTACCTGCCCCACGTAACCATTGATCCGGTTATTTTCGGCTACCACAATCAGCAACTCAGGATTTTGCTCCTGAAATGGAAAGGACAAAACGGCTGGGGGTTGCCGGGTGGTTTTATTCAGCGGAGAGAACCGCTCAGTCAGGCGGCTCATCGTATCCTGCAGGAACGTACCGGACTTGGCAACTTATTCCTGCAGCAGTTCCATGTTTTCGGCGATTCGCCCTACCGGCTTCAGGAGCGTAGTGCCCACGAGTTCAGAGAAAATTATGGCATCGCTGTGGATGACGATAACTGGTTGTTTGAACGGACGTTGTCGATCGGTTATTTTGCGCTGGTGGATTATTCGAAGGTCAGCGTCACAACGGATTTTTTCACCGAAGATTACCAGTGGCAGGATGTCAACGACATACCCACTCTCTTGTTCGACCATAACGAGGCCGTGGCAAAAGCACTGACAACGCTTCGTCTCCAGATTTATCACCAGCCGATTGGGTTTAACCTGTTACCCGAAAAATTTACCCTGCCGGAAATGCACACCCTGTACGAGACTATTTTGGGTAAGGTGCTGGATCAGCGGAATTTCGCCAAAAAGCTCGTGAGCTTAGGGTTAATCACAAAACTAGCCGAGCAGCGGGCTATTGGTCCCCATCGGTCTCCTTACCTATATCAATTCAATAAGGAAACCTATGAGGAGGCACTGAAACAGGGAATTGTGCATACCTACTGAACAACAAAACTCTCATTGGGATTGGCCTGCACCACAAAGGTTCTGGTCAGGGTTTCGCTGCCCGTTGTCAGCATCAACCGAAAGGTTCCGTTGCCTAAACCCGATACATCAAATTGCTGACTGATTCCTTTTCCCAGGGCTACATGCTGGGTGTAAATGGCCTGGCCATCAGCGTCAAGGATTACCACCTGACCCTTGGTCTGTATGGGCTGAATATAGAGTTTGATTTTGTGTGCAGCAGTCATCGTTACGCGGGCCTGAGCCGTTTCGGGTGTGGCAGTTGGTTGATGGGCAAACGATGCGGTAGTGGCTACCAGTCCCAGCATCAGCATAAGTACTTTTTTCATGGCTATTTTTAGTTAAATGGTTGATTTTCCTTTTTGGTGATACAAAGTTGCCACCCGGTTGGTAAGCCGGAAAAAGTAAGATGATGAGTGCCTGAATCAGGTAGATGAGTGCAGGTTTTAGACGGATGAGCCAGGAATGTATCTTGCTGGGTACTTGATAGACAGGTGCTTATCTTTAAGGGGTTTGTCAAAAAATCGAGTTGGTAGAAGATGTACAAGTAATCTAATCAGATTCTAAGGAGTTACTCAGTACTCGTTAAGGTTAGTACTGTTTATTCGTGTAGTAGTGCCCCATCAGCGGTCACTGCCTAAACGATTCAATCCTTATGAAAAATAACCCAAAACTTATTTTTGTGCTTTATGGAGTCATTGTGCTGCTGCTGTTCGGGGGAGCCTATCTGCTGTACAAGAATGCACAGTACCACAAGGAGTTTGCGCAGGAACGCAGCGAAACGCGGGCGATGGTACGAACGAACCAGTTGCAGAACGACCAGCAACAACTGATGTTTGGTATAAAAACCTTTGCGTGGGCCGTTCGAAATGCGCTTTTACAAAATAAACCGGGGGAGATAAACGAATACTTCAACACGCTGGTGAAAGACCGGGGCATCAAAGAAATGCTGCTGGTAGGTAATGATGGGAACGTGATGATTTCGACCAACAAGAAGAATCAGGGCATCGCGTTCACCGACCGGTTTCCGGGTTATCTGCTTCAGCGGGAAGAGGTCTATTTTGGCGATAAAACGCCCTACGAATTATCGGCTCCCATTACGGCTCCCAACAAGCGGCTTGGCACCCTGGTGATGTTCTACAGCCCCGCCCCGGTACTGCCCGACACGCTGGCCGGATACAGCAATAACTAAGGGACTCACCATTTATAAGCGTAACAGCCTCCAGCTGCCGTATTGCCAGCCCGTAGTTATCCCTCCCAATTGCCGAAGGCGGGCGCAGGAGCGTTACCGATTTGCCCGGTGCGGGCCACTGGCCAAAGTACACTAAAACAATGGTGGTGACAGGTCTGGGAGCTGGAAACGGGTTTATCGGCTGAGCTTTTACAACCTGCGTACCTAACAAACGGCTGATTATGTGGGTTGTGTTTAGGGACAACCGTAGTTACAAATCAGGATTTACCAACTACTGCTTTATGAATAATATGCTTTTACTGGGCTCTTTTCTTCAACCTGACAGGGTAAATCAACCGCCATTTACCATCAATGACGGCATTACGTTGTTTTGGGGTACCATTCGTGATTTCCTGAAAGGAACGGCCGAGCGGCTGCCTTATCTCATCGTGGGTGTTTTTGTCTTTTTGTTCTTCTGGCTACTGAGCAGACTCATACGGAAAGGCATCAATAATTTAGCCAAACGCTCGGACTCTATCAACGATATGCTGGCTAGTCTGATTAGCCGTATTGTGGGAGCTCTGGTAAGCGTTTTCGGCTTTCTGATGGCGTGCGTTGTCATTATACCCTCATTTAAGCCCGGCGATATCATTGCGGGTCTGGGCATATCGACTGTAGCCATTGGGTTTGCCTTCAAGGATATTCTGCAAAACTACTTTGCCGGATTGCTCATTCTATGGCGACAACCGTTCAAAGTAGGGGACCAAATTCGGGTCAAGGATTTTGAAGGTACCGTTGAAGATATCAATATGCGCTCTACCCGCCTGAAAACCTACGATGGCGAACGGGCTATTTTGCCCAATGGCGATGTGTACACCAGCGTTATGCTCGTTAAAACTGCTTACGACAAACGCCGGGTGAAGTTTGTGGTGGGCATCGGCTACCCCGACTCCATTGAAGAAGCCCGGCAGGTGATTCATACCGTTCTGGATGGGATAGAAGGTGTGCTGAAAGAACCAGCTCCCTGGGTATACGTAACCGAGCTGGCGGGGTCGTCGGTTAACCTGACGGTTTTTTTCTGGACGGAATCACACCAGGCCAACGTGCTGAAAGTCAGTGATCAGGTGGTGACCGGAATTAAGCTGGCCCTGGACGAAGCCAGTATCGACATGCCTTTCCCGCACACAGTTGTTCTGCTGGAACAACAGCCTCAGGGACCGGCTGTTCTGTCGCGTCCACCCGCAAAAAAACAACAGATTACGGGCATAAACGGGCAAACTGATGGATGATGTTCTGCACACGCTTCACGGTTGGGTTTTTAAAGGCTGGGGACCCGTTTGGCGGGTCATGTTCGTAGGCATACTGGCTTACGCCGGGTTGCTGGCTTTCCTGCGCCTTTCGGGAAAACGTACCCTGTCCAAGATGAATGCCTTCGACCTGGTGGTTACGGTAGCCCTTGGCTCCACGCTGTCAACCATCATCATGTCGAAACAAACAGGACTGGCCGACGGGCTGACGGCGCTGGGATTACTCATTGTGCTTCAGTTCTGTGTGGCGTGGCTGTCTGTCCGGTGGCCCTGGTTTCGGGACGCGATAAAGAGTGAGCCGACGCTGCTGTACTACCAGGGAGACTTTCTGCATCGGGCTTTACGACGGGAGCGGGTGACGGAAAACGAAGTACGCGCGGCTATGCGGGGTTCGGGCGTGGCGCACCCTGGCAAAAATACCGCCGTGGTACTGGAAACAGACGGGTCATTTACCGTAACCCAGGGCGATAACCTCAATCAGTCGTTTAGCCTCCAGAGTGCAAAAGGCCCGGCTGGCAATGACTCCGCACCAAACTAATACATTCGTATGGAACAGACACCTTCCTTCGCGCGCCGGGTTGCCACAGCAGCTTTCATCAGCCTGCTCATGCTCGCCCTGTTTCTGCTGGTTGGTTACGCGGCTAACTTCTTCTTTCTGGTTTTCGGGGGTATCATCTTCGCCGTAGTTATCAGTGCATTGAGTCACTTTGTCAGCGATAAAACCTCGCTTTCCTATAGCCTCTCTGTCGCACTGGTACTGGTACTGCTGGCGGTGTTGATTGGCGGCACTATCTGGTTGCTGGCCCCGGTCGTTAGCCAGCAGGCCGACGAACTGGCTACCTCCCTGCCGAAGGCATTTGATCAGCTCAGGCGTACGCTGTCGCAAACAAAATGGGGGCAAAAACTGCTGGCCGGTATTCCCCAAAATCCCGGTCAGCTGTTATCGTCCGACAACCTGGGTAAGGGAGTTTTGTCGCAGATGACGGGCGTTTTCTCCAGTACACTGGGCGGGCTGGTAAACATTCTGATTGTGGTGATTACGGGTATTTACCTCGCGTCCAGCCCTGATAATTATCGGAAGGGGTTTGTAAAACTGTTTAACCCAACGTATCGAAACCGCCTGCTAAACGTAATGGACAAGTGCTACGATACGCTGAAAAACTGGTTTATCAGTCGGTCAATTACCATGACCGTTGTAGGCGTCGTAACGGGGGCAGGTCTGGCTATCCTGGGCGTTCCGTTTGCCATTGTGCTGGGTATCATAGCGGGCATACTCAATTTTATTCCTAATCTCGGTCCCTACATTGCCTTGGCCCCGGCCCTGCTGGTGGCCTTGCCGGGAGGCATCTCGCAGGTACTCTACGTGTTCATCCTGTACATGGGGGTACAATCCCTGGAGGGGTATGTGCTGACGCCTTTGCTCGACAAAAAATTCGTGTCGCTGCCACCCGCGTTGCTATTGTTCGGCCAGGTGCTGTTGGGTGTTCTGGTAGGGCTGGCGGGGGTGTTGTTTGCCTCCCCCCTCATTGCCGTACTGCTTGTTATTGTGCAGGAACTGTACATAAAAGACCGCCTGGAGAAGCAGCGTTGATGCAGCTGTGGCGGGTAGTGTTAAGGAAATTCTAAGATTTCTCTAAGCCGACTTTAAGCTCCCCGGGACACCTTGCCCACAGAATATATTATCACTCAACCCAACGATTATGAAAAGTCTGATTATTGCCGCAGCGCTATTGCTGACGGCCAGCCTGACACAGGCCCAAAACGTGACGGTAGACGCCGAGAAAAAACTGAATTTTGACTTCAGTAAATACAAAACATTCGCCTGGGCCTCGCAGGTGGATAACAAACTCGATCCGGGATTTTACTTCCTCAATGACCTTGAACTGAAAAAGCGAATCCGGGATGCTGTGAAATCTGAACTGGAAGGCCGGGGCTACAAGTACCAGCGACGGGCTCCCGATTTAATCGTGAATTTCCGGGTATTCGATAAGCCAACTACTATTACTGGCTACACAAGTTATGGGACCACTTATTTCGGAACAGAACTGCGCGACCCGGAAGACCAGAAAACGTTCGACGTAAAAGCCGGATCAATCATTGTCAATCTAATTGATGTGAAAACGGGGCAGGCGGTGTGGCGTGGGCTGGCATCGGGTATTACCAGCGATAATGGATTTGACCGCGACCAGAACAAAATCAAGCAGGCCGTTAATCTGATTTTTGAAAAGTACGCTTACCGGGCCGACAAGTACTAATCTGTTCTGTCGACAGCCCGAAATGGTGGTTTACCCAGGATGGGCAGACCACCATTTTTTTACTAGCGAACCAGCGAAAAAAAGGGAAACCGATTTTCTTTAGAACGATACGCCCCTTCGATAGTTAACAGATTATACAATAACTATACAATTTAACGCTATGACAGACCAACAAACGACCGATACCGTACTGGAAAATGTTAATAAGGCTACCCTGCTCGAACTGGCCGGTCGCACCCATAAACAGTCCATCTCTATTTTTATTCCTACGCATCAGCGCGGGAAAGAAGTAAATGAAGGGCAGGATCATATCGTCTTCAAAAATCACGTTCAGCGTGTGCGGCAAACGCTCGAGAACCAGGCGCTACGCAGTAATGAGGTGAATGACCTGGTGCAACCGCTGGAAGCATTGCTGGACGACAGCCAGTTCTGGCGGCATCAGCAGGAGGGGCTGGCGGTGTTCAGGAGTCCCGATTTCTTTGCGTATTTTCAAAGCCCGCTGCCGCTGGAAAGCAGCAGTCAGGTTGACAGCCGGTTTCACATCAGTCCGTTATTGCCCTTCGCCCAGCGTTCTCCGGCCTATTACCTGTTGCAGGTTGGAAAGAATGGCATCAAACTCTACAAGGCCGATGCCTTCACGATTACCGAAGTTAATGCGACCGACGCCATGCCATCGGGGCTGGATGCCGTAACGAAATACTATGAGTTTGAGGAACAGTTGCAGGGTCGTACAAAAGGTACGGGCGGATCTATGCCCATGTATACCAGCAGCCAGGATGCCGACAATAAAGAGAAAGATCACCTCCTGGCCGACTATTTCCGACTCATTGACGCGGCCATTGTTGGGGTGATAGGCACGCAGAATCTACCCCTGGTGCTGGCTTCAGTGGAGTATTTTCAGCCGATCTACCGGGGTATCAACACGTACCCGCACCTGCAGGAAAAAAGCCTGACCGGCAACTTTGACCATACGCAGCCCCACGAAATGCACCAGATGGCGCAGGAGTTGCTGGGCAATTCCATCGAACAGGAAAAAAAGCGCCGTATCGAACAATATCAGAACAGCAGCGGGGGCGATCTGGTATCGAGTGACATGAAGCAGTTGCTGAAAGCTTCGGTGAAAGGGCAAATCGAGACGCTGTTTCTGAAAAAAGGAGCCCACGTATGGGGAAGCCTGAAAGAAGATACCCTGCGGACATCCATCCACGACGAAAAGCAGGATGGCGATGAGCTGCTAATTGATAACCTGGCGCTGCACACCCTCCGCAACGGTGGGGAAGTGTATGTGCTGGATGAAATCGATCTGCTCCCCAATCAGCAGGACGTTATGGCGACCGCCCTGTTCCGGTTTTAACAGATCCGGCTGGCTGGTCACAAAAAAGCAGAACACCATCTTGGGTATTCTGCTTTTTTGTGACCCAGCGCATTTCTACGATGCCCAAAATCGTCAGTGTTGTGCGCCGTGTTGGTTGACTAACCAGGTGCTGTCGGCTGGTTTCAGGGTTTCAGGGCCAGTTGTACGTAGAACGGGAAATGGTCGGAGCCGAATTCGGGTAGTCGTTCCACCGCCAGTACCTTGAACTCGCTGGAGACGAATACGTAATCCAGCGGCCACCGCATAAACATAGACTGAGCATTGAAGGTGCTGTACAGACCCCGTCCGTATCGCACATCGTTCAGGCCGCTGAGGGCCATAAACTGATGCGTATTGTAGGACCAGCCCACATCGTTGAAATCACCGGCTACCACCGTTGGGAGCGACCGCTTGCCCACCATCCGGCCTGCCTTCAGTAAAGCCACCTCTTTCTCTCTGTCGGTAATGTCGGGATACTTACTGGGCGTAGGCGCTACGGGATGAATCGTGATGAGCTGAAAGGATTGGCCTCCAGGCAGGGTAAAGGTTGCTTTAAAAGTAGGTACCCGGTCGAAATTGAGAAACATGATCTGTTGATTCTCTAAAGGGAGCTTGGAGTACAGTGCCATCCCGTAGGCATTATCACTGGGAAACATCATGCGGTGCGGGTACTTTTTGGTCAACACACTGAGTTGATCCAGCCAGCGTTTATTGATTTCCATCGTGAGCAGAAAGGTGGGGTCTTTATCTGCCACAATCTTCAGCAGTTCATCCGAATGAGTGTTTGTTATCAGTACATTGGCTAGCATAATACTGAAAACCGTCTCTTTGTCGACGAATGCCGGATCAGCCGACTCAACAGGGCGCGAACCCAGGAGAGTATAAGGGGAAATAATGTAAGCCTGTATCCCGATTGAAACCAGCATACCCGCCAGAAAAATCAGGTTAAAGCGTTCCCACTCTTTTCGGCAGAGTAAAAAAAGCACTAGGCATCCCAGCAAAGCCAGCAACATCTCCAATCGGGGGAAATTAAGGATTTGCAGGAACCAGATGATACTGTTGGAAATCAGTGAAAGCAGCGAAGCCAGGATAAGCACTGTGCCGCTTACCAGAGAAAAATAAAAGAGGACTCGTTTAAGAGTAGACATAATGCAGGTTCGTCAGGCGCTTCGTTGCCGGGTAGTACAGGTAAGAAGCTGCCCAAAGAAAAAAAGCTTTCCCGTTTATTACTCAGCTGGCCCCGCCTGTTCCGGTAGGATTGCAATACTACAGCTAAAATATACTTTTTTAGCGAAAGCCCGGTGTACGAATCAACACCCCTATCATGTTGCTGGTAATGGGTAAAAAAGGCCACCAGCCTAAACCCGGTCTTATCAATGGATGTGTGATACCCGTTCTCAGCCGTTAACAGAATAGGTAATAAGTGTTGATTTGGCCTATCAGCAGGCCAGTTATGGCTATGACCACGAGTACCCCGAACTACACCAATCAATGTAGGAGACTTTCACGGTGCCGTATGAAAAATAGGTAGTACTAACTCATTCCCAACAGACAACGTTGCTGGGGCAGAACCTAATTCAGGCCATAAAGAAGGACAGTCCTTTCCTGTCCGAACGCCCCGTCAGGCTATCGATATTTCCTCAATTGCAGGTACGGGAGCGGCCTATCCGGTTTTGAACGGGGCGTTTTTAGGCCTGACTACGCTTCGTTATGTAGTAAACCGGGATGCCCAGCCCGGCAATGAGCAGACCCATACCCGTATTGAAGGTTTTAGTATAGAGCAGAATGGCACAGATGGTCAGGCCGGCGATGATGTACAGAGCCGGAACAACCGGGTAGCCAAACGCCCGGTAAGGTCGCTCGGTGTCCGGCTCGATGCGCCGGAGCCGGAATAGTCCCGCAATGGTAACGATGTAAAAAACCAGTGACGCAAACGTGCAGTAATCCAGCAGGTCGCCGTAGCGCCCCGACAGGCAGAGCAAAGAGGCCCAGATGCATTGTAGCCATAAGGCCCGGCCCGGAACACCGTTCTGGTTCAGGTGCGACGCCTGCTTTAGAAAAAGGCCGTCCTTCGCCATGGCGTAATAGAGTCGTGCACCGGCCAGAATCAATCCGTTATTGCAGCCAAAGGTTGAAACCATAATCAGTACGGCCATGATGGATACGGCGATGTTTCCAAAAATAGTGGACACGGCGGCCGTAGCCACCCGGTCGGCTTCGGCAAACTGAATGCCCCGGCCAATGATGTCGGTGGCGGTTGGTAAGCCCTTCAGGGGTAGGAGGGAGAGGTAGGAGATGTTGGCCAGAAAGTAGATGGTCGTTACGATGAGGGTACCGAAAAACAGGGCCAGGGGAATATTTCGGCGGGGGNTTTTAATCTCTCCCGCAATGAACGTTACGTTATTCCAGGCATCGGCCGAAAAAAGCGACCCCACCATGGAGGTGCCAAAAGCCAGCATCAGTGCGATACCCGCAATGGGTACAATCTCGCCCGCTGCCGATGTGGTACTGGCTTCCCAGGCATTGGTCAGGTTGGCAGACAGCATTCCGCTGCTTACCCCCAGGGTGATGCCAATGACAATTAACCCCAGCAGCGCGATTAATTTGGCCGACGTAAATACGTTCTGAATCAGCTTGCCACTTTCGATACCCCGACTGTTAAGCCAGGTGAGCAACACCAAACTGGAAATGGCGAACAGCGAGCCGAAGGAGATATTGACTGGTCCAACGGCTAAAAACACGTTGGCCGGGTTCAGCGCCGGGATAAATACGGCAGTAAACTTAGTAAAGGCAACGGCAACGGCAGCAATGGTACCCGTCTGGATAACCATGAAAACGGTCCACCCGTATACGAAACCCGTTACCGGACCAAACGCCCGCTGCAGATAAATGTATTGTCCCCCCGCTTTGGGCATCATGCCCGCCAGTTCGCCGTAGCTAAGCGCAGCAGCAACCGTCAAAACACCCGTCAGCACCCATAACATCAACAGCCAGCCCGACGCGCCGAGGTTACGGGCCATATCGGCGGTGACGATAAAAACGCCGGAGCCAATCATGGAGCCGGAAACGATAAGCGTAGAGTCGATCAGACTGAGCGAACGGTGGAACTCAGTTGATTCTGTGGTTACGGACGCTGATGGAGCAGTATCTTCTGCCATAAAGGAATAATCGTACAGAAAGTTAGTTTGTGACGGACATTAAGCAAAACTTCCTGTAAGTAGCGTTCAATTCGGTGAAAAACCAAACGGGTTCCCTTAAATCACACCTCTCCTGGTTTACAGGAGCACCTGCCAGCCTCTGCCTGGGATTAGCATTCAGTCTACTTTCAGCGGTGGCCCCACTACCTGCATGTCATTGGCGGCAAAAATACGGGCTATTTCGGCTGGCTCAGGTTCTTTGGTCAGGGCAGCCATCGTTACAAAAAACTCTTCCAGCTTACCTGCTGGCTGCACTATTACCGTCATCCGGCCCTGGTCGCTTACCTGGGTCCAGGCATGGGGCACTTTTCTGGGTAGAAAAATACTCTCGCCGGTTTTGAGCGTGTACGTATCCGGCCCTACCTGAAATCGGTATTCACCAGCCAGAATTTGAAACACCTCGTCCTGATTGGGGTGGATGTGCAGCGGGGTACCCCGTTTGGGCGACAAACTCGTCTGCTCAAATATGGCCAGGTTCCCGTTGGTGTCCTTGCCGGATACTTTCACATCCAGGATATTAACGTTTACTCCTTTTAACTGAATATGACCGTGATATCGCCCCTCGCCGGGCGTTGTTTTAAAGCCTTTAAGCAGAGGGTCATCTGTGGAGAATGACGGGGAAGCAATAGTCGCCAGTGGTGCGGCTGCCAGGGTAGCCAGCATGAATTTTCGACGTTTCACGAGGGATGAAGTTTAACGTGATGGTACTAATAACCGAATTTACTAATATACCTGTTGTAAGCAGCAAACTCTTTAGCGACCGGTACTTGTCCAGCCGCCTGGGGAATCGGCAAATTGAGCAACGTAATAACCAGCAAACGAACAGGCACAGGCGGAGGGTAACCAAAAGGCGGCCGACATCAACTAATCGGTAAGCCATTGATATTCAAATTAATCCTTGTACTTTCACGGGGTTTTACACCGAAATGCCCCGTGAAACGCTTGTCTGAGCAATACATTAATTGGTTATAAGTAACGGCCAGTTGTACCGCCAGCTTCGGATGCAATTCGGTACAGTAGTCGATAAAAAGGCTACTTGGTAAACCTAAAATAAACATAATTCGGTAAAGAAGTTACCAGGCAGCTGTTGAATTAACAGATTAACGAAAACGGTACGTATGCCAGGCCGCTGCGTATTGATTACCATTCTGACCAAATGGCGTAGTAGTGTACCCACCGGAACCCCTTATTGCTTGTGACGAAACTACCCCTGATTGTGGCAGTTGGATTCGGATTTGCCACCCTTACCCCTTCGCTGAAAGGTACAGCCCAGCCCGGTCCACTTCTTTCACTGCGTATAGCCGCTGCCGGTAAACTGGTAACAAGTAAATTAGTAGCCCGTACGAATGAAACGATCATCCATTTCTGCGGTGAAACGGTTCCCATCAATCACCCGGCTATTATTGATCGCTGGACCCGAACGCTTACTCATCAGGCGGCATTAGCGGCCAATCTGGCGCTGCTGAAACGACGGGCCTCAGTGGTTTTCCCCCTGATAGAGCCCATCCTCGAGCAGTATCAGATTCCTTCCGATTTCAAGTTTTTACCGCTCCTCGAAAGTGCTGTTACCAACCGCGCCGTTTCCCGGAAGGGAGCGGCCGGGTTCTGGCAACTGATGCCTGGAACGGCCCAGACGCTGGGACTGACGGTATCGCCCCGGAACGATGAGCGGTTTAATTTGCTCAAAGCAACGCACGCAGCCTGTCGGTATATTGTAGAACTGCACGATCTGTTAGGCTCCTGGATGCTGGTGGCAACGGCCTATAATGCCGGACCAAATTATATCCAGCAGCTTGTTCGGCAGCATCCTGCCATGCATCCGATGGCGTTACCCTACCGGGCATCCGAAACCAAAGCGTACCTGTTTCAGGCGGTAGTTATCAAGGAGTTACTTACTCACCCGGCTTTGTATAGCGATCAGCTGAGTGATGCCGATATCGAGTCTCTTTCGGATGGTGCCGAGCCGGTAGAAACCGCCGAAAGAGCCGCTATACTGGCCTCGTTCGATATGGACGAAACGATGGTTGCGCAGGCATTGGCAAAACAGCCCGTGGTCGCTGCTATTCCGTTTATTTCCGATTCAACCACCACTGTTGTCCTGTTGACGGAGGAGGGCACAACGGGCGTTACTTCCCAAACGCTGGCCGCCAGTGGGAAAAAGACACAATCCTCTCCTGTTGTTTTGGTACAGGAGACTAAGGCACCCACGGCTACACTGAAAACCCGTAGTATGAGTGAGGGGCCGCTCACGGAAGGGAAACTGTGCCTGTTTCAGGTAATACAGCCGGTTACGCTAAACGGACGGTTCTTTGCCGTTGGTGATATGATTCATGCGTATATCGACGTGATTGATGCCGGTTCGGGGCGGGTGTACCTGCGTACCGATCACCTCACATCGGCACAGACGAGGGAAGTCTTTCCCCTCAAAATGGTAGCGACCGAACAATCGAAACAACCGGGCGTAGCCCTGCCCAACCGCTTCGACAACTGGCAACTGAACTGGGAGTCGCTGTAAGTTGAGCAGGCTGATAAGGGCTACTTGTTTCTGCTAAAGCCTGCTAACTAGCGGAAGCCGAATCGGAGCAACGAGGGCGTAGGGTGAAAGAAATCAATGCTGTATTATTCCGCGTCCGTCAGCACCCGGGGTCCCTGCTGATTGATTTGGGAAACGTAAGTTTCGCTGGTTATGCCGACGGACAAAAAGGCCTGTTGCATGGCCTCACCCACTTTTTCGGCCGTTTGGGCATCCCGGCTCCAGGCAAACATGGAAGGGCCGGAACCGGAAATACTACAGCCCAGTGCCCCGGCATCCCGGGCGGCTTTTTTTGCTTCGTTGAACTCCGGAATCAGGATAGCCCGTACGGGTTCAATAATCACATCGACGAGCGAGCGACTGATAAGCTCGTAGTCGGGCGTCATCAGACCGGCAATCAGACCCGCCACATTCCCCATCTGGGTAATGGTGTTCTTGAGCGATACCTCGTTTTTAAGAATAAACCGGGCATCTTTCGTATTCACTTCAATGTCGGGATGAACGAGGGTGCAGAACAACTGGGCTTTCGTGTCGATACGGATAACATCCAGCGGTTGATAACTGCGAATAACGACGAAACCACCCAGCAACGACGGCCCTACGTTATCGGCATGGGCTGATCCGCTGGCAAATCGCTCGCCTTCCATCGCGAAGGGTAACAGGTTGATGGTGGGCAACGGACGACCGAGGAGTTCGTTGGCCGCAAAAACACCCGCTACGGCACTGGCTGCACTGGAACCCAGCCCACTACCCAACGGCATCTTTTTGTGAAGAACAACGTCGAATCCTACCTCCTGCCGACGAATGAATTTAAGAAAAGACTGAATGGCAATACCGGCGGTGTTCTTGCTGGCATCGCGGGATAAGCGTCCCCCATCTCCCGTGATATCCTTTATCCGAACGCCTGGTTCATCACTGAACGTGAGCGTAAGCTCATCACCGGGGTTATCGACTGCAAAACCAAAAATATCAAATCCGCAGGCTACATTAGCCACGGTTGCCGGAGCAAATACACGAATAGAATTCACGATAGAATGAGGGGGTAACGAAGCGCAAAGGTAATAATTTGGATTAGAAATCAATTGGCGTACTCCGACCCGCCTACGGGTTAATCTGTTAGTATACCAGCTATCCAGACCGTTGTTCTTTTGTCTCTCCTGTTTCTATTGTTTACAGCTACTGCCCAAATAACTGATTCCATATGCCTTTGGCTTTTTCTTTGGCAGCTTCAATCTGGAGAGCAGCTTCGGCTTTGAGTTCCTCCAGTTTAAGATTAGCGGCTTCTAGATGCACAGCGGCTTCGGCTTTCATTTCGTCGAACTTATCTTCGGCTACGTCCGATAGTTTATCGGCTTTTGCTGCGGCTGACGCAAATACTTTTTCCGCTTCAGTTTGTAGGTTGGTCACATTATCGGCAGTGGATGCTTTTACGGCATCGAAGTGCTCGGTTGCTTTAGCCTTCAACCCGTCAACATCAATATCTTTTCCAAATTCCTGTGCCTGAGCCACTAATTTATCCCGCATCTCGTCGAGTTGAGCAGCCACTACATCAAGATGCTCACCGGCCGTAGTGCGGAAGGATTCCATTTTGTCGGCCATTGTTTCTTTGGCGGTCCGGGCCTGTTCGGTGGTTGTTTGTTTCGCGTTATTTTCCATTGTCTCTATTGTCGTGTTTTTGGTAAAGTTGATGAAAGGGCACGATATAATGAGCAGGAAATAGAAGAAGGGTAAAACGAATCCCGAAATGGGCCATTCCTGCGTGCTGACGGGTTGATGGGTATATGCCGTTCCCCACCGACATATAGTCAGGCCGGGTTGTTATGCGGAGTAGTAAGCAGGTGCCTGGAGAGACGCGCAACTGAACAATCGACCCGCATGGCCGTTAATTTAGTAGTAACTCATGATGGGTTTGCCATGTATTTTCTCAATCGGTATGAACAGACTATTTATAACTATTTTCCTGTCAATCAGTATTCTGCTGATGGCATTTTGCAGCAAGGTTGTAGCACAGACGACAACCGGCCTGACGCCAACGGGTATCAAAACCAATACGAATATGGCCATCAGTGCGGCCAATGCCCCCAATCATAAGGTTTTGTTTCAATACCTGAAAGCGTCCGGTTTGCTCAAACAGGCGGCTGCTGCAAAGGGACAATACACCGTCTTTGCGCCAACCGATGCCGCCTTTTCGGAGCTGCCTGAGGCCGACCGGCGTGACTTGTTATTACCATCGAGTAAGCAGAAACTGATTAAGCTGCTGACGTACCACGTTGTAAAAGGCCGGCTAACCTCCGATCAGTTACGGGATGGGCAAACCCTTACTAACCTGACTGGCCAGATTCTGTTAATCCACAAGCAGGGCAATACCATTACCATTGAGGATGGCCGGGGTACGGTAGCCGACGTCATCCAATCCGATATCCGGACCACTAACGGCGTCGTTTATTCCGTCAGTAGAGTATTGCAACACATTGTCGAATAAGATGTTTCACGTTGTTAGTAAAGTGAGTTGATCTTTACTATTTATCTGTTTAAGGTTGGCTGACTGTCAAAGCAGTACGTTTAAGGTCGTGACTACTACCTAACTTTAAAACGGCTCTCCTTTGTTGTTAAGTCAGCCACGTATGCCGATAATATAGCACGTAATTACCTGAACAGGCTGGTTGAGCTAGAAGTATTGGAACGCAGAACAATCGGCGGCAATTACTACTTCATCAACCGGGAATTGTACAGTGTTCTGGATAAGTAGAAACCCTTTTCTCTGTGACCCCGCAAGAAGACTCACCTGCAGTTTGAGCGATGGAACTGTGTTGAGGGAAGCTAAAACCATCACCCTTCAAACTGGAATATCTTGTCCATCAGCACCCACTTCTCACCGGGTTTGGCATTGGGAAGGGATTGCTGGTAGCCCCACATCAGCCGTTCCCATTCCTGCACGTGTGGGCTGTTGGCATCCAGCGCGGCTTTTTTCTCGAACGAAAAATCGTCGTTTGTTTCCATAATCATGAACATCCGGGTACCGGTTCGGTAGATCTGAAGGTCGATTATGTCGGCATTCAGGTCGTTTTGGCGTACCTCCGGCCAGCCCGCACCGGCCGCATGCCAGCGTTCGTATTCAGCAATTAGGGCGGGGTCGTCTTTCAGGTCGAGGGCCAGGCAGTAGCGTTTCATGGGGAGAAAGTTAAGGGAAATGTTAGGTACTGATTATCAGCCGAAATACTGGTTAAAGGATTGAATCGTTTGTTGAGCGGCTTCGTCAGGGGTGGGCAAGGGAAAAGCTTCGGCAGAAATGTAGCCCTGATAATCAATGTCGATCAGCGCTTGTGCTACAGCAGTCATAGCCGTGTGTCCCATGCCGATTGGCCCCCGGTTGCTATCGGCGAAGTGAACGTGCCCAATCAGCGAACCCGCCCGGCGGATACTGTCGGACAGGGAGGCTTCTTCGATGTTCATGTGGAATAAATCGGCTAACAAGCGCACGTTCCGGGTGTTGAGGGAATGGAGCAGGGCTACACCATCGTCCAGCCGGTTAATCAGGTTGGTCTCGTATCGGTTCAGGGGTTCGTAAATGAGCGTTACGCCATTCGTTTCGGCAAAGTCGCCGAGCGTTGTTAACCCCTTTGCCAACCAGTCCATTGCCCGCTCCCGGTCGATGCCGTTGGGCACATTGCCCTGCATGGAACCGATAATGGCCGGTGCGCCGACCGATGCCCCGAACGAAATCATGTCCTGAATATACGTAACGGCTCCGGCACGAATCGCAGGGTCAGGATCGGTGAGGGTTAAGCCATGAATAACTTTGCCGGCCCCGGTTCCCACTGCTCCTACGGACAAGCCCAGTTCCTGGGTTAAGGCCGACAGGCTGTCGAAAGAAACGGCATCGGCCGACGCCGTGAATAATTCGATACCGGCAAATCCCAGCGCAGCCGCTTTCCGGGCACTGGCTTCCAGGTCGTTCCAGTAAATCCAGGGCCCCGACGTGATGGAGGGTACTAGCGCAATGGTAACACAGGATTTCATGGAAAATTTAGTCGAAGTGAACCATGATTTTGGTGATGGGGCCGGGGTTCTCCGACCATTCGGCCAAGGCCGAACCCGCCTGCTCCAGTGAAACCGTCCGGCTGATGACGTCATCCACCGGAAACCGGCCCGATTCCAGGTAGGTAATTACGTCGGGGAATTCGCCGAGGCAATTGCGGGAACCAAGGATCTCGATCTCTTTACGCACGAAGGTCCCGGTCTGGTAGTCGACTGGTTTCTTGGCGTACCCGATGTACACCACCCGACCGGTATAAGCCACCTCATCCACGGCAGCCCGGTAGGTAGTCGGATTACCCACCGCTTCGATGATGACATCCGGGCCATCGCCGTTGGTGAGTTGCATCAGGGTTTCGTGCAGGTCGACTTTGGCCGTATTGATGGTGTGAGTAGCCCCCGCTTTCCGGGCAATGGCCAGTTTGGCATCGTCAATATCGATGGCGATAACCTCGGCACCCCGGTGGGCGGACGCTGCGAGTGCGCCCATGCCCACTATGCCGCACCCAATGACGGCTATGGTGTCGCCAGCGGCCACCCGACCCCGCGCAGCCGCGTGAAAACCCACCGTCAGCGGTTCAACCAGGGCCAGTTCCCGTAAGGATAACTGGGAAGACGGGTGTAGTTTCTGCCAGGGCACGGCAACAAAGCTGGTCATAGCACCCGGTCGCCGGACACCCATCGTTTTGTTATCCTGACAGGCATTTGTTCGGCCTTTTCGGCAGGAAACGCAAACGCCACAATGCTGGTAGGGGTCGATGGTTACGTGCATACCCGGCTGAAACTCGTCCGGCACCTGCGACCCGGTTTCCACGATGGTAGCCCCTACTTCGTGGCCCAGCACGTTGGGGTATTCCTGCAACTCGAACAAGCCCCGATACCCGTTCAGGTCACCCCCGCAAAAGCCCACCCAACTCACCCGTAACAAGACTTCGTTCTCGCTGGGTGTGGGTTTATCCACTTCCCGGATTTCGGTTTTGCCGGGTTCTACCAGCACGAGTGCGTTCATTTTGTCCATGCTAAGCGGTTGGTTTGGGGATGTTATTTTCGGGTTTTCCCTCAAACCACATCCAGTTTTTTGCCGGGGCCACCAACGCATCAATCTGGTCCAGCAGGCCGTCGGGCAGCTGAAAATCCAGCACGCGTACGTTCTGCTCCACCTGCCGTTGATCCGACATGCCAATGATGGTTGTGGTGATGGCCGGATGGTCGAGGGCGAACCGAAGGGCCACATCACTCAGGGCCACTCCATACTCCTGGCATAGCTTAATAAGGAGGGGTTGCAGGTCTTTTACTGGCTGGGGCGAACTTTGCCAGACGGGCACGGTAACATCGGACAGGATGCGCTGCATCAGTGGGGCGGCATTCATCAGGCCAAAGCCCATCTGTTGCGAGAGGGGAACTAGTTCATCGTTAATTTCATCGTCGAGCAGGGTGTAATGGCCCCACGACAATACCGTGTCGACCGTCACCTGCCGGGCAATCTGTGCCAGGTAGCGGACGGGCAAACCGGAGAAACCCACATAGCGCGCTTTCCCCTGTCTTTTGGCTTCCAGCGCGGCCGGAATGGCTTCTTCCAGCACCTGTTTTCGGTCGCCAAACTCAATGTCGTGGACCTGAAGTAAGTCTACGTAGTCGGTCTTTAGCCGCCTGAGGGATTCGTCGATGCTGGTTAGTACGCGCTGGTACGAAAAATCAAAAACACCATTTCCGTAGCGGCAGCACTTGGTAGCCAGAAAGATATCGTTTCGTTTGCCGGATAGTGCGTTGCCCAGTCGGGTTTCTGCCAGTGTATCGCCGTAGAAGGGGGCAACGTCAAAAAAGTTGATACCCGAATCGATGGCGGTATGAACGGCCCGAAACCCTTCCTGTTCATCCGTTACGTCGAAAACGTCGCCCAATGGGGAGGCCCCGAACCCAATCACCGAGAGTTGCATGTCCGTTTTCCCCAGCTTTCTATACTCCATACGTTGGCTACATTTTTTGCGTCACGAAGCTAGAAAACCTCGCTTCGGGGGCAAGTTTTAGGATTAAATTAGGGGTGAAACCCTCATAGCGGATAAGTGTACCAGTACGCTGATTTACCCGAAATAGTAAAAAGAAACCCGCTGAGTCAATTGACTCAGCGGGTTAGAATAGTTCAGTATGTTGTTGTTACGTCATCAAGCAGGGGCTTATGCCAGCGCGCGGGCAAATAAACCCACCCGTTCGCGCAGCAGATAGCTGCTGACATCGGAGCGAAGGTTGCCGTTCAGGGTAAAGGCCCGCAGGTCGGCGGGGAGGTTGGCGTATTTGTCCAGTGCCCGTAACCAGGCGTTACGATCCAGGTAAGGAGCCAGCAGGATGCGGGCCTGACCTAGGGCGCGGTGCTGCCGGGGCGACCAGATGGGCCGTTGCCGGTAAGCGGCTCCCTGTCCGTTGAGCAGGTCGGGTAAAAACTGGGGAGGCACCAGGGGTAATAATTCGGCCAGTAGGTACAGGCCCAGTTCAACGTTGAGAATGCGGTTAGCTACCATGCCGGGCAGTGCGTGCCGAAAACGAAGCCGGGTTGCCAGCGGCTCCTGCCACTGTAACAGACTGGCCAAAGCCGGACGAGTAGCAGAAGCGGTAGTAGGATATGCCGATGTGAAAGCCGTATTCATTAGTAGGTTGTTGTTTTTGTTCTATACAAATATCAACCCCTTAGAACGTAATCTTTTTACGTTGTTCTATTTATTTTTGATTATTTTTTTGCGCTTGTCAGTTCGATGCCAGCTGGGCGGACAACACGCGTGGGAACGAGTACACCCGCTGCTGCCCCGTGTCTTTTACGGCCCAGTTTTCCCAGAAACAAATGACCAGCAGCCACTGGGCTACATCGGCCTGCCGGGCTTCGTAGCCGCGTCGGCGCAGGGCCTGTTTAACCGTTTCGGCGGTGGTGTTGCCGTGCGCCAGAATGAGGGCGGTGGCCACAAAACGGACAACGAGCGGTTCCAGTTTTTTGCGTTGTGTGTGCATACTAAGCATTGATTTGGACGAGATACCGAATGGTATACTGCGACGGGTTGTAAACGGTGAATTCGTTGGTGTGCAACCGGTTACCCTGACGGACGAATACCGAATCGTAGTGTTCGTCCAGGCTATTCAGGAAGAGAGGAGTCCCCTGTTCCGGTTTGTGCGTAGTCAGTTCCAGCTGGTTGCCCAGGTGTACTTCACAGATGGCTCCGTACACGATGCGCCGTTGGCCGTCAGGCCAGCCTTTAGCCTGCCTGAACTGGTCCGTGAAGCGGATTCCCTGCCCGAACGGTTGCCTGACCCTGGCCGCCGTTTTGATTGCTCCATCTGGTTGAAGAATGGATAAACCATCCGGGCAGTCGTGCCAGAGAGCCAGCGTTTTTCGATTTGACCGATTTCGTACGTAGGCGTTGAAAGCCGCTTCTGTTGTGGCCTGCCGTACGCTGAAAACGGCGCTAAAGCTACTTTCTCCGGTACCCATCATGCGTTGAATGAGCGTCAGTACGTGGCCGTCTGTAACGGGGGCAACGGTTAGGTTTCGCTGTTCAGACAGACGGGTTAAGGTATTGACCGGGTCTGGCCGGTTCCATACCCGTTGCAGCAACTGATTGAGCATGATAATTAGTCGTTAGAGGGTTTAAGCTAGCATTTTACGTAACACGCCTAGGCGGTTGCGGGAGAAGCCAACGGTTTTCTCGGCAAAATGCGTGCATTCCTGGTTGAGGTCATAGGCCAGCCGGTAGTCGGGTGCCGAGGCATAAACGCGTAACAGAGACTGCCAGTGCAGTTTATCGGCGAAATGGGCTAGGAGCATCCGGCCCCGGTTCAGGAATTTCTGCTGCCGGGGGGTAAACTGGTTGTTGGTTTCATTGCTGAACCGAAGCAGTTCGGGCAGGGCAGCAGGTGGGGCGGCTGGATGGAGTTGATGAAGTAGATACAACCCCAGTTCGAGGTCAACCAGTTGCCGGGTCGAAAGAACCGTGCGGGGCGCAGTGGCCGGGGTGTTTGGGCGGGGACGCGATGTATGAGTCATGAGTGAGCTGTGTAAATGTCCGTGTCAAAACTATGTCCCCAAAAACGTAATCTATTTACGGTGTTCTTTTTTTTATAAATTATTTTTTATCATGTTTGTCGGGTGGTATGACGCAGTACCTTGCGTCTGTTTACGATTGAACCAAGACCTCCGGATCAGGAGACGCAGGGTATTGCGTCTTTTCCACCGCACACATGCCTATCACCCGTTCTGCCTTCCAGCGGTATCGCCTGATTGACGAAACCATTAGTCGATACCCACGTCGCTTCTCCAAACAGCGTTTGTTTGAACTCTGTCAGGACAAATGCGGTATCCGGTCCATCTCATCGCTCGAAAAAGACATTCAGCGGATGCGCGAAGACCACGAAGCCCCTATCGAATATGACAAACGGGCCAATGGCTATTACTACAGCAATCCGCAGTTTCGACTGCTGAACCTGATGCTCTCGCCGGAGGACATGGATGCCCTCGACTACGCCCGCGAGGTACTGGCCGCTACACAGGGGGCTACCGTTGCCGACGAACTGACCAACGCACTGCAAAAAGTACGGCAGAGTCTGGACATTATCCGGGAGGTGAAAAGTGATGATAGCCCGGCTCTGTCCCGCCGGATTGTATACGTAGAAGAGAAGATTCTGGGGGGGAATCGGCAGTACGTACCCATTCTTATTCGGGCGGTGAACCAGAGTCGGCAGGTAGCGTTTCGGTACCTGAAGCACGAGGATGTGGTATCCATCCGGAGCATGACCGCCATTGTTCCTAAACAAAAGAACGGCCCCCGCCCTGCCATAACCAGCCCGATTCCCCCCGAACGGCCCAAACTCCGTATTTTACACCCCATTCTGCTACGGGAAGTAGCGGATAGCTGGTACGTAATCGGCTACGATGCGGCCAGCGGTGGTGAGCGTACTTTCGCCCTCGACCGGATGAGTGAGCTGGAAATTCTGGACGACCCCTGCGATGTGCCCCCCGCCATCCTGACCAATGTGAGTGAGTTATTCGAGCATATTTACGGCATCACCGATAGCCACGGACCGGTTGAGGATATTGTCCTGTCATTTAGCCCTCTGTTTGGTCGCTACGTCAAAGCCAAGCCCATCCATCAGTCGCAGGAAGTTTTGAGCGATACAGCTACCGAATGCGTCATCCGGCTTCGGCTGGCCCCCAACCGCGATTTACTGATGCACCTTCGCAGTTACGGGGAACACCTCACGGTGCAACAACCGGCCAGTCTGGTGCAGGAGATGAAAGAATCGCTGTCCGCTACGTTGGCGCGGTACTGAGCAGGCTGAAACCGCCATAGCCTGTTTCGTAGTGATTGGTGGAGTAACAGAAGGATTTAGTTGATGGTCGACCAAAACTGGGTTATCCTGACCCGGAGTCAGCAAATGTAAAACCGAGTTCTATGAAGAAGTTATATCACACATTGGTCATGGCTCTGACAGGCCTGGTTTTTGGTCTGCCCGGCGCTGATGCGCAAACCACAACACTCCGGTTTGGGAAACTCATAACCGGTCGGGGCGACGTTATTACGGATGCTGTTGTAGTGATCGAGGGCAATAAAATTAGTAAGGTTGCTTCCGGAGAAGCCAGCATCCCGCCCAATACGACGCTGGTCGATCTCCGTCCGCTTTGCGCCATTCCGGGGCTCATCGATGTGCACACCCACATCACCTACTACTGGGATAAAACCGCCGGGACCAATCCGTGGGCCAGCCGTATGGACCCCGCCACAACGGTTTTTCTGGCGCAGGAAAATGCCCTGAAAACCTTGAAAACCGGCGTGACAACCATCCGGGATTTGGGCTCGTCGGGCGGTACGGATATTGCTATGCGGGATTTGATCAATCGCGGTGCCATGAAAGGTCCCCGCATGTATGTGGCCGGTAATGGCCTGCACGTTTCCCGAGCCCGGGTTACGCCCGGTGTAAGTACGGTGGACCCGGGTCGAGCCGATGGGGTCGATGAGGTGATAAAAGTAGTGCGGCAGGAACTCGGTGCCGGGGTGGACTGGATAAAGATTTACGGCTCTACCGGAAGTGCCCAGAACGTAACCGGTTTTCAGACGTTTACGCAGGAAGAAATGGCGGCTGCCGTTACCATTGCGCACCTGGCGGGCAAACGGGTAGCTATTCACTCCTACGGTCCGGATGGGTGTAAGGCGGCCGTACTGGCCGGTGCCGAATCGGTTGAGCACGCTACGGATGTGGATAAAGCAACCTTTGAGGAGATGATTAAACGGGGTACGTACTACGTGCCAACGGTTGACCACAACCGGTACTACGCCGATCATCGGGCGGAGTACGGCTATACGGACCAGGTTGTGAGCGGGCTGAATGCGTACATAGACCGGAACTTTAAAAGCCTGCAATTAGCCGTAAAAATGAAGGTGAAAATAGCGATGGGGTCGGATGCCGTGTTTACCGGATTTGGTGAAAATACCCGGGAGTTGCGCTGGTTTGTAAAAGCAGGTATGACCCCGCTACAGGCATTGCAGACCGCTACGGTCAATGCCGCAGAACTGCTGGGCAAAACGAATGAACTGGGGGCCATTGCTCCCGGCTTTCTGGCTGATATTGTGGCCGTAGACGGTAATCCGGTAGAGACTATCGACGTGGTAATCGATAAGGTACGCTGGGTGATGAAAGATGGCAAAGTGGTGGTCGATGAGCGGTAGTCCTATTACAAGAAGCAACCTTGTTTCCCCATGCCTACGTTTACAACAACCCTGCTGAAATTTGGCGATAAAGGGGAGAAAACCGGCTGGACATATATCCACATTCCACCGGACATTACCGAAGCCATCAGACCCGGCCAGAAACCATCTTTCCGGGTGAAAGGGAAGCTGGATGCGTTTATCCTGAGTCAGGTGGCGGTGTTGCCCATGGGCGATGGAGAATTTATCATTCCGGTCAATGCAGCCATGCGCCGGGCCATTCGCAAAGAAGCGGGGGCGTCGGTTCAGGTAGCGCTGGAGGCCGACGATTCACCCATGCCGCTCTCCACGGATTTGCTGGCCTGTCTGGACGATGCCCCCGACGCGCTGGCCTATTTTCAGCAGTTGAGCCAGGGCCACCAGCGGTATTTCAGCAACTGGATTGATGAGGCCAAAACAATGGAAACCAAAACATAACGGCTTACGCAGGCCGTTATGGGTTTATCTATGGGTTTGGGGTATGGCGAAATGATCCGCTATTTCAAGAAGCACTCGTAAGGTTCAGGTAGCAGATTGCTGAAGGAATTGCCCCCAGCTTTGCCGTTCCCCCGCCGACCATAGCGACGGAAAAAACACCCATTGTTGGTGCATGGGGGTAAGTAGGCCTGCCAGTTAGTGCCGCCCGTGGCTTTGCTGTCTCCCGGCTCTTTGTGCAGGTGGGAAAGTTTCCACCGGATGTTCACCCCTGGTCCGGAACGAAGGCATAAAAAAATGCCCAAAGGCCACTGAACAGGACTTTGGGCATTTTTTATTGTAAGACCGGGAGTTACTCCCGCGATTTTGGCTCGAATTTTTTCGGGGCAAACAGGAAGCCGAAGGCTTCGGCTCCTTCTTTGGTATGAACGCGGTGGTGAATGTAGTGTGCGTTCATGATACGGCGCATATAGGTATGCCGGGCTGAATACTTAATCTTAACGCGCCGGTGCACGATGATGTCGTGAAAAACAAAATAAAAGACGCCATAGAACAAAACACCAATACCAATCCAAAGCAGAAACCACAGGCTTTCAACGCGCAGTCCAACCGCAATGGTCAGGATGGAAACGACGCTGAAGACGACAGCAAAATAGTCGTTTTTCTCGAAAAAGCCTTTATGATGATTGTGATGGTCTTCATGCCAGTTCCACATCAGGCCATGCATGATGTATTTGTGAATGAACCAGGCGGCACCTTCCATAAAAATGACAGTAGCAACAACAATGAAAATCTTAAGCCAGATCATAGGTAGTAGCAAAGGATTACGGACTTGTTTGTGAACAGGTAAATGAAAAATAAAGTTTTTTATCAACGGGACCTGGCTGCCGTCTGTTCGCGGGCTTTTGCCAGTTTCCACCAGGGCAGGTAGGGGTAAGCGTGGTGTTCGTAGTGGTAGCCGAAAAAGTAACAGCTAAAAAAGGCAAGTATATGATTCAGCCCCTGACTACGGGCATAGTGTGGCGGTTGGGAGTGATCACCCCGGTGGGGGAGGTACGTTCCGAAAATAAACAACTGAATGGTGCTCAGCCAGGCGGGTACGACCCAGAACATAATCAGATTTTCTACCGGGAACCAGATGTAGAGCACCGTAAACGTTGAAGCCATAGCCAGTACCTGCCACACCGTTATGTACTCAAGTAGAAAACTATACCACCAGGCCAGCAAACCCGGATTACCACTGTGGTAGTCGGGATCCTCGGATGACGCCGGATGCTTGTGATGCAAATGGTGGTTTTTGTATAAAGTATCGTAGTTGTTATACGCAAAGAAAATAGCCGAAAATCGACCAATCCAGCGGTTTATACGGGGGAAATCTGGTGCTACCAGGCCATGAATGGAGTCATGAGTCGTAATGAAAACACCCGTAAAGAGATGAGTTTGTGCCAGCACGAAGACGTAAACCAGTGGGTCATCCCACTGGATGGTATAGGTAAGCAGAAAGGCAAGCAGGGCCACCCAGCTGATTAAGATAGCCATCGCAATAAAAATGCCCTTCGTGCCGATCTGGACCGGCTTTATCTGAACCGTTGAGTGCTCATGCATGTGTATTTAACGGCTGGTTTTACGAAATGGTTTCTACGAAAAACGGTTTGTAAAACGCTGTTCTCTACAGGTATTCTTCATTGGCAGCGCAAACCGGGTTTACTTTGTACGATCAAATTCGCTCAATAACTACCTAATGTTAACTAACAAAACCATCATCATTTCCGGTGCCTCGCGGGGCATTGGCCGGGCTACGGCCCTGCTGTTAGCGCAGCACGGTGCCAACGTAGTAGCCACCGCCCGCAATGCCGATGACCTGAAAGACCTGGAGAAAACGGCTACCGAAGGGCGCGTTCGCGGGAAAGTTGTAACGATACCGGGCGATGTGACCAACGAAGCCGACATGGAAGCGGTTGTGAAAACTACCCTCGACCACTTCAAGCGTATCGACGTGGTGATTAACAACGCAGGCTATGGCGTCTTTAAAAATGTGGAAGAAATAACATCCGACGAGTGGGACAGCGTGATGGCCACCAACGTAAAGGGCACGTTTTTGCTCACGAAAGCGGCTCTGCCGACCCTGAAAGCGCAGGGCTCGGGGCACGTCGTTGTAGTGGCTTCGGATGTGGCCAAACGCACCTTTGCGGGTGGATCACTGTACACCGCCAGCAAGTACGCCCAGGAAGCGTTCATGGGTGCGCTGCGTAAGGAAGTTCGGTCGTTTGGTGTCAAGGTCAGCGGGGTGTACACGGGGCTGGTCGATTCGCATTTTCACGCTAAAGGGCACGGCCACGAGACATCGTCGCATTACCTGAAAGAGCAGGACGTAGCCGAATCTATGCTCTTCATCATTAGCCGTCCGGCTCATGTGGTCATCGACGAATTCATGGTGCATCCGCTGGAGCAGGAATATTAAGTGGAAACGGTTATATGCTCTGAACAACCAGGGTACACAACGGGTAATTGAGCTGGAATACACGGCTCATTACCACGCACCATGACCTTAAAAGCCATTTTAATTTACCTCCGGGCCAGTATGTGGTTCGTTCCCCTGCTGGTGGTGGGGGCGGCCATTCTACTGGCCTATTCGTGCCTGGCCATTGACAATGCCTCGACAGCCGATTTTGCCCGACATTACCCCCAGCCTTTTGCCGGAGGAGCCGATAGCATTCGGGTTATGCTGGCTTCCATTGCCACGTCTATGGTTACGGTGTCGGGCATTACTTTTTCACTGACCATCTCGTCTTTGGCGCAGGTGTCCGGGCAGCTGACAGTACGGGTAATCCGAAACTTCACGAGTCACATTACCAGCAAACTGGTACTCGGCTTCTTCGTGGGGCTGTTTGTGTACTGCGTTATCGTCATGCGTACCATCCGGATAAAAGAGGACCCGGCCGGGCCTTTTGTTCCCGCCCTCAGCGCATGGGTGGCTATGGTACTGGCCATTATTGGCATTGGGGTGGTTGTTTACTTCATCCACTACATTGCCCGGGCCGTGCAGGCCAGTACGGTGGTATCCAGCGTAACCCGTGAGGCCCTGGCCGTCCTGGATAAATTATATCCCGACCCGTTGCCCGCCGACAGTTCCGAGCTAGTGTCCAGCCTCCCGGCCCCTGCTAACGGTCAGGTGCTGCAAACGGTAGAGTCCCGGTCGTACGGCTACGTACAATTGATTGATGAAACAAAATTAAGGCAGTTTGCCCTGACTAATCAGCTTGCCCTGCGCGTCGATGCCGCCACTGGGGACTATGTAACGCTGGGTAGTTCGCTGGTGTCAATTATTGGACTGCCACAGACTGTTGGTTCGGCTATCGTGAAAGCTATAAACGGAGCTTTCATTATTCGGCAAACCCGGGCAGTCGATGAGGAAATTGCGTTTGGTATCCGACAACTGGTCGACATTGGGCTAAAGGCCCTGTCGGGTGCTTCGGATGATACCACTACCGCCATTCTTACGCTGGATAATCTGAGTACCGTATTGGTTAAGCTGGTACAACGACAACTGCTACCGACCACTGGCACCGCCTATTTTGTCCCTAAACACCCATCTTTCGCCAGCCTGATGGCGGGCGCTATGGATCAGCTTCGGGATACGGCGGGTGGCAACACCGTTATACTGACCCGGCTCCTGTACCTGCTGATGGTGGTGGGACGGCAAACCCGGAACCCCGGCCGACGCGCTGTTTTATTGCGCCACACCCGGCTGATTGCCGACCAGGCCAGCGCCACGCTACATACCGACTATCAGCGTAACCTGGTGCAGCAGCAGCTGTCCGAAACGCTCATCGCCTTCGGCGAAGAAAAAGAGCCTACTCCTCACTGATGAGTATACGGATAACGCACTGACCATTCTGCCGTGTCTACAGCGTGTACTTCAGCGCGATGTTCACAATCCGGCCTTCCAGTGGTGCCCATATAGGACGGAAAGTGGGCTGTACCGCTGGGTTGGCGCCCAGCACTACCGTTTCGTAATTGGCCTGCCGGACATCAAACAGGTTCTCGCCGTTCAGCACCAACCGCCAGTGGTCGTTGTAGTGGTATTCGGCGGCACCGGCCACGATCCAGTAATTTGCCACGCGCAGATTGTCGTACAGGTATTGCCGACCCACGAAACTGCTTTCGATACCAAACCGGAAGTGCTCATTTTCCCAGGCCACCGTGGTCGAGAATTTGTCCTGTGGAGCCAAAGGCAAATAGGTGTTATCGGTAGGTCCGTCGCGACGGGCGAGGGTGTGGTTGTAACCCAGGTATAATTCGTACGCCTTGTATTCGAGCCGGACATAGGTGTCTGTTCCTACGCTGAACAGGTTGTATGGGGCGTTGATAAGCTGGGTATAGAGCCCCAGGCTCCCCGATACATTGGAAAAAGCCGATACTACCGGCGTATTGACCCGCGTATAGTAAAACGCCTGGTCTACCTGCACCGAAAAACCACTCTCGAAGGTTTTCGTGTAGGCAATATCCATGTTTGCCCCAATGGACCGTTCGGCTTTTACCGTATTTACATCGATGGGCAGCAAACGCGGGAAAATAAGACTGACATTCAGGGCGCCGGGCGTCTGATTTACGAATAGGTTTGGCGCTTTATAGCTCGTACCCACGCTTAGCCGCACCGTCCACGGGTCGGAGGGTTTGATTTTAACGGACAGCCGGGGCAGCAGGAAACTCCCGAACGTGTTGTGATGGTCGAAGCGCAGGCCCGCCTGTAACGCCACTTTCTCCGTTAGCTGGTAATCGTCCTGCACAAACGCACCGATGGTTTGATAGGTGTAATCCACGAGCCGGGTACTGTCTGGATTACGATGAAAATCTTCAACCGTCAGGTTGGCCCCGCCAATGAGTTGGTTTTTGCCGAAGCGTACCAGGTCATTGGCTTCCAGATAAACGGAGGCCTGCCGCCCGTCGGATAGTTTCTGGTAGTCGGTATTTTTGCGATTGAACGTGCTCACGGCCCCTTTAAAGCCTACTACGTTGGTTTCGCTGGTATTGTGACTACTGTTAAAATCAACGGTATGGCGTTGCAGGTCCGTGATATTTTTATAGCCGTTGGCCTGAGAACCATCCAGACCGGGTAAATAGCCGCCTTCGCGGTGTTCGGTTGTGAAGGCGTAACCCACGTCGATTTTAGTATGGTCGGATGGGTTCCAGAAAAAACGGGGATGAAAATTGAACTGCTTGATACCGGGACTATCCGTGAAGCCATCGCCCGTTACGTCCAGTGCCTGCTGGTTGGTATAGCCCGTAAACAAGGTCAGGCCGGTTTTCCCATTGCCATACCGCTGCGAGTAATAGGCGTTCAGGTTCGTTTCTTTCAGGTTCGACCGGTTGAGCAGGGCTGTCAATTCAGGCGTTTCGGAGTGGGGCGTTTTCGAGACAATGTTAATCATTCCGCCAATGGCTCCGCCCCCGTATAGGGTTGAAACGGAGCCTTTTACCACTTCAATCTGCTTCAAATCCAGCGGTGGAATCTGCAGTACGCCGAGGTTGCCCGAAAAGCCTTCGTAGAGTGGTAGTCCATCGTGCAGAATCTGGGTGTACTTCGGGTCGAGGCCCTGCATCCGGATGGCGTGATTACCGTTTACCGCCGACGTTCGCTGCACGTGAATGATGGAAATGTCGCCCAGAATACTGCTGATATTACCTGGTACCACGGCACTTTCCTCATTCATATCCTCCAGCCCCAGCACTTCTACTTTGATGGGCAAATCCTCAATGCGGGAGTTGGTCCGGGTGGCCGACACCGTTACCTCTTCAATGGTTTCTTCGGCGGCTTTGAGCCGAAAAACCAGCGTGTCGGCTTCCGGCGTTACCGGAAATTTTTCGGTTTCGTATCCGACGGCACTCACCGTCAAGGTAGTAATACCAGCGGGCAGGTTCGTGATGCGGGCCATACCGGTAACGTCCGTTACAGCTCCCACAACGGGCTTGGTCGTGGTGCGCACCGTTGCTGCAATAACGGGCTGACGGGTCAGGCTGTCTTCTACCCGGATGAGCAAGATAGTCTGGCCAAAAACGGGGGCAATGGCTAAAAAGAGTAGAATAAAGAGAAAGAGCTTGTTCATCACATACTGAATTTGCCCGCAAGGTACGGCGTGAATTTGGAGAGAATTTGAAGCGTTCAATTTTATGTTCCTGGTGAACCCACCTGGAACAGATGCTCTACGCTCTCTGGAATGTACATATACGATAAGGGCAGACTATACCGGTCGCAGCCCTGCTTGGCTAATACCAGCCTCAAGCCGGTGGAGTAGGGCCGGGTCTTTCACGAAGCAATTGAATAACTGGCTATTAGTGAAGGTAGGGAAGCCGGCGGTACAGATTGGCAGGGCATCGGCCCTCAGTTCAACACTGGCGTACCTACCCGATTTGTCATGCCGAACTACATTTCTGAGTAGGTTCGTGCGCATCACAACTACCAATTGCCGGCTTATACGCAGGTATATATCGGGCCGCATAGTCTGCTGAACAGCTATACGGTTTGACTGCCTTAGTCAACTAAGGGCGTTGGTGGCCGGTCAGTTTACCGGCCAGGGCCTGTTTCCGTAGTGTTCGTCGATTCCGTCAGCGGGTGAATTAAACAGTCCACCGTCGCGGTCACCCGCTGACGGAACACGAAACAACGGAAATTACACCCCTACTGACTCCACTCGGTGGGCGTTCTGTCCCAGCGGTGGCCCTTTAGATCCTGCAGTAAGTCGGGTGCCAGACTACGCCCGTCACTCACGCCCGTGTTGGCTTCTACATTCCGAATCTGGCGCATGCCGGGAATGGTGGTATGCACATCGGGATTGGCCAGGATGAACCGCAGGGCCATTTCGGCCATAGTCATCCCGGCGGGAATAAGTGGCTTCAGCGCGTCGGCATGGTCCACGCTACTGTTCAGGTTTTCGGGCACGAAATACGTTGACCGCCAGTCGCTGGCCGGGAAGGTCGTTTCTTTGGTAAATGTACCCGTCAGCGTTCCTTCGTCGAAAGGCACCCGGGCAATTACGCCAATGTTCAGCTCGCGGCACAGGGGAAACAGGGTATCTTCGGGATTCTGATCGAAGATGTTATAAATGACCTGTACCGCGTCAATTTTACCCGTGCGGAGAGTGTCCAGGCAGTTGTCCGGCTCCCAGCGGTTCACCGAAACGCCCCAGGCCTGCACTTTGCCCTGCTGGGTGAGTTTGGTAATGGCCTCCTGCCATTCGTCGTGACTGGCCCAGCTATCTTCCCACACGTGGAACTGCATCAGGTCAATGGTCTCTACGGACAGGTTTTTCAGGCTTTTCTCCGTGTACTCAACAATATAATCGGCGGGGAACACGTCGGCGATATCGGAGCCCGCCTTCGACGGCCACTGTCGGTTTTTGGGCGGGATTTTGGTGGCTGCGTACAGCTTTTTGTCGGGGAATTTTTTGAGCAGCTGCCCCAGGATTTCTTCACTGACGCCTTCGGCGTAGCCCCAGGCGGTGTCGAAAAAGTTGCACCCCAGGTCAACGGAGCGTTCGAGGGCGCGGAGGACCTCCTGTTTGTCGGAGCCGGTCCAGCCAGCCAGTCCCCACATGCCGTAGCCAATTTCGGAAACCTGCCAGCCGGTTCGGCCAAATGTTCGGTAATTCATGCGTTTGGTTTAGGTTTTGTTAGTTGTAGTTTAGTCTGCCTTTATGGTTGGTACGGGCAAATAGTTATACAAACATCAACCGACAAACCGCAAACTACAAACGAATTCAAAAAAACATGCTTATTCGTATCGTTCGTATGACGTTTCAGGAGGGGAAACTCGATGCGTTTCAGGCTATCTTCAATCAATCGAAACAGCACATCCGGGACTTTCCCGGTAACCACCACCTCGCACTTCTGCGCGATCCTGACCAGCCGAACGTTCGAATGACGTACAGCCTGTGGGCGTCGGCGGAGGCTTTGGAAGCTTACCGCCAAAGCGAGTTGTTTCGGACCACCTGGGCGGCCACCAAAGCCCTGTTTGCCGACCGGGCCGTGGCTTTTTCAGGCCAGACACTGGAGGAGGTGACAGAAAGAGAGAGTTAGCTAATGCGCAGATTGTTGAAATTTATGGATAAAAGTCCATTGCCTTGTAGGTAAGCGCAGAAATTCAGGTCGTCTGTTAAGATTAGGTATTTTTCGCTGGCAACCCGATGAATAACGGCATCGCTTAGACCGTATTTGAGGTAACTTTTGGGATAACCATGCATGGTAGACAGACTCTCGCATATTATTTCTTTGGTACCCTGCGTAAAGCGCTCCAACGTAGCCAAAGCATAATTGCCTCTGTATGAATATCCCTCGAGTAGGTTACTGGCTTCCGTAAGAATATTGGGAGTAGTCACCAGTAACTTAAATCGATCGGCAAATGCTAGTAACAGACTGTAATCGTCGGCAGAATAACTGGTCGTACGTTTATGCGAACTTATCTGAGTTGGGTTGATAGTACCTACAATCAACAGTACCAGCAGATTTGTATCTATCAATAAACCTTTACTGGAGTATAATTCAGTTACGTTCATTCTCAAGAAGTCTGATTTTCATCGACACTACTTCGCCGTTTTTTGCATCTACTTCGAATGTTTTGTATTTCCGTTCAAACTTTGGCTGGAGAATATTTGATAATGGTGATTGTGAATTATCAACTTTCATGGGGAAGCTTAGTGTAATCAGCCAGTATTGACGTGTCGAATCAAATTCCACTTCCTCTATTAGCTCGCCACTGATTTCTGGATAAATATCTTTGTAAAAATTCAGCGCATTTTTAGCGGCATCTCGAACTGAAATCATAGATGTACTTGATTAGTGAACACACAATATTATAACAAAAAATTCAATAAAACCGGAAGTCGCTGACTCGGCCAAACGCCAGCCTGTGGGCGTCGGCGGAGGCCCTGGAAGTCTACCGCCAGAGCGAACTGTTCCGCACCACCTGGGTGGCCACCAAAGCCATATTTGCTGAACGGGCTGTAGCCTTTTCGGGCGAAACGCTGAAGGTAGTTTCGGATAATACAGGAATGAGTAAAATGGATTAACTTAGGGCTTCTGGAATCAGCGTATCAAGGGCTGGAAATCAATGAACTATCGGTCTATTCGCATCTGGCTTGCCACTTGCCTGCTCCTGGGGCTGGCTACGCTATCCATTGCCCAGACCACTACCCTGACTGGTGTGGTGGCCGATGCCGTGACGGGAAAGCCAATGCCGTTTGCCAATGTGTATTTGAACGGCAGCACACACGGCACATTGACCGATGAAAAGGGAACATACTCGCTGCCCGGTATGCGGCTGGGTACGGTAGAGGTTGTGGCTTCATTTGTAGGTTACCAGCCTCAGCGGCTACGCCTTCGCCTGTACGATGCCAATGCCAAACGGGCTAACTTTCGCCTGACTCCCACCAACCAGACCCTGGCTACGGTAGTGGTGCGGGGTAATCTAAAACGCTGGCAGCAGCATCTGCGCCAGTTCAAACGTCAGCTCTTTGGCGAACCGTTCGGCGGACAGTGCGAGATTTTGAATCCCGATGTGCTTAGTTTCAAGGAAGAACGCGGTCATCTGACCGCTACGGCTACTGAGCCACTCGCCATTATCAATCACGCTCTCGGCTACAAACTCTGGTATGATCTACTACGTTTCGACGGTACCAGTCAGAAGGTATATTACGCCGGTGCGGCCCGCTTTGAGGAAACGACCTCAAAAGACGAAAAACAGGAGAAAAAAATTCAGCGTAACCGCATGACGGCCTACCGGGGGTCAGTGCGGCACCTCATGGCTACCCTCGTGGACAGCACCTACGAGCAGGAAGGCTTTATGGCTTATCAGGAAAAGGTAGCAACGCCCATTGCCCAAACCAAAGAAGGACGCCTTACATTTTACGGCTCCATCAATCGCCGACTGGTGCCCCTGCCCATCAGAGCAATGATACAGCCGGGGCAACTCCCGCACGAACGTCGGTTGGTATCGGCCCTGCCAATTGTGGTGTTTTATACCAGAGCGATGTCTAACTACTCGCCCTATCCTGATGCCCATTACGCCTACTCGCAGTTCCGTTTTCCGGCCAATCAAATTCAGTTTACCGTCGATGGTACAATTACCTTGCCCGAAGGCATGGAAATTGAGGGTACGCTGGCCGACGACCGGCTGTCGACGATGCTTCCCGCCGACTGGCAGCCGACTAAGTCCGAAAATGGGCTTATCACGGGTGCGCCGGTAGCTATGATGGGCAAACTCAAAAATCCTGATAGCCATCTGGTCAGGATTGCTACCGACTTTACGGAGACGTTCAACGAACTGGCACCGGTGGTGTTCGTGCATACCGACAAGTCCTTTTACACCACCGGCGACAGTCTTTGGCTGAGTGCGTACGTACTCGATGCGGCCACCAACCGGCGGCAGGTGGGCGAAACCGCCATGCACGTCGATTTGCTCACGCCCGGCGGAAAATCCGTTCTACACCAGTGGCTTTATGTCACCGATGGCCGGGCTACCGCCAGTTTGCGGCTTTCCGATTCACTGGCCACCGGCACCTATCGGTTACGGGCTTATACCGACGAAGACGACGGACAGCACGGCCCGGCTTTCGAGCGAAATGTAGCGGTATATAACCTGCTCAGAACGATACCCGATGCTGCTGCTGACACGGCACAAAAAACGCCGGATGTTCAGTTCCTGCCCGAAGGTGGGCATTGGCTGGTGGGTGTGCCGACCAAAATTGGGATTAAAGTACTTACTCCTAACGGGCGGGGTACAGCCATTTCAGGGCGGATTGTCACCAACACGGGGGCAGATGTAGCACCGTTTCAGACCAACGCTCTGGGCATGGGGAGCGTATTGATGACGGCCACCGCCGAAACGCAGTACCACGCCGAAATAACCCACAACGGCCATCATCAGGTAGTGCCGCTTCTATCAGCCAGCCTCGAAGGCATGACGCTTGTGGCCGATGTGCTTAGTGACACTACCCGGTTGTTACTGACCCTCCATGATAGAAGCCGTATTCCAACTGATTCCGTGTACGTGCTTATTCAACAACAGGGCCGCTTAGTGGGTCAGCACAAAATTCTGTTGCAGGATCGCATGGCGAAGGTTAGTTTGCCACTGGCGGCTTTGCCCGCCGGTGTAAATCAGGTAACGCTCTATGATGTATCGGCCCGTCCCCGTGCCGAACGGCTCATTTTCTCGCCTATGCAGTTTGACCCCGTTCGGGTGGTGATGGACCTGAACAAACCCCGGTTTAAGCCCCGCGAACAAGCCTCGCTGAGTATTAACCTCAACGATGAAGGGCTACCCGCCGTGGGTATTCTCTCCGCATCCATTACCGATGCCGACCAGGTGCCGGACGATACCGCTGCGGCTACCATTCAAACGCACCTGCTGCTGACCGGAGAATTGCGCGGTCGCGTGGAGCAACCCAGCTTTTACCTAAAAAACACCGCCCCCGAAACCCGGAAAGCCCTGGACGACCTCCTGCTGACGCAGGGCTGGCGACGCATCGGCGGTACGCCTGGTACCGACCTGCTCGGTGGTATTTCGCTTATGGGAAGGGTGTTCGACAGGAAAGAAAAGCCCCTTCCGGGGGCGCGGGTTACGGTGGCTTCCACCAGGCCGGGGCAATCGTTTGTGCGCTCGGCAGTGGCCGATGAGCAGGGTCATTTCCGGCTGGCAGGGTTGAATGTAGCCGATACGCTGAACCTGCTGGTGCAGCTGGCTACCCATAAGCTGAAAGACTTGTCTGCTACTGAAGCGCATTTAGTACTCGACGGTCCAGGCGCATCGTGGCAGCGAGACACCCTCAAATTGTCTGTCAACTGGATGAACCTGCGGGCACAGATGGAAGCCGCCCGTCTCCGGCAGTCGGCCGACAATGCTTTTTACCGCGACAAAACCGTTAAGGTATTGAAGGAGGTGGTTGTGCGGGCAAGAAAAAATGAAGAGCGTCCTGATGACATCCGGCGGAGAAGCTTGCACGGTGCACCCGATGCGACCGTTATTTTTGAGGATAACAGCGGCAGTTTTGCTAATCTTTACGAGATGATTCGGGGGCGGCTGGCTGGCGTAGAGGTGCGCCAAAGACCACTGGATGGGGGCTATCAGGTTTTGGTGCGCGGGCCTGGTAGTGTGCAGGGGAGCAGCGGTCCGTTGTTTTTAATGGATGGGATGGCGCTTCAGGGTGATGACCTGCTGAATTATACGCCTACCGATATAGAGCGGGTCGAGTTGTTAAAAAATGCCGGGACAGCCGGTATTTATGGCGCTCGGGGTGGTGGCGGGGTCATTGCTTTCTACACTAAGACCTACCGGCCCGGCCAACTCAAAAACGAGGAGAAAGAAGGGATGATACCCATTCAGTTAATCGGCTACCCGTCCGTGCAGCGGGAATTTTACGTGCCCCGCTATGAGACCGAATCGCAACCGGTTGCTCTGAATGACCGTATCGACCGGCGGGATGTGCTGCACTGGAAACCGTTGATGCAAACCGATAATCAGGGCCATACGCAACTCCTGTTCCCCTTATCGGATGTAGTTCGTAACGTGCGCGTTACTGTTCAGGGTATAACAGCCGATGGAAAACCGGTGGTAGGCATGGCCGTTATCCAGGTGCAGTAAACCAACCCGGTAGCGACCCACCACATTGGGTAAAATGGATTAACTTGTGGCTTATCAGAAAAGCAATCTTACGGCTAACGACCAATGAACTATCGGTCTATTCGCATCTGGCTTGCCACTTGCCTGCTCCTGGGACTGGCAACCCTATCCATTGCCCAGACCACTACCCTGACCGGTATTGTGGCCGACGCCGTGACGGGGAAACCCATGCCCTTTGCCAACGTATATGTGGACGGGAGCACGCAGGGGACGCTGACGAATGAAGAAGGCCGGTATTCGCTGACTGGCGTGCCGCTGGGTAACGTCGAGGTGGTGGCTTCGTTCGTGGGGTATACTCCGCAGAAGGGTACTTTTCGGTTTGAGGATGGACAGGTTCAGCGCGCAAATTTTCGGCTTAAACCAACCAACCAAACGCTGGCTTCGGTAACGGTTCACGGTAACTACAAGAAGTGGCAGCAGCACCTCAAACAGTTTAAAAAACAGCTCCTCGGCGAGCCGTTTGCGGGGCAGTGCCAGATAATGAATCCCGATGCCCTGAGTTTCTCCGAAGAAAAGGGCCACCTGAAAGCAACGGCCACCGAACCCATCGTTATCGAAAATACGGCTACTGGCTACAGGATGTGGTACGACATGCTCTACTTCGATAGTACTTCCCGGAAAGTGTACTTTGCCGGGTCGACCCGATTCGAGGAGATGAAACCAGAAAATGAACGGCAGGCCAATCGCTTCCGGCGTAACCGGATGATTGCCTACAAAGGCTCGACCCGGCACCTGATGGCCAGCCTGATCGACAGTACGTATGCGAAAGAGGGTTTTATGGTGTATCAGGAGAATATAGGGGTGCCGACGGCGAAATCACTGGACAACCGGACCACGCTGGATGGCTCGGTTAGTGACAGCACCCGAAAAGGGCATTTGCAACCCATAAACCTGAATCAACTGATTCTGCCGGGCCGGTTACCCTTCGAAAGACGGCTGGTATCGAGTAAAGCACTGATCGTTTTTTACACCTTTGCCACATCGAACTATTCGCCCTATATGGATGCCCGCTATGCGTATTCGGAAATTAAACTCCCCACCGGCCAGATACAGCTGACTGTGGACGGGACGGTGACGATACCAAACGGCATGGAGGCATCCGGTTCGCTGGGCGACGACCGCCTGTCGCGGATGCTCCCCGCCGACTGGCAACCGAAAAAAAACGACGTCGATTCAGTTAGCAACAAGCCCCTTGTGACGCAGGGGAAACTACTCCCGCCCGATGCCCGGATGAATCGCATCGCTACCGCCTTCAATGACCGGTTCAACCTGCGCGCTCCCGTATTATTCGTCCACACCGATAAACCGCTCTATGCCACCGGCGACCGGATGTGGCTCAGTACCTACCTGCTCGATGCAGCCACTAATATCCGTCCTCTGGGCGAAACGGCTGTTCATGTAGACTTGCTGACGCCCGCTGGTAAGCTGGTGCAGCACCAGTGGCTGCGGGTAACGGATGGCCGCGCTGCGGGCAGTTTTCGGCTGTCAGACTCCCTGGCTTCGGGTACGTACCGGTTGCGGGCGTACACCGATGAGGATGATGCCCAGCACGGACCGGCTTTCGAACGGTCAATTGCGGTGTACAACTTTATTCAGCCGACCGAACCCGGCAGTACGGAAATAAAGCCTAAGCCCCTGGATGTCCAGTTTCTGCCCGAAGGGGGCCGCTGGATAATGGGATCACCCGCCCGGTTGGGTATCAAAGCGAGTGGGGCCGATGGAACCGGTGTTTCGGTATCGGGTCGGGTTATAAACAACGAAGGGGCAGAAATCGCCCGGTTCAACACCAGTGCCCTGGGCATGGGGAGTATACTGCTAACCCCGGTTTCCGGACGGAAATACTACGCCGAACTGTCATATAACGGCCAGCAACAGGTGGTACCTCTTCCAGCAGTAGAATTGGAAGGATTGGTACTGTCTGCCGATGTTGTCAGTGATACTAACCGATTGAGCCTCACCATTACCGGCACCAGCCGGTCGGCGCTGGATTCCGCGTATATCCTGATTCAGCAGCAGGGGCGGATTGTGGACCAGCGAAAAGTACTGCTGGAAAACGGAGTTGCCCGTGTAAGCCTGCCCGTGGCGGGACTTCCGGCGGGATTGAATCAACTAACGTTATACGATGCCTCCGCCCACCCGCAGGCGGAGCGACTACTTTTCATACCCGACCGGCTGCCGCCCCTGCGCGTGCTGATTGGCCTGAACAAAACCACCTACCAGCCCCGCGAACGGGCTATTCTGAGCGTTAATTTAGTCGATGATGGTCTTCCCGTGGTGGCGGCTCTGTCGGCTTCGGTTACCGATGTGGGGCAGGTGCCGGACGATACTGCTGCGGCTACCTTTCAAACCCATCTCCTGCTGACGGGCGAGCTACGGGGCCGTGTTGAGCAACCGAATCGCTACCTGAAAGACAACACCCCCGAAACGCGTCGGGCGCTGGATGATCTGCTGCTCACCCAGGGCTGGCGACGGATTACCGGTACGCCCCAAACTGAGCTACTCGGTGGGGTATCACTGATGGGCCGGATACTGGATGCCAAAAACCAACCCATTGCTGATGCCCAGGTTATCGTGGCCTCTACCACATCCGACCCATCGTTCGTCCGGTCGGCGGGGGGCGATAGAAGAGGACGGTTCCGGCTGGCAGGACTCCCCATTGCCGATACGGTGCAGCTAATGACCCAGCTTACCGATCATCAACTGAAGGAGTTCCCCGATAAAGTAGCCCATCTCGTGCTGGAAGGGCCGGGAGCATCCTGGGAGAAAGATACCACGGGTAGCATGCCGGACTGGGCTGCCCTGCGGGCTCAACTGGAGGCCGCCCGCGTACGGCAGGAAGCCAACGCCGATTTGTATCGGGATAAAACCGTCAAGCAACTGAAGGAGGTAGTGGTACGGGCGCGCAGACCTGATGAACGCCCCGAAGACATCCGACGGATGAGCCTACACAACGGGGCCGATGCTACCATCATCTTCGACGAAAAATCCCCCCAGTTTACTAACCTGTACGAGATGATACGCGGGCGGCTGGCGGGTGTCAATGTGCTGCAATCAGCAACCGGCGAGACATCGGGGTATCAGGTGGTTGTTCGGGGTGTTAGCAGCGTTACGACCCTCACGGGTGAGCGAGGTCCCTTGTATCTGGTGGATGGGATGGCCATTCAGGACCCGGACGGAACGGCGCTGATGAATTTCAACCCGGGTGATATTGAACGGGTCGAGTTACTGAAAAATGCCGGAACGGCGGGGATTTACGGGGTGCGCGGGGGAAATGGCGTTATTGCTTTCTACACCAAACGATTCCGGCCCGACCAACTCAGGAATGAGGAAAAGAAAGGCATGAAACCCATTCAACTGATTGGCTACCCGTCCGTGCAACGGGAATTTTACGTGCCTCGCTACGAGACCGAATCGCAGCCGGTTGCCCTGAATGACCGCATCGACCGTCGGGATGTGCTGTATTGGAAGCCGCTGATGCAAACCGATGGGCAGGGGCGCAGTCAGGTACAATTCCCGCTCTCCGACGTGGTACGGACCATTCGCGTAACCGTGCAGGGCATCAGCATGAGTGGCCGCCCGGTGGTGGGTATCGTTGACATAAAGGTGCAGTAGGGACGCTACCTGGCCCAGGCTGGTGTGGGCGTAGCAGGGTCGAACAACTCGTTGATGTAGTATTCCCGTCGGGGACGCTTGTCGCACTCGTCCCCACCAATTGGGTAATGGCAGGGCGCATACACGCCTACGTTATTGGGATTCATCAGACTTTTAAACGCCCCCATCGGGAACGTATCGGTCCGATGCCCCAGTTTGAGCAGGCAATGACCCAGTTCGTGAAAAACCAGCCCTTCCCGCTCTTCTTTGTTGGCCTGCTGCCAGCAAAAGGAGTCGCTATTCAGAACGATACGGGGCGTTTTGCCCGTTTCCAGCAGGCATTGTCCGCAAATATCTTCTTTTAGCACCGTGCCAAAGGTGATGATCAGATTGGTCGTTGATACCGGATTATTACGCTTGCCGGCTTCCTCCCGAAACGACTTCACATAGGGTTCCACCTCCGCCGGGACGTTGTACTGCACCGGCTCCGGCTCGGCCGTTTGGGAAGACTGGCAACTGAGGGTAAGCACAAGCAGCAACAGAGAGACTAGCGATGTCGGACGCATAGGGGAAACGGAAAGTCGTTGAAATTACGAAAAAACTGCTTTGTTCTGGGTATTAGCCCGATTGAGGAGCGTGCTGTTTACTTTACAACGCTGTCTGATTTTTACGTTTCATACCCCGCCATGCCAGCCACGCTACCGCCCCCACGCACAGGGCAAACCAGATGAAGGGCAGGCGAAGGTCGAGCAGGGATAGCCCGCCAAACAGCACCGTTGTCGTTATACTCGCCAGCCCCTGCATAGCCTGATTGATGCCAAAAGTTTCGCCCCGGTCAGTGTCCGTCGTGTGCCCCGCCATTAGCCCTTCTATCAGTCCCTGAATCAGTGAAATCGTTAAGCAGTCTATCGTGACGAGTACGTACAAACTAACTACTGAGGTGCCGATAAAACTATACCCTGCCAGCACCGGTACCGACAGGGCGGCCAGCCAGACAATGGCCCTGCGCTGATTGATGCGGTCGGCAAAGTAGGTATAAAACACGTAGTTGATAACCACACTCAGGAAGCCGAAATACATAAAGAAGTACGAAATCTGACGGGCATCCATCTGCATTGAACCAAAACTCACAAACGTGACGAAGTAAAAATAGTAGCCCGTGCTCATGGTGAGGGCTACCTGCATGAGTACCAACTGCTTCAGGCCGGGAGAGGCTGTATTCTTGTGGGACAGTCGCTGCCAGAGCGTCGTAACATCCACCGCCTGCCCAACGTCGGTTTTTAGTTCGCGCAGGGCAATCGGCACCACGGGCGTCTGTTTGGTTTCGCGCAGGAGCAGACTCAGTACCACGTTGACGGTGGACAGGATAATGGCCATCAGGATAACGACCCGCGCCTGATTTTCGGCATCGGTTACGTCGAGTACGGTTAGCAGCAGGCCCGCTACGCCCGGCCCGACCACAAAACCGAGCGAGAGAATGGCGCCTTCGATACCCAGGTTTTTGAAGAGCTTATCCGGCGGAGAAATATCCGTGATGGCCGACCGGACGGTAGCGTACATGCCATTCGTCAGCCCATCACTTACCCGGTTCGTCAGGTAATAGCCCAGCCGCACGGGGAGCAGCAGGCAGTTGGCCAACAGAGTACCAACGGCCGATACGATAAAAATGGACCGGCGACCGTACCCATCCGACAGTTTGCCCAGTAAAGGCCCGGAGAATAGTTGTACACCCAGAAAAAGCCCCGTGCCCAGGGCCAGCCACAACTCCGGGTGGGGTCGTTCTTTAACAAAGGCGGGCAGCACGGGGGCCACTGCCGAACCCACTACAACATCGAAAAAAATAATAGCGTAAATGAGGGCCAGTCGGCGATCCTGCACGGATTGGTGGATTAATTCAGCGGCAAAGGTAGCCGTAAAAAACTCACCACCCTTTGGTACCGGTCAGGTGCGCCAGCAGTAATCCATATTTATCCGGCAGGAGCCTGCACCCGTACAAGGCCACTGGGCGCAGGCGGTTGCTCCATTGCTTTTTGGTTTCGGCAAATGGGAAGGGCTTTGGTGTTTTGCCGGTGAGGATGTGTGTAACTCGTCCCGTTTGATAGCCCGTTTCTATTTCTCTTTCACCCGCTGTAAATCGAGGTCCTGAAAATCGAAACTAAAATCGGTTAGGGGCGAAATGGGCTTCATTTTGATAGAAGCCGGTTTCATGTTTTCATTGAGCTGAAACGTGACGTAGGCGTCGGCATCGAAACTCCGGTTGTTCCATTTTACCACAAAGGTATTATCCTTGTAGTAGAACAGTTCCCCTGTTAGTTTGGGCGAACGCACCGACTGGAGCCACCATTTGTTATCTTTCTGACTCAGGATTACATCGCCAAACCAGCGGTCGCGGTAGGTACCGGCATAGGTCGCAAAATCAACTTTTGCAGTGTTATTCTTTTGCTCACTGGTGATACCGGTCCAGATGTCTTTAGTTATTTTGTCGGCTTCGGCCATGCCTTTCTTTACCCGCTCGTCGTACCTGGCGACCCAGTCTGATGCCGGAATACCCAGATAGCTGTCTTTTATAGTGTTGGTAACCGCGCTGAAAGCCGCCCCCGACTGCTGATTGGTGAAAACGATAATGCCCAGGTTGAGTTCGGGCAACAGCGTAACCTGCGTTACCATCCCGGCCAGTCCACCCGTGTGGGTCACCTGTTTGTACCCTTGTACATCCGATAAAAACCAGCCCAGACCGTAGGCGGCAAAGTGGGTGTTGTAAGGCGGAACGGGCGTGGGGCTTACGGGTAAGATGGTTTGCGGTGCCCACATCTCATTATGAACACCTTCGCTGAACAGTCGCTTCCCCTCACCGTACTTACCGTTATTGAGTTGTGCAATGACCCATTTACTCATATCGGCCACGCTGGAGTTGATACCACCCGCCGAATACCCGAACCGGAACATGTCCCGGCTGATGACCTGCACCGTTCCGTTGACTGACGCGTGGGCATCAATCACGTTGCCTTTGTCGGGCAGCCGGGCGTATGAACCGGCACTGCGATTCATGCCCAGCGGTTTCATGATGCGCTCTTCCACAAACACTTCCCACGGCTTACCGCTTACCCGTTCCACCACTTCGCCCGCCACCATATACAGCAGGTTGTCGTAGTCGTATTTAGTCCGAAAGCCCGATGTTGGTTTCAGGTAGCGCAGGTTATGAATAATGTCCTTAATGGTAAAATTACTGGAATCAGGCCAGAACATCAGGTCACCCGCGCCCAGCCCCAGACCACTGCGGTGGGTAAGCAAATCCCGAATCGTGAATTCTTCGGTCACGTAGCCGTTGTACATCCGAAACTCCGGAATGTAGTCGATCACCTTATCGTCCCAGGTCAGTTTGCCTTCATCCATCAACATACCGATAGCGGCCGACGTGAAGGCTTTACTGTTGGACGCAATGCCGAAGGCGGTGTTTTCGTCTACTTTTTCCTTCGTTTTCAGCGAGCGAACACCGTACCCTTTCGCGTGTACTACCTTCCCATCTTTAACAACCGCCACGGCAATACCCGGCACATCAAACGTCGTCAGCGTGCGTTGCACCAGCGCGTCAATCTGCGGGGACGTAATCACCTGCGCCGTTGCGATTAATGGGCTGGCGGTAATCAGGCAAACCAGTAAGGGGAGAAGAAGGATTAGAGGTTGTTTTTTCATGATTAACAAAGAGGGAACAGTGAACGGTTGACGTCTACTAGTGAGAAACATTTCCGGATTTATGTGCTTTTGTCATCCCGACGCAGGAGGGATCTCAAGCGTCAGGGTAATTAGATACTTCCTGCGTCGGGATGACAAAAGCACGCTTATTTACAGCTTTAGTACTTACTTAGCCGATACCTGCCCCGTAATGGCAGCGGCTTTGTCGACCTGGTCGGTGAAGCGGTTGAGGGTAGCAGTAGTTGACCGGATTTGCTCGTCGGCTTCCGCCCATTTGCGCTCTTCGATTGCCTCCCGGATGCCGGGCAGGGTTTTTACGCCGTAGCCGGTATAAAAACCGGGGGCGTAAATCTGGTGTTTAAACCACGGCCGGCGGGGTAAGCCTTCTTCGCTCAGGAGGTAACGCTCTGTTTGGTACAAAAGCTGGTTCAGTTCCAGCTTCTGCGCGTTGGAGAGTGAAGATTCTTTTTTGCTGCCCTTATCGTATTCGCGGGCGCTCTTTTCCAGCCGGAGCAGGGCGTTTTCGAGCGGAGAAAAGTTCAGGTAAGGAACGGGTTCTTTACGGGTTGGGGACAGCATGGTTTCCTTCGGGTCGGCCACGGCGTCGTACCGCTTATCCTGAATGAGCTGGTTCTGTCGGTCGGTTTCTGCCCGCATCGTTTCGGCCAGTTTTTTTACTTCACTGCCGTACCGGGCCACCGTATTCGAGAAACTCTGGAACGAAAAGGGCAACACATCGGCATTGGCCAGTCGCAGGACACAGCGTCCCATCGTTTTTGCCAGCGCAACGCCATAGGCAAAGTCGGTATCTTTAAACTTAACATAGTCTTCGTAGGAGTCATACACGGAATGGTAGTCGCCACCTGCGTCCTCACCGCCAAAGCCAACATTCATGGCCGCAATGCCCGCGTGCTGCAAAAAGGAGGTGTAGTCGGAGCCGGACCCCAGGGCTTCAATACGCATGTCGTTCCCCGCCTGGGCTTCCTGCCGGGCCTCGGGAGAACCGTTCACCAGATTGGCCGCCCGGCGACGTTCCAGGATTGAGATACCTTTTTCGGGGTCGGTCACGTCGCGGGCTACCTGATTAAAAAAGGGCTCCAGCGTGTGCGAGCCGCCCGCCCCCAGAAAGCCCCGCCCGTTGCCGTCGGTGTTCAGGTAAGCCACCACATTTTTTTTCAGCAACTCCTCATTGGTTTCAACCCATTCGGTCGAGCCCAGCAGGCCCGGCTCTTCGCCATCCCAGGCCGCAAAAACGATTGTGCGCTTTGGTTTCCAGCCCGTTTTGGCCAGTTCGCTCAGGGCGCGGGCTTCTTCCAGCACCGCCACCATGCCGCTAACTGGATCGGCAGCCCCGTTTACCCAGGCATCGTGGTGGTTGCCGCGCATAATCCACTGATCAGGAAATTCGCTCCCTTTCATGGTAGCAATGATGTTATAGACCGGTTCGGTTTTCCAGTCGAAGGTGAGTTTCAGGTGTACTTTCGCCGGACCCGGACCCAGCCGGTAAGCGATGGGCAGGCCACCCCGCCAGGCTGTGGGAGCCATCGGGCCACCCATAGCTTTAAGCAGGGGCAGCGCATCGGCGTAGGAAATGGGTTGCACCGGTATTTTCATGATGGTCGGAGCCGATTTGTAATCCAGCCGCTTTGCGTCCTTCGTGGCACCGTAGCCGGGTGTGAGCGGATCGCCGGGGGCCACGGGCATATCCAGCACGGAGCCCCGCTGCACCATCGTTTCATTTTTAAACGGGCCTTTGGGGTACACATCGCCCTGTGCGTAGCCATCGTCTTTGGGGTCGGAATAGATAAGGCACCCGATAGCTCCTTTTTCGGCGGCTACTTTGGGTTTGATACCCCGCCAGGAACCCCCGTATTTGGCAATGACGATTTTCCCCTTTACGTCGATGCCCCGCCGTTCCAGTTCGTCGTAATCGCCGGGGACGCCGTAGTTGACAAAGACCAGTTCGGCGGTAACGTCGCCATCCGCCGAGAAGCAATTATAAGTAGGAAGCTGCTCGCGGGTCTGCTTCGAAACGGGGTCTTCCTTTACGGGTGCTTCAACCAGACCGGCTTTGTAGGTAGCTGGACTCACCAGTTCCAGGACCCGGATTTTGGGCGTGGGAAACAGCACGTACGACGTGTCGATACGGGTGTCGTAGCCCCAGGATTTGAACAGGGAGGCCATGAAGCGAGCGTTCTCCCGGTCGTATGGGGAGCCAACGTGGTGGGGCTGCGCGGCCAGTTTTTTCATCCATTCGCGCAGGTTATCGGCCTTTAGCTGGGCGTCGAACTGACTCTCCAGCGTGTATTCAGCCGAAGCCTGAGCGGGCGCGAAGCCCAGCAGCGGTTTTGTTAGAGCGGGGGCCTGTGCCGGGCTGTAGTGACTGAGCAGCAGACCGGCCAGCAGAAAGAGAGACTGTCTTGTGGAGCGAAGGAGCATAGTTGTCAGGTTGTTTGAATGGTTGAAAAAGCTACTTAAAATTCGAGCAAATAATATTGACACCGGAATGATTGACCAAATTCCTGAATGTCCCGCTGGTAGGTTGGGGTGAAGCCGTAGCGTTCGTAATACTGCATGAGTTTGGGGCGGATCGCATCCGTTTCAAGCTGGAGTTGAGTAATACCCCGTTGTCGGCATTCGTTCCGGCAAAAATCAATGATGGTACTAAACAGATTTTGTTTGGCAAAGGACCGTCGAATGGCCAATTTGTGAATAAACCCAGACGTATTGGCCGGAACGTCGGGCCAGAAAAGCGGGTCTTCCCATTGTAGAATAACCGTGGCCGCTGGTACAGCATCGACGTACAGAACGTAGCAATTGCCCTGCGTGTGGGTATCAATCAGGTTATCGGCCGTGAGGGTGTCCAGGTTCCACAGCGTTTGGCTGGTGTCCACAAGCCACTGACCTACTTCGCGCACGATAGCTAAAAATTCATCAGGCTGGTCATTACGAAACGAAAAAGGCATATGACTGGCGTAGGGGTGGTTGGGAAATCAGGGTAATATACGAACCAGGTTCTGGCAACATTTGGTCCGGCTCCCAAGTTAAGCACCTATGACGAAAACTAACAGAACAATCCTGCAATCGCTGGGCAGTGGGTTAATTGGTGCCACCGCGCTTACCGTACTCCACGAAACCGCCCGTCGGTTTATTTCCGATGCGCCCCGGGCCGATATTCTGGGCATGCGTGCCATCTCGAAGGTGATGGAAAGTGCTGACGAAAAACCCCCCGCCGACGATGAGCTGCACACCTGGGCGCTGGGGGGTGATCTACTATCGAATACGCTCTACTACAGCATGATCGGGTTTGCCAAACCCAAACATGCGCTGCTGGCCGGTACGGCTCTGGGGCTGGCTGCTGGGCTGGGTGCGGTTGGCTTACCCGGCCCGATGGGGCTGGGAACGGCGCCTACCCGCCGAACGGAGGCTACGACGGTCATGACCGTTGGCTGGTATTTGGTGGGTGGCCTGGTAACGGCAGTTGCGTTTAAGGCACTGAAGAAGAAGCGGCTGCTTAAGGCATTTCCTTTTTTGAAAAAGTAAAACAGCTGTTTTTCAATACCATTCAAAACCAGCACGAGCGTCTGTCGGCTTCAAACCTGATACTAACCGGCAGACAGTGTACCGTATGAAAGTCATTCAATTTACCCAAACCGGCGGGCCGGACGTGCTCACCCTCACCGATCTGCCAACGCCATCGCCCAAAGCGGGCGACGTGCTGGTGCGGCATACCGCCATCGGCATCAATTACATTGACACGTACCACCGCACCGGCCTGTATCCAGTTCCATTGCCCTACGTGCCAGGTTCGGAAGGAGCGGGGGTGATTGAAAAACTGGGGGAGGGAGTAACGGACCTGACGGTTGGGCAGCGCGTAGCCTATGTCATGCAGCCCGGTGCCTATGCCGAATACAGCAGCGTTCCGGCTGATAAACTAGTGTTAATCCCGGATGGTATGACCGATCAGCAGGCGGCCGCCGTCCTGTTGCAGGGCATGACTGCCCATTATCTGGCGTTTACCACGTATCCAATTCGCCCCGGCGATACGGTACTGATTCATGCCGGAGCTGGTGGCGTTGGCTTGTTGCTGACCCAGATAGCCCGAATGCGGGGTGCGCGGGTTATTACCACGGTATCGATAGAAGAAAAAGCGCAGTTATCCCGCGAAAACGGAGCCGACGAGGTGATTTTGTACACCCAAACGGATTTTGCCGACGAAGTGAAGAGACTGACTGGTGGCCAGGGGGTTCATGCCGTGTACGATTCTGTGGGGAAGACTACGTTTGAGGGAAGCCTGAATTGCCTGAAACCCGTTGGGATGATGGTATCCTTCGGCAATGCGAGTGGGGCCGTACCGCCGTTTGCTCCGGCTTTGCTGGCCAGTAAAGGGTCGCTTATGTTTACCCGTCCGTCGCTGGCGCACTACATCCTGACTCGTTCAGCGTTACTGGAACGGGCCACTACGCTATTCAACTGGGTGGTTGAGGGCAAGCTGACTGTACATATTCAGCCTACCTATGCCCTGGCCGATGCCGCACAGGCCCACCGCGACCTTGAAGCACGGAAAACAACCGGAAAACTACTGCTGATACCCTGAGTAAAGATGTTTGTAGCCTACCTGAAATAGTCGTTCGATGGGTTTCTTTTCGGGAGGACAACGACCCCGAAGATATTGTTTACGCTCCCAGTACGTCGCCACCCGGTTGTGTTACCCTTCATAGTCCGGAGAGATGGGTGAGCGCCTGAATTCATTGGGCGTAATGCCCACGTATTTTTTGAAAAACTGACTAAAATCAGGCTGGTCGGCGAAGCCAATAAGCTGGCTGATTTCCTGCAACGTCCGGGCGGTTTGAAGCAGCAGCGCTTTACTTTCTTCCAGCAAGCGATTTTTGATGACTGTGCTGATGGGTTGCTCGGTAACCATCTAGTTCCTTCGTCACAAAAACTCCTTACACAAAACGGGGAAGAAATTATGGATTGTCGTCAACCGGGCATATAGTGAAGTAATGAGACTTCCCCTTACGCGTAACTATCGCCGGTAAAAGGCTTAGTTCATCAGGCGGTATTCACTGGGTGACACACCCACTTTTTGCTTGAAGAACCGGGTAAAATGCTGCGAATATTTAAAGCCCATTTCATAAGAAATTTCACTGATGGACTTAGAGGTATCAAAGATGCGTTCTTTGGCTAGATCAATCAGACGAAGCTGGATGTATTCCAGCGCCGATTTGCCGGTTTCTTTCTTGATTAAATCGCCAAAGTAGTTGGCTGACAGGTGCAATTCACCGGCGAAGCGGGCTACCGTTGGAACACCATCGGTTTTCAGCTTATCTCCTGCCAAATACTCATTTAGTTTCTGCTCAAACTGCTCAATAATACCGTGGTTGGCATGCTCACGGGTGATAAACTGACGGTCGTAGAAACGTAAACAATATTTCAGCAGCAATTCAAGATTGGCTACAATCAACTTCTTGCTATGCCGATCAATATTTTGAGAAACTTCGGTGGCAATATTCGCAAAACAGACATCCACAAGGTCTCTTTCTTTTTCTGAAAGATGCAGGGCTTCGTTGGATTGATAGCTGAAAAACGAATAGTCGTGAACTTGTTTGCCTAAGCTAGTGCCTTTTATAATGTCGGAATGAAAGATGAGGGCTTTGCCAAAGGGTTGATGGATTTCCCCTTCCGGTTCGCTTGTGATAATCTGCCCAGGTCCAAAAAAGACGACAGTGCCCTCGGCATAATCATAGTATTTGTTACCGTATCGCAGATCACCACAGTGGGTCTCCTTGATAATAATGGCATAAAAGTCCAGCGTAAACTTCGTTCTTTCCAACGGGGCGGATTTATTTAAATCAACCAGACTGATGAGCGGGTGCTGCGTCTTGTTGTTATGCCTATCGCAGAACTTTTTTATGGTATCGTAGACGATCATCGACTTGTTTTTAGGTCAAAGCTATAGACGAAAACAGTGGGTCACCACGGAAACAGTGAAAGTGGTAAGTAAAACCGTAAAATGTATAAAAGTAAGTCTATAGATGCCAGGTAATTTTGCAGTGGATTTACTTGGCCACCCCTATAATCGTCTGTAAATGAAGATCCTCGTTCTATTTTTCTTTCCACTCCTGCTACTCATCGGTGGTATGGCCTGCAAAACGGATGATGGCCTGGTTTCCGTGCAATCCGGCACTGAAAACAACGATCCGAATATAATGCGCAATCAATTAAAAATTACCATTGGCACCCGTACGTTCAGGGCAACGCTCGGCAGCAATGCCGCTATAACCGCATTCAAAGCCCGGCTACCCCTGACTATCTCCATGAAGGAGTTGAACGGGAATGAGAAGTTTACGGACCTGACCAACGACTTGCCCACAAACGCCACGAAACCCGGTATCATTCAAACGGGCGATTTGATGCTCTACGGCAGCAACACGCTGGTGCTTTTTTATGAATCGTTTCAGACATCATACAATTATACAAAACTGGGGCGTATTGATAACCCCGCGGCACTGGCTGCCGCCGTGGGCACCGGAAGCGTTACGGTTACTTTTGAATAAGTCTGCTCAAAAAGAAAAGGCAGCCACCTATGGTTCAGCAAATGGAATTAAATAAAACATAAAAAGGAAGTGCATGAAATTAAAAATAACCATCGGTCAAACTGTGCTAACAGCTACGATGTATGATAATCCAACTGCTGCCGATTTTATTGCACTGTTGCCTTTGACCCTTACCCTTCAGGATTATGCGGCCGACAAAAGATGCACCTGCAGGATATAAGCCATCAGTTGGGGATATAACCTTTTATGCACCTTGGGGTAACCTTGCCATCTTTTATAAAGGCTTCAGTTATTCAAATGGTTTGATTGTTATGGGCAAGATAGATTGAGATATGCGTGTTTTAAAACAGTCTGGATCGGTTCAGGCTACTATTGAGCTTATTGGTTAACCTAACTTAATAAAATGAAACTCATTATGACAAAGATAAAAATGTTGTCAGCGAGCATTTGCCTGCTTCTGTTGACTGTCGGTTGTAGTCAGAAAGCTGCTGATAATAAAAGCAGTAATCAAGTAGAGGCTATTTTTCCTAAAGGGGAATTAGGACCGGCCCAAAACTTCACCGGTAAGGCATGGGCCTACAGTTTGGTTGCCAATGATAGTACGTACAATACGCTGGTGGGCAACGTCTATTTTGAGCCGGGTGCCCGAAGCAACTGGCACATTCATCCGGCCGGACAGATGCTGCTCATTACCGATGGCGTGGGCTACCACCAGATAAAAGGCCAGCCCCGGCAAACGATCAGGAAAGGCGATGTAGTAAAGTGCCCGCCCAACGTCATGCACTGGCACGGTGCCAGCCCTGATACTGGTATGCAGCAGATCTATATCCTGCCCAATACGGAAAAAGGAATTGTGAAATGGCTGCACCCGGTCTCGGATGAGGAATATGGGGCTAAGTGAGTCACAATCTAAAATTAGATGGTACAACATGATGGAAAGTAATATCAAGGGTCACCTGTCGCTTTGGCATAATGGCCTCAAGCCGTAAATACTGATCTAGGTACGCCCTCAGTAACACTACCTAGTACACTGATTTATATAGCGAAGTGGATATTGATTAACCCCATAAATCGGAATACGATGGAAGAGACAAACGAGTCGACGATAAGTCGGCGTGAAATGATTGTTGGAACGACCGCTGCGATTGCCGCTATCACCCTGGCGAACGTGATGGGCACCCAGGCGGCTCCGCATTCAGTTCCCCTGTCGCTGGCGAAGGTATCATTTACCGTGAATGGGCAATCCCACGACCTGGAAATGGATACCCGAACGACCCTGCTCGATACCCTCCGGGAACACCTGCACGTTACGGGCACCAAAAAAGGCTGTGACCACGGGCAGTGTGGCGCGTGCACAGTACTGGTCAACAACCAGCGGATCAATTCCTGTCTATCGCTGGCTCTCCAGCATCAGGGCGATACCATCACGACCATTGAGGGGCTGGGAACACCAGACAAGCTCCATCCCATGCAGGCGGCATTCATCAAGCATGATGGCTATCAGTGTGGCTATTGTACCCCAGGTCAGATTTGCTCAGCCGTAGCGGTGCTCAACGAAATTAAAGCCGGCATACCCAGCCACGTGAGCGCCAGTCTGTTGGATACACCACAGGTCACCAATATGGAACTGCGCGAACGGATGAGTGGCAACATCTGCCGCTGCGGGGCTTACTCCAATATTGCCGAAGCGATGAGTGAAGTGGCTCAGAAGCAAGCCTAAATCACCAGCTCATACCCGATCCTAATTAATCCGTAGCCAGCCCTAAATCAACAAAGGCTTATGAAAACTTTCACCTACGAGCGGGCAAGCACACCCGCCGAAGCCGCGGCTGCCTCGGCCCGAACGCCGGGGGCTAAATTCCTAGCCGGGGGTACCAACCTGCTCGATTTGATGAAGCTGGAAATCGAAGCCCCACAGCATATCATCGATATTGGTAAAATTGGCCTCAACAAGATCGAATCAACCCCAACTGGCGGTCTGCGCATCGGCGCCCTGGTGAGCAATACGAATCTGGCGGCTCACCCCATCGTACGCCGGGATTACGGGCTGCTGGCCAGGGCGCTGCTGGCGGGCGCATCGGGGCAGTTGCGCAACAAGGCTACTACGGCCGGTAACCTGCTGCAACGTACACGCTGCCCCTATTTTTACGATACCAACCAGCTTTGTAACAAGCGCGTGCCCGGCAGCGGGTGCGCGGCCATTGCCGGATTTAGTCGGCAACTGGGCATCATCGGTACCAGTACTTCGTGCATCGCTACCTATCCGGGCGACATGGCCGTGGCTATGCGCGCCCTCGATGCGACGGTTGAAACGGTAAAAGCCAACGGGGCCAAACGAACCCTTTCGCTGGACCAGCTTTACCGCCTGCCGGGCCAGACTCCGCACCTGGAAACGACACTGGAGAAAAACGAACTGATTACCACTGTCGTCCTGCCGCCACCCGTGGGTGGGGTACATATCTACCACAAGGTGCGCGACCGTAGCTCTTACGCCTTTGCCCTGGTCTCAGTAGGGGCTATTCTCAAGAAAGATGGCACAGGCCGGGTAGCTGTTGGGGGGATAGCCCCCCGACCCTGGCGGATTGAGTCGGCCGAACCACTGCTGCCATCCGGGGCGAAGGCATTTACCGCTCAACTCCTGAAAGGAGCCCGACCCACCAAAGAAAACGAGTTTAAGCTAGCCCTGGTTGAACGAACCCTGGCGGCCGTTTTAAACGAAGCCAAGCACTGACATGAAATTTGAAACGCCTGCCGGAACCAACCCAATCGACCAGCTCAAGGTCATTGGGAAACCAACCGACCGCATCGAAGGCCCGCTGAAAACAACGGGAACGGCTACATACGCCTACGAACACAATGACGAAGTTACGAATCCCGCTTATGGATACGTTGTGGGTGCGGGCATTGCCAAAGGCCGCATAAAGGCCATCGACCAGACGAAAGCAAAAGCCGCGCCCGGTGTACTAGCCATCGTAACGGCGGCCAGTGCCGGGCCGCTCAAGACGGGTCAGTTCTACGTCGACCGGCTGCTGGCCGGGCCAGACATCGACCATTACCACCAGGCGGTCGCCGTGGTGGTGGCCGAGACCTTCGAGCAGGCCCGCGCTGCGGCTTCACTCCTGAAAATAAGCTACACAAAAACCAAAGGAGCGTTCGATCTGGCAGCCGCCAAAGACTCGGCACCCCTTATCAAGCAGGGTCAGTTTAGTCCACCCCCGACAACGAACGTGGGGAATTTTGAGGGAGCCTTTGCGTCGGCCCCGGTCAAGCTGGACGAAACCTACACCACCCCCGACCAGACCCATGCCATGATGGAGCCTCACGCAACCATTGCCAAATGGGACGGGGATAAGCTGACGTGCTGGGCATCCATTCAACAGATCAATTGGGGCGTTCGGGACATAGCTACGGTGCTGGGTATCCCGAAAGAGAATATCCGGCTCATATCGGCCTTTATTGGTGGCGGCTTCGGCGGGAAAGGTACCGTCCTGTCCGACATTATCGCGGCTGCCCTGGCGGCACGGGCCGCGGGTCGACCGGTAAAAGTAACCCTGCCCCGGCCGCTGATTGCCAATAACACGACCCACCGTCCCGCCACGATCCAGCGCATCCGCATTGGGGCCACTCCCGACGGAACCATCACCGCTATCGGGCACGAAAGCTGGTCAGGTAATTTGCCCGGCGGAATATCCGAAACGGCCACCGCAGCGACCCGGCTGCTGTACGCGGGCGCCAATCGGTTTACCCAACTCCGGTTAGCCGTTCTCGATCTGGCCGAAGGAAGTGCCATGCGGGCACCGGGGGAAGCCACAGGGATGATGGCGCTGGAAATCGCCATGGATGAGCTGGCCGAAAAACTGACCATGGACCCCGTGGCCTTCCGTATTAAAAACGATACGCAGGAAGACCCCGGAAAACCCGGCCGTAAATTTTCATCCCGCAAACTGGTCGAGTGTCTGCAAACCGGGGCCAAGCAATTTGGCTGGAACAAGCGGCAAGCTAAACCCGGCACCGTTCGAGAGGGTCAATGGCTGATCGGGATGGGCGTGGCATCGGCCATCCGGGGGGCACCCATCCTGAAGTCGGCCGCCCGCGTTCGGTTGAGCCGGGAAGGCATCGTGACGGTCGAGACCGATATGACCGATATTGGAACGGGTAGTTACACCATTATCGGGCAAACGGCGGCCGAGATGATGGGCATTAGCCTAGATAAAGTGGTCGTCAAACTGGGCGATTCAACGTTTCCCGAATCACCCGGCTCGGGTGGACAGTGGGGAGCGGCCTCCGCTACATCGGGCGTATATGCCGCCTGCGTCAAACTGCGTGAAGCGGTGGCCAATTCACTGGGCGTTAGCCTCGAGGAAGCCGAGTTTGTGGGTGGACAGGTACGCGGGGGTAACCGCAGCTATCCGCTGGGCGACGCAGCTAAAGCCACCGAGCTGGTTGTCCAGGATGAAATGACCTACGGAACCCTTTCCAGGGAGTATGCGCAGGATGCCTTCGGGGCTCATTTCGTGGAAGTGGGCGTAAACAGCTATACCGGGGAGATCCGGGTCCGACGAATGCTGGCGGTTTGCCATGCCGGGCGTATTCTGAATCCCAAAGCCGCCCGCAGTCAGGTCATCGGTGCCATGACAATGGGCGTGGGCGCGGCCCTGATGGAAGAACTGGTGGTGGATAAACAGGTTGGTTTCTTTGTCAACCACGACCTGGCAGGCTATGAAGTGCCCGTTCATGCTGACATTCCGCATCAGGAAGTCGTACTGCTCGAAGACCTCGACCCGACCATGTCGCCCATGAAGGCCAAAGGTATTGGTGAACTGGGTATCGTTGGCGTAGCGGCCGCGGTTGCCAACGCTGTTTATAACGCCACAGGGATTAGGGTTCGCGAATACCCCATTACTCTCGATAAGCTGATTGGTAAACTCAGCATCAATGGGTGATATGAAAAATAATAGTAAAGGGAAGGTGATCGTCATTACAGGGGCAAGCAGTGGTATGGGCGAAGCGGCAGCCAGGCACTTGTCAACCCGTACGTACAATACGCTGGTGGGCAACGTCTCTTTCGAGCCGGGTGCCCGAAGCAACCGCTTCGGCGGACCGATGGCACATTCATCCGGCCGGACAAATGCTGCTCATTACCGATGGCGTGGGCTACCACCAGATAAAAGGCCAGCCCCGTCAAACGATCAGGAAAGGCGATGTAGTAAAGTGCCCGCCCAACGTCATGCACTGGCACGGTGCCAGTCCTGATACCGGTATGCAGCAAATCTATATCCTGCCCATTACGGAAAAAGGAATTGTGAAATGGCTGCACCCGGTTTCGGATGGAGAATACACCAAAGATAATTAAAGCAAAAAGCCATGAAGCAGATGACTAAATCAACTTGTAAACTACTGATACTACTGGTAGCCTCAGTAATCATATCACTGGTTACTACTATGAATGCAATTGCCAAAATCACTTTTTCAAAAGCACAGCCGGTTGAAACATATACCGTAACGCTTGTTCCGGCCGAAAACGGTTCTTATACAATTACGCCCACCATTCCGGAAGACGGTAAACTACCGGCGGGCACCATACTAACCGTTAAAGCAAAGCCAGCATCCGGTTTTAGTTTGGATGCGGTTTACTACACCGTAAAGGGAGGCATGTGGGGAACGACAAGCTACGAGAGCTTTTCGCCTACCACGAAAATTGCCGTGACAAAAGACATGGCTGTCGGGGCAACATTTGTTCCCGGTTCACTGGTGGAGAACATCAATGTAACGCAGGACATCGTTTATGCCAAGCCAGGAATCAAGCCCCTGAAGTACGATGTCTTCTCACCGAAAGAGGCCAAAAATCTTCCGTGTATCATCATTATTCATGGTGGCGGTTGGTCTTCCAACAATGAAGACATCATGCGGAGCCTGGCGCGTGAACTGGTGAAAGGTGGCCGCTATGTCGTATTCAGTATTGACTACCGGTGGATTAACAAGCTGGATGGAGAAACAAAGCCTACTCACATGCATCAATTGATTGATGATGTTTTTGGGGCTATAGCGCATATCCAGGAACATGCTGCACAGTACGGTGGCGATCCAACCCGCATTGCGGTTACGGGCGACAGTGCCGGTGGTCATTTAGCTGAAGCAGCGGCAACCCTTAGTCCACTTATTGGCGACGGTGGTTTTGGTATAACGAGTGGAGTTTACCAGTATATGCCAAGCTACCTGCCGAAAGGAAAATCAATTGTCGACGTAAAGAATGAGATTACCAGGGCGATCAAGGCTGTGGCACCCAGTTATGGGCCGTCCGATGCGGCTGACTTCAAAATGTTTGTGGAGCAAACAGACCAGGGGTATTGGGATGCCATCTCTCCCATAAAGCATGTTGCCAACGTTCGCGACCGTGTTCTTCCGCACTTCATTGTGCGTGGCACCGCAGATGCACTCGTCACCCATGACGTGGTGCAGCGGTATGTAGATGTGCTGAAAGCGGCCGGACAACCCGTTCAATACAGTCAGGTGGACGGTGCCGGGCACGCCTTTTTTGATTGGAAGCCAGACGCAGCCACAAGAGCAACATTTGCCCGGTACGGTGTACCCTACGCAGCTCAAATGCAGGCCTTCTTCAACACTGTTTTTTACAAGGGTTAATACGGGTTATTTTTTGACATGATAGACGTAAAAAATAGTAAAGCGTTCGGCACAGAAGCAGCCGAAGCGCCTTTGAACCGTGGTGTCAAATATCGCTTCGTCATTGACATGGCTTCGCTGAAAAAATAAGCGCGGTCTTGTTTGCCCGCAAATCCAGTTGCTCAAATCCAAAGGAGTTAATAATGACCGGAAAAATGTGCTGGATAAGGAAGTCTGTTAAAAGATAAATACCATGAACTATTCATTTGTCATCGGTTTCATCCTTTCTTCGTTGTTCACCAGCTTAGCGTCCCGCGATAAAAATGAGGCTATGTTGGTAAACTCCGCAGCGGACATCACTAAGGGGAATAGTACGCCTAATTTAAACGAAAGTCAAATGAGAATTAAGGTTGGAACCCGTACGTTCACAGCCACGCTGTATGATAATGCTACAGCCACTGCATTCAAAGCACGGTTGCCCATGACCGTGACGATGACCGAACTGAACGGCAATGAGAAGTACGCTGATTTACCTGACAACCTACCCGTTAAGGCATCGAATCCCGGCGCCATTCAAAACGGCGATTTGATGCTGTACGGAGCTAATACCCTGGTGCTCTTTTACAAATCGTTTTCCACTCCCTACAGTTATACCAGAATGGGGCGAATCGACAACCCGACGGGGCTTGCTGCCGCCCTGGGTTCTGGAAACGTGATGGTCACGTTTGCCCTAGAGTAATCCTTACGGTTTTATTACCATCCATACGCGTATCTGAACGTTACTAAAACTCGCTTTATGAACCAGCATGAACATTTCGGTGATGAGTTAGACTCATCCGATTCATCCCGACGAAACTTTTTAAAGCAGTCATCGGCATTGGCAGCTCTGGCCCTAACGCCAGCAGCTGCCAATGCCGCCATCCACAACGGCCTGGACGAAAAACTGGCCGCTGCTATTGAGCAGCTGCCGCTTCAGGTCGACATAAACGGTACGATGCAAAAACTCTCCATTGAGCCACGCGTAACGTTGCTCGACCTCCTGCGCGAGCAACTTCACTTGACGGGTACTAAAAAAGGGTGCGACCACGGTCAATGCGGGGCCTGTACCGTACACGTCGATGGTCAACGAGTCAATTCCTGTCTCACATTGGCCATGACCACCGAAGGCTGTAAAGTGACGACGATTGAAGGGCTGGGCAGCGTGGATCAGATGCACCCCATGCAGGAAGCCTTCATTAAACACGACGGCTTCCAGTGCGGGTACTGCACGCCCGGCCAGATCATGTCGGCTGTAGCCTGTATCCGGGAAGGACATGCCAACAACCCCGACGAGATTCGGGAATATATGAGCGGGAACATCTGCCGCTGTGGCGCCTACGCCAATATTGTGGATGCGATTATGGACGTAAAACAAGGAGGGGCCAGGGTATGAATCCATTTCAATATACGCGGGTGACAACCCCCAAAGCCGCCGTTTCGGCCCTTTCTCAGGAAAGCGGCACGTACTTTCTGGCAGGCGGCACTAACCTCATCGATTTGATAAAACGTGAGGTCGTGGTACCCGAGCGGCTGGTCGACATCAACAAACTACCGCTGGCAACCATCGAGAAAACGGCAACTGGTCTGCGGATTGGGGCCATGGCGAAGAATTCAGCCGTGGCCGAACATGAGCTGGTGAAAAAACACTTTCCGTTGCTGTCGATGGCCCTCAATGCCGGTGCCTCAGCGCAACTACGTAACATGGCGACCGTAGGCGGAAACATGATGCAGCGCACCCGTTGCCCCTATTTTTACGATACGTCTATGCCCTGCAACAAGCGCAGCCCCGTGCAGGCCGGTCCGGACAAGGGGAAGCCAAACGGCCCGTCGGGCTGCGGGGCTATCGACGGTTACAACCGGATGCACGCCATTTTTGGGGGCTCAACGAAGTGCATCGCTGTGCATCCCAGTGACATGTGCATTGCACTCGTGGCACTGGATGCGACGGTAAACGTGTCGGGGCCGAAGGGCGACCGGAAAATTCCGTTCAGTGATTTCCACCGGCTCCCCGGCGATACACCCCAGAAAGACAACACGCTGCTGCCCGGCGAACTGATTATGTCCGTTGACATTCCAACTAACAAGTTTGCCGACAATTCGCACTACCTGAAAGTACGCGACCGGGCCTCATACGCCTTTGCGCTTATCTCGGTAGGCGTGGCAGTTGATATGAAGCGGGACGTAATCCAGGACATCCGGCTGGCAATGGGCGGGGTAGCGCACAAGCCCTGGCGGCTGACCGAAGCCGAGCAGTTTTTGCGCGGCAAATCCGCTACGGAGGCCAATTTTAAACAGGCTGCCACGATCGCAATGAACGGCGCGAAAGGCTACGGCGAGAATGATTTCAAACTCACCCTCGCGCCCAACTCGATTATCGACGCGCTGAAAACAGCCACTAAAACCGCCTGATCATGACAAAAGACCTGAAAAATCCGCCTATCGACCGAATCGATGGACGGATGAAAGTAACCGGCGGAGCCCAATATTTCGCCGATTTTGAGCTGCCCAACATGGCCTATTGCGTCATTGTCGGGAGCGAAATTGGCCGTGGTACCATCGCCAGTATCGATACCAAAAAAGCGCAGGGCGCACCGGGCGTACTAGGGGTATTTACGCATCAGAACATGCCCCCCATTCCGGGTTGGGACGCCCCCGTTGGCGGAGAAGCCGACGGACCAGCGCCCAAGCCGGATACAAAAGAGAAATACCGGATACTGCACACCCCCAAAATTCTGTTCGATGGGCAACCCATTGCGATGGTGGTGGCTGATAGTTACGAGCGGGCCACGTATGCGGCTTCACTGGTGAAGGCGACCTATGCCAAACAGGCGGCCCGGACTGATCTGGAAAAGCACTTAGCCGAAGGTATTGCCCCCGGAAGGCCTGGTTCGAGCGATTACCTGCGGGGCAAAGCCGACGGTTATCAGTCGGCACCCGTTACGCTGGAAGCCAACTACACGATTCCTGTTGAGGTGCACAACCCGATGGAACTGCACGGTATTCTGGCCCACTGGACCGGAGCAGATTCGCTGATGATCTACGCCAAAACGCAGGGTGTCAATGCTACGCAAAACGCGATGGCCGAAGCCTTCAAGATCGACCCCAAGAAAATCCATGTGCATACCGAATTTATGGGGGGCGGCTTTGGTATGGGGCTACGTACCTGGCCGCAGGAAACGGCGGTGGTGGCCATTGCCAAAAAAATTGGACGCCCGCTGAAGCTGGTAGTCACCCGCAACCAGATGTTTACGCTGGTGGGCCACCGGCCCTATACGGTGCAGACCATCAATATGGGCGCCGATACCAACGGCAAGCTAATCGGGATTGCCCACGCGGCCACGGCCGAAACGGCCAGCTACGAAGACTTTACGGAAGCGACTGTCAACATGACCAAGTTCATGTACGAATGCCCGAACGTGAGCACCCGCTACCGCATCGTGCGGCTCGACCGGAGCGTGCCCATCTGGATGCGCGGACCGGGTGAAGCAACGGGGGCCTTTGCGCTGGAATCGGCGATGGATGAAATGGCCCACAAGCTGGGGCTCGACCCCATCGAGTTCCGTCTGCGCAACTATACCGAAACCGATCCTGAACATAACCGACCTTATTCGAGCAAAAACCTCAAAGAAGCCTATCAGCGCGGAGCCGAAGCCATTGGCTGGAACAAACGTCAAAACCAACCGGCCAGTCAGCGCGAGGGCGATTGGCTCATTGGCTACGGTATGAGCACCGGAACGTTCAACGCGTTCCGGTGGGAGGCTTCGGCCCGCGCCCTGCTTAACGCCGATGGTTCGCTGACAATACAGAGCGCCGTAACCGACATTGGCCCCGGCACGGGCACCGCCCTGACCATGATTGCCCACAACGTACTGGGTGTGCCGCTCAACAGGATTAAGGTGGCCTACGGCGATACGTCCCTGCCGAAAGCGCCCACGCAGGGTGGTTCGGCCATTGTTTCGGCGGTAGGGTCGGCGGTGTACGATGCGTGTACGAAAATCAAAAATCAATTGGTTGAATTAGCTATCAAAGACGGTAGTCCCCTGGCGGGTCGGCAGGCGGATGAGTTGACGCTGACCGATGGGGTGCTTTTCGTTGAAAAGGAACCGGAAAAAAAAATAGTTGTCAGCGAGCTAATGTGGACCAACAATCTGACAGTAGTCGACAAAAGTGCGGATTCGAAAGGCGGGCCGGAACTGGGCAAGTACTCGATGTATTCGTTTTCGGTGCATTTCGTGCAGGTACGGGTCAACCCGCTAACGGGTGTGGTGCGCGTGTCTAAAGCTGTGAGCGTGGCCGATTCGGGCCGGATTATCAGTCCCAAAACGGCGGCCAGTCAGATGATTGGGGGTGTTGCGGGGGGCATTGGGATGGCCCTGACGGAAGAAGCCGTCATTGACCACCGCTTTGGCCGATTCGTGAACAATAACCTCGCCGACTACCACGTAGCGGTTCACGCCGACGTGCCCGCCATCGAAACGATTATGATCGACAAGCCCGACCCCATCATTAACCCGATGGGTGCCAAAGGTATGGGCGAGATTGCGCTGATCGGTTTTGCCGGTGCGGTAGCCAATGCGGTTTTCAACGCCACGGGCCAGCGTGTCCGGGACTTGCCCATTACCCCCGACAAGCTGTTGCGGACTGTTTAAGAAGGCTTGAATCAACACACGCGTATAAAGACAATCAACGAAACGGAAAACGCTGCTGGCACGGTAGCATCCTTACTTACAGCTTGTAAAGCTGGATTAAGGTCAGCCGGTCGGATTCGGGCAGGAAAACATTAACCCTGCCTTATCGCTTATAAAACGGCTGGCTAAAGGTCATTTACGCCAGATTTTTAACTAAAACAAACAATGATTACAACAAAAGGATACGCGGCTCAAACCGAAGATTCGGGACTCGCTCCCTGGGATTTCCAACGTCGAGAACTGGGTGCTCACGATGTTCATTTCGATATTCGTTACTGTGGTGTCTGCCATTCCGATATTCACCAGGTTCGGGGCGAGTGGGGCAATAGCATGTATCCCATGGTGCCCGGTCACGAAATTGTTGGCCGCGTGGTGGCGGTTGGGACCGAGGTAAGTAAGTTTGCCGTGGGCGATCTGGCCGGTACGGGCTGCCTGGTCGACTCCTGCCGCGTTTGCGATAACTGCCAGCATGGGCTGGAGCAGTATTGCACCAATGGCCACTCCCAGACGTACAATGGGCTGGAACAGGATAAAAAGACGCCTACCTACGGTGGCTATTCCAACACAATTGTAGTTCATGAGGATTTTGTGCTGCATATTTCCGACAAGCTGGACCTGGCCGCTACGGCTCCCCTGCTCTGTGCCGGCATCACGACCTACTCACCCCTGCGGCACTGGAGCGTGGGTAAGGGCCATAAACTGGCGGTTGTGGGTTTGGGTGGCCTGGGGCACATGGGCGTAAAATTTGGCGTAGCCTTCGGGGCCGAGGTAACCGTTCTGAGCACCTCGCCTGATAAAGAAGCAGATGCCAAAAAACTCGGTGCCCATAAATTTGTAGTCACCAGCGACCCGGCTCAACTCGAATCGGTAGCAGGCTATTATGATTTTATTCTGGATACGGTTTCTGCCGAGCACGATTACAATGTGTACCTGTCCCTGCTAAAAACGGACGGGGTGCATATTTGCGTGGGTGCGCCACCAACGCCATCGGCTCTGCGGGCCTTTAGCCTGATTCCCGGCCGGAAAAGCATTGCTGGATCGAGTATTGGCGGGCTTCCCGAAACGCAGGAGATGCTGGATTTTTGCGCTGAACACGACATTGTTTCGGACATTGAACTCATCCCGATTCAGGACGTTGAAAAGGCCTACGAACGGATGCTGAAAGGTGATGTGCGCTACCGGTTTGTGATCGACATGGCAACGCTGTAGTGCCCGGACGGTTCCGGTAACGCATTACATTCATCATCAACGGGGCCTGTTCGTTTGAGCAGACCCCCTCTTTTTAGTTTTGTTACTGCCTTCTTTTACTCTATGAGTGCTCTTTCAGACCAAACCGATATTTTCCAGCGCCTGCAAGCTGGTGAGCCACTTCGTAAGGATGACCCGGAGTATGGCCAGTTTGGTGAAGTTGTAGCGCGTACCATCCGGTTGTGCGTCGAGATGAACGCAACGGCTACCGACATCGATCAGGTACGTACCCAACTGAGCGATATTATCGGAATCGGAATCGACCCGTCGACCACGATTTTTCCTCCATTCCATACCAACTTTGGCCGGTTTATCCGGCTGGGTAAAAACATTTTTATCAACCATGCCTGCTCGTTCCTGGATATTGGAGGCATCACTATTGAAGATGAGGTTCAGATTGGGCCACGAGTGAATCTTACCTCCGAAAACCACCCGTTGGACCCGGCGGATCGAACAACGCTGATTCCCCGCCCAATTGTGATCAAACGCAACGCCTGGATTGGCGCGGGAGCCACCATCTTGCCGGGTGTCACCATTGGCGAAAACTCAGTCGTTGCCGCCGGTGCCGTGGTGAGCCGCGATGTGCCACCAAACACCGTAGTGGCGGGAGTTCCCGCTAAAGTTGTTAAGTATCTGTAGGTCAGGTGCTATTCTGTCTCAAAGCGATAGTCATTATGGACATTACACGAATTGGTTCGCAGCCTTCAGCTAAAGGGCCGGAAGACTGGTTTAGTGGTGTTGTGCGCATTGACCCCTTATTTGCGGCCAATGACGCCCGACGGGCTGCCGCAGCGAGTGTCACCTTCGAACCCGGTGCGCGAACGGCCTGGCATACCCATCCGCTGGGGCAGACGTTGCTTGTTACTGCCGGTTGTGGCTGGGTGCAACGGGAGGGCGGCCCAATTGAGGAGATTCGTCCGGGTGACGTGGTTTGGTTTGAGCCTGACGAGAAGCATTGGCACGGGGCCACGCCCACTACCAGTATGACCCACATCGCCATGCAGGAAAACCTGAACGGGAACGTAGTTGACTGGCTGGAGAAAGTCAGCGATGAGCAATACCGGAAGTGATTAAAAACGTCACCTTCACCAAGCAGTGGTTAATAAGAAATTCTTATCACTAGGTAAGAATTTACAATTAGACTTTTCCAATAATTTTCTGTCTTTTTACTCTTAATAAAAAAAGACGATGATTTCACCTTAGTATTCCTGAAACTACCATGAACCTGATTGACCGCAGAGATTTTTTGGCACAACTGTCATTAACGACCGCAGCCTTCTCACTTCCCCTGTCTGGATTTTCTTCGGCTGGCAAGGACGATGAGTTTGTTACCACAGACACCACCTACGGTCGCCTGCGTGGGGCACGGAAGGACGGCGTAAACCTGTTTAAAGGCATACCATATGGCGGTCGAATTTCGGGCGACAGGCGGTTCCGTCGGCCTGCTCCGCTTGAACCCTGGACAGGTGTACGGGATGCGCTTGAGTTTGGCGCACCAGCCATACAGAGTCCGCGTCGGAACGAACCCGCCCCTTCTGAGGATTGTCTTTTTCTGAACGTCTGGACACCGGCTAACGACAATAAGAAACGGCCCGTGATGTTTTACAGTCACGGCGGTGGTTTTGTGATTGGTTCAGGTGCTTCGGGGGGGCAGGATGGGTCAAACCTGGCCCGTAATTTCGACGTAGTGGTTGTGCAGACTAACCACCGCTTAGGGTTATTGGGCTTTCTGTATCTGGACGACATTGCCGGACCTGAGTACGCCGGTTCGGGCAATATGGGGATGCTCGACATTGTGGATGGCCTGAAATGGGTGCATGACAACGTTGCCCGTTTTGGTGGAGACCCGGCCAACGTCATGATTTTTGGTGAATCGGGCGGGGGCGCTAAAACGTCCTGCCTGTACGCCATGCCATCAGCGGCTCCTTACTTCAACAAAGCCTCCATCGAGAGTGGACCCGGTGTTCGGATGGCTTCCAAAGAGACAGCTGCCGAAACGACGGCCATGCTGCTCAGAGAGTTGAACATAGCCCCAAAAGACTGGCGCAAACTGCTGGATATACCGGCGGCAGATTTACTGGCGATGCAGGCGAAGTTACCCTTTGCTCCGCCATTCCAGGAGAAGAATAACCGGAAACCCCTGATGGAACGGAGAGCGGGTGGTTTTTCGCCGGTGGTCGATGGCGTGGTACTGCCGCATAACCCCTTCGACCCAACGGCCCCGGCCATCTCCCGCGATAAACCCCTGCTGGTAGGCTGGAATGAAGATGAATTCACCTTTTTCGCCTGGGAGCGTAAGGATACCGAATTTGCTAAACTAACGTTTGAGACCTTACCCAAACGACTGGAACCGCAATTTGGCGAGGATACCCCCAAAATTATCGACATCTACCGGAAAGCGAACCCTAATGCTACGGCACCGGATATTTTTATTGCCGTATCGTCCATTACCATGATGGGCCTGGGTTCGGTGGATATTGCCGAGAAGAAGACCAAACAGGGCGGGGCACCAGCTTATCTATACAATTTCGGCTACAAGTCCGAGAAGAAGATTCCCGGTACCGACTATGCCATGGGAACGCCCCACGCCATGGATATTTCGTTCAAGTTCAATAATGAACTGCCCCCCCGCGACGGTTCAGCACCGAAAGAAAGCTTCTTCGGCGGCAACCGGCCCGAACGGTTTACGGCCTCGCACCACTTTGCTGAACTCTGGACAACCTTCGCCCGCACGGGTAAACCAGCCGCCAAAGATGTACCGGTATGGCCCGCCTATAACCTTACTACCCGGCCAACCATGCGGATTGACGCTACCTGCGAAGTGATCAACAACCGATTCAGTCAGGAACTGGCCATGTGGCGATCTGTCGGACGATTATAGGTTGCCATGAGCCGTAGCCGTTGGCTGATAATCAGTTGTTTGTGTATTTTATTCCAAGGTACCCCAACCCCTTCCCCTTGACATAAGGAGCGGGGTTGGGGTAATTCCCCTAATGCCCTTAACAGACCTGTTCCAATGAGAATAAAGCTATCTATCTTTTTTATCTACGTCATAACGCTGGTGGCACCACTTCCCCAGCTAAGGGCACAGCCCATCCGGGAAGACCTTTTACAAAAACCCTGGAAAGCCCAGTGGATTACCGGCCCCGGTCGGCCCATCAATCGGTTCACGGCTTCATCGGATCTCACGCTTAAAGACTACGGGGTCTATAAGTTCAGGAAAACCATTGAGTTGAGCAGTAAACCGACTTCATTCGTTGTTCACGTGTCGGGCGACAACCGGTATAAGCTCGTTGTGAATGGGAAGCAGGTAGCGCAGGGGCCAGCGCGGGGTGATCTGTACTTCTGGAATTTCGAAACGCTGGATTTGGCTCCCTACCTACAGGCAGGTCAAAATACGGTGGCGGCAGTGGTCTGGAATGATGGTCGGTTCAAGCCCGAAGCCCAGATTTCCTTCCTGACGGCCTTTATCCTTCAGGGCAACGGCCCCGCCGAGGAAGTGCTGAATACCAACGATACCTGGAAAACCAGTAAGGACGAAAGCTACCAGCCGCTGGCCGTTCGGGTTCCGGGCTATTACGTAGCCGGGCCTGCCGAACTACTGGACATGAGCAAGCACCTGAAAGGCTGGGAGAAAACAGCGTACGACGACAGTAAATGGGTCAGCGCCCGCCAGATTGGCCCCGGTGTCACCAAAGATGCGGCCGTTAATTCGTCGGGCTGGATGCTGGTGCCATCCCCGCTTCCCGCCATGGAAATGACAACCCAGCGGTTAGCTACTACCCGGAAAGCAACCGGGGTCGACGTACCCGCCGGGTTTCCGGCCACCCCCGCCAAAGTGACCATCCCCGCCAATACAACGGCTACTATCCTGCTGGATCAGGGTTTTTTGACCAACGCGTATCCAACGCTCCAGTTTAGCGGGGGGCTGGGCGCGGGGGTATCCATCGGATACTCGGAAGGGCTCTATATTCGGAAGAATGAAAACGTTAGCGGTCCGAGATTACCCTCACTGCCCAAAGGAAACCGGGACGAAATCGACGGGAAAATATTTATCGGCAAAGCGGATATTCTCCTGTCCGATGGTACGGCCAATCAGGTTTATACCCCGCTCTGGTGGCGAACCTATCGGTACGTGCGCCTGGTGGTGAGCACCAAAGCCGAACCGCTCGTGATCGACGACATCTACGGTACGTTTACAGGTTACCCCTTTACCGTCAATGCCAAACTGCAAAGTCAAAACCCCGAGTTGGGAAAAATGCTCGACATTGGCTGGCGAACCGCCCGGCTCTGTGCCTTCGAAACCTACATGGATTGCCCGTATTACGAACAATTACAGTACATCGGCGATGCCCGTATACAGGGCCTGGTCTCGCTCTACTATGCGGGCGATGACCGGCTTTTGCGCTACGGGCTGACCCTGATGGATCATTCCCGCCTTGCGGAAGGCATTACCCTGAGCCGCTACCCAACCGATTTGCATCAGGAGATACCGACGTTCTCGCTCTGGTGGGTAGCCATGCTCCACGATTACTACCAGTACCGGCCCGACAGCCTGTTCATTAAAGACAAACTGCCCGGTGCCCGGCAGGTGATGTCGTTTTTTGAACGCTATCAGCAGCCCGATGGCTCGCTGAAGAATGTTCCTTACTGGTTATTTACCGACTGGACACAAGGCAAAGGCTGGGATTTTGGCATGCCCCCTATCGGAAAAAACGGGGAGTCGGCAATACTGGATATGCAACTGCTGTGGACCTATCAGTTAGCCGCCGAACTGGAAACTAACCTCGGCCTGAAAGAGCTGGGACGCCAGTATACAAGCCGGGCCGAGCAACTAAAAAAGACAATTCAGCGTAAATACTGGAATACGACCAAAAACCTCTTTGCCGATACCGAAACGAAAGATACGTACTCGCAGCACGCCAATTCACTGGCTATTCTGTCGGGGGTGACCCAGGGCAGTCAGGCGACAGCGATTGCCAAAACGATGCTGGCCGATACCGCACTAACTCCGGCCTCCATCTACTTTAAGTTTTATCTGCATCAGGCCCTCACCAAAGCCGGGTTGGGCGATGACTATCTGAACTGGTTGGGTAAGTGGCGCGAAAATATGGCATCGGGCCTGACCACCTGGGCTGAAACCTCGGACGTGAACACGTCGCGCTCCGATTGCCACGCCTGGGGATCGAGCCCCAACGTGGAGTTTTTCCGAACCGTCCTGGGCATCGACAGCGATGCACCCGGCTTTGCCAAAGTAAAAATCACTCCTCATTTAGGGACTATTGACGCCATCAGCGGAGAAATTCCCCATCCGAACGGGAAGGTATCCGTTGCTTACAAGGTAGAGAAAGGAGCACTAAAAGCTGACATCACACTTCCTCCCAAAACAACCGGAAGTTTTGTTTGGAAAGGGAAAACCTCTGTACTGAAAGCCGGGAAGAATGCCCTTTCGCTGTAAGGTCTATTCGATCTCTCATGCTACTGAATCTGGCCGATGTGGAAACCCTGCAAATCTCCATTGGGTCGGGTACTTCCACTACTCCGTTGAATGAAAAGCACGGTTTCGCCATCAGCCACGTAACGCTGGAATAAGCACTGTTCGGTGGTGTGACTGCAGGACTACTAATAAAAGCCGCGTTCAACGGGTGTTGACGCGGCTTTTTACTGTGCTGTTGAGCGAGAATAGCTCCGGCTTATTTGGCGGCCAGGATATCGACCATTTCAATAACGGGGTCCGACGCCAGTAGGTCCGCAGCGTTAGCCATCAACGCAGCCGCAATGGGTCCGTTGAGGTGCGCCTGCCGACCGGCATCATTCGGAAAGGTGTCAAAAATACCAAACGTCGACGGTCCCAGTTGAACGGCGTACCAGGTAACGGTAGCGGGTTCATTCTGCGCCATGGACAACGCACTTTTTAAAAAATCAGCGACAACCTGCTCCTTGCCCGACTTGGCTTCCAGCCGTACCAGTAGTCCTACAGTAACCATAAATAAGGTGAGTTTTAAGGGGTATGTTGACAAGCTCAATCCATCAGGCAGATGGTACTTATCAGTAGGTAAGTACGCGAACCGGCCTGATACAGATTGCCCAGCAGGCGCTATCTACTTTTTACCCCATCAATCAGGGTGTGAAGGCCAGTTTTTAACTGTCTTCCGACTCGCAGTCTTCCTGCATGCTCGTTTCCGTTTTGAGCATAACGGGACTGATGGTGCGGTGTTCGAGCCGGTGGCGGACGCGTTTAAGGCCGCTGAAACGAGTCTAAACCCACTCGTTTATAATTAGTTTCTTTCCCCTGACAGGTTCCTGTCTTTATTAGGGTACCTTGCTGATATCTCCTTCTTTCCTCCCCGCCATGCCCCGACTTTTACTGATTTGCCTGCTCCTTTCCCTGGCGTATGGCCCTGCCATTGCCCAACCCAAAACAGGCCAAGCCCGACTGGATTCGCTATTGGCCGAACTGCCCCGTGCCAAACCCGATACTAACCGTGTTTTGCTGCTAAATGCGATAAGTTTTTCCTATTCCCGTACTAGCCCAGGTTCTTCCTATTCCCGTACAGTCCAAATGAAGATATCAACTACGCCAATCAGGCCCTGGAACTTGCCCGGCAATTGGCTTGGAAAAGAGGCATGCTTCTTGCCTATCTTGGTTTAGGAATTAGATATGAAAACAAGTCCAAGTATCCCCAGGCCATGACGGCTTACTTGAGTGGCTTGAAGATTGCTGAAGAAAGGAAGGATAAATTCGGAATTTTTGCAACTAGTACTATAACACTCTATATGGGTAATATTTACTCATCCCTGGCCAATTATCCCCAGGCTTTAGCTAACTATGAAAAAGCCCTGAAAGGTGCTGAGGAATCAGGCAGTAAAACCGGAGTGGTGGTTAGTCTGAACAATATTGGTAACGTATACAGCGAACAAGGTGAGTATGATAAAGCGTTGGACTATCGGCTAAAATCGCTGCAACTAAATGAAGCCATGGGGTTTCAAGGTCCACCTAAGGAATTGAACTTTGACAACGTGGGGCAGAGCTATCTTAACCTGGCTAACTATTCGCAAGCGCTTACCTATCTGCAAAACGGACTGAACATAAGTAAAGCAAATAGAAATAAAACCATATTAGTAAGAAGTTATAACAACCTTAGTCAACTGTACTTAAAAATTGCCATTGACAGCAACGCTACTTCCTTAACGACGCTACTAAGAAGCAATAAAACCAGTACGCTACAAAAAGCAAGCGCTTATGCCGACAGTGCCCTAGTATTGGCAAAAGAACAGGGTGATTTAAGGTACTTATATCGAGCCTATCAAACCCGGAGCCAGATTCAGGACGCGCTGGGCGATCCACAGGCCGCTTTAGCCAATTATCAAGACTTCATCAAAACCAAAGACCTGGTCATCAACCAGCAAAACAGTAACCAAATTGCCGTCGCCACCCTTCAGTATGATTTTGATAAAAAAGAAACGGCCCTCCAATTTCAGCAGCAACTCACCGCTGCCCAACTCCAAAAACAAACCCTGTTGACTAGTCAACAGGCGCAGGCGCTGATTCTCAAGGCCCAGGCCGCCGAGCTGGCCAATAAAGAACGGGACTTGCAGCGGCTTCAATACCTCCAGGAGAGAGCGGCCAAACAGGACAAGGAAAAGCAACTGGCGCTCTCTCAGCGAGAGCAAGCCCTGAAAGCCACGGCCTTGGAGCTTTCCCAAACCGAAGTCAAAAACCAGACCCAGCAACGGACGTATTTATTGGCTGGGTTTGGGTTACTGGCAGCATTACTGGGCTTCATTGTGTATGGGTATGCCCAGAAACAGAAAGCCAATACCGTTTTGCAGCGACAGAAAGAGGAGATCAATCAAAAAAGCAGTCAATTAGAACAATCCCTGGCCGAGCTAAAAGCTACCCAAACCCAACTGGTCCAGAAAGAGAAGATGGCCAGCCTGGGCGAGCTAACAGCAGGCATAGCCCACGAGATTCAGAACCCGTTGAACTTCGTCAACAACTTCTCGGAAGTGAGTGCCGAGTTGGTCACCGAACTCGAAGAAGAACAACAAAAGCCCAACCGCGATACCGATCTGGAAGCCGAACTACTGGTCGATTTAAAGCAGAACCTGCAAAAGATCACCCACCACGGCAGCCGGGCCTCCGCCATTGTACGGGGTATGCTCGAACACTCTCGCAGCTCCACCGGCGAGAAACAACCCACCAACCTCAACGCCCTAGCCGATGAATACTTCAAGCTGGCTTATCACGGCCTAAAGGCTAAAGACAAAGAATTTAATGCAGAACTGGTCACGGACTTTATGCCTGATTTGGGTATGATTAACGTGGTACCCCAGGAGATTGGCCGGGTGCTGCTGAACCTCTACAACAACGCCTTTTACGCTGTGCAGCAACGGAGCAAAAACCTGCAAGGTCTTCAAGACCTTACAGGTTTAAATAACTACCAACCTAACGTCACGGTCAGCACCGTTCAGGCCAATGGGAAAGTAGAAATCCGAGTCAGCGACAATGGGACGGGTATTCCTGAGGCTGTCAAGGCCAAGATATTCCAACCCTTTTTCACCACCAAGCCTACGGGGGAGGGCACGGGTCTGGGCTTGTCATTGAGTTATGACATTATTACCAAGGGACACGGTGGAAGCCTGACGGTGGAAAGCCAGGAAGGGGAGGGAACGACGTTTGTGATTCAACTACCTGCGCTGAATTAAGCGGGCGAGTTGGTATCTTTGAATAATGATGGCTAATCCTATGAAAGCAACTAGTATTACTTCTGACCCCGATATTCTGGGAGGAACGCCTGTTTTTAACGGGACACGAGTGCCGATTCGGGCTTTATTCGATTACCTGCAATTCAGTTCAATAGATGAATTTCTACTTGGTTATCCGCATATCAGCCGCCAAATGGTCAATCAGGTATTAGCTGATATTGCCAGACAAGTGTCGGTCCCTCCCCGCAAAAGAAATCATGAAGCTACTTCTTGACGAACAAATTGATGTTCGGCTAAAAACCGTGCTGGCTGAGTTAGATGTCTATACACTCGTTGATATGGGTTGGCAGGGATTTAAAAATGGCGTTCTAAGCGAAAAAATAAATGAAGGTGCGTTTGCGTTTTTCATCACCGCTGACAAAAATTTACCCTTTCAGCAGAATCTTGACAAGCTATTATTTACCCTTATCTTGCTGGATACGCCCACGCTCTTGTGGGAGCATCAATCTCTTTTCGCTCCAAAAATAAGGGCATATGTGACGGAGTTTTCGTCAACTCCCCTTTTTAAAATCGTTCACATTAGCCTGGAGGGCTTTAGCAAAGGAAAAAAACGAGAGCAGTTTCGGCGTGTTTTTTCGCCCGAACAAATTTTATTTATATAACCTGTGTGGCTCAAGTCAACAAGGATAGAACTTCTGAAAATCGTCAGCATTCTTCGGATTCGCAGTCGTCGTGCCTGCTCGTCTCTGTTTCGAGCGTGACGTGACTGATGTTGCGGTGTTCGAGTCGGTGACGGGCATCGCGCTTGAGCGAACTAATCTGATCACCGGACAGGTCGTCCTGCAAGACGAGGTGGGCCGTCAGGGCATTTTCGGTGGTGCTCATAGCCCATACGTGTACGTGATGCACATCCTGAACGCCCTTAACTGCCCGCAGGTCGGTCTGCACCGCTTCCATATTGATGCCCGCCGGAACCCCGTCCATCGACAACCGCAGGCTATCGGTCAACAGACTCCAGGTCGACCCCATAATGACAATGGCAACCACAACACCAATGGCGGGGTCGAGCCAGACCCAGCCGGTGTAGCTGATAACGATACCCGCCACCACTACACCCAGCGATACCAGGGCATCGGCTACCAGGTGCAGATAGGCTCCCTTCGCATTGAGGTCGTGTTCTTTATTCCGGAAAAAAAGCAGGGCCGAAATCGTATTGACAATCAGCCCTAACCCGGCTACCCAGGCCACAACGCCACCTTCTACTGGGGCGGGGTGACGGAACCGCTGGAAGCTCTCCCATAGAATGGCTCCGATGGTGATCAGCAGAATAACGGCATTGGTCAGGGAGGCCAGCACTGTACTCTTTCGGTAGCCGTACGTAAAACTTGGGGTTTGCCGGACTCGCGCCAGCCGAAACGCCAGCAGGGAGAGCAGCAGGCTGGCCACATCGCTCAGGTTGTGCCCCGCGTCGGCCACCAGCGCCAGTGAGTTGTAATAAAACCCCATGCCGAACTCCACCAGTACATAGACCGTATTGAGCACGGCCCCAATAATCAGAGCCCGGTTGATGCTGGTCAGCACCACGGGGCCGTGGCTATGCCCGGCGTGATCATTGGCCGCATGGTCGGTAGTATGTTGATGTGCCATACGGCAATAATAGCCATTTGGGGTCAGGATTCCCGCTTTTCTTACTGTATAAACGGACTTTTTCGGGATAAGATCAGACGGGCATACCGGGTATTACTCAACGTATAGAGGAGGTTTTATGAAAAGTCGGGCCGCTGAATCGGGTATTTTTCGGCTGCTGTTACTTCTATTGTCTTTAGGCTTCTCTCGATAAATAGGCCGTATGGCTCATCGCTCATTCGGGAAGGGTGTTGAACTCGTTCCCAGTCAATCAAATGAACTACCTGTTGCTTGCTAGTTGCTTACTGCTTTTACGAGTCATGCCTGAAGTCAGGCGATACTAGTGCCTGCTACATCGATAACGCTTACCGTGGCGCAGGATGGGAGTGGCAACATTGACACCATTCAGCAGGCCGTCAACTCGAATGGAAAATTATAAGAAAGGAACTCTGACACGCCCTGGGGCAACGTCAATTCAATCAATTGTTCATCCAATGAGAAATAGCCTCTTCATTTATCTGTTTTTTGCCTTTTCCCTGATGCTGTGCCAGCATAGTGTTGCGCAGCCTTCCGACAATCGGTATGCGTCCCGACAGCTTTTGTTGCGCGACGAAGGACTATCCAAACTGAATTATATTGACCTGGCGCATCCTGAAAAAAACTATTTCATTGCTATTCCGGCGGGTAGGGATATGCAACTGGTTGGGCAGGGGCGGGTGATGCTGGGTACCGGCAAAGGCTATGAGGAACGCGCCATTAAAACGGGCGACAAAGTAGCCGAACTGACCACCTACGACGGCACTGTTGCCGCCCGGCGTTTACGCAATGGGCATACAGTGCTGGCTGGCCTGAACTGGCAGGGGAAAAAGGGTATCGTTCTGATTGAACTGGACCAGAATCAGGCAGTACAGCGAACCATCAATTACCCGGACTTCAATTACGTCCGGCTGATTCGCGAAACGACGGAAGGTACGTTCCTGATTACAGCCAACGACCGGGTTTTTGAAGGTAAACCGGACGGCTCTATCATGTGGCAGGCAACACTAACGAAGCAGGCAAAAGCGCAGCATGCCTGGCAGGCGCAACGGCTGGGTAATGGTCAGACGCTGGTTAGTGGGGGCTATTCGGCTAATTTTCAGCGGTTCGATAAAAAAGGTGTTTTTGTCGATAGCATCAGTGGGCCGCCAGTCGTGAATCCTCATTTTTACGCTGGTTTTCAGGTACTGGCCAATGGAAACTGGGTAGTGGCAAACTGGCAGGGGCACGGCGCCGACCACGGGGCCAGTGGTACGCAGATACTGGAATACACCCCGGCGGGTAAGCTGGTGTGGTCGTGGAAGCAGGATCCGGATAAGCAGTCGTCCATTCAGGGTGTACTGGTGCTGGATGGACTGGACATTAGCCGCCCGCATGTGGATGATGCGCAGGGGCGGATGGTTCCATACTAAGTAGATCGAACGCGTTATTTCGGGGTACTCAATCGCCTACTTACCCGGCAGTACCCGGTGCAGGAAATCAGTGATGTACGTCAGCGTGGGTGTAAACCAGGGGTTGAAGAACATGAATGTATGGGGCGCATCGGCAAACGTATGCACTTCCGAATAGGTCCCGAACGCATCGAGCTTCTTGATTAAATCGTCCCGTCCGCCGTGCATACGGTCTACCGAACTATTCAGGAACAGGATAGGCGGGGTGTTTTTGTCGATGTGCGTTAGCGCAGACGCTTCCCGCCACAGGGCTGGTTTTTCGGTTTTGCCGTACCCAAACCAGTACGTAGCCGCCGACGTTGACTTCGAGTCTTCCCCCTCGCCCGATTCGGGATGGATGAACGCCAGCACTCCGTCAATATCGACGATGGCCTGCACGCTGCTCGAAAACCGGGCGTTGCCACCCGCCCCCTCCAATGCCGGATTCTGGTTAGTACTGCCAACCAGTGCCGCCAACTGCCCACCCGCCGAAAAGCCCAGCACGGCTATCCGTTTCGGGTCGATACCGTACGTACGGGCATTGGCCCGCATCCAGCGGAGGGCCGCTTTCAGGTCGTGCACCGCAGCCGGATACAACGCTTCCGTCGATAGCCGATACTCGACCGGGATGGCCACAAACCCTTTGGTGGCCAGTTGCCCGGCCAGCGTGTTGTTATGCGACCGGTCGCCGGAACGCCAGCCCCCACCGTGAACCATCAGCACGGCGGGAAATAGTTTTTTTGCCGAAACGGGGGGCGTATACACGTCGAGCAACAGCTTGCGGCCGGGTGTGGGGGTGCTGTACGGGATGCTTCGGGCGATATGAACACCGGGCGGCAGGGTCGAATCGGCCAGGGTTATATCAGGGTGGTATTTCTTCTCACGCTGGTAGGAGCCCTGCACGGTAAACGACGTATCACGGCCCCGGGTTGGGCCAATCTGCGCGTAGGCAGCGGTGGCTATTAGGTAGGTCAGTACCCCTAAAATGAGTGCTCGTGCTATGTGCATTTCCTTCTTCATGGTTTCCCGGGTAGGTGAATAACCTCTTTTTTACGTGGCCCTAAAGATGCACCGAAAACTACACATGGTAATTGGAGATAAGGGAAATAAGGGTGTAGAACCGGTGCGTGTCAGCCCTCGGTTGATCGATTTATGTAAAATATACACCGAAATGGTTTATCAAAATTCCGTGGGCATAACGATGTGGTAGCCTACGAACAGACTACCAAAAAATAGCCATGCAGTTGGTACCCGCTTTGTAGTTCCTTACAATTTCATCTGTACTGTCAGGTAAATGCCCCGGCCGTCGGAGGGGAGAATACCGGGGCCGGGATAGCCCGTAGCCCGCCGGGTATAATAAGCCTTGTTCGCCAGATTGTTTACGCTACCCTCCAGCCGAAACCGGCTGAACTGATAGGATAGGCTGGCATCCATAATGCTGTAGGCCGGAATCAGGCCAATAACGGCCGAAACGCCCCCGTCGCGTGCGTTGGTGGCATCCGTAAACTGGTCGGAGAGATAGGTATACTGGAAAGAAGCTTTCAGGTTTTTGTAGCCAATACGCACGCCACTTTTCAGGTTTACAGTCGGCACAAACTCAACCTGATTTCCCACGACACCCGCTATTTCGCTGGCCCTGTAGGTAGAGTTTATCAGGGCTACATTGGTAAAAAGTACCCCACTCAGGGTAGGAGTAGCGGGATTGGTCAGTTGAATCAAATCGGCCTCGACGTATGTTTCCAGGCCCATAATAGCCGCCTGGCCAATATTACCCCGCCGACGAAGAATACGGTCGTTTTGGTCGTAGAACTGAACCTCGCCAATGCGGTTGTTGTACCGGAGGTAGAAGGCACTGACATCAAAATTGTAAAGCGTGGTTTGGGTACTGCGAATACCCAGATCGAAGGAGTATCCTTTTTCGTCCTGTAGGTTAGGGTCAATCACCTGCGATGGATTGGCAATCCGCATATCGCTGAAGGTAATGGAACGGTAGTTCTGCGACAGGTTACCGTATATATCCAGCTGTGTGGTTGGCTTAAAACTGATTCCCAGGCCACCCAGCAAAAAAGCGCGTCCGTTGGTCCGGAATTCATTGGTACGTACTGAACTGATGATATTCCCGGCCAAATCGCGGGTAGTGGTTCCATAAAAGCCGTCGGCTGTGGTGTAGATGTATTCGTAGCGCAGGCCGGGCGTAAAGGAAAGTTTCTCCCCTATGTAGAGGATATTCTCAGCAAACAGGGCCAGGTTCCGGTTGGGAAAACGGTAATCGTACGAGATGGCATTGGGGTCATTGATGTACCTGAAATCTGCGTCCTTACCGGTGCTGCCTAACCCCTGGGTGCTCTGGTTGAAACCATGATAATACCGGCTACCTACCAGCAGCACCGCCTGCTGTTTACCCAGGTAGTACCGTTTCAGGTAGCGCGCTTCGGCCCCCCAGTTGGTAAAGTTGCCTTTGATTAAATCCCGTTCGCTGTTGTCATCGACGCTAGCTACCCGGTTTGGCCGGAAACCCAGCGAATAGCGGTACGCATTCAGCCCGAATACCCGCAGATTAACCTCGTTGTTGGTATTGATTTTATGATCGAGGTGCAGGGCGGGCATGGTCCAGTTCACGGCAAACCAGTTGCGCTCACGGTTGCTCTGGCGAGGGTTATCGGCAAACATGGCGTCTGTCAGCCCACCGGGTTGCTGGGCCAGGTAATACATCTGGGTAATATCGAACCCCACCGTTGTTTTCTCCGAAAACCGGTAATCCAGATCCGCGTAGGCCGTGTAATTGGTAAAGTGTGAATTGGGGCGCCAGCCATCGCCTTTCTTATACTGGAAAAATGTATAGTAACTTAATTTGCCCACCGTACCGCTGGCACTGGTAAAAGCATTGTAAAAGCCAAATGACCCAATGGTTTGGCGAGCTGTTAGCGAAAAGGCGCGTTCGGTATCAGGCTTTTTCATGACAAAGTTGAGCAGTCCACCAAACTGCGTTCCGTACTGAAGTGAAGCCGCCCCGCGTACAATCTGAATCCGGCCCACGGCTTCAATAGGGGGGGTGTAATAACTTTCGGGGTAACCCAGAGCATCCGCACTAATGTCATACCCATTCTGCCGCACGTTGAAGTTGGAACTCCGGTTCGGGTCGAGGCCCCGCCCGCCAATGCTCAGCTGTAAACCGGCACCTTCATTTTCCCAGATGTTCAAACCCGCCACACGGGCGTAAATCTGCCGGGCATTGTTCGTCGATAAGTTGGCTACCAGTTGTTCCGGAATGATCACCTCCGATTTTTTACCCTCGTAAATCCCCATTCCTTCTACGCCCCGCATCCGGGTAAAGCCGAAATCAGCTTGTTTATCCGTTACGGTAACCTCGCTGAGTGTCTCAAGCCGACTTGCCAGGGCAATCGTAACTACGCGGTCAATTCCATCAATCGCAGCGGTTATTCTGGCTGCTTTGAAATCGGGGCAGGTAGTTTGGAGGGTATACGACCCATTGGGCAGATTCGTGAATACAAACGTCCCCAGACTATCCGTGGTAGCGGTGCGTTTCCCATCGTTCAGATAAACGGTGCATCCGCTCAGGCGTACACTAGCCTGCTGGTCCAGCACGGTTCCGGAAAGCTGGTACTGGGCAAATCCCGTGGTGGCAACCAACACACTAATCAGAAAACTAAAAACCGTAAATCGTGTCATTGAAAGGAGTAATCCATGGTTTATGGCGGAATGAATCCTGTTCATTCGCCAGATTCGTAGTGGGGTCGACCAGTGGTTTGCCTAACCGGCCGTTGAGTGCCACGTAGGAGTCCACGTAAACCTGCGGGTTTATAAACCCCTGCCGGCGATAATGGTCCCGCAGCAGGTGGGCATACTGCAGGAGCATATCGGGCTGGGTACTCATCATTTTCTCCTGTAATGGTGTCAGAAACTGGGTGTTATTCACAATGGTTTGGTGCCCTGCATCATCCTTGACTGTGAACTGGGCGTAGCCTGCTTTTTCCATCAGCATAACGCGCCAGGAGAAACGATACCCTTCTTCGGTCCAGAACAACTCACCGGGGTAGAGCAGGTAGCGAAATGGAAACAGCAATTGGAATAAAAAGAAAAGGGAAAGAAAGCCCAGCAGGATCCGCTCCCGAAAAACCGGGTACTGGTAGGTACGATGAACCGCCAGAAAAGTGACAGGTAGAGCCAGCCAAACGCTTAGTTTCCGGATAACACCCTGGTGGAAATCGGGTGAAAAAAAGATCAGCGCCGTAACGATCATGATATACGGAAACATACCGATTGGGAACAGCAGCGCCGTTAAACCATGAAAAATGACCACGGCAGCGTAGGCCAAGGGGCGGGTTCGGGCATTCCAGAGCAGAAACGGAATACTTAGGTCATACAGGCAGCCGAACCAACTGAACACGTAAGGAACCCACGCGTAATTAAACAGAAAGCCTATAATCGGGAAATCATTATGCGCCGGAAGCCAGATGCGCAGCGGGAGAGCGTGTACTAGCCAGTCACTATTCAGTTTGGCCAGACCGGCGTATACATAGAGCAGGGCCACCAGTAGTTTTAACGACGCGAGACACCAGGCCGGAATATGGCTGGCCAACAAGCTCCGCCGACGGTAAGCATCCACTGAAAAATAGGCGTGGGCGGGCAGGAAAATCAGCAGTAAACTAACCATACTCGTAAAATAGTAATGGTTCAGATACGTGCTTTTGTCAATCAGTTCAATGTAGGTGAAGCTTAAAAACAGGCTGATGCTGGCGATGTGGTACAACAAACCAATAGCTACCAGCAGGGCAGAGAGACCACAAACGGCAAATAATAGATACGTGTAGGACCCCAATGGCTGAACAAACTCGAACCCGTAAAACGGGAAGAAGTGCCGGGGCTGGATGTATAGTTCATTGATCCAGCCTTTACTCCAGAAACGAACAATGCTCCCGAAGAGCATTAGTCCAAACAGTATCCGGAAAACGGCCAGAGGAGCGGCAGATGTAAATGGGTTGTAGTTTGTGGTTTTTGGTAAACTGGCACTACTTCTACCAGGGGTGAAAAATTCTGCCTTACGCGGCCGAAAACCATAAACCGAAAACCGTACACTACTCTTAATCCCCATCATTATCCGTATAGGTAATTATAATACTCATAGCGGTGGTCATATCCACTTTGAGCATCCGGGTAATTTTTTGCATCTGGGTGTAGGTCTCCACCATGGCTGCGTTGTTGGTCCTTACCTCGTTGTATAAATCAGGTTTCAGCGTGTTTAGCTGCTGCGTAATTGCGTTGAACTGTTTATTGATCAGATCAGTAAGCTGTGTGCCGGTGCTGCTGTCTTTAACGCCAAGCGCATTCAGGTAACTTTTTAAGCCCGGCCCTTCCTGACCAGTTTTAACACTTTTTCCGTTGAAGAAGTCTACGGAGGCCTGGTGAGCCGTTTTGGCCAGCAGTAGCGACAGATCTTTCTTATAAAAAGCTTCAACGGTAGCAGGAGCAGTGGTGCCGCTGGTCATTGCACCGGACGGAATCCCAAATTTACCCGACCGGATGTAGCGCTCGTAATTGAGTACGTAGCCGTTGACCAGTTTGGAGGTTGAACAACCGGCATTCAGGGCGGTGCAGTTAATAAACGTGTCCCGGTAGCCCGTATTCCAGGCCGTGTAAACCGTTCCAAACTGCGATGTCATCTGAGCCGTCAGCCGTTTCAGGTAAGCAAGGCGTTTAGCCGCGTCGGCAGCCGTAGTGTAACGGGCTACAATGGCATCGTCGGTATCGCCCAGGCCGTTGAGCAGGTAGTCCATCGCCGGAAAACCCTGTTTGGGATAAGAGGCTGGTACATCAAATGTTCCCGCACCGGCCGCAACGTACTCGTCAATACTGGTGGTATTGGCGGGGTAAATATTAAAAAAATTACGAAGCGTATATTGCTCAGCTGGCCCTACATCAAAGAGCTCCACTTTTTGCCATTCGGTATAAGCATCGACCCAGGCTTGCCGAAGCTCGGTTAAGGTAGCTTTGTCGGGTTTAGCCGAAAAGGCATCGGCCTTCGTCACCATTACATCGAGCCGGGTCTTGAAGTTGGCATAGCTCGGCAGAATGATGTTGTCGGCCAGGTTGGTCAGCATGGCCTTGCGGTCGCTACCAGCCTGGTCGGTTGAGGTCGTTGGCGTTACGGGCGATGGGTCATTGGTATTACTACTGGAGCAGGCCCAGAGCGTTCCTACAACTGCACAGGCAAACCCAAGTTGTTTCCAGTTGACTTGTATCATATTGTTTTATAAAATACAGCACTTTGCCTGGTGCAGAGCGCTGTATAGTTGTTTAAGTAGGCTGACTTTATAAATTGAACTTTGTTTTGATGGCTGTGGTCGCGGCATCAATTTTGGCGTTTGTCAACGCCCAGAAGCCAGTAGGAGCGGAGTAGACCAGGTTGTTGAGTATACTGTCTGAAAAAGCAGCATCCCCTTTATTTAACTTCGCGTACCGCAGGCCGTAGATGAAGCCCAGTCCTTCGCCAATGGCGTGAGCGCGGGCGGCATCAGTCGTACCCGTTTTCCACTTGCCGAGGTAACCCAGAGCCGCGTTGGCAATGGCTTTTTCCATAGCTGCGCGTATGAATGTGGCTTGTTCGTTCAGCGTTTTGGTATCGTTGTTCACAATAGCGGCCCGTCCGGTTAGTAATGCCTTGTGCAGTTTTGGAAAGTCCTCCCTGTTGTATTCCCACAGGTAGGAGCCAATGAAACTCTCACCCGATGAGGTAGCCGTAGTTTTACCGCCGTATGCACCGTTCGTCGTGAGGATGCCGAATGCTTCATCCCAGTTTTGCTCCAGTTGGGTGTAGTTGTTACCCGCCACCAGCGTTGTGTTATCAGCCGACAGGCGGGCGTCGCTCAGGAGTACGTTACTAATGTAATCGAGCTGAAAAGCACCAATGAGCGATTTCTGGATAATCTGACCCCATTCAATGCCTTTTTCATCGACCAGGTACGTACCCAGTTTCCCGGCTTTCCCTTCCGACGCTACCGCCGATACCGATTTACTGGCGTTGGCTATAGCCGGGAAAGCGGCCTCAATCGTCTGGCGTTCCTTTTCGGCGTCCGTTGCCGAAAACGAAGAGGCTGTCACATTACGTAATTGTACACCCGCTGTGTTCAGACCTGTATTGGCCGTACCCGAAAAGGGGCTGGCGGTATTCGAGAACATATTCTTTAGTACCGTAGCATCCAGCGCAGCACCCGTTCCAGCGGCCGTGCCGAGGTAGGTGTTAATGGCTCTGAACATCAGCAGGCGGTTGTTTCCCGTGGTAAGGTCAACTGTTTTTGCGCCGTTATTATCGACAAAAAAAGTAGCGTAGGTTGTTGTGTCGGTTAATTTGGTGTAGGCTACCTGCTGGCGAAGCTGAGGGGTAATGGTGAGTGGGTTTTCCTCGTCTTTACAGGCAACAAGGCTACCAAATACAAGACATAAAGCAAGAAGGCGTACGAATAAAGTATGTGTAGGCATAACGTAATTCAGGAGTTTGTACTAACTGCTGCAAAGGTAAACACTATTTAGACTAAGTCTAATAAACTATTTAGAATATTTTTAAATAGCTCTGTACCTACCCGGTGTTAATCACTGACTGTAGGAGTAGTTGATTGCCCTGGCGGTAGACTCAACCGACGAATGAACTCTGTCTGACAGACTTCCGGTAAGCGAAGCATCCGGCCCGGTCGGGGGAATTTTCCGGACCTAATCTGAACCATCTGCCAGTGGTATCCGATTCTGTACGTATGGCTTCATCCCTACGGCTGGAATTAACTACGCCCAGCATTGACGACCGCCCGGTATTCGTGTCGGGTAACTTCTGCGAATGGCTTCCTGATGTACGGGCGTTTCAAATGCGACCCGTTGGCCCGGGGCAGTTTGCATACGAATTCCCGGCCGATAGTGAGTTACCCGAAACACTGGAATATAAGTACACGCGGGGAGGTTGGGACCACGTAGAACTGGATGCCTCCGGCGAGGGCGTTGCCAATCGGACCGCCCTGCGAACGGACGGTGTAAAACGGGAACATGTACCCCACTGGCGTTGGTTTGGCTCCCCCTACAACCCGGTATTGCTACCCAAAATTGACTTGCTGGGGGAGGAGTTCAGGGTGCCGGGCATTAGTCAGGTGCGCCGGGTTCATGCGCTACTTCCGCACGATTACGAGCAAACAGACAAACACTATCCGGTGCTGTACCTGCACGACGGACAGAATCTTTTTGGGGGTGGTGCCGGGTACGGCAGTTGGGAGGTCGACCAGAAAATGGCGCTTCTGGCAGCTCGAAACCACCACGAAGTAATTTTGATTTCTATCGACCATGCGCACGATGAACGTATCCGGGAGTTCACCTTCCACCGTACCCGCGCCGGTACCGGAAAAGGGCAGTTTTACCTGGACTTTATCCGCCGTACCTTAAAGCCGCTCGTAGACCGGACCTTCCGTACCCTGCCCGACCCCGAACATACGGGTATTGGCGGCAGTTCATTGGGCGGACTGATCAGTATTTATGCCGGTCTGATGCACCCCAATGTATTTGGCCGACTGATGGTTTTTTCGCCCTCCCTCTGGATTTCGCCCAAAATTTACTTCGACGCGATTCGGTTGCAGGCTCCGGTTCCCATGAAAATATACGCCTACGGGGGCGAGAAGGAATCGAGTTATATGGTGCCCAGCATCCGCCGATTCAACGAAACCCTGCTGCGGCAGAGATATAGCGGTAAGCCTATTGATATTCATCTGTCGGTAGACCCCGCGGGCACCCATCAGGAAGTACACTGGAGCCGTGAGTTTCCCAAGGCCGTGGAATGGCTATTTTATGAATAAACAACCTAATGAAGCAATGATAATTTCCCTTTCTACACAGGAATCGGCTGCTGGTGACCTGATCAAACCGCTGCTACAGGACGACACGCTGACTAACCAGTTAACCCAACTCGCAAAGACGCATCAGGTACCTTTGTCCGTGCTGGAGCGCGATTTTAAAGCGGATGCTAACAGCGTGTTGCCCCTTTATGCCGGTGAGGTAACGACGTGGCTGGTTGGTTTGGGCACCAGTCCGCAGGAGATGGACTGGTTGAAAACGCTCCGGAAATTCTTTTTCGACCATCGGCAAACACTACCAACTCAGCTCACCCTCGACCTGACTGCCTTTGACGGAAGCGTGGTGGAAGCCGCTGTGCTGGGCATTCGCTGGGGCGGCTATGACCTTAAACTGTACCAGACGGATAAGACTGAAACGTCGGTGTTTTATTCGGAAACCGGGCAATTGACGCTGCTCGTTGCAGACAGTCAGCGGACCGCAGCGCAAGAAGCTCTGGTCCGGGCCGAAGCCATTGCCCAAACGCATCGGCAGATGCTTGATTTGATGAATGCCCCTTCCAACTACAAAAAACCCCAGACCCTGGCCGATTGGGCCGTTCTGTCGGGTAGTGAACACGGATACACCGTAACGATACTGGACAGGGAGGAACTCATAAGACAGAAACTGGGTGCCTTGTTGAGCGTGAGCGAAGGCAGTGAAGCTCCCCCCGTGCTGATTATTGCGGAACATAAACCGGCAACCAATCCCAGCGGGCTTACGGTTGGGTTGGTGGGCAAAGGGGTAACGTTCGATACGGGTGGGCTATCCATCAAACCATCGACCAGTATGCACCTCATGAAAAGCGACATGGGCGGGGCAGCTGCCGTACTCGGAACGCTGGAGGTAGTGGCCAAACTAAACCTGCCGATTCACGTAGTAGGTATCGTGCCCGCCACCGAAAATTCAGTGGATAGTCGTTCGACCAAACCCGGCGACGTGATTACGTCCTACAGCGGTAAAACCATCGAAATTATCGATACCGATGCCGAAGGACGCGTCATTCTGGCCGACGGACTGACCTACATGGTACGCCATTTTCAGCCCGATATCCTCATCGATCTGGCCACATTGACGGGGAGTGTCATTGCTGCGTTGGGCCTGAACGCGGGAGGGATGTTTACGCAGAACGATGCACTGGCCACGCAGCTTACCCAGGCCGCTGACAAAACCGGCGAGCGACTCTGGCGAATGCCACTTTGGGATGTGTACAAAGAAGACATCAAATCAGACGTGGCCGATGTGAAAAATTTTAGTGGCAAACCCGTTGCCGGTTCCATTAGTGCGGCCAAGTTTCTGGAAGTGTTTACGGAGAATCACCCTACCTGGGCGCACCTGGATATTGCGGGTATGGCCTTCGCTGATACCGAATTTGGGTCACAAAAAAACGCAACCGGATTTGGTATTCGACTATTAATCGCTTATTTGAGGATGTTAATGGCCGAAATCCGGTAGAAGAAATTCCTGGACTCCTATTTTGGCCGCTTCTTTTTCGTCGAACAAACGCCTTTGCTTATGAGTCAGTTGTCTTTTTTGTGCATTGCCACCTTTCTGAAGGGGCAGGAGTTTATGCGGACCTGCAAGGAGTTGGGGAACACCGTTTATTTACTGACCGACCAGAAACTGGCCAATGAAGACTGGCCGCGGGAAGCTATCGACGAATTCTTTTTTCTGTCATCGCCCAGCAATGCACCGGAGGATCTGGAAAAAATGATTATTGGGCTGGGCCACATGATGCAGTCCCGCCGAATAGATCGGGTAGTGGCGCTGGATGATTTTGACGTGGAGAAAGCCGCTCTCGTTCGGGAAACGTTCCGCATTGATGGTATGGGGCAAACAACGGCCCGTTATTTCCGGGATAAGCTGGCTATGCGGACGCGGGCTTTTGAGGCTGGTATCCGCGTGCCGGCTTTTTGTTCACTTTTCCACGATGAAACCGTTACTGCTTTCCTGCAAACGACGGAGGCTCCCTGGCTAATAAAACCCCGTTCTGAAGCCTCCGCCACGGGCATCCGCAAAGTACACTCGCTGGAAGAAGCCTGGTCAGCTATCAAGTTGCTGGGGGATAACCGATTTACGTACCTCATCGAAGAGTTTAAACCGGGGAAAGTATACCATGTCGATTCGCTGTCGGTGGATGGGAAAGCGGTTTTTTCGCGGGTGAGTCAGTATCTGGCCACGCCGATGGAGGTGGCACATGGGGGAGGGGTCTTCCGCACCGCTACCTTACCGCTCGATACGCCCGAAACAATGGCGTTGCGCCAGATAAATGACCAGGTACTATCGGCTTTCGGGATGCGCTTTAGTGCCTCTCATTCCGAATATATCCGGGGTGACCACGATGGGGAGTTGTACTTTCTGGAAACCTCCTCGCGGGTAGGAGGGGCCAACATTGCCGAACTGGTCGAAGCTTCTTCGGGGGTCAATCTCTGGCGCGAATGGGCCAAGCTGGAGGTGGCTATGGCTAAAAAAGAACATTATGTGCCACCTGCCGATACGGGGCAGTATGCCGGTCTGATTATATCACTGGCCCGGCATCAGTGGCCCGACCTGTCGATTTTTACGGAGTCGGAGATATACTGGCGGATGAAGAAGGAGTATCACGTTGGGTTAATCGTGCACTCCCCCGACCGGGCCCGTATTCTGAGCCTGCTGGACGAGTACATGGAGCGAATTTACCAGGAGTTTCACGCGTCCATGCCCTTGCCCGACCGGCCCACCAGCTAAAGCAATGATTTTGTTTGTCGTTTGACGGTCGATGTCATTTCTCTTGAAGTCAGCGCTTTAGAAAATGGTATCAAACTTTAAACCTCAAACTACTTCAGCGTATCCTTCATTGCTTTATCTTTTTCCAGTGGAATCGACACGCCGAAAGCTCGTGGGTCACTGGGGGGCTGTGTTTTGCGTTTCTTGCCATTATCCGGCGCGGGCATAGTTGAGTTAACCGGCGTTTGCGCTGTCATGCCCCCGCCGGAAATTGGCGTGTTAACTCCCGGAATAAACACTTCCCGCCGTACGGGCATCTTTGTCGTTTTTGATGAGTCGCCTTGGGCGAATGCGATGGAGCCGTACAGGCTAATGAAAATAAAAAACAGGATGGCACGCATAGCGAAAAGAACGTTTGTTGAGTCAATAGAAACCAACGAAGTTTCTACGACTAAACAACCCGTTTGCCACCGTAAAGTTTTTTACCGAATCTGTTTACAGGTGCTGCCGTTATTTTAATTTCAACCGGGGATGGTTCAGGCCATTGACCTGGTTTCGAACGATTTCATATTTCCGTAGACTCGCCAGCAGTTGGGTCAGGGTTTTAAACCCGTACGTTCGGGGGTCAAAGCTGGGGTCAATCTTTCGCAGGGCCAGCCCGAGTTTGGAAATATGAGCCTCTTCATCTTCATTGATGGCAATATCGAAGGCCTTGTCGATAATGTTCATATTGACCCTCGGGAATTTTTCGGTAGTCTCTATTTTTTTAGGGCGCTCTTTTCTGGCCGGTCTCGACTTGGACGGCTCTTTTGGCGTCTCCTCTTCTAAAACCTCTGCCTCTTCCAACTGCAAATTCTCACTGAACGTGAATATCTCACAGGAATTGACGAAGGCAATGGGGGTCGTTTTCCGGCCAATGCCCATCACGAACATACCCTGCTCCCGAATCCGTTTGGCAAGGCCCGTATAATCGCTGTCACTGGACACGATGCAGAACCCATCGACGCTGTTACCGTGCAGAATATCCATCGCGTCGATAATCATGGCGCTATCCGTCGAGTTCTTCCCGGCGGTGTACGAAAACTTCTGAATGGGGTTAATTGAAAACTGGTTGATTGTTTCCTTCCAGCTGTTCATGTGGGGCGTTGTCCAGTCCCCGTAAATCCGGCGAATAGTTGCCTTGCCATATTTCGACACTTCTTCGATCAGTTCTTTTATCAGTTTCGCCTGCGCATTGTCCCCGTCGATTAATATGGCGATATTAAATTTTGCTTCATTCATGTAGTTGTGGTTTACATTGATTTTTTATCATTCCATGTTTGTCATTTCGACGGCAGGAGAAATCTCAAGCTTGACTAATAAGCTATGTCGAGATTTCTCCTGCCGTCGAAATGACAAGAAAATGATTTATTCAATCCTGAATAGCTAATATCTACTCCTTACGGCCTTTTCGCTCCTCACTGATTAAACCGAATGCTGTTCAGCTGAATGATTCCGTCGTTGGGTTTGTCGGGTTTCATCACTACGATGTACACATCATGTTTGCCGGTAAACGGTTTCTCAAAGGTACCCGTTACTTCGTTGGTTTTATTCCAGGCACCCGTGGACGTGTAGGGCGTTCGGCTGACGACCGGTCCGGCGTAGGAATCCAGCCGGACATCAATGTAGCCGTCCTTGTTCTGGGACGAATACTCGTAGGTGAGCGATTTGATGGTGTTCATGTCGATTCCTTTCAGCAACACATACGATTTGTGGTTACCCGCCGTGAGCCGGTTACCGAAGCGATTAAAGCCTACGTAGGCATCGGCGTTGATGGTTTTCACGGTTGCGTTGCGCAGGGTAACTACGTCAGTACCAGTCAGTGGCCCTACTACGTTACCGCCCTTATCGGTGTAGGAGGCCACGATGGAATATTGTCCGCGTGGTTCCTCGGCTTTGTGCTCCTTCAGGGTAATCTGACCCTGTAGCGGAATGGTTTTCTGCTGGCGGGCATCGGTCAGCGAGAAGATGTACTTCACCATCTCCTGTGCATCCTGCACCGGCACCTGCGGGTGCGCGCTCATGATGTGGTCTTTGCTCCAGTTCCCGCCCCCGCCTTCAATAATTTTCCGGGCCAGTCGCTCGATGCTGCCAGCCTGCCCTTTGTAGCGGTCAGCAACGGCCAGAAACGTGGGGCCAACGGACGGTTTGTCAATAATGTGGCAGGCCTTGCAGTCGCTGGCGGCCATCAGCGTTTTACCGATGGACCCATTACCAATCTCGGCGTAATCCTGGTGGCCCTGTTGCGGGGCCGCTGTGGGTGTACCACCGGGCTGGGCACTGTATTCGTACACCACCTTTACCCGCTTCTGGTCAATGGTTTTATCTTCCTTGTCGGCTACCTGTACGGTGTACACGAACGGCTTGTTTTCCCAAAAGAATGACCGGTTATCGGGGGTCGTGATGGTCACTTGTGGCAGGGCGTTACCTACTTTCACCGCAATGGTATCCATGCCCACCTGACCCGTCTGATCCGTTACTTTCAGAATAGCATTATACACACCCGGCTTCGTATAGGTGTAGGTCGCGTTTGGCTTGGTAGCCCCAACGGTCTTGCCATCGAACAGCCATTCGTAGGTCAGGTTATCGTCGTCGAGGTCGGTGCCGCGCCCACTGAACCTTACGCGTAGGGGAGCTTGCCCGGTGGCTTCGCGACTGGAGGGCGCATTCCGACCGTCGGAGGTCAGGTACGAGCGGGAACTGTGCACGGCCATTGCCACGGAATCAGTCACCATAGCCCGAACGGTAGGCGGACGGTTGCCGGTGTTGTATTCAATTTTCACCAGTCGGGCATCGTCATTATCCGCTCCGTACACCGACCCGTATTCGAGCATGTACATAACCCCTTCTTTACTGAATGCCTGGTCGATAGGTCGGCGGAAATCGCCATTGGCGGCCATGAACGGCTCATTACGAATGTAATTGTCATCTTTATCTACCCGAACGGCCAGCGTCCAGTTACGCATCCAGTCGAAGATGAACAGGGCCCCGTCGTAGTACTCCGGGAATTTATTTTTCGACGGCGAATTTTTATCGTAGGTGTAAAACTGACCGGCCATCGCACTCCGGCCACCCTGCCCCAGCTCCGGAAATTCTTTAGACACCCCGTACGGGTACCAGATCATGGCGGGGTTTGTCGGCGGGAGGTTTTTCAGCCCGGTATTCTTGGGTGAGTTGTTGACCGGCGCGTTCGGGTCGAAACGCGGTCCCACAACGTTCGTCGCAAAATCCAGCTCGGCGTAAGGCTGGCTATTGCCGATAAACAGTGGCCAGCCGAAGTTACCGGCTTTTTTGGCGTGGTTAAACTCATCGAATCCCTTCGGTCCCAGCGTACTGTCTTTACCGGCATCGGGGCCAATTTCACCCCAGTACAGAACCGACGATTTTGGGTTGATGGCAATACGATACGGATTCCGCAGACCCATCGTATAAATTTCAGGTCGTGTTTGGGCGCGGTCCGACGGTTCGGTTCCTTTTGGAAACAGGTTTCCATCGGGAATGGTGTAGGTGCCATCAGCCTGAGGACGAATACGTAAAATTTTACCCCGCAAATCGTTGGTATTGGCCGCCGTTCCGCGTGCATCAGACGCCAGGTGGTCGGGTCGGGCGTCGATGGGGGCGTAGCCGTTGGATGGGAACGGGTTGGTATGGTCGCCGGTGGAGAGGTACAGGTTTCCCGCCGGGTCGAACGTCAGCGAACCGCCGTGGTGTGACCCCGGCTGGTCGATGCTAGGCACTGTTAGCAGGATTTTTTCGGACGCTACATCGAGCGTGTTATCGTCCTTCACCACAAAGCGCGACAGGTTATAGAACGGGTCTTTCTCGAACCGGGGCGTGTAGTAGATATACAGGAAATGGTTGGTGGCAAAGTTGGGATCCAGCGTAATTCCCTGCACGCCGTGGCCCGTTTTGGTTATCACATCAAACTTATGTACCAGCTGGTGGGAGTTCGTTTTGGCATCATAGACCGACAGATTCCCGCTGCGCTCGGTGAAAAATACGCGACCATCGTCGGCAATGGCCAGTTCCATCGGCTCGTTCAGGTCATTGACCAGTACGGTTTTTACAAACCGATTCTCTTCGGGCGTTACCACGGCGTAAGCTTTGCCGTAATTGAGGGCTTTTCCCGAACTCATGGTCCAGTTCAGGGCACCCAGCAAATGCTGCACAAACAGTGGTTCGGTGTAGCTTTCGTCGGTATGCCCACCGCCGGTGTAATACGCCCGTCCACCATCGAAGTCATGGTACCAGGCAATGGGATGATTGCTTCCGTTGATGCCACCTTCGTAGGTATTTTCGTCCAGGTTAGCCAGCACGTGCAGGTCAGAGTAGAGCGAACGGTAGTTGTACCACTCGTCGGTGCGCTCCCAATGGTCAGGCAGGTGGGCGGTGGAGGGATGATTTTTGTCCAGCACATCGACCGTTGCCTTGCGGATGTTGGACTGGCTGGGGTGACTGGCAAAATAGGCGCCTGCCAGTCTGTTATACCAGGGCCAGTCGTATTCGGTATCGGCAGCCGCGTGGATGCCCATGTAGCCCCCCCCCGCCTGAATATACCGCTCGAAAGCGGCCTGTTGCACAGAATTGAGTACGTTGCCGGTTGTGCTCAGCCACACCACAGCCTGGTACTGCTTCAGGCTATCGTCGTTAAAGTAGTTGGCATTCTTGGTGGTATCGACCCGGAAATTATTTTCCCGGCCGAGTTTTTGAATGGCGGCAATTCCCGCCGGGATGGACGTATGGTTCCAGCCTTTTGTTTTGGAGAAAATCAAAATCCGTTTCGGAGCCGCAGGGGCCATCGCAGCCGGAGCCGCTGCTACCGACTCGGTCGCGGATGCCGACACCGACTGAGTAGTCGCTTTCTGGCTGTTCAGACAAGCGTAGAGTGAAACGGTGGTTCCGGTGACTAACAGCAAACGAAGCAGTTGCCGGGCAGAGAGTGATAGACTATTCATTGATAAAAAGATGAGAATTCACGGAGATTTACTAACTGTTCAGGCGGTTTGTTAAATAAGTACGAATCGGCACTAAACTACCGGCAGCAAGTGCCTTCCCGCTATTTTTTTCGACGCCCCAGCCACAGCAGGCTGTTGATTATGAGTTTGTCCTGTATTTCGCTGGCAAAGGTAGAGGATAGTTCCCGATTCGTTTTGCCTTCGTAATCGATGTCGTTATGGCCCATGTTCAGGTAAATCATGTTGTATTTCCGGTTGGTCCATACCACCGGATAATAGCCGCTGTTCCATATTTCGTGCGGTTTGGGACCGGTGCCCAGCGGGAAACTGGTGGAGTCGATGGCCACTAAAATGTCAATGTCCGGATTGGCACGCAGGTCGTTCGTCCAGCGGTACCACTCGTTGGGGGCGGAGGTAAAGGTTTTGGGTAATCCCTTCGTGGCCGGATGCTTCGAGGTTTCCACGCGCAGGACGGCTGAGGTAGGGCGCCAGGTATTGCTTTTGTAGGTACCCGAACCCAGAAACTCATTATGATACCAGTCCCAGTTTTGTGGATAGGTGGAAGGGGTAAGAGCAAACGCCGAAAAATGGAAGCCCATCCAGCCTCCTCCCTTTTCCATATACTGGCGAAATGCCTCCCGCTGTGCGGGTTCTTCGGGGCGGGTATCCAGAAAAAGCACAACGTCGTACGTAGTCAGAAACCCGGCATTCATGTTAGCCCAGTTAGCTGTTGAATCGTAGGTGAACTGATGCGTAGCCGCCATCTTGGAGAACCAACGGTTCGCTTCGTGAACAAAGCTAATGTGCGCCTTATCATTTTTGGCGGTATAAAAGGCAATAACCCGAAAGGCGGAATTACTTCGCTGGGCAAGCCCGTCGTCTATCCGGCAAAGCAGGCAAACGGCAATAAACAGGAAAATACGGGCTGGAAAAAAGGCCATCATACAAGCAGACAAACGACGTTTCTTGGTCCAATAATAAGCGTGGAATGAGCAGGAGTTACCCGGCATCTCCCACTCTTCTTTTACCAGCCGCCCCCTCTTGCAATAAAGCGGGTTCCATCTATACTTTTGCGACTCCTATTAACCAGCTACTACGCTTATGAACCGATTTTTTACCTGTTTCCTGCTACTGATGACAACGACCTGCGCTCTTTTTGCCCAGCAGGCGTACGATGTAACACCCGGTGAACCTGCCCAGCTAAACGGTATTGATTATGGCTTCGAGATTAAAAACGAGAGTCAGGTCGATAGTAGTGGTGGCCCGTTTATGCGGTATGAAGTGGCCATTTACGCCACGAACAAGAGTAACTGCTCGAAACTATTTTTCCCCAAACCAACTCTCTTTAGCTCAACCGACCCCAACCAGCTAGCCGAATTTGACTGCCTGAATGCCACCGGCAAACGAATGACTAATAAAAGCGGGAAAGTACTGGCTCGCCCTTTTACGGTGCCGTACCAGCAAAAAATAAAGACGGCCGACGGTAAAGATGCCTACTCGACAACCAACATTCAGGCGGGTTATGTGCTGCGAAACGGCGAGACCGTAAGCAATTCGTTTATTGTTATCGTTCCGGATAATGAAAAGCCCCGCATGAAAGTTCGAATCAATGAAATTCCGGATTTGTAGCAATGCTGGGTAGCAGCCCGTCGGGTAAATCTCAGGGAACAACTGCTTTACCCGGTATACTGCAAGCAATCGTTTTTATGCAATCCAACAGACGTGTCTTTATAAAAAGCCTGTCGGCGGCATCAGCACTGGCAGCTACCGAAAGTCTGGCTAAACCCTTTGGCTTCCCGGCTTATATTCCGAATTTGGCCAAAATCAGCCCGAATGACAAAATTCGTTTTGCCACTATTGGCATGGGCATCCAGGGCAATTTTGATACGCAGGCGGCCCTTCGTAATCCCGATGTAGAACTGGTGGGTGTGGCTGATTTATACGACGGTCGGCTCGAACACGCCAAAACAGCTTATGGCAAAGATAAAGATTTGTTTGCCACCCGCGATTTCCGCGAAATACTGGCTCGTCCGGATATCGACGCTGTACTCGTCGTTACGCCCGACCATTGGCACGACCACGTCACTATTGCTGCCCTGAAAGCGGGCAAACACGTGTATTGCGAGAAACCAATGGTACAGCACCTGAACGAAGGCAAAGCGGTGGTAGATGCCTGGAAAAAGTCGGGTAAAACCATGCAGGTGGGTAGCCAGCGCATCAGCAGCGCGGCCTTCCAGGAAGCCAAACGGCTCGTGCAGGCGGGTGAAATCGGGGCTGTCAATTACATCGAATCCAACAACGACCGGTTCAATGCCATCGGGGCCTGGGAATATTCCATCCCACCCGATGCGTCTACCAAAACCGTCGACTGGGACCGGTTCTTGGGCGATGCGCCCAAACATCCGTTCGATGCCAAACGCTTTTTCCGCTGGCGCAACTACCGCGACTACGGAACGGGCGTAGCGGGCGACCTGTTCATTCACCTCATCACGGGCGTTCACTTCGTAACCAACACGTTAGGCCCGACGCGTATTTTTTCGTCGGGCAATCTGGCCTACTGGAAAGATGGCCGCGATGTACCCGACGTGATGTCGTGCATCATGGATTACCCAAAAACCGACCAGCACGAGGCTTTCCAGATGGTACTGCGGGTCAACTTTGCCAACGCTGGTAAAATCAACGATGTTACCCGCATCATTGGCAACGAGGGGCAAATCGAGTTTTCGGAAAACAACCTGATTATGACCAAAAAGAAACTGCCCATTGCCCCCGGTTACGGCGGGTATGACAGTTTCTTCACCTTCACCGAACCCGTACAGCAGGAATTTGTGAAGCAGTACGACGCTAAATATCCCCCCGAAACCCGCAAAGCCGAACCCGTGAAAGAGGTACGGTTCGAAGCGCCTAAAGATGATGATGCCCATGCCAAACACTTCGGTGACTTCTTCGAGAATGTTCGCAAAGGCAGCCAGGGCACGATAGAAGACCCCGTATTCGGCTTCCGGGCGGCTGCACCGGTACTGGCCTGTAATGAAAGCTATTTCGAGCAAAAAGTAGTGTACTGGGACCCGGTCACTATGACCCAGCAAAGCGGACCGGGCACTGCCGCTCCCAAGAAAAAAACAGTCACCAAGAAAACCTAGACCGCGTAACTCTGTCAGTACCAGCCGTGCCTGTCTGCAAAACCCCATCGGGATATTTATGTCCCGATGGGGTTTTGTCTGTCGTTAAAACCAATTGGGCGTTGCGGACAGTATATAGTCTGTTGCCCGGTCCTGATATTACGCCAACAGTATGGAAACCTACAAACAAAAGCCTGCTCTTTCCTCCGTATCTAAACAAGCTCGCTGGCTTTGGTGGGGTGTTCTGCTGGCTTTACTACTCTGGGTGCTCACCGATTTGTACGTACCCCGCAAGACCAGCATTCGGCAGTTCGACCCGGCGGAAGTGGCCCGGCTGGAAACGGCCATGTGGCGGTCCTACTACGATAAAAATCCTGCGCTATTATTCTGGCAGCTGGCGGGTGGATTGCGGCAGCAGTTTCACGCTCCTTTCTGGCGGTCGGTCGTTTTGGCATTTCAGGCAACCAAAGCGGCATTCACATTTAAACAGGGAAAATCCCGTGCCGATTATCAGGAAACACTACCCGACCTGGTCGCCTATTATGAATCCATCCAGTCGCTCACTATCGAACAGTTCAACATATCCCGGGTGGCAGAAATGGAACTGGAGTGGTGGATTGTACACCGGCAGCGGGACCGGTATTCGTACAGCGACCTGTCGGATGCATTGATGCAGACATCGGCAGCTCTGTATAATCAACCCACGAGGAACTTTGCTATCTACGGCCCACTGCGTGCCGATGCCATGCGGCTGAGCGATGAAGCCGGCAGGAGAGATGGAGGAGCAACTGAAGCCGACTGGAAACAAGTTGACCGGGTACTGAACCGGGCGTGGGGTGCTTTGCAGGTAACCGTTCAAAAAGGTCATTAAACGTCGGATCGCTGACGCAGGTTCTGCACGGCCAGCCGCAATTGCTGCTGCGCCTGTTCGACAGGAATGTTCAGCGAAAGAGCCGCTTCCTGGGGTGTGCAGTTTTTGAACAGAACAGCATCGAGCAACGCCGTCTGCTGGGCATCAGCAGGGGCACCAGGGTCAGCTACGCGAATGACTTCTCCCGTTTCGGAGAGTTTCAGGTTGCCCGGCAGGATCTGTCGGCGCTTGCGGAGAGCGTCGATAGCAGTGTTCCGGGTGATGTGTAACAGCCACGTAAACAAGGGTTGTTTCCCCGGCTGAAACTGGTCCAGCTGCGCATGAATAGCTAAAAAGGCGTCTTCCAGCACGACAACCGATGCTGCTTTGTCCGGTATGATGTTCGTAATGACACCGAGCAGAATAGGCGCAAAGCGGTCATACAGGGCAGAAAAATTAGCCTTGTCAGTAGCTTTTCCTTCGCCTGCCAATGCCGGGGTGGGCAGCGTACGGCTATTGATAACAGGGAGTTGTTTATACACGATACGTTAGGGGTAGGGGAGGGATAACTTACTCATTCGAACGAAAGGTCGAATTAATTAATGTACCTACAAGATAATGTCAATCCGTTTTGTTTTCTTTTTTTTTGATTCGTACGCACGGATAAAATTCGTTCGGGAATGGGCCCCATGCCAATGACACCGGGTTCATTCGTACCTTTGAGCAATAACCAATTGTCATGAAATACAAAAAGCACGTTTTTGTCTGTACCAACCAGAAAGCCGCTCCAAAAAAATCGTGTGGCGAGGCCCACGGCAATGAACTGGTCGACGCCTTTAAGGCCGCCCTTGCCGAGCGCGGACTATTAAAAGAAATGCGGGCACAGAAAACGGGCTGCCTGGATGCCTGCGCCTTCGGTCCTACCGTTGTGGTTTACCCGGAAGGTACCTACTATGGTAACGTTCAACTGGAAGATATTAATGAAATTGTTGATAGTCATCTGGTTAACGACCAGCCCGTTGAGCGGCTAAAGCTGGATTATTAACGCATTCAGTATATGGTATTCGGTTTAGGTTTGTGGTTTTATCTCACACCGTAAACCGAGTACCGTAAACTGAATGCCCATTTCTATGTACAAACACCTCTTTTTCGACCTTGACCACACGTTATGGGATTTTGACCGTAACTCATCGGAGTGCATTACCGAATTATTCGATACGTTCGGTCTGGCCGATGCGGGTGTTGCCTCTGCCGATGAATTCAGCCGGCATTTTATCACCATCAACCGGAAATTGTGGGGCGATTACGACAAAAACCTGATCGAGCACAGCTATATCCGGCAGCATCGTTTTCCGATGGTGTTTCAGGCGCTGGGTATCGACGCGTCGGTTATCGGAGCAGACCTCAACGCTGAATATCTGAAGTTACTACCCTGTAAGTCGCACCTGCTTGATTCGGCACTGGAACTCCTCGATTACCTACAGGGACGCTACACGTTACACATCATCACCAATGGTTTTGCCGAAATTCAGGCAACCAAAATGGATAGTGCGGGTATCAGTCATTATTTTACGAACGTTATCACCAGCGAAACCGCCAATGCCAAGAAGCCAGACCCGCTGGTGTTTACCTACGCCATGCAGATTAGCGGCACCACAGCCGCTGAAAGCCTGATGATTGGTGACAATTACGAAGCCGATATTCTGGGGGCCAAAAGCGTGAATCTGGACACCGTTTTTTATAACCCGCTGGCTATAGTTGTAGATGACAAACCAACCTACGATATCCGGCACTGGAAAGAGTTAATGGCTATTTTGTAAGATATACACACTTATCCTTTTGTCATTTCGACGCAGAGGATATCTCAATACCGCGTATTAGTCAAATAGGTTCTATCATATATAACCTGAACCAGCCCTCTGCTATGAACCGGTTTTGTACTGCCCTACTCCTGTGCTTTCTAAGTCATCTCCTGGTCGTTGGTCAATCCATCACGGTTGATGTGTGTGTGTACGGTGGCACGTCGGCGGGCGTAATTGCGGCTTATTCAGCGAAGATGGCGGGAAAATCGGTGGTGCTGATTGAGCCGGGCCGTCACCTCGGCGGTATGTCATCGGGTGGGTTGGGAGCCACCGATATTGGAAATAAGCAGGCCATTACAGGCTTGTCGCGGGATTATTACCGACGGATTGGGCGGCATTACGGCCAGCCGGAACAGTGGACCTTTGAGCCGCACGTGGCCGAAGCCGTGTTTAACCAGTACATCAACGAAGCCAACGTGCCGGTCTGGTACAACTACCGGCTGGCGGGTACCAAAACCCAGGATAACCGGATTCAGGAAATCACCGTTGAATCCGCTTCATCGGGTAGTCCGGCATCAAACCGGACTGTACGGGCCGGGCAGTTCATCGACTGCTCGTACGAAGGGGATTTGATGGCGCAGGCCGGGGTTGAGTTTACCGTTGGTCGCGAAGCCAACAGTCAGTACAACGAAACCCTCAATGGCGTTCAGTTTCGGGATAAGCACCAGTTTCCGGACGGTGTTGACCCCTATGTGATTCCCGGTAAGTCCGAAAGCGGATTGCTCTGGGGTATTGACACGACAAAACTGGCCCCCAACGGCACGGGCGACAAAACCGTACAGGCCTACAATTACCGGCTCTGCTTTACCGACGACCCAGCCAATCGTATTGCCATCACCCGCCCCGACGGGTATGACTCCACGAAGTATGAATTGCTGCTGCGGCAAATTGTGAAGAACGTGCCGAAGGAACTGACCTGGAACCTGATGCACTTCATCATGATGCCCAACCGTAAAACCGACATCAACAACTGCGGGGGTTTGTCTACCGACATGATTGGGGCCAATTACGACTACCCAAACGGTACCTACGCCCAGCGGGCCGCCATCATCCGCGCCCATGAACAGTACACCAAAGGCTTATTTTACTTCATCGGCCACGACCCGCGTATGCCTAAACACCTGCGCGACGAGATGCTGCAATGGGGTTACCCTAAGGATGAATACACCGATACCGATAATTTTACCCCTCAACTCTACATCCGTGAAGCGCGCCGGCTGGTGGGTGAATACGTGATGACCCAGGCCAACTGCGAAGGAAAAGCCGTAGTGCCCGACCCCATTGGTATGGCGGCCTACACGATGGATTCGCACAACTGCCAGCGGCTCATCGTGCGCGATGCCAATGGGGTGCCGATGGTGCGGAACGAGGGCGACGTACAGGTGGGTGGCTTCCCGCCCTACCCGGTCAGTTACCGGGCCATTATCCCCAAAAAGGGCAGTATTCAAAACCTGCTGGTGCCAGTGTGTTTGTCGGCCAGTCATATTGCCTACGGCTCGATTCGGATGGAACCGGTGTTTATGGTATTGGCCCAATCGGCAGCACAGGCAGCCTGTCTGGCCATCGACACCCGAAAATCCGTTCAGGAAATCGACCTGTCGACATTGCAGCAACGGATTCAGGCGCAGACGAAACGACTGGTGAAATAAACTCCAAACTCTATGAACATCAATAAATCAACCGCCCTGGTTACCGGAGGAGCGTCCGGTTTGGGGGAAGCCACCGTCCGGCTGCTCGTATCGCAGGGGGCCAACGTGGTGATACTGGACCTGAACGACGAACGGGGTAATGCGTTGGCCGAGGAACTGGGCTGGAAAGTCCGGTTTGCCAAAACGAACGTGACCGATGAAGCCAGTGTACAGGCTGCGGTCAATATGGCTATTGGCACCTTTGGCGCGTTGCACATCAACGTCAATTGTGCCGGTGTGGCCGAAGCCCGAAAAACGCTCGGCAAAGTAGAGGGTGTGTACGGGGCGCACTCGCTGGCCGTTTTTCAGAAGGTGGTATCCATCAACCTGATTGGCACGTTCAACGTAATCCGGCTGGCTGCGCTGGCGATGGAACATAACGAACCCGCCCCTGAGCCCTTTGCCGGAGAACGGGGTATTATCATCAATACCGCTTCCGTAGCGGCCTACGATGGGCAGATGGGGCAGGCCGCGTATGCAGCCTCCAAAGGGGGGATTGTTGGCATGACACTTCCCATTGCCCGCGATCTGGCCCGGTCCGGTATCCGGGTGATGACCATTGCTCCCGGCTTGTTCGAAACGCCTTTGCTCGCGGCATTGCCGGAAGAAGCCCGGCTGTCGCTGGGGCAGCAGGTGCCCTTCCCTTCCCGGCTGGGTCGGCCTCACGAGTATGCCCTATTGGTCAAAAGCATCATTGAAAACCCCATGCTGAACGGCGAGGTTATCCGGCTGGACGGTGCGATCCGGATGGCGCCGAAATAGAGAAAAACGAACGGATGGTTCCATTTTTTGATGGGTATTACCGAAAAAGGAGAGACCGGCTGCCCGGTCTCTCCTTTTTTTATGCAATCTGTCAACGAGAGGATAACGCCCCCGTTTACCGGTTAGAACGTAAAGTTCAGACGGGCAAACAGGAATCGGCCGTTCATACCAAACTGCGATGTGTTACGCGAATACACGAACTGGTTGGCGTTCGATAAATCGATGGTAGATGGTGCAGCCGCGTAGGTGATGTTGCCACCAGCGTCCAACGTGGCGTTTGGTCGCCTTGCCGCTACCGGCCCGAGGTTTTTATCAGGGTAAATATCGAAGATATTGTTGGCCCCAACCACTACTTTCACGATAGGGGTGATGGCGTAACCCACTGAGAAGTCGGTGATTACTTTGGCACCCCAGATTGGGTGTTCGTTTTCTACTGCCTGACCATTTACTACAATAGCGCCTACCAGCCCATCGCCGTTCACGTCGACCGTGTTGGGGTCGGTAACTTTACCGAAGTACACATTCCGAAGGAAGAAATCGAATTTGTTGGCAGTCAGGCTATGCCCCATCGTGAACTTCACACGGGGAACCGCTTCCTGCAAATACACGCGGGAAGCTTCTGAGAAGTAGCGGTTTACCTGACCATTGTCGGCCAGAATCTGCGACGACTTAATGCCACCCACCTGCTCGGTTTGCGAAATGGTACCGGCCAGATCCGTTCTAAGTGACAGGTTGTTGCCCAGCCGTAACCGGTGCGAAATAACAATATCAACTCCCTTCGTCTGGGTATCGATGGCATTGGCGAAGAAAGTAGCCGCTGTGGCACCTGCCTGATCGAACAACTGTTGCAAGGTAAGGCCCGCACCAGTTTGCGCACCACTTGGCCGCGAGAACTGGTCGGTCAGGGTTACGCGGTCATTGATACCAATGAAGTAACCATCAGCCGTGATGGTCAGACCCGCACTGGGTACCGTAGCCGTGAAACCGGCGCTGATACTCCGCGAATTTTCCTGCTTCAGTTGTGGAATACCCAGCAGTTTGGCGGGTTGCGACGCATTGCTGAACGTACCTACTTCAAACGGAACACCACCAACGAATTGGGTAGAGGTGGAGTTGAAGTAAATCTGCGCCAGCGATGGTGCCCGGAAACCAGTTGAGGCCGCGCCCCGGATATTGATATTGTTCGTTAGTTTATAACGGGTAGCCAGTTTGAAGTTGGTCGTACTGCCGAAGTCGGAGTAGTTCTCAAAACGCACAGCGCCTTCTACCAGTAACCGATCCGTAAAGTCAATTTCGACATCACCGTACACGGCTACACTGTTACGATTGGCATTCTTCGTTTCGGTTTCGTTGGCCGGCCGAAACCCAGGAAATACCTGTGCGCCACCCGGACGGGCTGCCCCAAAGAAATCCGTAGGCGGAGCCTGCGTCGAGGTAGTAATTACCCTCCCGTTTACATCGTACTGCGCCCAGGAATTCTCGTCACCCGCTTTGATGCGGTAGCTTTCAAAACGAGCCTCTGCTCCGAAGGCCAGGTTAAGTCCGGCAAACGCATTATACTTCCGGCTCAGGTCGAGGTTGACAGTGTTTTGCTTGAAATTCAGCCCGCCCGCTTTGAATACGGTAGGAGAGTTAGCCAGCAGGGTAGTGTTTACCGTGTTTTCTACGCCATAATCGAAGGTGTTGGAGCCAAAGGTGTTGCTCAGGTCGTACCGGAAAGAACCTAACTTTCCGCGGAAACCAGCGGCTGCCGATGCGTCGATGATTTCAGAATGGATCTCGGGGAGGAAACCATTGATGAAAATTGGTGTGTAGGTACGGCTCTGGTTAGGTCGGCGGTAAAAGCCGGCAGCATTACCCCGGCGATTTCCGTAGCCGCCAAACGCGTAAAACTCGTGGTTCTGGTTGATGGGTATGGCTGAGTTAACGAAGAACTGAAGGCTCTGCAAACTCGACTGACCCACGCGCATGTTGAAATCACTCCGAACGAGGCCACGGCGGGTCAACTCATTTTCCGTTACGTCGGCACCCAGAAGAGACCGCAGGCCAGCAATGGTCGTTGCTCCGGCAATGTTGGTCTGGGTAGTCGCATCGAAGTAGGGCACGCTCAAAGCACCTCGTTTGATGGCATCAATACTGGTAGGCAGGGTGGCCAGATTGCCATTGGCCTGCTGTGTGCTGTATTCAATGGCGTTATACGCATTGAAAATACTACCCGTGGTAGGCATGGCCCGGCTGGTGGGATTACGCATCTGGGCCGACCCCGTTACGTTGATAAAACCCGCTTTACCAATCCGAACGCCGTAGTTGGCATCGACCTGAACATTACCACCGTCCATACCGCCTTTGAAATTATTCGATCCCTGCGAAAAGTTGCCACCGCCATATACCGACAGGGCCAGTTTCCCGGTCGCTTCTTTCATTTTTACGTTGATAACCCCGGCAATGGCATCCGAACCATACTGTGCCGATGCACCATCCCGCAGGACTTCAATCCGCTCCACGGCAAAGGCCGGGATGGCGTTCAGGTCGGTACCAACGGAGCCACGACCCGGTGAGCCATTTACGTTCACCAGGGAGGAAGGATGACGTCGTTTTCCGTTCACCAGCACCAGCACCTGGTCGGGACCCAGACCCCGCAACTGAGCCGGGTCGATGTGGTCGGTACCATCGGCTACCGTCGTGGTGTTGGACGTAAACGAAGGGGCCACAAAATTCATGATCTGGTTCAGGTTGTTCTGGGGCGCCTGCGTGGTTAGCTGCTGGATATTGATGACATCCACCGGCACTGGGCTTTCGGTTTTTACCCGTCCGGCACCTCTCGAACCCGTTACCACTACTTCGCTCAGGCTGGCGGTTGTTTCGCGCAGGGATACGTTGGCGGTTGCTTCGCCCGTAGAGACAGTTACAGGTACACTAATGGTTTCGTAACCGACAAAGCTAATCCGCAGGGTATACGTACCCGGATTTAGTTTGAGCGTATAGGTACCGTTGGCATCGGTTGTGGTACCAAGATTGGAGTTGACCGCCACGATGGTTACTCCCGGAATCGGAGCATTTGTCGTTGCATCGGTTACTTTTCCCCGGACACTCTGGGCCAGAACAGCCGTTAATGTCATCAGCCACAGGCCGATGCCTAAGGCAAGTGAATTTAGTTTGTATTTGTTTCTCATATTAATTTTACTTTTTTCAATCGACAAAAGTAAAACAAAATACACTAATAGTAGCGATAGGCATACATACCTTTGGTCAGGGGAGCCGATGTCAAACGCCTTTTCAGCGGCCAGTCAGGACACTGCCGGGAGCCCGGCCGGGGCGTAGTCTTTATGGTCTGCACCGAACAAAAAAGGGCGGCCTGCGAATTTCGCAGGCCGCCCTTTAGCCAGAAATCAGGTCGATTTACTGCGCTGATATCAACTCAATATCGAAGCGCAGGGGCGCGTAAGGCGAAATAGGCCCGGTCCCGGCAGCACCATAGCCTATGTTGGACGGAAAAATAATCGTTGCTTTCTCACCCGTTTTTAGTTTCGCCAGCCCCTCGGCAAAACCCGGTACAAAACCACTGACCAGACCCGTGTACGTGCCGGTGCCGGTGCTGTCGAAGGCTGACGCTGAGCGTAACAACCGGCCGTTGTACTTTATGGTGAGTCGTTGCGTGGGTGTCGGTGCAACGCCGGTTGGGTTATCGAGCGTTTTGATGTACCGTAAGCCACTGGGCGTTACTTCGGTTGGGGTCAGCTTATTGGCCGTCAGGTACTGGTCAATCTGCTCCTTCTCTGTCCGCACCTGTTTCAGGGTAGTATTGAGCCGAAGGGGAGCGTTGGGCGGAACAAGCCCGTTACTCGACCCATCCCGGCCAAGACCGTAGTAGGAAGGCAGCATGATAACGCCCTGCTCACCAACGTGCATCTGTTGCAGGCCAATGGTCAGTCCCTGAACGGTGGGGGTGGCTGGCTGGTTGGGAGCAATGACCAGGTAGTTGGACTTGGTAGCGAACGTGGAGTCAACAAACTTGTCTGTTATGGTCGTACCATCCGATATAAGTGCATACAATGTATAATTGTATTCGGCTTCCAGCCCTTCGGTGGGTACCACCGTTGATGAGCCGGGTCTGGTCAGTGCGTAGTACACACCAGCCGTTGTAAAGGTACCCGACAACGCTTTGGTTGTGGCGTACCGCTGAATGTCAGCTTTATTGCTTTCAAAAATGGCATCATCGTTGAGGCCGACATCGGGTGTCTTGCAGGAAATCAGGCCGCCGATAAGCAGTAGGCCAGCTAGAACAACAGGAAGTTTACGCATGAAAATTAAACTAGGAATTGATTGGTAATTACTGATTTTACTTGACCGAAACCACCTCTACGTCATAACGCAGCGGAGCATAGGGAGCTACTTTGTAAAGCTTGGTTACGGGGTCAGCGAGACCATCGTTGCCGTAGCCAATGGAGGAGGGAAACAGCAGCGTAGCCTTTTCCCCAACCCGCAGCTTATTCAACCCCTCGGTAAAACCCGGCACGTTATACTGGTTCAGGCCCGTGCCGGTACTATCGAAACCAAGAGCGGTTTTGGCATGCAACTGTCTGCCCACGTACCGTACAGTCACTGTTTTTCCCTCGCTGACAGCCGTTTTCACCGAATCAACCGATGTACTGGTTTGCGTTCTGACAAACCGCAACCCCGACGCAGTCGTTTCCGTAAAGGTCAACTTGTTTGCCGCTATATATTCGCTTATCTGCTGGTCTTCGGTTCGCGCCCGATTCAGGGTAACGTCAAACCGAACCGGCGTATTGGCCGGAATAGAGTCAGCAATGGAGGAGCCTACCTCACCAAAAGCCAGTTTAGACGGCACAAGAAAAATGGCCGATTCGCCCTCGTGCATGAGCAATAGCCCTTCCTGCAAACCAGCTTTCAGTACCCCATCGAAAAAGGAGACGAAGGCAGGCGTTTTGGCGTACGCAGAATCAATCGTTTTGGCGGTTACTATGCCTGCATTAGTCGTAGTGCTTAGTAGTGCGGAGAGCGTATAGGTAAATTCCAGTTCCTTACCAAAGGCAGGAACAACCGTAGACGAACTGGGCTTAGACGACACGAAATACAGGCCGGAAGCAGTCGATGTTCCCGAAAGCCCCTTACTAACCGCGTAGGTATTTATGGTGGCCCGGTCAGCTACCAGTGTAGCGGCAGTACCGTTGGGGTCTATGTTCTGCGTGTTGCAGGAGGCCAGTCCACCAAGCAGCAATACACCGAAAACGAGTAGATGGAATTTGTGCATTAAACTAAAAGAGCAGTTATAATACCTACGTTTATGGACCCGCTTGTGTGGCGAACCGTTGGCAAACCGGGAAAAAAAATCTTCGTACGTTGTCAATTTTAGCTTTTTCTACGGCTGCAACACCTGGTCAATGATATGAATGACGCCGTTTGTGGCGGGAATATCGACCTGCCGAACCGTGGCTGCCGTCAAATTTTTTGCCCCTTTCACCATAAGTTGAGTGGGTGTTATAATAGTAATCAACTTATTGCCGGTATAAAATGTATCGAGGCTCTCCGTTTTGAACTGGGTAGAAAACCGGGCACCTGCTATCACATGATATAACAGAATGTTCGTCAGCGTCTGCACACTGGCCGACTCAATGGCATTCAGGGTATTGTAAACCTTATCGGCTTTAAAAGCCGCATCATTAGGCGCAAAAATCGTTACTTTATTAGCCGACGATGCATTTTCCAATGTGGCCAGTAATGTGGGGTTACTGGTTCCTATCCGCTTGATAGCCGCCGTCAGAAACGTTAGATTGGGATTGTTCTGAATGGTTGTCAGTACGTTTCCAATGGAAGGCATCAGCACCCGGTTAACGGTGTGAATGTACCCGTTGGCCGTCCTGATATCGGCCTGTGTTAGCCTGGCATTGTTCACATAAATTGTTCCATTGGTCGCTTTATTGATGTACAGAATGCCCTTGTTCAGGGTTTCGACAGAGTTCATCCCGGCCGGAATGTCTGATGCCATTACGCTGCCAGTAAGCAGATGGTACAGCACCAGCGTTCGCATCTGTTCCGGAGGGACCGAGCGTATCGCGGCAATTGTACCGAGGCCCGCTGCCTGAAAGGCGGAATCGGTTGGAGCAAACAAGGTTAGGTTGCCATCTTTGAAGACGTCGCTGACACCGGCCTGCGCAATGGCCACCCGAAGCAGGCTAAACTGACCATCTTCCACAATCCGGTCGGTAATGGTTTGGGGAGTAGCAACAACGTCGTCCTGTTTCTGGCACCCCCAGGAAATGAGTAGCAACACAACGACCGAAAGTCGACTCAGTAAAGGCAAAAATGTAGTGCGCATCAAGAGTAATGGATAAAAAAACAAACCTGTATCAGAAAAACGTACCGACTCTGTTTATGTTTTCTCCGGGCAAAGATACACGTTGACCAATGGAAAGAGGTTACTCTGCTTATCCAATTGGCATCCGGCCGAAACAGAACGGGTTTGCCCTGTCCGTTCTGTTTCAACGGGTAAACCCGCAAGGCGCAGTAAAATCCGGTGACACTCACCAAAATTCCGTATCTTCGCAACCTTGTTAAGTTTTGTTAAAACGCCCCAATTGGGATGAAGGAACATATAGACCCGAGCAATCTGCCTCAGCACATAGCCGTTATCATGGATGGAAACGGACGCTGGGCCAAGCGTCAGGGGGCAGCCCGGGTGTTTGGCCACCATAACGCCATTAAAGCCGTTCGTGAAGTAACGGAAGGATGCGCCGAACTGGGAGTGAAGTATCTGACCCTCTACGCTTTCTCGACCGAAAACTGGAATCGACCCAAGCTGGAAGTGGATGCCCTCATGACGCTGCTGGTACATACCATTCGGGGAGAGATTAAAACATTGATGAAGAATAATGTCAGGCTGGAAACGATTGGTCATACCGAAAGTTTGCCTGCCGACTGCCGACGGGAACTGGCAGAGGCTATACGCGAAACCAGTCAGAATAACGGCCTGACCCTCATTCTGGCCCTGAGCTACAGTGGACGCTGGGAAATTCTGGAAGCGGCCCGGAAACTGGCCGCCGACGTACGGGATGGTAAACTTACCCCCGATCAGATTGATGAAACCCTGTTTGGCCAGCATCTGACAACGGGTGGTATTCCCGACCCCGAACTCATGATCCGAACCAGTGGTGAAATGCGAATCAGCAACTTTATGCTGTGGCAACTGGCTTACTGCGAACTATATATGCCTGATGTGTTGTGGCCCGATTTTCGCAAAGCCCACTTGTATGAGGCTCTCTTAAGTTACCAGCAGCGCGAACGCCGGTTTGGCAAAATCAGTGAACAGTTAGCGAAATGAAATACAGTTTACGGTTTTTGGTTGCGGTTCCCTGTCGGGGCTAACGCACTAACGACACCTGGATACTTCTTTGCTTACTTGATACGTCAGTCCCGGCGGGCAACCATTAACGTTAAACCTCAAGCTGATTCCAACCCTTCGCGCCTGAACTGAATCCTTATAATAAATTACTTAACACGCATTACAAACTTGGAACACCGTATAAAAATCCTACTTGGCGTTATTCTTCTACTAACTGGCCTGTCATCGGTCCAGGCGCAGGTACGCGTCGGTGTTGGTGTCGGGCAGGAAAATGCCACCGCAACAGAAAGTAATAATCTGCTCGATTACGCCAACCCGAAGGAATACGAAATAACCGGCCTCACTATAACCGGCACCAAATACCTCGATCCAAACTCGCTGGTTTCGCTCACCGGTCTGAAAGTAGGGGACAAAATACGGCTGCCGGGCGAGGTGACCGGATCATCGGTGCGTAAATTGATGGACTCCGGCCTGCTGGACGATGTTGAGATGTTTGCTACCCCAACCGGCGACGGTAAGGTTTCGCTCCTGTACCGGGCGCGGGAACGGCCCCGGCTCTACCGGGTTAGTTTCATGGGCATAAAAAAAGGCGAACAGGATAACCTGAAGGAAAAAATAAAGCTCAATCTGGGTAAAATCGTCAGTAATACGATTACTAAGAATACGCAGTTAGCGGTTCGTAAATACTTCGTCGACAAGGGATACCTTAACACAAAGGTTAAAATCACGACTATCCCGGACAGTACCCGCAACAATGCTACCATGCGCGTACTGGTAGACAAAGGACAAAAGGTCAAAATTGCCAAAATCAACATTGAGGGACTAAAGAGCCTGGATGAACAGACGGTGCGGATGAAAATGAAGAGCACCAAAGAAATGCGTTTTGGCCGCCTGTTCACCCCCTCTAAGTTTGTTCCGAAAAAGTACGAGGAAGACAAGAGTAAGTTACTGGAATACTACAATAAACTGGGTTACCGGGATGCCGTTATTGAGGATGATACCATTGTGCATAATGGGTCAAACACGATCAATATCGACATGAAGTTGAACGAGGGGCACCAGTATTACTACCGTAACATTGATTTCTCGGGCAACTACCTGTACACCGATGAGCAGCTTCGGTCAGTACTGGGCGTTACGAAAGGGGACGTTTACAATCCGGAAGACCTCGAGAAACGGATGAATGGCAATCCCGGTCAGGATTTGAGTTCGCAGTATATGGACCTCGGTTACCTGTACTACAACGCACAGCCCATTGAGAAGTCTATAGAAGGTGACTCCATTGACCTTGAGATTCGCCTTTTTGAAGGTAAGCAGGCTACCATCAATAAGGTTATTCTAAACGGGAACACCAAAACCAGCGACCACGTAGTGATGCGTACCATTCGGACGCTGCCTGGTCAGAAGTTCTCGAAAACCGCCCTCATCCGGACGCAGCGGGAACTGTCTACCTTAGGGTATTTCGACCCGGAAAAAATTGGCATCAACCCGATTCCGCAAAGTGACGGAACGGTTGATATCGAATATACCGTCGAAGAAAAGCCATCCGATCAGATTGAATTGTCGGGCGGTTGGGGTGGCTACGTAGGGTTTGTAGGTACGCTCGGCCTGACATTCAATAACTTCTCGGCCCGCAACATTACAAATCTCAATGCGTGGCGTCCGCTTCCGGCAGGCGATGGTCAGCGGGTACAGTTGCGTTTTCAGGCCAACGGTAGTCAGTATCAGGTGTATTCGCTGTCGTTTACCGAACCCTGGCTGGGTGGCCGCAAGCCCAACGCGCTCTCGGTCAGTGCCAGCCATACGGTTTACCAAACTTTTTACGACCCCTCCAATCCGGCCAGTATTTACCAGAGTTTGAAGGGCCGGAAGCCAACGGGCTCCTACACGAACACCGCCCTTACCATTGGACTGGGCCGACAGTTGAAAGTACCCGATGATTACTTCTCGCTGAGTAACTCCATTTCGTACCAGCGGTATGACCTGAACAACCTCGACTTGTTTTATATCGGGTATAAGGATGGTATCTCCAATAACATCACCTTCAATACGACGCTGTCGAGAAACAGTATTGATAATCCACAGTTTCCGCGTAATGGCTCCTCCTTTACGCTGAGTGGCTCGTTCACGCCCCCTTATTCGGCTTTCAAGACCACTACAGAGGCAGTTAAGCCAGAAAATAAATACAAGTTTGTCGAATACCATAAATGGATGTTCGATGCCAGCTGGTTTCAGACGGTGTTTGGCAAGCTGGTATTGAATACACGTGCTCACCTGGGTTTCCTGGGCAGCTATAACAGACGCACCGAGATTGGCCCATTTGAACGCTTCATCCTGGGGGGATCAGGTCTGGCAGGTCAGGGGCAGTTTGCGCTGGCGCAGGACATCATCGGTCTGCGTGGGTATGATGACCGGAGCGTTTACACCGCCGATTACAATCAGGCTGTAGGCCAGCAGGCCCGCAGTCAGGGAGGGGTAGCCTATAACAAATTCGTTGCGGAACTTCGGTATCCTATTTCCCTGAACCCGTCGGCTACCATCTTTGCCCTTGCCTTTATGGAAGCGGGTAATAACTGGGCTACCTACAAACAGTACAATCCATTCGACCTGAAGCGGTCAATAGGCATTGGAGCACGTATATTCATGCCAGCCTTTGGGCTGATTGGTATTGACTATGGATATGGTTTCGATAAGATTCCGGGTGTGAAAGACAAGGCGTCGGGTCAGTTCCACTTCACAATTGGTCAGCAGTTCAGATAAGATTACTAAAAGGGTAACGTTTTACTCAAATAAGGCAAGTACGCTGTGGCTTACCTGATTTGAGTAGACAAACCTTGAAAATCAATCACTTCCTGCAAAAATTGACTGGTTACCAATGAAAAAAGCCCTATTTTTCGTACTTTTGTCCGCTATTGGGTTAGCGACTCCCGTTGAAGCCCAGAAGTTTGGGTATATCGATACGGAGTACATTTTCGGCAAGATGCCCGAATACCAGAAGGCACTGAGCGAGATTGATAAGTTTGCCGATAAATGGTCGAAAGACATTCAGGACAAGTATGTCGAAATCGAGAAGTTGCAAAAGGGGTATCAGGCCGAAGAAATTCTGCTGACCGAAGACATGAAACGGGAACGGCAGCGGATAATCAGCGATAAGGAGCGCGAAGCCAGAGAATACAACAATAAAGTATTTGGGTACCAGGGCCTGTTATTCGAGAAGAAGAAGGAATTAATAAAAGCGCCAATGGAGTTATTGCAACGGGCACTGGATAAAGTATGTTTGCAGAAGAAACTGGATTTTATTTTCGATAAAGCCTCCGATTTTGTGATGCTCTATACCAATCCCCGGCACGACTATTCGGATTATGTGATGGAAGAATTGGGACTAGATACTAAACCAACCGCTACCAATAACAGTCCAACAAATAAAACAACCACAAATCCAAAGTAATACAAACAAACAATTCGAGATGAAGAAACACATCGTCATGGCGTTTGCAGCGGCCCTACTAGTAGGCGGTTTAAACGCACAGGCACAAGCCCAAACCACAACACCTGCTACGACTGCCGCAGCCGGACCGCTGAAGTTAGGCTATACGAACATTGATTACGTGCTGTCGCAAACGCCCGAAGCAAAAGATATTCAGAACCAGTTGACTATTCAGCGGACTCAGACAGAAAACGAGCTGAAGCGGATGCAGAAAGAACTGGAAGAAAAATACGGTGCCTACGAAAAAGGAGCAGCCCAAATGTCGGACGTTATTCGTAAGGACCGGGAGACCGAATTGCAGGGGCTACAGTCCCGGATTCAGGAGTTTAGCCAAACGGCTCAAACATCGTTGCAAACCAAGTACCAGCAGTTGGTTAATCCGGTCGTGCAAAAAATTCAAAAGGCCATTGATGCCGTAGCCAAAGAAGAAAGCTATCAGTATGTGTTCAATCTGGACGCGGGTGCCAACACGATTCCTATCCTGCTGGTTGCTCCCGAAGAGAATAACATTACCGATTCGGTCCTGAAAAAATTGGGTATTGACCCTGCCAAAGCAGCCGCTGCGGCCAAAGCTGCTTCTACGGGTGGTGGTGCAGGTGCAACGGCTACCAAGCCTGCTGCTACGACTCCTCCAAAGAAGTAACGGTCAATAAAACAGTATCTATTTTATAAGGTCGCTTCCTGACGAATCAGGAAGCGACCTTTTTTTATTGGTCTGCCGGAGTAGTGAATGGTTATAATCACTATTCCCTATCAGGGTAAACAGCGCAGTTTACGCTCCAGGAAAACCGCTATCGGCTGAATAGGTCGTTATTACTTTATCCCGGAAAACTATAATTATTATAGCCAATAGTAGCCTGTTAGCTAAGAAAAGTCTCAAAAAATGCCGCAAAAGGCACCGGTACAAAATCTTCATCCTATTTTTACGTTTTTTAAAACGGACCTCTCCCCAACCTAACTATGAACCGAACTGCCGGTATATTAGTGTGGTTGCTATTCAGTTTTATCATTGATAGTAGCTACGCGCAGGATTCCTCAAAATCGTTACAACTTTTATTGCCAACACAAACCAACTGGAATGTAGTGCCGGAAGGTGGTACTATCCGGTTTGATCTGAACGTTGCGGGTATAGCGCAGGACTCGGTAACGTTTAGCCTGGGATCTGACAAACAGGAGGGCATGGAGCTTGATTCAACCGGTCATTTTCGCTGGACCCCCGGTTTTGGACTGGCAGATCGGCTTCAAACAGCGAAAGTTTATCCGGTAACCTTCGATGTTCACACCAGGCAGGGGCAAACGGCTTCTCACACAGTTGAGATTAAAATACTGGATGTTAATCGTCCTCCGGTAATCAGCGAATTAAGGCCTTTTTATGTAAGCTACCGCACGCAGAATACATATAAAATGGATTCGCAGGTGGTGCATGACGATGATGGCGACCCGCTGGTATTTATCCCCATTGCCGACCAGATGCCCGAAGGCAGCAAGCTATCGTCGCAGGGTGAGTTAACCTGGACACTGTCTCAGAATCAGTTTAACAAGGTCAGGCAAACACCACAGTACATTGAATTTTGGGTAGAGGATCAGCCCGCTAAAACGCGTACCAAAGGACGGCTGAAAGTGGAAGCAACCCAGATGGATCTGCCTCCTGATATTACGGTAATACCCGGCGAAAAGCATTATAAGCTGAAGGAAAATGCTACTGTCAACCTGAAGTTTTACCTATCCGACCAGAATGGCGAAGATGATGTGGAAACGTTTGATTTTTTGTCCGACAATCAGGAAATTCCCAAAACGGCACTAATCAAAAATACGAACAATCAGTACGAATTCATCTGGCAACCTGGCTACGAGTTTGTGAAAGATCCCTATGACTCTCTGGGTGTTCAGATTACATTTTATGTGCTCGACAAAGCTAAGAACCGAGCCGAACGCCGGATTACCTTTACGGTACTGAATACCGTTAACGAAGCCGAAAAGGACCGCTATTATTACGTCCAATACCGACAGCTACTGGTTCAGGCGTGGGGACTTATTGAGCAACTGAGTGAAAAAGAAGAGCAACTTAAACACGACTATAAAAAAGCCAAGGGCGGGAAACGAAATCGATCAGTGGCCAATGCTTCGCTGGGCGCGGTAACAGGTGTAACACCCGCTGTCACGGGGGCGAGTACAAGCCCGACAACGCAAAGCAGCGGCCGTATTGTTTCGGCAGTAGGAGGGACCGCCGTGTTGACAATGGGCACCCTGGAAGCCACCGAAGTGATTGGTAAGTCGATGAAAGATTTGCTCGACCGCTATAATTATGTGTTGGGTAAACGAAGTGAATTACAGAACAAAGGCGACGTATTTGCCCGTGAGTTTGCGTTGAAGTCGGCCCGGCGTAGCGGAGACTTCATTAAAAAGCTGGACGATTTCCGTAATTCGATGAGTTTGAGCGGTCTGGTTGCGCTGGAGCTGGATGCCAACTGGCAAAGCAGAAAGCAGGCAACAGATAAAGCCCTCAAGCGTACGTTCAAGGATTTTACATCGCTGGAAGAAACCCAGTAGTTATTACAAAATCGTTATTGAGAACGAGGCTTCAAATACCCGCCCTGCTTCTACAGACTGAATCAGTTCTTTCTCCTCGATAGGTTTCTGTTGTCCTTCACTGTCGGCACAGCCCAACCAGGGTTCAATACAGACGAATGGGGCACCAGGTTTTGCCCATAAACCCAGATAAGGGAAAGCAGCGTAGTCCAGGATAACAGCATGGTTATGCCTGTCAGTGCAGATTGCCACGCGCCGGGAAGCGAGATTTTTGAACACCAGCGCATCGTCATCAAAAAGATGCTTTGTTAAGCCAAGATGGCGACCCTTTGTAGGAACGGGCTTCGTCTCGCCAGTGAAGTAGCCCGCTGTTGAAAGTAAGTGCGTTTCTAAGGCTTCGTCCTGCTCAAACTCAAGATAGTAATCCTCATACGCTTCGCCCTTGTTGAAAGGAACGGCAAAAGCCGGGTGTGCTCCCACAGAGAAAAACACCGTTTTGTCATCTTGATTGACAACGCGATACGCAACAACCAAGCGGGCTTCATCCAGTTTGTAGCTAATCTGGAACTCGAATTCGTACGGGAAATGTACCCGTGTCTTCTCACTTGACCGTAATGAAAATACAGCGTGCGTAGGGGTCGACTCCGTCGGTTCAAACAGTGATGTCCGGGTAAAACCATGCCGCTCCATCGGGTACGTCATCCCGTCAATCAACACCTGATTATTGAGACAGCCGCCCACCACGGGAAAGAGATTGGGCGCGTGCCAGCCCCACACGGTTGGGTCGGCCTGCCAGAGGTGCTCAATGCCACTGGCTTTATGAACAATAGACGTAAGCTCAGCGCCCTGGGGGCGGATTGTTACGCGGAGGAAATTGTTTTCTAACGTTGTCATCGGTCAAAAATAGCAAAAGCTCCCCAAAACTGGAGAGCTTTTGTCAATACAAAGGCCATCGGGACGCTGGCCTGTACGGTTGATTTAGAAACGGAAGTGCGAGAACGCTTTGTTGGCTTCGGCCATCCGGTGCGTATCATCCTTCTTTTTCACCGCTGCACCTTCGCCTTTGGCGGCTGCAACTATTTCGGCGGCTAGCCGGTCAACCATGGTTTTCTCACCGCGCGAACGAGCATACTTAATAAGCCATTTCATGCCTACTGCGACTTTTCGGTCTGCCCGTACTTCGGTAGGTACCTGAAAGGTAGCTCCACCAACGCGACGGCTTTTTACTTCAACTGATGGCATGACGTTATTCAATGCCTTCTTCCAGGTATCCAGACCGCTTTCGCTGGTGCGTTTTGCCACCACGTCGAGCGCGTCATAAAAGATGGAGTACGCCAGGCTCTTTTTGCCTTCGTACATCAGGTTATTAACAAATTTGGTTACGAGGACCTCTTTGTACTTTGGGTCGGGTAATACGTAACGCTTGGGCGGTTTCGCCTTTCTCATGATAGCTTCAGATTTTTGATCTTACTCTGCCGTGTTTTTCAACGGGCAGTTGATTTAATTACTTCTTCTTTTTTGCCGGTGGTGCACCTTTGCCACCTTTAACAGGAGCCTGACCTGGTTTTGGCCGTTTAGCACCGTATTTGGAACGGCTTTGCAGACGACCGCTTACGCCAGCCGTATCCAGCGCACCCCGGATGATGTGATAGCGTACACCCGGTAAATCTTTTACCCGGCCACCGCGAATCAGCACGATAGAGTGTTCCTGTAGGTTGTGTCCTTCGCCCGGAATGTAGGCGTTTACTTCCCGTCCGTTCGTCAGGCGAACGCGGGCAACTTTGCGAAGAGCCGAGTTTGGCTTCTTCGGCGTGGTTGTGTACACCCGTGTACATACACCACGACGTTGTGGGCAGGCATCTAAAGCAGGCGACTTTGACTTGTCGATCAGCTTTTCGCGGCCTTTACGCACTAATTGTTGTATAGTAGGCATTCTTGTTATTAGTTGTTAAAAAACAGTCTTCCCGAATTTTGAGGTGCAAAGATACGGAAAACAGATTGAAAGACAAGGAGTAAATCGTTTACAGTTTATGGTATTTGGTTTACGGTTGCGCGATACGGTCAGTGGCTGGAGCATAATTGTCTCTAAGTAAAATCGCACAGCTATAAACCATAAACTGACTACCGTAAACCGATGCTATGCCTGCCCTACCGGTCCACCGAAGCCACCGGCCGGAAAGCGGAAGGCATCATTTGGCTCGTTGATACCGCCGAAAGCCTCTTCGTAACGGCTTATATTCTCGCGCAGTGCTTCCAGCAATCGCTTGGCATGCTCGGGGGTGAGGATGATGCGTGACTTTACTTTTGCCTTGGGAACGCCCGGCATCATTCGGATAAAATCCAGTATAAACTCACTATTCGAGTGGGCAATCATGGCCAGGTTAGCGTAAATCCCTTCGGCAATTTCCTCACTTAGTTCGACGTCAATGGCACCTTCCGGGTTTTGTTGTTCAGCATTCATGTGAATTAATTTAATGGTAAAAGAGAAACCAACAGACATTGTGATATCTGTTGGTTTTCGTAAAGTATTGTTAACACAAAATTAAGACAATTCTACTACGCAATCGTCCTGCTCCACCACGGCTCCTTCTTTCAGGACTACTTTAACAACTTTTCCTTCTTTCTGAGCGGCTACGATACTTTCCATCTTCATGGCTTCGATAACGAACAAAGGCTGATTTTTCTTGACCACATCCCCGGCCTTTACCAGAATACGCGTTAGTCGGCCCTGCAACGGCGTACCGACATCACCATCTTTACTCACCTTGGCGTTCATTTCCTTCTCCACCTTTGAGGCTTTGTCCCGGACCTGAACCTGGCGACTCTGGCCGTTCAGTTCAAAGGTGATGGTACGCATCCCGAACTCGTCCGGCTCCGATTTGAACAGCAATCGAACCAGAATGTTTTTACCTTCCTCAATGTTAATTAGAATCTCCTCATTTTCCTTCAACCCGTAGAAAAACGCGGGAGTTGGTATAATACTGACATTGCCGTACTGCTCATTGGCCTTGTAGTACTCATCATATACCTTCGGGTACATCTGATACGACAGGTAGTCCACAAAGCCATCGCTGTGCGGGTACTGCTCCTGGAAAGTCTTCAAATCAGCGTCGAAGTCAATGGGAGCCAGGTGGCTGTTCGGGCGATCTGTAATGGGCTTTTCTCCTTTGAGTACGATTTCCTGAACTGCTTGCGGGAAACCACCCACGGGTTGCCCCAATTCCCCCTTGAAAAATCCTTTTACTGATTCGGGAAACGTCAGGGAATCCCCCCGCATCAGCACGTCTTCAGCCGTAAGGCTGTTGGCGGTCATGAAAATGGCCATGTCGCCCACCACTTTGGACGAAGGGGTAACCTTCACGATGTCGCCAAATAACTGATTAGCTACCGAGTAGTTCTTTTTCAGCAACTCAAACTTATCGCCCAGTCCGGTGGCAATAGCCTGTGGCTTCAGGTTTGAATACTGACCCCCCGGAATCTCGTTTTCATATACTTCGGCACTGCCCGCTTTCATGCCCGACTCGAACGGATAATAGTACTCCCGAACATCTTCCCAGTAGTTGGAATACGCATTCAGGGAATCCAGATCGACCGGGCACTCGCGTTCGTGCCCCTGCATCATGGCTACTATCGAGTTAAAGTTTGGCTGCGATGTAAGCCCGGATAAGGCACCCAGCGCGCAATCGACAATATCAACCCTGGCATCAATGGCTTTCAGGTACGTAGCTGCCTGAATACCTGACGTGTCGTGCGTATGCAGATGGACCGGAATGCTCACCGCTTTTTTCAATTCCCGCACCAGCACATCGGCCGCCAGCGGCTTTAGTAGCCCGGCCATATCCTTGATGGCCAGCAGATTTGCTCCCTCATCTTCGAGCTGGCGGGCCATATCGAGGTAATACTGGAGTGTATACTTTTTCTGGGATGGGTCCAGTATATCGCCGGTGTAGCAGATAGCGGCTTCGCAGAGGGCATCGGTTCGTTCGCGAACGGCTTTCATGCTCACCTTCATGGCTTCGACCCAGTTCAGCGAGTCGAAAATACGGAACACGTCGATTCCCGATTGCCAGGACTGTTCCACGAACTTCTCGATCAGGTTATCCGGGTAAGCTGAGTAGCCAACGGCGTTAGAGCCGCGAAAAAGCATCTGCAGCAGCATGTTGGGCATGGCCTCGCGCAGGGCTTCCAGGCGTTTCCAGGGGCTTTCGTACAGGAAACGCATCGATACATCGAACGTAGCCCCACCCCACACCTCCATTGAAAACAGTTCAGGGTGACTTTTGGCAAACCCTTCAGCTACTTTTTGAAGGTCCTGCGTACGAACGCGGGTTGCCAGCAGGGACTGATGGCCGTCGCGAAACGTAGTATCGGTATAGAGAACACATTTTTCATCCTTTACCCACTGCACAAATTTATCCCGTCCCAGCTCTTTCAGGCGGTCCCGGTTGCCGGTAGGATAGGCACTGTAGGTATCAAAAGCCGGCACAACCGGAGTCCGGAATATTTTGCTGTCGTCCTTGTTCTTTACCGCCGGATTACCGTTCACAATCACATCGGCTAGGTAGTTAAGTGCCCGGGTCGAGCGGTCCTGTGGCTTGCGGAAGTCAAATAGTTCGGGGTGGGTTTCAATGAACGAGACCCGCGCTTCGCCCCGCTGGAAAATGGGGTTGCCGATAACGTTCTGCAAAAAGCCGATATTGGTTTTTACCCCCCGAATCCGGAACTCCATCAATGCCCGCGACAGGCGTTGCGTAGCTCCTTTGAGCGTGCGCCCCCGTGCCGACACCTTCACAATCATAGAGTCGAAGTAGGGCGATATCTTCATGCCCGCGTAGCTGCTGCCTTCGTCCAGGCGAATGCCAAAACCGGCTGCATTCCGATAGGCCGTAATGGTGCCAAAATCGGGTTTGAAGCCGTTGGCAGGGTCTTCCGTTGTGATGCGGCACTGAATGGCGTAACCGTTCAGCGGAACATCGGCCTGGCTTTTGATGTAGATACCATTATCAGAGAGCTTATAGCCCATCGCAATCAGAATCTGCGTCCGAACGATGTCGATGCCCGTTACCTCTTCCGTAATGGTATGTTCTACCTGAATCCGGGGATTTACTTCAATGAAGAATATATCCTCATTCATATCGACCAGAAACTCGACCGTTCCGGCATTGGAGTAATTGACGGCCCGGCCCAGTTGCAGGGCGTAGGCATACAGTTTATCCTTGGTTTCCTGCTTCAGCCCGAATGATGGTGCTACTTCTACTACTTTCTGGAACCGCCGTTGCACCGAACAGTCGCGCTCGTAGAGGTGAACGATATTTCCGTGCTGATCGCCCAGCAGCTGCACCTCGATGTGCTTAGGGTCTTCAATAAATTTTTCGAGGAAGATGGTGTCATCGCCAAAGGCGTTTCGGGCTTCATTTTTGGCTTCGGAGAAGGCTTTCGAAAACTCTTCGGCCTTCCGTACCACGCGCATACCGCGTCCACCGCCCCCGGCGGCTGCTTTCACCATCACCGGAAAACCAATTCGCTCGGCTTCGGTCAGGGCAAATTCGGGGGTCATGTCGGGCTCCCGCGAGTCTGGAATAAGGGGTACGTCGGCCTTGGTGGCCAGATTTTTAGCCCGCACTTTATCGCCCAGCGCATCCATTGCTTCGGGCGATGGGCCGATGAAAATAATATTCTCCTCCCGGCACCGGCGGGCCAGCTTCACGTTCTCCGACAGAAAACCATAGCCGGGGTGAATGGCATCGACCTTATGCCGTTTAGCCAGCAGAATGATACCCTCAACATCCAGATACGGCTTCAGCGCATCATCATCCCGGCCAATCTGATAGGCTTCATCAGCTTTGTACCGGTGGAGTGAATACCGGTCTTCGTAGGTATAAACAGAAACGGTTGTGATGCCTAACTCAGTAGCTGCCCGCATGATACGAATGGCAATTTCGCCCCGGTTGGCAACGAGCAAACGATTAATAGGTCGGATATACTCTTTCATATTTCTCAGTAAAAGCAGCAATAGACTACGGATATGTCAAATAAAGGAGCAAGATGGTTGAAAATATCGAAAAAGCCTTTATGGGCCGTATAATCATTGGAGAAGTCAGCTTTTTCCGGGAATATTGCAGGAAGACGATTTCGTTCTCGTTCTTAATAATGGCTATTTGCCGGTGGGTTGAGTTACTATTAAAGGACTGAGTTACAGAAATCGCCCTCAACTACATCAAGTCGAAAAACATGAATTCATCCGGCTTCTGAATCCGGTACGTTTTTAACCACTGCTTCAGGACGCTGGGGTCAGCAAACGCTTTTACGTTGGACTTGATTTGCTTGATATCCCGCTTTAGTTGGGCAATATCGCTGTTCAGACTAAACTCCAGGGCTATCCTTGAACTAACGGCAAAGGCCGGTTTGCCCGTCATGGCGGCCAGTTCGTTCTGAAGCGCAAACAACTCCTCGTCCAGTTCCTGGGTCTGCTGCTTCAAAATTTTGTTATAGTACTTGAGTTGCTCTTCGGCCAGGCTTTCCAGATGGGCTTGGTCAATACGGTCGAATTCGAGCTGCAGGCGCAGTAGAGCCAGCAAGTCACTTTTTTCATACGCTTCCGTTACCCGGTGCATGATTTCCGTTTTGCGCCCTTTCTCGGCTTCATCGGGTTCCCGGTCGGGGTGAAATGCCTTCACCAGATCCATGTATAGTGTTCGGACCGCTTTGGTAATCTTCTGGGCTTCGGCCTGTTTTTTAGCTTCGCGTTCCTGCTGTTTGGCCGTTTTGGGTTTATCCGCTTTTTGTCGCTTATTTCTTTCCTGTTCGGCCTGCTGCTGCGCTAGTTTTTCCTGCATATAGGCGGCCATTTTTTGCGGATCACTTACGTCAGCATCGTCTTCGAACTGGATGCCAAACATAGCTTCCATCATCTCCTTCATCATGTCGGCCGTTTGCTCGTCGGCTTGGGTATTGACCTGATCAAAACCTTCGCTGTTATACTTGCTGTAGATGGGCTTGAGGTCGTCAATACCGTAGGTTGAAATCAATTCGAAGGCTATTTTCTGGATGAGGTCCACCAGCTTCTTCTTCTCAGTTTTCGTAAATGGTTTCGTATCATGCATCCTATCGAACAGGCGCACCATCTCGGCCCGGAACTGGCTGTATTGCTCTAACAGTGGCCGGTAATCCTTCTGCACCCGCTGCTGAATATGTACGGTCGCTTCGCGCAGATCGTGCAGGTTGTCTGTCAGTGTTTCAATTTTGCGGGTCAGTCGGTTAAACTCTTTCTGCGATTTCGAGAGAACGGCACTATCCTTTTTTGCCCCAATGTGGACAATATGCTGCGAGCCTGGAGAGGACATATCACTTAGACTGTTGAGAGAACGAAGGTACGACAGCGGGGTAAAAAATCCTGAAAATTTGGGGGACAATCCCCCAGAGCCATACTTCGTACCGTGCCTTCTTCTAATGCCCACATGGCTATGCGACTGATAGAGAAAATTGCCCGGTTCGATGCGCATCAGCGATTCCTTATTGCCTTAGTGGTAGCGGGAGTGGCGTATTTTGTGGTTCCAAAAGACTTTAATGTACCGGCTCGCATTACATCAATTTGGGTTGCGTTTGCGTTGATGGTACTAGTCTTGTCCTGGACCGCTATCCTTGTTCTGCATCCGCGCGATTTGCCAAAGCTATCCCGCATGCAGGATTCGAGCCGGACCTGGATACTGTTTTTTTCGTTGGCGGCTGCGCTGGCCAGTCTGTTTGCCGTTAGAGCCTTACTCAATTCAGTGGATGCCAACAGGCAGGAGCATCTTATACTGCCCATTGTGGCTGTTGGGAGCGCCTGGAGTTTGGTGCACACTCTTTTTACTCATCGGTACGCCCACCTGTATTATGGTAGTAGTGCAAGCCAGCAGAAAAGACCGGGTGGACTGGATTTTTTGGATGATACCGAGCCGGACTACCTCGACTTTGCCTATTTTTCCTTCATCATCGGCATGACCAGTCAGGTATCCGACGTGACCATTGGCTCAAAAGTTATTCGACGAACGGCTCTGGCTCACGGTGTACTGTCTTTTATTTTCAACGTGGTCATTATTGCGCTTACAATCAGCAGCCTTTCCAACTAGCCTCAATCGGCGTGCCGATTACGGGGACGAGCCTGTTTTTTGGCTTGTTCCTGCTCATAGGCTTCACGCTGACGCTTGTCGGCAGCGAGGTTACGATACAATCCGTTCAGGACGTATAAATCATCGACTTCGTCGATTAAGCGGTGAAGTTGTTCACGCACCTGGGTAATATTCATGGTATCAGGTAAATTTATTTCAGTACTCAGAACCGCTGGATAAGGAAGCCACTCGGTCAAAAACGATAACACAACATAATGTGCCTGATATAGTTCGGCTGTTTTTCGGACTGTTCGAATGCTTTGCAACACCTGTGTCTGACTGGTTTAGCCAGGCCATTGAATACTTATTCGACACAAAAGGGTTACGAACATAGTTACTGTTACGACTCACAAAGGTGAGCGATCAATTACAAAACGGTCAGCATATAGTGCCTGTTCAATCTCCCGGCTAATTTTTCGACCATTTATTCCTTTTTTATTCCGGTCGAAAATCCAAAATTCCGGGATTGTCGTAAGTGTATCGAACGCTTGGCTGTTCAAAACCGAATTATTCCGTATGAAAAACCAACAAGAAGAAGTAAGCCTAGGCATGTTGCCGGGTCAATTAGAGCCGGTACGAGTAGGACGCCGGCTATTCCTGCGCTATGCAGGCGCCTTTGCTGCTGGCGGTGCTGTTCTGGCTTCCTGTAAGAATGGTGAAGAAAACCCAACGACCGTAATGGCACCGGTAGATTTAGGAACAGGAGATGTCGGTATCCTAAACTACGCCTATGCACTGGAACAACTGGAAGCGGCTTTTTACACACAGGTAATCGCTACGCCTTACAGCGGTATGACAGATGCGGAGAAAACGCTCCTGACCGATATTCGCAATCATGAAATCATCCACCGTGAGTTTTTCAAAGCGGCTCTTGGTGCCAATGCCATCGCTGGTCTGACGCCCAATTTCACGGCTATTACCTTCACCGACCGGGCAAGCGTACTCAACACAGCCAAAGCATTTGAAGATTTAGGTGTATCAGCTTATAACGGTGCTGGTTCGTTGATTAAAGATGTAAACTACCTGGCGCTAGCCGGTAAGATTGTATCGGTAGAAGCCCGTCATGCAGCCGCCATTCGCGACCTGCTGAGCCCAAAATCAGCCGATTTTGCGGGGGATGATGTCGTAGCGCCTGCAACGGGCCTTGATAAAGCATCTGCTCCGTCTGTTGTGCTACCCATTGCCCAAACGTTTGTTAAAACGCAGATTACGGCCACTAACCTTCCGAAGTAAACCAACGCTATGAATTTATTTAAGATAATCTCTGATATAGAGCAGATTGACCCCGAAATCAGTGAGCGTTACAGCTTCTATTCGCGTCGGAATCTTCTCAAGTTTGGCTCCAATTTGGTAGCCGCTGGTATTCCTGCCATCGTTGCGGGTAGTTTAAATAAGGCACTGGCTCAGTCGGGTGCTCCTTCCGCAGCTGCTGTGGCTGTGTTGCAGTATGCGCTCACGCTGGAGTATCTGGAAGATGAGTTTTACCGCATGGGGCTGGCCGCTGCCGGTCTGGTGCCCGCTTCGGACCGGACCGTTATTTCGCAGATAAGCAAGCATGAGGCTGCCCACGTAGCTTTGTTGAAAGGTGCGCTGGGAACAGCAGCCGCTGCTAAACCAACGTTCAAGTACCCAGCCGGTACCTTTACAAGTTATCCAACGTTTCTGGCCACAGCCCGGGCTTTGGAAGATACGGGTGTAGCTGCTTACAAAGGACAGGCAGGTGAACTAATCAACGACAAACCCATCCTGACAACGGCGCTACAAATCCACTCGGTTGAAGCACGCCATGCGTCGGAGGTTCGTCGGATACTGGGCTTGAAAGGATGGGTTTCCGATACGGCTCAAACGACATTTACCCAGGGTGGAGTTGCGTTGAAAACATTGCCAAACACAACGGGCTTCTCCGATGATTCATTCCGGGAAGCCTTTGACGAGCCTTTGACCAAAGCGCAGGTTTTGGCCATTGCGGCCCCATTTCTTGGGTAGTAGTATATAATAGGGAGACCGGGAAACCGGTAGGGTGACGGAAGGCATCGGGGATTTTCCCTGGTGCCTTTTTTTGTCCCCTACTTTTCCAATCCGTCGCTTTTTTCGTTGCTTGCGTCAAAATTCGCTATCTCTGGCGGTTCCGGCATGAAATTTATCCGCATTTTCCTCATAGTGCTGCTAGCACTAGTTGTCTTGATCCTGGTGTTCCTGGCGATTAGCCTGGCTCCGGTCGATGATACGCCCTACCAGGAAATGGTTTATTACCGACAAACAAAACAACGCCTGGAACAACTGCCTGCACCACTACCGGCCACGGCTCCACTGCGGGCAGGTTGGGCAAAAGCAAATATTACACCTCCCTACACCACGCCTACCGGTGGTTATGGTGCCCGCCGGGGTAAGCATTGGAACATTGTCAGCGATTCAATTTTTGCCCGGGCTATCATGCTGGATAATGGGGGCACGAAGGTGGTAATTGTTGGGTTAGACCTGTTGATTACCCCGCCTACAGTGGTCGCATTGTTGAAAAAGCGCTTGCCGGAAGTAGGGCTTAGATGGGAGAATATGTACATGGGAGCCATCCATTCGCATAACAGTATTGGCGGTTGGGCACCGGGACTGGTAGGCGAACTAATTGCCGGTGAATACGACGAAAAAATCGTGACCCGCATTACCGATGGTGTGCTGAATGCCATTCGGGAGGCTCAAAAAACGATGGCTCCTGTACAGATCGGTTTTGGCCAGACGGATGCAACGGATCATATCTACAATCGACTTGGGAACTCCGGCCCGACCCGCCCGCTTGACGGATTGATTCGTCTGCTCAAACTACAGAAGACTACTACGGGCGAATCGGCCCTGCTTTGTACGTTTGCTGGTCATGCCACGCTGTTCGAGGACAGTATGTGGAACTACCTCAGCCGCGATTACCCCGGTTCGCTGGTTGATCGGCTGGAAAAGAAGTCGGCAGATTTTGCGGTCTTTCTGGCGGGGGCAGTGGGCAGTACCGGACCCGAGGCAAAGGGGAATACCGATTTTGCCGAAATTCGTAACTACGCGGGTGATCTGGCCAGCCGCATCGAGCAGATTGTACCCACCATTCAAACCCAATCCGACAGTAGTCTGGCCATTCTTACGCTGCCACTGGATCTACGCGAACCACACCCGCGCGTGATTGGAAACTGGCGGGTGAGACCCTGGTTGTTTTACAGCGTATACGGCGATTATCCATCCGATCTGAAAGCCCTGCGCGTTGGCCAGACCGTACTATTGGGCACTCCCTGCGATTTTTCGGGGGAATTTGTCGCTGATTTTACCCCATTGGCAAAGAAGAAAGCAGTGAATCTGATGATTACCAGTTTTGAAGGGGGGTACATTGGCTACATAACGCCCGACGCTTACTATAACCGCTCAACCTACGAAGTCCGCGATATGAACTGGTTCGGCCCCTACAACGGGGCTTATTTTGAGGAAATGATGATGGGGCTGCTGGAAAAAATATAGTCGTTTCTTCTTCGGGAACTGACCGATGTAAGTTCCCGAAGAAGAAACGACTAAGCATATACCAGGTTTCAGGCGTTCATTTTCACCAGCGCGTTTCCCCGAAGCACTGGAACGACATCGTAAAGATCGTGCTGGAGACAGTAGGAAATATCCTTCTGGATGCCCAGTCGCTGGAGCCTGCGGATGTGGGATGCGTTGGCCATGTAGGCCAGCAGATTACCCTTACCCTCACTGTATAACCGCCAAGCCATAATAGCACTGTCTTCGGCCATGGCATAACTGTCTTTTAACCGTTCGACCAGCGCACCGGCAAACAGGGTATCTTCCAGATTGACACGGCCTTTCCAGCCTGCGCAAAGCACCATTACATCATACCCCTCAGTTTTGAGATAGCGTACAAGTGCCTCCAGATTCAGGAACGACCCTACCAATACTTTAACCGCCGACCGGGAGCGGGTTATCGCCAAAGTACCGTTAGTGGTGGTCATGGCCACGTTGGCCCCCCGGATGCGCTGGTCCATGTACGTGAACGGGGAATTATCCAGCTCAAATCCGTCAACCTTTTTTGCATTACGTTCAGCAGCGGCCAGATAGCCCCGTTCCTGCCACTGGTGGCATTCCTCAATGGTGGCTACCGGAATAATACTGTTCACGCCATACGCAAAGGCCGTTACCATGCACGAAGTAGCCCGAAACACATCAGCAACCACCACAATCGTGTTTTCAATGGTGTGCAGGTGCAAGAGGTCGGGCGTTAAGCAAACGTCAATTTGTTTCATAGAAGGGTATCAGAACCGGATTTACAGGATTCTTAGTCATCTTGTAAATAATAAAAATCCTGTAAATCCTGGTGCTGACTATTTTTTTACAAAGGGGAGTTTAACGACCTGAGCTTTGAGCAACTTGCCCCGGACGCTGACAAAAATTTCGGAGCCGAGTTTGCTGAAGGCCGTTTGTACGTAACCCAATCCAACCCCTTTGCCCAGCGTGGGCGACTGGGTGCCGGACGTTACCTCGCCAATGGGCGTGCCCTCGGCATTGGTCAATTCGTAGTGGCCACGGGGCACACCCCGGTCAATAAGTTTAAAGCCAATCAATTTACGCGGTACGCCCTGCTCTTTCTGCGCTTTCAGCACATCGGCATCGATAAACGGATGGGTAAATTTAGTCACCCATCCCAGGCCCGCTTCAATGGGTGATGTTTCGTCGGTGATGTCGTTGCCATAAAGGTTGTAACCCATTTCGAGCCGTAGCGTGTCGCGGGCACCGAGGCCGATGGGTTTGATGCCGTATGGCTCGCCCGCTTTCATAATAGCATTCCAGACGATTTCTGCCTGATGGTTGGATACGTAAATCTCGAAGCCTCCTGCACCCGTGTACCCCGTTGCGGATACAATGACATTAGCGCAGCCGGCAAAATCGGTTTTCTCAAAGGTGTAGTACTCCATCGAATCCAGATCGGCTTCGGTGAGTGACTGCAATGCTTTAGCGGCCAGCGGCCCCTGCACGGCAAACAGGCACATGTTGTCCGACACGTCGATCATCGTCAAGGGATAATCCGATGCGTACTGGCTGATCCAGTTCCAGTCTTTTTCGATGTTGGATGCGTTCACCACGAGCATATACTCCAGCTCATTGATGCGGTACACCAGCAGGTCGTCCACAATACCGCCCCGGCCATTAGGCAGGTAGCTGTACTGCACTTTTCCATCGAACAGTATGCTGGCATCGTTAGCCGAAACGCGCTGAATCAGGTCCAGTGCTCCTTCGCCTTTGAGGATAAACTCACCCATGTGTGAGACATCGAAAATGCCGACGCTGTTCCGGACGGTATTGTGTTCGTCGAGGTCGGACGAGTAGCGAACGGGCATCTCAAAACCCGCGAACGGTACAATTTTAGCACCCAACTGCTGATGAATGTGATGAAGGGGAACCTGCTTTAGCGACATGTATACGGGGTTATCGGGCAAATTTACAAAACAGATTACGGGATTCCAGCCTAGTGCCCGACGAATTAGCTCAGTACAGGCTGAAGTTAATGGGCAGGTTATATTTTACCCGCACTTTTTTCCCTCGCTGAACCCCGGGCTTCCATCGGCCACTCATTTTTCTTACGACCCGAAGGGCTTCCTTATCAACATCGGGATGAACCCCTTTCATCACTTCGTAATCGCACAGCGAACCGTCGGTACACACCACAAAACTGACAAATACCTTACCTTGTATACCCTCTTTTTGAGCACTGACAGGGTAGCTAAGGTTTTCACTCAGAAAATTTCCGAGTCCAGCCATGCCTCCCGGAAATTCCGGCTGCTGTTCAAGAACCGTGTAACGAACAACGTCAGCCTGTCCCGTCCTGGTCTGCCCTTCTTTTAGTACACCATCGACATATTTCTCCTCATAAGAGTAGGAGTTATCGGCGTACCGACCTATCCAGTCGCCGTGTTTGAGCCCGTCTTTATAGCTTCCCTCTTCGGTGAAGGTGGTGTAAACACTGGTATCGGCGTACGATTCCCGACGTTCTACCAGAATGGCCCGGCCGTTGCCTTTATCGACCAACTGCCGCCCGGTACTGTCCCAGAAGGCGATGACCTGCTCCGGAATATCGGTTCCAATTTTCCGTTCGCTCACCCCCGTGCTGATCTTTCTGATTTGACCATTGGGATACCACGACGTTACGGCTTCCTTCGTGTCGAATGTCTCTGCTTTTCGGGACACCACTCCATTGGGGTGATAGTATAGTTCTTCGCCCACTCGTTTTCCATTCTGGTAATAAGCCTGACGAACACGGTTGCCATCTTCGTCAGTGGCTACCAGTATACTTTCCCACTGTACATTAGCGTTTTGGTGTCCCGTCAAATGGACCCATTTTCCAGTGGCTGTTTTATATGATTTTAGCTTACGGGTTATGGGGAACCGATTTATTAGCTTCCAGGATTTATCTTTCCGCTCGTATAATACGATGTCGCCCGTCGGTAATCTTGTCACATTTATTGGCGTGATCTGCTTGTATTGGGCTCTAGCACTGTCTGCCAGTGGTTCAAGTTTAGCATCGAAATACAGAATTTTCGACTCATTCTGATACACAAACGGCTCATTTTTAGCAAATGTGATGGGGATGTTCATTTGCTGACGCACGGCTTTACCACCTTTCAGGGCGGGCTTCCAGGCCCGAAAAAGCGAGAACACCCGTATGGCTTCCTGATCCATATCGGGACGCAGACTCTTTAGTACGCTGACGTCCGACACACTGCCGTCCGGCTCAATAACACTGCTTATAATAACGCGCCCACCCAGCCCCTCGGCTTCGGCGGCTATTGGTTTGCGCAGGTTGGTCTGAAGATACGTATTGAGAAAGGCTATACCTCCGTGTGGTACGGCCACACTATCTACGTCGAAATCTTTATAAGCGGGTTGCTGGGCCAGTGCTGGCGGGCATACTAATAGAAGAAGGAGGCAAAGAAGGCGTATGAACATGGCTGAGAGGTGTTTTAAGGACGTCCCAAAATTACGTATTCATCCGTAAAAATTAGTTTGTTTTCAGGGAGCTGTTGCCCGTATGGAGAGTCGTTCGACACCAGCAGCAACGAGCGCTTCCAGTTGAGATTCGGAAGCCCCGTCGGCAACGATCTTGACCCCTACCGAACGGGGAACGAGGGTGCGAAATTGAACTGCCTGATCGAGCAAAAAGGGGAGTGGCAAAGCCCCCGTCGCATTCTTTACGAAATCGACCCCGGCATCGGTAGCCTGTTTGATAACCAACTGGGTTTGTGCTGCATCCAGCAGCGACGATTCCAGAATGACCGTAGCGAATTTCTCGGACCGATGAACCAGCGAAACCAGTTTAGCCAGTTCGATCTTTATCCAGCCCGATGAGGACGAAAAAAGGGCCGAAGTATTCAGGACTACTTCGATCTCACTGGCACCATCAGCCAGTGCCAGTTCTATTTCGGATTGCTTGGCTTCAGTACGCTGATAGCCAAAGGGAAAACCGACTACCGTAGCCAGCATGGCCGGGTGGGTCTCGCCCAGTTCGCGCCGAAATTTCTTCACCCAGAAGGGAGCCACCGTCATACCGGCCAGCCCCAGTTGCGTCACCTCATCGAGCGCGTCGTACTGCTCGCTTATGGTAACGTCGGGATGGATTAACGTCCGTTCGATGTAGGGGAAGAGGTGATTCACGTTTTAATGAGTGGAAGAGCGAAAGAATGAAAAAGTGATTTTTCAGAACCTACTTTCGCTTTTCTTTCGCTCTTTCACCCTTTATGAATTCAGATACTTTAGTTTTATCACCTCTTTGGGGTCGAGGAAGCGCCATTTACCACGGGGCAATTCTTTTTTGGTCAGGCCCGCGTAGGTGGTCCGGTCAAGCTTGCTGACTTCATAACCGAAATGCTCAAACATCCGGCGTACAATCCGATTGCGGCCGGAGTGAATTTCGATACCCACTACGTAGGCGTCGGGCGTTACAATGCTGAGGGCATCAGGTTTGATGGGGCCATCTTCCAGTTCGATTCCTTTTTTGAGGGCTTCAAAATGCTCGTCGGTGATGGGCTTATCCAACTCGACCTGGTATATTTTACGGACGTTGTTGGATGGGTGCGTGAGTTTATCGGCCAGTTCCCCATCGTTCGTAAAGAGCAGTAATCCCGTGGTGTTGCGGTCCAGCCGGCCAACCGGATACATCCGAAAATTGCCCGCATCGGCTACCAGCTCCATAACGGTTTTGCGTTCTTCGGGATCTTCGGTGGTGGTGATGTAATCTTTTGGTTTGTTTAGCAGTACGTAGACAAAACGCTCCGGATTTAGAGTTTTGGTGCCGTATTTGACGGTATCACCTTCTTTTACCTGGAAACCCATCTCGGTTACGACTTTACCATTTACCGAGATATCGCCCCGCGTAATCAGTTCGTCGGCTTCCCGGCGCGAGCAAACGCCCGAATTGGCAATGTACCGGTTCAACCGGGTGGTAGTCGACCCATCGGTACGATCCCGAACGCTTACGCGTTTTGGCTTCTCGTCGTCCTGCTTACGCTCCCCCCGTGGACCATCAGTGCGGGCCCGTCCGGCAAACCGATTACGCGACTCCTCCAGATTATAGTTGGGTGCTTTGGTGTACATACCCGTACGGCGGTCACCCGACTCTTTCCGTTGCTGCCCGGTAAAACGAGAATCCTCGTCCCGGCTGTTATCGTTGTTGAAACGTTCGCGGTTGCGCTCGTCTGCTTCCGGACTAAACCCGCCTACTCGCTTGAATGCCGGTTTGTCGGGTCGGTTACCCCGGCTCTGACCACGGGAAAGGCGGGATGCGCCATCCTTATTTGCGTCACTGGACCAGTTGTTGTCGCGGGAGCCCTCGTTCCGACCAAAACGGGGAGGACCGGCGGGTTTACCATCACGGGGGCGCTCATCACGACCGGGCCGATCACGGCTGGAGTCGTTCCGGTCCGTTGAAAAACGAGGCCGCTCATCCCGGTTAAAACGGGGAGGGCCGGAGGGCCGAAAACCATTTCCGGAAGGTCTGCCGCTACCTTCTTCCCGGCCACGTCGGCTATCGCCCTCGCGGCTGTCACGCCGGTCGCTGTCAAAATGGGGCTTGTCTGACGGGAATCGACTGGTACGGTTGAAATCCGGGCGATCGCCAGAACCACGTTCGGAACGCGGAGAACGGGAATCTCTGTCGTCGCGCCCTGAGCGACGATCATCGGACCGCTGGTTGCTGTCACGGCCAAACCGGGGGCTGTCCTGCCGGGGGCCATCCTTTCGGGGACGATCTGAACTCGACCGATTATCAGTATCTCTGGGAAAGCGCGCTGGCTTATCGGACCGGCCTCCCGAATTGCCTGAATCCCGGCTAAAACGGGGGCTCGATGACCCCGGACCATATGACCGGGACCCTCCAGTCCCAGACCGATCGTTGTCGGTAGGGCGGCTGAATTTAGGCCGGTCGTTGTCCCGGCTAAACCGAGGACCGTCTGGTCGGGGGCGATCATCCCCCGGTTTGCGAACGTCATCCCGACGATCGGTAGAACGTCCCGCCCGCCGTTGCGGGTCACCATCGCGGCTTGATCCGGTACTCCGGTCGCGGTCGTTCTTCTCTGAATCCTGACTCATGGAAAATAATGTAAATCAAAAATTATTGTATAGTAATCTGGCTGATTATCAGCGCTTAGTCTTCATAAGGTAAGTGGGCCACAAAGGTAGTACTAAATTCAGAATGGTGTATTTTATAATGAGCCTTACTATAGGCAAGTCGACTCGTTGATGCTTCGGCTGTTTTCCTGGTGCCCGGATTTTCTTCAGGAGCTATCAGAATCAGCATTACCTTATTTTATCTTTATTTTAGAAAGATTTACAACGTACCCAGGGGGTTTCTCTAATAAGCTGTCCCATCTAGTAGACGGCTAATGTTAACAGTAGTTGATTGGTTTAAATTCAGACTCTTCCGGTTCGGCAATTGATTATTCTGCCACTCATTCTTTCCCGGCCAGTACCGAAGCTCCTTTTATAGCGGAATGGCTGTTGAATCAACGGGCGTATCCGTCGCTGATAATAGTACCGATTTATGTACGGGATTACCTGCAAAGCAGCCAGCGAAGCGTTAATGCCTGTTCGGGCGGTTATGGCAATCAGGGTTCTGACAAATCATGGCACTACCTGTGTCCTGGTTTGCAAAAGACCAGAATTTAACGCCTGCACCTACACAAAAGCCGAGCTGGTATCGGGTAGAGCATTTAGGTAAGCCCGACAATAAGCCTATTTTTGCCTGGACTATTTTCTGCAAAACTGACTCAATCCTTCTATGGCTTTCCTTCCTAAACACTCTTCTCGTGTTGTACCAGGTGTTTTCCTACTGGCTGGTCTCGGTTTGTTTATGGGTGCCTGGATGATGAAACCCGCTCCACCTACCTCACCTAATGTGGTCCTATTCTTTATGGACGACATGGGGTATGGTGATTTATCCGTAACGGGTGCGCTGGCTTATACTACGCCAAACCTGGACAAAATGGCCGCAGAAGGCACTCGTTTTACCAATTTCCTGTCAGCTCAGGCCGTTTGTAGTGCGTCGCGGGCGGCCTTACTAACGGGTTGCTATCCTAACCGCCTGGGTATTTCCGGTGCATTAGGACCTAACTCACCCGTTGGCCTGAATCCGGATGAAGAAACCCTGGCCGACCTGCTGAAAGAAAAGGGCTATGCTACGGGTATTTTCGGCAAATGGCACCTGGGCGATAAAAAGGAATTTTTGCCCTTACAACAGGGATTCGATGACTATTATGGCGTACCCTATTCGCACGATATGTGGCCGCTACACCCGAATCAGGCGCAGGCCCACTACCCGCCCCTCCGCTGGATTGACGGGAACGAACCAGGACCGGAGATCAGGAATTTAGATGATGCCGGTCAGATTACCCGTACCATTACCGACCGGGCCATCTCGTTCATTCGAAAACACCGCAAAAAGCCGTTTTTCCTGTACGTGCCGCATCCATTGCCACATGTACCGCTGGCGGCTTCCGGTCAGTTTAAAGGCAGGAGTGCCCGGGGTATTTTTGGCGATGTACTGACTGAATTGGACTGGTCTGTGGGGCAGGTTTTAGCGGAGATAAAAAAGCAGGGACTGGATGAAAATACGCTGGTCCTTTTCATCAGTGATAACGGCCCCTGGCTAAATTATGGTGATCATGCCGGCTCAACGGGTGGATTTCGGGAAGGCAAAGGAACCTCGTTTGAAGGGGGACAGCGGGTACCCTTTCTGGTTCGCTGGCCGGGTATGGTACCGGCAGGGCGGGTAAGCAACAAACTGCTGACCGCCCTTGATATTCTGCCAACAGTAGCGAAACTCTGTGGCGCCCGATTACCCAAAAAACGGATTGATGGCGTTGACTGGACGGCATTATTGAAAGGGGATAATACGGTAACACCCCGCGAAAAATTTTACTACTATTATCGAAAAAATAGCCTGGAAGCCGTTCGACAGGGCGAATGGAAGTTAGTATTCGCTCATCCCGGCCGAACGTATGAAGGGTTCCTGCCGGGTAAAGATGGGAAACCCGGCCCCAGTACAGAGAGTCACCAATTTCCAATGGCACTGTATGACCTGCGTCGTGATCCCGGTGAGCGATACGACGTACAGGAGCAACATCCTGATGTAGTGGCCGAACTGGAAAAGGTGGCTGAAGAAGCAAGAGCCGATCTGGGAGACGACATACAGAAAAAAACCGGTGCCAATGTGCGTGAGGCAGGCCATGCCGACCAATAAGCTGCTTGCCCGTTGATTTAGCTATGTGCCGTGTACGGATAGAGTCCATTCGTACACGGCATTGTCAATTATATCGAGTACCCGAATCTGGGAAGGCATTTTACCGACGAAGCAATCCACAGAAGCCAAACGTCGTTAGTGAATAGTTATAGGTGCGCCTTTCCTTCCTGTTTTACCTGTCTCTGACCAGCTATTACCCTATTCTGTATGTCCGATCCGGCCCTGACTCCGCTTTACACGCCAACCCGATCATCCATTGAGCAGTCGTTGATGAAGCGATATATGAATTGGCTGTTCATCAAAAAAGGACTCTACTTTCGGGATTACGACGACTTATGGGATTGGTCGGTAACGGATCTGGAAGATTTCTGGGAAAGCATCTGGCAATTCTTCGATGTACAGAGCCATACGCCGTACTACCAGGTTGTTTTCAAGCCGAGCCAGCAGGATATGATTGGAACAACCTGGTTTTTGGGAGCAACCCTCAACTACACCGAACACATCTTTCGCCACAAAACACCGCAGCGCCCCGCCATACTGTTTGCTTCTGAACAACAGCCAACGGCAAGAAGCATGTCGTGGGATGTGCTGGAGCAACAGGTAGCATCCGTTGCCGCTTTCCTGCGGCAACAGCGTGTGGGCGTTGGCGACCGGGTAGTGGCTGTGCTGCCCAATGGCCCGGAAGCCGTTATCGCGTTTCTGGCAACCAATGCCATTGGCGCTGTCTGGTCGAGTTGCTCGCCCGATTTTGGTACGGCCAGTGTAGTGGATCGTTTCCAGCAGATTGAGCCTAAAGTGCTGTTTGCTGTGGATGGATATACTTACAATGGCAAACGAATTGATAAAGTCGACTCCATTTCATCGCTATGCACGCAACTCCCTACCCTCCAGCAGGTAGTATGGGTCAATTATATCGATAGTACCAGTTTGCCCGCCAAATCAGTATCTTGGCAGGAAGTCATTTACACGCCAGCACCCGAGGGATTAACGTTTGAGCCGGTTCCCTTCGGGCATCCCATCTGGATACTGTACTCATCGGGCACAACCGGCAAACCCAAGGCGATTACGCACAGTGTGGGCGGTTGCCTGCTCGAACACATGAAAGTGCTGGCACTGCATCAGGATGTACACCAGGGTGACCGGTACTTCTGGTATTCCACCACGGGCTGGATGATGTGGAACTTTGCCATCGGCTCTATGCTGGTAGGAGCAACGCTCGTGCTTTACGAAGGAGCAGCCGGCTATCCGGACATGAATGCGCTGTGGAAACTGGCTCAGGAAACGCATATTGTTCATTTTGGCAGTGGAGCCGCTTATTACCTCGCCTGTTTGCGAGCCGGATTGAAACCGATGGATACTGTCAGCTTGCCGCACCTGCGAACGATTGGCTCTACCGGATCACCCCTTCCGCCGGAAGGGTTTCGGTGGATATACGAGTCCGTCAAGCAGACTGTCTGGCTTATCTCGTTCAGTGGCGGAACGGATATTTGCAGCGGATTTGTGGGGGGGAATCCGTTGTTACCCGTTTACGAAGGAGAAATTCAGTGCCGGTTGCTGGGTAGCCACGTCGAAGCGTACGATGAGAAAGGTAAACCCGTTCGGGAGCAGCTGGGCGAAATGGTTATCCTGGAACCCATGCCCTCAATGCCCATTTACTTCTGGAATGACCGTAGCGACGGAACGCGGAACACCGGAACCCAGAATAATGACCGCTATCGAAAGAGTTACTTCGACGACTATCCCGGTATATGGCGGCACGGTGACTATATTCAGATCACGCAGCGGAATGGTGTTATCATTTATGGGCGGTCAGATGCTACCCTCAATCGGGCCGGGGTTCGTATTGGCACCAGCGAAATTTACAGTGCGGTAGAAAGTCTGCCCGAAATAAACGACAGTCTGGTTGTGGGCTTAGAGCGGCCTGGTGGCCAGTATTTTATGCCACTATTTGTGGTATTGAAGCCGGGAGTCTCTCTGACAGACGAGCTGACAACGCGTATCAAACGGACGCTCCAGAGCCAGTTTAGCCCCCGCCATGTACCCGATGCTATTTATGCTGTCGACGAAATACCGTATACCATCAGCGGTAAGAAACTCGAAACGCCGGTAAAAAAGATTCTGTCGGGTATGGATGCCTCACTGGCTACCAGCCGGGACACGCTGCGCAACCCGGCCTCACTCGACCAGTTTAGCCACTTTAGCGGGTAAGCCGCAAGTCGTATATGTTCGTTCGTTTTGTGCAGCTAGCGATGTCTATATACAGGCTGCTCTGTACACAAACGGTGGATCTTTTCCCGACTACGCTTCAGCCGCATCTTAACGGTACTCTCCTTGAGGCTACAGGCATAGGCAATTTTGGCAATGCTCATACCATCTTCATACTTGAAATGTAACAGGGCTTTTTCCGAATCGGACAGCTTCTCAATGGCTCTACTAACCAGTTGAATAGCTTCTTCGCGCAATTGCTCATCGCTGGTATCAGCAGCCGCATAATCGAATCCATCCTCCATGCGCATCATGGGCAGTCGCTTGGCCAAACGAATTTGATCGGCACAGTAGTTGAACGCAATGGAATAGAGCCAGGTCGAGAAGTTGGATCGTTCCTGAAAGGCATTCAGCTTATTGAATACTTTCAGAAAAATATCATGCGTAAAATCTTCAGCCTTCAATGGATCTTTTACCATCGACAAACATCGGCGGTAAACTTTGTTAACGTATCGCTTGTAAAGTGTCTCGAAACATTGTTCTGGCTGGTTGGAAAAATACTGACGAATCATCTCTTCGTCAGAAACGAGAGTAATTTTTGAAGGTGTCATTTATGGGGTTAGTTTACCTAAGTAACTACTGTAAATAAAGTTAAACCCCTGATATATAGTTTATCGGAAAATGCTAAATATACTAAGCGGTAGGGAGGAATTTGGGTATATACAATGGGCTGTTTTGGTTATATAAGTGTAATCATTCGTTTATAAAATGCTCAAACATATGATCGACAGCTAGTTGTATTTTGGGTATTGAGTCGGAGTTTTAGTTTATAATTAACTTGTATGCTATTTGTGTTGACAAATAAAATCACATCTGTTACTTCGTTTATATTCTTTACTTTCGTCTAACTGCTATCAAAAAGGGGGTATCATATCCGCAGGAAACAACCGCTTCCTGTGGATATGATACCCCCTTTTTGAGGAGAAAATCCTGGCGTTAATTTCTCAGTGGCTTGCCACCCGTGAGCAGACTCTGAATTCGTTCCAGCGTTTTTTTCTCTCCCGTTAATGACAGGAAAGCTTCCCGTTCCAGATCAAGCAGGTATTGCTCCGACACGTTTTGCGGACTGCTAAGGTCGCCCCCGCAAATGACGTAGGCTAACTTGTCGGCAATTTTACGGTCATGGTCAGAAATGTACCGGCCCATGTGCATGGCCGTTACACCCGCCCTAAACAGCGCAATACCGGTTTTGCCCTGCACTTTTATGTCGGTACGGGGTTTGGGTTGCGTATACCCATTGTCGGCCAGTTCGATGGCGGCCTGTTTGGCTTCGGACAGTAAGCGGCTGCGATTCAGCACAATCTGGTCAGTAGCCCGGAGGTAATTCATTTCTCTGGCTTCCTGCGCCGACGTCGACACTTTGGCGGTAGCAATGTTCATGTACACACTTTGCAGGATGTTTAATTCCGGGTCGCCGGACTGGTAGAGGTCTGAGGCACGGGCGGCCATCTCTTTAGTGCCACCACCGGCAGGAATCAGGCCAACACCCACTTCTACTAGGCCAATGTAACTTTCGGCATGGGCCACAACCCGGTCGGCGTGCAGTACGGCTTCGCAACCGCCCCCCAGCGTGAGTGTATGCGGAGCCACCACCACCGGAATGGACGAATACCGCAGGCGCGTGATGAGCTTTTGGAACTGGGCAATCATCAGGTTGACTTCATCAAACTCCTGCTCTACGGCAAACATAAACAGAGTGGCCAGGTTAGCCCCTGCCGAAAAAGCATCGGTCGAGTCATTACCAACCACCAGCCCCCGGAAGTCTTTTTCAGCCAGCGAAATACCTTTGTTCAACGCTTCGGAAACCTCCTGCCCAAAGGTGTTCATCTTGCTGCGGAACTCCACGTTCAGGATGCCATCGCCCAGGTCGATGATGCTGGCGCCCGCGTTCTTCCAGACGATGTTGTTGCTCAGGTTCTCCAGGATGGTGAAGACTTCAGCCCCCGGAATGGCCTTGTAACTTTTGGTCGGAATGTCATAATACTGGCGCTTCCCGTTTTCAATTTTGTAGAAACTATCGAATCCGGCGGCCAGCATATCGTACACCCACTGCGCGGGCTTCTTTCCCTGCGCTTCAATCAAATCGAGTCCTTTTTGCACCCCGATAGCATCCCAGGTTTCGAACAGGCCCAACTGCCAGCCGAAACCGGCAGTAATGGCCGCGTCGATGCGGTAGAGTTCGTCCGAAATTTCGGGGATGCGATGGGTTGCGTACTGGAAACCGTCGGCAAAGGTTTTCCGGTAAAACTCACCCGCTTTGTCTTTACCATCAATCAATACCGGAAAGCGTTTTTTTAAACTGTCAATAGCCTTGGTACTCTCCAGCGTTGCAAACTTGACCTTCTCCGATGGTTTATATTCGTAGGTATTCAGGTCGAGGGCCAGAATCTGGGTCTGTCCCTTCTCGTCTTTTGTTTTCTTGTAGTAGCCCTGACCGGTTTTATCACCCAGCCATTTGTTCTCCATCAGTTTCTGCACCGAAGCAGGCAGTTCGAAACTCGCCCGCGACTCATCATGCTCCATCCTGACCAGATTACCGGCCACGTTGACCGTCGTATCCAGCCCGACTACATCCGACAGCCGGAACGTGCCCGACTTGGGTCGCCCTACCACCGGGCCGGTGAGTTTGTCTACCGCTTCTACGCCCAGCCCCAGTTCTTCGGCTACCCGAATGGTTTGAATCAACGACTGAATACCCAGTCGGTTGGCAATAAAACCGGGGGTGTCTTTGCCCAGCACCGTCGTTTTCCCCAGAAATAAATCGCCGTAGTTCATCAGGAAATCGACAACGGCGGGGTCGGTATCGGGGCCGGGAATAATTTCGAGCAAACGCAGGTATCGGGGCGGGTTGAAGAAGTGCGTGCCACAGAAGTTGCGTCGAAAATCGGCACTACGTCCTTCTGCCAGCAGGTGCATAGGAATACCCGAGGTGTTGGAGGTGATGAGCGTGCCGGGTTTACGGAACTGCTCCACCCGTTCGTACACCGAGCGTTTGATGTTCAGGCGTTCGACTACCACTTCGATGACCCAATCGCAGGTAGCAATCTCCTTCAGGTTATCATCGAAATTTCCCAGTTTGATTCGGTCCGCGAATTTGGGGCTATACAACGAAGCCGGGCTGGCTTTGAGCATCGTTTGGAACGCATCATTTACAATCCGATTCCGAACGAACGGGCTTTCGGTCGTTAATCCCTTTGCTTTTTCGGCCTCGTTCGGTTCCGCCGGAACGATATCCAGCAGTAAGACATCCACACCAATGTTGGCGAAGTGAGCCGCAATACGCGACCCCATAATGCCGGAGCCCAGCACGGCGACGCGACGGATGGTACGGTTTTTTACGCTTGTCTGTGGTTTTGTTAAGGTTGCTTCCATGTGTTTTGTTGGTCGGGTAACGGAATAAAGCCAGCGTTACTGCCAGTCGGCCTCTATGTCGTTCCTATCTTTTTTTAGTTTAGTTAATTCGTCGATATCCAGTAGGTCTTTCGGCCGTCCGGTGGCCTGTTTTTCAATCAGCAAGTCATTCAGATGAATTACTTTGAAGGGTATTCCGTCAAACGAAGCATCGGGCGCGCGGTTGTAGCAGTCATCGAAATCGGCGAAGGCTTTTAATGCGTGTCCCATAGCCTGGGTAAACCTGTACTAATCCAGCGTTAGTTCTTCCGGTTCGGCGGCTTTAATGCGGGCGTTCTCTTCTTCTACCATTCGATTGAGGTCATTCATGACTTCAAAGAAGACGGCCAGCTTGTTCAGGGGAATCCGCTCCCGAACCATGTTGTTGAACTGAATAACGCCGTCGCGGGCCATCTCGCGTTTGGCTTTTCCTGCCTCGGTCAGGTAAATACGGACGAACCGTTTATCGTTACCATCCACGACGCGCCGAATCAGTCCACGCTCTTCCAGGCTTTTCAGCATCCTGACCAGTGAGCGGGGTTCCATGCCCAGCAACGGGCCAATTTTGGTAGCTGGAGTCCCCTCAACCAGGTCGATATTCAGCAGTACGTAGCCGATAGCCATCGTAATGTCGAAGCGGGCAGCATACGCGTTGTACATGCGTGAAATAGCGTGCCAGCCCCATTTTATGTGAAAATCAACGGTCTTTTCCTTTTTCATAGCAGGTGTTGCTCTGTGAGTATGCAACGTAAATTTACTGCTTTTTTTGAAACTGGTATGCATGCATACTATCTAAGCCAGGATTTTTATGGTTATACTGACCGACCTTGATTGTACCTTCATCATTGAATTCAATTCGTAAAATCAGTAAAATCAGCTGAATTAATTTAATCACATAAATCCTGGTTCAGCCAGCAGTTTATCCACCAATCGGTTAAATTCTTCCACATATTGGTCATAGTACTTACCCGTACCGGGGCCGGAGAACCCCGTATGGATGTGCCGTACCTTCCCCTTTTTGTCAATAAAAATGGTCGTTGGAAACGCTACAACGGCGTTCAACTCGGGCAGCGCTTTAGATGCTTCCGCTTTATCATTCGAGCCAGCCAGCACAATGGGGTAATCAATCTGAAACCGCTCTTTCATACGCTCAATCTTTGGACCCGATACTGCCATTTCCGTAGACCGTTCAAACGCCAGCCCGAGTACTTCAACCCCACGCTGTTTATTTTTCTGGTACCACGGAATCAGAAACCTGGTTTCGTCCATGCAGTTGGGGCACCAGGAGCCGAGTATCTGCACGATTGTTACCTTACCGGTGAAACGTGGGTCTGCCAGCGAAACGATATTGCCATTAGGTTCGGGGAAGGAAACGTTGAGGGTTTTGGCCCCCGGTTTCAGGTACGTCAGCGTGGCCGGGTCGGGGAGTTCAGCCTTAGGGTCGAAGCGGGCTACCCAGGATTCATAGCCCGAAATGCCCGACCAGAAGCCACCCGTCATTGTTTTTGTAGCTGCATCGTGCCTGGCTTTAAACAGAAACAGGTGCGACCCATCGAAGCAGGACAGAAAAAGGCTGTCGCCCACCACATTCCCATCTAGGTAGCGGTAATCGCCGGTAGGCGTCAGGAAAGTGCCGGTTACGCGATTGCCAGTCTGCTCAAATACACCGACTGCATTCACCGAATCGACCTTACCCGTTTTACTTTCGAACTGCGTGGCCCATTTTCCGCTTACATTCGTAGTGGTTGACTCATTCTTCGTGAATCGGTAGGCAACGCCCTGTTCTGCCTCGAAAGGAAGCGTTTGTATGCCCAGCCCCACCCTATTTCGGCGATATACGCCCCGGAGCGTAGCCACGTTGGACGTATTACCGTCTATCTTTGCAACCAGTTCTGATTCAAACAGCCCCATCGGTATGTGCAATGAGTCGCCCTGAACGGTAGCAGTATCCATAGGCAACCGCTCGCTGCCGTTAATGGCAAAAACGGTATAGGTTTTCTCGGTATCGGATACGGGCTGAATATCAAGTCCGAAGGGCAGTTCTCCGCCGGGGGTTAGCAGTACGGCGCGGTACTGACCCGTTGTCAGCGTTGACGATTTGTCGGTACAGGCGGTGAGCGAGCATACGATGGCAATGGCTGCGACAGGCAGAAGGTGTTTCATATTTTTTTAAGGGTTGTATTCCTGTTTTGTTCGAATGACAACCCCAACAACGACCACAAAAGAAGGTTAGTTTCTGAATGAGCGATTACCACGAACCCGTTTTACTGCAGGCCTGCATCGATGGCCTGAATCTGCAACCCGGCGGCACCTACGTCGACATCACGTTTGGTGGCGGGGGGCACAGCCGGGAAATTCTGCGTCAACTGGGACCAGATTCGGCGGGCCGGTTGTTTGGCTTCGATCAGGATGCCGATGCCCGCGTTAATGCTCAGGCCATCGGCGATTCGCGCCTGACGTTTGTAGCCTCCAACTTCCGTAATATCAAACGGTACCTGCGGCTCTACAAAGCAGAACAGGTTGATGGTATTCTGGCTGATCTGGGTATATCATCGCACCAGATAGACACGCCCGAACGGGGCTTCTCGACCCGTTTTGATGCCGACCTCGATATGCGCATGAACCAGCAGGCCGACCGCACTGCCCGGCAGGTGGTCAACTCATACCCCGAACCGGAACTGCACCGGATTCTGGGTATGTACGGCGAAGTTACCAATGCCCGCACAGTGGCCGCTGCGCTGGTGTCGGCCCGCTCCAACCGGTCTATCGATACGGTCAATGACCTCAAAAATGCGTTGCAGCGATACGCGCCACGGGGTAAGGAAAATAAGTTTTTTGCGCAGGTTTTTCAGGCATTGCGGATTGAAGTAAACGAAGAATTAGTCGCGCTGGAAGAATTTCTGGAACAGGTGCCGGAGATACTGAAACCGGGTGGGCGCCTGGTAGTGATGTCATACCACTCACTCGAAGACCGGCTAGTGAAAAACTTCATCAACAAGGGCAAGTTTCAGGGGGAGGTTGAGAAGGACTTATACGGTAATGATATCAAGCCGCTACAATCGATAACGCGCAAACCCATTGAAGCCACGCCCGACGAGATTGCCCGCAATCCTCGCGCCCGGAGCGCAAAACTGAGGATTGCCGAGAAGATTTGAGTTGCCTTTTTTATTGCCCTGCTATATCGTAGTTTTGAAACCCATCACCCGCAATTGTTTACTTAAGTACCCATTATGTTAGCTAAAACCTTCGGTGGAGCCGTGTATGGCGTAAACGCCAGTTTGATAACCATTGAAGTCGTTGTGGCGCAGGGGCTGCATTTTCACATGGTGGGCCTGCCCGATAGTGCTGTCAAGGAAAGTGAACAGCGGGTAGAAGCATCACTCAAGTTTTTTGGCTACCGGATGCCCCGTCAGAAAGTGGTGGTCAACCTCGCCCCGGCCGATATCCGCAAGGAAGGCTCGGCCTACGATTTGCCCATTGCCCTCTGCGTACTGGAAGCTTCCGAACAGATTACGACAACCCGTAACCTATCCGATTACGTGATTATGGGTGAACTGGCCCTCGATGGTACGTTGCGGCCCATAAAAGGGGTATTGCCCATTGCCATTGAAGCCCGGAAACAGGGGTACAAAGGCTTTATTCTGCCGACCGAGAACGCGCAGGAAGCCGCTATCGTCAACCAACTGGATGTGATTGGGGTAAAGACCATGCAGGAAGCGGTTGAGTATTTTGAAGGGAAGAAAGAAATTGAACCCCTCTCCAGCGATACCCGTGACCTGTTTATGACCCAGATAAATGCCTACGAAGCCGATTTCTCGCACGTGCAGGGGCAGGAAAACATCAAGCGGGCACTGGAAATAGCCGCTGCCGGTGGGCATAACGTGATTATGATTGGCCCGCCGGGAGCGGGTAAAACCATGCTGGCCAAACGACTGCCCAGTATCCTGCCGCCACTGACGTTGCAGGAAGCCTTGGAAACCACTAAAATACACTCCGTAGCGGGCAAGCTCGGCACCCGCGCCAACCTGATTGCTACGCGGCCCTACCGGTCACCCCACCATACTATTTCCGACGCGGCCCTGGTGGGTGGCGGCAGTTTTCCGCAGCCGGGCGAGATTTCACTCGCGCACAACGGTGTGTTATTTTTAGATGAACTGCCGGAGTTCAAACGGTCGGCGCTGGAGGTGATGCGGCAGCCGCTCGAAGACCGCAAGGTGAGTATTTCGCGGGCCAAATGGGCGGTGGAGTTTCCGGCCAGTTTTATGCTGATCGCCAGTATGAACCCCTGTCCCTGTGGGTACTATAATCACCCCGAAAAAGAGTGCGTTTGCGGGGCGGGTGTGGTACAGAAATACCTCGCTAAAATAAGTGGCCCACTCCTCGACCGAATTGATTTACACGTAGAAGTAACGCCCGTTTCCTTCGACCAGATGACCGGCAACCGGCCTTCTGAACCTAGTGATGTAATTCGGGAACGGGTCATCAAAGCCCGTGACATTCAGACGGCCCGCTTTGCCGACCAGCCCGGCGTGTATTCCAACGCCATGATGCCCTCGCAGATGGTGAAGGAAATCTGCGCCATCAGTGATGCCGGCCGGGCGTTGCTCAAAACGGCGATGGAACGACTGGGCTTATCAGCCCGCGCCTACGACCGTATTCTGAAAGTGTCCCGCACCATTGCCGACCTGGCTGCCAGCGAAGAAATTAAAATCGAGCACCTTGCCGAAGCCATTCAGTATCGTAGCCTGGACCGGGAGAACTGGGCGGGGTAAGCCCAAAGTGTCAGCTTCATCTCGCATCACGGGTGATGCTGTTCACGACCGCTAGGCCTATAGTCTCCTCAGGTCAGTTCGAGACATAATCACTTACAACCAATCGAAAAAAAGTACATAGATTAAAGGCGGAGGTGAGGGTTTGTACTTATTATTTTTCGTATCGAGCATCCCGTTCTCAGAACGTTGATTCAGGCAGTATTTATCAAATCTGCCTAAAAGGCTCCTTCAGTTAAATAGAGCAAGTCCGCTGATTTGCTGAGTCAATTTCCGGGACTTTATTGGCCGGGTTTTAGGTAATGCACCGTGCTGGTGGTGCCGTGGGTAGTCAGGTTAATTTCGCGGATGCCAATTTGGTAGTGGTCGATGGCAAACTCCGGAGAATTATGCTGCATCTGGTAGAACGTTGACGGGGAGAGCAAAGCCAGCAGGTTGCCGCGCTGCACGACCTTGTCGACGTGATAATGACCGCATACAACCGTAACATGACATGGTAACTCGCGCATGATGTCCAGAAACGCATCGCTTTGCCCGAATGGGTATTTACGGTCCATAAACACCACATCGGCGGGTAGGGGAGGGTGGTGCATCAGAATCAGTATGTTATTGTCGCGCAGCGCCTTCAGATACTCCCGCAGCCAGGTCCACTGCTCAGGGGACAATTCTCCTTTCGATGAATCCAGGAACAAAACCGGGCGACCGTCCAGCGGTAGCGCGTAGTACAATTCGCTCCCGTGCAAATGGTGCGTGTTCCGAAATGCCTCCGCCAGCATCGTGGGGTCGTCATGGTTTCCGGATAGGACGTAGCAGGGTATAGGGAGCTGGTCTACCTGCTTTTTCACCCACTCGTAAATAGCCCGGTCGCCCGTGTCGTTACAAATGTCTCCTCCCAGTACCAGCCCATTTGGCTTCATGTCGGCCACGAAATCCAGTGCTTTCAGAAAATTTTGCCGCACATCGACCCCCTGCGGGTTTTCCCCTTCCGTGCCCAGGTGCATGTCGGTGATGAATGCTAGTTTCATATCGTTTTTGCTTCGTTCCAGTACACATCCATTTCGGCCAGCGTCATATCGTTCAAGGCTTTTCCGTTGGCCCGCGCCTGTTCTTCCAGGTACTGAAAGCGTTTGATAAACTTTTTGTTCGTGCGTTCGAGGGCTGTTTCGGGATTGATGTCGATAAACCGGGCGTAGTTGACGAGCGAGAAGAGCAAATCGCCAAACTCCCCTTCGGCGCGTTCAGGGTCAACTCCTTCCGGACTGTCGAATTCGGCTTTGAACTCCTGCATTTCTTCCTCTACTTTTTCCCAGACCTGTTCTTTCTCGTCCCAATCGAAACCCGCACCCCGCGCTTTTTCCTGAATCCGCATTGCCTTTACCAGCGCGGGCAATGAGCCGGGCACGCCACCCAGTACTGATTTGTTGCCTTCTTTGAGCTTAAGCTGTTCCCAGTTCGCTTTTACCTGCTCTTCCGTGTCTGCCACTACCCGTTGCCCGCTGGCATCACCATATATGTGCGGATGGCGGCTAATCAGTTTGTCGCAAACGCCATTCAATACATCAGCCATGTCGAAGCGATCCGTCGCACCGCGCTCATTCGCTGGCCCGGATTCCGATGCGATTTTGGCGTAAAAAATCAGGTGTAATTGAATGTCGCCCAGTTCCTTTCTGATTTCGGGAAGGTCTTTTTCCAGGATAGCATCGGAGAGTTCGTAGGTTTCTTCGATGGTGAGATGGCGCAGGCTCTCCATTGTTTGTTTACGGTCCCAGGGGCACTGCGCGCGCAGTTCGTCCATGATGGTGAGCAGCCGGTTAAAAGCGGTCAGCTGTTCCTGACGGCGGGGCATTAATTGGTCAAAATTCATTCGGGAAGCGAAAAAAACGAGTATAAACGGTTGAGTAAAGCTACTGAAAAGAACACAGGAATGCACTCGCTAGGCATGAAGCACGAAGAGGGCCGTTGTCCACGAAAGTTCTTTGCCGGAGACCCGTTCCTTTTCATAATAGTCGACCAGTCGCATGTTGTGCGAGCGCATCAACTGCAGGATCTCCAGCGGGTCGGACTGCCCTTCGTAGAGCGGGGCAAAATTCAGTTCCAGCAGCACGGCCCCCACTTTTCCCTGACCAAGCAGGCTGGCTCCACCCCGCAATACGGGTAGTTCAAACCCCTGCGTATCAATTTTAAGCAGATCGATGTGGTCAATGTGGTGCGTAGTACAGAAGTTGTCCAGCGTTTCTACCCGCACGGACTCTATCGAAACCACCGCTTCTTCCGCGAAGATGTTCTCGGCTTTGTTGCGGTTCAGGGGCAGAAATGAACTGAGTTCCGACTGTTGACAATTCCGGAACTCAGTCACGCCGATTTGTTCGCCGAAGGCAAGTTGATGCAGGTACACACCGGCATCGGGTGCCCGGCTACTTAAGGCGGTGAAGGTTGCCGATGCGGGTTCGAAGGCGTGGATAACCGGCTGTTTAAACGTGCTTTGTAACAGCTCGATAGTTTGGCCTTTATTGGCACCAATATCGAAGCAAAGGGGCGTGTTGCCGGGGACGATGGCCGATAAGTCATCGGTTAGCCGGTAGCCATTTACACGGTTTGGATACTGCCGGGCGGCAAACAACCCCAGCGATGACAAACCCGCTTTTGCCAGATCAACGAATCGTTTTTTCATCTGATTACCCAGTGCCAGGTCGTTTTAACCAACTCGTATCAGGAAGGGAAAAATTAACTTACCAGCCCACATAGGCGGGGGGCTTCACGCCGTTCATCCGCAGATAAACAATGAGTTGTCCCCGATGGTGTGATTGGTGGTCGTTGAGTAGATTCATAATCTGCCGTTTGCTCAGCGGACCCGCAAAAAAGGGAACCTTCTCCTCCAGCCCGGCGGCATCGAAGGCACGAACCGATTCAATCGCATAATCAAATGCCTGGGCAATGAGCTGCTCAATGGCCGCTTTTGATTGTCCCGTATCTTTCAGGCTACTGTCCGAAAAGGGGCTTGCCTGCGTGGTGAGGTGGGTAGACGTAAGCCAGCTTACATTCTGGCTAATATGCAGCAACTGCGCCCGAAAGCTCATCTCATCGGTGGCTGGTTTATAGCCATACTGGTTCTCAGGCATGGCCTGAGCCATCTGTAGGGTAGACTTCTTTGAGTTTTCCAGCCGTGCGGTCACCTCCTGCAAGTAGGAGCCTGACTGGGCCTGAGTAACCAATGAGCCTGCCAGCAGCAACGAGAGGAATACTATAGATTTCATAAGGTGAGTGCCGGCAGATGGATGCGCTTTAGCGTTTGAACGGAGGCTTTTGGGGCAAATATAAGTCGGAACAGCCTATGGCTCGATACGCCCCGTCAACGGACTGTTAGTAATTGTAGTGGCTACAACGGAAATCCCCATAACCATGTCGTTCATGACCTGATTACGGGGATGGATTGTAAACCTATAAGGGTTCGAGACCTTATTGGCTTTTTCTACAGTATCAGTACCGAACCACCTTTAGGCGTGAGATGCCCCCATCGAACCGGATGGTCATTTTCTTTTTGGCAGCTTCGTAGCCGGGGCTCAAAAATTCGCCCCCGCCTACATCAGTGAAATCGTCCAGTTGCTCCAGGTTCAGCGCACCATCTTTTTTGACCCGGCACCCTACTTCTTTGGGCACATGAACCGTTACAGAGGCCGCACCTACATCCATTTTTACGTCTGCCTGGTCGGCTTTAGCACCGAGTTTCAAGTCGATTTCAGCGGCACCAGCGGCTATCTTCAGGCTTTTTACGGCGTAGGTACTCAAATCCAGGTCGCCCTGACCCGCGCCCAGGGCTACGTCCATCGTCCAGACGGGAGTATTGTTGAGGTGAACGGTCACCCGGTTTTCGTAGTTGCCGTCTTTCAGGTTGAAACGCTGGTTTTCTTCCGTCGGCTTAAGTTCGATAGTGGGTATATGCGTTGTCTCGTTCCGGTCTACCGACATGGAATAGGTGCCAATGCTCAGTTTGGTATCGGCCTTAATAAGTTCGGTGGTTGGGTCACTGATGATAAACCGACCAGCACCACCGGCCAGTTTGAATATCGCTTCGCGGGTAGCGGGTGCCATCGACTCCACAAATGAACTGGTTTTTACAGTACCATCGACGGTGTTACGCTGCTCGCGTTCCGACCGGTACGCATCTTCATTATTCTGGTCATCGTTGTTATTGTCTTCATCATCCTGGTCGTCATTAGTATTGTCTCCATCATCCTGGTCATTATCCGAACCGTTATCTGATTCGTCATCACCTTCATCATCGTCCTGCCAGTTCATCGAAAAGCCATCCTGGTCCCTATCGTGCGACAGGAAGCCAAACAGGGTAGTGGGTACGGCTACCGCCAGCATGACGGTAGTGATAAAAGCGGCTGAATTACCGCGCCGTTCCAGAATCAGATTGACGCCGGCCAGAATGAGCAGTAATGGCCACAAATCCACCAGCGAATGCCAGTTTACATCGAGCCAGCCCGCCCGGCGCGCCAGGAACAACACGCCGAGCGTAAGCAGCGCGATTCCCCAGAATAGTCCATTTCTACGTTGCATGGTTACAGCGGGTTAGTAGGATTGTAGGGCGTAGTTGGGTCGTTTGGCGTGCCCGGATTGTATGGAACACTCGGTCCGACTGGATTCCCTGAATTGTAGGGAGCATTCGGCCCGCCAGGGTTCCCTGAATTATAAGGCCCATTTGGGTCGGTTGGTGTGTCCGGAGTATTGATCGTCGAATCGTACGTGGGTTTGATGCGGTCCTTGAAAATGAGCCACAGTCCCAGCGCAATCAGCATGAACGGCCATAAATCCCGGAAGTGAATGTGGAAGAAGCGTTCAATCAGAAACAGGATGCCCAGAACAATCAGAATGGCACCACCCACAACACTACGGTCGGGTTTGTTAGGGTTATACGGGTTCATAGCGAAATAAGGATTAGAAAATGCACTGACTTGAGCGACCGAACTATCAAAACGACGTTCGGGTAATGCAATCCACAAGATAATGTAAATGATAACAGCCGGAAAGTGCGGTAAGAAAATTCCGATCACAAAAAGTACGCGAACCAGGGCACGGTCAATGCCAAAATAATCGGCCAAACCAGCGCATACACCCCCAATCTGGGCCTGGTTGGCAATACGTTCCAAGCGTTTGTTCATGGCTTATAGTGTTTAAAACCGAGATAAAGCTACAAACTGCCCGATGGGAGCAAAAGAGGATATGGACGGATGGACGCGGCTATTGATAGATGTGTGTTTTCAATGATAGTAGGTAATGCATAGTAGCGGGTAAGTTATTCAGTTGATTGGTTAAATCGTTAATTGGTTTAGGTGACAGATATCACTTAACCACTTACCCAAATCACTCCTCTTCAATCGCTTCCAGAATATCCATCAATTCGCCAAACTCTTTGTTGCCGGGTTTTTCTTCGTGGCCTCCGCTCAGGGCAATACCCCGAACGGGCAGGTCGGCCAGTAACGTGTGAACATTGGCTACGGATATACCCATACCCAATAGTACGGGATACCGGGCAGACAGCCGCTGGAGCGTTGCTTTTAATTCCTCGTCGAGGTGGAGCGGGCTTTGGCTTTCGAGCAGTACATAATCGGCCCCGGTTATCCCCGTCTGAAATAACGCATCGAGCTGGTCGAGGGTTAGCCGTTCTATAGCTACACGCAGAATAAGCTGAAGTTCGGCACCGGGCCGGGAAAAGGTGGCGAGGTACGGCAGCAGGGCGGCTTCATCAACTTGTAGGACGTCGGGTTGGTAGGTGTCCAGCAACTGTTCAATAATGTCGGGGTCCGTAGCGGTCGTTTCGCCCACAATCTGCACCCCGGCTATCCAGCCCCGGATGTCGCCAAACCTGGTCGGTTCCACGTACTCCGGCGAGTCGGCATCCATCGAAAAGCCCAGCATATCAACGCCCATCCCGGCGCAATAGCGGGCATCACTTAAATTCGTAACATTAGAGATTTTGACGATTGTTTGCAGCGACATAATAGAGGTTTGTGCCGGGCGGGCGTTCCCGTTTTCTGTTTGTGGTTTCTGTTGGACTGCTAAGGTAAGAATAGCCGCTTTACTGACTGTTTTTTTCGTCCAAATTGTTCGGCTTCGGACATAAACTGTACGATATCGGACAATGCCCTTGTAGGAAAACCTGCTTTACTGGACTACAAGGGCTATTTTTTAAACTGGCAAAGCATTTGTTCTACAAACATTAATCTTATGGGTTTGACGTATGAAACGAACGTATTTGGGTGAGTTTGAAGAAATCGTTTTGCTAACGGTGGCCGTGCTCAATGAGGGTGCCTACGGCGTGGCCATTACGGATGAACTGGAACGGCAAACGGGCCGCTCGGTAAGCATTAGTGCGGTTCATGCCGCGCTGCACCGGTTAGCAGAGAAAGGCATGCTCAGCTCACAGATGGGGGAGGCCACCGCCGAGCGTGGGGGTCGGCGGAAACGGCTTTTTACCGTTACGGCCCTTGGCAGCCGCGCTCTGCACGACATTCGGGCGGTGCGTAATCAGCTATGGGAATCTATATCTCCGCAGGCTTTGCCCGCCATCAGTCTATGAATATTCACTCTACACCACCCCGCTGGGCCGACCGTTTGCTGGAATGGGTCGTGGCTCCCCACCTGCTGGAAGAGGTGCAGGGGGATTTGCACGAGCGATTTTACCAACGTGTACGAACGGTTGGCCCCGATGAAGCACGACGGCGATTCATTTGGGAAGCGCTGGGATTCCTGCGTCCTTTTGCGGTAAAACATAAACTCGATCACACGCCTACATCACCTGCCTTTATGCTGCGGAACCACCTAATTATCTCCCTCCGAAACCTGTGGCGTAACCGTCAGGTCAATGCCATCAATGGTGTTGGCCTTGCTGTCGGACTCGCCTGTGGCATTGTTATTTTTCTGCTGGTCAGCTACCTGTTTAGTTTTGATCGTTACCACGCCAAAGCTGACCAGACGTACTGGATTGTAACGGACATCCGGCATGATAACGTTATCCCGACGGATGCCACTCCCCGGCCGCTGGGCGACGTACTTCGCCGGGATTATCCATTCGTAGAAAATGCGGTGCGGCTCGAAAATAGCTTCGAGCGTATTGTCAGCGTACCGAATGGCAAGGGAAGTTTCGCGAAGAAGTTTGAGGAGTCGCGTAATATCTGTTTCACTGAGCCACAGTTCTTTCAGATTTTCGACGTAAAATGGCTCAGGGGCAATCCCAGGACGGCTTTGTCATCGCCCAACACGGTTGTACTGTCGGAGCGGTACGCGCGTAAATACTTCGATACCGATGAGGCAATTGGTCGCGTGTTACGACTTGACAATCAGACGGACCTGACCGTAACAGGTATCATCAAAAACCCGCCCTCCAATACAAAGCTCCGCTACGATGTACTAATCGCTTACAGTACGGTTCCGGCTTTGATAGGGGCTGGTGGTAAACAGGCAATGCAAAATTGGGAGGCCGTCACAACCATGTGTTTTGTTACCCTGCGGGAAGGCGTGGCCCCCCAGCGTTTGACCGATGCACTGATTGCTACTGGTAAGAAACACCTGACGACCCAGGATGCCAAACGGCTGGATTTTCATGCATTGCCCCTGGCTGACCTGAATCATAATCCGCAGTATGGCGGAACGGCGCCCCGTCCTATCCTGTACGCGCTCATCATAGTGGGTTTATTTCTGGTCATAGCCGCCTGCATTAATTTCATCAATGTTACTACGGCTTACGCGCTCAAACGGTCGAAAGAAGTGGGTGTGCGCAAGGCAATGGGTAGTACACGGATGCAGTTGATTGGCCAGTTTTTGACCGAAACAACGCTTATTATAGTGGCCGCTGTGTGTATGGGTCTCGTTTTTGCCCATTTCTGCTTACCTATACTGAACACAGCGCTGGCGGTTCTCGGCGCCGATATAGCCATCACTGACCTGGCCAATGCCCGTTCCCTAACCTGGTTTGCGGGTCTTACCGTGGGGGTAATTCTGCTTGCGGGTTTTTATCCGTCCCTCGTCCTGTCCCGCTTTAACCCGATAACTGCCCTGCGTGGACAACTAACAACGAAAGAGCTAGGCAGTATATCGGTTCGGCGGGGGCTGGTTGTTGTCCAGTTCTTCATCACGCAGTTATTTATCATCGGTCTCATCGTGATGATGTCGCAGGTACAGTATATGCACCAGAAGGACCTAGGGTTCTACAAAGGAGCTGTCTTAATGGTTCCGGTACCCACTAATGATCCCCTCCGCCAGCAAACCCTGCGCAATCAGTTGCAGGCCCTGCCGGGTATAGACCAGGTTGCTTTAGGCGCTGAGGCCCCGGCATCGCGCCAGAGAGACCCGGTCCCTTTTACGTTTGATACCCACGCCGAACCCGAAAATTTTCCAACCCGTGTCAAAATCGGTGACATGAACTACGTGCCGCTTTTTGGTCTGAAGCTACTGGCGGGTCATAACTTCCGAAGCAACGATACGACTAGTAATGAGGCACTTGTCAACGAAAAGATGGTAAAGCAACTGGGGTTTCGATCACCCGATGCCATACTGGGTAAACAGCTTACCATTTGGGGACAACGTAAAGTCATCGTTGGGGTACTCAAGGATTTTCATACCGACGAGCTGTATTCCGCCATTTCGCCAACAACCTTCATTAATTACCATTCGGAGAATAATATAGCGGCCATAAAACTAAATCCGGCCGATTTGCCGGCTACGACAAAGGCCGTAGAAACCCTTTGGAATACGTTGTTTCCTGAATATGTATATAAAGCCTACTTTCTGGATGAAATGCTGGATCAGTTTTACCTGAAAGAGCATATTCTGCTGGGTTTGATACAGGTTTTTTCTCTGATCGCGATACTAATCGGATGCCTGGGATTATACGGATTAGTGTCGTTCATTGCTGAGTCGAAAACGAAAGAAATAGGCATTCGGAAAGTGATGGGCGCCACCCAAAACCAGGTGCTGTGGCTATTTGGGCGCGAGTTTGTCCGGCTGTTGCTACTCGGGTTTGTTCTGGCTGCGCCTATTGGCTGGTTACTGATGCGTGGCTGGCTGAACGGGTTTGCGTACCATGTTTCGTTTGGCTGGTGGATTTTTGCCGTGGCGTTGGGAGCGACCGTGCTCATAACCATCCTCACGGTATCCTATCAGTCGATGAAGGCGGCTTTAATGAACCCGGCCACCTCGTTGCGGTCTGAGTGAATGGCCCGAAGTGAGTTAATGACCGGTCTCATTCCTGATGAATCACGATGAAAAGCCCCCAAAACGTTTCTCCACCCCGCCGGGCCGACCGGCTGCTGGAATGGGTAGTAGCCCCGCATTTGCTGGAAGAAGTGCAGGGCGATCTGCACGAACGCTACGGGCGGGATGTGAAGCAACTAGGCTCTCCTGCTGCCAACAGCCGGTACTGGCTCAACGTGTTCCGATTTGTGCGCCCGTTTGCGCTGAAACGACAGAAAAGCGATCATTCATCAAGCTATTTATTCCGCTCTATTATGCTTAGCAACTACGTTAAAATCGCCTTTCGGAATCTGGTCCGCAATAAATCTTATTCCACCATTAACATCGTTGGATTGAGCATTGGCCTGGCCGCTGCCATGCTGATTCTGCTATATACTAAAGATGAGGTCAGCTACGACCGTTTCCATGCCAATAATCCAGTTATCTACCGGATTACCAGCAGGCAAACAACACCGGCCGGGGCCGTAGAATACCGCCAGCCGTACACAGGCTTTTTACCGGGTCCGAAATTTAAGGCGGGGGTTCCGGAAATAAAGGCGTTTGTTCGGTATCGGGGAGACCAGAAAGATATGAAGCGGGGGACGGAGGTGAAAAGCCAGGAGGTTTTTATGGCCGATTCCAGTTTCTTTTCGGTCTTCACATTTCCGCTGCTGGAGGGTAATCCTAAAACGGCCCTGCAAAATCCCCGGTCAGTTGTGATTTCGGGGGAGATGGCCGAAAAAAGCTTCGGTACAACCCACGCGCTGGGTAAGACCCTGTTCTTCAGAGATGATCAGACATTTGAGCCGTACACCGTAACGGGCGTAGCCGAAAAATGCCCGCAGAACTCGTCCATCAAGTTTGAGGTGCTCATGCCACTTATCGTGAAGGCGGAAGAGATGGCCAATAATGAGAACTGGTTCAGTGTTTTTATGAACACGTTTGTTGTGTTGACTCCCAATGCCAGAATCGGAGTAGTAGAAGGGAAAATGAACCGGGTGTACGTGGCCGATGCTCAGGAAAGTATTAAGTTAATGGCTAAGAAGTTTGGCATTACGGGCAAGACGGATTACGCGTTACAGCCAATAACTGATATGCACCTGAGCAAAGAATTGCCAGCCAGCAACGGACTGGTTGACGAAAGCAACCCTACTTTTTCGTACATCCTGTCGGGCATAGCGTTGTTTATCCTGTTGATTGCCTGTATCAATTTTGTTAATCTGACCGTGGCCCGTTCCCTGAAACGGGCTAAAGAGATTGGGGTCAGAAAAGTGGTAGGCGGGGCAAGAACGCAACTCATTATTCAGTTTCTGGGGGAGTCATTCATTCTATGTTTTGCGGCCTTCATGTTTGCCTTCGTCCTGCTCGAACTGGCACTGCCAATGTTCAATCAACTGGCCAACAAGGCGTTGGCGCTGTCTTATCTGTTCGATACCCGGTTGATAGTTGGCTACTTCACTCTTTTCGTCGTTACGAGTCTACTGGCCGGTTTCTATCCTGCCCTCGTCTTATCGGGTTACAGTCCGGTGCAGACATTATACAGTCGCTTCAATCTTACGGGTAAAAACTACCTGCAAAAGTCACTGGTTGTGATGCAGTTTTCGCTGGCATCTTTCCTGATTATTGCGTCGTTAACGATCTATGCTCAATTCGACTACCTGACCAGTACGGATTTAGGATACGATGATAAAAACATTGTCATCGTCAATAAGTCATCGCTAAAACGCAGCGAAGTAAAGGTGCTGAAAGAAGAACTAATGAAGAACCCGGCTATTGTTGAGGTAGCGCCGAAAAATGGCGGAGGATGGGGAACGATGGCAAAAGTTAATGGCGATACTCAATTGAATTTTGCCTATGAAACCATCGATGAAACCTACCTGCCAACGTTTAACATACCCCTTCTGAAAGGCCGGAACTTCTCGGCTGCTTTTCCGTCGGATTCCTCCCAGTCGGTGCTGGTCAATGAGTCATTTGCCAAAAAAGCGGGCTGGAAAAACCCGGTTGGGCAGGTCGTCAATTTCTGGTTCGACAACGACAGGAAGTACACGGTAATCGGCCTTGTTAAAGATTATCATTTTGAGTCGTTAAACCAGGAAATAAAGCCGCAACTGTTTACTATGAAGGACGCCAATCAGTATGGGAAAGCGTTCATCAAAATCAGACCCACTACCGAAACGGCCAGTCTCCGGCACATTGAGAAAACATTCAGAAAACTGTTCCCAATCAGTCCGTATACCTACCAATTCCTGGACAAGGAAAACCTGAAACGGTATGAGTCGGAGGAAAAATGGAAACAGATGATGCTCTTCGGCGCTATCCTGACCATTTTTATCTCCTGCATTGGCCTCTTTGGTCTGGCGACCCTCTCCGCCGAACGGCGAACCAAAGAAATCGGTATTCGAAAAGTATTGGGAGCCTCAGTGAGGGGCATTGTCCAGTTGCTTTCTACCGACTTCCTGAAGCTGGTTTCCCTGTCGTTCATCGTTGCGTTTCCTGCCGCCTGGTACGCCATGAGCGAGTGGCTCAAAAACTACCCCTACCGTATCGGTATCAGCGCCTGGATGTTTCTGGCGACGGCCTTTATTGCCCTGTCAATCGCGTTTCTGACAGTTAGCTGGCAGTCGTTACGAGCTGCCATGATTAACCCGGTAAAGAGTTTGAAAACTGAGTAAACCGGCTGGTATAAATTGGCATACTGGATAGCGAATAAGCTACCTTATTTCAGTAGTGTCGCCCATGGCTACGGGTTGCGTGAAGGCGTGTTTTATGGAGGGGAAGGACTTCATGATGGCCGCATGAATCCGCACAATGGCTTTGTTGATATCATCCGTTGTCAGGTCGTTTTGAAAGACAACGTCCTGCGCGAGGGTAATTTCTTCGGGACCCAAATAGATAGTGGCAATGCGAAGTGCTTTCTGGACGGATGCATCCGCTTCGGTAAGGGCTTTTAGTTGCTGGGCGGTTTCGGCGTCTACACCCTCGCCCAGCAGCAGGCTTTTGCTTTCGCGGGCCAGCACCCCGGCCACGCCCACCAGCAGGATGCCAATCAGAATCGATGCTGAACCATCGAACAGGGGGTTATCGAAAACCTGCCCCAGAAATACACCCAGAAACGCGATAATCAGGCCCAGCACATCGGAGGCATCTTCGAACAACACCGTAAACGTAGCGGCATCTTTACTGTTTCTTATGGCCGACCACAACGACTGACTCCCCCGTTTGGCGTTAAAAGCTTTCCATGCCGTAATCAGTGAATACCCATCCAGCACAAACGCGATGCCCAGCACGATGTAGTTCCAAAACGGGTCCTCTACCGGTTCCGGGTGCTGGATGTGCGTAATCCCCTCGTATAGCGAAATGCCACCCCCCACGGCAAAAATCAGCAACGCCACCACGTACGACCAGAAATACTGCTCCCGACCGTAGCCGAAAGGCCGCTTCTGGTCGGGCGGTCGTTTGCTCCGGTTCAGGCCCAGCAATAACAGCAGTTCATTCAGGGTATCCACCAGCGAGTGAATACCCTCCGAAAGCATAGCAGAACTGCCTGTTATGCTGGCCGCTATAAATTTGGTGGCTGCAATGCCTACGTTAGCCGCCAGTGCGGTGTAGAGGGCTGTTTTGGATGATGCCATAGGAAAAGAACCGTTACGGGTGGCAGAAGTTCAACCAGTATACTAAAATGGGTCATCCATGTTATGCAATGCCATACGGAGTAAAAATTGCGGTATTCGGAGTGTGAAAATGACTGTTCCGACAGATTGGTTTGGTTAGCACGCCATTACGGGAGAACTTTATCTACTCATTGTTGGGATGATTTCCCGTTTTTATAGCCATTACCTATGAATCCTGCTTTACTGAAAAAACACCCACTGCTACGAACGACTTTGCTGAGTTTGTTAGCGGTTAGTTTATTGTCGTCCCGCTCCTCACAACCTGCCCCCGGCGATAAACCGGACGACAACCGATTCACAAAAGTTGTCCTGGCCGAAAACCTGGATGAACCCATGGAAATGACGTTTCTGAATGATGGCCGCGTGCTGTTTGTGGAGCGTAAAGGAGCGTTGAAAGCTTATAATCCGACTACAAAAGAGACAACCGTACTTGCTACCATCCCGGTCAGTACCAAATACACCGCGAAAGATGGCAAGGTAACGGAAGCTGAAGACGGTCTGCTGGGCATCGTGACCGACCCGAACTTTGCGACTAACCACTGGATTTATTTGTACTACTCGGAGCCGGGCGACGTGGCCAAAAACGTACTGACCCGCTACGAACTACGGGGTAATGAACTGGTTATGTCGTCGAAAAAAGTGCTGCTGGAAGTAGGAACCCAGCGCGAGCAGTGCTGCCATACCGGCGGAGGCATGGTATTCGATGACAAGGGAAATCTGTTCCTGACCACCGGCGATAACACATCCCCCCGCGATACACCCTTCAGCCCGATTGACGAGCGGGAAGGTCGCGGCCCCTGGGATGCGCAGAAATCGTCGGGAAACACCAACGACCTGCGGGGCAAAATAATCCGGATTCACCCCGAAGCTAATGGTACTTATACTATTCCCGAAGGCAATCTGTTCGCTAAGGGCACCGAAAAAACCCGACCCGAAATATACACGATGGGACACCGCAACCCCTGGCGGATTTCGGTGGATAACAAGACCGGCTACATCTACTGGGGCGAAGTGGGTCCCGATGCCAGCGCCGATTCCACCGGGCGCGGCCCCCGTGGGTACGACGAATTTAACCAGGCTAAAAAAGCGGGTAACTACGGCTGGCCGTATATCATCGGGAATAACATTCCCTATACCTATTACGATTTTGGCGCGGCTAAATCCGGTGCTGTTTACGACCCGGCTCACCCGGTTAACAAATCGCCGAACAACACCGGCCTGACCGAGCTACCTTCTACCGAAAAAGCCCTTATCTGGTATCCTTACGCTAACTCTTCTGAGTTTCCGCTGGTAGGCCGGTCGGGGCGCAGTGCTACGGGTGGGCCGATTTTCCACCAGTCTGATTTTAAAAACGCCCCCCACGTTTTTCCGGCTTATTACGAAGGAAAATGGTTTATTGTAGAATTCATGCGGGGCTGGATTATGACCGTTACCCTGGATGAACAGGGTAATTATAAATCGATGGAGCGGTTCCTGCCCGAGGAAAATTTCAGTAGTGCTATCGACATGAAGTTTGCGCCTAACGGCGATTTGTACGTGCTCGAATACGGGAGCGCGTGGTTCCGGGGGAATGATAATGCCCGCATCGTTAAAATAGAATACAACGGCGGTAACCGGCCCCCACTGGTGCAGGCAGTAGCCAGCAAAACGGGCGGTGCTATTCCATTCACGGCTAGTTTATCATCCGCCGGAACTAAGGATTACGACGGTGATGCACTGAAATACAGCTGGAAAGTTTCGGCTAAAGGAGGCCCGGTGCGGACGTTTACACAGGAAAGTCCAACCGTAACCTTCGACAAGCCGGGGGTGTATCAGGCCACGCTGACCGTAACGGATGCCAAAGGGGCATCGAGTAGTAAGTCGCTGGAAATCAAAGCGGGCAATGAGCCGCCCGTGGTTGCTTTCGATATCAAAAAAGGAAACAAGTCATTTTTCTTCCCCAACAAACCCATCGACTATGCCGTTCGGGTGAGCGATAAGGAGGACGGGAGCCTGGCCGCATCGGGTGCGACGCCGGGGAAAATTGCTCCATCTCAGGTAGCGGTCAGCATCGACTACCTGCCCGAAGGGTTCGACCCTATCGCCGTAGCGCAGAATCATCGGGGCACTGAAACGGTAGCCCGGTACGCCACCGGCCAGCAGCTTATCGGTCAGAACGATTGCAAGTCCTGCCACATGATCGACAAAAAATCGGTTGGTCCCAGTTATACGGACGTTGCCAAAAAGTACAAGGGCGATGCCGCAGCAGTAGACCGGCTGGCCAAAAAAGTAATCAGCGGGGGCGGGGGCGTTTGGGGCGACCATTCCATGAGTGCCCACCCGCAACTCACCACGTCGGATGCCACGGCTATGGTGCATTACATTATGAGTCTGGACGAGAAACCCGTAGCGGCTAAAACGTACCCGGTACAGGGTAGTTTTTCGCCCGCTATTCCGGAAGGCGAGAACGGCAAAGGTGGCTTTGCGTTGCGGGCCGCTTACACCGACCGGGGCACGAAGCTGATGAAACCTGTTTCGTCGGAGAGCGTTATTATCCTGCGTAACCCGGAAGTGCTGCCCGAAAACGCCGACCTCAAAAAAGGAACGCAGTACACTATTACGCCGGCCAAATCCTTTCTGGTGCTGGGGAACGAATCATACGTGGGTTATAAAAAAATTGACCTGACCGATATTGGTCAGATTGACATACTGGCGCAGGCGACCAGCCGGGTTGGGGCCATTGGGGGTGTGGTTGAGGTTCACCTGGATTCCCCAACCGGGCCACTGGTGGGAAAAACGCAGCGTATTCAGGTGTCTAATCCAACCTTCCCGCGCGCGGCCCCTGCCGCCACTACGGCACCGGGCACCACTACGGCTGCAGCCGGAGCAACCGCTCCACCCGCAGCCGCCACCGTGGACCGGGCGGCCATGATGCGCCGGATGTCGCAGAAATTAACGGCCGATATTACGCCTACGACTGGTATGCACACCGTATATTTTGTCTTTACCAATCCGCAGGCGGCTGCCGAACAGGTGCTGATGCAGGTGGTAAGTATTCAGTTTCAGCCTACCGGGGGTAGTACCTCCGCTAAAGGGGATAAATAATAACTTTTTCCATTCTTTTAGTTCAATGAACAATCGCAGAGATTTTTTGAAGAATGCCGGTGCACTGGCCTTGGGAGGCTTGGCATTGCCTCATATCAGTCAGGCTGAAAACCTGTTTGGTCCTACTGCCATGCGCCCCGTGGGTATTCAGTTGTTCACGCTGTTTAAACAGATGAACGAAGACCCCAAAGCAACGCTGAAACAGATTGCTGATGCTGGCTACAAAGAAATAGAATCCGCCTTCAACCTGCGGGGTGGCTATTACGGTTATAACGCTAAAGAGTTTAAAGCACTTACCAGCGATTTGGGCCTGAAATGGCGTGCACACCACGCAGGTGGCGCACCTTTCCGGCCCCGGCCAACGCCCCCGGCCAGTACAACAGGAACGGCGGGTGCTGCTCCCACGCCCCAGCGGGCACCCGCCATGCCAGCGAATATGCCGCCTATGCTCAACCTGCGCGACAACTACCAGCAACTGGTAGATGAAGCCGTAGAGGGTGGGCTGTCGTACCTGGTGTGTTCCAGCACGCCGGTGGGTACGGTAGAGGATATCAACAAGTCGATTGCCGTGTTTCAGAAAACCGGTGAGGCAGCAAAAAAAGCGGGCATCGGCTTTGCCTATCACAACCACGCCACTGAGTTTGACCCCGTTGAGGGTGGTAAAACGCCGTATGAATTAATCCTGTCGCAGACGGATAAAGACCTGGTTAAGATGGAACTGGACCTGGCCTGGGCTACCAAAGCGGGCAAAGACCCGGTTGAGTTGTTCAAGGGCCAGCCGGGCCGTTTCCCCCTATGGCACGTTAAAGACATCAAATCGGATTTGAAAACGGTTACCGAGGTTGGGAACGGCGTTGTCGAGTTCAAAAAGATTTTCGCGGCTGCCAAGATCGCCGGGCTGCAATACATCTTTGTAGAGCAGGATATGGCACCGGGTATCGAAAGTATCCAGACCAGCTACAAAAACCTGAGTAAAATGCTGTCGTAGTCGATTCTACTGTTCCTCTACGCTATAATCGGTGTAGAGGGACAGTAGAAACAAACCAGTTGGTGAGCCGGATAAAGCCGGGCCTATCAGCGGTACAGCGGTCGTAGGTCGCTTTCGAACAGCGTGTAGGGGTCATTGTAAAAACGCAGGAAATCGGGAACGCTGGCTTGCCCCGGATAGGGGGCGTAAAAGTGAGTGGCACTGCGGGCATCGTTTCGCCAGACCAGCACGTAGGTGAGCCTTACGTTCTCCGCTTTCAATGCTTTTAATAACGACCCTGTCCACCAGGTTGAATCGGGTATCGACTCCAGGCCCGTTTCGGTGAAGGCGGCCAGTTTTCTGTTTTTGCGGGCAAAATCCGACACGATTTTTAGTTTGGCAATGCCTGCTGGCAGGTTATATCGACCATTGCGACCGAAATCGGCGTAGTCGTCGAATCCTACCATATCGACCCAGGCATCACCGGGGTAGCGGTCTGCGTATTCCGCTTCGGTCTTGAACAGGCAATCAGGCGAAAAGACGTACACAAAATTATGCACCTGCAAACTATCGCGCAGGTACGAAACGGTAAACTGCCAGAGCTTCGTAAAATCGGCCTTCGAGCAGTGCGGCTTGCCCCACCAGAACCAGCCCCCATCAAACTCGTGGTAAGGGCGAAACAGCATCGGTACCAGCTTACCGTCCTTTCCCCTGACCGAGTTTGCCAGACTGCCAACCGTTTGCAGGATGGCCTTGTACTGCTCGTGGTGGGAGCCACCCGGTATGAGGTCGGGCACGGCCGGGGCCGATACCGAATCTTTCCAATAGAATCCGGTTTTAGGGGTGACGGGATTGGTAAAATGCCAGGCCACGGTGGTTACGCCCCCCCGGTTGTAAGTATCGGCAATCTGTTTACGGAGGGCTGTTTTCGCCCGCTCAATTGCTTCCGGCGAACGACCCGACAGACCACTGAAATCGACTCCGATAACGGCCGGGTTCGAGCCAGTTACGGACTTGACATCCGAACGGCCCGTATCGCCGTTCCAGCCGTGGCCGTATTCGGTAGCGTGCTGATGACCAAACAGAATATGCTTTTTAGCCAGTTTATGCAGATTGCGGTATAAGGCGTTGGTTTCCGGAGTAGCGTTAGGGTCCGTTAGTTTTGGACGCGGTGCCGCCTGAATACCGCAGGTAGCTGCCAACAAACTCATTGTCAGCAGAAAAGAAGGGAGTAACTTCATGGAAACGTTGATGAAAGAAGAATCAGAACTCGAATTTGGCACTGGCTGTCACGCCCGGCCAGGTATCCGTGCGAAACGAGTTGGCGGGTAAGCCATCCGAACTGAACAGGTTGGCATCGACCGGCGAATCGGCCCAGCCGTAACGAACGGCCACGGGCTTGGGAACGTCGGGGCTGGATACGACGACGGTATTCTTTCCGCTTATTTCGGCTTTGGCGTAGTGAAAAACTTTATCGGCACCCGCTATCTCGAACCCTTTCAGATACCCATAGGCATCCTTCGCCGTTAGCCCCTGGGCCACATGGGTAAAGGTCACGATGGCCTTACCACCTTCAAATTTCACCCCATCCATCATGGGCGAACTATAATTGATGTCCTGCCCGTAGTCGAGTTTTAGCGCGTTCAGGGCAAGTCGGTGGCCAACGTCCTGCTTATTAGTCGGGTGTATGTCATTGGGGTTTCCCACGTCGGTCGTGACGGCCATACCGGTTTTGGGCAGGCTGAGCGTCATGGTCTGGGCTTCGCGGAGTTCGGCCCAGCCGCTGCCTTTGTTGCTGTTCTGGTTCGGGCCGTAACTGGACAGTTGCACGATATAAAATGACATATCCTGCCCGAACTTCTGCCGCCAGTCGGTAATCAGCAGGGGCATTGCCTGCCGGTACTGGTACGACCGTCCGGCGTTGGTTTCACCCTGATACCAGAGAACGCCCCGCATGGCAAACGGTTCCAGGGGCGCAATCATGGCGTTATACATGCTGATGGCCACGTTGTTCATAAACCGCTTGTACTCGTGCTTTTCGGCAAAGGCGGGCAGTAGCTGCCAGTCATGGGCCAGGCTGATACGCTGTAGCTTATCCGCCACGTAGAGGTCATCCGCCGACCCTTTCAGCCCCAGCCCGTACCAGTTGGGATTAACCATATTGCCCAGTTTCATGACAATATGGTTTGTCCCCGCTTGCCAGGTGTTGGCCGGAATGGTAATTTTTCGAACACCCGGTAATACGCCTTCAGAAACGATTTTGCCGTTGATGTAAATCTGGTTCGGGCTGTCGTTTTCGGCCAGAGCCAGCGTGGTTTCTTCGGTTACCATCTCATCAGGAATCGTCACGATGCGGGCCATGTAGCCCTGCCCCATAAAGCCCCGCATTCCTTTCCACTCCCACTGCCCGGTCGGGTCGGATTTAATCCAGCCCGCAAAATCGTAGGTTGGGTCAAGGTACTTCTTTTCGTCGGCTGCGGTGAGGGTGGGCGAAACGTGCAACTGCTGGCGTAGTCGGACGTCGATGAGGCTGTCGGCGGCTTGCCAGGTGGTGGGTAGGCTCTGAACGGTGGGCCGCAGTTCGGCATTGCTCATCATGCCTTCTTTGCTAATCCAGCCCTCAATCTGCGAGCCGCCCCAGGACGAGTGTACCAGCCCAATCGGGATATTGAGTTTCTGGTACAACTCACGGGCAAAGAAAAACCCAACGGCCGTGAAATCGCCAACGGTTTCGGACGAAGCGACTTTCCAGTCACCGGTTTTTAGTTCCGTTTGTGGAGTCAGCGCCAGTTCGTGTTCTACTTTGAAATGACGGATCTGGGGGAAGTTGGCGTTCTTCTTCTCCACCGCAAAACTGTCGGCCTGCTTCACCGTGAACTCCATGTTCGACTGACCTGAGCATAGCCATACTTCGCCAATGAGCACGTCACTGACCTGGGCATTTCCCGATTTGGCCGTGACGGACAGCGTGTGCGGGCCACCGGCTTCAAAGGCCGTAAACGTGACCATCCATTTGCCGCTGGCATCGGCTTTGGCCTGCTGGCTTTGTCCGGCCAGGGTAGCCTTTACCGTTTCGCGGGGTTTGGCCCAGCCCCAAACAGGAATGGGTTTTTGCCGCTGCAAAACAACATGGTCGGAGAAGAGCCGCGCCAGCCGGACCTGACTAAAAGCAGCTATGTTGACCAGCAGCAGGAAAAAAATTGTGAAACGGATCTTCATGGTATTGGACCGTCGAGTTAAGGTTTGGGGATACATTTTCTGTTATTTCCGAGTGTTGCCAGTGCTCAGCTTATCCTGTAAAGCTTCCAGCGCGGTGGCCAGATACACCAGCGGGGCGTTCCAGTTGATGGCGATTTCGTTGGAGGCATACGAGCAGTCAGCATCCAGATACACCTCGTCGGCAATCGTTGTGGTATACCCCGCACATTTGTCCTGCCGGGCCGCATTAGCGTTGGTGCCCCCCGACAGCAGACCGGGAACCGGCACATCAATACCATCGGCAACGGATGGGCGGTGGTGCGGGTGCATGGGGGTTTTGTGGCCAAATCCCGTCACGAATGAGTACCCAACGGCATTGCGCCCCAGCATATAATCCATATTGGACAGTGCTGCTTCCAAATACGATTTTTCACCCGAGAGCCGGTACGCCTGAATGAGCGCGATGCCCTGATTGGCCGCCACGGCACTGCTACCCCAGATGTAATCGCTGGCCGATTTGCCCATCGGGGTCTGAAAAGCCTGCCTGCTCACATCCTGCCGAAGCTGGTCGGCCAGTTGCATGATATGGGCTTTGATTTTGGGTAAATCCTGCTGGCCGCGTGGGGTTAGCTGGCGCTGCATACGAGCCAGCGAGTAGTAGGCCAGCGTGCGTACTTGTGGCCAGGAAGGCAGGGGTGTCTTGTCGTCGGGAAACAGGTTGACGGCTGTGTAATACGCATCGTCTTTGGTCGTCAGGTACAGTTCGGCTGCTGCCCAAATCCATTCGTCGCTGGCGTCGCGGTCGCCGTAGGTGCCCGTGACAACATCGGGGTCGAACGCTTTATTCATCGCGTCCTGGTCATACAGGGCGTTCGGGTTCTGCTTGGCCCACTGCCAGGCTTTCACGGCGGCTGTTTTACAGGAGTCGGACAGACCAGGCAGTTCGCGGTTATAGGCGTTGAAGATTCGGCTGGCCTGGGCCATCACGGCCGCAAAATCCAGTGCGGCTGTCACGCTTTTTTGTACCACATAGCGGTCAGGCTTTGCCTTGTCGGGCATCACCATACCATCGAATTTAGGGTTGGTCAGTTTGTGGTATACGCCCCCGTCGGCGGGGTCCTGCATGGTCAGCATCCAGCGCAGGTTCCAGAGCGATTCATCCAGCAGGTCGGGCAGCCGGTTACCGCTCTCTGGTATGTTGGCGGTGAGCTGCTTACAGAAATCCGGGAAATCTTCGTAAAGCGATAGGAGCGTGCCCACCGTAATACCCGAATTGACAATGTATTTGTTGTAGTCCCCTGCATCGTACCACCCACCGGACGATGCAATGGTGGTGCCTGCCGGACGTGAAGCCGAAGCCGCCGAGGGATGAATGAGCACCTGATTATCGGGGTGACCAGCCGGGCGGTGCCATTGCCCGGCAAATTTTTCGGGTAGGCTAGTCGATGCCCGCTGGTAGTAAAATCCCTTCAGGGAACCAGAGGCCAGGTCGCGATGAATGTTCTGTTTTATTGTAAATGCGTATGATTGCCCTACTCCCGGTACGTTTATGACGTACGTGCCAGCGGTGCGAAACGCCGAAAAATCAGCGGTGCGGGCTGTCTTCCCCGAAATACTGTTTTTTCGGGCTTCGCTGAGTGTACCGGAGAACAGGACCTTTTTGCCGTCGGGCGTAGTCACCTGAAACGGCCCGCCCGCATCGGTAAGGATAATAGCAATTTTGGGGCCATTGGGGTAAAAGCCGAGTTGATTCAGCCGGATTGAACTGCTTCCTGCTGCGGCAGCAGGAAGTGGGGCCGATTGCCCACGACCGGTACCCGTCAGGCATAGAGACAGCAATAACAGAAGGGATATACGATTGTAATGAACCATTGGTAACTGGGAAAGGGACGTAATGAGTTTCGGTTGGTACTACAACTTGATAATCCTGAAAGTACTCGCTGTAGTTTGACTACTTACCTGCATAAAATAGACACCGGGTTGGTTCCCCAGCGAAATCTGGTGTTGGGTCAGCGCGGATGCCGGTACAACCCTTTGCTCCAGCAACGCATGGCCGAGCATGTTTGTCAGTCGAATCGTGAGCGGAAGTGCCCGCGCCCCCCTGATTTCCAGATTGACCTGATCGCCCCGAACGGGATTGCCGGCTACGATAACCTGAAATGAGGGTTCCAGACCCGTTACAATGGCCGGAGCGGCCAGCAGCCGCCAGTTGGGAAGCTCATCGCGGGTAATTACGTCGGCATCGGTAAAGACTGCTTTCAACCGGTCGATGGGTTGTTTTTTTATGTAGTCGTTCCCCGTCCAGGTCGCAAACCAGGACCACCAGGTGCCAAACGCGCGAACCTTGTCCGTGTTGGGTACATTCCCGGATTCGGACAGCGTGACCATTTTTTTTCCGTTGAAGGCTGCCAGAGCACTGCCCCAGTTGCCGCTCATATTGGCCGAGGCATCGGTGTAAATATCCAGCCCGACCACATCCACGTACTGATCGCCGGGGTACCAGTCCTCCCGGAACGTATCGGTAGCGGTGTAGACCCAAATGAGGTTGTGCAGATTATGATAAGTCGTCAGCCGGTTGTAGAGGAGTTTCCAAAGTTCATTAAACGGACCGGCCCCTTTGGCACCCCACCAGAACCAGCCACCGGGGGCTTCGTGCAGGGGCCGCCAGAGAACCGGTACATCGGCATCCTGAAATTTCTTTAGCTGAACGGCCATAACGTCGATGTCGCTGAGCAGGAGTTTGTAGCGGTCGCTGTTTTTGTCGGCCAGGGCAGCTGCCAGGTCGAAGGTAGTGGCGTCGGTATAAAAACCGCGCCACCAGAGTTTGTCGGGTGCCTGATTGATGAGGTCGGTAGGGGCGTTCCAGTGCCACATCAGGCTGACGATGCCGCGACCATCGCCTTTTTTTGCCCAGTCGATAATGGCTTCGCTGGTCCGTACGGGTTTGGAACCATTCTGAACGCGGGTGGGTGAATAGTCGATTAAATCGAACGAGCCGATGGCGGGCTCTTTGCCGGTTTTTTCCAGCACGTACTCCACATCGTCCTGCTGCCCGGATATAACCTTACTGCCATACTGGTCGACCAGGTAGGAAAATAAGCCTTTCGTTGACTGCGTAGCCTGCGCGTCGACCAGCGTTTTGGGGGGCTTCGCGGGCAGGGTTACCGCAGCAGGAGTTACCTGAATATAGTCCACATCGAAGTAGCCCCAACCCCGAAAAATGGTGACCGTGTTTTGGCCTTCTTGCAATAGAAACCTACCCAGACTGACCCCGGTAAATTTGGTAGTCTGCTTCAGCATCCCGGTGCCTTTTTCGTCGTTGACCTGAAAGTCAATGCCTTTATCGCCGAAGGGTGATGCGTAGCCAACTATCAGGTCATACAAACCGGCTTTTGCGGTAACCGCCAGGATAATTTTGTCGGCGGCATCATCAAGGCCCGTCACGTAACCCGTACCCGAATAACCCGCTGCAGTAGTGGCAATGGTAACACCGGTCAGCATACCCGTTTCGGCTTCTACCCGGATGGAGTCGGTTTTGGTTTGGCCCACTGCACTTAAGCTGCTAACCAGCCATAGGAGCAGTACCAGAAAGGCGGGACTGTTGCGGGTTTGGGAGGTGATGCGCATGACGACTGCTGGAGTTAACGTTGAGTAGGGAATAAGTGGGGTGGCTTCGCGTTGAACGCTAAAGGGCCAATGGTGCTTTGACACAAAAACGCCCGTCAATGTAAGCGCATACATAAAAAAGGGCCGTCCTCCACCGGGAGAAACGGCCCTATAAACCTAATACAATCCTACATCATCCAGATAAATCGTTTCGGGGACGTTACCGCTGAATTCCTGGATAGTCAATTCAGTCAGGTTGCCCGTAGTAACGCCGAGGGTGGCCAGCGGGATAGCGAACGTTTGCCAGACACCCGCTTTCAATACCACCTGTAGGCCTTTATCGTAGTTGCCGTTGATGAGTACCTTCACCACTTTTCCGTCGGTGCCGGTACCACCGTAGAGCGAGAATTTCAGGACTTTGTGGTTGGCTAACAGGATGGGTGGTCCCCCATAAAAATTCTGCCATCCGCCAAATCCGCCCGTAAAATCGTACTGCATGGAAGCCGTTCCGCGCTTGATTACCCCTTTGGAGGGAACGGTAGGTTTCCCATTGTACCCCTGAGACGACCAGCCCGTGGCCAGGGCATCATCGAAAATCAGGGTTTTGAAGCCAAACAGGACGCCGTATTTGGTGGTTCCGCCCGGCGTGGTCACCGAGAGCGTGTCGTTGGTCACGCCAGCCGGTACTTTTACCTTCAGTTGGGTGGCTGATAGCGACGTAATCTCCGCGGTGATGGCCCCAAATTTCACGGCCGTTGTTCCGTCGAATGTCGTACCTGTAATGGTGATAATGTCGCCCGGATTGCCCGCTAACTGGTCGACTGCCGTAATGGCCGGAAACGGCTGCTTGATGGCAAACCCAAATTCTGCCTGCCCGCTTGAGGTGACGACCCGCAGTTTGTTACTGCCGCTAAAGGGAGTAGTGACCGGAATTTGTACGATGATGCTGGTGCTGGTCACAAAGGCCGGGTTGAAATACACGCTGACATCGTTGAAATAAATCGCCGTTGTCCGTTGCAGGTTTTCGCCCAGAATGGCATACAGCCGCCCCGGCTGCCCCAGCGTTGTAGTTGAATCGAGTGCAACGGGTATCGTCCGAACGACGGTAGTGCTGGTCGTCAGGGTGGTTTGTGCGGTGTAGGTATAAACCGAATCGCGGCTTATGGTCCGAACCCGGCTTATGGTTGGCGCAGGTACCACGTCATCGTCGTTACTTTTGCAGGCCAGAAAGCCGCCTGCCAGCAGCAGTATCCAGCCCAGAGCCAGACTATACTTTGTGATTGTTTTCATGGAGTAATGCGGGTTTATTTGAACGTATAGGCCACCGGAGCCTGCGTGAGCAGGGGGTTGATGGCCGTTTCGGTGGATGGATACGGGAACAGAAATTTGCTGGGGCCGGGCGTGAACATCTCGCTATAAATCACCGTCCGGTCGGGGCCGAAGGTGCCGCGCTCCTGAGCCGCAATAATAGCCGTGGCTTTGGGGTGCGCTGTAGCGTTAAACCCATCAATCCGCCCCAAATCGAACCAGTAGTCGCCTTCGATGGCAAACTCCAGCCGACGCTCCCGCAGAATATCAGCCTGCGTGATGCTCGTTTTGGGGGATAGTCCGGCGCGGGTCCGAACCTGGTTGAACGGGGTCAGGGCGGCCGGGTCGCTGGTGCTGGCGGCTCCGGCCAAAACCGCTTCGGCTTCGATCAGCAGCACATCCGAGTAGCGCATGAGGTAGGTGTTGTTCCCTGCCGACTGCGCTGCGCCCAGGCCACCGTTATCGGCGCGGGTGCCTACTACGTATTTCTTGATGCCGGCTTTGGTATTCTGCGCGTTTACGTCGGCGGGAACGGTGAAGCCGCCAGCGGCTGCGTTCAGTTCGGGATAGACATCCCCGGCGTACATGATGGTTGCTTTCCGGCGTACATCACCGGGTTCTTTGGCAAACTCGTTCTGCAAATCAATCGTGGGCCCGATTACGCTGTAGCCGTCGCCGGTGCCGGTGATCTGCGAACTGATGGCAAATGAAGCCTGGAGGGAGTTGCCGTGTCCGTAGGCACTGCCACCTATCCATTGCAGGGCTACAATCGACTCCTCGTTATTGTTATTGGCTGTTTTGAACAGATCGGTGTACGTTTTTCCCGCCACCTGCGTGCCATACAGCTTGAACTCTCCGCTATTGATTACCTTCTCGGCAGCCATGCGGGCGTTGGGATAGTCCTGCATGTAGAGGTATACTTTCGCCAGCATAGCCGACGCCGAACCACTCGATACGTGGCCGTTGCTAATGGAATTGCCCGCCCGGATTTTTTTGGTGCAGTTGGCTTCCGCAAACTGCAAATCCATGACAATGAACTTGTACACGTCTACAACCGGATTGGTGTTAATCTTTGGCGCGTACACGTAATCGAGCGTGTTTTCGATGATGGGTACATTGCCAAACAGCCGGACCAGGTAAAAATAAGCCGTTGCCCGCATGAAGTGCGCTTCGCCGAGGGCGTTATTCACCACCGCCGGGTCTACCGATGCGGGAACTTTGGCGGGCAGGTTGTTGATAAGCGCGTTGGACTGCGCCACCACCGAAAACAGCGACCGCCAGGCGTTGGTCAGTTCGTTGTTATCCGCCGTTACCGAGAAGTTGGCAAAGTTGACCACGTCGCCGGAGTACGTCCGGGCATTGCCCCCCGATAGTTCCGTTATGGCCCAGAACGCCTTGTTGTTAAAGTTGAACCAGGGCGAGTTGTACAGCGCGTTGGTACTCGCCCGCACCTGGTCGGCGGTTTGATAGTAGCTGTCCAGCGTCAGGGCATCCTGCGGGGGGCGGTCGAAAAATGCGTCTTTGCAACCCGTAACCGACACACAGAGTGCAGTCATCAGGGCGATCAGGTAGGTGTTATGATTCGTTTTCATGAGTCAGTGTTGATTAAAATTCGGCGTTTATTCCTACGGTAAAGGTCCTGGGCAGGGGGTAGCGACCATTCTCGACGTTCATTTGCAGGGAGTTCTGATTGAAGGCTCCCACTTCCGGGTCGTAGCCCGAATACTTCGTAAAGGTGTATAGGTTCTGTACGCTGGCATATACCTTCAGCCGGTTCAGTTTGGCTCGGTTGATCAGGGCAGCCGGGATATTGTAGCTTACATTCAGGTTCTGAATGCGAGCATACGAGCCATCTTCCACAAAGCGGTCCGAAATGAACAGGTTCGGGTTGTCGATACCGGCGCGGGGAGCCGGAATGTCCGTGTCTGTATTCGTCGGGGTCCAGTAGTTGGATGCCGACGCAAACTGATTGCTGTACAGGTTCGACAGGCCACCCACCGTCCGTTTGGTGAGGTTCAGGATTTTGGACCCGTACGACCCCTGCAAGAAGATGCTCACGTCGAACGCCTTGTAGGAAAACGTGTTGGTCAGACCGAAGGTGAATTTGGGGTTGGGATTGCCAATAATGGTCCGGTCCCGTTCATCTACCACGCCATCGCCGTTCACGTCTACGTATTGCACATCGCCGAGCCAGGTGCCGGTACTGGCGTTCACCGCCCGCCCAAACTGAACCGGAGCCGCTGCCAGTTGCTCCGTCGTCTGGAACAATCCTTTCACCTGATAGCCATAAAACTGCCCGATGGGTTGCCCCACCACCGTTCGCGTAACGGGTACGTTCAAAAAGCCGGTGAATACGCTGTTGATGATTTCGGTGAAGTTCTCCGACAGTTCTTTTACCGAGTTGCGGTACTGCGAGTAAATCAGCGTCGTGGTCCATTTGAAGTCGGGCTTCACGATGTTGCGCGAGGTAATGGTCAGGTCAATGCCTTTATTCTGCATCTGACCCAGGTTTACGTAGGGCGACGAGATACCACCCAGGTAGTTGGCATCACCCACCAGATACGCGGGTAGCGGCAACTGATACAGGAAGTTCTTCGAGATTTTGTTGTACACGTCGAGCGTGGCGTTGATGCGGTTGTTGAGCAGACCCACGTCGATACCCGCGTTGAACTGCGTATTACTCTCCCATTTCAGATTCGGGTTAGCAATCCGGTCAATCAGGAAGCCAGTACCCAGACCCGTTTGCGAAGCCGACAGCGACGAGCCGTAGAGGTAGTTGGAAATCTGCTGATTACCAACGGATCCGTAGCCCACCCGGATTTTTACGTCTTCGATGGTCTTCTTGATCGTGGCCATGAAGGGCTCCTCCGTCAGCCGCCAGGAGGCTGCAAAAGAAGGGAAATAGCCTACCTGCTGCCCCTGCGCAAACTTCGACGAGCGGTCGGCCCGGATAGTTGCCGTCAGGCTGTACTTGTCGCGGTACGAGTAAATACCCCGTGCATACACCGACTCCAGCGACTGACTGCCTTTGTACTCACTATTGGTAGCGGTGGCGGCTTCGCCGAGATTCAGCGTTTTGATGTCGTTGCTGTAAAAACCCGACCGGCTTCCTTCAATACCGTTCCAGTCCGACCCCTGCACTTCGTGGCCCAGCAGAGCCGTTACGTTGTGCCGGTCGTTGACGGTGTGCGTGTAGGTCAGGTAGTTTTTTACAATGTAGAATGTACCTTTCTGCCAGCGTTGGTTCAGCGTGGCCGTTGGGTTCACAAACCGGCCCCACGAATACGTCGGGCGGAAGTAGATGTTGTCCGAATAATTGAGGTCGATACCCACTTCCGAGCGCAGCGTCAGGTCGTTCGAAAACTTGATATCGTTGTAGATATTGGCGTTCAGGTTATTACGGTTCAGGTTGTTGGTGATGCTTAACGCCTGAGCTACCGGGTTAATCACGCTCGATACCGCCGTTGGGTCGTTGGGCGGTCCGGCAAAGGAGCCGTCGGCGTTCCGTACGGCCAGGTCAGGAGCCTGCTGGAGCGATAGGTACACGATGCCCCCCACGTTGTCGTTGAGCGTTACCCGGTCTTTGGTGTTGCTGCCGGTTAGCGTCAGGCCCACTTTAAACCAGGGTTTCACCTGCGCGTCGATGTTACTACGGAAGGTGAACCGCTTGAAACCCGACCCAATCACGGTGCCATTCTGGTTCAGGTAACCACCCGACACATAGTAGTTGATGCCGTCCTTGCCACCCGACATGGATAATTGATGGTTCTGCATCACCGCCGACTGAAATACTTCCCGCTGCCAGTCGGTGCCGGGACCAAGCAGGGTAGGGTCGGCAAACTCGGCCCGGCGTGGGGTACCATAGGCATCGGCCAGGTCATTTTGCAGCCGGGCGTATTGCTTCAGGTCCATCACGTTCAGGTACTTCGACGGCGATTGTACGCCCACGTAGCCATCGTAGGCGATGCGGGAACTCCCGGCTTTACCCCGCTTTGTGGTGATGATAATAACCCCGTTGGCGGCCCGGTTTCCGTAGATAGCCGTGGCCGAGGCATCTTTCAGCACGTCGATGCTGGCAATATCGTTGGGGTTGATAGCCGACAGCGGACTTACCGAACTCTGCCCGCTGCCATTGAAATTCTGCACCGGCGACCGGCCACTTGTGCTTTGGTTGTTGGCATCGCCCGACACGGGTACGCCGTCAATCACGTACAGCGGCTCACTGCTACCCGTGAGCGAGGTGATACCCCGAATCCGGACCGAAGTCGAACTGCCCGGCTGCCCGGAGTTTTGGGTAATGGTCAGGCCAGCGGCTCGGCCCTGCAATAACTGGTCGACGCTGGTCTGGGGTATGTTGGCGATATCTTCGGCTTTTACACTCGACACGGCCCCGTTCAAATCCTGCCGACGCTGCGTTCCGTAACCGATTACAACCACATCATTCAGCACGTTGTCGGCCAGTTTGAGCTGAATAGTAATGGTTTCCCGGTTGCCGATTGTGACTTCCTGCGTCGTCATGCCGATGTAGGAAATCACCAGCGTTTTAGCCGTTGCGGGTATATTGAGCGAAAACTGACCGTTGGCATCGGTCGTTGTTCCCAATTGTGTTCCTTTTACGGAAATCGTCGCGCCCGGCAGGGTGTTCCCTTTCTCGTCTGACACGGTCCCTTTTATCAGGGTTTTTATATCCCCTACGGGGGCAATTGAGGGTGGCGACGTTTTGTACAGGGCCAGCACCGGCTGGTCTTTTGGCGGAAGAACGCTGGTTTTGGGGCGATCCTGAGCGTGTAGAGACAGCCAACCGCTCAGGACAAAAATTCCTGGAAGGATAAATTTCATCAGGCTAGAAAATTAAAAGTGAATTAAATTGATAGGTATAGTAGATAATTCAGGTTGTATCGTATTGCGTGACAGATAATTAGTCAACTAACTCAGGTTTCGTCGGGGGGTGGTGTCAACAGTTTCTGCATGGGCAGCGATATCATCACCGAGGTACCTTTGCCCGCTTCACTCTGCCATAGTACTTGCCCACCAAGAAAAGAAATTCTCGATTTGATATTGGTAATCCCATTGCCCGCCAATGGGTTGGCCTCGAAATTAGCACCCCGGCCGTCGTCATCGACACTAATCAGGGTTGTTTCGTTACTCGCCATCAGCTGTACCGTTATCGTCCGGGCATTGGCGTGTTTGAGCGCATTGTTGAGCAATTCCTGTACCACCCGGTAAATCATAACCGAGGCCTCGTTTCCCAGCGGAGGTACCTCGCCATAATGCTCCAGCACCAGGGTCGTCTGGTTGACCAGATTTAATTTTTGCACTAAATCTTCCAGGGCCGGGATAAGACCAAAGGTTGATAAAGCGTAGGGGCGCAGGTTGTTGGAAATGAGCCGGGTTTCGGTGCAGGCTTCGTCCAGGAACTGGTTAAGCGGTCCTTTCACATCGGGTGGAAATTGCTCCTGATGCGCTTCCACGAAGAGTTTTATCCGGGATAGCTGAATACCCAGACCATCGTGCAGGTCGCGGGCAATACGGCTCCGTTCCCCTTCCTGCCCTTCAATCATGGCCCGCAGGGATTTGAGTTCCAGTTGTCGAATCTGCTGTTGGGCGATAACCGTTTCCTGATGGGCAATCAGCTTTTGCTGCCGACGCAGAAAGATGAGTGCCAGCACACCCAGTACGCTGATTAACAGGCCAACAGCCAGCATAGAATTGAGGACTTGCTGCGTATGGTTTTGTTCCTCAACCAGTCGTTTCTCTACGGCCAGCGCTTTTATCTGGCTATCCAGCTCCTGCAACCGAATACTTTTCGTTTGCTCGGAGGTATTAAATTGATTCGCATAATCGAGCGTCCGGAGGGAGGATTCGTAGGCATTCTTATAGTCTTTCAACCGGGAGTAGCTATCGGCGGTGTGCCGGGATAGCTCCCGCAGCATAGCCAGGTTGTTTTCCGACTTGGCCAGCTCGAAACTCTTCTGGTACGCATCGATTGCGGCTGCCGACTGATTTCTGAACTGATTGACAAGGCCCAGGTAAAAGTAATTCTGGGCTATCAGCCAGTTGATTTTCAGTCGCTGGGCAATCCGTAAACTCCGGTTGGCAAAGTAGGCGGCCGAGTCGGGTTTTTTGACGCGGGAATACGTGTTGGCCAGTAAATTCAGCGCGTAGGCCTGGGAGTAATCCTGGTTGTACTGCGCACTCAGCCGCTCCGTTTCGCGAAGTTGCGTGAACAGCGACTTCGGCATTGGCTCTTTCTTCTGGGCAATATTGGCAAACCCCAGCCTGCATTCAATGACTTTTGGCATGTTGTGGGTTCGTTCAAAGAATTGCTGTGCTTTTTTCAGGTACTTTTCGGCGTAGCCCTGCATGAAAAAGTCATGCGTGTAATAATCGCCAATCACAATATATTCGTTGTAATACCCCAGCGAATCACCCAGTAAGCTGTAGTATTTCAGTCCATTGAAGTAAGCCTCTATCGTGTGCTTATTGTACCCGTACTGCTGATGATACAGCCAGCCCAGATGATCATATGCTTTGGCAACCCGCTCAAATTCCTTGTGCTGAATCAACTGCCTGATTTCCCTTTTTACACTGTCAATGGGAGTGGACCCTGATGCACTTACCGCGGGCTGGAAACCACCATATACTGCCAGCAGCAGGAAGGCCGCAAGCCAGTGTAGGGTTGTCCGTTTAGCGGTAAGCGATAGCGTCATTCAGGTAAAGAAAATGTGTGTAGGCTTCTGTCAATCAATGTATTGCATTTCCATGGCGGTCTTGATTAGTAACGCCGTATTATGCACGCCAAACTTCATGAGCAGACTGCTGCGATGAAACTCGACCGCTTTGTCGCTGACAAACAACTGGTTAGCCATCTGGTGGGTCGTCAATCCCTGCGCCATCAGCGTCAGTACTTCCGATTCACGGGGGGTCAGGTTTGGTTTTAGCCCGGCCCCGGCCACCGATTTTCGGAACCGGGGTTCATCATTCAGTAATACGTGCGTGATGGTTTCACTGAAATACTGCTTTCCCCCTGCTACCGTCTGGATGGCCTGTAGTAACTCCATCTTGGTCGTGTTCTTCAGGAGGTAGCCCTGTGCTCCTTTCTTCACCATTCGCTTAATCAGGCTGGCGTCATCGTGCATGGTCAGGGCAATGATTTTAGTTTGTGGGTACAGGCGGGTAATCTGCTCACAAAGGCCAAGCCCGTCATCAATCATGGGAAAGGAAATATCCAGGAGTACCACATCAATGGCTACCTGCTTCAATGTTTCGATAACCGAAGACACGGAATAGCAGCGTTGGACCACCTCAATTTCCGATGCGCCGGACAACAGGGACTCGATGCCCTCCACAAATACGTTATGATCGTCCGCAATGAGCAAGCGTGTCATGTACTTCACTAATTAGTGTTAAAACAAAAGGTTGACGAATGACTGTGTCCTAATTTCATCCTGTGAAAAGGGGTGGTATTAGCTTAATCAATTCGCCCAATTACTCAATAACACGAGTAATTGAACCTCTGTTTCTTTCTATACCGAATAGAACTTTCTTTGGCAAAATTAGGACTAAATGATAGTCTGATAGAATAGTGAAAACCCGACTTTATGAAAACTAGGGGAAACCCTAGACTCTTCGAAATAACCGTAGGGTTCCGCCGTGAGAAAGCCAGGACCGGCCATACCGCTCATTGGTCGACCAGCTCCGTATACTAACTTAATGGCTTATCGACTGACCGGATTTCACCAGTGAGTTTGATGAAATACCTAAAGTGCGTAACTTCTCTATCGGTAAAATGGGGTTGGTCGTATGAGAACGGGATGGATAATCAGCTGGCTACTGGTACTGCTGGGTAGCCGGGTAGCAGCACAGACGGGGAAACCGACCAGTGGGTTGATCGGCGAGTATTTCAATGGGCCTAATTTTGAGCGAAAAGTGCTGACCCGAATTGATCCGGCAGTCGATTTCGACTGGAACTGGCAGTATCCCGGCCCCGGTGTGCAGCGGGAGTACTTTTCGGTACGGTGGACGGGTAAACTGTACGCGCCCAAATCGGGGAAGTACCGATTCAGTGCGCTGGCCGATGACGGCGTACGGGTCTGGGTAAACGGTAAAAAAGTAATTGACGAGTGGCGGAAACAGGACGATAGCAACTTCACGGGCGATATTGCCCTGACCGGTGGGCGGTTGTACGACCTGCGTATCGAATACTTCAATGACTGGAAAGGAAGTGTTATTTCGGTGTTCTGGGAAATGCTTATTAACAACCGACCTTCCTATCGCAGCCTATTACCGCGTCAGGTGATTGCCGGCAAATACCTGGTTCCGAAACGGGCCAGCCGTTCTGTCGCGACACGCAAAGTGCCGGTTAAAAAACCGGTAGCTACTTTGGTAAAACCAGCCAAAACTTCCGGTGACGTGGCACCCCTTACGGCCAGAACAGCCACGCTGTCCCGCTTATCTGCGTCGCCGTTCGCCAACCTAAAAGCCGGCAATGCCTTTGTACTTCGGCACGTACTTTTTGCCCAGGGCGATTATACACTGCTGTCGGAATCGTACACTGAACTGGACGAGCTGGTGCAAGCATTGCGGGCTAATCCCTCGCTCCACATTGAGGTGGCGGGCCACACCGACAACGTGGGCGACAAGCGATTGAATCTGGCCTTGTCGGAGAATCGGGCGAAAGTGGTGGCCAGTTACTTAATTCGGCACGGCATTGCCGAGAACCGGATTACCGCCAAAGGGTATGGTGGCACAAAACCCATTGCCAGCAATGCCGATGACGCACAACGTCCCCTGAACCGGCGCGTGGAATTGGTAGTCCGGTAAAGAAATTGTGTATGCCAAACGTCCCGCATGAAAGTCAGCTTTATCTGGCTCATGTTCACGCGGGACGTCAGTTGTTAGGGCTTCATAATTTTACCTGCTGCTTCTGAGTTGAACTGACCACGTTCTGTAGGAACAGGCTACCGTACTCACCCACCGGCACGCTTACCCGCTGGAGGGCTTCCGACTGGTCGATGTGTTGCTGGTGCAGCAACTGACCCTGTAGATCAATCAGGTTCAGCTGCAACGCCTGACGCTCGACCTCCGTACTCTTCAGGTGTGTATCCGTCATGATTATTAGTCACATGGATTCGCCATTACGTTCACACTATTTTTTTTCGTGCTTATTGCTTAATCACTGGCCAAACTGAAGCGTGCTGCCCTGGCTGAATACGACCTGTTGTCCTATATCATACGTAACCCGCATAACGCGGGCCTTATAACTGGCCGGAATGGTTACTGCGTGTTTTATCTGTACCGGGTCTGAAGCAAGCGGAAGCCGGTTGCATGACCAAACGGTTGGGTCATTCCACAGGCCCGCCTTCAGCGTGTACATGCTGCTACAGGGGTTAACCGTGCGGAATAAAACCGAATTGGTAAAGACAGAACTCGAAGCCGCCGAACATAGGGTCTTGATCTGCCACTCATAGGGAGAGTCAACAGCCAGGCCCATCAGGTTAAAGTTGCCAAAACCATTGTCGCTGCTGAGGTTCGACAGGGTTATCCAGTCGGTAGCGCCAACCAGCCGGTAGCGGGCCTCGAAACGGGTATTCACATCCGCAGAGCCAATATTCCAGTTCAGGCGGGCAGCCGTAGGGGTTAAATTTGTAGTAAACGTATTATAGGGGGTTAAGCAGGGGGTTGTGGTGAAATTGGCCACAGTCGAAAATTCTGAATCGCTGCCGTCACAATGGGTTTTTACTTGCCATTCATACGCAGTATTGACTGTCAGACCCGTTGCCATGGCGGTAGTGCTGGTCAGGTTACTGATCGTTAGCCAATCGGTTGCGCCAACGAGCCGATACCGCACTTCGTAACTTACATTAATACCTAATTGTGTCCAGTATAAGGTAGCGGCAGTGGGATGGGCTATGGTATACAAATTGGTAGGAGTAGGACAGCCGGTAACAAAATCAGGCCCAAAAACGTACGCTGAATTTTCAGTGGGTGAACAGAGCGTTCTGAGCTGCCATTTATATTGCTTATTGGCCACCAAGCCTGGCAGGTCAAAAGTGCCCTTTCCGTTGTCAGTTGATAAGTTGGTTGCATGTGTCCAGTTGCTCACGTCCGAGGCTCTGTACATAAGTTCGAAACGCGTATTGGCGTCGGCCACATCGATAGACCAGTTTACCCGGGCGAAGTTGGTGTTGACGGTAGCGAACAGATAGTATGGCGAACTACAGGAACGTGTCTGAAAGGACGAACCAGAGAATCCAGAATAGGAGTTGTCGCTACATTGGGATCGAACCTCCCATTCATAGGACGTATTACCCGTTAAGCCGCTTAGTACGGCACTGGTGCTGCTCAGATTGCTGATCGTTATCCAGTCAGTTGCTCCATTTTGACGGTAACGTACTTCATAGGTAGAGCCTGCTTCGGTCTGGCTCCACTTCAGCACTGCAGACGCAACCCGAGTGTCTACAGTTTGGGTTGAAGGGCTCTGACAACGGGTACTGAAATTTGGTCCCGACGCGTAGGTTGAGCTTTCGGTAGGTGAGCAGACCAGCCTGAGCTGCCATTCGAACGGTGTATTATTGGGAAGGCCCGCCAGATTAACGCTGCCCGAGGAACTCGTCGTAGCTGTCAGGCTGGTAAGATTGGTCCATTCCGGTGCCCCAACGGGCCGGTAACGCAGATCGAAGGTTGTACCCGCATCGAACGATGAATACCAGACAAGATCGACCGACGACGAACGAATCGAATTTACGTAAAGGCTGTAGGGTTCCGGAGCGTAGCATCCGGTTGTAAAGGTGTTTGTAGCGGTAAAGTCCGAAAACGCATTCGCCGAGCAGGCTGTTCGAACGCGCCACTCATAGGTTGTGTTGGTGGGCAATCCGGTAATCTGACGAGAGGGACCGTAGTAGCTGCTGGTTAGATTACCCGTGAGAACGGTCCAGTTGGTTGTTCCTGCCACTCGGTACTGGATTTCGTAGGTACTGCCCGATTCGGGTGGTCCGGCAGGTCCGTCATAACTGAAAGACAGAAGAACTGTTGTGGCGGTCGTTCTACTGCTCAGGAAACCGGGTATTAGGCAGAAGGTTGTGAAGGTGACGGATGAACTGAAATCGGACTGTTCGGTAGCCGAACACACACTTTTAATCTGCCATTCATAGGTCGTATTGTTGGTCAGACCCGTTAAAAAATAAGAAGTGCCGGTCAGGCTGCTGACCGTTGTCCAGGTGGGTGTGCCAACGGGTCGATACCGAAGGTCAAATCTGGCAGTTGGATCGCTATAACCATAAGGTATGTACCAGTTGAGCCCTGCCGAGCCCGACCTGACGGTTCCCGTGTACAGAGAGGTCGGCACCACACACGCATACGTAGTGAACGATTGTGGGCTGGTAAATGCTGAAGCTGCTGAAGCCGAACACACACCCTGTACCCGCCATTCGTAGGCAGTAGCCGAACTCAGGCCGGTGAGCGTGTAGTAGGGGTTGTTATTGGTGCTAATGCTGGTCCAGTCGGCTGAGCCAGCGGTTCGCCACTGGAGTGTATAGCCTGGAAAGTAATTGGCACCACCCCAACTCAGGTAAGCTGTGGTGCGGGCGGGGTTGCTATAGGTATACGTAGGGCTTGCCTGGGGGCAGATCGTTGTAAAGGTAACAGGTCCTGAGTAGGTGTCGGAACCCGTTACTTTCACCTGCCACTCATAAGTGGTATTGCTATTCAGGTTTGTTAGGTCCGTTGTCGGTTGGGTCAGGTTGAAGTAATTGTTCCAGTAGCTACCCACAATTCGCCATTGCAGATCATACGTTATGTAGTCTCCCAGGCTGTTCCAGCTCAGTTTGGCACTTGAGGAGGTTACGCTGGTTGTTGCCAGTCCGGTTACGATTAAGACTGGTTGCTCGAAAAATACATCCGCAACAGGGCTAAGGCTGCCCGTTGTGGTGTTGGAAGGCCGAATCCGGTAATAATACTGGGTGTTGACTGTTACCTTGGTATCGGTAAAACTAACGCCATCCGGCGCTACTCCGCCAATGGGTACGAAACCGGTTGTGGGTGAGGTGGACCGCTCCACGAAATACCCCATCTCATTATTGGCATTGTCCTGCCAGGTGAGCCTTACGGAAAAGCCATTTGGACTGGCCGTAAAATTGGTGGGGGCGCTGACGTTTGTTGGGGGGGCATCCAGTGTGTAGGATGTGTGGCTTTGCCGAAGGGCTAAACCGGCCAGCATTCGGTCGTTCTGGCCGGGTGTGAAGTCATGCGGACAAGCGTCAGTCCAATTGTTATAGTAGGACATGATGTTAGAGAAAGACGGCGCGTATGGGTCTCCATTGGCGTCGCGGGCCGTGCTGTTCGGATCATATCGGTTGCAACCGTCTACGTAGATATAGTTAAAACCGGGTATGCCGA
>NZ_KB893248.1 GCF_000374065.1 Spirosoma luteum DSM 19990
GTAGTAACCAGAAAAAGCATTTTATCTTTTTCGTAGTCCTTCGCCTTGCCAATCTTGACAGTTTTTACCTGTTCTAAATTCAGCCTTTTTTCTGCCAGTAATGCCCGTATCTGCTTATCTATTTCCCCGATACGGGTGTTGTATTCGTTCTCCTGAACGTGGCTGGCTTCAATCGCGCTCCTCAATGTAAGGCTCATAATGTAGGCTTTTATCAACCGTAAGGCCGTTCTGTATCAAGGTGTACACTAACTGCCTGTTGGCTACTTGTAGGTTTTTATTGCGTTGACGAAGAAGAATAAGTTTACTGGTTTTTATTGCTGTCCTTTCTTCATCAACAGGTTGAGCGTTAGCATTAGATGGCTTAACCTTCGCTGCCCATACTTCCCTTTCCAAACCATTGATACGTCCCTGGTTATCGTCAAGGACTTTGGTTTGGTCACGTATCTGTTTTTTTAGCTGACTGATTTTACTTTCCAGTTCAGCAATGTATTCCTCATTGGCGGCTATAATTTGGCGCAGACGGGAGTTTTCCTTCGTGGAAAGAGCCAGCCGGTCATCGGCAGGTAAATCGGATTGGTGAAACGCTAAAACGGCATCCTCAATAAAAGCGTTTCTATTTTCCCGGCCTTTGGTTGACAGGATTTCTCTGATTTCTTTCTTCATTGCTCAATCTCGTTTATCAATTCCCCCACCTCAACCGCTTCCACCTCCGTCGTTTCGGTAATCACGACCCGTTCCAGACTGAACGAGCCGGGAAAATCCCATTGCACAACGCCCACGTGGGTAATGTCATTGCTGACGAATCCCGCAGCAAGGAACCTCCGTACCTCATCCAGCGTGAATAAATCCGTGTTGGAAAAGAAGTGACCGCGCCGGAACGTTTCGCCCTGATAGTAGTAAGTCTGCCCGCGCGGTCTGGTTGATTCAGCCAGGAAGCGGAAACGGTAACGGGTGGTTTGTTTGGTGCTGTTCATGCCTTCAATAGTCTACGGATTTTAAGCCGGTTTCGCTGATTGGGTGTCATGCCCACGAGTTCCATATCCTTACCCAATGTGCGGACCTGCGCGGCTGTTAAGTTCATAGACCGGCCAAACGCGGTCATTGCCCGGATCAACGGCGTTGTTACCTCACGAAAATCTGTTACTTTCTTTTCCATCGCTCTTTCTGGTTTCTATCCCGGCGGGGGTTGATTGGTTCGGGGGGGGGGTTAGTTCATTGCGGCAAACATGGCCTGTATCTCTATTTTTCGTTCTTCTTCACGATTAACGAAGGCAACCGCATCGTTAAGGGATGGCGTAAAGCTAATGTCAAAATATCCACCCGCCCCGCATTCAATCGTATAACACATCCTACCGTGTGCTTCCTGACCAACAATATCAAAAATAGGGTCAGTCGGGCCGGTCAGTCCAATAGCCAGCCTAATATCAGCTAGTAACACCTCGTGCGCACTAACAACCGGCTCAAACGGAACGGCAATTAAATCAAAATCCCGAACTACCGAACCATGCACACAAAGCGCGTAGCCGTGCCGGTTTGCCAATTCCTGAATGATACCAAAGTAAGCCACGTACATAGCGGGCATCCATTTCTTTCCGTGCTGCCGTTTCTCGGTGGTGGTCATATCATTTCGGTCGCCATTACGTCGGGGGATTCCAGTATGTGCTTCATGGGGTGGGGGGTTAAATAAATATTGCGTTCCCCTCAGTGTGTGACACAAACCCGCGTGACAGCATATCAAACCACTCCTGCTTAGTGGCCTTAAAACTACCAAAGGTTGTGCAATGCTCGGCGGCATATTCGCAAAGTTGCTCTAACTGGTCAGCAGGGAATACCGGCGTTTTTGGTGTTCCCTCGCTGGTTGTTTCGTATAGCTGAATATGTGTCAGTTCTTCGGGCGTAAACTTTCGCGTCCGGTAGTAGTCAACGTTCGGCGGGCCGCCGTTCCACATAGCATAGAACGGGTATTCCTCTTTGTATTCGGGATGCACTACCAGTGTTGGGTGTGTGCCGTTCTCCCACTGTTGATGCTCATTTATCCAGTCAGCAATCGCATCGCCGTAGTATTCTTCGTACATCGGCTGGTAGTTTCCGTTATGCTGTTTGGGGTGTTCCCAATCGGCAGGTACTTTTCTTAGTTCGCGTCCCATAATAGTAATGGTTAATTGTTGTCAAACTTACGCAATAAGTCGCGCAAACGCTACTTTTTACCCGCCTTTATTTTTACCTGTTCCGTATCAACCGTCAGCACCCAGACCTTGCCGACCTGCCGACTGCGAACGATACCCGGAAGGGTTCTACCATCCCGTAACGCCTTTGTTACGCCCGAACGGTGGTAGTTTATCAGCTTTGCAAAATCATTGACGTTCATTTCTTTTTTAGCCATGCCCAAAGATACGGTTTCTACTTTGCGCGACAAACACCCACAAAAAAACGGGGCACCACTCCCGATGACCCGCCCGCAAACAAAACCGCCCGAAGCTGAACAGGCCGGGGGGTACTAATTCAGCCCCATTCGGTAATGCCACTGCTGGGTATCGGTGTAGACGGACACCGGGAGAAATGGGTAGGGGCCGGGCGTAAACACCCACTTTGTATAGCACATCATACCTGGACAGCCCGTTTACGTGCCTTGTAAGCGCGGGTATTGGCATTAGTTCGTTCCCGATTATTTGCCCGGTAATCTCGCTCGTACTGGTTTTGGCAGGACTGGCAACGAAACTTTCGCGTACTCTCGGTTAATGCCAGTACGCCACAAACACAGCATACATGGGTATTGGGTGGTAGGGGGATTTCGATTGGCTTACCCGCCCATAACTTAGCACTACGTTCAGCATTACGGCGGTCGTCTATTCGTTTGCGCGATTCTTTATGACAGGTAAGGCATGTATTGCACTTTTTCTGTTTATCATACCTCAGGTTATTGCCGGATAATTCGTGGCCCTTTTTACAATGAGTACGCTTTTGCATACCACCGCGCCCCTTTGCTGCCATATCCTGACTGTTATCCGCATGCGTGCCCAAGAATAAATGTTCTGGATTTACGCAACTAGGGTTATCGCATTTATGGCACATAACAAGGCCAGCCGGAATAGGCCCATTTGTTAATTCAAAACTATAGCGGTGTGCATAGACCTGTGCGCCTAATTCTTTCGAGTAGAAACGGCCATAACCCGCTGCCGACTTACCGGCTTGCCACTCGTGACAGCCGGATTCTACCGTTTTTACTTTTGACCAGAAACTTTCAACTACTTTTTTGTCTACCTTTACCTTACCCATTGCAATAGTTGTTTATTGTGTTGGTTAGGCCCGATACTATGTTAGAGCGTAGTATCGGGCCGTTCATTTTGAACACTTAAATATAGTGAATATCAGGGGGTTATCCTATTTTTGGACGGGTTTTTTCCTCATACCAGAATAGACAATTTCGGGCGGGGTATTTACGTAGCAGGCTTGGGTCGTTTTCACCGATTGGTGTCCGAGAATCTTTTGAACCATGAAGATATTCTCGTAATAGAGCAAAAAAACCAGGGCTGCCGATTTGCGGCAATGCTTGGCTTTCATCGGAAAGGAAAGCCCAATCTGAACAGCAATTTCTTTCAGGTGCGTGTTGATGACCTTCAATCGGGGCCGTTTCCAGTTCAGTACATCCGAGAGTAGTTCACGGCTCATGCTGAGTACCGGAATATGGCATTCACCCCACTGCGGGGCATGGTCAAACTTTAGGCGTTGGAATATTATCACATCCCCATCGGGCGTTGTTTTGTAGTACTTACCCAAGTTAGATGTAACAAGTAGCGCATCATTGTAATCCAGACCCGTGTAGCACATCAAAAGTGCCCAGTTACGCACCGTGTCCCGAATGCCGGTCAGTGGCAGGGCTGCCAGGCGAATCAAATCCAGTTCGTTCAAATAGTCTATTCGTTTGGGTGGTTCGCCTTTAATTTTGATACCTGCCCAGGGGTTGACCTCAATCTCATCGAGCCGAACGGCGTAGTCAAGCGATTCCGACAGGTTGGTTATGTGCCGCGTAACGGTGTCGGCTGAAACGCCCAGGTCAAAGAGGTATTCCGAAAAGGCGTAGCCGGTGCTGGGCTTTACTTCCGTTAGCGACAGATGCACCTGTTTGGTCAGTTTCAGAAAACCGGCCAGGTGTCGGCCTGACATCTGAATACGTTTCTGGCCGGTGTCCGACATGGGCCGCCAGCCGGCGGGCTTACGATTTGGCGGACGGAGCTTATAGGTAGCCCACCGTCCGTAGGCTTCGATAATTGATAGGGACTTAGGCACGGCAGGGGGCAGGGCTGAATGCTGACGAATCCAGTCGGTACGGATAGCCTCCGCCGTCGGCTCTTTCAGGTTCAGGGCAATCCAATTGTGCTGGGCGCGAAACTCGGCAATGCGAACCGAAATGGCGGGCGTTTCGGGGTGAGCAGGCGGCAAATCGGGCCAGCACTCGACCGGAACCAGGATGCCGGTCTTGTATTCGGTCGTGCGGACAGAGTTGAAACTAAGGCGGCAGTAGAGCATTACCTGTCCTGATTTTTTCTGACTCCTTACGTGAAAGGAAAGGAAAGGTGTCATCCGGGCTATTCGTTGAAAGGGCATGGTATCGTATAATTTTTGCCTAATTATACGATAACTAAAACATATAGTGGTTGCATCCAAAGTTTACGCCATCATAGTATTATATTAAAATGGAGTAAAAAGGTGAAAATAGGGCAAAACTTTTTTACAACGGGCCAATATTCGTGGTAGGAATGAATAGTGCTTTCCGATACTCGGGGCGGCTTCTTTTTGTAAGAAAGACCAGTAGTCTGAGTTATACCAGCATCCGCATGGGGTCTTCGAGTAACTGCTTCACCGTTTGCAGGAATGATGCGCCTGTTGCACCATCCACTACGCGGTGGTCGCAGGAGAGGGTTACCTTCATAACGTTCGTTGGCTTGGCAACCTGTACGCCATCCACGTCCTCAAATTTCACGGATTGTTTGATCGACCCGATAGCTAAAATGCAGGAATCGGGTGGGTTGATGATGGCCGTGAACTCGTCGATACCAAACATGCCGAGGTTAGAGATGGAGAACGTGCTGCCTTCCCAATCTTTCGGCTGGAGTTTTTTGTCTTTGGCTTTTCCAGCCAGGTCTTTCACTTCACTCGAAATGGTCGAGAGCGTTTTCTGGTCGGCGTTGCGAACAACGGGAACCAGCAGTCCTTCGTCGACCGCTACGGCAATACCGATGTTCACGTACTTGTACTTGCGGATTTTATCGCCCAGCCACGACGAGTTGACGTTCGGGTGTTGCTTCAGCGCGAGGGCTGCGGCTTTCACCACGAAATCATTGAATGATACTTTTACCGGGCTGATGCCGTTTACCGTGCCGCGCAGGTCAATTGCCTTGTCCATGTTTATTTCCATGGTCAGGTAGAAGTGCGGAGCTGTAAACAGGCTTTCGCTCAACCGACGGGCAATCGTTTTCCGCATCTGGCTAACCGGAACATCCTCGTACTCCCCAGCGGGTGTAGCGGCTGGGGCGGGGATTGGAGCGGCTGATTTCTGTTCGGGGGCTGGGGCCTGCTGCGCCGGGGCTGCGGGCTGCGCTGCCGGTGCGGTTTTACCAGGTACGAACGACTCAACATCACTCTTAACAATGCGGCCTTCCGGTCCGGAACCTTTCACCTGCGTCAGGTTTATTCCTTTTTCTTCGGCAATGCGTTTGGCCAACGGCGATGCTTTCATTCGGCCATTCGACTCGATGACATCGCCTTTTCCACCACCATACGACAAATCGGTGTCGGCGTTGGCGGGTAAGTCTGCCTGTGGATTTTGTTGAGCGGTTTCGCTGCCGCCTTCGCTGGTAGCGGCTTCTTTACCAGCCGCAGCCGGGGCGGATGCAGGCTGTCCGCCATCGAGCAATACTTTGAAGTTGGCACCCTTCTCGCCCACAACGGCAATGACAGCATCAACCGCAACGGATTCGCCTTCTTTTACGCCAATATACAACAACGTACCTTCTTCATAGGCTTCGAGGTCCATGGTAGCTTTGTCGGTTTCGACTTCAGCCAGTACATCGCCCGCTTTAACGGTATCTCCCTCTTTCTTTTGCCAGGATACAATAACGCCTTCGGTCATGGTATCACTCATTTTTGGCATTCGAATCACCGAGGCATTGACATTTTCTGCTGGAGCGGCAGAAACGGCTTTCTCGTCCGGTAGTTTGGTGGCAACCTGGCTATTATCTGCGTTTTTGGGAGCAGGGGCCGGTTTGTCTTCCTGGGGAGCCGGTTTTGATTCCTGACTGCCACCGGTAGATCCGTCGAGCAGCGCTTTGTAATCTTCGCCTTCGGCACCAATAACGGCCATTACACCATCAACGGGTACGGATGCCCCTTTTTCAACGCCGATGTAAAGCAGCGTGCCTTCTTCGTAGGCTTCGAGGTCCATGGTGGCTTTGTCGGTTTCGACTTCGGCCAGTACATCGCCGGATTTAACTTTATCGCCCACCTTCTTGTGCCACTCCGCAATGACTCCTTCGGTCATGGTGTCGCTCATTTTGGGCATTCGGATCAATTCAGCCATAGTAGCTTTATTCTAGAGGTATCGGATTATACAAAAAGACAGACCGTTGACCGACGTACCGGGCCGGTAAAAGTCAAAATTAACGGAAAGCAAGTAAAATGAGTGAAGAATTATAAGCGAAGAATGAAGAATAATCTCCTGATGTACGTTTATTTTTCCCTCTTCACTCCTAATTCTTCAGTTATAATTTATCACTCTACCCACAAAACCAGCCCTTTGAGGTAACCACCTTCCGGGTGGAACAGGTTAACGGGATGGTCGGCAGGTTGGCTCAGGTGGTGCAGTACCCGCACTTGCCGACCGGCTTCAATGGCCGCTGCCACAATGGTATTATAGAACAATTCCCGGTCCACTACCTGCGAGCATGAAAAGGTAAACAGGATACCGCCCTTCGCCACCCGGCGCAGACCCTCGGCGTTAAGTCGTTTGTAACCCTGCACGGCCCGATGCCGCGCGCTCAGGCTTTTGGCAAAGGCCGGCGGGTCGAGTACCACCACATCGTACTGATGATCGTGGGCCTTCAAAAAGTGCATGACATCGTCGGTGTACGCTTCGTGTCTTGTTTCCGTCTCCCCAAAATTAGCCGCTACGTTCTGGTTGGTCAGGTCGATAGCCTTCTGCGACACATCCACCGAATGAACCTGCTTAGCCCCCGCTGCAAGTCCATACACCGAAAAACCACCCGAATAGCAGAAGGCATTCAGTACGTTTTTGCCCTGCGCATACCGGGCCAGCAGGGCACGGTTGTCGCGCTGGTCGAGGAAGAAGCCGGTTTTCTGACCCGTTTGCCAGTTGATTAAAAAGGTGTGCCCATTCTCCAGAACCGGATGCGGCAGGGGCACCTCGCCAAACAGGTACCCGTTGGTTATGGTTTTGCCATACTCATCGGGGAGGGTATCGGCACTCTTATCATATACCGCTTTCAGTTCATCCCCGAAAACCGTTTTCAGGGCTTCCGTCAGAAGTTCCCGCTCGCGGTGCATCCCGATGGAGTGCGCCTGCAACACGGCTACGCCTTTGTACATATCGATGATCAGGCCCGTACACCCATCGCCTTCGCCGTGCACGAGTCGGTAACAGTTAGTTTGTTCCCGGTTACTGATAATAGCCTGCCGGACATGGCGAATCTGCGTTAATTTTTGCGTCCAGAAGGCTAAATCAGGCGTAACGGGGCCTCCTGTTGTGGCACCGAAGGAAAAAATACGGACAGTGATGCTGCCATTATGATAGTGGCCGGTGGCTAGGTAACGACTTTTATGGTCAAATACCTCCACCGTATCGCCGTCATTCAGGCCACCTTCGTATCGGCTAATGGCCCGGGAAAACACCCAGGGGTGAAACCGACGCACAGCCTCGTCGCGTCCAGCCTGTAGAAATAATTTAGAAAATGTCATTCACAGTTTTGAAAAGGCTACAAAGATACGCCGAAGGGGAGGAAGGATAAAACGGAGGAGAACAGGGAAACATAAAAGCGGCTCATGCGCAAGCCGGAACGTGTTTTTTAAACCATTTGCAGCCGGTTCCATCCAAAACAGGTACATCTTTACGTTTCAAATTAGTTAACTATTCTTTTTATTATGCAACGACGTCATTTCCTGAAACAGTCCGGCCTGCTTACGGCTGGTGCTTTTGCCCTTAGCCAATCCATATCGACGGCTGCCGATCTACTATCCGGTGAATTTGCCAAAACCATCAGTCCGTTCGGTGTGCAGCTTTATAGTACTCGTGACGTACTGCCCAAAGACCCAAAAGGCATTATGACGCAACTGGCCGAAATGGGGTACAAACAGTTTGAAAGCTACAGTGGTCCGCAGGGGTTTTTGTGGGGTATGGAGCCTAAAGAAATAAAATCATTTCTGGATGGCCTGGGGGTGAAAATGATCAGCACGCACTTCAATTACCGGGGCGACGTGGCAAAGCCCGATCAGTTGAAGAAAAGTATCGAAATGGCGCACGACGCGGGACTAACGTACTTGCTTTGTCCGTACATAGGTGCGCAGAAAACCTGGGACGACTGGAAGAAAATTGCCGATGAATTCAACACCGTGGGCGAACAGGTTAAAAAAGCGGGCCTGCAATTCGGGTACCACAACCACGACTATTCATTCCGGCCGCTGGATGGTAAACTCCCGCAGGAATATCTGCTGGCCAGCACCGACCCAAAATACGTGATGTTTGAACTGGACTTGTGCTGGATCGATGTAGCGGGTGTCAACACTGCCGACCACCTCAAGAAGTACGGCAAGCGGTATGAACTTTGCCACGTAAAGGATTATACCATGAAAGAAGGAAAGCCCGTTCAGGATGATCTTGGTAAAGGTGGCGTAGACTTTAAAAAGACACTACGTGTTGCCATGGATAGCGGTATTAAGTATTTTCTGGTTGAGCAGGAGGAGTACCCCGGCCCGGTTATGGTGAGCATGAAAAATGACGCCGACTACATGAAAGTACTGACGGTGTAATCGCCCCATCAACATCGGTACCTTAACAAAAAGCCGCATCGGAATTAACCGATGCGGCTTTTGCTGTTAGCTGACCTGTATTCTGCTAACATGGTCCGGTCCGGTTCCAAAACCCGACGCCCTACCAGCGTACTTCGTTATCAAATCGATTGGTCTTGCAAAGAAACTGTGCTGGCCATACTACCTCAACCTGACCGCTACTAAAAGCAAATAATGGCAAAATTATTGTATATAAAATATATATACAGTAAACTGAAAGTTTAATAAAACATATAAACATGGCTAATCTGACAAAAGCAATCCTGCTGAGCCTCTTATTGCTGAGCCAACGAGTGAGTGCACAAAACGTGCCTGCTGCGCTGGAGCAGGATCCGGTTTTTAATCAGACTATTGCCCAATGGATACACTACCCTTCTGAACCCGCTTCCCGAGCTGTTTATGGCCGTTTCTACGCCGGATTCAGCATCGACGAAACGGGACATATTAGAGATGTTTCCGTGCTTTACCCCAAGATGAGCACTCAGATGAGCAAGAACTATGGATTTGATTATGAGATAGAAGCGGGACTGAAGCACATGCCGCCCCTCAGCCCGGCACACGCCGGAAAATACCTCCTGCCCATTGCTTTTTGCTTTACCCACTACCGGGAAGGGCCTAATCCCATTGTGCCGACCAATGTGTTGCCCCGGAGTTATGACGATAAGGAACGAATTTTGCTGAGCGAGGTGAAAGTTTTTGCCTTCAGCCCCGGCACGCTACAGGGAATCAACGCCATGCCAGCTAGCAGGCAGGTAAAATAAGTGGCTGTGGAGATAAGTAGTAATCGCTTTGTATTTGTCTACTTTCTGTTTAAAATAGTAAGTTTAAAGGCATAAGACATAAGGCCTGCTGTGCTCTTTCAATAATCGACTTTCAGCCTGTCGGCAGGCTGTCTCTATGGGTCACTTCTTTTCGATCTTATGTGGGCCCCTGAATACGTTTTTGTAACGTGAGTGCAGGATTTCTGCCCCGATTGACGACTAGGCCCGTTATGAATTAGTCGACAACCGTCGCAATAACGCGCTGATAACGGGTCAGGGCTGGGGTGCCTTTATCGGTCACTTCCAGAATCAGGTGAATCGTGTTGCCAGCCAAAGCGTCTTTAGGTACCACAAACGATGCTTTGGCCTGGCCTGATTGGTCAATCATTACCTTGCCCGGATACGAATCCACCTCTTCATACTGCCACCACCGATAGCTGACCGGGTTGCCGTCGGGGTCAGTAGCGGAACCGCTAAGGGTTACGCGCTGCCCCGGTTTTACCCGCAGGTCGTGGGCCTGATTGAGCTTGACAACGGGTGGGTGGTTGGCTTCCCGGTAGGATTTGACGCACCAGTCGGCGCGGGCGGCAAAGTCATTCTGGAGCACCGGAATCCAGCGGGTTTGTGGGTACGCGGCATCCTGTTTTTTTGTGTACGGGTCATAGTCGGTCACGGTTTTACCATCTTCCCAACGGTAAGGATTGATTGCTGACTGGACCATGCGACCTCCCCAGCCCCCGTACGAAACATCTTCTTTGTTACGAAGTCCCACATCGATCAGGTAGAAGAACGCGGGCGAATCCCCTTCCGAAATAAAATCGTACTGGTTCAACTTATATTTTTTGGCTTCTTCCATGTCGCCATGCGTATGCTCGGGGTCACCCGTAATTTTCTGGCCATCGCCCCAGAGGTAGTAGGCACTCAGCAGCGGGCCATGGTTAAATTTGATGTGTTCGGCAAACCACTTTCCACTCAGGTAAGTTTGTAATTCGGCCGGAACGACACGGGGCCACAGGTAGGCGAAACTCCAGAACTGGTCGGCATTGTACAGGACTTTGATGTGCGGCCAGTTCGGAGCCACGTATTTCTGGTAGGTAGCGTCCTGGTCGAGCACGGCGTAGATAATGGCTTTGTCGCTTACTTTTTTGGCGATTGTCGGCCAGTCAGGCGTGTTTTTATATTGGTCTTCGATGGATTTCAGCGCGCGGGCCACGGTGTTGGTGCCGCCCCATATTTGTAGATACACCGGACTGGAATCGTCGTCGAGCAGAATCGTTTTGATAAAGTCCGAGCCTTGAGTATCGTGGTCCATTTCCCCTTCAAAATCAATATTGCCGATTCGTACGAGGTTCAGCAGATAATCGGGCGTTGGGTAGCCTTTGGCGTGTTTGATCAGGTTGGGATACACCTCCCGGTACTTGCCAATGTACTCCTCCATCCAGGTAGTGCCGGGCCAGCGTAGTTCCGTTCGCTCGCCGTATCGTTTTTCGGTGCTGGCCATTTCAGAGGTGAATTTAGTGCCCTTGCCATCGCCTTTGTAATGCCACTGCGAACTACTGTATACCAGCCCCACCACGTTAAACTCATTGCTGTACAGCAGCATCCGAATGAACGTATCGACATCATCGACCTCGCCATCTGTTGTGATGATAGTACGGGGTTTGGCCGATGTGTTAGCAACCGGCTGCGCCATCAGCGATGAGGAAACGCAGAGGGATGCGAAAACGAGCAGGGTTTTTATGGTCATGAAGAAACCGGTAAATTATAGGGTTCTACCAGACTGTAAACCTACATAAATTCAGCCTTTTCGAGCCTTTCTATACTGGAAAAAGCTGGTATAGCGTTTGATAGGAAACGTGTGAACCTAATCTCCGCAAATACTACCATGACTATTCCTTACGCCGTACGCTCATTGCGTACTTCGTTACTGGCTTTGTTCATTATTGGCTCGCTGACTACCGCCTGCAAAAAATCGGGGGGTGTCGATGACGTTGACCCCCGCGATCAATATGTTGGCGTTTATGAAGGTAATTCCCGGCGTACTCTGTACGTGAGCGCTGATATTTTTCAGGGGCCTATTCCCGGAGCCGCTACCACTACAATTACTAAAGCATCCAATCCTAAAGAAATATACATTGAGAACACAGTGGTGTTCAATGGAGGGTTTTCTGGCGGCTATACGACGAGGGTAACGGCCGAGTTAGATGGGGTGAATTTTACCGTAATTGATAAGTCCTCAGACGAGATAACCTTGCCAAGTGGTAAGGTAACATCGGATTATACGGCTACTGGTCTATTTGATCTGAGTACTAAACAATTCGTTTATACATCCCGGGCACGCGCTTTACGTAATGGGGCTGAATACTCCCGCACTGATGAGGTTTTTAGTACAATGAAATAACTAACTTCGTGCCGGTTCCTTAACTCCGGTCTTTTATGAAAACACTCGTATTAACCGGCCTCATGGCCGGTTTTTTTGTCACAGTAACTCCCAAAATCACGGTTGCCCAGACGACATCAGCAAACCCGATTTTGAAAGAAGCAGCCGCCGAAACGGTGGGTATGAGTACGTCCCGGCTGCAGCGCATGGATGGGGTTATCAATGACTACATTGCCAAAGGGCGGCAGGCGGGAGTGAGTGTGTTGGTAGCCCGCAACGGCCGTATTGTGTACCACAAAGCCTATGGTCTGGACGATATGCAGGCCAAAACTGCCCTCAAACGTGACGCCATTTACCGGATTGCCTCCCAAACGAAAGCCATTACCAGTATTGGGTTGATGCTGCTGTTTGAAGAAGGTAAATTCCTGCTCGACGAACCCATATCCAGGTATATTCCCGCGTTCAAAAGTCCGAAAGTGGTGGATAAATTCAATGAGAAAGACACGACGTTTACCACCGTGCCTGCTAAACGGGAAATTACGATTCGGCAGCTGTTGACCCATACGTCCGGAATTAGTTACCCAGGTATTGGTAGTAAAGAAGCGGTGGCCATGTACGCAAAATACGGGATTCCGAGCGGCATCGGTACGCCCGCAGGCACCCTGGAAGATGCCATGAACAAGCTGGGAGCCTTGCCGCTCGTCCATCAGCCCGGCGAAAAATGGACTTACGGCCTGAGCGTCGATCTGGTCGGGCGGTTGATTGAAGTACTATCCGGCCAATCCCTCGATCAGTTTCTGCGGACTCGGCTGTTCGACCCACTGGGCATGCAGGATACCTATTTCTACCTGCCTGCTGCCAGGCAGGACCGACTCACGAAGGTGTATACCGAAGATGCCGAAAAAATGATTCAGCCGATGTCCGCTCAGGGGGGTATATCGGCAGATTATCCAAAAATGGCCGGTACATATTACTCCGGCGGAGCAGGTTTGTCATCAACCTTGTACGATTACGCCATTTTTCTGCAAATGATGCTGAACGGTGGCGAGTACAACGGCAAGCGGTTCCTGAGTCCTACGACCGTACGGCTGATTACCACCAACCAGATTGGTGACCTGAACCAGGGAAACAATAAATTTGGGCTAGGCTTTGCGATAACGTCTGAGAAAAGTGCGGCCCAGTTACCCGTCTCACAGGGTAGTTTTGACTGGGGCGGTTTCTTTGGTACTACCTACTGGGTAGACCCGAAAGAAGGTATCGTTGCCCTGATTTACACCCAGAAAGTGCCGAACAGTTACGGTGATTTGAGCGACAAATTCAAAGTGCTGGTCTATCAGGCCATTACACAGTTACAGGCCCCAAAGTAAACGCCCGGAAAAAGGCGTAAATGATTTTCTGTACAAAGTTGATTAAAGCATAATCCCTCAAAACTATGAAAACCCTCATTGCCTTTGCCCTCATCTTAACTGTCTCGTTCGTCCGGGCGCAGACACCGGTATCACCTTCTGCGGGAGCCGTAGCTGCTAAAAAGACTATCTCCGGCGTGGAGAAGGCGGTACTTGCCGCGGAAAAACAACGGTTTGAGGCTCAGATGAAGAAGGACTACGCCATGCTGGATCGCGTGCTGGCCGATGACCTGGTTTATAATCACTCGAACGGGAATACCGATAACAAGCAGTCGTATATTCAGTCAATTCGGGATGGAAAATCGCAATATGATTCTATCGAGAGCCAGGGGCAAGAGGTACGTGTATATGGCAACACGGCCATTATTAATGGAAAATGCCTGATTAAGGCAACTAACAATGGCGAAACCATCAATACTACGCTCAAATACACCGATGTATACGTCCGCAAGGGGAATCAGTGGCAAATGGTGACCTGGCAATCCCTGAGGGTGCCAAATTAAGGTATAAGGTTTTTAGGTTTACGGTGGGCTGACGCATAGACTACGTATAGCTTTCGCGGCAGGCCACCATAAACCATAAATCGAATTCATACCATTAAAAACTCCCGCAACTCCGTCGCATCTGCTGGGTTCATGCGTCCGGCCAGTACCAACCGCAACTGCCGTCGACGCAGGGCACTTTTGTAACGGTCTTTCTCATCGTCGGTTTCGGGAACAACGGCGGGTACTTCGATGGGTCGGCCACTCTGATCGACCGCTACGAAGGTGTAAAAGGCGCTATTGGTACTGACCCGGATACCCGCCGGAATATCTTCGGCCCAAACGTCGATAAATACCTCCATCGACGAGTTGAACGAGCGGGTTACCTGCGCCTGCATCGTCACAATGTTGCCCAGACGGATCGGTTGGGCGAATGAAACATTGTCGACGGAGGCCGTAACAACAATGCGATTGGAATGCTTTTGGGCAGCAATAGCTGCGGCAATATCCATGAAGTGCAATAGCCGCCCACCCATCAGGTTGTTGAGCGTATTCGTATCGTTGGGGAGCACCATTTCGGTCATTACCGTGGTCGACTCCCGGGCAAATTTAGGTTGGGGCATTCGTTGTACCGGGTGTTGTTGAGAAACGTATCGTACCCCGGATTTTGCCCGACGCACGATACACAGCCAAAATAACGGAATAAATTCCAGCCGGCTGCCCCGTTGGCCTGGTTTCTTTCGTGGATTATTCACCGGGCCACTTCTGCGTTTGCTGCACATGAGGTACCTTAAGTTCGTTGGCTGTTTGGCTACAGGGAAAACACTAACAGGCTTTTGTTGATCGACATTCTGGCGGTGCTGTCAATCGCTTCGGTGGGGCTGGTCGCTCTGCGTGAGGTCCGTACGCAACGTCTTCCAATCGGCTCAAAAGAACCCGGATACTGATACTATTCGCGTGGGAATTTTTCTAAAAACGCCCTTGTAATCACCCTCAAATCTGTGTAAATTAGCCAGATTATCAACGCGGCTAATGAACTTCAAATTAACCTCAGAATTTCAGCCAACCGGCGATCAGCCGAAGGCTATTGAACAACTGGTAAAGGGTACCAATCAGGGTGAACAGTCCCAGGTTCTACTCGGCGTAACGGGATCAGGTAAGACGTACACCATCGCTAACCTGATTGCGCAGACTAACCGCCCAACGCTGGTAGTCAGCCATAATAAAACGCTGGCAGCCCAGCTTTACGGCGAATTTAAGCAGTTCTTTCCCGAAAACGCCGTCGAATTCTTTATCTCCTATTACGACTATTACCAGCCCGAAGCATACATCGCTACCACCGGTACCTACATTGAGAAAGACCTGGCTATCAACGAAGAAATTGATAAACTGCGACTGGCCGCTACGTCGGCCCTCATGAGTGGTCGGCGGGATGTAATTGTGGTGGCCTCCGTATCCTGCATTTACGGCATGGGTAACCCCGAAGAATTCAAGCGGAATGTGGTTCGGATTGGGGTGGGGGAGCGGATGAGCCGCAATCAGTTTCTGCATCAGCTGGTCAGCATTCTTTACAGCCGGACAGAAGGTGATTTTGAGCGGGGTAACTTCCGGGTAAAAGGAGATACCGTGGATCTGTACGTGGCCTACGCCGACTTTGCTTACCGGGTCATTTTCTTTGGCGATGAAATTGAAACGATTCAGCGCATCGACCCCGGCACAGGCCGAAAACTGTCGGACGAAACCATGGTGACTATTTTCCCGGCCACCCTATTTGTTACGGGCCGCGATACGCTGAACGGGGCTATTCATCAAATTCAGGATGATATGGTGTCACAGGTACGGTATTTCGAATCGGAGTTTCGGGAAATGGAAGCAACCCGCATTCAGGAGCGTACCGAATTCGACCTCGAAATGATGCGTGAACTGGGATACTGTTCCGGCATTGAAAACTACTCGCGGTACTTCGATAAGCGGAAACCTGGGCAGCGACCCTTCTGCCTGCTCGATTACTTCCCGGATGATTATCTGATGGTTATCGACGAGAGCCACGCAACCATCCCGCAAATCCGGGCTATGTGGGGGGGCGACCGCTCACGGAAAACGGCACTGGTCGATTACGGTTTCCGGTTGCCCAGCGCGATGGATAACCGTCCGCTCACCTTCCAGGAATTCGAGGATTTATCGGGCCAGACAATTTACGTGTCGGCTACCCCGTCGGACTACGAGCTGCGGAAGAGCGAAGGCGTTGTGGTAGAACAGATTATCCGCCCAACCGGCCTACTGGACCCCGAAATCGACGTTCGGCCAAGTTTGAACCAGATCGATGATTTGCTCGACTCCATTGAAAGCCGGGTCAAACAGAAAGAGCGGGTACTGGTCACTACACTCACCAAACGGATGGCCGAAGAACTTACCAAGTACCTGGACCGGGTGGGTATCAAAACTCGCTACATTCACTCCGAAGTGAAAACGCTGGACCGGGTTGAGATTCTGCGCGACCTGCGTCTGGGTAATTTCGATGTGCTGGTGGGGGTCAACCTGTTGCGTGAAGGACTCGACCTGCCCGAAGTGTCGCTCGTGGCGATTATGGATGCGGATAAAGAGGGTTTCCTGCGCGACATTCGGTCCCTGATTCAGACCATAGGACGTGCCGCCCGGAATGCCAACGGCAAGGTAATCATGTACGCCGACCGGATTACCGGCTCGATGCAGAAAGCCATTGACGAAACCAACCGTCGGCGGGCTATCCAGATGGCCTACAATACTGAGAATGGAATAACGCCTACAACGGTACTGAAATCGCGGGAATCTATCATGGGGCAAACCAAAGTGGCCGACTCGAAGGTAAAACACTTCTACGTGGAGCCGGAGGAAATCCGCATTGCTGCCGATCCGGTCGTTCAGTACATGGGCAAGGGCGATCTGGAGAAAGTAATCAACGAAACACAATCAAAAATGGAGCGGGCCGCCAAAGACCTCGACTTTCTGGAAGCCGCCCGTTACCGGGATGAACTATTCCAGTTGAGGGATAAGCTGAAAAAAGAAACGGCCTGAGTTTTGTACCAGACAGACTGATTGCTATATAACGAACAACGCGGCATGGGCAATTTAATGCTCATGCCGCGTTGTTCGTTATATAGCCGACGTTAATACCCGGGATTTTGCTTGATCTTGGTCGCGTTAATGTCTATCTGGCTTTGGGGAATGGGGAAAATAAGGTTGTTTTCGGTGAGAGCAGTTTTGATGCCGATGGCTGTGGCTTTGGCCTGCAAAACGGGCAGCGCTCTTCCCGTGCGGACAAGGTCAAACCAGCGGTGGCCTTCAAATGCCAGTTCCACCCGCCGTTCCTGCTCAATGGCCAGGCGAAGGTCTGCTTGTGTTGTACTGGTTTTATCCGTCAACCCCACCCGCTTCCGAACCTGATTAAGGTACGGTAACGCTTCGGTTGGTTTGCCCGTTTCGTTCAGGGCTTCGGCATACATCAACAGTACATCGGCGTAGCGCAGCACATACCAGTTATCACCCGAATCTCCATTGACAACTGGTGGATCGGCGTACTTTTTGATGTAGAAATAATCGATTTTTGCCCCGCTACTATTCACGTAACTCGTAGCCAGCGATACGTTTTTGCGGGGGTCATTTGCTTCGTAGCTGTTGGCCAAGTCGGGGGTAGGGCGATTGTTGCCACCACCGCCAAAGGCAATAACGGCATTCCCGGAGTTTTCGGGGGCATAGGTGTTGGCAAAGCTACTTCCCTCCCCAATATTCCCTTTCTTGTACTGAACTTCAAATACCGACTCTTTGCTGTTCTTGTTGGCAGCTACGAACAAATCGGCGTAGTTTGGTAACAGCGCATAAATCCCCAGGTCAATTACTTCCTTCAGTTTCGCAGCGGCATCGGCATAACGCTTCTGGGTTAAGTATACCTTGCCCAGCAAACTTTTGGCGGCACCACTCGTAGCGCGACCAACTTCAGCAACGCCATAGCTAGTGGGCAGAGCCGCTTCTGCCTCGCTTAAATCCTTGATAATTTGGGCATACACATCAGCAACCGGCGCCCGGCCATACTCATACCCCTGTAATGGGTCCGTGATTTCGGTAAGCACCAGGGGCACATCACCAAATACCCGTACCAGGTTGAAATACATTAGTGCCCGTAAAAATTTAGCTTCACCCACAATACGTTTTTTCAGGGTTTCGTCCATCGTGATACCCGCAATGCGATCCACAACGGTATTGCAGCGATAGATACCCCGGTAGCCATCACTCCACCGGGCCAGAATGAATGGATTTGTTGTACGGACGTAGAATTTATCAAACTCGTCCTGGTCCGTCACCGACCCCGACAAGACAGGCGTGGTATCGTCGGAGGGGATTTCAGCTACCACGTAGAGCTGCCCGTATTGCCCGCCGAATTGTAACGCACCATAGGCTCCATTCAGGGCTGTCAGAATATCCGACTGAGTCTGGTAATAGGAAGACGTATTGACGGCCGAAACGGGGGCCAGGTTCAGAAATTTCTCTTTGCAGGCAGTCAGGGTTAGCGCCAGGAGGCCAGCCAGTATATACGTTGTTTTCATGACAAGTCAGGGAAGAAGGTTAAAAGCCCAGGTTTAAACCAATGGTGTACGTGCGTGCCAGCGGATAAGAGCCATAATCGACGCCACCCGTCAGGGGGCCTTCGTAGCCGCTCACTTCCGGGTTATAGGCTAAATACTTGGAAAAAGTGACCGCGTTCTGCACCCCGGCATACACCCGTAACGACTGTACTTTAATCTTTTGCATAACGGTACGCGGTACATTATAGCCCAGCGTTATGTTTCGGATTCGGAAATAGGAAGCACTCTCCACCCAGCGGCTGGATACCTGATTGTTGTTGCCCGTACTGCGGGTGTTGGCACGTGGCGTTTTGCCATCGCCAGGGTCCTGCGCCGAACGCCAGCGATTTAGTACCGTCGTCAGTGCGTTGGCATTACCCTCCAGGTTTTCGTAGAACCGGCGGGATAAATTCAGGATTTGTCCGCCCTGAACGCCCTGCGCTACAATCCCCAGATCGAAGCCTTTGACTGAAAACGAGTTAGTGATACCGTAGATAAAGTCGGGCTGATTGTTGCCAATGGTGGTCCGGTCGTCGGCGGTTATTTTATTATCTCCATTCACATCCGCAAATTTTACATCACCGGGGCGACTATCAGCAAAGTGTGGATAGCCGTCAAGATCAGCCTGATCCTGGAAAATACCCAGTTGCTGGTAACCGAAGAAACTACCTAATGGCTGACCAATAATGGTAATATTGGTTTCGCCCACGCCCGTACCGCTGCGGATGGGGTCGCCCGTGGGTCCCAGAGCCAGCACCTTATTTCGGTTGAAGGATAGGTTAAGATCGGTTGTCCAGCTAAAGCTGCCCGCTCCTGCTCCGTTGATGTTACGGGTCGACAGCGAAAATTCCATCCCTTTGTTTTCGACCTGTCCAATGTTTCGAACCGCCGTTGAGAAACCCGTCAGCGTAGGTACCTGCACGGAAAGCAGTAAATCGGTGGTGATACGTTTGTAATAATCTACCGTGAACAGGATGCGGTTTTGAAATACGCCCATATCCAGGCCAACGTCGGTTTGGCGGCTTCGTTCCCAACCCAACTTATCGTTTGCGATAGCACTGGTTGCCAGCCCGTTCGCCAGGTTATTGCCTAATAGGTAGTTGTCTTTGCTAAGCACACCAATGGCCGGGTAATTACTGCTGAAGGCATTATTACCCGCCAGACCGTAGCTGGCCCGCAGCTTGAGTTCCGAAAACACGGGTAGCGTTTTCATAAATGGCTCTTCGATGATACGCCAGCCGATGGAGGCTGAAGGAAATGTGCCGTAGCGACTTACGGCCCCAAATCGGGATGAGCCATCGCGCCGAACCGATGCATTGAACAGATAACGATCCTTTAAACTGTAGGTAACCCGGGCAAAATAGGAGGCCAGCGACCATTGATCCTGATAGGATGTTCCACCGATAATAGTACCCGCATTAACCGTTCTCACAATGTCGTTTGGAAAGTTGTTGGCATTCACCCGACTCTCCTGGAAATCATTACGCTGCGATTCCAAACCGACCAGTGCTTCCAGGTGATGCGTAGTATTCAGGTCGAGTGTGTAGCTGAGGGTATGGTTGGTGACCCAGTTGATATTCTGCGATGTGTAAGCCGAGCCGGTGCTGACGTTTGGCGGCAGTAACTGGTTTAGGGGTAAAGCCGATGTCTGATACTGATTCTGGCGCAGGTAGTTCAGGTCGCCCCCAATTGTACCCCGGTAACGCAGACTTTTCCAGATTGACAGTTCGGCGTAGGCATTACCCAGCAGGCGCAGCTGCGTTACTTTGTTGTCTACTTCGGTAATATTGGCCAGTGGGTTGGTAATACCGGGCCAGTCGTAGGGAGCGGCATAAAAAGCCTGGGAATTGTAGGTAACCCCATCGGCCTGATAAACCGGGATGAACGGGGGTAAAGACAGGGCGGCATTGATTACGCCGTTACCCGCCCAGTGCCCATCGGAGTTAACCCGGTTTTCCGACATGAAGGAGGGGCTAAAACTTACTCCTACTTTGAGTTTGGCCGATAGTTGAGCGTCGATATTGGAGCGTACCGTGTAGCGGTCTATTCCCGACTGTTTGATGACACCGTCCTGTTTGAGGTAGTTTCCGGAAATGAAATACTGTACTTTCTCGGTACCGCCCCCGGCCGATAACTGATAGTTGCTGATTGGAGCCCGCTGAAAAATCAGATCCTGGTAATCATACGTCGTTAAACTGGCTGGATCGTCGAAATTAACCCCCGTAAACTCGCCCCGTGGATAGCGGTAACGCTGCCCCGAAGCCCGAACCGAATTCGGGTCACTCAACGATGCCCCCGGAACCCGGTCCAGATAGGCGGTATTGAAGGCTTCTTTCGAGAAGTCGGCAAACTGCTGGGCATTCAGCATAGCCATTTTTTTGCTGACTTCCTGAACACCGGTGTAAAAGTCAAAGTTGATGCGGCTCTGCCCTGACTTGCCTCGCTTTGTTGTAATCATCACAACGCCATTTGACCCCCGCGACCCGTAGATGGCTGTGGCCGAAGCGTCTTTCAGTACATCGATTTTCTCGATGTCGTTCGGGTTAATCTGATTCAACCCGCCCGCATTGGTCGTCGTACCTGAATTTAACGGCTGGCCATCAACAACAATCAACGGTCCATTTCCTGCACTGATAGACCCCAAACCCCGCACTTTTATGGAAGGGGCATTGCCGGGGGCTCCCGTGTTCTGCTGTATTAAAACACCCGGCATACGGCCCGTAAGACCCTCCACTACATTGGTAACGGGTTGGTCTTTGATGGTCTGGGTTTGTATGGAAGCCACCGATCCGGTTAACTCACGTCGGTTTTGGGTACCATACCCAACCACCACAATTTCATTCAGGGTTTTATCATCGGTGGCCATCGTTACGTTCACCGTGTTTCTGGTGCCTACCACTATTTCCTGAGTAGCATAGCCAATGAAGGAGAAAACCAGTGTCAATGTATTCGTAGCATTCTGCTCGGGCACCGTAACCCGAAAATTACCATCGGTATCCGTTGTGGTGCCCCGACTCGTTCCCTTCACCACTACACTTACACCAGGTAGTCCACCACCCGTGGTTCCATCAGTTACCCGGCCATTTATCGTCTGATCGGCAGCAACAGGGCTCAGTTCTTTCGTTTTAAGCTGGATTAACTGAGCAGACTCTGGTTGTTCTTTAGGGAGTATGGCAGGCGTAGACAGGCGATTTATATCATCAGCCAATGGCATATTTCTGGTCCTGGTATCGGCCAGGACGGCATAAACTCCGTTTCTTATTTTTGTGAATTGAAGCCCCTTCGGTTTCAGCAGACTGGTCAGGTTTTTTTCCAGCGGGGCCGCAGTATCAATCATGTCGGACTCAACCAGGTGATCGTCAATCAGGCGGTCCTCAAACAGAATATCAACCTTGTAGCGCGTCTTGAACTGATTCAGTACATCACGCAGCGACAGTGCCTGAGGCTGTGCGGCCTGATGCGTTATTCGGGGAAAGGGACTGGCTTTTGCCACAAATTGTGCCAGTCCGGGGTGGCCTGCCGCTACCAGCGAACAAACCAGCAAGGCGAAAAATAGGCGTAGAGTGTACAGCATGTAATTGATTGGTTTTTGTGGTTGGGCATTAATCAGTGAATGACACGTGGTTGTTATCGCGGGCATAGTTTATTTGTAGCAACTGGGCTATCAACTGTAATACTTCGTTCGCGTTTCGGGCGGTGAACGAGCCTGAAATAGTACGGTTGGCTAACTGTGGGTTTTTAATGACCACGGTCAACCCATAGTTTTCGCGGAGTATATCGGCAATTTCCCGAAGGGGAGTCAGCTCAAAACTAAAGCGGTGGTTTTTCCAGGATGCCATTGTTTCCGGATGGGGCGTTCGGGTCAGGGCCAGTTTACCCTGCTCGTTTAGTACGGCCAGATCGCCGGGGTGCATAAGCAGTGGTCGTTCATTTTTTTCGTGACTAGTTAATCGAATACTACCCGACCGGAGTGCTACCCTTGTGGCCCGCGCCCGACTGAACACGGTAAACTGGGTTCCAAGCACGAGTATAGTCACCCCTTTGGGCGTCATCACGATAAAGGGCTGATGATTGGGCAAGTGCCGGATTGAAAAGTCGGCCTCGCCGACCAGTTCCACGGTTCTCAAACTTTGATAGGAAGCATCGGGGAGGAGCGTCCATTCCCCGAAGCCAAACCGCAGGAAGCGAAGCGATGAGTTGGCGTTGAGCACTATGGTCGAACCATCGGGTAAGGTCAGGCTCCGGGTCTCACCAAAACCTGTGCGAACGGTTTTATAAAACAGTGCATCGCGGAACAGCCAACCGCAAACAGCCAGTGTCAGCAGTAAGGAAGCGGCTATAAGCCAGCTTCGGTTTATCCACTGCCTTACTATACCTGTTTCCCGGCGGTTTGGCTGTTGCTTTTCCATCTGAGGTCCGTCTGCCGAATTATTCATTCGCGACATCGTCTTCCCGTACGCGTACTGCCAATTGGCCGTTACCTGTAAACGGCTCATTTCCCATTCGTGCAACCATTGGTAGTATAGGTCCCGATTACCGGCCCCATCCAGCCAGCTTTCAACGGACTTTTTCTGCAACGGGCTCACACGACCTGAGAAATAATCAAACAAAACTGCTTTGTTAACAATATCTTCCATATAGGGTGGTTGATTGTTTTACCCAGGCAGGGGATATAGGCCAGGAAAAACGACAAAAAGGATCGATACCGTCGCTAAAAAGACCCGGCGTAGTTGTAGAAGCGCACGCGCCATGTGTGCCTCTACGGTTTTGAGGGCCAAACCCAACTCGTTCGCTATTTCCTGATTTTTTCGATTTTCGAACCGGCTCATTAGAAATATTCGCTGACATTGCGGAGGTAATTCGTGGATCACTTTTTCTACCCGCTGGAATAGTTCGTCGTATTCAATGAGGGTCTGGGGCGTTTCGTCCAGCCGACCATCGTCTACCTGATCGAGCGAGGAAACGGTACGGGTGCCTGTCAGTTCGTCGCGCAGGTAGTTGTGCGCCCGGTGTCGTACCGCTGCGTAGAGATAGGTTCGGTAGGTATGCTGAATCGCCGTGTAGGCGCCGGTTTTCCAGAGTTGATAAAAAACTTCACCTACTATGTCTTCGGCAACTTCCTGGGTATACACAAAGCGTACTGCATGACTGCAAAGGGGTAAATAGTACAATCGGAATAGTGACTCAAACCCTTTTTCGGGTGAATTGGCGAAGGCTGAGCGGATAAGATGCTCGTTGTCCACAACCAGCGTTGTCCGGTCATGTTCGTTAAGAGGCCGTATTAAGTCTCCTTGATCAAACAGCGGTTGGTCTTGGGGTCCAGGTATCATTTATTGGGCGGTCAGCTACTGGAATGACACGAATATACAGGATTACCCTTAGTCTGACCGGCAATTTATTTTATAATAAATCCTGATTAGTTCATAGTTTTTACCCGGCGCTCATCATTGCGACAGCGTAGTAATGTGGCTACCGGTTTGAACGCAAAAAGCCGCCTTCGTACTCACGAAGGCGGCTTTTTGCGTTCAAACCGGTAGCCAAACGGGTCGGGTTAGAATACAGGTGTTTATCGTACCAGGTCGGTTTACTAATCATCAACTTCACTCACAAACTCACGAAACTTGCCTTTTGGGAGCCAATAGGCCAGCAAACCGGTATAGATGGCTGCCAGGCCCACTGCTGTCCAGCCAACAACGGGTTGTTTTTTTACCTGTCGGGTGGCAATGCCCGAAAAGCCAGCCACAAAAGGAACCATATACCAGGGGTCGTTCAATTGTTTGGCAATGAGGTAACCAGCCCCCGCTGTAGCGCCCAGAATACCTGCAGCAATGGGGCCATCCCGCTCTTCGTCGGGTTGCCAGGCATTGAGCGTTAACACGGTGTTGGGCGTTCCTACTACTGTAGCGGCTGTGAGCCAGCCAGTGTACAGGCTAACAGGAATCCGCAGGTATTTTTCAACGCCTGATACCTCCGTTTTTCCGATGCCCAGACTCTGATGCAAGCCCAGCGCAGCCGGTAAGCTAAGTTTGGTGGTTATGTCCGAGATGACAATGCTTTGCGGATCATTTTGGGAGAAAAAACGTCCGAATACAGCGTTCAATGCCCAACTGGCCCACCACCACGGCATTGCTTTGCTATAACGCGGGTTGTCCTCTTCAGAAGGGAGTGCCTGATGAACCATGAGCGCGGTTAGCCCGGTATAGATGGTCGACCAGACAGTGGCAAAGGTCCAGCCTGCCGGTACAATCAGGTTCTTCTCGAACACCTTTTCGTACTCTACCGGAACATCATATTCATAAGCCAGGCCACCTTTTTCGGATTTTTCGCGCTCATCGTTCTGCTGGCGTGACCGGTTGCTGGACACCGTTGTGTAAACGATACTACCAACGGCCAGCACCGCCGTAGCGATTCGCCAAAATGATGAATTTTTCATGATTTTGTCTAGTTCGTTAGGCCACTAACTTCTCGGCGCGATCTCTTAATTCTTTTCCTTTTTCTTTCAACTCGGTACCCTTTTCTTTTGCCTGCTGTGTAAGATCGTTACCTTTTTCTTTTGCCTGCTGCGTAAGGTCGGTAGCCTTGCTCTTAGTCGTTTTGTAAGAGTCGAACACACTGTTCAGGATGGTACCGGCGGTTGATGAGAGCGCATCAGACAGCGCATTACCAGCCGATTTTGCTTTGCTGCCGACCGCCTTTGCCTTATACTTATAGCGGGCCTTCTTGAAATCGCTGGTGTTTTTGTACCCTATGGTCAGGGCAATACCTGCCAGAACGGCAATGCCAAACCCCAGCGCCCAGGCTACCGAAACCGACCCTTCTTTTTCCGCATCGGGCTCTGGCTTCTGGGCCATCTTGCCGCGCATGGCAGCCGCCATAGCCTCCTGGGGAGCTACGTAGGCTAGTATTTCGTACGACTTATTTTTCAGTCCGCCGGGCACAATCTTGTTTTTACCAGCCATTACGGCTGCGTAACCGTCTTTAGCTACCATAGCAGGGTCCTGAAGTTCATCGGTTACTTTGGTATTTTCTGCACCGGCTTTGTTAAAGAAGTCGGTGTCGGTGGCGTTTGGCAGCAGTGCCGTAACCGTAACATTAGTGTCTTTTAACTCATTGATGAGCGACTGCGTGAAGTTGTACACGTAGGCTTTCGTGCCGGCATATACCGCCATCAGGGGCGAAGGAGTGATGGACAACAGCGAAGCCAGGTTCAAAATCTTTCCTTCATTCCGGGCCAGCATGTCGTACAGGAAAAGCTTTGTCATCTGCGTGAGGGTCAGCACGTTCAGGTGAATCATTGCCTTCTCACGCTCCCAGTCGGTATCGGTACCGAACATGCCGTACAGGCCAACTCCGGCATCGTTGACCAGTACATTAACGGTGATATCTTTTGCCTTCACCTGGTCGTACACGTCCTGAGCTGCATCTTCCTGCGACAAATCCTTGCCGATAACGGTAATCTGCTGCGTGTCATAATTACCTTTGAATACCTCGGCCAGCCGGTCCAGTTTATCATCACTACGAGCTACCAGCACTAAATTATAGCCATCCTGAGCAAAGAGTTTGGCAAGTTCCTGACCAATACCACTGGAGGCACCGGTAATCAGGGCTGTTTTTCCTGTTCCTGAGTTCATAAAATACAATTGGTTTTGTGTAACAGTTTGTCTTTATGCAACAACGGGCGGGGAAAGTTGTTTTGGCAGGCACAGGTTTTCGGCAAAGTCAGTGACCCGTTCCTGTTAGCGGAATTATGCCCCGCCGGGTTATCGTAGTATTGTATACTTACTGTGTACGAACCGACAAACAACATATACTTTTATACTTTTACGCGAATTCTTTTTCTCGTTGGCACTGCCTGTAATGTGGGGGTAAAGTGTAGAAAAATATACTCACTATTTGTGACCGGTTCTACAAATAACTACCAACGCCGGTACGCTGTAAAAAAGGGGCATCGGATAACAGTAGTTAGTAATGTCCTGATGGCTAGTAGATTAGTCTTCGAATGCGTATGGTTTTTAGGTTTAAAACGGGAAGTGGCACAATATAGGCTATGATAGTAGTAACAAACCAGCTACAGCTATGTGGTCTACTACACACTTTCCGGCAGCCATGCGTTCGCTAAATCCAAGCACCCGCGCCAAGGCAATAGAAATTGCCAATCAATTGACGGAATTAGGGAAAATGGATAAACAACGCATTGTCGTGCTAAGCATCGATGAAGCCCGTCAATGGGCACGCCGTGAGTGGAACAGGCAAGACTGGCCAACTGGCAGTGTGCCACAGTACGCATAAGCGCTTAAATGTTAAACAAATAAATGCTTCGGCAGAACTGCTCCAGGCAAAACGCATAATTCATCAATGACCCAAGAGGCTGGTCAGGCGTTGTCAGTTAGGCGTGATACCCAGCTGATATCGGCTGATCAGCATTTTTTATACCCTTATGGAAACACAGTCAAAAGCGAGTGAGTCACTGAAAAAAGTGCACGATATGATTGAGGACATTCGTATCGCAATGATGACCACGGTCGACGAGCAGGAAAACCTGGTAAGCCGCCCCATGGCGGTTGCTCAAATAGACGAGCACAACGATATCTGGTTTTTTACCAAACGGTCGTCGCCAAAAGTTGACCAGATAGACCAGAATCAGCACAAAGTAAACCTTTCGTTTGCCAACGCTGATGATTCTGATTACGTATCGGTATCAGGAACGGGGCAGGAAGTAGACGATCAGGCCAAAATTGATGAACTATGGAATCCACAGGTAAAAGCCTGGTTTCCGGAAGGGAAAGAAGATCCCGAACTGATATTGCTGAAAGTACATATCGACATGGCTGAATACTGGAGCGCGAACGATAGCAAGATGGTCCGGTTTTTTCAGCAGGCTACTGCTGCTGTAACGGGAAGTCCGCCAAAAATGGGCGACAACGAAAAAGTTTATAACTAATTATATTTTTGACAGCGAGCGGGTAGTCGGACGGGTGATTTTAGTAGATCAGTCAGTCGGGCTACCCGTTCGCGGTTGAAATGAGTTTATGATTGTTACACAAATAGATACGGGCTGGCAGGTTATTCATCAGCAGGCGCACGGCTTGCTGGCTATGCAGTTGGCCCTGCACTGGCAGGTTGGTAAGCGTCCGATAAACTGGGTAGAAACACTGGTAGCCCTGACTGAGCACGATGATGGGCAAACGAAGTGGGAGGGGCGAAATCACCTGACTACGGCTGGAGCACCGATGCACTTCCAGATTCTGGATTACTCGGTGGAGCAATGCAAAAACATGATCGATATTGGTCTCCAGAAAAGCCGCTGGAATGCCCTCATGTTATCAATGCACACCTCTTTTTTGTACGAACCTAAACGGGGTACCGACAAAGCTCTTGACGTATTTCTGGATCAGCAGGTGAAAAACCAGGCTAAGTGGCGCAAGCAGACAAAGACTACAAAAGCCGAAGTCGCTTACGCATACGGCTTCGTGCAATGGTGCGATGCCCTCTCGCTGATACTGTGCATGGATCAGGTACCGCCCGAAGGCCGCAGACTTGAGGTAAGCCCCGGCCCGGATGGCATCCCATACTATATTTACCAGCAACCAGATGAAACACTGTGTCTGGATCCCTGGCCATTTGAGGAATCATCCGTAACGGCGCACGTCGAACTATTTCAGCTATCCCAGCTGGTTTTCAAGAACGACGATGAACTGTATAATGCTATACAGGATGCAGTAGTAGCCACAAAAGAATGGACGTTCAGGTCGGCCTGAGTTTGCAGTGCTACTCTTGTTTTAATGAAATCAGCCCTTCCTGTTTAGTCAGGAAGGGCTGATTTCATTAATCGTTTACTGTGTACCGAATTAAACCAGCCGAAACAACATGGATGACCGGGGTTGTACCATATAGGTTTCGCCCCCGTCGAATGGCTGGCTGGTTGGATGTACAGTACCCATAAAGCTATCGACCAGTATCTGCCACTGCGAGTTTTTGCGGCCCACTTTAGGGAGCTTAAACGGAATTTCTCCCCAGTAGGCGTTCAGTATCCAGAGCAGCTGCTCATCACCAATATCCTTTCCATCTTCCGTTTGCTCATCTACGCGCTGTCCATCGATAAACAAAGCGAGGCAGTGGGTGCGGGGATTGTCGAAATCGTGCCCCGTCATTTCTCCTCCTTCGGGCAGCAGATAAGAAATTTGGTCGGTACCAAAGAAACGTCGTCGGCTCAGAAGCGGAATCTCCTTACGTAACCGCATAAGCTGGCTGGTATATTCGAAAAGGTCTTTCTGCCTTTTAGTCCATTTCCAGTCCATCCAGCTGAGCTCATTGTCCTGGTTATACACGTTATTGTTGCCGTCCTGCGTCCGTCCGTACTCATCGCCCATCACCAGCATGGGTGTGCCCTGACTGAGCATGAGGGTGGTGAGGAAATTCCGCTTCTGCCGTTCGCGCAGTTCGTTGATAGCCGCTTTTTTGGTTGGGCCTTCTACCCCGCAGTTCCAGCTTATATTGTCATTGCTGCCATCCCGGTTGTCTTCTCCGTTGGCGTCATTGTGCTTTTCATTATAGCTGACCAGGTCATTCAGCGTAAAACCGTCGTGCGCCGTAATCAGGTTGATACTGTTGGCAGGGGAACGTCCATCGTTGGCATACAAGTCGGGGCTGCCCAGCAGCCGGGCAGCCGTTTCGGCCGCTTTCCCCTCGTGCGCTATCCAGAACGCCCGGATTGCATCGCGGTACTTGCCATTCCATTCCGACCAGGTAACGGGGAAACCGCCAACGTGGTAGGAGTGAATATCCCACGGTTCGGCAATAAGTTTTACAGGCGCCAGAATGGGGTCCTGCGCTACCGTATCCAGAAAGGACGATACGCTGCCAAATTCTTCGTCGGTACGAATCAGGGCCGACGCCAGGTCGAACCGGAAACCATCAACGTGCATGTCCGTTACCCAGTACCGCAGGCTATCCATAACCATCTGCAACACCCGAGGGTGGCTGAGGTTGAACGTATTGCCCGTACCCGTGTAATCCATGTAATACTCCGGGCTGTCACCTACCTGATGGTAATATACCCGGTTGTCAATACCCTGAAAAGACAGCGTAGGGCCCATCTGGTTGCCTTCGGCGGTATGGTTATACACAACGTCCAGGATAACTTCGATACCGGCTTTGTGCAGGGCTTTAACCATCTGCTTGAACTCGGTAACCTGCTCACCGTTCATTCCCGAAGAGGAATACGTATTCTGGGGCGCAAAGAAGCCGATGCTGTTGTAGCCCCAGTAACTTTCGTTGGAGAACTGATGAACGGGTAGCAACTCAACGGCGGTGATACCCAGTTTTTTCAGATACTCAATACTTTCCGGAGCGGCTAAGCCTGCGTAGGTTCCCCGGATTGCCTCCGGAATGGCTGTGTTCTGGTACGTGAACCCCTTCACGTGCATTTCGTAGATGATAGACCGGTGCAGGGGAACATCGGGCAGTGAGTCATCTTCCCAATCGAACGTTGTGTCTACTACCACACTCTTGGGCATAGTAGGACCGCTGTCTATCTCACTTCTCTTCAGGTGTAGCTCCCGACCAAACTCGCGGGAGGTCGCTTTTGCCGTGTCATAACCCAGCCATGAATCATCATGATTGACCGGCGCGTTGATGGCGCGGGCATACGGGTCGAGAAGTAGTTTATTGGGGTTGAAAAAGTGGCCCGCCTGTGGATTGTAGTCTCCATCAACGCGATAGCCGTATAGCTGACCGGGATGCAGGCCTTCGAGGTAAATATGCCAGACCATTTCGGTCCGTTCAGTAAGGGGAATGCGGTTGGTTTCGCGGGTGGGGTCAGCGGTATCGTACAAGCAGACATACACAGCCGTGGCGTTTTCACTGAACAGGGCAAAATTGATGCCTTCACCGTCGTAGGTTGCTCCGCGTGGATATGGTTTTCCTGGTTTTGATACTATTTTCTCCGATCCTGTTTTGTCAGAAGGGACTCCTTCTTTAGACGTTTTGTTCATAAAAAACTTGGTAAATAAATTGAAATCCAGGAGAAATTAGCTATTTCGCCTTCAAGCATAACGCATAGTATTCTTTAAATGTTTCTGCGCTTTGAGACACGAAAAAGCCTGCCCTCACAGAGAGCAGGCTTTCTAATCCCACCATTCACTACACTACCTGGGCCAGACGAGCCATTGTTGAATTGGCTGTGCTGATACTTTGCTTCTGGCGAAGCAACAGTTCCCGCGTGCTGGCCGCTAAGTTCGTTCCCTGTAGCACAGAATTATAGTCATTTAGTGCTTCCTGGTCACCCCGATGACATTCCTGTACTACCGCTTTATCATCATCACTGCTAAATGTCGATTTTATATTTATCCAGGCCCGGTGCAAATCAGCCGTCAGACTGGTGCCATTATCCGCATTGCCACCCAGAGTGCTTATTTCGCGGTTCAGTTCCTGAGCGAAATCGGCCCGCTGCCGTGATTGCTCCAGAAACAACGTTTTCAATTCGTTGTCATCAACGTTATCGGCCGCTTCTTTATAACCTTCCTCGGCATCGTTGCTCAGCGTTAACAGTTTGCCTAGCTGGTCAAGGATTTCCTCTCTTGTGTCATTCATGGGCACTACATTTTAAAAATTTAACGTTGTGTACTACTTAATTTATGAGTTGAGTAAATCAGAAAGTTGTATTCACTATTGTCCTGCTTCTTTCACTACGTCGATTTCTTCACTTCACTAGCCGATTTGACAATCTTCTTTTTTCCCTGCTTAATAACCAGGGCAGGCTCCGCATCAGAGCCTTTGCGTTTTACTTTTGTTCCCTGCACCGTTTTTTCAACATCATCCGTGTGTACGGAGTCAATTGTTCCCGTCGCTTTCCCTGTTCCGTATTTCCAGGTTACCTCGTCTCCTTTGTTCAGCTTTCTCATTATGTACAATTGACTACTTGTCTGGTAGGATTGTTTATTGCTTTGCTAAAAACAACCGAGCAGTTAGGCAACGGTACCACATTGCAGTTAACTAACCTATTCGCTTAGTTTACCATTTTTAGCATCCCGCTGCATTTTTTTACTGGCGAAGATGGCAACGTCGACCCGACGGTTCTTCTGACGGCCTGCTTCCGTGGAGTTATCGGCAACGGGTTGTGATTCACCGTACCCTTTCTCATCGACCCGTGACGTTTTCACGCCCTGCGCTTCCAGAAAACTGGCTACGGCATTGGCCCGCTGTTTGGACAGTTTCAGGTTATAATCTTCAGGTCCGGTAGCATCAGCATGACCTTCAATCAATACATCTGTCTCCTCTTCCTTATTGAGTGTCTGCGCGAAATCGGTCAACTGTTTTCTCGTAGCTGGTTTCAGCGCATATGAGTTAACGTCGAACAGAATATCGGAGCCTAGGGAAACTTTTATGCCTTCGCCTACTCGTTCTACTTGGGCATCGGGCATCTGTCGTTTTATCTCTTCCGCTCGTTTATCCATACGACGACCAATAACAGCACCGGCTGCTCCACCCACGGTAGCCCCCAAAATGGCCCCCAGGGCAGTACCCCCCTTACTTTTACCAATCATGCCACCGATAACGGCACCACTCGATGCCCCAACGACAGCACCCTTCTGCGTTTTGTTTAAGCTTTTTTCAGACTTACAACTCACTAAAATGCTGCCTGAAAGTAAGCCCGCGGTTAGCAGCACCGCTAGTGACTTTGTTCCGGCTGATTTTAACTGATTGCTTTTACTCATCATAATATCGTGAATGTTTGGTATCTATTACTACTACCCAAATGCTGTACCAGTTTAACCCATCGTTTTATTGCTTGTGAATTATTCGGCATAACAAACTGATATATAGTAATATACGTCAAATAACACTGAATAGCTTTTAATATTAACTCAATCTAGTAAAGAGGGTTTATAGAGTAGTCGGGAATAAGGATGCCTACAAGTGTAGAAGCGATTCTACACTGATACGAATTAAAAATGGGTTTAACCAGCAGGCTGAATTAAGCCCTTAGGTGGGTTCGGAAAGCAGAAAACGTTCGGGTTTTTGCCCATACCGATACCGACTTACAACCCAGGTTGAGTCAAATGCGAAAAGCCCTCTCACGAGTGCTTTCTGGTATAACTGACAGCGTAAAAAAACAACATCTATGCGGCACTTACTCGGAAAGATACTTTGCAGATAACACCGTACGAGTTTATCTACCCATCTTTCACATAAATAGAATCAATGGCTTGAATTGTTTTAGAGGTTTGAACATGAGTCGTCCGTACTTTATCATCGATTCATTGATGCTTTTTTAGATGACGTACTAAAGTTAACAGTGACCATAGTTTAGGGCATTTAGGTAGCCGAACTAAGCAGGTAGCTTACTTGCCTAGGGTTACCCGGTGGGGTAAAACAAGTGTATATTTGCCAAAAAGGGATTAGGGGAAGAAGGTAATTCACTGGTGGATTTCCAGTGTCGCTGACCGATAGATCATGTTAGGGAAGCCAACCAATAAGGCCCCGAACAGTTGAGGTGATGGTTGACAGAATGAGCTATGGCAAAACGATTGATGCCGTCTTGGAATCCTATCCACCCTTAACGCGGGAAGAAATAGTAGTTTCTTTACGCTATGCGGCTTACATAAGCATATAAGCCGAAAGGAAAAATAGCGTTGATTTTTGACTTATTTGACAAGCATGGAACTGATTTAATCGATGTATCCGCCGTTCTTACAACTCGGAAACTTCGCATTATTCAGGGCGACTAATGAAACAACGTCTTTCTGCCGGAGTCCTGGCTGGTTTATCTTTTGCCGCCCTCTGGGCTTCGGCCTCCGTAGCCACCAAATTTGGGGTTCAGTCGGTACACCCGCTCGTACTGGCCAATGTTCGGTTTTTTATTGCAGGGAGTGGTATGCTGCTCTTCGCTTATGGCATCCAGCGTACCCCAAATGCCTGGCCTACCCGTACCGAGTGGCGACAGCTTACCCTGTTTGCTTTGTTGAATACCACCATTTATCTGGGTGCTTTCGTGCTGGCCCTCAAGCAGGTTTCGGCGGGAATCGGTAGTTTGTCAACGGCCACTAATCCGCTGTTTATTGCCCTGCTCTCCGCGTTGTGGCTGCGCCGGATACCTCGCTGGAACGAAACGGGTGGGTTGATGCTGGGCTTGCTGGGGGTGGCTATTGCCACTTATCCCTTGTTGCAAACCAGTTATGCTACCGTATCGGGCCTGCTGATTTTACTTGTTGGAATGATTTCTGTTTCGGCGGCTACGGTATACTACGCCAGTATTCAATGGCGGTTGCCGAATCTGGTCATTAATGGCTGGCAGGTTTTCATCGGTGGTCTGTTGCTGTTGCCATTCACGCTGGTATCGGGGGGCTTTGGCGAATCTGAGTACAACGGTCGTTTTTGGGCATCGGTACTCTGGCTGATTCTACCCGTGTCGGTGGCGGCTTTGCAGTTGTGGTTCTACCTCATCCGGCAGGACCCCGTCCGGGCTTCACTGTGGCTATTCCTGTGCCCCATTTTCGGTTTTGCGTATTCGTACGTATTGATGGGAGAACCAATTACCCTGTACACCCTCATCGGCACCACGTTCGTAATTGGTGGGCTGTGGCTGGGACGGAAAAGGTAATGTTGGTTCACGGTTGGCTGACGCGCCATACAATTTCGCGTCAGCCAACCATAAGCCATAAGCTAATCCTCACTGCTTTACCACCGTCATTTCGACCCGTCGGTTGAGTTGGCGGGTAGCTTCGCGGTTGTTGCTGGCAATGGGGCGCGTTGGGCCGTAGCCGCGCGTGGTAATCCGACCGGATGCGATACCATTTTTCACCAGATAATCCTTCACTACCTCAACGCGCTGCTTGGAAAGTTGTAGGTTCTTGTCAAAGTCACCCTGATTGTCGGTATGCCCCGCCAGTTCAATTTCTGTCGTTGGATGGTCGCGCATGAACCCCAATAGCTGGTCCAGAGCGGGCTGTGCTTCAGGGAGCAACTCCGGCTGGCTCTGCACGAACTGTAGAGCCTGTAGCTGGGTAGCTTTACCCACAGGAGCCACAACGAGGGGCGGTGTGTAAATTACCTTCGCATCGAGCGTTTTAGGTGGCGCCACGCGGGCATTATCAGCGCTGGAGCCGCTGGACGCTACGGTCTGTTCAGTGACCGGTGGTGTTGCGGCAGGAGTCGTTCTCGCCGGCGTTGAGGCAACAGCAGGGGTGGGGACGGATGGTGAAGAAGGGGCAATTATTTTCTGGACAGAAGACGCACTCTGACGAAATAGAAGCGTAGGCTTTCGCTTCAGCCGATAGGCCTTCTCAGAGGTAAACATCACCTGCTCATCCAGCGCAATGTAGCCCGCTGCTTTAACGGTGAAAATATAGGATTTCCTGGAATCCAGTGTCAGTGAGTAATCCCCATTCGCATTCGTGACCTGCTGGTCACGAACGATTCCATCTTCGCTTTTCGCCAGGATGGTGGCTCCCATAACTGCCGTTTTCGTCTGCGCATCCTGAATGGAGCCTTCCACTGTTGTTCTTCCTTCTACAGGGGCAGCCTGTTGGCCGGTTTGTCCCAAAACCACCGGGGATACCAGATTAGTCAGGTATAGAGCCCCGCCAATTAATACGTATTTCGTCCAATTCATATTGTAAAGGCAACGTAAATAGGGCGCTTAAAAGTGTCTTTACAGCTGTAAAAGTTACCCAGCTGGCTATTCCCGAAAAGAGTACATTCTATTGTACTTTTTTCGGGGCAAAACTACAATTAATGCACTGATTTTCAGTATATTGTGTAGGTAAAATAATTAACCAAAAATGAACGTGAAAAAGCTCTTTTTCGTTAATAAAATATGACACAGATAACCAACGCATCGATGCACTCCCCGAACGTTCAGGCACCTTCTGCACCGGCTTCTACGGGCAATATGCCACTTGATGACAGCTGGCGGAAATCTATTCCGGCGCAGGTGTTTCTGAACCATTTTTTTGCGATGGATTACCATATCCATAACCAGAATGACCTGTTTGACATCGTCAAATTCCCCGTATTCAAGCAATTCTACGGACGCGTTACGGACGAGACGCGGAAGGCACTGGAAAAGTTGTTACTCAATAGCTGGAGCGCCGAGTACGCACTTCGTATTACGCCCGTTGTCAATGACGAGCAATACCTGCAAAGTTCGCTGCACTGGACCTTTCCGCAGGCTTACTACAGTGCCCTGTTCAGCGCGCGGGCCTTCCTGGCGGTGCAGGGGATTACCGTTAGCAACGAAGAGTTGATCCGCAAGCGCGTGGGCAACATGGTTGTGCGGGGCTACTATCCCCCATCCATTGGGTACTATGCCCTTGGTCCAATCAACAATTACCGCATTCAGCGGCTGCCAATGGCCAAACGCTTTAGCGTAGCAACCAAAAACGATCTGCTATTGCCCTCCCGGGAGGGTTTCGTGCAGGTCGAACTGGCACAGTTCCTGAAAACCACCCGCGATCAGCGCGTAAAAACCCTGCGGAACGTGATTCAGAATAATCCCAAAACGGCGTTGCGCAGCCTAAAAACCGGCGAGATTCTGCAAAAATTCAGCGTGGAGCAGTATAAGCAATTAGCTAAACAAATTGGCTACACCACGTACTTCGATATGCTGAGCCGGTTGCGTATTTCATCCACGAACCGGGAGATTGAACGCTTTGTCGATTCGGAGATTGATGTGAAACTGTTCCACCAAAGTCTGGTCAATATCGTGGCTCACGTCAATTCCGTACACGAAGCCTACATTGCCAAGGCGCTGGGTATTCAGGGCTATCGGCAATTGGTGGCCAAACTCCCCGCCTATTTACAGGAGAGTTTCGTTCGGGATCGGATGAATACCATCATCACTCCCATGCTGACCCCGGAGCAGTCGTTGCCCACCGACATGCGCATGGCGGCTTAAATAGCAAAACAAGTAATCATCAAGGCCCGGTTAGCAAACTTGCTAACCGGGTTTTTTTGTGATTGATCATTGTACTCTTTACCGTTTACACACTTTTCCGGGCTTTGAAAAGCGAAAAATGTAAACTTGCTTACTAAACCTCATCGTAGCGCCCATGAAAAAGAGACTCCTTAAAATTGCACTGTTCGTCGTTGCTGGGTTCGTGCTATTTGCTGGTGTAGCACTGGCTTACGTAAAATGGGCGTTGCCTGATGTTGGCCCGGCTCCCGAACTAACGATTAATCCAACAGTGACCCAGGTAGCGCACGGCAAGTATTTGGCGCATCACGTGGCCGCTTGCGTCGATTGCCACTCGACCCGTGATTTTACCCGGTTTACCGGTCCACTAGTTCCGGGAACGGAAGGGATGGGTGGTGAGAAATTTTCCCGCGAAATGGGTTTTCCCGGTGTTTTCTACGCCCGTAACCTAACCCCAGCCAGCCTGGGTACCTGGACCGATGGTGAAATTTTTCGGGCTATCACTACGGGCGTCAGCCGGGATGGAAGTGCGCTGTTTCCGGTGATGCCCTACAAAAGTTATGCGCAGATGGATCCCAGCGATATAAAAGACATCATCGCCTACCTGCGCACCTTAAAGCCGATTCCCAACAAAATACCACCGGCTGAACCCGATTTCCCGATGAATTTTATCCTTAATACGATTCCGGCTAAAATTGACGCGGGGAAACGACCTGATACAACGGACCGAATCGCTTATGGCAAATACATCACCACATTTGCCTCCTGCGGGGAATGCCATACGCCTGTAAACGAACAGGGACAACCGCTGCCGGGTATGGCTATGGCAGGTGGTCGCGGGTTTCCGATGCCAACGGGCCTAGTACGCTCTATGAATATCACCCCCGCCAAATCGGGCATTGGCACCTGGACGAAAGCGGCATTCATTGCCCGGTTCAAAGCGTATGCCGGTGAACAGGGTGAGCCGCCTGCCGTTCGTGATGCCGATTTTAATTCTATCATGCCCTGGACCATGTACGCCGACATGACCGAGCAGGACCTGGGGGCTATCTACGATTATTTGCATACGGTGGCACCGGTTGAGAACAAGGTAGAGCGGTTTACACCTGCTAACAAGGTGGCAGCCAACTGACTACATCCTGTCCTCGCCGGCAGGGAGGGATTCGAAAAATCCGGTGAGCAATTCCCTCCCTACCGGGGAGGGTTAGGGTGGGGTATTAGCGTATAATCCGGTAGTAGTTGCGGACAATACCTCTACCGGGTCAGCAACCCGGCGTCGAGTACAAATTGGGCACCGGTGACGTAGCGGGCACCGTCCGATACCAGATACAGCACCATAGCCGATACATCCTCCGGTTCAACCCACGGAACGGGCAGCAGATTGCCCGCCGAGCGTTCGGCAATGGCCTGGGTCGTGGTACCTTCCAGCGCGGCCAGTCCATCATTCATGGGTGTATTTACCCCAGTCGGATGGATGGAATTGACGCGAATGTGGTAGGGAGCCAGTTCGATAGCCCACGATTTGGTTAGCCCCACCAGCCCCCATTTGGACGCTGCGTAGTGACTCAGGCGGTTCATACCCCGCAACCCGGCAATGCTAGAATTGTTAATAATGACCCCCGACTGTTGCTGAATCATAACGGGGATTACCCGGCGTGCCACCAGCCAGGCCCCTTTCAGGTTAATATCCAGCATACTATCCCATTCTTCTTCGGTGAGTTCGTGCGCCAGTCCGTACGCGCAGATACCGGCATTATTGAACAGAATATCGATTCGCCCGAAGGCTGCCATTACCTGCTCCACGGCGTCGCGCACGTCGGTATCCCGCCGAACGTCGCCTTTGATGGGGAGGCAACGGGCACCCAGGGCTTCAATGTCGTGCTGCAACGAGGTTAACTCGTCGGACGAGCCGAAGGAATAGGCTGGGTAAGGCAGGTCTTTAGCCACGTCGAAGGCCAGTATATTGACCCCTTCTTTGGCTAAAGCCAGGGCTACGGCACGGCCCTGTCCGTGAGCGGCTCCGGTAATAAACGCTACTTTTCCGGTTAAGTCAGCCATGCGTGGTCGGTTGGGTTAGGGGTAGGTAAGGAGCGAGGTAATCATCCACCGTCACCTCCAGCACATTATTGAACAGGTTTGTGGCAATCATTTGTCCGGCGAATGCCACCAGCACCACAACTTCGGAATCATTGAATCGCTGCCGGATTGGGGCGAAAAGTTCGTCTGATATCTCGCCCCTGTTGCGGGCAATGTCGGCTCCAAAGTTCAGCAGGTGCTGCTCATCATTGGTCAAGTGCAGGGCCTCGGGTCGTTCGCCGTGTTCGATGATAATTTTCCGGAAGAACGTGGTGCAGACCGGGCAATCATTCGCTTCCGAAACAGCGTGGGCAAACAGATACGCCGACCGTTTCCCCACAATCCGGATAACGTCGTGGTACAGCGGGTACCACTGCATATACACGGCAAACGCCAGGGGCGAATGGCTCAGCGTAGCTTTCATGTTGGTGATGCGCGAGCCGGGGTAATCGGTTATATGCCGTGCCCAGGCCGTTTTTAACTCGTCGGGAGCCTCAGCGTCAGGAAGGGGGTGAATACGGGGCATAGGAGAAGGCCTTTGGAAAGATTATTGACTGAGTGACCAGCGGGTGAGCCGTTCCCCCGCCTGTAAGAGCGTTTCATCGTCTTTAGCAAAACAGAAGCGCAGAATTTTATGGTCGATTCGCTCGTGGTAGAACACCGATACCGGAATGGATGCTACGCCAATATCGTGGGTCAGGCGGATGGCTAAATCATAATCTGGCTCATCGGTAATGCCGGCGTACGAAACGTTTTGGAAAAAGGTGCCTTCCGAGGGCACAAACTGAAAACGTGACTGGCGGATTGACTGCAAAAATAAATCGCGTTTGCGCTGGTAGAAGGCCGGAAGGGCTTCGTACGGGGCGGGGTCCTGCAGGTATTCAGCCAGCGCGTACTGCATGGGTGTCGATACGCTGAACGTAACAAACTGGTGTACCTTCCGAAACTCAGCCGTTAGGTTAGCCGGGGCCAAGCAGTAGCCGATTTTCCAGCCAGTTGTATGAAATGTTTTGCCGAATGAGCCGACAACAAATGTCCGTTCGCGCAGTAACGGTTGTTGCATCAGGGAGTGGTGCGTCCGTTCATCGAAGATAATATGTTCGTACACCTCATCGCTGATAACGAACAGGTTATACTTCTGAACTATCCCGGCCAGTTGATTCAGGTCGTCAGCCGACCAGACGTAGCCGGTCGGGTTGTGGGGAGTATTAACGATAATTAGCCGGGTGCGCTCCGTAATCTTTCCCCGAACCACATCCCAGTCGATGGCTGAACCGGGCGTATCCACGCGGGGCGCATCCACCGCATCGGCGGGGATGCAGCCTTCTGACCGGCCGGGCGAATTCAGCGATACAAATACCGGTTTCCCGCCCGACAGTTCAATAGCGGGTACGTAGCTGTCATAGGCTGGTTCAAACACAATAACTTCGTCCGGTCCGGCACCCCGCGGTCCGGCGTTCCGGTCGGGCTGCACTACGGTTGTGATGGCCGCATAGATGGCTTCAGTAGCCCCGGTGGTTACGGTGATTTCCGTTTCGGGGTTATAAGTAACGTTGTAACACCGGGCCGTTTTCTGCGCGATGGCTTCCCGCAGAACCGGTACACCCGGCATCGGTGCGTACTGGTTGTACCCATCCCGCATGGCCTTGGCAACCAGCTCAATCAGCACCGGGTCGGTGTTGAAATTGGGATACCCCTGCGAGAGATTCAGCGCGCCTGTATCAGCGGCTAATTTCGACATGACGGTGAAAATAGTCGTGCCCACCTGGGGAAGTTTGGACGGGAATGCCTGGGTAGTCTGCATAAAAAGTTGGTGATCGCTACTGTTCAGCAAAGTAAGGCAATGAAAAGCCCGCTCTTTACTTAAAGAAGCGGGCTTATGAGGATAAAAATCCGATCAGGCATTGGTGACGAGATCAACCAGCGTCTCAATCCAGATGGGGCTATCGTTCAGGCTCTCGACGAGCTGCCAGTGCTTGCCTCCCGCTTCTTCAAATAGCTCCTTGTATTCCACACCTACTTCAATAGTTGTCTCCAGACAATCGGCTACGAAAGCGGGCGAGAAAGCCAGTACACTGTTGATGCCGTTACCCGGCATGGTTTTAATCACATCGTCGGTATACGGCTTAATCCAAGGGTCATTCCCCAGCCGTGACTGAAAGGAAGTGGTGTATTTACCTTCGGGAATATTCAGTGCCCGCACCAGCAGGCGGGTCGTTTCAAAACATTGCGCCCGGTAGCAGTGCTGATTCATAGCGTGCAGCGTGCCGCAGCAATCATTGAACTGGCAAACCGTTTTCGTCACATCCCCCTTCCGGATCTGCCGTTCGGGCAGGCCGTGGTAGCTGAACAGAAAGTGGTCGTAGTCGTAGGCAGCCATGTACTTACGGGCAATCCGGGCAAACCCTTCAATAAAGCCCGGATGGTCCAGAAACCGGTTGACGAACCGAATAGCCGGTATCACCTGCCAGTCTTTAACGATATTCATCACCTTCTGGTAAACGGAACCCGTTGAGGCTGAGGCATACTGAGGGAAAAACGGCACCACTACAATAGTTGTCAACCCCATTTGGTGAAAGGCATCCAGACCCGCGTCAATGCTGGGACTCTGGTAGCGCATGGCCAGTTTCACCACGTAGTCATCGCCCAGTGCTTTCTGTAAATCCTGCTCTACAACATGGCCGTAGTACTTCAGCGGGGAACCCGTATCCTGCCAGAGTTCCCGGTAGATTTTGGCCGATTTTGGTGCACGAAACGGGGCAATAATACCGTTTACGAGCGCAAAACGGGGCGTAGCCGGTATGTCGATTACCCGGCCATCCATCAAAAACTCACGCAGGTATTTACGAACATCCGGCACCGAGGGGCTGTCGGGCGTGCCGAGGTTTACGATCAGAACGCCCGTTTTTCCTACTGATTTTTGGGTAGCAACCGGCGGTTTTAAAGCAGAAACTTCCATGAAAAAAGCAACAGTAAGTTGAACGGCTTGGTTTTAATTAAACCCGGAAGACCTTCAGGATCTGCCGGGTTTTTACTTATTTCATTTGACTAATGTCGGGGCGGGTAAGTTCGCTGAAAACTGTGCCGGGGAGTTTTTTGTACACCTGAATGTCGGTCAGATCGCGCTCACCGCGTTCGCCGGAGAGCAGGACACCACCCATCTGCTTGTAATCGGCCCAGGGCAGGGTGAAGCGGGGTTGCTCGTCGGTATACTTGGGGTAGTGGGCCCACTGCGTAACCAGGTGAGAATCCTTATCGACCCATATCTTGTACTTATTGTCGGGCGTGTTACCTACGTTTTTAAAGGTCATCTGCAGCACATCGGCGGCTTTGCCTTCCTGCGTTTTGTCTTCGCCCACACTTTTCAGCGTAACACCCGAATCCTTGAGCTTGAAGGGCATTACGAGCCAGTACGAATCGTTGATCCAGGCTCCTTTTGCTGCCTTCACGTACTTGGCCACAGAATCGGGATTGGTCACTTCGGCTCCCTTCCGAAACACCCGGCCTTTGTCGGTGTTGATGTTCAGAATTACACTCTGGTCGTCGCGCACGTTATCTACCCGCACATCGCCCGACCATTTATCCCAAACGAGTTTGCGAAAGCCGAAGAAGTTCCAGCTGATGTAGTGGGTATTGTCCCAGGCTTTACGGCCGCCCATGGCCTGCATGACCTGATCGGCAATCTCAACGGCTTTGGGGTCCGAACTGGCCATGTCGAAGCCGTCGGCGGCCGGATTAGCTGATTTTTTTGATTGAGCGCAGCCTATTCCACTGATAGTTAAAAGAATAGCGACGGTAAGAATACGTGTGTACATAAAATTACAGGGGTTTACGTAACAAAAATAAGACATAGGCTGGATTGTTGGTTCTAATATGATTTAGATTTGTATAGATTTTATTGATAACCATCATGCGCCATCTATGACCCTCTCCCAACTCGATTATATCGTGGCCGTTGACACCTACCGGCATTTCGCTACGGCAGCGGAAGCCTGCCACATTACGCAGCCCACGCTGAGTATGCAGATTCAGAAACTGGAGGATGAATTGGGGGTATTGGTATTCGACCGGTCGAAGCAGCCGGTAGTGCCCACCGAAACCGGGCAGGCCATACTGGTTCAGGCACGGGATGTACTCCGAATGGCCCGGCGTATACCCGAAATCGTTAGTGAATCGAAAGACAATTTCCGGGGCGACTTCCGCATTGGCATCATTCCAACGCTGGCTCCGTACCTGCTGCCGTACTTCATCGGTGAATTCATGGCGAAGTACCCCGCCGTATCCATACAGATTCAGGAGATGGTAACCGAGCAGGTGGTTGAACGATTGCGCAACGGATTGATTGACGTGGGACTGGTGGTAACGCCTTTGTCCGAAAATGGTATTGCCGAAATCCCGCTGTTTCAGGAGCCCTTCGTCCTGTACGCGGCTGAGTCCAACCCGTTGCTGGCCAGAACCACAGTTTCGCCGGCAGACCTGCCTGCCGACGGGCTTTGGTTGCTGACAGAGGGCCATTGTTTCCGGAATCAGGTCATGAATCTCTGCGGGGCCGACCGGCAGGCCAATGGTACGAGCGCACTGCGCTACGAAACGGGGTCGCTGGAAACGCTCATCAAACTGATTGACAAACAGGGGGGGTATACCCTGTTGCCTTATTTAGCTACGCCCGATATGGACCCGCAACGCCGTGCGCGACTGCGGTCGTTTACGGCGCCCCATCCCGTGCGTGAGGTAAGTCTGGTTATGCATCGGAGCTTCCTGAAGCGTAAATTAATCAATACATTCAGGGCGGAGATTCTGGCTCACTTACCTGCAGAACTAGGTGAGCTAGCGGGCCGGGTAGTGGAAATGAAATAAACAGAGAACAAATTGTTCTGGCTATGGTCCATAAATGGCGTTTTGTTTATATTCGAGCAAAATTAGACCTCGAAAACGCGTATTTGTTACCTATTCCTTTTGTCCATACTTTTTAAGTGATTGATGGTCAGTTGCCTGTTTTTCTGGAATCATCTTTGCTTCATTCACTATTGCTAAATCAAACTAAAAGCCAGCTTTGTGTAAAACTGGCGCCAGGGAGTGAGTTTTTGTTGACTAATAGTTAAATGAAAGCCCTGTCTGTACGCCATTACCGGGCTAACTGGCTACTCGTACTATCGGCCTTAATCCTCATTTACCCATACATATGAACTGCTTTTTACGGTATCACAATCAACTCAGACGAAGTAATGGAAGTTGGCTCATCAAATGGGCTTTACTACTTGTTCCGATTCTGTGGAGTGTTCAGACAAGAGCTCAACTCAGTACAGATCCATTGACTACAACTTCCGTTTGCCCCGGTGCCCAGCTGGAGGTAACTGGCTTTAGGAGTAGTCCGGCTGATAGCTACGGGATAGAATTGTCGAGCGATGGGGCAACCTACTTTGAAGTTCCTTCCGTGGTTGTAAGCACGTCGGGGCGTTACGAAATTACGTATCGGGCTACCATCCCGGCCAGTACCGCCCCCGGAGCCAATTACCGGGTCCGGTTCATATCAAGAGGTCCTGATGCTAAAGGAAGTCCCAGCGCAACGCTCTTGCGGGTAAATGCGAAGCCCGCGCCACCGGCCGTTCTGTCGAGCATCACCGGATGTCAGAAAGCGGCTACTTCAAACGAAATCACTGTTATTATATCTGTAACCGCCAGTTCGTCGGCCGCCAGCACGCAGTTGTACAACCAGGATGGCAGCGTGGCCGGTTATTTCAGACCGTCTTCCGACGCTAAATCGTTCGAAATAAGCAAGTTTTTACCGGGTACCAAAACATTCTACGTTACCCAGCAGCTTGACGGGTGCGAAAGTGACAGGAAGGAAATAAACGTCACCATCAAGCCCCTGCCGCCGGTAGTAGTTCCGTTAAACGCCTTTACCAGTGATGGTTTTGGTGGCTCGTTTGGTAAAATAGACCTCTGTCAGGGTGACAAAGCGGTGTCTTTAAAAGAATTTGGCATTAAGCCCCTACCCGATAATGTAGTTGTTCAGTATATCAAGGAAGCTGGCGACCTGTCTCTGACAGGGTTTACCGATGGTGCGGCCCCCGGACAAAGCACCTTGATTCCGCCCGTTCCGGCTACCGATAAGCCCGGTAAGGCGACTATTACGTTCAGAACCTATCTGGATGGATGCCCGGCAGCGGTGGATCCGGTCAGCCGACTGGTGGTAACCGTAAACGCCCGCCCCGGCAAACCGGCTACCACCACTAACTCGCTGTCAATTTGCCAGTCGCAGTCAGTTACCCCTCTGACTGCCACGACTACTGTCGCCGGGGCATCGCTGGTCTGGTACGGTACCAATGCAACGGGGGGGACGGGCGTAGCGACGCCAACGCAACCGGCAACGGACAAGGTTGGAACATTTCGGTATTACGTAGCGCAAAAATCAGGCGATTGTGAAAGCGAACGAGCCGAAATTACGGTGGAAGTGACAGCAACACCCGCTCCCCCTACGGTGCAGTCTTTAACGGTTTGCCAGAACACAACGGCCCCACCTATAACGGTGACCGGTCAGGGCTTACTTTGGTACACCGCTCAAACCGGTGGTACCGGGTCGGGCACCACGCCGGTTGTCAGCACGTCCCTGGCGGGGGCCAAAACGTACTACGTCAGTCAGTTAGTGAACGGCTGCGAAAGTGCCCGCGCCAGTTTAGTCGTCACTGTCAACGTCCTGCCGGGTGCGCCGACAGTGGGTAGTGTCAAGCCAATCTATTGCCAGAACGCAACGGCCAGCTCCCTGCTGGCCACCGGACGGGACTTAAAATGGTACCGGGAATTGAGCGGGGGAACCTCGTTGGGCAATACCCTCACGCCCGACACCAAAACAGTTGGGGTTACTACCTACTACGTGAGTCAAACTGAAAACGGCTGCGAAGGCCCCCGCAATGGCCTGACCGTTACGGTGGTTGCTTCTCCGTCGGCTCCCACCGTTACCAGTACATTTAGTTACTGCCAGAAAGCTTCGTCCACTACGCTGACCGCTTCGGGAACGGGGCTGAAATGGTACGACCCATTGGGTAAAAGCAGCGACAATGCTCCAACGCCCTCCACCGATGTGCCGGGTACGGTTAGCTATTTCGTAACTCAGTCGATAAATGGGTGTGAAAGTCCAAAGGCCGAAATCAACGTCATCACCAGACCTACGCCCAACGCGCCCACAGTGCAGTCCGTAGCGGTGTGCCAGAACGCAGCCGTGCCCACGCTGACGGCGAGTGGTCAGGACCTGCTTTGGTACACGACGCAAACGGGTGGCACGGGTACGGCTGTTGCGCCGGTAGTGAGCACCAGTCAGACGGGGCAGCCGACTTTTTATGTTAGTCAGCGTGTGGATGGGTGCGAAAGTGCCCGCGCCAGTTTAGTCGTCACGATCAATGCCCTGCCGGATGCGCCCACAGTGGCCAATGCCGGGCCGACGTATTGCCAGAATGCAGCAGCCAGCTCATTGACAGCAACCGGGCAGGAGTTGAAATGGTACCGGGAAGTAAGCGGGGGGACCTCGTTGGGTAGTACCCTCACGCCCGACACCAAAACCGCCGGGGTTACTACCTACTACGTGAGTCAGAGCAGCAACGGCTGCGAAGGACCGCGCAGCAGTATTACCGTTACGGTAGTAGCGCCCCCGTCGACGCCCAGTGTGACCAGAACGTTTAGTTATTGCCAAAGAACCCCGGCCCCGGCGCTGACCGCTGCGGGAACGGGGCTGAAATGGTACGACGCATCGGGTAAAAGCAGCGACAATGCTCCAACCCCTTCGACTGACACGCCGGGTACGGTTAGCTATTTCGTGACTCAGTCGGTAAATGGGTGCGAAAGTGGTCGGGCCGAAATCAGCGTCACCACCAGACCCACGCCCAACGCGCCCACGGTGCAGTCCGTAGCGGTGTGCCAGAACGCAGCCGCGCCCACACTAACGGCAATGGGTCAGAACCTGCTCTGGTATACGGCGCAAACGGGTGGTACGGGCAATGCAGCCGCACCGCTGGTAAGCACGGGACAGACCAGTCAAACAACGTATTACGTAAGTCAAAGCCTCGACGGTTGCGAGGGACCCCGCGCGCCCCTGTCCGCTACGGTGAAACCCCTGCCTTCGGCTCCCACCGTTTCGCCGAAAGTAGTTTGTCAGTTTGCTCCCCCCGAAATATTGTCTGCTACGGGCGATAATCTGACCTGGTACAATGTGGATGGCAGCAAGTTTGGCTCAGCCCCGGTCGTTGGTACCGATAAGGGGGCGTCGTTTTCGGTGCTGGTTTCGCAAACGGTTAACGGCTGCGAAGGGCCGAAAGCTACGCAGAGTGTAATCGTAGTGGAAACCCCAACGCCCGCCGTTGGCAAAGCAACCGTCGAAATCTGTCAGGGTGCCACAGCTCAACCGCTATCGGCTACCGGAACGGGCCTGAAATGGACTGACCCAACCGGTAAGGTAACCACCGAGGCTCCCACGCCAGCTACCCTGAATGCAACTCAAAACCCTGGCGGAGACCGCTTCTATGTGACGCAGACCGTCAACGGGTGCGAAAGCCCCAGAGCTGCTGTCAGTGTGTTCATACAAAGTCCGCCCACGCTGTCAGTCCTGGGCAGTACCACCGCGAATCTGGGTCTGGATGTACCGCTAAAGCTAGTATTTACCGGGGTGGGGCCTTATACGTACAAACTGACCAATGGCCTTGCCGGAACAACCACAAAAGACACCACGCTGCTGGTGCTGGCCGACCGGACTACCATCTACCAGGTTGTTGATGTGGCCAACAAATGCGGGGCCGGGTTACCCGGCAATGGTTCTTCGGCTACCATTACCGTGGTAGTACCCACTATCCAGACCCAGGCACTAACGTCCTCAACGCTCTGCGCCGGGACTAGTTTGACTGCGAACTTCACCACATCGGGCTCCTTCAATCCCGGCAGCGTTTTCAAACTTCAACTGGCTAAAGTAGAAACTGACACGACGAAAATTGCCTTCGCCGATCTGGTGAATGGTCAGGCGGGTAACGGTCAGGTAAACGGTACGATTCCGGCCAATACACCGGCTGGCACGTATTGGGTGCGGGTACTGGCTACCAACCCGAAAATACCGATTAAAGGTGCCAATAGCCCAACGCTGCTAACCGTACGCCCACTTCCGGTAGCTACTCTCGTTGGCAATCAAACCATTTTTGAGGGCCAGCCTGCCAGTCTGACGGTTGTTTTTTCGGGCGATGGTCCGTGGGCTTTTTCCTATCGTGACAGTTCAGCCACCGGTTTGGGTACGGCCCAGTCCATAACGACAGCCGTTAGTCCGTACGCACTGGAAGTGAGACCGGCCAAAACCACCGCGTACCTGCTGTCTCAGGTGAGTAACAGCTGTGGAACCGGTACGCTGGCCGCCCGCTCGGTAGTTGTGACCGTAAATAGATTGTTGGGCATCGAAGACCAGGCCCTGGCCGAAGCGGTAGATATATACCCGATACCGACAACCTCGGTGCTGACGGTGCGTATCCGGGGACTGTTTGCCAGCCAGAAAGCCGTTCTGGAGCTAACCGATTTGTCCGGGCATATCACACACCGACAGGAAACCCGGCAGTCTACCACCTCGTTATCACTCGACCATCACCCGACAGGCACCTATATTCTGCGGATTCGGGTGGGCGACAGAACGGCCTCCAAACGGGTACTGAAGTTATAAGTAACGCCGGTTATTTCTCCGTTCTCTGGCGCTCAAGTTGCCGATACGCATCGCTGAAATTGTCTCCCTTCGCAACAGCATCCATCAGGGCCGGAATCCCTGCTTTCCCTACCACCGACAGCCAGTGAGCCACCTCACTGGCTGCTGTCTGATAGGCCAGCATGGTGTGCCCATAATCGCCCCCGAAAAAGTCGCGGGTGGTTTCCAGCTCGGATAGTTTTATCATCTGGCGGGTGGTAAATGGGGAGGAATTTGATTCGGTGGGAGGACGTTTTCCGGGCCGGCGCGGGGTATCCCACAGGGCTGGTTTACTGAATCGATAATCAACCAGCAATGCCAGGCCTTCGTTGAACCACTGAGGAATTTGTCTTTTTACGCGCCACCAGCCCAGTCGGGCAAATAGTTCATCGTGGCACAACTCATGGGCAATCACGTCGGCATTGTTGCCATCGGGTCCCAGTATCAGATAAGAGTCGCCCCAGGGTAAACCCAGGCTACAACCGGCTCCCTCGCCCCCGTCGCAAAACTGCTCATACTCGGATTGATTCGGGCAATAAATAAGCGTGGCCTGCCCGCGCCGGTCGCCCCAGAACCAGACAATACGGTTTCGGGCGGTCGCCACATGTTGCCTGAGCTGGTTCTCCTGCCGGGTGGTTACTGCCTGATGGGTATAGGCGTCTTTCACGCCAGCCAGTGGCCGATAGGTGACCGACCGACTAATCCACAGACACCGCATCAGGGGAGGAGTAAGGAGCAGGAAACCAACTGGCAGTATAATCAGCAGTAATAAACCAGTACGAAGCAGTACGTTTCCACGCATGAAAAGTCAACGAATCAGGTTGTTTGTTTATTGGTCAACGACCTCATGCGTAAACGTACGGTGTTTTTTTTCACGTAAAACGCCTGACGAGCTATTTATTCGGAACAAATCGGTACAGGTAAGGTGCTTTGTGTGCCCCACCGCTGTACTGCTTTTCCAGCCGTTCCACGATACCCAAACCAAGTATTTTGCGCTGAAAACCGGAGCGGTGTAATGGCTGCCCCAGAATGGTTTCGTACAAGGATTGCAAATCAGCCATGGTAAACGTTTCCGATAGCAGGTTAAAACCAATCAGCTTTCGGTCCAGGTCGGCTTGCAGGGTAGCCAGTGCCTTTTGTACAATAGCCGTATGGTCCTGCATCAGCGGAGGTAACGCAGCCAAATCATACCAGCCACAACTGTCCGATAATTCATCGGGAATGGGAATGGCTTTCGTGAAGTCGACCAGTGCATAGTAACCTACCGACACAAACCGACTCAGCAGCCAGTGGTCATCGTCGGGCATGTGTCCTTTAGCCTGCATGATGGCTCGCATCGGTGCCGGGTCGTGCCGGGTAAGATCGCCGAAAACGTAAAACTGCTCCAGGTAAATGTCCTGTAATCCCGTTCGTTCGGCCAGAATACGCCGGGCGGCATCGTTCAGGTTCTCCGTATTTCTGACGAAGCCACCGGGGAGTGCCATTAAACCCGTGTTGCGGTATTCGAGCAGTAAAATTTTCAGTTGGTTGAGATGAAACCCGAAAATAACGGTGTCTACAGCCAGGCCAGGCAAAAAATCGACTCCCTTAGGCTCGGCTTCCTCAACTTTTAATGGTTTGCTCATACGGGGAAGGGACATTGCAAGTAACAGATTTTTTTGGTTGTTTCAGGCTAACTGTTTATTATTGTATCATATTGTTACAATAGTAAACAGTTATTCGCATCCAGTGGATATTTTTCGTATCAAATAACTCTTAGTACATGAAAAAAATGACCATGAAAGCACTGCTATTAGTTTCGCTACTGACGGCCCCATTGGCTTATCAGGCCAATGCTCAATCGAAAGATGGCTTATCGAAAACGACCCCGCAGGCGAAGGTAGCAAATGGCATGCTGGAGGGAGTTACCGAAGCCAGCGGTATTCGCGCCTTTAAAGGGATTCCTTTTGCCCAGCCCCCCGTTGGCGATTTGCGCTGGAAAGAGCCACAACCCGCCAAAAACTGGACGGGTGTGCGTAAAGCCGATCAGTTTGGCCCCCGTGCCATGCAACTGCCCGTTTTTGGCGACATGAATTTTCGGTCGAATGGGGTCAGTGAAGACTGCCTGTACCTGAACGTATGGACACCAGCCAAATCGGCCAGTGAAAAACTGCCGGTTATGGTGTACTTCTACGGCGGTGGCTTCATTGCGGGCGATGGCTCCGAACCCCGGTACGATGGAGAAAGCATCGCTCAGAAAGGCCTTATTGCCGTTACGATGAACTACCGGCTGGGCGTGTTTGGCTTTATGGCCCACCCCGAACTAACGAAAGAATCGCCCCATCACTCATCGAGCAACTACGGTTATCTGGACCAGAGTGCCGCCCTGCGCTGGGTACAGCAGAACATTGCAGCCTTTGGTGGCGACCCTAAACGGGTTACCATTGCCGGGGAATCAGCGGGTTCGGCGTCGGTGAGTGCGCAAATGATGTCGCCCCTGTCGAAAGACCTGATTGCCGGTGCCATCGGAGAAAGTGGTTCTGTTTTAGGCACATTGCCCCCCGCCCCCCTCAGCAAGGCCGAGGAAATGGGAACTACGTTTGCGGCTAGTGTTGGGGCCAAATCATTGGCCGACCTACGGGCCATGCCCGCTCAGCAACTGCTCGAACTGGCTGGTAAACCCGGTGCTCCCCGCTTCGGCTCCGCCATCGACGGGTATTTCTTCCCCAAGGACCCATACGCCATTTTTGCCGCTGGTGAGCAGGCACACGTACCCCTGCTGGTAGGCTGGAACTCGGAAGAAATGACCGGTCGGGTTGTTCTGGGCAAGGACGAACCCACGACTGAAAACTACACGGCTGCCGTGAAGAAACTGTACGGTGATAAAGCCGAAGAGGTGCTGAAAGTGTATCCGGGCAATACGCCGGAGGAAGTGATGCAGTCGGCTACGGCACTAGCCAGCGACCGCTTTATCGGGTTCAGTACCTGGCGGTGGGCCGAAATGCAGGCCAAAACCGGCGGTAAGCCCGTATACAAGTATTTCTATTCGCGTCCGCGCCCGGTTATGACGCCCGAAATGGGTAATGCTACGGCTGGTTTGGCAGGGGGCGTTGTGCGGGGTGGTGACCCGGCTGCTCCCAAAGCACCACCGGCTAAAGGGGCAGTTCACTCGGCCGAAATCGAGTACGCGCTGGGTAATCTGTCTACCAATAAAGTATACGCCTGGTCGCCGGAGGATTATAAGGTGTCGGAACTGATGCAGAATTACTTTGCCAACTTTATCAAAACCGGCAATCCAAATGGACCGGGCTTACCAAAATGGTCGCCGATAACGGACAAAACGGAGGCTAATGTGATGGTAATCGACGTGAACACCCGCGCCGAAACCGACAAGAATCGGGCGCGTTACCTGTTGCTGGAAGAAATGACGGCGAAGCCCTGATATTGATTCAAAAAGATAGTAATTTTTGATACCCGCGTCGGATTCGATGCGGGTATTCTTTTGCCTATCTATCAACTAATTACCCCTCTTAAATCGCAGCGACATAGCTGTATCGTGCCCAACATCCTGGTACATTGCGTACCTTGTAAACACACAACCTGTTAGCATATCATGAAGGATAGAAGTAATGAATCAGATGATTCAATAGAAGAGGCCAGCCAAGCCTCGCATCAACAAGCAAACAAAACCAAGCTTACCAAAGAAGAACTCAATGAAAAGAACACTGCCGAGGTACTCAGCCGGGTAATGACTGGAAATCTCATAAGTACTCGAGATCGAGTAGCATACGTACTGAACCAATATCCTCAAGCACGTAATTCAGACATAGAGCTGGCTTGGACATATTGGGAACTATTTGAACGTAGTAAGTTTAATGGTAAACTTATATCCAAAGAGGATTTATACAAACTGACGCGACTACCCTCATTATCTAGACACCGGGCTAAGATTCAAAATGAGTATAATCTTTTTCTCGCTGATGCAGAAGTTAGGAGGCACAGAAAAGGCATGAGTGAGGAGTTCAGGCTGAATGCAGTAGAAGATCAACCTTATCCGAGCGCTTATTCTGTTTACATTGATGAGTCTGGTAAAACTCAAGAATATTTATCGGTAGGCTCTTTATGGTTATTAGAAGGTGGGCTTAAAATTTATCACTGTGTAGAGGCTTTAACACAATGGAAGAAAGACAAGGGACTTACATCTGAATTTCATTTCGTCAAGATGACCCCCAAAACTGTAAATAATTACAAGGAGTTTTTTCTTAAGTTTCTCGACATTTACACGTCGTACAGTTTCAAGTTTATAGTTCTCAAAAATTCTGGTCATCAAGATAAAGAAAAAGCAATCACTGATTTAACATGCCATTTAATTATAAATGGTGTAGAGCACGAAAACCAATCAGGAAGAGCACCGTTGCCTAGGTCTCTTTACACTCTGTTTGATGAAAATGAAAGCGGAAGTGATATTTTGAAGGCGGCTAATATTAGAGAGCGAGTCAAAGCCCAAAAATTAGATGGTTTGTATGTAGGCTCATTCACTCCTGTGGATTCAAAGGAAGATTTACTTATTCAGATTGTAGATTTGTTTACAGGAGCGATTAATCGAAAGCTTAATCCATCTGACAGTCGAAATCAAAAGGATGATTTTTCAGACTTCGTTTTTGATTGTTTAGGTTTTAATTTTGATACTGTGAGTAAAGACAATAGCGACATAGACTACGCTGCTATGTTTGATTTTGAGCGTAAGGATGGCGTAACAACAATCAGCATGATTGGCTAGCAATTGTATATATCGTCATTTTGGACATCGCTTGCAGGTTTGTAAAGTCGAAATGGCAATGTGCGGTGCTACTTTAGCTCTGCTGCTCAGCGGTGTCGGGAGACAGGAATTAGTTGTAGTTAAGCACGTTGGGGTGCCCAACAGGACGAAGAGTGGGAAGGTTAGCTAACTCTGGCTGTTTGCCCATGATTCGGTGTTCCATCAGCACTTCGTGTCGTTGGGACAGTTATAAACACGTCTCTTCGTGACAAAGTGTAGTCCTAGTAGAACGATTTTTACGTTTATATTTAGGTCGCTGACTTCACAAACTGACCTACTACCAGTTATCGGCATTTTAGGGCCGTTATCGCTGACTAATCATCTCTGCCACTTCCCGCCCGGTTCGCATGGCGGCATTGAGCGATGGATAAGTCATTTGGTCGCCACACTGGTAGAGGGTATCCGTTATACGGAGGGGTTTACGAAGGGCCGACTGGCCCGCCTGAGCCGGATTGTAGCTGGGTAAAGCCTGCGGAATGTGGTACGTTCGCAGATGCTGCCACTGCTGAACACCCTTACCAAACCAGCCGGTCAGTTCCTGCCGTATCTCCTCCGTCAGCGTTGCTTCATTAAACAGTTCCACTCCCTGCGTACTGACCGAAATCAGCGTTTGGTCTGCCGGGGCGTAGCCAGGTGCTACATCACTCATAATGGCCACGTTATGCACAGCTGAACTCCGGTGCATGTTGAGCAATAACAGTTTTTTCTGGGCTGGCGTAATCGGGAGTTGCTCCGTACGGGCCGCAAAATAGGTGCAGGTGGTATGGTTAAATGCCTGTTGAGAAGGCAACGGGCTACCCATCAACCGGCTGGCCTGGGTTGCATCCACGGCCATAACAACGGCATCGGCCGTCAGCGATTCGCCATTCTGTAGGTACACCGCACTCCCCGAAATGGTGGCAACGGGAGTATTGAGTCGAATCTGGTCGGGCGTTAACCGGCTGGCCAGCTGGTCGGCAATGGCACCGATACCCCGTGCCGGTACGGCGGCATCGCCCGAAAAAAACATCCGAAAACAAAATTCAAAGAAATTACTGGCCGTTATGAGGGCATCTTCCAGAAAGACGCCACCAAAAAACGGTCGGAAAAACCGGTCGATTATCTGGCTGGAGAAGCCAAAATCTTCCAGGAACTCCCGCGTCGTTACAGGAGCCTGGTTGAATAACTCATCCAGCGGTAATTCCTGAACCCGGAACATAAGTTCGGCCAGACGCAGCTTATCGCCCAGGGTACCAACCGACGAAAACAGCGTTTGAAACACCGCCAAAGGCTCCTGTAGCGGATTGATGAAGGGTATCCAGTCGGTACGGTCGCGAATCAGCGCACCCGACCGGAAGGATTTCAACTGTAGGTCGGAGTAATGGAGCAGCCGCTTTGCTTCGGGGTACGCCGTCAGGAGAATCTGGAATCCCCGGTCAAGCAGGAAACCATCAACCCGGTCGGTACGAACCCGGCCACCTACCCCGTCACTGGCTTCGAGCACGAGCGCATGGATACCCGCTTGTTTTAAGTAAACAGCGCAGGTTAAACCGGCCATACCAGCACCAACAATGATAACGGGCAAATTTTCAGCAGCCATAGCAGCAACGAGTTGAACGCATGAATAAAAGTCAAAGGTATATAGCTGGGTAAATTCACGCTACCCTCTATAGGAAATTCGTGGTATTTTTTTTATAAAAATATAATATTTCTACGTTGATGAAAAGGTAATGCATTGAAAGTCAGTGTTTTTTTATTAATTATTTTTGTTTTTTTTAGAAACTATTAATTTTGTGGTACTACCTTATGTTATAGCAGTAGGAATGGACTGGCACCTTTTATCCGGCGTTGGTACAAATCATTGAAAACGGAACAGTCGTAGTTTTTCTTCGTTATAGAAAACAACCATTGCTCCATCCTTAACCAGTCAACACATGAACTATCAGATTCAGGAAGAAGCGGGTTTCCGATTTGTGGACGAAGGGCAGGGTGATGTCCTCCTGCTGCTACACGGGCTTTTTGGTGCACTCAGCAACTGGGATAGTGTTATCACGACTTTTTCTGACCGCTACCGGGTCGTGATACCGTTGTTGCCTATATATGAGATGCCTATCCGGCAGGCCAGTCTGGAAGGGCTGGTTACGTACATTGAAAAGTTTGTGGTGCAGAAAGGCCTGCATGACATGACACTGCTGGGTAACTCACTGGGTGGGCATTTAGCTATACTGTACACGTTCAAAAATCCTGAACAGGTACGGGGTTTGGTGCTAACGGGAAGTTCCGGCCTGTTCGAGAACGGAATGGGAGGTTCTTTTCCCAAGCGGGGGAGTTATGGGTATATTTCCGAACGCGTTGCCTACACATTTTATGACCCCGAGGTAGCTTCCAAAGAATTAATCGACGAGGTTTTTGAGATTACCAGCAGTATTCCAAAATGCATGAGTATTGTTGCCATCGCAAAATCGGCTCAGCGTAATAATGTGGCAAAGGATTTGCACCGGATTCAGGTGCCGACATTGCTCGTCTGGGGATTGAACGACACCATCACCCCCGCCGAGGTTGGGCATGAGTTTAACCGGTTAATTGCTAATTCGGAGCTGCATTTTATTGATAAATGTTGTCATGCGCCCATGATGGAATGTCCCGACCGATTCAACACACTCCTGGATACCTGGCTGGCCCAACAGGTGGTTGGCGAATTGGTAGCGTAAGAGAAAGAGACGAGAATTTGGAAACTAAGGGATAATTTCCGTAGTTTTCTGCTAAACAGAGTCGATAGCTGTTTTTACCCATTATACATTGTTCCTTATGCTGGCTGCCGAACTAATAGACCCCATGCTCCCCGCCCTGAAACCAACCGACTCGGTTGGGCAGGCACTGGACTGGATGCAGGAGCACCATGTCGGGCAACTTATTCTAACGGATCAGGATGAGTACCGGGGTATAGTAAGTGAAGAACTGCTTTTGGATGTAGTTGATACCGAGCGTTTACTCCAGGATGTGATGTGCCTGTTCGAACAAACCTTCGTGCTGGAAGACCAGCATCTGCTGGAGGTGCTGGGGTTGGTTATCAAGCATCAGATGAAAGTAATTGCCGTGCTTAATGAAGGGCAGGGCTTTATCGGTACCATTTCCGTCAACGAACTACTCAAGCATTTTGCGCACGAACTGGGCGTACAGGAAGCAGGGGCTGTGTTGATTCTGTCTCTCAATGAACGCGATTATTCCCTGACGGAAATCAGCCGACTGGTTGAGTCCAACAATGTCAAGATTATCAGCAGCTATTACTCTAGCGCAGCCTATGGCATGCCCGACCGCTCCCGGCTAACGCTCAAGCTCAACCGCCGGGATATTGCCCCCGTCATTTCGACGCTCGAGCGGTTTGGGTATCAGATAGAAGCCGCATTTGCCAATGCCCCCGTTGAAAGTATCGACCAGGAACGGCTCGATTCACTGCTTCGCTACTTAAATACGTAAACCAGTCAGTGTGGTGGTCAGTCAATCAGTCGGTTAGTAGCAAACTAAGGCAACATGTAACGACTGATCAACCCATCAACTCACTGACCAACTGATTAACTCACCGACTGACTAATGAAAATCGCCATTCACGGGCGCAACTTCCCCGAATCTGCCCGCCCCTACATCCAGTCTATGTTTGAAGAGCTGGCCCGGCGGCAAACCGAAATAATCATTTCTCAGGGGTACCGCGATTTTTTGGATAACGCCGGTGTAAGCCATTACAGTCAGGCCACCTACACCTTCGACGAAGGAGTTACCGACGCTGACTTTATTTTCAGTTTGGGGGGGGATGGCACACTGCTCGATGCCGTTACGCACGTAGGTGCCCGTCAAATCCCGATTATCGGTATCAATATTGGTCGGCTGGGTTTTCTGGCAACGGTGGCACCCGCTTCGGTAAGGCTCATGATTGACGCTTTGTTTAGCGAACAGTACAGCATTGATGAGCGTACGCTGGTGAGTGTTAGTTCCAGTCAGGACATTTTCGGGAAACTACCCTTCGGTCTGAATGACTTTACCATTACCCGAACTCAAACATCGTCCATGATTACGGTTCACGCGTATCTGGACGGGGAGTTCCTGAATTCGTACTGGGCCGATGGGCTTATTGTGTCTACGCCTTCCGGCTCTACGGGCTACTCGCTCAGTTGTGGCGGGCCGGTGTTGTTGCCTCATACCGGAAGTCTGATTATCACGCCCATCAGCCCGCACAATCTCAACGTAAGGCCCATGATTGTGATGGATACCTGCGAGTTTGTTTTTGAGGTGGAAAGCCGAAGCGGGAATTTTCTGGCCGCCCTGGACTCCCGCTCCTTTACCGTCGACACCTCCGTTCGGATCAACGTTCGGAAAGAAGCGTTTAAGGCGAGACTGGTAAAATTGAAGGATGATAATTTTCTGAATACCCTCCGTAGCAAACTTAACTGGGGGTGGGACATTCGTAATTAACGAATCAGTTCATCTGTTTGTATACTTTCGAACGTAGTTGCATCAAACTACCCGTTTTCCCCACTTGTGGCATAATTTTTATGGCAGGCTGCCAATAAAAGGATTACTCTGGCCGTTTCGGAATTGGTTGGCTTTACAGCTCTACCGGGGGTTGATTCACGTATATGAAAAGTATGATTCATTATAGGCAGTTAATAGCAGGCATTGCGGTACTAGGCTTATTGGCCGGATTACCGACAAAAAGCCTGGCGCAACGACGAATAAACACGCATTTTTTACCTTATTCAAGCGTCACGTTTGGCGTAGGCACATCCACTTACTTTGGCGAATTAAATGCCTACAGCAGACCAATTAAATCCTTATTTACGCTGCCCCGCTGGAATGTTGGACTCGGCTATACCCGTCAGTTCACGCCCAACTTTGCCGCGCGGGCTATGTTCACCTGGGCACGGGTAGTTGGGGATGACTATACCTTTAGTAAGAACAATCCGGAGAAGTACGCCTTGCAGTACATCCGGAACCTGCACTTCCGGAATGACCTGAAAGAATTTGCTGTGACGGGCATTTACAATTTTATTGCGGATGGACGTAACTCAAATGACCGGGCTAAATTTACCCCTTACGTATTTGGTGGCCTGGCATTGGTAGCACACAGCCCGGAGGCCCGAACACCTACCGAAAGAAATGCGGCCAGTGCTGCTTACCAGCCCGCCCGCGAGTGGGTGAAACTCCAGCCGCTGCATACAGAAGGACAGGGGCAGCCTGGCTATCAGAAACCTTATTCACTGGTTACGCTGGCTATTCCAGTCGGTATTGGTGCGCGGTATATGCTGAATGAGAGTTTCAATGTTGGGGTTGAAATTGGCTATCGGATGACTTTTTCTGATTATCTGGATGATGTGAGTGGAACGTATGCTAATCCGGATGCCTTGCAGGGCTTGTCGACCATTATGGCTGACCGGCGTAATGAACTGGATGCTGCACGGGTCAATGAAGACCGTGATGTAGCTCTTCAGCGGTTGCGTCAGACTAACCCTGAACTGTTTACATCGGCAGGACGGGGTGGAGGAGTTGGTAAATTTCCAAGAGATGGGTACATACTGACTAATTTTTCGATTCAGTACATTATCCCAACTAAAATCAAGTGCCCACCCATCAAGTAACTTCAGGTAGCAAACACTAGGTCTGCTGCCATCGGCTATATGCATCGATACCAACGAATCAGAGCCTGGCTACTTATGGCCGGGCTTTTTATCAGTTTAAGTACACAAGCGCAAAAACTTGAACTTGGTGCCAGCCTGGGCGGGATGCTGTATAAAGGCGATGTGGCTCCGGTTCTGAATCCGCGTTTTTTTAGTCCGGGTGCGGGGCTCTTTTTTCGCTACAACCTCAGCCGATCATTCTCGATACGGGCGGCTGGTGCCATTGGTGCTTTCCGTGCTGAAGACCAGATTAGTAAAGACCCCCTGCAACAGGCGCGCAACTACTCGTTTCGCACAAACATCAGCGAGGTGTCTATTGACCTGGAATATAATTTTTTGAATTATGTATCCTCGCCGAAGGCCACAAACTGGACACCCTATGTGTTTGGTGGTATTGGCCTGTGCCGCTTCAAAAATGACGTTATAAAAGCCGGAGGTGTTGTTACCTACCCCCTGGGCATAGGAGTTAAATACGAAATAAAGCGTCCCTGGAGCATCGGCCTGGAATTTGGCACACGCTTTACGAGGCATGATTACCTGGATGGCCTGGCCGACTTAACCTTTGGCACTGCATTAACCAAAACAACGCAGAGCAACCCAGCCCTGTACGACAGTTATACCTATACCGCGTTGACCGTCAGTTACACGTTCTACAAAATCTTCTGCCCTTAACGTTACTTTTCTGTAGTGGGCGCAGGCAGGGCATTACACCAGCGCGAACAGGTCCTGAACGCCCAGCATTCGTTTGCTGATAAAGCCCTCCCCAAACTCAACGCCAATCATGTGTCCATGTTCGCGGGTGCGGGATTCCAGAAATTTCATGAACGGCTCGCCCGAAATGTAGCTTTGTGGTTCATCGCTCGCCGGATTAAAAAACTGACTCTTGTACGCCCTTATCGCTTCCAGTTTTTGGGACCAGTAAGGCGTTATGTCCATTACAAAGTCAGGTGTCAGGGAACGATCCTGAATAAAGTGGTATATGTATATTGGTCGGTGTGCTTCCTGAGGCTCACCATCCTTGCCAACCGTTTTAATTTGGCGTAAACCAGCGTAAAAGCAGGCTTCAACGACCAGCTCGGCCGCCCGGCCGTGGTCGGGGTGGCGGTCGTCGGGGGTGTTGGTTAACACAATAGTGGGCCGAAACTGCCGGATAATGGGGATAAGCGCCATCTGATGTTCTTCATCATTGCGGAAGAAACCATCCCGAAACCCCATGTTCTCGCGGGCTGCCAGTTTCATAATCCTCGACCCTTCCGCCGACTCCTGTAAACGGATTTCGGGGGTACCCCGCGTGCCCAGTTCCCCCCGGGTGAGGTCGACACCCGCTACCGTTTTTCCCTGGCTAACCAAAGAGAGCACAGTGCCTGCACAGGTCATTTCAATATCATCGGGGTGGGCTCCAATAGCCAGTACATCAACGTTCACGTGGTTTTGTTTACCTGTAAGCAGCTAGATAAGTCACCAGTCCGTCAATTTGTTCCTGTTAGTTATTAAAAATAGCTGGTTCAGGTTTATTGCCAGAAACATCTTATTTTGGCACCCCAACCTAAACCAGTTAGAAATACATACCGTATGTCCTACAAAGCCCTTGCCCTTCAGGTAACCTGCCAGACCGTAAACTCCTGCCAAAATCGCGATGAAGCCGAAGCGGTAATGCTACGGACTATCGAACGCATTGAACAGCAGATAACGGCGTCGGTCAGTGTGCTTGGCCGTGATACGTTGCTCGTTGCGGCACCGGAATATTTCCTGACGGGGCCGCCCGTAGCCGAAACCGTAGACCAATGGCGGGAGAAAGCCGCGCTGGACATTGATGGTCGTGTTTACGAGGCACTGGGGGCTATGGTTCAGCGGCAGCAGCTTTATTTTTCGGGCAACGCCTACGAACAGGACCCTTTCTTCCCGGAACTCTATTTCCAGACGAGCTTTATTATAGGGCCAAATGGCGACATAATCCTGCGCTATCGCCGACTCAATGCCATGTACATACCCACCCCGCACGATGTGTGGGAATTGTACCTGGATGCTTATGGGTACGATTCTCTGTTTCCGGTCGTGAAAACCAACATTGGGAATCTGGCCTGCATTGCCTCCGAAGATATTATGTATCCTGAAGTTGCCCGTTGTCTGGCCATGCGGGGCGCCGAAGTGCTGTTGCATGCAACATCCGAAGTGGGTAGTCCCTTGTTAACGCATCGAAAAGTAGCCCAACTAGCCCGTGCTGCCGAAAATATGGCCTATGTGGTATCAGCCAACTCGGCGGGTATAGCGGGGAGTTCGGTTCCCCTCAGTACATCGGATGGTAGTTCAAAAATCATTGACCCGAAAGGTATTATCCTGGCCGAGGCCGGTTACGGCGAAAGTATTGTTGCTAATGCGGACATCGACCTGGCCGCCCTGCGCGAGTTCAGGCAGCGGCCCGCCCTCGGTAATCTGATGGCCCGGCAGCGGTATGAACTTTACACGGAAAGTTACGCGAACCACAGTGTGTATCCACCGAATACGTTGTTAGGGCAACCGTCTGACCGACAGCATTTTACCAGGACGCAGCAAGAGGTTATCAAGAAACTTTACAGCTAAAATGCAAAGAAGCAGTTGGCGTTTTTCGGCTAAAGCGATTAATACCAACTGCTTCTAACACAAAGTAGATCAGCCCTGGATGGGGAGTCACATACGAATCTACCTGTCGTGATTGGTTACGCGGCAATCTTTTTCTGTCTGCGTCTGGGCAATCGAAAGAGGTTACTACCAGCTTCTTCGGGGGTTTGGTCGCCCAGCAGAACGCCCCAGGGCCGCAAGCTATCTACCCGATCAAAAATAACTTTCAGGATAGCGATGGCCGGGATGGACAGGAACATGCCCGATACACCCGCCAGCGTGCCACCGATGAGTACGCCCAAAATAGAAACCAGCGCGTTGACCTGAACTTTGGAGGCTACAATGAGCGGTACGAAAACGTTGTTATCAATAAACTGCACCACTAAAAAAACGCCAACTACGCCCAGTGCAACGGATAGTTCGGGGTTATTGCTAAACGTGATCAGCACCGTCAGAGCCGTGGCCACCAGCCCTCCTATATAAGGAATCAGATTAAGAATGGATGCTATAACGCTTAGCAACAGCGCGTATTGAACGCCAAGGACAAGTAGCCCAACAAAGTTCAGAGCCGCTACACAGGCTGTTTCGATAAGTAGCCCGACCATGTAATTCTGGATAACAGCTTTCACTTCGCCTAAAACTTCCTTTACCCGTGCTGTGTGTTTTTCTGAAAAAAGCACAACAACAAAGTGGAGCAGCATGCTGCGGTAATAGAGCAGTAAAAAAACGTAGATCGGAATCAGGGTGAGCGTACCTAACGGACCCGTAATGAAGCCCAGTGTATCAGTGCTTTGTAAACTGTCGAGGGTTTCGGCTTGTGCCTTCTTTAGGTACTTGTCCTGATCGCGGTAGCTTACGTTGTATTCCCGACGAACCCACTGCTTCATGTCGTGGATAGAATCGCTTAGATTACGACGAATCTTGGGTAGATCGTCGGTAAAATCTGATAACTGCATAGACATGAAAATCGCTATACCCGATACCAGAATAATTGCCAGCAGGACAGACAGACTGATGGAAATAGCTTTGTGCATACCCCACTGCGTAAGTCTCCTTTCGACGGGGCGCAGTAGTACAGCAATCAGGCCAGATAGGGCAAGCGGTACCAGGATATCCTGCCCCAGATAAATAGCGGCTGTCAGAATAGTCAGTGACAGTAAGGTGAGTGCAAACTGGTGGTAATGGGGACGGGGTTCGACAGTCATCGTGTTAGTGAAAGGGGGAGTAAGAAATAACTTTAATGAAGAAAGTACTGGACAGAACAAACAACTTGCCAATTATTGATTTGTTCATCGTCTACAGGGCATTATCGGCCATCTTCCCGATAGCCGTCGTGGTTTGGTAAACTTGCCGTATTTTTGTGGTTTACTTAGTCATGACTTTATCCATACGCGACATCGCTTTTCAGATCCGGCAGGGCCAGCTCATTGCCCTTGCCGATGAAACCGGCTGGTCCATTGCGGCTGACCCGGTTAATGAGAAGGCCGTTGAGCAACTCATTGCCCTGCTGCCTGTTATGTCCGCCGATATGCAGCCAACGGTGCTGATTGAAAAGACGGATCAGTTAGGGTTATACGTAGCTAAACTACCCGATGTAGCTTATGACCTGGTCGATTTTGCCGAAGACCCACTCATCGTCGTGTACGATCAGGGCAAAAACGTATCATCCGCCGTCTGGCAGTCAGCCGCACAGTCAGCCGCACAGTCGGCTGCGGAAAGCGGGGAGACACCGACGAACGAGCAACTGGCCATTCGGCGGTCGCTGAGTGCGGATGTACAACGATTGATTGGCAGTTTCGGGCGGGGACTGCTCACTATTCCGTTCGAGTCGCTATCATTACCCGCATCGGTCGAATCCCTCATCACCATTCGGTTTGGCACCCTGCCTGCCATGCCCAAACGACCCCGTATAGTACGGCTCAAGGTTAATGGGGAGATAAGTTTTATCAGAAAATGAATTTCAGCGATACGTTACATAAGAATCCAGTCTTTGATATCATTGCCCATCAGGCCGATCTTCTTGGTTTGCAGGCTTACGTCATTGGTGGGTTCGTGCGCGATTTAGTCCTGGGCCGCCCATCGAAGGATATTGATGTGGTGTGCATTGGGAGTGGTATACGGCTGGCCGAAGCGGTTGGGAAATCGGTGCAGGCCCCCGTAGCGGTATTCCCAAACTTCGGTACGGCCATGCTGCGGATTAATCAGGAAGGGGAGGGGATGGAGGTTGAGTTCGTTGGTGCCCGCAAAGAATCATACCGGGCCGAGTCGCGAAAACCGATTGTAGAAGACGGCACCTTGGAAGACGATCAGAACCGCCGGGATTTTACGATCAATGCGATGGGAATCAGTCTGAACAAGGCTGATTTTGGCGAACTGCTCGATCCGTTCGATGGCCTGAAAGACCTGAAACGGAAACTTATCCGAACCCCTTCAAGCCAGGTTCAGGGCGGGCCGGACAGTACTTTTTCGGATGATCCCCTGCGCATGATGCGGGCCATTCGGTTTGCGTCGCAGTTAAGTTTTGATATTGAGCCGGATACGTTCGATGCCATCGTTCGGATGAACGAACGGATATCCATTGTATCGCCGGAGCGGATAATCGATGAACTGAACAAAATTATTCTGTCGCCTACGCCTTCGTATGGGTTCAAACTGTTGTACCATGCGGGCCTGCTGGAGCGGATTTTCCCTGAGTTGATTGCGCTGAAAGGCGTTGAAACGATTGAAGGAAAAGGGCACAAGGATAATTTTTACCACACGCTACAGGTTCTTGACAACATTGCTGCCCGCGCCAATCCGGTTGACCCGGAAAATGAACTTTGGCTTCGCTGGGCGGCTTTGCTACACGATATCGCCAAGCCCGCTACTAAACGTTTCGACGCCAAAGTGGGCTGGTCATTTCACGGCCATGAGGACATGGGTTCCCGGTGGGTACCCACTATTTTTCGCCGACTGAAATTACCCCTCAATGAACACATGCGCTTTGTGCAAAAGCTCGTACGGTTGCATCTGCGACCCATCGCGCTGACAAAAGAGCAAATCACCGATTCGGCGCTGCGCCGGTTGCTGGTCGATGCGGGCGATGATCTGGAAGGGTTGATGGCGTTGTGCCGGGCTGATATCACCTCGAAAAATTACGAGAAAGTGCAGAAACACCTGCGCAATTTCGACCGGGTCGAACGAAAACTGCTTGACCTGGAAGAACGCGACAAGCTGCGTAATTTTCAGCCGGTGATAACGGGGGAGTTGATTATGGAAACATTTAATCTGACCCCATCCAAAGAAGTTGGTGAACTAAAAACGGTGATGCGGGAAGCGATTCTGGATGGGCTTGTCCCTAATTCGCTTGATGAAGCGTACGCATTTTTGCTGGAAGAAGGGCGCAAGCGTGGGTTGCATACAAAAACAAACGCAGCATGACGAGTGAACAATACACCGCTCGTTTGTTAACACTTACCGTTTATTCATAGTATTCAGGCTACATTCTATCACGTTACTTTATGGATAATAATAACACTAATTTCCGGCGTTTTTTTGGCGCATCGCTCACCGTGCTGGGTGTCTTTGTCGTTCTGTTTGCTCTGATTGCGTTCCTGTCGGATGGGAAAGCCGTATTAGGGATGAGCATATCGAAGTTCGAAGCGGCCGCTCCATTCATCGTGGGGATGATTTTTCTGGTCACAGGAGTCAACCTGGTACGCGAATCATAATCTGGTGCCAGGGTAACTTTCTATTCGTGATACACGGTTTACAAACCGTCCATCATTTCTTGGATGTTGGCATAGCGGCTGTCATGGTTATTTCAACCGCGGCTCCGTACACAAGTTTAGCGACTCCAACGGTGGTTCGGGCGGGGTAAGCTCCTTCTGTGAAGAACGTTTTGTAGACCGCATTCATCTTCGGAAAATCATCCATGTTGCTCAGGTAAATCGTTACACTGACAACGTCATTAAGCGAAGTTCCGGCGTCTTCCAGCACAGTTTTGATATTCTGAATTGTCTGGGCGGTTTCTGCTTCGATACCACCGGCAACCAGCTTACCCGTTTGTGGGTCAGTACCCAACGTACCTGATACGAACAGCAGGCCATTGCTAACCACCCCCGGACTGAATGGATAGGGCAGTGAAGGTGCTTTGCGGGGTTGAATAATCTGTTTGTGCTGCGCCAGAACAGAAATACTGGCACTCATTACAAGTAGCGAAAGAAGCAGATATTTCATAAAAGAGCCTGATAAAGTAAAGTAGAAAACGATGGGATTGGCATAAAAATAAACACTTTAGCTGAATCCCGATTCCATTGACCAATTCTTTCAAATTCTGACCCGGGAAAGCTATTGGTTTCCTCTCTTTTGTGAATAAAGAATCTAACGCTTCCCCGTGCCTGTTTTCAGGCAACCTATTGAATCTGACCATTGGAAACCAGAACCGGGCTATGTACAGACTGGATAAAATCCGCTCTGTACATAGCCCGGTCTGTAAGGCTAATCTGAAAAAAAGGCAGGTTGCAAAACAAGCCTGTATCACCCCGATTTCAACCGGGGGTGCTGGCATTAAATCTCCGAGTACGTAGTTGGGTGCAACAGGTAAATATCGGCCCGCAGGAAATTATGCGCGTATTCGGGTAGCGAATTGAGCGTTTTCCAGGCTGGGTCGGCGCTGAACGCTTTCCAGTGGGCATCCCGCTCGGCCTTGTTCTCGAACGACGTCATATACATCATACTGGGTAGCTTGGCACCCGCTTTTACCTGTCCGCAGAATACCGTATTGAAACCCAGTCGGCTGAAAATGTCTAGTTCGCCGTTGTTGAACTGACTGATTTTATTTTCGTGCAGTTTTTCGGTAGCGGCTTCGTAGCGACGGAGTTCATATATTTTTTCCGCGGCATCCGACTTTAGTTTCGGTACAACCAGCGATGGCATGCCCGCAAACGATTCCATAAAAATAGACTCGAAGTTCTTGTAGGCCGGGTTGTCGAAGGCGGCATTGAGGTAGTCCTGTCCAGCGGTGGCGTACGCTTTATCCTTTGCCAGCGTTTCGGAAAGATTAATGAACTGATCGGCCGATTTGAACGGAATCAATACGTACAACAGGGAATCAGTTTCGGTAGCAGGGACGAAAACGCCCACCTTCCCAATCCCCGCCCGGTGCAGCGCCGGGAGGTAGGCTTGTTTTAAGTAGGTTTCCAGCCGGGTTTTCTGACTGTCGTCTTTTAGATGGTATACTTTAATCTGGTAAAATTCCCGTTTGGGGGCAAAACCAACTAACTGTCCTGCCTGTAATACACAGGCTAGAAGCAGGAAAAAAAGAACGCAATTTTGGGTTGTACGATTGCTGAGCATGTTAAATCTGGAAAGAATTGGACTGTATTGAATTAGGGTGTAAAGTAAAGCTATCTATCTCACTTTATAAAAAATGAGGGGTGGGCATTGTTACGTAAAAGAAAGAGGAACCGCTCAGGCCAATATTGGCTTCACTATCTTACCATGCACATCGGTCAGGCGGTAGCGTCGGCCCTGACTTTTAAAGGTTAATTTTTCGTGGTCAACGCCCAGTAGATGCAGGATTGTTGCCTGGAAATCGTGGACGTGAACGGGTTCGTTGACCACGTTATAGCCAAAGTCGTCCGTTTCGCCGTAAACCATTCCCTTCTTCACCCCGGCCCCGGCCATCCAGACCGAAAAAGCCCGTGGGTGGTGGTCGCGACCGTAGTTGTCTCGGGTGAGTTTCCCCTGCGAATAAGCACCACGCCCGAACTCGCCACCCCAGATAACGAGCGTGTCGTCCAATAACCCGCGCTGTTTCAAATCTATTACCAGTGCCGCCGAAGCCTGATCGACGCTTTTAGCCTGCGTCTTGATATCATTCGGCAGGTTGCCGTGCTGATCCCATCCCTGATGGTACAGTTGCACAAATTTCACATCTTTCTCTACTAGCTTACGGGCCAGCAGGCAGTTGGCGGCAAACGTACCGGGTTTGCGGCTTTCGGGGCCGTACAGGTCAAAAATATAGTCCGGCTCTTTTGAGATATCGAGCGTCTCCGGTACAGAAGCCTGCATTCGATACGCCATTTCGTACTGGGCCATGCGGCTGTTAATTTCCGGGTCCAGCACCCGCTTAAACTGTTCCTGATGCAATTTCCCCAGATAGTCGAGCATTCGCCGACGGCTGCTTTTGTCAACTCCCGGCGGATTGTTCAGGTAATAAACCGGGTCCGGCCCCGACCGAAACACTACGCCTTGATGGACCGATGGTAAAAATCCGTTACTCCACAATTTGGCGTACAGCGGCTGGTCGCCATCCCGCCCTTTGGACAGCAACACCACAAAAGCCGGAAGATTCTGGTTATCCGACCCTAATCCGTAACTGACCCACGACCCAAAGCTGGGGCGTCCGGCCTGCTGGCTTCCGGTTTGAAAGAACGTGATGGCCGGGTCGTGATTGATAGCTTCGGTATGCAGTGAGCGGATAAAGGTCAGGTCACTGGCAATGCGGGCGGTATGGGGCAGCAGTTCGCTGAGCCACATCCGGCCGGGGCCGTACTGGGCAAACTTGTACTTCGATGCCGCCAGCGGGAAACGACTCTGCCCCGCACTCATACCCGTCAGACGTTGCCCGTTTCGCACCGATGCGGGCAAATCCTGCCCCCACATGGCTTCCAGTTTCGGTTTATAGTCAAACAGTTCCAACTGCGAGGGCGCACCACTCTGAAACAGATAGATAACCCGTTTTACTTTTGGCGGAAAGTGCGGCTTCCCTACGGTAGGGTTGTCCGAAGAAGAAGTACCCGCAAATAAATTGACCGGATTTAGCAACGACGCCAACGCAATGGTTCCTAAGCCCGCGCTGGCCTGCCCCAGAAAATTCCGGCGACTCAACTGGTCATGTATTTGGTCCTGAATGTCCATAATTTGGTGTCATTAGCTAGTCATTGGCTTCGCTTCCTCGGTATCACACCTTGTTATCCGTCAATAAATGACGATGAACAACCCGAAGCGGATAAATGACTAGCGCTTTATAATTGCTTCGTCGAAGTTCATAATAGTACTGGATACTACCGTCATGGCGGCCAACTCGGCAGGGTCTTTCGTTTTATCAATCGGGTACTCGCCCACGGCCAATAACTCCCGCGCCCGTTGCGGATTCTTTCGGAAGTCTGCCAGTTCTTCCGTGTAGAGTTCCTGCATCAGGGCCAACTCATCTGGCCGGGCCGGGCGGCTGATAACGGCCTTGAAAATCCGGGTGATACCGTTGTCCGATGCGCCGGAGGGCACTAAGCGTTGGGCGAGTACTCTGGCCGCTTCCACAAACTGCGGGTCGTTGAGCGTGACGAGAGCTTGCAGCGGTGTGCTGGTTTTCTGTCGTTTAACGATGCAGGTATGCCGCTCAGCCGCGTCGAAATTGAGCATCATCGGCGCGGGCGACGACCGTTTCCAGATGGTGTACATACTCCGGCGGTATAAACTATCGCCGTGGTCCTGCTCGTATTTTACGGCGTTTCGGGTAGCCAACGCTTCCCAGATACCCGCTGGTTGATAAGGCAAGACACTCGGCCCGCCAATCTGCCTAACAAGCAAGCCGCTAGCCGCCAGCGCATTATCACGCACCTGCTCTGCCGACATCCGATAACTGGCCCCCCGGGTCAGAAATAAATTGTCCGGATCGGCCTCCCGCGCTTTCTCCGGTACCGCCGATGCCTGCCGATAGGTAGCCGATAGCACAATCAACTTGTGCATAGCCTTCGTGTTCCAGCTCGTCTGCCGGTCGTTTGGGTCACCTTTACCCCGGAAGGTAAGGGCGAGGTAGTCCAGTAATTCGGGATGGGTGGGCAAGGCGCCTTGATTACCAAAGTCGTCGCTGTTACTGGCCAGACCCTGTCCAAAGTACTGCTGCCACATCCGGTTTACCATTACCCGGCTAAATAAGGGGTTCTCGGGAGCAAGCAACCACCTGGCCAGACCAAGCCGGTTTTTGGGTGTTCCTTCCGGTATGGGATTCAGGCTGTGCAACACGGCGGGCTTGACAACTTCACCGGGAGCGTCGTACGCACCCCGGTTCAGCAAATGCGTTACACGTGGCTCCGACCGTTCGGCCATAATCATCACCTGGTCGGAGTTGGTGTAGAGCATAATTTGTTCCCCCCGCAGTTTCATCGCTTTTGCCACTATATCCTGATAAGTGGGGTCCTGCGTTTTGACGTAATACGCGTACAAGCCTGCTTTTTGAACCGGAGTCCGACTGGCAGCGGGGATTTTCAACGCGTTTGCCAGCGCATCCGGCTGACCGGCCAGAGCTGGTATTTCCAGCGGGGTCAGGCAGCGATTATAAATGCGTAGTTCATCGACCGCAAAATCCTTGAAAAAGTCGTCGTGCATACGGCCCACGTAAAAAGGATGCTGCGCCCAGTGCGATTTGTTTCGGCCATACACCATACTGTGAATCAGATGGTCGGTGATAACTTTTGTGCGAACGGGTTTGCCGTTTAAATACACCGACAGCCCCTTTGCCTGACCGGTTCCATCGTAGGCAAAGGCTACCTGAAACCACTGATGAACCGGTACTTTTTCGGTGGTTTCAATGTCGATGGCATTGGCAGGCCAAACATGATTGAGCGTCAGTTTTAGCCGTCCGTCGGCCAGTAAATCGAGCTGGTAGCCGCGTTGCCCATCCATGGGCCCGGTGGTGCGGCCCAGCAGAGTGAGTGCCATACCGGGTTTGGCCAGATTGAACCAGCTGCTGATGGTGAACGGTTCGTTTTGTTCGAACGCCCCAAAACTTCCGGGCAGTTCGATGAAGCTGTCACCCGCCAGGTACCGCGCCATACCAAACCGTCCCGGCACGGGGTAAGGCACCTTGTCCGGGTCTCCCCCCAGGCGGGCGGGCAGCGTGTCATTCACCGAATTAGCGAAGGCATTGCGGGGGTCTTTCCAGAGTTCCTCCTTTGTTTTGGGCTTGGGCGCTTCCTTTTGCTTCGGCTTTTGGGCTACAATTCGTTTAGCCTGTTCTGCTTGTTTGCGTTTGGCATCCTCCAGCTTTCTTTTCTCGTTTTGCTCCTTTACAAAGGCACTGATATTCGTCCGGTCCGCTTCGTCGAAGGTGTAATGGGCCAGCAGTCCTGAATCAATCGACGTTACGGAACGCGTCCTGGTCAGCCACTGATGGAACCGCTGCTGATAACCGGGACGGTTCAGGCTAAGCTGCTGCTCGAGCGGGGTGAGCTGCTCCCGGATGAATTTCAGTTTGGCATCCGTTTCGGGCTTCGTCAGCGTGATGGTGGGAGCGGCTTCGCCATTATAGGGAATCTGCCCCCGCTCGTTGTTGCTGTTGAAAAAGGCAAACAGACTGAAGTAGTCCTTCTGACTAATCGGGTCGTACTTGTGGTCGTGGCAGCGGGCGCACTCAACGGTTAAGCCCAGCATGGCTTTTCCAAACGTATTCGTGCGGTCGGCTACGTACTCGGTCCGGTATTCTTCATCCACGATACCGCCTTCCTGACTTTGCTGGTGATTTCGGTTGAAGGCCGTAGCAATTAGCTTCTCCTTTCTATCGGCCGATGCGTTCAGATTGGGCAACAAGTCCCCGGCCAGTTGCCAGGTAATAAACCGGTCAAACGAGAGGTTGCGGTTAAAGGCACGAATAACCCAGTCGCGGTAGGGCCAGATGGTTCGTAAGCCATCATCCTGATAGCCGTCCGTGTCGGCATAGCGGGCCACGTCGAGCCATTCCACCGCCTGCCGCTCGCCGTAGTGCGGGCTGTTCAGCAGTCGGTTTACTACTTTTTCGTAGGCATTGGGTGATTTATCGGCCAGAAATGCATCTACCTCCGCCGGAGTAGGGGGCAAACCAGTCAGGTCGAGGCTCACCCGCCGGAGCAAAGTCGTTTTATCGGCTTCGGGCGCGTGGGGCAATCCTTTGGCTTCCTGCTTTGCCAGCACAAACCGGTCAATGTCGTTACGGACCCACTGCTTGTCTTTTACGGCTGGCAGGTCGGTTAGGGTGGGTGCAATCAGCGACCAGTGTTCTTTGTACTCAGCCCCCTGTTCAACCCACCGAACCAGCGTCGCTTTTTCCTCCGCATTCAGCGTCAGATTCGATTTTGGAGTGGGCATCATTTCTTCCGGGTCATTGGAAAGGATGCGGTTTACCAGTTCACTTTTGGCCAGATTGCCCGGCACAACGGCTGTATGGCCACTTTTGGCCAATGCCTCGTACGCACCTTCCGGCGTATCCAACCGCAGCCCAGCCTGCTGTTTGGCCTTATCCGGCCCATGACAGGCAAAGCACCGATCCGATAAAATTGGCTTCACGTGCAGGTTATAATCAACCTTTTTGGGAAGCTTTATCTCAGCGGCAACAATATCGGCTGGTTTTTCGATGGAACTACGGCAGGCCGTCAGCCAGACGGATGCGCCGAACAGACCGACTGTTGCGGTAAGCAACAGGTAGCGTAACCGTATGTTGGGCCATCGTATCATATTACTGAATGCGTTGTGGAGTAATAAGTAGAACGAAAACAAGTGTTGTTTCCTGTCAATCTTTTGGGTTCGTATAAAAAGCAAAAGACACTATACGCGTAGTTTACGAACTCGGTGGGTAATTTCTCTCTAAACAACCTTATCGCTTATTTTGGTTCTGCTATCAGGATAAAGCGGATTACAAATAGGATTTTTGCCAGTTCAGCCTCAAAGGATGGGGTCAGTTCTTTTTCGGTTCCTCTTCCTTTGTTTCAGCTGATGAGGCCTTATTGAAGGCCGCCACTTCCTGTTCGTTGATACCACTGATTACGTCAAGGTCAGGGCGGTTTTTCCTCAGCGTAGTGAGTCCCTGCTCCGTTACTTTTGTCTGCCAGAGATAAACGGTTTTCAGGTTTTTTAGCGCAACCAAATCGGCTAAACCAGCATCTGTAACGGCCGTTCCATATAGGTTCAGGTATTCCAGATTGGCGAGTCCTTTCAGTTGCTTCAATCCCGCATCGGTCACCTTTGTCTGCTCCAAATGCAGTTTCTGCAGGTTTTTGAGTTTGGCAATCTGCGCCAGGGCAGCATCCGATATGTTAGTATCACCCAGTTTCAGCCATACGAGTTGATTGCTCACTTTAGGCAATAAGGCAGCCTGCGCATCATTGAAGTTGCGGGCGTTTACGGCGCTCACCTCCAGTTGATTCTTTTCCTTGGAGAGGGGCAGTACCAGTAGCCCGGCTTTTTTCAGTTCCTCCATAACTGCTGGGTTGGCAGCGGGCACCTTCATCGTCAGCACCGGCGATTCGGGGGCGGGACCGTCCGGGCGACTGGCAACCGCAGCACCGCCTGCGTCTACCGGTCCTCCTCCGGTTAGGGATGCCAGCACCGGGCGAATAGCCTCGTTTACGGTTAATTCCGATACTTTCCTGTTGAAGGGGGCCCCCTGGTCAATCCACCAGGTTAGTAGTGCAATCTGACTCTCTTTTAACTGGGTTTTACCCTTTGGCGGCATGTGGTGGTCGTCGTCTTCAGGAAGCAGACAGACCTTGATCAATTCACTGGCGGTTGCTTTTCCCGCTACGAACACCGGGCCATCTTCATATCCCTTTTTGAGCATGTCGGGCGTATCCATCCGCAACCCGCCTTTCGATTTCTGGGCGTTGTGGCATTGCACACAGCGGGTCTGTAGAATTGGATTGACAATCTGCTGGTACACCATTGCCTGATTCACATCCGTTATCGGTTCCGCTTTGAATACGGGGGCTTTTGGCGGCACGCCCGCCAGCGTGCGGAGTGGGCTGGGCATATATTGCGTCAGGTAATCCGAACCGTGTGTCAGGTTGCCCCCCAGGTGTCCGGCGGCCAGCAACAGGGCCAGCGAAAAACCCAGGGCGGGCAAATAAAGTAACTGGGCAAAGGGGATAATACGACCCAGATTTTCGGATTTAACGGCCCACGCCAGCCAGGCAAATACGGCCACCCCAATACCCTCCCACTTGTGCGTATCGAGCGTATCGGCTTCGTAACCACCCCCCTGTGATAGCATGTAACCCGCTATACAAGCCATTGTCGCACTCACCGCCGACCAGAATAAAATCAGGGTAATGGTATGCGAACTAACGGAATTACGACGGGTTAACCGGTCCAGTTCAAGCAAACCCGCAATCAGCAGGAAACCAATTGGCAGGTGAACGATAAGCGGATGAAAATGCCCGAAAAACAACACCCAGTCGGCGGGGGCTGCGCCACTGGCTTGTGCAAGAATCAATTGAATCATAAACAGTCACGTCTCAACCAACACGCTCCAGCTTGATTGGGTACGTTTTTTTGGAGGCCCATTGCGCTACGTACACGCTCTCATCGCCATCAACCAGTACATCGTGCGGGTGCAGAAAGGGGGAGTTATCCATATCCTTCCGTTGCTCGGCCAGTTTACCATTCTGATAAACCGGTTCGGTACCGCCGGGAGTTGATATCACTTTGTCATTCTTGTCCAGAATGGTGATATAACCCGAATCGGGGTAGGAGTCGGACGTGCTGCGGAACACGGCCCCGTAGATGTTATCGCCGTGGATAACCGGTCGGCAGATGTACGACCCCGGCAGAGCAATGGTAGACAGGTATTTCCCGTCTAAAGAAAATCGCTTGAGTGCATTGTGCCGCCGGTCCGTAATTAACAGCGTCGGGTTTGACGCTGTCCGCCGGTCGACCACGATGCCATGACAACAATCGAACGTATCGTTGCTATCCCCTTTGCCACCCCAGCTCCGAATGATTTTACCCGATTTATCGTACTGCGTCACGTAGTTCAGGCCGTAGCCATCCACGATATAAATATCACCGTTGGCGGGGTTTATGGCGGTTTCAGTTGGTTTGAACTGCGTGGGGAAGTCGTATTTGCCGGTTTCTTTTGGATAGTCAAACTTCATCAGCTCGCGCCCTTTAAGGTCGGTTTTTATCACCTGATGTCGGTCCGTATCGGTAATCAGCAAATACTGCTCGCTGCCTTCTCCCCCCAGCGTTAGGCCATGCGCGCCGGGGTACTCATGGCCCCAGGTTTCGAGCAGCTTCCCCGACTTATCGTAAATGATAATATTGTTCTTCGTTTCGTTGGTCAGCAAAATGATGCGTCCCTTTGCGTCCTGCACCATCTCGTGGCAATCGTTGACTGGGTTTTTGCCGGCATCCAATACACCCCAGCCCGGCACCACCCGGTATTTGTAGCCGTTGTGCCCAACCATCATGGTTTCGGCTTGGCGACGGTACGGATTAGCCGTCAAAATAGTGGGGGCAGCAACACCGGCCGCTACCGCCAGCGAACCCTTCTGCAAAAATGACCGACGTGATAAGGGAGATGGCATTGGCTTATTAATTTTTTTATGAAAAGGAAATGAGCGGCTACCCCTACTGTACTGGTGCAGATTACTGCTTTGGGAGTGTCTGCGCTACCGATAAAAAAACGCCCGGTGTGACTTTAGGTCAACACTGGGCGTTTTTTGCATTTGTATTTTACCTAGTTGTCCTGCTTTTCGTTCGTATCAGCACCGGAGCCACTTAGATTACCGCGACGGTTGCCTTTCGTGGATTCCCTAACCATGTCTTATCCAGGCAGGTAGTAGTCTCCATACGCTAGCCTGACGGGGTTTGGTCAAATCAGGCAGCCACATGCTCTAACGCAGTTCGACTCCAATGCCGGGTTCCTACGCTGTCCACAAAGTTCTGGATGGCCTGCTTTTCTTTGCCAGCATCCGCCCCCGAAACAACACCCATCTTGGTAAGGCTGGCTCCGTCGGGCAACGCCTTTTTTAGCAATTCTACACTTTCGCCCAGCACGCCAATGGCTTTGCCGTGCTTGTACGATTGTGCCAGAAAAACCTGCGCGTCACCCTTCTTCTTAAGGGCTTCTGCACCCTTACCACCCGGTACAAATACGGCATCGAAGAGGGCAGGGCTGGCATTGGCCAGGGTTTTTGTCGCTTCCAGCTCACCACCATCACCAGCTATCATACCCAGGTGCGGGCCAACAATTTCGCTCATGGCTCCCGCTTTCGTGAGCGCCTGTTGCAATTGCTTGACCTGATTTACATCGATACCGGCAGCGACCAGAATGGCCACTTTTCGGCCTTTCGGACTGGTGGGCTGGTTCTCCATGCTCAGCGCCTTCGACTGCTGCACCCCGCCCGATGCCGTGGTTGGCGACGTAGCGTCGGCCAGTTGCTTCGCCCCGTCAACAGAATCAGCTGTACCGCGTGCCTTGGTCGACGCGTCGCTTTCGGGCATCGTTTCGCCCAGTGCCGCAGCTACCTGTGCCGCCAGCATGTCGTTGACTTTACCCAGATGTTCGACCATCCGCTGCCGGACTGCTCTGGTCTCCACCATACTCAGCTCAAATTGAAGCGCTTTAACAATGTGTTCCTTTTCGGGGCCGCTCATGCTGTTCCAGAACAGTTTCGCCTGCCCATAGTGGTCATTGAAACTTTGACTACGGGCCCGTATTTTTGGCCCGTTTACCCGTTCCGGGTAACTCGTAAAGCCACCTCTGGCCGGTGTAACCTCATCGGGCGAGTGACCATCGAGCGAAGCCGGTGCGTAGGACACCCGACCTTTGTTGATGGTGTACCGCATCTGGGCATCGCGTTGGTTGTTGGATACCTGAACCAGCGGGCGATTGATTGGTAACTCCGTGAAATTGGGGCTTCCCAGTCGGCTGAGTTGCGTATCGAGGTAGGAGAAATTGCGGCCCTGCAACAGCGGGTCGTTACTGAAGTCGATGCCTGGTACTACGTTGGTCGTGTTGAATGCTACCTGCTCGGTTTCGGCGAAGTAATTGTCAGGGTTGCGGTTGAGCGTCATTTTACCCACCCGCCGAACGGGTAGTAACTCTTCGGGCCACAGCTTGGTAGCATCCAGAATATCGAAGTCGAACTTCTGCTCATCCTCTTCGGATAGGGTTTGAATGCCGAGTTCCCATTCGAATGCGTTGCCCATTTTGATGGAGTCCCACATATCACGCCGGTGAAAATCGGGGTCGTGGCCGGCAATCTGCTGAGCCTCGTCCCATACCAGGGAGTGAACGCCAAGCAGGGGCTTCCAGTGGAACTTCACAAAGGTCGATTTACCGGCTGCGTTGACCAGCCGGAACGTGTGAACCCCAAACCCTTCCATCATGCCAAAACTGCGGGGTAGCGTCCGGTCGCTCATGATCCACATCAGCATGTGCATGGATTCTGGTGTGAGGGAGAGGAAATCGTAAAAGGTATCATGCGCCGTGGCCGCCTGGGGAATTTCGCGGTCCGGTTCAGGCTTGGCGGCATGAATCAGGTCAGGAAACTTGATGGCGTCCTGAATGAAAAACACGGGAATATTATTGCCAACGAGGTCCCAGTTGCCCTCGGGCGTGTACATCTTAACGGCAAAGCCACGTACATCGCGGGCGGTATCGGCCGACCCTCGTGACCCAGCCACCGTAGAAAACCGTACGAAGACGGGCGTTTGGGCCGACGTATCGGTTAGTACTTTAGCCGTCGTCAAGTCCTGCAGCGACTCATAAAGCTCAAAATAACCATGGGCGGCTGCGCCCCGTGCGTGTACAATACGCTCAGGAATACGCTCATGATCGAAGTGTTGTAATTTTTCGCGCAACACATAATCTTCCAGTAAGACAGGTCCGCGCTCACCCGCCTTCAGCGAGTTTTGATCATCGGCAATGGGCTGGCCAACGTTGGTTGTCAGCGGGGACGAATCATCGGTTCGCAACGGGCTGCTTGCCGGAATCTGTGGTTGCTCCGGATTTTTGTTGCCCTTCATGGACGTAGGTTTCGGGGCACTACTGCCCATGGCTGATCCGACTTTATCGGATTGATCGACATCTTTCTGGTTCTTATTCATAAACATTGTTTTATTCGGACTCTTATTGGCTATAAGCTGGTATATGTCTGGGTTGTTTTGAGATACCCCTGTGTTTATATAGTTTTAGTAGCCTGCAGTTTTCCGACACCGCTCAGGCTTTCGTGTGCTGCCAGCGGTGTTTATCAACAACTAAAATTGCAAACGCCATTTCTACCAATTTAATCGGACGTTTAGCTGAGCGGTGGTTGAGCAGGAGGGAAGTGACCGGAAGCAATGCTGTTTATAAACGATTTAGCGCTAAGGTGAGAGTAACGCAAACCATTTGCAGCTAGTAGAGCAAGAGCCCAACAAATAGAGTTGACCACCTCTTGTTCTGGCTGAGTTGAGGGGGAAATGGTACAGAAACAAACATAGCTTCTAAGTCAGGATATGACCATGTATCCTAACTTAGAAGCTATATGGACTGGTAATGAGTTAGTTGATGCGTATATAAAAAGAGACTGTGCTTTACTTCCGCTAGCCTGACTACTATTTGGCCGTTCGGTCGTACTTCAGCAGCTTGCTGGCCCAGGGAATGAAGTACTGAAAATTGGGGGCATCCGTATGGCCGCCAGCGTGTTGCCGCCACGCCAGTTCGCCGTCCATGAGGCCGCTCAGAACGGGAGGCATTTTTTCGGTCATGTACGCATTACTCACCCCTAAATCCCGTGCTCCCAGCAGTTTAAATACGGGTCCGGCAGCCACGGTGGCCTTATAGCTACCGTTCTGGTCAAGCCATTTGGCATCGCCTTTTTCGGGTATGCCATAGCTGACGAAGGTAGGGCGTGGCGCACAGAGGGCTAGCAACTCGTGCGAATCAACGGAAAGGTCGCAGCCGGTCTTACGGCCAAAGGATGATTCGTCGGTCGCGTATTTCAGGTAGTTACCGGCCATCCAATGGTATTCTCCGCTACTGGCAAGGCTTTCAACGGCCTCCCCAAATACCCTGCGCTGGAGCGTTGTACCACCCTTACCCGATGAACCAATAAGGCCCAGCGCAAAACGCTGGTCGAAAGCCATCGTGACCAGGGCCGCTTTACCATACCTCGAAACCCCTTCGATACCGACCTCTTTGGCGTTTACCTGCGGTTCGGTCTCCAGGTAGTCCAGCGCACGGGAGGCACCCCAGGCCCAGGCCCGCAGGGAACCCCAGTCGTCGGGTTTGCGGGGCTGGCCTTTGTTCACCAGACCAATAATACCCCGCGTCAGGCCAGCCCCGTTGTCAGCCTGAATACTGTTCGGCTCTACGGCGCAATAGCCCCAGCCAGCCGCCAGCAGTTGCTCGGTTGGCGGTGAATCGCCGGTTGGTGCGGGGGCGAAGAAGTTCGGGCCGGGCAGTCTGGTTACGGGCGCATAGGCCGGGTACTTGTCAAAAATGGCCTTCATCTCCGGGTTCTGCCTGATCATCATCTCCTTGAACGCCGTATTGATTTTCTCCATGTCGGCGAGTGATGGCTGGGCCGGGGCGGGTAAGGCCGGGGGGAAGAAGCCAAACATCATCAGGACCGGAACGGGGCCTTTTACATTCTGGGGCAGCACCAGCACCATGTTGATATTGACGTCAATCAACGGGTAGTTACTGTTGTCGACATGGCCAATCAGGTGTTTAGCCACCACCGGAATACGGCCGACCATTTCGGTATCGGTGACCTTTGTTGTCCAGGTTACGCTGGGTACGTTCGTAGGCATTTTGCCATACATTTCGCGCTCAAACGCGTCGACTAGTTCGGGCCGACGGACGTTCCACCACTGCTCGGGGGTGGTTACTTTTTTGCCATTCTTTGCGGTAAGCACATCGGGCAATTGCGGACAGGGATCGGCCTGCGATTCATCATAATTGGCGTGGTTAGGTTCCGACTCGTTGCCGCTCGGGCCGGGCCGTAGCTTTTTGATGCCCAATTGCTGCATCATGTTGGCCTGGTCCTGAACGGCCGTCCAAGTTTTAAGCGGAGGGTACTTACTACTGTCGATGGCTGTTTGTTGGGCTATCCCGTTGTAACAAAGGCTCATGAACAGCGTGAATGCCAGGTGTTTTTTCATCTGATTTTTAGGGTTTAGGAAAGGCTTACTGGTCGGTTCGGAAGGGAGAGGCTGGTAGCCCTTCCTTATTGTACAGGTTCGGGTTAACCGGATTATCGGCCCAGGCGTAGCGCACATATTGTGGATTATCCACTTCATCACTCTGCACGATTACGGTGTTGCCTTCGATTTTAGCAGTTGCCCAGACAAACTTTTTATCGCTCCCGGCCACGGCAAACTCACCTAGTGCCTCGCCGTCGCTGGTAACCAGCCCACCGCCGGTATTGGTAAAGCTAACCACAATTTTGTTGCCGTCCACCATGGCCGACTGGTAGAGGGGGCCGGAAGAAACCAGGTTTTCGTGGTAAGCCGTTTTCAGTGCCGCCAGGGCCAGCCGTTCGCCCACATCTTTTTTATTGTCGGGGTGAATGTCGTTCCATTCGCCCAGGTCAATGGCTACGGCCATGGCCGTGTTAGGGGCTGAGAGAGCCTTGCGTTGGGCTTCCCGCATTAAAGCCCAATTACTTTCGGTGGGTTGATACGTATAGTCCATGAAACCCGGAAGCTGTACGTATAGAAAAGGGAGGTTGCCCTGCTGCCACTTCTGTCGCCAGTCGCGGATTAGCGTTAATTGCAATTGTTCATATTCCTGTGGCTTACCGGCATTGCTTTCGCCCTGGTACCAGCAAAACCCTTTGATAACGTAGTTGATTTCGGGGGCTACCATGGCATTGTACAGGGCCGCGGGCTGGTTCTGGGCATTGATGCCCCCGGCTGGATTGCCCCCACCGAAACCACCAGCCGTGAGGGGGCGGTTGACGAGGCCCACTTTATACTGCCAGGTTCCTTTCAGATCAACCGTATCGACCCCGGCAAAAATGCAGTAGGGTTTGTCAGGCACGAAGCCCCCTTTCCCGGCGTTGTTGGTGACTCGTACCACAAATACGTTCTTGCCTGCTTTCAGGACATTGGCCGGTACCGGATACCGACGCTGGGGGTACATGTACGTCGTTTTTCCAATTGATTTGCCGTTGATGTACAGCTCGTCGGCGTCAACGATTCGGCCCAGGAAAACTCTGGCGGGTTTGCCGACCATCGAAGCGGGTATATCAATTTCTTTTCGGTACCACACTACGCCATTCAGGTCTTTGATACCCTGGTCCTCCCAGTACCCCGGCACATTGATCGGATGCCAGCCTTTGGGTGTGTATGCCGTTTCGTACCACTTTGTATCCCCCGCCAGCCCCAAATCGACGGGAGGAGCAGGCCGGTTGGCAGAGACAGCTGGTCGGCGGGTAAGACTATTAATATACGTAGTGTCTTTATTTTTCTCAATGGTGGCTTTCAGGGCTGAAAAATCGGTCAGGCCTTCTTCGCTCGTCCAGGCTTCGATGGGCGTACCGCCCACGCTGGCGTTGATGATGCCAATGGGGATTTTGTACCGCTCGTAAAGTTTCTTGGCGAAGAAATAAGCCACTGCCGAAAACGGCCGGATGTTCTCCCCGACGGCTGGTTTCCATTGGCCATTCGGAACATCACGCTGGGGACCTTGCAGGCTGGTCAGGGTCGGAACCCAGAACTGCCGTATTTGTGGGTCGTTGGCTTCGGCAATCTCTCTGGCATACCGCACATCATGAATGTTCATCTGGTGAACCATGTTGCTTTGTCCGCTGCAAAACCACACATCGCCAATTAGAATATCCTTTACCTGGAGCCGCGACGTACCGGTAATATCCATCGTAAACGGCCCTCCCGGTGGTATGGGCGGCAGCTTTACCTGCCATTTGCCATCCGCCCCGGTCGTCGTTTTGTAGGTCTTGTTGTTGAACCGAATGGTAATTTTCTCGCCCGCACTGGCCCATCCCCATAGCTTCAGGGGGGTATCGCGTTGCAGCACCATGCCATCACTGATGAGTTTGGGCAAACGAAGCTGGGCATGTACGGCTGTTGCCAGCAGCAGACTGATAAGGTACAGGCCAACGGCGGTGTTGAATCTGAGTTTCATAGGCTTACTTTTTTGAGGCTCGTTCCAATGTCTCTTCTTGACCGAGATAGCGTTGCTCCAGGCCACCAAAATCCAATACCAGTTTCTGCAAAACGACGCCGGGGTTCACCATCCAGTAGTTGATGGTGTGCCTGCCAGGTTTGTTGATTGTGTGGGTAGTGGACTTAATGATGATGCTCTCCGATACCCATTTACTCCAGATGCCTTTGTCGCTGGTTTTGTCCTCTCTGTTGAGGCTGACGGTTTGCGGCTGTTCATCATCTATCGAAATGGCGTATTGCAGGCCATTTTCATCCCTGAACAGATTCAATGTGGGCGAGAAATAGGCGTTGACGGTACATTCACCCGCGCTATTCGTAACAATGTCATACTGTAGATGCGGAGAATTGCCCCCCGGTTTTTGTTCGCTGGCCGTTACGGGAAAAGGGGTAATGGCCGACCCTGTCCGGCCATGATCGGGCAGGACTTTCCAGGTAATACCGTTCGTATTCACGGCTTTGGTATAGTGATCGGCCCCAATGGAAACGCCCTTTTCTGCGTCCTGATGAAAGACAGGTGCGCCTGCCGCCCCTGGAATTTGTGCCCGCTTACCTGCCTGCGCGATGGGGTTCTTACCCGCTACCGTTGAATCGGCAGGCAGGTAACGGACGGCGGGCATTTTCTGCTGGTTGGGCTGTTGCCAGTACGTATACCCAATATGCGTCTGACTCATCATATGATTCCACTTTCCGTTGTTCAACTGGTGGTACTGCTGCGTGATTAACGAATCGTTGGCGTACAGTTGTTTCACTTTGTTGGCATACACGTTGGTCTCTTTGATTTTATCAGTATAGGCCTGCTTATTTAGGGCTACGTTGTAGTACATCGCATACAGGTTAGCGCAGGCTTTTATCGGATGCAGCACCAACTGGAAATACGCGTCTTTATAATTGGCGGACAATTCGTCGTTTACCTGCTCCGCTTTTTTCAGTAGTTCTATATACTCGTCAACTACGGTTTTCCACTCGCCCGTGGCCAGACTATACGTGTTTGCGTCCAGGAGTTCCGGCTTCCGTCGGGCGTTATATTTCGCGTATTTCGCCAGTAAGTCGGCAATGGCCTTGGCGTGTTGATTGCCAAACTGGTCAGCCGCCCATTTTTCGGTGTAGGCCGTCAGGTCATCCGCGTCGATTTTTTCGGGATTCCAGGCGTAGTCCAGGAAAAAGGAAATGGGAAATTCCATGGGTTTTATATCCCCTACATTCACAATCCAGATATCCCGTACCTTGTACTCCCAGGCCAAATGCATTTGCTCCCAGATGCGGGGCAGTGGATTCGTGTTCAGCCATTTGTAGTTCCGGGGACCCCCGACGTAATCGAAATGGTAGTAGATGCCATACCCTCCTTTTCGCGGTTTTTCGCTCAGCTTGGGTAGTTTGCGGAGGTTGCCCCAGTTGTCGTCGGAGAGCAATAGCGTAACATCGTCCGGTACCCGCATGCCTTTATCGTAATAGTCCTGTACCTCTTTGTACAGCGCCCAGAGCTGGGGCGTTTCGGATGCGGGCTTGCCCGTTACCTCGCTGATGATGGTTCGCTGATCGGCCACAATTTTTTCCAGCAATGCCGTCGCCGTTTCCCTCGACATGGGCGAATCCCCATCCCCACGCATGCCAACGCTCACGATTTTTTCGTTGGTGGCCCGTTTCATTCCATCCCGCCAAAACTGTTGCAGCTTTTCTTTATTTGTTTCGTAATTCCACGGGCCGCCCCCGGCCCGGCGCCACTCATCGTGCGCCCGCATCAGCGGTTCGTGGTGCGACGTGCCAATGACAATGCCGTAGGTGTCGGCCGCTTTTATGTTCAGCGAATCATCGGCGTAAAAGGCGTTGCCCCACATGGCGGGCCAGATGTAGTTACCTTTCAGCCGGAGAACCAGTTCAAAAAACTTCTCGTAGAATTGGTGATTGAACCCCCCGAATTTTTCTTTGGTCCAGCCGGACAGTGCGGGTGCTTCATCGTTGATGAACAGGCCCCGGTATTTCACTTTCGGCGCATCGGTCAGGGTGACGTTCTCGCTGATATAAATCTCTTTTTGCTTCGCAATGGGCACGTCGGCCCACCAGTACCAGGGCGAAACTCCGAATTGTTTCGACAACTCGAATACGCCAAACGCTGTACCCCGGCGGTCATTACCCGCAATGACAAGTGCGTTTGTAATGCCTTTGGCGGGGTTACGGATGGTTTGAACCGACGAGGCTTCCCATTTTTCCCGGATGGCGTCGACGTTCAGTTTCTTCTGAGAAACGAGTTGTTTCAGGAAGGCCGATTGCTGAATTGTACCGATAGCAATGACGTTTTTACCGACTTTGTCAATAACTGTTACGATTGGTATTCTGCGGCCAGTTACCAGTTCAATGTCCCGTTGCAATAGTGTGGCGGCTGTTTTTACGAGCTCCGGTTCGCCTGGGTCAACGTAGATTACGGCGGTGGTAACGGCAAACGAAGAGTTGTCAGTCGTGATCGGTTGCGCTAAACCAGCCGTGGATAAAACGAGCAGTAGCGCAAAGAGCAGGTTTGGAAAACCTACATAGCCACCATTAAGCATCACCCGACGGTACTGATGGTAAAACCAGAAAGCCGATAATGTTTTGTTTGTTTTCATAGCTGGGAAGTGCGTTTGTTCATTGACGAAGACGGATGCCAGGTCTGCTGGATGGAGTAGGTTATACGCGTTGGGCAAAATTTCTGGTTTTATTATTTCGCCGTTGCTATAACCTTGTAAAATGCTGGCTTTGGCTGGCTGTTCCGATCAAACAAAAGCGGGTAGCTGGTTCGACCCCGGATGGGCCAGTTGTTCAGCCAGCTATTGGCATCATTCACGCCCCAGAACGTGACGCGGGTGACTTTATCCTTATGCTTCAGGAATAATTTAAATAGCGCTTCGTAATCTGCGGCCAGTTGCTGCTGCACACTGTCGGGTAAAGCGGTTGGATATGGGTTCGACTGGGCGTTGGCGGTCATCCGCTGACCCACATCGGCCCCCTGAAAATTGCGGGACAATACTTCGATGTCCAGTTCGGTGAACATCACTTTTAGCCCCAGCGCCGAATACTGAAGGATACTTTCTTCGATGTCTTTCAGCGGAATTTTCCCCACGTGCCAGTGCCCCTGAATACCCACGCCGTCGATGCGCACCCCGGCGGCCTTGATCTTTTTTACGAGTTCGATGCAGCCCGCCCGCTTTTTGGGTTGCTCGTTGTTATAATCATTGTAATATAGTTCCGTGCCGGGTGAGGCTTCCTGCGCCAGCCGGAAGGCTTCGGTCACGAAATTATCACCGAGGTACTGTAGGAACACTGATTTACGCATGGTGCCATCTTCATTGAGAGCTTCGTTCACCACATCCCACGAATACACCTTGCCTTTGTAATGACCAGCCACCGTTTTGATGTGATTCGTGAAGAACGTCTGGATGGAATCTTTACTGTGAATACCTCGAATGAAGCCGGGTAACTGGCTATGCCATATGAGCGTATGGCCGTTGATTTTGATGTCGTGCTTCTTCCCGAATTCTATTAATTTGTCACCCATCGTGAAATCGTAGGTGTCCCACTGTGGATGAAGCAACGCCGACTTCATGACGTTTTCGGGCGTGGCCATGTTGAACTGGCGGGCAATGAATGCCGTCATTTGCGGGTCCCGCTCGTCGATTTGGGCGTTGTTCAGGGCCGTACCGATGCCGAAATCATTCTTGAACGTCTCCCTCAGCGAAGGAATTGTTTGGGCGAAAAGAGGCCCCGACTGCGCTACTGCGTTCAGCAGTAGCAGGGCCGCGTATAGTGCGATTGGCTGTTTTTTTTGCAACATGATGAGTTGGTTTTAACGCTGCTTATGAATGCCTTTATTCTCCTGGGTCTTTTTGTCATCCCGACGCAGGAGGGATGATAGAATAGGCGGCAAAACACCCCTGTTCTCTACTTGAACAGCACCTGCGAGAATCCCAAGAGATCGTGCCGCCATACCGGCCACGAGTGGCCCCCGGCGTATTCACTGTATTGGTACTTTATGCCCATGTCGTCAAACTTTTTCATCATGATCTGGCCATTGGCGTGAGCAATATCTTCTTTGCCCCCCTGTGAAATCCAGAACTGTTTCAGGTTGGTGTTGATGGTGCTGGCGTTGGTCTTCATAAATTCATACTGCGGGTCCGACAGTTTTGGGTTGTTGGCCCACCAGCCCGAGCTGAACACGCCCAGGTATGAGAACATATCCGTGTTTTTGATGCCCGCGTGCAGCGTCTGCAAACCACCCATTGATAGCCCCGCCAACGCCCGGTGTCTGGCATCTGCTTCGACCCGGAAGTTGCTTTCAACGAAGGGGATGGCGCCCAGTTTTAGCTCATTTTCAAACGCCCTCAACGCATTTTCGTTGAAGCCCGCCACTCCGCCACCCATGCCGATATTCCCGTCGAGCATAGCAATGATCATGGGCTTGGCTTTGTTTTCGGCAATCAGGTTATCCAGAATCAGGTCGGTTTTTCCCTGCGTTGCCCAACCCCGCTGGTCTTCGCCCCCGCCGTGCAGCAGGTACAGCACGGGATATTTATCCGTCGATTTGTCGTAGCCGGGGGGTGTGTACACGTACATCTCGCGCCAGGTATTAGTAGCTTTCGAGAGGTAGCGTTTGATGCGGATGTCGCCGTGGGGGACGTCGCGCAGGGCGTAGAAGGCTTCTTCTTTGTCCGGAATCTCGATACCACTCGCCATGCGGCCCATGCCGTAAAAACTTTCGCTGGCGGGGTCGGCAGTGGCTACGCCGTCTACCAGCAACGAATAGTAATGAAACCCCCGGCTGACGGAATCGGTGGTGACGGTCCAGAAGCCGCTGGTGTCTTTCCCCATGTCGTACTTTTTACCCAGGTCGATCTGTACTTTCTGCGCGTCCGGCGCTTTCACCCGAAACACCACCCGGTTATCGGGTAAAATCTGCGGGTATTTGGCGTTGCGGATGTTGGTGGCAGCCGGTGAGCCCAACAGCGTATATTTCGTCAGTGATGAATTGTCGACCGGCTTGAAGAGGAACTGCGAGAACATATACAACCCGTTTTTCCAGACCTTGAAATCATGGCCGCCCGGCTCGACGTAATACACGTGCGGTACGTCGTGCTGGTAGAGATAGTCGTGGGTGCGTTTGCTGAACGAAATCAGCCCGTCGGCATCCCCGCACGAGATCCAGAGCAGTTTCAGTTTCTTTTTAGCTTCTTCTGGATTGGGTACCAGTTCTTCCGGCTTTTTAGTGTTAGGAGCCGACGAGAAGCCGCCCACCCAGGCGAATTTGTCCAGATTGCCCAGTCCGAAATTAAGCGACTGACCACCACCCATCGACAGGCCCGCAATGGCCCGGTGTTCGCGGTCGGTAAGAGTTGGGTATTTCTTCTCTACGAACGGAAGCAGGTCGGTGAGTAAATCCTGTTCGAAGGTGGCGAAAGCCTCCACTTTGTCTTTGTCGAAGACGTTTCCCACAGCGCGGTCGTCTTTCATGGCCCGGCCGTTTGGCATCACCACGATCATGGGCTCCAGTTTGCCGTCGGCGTACAGATTGTCCAGAATCACCTGCGGACTGCCGCCTTTCAGCCATTCCTTCTCATCGCCACCAATGCCGTGCAGCAGATACAGCACCGGGTATTTCTTCTTTTTGGAATAGCCCGGCGGGGTGTACACCAGGGCTTTACGCGTGGTGCCAACGGTTTTCGATGCATACTGCACCGAATCCAGCTTGCCTGTGGCGATGCCCGCCCGCACCTGATCAAAACCTTTCGGGCCTTCTTTTTCGGTGGGTTGGGCGTGGCTGTTGAGGCTAAACAGGCCAACAGCCAGCAATAGGGAGATGAGTTGTTTCATTGAGAGTATGTTATGTGATTTCAAGCGGATTTTTTGTTATCGCGTATTTTTGTCATCCCGACGAAGGAGGGATCTTCGGGTGAGGCTAAAAACCTCCAGCTACAGAAGATCCCTCCTGTTGTCGGGATGACAAATGCTTGGTATGACGAAGGCAGGAGAGAGGCAAAAAATCTCAATTTTTAAAGATCAAACTGGCGTACTGCCGCAGTGACCGGCGCCAGGTTTGCCACTCGTGCGACGTGCCCGGCGACTCGTAATAAACATGCTTGATACCCGCTTTCTCCAGGGTCTGATGAAATCCGTTTACGCCGGTGTACATCCGCTCCGGCTCTTTAGTGCCGATGCTCACGTAAACCAATTTCATCTTTTTGTTAAACGCATCGGCGTCAGACCAGGCACCGTCGTAGGCCTGTTTGATATCAGCACCCGGTTGTAAACGACCTGCTCCGCTAAAACCGCCGATGTAGGCAAACTTGTCGAGGTTGGTCATCGTGGTCTGGAAGGTCTGGAAACCGCCCATCGACAGGCCCGCCATGGCCCGGTCATTCCGATTGGTCAGCGTGCGGAACGACTTGTCAATCATCGGGATTACTTCTTTCACCAGCACTTCAGGAAACACATTGCTGTTCATGCTGCCGGGACCCGTGGGGGTTGCGCTGACCGGTTTGGTGGGGTCGGTGGCGTAGCCCCGTTCCATCACCACAATCATGGGCGTTGCCTGCCCGGCGGCAATCAGGTTATCGAGAATGAAATCCATTTTACCCTGCGTGGGCCAACCGGTTTCGTCTTCGCCCGCACCGTGTTGCAGGTACAGCACCGGGTAGCGTTTGGTCGTGTTCTGGTCGTAGCCGGGGGGCGTGTACACATTGGCCCGACGCCAGGCTTTGGTGATGTCGGAATAATAATTGACCGACCGAACCTGCCCGTGCGGCACATTCTGGGGCTGGTAATAGGCCATGTCTTTATCCGGGATATCGATGCCGCTGGCCATGCGGCCCATGCCGTAAAACGTCTGGCTCGATGGGTCAGTGGTGGCCACGCCATCGGCAATGAGCGAGTAATAATGAAAACCTTCTACCACCGGCTCTGTCGTGACGGTCCAGAAACCGCTGGTGTCTTTCACCATGTCGTATTTCTTCATCAGGTCGATTTGCAGCTTGTGGGCGTCGGGGGCTTTTACGCGGAACATTACCCGATTATCGGGCAAAATCTGCGGGTACTTCTGCCCCGGAATATTGGTCGAGGCTGGAACGCCAGCGGTTTGAGCCTGTGCCTGTACACCCAGCGATACCATGCATGCGATTAATACGAGTAACTTTTTCATGTTAAGAGTTGGAGCGTTAGGGGTTGATCAACGGGTTTGTGGGGTAATAATCTGGTACTTGCCACTCAGGTGCATAATACTGAACAGATGCATTAGCCCATCGTAATACGGGTCGAAATAGCCATCATCGAACGGCTCTAGTTTCGCCTTCCACAGTGCATCAACGAAATCCCGGCTGTTCGGCTCTTTGTTGACGAGCGACAATGTAGCCGCCGTAGATACCAGCCCAATGGAGTGGCGAAGCTTTTTCACCGGCCCCGCCTGCAGGATGAACTCGGGTCGTGAACCATCCAGATTGAACTGGTCCTCGAACGTGTCGATACCTTTCGAGCGCAGGAAACCCTGAAACCGTTTGGCGTAGTCTTCCTGCCAGGCTCTGTCTTTCCCCGACCAGGTATAATCCATGGCAACGTTCATGGGCACGCGCCACGAATCGTACCGAAACGCTGAGGGCGACCAGCGGGTATCGTGCGGTTTACCACTGAATTCGGTATAGTCGGCGTTGAGGCCGGTGACGGGGTCGCAGGCGCGGTGCAGGAACACCCGCGACGTATCGGCGCAGGCCTTGTAAAATTCTTCGTGGCCGTCTTTGGCGTACATCACCCAGACATCGTAAAACGCGGGTAGGTGGTACGACGGGTCGGTCCATTTGTAATTGCTGCCTTCGGGGACAAACGATATCTGTTTGGCGTCTGTATTAATGAGGTTGTAGATGTTGCCGGTGCCATCCTTTTTCCACATCGCATCCAGTATCCGCCGGGCTTCACCGTAGTAATTAATGCCCGTATCGTTACCCCATTTGTTGGAGGCAAACAGCAGACTGGTGATGTAATACAACTCACCATCGGACGCTGATCCTTCCGAGTTCTTCTTCAACGTCTCGGGGTTGATGCTCCAGGCAAAATACGCTTCGCGGGGACCGCTCTGGTGTTGCAGGTACTTTTTCGACCACCGCCATATTCGGTCAAACACGTCTTTCTTGTCGAGTTGTACGGCTACCATCATCCCGTAGGAAAGCCCTTCGGTGCGGGCGTCGTGGTTTTTTACATCCGACACATAGGCCATCGTATCGCCCACCTCGAAATAAACCTTAGTCGGCCCCTCAAATACGTCGTGGTAGGCTTTGGCGAGCTTCGCGTCGATGTCGGCCTGTTTGTAGCCCAGTTCCCGAAACAGATTGCGGTAGTTAGCTGACTGAATGGCCGTTTTGCTTCGGTTATCCGCTTGCTTCTTTTGGGCCGAAACCGGTTTGGTTATTGTCAGACAGATAAGGGTAAGCATGGACAGAAACCAGTGCAGACTAGACAGCTTGATCGTGTTCAGATGTATATTCATAAAGTCTATTTAAACAGCATTGGAGCCAGCTCGTGCAGGCTGCGACGCCAGGTTTGAAATTCGTGACCGGTGTTTTCGGAAACGTAGGAAACAGCGTTGTACCCGGCTGCCTTCAGATCCGCGGCCGCTTTATTCACACCGTCGGGCCGTTCTTTGCTGCCGCAGCTAATGAACACCAGCTTCGGCTTAGTCTTGTCCTTAAGGTCATCCGGATTATAAAGACCACCACTGAGCAGGCCGTAGTACCCGAACACATCCGGCTTGTTGAGGGTAATCGTTTTAGTTTCCATACCGCCCATCGACAGGCCCGCCATGGCCCGGTTGTTTCGGTCGGAGAGGGTACGGAAGTTGGCGTCAACATACGGAATCAGTTCTTCGGTCAGGACCGTCTGGAAGGGGTCAATTTTGAAATCCCTTATTTTGCCCCAGCCCACTTCGTTGGTCATGCCATAGGTCATCACAATCAGGAAAGGCTTCGTTTTACCTTCTGCAATCAGGTTGTCCATAATCAGGTTGGCGTGTCCCTGATTGCTCCAGGCCGTTTCGTCTTCGCCCCAGCCGTGTTGCAGGTAGAGTACCGGGTATTTGGCTGACTTGTCTTTCTCATAGCCCGGCGGGGTGTACACAAACGCCCGCCGTGGGGTACCGGTACTTTTGGAGGGGAACAGCACCTGCTGCACATGACCGTGCGGTACGTCTTTGAGGGCGTAAAAATTCTGGTCGTGAGCCGGTATCTCGATGCCACTCTCCCAGCGGACGGACCCGTAATAATTTTTGGCACCGGGGTCGTTGAACTTCCCACCGTCGACCGTCACGTTGTAGTAGTGAAATCCCTCATCCATCGGCCCTTCGGTGGTGCCGGTCCAGAACCCGTCGGCCTGTTTGGTGAGTTTGGTGCCACCCCGTCCGCCCAGGCCCAGGCTTACCTTCACGCTATCGGCTTTGGGAGCGTTGATACGGAACCGGGCGTAGCCCTGCGAGTTTACCTGCGGGTATTCCTGCCCCGGCTGATTCAGGGTTGAGGGCTTGAAATCCTCCGCAGGCTGGCTGGCCTGCGCAAAAGCAGTTGTATTGAAAAGAGCGGCTGCGAACAGAATCGCTAATGGTTTATAGGTCATTCGTGTATTGGTTTAGATGAGAAAAAATGCTGTTGTGTTCAACCATCAGCCCCGATGTCACCCTGAAACGAAGCAGGCATATACTAAATAAGGCTACACAGTTTACGGTAAATGGATGCGTTAGTTGGTGATCCAGAAGTTGATTTTCATCCAGGCAAATAGTGGCTCCATCCAGCCGGGATGTCGGAAAATGAATCCGTGGTCGCCCTTGGGGTAGATGTGCATTTCGACGGGTACCTTCAGGTGTCTGAGTTTTTCGAAATAGATAATGCTGTTGTCCACATCGACCACTTTGTCGTCGGCCGCGTGGGTCAGGTACGTTGGGGGTGTGCTGGCCGTTAGTTGAAGCTCGTTGGAGAACAGTTGTCTGTCGGCTGCCGACGGGTTTTTGCCCAGCAACTTGTCGCGCGAGCCGCCGTGCGCGAGGCTGTCCTGCATACTGATGACCGGATAAATGAGTATCTGGAAATCAGGCCGCAGGCTGGTGTTGCTGGCGTTGTCGACATACGCCTTGTCAAAATGCGTCGCTGCGGTCGAGGCCAGATGCCCACCTGCCGAAAATCCCATGACGCCCACTTTACTGACGTCGATTCCCCACCTGGTGGCCCCTTCCCGAACCAGTTTGATGGCTTGTTGCGCATCCTGCAACGGGCCAATTTTCTTGTCGGGCATAATGGCGTCGCTGGGTAGCCGGTACTTCAATATGAATGCCGCTATGCCTTTTTCGGCCAATGCTTTTGCAATGTTGATTCCTTCGCCCTGATACACAACCACCCCATAACCCCCACCCGGAATGATGATGACAGCCGCCCCGGACGCTTTGTCAGGCGCAGGCTTGAAATACTCCAGCGTCGGTTTGGTTATTCCTTTCAGTACGCCCGATGCCGCGCCCGACTCCTGCACGTCGGACGCTTTAGAATTGGGCACCGCACCAGCGTACAACGGAATGATTTCCTGTGCATTGGCAACAAAAGACAGAGAAATAAAGCAGCCAATCCACGCGGCCCTTATGTTGTTGCCTTTATACCGCTTTCTTATGGCCATTATTATACTTGAACGCTTCATAGTAAAGAGCTGAGTGTGATGTAGAGGTTTTGTCATACTGATGAAGAACGTATTTTCGGTAGGCGGCTTTGAGGTACTTCCTTCGTCAGTATGGCAAAAACTCAGTTAGAGATACTATCATGTAAATTGGCCCGGAGACTTGTTGAGTTCCAGCCAGTGATCTGTTCAACCGTAAGTAACTTCCCACTCACGGCAATCCAGGTATCCTTAGTTTGTCGCGTTCGGTTTATAACCCAGCAACGACAGCATTTGCGTGGCATAACGTTTCCCGAGTTCACGGTAACCGGCGGCATCGAAATGCAGATTATCGGACTTGTCCGTACAGCCAGCGGATGAAATCACGTGTGCGTTTTTAATCGTTTGCGGGAGCGTAGCGATAATTCTGTTCATGCTCGCACAGATACCACCCTGATCGGCGTTGACCGTTTCGCCCGCCAGTAGCGGTACTTTTCCGGGCTTCAGATCCAGGTCGCTCATCAGGTTATCGTAAACGACCTTGACCTTTTTCGTCCAGAGTGTGTCGTTGGTGTTCGACTCGCCCTGATGCAGCAAAATGCCCTTGATGACGCCATCTTTCTGCGCCAGCTTCGCCATCCCGACCAGCCGGGCGTATGGATTACCGTCGTATTCGTTAATGAAATTTTTCATCCAGCCCGGTACCGTCGTGATGTACGACTCGTACCGGTCCTTATCGAACAGCTCGATTTTACAGCCGCCAATGGCCACATTGATGACACCCACCCGCACTTTTTCGGGAAGATTCGCCACCAGCTCCCGGCCAAAATAATCGGCGGGGGTTAAGCCAGTTTTGCAGCGGCACAACGGCGGAACGGCCGTGTACCAATTTCCTTTTGTCCGGTTCAGGCCAGGGCAATCAACCGCTTCCATCACCTGAAACCGGCTATCGATATTGATCGTATCCTGGGGTTCAATCGTCGCATTCCCCTCCATGTTCGACTGCCCGAAGCAGAGGAAAATGTAAAAGTTTTTGTCCTGCGCCACCGCATTCAGACTCAGCAGGAATAACCCCATAAATAAGAAACCTCCAAGTTTATTTCTCATAGTTTTACTTTTCTGCTGATAGTGAACTGTCAATCCGGAAGTAATCGAAGTCGGCAAAACCGCCCGTTTGCCGGGTGGCGTAGGTAAACAGCCCGAACCGGTAGCCCATAAAATGCGGAATGGTATAGGGCATTTTGAGTGGCTCGCCAATGAGTGTCCACGCTTTGCCGTCAAGGCTATAGAAAAAATGGACGAGGTCTTTCCGATCCTTGAAATCGCACTCCGCTTTCAGGTAGACCATTTTCTGCTTCAACGGTACCCGCTGTAACTCCACTGCCTTTCCCGATCCGGCACTCACCATCACAATCGACTTGCCATCCGCTTCGGCTTTGACGCCCACCAGTCCGTAGTTTTTCTGCAACAGGCTCAACCCCGCAAAGTCGCCGGGTTTCAGGTTCGACGCATCGAGGAGGGTGGCGCCCGTACTTTCGGGGCCGATGGTACGCTGGGTGAGCGTGTTGCGGGCCATCACGAAGGAGGTGTCCGCACGCCCGGTTTTTAGCCGTAGGTAGCCTTTTCGCTCCGAGACCGACCAGAGGCTATTGTCGGGGTTGTGGTTCCACTGCCAGACTAGCGGCAACGCGGGGTCACCTTTTTTGCGGGTGAATTCGTCTGAGGCAACGATGCCCGGAATCAGTCCCTTGCTGGCGGGCAGGTCGAGCATTTCGGGCACTTTACCGTTGACACCTAGCACCGGCCAACCATCTTCCCAGGTTACCGGCAGCAGGTAGGGGATGCGGCCCACGCCCCCAAAATCGCGGAACAGATAAGCATACCACTTGCCATCGGGCGTATCAATCAGCCCACCCTGCGCCACGCCCAGATCCTGCAATGCGACCCGCCCTTCCCAAGGCCCTGTCAGCTTATCGGCGCGGTGAATGACTACCGTCCGCATACCGCCCTTAGGCCAGGTGATGTTGAACAGGTAATACGTGCCCTTCACCTTGAACAACTGCGAGCCTTCTGCGGGCAGGCCACCGCCCGTGCCCGACGGGGTGCTGGCATTCTCAATGATGACCTGCTCGGTAGTGCCGGGTTTTACACCCAACGCATCGGCATTGAGTTCAACTGACTTGAGTTTTCCTGCGCCATAGAGCATATAGACCCGCCCATCGTCGTCGAAAAACAGGCTGTGGTCGTGGTAGGATGGACTGAACGAGGCTTCTTTCCAGGGGCCTTTTTCGATGTCTTTTGTGGTGTACACGTACGTTTTTCCGGTGGTCTGGGCAAACGTGGTTACGTAATAGGTGCCGTTATGGTAGCGCAGGCTACTGGCCCACGAACCCCGGCCGTAGGTGCTTTTGCCGTTGGTCAGGTTCAGTGCGTCAACATTCGCCAGGGTATCATACGCATAGCTAACCAATTGCCAGTTCACCAGGTCTTTCGACTTCATGATGGGCAACCCCGGACTCAGGTGCATGGTGGTGCTGCTCATGTAGTAGGTGTTGCCCACCCGAATCATGGCCATGTCGGGTACGTCGGCGAAAATGATGGGGTTATGGGCGGTTTGGGCCTCCACGGTCATGTACCGGAACAGCAGCGTACTTACCAGCAAACCGTATCGGAACAACTTGTTTTTCATGGAGGTAAGGGTGCCGTCGGTTATTGAAGTGGGCCAATCAGTTCCACAAAAGTACCGTCGGGGTCCTGCACGAAAACGAAATGCGCTTTGTCATTCAGGGGCGTAGGCGTACTGCCCAGAAAAGGCACCTTCATCTGGGTCAATCGGTCGATGATGGGCTGGAGGGCTTTCACGTTGATGGTGATGTATTGCATGCCCGTATCGTCCTGAATCTTTTTTGGCTTCGGGTGTGATGCTTTACTGCCAAAACTCATTAGTTTCCAGTCGGTGGCGTCAGGGCTGTTTTCGAGCTTTAGGATGGTGACCACCACCGATACGCCATTAGTCAGGCCGGAGCGTTTGCCAAAATCTTCGTTGATGGTGAAGTTGCCGGTTTTGACCATCCCGATGCCATTCACATAAAAGTCCAGTGAACGTTCCAGATCGGCGACAACGACTCCAATGCCAATTGTTTTGCTGGTAAAATTAGATTGTGCCTGCGCACTTAGTCCGCATAAAAACACCAATAGTGTTATTTTGACACATTTGTAGGCAAGTACCATCCTGTTGTTCATAGTGAAACGAATCATTTGTTAGCGCGTTAAAAGTCTGATTTGATTGAAGCGGGGTGTAGCCTTTCCATTCTGGGCCACAATTTTCAACGTAATTACCTCCTCTGTACCCGCCTTCAGTCGGGTCGTTTTTCCTCGATTGGCAAGGATTTCGGCGGGCTTTTCATTGATTAGAAAGCGTACGTTTTCTGGATTGATATCATTTAAAGCTATGATGTCAAGGTATTTACCTGTCTGCTCTTTGTTCTGAAACTGGTACGTAATATAGGATCGGGTGAGTCGCCAGAAGCGCTCGTCGTCATAGCCCGACTCGCTCTTTTCGCCTTTGTACCCATGGTCGACCTCGGGTTGTTGTTCTCCGCAGTTCACTTTGTCAACGGTGTTGGCTTCCAGGGCCAGGGCTTCCGCTTCCTGCTGTTTTAGTCGGGCCTGCTGCTCGGCAAAGGCGGCTTTGGTAAACGTAGGGAAGTACATCTGGTATCGAGCATCGTGCACCTCATAAAACGGTTGCAGCGTCAGTGTGTCCAAAGCGAAACGCAGCCTGGATTCGGGCTTGAGTCGCGCCAGGTACGTGGCCGGATCACCCACGAGCGCGTAGGCACTGGTAAGCGGATACAGTTTGCCTTTTGTTTCATGACCCATCCGGCTGTCGTCGGCAAAAAGCCCGGTCAAATCTTTCGTCGACGTTTTGGCGGCCAGCACAATGGGACCGTGTACAAAGGCAGACCAGTTAGAGCCATCGGGTAGTTGTTCCAGGCGGGTGGCGGTTGTGAAGCGAACCGTGACTTTATCGCCCGATTTCCATTTGCGCGAAACAGCTACGTAACTCGACGGGTTACCATCAACGGGTTGAGCCTTCCCATTGACCAGTATCGTCAAATTTTCAGCCCATTTCGGGTAACGGATGTGTACCGAAAATTCCTGTGGTTTCGCTGGCTCGATAAGCAGCTCTGTCTGGTTCTGATACGGAAATTCGGTACGCTGGGTAAGCTTAATCTTTTTGTCTGCCCAGTTTACCGTCGACGGGATGAATAGGTTGACAAAAAGGTCGTTGTCTGAATGGCTATAGATTAGTTCGCCGTATTTGGTGTGGTTCTCTATCCCCGATCCCACGCAGCACCACATGCTGGTTTCGGGTTGCGAATACACCCGGTAGTGATTAGGCCTGATGGGCGTGAAATAGACAAACCCGCCTTTTTCGGGGTGCTGACTCGACAGAATGTGGTTATAGAGCGTGCGTTCGTAAAAATCGAGGTAACTCACGTCGTTTTTATCCAGAAACAGGGCTTTGCTCAGCCGGAGCATATTGAAGGAATTGCAGGTTTCGGGTCCCTGATTCGATCGTAACAGTTGATTGAAATCGGTAGTAGGGTTGAAATGCTCGCGGACGCTGTTGCCACCGAAAGCCACACTACGCGTCTGCGATACGTTTTGCCAGAAATACACTGCCGCTTCCGACCAATCCGACTTGCCCGTTAGGGTGGCAATTTTCTCCAAGCCAATCACCTTCGGAATCTGCGTGTTGGCGTGTAGGCCGGTCAGCTTATCCTGTTTTTCGAGCAGGGGAATCAATAACGCCCGGTGCGAAATCCGCTGCGCCGTTTCGAGGTATTTTTTGTCCCTGGTTAGTACATACAGGTCGGCAAACGTTTCGTTGATGCCGCCGTGTTCGGTGCGAAGGACCTGCTGAATCTGCTCGTCGGACAGGGGTTTGATCAGGTCAACGAACCAGTCGCCCAAACCAATCAGTACCTGTTTTGCCTGCTGATTACCGGCGTATTCGTAGGCGTCGCGCAGGCCCGCAAACAGCTTGTGGATGTTGTAAAGTGGCACCCAGGTATTATTCAGACCAAAGCTGCTGCCATCGATGTCGCCCTTATGGATTCGCTCCCAGAACACCTTCCCCTCGGGAATGCCCCCCACGTAGCCATTTCCGTTTTTTGCCTGACAGCGGGCCAGTTCGGCCACCATGTAATCCAGCCGTTTTTTCAACTCCGGCTCGCCCGTCGAAGCATACATCATGGCCAGCGCCGACAGGTAGTGCCCGCCGATATGGCCATCCAGCCCTGAGCTCTCCCAGTTGCCATAGCGTTGCGCTTCCAGGGGCAGTCCGGCATCAATCAGGTAGGGGGCCAGGAGTTTGTCCGGGTCCAATGCCAGGATATACTTCAGATCAACGTCCTGCGCGTTTTTAAATGGGCCACCCGTCAGCTTTACTTCCTGCAAGGCAAACGGCTGCATCTGAGCCAGCGCGGAAAGGCTGGACAGTAACAGGAGAGCGATATGAAGTACGTTCGTTTTCAAGAGTGATGCGTTGTTTGAGTTTTTGTCATCCCGACGCCAGGAGGGATCTTCGGGTGAGGCTGAGAACCTCCGGCTACCGGGGATCCCTCCTGGCGTTGGGATGACAAAAAACATGGGACGACAAAATCATTTCCTATACATGGGGTCGTCGCCTTTATAAGTCAGGTACTGGAAAGATGCCGAATTTGTCGTTGGTTCACCCGACGACGTGGCGTACATGCCGTACAGACAGCCGATAAAGCCACCCGCTTCTTTGGTGCTCAGGAATTTGGCATCTACATCGTCTTTCAGGAGTTTCCAGTTTTTGGTATCGTCCGAAAACGAGAAGCTATACGTACCTCCCTGAGAGGCAATCCGCAGCCCCACTTTACCCGCTTTCGACGTTAGCGGCACCTCCGTGAGCAACTCCATCGACTTGTCCTTAGGGTTGCTCCTGAACAGTTGCAACACCTCTTTACCCTGCGCGGTCGATTTACTCAGCAGGTAGAAATGGCGTTCGTCCTGAAAAATCATTAGACCGGCTTTCTCCTTCTCCGATTTGGGCGCAAACGTCAGTTCGGTCTCAGCCGTGCTATACAGGTGCTGTTGCCGTTTCCCAATAAACGACGGGTTACCCATATCCATAACGGTTTCTGGCTTTAGTTTGAGGGTCAACCCATTCTTTTTCGATAGCGAGAACGAACTGCTGTCTACCGTTCGCATGAACAGCAGCGATGGGTCCAGTGTCTTGTCGAAGCGCAGGGTGTAAGAAAAATTACCCGACTGCGGTAGGGCGTCTTTCGGCTTCACTTCCTTCCAGGCGGCTGGGTAGGTGTATTGAATCACTTTATGGTCGGGGTCCACAATGGGCCACTCGTCTTTCCAGGTGACGGGCGCGATAAAGGTCTCCCGGCCTGTGTTGTAGTAGTCGCCCTCGTACGGACGAACGGCCAGGAAAATAGCGTACCACTTCCCATCGGGCCCTTCTATAAACTGCGCGTGACCCGCCGACGTAATCGGGTCTTTCCGGTCGGCGGGTAGTCCGCGCTGGGTCAGAATCGGGTTGTTTTCATAGGGTACAAAAGGGCCCCACACCGATTTGCTACGGAAAACCACTTCGGTGTGGTTGAGCGACGTACCGCCTTCAGCGGCATAGAGGTAGTACCAGTCGTTCCGCTTCATGATATGCGGGGCCTCAATCCAGACGGGCTTTTTCGACAAATCGACCCCGCCATTGACGAGCTGTTTCTGTTCACCAACCACTTTCAGGGTTTTGTAATCGAGTTCGTAGATCTGAATAGTCCGGTGGCCGGAGTACAGGGGCTTCCGGTCGGGAGCATCGCTGTTGTAAATAACGTACGCTTTGTCCGTTGCTTCGTCGAAGTAGAGGGAGGGGTCAATGCCACGTACCTGAGGCAGTTTAACCGGGTTGCTCCATGGCCCGGCTGGGTTTTTGGCTGTCGCGATGAAGTTGCCGTCATGATCAATGTCGGTGCAGGTGACGTAGAACAGGCCTTTATAGTGGTGAATAGCGGGAGCAAACAAGCCACGGGTCAGTCGTTCGCCCATGAAATCCATCTGCGAGGGGCGGTCGATCACATTGCCAATCTGCTTCCAGTTCTTTAAGTCCTTGCTGTGCAATACCGGAATGCCGGGGAAATAGGAAAATGTGGAGTTGACCAGGTAGTAATCAGTACCTACCCGTACAATGCTCGGGTCGGGGTAAAAGCCCGTCAGGATTGGGTTCACCAAGGTGGTTTGGGCGAAAGTCCTGTTGATTAAAACCAGGCTAAGGATTGCGAAAAGAGCCGTAAAAAGGCGATTTCTCATGTGCGTTTGTGTTAATTTCTTCAACCTGTTTTAGCTTATTTGCTCTTTGGTCTCTCCGCTTTTGTCATCCCGACGCAGGAGGGATCTTCGGTCGCAGGCATTTTTCGGCATTTACCGAGGATCCCTCCTGCGTCGGGATGACAGGAAAACACGGGATCACAAAAACACGGGAGGATAGAAAAAGAAAACGTATTTTCATTCCTGGATTTCATCGTTTAAAAAGCGCCATTCGGGATTTATTGAATTGATTAGTTCCACTTTCTTTTCCCTCCGCCATCCCTTGATCTCCTTTTCACGAGTAATCGCGTTGCGAACGTACTGGTGATGCTCCCAATAGATCAACCGGTGACAGTAGTATTTACCGGCGAACTTTCCCACTTGTCCGCGCGATTCATAGTGCTCCTGTATCCTTCTGACCAGATCATTCGTCATGCCCGTGTATAAAGCCGTTCGTTCGGGATTGGTTACGATATAGACGTAAAAAGCATAACCATTCATGACACTACATTTTTAGACTTTTTAGCTTTTTTTTAAAAGGCACCCTTTTTTATATATCATCCCGTGCTTTTGTCATCCCGACGTAGGGGGGATCTTCGGTCGCAGGCATTTTACTATTCCCGAAGGTCCCTCGTTCCTCGGGATGACAAAGAAAACGGGATCACAAAAAAACTATTGAGCGACCAGCGTGTATGATTTACCGGCTTGCGTTGGCAGGTCGTAAAGTATGGTTTCTTTTAATACAGGCGCTGCCGCTGTTGCCTTCTCCGACACAATAGGTGCTGGCGTTGGCTCGATCTGGTAGAACGGGTTTGGGTTCTGACCGGATGCTATTTTTGGCGCAGCTCCCTTGTTGATTGTTAGTGCATTCGGCGTCCGTACACGCAGGTTCCCGCCTAGGTTCGACTTAACGACAACCTTCGCCAGTTTCCCTGCTTTCCACTCCATACTGACCACCTCGAATCCACCAATTGCCCGCAGTCCGCTGATACTGCCGGTTGGCCATACATCGGGCAGAGCAGGTAATAAGTGAATAGCCCCGTCGGCACTTTGCATCAGCATTTCGGTGATGCCGGATGTGCAGCCAAAGTTGCCGTCAATCTGGAACGGCGGGTGCGCATCGAACAGGTTGTTGTAGGTACCGCCCCCGTCTTTGGTAACGCCCAGCGGGGTAAGTTGATTCTGAATCAGCGTATAAGCATGATTGCCGTCCTGCAACCGCGCCCACCAGTTCACTTTCCAGCCCATACTCCACCCCGTCGACACATCGCCCCGGTGAATCAGCGTCGTTCGGGCTGCGTTGAACAGCCCGGGCGTGCGGTAGGGCGAAAGCTGGTTCGACGGAAACAGGCCGTACAAATGCGAAATATGCCGGTGTTTATCGGTTGGATCGTCGATGTCTTCCAGCCACTCCTGCAATTGCCCGTGCTGACCAATGTGCATGGGCGGTAGCTTGCTGCGCATCTGCTTCAGGGTATCCACGAAAGCAGCATCTTTCTTCAGCACTTCAGCAGCCCGAATGGTAGTGGTGAATACGTCGAAGGCAATCTGGTTATCCATCGTAGTACCCGCATCCAGCGAGGAACCTCCGTGTGCTTTGGGAGCATTCTCGGGCGACGTACCCGGCGTGACAACCAGCCAGTGGTATTTGGGGTGCTCAACGAGGTAATCGGTGTAAAACAGGGCGGCTCCTTTCAGAATCGGGTATACTGACGCCAGGTACATCTCGTCGCCATTGTAGAGGTAATGCTCCCACAAGTGCTGACTGGTCCAGCCGCCACCGGCCACCCACATACCCCACATCGCGCCATCGACAGCACCCGTTGCCCGCCAGATGTCGGTGTTGTGGTGGGCCATCCAGCCCCGTGCCCCGTACATCACCCGCGCCGTTTCCTGCCCCGTCTCCGACATGTCGCGAACCATCTGCAAAAACGGCTCGTGCAGTTCGGCCAGGTTCGTTTTTTCGGCGGGCCAGTAGTTCATCTGGGCGTTGATGTTGATGGTGTATTTGCTATCCCAGGGGGGCTTCATTTTGTTGTTCCAGATGCCCTGAAGGTTAGCGGGCTGTCCCCCTGGTTGCGAGGACGAAATCAACAAATACCGGCCATATTGGTAATACAGCGTCACCAGTTGTGGGTCGCTGACCGACCGAAAGTTTTTCAGTCGCTCGTCGGTGGGGAGCTTGGTGGCATCGACTGAAGGCCTGGTAGTAGTGCCCAGGTTGAATTTAACCCGGTTAAAATAATTTTGGTAAGCGGCAACGTGTGATGTCAATAGGGTCGCGTATGACTTCGGATAAGCCCTGGTTAAATAGTCGGTTGCCCGCTGGTTTTCGTCGCCATTGACGTCGTGGTAATTCGTAAAATTGGTGGCAATGGAAATGTAGATGGTGGCACTGTTTGCTCCGCGTACCGTAAGCGCCGTATCACTGGCAGACAGGCTGCCGCCCTGCGTTTTAATGCGGGTAATGCCTTTGAACCGAACCACGCTTTTTACGCCTTCGTGGTCCGACGTTGTAGCCGCAATGGTCAGTTCATTGGCGGATGTTTTAATGACTGGTTGATTATGCTGGGTGGTGTAGGAAGCGGAAAACGAGATAGCCCCGGGCTTGTTTGCCGTTAGTTGCATGACAATAATGCGGTCGGGAAACGAAGCCAGCACTTCGCGGGTGTACGCAACGCCATCGACGGTATAGGTCGTTTTGGCCACAGCCCGCTCAATATCCAGTTCGCGGTAATAATTCGTGTAGTTCTCGTGTCCGGCAAACGTCAGATTCAGGTTACCCATAGGCTGAAACATTTGCCCGTTCGACTTTTTGGAGATAATGCTCTTGTTGGCCAGCTGCTCCGCTTCTTTTTGTTTGCCATCAAAAATCAGTCGCCGTACTTCAGCTAAAGCCGCCAGTGCATTCGGGTTATCATTTCGGTTCGGGCCACCTGACCAGAGGGTATGTTCGTTGAGCTGGATCGTTTCTTTCTCTACGTTTCCGTAAACCATTGCTCCCAGTCGGCCATTGCCAATGGGCAGGGCATTTTCCCAGGTTTGGCCCGATGGGTTATTATACCAAAGTTTTAGCGGTGACTTTGTTTGCGAGAAACAAGCCGATGATACCGTCAGAAAAAAGAAGCAGAAAAATTGTCTCATTGAACGTTTACGGAGCTACCCATTACCACATATACTTTGTTCAGGCAGGCACCTACGCTTATAATTAGAGGAGGTATATACCTGTAAACCAACCACCATGACACCTGAAAAGGATGGAAGAGGACAAGGAATGGCCTCTTCCATCACTCGATTTATGTTGCCTGCTAATCGCTAATACCCGGGGTTCTGCGGGAATGCAGGGCCATCAACTACCCGGTCGATCTGGTTCTGCGGAATTGGCCGCAGCATGTGATAATCCTGAATGTTGGCGGCCGCTTCCGGATTCCAGGCCTTCACCCGACGAACCAGCGAACGGGTGCGGACCAGGTCGTGCCAGCGCTGCCATTCCCCAAAGAGTTCACGGCTGCGTTCATCCAGAATGAAGTCCACTGTCACGTCGGCAGCGGTAATGGCCATGGCGGTTGCGGCCGCTGCGTTTTGAGCCGCCGTGTTCGTTTTCCGGAAGGCAGCCCGCTGTCTGACAACGTTGAGCAGAGTGGCTGCCTGGGTGGTATTGCCGGCTTTCAGATACGCTTCGGCACCCGTCAGGTAAACGTCCGCGAAACGATACAGCACGGCAGGCCGCGTTGACGGGTCGTTGAAGTTCGAGCCCCGGCTGGGGTCCATGAACTTCTTTAGGGCCGGAAAAATTCCGTTATTCCACAGGCTGGGCGGTACCACTATGCCCTTAAATGGACGGGTTCCCACGAACTGGGGCGCGCCAGCCACTTCGAAATCAGGCAACCAGACGGCAGTGTCGGCTCCAACTACCGTTGTATAGCTAATACCCCGCTTGTTATTGGCAGCGGTAGCTGGGTTGGTAACAGCCGTATTAGCGATGTACACTGTGTAGAACGAGTTGGCAAACCGGGTGTCGACACTCCGATTCGTGAATGCCTGATCGAGGAAATAACTCTTACCCACGTTAGGACCCGTTTTCTGTTTGTCACTGTTGGGACGCATCCGAATGTAAGGGCGTCCGTACTGCGAGTCCCGAATCATACCCGACGTGCCACTATTAACAAAGTTACCGGCTGCATTGACGAATGAGTTGATGCCACTGTTGTTCGGATAGTTCCAGTTGGTGAACCAGGGTGATAAGTTTTGAGCGGCTCCGCCACCAGCGGCCCCGCCGACGGTGTAGTAACCAAACTTGGGGTCTAGTACGTGATCGCTCACAAACATGCTCTCTTTACCGTAGTCGTTGGCGGGCACAAACGCATCGCCGTAATCGGCCCATAGGTCAAGACCATACGTCCCTTTGTTGGCAATAATGTCAGCGCAAATGGTGGCTGCCTGCGTAAAGTCTGCGGCTGTGTTGTTGAGCCAGCCACGAGTCAGGTAGGCTTTGGCCAGCAGCAGTTGCGCTACGGGTTTGGTGGCGGCTTTACCTAGGAACGGAGCTGTTGGGGTATTGGGCAGGTCGGCCGCTGCTTCGGTCAGGTCCTTGATAATCTGCTCGTACACCTGCGCTACCGGCTGCCGCGATGCTGCCTGAGACGGCACCGTAATGAACGTGGTACTCAGCGGTACATCGCCCCAGGTCTGCACCAGATAGAAGTACCAGAATCCGCGTAGAAACTTGGCCTGCGCCAGGTATTGCTTACGGGTCGCTTCCGGCAAATCAATCGTAGCACCATATTGCAATACGCCGTTCAGGGTGTTGATGTCCTGGAACGCTACGCCCCATGCCGCGCCGAAGTTACTGCCATTGAGACCGTTGTAGGTGTAGGCAGGCCCCCCGCCCGAGCTGGCACCCTGCAAAAAATCATCGGTACCAGCCTGCATTTCAACAGTAAACCCTTCGGTTGCCCACTGACCCCGGATGTCGTTATACACCCCGGCAATACCCCCCAGTACACCCGCGGAGCTGTTGAAATAGGAAGGGACAATCTGAGACTGTGGGTTCTCTTCCAGAATCTTTTCGCAACCGGAGCCAAGAAAGGCGGTCAGACAGAGGATCAGGCCAATTTTTATCGTTTTCGTTGTCATGTCGGAAATTAGAATTTAAGATTTACGCCGAATGTGAATTGCCGAATAGGCGGGTTGTTCAGGTTTACAGCGATTTGACGCTCAGGGGTTGCCCGGTTTCCCGACTGGTCATTAAGTGTTGACTGACCGGTAGCGTAGCTGTTCCCCTCAGGGTCGATAGCCAGATTCTGGCTCACCAACGGCGAATACAGGATGAACGGGTTCGTGGCGTTGAAGTAGAGTCGGGCCGAGCTGGCACCCACCTTCTTAAGCAACTGGCTGGTAAAGGTGTAGCCCAGGTTGATACTTCTTACTTTGACGAACGAACCGTCATAATAACCCAGGGTCGATCCGAACCATTGAACAGCGCCACCGGCATCCGGTGCCGGGAAAGCGTTGGTTGGGTTGGTATCGGTCCAGTAGTCTGTTTTTACCTGGTTTATCCGGCCCTGGTTGAAGAACGCAAATCCGCCCGAACCAGTCGAGTTACCCGTCAGGTAAGGGACAACGACTTTCATCCCCATCCGGGCGAAGGTTACGATCGAGGCATCGAAGTTTTTGAACGTAAACCGGTTAGTAAGACCCCCTTCCCACTTGGGCTGGAAATTGCCCAGTATTTGCCGGTCAGCCGGGTCAATTTTATTATCACCATTGATATCCTGAACCCTGATTTGTCCGGGAAACTGCAGGGGCGAGGTTTGCCGGGTTATGTCCGGCTGATCGGCTGTTTGCCAGATACCAATCTTGTTGTAGTCGTAGATGACCGAAAGGGGTTGTCCAACAAACCAGCCCGCTCCTACGTTCGACTGTTCGGTTGGGGTGGTAAGCTGGGTAATTTTTTCCCGGTTAAAGAAATAAATCACATCGGCACTCCAGTTGAATCCACCGGGCTTTCTGAAAATATCAAACGTCAGCGATGTTTCCAGACCCCGGCCTTCGGTTTTTCCCAGGTTTTTCAGGGTCGAACCAGCCCCGTTGCTGGGGGGCAGCGGAACAGACAGCAGAATGTCTTTGGTTTTCTGAAGATACCAGTCGACCGTACCCGTGATACGGTTATTTAGGAAGCCAAAATCAACCCCGATATCAACTTGCGACGTTGACTGCCAGCCGAGGTCGGAAGCAGGCAGGCTGGTAACGGTATAGGCCAGTTGCTGACCGGCGGTGCCAAGGCCGAAATTGTAATAACCCGCCGATAGCGCCCCCAGGGTAGAGTAGGCGCCTACGTTCCGGTTTCCGGAGATACCCCAGCCACCTCTCAGTTTCAGGTTCGATATGGCAGGAACACGTTTCATGAACGGCTCATCGATAATATTCCAGCCTGCCCCAACGGCGGGGTAGTTGAAATACCGGTTCTGTGGCGACAGCGTAGACGAACCATCCCGGCGCAGCGTTAACGTCAGCAGGTAGCGGTCGTTGAAGCTGTAATTGACCCGACCCATATAAGACAGCAACCCGGTTTCGGTAAACGAGTTACCAAAGTCCGAATTGGCCAGTGGTGTACCGGATGCCAGCGAGAAGTTGGACGTTTTGATGTAGTCGGCGGGCACCCCCGTTATCGTAAACCGGCTTCCCAACGAGTGGTTTTGCGTAATTTCATACAACCCTGTAAAGCCAAATTTGTGCTTGCCAACCGTTTTGTCGTAGTACAACAAGTGCTGAAGGTTGATATCCCAAAACTCCGTATTACTGATCTCGGCATTAGAGGAGGACTGAACCGTGGCCTGGTTAAAATAGGTGAGCGGACCACCGTACCCATTGTAGTTCGACTGGCTGAAGTTCAGACCGGCATTGAACCGATAGCGCAAGCCATCAACAATATTCACTTCGGCATACAAACTATTGAACGTCCGTATAGACCGCGTCCGTCCCAGATACGCATCTTTTTTGGTGATGATGGTTAGCGGGCTTATCCCGGCCGCATCGATTGAGCCTTCCGAGGGAAACAGGTTTACGGAGCCATCGGCAGTGTATGGAGAAGCCAGTGGGGTTAGCCGGACTAAGCCACCCGGAATACCACCACCGCCCGGCGTGTTTGTGTAGGTTAGCGTGTTCAGGGTATTTAGACCAATCTTGATCCGTTTCCCAAGGCGTTGATCAATGGTAGCGCGTATAGTATACCGTTCGAATTTCTGGCTGGGGATAATACCGGTTTCATTGAAATAACCGAGGCCGAGGGAGTACTGCGTATTTTCAACCCCACCCTGCAAACCCAACTGGTGATTGGTGTTGAAGCCGGGTTTATAAATCAAGCCCTGCCAGTCGGTAGAAACACCGGCGGCCAGTGCTTCCTGCTCTTTTGCTGTAAGCGGATAGGCGGTGGTTCCGGGAGCCGTACGATTGTATTTAGCCGCATCCTGTTTGAACTGAGCATACTCGGTACCATTCATCACGTTATACTTGCCCATGATGTTGGTGATACCATGATAGCCGTCGTAGCTAAGAACAGGTTTTCCTATTTTCCCCCGTTTGGTCGTTACCAGAATAACCCCGCCTGCTCCCCGCGAACCGTAAATGGCCGTTGCTGAGGCATCTTTGAGGATTTCAAGGCTGGCAATATCATCCGGGTTAATGTCATTCAAACCCCCATAGGGGATTCCGTCGACCACGACCAGGGGACCATCGAGACCATCTCCATTGCCGGTTGTCAGGGAACGGTTACCCCGGATACGAATTGAGCCCTGCGAGCCGGGTGTCGAGCCGTTGCTGACAACTGTAACTCCGGCAGCACGGCCTTTCAACTGGTTGACCAGGTTAGGAGCGGGAACTTCCTTCAATGTAGCTTCATTCACCGAAACTACCGAGCCGGTAACGTCCCGTTTCCGCTGGGTTCCGTAGCCCACTACCACTACTTCTCCCAGGGTTTTATTGTCGACGGCCAGGGTTACATTGATGGTTGACTGCGTACCGATGGGTATCTCCTGGGTGGCGTAACCGATGTACGAAAAAACCAGTACGTTACCAGCCTGACCAGGAACGGTAAGCCTGTAGTTGCCAGTCACGTCACTGGTTGTACCGCGCGTGGTGGATTTTATCTGAATGTTCACCCCCGGTATACCCTGCCCATCTTCTCCCGTTACCCGGCCCGAAATCTGTCGGTCCTGAGCCGCTTCCGATTGTCCATCGCTAAAGCTGGTTTGCTGAGTTGGAAGAGCCGTGGCTGTTTCCCTCTTTATCACGATTTGTTGACCAACTACTTCGTAACTCAGATTTAAGGGCGTCAGAATTTGCGCCAGTACCTGCGAGAGTTGTTCATTTTTGGCCTGATAAGTGACCTTGCGTTTGGACTGAATAATTTCCCGGCTGAAGAGGAACTGAACATTAGCGAGTTTTTCAATTCGCTTGATAATCGACTCCACATCCTGGTTTTGTGCCGAGATGCTGACGCGCCGGTTCAGTAATTCCTGAGCGTTGCCGTCGAAGGCAAAATTGATGTTCGTCAGGAAGATAGCAAGTATGATTTGCAGGCTCGAGATTTTCATGATCCTGACCCATACGTTGCGGTTAATTGAAAGGTAGTGCATATGTTTGCGTTATTTGTCGTTTTCTTACCGTGAAAATGTCAATAAAAACCCTGCCCTTCGCCTGAAGGGGAACATGCTGGAAGTAGCACATCAACTGGGTTATTACAGGCGGTAGTGTTAGACGCACTATCGCCTGCTTTCTGCTAATTGGCGGTGATTGTTATAGCATAGTTGCAGGGTTTAGAGTAGTTAGGTTTTAATTACAGCCCAGGCTCTGAATGACCACTTTGTTGTCGACAACTTCGTACGACGATTCGATGGCCAGGCAGATAAGCTGAATCTTTTCGAGAAAAGGTACACCATCCAGCTTCCCGGTAAATGTGCAGCGGCTAAGCAATGAGCGGTCGTAGTGAATGGGCATGTGGTAGCTCGCTTCAAGCTGGTCAAAAATTTCCGGAACGGCCGTGTAGCTGAAGACAAATGGTCGGGCGATAATAGCGGATGGGTTTTCATCCGACAAAAAATCTGCGCTCTTCACTCCTTTCCCCGCTGTAGACCCAAGTTTTAGTGCCTCGTTTACATTGAGCACTACCGCTTTGTCCGGCGCGTTAACCGGTGTGACGGTTACCTTACCCGTTTTTACTTTCACGTAGGCCGTTTTATCCTGATCGGAAGAATGCACCTGAAAGCTGGTCCCCAGCACTTTAGTCGTTAAACTGGCCGTGTAAACGATAAAGGGCTTGCCGGGGTCTTTAGTCACTTCAAAAAAACCATCGCCCTGTAAATATACCTCACGCAGTGCATGACTGGCCTGTTTACGAAACCGGAGCTGGCTATTGGTGGATAGTAATACCGACGATTTGTCGGGCAGGAGAACGACAAGGGCCTGCTCCGTCACATTCCGGACAGTCGTCCATTCCGCTTCGGGCGGGGTTTGTACTACCGGCTCATTTGTTTTGGTGAATGGAGCCAGGATAAGGTTGCCGGACTGCCACCAGACTACAAGACTAATGACCGCAGCAGCAGCAACCCAGCGGCCCCACTGCCAGTTGATGAACGGCTTTCGGACGATGTACGCATCGGGCAACCGATCCAGAATACTCGCTGTCCGGTCATTGACCTGCTGGTCAGACAGAGTGATTTTTTTCCCCTGAATCAGGAGGAAAGTAGCTACTGCCTGCTCGTATAACTCCCGCTTTTCAGGATTTTGAGCCAACCATCGATTCCATAGCTGCCGGTCTTTGGGCCGTCTTTCCGTTACCCACAACCGGAAAGCGGCATTGCCTATAAAATCTTCAACGGTTGTAGCGTTTTCGGGAAGCAGGTCCATTGGTACTATTCTACTATATTCAATGATAGTATGAAGATTAGGCCCGGCAATACCCTCGTTAAAGGAAAATAGTTTGACAAATAATGCAAATCGCGAAAAGAACAGGAGAAAGCCTGCTTTTCCGGAGTTTGGTAATTGCCTTCTGTAAAAAGTTAGACACCGACTGGCGGTTTACGTTCATAACCTCCGCTATCTCCGGAATGGATAAATCACTGTAATAACGCAGGTACAAAGCCTCCCGCTCGCGGGCGGGCAATGAATCCAGTTGGGCCTGCAAGGCATTGGTAAGCTGAGAGAGTGACTCCCGCTGGATGAGCAGGGTTTCGGAGTCGGTTTCTTCCGTAATTGATGTATCCCAGTCGAGTTCCTGAGTAGGCACCCTTTTTTGGGAGCGCAGGTACTGAAGAACATGGTGCCTCAGTGCCTTGAACAGGTAATGCTTTACGGAAACGGTAGCATTTATCTGGTCGCGATTCTGCCACAATTGCAAGAATAACTCCTGCAGACAGTCTTCCACAACGGCTTCATCGACCATAAATTTCAGGCCATAGTGCTTCAGCGCCCGGTAGTAGCGTTCTACCAGGTAGCCAAGTGCCTGCTTATCGCCCTCACGATATAATTGCCATAAAGTCTGGTCCTGGGTAGTCATGAGGTTTATGAATGTATGGGTCGATCAAAAAACGCAGGACACACTATTTACTAAGTCCTACGGGTCTATGCAGCCTGATGATTAGTAGTTGACCACGCCCCAAAAGGCTTTCTTGGGTTGGTAATTCTGGTCAAAAAGTAGGGGGTAATCCTTACGACCGGGGACGGGGAAATTATCCAGCCAGGTCGATTTATCCGATACGTTCCAGAATGTTACGCCCGTTACCGTTCCCTTATGCTTCCGGAATTGCTCAAACAGCATTTTGTACTGGGCAGCCTGTTTATCAGCCATCTCCGGGGTGAATTCGGACTTGTCCGTGTCTTTCCTCTGACGTCGCACGTGCTCCTTCGGATAAACGGACAGGTCGAGTTCGGTGATTTGTACGACCAGTCCAAGGCTGGCGAATCGATTGATAGATGCGTTTATTTCCTGAGCGGTTGGCTCATAAATGGACCAGTGCCCCTGTAAACCCACGCCGTTGATGGGCACCTTTTTCGCTTTCAGTTTCTGGAGTAGCCGGTAGATTTTATCCTGTTTGGCTGCGTTTTCGGTATTGTAATCGTTGTAAAACAGCATGGCATTCGGGTCGGCCGCGTGCGCGTACTCGAATGCTTTTTCGATGTATTCCTCCCCCAGAATCGAATAGAACTTAGACTGACGGTAGATGTCGGTTCCTGTGTCGGGTACCGCTTCGTTGACTACATCCCAGGCGTACACTTTGCCTTTATAGCGACTCACTACGTCGGTGATGTGCCGTTTGAGCCGCCCCAGAAGCACCTCCCGATTTACCTGCTTGCCCAATGAGTCAGTAAAAAACCACCCCGGCGTTTGATTATGCCAGCAAAGCGTGTGCCCCCGGACTTTGAGCCCATTTTTACCGGCAAAGTCAACGATGGCATCCGCATCCTGCCAGAAATAGGTATTCTCCTGCGGATGGATAGGCCCCATTTTCATCGCGTTTTCGGGCGTAACGCTACTGAATTGTCGAACAATCAGTTCTGCTTCCGGCCCCGTTAGGTTGCGGGGTGCTACGGCTACACCAACAGGAAAGTAATTTTTATAGGCTTCCCGTAAGGTTTTATCCGCTACAGCACCAGAGGGTTTGATTTGGGCACTAATCAGGATAAGGCTGCACAGAATGGCTGTCAGGCCAACGGTTTTTTGTATTGTTTTCATCGTGTTAAGCTATGTTTTCCGTCACTTTATAAATTTTCGTACTCATTATTTCCTGTAGCTCAGGCCGGGTCCGATGGTCGACGAAGTATAAACGCCTGTTCATTCCTGTCGTTAGCTATCAAAACCAGAAAAGGTCTTTCAGGTAGCTGCCCGATCATGACTTGAACAGGTACCTTATGCAATGGTGTCTTTTTGACACTATTACGGGGATAAAAAAAGAGCATTTTGCTTAACTATGCTCTGTAGTGATCACCTTATCGGAAGAAGCCTGCCTATCGCTTACTACGTAACGTCACTCGATTGCTCTATAAGAGAAACAACGTATCTCCATTACCCTGGTTTGCTGCTCTAATAGAGAATACAATTTTACAATGAAATAGTTATAATAACTAAACTTATTTTACCCGTTTCTGATTCTATTTTACCATTTCTATTTATTGCCTCAATGGCCGGACAAACAACTCCGCCAGGCTGGGACAGACACTGATCTAACACCCGGTTATCGGCCTCGATAAAGAGCCAGTGGGTCTAAGTCTGCTTATGAACGGCTGAAAATGGGTCAAACGACACTAAGTCATTTGACCCATTTGTACTATTCATGCACACCCCGTCTGGGATTCTATTTCGTTTTACACCTCAAAAGGAGTCCATTTCTCACTACTCTGGTGGCTTTTTATGACATTGTCAATGAAGGCCATACCCCGAATTCCTTCGTTCACCGAGGGGTAATCCAGTGCTTCTTCCGAAGGGGTAGTGCCGTCGATACGCGCTGCCAGTACCTGAGAAAAATTCCGGTATAAATTCCCGAATGCTTCCAGGTATCCTTCCGGATGCCCACCCGGTGTGCGGCTGCTTTGAATAGCGTAGGAGGACAGGTAGTTGCCGTAGCCCGTACCGGTCCGGTAAATCTGGGTCGGCTTACCCTGCCATTTTACGAGCAACGTATTCGGCTCCTGCTGCGCCCATTCGACGCCCCCTTTTTCGCCGTAAACCCGGATTTTTAGGGCGTTTTCTTCGCCAGCTGCTACCTGAGAGGCCATTAGTACCCCGGTTGCTCCCTGCTCAAATTTTAGTAGTACATTACCGTCATCGTCCAGGGCGCGGCCTTCCACCATAATCGACAGGTGGGCGCACAGGTCCGTAATTTTCAGGCCGGAAATGTACTCCGCCAGGTGAGCCGCGTGGGTACCGATATCGCCCATGCAGCCACTTTTGCCGGACTTTGTGGGGTCGGTACGCCAGGCAGCCTGTGCATTGCCCTCCCGTTCCGTGAGTTGACTGAGCCAGCCCTGCGGGTACTCTACCCATACTTTGCGAATCTTGCCCAGTTCACCAGCCTGAATCATCTGCCGCGCCTGCTTCACCATGGGATAACCCGAATAGGTATGCGTCAGCAGTAAGAGCAGGCCGGTTTCTTCCACCTTCTGCTTTAGTTGCCGGGCTTCATCGAGGGTGAAGGCGATTGGTTTTTCAATTACCACGTGAAAGCCTTTTTCCAGCGCGAGCATAGCCGGGGCGAAGTGAGCGAAGTTCGGCGTAACGATGGTCACGAAGTCCATGCGCTGCTCAGCCGGTAGTTGGCTCTCTTTCTCCAGCATGTCCTGATAAGTCAGGTAGCTGCGTTCGGCGGGTAAAAACAAAGACTGAGCACTGGCCATCGCAACGTCCGGGTTGATGCTGAGGGCACCACAAACCAGTTCTATGGTACTATCCAGGTTGGCGGCATGGCGGTGGATAGCGCCAATAAATGCATCTTTACCTCCGCCAATCATGCCCATTCGCAATTTTCTGTTCATTTGGTTTAGGGGTTTCGTCAACTTCCCGGCACTGGCTAACCAGAGCCCGTCATTGACCGGTTTATTACTTATTTTTTTCGTTGAATAACGGCCAGCGCTTTGGCCACAATCGAAGCCGCTGTCAGACCGTATTTTTCCATGAGTTGTTCGGGCGTACCGCTTTCTCCAAATGAATCATTGACGGCTACCATGTCCAGCGGGGCTGGATAATTCAGCGATAATACCTGCGCCACACTGTCGCCCAAACCACCATTCATCTGGTGCTCTTCGGCGGTTACGGCACAACCCGTTTTACGAACAGATTGTAGAATCGCTTCCTTATCCAGCGGTTTGATGGTGTGGATGTTGATAATTTCGGCTTCGATACCCTGCTCGGCCAGTAGTTTACCCGCTTCCAGCGCCTGCCAGACCAGATGGCCCGTGGCAAATATAGAAACGTCCGGCCCTTCATTCAGCACAATTGCTTTTCCAATCTCAAAAATCTGGTCGGCGGGGGTGAAGTTGGGCACCACGGGGCGACCAAATCGCAGGTAAACCGGTCCTTCGTAATCGGCGATGGCTATGGTAGCAGCCCTGGTCTGGTTAAAATCGCAGGGGTTAATAACGGTCATGCCCGGCAGGGATTTCATCATGCCGATGTCTTCCAGTATCTGGTGCGTAGCCCCGTCTTCGCCAAGGGTCAGCCCCGCGTGCGACACGCAGATTTTGACATTCTTGCCGGAGTAGGCCACCGCCTGCCGAATCTGGTCGTACACCCGGCTCGACCCAAAGTTGGCAAAAGTGGTGGCAAAGGGAATCAGACCGCTCAGAGTGAGGCCAGCCGCTACGCCAATCATGTTGGCTTCGGCAATGCCGCACTGGATGAACCGGTCGGGGTTTTCTTTAATGAACGTATCCAGCTTGAGCGAAGCCACCAGGTCGGCGCACAGCGCTACCACATCGGAATTGGTTCGGCCGAGTTCGGCCATGCCCGCGCCGAAGCCGGAGCGGGTATCTTTCTTTTCAGTAAATGTGTATGTTTTCATGGGGGAGCCTTAATAATCGCCGAGGGTTTCGTCCAGTTGAGCCAACGCAGCGGTCAACTGCTCGTTGTTAGGAGCCGTGCCGTGCCATTTGTGGGTGTGCATCATAAAATCAACGCCCTGCCCCATCTCCGTTTTCATGATAATGCAAACGGGAACGCCCTTCCCACCGGCTGCGTGAGCCTTGGCCAGTGTGGTTACTACGTCATCCAGGTCGTTGCCATCCATGTGCAATACCTTCCAGCCAAATGCTTCGTATTTAACGCCCAGGTCGCGGTTGTTCAGAACCACATCCGTAGGGCCATCGATTTGCTGACCGTTGAAGTCGATGACAGCAATCAGGTTATCCAGTTTCCGGTGGGGAATAAAGGCAGCGGCTTCCCATATCTGACCTTCCTGCTGTTCGCCATCGCCCATCAGGCAATACACCCGGTGTGAATCATTCCGAATTTTTTTGCCGTAAGCAGCGCCGGCCGCAGCCGAAAGTCCCTGCCCCAGCGACCCGGAAGCAATCCGGATACCGGGCAAATGCTCGGCCGTGGCCGGGTGACCCTGTAGCCGGGAATCCAGCTTACGGAACGTTGCCAGTTCGCTGACGGGGAAGTAGCCCCGGCGAGCCAGAACGGAATACAGCACCGGCGAGATGTGGCCGTTAGACAGGAAGAACATATCCTCCCCCGTGCCGCTCATATCGAACACCACCGAATCCGTCCCGTCTGTTTTCAGCTTCATCGTCTGAAAATAGAGGCTTACCAACAAATCCGTACAGCCAAGTGAGCCACCCGGATGCCCGGATGCCACACCATGTACCATCCGGACAATGTCCCGGCGTACCTGAGAAGCTACTTTTTTTAACTCGTCCGTTTTCATGCGTTTCCTTTTTGTAATCACTTGAGAATTTTGCCAGACCGGACTATCGGTCTGGCAAAATTGGGTTAAATGTATTGATTAATGATGCTTTCGAGCCATTCCTGTTTGCCACTACGCAGTTGCGGTTCACCGTTTTGGAAGGTATAGGTTCGCAGGTCTTCCAGCGATAGTTTCCCCTCTTCGAACGCTTTCCCCTGGCCCTTATCGAACGATGCGTAACGCTCGGTGCGAAACTTGAGGTAATCGGATTCTTTCAGTATCGTGTCGGCTACGATGAACGCGCGGGCAAAAGCATCCATGCCGCTGATGTGGGCCACAAACAGGTCTTCCAGGTCCGTTGAGTTCCGGCGTACTTTCGCATCGAAATTGATACCACCGGGTTTGATACCCCCGGCCTGATGAATCACCAGAGTTGCTTCGATGAGTTCGTACAGGTTGATGGGGAACTGGTCCGTATCCCAGCCGTTCTGATTGTCGCCCCGGTTAGCATCAATACTGCCCAGCATACCGGCATCAGCCGCCACCTGTAGTTCATGATCGAAGGTATGACCGGCCAGTGTGGCGTGGTTAACTTCTATGTTTAGCTGGAAATCTTTATCCAGCCCGTACTGCCGCAGAAAACCAATTACCGTGGCCGCGTCGTAATCGTACTGGTGTTTAGTGGGCTCCATGGGCTTTGGTTCGATGAAGAACGTGCCGGTGAAGCCCTGCTTACGGGCGTAGTCGCGGGCCATGGTTAGAAACCGGGCCAGGTGCTCCACTTCGCGCTGCATATTGGTGTTGAGCAGTGACATATAGCCTTCCCGGCCACCCCAGAAAACGTAGTTCTCGCCACCCAGCGCAATGGTTGCATCGATGGCGTTTTTAACCTGCGTACCGGCGTAGGCCAGCACCGAAAAATCGGGATTAGTTGATGCGCCGTTCATGTAGCGCGGATTTGAAAACACGTTGGCTGTGCCCCACAGCAGTTTTACTCCGCTTTCTTTCTGTTTCTGCTGGCCATAGTCAACAATGGCCTGTAGCCGCTTTTCGTAATCGCCAGCCGACGGGCCTTCGTCTACCAGGTCGATGTCGTGAAAACAGTAGTACGGCGCCCCCATTTTGGTGATAAATTCGAAGGCTGCATCCATCTTCAATCGGGCACGAACGTTGGCGTCATTATCCTGGTCCCAGGCAAAATCGCGGGTGCCGGGTCCGAAGGGGTCACCACCGGTTCCGCAGAAGGTATGCCAGTAGCTGATAGAAAAGCGGAGTTGTTCCCGCAGGGTTCTGCCACCTACTACCAGTTCGGGGTTGTACCATTTGAACGCTAACGGATTTTTAGATTTAGGGCCTTCGTACCCAATAGCGCCAATACCCTTGAAGTATTCCTGGTCGCCTAACGTGATTGCTGACATGAACTGACTTGTTTTTATGCGTTGGTTAATTGTACGTGTGATTGCCACTGGTCGAAGGCTTCGGCGTGAGTGGCCTGTGTCGTAAGTTTCGGTTTAGCGGTATCCTACGGGTAATGAATAATTGATGTAAAAGTGACACTTATTTTATTCAATGTCAATATGACACTTATCTTTTTTTAGAAATTTCCGTATCCTTTAGTCAGGATTAAAGCGGTATGCAACACGATGGGTTGGCTACGAGGCTAAAGGCCAAGTTCTGAATTGGGGATGAAGTTCAGGAAAGAGTTGGTTATTGCCTGGTATTTGCACCTGTCAACCTGATAATAATAAGCGCCCCGGCGGGAGAAGCCCTTCTGCTTCTCATCCAGTTTGATGAGCAGATCGGTGGAGAGAATCTTGCGGCTAAAATTCCGTTTGTCGAATTCAGTATTGTAAATAGCGTCGTACAGTTTCTTGAGCTGGGGGATGGTGAATTTGTCGGGAAGCAGTTCAAGGCCGATTGGGTGCTGGGCGGCTTTGTAGCGCAGGCGTTTTATAGCCAGCTCAACCATATCCCCGTGGTCGAATAACAGCGTGGGCAAATCGTAGATTGAAAACCAGCGGGCCTGAAACTCTCCCGAAATTTTCGTTTCGTAATCGGCGATCCGGACGAGGGAGAAATAAGCAACCGATATGGTTCGGACGATGGGGTCGCGGTGGGGATCCCCAAAGGTGTACAACTGCTCCAGATACACGTTGGTCAGGCGCGTCAGGTCAAACAGAATTCGGGCTGCCGCCTGTTCCAGCCCTTCGTCGGGCCGCAGCCATCCCCCCATCAGCGACCAGGTTCTTTCTTCTACCCCCCGTTTTACGAGCAGAACTTTTAACATCTCGCCATCGAAACCGAATATGATTGAATCTAAGGCCAGTAAATAAGGTTGCTGCTGTGTATATTGATCTAACATTCGGTGGTACTTGTTACGCCAGATATTGCCCACGAAGGTAATCAATAGATTTTTTCGCTGACATATTCCCATCTCTTTCTCTAGTTTGGCATACCAACACCTTGGCCAGAATTGACTACCCGCTCGTAACCTTTATGTTAGGTGTTTGCGGCCTGGGTCAAATCCCTTTTTTTAGCGATGATTTCCGGATAACGAGGTCAGACCGGATAATAATGGTACTTATATCATTAAGAGTCGAAAGGCCCCGCAGGTGATTGGTTAAATGACGGGCTGCCACTTCACCCATTTCTGTGCCAGGGTAGTTTATCGTTGTGAGTTGAGGCTCGATAATTTTTCCAATGGTGTCATTGTTAAACCCTACAATGGCAATATCATCCGGAATATTGAGACCATACTCTTTTAGGGTTTTCATGCAAACCGCAGCTGAAAAGTCATTGGTGAAGAAGGCCCCGTCTGGCATGGGGGTCATTTTCAGTATTTGTAAAGCCGCTTCATTACCGCTCTGTTCGCTCAAATCTTTGATGAGAACGTACTTGCTGTTGAAGGGTATTCCATTGGCAGAAAGGGCATCTTTATAGCCTTTATGGCGTCGCTCATACACATTTCGCTGCAAGTTGGCGGTCACTAATACAATTCGTTCACACCCCTGATCGATCAGATGCTGGGTAGCCTGATAACCACCACTGTAATTATCAATGATAACTTTTGTACTGGCTGATTTTTCTTCAACCCGGTCGATGTATACCACAGGGATACCCTTTTCCTCAAATTGTTTGAAATGATCCAGGCCTTTCGTCTCCAAGGATAACGACGCAATCAGACCGTCTACCCGTTTGTGAAAAAGGTTGAGCGCATTGGCGGCTTCTTTCTCGAAGCTTTCCGATGAGTGCGCAATTAGGATGTCGTATCCGGTTTTGTAGGTAACCCGTTCAATGCCAGCCAGGACGGACGTAATAAAACTGCTATTCAACTCATGCACGATGACTCCAATCGTGTTCGTTTTTTGTTTGCGCAGGCTGCTCGCAAATGTATTGTGCCGGTACCCCAGTTCGCGGGCTGCTTCGTGAATACGCTCCCGTGTTTTTAAATTTATGGTCGGGTTGTCTTGTAAGCCACGGCTAACGGTTGATGAGGAAAGTTGTAGTTTTTGGGCAATATCGTATATGGTAATTTCCTTTCTGGTTTCCATGGTAATTGGAATGGTAGTATGTAAACCCGGGTGAAAAGTAGAATGCTGATGATGCTACTTATTCCCCGATGCATTTGCGCGACCCGATAGTAAGCACTGGTTTAGTCGTAACCCCTGCGAGTTGACCGCTGTTACCAACAGCAGTTGATTATTTTTTCTCCGCAGCAGCGCCGACGACCGGGCATCACCTTGAATTATCAGGCCACTGGCTACCGGGTTGAGCGACTTGAACTGCCCCCTGCCATTGCCCAGCAGCACTGTGCCCACAGAAGCATCTTCCCGACCCATGTTTACTTCATTAGGGTAAAAATTCCCCGTGAGCACGGCGTCCAGATGCCCGTCGTGGTTGACGTCATGCACCACAATGCCGAACACCGGTGCTACCTGGGCCGGTAGGGGCAGGGCGTGGAGAACAAAGTTTCCATTCCCCTGATTTTCGATGTACGCACTCTTCAGGTAGGTGGCCTGCGTCTGGTACGCACCTTTGCGCTCATCAGCCGAGAGGAGTTCGTCGAACGTAACGGCCGCGTACTCGTCAAATCGCTTATACTTCCGCCGAAACTGGATAACCTGCTGGTTTAGGGCATCGCGCGGGAGGGCCGGGTAGCAGATGCCACTGATGTAGTAGCCCATAAGCGGGTCTATCGTGCCGTCACTATTGAAATCCTTGGCAACAATCCTGACGGGTTCATCGGCCGAAGCATGGTACAGGGTATTCAGCCCTTCGTTACCAGCCATATAGTCCATATCGCCATCGTGGTCAAAATCGCCCTGCGCCAGGCAGTTCCACCACCCTGCCGAATTCAGAACCTGCAAGGGCGATGCGGCTGTATTGAATGTTCCTTTCTGGTTTTTGTAGATGGTCAACGGCATCCACTCCCCGGCCAGCAGTAAATCGTCCCAGCCGTCGTTGTCGTAATCGGACCAGAGTGCCGAGCAAACCATACCCACCTGCATCAGTGATGGGCAGCGTTGTTGGGTTACATCGGTAAAGTGAATGCCCTTTAGTGATGTGTCATTCTGAAGGAGGTAGCTACGGGCAGGTAGGGGATACTGGCCGGGAATCTGGCGGCCACCGACAAATAAATCCAGGTCGCCGTCGTGGTCGAAATCGCCCGCAACCACGCATGAACCACTGCCTGATAAGTCGGGTAGCGTTCCGGCAGAGGCTTCCATAAAATTACCCTGGCCATCGTTCAGGTAAAGCTGGTCCTGGTAAAAAGCCTTGTCGGTAACGGGTCGTTCGTTTCCGCCGTATACCACGTACAGGTCCAGGTCCTTGTCACCATCAGCATCAAAAAATAAGGCATTGGTTGCTTCCCGGCTTCCCTGCGTCGGGAATGCTTTCTTTGTTAATCTACCCGCAGCATTCTGCCAGAATAAAGCGGCTTCGCTGCCCCGGTACGAACCACCCACAAAACAGTCGTCCAGCCCATCGCCATTCACGTCGCCAACGGCCAGCGCAAAACCCGACCGCGAGCGCATTTTGTGCATGGCCGCCGTCTGTTTAAAATCTACATAATCCGACTCACGGTGTGTGAAGTTGATTGGATATTTCTCCGTTACATCGGCGAAAAGCGGTTGGGCCACCAGTGCCGGATTAAGCTTGTCTATTTTCTGTGCCTGTTTGTAGGCGAGTGTGAGGACCGTATCGACCGGTACGGCACGTCGGATTTCCACCCACCCCCCCGGCCACTGAATCCGCAGCGAGTCAACCGCGCGGGCTTTCCCCAACCCAAAATGCAACACCGGTTCTATGGAAGACAGATAGCCCCGCACCACGTTCAGTTCACAATACTGAATTTGCCCCCCCGACCAGACCGTTACGTTGGCCCCGATACCCTGCCGGTTGGCCGAATCGCCCTGTAGTTGAATGGTCAGGTAATGCTGTGCCGGATGCTGCTCCCGGCTATTGTTCCGGTAAATGAGAGCCTCCGCATCAACGTTGTTCACCACTAGATCCAGGTCGCCGTCGTGGTCGAAATCAGCGTAGGCGGCTCCGTTGGCGAACGACTTTGTGTTAAGTCCCCAGGCTTTAGAAACATCGGAGAAGGAACCACCGCCCACGTTCCGAAAGGCATAGTGCTCAAGCGGGATCTCGGGCACTTTTTCTAGTAAATCGAGTCGTTTCTGCGTGTTGTATTCGGTGGTGCCAAAGCCGGAAAAATCCTCGCTGAAATTGATGAAATCCCGGTCGGTGACATTTTTACGGTAGCCATTGGTGATGTACATGTCCTTCCAGCCATCGTTGTCGAAATCGGCCAGCAAGGGTGCCCAGCTCCAGTCGGTTTGCGCCACACCCGCCAGCAGCCCAATTTCGCTAAACAGCGGTACGTTCATTCCGCCCGGATTGCCCCTGTTTAGTTGAAGCGAGTTGCGCATGTACTGCATCTGGTTGCCGTATTGGGGCGACACGCTCATCTCCTTGCGGTCGTAGTCCTGACCGGCCAGCATCATTTTGAGCCGGTTGTTCTCCTTCGGCAGCATGTCTACCTGCATCAGGTCGGGCAGGGCGTCGTTATTGACATCAGCCGCATCAACGCCCATACCATACATACTGGTGTGGGCCATGGCCCGTTTGATTACGTTGGTGAAGTTCCCCTTCTCATCATTCAGGTAAAGAATATCACTGCTGGTGAAGTCATTGGAGCAGTAAATGTCCGGGTAGCCATCGTTGTTGATATCACTGATAACCAGGCCAAGCCCTAACCCGTCGTAGGTGATGCCCGCTTCGGCTGATACATCGCTGAACACCGGATGCCCCGCCGGGCCAGTACCGTTGTTTCGGTACAGTTTGCCCGTGCTGGGGTGCGTGCCGTTCGACACGACTGGCCGAACGTGGGACGGGTTCTGAAAATCGGGGGCCGTATTGAGCAGAAATACGTCGAGGTCGCCGTCGAGGTCGTAATCAAAAAAAGCAGACTGTGTGGTAAAGGCCGGGTCGGCCAGCCCGTAGGCTTTCGCCATTTCCCTGAATACGGGTTTCCCAGCCCGAAGGCCCTGATTCACGAACAGCAGGTTTTCAGTTTGTTTCAGGGCTGAGTGGCTGGCTACGGAGATGTAGATATCGAGCCAGCCGTCCTGATTGATATCGGTCATGACTACGCCCGAACACCAGCGGTCCGTAGTTAGTCCGGCCGCTTCCGTAATGTCATTGAAGACGAATGCGTTGTTTTCCTGGCTACCCTCATTCAGATACAGCCGACAACTGACCTGGTTACCGGTAAAAAATACGTCCGCAAACCCGTCGTTATTGACATCCCCCACGGCTACGCCCCCGCCGTTGTAGAAATTGGTGAAGGTAAACCCATTCAGTTTCTCGCCGGGGGTCAGATTGTTGGCGAACGTTACGTGGGTCTGGCTACCGGGAAGTTGCTCGAACAGGGTAGGAGTAGAGGGATGACAGGCCCCTAACAGGCTACTCATCAGAGCAATACAGCGTACTATTGTCCAGTCAGTATTTATCATCACCCGTAAACGCATTATGCTATAATTGACAATGACACCGGGTATCCCGGTGTCATTGGTCAGTAAATCTAACGTATGTAAAACGATTAATAGCCGGGGTTCTGTCCTTTCACGCCAATAGACGGATTATTATCGATTTCCTGCTGAGGAATAGGCAACAGCTCGGTTTTTCCTTTCACAAAATAGGCAAGAGGCTCCGTTTTTAGTTTGCCCAGCTTCCGCCACCGCAGAAGGTCGTGGTTCCGGATTTCTTCGCCACTAAACTCAACCCGACGCTCGTGAACAATGGCGGCAAATACCTGGTCTTTATTCGACACGGGGTAGTTGGCGGTTGGGTACAAGGGCATGGCTACGCTGGCGCGGGCACGGGTCATGTTCAGGTACGTAACGGCACTGGCCAGATTTCCCAGTTCGTTTTCGCACTCGGCCATAGCCAGCAGAGTTTCGGCATACCGCATGATGCGCTGATTGATTCCACCGGTCAGGAACCCGCCGGGGTCAATTCGGTACATCAGGCTATATTTCCGCCAGCTCACTTTCTGCTCTACACCATCTACGATGGACGTGTTACCAGCCTGCGCTGCGGCAGTGAGTACGGTTTTACCGCTGTTGAAAAGGTCGCCCGTTGAATAGAACGATTTGGTATACCGGGGGTCGAGTTTTGCATCGCCCTTGCTGGGCCGCTCAAATTCGTTGAGCAGACTGTTGGATGGAATGAGGTTGCGCCATCCGATTGCCGAATACTCCTGCGTCCGAACGGTTTCTTCGCCGGCTGCTGCGCCATCGGCATCGCCGTTCCAGTTGAATGAGCCACCCGATGGCAGAAAATTGATCTCCCAGATTGACTCTTTGTTGAACTCGGCTTCCTCCGTGAAATTGTCGAAAAATTCGCCCATTAACTGGTACGTACCGGACGTTATCAGTTTCTGCAATTCGGTTTTAGCATTCGCATAATCACCCTGCTGCATATACACGCGGGCCAATAGCATAGTAGCCGCTCCCTTTGTTGCCCGGCCCTGGTTGGACGCATCGTAGGTAGCGGGTAACGCATTCTGAGCCGCCTTAAGATCGGCAATAACAAATGCATATACATCGGCTTCCGGTGAACGAGCAAGCGAACCATCCAGCGATGTTACGTAACTTTTATAGAGCGGAACCCCACCCCACATGCTAACCAGGTCGAAATAAGACCAGGCCCGCAGAAACTTTGCTTCACCCACTGCCTGAGTAGAGACCGCTGCTGACAAGGCGGTTGCCGTAGCAGCCTTGTCAATAACCACATTGGCCCGGTGAATGACCCGATAGTTTCCCTGCCAGACGGAACTTACCAATGCATTACTGGCATCGTACGTACCTATTAGCAACTGGTTGCGTGGAACTTCGAGCCCCGCACCGCCCGGCGCCATATCGTCGGAGCGCAGGTCTTGGGTAAACCACCACTCCCGTGCTATCAGATTTGTTGATTGAAGCGCTGCGTACACGCCATTTATCGCACTCCTGATCTGAACATCATTCTGAAAATAGCTGTCGGTGGTAACAGCATTCGGATTAAGCTGATTTAAGCCTTCCTCTTTACACCCAACTGTTGCGCCCAATATCAGCGCGCTAACCAGCAGATAAGATTTATTCATGAAACTATGATTTTAGGGTGTTGAAAAATCGATTAGAAAGTAAGCTGAAGACCAGCCAAAACTGTCCGGGATTGTGGAAAGTTAGCGTAGTCGATACCATTCCGCAGCAACGTACCATTCCGGGAACCGACTTCGGGATCGTAGCCGGTGTACTTGGTCAGGGTCAGCAGGTTCTGGCTTGATACGTACACCCGGACTTTGCTAACAACATTATTAGTCAAACTGCCGAGTGTTTTAACCGGGATTGAGTAACCAATAGTCAGGTTCTTGATGCGCATGTACGAACCATCTTCGAGAAAACGGTCTGACGTACGGCTGTTATTGTTGGGGTCACCACTAATCGACCGCGGAACGTCGGTATTCGAATTGGTAGGCGTCCAGGCATTTAGCACGGCCGGTCCTGCATTGAACAGCCGCAGCTGGCCCTGCGTAACAACTTTGGTACCGTTATAAATCTTATTACCCTGTACTCCCTGCAGGTACAGCGTAAAGTCGAAATTTTTATACGTGCCGGAAAGATTGGCGCCGTAGTTGAACTTCGGTATGTAACTGCCCAGGTAGGTTCGGTCATTGGCGTCGATCTTACCATCGCCGTTGAGGTCTTTGAACCGGATATCACCGGGGGCTGCATTGGCCAGATAAGGCGTTTTGTCGTTACCATCAATAGCATTGGCAGCGTTAATTTCTGCCTGACTCTGAAAAATGCCATCGACCTGGTAGCCGTAAAACGATTGAACGGGTTGCCCAACTTCGGTTTTTGTTATGTCGTAACCACCGTAATCAGCGTCCTGACCAGCATAGATGGAGGCCGTTGGTGTCGCCAGGCTTAGTACCCGGTTGCGGGTAATACCGACGTTAGCCGATGCGTTTCCGCGGAAATCACCCTTAGCGAAGTTGTATCCTGCCTGGAATTCATAGCCCCAGTTTTTCATGCTGCCAATGTTGGCCACCGGCGCGTTGCTATACCCAATGGAGTTCGGAATTGGCACGGCCAGAATCAAACCATTTGTGTTCCGATTGTATACTTCAGCCGAGAAGGTGATACGGTTATTAAACAAGCCGCCATCTATTCCCAGGTTGACCATGTCGGTCGTTTCCCATTTCAGGTCTGTATTTCCCAGCCCATTGAAATACGAACCCAGGCTATTGGCTGAGCCGAAGGGATAAGCCGTTGCATCGGCATTTACCAGCGACTGCCAGGCATAGTTACCAATGCCATTAAAGCCGGTTTTGCCATAGCTGGCTCGTAATTTCAGTTCAGAAAATTGGGGCAATCCTTTCATGAATCCTTCCTGATTAATGCGCCAGCCGACCGATGCGGATGGGAAGTTACCCCACTTGTTACCGGGAGCAAACAACGAAGAACCGTCGCGTCGAATGGAGGCACTAAGCAGGTACTTACCGGCATATTCGTAGTTGATACGGCCTACATACGAAATTAATTCCGTCACAAAGCGAGCACTGTTTACCGATGGATTGCTTACGCCCTGAATCACGTTCAGGTCATTGTTTGGCCGGGTGCCGGAACCGTTCAAATTGGTAAATGTTGACTTTTGGTTTTCGGCCACTGCCAGCACATTAAACTCGTGCTTACCAAATGTCTTATCGAATGTAAGCTGGTTGGTAAATATCTGCGAGATATTGGTGCTGCGGTTATCGGTAATAGTAGCCGACGTGCGGCCGCTATACCCATCATTATAAATCGGCAAAAATCCGGTTGTTGTTCCGAAGCCCAGATCAGCTCCGTAGTTGAAGCGGTAGCGGAGATTGCTGGTCAGCTTCACTTCGGCATATACGGTTGCAAACGCTTTCAGGAACTTGTTTCTGGTGATATCCAATGCGGGAGCGCGGAGCGGATTTTCAGGGTCGGTTCCATCCAGCGCGGTTGGCGCGCTAAAGCCGCCCATTTTCGTTGGGTCTGTTGCCGGAAAGTAAGGCACCATCCGCAGGGCGTTCATCAACTGGGAACGGTTCCCCGTGGTTTCAGGGCGCTGGTTGCTGTAAGATGCGGTCAGTGTCTGGCCAATCGTCAGGAACTTGGCTACCTGGTGATCCGAATTAAGTCGCAGCGACCCCCGCTCGAAGCTGGTACCCTGCTGAATACCCTGTTGGTTGAAATAGTTTCCGGAGGCAAAGAACCGGGAAACAGTATTACCGCCCGAAAGCGATAGCTGCTGCTGCTGAATAGGCGCATTGCGGAACAGCTCGTTTTGCCAGTTGGTTTCTGTCTGGGCAAACGTTTGGGTAGCACCAGGATAGATAGGCGTGTTCAGGTTGCCTAGACGACTTGGCAGCGGAAAACCAGCGTTCGATGTCAGTGCCGTGGCATACTGAACGTACTGATCGCGGTTAAGCACGTCGATCTTTTTCCAGGCACTTTGCGTACCCACGTACGAGTCGATGGTAATCCGCACCCGGTTATCCCGGCTTCCTTTTTTGGTGGTAATGAGCACGACGCCATTAGCTGCCCGTGAACCATAAATAGCGGCTGAACTGGCATCCTTCAACACCTCCAACGACTCGATGTCATTGGTATTAAAGCTGTTGAGGTCACCAGTTGGTACACCGTCAATCACGTATAATGGGCCAGACCCGTAGTTGATTGAACCAACACCCCGGATTTGTACGGTTGGTGCCGTACCAGGCCCACCGTTATTGACAACCGATACGCCGGGAACCCGTCCCTGAAGGGCAGCTGATACGTTCGGTACAGGTAAGGCCGTAAGTTCTTTGGTCGTTACCGTCGATACGGCACCCGTGAGTGATGAACGTTTCTGGGTACCATACCCTACCACCACGACCTCGTCCAGGGAGCCCGCATCGGCTTCCAGCGATACGTTGATGGTGCTTTGATTACCTACCGTAACCTCTTTTCTCTTATAGCCGATGAAACTATATACCAATACGGCATTACCGTTAGGTACATCAATCCGGTACGCACCCCGACTGTCGCTGGTGGTACCGCGCGTTGTGCCTTTGATCTGGATATTGACACCCACCAGCGCGCTACCTGTTTCATCAAGTACGGTACCAGTTACGGATTGGTCGGCGGGTGCTTTTGCCCATAGGGTAGTCGTTAACAGAATACACACCAGTAGCTGGCAACACAATGGATGCAGAATTTTAGGTAAAAAGGATTTTAACTGTAGTTGATTTGACATAAATGTAGGGTTTAAAGAGTTGGTTGTCAGGTTATTTGTTTATACAGGGCAATGGGTTCTCCCCTCCATTTCTGGATTTCTTTTTCTGCGGGTGAATGGGAGGCAATAGTGTATAGATGGTAAGAGTAATACTACTACTTCATTTGCGAAAGTGAGGCTGAATCAGGCATAAGCTAATTGATGGCATTTGGTGGAAGGAATTGACGAAACAAAAAGGTGAAATATGTTTCAACTAGTCTGTTTGTAAGCATTAGTACCGATTTGGAATCGATGAGGCCTTGTATCGGGCGTCATCGACAAGCAACTGATGCTTTGCTCTTATCATTTTCATGAGTAATGCAGCTTATAACCAGATGAAGGTTCGATACCTTGAAAACAGGATAGTTACTATCGTTTAGCTGTAGATGAATACTATTTATTCTTTGAAGAATTTAATACTGGGACAAATTAACAGTATGAGTTCCATAGTTGCAATCGGTTGCAATTATTTTTTTTGTAATTAATCTAAGTTGTATGTTACAAGTTTGTTTTGAGTGAGTAGGCCAACAAAAACAGTACGATCTTGCTCAAAAATCCAGCTTCAGTCACTGCATGAATCGTCTTAGGGTAGGCCTTAGCTAGATAAAACTGACAGCCATAAAAATACAAAGGAGGTATTTGAGAATGCTCTGAGCTGAGATTAACTCAAAGTATTCAAAAATATGAGATTATGGGTTATTAAATAGTATTAACTGGCCCCTGTCTGCCCGTCCTCAGTTATGCCAGTGATCTGGCATAGTGACAGCTTATTTGCCTGTAATGAAATGGAGTTACTGGCTATTCATACCCTACACATCCCTGTTCTCACAACTCAAACGTAATGCCCTGCGCCAGGGGCATGGTAGTGCCGTAATTGATGGTATTGGTTTGTCGGCGCATGTAGGCTTTCCAGGCGTCGGAGCCGGATTCGCGACCACCGCCCGTTTCTTTTTCGCCCCCAAAGGCCCCGCCTATTTCGGCGCCCGACGTGCCGATATTCACGTTGGCAATGCCACAGTCCGACCCGGCCACCGACAGGAATTGCTCGGCTTCGCGGAGGTTCAGGGTGAAAATAGCGGAAGATAGACCTTGTGGCACGCCGTTCTGTTGCTGAATTGCATCCTCCAGTGTGGTGTACTTAAGCAGGTATAGAATGGGCGCGAAGGTTTCGCGCTGCACAATGGGCCAGTTGTTCTCCGCTTCGGCAATGCAGGGTTTTACGTAGCAGCCGGATTCAAACCCAAGTCCGTCAACAACGCCTGGTTCCATCACAAAACGGCCACCTGCCTCCTTAATTTCCTGAATGGCTGCCTTGTAGCCCTGTACAGCCACCTTGTCAATGAGGGGGCCAACATGAAACGATTCGTCTAACGGGTTTCCTATACGCAGCTGGCTATAGGCGTTTTTGAGCCGATTTTTCACATCATCGTAAATGCTCTCCTGTACTATAATCCGGCGGGTGCTGGTACACCGCTGTCCGGCTGTGCCGACTGCTCCGAACACAATAGCCGGAATCGCCAGATTGAGGTCGGCGTGTTCGGATACAATGATGGCGTTATTGCCGCCCAGTTCGAGCAGGCTCTTGCCTAGGCGTCCGGCTACGGCTTCGGCCACGGCTTTGCCCATGCGGGTGCTGCCCGTAGCCGATAGCAATGCAATGCGCGGGTCGCGGGCCAGCCATTCACCCGTGGTTCGTCCACCGGTGATCACGCACGATACGCCTTCCGGCACATTGTTGTTCCGGAGCACCTCCCCGATAATTTGCTGACAGGCCAGTGCCGTGAGGGGCGTTTTTTCGGAAGGTTTCCAGATGCACACATCACCACACACCCAGGCCAGCATGGCATTCCAGGACCAGACAGCCACCGGAAAGTTAAACGCTGATATAATGCCGACTACGCCTAATGGATGCCATTGTTCGAGCATCCGGTGCGCGGGGCGTTCGGAGTGCATGGACAAGCCATATAACTGACGCGACTGGCCTACGGCAAAGTCGCAGATATCAATTATTTCCTGCACTTCGCCCAGCCCTTCCTGCAATGATTTGCCCATTTCGTAGCTAACCAGCGTACCCAGTTCGCGTTTGTAGTGCCGGAACTGTTCGCCCATCTGTCGTACTATTTCGCCCCGGCGGGGTGCCGGAACCTGCCGCCATTCGGCAAAAGCGGCCTGTGCCGTTTCCACAACCCGGTCGTAATCGGCGCGGGTCGTTTCGGTTACGCGGGCAATCAGTTGACCATCGGCGGGGGAATAAGAGTCGATGGTTTTGGCCGCGTCGGCGTGCCAGAATTGCTGCCCGGTGCTGGTGCCAGGCTTGAGCGGTTGCGTCGGTAAGGGCAGGATGGATTGCATAAACCTGGTTTTTGGTTTGTTGAGACGGAGGCAAATCTACCGGGCTTTGCGTAAACATATGCATCGGTCAACAAACTTTTTGGGTAAACAACGGTTAGGAAATAATACTCAGATAAGGTTATAATAAACGACAACGTTATGAAAATCAACCCAATTTATGGCCTGCTCGCGCTGGGAATTGCGCTGATCACTACGCCGGGGATGGCACAGACAACGCCCACCGGAACGGTTTCCCGGACCACCCGGCCCCAGGGCGCTGTGGCACCCGATTCCGGGGCTGCCAACGAATCGACACGTAAGCAAAAACGATCCATGAAACGGAACCGGAAAGCCCAGCGGGCTAATGCTCAGGACACACCCGCCAACACGTCGGTACAGAACGCCCGTTACCGGGAGAGTTCGGCCAGTGATGGCACAGCGGTCAATAACAGTAACGTAACGAATTATAACAGCAACAACGTGATGAATGCGCCTACGGGCGTAGGTAGTAACCCGAACACGGATAAGGCGCTGCAATCTCAGACGGAATCAACCGGCTCAAAATCAACAACGGGCACGACCAATTCCGGAGCGGGCACCATTGAGGCTATTAAGGGAGCAAAAACGACCGAAGAGCCTGCTGTAAAATCGGGCAGCACCGTTCGGAATACGAGTATTGGCGACTTTGTGGCTTCGTCACCTAACTACATTACGCTCCAAAACGCCCTTCAGTCGTCAGATTTGTCCGATGTATTGAAAGGAACCGGCCCTTATACCATGTTTGCACCTACTAATGATGCGTTCAAAAAACTGCCTACTGCCGTGCAGGGTGGTTTGCTGGATGGTAGTAATCGGGATGCCCTGAAGCAATTACTATCCGGACATGTGGTAAGCGGGTTAATGAATTCGGATGACTTAGCGCAGAAGATAAAAGCAGGTGACGGCAAGGCGCAGCTCAAAACGCTGTCGGGTAGTACCCTTACTGCTCAACTCGGTTCAAATGGCCGTATTCAGCTAACAGATGAACACGGCGGTGTAGTCCATGTGGCCGACAAAGGAAGTCGCCAGCAGAATGGGGTTGTTTACGAAATTGATGCCGTTCTGCTGACGAAAGAAGGAGCGGCTGCTTTCAGGTAAAAGAAACACAGTGCGATCGTATAGGGCAGAGAGTTATTTTGCTGCTAACGATTCAGCAGTCTTTTTTTATGCCGTAAACCGGGCCAGCTATCGTTAATGGCTGGCCCGGTTTACGGCCACAAGCCGACTACAATGCTGATTTATACAGCTTATTGGCCCGTATAAATTCCTACTTTTTTAAATTCTCTCTATATTTGACCACCTTAACCTTCACTGCGTGAAACGCCAATCCTCTTTAGTATCAGAAAGCGTTCTGATCGAAAAGCTTATCCAGCGCGATCAGCAGGCGTTCCAATGGCTTTATGATCAATACTCACCCGCTCTGTATGGCGTCGTGTTACGCATCGTGCGTGACGACGATCAGGCGGCTGACCTCCTGCAGGACATCTTCATCAAAATTTGGAAAAACCTGGATGCCTACGACGCTACTAAAGGCCGTTTGTTTACCTGGATGCTGAACGTTGCCCGTAACACAGCCATCGATTCACTAAGAGCCCGTAAAACACAACCCTACGCCGAAATCCGAACAGACGCTGACACCGTACATATTGTCGATCAGGAACACAACACGGAGCAACCCAAACCCGAGCATATCGGTCTTAAGGATGTAGTAAACCAACTAAGACCTGAACGTAAAGAACTTATTGACCTGGTTTACTTTGGGGGATATACCCACGAAGAGGCTGCCGAAAAACTTAATCTGCCCCTTGGAACAGTGAAAACCCGGGTGCGGGCCGCGTTGCAGGAACTGAAGCAGTTGTTTCGATAACAACTGTACTTGAACAATCTGAATATGAACGTTACTGAGTATATAGCGTCGGGAATACTGGAGTCTTACGTCATGGGGGCGGTAAGCGACCAGGAACGGCGCGAGGTCGAGTGCCTTTCGTCTATTTATCCAGAGGTAGGGCGGGAACTTGACCAACTGTCAGAGGCCATTGAACAGTATGCCATGCTGCATAGTGTTGAGCCGCCGGCCTCCATTAAGGCTAAACTGCTTCAGCAGCTTAGCTTTAGCAACCATGAAGAAGAGGACGACGAACAGGAGAGTGATGCCATTGTTCGGCCAATGCCGGTGGATATGTCTTCGTCCCACGCCCACCGGACTACCTGGATTGTAGCAGCCTGTATGGGACTTGCTATGTTGCTCTTCTCGTTTTTTCTGATCTCGAAACTGCGCACCAATCAGAATGCACTGGCCTCCGTTCGCAGTAGAAACGATAGCCTGAAAACAGTAGCCAGCCAATTACAGGCAGATCAGGCACAGTCCGAGCAGGTTGTTGCCCTGTTAAGTCAGCCAGCGTTGAAGAGGATCGAACTAAAAGGCAATAAGCAGGCTCCGGAAGGTGATCTGTTTGTTTTCTGGAATGCTGATACGAAGCAGGTTGCGGTCACTGTCAAGTCATTACCGGTCCTGCCTACTGATAAACAGTATCAGCTTTGGGCACTGGTTGATGGTAAGCCAGTTGATGCAGGGGTATTTGACGCAGGTAGTACTAATTCGGCTACGCAGCCCCTGAATCGCTCGATTGCCCGGGCTGATGCCTTTGCGGTAACCGTTGAGAAACGGGGTGGTAGTCCGGCGCCAACTATGTCTACGCTGTTGGCCATATCGCCGGTGAAGGCCTGAACGAGCTATGCTTCTTTTTTGTTATTTAGTCAGCACAGCCTCCATATATGGCCTGTGCTGACATTTTTTTATGTGGTTAAACACCCTCAGTGTTTTAGGCCGATAGCTCAACGAACGATTATTAACTTTCACCAACAAACGTATGAAATACATCCTTTTTATTACCCTGCCCGTTTTGATACTCGTCAGTCTTGCATTTACGTATGCACGGTATGACGATAAACCCAAAAGCAGCTCAGACGACGACCAGCCCCGCAAAGTTGTTAAAACCGAAGCGGAATGGAAGAAGCTGTTGACATCCGATCAATACGCTATTTTGCGCGATCATGGTACTGAACGGGCTTTCTCGAGCCCGCTGAATGACATCCACCAAAAAGGTACGTTCTACTGTGCGGGTTGTCATAATCCACTGTTTTCGGCCGATACTAAATTTGATTCTGGAACCGGCTGGCCAAGCTTTTACACGCCCATTGCCAAGAATGCAGTGAGCGAAAAAAAGGACAGAGCGTACGGAATGGTCCGTACCGAAATACTATGTAGTGTATGCAGCGGTCATCTGGGTCACGTTTTTGAGGATGGTCCTAAACCAACAGGACTCCGGTACTGTATGAATGGTGCAGCTATGACATTTGAAAAGAAATAAACTAACACAAAACGGCGTCAGAGCCGTTATATAGAAGCCGGACCGCCTGTAGCAGTCCGGCTTTTGTACGTCACATCGGCTGAAAATTAGTATCTTTGGCACCCGTACCGGATGCATGTCGTTACCCTTCTTTCGGGGGGTAATCGTGTATCCTTCGGCAGTCCATTGAGAAATAAATGAGAGTCTTTTAGAAAAATACGCATGAGTCAACATAGGAAGCGATTCCGCGCTGTTCGGCACGCCTTTGGGACATTCCGACAACGAATTCGACAACGCCGTATACAACTTGGCAATGTCAGACGCGGAGTGAGCCGACAAATCGTACGGGTTGCTGGTGAAGAACGGGTTGGTGCCTTGCTTAGCACGTATCAGGCGTACCGCAATCGCCTGCGCTCGTTTGTTTTTCAGTACATCGATCCTGATTCGGGATATTACCCTTACCTCAAAAATGCCACCAAGCTCATTTTTTGGGTATTTCTGCTGACAGGTATCTACGTTTTCATCCTCAACAACAATTTCCTATATCTGACAGGAGAGATGCCTAGCGTTGAGGAGCTTAAAAATCCCAAACTCAATCAGTCTTCCGAAATTTATTCGCAGGATGGGGTAATGATCGGGAAGTTCTACGAAGAAAACCGAACCCCGATAAAATTTGAAAACATTCCGAAGTCCATTATTAATGCGCTGATTGCGACGGAAGATGCCCGGTTTTATTCCCACGTGGGGATTGACCCCCGGGCCATTGGCCGGGCAGTTATCAGTATGGGACGCGATGGGGGAGGATCAACTATTACGCAGCAGTTAGCCAAAAATCTTTTTAAAACGCGTCGAAAATCACAAAGTGGCGTACTAACGCGAATTCCGGTCATTCGGAAGGTTATTTACAAATCAAAGGAGTGGCTGATGGCCCTGAAGCTGGAGCGCAACTTTACCAAGAACGAAATTATCACCTACTACTTCAATACGGTTGATTTCGGTAGTAATGCGTTTGGGCTGAAAACAGCTTCCCGTATATTTTTCAACAAGGATACCGATAGCCTGAGTGTGCAGGAGGGAGCCGTTCTGGTCGGGTTGCAAAAAGCGACTACCTATTATAACCCGTTAAAAAATCCTAAAAACGCCCTTAAGCGCCGAAACATTGTGCTGGGGCAAATGGCCAAGTATGATTTCCTGACCCAAAAAGAGGCAGACTCTGTCAGCTCCTTGCCGCTTAAAACGGAATTCACACCCGAGAATCCGTACTCAGGCCCGGCCAGCTACCTCAAAAACGCCGTCGAGGATTTCGTGAAGAAATGGGCTGACAAGAATGAAGACGGGTATAATTTATACACGGATGGCCTGCGTATCATTACAACAGTAGACTCCCGGATGCAGCGGTACGCGGAGGAAGCGACAAGTGAGAAAATGAAGCAGTTGCAGCGCACGTTCGATGATCACTGGCAGGGGCGTAACCCCTGGACGGATGAAAATGGGAACGAATTGCCCGGCTTCATCGACTCGGTGGCCCGGCGTACCGAACGTTATAAGACCCTGAGCAAGCGTTTTTTGCCGCTGTACCCGGACTCAATCATGTACTACATGAAGAACAAGAAGTACAAGATGCGGGTGTTTAGCTGGAACAGTAAACGCGGGTACGACTCCACCACCATGACCCCTTACGATTCAATCGCTTATTATAAACATTTTCTGCAATCGGGCATGGTTGCCATGGACCCGCGCTCGGGTTACATCAGGGCGTGGGTAGGGGGGCTGGATTACGACTACTTCAAGTACGACCACGTGAAGCAGGGCAAACGACAGCCTGGATCAACCTTCAAGCCGTTTGTATATACCACCGCCATTGACGATACCCTGATTAACCTTAGCCCCTGCGACCGGATTCAGGACCGCCCGTTTCGTAAGGAATATCGCGAGAATAAGGAGGACAAAGTGTGGGAACCCCGCAATTCAACGGGATATTACACATACGCGAACATGACGCTGCGCCGGGCTATGGCCCGCTCGGTCAACTCCATAACGGCTCGCCTGACGGATGACGTTGGCCCCGAACGGGTGGCCGAGTATGCCCACCGGATGGGTATTCAGAGTCGCCTGGACCCCGTTCCATCCATTGGGCTGGGCTCATCTGACGTGTCGTTATACGAGCTGGTAAGTGCTTACTGCACGTTTGTCAACGACGGCGAATCGACCCAGCCTATCATTGTGCAGCGCATCGAAGATCGGGATGGTAACGTTATTGAAACGTTTACGAGTCAGCATAAACGGGCCATCAGTTCCGAAACGGCCTTCCTGATGCGCTATATGCTGCAGGGCGGTTTGCAGGAATCCGGCGGCACATCGCAAAGCTTATGGTCTTATAATTTGTTTAAGAATCATAACGAGATGGGAGCCAAAACCGGTACCACGTCGAACAACTCCGATGGCTGGTTCGTGGGTGTTTCCAACAACCTGGTGGTAGGCGCCTGGGTAGGGGGTGATGATCGAAGTATTCACTTCCGGTCAACTGACCTGGGCGAAGGGGCTAAGACCGCGCTGCCACTGGTCGGTCGATTTCTGGAGAAGGTGTATGCCGACCCGAAGTTTAAGAATCTACAGGCGCCCTTTCCCAAACCCGAAGGCATCGCAAAAAATTACTTAAACTGCGGTCCTTCCGGCGACGAAGAAGTCATTGAAGAGTCTGACTCTACCAGTTCCTCCGAAGAGCCAGCAGACTCAACCTTTATCGAGATGTTGCCCTTTGCTCCACCAGTGCCAATCGACACAACGAAGAGACAGTAGGTAGGTGCACGTCAGTCGGGGAGTTGTTCGCTTATACACTGACGAAAAATGAGTCTTTGGCGAATAGGTTGCTTGAAGAAGTTTACAGATGATGTTTGGTATGAAACGCTTTTTACGAATCGCCTGCTGGAGTTTACTCAGTGCATTTGGTCTGGTCATTTGCGTGGTAGGAGCAGCCTGGTTTGTCGATTCCCGAAAAACGGACGAAGAGTTAGCGGAAGAATTCAGAAATCAACGCATTCGGCCCACCGTACACTACTACCACATTGCTGGCGAACCGGGAGAAAAGCCACGTACCATTCGGTTTCTGGAAACTCCTGCGCTGAAAGGCGATTCGGCCCAGCCCGTTATTCTATTCGTACACGGTGCTCCCAGTTCCCTGTCCTTTTTCGACAAGTTTTTTAAGGATACCCTGTTGCTGAATAAGGCGCAGTTGGTGGCCGTAGATCGACCAGGATATGGTTACTCCGATTTCGGTCGGGTCGAAACCTCAATTATCAATCAGGCTAAGTTCCTGCAACCCCTCATCGACCGGTTTCGGAAAGCGCCTTTTTTAATGATTGTCGGCTCGTCGTACGGAGGGTCCGTTTCGGCCCGGTTGGCCATGAATAACCCCGATTTGGTTGATCATGTCGTTTTTGTTTCTTCGGCCCTGGGTCCGGGTCTGGAGCGGACGTATTCAATCAGTTATCTGGCCGACAGCCCCTTAATTTACTGGTGTGTCTCCCCGCTCCTCCGCCTGGCTAATGATGAGAAGCTGGCGCACCGGGAAGCGCTGGAAGCCATATTACCCGACTGGCCCAAGATTCGGGCAAATATCACGATGTTACACGGCCAGCGCGATGAGCTGGTTTATCCCACCAATGTATCATTTGCCGAGCATCATTTGGTCAATGCCCGGGTGAAGCAGTTTTTGCTGCCCGAGAATCGCCACGATATCGTGTTCAACAAGCGTGAATACATGACGCAGATAATCCTTGATATTCTTAATCGGCGCGAGCGAAAGGAGGAAACAAAAACGAAGACGATGGCTGTCAAATTAACGGACGAGCCGGTTAAACTGTAGAGCGGGCTCAGGCCGTCAGTTCCAGTTGGTTTTCTTCGGGGTCCAGCACCACACTTTCGTAATAGCCGTCGCCCGTACTGGTGTTTCTACCAGTGGGCCAAACAGAATTTGGTCCGTCAACTCCATGACCAATTGGTTACAAAAGTGCATTGGCAAGTAGTTTGAGAAGCATCTTTGAAAGGCTATAATGGCCGTAATATTCTTACGAATCTTAGGTACTTCAGTGAGAGCAGTGACATAATTGGGAGACATACTGTCTAATCCAAATGACTATCAGCGGTTTGCCGTTTAATAAGAAAGATTCTCTTCTCTGGCTAATATTTCATAAGCTCACTATATCCGCCTGCAAAATTAGCTTTTTTTAAGAAAAAATAGTTAATTTCATTTGATTTTCCCGAGTAGGCTACTAAAAGAACTGGACTATGAACAGGGAATGGGTTGGTGCGCGTATCCTCAGAAGCTACGCCTGGTTTTTAAGCTTGACGCTGCTTCTAAGTTGTAAAAAGTGGGATTTGCCGGTTCAGGCTGATAGTTTGCTGAATGGGTTAATTGCGTACTATCCATTCAATGGAAGTGTGTTTGATGCAAGCGGTAACAACCTGAACGGACAACTGATAAATGGTGCAACGTTTGGGCCGGACCGTCGGGATGTCAATCAGGCGGCTTTGTTGCTGGATGGGGTAGATGACTACTTCGAAATACCCGATAATGTCAAATTACGCCCCGATTCGATCTCCATAAGTCTCTGGTTGCAGGTAAGTCGACTGGTCAGCACGAGTCATATTTATAATAAAAGCAATTATCAGAGTCACGAAAATCAGCAGTACAGTGCATTTGTAAGGCCTCCCAAGACCCCTAATCCTCCCACGCCGGGATACGAATTCGTTATCGACATCAATAACGATGGCCTTTGTACCATTGAGCAACCCATTCAGAATGCAGTGGTTTATTACGACCCTGCTTACGCGCTAAGTCGATGGTACCACTTTGTCAGCGTTTTTGTCGGACAGACCCATCGGCTCTACATCAACGGCGAATTAAGAAAAGTGCAGAAAGAGCCCTCCGTAAACCCGATTGACAGGTGTGCCGGGGGGAATCTGCGCTTTGGTGCACAGGCTGATTATGATCCAAACAATTTTGGTGGCCAAATGGATGAAATTCGTATTTACAACCGGGGCCTGACGGAGGTGGAAATAAGAAGACTATACAATCGATGAAGCCCCTCGTTTATCATACCCACGGCCTTGCCTGGCTGCTGGTCGTTCTGTTCTCTTTGAGCACAGCTCAGGGTCAGTCAGCAGGTAGTGGCCCGATTACAAACATTCGGGTTGAACTCGACAGTGAGCGGGTGAAAGTGCTGTATGATGCCGTGGGTATAACCAGTCGCGATTCAATTTACCTACTGGTGGAAAGCCAGAGTCGGGGTCTGCTGAACGTCGTTACCGTAACTGGCGACCTTGGCCTGTCGGTGGTGCCGGGCAAAAACAAAACGATCTATTGGGATTACCGGCTGGATGGTCTGCGAATCGACGATGGTATCCAGGTAAGCATCCGGCTGAAACGCCCCTATCAACGGTTGGCTCTGGGGGGAGGGCCTGCCTACGCGCTGTTGTCGGTGGTGGCACCCGGCATCGGAAACATTTTTGTGCAGCCTAACCATAAAGTCGGGCTGCGCCCCCTGCTAACGGGGGCGTATGCCGGGCTACTCATTTATGGGTTGGTGCAAAACGCCCGGTCGAACCGCGCTTATGACGAATACGTCGTTCTGCTGAACGATTCCGACTATGCGGAGGCCAACCGGTTAAATCATTACTATCTGGCGGCTACCTGGACGGCCGTGGCCTTGTTGTTAACGGATGTAACGTACACGTTTCTGAAAGGCAGAAAAAACGAGAAGCAAAAGCAGTTTGCCCAAACAGGTGTCGTCATGGCGTATGCGGGCACTATTCCATCCATTGGTTTTCAATTCCGTTTTTGATATAGCCATGAAAAACAGTTTATTTCTCCTTCTTCTGATTTGCCTGGCTACGGGCCCGCTGGTGGCTCAGCCCCCTACAACGATTACGGCCAGTAGCGACTGGGTCTTCCCGAAAAAACAGGCCGTTACTGTTCCGGTCATTACCTGGAAAATCCCCCAGACCGAGCAGGTAACGCAATACAGGCTCACGACCAGCGTAACCGTTCATGTTCAATCGGGCGATGCTGCCACCCAGGTACAGTTTTTTGCCAATGGTAAGGAATTGAACCGACAAATGCGGGGCTTCAAACGCGTTAATAACGGGGCAGAGTTCTCAGATGTCATCTTGCTGGTTGCGGGACGCAACGAAATTCAGGTAAAAGCAACCAATGCCGCCGGTAGTACCACCTCCGAGTTGCGGGTCATCATCTGCCAGCCCGAAAACGCCCCTCCTGCTATAGCCAGCAAAGGAGTTCAGGGCCAGAAGCGGCTGGCCCTGATTGTTGCCAACGGCAATTATAAACAGTACAAGCTCATGAATCCCTCTAATGATGGTCGGGCGGTTAAGCAGCAACTGGAAACGTTAGGCTTTGAGGTGATCTTTAAGGAAAATCTGTCGCGGCCGGAGTTCACACAAACCCTCGATGCCTTTATGGAGGCCCTCGGCACCCACAATGTTGGTCTCTTCTACTATGCCGGGCACGGGCTAATGGTAAGTGGCGAAACCTTCGTGCAACCCATTGATGCAGAGCCTAAAACTGAGCCCGACGTTAGTTACGTGTGTTACCCCCTGCGGCAGATTGTCGAGAAAATGGCGTATGCCAACCCTAAAGGTGCTAACCTGGTTTTCTGGGATGCCTGCCGCAACAATCCCTATCGGTCGTGGCGTCGGGGGGCTGGAGAGCGGATGTTTCCTCCCGTTAATCCCGCCGTTGGAACCATGATTGTGTATGCAACCGAACCGGGTAAGCAGGCGTACGACGGCGATCAGGAAAACGGGTTGTTTACCAGCGAGCTGGTGAAGCACATCAGCCAGCCCGACGTCGATGTAATTGAGCTGGTTAACCGCATTGACCAGGGCCTGGAAGATCGTGGCTTTGTACAACCACCCTACTACGAGGGTCGATTGAAAGGCCGCTTCGTTTTTAATATCAACTAGGTCATGCCTGCGCTCCGCCAATACCTGGTGTTGCTGATGGGGTTAGTCCTGGGGCTGACCCCGTGGGGAGGGTCGGGATACGCTCAGACAGTTCACGCTATTCTGGTGGCGGACACCAACGATCCGGTGCTGGCATCGGTGTGCAAACGGGATATCGATATCATGCACCGCCGGATTGTTCAGGTTACCAGAGCTATTGATTTCCAGCTGAGCGAACAGATCATTGCGGGAGATTCGTTCCGCCATCAGCAACTCGATGCGGTACTGAACAGGTTAACACCCGGCTCGGAAGATATTATCTTCTTGTACTATACCGGACATGGCTACAACGCCCACGCGCGCGCTGGCCGTTTCCCGGTGCTGTGGCTCGAAAAAGCAGCGGCTACCAGCGGGCAAAATCCCGGCCTGATGGCCATTCACACTACCCTCAGGGCGAAGCGCGCCCGGCTGTGTATTACCCTGGGCGACTGTTGTAATAAAGCCGTGAGTACTATGCGCGGTATGGTCAAGAAAACGAGTTCGCCTGATGCTCTACCGTTGGCCACCGACTCGGTGAAGGCCGCTTACCGGCAGCTTTTTCTGAACGTTTCCGGGGATGCCCTCATTGCCAGTAGCCGTCCCCCGGAGCAGTCCTGTGCGCATCCCGATTCCGGTAGTTTTTACACCCGCTCGTTCGATGAAGCCCTCGATCTGGCTAGTCGGTACAACAAAACCATTAGTTGGGAAACCCTGCTCCGGGATACTCAGACCCGGCTAGTACGGCACGAGGCAACCCGATTCAAGCAGTCTATTTACGACGTAGCGGTAGCGCCGGTACAGGCAACCGGCCAGATACGGGCAACGGACGAACGGACTGACCGCCCGGAAACCGCCGTGACCACGGTCACCGATTCTGGGCTTAGTTTCGACTTAATTAACCGGCAGTTGAACGAGTTGACCGACACAACCTTGTCCGACCAGCAGCGACGGGCTGCCATGACACGGTTGAGAGCTTTCTTCTCGAAGCAGGCACGGATCGATATTTACGTTAATTCGACCTTGGTTGAGGTGCAACCCATTGAAACCTTTGTTCGGCGGTTGTATGTTAATGCCAATCATATCCAGCAAATCAACTTCATCGAACGGCTCTCGGAAGTGTCCGCCGATGGTAAACACTATAAACGAGCGGCTATTCAGGAGGTGTGGTGAAACGACGGACCGGTGAGCTGCCCACGTGCACCAAGCCCTGACGACCGAATTACTTCTTGGTAAGGGGTTAACCGTATCCGCAGTATATTCCCATGAACAACAGACTAACAATAATTTACTGTATACTGACGGGTGTGTGCGCGCTTGCTTCCGGGGTGCAGGGACAGGAGTGCCCCCTGCCACTCGACGATAATCAGGTGGTGATAGAGAGTCGGCTGAGCGAGAATCAACTGCGCGACTTCCGGCAGTTGACTAAACAGAAAGTGGCCGAGTTTCAACGGTATCTGACCGTTGTGGCCGATCCCGATCAGCAGAGTAACATTCGCGAACTGGCCATCGAGAATACACTGCTATTGTTTCTGCCCGGTGCCACCATGGAGGTTGGTTCGAACAACGTGGTCCGGGAATATCCCCTGGCTATTTATCTGCGCCGATTGAAAAACATGGAAAAAAAATACGCCGACATTACCATCACCTTTTACGACCTGGCACTGGTGGGCGACTGGGCCAAAACGAATCAGGGCTACCTGACTACGGCGACCTATTTTCAGCGGTTTCAGGCTTTTAATCGCAAAGGACAGCCGGTATACAGGGCTAAAACTGCCAAACAAATGGCGGTAGACCTGCGCAACCGAAAAGACCCGTTTTACGATGAAAACCGCTGGACGGTGCTTCTGGGCAACGTCCGGCTCTCCGAAACGGCACCCGCTACTGGGCGGTAAGGCAATCATTGCTTTCCTTATTTTTTGCCTGTTGGCAGGCCTTTGTTATGATTGGATGCACCCGCTTAAACACCCTAATACCCCTGTTCCTGCTGTCAGGGGTGTTATTGGGTGTTGCTTTCCCGGCTACAGCGCAGGTCTACACGCAGCAGGACCGGCTACGAATTGCCGACGACGCTCGTCGGCTGGTGGAAGAAAAGTACCTGACGAACCTGGAAATCCTGACGCACTACGAAGCCCATCAACCCCCCGAAGCGTTGCAAAATCACATTCGGGGGCTGATACGGGATGCCTTTCGGAGCCGGAATGTGCTGGTGTTCAACGAATTCAGGCAGACGGGAGCGAACTATACGACTGTTGATGAGTATGTAAAAGACAGCCGCATTTACACGGGGGGTAAGCCCATTGTTAATACCATGAGCCTGAACGATGGCCGGTATGATCTTCAGCAAACAAAGGACGGACAGTCGTTTATCAACCTGTACCTGCAAAAACAGATGGAGGGAACTGATCGGCAGGGACGGCCCTTTCAGTTTCAATACCTGGCCGAATTTCGAATTTCCTTCCTGTTCGACCGGAAACTGAACACCTACCACAATTATCGGATAGCGGGCATCGGCAAAGCCGATAGCTGGCCATCAACGGCCTTTACCATTACGGCTGCCGAAGTGGAGCAGGCGGCAAATGGGCAGAAAGACCTACCGGCCGTACTGACCGCACTGGCAGACCAGGTAAACAGTCAACTACCGGTCAACGCAAGGGAACTGACTGTTGAGGTGTTTACCTACCAGGGCTGCGGGGTACAGGATGCCCTGTCGGACCGGATTTTTGCTACCCTCAGCCGTTGTCTACAGAAGCAGACAAGGGTCAACGTGCTGTCGCCTGCTCAAAGCCGGGAAAACGCGCTGGCATTGCGGGGCTCATACCAGCAGACACTCAATAATCTGCGACTAGTGGTCGATCTGTATGAGCCGCGTACCGGCATGGTATTCAAAACATTTGTTAATGCCGACCTGCCACTGACGTGGCTTAGTCAGCAAAACCTAACCCTGAAACCCGACAACTACCAGCAGATTACGGCCATACGCGATACTCTCCGGCAAAAGCCCCCGGCCCCTCAAACGGCCCTGAGCGTATCGGTCAGGACGGATCGGGGCCGGTCGAGCGTCGAGTATTGGGAAGGAAATATCCTTATTCTGGAAGCAAAAGCGAACCGGCCCTGCCATGTGCGGGTGGTCTATCTGCAGGCCGATGGCTCAAAGACCCTGCTCGAAAATGATTTCGAAATTAAACCCGGCCAGGAGAACCAGTACGTCCGCATTGCACCCAATGACTCCTTCGAGTGTGCCGCTCCCTTTGGCATGGAGCATTTGCTGGCCTATGCGGCCGACGAAGCCTTCTGCCCCTTACCAACTACCCCCAACCCAACGCTTTACATTCGAAAAGAGGCTGGCAACATGCTTTTTGTTGGCTCAATGCTGGCCATGATCGAGGCCGTTACCTGTACCAAAAACCAGCGCGAGGTAGCCCAGGACCGACTTCAGATCACCACCCGCAGCCTCAGGAACTAATGCGGTAACCATAGCGCGTAAAGCGGGCCATCACCCCGTAGCTGATCCAGCAAAAACCATTGTCACCCCAGCCTTTGCCAAAGCTGTTGACAACCCGAAAGGCACCCCCAAACTGCCCGTCATCGTAGCCGACGATGCACAGCGCGTGGCCCCGCAGCTGGGTATCCTTTGGGTCGTCCTGCGGCCACGGTTCCCAGACTTTCCCGGCTACGAAGAACGACGCTGGCACAACCATGCCAACCACCACGGGACTACCTCCAGCTAGGGCTTTTTTGATATTCTCAATTTTCTGGTTGTCATCCTGCACACTAAATAGCCGCTCGAAGGCTGGTATACGGTAGCGGGACGCCAGCGCATCGACGGTGCCGGTCTGCTGGCCGCAGGCCGGATATGGAAAACGATGGAAAGGTACCACCCCCACGCTTTTCAGCACGCCAAACGCTTTAGTCAGGTATGCGCCTTCGGTGCAGGCGTAGTCGCCGTTGGTTTTGGCTTTTTCGTACAGGTAGCTTGGCGAGAACGCCAGTTTATTGATGGCACTTTTATTGGTCAGCTTTCGGGCCCTGGCCTCCAGAATCGTGCGGAGGTAATAGCCGCAGGCAAAGCCCACGCAGGTGCCATAGTCTCCCTGGGCCTGCACCGATGGACAGAATTGCTCGAACGAAACGCGGGGCGGGAGCGGTTCTTTGGTCAAAATGGTCAGATAGGATACCTGCTCGTATTGGTCATCTTCCAGCAGTAAACCCGTCTTAATGTCTACCTGGGCCAAAGCTGAAGCGGCCCGCAGGCAGAGTAGCAATCCGATGAGCCATGCGCCTTTCATGGTCAGTGTGCGGTTGTGGAACCAGGCAGCCGGGTAAGAAGCTGCCGGGCTTCCTGCTGATAGGGATGGCCATTGAGCCGGGCAATGGTTTGCAGCAGTGCCTGCGCTTCGGCGATTTGATTATTCTGCAGGTAGGCTAGTGCCAGATACCACTGTGCACTAGCGCGCCAGTGCCCCGGTTGTCCGGCCGAAAGCGCAACCAGGTCGTTGATGGCAGGTTGGCGGTTGGGGCGCTGCAAACCAGCGATGGCCGCTTGCAGACGCACCGAGTCCGTAAATGACTGACTGTTGGGGATAGGTGCCGCCACCCGGTCGGGGTCGGTTGGCCGGGACGGGGCCGCTTTCAGCGTTGTGGAGTAGAAATCGGTAAATAACTGCTCCTGCGCCAGCAAGGCCCGCTTTTCCTGCTGATTCTGGTATAATACCCAGCCTACGCCCAGCAGCATAGCCACCGAAGCGGCCATAACCCAACTCGCCCGAACGAACTGAACAGCCGGGCGGCTTTCTTCAAGTGGGGAATTCGTTGGGAACGGCACGACAACTGGCTCCGGAAACAGGGATTTCGGTGTTTCCTGTTCTGCCGTTGGTTTGTCAAGATCGGCCAGAAGGCCCCGCTTGTCGAGGTCAGCGTGCATGTGTCGGAATCGCTCTTTCTGGGCCAGGAAGGTCAGGCCCTGTTTCAGTTCACGTTGCAGGGCTACCTCCTGTCGCAGTGGCTCGTTCTGCCGCAATTGGGTCTCGAACCGGTCTTTTTCATCGGCTGAGAGCGTTCCTGACAGGTAGGCCCCAATCTGTTCCAGAAGTTCGTCGGATAGCTCCATCGTTACGCTGTTTTGTACTGGCTATATAAGGCTTTAAGGCGCTGGGCGCACCGAAACCGCTTTACCTTGGCCGAATTTTCCTGCAGGCCGATACGACTTCCGCACTCCCCCAGCGTTTTTTCTTCTACGTAAAAGCAGTGCAGCATGGCCTGGCAGTCGGCACCTACTTCGGCAAATGCGCGGCCAACGGCTTTCCAGTCTACTTCGCTGCTCTCCCAGATTGAATCGGCGCTGACATCCGGGCGGTTGGGTTCTTCATGGGCCAGAGTACCGGTCTGGCCGTCAGTTAGTTCACTGGTTGATACCGTTTCTCGGCCAGTGTAGGTGCCATCGTCGTCCGTTTCCTGAAAGACATCAACCTTACGGATGTTGTTTTTTCGCAGAAAGCTAACCCACTGATTCCGGCAAATGGTGAACACATAGGCTGCTACGGGTTTTCCCTGAAAAACGAATTTGCCGGTCTTCAGGTTAAGGGCAAATTCGGCCATACCATCCTGTAAAATGTCCAACGCATCGTCTGTAGATACGGCACTGCGCTGTCGGGCATACGGTACGAAACTGTGGGCAGCCCGGATGTACAGGCATTCCCAGGCCAGTTTGTAGTCGGCCAGCAGCGCCTGATAGAACGCCAGGTGCCCCTGCTGTTCGAAATCAAGACAAGGGTTATTCACATCTGTGGTCATACAAGCCGGCGTTAAACGCAACCGTGCGCAGGGCATAGTTAGTGATTTATATCGCGAAAATCAATCAGTGAGTCAGATAGTTAGCCACGACTCAGTACGCTTAACTATCGCGGTTTCAACGCTTCGTTATCCGTTTCCCCAAAATTTATTTCACCAGTTTGATAACCCACCTCTATTCCTGCGATACACAGGAAAACAAATGCACAATTAATTCACCTTAAACCGAATGTCACTCATGAAAAAATTCATCTTATCCGCATTGGCGGCCGCGTCTATCTGTGCCGCCCAGGCCCAGTCCAACACCTTGTCGCTCAGCCAGCAGGGCGATGGGAACAGCGCCCCAGTTACCCAGCGTGGGAATGGGAATGTAGGTGCGATTACCGTAGCTGGTGATAATAACTACACGTCCTTCGAGCAGTTAGGGAACAGCCTGACTGGCACTATCTCAATTGCTGGTAGCCGAAACCGTGCATTTAGTCAAGCTGATCATTATTTGAATGAAACCACCATTACGCAAATGGGGAATGATAACTCGGGTATAGTATTGACTACGTACCGCAGCGACCATAACCAGGTTACGCTCAATCAGGCTGGCGATGGAAATTCTGGCTATGTATATGCTACGGATCATAGTGACGATAACCATATTGGCGTTAACCAAAGCGGGAACAGCAACACCGCAGAAGCTTATTCTGCGTACCATAGTACACATAATAGTATCAACATAAGTCAAAGCGGAGACGGGAATACGGGTACGGCCTATACCTATAATAGTGATCGAAATCAAATTAGCCTTACTCAAGCCGGAGATAGAAATACGGGTCTTGCTATTGCGGCAAGTAGTGACCGGAATCAGATTGATCTAGCCCAAAATGGCGATAACAATATTGGTTTAATAACGGCCAATGATGGTAGTTACAACCAGGGGCACATCAGCCAGACAGGGAGTGATAATAACGCTCAGCTTTCACAAGTAGGTTACCTAAACACAAGTTCAGTTGTGCAGGATGGTGATAATAACACACTGACAGACTTAGAGCGAGATCCTAATGTTCGTTATCGTACTCGCTACTTTGGCGCTGTCCAGCAAGGGTATGGTAACAGCTTTGCCCTAACCCAAGCCGGCGATGGCAACACCCTGCACTTTGGCCAGACCGGCAATAACAACACGGCTACTGTCTCACAACGGCCCAACTAATCCCAAATCATACATTTAACTTTTATCACTTATGAAAAATATCCTTTTATCCGCCTTGGCGCTGGTATCGGTATATGCCGCCCAGGCCCAGTCCAACACCCTCTCGCTTAGCCAGCAGGGCGATGGCAATAATGCTCGAACTGGCCAGCGTGGAAGTAACAACGCGCTAACGGTTAGCCAGTCGGGAAACGACAACCGGCTGAATACCGAATCATGGCTATACGACCCGGTGTCGCAGATGGGGAGTGCCAATACCGGATCCATTACAGTAAATGGTAACAGTAATCAACAAACTTTCAGGCAGTTGGGTAGCAATAACACCAGCGAACTGCTCGTGTCAGGCGATGGTAACGTTAGTTCTATCTCTTTGACGGGCGATCAGAATCTGAGTCGTATGTCGCAAACGGGATCGGGTAACCAGTCCTCGATTTTCAGTTCGACCAGCCGTTCCACCGGGGGTGAATACAGCATCAGGCAGATTGGCGATAACAACAGGGCCGATGGCGGCACACTCGGATGGTTTCGTTACTTCGGGGGCAACCTGGAGGGTAATAAACTATCAATTACACAGGAAGGGCAGTCTAACGCCGTATCGAACTTTAACCAGGAGGGAAACCGAAACTCCGCGACCATCGATCAGTATGGTACCAACAATAGACTGAATGGCCCAGGGAGTATAAATTATGGGGGCGGAGCACCCACATTAGGTGGAATTGCGTATCAGGGAGGAAATGACAATACGCTCCATGCAGGCCAAAGTGGAGACAATAACGAAATTCAATTTGTTCAGATGGCCAATCAAAGCGTGGCAACACTGACGCAGGCCGGCGATAATAACAAGATCACGTTCAGCCAGGAGTATACAGATTTCTCAACGGCCACGGCCAGCCAGACTGGTGACAACAACGCGATTCAGCTTGTGCAAACGGCTGACTTTAGTACGGCCTTGTTAGACCAATCCGGCAACGATAACCTGATGAAGTTTACCCAAAGCGGCAGCGACCATTCAGCTACCATCCGGCAGGACGGTAACCGCAACGTGCTGGAAGGTTTGCAGGCGGGAACTTCGGCGGTCCAGAGCGGCATAGGCAACGCCTTTACCCTGACCCAAACGGGCGACGGCAACCTGATGCGTTTCAGTCAGCAGGGCAACAACAACACCGCTACCGTTACGCAATCGCCAAACTAAACAATCATCTTTTTTACTTTTTAGCACTCATGAAAAAGCTCATCTTATCCGCCTTGGCGCTGGCATCGGTGTATGCCGCCCAGGCCCAGTCCAACACCTTATCCCTTAGCCAGCAGGGCGATGGAAACAATGCACCGGTTAACCAATTTGGGAGTGGGAACACCTTATCGCTAAGTCAGGCTGGTAATAGTAATGGCATTTTGTATGGGCCCGCTGTACAGGCAGGAATGGGTAATACAGGTACCATCAGCGCAAGCGGGAATAACAACCAGGTTTATTTTGGCCAATATGGGAACACTAACAACGGAACCGTATCTATTACCGGCGATGATAACGTGGCAAAAAATTTAATAGACGATGGGGGTAGCCAAGGCAACACCAACATTGCTCAGACCGGAATCAACAATAATGCCGATATTTTTCTGTCAACTGGTCTCAATAACCAGGTCTTCATGAGTCAGACTGGTCAAAGCAACCATAGTTATAGCTCTATTTATAATGGCAACGTCAATCAGTTTAATCTGGTACAAACCGGCGATTATAATCAGGGCACGGCCCGTATAAGCAATGGAAGTTCGAACCAGACCAGTTTCACCCAGATTGGCGATTATAACAATGCCCTTTCCTCTCAGGCTTATGGCCATGTAAATCAGATAACGCTCTCCCAAACCGGAGAAGCTAATATGGCTTATTTCTGGCAGCAAAACGGTGACAACAACACCAGTATGGTTACGCAGGAGGGTAATGGCAACCGGGTAAGAGGTATTGGCGATTACCTGGACATTGGTCATGCTTACCAGAATGGCAACGACAATTCACTGGTATCGGCCCAAACCGGTTACGCAAATGACCTTCGGCTTCTTCAGTCGGGAAATAATAATACGGTTCAGGCTACGCAAACTGGCCGTAACCTTCAGGTAAATAGCTATCAGGGCGGAAACTCCAATACGGTTATAGTCTCGCAGGAAGGCGAAGGCATACACTATGATTCGGGCGTATCTACCTTCCAGTTTGGCTCATTTAACGCTATTAATGCCACCCAGAATGGCAGTGATAATGCATTGCGAGGGCTGGAAGGGGCTGCTACTCAGTATGGTAATAGTAACGTGCTAACCCTTACTCAAACTGGCGATAGTAATTTGCTTCGCTTCGGTCAGACCGGCAATAACAACACGGCTACCGTTACGCAATCACCGAACTAAGCGGAACCGCCAGCCCGGAAACACTTCGGGCTTGCGGTTCAATCAACTCCCATTCAACAAACAAAGCGCCTGCATCATGAAACGACTCCTGAGTTTCCTGTTCGTCAGCCTTCCGTTGCTGGTATCGGCCCAGTCGGAGGTGTATTTCCGCCAGCCGATGGCCGACCGAAATCTGGCCGGGTTGACGTCCGGTGAGGTCACGCTGGTCCAGTCGGGGCAACTCAACCAGCTGCAATACAAAGAAACCGGCCGTTTCAATGCCGTCAGCCTGTCGCAGCAGGGCACAAACAACCTGCTGGATGTCGACGTTGATGGGTCCAACAACCGGTATTCGTTTGCCCAACAGGGCGACAATAACGCGACCCTGTGGCGGGCGCGGCAGAACAATGGCCAACTGGACGTACTACAGCGGGGCAATAACAACCTGCTGGTTCAGGAGGGTGGCAGCCCGGCTGCAGGGGTACCCATGCGCATTGAGCAGACCGGCGGTATGCAGTTAATCATTAAAAACAATCCCTGACCATGAACGCCTTCCTGCTCTTATTGCTGGCAATGCTTCCACTAGTGGGAGCGGCCCAGAACGCAACCCCAGCTACTGATTCAGGGCTGAATCGCCAGGTGGAGGAAAGCCTGCCCGATGAACCCAACGGCACCCGGTTAATACTGGACAATACCCGCACTAAAGTCGGTAAGGACTTTTACGACCTGTTCTACAAGTACCTGACTGCCGAATCGGCTCAGCCGGGAACGCCCCCGGCCGACAGCACTCAGCAACACATAATGGGGTTGGTAGTGATTATGGTGGAAGAAATTCCAGCCCCCGGCACCGCCAGCCAGGTACTGATCAGCATCAGCGATCAACCCGTCTGGCAGCAGTTTGTCCAGGCCCGCTACGATTTGCTGGAAACCGACGCTCTCTATGCGGTGGAAACCGTTCGGGACTACCTGAAAAGTTATCAGGAAATGCTTCAGCTACTCGGCAGTCAGGACCAGAAAGGGTCGGGGGTGTACTAGCACCCCAATGCTCCTGTGATCGAATCAGTACGAAGATCGGCCACCTGGAAAGGCGTGCCCCTAATGTCCGTTCAGACGTTGGGAGCACGCCTTTTTTTAACGAATCAGCCACCGGCTGTTAACCTTTCCTGATTCCGGCGATATACAGTCAGATCACCTTAAATGGCTAACTGTATATGAAAACATTATTCACCCTCGGATTCCTGCTGCTGGCCCCCGCAGCCCTCAATCAACTTCGGGCGCAGGGCTTAACGTACCGGCCCAACAACCCGGCGTTTGGCGGCAACACCTTCAACTACCAGTGGATGCTCAGTTCGGCCCAGGCGCAGGACACCCACAAAGACCCGACGGCCAAAAGTAATACCGCCGGTAGCCTGAGCGGGCTGGGCAACAGCTCGTCGCTCCAGAGTTTTTCCGACAACCTGCAGCGGCAACTGCTCAGCCGACTCTCGCAGAACATTCTCGGCAAACAGTTTGGCGAGGATGGACTCAAGGAAGGTACGTTCACCATCGGCGACATGCAGGTTGTTATTAGCAATGCCGCCGACGGGGTCATTATCCGCATTACCGACGGCAAAGGCGGTGAAAGTTCCATTACCGTTCCCTACTTCTGAATTCGTCTTTATCTCTTCACGCAATACACTTTTTCGCCATGAACCAGTCCTTAAAAATCAGTCTCACGATTCCGGTACTCATTGGCCTCGCCTGGCTACTGACCGGCTGTAGCGCCTACTTCAACCAGCCTACCCGCACCCAGTCGGCCCGCCTGGGCGAAGAAACTGCCATCACCGCCGAGCTGCGCAAGCTGCCCACGCCCCACGAGAAAATAGTGGCCGCCGTCTACAAATTCCGGGACCAGACCGGTCAGTACAAACATACCGAAACCGGCTCGGGGTTCTCGACCGCTGTATCGCAGGGCACCACCAACATACTCCTGAAAGCGCTGGAAGAAAGCGGCTGGTTTGTACCCATCGAGCGGGAAAATATAGCCAACCTCCTGAATGAACGGCAGTTTATTAACCAGAGCGTGGCCCATTATAAAGCGGGTGAAAAACTCCCTCCGCTGTTGTTTGCGGGCGTCATTCTGGAGGGTGGTATCGTTTCCTACGATGCCAACACCATTACGGGTGGAGCGGGGCTTCGGTTCTTCGGCACCGGCGGTTCCAGCCAGTACCGCCAGGATCGGGTAACGGTTTACCTGCGGGCGGTAGCCACCAAATCGGGCAAGATTCTCAAAACGGTGTACACCTCCAAAACCATTCTGTCGCAGGCTATTGATGCGGGCACATTCCGGTATGTGAGTTTCAAACGCCTGCTGGAAGTAGAAACCGGCTACGCCACCAACGAGCCCGCCCAGATGGCCGTTACGGAAGCGATTGAAAAAGCCGTTAAAGCGCTCATTCTGGAAGGTATTCAGGACAACCTCTGGACCGCCGACGAGCAGGCTGCCGAGAAGACCCAGAAAATGCTGGCGGAGTATAACCAGGAGAAAACAGCCATGAGCCAAACCGATCTCCACGGGGCCCGCAACACGGTGGAGCCGTCGCGGCTGACCATCCAGCCCTACGCATCGGTCTGGCAGTACCACGGCGATATGCCCACCCGTGGTATCCGAACCGGCTACGGGCTGACCGCCGACGTATACCTGTCCAGCTCCTTCGGTATTCAGATCAATGGCTCCGTCGGTACACTCGCCAGCGACCAGAAATTCAGTTGCCCGGTCAGCACCCTCCAGGCAAACCTCGTGTATCGCTCGCTGCCCTTCCGGCGCATCACCCCGCTGGTGTATGTCGGCGCTGGCGTCATCGCTTACCGCATGGGAACGTCGCCCGTCGATGTCGGCGGGAAACGGTATGCCTCGTTATCGGGTGGTGTCGGAGCCGAATATACCCTGAATCAGCTTATGGGGATTCGCACAACGGTCGATTACCAGCAACCCATGACCGATATCCTCGACGGTGTCGCAGCCGGCAGTCATAACGATTACTACCTGCGCGGGTCCGTGGGCCTATCTTTTCATCTCGGGCGCTCCGTGCGCCGGTCTGTTCCCATTCATCAATAAACAGGAATCACACACAAATTACCTAAAGCCATGAAAAACCTACTAAATAGTATCCTGCTTATTGCGCTGCTGGCCAGCCTGTGGGGCTGTAACGAAGAAGTATTTGTCGAACCCCAGCAATATGGATCGGTCAACGGTCAGGTGCTGAACAAGAAAGATGGCAAACCCATTCAGAAGGCCGCCGTTCGGCTGAGTCCTTCGGGCCGGACGGTACAGACCGACACCACCGGCCGGTTCCGCTTCGATACGGTGCTGGCTGGTAAGTACACACTACAGGCCAGCCGGGAATCCTTTCGCGACGAACTGACGACGGTTGAGGTATCCGGTATGTATGGAACCGCTACGGTGCTGTATATGGTCAACGAAAACCCGTTGCCTACCGAGCCCGCCCTGATTTCGCCCACCACCGGCCTCACGGCCGTGTCGACCACCGCCGTGCTGAAGTGGAAAGCCACCGACCCCGGCAATGACCCCCTCACCTACGATGTAGTTATCACCCGCGAAGGCAGTACGCTGCCCACCCAGACCCTGACGGGACTCACTGCCGATTCACTCGTGCTCAACGACCTGGCCTACGGAACCACCTATTACTGGCAGGTGACCGTGTCGGATGGAGTAAACACCGTGACGGGTAAAACATGGAGTTTCCGTACCGTTCCATTTCCCAATATAGCATACACATTTGCCCGGCGCATGGGCAGCCGCTACCAGATTTTCGTATCGACGGATGGAACCACGGCCATTCAGCTAACGCAGTCGGGTAACAACTGGCGGCCCGTGGTCAGCCCTAACCGGCAGCAGATCGCCTTTATCTCAAACGCCGAGACCGACCTTCACCTCTTTGTGATGAACTACGACGGTAGCAATCTGCACCGGGCCACCACCGTGCCGGTGGCAGGCCTGATGCCAACCGACCTGTCGTTCTGCTGGTCGCCCGATGGTACGCAACTGCTCTATCCTGGTACTAACAAATTGTACGTCGTCAATGCCGATGGGTCGGGCAATGGCCTGCGGGTGGTGGCACAGGCTCCCTACGGACGCAGTTTTGCGGGTTGCGACTGGACAGGGCAGGGCGACCGCATCATTGCCCGCACCACAGGAGCCAGTATCTACGACAATCGGTTTATGGTTATGTCTCCGCAGGGCAGGGATACCACTACCGTGCTCAACAAACCAGCGAGTCGGGTAGGCAATCCGGTTTTTTCGATTACGGGGAAAGAAGCTCTCTATACCTCCGATAAAGACAGCTTTCAGAATGAGGAGGGCCGCCAGCTGAACGCGCAGATAACCATGTTGACAATTGCCACGCGGATGCCGTGGATAGTGATGGGCACGACCGGCACGGATGCCCGCTCCAATAAACCCATCGGCACCAACGACCTGGATCCCCGTTTCTCGACAAACGGCTCGAAAATCATCTTCATCAATACTAGCAACACCGGAACGGGCGAATGTACAGTCATGACCGCTGATTTTGATGGAACGAAAGGGCAAAACCGCACTGCGCTCATAAAAGGAGCCGAGATGCCCTCCTGGCGCTAAACCAAGTTGGCTAAACCAACACCGGTATATACAGGCGAAAATAAGTAGTCAGGAAAAAACGCAGCCGACTGGCCGCGTTTTTTTTGTTGTTCTCTTCTAAGGCGTAACCAATCCTAAAACCGCTCCGCCCTGCTTACCGAAAAGGCCAGATGGGTTAGCCCGATAAACTGACCAGTCTCGTTGCTCCATCTAGCCGCTCCGACCGGCATCTGCTTGAGTGTCAAGTGCGGTTCACCGTCGGGAAAAGCGATGAAACAGAAAAAAAGCCCTTATGGGAGTTGATGATCTATCATTGGCCGCAGTAGTACTCGTATTGGATAACAAGTACGGGACAACAACTGAAATGCTTCACAACACCAGCCCCGGCATCCAGAATACGCCGTCACCCAGCCATCTGTACCGTTCGTTTTTTAAGAAGTAAGCGGGGTACCGCTGAATGCCGTACAGGGCGATGCTCATCAGGACCAGCACCAGGGCCGACCGTTGGGCAAACCGGTCTTTAGCCAGAAAACAAAGTAGCAGTCCAGCCACAACGATGGCGATTGTAAGCCAGCGTAGTATCATATTGCATCGTTCGCTACCCCACTGAGTAGCCAGCGAAAAAAGAGATTGATCGGGGGTTTCGAGTTGCTCCATCACCGCAAAAAGGAGCAGGTTCTGGAAGGCAATTCCCACAAACATTAGGTATTCCGTCAGGTCAACATAGGTGATAACCGGACGTTGTACCCACACGCTGCCCCACACGCCCGTTGCGTAGAGGGCTGCTACCAACGGTTCTTTTAATAATAACGCCGGATGACGCGCCGGAAGCCGAAAAACGGCTCCTACGTACGCTACACAGATGCCGCCCAGTATAAGCCCGAATCTGATTACAGCGGGTGGTAAAAAAAACAGTAAAATCACCGCCAGAACAGCGACTCCAGCCACCAGCCGCCATAACAAGGAAGCGTATTGGTAATGGAATCGATGCCGTTCGGTCAAGCGTTGCCCCGTGCTGTCCATTGCGTATTTCCTGACATCCAGTAACCGGTCGACGGTATAAATGATAAACACCACCAGCGCCAGCATCAGTGAGGTAGTCCAGTGAACAGGATCAACGCCAGACAGTCGGATAACCATTCGGTTCGACAGAACGGCCCCGATTACAACGGGAAAACTCAGGTAGTAAACGGTACGGATGTAAGTAAGCAAAGTGTAATGGGTAACGGCGTGTAAAACCTGTCTGGTCGTTCGGGGGTGGACTTTACTGAAAAAAATTCGTCAATCAACCTTATATGGGCGGAGCCAGCCAGGGTTCCTGACGGCTTCTAACCTCGATGGATTGCCCAACGCGTATTGTGCCCAACGGGGTAGCACCCAACGGGTTGACCAGCACATTCTGACCGAACAGAATTTTTTTCTTCCACTTACGGTAGGTAGTCAGCGTTTTGAGCGGTTCTTTCCCTAACTCGCCCGTTGCCGGGTCGATGGTTGTCAGCACACAGCGGGCGCAGGGTTTGACACCGTAAAAATGCAGGTCACCAATGGCGAACTCAGCCCAGGCATCTTCCTCGTTGGGCAACCCCCCCTCAACCACCACGCTTGGCCGGAACCGACGCATTGACACGGGTTCGGTTAATCGCTGATTGAGCGTATTGAGTGAAGCCTGCCCAATAAACAAATACGGATACCCATCGGCGAAGCTAACAGCATCGGCAGCCCGTGCGTATTTCGGGTCAACCGCCCGGTGGGTCGTTTCGGGCATAAAAACAAGGCGGCAGGGCTTTCCCAGCGCGTTTGTAAACCACTGATCCGCTTCGGCGTTAACGAGCATTGCCGGTACATTTTCGCTATCCCAGATAGTCACCAGCATCGTTTCGGCCGATGACGATGGCGCTACCGTCAGGGGTAGTTCCAGTACATTATCCGGGTGATGTCGATGCCAGACGAGTAGTTTTTGCTCCCGAATGGCCACATCGAGTAAGGCCATCTGGTGGTTGGTTCGCTGCGTCATGAATGACCAGACACCGTTGTTTGTGGGGGGCGAAACGAGCATAAACCGCCGGTCGTACCGGAAGCCTTTTTCTTCCACAACAGCCTCTGACACAGCGATGCCGCTCAGCGATTTAATGGGATAGATATATAGTTCTGAAATGGTCATGGGCAGTTGATTAGCTGAGTGGTTAATTCGTTGATTGGCGGGTGATTATCAGCGAACTAATAACCGATTCCAACTGATTAGCTGATTCAAAAACTCATTCTGGGTAGTGGGCTTATGGTTTGATCGGCAAAATCGCCCTGTTCATATTTAAACTGAGCGGCCATGGCAATCATAGCGGCATTGTCGGTACAATAGTCGAAGGAAGGAATATAAACGTTCCATCCCTGTGCCGTACCCAGTTGGGTCAATGCCGTTCGCAGGCCGCTGTTGGCCGATACGCCCCCGGCAATTGCAATATCACGAATCCCCGTTTCGCGGGCGGCCCGCTTTAATTTCGTCAATAACATCTGAATCAGGGTATGCTGAATGCTCGCGCAAATATCCGGCAGGTTCTGATCAACAAAGTCAGGATTAACCTTTTTATTATCGCGCAGAAAATAAAGGATGGCCGTTTTTATGCCGCTAAACGAAAAATCCAGGTTGGGCATTTCCCCCATGGGAAACTTGAATGCCAATGGGTTCCCTTCTTTGGCGTACTTATCAATCAGCGGCCCACCGGGGTAAGGCAGGCCCAGCAGTTTGGCCGATTTATCGAAGGCTTCGCCCACGGCGTCGTCCATCGTCTGGCCAATAATGGTCATGGTCAACGGGCTATCCACGCGCACAAGCTGCGTATGTCCGCCACTCACGGTCAGGCACAAAAAGGGAAACGCGGGTCTGGGGGCTTCAATGAAATGAGCCAGTACATGCGCCTGCATGTGGTTCACCTCAATGAGCGGGATATTCAGTCCCAGGGCTAGTGCTTTTGCAAAGGAAGCCCCTACCAGCAGCGATCCCAGCAAACCGGGGCCTCGGGTAAAGGCAATGGCCGATAACGCATTTTTGGGTAAATTTGCGTCGGCTAATGCGCGTTCAACCACGGGTAGAATATGTTGCTGATGCGCTCTCGAGGCTAATTCAGGCACAACTCCTCCGTACTTTTCGTGAATTAACTGGGTAGCAATTACGTTCGACAGCATATGGCCATTGGCCAAAACAGCCGCCGATGTTTCATCGCAGGATGATTCAATGGCTAGAATATTCACACCGCAAAATTAATGGATAATGATTTCTTTGAGAATAAACAATGGAAGTTGCCGCTAAACCGTTCACTCAGTTAGTAGTCTAATCGGCATTCTATTTCTATTATTCGTTGTACCTTAGGCATTTCCACCCTGGATGCGTCAGTTTTTCGCCATACTCCTTAAAACACTGCTCTACCTGTGCATCACGGTATTGACACTGTCGTTGGCGATTTTATTGGGTCTTCAGGTGCCAGCCGTGCAAACACAGCTGGCGAAGAAAGGAGCCGAGTGGCTTTCGGAAAAACTGAAATTTCCCGTCGACATTCAGGGCGTTTCCATCAAATGGTTCGACTCGCTCTCCCTCAAACAACTTACGATTAAGGATTACGAGGGTCGGCCGATGATTATGGTCGGGCGGCTCGATGTCGACTACAACCTGCGCTACCTGATCGATTCGTCGGCTCATAATATTCATCTGGACGAGATTGTGCTTTACAAGCCCGATGTCAGGATGATTAAAAATCCCAAAAACGGCGATACGAACCTTGACGACTTTATTGCCCGCATTGAGCAACTAACAACGGACCCACTCCATCCGGGTGTTCCCAATCAAAATGTTCCGTTTACAGTTGGGCGTATCCATCTGGTGGATGGGGCCTACACGCTCGAAGACCCCCGCGAGCCGTTGATGAACGACCGGAAAAGCTTCGACCATAACCATTTCACGCTCCAGCATCTGACGGCCGAAGTGAGCGATTTTATGGTCTTGGGTGATACCATCGCGTTTGACGGTAAGGGACTGACGGGCGTCGACCGGAACTCACGAATAAAAATCCGCCGACTGGATACCCGCTTTTTATATTGCAATACCAAAATGGAGTTGGGCGGGCTTTATGCCTATATCGGCAATTCCATTATCCGGGACGAACTGATTTTTTATTACGACAAACCTTCGGCTTTTGGCGATTTTAACAGCCGGGTACGAATAAAGGCGCAATTTCGGAACAGTAAAATACAGTCGTCCGACTTAGGGTATTTTTCCGACTACCTCCGCGGATTGAACGAAACCTGGCTGCTAACGAGCAACTTCAGCGGGACGGTCAATGATTTCCGGCTTCGGAATACAGACCTTCGGTTTGGTGCCAACGGTCGCAGCCGCCTGGCAGGTTCTATGGCCTGGAAAGGGCTGCCTGATATGGATAAAACGACGGTTGATTTTGCGTTTACCCCGTCCGTTGTCAACATGGCCGATATTCGGCAGTATTATCCCGATTCGTCCTTCAACGGGACTATCCAGAAAGTAGGGACGGCTGCTTTTGCCGCCACCTTTGTGGGGTCGTTCGATGATTTCAAAACAAAAGGGACGTTCAAAACGGCCATCGGCACCGTAGCCGGCGAGCTGGCACTGAAACTATCCGATAAGGCGAATCAGACCACGTATACGGCCAACCTAAAAGCTGATAACCTGGACCTGGGACAACTACTAAATCAACCTGAGCAATTCGGAAAACTAGATGGTGCAGGAAAAATTACCGGAAAAGGAACAAGTCTGGAGCAGGCCGTCATTGACTTCGACGGTACGTTTAACCGATTTGGCTGGCAGCATTACTGTTACCGGAATGTGGCGGCACGCGGCAATCTGCAAAAAACCGTTTTCCAGGGGCAGCTGCACATCAATGACCCGAACATTGCCTTTGACCTCGACGGTGAGTTTAACCTGAGCGGCCCCCGGAAACGCTATGACCTGAGTGGCATCCTGAAACACGCCGACCTGCGGGCATTGGGCTACCTGCCTGATTCACTGACGGTTAAAACAAATTTAGATGTTCAGCTGGAGGGTAGTAAGCTGGATGATATTGTGGGGAGTGCCGCCTTTAGTAATGCTACCCTGCGTTTAAACGGCAGGGAGCTACCAATAGACAAACTGACCCTGACGTCATCTGTGGAAAGACTGGCTCAGCAACCGGTCGATTCTATCACGACGCAACGGTACTTCTACCTCGATTCTGATTTTCTGACTACCCGGTTGCAGGGAAACTTTGAGCCCAAACGCACCATTGATGATCTGACCCAGCTGGCCCAGGAATACCGGCTCTATTTTATGGGCGACGCGGCTGGCATGGAAGCCTACTATGCTCAGAAACAGCGCTGGCTGGAATACGGAGCCGGGAAAAATGCCCAGCCACTGCGCTACGGCATCGACTATCAGATAATTACCAAGAATAGTGTACCGTTAATGACCTTCCTGGGCGCGTCGGCTTATATAGCTCCATCTACCCGGCTGGAAGGTCGCTTTACGGAAAGCAGCACGGCTTTTCTGACGGCAATCGTTAAGACAGATTCGGTAAAATTCGGTACCGTCGGTTTTGGTCCCAGTGATCTTGATTTGACTACATCCAAGTTTACCACTACGAAAGATGTACTGGCGTCGGCCATTGTTTCCTCCAGGCGGCAGCTATTCAGTGCCTTGCTACCCACCCGAAACCTACAGGTAGAAGCGTCGTGGGCGGTGGACCATATTGATTTTACGAGTGAAATTGACCAGGCCGACAGCAGCGGGTTGTACACGAATCACGCCGAACTGAATGGCGAACTACAGTTTAAAGGGGATGCCATTGACCTCACCTTCCGAAAATCGAAAGTACGGGTGCTGGACGGCGACTGGACCCTCAATCCCGAAAGCCTGATTCGGAAAGTGGGCAACACCTATACGATTCGTAATCTATCATTACTGAACGAAAATCAACTCATTCAGGCATCGGGTATTATCTCGCCGGACTCGGTAGAACGCCTGGCGCTGGAGTCGCACAATTTCCTGCTATCATCGCTCAATTCGGTCCTGAAGACCAATCTGGGTGGTACGCTGAACGGTTCATTAACGGTTAGGAACCTGTATGATACCCCCATTGTGGAGAGTTCGATAACGGTCAATGCGCTGTCGTACGAGAAGATACTACTCGGGGATGTTAGCGGACAGGGTATCTGGGACCAGCAAACCCAGCGACTCAACGTGAATGCTCTCGTTAACCAGCAAGGGGCCGATGTAGTGACCCTGGCTGGTACGTACACGCCCCAGCTGAAAACGGATCCACTAGCCGTGAAAGCCAGCGTAAACAAGGCCGACCTGAACTTACTGGAGCCATTTACAACCGGGCTTTTTTCCAACCTGGGTGGTACGGCCAATGGGGTGATTGACATAACGGGAAAACCGGCGGCTCCGGTGCTGAAAGGGGAAGTCGCCATCCAGGGCGGGCGTGGCCAGTTCGACTACCTGAAGGCCGATTTTGCCTTTGATGATACTATTTATTTCGGCGAAAACGAGATTATTACCCGCCAGCTAACCCTGCGTGATCCGCAGGGCAATACAGCCCAACTTAGAGGGGGCGTATTCCATAATGGATTTCGGGATTTCAACCTGGCTTTCGATGCCGATTTCAGGAACTTCAGAATCATGAATACGGCGGCTAAAGACAACGATGCGTTCTATGGGCAGGCCGTTATAACGGGAAAAGCAGAGTTGAACGGGCCGACGGACAACCTAACAATCCGGGCTAATGTAGCCAGTAATAAAGGCACCCGGATTTACATTCCGCTGGATGGAGCCACCACGGTCGCTAATGATGAACAGATCCGGTTCGTTAATCTGAGCCGTGCCACACTGGATGGCGTGGCCAGTCAAACAGCCAACAAATCGGGTACGGCCGCCGGTGATATTGACCTGTCGCGGATTCAGATGGATTTTAACTTCGATATTACCCCCGACGCGTACTGCGAAATCCAGCTGGACCGCCAGACGGGTGACATTATCAAAGCGTACGGGCAGGGGCTTATCGCCATGAAAGTGGATACCCGGGGCGATTTTTCCATGACGGGCAACTACGAAATCCAGAGAGGAGATTACACCTTCACGTTCCAGAACATTATTAACAAACGCTTCCTGATTCGGCCCAATAGCCGAATTACCTGGACCGGCGACCCGTACGGAGCACTTCTGGATGTAACGGCAGCTTACACACAATATACATCGCTGGCTCCGCTGTTGATCAATCAGAAAGCTACTGCCGATCAATCCCGTCGGTACCCTGTCGATCTGGTTATCAAACTAACCGGCGATTTGGGTACACCTACGATTAACTACAATCTGGACATCAAAGATTACCCGTCTACCTCCGATTTTCGCCAGGCGGTGACTGCGTTTGCCTCCCGCATTCAGAGCAATGACCAGGAACTGACCCGGCAAGTGAGCAGTGTTTTGCTGTTTAACCAGTTACTGTCGGAAGGCAGTAGCCTGTTCGACCAGGGGCAGGTGAACACGGGCGTAGCCAACAGTGTCAGTGAGCTGATTTCCAATCAGATTAGCCGACTGGCTTCCAACCTGAATGAAAACCTGGACGTGGGCGTATCCTTCGGCGGATTTACCACTGGTACGCAAAATGAAAACCTGCTCAATAACCTACAACTGCGCTTTTCGTATCGCCTGCTGAACGACCGGTTACGCATCAGCCGAGACGGTGGATTCACCTATGGGCAAAGCCAGTACAATGCCGCCAGTTTACTCGGCGAGTGGACGCTGGAGTATTTTCTCACGCCTGATGGCCGTTTACGCGCCAAGGTATACAACCGAAATCAGCAAAGTATTTTGAGTCAGTACAACCTGACCAGCACCATCACCACCGGCGGTGGGGTTAGTTTGCTGTATACGCGCTCCTTTAATCATATTTTCAGTACCAAACGCCCCACGCCGGGCCTGACCCCTGCCAGACCGGACGATGTAACTCCAACACCTGATCCGGTACCGGTGTCGACTGTCAGTAGTTCGGCACGCGGAGCGTTTTGATACGTCACTTCCCTGCTTTCTGTCCCGGCAAACAACCGGCGAAGGGTAAAAATTACTTTTTTACTCTTTGTTGTTCGTACCCTTTTTCCGTCCCTATGCAACAAGTACGGTGTTTGTCTTTGCTGGTTTTGCTGATTCTGACCGGTCCGGTAGTACTTGCCCAACGCACATTTACGAACCCAGTCAAAGATTCCGGTCCTGATCCCTGGGTAGTTCAAAAAGATGGCTGGTATTATTACATGAACACCACGGGACGGAACCTGACCCTCTGGAAAACCCGGAACATGGCCGATTTAGCCACTGCGGAGAGTAAAGTCATTTATACGCCCCCTGCCGGGCAACCTTATTCCAAAGAATTGTGGGCCCCCGAAATCCATAGTTTCAATAACCGCTGGTATATCTACTTCTCCGCCGATTCGCTCAATAATCTGTCGCACCGGGTTTGGGTCATCGAAAACCCATCGCCCGATCCGATGCAGGGCGAGTGGACTATGAAAGGGAAAGTCGGCGACAAAGACGATCATTGGGGAATAGATATGTCGGTTATTGACTACAAGGGGCAGTTGTATGCTGCCTGGTCGGGTTGGGAAGGCAAAACCAACGGCCGGCAGGATATTTACCTAGCCCGGCTCAAAAATCCCTGGATCCTCGACGGTGACCGGGTGAAAATTTCCCAGCCCGACCAGCCCTGGGAACTGCATGGCGATGTGCCGCAGGCGTGGCAGAAGAATGGTGAGGTGCCCAAAATTTATGTCAATGAAGGACCGGAATTTCTGGCCCATAACGATAGTTTGTTCATCGTCTATTCGGCCAATGCCTGCTGGCTCGACTATAGTCTGGGCTTGCTGACATACAACGGGAAAGGTGATTTACTCGATGCAAAAAGCTGGATCAAGCACAACGGCCCCGTATTTACTCAGGCGCCCGAGAATAATGTATGGGCACCAGGTCATGGTGGGTTCTTCCGGGACAAAGCCGGACAGGACTGGATGATTTACCATGCCAATCCATCGGCTACGGATGGCTGCGGCAACAAACGGGCTCCCCATATTCAGCCTTTTACGTGGAATACCGATGGCTCACCCAATTTTGGCAACCCAGCCTCGAAGAAGCCCATGCCGGTACCCGCCGGTGATTGAGTGTACTGTGATAAAAATTTTCTGTCATTCCGACGCAGGCAGAAGGAATCCCAGGCGTATCAACGTATGAGCAGGGAAATTCGAGATTTATGGTATGTCGTAATAACAGATAATAGCTAAAGATCTGTATTACGGTGCATTGAGTGAATGTTAAAAATGATAACCAAACCCTTTTTACGCAGCTTACCCTAATTTTTTACCAATGAATCGATTATTTTTTCTCCTCCTCCTTTCTGTTTCCACCCTGACACTGGCGCAGCAACAGGATGCGCCCGGACGCTGGTCGGCGGCTAAAGCCACTGCCTGGTATGCCAAAGAACCGTTTTTAGTGGGCGCCAATTACGCTCCTGCCAATGCCATCAATGAACTGGAAATGTTTCAGGCCGACACCTTCGATCCGGCTACCATCGACAAGGAGCTGGCAATGGCCGAAAGCATCGGTATGAATACCATGCGCGTTTTTCTGCACGATTTACTCTGGCAGGACCCCGCGGGTTTCACCAAACGGCTGGACCAGTTTCTGACCCTATGCGCCAAACATAAAATCCGACCTATGCTGGTGCTATTCGACTCCTGCTGGGACCCGATGCCAAAACTGGGTACGCAACACGAACCCGCACCGGGCTACCATAACTCCGGCTGGCTCCAAAGTCCCGGTGCCGAAGCCCTGACGGATGTGTCGCAGTACCCCCGGCTGGAAACCTACGTGAAGGGCGTGGTCAGTGCGTTCAAGAATGATAAACGGATTCTTTCCTGGGACATCTGGAACGAGCCGGATAACGCTAATGACAATAGCTACGGGCAGAATCACACCATCAAAACGGAACTGCCCAAAGCCCGAAAAATAGCCATTATCACCAACCTGCTGCCTTACGTTTTCCAGTGGGCGCGGGCAGCAGGCGCTACCCAGCCGCTCACATCGGGCGTATGGATTTACCGCAGCCCGGAGGATTGGAAGAACCCGGCAAAATGGAGTCCGATGGAGACCGTACAATTCAATAACTCCGATATTATCACCTTCCACCAGTACTCAACCGCCGACGCGTTGACCAAGGTAATACCAGCCCTGAAATCCTTCGGACGGCCCGTTATCTGTACAGAATACATGGCGCGGGGCGTGGATAGTAAGTTTCAGACTCACCTGCCCATTGCCAAAGCGGCCAAAGTTGGTATGATTAACTGGGGCTTTGTGGCGGGTAAAACACAGACTTTTCTGCCCTGGGATAGCTGGCAGAAGCCCTACGTGAATGGGCGTGAACCAGCAATCTGGTTCCATGAAGTATTCAAACAGGACGGTACCCCCGTTGACCCGGCCGAAGTAGCTGCTATTAAACAGGCCACCGGGAAATAGGGAAGCTGGTAACCATTGATTTGGGTTTCAATTTGGCTACCGACGAATCCTTTAACAACTTTGCCCCACAATCCAACCAGTACATGCCTGAATCGTCAAGAAGAACGTTCATCAAAACCAGCGTAGCAGTCGGACTGAGTGCCAGCCTGCCCGCTTTTACCAACGCCCCAAAAACCATGTTTGTACACCACGTTTTCTTTTACCTGAAAAATGCCGACAGCGCGGCCGACAAAGCTAAATTGCTGGAAGGCCTGAACATGCTGGCCAAATGCCGGACTATCAAACTGGTTCACATTGGCGAGCCCGCCACCACCAACCGCGACGTTATCGAGCGTACGTACACCTACTCCTGGCTGTGTTTCTTCGATAGCCCCGCCGATGAGGAAGCCTATCAGAAAGACCCCATCCACGATGATTTCCGTAACAACTACGCCCACCTGTGGGAGAAGGTAGTTATTTACGATTCCATTGGCCCAAAGCGATAATGTAATCAACAGAGCCGTACACGCTCTATAAATATGGGTCTTGCCCCAGTTGGATTAATGTTCAACCGGGGCAAGATTTTTTTCGTGGTCAGTAGGTCAACGGAAATTGAAACGTACTTCGGTGTAAAAAGCATGCTCAGGGGATAATATATGGTAATGATATACCAATTTACACCGATTGGGGTGGTTAATTTAGGTACAAGCAAGAGCCAAGTACCCATTGTTCGGTTAGGTCACAGGGTATGT
>NZ_KB893249.1 GCF_000374065.1 Spirosoma luteum DSM 19990
GGAAAAAGTATACGGCGATCAGGCCTACAACGGTGTATTCAAAAAAGCACTTGGGGAATGGAGTATTGATTTTGAAAAAGCTTCGCGAGCGGAGTCAGCGAAAGGGTTTGTTCCAGTGGCAAAACGGTGGGTGGTGGAGCGGAGTATTGCTTGGACAAACTTCTTCCGTCGGCTAGTAAAAGACTACGAACACACGCTGAGTTCATCAATAAACTGGCTTTATTTGGCTAACATTCAGCTAATGCTACAGAGAATACCCTCAGAATCAAGCACCTAATTCCCCAACACGCTCTTAGTAGATAGTCGTTACACCAACCGATTCCCGAACGGGAGTGCCATCCTGCACGAATGAAATAAGGTCTTGTGTCAGGCGATCTTTTTCGAGCATAAATACGCCGTGTGCCGACCCTTCATACACAATGTACTGAGCCGTTGGCAGGGCGCTGGCTGTTCGCTCCCCCGATGCTTCAATGGGCACAGTCTGATCACTGTCGCCATGAATAACCAGAGCCGGCACCTTAATTTTCGCCAGATCGTCCCGGAAGTCAGTATAGGCAAATGCTTTGGCCGATTCCACAGTAGCCCGGTGTGAAGCCACGTAAGCCCGGTTAAAATCACCATCCAGGTGCGCCTGGCTAACGGGCTTACTGAGCACGCCCACACCATAGAATTTTTTACCGAAAGTCTGTAGAAAATCAGCCCGGTCTTTCTGCATACCCTCAATCATTTCATCGAATACGGATTGGTCTACGCCGTCGGGGTTGTCATCCGTTTTGAGCATGTAAGGAGTAACCGAACTTACGAAGACTACCTTCGATACCCGCGCACCGGCATGGCGACTCATATAACGCGCTACCTCACCACCGCCCATTGAGAACCCGACCAGCGTTACGTTCTGGAGATCCAGTTCGTCCATTACCGCTTTCAGGTCATCGGCAAATGTATCATAATCGTACCCATCCCAGGTTTGCGATGATTTACCGAATCCCCGGCGGTCGTAGGCAACCACCCGGAAACCATGAGCGGGTAGCTCGGCTAATTGATAGTCCCACATTTCGTGGCTCAAGGGCCACCCATGAATTAATACAATAGTTTGGCTGGCGTTTGGACCGCCTAAATCCTGGTAGAAAAGTTTAATATCGTCGCCGGATGCATCCGTACCTGCTTTAATGTAGCTCATAGCAAATTTTTGAGGGTTGAGTAAGCTTATTTACTACCTGTAAAACAGCGGGAGCCGTAAATGGTTTGTTAATAATTTATGCCTGTCGGTCAACGGATTCAGGAAGAACACAATGAGTGACAGCACATGTCAATAGTTCCAATGCCGATGATGCCCCGACACGTCGAAGTGGAACATGCGGGAAAACGATTTCTGGTAGAGCCCAACTCCTCCCTCCTGCCCGGGATTATTTTTATCCATTGTATCGACAGTTTTGGCCAGAATAGTCAAATCCAGGTTATTAAATTGCCCGTTGCCATCAATGTCGATAATGAATAAATCAATGGCTTTTCCCCGCTGGTGATCGCTGTTTTTGGCGGCTAATGGCATAAGCTGGTTTAGCCAGTGGGGTCGGTAGCCGGACAATAGAAAATAACGTGGTTTGTAGACTTGCTTCCGTAATGCTTTATTGAGTGCTTTCTCTTTCCGCTGAACCTCAAGGGAGAGTTTTGAGTAGCTGATCCAGTAATAGCCACCTGCCAGCAGGCCAACAACAAGCATACTAAAAGCGAATGCTTTCATCGGGAAGTGGAGGTGTGTAAGATTTATGGCCGTAAATACGCTAAATCAATACGCCCTGAAACACTTCATCCAGCCGGGATACGGGCTTGATCTGGATTTTGTAGTTCCGGGTGTCCAGCCCCTTCAAATTGTACTTGGAAATGAACATTTGTTTGAACCCGAGTTTCTCCGCTTCGGCAATCCGCGACTCGATTCGGCTCACAGCCCGCACCTCACCGCCCAGGCCAACTTCAGCCGCAAAGGCTACTGACGGCGGAATAGCAATATCTTCGTAGCTCGATACAATGGCTGCACATACAGCCAGGTCAATGGCGGGGTCCTCTACCCGTAATCCACCCGCTATATTCAGGAACACGTCCTGCTGCCCCAGCCGGAAGCCTCCCCTTTTCTCCAATACGGCCAGCAACATATTCAATCGTTTGGCATCGAAGCCCGTGCTACTGCGTTGCGGAGTACCGTAGTTGGCTACACTTACCAGCGCCTGCGTCTCAATCAGGAGCGGACGGTTACCTTCCATCATGGACCCAATGGTTACGCCACTCAGTGCCTCGTCACGCTGCGAGATCAGAATTTCCGACGGGTTCGTTACCTGCCGTAGCCCCGTGCCCAGCATTTCGTAGATACCCAGTTCGTCGGTGCTGCCGAAGCGATTTTTAGTCGTTCGCAGAATCCGGTAGGTGGTATGCCGGTCGCCCTCAAACGTCAGTACTGTATCCACCATGTGTTCCAGCACCTTAGGTCCAGCCAGTGAGCCCTCTTTGGTAATGTGGCCAATCATAAACACCGGCACGCCACTTTCTTTGGCATACTTCATAAACTCCGCCGTGCATTCCCGCACCTGCGAAACACTCCCCGCACCCGACTCTACCAGAGATGACTGCATGGTCTGAATAGAATCAATAATCAGGATTTCAGGCTCAAAGTGCTCCACCACCCGGAAGATGTTCTGCGTGGACGTTTCGGTCATCACATGGCAATCACTCGTGGGGGCATCGAGTCGTTCGGCGCGCATTTTTATTTGTTGTTCGCTCTCCTCACCAGACACATAGAGCACCCGCATACCCGACAGCGTAAGCGCAATCTGCAACAGCAGGGTTGACTTGCCGATTCCCGGTTCGCCCCCAATCAGGACGAGTGAACCAGGTACAATTCCCCCGCCCAGGACCCGGTTCAATTCGCCATCCGTCGTAGCAATACGGGGCTGTTCTTCAAAATTAATGGCGTGTAGTGCTTTTGGTTTGGCCGCTATTTTCACATTTCCCGGCCCGGACGATGGGCTTCGCCAACCACCCTTTTCGGGTTCATCCTTCTGGACTACCTCCTCCACCATGGTATTCCACTCGCCACAGGCTGCACACCGGCCTAACCATTTGGCCGACTGATAGCCACAACTTTGACAGAAATAGGAGGTTTTTAATTTGGCCATTTTTTCGGTTAGTAATACATGAACCCGTAAAGCATCAGGCGGTAACAGATTAAACCTTTTTACCGGCTGCACATCAAACCCGCATCAGCAGAAAACACGCGTTCTCGCTAACTCTGAACGGGGCAAATGGCTCATTATTCTAACGCCATTTACTCGAAATAAGTTGATTTTTGTACCGTGTTGGCCTGATTTTCGTTTAGCAATCAATACTACTCTTTAGACTACAACCATGAAAAAAATCCTGCTTTTCGCATCACTTACACTAGTACCGGCTCTAACATTTGCTCAGGGCTTCCAAATTGGAATTAAAGGCGGTGTCAACCTGTCGAAACTGAGTTTTGGCGACTTTGTCTCAACGGGCACAAACCCCAACGGCTCGCCCACGGTAGGCGTTGACGGGCAAACATTCCGCAATAACCTGAGCGATAGCTTCGATAGCAAGATTGGTACGTCGTTTGGTATTTATATGCGTTTGGGTGGGAACTTGTTCGTACAGCCCGAAGTGTTGTACTCGACCCGGTCGGGTCAGTTTGGTGTTATCCGGAATGGCCAGACAGAAACGGCAACGATAACCACAACTAGTTTTGATGTTCCTCTTTTGCTGGGTATCAAGGGAGGCCCTATCCGGATTGTGGCGGGGCCCGTGGCTTCGTTTCGCATCAACGATAACCAGTCGTTAGGTAATGCACTCAAGCAGTATACTCAGGGTAGTCTGAACGATGCTTGGTCGCAGGCCTACTACGGGTATCAGGTAGGTGGTGGTCTGGATATCGGCTCACTTGGCCTCGATGTTCGTTATCAGGGTAATATTTCCGATGTTGCTCAGATAGAGAACAGCGCGGGAAAATTTAGTCAGGGAATGAAATCCTGGCAGATAACGCTGGCTTACAAGATATTTTAGCCCCTGAATCGGAAAACGGTTTTTCCGAAAGAGAGCAAAAAAGAATGGGTGCCGTAAACCTCACAAGGTTTACGGCACCCATTCTTTTTTGAAGGTGGGATTAGACCGGTCTAGTTGTACAGGCGTTGCCAGTACTGGGCCAAGCGCTGCGAAATATCTTTCATCCGTCGGCGCGATATACCGACTTCACGTCCGTCGGCCAGGCGAACCTGACGATCCCGATTAAAAATGTTTCGCTGCACGTAAGCGAGATTGACAATGTAGGATTTATGAATCCGCAGAAACATGGCCACGTCCAGGGTCTTTTCAAATTCCTTGAGTGTTTTTGATACCAGAAACTTTTTACGGTCGCGGGTGTGCAGAAACGTATAGTTTCCCTCTCCCTGAAGACACAGAATATCGTCGACAGAGATGAAAATTGTACGATTCAGGTAGGGTAGTGAAATACGCTGTGTATTACGCTGGTACGAAGACGGAAAGTGAGGAACAACCGTTAGCGCCTGAATTGATGATAAACTGGTAGCGTCCATTGTAAAAGGGGGAGTTTTGGTTCAGCTTTTTAGCACTTAAATGATGAAACAAAACTACCTCATGAACGCCATACTCAAGAAAATACCCTGATTAGTAAGGGCTGAACCAAAACAGTCAACCAATTACTAATCAGGGCATTATGAATCTCATTCGTCTATTCTTCGGGTGAATGTACCCAACTTATTGCGTAAAACTACGTAGTGTGGTAGTGAGCAGTTTTTCCTCACACAATCAAAAACATACTTATACGATTAACTCAGTACTACGGGCTGAAAATCACGAAAGCGGTCCATGAACGTTTGAGCACGCCGACGTGATATTTTCACCTGTTGACCATCTATTAGTTCGATCTCACCTTCTTTTTTGATGAAGAATTTACGTACAAAACCCAAATTTACAATGCATGACTTGTGTACCCGAACAAATGCCTGACCATCCAGCAATGTTTCATACTCCTTCAGTGTACGGGACACCAGCATTTTGGTGCCATCTTTCAGATAGAAGTTTGTGTAATTACCGCATCCTTCCAACCGGACTATCTCATCAACAGAAACAGTACGTTTACGGTCGTAAAAAGGTATAAGTAATTTCTGCAAACAGACGGAATCGGCAATTTCCTCCACACTTTTGGGGAAATTAATGGACACTGGGTCGAAAATGGAGTCGCTGATGAATGCATTCATAATCTTTAGATTGAGTAAATGTATATAACGGTTTAGGCTGACAATCAGGAGCTTAGTGCCACTTTTTCATCTATATAGGTTACCTTTCAGTGTACCATGCCTGTTCAATTACTCTACAACAATCAATCCTATTATTAAAATGTTAATATATTACCGATATCGCTGTCTAACTAACTAAAAATCAGAGAAATATTACCGTTTAATCAACAAATAAAGACTAGGTCGTTTAGGGTTATCATCTGTTCTGAATTATATAAACAAGAAGGATACCCTACAAGGTCACCGTACCCTGGTGGCTTATGCTATTCCTAGTTTTGCCTACCTTTGTTTGAGCAAATTGCCAAAAGAATAGTCTATGCTGGATAAAGTAAGAGACCTACAACAACAGATTGAGCACTATACAATTACATCGCCGGAGCAACTGGAGCAGTTCCGAATGCGATTTATTAGCCGTAAGGGCGTCATAACTGAACTATTCGAGCAGCTGAAGCTTGTTCCACCAGCCGACCGGCGGGCGGTTGGGCTGGAACTGAATGCATTGAAAAATGCTGCTCAAACGCAGTTCGAGCAGTTCAGTCAGCTTATGGATGAGCAACAGACTATGACTGGTACTGCTCCCCCCATTGACCTTACTTTGCCAACGTTACCCAATCTGACGGGTACCCAGCATCCCCTCAGCCTGGTTCGTCAGCGTATTATTCAGATTTTTGAGCGAATTGGTTTCAACGTGGCCGATGGTCCCGAGATAGAGTCTGACTGGTACAACTTCGGTGCCCTCAACTTCCCCGACAACCACCCGGCCCGCGACATGCAGGACACGTTTTTTGTGGAGAAAGCAGCGTATGGCGGAACGGATATGTTGTTGCGAACGCATACATCCAACGTTCAGATTCGGTTAATGGAGCGTCAGTCTCCGCCTATCCGCTCCATCATGCCGGGGCGGGTATACCGGAATGAAACCATTTCGGCCAGGGCACACTGCCTTTTTCATCAGGTAGAAGGCATCTACATTGACCGTAATGTAGGGTTCAAAGACCTAAAAGACACGCTCTATCACTTTGTAAAAGAGCTGTTTGAACCGGGAACCCAGATTCGGTTTCGGCCCTCATACTTCCCCTTTACAGAGCCCAGTGCCGAGATTGACATTTCGTGTCAGATCTGCGGGGGCAAAGGCTGTAACATCTGTAAACATTCGGGCTGGGTCGAAATTGCCGGTTCGGGTATGGTTGACCCCCAGGTAATTGCCAACTGCGGCATCGACCCGGAAGAGTATACAGGCTTTGCTTTTGGCATGGGCATCGAGCGAATCACGCAGTTGAAGTACGTGGTCAATGACCTGCGGCTGTATACCGAAAACGATGTTCGCTTCCTCCGCCAGTTTGAAGGACTTTAATTCAAAGAGTAAAAGAGTGAATGAATGAAAGAGCAAAAATCAATGCGCTAATTATTCATTCGCTCTTTCACTCTCTCACTCTTTCACTATGTCTCCCATTCGTCTATCCGATTTAGCGTTTACCCTCGAGGCCGTCCTGGACGAAGCTTTTGGGAAGAAAGCGGTATGGGTAGTGGCCGAAAGCAGCGACATCAAAAACTACCCCGACCGGGGATACTGCTTCTTAACCCTCGTAGAGCGGGAATCCGCTACGCGCGAAACGCTGGCCAAACTCGATGCCGTTATCTGGCGACGTAACTACCATACCATCAGTGATTTTGAGCAGGAAACGGGTGTGGCCTTCGCCCGTAATATTCAGTTGCTACTGCTGGTTTCAGTGGGATTTAGTCCGGTGTACGGGCTGCGGCTGGAAATCCTGAAAATTGATCCGTCTTTCACACTGGGTAACCTGGAACGGGAACGGCAGGCTGTACTCGACTCGCTGGTACAGGATCACCCGGAGTTGGTATGGCTGGAAGAGGGGCACTACATTACGGCCAATCAGCTCCTGCCCCGCCCTGTCGTCATGCAACGCCTGGCTCTCATTACAGCCCCTAACTCCGACGGCTGGCGTGACTTCCGGCACGAATTGGCTCAGAACCCGTTCGGGTATGATTTTGTGGTGGATGAGTTTCTGACGCAGGTACAGGGGCAGGGGGCTGAAAAAGCTATTTGCAGTCAGCTGGAACGGATTCGCACCAGTGGCGTGGCATATGATGCGGTCGTGATCGTGCGCGGAGGGGGATCGCAACTGGACTTTGGCTCGTTCGATTCCTACCTGATGGGGTACACCGTAGCGGGTTTCGATATCCCGATTCTGGCGGGTATCGGCCATGAACGCAACGTAAGTATCACCGATTTACTGTGTCATCAAAGTGTGAAAACACCCACCAAAGCCGCTGCCTTTTTAATTGAACACAACCAGCAGTTTGAAGTAGCCTGTCTGCTACTTCAGGAACGCCTGAGCCGTGTGGCCCGCGAAGCCCTACAAACAGCCCGGGAGAACCTGGACCGGGAAACGGAACGATTACGGTTTGTAGGGCAAACGTATTTTCGGGAGCGCCATACCGATCTCACCGAAAAAACCGTAACCATTCGCCACCTCGACCCGTCCAACGTACTCCGCCGTGGCTATGCCCTTCTGCTTCGAAATGGACGGATACTAACCAATAAAACGGGCATCTATTCCGGCGAAACACTGCAGGTACAACTGCATGACGGAATGATTCAAGTCGTAAGTCAATAGGTCATACGTGGCGGATTGGAATGAGTAAAGCAATACGTAGCGTCAGCACCTTATGAATTACTGACTTACAACCTTATGAATACCTTACCTATGACTTATCAGGAAGCTTACGACCAGTTAACCACGTTAGTCTACGAAATTGAGACGGAGCAGGTATCGCTCGACGAGTTGCCCGATAAAATAAGGCTGGCCACCGGATTGATTACATTTTGTCAGGAAAGGCTGAGAGCCGTTGAGACGGAGTATCAGGAGGTTATTGAAAAACTACCAAAGCGATAAATCAGGATTTTATTGGCGTAGGTATGTACCGTTTGCTAAACCTTCCCTAATTTTATCCCCAAGGTAACTACCAGTAGTACGGATGCGGCCGGGTTTAGGTTGTGCTGTAAGTAGAGAGGCCCGTATCTGTTAAATCCCTGTTTGATTCTATTGACTCTATGAATTTATTTGCCAATATAACCCATGTACTGAGTTCTGATATACTAGCACGCATTGCGGTCTATATAGATGAATCGCCCGAAAAAACCGAAAAAGCCGTTCAGGCACTCGTCTACACCGTGATGGGCGGTTTTATGAGACGGACGACCAACGAAATTGGCGTTAATCAACTTTTCAACCATATTCAGAAAGGCCGTTACGATGGTACGCTGATCGAAAATCTGCCCGTCGTCCTGCAAGACCCAGCCCAGACCAATACTATTATTACCCAGGGAAATAACGTAGTCAGTCATCTATTACCAGCCATGAAAAGCTCCATTGGGAGCATGATTTCGATTTATGCCGGTATTCGTAACTCATCGGCTATATCGCTCCTAGGCCTCATTACTACCTTGGTACTACATATACTGGGGAAGCAGGTCAAAGACCAGAAACTGAATGCCGACGCACTGGCGGCTTCGCTGTTTGCCGAACGCGATACGCTGGTCAATGAAGTGCCGGAGGATTTAATGCCCCAGTTGGTAGAAAAAGTTGGTTTGCAGCAAATTATAATGGGGCTGGCTGCCCCTGCCCGGCGCACCGTGGTCGAATCCCCGGGCCGCTCCACTACCGCTGCTATTCGCCCTTCGGTCACCTACGAACCAGCCGATGAGACCGACGGCAGCAATGAAACCCTGACCAAGTGGGGCGTGGGTGCTTTGATTGCGGTGGCAATCGGTATTGGTGGTTATTTCCTCTACCAGAACACGCAGAAATACTCCAGCATGGGCGATGAAGCGAAGGTTACAACGGTTGAGAATGATACCATTCAGGCCGATACCGTTACGCGTTCACTAGCCGTACCAACAGAGCCGGTCGTTCAGCCAAAGTCAACATCGGTTACAGCCCCAGCCAGTACGGTTCCCGCGGCTACGGCTGCTTCTTCGGGTAATTTGTCGCAGCAAATGGCTCCGTATGTGGGCAATGCAGCCCTACCCAAAGGCCGTGTGTTCCCGCTGGCAGGGATTACATTCCAGCCAGGCTCGCTCTCCCTGACACCCACTTCGCAGCCAGTTATCAGTGAGCTAGTCACCCTGTTGAAAACGTACCCTCAGCTACAAATACAGCTCATTGGCTATGCCAATGACGCGAAGGGTAGCCTTACCAATAAGAGTCTTTCCTTTAAGCGGGTCAATCAAATTAAGCAGCAACTAGTCAATTCTGGTATCAATTACCTGCGGGTTGACGCTATTGGACGGGGAACGGGAGTCAGCAGACTGGATACATCGGCTGCTCCCAGACCAACGCTCAGCAAAATTGACCTGAAAGTGGTAACCAAATGAGTCCCGAAACAACTTGAGTAGTCAAACAAAAGAGACGCAATCGATGCGTCTCTTTTGTTATAACCTGCCAAAATCTGCCTATTTAGGCATGGCGAAAATGGAAGAATCAACTGTTGGATTGAAAACAATGTTCGACAGCTTCATAGTCATGGGTCCGGGCATGGCCGGGTTTTCCAACTCCATCGACGTAGGAATCGTTAATCCGTCAATCGTTTTGTAATTGCCATATTTGACCTTGACATCGCCCGATTGCCCTTGTACGTTAACCGTCGTTTTCATACCCACCAATTGATTTGTATTGGTATCGACAAAGTAATTGGCCACGCCTTCCGGCCGGGTCACTTTCAGGTTATATACTTCTTTATCGTCCATTTTTTCCTTACCTACCAGCTCTACCGGGTATTTGCCTTCTTTAGCAACGGCCAGATCGGCACCGATTATATGGGCATTCCCTTTCTGCATTTTCACCTGGTCTTCCGGTAGTGCCTGCGGTGCAGTTCCGCCCTGCATTGGGTTGATGGTCCATCCTTTATCGCCATCCACTGCGGTTGTAATCTGCTGGCCCATAACAGAAATATCCGTACGCAGAGACTTACCCACCACCACTGTTGATTTGCCGGTAAGGTCCATGCCCATGACGTTCATGCCCTGGTCATAACTAACTGCCTTCACAGCCGCCAGCTTGTCGGCCCCACCCACGGCGCTAATGTTTTTATCAATTATTTCCTGCGCCGTCTGGGCAAAGGAAAAGACTGGAATAGCTACCAGAGCTACCAGCGTAATCAGTTGTTTTTTCATGAATTAGTTTAGTCAAAAAATGGGTCGAATCTACTTCGGCCATCCGTAAAAGCGATACGAACTTCGTTATAACGCTGGGGAAAAGCGTTCAGTACTGCATGACCGGCAAGTTTTACGGCCAATCGGCTTGCAGGGCTGACGACTGTTCTCTACCTTCATTCGACAAACGTTAAACGCTTCCCTCTCCAATGCTGTCAACAACCCGCGTTAAGCTTTCCATCATGATGTTCCTCCAGTTTTTTGTGTGGGGAGCCTGGTATGGTCAAGTAACAAAATACCTCGAAACCCAGCTTAGTGCCACTGGTATACAACAGGGAGCCGCTTTTGCAACTTTTTCGATTGCCATGCTCATTGCTCCTTTCTTTGTAGGCATGATTGCTGACCGATATTTCTCCGCTCAGAAAGTTTTAGGAATACTTAATTTGGTAGGGGCAGCTATTTTGTATTTTCTTATTCAGGTCAACGATGCAGACCAGTTTTTCTGGATACTACTCGTTTATTGCTTCACCTTCGCACCTACCCTGGCCCTGACCACTTCCATTGCCATGCAGCAAATGAGTAGTCCGGAAAAGGAGTTTCCGGGCATTCGGGTATTGGGTACGGTAGCCTGGATAGTAGTCACAAACATTGTGGGGTACTACGGCTTCGGCGATCAGGTTACTATCTTTCAATTATCCATGTACTCCGCCCTGGCGCTTGGTATTTTCTCGTTTTTTCTGCCCGATACACCCCCCAAAGCTGAAAAATCAACCTCATTCAGTCAAATTCTGGGTCTGGATGCCTTTAAACTATTTAAAGACCGCTCATTTGCCATTTTCTTTTTATCGTCGGTACTGATTTGTATTCCGCTCTCTTTTTATTACGCTATGGCCAATCCCTCGCTAACGGATGGCGGGATGCAGAACGTAGAGAATAAAATGTCATTGGGGCAGGCTTCCGAAGTTATTTTTATGCTGCTCATTCCGTTGGCCTATACCCGGCTGGGAGTCAAGAAAATGCTGATTGTAGGCCTCATAGCCTGGATTGTACGGTTCATTGGTTTTGGGTATGGTGATGGCGGCCCCGGCGAGTGGATGCTCTACCTGGCCATCATTCTGCACGGCGTTTGCTACGATTTCTTCTTCGTAACGGGCCAGATTTACACCGATAACAAGGCGGGTGAAAAAATAAAATCATCGGCGCAGGGACTTATTTCGATTGCTACGTACGGCATAGGTATGGGCATCGGCTCTTATCTTTCCGGTTTTGCAAAGGATATGTTTACAACCGGTGATACGGTAAACTGGACTCAGTTCTGGCTGGTGCCGGCGGGCATTGCGGCTGCTGTGCTAATCCTGTTTATACTCTTCTTTACCGACAAGAAAGTTGTACTGGCGCAGGAGGATGAAGTAGTAACGGGGAGTTTGTAAACTTTGTAAAAACAAATCAATGGAAAGAAAGGCCAAACCCCGCATTACATTTTACAGTGACATGAACGGCCCCCACGAGGAGCAAGTACGCGAGAACGCCCGCCGAACACCCGAAGAATGCTGGGAGATTTATCGGCAGATGCGCAGACTTTATGTCGAATTCACGGGCAACTCTCAAAAATTAGAAAGAGGAATTACTATTTCCACTCCCTCATGGATGTAGATAATACCGACTTTCTTGCCTTTGTGGCCGCAGCCGATGCCCAAAAATTAGATTATATTCTAATCGGAGGTCTTGCCTTGATTCTCAACGGTGCGGTTCGCTTTACGCAGGATGCGGATATCTGGCTTCAGCCAACAAATGAAAATCGAGATAAGTTTGTCAAAGCACTTGTAGCCTTTGGCTACGACGAGAGTGATGTAGAGACCATACGTTCGACTGATTTCACGCAACCCCAAATTGTGCGCATACATGATATTCCAATGGATGTACTCACCCGCGTTCATCACCACTTCAACTATGCAGCGTGTCGGAAACGCGCAAAATCGGTTACCCTAAGTGGAGATTACACGGTATATTTCCTCCATATTAATGACCTGCGTGAAACGAAAGTACTGGCCCGACGTACAAAAGACCTAAATGATATTTTGATGATTGATGAACTCATTGCCGCCCGGAAAGAGCCCGATGAGTTCGAAACGGATAACTCGTAGTGCAACTTATTTCCTACAACCTCAACGGCATCCGGGCCGCTATGCGTAACGACCCAGCGCGGCCCGGCCTGATTGACTGGCTTTCCCAAAACGACTTCGATATTCTTTGCTTTCAGGAAGTGAAAGCGACGACCGATGTGGTAGACCTTTCTCCGTTTGAGCAACTTGGCTACCGATACCACTGGCACGCTGCCGAGAAGAAAGGCTACTCCGGCGTAGCAACCTTCTCCAGAATCGCACCAACGAACGTAGTACAGGGTTGCGGCTTAGCTGTGTACGACTGCGAGGGTCGTATCCTCCGCACCGACTTCAACGACCTGACCCTATTAAACTGTTACTTTCCATCCGGTACCAGTGGCGACATCCGGCAGGGTGTTAAAATGGCCTTTCTGCGGGATTTTTACGACTATGTTCAGGAGCTTCGGAAAACCCGGCCTAACCTGATAGTGGTGGGTGATTACAACATTGCCCACACCGCCATTGATATTCACGACCCCGTTCGGAACAAGAACACGACTGGTTTTCTACCCGACGAACGTGCCTGGATGGACCGCTGGTTTGGCTCCGGCATGACCGATGCGTTCCGGCACAAACACCCGGATGAGGTAGCGTATAGCTGGTGGAGTTACCGGGCTAATGCCCGAAACAACAATAAGGGCTGGCGTATCGACTACGCATCGGTAAGCGATTCCCTGCGTAATCAGATACTTGACTGCCGGATGCTGCCCGATGCCAGCCACGCCGACCACTGCCCGGTTTGGTTATCACTAACCTGATTATTTTTCGTACTTTAGTTTCTTAAACGGTTCATGAGTATGAAACGGGGTTGGCAAGAATTAACAGCCACGTCTTATGTCGATACAGTCGAAGAACTGCAAACGACGCTGGCAGAACAGGATTACGAACAGCTTTCCGAAGGGCTTCAAACGTTACTTACGAGTATGTCGCAGGAGCTGAAACGGGCGTTGCGCAGCCAACTATCGCGGCTAATGATGCACGTGGTAAAGTGGAAAATTCAACCCGAAAAGCGGTCCGGCAGCTGGGCAGTTACAATTCTGGATGCCCGCGAAAACATCGACGAGATCATGCGTGAGAAGCCCACCCTCAACCGCCGGTTTGTACAGGAAATATGGGATAAAACGCTTCAACAGCCTATCCGTAAAGCTGAGGAGGGAACACAATGCCGTACTACCCTGATGACGCTGACTTTTCAGGAAGTGTTTGACGACGAATATTCAGTCCTGAAAAAAGATTGACCCATTTGGCTACCCCACGCTACTTTCTTATCTACAAACCGTACCTGATGCTATCGCAGTTTAGCCGGGAGGGCGATAAGCCCACACTGGCGGATCTGGCGTTCGATTTCCCGTCCGACGTGTACCCCGTTGGCCGGCTCGATGCCGATAGCGAAGGGCTATTGCTATTAACCAGCGACAAACAACTGAACCACCGGCTGCTGAATCCAAAGTTTCGGCATGAGCGCACTTATTATGTACAGGTTGATGGCCAGCTGACCACAGAAGCCGCAGAGAAGCTGGCAACGGGCGTTACAATTTCGGTGGATGGCAAGCCTTACCAAACGCTGCCTGCCATTGCCCAAATCCTGCCCGAACCAAAGCTGCCCATTCGCAACCCACCCATACGCTACCGGGCTGCCATCCCCACGTCGTGGTTAGCCATTAGTTTGCACGAAGGTAAAAACCGGCAAGTCCGTAAAATGACCGCTGCGGTGGGTTATCCAACTCTAAGGCTGGTTCGCTGGTCCATTGAAACCCTAACCGCCGATGGGATGCAGCCCGGTGATGTTCGTGAACTCAGTCGGGACGAGGCAATGCGTGGGCTGAATTTATGAAGCGTACGGATGCCCGGTGGATAAATCAGGTATTACAAGATGCCCTCATCCGCAAAACTGTAGTACGCTTTATCAGTAAAAATCAGGTGATCGAGAACAGGAATATCCAGTAACCGACCGGAATCTTTGAGTTTTTTTGTGAGATCTTTATCCGCCTGCGAAGGCGTAAGGTTGCCCGACGGATGGTTATGAAACAAAATCATCGACGACGCCAGATGCTCAATGGCCTGCTTGAAAATCAATTTGGGGTCCGCTACCGTACCAGACACGCCCCCGGTACTGATATGAACCGGGCGCAGAATTTCGTTGGCGCGGTTCATGAGCAGAATCCAGAATTCTTCGTGCGGCTTATCGCTGAGGTGGGGAATCATCTCATTGTAGGCATCACGGGAGCAGGTCACTTTAGCCCGTATCGGGCGGTCCTGCTCTTTCCGTCGTCGGCCCAGTTCCAGAGCCGCAATGACACTGATGGCCTTTGCTTCGCCAATGCCCCTGAATTTGGACAGGTCTTTAATACTTAGCCGGGCCAGATCGTTCAGGTTATTATCGACACTTTTCAGGATAATTTTGGCTACATCGACCGCCGTCAGGTCAACGGTACCGGAGTTGATCAGAATGGCAATCAACTCCGCTTCCGACAGGGCTGCTTTCCCCTTAAGCATCAGTTTTTCGCGCGGGCGATCTTCTTCGGCCCAGCTTTGAATGGTGCCTGAACTGTGATAAGCCATGAGTATAAGTCGGTTACGGATTGATTTTGGTTACCAAGGTGCACAAAAAAACCTTACCCGCAAAAAGGTAAGGTTTCAGGATGGGTATCCCCACGCTAATCACTAAGCCAGATAGCTACGTTTACGCCGTTGCTACCTGCAGTCTGTTAACCAAACGAGCCAATTTCGATTTGTTATTGGCCGCTTTGTTCCGGTGGATGATGTTGCGTTTGGCCAGTTTGTCCAGTGCCGACGAAACCGTTTTGTACAGTTCAACAGCCATGGCGTGATCGGTTGTGGTACGAAGTTTTTTCACCATGTTCCGGGTCGTAACATGCTGGTAACGGTTCTGAAGACGCTTCTTAGCACTCGACCGGATTGCTTTTTTTGATGATGTATGGTTTGCCATTACTATATAAATAAGATCGTTGTCGCATTATGAGGGCGCAAAAATAGGAATTTCGGTTGGAACAATCAATAGTTCCAACCGAAATTCTTTCAAATTGGTATCCTTAGTGGCGGATATCAGCGTTAACAATCAACGTTTTTTCCCAGATACCTTTGTTGGTGGCTACAAACTCTTTGTAGGCATCACTATTCTCAAACGCTTTTATATCTTCTTCTGATTGAAACGTCAGGTAATGCACTACGTCATAATCAGAAATAGCCTGACCGGGAGAAATTGTCCTGCCAGATGTGTAACCAACGATCTGTGGAATTTCGTGCTTTAGCGTAGCAAAACCGTACATATGATGTTCGACTGCTTTACTTTCGACCCCATTCTTAAATTTAATGCATACAATTTGCTGTTTGTTAGCTTTACGGGCAGGTGAGTAAGCACCATATATTGTTAAAGCAAACGCGCATAAAAGCACAATAATGAGGGTGTAACCTTTTGTTTTGGCATTCATGATTAATTGTCTTTTTATTATAATTCCAAATTTTATTTCGATTCCAGTGGTAGTTTAATTGAATAGTTAATAATTTTCCCCTTAAAGTACCATGATCTATCAAATGTATAACAGTTTTATTTGGTTTTTAGTTTTAAGTCTTTTTTTTTCAGGAAGTTTAGTAAACGGGGGTACGTTCAATCCTGAAAAACCGAACCATTTCTATCACACAGAACCCTATCCTGGCCTGAATCATGGTCAAAATCACCAGCGCAATGTAACAGTCCCGTATGGAGCAAACCCCAACTGGGGATTTTACGCCCACCAGCAAATTAACCGACTGGCTGTTTTCACCTTGCCAGTCGAAATGCTGCCATTCTTTAAGAAGCATATTGACTTCCTCACCGATAATGCCGTTAATCCTGATAAGCGCCGGTATGCTGTTGTGGGCGAAGCACCCCGTCACTTCATTGATCTTGATGCCTACCCCGATACGCTTAGTGCTACTTTACCCCGGTATTACAAGGATGCCACGGATAAATACGGGGCCGATACACTGGCCTTACATGGACTGGTTCCCTGGCAAATTCAACTCACTAAGTACCAGCTTACCGAAGCGTTCAAACAACGGGATGTCCGGCGGATTTTGCGGGTGGCGGCTGATTTAGGCCACTACATTGCCGATGCTAATGTTCCGCTGCACACCACCCGCAACTATAATGGCCAGTTTACCGGTCAGCAGGGAATTCATGGTTTTTGGGAGTCCCGCCTGCCGGAACTGTTCAGTACCGGGTTTGATTTTCTAACCGGCCAGGCCGAGTACATCGAGTCACCCCAGAAAGCGGCCTGGCGGGCGGTGTTCAACGCTAATGCCGCCCTGGATTCGGTACTGACCTTTGAACAGCGCCTAACCAGTGAAATGGGCGAAACCCGAAAGTTTGGTTTTGAGGAGCGGAACGGAATAACAACCAAAGTTTATTCGGCCGATTTCTCCCGCCAGTATCACGATCAGCTCAGAGGGCAGGTAGAACGCCAGATGCGGGCGTCGGTCAGGATGGTGGGCGATTTCTGGTATACCGCCTGGGTAGATGCCGGCCAGCCCGACCTGAAAGTGCTGGCCAGGTACCAGCCTACCGAAGAGGAAAAGCAGGAAGAAGCGGTAGAGAAGAAAAGTTGGTTAAAACGGTTGTTTTCGGCCCGGGAAGAGGGGTGAATCAGGAACTGAAACCCCAAAACAGTAGAAAAGTCAACAGAGAATGACGGCTGGTTTTCAATTGAACCAAGCCGTTTCCATACGAACTGGTAGATCAAACTTCGGCCAGCAGCAACTGGGCAATCAGGAAATAAACGCCGATGCCAATCAGGTCATTGGCGGTGGTGATAAACGGTCCTGACGCTACCGCCGGATTGATACCGGTTTTATTGAGTAACAACGGGGTGACCGTTCCCATGAACGACGCCAGCATGACAACCGCCAGCAGGGATGTGGCAACCACGAAAAACAAGCGCGGCTCGCCAATGATGAACGTATAAACACCCGCAATGAGCCCTACTACCAGACCGTTTATAATGGCCACCATCAGCGTTCGCAGGAGTCGTTTGGCCATCGTCATGCTCAGACCCGATGTATCGGTAAGGCTTTGCAGAATGAGCGACGAAGTCTGAATACCGACGTTCCCCCCCGTTGATCCAATTATAGGAATGAAAGCCGCTAGTGCCGCTACTTTCCCCAGCTCACTCTGAAACCCGTTAATGACCGTTGCCGCCATCAAACTCCCGACAGCCCCCGCCACCAGCCAAGGCAACTGCACCTTCGAACGTTTCCAGATGCTGTCATCATCCTCGGCCTCTCCCGACAAACCCGAAATAACCTGAATATCCTCTTCGGCCTGTTCGGTAATAACGTCCACCACGTCATCAATGGTGATACGTCCCAGCAGTCGTTGCTGCACGTTCACGACCGGGATAGAGTCGAGATCATACTTTTGCATCACTTCGGCTACTTCATCAACGGGCCGGTACGTTTCCACAAAGACAATATCATCGTCGTAGATATCAATAATTTTAGCATCTTTACGGGCCAGCACAATCTTCTTCAGCGATACCAGCCCCAGCAGTTTACCCGCATCGTCTACGACGTAGATGGCGTACACGTTCTGGACATCTTCGGCTTGCAGTCGGATCTCTTCAATGCAGGCATTCACCGTCAGGTTGACGTTGATTTTTATTAACTCTTTCTGCATCAGGCTGCCGGCCACCCCATCCTCGTAGTGCAGCAGGTCCAGAATGAACCGGGCCTGTTCACGGTCTTCGAGCAGGCCAATCACCTCTTCCCGCATCTGAATAGGCTGCTCATTCAGCAAATCCACGGCATCATCGGAGTCCATTTCATTGATGAGCGGTGCAATTTCAGCGGAGGTAAACAGTTTGAGCAGATTCGTACGTTCCGTGGGGTCGATGTTAGCCAGTATTTCGGCCCCGACGGAGTCATCCAGCAAACTCAGCAGGTAATGCGCCGACTCGGGTTTCAGCTCATCCAGAATCCCCGAAATATCGGCCGGATACAGTTCCTCCATCTCCGCCCGCAGCAGCGTTTCATCGCCTGCCTCAATGGCTTCCTGAATGCGATCAAGGTATTCTTTGGTGAGTTCGAAAGTCATTTTTAAAGAGCGAAAGAATGAAAGAGCAGAAAAGTGAACGTAACTAACACTGGAAAACTGGCACCGGAAGTTTTTCGCTCTCTCACTCTTCTGCTCTTTCGCTCATTAAAGTAGTAAGTTCTACGAATTCGGCTACGCTCAGTTGCTCGGCGCGTTTTTCCATAAAGCGGCTGGCAAGAGCGGATTCGGGGGGATTCAATGGTTTGAGGGAATTCCGCAGCGTTTTCCGTCGCTGACCGAATCCGTGCTTCACCACCTGCGTAAATTTCCGGAAATCACAACCCAGGTCCGTAACGTCGTTACGCCGGAGGGTAAGCACGCCCGAATGCACCTTTGGCGGGGGATTGAACACGTCCGGCTCTACGGTAAACTCATACGTTATATTGTACCAGGCCTGCAACAGTACACTCAAAATCCCATAGTCTTTATTACCCGGCCCCGACGCGATACGCTGCGCCACTTCCCGCTGAAACATGCCCACTACCTCGGGAACCCGGTCGCGCATGTCCAGTACTTTAAAGAGAATCTGGGTCGAAATATTGTACGGGAAGTTGCCGATTACGGCGAACGACTCCGTGCTGTCGGGCTGTTTGGCGGGCAGGTAATCCGGACGTATATTCAGAATATCAGCCGACAGAATGCGTCCCTCCAGCGCCGGGAAGTGCTCCTTCAGGTACTCCACCGATTCGCGGTCAATTTCGATGACGTACGTCTCGAACGACGGTTGAGCTGAATCAGGTGGAGTCAGCAAGAACTGCGTCAGCACGCCCATCCCCGGCCCAATTTCGAGGACTTTTTTGTAGCCTCCGTGGCCCGTCAGGAGTCCGGCAATGCGCTGGGCAATACTTAAGTCAATCAGGAAATGCTGACCGAGTTCTTTTTTTGGCTTTACGAGCATGATAGCGGTGGGTTTCGGTCTCGTCGGCGAGCCGGTACAAAGGTACGGGGCTACGCGTGAATAATCAGCTATCTTCCGGAATGGGTGGGCTTCTTTAGGCAGAGTGGGGTAATTTGGCGGAAAACCCGCTTTATGACACAAAACGGCAGGAAGACAGTTGCCGGATTTTCCGTCGGAGTTGATTCAGGCTTACGAATCTTTGTTTACCATATCTCACCAGTCATATCCCCTGTAACAAACGAAAAATTGTAATGAAAAAGAGCGAAAAGACAGAAGAAATCAATTTGAAATACGAAAAGTGGCTGATCGCTTTTAAACTGAATACCCTTGTTTACTACAGTGCTTGGGGGGCTGATTCGACGGATGATCGTAATGACAAACTATGGATCGATGACCAGCAGCGCATTCTGTTGACAGAAGATTCGACCAAATCGATAGATGCAATCATATCAAAAGCGTTACCCGCCTTCGATGCAGAGAATCTAACGAACTGGGCATTGGAACACAAAGTCAACAAATCCTCATTCAAAGATAGCGCCCTGACCAATTTCGATAATTTAATACGGAAGGTAGACATCATCAGGTATGATAACTTACACAAGATCAGTCCTAAAGTCGCATCAGATGTTGTCAACTTCATCAACTTGTTTGGCGATTACACATACCAAACCAAGGATGATTTTTTGCTGAAAATTCACAGCAATCCTTCGGTTCGTATCTTTTGGGAATTCATGTATGACGCCTATTTCTGGACGATTCCACCAGAAGAACTAAAAGAAAGGCAGGAAGAACTTTTGAGGGGTTACGATGCTGGGCAATGCAAGGAAGCCTTGCAGGAAATGATACGAGTATTCATAAGTCGTTTTTTTATCATTTCGCCCGCCAACTGAACACGGTTTCGCTGAGCCTGACCTCCACGAAGTACACGCCACCGTGCGAACGCCCAACGTAAGGTCACCATATAAGGGGCTGTTGAACGAAACGACCATCTGCCCGCTAATGGGTCGTCAATAACTCCTTTTTGGGTTATTTTTACACTAAAAAGACCCTGATGGCTACGATAACGTTAGAAATAGACGACGAAAAACTCCCTTTTTTCAACGACCTGATCAAGCATTTTACGTTTGTAACAATTCAGGAAACAGAGTTGGATGAAGACACCGATGAGCAGGTAAAAGAAAATATTCGGGAGGGCATCAAAAATATGCACCTTGTTGAACAGGGACAGAGTGAAAGTCGCCCGGCCCGCGAATTTTTGACTAAACTATGAGTTATCAGGTTCGGACTATCGATAATTTCGAGCGGGAAGCAAAACGACTCAAAAAGAAGTTTCACTCGTTGAAAGACGAAATCAGTCAGTTGATTGACGCCCTGGAAGCAAATCCCTTTCTAGGTACGCCATTGCAGGATGGCTTCTATAAGATCCAAGTTAGGCATCAAATCGAAGGGGAAAGGCAAACAGGGCGGAGCCAGGGTCATTACCTGCGTTAAAATTATTGCTGAAACCGTTTACCTCGTCTCGATTTACGATAAATCTGAACAGTCAGACATTTCTGATAGCGAATTGGATACTCTCCTGAACGAGTTACCAGCATTATAAACTCTACTTTCGCAACGCAAGCGGGCCAGGATTTTTAAATCCTGGCCCGCTTGCGTTAATTACTGCTTCACCACCCGTCGCCTGAAGACGGCTTCACCGATCCTGACCTCCACGAAGTATATCCCACTGGGTGCGTATTTGAGGTCGAGGGGTTGCTGGAAGGTATCCGTCGTCTTCTGATGCGTTTGCTGGACGATTTCCGTACCTGCCACCGTACGAACGCCCAGCGTGAGCGCACCGCGCAATGGACTACTGAACATGACCATCATCTGACCATCGCTGGGGTTAGGCGTTACCTGAAGGGCCTGTTCGGCCAACGGCGTAGTAGCGGTGACCGCCCCTACCCGCACATTAACCGTTACCACCGCCGACGTGCTGCACAGGTCCGTTCCCGAACCCGATACGGTGTAAGAAGCGGTTTGTGTTGGCTGGGCTACTACCTGAGGTCCCAGCGTGGCATTCAGGGCCGGGCCCGACCAGGTATATAGACCGGCACCCCGCGCATTGAGCGTAACGGTTTCGCCGGGGTTGATGAATATGGATGAAGCCGCCACCTGTACCGAGGCTTTCTGTCCCACACGAGCCGTGATATCGTGCGCTACGTTCAAGCCCAGACTATCTGCATAGCGTAGCCAGTTACCCTGCCGGTTTTGCTGCCAGGAGGTAGCAAACAGCGATTGACCATTTTTGGTCGTGATAACGGCCACGGTATCGCCCGCTGCATACGGAAACGATACCCCGACGTGGAAGGGTAAACCGCTGACCGGCACATTCCGGTCGAAGGTTACGGTAGTGGCCCGGTTAGCGGCTACATCCGCCAGAATAGTACGCAGGGGTACATCTTTCTGGCCCAGTATGGCACCGGGGCCGCTCTGGAAACCACGCCCGTTCCAGACTGTTATCGTTACAACCGATTCAGAAGAGGCTCCTTTGGCCGCTTTGGCGACGCCGAATTTCAGGGCGGCACCAGCCAGATTCAGGTAACCCAGTTTGTTGGCAAAAAACTCCGAAACAGCCTGCACCCGACGGCCGTTCTGACCAGCCACGTAGCCTATCCGACTGGTGTCGCGCAGGATGGTAGGCGTTCCGTTGAAATTGGTGATGTCTGTGCAAAGTCCCTGATTCAATACTTCGATGTATTGTGAACGAACTAAGGGTTCTGATTTGCCAGCTGCGTTGGCAACTACCAGCGATACGCCAAACACCCCCGGTTGATTATAGGTAACTACCGGGTTTTGCTCGTTTGAGGTAGCAGGCGTTCCCCCCTCAAACGTCCACTGCCAGGATGTAGGAAATCCGCTGGAGAGGTCGTTGAACCGGACCGAGCCACCCAGCAACACCTGCTGGGCTTCGGCGCGGAAGTTGGCCACGGGAATTGTCGCCACCACAGAACCGCACACACCAGAGGTTAGCAGGCTATTTCGGCGGGGACTGATGTCCATCACTGCCCGCATCCTGGCTTTTTGGGATAGCGTGAAGATGTTCATGCACGCATCGTTCGAATAGTCCATATAATCCTGCACCAGATTGGTTGCTCCGCAACTGACCTGGCCTATTGGGCACCCCCGACTTTCGGAAGCTTGCGGAGGAGTATCATCGCAGAAATCGTCGCCACAATTAGTATCACCCCAGATGTGGCGCAGTCCCAGCCAATGGCCCGTTTCGTGAGTCATGGTGCGGCCCAGGTTGTACGTGCTGCGCATGGTGGGGAAATTCCCCTTCTCCGAGTTACCGAACGAACGATAGTCGATAACAACCCCATCCGTACTGGCCGGTCCCTCCGTCGGGATACCCGGCAAATTGGACTTACTCGGAAACTGCGCGTAACCCAACACTGACCCACCCCCGGCTACCGGTTCGTTCAGGTCTACTACCCATACGTTGTAATATTTGTCTGGGTCCCAGAAAGTGGTGGGTTTCAGGACGCCTTCAATGTCATTACGATTCCAGTTGGCCCGCGCTCCGTTGTACCGGTCAATACCCGGTTCGGCCATGGGCTTCCCCTGCCGGTCGAGCACGGCTGCACAAAATTCAATTTCAATATCGGCACCAATGGGGTTGGCATTGAATCCCCGGGTGTTGGGGCGCCGACGGAAATCTTCATTCAGGGTTTCAATTTGCGACTGCACCTGGGCCTGACTTAGATTTCGCCCGGCCCCCGTCACTTCACCGTTATGCACAATGTGAACGATAATCGGAATGGTAATGACGGGAGCCGCAGGCAACCGGCCCGACTTCCTTTGCTGGTCAATAACCGTTAATCGTTGTTGTAGCTGCCGCTCGAAATCGTTGAGCGTTCCCAGTTCGGGGTGGCGCGCCCGCAGCAGGCTATCCATTTCCATAGTGGCACACTGTGGCTGGGCTGGAATCGTTTGCGCCTGCATGGCTGGTTTCAGCAACAGGAGTAGCAACAGGCTGAGTAGTAGTCTGAACATGCGCCTATTTAGTCGTAACGGGGTTGAACGTAAACCGATAGCTGGCATTGATGTCCGGAAAATAGTATTCAACCGTCATCGTCTGAGCCGTTAGGTTTTTTATTTTCCAGGGATATACCCCGTTGAGCAGGGGAATGTAAAATTGCAGGGATGCATTGGCATTGACCAGCGTCCAGGTATCCGTTACGTATACATCCGGGTCTCCTGCATTACATTTTGTAGCTCCTTCACTGACTTCAAGTTTATGCTCTGCGTCGGCGTAAAACGTCAGCAAATCATCGGTAATGCAGGGATTGGCATTGAGTTGATTTACCGGAATTACCTGCGAGGCATTGCCATCGTCGATAATCTGTATCGAAACCATTTTCCAGGTTTTCTTTTCCGTCCCCGTCAGCAATTGTGAGTAGGTCGGAACGACGGGTTCAATCTTTTCTGAGCACCCGCCGAGTATCCAGCCAACCACCCCTGGAATTAGTAAAAAGCGTAAAAATTGTCGCATACTGTCAAATCGTTAAAAGTCAATTGTGCCTCACTGGGGCGTGTAGGTCTGGGTATAGGTAAGAGTCGTGTCTTTACCGCTATTGAGGGCCAGCGTAAACTGAAGATTCAGGGTAATCCTGCGGTCTTTGGGATTCCAGGCACCGGTTCCGGCGATTTTGTCCGTCGGCCCCAGTTCCGGATTGGTTTGCGAGGGTACCGTAAGCGAGTTATCGCCGTTGTCGATAAAGGTCAGGGTGGGACGCTGGGCATCGAAACTCAGGAACGGAATACCCAGGTTCCAGCTACTCAGGAGGTAGTTTTTGCAGTCGGTACTGGTAATCTGAATATCTCGCACGGTAGCGGTTTGCGCACCGTATCTCTGGGTTCCCGTGTACGTTCCTCCGAAGAGACAGTCGTCCTGGATAACGAAGGTCAACTGTTTCCCCACAATGTTATTCTGCCCAAATCCCACCTGTAACGTGCTGGGTGTAACGCTGGTGAGCGTGAACGTGAGCGACTGCGATTCGAGAATGTTGTTGGCGTTGTTAATGAGTTTCAAAACAATATTTCCCGTACTCTTATTGGCCGGAATAACCACCTTTCCTTCGGTGCTCTGAATGGTGTAATCCCTCCCGGCACGGGCGGTACCACTCACGGTGTAATTGATGGTGATGGGCTCGTTCAAAATCGGCCCAACGTTGTGAACCTGAATGGAAACGGGCTGGCTGTAACTTTCCTTGTACGTCACCAGCGTATCCGTAAAGCGGACAAAATAGGGTCCTTCGAAGACGCGATTGACATCACTGGTTTCGCAGGCAACCGATAGCCAGCCAATCAGCGCGATGGCAATTCCCGTTAGCCCCCAGTGGCTTATTCGGTATAAAAAGGTATGCTTTGTTAGGTTTTTCATGTCTCTGCAGGCAAGTAAGCCGTTGCGTTAGTAACCAGGATTTTGAACCAGGGCGGTATTTAGCTGAATTTCCCGCTGGGGTATCGGCCATAATTCGTAATGGCTGTCCCAATTGGGCGAAAAGGCAGACATTACTGCCTGTACCCGGCCCGTTCTGACCAGGTCGTACCAGCGCTGCCCTTCAAACGCCAGTTCGTACACCCGCTCCCGCTCCACCGCCAGCAACACATCCGCCTGGGCCGTGAGGGTTATGGCTGGAGCTTTGGCTCTGGTGCGTAGTACGTTCAGGTCGGCAACGGCGCCGGTGGCTCCCGTTAGCTTTCCCTGCTGCGCCCTTGCTTCGGCCCGAATCAGGTATAGTTCGGCCAGCCGTATGTACACAATATTGTTGTTATCTTCCGACGCGGTGCCATATTTCCGAACGGTCCAGCCATTATCGCTGGCTCGTTGCTGCTGGGCATTGAAGGTAATGGTCTGGCTTCGCGTACCAGCCTCGGTCGAGATGAGAGCCGCTACCAACTGGTTTGACGGGATAACTTCCCGGCGGCCAACGAGCAGGTTATTTAGGCCGGTGGCCGATGTTCCGGGGTCGTCGCTCAACGCATAGCCCACTTCCAGCACGGATTCAGTCGTGAAATCTTTGGTAACAACGTCCGAGTAATTGGTCAACAGGGTATATACGCCGGAAGTAATTACCTGCGTGGCGAGTGCTTCAGCCTGCGCCCAGTTTTTCTGATACAGGTAAAAACGGGCCATAGCCGCCCGGCAGTTTGTTTTATTCAGATAGGTAGCGTTGGTGGTAGCGTTCGTTGAGGTAGCATCCACAGCGGGCAAATCGGTGAGTGCGGCCTGGTAATCGGCGAGTACGGAAGCCAGTATGTCAGCTTTGGCCGTGCGGGCTATCTGCGTGTTGGTCTGGTTGTCGGTAGTAGTTACTTTGGGAAGGTCGCCGTAGGTATACGCGCCGATAAAATTAGCCCAGCCCCGCATAAACCTTGCTTCAGCCAGCACCTGTTTCCGCGTGTCGTCTTTTACTCCGCTCACGTTCGGCAATCGCTCCAAAATAAAGTTAGCCACGTAAATGGTGCTGAACAGGTTATTCCAGAGAACATCCACCACATCATTGGTTGCCGTAATTCGTTTGGTTCCAAACTGAATGTAGTCGTTGAACGTCCCGTTGGCCTGGATGTAATCGGCGGTGAAATCACCCGCAATCATGTTGGAGGCACCCATACTCCGAAACGCATTGTACAAGCCAATCCGAACGGGCTGCACATCGTTGGGTTCATTCAACACCAGGTCATCAACCAGTAAGTCGACTGGTTTAGGCTCCAGTATCTGCTGGCAGGAGGCCAGAACAGCGAGTGTCAGAACGATACTATATCGAAAAAAACGAATCATGTTATCCTTGTTGTCTTTGCCCGTGGGCATTTACTAAAAACCAATGGTCAGGCCTACAAACACCGTTTTCACCTGGGGAAGGGTGAAGAAGTCAATTCCCTGAGCAGCCGTTGAACCGTCCAGTGTACTCACTTCGGGGTCTGGCCCGGAGTAATTTGTCAGTGTCCACAGGTTAGTGGCCGATGCGTAAATCCGGGTGTTGGTTATCTTAAACCGCTCAATCCATTTTTTGGGCAGGTTGTAGCCAACCGACACATTTTTCAGGCGTAGAAAAGAGCCATCCTCCAAAAAGCGGCTACTGAGGTAGTTATTGTACGTATCCTGAAAAACGTAACGGGGTACACTGGTAATATCACCCTCTTTTTGCCAGCGTTTCAGGGCCTGCCGCGATTGGTTACTCTGAATATCGGCCCCGGTATTGACTAACGTTGTGTTCGTAAAATTAAGAATACTGTTGCCATACGAGAACTGCAGGAATACACTCACATCGAACCCTTTCCAGGAAACCCGGTTAGTCAGACCACCGTACAGTTTTGCCTGGGCATTACCAATCACCTGTCCATCGTCGGGGGTGATTCGACCATCGCCGTTTTTATCGTCGTAGATAGCATCGCCCGTCGCGGGGTCAACCCCCAGAAATTTCAGCCCCCAGAACGTTCCCAACGGCTGGCCGGGCAAAATGACGTTCGTGTTAGACACACCATTACCCGAATAACCCCGGAAAACGGGCTGGTCGGTAGCCAGCGATATTACTTTGTTCTGATTGTGCGAAATATTAAAGTCGGTACTCCAGCGCACCGCCTTGTTGATGTTCACGCTCGAAATCGTCAGTTCCACCCCCCGGTTGGATACCTCGCCAATGTTGCCCTGCACGGTACTGAAACCGGTTGTTTGCGGAATAGGCTGGGCAAACAGCAACTTATTGGTCAGGTTGTCATACGCATCGACGGTAAACGTCAGTCGACCGCTGAAGAACGAAGCATCCAGACCAATATTGGCTTCGCGGGTGCGTTCCCATTGCAGGTTCGGGTTCGCCAGGGCGGCCGGGCCAACGCCCGTGGCTCCGCTGTAGGTAGCCGAGGCCCAGGTACCCAGAAACTGGTAATCCCCAATCTGTTCATTCCCCGTAAACCCGAAGCTGGTCCGCAGTTTCAAATCGTTCAGGAAGCGGAATTGCTGCATAAACGGCTCAGACGATATGCGCCACGCAACGGATGCCGATGGGAATAAGCCAAACCGCCGGTTCTGCCCGAACCGCGATGACCCGTCGTAGCGCGAAGTGATCGTAGCCAGGTATTTTTCGTCGTAATCGTACCGTACTTCGCCAATGAGCGACACCAGACCATTACGGTTTTTGTAGGAGTCGCCCTGGTCTACAATCCCTGCCGACCGGATATACGTAAAGTCATCGCTGGGGAACAGGCGTCCCTGTAGGCTTCCTCTCCGTTCAAACTGCTGCTGTAGCTCAAAACCAGCCGTTCCGCTGAAATGGTGTTTTTCGGCCAGTTGGTAACTGTAATTCAGGGTGTTGGTATTAACAATTTTGGAGACGTTGGCACTGCTGAAAACGCCGTACCCCTGCCCGCCCACGCTGGGCAAAAAGCCCCCAATGGCCGTGGTGGATGGCTCGAACTGATCTTCGGTGATGTTATTGTAATCCGCACTTATCTTCGAGCGGAAACGCAGGTTTTGGAGGATTTCGTATTCACCGTAAAGTCCGACCAACATCTTGATAGTGTAGGTTTCAAAGCGTGGTAGCACTGCCTGACCAACGGGGTTAAAATTGGGAAACCCCCCGTATTCGGGGTCATTGGGGCCATACAGTCTGCCCTGTTCGTTGTAGGGTGAATAGTAGGGTAAACTCTTCAATGCACCCGAGTAAACCCCATCCAGGAAGTTATCGCTTTTCACCCGCTTGTTTTTCACCTGCGACAGTGTCAGGTTCATCCCAAACGACAGCTTGTCGGTGGCTTTATGATCGAACTTGAACTGACCAGTGTACCGGGTAAACTGACTGTTGAGCTGGATTCCCTGTTCATTGCGATAGCTGCCACTGAGGTAAAACTGCGTCTTGTCATTACCCCCCTGGGTAGATAACTGGTACTGCTGGTAAACGCCTTTGCGCAAAACGGAGTTAATCCAGTCGGTATTCTGCCCATCGGTAACCCCTCTTATGAGGCCCAGCTTGTCGGGGTCCTGACCGGCATTAATCACCGCTTCCCGCTGCAAGTCCAGCAATTCGGTAGCGTTCAGCAGGTCGGGCCGACGAATAATATCAATCATACCCTGCTGAACATCGGCCGTAAATTTCGTTTTCTGGTTGGCTTTCCCCCGTTTGGTGGTTATCAGCACCACACCATTAGCCGCCCGCGACCCGTAAATAGCCTTGGCCGACGCATCTTTCAGGACGTCGATACTCTCAATGTCATTGGGGTTGAACAGAGCCAGCGCATTATCCGTCTGGCCCCCAAATTCACGTCCGCCCAATGCGCCGTTTTCGACAGGTACCCCATCGACAATGAAAAGAGGACGATTACTGGCCGAAATAGAGGTGTTGCCACGTATGCGAACCATCAGTCCACCACCGGGCGTACCCGACGACTGCGATACCTGCACACCAGCCGCCTGCCCCTGTAGGGCCTGGTCGAAACTGGCCACCGGAATATCTTTGAACTTATCGGGTGAGACGGACGCAATGGAACTGGAAATATCCTTTCGCTGGGTCGTGTTATACCCCGTCACCACTACCTGCGTCAGTTCATTGATGGATTCCTGCATCTGGATATTAATCGTAGTGCGATTGCCAACGGCAATTTCCTGCGATATAAGCCCGATGGAGGTAGCAAGCAGTGTAGCGGCACTGCCCGGAACGTTGATAGAGTAGTTCCCATTGGCATCGGAGCTAACGCCATTGGTGGTGCCTTTCACCTGAATATTCACACCGGGCAGTGGTTGTCCATCCTGCACCGATATAACCCTACCCGTTATACGAACGCCCTGCGCCAGCAGGCAACCCGGTAGTATGGCCAGCATAACTGCCCAGATAATAGCCCTGTAAAATTTTCTCATGTATAGATTATACGCCAAATGAAAGCGGTTTGAGGCAGGTTTGTTAATCAGGAAAACAAAGTACTAAAAATAGGGTAAAAGCTACTTTTTTCAAACGAAAATAGTATCCTGCATCGTATACACCTGTTAATCTTCAATGGCGTAAAAAACAAATTCCCGCTTATAAACCAGTTTGTACACCCGTTAGTGGTCCATACTAACCCCGTCGATACGCCTTTCTGGTGGGGTAATTGCTTTCTGCTCAGGCTGGCGCATAAAAAAGCGACTCTCCCCGATACGAGGGAGAGTCGCCCAAAATAAATGGGGTTGAACTTACTTTTTGGGGTTTGTGGTTGGTGCGCTGCCCGCAGCGGGAGAGTTGTATTTTAACTCGTTGTCCGGCACATCCCAATAATCCAGGAAATTATATTCAATTGTAGCGTTTGTGTTTAGCTTACCCGCTTTGTCGATAACAACTGCTCCTTTACGACCTCCGCCATTGGCCACCGGTAAGATTACCCCCAACCGGCGGGCATCGTAGAACGATAGACCACGGAATATCAGCCCCACCCGTCGCTCCCGGCGCAGTTCTTCCTGCGCCTGAGCAAGCGTCAGACCAGTACCCGCCACCGGGGCCAGGCCAGCGCCCTGCACAGTCCGAACGGCATCAATCGACTTCAGGCCATCTTCAATACTACCCGTGTTGATGAGGGCTTCGGCTTTCATGAGTTCGTTTTCTTCGTAGCTACCGGCCAGGTATAACTCCGTAGCTCCCGGCGACCGGTCGCTGATGACCGTTACCCCCGCCAGTTTGTTACCCCCATCCACCAGCTGCCAGCGTGTGTTGAAGGTATTGCCCCGGCTGCTTTCGCCAATCCAGGGGCTAGTCCGCTGAATGAAGTTGTTGGCTAACCGCTTGTCGCCCGGTTTGAAATCCTGAATCAGGCGTTCGCTGATTTTGTAGGTAGCCCCGCCCGATGGGTCACCGGTCGATTTGGCGGCTACCGTACCCGTTTGGGGCGCCAGAAAGTCACCGTTAGTGTTGGAGCGTCCGGTAAACACATTGTCGGACGCCGTGATGCCGCTGTTGGTTAAGGTCAGAATCTGCCCCCACTGAGCGGCCGTCATGGCCGCCGTTGTGGTATTGACCAGCAGGTTACGAGCCTTGAGTGTATTAATGTTGTGTTTCCACATATCGGTTGTGGGTACTTTGCCTTTGCCAACCTGAATAAAATCGGGAATGAGTTGCGTCATCACGACGGTATAATCGGCCGATGTACCAATCGTTGTTAGTAAGGCTGCGGCTTTATCGAGATTGACATTGGCTTCGTCAATCATCTTTTCCTTCGTCACGTAGTTACCGTTCGTACCATTGGCAGCACTATTGATTATGCCGGCGTAATAGATTGACCCAATGTGTGAGTAAGCAAATCCTTTCCACCAGTATGCCCACGCCTGAATGGTGGCTTTTTTCACTTTGGCATCGCCCGTGTAGGCCACCTGCTCCGACAAATCCAGCACTTTATTCATCTGGCTATTGAGCGAGTACATGTACCACCACTCGTGAAAGAGGGGATTAGCACCCTGATTGGCGTTGACATTGACCTGACGGATAAGGGCAATCTGCGTGTTGGGGGCGTTGGGATTCAGCACTTTGGTACCATCGTCCAGAATAACATAATCCGGTGCGCCAATCTGATTACCAAACTGGTTGGCCGCTTCTTCGCCCACTACGTCGCCCATCAGGGCATGTACGCCCATGGCCCCAGACCAAAAGTACCCCGGGATACCGTCGTACAGGTCCGTTTTAATCTCACGGGAGCCATTCACGTAGGCTCCACCCTGCGCCAGGTTTATAATACCATTCTGCGTATTGGCACTACTAACGGTAGGCTGGTTTGGGTTCTTAACGTCTAATTGTTCTCTACAGGCGGTGGCTAAGCCTACCAGCAGTAAAGCCGTTATTATAGGTGTATTTTTCATCGATAAATCAAAGAAGTTTTTAGTAAGAGACAGTACCCCGAAGCCGGGGCGATGCCATAAACAAGTTTAGAGACCAATGTTCAGGCTTACCTGATACGAGCGCAGGTTGGGCATGGTGTTATGGTCCGTACCCCGGTCCCAGGCCGAGTTGCCCGTTCCTGAGCTAACCTCGGGGTCGTAGCCCGTGTACTTGGTAAACGTCAGCAGGTTACGACCCGACACCACCACCTGCGCCCGCCGAAGCACGGGCAGGTTTACGAGCTTGCTCAAGTCGAGACCAACCTGTACGTTCCGTAACCGTACAAACGAGGCATCTTCGTAAAAATAGTTTTTGGTGCCGTTGGCGGCCCGCTGCGCGTATACGCCCCGATAGAAAGCCGTCCAGGCACCCGTCTGCCCATCAATGGTGATGGGGTTGGCATAGTCCGCATGAATACCATCGCGGTACATCCACTCTTTAGTCTGGTTGTAGATATGACTGCCATTGACCCAATCGAACTGAAAACCAAACGTCAGATAGTTTTTGAAGGTAAAGTCGTTGATGAACGACATGTTGAACTTCGGGTTTGGGTCGCCGAAACTGTACTTGTTCGCCGAGAAAAACGGTTGCTTCGTTGCTTTGCTGACAACCAGTCCGTTGCTGGCTACGGTGTAATTTGTCTGCTGGTCGGGCGAGATGTAGAAGTTGCCGCTGGGGTCTTTCTCATCCACCGCGTGAATATCCACATAACCATACAGTTGCCCGATTTTTTCGCCCCCTTTCAGTACGTAGTTCGTACTACCCGCGTTGGAGAGCACAACCACTTCGGCTCCGCCTTTAACACTCGTAATTTTTGATGTCTGACGACCGAAGTTCGTCGTCAGGTTCCACGAGAAATCCTGGGTGCGTACAAGCGTAGCATTCAGCGATGCCTGATACCCGTTTGAGGCCAGGGAGAAGGCGTTGTCTTTAATCGAGTTGATACCCGAAGATGGAGCCGCGCTCACGTCGAAAATGGCATTATCGGTCGAGCGATCCCAGTACGTGGCCGATAACCGGACGTTGTTCAACCAGGAAGACCCTTTCAGCAAGCTTATCGTCAGGTCGGTACCAATTTCCAGTTCGGATGAAACCTCCACATCAAGGTCTGGATTTGGCTGGCTGGCTGGCGTATAAAACGAGTTTGACGTGCCCAGGGTCCGGGTGTTGAGTACCTGATACCGGTCGAACGGCCGGGGCTGAATACCCGCCTTACCAAAGGCAGCCCGCAGTTTTAATTCGGGAATAATATTGGTAATTGGGCTGTTTTCCCAGAATTTAAGCGCCGATGGCCGGAAGAAAATGTTTCCCCTCGGAAACGTAAAGGGTTTGGAAGCCTGCCCAAAGGCCGACGAGAAGTCGGTTCGGAACCCACCCGCAATACCCACAACATCCCCAAAATCAATCTGCTGATTAACCAGGTAACCGTACGTAATGAACGGCTCGGTATAATCCTGCACGATTTTGAACGTAGAGGCCTGAGCTGCGGTAAACGGTTCATACGTAGGCAACGACAGGCCGTAAGTGTAATACTGGCGATAGAGCCGGTTCCGGTAGTCGAAGGAAATCTGGGTAGAGGTCGTTATGGGAACGTTCATCTTAAAATCCTTCTGGAAATCAGTCGTAAAGAAGGCCGATGCCAGGAAGTTCTGATACGTTGTGTTCAGGCTGCGGTTGTCAACTTCACCCTTGGCATCTGTTGCGTAATTACCCCAGTAGTTGCTGCCGTTGTAATACTGTACGTTTCGGTTGGCCGACTGGTTGGGGTAAGTGGTAATGATTTCCTGCCGCGAGTAGTTGATACCATATTTGGCATCCAGCGTCACAAACTTATTAATCTTGTAATTCAGGTTCAGGTTCTGGATTACGTCGAGCCGGTTATCTTTTCTGTCGGTATACCGCTGCCAGTAACTTGGGTTGTTGTGGTTTACACCCACCGCGTCACCATAATAAATACCGGGATTACCATCGGTATCGAGGGCCGCAAAATCAGCAAAAGGCCGGGCGTTGTTCACCGCAAATAAAATACTGCGGTCGTTCGACTTTATGGTGCTATTGGTGTATATCAACTGGGTAGTGCTGCGGAAGGTCAACCCCTTTGCCAGTTCGACCCCCAGGTTGGTGGAGATATTGCTGCGCTGATACCCGCCATTGTTGATAATGTTGCTTTCCTGTTTGTTGTTGGAAGCCGATATGGAAAAGTCAAACCGGTCGCGCCCGCCCGACAGGGAGAGGGAGTTATTATACGTATTGGAAGGCCGGAAGAAATACGCGTAATGGTCCTGGTACTTCAGGTTAGCCGTGTAGGGCTTATCGGCTTTATTATTCACATCAAGCGGGTTATACTGCACGTTCGCACTATAAACCAGCGTGTTGGGATCAAAGGTGAGTGGGTTGCCTTTAGTGTCGACAACGTTGTTTTGAGCATCCACCACAAAGCCGTTGTACTGCGATTTGGCCACGCCCCCCACGTTCAGGTAGGTGTTGTTGGTAATACTGGACGAGGCATCGATATTTAGTTTTCCGGCTTTACCTTTCTTGGTAAATACCTGAATAACGCCGTTGGCTCCCTGCGCTCCGTAGAGGGTAGCTGCGGCCGCACCCTGTACTATCTCAACCCGGTCGATGGTGTTGGGGTCAATACTGCTCAGCAAGCTGGTGGGGTTGTTATTGAGGTTGCCGTTGGTATCATAACTGGAGGCATCCACCTGAACCCCATCAATGAGCAGAATAGGCGCTGTACCCCGGTTGATGGTGTTGATACCGCGCAGCACAATATTGACTGGTGAACCAGGGGTACCGTTGCCACTGGAAATCTGCGCACCGGCAATTTTACCAACCAATGCCTGATCGATGGAAGCTGTTGGCGTTTGAGGCAGGTTTTTCGATGAAACCGATTCAACCGCAATGCCTAACTTACGCTTGTCGGTAGCGACCCCGACACCCGTAACCACCACTTCGGAAAGCTGCCGGGAATCAGACGTCAAGCTCACGTTTATTTCTGATTCATTGCCGACCTTGATTTCCTGGGTGGCTACCCCTACAAAACTAAATACCAGCGTAGCCCCTTTACCCGATGGCATCGAGAGGTCATACAAACCGTTAGCGTCCGTTGTTGTACCCCTGGTTGTCCCTTTTAGTACAACTGCAACACCTGGTAGGGATGTCCCGTCTTCGGCTGATGTAACCTTACCGATTACCCGTCGGTCCTGCGCCCAGGCAGTTAAGCTAACTGAGCCGATTAACAGGAAAGTCATTAATAGAATTCTAATCATTGTTTTAGTTTGTGTTTAGCCAAGAAAATCCTTCTTCAAGCCACAAATTTAAACAATGAAAAAATCGCTTTAACATTTTATAAAAGTAAATTCTTACCAGAGGAAATTAGCAAACTAGCCACTACAAGCAGAATATTATTCTGTTTAAAGCCTTTACCAGTAGCAACGGAAAATTATATTATTTCAACTTAACCATTTAAACAAAATAATGTATGCAAAATCACGCTCAATCGCCAACATGGGGAATTTTAAATAATTCTATTTTTACCTCAATAAGTCGCACCCATTTAGATTAGCAAGCAAAATTTAATGGCTTATTAATCTAAATACGTAACCATCTGTTGACAGGAATAGACGATCATGCATCTATCTGCGCACCTAAGTGACTACCTTATGTAATAAAATACCAGGTTCATCATCTCATTGGTGGAGCTCCAGCCGTAACCCACGGTTCGGGCAGGGTGGTTCGGGTTTAGTGGATTTTGGTCCGTATTGTCATAATGGGCTTCGGCAATGATGGTCGAGCCTCTGGGCAGTACGAGTGGCTCCCGGAAGAAGTAGGTAAGTTGCCAGCGGTAGTCCCAGTCGGGAATGCTGACCAGATTGATGGCTTCACCCGCCGGTGTTATGGCAAAGGCCCTCACCGACTGACCCAGCCAGTGCATGTGGGGCAATACCGACAGTAAACGGACAGTATCGGGCAGCGGCCCATAGTTGATGTAGAACGTTGGCTTTGTATTGGCCTCCAGTCGAAACGGTTGATTGGTTACGTTATTTTCCGTTAGCGTAAGCGTTCGAACAATTCGCTCAACTGGCTTTTTGGCAAAATACAACCGCACCTCCGACTGGTCCTGCGCGGCATTGGGCGACGGTGAGTAATGAATATTCAGGATCAAATCGCTACCGGCCCGAATGCGTTTGGCCGACCCCGCCGGGAACGTTACACGGTCATTGCCGGGCACCCAGCCGTACAGGAATTCATCAGCCAGGGGTGTTCGCTGAAAACTGAGCAAGTTAGCATCATCCTCCGCTATGCCGTCAATACCGGCCATCGTTCCCGTTGAGTCAACCATTAACCGGCTGTGATGCAACAGTTTTCGGTTGCCGGGCACAAATTCGATGGCTTCTACCCACACATCCTTAGTCAGGTTCATGGGTACGTGGAAATACCGAAAATCCTCGCGACCATCGCCTTTGATGGTGTAAGGTTTCATGCGCAGAATAAGGTCGGGGGTGGGGGGTGAAGGGCTTGGGGCCTGGAGCGAAGGGGTACGGGCACTAGCATCCTTTGACTCTATGCTCTTTGCTACTAGCCCTTCGCCCTCAGCCCCGCGCACCATGCCTCCCTTTACCCATTCCTGAATCAGCTTAATTTCTATTTCGGAGAGGCCGCGCTCATTGGCATAGTGCTGAAACTGGCGGTCGGCCGGAAAAGGGGGCATATAACGACTCTGAGTTACTTTAGCTACGAACTTACCCCGCTTGGCAACATCCTGATACGTGAGTAAACTAAACGGCCCTACGCCACCCGGATGATGACAGGGGGCGGCACAATTTCGGATAACGATGGGTTGAATTGTAGCCGTAAACGTAGGGGTCTGGGCCAGTCCACATAGCGGTAACGCAACAGCCATCGATAGCAAACGAAGAATACGCATCATGTCCAAGATACATAAAAAAGCAGCAGATCCGACGCCGAATCTGCTGCTTCTCATGAATAGTTTACCCCTTTATTTTACGCTAAAGTTAAGGCGGCAGTTAGAATTAGCCTGCGACACCGGCGTGGGGTCAAGACAAATACTTTCTTCGTTCCATACTTTAAACACTGACCCGTCTGTAGTGGTCAACTCCCAGGTAACCACAAACGCATCAGCGTTGGCTACTGTCTTGCCAGCCACAACCTGCGGTCCCTGCAGACGTGCTCCTGCCGGACGAGGGCGGGCTGGGTTTTCGAAGACTTTCACGGCATTTACTTTGTCGTACTTTACCGTTGCATCTTTATATAGAGTATAAATCTCCGCAGGCGTAATGCTAAACATGTTCCACTGCCGATTGGCAGCTGGTGCCTCAATCGTTTTGACTATCCTGCCTCCGCTACCCAATGAAACCGTTTTGGGATTACCATCGGGATCGGTATAAGATTCAATCATGTCTATTTTAACAATTATCTTACTGACAGTCAAGATATTATCCAGCGTTACCCAGCGTATTTTAAAATCAATCTTCGAATTATCCTGCCCCGTTAGTGGGAACGTTTTAGCGTTCGTTGCAAAGTTGGCTTTAGCCGTTTCTGCTACGCCATCAAATACGCCTAATGCGTGTACGCCCGGCTCCCAGGGTTTGTTTGGATTAAGTGACTCGTCACGGCAACCTATCAGTAGCATGATGGCTGCTGGCAGACTGTATTTAGCGTTTTTAAAAAATTGCTTCATTGTGTTTGTTCGTTTGGTAGTTGGCCGGACTCTATCTGGCTTTTTACAGGTGGAGTCCGGCCAATCTTGGTTTGTTAGAATTCCCACTTCACCTTTACTTTATCCCAAAAAATCGGATCACGATCGAATACTACATCCGTAATATACTTTGCTGCGTTGGGGTTTAAGGCGCCTTCCGACTGTGGATAGGGTAACCGAAGCGCGTATTGACGGGGCGGCTTCGAGATGGGAGCCTGAATACCAACCGAGAACTGTTTGAACTGACTCTGAATTGGATAGCCTGTCCGGCGTTGCAGGTTCCAGAGGTCCATGCCCTGACCCCAGGAGCAGAACCAGATTTGCTTGGCTACTACATTTAGTTTTGCCTGGTTCGTGGTTGCGCCATCGTAGAGGTCCAGCCAGGCTTTTACGTAAGCATCCGTCTCTGCTGCTGCAGGAGCCTTCGCTCTGCTCGGATCTGATTTAAGGCCCTGGGCAACCACTACGGCAACCTGCTCACGCATGGCGGCTTCAAACAATGCCTTCGCATCGCCCGTCACGCCAGTTCCGTCAAGGATAGCTTCAATCTGGTAGAACTTCGTATTCCAGCTGTGTATCAGGGGCCACAGACCATTTCCACCGTAGTTAAGGGCGGCCTGACCGGTTAGTCCTACAGCAGCTGTAGTGCGGTCGGAATAGACACCACCCGCCGGATACGCTCCGGGAGTAGCGCGGAGTGGACCATCGGCAGCAGCACCCGACACATCAGCCCGGTCGCGCCCGAAAAATCCGGCAATATAAGCCAGGTCTGAACTGGGTATAGCCCCCGTAATATTGAACGCTTTCTTATACTCGTCCAGAAAAGAAGCCCGCAGGGGCAGGTAAGAGCCACCAAAGGGTGTCGATCCCCGGTCGGTTGGATTACTCTGATCCAAAATCCGCGATGTTTGCCGATAGAAATAAAATGGCAGACGAGGGTCTTTATTCAGAATCATTTCCCCCATAAACTGATGATTGATATAGGTAGGGTCGCCCTGTCCGGCATAGGTAAAATACCAGGGGTGGCGATTGTCTTCCGGCGACACCTGCGTTGAGTACAGGTATGACCAGTTGTTGGCCGGAGCCGTAATGTACCCACCCGCGTCAAAGGCTGCTTTCAGTTCAGCATTGCCATTCGCACGGCCTTTGCGTGAGGTTAGCAGCAGGCGCAGCTTCACTGTTTTGGCAATTCGGGTCCAGGTGGCGGCACTACCAGCGCCCATATAGTCATTAATAACGGCCACAGGCTGGGGTTTAGCCAGTTCCACAACGGCCTGATCGCACAGCTTCAGCAGGTCTTCGTAGATATCGGAATCCTTATCGAATTTAGGGGCCTTTATCGGCTCAGCCGCGTTGCCCTTCCAGGCTTCAGAGTATGGCATGTCCCCGAACATATCTACATAGTTCCCCATGGAATAGGCCTTAAGCACCTGGGCGATACCCCGATAGCGTGGATTCTTACCGTCTTCGGTAGCCCGTAGCATTTGCTCAATACTCTGGAGATTTAAGTAAGCCGTATTCCAGGTTCCCTGATAGCTTGTATTGCTCAGGTTATAAGAATCTGCCGAATTTAAAAGGCCGGCAAAACCCATTGCATTACTATTGACAGAGGTAAAGGCGTTGCGGGCCGCATTTTCAGCAACGGGCAACAGCAGCCCCAGCGAGCCCGTTGCTGGACGGTTGGGATCCTGGTTGATGTCCAGTTCGGTATAATTACAGGAACCGACTACACTAATGAGTCCAGTAAGCATAATCGCTCTGAACACGTTCTTATAGGTTATCATGTATTTTAGATGATTAGTTATAGGAGCCGTTGTGGCTGTTTGGCGGCTACAACGGCTATTGATTAGAACGAAGCATTGAGGTTAATACCAAAACGACGCGTTGAAGGCGCAGCACCCAGGTCAAAGCCCTGGATGTTCGAGTCGGAGAAGTTGGACAGAATCTCCGGGTCGAAATTCAAACCAGGTAACATATTCGGTGCGTAGAACCATAAGTTACGACCCGATGCCGACAGGCGCAGGCTGCCAAGCACTTTCGCATATTTTTGCAGGAATGCCTTTGGTACACTGTAGCCAAGGGTAACTTCCCGCAGGCGCACTACCGTAGCGTCGTAGATATTCACTTCGTCTGCTCCATAAGCACCGTAACCATCGGTGAAGTGGTACTGGAAAGCGGTCATAGCGATGGTATTTTTGATGGGTTGACCATCATCACCTACCAGCGGCTTGTACGTAGCCGGATCACCCAGTACACCCGGTATTACCCGTACTCCTTCGCGATCTTCCGAATTTTTCAACTGACCACGCAACAGCAACGACGCGGCTGTGCTCGAAAACAAGCTTCCGCCCGCTTTGTAATCTACCAGCGCGCTCAGGGTAAAGTTTTTGAAGGTAAACGTATTGGTCCAGCCCAGGGTGAACTTTGTGTTGGGATCACCAATGATAGCTGAACTGGCCGCCCGGATGGGTAGTCCCGTGCTGGGGTTGATGAGTAGGTTGCCCTGTCCATCGCGCGCATTCACCGAACCAATGATCTGCCCGTATGGCAATCCGTTCCGGAAAATAGTACCCAGGGACGAAAGTCCGGTTCCTCCAATAAAAATCTCTCCCCCCGGACCAGCATCTTCTACTTTTGACCGGATGCGCGTGTAGGCGGCAAATGATGTCCAGGTAAAGCCACTGGCTGTCCGGATGGGCACCAGGGTCAGGCCCAATTCCCACCCTTTGTTGGATATTTTACCGGCGTTGGTGATTTCAGTAGAAAAACCGCTCGTACGGGGTAATTCGCGCGTTACAATCAGATCGGTTGAAACCCGGTCGAAGTGGGCTACGTCAATACCAATCCGGTTATTGAAAAACTGCAGCTCGGCTCCTAACTCTACCTCTGATGTAAATTCTGGCTTCAATCCAATGTTATTCAGCTGGCTGGGTAAATTGGCGGTCGAGATAGCCGTACCGTTGTAAAACGTACGACCCAGGTTGTAGGCGGTGAACACCTGATAGGGGTCAGCGTCTTTACCTACCATGGCATAGTTAGCCCGCAGCTTACCAAAATTCAGGATGTTTTTGGGTATTTTCAGAAACTCCGTAAAGACCAGCGAACCGGCAACGGCTGGATAATAATAGCTGTTGTTGCTGGCTGGCAACGTCGAGGAATGGTCATTCCGAACAGACGCGGTCAGGAAGGCGAAGTTGTTGTAGCCCATTGTCAGTTCACCAAACACACCATACAAACGGCGGGTAAATTTATAGTCACTGGCGTTTTGATTCAGCGTACCACCAATTGTCAGTACGTTCGGGTCAATGACGGGTGATCCACTAACGTTGGATTCCGTATAGCTACGCTGATTGGGGTTAAAACCGACCAGCAACTTGGCATTGAAGCGTTCCGAAAAATCGTGCTGTACCGTAGCCAGGAACGTGAAGTCAACCTCGGTTCTGCTCAGGTCGGTGCGGGAAACCGTACCCAGGGGTAAAAATGAACCACCCGGGCGCAGCACGTTTTTGCGCGTTTCGGAGTAGGTATTCAAGCCTCCACGGGCCGTCAGGTTCAACCAGGGTGTTACGTCATACGTAAGGGTCATATTGCCATACACCCGGTTAACAGCAGAATTGTAGAGGTTGTATTTAGCCGTCCAGAGTGGGTTGTCCAGCGCCCGATAGAATACATTTGAGCCATCTACGGGGTTCTCGAACGGATAGCCATTCAGGTTATAGTTACGGGGTAGATAGAACAGGCGACTATAGATAGAACCGGCAGAAGCCAGGCCACCATAGTCAGCGTAATACCCGGCACCCGACTGCGGGCTTTGCTGGTTGGTATTCGTATACGCCACGCTACCGGCTATGTTTACTTTATTGTTCAGGGTAGCATTACCCCCAAAGCTCAGGGTTGTACGGTCCGTAAATGAATTGGGGATGATCCCTTCGTTTTTAGTCCGGGAAACAGACGCATTCAGTGAGGTTTTATCGCCCGTCGAATTAATCTGAATGCCATTTTCCATCACTCTACCCTGACGAAAAAACCCACCGATAACGTCGTATGGCTGGAGTGGCACGGCAATTCCCCGGCCGTTAGCCTGCAATAATTCCGGGAAAGCGTTTTGATAACGGGCCGCTCCGTACGGAACAGTCTGATCAACCAATGGATGCGGAACTGTACCGGCCGGAAAATCGGGGTCTACTACTTTAGAGTACCGATCAAAACCCAGACCGGCATTTACGCGGTCAACTTCGGCCGGGAAAACCGTTCCCCAGTTGCCAATAAATCCTCCGCTGTAGGTCTGATTTGACCCCTGTGTGTACGTATCCTGGTAATTGGGAATCGAGGATACATTTTCGACAGAATAAGACGTATTGAAATTAATTTCCAATCCTTTGCGCGCCGATTTGCTACCCGATTTTGTCGTGATGACAATAACCCCGTTGGCAGCCCGTGAACCATAAAGGGCGGAGGCAGCCGCGCCTTTCAACACCGTCATAGCTTCAATATTGTTGGGATCGATATCATAGGCGCGGTTTGTGGCTACGGTGTTCTGGTTGTAACCCTGCGAAGCGTTCACGGAATTGTCGAAGGGAATGCCATCCACAACGAACAGCGGCTGGTTATTGCCCGTAAACGAGTTGTTACCCCGGATAGTGATACGGGTACCGGCCCCCGGTGCGCCGTTACCGGCTGTGATGTTTACTCCTGGAACCTTACCGGCTAATGCCCGCAGTGGGTCAGGTTCTGAGCGTTGTTGAAGAAGATCACCTTTTACATTGGAAACGGCATAGGCCAGCGCTTTTTTGTCGCGCTGCTGACCTAAGGCGGTTACTACTACTTCACCTAACTGCTTGGAATCATTAGCCAGCCCAACGTCGATTTTAGACTTATTGCCAATCTGAACTTCCTGCGTGGCTGAACCAACAAAACTGAACACCAATGTACCACCGTTGCCGGGAACACTGAGAGTGTAGCTCCCATCAGCATCGGAGTTGGCCCCTTTTGTGGTACCCTTTAGCAGAATGGAGGCCCCGGGAATTGGAGTACCATCTTCGGCGGCCGTTACTTTACCCGTAATGGTTCGCTCCTGAGCCCATGCAGGGACCCAGAGTGAGCACGCAAGAAGCATACTCACCAGTAGAATTTTCCTCATAATTTAGTTAAGATAAGTTAAGATAAGCGTGCATTTAATGCAAAATTAACAAAAGGCTTATACTTACCAAGTATAAGCCTATCTAATTTGATAACATCTATATTATTCGCAACTATAACCAATTCGTAGAATATTATTCGGTATTGAATTATTTATCGATTTAATTATACTTACTTCCCAGGCGAAAGTACTATCCGTAAAAATACTTAATTCTTTTTCTGATTAATATGACTAATTTGGGAAGACGGGACGTATATACGTCGGTGAAATAGGTTCGTATTTCCCGAAGGTGTGGTTGCAATACCAAAGTCAACGTTTCCATAAAAAACGCCCGCCCGGCTTTTCAGCCGGGCGGGCGTTCGTTCTCACAATCCCTGCGTTATACTACGGCTCATTGCTCAGCCGCGGCCGTGTCGAGTGCTTTCTCAATGTCGGCCGCCATAGACCGGGTGTACTGGTAACCAATCCTAAACAGTTCCCGCGCTTTACTGATGTCGGTAGTGCTGTATTGGGCCAGCGGGGGCGGCTCAATGAGTACCTGACAGCGGGAAAACCGCTCTTTAGTTTTGCTCTGCACGGCGAGCACCAGGCTTCGCTCAATAACCCCGCGCATAGACTTAATCGGCTTTCGGGGACCCAGTACGTTACAGTGAGAACCAATCAGAAAATCGACTTTATGCTCAATAACATCAACGGGCAAATTATTCAGGACGCCCCCATCCACAAACTGACGCTTGTTGATAAGCATAGGCTCAAAAACACCCGGCAGGCAACACGATGCCAGCACGGGCCGGATCAGTTCGCCCTGGTCAAAAATGGTTAGCTCGCCTTCGTTCAATGCCACCGCTACCACATGTAGTGGAATCTGCAAACCTTCGAACGAATCGTGCGGAATGTATTTTCGGTATAAATCGACGATCGTGTCCAGTCGGAATAGCCCCATACGGTTCCAGGCAGGCCGCAAATGCCGCACAAAGGAAGAAGACTCAATAATTTTCAGGCTTTCGTCGGGCGTATAGCCCTGTGCCAGCAGAGCACCTGTAATAGCCCCGGCACTGGTTCCGGCTATCTGATCGAAGTGGATATCCATTTCCCTGAGAGCTTTGATAACACCCAGATGGGCAATCCCCCGCGCTCCGCCCCCCGATAATGCTAACCCTATTTTCATAAACTTCTCGTTATTGGTCAGATAACGGAAGGTATGATTTTTTGGTTTGTAAATAGTTGCCCGGCTTTTCTACAGTAGCTCCGTCAGCTTACCCGTTTCGCTAAGCCGAACGCCTTTCTCGGTCATTTCAACAGTGGCGGCTTCGGTGACAGGGTCATGTTCAAACACTAATATCCAATTCTCCGCAGCCGCCCGTTGCAACAGGCTCGTTTTTTCATCCATCGTCAGCAGTGGCCGAACGTCATAACTCATGACATAGGGCAGCGGTACGTGCGCTAACGACGGAATCAGATCGGCCAGGTAAGCCACTATCCGACCATTGATACGGAAAAGCGGCAAAGCCATTTTTTCGGTGTGGCCATCCACGTAATGCAAGTCAACATCAGTATAGGGAAACGAATGCTCAGTTAAAAACTGCAACTGACCACTTTCCTGTAGGGGAAGTATGTTTTCTTTCAAAAACGACGCCTTTTCCCGTGGATTTGGATTGGTTGCCCACTGCCAGTGTTCCGGATGCACCCAATGAGTGGCATTCGAAAAAACGGGAGCCAGTAGGTCGCCCGACCGCTGAACGGCTCCGCCCACGTGGTCAAAATGCAGGTGCGTCAGCAACACATCGGTCACGTCGGTTTCGGTATAGCCTGCTTTACGAATGGAACTTAGCAACGTCGAATCGCCGTGCAGATCGTAATGCCCGAAGAATTTGGCGTCCTGTTTGGTACCAATGCCGGTATCTACAACTAATAACCGATTCCCCTGCTCGTATAGTAAACACCGCATGGCCCAGGTGCAGCGGTTCTGCTCATCGGCAGGGTTGAGCCTATGCCAGAGGGGTTTAGGCACAACGCCGAACATGGCTCCGCCATCGAGTTTAAAGAAGCCGGTATCAAGGGTTTGTAAAGACATAATCGAGTTTTTTGGCAAGTTAGTTTTTTCTCCCATTGCCAAAAACCGCGGTAGTCAGAAGTTGACGCGGTAGTAAAACACGGGCAGAAACCCCAGCTGGTATTCCTGCTTCACGAAGGTACCATCGGGCTGGGGTGCATAACTCAGTGACAGCAGGTTTTTAATGCCCAACACATTGACCAGATCGACGGCTATGGTGTGCGTCAGGTTCGTCCGGTTGATTTTGTAGTCCAGCTTAACATCAAACCGGCGATAAGGGGCAAACTGGAGCGAGTTGCGCGTGGCACTGGCAAACACAATTTCCTGATTTCGACGCGATGCTTCTTCATCTACCGGGCCATACCATCGCCCGCCCGTTGCGGTAAACTTAGCCCCCAGGCTAAGGCTGGAACGCCGAAAGGGTATTTCTTTGGCAAACAACGCATTGAACGCGTACCTCCCGTTAAAATCCGTATTCCGCCAGATGTCATCCGAGCCTTTGTATCTGGCATCGAACAGAGAGCTGGTAACCAGGAAGTAGTAGTTGTCGCTAAAGAATTTTTCCAGCGTCAGTTCCACCCCGTAGTTTCGTCCCACCCCCATGTTCACCAGCGGACCCGGAAAGATTCGGGAGAAAGCCGCCCCAGTGTTCAGCATGGAAAATGACGACTGCACCCGCTCGACGGGTACCTGGAACAGATGCTGGTAGTAGGCTTCCAACAGCAGGCGCAGGTTTCGTCCCAGCAGCCGGTTGTACCCAGCCACATAATGCCAGCTTTTGGTCAGGCCCACGTTTTTATTTTCGGCTATCAATGGACTGGGGAAGGTGGAGGAAATCAGGTTTGGCGTTTTATAGAAGTAGGTATAGGTGGGCTGCATCTGGCTGTGTAAACCAACGGCTACACTTAGCTTCTGCCGGTTTGGCAAGTCATAGCTGAGTCCCAGCCGGGGTTCAACCGGCGAAAGGCTATTCGCGTTCAGCGTTAAAATGAGCGCATTCAGGCCGACAGTCAGGGTCAGATTCTCCGTCAGGCGGGTGCGGTAGCTCACGTAGGGCTGGAGTAACGCAAAAACGTCGTTGGCATTCCAGCGGCTTTGCCAGCGTGTGAACCGGGTAGAGGCAGGTGGCTCGAATGTTCGCACACTATCGAAGGCTGTGAAGTGAAAAACATCGGCATTGAGGCCCACTTTGAGCGTACTGCGCGACCCAATCTTATGATTGACGAAGGAGGAAAGTGTATACCGTAGCTCCTGAAACCGGTAATCCAGAATCGGGCGCAGCGAATCAATGACAAACCGGCTATTCTGTACCAATGGGTTACCGATATTATCTTTCCGAAGAAACAGATAATTATGATTTGCATCCTGCACATTCCCCGAAAGGGCCAGCGTCGTTTTCCAGAACGTTTGCTTGCTGACCGGGCGCGTGTAGGTTAGTCCGGCTACGCCCATGCGTGAGGTGTAATACTGGTCGCGGTCATTCTGGCCGAATATATTTCGGTCGTCGGCTTTTTGCTGACTAACCAGAATATCCACCGTACTTGTACCGCCCAGCGCCCACAAAGACACACTCCCCGCCGAGGTACCCGAACGTGTTTTGAGGGGAAAGTTCAGCCGAAAAAAGCCATCCTGATACGAGGGAACCGCCTGGGTGCCAATGTCCAGCCCAAGTTTACTGAACAGCCCCAGGTTAGCGTAGCGATAGGAAACCATGTACGATGAGCCGGATTTTCGGGAAAGGGGTCCCTCCACCATCGCTTCCGTACCCAGAAAACCGAACTGGATGGTTTTCTCGTGCCGTTCGTTGTTGCCGTTGCGGAGTTTCAGATCGAATACACCCGCAACGGTGTTGCCAAACTCGGCGGGGAAAGCACCCGTAAAGAAATCGGAGTTGGCCAAGTATCGGTTGTTGATGATACTGACCGGCCCACCGGACGTACCGGCAATGGCAAAGTGATTCGGGTTCGGTATACTTACGCCCTCCAGCCGCCAGAGAACCCCCTGGGGCGAATTTCCCCGAATAACAATGTCATTGCGGGAGTCGTCGGCCCCCTGCACCCCGGCAAAGTTAGACGCCATGCGGGCGGGTTCGCCCCGACTACCGGCGTAGCGGTCAGCTTCGTCGACGGTAAACTGTCGCGCCGACACAACCGCCATGTCATTCCGTGCTTCGCCCGTTCGCTGTGCCCTGACTGTTACGGCCGCCAACTGCTGCATGCTCTCTTCCAGTTCAACATCCAGGATCGTTTCCCGACCGGCGTCAACAATGATGTTATTGAGCAATACCTCTTTATAACCCACCAGTGTAACGCGCACCGTCCGCCGACCCACGGGGACGCCAGCAATCCGATAGCTCCCCGACGTATCGGTTAGACTGCCCATTTTTACATCAACCACCTGCACCGTAGCCCCAACCAGCGGATATTTCGACTCTTTGTCTACTACCCGCCCCCGGAGCATTTGCGTCAGCTGAGCGTGGCCGAATAACGGTATACATAAACTAAGTAACAGGAGACGTATAAACATAGCTATTCCTTTAATTCACAGGATCTTAAGGCCAAATTGTAGTCCAACGTTAAGTTGTATAAGGGAAAGGTCAATTTTTGAGAACTTAAGTGTCGTTACCGTAGTGGGGGTGGTGCTATACACATAGGCTTCTTTTTCATAATCCTGCGTAGCTGCGGGTAATCCTGCCCGAATGTCCGTTTTGATAGCCAATAACCAGGTCCGGCGATCAAAAAAACGAAACTGACTGCTCACATGCAGACCGGGTCGCATTTGACTGTGTTGGCCTGACTGTCCACGTAGCTCGTAGTCCTGAAATAGTAGTAAAGCGGGCCCTACACTGTTGACAAATCGTCCATTTCGAGAATACCAAGCCCATCGAATTGAGGTATAAAAAACTCTGCTTCTCAAATTGAGATAATTTCCGTCAGGTTTGCGACCCCTAATCTCCGCATTTTGTGGCGACCCAAAACCAAGCTGATAACCATAGCGCTTTGTTTGGCGATAACCTGCTTCAATGTCAAAGGATGCATAGCGACGTATGGCGGGATAGTCAGCAGGACCACCACAAAATATCAAAACACAGCCATATGACGTACTGGAAGCCCAACCTCTGGCGTCCATTTTCTGCTTAATATCCGTAGCTGGTCCAAAANCCTGCCAGTCCGGCAACGTGACCGATGCTGTCCATTTTGGGCCCAACGGTTGGGGTTGAGCCTGTGTCATAGGTTGTGGAAGAAGTGTCTCTTGAGCAACTACCCAAAATGGCATAAGAAACAGCAGGAACGTTTTCATGGCGTATATAACATAGCTTTCCTGACCTGATCGGTAATTGTGAACGTACGGAACCGCGCCGGTACTTTAGTGGCTATAGATTGTCCTTTGGCATTAACTTCCTGGGATGCGACCCCACCAACGATCAAACCAACCAATGAGAAAGTAATACCAAAAAACGCGGCTTTATCTCCCGCTGAAAAGGCCAGAAAACCAGGCTCATCGTCGCCAGCAATTAACCCGGATAAGGCACCAATTCCTGCACCAATTAAAAACCCTTTAGCCGCTTGTCCTCGACGATGCAGTGTTAACCGCTTTATCTGCGAATACCGATACGTACGTAATGGTAAAAACAGCCTGACGGTATCCATCGAAGGTAACCGCCCGCCGTAGTTGACCAGTTGTGTCCTCACCTTGTCATTTAGCCCATGAGCTGGCGCCAGTGTGAGCGTTGAATCATCCAGATCGAAGAGAATCCCGGACTCCGTCGTTTTTGAAAATAAATGTATGATTGTTACATAGTGCCGGAGCGCAGGCAACGACGATGAAGAAGTAGTTTGACTATGAGCCTGGTACCCTAGTAGCAAAAGCCCAATGATGCTTATAAATCTTAATTTCATCGAATTGATTAAGGTTATTGGGTTAATTGAACGATCAGCTATTGCCAGCATTTTCAACACCGGGGTTCTGTGAAGCGTCTTAACCTATTACTAGCGGCTATGTAAGCGAAAGCCGATGCCTACGGTGAACGAAACCCGGTTGAAACTCAGGTCAAATGGTATTGTTCGCTTTCCACGAATCGTATTGGTATAGGTTAGTTCATTATGTAACTGGCCAAATGCCACCTCGTAATGCCCACCTAACTCAGCAAAAAACGGCGTGTGGGCCGGAAACCGCACCGCTGCGTCGATGACAAATCCGGGCATAATACGGGCCTTTCCGACGAGAGGGGGTGAAGTACTAAAAAAACCGTAACTCTTTTCCCCGGCTTCGGTCTGCCCCCATTGAAGAGCGGGGCCCACGCTAATACGGGTGGTGCGTTGCCGTGAATAGTAGCTATAGAGTAAAGACAACGAAATGGCCCGCCACCGCACAAAGGCATCATCAGTTCCCAGAACAGAGCCCCCCATAACATTCAGGGCGCCACCGAAACTAGATCGGGGCCGGAAAAACTCAACGTGCATCCCAAAGCTGGGTATCGCCTTTTTAGTGGGATAAGTAACCCCTCCAGCATAACTGGAGGAAGAGCCACCCAGCCCATTATTCTCCATAAATGCTTCAATTGATGAAGAGGGGGTACTAATCGGTACACCTAGTTGAAACGTAACGGCCCTAGTAGCTGTAGAGGGAGCCAGATCCTGCGCATAGGCTAAACCAGCACTGACCAGATATGTACTCCAGAGAAGTACCGAAATACGTAGCGTATTAATCATCGTCTTGATCTGTTTAAACTAGTATGGAACCAGAGGTCTGTCGACCAACCGTCAGTTATTAGTGGCAATCGGAGAGCGCCAATGGAGCGTTTTATCCGGATTCGTTTTGGTTAGGCTGAATCCCCCGGACGAACTGGGGCCAACCAAAACAAACGAGCCATCCAGCAGGCGAATAAGGTCGCCGTTTTCTTTGGTAAGAGACCCACTCACAGACCGACGGCTTTGTTCATCACCGGTCAGCGTGGTAGTCAACAGTTCAACACTGTCGTTAGTAGCGTGGACCAGTACATAATCACTGCCCGATGGAAAGACGCCTAGTGGGGTACTAAATTGACCAGTAGGTAATGGATACAACTTAACCCATTCGATGTGCCCGTCTTTGGTTAATTTGTATAAGACGGTGTTGGCTGAGTTGCCGGTAAATCGACCGAATAAAACGAATCCTTTATCATTCGTTTCGCTCAATACCGGGCTGGCGATAAAGTAGCCGTATTTTTTGAGCCATTCCTGCTCACCGTTCGCACTAATTTTCAGGAACAAAGACTCATTATTTTGGGCACTTATATAGTTTGCCCATGAGAGCATAAAGCCTCCATCGGACGTAGCCGCCAAATCATAGGTATTGGCAATAGGGCCGTACGTTTGTTGCCATTGGAGATGCCCCTGCGCATCGAAGCGAGTCAGAACAGGAGCTGGACCAGCCGCAGTAGAGGTATAGCCACTGATAATAAACCCTTTGTCTGGCAGTGAATAAATGCCCACCGCCTTAAAGCTATCATCCTGCTTTAACCCTTCTACCGATTGCCGATTGATAACCTCACCGGTGCTACTGATGTGAATAAGTAGCATCTCAGGGTAATTACGCTCGTTTAAGTTCTGCCGAACCAATACCAAAACAAAGTAACCACCATCACTCAATGGGTGAATCAGTGGCCTGGAACTGCTGGAAGACGGCCCTGACCAGGCCATTTTTTTCCATAGTAGCTTCCCCTGTCGGTCCGTTTTAATAACTGCTACCTCAAAGCGTGATGCAGCGGGCGAACTGTAATTAGTAGTACCCGGTCCATAATTCGATGCTATGCGCAGAAGCACGGTCGTTAATCCGCCATCCGCAGCGGAACAAACGTTACCCGCGTTCTGATAGATTTTATGGGGCAGTTCCTCTTCCTGAATGGGCGCTTGATTAACGCCCGGTTTAATTGGAGTGATTGATTCGCAGGCAGTAAGTAGCCCAAAAAGAATATAGAGAAGATTTTTCATGTGGCTAGGATTTACTAAAAGCGTTTACCAATCGACAGACCCGGGCTTGGTTTCAACTACGTCTTCTTTTGCCAGACCAAGTCACCAGAACTGGCAATTGTATACACCTAAAGACTGGCTATTGTCCGTTGCCAGATCTCCTTACCATCCGCCCCAATACGGCGCAGCATAATGACTTTTGTCTGGAAACGCCCCTGATCGATTCGTTCAGCTATTAATATGTCGTTATTGGCAAGGGCCAGCATAACGGGCATGTTTAGCAGACTCAGGAGTTTGGTGGTTATCGGCATCGGTTTTGGAGAGCCACCATTGGTATCCAACAGGGTAAGCGTCAGCAGTCCATCTGACTTCCAGGTGGCTAGTACGAACCGGCCATCAGCTCGCTTCATGAGAATTTCACTTCTATTATCATACGAAGACGATCCTGTATCAAACCACTGTACCGACTCCGTGTTACCGTTGGCATCAACTTTTAGTAATACAACCTGACCCTGACCCTGGAGGAGCGCAGAGCCTGCCAACAGAAAACCTCCGTCGGCCGTGGCGTAAAGCTGCCGGGGCATTAACTGGTTCACACCACTGGCAAACTGTGTCCAGCGTACAATACCATCGGGACTTATTTTCCTGAAATAAACCTGCGACAACGAGTTTACGGGTTTTCTGCTGGCAATCAGCAAACTACCGTCATCGGTGAAATCGAAGATCGATCCCTCCGCCAGCAGCGTTGTTGAATCGGTTGATGACAAGGTCCAGCGCGCTGTACTGCCATCCGGACTAAGCCTGGTTATCAAGTCGGCCTGTTTTTTGGTCAGATCACCCGCTTTCGACTGGTGGCCCGCAAGAAACAAATCCCCAGTTATGCCGATTTTAAGGTCGCTCAGCGTTAGCCCGGTTCCCGGTTTAGCCAGCTGGCTGCTTGTCTGTTCCGCCCCGTTGGGGCCAAGTTCACTCAGGATAACATCCTGTAAGGTAAGGCCTTTGTTGCGCACATTACCGGCCAATAGGTAGTTGCCACCAGGCAATAGAACCAGTTTAGCACCTACCTGGAACTCAGGCTTTTCAAGTACTTTTTCCCACTGCCGATTGCCGCTGGCATCAGTTTTTATTACCGCCAAATCGGCGTAGGTAGAGGCTGGATAGTACTGGTAGGTTGGATGCAGCAGGTCGGTGGTTGTGGTAACGGTTGCTATCGAATGATATCGGGTTGCACCCAGCAGGTATCCCCCGTCCGGTGTGGCAATCAGGCCGAAAAGCTGCTCGTAATACAATTCCTCTTCTTGATGGGAACCCGCCAAATCAATGGGTTTACAGCCTGAGCCCAGCCAGGTCAGCAGGAGTAAGAGTAGAACCGCTTTCATGATTAGAGAAGTAAGGTGTGCAGTATGGACATGTGGTTGCTTTTTGACCGAATTTGGGGCAAAACCCTTTACATGTATATTCTTCTAGTTGAGCCTGACAAGTAGAACATCTACGTAGTACCAACAGCCACGATTGCTCTATAAAAGCGCGCAAAGACATTTAACCCGATTGTCATTCCACTAAACATATCCTCTTCAGCCCGAATAAGAATACCAGTTAATCCAACTGCTCCCAATACGATAGCTAAATCAATTGTCTTGTCAGGTGCGGGACGCTTCTCCACGGTATAAAGTGCATTGGGCTGGCCTTTCTGAAATAATCCATATACCTTGGTCAGTTCGCCAATTTGTATCACCTGAATTTTATCGACCCAGAACGAATGTGCGATCTGGTGCGGAGCCGTCAGGCTTGTATCGAACGAGTATGTTAGCTGATGGCTTAGGCGCAGTGGCGCGTTCTCTTTCGTATAGGTATATACTTTCTCTTTAGTTTTCCTATACAATACAACATGCTGAATGGGGATGTCGGCAATGGCTACAAACGTCTGCGGTTGCACTTCGGTTAGCTGACCATCCTGTACCGATCTTCGGTACGGCTCAACAAATGTATTGTTGTATATATACTTTACCGTATCGGCCACTCCTTTTTTAGAAGGTGCAGGAAGCTGGCTATAGCGAATGATACTGTCGTTACGCATTATAAAGCTTTTCGACCAGTCGATATAAATTGGCTGGTCCGTTTTGTTGAACAACAGAAAGCGCATCCGGCCACCCGGCTCCCACAGGTTGTAGGTGCCTTTAGGTGTTCATTCTCAAAGGCAAAATCCTTCCCCACAAGTTTTACCTGTTCGGATTGCACCGAAGAAACGTGGTAGATGGCGTTGGTACAGCTTGCTAGTAGCAAGACAAATGGCAGAAAGGGTAGGAGTTTTTTCATGGGACTTACTGGATTGCAGTCAATTTACCGATCACCCCCTATAGCATTGCGAAATAGGCAGGTTAATAAATGAGTTAGAAGTGTGGATAGAAGTCGATTCAAAAGTGCAGCCCCCCTTCCCCGAAAACTACCGGCAATTGCTAAATGCCGGGGTTGAGTTGACTAGCGGGGAAATTCTGCCAGTGACCGGCGACAAAAAACCAGCGTAGTCAGGCTTTCAAAGACTAGTGTAAGGTGGCTAAATCAATTAAAACCCCATCCCATATCCTGTAAAGTCAGCAGAAAAATACCGGCTAATCCAGCGGTTACAACTACGCCTACTATAGCTGTTTTGCCATGTGCCGTACGTTCCTCAACCGCGTATAAGGCATTGGGTTGGCCTTTCTGCAATGAGCCATATAACCTGGTTAATTGTTCATAGCGTACCACCTGAATTGTATCAACCCAGAACGAATGCTCAATCTGGTGTGTGTTCGTCCCGGTTTTATCCAATGAATAAGCCAATTGCTGCCTTATTCGCAACGGGGAATTCTGCTTCGTATAGGTAAATAGTTTCTCTTTGGTTTTTTTATGCAGAACCGTCTGCTGTATCAGGAAGTCGGCGATGGCAACGAAGGCCTGTGGCGGAACTTCGGTAAACTGATTTCCCCGCGCTGTTCTCCGGTAAGGTTGGGCAAGCAAATTATGGTAGAAATAATGGACGGTGTCAGCCGCAGCATGTTTGGCAAGCGGAGGAAGCTGACTGTACGATAGGGGGATGTCGTTACGCAGCAAAACGCTTTTCGACCAGTCGATGTACAGCGGCTGGTCCGTTTTGTTGAACAGCAGGAACCGCATTCGTCCCCCCTCTTCCCACAGGTTATACACGACTTTCAAGTGCTCATTTTCAATCACAAAGTCCCGGTCGATGAGCTTTACCTGCTCGGATTGCACTGACGCCACGTGGTAAATCGAGTTGGTGCAGCTCGCTAACAACAGGACAGGAACTAGAAGAGATAGTAATTTTTTCATAGATATTACTGAATTGCGATTCAATGAGCGTAATACATAAACTGATACGTATGGGTTGGGCAGGTTTAGACAGACGGGAGTGCTTAATAAATACACAGTCTGGTTTGATTAAGCTGCTCTCCAACCGTGTACTAACGGAATCGCCCTTTGGCTTGGGTGCTTGAATTGCATAAAAAACGTGTGGATAGAAGCAAAAATAACTCGATGTAAAGGGCCGGTCAGGTAGGGTATCCATGATGAAACGCCGGAGGGTTATGCTGTCACTGGCCTGGTCAACGGGCTACCCCTGGGCGAATCGTTGGCAATCAGCCAAACGGAGAACAATAAACCTATAAACTGTTGCATAGTCAGGGCAATTGGTCTCCGTCACTGACTCGTAAAGTAATACACTGCAGGCCCTAAGCTTAGCCAGCTATTAGCGAACAGTTGTGCGGTATTTTTCATGGTGTGGATAGAATTAATTCCTGTAAAGCCAGGGCTTTATTAGCAGCAAATTGAAATTGAGCTGAAAGCACTCTCGATTCCTTTCATGACCATATAGATGCTTACCGATACTACACCCAATCCCAGAAGGACAGTTCTTCCTTCCTCAGGGCGTGACTCGACAGTATAGAGGGCGTTGGGTTGGCCTGTTTTCCTGGATCCGAATAAGCGGGTTAGCTCGCTGATGCCTACTACCTGAATCTGATTTACCCAGAACGAATGCGCTATGGAATGAGCGTTTGTCCCTTCTTTGTCGAATGAGTAGCATAGCTGCTGTCCTACCCGCAGGGGCGAGTTTTCCTTTGTGTAGGTAAAATTTTTCTGGTTGGTTTTTTGATGCAGGACTGCCTGCTGAATGGGAAAGTCTGCAATAGCAACGAAGGTCTGAGATGGGATTTCGGCTACTCTATTGGCCCGTGCCGTCATTCTATAGGGCTCTACATACCCGCTCCTGTACACGTATCGAACCGTGTCGGCATATGCTCTTTTAGGAAGCGGAGGAAGCTGGCTGTAGGAAAGCGTAGTGTCGTTGCGTGTCAGCTGACTTTTTCCCCAGTCAATGTATATTGGCTGGTCCGTTTTGTTGAACAGCAGAAACCGCATGCGACCGCCGGGCTCCCACAGGTTGTAAACAACCCTGAGGTGTTCGTTTTCAAAAACGAAGTCTTTGTCAACCAGCTTCACCTGCTCAGATTGCACCGTAGCTACGTGGTAGATCGACTTTGTACAGCCAAACAGCAGTACCAAAAAAACAAAAGGTAGTAGCAGTTTCTTCATGATAGAGAGTAGGTTATAAGGGCCTAAAACTGATAAATAAAACGTACGAACAACCGCAGCCGCTTTAGAAGTAGATTCATTCCCGTGGGTAAGAGAACGAATCAAAATTATGCTCAACAATGCCTGAAAGCCACCGTCAGTTGCCTATTGGAGGGATTGAGTTGAATAACGGCGGGATTTTGGGACTAATCGGTAGGACAAAAGCCCGGGTATAGTCCGGGCTTCTTCTTTTTAGAGTTGATTTTACTGGCGTGAAAGGCAGCTCACTCCTCTCCCACCAACCGTTTCATCAGGTCGGGTTTGGCCCGTCGGGAAACGTCCACCGTAGCTCCATCGTTAAGTACTACCTGCCCTCCCTCTCCCCGCAGGTATTTGACAACGTGATTGAGGTTAACGATTGACGATTTATGCGTCCGGAAAAAGGCTTCCCCTTCGGAGCACAGGTGCTCAAATTCTGCCAGTCCCCGCGAGGCCAGTACGGTTCTCTGGTTCGAGAAATGAATGGTAGTATAGCTACCAGCCGCTTCGAGCCAGGTGATATCACCCACCGGAAAAAGCAGCATCCCATCCAGCGTTGGAATGGCTAGTTTACGAATCCGGTCCCGATCCTCCTTCATGGTGCGCAGCAGGTTCCGCATCTCAACGGGCAACGGCTCCTGGTGGTGTTCATACTGAAGTTTCTCCTCCAGCAGTTTATTATTTCGAACCAGCAACTGCTCATTTTCGCCCGCGCGCTGTAAGGCCAGCGCCTGCGCCGACTGGTAGTCGTCCTGGTAGGTTTGCAGCCGGTCGGCCAGGGCAAGGGTTAGCAGAGTAGCCTCGCAGGCGGCCCCAATCTGGTAGCCATACACGACCCAGAGATGCGTGAAGGGAATTATGTCCAATAAGCCCAGTACACTGGTCATTGCCCCTACAATGTAAAAACTCCAGGCCAGCAGGTAGTAGCGGGCGGGCCGGTAGCCCTGCCGATAGGTTCGCCCGCCCAGCACCAGCAGCGATAAGAACCCTATCAGGGTTAGGCCATAAAAAATACGCTCCAGTCCCGGCACATCCAGCAGGCGCAATAATGTGGTGAGCGCCACCAGACTCAGCAACCCGATAAAATAGCGATAGAATCCTGGCAGAAAATCGCGGGTACGCAGGAAGTTCATCGAGAACCAGATGGCCGCTCCAAACGTCAGCGCCGTAATGAGCAGGTACAGCCGCCCGTTATTCAGGGCCGGTGCCGAGCGCCAGAGCAAATTGTACAACAGACCCTCAAACGACAGAAACGTCAGACACGACAGGGTTATGTATACGGCATAGAGCAGATAAACCCGATCACGCACGAGGCCGTACACAAACAGGTTAATAACAACCATCACCAGCATCAGGCCCATTACAGCCCCATTGAAGAGGGTTTCTTCCTGAAGGTGCTCCACAACCGGCCGAACGGGGGCCAGCAGAACCGAGAAGTGAAGAATATTATCATCCCGCAGGGCTAAGAATACCGTACGGGGCCGCTGGCCGAGAGGTAGTACAACGGTATTGGTGAGAAAATAGCGATTTTCAAACGGACGTAACATCCCGGAATGGTGCGCGGCAACGGCTCCTGTTTCGCTGATGGTGTACAGGTCAACGTAGTCAGCATCCTGCGTCATGAACAACAGGAACAGCGATTCATTAAGAGGGTTGTCCAGGTGGAATTTCAGCCAGATGCGCGAAGTGGTATGCCCAAAATTCAGTTTTTGCTGACGGCTGAGCCGGAAGGCAGAATCAGGCATGGCCGCTACCTGGGCGAACGTCAGTTGCAGGGTGGGGTCGTCCAGGATAAATGCTTTTGGCCCCAGCTCCACCAACTGGTCAGGAACGGGCCTAACTACGGGTTGCGCTATAGCTGATAGCCCACCAGCCATAAGTAGTATCATTGTTAAACGCAGCATGGCTTTCAGAATTAATCAGCGCGCCGAGCCTATTGTCGTTGCTGGTGTGAATAAAGACAGTAATTATAGACAAATCTATAGCTATTTAGTTGAATAAAAGACACTTGACCCCCGCAAGATTCTTATGTACTATTGCCCGTCATACAAATTCCAATGAATTCTATTCGGAAACAGTACCGTGTTTAATTACGGGGTTATTTGCTTATGTTAGGATTCTGTTTGGGCTAATCCCATCAACCGTTTGTATGCGCCACTCCTATCACGAGCCCAAAGCAGGGGGTATTTTGTCACTCATTGCTCACGAACCCGGTTTTGAACGTTATTCTTTTCAGGAAAGGCAAAACCGAGTCCTGACTATCGCCTGGAACCAGGGCAGCGACCAGACAGTGAGTATTGATGGCATTGGTTATATATTCCCAGAGCAAACGGTGCTTCCGCTGATGGTGAACCAATCGTTTACGTTTGATCATCCTGAAACAATTGTGGCCTGGCAATTCGACCGGGAATTTTATTGCATCGTGGATCACGACAAAGAAGTTTCGTGTGTTGGGTTTCTATTTTATGGTGCTCACAACGCCCTGTTTTTACGGTTGGACAGCCCTGAAAAACACAAGTTTGACGCTTTGCTGCTAGTATTCGACGATGAATTTTCTACCCAGGACAGCATTCAGGGCGAGATGCTCAGGATGTTGTTGAAACGGTTGATTATCAAGTTGACCCGGCTCGCCAAAGAGCAGTATCTGGCTGATGAACTGACCGAACCTGACCTGGACCTGGTCCGGCGATTCAACCTATTAGTCGAAATCCATTTCCGACAGCTCCATACCGTGAGCAATTATGCCAATCTGCTGAACAAATCGCCCAAAACCCTTTCTAACCTATTTGCGCTGTACCATCAGCAAAGTCCACTACAGGTCATTCACGAACGTATTGCGCTGGAAGCCCGTCGGCTGTTGCTCTATACTGATAAATCAACGAAAGAGATCGGTTTTGAACTGGGATTTGATGAGGTGCCTCACTTTAGTCGTTTTTTCAAAAAACATATCGGTTCACCGCCTTCAACTTTTAAAGAGCAGATGAAGCACAATGTAGCCCATTACCCATACATCGGGAAGAATTGATAACAGAGCGGGAAATACAGCCATTTTAAGGGTTATTTGGGAGGTGCACCTTTGTCTTGTTAGCAAGACAAACAGAATAGCCTATCAATGAAAACGTTAGTTGTACCAAAGGCTGAACTATTGTTTTTGGCTTATACACGTAACTGTGAGACATCATTCAACGGCTGAAATTGAATCTGGGAAACGTACAGAATGCTGGAAATAGTAACCCCGAAAAGTTGCGTATATACCCACAAACCAATACCTTAACTGACTGAAAATAACCACCATGAAACGAATTGTTCACAAACACCCTTTAGCCATTCGGTGGTTTCACTGGATCAACTTTCCGGTTCTATTCGTTATGATCTGGAGTGGACTGCTTATTTACTGGGCCTATGACCCTTATAAAATCAGCTTTGGTGACTATACACTTGTATCGTTTTTTCCGGATGGGTTCTACAAGTTTCTGAACGTTCCTTTTCGGCTGGCCGAGGGGATGGCCTGGCACTGGGTGTTCATGTGGTTATTTATGTTAAACGGATTACTATACATCGGATACACCTTTCTTTCGGGCGAGTGGCGGCATCTGGTTCCTGACCGAAACTCATTCCGGGAGGCTATAGACGTAACTCTATATGACCTTGGCCTCCGCAAAACACAACCCCCGTTCATTAAGTATAACGGTGCCCAGAAAATCGCTTATTTCTCCATCATGCTCATGGGCGTTGGCTCTGTACTAACGGGATTTGCTATCTATAAACCCGCCCAGTTTTCGTGGCTGACCGCTATACTCGGTGGCTACGAAGCAGCCCGACTAGAGCACTTTATCCTGACGATTGGCTATGTCCTATTCTTTTTTATCCACGTCGGCCAGGTTATCCGGGCTGGCTGGCAAAACTTTCAGTCGATGGTAACAGGGTTTGAGTTTACCAAAAACACCGGGACGCCGGACCGCGGGACGCCGGACCGCGATCCTCCCGTAACACCCGACCCAGTCAACAACCAGCCTGTTGCTCCCTCACCAACGCCAAACCCGCTGCTACCCGCATGAGCCAGTTAAAAGAGCCAAACCTGCCCGAAAGTGATGTGCCCGAATCAACGGCCCGTCGACGCATGATTACTTCCTTCAGCCTGTTTGCGCTGGCGGCAGCCATACCGGTTGGCGTGTACGAATGGATTACCAACAGCCCAAAACTATACGGTGCCCGTAAACCCCTTCGGCGGGTGCTGGATGCCAATGCAGCCCTTGCCAAAACGTATTTTAGCAACACCCATCTGGTAGCCACATTTCCGGTAGAAGAAGCCGCTAAAAAACCTCGTCAGAACGGTTACGATGGATTAAAGACTCCCCTGCCGGAAGACTGGAAACTACAGATAGACAGACCACAGGGCGCTCCTTTACTGATTACGATGGATGAGGTAAAAGCGCTGCCGAAGCACGAAATCGTATATGAATTTAAGTGCATTGAGGGTTGGAGTCAGGTGCAGCACTGGGGCGGGGTTCGACTATCCGATTTCATGGCGAACTATAAACTGGGCACGAAAAGTGGCAACGCCCCTAATCCGGAAAGCGCTGACGATCTGTATAGCTACGTTGGCATGGAAACGCCCGATAAAGGCTATTACGTAGGTATCGATATGGAAAGTGCCATGCACCCTCAAACCCTGCTGGCCTATGAGATGAACGGTCAGCCTATTTCGGCCCCGCACGGTGCCCCGCTCCGGCTGATTATTCCGGTAAAGTATGGGGTGAAGAACTTAAAGCGCATTGGCCGGATGTTTTTTTCCGACGAACGTCCCCGCGACTTCTGGGCCGAACGGGGTTACGACTATTACGTTGGCTTATAAGGAAAACTAAACTCATTATGAACTACTTACTGATATTTCTGATAGCTGTTGGTATAGAAATCAATCCGCCTGCTGGTGAACCCATGGCTCAGCCCGTGGTGGTACTGGAATTATTTACTTCGCAGGGTTGCTCCAGTTGTCCACCTGCCGATAAGGCATTACAGGACATAACCCAGCAGGCTGCCCGCTCTGGTCAGGCAATTTACGGTTTGTCATTTCATGTCGATTACTGGAATCGGCTGGGCTGGCAGGACCCGTTCAGCACCAAACAATTTACGGATCGTCAGCGAAACTACGACCGGGCACTAAAAACCCAAACGTACACGCCCCAGCTTATTATTAACGGAAAACAAGATGAAGTGGGCGGGCAACGAGGCCGCATTGAGCAGGTTATTCAAACCATCCAAAAACAACCTGCAACAACGTTTATACGTGTAGATGGCAACGTTAGTCAGGACGCCAATCAGGTAACGGTCAAATACACCCTCTCCACCGCCGGACCATACCGGGTCAATGTAGCTCTGGTGCAAAAAGAAGCTCGAACATCCGTCAAAAATGGCGAAAACGGGGGTCGGACACTGGTTAATACGAACGTTGTACGACAGTTCAAAACGATTGACGAAGCCGACAAAACCGGTAGCATTTCGCTCCCTCTTCCTATTAACCTTCCCGCCAGCCAGACAGCCGTACTGGTGTACGTGCAGCGTACGGATAGCGGGCAGGTTGTGGGCGCAAAAATGTTTTAGACGCTCACTTTCGGGCTCTAAAGTCGAGGTCGTAATCGACGTTCAGCCGGAAGCCAGTGTCTATATCGAAGATGGGTTTTTTAGTCACCGGCTCCGGTTCAGCGTGCTGTAGGATGCGGCTAAAGTAGTTGAACTCCAACCTAAAGTTATCCCGAATCTGGTAGCCTAACCCGCCCGATATACGGTTCTGGTTAAACACATTATTACCCACGTTCCGACCAAAACTGATAAATAGTTCATCAAACGCATTGAGGTAAAACTCTCCGTCGTCAATAGTAGAACCACGGAGCGGAAAGGTGGCTGCTATCTGGTAACGGGCCCGGTGCTGGTATTCCCAGTCAGCTATATCACGCGGATTAGTATCGGACGATTGCCCAATCCATCGCTGCTCCAGCCGGAAGCGGTGCGTTAGTTTTAGCCGACCAAACGTATCTGCCAGACTAATGTCTTCGTAAATACGGTGCTCAGGTTTCGGTACTCCCGCATTGGCAGATGGGTAGTTGCCGTAGGGATACGTGACAAACAGCGTATAGCCACCCGATACCTTAACCCGATCGGCCAGTTTATACACCAACCCCACCCGTGCCAGTGATTGCTGCCACGAACGGATAAGGTCAATCCGGCGCCATTGGTATTCGGTATGCAGTTCCCAGCGGCTGGCCAGTTTATGGTCGCCGTTGTAGGTATACCAGCCAACCGTATTACGCTCCAGTACTCTATTTCCCTGAGCAAACCCATTGCTTGTTTGCAGCGCAAAGAAGAGTACCACCTGGTACCACCTTATGCGTGTTATTTGTTCGAAAGTGTAACGTATCATCCGAGAGTAGACTCATCCCGTTGATAATATGTTTTATCAATGCACTTTAAGAGGCTATAAAAGTGCAGTTGTTTCATTGTAAACTCACTGTTTGTAGACCACCCTTTAGCTGAACCGTTTTTCCCTTCCAGCGTAGGGTGCCGGTGAGTTTTTCGGGCAGCGTAACGATGCCCGTCAAACCGCCCGTCGCGGTTTTCTGAAACTGCACAGCAATGTCACCCAATGGATGCGGCATTTTGCCTTCTACACGGGTCAAATCACCGAAAGCTGGCTCAATAGTGACGGATGTAAAACCGGGTTCGGCCGGTCGAATGCCGCAGGTAATGGATAGAAATTCGTAGAGGGGCGAGGCACTCCAGGCGTGGCAGTCGGAGCGGGAGGATGGTCCGTCAATACGGTCTGGTTGCTCGGCAAAGGTGGTCAGCCCCAACGCCAGCATATCGCGCCAGGGTTTCAACTGCGGGATAAACTGGTCGCCGAGGCCCGTTTTTTTAAGCGCTTCGAACAGGTAGAATTTAAAGTAAAATGTAGCCTGAGTCAGGGAGTCGGAACCATCGTTACGGGTTGCCATCGTTTGCTGCAATAAAGCCGCCTGCTTCGCGACGGGTACAGCATCGGTCAGTACAGCCAGAATAGTAGCGTGCTGGCTGAACGAGTTCTTTGCGGGTGTATCGGCAAACAGGCCACGTCCGGCATCCCAGCACTGTTCATACACCGCTTTGTTCAATTGGCGGCCCAGGGCGCGGTAATGCTCGGCGCGTTCATTCTGCCCGTAGTGCGCCAGCAAATCACCCGCCCGAAAGTAGGTGTACGCCTGTTGCAGCGTCAGTACACTAGACCCGCCCGTACGCGCCCCATTTGGTACGCCCCCGGCAATTTCCTGTTTCGCATTTTTCCAGTCGGCCCAATCCACAAAATTCCACCATTCCAGCGGCCCGTTCAGTCCGGTTTTGGCGATACGCTGCTCGTGCCAGTCCAGCACGGCCAGCATACCGGGTAGCATGGACTCTATGAATGCATCGTCCTGCCGGTGCATCCAGTAGTCATGAAGCATACACACCCAGAATAGGGAAAAGGTTGGAATCACCTGAAAATCGGCCGATGGATAGCGGCTTTGCGTTAGCCCATCGTTGAACCGGCTATGGTCATAATCCTGAATGGCCTTGCGCATAAGCCGGTCATCGCCCGCCACGTACAGCGAAATCAGGGCCTGAATCCGCGTATCGCCGGTGTATTGCAACTGTTCGTAATAGGGGCAGTCATAATAAGTTTCACCCGCACAGAGCTGGGCGGTTCGCCAGCCTACATTCCAGATGGGGGTAAGGGTAGTGTCACTGGTCGCAAACCGCGCTTTCTCTTCGAATGGGTACCCCGTAAACTTCCCCACCAAATCATTCAGCACCACCGTATCATTCTTCGTTTCTACCGTCAGTTGCAGGTAGCGATACGTACGAAACCAGAGCGGACGAAAAATACGTTTGCCCCACCCCGCCGAATCACTGCCATCGGCAATAAACTGGTCGTCAAAACCGCGCATCGTCCGCCCCTCCACCTCATTCCGGTTACCCTTCCGTCCTTTGGCGTCGAACAGCGCTTCGGCATACGATAACGTTATAACAGCACCCTTTCCCCGGCTGACGGTCAGTTCAGGGTAGGCATTCGTCAATACGCCGTTATCGAGCAAAAAAACGGCTTTTGTGTTTTTGGGCACCTTAACGGGGGATTTTCCCTCTAAAAAGTCATTGCTCATGGTGCCGTTCTCCACCCGCCGAACGGTTGCCAGCCGGGTTGTCCGTTCGGCCATCATAGGAATGGTGCGTGGTACCAGTGCCCAGTTACCATCCGTACCCAGCCCGCGCGGTTTGGTGGGGAAGCCAAAAACCCTGGCCGCTACCCAGGCTTTGTCATCAAACTCCGGCTGCTCCCAGCCCCAGGGATAGTTGGCCGCATCAACCCGGTCTCCGTCGCCCATTACGATGTAGGTACGGAGTTTTGGTATATCGTTTTTAATGGGTGAGTAGGCCGGATTCTGATACACTTTCCAGGTAGCGTCGGTGTTGGCTATTTTTTCCGTTTCGCCATCACCCTGCAACAAGAAGCCAAGCTGGTAACTCATCTGGGCAAAGGGAGCGCTCTCACCCATGTACCACACCTGTGCTGCCAGCACGTTCCGGCCTGCCTTCAAAAAAGGAGAGAGGTCAATGGTTTCATAATTCCAGTTTTGAGTATCGCTCCGGGCCGGACCTAGTGCCACCGCTTTCCCATTCACAAACAGCCGGTAGCGGTTATCGGCTGATACATGCACCACAAACCGGGTGGGTTTTTGCGGCAGGTCGATGGCTTTGCGGAAGTGAAAAATACCGTACTGTCGGGCGGGCGCCGTGGGATGCACCAGCCAGCGGGCAGGCCAGTACTGGTTGGTCCAGTTGGTTCCTTCCAGTACTTTCGTTTGTCCAAAAGAAATCGACAACGACACAAAAAAAAGGATGGCAAGTCGCAGAGCAGGTTTCATACGGGGCTGTAAAGTATAGCCAAGATAAGGTACATTTTAGTTACACTTACTGATTTTGCGGTTCTCGTTGTACTTTAGCAACGGATTTTCCTAACTCCTCAACCGCATGTATTTTATTGGATTTGATCTTGGTAGTTCGTCTGTCAAAGCCTGTTTACTGGAAGCTGATAGTGGTCATGTCGTTGCTTCGGCCTTCTTCCCTGAAACCGAAATGCCCATCGAAGCCCCTCAGCCGGGCTTTGCCGAGCAACAGCCGTCAGCCTGGTGGAAAAACGCCTGCCGGGCCAGTAAGGCCGTTATGCAGCAGGCCAACGTCCGGCCCGAGGATGTAAAAGCCATCGGCATTTCGTATCAGATGCACGGACTGGTCATTGTCGATAAAGAGTTCAATGTACTGCGCCCGTCTATTATCTGGTGCGACAGCCGGGCTGTTCCCTACGGCAACCGGGCTTTCGACAAACTGGGCCATGAATATACGCTCCATCACCTGCTCAACTCGCCGGGCAATTTTACGGCTGCCAAACTGGCTTGGGTGAAAGAGAACGAGCCTGATGTGTACGCTCAGGCAACGAATTTTATGCTGCCTGGCGATTACCTGGCGGCTTGTATGACAGGTGAGATTGTCACGACTGCATCGGGTTTATCAGAAGGGGCTTTCTGGGATTTCCAGGAAAACCAGCCGGCCCAATTTCTGCTGGACTATTTTGGTTTCGACCCCGCCCTGATACCGACCATTAAACCCACATTTGCGCCACAGGGAGAGATAACCGCGTCGGCAGCCGCTGAACTGGGCCTTGCCGCCGGTACCCCCGTCACCTACCGCGCGGGCGACCAGCCCAACAATGCCTGGTCGCTAAATGTGCTGGAACCGGGTCAAATTGCCGCCACTGCCGGTACATCGGGGGTGGTATACGGCGTTAGTGACCAGGCCAAATATGACCCGCAATCGCGGGTGAACACGTTCCTGCATGTTAGCAACACCAAAGAAGCCCCACGCTACGGCGTTTTGCTGTGCGTGAATGGTACTGGTATTCTGAATAGCTGGTTACGAAATCAGGTACTGCAACGGTCCATTAGCTATTCCGACATGAACAAATTGGCCCACGAAGCGCCCATTGGCGCTGATGGGCTGTTCTGTTTACCGTTCGGCAACGGGGCCGAACGGATGCTCGAGAACGCTGATTTAGGTGCGTCTTTTCACGGACTGCAGCTAACACGTCACGGCCTGCCGCACCTGATTCGGGCTGCGCAGGAAGGCATTGTGTTTGCGCTCTACTACGGTATTCAAATCATGGAAAGCGTTGGCGTTGGGCTGCAAAAAATTAGGGCGGGAGAGGCTAATATGTTTCAGAGTCCGCTCTTCCGCGATACGCTGGCCAACCTCACCGGAGCTACCATCGAACTCTACAATACCGACGGTGCCCAGGGTGCCGCCCGTGGCGCCGGACTGGGACTGGGCCACTACAAAAACGCGCAAGAAGCCTTCACCGGCCTGCACGTAACGAAAACCATCGAACCCGACATGCGGGCGCAGGAAGCCTACCGGGATGCCTATGGAAAGTGGCTGGTCAAATTAAATCACCTTTGATATACCAATTAGAGTATTAGTATAAATTTGCCAGAAACAATGCGCTATGAAATTCACCTTGTTTCTCCTTGCTTCACTAGCACTGTTAACCAGCTGCAGCCCTAATATCCAGGTTGTTACGTTGCGCGGGTCCAACGTTCAGCCCGTTGAGGAAGGGCTGGTACTCGATAACGATACCCTGACGCTGCAGTACAATTTTGCCAGCGAACGGGGCCGCATGAACTTGTCTATCGTTAATAAACTTGATCGGCCGCTCTACATCGACTGGAAGCGATCGTCATTTATCATTGGTCAGGACAAAATAGATTATTGGCGTGATGTATCCGATGTGCAGTTATCGGGGTCATCCACTTCCTACGCTGCCCTTTACAATCGCTACGCGGTTGGGTACATGAATGGGCAAATATCGAGAGACGATGCGGTCGGGTTTATTCCGCCCAAGACCAAACTCGAAAAACAGCAGTTTGTCATCGTACCCAATGGCTCGCTCAGATTACCCGGTGACTTCACTGTTGAACAGGAAAAAGCGAATTGGGTGGACCGAAAAAAACCGGTCGATGTTAAACTGTACACCTACGATGACAACAAATCACCCCTGACGTTCCGCAACTACCTGACTCTTTCGACGGATAAAGATTTCAAAACGGAATTTCACATCGACACCAAGTTCTGGGCATCAGACGTGAAAGTACTCCCTCGTGATCAGGTCCTTACCCGTAAAATGAGTAGTGAGTACGATTACTCCCTGCCGATTCCGTTCAAAAAAGCCGATAGCTTTTACGTAACACTGCCGGTGCAATAGTTTCTGATTACAATTATGGCTTTCCCCACTGCGGCTTGCGCTTTTCCAGAAAAGCAGCAATGCCTTCTCTGGCATCGGGCGTTTGCTGAAGTCGCTGAAACTCATCCTGTAAAAAAGCCTGTCTCTGCTCCGGCGACAGGCTTTTTAGTTCCTGGGCGGCTCGCAGGCCAAACTGCATCGCTGTGGGCGAAAATTGCTTCAATTCATCGGTTAGTTGCGTAATGGCGGTATCCAGTTCGTTGGCCGGTACTACGCTGGTGACCAGTCCAACCGCCATTGCCTCCATAGCCGTCAGCGTTTTGGCACGTAGGCAAAGGTCGAGCGCGGTACGGACGGTCATGATGTCCAGTAACACGTCCAGCACCTGAAACGGAAACAGGCCGCGCTTTACTTCGGGTAAACTGAATGTGGCTGACTCAGCCGCAACGACGTACGTACTGCCTCCTACCAGCAAAAACCCGCCGGCATATACTGACCCCTGCACCCTAGCGATACAGGGTTTATGCAGGCCCGCCATCAACTCGCCCAACCGAATTGGGCCGGATGGTTCGGGAACCGAAAACGTTTCAGAATCCCCCGACGATAGGCTCTTCAAGTCCATACCAGCACAAAAAGTGTCGCCTGTAGCGGCCAGCACTACTATCCACACATCGGTAGTATAGTATGCATAAGTCAGTGCAAAAGCCAATTCGGCCAGCAGGGGCGGATTGAGGGCGTTCTTTTTTTCGGGCCGGTTTAGCGTGATGGTCAAAACATGATCATCGAATAAGGTCAATAGATAACGAAAACCGTCAACCGGTAGCTGAACTGTTTGAGAAGCCGTGTAAACCATAGCAGAAAGGTACGAATATACCGTTTACGAAACTTTTAGCGGGAGGTATATGGCTAGTTACCCATTCAGAGTTATAGGATAAATCTAACGCTTCCTGCTCACCCATGAAAACGGTTTTACTTCTGGTTCTGGTACTCTTCAGCATGGGGATGGCACAGGCTTCTCATTTGCTGGGTGGCTATATCCGGGCAACGCCCGTTTCGGGTTCATCACTCACCTACCAAATCTCAGCCGTGCTTTATCTGGATGAGGTCACTGGAAAAACAGCAACGAATCAGACGGATGCCATCCAAATCTGTCTGGGTGATGGCACTACAGCCACTGCCTACCGGGCGAGTCGGATGATACTTACCAATCAAACGACCAGCATCAACAGCTACACGCTGATTCATACCTACGTCGGGCCGGGTACGTATACGCTAACAACGTCTGTTTCCAACCGGACGCCCAATAAAGTGATACCTAACGCCGAAAATCTGTTGCTCACCCTCAATACTACGTTTACGACCAATACAACAGCCGCAAACCAAACACCAGCAGCGGGCTTCCCTCCTACTAGTTTTCGCATTGGCGTTAACAGCCGAGCGGTGCTATCATTGAAGGCTACCGATGCCGAGGGAGATAGCCTTGTTTACGGTCTGGCGAAGCCACTAACGACGCTGAGCATTAGTCAGTCCTGTACAGCGCAGGTTATTCCTACTTATCAGTATCCTAATGATATTACTAAGCGTGGTACGTTCAAAGTCAATAGTACTACGGGAGATTTAGTTTGGGATAGCCCTGTTGAAGTAGGGTTATATAGTGTTGCCCTGAACATAAGTGAATATCGAACTGGTGTTCTGATTAGTCAGACAACGCAGGAAATTACGCTGTTTGTCGATGACCTGCCCGGTACGCCCGGTGTTAGTCCACCTTACGAACCAGCCATTCAGGGCGTAGGCGGTGGCCTGGTAATGGCAACGACCTCGTATGCCGACACCGATTTCCTGCTAACTACCTTTCCCAGCCCGGTTGATGACCAGTTACAGGTCGTAATTCAGACGAGTAATCTTACTTCTCCAATGGTTGAGATGACCGATATAAACGGCCGAATTCTCCATAAACTGATATTCAACCGGCTAGCCCGGCAGCACGAGCAGGTCATTGGCATGGGTAGTATGACACCCGGAGTTTACATTCTTCGGGTCAGTATTGGGGAGCGGTCTATTTCGCGGAAGATTGTGAAACGCTAGTCAAAGCAACTGTTTCCAGGTGCCTTTCACCCAGTTGTATCTGAGCGTACTGGGCAGGGCCTGCCAGAAATATTTGCTGACTTCAACGGCAAAGGATGGCTGCATGTAGCAATTGATGGCGCAGCCCTGGCAGGCGGGTAAGCGCCCTTCCAAAGCGACTAATTTTTGTACGTCGGCCGAATTATACAGTTCGTACAGGTTATCGGCTATCGCAAATTCTTTCAGGCCCAGGTGATAGCATGGAAGCACCAGTTTATTCTCCGGCGAAATGACAATGGTGGTGCTTCCCGCCCGGCAGACAGGCTTTTCAATGTGGTTACCCCCATCCCGCCGAAGCTGAATAAACCCTTCATTCAGGTAAACCATCTTCTGCTTACCCCAGGCAGATAGTTGTTGCAACGCATCTTCCGAAAGACTCCCCCCGGTTTCAACGGTGTTATAGTCGAATACGGGATTCAGGATGAGAACAAGGTCATTAGGGCGGCAGATTTCCTCATACATCGGTCTGATTTGATGTACGTTGTGGGGAAATACCGTGAATAAAATATCCGGCCGTTCGCCCAGTTTTCGGGCTAAGGCAATGGATTCCATCACCTTATCGAAGCACTTTACCCCGCGCGACTGGTCATGTTCAGTTCCTACCGGCGAATCGAGCGAGAAGTGAAGCATATCCACCAGGCCCCGGAGCCGTTCGGCTAGTTTGGGATACAGCAGGGCGTTGGTCGTGAGAGTGGTAATGAAGCCCAGTTCTTTAGCTTCGCGGAGCAGTTCGGGCAACTGCCGATGCAGTAGCGGTTCGCCCCCGGTAAAATCAATAACCCGAACGCCTAACTTCTTGAGGTCACGGAAGTTTTGCCGGGCATTGTCGAGGGTGACATAAGGCGAGGGACGCTCCCATATATCGCAGAAACTACAGGTCGCATTGCAGCGATAGGTCAGGTAATAATTGCACAGAACCGGGTGGGAGACAAGGCGCATAGGCATGAGACTTGGGGCACAGGGCTAAGGGTTAACAGGAAGAATATCCCCTACGCTCCAAACCCCTGCCCTGTGCTACAAAAGCATTTTAAACAAACTAACCACCTTGTCTTTCAAATCTTTCCGGTCGACGATAAAATCCAGAAAGCCATGGTCGAGCACGAATTCGGCACTCTGAAAGTCTTTGGGCAGGTCTTTGCCGATGGTTTCGCGGATAACGCGTGGCCCGGCAAATCCAATCAGTGCTTCGGGTTCGGCAATGTTAAAATCACCGAGCATAGCGTACGAAGCCGTTACGCCCCCGGTGGTTGGATCGGTTAGCAACGATATATAGGGTAATCTGGCTTTGTCCAGCAGGGCCAGTTTAGCGGAAGTTTTAGCCATTTGCATCAGCGAAAAACCGGCTTCCATCATACGTGCCCCTCCCGACCGGGAAACCATCAGAAACGGGGTCCTGTGCTGAATAGCGTGATCGATGGCACGGGCTATTTTTTCCCCAACTACGGACCCCATGGAACCGCCAATAAAATTAAAATCCATAACGGCCACCGTCACGGTCAGCCCATACATCGGCCCGTGGGCAGTACGTACGGCATCGTTCAACCCGGTTTTCTCAATGGTTGCTTTTACCCGGGCCGGATACGGTTTTGTATCGGTAAACTTCAGTGGATCGGCGGAGGTCATGCTGGCATCCAGTTCGGTGAACGTATCTTCATCGAACAGAAGGGAAAAATAGGCTTCAGAACCAATCCGGTCGTGGTAATTACAATGAACACAGGTGTAAGCATTGAGCTTATGTTCCCGGGTTTGCATTGCTTTTTTACAGTTCGGACACTGATACCACAACCCATCGGGAGCTTCCCGCTTCATTTCGGTTGGGGTCTGAATACCTTTATCTTTTCGGACGAACCAGGACATTTTCAGTAAGTAATTAGCAAGAAAGGACTGTAAAGGTACAAAGAAATCAAGTCCAACGATTATATAAAGCAGTTGTCATACCTTCGCCGAAAAATGTTCCCAGCCTAAAACGTGGCTCGATTACCCCAAAACCAGATAGTCAGTTTCCGATTGCTTCGGTTTTTTTATGGCTGATAAAGTTGTTGCTTTGCTTCATGAAACATCTCTTAGCTGTCCTGTTATTGGGCTTTACCCTGTCGGCATCTGGTCAGGCATCGGTGGCCTATTACCCGTGGAGTGATTTGATTACGGTCAGTTCCAATGCCGACCGGGCTTTCTGGGTTGATGCCCGTGTTCAGACCAATACCCTGTTTGGTTCATTGAGTACTACCATCTGCCCGATGGTAAACGTGGCCCGCCGGTCGCAGGTAAATTATTATACTGGTTTGGGAATTCGATTCAACGCGTTAAACGTAATCGATAACCGCGATGTGCTGGAAGGATACTCGCTGCACGTCGGTGTCCGGATCATGCCCCTCACGTTTATGCCTAACCTGCGTGTTGCATTCGAGTTGGCACCTTATTCACGTAAGGATTTCAAGACAGGCAACTTGCAGTCGTTCCTGGGACTGGCATGTCAGTTTGGCAAAAAATAGGTTCACGGTTTACAGTAGCTGACGCATACATGTGTTTATGCGTCAGCTACTGTAAACCGTGAACCGAATACTTTAAACCGTAACCCTACTTCTGATTATACGACATTGCGCCGTGCTCCAGTTTATCGGCCCGGTCAAACAGTTGGAGGGCTTTCTGATAGGTATCGTCCGTTTGGCTGATGACCCGGAAGAATTCGTTGTTTTGGCCGGACTTGTTTTCCTTCTGATAAATAGACCGGGCTACCAGTGCTTTAATCTGGTTCCGGATGTAATTCTTGGAGCGGTTATACTCTTTCTCGTTGAATTTAATCCCTTCAGCCGTCGCATCTTTCACCAGCCGGTTCATTTGCTCATCGGTAATGGTAACGGTGCGGTTAAACTCGGCAAAAGGCATCTTTTCGAGTTTCTGCTTATTCTCATTCGTGTACTCCATCGCGAATTCGCGAATAATACTCTTTCCGTAAAGCTGCACCAGGTATGCAGTCTGCCAGGTTGAGTCACGCGGAATAAAGTAGTCGGGCGTGATACCACCCCCGCCGTACACAACCCGGCCACCGTCGGTTTTGAATTTCAGTTTAGGATCGTTTTTGATGGAATCGGCAATATAATATTCACCCCGTTTTGAGCGCAATTCGAGGTCTTTTTCATAATCGCCTTCCTGCCCCAGCACATAAGGTTTCTGGATGCTCCGGCCACTTGGCGTGTAATAGCGCGAGATGGTGAGCCGCAACTCCGACCCATCGGAGAGCGTTACCGGCATCTGCACCAGGCCTTTACCAAACGACCGCCGACCCGCAACCAGGGCACGGTCATGGTCCTGCAACGCTCCTGACACAATTTCGGAAGCTGACGCGCTACCCTCATCAATCAACACAACCAGAGCTCCCTCCTCAAACTGACCGGCAATATGGGCATAGGTTTTACGGTCGTAGCGGTTGTCTTTCCCATCCGTATATACCAGTAGTTTATTACCCGAAATAAATTCGTCGGCAATGTTGGTAGCCCGGTCCATATAACCGCCGGGGTTGTTACGGAGGTCCATCAACAATTGCGTCATTCCTTTCGATTTGAGGGAGGCCAGCGCAGTTTTGAATTCGTCGTAGGTTGTTTCGGAGAACCGGTTGATCTTGATATAGCCCGTTTTTCCATCAATCATATAAGCCGCGTCAATCGAGTACGTCGGAATACGGTCTCGGGTAACAATAAAGTCCTTAGGCTTCGGATCCCCCTTCCGCAAAACAGTCAGTTTAACGTCGGTACCGCGTTTGCCACGAAGGGCTTTAAACACGGCACTGTTCTCGATTTTACCGTTTCCCAGCGGTTTGTCATCCACCTCAATAATCTTGTCGCCACTCCGAATACCAACCGCTTCGGACGGACCACCCGCCAGGGGCGTTACCACGTAAACCGTGTCTTTATAGATGTTGAACTCAACACCAATCCCGTCGAAGCCCCCCTCCAGCTGCGACCGGGCGGCAACAGCATCCTGTGGGTTCATGTAGGCGGTATGCGGGTCGAGTTTCTCGAGCATTTTCTCGATTGAATAATCCACCAGTTCGTCGGTATTAACCGAGTCAACGTAGTTATTTTCGATCAACTGCAAAATTTCCCGGTACTTGGTATACCCGCGTCCAATCCCATTCATGCTTTTTGTTGCACCAAAGAATGTAGCGCCAATGAGCATCCCCCCGGCCAGTGTAATACCCAGCAGCATGGGTAGCCTAACCGTTGCTTTATTGTTCTGAATGCCCGATTTTGTTGATGAGGATCTACGCCCGGCCCATTCATTTTCGGCCTTATTATCTTTCTCCATTCGTTCGTATCTTCTATAAGCAATTAACGGTCTTAAGGTAGCGAAATGTTTACCGGAAATGTTATTTGTTGTTAAAAAATGTAGCTGCACCCATTGGCTATTCCAGGTTATGAACAGCCGGTTATCACCCGTCTTATACGCTGAACGATGCACGACCGGATTGACTCAGTACAGGCACGCAAATAAGATGATTTTAGCCAGAACACCCGAACCGACTGCTCAGCTAACAGGAGAGTATTTTTCATACGACCTGATAGTAACAAAAACGCCATTCCCGGGTCAAACCAGGAATGGCGTGTCTATTGACTGAGTGGACCGGCTTACACCATCACCTCAATTTTCATGTCCATATTGCCCTTCACTGCTTTGGAGTAAGGACAAACCGCATGGGCAGTTTCGGCTAACTGCTGGAGTTCGTCATGGTCCATGCCTGGTGCTTTCACCGTGATTTTCCCAGACAGAAACATGTTGTTCCCGTCTTTATTGAGCGATATTCCTACCTCCACAGCGTGCTGGGGCAGAATAACCTTTTTGCGTTCGGCAACGGCCATCAGTGCACCGTTGTAACACGCGCTGTAAGCAGCGGCAAACAACATTTCCGGATTGGGTTTTCCCCCTTCGCCATGCATTTCGAGCGGGCGTTTCACATCCAGTTCCAGAATACCATCGAGCGATTTCACGTCGCCATCGCGGCCACCGACATTACTGACGATGGCAGTATACAAGGTCTCCATTTTTCTTTTTAGTTCTCGTTTATTGTATCAGCAACTACTGCTTTTATAAGTAGTAAACCCTTCATCTATCGAAAAGTTATCTATTTAAGGTATCACCCTACACGGACATAAGTCGGATTTAACCAGTAAGTTCCTTTTTTTGCCACGTTAGAACGGGAGGATCACGAACGAAACAGGCACAATCCTGACTTGCATACCGCTTCACCGACATTCCATCATTTTGAACTACCTTTGTTTAAGGACTTTATTAACCCCAAAGCCGCAATAGAACGGCAGAGAACGCGTTTTTTTAGACAGGTTCCACTATACGCTGACCAGCATGAATACGGTATACAAATTTTACACAAGCCGGGTCCTGATTGGGTGGATTGGTAGTTATGGGTTGATCTTATGGGTCATCCTAACACCCGCCCAGGCTCAGCGTCGACGCGAAAAAATCCTTCCTGATACGAGCCTTGCCCGAGTTGTATCGACCACAACCAACCGCATTGAAGCCGAAACGCAGTTTACGGAAGGAGTCCGGTATCTGATGACCGATGAGCCAGCTAAGGCCATTGCCCAGTTTGGTAAAGTATTGCAGAAAGACCCGAACAATGCTGCCGCGCAGTACGCTACAGCCAGTGCCTTGCAGAAAACCGGCAAAGTTGCGGAGGCTATTCCGTTTGCGCTTAAAGCGTACGGGCTGGATAATCAAAACAAGTACTACACCCTCCTGCTGGCCGAACTGTACGTGAAGCAAAAACGCTACACGGAAGCCGAAGATCTTTACGAAAAGCTACTAAAAAAAGGCCCCGAAAATGCTGAATACGGGGTTGAACTGGCCGCCATTTACCTCTTTAATGACAAGCCGGATAAGGCTCTGGACACCTACAACCGGGTAGAGCGTGAACTAGGCCTGAATGAGGAAATTATCCGGCAGAAGCAACGCATCTATCTGAAGCAGAATAAAATAGACAAAGCCATTGAAGAAGCCGAGAAATTAGTGGCTTCAGAACCAGCCGAACCGGAATACCTGCTCGAAGGTGCCGAAATGTTGATTGCCAATGACCGGGCCGATAAGGCCATTAGCTGGATAGACCAGGCGCTGAAACTCAACCCTGATTTACCGCAAGCCCACGTTTTACTAGCCGACATTTACCGGCAGAAAGGGGATATGGCCCGCGTAACGCAGGAGTTGAATCAGGTGCTGGCCAACCCGAACCTCGAAGCGGGCCTGAAAGCCAGAATCCTGTCGAGTTACGTAGGCATGACCGGCGAAAGTGCAGCGGGGCAAAAAGATGCGCTGGGCATGGCGCAGAATTTAGCAAAGTCCTCCCCCAATGACCCTAAAACACAGATAATGCTGGCCGATTTGCTCATGCAGCAGGGCAAGAAAGTAGAAGCTCGTGATGCCTACGCCAGGGCCTCCCAGCTTGATGGCTCTGTTTATGAAGTGTGGGGCGCCTTGCTCCAATTGGATGGTGAACTCAATCAGGTAGACAGTTTGCTGATTCACTCTGAGAAAGCGCTGGAGGTTTTCCCAACGCAAGGATTGTTCTGGTATTCCAATGGCTCCGCCAATTTGTTCAAACGCAAGTATCAGCAGGCCGTCGATGCGCTGGAAGAAAGCCAGAAATTGTTAGCCGCCACCTCGAATAACGAACTTAAAAAAGGCATTGGCGTACAGTTAGGTGATGCCTACAACGGCCTTGGCGACCACGCCAAGTCGGATGAGTACTACGAAGCCGTCTTGAAAGTAGACCCGCTGAACGATCACGTACTCAACAATTACAGCTACTTTCTGTCATTGCGCAATGAAAAATTACCCCGCGCCTTACAACTTGCCCAGAAACTGGTGGAACGCCACCCAGCCAATGCTACCTATCTGGATACCTATGCCTGGGTATTGTACGTGTCCAAAGACTATGCGAAAGCAAAGCAATACCTGGAAAAAGCCCTGGCCGATCCGGCCAATGTGAGTGGTACAATCATTGAGCATTACGGAGATGTTCTGTATAAGTTGGGCCAGCCCGAAAAAGCCGTTGACCAGTGGAAAGCGGCTAAGGCAAAGGGGAACGCTGGCCCTGATATAGATAAAAAGATTACTACCGGAAAGTTGTAAAAATGAGGGTAGCATTTGGTAGTCGGCTTTCGGTAGCCGGTTTACGCCGGTCTGACAATCGGTAACCCGTTACCCCAATTAGTTCAAATGAATAACTACTTGTTTTTCATCCTATTGGTGAGCGTTCTGGCCAGTTCGGAAGGTTGTCGGCGCAACGCTATGCCACGCGCTTCCCGTTCTACTCAATCTTCGCCTTCGGATACATCAAACTCAGCCTCACAAACGGCAGGTATTTCTGCTGGTACTACCACTACTACCACAGTATCATCGTCAGGGTCAGTGCCTGTGGAAGCCAGCGCCAGCGTAGCAGCGGTTGATTTCCGCTACCTCACGGCCAAATCGAGAATCTCGTTCAAAAGTGAAAAGCAGGAAATTGATAATGCCAGCGTAACCATCCGTATTCAGCAGGATAGTCTTATCTGGGTATCCGTTTCCAAGCTGGGCATCGAAGCGGCCAGGGTACTAATCACCCGCGACTCCATCATGATTCTGGATAAAATAAACCGGGCGTACGCAGTAGCTGATTTTGCTACTCTGAGCAGGCAATTTTCGTTCAGCCTGAGTTATCCACTACTACAGACCCTGATTGTTGGTAACCTGCCGCTACCAAACCGCATGGCTCACAAAAGTAGATCCGCCGACGAAGCAAATTACCTGTTGCTTCGTCAACAGGAAGGCCCGGTTCTGGTTGAAAACTACATCGATGAAACCGACCGTAAACTAAAGAAGCTGGTGATGACCCAGCAACCAGCCAACAATACATTACGGATAGCCTACACCGATTTTGCCCCACTCGATAGCTTTCTGTTTCCTTTGTCCAGCGTGCTGACGCTCGATTACCGGTCACAAACGGATGGACAGTTTTCTCAGACTGTGTTGCGCAGTAAGTACACCAAAGTTGAATTGATCGACAAAAATCCGGGCTTCCCCTTCACCGTTCCGGCTACTTATCAGCGTCGGCCGTAAAAATATTCGTTAGTTTTAGGCCTATGTATTCTAACAGTCTATCTTCTTCCCGGTTTTCGTTCCGGGCCGTCATCTATCTCGCTTTGTTCGGTCTGGTATGGTGTAGCAACCCGGTACGGGCACAGCAAACCCAGCGAAGCCGACAGGTACTGGAGAAAGAAAAGAAGCAGAATCTGGAAAAAATGAACCAGATACGCACAATACTCAAACAAACATCGTCGGAAAAACAGGCTGGTTTGGGTCAGTTGAAAGCCCTGAATCAGCAGATTCAGATTCAGTCCAAACAGATAGGCCTGCTGAGTAAAGACCTCCAGTTGACCGAATCGGAAATCACCGAACTTCGCCAGGCCAGTAACTCCCTGACTCAGGATCTGGACAAACTCAAGGACGAGTACAGTTCCATGATCTATGCCGCCGACAAACGACGGCAACAGGTAAATCCGCTGGGTTTTCTATTCGCAGCCGAAAATTTCAATCAAATCGTCGCCCGGTACCGGTATTTGCGGCAGTACTCCAATGCCCGCCAGAGTCAGGTACGGCAAATGAATAATGTAAAGTCCATGTTACAGGCCAAGCAACAGGCCACGCAGCGCAAACGCCAGGAGCAGAAAAGTACCATCGGAACCAAGTTAAACGAAGGTAAAAAACTCGAAGCGCTGAAGGAAGAAAAGAATGTTGTTGTGAAGGAACTGAGCCAGAAGGAAACGGAACTTCAAACGGAGCTGACTGAAAGCCGCCGGGCCATCAATCGGCTTGAGAGTATGATTACGCGCATCATTGCCCGCGAAGCGAAAGAAAGGGCGGAGCGGGAAGCCCGCGAACGGGCCGCCCGCGTAGAACGGGAACGGATTGCCCGGCTTGAAGCCGCCCGGAAAGCTGCGGAACGGAAACGGGCGCAGGAGGCCATAGCAGCCGCCGAGAAAGTAGGCGAAAAACCCGCCCCTGCCGATGTTGCCAAGGCGGAAAAACCGCCCGAACCAGAACCTGTTGCCGCAAAACCGGACGAACGACGTAACAATAACCTTAATGACGAAGAGAGTAAACTGGCTTCTTCATTCACCGCTTCGCGGGCGCACCTGCCCTGGCCGGTTACCAAAGGCTTTATTTCCGATCACTTCGGCCGTAAACCCCACCCCGTTCTGAGAGGAATTTTCGTTGAAAATCAGGGTGTCGATATTCAAACCAATGTTGGTGAAGGAGTTCGAACCGTCTATGATGGTATTGTTCAGGATGTAACCAGTATGCCGGGTATGAACAATGTGGTGGCTATACAACATGGCGATTACTTTACGGTGTATGCCAAACTGAAGAGTGTTTCGGTTCGGATAGGGCAGCGCGTAAAGGCCCGGGAATCCATTGGTACGGTAGCTACGGATAAAAACGGTGTGTCTGAAATTCAGTTTCAGATATGGAAAGAGTTTACCAAGCTCAACCCCGAATCGTGGCTCACGCCAAGATAAGTTTGATTGGTGCGCCGATGTGGTTTGTAGTTTGATGTTTGTAGTTTTGATGGTTGGATGATAACTACAAACATCAAACTGACCGCATGTCCGTTCATAATCCCGATATCAAGCGCGTTACGACGCATACCATTCAGGAACTCAAGAATAAGGGAGAAAAAATTTCGGCCCTCACTGCCTATGATTATTCCATGGCCCGGGCCGTTGATCTGGCTGGTGTCGAAGTAATTCTGGTAGGCGACTCCGCTTCGAATGTGATGGCAGGTTACGAAACAACGCTGCCCATAACCCTCGATCAGATGATTTACCACGCCAGTTCGGTGGTGCGGGGTGTAAAACGGGCATTGGTTGTAGTCGACTTACCGTTTGGTTCGTATCAGGGTAACTCCTCCATTGCGTTACAATCGGCTATTCGGATCATGAAAGAGTCGGGCGCACACGCCGTTAAAATGGAGGGCGGTTTGGAAATAAGAGAATCGATCACCCGGATTCTGAGTGCTGGTGTACCCGTTATGGGCCACCTCGGCCTCACCCCCCAATCCATCTACAAGTTTGGGACGTATGCCGTTCGGGCCAAAGAGGAAGCTGAAGCCGAAAAATTAATGACGGATGCCCGCATGCTGGAAGACATCGGTTGTTTTGGTGTTGTACTCGAAAAGATACCGGCTTCCCTAACCAAAACGGTATCGGCCAGCCTAACGATTCCAACCATTGGTATTGGTGCCGGACCCGATGCGGACGGACAAATTCTGGTGGTTCATGATTTGCTGGGAATCAACAACGAGTTCAAGCCCCGTTTCCTCCGCCGATATGCTGACCTGCATAGCATTATGACCGAGGCCATTGCTCACTACGTCGATGATGTAAAAGCCAACGATTTCCCGAACGAGAAAGAGGCATATTAAGTTAGGTTAAAGAGGTAAGGCCCAGTAAGAAAGACAAATCGTTCGCATCTTTTCGTATGGCTTACCGCTTAGTTAAGCTATTATACGTATGAAAAAAAAACCATATCAGGTCGTTTTCGAAGATAACCACCTGCTAATCGTCAATAAAGATCCGGGTATTCTGGTACAGGGCGACCGTACCGGGGATGTTACCTTACTGGATGTATTGAAAGACTATATCAAGGAAAAATACGATAAACCCGGCGAGGTATTCCTTGGGCTGGTTCACCGACTCGACAGGCCGGTGAGTGGTTTGGTTGTGTTTGCCCGTACCTCCAAAGCCCTAGAGCGGATGAATGAAATTTTCCGCAAACGGCTGGTTCAGAAAACCTATTGGGCCGTGGTTCGGCAGAAGCCCCCCAAAGATACCGACAAGCTGGTAAACTGGCTGATAAAAGACGAGCAGAAAAACCAGGTAACGGTGTACGACTACGAGGCCCCCAAGTCGCAGAAGGCCGAATTATCATACCGGATATTGGGGAAAATTAACGAACACTATCTCCTGGAAGTAAGCCCCATTACCGGTCGCCCGCATCAGATTCGGGCGCAATTGGCCCATATGGGCTGCCCCATTCGGGGTGATGCCAAGTACGGTTACGACCGGGTTGTGGCCGACAAGAAAATCTACCTGCATGCCCGCCGACTCTACTTTATTCATCCGGTCAAACCAGCCGGAGCGCCAGACCGGCCAATTATCTGTAAAGCAGGTTTGCCTAATGATCCGTTCTGGGAGGAGTTTCTTGACCTGGACGACGAGCAGTATAAGGACAAGAACATGGATTTTATTTTCGAATAATTCACCGACCGTATCTTGCTTTTCCCAGCTTCTGACGGCTGTACCCAAAAGAAAAGAGCCGCACTATCCGTTCCCCAGATAATGCGGCTCTTTTTATATAAAAAAAGGAAAAGAAAGACTAGCTTTCTATAGTCGTTGTTGGGCTTGCTCAGAAGGCATCACGTCCGAAACGATCTGCTCCATTACCCTTTCCACCATTTGTACAATCCCACGAAGCGCACCAAAAATGATGCATAACGGCAGTATTATTGGCAGAAAGAAAACCCACTGAAAAATCATGTACAGGCGAACATTTTTCATCGGCTGAATAGTTTAAAGTTAAGGTTACGGTCTGTAGTGATTAAACAACTTAACTTTAATAAGTATAAAGGCGGGTTCTAATCATATTCAAAATTAACCTTGTTTTAGTACTAAAACAAGGCTGCCGGTAAAAAAAATAAATTAAATTTATAAACCATCAGCAACGTCAATGAAGTTGTTGTCACTTATTCAACTCCCATAATCTTATCAATTATAATGCCAGTTTTTTCTGTAGTATACCAAGTTAATGAGTAAACACCAGAAGTTTCCATATTGATTAAAATTTTAGTCAAAATGGTTAAACTACTAACATCTAGTATAGCATTTACTGTTTAAAAACCACATATGAAATGAGCCGCGCCCGAGCCACACAGAATTAGCAATAAGAAACTCGGTTAAGTTTCTAGTGTAGGGTAGCTACAGCGTCTTTGATTCGTTGTACCGCTTCAGCCAGCGATTCGTCGGAAGCGGCCGTTGAAATACGCAGACAGTTGGGCGCCCCGAAGCCAGAACCAGCTACGGTCGATACGTAAACGGTATTGAGCAACCAGGATGCGAAGTCATCTGAATTTTCGATGAGCGTTGTTCCATCCGATTTGCCAAAATAGTAGCTAATATCAGGGAAAGCATAGAAAGCTCCCTCCGGTACATTAGTACGGAAGTGGGGTACCTCCTCTAGTAATTTCACGACTAAATCACGCCGACGATGGTATGCTTTGGCCATCTCCATGGATGGTTCCAGCGGGCCATTCAGGGCGGCAACGGTTGCCTTCTGGGCAATTGAGTTTGTACCGGAGGTAACCTGCCCCTGCAATTTTTCAACCCCTTCCGCAATCCATTTGGCGGCTCCAATGTAGCCAATCCGCCAGCCGGTCATGGCATATCCTTTAGCCACCCCATTCACGGTAATGACACGCTCCGCAATTTCCGGCATAGACCCCATACTAAAGTGGCCTTCGGGCGTGAAGTTGATGTACTCATAAATCTCATCAGCGAGTACATGAATAGTCTCATGACGGGCTACTATGGCACCAATGGCACGGAGTTCGGCTTCCGAATAGATAGACCCTGTCGGATTGTTTGGCGATGCATACATGACAATTTTAGTCCGATCCGTAATAGCAGCTTCAAACTGCTCGGGAGTCACTTTAAAATTATTCTCGAACGACCCATCCACAACCACAGCTTTTCCTTCGGCCAGCTTTACCATTTCGGAGTAGCTGACCCAGTAAGGAGAGAAAATGATTACCTCATCGCCGGGATTGACCAATACCTGAATGACATTAGCCAGCGAGTGCTTGGCCCCCGTTGAGACGACGATGTTTTCAGGTTTCCAGTCGATGTTATTATCGCGCTTGAATTTGTCGGCAATGGCTTTGCGAAGGTCAGGATATCCAGCCACGGGGGAGTAGCCATGAAACCCATCGTCAATGGCTTTTTTAGCCGCTTCGCAGATGTGGGCGGGGGTTTTAAAATCCGGCTCACCTACACTCAGGCTAATCACTTTGTGGCCCAGTGCGGCTAATTCGCGGGCTTTTTTGGTCATCCCCAGCGTGGACGACTCTTCCAGCGCGTTGATGCGGTCGGCTAACAAACTCACGGTGTCAAGCGTGGCAGACATAATGGCTCTATTTTTAGGAAACTGATAACAAACTGGTCACAAAGGTACTACGTTTTCAGTGGAGGGGTGAATATTTTGGAGAATTAAAAATCGCTGACCACCTCGCCGGTATAAATCCGAAGTACCCCTGTTGATAGGCGAGGTTAGTCGGCTAAATTGTTCACTTATAGTGAACTTAGTATTGAGATAACCCGTTCCATATCAAAATACCAGATGCAAAGAGGCTGCGGACGGCTGTACAGTTCAATGCTATGTTTAACATTATAGCAAGACCCACTTTACTTGCCTATTGCCAACAATATCCTTCCGCTGCCAACGCACTAAAGCAATGGTACGCAGAATTACACGAACTCGATTTCAGTAACTTCAATGACTTGAAAGCCGTTTACGGATCAGTGAGTATTATTAGTGACAATCGAGTTGTTTTTAATATAATGGGTAATAAGTATCGCTTGGTAGTTCGTATGGTGTTTGCGTATAAAGCTGTACAGATCAAGTGGTTTGGTACGCATGCCGAATACGACAAGATTGACGTAACAACTGTACAATATCGAAAATCATGAAACTCCGGCCAATCAGGAATGAGCAGCAGTATGATGAAATGATGAAGTGGGTTGACGGGGAGTTCGACAAAAATATACCGCCCGATAGTCCGGAGGGTGAAACAGTACAAATCGCTTTATTACTGATTAAAGCGTACGAAGATGAACACTATGCAATTCCAGCTCCTGACCCAATCGAAGCGATAAGACTCAAAATGGCAGAGAAGGGATTCAAAAATAACGATTTTGTTGGCAAAATAGGCAGCAAGAGTTACGTGTCCGCCGTATTGAACCGACACAAGCCATTGACACTTGAAATGGCCAAATTCTTCCATAAACAGTTAGGCATCCCGGCAAGCGTATTGCTGAGTTAGTTAGTCTTGTTTGTTAGGCAAAACCAATGTAGCCTTACCTGTATCATTGCAATCTGCCAGTAGCTCAATAGTCGTTTTCTGCAAAACCGGATGTACAAATGCCGGTGCAATCTCAGCCAGGGGTACGAGTGTAAAGCGTCGCTGGTGTAAATAAGGGTGCGGAATGGTCAGCCGGTCGGTTTGCAGCGTGAGCTGTTCATAATACAAAAGGTCAATATCAATCAGCCGGGCGCCCCATTTCTCCAACCGAACGCGCCCCAACTCCTGCTCGATGGCCTGCGTTTGATTTAATATTTCTTCGGGTTCCCGCCTTGTTTCCACCATCAGCACCTGATTCAAAAAAGCCGGTTGGTCGATTACACCCCAGGGTGCCGTTTCGTACAGCCCCGATTGCCGAATTACCGGGCCGATGCGTTGTGTGATCAGATCGGTAGCCCGGCCTAATGTGGTTATCCGGTCACCGAGGTTTGCGCCGAGAAGGAGAAAGAGTTGCGGCATGTTCAGGCAAAATAAAGCCATTATCGGCACGAACATTATTAATAGTCTTTTATCGGCTTGATATCATAGTACGCTTTAATGTCTGCTTCGCCAGGGGTTTTAGCGGGGCGTACAATGCGGAATCCCACGAAGGAAGCGGAGGTCAGCCACCAGTCGGATTTGGGGCTTTGCGGGTCGAGCATTTTCCAGGCCGGGGCTGATGGCGTACGGGCCGCCGAGCGGAGTACTTCCGGGCCATCGTCCCACGAGCCACCCCGTACCGAGTTAGGGTAAAGTGCTGTGGTTGGTGCATACGGTTCTTTGACGGTGCCACTGTCTACCTGTTTATAATAGTCCTCGATGTACTGGTCCTGCGTCCATTCCATTACGTTGCCGTGCATATCGTACAAGCCGAATGGATTGGGCTTTTTGCTACCCACCGGCTTGTAAGCACCACCGCTGCTACTCACGTACACAGCGTACTCATCAATTTTTTTTACGTCATCACCAAACGAGTAGGCCGTTGTGGTACCTGCCCGACAGGCATACTCCCACTCAGCTTCGGTTGGTAACCGGTAAAACACACCCGTTTTGGCGTAGAGCCAGGCGCAGAATTTAATGGCCGCGTACTGGGTCATATTAATAGCCGGATACCCCGCCCGCCCCATGCCGAACGACATATCTACGTACGGCGGGCTGGGCCGTGTAGTAGCATCGGTTTTACTTAGGTTGGCCTCGGTTGTTTTGTATTTTTCGGCCATTTCCTTTTCCATATTGGTAAAGGCAAACAGGTCGTACAAGTCCCAGGTCACCTCGTACTTACCCATGTAAAACGGCTCGATTTGCACCGTATGCTGCGGCCCTTCGTCGGGGTTGTGGCCTTTTTCAGTGGCGGGGCTACCCATCATAAACGTACCACCCGGAATAGCGACCATCGCGTAAGTCTGGTTACTGCCCGGTATAGTTTGAGTATAGGATGCCAGACCGGTGGCAGTTTGAGCATGGGCAAAAACTGATATGCCGGTTGTTATCAGGACGGTCAAAAAAAGAGAGTTCAAACGCATTTTTGGTTTGTAGTATCAGGAATTGTAATGGATTAGTAAAAGTACGAACGATTTTCTTTGTTGTACCTTTGTGTTTTCAAACCCACCAGGTTTCCAAAACCTGACTGGCATCGCTTAGTATGAATTACCTATCAGCCGAAAATCTTACGAAGTCCTACGGTGACCGTACCCTGTTCAAAAATCTCACTTTTGGGATAAACCGGGGCGATAAAGTGGCCATCGTTGGCGCCAATGGGTCGGGCAAAACGACCCTGCTTTCCATTCTGGCTGGTGCCATGCCTCCCGATTCAGGCATTGTTACCCATCGGAAAGACATAACCATTGGCTATCTCGACCAGCAACCAGACCTGAACGATGCCCTAACTGTGATGGAAGTGGTGCTGGCGGGCGAAAGTGCCCAGCTCGATGCCGTACGCGCTTATGAGCATGCCCTCGCTACGGAAGACCATGCCGCCCTCGAACAGACAATGGTTGATATGGAGAAATTGGAAGCCTGGGACTACGAGGCCCAGATCCGGCAGATTCTGGGCGAATTGGGTATTCAGGATGTCAACCAACCGGTTAGTTCGCTCTCGGGTGGACAACGCAAACGGGTAGCTCTGGCACGGGTACTGATTCAGGCACCCGACCTGGTAATTCTGGATGAGCCGACTAACCACCTTGACCTGGAAGCGATTGAATACCTGGAAAGCTATCTCAATACTAACAATGGTACTCTGCTGATGGTATCGCACGATCGGTACTTTTTAGACCGGGTCTGCAACCAGATTGCCGAGATGGATAACGGCCAACTTTTCACCTATAAAGGCAACTACGCCTACTTTCTGGAGAAAAAAGATGAACGGGAAACGGCCGCAGCCTCTGAGTTGAGTAAAGACCGCAACACATTTCGGCGAGAGTTGGAATGGATGCGTCGGCAGCCGAAAGCACGGGGCACTAAGGCCCAGTACCGAATCGATGCGTTTGAAGACCTGAAAGAAAAAACCAGCGGCAAGCGAAACGACGGCGAACTGGACCTGAACCTACGCATGGCTCGCCTGGGCAGCAAGATTCTGGAAGTCGAGAACCTGAGCAAACGCTTTGGCGATAAAGTGCTGCTCGACCATTTTAACTACACCTTCAAACGGCCCGACCGGGTGGGGCTGATTGGCAAAAATGGCATGGGCAAAACCACGCTCATGAACATGCTTACCGGCCAGATTCGACCCGATTCAGGCAAAATATCGACTGGCGGCACCGTAAAATTTGGCTACTATACCCAAACCGAACTGGACTTACCCGAAAACCAGCGGGTCATCGATGTGGTGCAGGACGTGGCCGAAGTAATGAAGCTAGCCAACGGCGACACGATAACGGCTACACAACTCTTGAGCCGTTTTCTGTTCGACCGCTCGAAGCAGTACGATTTTGTGGCTAAACTGAGCGGGGGAGAAAAACGACGGCTGCAACTCTTACTGGTGCTGGTTCAGAACCCGAATTTCCTGATTCTGGACGAGCCCACCAACGACCTCGATATCACGACCCTGAATGTGCTGGAGGATTTCCTGCTCAACTTCCCGGGCTGCGTACTAATCGTTACCCACGACCGGTATTTTATGGACCGGCTGGTAGAGCACGTTTTTGTGATGGAAGGCGAGGGTAAAGTCCGTGACTACCCCGGCAACTATACCGACTACCGCGAATGGCGGGATACCCAGCCCAAAAAGTCGTCGGCTCAAAATGGGAAAGCGACCCCGGCGGTTTCGCAGATACAAGCAGCCCAGCCCGTAAACGCACCCGGTATGATTGCCGAGACCGGCAACAAGAAAAAACTGTCGTTTAAGGAGATAAAAGAACACGAAACGCTGGAAAAAGAGATTGAATCGCTGGAGGAGCGGAAAGTTGAGGTGGTGAACCTGCTCAATACGGGTGGTCATCACGAACAACTAATCGACTGGGCGCGTGAAATTGAGCAGATTGACCAACAGATTGCCGAAAAATCAGATCGCTGGCTGGAACTGGCGGAGTTTATATAAAGAGTGAAAGAGTGAGTATGAATCATTCTCTTTCGCTCCGCACCGGCGGCCCGGTTTCACTCATTAATCATGTCTCAAATCGTCGACTTTTTCCAGTACCTGCTCAATTCGGAAGAAATTATCCGGACGGGGGGACTGGTACTGATAACCCTTATCGTACTAATTGAAAATGGGTTCTTTTTCGGCTTCTTTCTGCCGGGAGATTACCTGCTGTTCCTGTCGGGTGTATTCGCGGGGACCAAGCTGCTGAATGTTCCGCTCTGGCTGTTGCTATCGTGTATTTTCGGGGCTGCGGTGATAGGGGCCCTCATTGGCTACCTGACAGGCTACTACTTTGGAGGCCGGATAAAAGAGCGGCCCGACTCGCTCTTCTTCAAACAAAAATACATCGACAATACACGGGAAGCGTTTATAAAATACGGCAACGGAGCGTTAATCATTTCCCGGTTTCTGCCCATTGTGCGCACGTTTGCCCCCCTGCTGGCGGGACTGATACACATGCCGGTCCGTTTTTTCATGCTCTACAACGTTATCGGCGGGGCAATTTGGGTAATCACACTGGTGGGAGGAGGGTTTTTCTTCGGCGAGCGGTTTCCCTGGATTGTCGATTATGTGCAGTACATCGTCATTTTCTTTCTGGCCATTACTACCTTCACCGTTATTAAAGGTTATCTGAACGCCCGCAAAGAGAACAAAACAAAGGAAGCTTGAACTACTCCTGTGGTCTGTAATGACGGCTTCAGGAATCGGTCATTACAGACCACAGGAGTAGGGGCTCACTCTTTCTCCACCCATACCGTCTTCACGTTCACGAACTCTTTCATCCCTTCTTCTGATAGCTCACGGCCAAAACCGGAGGTCTTGATACCGCCAAACGGAACTCGGGCATCGGAACGCATCAGTCCGTTTACAAATACGGAACCCGCCTGAATTTGCCGGGCCAGCCGGGCACCCTTTTCGATATCCTGCGTCCATAGGGCCGAGCCAAGGCCAAAATCGGATTGATTGGCGAGCCGGATGGCATCGGCTTCATCTTTCGCTTCGATGAGCACCGCCAGCGGGCCGAATGTTTCTTCATCGAAGGCCGCCATGCCGGGCTTTACCCTGTCGAGCAGGATTGGCTGCATGTTGCACCCATCCCGTTGCCCGCCAAATAGCCGTTTAGCTCCTTTGGCTATAGAGGACTGACTCTGGCGTTCGATATCGTCGGCCAGACTGGTTCGGGCCATTGGCCCCATGGTCGTATCGTCGGCCATGGGGTCTCCTTGTCTTATCTGCTCGATGTGGTGGAGTACCAGGTCGGTGAACTGTTTTTTTACGGACTTTTCGATAATGAATCGCTTGGCCGCAATACAGCTCTGCCCCGCATTCTGCATACGGGATTTTACCGCAGTTTCAGCCGCTTTTTCCAGGTTGGCATCCGCCAGTACGACCAGCGCATCGGAGCCACCCAGCTCCAGTACCGATTTCTTGATCTGACTACCGGCAATACTGGCTACCGATGCGCCCGCCGGGCCGCTGCCCGTCAGCGTAACGGCTTTCACCCGCTTATCTTTCAGAATACCTTCTACCGATTTAGAGCCAATCAGCAAGGTCTGGAAAGTTCCTTCCGGTAATCCGCTTTCCCGGAATATATCTTCCAATGCCAGGGCGCACCCCATTACGTTGGATGCGTGCTTGAGTAAGCCTACGTTGCCCGCAATCAGTCCGGGAATGGCGAAACGCATCACCTGCCAGAAGGGGAAGTTCCAGGGCATCACGGCCAGTACTGGTCCCAGCGGCTGATACGCGATGAAGCTTTTCTGAGCCGGTCCATTGCTGCGGTCTGTTTCAATGGATTTGTCAGCCAGAAAAGCGTTGGCATTATCGGCATAGAAGGTGCACGTAGTGGCACACTTCTCCACTTCCGCGATAGCCTCCTTGAGCGTCTTCCCCATTTCGGCGGTCATCAGTTCACCGTACTGCCGCTTATTTTTAGTTAGCGTGTCGCCTACTTTTCGCAGGTAATCGACACGGTCTGCCAATGGCAAAGCCGACCAGTCGGCAAAGGCCCGGTCGGCTTGTTTCAGTTTCCGCTCAATGGCCGTCTGGCTATCGGGGCGGTATGTCTTCAGTTTCTTCTGATTGTATGGGTTAACGGAGGTGAACATACAGTTTGCGGGTTTACATTTCCAGAAGCAGAAGCATCCAGCTAAAGGGCTGCGGGGCTACTATACCGATAAAACCTCAAACGCCCTTACACTGTTCTTCGCTCTCCAGGGTGTTGGCTAATAACAACATGGTATCAATGACCTGTTCCATGTGGTCGTGTCCTACAATACCATCAAATTTATCCCGGACTTCCTGCATGCATTCCCGAAGCGCGATGAAGAGTTCTTTACCCCGTTCATTCAGGAAGATGATGCTGGACCTTGAATCAACGGGGTTTTTCTTCGTATAGATATAGCCCTCGTTCTCGAGCAGACCAACAATTTTACTCATCATCTGCTTAGTCACGCAGGCTTTCCGGGCCAACTCATTATTCGTCGTTCCCTCCTCCTGAATATTGGCCAGAAACATCAGGTAACTCATCTTGAAATCCGTATAGCCCAACTCCTGCAACCGTGGCTCCATAAAGCTATCCGTGTACCGCTTGAGCCGCCAGAATAAACGGCCCATTGCCCGCTCACGGACAAGCTTGTATTGGTCAAAATCAAAGGACTTGTTATCTGTTTCCACGATCATGAAATAAAATTAACGAATACTGAAACAATTCGCTTTAAAACATTGTACAAAAATAGTCAACTTATTTGACTTCATAGTCAACCTGGTTTACTTTTGCACCGTGATAGTAAAACAAGTTGACTACACATTAGCGTTCAGACCGACGGCTGACTACGATTAAAACGATACAGAACGAATGGCAACCTTAACAGAGGAAATGACAACCACAGAAGAAAAGAGCAGCTTCAGAACCTACTTACCCCGAATCATCATTGCACTCGTCGTGCTGGTTGGTGGCTATTTCGGCTATCAGGCGTACCAACACAGTCAGCAGTACGAAACAACCGACAATGCACAGATTGACGGAAACTCAGCCCCAGTACTGGCCCGTGTAGCGGGCTATGTAACGTCGGTAAACGTGAGTGATTACACAACTGTAAAACAGGGGCAGTTACTAGTGACGATTGACTCACAGGAGTATGACGTGGCCATGGCCCAGGCCGAAGCCGACTATCAGCAATCGATGGCCGATTTGGCCAACGCCCGCGCTGATCTCCAGACCGCACAGGCCAATGTGCGTAATGTAGCGCAGAATGTTCGCCTGGCTCAATCGAACGCACAGGTACAGGATGCCCGGCTGGACAAGTCAAAACAGGATTTGCAGCGCGACCAGAATCTGTACAAAGCGCAGTCGCTGACCAAGAAACAACTGGAAGATGCCCAGAACAACGCCGAAGTGCAGAATCGCCAGTATGATGCCAGTAAAGAGCAGATCGGTCTGGCCAAAACGGCGCAGGGCGTGGCGCAGGCGGGCATTGCCAAAGCACAGGCCACTATTCAGAAGATTCAGGCAGTACTAAAGGTGAAGCAGGCAGCTATCGACAATGCCAGACTGCGGCTTGGCTACGCCCGTGTAACGGCCCCGATTGCCGGTAAAATTGGCCGTAAAAACGTGGTGACTGGCCAGTATGTTCAACCCGGTCAGAATATGTTCACCATTGTGGCCGATTCTACATTTTGGGTCATAGCGAACTTCAAAGAAACACAACTGGAAAAAATGAAGCTGGGTCAGGAAGTCGATGTTAAGCTGGACGCCTACCCAAACTTGGACATCAAAGGGCGGGTGTCCTCCTTATCCGACGCTACCGGAGCCAAGTTTGCGCTGCTTCCTGCCGACAACGCATCGGGCAATTTCGTTAAAATCACCCAGCGCGTGCCGGTGAAAATCGAAATCCTCAATCCAGAGAAATACAAAGAGCAATTACGGGCCGGCCTGAGCGTGGAGGCAGAAGTACGGGTACAGGAATAAGTTTGCAACCTATGGTTTATGATTTTTTCCTGCTTCAACTGACCGTACGCTATAAGCCACGAACCACCAACTTATAATTATGGCAACGCAAACCCTGACCGCACCTGCTCAGACGGATTATCCTACCGGCCTTAAACGGTGGATTATTGTCCTCACAGCTATTTCGGCAGCCATCATTGAACTGATTGACATTTCTATCGTAAACGTCGGCCTGACCGACATTGCCGGGAATCTCGGCGTCACGATTGAAGATGTAGCCTGGGTAGTAACCGCCTACGCCATCGCCAACGTCATTGTAATACCAATGACAGGTTTTTTACAGCGGTATTTTGGTCGCAAGAATTACTTCATCACCTCTATCATTATCTTCACCGTAGCTTCGTACGGCTGCGGCTTTGCGGATAACCTATGGACGTTGGTTGCCTTTCGTTTTTTGCAGGGTATTGGCGGTGGCGCCCTACTTTCCACGTCGCAGGGTATTTTGTTCGATGCGTTTCCACCGGCAAATAAGGCATTGGCCTCAGCTTTGTTCGGTATGGGCATCGTGCTTGGGCCCACGCTTGGCCCTACCCTGGGTGGTTATATTATCGACAATTACCATTGGAGTTGGATGTTCTACATCAACGTGCCAATCGGTATTCTGGCCGTATTCCTTAGCTACACGTACCTGGACAAAAAGCCCGAAGAGGAAAACATCAACCGAAGTACTATAAAAATTGATTACTTTGGTATTCTTCTTCTGGCCGTTGGGATTGGTAGTTTGCAGTACGTGCTGGAGCGGGGTGAAGCCGACGACTGGTTCGATAGCTCGTCTATATTATGGCTCTCGGTAGCAACCGTCATATCTATCCCACTTTTTGTATGGTGGGAGTTGCGCGGCACCAAAGACCCGGTGGTGGACCTGCGCGCGTTGAAAAACCGGAACCTGGCCGTTGGTTCGCTGCTGATGATCATTATCGGCTATGGACTCTTTACATCGGTGTTATTGTACCCCCTGTTTGCCCAGCGGATTGTGGGTTTGACGGCTACGCAAACGGGTCAGTTGCTGATTCCCGGCGGGCTGGTAACCTTACCCATGTTTGCACTGGTGGGGCGACTACTGTCCAAAAACGTGTCGCCAACGTTGCTGGTAGGCATTGGATACGTCGCTTTTTCCAGCTTCTGCTTCATCTTGTCTACCTACAATATGGATGCCTCCAACGGCGATTTTATCGTCGGGCTTATCATCCGGGGTATTGGACTCGCCTTTGTAAACGTGCCGCTCATTAATCAGTCGGTCGCTACGCTGGAACCACGTCAACTGCCTACGGGTATTGCTATTGTAAACATGACCCGCCAGATTGGTGGCGCCTTTGGGGTAGCTATTACGAACACGTACGTTACGCAACGGGTAGCCGTCCACCGGGGTGATCTGGTATCCAACCTGCAACCGGGGGATATACTCACCACCGAGCGACTCAATGCCCTGACGCAGGGCCTGATGGCCAGAGGAATAAACGCCTTCGATGCGGTGACGGGAGCCTACAAAAACCTCGATCTGATTATATCGAGGCAAGCCCTGATGCTGTCTTATCTGGATACTTTCAAACTGGCGGGGCTGTTTTTCGTTGTCTCGTTCCCGCTGTTATTTCTGTTACAAAATAGAAAAATGGACGCTGCCCGGGCGAAAGCCGTGGCCGATGCCGCACACTGATTTTATCGTTTGTTGTTCGACGTTTGTCCTTCTTCCGGCCGTATCTATTCTGGCAACGACAAACGTCGAACAACAACTCTCAAACTACGATTACATGAACCTACAATTTTTCATATTTGCTTCCCTGCTGACAACGGGGATTGTTCGGGCGCAAAGCCAACCGGTGGTAACAGTTCCCGACGAACTTCGGACGCTGGTACAGCAGGCGAATACCAATTATCCGGTGCTGAAGCAACAGCAGGAACAGATCAGGGCGGGTGAACTGCGGGTCGATATTTCCCGTACGGCCATGCGGCCCAATGTCAATCTGAATGGGAACTACACCTATATTACACCCGTACCGCAGTTTGCCGTGCCGCTCAATGGTCAGGAGGTAATTGCGAAACTGGCCCCCAACCACAGCCTCAATGGCAACGTGTCGGTCGGGCAAACGATTTACGATTTCGGGCGTACCGATGCGGCCATTCGGCAAGCCCAGGATAATGTGCAGGTGCTGCGTCGGGGTCTGGAAATTAGCCAGCAAAATCTGGCGTATCAGGTGGCCGCTACGTACTATGGCATTGGCTTTTTGCAACGGAGCCTGATTGTGCAGGATTCAGTCATTAAAACGGCGGGGGCCAATGTGCAGTTGCTGATTACGCGGCTGCAAAATGGAGACGCACTGCAATACGATGTACTGACGCAGCAGGTGCGGGTTAAGGCGGCTCAGAATCGCAAAATCGATATTCAGAATCAGTTGGACCGGCAACTGGCCAACCTGACTTTCCTGACCGGCAGTACAACGCCCAGCGTCAGTCAGGCTATCAATCAATTTGATTTAGGCTCGGCCATGAACATAGCCACGCAACCGTACGCACTCGACGGCGACCTGACAGTAGCGTTGGCAGGCAACAAAGACGTTCAACTGGCGCAGGACCGGCTCCGGTCGGCCGAAACGGATATCGTCGTGACTAGCAAAACCGGTAAACCCAACATCGCTTTCAGCGGGAACGCGGGGTATAAAAACGGCTATCCACTAAATGTTCAGGAGTTGAGGCCTAACCTGGCCGCTGGTGTAGGGCTGGTTGTGCCGCTATACGCCGGAAAACGCTACCAACTGCAAAACCAGGTGGCGCAACTCAACCTAAACGCCAGCCGGTACGCCGTTGAAACAGCCAATGCCCAGTTTCGGCAGAGTATTGCCCAGCTCAACGCCGATATTCGAAGCAATCAAACCCGCCTGACTAACCTGGAAACGCAGGTGCAGCAGTCCCGGCAAGCCCTACAGATTGCCAACGCCCGGCTACAGAACGGGGTCATTACGAACGTAGAACTGCAAAGTGCCGAAACGGGTGTGGAAGAAGCCGAACTGGGCCGCCTGAATTTCAAGTATCAGTTATTGCTGAATCAGCTGGAGTTAAAGCGGTTATTGGGAGAAAGTTTGTAGAAACGTGAGTACGGGAGTAAAAATGGCCTGTATTGACGTTAAAGAAAGCCTCTGGCTATACGGTTCCTGACAACTACTTTCTACTTACTAATCAGGAACAACTATCATTGACCATGAAGGAGTCAGATTGACCGCTTCCTAAAAAATGGTAAGAATCCGGTTCTATTTATACTAAATCGCCCCGAAAGTCCCTTTACTAGAGAAGAGCATAGGTTGTAAAAATAGAAAGATCGTTATGAAGAAGCAGGTAACTGAGATTTTGAAACAATTCGGCATACCCGAATCAGCCATCACCGACCAAACTCATTTCTCCCGCGATCTGGGCCTGGACAGCCTCGACAATGTTGATCTGATCATGCGGCTCGAACAAACGTTCGGCATCCGCATTCCCGACGAAGATTATTCAAAACTAACCACCATGCAGGAGGTTATTGACTACCTACAGGCCGAACAGTCGGTGGCGTAAGCCGTCTATCTGCTTTGTGCCCGTCAGCCATTCAACGGAACTAACTTATGTGTCCGTTGAATGGCTGACGAGTTTAGAAACGGTATGAAAACGCACACCAGGCTTTCTTCATAAACCGATTTGACATGACCATAACTACCCCCTTATTTTTCCTGTTATTTTTCCCAGCATTAACGTTTGCGCAGGCGAGTCAGCCCAGGCAAACAGATAGTAGTAAACCGTTCGTGCTGGGGCGTATTGAGGAAATCAACTCCATGCAGCTAGCCGAGAAACGAACGCTGAACATTTATCTGCCCGCAGGGTACAACGCTAACGATACCCTGCGCTATCCGGTTATCTATCTACTGGATGGCTCGGCCGATGAAGATTTCATTCACATCGTTGGCCTGGTTCAGTTCAATAATTTTTCGTGGATTAACCGCGTCCCAAAATCCATTGTTGTGGGTATTGCCAATGTAGACCGAAGGCGGGATTTCACATACCCTACAACCATTGAAGCAGATAAAAAACGCTTCCCTACCACGGGTCATTCCGACAGGTTCATCGCCTTCATGGGCGACGAGTTACAGCCGTTTATTGACCAGAAATACAAAACCACCACGGCTAAAACTATCATTGGTCAATCGCTGGGCGGGCTACTGGCAACGGAAGTTTTACTCAAACAACCCCGCCTGTTCGATAGATACATCATCGTCAGTCCAAGTTTATGGTGGGATAATGGCTCGCTGTTAAATCAGCCGTCTGCGCTGTTGCAGTCAGATTATGCCAAAGAGACCGCCGTTTATATTGGTGTTGGAAAGGAGGGATTAACGCCTGGCGATGCCCCCCGGGTGATGGAAGTAGATGCCAACGTGCTGGCTGAGAGGATAAGGAAGACGAAGAGTAGACGGGTAACGGTGTACTTCGATTACCTGCCTCAGGAAGACCACGCCACCGTAACGCACCAGGCCGTTTTTAACGCCCTGCGCCTGCTATATCCTGCGCCAGTAACCAATAAATAAAGAGGGGCTACAGATTGTAAAGTCTGTGGCGTAAGGCAATCCATTTGCCTGATATATACCATTCTGTCACTCAGTAGAAGCAGCCCTGAACGCTTGCTATATATTAAGACTCAGAACGTAAATTTCAACTGTGTCTGCAAACCGAACAGGTAGTCGTTGAAGCGGGTATAATTTAACGGATAGCCTGAAGATGGTTTGTTCAATCGGTAAGCGGCTGTTGGCTGAACAATCAGCGCAAGCCGGGGCGTAATTCGGTAGTGCGCTCCGATGCCAATCATGGCGTAAGTCGTTAACGCATTAGGCGCATCTATTTTCTGATTTGTCTGCGTACCATTCGCTGTTATGCGGTAGTTATAATTGGTTAGTAAGCCTGCTGACAGATAAGGTGACAGTCGATGAGACGATGGCGTGAAATTCAATAAAACAGGTACCTGGAAACTTTGCAGCTGCCTAGAATAAGTTGTTACGCCCGAAGCATTCTCAAAGCGGCTATCGCCCGAAAAACGGGTGTGTAACAAACCCGCCGACAGCGACCATTTAGGCGTAAATGCGTAATAGGCGATCAAGCCCAGCGAAAGCCCCCGGTATGATTGTGACCCGCTGGCTAGGTTAACATCACCCAGAGAAAAATCGAGATTATGAAAACCCGGCGTGACAGTTGCCGCTACAGAAAACCGCCCCTGCCCTACTGTGATTGTCGTTGTGAGTACACTAACGACAATGGTGGTGAAAATAATTTTTGCCCGGTTTTTCATACGAGAAGTAAATAAGGTTGATATGAAAGTTGGTTTTAAAACTAATCAATAGACCCTCGTTAAGCGTAAAGGGTTGTACGGATACAGTGTTTAGTTTCATCCTTCGGGCAGCTACAGTTGAAGTAACTGGTGCGGTTCGTAGGTAACCATAATTAACATTACATCACTTGTACCCCTGGCAGGATGGCTCCTGGCGTTCGTTGTACTCGCAGCTACAACCAGTTGGGAAGGTTGACACCTGGCTTCTGGTAGCATTTTACTATTGAAACAATATGCTGGTCCAGCGGTATAGAACAGATTTCCTAAATCTGTTCCTGCATTCTCCCTAATTCAACGGTACAATAAACAAGGCTGACGACCCAGGGGCCGAAGTCCAGTAAGAAGCATCAATTGACGTAGAATAATCTGCTGGCGAAGTGGAAAATAGCCTTTTGTAAAAACTATGCCTGTTCAAGGGATATACAGCCATTTTATGCCGCGTCTTATGGACTGCATAATACTCATTAACAGGCAATGAAACTGGTTTTATATTGACAATCTGGTCATCAATTGAAAAAGAAGCCTTCTGCAAGGCTGGTTTTTTACTCATTTCAAGTATTTTTCTACTCTTTTCAACGGCGCTTTCAGGGGGAATATACTGACCGGACTGGTAAAACTTATACCAACGTTCCGAGTAATATTTTTCGGTAAATGGCGGATATATGTCTAACATACCGCTATACCGCCAATTAAAAAAATGAGCGAACAACAGCCGGGAATGTATGTCGAACATAACAGTATAACGACTGTAACTTGTTAACCCAAAAAGTAATCCCGCTATTAACGCAATCCTGACAATACGTTGACTCTTCTCAATCCAATTTATTAGCAAAATATAGGTTAAAGAAATAACTATCGTAGAATATAATTTATAGCGGCTTACGGAGAGGACACTATGTACGTCCCGATTAAAGCTAATTGCTGCAATTGTTAGCAGAGTAAAGGCTAAGCAGCATATAAGAAATTGTTGAGGCTTATTGTGCCTGATAGGGTGAACAATGAATCTGTGGTAGCCTACGAATACAAGCGCACCTAGTACAGAAAGCCCCAGCAATAAAGATAAAAAAGAGAAAGTTTGTGTGTAAATGATGCCACCAACTAAACTTGTAAATACACGTAGAAAATTAAAAATATGGAATGATTCGCCAAAACCTTTTCCTGAATGCTCATTGGCAGAAAACCCTTGCCAATACAAATAAATACTGCCGGCACCCACAATAAGCCATACTATTCCCAAAAACCACTCTCTTTTGTAAAGCAGCAATAATATGCCTATGAGGAACACAAACATGCCATTCGCACTGGTAAAGACAGCCAATATGGCTACAATAACAGGTAAGAATTTATTGTTTTTAAGGGTTAACTGATAAAAAGCTATTGTAGATAGGGCAATAACACCAATATTCTGTAGAGCAGCCATACCCCAATACATTAATTCATAATGCACTGGCTGGAGTAAGACTAATAAAACTGGTATAAATAGTTTTATGCGATGATTTGTAAACTCCGTTTTGAAATACAGATAAAGAACCAGAAACAATAACACATTCCCAATAATAATCCACCCTATTACATTAATGACCTGACCCTGAATATGGTAAATCAGAATAGTTACAAGACGAGGAATTACGATTCTGTGCTCGTTATGGAAAGCAAATAAGGTTTTGTATTTCAGATACCAACTGGGTTCATGGTGAATATCGTAAAGGGAGGCCAATACTGATAAGTCGTCAGCAAATGGAATATTCTCCGCGTAGACTACTATGGTTAGCAAATAAATTAGTGCTACAAGTACCCCAACAACATACCACCTGAGCGGATACACAGTGACAAAAAGCTGTTTTAACATATAGAACTTTAAGGTGTGGCAGGGAATAAAAATTCCTTAATTATCAACTAATTATCTCTAAAAATAGCTAGTTCAAAACGTATTGAAGGCTGAGATTTCTCTGCAAGTCATAAGAGGATACCTTATGCCGACAGATGGCTAAATGAACCAGATAAAAACCCTTGATGTGTTTATTAAAAATAAGAAGACGGGTAATTAATTTGCCCAAAAATACATCAATAGAGGGTACTTTACATGATGAAATCCAGAAGCTGGAAATTTGTGGTGCCCAGGGATGTGTTCCCAATTGCAGCTAAGCGCCTGTTACGCATGAATACAGCTCCGTGTAGCCCCTGGCCAACTGCCAACCCGTCGGCAACCACCACAGGCTCAGCTAAGCAATTATCTATCAACCCATTAAACTACCTTTCAGGCATCTCCGCCGGTGCCTGCTCCTCGAAAAAGTACCCTGGCTGACTCAGTTCAGCTATTCTATCGCGTGATGAAACTGGGCTGTCGGCACGGCCTACAATTAGGGAGCCGTTAGATTGGATTTAACCATTAATTAACGTAGCCAGGGCTGATCGTCTCCGAGGAAGCCAGCGTAGCTTCCTGTGATTTGCGAGTATCTACTTACACCCTGTACCAGCGGTTAAATGGACCAGCGTATTCCTAGTGAATACAATGACAGATAGTAAATAACTGTGCGTGAAGCACATAAGAAATGGGAAAGCAGCATAGAGAGCAACAACGTATAAACTTGTTGAAACCTGGGACGTTGGTCAGTAAGTTTACGCGTTGTTGCAAAGTACGAACCAGTAATCTCCCTCAGCCAACCAATAAACAAGCGATGTATATACCGGCTAAGCTTACATATTATATCAACCTTTGGTGGCTATTAATCAGCATTATTATTTCGTTGGGAGCACAGGCGCAACCAACCCGTAATCAACCAGCCAACGGCCCGAAAAAGCAACTACTCACTAAGCCAAACGCGACCGGGCACGGCCCGATTGAGCGCAGCCCGACTGACCGTAGCCCGACCCGGCGTTTTTTCGGGATGCACTTCGATTTCCACGCTAACTCCAGCGATGCTCAACTTGGTCGGAACCTTTCGGAGCAAAGCCTGGATTCGTTCCTGACAGCCGTAAAACCAGACTTTATTCAGATTGACTGCAAAGGCCATCCGGGCGTTACCAGTTATCCCTCCAGGGTGCCTAATGCCACCGCAGCCCCGGATTTCGCTAAAGATCCACTGGCGTTTTACCGGGCTGTAACCCGAAAACACGGCGTAGCTTTGTACGTGCATTATTCGGGTGTTTTTGATATCGCTGCTCTGCAAAAGCATCCGAACTGGGGTGTTGTAAAAGCAGATGGCAGCCTGGACAAAGCCAACACATCCGTATACGGGCCCTACGCCGATTCCCTGCTCATTCCGCAGTTGAAGGAGGTAGCCGATTACGGTGTTGATGGCGTTTGGATAGACGGCGACTGCTGGGCAACGATCCCGGATTATTCACCAGTTGCTCTCGCCCGGTTTCAGGCAGCAACGGGCATACCTGTTGGTCCTGGGCATGACCCGCCCCGCTCAGAAAAGGATGCGAATTACGACGCGTTCAAAAACGCGGCCCGTCAGGCATTTATCCGGTACGTTGGGCATTATACCGACGAACTGCACAAACACAATCCTGCCTTTCGGGTGGCTTCCAACTGGGCGTATTCGTCCATGATGCCGGAACCAATCACCACTAATGTCGATTACCTGTCGGGCGATTTAACGCCTGGCAATAGTGTCAATACGGCCGCCATGGAAGGGCGGATTCTGGCGGCCCAGGGCCAACATTTTCATAAACCGTGGGATTTGATGTCGTGGACTTTCTGGTATCAGTTCGGCCCTACCATGAGTGGCGACCAGAAAACGGCGGTACACATGAAGCAGGAGGCTGCCGAAGTCATTGCGCTCGGTGGTGGCTTTCAGGGCTACGTCCGCCAGAAGGGCGATGCTTCTATTCCACTGAACGAACTGCCGGTTATGACCGAACTCAGCCAGTTTGTGCGGGCGCGGCAACCGTTTTGTCAGGGCATCACCCCTATTCCGCAGGTAGCCGTTTTGTATAGCGATGCCACCGTCAGGAAGTTTGACCAGAAACTGTTCAGTCGGGATCAGGCCTACCGGATGCAGGGCGTACTGACTGCCCTGCTGGATGCTCAGTTTCCGGTGGGGGTTCTTTCGGAGCATCACCTGACCGGCCGCATGAGCCAGTACCCGCTCATTGTGGTGTCGCAGCAAGATTCACTGGCTCCGGCGTTCCGGCAGGAGTTGCTGGATTATGCCCGGCAGGGGGGAAACCTGCTCCTGATTGGAGTAGAAACAACCAGGAACTTCGCCAATGAACTGGGCGTCGAACCCATTGGTCAGGCGACGGCCAGTAACCGATGGGTTCATTACGGCGGGGCTACAATGGTACTCAACTCGCTGTTTCAACCCGTTCAGCCAAAGGCCGGTGTGGCTTCTTTTGGGCAGATAAGCGCCCGCGAATATGATGCGATACTGCCGGGCGTTGCGGCAAGTACCGTACCCTTCGGCAAGGGGAAACTGATGGGCGTATACGCCGACTTAAGCCAGGATTATATTCAGCACCAATCATCCAAGGCCCGTGATTTTATAGCCACGCTGACCCATACCCTACTACCCAATCCGGTAGTGACCGTAACAGGCTCTCATCTGGTGCATGTCATAGCCAACCGATTGGGGAGTCAGCTAGCCATAAACCTGATCAACACCGGCGGCCGCCACGCCGACCCACGCGTATTTACGTACGACGAAGTACCGCCCCTCTCGAACCTGACCATTACGATTCGCACCGAAAAAAAACCCTTCAAGGTTGTACAGCAACCGGAGAATACTGCCCTAGCGTTTACTTATCAGGCGGGTATCGCCACTGTTACGGTACCAAACCTGTTGATTCATTCGGTTTTGGTTGTGGAATGAAGCTATTAACACAAATGAATCCACCAGATCAGTTCCGGTCAGAAAGCCCGTAGCCTATAAAAGACATTGCCCAAATAACAGGAGAAACTACCTTTGACTTTCTTTGGTACGTACTACCTCAATTTTCATTTTCATGTCTGACATCAAACTAACACTTGGCGAAAAAACATATTTCCCATTCGTCGAGAAACCGATTCAATACGAAGGCCGCGAGTCTGATAACCCGATGGCGTTCAAATTCTACGATGCCAATCGTACCATTCTGGGAAAACCCATGAAGGATCTGTTCCGGTTTGCAACCGCTTACTGGCATACCTTCTGCGGTACCGGGGCCGACCCCTTTGGTCCGGGAGTGAAGCATTTCCCCTGGGATGCCAACGCCGACCCACTCGCTGCGGCCCACGACAAGATGGATGCAGCGTTTGAGTTCATCACCAAAATAGGCATGGAGTTTTACTGCTTTCACGATGTGGACGTGGCGCCGGAAGGCAACTCGAATGCGGAGTTTGAGAAGAATTTCCGCGCCATTGTGGATTACGCCAAACAAAAGCAGGCGGCTAGTGGCGTCAAACTACTCTGGGGTACGGCCAACCTGTTCTCGCACGAACGCTACATGAACGGAGCCTCTACCAACCCCGATTTTCATGTGCTGGCGCATGGCGGCTGGCAGGTGAAAAACGCCATCGACGCCACCATTGAGCTGGATGGTTCGGGCTACACGTTTTGGGGAGGTCGTGAGGGATACATGTCGCTGCTGAATACGAACATGAAGCGCGAAACGGAGCACCTCGGCAAGTTCCTGCAAATGAGCCGGGACTATGCCCGCAAGCAGGGGTTCAAAGGAGCGTTCTACATCGAACCGAAGCCCATGGAGCCCAGCAAGCACCAGTACGATTTCGACGCGGCTACGGTTGTTGGCTTCCTGAATCAGTATGGTTTGCAGGATGATTTCGAGTTAAACATCGAAACCAATCACGCCACCCTGGCCAACCACACATTCGCCCACGAATTGCAGGTAGCCGCCGACAATAACATGCTGGGTAGTCTCGATGCCAACCGGGGCGATTACCAGAACGGCTGGGATACCGACCAGTTTCCGGTGGACGTATATGAGCTGACCGAGGCCATGCTGGTCATTCTGGAAGCCGGTGGACTGAAATCGGGCGGGGTAAACTTCGATGCTAAAACGCGCCGGAACTCCACCGACCTCGAAGATATTTTCATCGCCCACATTGGCGGGATGGACACCTTTGCACGGGCGGCCATTGCTGCTGAAGCCATCCTGAATAAATCCCAGTATAAAAAACTCCGTACCGACCGGTATGCCAGCTTCGATTCGGGCGAGGGAGCAAAGTTCGAAAAAGGGGAGTTGACCCTCGAGAACCTGCGCGAGTACGCCATGAACAACGGCGAGCCAAAACAACGCAGCGGCCAGCAGGAGTTGTACGAAATGATTGTAAATCAGTATATTTAGCCTCCAAACAGCCCTTATCGGTGTTGAAAACCGATAAGGGCTTTACACAACAATCGGATGTACACACTTATAGGTATAGGCGTGCCGGAACTCATCCTTATCCTGCTGGCAGGCGCCGTAGTTTTTCTCTTGCCTATAATGGCCCTTGTAGATGTAGTCCGGAGTGAATTTCGGGGTCAGAACGATAAAGTGATCTGGGTCATTGTGATCCTCTTCCTGAATATAATTGGGGCGGCTCTTTACTTTTTCATTGGTCGAAATCAGCGAATATCATGAAGCACTTATTCCTGCTAATCACGCTCCTGTCGGGTATTTCGGCATCTGCTCAACATAACAGCAGCGAAGAAGCTGCCGTGAAAGCAACCATAAACAAGCTTTTTGCCGGCATGCAGAAAGCGGACTCAACGCTGCTAAAACCACTATTTACCCCAACGGCCCGGCTTCAGACAGTAGTAAACAAAGACGGAGCCGTAACGGTACGTGATGATGCCATAGGGGCGTTTATCAACTCTATTGGCAAAGCGAAAGCCGGTACGCTGGATGAGCGTTTATCGGGAATGGAAATCAGGATTGATGCCGACCTGGCAACGGCCTGGACGCCTTACGTTTTTTACGTTCAGGACAAAAAAAACCATTGTGGTGTCAATGCCTTTACCCTCGTAAAGGTGAACGGCAACTGGACGATTCAAACCATCATAGACACGCGCCGAAAAGACAATTGCCCGGATTTACCGAAACAATAAGCTTTCCCATTTTGTGTCCGATAAGGATCTATGCCGCCGGGACACTCTCCTTATCACCTATCTTCATCAGCCCCCATCCTACTTTTCGCCTGACTACCCGGCGAGCTACTTCGAACATACACGCCCGTTCTTCCCGCGTTTGTTATCAGGAAATTCAGTAAAATGCGTTTCTTTGACTATCCAAAAGCACTCATTCACTCAACTGGTGCCAACATCACAACAGATAATCTATTTTACCGGCTAACAATCAATGAATGCTGACATTGCCTTTGACGAGGAACGCCCTGAGCAACAATCGGTCGTTGATTACAAGAAAAATCAGAAACAACGAAAGTTGCTGGCCTATCTCTACGCCGAAGAAACCTGCACCTTGGCCCGTCTGACCAAGGTGCTCCACAGCAGTGTGCCCTCCGTAACAAATCTGGTCGATGAACTGATTCAGGACCAGTGGGTAACACCCATAGGCATGGGGTCGGGCAGCAATGGTAGGCGACCCGTACTTTTCGGTCTGAATAACCAGTATCATTATACGGCAGTGCTGGATGTCAGTACCCACGATACTAAAATCCTGTTTATGAATACGCAGCGGATTGTTGTCCACCGCTCCGACTATCCGCTCCAGTTAATAAACAACCCTGATTACATACTCTCGCTGGTCGATTGTTTTACCCTGGCCCTGACCGATTCCGGCCTGTTGCTAGCTCAACTCGTTGCCGTTGGTGTATCCATGCCGGGTTTGGTCGATGCCCGGCGCGGGATAAATCTGACGTATAAAAATCTGAGCAATGGCTACGACTCCCTCACGCAATGCCTGTCGGAGAAGCTGAGCAAACCGGCTTATATACTGAACGATACAAAGGCTACGGTGCTGGGCGAGAGCCGGTTTGGCAATGCGAAAGGTAAACAACAGATGCTGGCAATCAACATCGACTGGGGTGTTGGTTTGGGTATCCTGGTCAATGGCCACGTATTTCAGGGAGCCAGTGGATTTGCTGGTGAGTTAGGCCATATTCAGGTTGAACCGGAGGGAGAATTGTGCCACTGTGGTAAAATTGGCTGTTTGGACACTGTCACGTCAGCGTCGGCACTGGTCCGGCGGGTACAGCGCGATGTGCAGGCGGGTCAGGTGTCCAAGCTAGCTGTTTTCCGCCAGGAGGCAGACAGGATTGATATCGACGAAATCATTAGCGCGGCCCGTCATGGGGATTCGTACGCCATCGATATTCTGCACGGAGCCGGCTTGCAGTTGGGCAAGGGCCTGTCAGTGGCAATCAGCCTTTTCAACCCCGAAGTTATAATTATTGACGGCGTACTGGCCGAAGCCGCTACGTTCATCCTGAACACTATTGAGCAGGCCCTCAGCAAATACTGCCTGAGTGATTTTAGAAACGACTTAACCATTGAAATTACGCAGTTGAACGGAGCCGCCAAATGGCTGGGTACTCACGCGTATATGATGGAAGATATTTTTGCCAACTATTGACGGAAGGGACTGCAGGGGCGAGCCTGAAAGAAAAATAAAAATGGATAATGAGTAAGCAACAAGGGATAATGACAGGTTTAGCTGGTCAATGCCGGTCATTTTTCGTCATCCTTTGTACCCTGTTCACTTGTTTTCTCGTAACCGGATTTGTCCCGCAGCAACATTCGTTGCGACAACCTCCATTCCGGCAACTTCCGTTGCGAGTCCTTATTTTTCTGGATACCGAATGCCCTATTTGTCAGCAAACAGCCCGCAGGGTTCAGGAAATGGCTACCCGGTATGATAACCGGGTGCAGTTTTTAGCCATATACCCCACCGAAACGGTTACGCTGGCTGACGTGACCGAATTTAACCGGGCGTATAAACTGACCATCCCTCACCAGCTTGATCCGGCCCACAAACTGGTAAAGAAGTATAAGGCCACCACTACGCCGGAAGTCCTGCTACTCTCCGCTCAGAACAGGATTTTATACCGGGGCAGTGTCGATAACCAGTTCTACCGGTTGGGAAGAAGTCGCCCGGAACCCACCGAATTTTACCTCAACGATGCGCTGACGGCCGTTATGGTCGGCAAACCGGTCGCCATCCGGCAAACCAAACCCACCGGCTGTTTGATTAACCAGCCTTGAATTTCCTGACCGGTACTTACGTTGACAGGCTGTACGCGGCAACCGGCCAGAATAAATAACCCATTAGCAGAAAAGCCCCGACAGACCAAATGAGTAGACCAGCCAACGTGATTCCGGTGTTTGTATTGCTGTCATTCCTGACGGTTATTCAGGTATCGTTCCGGCAGCTGGACAAGCACGAAGGCGCCCAACTGGCCCGGCAGTATTGCGGCTCATGTCACCTGCCACCCAACCCTAAAAGCCTGCCCAGCCCCATCTGGCAACTGAATGTGCTACCAGCGATGGGCAGTTATGTGGGCATTCGCTACATGGGCTACGACCCGTATTATAAGCTAAAGCCAGAAGAAGTTATCCGGCTGAAAGAAGCGCATATATTTCCCGAAAAGCCGGTTATTGACGACGAAACGTGGCAGAAAATTGTGGCCTACTACGTCGAAAACTCCCCTGCCAAAAGTCCACTCGATTCAACGCGACGTTACCGCAGTAAGCCCCTTTCGCTGTTCCGTGCTCAACCCGTAGCACTGGGCAAACCAACGGGTTCGCTGGTAACCGCCGTTGCGTTTGATTCACTCCGCCAGGAGCTATGGGTGGCCGAACCGGACAAACTTTACCGCTGGAATTACACAAAGGGACTAACCCATAATTACGACCTGCCCGGCACGATTGTAGACGTATCCTTCCGGCCAGACAACCGGTTGTTTACCGAAATTGGTACGCTGCTCCCCTCCGAAATCGCCAAAGGGTCTGTTTTCTCCTTCACCGGCGATAGCCTGAAAGCCATCCTGACCAATAGTCATCGGCCGGTCTGTTCGTTGCTGGTGGATTTGAATAATGATGGGACCGATGAGTTGATTACGGCTAACTATGGTCATCGGACCGGCTCGCTTTCGCTGTACACCATTCATAACCAGAGTGATAACTCAGATGAACTATCGGAAACGGTATTACTGAAGCAACCGGGGGCTATTAAACTGTATGCGAGGGATATGAATAATGACGGCCGGAAGGACATTATTGCTCTGTTTGCCCAGAACGACGAAGCCATCTATATTTTCTACCAGACGGGTAATCTGCAATTCAGGGCCGAGAAAGTGCTTCAGTTTGAACCGCAGTACGGCACCAGCGATTTTGTCTTGCTGGATTATAACAACGATGGCATCAACGATATCGCCGTTGTACACGGCGACAACGCCGACTATTCGTATTGCCTCAAACCATTTCATGGCCTTCGCCTGCTGCTGGGCACTAAAGACCATCACTATAAAGAAGCGTTCTTCTACCCACTATACGGGGCCACCCGCCTACAGGCCGACGATTTTGATCAGGACGGCGATATTGACTTTGCCGTTTCAGCCTTTTTTCCGGAACTGACGTATCTGGCTACGGAGAGTTTCGTATTCCTGGAAAACACTAACGCCAGTCGGTTCCGGTTCACAGCCCGCACCCTGAACATGGCTACTCCCGTTAAATCACTCACTCTCGAAAAAGCGGACATCGATCACGATGGCGACCAGGATTTAATTCTGGGACAGTTCGGGTATTCGCCGGTAGCGGTGCCCCCGGCTTTGCAGCAGCAATGGGATACGGTTCCTTATAAACTCGTCGTGCTCATCAATCAACTCCGCCCCTAGTAGCCAGTGGATGGCATTACCACAATCCCTGCACCAGTTTGTTCAGTAGTTTATCCTGCTCCAGATCGTGGTTATACTCCCAAAACATAACCCCGGCCAGTTTTTTGGCTTTCACGTAGTCAATCTTGGGTCCGAATGATTCCTCATCAGCGTAAGAAATGAAGGTTTTCAATGTTGGATTCCATAGGTATGGAGCCTTTGCATCATTATCCCAGTAGCGCACATACCCGTTTTTGTTGATATACTGCTCCGTCAGCTTGTCATGACTGATAAACGAATGCTCCCCCGCAGCCGGTTGAAAAAGGCCGTTGTTCTTATCCTGCACCTTACCCCAGCCTCGTCCGTAGAACGGTAGGCCCAGTACAATTTTACCCGCAGGTATCCCCGCCCGGATGTGGCCGTCCACTGCATCGGCAGAACTGTTACGCGACTGATCACCCAGTTTAGACTGGTACAGCGGACTATGATGGCCCGTAACAACATCATTCCCATGATAGAGGTCATAGGTCATGATATTAACGTAATCCAGATACGCCTGCGCCTTACCCAACTCCGTATGGCTCACAAAAGCGGTGTCGCCACCGGTAGCCGCTGTGAGCAGGTAATGGTTAGCATCGGTACGATTGTCCCGCTTTCCCTGCACATCCAGCCCATCCCGGATTGCTTTTAAGAACAGGGTAAAGTTTTGCTTGTCGACAGGTCGAAAAATATTGCCCGCACCCACCTGCGCCGGATATTCCCAGTCAATATCAACCCCATCGAGCTTGTGTTTAACCAGTAAATTCACGGCACTAGTAGCAAATTTCGTACGGGCCGCATCGGTTAGAGCCGCATCCGAGAAATACTTGCAGCCACCCCATCCACCAATGGAGATAAGTATTTTCAGCTTCGGGTTGGCGGCTTTTAGTGACACGAGCGTAGCCAGATTGGCCTCATCCTTCTTCGATAGGGGGGCCAGTTCGCCATTTTGGGCGGGCACGGCGAAAGCGTAGTTGATGTGTGTCAGTTTGTTGGGATCAATCTGGCTTTTGGTCCAGCCATTACCCGTTACGTACCCAATAATAACGTACGGTTTTGTTGCACTCGCTGGCTGTCCGCTCACAGACGAACTGGTAGAGATGGTCAGTATCTGAACGCTGACTGTGGCCAAAAGAAGGAGCAAAAACTTCATCTGAAAAGGGTATGAGTAATTATGCTTATTTAACAATAAAATTACAGTAAAGTCCAATAATAGTAAATATTTTAAAATTCTTAGATATGTTTCGAAATATTTTTAAAAATAAGAAGATATTTGCGGGTAATCTCATTTACACCAAATAGTATGGAGATCAACAAAAACTACTATTTTCGTATAAGTGACAGACACGTAATTATTATTACTTAACCAACTAGCAGTCCTACTTATGAGACAAAAACTACGCGAAACCTTCAAGGAGGTTTTACTCTTTCTGGGCGTCTGGAGTTTGCTGGCCCTATCGCCTGCATTTGCTCTCGACAGCGAGGTAACGGGGCGGGTAACGGATGAAAAAGGCACCGATGTAATTGGCGCTTCTGTCACCATCAAAGGCTCTACCCGTGGTACCAATACCGATGCTAATGGCCAGTATAGAATCAGTGTTCCCGATGGAAATGCAGTGCTGGTATTCTCCTACATTGGCTACAACAAGCAGGAGGTAACCGTTGGAAACCGGTCGGTTATCGACGTAAGACTGGAGCCCGGCAGTTCTGTTCTGGACGAAGTGGTGGTAACGGCCCTGGGCGTAACCAAAGATACCCGCAAAATAGGCTATGCCGTTACTACGATCAATGGTGATGCGCTGACCAAAGCCCGCGAAACTAACATCGGTAATTCACTGGCGGGCCGGATAGCGGGTGTAAACGTGAAAGGAACCAATGGTGGGCCGGGCGGAACATCCAAAATTCTGCTCCGGGGCGTTCCCAGTATCAACTCGCCGGGTTCTCCCCTTATCATTATCAATGGCGTACCCATGGACAACACCCAGCGGGGTAGTGCCGGTGAGTGGGGTGGTGCCGATGGTGGCGATGGCCTGGGTAATATAAACCCGGACGACGTTGAAACCATGACGGTATTGAAAGGTCAGGCTGCTTCGGCGTTGTATGGCGCGAGAGCCTCGAACGGGGTTATCCTGATTACGACCAAAAAGGGGAAGCGTGGAGATTACGCCGTCGACTATAATATGAATCTGGTGGCCGAACAAGCCATCAACTACACGGATTTCCAGTACGAATACGGTCAGGGAATCGGTGGCGCAAAACCTGCTACGGTGGCAGCCGCTCAGGCAACGGCGCGTTTTAGCTGGGGTGCTAAACTGGATGGGACGCAGGCTATCCAGTTTGATGGCAACCAGTATGCATACTCGGCCCAGCGCGACAATATCAAGAACTTTTACCGAATGGGGTCCACCTTTACCAATACGGTATCGGTTACGAAAGGGGGCGATAATGGCTCGTTCCGTCTGTCGGCATCCAACCTCGACAATAAGTCAATTCTGCCCAATAGTGGGCTGGGTCGTAAAACCTTCACACTCACCATTGACCAGAACGTAACGCCTAAGCTCAGTGTGAGCGTACTGGCCAACTACATCGACGAGAAGGTGATGAACAAGCCAATCCTGAGCGATGGTCCGATGAACGCTAACAACGGGCAGCTGTTGGCTACCAACATCGACGAGCGGATTCTGTCTCCGGGTTTTAATCCGATAACGGGCCGGGAGATTATTTTCAGCGATGATGAGTACGTTACCAACCCGTACTTTGTTCTTAACCAGTTTGTCAATGATGTAAGCCGGAAGCGGTTGATTTCGATGCTGTCTACCCGGTATCAGTTTGCCGACTGGATTTATGCGCAGGGACGTGTTGGCTACGACAATTCTGCCGACCGTATCTTCAAGGTAACCCCTTACGGAACAGCTTTCTCGAATGGTACGAAAGGAGGGCTGGACGAACTATCAAACGCCCAGCGTGGGGAGTTGAACATCGACGGGTTGATTGGTATCAACAAATCAATCACGTCCGATTTGACCCTCGATGCCCTTCTGGGCGGTAACATCCGGAGGAACAACTACGAGAAAATCGGCGTGAGCGGTAGTCCCTTCGTACTGCCTTACCTGTACAGTTTCAACAACGTTGTCAATTTTGGCCGTAGCTATGATGTGGCCAATACGGAAGTGCATTCGGGTTATTACAGCGTTGACTTAGGCTATAAAAACTTCCTGAACATTACCACAACGGGTCGGTATGATGCGTACTCGACCCTACCATCGTCGGCACGGACCATCTTCACGCCCTCTGTAAATGCGGCCTTTGTTTTCAACGATTTCCTGAAAATACCAAGCCTGAGTTTTGGTAAGCTGCGGGCGGGTTACGCCGTTACCAGTGGTGAACCCACCACCCCTTATGGTACCAGCATATACTACGGCGTAGGCAACGCCATCAATAGCATTGCAACGGGTAATTTCAGTTCTAATCTGCCCAACCTGTTTTTGAAGCCGTTCACCAAAACCGAACTGGAGGTTGGCCTGGAGCTGAAGTTTTTCGGCAATCGCCTGGGCTTCGATCTGGCTTATTACACCCAGCAAACGCACAACGAAATCCTGCCGGCTCAATACAGTGCGTCGACCGGATTTACCAGTGGTGTGGTGGGCACCGGTTCCATCCAGAACCGGGGTCTGGAAGTGCTGATAACGGGCACTCCCCTCAAGACTGCCAGTTTTGGCTGGAACACCTCGCTTAACCTCACATCGGTACAAAACAAAGTGCTGCAAACCGATGCCAACAATAACCCAATCGGCTTGGGATCCAACCGGGCCACGCTGGGCAATGCTACTACGGCGTTTGTAGTGGGTGAGGCCGGGCCGCAAATTCGGGCGTACGACTACAAATATGCCGCTAACGGGCAAATTGTGGTGGATGCTTCCGGGCTACCCGTTCGAGGAGAATTAGTCAATTTGGGTACCGTTCTGCCAACGCTTTACGGCGGCTGGAATAACGATTTCACCTACCAGGGATTCAATCTGTCGTTCCTGATCGACTACAACTACGGTAATAAAATCCTGTCGGCTACTGAAAACTACGCTTACCGCCGGGGGCTACACCAAGCCACACTGGTAGGTCGCGAGGGCGGTATCACTACGGGCGTTGCAGAAGGGGGCGCAGCCAATGCGGTTACAGCCACCGCTCAGGCTTACTACACGGCCTTAGCCAACAACGTAACCAAAATCAGCGTAGTGAACGGTGATTTCATCAAATTCCGTCAGTTCTCGTTAGGCTATACCATTCCGGCCAGTGTACTGACCAACGTACCGCTGATTCGGACGGTGAGCGTATCGCTCGTGGGCAGAAACCTGTTTTACATCACCAAAAAGGCGACCAACATTGACCCCGAATCTACGTTTGGAGCCAATCTGCAATACGCCGGTATCGAAGGCGCCAGCCTGCCCGCATCCCGTACGTATGGCTTCAACCTGAACATTAAGTTTAAATGAAATCAATCATGAAAAAAACGCTCATAGCCATAGTATTCCTGACCGGGCTGTTGCAGGTGTCGTGTACGGAAAATTTCGATGCACTCAACACCAGTCCAACCCAGTCATCGGCGGCAAGTTTCGACGCTAACCTGCTGCTACCCAGTATTGAGTTCAACAGTGCTAACACGTTAACCGGGTATGCAGGGGCTATTCTGTTCCAGAGCATGTGGGTACAGATTCTGTCCTCTACCAGTTCCGGAGCGGCCACGTATTACTCCAACGGCGATAAATACGTGATTTCGAGCAACACGAACGCGTATATTCAGAGTGTCTGGAATAACGATTATAGTGCCGCCAGCTACGCTTTCCAAATGGAGCAGCTCACGGCCGATAAGCCAGCGCTGGTTAACCTGAACAACATTGCCAAAATTATGCAGGTGTACTGTTTTGCAACCGTTACGGATGTGTATGGCGATGTACCTTATACGCAGGCTCTCCAGGCTAAATCGGGTACGACACTACCCGCCTACGATTCGCAGCAAAGTATTTATATGTCGATGCTGGCCAAACTTGAAACCGCTACGGCTGCTTTGAGTGCTGCGTCTCCATTACCGACGAATGACGCGTATGCCTACAAGGGCGACGTCAGCAAATGGAAAAAATTTGGCTATTCGATGATGCTCAAATTAGCCATGCGTCTGACCAAGGTGGACCCCGCTACGGCTAAAACCTACGCCGAAAAGGCCGCTGCCGGGGGTGTGTTTGCCAGTATCGATGATGACGCTTACATTATGTCCGACAACTCGAAAGGGTTTACCAATGGAAATGGTGCGGCCCTGAGTACGCTGGCCGACATTTACTCGGTGCGCTGGAGCAAAACGCTGATTGACTACCTGAAGGCTACCAATGACCCGCGCCTGAGTGTGTCGGCTGAGGTGCCTCCCGCTGGCTTAACTGCTAACCAGAGCATTGACGTAGTGGGCGATAAGACCCCGGCTGCGCAAATAGGCCAGCCCAATGGCTACGACCTGAACGGGGGCGCCACCGACATAACCAAGGCTCCCAATTATCCGGGTGGTACGGGGACAGGGGCCGATGCTACCCCCATCGGGAAATATTCGCGTCCTACGCTGATCTACCGTAACCGCGACGCGCCAATATTTGTGCTGACTTATGCGGAGACCGAACTGCTGCTGGCGGAAGCCGCTACTCGTGGCTTTACTGTACCGGGCACGGCCGCCAGTCACTACAAAAATGGCATAGTAGCAGGCATATTGTCGCTGGCCAAATATGGTGCGACAGCCGCCATTAGTCCAGCCGTGGCAACCGCTTATGCTGATGCCAATCCGCTGGTAGCGGCCAATGCGCTCAAGCAAATCAACGAGCAGTATTGGGCTACCACTGGCCTGCAAATGAACTTTGTAGCCGCCTGGAACAACTGGAAACGGTCAGGATTTCCGGTGCTGACCCCCGTAAATTATGCCGGCAACTTTTCGAATGGCATGATTCCCCGTCGGCAACCGTACCCAACCGGCGAAGCAACGCTGAACGCGGCTAACTACAATGCCGCAGTTGGTAAACTGACTGGCCCATCAGACTGGATCACCCGGATGTACTGGGACAAATAGAACACATAACGACCCGACCCGGCACTAATTCAATTCCTGCCGGGTCGTTTTTTTACCGTTATAGCTTTCACTTCATCAACAAATTGTAGCCTAGCCGGATGGGGGAAATTTCCTGCATCCGGCTAACTTTACTTACTGGTTCGTTATAGGAGCATCTATGAATACACTGTTTCTCCCCTTAACACCGCTCAGAAAACACTGCTATAGGGTACTTACGGCCGCTTTGTGCCTGCTTGCTTCACCCCTCCTTGCCCAAACGACACTTTTTCAGCTTCTTCCCGCTTCCAAAACGGGTATCGACTTTACCAATCAGATTGACGAAAACGAAAGCCTGAATGTGCTGGCTTACGAATATTTTTACAATGGCGGGGGCGTAGCCGTTGGCGATATAAACAACGATGGCCTGCCCGACCTTTTCTTCACCGCCAACCTCAAACCGAACAAACTCTACCTGAACCTGGGTGGGCTAACATTCAAAGACATCACTACCGAAGCAGGTGCAGCACTCGCTGGCCGGTCCGGCGGCTGGAAAACGGGGGTCAGTATGGCCGATGTAAATGGTGATGGACTCCTCGATATTTACGTGTGCTACTCCGGTAAAACGGACGACGATAAGCGCCGGAATCAGCTTTTTATCAACCAGGGCAAATCAGGTAGCGCAGCCGTTCGATTCATTGACCAGGCAGCCCAGTATGGTCTGGATGACCCCAGCTACAGTACGCAGGCTACTTTTTTTGATTACGACCGCGACGGCGACCTGGATATGTTTCTGCTGAACCATAACGTCAAAAAATACGACAACATGGAGCTGGCCCGACTGCACGGCGAAACAGACGAACGGGCGGGCAACAAACTCTACGAAAATCAGAAAGGGCATTTTGTCGATGTCTCCAAAAAAGCGGGCATTTTCCAGTATCCACTCACCTTTGGCCTGGGCATGATTACAGCTGATGTGAATCAGGATGGCTGGCCCGATATCTACGTCACCAACGATTATAACGAACCGGACTACCTGTACATAAACCAGAAAAACGGCACCTTCAAAGACGAAACACAGGCTCGCTTCCGGCACCTGTCCCAATTCTCGATGGGGGTCGATATTGCGGATTTCAATAACGATGGCCTGCCCGACGTAATGACCCTCGATATGTTGCCGGAAGATAACCGGCGGCAGAAACTGCTCCAGTTGCAGGAAAACTACGAATCGTTTGAGCTGATGGTGCAGCAAAAACTCCAGCACCAGTTCATGCGGAATATGCTGCAACTGAATAACGGCGATGGCACTTTCTCCGAGATTGGACAACTGGCCGGGGTATCTAATACCGACTGGAGCTGGTCTCCCCTGCTGGCGGATTTTGACAACGATGGCTACAAGGACCTTTTCGTAACTAACGGCTACCTGCGGGATTACACCAACAAGGATTTCCTGAAGTACTGGGGCGATTACAAAGTGCGGAAAGCCATTGACCGGGAACCCGTCCAGCTCATGGATTTGGTAAAAGCCATGCCCTCAACCCGTATTCCAAACTACATTTTCCGGAATAATCACGACCTTACCTTTACTAACAAGCAGCAGGATTGGGGTGTAAATACGCCCGCTATCTCCAACGGGGCCGTCTACGCTGACCTGGATAATGACGGCGACCTCGAACTGATTGTCAACAACATCAATGAACCGGCTTTTGTCTATCAGAACCTAAGCCGGGAGCAGAACAAGTCGGCCTATCTCCAGCTAAAACTCGTGGCAACGGGGAATAACCGAAACGCCGTGGGCGCGCAGGTAACGGTGTATGCCGGAAAAAACCGTCAATACCAGGAGTTGAACCCCGTTCGCGGATACCTGTCCAGCCAGTCGGGTACCCTGCACTTTGGCATGGGCACCGCTACCGTAGCCGACTCTATCCGTATCATCTGGCCCGACCAGTCCCGGCAATCACTCACGCAGGTGGCCATAAATCAGCAGTTGACCATTCAGCAGCAGGCCACGCCGGAACAGAAAAAAAGTCCTTCGCCCAAACCGGTAGAAACCGTTTTAACGAAGGTCGACCCCATGTTGCCATACACGCACGAGGGCTACACCGAAAATGACTTCAAACGCCAGCCGCTCATGCTCTGGATGTACTCGCACACGGGACCGGTACTGGCAAAAGGAGACGTTAACAAAGACGGACTGGATGACCTCTTTACCAGTGGCGACCAGCAAAAAACGGGAGCCGTGTGGATTCAGCAGTCGGGGGGTACATTCAAAAAAGACGAGGGACTGACTATCGGCGACGAAACCGTTTCGGCTGTTGCGGCCGCCGTTTTCTTCGATGCCAACGGCGACGGATTCGATGACCTCTACGTGGCTAAAGGCGGCTATTCGCTGTTTGAGGTCAATACGCCATCCCTACAGGACGAGCTTTTCCTGAATGATGGCAAAGGCCATTTGAGCCTGTCGCAGAACCGGCTTCCTAACCTGAGTGCCAGCAGTAAATCCTGCGTTCGGCCCTGGGATTATGATGGCGATGGCGACCTCGATGTATTTGTGGGCGGGCGGGTTGTTCCGGGGCGTTACCCTGAAGCCCCTCTATCGTACCTGCTTCAAAATGACGGTAAGGGAACGTTCACCGTTATCCAAACACCTTTCTCAACAGCTGGCATGGTTACCGATGCCAAATGGGCCGATATGGACAGCGACGGACGGGCCGACCTGGTGATGTGTGGCGAGTTTATGCCGGTCAAAATCTACCACAATACCACCGCTGGTTTCGTCGACAAAACCGAACAGTACTTCCCGGAAGCAGCACCCGGCTTCTGGTTCTCGCTGGCCATCACTGACCTCAACGGCGACGGCAAAAATGACATTGTTGCCGGCAATCTGGGGACCAATTCGCAATTAAAAACGTCCGTTCAGGAGCCGGCGGAATTACTCTACGCCGACTTCGATGATAACGGCTCCATCGACCCGTTTTTCTGTTTCTATATTCAGGGCAAAACCTATCCGTTTGTCAGTCGGGATGAATTGAATGATCAGCTATACGGTATGCGCCGGAAGTTTGCCTACTACAAGGATTACGCCAATGCCACGGCTACCGATATTTTCCCCGCCGAAGCACTGGCTGGTGCCAAAAAGCTAACCGTCACCGAAACCCGCTCTGTCTGTTATTTGAGCAATGGGACTGCTTCGCTTACGAAATACGTACTACCCATTCAGGCCCAGTTTGCACCGGTAGCCACGATCATGGCGCAGGATTTTGACCACGATGGGCAAACGGACCTGTTGCTGCTGGGAAATAAATCCGACAATCGGCTTAAAATTGGGGGCATGGATGCGAACTACGGCTGTTTGCTGACGGGTAACGGCAAAGGCGAATTTACGTACGTTCCACAGCTCCGTGCCGGGCTGACCATTACCGGCGACGTGAAATCGGTGGTACCCATTACTGTCAACAAAACGAACCAACTACTGATTGGGGCCTTCAATCAGCCACTTCAGGTGTATAAACCAACAAAGCCATGACACGACTGCTACTTTTCTGGCTGCTGTTCGGCTCGCTGGCCTACGCTGAACCAACGCCCCCCAGACCGATAGACGCTCATTTGCAGCCTTCGGTTTTTGCGCTGACGATGGTCATGATTCATGATGTGGCCAGTCCGCCCGCGGCCAGCCGTTTTTATACGTACTGCCTGCTGGGTGCGCACGATATTGTGGCCCAGCATAAGAAAGAAATCCCGTCGCCCTCCCGGCTCATCCACGATTTTCCGCTGGTTTCACTGGGCACCAAAACGGGATATGACTACCAGGTGGCGGCTCTTTACTGCATTCTCGAAACCGGGCGCCAAATTCTGCCATCGGGTTATATGCTGGAGGAAGAACAAAAGAAACTTCTCGAAAGCCTGCTGAAAGAAGGCTATAGTCAATCGATTATCGACCAGTCGGTACTAGTGGCGCAGGCCGTTGCCAAACGCGTGCTGACGTATGCAGCTACCGATAACTACCGGATACTGAGCACCAAAACCCGGTATCGCCCTATCAAAGGGGAGGGCTACTGGTTTCCCACTCCTCCCGGCTATATTGAGGCCATTGAACCCAACTGGCGAATCATTCGCCCCCTGATGCTGGACTCCTGCGCTCAATTTAAACCCGCCCCACCGGTAACCTTCAGCAAGGACACAAGCAGTACTTTTTTTGCGCTTGCCCGCGAAGTGTATGAAGTGGGGAACAAACTCACAGATGAGCAGCGGGCCGTTGCGGCTTACTGGGACTGCAATCCGTTCGCCATCAACACATCGGGCCACATGTCGATTGGCTTCAAGAAAATAAGCCCCGGTGGGCACTGGATGAATATAGCCAGTCTGGCTAGTACCCAGGCTAAACTACCGTTCGGACAGGCCATTATGGTACAGTCGCTGGTAGCCATGACGCTAATGGATTCGTTTATCAGTTGTTGGGATGAGAAGTACCGCAGCAATCGAATTCGGCCCGAAACCGTCATTAATCGCTATATCAGTCCGCGCTGGCAACCCCTGTTGCAAACGCCCCCGTTTCCTGAATACACCAGTGGACATAGTGTTATTTCGACGGCGGCAGCCGAGATACTGACCTACCTGATGGGGGATAATTTCGCTTTTACCGACAACACCGAAATCATTTTCGATTTGCCCGAACGGTCATTCACGTCGTTCAAGCAGGCGGCTGAGGAAGCGGCCATTTCCCGCTTGTACGGTGGTATTCACTATCGGGATGCCGTTGTAGACGGTCAGGCGCAGGGCCGGATAATCGGCCGGTTTATCCGTCAGAAAATAAAGCAGGCCGGCGTAATCCCCATCCATTGAACCAAAAACGCTCGACGGCTAACAGCAATCTATTCGTATAGATACTGCAGTAGCCGCGACTTTGAATTGACCCTAAGGACCATGCAGGAGAATGCTATTTTTTCGGTCATTGACACGAAAAAGAATAAGCTGAAACGAAACATCATTGCCGAACTATACCGAGCCGAGTCAGGCACCATTGCCCAGTTAGCGAATCTGATTCAAACCAGTGTACCTTCTATGACTGCCCTTATTGACGAACTGAACGTCGGCCAGTGGGTGAAGGGCATTGGCACCGGTACCGCTCAGTATGGCCGGAAACCATCCCTGTTTGCTCTTTCCCCTTCCCCCTACGCTACCGTTGTGGTCGATAGTACGGTTCATGATACAAAACTAGTGGTTTTCAACCTGGCCAATCAGGTGCTGCACCGGGTCGACTTGCCCCTGCGACTGGCAAACTCCATCTCGTTTCTGGACAATCTGCGCGATGCCCTCACAGACCTGGCTAATCAGATTCAGGCAGACGAGCTGGTCATCATTGGGTCGGGGGTGGCCATGCCCGGTCTGGTTAACCCAATAGAAGGCATCAATCACACCTACCCCGAGGTGACCAGAAATGGCCAGTCGCTGAGTAATTTACTACAATCGATATTCGATGCTCCCGTATTTCTGATCAACGATACCAAGGCCATGCTGGTGGGCGAACACCGTTTTGGGCTGGCTCAGGGGAAAAACTTCGTATTGTCGATTAACATCGACTGGGGCATTGGGTTAGGCGTTATCACCAACGGAGCCATTTTGCAGGGAATGGCTGGTTTTGCGGGTGAGTTGGGGCATATTCAGATGAAAACCGACGGTGAATTATGCACCTGTGGTAAAATAGGCTGTCTGGAAACGGTAGCTTCGGCTTCATCATTGATAAGGCGGGCAAAGGAAGGGCTGCGGGAAGGCCGGATATCCGCCCTGGCCGAACGGCACCCGGATACCATCGGTATCGAACTGATTATCGAGAAAGCCAATGCTGGTGATGCCTTTTGTATTGACCTGCTCAACGATGTAGGCAGTGAGTTAGGTCGGGGTCTGGCTACCGCCGTCCATCTGTTCAATCCCGAACTGATTATTGTCAATGGGGTGCTGGCCAAAGCAACCCGAGCAATCACCCGGCCTATTGAACAGGCCATTGCAAAATATTCATTGCTGAATTATCGGGACAACCTGTCCATAGAACTGTCGCTACTGGGTGAGATGGCCAAACTGTACGGTACGCAGGCGTATATTCTCCAGAATCTGCTCGATCTGGAATATATTCCCTGATCATCAGTCTGGCATTACGTCAAAGGATACTGGCTATTCTCTTTGCTGTAGCTGGCGGTACTCCTCCATAAATGGATTGGTGGGTTGTAAGTCGCACTCCGAGCACAGGGCCGAAAGCTGCTGGCTCCAGAGTATCAACCGGGCATCTTCTTCCGGCTGGCATTCGGTATTATATCCTTTCAGATAAACGACAAATGCCGTAGTCTCCTCACCCGGCCAGCCTTTGCCCCATACGGTCAGGAATTTATCCTCCGTTTGGATACATACCCGGAACTGGCTCACGGGCTTGCTTACACCCGGCCCAAATTTTCGGGTAAAATCCCGGCTCAACGGTTCCATATAGTCACAATCAATCCGGAATAAGCGATCATCGTAGAAGTGTAACACAAGGTTGGTTATAGGAATGCCCTCCACTATCACCCGAGATGCGGTAAACGTACGAACATGGTTGCACACCAGCGCCAGCGTTCCCTTGACCAGAGGTTGCTCTTGTTCCCTGAAATCGGCCGCGTCGAGTGAATCGACCGTAATAAGGCCAGGAACGTAGTGTGCTAACCCAATAACCTTATTTACCTGAGCCCTACTTGTTTGGGGCAGGCTAAGCATCAACCAAAGCAAGTATTTTATCGGGCTTCTCATTCGGATGATTGACTTATGCGCAAAAAAATGGGGCAGTAGATTACTGCCCCATTTTTTATGCTCTTACATTCATTTATTTCGCTTTCAGGTAGGCGAATGGAATAATCATTTCCTCCAGCGATACACCCCCGTGCTGAAAGGTATTTCGGTAGTGATTCACGTAATAATTGTAATTGTTAGGGTACGCAAAGAAGTAGTCTTCCAGCGTAAAGACGTAGGCCGTCGATACGTGCGGTTTGGGCAGAAAGAGCCGCTCCGGCTTACGTCCCACAAACAGGTGGTTATCCTCAAAGCCCAGGTTTTTGCCCTGCTTATAGCGAAGGTTGGTGTTTGTTTCCCGATAGCCCACAATTTTAGCCGGTTTCTGCACTCGAATCATGCCGTGGTCGGTGGTGATAATCATCCGGCCCCCCTTATTGGCAATTCGCTGAATAAACTCCAGCAGGGGTGAGTGCATAAACCACGACCGGGTAAGGGAGCGGTAAGCCGATTCATCGGGGGCCAGTTCTTTAATCATGGCCATGTCTGTACGGGCGTGCGACAGCATATCCACGAAGTTGTATACCACTACATTCAACTGATTCTGGAGGAGGTTATTGAAGTTATCGACCAGTGATTTACCCTGATTGACATTCAGAATCTTATGGTACGACATCTTGATATTCAACCGGCTCTGGTCGAGTTGCCGCTGCAGAAACTCGCTTTCGTGGTTGTTCAGGCCCTCATCTTCACTATCGTCGTTGACCCATAAATCGGGATGTTTGCGCTCCATTTCGCTGGGCATCATCCCCGAAAAAATAGCGTTACGGGCAAAACTGGTCGTTGTGGGTAGAATCGAGTAATAAGAGGACTCTTCCTCCACCGTAAAGTATTCCGCCAGCAGGGGTTGGATAATTTTCCACTGGTCATAGCGCAGGTTATCCACCAGGATAAAAAAGAGTGGGGAATCCGTATCACCCGCCTGATTCAGCAAGGGAAACACCTTCTTCCGCATCAACTGGTGCGACATGACCGGGCTCTCCATCTTGGGGTCGTTCAGCCAGTCTTCGTAGTTGTCGATAACGAACTTGCAGAACTCCGAGTTGGCCTCGCTCTTCTGCATGTTCATCACTTCCAGCATACTTTTGTCCTGGGATTCATCCAGTTCCAATTCCCAGTATATCAGCTTTTTGTATACATCGGTCCATTCGTCGAAATCCATCCGGTCGTTATACTGCATGGATATATTCCGGAAATCCTGCTGGTACCCAATGTTCGTGCGTTCGGTAACGAGCCGCTTGTTGTCCAGTATTTTTTTAACCGACAGTAAAATCTGATTCGGGTTGAGGGGTTTGATGAGGTAATCGGCGATTTTGGAGCCGATGGCTTCCTCCATGATGTGCTCTTCCTCACTCTTGGTAATCATGACTACCGGCAGGTTGGGGCGTATCTGCTTGATCTGCGAGAGCGTTTCCAGGCCCGTCATACCCGGCATCATTTCATCCAGAAAGACAACGTCGTAGTTTGCCTGTTCTACCTGATCCAGCGCGTCGGCGCCACTGTTGACGGGGGTAACGTCGTACCCTTTATTTTTAAGAAACAGAATATGGGGTTTCAGGAGATCTATTTCATCATCAGCCCAGAGTATCGAGTAATTTTGCATGTGCTCAGTGAGTAGTTTATAAAAGGGATTGTGGCTAGCCCACAGAAAAAGCGGGTAACGTAAATCCTTATTTGTTTAACATCAAACGTCTACTTGTGTTCGGAAAGATCGGGCGGGCCCTGTTTTTAACAAGATTTAACAGGGGTATGAAGGTGCTGAATTCAGTACAGATCACTTATTTTTTTAGGAATTGCGTTCTGATAGCATACCTGCTTTCCGCTAAATTTGCCTTAATTTTAGGACTTGGGTCGTTACTATACCATACCGACAGTCTATTGGGACTTAACACCCGCTGGTATCAGACCCTATTGTATTTACCCTATGAAAAATTATTCTGTCTGCGGTGCCGTATTTCTCCTTATCGGCTTTATGCACGTCATTTCTGTTCGGGCCTTTACCGTTCCCACGAACAGAAGGCCCGTTACTGACTCCGTTGGCATTGAGAAAATAGACGGTAAACGATTCATCCTGCATCGGGTGGACGAAGGCCAGACGCTGTATGCCGTTGCCCGTCGGTATGGCCGGTCGGTAGCCGACATAAAAGCCGCTAACCCCGACATGGCCGACGCGCTTCGGTATGATCAGGTTATCAGAATTCCAATTCCTGATGGTGCATTGAGCAAGAAGGAAGAGAAGAAGATCGACAAAGCAATAAAGAAACAGGAAAAGGAAGAAAAGAAACAGGCCTCGACCGAGAACGATGCGAAGAAGTCCAGCGACCCGGCCAAAGCCGGTATCCACGTGGTAGAAACGGGCCAAACGCTGTACAGTCTGGCCAGTCGTTATGGTGTATCGCAATCAGACTTACGGAAGTGGAATAACCTCTCCGGCGATAACGTCCTGATTGGGCAGGCGTTGATTGTATCCGAAAAGGCCTATCAGGACCGCAACCCCTCCTCGCCCGCCGATACACCAGCCCGACCAACATCGCCAACTCCGTCCCGCCCAACCGAAACCCGCACTAACGAACCCAAAACCGTTCCTGCCGCCACCCCCAAACCAACCGAACCCCATACCAGCGAACCCAAAACCGTTCCCCCAGCCGACCCTAAACCGACCCGGCGAAATGAACAGGGTTCCGGAACGGACGAGTCGGTCAGCAAAAATACGCCCGCAACAACAACACCGACAACAGCAACACCGAAGCCAGCCGAGCCTGAAATAGAGTCCCCACGTCCCGGCAATGATGCCCCTATGCCCACCCGTGGTCGGCGGGTATCGACCAGCGGAGTGGCCGAAATGATTGAAGGCAGCGGATCGGGCAAATACCTGGCGCTGCATCGCAGTGCCCCCATTGGCACGCTGGTACAGGTCCGGAATGAGTTTAACAACCAGAGTATGTGGGTAAAAGTGATTGGTCGGCTGCCAGACACGGGTGTCAACGACAAGATTCTGATCAAGCTCTCCTCCCTGGCGTTCACGAAACTTTCGCCCGAGGATCGGCGTTTTCGGGCTGAGGTAAGTTACATTAGTCGTTAATCAATAAGTAGTCATTGCGCCTGGCGATTCCGACTAATCACTCATGGCTATTTGGTTGTTATACCAGTAATGAACGCTAACCGTAATGACCCCTAACAAAATGCCCAACGACCAATCAATCAACGTAATGGAAACGAAAGAAGAACGCATTGCCCGCCGTCACCGGGAACGCGATGAGCAAATGAAAGCCTCACCGGGTTATGTAACGTTCAGCATTATGTTTACGCTGGCTTACCCGTTCATTGCCGTATTCACCTTCATTATGTCGACATTACTGAACGTATTTTCCGGTATTTCGAGAGCACTGGCGTGGGTAGTTAGCGGAGGAAAAAGCAAGTGAATGATTACGCATCCGTAAAAGAGTTTTTAGATGCGAAGGCCGACCAATACAATCGGCCTTCCTTTATTGACCGCGACCCCATCAGCATTCCGCACCGATTTAGTCAAAAGCAAGATATCGAAATCATGGGGTTCTGGGCCGCCGTACTGGCGTGGGGTCAGCGGCCGGTTATTCTGAAGAAAGCGGATCAACTGGTTACTCTCATGGATGGCTCGCCCTACGACTTCGTCCTCAACCACCAGGAAAGTGATTTAAAGCGATTTCTGTCGTTCAAACACCGCACCTTCAACGCTACTGACGCGCTGTATTTTCTGCACTTCTTCCGCCAGTATTACCAGAAAAACGACTCCCTGGAGGACGCGTTTCTACCTGCCCAACTACACGCCAACTCGTTGACAAAGACCGCTTTAGTTACCAACACCGTTGAGCAGGGGCTAATCGCGTTCCATGACCGGTTTTGTGGCCTCACCGACTTTTTCCCCGAACGTACCCGCAAGCATATTGCCACACCCGCCCGTAATTCGTTGTGCAAACGGCTGTTAATGTTTTTACGGTGGATGGTTCGGCGGGATGACAGGGGAGTTGACTTTGGTTTGTGGACGCGCCTGCAACCCAACCAATTATTGATACCTATCGATGTTCACGTGAACCGGGTGGCCCGGCAACTGGGGTTACTTACCCGTACTCAGACGGACTGGAAAGCCACGCTGGAGCTAACCGAAAACCTCCGGCTTTTCGATGCCAACGACCCGGTACGATACGATTTTGCCCTGTTTGGCTTAGGCGTTGAAGGGGAATTATAGCGTCGGGCATTCCCTTCTTTTTTGCCCATTCGCTATATTCAGCAAACAATAGGTAACCGGGCAGGATTATACTGGTAGCCACCAAAGCTTACTAGTTTATGCCCTTTACGATCACGACCCAGCCGTTTGGTACCCTGCCAACCCACACGGATCCCCTCATCGAGTATGTGCTCGAACACACAGAAACGGGTGAATTCCTCGCCGTCATTCCCGAGTTTGGTGCTGTCCTTCGTCGGCTGGTACTCAGAAAGGGACACCACCTGTTTGCGCTGATCGAAGCACCCGATTCCCCGCAGGCACTGGTGGCAGATGAGAGCTACGCCAGCGCGTTCCTTTACCCGTTTCCCAGTCGTATTCGACACGGGATTTACTCGTTCGATGGGGAAGATTACGCGCTCAAAATGAACGAAACGCATCGTGATAACGCCCTACACGGCTTTGTGCATCGACAGCCCTTTTCGGTAGTGAGTCAGGAGGCAACCGATACCTATGCGCAGCTTGTTTTACGGTACGATTATGCCGGTGATACCTTTGGCTATCCTTTCCCCTTCGCGCTGACGGTAACGTATCAACTGGTGCAGGCCAACCGATTGGAATATGGCAGCTCGTCAGCTACGGACAGGATGTGTGCCCTCAGGATTAGCTATACAGCTCAGAACATGGGCTTGACCCGCGCCCCGGCCGCTTTCGGCTGGCATCCCTACTTTACATTCATCGAGAATAAGGAAACAACGCGTGAACTAGTCGACAATCTGACGATTTCCTTACCGGCTCACAGTCCAATTGAATTAGACGAGAACCTGCTTCCAACGGGCAAGGGAGTCGCCCAACCAGAAGAAACCCTGCGTCTGCACGAACGGGAGCTGAACAATGTTTTCCTCATCGAGCCGGTTCAGAATCAGGCTTATTCAGAAACCGTTCTTCAGTCAAGCAAAACGGGGGCGCGGCTCATTGTGGGGCAGCAAACCGGAGAAGGTAAACTCAACTACTTGGTTTGCTACACGCCACCCCGGCGGGATAGCATTGCCATTGAGCCCCTGACTGCCAATGTGGATGCGTTCAATAACGGGGAGGGATTAGCGATTCTCGATCCCGGTGGTATACTTTCCGGTTCGATGTGGGTTCGGCTGGATTGACGCCGGTTCAGATCCGAAAAGAGGCCCTGGGAAAGATGTTGTCTGTCAACATCTTTCCCAGGGCCTCTTTCGCTCACGTCCTCTACACATGCCTTAGTACGTCAATCAGAGAGACCGGATTTTTATATTACGAAACCATACGGTACTACCCCAATCCTGCAAGCCAATCCGGCCAGTGAACTGGCCTTTACTAATGGGAGCATCCTTCAATTTACTCTCGGCAACCCGTTTTTTCCAGTCTTCACTCGTCAAATCATGCTCCTGAATACTGAATCCATTCAGTGACACGTTCATTTTATTCTTTTTGAGGACAAACTGCACCTTGTTCCATCCACCCACTGGTTTCAACTCCCGAACGCGGGCATTGGCCACGCTGAAGAAATCACCCGCCCGGTGCTTGTTTTCATTCGCGCCTTCGTAGATGGCATCGTCCAGCACCTGAAGTTCCAGCCCGGTATCGAAAATATTTTTGTACTGCGGGCTTTCCTGCACGAAAAAGAAAATCCCGCTATTGGTAAACCGTTCTACTTTCCACTCGGCCGTAAATTCAAAATCACCGGTAAACACCGCATCTGTTACCAGATCACCCCCGTCGGGGGCTTTGTTCCCTACCCGGTTTGGCACATTCAATTTCAATGTACCCTGCTCGATTTGCCAGGAAGGGCCAGGCTTTTTTCCGCCGTATACATGCCATCCGCGAGTATCCCGCCCATCGAAAAGCAACTTCCAGCCGGCCTTCTTTTCCTGAGCCGACAACGTGTTGAGGGATTGTCCCTGAACGTCCGGGAACGCCAGACAACTAAATAAGCTAATGAATAGAATAGAATAGCGCATAGGGCTTAGTGGGTTTAGTAGTATAATTAATCAATAAAGGCCGGTTATCAGCCGGGCTATCTGTTCCAGTCCGCTGGCATCGGTTTCAGTAAAATCATTTAGTTGATCGCTATCAACATCCAAAACCATCTGCACCTGTCCGGCTTGGTCGAATACGGGCACCACTATCTCTGATTTCGACGCTGAACTGCACGCAATATGGCCGGGGAACTCCTCAACATCGGGCACTACTATCGTTTCTCCGCGTGTATAAGCGGCCCCGCATACCCCTTTCGAAAACGCGATACGGGTACAGGCGACGGGCCCCTGAAAAGGACCCAGCACTAGTTGATTCTCTTTATTCAGGTAGAAGCCAACCCAGAAAAAACCAAAAGCTTCTTTAAGGGCAGCAGCAATATTGGCCAGATTAGCCACCATATCGGTTTCACCGGCAACCAGCGCGGCCAGTTGTGGCACCAGACTATCGTAAATAGCCTGCCGGTCCGTCGTTTGGGGTATAAACAGCGTTTCAGCCATGTAGTGTTAAACAAAAAAGATGCTCATCCGGAACCCAGATGGGTTTTAATTTCGGGTAAAAAACTGAATCAGCACAATGCTGAACGTTGTAAATAACGTACTGGCTCCTACCCGTATAAGCGTGGGAATGAACAAAGTTAAGCTACTGGCCTCAATGAAAAACAGGGCAGTGTGATGGATTAGGGCCAGGATAAACACGTAACGAAAAAACGCACCCGTACCTAACTCATTAAGCGAAAATTCAATTCTTGACTCCAGTCCCGGCACATCAATTTGAGAACGCACCACCAGTGGTCGGCAAAAGGCCATCAATACCGTAGCTGCTGCGTGCATGCCGGGGGTATTGTAAAATATATCCACCACAAAACCCGTCGCAAAGGCAATCAGCAGCAGCCAGGAAAAACTGGTTTCGTTTGGCAGGAGCAGAATACAGGCAATGTAAATAAAGCAAAAGGCGTAATCGAACAAAACCAGGTTTCTGACCAGCAAAATCTGTAGCGTTAAATAAAGCAGGAAGAGAAAAGCAGTCGATACGATTTCGCGAAAGGTCATTTGTACAGTTAGTTTGTTGCTCGTCGTTTGGTGTTTGTTGTTGCTGGCGTGCCATGAACGACAACCATCAAACGATAAACTAAAAACTCATTTCTCGTTTTCAACTTTTTTCTCCAGTTGGCCCTGTTCAACCTGTAGCCGGTTTTCTACCACGTAGACGAAGGCCAGATTGCTGAAATTCGTGGCCAGATCGAGGGTAATGTCATGAAAGGTCTGGTTCGGCTGTATACCCACCGAACGAACACGTCCTACCAGAATACCCGGAGGAAAGGTCAGGTTAAAACCCGACGTCACAACAGAATCTCCCTTACTAACAGGTTTGTGGCTTGGAATATCCTCCAGCTTTATCAGGTTTGGGTCAACCCCATCCCACTTGGCCGAACCAATCTCTCCGGCCTTAACCAGTTGGGAGGATATCAGATATTCGGAGTGGAGAATGGACGTAATAATGGAGAAATGCTGATTGCAAATTTTCACCTTTCCCACCACGCCCGTTGGCGAAATAACGCCCATACCGGGGTGGATGCCATCATCAGTACCTTTGTCTATTGTAATGTAATTATTGGCCAGTTGCGTCGTGTTGTTAACCACTTTGGCCACCGTAAACTTGAACCGGTCGGCAAAGACAGAATCGGCCTGATACATAGCCGGGGCCGGGGGGCGGTTTTGCAGTAATTGGGTTAACCGATTATTGAGCAGTTCATTTTCCTGTGCCAGTTCCGCATTCACCTGTCGCAGATTTGTGTATTCATTTACTGTATTGGACCATGCCAACACCTGAGCCGCGTACCGGTTCGAGGTGTTGAAATAGGTCGCACTCCAGTAGTTATTGCTGCTGATGATGAAGTAAAAACTGAGCACTTCCAGCAACACAAACAGAATGAAGTTCCGGCTTCGAAAAAAAAAGTCAACTAACTCTCCCATTTAGTGTAAGCGGGCGGCCGGGCAAATCGAATGAATTAACTAATTAATACGGACCGGTACATTTCCAGGTTCTTGATAACTTCACCCGTCCCTTTTACTACGGCTTTGAGGGGGTCATCGGCCACGTGAATAGGCAGTTTTGTTTTGGCACCCAGCCGCTTATCCAGCCCATGCAGTAGGGCACCGCCCCCCGTCAGGTGAATACCGTTGGTATAAATATCAGCCGACAACTCCGGTGGCGAAATTTCGAGCGCCTTCATGGTAGCCTCTTCAATTTTCGAGATGGATTTGTCGAGGGCGTACGCAATTTCACTGTAGGTAACCTTAATCTCCTTAGGAATGCCGGTCATCAGGTCACGACCACGGATTTCGTAATCGGCCGGTGGGTTGTCGAGTTCGGGGAGAGCCGACCCTACTTCCATTTTAATTTGCTCGGCAGACCGTTCGCCAATGAGCAGGTTGTGCTCCCGGCGCATGTAATCCACAATATCACGGGTAAACACATCACCCGCAATTCGGATAGACTGTTCACAGACGATACCCGACAGGGCAATAACCGCGATTTCCGTGGTTCCCCCACCAATGTCCACAATCATGGTTCCATTGGGTTGAGTAATATCAATACCGATACCGATAGCCGCAGCAATTGGCTCGTGTACCATGTATACTTCTTTGGCTCCGGCATGCTCAGCCGAGTCTTTAACGGCCCGCTTCTCTACCTCCGTAATGCCCGACGGGATACAAATAACCATCCGGTGCGACGGAGAAAACAGCTTGCTACCCGTGTCGATCATCTTGATCATACCCCGAATCATCAGCTCGGCAGCGGTAAAGTCGGCAATGACGCCGTCTTTTAATGGACGAATAGTTTTAATATTTTCATTGGTCTTTTCGTGCATTTGCATAGCCTTATGGCCAATAGCCAGCACTTTGCCGCTGACTTTGTCCATCGCAATTATCGAAGGCTCATCCACCACAATCCGATCCTTATGAATAATCAAGGTATTCGCCGTGCCCAGGTCAATCGCTATGTCGCTGGTTAAAAAATTGAAAAGTCCCATTCTAGGTCGGCGCAGAACGCCTTGTTACAAGTACTGGTTTATTGAAATGTGTGCAAAAATATAGATTATTAATCAGAATGATGAATGATGAATGGTGAATGATGAGACAAGAACACATGATAAACCTATCATTCATAACGCATCATTCATCATTCATCATTAAAATTAGCCTTACTTTTGTACTACTATGGGAATTCGGTCGGTCGTTAGTAAGCCATTGGCCCGGTGGGTGGTGGAGCGTCAACAAAGCTGGATGTATCAGGCGGGCGAAGCGCAACAACGCTGGCTCAAGCGGTTGATAGCTGGTGGCCAGGACACTGTTTTTGGCCGCGATCATCGATTCAGGGACGTACAGACCATTCAGGAGTTTAGGCAGGCGGTTCCGGTTCGGGATTACGAAGACCTGAAACCGTACATTGAACAGATACTGGCTGGTGATTCCGATGTTCTCTGGAAAGGGAAACCACTCTATTTTGCTAAAACCTCCGGTACTACATCGGGTACCAAGTACATTCCTATTACGCAGGATTCTATTCCCAACCATATTAACTCGGCCCGCGATGCGCTGCTGAATTATATTGACGAAACGGGAAATAGTGGGTTTCTGGATGAAAAATTAATCTTTTTGTCCGGCAGCCCGGAGCTAACCCAGCAAGCTGGTATTAATATTGGGCGATTGTCGGGTATTGTCAATCACCACGTTCCTGCTTACCTGCGTACCAACCAGATGCCCAGCTACGAAACCAACGTCATCGACGACTGGGAAACCAAGCTGGAGCGCATCATCGACGAAACCATCGACCAACCCATGTCCCTGATTTCGGGGATTCCGCCATGGGTGCAGATGTACTTCGACCGGATTCAGGCGCGTACCGGCAAGCTGATTAAAGACGTGTTTCCTGACTTTTCGTTGTTTGTGTACGGCGGGGTCAATTTTGAACCCTACCGGGCTAAATTGTTCGAGAGTATTGGTAAACGGATCGACTCTATAGAAACCTACCCGGCTTCCGAGGGCTTCATCGCATTTCAGGACAGCCAGACCGAAGAAGGGCTCTTGATGCTGTTGGACAGCGGTATCTTTTTTGAGTTCATTGCCGCCGATGAGTACTTCGCCGAAAACCCACGCCGACTAACGATTGAGGAAGTGGAGTTGGGTAAAAACTACGCGGTTATTGTCAACAATAACGCTGGCTTGTGGGGCTATTCTCTCGGCGATACGGTCAAGTTTGTGTCGCGGGACCCCTACCGATTGCTGGTAACGGGGCGCATCAAGCACTTCATCTCGGCTTTTGGCGAGCACGTTATTGGAGAAGAGGTAGAAAAAGCCCTGAAAGATGCCATGCAGAAACACCCCGAAACGGAAGTGGTGGAGTTTACCGTAGCACCCATGGTCAGCCCGAACGAGGGTCTCCCCTACCACGAGTGGCTGGTGGAATTTGCCACGCCCCCCCATGACCCAGTCGCCTTCACCCGTGACTTGGATAACCGGTTAATTGAATTGAACGTATATTACAGCGACCTCATTACCGGCTCCATCCTGCAACCGCTGAAACTAACGAGCTTACCACGCGGAGCCTTTCAGCGTTACATGAAAGCGCAGGGAAAACTAGGCGGACAGAATAAAGTGCCACGCCTGGCCAATGACCGAAAGATTGTGGACGGGTTAGTGGCGATAATGCACAACGCATAATGGATACTATAAAATGAAAATAACCGGCATCGAGATTGGCAAATACCGTCAGTTCAAAAATATAAAGTTTGATTTCACCTATCCGGCTGACCATGAGAAAGCAGGTCAACCTTTGGAGAAAGTGTGTTTTATCGGGCAAAGTGGTACGGGGAAGACTACGTTACTCAATGTAATATTTGATTTCTTTCAGGTTGTAAATGATGGCTATCAAATATTAAATAACAGGTTTTCGATTTCTTCCGTTACCCATTACAACGCTTTCAAGGAAAATCTTTCTGTATCCGCTCTAATTGACAATCAACAAATTTCTTTCAGTTCAAAACACATACGAAACCCTACAGATTTTTTCATAAATAACAACAAAGATATTGCAGGAAGTAGCTTAGACTGGATGAAAAGTCTAGACATACTTGAACTAATAAAATTACATAAAAAACTCTGCTTATACATCGATGATTCTTCGGCGAATCATGCGTACACTCTTACTGGGGACAGAAACGAAATCGGAAATAGACCATATCTTACTAGCACCGACGAAATTTTCCTTGCCAATGAAAAACGTGAAGAGTTTATAAATAAGATAGAACAATCAAAAGTAATGTCTTTGCATTCATTAGATGGTCGTTATCTATGGTCTTATCTATTAGGTGATATTGAAAAATACGACGAAAGTTTAAAAAAAATCGCGATTGACCTCATTCAGAAGAATGGTAGTTTTTCCCCTGATCGCTTGACAAAAAACTTAACCAAATGGCAGGAAGAAAACCCAAATCCTAAAGTTTCTTTAGCTACTGAATGTTTGAACCCGATTTTAGAAAATTTCTTTCTAGAAGTCGATACAGAAGGAACTGAAGCACTGATAGTTATTAGAACGAAGAATGGCAATCAACTGCAATACAATGGTTTGAGCACAGGAACTAAGCAGTTATTAGTAACAGCTATCCCAATTTATAAAGGCCAAGTCGATAGAGGAGTTGTTCTCTTCGACGAACCCGAACGCTCACTATTTCCAGACATCCAGCGTATTCTAATCAAACATTACACTTCTCTTGCTCCCGAAGCCCAATTCTTTTTCGCGACACACTCACCCATTGTGGCATCAGCCTTTGAACCTTGTGAGCGGTTCATCTTATATTTTGATGAAAACGGCGAGGTCAAGTTTCATAATGGCGTTGCACCCGAAGGTGATGACCCGAATGATATTTTAAGACAGGATTTTGGCATGGAACCGCTCATGCTTGATAAAGGTGTGGAGGAGTATCAGCGTTACCTCGATTTGAGTACAAAAATCCTGAATGAGGCAAATGTTGATCGTCGTATGGAATTGATTGCAGAGCGTTCAGTAATTGGAAATAAGTATAATTTCTCTGTGACGAATTCTGATGAAACGAATTAATAAAAAGACTGATTCACTCATCGTTAAAGAAGAGTTAACGTATAAGAGAGGAGATAACAGCCGTATCGCCCAACTGCTAAAAGCGGAGCAGAATAACATTTGCGCTTATACTGAAGAATATCTTGGTCGGGCCGATAAAGCGGAAATAGAACATTTTGACCCAACGCTTAAATCAATAGACCGTGATGGTTATCAAAACTGGTTTTTAGTAAAAGCGCAGTGGAATAACGAGAAGGGAAGCACGGCACGTTGGAAAAGACATCAACCACTTATATATCCTACAGCTATAGATTTTGAAGCACGTATTTTGTACGATAACGGAAATTATATATTAGCTGACGAAAATGATATTGAGGCCCGTAATTTGAGGACTTACTTAAAACTTGATGATGCAAAATTAGCAGAACAACGCGTTTTTTATATTCAGCGTTTGAAAGAAGAAATTAAGCTATCAGGGTTGACAAGTCAGGAGTTTATTAATTGGCGCTTATCGAATTCCCCTTACCAAAGCACAATTTACTACATCCGCGCTATTGAAGAAGAATTAAATGTTAAAGTCAATTTTGACTTGTTGAAAAATACATGACTGACATAAAAAAACGCCACATCGCCATTCTCGGTTCAACCGGTTCAATCGGGACACAGGCTGTGGAGGTGATAAAGGCCCACCCCGACCGGTTTCAGGTGGAGGTGCTCACAACCAACAACAACGCCGAATTACTGATTCAACAGGCCATCGAACTCAATCCGAACGTAGTGGTCATCTGTAACCAGGACCGGTACGATCAGGTGTTTTCGGCCCTCGACCCGCTAGGCGTAAAGGTGTATGCCGGGGCTAACAGCATTGCCTCCGTGGTGCAGATGGATACCATCGATATGGTGCTGACCGCGATGGTTGGTTATGCCGGTTTGCTACCGACTATCAAAGCCATTGAAGCAGGAAAAGCCATTGCGCTGGCCAACAAAGAAACCCTAGTAGTGGCGGGCGAGCTAATCACCCGGCTAGCGGCTCAGAAAGGAATAAATATTTACCCCGTCGATTCCGAGCATTCTGCCATATTTCAGTGTCTGGTTGGTGAGTTTCACAACCCGATTGAGAAGATTATTTTAACGGCGTCGGGTGGGCCGTTCAGGGGCAAATCGCGGGAGTTTTTATCGACCGTCACGAAAGCGCAGGCGCTCAAACACCCCAACTGGACCATGGGAGCCAAGATTACCATTGATTCTGCTACCCTGATGAATAAAGGGCTGGAAGTAATCGAAGCGAAATGGCTGTTCAACCTCCGGGCGGAGCAGATTGATGTGGTGGTCCACCCGCAAAGCATTGTTCATTCGCTGGTGCAGTTTGAAGATGGGAGCTTGAAAGCCCAGATGGGTCTACCCGATATGCGGCTACCCATTCAGTTTGCGCTGGGGTATCCAAATCGACTGAAGTCTGATTTTCCGCGTTTCAACTTTATGGATTATCCGTCCCTCACCTTCGAGCAGCCTGACCTGAAAACGTTCCGTAACCTGCAACTGGCTTTCGATGCGCTTGACCGGGGTGGCAATGCCGCCTGCATCATTAATGCCGCTAATGAAGTGGCGGTAGATGCCTTTCTGCACGATCAAATCAGTTTCCTGGAAATTTCGGATTTAATCGAATCCTGTCTTTCCAAAGCTACTTTTGTGCAAAATCCTGCTTACGACGATTACGTGAGTACGGATCAGGAAGTGCGTCGGCTAGCTACGGAGCGAATTAAAACCTTCGTTTAGCTGTTTGTATTATATCGCTCACGCACAGCGTTTTTATTGTTGTTGCGTACTCAAATCGGTAATTTTTTAGTAGTTCATTTATTGTTGCCGTTCCGACTGCATCGATTTACACGTGTTAAATAAGGTTAAAAACTTGTCTTATCCTGGTTCTGAATAAATGGAAATTTTAATAATGGCAGGACAACTCATTCTGGGTTTGTCCATCTTAGTTGGTTTACACGAGTTAGGGCACCTGCTGGCAGCCAAAGCATTTGGCATGCGGGTAGAGCAGTATTTTATCGGGTTCCCACCCAAAGTATTCAGCATTAAACGGGGTGAAACCGAATACGGCATAGGGGCTATTCCGCTGGGTGGCTTCGTGAAAATTTCCGGCATGATTGACGAATCACTGGATACGGCCCACACCGATACCGAACCTAAGCCCTACGAATTCCGGGCCAAACCAGCCTGGCAACGACTCATCGTAATGCTCGGCGGCATTATCGTCAATGTACTAGTGGGTATCATGATTTTCGTGATCTTAGCCTACAAAAACGGTAATACATACCTGGCTGCCAGTGATGCTAAATACGGTATTGTAGCCTACGATCTGGCAAAAAGCATTGGCCTGCAAACGGGCGACAAAATCGTGAAAGTGAATGGTAAACCCATCACCGACTTCAACGAGATTCGCAGTTCCGACGTCTTTTTAGGCAATAACAGTTCCTACACTGTTGACCGGAATGGCAAGCTGATTGACATTTATATTCCCAACGATTTTGTTGATAAACTGGCGGACAAAAAAGCTACCGGCCAATTCATTGAACCCATCGAGCCGTTCAAGGTAGCGGAGCTGGTGCCGGGTCAGCCAGCCGCGAAAGCAGGATTGAAAGCGGGTGATATCATTACCAGCATCAACGGTACGCCAATCCAGTTTTATCACGAATTCACGGACATTGTGAAGCCCCTGAAAGGTAAACCACTCACCCTGGGAATCAACCGAAACGGCCAGCCCGTTACGCTCAGCATAACCACCACCGCCGAGGGTACCATTGGTTTCTACCCGGAGTTTCTGCTGCCCATAACTAAACAGGACTACACGTTTGGTGAAGCCCTGAGCGTGGGTACGCAAAAAGCATTTCAGGTTGTTTACGATAACATCAAAGGGTTCGGCAAGATATTCCGGGGGGAAGTTTCGGCTTCCAAAGCCCTCAGTGGCCCAATTGGGATTGCTCAGAATCTGTTTGGCGGTATCTGGGTCTGGGATCGTTTCTGGACCGTAACGGGACTGCTCTCTATGGCCCTTGCCTTCATGAATGCGCTGCCCATCCCGGCGCTCGATGGTGGCCACGTCACCATCCTGAGTTACGAGATCATTTCGGGCCGTAAACCGTCTGACCGCTTCCTGGAAGGTGCCCAGAAAGTAGGTATGGTTCTATTACTCGGCCTGATGGCCTTCGCTATATTTAACGATGTTCTTAAGGCTGTTTTTTAAAGAGTTTGGTCAGAAAGTAAGCAGACTTTTACAACGAAGGAAACGGGAAGCGTTTCCTTCGTTGCGCTTGTGCCTGCAATTTTCTGGCTTCTGTATGTTGCTTATTAGCCTGACCGCCAGTCACTCCCGGCACGAATTTCACGCCAGCGTTACCAAAATGGAGTATAATGCTAAAGAACAGGTGTTTGAAATTAGCATACGGATATTTACGGATGACTTTGAAAAAGCTCTTTCGGCAGCCTCAAACAGCAAAGTCAACCTGAACGACGCTTCCGGTCGCGCAACGGATAAAAATGACCCACTAATTGAGCAATACGTTCAGGCACATTTTCGCTTTTTGACGCCACAGAAGCAAACAAAACCCGTTAAGTACGTTGGGCACGAAGTGGAAGCGGATGCAAATTGGCTTTATCTTGAAATGCCTTTCGCCGAGCCATTCAGGGGGGGCATGTTGAAGCAGGATGTCCTAATGGAAGCATTCGACGATCAGGTAAACATGGTCAACATTAAATACCAGGCTCAGAAAAAGACATTTGTCTTCCGTAAAAATCAGCCAGTCCATAACATTTCACTCGAATAATAAATTTACGGATTGGCAAGCATCCTAATTTATTAGTTTTGTGTACACATAATGATTATCCGGCCAAATCGTCATATATAGCACAATTGGCACAGGGCTTGCAACTACCTCATTTTCCTTGCCTTTCGGTATAACTTAGGCACCGACCCATTGTTGAAAGCTGCCAGCCTGGCAGTGTACTTATGATTTCAGAGAAAGAACTATCAACTCGTTTATTCCTGTCCGATTTTGACTCGGATAATTTAGAGATTGTCCCACTCGGTTCGCCTGAGGGGGTAGATGATGACTATGAGTTACCGGCCAGTTTACCGATCCTGCCGGTTCGCAATACGGTTTTGTTTCCGGGTATGGTTATCCCCGTCACGGTTGGACGGTCGAAGTCGATTCGTCTGGTCAAAAAAGCCTACAAAGGCAATCGAATCATTGGTGTCGTTGCCCAGCTCAATCAGCAGAAGGATGAACCCACGGCCGACGATCTGTATCGGTTCGGAACGGTAGCGTACATCATCAAGATGATTACCCTGCCAGATGGAAACATCACAATTATTATTCAGGGCAAGAAACGGTTTGAAACCGAGCAAATCATTCAGGAGGAACCGTTCATTACGGCACGGGTTCGCCAAATTGATGACTCTTTTCCGACGGTGAATAAAAAAGAGGGCAAAGCACTCCTTCAATCGCTGAAAGATGCGGCCTACAAAATTCTGCGCCTTAATCCTGAAATTCCGCAGGAAGCCCGCATTGCGCTGGACAACATCGAAAGCCCTACGTTTTTACTCCATTTCCTGTCGTCTAATATCAACGCGGAGGTAGCCGACAAGCAGCGGTTGCTGGAGTTGGCCGAAGGGAACCAGCAGGCCAATCTATTGCTGGAATACATGCTACGTGAGGTACAGTTGCTGGAACTCAAGCGCGAGATTCAATCGAAAGCGTCATCGGACCTTGATCAGCAACAGCGGGATTATTACCTGCGCCAGCAAATGAAGGTGTTGCAGGACGAACTGGGAATTGACAACCCTGACCGCGAAATTGATGAGCTTCGGATGAAGGCAGACCGTAAAAAGTGGCCAGCCGAAGTACGGACCCATTTCGACAAGGAGCTAAATAAACTGCAGCGCGTTAACCCGATGGCGCCGGAGTACCCGGTCACGATGAACTACGTTGAGTTGATGGTTGACCTTCCGTGGAATGAGTACACCAAAGACAATTTCGACCTGAAACGGGCGCAGAAAATTCTCGATGCCGATCATTTCGGGTTGGAAAAAGTGAAGGAGCGGATTATTGAATACCTGGCCGTTCTGAAACTGAAGAACGATATGAAAGCCCCGATTTTGTGTCTGTATGGCCCTCCGGGAGTTGGTAAAACATCGCTGGGAAAATCGGTAGCCAAGGCACTGGGTCGGAAATACAGCCGGATGGCGCTGGGTGGTGTGCATGACGAAGCCGAAATTCGTGGTCACCGCAAAACATACATTGGCGCCATGCCCGGCAAATTCATTCAGAACATCCGCAAATGCGGTACGGCTAATCCCGTATTTATTCTGGACGAGATTGACAAAGTAAGCTCCGATTTTCGCGGTGATCCTTCCTCGGCTTTGCTCGAAGTACTTGACCCGGAGCAGAACTCTACGTTTATGGATAACTACCTCGAGACGGAGTTCGACCTCTCGCGGGTACTGTTCATCGCCACGGCCAACTCGCTTGATACCATCCACCCCGCCCTGCGCGACCGGATGGAGATCATTGATATTGCGGGCTATACCGTTGAGGAAAAAGTGCAGATTGCGAAAAAATACCTCATCCCCAAACAACGGCAGGACCACGGCCTTAAGCCCAAAGACCTGACGATTGATGATAAAGCGATACTGCGCATCATTGAAGGCTACACCCGCGAATCGGGGGTTCGGAATCTGGAGCAGAAAATTGGTGCTTTGATTCGGAAAGTGGCTAAGTCCATCGCCATGGAGGAAGAGTATAATCACTCCATTAAGGTGGTTGACATTCCCAAACTGCTGGGTGCCGAAATCTTCGATAAAGAACTGTATGCTGACGATGATATTGCCGGCATCGTAACAGGACTGGCCTGGACGCAGGTTGGGGGCGAAATTCTGCTCATCGAATCGAGTCTGAGCCGGGGCAAGGGCGTGCTTACCCTATCGGGTCAGTTGGGCGATGTAATGAAGGAATCGGCGGTGACGGCCCTCTCCTACCTTAAAGCTCATGCCGAGGATCTAGGTATCGACTACCGGGTTTTCAGCCATTATGATTTGCATATTCACATCCCGGCGGGGGCTGTTCCCAAAGATGGTCCGTCGGCTGGTATCACCATGCTGACCTCAATGACCTCCATTTATACGCAGCGTAAGGTGAAACCTTACCTGGCTATGACGGGAGAGGTGACGTTGCGGGGAAAAGTATTACCGGTGGGTGGTATCAAAGAAAAAATTCTGGCGGCAAACCGGGCTGGTATCAAAGAAATTATTCTCTGTGCGAAGAACCGGAAAGACATTGATGAAATAAATCAGACCTACATCAAAAACCTGACGTTCCACTACGTCGAAACGGTTAATCAGGTGCTGGACATTGCTTTGTTGCCCGGTCAGGTCGGTAAACCCATGAAGTTTATCCTGCCTGATGAGGAAGCGGCTTACCGCAGAGAGCAGCCGGAGATGATGAAAGTATATTGATTGTACTACTCAGGGCAACTCCCGGGCAGAAAAGGCGGCTTTCCAGCGTTGGACGGATTAGAAACAGATAAAAATCTGTGTTGACCGGTTTAACTTTGGGAAGCCGCCTTCTTATCTTTACAACGTGCTCGATTTTCAAAAACTTTCCGCCCTCTATCAGCAGGCACTGCTCCGGCAGGTAGTACCCTTCTGGCTAAAAAACGGCCGGGATAAGCACTGCGGAGGTTATTTTGATTTGCTGTCGGCTACGGGTGAAGTAATTGAGGGGGATAAGTTTGTAACGCAGCAGGCGCAGCAGACATGGGCTTTTGCCTGGTTATACAACAACCTGGATGGCCAATCCGCCTGGCTCGAACACGCCCGGCATGGGGCTGCTTTTCTGAACCAGTTTGCGCATACGGATACGCTTACCTGCCACGCCCAACTCGACCGAAGGGGCCGTCCTGTCGTAGCCGCTACCAATGTTAGTCCTGATTGCTCAACCGCAATGGCCTATGCACAACTTCACCAGGCTACCGGCGATGATGAGTGGGCAATGTTGGCCAAGCAACTTACCGTTCCATTGCTCCAAAGCTGGAAAGAAACCCGACTCCAGCAAATTGAACAGCTCGATGCGTTCAGGCAAATTCGCCACTTGAGTGAGCCAGTAGCTCTGTTGAAGATGCTGCTGGACATGCAGCCACTGATGGACGAAGACTACTGGAAACAGCATGTGGAACTACTTGTGCAGGAAATTCTGAACGAGTTTGTCGATAAGCGCACGGATATACTCCGCGAATACATTCTGCCGGAAGGCTCATTTATCAATACTCCCGAAGGTCGCCGTATCAATGTAGGACTAACCTTTCAGACAGCAAGCTACCTGCTTGATTTCTGTGCCGAAGCCACCCCGACCCGGCCGGGCCTGATTGGCAACAAGCAGCGAAAACTGGCGATGCAGATTGTACAATGGTGTTTGCGCGTTTGTACCCAAAGTTGGGACGAGTTGGGGGGTGGTCTGAATCAGTTCACCGACTTTAAGCAGCAACCCATTCTTTTTCCAGACTGGCAGCAGAAATGGGGTTGGGTACATACGGAAGCCCTGGCAGCCCTACTAAAATGTTATTTTTATACCCGCCAGTCTGAATGTCTTACGTGGTTTAAACGGATTAGCGACTACACATTCCACCACTTTCCAGACCCCAAGCAAACCGGGTGGCACCTGGTAATCGACCAGCATGGGCAACCACTTGTCAATGCCAAAAGTCTACCTTCTATTGGCTGTTACTCGACCATCCGCTGCTTAACGGAAGTAGCCCAGCTCCTCACAAGATGCGAACAGGCACAACCACAACCACAAGCTCCTGTCCGTTCGTCAAAAATTGTACCTGCGTTCGGCACTGGTAGCGTGTGAAAACAGAACTTATGTTTACCTGGACGCGTACCCCTCAATAGCCCCACGCACATTACCGAACCGGGCCAGCAGGTCCTCGGCCTCGGCGCGGTCAACGCCAATCTCGCTCATTACCATTTTGGCCGCCCGATCCTGCAACTTGATATTGGTCAGTTGCATGTCCACCATTTTATTTCCCTTCACTTTGCCTAACTGAATCATGACGGCTGTTGAAATCATGTTCAGCACCAGTTTCTGCGCCGTTCCCGCCTTCATACGGGTGCTGCCGGTCAGAAACTCCGGCCCCACTACTACCTCAATCGGAAACTCGGCTTCCTTCGCCACCGTCGACCCTGCATTACAAACGATGCAGCCCGTGAGTAAACCAGCCTTACGGGCTTCCTGCAAGCCACCAATAACGTAGGGAGTCCGGCCCGATGCCGCAATCCCAATAACCGTGTCGTGTTCGTTGGGTTTGTAAGGTGCCATATCTTTCCATGCTTGTTCAGCATCGTCTTCAGCAAATTCAACGGCTTTTCGGATGGCACCATCGCCCCCCGCCATCAAGCCGATAACCAGCTCAAAAGGAACTCCGAACGTGGGCGGGCACTCCGACGCGTCTACTACCCCAAGCCGCCCACTCGTGCCCGCTCCGATATAAATAAGCCGACCGCCCTGTTTCATACGTTTAACGATTTCAGGAATCAGCGCTTCAACCTGCGGGAGGGAGCGTTCAACGGCCATTGGCACCGTTTTATCTTCAGCGTTGATATTTGTAAGCAAATCATGAACCGACATTTGCTCCAAATGATCGTAATGAGAGGGTGTTTCTGTAGTCATACCCCAAAATTAACAGGGTCTGGTTTTAACCGACAAATAATCGGCAAATTCTTGTCTTTCTCCTGAACATCATCTTACTTTACAGCGTTATTACACCCTCAGCGAAATTTCGCTAAATGTAGAATATGATTACTGAGCAATCAACCACAGAATTAAATCGCTTTAGTCGAACATTAACGCAGGAAATAAGTAACCCCGCTGCCCAGGCCATGCTATATGGTGTTGGGTTGACAGAGGCCGACATGCAAAAGCCTCAGATTGGCATCGCCAGCACCGGCTACGAAGGCAACACCTGTAATATGCACCTGAACGGGCTTTCAGTTTACGTCAAACAGGGCATTCAGGCAAGCGGGCTGGTCGGATTGATTTTTAATACGATTGGTGTGTCAGATGGCATGACGAACGGCAACGATGGCATGCGTTACTCGCTCCCCAGCCGCGATTTAATTGCTGACTCAATTGAATCGGTCGTGGCCGCCCAGTGGTATGATGGTGTTGTAACAGTGGTGGGGTGTGATAAAAATATGCCTGGTGCCATCATGGCTATGGCCCGTTTAGATCGGCCTGGCATCATGGTGTATGGTGGTACCATCCGGTCAGGACATTATAAAGGACAGAAACTCGATATTGTCTCCGCTTTTGAAGCGCTCGGCAAGAAATACGCCGGCAACATATCCGACGAGGATTTTAAAGGGGTAATTCAAAATTCTATTCCCGGTGCGGGTGCCTGTGGGGGTATGTACACCGCCAATACGATGGCCAGCAGCATTGAAGCCATGGGCCTGAGTTTGCCGTTCAGCAGCAGCTATCCGGCCACGCACCAGGGCAAACAAGAGGAGTGCAAAAAAATTGGCGCAGCCATGCGGGTACTGCTCGAAAAGAACATCACCCCCGCCGAGATAATTACCCGTAAGTCGCTGGAGAATGCGCTGACGGTTGTAATGGCCCTGGGTGGTTCCACCAACGCGGTGTTGCACTATCTGGCTATTGCCCGGTCGGCGGGTATTACGCTCACCCTCGACGAAATTCAGGCCATTAGTGATCGGGTGCCTTTCCTGGCCGACCTGAAGCCGAGTGGAAAGTACTATATGGAGGATATGCTCGAAATTGGTGGTGTTCCGGCCGTGATGAAATACCTGTTTGAGCAGGGTATGATTCATGGCGACTGCCTAACGGTTACGGGTAAAACCATAGCCGAAAATCTGGCCGATATCCCGTCCCTGAATTTTGACACGCAACAGATTGTACGTCCGATAAGCAATCCCATCAAAGCCACTGGTCATATCCAGATTCTGCGTGGTAATCTGGCCCCTACGGGTTCAGTAGCGAAGATTACGGGTAAGGAAGGCCTGAAATTTGAGGGCACTGCAAAAGTATGCGAACACGAAAGTGAGGTGATCGAAGCCTTACAGAAAGGTGAAATTTTGCCGGGACAGGTAATCGTTATCCGCAATGCAGGCCCTAAAGGTGGACCTGGTATGAGCGAAATGCTGAAACCGACGTCGGCCATTATGGGCGCAGGGCTTGGCGATAAAGTGGCCCTGATTACCGACGGTCGTTTTTCGGGCGGCACCCACGGTTTCGTGGTCGGGCACGTAACGCCCGAAGCGTTTGACGGTGGGCCGATTGCTCTGGTTCATAACGGCGACCGGATTACTATCGACGCTACCAATCGCCTGTTAACACTGCATATTTCTGACGAAGAGATGGTACACCGCAGAAGCGAATGGAAGCAATCCGCACCTCCGTTCACGAAAGGGGTACTGGGTAAATACATTCGAAGCGTAAAGTCGGCTAGTGAAGGGTGCGTAACGGACGAAGATTAGTTATGTTCAACAATAAGCCGCAACACTATCCAGCCAGTTTAGAAGCCATACAGGCGGCTAGTGAGGCTATTGGCTTCTCGATGCCTTCCGACTTTCAAACAGGTGCTTTGTTACAAACGCTGGCGGCTTCCAAACCGAAAGCCTCTGTGCTGGAGATTGGTACCGGAACCGGATTGGCAACTGCCTGGCTACTGGCGGGGATGGATGCTACTTCAAATCTGATTTCGATTGACAGTGAGGCATCTTATCAGACTATTGCCAATGAATGTCTTGGTCAAGACGCTCGATTGCAACTCGTTTGTACGGATGCCGCAGACTGGTTAGTGAAGCAGGACCATGCTACGTTCGACCTGATTTTTGCCGATGCCTGGCCGGGTAAGTACGCTAACCTTGAGGAAACCCTGAATCTGTTGAAATCGGGTGGTTTTTACGTTATAGATGATATGCTGCCCCAACCCAACTGGCCAGCCGGTCATGACAAGAAAGCAGATGACCTCACTCACTATCTGGAATCCCGAACGGATGTACAGCTAGTAAAGATGGCCTGGTCAACGGGAATCATGCTGGTGGTGAAGAAGTGAAAGAGAACAGAATAACATAACAACAAACTGAATACGACCTTTAAACGGAACACATCATGGAAGCAGTTGCCAACGCACCAGAAACCCTGGAAATACCAACTATCCCAACCTATATCAATGGCTCGCATGCCCTCATGCAGACGCTGGTAGCCGAAGGAGTTGATACCATATTCGGCTATCCAGGTGGGGCCATTATGCCCGTTTATGATGCGCTGTACGATTTTCAGGAGCGGGTCAATCACATCCTGGTACGCCACGAGCAGGGCGCCGGACATGCTGCTCAGGGCTATGCCCGCATGCAGCGACGGGCAGGCGTCTGCCTGGTTACATCAGGACCCGGCGCTACTAACCTGGTCACCCCAATCGCCGATGCTCAGATCGATTCTACACCGCTGGTTTGCATTGTGGGACAGGTAGCCAAAAAATTACTGGGTACGGATGCCTTTCAGGAAGCGGACATCATGGGCGTTACGATGCCCATCACCAAATGGAATTATCAGATTACCAGTGCCGACGAAGTACCGGAGATAATCGCCAAAGCCTTTTACATCGCCCAGTCGGGTCGGCCGGGACCAGTGCTGATTGATATTACCAAAAGTGCGCAGCTGGAGTTGATGACCAAACCCTACGTGTACAAGAAGTGTGAGTCAATCGTCAGCTATCGCCCCCGGATGGTTGCCAAACAGGAACAGGTAGCGGCAGCCGCAGAGTTGATAAATGCCGCGAAACGACCTTATATCCTGGCAGGTCATGGGGTGCAAATTGCCAAAGCTGAAGACGAACTGCGCCTATTAGCCGAAAAAACCGGCATTCCGGTTGCTACTACCTTACTGGGCCAGTCAACCATTCCCACCAATCACCCACTCTATGTGGGGTGGCTGGGTATGCACGGCAACTACGGACCTAACGTCATGACCGATCAGGCCGACGTGATCATCGCTATCGGTATGCGTTTCGATGATCGGGTTACGGGCGATGCCAGTCGGTATATTAAACAGGCTAAAGTTGTTCACATTGAAATTGACCCGTCCGAGATTGACAAAATCATCCGGGCCGATGCGCCCGTTGTGGGTAATGCCAAAGACGTCCTGGAAGCACTAATCCCGCTCGTACATCCGAATGATCATACCATTTGGCGCAATGAGTTCAGGAAGTACGACATCATTGAAAACGAGACCATTACAGTTCCGGAATTAACCAGCAAAGACGGCAAGATCCGAATGGCCGAAGTTATTGATATGCTCTCGACCAAAACGAAGGGAGAAGCCGTATTGGTAACGGATGTTGGTCAGCACCAGATGATGGCCTCCCGGTACTACCAGTTCCGCCGACCCAATAGTCTGGTTACGTCGGGTGGTATGGGAACGATGGGCTTCGCCCTGCCTGCGGCTTTTGGCGTACAGGTTGGCGCCCCGGACCGCCAGGTGGTAGCCATTATTGGCGACGGTTGTTTTCAGATGACCTTACAGGAACTAGGCACCATTGTACAGAACAAACAACCGGTAAAAGCCATTATCCTGAACAATAATTTCCTGGGTATGGTACGCCAGTGGCAACAGTTATTCAATGAGCGTCGGTACTCATTCGTTGAGTTGCAAAACCCCGATTTCATTACAATTGCCAGAGGATTTGGCATGGACGGCCAGACCTGCCGTGAGCGTGACGACCTCTCTAACGCCCTGGATACCATGCTGGCGCATGACGGCCCATTCCTGCTCGAAGTCATCGTTGAAAAAGAAGAGAATGTATTTCCCATGGTGCCTGCTGGCGCCAGTGTTTCGCAGATACGATTGACATAATCATTGCCTGGTAATTGATAGTCATTTTTGTCATTAACGGTCAGTTTCTACCAATGATAAAAAGATAAATCAATGACCAGCAGTGACAACGGATGACTACTTAATGACAACACTATGACGACTTACACCATCTGCATATTCACGGAAAATACCATCGGGCTGCTAAACCGCATCACGATTATTTTCACCCGTCGACGTATCAACATCGAAAGCCTTACGGTATCAGAAACGGAGCGTAAAGGTATATCTCGCTTTACGATTGTCATCAAGCACGAATCGCGGGAAGAAGTGGAGAAACTCGTCCGGCAAATTCGGAAGATTGTGGAAGTAATGGCCGTTTTCGGTTACCTCAACGACGAGATCGTGTACAACGAAATTGCGCTGTTCAAAATATCGACCCCGCTGGGAAGAAAATCGCTGGATGTAGAAACGATTAATAAAGTGCATAAAGCCTGGGTTGTTTACTGGGGTCTGGATTACGTTGTAATCGAAAAGACAGGCAACGACACCGATATTCGTGCCTTTTTCGATTACATCGAGCAGTACGAGATACTTGAGTTTGTCCGTTCTGGTCGCATTGCCGTCGGCAAAACAGAAAAAGGCTTGGTCGAGTACCTGCCCGAAGCCGAGTGGGCTTATTATCAGTAACCAATCAATCACCCCTAACAATACGAGTACAAAAACCAATTTAACATGGCAACGATTAATTTCGGAGGAGTAGAAGAGCAAGTAGTGACGCGGGAAGAATTCCCATTGGAAAAAGCCCGCGAAGTGCTGGCCAATGAAGTGATAGCCGTTATTGGCTACGGTGTACAGGGTCCCGGCCAGTCGCTGAACATGCGTGATAATGGCTTCAGTGTGATTGTTGGCCAGCGCAAGGGCAAAACCTACGATAAGGCAGTAGCCGACGGCTGGGTACCGGGCGAAACGCTGTTTGAGATTGAAGAGGCTCTGGAAAAAGGTACTATCATCTGCTTCCTGCTCTCCGATGCGGCTCAAATCGAACTTTGGCCAACGGTAAAAGCAGCTCTGAAGCCAGGCAAATCCCTATATTTTTCGCACGGTTTCGGCGTAACGTATAAAGAGAAAACCGGCATTATTCCCCCTGCGGATGTTGACGTGTTCCTGGTAGCCCCCAAAGGGTCGGGTACCTCGTTGCGTCGTTTGTTCGTAGAAGGCAAAGGTCTGAATTCATCCTTCGCGGTGTATCAGGATGCATCGGGTAACGCCCGCACCAAAGCCATCGCTATGGGCATCGGCGTGGGTTCGGGTTACCTGTTCGAAACTAATTTCTACAACGAAGTAACCTCCGACCTTACCGGCGAACGCGGTACACTGATGGGTGCCATCCAGGGTATCTTTGCCGCTCAATACGAAGTATTGCGGGCCAACGGCCACAGCCCATCCGAAGCCTTCAATGAAACGGTGGAAGAACTGACCCAATCCCTGATGCCACTCGTGGCCGAAAATGGCATGGACTGGATGTACGCCAACTGTTCTACAACCGCCCAGCGTGGTGCGCTGGACTGGTGGAAGCCCTTCCGGGATGCCACTAAGCCCGTTTTTGAGCAACTATACAATTCCGTAAAATCGCAGGAGCAGGCCGAAATCAGCATTACCCGCAATTCCCAGCCCGACTACCGCGAGAAGCTGGAAGTAGAACTGGCCGAACTGCGCGAGTCCGAAATGTGGCAGGCCGGCACGGCCGTACGTGGTCTGCGCCCGGAGCGGAGCTAAACAAAACCCGCACAAATAAAGAGCCCTATCAATCGGGTAGTGAGCAGCCAGTAGGCCAGCTACTACCCGATTGGTCGTTTATACCCGTCCAATTCACACGTATACAATCCGTGGATTGAACAAAGTGCCGCTAAACGGTCCGCCATCGGGGAGGAAACCAAGACAACGGCTCCAAATTCCTGAATCGAAAGGGTGATGGTAGCGCAGTAAAATTTCCCCTGCAACTTTAGACATTAAATCATACAAGAATTGTTACGCCACAACTACATACACACTACTCTACGATATATCCATGTCAGTGAGCAAAGCCTAAAGAAGGTCAAAAGCCCGTTAGGCATCCTCTAAAATATATGCGCATTATGAGCTTATCACCTCCATTGCTTCATAGCTAACAAGCAAACAATACACACACAATCAGAGCCTTATAGATTTTCATTGACCGGAAATCTGTTATATTTAGAAATTATAATACATTTACTAAAACGCATAAAACATACGTCTATTTAGGAGTTGTACGCAACCTTAGCTGAGATATGCTACAAATTCGACCTAAGAGGCAAAAGTGAACTATTTACGAGTTGCCAAGTGGTCGGCGCCCCTTTACTGCACCCAGCACTTACAAACATTGGCGAAATGATTTTGAACAATCGATGCCAACGAGTTTGTGTCGATGCCATTTATCACTTTACAAACTTTTATCGTTGAGCAGCATACACGAAAACGTTCATCTGCTGGAAAAGCAACTTGAATGCACAACTGACGAGATCATACAGGTTGACCTTCTGAACAGCATAGCCTTTGAACTCCGGCACCTCAATAGCACCCTCTCAATGCAAAAAAGCAGCGAGGCAGCTGCACAGGCCGAACGAATCGGTTACCGCAAGGGCACGGCCGCTGCATTGTTGAACCAGGGCTTTGGGGAAATGAACCAGGCCAACTACACCGCTGCCTTTCTAACCTTGCATAAAGCCATCGCTATTTTTGATGAGTTGAACGATGAGCCTGGCAGGGGGCAGGCACTGTATATCAATGGCCTTATATACATGCGCATAGGTGACAACAACGCGTCTCTGGATGCGCTGAACCAAAGCCTTGCTATCAGGCGGTCTGTCGGTGACCACAAAGGCGAGGCCGCATGCCTCTCGCAACTGGGCTATATTTTTCTGCAGTTTGGCAGCCTCGACCAATCATTTGATTATTTTCAACAGGGTCTCGCCATCGAACGACAGATTAATAATAAGGCGGGCATTGGCCTTTCGCTGATGGCCATGGGTATGCTGGAGAAAAAAAGGGAGCGTTACGCTGAAGCCGAAGCCCATTTACTGGAGAGCCTGCGCATTCGGAATGAACTGGGCGAAACCGAAGGCTGGCTGGTGTCGATGAACTACGTAGGCGAACTATACCTGGTACAAAACAGATTGGATGAAGCGGCCCGATGCCTGGACGAAGCCATAGTAAAGGCCGAACAACAGATGCCGCCTTTCCCTAACAGCTTATGCAAACTGTATACCGCCCGAGCAAAAGTGGCAACCGGCATCCATGACCATTCGCAGGCAATTGACTACCTGGAGAAAGCATTACATCAAGCAACAGTACATAATGTGAAGTATCAGCTGCACAACATTTATCAGGCACTGGTGGAGGTATACAAGCAAAAAGAAGATTATCGGAATGCCCTGACCAATTATGAAAAATATCATCAGGCAAAAGAAGAGGTCATTAATCTGGAGGTCATCACCAAATTGAAAAACGCAGAACTTGCCAATCAGATAGAAGACGAACGAAAAAAAGCGGAAATACACCGGCTCCGGAACATCGAACTTAAAAATGCTTACGTTCAATTAGAGGCAAGGCAGGCCCAACTTATCCAGTCAGAAAAGATGGCATCTCTTGGGGAGCTGACCGCCGGCATTGCGCACGAGATTCAGAACCCCTTGAATTTTGTGAACAATTTTTCTGAGGTAAACAGAGAACTAATTGGTGAATTGATAGATGAAGCTGACAAGAGAAACATAGAGGCCGTAAAAGAAATTGCAAATGCAATTATGGACAACGAGGAAAGGATAAATCGTCACGGCAGGCGTGCAGACGCCATTGTGAAAAACATGATGCAGCATTCACAATCCGGCAATGAACAAAAAGAATGGATCAATATGAATGGTTTGTGCGAGGAATATTTGCGATTGAGCTATCATGGTCTTCGGGCAAAAGACAAAACATTTAATTCAGAATTTGATACCGACTTTGATGAGAGCCTTGACCGGGTATATGTCATTCCTCAGGCAATTGGCAGAGCGTTGCTAAATCTGTTCAACAATGCGTTTTATGCAGTCAACGAAAGAAAGCTAAAATCAAATGGCCCTTTTAATCCGAAAGTACTGGTGGCAACCAGAAAAGAAAACAAAAAGGCTGTTATAAAAGTGATTGATAACGGTTACGGCGTTCCGCAGAATTTAGTAGAGAAAATTTTTCAACCATTCTTCACTACAAAACCAACTGGACAGGGAACAGGTTTGGGGCTGTCCTTGAGTTACGACATCATTACCAAAGGGCACGGCGGCACTTTATCGGTTCGGTCTACGGAAAAAGAAGGCAGTGAGTTTATGATTGAGCTGCCTATCAACTGAAAATTGATGTAAAAACTTTACCTCCAAACTAGGGTGCGTTGACAATTAGGTACAGATACGTACATACAGCAATGTTGCTTGATGCGACGATACGAGATTACTGACCAACAATGCAAAGATAGAACCCCTATTACCCGGAAAAATAGGTGATGTAGGCCATACAGCTGCTGATAACCGGCTTTTCGTCAATGGGGTGTTGGGGATAGCATGTGGCGGAGCACCTTGGCGGGATTTGCCTGAACTGGCCGAGCTTCGGGAGTCTGAAATGTGGCGGGCTGGAACGGCCGTACGTAGCTTGCGTCCGGAGCGGAGCTAGTAAACGTCATTAATTGCCATTCAGTAGTCATTAATTGTCATTTGTCGTAATTTCGACAAGTCAATAATGACCACTGAATGACGATTAATGACAACCAATAACAAAATAACGGGAGTTGACGCAATTGCTTCCCCAATGAGCTTCCCCGACCTTGACAATATTTACCTAGCTGCCGAGCGGCTGCAGGGAATAGCTACTCATACGCCCTTACAGGAGAACCTTAATCTGTCTGATCGCTACGAAGCGACCATTTTTCTCAAGCGCGAGGATTTACAGGTTGTCCGTTCCTACAAAATTCGCGGAGCTTACAACAAAATGGCCAGTCTGCCCACCGAAGCCCTGGCCAAAGGCGTAGTGTGTGCCAGTGCCGGAAATCATGCCCAGGGTCTCGCTTATGCCTGCCGCAAAATGGGTGTTCATGGCACCATCTTCATGCCTACCACAACCCCGAACCAAAAGGTAAAACAAGTCCGGATGTTTGGGAAGGAGTTCGTGGATGTGGAGCTAATCGGCGACACCTACGATGATGCTTATAGTGCGGCCATGCTCTATGTCGATACTCATGAAAGCACCTTCGTACATCCGTTTGACGATGTACTGGTCATGGAAGGTCAGGGGACCGTCGGGTTGGAAATTCTTCGGGACGCTAACGTAAAAATCGACTATCTGCTCATGGCTATTGGTGGCGGTGGCCTGGCTGCCGGAGTGTCTACCGTTTTCAAACAACTCAGCCCCAAGACCAAACTCATTGGTGTGGAACCCTTAGGGTCGCCATCCATGAAAATATCCATTGATGAGGGACGCGTAATTGCCCTCGATAAGATTGATAAGTTTGTGGACGGAGCCGCCGTAAAACGTCCGGGCGATACAACCTTTGAAGTGTGCCGTAAAAACCTTGACCGCGTTCTGCTTGTTCCGGAAGGCAAAGTGTGCACTACTATTCTCCAGCTTTACAACGAAGAAGCCATCGTCGCCGAACCAGCCGGTGCATTGACCATTGCGGCACTGGACTTAATGAAAGACGAAATCAAGGGCAAAAATGTGGTTTGCCTGCTGGGTGGTGGTAATAACGACATCACCCGTACGGAAGAAATCAAGGAACGGTCCTTATTATACGAGGGGTTGAAACACTACTTCATTATTCGGTTTCCGCAGCGGTCGGGGGCTTTCCGCGAGTTTCTGAACGTACTGGGCCCTTCTGATGATATTGCCCGCTTCGAATATGCCAAGAAGACCAACCGGGAAACCGGTCCGGCCGTTGTCGGCATTGAACTCAAACACCGCGACGATTTTGAACCGCTTATCCAACGGATGCAGGACCAGAATATCGTATTCGAATACCTGAACGACCAACCCGACTTGTTTCAGTTTCTGGTGTAACTTAGTTTTAAAAATGCCTGAGATTAGCCGTTTTTATGGGATTATCATCACTATGTATTTTAGTGACCATAACCCACCGCATTTTCGTGCCCGGTACGGTAATGACAAAGCTGAATGTGACATCCAGACGTTACAAGTATTGGCTGGCAAACTGCCAAGGTGAGCACATTTGCTAATTGTTGAATGGGCACTTGAACATAGGGGTGAATTGTTAAAGAATTGGGAACGGGCCATTGTGCCATCGCAATTAGATAAGATTAAACCTTTGGATTGATATGAATGAAGTAAAAGAGATTGAAACTCTGAACGACTATCGAATATGGATAAAATTTCAGGATGGTCTGGAAAAAGTCATAAACTTTCGCCCTTTTCTTGGTAAAGGTTTTACTGCTGAATTGCTACAAGAGGGGAAATTTAACGAAGTTTCTATTGAAGAAGGTGGTGGACTCGCATGGCCGAATGGCTACGACTTTTGCCCAAACTATTTGCATGATTACGTAGAAGGTGAAGTTCTGGCTAAAGCATGATAGAGAACACATAACTTAAGGTTTGTGAATCATCGCAAATAAATTCACGAAGAATTTACCATAGGTCTGCCCTAAAAATCATGCTTCGTGTTCCTTCCTCCATCCTGCCCAACCAGTTTCAGTCGCTGAGTATTCAGCGGCCCGTGCCGGATGCATCCGACGGGTCGCGGTCCGACGGTTCGGAGATGACGTTTGTTGCCTACCGTAGCGACGTATATCCTGAACGTAACGAAGTATTTTTTGAAGAGCATGCCGTGATTGTAGTGCTGGAAGGCGAGAAAAAATTCAGTTCGCCCTCACGTGAACTTCACGTACACAAAGGTGATGTTTTATTCTTTCAGCGAGGGTGTTATTCGATGAATGAGTCGATAGATTTCAGCTATCGGAGCCTGGTTTTCTTCGTGAATGAAAAACTGCTGAAAGAGTTTGTCAGCCAACACCTGTATTTATTTAAGGCTTCCCCGGCGACGCTCCCCGCTGACCTCATTCTATCTTTCTCGTCGTCGCCTACCTTCGCTATCTTCATTGACTCCTTACTACCCTACTTTGGTGCCAAAACCCCCTTTCTGAACGAGCTGCTACGGCTTAAGTTTCAGGAACTCCTGCTCCATCTGTTCGAACTGGATGAATCAGGGCAGTTGCGCGCCAGTTTATGGTATATCTATCAGGGACAAAAAACGGGGCTTGATTATTTAATGAATACGTATCTGCTCAAACCCCTGTCAATGAATGAATTGTCTCACCTATCGGGTCGTAGCCTTTCGGCCTTCAAGCGCGACTTTGAAGATCATTTTCATACCTCGCCCGGCCAATGGATTCGGCAGAAGCGGCTGGAACACGCTCACTTTCTGTTACGAAGTACAACCAAAAATGTGTCGGAAGTAAGCCTGGAAATTGGGTACGAGAGCGTTTCTCATTTCATAAAGGCTTATAAAAAACAATACGGTTTTACACCCAAACGAGGAATCTGAACCGAAATCGCTATTTACTGGACGCGTAACGGGATGCTTATATAGTGGTAATCCACCAACTTTGTAGCTATAAATCGCTATAAACATGAGTACACCAAAAACGCTGTTCGATAAAGTGTGGGATGCCCACGTTGTCCGGCAAATTGAAGACGGGCCCGATGTATTATTTATCGACCGTCACTTCATCCACGAAGTAACCAGCCCGGTGGCATTCCTGGGTCTCGAAGGCCGCCAGGCCCCTGTGCTGTTTTCTGAACGCACCTTTGCTACCGCCGATCATAACACACCAACCATCAACCAGCACTTGCCGGTAGCTGATCCTCAGTCGGCCAGTCAACTAAATGCGCTGGAACGTAATGCGCATAAGTACAACATTTCGCACTGGGGACTGGGGCACCAAAAAAACGGTATCGTACACGTCGTAGGTCCTGAAAATGGTATTACCCTACCAGGCATGACCATTGTTTGTGGCGACTCACATACATCGACACATGGTGCCTTTGGGGCCATTGCCTTCGGAATCGGCACATCGGAGGTGGAAATGGTGCTGGCTACGCAGTGTATTATGCAGCCAAAGCCGAAGAAAATGCGGATTACGGTTAATGGAAAGCCCGGAAAAGGGGTACTGTCCAAAGACATTATTTTGTATGTTATTGCCCAGATTTCGGCCAGTGGTGCCACCGGCTATTTTGTAGAATATGCAGGGGAAGTATTCGAAGACATGAGCATGGAAGGACGTATGACCGTTTGCAACATGAGCATTGAAATGGGTGCGCGCGGTGGCATGATAGCTCCCGATGCTACCACACTCAGCTACCTGAAAGGCCGCGACTTATCCCCAAAAGGCACACAATGGGATAAACTAGTACCCTACTGGCAGACCCTGAAAACCGATGAAGGTGCCACGTTTGATGTGGATCTAACGTTCGATGCGGCTGATATTGAGCCCCAGATTACCTATGGAACCAACCCCGGCCTGGGTACCGGTGTTACGCAGCATATACCTATGGCCGACGCCATAAAAGATGGTGCTGCGAGTTATAAAAAGTCGCTTCAGTATATGGGCTTCGCCGAAAACGAGTCGATGCTGGGTAAGCCGGTCGATTTTGTGTTCCTGGGCAGTTGTACCAACGGCCGTATTGAAGATTTCCGGGCGTTTGCGTCCATCGTAAAGGGTCGTCAGAAAGCCAGCCACGTAACCGCCTGGTTGGTACCGGGCTCGCATATTGTGGAAAAACAGATTCAGGATGAAGGTATTCTGGACATCCTTACGCAGGCTGGTTTTGAACTGCGTCAGCCGGGTTGTTCAGCCTGCCTGGCAATGAATGAAGATAAGATTCCAGCTGGTAAATACGCCGTTTCAACGTCAAACCGAAACTTTGAAGGTCGTCAGGGGCCTGGTGCCCGTACCTTGCTAGCCAGTCCGCTTGTAGCAGCCGCAGCGGCCGTTACGGGTGAAGTATCCGATCCAAGACAATTTTTATAAGTTTTCGGTAGTTAGTTTTCGGTATTCAGTAGATCAATAGGGTCTAAGATCGCTGTTACAACAGTCGTCAGCCCCCTCTAGTCTCACCGTAAACGATAGACCGTAAACTAAAACCCACTATTATGGCTTACGACAAATTCACTATTCTGCGAAGCAGTGCCGTTCCCATGCCGAATGAGAACGTCGATACCGATCAAATTATCCCGGCCCGTTTCCTGAAGGCCACCGAGCGTAAGGGCTTTGGCGATAACCTCTTCCGCGACTGGCGGTATAACAATGACAATACGCCCAAGGCCGATTTTGTTCTGAACAATCATACGTACTCCAGTGAGGGAGCACCCCGAAAAATTCTGGTAGGAGGCAAAAACTTCGGCAGTGGTTCAAGCCGCGAACACGCAGCCTGGGCTATTTACGACTATGGATTCCGTTGCGTGGTATCGAGCTTTTTTGCTGATATTTTCCGCAATAATGCCATCAATGTAGGCATCCTGCCCGTTCAGGTAAGCCCTGAATTTCTGGAAAAGATATTTGCGGCAATTGAAGCTGATCCTGCTACCGAACTGGAAGTAAACCTGCCTGAGCAAACCATTACGCTGCTGGCTACAGGTGATAGTGAGCGTTTTGCGATCAATAGCTATAAAAAGAACAATCTTACTAATGGCTACGATGATATCGACTATCTGCTGTCGATGAAAAACGAAATCGAAACTTTCGCCGAAACAAGACCCTTCTAATGTTGAATGATTGAGTGATAGAAGGATTGAATGGGCTAGCGCAAATACTGTCCATTCGATCCTTCTATCACTCAATTATTCTATCATTCAACCCATGAAACGTCGCTACATTGAAATTATGGATACGACCCTCCGCGATGGTGAACAAACCAGCGGAGTGTCGTTTTCTGCCTCTGAAAAACTAGCCCTGGCTCAGTTACTGCTTACCGAAGTTAAAGTTGACCGGGTAGAGATAGCTTCGGCACGCGTATCAGCCGGAGAGTTGGAGGCTGTCCAGCAGATTACCCGCTGGGCTGGCACAGCGGGCATGCTCGATAAAATTGAGGTGTTGACCTTCGTTGATGGTCAGGCATCGCTCGACTGGATGCGGGCATCCGGTGCCAAAGTAATGAACCTGCTCACCAAAGGTTCTATGAATCACCTGACCCACCAGCTCAAGAAAACCCCTGAGCAACATTTCTCCGACATTCAGCATATTATTTGCCAGGCCCAGCAACTGGGCCTGCAAACGAATGTTTACCTGGAAGACTGGAGTAATGGAATGCGAAATTCGCCAGACTATGTGCTCCAGTTTCTGGATTTTTTACAAACACAACCCATTCGGCGCATTCTCCTTCCTGACACACTGGGAATTCTGACTCCTGCCGAAACGGCGAGCTTTGTTGGTTTGTTAGTCGGCCGGTACCCAACACTGCATTTTGACTTTCATGCCCACAACGATTATGACCTGAGTATTGCTAACGTGATGGAAGCGGTGAAGGCGGGGGCGCATGGCATACATCTAACGGTGAACGGCCTGGGAGAACGGGCTGGCAATGCCCCTATGGCCAGTGCAATTGCCGTATTGCGTGATTTCATGCCACAGGTAAGAATGGGTGTAATCGAGAAATCGCTCTATCAGGTTAGTAAAATTGTAGAAACCTTTTCGGGGCTTCGGATTCCCGATAACAAGCCGGTTGTTGGCGACAATGTATTTACCCAAACAGCCGGTATACATGCCGACGGGGATAAGAAAAATAACCTGTATTTCAATACCCTTCTCCCCGAACGGTTTGGCCGAAAACGCAGCTACGCACTGGGTAAAATGTCGGGCAAGGCCAATATCGAGAATAATCTTCGCGAACTGGGTATTCAACTGTCGGAAGGTGACCTGCAAAAAGTAACCAAGCGGGTTATTGAACTGGGCGATCAGAAAGAAGTTGTTACGCGTGAAGACTTGCCCTATGTTATTGCCGATGTACTTCATAACACGGCCATGGCTTCGCAGGTGGAAGTACTTAATTACGTGCTGACCCACTCAAAGGACCTAAAGCCCTCCGCCACTCTCCGCGTGCGAATTGTAGAAGAGTTGTTTGAAGAAAATGCGCAGGGCGACGGGCAATACGATGCGTTCATGAATGCCTTGAAGAAAATTTACGGCAGAAAGAAAATGACGCTACCCGAACTAACAGACTACGCCGTCCGGATTCCAACCGGTGGCCGGACGGATGCGCTTTGCGAGACAATTATTACCTGGAAGTACAACAACAACGAGTTTAAAACCCGTGGGCTGGACTCTGACCAAACAGTGTCGGCTATTAAAGCAACTCAAAAGATGCTGAATACATTAGAGTGAAGTTGATGCATCGTACCCACTGGATATTTTTCCGGGCTCTCTGATGGGGCGAAAAGGTCAATTTTAGCATTTTTCATGCTTCATTTAATAACTTCGCGTTCTGTTCCAGAAACATAAGTAGTTATCTCGTTTTATTCATTCTCCTGTTGGTATGAATCAGGCAAAACAAACGGCCGAAAAAATAGAATATAACGGGTCAGACAATCTGGCCATGATGAGCCATGCTGTTAACTACAATAGTGGGCTTTATAAATGGGTTGCCAGGGATATTAATCCCGGCGAAGCAGTCCTGGATTTCGGAGCGGGCAATGGAGAATATGCTAACCGTTTTCCGCTGGGGAGTGTAGACGCAGCCGAAATCGACCCTGATTTATTACCCCTGATTAAACAGCCTGTCTTTACGGATATCAGTCAACTCACGAAGAAATATGATTTGATTTATACCATTAACGTGCTGGAGCACATCGAGCATCATGGCGAGATAGTTAAAGAGTTAGTCACTAAACTTAAGCCAGGCGGACGCCTTAAAGTTTTTGTGCCGGCTCGTCAGGAAATTTTCAGCAATATGGACGAACACGTTGGTCATTATCGGCGGTACGACAAGAAACTGGTGACGAAAATTCTGGAAGACGCTGGTCTGCGCGTTACCAGTTGCCGATACTACGATTTTGCCGGGTACTTCATTTCACTGTTGTATAAATGGCTGGGCAAAGATGGTCGAATCACCAGGGAGTCGGTCATCTTCTACGACCGTGTAGTTTTTCCCGTCAGCAGAGTGTTCGATAAACTCACCGGAGGCCAGGTTATAGGGAAGAATGTTATTGCCGAAGCAGTGCGCCCCTAATGTGTATAGTAACATTACTCTATTCAATTCATTCAGCTACACGAAAGAGTTAAAGAGATTGAGGGCAATTTTGCTTGCCCACTCTTTAGTCTTTTTATTTTTTAATCGATGAAAAAACATATTCTTGTAGTTCCCGGCGATGGTATTGGAGCCGAAGTCAGTAAAGTAGGGAAATTGGTGCTGGAATCAATTGCCAGGAAATTCAGCCATGAATTTACGTACGATGAAGCCCTGATAGGACACGTTGCTATCGAAGCGACGGGGGATCCGCTACCCAGCGAAACCCTGACTAAAATGCACGCTGCCGATGCCATTTTATTCGGTGCAGTAGGCCACCCGAAGTACGACAATGATCCTTCGGCCAAAGTGCGTCCAGAACAGGGGCTCCTTAAAATGCGTAAAGAGCTTGGATTGTATGCAAACCTTCGCCCTATCAAGCTATTCGATGAACTATTAGATGCTTCGAGCATTAAACCAGAGATTTTGCGGGGGGCCGACATTCTGTTTTTCCGCGAACTGACTGGTGATGTTTATTTCGGCAAGCGCGAGCGGCTCGATGATGGCAATACGGCCTACGACACCATGATATACAGTAAGTATGAGGTGGAGCGCATTGTAAGAAAAGCGTTTGAGGCTGCCCGCACCCGTCGAAAAAAATTGTGTTCTGTCGATAAAGCGAATGTACTCGAAAGCAGTCGGTTATGGCGGGAAGTAGTACAGGCAATTGCGCCTGAGTACCCTGACGTAACCCTTGAACATCAATTTGTTGATGCGGCCGCCATGCTGTTAATCAAAGATCCTAATCGTTTTGATGTGGTGGTAACAGGGAATTTATTCGGCGATATTCTGACGGATGAAGCCAGCCAGATTGCAGGTTCTATGGGTATGCTTGCGTCCGCTTCGGTAGGTGATACAACGGGCGTTTACGAACCAATACATGGTTCAGCCCACGACATTACGGGGAAAGGCGTAGCTAACCCGTTGGCATCTGTTTTATCAGTAGCATTGCTGCTCGATATATCTTTCGGTATGAAGGTTGAATCAGAAACGGTAGTTAACGCAGTGGATTCTGTCCTGAAAGCGGGCTTCCGTACACACGATATCGCCGATAAAAGCACCCCAACTGATAAAGTTTTAGGCACGGAAGCTATGGGAGACCAGGTTTTACACTATCTGGCTGCTTAATAACCAGTGTAATATAGAGCGTTTATTTTTAGCCAACACATTGTAAGCTCTACAAAAACTGTTATTTTTGTAGCGTATTTACGCCTTTAGCGAAATTTCGCAAACAAAAACGACTTTCATCTCCCTAATCTACCGACCGCAAGCGCTACCTGTTTATTAGTAAGGGATAAGGATACATGTACCCAAAAGCCCTTTCTTTTCAGGAGGGGCTTTCTGTTTGATAAGGAAAAAGTATTTTAATCAATAACCGATTATGAGCCAACGAGTTTTTATTTTCGACACTACTTTACGCGATGGTGAACAAGTACCAGGTTGCCAGCTCACTACTGATGAAAAAATAGTAGTAGCGAAGGAACTGGAGCGGATGGGCGTCGATATTATTGAGGCAGGATTCCCTATATCCAGCCCCGGCGATTTTCGCTCGGTGGTTGAAATCTCGAAAGCAGTCACAGAGCCAACAATCTGTGCCCTTAGCCGCGCTGTGAAGGGGGATATAGATGCCGCTGGCGAAGCCCTTAAGTGGGCCAAACGTGGACGTATTCACACGGGTATTGGCTCATCAGACATCCATATTCGTAATAAATTCAAAAGCACACGGGATAACATTCTCGAGCAGGCGATTGCGGCTGTAAAGCACGCCAAAACGTACGTTGAAGATGTTGAATTTTATGCTGAAGATGCCGGTCGGGCTGATTTGGTTTTTCTCGCTCAGCTTACAGAAGCGGTTATTAACGCAGGGGCTACAGTCGTTAATATTCCGGATACTACCGGATACTGTTTACCTGATGAATACGGCAAAAAAATAGCCTACATCTATGAACATGTATCGAATGTTCATAAAGCAACCATTTCAATTCATTGCCATAATGACCTTGGCCTTGCCACTGCCAATACACTGGCCGGAGTAATGAACGGAGCAAGACAGGTTGAAGTTACTATGAATGGTATTGGTGAGCGGGCTGGCAATACATCGCTCGAAGAGATAGTGATGGCCATTAAAGTAAAAAAAGAATTAGGCTTTTATACCAACATTGACTCAACCCGCTTATTCCCAGTTAGTAATCTGGTATCGCAAATGATGCGGATGCCTGTCCAGGCAAACAAAGCGATCGTTGGTAGAAATGCCTTCGCTCACTCATCCGGGATCCACCAGGACGGATTCCTTAAACATTCCGAAAACTATGAAATCATGAACCCCCACGACGTTGGGGTTCCCAAGTCATCTATTGTGCTAACGGCCCGTAGTGGAAGACACGCGTTGAAACACAGACTTGAATTACTTGGTTTCCGATACGATAAGCCGACGCTGGACGGAATTTATACCCGTTTTCTCGACATGGCAGATATTCGTAAAGAGGTAAATGACAAAGATTTAATGGAGCTAGTTCGATAACCATAAAGCCCGTTTAACGATGGGCTTTATGGTTTATGGCCTGAACAAAAAATAAAAACAGGCTGTTCCGCCACTAATACAGATAAGTATTAACACCTGTTGACTACAAAAATATGGCACGTGCAACTCCTGAACTAATACACGCTCTTAGGCAAACCGCCAGGAACCTACTACAGGGAGCCCCTTATCAATGGGGGCACATGGGTGGTTGTAACTGTGGTAATCTGGCCCAGGAACTTACCAAACTCAATAAAGATCAAATTCACCGGTACGCAATGCAGCGCCACGGTGACTGGAACGAACAAGCAGAGGATTATTGCTCAACCAGTCAAATGCCCATTGACCTCCTTATTAATGAGATGCTGAGCGCCGGATTACAACTGGAAGATTTGAAGCACCTCGAACGCCTGGATGATCGACAGATATTGACTAGATTTCCAATAGAAAAGCGTTTTTTAAAGCATAATCTACGCGAAGATGTGGTTACCTATATGAATGCGTGGGCAGATTTACTGGAAGAACAACTGCTTGAAAAGATTACCTTACCAGTTATGTATGATTTAGTAACTGCATAACTCATCCTTTTCAGAAGCTTGACAATCGAATAATTTATACAGTAATATCTCTAAAACGCGGAAAGCCTGTCCACAACGGTGGACAGGCTCTCGCACTTGTTTCAATGGTGGCACCTTCCTACTCTCCCACCTGTGACAGCAGTACCATCGGCAGTACGGGGCTTAACGGCTCTGTTCGATAAGGGAGAGGTGTTCACCCGCCTTCAAAGCACCAACC
>NZ_KB893250.1 GCF_000374065.1 Spirosoma luteum DSM 19990
TTTGACTTTTCACGTACGCTAGTTCAAGCTATGCCCTTTAGGGCAAGACTTTAGTTGCTACTCAATTTTGGTAATTTTGCTTGATGAAGCAGCAACGGTCTGGTAGTCATTCGGTTTATAATTTACAAGTCCATTTGGTGTGGAGTACTAAGTATCGCTACCATGTGCTGACAGGTGATGTACAGTTGCGTTGTCGGGACTTATTGCGGCAGACCTGCAATGTGCTGGACGTGCAGATTCTGAAAGGCGTTGTGAGTAAAGATCATATTCATCTGCACGTATCGTATTCGCCCTCGTTAAGTTTGAGCGATTTAGTCCGGCGGCTAAAAGGCCGCAGTGCGAAGTTGCTTTTGCACGAGTTTCCTGAACTGAAGCGTCGGTATTGGGGCGGTCACTTCTGGGGTGTTGGTTACGGTGCTTGGAGTGTGGGTAGTATCACCGACGAGTTGCTGCAATCGTATTTAGATCATCACAAGGATCATCCTAATGGGGATGAGAATTTCATTCTGGAGTAGGTCACTTAAAGTGGTATACCTTCAGTCGGCTTCAGCCGAAACAAACGAATTCCATTCGTTTTTAAACCTATGGACTTCCAGTCCATAGTCGTTTAGTTTGCCAGAAGGGAAATTTTGCTTCGCCGGATCGGACATGAAATACTCATTCAGTCGGGCGACAGTATATCACGGGTACTTCCAATAAAAAAGATCGCCGAAAATGAATACCAGATCAGTTTTGAGAATGCCTTTACTTTTCAACCCGAATCCCTCGTGAATACTACTCAGCGTTTGTTAGCCGAAGACCCGCTCGCAAGTGATTATGTTGTTAACGTATTGAACTGTGCCGATGCCAGTGTAGCCTATGGATATGCCGTATCAAAAAATAAGAAAGATGATATTGTAGCCTGTATAGGAAGAAGGCAACCTACGGCGTGTTACATGATTAATATTAAATTCAAACCGACAGGAATAATTACAGCACAGAATGGATATATTCTGGGCAGCCTGACAGTTTTAGCATTTGTTGGATTTATTTTTTTAAGATCTGTTAAGCCGCGGAGGGCCTTAGCTGACAGTCAGCCTACTGGTATATTCACTTTAGGGTCAATGTCGTTCGACGCAGAGACCCGTAAGCTCATGATAAATGGAAAGACCAAAGACTTGACCAGAACTGAAACTCGTTTACTTCGCATTTTCGCGTTGTCTCCTAACGAGGCTATAGAGCGAAGCCGGCTACAAAAAGAGATATGGGAAGATGAAGGGGTTATAGTAGGCCGAAGTCTGGATATGTTCATTTCTAAACTTAGAAAAAAACTGGAATTTGATCCGAACATCAAGATTGTTGTCATACGCGGCAAAGGATATAAGCTTGAAATTAGTGCTTAAGAATATCTTCCCGCTCCGAACTGATATTATTAGAATCCATTGGGCATTTGTAAAACTCTATAGTGAACTACTAATGTGGTATCATTAAAAGAATTATCCGGCCTTGGAAATAATAACTTTTACTTCGGCCACGCTATACACAGTGGGGAGTTTTACGGGCTGTTGGGAATACTGACTATCGTAGAACTCTTGTCGCGTTGTACTATCCTCTCAAGCTCCTACTTATCTGGACATAATTTCCGAAATGGAACGAGCCGTTTGTAAGCGATATGAGTTGGAGAGTCTGGCCAAAGCCATTGAGAGGCTGAATCGTTTCCGAGATTTTTATAACTTGGAGCGGATTCATTCGGGGCTCCACTACCGGAGTCCGTATCGCTTTCTGTTGGAAAGCGGAGTTGATATGCGAGACCTGAAAAGCAGAAAATGTTACAACTAACAAATAGGAAATTCTGTCCAGCAATTAAGGGGTCAGTACACCAAATACAACCTGATAGAGCCACATAAAATTAGTGAGAAGGTTCAATTGCCCGGCAAATAGCTCAGCTACGGGCAGTACTATTTTTTCTTTACATCGTTCAACCATATCTTCGGTCAACGCATTCATTTACGAAACCCGTTGATTCGAATGATTCAGACAAAACTAATCCCACGCACGGCGGAAGCCAGTGAGCCCCCCCTACTCATAAAGAATATTCTGGCCGAGTCGCTCAAGTACGAACCCACTCGGGAAATCGTTTACCGCGACCTGTTTCGCATGAACTATAGCCAGTTCAATCAGCGCGTTCGGCAGTTGGCCAATACACTCACCAGCCTGGGCGTACAACCGGGTGATACTATAGCCGTTATGGACTGGGATAGCCACCGCTACCTCGAAAGCTATTTTGCCATTACCGGCATTGGTGCTATTCTACACACCATCAACGTACGCCTGTCGCCCGCTCAGATTCTGTACACCATCAACCACGCTCAGGATAAGGTTATCCTGATACATGAAGATTTCCTGCCCATTCTGACCGCTGTAAAAACCCAGATCTCCACCGTTGATACGTACGTTATTCTGAGTGACAAAGTGTACGGAGAAAACGCAGTAACAGCACTTTCTGACGTTCCGGACTATTTTTCGGGCGAGTACGAAGCCCTGTTAAAAGCAGAAAGTCCGGAATACGAATTCCCGGACTTCGACGAAAATACCTGGGCTACTACGTTCTATACAACGGGCACAACGGGCAATCCGAAGGGTGTTTATTTCTCCCACCGCCAGTTATTCATGCACACAATGTGTTTGCTAACGTACCTGATTGGCTATGAGGCCCTGCCCTTCCGTTCCCGGACGGATGTGTATATGCCCATCACCCCCATGTTCCATGTGCATGCCTGGGGCTTCCCATTCCTGGCCACACTGCTGGCGGCCAAACAGGTATATCCGGGCAAATACGAGCCGGACATGTTGCTGAAGCTACTGGTTACGGAAAAGGTAACGCTGTCCCACTGCGTACCTACCATCCTGAATATGCTGGTCAGTAATCCGGCCGCGCAGAAATTCCGGGATACGCTGAGCAAATGGAGCGTATTGATTGGTGGCTCGGCGCTGACGAAAGGACTGGCCAAAATGGCGACGGACCTGGGCATTAATGTATCATCGGGCTACGGTATGTCCGAAACGGCCCCTATCCTATCTGTCGTTTACCTGAATGATGCCGAACGTCAGTTACCCCCCGACCAGCAGATAGACCTTCGGGTCCGGGCGGGGCGGGTTGCTCCCTTCGTGGATGCACGGCTGATGGACGATAGCGGCAATTTTCTGCCCCACGATGGCCATGCGCTGGGCGAAATAGTGGTGCGTACGCCCTGGTCGACGCAGGGGTATTTCAACGACTCCGAGCGGGGAGCCGAACTTTGGAAGGGCGGCTGGCTCCATACCGGTGATGTGGCCAGTATTACTCCGGATCACTGGATTGTGGTGGCCGACCGTACTAAAGATGTGATAAAAACCGGGGGCGAGTGGGTATCCTCGCTGGATATGGAAGATGCTCTTTCGCAGGTAGAAGGCGTGGCAGAATCTGCCGTTATTGGCCTTCCCGACGACCGGTGGGGCGAACGACCCCACGCGCTCGTTGTGCAGAAGCCAGGCTTCCAATTAACGGCAGCAGGCATAAAAGAGGGATTGCAGGCCAGAGTAGCGCGGGGAGAACTCCATAAATGGTACGTTCCCGACCATATTCTGATCGTTCAGGAAATTCCGAAAACCAGCGTCGGCAAGATTGACAAAAAGCGAATCCGCAGTGAGATGAAGGAAGCCATTTTAGCATCGTAATTATGACTCGTATTGGCCTTCTATCCGATACCCACAGCTACCTGGACCCCCAGATTTTCACCCATTTTGCGGCCTGCGACGAGATCTGGCATGCGGGCGATGTGGGTGCGCTGGCGGTTGCGGATCAGTTACGGGCATTTCGTCCGTTACGTATTGTATCGGGGAATATTGATCGGGAATCGGCGGAATTACCACTTAACCAGCGTTTCGTGCTCGAAGGGCTAACCATCTGGATGACTCATATTGGTGGTTCACCACCAAAATACAATCCGGTAGTCAGGCCTGTCTTACAGGAAAACCCGCCTGACCTGTTTATTTGCGGTCATTCGCACATTCTAAAAGTAGTGCGCGACTCAACCCTGAATAACCTGCTTTTCGTTAACCCCGGTGCAGCTGGGAAAACGGGATTTCACCTCCTGCGAACAGCCATCCGTTTTTCGTTGGATGCCGGAAAGATTCTGGACATGCAGGTGATTGAGCTGGGAAAAAAGTAAAAACAGTAAGCACTGTATTATGTATTCCTACAGACTGAAGTCTGTGATACAAACAAAAAAGGGATTCCCATGTAGGAATCCCCTTTTTCGTTTACTTATAACCGTCAGATGGGCAGCGTTTGCGGCTCAATGGCTTCTGGTTTTGCTTCCTTACCAATTTGCTCTTTAACTTCTTCGGCAATGCCCTTATTCTTGTAAGCTTCGTAGACGGTTTCGCGCTCAAACGGACGCTTACCAATCAGCCGAACAAGGTCATTCTGATACAGAATTTCTTTGGACAGCAATTCTTTCGCCAGAATTTCCAGCGCATCCTTGTGTTCGGTCAAGAGTGCTTTCGTCCGATCGTAGGCCAGACTAACAATCTTACGAACTTCATCGTCAATGTGTTTGGCCGTCTCTTCCGAATAGGGCTTGTTGAAGGCGTATTCTGACTGTTTTGAGTCATAGAACGATATATTACCTATTTTATCGTTCATGCCGTACATAGTTACCATGCTGTAAGCCAGCTTAGTGATACGCTCCAGATCACTCAAAGCACCTGTCGAAACCTTACCGAAGATAATGTCCTCGGACGCCCGGCCACCCAGTGCCATACACATCTCATCCATCAGCTGCTCCGTGCGATACAGGTACTGCTCACGGGGCAGGTATTGCGCATAGCCAAGAGCGGCTACACCACGCGGTACAATTGACACTTTCACCAGTGGGTCGGCAAACTCAAGGAACCACCCCGCTACGGCATGACCCGCTTCGTGGTAGGCCACAATCTCTTTCTCTTCCGGCGAAATGATTTTATTCTTCTTCTCAAGGCCACCAATTACCCGATCCATAGCATACTGAAAGTCGACCATATCAACGGATTCCTTGTCACTACGGGCGGCAATCAGCGCAGCTTCATTGCAGACGTTGGCAATCTCGGCACCGGCAAAGCCCGGCGTTTGAGCGGCCAGTTCCCTGGGATCAACGTCGGCCGACAGTTTGATAGGCTTCAGGTGAACCCGGAAAATTGCTTCCCGACCAATAATATCTGGCTTGTCGATGCTAATCTGACGATCAAAACGACCGGGACGCGATAACGCTGAGTCAAGCACGTCGGGGCGGTTGGTAGCAGCCAGGATAATAATACCCGAATCGGTAGCAAAACCGTCCATTTCTACCAACAGTGAGTTCAGTGTGTTCTCGCGCTCATCGTTGGCACCGGGCATTGAACCCCGCCCCCGCGAACGGCCTACCGCATCAATTTCGTCAATGAAAATAATGCAGGGAGCTTTCTCTTTGGCTTGTTTAAACAAGTCACGCACCCGGGCAGCACCAACACCCACAAACATTTCGACAAAGTCGGAACCCGACAGCGAAAAGAAGGGAACACCCGCTTCGCCCGCTACAGCTTTCGCCAGCAAGGTTTTACCGGTACCCGGAGGGCCTATCAACAACGCACCTTTGGGAATCTTGGCACCCAGCTTCGTGAACTTGGTCGGATTCTTCAGGTAATCGACAATCTCCTTGATTTCTTCTTTCGCTTCATCAAGCCCGGCCACATCATTAAACGTTATCTTCACCTTGCTATCCGCGTCGAACAGAGCCGCTTTGGATTTCCCGATGTTAAAAATCTGACCACCCGGACCACCCGCGCCCGACATCCGGCCCAGTAAAAAATACATGGCCAGAATCATGACGATTAAAAATCCCCATGTGCTGATGATACTGCCAAAGTCGCTGCGCTGCTCAAATTTATAATCAACTTTTTCGCTGGCCGGTATACCCTCCTGCATCGCTTCCAGGTCTTTCTTGAACGTTTCGCTGGAGGCAATTTGAAATTGAAAATGGGGACCCTGATTTGAGCCGAAATAAGGTTTGTCTGTAAACATGGCCTTGTATTTCGGACTTTGCGCGGCTTGCTGCGTGAGTGTCACTTCAGCAATTTTATCGTTTACCACCGATACCTGAGCCACCTCACGATCTTTCACCATGGCTTCAAACCGTTTTTGCGATGTTTCGCGAACGGCTGAACTTTTGTTGAAGAATGTGATGCCAAGGATAGCGGCAATGAGTAAAGCAACAATCCAACCCTGAAAGTTGGGCTTACGTGGCCCACCACGGGGTACTAATGGATTCCTATTATTATTTTCTGCCATCTTTTAGGTTATACAAACGGATTTCAAAAAAGTAACACCGTTTTGCAGATGAATGTTTCTTCCTGCAAACGGTTGGGATAAGCGGTCTTCTTAGCCAATAAACGGCCCGTAGCGGGCACTTTTTATTGGTGATTTGCGGGACCGTGCTAAATCCTTTTTCACTCAGGACGCTTCAATCAAATCGTTATCAGCAACGGAATAAATCTCGGCATCGCCCCAAAGTTGTTCAAGATCATAAAACTCCCGACGATCTTTCTTGAACACGTGAACGACTACATCAACATAGTCGAGCAGAATCCATTCCCGATTGAGCTTACCCTCTTTATGCCAGGGGTCCTGTTGACTGGCTTTGTAGACTTCTTCTTCAATGGATGTTGAAATGGCATCAATCTGCGTATCGGATGTGCCTGAACACAGAACGAAGTAATCACAGATGGCATTTTTGACGTTGCGCAGGTTCATTACTACGATGTCCTGCGCTTTTTTTTCCTGCATGCCCCGAACAACGAAATCACGCATTTGCTCGGCGGTAAACTCTTTATTATTCTTGATTCTCATACTTTCGATTTAACATTGCCACGCTAATCAGCGGGTACTTTGCCTGAGGGCCAAAAGCCCTGAGCACCATTTACTAGCCCTATACTAAACTATACAATATTTTGTACAAAATCTATCCCAAAACCCTTTTTCTTGGCCAAATAATCCAATACCTGCCAAGCTGTCAGTCTACTAACGACGAAGCGTCTGCTTTGATTGCTCAAAAGGACCCGGCCGAAGGGCTGCTTGTCATAACGGATAACCAAACTGTCGGTCGGGGGCAACGGGGGAATCAATGGGAGGCTAAATCGGGGCAGAACTTGACCTTCTCGCTCATCCTGAAACCTAGTTTCCTGACTGCCAGCGAGCAGTTTTGGCTCAACATGGCCATTTCTATGGGTGTCTACGATGCATTCCAGCCACTACTGGGGGAACAACTTCGCATTAAATGGCCTAATGATGTGTACGTGGGCAATCAAAAACTTGGCGGCATTCTGATTGAAAACACCCTGCACGGGTACGGCATTGCCTGGTCGGTAGCCGGAATTGGCCTGAACGTGAATCAGACCGATTTTACGTTTCCAACCGCTACATCGCTGCAATTGCAGGCTCCCCTACCCAACGGATACAACCTGCCGGGCCTGCTCAACCGCCTGTGCGAAACGCTGGAACAGCGCTATCTACACCTGCGTGCGGGACAACGGGATGCATTGAAAAAAGATTATCTGGACGTACTTTACCGATACCACCAGGAGCATACTTTCGAAGCCGATGGCCATTCATTTCCGGGAACTATCGTAGGCGTAGATGATACTGGCCAGTTAGCCATTGCCAGCCAGGGACAGGTGCGGCTCTTCGGGTTCAAAGAAGTGAGTTTTAAATAATGAATTATAAATGATGCATAGTTTTTTTGTAAAATCATTCATCATTGGAACGCCAGCCCGGTCATCATTATTTAATTGCTTCCTCGACCGGGTTACCAATGCAGCCGCTGGGTTCGAGCAGTCCGAGCAGGGCTGTTATGGTGGGGGCAATGTCATGAATATGGGTTCGGCGCAGCGTTTGCCCCGGTTTTATACCCCAGCCGTAGAGCAGAAAAGGAACGTGGGTATCGTAGGCATAGGTACTCCCGTGGGTTGTTCCCCTGGCACGCCCCTCAATCCAGCCGGGGGACTGAAGGATGTAAAAATCACCGCTTCGGTTTGGGTAATACACATTTCGCAGTAGGTTTTCCTGCAACTGTGGCAGGGCCTCTGCCCCCAGATTGTGCAGATTAATAACATTGACAACGGCTTTCTGCCGGAGCAGATCCGTTCGCAGCAGCGCGTACACGTCCGGTAGCGCGATCTTCTTTTCGGCCAGCAGGGCGTGGTTCAGGTACACTTGCTGATTGATGTAGGACAGCATCCATTTGCCGGGTCCGTAGGCTTTTTCGAGCGATGCTTTCACCGTTTCGCCAATTTCGCCATACCCTTTAACGCCCGCCGGAATGCGGTACTGTTGCAAAAAACCCGGCGCATCCACTACACCATGATCGGCCGACAAAAACGCCAGCCATTGTCCCTTACCCATACTGGCATCCAGTTGCGCAAACAAATCGGCCAGTTGCCGGTCGAGCCGGATGTACTGATCTTCCGTTTCTATGGCATGTGTCCCAAAGGCGTGACCAACGTAATCGGGCGACGAAAAACTGACGCACAGCATATCCGTTACGTCGCGCTGACCCAATTGCTCCCCTTTCATGGCAGCCAGGGCAAACTCTTTCGTAATCTGGTCGCCGTAGGGGCTGGTGCGCAGCACTTCGTATTTGCTGCCACCCGCCTGAACCGCAAACTCATGCGGAAAAACGGGTTTAGCTTCGCCGGGCATCATGTTTTCATACGCCTGATCATCCGTAGTACTTTCGGTATATTGATTCAGGGGCAGTACAGGCTCCCATTTCTGACCCAGAAACTGATCTCCCAGCTTCCGGGCGTTAAAATCCTGCACCCATTTTGGCAGCTCATTCTGATAAAATGTGCTGCTGATAAAGTTGCCGTCTTTCGAGTCGAACCAGTAAGCGGCATTGGCCGCATGACCGGCAGGCAGGATAGCCCCCCGGTCTTTCAGGGCAATACCAATTACTTTGGCCCGCCCGTCGGTGGCCAGTTTAAGTTGATCGCCGATGGTAGTCACCTGCAAATTGCGGGGCGACATTTTACCGGCGGTACCGGTGTTTCCCACCGTACTTACCGAAGTATCCTCGGCACAGTACATTAACCGGCCCAGATTTCGTTCGTAAAAGTCATTACCCACGATACCGTTGATGGCGGGGGCCGACCCCGTGTAGATGGCCGCATGACCAGGACCGGTGTAAGTAGCTGCGTAATGGTAGTGATTATTTCGGGCATTGAATCCCTCATCCATCAATCGCCGGAATCCGCTCCCCGTCGTAGCGGCCGTTCCAAACTTAGTATAGTACCGATAGAGATAGTCGTACCGCATTTGGTCGATGACGATGCCTACTACCAGTTTTGGCTTACCCATTGGTGGGTTCACCTGCGTTGCAGTCGCATTCTTTGCCGTGGTAGTGGCTATTTTACGGGATTGGGCAAAGGTGGTCAGGGTCAGTAAAACCAGAAAAAGAGCCGGGGAGATCAGGCGCATATAGCCGTTTGTAAATGATTTAGTCATGCTTTGACAAATGTACAAAACAAATTTCTGGACAATCGATTTCATCAGATGGTATGTATGTGAAGTATGCCCACTGACGTTTGACAAAGGGAGAAGCCCTGGCGCACAGGTACGGTGAACTGAACGTCGAAAACCAGCGTAAGACGTATTAGCTTTGTCAGTTTTTCTGCTTACAAACTGGTTTTAGGGTAGTCAATCAATATAGACAGTATGACTCAGATTTTTGATTCGGATTCTTTGTGGCTGACAGGCTTACTATTTTTCTCCGCCATTTTTGGTCGGTATGTCCTGTTTTCGCTGGGATTCTGGTGGTTGTTCAACGTGTCGATGAAACAGCAATTCACCCATCGTGCGGTGCATACGCGCCCCCGTAAGCCGGGTCAGGACTGGCGTGAGATAGGCTGGTCTGTGCTGACATCGCTCATTTTTACCGGTATGGCGTTGGCTATGATTCAGGCCTATAATGCTGGCTACAGCCTGATTTACACCGATTTTGACGCCTATCCCTTGGTGTGGTATCCGTTCAGCATTTTACTGGTCCTGTTTATCCATGAAACCTACTATTACTGGCTTCACCGCTGGATGCACCGGCCCGGTGTGTATAAGCTGGTACACAAAACGCACCACGATAGCCTGACTACTTCCCCCTGGACTGCCTTCTCGTTCCACCCGACGGAAAGTACGTTACAGGCTATTATTATCCCGCTACTGACTTTTGTGATACCCTTGCACCTATCGGCTGTGGGCATCATTTTGTTCATCATGACGGTTACGAGTGCCATTAACCACCTTAATACCGAAATATATCCCGCCAATTTCAATAATCACTGGCTGGGGCGATGGCTTATCGGTGCTACCCACCACAGCCTGCATCACACGCAGTTCCGGTTTAACTACGGACTTTATTTCACCTTCTGGGATAAGTGGATGCATACGGAAAGCCCCGACTTCCACCGGCTGTTTAAAGAGAAAACGAAAGGAATGAAGTCCGGGTCGCCGGAGCAAGTAGGTGAATGATGAATGATTTACAAAAAACTGTTCATCATTCATTTACTTGCTCCGGTCAATCGTATACTGCACCAATTGGTATAGGGACTGACGATAGGGGGATTCGGGAAATGAGTTGAGCAGCGTCTGCGCTTCGGCAACGTAGCTATTCATGGCTGCCGTGGCGTATTCGATACCGCCCGATTGCTTCACAAAGGTGATGACCTCGTCTACCTTTTTAGGTTTTTCACTTTCGTTTTTGACGATATTGATGATCCGTCTTTTTTCCAGAAAACCAGCGTTGTTGAGCGCATAAATGAGCGGGAGCGTCATTTTTTTCTCTTTAATGTCGATACCCAGCGGTTTCCCGATTTCGGCCGTACCGTAGTCAAACAGGTCGTCTTTAATCTGGAAAGCGATGCCAACTTTCTCCCCAAATACCCGCGCCTGCTCAACCAGCTCTGCTCCAACATCCACTGAGCGGGCTCCCACCGCGCAGCAGGCGGCAATGAGGGATGCCGTCTTCTGGCGGATTATTTCGTAGTATATATCCTCGGTAATGTCCAATCGCCGGGCTTTATAGAGCTGGAGTAATTCGCCCTCACTGATCTCCCGAACCGCCCGCGAAACAATTTTAAGCAGTTCGTAGTCCCCATTTTCTACAGAAAGCAGTAATCCCCTGGACAATAGATAATCGCCTACCAGTACGGCAACTTTATTTTTCCAGAGCGCATTGATGGAGAAAAACCCGCGCCGGTAATTTGACTCATCCACCACGTCATCGTGAACCAGTGTGGCGGTGTGCAGTAACTCAATCAGTGATGCTCCCCGGTACGTCGCTTCAGTAATCGTTCCGCATACGCCCGCCATCAAAAAAACGAACATTGGCCGAAGCTGCTTCCCCTTCCGCTTCACGATGTACTTCATGATCTGATCGAGCAGCATCACATCGCTTTTCATCTGTCCCCGAAACTTCTGCTCGAATAATTCCATTTCGGCAGCAATAGGGGCCTGTATATCAGCGACGGTGAGGGGCATTGGAGAGGGTATGATAAGTAGTCGTACAAGTCATAAGTGGCAGGAGCCATACGTCGTAAAAGTCAGGAGTAGTGAGAAGCTGGCAAGGGCAATACCGATGCGCCCCCCCAATGATTACTCTACAACTTTCAAGACCTACGCCTGTATCATTCAGCCTGCCAGCTATTTTTTGGCAATATTAGCAAGGAAACAGCAGACACCGAAAAGCTATTCATAGTGGCACTTACCCTTTCTGATAACCCCCCCTGCTGTCAATTCGTTTTGTTTATTCCACGAAAAGCCTCAATTTACCAGCTACTCAGCCAGCGTACACCTTTTGCCATTTCCCTGTATGATCGACAATCCAATACCTCCCGTTCCGAAAACGGCCAGCATTGCGTCTAAACCCCAATCGTCTGGCTGTGCGCTCGTGCTGGGGGGTGGTTCGCTCAAAGGAGCCTTTCAGGCGGGAGCCGCTATGGCCCTTTTTGAGTCGGGATTCGTTCCCGATCACCTGTACGGCATCTCCGTAGGCAGTCTCAATGCCACATTTCTGGCTAATGAAGCGGCCCGTCAGTATGCCGCTAATGGCCAGATTGACTGGATAAAGGTTGGCAAATATCTAATTGAGTTCTGGATTCGGAATATCACCAGGCCCGATGATGTAGCCGTTATCCGGTCGCGGTTCCGCATGGGTTATAATACCCTGATGAGTCGTTTTGATGGGTTATTGGATAATTCACCCATTCATAACTTAATTAGAAAAAACGTTGATGTTGACGCCCTCAGAGCCGGACCGCTAACCCTAAAGGTAGGTGCCGTTGATATTATTGAGGGCGATATGTACTATGCTGACCTGAACGATCCAAATTTTCTGGATTTCGTGTACGCCAGCAGTTCCATTCCCTTCCTGATGCCAGCCATGCAAATTGGGGGGGATCACCGGCAGGCGTTTCTGGACGGGGGCCTCCGCGAAGTGGCCCCGCTGCGGGTAGCCATTGAAGATGGCGCAACGGATATTGCCTGCGTAGCCTGCCACGCCAAAAAAATATACAACGAGAAGTTCAACTACCGCAACCTACTGAACCTGATGGACCGGGTTAAAGATATCACCGTCAATCAGTTGGTCAACAATGACATTGCCTGGGCCGAACGGTTTGCCGAGCGGGAACAGTTGCATGGACGCGACCTCAAACTGACCATTATCCGACCTACGGAACCCCTTTCTCTCAACCTGATGAAGTTCGACTCCGACGATATTGGCCGGATGATCGTGCAGGGGTATCAGGCGGGTGTTGTCATGCTAAAAATGAAGAAGACCGCCGATACATCTATTCTAAAATAAAGGTACCTTGGATACTAAAAACGGCCCCTGTCATAAAGACCGGGGCCGTTTTTAGTTGTTAAACTAACTCTTCTTTTAATTGAAGATGTAGCGTAGGCCAATCTGCGCCTGATATACGTCGTTATTGTTAAGCGAGGCACTTTTCACAAATGAGTCTTTGAGCAGTACGTTCTGACCGCCGATGTTCTGTGTAGCCAACCGGTAGCTTGGCACACCTGCAGTGCTGGTACTGGCCAAAACCAGTGGGTTAAACGTAGTAGCCAGATTACCTACACCCCACGCGTTGTTGAGCAGGTTACCCACGTTCAGGATGTCAACCCGAAACTGGATTGTATTCCGCTTACCCTTAGCACCAACGGCCACGTAGAATTCCTGAATAGCTGTAAAATCGAAACGGGCCAGCCAGGGGAAAGCACCACCGTTCCGCTCAGCATACTGACCACGGCGGGTACTCAGGTAATCATTGCCATTGATAAAGGCATCAAAAGCAGCCTGCTGCTGTTCCGGCGAATAAATTACTGCGCTGGTACCTGTACCGACAGTAAGCGGGCTAAACGTTAGTTCAGATGCATTTCTTGGTACATAAATCAGGTCATTATTGTTCTGACCATCAGCGTTCACGTCTTGGTTATACGTGTACGATATTTTACTGCCACTAGCATACGTACCACCCAGCGTGAAGGCCGTTGAGCCACCAAACTTACCACCGTAGTTCAGCCGGTAATTTACATACCCGTTAATCCGGTGCCGCAGGTCATTGTCAGCGTACGAGGTGGTCAGGTAATTTTGACCATAAGCCGTCGGCACGTTAGCCTGTACCGTGCTGCCTACAAAAGCAAGGTCACGAGCCTGTCCGTAGGTATAGGAAATTACACCACCAAAATTCCGGGCAACGGGCTTCTCCAGTTTGAACGTAACTATGTACGATTCTCCCTTCGTCGTGTTTTTCAATACGAAGGCGTTAGCAATCTGTGGATTAATATAACGGGCAACGTTTTGTGGATTGGTAGGTGTATTCCCACCCGTACTGGCAACCCCAAAAGCGGGGAACAACGAGCGGGTATCGGGGCCACTCAGCGTCCGGGTCGGCGCTTTCAGGTTGGCGTCGATATAACGCAGGGCCTGAAGGTTTTTGTTATAGATAAACTCGACGGTCCCAACAAGGCCAAAAGGTAACCGCTGATCGACAGCAACGTCCGTTTTCCAGATTTGTGGGTATTTCAAGTTAGGATCTGAGGCATTGATCGTGTAGGGAGGTAGGGTATTGATATTAACCGTCGTCGGATCAAGACGAACAGCAGCCGGTAAAAGGCTCGGATCGGTTCTGAACGGAATAGCCGTTGTGCTGTTCACGGTAGTCAGGATGGTGTTGACCCCGTTATTGCCCAACTGGTTAGAAACCAACACCTCAGGAATACGGGATACGAAAATACCCGTACCACCGCGAATTTGGGTTGTCTTATCCCCTTTTACATCATAGTTAAAACCAAAACGCGGTGATAATAACAACTTTGGTTTAGGGAATGCACCGGTAGTGATTTTATAAGGCGCTCCGTTTTCATCATTGAACGTTAAGCCAGCAACAACGGGGTTGTTGAAGGCAACAGCCGTACTGTTGTCATAATCGAAGATATCACCCCGTAAGCCAAGCGTCAGTTTTAAGTTTGGACTAGCCAGATATTCGTCCTGCACATAAGCACTGTACAGGTTCCGCTTCAACTGCTGGAGTGGTTCAGCCCCACCGGGCAATAATGAGTAACGAAGATTGTACTTATTCAGAACAACGGGCGACGAAGTAGCTGTTGGATTAGTGATAGAGGCTAAAGCAGCCTGCTTGAAATCAGCAATCGAATTATACACATACACGCCGTTCGATGACGGGAAGAAGACGTTGTTTGACGTATAATGCTCGAATACTACACCGGCCGTGAGCGTATGCTTACCAGCAAAATAGCTAAGGTTATCCGTAATGTTGAAAGTTGAATAGTTCAGCTTGTTATTGGGCGTGAACGGGTCAAAACCAACAGACGTGTACGTACTACCATCTTTCAGAATATCGATGGTTGGGAACACTTTCGTCCGGTACGTGCGGTCTTCAATCTGTTTGTTATACGTACCTACCAAGTTGTTCGAAAACTTGTTGCTGAAGTTAGACGTCAATTCAACGGCTATCGAGCGGGTATTATCCGCAATGATGTAGCCGGTGTTCTGCGCCGAAAGAGAGAGGTTTTGAAAGATTCGGTTGCCATTACCCGCCGTATTACTACTGTTACTGTTGCTTATCACTTGCCCCGACGATGAATTGTGGTGCGAATACCGAACCGAGAGCTTGTTACTTTCATTGATGTTATAATCAAGACGAATCAGCCCCTTAGTACTCTTCACTTCATTGTTGTAGTTATCGATAGCACCCAAATCAAACCCGAAGTTGGTTTGCATGAAGCTGCTCAGATCGGTCAGATCAGAAGCCAGAACGCGGGAAATGTTACCGCTTGTTTCTCCCCGATTGGCTACGTAAGTCAAGGCCGGGTTGCTACTATCAAATTGTTCGGCATTGATGAAAAAGAACAGTTTGTTTTTGATAATTGGACCACCCAAGCGAAAACCGTACGTTTTCTCATCTACGTTAACCGTACCAATCGACGTACCCGCTGCCGTGTTTCCGACCATGCTTGTATTACGGAAGAGGTGATAGACTGAGCCCGAGAAATCATTGGTACCAGACCGGGTTACGGCGTTGATGCCAGCACCCGTAAAGCCCGATTGCCGAATATCGAACGGTGCTACGTTTACCTGAATCTGGTCGATAGCATCAATCGAAACAGCTGTTGTACCCGTCCGGCCACCGGCCAGTGCCGAGTTACCCAGACCAAAGCCATTATTGAATGTTGCTCCATCAATAGTGAAATTGTTGAAACGAGCATCCTGACCAGCAAACGACTGGCCATTCCCGTAAGGGTTATACTTCGTAATGTCAGTCAGGGTACGGCTGATAGTTGGAATGGTATTGACAGCTTCCCGATTGAACGAAGAGGCTGCGCCCGTACGGTCTGAACTAATCAGTTCGCTCCGGTTTCCTGATATGACTACTTCGCTCAGGTTCGTACCTTCTTCATCAAGTTTGAAGTTGTTGTTGGCCGTTGTTCCCAAAGCAGCAAAGACGTTCTCCTGAATCCTCTCCTTGAAACCAACGTACGATACGGTAATTGTGTAGGGTCCACCAACCCGAACATTAGGCATGTTGTAAATACCCGCCGTATTGGTTACAGCACCGTACCGAGTACCTGATGGGGTATGAACGGCGACTACGGTAGCACCGGGCAGACCATCCCCTTTTTTGTCGGTTACAAACCCATTGATGGCAGACGAGGTTACCTGAGCCATAGCTCCGCTCCCACTGAGCAAAGCCAGAATCATACCGCCGACCAGCACCAGGGCTACCCGAAATTGCAGTAGTTTTTTAGACATAGAAGTGTTTGTTTTGTTAGTAGTTTGAAGGGGTAAGCTTAAGTAGTCAGCTTATCCATTCAGGTGCAAAGATGCTCTTTTTTTTTGATGACGTAAAAGAGATTATCTCAAGAAAGTACTACTATACACAGTTTATTGAAACTTTACCTTAGAATAGTTTTATTTAAGGCGGTCTACTTCCTGCCAATCTGTATTATCAAATTATTAGCAACACAGTATCACGTAGATAACTTCCGCCCGTTAGAGAATCATTAATTATTTTCAAGTGTACTTATACGAGGGAATGACCATCCATTTACCTTTTTCGCTCTTAGTTTTATCCTGTTATGACAGCAACTGAATCCGTTTCCTATAAACTCACTCAATACAGTCATGGCGCGGGCTGTGGCTGCAAGATTTCGCCGAAAATACTGGATCAGATTCTGCACAGCAACGCCACCGGTTCTCAGCCTGCCTATCCGAGTCTACTGGTCGGCAACGACTCCCGCGATGATGCCGCCGTTCTGGACCTGGGCAATGGGGAAGCCATTATCAGTACCACCGATTTTTTCATGCCCATCGTGGATGATGCCTTCGACTTTGGCCGTATTGCCTCCGCCAACGCCATCAGTGACGTGTACGCAATGGGGGGAGAACCCATTATGGCGATAGCTATTCTGGGCTGGCCGGTAGATAAATTACCCCCCCACGTAGCCGGACAGGTGATGGAAGGGGCACGTTCTATTTGTCGGGAAGCTGGCATTCCCGTGGCGGGTGGGCACAGTATCGACACAGTAGAACCCATTTTTGGCCTGGCCGTGACGGGCAAAGTACGCATCGACCACCTCAAACAGAACAACACCGCAACCGAGGGTTGTAAACTATACCTGACCAAACCACTGGGTGTGGGTATCCTGACAACCGCTCAGAAGAAAGGCATCCTCAAACCCGAACATGCCAACACGGCACCCGCTCAGATGGCGCAACTCAACAGGTTTGGGGCTACCCTGGGCAGGTTGCCTTACGTGAGAGCCCTGACCGATGTAACGGGTTTTGGTTTGCTAGGCCACCTGGTTGAAATGGCCGAAGGGTCGGGACTCAGTGCTATCGTTGAATTTGATGCGGTACCCAAACTACCCATGGTGGATGAGTATCTGGCTCAGAAAAGTTTTCCGGGCGGCACCGTCCGCAACTGGGACAGTTACGGCCACAAAATCAGTGAACTGGAAGAACGACAGAAATATATACTCGCCGATCCGCAAACCTCGGGCGGCCTGCTCATTGCCGTTGAGTCGAGAGACACTGAAGAATTCGAACGCGTAGCTACCGAAAACGGGCTGAGCCTCCAATCGTTTGGCGAACTGGTGAAAAAGCAGGATAACGTAGTATACGTAAAATAAAGAGCGATTGCGCTGAATTTTCACCTTTTTGCTCTTTCGCTCTTTAAAAATGAAATTATATTTTCGTCAAATTGGGGAGACCGGTCCGGTCCTTGTCATTCTTCATGGCATTTTTGGTTCTTCGGACAATTGGTTAACCATCAGCAAAACCATTGCGGCTCAGGGGTACCGCATCTTCGCAGTTGATCAGCGGAATCACGGACAATCGCCCCGGGGTGATGACCAGGATTACCAGAGTATGGCCGCCGACCTGCGTGAATTCCTCATTGAACACAACCTGGAAAAACCAGTATTAATTGGTCACTCGATGGGTGGCAAAACGGTGATGCAGTATGCAATGACCTATCCGGGCACGTTTGCCAAACTGGTTGTGGTCGATATTGCCCCCAAGTTTTACCCGATCCATCATGCCGAGCTTGTCCGGGGTTTGAACTCCATTGACCTGGCAGCCATTAAAAGTCGGGGTGATGCCGATGCCGCTCTCACCGCCTTCGAACCCTCCCTGACGGTGCGGCAGTTTTTACTCAAGAACCTGTACCGAAACGAAGAAGGCAACTTTGCCTGGCGACTGAACCTCCCCGTTATCGAGCGCGAACTGCATGGCGTAGGCGGAGAACTGACCAATCCCCAAATCGTGACCGAGCCAACGTTATTTATCCGGGGTAGTGAGTCGCCCTATATTCTGGATGAGGACATACCGGCCATCAGGCAAATTTTCTCCCATGTCCGGATTGAGACCATTCAGGGTGCCGGTCACTGGATACAGGCCGAGAAGCCCGCCGAGTTTGTGGAGGTGCTCCTCAACTTTATTAGCAGTTAGTTTTGTCATGCTGACGAAGGAAGCATCTTCGGTAAAAGAAATAGTATTTGCTCACCCGAAGATGCTTCCTTCGTCAGCATGACAAAATATGCCTACTCTTTACCTCATCCCTACCCTGCTGGCCGACGATACGGCGGATTTCGTTTTACCACCCACCATTCGGGACGTTATTGAAAAAACGGACACCTATTTCGTGGAAAATGTACGGTCGGCCCGGCGGTTTATCACGGGCCTGAAAACGAGCCGGATCATCGACGAAACCACGTTTTTCGACCTCGACAAAGATACGCCCCCCGCCGATACACGCCGTCAGATTCAGGCAACTATGGAGCAAAGAAAAAATGCGGGTGTGCTGTCCGAAGCGGGCTGCCCCGGCGTGGCGGATCCCGGTGCCGTTGTGGTTAGCATGGCGCATTCGCTGGGCTGGCGGGTAGAACCGATGGTGGGACCATCCTCCATTTTATTGGCCCTGATGGCATCGGGCATGAGCGGGCAGTCGTTTGTTTTTCACGGCTACCTGCCCATCGAACGGCAGGACCGCGCCCGCGCCATACGAAACCTCGAAAAAGAAGCGCAGCAACGTATACAGACGCAGATTTTCATGGAGACGCCTTACCGGAATGATGCGCTGTTTGCCGATGTCCTGGCCAACTGCCAGGCAAACACCCGCCTGTGCGTGGCCTGCAACGTGACCGCCCCCGATGCGTTTGTCCGCACCCTGACTGTTAAGGAATGGAAATCGGCTGTTCCCGATTTACGCAAAAAACCAACGGTATTTCTACTTTTGTAAGTCAGTTGGTCAGTCAGCTGGTCACATACTCCCTAACCGATCAAATCACCGACTGGCCAACTAAACAACTGACTACCCAACTCACCTGGTGTCTATGATTCAATCGTTCACGTTCTCGCCCTTTCAGGAAAACACGTACGTTGTTGCCGATGACACTACGGGTGAAGCGGTCATTATCGATCCCGGCTGTTATGACCAGGCCGAGAAAGTGACGCTGAGTACATTCATTACGGACCATAAACTCAGCGTTAAGTACCTGTTGCTCACCCATGCTCACCTCGATCATGTGTTTGGTGTAGCTTACGTGAAGCGAACATTCGGGGTTAAAGCATACCTCCATCCGTTGGATAATGTTATTTACGACGATGTGCCCACGCGCTGCGCGCTGTACGGATTACGCGGGTACGAACCATCTGAAATTGACGAACCCCTGAAAGAAGGTGAGTCGATACGCTTCGGCAATACTGTTCTGGATGTCATCTTTGTACCGGGCCATGCGCCGGGTCATGTAGCGTTTGTCAATCATGCCGACCGCTACGTTATTGGGGGTGATGTGCTGTTCAATGGGAGCGTTGGGCGAACCGATTTCCCTTTTTGTAGCCACGAAGCCCTGCTGAACAGCATAAGGACCCAATTCTTTACCCTTCCTGATGATTACGTTGTTTATCCCGGTCACATGGAACCAACCACTATTGGAAAAGAGAAAAAGACAAACCCGTTTTTAAACTAATGATGAATGATAAATAACGCTGACACGTATCATTTAAACTTTATCATTCATCATTCATAACTTATCATACACGACTAAGAATTGAAGCATCTTCCCAACGTCATGACCTGCGGCAACCTGTTGTGCGGGTGCATTGGCATCGTAATGACACTGCGCGGGCATCTCGATACGGCTGCCTGGCTGGTTGGACTGGCCTTAATACTGGATTTTGGTGATGGCTTTGTGGCCCGCCTGGTCAACGTTTCCGGACCGTTCGGCAAAGAACTCGATTCACTGGCCGATATCGTTACGTTCGGGGTACTGCCCGCTACCATCGTTTTTCAATACGGCTGGTTTCAGGGGTTAGGACCCATCTCGTACGGGGCTTTCCTGATTGCGGTTTTATCCGCCCTGCGACTTGCCAGATTCAACATCGACACCCGCCAAAGCGACCAGTTTATTGGCTTGCCCACGCCTGCCAACACCATGCTGATTGCCGCCCTTCCGCTGATGGAACGGTATCAGCCGCAGTACAATGCTATCTGGCAAAACGACATTGCCTGGGGAATGATCATTGCGTTCTCGTTTATGATGGTCATGGACTTACCGCTTTTTGCGCTCAAGTTTAAATCCTTTGGCTGGGCCGAAAATCGTGTTAAATACAGTTTTTTGATTGCGTCCGTCTTACTGCTGTTAATTTTGCAGTTTGCAGCCATCCCGCTCATTATCCTATTGTACATCCTTGTTTCACTATTTTCAAAGAGAGAGAGTGTGAAAGAGTGAAAGAAAGTCGTCCAAATCCAGACTGGCTCCCTTTTCATTCTTTCACTCTTTTACTCCGCACCGGCGGCCCGGTTTCACTCTTTCGCAAATGACATACATCGCAGAAATCAACATCATGACCCGTTCCGAAATTCTGGACCCTCAGGGAAAAGCGGTCAAATTGGGGCTTCATAACCTCCACATGGATACTATCGACAATGTTCGTATTGGCAAGCACATCCGGCTCAACGTGGAAGCCGATACCGAAGAGCAAGCCCGTCAAACCGTTGATGAAGCCTGCAAACAACTATTGGCCAACCTTATCATGGAAGAATATTCTTTTGAACTGCACCCCGCCTGAGAGCGGATCTGCGATTGTCTTTTTCCGGCATTCGTTGTACAAAGGAATTTATCAGGAGAACATCCCCCACAATAAGTACTATTTTTGTGGGGGATTTATTCGTATTAAATGAACACGGTTTACACAACTATAAAAGGATTAGGGTTTTACGTTCCGGACAATGTCGTTACGAACGATGACCTGACGCAGTATATGGACACGTCTGATGCCTGGATTCAGGAACGGACGGGCATCAAACAACGACGCTATTTTACGTACGGGAAGGACACCAATGCCAGCATGGCAACGGCAGCCTCCCGCATGGCCCTGGACCGGGCCGGCCTTGATGCATCAGCCGTTGACTTGATTGTTTACGCCACCATAACGCCGGATTATTATTTTCCCGGTTCGGCATTTTTGATGCAGCGTGAGCTGGGTCTGGAGGGTATCGGCGTTATCGACATTCGTAACCAGTGTTCCGGCTTTATATACGCGCTCTCCATTGCCGATCAGTTTATAAAAACGGGTATGTACAAAACCGTTCTGGTGGTGGGTTCCGAGATTCAATCGTCGTACCTGAACAAAAGTAACGAGGGCCGGGGCGTAGCCGTTATTTTTGGCGATGGGGCCGGAGCCGCTGTCGTTCAGGCCACTACCGATCCTGAACACCGTATTTTGTCGACCCATTTGCACGCCGACGGTCGCTATGCGGAAGAGTTGTACGTACGCGATCCGGGTAGCAGTCGCGAGGGGCAGTGGATCAATGAAACAACCTTAGCCGATAAGCAGTATAACGTAACCATGAACGGCAATACCGTTTTCAAACACGCCGTTGTCCGGTTTATGGAGGTGATTAACGAGAGCCTGGAAGCCAATAACTACAAAGCAGCGGATATTGCACTCCTGGTTCCCCATCAGGCCAATATTCGCATTTCTGACTATGTGCGCCAGCAGATGGGCTTACCGGAAGAGAAAGTGTTCAACAACATTCAGCAATACGGCAACACCACGGCGGCTTCCATCCCCATTGCCTTGACCGAAGCGTTTGAGAAAGGCCACGTTCAGCCCGGCGATTTAATTTGCCTGGCGGCTTTTGGCAGCGGTTTCACCTGGGCATCGGCCCTTATCAAGTGGTAAACCCGTAGAGACACAATACTTTGTGTCTTATGTGCGTCAGCTATTGTATCTAACCAAGAGCGATACATCTTCAGATAGCTGACGCACCCTGAGACACAATACCTTGTGTCTCTACCATTAATACGTGCCTACTGACAGCATAACCAGGGTACAGGCTTCGATAGGCTCGATGCCCTCGGCCCGTAACTGCGCTTGAAATTCCGGATTTTCGGCACCGGGATTAAATATTACCCGACGGGGCTTCAGGCTTTTGATATACTCGTACAGCGGGGGCTGATTTCGTGGCCCAACGTACATGGTTATCGTGTCAACATTGCTGATGGCCGGTTGCCCCGTCTGTATCGGATTCCCATCAATCTGCCCTGCTTTCAAGCCTATCAGCTCGATAGTATGGCCATGCCTCAGCAGGCTATGAGCCGCTAAGTTGGCGTAGCGGCCCGGTTTTTCCGTTGCCCCCACAACCATTGTCTTCCTTTCATCTGTATTCATCGCTCTAACAAAAGATAGATTTACTGCTTTCTGTTAAACTCGTCCGGAAGTCGGGTAGTTTCAGTTGCCACGTACCGGGTGTACCGGAAAATTCATCAATCGCATCTACTGCTCTATTAATACACTGCTGATAAACAGCTTGTTCGGCCGACTGAATGCATAATGCCAGCCTGATCAACCCAATCAATATATTGATAAACTGACAACTATTTCATCCGGCAGTTGTTACCTATTCATTGTGTACACATGCCTGATTAACAGATCGCGTGTTGCCACGTAAGTCCAACCTACAACAAAAAACGCCGGTTATGGATAACAGAGGGAGCCAAAGTTTCTGGAATGAGAAATGGACACCGATTGTGTTTGACGGTATTGAGAACCCTCCCCGCTATGACGTATCTAGCTATGGGCGATTACGCAGTTTCCAGTTGCCGTCGTCCGCCCAACCCAATGCGACCGATGCGGATAAAACCAGCCGTTTGATTAAAGGATCGGTTATTCAGGGGTATCGGTCGCTCAATATCCGGTCGGAAGGGAAAACCCTGAATCGATACGTTCATAAACTGGTAGCCGAGCATTTTGTCAGCCGCTCTGACCCCGACCAGATTTTTGTTATCCACCTCGACCACGACAAGCAGAACAACTACCATTTAAACCTGCGCTGGGTCACCAAAGCGGAGATGATTGAGCACAACAGAAACAATCCCAGTCTGAAAAACCGCCAGCTCCCCCGCCAGACCCGTAATTACAAGCTGACCGAAACGAAGGTTAAGATTATCAAGAAGTTACTGCTGAATGACAAGAATCGCCTGAAAATGATAGCCAAGCAGTTTGGCATTACCCACACCCAGCTCAACCGGATTCGGTCGGGCGAGAACTGGAAGCACGTTACCCTGGAATGATTCGGCCGTAAACGATTCGGATACCGCTGGCGGTGGTTAACACCAGTCCGGTTCTGATCAGTAATTGACGGCTTCGCCAACCATCTGGCCTGGCACCCCTGCTAAGGGTAACGACACAAAGAAAGAAGTGCCTACGTTCTCGATAGTCTCGAACCAGATTGTGCCGCCTGCGTGTTCAACGCCCCGTTTGGCAATAGCCAGCCCTAGTCCCGACCCGCCCCGCTTTGTACTGAAGTTAGCCAGGAATACCTTACTACGAATGGCCTCCGGAATACCCGCACCATTGTCGTGGATTTCAATCTGTACCGCGTCGCTGTTTGTATAAAGTTTAACGTTGATAACCGGTTTGCGCTCCGACGGCACCGACTGGATAGCGTTGATGAGCAGGTTGGTCAGAATACGCCCGATGAGCTGCCGGTCACCAACGGCTATAACGGGGCCGGTTTCTACTTCCCGATGCAGGAAAATCCGCACATCGTCAGCGTACAGGTCGATTGTTTTATTGAACACCCCCGTCACCTCAAATTCCTCCCGCTTGGGTAAAGGCATTTTCGCGAATTCTGAAAAGGACGTGGCTATATCGCTTAGGTTATCGATCTGATCCAGTAGTGAATCGAATGTTCTCAGAATAACCCCGCGAGCCGGGTCATTGGCTCCTGCCGTACTATTTTTGGCATTAGGAAACGTGCGCTGCAAGTGCTGCAGCGTTAGCTTCATGGGTGTCAGTGGATTCTTGATTTCGTGGGCTACCTGCTTGGCCATTTCGCGCCAGGCCGATTGTTTTTCGGTCTGAGCCAGGGCCTGTTTGCTTTCTTCCAGTTTGAGCAGCATGCGGTTGTACTCACGAATGAGCAATCCAATTTCGTCATCCGATTGCCAGGGCAGCGGATCGTTGGGTAATTCGAGATTCGTTTTCTTGACCTTCTGCGTCAGCATCCGAAGCGGTCTGGTCAGCATGTGCGATGCGAAATAAGACAGCACCAGAAAAAAGATGAACAGCGCCGTGAAAATACTGAGCGAGGTAGAAATCACTTCGATAATTTTCCGGTCGAGTTCGGGTTGAGCATAAAAATAAGGGATACTAAGTACGCCCAGCAGCCGCCCATCGAACGCTTTGACCGCTGCATAAGCCGTTCGATATTTTTTGCTACCCAGCGATTCATCCAGCAGTATCTGATTTTCTTTATCCTCTATAATATGAATATAAGCCTCCGGGTTGATGTGTTTCGAGAGGTATCCACTTTCATAGATAAGCGGTTGCGTAGACGTGTATAACTGCCCCTGCGTGTCGAACAGATCAATGTCGATACTGGCATCGCGGGCAATTTTACTTAGCTCCTCCTCCATCGACCCTTTACTGCGCTTCTGGGCGTTGAACTCTTCCAGATAGGGCAGGAAGTTAGAGGCAATGTTACGCGTATTACTGATGTACGTATCCCGCTGATCGTCGATGTACGTGGAACTGATAACCCCCAGAATGATAAGAATCACGAAGATCAACGGCATAAAAAACGCCAGGTTCAGCAGAATCTGGATCCGGGTCGAATAGTTGATATTCAGTCTGGAGAAGCGGTAATTGACGGCGTACCCCAGAATAACCAGAATGACCGTAAAAACCAGCAGCAGATACAGGAAGGAGAAGTTGGAGAATATATTTCCGAATGGATACTCGGGCGAGGACACCACGACAATACGACCACCTTTGCTTCTCTGAGCAACGTGTTGGTATTTATTACTCGACACGCCCGTGGTAAATAAGGCAGGATTGTTCAGTAACGAAATATCCAGCTTCCGGTCATAATTATACGTACCGTTCCCACTGTATAAAAGCCGGTGACGCGCTGAACCCAGCGATGTGGTACCCTGACGCGAAGTGGAGAAAAAAGCGTAACTATAGTCAGGCGTTTCAGGGTCCTGGGTAAACTTTGTATTGACCAGTAGATCAGGATATACACTTTTTGACCGTTCATTACGCAGCCTCAGATCCAGCAAAACATACCCCAGCGTATCCGATACTACAGGAAGATTTTTTCTACGCGCCTTTGCGGGCGGAACAGGAGGCCGTTGAACCGGCACAAAGCACACATATTGCTTGACAAAGTGGTTCCCTACCTCGTTGATGAAGAACACATTCGGATATTCTGTTTTATAACCAGGCTGTTTATAGCGGGCTCTAAACGTTGCCAGCGCCACTGGCCTTGGCCTACTATCGAGCGGGCGGCCATTGGCCCGGAACGAGAACACCTCAATATCATATTTGTCAAAATACTTGTCGAGGTGTAAGCTTTTTACCCGTTGCTGAATACGTTCGCGTACTAGCAAAGTATCCGTTTGCAGCGCATTACCTATTTCGGCATCCTGATTAATTAACTCCAGCGCTCTATTCAACAGAAACTCACCGTACGCATCGTTTTCGGCTAGTAATTGCTCCGCATATTCCTGCTCACGGTTTAGTTGCTTCCGAATTTCCTGGTTGTACACAACATACGTGGTGATAAGCGCACAGATGAAAGCCGCCAGAAACAGGTATATCGAGGTTGTGTAGCGAAATGCGTACAGTGTTCCGGGAAGTTTACTGGTGTATACGATCAGGAAATAAATGCTGTTCAGCAGGAAGATACTATCCAGCGATTTGCCCATGAGCAACCAAATTCCGCCACTCAGAAACGTACCCGCCAGAATGAGCAGAAAACCGATGCCAACATGATGAAACCGGTTGTACCGAATGAAGAGACTGGCCAGTAAATGAATGACCAGAAAATAGATGCAGGAGATAAGGATGAAAATGCCCAGGCAAACTATTTTCAGAAAAGAGAAATGGATGTTGAGCGTGATGTCGAGCGTAAACTGCGACTTTTCGTAGATGTTGTTCAGCTCTTTGTAGTAGAGTGTAAACGCAATGTGACTGAGCACAACGAACCCTATCGACAGGCCCACTTTCAGCCAGTTGGGTAGATTGACCAGCAAGAGATACGTCTTTGAACAATAGTAGTACCTGACCCAGTAAAATACCAGTATGGCCACCACCAGTGCGTTGAACAGCAGATCGCCCAGGGAGGGATTCAGCACCGAAGCCGCATAATATTTGGCATTGAACAAATCGGACTCTATGAACAAAAACGGCACACCAAAATAGAGCATCACGACCCGCAATAATACCAGATAGAGAGCCAGCGCCACCAGCCCCCATTCGTACTGACGTCTGTCTCTCAGCCGAATCATGAGCTGAAACACGTAGAGACCCAGAAAAATAATACCCAGTGTGGCCAGAATAACGGTGTTGACCGGCGTGGAGTGATTTCGGTACGCATCTACCTTGGGAGGCACCACCGAAAACAGAAATGCCGATGCATTGTCATAAATGGCCTGATAGGTGTTTTGCCTCCTGTCAGTAACCGATAGCGGATCAATAGCAAACAGTTCAGGATTAAAGCCCGACTGTAAATATGAATTGTTAGTGTGGTATATGCGATAAATATTGACCAGCGAGAAAACATCCAGTTGTTTGTTACCGGCTGGTACCCGGCGGTGGCTGACGATGTAGCGTCCCTGATTGAACTGGATAAGTTTTGGTATGCTGGCAACCGTAGAAAGCTGGGCTATATCGGGAACAAAGCGGTAATCGGACCAGTATACTAACTGCTTGTTGTGGAATATGAAGTAAGGGTACTTGGCCGGAATTTTAACTAAATCGGTAAACGTTGGATTCGGATTCCGCCCCAGTAAACCCGACAGGGTATCCAGTTCGTCCGTAACGATTCGCATCTCGGCCTTCACCCGTTGCTGAACGGCACTCACGTACTGCTCATCCGTAGCACCCGGCGCATTCTGCTCCAGCAGCAGGAAATACAGGACCGATAAACCAAAGGCCAGTGCTGCCAACAACAGGAAAATATGGTTTTCGATCCGTTTCACTTAATGGGTAGAGGTATCTTAACCAGATATCGCCCTAAAATCATGCCAAGTTTTTGACAAGTGTTTGTTCTGGCTGGCGGCACGCGTTTAATTTAGGGAACGGACGGCGGCTTATCAACCGTATACCCACCTGATTCGTACCCAATTTCGGCACCTAATACATACAGTAAATGCTTGCGATCAATAATGACCTGCACCCCTTCTACGTTATACACTTCGTCGGAGGGGCCGGGCAGGTCAAGTCCCAGTAACCAGGAGGCTCCGCAGCCGCCCCCCCGCACCCCTACACGCAAGCCATAGTCTGCCGGAATTTTATTGGCCAGCAGGGTGTCCAGAATTTGCTGACGCGCTGCGGGACGAACGTAAACCGGATTATCAATTGTCAACATAAAGCAGTAGTAACCCTTTTTTCAAAATTACCTATTTTACGGATAACGTTCCTTCTTTCTATGGACTTACTGAGTGATTTTCTGAAACTGATTGTACCCGCTGGCTTAGTCCTGTATGGCATGTACCTGACCGTTAAGTTACTGCTGGAACGGGAAGCCGGGCGTCATCGCTTCGATGTGCAGGCCCGCTATACCGAAACGGTTGTACCCATCCGGCTACAGGCCTACGAACGAATGGTTCTGTTTCTGGAACGTATCAGCCCCAATAATTTATTGCTGCGGATGGGGGGCAGTTCCACTACGGTGCTGGAGTTTCAACAGCGGTTGTTGCAGGAAATCCGGGATGAATACAACCACAACCTGTCGCAACAGGTATACATGAGTCAGGCCGTTTGGGATCAGATTCAGGCCGCCATGAACGATGTTATGATGCTCATCAATCAGGCATCGGGCGATACTCGTCCTGATGCCCCCGCCCTCGACCTGTCGAAGCGCATCTTCGAGCGGATCATTCAGCTGGATAAGCAACCCACCTCCACGGCGCTTAAAACATTGAAGGAAGAGATTCAGACAATGTTTATGTAACTATCAGGAGCCAGCCCGTACCACCTAAAGAGTTTGTTATAGCCGAATAGGGTATTCATCTTCAGCAACAGGGTGATAAACGCTACGCTGAGCGCAATAAAAAGAGCCAAAGCGACTCGGATTGAGATCGCTTTGGCTCGAAAAACAAAATTACCTGTTGATTCCTGCTAGTCAGAAATCAATAAGTTGATTCGTTATCAGGCTTAGTGAAAGCCCTGCTGGGTCAAATACGCCTGGTCGGCTTCATTCCGAGGATGCACGCCTACCACGATACCACCGTTCTTAAGACCGGATTCGTACGATTTCGCAGTTTCTTCCGGAATACCCGAATTTACCAAAGCACCAATCAGGCCACCGGCCAAACCACCCGCTCCGGCTCCGGCTAAACCGGCTGCCAGCGGACCGGCAATCAGTAAACCCAGACCGGGCAAAGCCAACGTAGTACCAATTGCGGCAATAGCGGCTGCTACCGCACCCACTGTACCCCCAATGGCCGACCCTTTACCTGCTCCCTCCATGGCTTTATCCGATAAGGCCGAGCCATCCGTATCACTGGTATCGAAATGCTGCTTACGGGTTTCATCCGTCATCACGATATTCACGTCATCTCTCGAAAATCCGTGCGATAACAGGGAGTCGTAAGCCGACTCGGCCGCGTCACGATCGTTGAAAATAGCCGTCATCAGGGAGAATGATCCGGTCGATGAAGAGTAGTTAGTACCGGTGTTATTTGGTTGACTAGTCATAAGGATTATATGGTTTTGTTATGTAAGCCGACAAAACTAGGTCGGCTAATAACCAACAGGCGACAGAGAACTTTGTTTAATAAAATTGAGGAAGTGGCACTGGAAATTCGTCTACTGAGCTGGGCTGCGTACCAGTCAATTAGTTTTCATAACATACTAGCCGAATCTGATGTTTGGCGGCCAATTCACTTATTTTCACCCGTACACGCAGTCTGGCTGGATAACCTTCTATAACCAATCACTGCCGGATCGATTACCCCCTGGCCATTAGAATTTTTGGTGTTTCGGGTGCGGGCACGTCGTGTAGCATCCTGATTCACATAGTGTTGATCATTGCTGTTATTGCCATTGGTTTCTGGCTGCTTCAAGACCGCAGGGTGTAAGGGATTTCACCGGCCCTCCCAACAGTCAGTCTTGTACATTACCCGGAATTTTGTTGATGTCTACCCAGTACGTACAGACATCGATTATTGTTTTCCTGATTGAATTAAAATCCATTCCTTTCAGCAGAAATGAATTTACCCCTGCTTCGTAACAGCTTTCCATTTCGTGGCTGGAAGCATCATGACTCATCATGACAACAGGAATCTTTTTGAATGTGCTATTCTCTTTCAGGTGAACCAGCGTCTGATACCCATCCACTCTGGGCATATGCCGGTCTAGTATAATAAGACGGGGTGGCGGTTCCAGTTCGGCTAACGTAGCCAGTAGGTCAATGCCACTAGAGAAGAAGCGAGTTGAATAAGCGGGTAAAAACCGGCTGAACAGTCGCTGGAGTAAAAGACAGTAATCGTGTTGATCATCAACAACGCAGACTAATGGATTTGCTACCATAGCGCTTGTAGATTAATTTCCGAATCAACCAACAGACAGTCATATTGATAGCTGATTGGCCAAAAAACCAGCAAATGGTCCCACACAGCGAGTGCTTCCCGATGCAGTTGTTGTTCTGCCCGTTCGCTTCCGGTTTCCAAGCAAGCCCCTGGCAGTCTCGTGGGCTAGCGGCCCTGAATGAACAAATGAATAAACGGCAGGGCTGATACCGGATCAATGCGCCATGTCAGGCAGTTATAGCCCCCGGACTTGATCAGCGACTAGTGAAAGGACGGCTGCATGGATAAAGTGGTTTGAACACCTTCCTAATCAACCGCCGAAATGGGCTGACAATCAGCGGTTATTCACGAAATCAATCGGGGAAACTTCTCACTCGAACTGAAAGGCAAAGTAGGTGCAGCTGTGCTGACCATTGTTTTGAATGGTGTGCGGTACATTGGATTCCAGAAAAATGACATCGCCCGTAGCTGCCGTCTTTAACACGCCATTGATACTTTCCTGGGCACTATTGTCAACCATGAGCAGAATTTCGGCGGCCCGGTGCGTGTGGGGTGGATGGCTCTGCATGCCGGGGTTAAGAGTGGTAACGTGCATCTCAAACCGTTTCGTCATCACGGTTCCATAGTCAAACATCCGGCGGATGCCTCCTTCGCTGTGGGGGATGAACGGTACATCGTTCCAATCAACCCAGAATGAACCACCCATTAGCCGGTACAGGTCCAAATCGGGCACTTCGTTCGAGGTGAGCCGCATGATATAGTAGGTGAGCGGTTCGGTCGTTTTATTATCCAGGCGGTACGAATCACCGGGCATAATGACCACTACACTACCAGGGCCCAGGGTTTTATGCCGGTTGCCCAGCTGCAGGGTCAGTGCGCCCGCTTTTACGATAATCAGCGCTTCTTCGTCCAACTGCTGCTCCGGTTGCGTCGGCAGATGCGCCTGCAGGGTAATGGCGTGGACGGATAAACTGGCAAAATCACGGGTAGTACCTTCCAGTATCGTTTTATGTTCCATGCCAGCCTGCTTCACAACGGGCGACTGATGCCAGGCGTAAACCTTGGAGGGTATGGTCTGGGCCAGGGCGGGCAGCGTGGCCAACCAAAGCAACGCGAATAGAAAGACAACGTTCATGGAAAGGGGTTAGTGCTATGAATAGTACCTGACTCAAAGTTAGGCAAAGAATACGAGCGACCGAATAAACCGGTTTGGGGTTTCTACAAACTAACAGAAGCTCCCCATACCGGGGAGCTTCTGTTGCTTTATTTATGGGTTAGCTTTATTGGATAAAGTACAATTAAGACCCATATTTTTCGGAGCGTCACAGATAAATTTGAAAAAAATCAGATAGTGCCTGACTGGTCAGGTAGCGTACCAACGGACGACATATCATCAACTTTATTGATCATATCGATTTTCTCGACCGATACGACAAGCGTTGCCAGGGCTTCTTTCGTGCGTGGGTCAATCATGAGCACCCAGTCTGTTTTTATGATGCGGTGAGTTTTATGCCCGATAGGATCATGTATCGGCGTAGTTGCTGGTTCTTTTCGGGTTAAGGTCATGTTGATGCTCTCGCCTTCCTTAAAGGTGGGCACAAAGCTAAAATAGCCATCAGCTACTACCCGGCCGGGATTAGTATCGAATGCAGGCTCAAAAAAGATAACTTTCAGTTTCTCGGATTGACTACTCATTGTTTGTTACTGGGTTAATGGATTTATACCTGGTTAACGGCCAGAGAGCTATTAAAGTTATGTACGGTTTTTAGCGGGTCCGGGCTTTCCATAAAACGAAATTGACGCATCGGTTTTGCATAACGGCGCGAATCCACGTACTTTTGCGGCATTGAACGGGTCCCGTAGCTCAGCTGGATAGAGCATCTTCCTTCTAAGAAGGCGGTCATTGGTTCGAATCCAATCGGGATCACTTTTTGCGTTTCAAGGCTAATCAGGATTAGAGTTAAATTAACTCATTATCAACTGATTAGCCTTTTTTGTTAATTGTACTTTATTAGAAATAATACGATAAAATAAAGTTAATCCGTCAACCAATCCGTCAACTGGATTAATTTAGTTCGTAACTTGGTATCGACCAAACCAAGTAAAAGGACATGCAAACCACTCTTGCAACCGACGTTAAATTTTTGCTCAAAGACCCACGTTCTACCGAGCCAACCCTTGTTTCCCTGATTTACCGTTACGACAACCGACGGTTTGTTTACTCGACCGGGCAATTTGTTGATCCGTACCAATGGGACACCGAAAACCAACGGGCCTACGCCAACCAGAAGAACCGTACCGAACGCCACCAGCACGAAACGATTAACGCCCACCTCGACCGACATCGGGCCGCACTGGTTCGGGTAATGAACGGCATACAGTTGGCCGGGTTACCGCTCGACAATCCACTAATCAAATTTCATCTTGATAAGGAGTTGGGCCGCGTAAGAGCCGCCAAACCTGCACCGGTAAAGGAAGAGGATAAAGAAACCTTTTTGGGGTACATATCCCGATTTGTGGAGGATGCCCGGGCGGGCCGACGGTTGAACGCCAAAAACGCCCGGTTTGCCAATGGGACGCTGAAAAACTTCATGAAGTTCCGAAACATACTGACCGACTATCAGGCAAATACCCGCCACCCCATCAACTACGATTCCTTTACGCTCGACTTTTACGACCGGTTCAAAAAGTACCTGACTACACAAGGGCATTCGCTCAATTACGTGGGTGCGATTTTGAACGGGGTTAAAATGCTACTCAAACAGGCATACCGTGAGGGACTTCACCATAGCACCGACTTTCAGCACAAGGACTTTAGAAAGATTGAAGAGGAGGTAGATACTATTTACCTCAGCAATGAGGAACTGGCGAACCTGTATGCACTTGATCTGACCAATGATGTTCGGCTCGACCGGGTACGGGATCTATTTCTGATTGGTTGCTACACCGGATTACGGTTTTCGGACTACACCGAATTACGGCCGCTCAACATATCGTTTGGGGGCCGTATCTTGAGTGTAACGACGCAAAAGACAGCCGCCCGGGTTTCGATACCTCTAAACCCGAATGTGTTGGAGATGCTCGATAAATACAAGGGCGTACCACCTCGCACCATGTCGAACCAGAAGTTTAACCAATACCTCAAAGAATTGGGAAAGGTTGCCGGACTAACGGCACCGGTTGAGCGGACCCGCACCCAGGGCGGTATACGTTCGACTCTGACAGCGCAAAAGTGGGAATTGCTAACCACCCACACCGCCCGGCGTTCGTTCGCTACAAACGCATTCTTGGCGGGTGTTTCGCCGGTATCCATTATGAAAATAACCGGGCACAAGTCGGAAACGCAATTCATGAAGTACATCAAAGTAACGGGCGAACAGAACGCCCGGTTGTTGCTGGAGCATCCGCACTTTGGCGGGACTGGCATACCAGTACCGACCGCGCTGAAAATAGCCTGACACCTTAACAAAACTTAACATTTGACTACCCGCGCCGGGGGTGAAACGTTACAAAGGTGACAAGTAAGGGGGCAAAACACTACAGTAACTACAAGGGGTATGGGGGTAAGTAAGGGCGGGAATGCCGCAAATAACCCACTTGAAAAGACGCTGCCGGCCAATTAACCATTAAGAAGTAATTAACGACCAAACCAAGTTCAACCGAATGATTAGAACCATATCAATAGATAGGGCTATTGGATTCTATCCCTCCATCATTCAATTCGGCATTCTTTTTTTATCGAATGACCGCTCATTAAATACTTCCGAAACCAACGACCTGATTGAGAGACTACAAAAAGTAAGTGAGTCTACTTCATTCACGGAGAAACTAACCTTTTGGTTAAATAATAAAATATGCGTGACTCACATTTGGCTTTGTGATACATCATCACTTGTTGAGGGAGAAAACCGGGAAGAAGTCAGATACAAAACAGAATTGGGTCCACCAAGTCCAGACATTGTTTTCGCACTTTATCCATCGACCCCACTAGAAGTAGTAGAAATTAATTTAAAGAATATAGCTACCGGACTTGAATACACCGGATCATTTGACAGGTACAAAAGTGATTACTTAGCATTATTAGAAGAAAATAGAAGTAGCGCATTCCTATTGAACAGAATAAAGAATGACCTAAATGAAGTAAAGAAGAAATTTTCAGATCACAACAATAGACTCGTTTTTTTGGATATCCAAGAACACCAATGGAGTGATTCATTTCGAGATGGTACAGATAGTCTAAATTTGAACGACTACAAAATATGGAATCGCAGTGAGACTTCAATATCAAATTTGAGTGCAGTTAGCCGCTATGCCCAAGGTCCTTATTTATTCCATTTCGTTGATCTACCCGAAGATGTCATAGGTGCAGCTAAAGGATATTTGAATTGCCAGATTGTACCTTTTCTAGAAGGGTTGGTGGTACAATACTCCAATAAGTCAAATTTAGAAACTAAGGCAATTCCGAATTATTCGAATACTGATTACAACCCACCCAATTCAACCAGATTGGATAGTAATAATTATAAACCATTGACCAAACCAAGTATGAAAATTGAAACAGATAGGTTAGAATTAATTATTCAGACACTGGATCACATTTTTGTTGATTCAAGATATGAGTTTCGTACCAGGTGGAATAATGGGAGTTTAGGTAGTCCTTTATGCAAATTATATGTTTATTATCAATCGCTAACAAATACATGGAGGGACAATAGAACGTTGGTCCTCGACCCATATGCTCTCGAATCAGAAATAAAAGACAACTTTCTTTCTGTGAATGAACAACAGAAATCAAACTACATCAAATTACTGAAACACAAACTTTCATATCTAAAAGAAGAGGAGCAAAAAACTATTAAATCACTGGAAGAATTAAAAATTGATATTGAAAACGGGTTAGTTGATCGAGATCAAATTATTGATTACAATCATAGTAGGGTATCAACATTTGTATACTATATGGAAGATACCTTGAGGATGGCCGATAGAGTAGAAAGAATAATTAATGAAAATATTGAAGTTTTCTGCTCTGAACCGATAAATCAAGAATTAAATACAGCACTATTAAACTCAGAACCGTGCGTAAAACTTCAATGGAACGGGGCGGCTGATACTCTTTACGATATTTTCAGGCAACTAAAAAACCATCATTTGCCAAACGGTTCGGCACTGGTTGAGGATAGTTATGACAACATAGCTATTTTTATCAAACAGGTATTTACTGGGTTTGATGGAGTAGAGACTTCAACAATTAGGGGGGAACTGACCAAAAATAAACGGCCTAAGAAATCTTTCAACCGAATTGACCTTGACTTGACCGAACCGGATTGATTGTACGTCGAATTTGATACGCCAAAAAGTACGGCGTATTTTTTGCCTTTACGTAGACCTACACCTTTACTGAAACAAACGCAAATGCTATGTTTCAGCAAACAATTCAAATCACAATGACCCCCGATCAGTTAGGCGAACTGGTACGCGGGGCGGTTCGCTCAGAGTTAGCGACCTACACACCACCCGCGCCGGAAGGCTCTGACCTCCCCGAACTGCTAACCCGTCGGCAAACGTCCGATACCTTGCAGGTATCACTAACAACCCTCCATGATTGGGCACTCGATACAGAGGAACGTTCGGCCGTATTGTTACCCCTCAAAATAAACGGGCGGGTCCGCTATCGTCGGGTTGATGTACTGGCGGCACTCAAACAGCCGCGCCGGTTCAAACACACTAAGGCAGTGGAGGGCCGGGGCAAATGACGTATATACCCGCATCCCACATGGTCACGTTCGCGCTCGATGCCGACAAAGGCCGTTATACCGTTGAAACCTGTGAACCCGGATTTACCCGTGTCCCTCGTGAGTTGATTGTAGAGGACCGACGATTCAACGACGACATAAACGCCAACCTCATCCTGCGGGGCACCGAAACGGAAAAGAAAACCGGGGGGCGTTCGGTCAAATTCTTTACCGGACTGCTACCGACCACCCAGACGGGCGTTTTCCTTGGAAACGTGCTGACCTTTGGGCGCAACGGCGAACGCATCCGCAACGGCGTTCTATTGCGTTTCTCGACCGATGCCGGCCGAATGACCCTGCGCTACTTTCCCGCCTATTATCCCTATCCTGACGGGCGGGCCGCATTCGTGTCGGCCGTTCTTGACCGGGGGCTACTCTGACCCCACCGGACCAAACTAACAATCAAACAACCACATAAACCACCGCCCCCGATTGTGACGAATCGGGGGCGAACAATACCACTATGTACGACGGAACAAAAATAAACCACCTGGCAGCAAGTGCAACACTACTGCTATCCATTGACCGGCTGAAATTTGCCTTACCCATTAACGAACAAACGGGCGAAGTCATTAGACGACCGCGACGGGCTGACGACCGGGGGCTGACTTTTACGTTGATTCCGCAACTATCAGGTAACGGTTACCGGGTTGAGTTGAAAGGAAGTTTGCACAACTTTTACAACCATGTACGGGATAGGGCCGCGCTGGGTAACTCCGATCAGTTCATAGTCGACCACCTGCTGACCGCGCTCGATCACTTGGTGACTGCCTACCAGATTGACCCGTTCAACTCTAAACTAAATAATATTGAATTTGGGGTGAATGTTGCGTTACCTTTTCCGGTTGCGCTCGTCTTACAGAACCTAGTCAGCTACAAGAACCGTCCCTTCACCCGCGACACCCGCAGCGATACCCTTTACTACCAGTGCGAAACTCAACGCTACGTTGTCAAACTATACGACAAGGGCCACCAGTACGGACTGACAACAAATCTGCTACGAGTTGAGGTGAAGGTTTTGCGAATGGAATACCTACGGAGCCGGGGCGTATGCCTGACTACGTTAGCGGACTTGCTGAATGTTGCCAACTACGAAACCATTGGGGCGTTACTAGTCGACACGTTCAAGGCTATCATTTTTGACGACCCCACTATTGACCCCACCCGGCTAACCAGCCGCGAACGGAGCATCTACGAAAACGGGCGCAACCCCCGATTTTGGCATATACCCGACGACCTGACCCCCACCCAGGCAAATACCAACCGCCAACGATTGCACCGCGCAGAACAACGTTACCGGGCACTCCTGAGCCACTACCGACGGGGGGCTGACTGGCAGACAAAAACAGCCGAATTAATTGCCCAAACATGGGAGCAATTAACCACCGTTTCCGACGACCTGCTGACCCGTATTGACCAACACCGGGCGGCATGGACTGACCTTACTTTTGGGTTACTTTTGAGCGATAAAATTCAGGCCGAGAAATTAGAGGATAATAAGAAAAACCCGCAAAATACGGACACCCAAAAAATACCCAATAGCTGTGATGGAGCTGCCATAAACCCGCCCGAAACCTGTCACGAATTAACCAACTTGACAATTCCCGTTTATGGGATTTTTTCAGGGAATTTACCTGCAACCTGTCACGAATTAACCACCCCCGAAAAACCCGATTTGTCACGAAATAACCCCTTGTATTTAGGAGTAATACATGACACCTCCAACACCCACACCACCACCGGACCGGGGGCTATCATTTGCCCAGTAACAAAGGTGAAAATAGATGACCCATGGCCGGGGCAAATCTTTGTAACACAAACCACCCTCCGCACCGACCGCGACCTGCTGACGGAGTTGGAACAGTTGTTTACCTGCTACCGTAAAGGGTCAAAGGAGGACCAACCCACCCGCACCGCTCACAATGTTCGCAACATACCTAGCAACATCCGCAACAACCTACGGCGAAAGTTGATCCGAACAATTTACGGGCCGGGGGGAGGTCAGTTGTCATTGTTTGCGGCATCAGACATGGTAAGAATCACAGACCAAGAACGGGCCGCGCTCGACTATTGGAAGGGCACCCGGTTTGAATTACCGATCTGAGCGAATTAATGATTTTTCTCGAGTCAATACGCGCATGTTAGCCAACATCTCAACATGATCACGACATACAACCGAGTGAATAGAAGATTTTTTCGACACGACACGCGCGCGGGACTGAGGCAAACAACTAGCTATAGGAGTTTGAGGGCTATCATTTACGGCGTATATAAGTTTTGTTCCCTTTGCTGTTGTAATAATATTTTCCACCACGCGGCCCGGTATGAATAGTTGCACCAGTAGTAGGTGTACTATACATTGTTGACTCCGTTTTGTCACTGGCAGATTGTGTATTCGTGTTTCTGTAGGAAGGGTATTTGTCTATGGAATTATAAGTAGGGCGATAACCTGCCTTTTCTTTAAACTTCTTTTGAGCAACAGCGTACACACTTTGATCACGGATGAAGAATAGGTAATTGTGATATTCAACACCCTGCCAACCTTGCAACTGTATAGGCTCATACAATGTGCTGATTGTGTCTCCAACTGAAAGGGACGTCAACCGACGACTAGTTGTTTCTGGCCTTTCATAAACATCACAAGGTTTCAGGAAAACGTAATAGTACCGCGTGTATGTTTCCTTACCAGAAATTGATTTTAATTTAGGAGAACAGCAGATAGTGAAGATGGAAAGAATCATCAATGATACCGCCCTCAAAAGTGTTTGAGGAGTAATGTGTATCTTTCCTTTAGTTCTTTTCAATTCAATCGAAGTTGTTGCCGGAAGGCTGTTGACCAAAAAGGAGGTCATAAATCCAAGTTTCATAATGGCGTGTTTTTCATCAAAGGATATAGTCAACGTAGTTTACCCTTTCTATTCCACTTTGTAAGACAAAGTGGAATAGTCACAAAAGGGAGGGGCATTTATATTTCCAGCCGCGCCGGACTGTCAACCGTTGGCCTGTTTAGTTCTTATTCGTGCAATACTGCTGAGGGGGGTACATCTTCATCATATGTACGGGGAGGGGTACATTTATTCTCTACCGTTTGCCCAAAGGTCAACCGTTAGCCTAGCAACAAAGAAACGGTGCCATAATTCAGGGGTGGGGGTATATGGTTGTAAGTCCCTAGCAAGTGCCCAAATCACCACCGTTAGTCCTGCGAAGAAAAAACGGTGTCAAAATTCGCCGTTTATTACCCCTGTACTGAAATGAGTACTTTAGTGACATACGGAATAAAAACGGTTATAAGACGGAATAGAAACGGGACGAACGGAATAGCGGTAAAAGGCTGGAAAACGGTTAATAACAACGAAGGTAGAAGGACGAAACATGGCAAGGTATAACATTTGGCAGGATGGAATAAACACCCGGTTCACCTCCGAGAATCAACCCGCCAACCGGGGGCGCAAAAAAGGCAAACCCAACCGGGCAACACTTTTGCGGGTAATGATGAAAGTTATTCAGGATGCTACGCAGAGGATTGAGCAGGAACGGCGGGACCATCGTAACGCCCTACGGCGGGAACGCTACTGGGCAAAAAAACGGCTGCATCACGCGCCGGTTAAACGTCTGTTTCAGGCTGTTGGTCGTGATAATGTTGACAACGATGGATTGGAGAGTGTGGAGGTGCTGAAATTGAAAGTCAACGGCAACATCGAATGGCAGCCGTAGCGACGCGCTGACCATACGTGCATCCCCCAAACAGCCAAAAGGCCCCCACTATCAGCGGGGGCCTTTTGATTGCCTAAGTAAAAGACAAACTAATTCACTTTCAGAATCCTGACCGTCTCCGATTGGCCCTGGCTACTGGTTCTTAATAAGAGTATACCTGCGGGCTGGTTCGATACGTCGAACCGGTAGTACTCCCCTGCGCCCGCCCGCTCCGTGCGTCTTTGGTCAACAAGGTGCCCTTTCACGTCGGTCAGGGACAGGTTCAGAGGTTTGTCTTCCCTTCCTGTTACCTCCACTTCCACCATAGTGTGTACCGGGTTGCCCAGGAGCCTCACCCGCAGGCCGGCCGTGGGTTCCAGGCCCGTACCCAGCCGGGCAACACCCAGCCCCATGCAGTTGGCCAGCCAGTTGTAGTTGAAACTGGCTTCACCGGCTGTGCCAAATTGCGTGGCCCTGAGCCTGATAATGGGGTTGTCGGTATACAAACGCAGGGTGTAGGGGCCGGGGCTGGTGGTGGGCAGCATCTCATTAACCACCGAGAAACTGATGGGCTGGCCACTTACACCGGTGTACTGGGGAGACAGCATTACCCGCCGTTCGGTTGCACTCACCGTTTGGCAGTTCACCGTGGCTCCAGTGATGGCGAAGTCAGCAGGTGGGGGCGATGCTCCGCAGGCTGCCAGCCAGTTGTAATTGAAGCCGGCTTCGCCCGGTGTACCGCTCTGGGTAGCCTTGAGAGTGATTGTGGGGTTGTCAGTATACAGGCGCAGGGTATGGGGACCAGGACTGGTGGTAGGTAGCATCTCATTGACAACTGAGAAACTGATGGGCTGGCCGGTTGTACCCGCGTACTGGGGGGAAAAGGTCAGCTGACGCTCGGTGGCCGTGACCGTCGCACAGCTAACTGGTGTTACGCCCGTAATGGTAAAGGAGCAGTTAATCAGCACCGAGACGTTGTTTGAGTTAAAGTTGGAGACGGCCAGGTCAGGCCGGCCATCGCCATTAAATTCACCCACCACTACGACATTTGGACCGGTACCGACGGGAAAGTTGACAGCAACCCCAAATCCGCCACTGCCATTGGCGAGCAGCACCGAGATGTTGTTTGACGCATAGTTGGAGACGGCCATATCAGCTTTACCATCGCCATTGACATCGCCCAGAGCGACCGAAATAGGATTATTGCCAACGGGATAATTAGTCGGCACTCCAAATCCGCCACCGCCTGTACCCAGCAGCACCGACACATTGTTTGATATGTAGTTCGCCACGGCCAGATCAGCTTTACCATCGGCGTTGAAGTCGCTCACCACTATACCACCGGGCTGCAAACCAACAGCAAAAATAGCAGCCGCTCCAAATCCGCCACTCCCGTTGCCCAGCAGCACCGAGACGGTATTAGAACTTTGGTTAGCAACTACCAGGTCGACTTTGCCATCGCTGTTGAAGTCGCCCAGGGCTATTGTAATGGGATCCTTGCCAACAGGAAAGTTAGTGGCGGTTCCGAATCCACCACTGCCATTGCCCAGCAGCACCGACACGTTGCTTGAATTATAGTTCGCCACGGCCAAGTCAGCCTTACCATCAGCGTTGAAGTCGCCCACGGCTACTTCACTTGGGCTGGTACCGACTGTATAGCTGACAGCGGGTTCAAATCCACCACTGCCAGTACCCAGCAGTACCGAAATGTAATTAGACGCTAAGTTAGCGACGGCCAGATCAGCCCGGCCGTCGGCATTGAAGTCAGCTACTGCGATCCTGTGGGGAGAACTACCGACGGCAAAGTCAGTCGGTGCCCCGAATCCACCACCGCCATTGCCCAATAACACCGAGACTCGATCAGTATTTAAGTTGGCGGCAACCAGGTCAGCCCGGCCATCGCCATTAAAGTCGCCCCCTGCTACCGAATAGGGCAAACCACGGCCTGCGGGTAGGGTTGTCGTATTGAAACACTGCCCCCATCCTATGTTGTTAAATCCGGTGAAGAGCAGACACATCAGCCACCAGCAGGGGACTACACCAATGCGGACTGGCTTACGTAATAAACAGTGATTTCGTCGGCCTAGGGGCCGGGTAAGTAGAAAAGGGTTCATAAAAAAGATGGATGTTTGAGACAATTACACTAGACTCGCATACACAGTAAACTCGGAAGAACAACCAAATCTGACCTGCATTTAGGTAAGAATATAGGAGCTAATCAGCGTTTAGCTAAATCAACCTTCCAGCAAACAAGGTCGAAACAAAGTAATTTTACAGGCAGACAGCACTAACCCATCCTAACTCCGAAAGGATGAAGTCGCATGCGTGAAGGTACAGATACACTATATCAACGTATAATAATATTCATAAAAAATATGATGATACTTGGCTGTTTTTATCAAACGGTAATTGGTCTGAACATGAGCGCGATTACAAACGATCAATTTGTTTTGTCAAGTGAAGTAACTCAACTGTTGGGAAGGGGACCCTTGTATCTTCAGCAGGGCCGGTCCGTGAACCGTTAGCCCAGTCGCACAGATACGCGGTCAAAATTCAAGGGGGGGTGCATCGTCTTTTCATATGTAGACAATAGATTGACCAGATTAGATAATCGGTATCAAACTAATCAGAGAACCGTCACCTGCTCCCAAAAAAATAGGCCGGGGGAACCACCCACCCGACCCAAAGAGCCGCAGGAACCACCCTTACGACTCTGACCAAACCAAGTGACCCTAAAGGCCGCTCGTTTGATTCAAAGATACAACAGTCAATCCGTCAACCCAACCCGTCAACCAGGTGGTATTGTTTGCGTATCCGTCAACCAATCCGTCAACTGGCAAAATAATTATTTTTAATCTATTGACTATCAATTACTTGACTTGCTAGGTTATAATCCAATCGGGATCACTTTTTACATTTCAAGGCTAATCAGGATTAGAGTTAAACTAACTCAATATCAACTGGTTAGCCTTTTTTTGATTGTACTTTGTTGAAAACAAGGCGATAAATCAACGTAAATGCGTCAACCAGTCCGCACCATTGGATTGCCGGTTGCCCAATGAAGTACAGGTTTCTTCAACTCATCCACCGGTAAATATCCAGGCAACACCGAACGCGGTTTCAACGGCGAACGAAATGTTTTTGTAGCGTCAAATAGCCAACAGACCCCGGCTGCTAGTCGGGGCCTGTTGTTGACCTGAGTAATATGGGTGCTAATTCACTTTCAGAATCCTGACAGTTTGTGACTGGCCCTGGTTGCTGGTTCGCAGCAAAAGGGAGCCTGTGGGTAGTTTCGACACGTCGAACAGATAGTGCTCACTGGCTCCTGCCTGCTCCGTGCGTCTTTGGTCAACAATGTGCCCCTTCAGGTCAGTCAGGGACAGCTGTAGGGTGGTATTTTCACTACCGGTTACCTCCACCTCCACAGCATAATGCACCGGGTTGCCCAGTAGCTTCACCTGTAGTCTGGCTGTCGGTTCCGGGCTCGTACCCAGCCGGGCAACACCCAGTCCCATGCAGTTGGCCAGCCAGTTGTAGTTGAAACTGGCCTCCCCCGATGTGCCACTTTGCGTGGCCCTGAGCCTGATAATGGGGTTGTCGGTGTATAAACGCAGGGTGTAGGGGCCGGGGTTGGTAGTAGGCAGCATCTCATTAATGATTGAGAAACTAATGGGCTGTCCGCTTACGCCGGTGTATTGGGGGGTAAAAGTCAGCCGGCGTTCCGTGGCCGTTACCGCAGTGCAGTTCACGGATGTTACGCCCGTGATACCGAAGGGCGCCGGTGGAGTGAAACCGGCCTGACAAACGGCCAGCCAGTTGTAGTCGACACTAGCCTCACCGGGTGTGCCACCCTGCGTGGCCCTAAGCCTGATAATGGGGTTATCGGTGTACAACCGCAGGGTGTAGGGGCCGGGGTTGGTAGTGGGCAGCATCTCATTGATTACCGAGAAACTAACGGGCTGGCCGTTCAGTCCTGCGTATTGGGGGGTGAAGGTAAACTGACGCTCCGTGGCCGTTACCGTCGTACAGTGTACCGGGGTCACGCTCGCGATGGCAAAGCTGGCAGGCGGGGCGCAATTAAGCAGTATCGAGAGGTTGTTCGAATTAATGTTCGCGGTGGCCAGGTCGGGCCTACCATCACCGTTGAAGTTACCCACTACCACCTGAAAGGGATCAACACCGACAGCAAAGTTAGTCGGTGCGCCAAAGCCCCCGCTGCCAGTACCCAGCAGCACCGCGACGCTACCGGAACCCGTTTTGACGACAGCCAGATCTGTCCGGCCATCGCCGTTGAAGTCACCCAACGCTACTGAATAGGAAAAACTACCGATGGGGAATTTAGTGGGTGCCCCAAAGCCGCCACTGCCATTACCCAGCAGCACCGAAACATCGTTACCATTAAAATTCGCGGTGGCCAGGTCGGGTCGGCCATCGCCGTTAAAATCACCTACTGCTACTGAAGTGGGATCACTACCGACGGGGAAATTGGTAGCGGCCCCAAAGCCGCCACTACCCGTACCCAATAGCACCGAGACGTTGTTGGAACCCGAATTTGGCGTGACCAGGTCTGCACGGCCATCGCCATTGAAATCGCCCACCACGGCAGCATAGGGTTTCATTCCGACAGAAAAATTAGTTGGTGCGCTAAAGTTTCCACTGCCAATACCCAGCAGCACCGAAACGTAGTCAGAATTAAGGATGGCTACCGCCAGGTCGGGTCGGCCGTCGCCGTTGAAATCGCCCACCGCCACCGATTGGGGGCCGATACCGACTGCAAAATTAGTAGCAGCTCCAAAGCCGCCAGTGCCGTTACCCAGCAACACCGAGACGTTGTTAGACCGTACGTTTGCCACTGCCAGATCTGCCCGGCCATCACTGTTAAAGTCGCCTGTGGCGATGGATTCGGGGTCATCACCGACCGCAAAACTAGTGGGTGCGCCAAAGCCACCACTGCCGTTACCCAGCAGCACCGAGACGTTGTTGGAACCCGCGTTCGGTGTGGCCAGGTCGGCCCGGCCATCGCTGTTAAAGTCGCCCAATGCCACCGAATGGGGAAAATTACCGCCCGATGGTACGGCTGTTGCATTGAAACATTGCCCCCAACCTACGTTGCTGAGTCCGGTTAAGAGCAAACACACCAGCCACCAGCCGGGAACTGCACCCGCGCTGACCGACTTGCTGGCTAAATAGTGATTTCGGCACCCCAGGGGGCGGATTGATGGAGAATTTTTCATAAAAGGGATGAACATTTAGGGTAACTACACCTGATTTAGACACGCAGTAGACACGGAAAAGAAACCCAGTCTGACGGGTTATCAGGTCAGCACAGGGATAACTGATCAGTGCCTGGCTAAATTGACCTCACGGAGAATGAGGGCAAAACAACGTACTGTACTGGCCGACAATACTGAGGCACGACTATGCCGGGAGGCTACAATCGCGTGCGCTGGAAAAATACATTTCCTATAACAATAATGCTATTAATTAAGATAATAATAATTCCGTTTATTTATCAAACGGAAGCTGGCTCGAATCCCGCTAGGCTGAAAGGCCGTGAATTACGTAGCTGTTTCATCTGTGAGCGGTAGCAAACGCCATATACCTAACGTCGGGAAAGGTACTTGGTTTGCGTTAGTACTGTAATGTGAATACGGGGCAAAAACTAATCCCGTGTTCACGTTTAATAGGGACTCAGTACAACTAGTTTACCGTATTTCTGGTCATACTGAGACACGAAGAATCTTCGGGTAAGTTCGGCTTTTTGGCTCTTAGCGAAGATTCTTCGTGTCTCAGCATGACAAATTACCGGTTGTAATAGTATAATCCAATCATATATAACTAGCTATAAGACAATCACTTATATCGTGCAAGTCCAGTCGGGAGTTTGGCGTACGAGGGCGGCTAAGGTATCTAGTAACGGTTATACTTTTTCGGGGGGTGTTTTCGCAGAAAGGGCGGCAACCCTAATTCAGCATGGTCCTGTGTCTTTTGTTAATCGGGGGTATCATCCGTATCGACAGACAACCCCTGTTTGGTTTCCAGCACAAAACAGCCGCGTTTGTGAGGTCAATCCGGCCTATCGTGGCCCGGCCGGTACTGCGTTTACCGTTGTCGTTAAACTCCACCGCCCGTTCGAGTACGTAGGCATCCTGAGCGGGGTCGTCGGTCGTGGGGTCGGGGCGGGGTACGCCAATGAGGTCGCAAAGGTCTTGCAGAAACAGGCCATAATTGGCGCGTTCGGCACCGCCAGCCGGTTTCCAGCGGGCTTCAAATTCAGGATAAGTCACGGGTAAACAAACTACGAACGGGTGTGATCAAAACAGACAAAGGTTAATGCGCCCGAAAAAAAACGATTGCGGGTAACACTTTATCCGTGATTTAATTAGTCGGGGGCACTAAACAGCTAAAAGGCCCCCACTAACAGCGGGAGCCTTTTGACTACCGAAATAACAGGGGCATCAATTCACTTTCAGAATCCTGACGGTTTGGGATTGTCCCTGGCTACTGGCCCTTAGTAAAAGTGGACCTGTAGGCAAGCTCGACACATCGAACCGATAGTGTTCGCTGATACCAGCTTGCTCAGTCCGTCTTTGACCAATGATGCGGCCGCTCGTAGTAGCCAGGGACAGCTGTATCGACCGGTTTTCGATACCCGTTACCTCAACTTCAATACTCTCCCGCACCGGATTACCCAGCACCTTAATCTGTAGTCTAGCTGTGGGTTCTGTGCCCACACCCAGCCGGGGCGCACCGCCCCCCCTACAGAGGGCCAGCCAGTCGTAGCTAAAGGTAGCCTCACCTGCAGTTCCGGTCTGAGTAGCCCTGAGGGTAATAGTGGGGTTGTCGGTGTACAGCCGCAGGGTGTAGGGGCCAGGGGCGGTAGTGGGTAGCAGCTCGTTGACGACTGAGAAACTGATAGGTTGGCCCGTTACGCCCGCGTACCGGGGTGTAAACGTCAGTTGGCGCTCAGTAGCCGTCACGGTCGTACAGCTCACCGTGGTGACACCGGTAATGCTAAAGGGTAAGGTCGGCGGGGGGGAACCCCCACTACAGAGGGCCAGCCAGTCGTAGCTAAAGGTAGCCTCACCTGCAGTTCCGGTCTGAGTAGCCCTGAGGGTAACAGTGGGGTTGTCGGTGTACAGCCGCAGGGTGTAGGGGCCAGGGGCGGTAGTGGGCAACAGCTCGTTGACGACTGAGAAACTGATGGGTTGGCCCGTTACGCCCGCGTACCGGGGTGTAAACGTCAGTTGGCGCTCAGTAGCCGTCACGGTCGTACAGCTCACCGTGGTGACACCGGTAATGCTAAAGGGTAAGGTCGGGGTAGTGGCGCAGTTAAGTAGTACTGTGACGATGCTTGCGCCGTTCGTAATTAAATCGGGCTTACCATCGCTATTGAAGTCACCCACGGCTACAGAAAGGGGCCCACTTTCAACACTATAGTTAGTCGGTGAACCAAAGCCTCCACTGCCATTGCCTAAAATCACTGAAATGCTTCTGGAACCAGAGTTGGCAGCCGCCAGATCAGGCCTGCCATCACTATTAAAGTCACCCACAGCTACAGAAGTGGGTTCACTACCAACCGGAAAGTCGGTGAAAAGATCAAAGCCACCGCTGCCATTATCCAGTAACACCGAGACGGTGTTAAAATATCTAATGGCAACCGCCAGATCAGGCCGTCCATTATTATCGAAGTCGCCCACCGCAATGGAAGTGGCTTGAGCGCGAACTGGAAAGTTGACTGGCGGGCTAAAGGTCCCACTGCTATTACCATATAGCACTGAGACAATAGAATTATAACGGGGCGCGAGGGCCAGATCGGGCCAACCATCGCCATTAAAGTCACCTACCGCTATGGATTCAGAGCCACTGGTTGCTGTAGTAAACGTAGTAGGTGGGCCAAAGCCCCCGCTGCCATTGCCTTGTAGTACGGAGACATAGGATTCAAAAAAGTTTGCAACCGCCAGGTCGGTTCGACCATCGTTATTGAAATCACCCACAGCTACGGAAGAAGGGGAAGGGCCAACGGGAAAGTTAGTTGAGGCACTAAAACTCCCGCTACCATTACCTAATAGTATGGAGATATTATTGGAAGAAGTATTGGCAACCGCCAGATCGGGTCGGCCATCGTTATTAAAGTCACCTATTGCTAAAGAAGTGGGAGCAGTGCCAACAGGGAAGTCAATTTTGGCTCCAAAGCCACCACTGCCATTACCTGGTAATAGCGAGACGGTATGAGAAAAGAAATTTGTGGTAACCAGGTCAGGTCGGCCATCGCTATTAAAATCGCCCACGGCGACGGTATAGGGGTTAGAACCATGAGGAATGGTTGTAGTCGTAAAACATTGCCCCCAACCTATACGGCTAAGTGTAGTTACGAGCAACCATAGGAGCCACCAGCGACTGGATAAACCAAAGCTGCCTGCACTACTTAATAAACAGGGACTTCTCCGGCCTAATAAGCCGATAGGTAGAAAAGGATTCATGGAAAGGAAAGTTTAAGACAATTACTCCAAACTCAACTGCGAAGTAAACCCTGACGAGTATCCTAATCCTGACCTAACAATGGGTGTTGAATACAGGAAACCAATCAGCGCTTAGTTAAATCAACCTTCTTTCAAAAGGTTGAAACAACGTAATGGCAGGCAATGCTACCCCGCGTCCATTCCGGCGTTTGTACGCTGAGACACAGCTAGATACTACTAGCGTGAAACAATAGTAGTAAAACACTGGTAATTTTTAAGGTAGCATTTTATCGAACGGCAAGTGGTTATTGGCTGCAAATCATGAACCGTCAAAGTCCAGGTGACTAGTTAGCGGGTGGGGGCATTTATAGGCTCAGCCGCGCCGGTTTATTCACCGTTAACCAGGCCGAAAGAAACGGTGCCAAAATTCAGGGGTGGGGGTAGTGCGTTTTGGACATTAATCAAGTGCCGATTCCTCACTTTTTAATGACAATTTTCCACAAGTTGCTGTCATACAGGTTGTAGATTTAATCTACAACCTGTATGACAGCAACTCCATTGATCTGTATTGTTGATGACGACGTCAACTACCGTTATCTAATTCAATTGCTGATCAAGCGGTATCTCCCTGACTCTTGTACGCAATTGTTTGCTAGCGGTACTATTTTTTTAGACGAGTTATCAAAAATTGCACGGCTTCCCAGCTTAATCATACTCGATTACCACATGCCCGGCATGGATGGCCTGGCAACCCTGATTTATTTGAAGGAGAAACCTGGCTACCAGGCGATTCCGGTTGTTATACTGTCTGCCGAGGCAAGTGGACTGGAAATAGACAAATGCTATGCAGTTGGGGCTGAATCGTTTTTGAATAAAATGACTGATTTTAAGCTGATTGGAAACAAAATAACTGATTTGATTGCCAGTGCTGTATGCGCTAATTCAATCAAGGTTTGACTACCTTACGAATGAGTTGTTTTAATGCATCAATCTCTTTCTGCTGCTGATTGATTTGCTGTTGTTGAATACTGTAGAGGGTCAATTCCTCCACCTTTTCTAACAGGGTGGCATTTATTCTGACCAGATCAACCCCCTCTTTGACTACTTCATTAGCCGAGGGGACACCTGGCAAATGACCATTCTCCTGTATGTACCTGGCAACCGTTGCCAACGGGCGTAGCTGATACGTGGGAGCAAACACGTTGTCGCTCCACTCGGTAGCATTGTTAATTCTTAACTGATACCGGGCCTTGACCACATCACCCCGTTCATTGACCGTCAGAAACTGATCGGTATGTTGGGTAGTGGGGCTATTGGTGGTGAGTTTGCTCAGCCGCAATCCGCTATCATGGTCATCAGGGCTAACCACTTCTAACCGGGTGGACGGGGCTGAGGTACCAATACCTACGTTGGCGTTGTTGCCCAGGATTAAGGCATTGCTACTGGCTACCCGACTACCTGCTCCAATAGCGGTGGCATTGTAGAGTCCATCTTCAGCCTGGCTGTCATAGCCAATCAGTACGTTTTCGCTACCATCGGAAATGGCCGTACCTGACATAGGACCGATGATAATGTTATTACTGCCCGTTGTTACAGTGGCTCCTGCCTGCCGCCCAACGAACGTGTTGTTGGTACCACTTGTATTGGCGAAGCCGGCTTTGGAGCCCACAAATACATTGCCTGATACGGTGTTGTTGAGGCCGGCCGAGTCGCCCAGGGCCACGTTGTTACCGCCGGAGGAGTTGTTGTAGAGGGCCTTGCCGCCCAGGGCCACATTGCTGTAGCCGGTGGTGTTTCTAAAGCCCGTCAGAGAGCCACTAAACACATTTTGGCTCCCTGTCGTATTGTCGTTACCCGCATACGTGCCACTAAACACATTGTCATTGCCGGTTGTACTGGAATAACCTGCATTGCTACCCGTAAACACATTCCGGCTTCCCGTAGTATTGGAATAACCCGCATCGTTACCCGTAAATACATTCTGACTTCCTGTGGTGTTGTATGAGCCCGCATACGTGCCACTAAACACATTGAAGCCCCCCGTGGTGTTGCTGCTACCGGCATTGACCCCCAGCATAATGTTGGAGGAGCCACTGGTGTTAGCCCGACCGCTTAAGTAGCCCACAAACAGATTAGCCGTGCCGTTATTGTTAAAGCCGGCCTGGTAGCCTACAAACGTATTCTGGGTACCCGTGTTATTAAGGGCTCCAGCTTTAGAGCCAATCATCACATTGCCTGAGCCGAGGTTGCTGGCACCGGCACTGTCGCCAAACATCACATTGTACCAGCCACTGCTGTTGCTGAAACCGGCACGGGAGCCAAAATAGGTATTACGGGAACCTGTTTTATTGGCTGTACCGGCACTAGACCCATGGAAGGTATTAACCGAGCCAGTTGTATTATTATTGCCAGCATACTCCCCGGTAAAGGTGTTGAAACCACCCAATGTGTTGGCAGCCCCCGCACTGTGACCAATGAAGGTGTTAAAGCCACCATTTGTATTGTCAACACCCGCACCGTGACCAATGAAGGTATTAAACGAACCATTGTCGTTTCGGTAACCGGCAATAGCGCCAACAAAGGTGTTCTGTTGGCCAATGCTGTTACTTGCCCCGGTCGAAACACCTAAAAAGGTGTTGGATTCGCCTGTGTTAGTACGCCCTGCACCAAAGCCAACAAAGGTGTTGTTTGAGCCGGAGCCCGTGTTGAGGCCTGCCTCGGAGCCGATCATGGTGTTCCACCAGCCACTGGTGATACCCCGGCCTGCATCCACCCCGAACAAGGAGTTGGCTTTACCCGTACTGAGAAATAAGCCGGCATAATAGCCAACCGCCGTATTACGGTCCCCCGTTAGGCTGCCATTGCCAGCCGCCCCCGGCCCTACCAGTGTATTGAACGTGCCGGGCGTGGCTGAGTTGCTGGTGTTGGCCACATAATTGCCCTGACCCAGTAGTATGTGGGAGACAAGAATACCACATATCACTAATGCTAATTCCCTTTTCATGTAAATAGATTAATTCGATGATCAGACCTAATGTAAAACAGTTCTAATCAATGCAATCAACTATTTGTGTGAACGGCAAATAAGATTTACCCCTTGGCTGGGTAGTGATTTATCGGCCTGTTGACCGGCCCGTTTTTTGGCCGATGGCCAATAGGTGGGGAGGGGTGGTAAGTAGTTTGGTTTTGGTTACATCGTGAAAAACGGCTATTTAATTAGTAAGAAACAAGACGAATGACAAGACAAGACATCTGGCAGGATGGAATCAAAACCCGGTTTAGCCCTGACAATCAACCGGCCAACCGGGGCGCAAAAGAGCCGACCCAACCGCGCCACTATTGCCCGGTTAGTATTTGCCTACTTTGCCAACTATCGGCAGGAGGGTGAGCAACTACGGCGTAAGATCCTCAATACCCGAAGGCAGGAACGGTGCCACGAAAAAAGCGGGATGGGAAAGCACCCTTCCGACATAATGAGCCGAAGGAATCGCACGGGCCACTGGTTAAACGGCCTAACAGGGTTTTGTCTCTGCTATTTTCCGGATTTCAACAACTACCCCACCCCGACCAGCGACCTACGCACAAGACAGCGTAGTATTTCGACCACTACTGTTACTACAGGAGTAAGGGGCTACACTTATCTCACTTACCTTAGTTTGTGGTTAACTTTTCATAGGACAAGTCATCTCGTCAGAATGACACCGTATATTGAACGGTAGCCTGTTGCTGGCTGTAGGACTGCGCTCCCCGATTGCGATTATCCGCTCCACCTATCGACAGGCGGTGTACCGGTGTTAGCTGGTAATCAAGCGTAATGGTGTTGTTTATTGTTAACCCCCGCTGCGTTTCCCCAGTAAAGGTTTCGCTGTTTTTGAGGTAACTAACCATCAGCAGTACACTTAACTTATTGGCAAAGAGTTTCTTCTGTACGCTCACGGTGGGGCCGTGAAACAGCAAACTTAACTCCGTCGACCGGCTGTGGGTGTAGTTGTAGCCCAGGTTCAGATCCAGACCGGCTTCGGTATTTTGCAGGGTGTAGCTAACAGAGTAATTCCAGTTCTGACTGTGATTGTTGTCGACGGTAAATGGGTTAAGGTCCTGTAATTCCTGGTACGTTGCCGAACCATTCAGGCTGTGCAGTTGATGTTGTCCGGTCCAGGACTTGAACACGCTGCCCGACAGGGTCCGGTTGTTCTGGGCCACGCGGGTAGTGTCATTGAGGGGCCGGTAACCTGCTCGCTGCGTAACGCCGTAAGTTGAAATCGACAGATCGAGCGTCAGGTTCTTGTCCGTTGCATAGGAGACGTTTACAGAGCCAATCAGCCGGTTGGTGCGGGTACGCTTCTGATTGGTCAGGTTGTCGTGCTGCCACCCCACGCTGCTCCGAAACTGGAGCCGGTTCTTAAACAGCCGAATAGTGGGAGCTACTGTAATTCGTTCTATATCGGTTTGCATGTAATACGCCCCCATGGACTGGTAGCCGGGTTCAACGCGCTGATAGCGCAAACGCAGGTCGGCCCAGTTCAGGCGGTAGTTCAATGAGGCCTGTACTGCCGTGCGGATACTGGTTGACGCGTTGACGGGGATTAATTTTTTGACCCCATTCAGGGAGTTGATAGCGTGCAGTCGACTGTCGGCAGGTGTTGCGGATAGCGGTTCAGCGCGGGTATCGCTGGTGTAGGCACTGCCAGCCGCATCCAACTCGACCATCAGTTTCCGACTGGTCCGAATCCGGCCGCTCAGTCCCAGCACTACGTTGTGGGCGGGGGCCAGGGAATTCAGCGTATCGGGCCGGATGGACCGGGCATCATCGGCTGCGTTGAGCAAAATCACGTCGAGGTAAGTCCGGTCATTACCGACACCAACCCTGGCGCAGTAGCCCATCCGCCGGAACGTGGCCACCCGCTCGGGGTCGGCTGCGGTTGCCGAAACGGCTTTGTTGAACTGCCCCGCCATCAGGCCAACCCGCAGCAGGCCCGAATTCAGTTCGGCGCCCACGCCCAGCACGGTGTGGCCCGCCAGCGTAAACGACGAAAACGTCAGATTGCGGTAGCCACCGTGTAATGTCAGCCAGTTTTTGTAGCGTGGACTAACGCCAATACTGTTGTACGACTGCCCGTAGCCGCTGGTGGGCGAACTCCACACGGCCTGAAGGGGAATAACCCAGCCAGAGCGCGTTGCCAGTATCACACTGCCCGTCAGGTACCAGGGCAAATGCTGAACAGACGACCCTTCCTGACCCCGCATGGCGTAGCTGCTTTTTGTCAGGTTAACATCGCCGGTAATGGTTAGGGCAGGTTGGGCGGGGCGGGTGGAATCCGGTTGCGGCAGCGTTGTGGTATCAGGCCGGATCAATCCGTTACAGGCCATTGTCAGACCGCTTGATAGTAGGTTGAGGAAGAGGAACAGGAGAGACGTTTTCACAGGAGTTTATGTGTCTGGATTACCAGACAAAGGTGGTGTTTTCACCTCCGGCCAATCCATACAGCTTTGTTTGTATTTTACTCATTATCAGCACAAAAGCCATGGCTCCTACTCTGGGTTCAGGCAGGTATAAACACAAATGCCAGCGAACAGACCGAAGTCATTCACTGGCATTTGAACAGGTTAAAAAGAGGCTAATTCGTGCCGGGTTCAAACCGGTGGTTCCGAATCTGACTACAGCTTAATATTTGGCGGACTCGATGGTGCGTAAATCAGGAACTTGAGCGTGTCAGGGGTAGTGGCACCGGCCAGAAAATAGATGACTACATTCGTGAACTTGTTGCGACAGGCATAAGCCTCAACGCCCCCCGTATCGGGCGTACCTAAATAGAGATGGCTAACGTGCGTAATTGTGCTCATACAAAGTGAACCGGGCTTCCCTGTCTCCTCCAGGTACACCGAAAATTCCTTCACTTTGTTGGTCGGAATGTCGATGATGGCCGTTACCTTGTACTTAGCTGCGCCACTGGCATCACTAATATCTGTCGAAAAAAACTGCACCCATTTTGACTTATCGCGGGAGCTGTACGATACTTCCTCAAAGGAATAGTTGGCAGGTTGTGCAAACCCGGATAAGGCAACCAAAAAAAGGGCGAGGATACTGAGTACTTTTTTCATGATACTGATTGGTTTGTGGCCGTTGGCCGCTGGTTAAAATGAGAAATGTTTGTCCCGTTTGGGTGATACAAAGATGGCGGATGGAAGAGGGGTAAATCCATACTAACTTGTTTGTATTTTTCTGATAATGAGCTAATTGTTCACAAAAAAACCGCTCCTGTACATAGGAGCGGCTGTTAAATTTTTCTTAAAGAACAGTCACTATTTTGCGGGCACTACCCGGTTAAAACCTCTCAGGAAGAGACCATAAATAATCAGGCCAACGGTAATCCCGAACGAAAGCCACTTTATTAATTTGACCACCTCACACAGCACTGCCACGGTCATTGACTGCGCAGGGTAGCTGGTCAGCAGCGTGACAATGGCCGCGTTCTCGAGGTAGTCGGACAACAGAACGACAAAGGGCAACAGACCAATCAATCTGTTAGACCGGTGGCGAAACAGCATCGTCAGGATTATGGCCAGCAGAAAACTGTACACAATGGGGTAAATCAGGTCAATTGTCAGTTCGGTTCGGGCATAAAAGGCACGGGCAGCGGGGCCGTAATCGGCCACCATAGCCAGCGTCCGCGCGGGGTTGAACCCAAACGTCAGGTCGATGGGATCAACGGGCTTCCCCGCTAACTGACTGATGGTGGCTCCGGCGTTTTTGAACCAGTAGGCGGGAAAACTTACGTAAATTACCCCCAGAAACAGCAACGTTTTCCAGTTGGCCAGGCGGTTCAGAAAATTGGTAACGGGTATCATAGCCAGGAAGTGGTTCGGGTGTAGGTGATAATTGGTAAACCCTGAATTGCCTTCAGAAAAGTCAGGGATGAAATCAGTTAATAAGGGGTTCTGTCTTGTTTACTACCTCAAACTACGGCTACTTCATTAGTCAGCATCTGCTCCATTCCGGGCTGTGATCGGGTTGCGGGCAACCGCTGCAACTCCTGCGTCAGCCCCTTATACATACCGGGGTTGAACGGAGCCATAAACTCGGTCACCGGGTTACCGGTACGGCGGGTTTTCAGGCCCATATCGCGCATCAGTTCGTCGGCGTGGTGGAACGAGAACGGGATGATGCACGTACCTGAGGAATGCCCGTGCGGCACCCGTTGCATGAGCCATTCCTGATGCCGGGCAATCTCTGCTTTCATCCCGTCGGCATCAGGCAAATTAAGCTTATTTTTAACGTACTGCGCCGAATAATGCGCGGCCAGTTCCGAGGTAAAGGGCGTAAACAGAGAAGGGTTATACCCCACAAAGGACAAGTTAGGCACGTCGGCGGGCAACACGTTCCGGTAGAGTTGAAACCAGCCTTTGGCGTTCCGCAGTCGACGGCTGATGTCAGCGTCGAAAAACGGCACCGTTTGCCGGAATCCGGTGGCAAATACCACCACATCGGCCTCAATCTTTTTGCCGTTGGTCAGCCGAACGCCGTCGGTTTCAAACCGGCTGATTTCGCCCTTCTCCAGCTGGATATCGCCCGTAGCAGCCCGCTCGTAGAAATTATCGGAGGTCAGGCCAATGGAGCAGTTAGCGATGCTGTCGAAGGGTTTATCGGGCAGCAGTCCGCTTTTTTTGAGTTTCAACTGGGCGGCTACCAGGTTGCCGATACTTTTGACCAGAAAATTGGTGACGGGTTTGCCCATTGGCCCGTGCAGAAACTTGTGGATACCGTACAGAAACCGGTACGGAAACAGTGATTCGCCGAACCGGTGCAGCAGCAGGTATTTAAAATTAAGACCCCAGAAGATACGCGGCATTTTCCACTTCGCTTCCCGGTAAATACACACCGGCTTTTGAGAAACCGAACTCACCTGCGACAGAATATCGTGGGCCGATTTGGCAAAGCCCACCACCGCTATTTTCTGCGTTTTGGCCGCGTCGAGGTGTTCCTGCCGGAAGGACGTGCTGTGCATCACCTGCCCGCCGAACAACTCCCGCCCCTGAACAGACGGCATGTTGGGTTCGCTGAAAACACCATTACAAACCACCAGAAAATCGACTTCTACCTGGCCCGAAACCCCGTTTTGCGTGGTGTGCAGTATCCAGCCGCCGTGTCCGCCGTTGATAGGTTCGGCGTGCCGAATGGTGGTGCCGAACTGAATGTGGGGCAGCAGGTCGAAATGGCGGGCGTAGTTGGTGAGGTACTCCTGTACGTTCTCACCGGTGGGCCACTCGGGGTAATGTTTGGGCATCGGAAAATCCGAAAACGTGTAGGTATCGCGGGTGTTCTGGGTCGTCACATTCGGATACCGGCGGGTGCTGGTCCAGACACCACCCAGTTCGGTTTCTTTCTCGAACAGCACCACCTCGAAACTGTGTTCGCGCATGGTTTTGGCCGTTACCAGGCCACTGACTCCGGCTCCGATAATGCCGATTGTTTTTTGTGTTTTCATGACTATAGCTGGTTAAAAAAGAGGAAGAGATTGTCCCGATTGGGTAATACAAAGGTGGCCGGTTGGGCAGGGCAAATCCATACTAACTTGTTTGTATTTTCCCCAGCCCCCTTCATACCAAAGGTTGACCTATCGGGCGGCTTTTTGTATGAACGGGGCTGGGGGCCGGTTAGAGTTTCAGCTTGGTATCCTGCGGTTTATGAGCGAATACGTACACCGCTTTGCTGTTTTCCCGTACGGACACGTAAACCACTACGTTTGTCATGGCTGACCGGTATACCATGGCATCACTGAAGTCTGCCCCCTGGCTACCATTGCAGGGAGCTGGTAAGGGTTTGCCCCCGGGGCTAACCTGATTCATCAGCCACTTTTTTCCCGTTTTGCTTTCGGTAAGCGTAACGTTGGATGCCTTACTGGTGCTGAAATTTGCCGTTAGTGAAACAGAATAGGCAGGCTCACCCTCACTATCCGAAATCCCGAGCAGAACAATGTTGGTGAACTGTATTATTGTTTGGTTTGAATTATACGGGGCACTTTCCATATTCCAGGCACATTTTGCCGAGCTGTACTGAGCGAATGACGTGGCTGCGAAGCCGAAAACGAGGGCGAGCAATAAGCTTACTTTTTTCATGATTTTTGTTTGGTTTGATTTGGTTAAAAAAGAGAAAGAAATTATCCCGTTTGGGTGATACAAAGGTGGCGGATGAGGCAGGGGCAAATCCATACCAACTTGTTTGTATTTTCACCAGAAAAGGTTTTCTTTTGAGGGAGTTTCGCATCTATCCCGGCAAATTCTTCCTTCCTCATGAACCGTTTCCGGTGTTTTTGGCTGTGCGTCTGGCTCAGCCACGCAGCCTGGGCGCAGTCCGGCACCCGGCCCCTTTTGGTTGGTGCTTCGACCCTGCCCTCCGGCGAATTACCGCTCCGGGAAGCCCTGTATCATTTTGAAGACACGACGGGGAAACTCACTATTGAGCAGGCAGTCGAACGGCAGAAGAAGGGGCAATTCGGGCTTTCCAGCAGCCTTACGGTCCGGCAGGATTTTGGCTACAACACCGCTGTGCAGTGGCTTTATTTCGAGTTGGAAACCAGGCAAAAAGCCAGCCTGATGCTCGAAATAGAGTACGCCAACATCGACGACCTCGAACTGTTCAGCATCCGGAACGGCGTCATCCAGTCGCTGGGGCATACCGGCGACCGATTTGTATTCAGTCAGCGGCCTTATATCAACAACAATTACGTTTTTCCGCTCCGGCTGCTGGCAGGCGAACGGACCGGGTACTACCTGCGCTTCGACCGTCCCAACGCCATTCTGTCCTTCTTTATCCGGCTCTGGCCCCGGACGATTTTCCTGCATACCGACCGCGACGAGTATTTTGCGTGGGGTATTTACATCGGCATTATCTGCCTTGTTCTTATCGTAGCGGTTGTGATGCTGCTGGCTACCAAAGACCGGATTTACCTGTGGTTCGGGCTGTATATTCACTTCATGACCATGCATTTGTTTTCCGATGCCGGGCTGGGGTTTCAGTATTTGTGGCCCAATACCCCCCATATCAACGAGTTCGCACCGGTCTACCTCTACATCTGGGCAGCCATGATTGCCCAGCTCACTTTCATGCAGTTTTTCATCCGGCAAACCGCCCAGGAGAGCCGGATCTATCGCTGGAATAACGGGTTCAAACTGATAGTGCTGACAACCCTGCTGGTAGTGATCGGCATTCAGCTTTCCGACGTGGCCGGGCGCGAACTGTTCCTGTACAAGTTTATCGCGTCGGCTACGCGCTATTTTGTGATAGCCCTTATTACGCTGACGGCTCTTAGCTTGTGGGAGCACAAACGCCGGAGTTCGTTGCGGCAACAGGAAAAATTGGTCCGGTATTATACGTACGCGCTGCTGATTCAGTTTTCGGGCTTCGTGCTGGTGTCGCTCATCAACTTATGCCAGGATAAAGGCTGGCCCCTGCCGTTCGACGTGCTGACGTATGTAATCATGGGCGTAACCGTTTTTCTGGATATTGTCTTTTTCTCGTATGGCCTGGCCTATCGCTACCGGGTGGCCCGCCAAACCAACCGCACCCTCGAACTCGACCTGCTCACCGCCCACCAGCAAACCCAGCAACGGGTAATCGGCGCGCTGGAAGAGGAACGGCAACGACTGGCGCAGGACCTTCACGACGACATTGGCCCTACCCTGTCTGTGGCAAAGGGATACCTGTCGGTGCTGACCCGTACTGAAAAAACGGACCGGTTGATGCACGCGCAGACCCTGCTCGATGAAGCCGCCCACGAACTGCGCACGCTGTCGCATCAACTGATGCCCAGGCACCTCGAACAGACGGGCCTGGCCGAAGCCATTGACGAAACGATACGCAAAAAATCGGGCATGGGTACGCAGTTTCAGTTTATCAGCCTGGGAGACGTTAAACGGCTACCCGCCCAAACGGAACGGTTACTATTTGGCATCGCTACGGAACTGATTCAGCAGGTTCAGCACCACAGCCAGGCTACCGAGGCTACTGTACAGCTGATTTACCACCCCGGCCACCTGAACCTGACCGTTGAAGATAATGGCCCCGCACAGCCTGCCCATCATGACGAACGCAGTGTACCCCATCTGCTCACGAAAGCGGAGTTTCTGAACGCCGACTTAGTAATTGAAGCCAATGACCAGGGGCATACCGTCATGCTAACCGTCCCTTTTCCCACTACCTGATATGGTTCGGAACCTGATTGGCCTGTTTGGCGTGGTAATACTGGCCATTTGGGGCTTTGCATGGTACCATGCCCGCTCTATGGCGCCCATAAAAGCCCTTCCGATAGCGCTGTTTCACTGGGAAGATACCACGGCGCGGGCCACCATCCAGTCGGTTATGCAGTCGGCGGGGTTTGCTCCCATCCGGCACCGGCGGCAAAACGTGGGCTATACAAAGTCGATTCACTGGTACCGGTTTCGGTTGCCGCCCGACAGCCTGGAAACGGAACTGACTCTCGACGTTCGGAATCATGCCATCAATGCGCTGCAACTGATTACGGTGCGAGATGGCCACGTAATTTCACTCACCAAAACCGGCGACCGGTTTCCGTTCAGTCAGCGCCCCATACCCACTAAAACCTTCGCTTTCCCACTCCAGAACAGTCCCCGCCAGCCTACGGATTATTACCTCCGGCTCGACAAGCGGTACGAGAATTTAGCGACCGAAATGACCTTCTGGCGTACCAGCGATTTTGACGATAAAGAGCAGCGCGAGTATTTTCTGTGGGGCATTTTTGTGGGTATTGTGGCACTGGTGGTTCTGCTCAATGTACTGTTCTGGCGTACCAGCAATGACCCTGTTTACCTTTGGTACGCTATTTACGTGACCGGTCTTTTTCTGCGGCAGGCCGCCGATTCGGGGCTGGGCTTCCAGTACCTGTGGCCGGGGTTTCCCGCTCTCAACGCGCCTGACCCAATCATTCAGGCACTCTGGCTGTATGTACCGGCCATGATTCAGTTTCAGCAGTATTTTCTGAATCTAAGGCAGGAAAACAAACGGTTGTTTCAGATTCTGCAGGTACTGAAGTACACATTCTGGGCTGGTTTTGTGGGGCTGCTTGCCGCGCAGCTGCTGCACCTGCCGCAGCACTATCCGGAACTGGTTCAGGTAGTTACGCGCATTCATTCCATACTGGCCAATGCGGCTGTTTTAGCGTTTCTGTGGGTTATCGTGGTTAGTTTACAGTCAGCCGATGCACTCCGGCAACTGTACGGGGCTGGTTTGGCCCTGCAAATGACCGGCCAGTTTGTGAATATTATCCAGAATGTGTCGCGCAACCAGGCCGATGGCATTTACCTGGTTGAACCGTATTTGCTTACCGTCGTCATCTTTTTTATCGACTTAGTGGTGTTTACGTACCTGCTGGCGTACCGCTACCGGCAGTCGTTGAGGGAACACCAAACACTGACGCTGAACCTGACACGGACGCAGCAGCATACGAACCAGAAAATTATCCAGATGCTCGATGCGGAACGTGAACAGGTGCAACACCTCCTCCACGCCGATGTAAGCCAACGACTTCAGCAGGCCCGGCACCTCCTCACCAGCGTAGTTCCGTCGGCACAGCTTACCGATTCGGTTCGGCTTATTCAGAAAGCAGATGCCGACCTGGACGAAATTGCCCAGAATAGGTTGCCCGTTGCAGTGGCCGAAAAAGGCGTGGCCGCTGCCCTGTCTGAACTGATCGAGCAACTCAATCAGACGCAGCCGGTGCAGTTTACGTTTGTCCAAACGGGCGGAAATCCCGCGTTATCGGTTAGTCAGGACGTGCAGTTGTACCGCATTGCCACGGAACTGATGAACAACATACGCAAACACGCGCAGGCCACGCAGGCGCGGGTCCTGCTGGCGCATGAGGCTGGAGACGTTTCGCTGACCGTGAGCGACAATGGCCGGGGATTTGATGCAACGTCGGCTGGAGAAAGTCACACCGGTATTGGCCTGAAAAATCTGTACGCCCGTACCCGCGAACTACACGCCGACGTAACCCTCAATTCGGGAGAAGACGGGACCACCATAGTCGTTCGGCTTCCGCAAAAAATACAAACAAGTTAGTATGTTTTAGCGGGGCATATTCGGTTAGCTTTGCCCAAATCACCCACTGTATTTGAGACATCCTGTTGTCATACTGCTCCTGTTCATCGTATCGCTTTCTGGCGTGGAAGCCCAGCAAACCTATCGGGTCACGCCCGCTAAACGGTATGTACTGGACGGCTTCATCAGTTATTTTGAGGATACGACTACACGCCTTTCCATTCAGCAAATAACCCGGCTTCATCAACAGGGGCGTTTCAAGCCATTACCGTCCAGCCTGCTGAACCAGGGCTACACGGCTTCGAATCACTGGATTCATCTGCGGCTAGAGGCCAACACATCCCAACCCGTTTTTCTGGCACTCGACAATCCGCGCATCAATGAGTTGTGGTTTTATCAGCTGACCGAAAATCGCCTGGTTCGTCGGGTGCTCACGGGCGATGCCCAGCCCTTCGATTCGCGGGCCTTTCCGAGTCGAAACTGGTTGTTTCCAATTCCCCTGACCGCTACTACCCCCACTGATTTATTTATAATGGTGGCCAAACGACACGAAGTGCTGGGTGTTCGGGTCAGTCTGTGGGGGAATGATGCCTTTGAGCAACACGACCGGAATGATTACCTGTTTTGGGGCTTCCTGACCGGATTCAGCCTCCTGATTCTGCTCATCAACACCATCGCTTTTGTGGCGACGAAAGACCGGACCTATTTTTGGTTTATCTGCCTTATTCTGGCCATTGCCTTCCATATTTCGGGGCAGTCGGGTCTGGGATTTCAATACCTCTGGCCCAACAGCCCGGCCTTCAACCGACTCGATCCGCAATTGTTATCGGGCTGGCTCATTATGCTGACGCAGTTACAGTTTATGCAGCAGTTCATCGGGCAGAAAGCCGGGCAAAGCCGGGCGTATTACGCCGTGAACGGGTTCAAATACGGGCTTACGCTGCTACTGGTACTGAACGTTGTCCTGCGGATTGTCGACGTGTTCCCGCGGCACCATTTTCAATGGACGTTTAATGCAACGTTAGCCCTCATTCTGGTCAGCATCGGGCTGGCCTTCTGGTCTATCTTTGAGCGCATTCGGCAAGGCGAAAAGGTGGTTATTTTTTACACCTCTACTTTTTCAATTCAGCTGGTGGGTTACCTGCTGGTTTTCTTTATTAACCTGGCCTTCACGCGTGGGAAGGAGCCGCTGTTTCAATTCGATAGCTATATGCTTATCGTTATTAATCTTCTGTTCGACTTGCTGGTGCTTACATCGGGTATCCTGTTCTTCTGGTTTCAGAAATACCAGCGGCAAAACCGGCTGCTGCTAACTGCCCTTCACCAGAGCGAACAGGCCCAGTCGCAACGGATTATCGACGCGCTCGAAATTGAGCGCAACCGCATGGCCGAAGACCTGTACGACGACGTAGGAGCCATGCTCTCCACGGCCATCGGGTATGTATCGAGTACGTTACGCAAACCCGACGTTCGGGAGCGGTTCCCGATGCTAAGCGAAGCCCGCAGCCTGCTGGACCGGGCCGTGGAGAATCTGCGTACGGTTTCGCACAACCTGATGCCCAAGAATTTTGCCCAGTTGGGGCTAGCCAAATCGCTGGCCGAAACGGTGGATAAGATACAGCACAGCAGCCCCGTTCAGTTTGAGTATGTGATTGTTGGTCAGGAACGCCGATTCGATGCGGCCACCGAAGTGCAGGTATTTCGGATTGCTTCGGAACTCATCAACGACATTATCAAAAATTCGACCGCTACGCAGGCTACCCTGCAATTAGTGTTTAACCATCAGACACTGAGCCTGATTACCGAAGACGATAGCCCCCGCACCCCGGTTTACAATAACCTCACCTCTAAAGTAGATTTCGTCCAGGGCACCCTCGCTATCGATACATCGCCCACCGGCGTAACCACCATCATCGAAATTCCGTACCAGTAATTCCGAGCCATAACTACCCCTTAAAATCATACTCTGCTACACTCTTTCACTCTTTGTATATGGACACACAAACGAAAATTCTGATTGCCGACGACCATCAACTCTTCAATGATGGCATGAAAATGATGCTTTCGCCCGAAGATAATGTACAGGTGGTGGGGCAGGTATTCAGTGGCAAAGACGTGCCGGATGCCGTGAACCGGCTCCGACCCGATGTGCTGCTGCTGGACATTAACATGCCCCATACCAACGGCCTGGACGTGGCCGCGCAACTGCTGAAACAGGTACCCGCCTTAAAGATAATTGTGCTGACGATGTACAATGACCGCAAGTTTGTGGAGGACTGCAAAAAGATGGGCGTACACGGCTATATTCTAAAAAACTCGGGTGTAGACGAGGTCATCAACGCCATCGAAACCGTGTGCGCCGACAAAAAATACTACGACCCCAAACTCACCCAGACCCACAAGGTAAACCTGCATGCCGACGACTCGTTCATGAAGCAGTTTCAGCTGACCAAACGCGAAATCGAGATTATCGGTCTGGTGGGGCAGAGCTTCACCAACGAAGAAATGGCCGACAAACTGTTTTTGAGCGTGGCTACGGTGAAAACGCACCGCAACAATATCAACCTCAAACTGGGTATCAACAAACCCGCCGATTTAGTAAAGTTTGCCGTTGAACACGGGCTGGCATAAACCAGGTAACTAGAGCCATTGTAGGATACAGTCCTCTGGCGCGTTGTTGCATTTTAGAAGAATCTCCGTTCTGTTCCGCCCAGAACTAGTTTACTACATTCGGGGCCTGATTGTCCTTATTAACGTGGTGGTTTCCGGAGCACCCTTTGCCGCTGCTTTGTTGACCTGGGTAGGCGTTACGAAGCGGCCTTTGGACAGGTGCATAAAGAATCATAGTACCAAACCAGCGCCGGCACGGTACCAGCACTGCCGACTGAGCCTGGTTTTAATCGACTTATGGGTACCATAGGGATTAGCCTCGCCTGGGTACTAAGATCAGTCCTTGCGATTAGTGAGGAAACGGGTCTGAACGTTCAGTAAACGGGTTGTTAATTGACAGAGAAAGATATTGTAGGTTTTGTCCCGCCCCAAAACACTGGAAGCTTCCTAAAACGCTTTTTTCAGTTATAGACAATACGGTAACTCGTTGACTTTCAGCAAAATAAACTGTTAACAACCAGACTGATACAATCTTTTCCTTAATAGAAAAGACTGTATCATGTCTTTAAAACAGCCGCCGTTCATTAGCATATTTTAAAATTAAAACATCATTAATTTAACTTACGTATAAGTGCAAATGCTTCAAATGTAGTTATTATCATGTTCAGTTAAACTTAGAACAAACAGTCAAAAAACTCAAGGTCATGAAAAAAGTAATCATTTTAGGAGCATTGCTGATAGGCGTAGCTACGTTCAGCGCACAGGCACAAACAACAGGTTCAGGAAGTACGGGTAGCGGTACGGGAAATGGAACCAATGGATCAGCTAACCAGAATGGCTCATCGTCTACGAATAGTCGTAATGGGTCAACCATGCAGTCAGGGTCGACCAGTGGTTCCAGCAGCAACGGTCAGATGGGGCGCAGTAGGTCAGGCAACGGTACGGGCTCGATGAACAACGGCTCTTCCACGAATGGCAGTACGCGTCAGCGTAGTAATTCCACAATGGATCAAAACGGAACCCGAAGTGGAAACGCCACCTCAACCCAGGAAGCGTCAACGGGACAGACCTCAACTCAAAGTCAGGGACGTACTAATCGTAAGGGTAGAATGACGAAAGCGAAGTCAAACACTTCCTCTAACTAGAACGAATCTCATTCGCTTAAGGGTGGATACTAAGTGCGTTTAATCGATAGGTTTCTATAGGTCAGCTCTTAACGGTAGCTGGCCTTTTTTTTGCCGGTGAGCGTGATCTTGTTCTAAGCGTACCGTTTCCTATCAGCCATCTTCATGCTTACTATCAGGAATAGATGAGTATTAATAATAAGCCAATAGAAGGCTACGCTGGCAGCTACGTTTATAATCGGTTCAGCCGCCCACCATCCACCCGAACTTCGGCCCCCTGCACAAAGGCGGCATCATCGGAGGCTAAGTAGGCAATCGTTGCTGCTGCATCTTCGGGTTGGCCCACATCCTCCCGATCAATTTTTTCTACCCCCGATTTTACGTTGGGATTATTCCACAGCATGGGCGTATCAATGGCTCCCGGCAGGACGGCGTTAATGCGTAAGCCCTTTGGTTTACCTTCTAATGCCGAAGAACGCGTGAGCGATAAGACAGCCGCTTTTACCGCTGCGGAAGGCGCTACCAGCGGTTCCGTTTCAATGGCGTGGATACTGGCCACGTTAACTACTGTGCCACCGGGTTTCATGTGCAAAAAAGCCTGTTTGATAAAATAAAACGCCCCCAGCAAATCAACAGTCAGAATACCCAGCCAATCCTCACCCGTTAGGGTTTCTATAGATTTGAACTGCATTCGCCCGGCGTTATTAACAATCACATCCAATCGCCCGAATCGCTCCAGTGTTCCACCAACCGTGGCTTCTACCTGGGCTTCCAGAGCCACATTGCAGACGCTGCCCCATACCGCCGGTGCACCAGCCAGGGTCACCTCGGGCAGGGCTTTTGCCAGGTTCTCTTCGTTTAGGTCCGCCAGCACCAGCCGGGCTCCTTCCGAAGCCAGCCGTTTTGCTACGGCCAGGCCAATACCGCTGGCTCCACCGGTTACAATGGCTACTTTATCCTGAAATCGCCTAAGGGTTATTGTACTGACTGGTTCGTTTTAATCACGGTATTGGCCACATTCTGACGGGCCTGTTTAGCCTCTTCTTTCTTCTGCCGGGCCCAGGGCTGTTCGCTCTCACTTGGCACAATGATGGGCACCTGCAAACAGACACTCTGGGTCGGTAGTACCTGCTTCCAATCGCTAATCAATTGCTTGTACGCCTGGCCCACCGGTCGAATCTGCCGGTTGAGGTCGTATAAGCCCAGTGGATTGACGGTGCCGTTATTTTCCCGCAGAGCCGAATCCCAGTCAACCTGGTCCGTAAGAGAATACCAAGTGAAGCCAACGATGGGTACCCCGTCATTCCGTACTCGCAGCACATTGGCCCATTCTTTCCAAAACCAGTTAACGGCTTCATCTCCATTGGGACCCTGCCATAAATTGGTTTCCGTGTGCATAACGGGCAGTCGGTAACGATCATGGTACTGGCGGGTAATAACCGTATAGCCAAACACTTCGCCCGAGCCCCGGGTGCTGCCATCGGCTGATACCCGATGTTCATTGGTTTGGTAGTAGTCATTTCCCATAATACAGTACTGCTTCAGGTTATTACCGAGATAGAAATGATATTCGTCGCGCGTCATGCCGTTATCCATCAGGTATTCATACATCTCCGAATCCACCCGCCATCCGTAGTTCAGATCAAGGGAAAGAAAACGTTTGGCATTCATAATCTCAGCCGGTTTTATAGCGGCCGGATTTTCGGCATGAAAATATTCGGATGATTCGCTCTGAATGAACAGGGCATCAGGCCTAATTTCCAGAATGGCACTCATGGCCAGTATGTTTGCTTTAACGATAAGTTTGAGCGCATTCACAAAAGCCTGATCACTGCGGAGTTGTTCGTTCCACCAGCCGTACAGGGCGGAAAACTCCGCGCATATGTACATTTCATTTACGGGCGTGTAGAGTTGAACCCAGGGAAAGCGCTGGGCAAACGCGCGGGCATAACCCGCAAAAAGAGCCGGAAAGTCAGGGTTTTGGAAATTACCAATCCAGCTGGGCACCCCAAAGTGGCATAAATCAACGATGGGCACAATGTCGCGCTGGTGCAAATCGCGGAAGGTTTCATCGGCAAAGGACCAGTCATATTTCCCTACCCCCAAAAACGTTTTATGGATAGGGGGACCGTAGCGTAGGAAACGGATGCCCAGTTGTTCAACCAGGTCAAAATCAGTCTTCCAGTGTTGGTAATGACCACACTTTTCTAATTCGTCCTGCCGATAGGCTCCGCCCTCAATGGTCGGATTACTATTTTCAATACCGGTGGCAAACAGGAATTGGGAGACCATAAAGGGAATTGTCAGGAGCGAGCCACAGCGCGCCGTTCATTACCAACCCATCTTAACAGGAAGTGTTTGCCAAAACGGATTGATGTATCGTTATAGAGGAAATCCCGCCTTTGGATGGCAGTATTTCTATTGTCAGTTGTCTATATCTGCCATCAGCTCATCCGCCAGCCGGTAGCCTGCCAGTATAACCTGCCGCGTAGCTATTGGCTTCACCGTGGCTACGTAATCAGCCGGGAGCATTGCCCCTTCCTGGTCGGTACCGGTTTGCAGCGTGTGGCTTCGGTAAGCGTTATCCTGCGCCAGTTGAAAACTCTCTCTGGCCCAGGCGGTTATGCCCTTTTCACAAAGTTGTGGCAACTGCTTCCGGTCAATGGTTTTGCGCGCCTGAATAGCCAGATTTCGAACTGAGGTATAATCCTCTGCACCGAGCAGCATACCATCCCAAAAGCCGTGCAGGTTAATCGTCTGCCCGTCGGGCGTTACGCGAATCCGGAACTGATTGCCGCCCTGGTCACCATCAGGAAAATGACTGTCAATGAGCGCGGTCGTGTGGAGCGGCATCGCCACATCGCCGGTCAGGTGAAACAGCCAGCATAGGGCAATCGCTTTAACACTGTCGGGTGCGTTACTCTTTATTATGACCTGATTCTGTGCGTAGGCCTGCAGGATGTTCTCACCGGTGGCCAGTGTGGAATCCGACCGGATAATGCCCTGATCGGGTGCGTAAATAAAATTGACATAGTGCCAGGTCGGCTGGTTGTACGGGTTGCCACTTGTCTTGATATCATCGGCCCAGCGGGCGGCCAGCATAAACAGGTACTCATCGCGCTCGTTCTGATTCAGGGTAGAATCGCTGAGTTTACCGGCCCACCGGGTGGCATAGTCGGGGTGTTGTTTCAGCATGGCAATAACCCGTGCGGCCGTCTGGGGTGACGATGAACTCAGTTCGCGGTAAGCTATTGCACCGATTGCCATGTGCGTAGCTTTGTTCCAGGCGAAGGAGCAGGTGAAAGAACCCGTCGTAATTAACAGATATAATGTAAGGGTAAGGCGGCTCATAGTGTATGTTCGAGAGTCCCGCAAGTTAGCCCTTGATGCTGGCCAGCCCAAAGGTTAGTATGGTTTTACACCCTTCAATCATGCCAACCCCGGAATCGTGCGTGGCAAAGAGAGCTAATTAGTCCGTCGAAAGGCAATGCCGCCGTTGTCCTTAAAGTGCCAGCCCTGATAGCTACGCCGGGTAACCATACCCGTAAGTAATTCACTGGCGGTATGCCCCCTTACAGGTTACGGAATCAATTCCTTTCTTCGGTAACACGTCCTGAAAATACGGCTGTCCCCTGCTACAGACCGGTACCGGTTTATAGCAGGGGACAGCTTCACTCATCGCCTGATGTCTCACAACCCGCGTACAGGTTGACTTATACCGCTTCAACTTACGGTTTATACCGTTTACACCTTCAGTTTCCCCACGTTTTCATAGCTGATGGCAATAGACTCCAGGGGAGGGAGTTTGCATACGTCCTGCTCCACAAAGTAGTGGGTCATGCCCGACGTTTCCCGGGCATCAAAGATGCGCTGGAAATCAATCGACCCTGTGCCTACCGGCGCAAAGGCCTTCTCAGCCGTTTTTTCCATATCCTTCACGTGCCAGAGCGGGAAACGGCCGGGGTGCTTTTTGAATAACTCCACTGGGTCCTGACCAGCAAAGGTAGCCCAATACAAATCCAGTTCCAGCTGCACCATATCCTTGTCCGTGCCGCTCAGCAGCACATCGTACGGCATCTGCCCATCTATCGCTTTAAACTCAAAATCGTGGTTGTGGTAGCAAAACTGAATCCCAGCCGCTTTACAAACCTCGGCTGATTTGTTGAACAGGTCAACGAACTGCTTGTAGTCGTCCAGTTTGGTCCGTTCTTCCGGAAACAGGTAGGCACAAACCATGTATTTCTGCCCGATAGCGGCTGCATCGTCAACGGCCTGCTGCCAGCCGTTGGTGAGCGTTCCTTTGGCATTTGGCATGGTTTTGCCGGTCGTGTAGTGTCCACTGGGGCCGGAAAGACCCAAATCATTTAGCAGAGCCGCGTACTCTTTGGGCGTTTTGCCAAAAAATTTGCCATCACCATACCCAAAGGATTCTACTTCTTTATAGCCAATATCAGCCACATTCTTAAGCGTTCCTACGGGATCTTTGCCCATCAGCTCGCGTAAGGTGTACAATTGCAGACCCACTTTTTTGGCTGATTCCGCCGATGTGGTCACCACGGTTGTTGACTCCGTAGAGGAGGATGAGGAGCTGTTCGAACAACCCACAAGCTGAGGCAGAAAAGTGGCTGAAGCAGCCAGGGCTCCAAGTTTAATAAAAGCGCGACGGGTAGTGTCTGGAGATTGATTCATAAATGCTACGTGCAGGTTATCGGCATCGGGAAACTACCCGTGCTCTGTAGTGTCTAAAGATAAGGGTCCGTCACGTTTACTGTTTTAGACCGGAACTTACACCAACGGGAAAGGCAGGAGCGGCTACCCGAGCATCCACCGCAGCGTTTCGGCATTTCGTACGGCATTGCCCCCACCGTCATTATTGAAATACACGAATACCTCTTTCCCCATACTGGCCCATTCCCGGATTCGGTCGGCCCACCAGTGCAAATCGGTGTCAGAATAGGAACCACCGTACAGATACCCGGTATCGGGCCCGTGCAGGCGCACGTATACAAACGGTGCCGTTGACCGAAGGATGCAGGGCAGGTGTGCGCCACTCATGATGCAGTAAGCAACCCGGTGTTGTTCCAGCAGGCTAAAGATGGCTTCGTTGTGCCAACTGGGGTGCCTGAACTCGACCGCTGTGCGCATCCAGTCGGGAATCTGGTCCAGGAAATAAGCAAGCCGGTCATAGTCGCAGGGGTGGTTGGGGTGCAACTGCACCAGCAGAATGGCCCGCTTTTCCCGCAACTCGTGCCAGCAGGCATTAATCCGTTCCATCCAGACCTCAGGGGCGTACAGTTTTTTGGCGTGGGTTAGCCCACGGGGGGCTTTTACGGTAAGCAGAAAGCCTTCCGGCAACCGTTGTCGCCAACTGGCAAACGTTGATTGCTTTGGCCAGCGGTAGAAACTACTGTTAAGTTCAACGGTCTGAAAACGTTGTACATAATACCCCAGCCGGTCATGAACGGGCGTTCCATGCGGATACAGAATCCCCTGCCAATGGTCGTAACTCCAGCCCGATGTACCAATATGAATACCCATAATCTTATACCAGAATCGTAAAAGAAATAACCCCATAAAACTAACGATGTCAGCTTTATGGGGTTGAACTACAGCTATTCTCGTCTGTTATTTCTTTTTCATGTTTGCCGTTGCTTTCTTATCTTTTTCCCCTCCCTGATAACTAATCTTGAACAATGCTCCGTTCAGGTCGTCGGTCACGTAGAGGGACCCATCCGGACCCTGGGCTAGTCCGCAGGGGCGGTGCTGTACGGGGCCGGTAGGTTTAACCAGATCGATACCCGAAAAGTTGTCGGCGAAAACCTCCCAGGGGCCGGATGGTTTTCCATTCTTAAATGGCACAAATCCCACCAGATACCCTTTGTGCAGCGGCTGCGATTGAGAGTGGAAGGCAACAAACGCACCGTTCCGATACCGTTCCGGGAAGGCGGTTCCGGTGTAAAACAGCAGTCCGTTCGGGGCCATGTGCGCGGGGAAAGCTACTATTGGATCAATGGTTTTTGCCGTACCCACTTTCTTACCATCACCCCCGTATTCCGGGGCCATAATTTTCTTTTTCTGGATGGGGTCGTAATAAATATATGGCCAGCCCGCATCGTCGCCCTGATGTACTTCAAACATGGTTTCGGCGGGGAGTTCGGCACTCATCTGGGGCGTGTATAGCTGGGGATAGAAATCATCGAACCGGCCCCGTCCGTGCTGGGTCACAAACAGCGAGTTCGTTTTATCGTTCCAGTCCAGCCCTACCACGTTTTTGAGGCCGGTAGCGTAGCGCGTACCCTTGTCGAATGACTGGTTAGGCACATCCGCTTTAAATCGCCAGATGCCAGCCGCCGAATCCAGCAGCGGGCACGGCATCAATCCTTTTCCGGTTCCCGCTTCCCGACAGGCATCATTATCCGAGGCTATATTGACGTAGATATTCCCCTTGTTATCGACCGCTATTGACTTCGATTTATCGCGGTCTTTTTCCCGCAAACCCGACACGAGCAGTTCGGGCTGATCAGGATTGATAACCTCCTGCTTGTCAGTTAGCTTGTACCGGTAAATAGCCGAATTGGAGGATGCGTACAGGTAATCGTCTTTGAGGAAAATTCCCGTGCCGGGGTAATCGCCAAAACCCATCTGCTCATCTATTACACCGTCTTTGTTGGTATCCCGCAGCCGGTAAATCCCTTTCCCATCTTTCAGCTTATTGAGTTTTACATAAATATCGCCGGTTTTGGTGATGGCAACGTGCCGGGTGGGGCCTAAATCCTGGGCAATGATGCTGCCCGCAAACCCGGCCGGAAGTTTCAGTGCCAGCGGGTCATCGGCCTTTTTTGTCGTCTGTACAGGGTGAGCTGATTTGTGGGGAGGGTTTTCGGCCAGCCCGGGCAATGTCAGTAGCGATAGGATAAGGCAGAGAATGCCGAATGGGGATTTGGTCATGATTTAATAGAAATGTGAGATTGCAGTATATCGCTCCCAAAAGTTGACAGGGGAGAAGAAATACTACTAACAAAGCACAGGTTTTTTCTGTCGTTCCGACGACAGAAGGAATCTCAAACGTAAAAAATGAGAACTTAGGATTCCTCCTGTCGTCGGAATGGCAGAAAAAACCTCTGGGAAAGCGCAGCTACAAGTCCTGCTAAGCTTTCCCGGAGGATAAATTATACGAATGACTACGACTACATATTCCCTTTCTTCATTTCCTTCACGGCGTAATCGGCGGCACGGGCGGTGAGGGCCATGTACGTCAGGGATGGGTTTTGGGTTGACGTGGAGGTCATGCAGGCACCATCCGTAACGAATACGTTCTTCACGGCGTGCAGTTGGTTCCACTTGTTCAGCATGGACGTTTTGGGGTCTTTGCCCATTCGGGCACCTCCCATCTCATGAATATCAAGGCCGGGGTTGCGCTTATCATCACGCACGCGAATATTCTTAAAACCAGCTTCCGTGAACATCTCCGTCAGTTGCTCCTGATAATCCTTCACCATCTTATCGTCATTGTCGTCGTAAACGATGGAGATTTTCAACTGCGGAATACCAAACGGGTCTTTCAGGTTCGGGTCGAGGGCCAGGTAATTCGACTCTTTCGGAATGGTTTCGCCCATCATGTGTGACCCAACGTGCCAGCCACCCAATTTTGGGTTCAGCAAGCTTTCTTTCAGATCGGCTCCTACCCCACTCTGGTCGGAACGCGAACTGCGCCCCGCCGAAAAACCAGCTGCGTATCCCCGCAAAAAGCCCATTTCCTGTTTCTGCACGTTTCGGAAACGCGGAATGTACGGGCTGTTCGGCCGCCGTCCATCGGTAGTCGAATCAAGATCGCCGTCGTACTCCCCCGATACACCGGCCCGGTAGTTGTGGAAAGCTGCGTATTTACCCAGTACGCCACTATCATTACCCAGTCCGTTCGGGAATCGGTTTGAAGTGGAGTTGAGCAATACCAGGTTTGAGTTCAGGGCGGCCGCGTTCAGGAAGATAATGCGGGCGTAAAACTCCTGCATCTGTTTCGTGTCGGCATCAATGATACGTACCCCAGTCGCTTTTCCTTTCTTTTCGTCGTAGATGATGGAATGCACCACCGAATTGGGCCGCAGGGTCATTTTGCCCGTTTTGGCCGCCCAGGGAATGGTAGACGAGTTACTGCTAAAGTACCCGCCAAACGGACAGCCCCGCTCGCAGATAGTCCGGTGCTGACACTGCGCCCGGCCCTGCTGGAAGTGAACCGGCTGGGGTTGGGTAATGTGAGCCGCCCGACCCATAATTACGTGCCGATCTTTGTACCGACCCGCTATTTTTTGCTGAAAATGTTTCTCCACGCAGTTCCACTCGTGCGGGGGCAGAAACTCCCCATCGGGCAGCGTAGCAATTCCGTCTTTGTTGCCCGATATACCGGCAAATTTCTCCACGTAGCTGTACCAGGGCGCAATATCGGCGTAGCGAATGGGCCAGTCAACGGCGAAGCCATCGCGGGCGGGCCCGTCGAAATCGAAGTCGCTCCACCGCTGGGTTTGCCGGGCCCACATGAGTGATTTCCCCCCCACCTGATAGCCGCGAATCCAGTCGAAGGGCTTATCCTGCACGTAAGGATGCTCGGCATCTTTCACGAAAAACTGCTGAGTCCCTTCGTAAAAAGCGTAGCATTTGCTAATGATAGGATTGGCCTCCCGTACCTCCCGCGTGAGCTGGTTGCGGTGCTCAAACTCCCAGGGCTGCATGTTGGTGGTGGGGTAATCCGTTACGTGCCGCACATCGCGACCACGTTCGAGCACCAGCGTGCGGAGTCCTTTACCGGTTAATTCTTTGGCGGCCCAGCCACCCGAAATACCCGAGCCAATCACAATGGCATCATACGTATTCTGCGCCTGAGCATCTATGTTTAAGTAAGACATGTCTGGTTAGTTTGTGGTTTGTATGATTTACGGTTTATGGTTTTGGTTTGAGGTTTACTGACGCAAAAATGTTGCTGATGCGTCAGCTAACCGCACCGGCGGCCCGGCACAACCCGTAAACCAAAAACGGATAGTTACTTTCCCTGCGAGGTTGTTTTTTGACTCTTCTGGGCAACGGGTACACAGCCGTAGTAATGGCCGGGGATGAACTGGTAATTAGTCAGGTTGGTCATCACGTATTCCGAACTCATATAGCCCCGAATAGTCAGCCCTTTCACCAGTGAATAAAATTCTTTTTGCCCCGCATCCGTGGATTGAGATAACTGCGTAAGCAAAGCCGTACGCTGGGTAGCATCGCCTTCGGCAAATGATTTACCATACGCCGTTTTTGCCAGCTTATCCAGTGAGTCCAGTCCGTTTCGCAGGGTGTCCTGCGCGGCTACGGGATAGCAGTCAGTAATCATTTTTTGCACGAACTGGTGTACGTTTAGTGCTTTCGCCCCTGGTGTATCGGTAACCGGGATGATGGCTTCAACCAGTTCAGCCAACAGACCATCCTGGCTACGAGAAATCAATTGGGGAGTCGAACGGACAGTGTCCGCCGTCCAGCCGTTGGCCCAGGCAGGCAGACTAATCAATCCACCAACGGCCCCGGCCATTGTTTTTAACGCGTTACGTCTTTCCACAATAGTTAGTTTATATCAAAATCAGGCTATTCTTTCTACCAAAGATATAACACACACCGGACTACTTATCGTGCCCGTTAGACGCAAAAGTCGGTTTGTACTCACAAAGTCAAGGGAATACCCTAGCATTCACAACGCTGCTGAAGGGGATAGATATGAATTAAATGACCGTTAAATACTGCCCCACTAAAACGCACGATGCAACATTGTTCATTTTCCTGTCGTATTCATAGTAGATAAAATGATGTTTTTATCTACTAACTCTACGGAACAACAAACGATGACATTTACCCAAAGCACCCGAAAAAACAGGCGTTCTTTTCAGCACTGGTCAACGAAGCTCTTTTTAATGACTGGATTTATTGGTTTACTCTCGGCCTGCACCAAAAACCCGGATACTATTACGCCACAAACGACAGCCTCGACGAGCGAGAACACGACCGTTGATTCCTGGATTCTGTCAAACATGCGGGACGTGTATTACTGGAACACCAAAATTCCGGCTAGTCCGGACACGACTCTTGCCCCCGACGTATTTTTCGACTCCATCCTGAACAAATACAACGCGACCACCAACCCAACGGGCGACCGGTTTTCCTGGATTGAGAATGATGCGAATACATTAACGGCCGAATTAAGTGGTCAGACGCTGACGACCGGTATGGAATACAATCTATACCTGCGGACATCGGGCGGAACAGGGGTTATTGCGCAGGTTTTATACGTACTGCCGGGTTCTCCGGCACAGAAAGCCGGTTTGAAACGGGGCGACATCATCTCGAAAGTAAACGGACAGCTACTGAGTACCACCAATTATGCTGACCTGCTCTACGGTGGTGCAACGGCTTATACCTTTGGTCTTGCCAGTGCAAGTGGCACAACGCTGGTCGATACCGATAAAACAATCAGCGTAACGGCTACTACATTCCAGGAAAATCCGGTTTTCCTGGATTCTGTGTATACCATCGGGAGCAAAAAAATTGGCTATCTGGTGTACAATCAGTTTGTACCGGGTGCCAATGGCAGCACGGCCAACGAATATGATGCACAGGTTGATGCGGTTTTTTCCAAGTTCAAAGCGCAGGGAGTCAACGAAATGGTGCTGGATTTACGCTATAATCCGGGCGGCTACACCTCTTCCTCGGCTAATCTGGCCAGCCTGATTGGGAAAGGGGTTAGCTCCAGCAAGCTGTATTTCCGGGAAGAATGGAACGCCGGCATCACCCCTTATTTGCAAAAAGAATACGGCAGCAGTTTCTTCATCACGAATTTCCTCGATAAGTCGCAGAACATTGGCAACAACCTCTCACGGGTTTTCGTCCTGACAACGGACCAAACAGCTTCTGCCAGTGAGCTAATCATCAATGGCCTTCGGCCTTATATGACCGTGACGACCATTGGCACGACTACCTACGGCAAAAATGTGGGGTCTATTACGATCACCGATGATTCGGGTAAGATAAAGTGGGGAATGCAGCCCATCGTCTTCAAGTCGTATAATAGCCTGGGCCAGTCCGATTATTCTACCGGATTCACGCCCAACACAGCGGTGGAAGAGTCCCTTACCCTGCTGCCACTGGGCGATACAAAAGAAGCCCTGCTGAACGAAGCGCTTTATGAGATTTCAGGCTCTTCTGTAGCCGGTGGTCGTCGGGCAACAACACCTGGCAATTCACTGGTAACGCTGGGTTCATCCCTGCAACGCAAAGCAGGCGGGCATTCTATGATTCGGCAACTCAGAAATCTGACGTTCTAATTTTTTTTCAGTCGTATTCCAACGGCTACAGCCTGAAGCGGGTCTTTAGGTTGTAGCCGTTGAGTTTTATCAGCAGTAAGGCTTAAATCAACGGTGTCAATTAAGAATTTTTATGAGAATGGCTCGTTGGAAGATAGTACCCCGTTGGTGTAATTTTGCGGAACCGGATCAATTCATTGCTTTGGTGGCATTATAGAGTCAAGCGGGTTACACAGGCTGGTCAGGTATCCAGCATCGTCGTTGTTAACTCAAATTGCTATACCTTTACGTTTTAATTCGTTCGTCACGCTCGTTTTTTCATGATTCATTTACCATTCCGATTTCTTTCGGCTACTAAATCCCAGTCGAAATCTACATCAGCAGAGACTTCACTCTCTTCCACTACCCGCCGGGCCAATCGCACTAACTGGATACTAGGGATACTTTGCCTCGGCTGGGCGGGTGCGCTCGTAGGCTGTAAAACAACCGACGTTGTGTCTACGCTGGGAGACTGGACCACAAAATCGCAACTGGAAGGTGTGAGCCGGTTTGGAGCCTCCAGTTTTGTTATTGGCACCATCGCTTACATGGGCACGGGTTCCGATGCCAACAGCAACCGCCTGAAGGATTTCTGGGCCTACGACCCCACTCGTAACGCCTGGACGCAGAAAGCCGACTTTGGTGGCGTAGCCCGCAACGTAGGTGTTGGTTTTGCCGCTGCCGGCAAAGGCTACATCGGCACGGGTATCAACGCCAATAGCGACCGGCTGAAAGATTTCTGGGAGTACAACCCAACGACCAATACCTGGAAAGCAGTAGCTGATTTTGGTGGTACCGCCCGCCAGACTGCCGTTGCCTTTACTATTGGCAACAAGGGCTACGTAGGTACCGGTTTCGATGGTAACTACCTGAAAGATATGTGGGCTTTTGACCCGGCTACCAACGCCTGGACAAAAGTAGCCAGCTATGGTGGGGCCAAACGCGTAGGAGCTGTTGCCTTCGTCATCAATAACATGGCTTACGTAGGTACCGGAAACAACAATGCCATCGACCAGAAAGACTGGTATGTGTATGACCCGGCGCAGGATTTATGGACCCAGAAACTGGATTTCACAACGGATCAGGCCAGTATTGCCCGGAGTTATGGGGTAGGGTTTGCCGTTAACGGAAAAGGATACATCGTTACGGGCAGTGGCACCAGCACCACCAAAGACGTTTGGGAATACGATCCAGCAACCGATTTATGGACCACGAGAGGTGTGTTTGAAGGCGCTTCCCGGAGTTATGGCGTAGGCTTTGCCATCGGTGGGCAAGGATACGTTACGACCGGAGGCAGTGCCAGCAGTCGCTTCGATGATCTCTGGAGCTTTGACCCAACCGTTGAGCAGGTTCAGTAATGCCGGTGGCAACAACCAGCACAAAAACAACGTTGATTCGGCTGTTAATACTGCTGGTATTGATGGGTTTGGCCGTTACCACGGCTTACCAGCTATATGACCAGCAACAAAATCAGTACCAGGTTCAGGTAATCAGGTCTCCCAACGGCTGGGGCTACGACATTCTGAACCATGGAAAACCATTCATTCATCAGCCTACCATACCGGGAGTACCTGGTATGGTAGCTTTTTCCAGCCAGGAGCAGGCCCGTCGGGTCGGTGAGCGGGTAGTGGAAAAAATAGCGCAGACGGAGGCATTGCCTACGCTGACTAATGAAGAGTTACGTCAGTTAGGCGTAAAAATTCCCTGAATTCTTTGATTATGCGTACATTCTGGTACGCCGGTTTGCTGTTGCTGACCGGTATTGTGCTGTTTTCCTGTCAAACGGGCGATCTCAACGTAGGGCAGTCGGTTATCAAACCACAGGAACTGCTTGTGCAGTCGGTGGATTCAGTAACCGTCAAACTGTCGACGGTGTTGAGACCTGACTCGTTTGTTACGTCGAGCGACCCAAATCTGCTGGTGGGGCGCTGGACGGACCCGCAAACCGGTAAGATGAACGCCCGGAGCTTTGCGGCAGTCAATTACGCGGCTAACTCGCTGAACACGCAAACCAACATCCGGCTGGATTCGCTGGTGCTGGAATTGACGTATGCCTTTGTGTACGGGGACTCCACGTCGCAGTTCAATCTTAGTGTTCATCCGTTGCTTCGGCCAATGGAAAACCAGTTGTACTATAACACCAGCTCGTTAGCTTACGACCCCAAAGCAATTGTACAAAAAACGTTCATTCCCCAGCCGCTGAGTCGTACCAGACAGGTGCGGATTCGGATGCCTGATGCCCTGACGCAGACCTTTTTCACCAGACTACAAAACGGCACGATAAACGATGCTACGACACTAGCTGATTTTTTGCCGGGATTTGCCCTCGTCTGTAATTCAGCCGCCAACACATTTGTTGGCTTCGCAACTGCCAGCAGTGGACTGCGGTTTTATTACCGCACGACGGAAATTGAGCAAACAGCCTCTACACTGCTGTTTCCCTTTTCGGCCAACTATTTTTCGCAGCTACAGAATGACCGGAGTGGCACCGTACTAAGTGCGCTCAAGACCCGTACCGATGCCGTTAGCAGTCGCCAGACGGGTAACACCTCTTTTGTGATGCCGGGGGCTGAATTGCAAACGCGTATCGAATTCCCGTATCTCAATCAGTTTGACCGGCCGGAGAAGTTTGCCGATCTTAACAAAGCACTGCTGGTTATCAGCCCCGTTCGGAAAACGCTGAACGACAACATGCCGCTTCCTCCCCTGGCTCTGTTCTTCACCAATACCCAGAATGATATTCTACCCATTTCGTTTCCGGGTGGTGTAACCGGGAGTTCAGCCGCGGTAACCACGTACATCAATGATCCAAACGCGCTGACGCTAATGGATTCCTACACGTTCGATCTTACGTATTACATTGGGCAGATCATCAAGCGTAAAGCCTTGAACCAGCCTTTGTTACTGACGATTCCTACATCGGCGGAGTTTCAGCAGATTAGTCAGCGGAATTATTCCCTACAGGATTACGTGCAGCGGGTAGTATTGGGTGACCAGCAAAAACAGAACGACCAGTTGAAGGTGCAACTGTTTATTACCTCGGGTACCTAGCGTGTTAGCTCTGGCTGGCTCTTACAACGCTGATAGCCTGTACGTCTGACCCTTTTTTGTCGAAAACTCCGTGACAAAGCCAATTTCAGTAGCTCTGGAATTGGCTTTTTTCCCGTCTATTGCCACCGGTTGACTGGTTCTGATTGTACAGGGTTCTCCATTCAGGGATTTAACCGTTGCCGTTGTGAGCCGGTGGTTCTTCCATTGAATCCCCACCTCAAAACCCCCTCGTGCTTTCAAACCCGCAACCTTCCCTTCTTTCCAGGCATCGGGCAGGGCAGCCAGTAAATGAATGTCATTCAGGTGGCTCTGGATCAACATTTCGGCCATGCCCGCCGTGCCGCCAAAATTACCATCGATCTGGAAGGGCGGGTGCGCGTCGAAGAAGTTAGGGTAGGTGCCTCCCCCCTCTTTACTACCGTATTTGGTCCCTGTCTGGCTGGTATAATTCAGCAGTTGGCGCAGCAGTTTATACGCGTGGTTGCCGTCCAGCAGGCGGGCCCAGAAGTTTACTTTCCAGGCCCGGCTCCAGCCGGTTCCGGCATCCCCCCGTATGTCCAGGGTCTTCTTGGCCGCAGCCGCAAATTCAGGCGTGGTAATCGGCGCTATCTGATGGCCGGGATGCAGCCCAAACAGGTGCGACACGTGCCTGTGCCGCGGGTCAACGTCTTCCCAGTCTTTGTTCCACTCCTGCAAATTACCCTTATGACCGATGTGAAGGGGGTAAAACTTCTCTCGTTTCTCGATCAGCAACTGACGAAATTCAGGCTCGGTATTCAACACGGTAGACGCATCAATCAGGTTAGTGAACAAATCCCACATGATGGACATATCCATCGTTGTCGCTACCGAAATGGAAGCGTGCTCTCCTTTTGAATCGATAAAATCGTTTTCGGGCGAATTGGAGGGCGAGGCTACCAAATNCCCGTCTTTATCCNCCNCCAGCCAGTCCAGATAGAACAACGCAGCTCCTTTCATGATCGGGTAAGCCATTTCTTTCAGGAATGCTTTATCCCCCGTAAACCGGTAATGCTCCCACAAGTGCTGACTCAACCAGCCAGCTCCCTGGTTCCAGTTGGCCCATTTCGGGTCGCCCTGTCCAATATCGCCAACGGGATTGGCAATGGCCCAGATGTCGCTGTTGTGGTGCGCTACCCAGCCGTTCATGTTGTAGAACTCCTTGGCCACGGCAGCCCCATTTTTAGCCAGTTCACCAATGAAGCTGAGCAATGGCTGGTGCAACTCCGACAGGTTCGTTACCTCCACCGGCCAGTAATTCATCTGGGTGTTGATATTGATGGTGTAGTTGGCACTCCAGGGTGCCCGCAGTTCTTTGTTCCAGATGCCCTGCAGGTTGGCCGGTACACCCGGCACCCGCGAACTGGCGATGAGTAAGTACCGTCCGTACTGAGCGTACAACGCTTCCAGACCAGGATCGTAGCCTCCCGCGCTATACGCCTGCAACCGTTCATCGGAGGGTAGAGAAATAGCCGGATTCGTTCTCGTTGTATCAGTTATCTGAAGCGAAAACCGGTTGAAAAATCCCTGATAATCCGTCATGTGCCGACTCAACAGCGTTTTATAGTCTTTTCCAACGGCGTTTCGGATAATGCCTTCTGCCAGCTTATTTTCATCTTTTCCGTCTTTATCGGGGCATTTATCGTAGCCGTTGAAACTGGTCGTAGCCGTTACCAGCAACAGCACTTCCGTGGCATTCCGGATGTGGATACCAGCCGTGTCGGTTTGCACCGTTCCGCCCTTGTTCAGGGCTTTCAGTCGCAATTGGAAGCGCATTCCCTTACAGTCCTGGGTGGTATCGTAAACGACAGGTTCACGGTCTTTGGGATTGTAGTAGTTGGGATCTACCTGCGTGGGTGCTTTCCCACGCATCACCCATTCACCAGGCCCATTACCGCTATTCTTAACCCGAAGCTGGCTCCGGGTGGCGGCATCGAAACTGATTTGTCCGGGCTTGCTGGCCGTCAGGCGGATGACCAGCAACTGATCGGGGGCCGAGCTGAAGATTTCCCGTACGTAGTTCGTCCCATTGACCGTAAATCGCGTAGTGGCCACTGCTTTCTGCAAATCCAGGTCTCGGTAATAAGCCGATGGTGTGGCTCCTTTGGTGTCCTGTTTCAGGATCAAATCCCCGAGGGGCAGGTACGACTGGGTGTACAGTCCCTGCATGCGTTTGGCCAGTTCGGTTGCCTGCTTGTACTTCTCCTCCGCCAGTGCCTGCCGAATCTGGGGCAGATACGTAGGAGCATCGGGGTTGACATTTCCCGTCACCGGCCCACCCGACCACAGGGTACTCTCGTTGAGTTGAATTAGTTCTTCGTCCACTTTCCCAAATATCATGGCACCCACGCGGCCGTTACCAACGGGCAAAGCTTCCGTCCAGACGGCAGCGGGTTGTTTATACCATAATTTGAGACTCGATTGGGCCGACAACGACGGAGAAATGGTAAGAAACAGGAGTACACGGGCGATTTGTTTCATAGACGTAGTTTGGGCAGGATTACCGCTTAAGGTATAGCACAAAAAGCTGCCACCCTGATAAAGCACACTATACCGGTTTTATCCTGAGAAAGGTGTTGCAAAATTCCCCTACCTCCGGGCAGGCGAGAAGCAATGATTCATCAGGCCCCCTTTTTCGTGCAACGAATTATGTTTATTCGCCGTAATCCTATCAACAAATGTACCTGAGTACCAATCACCAGAAGCGGACTCTACTCAACTGATAAACAGATTGGCCGTCACAACCCGACCCTAGGTATACTTTTTTACAGGAAAGCCAGGTTGCCGGACAGTCAGTCAATTAGTACTACATTTCCTTTGTATATTTAAAGCCTGTTTCCTGTATAGCCCGTACTTAACCTTGCATGATCTGATTATGCGTTTTTCTACCGTCTGCTTCCTGTTCTGGCTTTTTGTTATGGGTATCCCCCTGGCTTCGCTGGCAACGCACCAGGTGGGAGGGCAGCTGGAAATGCGGGCCGTTGCCAATGTGCCGGGGCAGTACCGGATTATCGTTACCAACTACCTGGAAGACGGGACGCGCGGGGCGGCCCTACAGGCAACTACGGGCATACTGGGTATTTTCCGGAAGCGGGATAACGTTCAGATGACCACCTTTACCGTTCGGCAGACGAGTGCCCGCGAACCTGTTATCTACGCCAACGAATTTTGCGCAGCCCAGCGTAACCTCAAATTTATTGCCCTTACCTACGAAGCCGATATTCAACTCAATCCGAGCACCTACGCCGATCCGCAGGGGTACTACATATCCTACCAGACACGGAACCGGAATGCGGGAATCAACAACATCAACAGCCCCGACCAGACCGGCTTCACCTTTTACCTCGAATTTCCGGCTCTCCAGCGAAACGGGACGCCATTCGTTAATTCGTCCCCTCATTTCGGCCCCATAAACGGCGAGTACGTTTGTTTGGGTGACCCATTCACCTTTCCATTCGGTGGCACCGACCCCGACGGCGATGAACTTCGGTACTCTATGATAACGCCCCTCAATCAGAAAGGTACGAATCAGAATTCCGTTTCTCCCGCCCCCTACCCGGACGTAAGCTGGATACCGGGCTATAGTGCTGCCAATGCCATTCAGGGTAGTCCGGCATTGGGCGTAGATGCCAGAACGGGGCAGCTATCCGTTACGGCTACGCAACTGGGTTTGTTCGTTTTCGCGGTGAAAGTAGAGGAGTATCGCAACGGGATAAAAATTGGGGAAGTAAGGCGCGACTTTCAGCTGCTGGTTATTGACTGCCCTCCCCAAACAACGCCCAAACCGGATGTCCAGATTGCCAACAGACCCGCATTGCGCAGTGCCACCATCTGCCAGGGCGATTCGGCCATTCTCAGAGCCTCGCTGGACACCACCTGGAACTATCAATGGCGTAAGGATGGCATTAACTTGGCGGGAGCCACCAAACCATCGCTGGCCGTGCGCGAAGCCGGTGATTATACCGTGCTGGTATCGCCCAAAACGTCCTGTAGCCGAATAGGTAACTCAGAAACGGTGACCATCGGTGTTATTGGTAAGGATGCAAAACTTTCCCTTAGCGGTCATTTGTGCGCCACTACCGGAACCGTAGGCCTGTATGCCACCCAGGACGCCAACGTACAATACCAATGGTACCGCAACAGTCAGTTAGTGCCGGGTTCGCACACGGGCGATTCCCTCCAGACGAATCAGGAAGGCCGCTATTTTGCCGTTCTGACGCATACAACCCTGGGCTGCAAAGCCAATACCGACACCGTTAACCTGGCACGTTCGGCGGCCGTGGTACCCAACATCCAGACAGCCACGGGTCTTAACCGGATTTGCCCCCAGGATTCACTTATGCTGACTGCTACGGGTGGAATCAGCTACGCCTGGAAAAAAGAGGGCGTGGCGGTGGGCACTGACCTTGCCCGGTATGCTGCCAGCAGTGCGGGGTCGTATGTAGTAACAGCGACTGATTTATTCGGGTGTGTGGGTACATCTGCACCAGTATCACTAACGCTGCTCCCCCCCGTGGTTATCCGGTTCGATTCTATTCCGGGTGTCTGTGGCCCGGATGTTCCTACGTATACGCTCGCCGGGAATCCGGCAGGGGGTGTATTTACGGGCACGGGCGTAACGGGCACGGTATTCAGTGCGAAGCAGGCAGGTGTTGGCAATCACCTCATCACCTACAGCGTTAAGGCGGCCCCGGAGTGTGTCAACGTAACCGCCACCCGAACAGCCGTAGTAGCCCCCATACCGACTATTCAGCTGGTCGATACGATAACCACCTACAAAGGCAATACCTTCACCCTGAATCCTGTCTATACCGGAAATCCAACCCAGTTTGGCTGGACAGCATCCACATACCTGGATAACCCGACGCTGGCCAATCCTACCGTGCAGGATATCACCAATGATATTACGTATACCGTCGATGTAAAAAACAGTACGGGCTGCGATGCCACCCATACTATCCACATCACGGTGCTGGCGCGCTTGTACGTACCCGACGCGTTTTCGCCCAACGGCGATGGGATGAACGACCAGTGGGAACTTCCCGGTATCGAAGCCTTCCCCGATGCTGTCGTAACGGTTTTCAACCGGTGGGGAGAAATAATCTATTCGTCAGACAAAGGGTACACGCATCCCTTCGACGGAACCCTGAACGGCACCTCTCTGCCCCAGGGTATGTATGTCTATACCATCCATACCGTTCCCGCCAAACCCGTGATTCGGGGTAACCTGATGCTGGTACGGTGAAAGGAAGCAGAAAAGGGGCTGCTCCCGTGAGAGAGCAGCCCCGTAAATAAGGTTGATAGACGCAACTCACTACTGATTTAGCCGCTGTGGCTCACACGGTAAATAACGCCGTTGTTGTCATCGGTTACCAGAAGCGAGCCATCCGTGTGAACAGCGATGCCTACAGGTCGGCCAAACTGGGAGCGGTTATTATCGATCAGGAAACCCATCAGGAAATCTTCAAAGCGCGTGGGCTGGCCGTTTTCAAAACGGAGCCGCACCACCTTGTAACCCGACGGCACACTCCGGTTCCAGGAGCCGCGCATGGTCACAAAAGCATCAGTTCGGTACTCGGCCGGAAATTTTGTGCCGGTATAAAACACCATCCCTAACGGGGCGCTGTGGGCTTGGTAGGTGAGCAGCGGCAGGGTGGTCTTCTGTAAGTATTGCTGGTAGGTGGTGTCCCCCTTAGGCCGGTCGGCGGGGTTGTACTTCCCTTCTCCGTAAATGTAGGGCCAGCCGTAATCGGCCCCCTGTACCAATTTGTTCACCTCTTCTTTCTGTTCGTTATCGCCCAGCCAGTCGATGCCATGGTCCAGTCCGAAAAGTTCTTTGGTGGTGGGGTGCCAGCCGAAGCCAATGGTGTTGCGCAGACCTTTGGCGAAAATTTTCCGGTTTGACCCGTCCGGGTTAGCCCGCAGGATGGTGGCGTTTTCGGGGTTGGGTTCCGGACAGGCGTTACAGGTACTGCCCACGGTGAGGTACATCAGGTTATCAGGTCCGAAGCCAATGGTCCGATTTGGATGCTGACCACCATCGGGCAGGTCGTTAATCAACTGCTGCGGCTGGCCGAGGGTACCGTCCGGATTCATGGCAGCCGAGTAAACCTCTTTTACGGTTGTGATGTAGAGCTTCCCACTATAAATGGCCAGACCATGGGCCTGTTTCAGGTTCGCCACGACTGATTTGCTGTCGGCCACTCCATCGTTGTTCGAGTCTCGAAGCAGCGAAACCGTTCCCGCTTCCCGGTCGGTGTAATAAACGTGACCCGCCGGGCTGATTGCAAGCATGCGGGGTTTGCCCAATTGGTCGGCGTATTTGGTAACGGTGAACCCCGCCGGGACTTTCAGTTGCCGGATGTTTTCGTCGGTAGCCGGCACAAGGGCGGGCCGGAACACGTAGCCTTGCACCTGGGCGGTTGTGGGCTGATCGTCGGTTTCAGGAATCATCTCCTTAAAGATGTCGGCTCCCTTGGTACAGGCCAGCACAAGCCCTAACCCAGCAGCCGTGCCCAGCGTCCATTTCAAAATAGGTTTCATAACGTTGAAATAAGCAATAGAGTGAAGTACGTTAGCCCATCGGCAACATAGACTGCTTAACTGATTGAACAGCGCTATGGTTTATAACTTTTATCATTTGGGGTCTGTGGGTGGTTGTAGTCATAAAAAAAGGCGCTGCCAGCCATCCGGAGCCTGCCTGGCTGTTTTGGTTCGTCCATCAGGTTTTTTGCCGTTACCTAACCCTACTGTTTTGTACCTATGAACCCGTAGCAACCAGATGCCAGGGAACACGACCCGTTGCCAATAAAAAAATCCCATCACCAAAAACGCGCGTTTTTGGTGATGGGATTTTAACCCGAAGCCGACTGAATTAAGCCTGTTTCGTCAACTGTATATTCATGACCAGTTTAACGTCATCGCTGACAACGATGGCCCCGGCTTCGGTAATACCATCCCAGGTCAGGCCAAATTCTTTCCGCTTGATTGTACCGGTCAATTCAAAGCCCGCTTTGGTCTGACCGTAAAAATCCTGTGTCTGACCACCGTACTCCGCTTTCAGGGTTACCGGTTTGGTAACGCCGTGCATCGTCAAATTCCCGGCTACATTAAAAGTGTCATCACCCGTTGGGGTCATGCTGGTCGATACAAACGTGAGCTTGGGAAACTGCTCCGCATCGAAAAAATCAGCCGACTTCAGGTGGCCGTCCCGCTGTTCTGCTCCGGTACTAATGCTGGCAATATCCGCCGAAAAAGAGACTTTAGCATCGGTAAAGTCATCACCGTGTGATTCAACCTGACCTTCGTACTGGCCAAACGAACCCGTTACGGTCGAGATAACCAGGTGTTTTACTTTAAATTGAACTTCCGAGTGTGAGGGGTCAATTACCCAGGTGGTGGCTGTTGCAGTTTCCATAATAATAGGCGTTAATTAATTTCGTGTTTTAACATTTCATGTATATACATTTAATTTCACTAAATTGTTTCAATGAATAAAAACTTTTTTGTTTAATTCGGTGATGAAGAGCTGGTCTGACGAACTCTGACAAAGTTCAAAAATTTGTCAGAGTTCGTCAGACCGTTACACTTATTTCAATTGCATAATAGCGGCCATTATCTCAATACCTTCCCATAGGTACTGCACCTTCATATTTTCGTTTTCGGCGTGCTGGTTGTTGTCGTAATTCACTACCGGCACCGACACAACGGGAACATGCAGCACGGTGTCGAACAAATACAATGGTAAGCTCCCCCCCGCCGATGGCGACAGCACGATGGGATCGGGACTGGTGGTTTGCACGGCGGCAATAACCTTCTGGGCAATGGGCAAATCCATGGGTGTCCGCTGGGCATTGTAGCCATGCCCGTGACTTATTTTGATCAGCTTTGGGTACTGTTGCCGCTCGGCATCCGTTGGCTCGTGATCAATGATGTGGTATCCCTGGGCCTGAATATGGTCTCTAACCCGGCTTATCTGGCGGTCGGTATCGTTCCCCCGCACGAGCCGCAAATCAAGGACAGCTTCGGCTTTAGTAGGAATAATATTACCTGCCATAGCCCCGACGTTGGCACTCTGAATCCCGTTGATATTCAGCGTCGGGATCATCAGTAACTCCACAAAGGGGGTGCCGTTACCATCGGGTTGGGCGATGCCCAGTTCCTGTTTCAAAGACGCTTCGACGTTGGGTATTTTGACCAGTGCCTCCTTCTCGCTGGCTGTTAGCGGTACCACATCGTCATAAAATCCCTTTATCAGCACATGGTCTTTCCCGTCTTTCATACTGGCCAGTAACGTTACCAGGCGCATGGCCGGATTGGGCGCCCAGTTGCCGTAATTTCCGCTGTGGAGCGGGCGTTTGGCCCCGTACACCGTCAGGCTCATATTTACATCACCCCGAACGCCAAACTGTACAACCCTTTTTCCAGACACGTGGCGGGGTCCATCGGCAATTACCCAGAGGTCGCTGGTCAGTTTATCTTTGTGTTTGGCAAAAATCTCTCCCAGGTGAGTCGAGCCGACTTCTTCTTCACCTTCAAAGAAAAACTTCACGTTAACGGCAGGAGCCATTTTCGTCTTCACCAGGGCATCGTAGGCGTTCAGAATCGTCATGACTCCCGCTTTGTCGTCGGCACTTCCCCGGCCCGAAAGCCGCCATGATGGGTCGATGGCATCCCCCGATTTATAGGTCGTTATAATTTCACCCCCCTGCTCTGCGGGAGCCGTAATAAAAACGGGTACGAAGGGTTGCAGCCCCTCGGCCCACTGTTTTGGGTTGACGGGTTGCCCGTCGTAATGGGCGTAAAAGATGATGGTCTTCGTCGCTCCGGGCACCTTAACCTCCCCAAATACTGCCGGGGTTATGCCCGGTGTGGGGCCATCGAGCAGCAGGGCGGCTATACCGCGCTGTTTCATCATCTGGAGAATGAAAGCCGCATTTTTACGGATATTAACCGAGTCGGCAGAAACGTTGGGAATGGATAGAAACTGGCGGTATTCATCCATCAGGGCGGTTTCGTTCGCCTGCCGATACTGACGTACCTTTTCCTGCGCCGACTGAGCCTGACAAAAAATGGTAACGGATGTAAACAGCAGTAAAATGGGTAAAAATTTCACGGACATGATGAATTGATTGGATTGATGTTAACGGGTGCTTTCCAGGGATTTTTGGATCTGGTTAAAGACCAGCCGAAGCGTAACGAGCAATGAGGACAACCGTATTTTTACTGGATTGTACCGAAATAAATTGGCCATTAATGCCGCTCCACAGTAGTATTACTCCCAAAAGAGTCCATTTCATAGCAGGTTGTTTGGTTGCCGAAGGTAAGGTTTTTCGGCAAAATAGACCTAAAATAGTACGTCTGTCCGTAGATTTGTTGCGTGTCAATCACTTCTCAACCAATACAACATGGATTACCTGAATTGTCAGAAATTTTGCCAACGGCTGGCAACAGTCATTACCCTATCCCTGCTCCTGGGTGCGTTAACGGGCTACGCCCAGTCAAAACCTGGTTCAGCCAAAGCACCCAACGCCATTGCAGCTATCCAGGAAAGTGACATCAAACGTGACCTCTTTTCCCTGGCAGACGATCATTTCCGGGGCCGGGAAGGCGGTTCCCTAGACGAACTGAAAGCCTCCGTCTGGATTGCCAACCAGCTCAGGGCTATGGGCCTGCAACCCGGTGGCGATGATGGCACATTCTTCCAGTTTTTTCACATCCAGCGTACCCGCATCACCGAAACCAGCCGGTTAGCCATTGGCACGCACCAGCTCGTACACGGTCAGGACGCCTTTATCCTGGCACCCGCCATTGCTTCCGTGGATGCCCCGCTGGTGTTCGCAGGCAAAGGAACACCCGACGAACTGGCCAACATAGATATAAAAGGCAAAGCCGTAGCCCTGGAATTTTCCGGAACAGGGCCACCCGAAATCAGCTATCGCCGGTATTTGTTCGGCACCATGAACCGCCGGGCGGCTGAACTCATCAAAGCCGGGGCACTGGCCGTGGTATGGGTATCGGACGCAGCAGCACAGTCGTATTTTGAGCGGTGGACAACGGGGCTGGAACGGGGGCGCTACGACTTACCCGGCGGGGCCAACACCCGCATTTTTTCGCAGGCTCCCACCGTCTGGCTTCCGGCCAGTGCCCTGGACTGGATCAAACAGCCCGGCCAGCAGTTTACCAACGTGGTCAACGTAGAAAGTTTTAGCTACCCGTCCGTCAACATCATCGCCAAAGCTCCCGGCACCGACCCGACGCTTAAAAACGAGTATGTACTCTACAGCACCCACCAGGACCACGACGGTGTCCGGCGGGCAGTTGCGGGTGATTCTATCTGGAACGGGGCCGACGACAATGCCAGTGGCTGCACGGCTACGATGGCTATTGGCCGGGCATTTGCCCGGAAACCAGGTAAGCGCTCGGCGCTGTTTATTTTTCACGGGGCCGAAGAACGGGGCTTGCTCGGTTCGCGGTACTACGTGGAGCACCCAACGGTACCGAAAGAATCCATCGTGGCGGTATTGAATGCCGAAATGATTGGCCGGAATGACCCCGACAGCGCGGCCATTCTGGGTCAGCAAGTACCCCACCGCAACTCGACCGAGCTGGTCAATACCGCGCTGGCCTACAATCAATCGGAAGCGCATTTTAAACTCGACACCCTCTGGGACAAACCGGATCACCCCGAAGGCTGGTATTTCCGCTCCGACCACCTGCCCTACGCCCGCGCCGGGGTGCCCGCCATTGCATTCACCACCCTGCTCCACGCGGATTACCACACCCCAAAAGACGAGCCCGACCGTATCAACACGGCCAAAGTGACGCGTATTGCCCGCTGGATGTACCTCACCGGCTGGGACATTGCCAACCGGCCTGACCGTATAAAAGTAGACCCCGGATTTAAGCTGGAGCGTTAAATCGGTTTACGGTTTAAAGTTTACGGTTGGCTGACGTGCTAGCGTGTAGATGCGTCGGCCAACTGTAAACTTCAAACCGTAGACAAATACAGCTCCTCTACCTGCTTTCTGGCCCAATCGGTTTTGCGCAGAAACGTCAGGCTTGATTTGATGCTGGGGTCGTTCAGGAAGCAGTTGATTCTGATGCGCTGGCCTAGCTCATCCCAACCGAAATGATCAACCAGTTCGGTTAAAATGGCTTCCAGTGTTTTACCGTGAAGTGGGTTATTGGGTTGCGGATTCATGCTGTAAAGTATGGGTAAATGTAGTTTTAGTTATTATTTTATCGCTGTTGGCAAAACAATTGCAGTGAACAAACATCCGGGCACAACCTTTCTTTTTCGAAACAAAATACCGTAAGCCTGCTACCTTTGGTGTATGTGCCTGCCAGGTGACTAACCCCCATCAACCAGCCGGGTTGATATTCCTGAAAATTATGTCTACTGCCGAACGCGAACGAATTTACGAACGAGCCGATAACAAAGGCTGGAAAAAGTGGGGTCCTTACTTATCCGAGCGTGCCTGGGGTACTGTACGGGAAGATTATAGTCCCTACGGCGATGCCTGGAATTTCGTATCGCACGAGATGGCCCGCTCCCGCGCCTACCGCTGGGGTGAAGAAGGGATTGGCGGCATTTCTGACAACAAGGGGAACATTTGCTTTGCCCTGGGTTTCTGGAATCATAAAGATAATATCATCAAGGAACGGTTGTTTGGCCTGTCGGGGCCGGAGGGAAACCACGGCGAAGACGTAAAGGAACTGTACTATTACCTGGATAGTACCCCTACGCACTCGTACATGAAAATGCTGTACAAGTACCCACAGCAGGATTTTCCCTATAACCGGCTGGTCATCGAATCCATGCGCCGGAGCCGACAGGAGCCGGAGTTTGAACTGACCGATACCGGCATTTTCGATCAGGATGAATATTTCGATATTTTTATCGAATACGCCAAAGCTGATCAAAATGACTGGTTGGTAACCGTTACGGCTCACAACCGGTCTGAAAAAGACGCGCCCCTTACGCTGTTGCCAACTATCTGGTTCCGTAATACATGGGCGTGGGGGTACGAGCAGTATAACATTCGGCCCATGCTGCACGGCATTGCCAATAACCAGATTGAGGTCAACCATAAGCAGTTAGGAAAGTACAAGCTCTACTGCGAAAATGCGGATGCTCTGCTTTTTTGCGACAACGATACTAACACAGAACAGCTGTACGGTCGTCCCAACGTATCGAAGTATACCAAAGATGGTATCAACAATTTCATCACCTCGGGGGGTAAAAAATCGTTTGTCAATCCTAATCAGATTGGTACGAAGGCCTCCGCGCTCTATAAACGTACGGTTCCGGCAAAAGGGAGTGTGAGTATACGACTCCGCTTCAGCGATCAAACGCAACTGGCGCAGCCTTTCGCCAGCTTTGCGTCTATTCACGACGAGCGATTGAAAGAGGCAAATCTCTTTTATGCTGAACTACAGAAAAACGTTATCGACCCGGAATTACAGGCCATACAGCGGCAGGCCTATGCCGGTATGCTCTGGAACAAACAGTTTTATTATTACAATGTAAATGAGTGGCTGAAAGGTGATCCCAAGATGCCGGTTCCGTTTCAGGGACGCGTGTACGCCCGCAATGAAGGCTGGCGGCACATGTACACGGCCAACATCATCTCCATGCCCGACAAGTGGGAATATCCCTGGTTTGCGGCCTGGGACCTGGCCTTCCACACCCTCACGCTGGCCCGGCTGGACCCTCACTTTGCCAAACGACAACTGGCGGTTATTCTGCGGGAATACTACATGCACCCCAACGGCCAGATTCCGGCCTACGAATGGAATTTTGGCGATGTAAACCCACCCGTTCACGCCTGGGCTACCTGGCAGGTGTATGAAATTGACCGCGACCTGAATGGGGTTGGCGACATTAATTTTCTGGAACGGATTTTCCATAAGCTGCTGCTAAACTTTACGTGGTGGGTCAACCAGAAAGACGTTTCGGGAAATAATATTTTTGGCGGTGGGTTCCTGGGGCTGGACAACATTGGGGTATTCGACCGGAGTCAGCCGTTACCGATGGGCGGGCGCATTGAGCAGGCCGACGGTACGGGCTGGATGGCCATGTATACCCTGAATATGCTGCGTATTGCCTGCGAGATTTCGCTCACGCGCCCCAGTTACCAGGATATGGCCAGTAAGTTCTTCGAGCACTTCCTGCACATTGCCTCTGCCATGAACAACCTGGGTCGGCAAAATATCAGCCTCTGGGATGAAGTAGACCAGTTCTACTACGATGTGCTGCACATGCCCGACAATAACGCCCGACTGCTTAAAATCCGGTCGATGGTAGGATTGATTCCACTTTTTGCCGTTGAAATTCTGGACGAAGAGCTATTGTCCAAACTGCCCGCTTTCAAACGCCGGGTGGAGTGGGTACTTACCAACCGCCCGGACCTGGCTTCGCTGGTGTCGCGCTGGCACGAGCCGGGCAAGGGAGAAACGCACCTGCTGAGCCTGTTGCGCGGTCACCGGATGAAAATGATTCTGAAACGGATGTTCGATGAAACCGAGTTTCTGTCCGATTATGGTATCCGGGCATTATCGAAATTTCACGAAAACACCCCGTATCAGTTTGAACTGAACAGTGAAGTGTATCAGGTACGCTACGTACCCGCCGAATCGGAGATGAGCATGTTTGGCGGTAATTCCAACTGGCGCGGCCCTATCTGGTTCCCGGTTAACTTTCTGCTGATGGACTCCTTATTGAAATTCTACCAATACTACGGCGATGATTTTGAGGTCGAGTACCCAACCAACTCGGGGCACATTATGAGCGTAAAAGATGCCGTCATGCTGGTTATAGAGCGACTCTTCAATATTTTCCGGCGTGATGCCACCGGAAAAGTAGCCGCGTATGGCGACGACAAAAAGATGCAGGATGACCCGAATTTCCAGGGCCTCTACCTGTTCTACGAATATTTCAATGGCGACACGGGCATGGGGCTGGGGGCCAGTCACCAAACGGGCTGGACGGGCCTGATTGCCGACCTGATCGAATACTGGTACAAATTCAAGAATCAGGAAGTGCTGGCGGATAAATAACAAAATCAACAAGCCGGGTCTGAGACCCGGCTTGTTGATTTTTAAACCAAAAACGCGGATTAACCCTTGTCCCGAACCCGGCAGGTTGGGCTATGGCGTACCGGGAAATTACAGGAGTTGGCAATAAAGCATACCTGGTTGGCCTGATGGTGTAATGCATTGGCTTTATCCACCATCCATGCTTCCGTTACGACCACGGTCGGGTTCAGCGTAACCTCCGTGAACTGCCCACTCCCATCCGGCGTTTCGGCCATTGTACCAGTCGCATTATCCTCGTACGCTACAACCACAATCCCCGCCACCGCGCACATGTGCAGGTACGACAGCATGTGGCAACTGGACAACGCAGCCACTAGCAACTCCTCCGGATTGTAGCGCGTCCGGTCGCCCCGAAAGGCCGGGTCCGAAGAGGCCGGTATATCTGGCTTGTTCCCGACCGAAATACGGTGGCTTCGTTCGTAAGACCGGTACGAAGCTGTCCCTTCGCCGGTATTGCCGGTCCATTCGATGGTCAGTGCGTACTGATGCTGTTTCGTCATAATTTATTGTGAGGGATCAGGCAGGGCCGGTTTGCAAAAATAGCACCATCTGTTCTTCATCATAATAGGCATCCCCGTCTTTAATCCCCCGTTTTTCGTGCGCGAATACGGTAAAACCAAGCGACGCATACAGCCGTTTTGCCGCGTAATTAGTGGCAACAACGGTGAGGTTTATCTGCTCGATGCTACCTAGTTCAAGTACGCGCTTTATCACCTCGTTCATCAACAGTCGTCCGTAGCCGCAACCGCTGTACTGAGCCGATATGTACATCCTGAAAAGCAATCCTTTATGCCGAACTTTTTCGCGATTTCTTCCTTCCCGCTCAAAGCTCACCACACCCGCCAGCTCATTCGTCTCTGTCAGCAAACCCAGGGTAAAACTATCAGGCTGTCCGGTGGTTGGGAAGGGTTCGCGGGCTTCATCGGCGGGGCTGATGCGGAAACAGTCGCGGTGCTGAACTAGGCCACTGGTGAAGGTGGTTTTGTACTGAACCTGATCGGTAACGGTCAATTCTACGATAGTCATGCCAGATAATCCGGTAGGGGTACGGCCGTTGTATCTTCTCTGGGAACGGGTGTTAATCGTACAGTTTGCAACGGCACCACGCCCGACCAGGTGGGCAAATTCATGTCTTCGGGGTCATCATTAGGGCCACCAGCGCGAATTTTGGCAGAGGCTTCGGCCAGTGAAAAACGCAATACCGTCGTCTTTCGCATTTCACTAGTTGTAGTAGGCCGCAGGTCGTCCCACCGGCCGGGTATAAGGTGGTCGGTAATCAGGGCAAGCGCGTTCATTTGCTCGGTTTCATCCGTCACCTTTTCTGCATTGGCGAAGATAACCACCGACCGATAGTTTACTGAGTGATGAAAAGCCGATTTTGCCAGGACCAGTCCATCGGCCAGCATAACGGTAATACAAACCGGTGCCCCGTTTTCAATGGCCCGGATAAAGTGACTCCCTACCGAACCATGAATGTACAGGCTGTTCTCTTGCCGGGCGAAGGCCGTAGGAATCGCCATCGGTTGCCCATCAACGGAAAAGCTTACGGTGCAAAAAAGGGCTTCGTCCAGAATGGAATGGATGGTTGTTTCATCGTAGTGGGCGCGTTTGGCCAACCGGCTGGGGGTTGTACGGGACGTTTGCATAGGATTCGCTGATTTAGACTACAAATGTCGTTCTTTGCCGGACTAGCAGAACCGTCCGATTTCAAGATAACAGCTAGTCCGGTTATGGTCCCCTTCAAATCACTTATTCAGGTCGACAGGTCATTGAGTACGCCCGTATTTTTGCAGGTAAGCGACCAGCTTGGTTTGCTCATTCAGCGGGGAATGCTCCTACCCGGTCAGCGGTTACCCGGTTCCCGCCAGTTGGCTACGCTGCTGGAACTAAACCGACAAACAATCGTAGCGGCTTATGATGAAGGCTTAGCGCAGGGCTGGCTCGAAAGCCAGTCGGGCAGTGGCACGTACGTAGCCGCGCATTTTCCCGAAGTCAGGCCGCAGCCGCTGGCACTGGGAGACAACCCACTCCGGAACAAACCGATAAGCAGTCAACCTGGTTACCCGGTCGAATCAACGGCTTTTCTACATCGTCCCGTCCTGACTCAGTCGGCGGGGTTACGACTGGATGATGGCCTTCCCGATATCCGACTGGCACCGATGGATGAGCTAAGCCGTGCTTACCGGTCGTATTTTAGGTGGGGCAATCCGCAGGCACACTTCGGCTACGGCGATACCAAAGGGCATCCACTGCTGCGCGAACAGCTCTCGCTGCACCTGAACGAAACGAGGGGCCTGCACACTGTACCAGACAATATTCTCATCACGCGCGGCAGTATTATGGGCCTGCACCTCACCTGTCAGATACTCCTCCGACCGGGCGATATCGTTGTGACGGGTGAAACGACCTGGGCGGGTGCAACCATGAATATCCAGAAAACGGGCGCATTACTAAAAACCGTACCCGTCGACCGGTATGGGATGGATGTTGATGCACTGGCGGATCTTTGTCAAAGAAACAGGATTCGGCTGGTATTCGTGAATCCCCACCATCACTACCCCACCACAGTAACGCTCCGGGCCGACCGGCGTATACGGTTGCTGCAACTGGCGGAACAGTACGGTTTTGCCATTCTGGAAGATGATTACGATTATGATTTTCATTACCTGAGACGCCCCATCCTGCCCCTGGCCAGTGCCGACCGGCAGGGCATGGTCGTGTATGTAGGGTCGCTTACCAAGTCGGTGGCACCCGCGTTTAGGGTGGGCTATGTGGTAGCACCCACGTCGTTGATTGACGAGCTGGCCCGGCTTCGGCGCATCATCGACCGGCAGGGCGACCCAATGCTTGAGTTTGCCATTGGGCAGTTGTTCAAAACGGGTGAGTTGAAACGTCACTTCCGGAAAGCGTTACGCACGTACCACGCCCGGCGGGACTACTTCTGCGACCTGCTGACCAGCGAATTACCTGATACCGTACAGTTTACCAAACCCGATGGGGGCATGGCCGTCTGGGCTACGTTCAATCCGACCGTAAACATGGAACAACTGGCCCGGCAGGCATCTACTAAGGGGCTTTATATGGCAAGCGGGCAGTCGCACAACCCGACTGGTCAGCAACTGAATGGAACCCGCCTGGGATTTGCCTCCAGCACGGAGGATGAGCTGGAGCAAAGTGTACTAATCCTGAAAAAGCTGCTTTCTAAAGGCTCTATTCGTTGACTGACCTTACTGGATTGGTAAAACTAAAACCCGTTTTCTAGTTAAAAATGCGGCCCAGTAATATGGATAGCGCAAAAAAACCACCTAACAGAAATAAAGCACGTACATACGTTCGCTTTCGTTCAAGTCGGTTCATCTGCTTCCAGGGCTTGACGACTTTACCAAAAGCACGACTCAGCAGGAAGAAACTACCCGCCAATATACCCGTACCCAAGAGAGCAACGACGAAAGCAAATGCGCCATTTCCAGCGCAGGCCAGATTACAGGCCAGCCCAACTGCGTAACCGCTCAGTATAATACCCAGCAGGAACAGTAGTACAAACCCCACTCGCTTGCCCGCCTGATTACCAACGGGCTGCTCGTTTATCACCGTTCGTTCTTCGTAATAAGCCGGGTTTGTAGACCGGGCATCCTTCGGACGTACGAGCGTGTCCGACCGCATGATTATTTCTCTACTACCCCATGCGGTATGGCTGGCAGTGGGGGTTTGAACACCAGAAGCCCATAATCCACCCAGCAGGACGAACAGGAAAAAGTTGGTCATGAATGCCCCAAACAGCCACCTTCGTCCGACCCAATAAGGCATGCTAGCTACCCGTGCCGATTGGGTTTGCAGGAAGAATGCCCCGGTCAGTAACCCGGCAACCGAAAGTAGCAACCCGCCTTCAGACCAGTCGTCCAGCAGATTCATACCCAGCAACAGGCCATTGACCGCGTTACCGACTTCGCATATTACTAATAACAGAATAGCCGTACGGGTGTGGCGGCTGGCCCAGCGGGAGATATTTTTCATGGACAACTCATCAGGTGAACAGGCTTTGAAAGCAACTCAGTCTGACAAGTTTAGGAGAAAAAGAGGGTAGTAACAAGGATTACTGAGTAGTCGGTACCCACGCCCGGTACGCTGCCCGCATGCAAATGGCGCAAGGCCGAAAACCCTGGGTCATTGCCTCTGCTGCATCGCGAAAAAATACCCGATTGTCCGTTTTCATCCGTTTCCCGGCCCGGCAATTCAGACGGCCATATATTTTTCCGGGGGCATGGCCAGCCAGCGTAATATTACCACTTCGTTTCAGTCTGGCCAATGCTTTTACCTGAGTGTAACGAGTTGGTCCCAGGTCAGTATGTTTTACCATCCAGCTTATCGTGCATCATGAAAAATCAGACCCAAGGTCATACGCTGCCCGCTTTTCACTTCGCTGACGCCGTGCCGCAGCCCGATGCGGTAATAACCCCGCGTCCCTTTCTCGGGTCTGAATTTTGTGGTAAACAACACAACCTGACCCTGGCTGGGTTGCAGGACAATGGCCCGCGACTGCATCCGGGGCCGCTGCTCCATCAGCACAAACTCGCCCCCCAAAAATTCGGGGCCTGGTTCACTCAGCATCAACACGGCCTGAAACGGAAAGTACAACTCGCCGTACATGTCCTGATGGAGGGCATTCCAGTCGCCCGTGCCGTATTGCAGCATCAACGGTGTGGGGCGGTTCTGTCCGGCTTCGTGACAAATGGCTAGCCACTCATCCAGCGTGTTTGGATAACGTTGGGTAATGCCGAGTTTCCCGTTCCAGTCGTTGGCAACCGGGGCTAATTGCCGGTATAGTTCGTGTCGAAGCGCATCAATAGTGGGTGGCAGCGGATAGTTGAAGTAGTTGTATTTACCCCGGCCAAAGCCATGCTTTTGCATTACAATCGTTTTACGAAAGTGCTCGTGTAGGTCGAACAAAAAAGCTAGTTTACGGCACTCATCGGCCGAGAGAAGGGGTGGCAACAGCGCAAATCCCCTTTCGGATAAAGTCTGCAGATGGTCCGTCCAGTTGAGCGTATACGTATCCATGCGTTACGAATGAGAATCGGTTCGGGCGGCTTCCCAGCCAAGCATCGCCTGTTTACGTTCTGCTCCCCATCGGTACCCACCGAAGAGGCCAGTCTTTTTGATAACCCGATGGCAGGGAATCAGGTAGCCAACGGGGTTGCTGCCAATGGCCGTTCCTACTGCCCGCGAAGCCGTCGGTTGCCCGATAGCTTCGGCAATCCGGTCGTAACTGGCCAAGTGGCCTTCGGGGATTTTCAGCAGGGCTTCCCACACTTTGAGCTGAAACGCCGAGCCACGCAGCAGAACCGGTAACCGGTCTTTTTGTACCGCGCCGTTCGCTGCAGGAGATGAAAAAATCTGGTCGGCCAGCGGTTGCAGCAAGGCAGGTTCGTGCTGGAGGGTTACTTCGGGCCAGGCCGTTACCAGAATCGTTTCGGGTTCATCGCCTTCGCTCAAGAAGTGCAGCAGCGCAATTTTTCCGCTTATAGTGCCCAACACGTAATGCCCGAACGGACTATCGAACACGCCATACGAAAGCACTATCCCCAAACCCGCCTGCCGAAACTGCCCCGGCGTTACGCCTTCGATGCTCACAAATAAATCGTGGAGACGACCCGTACCGGAAAGGCCCGCTTCATAGGCCGCATCGGCAAGGGGAGCACCGTTTCGGAGTCGGGCTTTGGCGTGTTCGAGCGTCATGTATTGTCCGAATTTCTTGGGACTTACCCCCGCCCATTCGGTGAAAAGACGCTGGAAATGAAACTCGCTCAGGTTGGCCTTTTCGGCTAGTTCGCTCAGGGATGGCTGCTCCCGGAAGTGGGTGGTCAGGTGCTCGATGGCGCGGGCAATCTGCCGGTAGGTGTAGGCGTTGCTGGTGTTCATTTGGTTGACGTTTACCTGTACAAAAGTCACCATAAGTCCGTAGCAGAAAAACCCGATTCTTGCGGAGTTCACCACTAGTGCATAGGTACGTACTTTCTTTGTGTTGCTTTGTCAAAACTTTTCGGTAGGTTTCGTTCATAATCTAACTACGTAGAAATCATGCCTGTCAACGCGAAACATTTGGCCACCTTTATCCTTGGCGCAGCCGCCGGAGTGGCCCTTAACAAATACGCTCAGTCGGAAGATGGCCAGAAACTGATGACTGATTTGAAAGAAAAAGGGATGCAGCTCAAAACGGAAGCCGAAGGAGCCGTTGACCATGCTCCGGATTATTTCGACAAGCTGAAAGAGCAGTTATCAGACATGCTGAAAGCCAACTTCCCCGATGCCGAAGCAACCATCGACGACGTATTGGGCAAAAAGAAGATTACCCCACTCGACCCGCCCAGCGAAGGATAAACTCAGTAGGTAACCCAGGAACGCCGGACTAGAAAGTCCGGCGTTCTTTGTTGCGAACAGCACCCGGAAACCCGAATGAGGTGAGAATAACCGGGTGAGAATGTATCAAGTCAAACCATTTGCCTCATCAGGAGTTATTAATCCAGTACTTAATTAAAAGCACAATGGATAAGCTACAAAAGTTTGAGTTGATGAACAAGATTGTTCGTGAACTGGAAGACCTACAGAATAGTCAAACAGCCCTGATCGAGAAGATTGGTAAAATTGAGGTAGACAATATGAACGGGTTGAACGACAGGTTCCTGGAGAAAAACCTTGGCGAGATGCACAGCAAAGTAGCCGAAAATGTTGATGCCGTATCCAACATTTTTACTCACTTTGAAGAGCAGCGCGATGAGTATGCCGAAAAGAACAAATCGGCTATTGAAGCACTGGAAGCTCAGGCCGCCATCGAAGCTGCCAACGAATAGTCTTTATTTTTGCACAGATGGATACAGAAACGCCGGGCTCCTGAAAGCCCGGCGTTTCTGTGTTTTACAGACAGCTTACGCGTTCAGTTTTTCAACCGCACGTATTTCTCGATATTCAACCGGTCGATACCCGCCTTTTCTATTTTTTCGATACCCCGTTGAACGAGGGTATCATTTTTCAGGGAAACGGTGAAGGTGAAGTCATGGCCCTCCCACTCCCGCTCGTTGCAGTACTCCAGGTGCTCGGTGTACGAACTATCCACGAGGGTGTACCGCCCCCCTCCTGAATCATAATTAGCCGCCGAGTCTTTGTTCACGCTATGTTTTAAGAAAGCGAAGTGGGAGCCGTTGATGATTTTGATGAAGGAGGTGTTTTTTGTGTAATCCGTCACCGACGTATCCCCTTTTTCAATCAGCGTACCCGACAGCAACTGCCAGGTCCCAACGAGTGACCCGGACAATCCTCCGCCATCGTTTTTCTTCGTTTCTCCGTTACAGGCGCAGAGTAAGGCACTGATCAGAACAGACGCAATTGATCGTTTTATCATTTTTTTGTGTACAGAAGCGTACCGGAATGGTTTCCAGTTAAACGAGCAAGCGCTTTCCTTCTACCCTAGCACTTCCCGCAGCACGGGTAATGACTTCACTTCGCCGAGGGAGTCGATATGAATATGGTAGTAGGCAACCAGGGCATCAAGAAGTTCGTTTCGGGCGGCCCGGCTTAGTTTGATGGGTGTTCCCAACGATTGCCGAAGCATGATGTTCAGCGCCGTGTCCATCTCATTGTCGGGTAAAAAAGGGTAGGCATTTTCGCGGAGCTGGCCCTCGAACTCACGGGCCGACTCCGGACCGAAGCCCAGAAAAAACGACAGCTTTAGCAGGAAAGCGATATGAAAATTCTCGTAGTTCAGTTGGGCCTCCTCTAGGAACAGCACGGATTCAACCAGAAACCGGAAGAGCATAGGGCTACTGGCTTCCTCCTTCAGTACCTTGTTCAGAAACTCCGTCACGAACATCGCAATAGTCGACTTAGACACGTCGAACGGAAGGCTCTGAAACGGGGCACTGGTCTTCACTTCTGATATTCGATGCAAATCCCGGTCGGGTTTATTATACACGACCATTTCCAGCAATGTCAGCGGTTGAAACAGGGCAATCCGATTGTTCTTGCTGCGGGCCGTTCGTACACTATTGACAATGTAACTTTGCAGACCGAACTCTTCGGTATAGATGCGGGCGATAATGGAGGTTTCGCGGTAGCGGATGTAGCTGAGGGCGATTCCTCTGGTTTTTTGGAGCATTATGGTACGATGCCTGCTTTCCGGCAAGCATCGTACAAGATACGGCTTTTAGCCGTCAAAACCGCCTGGCAACTCACTCAAACCGGTACGTTCAGCTCAATAAACGCCTGACTGAATGCCTTAATCTGGTCGCGGATACGCCGGTAGTTGTTCATGACCACTTCCGGGTCGCCCGTTACTTTTGACGGGTCTTCAAAATTGTGGTGTGTGCGGTGCGTCCGGCCAATCCAGACCGGGCAACGCTCATTGGCACTGTCGCACACGGTAATCACAAAATCAATGGGCAGGTGAGCGTATTCATCCACCAGGTTGGAGGTATGATGACTGATATCTACGCCATCTTCCGCCATAACCTGCACCGCTTTCGGGTTCAGGCCGTGCGTTTCGACGCCCGCACTCAGTACGTCGGCATTCGTTCCGGCAAAGCGTTGCAAATACCCATGTGCCATCTGGCTGCGGGTCGAGTTGCCCGTGCAAAGCACCAAAATTCGTTTCATACAGCCTGTGTTAGTTTCATCACAGTGGCCGAGGATGGACAAAGGCTACTGAATTGACTGGTTTTCGTGATGGCATCGGGTACGGTAGAGCGGTCTACCGGCGCAAAACCCAGACGTTGAAAATACTGGTCGGCAGTAGTGGTGAGCAAATATAAGGTACTGATAGCCTGTCTTTTCGCTTCGTCAAATGCCCGGTCGCACAACTGGCGGGCAACGGGGCGGTTCCGATGGGTTGCATCCACACATAGCGAGCGTAGCAGGCCAACGTTTTCGTAGACGTCAACCCCGATAGAACCAACGAGTTTTTCTCCGTCAAAGGCCAGCCAGAAATTGGGCAAATCGACTGGTAGATCCTCAACGGGTAATTGATTTTGGGTTAGCAGCTGTACTAGCTCAGGCAAATTTTCCGGGCGGGCAGGTTGAATGATTATAGCCATAGTTGTGCTCATAATTCAATAAATGTACGGGCAGAAATGAGCATAAAATCAGCAACAGGCAGCTCCAGTTACCTTATTGGCAGAAGCTTCACAACAGGGTTTTGGCTGCAAAGTACCCGGTTTTTCCGCATACACCGTAATGCTGAAAATGCCTTGCTCCGAGCTGATTTTGTACTGCTGCAACGCATCCGGGCTAAGGTAGTTGAGCAAAAGCTGGTCGGGTAAATTGATTTCCTTCCGCTTTTGCACCAACACGCCCGTAAAACCAGCTTCGGCCACTAGGCGCAGGTAATCCTGTTCCGAAATTGCCCCCGACACACAACCCGCATACAGTTCGGCGTCGCGCCGTAATCCATCGGGCAAGTCACCGACCAGCACAATATCCGACATGCTGAAATGGCCACCCGGCTTCAAAATACGGTACGTTTCGGCAAAGGCTTTCTGATCGGGCACGAGGTTCATGACGCAGTTACTCACAACCACATCGGCCAGCGATTCGGGCAGGGGCATTTCTTCAATGTCGCCGTACACAAATTCCGCATTGGCATAGCCCAGCGTTTTGGCATTTTTGCGGGCGCGGTCTATCATGGCAGGCGTCATATCGAGGCCAATTACCCGGCCCGTTTCACCCGTTTCGGCACGCGCCACGAAGCAATCGTTCCCCGCACCCGAACCAAGGTCAACAACCACATCACCGGCCTTTATGTGGGCAAACTGCGTGGGCAGGCCGCAGCCCAATTCCAAATCGGCTTCAACCGCATACCCCTCTACCGACGCGTATTCGTCATTCATCAAAATGCTATAAGAAGCATCTGTTGCGGCTGGCCCGCAACAACTGGAGGGTCCCGGACTGGAGGGTCCCGGACTACACCCACCAACGGCTACACCCTGTGCGTTTTCGGCCTGGGCAATTTGGCCGTATTTCTGGCGTACTAGTTCCTTGAGTTCTTCGGCTGTGTTCATGGTTAATGTGGTTTAATTTATCGTACTATTACGATTGGTAAAGGCAAAAAAATAGCTACGATTTATCAGGTATTCCGGACTTCAGTCCGGTAACCATGGGCTGGGTTGTGGCTGGAAACACTAACCTACGATTGCCGGACTGAAGTCCAGGATACCTGCATTTCTTTAACAACAACTTTGTTCCACCCGAAACGTATCCAGTAGCTGCCCAAATACCTGCCGGGCTTCTTCCCAGACTGGCTCATTGATGCAGTAGCACACGCGGGGTGGGTCAATATCGCCCTTAATGATGCCAATGCGTTTGAGTTCTTTTAAATGCTGGGATACCGTAGCCTGCGCCAGTGGCAGTTCGTCTACCAAATCACCACAGACGCAGGCTTTTTTCTCGGCCAGCAATTGCAAAATAGCCACCCTGGCCGGATGGGCAAAGGCTTTGGCCAGTTCTGCCACGCGGTTTTGCTGATTGGTAAACAGGTCGGTTTTCGCTAATCCCATGTCGGTTACAGGCCCATCAGTTATAAGTCTGAATTAATACATCGCAATAGTACGATAGAGTAAAGTCTACTGCAAGAAATCTTTGTAGATTGTACATTATTTCTTTCCATGAAACTTTACAAAACCCGCTCCGGCTTCGTTATTGAGTCCCAGAATCAATTTTATGCCGTGCCCGTTGCCGATTGGGACACGCTGATCAACCGCGACGACCTTCATGCTCATTTGCAGAAATTGATTGCCACCGCTACACCCGGCGATGAATACCAGGACTGGACAAAAACGGGACTGCTGGCCCCCATTGGCCGCCAGGAAGTGTGGGCATCGGGTGTTACGTACCTGCGCAGCCGCAATGCCCGCATGGAAGAGTCGAAGAAGTCCGGAGGGGACAACTTTTATGATCGTGTCTACGATGCCGAGCGGCCCGAATTGTTTTTTAAAGCCACCGCCGAACGCGTCGTGGGTCCGGGCGGCAACGTGCGTATCCGCGCCGACTCGACCTGGGATGTACCGGAACCGGAGCTAACGCTGTTCATCAGTTCATCCGGCAAAATTGTGGGGTACACCTGTGGCAATGACATGAGTTCGCGGAGCATCGAAGGCGAAAATCCGCTGTACCTACCGCAGGCCAAGTCATACGACGGCAGCGCGGCTTTAGGTCCCTGCCTGCACGTCCCCGAAGCCCCTATAGCCCCAGACACCCAGATTCGACTCGAAATTGTGCGCAATGGGCAGGCCGTTTTTACTAACAATATCGCCATCAACCAGATGAAGCGGCAACATACCGAACTGGTTGAATACCTCTACCGCGAGTGTTCATTTCCGAACGGCTGCTACCTGATGACCGGCACCGGCATTGTACCGGGTGACGATTTCACGCTCCGTTCCGGCGATGAAGTAAGCATTACGATTGAAGGAATTGGTACGCTGACCAATACGGTTGCATAACCATTTACGCCTAACCGGAGGCTGCAGGAGCTACTAGCGGCACGAAGTGCTTCTGATTCAGGGGCAAATTTTCGGCCGTCCAGTTAACGTCGCCCACAAAGGCGAAGGCCCGCACGGGGCAGTTGGCTACCCGGCAGTAATGGCAGCACTCTTTTATGCAGGGATCAGTGTGAACGAAAATTTCAACTTCACCCTGAAACCCTGCTTTCAGGGTATTTTCAAAGTGGTGAACTTCGTTGTGTACCTGCGTCAGTTCCCAGTAATAGGGAAGCGTCAGATGGCAGTCTATATGCAGGTCGGCACCGTATTTCTGAACGCGCAGGTTATGCACGTCAATCCAGTTGTGGTCCCGGTGAACATTCAGCAAATTGACTACCCGGTGCAGCGTTGGCACATCGGTCTCGTCCATGAGCCGGGCCACCGACTGACGGGTAATCATAAATCCGTTGTAAATAATGACGATGGCCAACACGACCGATAGGGCGCTGTCAATCCACCCTTTACCCGTCAGCGCCACCAGACCAACCCCAATTATGACTACTATACTACTAACCGTATCGGTGAGCAGGTGCTTGCCGTCGGCAGTCAGCGCGGCAGAGTCAGCCTGCCGACCCGTTCGGATGAGCATCCAGCCCACAAAGGCGTTGGCGATGGCCGTAAGCCCCACCAGAGCGATACCCCAGTCGAGGTGCGTGAGCGTTTTCGGCTCGAAAAAGCTAAGGATAGCCTGCCACATAATGACCAGCCCCGCCGACAGAATCATTGACCCCTCGAACCCCGCCGATAAAAACTCGATTTTCCCGTGTCCGTAGGGATGGTTTTGGTCAGCGGGCTGATTGGCTAGGTAGATGCTGTAAAACGCAAATCCACTGGCAATTACGTTGACGATGGATTCGACCGCATCCGTCAGAATAGCCGTTGAATAGGTCAGGAAATAGGCCGTGAATTTAAGGACCAGCAGAACGATACTCAGTCCCAATGAGATGCCCATCCAGCGGTATTTTGTTTGTTGACTGGCACTCATGAAGGGTAGCTGGTGGCGGTTAGTTTAGACAAAGTTAACCATTCGTAGCGGGAATGTTTGTACTTTCGTCCGCATGAACTCGACTGAAAACCCCTGGCAAACGCTCCAATCGTCGGTTACCTACGAAAACCCCTGGTTGGCCATCCGGCACGAAGACGTGGTGACCCCAGCCGGAACACCCGGCATCTACGGCGTGGTTAGTTTTAAGAACAAAGCGGTGGGTGTCATCCCGATTGATGCCGATGGGAATACTTACCTCGTTGGCCAGTACCGGTATCCGCTCAATGAATATTCGTGGGAAATTCCCGAAGGAGGTTCTCCGCTTGGTACGGACCCGCTCGAATCGGCCCGGCGCGAACTGAAAGAGGAAACAGGACTCGAAGCCAGCAAATGGACTAAGATTGCCCGGATTCATACGTCCAACTCGGCTACCGACGAGGAAGGGTTTCTGTACATTGCCGAAGACCTGCAGCAGGGCGAACACGCCCCGGAAGAAACCGAAGACCTGCGTGTCTGGAAACTTCCCTTAGCCGACGCGGTACAGATGGCGATGAGCAGTCAGATTACCGATTCGCTCAGCGTAAGCGGCCTGTTAATCGTGGCCCGGTTGCGGGGAATTTAAACATGGTACCGGGTTTATGGTTTACGGTTTGAGGTTTACGGCGGTCCGTCGCACGGTTGGCTTACGCATAAAGTAGCCAACATACCACCCCAACCGTGCCAGTGGCCCGGCTTAAACCAGGAACCGTAAATTACAAACCGCAAACTGTAAACTGATTTTGTTTCTTCCTATACTCCTTGGTTTTCTGCTGGGTGCCGCCCTTTGCCTGACGTTCGGGACGGTGTTTTTTGCCCTGATTCAGAATAGTGTCGACAACGGATTTCGGTCGGGGATGAAAATCATTTTTGGCGTTATTGTCGGCGATATTCTGTTTGTTGCAGCGGCTTTGCTGGGAACGGCCTTTATCCCAAAGGCGCAGTGGTTCGAGAATCTGATGGCGGTAGTGGGCGTTGTCTTTCTGATTGCCCTGGGTCTGGTCAATATCCTGAAAGGAACGCCCCGGCTGGCCTATCCCAAAACCCGGTTTGGTAATTTCGTGTATTACTTCACGACCGGCTTTTTTCTGAACGCGCTCAACCCGGTCAATTTTGTGGCCTGGGTAGCTATAGTGGCGTATATTCGCTCGCACCTGCACTACTCCGATGCCCAGCAATACGGGTTTATGATTGCTGCCCTGGTGGGTGTGTTCGCTACCGAAACGGCCCTGGCTTATTACGCCAATCGGCTCAAACGGCTCTTTACGCCACGCGTCGTCAAGATATTCAACCGCACAACCGGTATCGTTTTCTTGATCGGAGCCGCCAACATCACCTATTCGCGGTTGCTCGAACCATTGCAGAAAGCGTTGAACTGGTGAGTATCGAATGATGAATGATTTGTGGGCATTCATCATTTATAATTCATCATTTACCTAAGAACGTTTCCCACTCCTTCACCATATCTTTTTTCAGGACGCGGGGGAATTTGTGCTGACCGCCCATTTTTCCTTTTGAGGCCATCCAGTCGTAGAAGGTTTTTGTGGGCAACACCGTCACGCTGATGTCTTTAAGCGCGTGTTTACGCTCCACGGCGTAATCGTCATTGAGCACCTTCAACTTGGCATCGAGCTGATTGCGAAACTCGTTAGCATCCACGGCATCGTCAGTGCCGATGTACCATTGATGGGCAAACAGCGTATCGTGCGTTACACCCGCCACTGTAAACTCCCGCACCGAAATGCCCAGGGCATCGGCTACGGTTTCAATGGCCTTATTCATATTATCCACCGACAGGTGTTCACCACACAGGCTCAGGAAGTGCTTGGTACGGCCCGTAATGACGATTTCGGCCCGTTTCGGATCGATGAACCGGATGGTATCACCAATTAAATAGCGCCAGGCACCGGAGCAGGTCGAAATGAGCAGGGCATATTCTTTACCTTCCTCTACCTCGTCAATCATGAGTGTTTTGGGCTTCTCCACCAGTTCGCCATCGGGTGAAAAGTTCTGCTCGTTGAACGGGATGAACTCAAAAAACAGCCCGTTGTTAAGCACCAGTTGCATCCCACGCGCATCCGGATGCGTCTGGTACGCAATGAACCCTTCCGAAGCTAAATAGGTCTCGATGTAAGTAATGGGGTGCGCCAGGAGCTTAGAGAAACCCGCTTTATACGGCTCAAACGAAACCCCGCCATGACAAAAAACCATCAGATTAGGCCATACGTCGTGAATAGTTTTGACGTTATAGCGGGCAATGATCTTTTCCATTAGCAACTGAATCCAGGCGGGAACGCCCACCACGTACCCAATATCCCACTTCCCTGCCTGTTCCGTGATTTCGTCCAGCTTCAGTGCCCAGTCGCGTTCCTGAGCAATGTTCCGGCCCGGCTTGTAAAACCGCTCGAACCAGATGGGAATTTTACCCGCTGTAATGCCACTGAGGTCGCCTTCAAAATGGCCCTCCCGCCTGTTTAACTGGGTACTGCCTCCCAGCATCAGGCACCCTTTCTCGTACAGGGTTGGGGGTAAGTTCTGGTATCGGCCAAGCGTCAGAATCTGCCGGACACCCGTCCGTTTGATGGCCTTGGTCATGGCCCGGGTAACGGGAATGTATTTGGTGGAGGCCTCCGACGTACCCGAACTCAGGGCAAAATACTTTACTTTACCCGGCCAGGTTACGTTTTTTTCGTTGGCCAGCGTCCGGTGCCACCAGCCATCGAACATCCTATTATAGTCATGGATAGGCACCTGTTGCTTGTACTTTTCGTAGAACTCGCGGGCAGGGCCAAACTCGGCCGACCGGAGTAACTCCTCAAAGCGATAGGCCTCCCCGAACTTCGTGAACTGTGCTTTCCGGACTAATTTCCGAAACGTTTTCCGTTGCTGCCGAAAAGGGGAAGCCGTTCGCAACCGGACGACATTCGTCAAGCGAATGCCACTTTTAAGCATGTTTCCTAAAAGAGCCATAGCTGAATTATAAATTATGAATGATGAATGATGAAATCACGTTAGCAATCACTCATTCATCATTTATAATTCATCATTAAGTTTAAAGTTTCCAGTCCTTTAACGTGTCCATCATGCGGTAGGCCGTCAGGTCGTACTGACAGGGTACAACGGACGTATAGTTATTAGCCAGTGCGTACTCGTCCGTGTCTTCGGCGTGCGTATCGAAGTTAACAAAATCACCGGCCAGCCAAAAATACCGTCGCCCGTGCGGGTCACGCCGTTCATCAAACACCTCCTGCCATTTGGCATTCGCCTGCCGACAAATACGAATTCCTTTCAGAGCCTCGGCCGCACGGGCCGGGAAGTTCACGTTCAGCGCCGTTCCGCGCTCCAATCCTTTCTCCAGCACATTGCGGGCGATGCTCAGGATGTGCTCATGCGTATGCGAGAAATCAGGCTGGCGGGTAAAATCGCCGAGGGAAAAGCCAATGGCCGGAATACCTTCGATGGCCGCTTCGATTGCCGCCGACATCGTGCCGGAGTACAAAATGCTGATCGACGAGTTACTGCCGTGGTTAATACCACTCACGACCAGGTCAGGGGCGCGGTCTTTCAGCACGTGGTGTTTCGCCAGTTTCACGCAGTCGGCGGGGGTGCCGGAGCATTCGTACGCGGGCACTTCGCCGTACAAATCAGAGGGATACAGGCGGATTGGATTCGCAATCGTAATGGCGTGCCCCATACCAGACTGGGGGCTGTTGGGTGCTACGACCACCACCGAACCCAGTTGCTTCATTAGTTCAACGAGCGTCCTGATGCCGTGGGCCGTAATGCCATCATCATTCGTGACTAATATTAAAGGCTTGTGTTCAGCCATGCATCGGATAGGTTGTTGTTAGTATACCCCAAACTTACGCAAATACGGGGTTATTGGCGGTTTTGTTCCCGATAAAAGCGGATGACGGGCCAGTTTGCCATCCGGCCTGCACGGAGGTCCAGGCCGGATAGATCAGAAAAAACAGGTAGCCAAACAGGTAGGAAAAGGCCCCGCTCAGGGAGAACGTATAGCCGGTCATAATGCACCAGTCCGGAAAGGATGAGTGTAGGATTACCAGTGCGTTAAGCGGGACCGGGTTCTTCACGGCGCAGGAATGTTTGTTTTGGTCAAAGCCAGCAAACTGCCTGGCCAACCGGTTTGTGCCAACATTTACGCCCACTAATTGATTATTGGATTATGAACAACCCAACGTCACCCTCCTCCGACCTGTCGCTCGTCTCGCTCACCCAGGACCCTGGCCGTGAAATTCTGGACAAATCTATTGCCGAGTACCTGGCGTTTTTACGTCGGCAACCTGCCTTCTGCGGAACGCCGGAGCAGCAGGAGAACCTGATCAAACACGTAGCCCGGGGTCAGGACCTGATTAAGCTCATCGCTGCCGAGCGGCTGAAGATTACCCGCGAAATCGACCACCAGAAACATGACTGGATGGAACTGGAGAAACAACTGGTAGCACCCATCGAATCCGCTATGCAACCCCTGAAAGAAGCCGTTGAGCGGTATAATCAGGAAGTGGTGCGAATCCGGGAACACCAGCAGGCCGAAGCGGATGGGCAACGTGCGCTTACCGAATCGGCTGATGCCTCCGAAACAGACTGGCTGAATCCTGACGTAACGCTTTCGCCCCTGCCCAAGGGCGTTCAGATGCGATGGGCTTTTACCATTGTAGATTCCAACCAAGTGCCCAATGGCTACTGGAGTATTGATGAGAGCCTGATAAAAAAAGCGATTGCCGATGGAACCAGGGACATTCCGGGCATTCGAATCTACCAGGAAGCGATCACCACGTTTCGTAAGTGAATTACAGCCAGTTAACGCGAGCATACGATTATAGGCGGGCCTGCTCTCAAACGAGGTGATTCGTTCGAAACAACCGCGTTGACCCGTCTGGCAGAGCGACTAATTCCATGAAAAATACCATTATCCACTGGTTTCGAAACGACTTGCGACTGCACGATAATACCGCGTTGTATCAAGCCTGTCAGGACGCTCAGGTCGTGTTGCCCGTTTATATCCTCGATCCTGCTTCGATTGAAACCCTGCCGGGTAGTACTTTTCCCAAAGCCAGGGAGCACCGGATGCGCTTTCTGCTCGAAAGTCTGGCCGATTTACGCCATAATCTGCGTCGGCAAGGGTCCGATCTGCTGATTCGCACGGGCGCGCCCCCTCAGGTGCTGGCCGAACTGGCAGAGCAGCACCGGGCCAGCGCCGTTTACGCCGGACAGGAAGCCACCACCGAAGAAACACGCCTGGAAGAGCAGGTCCGACAGGCGCTGCAACCCAGTGGCGCGCAACTGAACCTGGTCTGGATGCTCTCGCTGTATCATCCGGACGATTTACCGTTTGGCATAGCTCAGGTACCGGATGCGTACCGGGATTTCCGGAAAAGCTGCGAAAAACAGGCCCGGGTACGGGAAGAAACGCCCATGCCCACCTTGCCTCCCCTGCCCGATATTGCCGTCGGTCAGTTGCCCACCCTGGAGACCCTGGGCCTGGAGGTACCCCCGCCGAACGACCGGGCCGCCATCCATTTCGTAGGGGGCGAAACCGCAGCCCTGCAACGGATAGAGACGTATTTTTGGCAACGGGACCTGCTCCGTACCTATAAACATACCCGCAATCAGCTGCTGGGCGAAGACTATTCGAGTAAGTTTTCGGCCTGGTTGGCCAACGGTTGCTTATCCCCCCGCCGGGTATATTGGGAAGTCAGGCGCTACGAACAGGAGCGCAAAAAAAATGTATCGACGTACTGGCTAATCTTTGAACTGATCTGGCGGGATTATTTTCGGTTTCAGGCCGCCCGGCAGGGCAACCGTATTTTTCTGGCCAGCGGCCCACGGAATGTACCGACGGATGGCTGGAAAAAGGATTATGACCTGTTTGCCAGATGGGCCGCTGGTCAAACCGGCATTCCATTCGTGGATGCTAACATGCGGGAGCTAAACGCCACGGGCTATATGTCTAACCGGGGTCGTCAGAACGTGGCCAGCCTACTGCTCCACCGGGGCGAAAAGTCTGACCTGAGCGTGTGGTGGCCATGGGGAGCAGCCTACATGGAAAGCCTGCTGATCGATTACGATCCGGCCAGCAACTGGGGAAACTGGAACATGGTGGCCCAGGTTGGAGCGGATGCGCACGGCGACCGTTATTTTAACATGTATACCCAGGCCACCCGCTACGATCCCCAGGGCGAGTATGTTAAACGCTGGTGCCCCGAACTCCAGCACGTACCCGCCGATAAGCTTCATCTGTTATCGCTCAACAGTGCTCAGGAGTTGGCCAATTGGGGCGTTGAGTTGGGCACCACATACCCGTTTCCGTTAGTGAATCCGATCAAGTGGACACGTCGTAAACAGGAACAGGAGTAATACTCGTCTTTAGTTGGTACCGAATTAACCGCAGCCAGACAATGAATAATCAGGCCATTGGCTTGGCACAACAATACAACCCAGTTGATACGCACTACGAACCGACAACCCTCCGGCCAGTAGTTGAGTTAACGCACAAACCTCTGTAGCTGGTCATCACCTCACCCCTGAGCCTGTTCAGGGGGCAAAGACATTGATATCGCTCTGCTCTGAGGTAATCCGGATGCGCCCGTAGTGATCGGCGAACAACCTGTTTAGCCCGGTAGGCCCCAATTAGGTTCGAGCTAGAAGACGGTGAAGTGGTACCCATCGTAGCGGCACAAGCTAAGTTAGCCTCCCAATCCCAGTTGCTCCTGCGCAACGGTGGGCACAAACGCTTGGGGCCTATGCTACCGGTTGCTAAGCCAATGTCGCCGTTTGCTCAAATGGCCAGTACTCTCTCCTAAAGTTCTCATTACCTTTCTTATCAACGGCCATAATCCACTATGTGTCATACAGATTGACCAATATACTTACCGCTTGAAATCATGAAAAACGCCTTGCTTACCATCGTATTCCTGTTGAGCGTACTCCTGTCCTGCAAGAAAAGCGAACCGGAGCCATCACCCTTTTCAATCTTGGGTTTCACGCCCGTGCAGGGTGTTGTGGGTACAGCCGTAACCATTAGCGGAGAGGGTTTCTCTACCGATCCGGTTAAAAACGTCGTGAAGTTTGGCACTGGAGTCGCTACGGTTACAACAGCTTCGTCCACGCAGTTGGTGGTATCGGTTCCGGCTACGGCGCAGAGCGGAAAAATAACCGTTGAAACAGAGGGACGAACAGCCACCTCCGCCACCGATTTCACGTTCATCGACGGCCCCGTCGTTACAAGTTTCACACCCGAACAGGGTGAAGAAGGCGACCAGATTACCCTTACGGGACTGAATTTCACCAACAATACAGCCGTGAAATTCAACGGCATTGCGGCTACAGGCATTACCCGAACCAGCACGACCGCCCTGAAAGTTATTGTCCCCGATGGTGCTACAACGGGAAAAATCACGCTGGAGGACGCGGGCAAGTCCGGCACCTCGCCCACCGACTTTACGGTGATTGTTCCACTTTCGGCCAAAGCGACGGTTACCAAACTGGCGGGTATTCCGGCGTTTGCCACGTCCGGGGCCGATGGCGTTCGGATGGCGTATGCACCTAACCTACTGTACATAACCGGCCCCGGTCAGAAAACCGTGTACCGGATGGACCTCACCACCCTGGGCGTGGCCCCCTTCCAGACAACGGCCGATAGCCCCGTTGGCATTGCCACGTCCAGCGATCAGGTTTACGTTGGCGACACGGGCGCGGGTTACTACTACACCTACCGCTTTGGTAACTTCACCAAGTCAGCAGCCGCGGACCCCAAAGCTCAATCTTTCTCGCTCAAGCCGGGTGGAGCAACGGGCAAATACAGCTACATCTGCGCCAATTTCAACAATGAACTGGTAGGCATTGTGAACGGAACAGCAGGGGGCAATACAGCGTCCAGTTTCTCGACAACGCTGGTGAACGGCCAGCTCAAAGGCACGCCCGACCAGGCCAACGCCCAGTTGGGTACCAACGCTAAAAGTGTCTTCGTTTTCTGCAACCAGGCCCTCTGGAAACTCCAGCCCGACAATACCCTCAAACTTGTGGCCGGAACGGCGGGCCAGAAAGGCTACGTAGATGGCGCAGGCAGCGCAGCCCGGTTCCAGGATGGCGGCTACGCCCGAGGCAATACCATTGCCGTTGATGAAAGCGACAATGTGTACGTGAACGATTACGGGTCGGGCTGTGTGCGGAAGGTGGATGCGTCGGGGAATGTGACGACGGTGGTGGGCAACAAAAAATTCTTCGGGCAAACGGGAGCGACCAAGTCCGGCAGGGGCAACCGGATGGCGTTCCGCTTCGACCAGTTCGACATTGCCATCGCGCCCGACGGCACGCTCTACGTAATTGCCAACAATGATGTAACGAGTCAAACCCTGCGCTTTGCAGTCTATAAAGTGGTGTTCGATAAATAATGGTGCTGAAGAATGATGCCTAACTAAACCTCACCAAAAGCATCATTTACGGGTTAAGTCAGGTTAGACTATACACCAACTCGTTTGGTGCTGGCAGAAATAAGTCCTGTGAAACGCTAAAGGTTGGCTATTTTTGGCGGTACGCACGGCCTAAAGGTTCGATTGGACCCAGCAGCGCGTTCGCCTAATGCAAACTATCGTGTTGGCAGGTGGGACATTGTTCGGGATTCAGCCTCCTGTTCTCTTTGCCCGACTGGTTGTCAACGGCTCATTGACCCATGTACCAAATCTGGATTGATACGGGCGGTACCTTTACGGATGGCCTGGCCCTGGCCCCCAACGGCAGTCTGCACCGCACCAAAGTTCTGAGCAGCAGCCGATTGCGGGGCCAGTTACTCGATGGCAAATTAGTAGCTCCCTGGCTTACGGCCCCCATTTTCGATGGCTACCAGCTGCGGCTTCTAGAAACCAGTGCCCTATATACAATAGCCTCCTGTAGCCCGGAGGGGCAGATTACCCTGGAAAACGACCAGCCTGCTCCACCTCCGGCCGGTCCATTCGGGCAACCCCATACCGTTGAACTGTTCACCGGCGAAGAAGCTCCCGTATTGGCCACCCGGTTACTCACGAAAACACCACTGACCCAACCGTTTCCTCCCCTGGATATGCGACTGGGCACCACGAAAGGAACCAATGCCCTGCTCGAACGAAAGGGGGGACGCGTTGCCTTGCTGGTCACGAAAGGGTTTAAAGACCTGCTGCTCATCGGAACGCAGCAACGACCCGACCTGTTTCAACTGGCCATCCCCCCCGCCGAAGTCCTGTACGAATCGGTGCTGGAAGTAGTCGAACGCACAGGAGCCGATGGACAGGTGCTTATGCCCCTGTCGGATGAGACGATTGCCGGTTTAATCGAACAATTAAAAAAGACGCACCCGGATGCGGTAGCCATATCGCTCCTGAATGCCTACCGAAACCCGGTCCACGAACGTCAGCTACGCGATGCGCTGGCAACGGCCGGTTTTCCTAACCTGACAATTTCGACCGATGTTTCGGTGACTCCGCAGTACGTTTCCCGCACCCAAACAGCGGTGGTCAATGCGTATCTGACCCCCGTTATGCAGGCGTACCTGACCAATGTACAGCGGCAGCTGGGGATGGAGCATTCGGTTCGGGTGATGACCAGTTCGGGTGGACTGGTACGGGCAGACCTGTTCCAGCCAAAAGATAGTCTGCTCAGTGGCCCGGCGGGGGGCGTTATCGGAGCAGCGGACATTGGCAGCGGGCAACCCGTGCTCACCCTCGACATGGGGGGCACCAGTACCGATGTGGCCCGGATTGACGGAGACGTAGACTATCGCTTTACGACCCGAATCGGCCCGTTCGATTTGCAGTTACCCTCCCTGGCCATCGAAACCGTAGCCGCCGGGGGTGGGTCCGTTTGCTGGTTCGAGACCCACGGGGCCTCTACCGGGCAGTTGCGCGTGGGGCCGCACAGTGCGGGGGCCAACCCCGGCCCAGCCTGCTATGGCGCCACGGCACCCGGGCAGCCGTTGTTGCTCACCATTACCGATGTCAATTTACTACTGGGCAAGCTGCACCCAAAACAGTTCGGCATTCCGGTTTTCCCCGAAAAAGCTGCCATTGCCCTCCAGCGGATTATCGAACAAGTTGGTACGCTGACCGGTACCCAGCCCGATGCGCTAACTATACTGCGCGGCTTTGAGCAGATTGCAAACGAGACAATGGCAGGTGCCATTCGTAAAATTTCCATTGCCCGGGGCTTCGACCCAGTGGACTATCAGTTACTGGTATTCGGGGGGGCGGGTGGCCTGCACGGCTGTGCCATTGCGCAACAACTGGGCATGGAACGGCTGATTTTACCCTTCGATGGCGGGTTACTGAGTGCCTATGGCATTGGGCAGGCGCAGATTGAACGGCTGGCGTCGGTATCGGTATTGCGGTTGTTGACCGATACCGAACATGACCTGCCTACCCTCGTCGATGAACTGATTGATACTGCTACGCAGACACTACGGCAGGATGTTGGCCCTGATGTGCCCGTTATCACCAAAACCCGGTCTGTCTTCCTTAGGCTGCTTGGGCAGGAATCCACCGTTGAAGTTCCGTTTGGCCCGGCATTAGCCGTCGACTTTCAGGAAAAGTACCGGCAGTTGTATGGCCATTTTCCCGGCCAGCATGCGGGGCAGCAACGGCCTATTGAGGTGGAAAGCATCCGGATTATGGTCAGCACGGCGAGAACCGACCAGCCGGTGAGCAGCCCGCCCGTGATTCATCGCCACGCCGTGCCCACCTTTAAGCCCGACATCTACCCCGCCTTCGACTGGACGCAGTTGCAGGAGGGCGACACCTTTCGGGGACCCGCTTTGCTGTTGAATACGACCTCCTCGGCCTTCATCGAACCCGGCTGGCGGATTGTTATTCAGGCGGATAAAAATGCACTGGTCGATTACATCCGGGACACGGAGGAACTCGCCGTTCAGGCGTCAGACGAGGTAATTCAGCTCGAACTATTCACCCAGCGATTCCGGGCCATTGCCGAAGAAATGGGCACCCAACTCCAGCGAACGGCTTTCTCGGTCAACGTGAAAGAGCGGCTCGATTTCTCCTGCGCTCTGCTCGACACCAATGCCGAACTGGTCGCCAACGCCCCGCATATTCCAGTTCATCTGGGTAGCCTGGGCATCTGCGCCCGCCTGATACTGGCCAAAATTCCGATTGGCCCCGGCGATGTGGTCATCACGAATCACCCGAAATACGGCGGCTCGCACTTGCCCGATGTAACGTTGCTGAGTGGTGTTTTTACCGACGATGCCGATGGTAACTCCCAACTGATTGGCTACGTGATTAACCGGGCGCACCACGCCGAAATTGGCGGTAAAGTCCCCGGTTCCATGCCGCCCGATGCCACATCTTTGGTGGAGGAAGGCGTGGTGCTGGAACCCATCTACATCGTGAAAGCCGGTAAATTCCTGTGGGATGACACCGACAACGAACCTGGCAACGGCGTTGCCTGTCGATTTACCGATTGCCCCTACCCCACCCGGTCCCTGGCCGAAAACCGCGCCGACATCGAAGCCGCCCTGGCTTCTTTACAATCGGGCGAAAAAGCCTTGCAAACCCTCGTGCGCCACTACGGACTCGCTACGGTACAGGTGTACATGAAGCGACTGCAACAGTCCGCAACGGATGCCATCCTCGCCGTGCTCAAACCCCTGGCGGGTCAGCAGTTTATGGCCGACGAATCGCTGGACGATGGGCACCGGATAAACCTGCGGATTCAAATTTATGCGGAAGAGCTGGAAACAGAAAAACCGGGTAGTCCGCGCATTCGGTTTGATTTTAGCGGCACATCGGGCGTCCATCCAAATAACCTGAACGCCAATATCTCGATACTCTACAGTGCCGTATTGTACGTACTTCGGCTGTGGTGCGGGCGGGATATCCCGTTGAATGAAGGGTTGATGGCACCCGTGTCGTTAGTACTGCCGGATGCTTCGTTCCTGAATCCGGTCTTTTCGGATGAGGCTGTTTTGTGCCCGGCCGTAGTGGGGGGCAATACCGAAGTGAGTCAGCGCCTGGTGGATACATTGTTGAAAGCCCTCGGACTGGCCGCCTGTAGTCAGGGAACGATGAATAATTTCCTGTTTGGCCAGTCAAACCCGGCCGGTGCTTTAACCACTACAAAACCGTTTGGCTACTACGAAACCATTGGCGGGGGGGCGGGGGCTACCGTGGGGGCAGATGGTCGTTCGGCAGTGCATCAGCACATGACCAACACCAAACTCACCGACCCCGAAGAACTGGAACGGCGCTACCCGGTCCGGCTGCATCAGTTTGCCATTCGGACTGGTTCCGGGGGCGCGGGAACGTGGCGCGGGGGCGACGGCATCATCCGGGAAATCGAGTTTCTGGAACCCGTACAGGCAACCCTGCTAAGTCAGCACCGGGCCGTTGCGCCCTACGGCTTAAATGGCGGTGAACCGGGTAAAACAGGCCAGCAAACGCTAATTTTTGCCGATGGCCGGACAGAATCGCTTCCCGGAATTTTCACGCGGGCTATGCAAACCGGCGAGCGGATACGCATCGAAACACCGGGCGGGGGTGGTGTTTCGAATTGACCGTTAGGTCAGAAATCGATATCGGTCAGTTCAAAATTCTGCTTGACTCGTATCGTGCCGTCCTCTTCGGTACCAGGGGCGTAAATAATCCGCTCCGGCTGGATACCTTTCTGCACGTTGCCAATGTCCCGCTTTCTGTTGCCGTTGCTGTCAATAATCAGCCGGACGCGGTACAGACCCGGTCTTAATCGCCCGAAACTGTAATTCGTTTCTCCATACGCCGTTCGGACAACGGTATACTTTTCATCCAGCAATTCGACAATGAATTTATTGCCCGCCGTGCCAACGGTAGCCAGACTAACGTTACCGGCAATCAGGCCATAGCTATCGTCTTCCGCAATCAGGTAACGAGCCGAATACCGGCCCAGCGTATCGCCCTGAACGCTGATAAAAGTCCCTTTAGGAATTCGGAACAGTAGAGTGTCGCGTAACGGTACGTCGTTACGGGTGGGTCCTTTCTTAATGACCAGACGTGAATTATTATTGCTCCATGTCAGGTTCTCTGCTGTCAGCTTAAGCGGTTTCGTACTGTCGGGACCAATAATGAGTTGTTCTGTTTTGAACTGAAACACCGGCTTATTGAAGACCAGGGTGAAATCCAGATTCCGATCGATCAGTTCACTCGCTGGTGGGGTTATCTGCACGGTGAGTGGTGTCCGGTCTTTAGCTTTCGTTTTCAGGGGCGAAAAATAGATACGCTCCCGCAGCTCGGTCAGGTTACCCACCGAATCTTCGGCCATAATCACAACGTTTATGGTGTCATTAGCCGCCCGGTCGGCTGGTCGGTACAGCCGAATCAGTCTGGGTGTTTCCAGAAATGACACCAGCGAATCGCCCGAGGCTGAAAATGAAGTGGATGTTACTGGGGTTGCCGACGTGGATACAGCCGACGTAGACGTTGCAGTTGTGGAGACGGCGGTTGTAGAAATCATTTTGCCAAAGCGTATTTTGTAATCGGCAATTCCGCTGCTCAGTTCCAGCCCCAGCGTTTCATCGGTGCGTTCGCGTCGGCTGATGCGTGGCTTTCCGTAACCCCGAAAGGCCACCATGTTTACGTCAGTGTAGTTTTTATTCAGGTTCAGGACGCTATCCCGGAAGGCTACGCGCTCGCCCGGTGTGTTGTTCACCAGATTCAAATCTTTATCGTCGAAGCCATACACTTTATACAAACCAGCCTTCACATTTTCGATGCGGTAATTTCCATTACTGTCCGTTCGGGCAAAATACTGCGGGCGTTTCCGGTTAATGGGCAAGGTATCGGTGGAGGCAAAAAGCCCCACTACAAAGCCCAGCAACGGTCGGCGGCTTTCATCGTCCACTACATTGCCCGCCAGAGCGAGCGAATCGATAAAGGGCCCCGTACTAAAAACGACCTTCGTATTTTTAGCGATGTTCCGTTCGGTAATGTCCTTTATGCCATCAGCAAAGTCGATGGTGTAGGTGGTGTTGGGTAGAAAAGGTTTGGCAAAATTTAACCGAATGCCCAGCGGAAGCGTTTTAACAACATACGTATTGCTGTCCTGCGGGGTAATAGTAATTTTTTGCTGTAGATTCTCACTGTTGACGTACTCGTCAAATTCGAGTTCAACGGTTCTACCCTGGTAGTTCAGCTGACGGAAGCTGGGCATGCTCCCAACCACTTTGGGGGCAATGGTATCTTTTTTACCACCCGGTGGCTGAGCCACCTGCGCGCAGTTTTGCAGAAATATAGGAAAAGCCAGAAACAGTACGACTATAAAGTGGCGAAGCGGCATGTTGAACATAATCACAGTACAAAGGTAAACGACCGTTTATCGTTTAGTCGTACCAGTTGACATAAAATGGCTGGCGGCTTCGTTACGTTATGGAGTAATTTAAGAAAATTTAAGGTCACTTAGCGAATGGTAAGGCTGTCCATGCCCGATTTACTACATTTACCGCCTGTCAATGGCATGCTTAACTTTCCGAAAACTCAATTCATGCATCAGCCCCGTCTGTGTTTATTGCTCTTCCTATTTCTATTGGCAGGTGGGCTGTCCAGTTGTTCCAATGCTACCGACGACCTGGACAGCCAGATCAGCGAATCGCTCGAGAATGACAATGCCCTCGACGTTACCGAAAAAGATGCATTGCGCGTATTGATTGTCAGCAAAAGCAAGGAACTGAGCAAAGAACAGAAAACGGCCACGCTCATTACGCCCGATGGCAAAGTGAACGAAGCAGCCCTGACGGCTTACATTAAACGCAACCGGACGTATCGTAGTCTGTCCAAAAAAATTGGCAAAACACCCACGATGGATGAGGAAACTACGGCTACGTCCAGTAAACCGATCAAGCTAAAACTCTACCTCGAAGCCAGTGCCAGTATGTTCCCCTACGATGTTCCGGGCGGGAACGGTGCCTTTAAACGAACCCTCAACGACCTACTAACGGAGTTTGACGCGGTGAATCCGGGGCAGCCTAAACTCTACGTGGTCAATACGGAAGTGAATGACCTGGGCCTGTCGCTGCCGCAGTTTTTCAAGGAGAATAATATCTTCACCGTTGCCAAAACGAAGGGCAAAACGACCAGTACGGATTTCGAAAAAATCTTTGGCGACATTCTCAGCAACACCTCGGGCAACGAACTGAGCGTACTGGTGTCCGACCTGATTTATTCTGACCCCAGCCTGACCGGTATGAGTGCGCAGAAAACCCTGGATGCCGCTACGTCGCTCCTGACTACCGTGTTCAGTCCCTACGCCGGCACGCACTCCATGCTGGTTGTCAAGCTGGAAGGTGGGTACGATGGTACGTATTACAGCTGGAACAACGCGAAGAAAAAGTACACCGGCGACCGGCCCTATTACCTCTGCCTGATTGGCCGCAACGAAACCATGCAGCAATTGTATCAGGACGCAACCTACGAGACCATCCGCCGGTTCGACCAGTTGCCGGGTTATGAAAACTCGTGGTTTTTCGGGCGCGATGCAAAGGCTGTCACGCCTTTTTACAGCATTCTGGTGACCGACCCGGCCCGCAAAGGCCGTTTCAAACGGTCGAATGCCGAAATCAAAAATCATGACAAGGCGGTTCACGCCCTAACCGATGTGCAACCCGACGTAGCTGATAAAAGCCTGACGATTCCCGTTGCGGTCAATTTATCGGCCCTGCGGTTGCCCGCGTCGCTGCTCACCGACCCCAGCCAGTACGAAGTTGTAGGGAAAGATAATTTCCGGGTAACGGCGGTTCAGCCCTACTCGGGAGCTAACGGCACCACGCACAAGCTACTGGTATCAACCAGCAAACCCGCCCGGGGAGAGCGTACCGCTACCATTAAGCTGCGTCGGCAATTTCCGCCCCGCTGGATTGCCAACACGAATACAACCAACGATGCCTCGCCCGATGCCACCTCAACATTCGGCATTCAAAACCTGCTGCAAGGCGTAGAACGAGCTTATAACCCAAACAACCAAACCGAGTATTTCACGCTAACCATTCAAATGAAAGAGTGAAAGAGCGAATGAGCGAAAGAGTGATGGTCCGATATACCGGCTGACGCTTATCTTTCGCTCATTCACTCTTTCATCCTTTCGCTCTTTAAACATGGAAGAATCCCTTTATAACTTTTACAACCTGTTTGTCAACAGCAACCTGCTCGAAGATTTGTATCAGGAACAACTGCTGTCGCCCCTAACCTGGACCGCCGTTGGTATTGCCTTGCTGGTGGCGTTTGCCTTCTATATCTGGCCGCTCAACAAAGTAAGTTTCAGCGGCATGGGCAAATGGCTGCTCATGATGGGCATCAGTGCGCTGGCACTGTTCCTGATTGCGCTGGTTACCTGCTATCAAAAAGCGAATCAGGAAATTCTCCGCGACGAAGCCGACCCCGACCAGGGAACCCTCTTCGACCAGGGCATCAGCGTCTTTTTCAGCTATGCCTTCGAAATGGCCCTGCTGACCGCCGTTATTTTCTTCATCATCTCCATGGTTATGAAGAATTTCAGTAAAAATGCCAAACACCGGCCCATGCTCTGGCCGTCTAAGTAAACTAGTTTACGGTATTCGGTATGCGGTTTACGGTTGGCTTCCGCATCAATAACACGCGCCAGCCAACCGTAAACCGCATACTGTAAACCGAAAACCCTAAAAATTATGCCCAAACTATTTGTATTCGCCATTGGCGGAACCGGCTCGCGGGTGCTGAAAGCCCTGACGTTTTTACTGGCTTCCGGCGTTCAATTGAAAAATACGGACGAGATTATCCCGATTGTGCTGGACCCGCACGCCAACAACGACGACCTTCTGCGGACCAGAGACCTGTTGCGGGAATACGGCAACATCCGGGCGGGCTTACAGACCAAACCTACATCGGGCTTTTTTGGCACCGAAATCAAAACCCTGAACCGGTCTATCGGTGGTAATGCAACCATCGCCGACACCTACGTCTTTGAATTACAGGGCGTCCAGCAGGAGAAATTCCGGGATTACATCAATTTTGATGGGATGGATGCCCCCGCCAAAGCCTTCGCCAGCCTGCTGTTTTCAGACGAGAATCTGGAAACCAAGATGGACATTGGTTTTGTGGGTAACCCGAATATTGGCAGTACCGTGCTAAACCAGTTTCGCAACTCGGATGTGTTCCAGGCGTTTGCCGAAAACTTTGGGGCCAATGACCGGATATTCATTGTCAGTTCCATTTTTGGGGGTACGGGCGCGGCTGGTTTCCCTATTTTGCTCAAGAACATTCGGGGGGCGCAGGCCATCGGACAAATTCCGAATCCGGCGTTTTTGCGCGATGCCAAAATCGGGGCGGTATCGGTCATGCCCTACTTTAGCCTGACCACCAACGACAACAAATTGATTGACCCCGCTTCGTTTATTGCCAAAACGAAAGCCGCCCTCAACTACTACCAGAAGGGAGTGAACCCAGCGGTCAACGCGCTGTATTACATCGGCGACGACCAGACCAAAGCGTACACGTACGACCCCGGCGCGGGTGGCCAAAAAAACGAAGCCCACTTCGTGGAAATGGCGTCGGCGCTGTCCATCGTTGACTTTATGAATACGGACGACAACAGCCTGTCCGTCACCAATGGCAAACCGAATAATCCGGTTTACAAGGAATTTGGCATCGAGCAGGACGGCATCAGTATTCAGTTGGGTAACCTGGCCAACGCCACCAAGCAAATTATCAGCTTACCGCTGTCCAAGATGGCCCTGTTCAGCACCTACCTGAATCAGCGGATCAGGCAGGCGGCTGGTACGGTGCAATGGTCCAAAGCCAATCCGGTTATCTCGACTGCATTCCTGAACTCCGGCTTTTTCAACAGCGTCAAAAACTTCGATACGGGCTTCCGGCAGTGGCTTACCGAGATGCGGGAGAACAAGCGGTCGTTCGAACCGTTTCTGCTCGACGCGCCCAATCTCGGTCATATTGTACGGGGTTTTGAACCCAAAAAGAAGGGAATCTTCGGAGGGGAGTCGGATGTAAAGCTCGACATCGTGGACGACTTCGACCAGACGCTCAACAAAACCGCCGAAGGAAAAGCCTACAGCAGCGAAGCCGATAAACTCATTCAGCTATTTTCGGAAAGTACCGACCAATTCATCCACGACAAACTCCCGAAAGTGTTAGACTACTAAACAGTTTACGGTTTTCGGTTTAGGGTTTACGGTTGGCTGACGCGTCATTTCTTCTCTCTTAGATGCCTCAGTCCACCGTAAACCAAAAACCGAAAACCGTAAACCCCAACTCATGCCTACAACATTCAGCTTACATAACCCTACTCCCGGCCTGCACTGGTACGTTAGCCGCCCCCTCGGCACCGACCAGATTGCGGCTATTCGTGACCCGCAGGGCGGCCAGACCGTAAAGCAGCCAACGTCCATTCCAAGCCCGTTTGCCCGGATGGACCTGGTACGTTCGGCCTTCCTGAACCTGTCCCTCAAACCCGACCTCAACGGCACCGTGAACGACCAGCGCGTTGTTTCGGATGCGCTCGACGTGGGGGAGCTTTTTTTCAATTACGACAAGCTCAAAACCTACATCACCATTACCCCTTTCGATGTTCGCACTGACCTCGACCAGTTGCGGCAATCATCGAACATCGGTCACAAACGGCTGGGCGATGCGCTGAAACTGTTTCTGGACCAGGATGCGCCGGAGTATAACTTCGGTGACATCAACCGGTTGTTTGTGCTGAGTTACCGGGGACGGGTGGTGGGTGGAACATCGCCCAAAACGATGTTTTTCAGTTCGGGAAATGACCTGACCTGGATGGATGTGTCTATGGGCAACGACCGGCTGTTCGACGCATCGGTGTGCCAGCTCCATCAGCGCGATATCGAATACCAGAAATTCTGGTACGCCATCAAGCAGTTCATGCCTAACTTCCGGGACCGTTTCCGTGAAGTAGACGACTACCTGAACCGAAGCCGGAAACTGTTGCAGCAGCAGAACCCGGCGATGTTTTACGAACACATCGAATCGCAGAACGGACAGCCGCTGCTGACGCGGGAAAAGTTCGACCAGGATTTTGACGAGCTCACCACCGGCCCCGGCGATATTGTAGAAGTGCTGGGCTTCCCGCTCCGCAAGAAAAAATCCGATGCCCGCGCTATCGACCAGGTGAGCGATTTCATTATCCGGTCGGACAAGTACGCCCGGCTGAATCCGGGTAAACCGCGCCCCATGGCGTTGCAGAACCGCTTTTTCCGGCAGTTCACCTACGTGCCACAGGCGCAGTGGAACTCGAACACGCCCGTACCCTATTACGCCCGCGAATCGTGGCGCGATAATCAGCGGCCGTTGCCGGGGCAACCGGGCAATTACCCCTGGCTCACCGTCAGCGACTTTCTGGAACCCTACCTTATTCGCCTGCCTTTCCCCACCGACCGGAGCCGTTTCTTCGACGGTAACCTGCAGAGTGCGGCCATGGAGAAAGGGTTTCTGTTACCGCTCAAAAAAGATTTCTTTGACTTCTTTGATGTCGATGACCTGTTCATGAGCCGCGTCCGGCTGAAGATGACGCCACAGGCGGGTGGCATCAACGTTACCCTCGACATTCCCGTTACGGCCCCCAATCAGCCCGGCAATCAGTTTGTTACGTTCGAGCGGTTGTACAGTTCAACGGCGGGTGCCGGTGCGGCCCCCAATGAAGCCACCAATGAGGGTATTATTGTAGAGAACTCGTTCACCGTCAACATCTATCCGTTCGTCCGGTCCGGCTCTGTCACCATCCCGGCCGATTACCGGGTTGAGTTGATTGAGGCCGGTTTCGATAGCCAGAATCAATACGAGCTAACGTATTTTGGCGAACAGAACAATACGCCGGTTACCGTTGAATCGAAGCATCAGCGCACCGTTCGCCAACAGAATACCGACGGGTCGAGTGTTTATTATGTGCTGCGGCAGGAGTTCGATTACCTGCAAACCAACATCCGGGCCGATGGCCGCGAGATGAACGGGCTGCTGGTTCCTCGCTGGCAGGAGTACAACGGCGGCAGCAAGCAGTTTGCCTTCTCGGTCGATTTTGGCACCACCAATACCCACATCGAGTACAGCGTAGACGGTGGCACCCCCCGCCCCTTCGACGTGGCCGAACTAACCCCGCAGGTGGCTACGCTGGTGGCACCGGCGCAGTACAATCCGGCCTTGTTCGAGTTGTTCCTGCTGTACGACCTGGAGTTTGTGCCGCCCACCATTGGCCCTGGCAAACCGGATAGTTTCCCGACACGCACCGCCATTGCCGAACCGATGAACCTGAGTTTCAACCAGCAAACTCAGGCCCTGGCCGATTTTAATATTCCATTCTACGTAGAACGGCAACCGGCGGGTTCCAACCGGATTACCACCAACCTTAAATGGGCCAAAACCAGCGACCAGACCGAACGGCGCGTGGAAGCTTTTCTGGAAGAGTTGCTGATGCTCATCAAGAACAAAGTGCTGACCGAAGGCGGCAACTTGATTCAGACGACGGTGTATTGGTTCTTCCCGGCCAGTATGACTCCCGGCCGGGTAAGTCAACTCCGCGCCGACTGGCAGCAATTGTATGACCGCTACATTGGCGGGGCCGCAGGTCGGCTGCGCGAAGTGTCGGAGTCGGTCGCACCGTTCTATTATTATAAGCAAAACCCTACCCTGAGTGCATCGGCCCGGCCCGTTATCAACATCGACATTGGCGGTGGCACGTCGGATGTGGTAGTATACGAGCGAAACGAGCCCCGTTTGCTGACTTCGTTCCGCTTTGCGGGCAACGCCATCTACGGCGACGCTTTCAGCGAATACGGCGCGGCCAGTCATAACGGTTTCGTCCGGAAATACGCCGATAAAATTCAGACGCTGCTGGAGAGCCAGAGCCTGGGTAATCTGAGCGACAACAACCGCCGGATGCTCGACACAAACCGTTCGGAAGACATTATGGCCTTCTGGTTCTCCATCGAAAGAAGCAACGACGTAAAGGCCAAAAGTATGTTGTCATTCAATGGGATGCTGGCGAAGGATGAGGACCTGAAAGTCGTCTTTGTATTGTTCTATACCGCGCTGCTGTACCACATTGCCCAACTGATGAAGCATCGGGGTATTAATCTGCCGGGCGCCATCACCTTCAGCGGTACGGGGTCTAAATTACTGACCATTATCAGTTCCGACGATGCGATGCTGGGCAAACTGGCGCGGGTAATTTTCGAGAAAGTGTATGAACAAACCTACGATACCAGCGGGCTAACCCTGTTCTACGAGCGTAAGGGGCCGAAAGAGGTAACCAGCAAGGGCGCGTTGATGCAGCCTGCCAACAGCCGTCCGGTGGATACGGAAGCCATCAGCTACGTGTATCCGGCTACGTTCAACGATGAGTTTACCAAGCTGACTTACGCCGATTTGCGGAAGCCGGAGGTAGTGCAGTCCCTGCTGAAAGAAACCAACGCGTTCATTGATTTCTTCTTCGCGGTCAACCAGGAGTTTAGTTTCGTGCGTAACCTGAACGTTTCGGCGCGGGCACTGGTCATTGCGCAGCAGGAATTGCGAACGCATCTGGACACCTCGCTCATGGATGGGATTCAGCGGAAAGAAGGCGATGTAGCCGCCGAGTACAGTGGTATGACCGATGCGCTGGGCGCGCCGATTGAAGAGACCCTGTTCTTCTACCCGCTAATCGGGGCTATCAACAAATTAGCCAATGCACTGGCGTGATTAAATGGACACCGGGTAAGGTACCCTGGGTATCCCAGACTTTAGTGTGAACAGTTTTATCTTATACTATACGCGTAGCCGGACTGAAGCCCGGGGTACCTTAGGTTGTTGTATTGACCAATAAGACGTATGCGAATACTACCCTTTTTAGTACTCATGCTTTCGGCATCGCTATCGTATGCCCAGAGCATCAATCAGGCTGCCGTCGATACCCTGACGAAAGAGGTGGCACTGGCCGTTTTTGCCACCATTAACCAACCCAAAGCGCAGGAGATATACGCTCAGCTAGTGGATTGTGGCGATGGCTGTGAGGCACAGGGAATTATCCGGGCGGTAGGCAGCTGGGATCAGGTAGGCCAGCGAATTCAGCAGCTAAGCCAGCTGCGGGATACCAAAGCCTTTATTGGTATGGGACCGGCTGAGGCCAACGCGGCCATTCGCCGACAGTTAGCCCAGTTCTATCAGCAAAACAAAGCGTATGAAAGTTATCGGAAAGCCCTGCCACCCAGCGTACAACAGCAAATTCTGGCAAAAATTGACCTGATGCTGCCCCCCGGCGTAACGACCGAACCAACACCCACCGTTTCGGACAGTCCGAATACAACCCCAACCCCAACAGTTACCGGCGACGAAGCTGCCATTGACCCGGCTACGTTCCAGATGGGTCAGCTGGAGCGTGAAGTAAAAGAAACTAAGGAAAAACAACTCTGGATGATGATTATAAGTGGCATTGTTGGGCTGGTGATTGGTGCGGGAGCCATCTATCTACTCCTCTACCGGGGCACTGAAGCCGGAGCAAAAGCATTGCTGGATGAAAACAACCGGTTACGCAATTCGCTGGAAACGGCTCAGCGTACCAAACCCGGAAATGATGCCGCTACCAATGCCATACGGCCTGAACACCGGCAGAAAGTGAGTGCTTACGATGCGATTGTAGCCGAGTTAGGGTCCGATAATCCATTGGCGGCAATTCGACAATTAAAACAGAAGGTGTCGGGTAACGTGCCCAGACCAGCCCCTGCCATGCGTTCCGGCGAAGTACGTACGGAGCCTGCCGAGAAGCCGGAACCCGTTCAGGCGTTGCCTCCCGTTGCTGTCACTCCGGTGGCAGAGCCGGTACCAGCGCCAGTCACTACACCCCCGAAACCAGCGGTGTTTTACTTCCCGCCACCCGACCCGAATGGGCAGTTCGATCTGTCGCACAAATCCGAGGCAATCTCCCCGGAGTCGGCGTACCGGTTTAGCATCAGTGCCGAAAACCCGACGGTGGCCAGCTTTCGCTTCGAGGCTGACCCGAACCGGCTGGCTCGTTTCCTGACCTACCGAAATTATATGATTGAACCCGCCTGCGACAGCGAAAATACCTACACCACTACCCACACCCGCGTAGCCATGCGTAAGGATGGCGAAGCGATTTTGGAGAACGGCACCTGGCGGGTGAAAACAAAAGCGCTAATTCGGTACGAGTAATGACTTACCAGCTTACCCATTCTAACTGACAGGCAGGCGAAAGTAAAAGGCAGCGCCATCGGTCACGCGGGTATCCAGTCCAATTTCGCCCTGCATACTCCGGATAAATTCGCTCGAAATAGCCAGCCCCAGACCCGTGCCTCCTGCCGCGCCGTTCTGACCGGTGGCTTTGAAATAACGATCAAACACACGGCCCTGATGTTCGGGGCGAATACCCGCCCCGTGGTCGCGCACCCGAAATTCGACGTAGTTGGTATCAGGTGTTTTGGCTACCTCCACATCAATGGTGCTCTCTTCGGGGCTGTGGCGGACGGCGTTGGAGAGAAAATTAATCAACACCCACGAAGCCTTGTCCGGGTCTGCCGTAACGACGGGCAAATCAACGGGCATCGTCAGCACAATGCGCAAATTTTTCTGTTCGGTCGGCACGCCCAGCGCGTTGACCGCGTACCGAACAATATCAGCAGGGATTACCGGTTGCAATTTCAACTGAATCTGCCCCGACTCTACCTGCGCCATATTGAGCAGTTCGCCGGTCAGGTTAAGCAGCCGGTCAGCATCGGCGCGGATGTTGTTCAATAATGCCTGTTGCTCGTCATTGAGCGACCCAACCCGATTGTCTTCCAATAGCTTAACGCTCGACAGGGGCGTTTTTAACTCGTGTGAAACGGTGGCGATGAAGTTGGTTTTCGCTAGGTCCAGCTCTTTATACGAGGTAATATTCTCGAGCACCACTACGTAGCCTGCCCGCTGGGGTTGCTCTTCACCGGTCCGCGTGATAGCGACAAGGTGCGTACGCCGGTTGAAGTAGTTCTCCTTCCCGTTATCGAAAATTTTCAGTAGGCTGCCCACGTCAGTATCAGGTTCTTTATCGTCCATGACATCCTGAATCAGTGTCCGCATCAGGTCGTTGGTAGCGGCTAGGTCGGGGGCATACCGCCCCACCAGTTGCGTTTCATCCATGCCCAGCAAGCGGCAGGCAACCGGGTTGGCAAACAGAATATACCGATTCTCATCCAGGCCGATGATGCCCTCATTCATGGTGTGAATAAGCGTGTCAATACGTCTTTTTTCGAATAGCACACTGGCGAGGTTAGAGTGCTCATATTCATCCAGTTTCTGCGCCATGGAGTTGAAGGAGCGGGCCAGTTCGCCAAATTCGTCGCTGGATTTAAAATGCAGCCGTTCTTCGAAGTTCCGTTTGGCAATCTGCCGGATACCACGCGTCAGTTCGCGCAACGGGTTAGCTACGTAGCCAGGAAAATTGATGATGAACGAGAAAAGAATCAGAATACTGGCCGTACTCACCACGGCCAGCCACCGCAGCGCGTCTTTAGCCGTTTTACGGGCTACTTCGTTTTTACGAATGATGCCCCGCCGGTTGAGCTCGTCAATCTGAAACAGCGACTGCCGGATTCGATACACGGTAGCCGAATCCCGTGCCCCGATTCGCAGTCGGTTAAACTCCCGGGCCAGGGTTGCGGTCACTTCCTTTTCCCCTACTTCGGTTACGTTCTTTTGTTGTTTTTTTAGGTTTTCCTCAAACGAAAGTAGCGCGTCCGGATCGCCAAGGTTGCTCAGTTGCCGCTGCATGTTCCCCGCGTACTCAAGCGAGATGTAATTATCTGTCAGAATGGCCTGCGAATCGTTGGATAGCTGGTTCAGATAATACGCGCTCAGACCACCAATCAGTAATACAATGGCGAACAGAAAGGTGAGCGCAGAGGCTATTTTGGTTTTGATCGTCATGGTCTTGCGGGCGTACAGAAAAAAAGAGGGAATATTCGTTTCCTGCACGCTCCTTTTTTCTCTTTTACGATAGAATAATCAGGTCGGTATTGGATTCGGTCAGGCGGTTAAGCAACTGGTTAAAGGCGAAGGTTCGTAAAATAATATGAATCAAACTAACATGCGGCTTGCCAATACAGACGGTGGTCACCTTCCGTTTTTCCACCTCTTCCAGCAGGCAGTCAACCACCCTTTTGCCTTTGGCCTGAATGACAACTGCTCCCAGTTCAGTAGCTAATTTAAGGTTATTAATCAGGTGGCGCTGCGTATCGAGCCGAATGCGGTCGGGTGCTTCGGCAGGAGTCTGTACATACAGAACGTACCAGCGCGACTGGTAATAGCCAGCCAGCCGGGCTGTTTTCCGAATCACCCGCCGGGCTGTGTCGGGATTACTGCTGATGCAAGCCAGAAACCGATCGTTTCGCGTTTGGCCACTTACCGGCGTGATCACCTCGATTTTCCGTTCCACGGCCGACGCCACTTCGCGCAGGGCCAGTTCGCGCAGGTGCAGGATCTTGTCGGTCTGAAAAAAGTTGGCCAGCGCCATCTGGACTTTAGCCGGGTCGTAAATTCTCCCCTCCCGCAGTCGCGCAATCAGTTCGTCGGCCGTGAGGTCGATGTTAACGACCTCATCGGCCATTTGCAGCACCCGGTCCGGCACGCGCTCCGCCACGTCGATACCCGTCACGATCCGTACTTCGTCGTACAGGCTTTCGATGTGCTGGATATTGACCGCGCTGATGACGTTGATGCCCGCATCGAGAATGTCGAGCACATCCTGCCAGCGTTTTTCGTTCTTGGACCCTGGGATGTTGGTATGCGCCAGCTCATCGACAATGACCAGTTCAGGATGGCTGTTCAAAATCGCCTGCACATCCATTTCTTCCAGTTCGCGGCCTTTGTAAAATAATTTCCGTCGGAGAATCAGGGGCAGCCCGGCCACCAGCGCCTGCGTTTCGGCCCGGTTGTGGGTTTCGATAAACCCAATTTTCACGTCGATACCACTCCTGAGCAGCACGTGGGCCTCCTGCAACATGCGGTAAGACTTCCCCACGCCCGCGCTCATGCCGATATAGACCTTGAACTTACCGCGCCGGGATTCGCGAATCAGGGCTAAAAACCGGTCAGCGTTCTGGTTGTTGGGGTTCATAGATTCTCTGGGATACAGCAAGCTATTATTTGTCATGCTGAGGAACGAAGTATCTTCGGTAGGTTGAATTTTTGCTACTACCGAAGATGCTTCGTTCCTCAGCATGACAAAATCGCCTTTTCGAATTAGTCTAACACAACTTTACGGACCTACTTGATCAAGTGCACCTGCCGTGAATACTGGTCAAAAAGAAACGGCCAGGCTGGTAGTCAGGCTGGTATTCGTGCGGCCAAAACCGCTGGCTGTTTCAAAAACTGGGGTTTCGCTGTCGTAGATTTTTCCTTCAATTCGAAATAGAGCCTGCGGCAGAATGGCATAGTCGTAACCCAGGGAATAGCCCATTGTCCGGAAACCGGGAATGCCGATGATAACCGCGTTTTTATCGTCGTAATACTCGATGCGTCCGTTCAGGTAGCTTCGGCCCGATGCCCTGTACCGCGCAATAATAACGGGCGAATACCAGACGTAGCTGCCCCCGCTATCAACGCGTTCTGTGCTGCCTGTGCGCACCACCGGCTTGCGGTCGGTACCAATGTCGAAGCCAAGAATTACGCCAAATCGCCCGGCGGGATTGATGATGGCGTAGATGTTATTGAAGAAGCGACCCTGCCGGAGCGAGTCGGGCCGGTCGGAGCCAAGGAACGAACTCCAGTTCAGCGTTACCCTGTCGGAGGGCCGGAACTGGACCTGCGTACTGATCGACGGACCGGTGTATCCCGGCACTTTGGCGATGCGCTGCCAGCCATTGGTCACCATGCCCAGCACCGTCCATTTCCCACTGGTGTACGTTAGTTTGGCCCCCGCCAGGTAATACGGTGAGTTCTCGGCCAGCATACTCCGCGTCAGCGTCCAGCAATCTTTGGAAACGGCACTCTCAAAACCGATGTGCGAGCTAAAAATACCTGCGTCGAGCCACAGATCACGGGTTTTGCTCAGCTTCACGCCCGCGTTGGCTTCATACACGTTTTTCAGCAAGGATTGCTCGGCGGCATAGTTATACTGCGCATAGGTACCAACCTGGATGGCCAGATTTCCGCGTACCCGGTCGGTGGCATAGGCTACTTTGGCATAGGCCAGGTTGATAGCCAGTTCACGGTTCCGCTTGTGGTTGTACAAAAAAGAGGGCCGCTCCTGGGTCGTTTTAGGGGCTGTAAAATCGTGCGCGTAATAGGCTTCCACGTAGCCCGTCAACGTCAACGCCGGGGCAGCCGGGGCCGTGGCTATGCTGCCTGTACTGTCGGCAGACTGGGCAACGGCTACCGATGAAATGACACAGAGTGCCGTGGCAAAACATAAATTCCTAGTCATGGTCGTACGGTGTAACTCCCGGCCCGCCTAGAGCCGGGATCACTGATTATTTCAAGGCGTCGAGCGCAACATTTAACGTGAGAATATTAACCGTTGATGGACCAAACAGTCCCAGCAGTGGGCCTTTTGTCTGTTCATCAACCAACTGCTGAAGCCGCGCAGCCGGGATATTCCGAACGCGGGCGATGCGGGCAATCTGAACGCTGGCCCCGGCGGGTGACAGGTGCGGGTCTAATCCCGATCCCGACGCGGTCACTAATTCGGCGGGAATATCGGCTTTTTTTACGGCTGGATTGTGCACCAGGAATGTATCAATGCGAGCCTTAACGTCATTGAGGTATTCCGTATTGGATGGCCCCTTGTTCGAGCCGCCCGACCCGGCAGCGTTGTAACCCACCGCCGACGGGCGACCGTTGAAGTACCGGTCTTCGGTAAAGGTCTGACCTACGTTGGCGTACCCAACAATCCGCCGGGATGCCGTACCACCCCTCGCCATAATGGTAACACCGTCTCCCCCACCGGGAGCCAGTCGGGAAACAGCCGCTACGAATAGCGGGTACAGAACAGACAGGATAACCAGCAGCGCGAACGTCAGGCGGATGGCGGAAGAAATGTGATTTTTCATGATTTTTTTGTCTTGCTGACGAAGGAAGCATCTTGCGTCTGCCCGATAAAGTGAAATAGTTGCTACCGAAGATGCTTCCTTCGTCAGCATGACAGAAAAACTATACAAAAAGCCCCACTACTAAATCAAGTAGTTTAATCCCGACGAAAGGGGCTACCAGCCCGCCGAAGCCGTAGATGAACAGGTTCCGGCGCAGCAGCGCACTGGCACCGATGGGTTTGTACGCCACGCCTCGCAGCGCCAGCGGAATCAGCATTGGGATAATGACAGCATTGAAAATCACCGCCGACAGAATAGCCGATTCGGGCGAGTGCAGGTGCATCAGGTTCATCTGTTGCAGCGCCGGGATACTGGCCACGAACAAAGCCGGAACAATGGCGAAATACTTGGCCACATCGTTGGCGATGCTGAAGGTAGTCAGGGTGCCGCGGGTGATGAGTAACTGCTTGCCAATCTCAACGATTTCGATCAGCTTGGTGGGGTCGTTGTCCAAATCGACCATGTTGCCTGCTTCTTTGGCCGCCTGCGTACCGGAGTTCATGGCCACACCCACGTTGGCTTGCGCCAGGGCGGGCGCGTCGTTGGTACCGTCGCCCATCATGGCTACGAGTTTGCCGCTGTTCTGTTCGTTCCGGATGTACTGCATCTTATCTTCCGGTTTGGCTTCGGCAATGAAGTCATCGACCCCGGCCTTCTCGGCGATAAATTTCGCCGTCAGTGGATTATCGCCCGTTACCATTACGGTTTTAACGCCCATTTTCCGCAGCCGTTCGAAGCGTTCGGCAATGCCGGGCTTGATGATGTCCTGCAACTCGACCACGCCCATAACCCGCTCGTTTTCAATCACCACCAGGGGCGTGCCGCCGTTGGCTGCAATGGCCCTGGCCTGCTCTTCCGTTTCGGGCGGGAATGTATTACCGGCTTTCAGAACAATGGTTCGAATCGAGTCGGTGGCTCCTTTGCGAATCCGCAGCGCATTGCTGTTGGCCTCACTCGATGGCACATCAATGCCCGACGAGCGCGTTTCGGCCGTGAACCTGATCATCGTCGCACCAGTCGTACTCAGGTTGCGCGTTACCTCCGGCCCAGCTAATTCAACAATCGACTTGCCTTCGGGGGTTTCGTCGGCCAGCGAACTCAGGGCACTTACCCGGACCATGTTGGATTCTGAAACGCCCGGCGCGGGGTAGAACTGCGTGGCCTTCCGGTTGCCGATGGTGATGGTACCGGTTTTATCAAGTAGTAGCGTATCAATGTCGCCCGCCGTTTCAACCGCCCGGCCCGACTTGGCAATGACGTTGGCCCGCAACGCCCGGTCCATGCCCGCAATACCAATAGCCGACAGCAGCCCGCCGATGGTGGTTGGTATCAGGCAGACAAACAAAGAAATCAAGGCGGCAATGGTGATGGGTGTGTTGGCATACACGGCGAAGGGTTGCAGTGTGACACAGACGATAATAAATACCAGTGTGAACCCCGCCAGCAAGATAGTCAGGGCAATTTCGTTCGGCGTTTTCTGCCGACTGGCCCCTTCCACGAGTGCAATCATCTTATCGAGAAACGACTCTCCGGGCTGGGTGGTCACCCGCACCACGATACGGTCGGACAATACTTTGGTACCGCCCGTGACCGACGACTTATCCCCACCGGCTTCACGGATAACCGGTGCCGACTCGCCCGTAATGGCCGACTCGTCAATGGTAGCCAGGCCCTCGATAATTTCGCCGTCGGAGGGGATGATGTCACCCGTTTCGCAGACGAACACATCCCCTTTTTTGAGTTGCGCCGACGAGATGATCTGCACTTCCTTGACAGTCAGCTCCCCAACGGGTCGAATGACTTTAGCCGGCGTTTCCTGCCGGGTCTTGCGAAGCGATTCGGCCTGTGCCTTGCCCCGCGCTTCGGCAATAGCCTCAGCGAAGTTGGCAAACAGCAGTGTGAGCAGCAGAACAGCTGTAATAACGCTGTTATAGATTACGCTGCCCTGCGACGTATCGCCCGACAGGGCAATGTAGACCGTGACCAGCAACATAATAGCCGTGCCGATTTCGACCGTAAACATGACCGGATTCTTGCTAAGTTCAGCCGGATTCAGCTTGTTGAACGAGGCCCGGATTGCCGGTCCGACGAGGCCTGGCTGGAATAGAGCGGGCGATTTTTGTGTTGCCATTTTATGTAACTTTGAAAAAAGACGTTGATTATGACCGTGGAGCAAACATCTATTGAGCAGGTTTTTCAGAAAGCTGGTTATTCATCGAGTACCGATTATGCTGTCAAAAAAATGCAGGAAGAGTTGTTACGCGAACTCAAAGTATGCAGCGAGCGAGTAGCCGTGTTTGAGAAGAAGTACGGCATGACTTACGCAGAGTTCTACAAGCAATTTGATGACTTGACTCAGTTCGGATTGATTGAACGGGAAGATGACATTATGGACTGGCGGCTTGAAGTGAATGAGATTCGTGAAATCGAGCAACGACTTGTTCGATTAGTGGCATGATTCGGGACTACACACCCTTTGCGACTGTTATTACTTACCTCACTGATGAACGTATTGAGCAGCGTAAAACCGCCCTCCCCTTCAGTGTGTCAATTACGTTTACTGACAACTCGATACTCCATGTGCGGGAGAACATTGTGACAGCCACCAACGAAATAAACTATGCTTACCAGTGGCAGACAGCAGACCATCAATTGATTCACCGCTGGGACAATGCTCATCCTGTTAAGCTACTTACAACTCCCCACCACCAGCACATTGGCAATGAAGATAATATCCNCCCTTCCGAGCCGATGACTTTAGACATGGTACTGACGTTCATCACCTCGCGGCTTAGCGAAAGCTAATGCGCCCCCAGACTGAAAAACTCGGCCAGTGGTCCCAGCGTTAAGGCCGGAAAAAAGGCCAGGGCGGCAATTACCACAATGACCGCCAGCGTCATCAGGCCGAACGTACCCGTATCGGTGGGCAGTGTTCCGGCACTCTCCGGCACGTATTTTTTCTGCGCCAGCAGACCCGCAATAGCCAGCGGTCCGATGATGGGCAGGAACCGGCCAAACAGCAGTACGAAACCCGTTGCAACGTTCCAGAACACATTGTTATCACCCAACCCCTCGAAGCCCGATCCGTTGTTGGCCGCCGACGATGTAAACTCGTACAGCATTTCGGAGAAGCCGTGGAAGTTAGGGTTGTTGAGCCAGTTAGCGGGTTTCACGGCCCAGTCGGCATCGGGCATCGTCACGATGAGGTACGAAGCCATTGACGTACCAACCAGAATCAGGAACGGGTGTAGGATGGCAATCAGCGCGGCAATCTTCATCTCGCGGGCTTCTACTTTACGCCCGAAAAACTCCGGTGTCCGGCCCACCATCAGCCCCGAAATAAACACCGCCACAATCAGAAAGATGTAGTAGTTCAGAATACCCACCCCGCAACCTCCATAAAAGGCATTGGTCATCATGCCCAATAGCTGCATAGCCCCTGATAATGGCATCGACGAGTCGTGCATACTATTGACCGAACCCGTGGAAATAATCGTGGTGACGATGCTCCAGTAGGCCGATGCCGCTGCCCCGAAGCGAACTTCTTTGCCTTCCGTAGCGCCTGCCATCTGATTGACGCCCAACTGCGCAATAGCCGGACTACCGTTCAGCTCGCTCCAGATGGTCGGTATCAGCAATAGTAACATACCTACCGTCATAACCCCGTAGATAACCCAGGCAAATTTCCGTCGGCGGATATAATACCCCAGGGCAAAAATCAGCGCAATTGGAATCAGTACCTGCACGATCATTTCGACCATGCTGGTCAGGTAGTTGGGGTTTTCGAGGGGGTGCGCGGAGTTGGTGCCGAACCAGCCGCCCCCGTTGGTACCGAGGTGCTTGATGGCAATCATACCCGCAGCTGGCCCCCGCGACACGCCCACGGTGTCGCCCTGCAACGTGACGATGGTATCTTTCCCGGCAAAACTCGCCGGGGTGCCGTTGAACGCCAGTATCAGGGCAACCACCAGCGATAGCGGCAGTAGCAGGCGTGTAATGGAGCAGACGAAGAACGTATAAAAGTTACCAGACCGGTCGGTTACGTCGGGCAGAAAGTGCCGGAACAGCAATACCAGTGCAGCTATTCCCGTGGCTGCCGATACGAATTGCAGAAAGGTAATTACGCCCAGCTGCGTGAGGTACGTCAGCCCCGTCTCGCCCGAATAGTGCTGTAGGTTGCAGTTGACCAGAAAGCTGATGGCTGTATTGAACGCCAGATCGGGCGACATGGACGGGTTACCATCCGGGTTGAGGGGCAGGCTGCCCTGCGTTAGCATAGACCGAAAGCCAGCACCAGCCAGACGGCGTTAATGGTCAGCAGGGCCACGATGTTTTCTTTCCAGTGCATATTCCGGTTAGGGTCGATACCCGCAATCCGGTAGATAAACTGGTCGACCGGCGCCATGAAATCGAGTAGGGTTGGCTTCCCGGCAAAAACTTTCGCCAGGTATTTTCCCAGCGGGATGGCTAGCAACATGGTCAGCCCGTAGGTGGCCAGAATCCCAAGTAAGTCAGTTGTCATGTTTTTTAATGATGAATTCTGAATGATAGAATGAGTGAATATTATAGGGTCCTACGCTGTCTTTTGCGTCAGCAACCATTCTATCATTCACTAATTCTATCATTCACAATTTTTTTTAGAAGCGTTCAGGCCGGATGAGTACGTACAGCATGTAGGCAAACACCAGCAGGGAAACAATAAACAGGAGCGTGAGCATGAGTTAGTGAGTTAAATGCGTTCAAACCAGTCGATGGTTTTGTAGAACAGAGCGAAGCAGAGCAGGGCCGATACGAGAAGCAACAGGGCATCAAACATGGGTGTACTGGTTAATTGATTGATTGATGACCACTGTTTGCCAATAAGCAGGCCGGTTACCTCTTACCCATGAAAACTTTCTGATAAATAATTAATAATCAATGTATTAACCAAATAATTGATTTAGATTGAAGTCCATAAAAAAAGCGGACCCTACCAAAATGGTAGGGTCCGCTTTTCAAATTGGCAGGGTTGGTCTATTCCAAATTGTAATCGGCCAGTTTCCGGTAGAGCGTTGTCAGGCCAATACCCAGCAGTCGGGCAGCTTCTGTTTTGTTGTGGTTCGTGTGGCGCAGGACCCTGCGGATGTGCTGTTGCTCGAGGGTAGCGAGATCCACAATGGCGTTCGGGTCGGTATTTATTGGGCCGTCCTGCATTTCATAGGGCAGCAGGTCGGGGGTGAGCTCGGTGATGCCATCGGGACGGGTATCGGCCAGGATAACCGCCCGTTCGATGACGTTTTTCAACTCGCGGATATTTCCCTTCCACGGGTGTTGCCGCAACGTCTGTACGAATACGGGGTTGAATTGGATAGACCGTCGGCCTAGTTTAGCCGCATCCTGCCGGGCAAAGTGGTCGGCCAACCCCGCAATATCATCGGGCCGGTCGCGCAGGGGGGGCAGCCCTATCTGGAACACCGACAGCCGATAATACAAATCCAGTCTGAAGTGGCCATGTTGGGCTTCCTGTGCCAAATCGCGGTTAGTAGCGGCTAGTACGCGGACATCCGTTTTGGTGGGTTTGGTATCCCCCACGCGTAAAAATTCGTGGGTTTCCAGTACCCGTAGCAATTTTGCCTGTAAGTCGAGGGGCATCTCGCCAATTTCGTCCAGAAAAATAGTACCCCGGTTCGCTTCGGCAAAGAGCCCTTTCTGGTCGCGGGTGGCCCCGGTAAACGCCCCGGCGCGGTGCCCAAATAGCTCACTTTCCAGAATCTCGCGCCCCAGCGCCCCGCAGTTAATAGCCACGAACGGACCGCTCCGGCGGGGACTACCCTGATGGATAGCTTGAGCAAACACCTCTTTGCCCGTTCCCGTTTCGCCCGTCAGGAGTACCGTAGTATCCGTAACCGCTACCCGACGGGCCAGGTCAATAACTTGTAGAATAGCCTTCGACTGGCCGCTGATACTGTCGAAGCCGTGCCGCCGATTCATCTGATTCTCCAGCTCCCGGATGCGGAATTGCAAATTGGCTTTTTCCACGGCCCGGCTCACCAGCGGAATAATCCGGTCGTTGTCGTCACCTTTGGTAATGTAGTCGAAGGCTCCGTTTTTAATGGCCGTCACCCCATCCTGGATAGTGCCGTAAGCGGTCAGGACAATAATTTCGGTGTCGGGGTACGTTTGCTTGATTTGAGCGGTGAGTTCAATGCCGTTTTTGTCGGGTAGTTTCACATCACTGATAATCAGCTTTACGGATTCGTTCTCCAGTATTTTCAGCCCGGCCCGCGCCGTGTCGGCTTCCAGCACGGTATAGTCTTCCAGTTGCAGGATTCGGGCCAGGAGCTGTCGTAAGCGGGGTTCGTCATCAATGATCAGAATCGTATCAGCCACGGGAAGAGGAAAGTGTCAGGAACGGACGATACCAGTTGGAGGATCAGCCGTATGAAGGCCATGATTCATTTAGCGACGACCTATACGGCAGTGTTGGCCGCCATAGCTCGCTGCCGTACAGCTTCGTACAGCATCACACCCGTGGCTACGGATACGTTAAGCGAGCCGACCGAACCCAGCAGGGGAATCTTAATGTGAGTATCGGCCATGCGGAGCAATTCGGGCGAAATACCATCCTCTTCCGACCCCATGATAACGGCAATCGGGCCGCTCAGGTCGGTAGTACGCTCGTAGAGGTCACGGCTCGATTTCTCGGTACAGGCTACTACCAGTATGCCCGATTCCTGCAAATACTTGATTGTTTCGGTCAGGTCCGGTTCCCGGCAAACGGAGATGTGGTTCAGCGCGCCCGATGAGGTTTTCATGGCATCAGAGTTAATGGCAGCGGCTCCCCGGCCCGGAATAACGATACACTGCACACCTGTACACTCGGCCGTGCGGGCAATGGCCCCGAAGTTTCGAACGTCGGTAATGCGGTCGAGGAGCAGAATAAACGGCTGTTCTCCCCGCTCGAACACATCGGCAATGACGTTGGAGAGTTTGACATACTGGACCTGCGCTACCAGACAAACAACGCCCTGGTGGTTTTTGCGGGTCAGCCGGTCGAGTCGCTCAACCGGCACGCGCTGGATGGTGACACGGTTCTGAAAAGCCAGATTCTGGATATCGGGGTTACTCAACCCCTTTTCCATGTACAGTTTATCAATTTGCTGGTCGGACTTGAGCGTCTCGATAACAGACTGGATTCCAAAGACCATTTCATCCGGTTCGGGACGAAACTGAGGGCGGGGGCGCTGCGGCCGGTTGTTGGGCTGGGGCATTAAGTTGTCATTGATTGTCAATAGATAGTCATTTTATCGCCATTGGCTGTCATTGATAGTCATTGGCTTTGCAGCACCATGAATGACAATAAATGAAGACCAATGCCCACCGAATGACTATCAAATTACTCACGGATGGCACCAGTTCGCCAGGCTTCGACGATGGGATACCAGATGGGCTGATACTCGATGTAGCGCACCAGTTCATAATGGTCATCGACAAATTGGTTGGCTTTTCGGGTGAAGGTGAAATTCACCTCCGACACGTTGGCCCGGCGATTATAAACCCACACTTCGCGCTCCCGGTTCCGCTGCACCCGGTCGGGCGCACCCAGCACGATGTAAATCATGCCCTTGTCGGTTTTCCAGCCTTCTTTATAACTCGTAAACAACTTATTAGCTTCCTCTACCCGGTCAAAATACGCCCTTATCGTTTTCTTCGCCACTCCTTCATTCCCCGACATCATACTCAACCAGTACCGGTCGAAAGCTTTCTTGATATCCTGCGCCTGGTTCAATTCCCCAATCTCAGAACTGGTACTCACGTACAAGACCGGCTTGATGAGCTTTTCGGGGCGGGTCATTTTCGGAAAACGTTTGTCGGCTACCACCAGGCCAATGCCCGCGGCATCGGTCGTATCTTCCACAAAATAATATAGCCCCTCCTTCGGAAGCATAAATGGCTGGTTGGTGGTAATGGTCAGTGTTGAGTCGATGTCCAGTGATTTGGACGCCGGCCGGGCTGAGGTATTCATGGGCGACGAAGCCGCTTCGAAATCGTGCTGGTATCGAATACCGAACAAGGTCTTGCTGGTTCCGTTCACGTCCCGGATAACAACGGGTTCATTCACATTCACGTAGTTACGCAGTTCGGGCCGCTGGCCGTTTTGCTCGAACAATGAGTACCGATCACTGAGTTTGGCCGCGTTGAACCGCAGCGACAGATCATTGCGGGCTTTGGTCCCATTCGCTGTTTCGGTGACTTCAGTCAGCAAGAGCGCATTTGTGGCGCCTTTGGGCCGGTTTATGTCGAATGTCAACGTCAGATGGTCGCCCTGGAGGCCTACGTTTTGCGCCGTCAGGGGTACGGTTCCGTAGCCTAGCCGGTCGCGGGTGTTGTAGTCGGGATACATGACGTAGGCAATCGAAAAATGGTCGATAAATTCGGCAGGATTCGTAATTGGCTCACCCGATGGCGTTTTGGCGGTCAGGTCCATGTATATCCGAACGCGGGCGGTATCAATGGCCAGAAACTTTCCTTTGATAGAGGTAACAACCCATTCACTGCCGGTTTTGGTGGCCATGGCCGGACCCGTACCAACGGCCGGACCTTCGGCTGCTTTCACCGGAGGAGAAACCGTGGCTGTTCGGGAACCAGCCGGGGCGGGTGTCTGAGCAACGCGCACGGATGGCCGGTTCCGCTGCGCTTCCGTACGGGCATCATAAGCCTCGTTGATACGGGCCTGCCGGGTCTTTTTTGCGCTTGAGCAAGCTGACAGCAGGGAAATAGTAAGAAATAAAGCAGTTAGAATTCGCATAAACAACGGTAACTGTCAAACGCCGGTACGGCTTGGTTTTGGTCTTGTTTAGTTACAACGAAAAAAGAGCAAATTTTATCATTATAGTGGAGATGAATCCGCGATTTTGCCTTTTCTACTACCCGACAGGAGCCTATTCCCGATAAAAAGCAAAGCAGGAAACGCGTTGCTTTTCATTGCTTCCACAAAAGAAGTAATTTTGTTGGTTTAATTGCAATACCAACGCTGGCCGCAGCTGATGGCTACCGTTCCGAAGAACCATGTATAAAACAACCGAAATAACCTCCGCCGAAATTGCATCCGACAATCCCGTCCATCAGCGATTGCTTTTCCCTTACGTTGAAGCGGCTGCGATGGTACGTGGAAACGTGCTCGAAATTGGCTGCGGCTGGGGCCGGGGGCTGGAGTTGCTTACCAAAGCCGCCGACCAGTATACGGGTATCGATAAGAACGATGAGTTAATTGCGGCCCTCAGTGCCGAGTACCCGAAAGCCACGTTTATTTCGGCCAATATTCCACCCCTGAGCCAACTGGCCGATAACACCTTCGATTACATCGTGACGTTTCAGGTAATCGAACACATCCAGAACGACGATTTATTTATCAAAGAAGCCCACCGCGTGCTGAAACCGGGCGGTAAACTACTGCTGACGACAGTCAACAAAACGTTCTCGCTGACCCGCAATCCCTGGCACGTTCGGGAGTATTATGCCGATGGTCTGAGGACTCTGATGAGTGCCTATTTCCCAACCGTGGACACACGGGGTATCCACGGAAACCACAAGGTGATGACGTATTACGAGCAGAACAAAGCGTCGGTCAAAAAGCTGACCCGCTTCGATATTTTCAACCTGCAATACCGACTCCCCCGCCGACTGTTGCAAGTACCTTATGATTTGATGAACCGGTTGAACCGCAATCGGCTCCTGCAAGCCGACGGACTGGCCGCTGAAATCGACTACACCGATTACCTCGTCAGTAATGACCCCGCCGGGAGCCTAGATTTCTTCTATGTAGCCACGAAGTGACATAAGCATATATCGGTTATCCCAGAACTAACTATCAAAGTTATTCTCTATCTTTATCCAATATCAAAGATACCAAAATGGACAATTCAGACCTTGCTTTGTTAGCCGTAGGTTTTCTCTCTGAGAACCTAACTAAGGGTGTACTTTCTGCCGTGGGTAAGGATATTTGGACTCTTATATCTGAGGCATTCTCAACAGATTCCGAAAAGAAATCATTAGAAACACTTAACAATATGCCATCTGATTCTTTAGTAAGAGGAAAAGTAATTGGTAAACTTGAAGAAGTGTTAGAAGCGAATCCAATGCTTAGTACTCAATTAAAAAAGATATTGGATAACGCTCCACAAATGCTAAAGAATAATGCGCAAAACGTTGTTGGAGATAGTAATACAACAATACAAGACATCAATAGCAGCCATATAAGTATACATGGACAATGAATTGAAAGTGGAGGGGAATGAAAATGTATCTTTCCAAGATATTAGTAATTCCAACATTACTGTTATTATCAATAAATCTGCTGACTACAAGCGATTACTGGATGAACTCAGTAGCCTCGAAGAACACTTAACAGATTTAAATCCTGAAAAAGCTGACAAAATAAATCAGTTAAAAAACAGGATAATTAATAAGAATGCAGAGATAGAAAGATTCGAACAAGATGTCATAAGCCTAGCGGAAGCTTTCTCAAAGATTAATATAAATACATCGCGCTTGATAAAAGCTAAAGAATATTTCAACGAAGGTAAATTTAAAGAAGCTAACACAATATTAAAATTAACGGAGATTGACAAAGATCAGAATTTATTATTAACAGCAAAATCAAAGAAAGAAATTGAGCTTGAAGGTTTGTCAAAGCAACTCATCGACAACTCAAACGAATACTATATAAAAGCTAAAGCATTGATAATAAATAGCTACTTATCAAACAGTTTTGGAGAAATATTTAATTTATTTAAAAGATCAATAAAATCTCATTGAGGATTTAATAATAATTTTGCTTTAGGTAATTTCCTGATGGATAGTCAGAGATTCCATCTAGCTGAACCCTATTTTTTGACTTCTCTGAAATATAAAGATGAAGCCATTCCTGAAACATTAAGCAGTTTGTTGAATTCCATAGGTGTTTCTTTTAAAGAACAGGGTAAGTATAAAGAAGCTAAAAAATACTATATAGACAGCATAGATTTGCAAAAGACGTATGTTAAGGAAGTTAGTTATTCATCTGTGCGTACTCTCGCTATGTCTAATATGAACTTGGGTGTTCTATACACTGATTCAGGTGAGTTTGATAAAGGTTTGCTATTTCTTGAAGAGGCATTAAGATTATTTAGAGGATTTCCAGAAGAATCGAACGAATTTTTTGATCAGTTAGCATCCTGTTTAAACAATATAGGTAACCATTATGCAAGTCAAGAAAATTATGACTCTAATAAGTTAATCTCTTGTTTAGAAGAAGCTTTAAAGTTGAGAAGGCGCATCGTAGATGAAGAAAATATTCCTTATTCTTTTCGGCTCGCTAACATTTTAGGAAATTTAGCCCTAGCATATTGCAAAGAAAAGCAATTTGAAATTGCAGAAATTATGTTAAAAGAAGCTGTAGCAAGACATGTTGCTTATGAATCTATTGGAATATTCTCATATAGACCAACTCATATTTCGATGTTATTAAATGCAGCTGCTTTCTATACTGATTTTTTAGAAAATAAAACCGCAGCCTTGACCTTGGCGAAACGAGCTCTACAACTTCTGATAATTTCAAATCCAGTAGATATTATTAAAAGAAGAAATATGATGCGTATTAAAAGTATATATGATGCGTTTAATGAAGAATTGCCTTTGTATGAAAACCAGTTGGAAGCCTGAATTTCTGTTACGCAGATATGAGGTAACGAGAAAGCAAATCGCCGTTGACAGCTTCGTCAACGGCGATTTACTAATTACCGTGTCAGTCCATCCTTACGTGCCCGGTCACGAACGCGCTGAGCACGACTCGCACTGTCGGGGTGGTCGGACAGTAGCGATGCCACCTTGCCACCGCCCCCTCCGCTTAATTTGGCCAGCTTCTCGAACGATGTGGCCAGCGCCATCACGCTGTACCGGTTGCGCTTGAGGAAACCATAACTGTAATCGTCGGCCTCCGTTTCCTGATTGCGGCTGAACTTAGCACCCAGCATATAATCCGCAAAACCCGCTACCTGCGACTGAGAAATCCTGCTCAGTGTACCAGACCCCGACGCCAGGGCAGTCCGCACGGCCGACCGACGGAGTGCACTTTTCATTGCATCGCGGGTATCCCGATTAACTACGTGACCAATTTCGTGGCCCATAATCGCCAGTAATTCACTATCCGTCATAATATCCATAAGCCCTTTAAATACGCGTACGCTTCCATCAGCCGTGGCAAAAGCGTTTACATCGGCCACTTTGTATACCTTGTAGTTGAGGGGTATGCCACTAACAGTACGATGCCTGCTGACAATACGACTCAAGCGTTGGGCATAAGGGTCGTTCGGCGCGGCTATAGGATTTTTCGCATCCATCTCTTTGACGGCTTCCCGGGAAAGCTTTACCACCTGAGCATCACTCAGCGTGGCCGAACCAACTCCCTGCATCAACGCCTGTAGCAAGCCGGAAGTACCGCTCGACTGCGCAGTGGTCAGCAGTGGAAAACTGACCAGTGCGGCCAATATGATTGATTTGCAGTTCATGTATTGAGTAGATATCTACGGTATGCAACGCAGATTCTCACTATAGACCCATTTCACGGGAAAAAGTTTATTTGTGATGATTCAATGAACCACCCTGCCGCAACGGTAGGTTTTCACGTCGGCCACGTTTATACTAGTCAAACTAAACGCAATTCCTGCACCAGAACCACAGGAACAAACCTCAACCCTGCCCTAATCGATGACTCTCTCAACGAGTAAACCACTTTTTTATTCGCCTGGAAAGACTGCTCTACTCAGCTTATTCCTGCTTCTCCACACGCTTACCTACGCACAGGCGGTATGGAATGGAAAAAAATGCGCCGTTGCGCTAACCTACGATGATGCCCTGCAGGTCCATCTGGATAATGTGGTGCCCGTGCTGGATTCGCTGGGCCTGAAAGGAACATTCTATCTATCGGGCTATTTTCCTGGCTACGTGAATAATATAGCCCGGTGGAAATCGGCGGCTACTACCGGGCATGAGCTGGCCAACCACACCCTGTTTCACCCCTGCATTGGCGACCGGCCGGGCCGGGAGTGGGTGAACCCCGAAAACGATTTGAGTAAGTACACGGTGAAGCGGATTACGAACGAAATGCTAATGACCAACGTCCTGCTCAAAACCCTCGATGGTAAAACTGCCCGTACCTTCGCCTATCCCTGTGGCGACACTAAAATTGGTAACGTAGACTACTACAAAACGGTAGCCGACGGTTTTGTAGCGGCCCGGGGCACCACGGGCGAGATGAAGAAACTAATGGAAATTAACCTGGACGATGTAGGCTCGTATGGCATCAACGGCGAATCGGGGGAGAAACTGATCGAACTGGTCAAACGGGCAGAGGAAACCAATTCGCTGCTGGTTTTCCTGTTTCACGGCGTGGGTGGGGGGCACTCGCTGAATGTCGCACTGGCCGAACACAACAAACTGGTGCGCTACCTTAAACAGCACGAAGCCGACATTTGGATAGCGCCGTTTATTGATGTTGCCAGCTACGTGAAAAACTACCAGTCAAAGCAAAAATAACTAGTCAGCATGAACAGTAAACGGTTATTGCTGCTGGTGCTTTCGGTTGGATTGACCTTCCACACGGTAGCCCAGCGCGTATTTATCCAGCAAACTGAGGCCTCTCCGCAGCGCACCTACGCGACGGAGCAGTTAAGCAAAGCCTTCGATTCCCGGAAATACGCCGTCACGAATGATGCGAAGCTGGCCAGTTTTACTATTCGGCTGGCCCCTTTGGAGGCCCAACTGGGAGCGGAATCCTACCGTATTGATTGCAAAAGCAAACAGATTACGGTGACGGGTAGTGATTCGCGCGGACTCATTTACGGGTGCCTTTCTTTAGTGGAGGATATCCAGAATGGTCTCTCCCTAAACGCCATCCGTTCCCGAAGTGAGAAACCGCACCTGCCCCTGCGGGCCATTAAGTTTGATTTGCCCTGGGATACCTACCGGCATAGCGATGCGCTCGATCTGCACATGGAAACGTGCCGCGATACCCTGTACTGGAAAGCCTTTTTGGACATGATGGTGGCTAACCGGTTCAATGCGCTGAGCCTTTGGAACCTGCATCCCTATACCTTCATGATTCGGCCTACCAACTTCCCGGCCGCTACCCCGTTTAATGATGAACAGCTAAAGGAGTGGCAGACGCTCTTTCGGGCCATTTTCCGGATGGCCAGCGAGCGAGCCATTGATACCTATCTGGTGCCGTTCAATATTTTCACCAGCCCTGAATTTTCGAAAGCCTACAACGTAAATCCCCGCCTGAATAACCTGGATCACCACCACTTCATCGATGGCGATACATCCGCTATCGTCAAACGCTACACGCGGGAGTGCGTGACGCAGGTGCTTCAGGAATACCCCGAACTGACCGGTTTTGGCCTGACCCTGGGCGAAGCGATGGGCGGCATGTCGCCCCGGCAGCGGGAAGACTGGATGCAGGCCACAATTATTGACGGCATGCGGCAGGCCGGACGTAAAACCAAACTCATCCACCGGATTCCCTTTTCCAGCACCACCGGCTCACTGGGGGTTACTAGCATCGAAACAGAAAAGCTGACTCGCCAGTCCATTGAGCGGGAAGGTGCATTAGACTTCATCGAGAAGCCCATTTGGGCCGATTTAAAGTACAATTGGTCGCACGCGCACTCAACCCCCACACTCGTGAAAGTACACGGGGGTAAGTTATACGACACCTACTTCAACCCCGACCCGACCACCTACAAAATTACCTGGACGGTGCGCAATGAAGACTTCTTCTGCCTGCGCTGGGGCGTTCCTGATTTTGTCCGGGCGCACATTGCGGCTAACAACCAGTCGTACGTAGGCGGTTATTTTCTGGGGTCGGAAACGTACATTCCGGCCAAGGATTATTTCACGACTCCCGGTGGGCCCGTCGACTGGACGTACGCGTTTGAACGGCAGTGGCTGTTTTATAAACTCTGGGGACGTCTACTCTACAACCCGGCCACGCCCGATGCGATTTTCCGGGCTGAGTTCGTACGGCGGTATGGCCAACCGGCGGCTCCCCTGCTGGACGCCTATGCGCTGGCGTCAACCACTCCCCTGCGTCTTGCTTCGGCCTTCGATTTTACCTGGGATTTTTCGCTGTATAGTGAAGGAATGATGGGCTTCGACGCTCAGAAAAACGTCTCCTATATTGCCGTTGAACAGTTGATTACCCAACCGGTGCTGGACCCGAACTACGTGTCGGTCAGCGATTATGTCAAAACGACAACTGCGGGCGGCTCATTCGGGGCGGGGAAGATTACGCCACCCATTCTAGCTGCGATGCTGGAACGGGATTGCCGGAAAGCCCTGCAACTCGTTCAACCGATACGAACAACAGGTAACCGGTCGCTGCAATACGAAGTTTCTGATGTCAACGTTTGGGCGAATATGGGGCTTCACCTCGCCGAAAAACTGCGGGGCGCTGTGGCACTACAAACCTACCGCACAACCGGACGGGCCAACCAGAAATCATTGGCTATCCAGCACCTGAAAGCGGCCCTGCGCTACTGGGATGCGGTAGTTGCCATTACCCGCCCGCTGTACAACGACATGCCACTGGTGCATCTGACCGAACAGAAGGGACATACCTGGGCAGAGAATAACAAACTCCGTTTCCACTGGGCGAAACTCCGGCCTGACGTGGCTAATGACGTCGAGATAGCCGAAAAAACCCGGTACTCTACAAAAAAATAGGGTAATGATATACCAATTTACACTAAGACCGAACTTGGCTTAAGAGTTCAGTTATTTGCCCGTTAACTTCTAGGTGATTAATATCTCCGAATGTTCCTAAATAGATAAGGTCGGGGTCAATATCGCCAGTTGTACTATTAATGCGAAAAGCAGTAACGTACATGTTTTCATCTTGAGCAATTCTAAATTCCCTTTCCTCCCCATTTGGCCCACCCCCAACCTTAATTGCAAATCCTTTCATTTTCGTTCAGATTTAGTGTAAAATACTACTTGTAATATTTGCAATACTCATTTATTGAGTATATATTTACACCATAATCACAAGTACTTACGGTTATGGTTCCCGAATTTAAGAGTATTGCCGACCTTCTCCAAGCGTTCCCCGATGAAGCATCCTGCTTGGCTCACTTAGAGTCTATTCGCTGGAACGGAACTGTAGTTTCCCCCTTTGACGCTGAATCAAAAGTGTACCAGTGTGCCAGCAAGCCTGGAACACCTAACCGCTACAAGTGCAAAAATTCGGGCCTGTACTTCAACGTCAAAACCGGAACCATCTTTGAGGATACCAAAATCCCTTTGCAGAAGTGGTTTATGGCTCTGTACATCCTTTCTTCTCACAAAAAGGGTGTTTCTTCCCATCAGTTAGCCAAAGATATTGACGTGACCCAAAAATCAGCGTGGTTCGTTCTTCACCGTCTACGCTATGCGTTTGACCATCCCAACTATAAAGCCGCAATGGAAGGTACGGTTGAAGTTGATGAAACTTACATCGGTGGCAAGGAAAAGAACAAACATGCTGATAAGAAAACAGAAGGTACACAGGGACGTTCGACCAAAACTAAGAAGCCTGTATTCGGCATGGTCGAACGGGGTGGTAATGTCACAGCGCAAGTAGTTGAAGACACCAACAGTAAGACCGTTCAGAAGCTAATTGCTGAACAGGTAGTGGCGGGTAGTATTGTAATGACCGACGAATACAAGTCGTATAAGGGGCTTAATAAAGTGTATTCGCACGAAGTAGTACAACACAGCGCCAAACAGTTTGTCAATGGTATGGCTCACACAAACACGATGGAAGGCTTTTGGAGCCTGTTAAAGCGGGGTATTGATGGAATCTATCACCACGTTAGTTTCAAGCACTTACAACGCTATTGTGATGAATTTGTACTACGCTACAATTCCCGCCAACAGGGAACGAGCCAACGCTTCTACTTCGTGCTTGCCAATACAGAAGGTCGTTTAACTTACAAAGCCTTAATCGCAAAAAAATAGTTGTTCAAAAGTGAACAATATAGTTAAATACGCGTAAATTACGCCCATATTCAACAGTAAAAACTGAACAATATGGCTGATGGCTCTTTAAATGACATATATGAGTGGTTAGCTCGTACCGATGGGCCAACCCTGTATGATTTAGTCGAGACAAAGAAAAACGAACTTGGTATTTCATCTGACCTGCTTTCTAGGATTGTTGGCATTAATCGGATAACACTAGACCGCTTACTAAAAGGAGACACCCAAAAAGCTGACTTATTTTCCCTGCTCAAACTAGACGAGTTCTTGCAAGTTGGCATTGAACAGATTGTAGGGGTATACATGGCTTCCCTGTCACCTGAATCGGCAAAGGAGTTGCAACAGGCAAAAGCCGCAAGCTATATTATCCAATACTTTGATTTACAGGGCCTAAAAAAAGCGGGTGTTATTGACACTGTCTCGGATTTTGAGCAAATTGAGACTCAAATAACTCACTTCTTTAAATTGGAGAGTATTTTCGAGTACGACCGGGAAATTGGGGATGTGTTGTTTAGCCGCACCAAAGCAAAGTCAAATGATAAAATGCGTGACTTTTGGGTACGCTCGGCAATCCATCAATTCAAACACTACAACAACCCTAATGAATATGATAGGGATGCGCTGATGAAGCTAATCCCCAAAATCAGGCCCTATACCCGGTACGAAGAAAGGGGTTTGTTCACAGTTATTCAGGCATTGTATAATGTTGGGGTAACGGTAATTATTCAATCCTATCTATCTAAAACGCAAGTGCGGGGTGGAACCTTTGCCATCAATGGGAAACCGTGTATTGTCGTTACTGACTTCAATAAATCTTACGCTACGCTTTGGTTTGCGCTCATGCACGAACTGTTCCATGTGTGCTATGATTTTGAAGACCTGAAAAACGGGCTGGTTTATCACCTAACAGGAGAAAGCGACATCTTTTTGTTTCGCGAAGATGATGCTGATTACTTTGCTCGTGAAATCCTTTTCCGTCAAGAGACGCTTGATTACATAAAGCATAGTATTACCAGTCCTGCCATTGTATCCGCTTACGCCGAAAAGTACCGCGTACACCCATCTATCATTTACTCGTTTTACTGCTATCACGAAGACAAGCAGAATAAGCGCAATTACTACAGCCAATACCAACAGTACTTTGGCAAGCCGGATAAAGCCCTAAAAATGGCCCGAACAAACCCTTGGGATAAAGACACAATCTTGGATGAAATTGAAGCCTTCAAAAAGAAAGTAGAATCAAAGGTTAGTGAACAACCACAATATGGAGAATAACGACAAAGACCCCAAGCAGAATAAGCGCAATACTGCCAGACAAGGGAAGACACAACAGGAGATTTACGATGAAATCAAGCGTATGTCTGAACAGGCCGACAGGAAAGGTCCCGGCAAACAAGGTAAACTGTTTGACGATGAGGACTTAGGAGATGAAGACATTGGCTATGATGACTCAATGATTAACGATATTGCCAATCCTGACTTATCCCATGACCTGTACTATGCGCTTTGGAATTTTATGAAGTTGAAATTACCAAAGGGAAAAGAGAATGAACCAGGGAGACGCTTTATCTATGATGAAGTCAACCTGTTCCTGAATAGGGGCAAACACGTTAATTCTAAGGGTGTGCGTGGAAGCGATAGTCGTCAAGCCTTAATTTCACCACACTTGCAACCTGCGTTTGCTACAGTGATTGAATGGATGAAACGGGGTGCCATTCCATTTGATTTGTACACTGCATTCAGAACCAAGAATGAAGACTTAGGGTACCACAAGGAAAAGCAGGAAAAGCCAATTGATGTTGATTACACCGACGTTACTTTTGACGATCAACTGAAAGGGTTGCTTAGTGTACCACCACCACGCAAAGACAAGGAATAATCTTCTGCATGCACAAATAAAATGCAAGAGATTGTACAAGGGAGAAAATACACTTGTGAAAATAGGATAATTAACTATCTTTGCTTTCGTAGGTTTCACAAACAGGGAGAATGGAGATTGAGTTTTTTAAAGCCAGCGAATTGGACAGCAATATCAAGGCAACTATACATGCCAACGGTAAACTTGGATTCAATCGCAACGCAGAAAAAAGGCTGAATTTAGAACAGGTAAAAACTGTCAAGATTGGCAAGGCGAAGGACTACGAAAAAGATAAAATGCTTTTTCTGGTTACTACGGATGAGATAGACCCGGATGGATTTACTGTTATGAAATCAGGGGCATATTATTACGCCAATACCCGAAGCCTATTCGACCTGTTAGGAGAAGACTATGAGAACGTTAAGGTAATCTTTGATTTAATAGAGATGGACGTTAACGGACAAAAGATT
>NZ_KB893251.1 GCF_000374065.1 Spirosoma luteum DSM 19990
GATCAGGCCTACAACGGTGTATTCAAAAAAGCACTTGGGGAATGGAGTATTGATTTTGAAAAAGCTTCGCGAGCGGAGTCAGCGAAAGGGTTTGTTCCAGTGGCAAAACGGTGGGTGGTGGAGCGGAGTATTGCTTGGACAAACTTCTTCCGTCGGCTAGTAAAAGACTACGAACACACGCTGAGTTCATCAATAAACTGGCTTTATTTGGCTAACATTCAGCTAATGCTACAGAGAATACCCTCAGAATCAAGCACCTAATTCCCCAACACGCTCTTACTCTCTTTAAACCTACCCAACTCAGGCGTTTCCGCTGTCGCCGGATGCTGATTTTCTCACTAACCTTGCCCGCCGGGACGCGCCAACTGTCGCAGGTGGCCCAGAAATGGAGACTTTTTAAAACCTGCCTTACTGCGGCCTGCCCGTTGTCGCTGGATGCTGAAAATGGAGAACCGGCATTATTGCTGCACCCAACGCCCGAAAGGGCTGATGGATGAGGAAGCTACTTGCCTGAACACGAGGACTTTCAACCTTTACACCCTTTTCCTTGTTGGGCTGCAAACTTTCTTTCGGGGGCGAGCAACCTGTCGCCCGACAAGCCACCCACGCAGAGCGCACAAAATCACATTAATGCTCTGTAAAAATGAATAAACCCTGATTGTTTTTCTTGCCAAAATAGCAAATAGAAATCGGTACCATCTTTAATTGGGCATTTCCCTCTCCTTTTGAAAGTCCATACCATTCTTTATCTGTGAGTTTCTGTTTTGTCCCGTCACCAGAAATTTTCGTGTATGTTACTTCAATTTTAGAATTTCGTTCGTCAATGTAGCCAGCATTCAGGTGAATTTCATAAGCAAAATTTCCTTTACCAATTACCGCCCTATTAAGGGGTTTAGTTTCTCCCTCGGAAAGGTATAAGCTATGTTGTTCTCCAACAACTTCACGTATTGTTTTTGTAAGTTCTCTTCTCAGAATCTTTGCTCCGTTGTATGACTTTTCATATTTGATGCATCTATATTGCCTTAAATCAAAAGGCACATCTTCTATATTTTGAGTTAACAAAATTACTTGCTCTACATTTTTAAAGCTATGTGCTATACCTAATTCATAAAAAACGTTGGGATTCTGATTTGTCAAATCAGCAACCACTAAACTAGCAGATGAAATATTTTCAAGCACAGTTGTCATAATATGTGGCTGGCTTATTTCATCGGCCCTTTTGCACGTAAAATTTATTTCATCAGATTCTAAACTTTCTTTTATAATGTCATATACTTCATTAAATTCATTGGCAAACGGCATAAGTACAAAACAGTATTGTGGCTTTTCGTAGAGTGATGAATTACTGAAGAGGGATTTGGGGTACATCGTTTTACTGGTTAAAGTAGTAATTTGAAAATAGTCAATTTCATTATTGATAGGACTGTCCTTTTCATTGGGACACGACTCTACAAACTTAAGCCTAACCTGTCGCCAAGACGCTGAAATGCAAAACCCAACCTGCCTAACCGGAGCGTACACTCTGTCAGCCGCAACCCGCCGGACAAGAAAAAAACCTAACCTCTACGGCCTGCAACCTGTCGCCGGGACGCTGCCTTGCAGACACTTGATGAGCGAACACCCAACGCCCGAAAGGGCTGATGGTGGACGAACTATTCTCTGAACATGAGGCACTTTCAACCTTTTCACCCTTTCTCGGTTGGGCTGCAAACTTTCCTGTGGGACGTGCTGCCTGTCGACGGATAGCGACCCCACGCAGAGCGAATCACTACGCACATAGCCCTATACCTTTAACAAGCATTTAGACTTAGCTGCCAATACCACCACTCTCTTTTTCAATTAAAACCTCGACGGAAAAACCCGTTTTTGTTTTAGCCACAATATCAGCTGTATGTAACAAGTAGCCAACCGGAATTTCTCTTTTCGCGTAATATCTCAACGTATCATGTGCAGTCTCCTGTTCTTCGGTACTGACGCTCCCGTTGTAAATATCAGTTAGTAGTTGATCTACTTCCTTGCTTGCTGGTTTTATTTCAATCTTGGTTTTAGATTTTTTCATTTGAAAGGAATTTAATTTTTGAAGCCGTTTGCTAGGTTATCTTGCTCTACAGTGTTTGGCTTGTCAACCGAAGCCGCCTAACGAATTTAAGCCTACAATACGAGACCTTCGTTCTGTCGACCGCAAGCCCACTTTTGAGTTTTTCAAGCCTGATTCACTCAGGCGGTCAACCTGTCGCCCGTGACCCACCCCACAAGCACTGCTTGTTGTGTTCACCCAACGACCCCATGTGTTGATGGCGACGTAGGAGCCTTTACACACATGGCCGGTTGGGCTGCCAGCTTTCCTTTAGGAGTGAGCTGCCTGACAAGCCAACCACGCGAAGCGCACAGTAAGGCACATACTGAATACGAATTTTTAAGTCCTATAAACGAGTTTAAACCATACTTGAATTCGATCTAAGTTTGAAAAATCAAGATTTCCCGTTATAAATTCAGATGGTGGTATGCTTATTTCATAATAGCTGAAAACAGACCGATAACTTAGATTAAAATCAGAGTTGTAACCAAATCCAGCATCAGCATTGGCAAAGTCCGCATTGGTTAGTAGTCTGTTCTGTACATCATTGATATTAGCTTTTCTCCCTCGAAGTACAATAGATACAGGATCAGGATCATTAGTTCGTTGATATAACGCTCCTGATTGATAAAGTGTGGCATTGAAAGTGTTCGATAAATCTTGGGTCATTACGCCAACAAAACTAATTTTTATGCTTTGCAGTATCGCATAACTTTTATCTGTCAGCGTTCCAGAAGCATTCGTTAGTTCCGTTGATGGATCAATAGTAAATCTGAGGATAGCCGACTTTGGCGATGAGATAAAATCTTGAATTTGATCTTTATTAAAATTTAATTTATAGGTATATGGAGACCATAGAACTCTATTCACAAAATTATTATAATTAGTTCTGTATGTGGTTACAGTTGAAAAATCTACAATACTGTTGTTATAAGCAACAAGTACATTATTAGCTGCTTCCTGATCGTTCAACTCATTCAAATCGGCTTCTAAGTCTGGATGAAAATATCCATAATCATAACGAATCAGATTTGACAAATCAGTAAATTCAAGTATTTCTAGACTTCTTATCGCATAAAAAACTTGTTCGATAAGAAAATCCATATAAAACTGTGATCGTTTAATTATGTGAGCAAACTGCACTAAAAAATTATTAGCCCCTAAACCAAGCGTTGCTGCTTGATTATTTATTTGCTCAGCAACTAGCCCAAAAGCTTTAATTTGCCGATTGGCAACAACTTCATCATAACCAAGTAACTCAAGATCTTTTTTAGCGATTAACACCTCATGCATGTTATCGGCTTTCTGTCCCAATAATGTGTCTAATTCTGCATCTCCAGTCTTAACTCCCTTGATTTGACTTATCGCTTTGTTAATATTGAGAATAATTTCTATATTATCTTTAAATTTATTAGCGTTTTTATCAAATTTACCGATAGCACTAATAAAGTCGTCAGCACTACTAATTAGTTTTTCATGGGTAGTATCTTTTGGTTTCTTATTTCCGTTGGCTACATCGATAAACTCTCCAATGGCAGTTTTTGCTTCTTTAATTGATTTAATTTCCTCAATAGCGTCGATCATCTTGCTGCCACTTTTTGCGATTGTCATTAAGCCTTGAGCAGCCGCTACTAAAGTAGCACCAGCCGTATATATGGCTCCCACTACGGCAACAACAACCTCTACATATGCGAAAATCTCTGCAAAACCTATTCCATGATGTTGATTAGCAAGAAATTGTTTTCGCGCATCTATTTCATTTGAAAGTTTCTGATCGATTTTAATACGTTTATCTATATCATCCTGCTTTTGTTTTATTAAGGGTTTAATCTTGGAATTTAAATTAATAATGATAGACTGTTGGTAGGCTAACACACTCGCTGACTCTGCATTTAAAACTGTTTGAATATTACTTTTTATGTCAGCAATATTATAATAATTCTCAGCGATTCTCCGAATCTCTGCTACAAGGCCATAATAACCCAGATAAGTTTTTTCATATCCCTCAAAATCAGGTGCTATGTCAATTGAGCGAGAGACGCCTAAAGGTGTATGTAACAATTTAATTCTTTGTGTTAATTCAATAGCCCTTTGATTTTTTGTATCAAGTTTAACTGCATCGCCTAACTCGTTTAAAGCTAAACTGATTATAGCAGTACTGCTTCCTAATTTCGGATTCTTATATAAATTTGAATTATTTACTGCTCTAAAGTAGTACTCCCCAATAGTAGTTTTATAAGTACTCCAGTCAGAAGATATCTGAGCAGCTTGCTTGAAAAACGTCTCTTCGTCTAGAACTTCCTCTATTATTTCTCCATCTTTTCCCAAAGGACCTGCATCTCCTTTGGGCCCTGTAGGCCCTAATTTGTTTATTAGGTCCCCCGCAATATACATGTATATTCGTGGGCCTGCTTCAGGTTCTGGTTTAACCCCCATGCGGTATGTGCGTCCACCCGGTCCACCTTCACCACCTTCGCCTGGGACACCTTGATTTAATGAAATATTTACTTTATTATACACGGGAGATTCAAGAGTTCTTAGAAACAAATATCCTCCATCACCGCGTGCCCCTCCTGGCTTTCCCTTTCCTCCCACTGATCCGGGCACCTCGAGTTGAACTTTACTCGCGCTAACCAAATTGCCTATTTCTGTTCCATATGCGTTACTTCCCGCATCTCCTTGACCGCCCTTTGTCCCCTCTCCTCCATTCAGGTTTACACTAATATCAGTTGCGTATTTCGCCAAAATAGTTATTTGTTTTCCGTTTGAACCCTTAACGGCTATTTGGTTCCCATCTAACTTAAGAGGAAGAACTGTTATTGGTTGATTGTTACCTTCAAAGTGTGTCGATAAGAAATACAAGTTAATATTGTCCAATTCTACAGGCTCAACTACCGTTATTTTCCTAGCCGTAAAATACAGTGTATCTTGACCAGGTTCTATCATGGATACTAACCGTTTCAAAAGTGATTGAGTTAGCGTGATTTCATCACGTAGATAATTTGTCATTGTCTTTTAAATGTATAGTGAACAATTTTAAAATTACTAGTTGAAATTTGAAAGTGCCTAACGCTCAAGTTTCTGGTGTCGACCGACGCCTTTTCAGAGTCTATCAGCACCCAAGTGTCGCTTGTTAACAGCGAGCCGATCCGCTTACAAACGCTGGCCTGTCAAGAAGGGCAGCCTGTCGACCGATGCCCAAATTGGCACATAAAAGCCTGCCTGTCAATCAAGTTCGGTTTGTCGACTGGAGCCGCCGAACGTGCACTTGATGAGCGAACACCCAACGCCCACAGGGGCTGATGGGTGAGGGTGCTACTTGCCTGAACACGAACCACTGCCAATCTTTACACCCCTGTTTGGTTGGGCTGCAAAGCCTCCTCCGGGACGTGCATCTTGTCAGCGGTAGCCTGCCCACGCGAAGCGAGCATAATGCACGTTCCGATTTTCAGACCAGCGCGAAGCTTAGCAACGTAGCGAACCCACTTTTGTCAGGCCGCCTAATCAGGGCCTTTCCGGTGTCGCAAGTGACCTGGCCAACTGGTCAAAGCCCGAATTTGTGGCGGCTGACCTGTCGACCGGAAGCTGACCAACAAGCCCGAAAGCCTGCCTGTCGGGGCGGCTCCACTGTCGCCGGGAACCCACCTTTGACGCCCATTATGTTATGTTCACCCAACGCCAATGAGTGTTGATGGTGGGCGCACAATTCACTGAAACAAACGTACCTGCACCTTTACACACTCATTTGGTTGGGCTGCCCACTCTCCTTCGGGGCGTGCGGCCTGTCGCCAGACAGCCGCCCACGCGGAGCGAAATTTTGAGAAGCATGAACTTCTCTTAATTGTACCTTTCAAGAGTATTTTGTATTTCTATGTAATGGTCATCTAATTGAAAACCAGCCGTTTGAAGAAATTTCAAGATGGCTTCCATATCGCCCTTCATTGCTAATATTTGCTGCTTTAACCTTATTTCTGTTTGTGCTTTTTCTGTTGGCGAAAGAAGTGCCAATTGTGGATAAATAGCACTCCAAAGTGCGTAATTATTCTGCATGGATTGCTCCAGAACCCTTACATGTAGAAGTACACTGTCGGGTAGGCGTTGCAAATCTGATGCAGAAATTTTTTGTAACGTTTGGCCGTAAATTTTACTGACCATTGAATTCCCCTCCTGCTCAATTTTCATTTTGTGGTCGCCTGTATGTTCAGGAACAGGTTCGCCTTTCTCTTTTTTGATAAAGCGCTGAACTTGATCAGCAATTTGGTCAAGTAAACCAACTGCTGACGTAGCGGCTCCAATGATTGTGGTTATCGTAGCAATGTCTAACATATTTTTAAAGTTTAGGATTAAACTCAATTTTTCGAGCAACAGCCAAAATTCAACAACACAACGAATCCGCTTTGCCCGACTCGATTAACCGGGGCGTTCGACCTGTCAGCTAGAACCCAGAAATGAAAGCCAAAAGCTGCCTTGCTGGACGTGCGGACTGTCGACCGAAAGCCAGAATCTGAAGCAATGCTTTTACGCATCACCCAACAAGTATATGTACGAAACTTCGCTTAATATCAAGCTATTGAATATCAGTTATTTGATATTAAGTGCCTGGTAAATTATCTGTACTTTTGCTAAAGCCTGTGCCTGCTGTAAGAATAGAATAAAGGACCGGCATATGCAAGATAATGGCAAAAAAAGTTACGCTGATCACCGCTACGTTTATTGTACGGTCGTGGGACATTTACGGGTTCCCAAACTACTTTTTCGGGAAGGATAAAAATCTGTATCGCTTCGACTCGCGGGGCCAGGTAAAAAAGAACAAACGTGTTGTCATTGGCACGACCCAGGGATATATCCTGAAAAGTAAATTTTATAGCCTGGCTCAACTCCGCACCTTATTGCGACAACATGATATTAAAGATAATCCAGTGGGCTTTTAAAGGTGCTTATCTTATCGGCTGTGACGTGGGTGTATCATATGGTCGTCAGTATACTCTCATAACCCAACAATTGTTGAATAAAGCGGATATCTGTGCCGGATTCTAACAAGTGGGTTGCGAAAGAGTATCTATTAAAAACAACCAAACCTATAAGGTCTGTGAGACCTTATAGGTTTACACTATTACTTCACTGTAAAATCCGAATCTTTCAGGCCTTTGTTGATCTTTACGTTATCCACCGACATGGTCATGGGGCCGCGGGGCGACTGCTGGACTATGGTCATCGGGAACTTGATGCCACCCGTATCCTTGTAATCCGAATACACCATGCTGTTTTTCATTTCGCCCTGCGGCCCTCTTCCAGTGGTTACGGATTGCACTTTCAACCCTGTCGTAACGTCGAAATTATCGGTCCAGGTGGCAGCTCCGTCGGCGGTGGTGTGGCTGAGCTTATAGGTGTCTTTCCCGTCCACTTTTTCGGGGCCAACGAGCGTGGTTTTTACGCCATTCTCCGCGTAGTGCAGTTCGGGGAAAAGCGTGTTCATCATCGTCATTTGCTGGGCAGCCGGGCCATCGAGCGTACGACTGCCCTGCATACCGCCCATCGCTACGTTGGTGCCGTTGCCAGTTTGTTTCATCACCTCCATGCCATTGGCGTTAATTACCATCGAAAACATGGCGGGCGTCTTCTGCTTGCGCGTCACGATAATTGCGTTTCCGTTCATGTCGGACGACATGTTGGTCGTTAGGTCCGTGACCTTCATGAGGGCTTCTTTGCCACCAATGGCGGTAATGTAGTTAGCCAGTATCTCATCGGCCGTGGGTGTAGACTGAGCCGCAACCCAGTGACCCATCGTCAGCAGCAGGCCGACGATCAATCCTATTTTTTTCATGTTTTTCCTGTTAGTTTTTCGCCAAATATAGTCGTTCAGCCAACAATCGGCAAGGGGATTTACGGCGCTGACAATCAACTTACTGGAACAGTGAAGAGCCCGCCAGATAAACCCCGGCCCCGGCCAGATAGCCAATCAGTGCCAGCCAGCTTATTTTTCGCAGGTACCAGCCAAAAGCCATCTTTTCCATACCCATTACGGCCACGCCCGCAGCTGACCCAATGAGCAGCAAGCTCCCGCCCGTACCGGCACAGTAGGCCATAAACGTCCAGAGTTTACTATCTACCGGATAGGTTTGCAGGTCATACATACCCATCGACGCAGCCACGATGGGCACGTTGTCGACCACGGCAGATACGACACCGATGAGAACGACAATGCTATCCAGATTACCCACCGCCCGATTTAGTGAATCGGCCAGTTCACGCAGCACACCCGTTGCTTCCAGGGAGCCAACGGCCAGCAGGATGCCCAGAAAAAACAGGATGCTCGGCGTGTCGATACGACTCAGGGCGTAAGAGGCCGTAAACTTCTTACGCTGAGCGTCGTCTTTATCGCTGTGAATGATTTCGGAAGCGACCCAGATCAGGCCCAGCACCATCATCATGCCCATGTACGGCGGCAGATGCGTGACCGCTTTGAACACAGGGACAAACAGCATACCGCCCAGCCCGATGGCCAGCATCGTGCGCCGGTCCCGGCGGGTAATGGGCGTAACATACGGACGGCTGGGGCCAAGGTACTCGGCCGGGATTGGGGGTAACGGCTGGGGTTTATACACACGGGTCAGTATAGCCAGCGGCACCAGCAATGATACCAGACTGGGCAACAGCATGTTACTGATGATATGAAAGGCGGAAATTTGTCCCCCAATCCAGAGCATAGTCGTGCTGATATCGCCAATCGGCGACCAGGCTCCACCGGAGTTGGCCGCCAGGATAATCATTCCCGCCATAATCTGCCGGTCTTCCAGATCCCGAATCAGTTTGCGGATCACCGTTATCATCACAATGGAGGTAGTGAGGTTGTCCAGCAGGGCCGACATGAAAAACGTTAACAGGCTAATCAGCCAGAGCAGCGTACGCATATTCCGGCTGGCAATGCGGTCGGTGATGAGGGTAAAGCCATCGTGCACATCAATCAATTCCACTACGGCCATAGCCCCCATGAGGAAGAAAAGAATCTCGGCCGAGTCGGTCAGATGATGCTCCAACTGCTGGCCAATGGCTTCTTTGTCGCCCCCCAGCAGTGCGTAGGTAGCCCAGCAAACAACACCGGTAATGAGCGCGGTAGCTGTTTTGTTGATCTTGATGGAATGTTCAACGGTAATCAGTACATAACCGGCAATGAAGATAAGCGTAAGCAGTACAAGCATATACAGACAATAATTGCGCTGAGCGGTAAAAAAACATCGGCTCAGCGTAATGAAAAATAAACCGCCCCACGGCTTAAATTTTGTGGCGGGTGAGTAATTTCCGGCTAATTCCTGTTATCCCATTGTGAATCCCATTAGCCCGATGTTCATTATTCATGTTGCTTCGCTGGGGCCGGATGGCATGGCGTTGTTCCCGTTTATTCTTGTCCGGCATCGGCACCCCGGCCCTACCCTGCTCAACCACGAATGTATTCACCTCAGGCAGCAGCTGGAACTGGGGATTCTCCCCTTTTACCTGTGGTATGTCATCGAATACCTGATCCGGCGGATTCAGTATCGGGATCATTATACGGCTTATCGACATATCTGCTTTGAGCGTGAAGCCTTCGCAAACGACCGGGACCTGAACTACCTCAACACCCGGCGTTACTGGGCATTCCGGCGTTATCTTACCCAGGACACCCGGCCATAACCCAATAACTGTCCTTTATTGGTCCGACGATTCGGTTGTCAGTTGTTTACGGCCTAGGCCAGCTACCATCACCAAAGCCGATGATAGCACCAGCAGCAGCATGGGAATGCCTTCCCGGAAACCGATTAATCGTAAATCTTCGGGAATATTCAGGTACAGCAACACCGTTATCAGCCCCCGGGGCGCAATCCATAACAGCGGCCCCATCGGTCCCCTGTACGTTAACCGGAGCGTTACCCACCGCCAGGCCACAATAACCAGTAAAAAAAGGCCGCTGACAATGAGCGCATCGGTTTGAACCAGGTCCTGCGGAACGGCTGCGTAGCCAAAAATCAGGTAAAAAAAAGTACGGACCACAAACGCCCCCTCGGCGGTTAGATTCTTGAGCTGGTCGAGTTCTTTTTCAAACAGATCATTCTTAAAAATACGACTCAGTCGCCCCCGGATAAACAGGTCTGTATTGTTCAGAAACAGGCCAAAAATCAGAATCAGCAACAGGGACGACAGGTGATTTATTTCGGCCAGCGCGTATACCAGGAACAGGACCGAGATAATCGGCAGAAATTTAATCCGGTGGTTGATACGGCCAATCAGGTAGAGCAATAAAAAACAGCAGCCCAGTGAAATAACGGCCATCACCAGCGTGTCGCGGGTGAAGGACAATACAGCACCCAGCACCGAATTGCGACTAAGGAGCAGGAAATTGAACGCCATAATGCCCAGTATGCTGGCGTAGGCCGATTCATACACGGCAAACTCCCGTTGCCCGTCCGTCAGGCTGGTTATGATCTGCGCTGTCAGTGAACTACTGACAATGGAAAAGGGTAACGCGGCAAGCAGGCAATGGTAAAACGAGTCGTTCAGCAGTAGGTAGAGCATACTGGCCATCAGCAGCGTTCCGCCAATAATGCCAAGCAGGGAAGCCAGCAGCGTCCGGCGCAGCATACTCAGCCGCTCGGCGTGCAGTTCCAGATCCAGTCCACCTTCCAGCACGATCAGAATAAGCCCCAGCGTACCCAGCGTTGGCAGAATAGTGTTGACGTATGGCACCTGAACGGCAAAGTACTCCGTTACCTGCCGGGTAATCATCCCCAAAAGTAACAGCAACAAGACGGAGGGCGTTTTGAACCGGCTGCTGAACAAGTCGAAGGCGTACGAGATTAGTACCGATAAGCTCAGGACTATAATCAGAATTGATGAATCCATATGAACAGTCGGTCAATGTAAGCGGCCCCTTTGCTGACTTTTATTTCCGTCCGTAGTAATACAAATTCACCGATGAGGCACTGGCCCGCTCGCTGATGGTGAAAAAACCTTTATTGTCTTTATCAAAGCAAATAGCTTCGCCCTGCGGCTCGGCCCGTATGGTCAGCTGGCGGCTGTTGCCAAACTGTAAGGCATCGGAAATGGACTGGCCGGCGTTTCGTTTGTAATAATATACCTGCGTGTAGGTACGAACCAGCATTTCGGATCCGTCGGGCGAGATAGCCGCACTCGTCACAAATGTTATAGGTAACTCACCGTAGGCTTTTGCCACCGTTATCTGATTGACATCCTGCGGGTAAGGGAGGCTATACAGATGCACTTTCGTTTCCCGCTTCGAGATGATGTAAATATCTTTGGTAGCCGGGTCAACAAACATGGCTTCGGCATCGCGGGGGCCATCCGGATAGCGAAAATTAATCCGGGCAACCTGCGTAATGGGTGTTTGCAGCGACGCAGGTTCGGGAAACCGGTAAATTTGGGATATGTCGTGATTGGCATTATTATCGCCAATTTCCCCAATGTAAAGGTAGTTTACCCCATCAGTCGGCCCCGGCCCAATGGACAATTCCTCCCAATCGCGGTTAGCAACGTTGGGAACACTGATTTTCCCTTTTACCACTCCATCGTGACCCAGCAGTGACAGGTCGGCTGAGTTCCCGCTATCCTCCTCAATCCACACATTGCCGGGCTGGCTGCGGCTATCGGCCATGCCGGATGCTTCATCAATCTGTCCGGCGGTAACAGGCGTAGCAGTAGGGTCTGAGACAAACTGAGCCTCGTACACTCCCGGTACTGTGAGTTTGCAGGAAATAATTGCCAGACTAAAAACCAGCAAAACAAAATTACGCATGAAAATTCGGGTTGTTTCAGTTGCCAAAGTAACGAACAGATAAAGTAAAAGTGATACCCTTACCTTAATAAAGCTATCGACATCATCCGGTAACGCATTCCCCCAGGTCTGAAACTATTGCCGTGTTCTGCGTCATTCAGCGGCAATGTTTGCAACCCGGTGATGGACAGTTGGGCTGCCAACCATTAGTTTTTGGGCCAGTGGTGCTTTGGTTACCAAACATCTTTATTCTACTAATTGCTTTTTGCTATGCGTAATTCCCTACCCTACCTGCTGGCCACGCTGGTACTTGGTTTCCTGGTAAGTTGTGCCTCCCGCCCATCCGCTAAGTCAGACAATAGCTGGGTTCGTATTTTTGATGGTAAAACACTGGATGGCTGGAAACTCACGACCGAAAGTCCGGGAACATTCAGCGTACAGGATGGCGCTATTGCAGTGGCCGGTCCACGGGCACACCTGTTTTACGAAGGGCCCGTAGGCAACCACAATTTCAAGAACTTCGAGTGGAAAGCACTGGTGAAAACCATGCCCGGCTCCAACTCCGGCATGTTTATTCATACAGCCTATCAGGACAAAGGATGGCCTAGTAAAGGGTACGAAATTCAGGTAAACCAAAGCCATACCGACTGGCGTAAAACGGGCAGCGTTTACGGCCTTCAGGATGTGAAGGAGGTATTCGTGAAAGACGATGAATGGTATACGGAACACATTATTGTGCAGGGTAAAAAAGTAATCATTAAGGTAAACGACAAGATTATCAACGACTACACGGAACCCGACAGCGTTAGTAACGCCAACTCACCAAAAAAACTCAGCAGCGGCACCATTGCCCTTCAGGGCCACGACCCAAAAAGTAAAGTCTACTTCAAAGACATCATGATTAAAGTGCTGCCCGATTAAAAACGTCCCTAATTTCTGGCCGTGCAGCAACGTAACGATGGCCTCTTCGCTGAAAACACCCAACCAGGAGAAACGGTTAAACTTACCGTTTAGGTAAGCAAAAGTTACCTGATAATACCCTGTAGATATGGGTCAGCGACAGGGACACCGTATTCGCGGGTTGGTAAACATAAAGGTCATTCTTTTTTACGGGTAAACCCACGCCCCTTTTAGCGGATTACCGCTAAAAGGGGCGTGTAGCTATTGACGCCCGGATACGGCTTAATTTTCCGGGCCTTACAGTCGCTTATTTCCCTATCTTGTGGAGCGATTATACGGGTACAAACCAGCCATGTTTTTTCTTCCAGATGCGTCAACGCTTACTCCTGTCTTTAGCTTATTTATTTCTGTACCAATCTGCCCCCGGCCAAACGCCAAAGTCTGACAGTTTATTCGTGCAGGCGGCAAAACAACAGGCTGTCAACCAGTACGAGCAGGCTTTTTCAAAGCAGGAACATGTGTACGAAGGGAATGAATACATCGCCCACGACCACCGCATAAAAATCCATCCGTTTTACCCAACCGACAGCCTGCTGACGGGAACAATCACCTACAACGATATTCGCTACCACGACGTACCCATGTTGTACGATATTGTTCGGCAGGAAGTAGCCGTTCAACCACCGGAAGGCGGGTACCGGATTCGGCTTCACACCAATAAAGTAGGTAATTTTTCGCTGGGTCAGCACCGGTTTATTCGACTCGAAAATGACAGCACGTCGGGCATTGAGCCCGGCTTTTACGAACTGCTGCTCAATGGTCGGACGCAGGTACTGGCGCAACGCGTAAAAACCATTCATGAAGATATTTCGAGCGGGACTTACATGGCCGATTATCTGGTCAAAGACCGTTTCTTCATCCGCAGAGACAGCCTGTACCATGAGGTGAAAACAAAACGGTCGGTGCTTGCCCTGTTTCCAGACCAAGCCAAAGCCCTGCGAAAATACCTTCGTGCCAACCACCTCAAATTCAAGGACGAACAGCGCGAAATGTCGATTACGCGGGTGGCAAAACAGTATGAAGAAATAACCCGTTAAACATGGCCCAATTCTACCGCACTTTCTTCCCATTACTGCTACTGACGATGCTGGCTATAGCCTCGCTGGCACAGTCACCGGCTGATAAGCCGGTTAGTGGTACATTCGAGCAGGTACGTTTTGAGCAGTTTGCCCAGACCATTGAAGCCCAGACCGCGTATCGGTTCTTCTTCAACCCCGCCGAAGTCGATAGCCTTGTCGTTACGCTGAACGTTGAAAATCAACCGGTACGGTCGGTACTGCAACAGCTTTTTAACGGCACAAAATACCAGTATGCCATTGATAATCAACTGCGCGTCTATATCACCATTGACCGGGTGATTCGGACGGAGCTGCCTATTGCTTTTTTCCGGGGTGGGCTACCCGGCTCGTCAACCGACTCCACGCTGAACGATTACCTCTCCCAACAGCAGAAAAAACGCCCGGAACCCGAAGCGAAGGTGTATGAAATTGGGAAACGAACCTCCCCCATCCGACCCGGCCGCTCTACCCTGTCCGGCTACGTGCGGAATGTAGCCTCCGGCGAACCCATTGTGGGGGCCGCCGTGTACGTCGAAAATCCGCGTATCGGCACCGTATCCGACCCCTTTGGCTTTTATTCCGTTACCCTGCCCCGTGGCAAACATGACCTCAAAATCAGGAGTATCGGCCTGAAAGATACCCGCCGACGCATTATCGTTTACTCGGACGATAGGTTCGACATTGAGATGGAGGACGACGTGATTGCGCTGAAAGAAGTGGTTATCGAAGCGGAAAAAGACAAGAACATTTCGGGCCTGCAAATGGGGCAGGAACGGATTGATATCAAAAGTATCAAGCAGGTACCCACAGCCCTGGGTGAAGCCGATATACTGCGGGTTATTCAGACACTACCGGGTGTGAAAACGGTGGGCGAAAGCTCCACCGGCCTCAACGTGCGCGGGGGTGCCACCGACCAGAACCTGATTCTGTACAACGATGCAACGATTTATAATTCGTCGCACCTGTTCGGCTTCTTCTCCGCCTTCAACCCCGACATGATTAAAAGTGCCGAACTCTACAAAAGCGCTATGCCGGCAAAGTTTGGCGGACGCCTGTCGTCGGTGCTGGATGTGCAAACGCGGGATGGCAACAAGAAGAAGCTTGTCGGGTCGGGCGGTATCGGGCTGCTAACGGGCCGACTAACGCTGGAAGGCCCCATCCTGAAAGATAAAACCTCGTTTATTGTGGGCATCCGCTCCACCTACTCCGACTGGCTGCTGCACCAGTTGCAAAACGAGTCGTTTCAGAAAAGTCAGGCGCAGTTTTATGACCTGAATCTGCACATAACCCACGACATGAACGAACGGAACACGTTTTACCTGACGGGCTACGCCAGCCGGGATAAGTTTCGACTCAACAGCGATACGGCCTATGCCTACCAGAACAAGACTGTTACGCTGAAGTGGAAACATGTCATTACCAACAAACTGTACAGCGTTTTCACGGGTACTTACAGCGGCTACACTTACAGTGTGTCGAGCGATAAAAATCCGGTCAATGCCTATGATTTGGGCTTTGGTATCCATCAGACACAGGTGAAGGCTGATTTTAATTTTTTCCCGACCAATCAGCACACGGTGGATTTTGGCGTCAGTGCTACCTACTACAAACTCCATCCCGGCACGTTTCAGCCCAAAGGCGAGGCATCGCTGATAGTTCCGGATATTGTCGCCGATGAACAGGGGCTTGAAAATGCGCTGTACATCGGCGACCGCTTCGACCTGAGTCCCCGGCTCTCCATAAGCGGTGGTCTTCGCTACTCACTGTACACCTATCTGGGTGCCCGTTCGGTGTATAACTACGTGCCGGGGCAGCCTAAAACGGTGGGTAATATCAGGGATACGGTAGCCTACACAAACAACCAGCCCATCAGTACCTACCAGGGGCCGGAGTATCGGCTGTCACTTCGGTACGCCCTGTCCGGTACAGCTTCGGTGAAAGCGAGTTTCAACCGAACGCGGCAGTATATTCAGATGCTGTCCAATACCACCGTTATTTCGCCAACCGACATTTGGAAGCTGAGCGACCCCAATATCAAACCGCAGATTGGCGACCAGTACGCCGTTGGCCTGTACAAGAACAATCGCACCAATACCATCGAACTATCGGTAGAAGCGTACTACAAAACCATGCAAAACCGGCTCGACTACCGGGGCGGGGCTTCGCTGATTCTGAATCATCACATCGAAACCGACGTCATCAACGCCGAGGGACTAGCTTACGGTGTTGAGTTCCTGGTTAAAAAAACAACGGGCAAACTGAATGGCTGGCTGAGTTATACCTATGCCCGTACCCTGCTCCGTACTACCAGCACGGGTAACAGCGAAACCATCAATCAGGGCAATTACTACCCCAGCAGCTTCGACAAACCGCACGACGTTACGCTCATCAGCAATTACAAAATAAATCGCCGGTTTAGCCTGTCGTTCAATTTTACGTATAGCACGGGGCGACCCATCACGCTGCCGGTGTCCAAGTATTACCTCGATGGAGCCGCCCGGCTGCTGTATTCAGAGCGAAACCAGTACCGGATTCCTGACTATTACCGCGCCGATGTGGCTATGAACATCGAAGGAAATCATAAAGTCAAGAAACTGGCGCACAGCTCCTGGACGGTTTCTGTCTACAACCTGCTTGGACGGCACAATGCCTACTCGGTCTATTTCAAATCGGAGAATGGGGTCATAAAAAGTTATCAGCTCTCCATTTTTGGCAATCCGATTCCATCGGTCACGTATAATTTTAGATTTTAAGGCGATGAAAAAACTAAGCGACAGCCATATAAGCCTGTTTTTGTCATTGTATTTTTTGTCGTTGCTCACGGGTTGCGTAGACCCGTACCGGCCACCCGAAATCACCTCGCCCAACAGTTATCTGGTCGTGAACGGCTTCTTCGACAGTGCCCCCGGCGCCACAACGACCATCTCTCTGTCGCGTACTCAGAACCTGGCTGACCCTAAACTTCCCACCGCCGAAACCAAGGCTGTGGTGACTATCGAGATGCCCAACAAAACGGCCTATACCCTGAAAGAAGGCACCAGCGGAGCATATACCCTGACGGGCGTTATGCCGGTAGTGGGTGAAACGTACCGCCTGCACATAAAAACCAAGGGGCAGGATTACTATTCGGACTACGTGCCGGTGGTACCAACGCCCCCTATCGACAGTATAAGCTGGCGGGCAGAAAACGATGGTCTGCAAATCAATGTGAACACGCATGACCCTACAAACAACACCCACTATTACCGCTGGGATTTCGCATCGACCTGGGAATATTACACGCTGTACAACTCCCTGCTGGAGATAAAAAACACCCAGATTGTGGATCGACTGCAATCCGTTTTCCGGTGCTGGGGTAGCGATAACTCCACCAACATTATAACAACATCCACCAACCGGCTGAGCCAGGATGTAGTGAGTCAGTTTCCGTTGTTGCACATACCCAGCACCTCCATCAAGCTGGGGGTCAAATACAGCATTATGGTCCGGCAGATTGGGCTGACCCAGGCGGGTTTTGAATACTATGACCAACTGGCCAGAATAACCCAGAACGTCGGCTCTATTTTCGACCCGCAACCGACGCAGATTACGGGCAATATTCATTCGGCCACCACTGCCAGCGACCTGGTGCTGGGCTTCTTTCGGGTCGGCACGGTCGATAGCAAACGCCTGTTTATTAGCCGCAGTCAGCTACCGTTTGGCTGGAATACCTACACCGGACTTGGGGGATGTACGATGGATACGCTCAGTAAAAAAGATGTACTCGATATGAAGCCAGCCATTATCAGTTATGATGAGCTGACAAAGATGTACTTCACTACGTCCGAGGATTGCGCCGATTGCCGGACGCGGGGTGGCGTAATCACAAAGCCTGACTTCTGGAAATGATATCAACACCTTCCCGCACCCCTTTCCTGAATGCACTACTACTGTTACTGGTCTGTAGCCCATCGCTGTTTGGTCAGACCCCAAACCCGTCGGTAGCCATAACAAAGGCATTCGATACCTACCGTCGGCAAACGCTGGCCGAAAAACTGTTTGTTCATACCGACCAGGCCGGTTACCTCACCGGCGAAACCCTCTGGTTCAGTATCTATTACGTGGATGGTACGTATCACAAACCGCTTGATATCAGCCGGGTAGCTTATCTGGAATTACTGGATAAAGAAGGTCGCTCAGTAGTACAAACGAAAGTAGCACTCACTACAGGCGGAGGAAATGGCAGTCTCTTTCTGCCCGCATCCCTGCGGTCGGGCCTGTACCGGATGCGGGCGTATACCAACTGGATGAAGAACTTTAGTGCCGACTATTTCTTCGAAAAAAACCTGACCATCGTCAACCCCTTCACCCCCATCGACCCGCCACTACCCAAAGCCATCACTGACTACGACATCCAGTTTTTCCCGGAAGGCGGCAATCTGGTACAGGGGCTGGCCAGTAAAGTAGCCTTTAAAGTAGCCGACTCAACCGGGCACGGTATACCCGTTCGGGGGTGGCTCATGAGTGGACAAAGCGACACACTGGTCCGGTTTGCATCCCACAAGTTCGGGATGGGAACGTTCCGTTTTACCCCTACAGCCAATACTACTTATCGGGTTCTAATGCAGGACGAAAGTGGTCGTTCGTTTATGCGGTCGCTCCCATCCATTCAGCCGCAGGGATACGTAATGCGGCTGGAAGAAGCTCCCGGGGATAAACTAACCATCACCGTTAGCACTACCGTTGATGGAGCTTCAGCGGTGTATCTGTTTGCCCATACCCGCAATGCGATTAAAGCCGCCGAAATGCACTCTATTCAGGGCCAGTCCGGACAGGGAGAAACAACCTTTACACTCGATAAAAACGTGCTGGGCGAAGGCATCTCGCACTTCACCGTTTTTGATGCCAGCCAGCAGCCTGTTTGCGAACGGCTGTACTTCAAACGGCCCACACCGGTAGCTATCTCCTTAAAAACCAGCCAACCCACGTATGCTTCCCGTACCAAGGTGATGCTGGACATGTCGGTACAGGCACCCGCCAACAACAGCCACCAGACTAAGCTGTCCGTGGCCGTCTACCGGCTCGATTCGCTGGCGACTACTCATTCAGAAAACATCCTGAGTTATTTGTGGCTGATGGCCGACTTGTCCGGCTCCATCGAATCACCGGCGTATTACCTTCAGGAAGAATCCGATGCGGTGAAGCAGGCTACTGACAACCTGATGCTAACCCACGGCTGGCGCCGGTTTCGCTGGTCGGATATGCTCCAGAATACACCCGCTCCCGTTAATGCGTTTACCCCCGAAATTAACGGCCCTATCATTCAGGGAACCGTTACCGACCCCGTTTCGGGTAAACCCCTGTCCAACAGACTTACGTACCTATCGACACCCGGCAAACCCATTCGGCTATATGTATCGCGGAGTGACTCCTTGGGGCGAATTCGGTTCGAGATGCAGGATTTCTACGGAACGAAGAACATCATTGTGCAAACGACTCCGAAAGACAGTCTGGACAAACTGACTATAACCAACCCCTTCATCGAATCCACGTCACTACTTTCGCTACCCCCGCTCATGCTACCCGAATCGCGGGCCGATCAGCTCCTGAGCCGGAGTGTAGCCATGCAGGTACAATCCACCTTCTGGGGCGACCGTGCCGGGCAGTATCGTGGCCCCGTAGTGGACAGTACGGCGTTTTATGGTAAGCCCAGCGAATCGTATCTGCTGGATACCTATACGCGTTTTCCGCGCATGGAAGAGGTACTGCGCGAATATGTGCTGGGGGTGATGCCCCGCAAACGGCAGGGGCGATTCCACCTGGATGTGCTGAACGCGCCTTACCGGGCCATTTTTGAGCAAAGTCCACTGGTGATGATTGACGGAGTACCGGTGTTTGATATGGAGAAGGTGATTGACTTCAGCCCCCTGAAAATAAAGCAGCTGGATGTAGTCACAAACGCCTACCTCATCAGTCCGGCCCTGTTTTACGGTGTCATCAGTTTCATGACGTACAAAGGCGATCTGGCGGGCTTTCCGCTTGATACCCGACTGCTGAAACTCGACTATGATGGCCTGCAACGGCAACGGGAATTTTACGCCCCCCGCTACGACCGCCCCGCCAGTCGATTACCCGATGGGCGTACCCTGCTGTACTGGAATCCGGCCTTGAAAACCAGCGCCCAGGGGAAAACCCAGCTTGATTTTTACACCTCCGACCAGACCGGCACGTATGTAGTGGAAGTCAACGGATTGACGAACGAAGGGCATGCCGGGTATCAGCAGACACTTTTCAATGTAAAAAATACCCCGAAGTAGGTGAGTACAGTACGGTGAAATTTCGACCAACCCGGACTTTTACTACGAAGGCCCTATTTTGTCTGTCATTTCGCCCTGTACCTGTACACCCTACACCCTTATGAATCGATTCCTTTTTCTTTTGCTGCTACTCCTGAACAGCCTTTGTACCGCTCGGGCGCAGTCTAAACCCCTCGTTACCAGTCAAACGGCCACCGGCAATACCGCTAAGCCCTGGACCTACTGGTGGTGGATGGGCAATGCCGTCAACGAACCCGATATCACCAACCTGCTCGAACAGTTTGCCAAAGCCGGGCTGGGCGGAGTTCACATCATCCCCATCTACGGGGTAAAAGGCTTCGAAAAGCAGTTTATTCCTTACCTGAGTGACCGCTGGATGGCGGTTTTTGCCCACACGGTTCATGAGGGGAAACGGCTGGGATTGGGTGTTGACCTAACCACCGGCACGGGTTGGCCCTTCGGCGGCCCCGGTGTAACTTCGGATATGGCGGCTAAAGCCTGGAAGGTAGAAGACGGGAAACTAACCTCCGTCCTGACAAAGCAACAGGTAAAACGCCCCGCACCGGGTGCCCAGGGACCGGTCATTGACTACTTCAGTAAACAGGCCGTTGCACAGTATTTAAAACGCTTCGACTCCACCCTGACCCAACTCCCGGAGCGGCCCAGGGCGGTGTACAACGACTCCTACGAAGTATATGGGGCCAACTGGACGGATAATTTCCTGGCTGAGTTCAAGGCCCGGCGGGGGTACAACCTCAACAGTCAACTAGCCGCTTTGCAGGATACGACCCAAACGCCCGAAAGCATCCTGGTGCATCAGGATTATCACCAGACCCTGTCCGAACTCCTGCTCGATGGCTTTGCGAAAACCTGGGGTAACTGGGCTACCAAAGCCGGGTATTTATCCCGCAATCAGGCGCACGGTTCACCGGGTAATCTCATCGACCTCTACGCCCAGGCCGACATTCCCGAAACGGAATCATTCGGATCCAGCCGTTTTCCCATTCCCGGCCTGCGGGTCGATGCCAGTTACAGTGTCGAGCAGTTTGGCACGCCGAATCCGCTGGCCATGAAATTTGCGTCGTCGGCCGCGAACCTGCTGGGCAAACCACTGGTCAGTTCCGAAACGGGGACCTGGCTGGCCAATCATTTTCAGGTATCCCTGTCGCAGATAAAGCCGCAGATCGATGAGTTGCTGGCGGCTGGTATCAACCATATTTTCTACCATGGCATCCCCTACTCGCCCCCGTCCGAAGGGTGGCCCACTGTGGATTCGCCGGGATGGTTATTTTATGCCTCGACGAACTACGGTCCTACGTCGCATTTATGGCCGCATCTGCCCCTGCTGAATCAGTACATCGAACGCTGCCAGACACGCCTGCAAACCAGCAAATCCGACAACGATGTGCTGCTATACTTTCCTATCCATGATTTGTGGGCGACGCGGGCCAGGTCGGCGGGGGGGATTCATCAGCTGGAAGTTCACCATGTAGAGCAGTGGCTATTGCCGCAACGGGTCGGGCAACTGGGCGAACAACTGGCACAGCACGGCTACGCCTTCGACTACGTGTCCGACGACCTGCTGACGAAACTCACCGCCAGTCAAACCGGTATTCGCAGCCCGTCGGGAGTTACTTATAAAGTGGTGCTGGTACCCCGCAGCACGTATTTACCCGAAACATCGCTCCGGCAACTGGAGCGGCTGGCCCGGCAGGGTGCCCGGATTATTTTCGACGGACCGCTGGCGCAACAGGCACCGGGTTTCTACAACCATGAGGCCCGCTCGGAACAGGTAAAACAACTCGGCCAAACGCTCCTGAAACAGAAAGCCGTAACCGGCACAACGGATGTTTTCAGTGCGCTGTCCAGATCAGGCATCCGGTCAGAACCCTGGGCTGCCGAAGGGCTGTCGTTTATCCGCAAACGGCGCGGTGCCGATACCACGCAGTATTTTATCACGAACCTGGGCAACCAGTTTCATCAAAACTGGATTACGCTGTCGGCAACGGGCCGTGTGAGTCGGTATGACCCGCTGACGAATCAAGCGGAAACAGCACCCGTTCGGACAGGCAAAAATGGGCAGAATGAGGTATTCCTTCATCTCGAACCCGGTCAGTCCTGCTTTATCAACGTCAGCGCCGGAACGCCCAACGTCGTGAATACGGAAGCCCAAAAACGCCTGACCAACCAGCCTGTCGGACCGGCCATTTCACTGACTAACTCTTGGCAATTCCAGTTTCTAAATGGCAGACCGACTCTAACGACAAAAGTCACGATGCCCGGTCCCGGCTCCTGGGCAACCGTATCGGACTCGGCAGGGTATTTCTGGGGAATTGGCCGGTATACGACTACCTTCGATTTACCCGCCGGAACAAAAGCATCACCCTACCTGCTGAGCCTGGGCGATGTACGGGAAGTAGCCGACGTACGGCTAAACGGGGAGTCGATTGGTACGGCCTGGTGCATCCCCTATCAGTTGACCCTACCCGCCGACAAACTAAAACCCAGTAATAACCGACTGGAAGTTGACGTTACGAACCTGTCGGCCAATTACATGCGGCTCTACGACCGAATCCATCCGGAGTGGAAGAAATTTTATGACATCAACATCGTGGACATCCGCTACAAACCCTTCGATGCGACGAAATGGGATGCCCTGCCTTCCGGGCTACTCGGGCCGGTTACGCTGACGCCAGCTGGTTCTTTGGCGGATAAGTAATTCCTCTTTTCAGCTGCCGCCAAAGTGGGTATATTTAGCCCCTTGACGTATTCTTACCCCATGAAACAACTGTTTGTTCCTTTCACCCTGCTATTGGCAGTTCTATTCATCGCGGCTACACTAACCACCCAGCCTCTGTTGCCCGGCGCAGCCAGTGACTGGCCCGAGTACCTGGGTGGCCCCGACCGAAATCACTACTCGACGCTCACCCAAATCAATGCCAGCAACGTCAGCCAACTGAAGATGGCGTGGCAGTACCACACCCTGGATTCGGGGCAGATTCAGTGCAATCCCATTATCAAAAACGGGGTTTTGTACGGCATGACGGCCACTACCCAACCCTTCGCCATCAATGCGGCAACGGGTACGCCAATCTGGTTGCGCAAAGATAGTATGGCCATGAACGGAGCTATCCGTTCCAGCAGCACCAGCCGGGGACTTGTTTACTGGGAAGATGGTGCCGACCAGCGAATTCTATTCACGAATGATTCCTGGCTCTACGCCGTGGAAGCCACCACCGGCAAGCCCGTAGTGGGTTTTGGCGAGAGGGGCCGTACCAGTATGAAAGCTGGGCTGGGGCCAACGGCAAAAGATAAAATGGTTATCTCCAATACGCCCGGAACCGTTTTCGAAGACCTTATCATCATGCCCATGCGCCTGTCCGAAGGAGCCGATGCGGCACTGGGGCACATTCAGGCGTTTAATATCCGAACCGGCAAGCTGGCATGGGTTTTCCATACCATTCCCGAGCCGGGCGAATTTGGCTACGATACCTGGCCCAAAGAAACGTACAAAAATACCGATGTGGGGGCCGCCAACAACTGGTCGGGGATGGCTGTCGACCGGCAGCGGGGCATTGTATTCGTGCCCACCGGCTCGGCGGCCTTTGATTTTTACGGCGGCAACCGGGCGGGCCAGAATCTGTTTGCCAACTGTCTGCTGGCCCTTGATGCTAAAACCGGCAAGCGGCTCTGGCATTACCAGCTCGTTCACCACGATATTCTGGACCGCGATGCCCCTGCTCCGCCCAACCTCGTGACGGTGACGCACAACGGGAAAAAGGTGGATGCCGTGGCGCAGGTGACTAAGCAGGGGTACGTCTTTTTGTTCGACCGGGAAACGGGGAAGCCCCTGTTCCCCATCAATGAAGTACCCGTTCCGGCTTCCGACGTAGAGGGTGAGCAGGCATGGCCCACGCAACCCATCCCGACCAAACCGGCCCCCTACGCCCGGCACTCGTTGAAAGCCTCCGATATTAGTCCGCTGGCCGAAAATCGGCAGGAACTCATTGCGACCCTGAAACGCAGCCGCTACGATGGAGCTTTTACGCCCCTCAGTGCGCAGGGCACTATCATTTATCCCGGTCTGGATGGCGGTGCCGAGTACGGGGGTGCCGCCGTTGACCCCAACGGAATCATGTACGTGAACAGCAACGAAATGGGCTGGCTGATTTCGCTCAACAAGAAACTATCCAATGAGCAGCTTGCCCAGCTTAGCCCCGGTCAGCGGGTGTACACCACCACCTGTTCGCCCTGCCACGGAACCGAACGGCAGGGTAACCCGGCCAGCGGGTTTCCATCGCTGGTGAACATCCAGAAACGGCGGAGTCAGGCCTACGTGAATAATATCGTTTCGCACGGGAAAGGCATGATGCCCGCGTTTACGGGTCTGTCGGATACGCAGAAGCAGGATTTACTGGCGTATCTGTTTGGGCAGGAAAAGGCAGAATCAGGTGTGGCCAGTGCCCGTGAACCGGGCCTGAGTCAGGCCGAACAGGCGAAATCGAACGTACCTTACCGCATATCGGGCTATAGTAAGTTCCTGGACAAAAACGGCTATCCCGCCGTGAAACCACCCTGGGGTACGCTGAATGCCATTAACCTCAACACCGGCGAATACGTCTGGAAAACGGTGCTGGGAAACTATCCAGAACTAAAAACCAAAGAGCCTACCGGGTCGGAAAGTTACGGCGGCCCCGTTATTACAGCCAGTGGGCTGCTCTTTATTGCGGGGACGAAAGATGCCCTTTTACGCGTATTCGACTGCAAAACGGGGAAACAACTTTGGCAAACCCAGCTCCCGGCGGCCTGCTTTGCCACACCCAGCACCTACGAAGTAGCGGGTAAACAATACATTGTGCTGGCCTGCGGAGGGACCAAACTGGGTGCGCCAAAAGGAGAGAGTTACGTAGCTTTCGCCCTACCGTAGTCATGCCCATGTCCAGTACAAATCAGGCTATCGGCATCGACCTCGGTGGTACCCGCATCAAAGGCGTCCTCATCGACACCCAGACGGGGGCGGTTATCGAGAAACGGATGACGCCCACCAACGACGGCGAAACGAACAATTGGAAGGAAGCGGTAGCCCAAACGGTACGCGACCTGAAAGCCATATCCGGACAGTCCATTCTGGGCGTAGGGATGGCAGCACCGGGTTTGCCCAATGTGGGTAATTCGGCCATTGCTTACATGCCGGGCCGGTTGCCGGGGCTGGAAGGTTTCGACTGGGGTGAATTTCTGGGTGAGCGGGTCTGGGTGCTGAACGATGCCCATGCCGCCCTGATGGCCGAAGCCCGGTTTGGTGCCGCCCAACACATTGCCAACGCCGTGATGTTAACCCTGGGAACGGGGGTTGGGGGTGGAATGCTGGTCAACGGGCAGCTGTATCAGGGATTTTTCCAGATGGCAGGGCACCTGGGGCACATGACGATAGACGCCGACAGCGACCAGCTCGATGTTGCGAACGCGCCCGGTAGCCTGGAGGATGCTATTGGCAACACCACCGTTGGTCGACGGTCGTACGAACGGTACAAGAGTACGCATGAACTGCTGGACGGGTATAAACGGGGAGAACCACTGGCTACGCTCGTCTGGCTGACTTCCGTACGTCGGCTGGCGGGGGCACTGGCCTCCATTGCCAACTCGTTTTCGCCCGAACGAATTATCCTGGGCGGGGGCATCACCCAAGCCGACGATGCGTTGTTCGGTCCTTTGGCCACCTTCATGGATCTGTTTGAATGGCGGCCGGGCGGCAAAAAAACGACTATCTGCAAAGCCCATTTTGGGGAGTGGGCGGGTGCCATTGGGGCCGCGGCCAGTTTGCAGGCTTAGCTAACAGACCCCGTTGTGGTGTCGTTTCTGACCAGTTTGGCGGTGCAGAAACGACACCACAACGGGGCGGACTATTTCTCCAGCTCCAGCACCAGGGCCGTTTTGGCGGGCAGTTTTATTCCTTTTAAGTCCGTCAGCTTCTCATCGGTCAGTACATTTCTGGCGGATGAGAAACCACTCATCCGTTCGGAGAAACGGGCCGTATCCAGGCTTATTTCCTTCTCGGTGCTGTTGGTCGCTACCATCACCGTTTTGCCCGCATCGTACCGAAAATAGACGTACGTACCATTTTGTGGCAGGTACTGCGTGAGTTTCCCCGAGTGCAGCGCGGGTGTAACCCGGCGGTAGTTCGCCAGTTTTTTCACAAAATTGAACGCGTCGTTCTCCTTGTCGGTACGTCCGGCAGCCTCGAACTTATTTTCCTTGTCCCCCGAAAAACCACCGGGAAAATCACGACGCACCTCGGCATCCGACGGGTCTTTGACGTTCTTCATCAGAATTTCGGTGCCGTAGTACATCGACGGGATGCCGCGCGTAGTGAGCAGCCAGGTCAGACCAATTTTGTACTTATCGAAATCCTCGCCAATCACGGACAGGTACCGGTCGGTATCATGGTTATCCAGGAAAGTGACAAGTTTGGTCGGGTCGGTATACACCACATCCTGCGCCAGTGCCTGATAGGGGCGGTTTACGCCATCGTCCCAGCTAAAATTCTGCTTTAATCCATCCAGCATGGCCGAATACAGCACAAAATCAAGGCCCCCCGGTTGATTCGACTTGAACGGGAAGTCAATTTTATTGCGAGTATAGTACGCCTGATCAACGACGTTATTGACTCATGACTCCCCAAAAATGTGAATAGTTGGGTATTGCTCCATCAGGGCCGCGTTGCAGCGATTCATAAAGGGCAAATCGTTATACATGTACGTGTCCACCCGCCAGGCATCTACGCCAAACTCCTCCACGGTCCAGATGGCGTGCTGAATCAGGAAGTTAGCCACGTACGGATTGTTCTGATTGAGGTCGGGCAGGAACGGTACAAACCAGCCATCGAGGGTGACGCGCCGGTCGGTTTCGGCAGCGTGGGGGTCCGTAATGGGCTGGTATTTATAGGAAGTATTTGTGTAGGCAGGCCACTGGTGAACCCAGTCTTTGCTGGGCATATCTTTGATAAACCAGTGATTAATACCAACGTGGTTATATACGGCATCCTGCACCACTTTAAACCCGGCCGCATGCGCCGACTTGATGAACGCGGAGTAGGCCTGATTGCCACCAAAACGCTTGTCTATGGTATAATGGTCGGTGAACCCGTAGCCATGATAGGCCGAGCGCATGACCCCGCCCTCGTTGGTAAGGGGCTGGTTATTCTCCAGCAATGGCGTGAACCAGATGGCGGTAACACCCAAATCTTTCAGGTAGTCGAGGTGTTTGGCAGCCCCGGCCAAATCCCCTCCATGCCGGTAAAAAGGATTGGCCCGGTCGGCGTTAGGGTCGGCCATATCGGCAAACTTGTCATTGGCGGGGTCGCCATTGGCAAAGCGGTCGGGCATGGCCAGGTAGATAAAATCCGCCGAGGTTACACCCGTTCCTTTGGGGGTTTTGTCGCGGGCTTTCAGAACGAACGGTTGCGTAAGCGTCTGGTTGCCCCGCTTTCCCGTTAGTTTGAGGGTCCCGGCTTTGGCCGTGGGCGAAATAACCAGGTCCAGGAAGGCGTAGTTCGGGTTTTCGACCGTGTGCGTTTTAGCCAGTTTAACCCCCGGATAGTTGAGCGAATAGGTCAGTGTTCCGGCATTGGGGCCATACACCATCAGTTGCACCGTCGGGTTCTTCATTCCCACCCACCAGTTGGTTGGGTTGACGCGCTGAATACGGGCATCCTGGGCAACGGTGACACGCGCCATCAGGCTCAGCACGAAAAAGAGCGTAGTAGTTAGTTTTGTCATAGGTTAGCAAGCGGTTGACATACGAATAATGCAACAATAACGAAAAATAACGAAAAATTTTAGCCGAAAAAGGCCATAGCTTTGCGGAAATGTGGCTGGTACCTTACGCTAACCTGAATTGATCTGCCCATATGTATATGGAATCGGCTGTCCCGACGATGGACAAATTAATCATTTACCAGATTTTCACCCGGCTGTTTGGTAATCAGAACACCACCAACCGACCGTACGGAAGTCGCGACGAAAATGGCGTCGGTAAATTCAATGATATCAATGAAGCGGCCCTCAAAGCGATCCGTCAATTTGGGGCCTCGCACATCTGGTTCACCGGTGTTATTGAACACGCCACCGAAACCAATTACAGTGACCAGGGTATTCGTCCTGATGACCCAACGGTAGTGAAAGGGCGGGCAGGGTCTCCTTACGCCGTAAAAGACTACTACGATGTTGACCCCGACCTGGCCGTCGACGTACCCAACCGCATGGCTGAGTTTGAGGCTCTGGTACTCCGAACCCAGTCCCACGGTCTGAAAGTAATCATTGACTTTGTGCCGAACCACGTGGCCCGTCAGTATCAATCCGACTGCAAACCGGCGGGCGTTGCAGACCTCGGCCAGAACGACGATACCAGCCTTGCCTTTTCATCCGCCAATAATTTCTACTATTTGCCGGGGCAACAATTTGTTAGCCCGGACCAGGACTCGCTTCAGCACCGTGCGGAGAGCACACCCGTTCCGAAGCTGACTGAGTTTCCGGCCAAAGTAACGGGCAGTGGTTCCCTCACCGCCACCCCCGACATCAATGACTGGTACGAAACGGTGAAGTTGAATTATGGTTACAATGTTTTCGACGGCAGTTTACACCTTGATCCGATTCCGGTTACCTGGCATCAGATGCTCGATATTCTGCTGTTCTGGGCCGAAAAAGGCGTTGATGGATTCCGTTGCGATATGGCTCATATGGTGCCGGTAGCTTTCTGGAACTGGGCCATCAGCCGCGTGAAACAGCGTTACCCACGCCTGATTTTCATTGCCGAAATCTACGATCCGGGTCTGTACCGTTCGTTCATTTTTGAGGGTCGTTTTGATTATCTCTACGATAAAGTAGGGCTGTACGATGCGGTTCGGCGGCTCATGGAAGGGCATGGCTCCTGTTACGAACTGACCAGCGTGTGGCAGCACGAATCCGGCGACTTTGCCCAGCACATGCTCCGGTTTCTGGAAACCCACGACGAACAGCGTATTGCTTCCCGTTTCTTCACCAACGATCCCTGGGCGGCCATCCCCGGTATGACCCTGGCCGCCACCATGCACACGGGGCCTGTTCTGCTGTATTTTGGGCAGGAAATTGGCGTACGGGCCGAAGGCGTTGAAGGCTTTAGTGGCGATGACGGGCGCACGACTATTTTCGATTACTGGGGATTACCGGACTGGCAGGGCTGGCTCAATCAGGGTCGGTACGATGGCGGTGGCCTGACCGATAATCAGCGCAGTCTGCGGGCTTTTTACCAGCAGTTGAACCACCTCGTCATCAACTCCGATGCCATTCAGAACGGTTATTTTTACGATTTACAATACGCGAATGACAATGGGCAAAGCCCGGGGTACGATGCACATCAGGTATATAGTTACCTGCGCTATACCGAACGGCAGCAGTTACTCATCGTCTGCAATTTTTCCAGTAAAAACACGCACAGTACTACTATCACCATTCCACAGGCTGCCTTTGAGGCTATGCAGAAAGATGCTGCCCGAACGCATTGGTTCAGTGATATTTTCATGAGCGATACCCGGATTGAGACATCCGGTCTGGCGGGTGTACCGATTCATTTGCCCCCCCGTTCGGTGCGGGTATTTGAAATAAAATCGTAAAAAAAGGCTACTTTTAAGTAATCTCTTCGTCAACATACTAGAGTAGACCTTAATTAAGTTCCTGTGCGCAACCTGTTTACTACCCTTCTTTTGCTGTTGCTTTCACCAGCCGGACAGGCTCAGGGAATTGTTCTGCCCAGTAACCTGAACTCACTGACCATTGTGGGGGGCAAAACACTGGCCGAAACGACCATTAAAATTGGTAAACAGTTTATCGGTAACCCGTACACCCCACATACGCTCGACGTGAATCCTACCGAACAACTGGTTGTTAACGTTCGGGAATTCGATTGCACCACCTACCTGGAAACCGTACTGGCCCTTTCATTAACCTGGCAGGCTGTATCCGTTAAACAAAATCCAGCCCTGTTTGATGAAACGTTTCGCCAGTATCTGACCCGGCTCCGGTATCGGGATGGGCGGATCGAAGGCTACGCCAGTCGATTGCATTATTTCTCGGACTGGCTGCGCGACAATGAACAGCACGGCCTTTTGACCGATGTAACCCATGAACTACCGGGCAGTATCTCCGTAGCGAAATCCGTTTCTTACATGACCGCGTCGATGTATCGATACCCCCGCCTGCAGGACCCGGCCATCTTTAAACAGGTGGCCCGAACGGAAGCATCACTGAGTCAGCAGCCCTTTGCTTTTGTACCGAAAAAGAACATTCGGCAGGCCGAAGCGCAGCTTCAGGACGGGGATATCGTGATGCTGATGGCCGCCCGGCCCGGTCTGGATATGAAGCACGTTGGCCTGGCCGTCCGACAACCTGATGGGCGCATGCATCTCCTTCATGCCTCCTCCGACCAGGGTGAAGTAGTAATTACGAAGTACCCTATAAGCGATTACCTGCTGTGGCATAAACACCTGTCGGGCATTCGGGTAGCCCGACTGAAATGAATAGTGAAGCGTTAACAATGTAGAATAAACTCTTAGAGACTGATTATCAGCATAAAATATTTTTCATTCTACATTTTTCACTTCTCCTTCCTTACTTCTCCAGCTCCAATGGTACTATAGTCGAGTTTTTCACTTCGGCCATCACAAAAAAGCTGCTGATGTGCAGCGTACCCGCAATAACGGACAGGTGTTCCTGGTAAAAGCGGTTGTAGGTTTCCATATTACGGCTAACAATCTTGAGCAGGTAATCGAACGTACCCGACACCCGGTTACACTCTACTACATCGGGCAGTTCACAGATGGCCGCTTCAAAAGCCGCAAACGCATCGCGGGTTTGCCGGTCGAGCGTAACCTGGCAGTAGACCATCAACAGGTTACCCAGTTTTTTTCTGTTTAAAATCGTCACGTAACGGTCGATGACTCCTTCCCGTTCGAGTCGCTTTATTCGCTCATGAATGGGGGTTTTGGAGAGGTTGATCCGCTTTCCAATTTCCTGAATGGTCATCAGTGCGTCTTGCTGGAGCAGGGTCAATATTTTACGGTCGGTATTGTCCAGATTATCCATAACGGCATTTTTACGTATTTAACCCCTATTATTCGCTAAAAATAGATTTATTTCCTGTTTATAAGGCTGATTACAAGCTTATTTTCCAAAATAATGAGTAATATCAGAAAAGTAACACCGCCTTTTTACCTTTGTTTAAAGGCAATCCTACTAGGCCAAATCAATTGATCGCTCATGGTAATCGGTGTTCCCGCTGAAATAAAGAATAACGAAAATCGCGTTGCGTTGACTCCCGCAGGCGTTACCGAACTTCGGAAACGTGGCCATACAGTTTATGTACAGGTCAATGCGGGTGCAGGTAGCGGTTTTGAGGATGAAGAGTACATTGCAGCCGGTGCCATAATGCTCCCCACTATCGAGGCTATTTATGGTATTGCCGAGATGATCATGAAGGTTAAGGAGCCGATCGCTTCGGAGTATGACCTTATCAAGGAAAACCAGCTTCTCTTTACGTATTTCCACTTCGCTTCGTCGGAAGAACTGACCCAGGCCATGCTGGCCAAAGGGGCTATTTGTCTGGCTTACGAGACCGTTGAGCGGCCCGACCGTAGCTTACCCTTGCTGGTACCTATGTCGGAAGTAGCCGGTCGGATGGCGGTTCAGGAAGGAGCCAAGTACCTCGAAAAACCCATGAAAGGTCGGGGTATTTTACTGGGTGGTGTACCAGGGGTTAAGCCCGCCAACGTACTCGTGCTCGGTGGAGGTATTGTTGGTACGCAAGCCGCCAAGATGGCCGCCGGACTGGGGGCGCAGGTCACTATTATGGACGTAAGTCTGGCCCGGTTGCGTTACCTGTCAGACATCATGCCGCCCAACGTGCAGACGATGATGTCGAATGAGTATAACATTCGGGACATGATCAAAATCTGCGACCTGATTATCGGGGCGGTACTGATTCCGGGTGCCAAAGCACCTCACCTCATCACCCGTGAAATGCTGACGCAGATGCGGCCGGGTACGGTGTTGGTCGACGTAGCCGTGGATCAGGGCGGATGTATCGAAACCTGCCGGCCAACTACGCACGAAGACCCTACGTTCATCATTGATGGTGTAGTGCATTACTGCGTAGCCAATATGCCGGGGGCTGTTCCCTATACCAGCACGCTGGCTTTAACCAATGCAACCCTGCCTTACGCGCTGCAACTTGCCAACAAAGGCTGGCAACAGGCATGCCGCGACAACACAGACCTGAAACTGGGACTGAATGTAGTAGGCGGTAAAGTAGTGTATCAGGGAGTGGCCGATGCCTTCGGCTTGCCATTAACCGACGTAAATTCGGTATTGACTCAGGAAGAAGAGTCAGTACGCTAAAAATATTACTTATTCATCGATAGACGCAGGCCATACTTTTCGGAGTATGGCCTTTTTTTTGGGTCTTAGCTCAGATATTTCGCCACCAAAACAGCCCACTCCTCGTCCAGCGAACCCTCAAAATAGGGTTCTCCCGCCCGACGGTACCAGTAGTTGGCATTGAACCGGTCGCCTTCTTTTCGGTGCAGGTAGGCGTGCAGCCGGTCGTAAGGCGGGGTGCCCTCCCGGCCTTGCGCAACGTTATGGGCGGCTTCCCAATGGCCGCAGCCATCATACCAGAGCCCCTGTAGAACCGGATGGATACCCGCTGGCGGCTCTGGCTGCGACAGGGTAGTTTTGAACTGCTCAATGGTCATTTTACGCTGAATTTTTCGGGTAAGGCTTTTTGCAGGTACGATTCATAAGCCGGGGTAACATACACCGTATAGGTATCCAGCCGCACGGCCCGGTAGGGTTGCTTCATAACGCGGGGCAGCAGTTCACCCAGCTTCTGAAAATCATTGTTTGGAATAATAGCCAGGTCCGCTTTCTCCCATTGATTTTTGGTAGGCCAGATGTTGTAATGTTTGTGAAAAAACGGAATCAGGTAATCAAAGACAAACACATTTGAGCGTGCGGGAATAACATGGGCGAGTTTTTCAACAACGGCTACATCCGAAGCCGGTAACAGCGGTTCTTTTTCAGGGTCATATCGGTGCGTCACCAGATTACGAAGACTGGCAAAGAACCGGAAGTCGGGCCGGGCGTACTGAACAATGGGCAGCTGTATAACTACGAGCACTACACAGACCGAAATCCACTGCCTGCCGGAAGCCTGCTGCCTGCCGACACCGAATATAAGCCACACAAGCAACGTATACACCACGGAGAACGCATAAACCAGTACAAACCGGGGTGGCCACGTAAGCGATACCAGGTCAAATAAAGCATTGGTTCCGTAATAGGTGCCCCCCTGTACCCAGTTAGAGAGTAACAGCGCCAGTTGAGCTACTGCATAAACCAACAGAACGCTACCAGTTTGCTGCCAACCGGTCCGAAACAGTCCGTATGCCAATAAGCCGATGGAGGGCAACAGGAGCAGGACCGTTTGCCCCAGCAGACGTAGGTTCGTACGAATAAACGTTGCATCATGCAGGCCGTTACCAATAGCAGCGAGAGCCTGCTGCAGCCGGGGTTCAGGCTCGGCCGAATGATTTTTGTACGACAAAAAAAGCATCCCTGCTATAAAAACGGCCGCCCAACCGCCCAACACCCGCCAGAATACGGACCTGGTGAGTATACCAAAAACATTACGCTCCCGATTGGTAGCCAGGTACTGAAGGCACAGATAGGCCAGGTGAATAGCACCCACCAGCAGAGCACCGTCTTCTTTTACCAATACGATCAACGCACCCGTTATCCAAAACCAGGTTGACTGACGCGTGTACAAGGCCAGAAAAAAGAGAATCGACAGCGGGAAATAGGTCAGTTCAGGATGCCAGCCAATGCCAGGGTGGTCGTTGAGCCAGAACCAGACAGGTCCCAGCAGCAACACACTTAAGGCGGCCCAAACAGCCCAGGAAGCCATTTGTCGGCTAAGCTGACGTAGTAACAACCCATAACTCAAGGCTAACAGGCCCACCTGAACGGCAAAAGCGCCGTAGGCACCACCCAGGTAGATGAGTGGCCCCCAGAGCAGCATGGCATAATTGTTATGAATCCGGTCATCGTAGCCCCAGATGTTTTCGTACAGCAGCGGCCTGCCATCCAGCCAGCTGCACGATGCCTGAAGAAAAATGTACATGTCGTTGTAGGTATAATACAACGCATTGAACCGGGCAATTTTGAAGCAGAAAAATAAGAGTAGTATCAGGCTGCTCGTGGCAACCGGAACAATCCAGCGTGATTTCATAACATACTAACAGTGGGCCATTTGCCAGCGATTTCAGCAAGTTGCGCCCGGCAAAATTCTGTTTACAGCCACTGCTCACGCAGAATACCATTTAGTTTTTCGTACGGAATCGTGACCTGAACCGGCCCCACCGCGTAAGCAGCTATTTCGTACGGATTGTAATAGAAAATAAGGCCATTTCGGGTCGTACCAACGTTGTCGGGTAAAAAGAAATGACCCTCGCGCAGAAAATATCCTTCTTCTTCCAGGTTAGCATTCGGCTTTATTTTCTGCTGTTGCCGGAAGGCTTGTTCTACTAGGCCGAGCAGGGCCGTAGTATCATCAACCATATCGTCCAGCGTCAGCATCCGCCCCGTTTTTCGGTCAAATGTATAAAAACTCAGGCCTGAGTTGGGATGAGCACCACCCGTATAGGCGTACGTTTCGACTTTTACGGTCAGGGCTTTCGCGCTTGAATGAACGGTATCGACCCTGGTTTCCAGTTGCCAGCAGCCGCTCAGGCTTCCCATATCTTTCCGCACCGCTTCATAATCCAGCGCAAACAGGGAAGCAGCCTTGTTCAGATTGGTTTTCGCATCCGGATTAGTGGCCACCGTTGTACTATCGAGCCAGCCCGTCAGGCTACCGACAGCTATCAGGTGGAGACTATCATTAATTTTTCGGGTCCCTTCGGTATCATCCTCTAATAAAAGGTAGGATACGGATACATCGACGCCGGTATTGCTGGCGCTATCGCAACGCGTTGCTCCGCCAAAGGTATATTGTTGTCGTCGTAAAGATGGAGGACCCGATTGCGTTAACTGACAGGCTGACAAAAAACTCACTAAACCGAAAAAGATCGGCACAAAACAGCACTTCATAACGATAAAATAGAGTAATAAGAGGAAGTCAGGTATAAACGAGTTGACGACTGGCTAAATACCCAATTCCATCCGATTATCCTTCGTTACAAACTTAACAAATCTTTGAACCGAATAGCCTGCCGCCGACTAATTTCAATCTTGTCGCCCCCGCGTAACGTCACCAGCAGCCCCCCGCTGAACCAGGGTTCAATCTTGTCAATCCATTGCAGATTGATGATATGCTTGCGGTTGGCCCGGAAAAAAGTGCTGGGGTTGAGCCGGTCTTCAAGGGCATTCAACGACTTTAGTACCAGTGGTTTTTGATCATCAAAATATAGTCGGACGTAATTGCCCATGGATTCAAACAGCCGAACCTTGCCCAGTTTGACGAACCAGCATTTTTCCCCGTCCTTCACGAAAACCTGATCATTTTCGCCCAAAACCTTTGAGGAAGTTCCTAAAGATGACCCCGCATTTTCGGGAACGTGCTGTTCTTCCTCTACCCGGTGAATGGCTTCGGACAGGCGGGCCAGTTCGATGGGTTTGAGCAGGTAATCGAGTGCGTTGAACTCGAAGGCTTTGATGGCGTACTCATCAAAAGCCGTTGTAAAAATTACTTCGGGGGTTTTGCCTTCGATAGACTGTAGCAGCTCAAAGCCGTTTTTTCCCGGCATCTGAATATCCAGAAACAGCAGTTCCGGCTCCAGTTCATCAATCATGGCCAGCGCTTCATCGGCATTGGCCGCTTCACCAATAATCTGAATTTTTGGGAAATTTTCGAGTAGCCGACGTAGTTCATTACGGGCCAGGCGTTCATCATCAATAATAAGGGTTTTCATGTAGAAGGTAGTTGGTCAGTTAATTAGTTTATCAGTTGGTGGGTCAGAGAATTGGTCAGTTAGTTAGTGAGTTAATCAGTCGTTGGTGATGACGCGCCAGTACTGGCTACTGGTCAACTTTAACTGACCGACTTACTGGCTGATTTTCGGAACATGCCCTCCGATTGGGCGGGTATCAATATATCGGCACATACGATAGCCTCGTCTTCCTGAAAAATATCAAACCGGGCATCCGGGCCGTAGAGCAGTTCGAGCCGCTGGGCGGTGTTGGCCAGTCCGAAGCCGCCCGATGCTTCTTTGTCGCCCAGCACGCCGGTATTCCGGATAACGATGTGTAATTTATCGGAGCTGATGCTGGTATGCACTTCCACGAATCCTCCCCCAATGGCGGTGGACACTCCGTGCTTGATGGCATTTTCGACCAGCGTTTGCAGCATCATGGGGGGAACCTGCCAGAACAGGGTTCGACCGTCGATATTGATACGCGAGGTTAGCCGGTCTTCATACCGGACCTTTTCCAGGGCCAGGTAGTCTTCTACGGTTTTAATTTCTTCCCGTAATTCAACCGTTTTTCGCCGGTCGGCCAGCAGCGAGTTTCGTAGTAAATTGGACAGTTGTGTAATACTTTGCTGTGCCTTAACGGGGTTTTCATGCACGAGTGCCCGAATGCTGTTCAGCGCGTTGAATACAAAATGGGGATTTAACTGGGAGCGCAGCACTTTGGCTTCTGTTTCGCGGATGCTGGTTTTAAGGAGTATCTTCTCAATTTCGGCGTTTCTATTCTGCTCTACATAATGATAAACGGTGTAGGTCAGCACCCAGGTCAGCATACTTTTACCCCAGTTCAATATGTAGCCAAAAAACAGAAAGGGTTCGCCAACCAGGTGCTGCGGTACAATAATCTTATCGATGGGCATGTTGACCATCGTCATAATCAGGGCCAGCACCAGAATGGAAAGCAGCACGCGGGGTGCTATCTGAAAGAAGGGAAGCCGTACCCAGTTCCACCGACGAATCATTAATCGGTAGAGGTGGGTTAAGGTAATTCCCAGAAAAATATTGGCAATGGCCAGGTAAAGCACGTCAACGTCAAAGCCGTCCTCAAACAAATAGCCCAGATACTCCACCGCAAGAAGGAGCGACCAGCCGAAGATCTGACAGAACCAATATATTTTCTGCTTTGCCATAAACCTTTTCCCGGTTACCTACCAGCAGGAATTAAACGAATATACGGGCTTCGGCAGGCAAAGTAGTTCATCCCATCAATGAATGGATATATAGCGGTATTACCGGACATATGTGCCTGTTGACTGGTAATCAATTGTACAACGGGTTGCTACATCAGTGCCAGTGACAGCAGGTGAGCCGTATCATTGGCCTGTTCAATAGTAAACTGGGATGACTCGTACTGGTAGCAGATTTTGTACAGGCATAAATTACTGTGCTCGAACTGATCCATATCCGATAAAGGCCTGTTTGTAAGCCAGCAGAGCAAAACACGCATGGCGCGACCGTGCATGGCTACCAGAACGGTTTCTTCTTCCAGATGCGAGAGAATAACCTCCATGGCGGCTTTTTGCCGGGCGGCCACCTCGTCGGGGCTTTCTCCCTGATCCGTTGTTTGAGCGGTGTTTCCCGACGACCAGGCTTCGATCAGGTCCCGGTAATATTCATTATCCAGATTACCGGGAATTTTACCTTCCATCACGCCCCAGCAAATTTCGTTCAGCCCGGTCAGCTTTTCGTACGGTATGTTCAGGTCAAGGAATGGCTGGACAGTCTGGTACGTACGTTTCAATCCCGAAATATAAATCTTACTGAAGGGTACATGCTGGTAGGTCTCAAAAAAGGCTTGTGCCTGCGCCCGCCCCATATCATTGAGGTCTGAATCAACCCCGCTTCCCTGCACTACTCCCCGCCGGTTGTAATCCGTTTCGCCGTGGCGAATCAGGTATATTGTTTTTTGTATCAAACCTATTCCTTTGCTAACCGATAAATTTTCCCAAAATTGGCCCTTAAAATTACATAAAAACGGTGTACTAACCTGTTTCAAGGGCCAAGTTTCGGTGTTAACGTAAGTCGGCAACCCGTTTATCAGCTCAAACCGGAACGTTGGTACCCAAACCACGAAAGACAATGAAAGCTGGATTCGACCTAAATGCGCTTGATTTTATTCATACCGATTCTTTGGGTAAGCACCTCGGAATTGAGTTCATGGAGGCTGGAGAAGGCTACCTGGTTGCCCGAATGCCCGTCGATAATCGCACGCGGCAGCCATTCGGTATTCTGCACGGTGGCGCATCGGTGGTACTGGCCGAAACACTGGGCAGTGTGGCTTCCTGGATGATGCTGGACGACCCGGAAAAACAAAGTGCGGTGGGGCTTGAAATTAATGCCAACCATATCCGCTCCGTTCGCGAAGGCTGGGTATACGGTCGCTGCACACCTATTCATACGGGCCGCACTACCCAGATTTGGGACATTCGAATTACGGACGAAGGTGGTAAGCTGGTGTGCGTGAGCCGGTTGACAATTGCGATTATCAGTCGATGAGTTAATCCGTTCGACCTGTTATACAAAACATAGTTTCGTCAATGGTGTATCAGCAAAAAAGCGTGTTTATAATGAGCCGCACCCGTATACTGTGGCAAACGCTGGGGTTCCTGCTCCTGTTTCTGTCGCTGTTTGTTATTCCTGCCGGCATCGCGCTCAGTGGTGCGCGCTACCCCGACCTATCGGTTCTACCCATTTTCTGGGTGTTGGGCATCGGCTTTGTAGGGGCTATTGTTCTGCTCGAGATGAAGCCGCAAACTGTTTCAATTGAACTGAGTGAAACGGGCTTTACCGTAAAAAAATGGGGAAGCCGGGCTACTCATTACCCGTACAGCGCCATCACATCGTACAATGAGCGACGCCAGTTTGACCGGGCGTCGGCATTTGATGAGCTAACGCTGTACATGCCGACCAACTGGTTTATGCTTCGCTCCAACGTGTTCCGGGACTATCCTTACCTGAAAGCCCAGTTGACGCAGGATGCCCGGCCAGTGCCCTACCGCCGGGTCATCACCCAAACTGAGCGAATGCAGTTCCGGTGGTTTCTGAGTGGGATGGCACTACTAATCATTACCAGCATTGTGTTTGGTTTCGTGGCGCACAATCCATCGGGGAAGAACCCTGCTCCGCTAGGGCCATTTACTGCGCTGCTTGACGAAGTACGGGCAGTGGAAGCGAAAAGTAATTTCAAAGGTGTTTCGTTTCGGCTCAACCGTTGGTCCGACCACTGGTTTTATGCCAGTCGGCAGGATTTTGATCAGGACATCCGGTTTCTGCTCCGGTATATCCGCCCGAACCGACCCGTAACGCTGCTGCTGCGGGAGAGCGATATCCAGAAGAAACTACTCGAAACCGAGCCGCTTACAGTTGGTGATAAATACTTTGATTACAAACGGATAGAGGTGTTTGGCATTCGTCAGGGAAATGACATCAACCTAAGTACCACGCAGCCAGTCTACGAACCAACCCGCACCCGCCCCTACAGATGGCTACTTTTCTATGGTATGCTGCTGGTGTTATGCGGCACGTGCTGGGTCTGGACGGAGCAGCAACAGTTGCTGATTCAGGCGAGTTAACGAATTGGTCCGCTAACTTTTTCCGTACCTTCGCAGTCCGGTTACTGGTAACAACTCGTCCGTAACTTCCTATCTATGATTCAGAAAATCCGGCGTGAAGATGCCCTAGATTATCACGCCAAGGGTCGTCCCGGCAAACTCGAAGTCATTCCCAGCAAGGAATACAGCACCCAGCGCGACCTCTCGCTGGCCTATTCGCCGGGGGTGGCTGAACCCTGTCTGGCCATTGAAGCCAACCCGGATGACGCCTTCAAATACACCGCCAAGGGCAATCTGGTAGCCGTTATCAGTAACGGAACGGCCGTACTCGGACTGGGTAATATTGGTCCGGGCGCCAGCAAGCCCGTGATGGAAGGAAAAGGATTGCTCTTCAAGATTTATTCCGACATTGACGTATTCGACCTGGAGCTGGACACCACTGACATCGACGAGTTTGTGCGTACGGTCAAGATTCTGGAACCCACCTTTGGTGGTGTCAATTTAGAGGACATTAAAGCGCCCGAATGCTTCGAGATTGAGGAGCGGCTCAAGCAGCAAATGAACATTCCGGTCATGCACGACGACCAGCACGGCACGGCCATTGTGAGCGGAGCGGCTCTGCTAAACGCGCTGGAACTGGTCCATAAAAAAATGGAAATGGCTCAGTTCGTTATTCTGGGTGCTGGCGCGGCCGCTATTTCCTGTGCCCGCCAGTACGTAGCCCTGGGTGCGAAGCGGGAAAACATGGTGATGTTCGATGTAAACGGCCCTCTTACCACCAATCGTACTGACCTGGATGAGATGATGCGTCCCTTTGCTACCAGTCGGGCTATTACCTCCCTGAATGATGCCTTTGCCGGAGCAGATGTATTCGTTGGTTTGTCGAAAGGGAATATCGTGAGTCAGGATATGATTCGGCTGATGGCCCCTGATGCAATTGTATTCGCGATGGCCAATCCGAACCCGGAAATCAGTTACGACGATGCCATGGCCGCCCGGCCCGATATCATCATGGCAACGGGCCGTTCGGACTACCCGAACCAGGTCAACAACGTGCTTGGATTCCCTTACATTTTCCGGGGAGCACTGGACGTTCGGGCTACCGAAATCAACGAAGCCATGAAGCTGGCGGCTACGTATGCCCTGGCCGATTTAGCGAAGAAACCCGTCCCGGACCTGGTTAACCTGGCCTACGGTGAGTCGAATATGCTCTTTGGGCGAACTTACATTCTGCCCAAACCCGTTGACCCGCGTTTGCTTATCACGGTGGCCCCGGCGGTGGCGAGAGCCGCCATGGAATCGGGGGTGGCGCGGTTACCCATCAATGACTGGGAAGCGTATGAGCAGCAACTGGCCCGCCGACTGGGGCAGGACAACCAGATATCGCGGGTTATTCTGACCAAAGCCAAAGCCAATCCAAAGCGGGTGGTGTTTGCCGATGCCGAAAACCTGAAAGTTTTGAAAGCTGCCCAACAGGTTCGGGATGAAGGTATTGCGTTCCCCATCCTCCTGGGCGAACGGGACAAAATTGAACAGCTTATCAAGGAAAACAACCTTGATTTGGGGCATAATGTCCAGATTATTGACCTGCGCGCGCCCGAACAGCAGCCTCTGATTGATCGATTTACCAACTTGTATTTCGACCGGCGTAAACGCAAAGGGGTAAACATGACCGAAGCCCGGAAACTGATGTACATCCGGAACTACTTCGGGGCAATGATGGTGGAAACGGGTGAAGCCGATGCCTTGATTTCCGGCCTTACGCGCAGCTACCCCGATACCATTCGGCCGGCTCTGCAAATCATTGGCAAAGAACCGGGCGTTAAAAAAGTGGCTGGGATGTATATTCTGCTCACCAAACGAGGACCCCTGTTTTTCTCCGATACGACGGTCAATTTCAACCCTACTGCCGAGGAGATTGTCGAGATAACTGAACTGACTGCCCAAACGGTAGAACGGTTCAACATCAAGCCCCGCATCGCGCTGGTTACGTACTCCAACTTCGGCAGTGCCCAGGGCGACGATGCCGAAAAAATGAACCGGGCCGTCGAAATTTTGCAGCAGAAACACCCGGACATGATTGTAGACGGCGAGATTCAGGCTCACCTGGCGTTCAATACCGAACTGCTCCAGCAGAATCACCCGTTCAGCAAGCTAGTGGGCGAAGGGGCTAACACGCTCATTTTCCCCAATCTGTCGGCGGCAAACATTGCCTACAACCTCATGAGTGAAGCCGCCGGTTTCGATACCATTGGCCCCATTTTGCTGGGCATTCGCAGGCCGGTGTATGTATTGCAGCTAGGTTCATCAGAACGCGAAATCGTCAACATGGTCGCCATTGCGGTGGTCGAAGCGCAGGGGAAATAAATTTTAATGATAAATTATAAATGGTGAATCGGGGCCGCCCGTGCAGATGAAATCGCTAATGCGTGCTGATGAAACCGGAAGGATTTCATCACTCATCCGCACGGGCGGCCCCGATTCATCATTCATCATTGACTATGAGAATCTTAACCGGTATCCAGTCCAGCGGCAGGCCGCATCTGGGCAATATTCTGGGGGCTATCAAGCCCGCTATTGAGTTATCCAGACTTCCGGATAACGAGTCTTTTTTATTCATTGCCGACCTCCATTCGCTCACCACCATTAAGGATGGCCCTATGCGTCGGGAGTTTACGAAAGCGGTGGCGGCAACCTGGCTGGCTTTTGGGCTGGACACGCAGAAAAACACCTTCTGGCGGCAGTCGCGGGTGGCTGAACATACGGAACTGGCCTGGCACCTGAGTTGCTTCACGCCTTTTCCAATGCTGAACAATGCCACATCATTCAAGGAAAAGTCGGATAGGTCGCTATCGGTGGTCAACGCGGGTTTATTCGTATACCCGGTATTGCAGGCGGCTGATATTTTGCTGTACGATGCCGAGATTATTCCCGTTGGGAAAGACCAGCGGCAACACATCGAAATGACGCGTGACATTGCCAGTGCCGTTAACCATCAATACAACGCCGATATTTTCGTTCTCCCGGAGCCCCGCATCGACGACCGGCTCATGACCATTCCGGGTATCGACGGGGCAAAAATGAGCAAGTCGTACAATAACTACATCGACATTTTCCTGCCCGAAAATGAATTGTGGAAAGTGATTAAAAAAATCAAATCGGACTCCACCCCGCTAGAAGACCCGAAGAATCCAGACACTGATATTACCTTTCAGTTGTATTCATTACTGGCCTCCGACGCGCAGATTGCCGAGATGCGGGCTTTGTACGAAGGAGGTAATTACGGCTACGGCATGGCCAAAAAGGCATTCTATGAACTCATACTGGCGCAGTTTGCCACCGAGCGCGAACGCTTTGATTACTACACAATTGAGAATCCTGATGCGCTGGAAACCGAGCTTCGGGCAGGGGAAGAAAAGGCCCGCGCCGTGGCAGGGCGAACCATTACGCGGGTACGGGACGTGATGGGATTTAATTAACGGGCAGGAAAATTACCGTTAGCTAAATTGATTTGGAGTGGGTGTTTTCATTTATGTACTTTCATTCGACTAATGAAACGTATAGTCAACTAAATAAACCACCCATAAACAATGAGTAACCTACCCTATCCGCAAAGCCTTAACGTTGTTCGGTTGAAGCCCCGTGAACTTCACTTTTTGCAGTTAGCCTGCTCCGAATTAACCTACGTCCAGATTGCCGACCGCATGTGCGTTAGCCCCCGCACGGTAGACGGCTATCGGGAAGCCTTGTTCGACCGTTTCAACATCAAAAGCCGGGTGGGGCTGGTTCTTTGGGCGTTACGGTCGGGATTGGTGGCGTAACCCCGCCCTCTAATCGACATAGCCATTCATCTTCCCGCAAGTATTCCGGCTCGTTAGTCAATACGCTATCGACATGGTTCGTTACGTGAATAAGCCTTTTTTATTCACGTAACGAACATGCCCCTAATTAGTGAGATTGCCAACATGATTGACCACGCGCTGCTGCACCCGACGCTTACCGACACCGAACTGAGGGCAGGCTGCGAGTTAGTTCTTGCCTACGATGTAGCATCGATTTGTGTTAAACCCTATGCTGTCCGTACCACCACCGAATTTCTGGCGGGTTCCACTATCCGGGTTGGAACGGTCATTGGCTTTCCTCATGGGAATAGCGCCACCCGCATCAAAGTGGCCGAAGCCGAACAGGCTTGCCAGGATGGTGCGGTTGAAATTGACATGGTAATTAATATTGGTAAAGTATTGAGTGACGACTGGGCCTACGTACGGGCGGAAATCCAGTTGGTTCATACCGTGTGCCGTGAGCGTGGGGCCCTGTTGAAAGTAATTTTCGAGAACGACTTCCTGCCCGACAATGCCCGCAAAATCAAACTCTGTCAACTCTGTACTGAAATAGGAGTTGAGTTTGTGAAAACCTCAACCGGCTTTGGCTTCGTGAAAGGTACAGATAATAAATACGATTATGACGGAGCTACGGTGGAAGACCTGCAACTGATGCTCGCTCATGTAGGGCCGGGTGTTCAGGTGAAAGCATCCGGCGGTATCCGTACCCTCGATGAACTATTGCTGGTACGGGAAATGGGCGTTTCGCGGGTAGGTACCTCGTCAACGGCCGCCATCATGGAAGAAGCTTACCGTCGGTTTGGAGTAAGCACCTCCAACGAACCTATCCCTGAAGTCGACGGGTATTAATCGAGCCTTATGCGTAGTTTTACGGCCTAACTGATCGATTCGCCTAATGCTCAATCTCGGCTTTGTTTCGGCTATCCTAGCCGATTATGACCTCAATGGTGTATTAAAATTCGCTTCCGAGCATTCCTTCAAATGCGTTGAAGTGATGTGTTGGCCAACCAGTAACGCCGATTCGCGTCGGTATGCCGGTGTTACACATATCGACGTGGATAATCTGGACGTAGAGCAAATTCACGACCTGACAAACCTTTACGGGGTTTCTATTTCGGGCCTGGGCTATTACCCTAATCCACTAGACCCGAATCCCGAACAGGCAGAGTTTTATCGGGAGCACCTGAAAAAAGTTATTCGGGCGGCTGCGAAGCTGGCACGACCCGGCAATCCGGCTCCCGTCGTTACTACGTTCATTGGCCGCAATCCATCGTTAAGCATCACCGACAACCTGAAACAGTATGCTGAACACTGGCCCGGTATTGTGAACGTTGCCGAGGAGTGTAACGTAAAGATCGGTATCGAAAATTGCCCGATGTGGTTCACCGACGATGAGTGGCCGGGCGGCAAAAACCTGGCAACTACGCCCGCCATCTGGGACCGGATGTTCGAGATTATCCCCTCTCCTATTCTGGGACTGAACTATGACCCCAGCCACCTGATCTGGCAAATGATGGATGAGGTAAAACCCATTTACGACTACCGCGACCGCCTGCACCACATTCATCTGAAAGACGTGAAACTGTACCGAGACAAGCTAAATCGGGTGGGCATTATGGCGAATCCCCTGGAATACCATTCACCCAAATTACCCGGCCTGGGTGATGTGCGCTGGCGCGATTTCTTTGCCGCTCTGACCGATGTGCGCTACCGGGGTCCCGTTTGCATTGAGGTAGAGGATAAAGCGTTTGAAGGCAGCCCGGACGATGTAAAAACGGCCATCCTGACCGCCCGTAATTACCTAAGCCAATTTCTGGTGCTGTCTTGATTGAATCAGTCTGATATATCGCTAAGGTATAGTAGTATAGCAAAACCGATTCCCGTCACCAAGCAAACACCGATAAATGCTAACCAATAAGGCCGTTTTTGGGGCATCGTGATAGCCAGAATCAACAGTACCAAGCAGTGAACAGGAGAAAACAAGACGATGAGCAACACACCGCTAATCCAGTAATTTCCTATCAGGCCAATAGTCCAATAGGCCAGCGCGGGGAGTACATTCTCACGGACTATTCTGGTGGTATTCATGCTAATCTACGTAGTCGCTGAATGGTGTAATGTAGTGAATTCATGATACGACAAGGACAATAGTAACTGTCTGTAGCTACTTGAGCCAATTTTATACTATGATTGAAACCCTCAATCAACTAGACACCGCTCTTTTTCTGTGGCTCAATGGCCGCTACACCCCCTGGCTCGACCCGATTATGCTTTGGGTGACGGAGCGCAACAACTGGTTTCCATTTTATGCTCTGCTCATCGGGTGGCTGGTGTACCGCTTTCGGAAACAAGCCATTGCCCAGATACTGACCATTGCAGCCGCTGTTGCCGTGGCTGACCAACTCGCTTCGTCGGTGCTCAAACCCTTGACCCACCGCCTGCGCCCATGCCACGAACTGGCCCTGCAAAAACTGATTCATCCGGTACTGGAATGCGGGGGTCTGTACAGTTTCGTGTCTTCCCATGCCTCCACCACATTTGCGCTGGCCACTACACTCTGGCTGCTGTTGGGCAAACAATACCCACTCTTCAAATGGGTATTCCTGTGGGCGGCTGTTGTATCGTACAGCCGGATTTACGTGGCAGCCCATTACCCGCTCGATGTGCTGGCCGGTACGGGCCTGGGTGTCTTGTCGGCGTTTCTATGCGTCCTTATCATGCAGGGGTGGCAGAATCGTTTTGTCACCCCTGACAATCGTCTTGTCGACTAAGCTACTGCAAAAGATTGTTTGATAGCGTTTCGCGAGTTAGCTTGCCGTTCGTACAGAACCTTCCGTACTACCCTATCCAACTGTTCATGTTCAACCGGTTTCAGTCGCTGATTCGGGATTACTTCGGTTTTTCGCACAAAGAGAGCCTGGGGTTCACCGTGCTGATTTTCCTGACCGTACTCTGCCTGTTCATTCCCTTTTTGTACCGGTTTGTAAGCGACCGGAATCCAATTGACACCAGTGCTACCGACCAGCGTAAACTCGATAGCCTGGTATCGCTGATGCAGGCCGAAGAAGCCCGCCAACCCCAATTTGGCAGTCGCCCGGAGAAAGACAAGACCACCGCCGAACGGTTCAATGAGCCCAAACTGTTCAATTTTGATCCGAACACGGTGAGTGTAGCCGGATTACAACAACTGGGGTTACCAAAGTGGCTGGCCGAACGCATTGACAAGTACCGCGGCAAAGGCGGGCAGTTTCGGAAAAAAGAAGACCTGCTGCGCATCTATGACTTCCCGCCCGACCTCTACGACCAGCTTGAACCCTATATTTCGCTGAAAGAAGCGCCCCGCAACGGCCAGTATCCGTCGGAGCGATTTGGGGATACGAAAGCCAGTGCCGGAGAACCCTACAAACCCGGCGAACGAAAGCCATTTCCCGAACGACCCGCTTACGCGGAACGTCCCGCCAAACCGGTAATCCAGCCCTTCGATATCAACACCGCCGACACTGCCCAGTTGATTGCCCTGAAAGGGATTGGGGCGACGCTAGCCGGGCGGATCGTGAAGTTTCGCGATGCCCTTGGTGGCTTCATCACTACGGAGCAGTTCCGCGACATTTACGGACTGGATTCGCTGGCGCTCGGCGAATTGGAGAAGTTTGGCAAAATACAGTCTGCCGTGCGTAAGATTTCGGTTAATACGGCCACAGCAGAGCAACTGGACAAACACCCGTTTCTATCGCGTCGGCAGGCGCAGATTATCGTTAATTACCGGGAGCAGCACGGGGCTTACACGTCCGCCGAATCGCTCAAACCCATTCGAATTCTGGATGCCAAAACCATCGAGAAAATTGCACCCTATCTGGAATTTTAGTCATAGCGTCCTTCCGTCAGGGAGAGAATTAATTCTCTCCCTGACGGAAGGACGCTATGACTTCCGGCTTTTTAACAGCACCACATTCTCCACATGGTGGGTGTGCGGAAACATATCCACCGGCTGCACATTCTGCACCGAATACCCTTCGTCCAGAATGCCCAGGTCACGGGCCTGCGTGGCAGTGTTGCAACTGACGTATACAATCCGGTCGGGAGCCGCTTTGAGCAGCTGGCGCGTAACGGCTTCGTCCATACCGGCGCGGGGTGGATCGGTAATGACAACCTCCGGGCGACCATGCTGGTCAAAAAAACTATCCGTCAGAATATCGCGCATATCGCCGGCCACAAAGGATGCATTCGTAATTCCGTTCACCTGGGCGTTGATGCGGGCATCGGCCACCGAGGCTTCAACGTACTCCACCCCAATTACTTCCTTGGCCCGTCGGGCCACGAACAGCGCAATGGTTCCGGTACCGGTATACAGGTCATACACCCGTTCGTTCCCCGTCAATCCGGCCCAGTCACGGGTAATTTTGTAAAGATTGTGGGCCTGCTGGGCGTTGGTCTGGTAAAATGATTTCGGGCCAATCCGAAACGTTAACGGCGGTCCGTCGGCCTCATTCATTTGCTCTTCAATGTACGGTTTACCCGCCCAGTTGATCACTTCCTGGTCCTGATAACTGTCATTCTTCTTGCTGTTCAGAATATAGTTCAGTGAGGTAATCTGCGGGAAGTTCGTTTGCAGGTGTTCCAGCAGGCCATTCAGCCAGTCGGGTTGGTCGTAGGCCACCTGCAACGTTACCATCACCTGCTGCGTAGTATCGGCAGTGCGAATGATGAGCGTACGCAGAAAACCGGTGTGAGTTTTCAGGTTGTACAGCGTCATATCGTTCGCAAAAACATAGTCCGATACGGCCAGCCGGATGGCATTGGACGGGTCGGGCTGGAGGTAGCAATGATGGATAGGCAGCACTTTATCGAACCGACCGGGAACGTGAAACCCCACCGCCCGCTGGTCGATGAGTTGACCACTGCGGACTTCCTGCTGGGTCATCCAACGGCCTTCGGCGCAGGTAAATTCGAGTTTGTTCCGGTAATACCGCGTGGGGTGAGCGGGCAGAATAGGCCGGATAGTGGGGAGAGCCACTTTACCGATACGCGTCAGATGGTCGACTACCTGCTGATGCTTGAAGCTCAGTTGTTCGGGGTATTGAATATGCTGCCATTTGCAGCCGCCACAGGTACCAAAATGTTCACAAAACGGCTCGGCCCGTATGGTCGACCAGTCATGAATTTGTTCGGCAACGGCCTCCCGATACTGTTTTTTCTTACCGGTAATCCGCAAATCCACCACATCACCGGGGGCCACGCCCGGTCCACCAGTTGGGTTTTCGACAAAAATTATCCCTTCGTCGGTTCGCACAATACATTTTCCTTCGGCGGCTACCGCATCGATGCGGACACCTTCCATCCGGACAGGGTTCTGGGACTGGTTCTTTTTATGGTATCGTCGGCTCATGTAATTCCCTAAAAAACTGCTAATTTAAGCATCCGTTTTCGGACGGTACCCATGTTGACTTGTTCTGAGTATGGTAAACGTATACAGTAAGGGGTGGTTTTCGGTATTTCTGACCAGTTTGCTGCTGGTTTTGGCCCATACAACCCAGGCGACGCACATTGTTGGTGGTGAGTTGGAACTGCGGTATCTGGGTACGCAGAGCACGTATACGCATCGTGTTAATCTGAATCTCTATTTTGATGATATCAATGGCAGTCCCCAAGCCGAAGATGCCTTTACATCCGTTGGTATTTTCGCCAAACGCACCAATCAGCTTATCGGGTATGTGGTGCTTAACCGAATTGGCAGTCAGTACGTTGCCTACACAAAACCGGCCTGTGCAAACGGCAGCCTGCGCACCCGCCTGATACGGTACAGTCTCGACCTGACCCTCGACCCGAATGTATTCAACGATGCCGCCGGGTATTATATGTCCTGGGAGCGGTGCTGTCGCAACGGAACAATTGTCAACATTCAGGTTCCGGGCGATGCCGGGTCAACCTTTTACCTGGAGTTTCCGGCCCTGCTCAATGGCACGACAAGGGTTACCAACTCCTCGCCCGTTTTTACAATTCCCAAAGGTGATTATGCCTGCGTTGGTCAGCCGTTTACGCTTGATTTCAGCGCCAAAGATGCCGATGGCGACAGCCTCACCTACGCCGTAGTAACGCCCTACAACGGGTTCAGTACCCGGCTCGATCCGAATCCGGGTGGGTCGAATGGTGCAATACCACCCACGTTTGCCGCAGGCCCTTACCCACCCGTAAACTGGATTGGCGGCATTTCCAGCGCCAACGAAATTCCGGGCAATAGCCCACTGCGGATTGATGCCCGCTCCGGCCTGTTGCGTGTAACGCCCGACCGGGTTGGCTTATTTGTCTTTTCGGTTGAGGTGGGTGAATACCGCAACAAAAAACTAATTGGGGTAGTCCGGCGCGATTATCAGGTGCTGGTTATCGACTGCGCAAAGAATGATCCACCCAAACTGCTCTTCCGGCCCGACGACCAGAAAGCATTTTATCAGCAGGGCACCGTAGTGACTATTGCGGAGAAAGACACCAACTGCCTGACGCTGTACGTTACGGATATCAACCCGAACCAGCGCATCACGATTACCAATATGAGTGGATCGCTTCCCGGTCTTACCCTCACGCCCAACGACCTGCTTACCCGAACCAGCCGCGACACGCTATCGGCTAAATTCTGTTTCGGGCGTTGCGTTGGTGAGGATGGTAAACCCTTTACCCTGCTTATCCGGGCCACCGACGACGGCTGCCCGCAGGGGCTGAGTGACACCATCAGCATTCGGCTGAACATTATCCCCTCGCCGAACAACAAACCCGTTGCCAGCACCGACTTACCGAAAAATCAGGCCCAGATTACCATTGGCTCGTCACTTACCTTCAACGCCCTCGGCAATGATACCGACAACGACAATATTACGATTCAGGCCGTTGGGCGGGGCTTCACGCTGGCGCAGGCGGGTATGAGTTTCAGTTCGGGGTCGGGCGTGGGTAAGGTGTCGCAGCCGTTCGTGTGGAAACCGGTTTGCGCTCAGGCTACCCAAACCAACTACGTGGTCGATTTTATCGTGACCGATAACCGCTGTAGTCGAAACCTGCGCGACACCGTGACGGTCAACCTGAGCGCTTTGGGCAAACCCAGCCAGCCACCAAGTATTCGAACAACGCTCCCGCAACCCGTTGTCGAACTGGTCGTCAGCCCATCGGATTCGGCCGGGCGGGCAATGTTCGATGTGCTGGGCAATGACCCCGATCGGGATACCATCCGAATGACGGGCACCGGGCGGGGGTTCGATATGAAATCGGCCGGGATGGATTTTACCGGCAAGTTTGGTCCACCCACCCTTCAGTCGCCCTTTAGCTGGAAGCCGACCTGCGAGCTGATGGCCGGACGAAAGGAAGCGACGTTCATTGTCGATTTCGTGGTCGATGACCGTTCCTGCCTGCCCAAACACACCGATACAACCAGCGTTACCTTCCACATAACGAGTCCATCGTTTGGGGCCGACATCAAAATTCCGAACGTGTTCACGCCCAACAACGATGGGATGAATGACTACTTCGCCGTAAAAGACCTGCCCGAAAGCACCTGCGATGAGCAGTTTAAACGGATTGATATTACCAATCGCTGGGGCGCACTTATTTTTACTTCAACTGACCCAAAGTTCCGCTGGCATGGTACTGATTCCGCCGTTGGTACCTATTACTATTTACTCCTCACCACCAAACGCACCCTTAAAGGGCCGATTACCCTGCTACGATAAATCCCCCAATTTCAACCGGGGGCTGATATAAGTGTATCCTGTTCCCGAAAAATGTTGGTTGGGCTTTTCCGAATCAATACAAGTTTGTCTTGCACCCACAAGACCAACACGGCGTGGATAGCTCGTCAATCCGTTATCTTTGTCGCTCCTTATGAAAGATAAAGTAGTACTTATTACCGGTGCTTCGTCGGGAATTGGCCGGGCACTGGCTTTTGCATTCGGGCAGGAAGGGGCCCATATCGTCATCTGCGCCCGCAAAGCCGATACCTTACAGACCGTACAGGCCGAACTTACCCAGGCAGGTATTACGGTGCTCTCCCTAACCGCCGATGTGAGTGTGGAAGCGGATGTAAAACACTTAATCGAGCAGACCATCGCTCAGTTTGGCCGGCTGGACATCCTGATTAACAATGCGGGTATTTCCATGCGCTCGATGCTCATCGATACCGACCCAGCGGTTATCCAGCGGGTAATGGACATTAACTTTATGGGAACCGTGTACGCCACCCGCTACGCCCTACCATACATCGAGCAAACAAAAGGGTCTATCGTAGGCATTTCGTCCATTGCCGGTTATCGGGGGCTTCCGGTACGCAGCGGGTATTCAGCCTCCAAGTTTGCCATGAACGGGTTTCTGGAAGCCGTACGGACGGAGTTACTACACACGGGCGTTCACGTACTGACGGCCTGCCCCGGTTTTACGGCCTCGAATATCCGGGTGGCGGCCCTGGACGCGCATGGTCAGGCCAAAGGCGAGACCATGCGTGACGAAAGCAATATGATGAGTGCCGAAGAATGCGCCGACCATATTCTCCGCGCCGTGAAGAGCCGCAAACGGGAACTGATACTGACCACGCAGGGTAAATTGACCGTCTTCATCAACAAGTGGCTCCCCGCCCTCGCCGATAAACTAGTGTACAACGCCCTAGCCAAAGAGAAGGATTCACCCCTTAAGAAATGAGTGAAAGGCCGACGCGATTGACTGGTATGAATGCGGCAATCAGTCAATTACGAAATTCAGCCTTCCATGTATGCGTCATTGTTGAGGTAGTCGAGTTTCTGGCTCCAAACCATGGCAATCTGCGTAGCCCGCTGCTGAACCTGCTCCGCCGTTTCTCCGGTGAACTGTTCGCTCAGGGTTTCGGAAAATAACGCTAACCAACGCTGGAAATGGTCGCTGGTCAGGGTATGTTTTTGATTGACCAGTAAATGTGGGCGAAAGGGATGCCCGTCGTAGGCGTTGTTACCCAGAATAATGCTTTCCCAGAAGGCGTACATCTTGGGCAAATGGTGCGACCAGTCTACCTGGGCTACCTCCGTAAAGATGGGGCCAACCAGCGGGTCGGCCTGCACTTTTTCGTAGAATGAATCCACCAGGTGTTTAATCGCGTCCGGCGAATCCAGCGTTCTCCTTACCATGTCCGTGTGTTTATAGAAACAACCCCGACTTAGCTAGGAAATGTTTCACTATACTCATCAGCCTTAAAACCTAACGCCACAATGCGGCCCCCTGCCTCAACCAGCGGACGACGAATAACGGACGGTTTCTGAATCATCAACGCAATAGCTTCTTCGGCATTGGTGGGCTTTTGGGTATCGGGGAGCTGCTTCCAGGTCATACCCGACCGGTTGACCAGTTCTTCCCAGGTCTTTTGCGTGAGCCAGTGTTCAATCCTTTGCCGATCTATTCCCTGCTTTTTGTAGTCGTGAAAGGTATAGTCGATACCGCGTCCGGCTAGCCAGGAACGGGCTTTTTTGACGGTGTCGCAGTTGGGAATGGCATATAGCGTGTACATGATACTGTTTTTCCTGGGGCAAAAGTAACTGGTTTGCCGCGTTTCTATTGCTACCGTAGCTATCCGCTGAGGCCTTTATTTACAGGCGAAAATTTCTTGTCAGGCACAAAAAAGTCGCTCTCTGGGAAAGAAAGCGACTTTTTGAGTGGAGAATTTTTACGAACTGCGGCCACCGCCGAATAACTTCGAGACAACCCAGATAATAATAGCAATAACAACAATAACACCAATAATACCTGTATAGGCACCAGCAGCGAAAATATCGCCGATGGCTTCACAACTAGTTAGAAACAAGGTTAAAAATAGGGCCACAACGGCCATCGGAAAGAAACGCGACAGGGTTTTCATACGCATTGACTAGGTTTTGTGTAGTTGGAATCCGGTCGGCCTTCGGCGGATTGCACAATTAACCAGCCCACCCGCAGTTTGTTTAAACGCTTATTCGTTACAAATTCCACCAGTATGTCCACTTGAGCACCAATGCCCGGTTTTTGACCGAAAAGAACCCCGGTACATCCTGCCCGATCTGGGCGGAGTTGGGCAGGTAATTATCCGTATAGACCAGGAAAAAATCGGATGCGGGCTTGTAACGCCACTGCACACGGGCATTCACGTTCATGTTTTTTTGCTGCTCGTTGTACTGCACAAACGTGGTGAGATACAGGGTGTTGGTCAGTGTCAGGTCAAACCGGGGGCCAACCAGCCAGAATGTGGCACGGCCCCAGGGCTGGGGTAGCCGAATATCGTTATAACTGGCACTGGCCGCCAGGCTCACGTAGGGTTGAAACCGATAGCCCAAATCGGCTGTGAGGTTCAGGCGGGTGCCGTTGGCGTAATACCCGCCGTAGCGCGATGAAAATCCGTAGGTAAATAAGCTCTGGGGTTTAGAGTCAAATTCCGTACCCCAGGCAGTCCAGTTATGTTCCGTGTTCGTAGCCAGCGTTTCCCGACCGGTATTCGTTGGGTCGAAAGGTTGCAGGAGCCGCACGTAATCCGTAGCCACCCAGGCCTGAAGGACGCTCTTGCTTCGGAAGGTAACACTGTAACTGAGGAAACTTTCATTATCACTCTGTCGCCCGGCCGGGTCGAAAAAGTAGGTTGAGTTAAGCATTGGTCCGTGGCTCAGAATACCGCTGCCCGTAGGTAAAAATGTATAGCCCAGTATGCCCTGTAGCCGTTCGTAGCCCCGGCGAGGTACGTAGCCCGCTTCGGCAGTGTAGTTTTGGCCCACCGACTCTACCTGACCACCAATGAGCCACTTCCGGCTGAAATATTGCAGGTTGGCAGCATACACCGCACTGGACCCATTACCGGTACCGGGAATGACTTCCTGACCCGGATTGAGGGGTTGTACCGGACTGAACGACTGGACGTACATGGCTTTGCCCGACCATAAATTATTGGCCGAAGCCAGGTTGTATTCCACACCGAGGTTTCGGTTGTAGCGCGAATACAGGGCCTTATTTCCAACGAATTCGTAGCCCAGTGATTCTTTATTGACAAACATGACCCCAATATTGGATCGGGAAAATACGCGCCGTTGCAGGGCCATAACGGCAAAGTTCTGAGCCGGTAATCCCGTTTCGCTGACGCCCCCGGTTTGCATATCCATGATACCAATACGCCAGTCTTTATTGAGCTTGCCACTCAGCCGGGCTCCAAACTGAATGGGCACCCCGCCCAGCCCAATCCTGCGACTGAAAAACGGCCGGATGGTGGCATACCCGAAGTTGGTAAACTGATCGCCGTTTTCCAGAAAAAACTGACGTTTTTCGGGAAAGAAGAGTTCGTACCGGTCCAGGTTGGTTACCTGCTGGTCTACATCCACCTGCGAGAAATCAGGGTTGACCGTCAGGTCCAGATTGAGGGATGACGTAATAGCCACCTTAGCATCCAGGCCCGCGTTGAATCGCCCTTTCGTATCAATGTTGTTCTGGTAATCGCGGGTCAGGCCACTGAGGGCGTAGGGAATCAATGAAATGTTGGGGCCGGGCTGCGGTGGGGGCTGATCCCAGACCAACACCCCGGTCAGGGCCAGTGAGGCCGTTGGAAATTGCCGCTCAATGGGTGTCCAGGAGGATTTTTCGGTTGTTTTCAGATCCAGTCGGCTGAAATTTATTCCCCAGCGGGTTATTCCCTTCTTGTACCGGATGGTTTTGAATGGGATGGCCATTTCCAGTACGTAGCGGTCGCTATAGTTTTTCACGACCGATGTCCATTTGTTATCCCAGCTCAGGTTGGCTTTTCCACCTTCGTAGAGTAACCCATCCCACTGCGCTCCGGCAGCATTGGTCCCGAAGGTGAACCCGTTGGTCTGGTCGTCGAAGGGGTCCATGAAGAAGATGAAGTTATCGTTCTTGCCGAAATTCCAGTCGCGCCGGAGCGACTCGACAATGTAGGGACCAGGCACGTCGCCCAGAAAACAAACGGCACTCAGGTACACATTATGGTCATCGTAGGTCATCCGCACATCGGTTCGCACCTTGGCACGGCTGGTATCCATGGGCAGTACCATCCAGAAATCGGAGGCTACTTCGGCGGCCTGCCAGGCGGGTTCATCCACGGAGCCATCCAGAATAACCGGGGAGGTAGCGCGGCTGATGTGCAGTTGATAGGACTCATTTTTTTTCTGTGCCAGCAGGTTACTATGGCTCAGCAACAGATAAGCAACTAAGAACGAAACGGAGAGTTTCACCAGGCGAATTCTTTTTGGTTGTATAGCTAGTAAAGTAAAGTTACGGCCGATTTACCCCTTTCACCAACAAATACCAATGTGAGTGATCTACTCGTATCGTGTTGCCCCGACCGAATAATAAAAACAGCTGCGCTCCGGCACGATTCCGGGAGGAATAATCTCCAATTGAGCGTATAGTAGGATAACTACTAAAAATATAGCCTAGTATAGCTGCCCGATACAACCCATTTCAACCATGCCTACTTCCGTTGGCAGTGCTGCCGTTCGAACCGTTCTGGCCAATGCCTCTATCCCACAGCGCCGAAATGCGACTGTTGGTAATCAAGTGGTTGCCATTAACACCCCGTTTCCATCACCGCCCGACTGGCGCGATGTCTGGATTTACTTCCTGCTCATCGACCGGTTCAACAATCCGCTGACCCCTCCCCGGCACCTGCCTTTCGATAGCGAACAGGGTACGTTCCAGGGAGGCACGTTCAATGGTGTTCGCGAGCAACTGGACTATCTTCAGCAACTGGGCGTAGGAGCCATCTGGCTGTCACCAGTGATAAAAAACTGCCAGTACGAGGATACGACTTTTCATGGCTACGGCTTCCAGGACTTTTTGCAGATTGATCCCCGCTTTGCGTCTGATCCGGACGCGGCCCGGCAGAACCCGCAACTGGTAGAAGATGAACTACGCGCCCTGATAGATGCCGCCCATGCCCGTGCCATCTACGTGATTTTCGATATTGTGCTGAACCACGCCGGTAACGTATTTGGCTATGACCTCGCCGGGAATACCAACTCCGCCGAGGCTCCGGGGCGAAACGACGTTTACCCGATCCGATGGCACAATGCCCAGGGACAGGCATCTTTTGCGGATTTTGCCGGCGCTGGTACTATTGCCGATGATGCGGCCATCTGGCCGCCGGTTGAGTTACAGCGCAATGACCTGTTTCGGCGGAAAGGGCGGGGCGGGGAAGAAGGGGGCGATTTTAGCTCACTCAAAGAACTGGTGACGAATTTTAGCGAGACAACGCCCTTTAACCGGGCCTTTCCCGTGCGTAACACCCTGATTCTTGCCTACCAGTATATGATTGCGAAATACGACATAGACGGTTTTCGGATTGATACCCTGAAGTTTATCGAGGCTGATTTTGCCCGTATTTTTGCCAATGCCATGCGGGAATTTTCGTTGAGCATCGGTAAGAAGAATTTCTTTACGTACGGTGAAGTCTTCGACGAGGAAGAAAAAATCAAACCTTTACGTGAACGGTTTCAGGTTTTCAAGACAAGAGTCAGAGTACTTCTTTGGGTCAGAGAATGTGTTCATTTGGCCAAGCGTTTTCGTGAATGATAAGAGTTGATTTACTATTTGCAATAAACCAACACATAGGCTTAAACAAGCTTCTAATAGCTCAAACAATCGAATAGTATATTTCCAAGATGCTGACTTGCCTCAAAAACCACTAGTACAATTATACGGAGATTTTCGTGAACGATTTTAACAGTAGTTGTTTGTAACACAACCCATTCATTGATAGCAAAATAACGAGTTCATTAAATAACAGTAGATAGCCTTTTATTGACCAAAATGGCTGGATGAGTAAGGGGGAGGGCTGTACGAAATTAAACATATCTGTCCCGTGAGAGAACAGTACGTATTATTCATCTGAAGCCTATCGAAGTGGTTTTGAACTCTTTTCAAAGTAAAGGGTAACTGATCTTACTGTACTTATAAAATCACTAGATTTCACGAACTGTTTCAGCCAGCCACTTATTTTTTACGACCAAGTAAGGCTCGAAAATAATCCTTCCAGCAATCCCTATTTCAACAACTGCTTTTTTGCCTGTGCTTCCAGAATTAGCTGTAATTCGGCGGTTTCGGCGGTTACGTGGGCATAGGTGCCGCCCCCGGCCTGACATAGCTTTTGTAAATTCTGGCCGGTGAGGGGGTTGCGACCAAACGTAAAGATGGTTAGGTGAATATCCTGTTGGGCATTGTCACGGACCAGGTCAAGTACGTCGTTGCTGACCGGAAATTCGCCGTCGGTGGCCAGTATAATCCGATTGTTTCCCGCCCGTAGGTAGTTTTTATTCGCCACTTTGTAGGCCAGTCGAAGTCCGCCATTACCGTCCGTATCGCCGGTTGACTGCAACTCGTCGATGACACGGGCAATGTTGGCGGCTTCGGTACCCGACGTTGGTTTTAACGCCACCCGAGCCTTCCCGGAGTAAATCACAATCGAAAGCTTGTCTTCGGCACGAAGCAGAGCAAGCAGCGATTTGATGGACCGCTTCAGCAGGGGCAGCTTAACCGGCGAATCCATCGACCCCGACACGTCGAGTAACAATACCATGTTATTGGCCGCGAAGCCGTCGAGTGATGGACTGGCTGTCAGCAATCGCTCCCGCTCCAGATAGACCGTGTCAACCCGATTTCGCTCAACGTAAACCGTATCATGCTGGTTAGCTGGTGTTAGGGTTGCCTTATAACTTTTCCCGACGGGAATATTATCATTTCCCGACTTAGGGCTGACGGGCGAAACGGCGGTTATTGGGCTGTTCAGATCGGGCGCGGTTTCGGGCTTTTTCGATGGCAGCAATCGGCGGAAGGCGAACACGTCGGGCTGGTTGATGGCCTTGAGCAGGTTGACCTGCGCCAGCTCGCTGAATTTGTTGTATTGATAGACCAATTCGTTGTTGTAAAAATAAAAGAACGACTGATAGGGATGGGTAGTCGAGTTGGATGAACGAGCATTTACGTTCTTCGCCATGTCCGCAAACCGGGCGGTATTTCCGGCCAGGTCCTCGTAGGGTGAGTAGGGACAAAGTCCGTTTTGGCGCCCATAACGTTTCAGTCCGTTCAGGTTCTGGTATTCCTCGGCGAGTAGCTTTTGGGCCTGAGTTTGCGCTTCATCGGTTGCTGGTAGCTGCGGTTGTGCGCTGGTCAAATGGGCTTTTACGCCGAACAGAATGGTGTGGTCCGCATCCAGTGTTTTTTGCAGGGCACGACCGGCAATCTGCCAGGAACTGGTTGGGACAGCGGATGGGTAGCTTTCATACACGCGTCGGACATCGGCATAAAGCTGCTCTTTTTTCTGGTCGAAGGTGATGAATAAATAAGCGTACCTGTCCAGAATGGCATCGGAGCGTGTGAGCCGGTCGTCCAGGTACCGTTTATCTGTTGTGTACCCAATTAACTCGATACTCAAGCCGTCCATTTCCTGCAACATCGACAGCAACACGTCCGCCTGATTCGTCAGGGCCGTTCGGTAAGGCGTCGGGATGGCTGCACTGCTGTTGAGTAGCAGTTGGTACGTCGAAACGGGAACCTGGTAATCGTCATGTTTGTAGGTTAAACTGGCCCGCTTGTTTGCCTGGGCCGCGTCACGGTAGTGTTCTGCTGATTCCTGGTAGTTGCGCAGCAGTACCTGCACAATACGCATCTGCCGCAGCGACTCATTTATAAACTCCACGTAGCCATTCAGAGCCAGAAACGTAGCGCGGGAAGCCGGAGACGTGGCTGGTTTTGTCTGAAAGAGCACAGTGGGTTTATCCGCGAAAAGCGGAGTTTGGGTTATAGCTGGCGTGCCGGAAACGGGGGGGGGCGGTGTAAATACCGGGCTGAAAGCGGGGTAGTCGAGCAGGCGACGGGCTGCTTTACTGTAGCCGACAAAGTTTCGGTAACTGGCCAGCAGTCCCTGGTTGTACTGATTTAGCAGCGACCAGTAGACTGCATTGCCATAGTGGGCCGACTGCCGGGCAGCAAACGTATTTCCGTCGACAGCCCGTCGTTTCAGACTTTGCAAAATCCTTAGTTCTGACACAAAGCCCGAAATGGCATCGGAAGCCGGATACTCAATACCTGACCGTGCCTTCCCGAACGATACCAGTATTTTTTCATCGGCCAGTATACTTTGCTGAATCAACATCACCGGCCAGGCATAATGGCTAGCTTCGTTCAGGTAGCATGGCAGGGAATCTATTAGCTGTTGCTGACTCAGTAACACCTGCCCCATTTCCTTTTCCATTACTAGATACGGGTCATTGGGCAGGTAGGGCTGATACCGGCGATAAATCCGCTGAATTTGCCCGTAAAGCAGCGCTTTGTCCCGGCTGAACTGGTTAAAGATCCCCTGCATTTCACCAATCAGCATATCGGACTGCTTCAGGTTATCGCGTTGATACGTAGTCAGTCGAACGTACGTTTCGAGGGCTTTGCCCGTTTTGTCGAGTTTGGTTAGCAGTTGCCACAGCGCTTCGGTACCAGTGTTCAGGCGTTGTTTTTCGGCGGCTGTCAGTCCGGTACAAGCCAGTGCTTTTTGGTAGTAATATGCTTCCAGCGGTCCTGATGAGGGCAAACTCAGGGCAGAACCGTGTTTGTCACGGTATTGGATTACGTCGGTCTGGTAGGCCTGTACCATCTGAAACCGGCGGTTCAGCACCTCCACCGACTGGTTTAGAAACGACACGTATTGATTCAGCGATTGCTGGGGCGTTTCCGGTTGGGCGTACACCGTGGCAAACGTCGAGACAACTAACAGCAGAGATATAGGTAACAGGTTCATCATTTCGGTTAATTTACATAGGCTTTACGCGAATGCCGCGAAAAAACAGGATGGGTGAACCAGTTTCGTCCGTTTCGATTGGCAGTTCCGGTTGGTGCTGTTGGTAGAGTTGGGTCAGGTAATCGAAATCAGACGGGGACAGCAAAAAATCCTTTTGGTCGTTGGCCACCGACTGCCATTCATCCGGCTGGTTCTTTAAGCAGTCATTCAGTTCGTCGTAAAACTCCTGCTCAGCCCGTTGTGGTATAAACGTCATGGTCGTGTATTGGTTGGAAGTGAGTTAATGGTTGAGCAAATAGGAATTTCTGAATCGGAGCACATCATACTGTATCCGGGTTTCTACCAGTATAAATCGACATGATGTTATCCGTATAATCAAAATAGCCTGGTCCCGACAGCCGGTCTTTTATGACCTGCTCACCAATGAATTGAAGGATGGTTTCGCGTTGCGATAAGGGTGTTTTGGTCTGCCCTACCCAGTATTTAGATTCGGGAATGCCAATGTCAACCACGGCGGGCGACATGGCCAACTCGTACCACATGTCGAAATTAGATGCGGGACTGGTGTAATGAATCGTGCCACCGCGTCCATCGTCGGAGTAGCGCAATTGTGGGCCGGTTTCGGTGGCCGGATTGCCGGTTGAATGGGTGGGGTTTGTCATGATTTTAGGATTATTTTTCCGATAAAATTCAGGGCCTTGTCGTAGGTTTCAATCCCATGGCCGACATCAGGGAACACGACGACTTCTTTTAGCGACTTAATGTGTTTTTTGGCATTAGCGATGGATTTTTTGTGGGGAAACAGTAAATCCTTATCCCCTTCAAGCAGGTAGGTGTCGACAGTAACATCGGCCAACTGCCTGTCCATGTAGTAGGGCTTTTGCGTTTTATCTTTATACCGGGTTATGGCGAAAACCTCGTAGTCGACCAGCATTTTTTCGGCGGTTGGGGACAGTCGATGATTCGGTTTGTAGAAAACAGCCTGCTCTAAAAATGTCAAAACGTTTGATTCACTCGGGCGAAGCAGGGGTAATAGATTGTAATACAGATTTTTGAGCTTTAGGGAGAAAGGCTGCAAACAGCCCGGATTCAGCAAAAAAGCCGCATTGACCCGTTCCGGACTGACAATGCCCAACTTCATGCAGATTAGCCCGCCAAACGAAGCACCGGCCACAAACGCCCTGTCGATGTGTAAACCGTTCAGTACCTCAGTCGCCCACCAGCCATAATCCAGCGAATGAATTTCGGGAGTATTTCCGTCACTCAGATTGGGCAATCCGTTTGTTTCGATCAGATAAATTTTCATGGTGTGCTTCAGGTTGTCCAAACCTCGGTCAAAATCCCAAATGAGCGACGTCGTGCGTGCTCCCGGAAATATAACCAGCGTGTCAGGGTGGTTTTGTTGCGTGTTCAGCCCCCAAACGTTCGTTTTTCCGAGTGACGTTGATAAAGTGTACCGTTCATACGTCCGGGCGTTAGTCTTCTCCAGTTGACTGACCCAATTCTTAAAGTAGTTCAAATCTGTTTCTTCATCCTTGAAATACGATGTGGATTTCACGTTGATGTCGGCTGAAGGAGTAGATTTTACCATGGTGGTCTGTTTTCTAATGCTGTATGATTGATAAAGAAACGGGTTCAATTCGTCTTTCGGACACCTGCCAGCTTCATGCCGGGGATGCATTGCCGGATGTATCGACCTTCCCGGCCAGTGAGATTCAGCAGGTAGTCGACCATAAGAATGGCTGGCAATGGCTGACCAGTAAAAATCTGGTCGTGGACGGGCAGTACATCATTCTCTCCCTCGGCTATTATGCTAATGCCCTGCAACAGATTGAGCTGATCGTCAGCCAGGACCGTTTCGATTTGACCGTTGGCTGTGACTCGTGGTCAGAACAAAACGAACTCGACATACGAACTGCCCTGCGGGTTTGGCTACGTAACGAACTGGGGCGCGAAGGCCGGTTTGCCTGGGGAGAGGCACAGGCTTCGTATGACCCCAAAGGCGGTTACAGTTCCATCGGCATTCGTTACCGATAATGCCCGTCAGGTTAGGCCCAGCACCCAGGCTTTTACCGCCGAAAAACTACCCGCTACCGAAGTCCTGCGGCTTACGGCCTGTCCCTCATTTGTGCCGACGTTCAGTTCGATCGTGCAGTCGATCAGGCCGGGGTATTTCCGCATCACCAGCAAAACGGTCGAGTCATCCAGCCACCGCACCTCCCAAGCCGACCAGTCGTCCTGGTTGAGGGCAAACAGACAAACGTCATCCTGAACCCGAATCAGCGACGGCTGGTCAATCCAGTGACTCATCCTCATCTCGTAGCTGTCGAAACGTAGCTTGTACTGCCGATTGGGAGAAAAAACAGTGTCGTACATAATCAGCGGTTTTAAAACGTGTGTTTAGCCCAAAAATACCCTCCGATGAACGCGAGAATGAAGCCAATGGGGCCGTAAACGAAAATACTGGTCATGCTGGCCTCAACGCTCCGGTCGTGACCGTTGGACGAAAACTTACCGATGAGGTAGTAGCTCATAAAGGCCGTCAGGGCGTAGCCTGCAATGCCGATGAGGAACCCGATTCCAACGTATTTCATGCGATTTTGTGTGGTTTAAATGGTTTTACAACTGAATTAGTGGCAGCGGCAGCTCAGCCACTTCGTTGATCAAGAGCGGCTTGTCCGTTTTTAATTTGGTCAGAAACGGCGTAACCCCCGGGCCGTATTTTCGGTTGCTGACCATGAACAGCAGAATACCGCGCTTACCCGATTTGGTTTTGACAGCTTTAAACCGAAACACGTCCCGCTCCACCAGGTTATTTTGCTCATCGGCCGCATTATTACCGATCAGGCAGTCGATGATTTTTTCGCCCGTGGCGGCATTGCTTACGATAGTATACTGGACAATAGGATTCGTCCGCTTCAGGCCCTCCAGTTCGCGCAGTTTGGTATCAACAGCCTGGTCTACCGTCGATTCGGTCAGCACAAAATCAATGGTTACCATCGACTTGTACTTCGGAAAACTATCACCGGCGACCAAGTATTCCTGTTTGTAGAACGAGGCAGCGGGGTGGGACGACCAGCTTAACCGAAAGGCGTTTTTCTGTACGAAAATCGGAGTCTGAATCCCGAGAAAGTTGACGGCTGGTTTTGGGGCCTGTCCGTACCCCGGAGCCGATAGCATAAGAAGGGTAACCAGAGAAATGAGTACTGAATTGGTTAGCATGTTATTGGTTTTAAAAGGGTTTGTAGTGGCGTTAAAAAGCCTGATTTGTGCCGGTTGACCTAAATCGATTTCCAGGCAAAACCGGTTGTCTTATCCTCCCAATGCACGATCAGTTCCGAAAACAGTTCGTCCATCCATTCCGGGTCTTGTGTGGCCTCACGGCCTGTGTACCCTTCGGCTATCATAAATGTATCCAGTACAAACTGAAGCTCTTCTTCATTGGCATAGTCGGCTCCAACAGCGGTGTCGGCCCGGAAAGGAGACAGGTGAACATCTCCATTTTTAGTCACGAAAAGAATGTGGGAATCCTGGTTGTCATCAACACTGGCTACGAGTTGACAAAGTTGGTCGAGGGTAGGGCTGTAGTCTAAGTTCATGGTTATTCTGTCCGGTTAATTCGGCGGCCCGCTGCGTAGGAATGGGTTTTATCGGCAGCGTCGCGGTCGGCTTCGTTGGTTACCATCGCGAACGAAGCCGCGTCGGCATGGGGCAATGCTTTTCCCTCGTAATACACCCTGCCCGCATCTTTGGCGTAGCCGTATTCCAGCATTATAAAGGTGGCTCGGTCGGCGCTTGGCAGGGGATGATCCTGGTAGAAAATGGTTTGACTGTCCTGCGCATAATCGTCGGCCAGCAGCGAAAACGTCTGCCGGTCAGCACCTTTAATCCGGTGATGCTGGAAATAAATTCGGGTACTGTCACGAGCGTAGTACACATTTACTTCGCCCCATTGGGCAAAGGTGGAGGGGTCCGCTTCGGAAATTAGTTTATCCTTGTAAAACGCGTGGTTTTTGTCGGTTGCATAATACATACCCACGGCGATGAACGAGTCGGGCAGCGCGTTCTGGATCCCACGAACACCCGACGTAGCGCCACCAATGGGCATATCCAGCGTGTTCCAGCAGTAATAAACGGTCTGCTTGTCTTTAGCAAAATTCCGGCTTACCATGGTAAAGGATGCGCCATCACTGCCCACAACTGGGGCCTGCTGGTAATAACCCACCCGCTTATCTTTACCAAACTGAGGGCTTAGCGGCACAAACGAAGCGACATCGGCCACCGCAAAACCTCTGCCCTCGTAATAGACACGAATCTTGTCTTTGGCATAGGCGTATTCGCTGCCGATAATCTCGAATGAAGGGGCATCAGCCGCCACAACCCGATCGATTCTATCCTTCCGGGTCGTTTCGAACAATTTGAAATCAATGTAATTATCGCAGAAATAAACGGTAGCGTTGTCTTTGGCATAATGGTCGTCGAGCGCGGCAAAGCTGGTTCCGTCGGTTTTGTCGATGGGAATGCCCCGGTAATAGCCGCCGGTTTTGTCGCGGGCAAAAACGCTGTTCAAGGCCTGAAATGATCCGTAATCAGCCGAATGCATCAGATAATCTTTATAATACACCGAGCCATTTTTGGTCTGGTAGCCAGACTTTTTACAGCCACCCAGGATGCCCAGACCCAGCAGAGAAAGTAGAATGTGGAGTGGTTTCATGGGAGAGGTCAGTGTAGGATTTTAGCGACCGGAATCAGGTCGTAGTGCGGGTCGAGGGTGAAGAGTTGATTCAGGACCGATACGTGTCCGGCCCCGAAAATGACCAGACCCTTCCGGGCTTTCTCACCGGCCATAACCCGCAGAATGTTGCTCTGAATCCGCAGGTTACGTTTCCACCACTCGCCCGCGATGTATGACCCCACGGCGTTTTCGGAGGTGCCTATCTGGTTGAGAATGCCCGAATAGGTATTTAAATCTACCTGTTGAAACTGGGGCGTATTCATAGCGTTGAGCATGTCCGATACCGTGTGCGTTGGCAAATAGCCATCAAACCAGCGGCTGAAGGTCTCCATCTGCGTCTGTAACTGCGCCAGCACCGCCTGCTGCCCGGTCGTCTGGGCCACCTGAACCAGCGAATCATACGGAAAATCGCCCGGACTGTCGACGCAGTGAATCTGACCCGGTGGCAGGTTGAGCGCGTCGGCCAGCCGGAAGGCGAGCTGGATTACTTCGTCGGTTCGGTTGCGGAGTTTCCCCTGCCGGTACTGCTGGTACAGGCTGTCGATGTGCGCCTGCTCAGTGGGCAGGTACTCGATGAATAACTGATCGGGCTTATACGCTTTCAGGCGTTCGACAACGGCCTTGATTTCGGCCTGACGGCGTTCGCTCAGCACGTTGTCGGTTTTGACTTTGGCAACATCCAGACCGGGGTTGGCAAAGTGATAAGTACCCAGTAAAACAAGCTGTTTTTTGGGTTGTGCCATCGTCTGTTGCGACAGCAAAGTGGTCAGGCACAGAAAAAGGAAGCAGCGAAGGGGTGGCATAACTAAGGATATTTGCCTGAAATGAATAGAGTTGAGCCAACGGATTAGTTGGTACTGATGTAGCGGATGATCAGGAGGAGCGATGCAACAACCAGGAGGGCAACGATTTTTGTCCATAAATGCGGCAACCAATTTAACCCCGCCAACGCAAGCAACAGAAAAACGCCAATGCCCTTCAGGGCGGCTTCCTGCTCACCACCCCCGGCATCATTGGCCGGGTTCGCCTTTTGTAGTAACGCCCAGATGACGCAGGCACCATACACCCCGATAAGGAGCCAGTTGATGCCGCTAAGAATTTTGATAGTATTCATGCGGGGTTTGGAATGAATGACAGGTGTTTATAATTGATACGTTGACGGTAAAAGGTTTCTGCGCAGCCACAGCAGCCCCATGAAGGCAATACTTGTGTGAAGTGTAATTAATAAAGGAGTACCCATTATCCAGGGAGTGGCTAAGAAATCCGCGCCCAGCAAGGTGTTTAATCCGGTCAGCACATACATCAGCAGGAAGAGAAGGGGCATCGTTAGGAAACCAACTACGTATAGCCAGGACCGTCGGTTAGTCAACACCCGAAACGCTTTAATTACGGGCGGTACGCCAAGCCCCAAAACCAAGACAGAACCAATCAAAATCATTTGAGTATAGCTGTACTCGTTTTTCAGCAGATGCCGGATAACAACCATCTCATCGCCACCCCCCAGCATCACGGTGCTGATTCTGCCAAAGGGAATGTTGGCAAAAATGAGTGCAAAACCCAGCGCAGCCCGGTCCGGTTCGGCATCCCCAAGCCAGCCCATTCCCAGCCACATAAGGGCGAAGGAAAACAGGGGCCCCGCCAGGGTTGCCAGCCACCAAAGCGGGTAACTTTCAGCGCAGCCCGCGCATAATGACCAGACGTTGAAGTCGCGCGGACCCCAGCATCCGCAAATGAAACGCCCCACGACAATGTGAGCCGTTTCGTGCAATTCCAGCATAACAATCAGCAAAAGCAGGAATGTAAGCACGTAAGCGAATGAGAGTTTAAGATGCATCTGTATGTTCGTTTAGCGTCACTTAATTCCGCTTTTGCCAAGTCCCGTATTTTTCCAGCAGGTCCGGTACCCGGCGGATGTCGCAGCCGAAAACAAAAATCCGGCTCCGTTTGTCGTGCAGGCCACCGTATGGAATTTCATCTTTCCACCAGGCAATTTCTCTTGTTTTAAGCTCCGTCAACAGCTCCTGTTCCAGGGCATTGTCGTTCAGGAAGCCAATCAGGTGCCGGTTCGCCGTTTTATCGCTCGTTATCTTCCCGAAGGCAAAGGCAACGGCTTGTGATTCGGTCTCGAAATGCTGAATGGTGTATTGCTTTCCCCGTTCGGTGTAAAACCAGGCGTATCCGTTTTCTTCCGTGCTTAAACCGTAGCCTTCGTGGATATTCCGGCTCCCGATGGCGTAGCTGTCCGGGTAGCAGTGCGCGGTCATCCACTCGTCAAGTTCCTGTATGGTCGATGGTTCCATCGTTACTATTGTCGTTACTCCTGACTTTGGTTCAGGATTTCGTTGATGAGCCAGCGTCCATTTTGCCGCACCAGCCGAAATTCGTAGGTATTCAGCAGGGTAAACCCCACGGTAGCTTTGTTATTACTAATCACAACTTTGCCCATTTTTAGTGATTTGAGCGCTGCAAACTGCATATCTACGTCCTGATTCAGCATCACCAAATCGTAGTCGAATCCCGTAGGTGGCCCTTCAGACTGCGGACTTTGGCGGAAGCCTGCCTGCCGTTCCTTAAAAAACGTTCGCCATTGGTTCAGGTACGCATCAGTCAGCAGCTGGCTACTTTTCAGGTACCTCAGGTACCGCTCCCCGTTCTTCAGATTCACCGAATACGGTTTCCCTGCCGCCTGATTGACCAGCGAAATCTGGTTCGCTTCGTGCATATGGTTCTTGTACCAGGTCAGAAAACGGACAACCGTCTGCCGGGCCTGCTGCGCATCCGGAGAAACATCCCTGTTGGTAACCGCATCGAATTTAGTATTGGCCATGACTTCAGTCGGGCTATTCAAACCAAACCCGTTTAGGGAGGCCCACGTTAGAGCGGCACACGTTAGGGCCGCCCACGTCAGAGCTATCAAAAGCGATTTCATCAGTGCCGGTTATAATTATACGTCGAACGGCAGGTCGTACTCCCGGCTGATGACTTTTGAACTGCGGGTTTTCACCGATACTTTCGCTTTGAGGGGCGACCCCACCAGCAGATAGTTTTTCACGAACTGATCTTCGTGTACCAGCCAGGATTTATCTTCGATTAGGTACTCTTCGACACCCGCTTTGGTGGCCTGATACGCCCAGCGCTCCACGATGCCGGGTTCAAAGTTTACGATAGTGCCCATGCACAGCACCTGAATGCCGGGCAGCGACTGGTTGCCCAATTCAGGGCAGCTTAGGACGGTGACAGTCAGGGAGGAGCCATCTTCGAGGTCTTTGACGGACCATTCGTCGAGGATTGTTTTTTCGGTAGTCATACGGGTAAAATGGATAAGGTGATTTTATGTATCAAGCAGATAAATTGGCTTTAGGCTCACCCGCCAAGGGCTTTTCCAGAACCTATGTTGAACGTCCATATAATCCACAGCGCGATCATAAAGAGCGCGAAGAGAATGAGTATCCATGTCAACACGGGTAGAAAGGGCCAGTGAGAAAGCAGGAACAGCGTGGCCACACCGCCCATCAGGGCCAGAACCGTCCAGCCTATGAACACGAAACCCACAAACCCCAGGGTAAGGCCAACATTGCGGCTGTCATCGTAGCTGGCTGCTCTACTCAAAAAATAGATTAACCCCACTACGCCCACTAAGCTGGCAAAGACAATGCGCCCCAGAAACCAACTTTGGCTACCTGGTGCCCAGAATAAGGGCACAAACGCGAGCATGACGCCCACCGAAGGCAGAAACAATTTCATCAGAACCAGGGTGCCACGACCTGCGCCGGTAAGCGGTTGATTGGCAGACACAACTATCCCGGCCATAGCCAGCAGTAGTAGCCAGACCAGTTCAGGCCCGAGTAGAAGAGCAGCCGTGCGATTCATAAATAAAATGGACAGGAGCTGTGATCAAAAGGGTTTGTAGTTCTTCACGCCTTCCTGAAGTGATGCCAGCCGGTCTCTGATTTGGCCATCGAGAGCCGCGTAAATCACCCTGAGATCAGCTTCGTTTTTCTGGCAGTAGGTTTCAATTGGCGTTGCTTTGCCGCCGTTCTCCAGCACGTCAAGCTGGGTGATAGTTGCCCGGTATTTCCGGTTCGTACACTCGATAATAAAACTGTACTGAAACGTATATACACCACCGGCCGAATGCTCCGAACGGGGCAGAGTAACCACCTGCGATACGCGCCCGACCAGGTCGCCGGTTTCTTTGTCGCTCAGGGAGAACGTGTCGCCGGGTGCGTGACAGGACTGCGCGGCCCACAGCCGGGCGCGCCGGAACAGATCCGCCTGCGAAACAGCCCCGCAGTCGGCCACTTCGGAATAGCTTAGTTTCTGGTTCACTACGGGCAGGATGCCGTAAAGTTTTCCGTTGGTGATGGCTGGTGGACAATCCACAACGCCGTAACTGGGATTTATCAGGAAGGCCATTAACAGACCGATTAAAAAAAAGCGCATGGCGTTTGGATGGTTTATGATTCGTGTTTTGCCAACAGGGCGAATTGATGGTACGAAGGTGGGTCTGGCGACCCTGTTCCGCAATTATTTAAGGTCGAGTCGTGGCATTTCAGTAGATCAATCGTAACGGGATGGCTACGAATCGTTTGGCGGTTATCGCGTTTCCTGACCCGCAATCAGTCGGGGTCCATCTCGGCAAATGCGTCCTGGAAACGGCCTTCGCGTAACTCTCTGTCAAACTGATCGCCGATAGTTTTGAGCAGAACCTGGTCCGTACTTTCCAGGCCCAGGCTTTTATAATCACCACGAACGTATAGGTTGAACACGGACCCGTTCAGGGTGAATTTAGCACTGACCATACCTTCGTACCGGTTTATTGTTGGCTCGATGGCTGGGTACTGTTTTTTTGCCCAGTTCATGAAGTGATCAAACATACCGGGCAGCACCGGTTTCAGTTCGTAGCGGATTGGCTGATTCTCACCCGGATACTGGTCCCACTTGCCATGCCAGGCCGGGTGTTGCGTGTAAGGATGTAGGCTCAGTACTTCCTTACCCTGCCTGTCAGTTGTCCAGTCGAAGTACGTGGCAAACCAATCGTAGGTGGCATCGCTCATCCAGATAAAGTGGGTAGCCGACGCACGGAAAGGAACGACGTAGGTATGGTTCTTCACGAAGTCAACGGCAAGCAGGGCATACTCGAGCCGATTGCTCTGCTGGTTTGGCCGTGAGCCGAGAAACACGAGTTGCGTCTTGCCGGGCGAGAAGCTAACCAGTTGGGAACCACTAACCCGGACAAAACCGTCTGATTGCTGTATCACGACTTCACTAATCAGATCGAAGGGGTGATTCGTTAGGTTGTGTACATCCAGCACACTCCGGTCATTGACCAGCAGGTAGCGCCCACCCGACAAAAACCGGGACGAGCCGGAGTTATCCATCGGGGTTCGGGTCTGCTCTCTGCCGGGTTGCCCGTGGTCACTATCAAGCCACTGGTAGCTGCTCAACTCGCCACCTGCGGTAGTGACGGTGGTTACGCGTGCCTGACCCGCACCGGCAGACCGGTTGTCGTCGGTAATCAGGTAGATGCTGTTGCCGGTAGCCAGGATAGCGGTTCTGGGAGCATCGCCCAGAAACCGGGCCTCCCAGATTTGCGCTTTTTTGCCTTCAGTGGTGGTCAACGCCACGCGCTTACCCTGGTAGTTGACCTTGAAGTAGGAGGTCGCGTGGCTACCGATCAGTTTGCCGTTGGCATTGCTATTATACAGGTTTAGGCGGTAATCCCGCTCAAGGGTATAGCCGATGGTAAATGGGCCGCGGGTAACCTGATTCTGAGCGTCTGACGAACAGCCCAACAAGGCAAGAAAGCTGGTCAATGTCACCATAGTACGTAGTTGAAACAGGGATGTCGGTCTAAAACTCATTGCTTCAGTAATTTCAGCGTCTGATTCCGGCTGGCACTCTCTGCCCGCAGTAGTAGCATACCGGCCCCCTGATCCGCCACATCGAACACCTCCCGGTGAGCTAACGTCGCGGGAGTCACCATCCGACGCTCCACAACCCAACCCGTCGGGCTAATTAGGGACAAGATTACCGGCTGACCCGTTGCGTCTGCCAGTTCAACGACTATCTCGCTCGTGACGGGGTTGCCCAGCGACCGCAGGGTCCAGGCGTTGACTCCCGGTTCGGCTCCTAGCCGGGCGTTACCCGTGCAGCCAGCCAGCCAGTCATAGACAAAACTAACTTCGCCCGGCGTACCACTTTGCGTCGCCTTAAGGGTAATGACTGGGTTGTCAATATACATCGACAGCGTGTAAGGGCCGGGGTTGGTGGTAGGTACCATTTCGTTGACCACCGAGAAGCTGATGGGCTGACCGTTCTGACCGTTGTATGTTGGGGTAAAACTAAGCGAGCGCTGGGTAGCCGAGATCATCTGGCAACTCACCGTGCTGATGCCCGTAATGGCAAAGTTGCCCGAAGGCGGTGGCGGTGGTGGCGGTGAGCCAGCTCCACAAACGGCCAGCCAGTTGTAGACGAAACTAACTTCACCGGCGGTTCCCGTCTGGGTAGCCTTAAGGGTGATAATTGGGTTGTCGGTGTACATCGACAGCGTATAAGGGCCGGGGTTAGTGGTAGATAACATTTCGTTGACCACCGAGAAACTGATGGGCTGGCCGGTTGTCCCGGCATAGATCGGCGTGAAGGTCAATGTCCGCTGACCCGCCGTGACCGTCGTGCAGTTGACTGTCGTTACGTTTGTGATAGCGAAGCCAGCAGCAGGCGGGGGCGGTGGGTTGACCACAGCGGTGTTGATGGTGAGCAGGAACGTAGTATTGACCGACAGATTGCCCGCCCGGATCAGTCGCTGTAACGGTGACGGTGAAGGGTGAGCCTAACGCCGTAGTGGGTATACCATTGATGTTAATTGGTCCGGTAAAGACCAGTCCAGCAGGTAAGCCGTTCACTGAATAGGTCAGGTTATTGGGCGTTTCCGCGTCAGTGAAGCTATTCATCGGTATGTCATAGCTGAAGTTTTGATTTACCGTACCCACCTGAGCCGGGATGACGTTAGCCACCGTGGGGGGCGTGTTTGGTTGCTGACTTGGGCAATTCAAAAGTATGGAGACGGTTTTTGCGATGTAGTTAGCCATAGTCAGATCAGGCCTGCCATCTCCGTTGAAGTCGCCCGCCACCATCGATAGGCCACCCGCGTCTACCGTAAAAAAGGTCTCTGGTCCGAAGCTTCCATTACCGATACCCGGCAACACCGAAACCTGGCCACCAGCATATACAACCGCAATATCGAGCTTGCCGTCAGTATCAAAGTCACCTACCACCGGTGAATTGGGATAGCCAACTAAACTGAAATTAGTAGTACTACCAAAACTCCCGGTGCCAGTACCTAATAGCACTGAAACTGTTTTTGTGTTGGAACTAGCCGTAGCCAGATCAGGCCTGCCATCCCCGTTAAAGTCGCCCAGGGCTACGGAATAGGTAACACCACCCGTATTGACGTCAGACGCAGGCCCGAAGCCTCCACTGCCGTTGTTCAACAGTATAGATAGCTTATCGGTGTTTTGATTCGAAGTTGCAAGGTCGGGCTTGCCATCGCCATTAAGGTCACCCATCGTTATCGACGTGGGCTGATGACCCACACTAAAGCTGGTTTGGTTACCGAAGCCACCGCTGCCATTGCCCGGCATCACTGTAACCGTACCATTACTGTAGGTGCCAGTTACCAGATCAAGCTTACCGTCCCCGTTAACGTCACCTGCGGCCACTGATAAAGGAATACCAGGCACACTAATGCTGGAGGTAGTAAATCCCCCGTTGCCATCACCCAGCAATACCGAAACCGTGTTGCTGGCGTTAGCGGTAGCTAGATCGAGCTTGCCATCACCATTGAAATCACCCACCGCTGCCGAACGGGGCGAATTACCCACACTGAAATTAATGGCCGCTCCAAAGCCGCCACTGCCGTTGTTAAGTAGTAGCGAAATGGTATTGGCATCCGTATTTACTGTAACCAGATCAGGCTTACCATCGGTATTGAAATCGCCCTTTACCACCGAATAAGGAGTACTACCTACGGCAAAGTTGGTGGCTGAATTGAAACACTGACCCCAACTCACGGTAATTAATGAAGTCAGGAGAAAACCTAACCACAAGCCGCAACGGACACTGGTCAGAATGGGCTTAGCTATACGAAGTCGATCCCACAAGTTAGCCGGATGCATGAGTAGAGAATAGAACATAAAGATTAACTGGTTAAAAAGTGAACGATTGGATTACTGACGATGCGAACGTAGCGTAGGGATAGCTTTTCAACAATTATTTCCGTACGAGTGGCCGGGTTGGGCCAGTCAATCGCAGACCACACGCGATGAACCGTTGGCTAGCATCTTGGCGGGAAAGCAGTCAATTGGGATGGGGAGACCTTACGATGCTGGAGAGACGACACCACCCGGCTTCTACAGGCCAGTAGTATAAGCAGCAAGGCTAACGATAGACTATATACGTGATCGGTATGAACCAGCTACATGAGCGAACTCAACACATCTGATGCATAGGGCAACCTGATTTAGGCACCGGTACGGCGGGCGTTTCGGTCTTAGCTTCGTACAGGGCAGCTTCAATGCCAATCATCAGGCTGGCTAACTGCCCGTAGGCGGCTGCCCAGGCATCCAGCAGCTGGGGCGTAGCCGCTTCCCCCAGCACCTCGCTAATGGAAGCCAGTAACTGCTCGCCAACGATGGGATAGTGCTCCGGGCGAATGTTCAGGCTGGTATGTTTATGACCAATGCGGGTCAGCGCTGGCTCCAGCACCGATGGATTGTCGATGTGCTGAGCATAAGCCAGTACTGCAGCCGCTAACGCTATGGGTTGCCGACCGCTTTCCTGATTGGCCATGTCGAAGACGGTTTTCAGGTTGGGATAATGGGTGAACAAACGCTGGTAGAAGTGCGTCGTTAGCAATACCCCGTGTTCTTTTAGCGCAGGAATGGTGGCTTTGATGAGTTGTTTTTGGTCGGTAGTCATGTTGTTAATTAGTTTTTTGTAAATGGATTTTGTTTATAAGCTATTGATTGCCAGCTTTCCCAGCCAGCCTATTCCCACTACCGCTATGCCCCAAATCAGGCCGTTAATCAAAACGACGAGGGCGGCACCGGCAAACGAGAACAGGCCTGGTTTTTCATTGTCGAGGGGGAAGGACAGCAGAAATTCAGCTACTTTTTGCCAGGGTTTGGGCTTGCCGAAATAAACGAGAAACGGAAGCGAAGCCAGCAGCAGCAGAGCATAGAGCCCGGCGAAACCCGCCACCTGCAACGCGAATCGGGTCAGCATGGGTTGGGCGGAGATGTGGTCGTATCCGTCCGTTTTCGGTATTCAATCCATTGGGTGCCAAAGATGGTACTTACCAGGGCCAGCGAAGCCCCCAGCATGTCGCCGTGATGCAGGTGCAGGGCCACCGTTTGCAGTTTGGATAGAAAACCGACAGCCAGAACCCCGAAGAGTAGGGTCGCCAGTTTGCAGAGGAGTAGTTTCATGAGTGGTAGTAGTAGATGAGCAAAAAGTGGGTGAATGTGAATCGACTTACTCTTTCTTTGACACTTCCTGATTGTCTCTGGTATTTTTCTGAACGGCAATGGCTCCGAACAAACCCATCAGGAAGGAAAAAGCATAAAAGCCTTTTTCACTCGGCAGCAGCGTGGCGTTCCACAAGCCAACCGTCAGTAGCGTAATAGACAGGATGGTGGACAGCCAGCAGATGCCGTAATACATGTCCGTTACGGGAAGGCCCTCTAACCGGTCGCGCACACTTTTCTGGACCGATACCACGGCGAAAATGCCGAACATGAGGATGGTGAAGTAAAACCCCTTTTCATTCAGGAGCATGTCGGACCGCCACAGGCCAGTCAGATAGCCCAGCATACCCACTCCGAGAGCTAGCCAAGACGCGCCAACGAAGGCGGCAGATGTTTTTTGATGCATGATAATTGGGTGATAAAAGGATGTAGAAACGATTACGAAACAAATATGCCGTTGACAACACCCACGTTTCAAAAATTCCGTCCTGAACAGTCGCGATTGAGCGATGAACCGTAGGTAATTGACCGCGAGTCGTTTTAAAAAAAACCAGGTTCAAAACAGCAGGCGATTAGCCCGGTGACCACTAACCAGAAAGCCCTCCGTCGTTTGCGACGGAGGGCTTTTGAAAGAGTCGTATTCCAGGCTGCAACGCTGGCAGTTATCATTACCAATCCAGGCGACTGCTATATGTCTGCTACGTCGGAAAACGGGTTAAAACGTTGGCAACGTATCGGCGGCTTCGTATTCATACGCCTTGGTATCCAGCGTAATTCCGGTTAAATCGTTAACGCTCGTTCTGTTGGTCACGTAGCCATTCGCGTCCAGTGTGTAAGTGAATGTAGTGTTCTGGGTCACCTGATTGGTCAGTAGATTCTTCCGGGTAACGCGCTTCACCAGATGACTGCTGGCCGTTCCGAAAACAGCCAGATACGTATCTGAAAGCAGCCCCCACCATTTGAAGTTTAACTGGGCATTGAGCGGATAACTGTCCGGCAAAAGAGTGACCGCATTCGGCAGTTTATAGGCGAAGGTGAACTCTTCCTGCGCTGTGCCCCCCTTTTGCAGGATTACCAAACTTAGATCACCGTCTGCATTGTAGGTATATTGGTACAGTAACGAGTTGGCGTTATCTGCCCAGGTTTTTAACCGGCCCTGCGAATCGTAGGTGTATGAATAGTTGTACATGTACTTTATTTTGGTCGTACTGCCATTGGGGTAGGTATACGCTCGGTACTGGAAGCAGCGGCCGGTGGCATCGAGCACGTACGTTTCTTCTGAATACACTTTGTTTTCGCTGGTCATCGTCGCCTTAACCGAATGGCTGTCATATGTATAGTCCGTGCGCTCGCTGGTGTTGCCCGGTACGTCCAGGCCATAAATTACGCGCTTTAAACGACCGTCCGGGTAGTAGCAAACGGTCTGCGGTCCGTCTTTTACGAGGGTAAATTTGGGAAGATTGATCGGAATGATGTCGTTTATGGTTTGCTTAGCTACTGCTGAAGGCTGGTCGGGATTGACCAGATTTTCGGTCTGGCAGGAAATGGAGCCGATGGCTACGGCAAGTGCAATTTTGGGAAATAACGTGTTCATTGAAATTGGTTGTTTTGATCGATTGGTGGAGTTGTTTTTGATTCGTAAGGAGTGGTTAGCTAAGACGCTTCAGGCTTAGTTGCCCAACGTCAGAAACCGTTCCTGGATAGCCGGGGCAGGAGCCGAAGTCTGCAATTGAATCGACTTAACGATGACGTCTTTACCCTGTTTGATGCGCAGTGTGTACACGCCGTCTTTCAGTTGGTTCATGTCAAAAACCTGACTGAACCGATCCCCTTTTTTTGGTAAGTGGTCTTGGTAGAGTACTTCGCCCGTTGGAGTCAGCAGTTGCACAGAGACAAACGCGTTTGGTTGTTTTTTAACCTCTAAACAGATTTTGTTGGCCTGACTGATTGGGTAAACCAAAACCATAATTTGGTCGGGCGGGGTGGCCGTTTGGGCGAAGGTGGCCGAACCGGCCAGGGCGAAGGCGCCTGCCAGCAGACTCTTGAAAAATGAATGGTGTAACATAATTTTGATGGTGTTTAAAATGTTGTTTACTGTTCGTTTTTTTGCCTACTCGTTTTCAGGTTTTCGGCGTCCCCTGCTGTATTGTGCTGTAAAGGTGAGGGGTGTGCCGGGGAGCATCAAAAGTTTCGCCCCCAGTGGCGGTAATCCGGGCGTTGAATCGTAGTCGAATGGTGATGAGCCGTTTACGGAATTAATCCGATGCCCGTCATTCCGAACAACGGGGCAACAAAAAAGCCCTCCACACCAACGGCGAAGGGCTTCAGCTAACCAGACTGACTCAGTTGGTCTTTATTCTTCCTGTAGCATAGCGTGGGTGAGCGCATCATAACAGGCAATCCAGGCTTGTTGCACATCGGCGTTCCAGTCGGCCCCCAGTCCTCGTTCCAAGGTCCACAGCAGCGCATCTTTAACGTCCTCGTAGTGGTGAGGCTGCACGCCATACCCGGCGTGGCTCCGGGCCATGGCACCGATCTCCTGCGCTATGGTATCAGGCCGGTCTATACGGGCCACAATGATACTCAGCATGTCGATGAACTTCTGGTACTGGTTCGCCATGGGTCCTTTAAACATGGGACGCAGCATCGGGTATTTAAAAAATAATCGTCCGTAAAAAACATCACCCAGCACCGCCGGGTCAACCTCGCGGAGCAATTTCCAGGTCTGTTTGACGAGTTGAATTTGTTGGTTCGTCATCGGAACAGGTACCATAAGCTGTATAACGCTGGCAGGCAGATAAAGGAACAGGGAACGGGTTATGAAACCTATTTCCCCACATAAGCCGTACTTTTTAAGGTGTCAATCGTTTTCCCACCAGTATGATTGATAAACGCCAGTTCAACCTACGCTAACTATAGCGAGCTACCGGCAAGGCCCGGAAACTCATCAAACCTATAAGACTACGACCAATATGTATAGACGGATAGGCTCAGCGCGCCACCGCGTTTGACTCGACGTTGACGGTTTTGCCCAATCTAAAGAACCTAAAAGCCAGGTAGCGACTGATCTCGGTTCAGGGCAGCTAAGGACGGTGACAGTCAGGGAGGAGCCATCTTCGAGGTCGTTGACGGACCATTCAGCGAGGATTGTTTTTCGTTAGCCATGAGCGTGTGGTTGCTGCGAATGTCTTCTGCACCGGTTTTTAGATTCGGGATACCTCCGGTACATCATCCAGCCGATTGTACACCGGTAGGCCGCGTTCGGTAGCCAGCCGAACGTCTTCGTCAGCCCCCCTAGACTCGCCGGGGAGCCGTAGTATGGCATCGCACCGGTTCAGCAGATGGTGCGCGACAGGATACAAAATTTCCTGCCACGCTGCGTAGCCGGGTGTTTTGCCACCCGCCAGGTGCCAGAGCGGGAGGGCGACCCATTCGCCGATCATGGGCAGGTGGCCCGCCCGAAACAAGGATAAAGATACGGCTTCGAGCCGATGAAGGTTTTTGGCCATCAGAGCCGGGTCGTCGTTAGTGCCGGAGCGATAGGGCCCGGCCACCAGAATCATCATGGTATCTATGCGTTAACGGGTGAGTGAATTGCTTAGTTTTTTGTTATTATTGGTCCTCTTATCGCCATAAAACAGGTTAGAGCGGGTGGCAGCCGGTATCAGTTTGTTTTGTCGGTAACTCAGCAGCAGCAGAACAACCGTGACTGCCAGACAAAACAGTGTTGCCTGGATGGACCCCTCCGGTCCGAATTTTCCACCGGTAAGCCAGTCGGCTCCGTCAATCTTTGTCGTTAATAAAGCCTTGCCCACTGCATTTCCCGACACACTTGCCCCGAAAATTCCGGTTTCAGTGAAGTTCCAGGCAAAGTGAATAGCGATAGGGAACCATAAACTTCGGGAGTAGATGTAGGCAGAACCCAGCAAGAGCCCGGCTTGTATGGCAAGCCCCAGCGCAGCAATCAGGGAGCTATTCGGATTGGCCAGATGCATAGCACCGAAGATTAATGCCGAAAGGAGCAGAGCCACGTAACTCCCCCATCTTTTCTCCAGAAGGCGGAATATGATTCCGCGAACGATAATTTCCTCAAAAACGGCCGCGACAAAAGCGCCCGCCAGGGAGGGAACTGCGAATAGAAGGGAATTAACGGCAATGATCCGAAAGCCTCCGGCCAGGTAGATTACCCCAATCGTCAGGGATTGCAAAACCACTCCTAACGTAACTCCGGCAATTAACCACCCGCTCATTCCGGTTAACGACAGTTCGGAGATAGCTCTTTTTTCGTAAAACCTGAACCATAGTATGTAGCTGCCAACGATTAACAGGGCGGCAACCATACCGTTGATCAGAGTTTTAGCGTCCTTGTCAAGAGCCGTTAACTTAAGCAGTTGGATAACGCTTACCTGTCCAATGGCCACGATTCCACAGCAAATGATAATGCCAAGCAGAATTTGTGACAGGGGAAAGTGCAGGATTCGGTAGCTACGGTCTTTAATTTCCATGGTATAGTTTTTTACGTGTAATGGTAGTAGCCAACTTAACAGAGCAGGCAAACCGATCAGGTATCAACATGGAAGTGGCTGGTTTTGAAAGGTATAGGCCACAAAAATGGTAAACTGGCGATTTGTGTTTCTCTGTATAGTTTGACAGGCCAAAGGTGAGGGCGGCAAGGCCGACCGGCAAAAATTTCAGTGCGAGTGGAGCATTCCGACCAATAAGTCGTAGGTAGTTGACTATGAAGTGTTTTTAGTACGGTTAGAAACCATTCCGTTCGCAACCATTTGATAGACAATACATCCAGAAAGTCCCCCCGGCGCGAATGACGGAGGAACTTTCTGGGTGTGCGTGGACAACGTACTTCAACTATCGCTTGAGCACCTTTACCGTCCGTATTTGAGTAGGTGTGCTGACCCGCAGCAGGTACAGACCCGATGGTTGTTGGTCGATCTCAAAGGTATGCTGCTCAGCAATGTCCGCCTGCAACACCTGATACGAACCCACCATCTGCCCCCGCAGATCGGTCAGGCTTAGCTGCACCGGCTGACCACCCGCGCCCCGCACCTCGACCGATAGCGCTCCGTTCTCCACCGGATTGCCCAGTAGTCGTACGTCCAACAAGTGCTCCACTGAGACACCGATCCCCGTGCGGGCTCCCATGCTGCCACTACAGGCTAATGACCAGTTGTAGGAGAAGGAGGCTTCACCCGCCGTGCCGCTCTGGGTGGCTTTGAGCGTGATGGTGGGGTTGTCGGTGTACATAGTCAGGGTGTACGGCCCCGGATTGGTGGTGGGCAGCATCTCGTTGGCCACCGAGAAGCTGATGGGCTGGCCGGTAGTGCCCGCATACTGGGGGGTAAAGACCAGCTGACGCTGGGTAGCCGATATCGCCTGACAACTCACCAGTGTTACGCCCGTGATAGCAAACGCCCCCGGATTGCTCCCGGCCGGGTTTATGGTCAGGGTATAGGTAGCACTGGCACTCAACCCACCCGGATCAGTAGCCGTCACGGTAATTATATAAACACCCGCAGTGGTGGGTGGACCGACGATGTTTCCTCCGCCGATGACGAGCAAACCGGGGGGTAACCCCGTTATGCTATAAGTCAGACTCTGACCTTCGGGGTCGGTGAATGGCGGAATGATTTGTGAATAGACCTGACCGACTGTGGCGCTGGCATCAGGAATGACCGGCGCAACGGGTGGCTGATTGACTGGGGGCTGTCCACCGGTGCAAGCTGTCAGCCAGTTGTAGCTAAAAGAAGCCTCGCCCGTCGTGCCGCTCTGGGTGGCTTTGAGCGTGATGGTGGGGTTGTCGGTGTACATAGTCAGGGTGTACGGCCCCGGATTGGTGGTGGGCAGCATCTCGTTGGCCACCGAGAAGCTGATGGGCTGGCCGGTAGTGCCCGCATACTGGGGGGTAAAGACCAGCTGACGCTGGGTAGCCGATATCGCCTGACAACTCACCAGTGTTACGCCCGTGATGGCGAAGGCACCTGGATTGACGGGGGCTGCACTGACGGTGATGGTGAACTGCCCCGTGCTCTGGCCTGCAGCGTTAATGGCCATGATGGTGACGGTGGGAGTTTCTACCGCAGTGGGTGTACCGCTGATAGTACGGTTATTTACATTGAAACTCAGCCCGGAGGGTAAGCCCCCGGCCGAGTAAGTAATGGGAGCTGTACCGGTGAAGGCGGGCACCACGTAGTTGAACATACTACCCATAGTAGCCACCTGATTGGGCAGCGCGGGGGCCACCGGAGCTACCGGATTGATGGGTGCCGGATTGACCGTGATGGTGAACTGGGTACTGACGGAGAGGTTGCCCGGATCGGTGGCGGTTACCGTTACAGTCGATGCGCCCTGAACAGTGGGGGTACCGCTAATGGTACTGCCGCTCAAAATTAACCCGCTGGGCAGACCCGATGCGGACAGGGTCAGCGCGTCCCCGTTGGGATCGGAGAAGGTGTTGGCCGGGATGCCGTAGCTGAATAACTTACCTACCGTTGCCAGCTGATTAGGAATACTGTTCGCCACGATGGGTGCCTGATTGACCGGTGATTGCCCGTCGTCGGGGGAGGTAGTAAAGGCTGCATTATTTCCAACGGCCACAAACAGGCCATTCCCGTGCGTTAAACTCTTAACCACACCAGACACGTCAGGTTCACGGTCTGTCCAGGACAGACCGTCTGGTGAGGTTTTAATTCCGATGAGCCCTACCTGCCCTCCAATTACAAACTGGCCATTGCCAAATGTAATATCAAATACATTACCAGCTAACGATGGGGCTGCCGTCCAGGTAATCCCATCCGCCGACCGGAACACCGAACTGTTCACCCCAACTCCAATCCCAACTGCCACATACGTACCATTTCCGTAAGCAACGCTGGTCAAAAAATAATTATTCGGAGCTAAAGTATGGGTCGTCCAGGTGATACCATCGGGTGACGTTCCGATGGTATTTGACCCAACGGCCACGAACTGTCCGTTGGCAAAGGTGATGCTTTTATAGTTAGTGGCAGAGCCGCTTGAACCCGGTGCCCAGGCCAGTCCATTGGTTGAGCGCAGAACCAGTCCGCCCAGGCCGATCGCCACAAACTGCCCCCCGCCATAAGCAATATCACTGAGCGATTTGAGCGCATCTTCATAGCGGAGTTGCCAGGTTTTACCATCCGTAGACGTTTGGATACTGGCTTTCTTCCCAACGGCAACGAACAGTCCATTGCCATAAGCCACAGCTTGTAATCCGTTGTTCGTTCCGGCCGGATTCTGCGTAGTGGATAGCTGATAGTTCATCCCATCCCCCGACGTAACGGCAACGCTGACACCAGAGGTTTGGATGGCGGGGTCCTTTAAGAAACTGCCCACGGCTGTACGGCCTTGGCTTCTATCACTGTCACGGCCGATCCGGCTTTAGTAGCCGCTAGTATCAGTGGCAACCTCACCGTGTGCTCTGGTTTGAGCACCATCCTGACGGCCAGTGGCGGCACTGCGTATGTGTGGAGCACGGGCGAAACCACCCCTAGCATAACCGCTACGGCGGGGACCTACTCGGTGACCGTATCGAGCGGCAGCTGCTCGGCTACGGCCACGGCTACGGTGAGTGCCAAACCGGCGGTGGTGGCCACGCTAACGGCCAGCCCCTCCACCACCCTGAGTTGTGCGGTGACCAGTTTGACGCTGACGGCGGGGGGGGGCAGTTCCTACACCTTCAGCGCGGGTGCCAGCCAGGTTGGCAGCAGCAATCAGGCGTTGGTCAGTTCAGGGGGCAGTTACAGTGTGGTGGTGGCCGATGCCAGCGGCTGCAGCAGCAGCACCTCCATCAGCGTGAGCCAGAACACTACCGCTCCGGTACCTACCCTGAGTGCCAGTCCCTCCACCACCCTGAGTTGTGCCCAGACCAGCCTGACGCTGACGGCGGGTAGGGGCAATGCCGGGGAGACGCTCTCTTATACGTTCAGTCCCAACGTGGTCAGTCAGAGCGGTAACACGGCCCTGGTGAATGCCAGTGGCCATTATTCGGTGACGGTGACCAACACGGCTACGGGTTGCTTCAGCACCACGAGCATCACCATCAGCCAGGACAACACGGGTCCCATGGCCAGTCTAGCGAGTAATGGTACGCTGAGTTGTAACGTCACCAGCGTAACCTTAACGGCCAGCCCCGGTGAATTGAGCTATCAGTTCAGCGCGGGCGCGAGTCAGATCGGTTCCTCCAATCAGGCGACGGTAAGCAGTCCGGGTCTGTACTCGGTAACGGTGATCAACGGGAGCAACGGCTGTTCGGGCATCGCCAGCGTGAGCGTGTCGCAGAATAACACGGTGCCCACGGCCACTATCAGCGGCAACCTGACCGTTACCAGCGGAGGCTCGACCATGCTCACCGCGTCGGGCGGCACTTCCCAGACCTGGTCTACCGGACAAACTACCACCAGCATCACCGTTGTGGCGGGCACCTACTCGGTCACCGTCACCAATGCCAGCGGCTGCAGCAGCTCCACCAGCGTGACCGTCAGCACCGTCAATTCGGGGCCGGTGGCCACGGCCAACGCCAGCCAGACGGCCACCGAGGGCGTGCCCTTCGCCTACACGGTCAATGCCTTCACCGACAGTGAAACACCCAACCAACTGACCTACATGGCCAGCATCAGTCCGGCCAACGGGTTCAACTTCGACCCCAACAGTCGGATTGTCTCAGGTACACCGTCGATGTCGGGGGTGACCACGGTGACTGTCACGGCCACCGATCCGGGTAGCCTGTCGGCTAGCACCAGCTTCACCATCACGGTGAGTCCGGCGAACACTCCGCCCCCCACGGCTACTTTCAGCATCACGGGTGTGACGACCCTGAGTTGCGAAGTGCTTTCGGCGGGTCAGCGCCGGGTGAGCTTCAATCCCCGCTACGCCGGATTCGATGGCTCTCCGGTCAGCTTCTCGGTGGTCAACGAACTGCTGCCGACGACCAATCCGGGTCCCTACACCCTGAATCTGTACACCGATAACTCAGTGATCACCCTGCGGGCTCTGCAAAGTGGGGTGAGTAGCAGCTTTGCCTACAACTGGCTATCGGCCTGTAGCTCCTCGACAGCCAACACCCCGCCTACGGTGGCCAGCCCGGTACCTCCCCAGTCAGCTACGGTAGGCGTGGGCTATACGCTTTCGCTGGCGGGTGTGTTCACCGATGCCCAAACGCCCAACAGCCTGGTGCTCTCGGTGACGGGATTACCCGCGGGGCTGAACTTCGTGGCTCCTTCGACCATCTCGGGTACGCCCTCAATGTCGGGCGTGAGCCAGGTGAGCCTGACGGCCACTGATCCGGGGGGGATGATGGCTAGTACCAGCTTTACCCTGACGGTGAATCCAGCTGGGGGTACTCCTCCACCAACGGGCAGCTTCATCATCACCAGCGTGCAGACCATCAGCTGCCAGGTGCTCTCGGCCGGTCAGCGCCGGCTGACCTTCACTCCACAGTACGCGGGCCTGAACGGGGCACCGGTGAGCTTCTCGGTGGTCAATGAAATGACACCCACCACCAATCCGGGNCCNTACCGTCTGNACCTGTACACNGANAANCCGGTNNTNACCCTGNNNGCNGTGCAGAGCGGNATAGCCAGCAGNTTTGCCTACAACTGGCTGTCGGCCTGTAGCTCCTCGACGGCTAATACCCCACCCACGGTGGCGAGTCCGGTTNGNCCNCANTCGGCNACGGTNGGTGTGGNNTACACNCTCTCGCTGGCGGGTGTGTTCACCGATGCCGAGACGCCGAATCAGTTGACCCTCTCGGTAAGTAATCTGCCCGCGGGGCTGAACTTCGTGGCCCCTTCGACCATCTCGGGAACGCCAAGTATGTCGGGGGTAAGCACGGTGAGCGTAACGGCGACCGATCCGGGGAGCATAAGTGCTAGCACCAGCTTTACCCTCACGGTGAGTCACGCGGGTGGTACTCCTCCGCCACCTACAGCTACGTTCAGCATCACGGGGGTGACGACCCTGAGTTGTCAGGTGCTGTCAGCGGGCCAGCGCAGACTAACCTTCAATCCCCGGTACGCGGGTCTGGATGGCAGTCCGGTGAGTTTCTCGGTGGTCAATGAGCTGCTGCCGACCACCAATCCAGGGCCTTATACCCTGAACCTGTATACTGACAACCCAGTCATCAACTTGCGGGCGGTGCAGAGCGGAGTAAGCACCAGTTTCAGCTATGGCTGGCTGGCGGCCTGCAATCCGGGCGCACGGCTGGGCGTCAGTCCCGAAGTACCGCTGAAGGTAGTGGTGCTGGGCAACCCGGTGGTGGGCGAAACGGTAGCCGTGGAGGTACGGGGCGCCGAGGGTCAATCGGTGCGCCTGCAACTGAGGGACGAACGGGGTCACCTGGTGAGCGATCAGTCAGTTGGAAAGGCCGGGGAAGTGGAGCGGCAGACGCTCCACTTGGGCCAGGTTCCAGCGGGGGTGCTGCTGCTGCGGGTGAGTACGTCCACCCAAAGCCAGACGCTCAAGCTGCTCAAAACGGAGTAGGTCTTATCTTCGACAGACTGGTTTATAAAAGAAGCCGCGCCCCTTTCTGGGAACGCGGCTTCTTTGGTGATTCGGACGTATGAATGAACGGTTTTGGTAGCTGATCACTGTAAGTTCAGTTAATGATGATCATTGACCTTTTCGTGAACGATAGCAAATGAACTAATCTATACTGATCACCAACATAGGTTACATCTTAAATTCCGTTGATAGTCTGCTATTGACGCAACAAATCAAAGAGGGCAACATTAATAAACAACGTTTCTTTCCACTTCTTTTCAGCACGAAGCACGCCGAGCTGCTCCAAGCTACGCAAATATTTAGAGGCCGTCCGGCGGTCGATTTGTAGGCGATCAACCAAGTACTCGATTTTACTATAGGGGTATTCGAATAAGACCTCGATTAACTCTTTGCTATATACTTTGGGAGATTGGCTTCGAACTTGCTCAACCGTCTGGTCAAATAGCCGTTGAATACGGGTAATTTGGTCAATCGTCTGCTGAGCCGTTATCTCAACTGCCTGTAAAATAAATACAATCCAGTCTGACCAGTTCTGCTGGGTTCGCACCGCCTGTAATAGTCGGTAATAGTCCGCTTTGTGCTCAATGATGTAGCCACTTAAATAAAGAATGGGCTCCCCCAATAAATCGTGAAGGAGTAGATAAAGTACATTGATAATGCGTCCGGTACGTCCATTGCCATCGTAAAAAGGATGAATGCTTTCAAACTGATAATGTTGAATAGCCAGCTTAATGAGCGTCGAAACCTGGTCAGGTTCACTATTATTGAGATACGCTTCCAAATTATGCATTAACTCTTTGAGCACAGACGGGTCATCGGGTGGTGTATAGATAACTTGGTTGGTTCGATCATTCCGTAGACTCGTACCGGGAAGTCGACGGATGCCCGCCTGGTTTTGCTCCAGTTCCTGTTGAATCTGAAGGATGCCGTTGGTGCTTAAAAACCCCTTCTGTTTAATAAAGTGATAACCCGTGTAGAGGGCTTGTCGGTAGCGAAGTACTTCTTTGGTAGCAGTATCAATATCTTGTCCTTTGACGGTCAAAGCTCGATAGAGCTTATCATCGGTGGTAATAAAGTTTTCAATTTCTGAGGACGCTTTGGCTTCTTTGAGTACCAGGGCATTGATTAAGATAGCCGGATTAGGTAACAATCGGCTCAACCCTTTTAATTCAGCAAGTGCTGAAGCCGCCCGGCTTTCCTGGCGCAGGATCGGTATGGTTTCAACGAGTTCACGCGCAGGCGGTAAGGGGGGTAGCTCATTGTAAGGAAATTCGGCTTGAAATTGAATCATGTACAAATATGGTCATAAAATGTACACGATACGACTATGATGTACATTTTATGTACATGACTGCTTTTATAATCATAAACTAGGCATACGCGATTCAAACCTTTTAGATTGCTAGTTGGCTGGATCGGTATGTTAGGGCATTTTCTGAGATTAACTGGACGTTTAAATGAACGGTTTCAGCAGTGACCCGTCCTAATTTGTGTTGACCGTTTGTTGGTTATCCATCAGTTTATCGGCCGCACCACGAACCTGACCGACGAACCGATTGGGGTGGATGCGGCCCTTGACTTCCCGCTGTTTTTCCGGCTCCCGACCGTAGCGAAGGGGCTGGCTGCTCCATTCGTGATACGAGACATGTTCATGCACCGCAAGGCAGTGGAAAGCAACATCCTGAGTACGCACGGCGACGTCACTAATTTTTTTGTGACATTTCTGGATAACCATGATATGCGGCAGCGCTTTTACTACCGCAATCCCGCTAATCCAACCCAGTTCGACCGGCAATTGACCCTGGGGATTGCCTGCCTGTTCGGGTTGCAGGGTATTCCATGCCTGTACTACGGAACGGAGCAGGGCCTGCATGGCAACGGGAATAGTGATGCCGCCGTACGGGAAGCCCTCTGGGGCAACGGGGTAAATGCCTTTGATCCTACGCACCCTTTTTACGAAGCCATCCGGCAACTGAGTCGGGTACGGGCCGAACAACCGGCACTGCGATATGGCCGACAATATTTTCGGCCTATTTCGGGAGACGGGGTGAATTTTGGTATTTCACCGTTTAGTCCGGGTGTCATTGCCTTCTCCCGAATTCTACACGACCAGGAAGTACTGGTCGTGGCCAACACGCAAACTACGGGCAGTTTCGACGGGGATGTTATTGTGGATGCCATTCTGAACGCGGACCAAACGGCGTATAGCCTTTTATACAGTAATCATCCCCAGCCCCAGGCACCGGGGGTTATTTCGACCAAGAACGCGGGTACGGTTCAAATCCATGACGAGCGGGACCGCGTTACCCAGGGACCAGTCCGGGTGTTGCGGGTACGGCTGCACCCCATGGAAGTGCAGCTTTTGCGCGCCACTGCTATACCAATTCATTGATAAGCAAAGTATTATATTACGTTCTGCCTCTTGCGCACCGGATAACTTACCGTTTCCATAAGGATACGGCAACACTTTCTTTATTTCACACAGGGTACTTAAATCGCCAGATAAGGCAGGTAGGGCTCTAATTTCGCCGTGTCCCGGAAGGCCGTCACCTGATGCAGTTTGCTGTTGTAGGCATCGTAGCGTAGCTCGACGTAGAAATCGCGGAGGTTATAAAGCAGAAAGATGTTTTCTTCTTCGTACCGATTAGCGAGAATGTCACCCGTGAAGTACAGCGTGTCGAGTTGTTGGTTGGCGGGGAGTCTGGAAAAATCAGCGGGTTGCATGAGCAGCGGGGGTTGACAGGCGAAATAAGCAAAAAGCCTGCACCTGACCAACCCCAATTGCCAACTTTATATAATACAACTCAAACAAATGAATCTACAACTAAAACACCTGCTTCCTTAAACATCTGCCAACCAGCTTACTGATGCTTTCAGTATAATGAAGCAGGAAATCAACTAATCTTCACTTCCCGGCCCGATTTGGCGGCTGCGTAAATGGCTTCCACAATTTTAATGTCGCGCAGTCCCTCCTCACCGGGCACCAGCATCGGCTTTTTGTTCATAATGGCCGCGGCATCGTCGTCCATCTGCATCACCTGCTCGGTAGGCACGTCGTAGGGGTGATTGATAGTACCGCCGTTGCTCCAGGCACCTTTCACGCCGTTATAAGCCGAATAAGGTTCCATCATGAGGGTGCCTTTGGACCCAGTTACGTGCAGGTAGTTCATATTCATACCGTAGCTGCTCTGGATGGAGGCCCGCGCTCCGCTCGGAAAAATAAACTGGGCCATGGAGGTTTCGTCCAGCCCGTTTTTATACACGTCGGGCCGGGTGGTATACTGCTGGGCAGTTACCGCAATGGGTTCTTCGCCCGTAGCCAGCCGTGCGCCCTGTATGGCGTAAACACCCATGTCGTACATGACGCCCCCGCCCATCTCTTTCTTCTGTTTCCAGTGGTCGGTGCGGGCGTCATAGTAAGCGGCTGCGCAGTTTACCATCAGCACCTTACCAATCTTCCCGTCGCGCAGCCCCTTCACGTACTCCTGCGTGTTAGGTTCGTGCTGGAGCCGGTACCCAATGGACAGCGACACCTTATTTTTGGCACAGGCATCAATCATGTTCTGGCATTCCTTTGCCGTTACGGCCATTGGTTTTTCGCACCAGACGTGCTTCCCCGCTTTGGCCGCCCGCACTACGTATTCCTCATGCATGGATGGGGGCAGCACCACGTATATCACGTCGATATCCGGATTGTTGGCAATCTGATCGAAATTCTGGTAGTTATAGATATTCTTGTCGGGGATGTTGTATTGCTTCTTCCATTTCTCCGCCTTAGCGGGCGTACCCGTCACAATGCTGGCGAGGTAGCAGTTCTTCGTTTTTTGCAGGGCCGGGGCCAGCAGGTCGGTGCTGTAATAGCCCAGGCCAACGAGGGCTACCCCCAGTTTATCCTTGGCTGGGCGGGTAGCCGACCAAAGTATACTGGATGATAGGGTTGCCGCTGCACTGGTAAGGGCGGTTGTTTGCAGAAATGTTCTACGGGACGTCATTATAGTTAGTTTAAGCGTTAACGGACATCGGTTTGACCATAGTTTAAGGTCAAACGTCGCCCTACCGACCTTAAACTACGTACTTAAACGGATAAAATCAAAAATACCTGCCGAACCCACCCGGCCGCCTTTTTGTTGATAATACAGTCTGTTCACGCAGAACCCTCTATTTTTGCCCTATGTCTAAAAAAGTCAATATTGGTTTAGTACAGATGAGTTGCCAGGCGGATGTGGAAGCCAATATCCAGAAAGCCATCGACGGGATTCGCGAAGCCGCGCAGAAAGGTGCTCAGATTGTTTGCTTGCAGGAACTGTTCACCTCGCTCTATTTCTGCGATGTGGAAGATCATCATAATTTTAGTTTGGCCGAGGCAATTCCCGGCCCCACCACCAACCGCCTAGGCGAATTGGCGGGGGAGCTAGGCGTTGTTATTGTGGCCTCCCTGTTCGAGAAACGGGCGCATGGCCTCTACCACAACACCACGGCGGTACTGGATGCCGACGGAACCTACCTGGGCAAGTACCGGAAGATGCACATCCCCGATGATCCGGGCTATTACGAGAAATTTTACTTCACCCCGGGCGACCTGGGCTACAAGGTATTCGATACGAAGTTTGCCCGGATTGGGGTGCTCATCTGCTGGGACCAGTGGTATCCAGAAGCAGCCCGGATCACCGCGCTCATGGGCGCCGAAATCCTGTTTTACCCAACGGCTATTGGTTGGGATACTAATGAACCGGACCCCGCCCAGAATACGGAGCAGTACAACGCCTGGCAAACCATGCAGCGGAGCCACGCCATTGCCAATGGTGTTCATGTGGTGGCAGTAAACCGCGTGGGCCGCGAGGCCGATCAGCAATTCTGGGGCGGCTCGTTCGTTTCTAACCCATTCGGGTCGCTGCTGTATCTGGCTCCGCACGAGAAAGAACTGATTCACGTGCAAACGGTCGACCTGGCCCTGTCCGAGAAGTACCGCACTACCTGGCCTTACTTCCGCGACCGGCGCATCGACTCCTACCAGCCCATTACCAAACGGTACATCGATCAGGAGTAATTTTCTAGTTTGACGTTTGTCGTTTGGGGTTTGATGTTGTGTGAAGCGTTCTTATCACCAACGCGTATGACTTAGAACTACTTCATGCAACAACAAACATCAAACGTCAAACGACACCTCCCCCCTTGACCCGCTCACTCGTTATGAAACTACTTGCTTTAACACTGGTGCTGGGCATTGCCGGGGCTGGTTACTGGTTTATGTTTCCAGCACCGGCCACCACCTATTCAGCACTGCCTGAACCGGCTGCGGTAACGCTGCAAAAACCAGTGCCTCCGCAAACAACGCTCAGCCCCACGCCCCGTTCCCGATTCACGCCCACGACTCGCAAAGGCTACTATAGTCTCGATATTGTCAGCGATTTTACATTGCCGGCTACCAAAACGATTACGTTTTGCGGAGCTGGTCGAAATCTGCACGTGCAGCAGGACCGGGACAAGATTTTCCGGCGGGGTTTTTCGGCCGTCGATCAGAGCCGCATGGTACCGAACGTGGAAATATGGCAGGATGGCAATCCGGCAAGGGGCTGGCAAAGTGTATTGAAACAAAGCCAGCGGTCGTGGATCGTGTACCAGAACCACTTCCGGGATGCCTTTGGCCTGGCCTGGGCACAGAACAGCGAAAAAGCTTCTGAAACCCTATACCGTTCGCTACCCAACCCCAGAGATGCGTCGGCCCGGGTGAACCGGCAGACGCTGTTTCAGGCTTCGTCTGAGTTGAGGGGAGGCTGCATGAGTTTTGGCGACTGCCCGCCGGAATGGAAAAATACCTTCGGCTATATTTTCCTGGACATAGAAAATGACTTTACCAGTGTTAACAACCGGCAGGAACAGGCCAACTTGTACACCTTCATGATCAAAACGATCAAGGAGAACATCAGTCCGCAAACGCTGGTTGGCTCCATTGCGCCGGTATTGCACAACAGCGTTGGCTATTCCCGGGCTTCCGACTACGCGGCTGCCCCCGACTGGCTCTGGACGATGCCCGCCCGCCAAACGGCCACCAGTCGGCAGCGGGGTATGCCCGACAACATCGTGGGTAAATCGTTTGGGGACTACGCTGACTTTCAAATGCCCGGCACGTACTACGTTTACCCTGATTTCGATTATACAAATACCCCACACAACGGCGACAATGACCGGCACTGGCTGGCCGCGTTGCTGGGTGAGCAGGAGGTCAACATGAAATTATCGCCTAAAAAGCGAATTGCCTGGCAGTGGTTGTTCAACACGCAGAGCGAGTTTCCCAATAGTGGTAAAGCGGAGCACCCCGCCCCACCCGCCGTAGCCGAAGGAATAGGTATTTTTTACTGGTTTACGGGAGCCTACGGCGTATTATTCTGGGATGATCACAACGCGCTGACGCCCGACCAGCCCTCCCCCGCCGACCCCGGCCAGAAAGGACTGGGTAATGACCGAAACTACGCCTGCTACGAACATTACGTGCATGGGCTGTGGCGGCTGTTCAAACACCACGGCGATCTGTTCAACGGTCGGGAAACGTACCTCAATGAAGCCACGGACTGTTCGTACGATGGTGGTAAAACCTGGTATACCTACAATGCCAATCAGTTGAAAACAAAAAACGTCCCCTTTGTACGGGCCATTGTGAATGGGGATCAGATTCTGATAGCAGCCACCAAGCCCTACGGTCGGTCGAACCAGGCAAACCAGGTGATGGTGCGGTACGTACAAAATGGCTATAATTTTTATACTACCCTGAGCCTGCGTGGCGATGAAATTTATCTGGGTCGGGCTACCATGCCCCGGCAATAATAAAACCTATGAACCTCGGCATTGAAACTGGCGGTACAAAACTGCAACTGGTAACGGACAATATGACTGGGCAGCTAACCCAGCGGTTCCGGTACACCGTTGATCCTACCCAGGGGGCGGCAGGAATTTTAGCCCAGATTGAGACTACTGTCCGGCAGCTTCCCGAGCTACCACAGGCCATTGGCGTTGGCTTCGGGGGACCGGTCGACTGGCAATCAGGGCGTATTGCGGCTTCCCATCAGGTGGGTGGCTGGTCTGATTTCGACCTGACCGACTGGCTCCACGACCTGGCTCCGGGTGCCCTCATCCGGGTAGAGAACGATGCTAACGTTGCCGCCCTTGGCGAGGCAAGACAGGGTGTTGCCAAAGGGTTCGGAACCGTGTTTTATATGACGCTGGGCAGTGGCGTTGGGGGAGGATTAGTTGTCAACCAGCATATTTACCACGGAGCCGTCCCTGGCGAAGCTGAAGTCGGGCATTTGTGGCTGGTGCCGCCTAGCGCTGATTCTCCGGGGCAAACCATTGAACAAACGGTATCGGGATGGGCTGTGGACAAGCAGATTCGGGAGCTGCTTCCGCAGCTCCCTCCTGATTCTGCACTAAGGCTAGCGGTTCAACAGGCCCACGGGCAGGGGTTGGCTGGTGGCGAAGCCCGGTTTTTACATCAGGCCTACGAAGCCAGTGATCCGGTAGCCCGTATGCTGATTGAACAGGTTGGCTCCGTTATAGCACTGGGTCTGTCGCACGTGGTGCACCTTTTTCATCCCGATGTGATTGTGCTGGGCGGAGGGCTTTCGCTCATTGGCGAACCCTTGCGGGCAGCCGTCCGACAGGCACTTCTTCGGTATGTCATGCCGTCATTTGGCAACCTTCCCGTCATCCTTTTGTCAAAACTCGGGGAAGATGCGGTTCCGGTAGGCGCGCTGGAATTGTTGATGAATGTAAAATAACAAACCAAACTGTCGAAGCCAGTGAATGTACCCGTGAGGGACATCATTCATAATTCATCCTTAACTCATGAATCAGTCCTACTTCAAAAATTACCTCGACCGTCAGAAAGCGACGTACGATGCCATCCCGATTGATCGGGTAGAACAGTTGATTAACCTGATAAAAAAATGCCGGGATGAGGACCGGCAACTGTTTGCTTTTGGCAACGGAGGCAGCGCTTCCAACGTGTCTCATTTTATTACAGACCTGGGCAAAAGTGCCTCGGATCGGATGGAAACTGACGGCTCTGGCCGACGGTTCCGGTGTATGTCTCTGAATGAAAGTGTTTCCTGGATAACCGCCCTGGGGAACGATTTCGCTTACGAGGATGTGTACATGCGCCAGTTGCAGAACTACGCCCGCCCTGGTGATCTGGTGCTTACGCTGAGTGTTAGCGGAAACTCGCCCAATGTGGTGAAAGCCGTGGAGTGGGCCAATCAGCATGGCCTGACAACCATTGCCCTGGTGGGCGGTAAGGGGGGACGACTAGCCGAACTGGCTCACGAATCCATCCTGATTCAGGACACCCACTACGGCCGGGTCGAAGATGCCCAGATGACCATCTGCCACATGCTCTGTTATGGGTTTATTGACTCCTGAAATAGTGGTAAGTAGTAAGTGGTAAGTGGCTGACGCAAGTTTTGCTTTCGCGTCAGCCACTTACCACTTACTACTTACCACTATTTTCAACTATACCGATCATTCCGCCAGGGGTATGCCGTATCGGAATAACCTCGCTCCTCCCAGAAACCAAGTTGATTTTTAGTCAGGAATTCAATCCGCTTTATCCATTTCGACCCTTTCCAGGCATACAGCTGCGGGGTTATCATTCGTAACGGGCCACCATGTTCGAGTGATAAAGGCTGTCCATCGGCAGTGTGAACCAATAGTACATCCGGCTTTAAGGCTTCCTCCAGCGAAACGTTGGTCGAATACCCGTCGTAGCCGTAGCACATTATATGCGTGGCTGAGCCTTTTGGGTCAACTAAAGCTGCCAGCTCCATAAACTGAACGCCCACCCAGGGAACGTTTAGCCGCGACCAGGTAGTAACGCAGTGAAAATCGCTGGTATCCTCCACCTGCGGCAGTGCCATCAGGTCGTCCCATTTCAAGCGGATGGGGTTATTCACCTCCCCATCAATGTTCAGTTGCCATTTGTCGAGCGGAATAGTTGGCTTGTAGCCCAGGTCCAGCACGGGCCATTTGGTGGTTACGGTTTGTCCAACCGGCACCGTTGGCATCCCATGGCGATTGGCCGGACCGGAGCCCCGTGGCTTCTGGTCGGTCATAGAGGGCGTACTACCCATTTTCTCCTCAAACCGGCGTTTGAGTTTCATCCGGGCTTCAATGATTTTATCCTGCTTTTCGTTGGCTTCCATCAAAGTGATTCGCTTGTTGTCAACCTGATAACAGTGGTTTGTATTTTGTAGTTTTATCAGTCGGTTCAAATCCCGTTTTTCATCGGGTAACAGCCAATGGCTACGACACCCGCACGTAACTCCCCAGCAGTTTCACTTCTGCCGAATGATGGTTTAATATATCCTGTAGCTCAGGGTCGCTAGCGTGTCCTTCGCATTCGAGCAGAAACCAGTACCGGAACGTGGCCCCATCGCGCAACGGGCGACTTTCGATTTTAGTCAGGTTTATTCCGCGCGCATTGAACTCCTGGAGAAACTCGGCCAGTACCCCCGGCGAATCGGTATTGGGCAACCGGGCAATGAGCGTGGTCTTGTCGTGGCCGCTGGGTTGATTTTCAAAGTCTTTGGCCAGAATAAGAAAACGGGTTCGGTTCAGGTTGGTATTTTCGATATTGTCGAAGAATATGGGTACATCAAACAGTTTCGCGGCAATGTGCGAGCAAAGGGCCGCCGTGTTCGGGTCCTGTGCGGCCAGTTTAGCCGCTTTGGAAGTAGATTCGACCGGCACCATCTCCGCCTGTAGCCCATCGAACGAGTCACTCAGAAAGCGACTGCACTGACGGAAGGCAATATCTTTGGAATAAATATGGGTGATATCGGCCAGGTTCTCGGCTTTGGTAGCAAAGGTAAAATGGACGGAAAGGTGGGCTTCGGCGGCTATACGCAGGTCTTTTTCGAGCAGTAGGTCGATGGCTTCGCTCACCACGCCCTCCTGGTTGTTCTCGATGGGAATTACCCCAAAACGAACCCGCCCCGTTTCTACGCTCTCAAACACCGAACGGATGGTGGGCAATGCCACGTAGGCACTCATGGCGCCAAACCTACTTTCGGCAGCCTGATGGGTAAAGCTGCCTTCCGGCCCCAAAAAAGCGACCCGTTCCGGTAATTCCAGATTACGTGATACGGCAAAAATTTCCAGAAAGATAGCCTCGATGGCCGACCGGTTCAGCAAGCCGATATTCTGACTATTGAGCCGGTCCAGAATTTGTTTTTCGCGTTCGGGTCGGTAAATAACGGTGTTGGTCGTACGTTTGAACTCACCCACTTTCTTAACCAGTTCCATCCGCTGATTGAGCAGCGTGAGGAGTTGGTCATCGAGGGCATCAATATCGTTACGGAGTGATTCGAGGGTCATCAAGACTGGTTTGACGTTTGTAGTTCGGGCCGCCAGAGCGGTTTAACGCTGCGAATTTGCCAAATAAACACGAACTACGAACGTCAAACGTCAAACTATTTCACACCAGCTCTACCTCATCCATATCCTTCTCCACGCGCAGATTGTCTATAATGAACCGCTGCCGGTCGGGCGTGTTCTTGCCCATGTAGTAGCTCAGTAATTTAAAAACAGACGTTTCCTTCTGCATGATGACCGGTTCCAGCCGCATGTTTTCGCCAATGAACAGACCAAACTCATCCGGCGAAATCTCACCAAGACCTTTAAATCGGGTAATCTCTATCTTCTTCCCTCCTTTGGTCAGTTTCTCCATAGCACCCTGCTTTTCCTCTTCCGAGTAGCAGTAGGTCGTTTCCTTGTGGTTTTTGGGATTACGAACCCGGAACAGGGGTGTTTCCAGAATGTACAGGTGCCCGTTGCGGACCAGATCGGGAAAAAACTGGAGAAAGAAGGTCAGCATCAGCAACCGGATGTGCATCCCGTCTACATCGGCATCCGTGGCAATCACGATGCGGTTATAACGAAGTCCTTCCAGGCCATCTTCGATATCGAGGGCGTGCTGGAGCAGATTAAACTCTTCGTTTTCGTACACCACTTTTTTGGTCAGGCCGAAGCAGTTGAGCGGTTTGCCCCGCAAGCTGAACACTGCCTGTAGCTGCACATTGCGCGATTTGGTAATGGAACCACTGGCCGAATCGCCCTCGGTTATGAACAGGGTTGTTTCTAACCGGTCTTCGGCTTTCAGGTCGGGCAAGTGGTTGCGGCAGTCCCGCAGTTTCTTGTTGTGCAGGCTTGCCTTTTTGGCCCGGTCGTTGGCCAGTTTTTTGATACCAGCGAGTTCTTTTCGCTCCCGCTCCGACTGTTCGATTCGCTTTTTGAGGGCGTCGCGGATGGCGGGGTTGATGTGGAGGAAATCGTCCAGCTGCGCTTTTACAAAATCAAGCACAAACGACCGGACGGATTGACTCTCGGAGTCGGGAGCCATGTTAATAGACCCCAGCTTTGTTTTGGTTTGTGATTCAAAGACCGGTTCCTGTACCCGGATGCTGATGGCTGCAATGATAGAGCCCCGAATGTCGGACGGGTCATAATCCTTACCGAAGTGTTCGCGCACGGTTTTGACGATGGCTTCGCGAAGAGCCGCCAAGTGGGTACCGCCCTGCGTGGTGTATTGTCCGTTTACGAATGAATAGTATTCTTCGCCATACTGATTACCGTGGGTCAGGGCAATTTCCAGGTCGTTGCCCTTCAAATGGATAATGGGATACCGGAGCGAATCTTCGTCTTTTTTGGTCTTGTCGCGGAGCAGATCGAGCAAACCATTCTGCGAGATATACTTCTGCTTATTAAACGAGAGGGTAAGCCCAGCATTCAGGTAGCAGTAGTTCCAGATCATGTTTTCCAGAAACTGCGGAATGAAATGGAAATTTTTGAACACCGTATCATCCGGTTCGAAGCAGATGAGCGTCCCATTGCGCTCGGTCGTAACCTCTTCGCCTTTGTGTTTGAGAATACCCCGCTCAAATTCGGCCCATACCGTGCGCCCATCGCGGAAGGACTGTACCCGGAAATAAGTAGCCAGCGCATTGACAGCTTTTGTTCCAACGCCATTCAGCCCAACCGATTTCTGGAACGCACCCGAATCATACTTACCACCTGTATTAATCTTGGAAACAACTTCAACCACCTTCCCCAGGGGAATACCCCGGCCATAATCGCGTACTTCAACCCGATGGTCTGTCACCCGCACCTCAATCGTTTTGCCGAAGCCCATTACGTGCTCGTCAATACAATTGTCAATCGTTTCTTTTATAAGGACGTAGATACCATCGTCAGCCGCCGATCCGTCGCCGAGTTTACCAATATACATGCCTGGTCTCAGGCGAATGTGCTCACGCCAATCCAGTGAGCGGATACTATCTTCATTGTATTGAACCGACTGATTCAGCAATTCTGCCATAGGAATTGAGTAACTAAATTTTTAGGATAAGCAGTAATCGAACGTAACTACCTGACTTGAACATTGGAAAAGTTATACCGTTACAGAGGGCTCATAAAAATACCGTAGCGTAGGAAACTGTTTAAAATCCAGAAAAAGTTCACTTACTTTGTCAACTGAACACACCCTATGTACTATGTACTACGTCTGTTCGTTAGATATAGGTCTTTTTCGTAATCGCATGAGAGTTGTTCGACTTCTTAAAAATATGCAAAATTCAGGAATTAAACACCGCTTGCCACTTCTTTTTTTTTATTTTAATACAATCTTTTCCCTCCGTCTCTTTTGTGCCTCTCTGGCAGTGAGTTCCCTGTGGCTGGGCTTTTCGGCTCAGGCCCAGATTACAGCGCCCGCTGCCACACCCAGTGCTCCCACTACATCACCAGCCAGTCCGGGTCGGGGTGCTCCCGTACCGGCCGGCGTAAATGTCAATAATCTTCCCCCCAGCGTTCAGCAACAGATCAGACAGGCAACCCAGGGGAATGCCAACCAGCGGGGGCAAACGCCGGGGGCCACTACGACCGATGGTGCAACCACCGACCCTGCCCGTACGGAAGCTGATTTTGAACGGCAACTCGATACGACGGCCGGTGGCGCGGATCAGGCCAGAGCTAAGCAGTCGTTCAGAGATGCACAAGATCGGGAAGCAGCTGAAAGACGACAGAAGTTATTTGGCTATTCCATCTTCGATCAGGCCATGGAAAAAACCTTCCAGCCCAATATCAGCATGGCTACTCCCCGGAACTACATTGTTGGCCCCGGCGACGAGCTAAATATTCGAATGTACGGTTACTCGGAAGGTGATTATTCCCAGAAGGTGTCGCCGGAAGGGTTCGTTTATATTGCCGGGCAAACCGGTATCGGGCCAATTTCGGTCATAGGGCTCACAGTAGAGGCAACCAAAGCCCGCCTGACGAGCCGGATGGCCAACAAATTCGTGGGGCTTCGCAATTCGTCCTACGGCGCTCAGAACACGTTTCTGGAAGTATCGCTGGGTAGCGTTCGGAGTATTCGGGTTACCGTAACGGGGGATGCCCTCAGACCGGGCACCTACACCATGTCATCCCTGTCGACGGTTATGAACGCCATCTATCAGTCGGGCGGCCCCAGTGAAATTGGTTCGTTCCGTAAGGTTCAGCTTATCCGCAACAATAAGGTTATTACAACCCTGGACCTGTATGACTATGTGCTGACCGGTGTTCAGCAAAATGACTTCCGGCTACAGGACAACGACAATATCCGGTTTACTACCTACATCGAACGGGTTGAAGTCAGCGGGGCCGTTAAGCGGGATAAAATCTTCGAAATGCTGCCCAAAGAAACCCTGGATCGGCTCATCTTCTACGCGGGCGACTTTACGGCCAATGCGTACAAGAGCAGAATCAAAGTTACGCGGCTCACCGACCGCGAACAGAAAGTGATTGATGTAACGGTTCCCGAGTTCAAGACATTTGAGATGCAGGATGGTGACCGGGTTGAAGTAGAACGGCTATTGAATCGTTTTGAAAACAAGATCACTATAGAAGGGGCTGTTTTTCGGCCGGGGCAGTATTCGCTCGATAACAACGGGACGCTCAAACAACTCATCGCTTCGGCCGAAGGGCTCAAAGGGGATGCCTTCACGGGTCGGATTAACATTATCAGAACGCGGGAAGACCTGGCGGTAGAAAGTCTGTCGATTAACCTGGCCGATATCATGACCGGAGCACAGCCCGATATCCCTTTGCAGCGGGAAGATCAGGTTATCATTCCCTCCCGTTTCGATCTGGCCCAGCAGGCTACCATTTCGGTAACGGGCGAGGTAAACAGAATCGACACCGACATGCCTTTCATGGCGAACATGACACTGGACGATGCCCTGGTTCGGACGGGGGGACTGAAAGAGTCGGCAGCAGCCTCGCAGGTGGAAGTTATCCGTCGGCGAAAAGATGTTGACCCCCGTTCAACAACGTCCCAACTGGCCACTGTTTTCCGCTTCGATGTTAACCGGGACCTTACCATTGGCAACGATGCGAACAAGACGTTTACCCTAGAGCCATTTGACCAGATTGTTGTGCGCCGGTCTCCCAATTACGCGGTTCAAACCTATGCCACAATAGTTGGCGAAGTAATTGTACCGGGTGAGTACGCTATCGTCAGTAAAGACCAGAAAATTTCTGATCTGATTAAGCAGTCCGGTGGCTTGTCACCGTACGCCTATATAGAAGGGGCAACGCTGGTACGCCCGGTGCAGTTGAGTGAGGATGAAATAAATCGAAAACAACGGGCTATTGATGAGATAGCCAGCAATGTAGCCAAGAGCGTGGTGGAAACTGAGACCGTTACCACGAGTACAACCGAACCACTGAATATCGATCTGAAAAAAATACTGGCCAATCCGGGGTCATCGGAAGATATACTGGTGCAGGCGGGTGATGTGCTGCGGATACCTAAGTTACTGGAAACGGTTCGTATTCAGGGCGAGGTTCAATTACCCAACACGGTTAAATACCGGGCTAACCAGAGTTTTCAGGATTATATATCCCAAACGGGCGGCTACACCTCGAAATCGCAGAAACGGAAGTCGTTCATCGTATATGCAAACGGCTCCGTTGATCGGACCCGCAAGTTCATGTTCTTCAACATATACCCCCGCGTAGCACCCGGTGCCGAAATAGTAGTGCCACGTGAAGCCCGGACTCCGCTGAGTGCCCAGCAAATACTATCCTCTACGGTTGGTATCGCGGGTTCTTTACTAACACTTATTACTACCCTTTTAGTGATATCCCGTATCAATTAATCGGGGATTTACCCTTATGGATTCTACTAACGTAACGGATACAAACAACTCTGGTCCCCTGGTAGCCGCTCATACGCTGCCACCCGATCAGATATCGCCCAAGTCGCTGATTCTACGTGTTTTTCAATTAAAAAACGTAGCCCGGCGAAACTGGAAACTATTGCTTATCCTGATTGCCTTGGGTGCGGTGGGCGGTTTTATTTACGATACACTCAATAAAACCAGAACCACCTACACCGGAACCATTATGTTCAACCTGGGCGGAGGTTCGTCGGGGGGAGGCTTCGGCGGAGACCTGGGTCAGTTGGCAGGCGCGTTCGGTCTGGGGTCAGGGGCACCGGATGCCAGTATCTTTTCGGGCGACAACTTTCTGATTTACGCCAAATCCAGGCCCGTTGTGGAAAAGACCCTGATGAAAACCGATACCATCAACGGGAAAGATACGCTGCTGGTAAACTACTATATCCGCCACAGCGGTATTCGGGATAAGGAATGGGAAGACAATGACACCCTGCGTGCCTTCTACTTCAAACGGGCCAAGAAACCTATTGAATACAACAAGTTGGAGCGGTCGGCCATGGCAGCTATCTACGGCCGAATTCAAAGTGAAATCTCGGTCACTCAGCCAGAGCGTAAATCATCCTTTATGGAACTGGGCTGTTTTATGGAAGATGAGCAACTGACCGCTACGTTTCTGACGACACACCTGAAAACAATCGAGGAAGATTACCAGAGCAAGCAAACCAAAAAAACCAGCGAAATGCTGACGGTGCTTGAGTCCAGAGCCGATTCGATTGCCGGTCTCCTGAGTGGTACCGAGAATAAACTGGCCCGCTACATGGACCAAAACCAGCAGGTAGTAGTGGCGCAGGCCAAGATTCAGGAGAACCGGCTGACGCGCAACTCCACATTCCTGACCTCCATCTATTACCAGGCCGTGCAAAGTGCCGAAAATATGCGGTTGTCGCTGATTCGGGAAACCCCTTTGTTTACCATCATCGAGCCGGTTTCATTACCGCTGTACATGGAGGTCATTAAACCCGGCGGCCTGCAGATTGGCCTGGCGCTTGGTCTTGTTCTGGGTATTATTTTTATTTTCCTGCGCGAATCCTACCGATCAATCATGCGGGGAAACTAACCCCGGCCGTTTATCCTTATCATTCATACGCGCTTTAACGTATTCTTGTTTTGCAAACGCACGAAGTAATTATTCAGCCGGGCCGATCAGAACGGCACTATTGGGCGGACCTGTGGCGTAACCGGGAGTTGATGTACATTCTGTCGATGCGCGATGTGTCGGTTCGCTACAAGCAAACGGCTCTGGGCACTGCCTGGGGGCTTATCCGGCCACTGACAACCATGCTGATTATGGTGTTTGTATTCAGCAAAATTGCCAAACTACCCCCGGACCCCGGTGTTCCCTACCCCCTGATGGTGCTGGGTGGTATAACGGTATGGACATTTTTCTCAACGGCTTTTACCCAAATCAGCAACAGCGTCACGCTGAATTCCAACCTGGTAACCAAGGTGTACTTCCCCCGGCTGATTATGCCGATAAGTGCCGTGGCCGTTAGTTTTGTCGACTTCCTGGTTTCGCTGGGTTTATTTATCCTGCTGGCTATCTGGTACCAATTTATACCCGACTGGCATTTGCTTCTCCTGCCCGCCTTCATTGTGCTGGCCCTGCTGGCCTCTTTTGCATTTGGCTTATTTTTTGCAGCTGTCAACGTGCGGTTTCGCGATATTGGCCAGCTCATTCCCTTTGTAGTGCAGGTGGGTTTTTATGTTTGCCCTATTGCCTACAGTAGCCGACTGGTAGCTGATAAAGCCGACGAATGGTGGGCGCCGTTTTACTGGCTTAACCCAATGGTGGGTATTATTGATGGCTTCCGCTGGGCTTTACTCGGCGAACGGGCGTATTTCAATCCAAAGAGCTTACTAATCTCGGTTAGTATTGTACTCGTATGTTTAGCCTTATCGCTCTACTTTTTTCGGAAGCGGGAGAATACTTTTGTGGATGATATTTAACAGTTAGCAAGTTGATCAGTCGAATCATTCACTGATTGACCAACTGACTGACCACTCACTACTTGAATTATGTCTGTTATCTCGGTTGAAAATATAAGTAAACAATACATCATTGACCACCAAAAGGGGAAAGGGGGTACTACGCTGCGCGATGTTATCACCGAAAACCTGAAGAGCCTGGTCGGTAAAAAGACAAAGACCAGCATTACACACGAGGAGTTCTGGGCGTTGAAGGATGTTAACTTCTCCATCGAACAGGGCGACCGAGTGGGTATTGTAGGGCATAATGGTGCGGGTAAGTCAACGATGCTCAAGATACTGAGCAAAATTATCCAGCCCACCACCGGCACGGTACGCATCCGGGGCCGGGTAGCCAGCTTGCTGGAAGTAGGAACCGGCTTTCACCCCGAACTGACGGGCCGGGAAAACATCTACCTCAATGGTTCCCTGCTGGGCATGTCGCGTACGGAGATCAGAAAACAATTCGATGCGATTGTGGCCTTTGCCGGAGTCGAAAAATTTCTGGATACCCCCGTTAAGCGGTATTCATCGGGTATGTACGTTCGGCTTGGTTTTGCCATTTCGGCCCACCTGGACCCCGAAATCATGATTGTGGATGAAGTGCTGGCTGTGGGTGATGCCGAATTCCAGAAGAAGAGTCTCGGCAAAATGCGCGATAATTCGGCGAGTGGCCGAACCATCATTTTCGTTAGTCATAACCTGACGGCGGTGCAGGCACTCTGCAACAAGACGCTGTATTTCGAAAAAGGCCGCTTAATTGAGCAGGGGGAAACCAATCAGGTTATTGCTTCCTACATCAGTAAAGTGTCCAAAACCCGCCTTCTTCGGCAGTGGGATACCCCCGAAGAAGCACCCGGCAATGACCTGGTACGTATTAGGCGGATTGAACTGGTTCCCGAGTATCCGGACAACCTGACACACATTGATGTTCGGACGCCCATGACGCTTCAGTTCGAGTTCTGGAACCAGATGGACAATGCCAACCTGAACCTGAGTATGCACCTCAACTCGCTCACGGGCGAGTGTATCTTTAACGTCGGTACGCAGTCGCAGCCGTACGGGAAAGGGTTGATAGCGGCCGAATGTACCATTCCGGGCTATTTTCTGAATGATGGCTCCTACACCATTTCCATGATGGTCGTGAAGGACACAGTAACTCCACTTTATGTTATGGAAGAAGCCATTACCTTTGATGTAGAAGATTACCGGGAAGGCATTGCCTGGTATGGCAAATGGCCGGGTTACGTCCGTCCGCAGTTTCCGTTTCACATCAAAATGCTGGAACCGGTAGCCAGCGAACAGTAAGTAGTTGTTGGATTACCCTCCCTATTTACGGGCGATGGATGGTCAACAACGGATAGTTATTTACTACTAATTGCTTTGGGATTGATGATTAACGTCACTAAATCATATTTACCAGACCTCGATGAGTACGTTACTCACTTAAAAGGAATCTGGGAGCGCGTACACCTGACAAACGACGGCCCCCTGTTGCGCGACCTCGAAAGTCAACTAAAAGACTATCTGGGCGTAAAACACCTTAAGTTCTGCACCAATGGTACGATTGTCCTTCAGATGGCCCTGAAGGCGCTTAACATAAAAAAAGAGGTTATTACCACCCCGTTCTCGTACGTAGCCACGACAAACGCACTACTATGGGAAGGGTGCACACCCATCTTCGCGGATATCCGCCCGGACGATTTCAATATCGACTCCGATAAAATCGAGAGTCTTATTACCGAAAACACCGAGGCCATTATGGCCACGCACGTGTACGGGAATGCCTGCCAGATTGAGCAGATTGACACTATTGCCCAAAAACACAACCTGAAGGTCATTTACGACGCAGCGCACACGTTCGGAGCCAGCTATAAAGGGAATTCCATTCTGAGCTATGGGGATATAAGCACCTGTAGTTTTCACGCCACAAAAGTATTTCATACGGTAGAGGGCGGCTGCATCGTCACGAATGATGATGCCATAGCGGAGCAGCTGCATCATTTCCGTTCGTTCGGTCATCAGAACGACAACTACTACGGGGTAGGCATCAACGCCAAAAACTCGGAGTTTCACGCAGCCATGGGGCTGTGCGTACTGCCCAAAGTACCAGAGCTGATTGCCGCCCGGAAGGAGCGGTTCCGCTATTACGATACCCGGCTCGATTTTACCCGGATAACCCGCCCTACCCTGGCTCCTGGCATGGACTACAACTATGCCTACTATCCCATTGTACTCGATTCGGAAGAAACCGTGCTGCGGGTTATGGACATGCTGAAGGCGAAGGCCATTATGCCCCGGCGGTATTTTTACCCCTCACTCAATACCCTGCCGTTTGCCCTCCGGGGAGGAGTTGAGCAGCTTTGCCCTGTTTCGGAAGATGTGGCGCTGCGGGTGTTATGCCTGCCCCTTTATCCTGACCTAGCCGAAGCCGATGCCGACCGAATTGCGACGGTGGTGAACGAAGCCCTGGTGGCCGTTGGCGAAGTTATATAGCCTGTAATAACCCGTTGCAATCAAAAAATTAGTCATTGAGTTGCCAGCGGTTGCTTTTCACTCGCAGCTATCCGTACGGCCCTTTGTCCATTATGACCCTGCTTTACCTTCTCTCTCTTGGTTTATTTGTCGTGTACCTCGGCCAACTGTCGACGCGCATTTGCCGCCGGTCGCTAACCGAATGGTGGCTGACCACCTTTTTGCTGGGTGCCGGGAGTGTTATTCTGACGGGTTTTATTCTATCCGTTCTTTACCTCACAGCCAACGCCCCGGTTTGGGCCGGTTCCGTTTTCATTACGGCTACGGTGCTCGGCACGGGGCTGAGCCGGTTGAGCGGTAATTCCGAACGCTTTTCGGTGCTGCCCCTCATTCATGAACGCTGGCAAACGGGGCGGCTCTGGTTCCGTGATTTATCGGGTTACGCCCGCTTCCTGTTCTCAGCCCTTTTCCTGACCCTGGCCCTGATTGCCATTACTAATCTGCTGCTGGTTTTCTTTACGGTACCGAACGAATGGGACAGTATGACCGGGCACCTGAACCGGGTCATGCAATACATTCAACGGGGCACCATGCGCCACTTTGGGGGTACCAACTGGAATATGGACACGTATCCAAAAAGCGTGTGTACCCTCCAGATTTACACCTTTTTGATGACCGGCCATTTTGAAAATGGATTTAAGTTTATCCATCACCTGAGTTACTGGACCGCCATTGTGGCCGTGTTTGGTATCGTGCAGCGGATTGGTCATTCGTACCCGCTACAAAGCCGGCTTTCGGCTGGTTTCTTCTGTGCGCTGGCGTACGCATTGCTGCCCGATTTTCTGATGCAGGCCATCACGACCGAAACGGATATTGTACTGACGGCTTATCTGAGTGTGCTCTTATATATGTTGTTCAGCTACCGAACCCTGACCGGCAACCGCTATCTGTACCTGGCCGGGATGGCGTTCGGTATTGCGCTGGGGCACAAGATTACGTTCCTGCTCCTGCTGCCATCGGTGTTTGTGCTAATGCTGTACACCGTCTTTTTATCGCCTTCCCTGACCATTACCATCAACCGGACCTGGCGGTTGGCGGCAGCTATTGTCATTGGCGTTTGTGTATGGACACTGCCAACGGGTTACCTCAAAAACATCGAGGTATTTGGTCACCCCATTGGTCCCCCAACGGCCCTCAAACACCAGTCGGTTGAGCGGGCTGGTACGTTCCGAAATTTACTGGAGCAGGGTAGCCGGAACCTGGTTCGCTACGGCTATGACCACGTCAACCTGGATGGTATTCGGAATCTGCCCATCGGTGCCGAACTGAATCACGCGATGCGCCTGCCGATGGTGGTGCTGGAAGATAAACTCCATATGCGCCTGGATGAAGAAACCAGTTTTTCTATTCAGACCTTCGCGTTCGACCGGCGTTTTGTGTTTTATAACGCCAACCCGTACTGGGGTATCGTTGGCTTTGGCCTCATTTTTCCGTTGCTCTTTCTGGTCCTGATTGGCTACGTGCGTTCCACCCCGCACGTGTACCTGGGCATTGCGCTACTGCTTCACTTTGCGGCCCTCGCCTACTCGGCTCCTTACGACCCATTCAAAGGCCGCTACTTTATTGAAACGGGCCTGTTCGGCGTTACCTTTCTGGCCCTCCTGTTTCTTAATCCCCGTACGGCGGTCAACGTGCCGAAGCGAACTGGCTGGAAAGGGTACGTAGGCTTCGTTACGGTGCTGGGCTGTTTGTCGGCCATTTTGTGCGTCTTCCTGAACATCCGCGCTTTACCCTTTGCCTGGACGGCTCCCGATGGAAAATCGTTTCCGTCGGCTTTCCACTCCGACCGGATAAAGCAAATGACCGTCGGGCGCCCCGATGTGTATATCCCTTACAAGCGGTTCGATGAGCTGGTGCCCGCCAACGCTACCATTGCCCTGGCTACTATTAATGACGACTACGAATACCCGCTCTACGGACCGGATTTGTCCCGTCGCCTGATTGCCATCAACCCATTCGAGCAGGGGCTGAAACCGATTCCAAAAAACGCGGATTATCTCTTTTTCGATAAGAGCGTTATGCAACCTCAACCCGGCGATATTCGCCTGGGCACTGATACGACGATGAGGGCTTCGGTCATTGTGCCCGGTGAAGATTATTACCTACGAAAACTGAAATAGGCCTATGACACTTGCCATTATGCAGCCTTATTTTCTGCCCTATATTGGCTACATGCAGCTTATGAGTGCAGTTGACACCTTTGTGCTGTACGATGATGTGGCATTCATAAACCGGGGCTGGGTTAATCGTAACCGGCTGCTTATTAATGGTCAGGAACACCTGTTTACGGTGCCCCTGAAAGATGCCAGTCAGAACAAGCGCATCAATGAGGTAATGATAGCCAGCGACCCAAAATGGCGCAGCAAGCTGTTGAAAACCGTCGAGCAGGGATACCGGAAAGCACCCTTCTATCAGGCGGTTATGCCGTTGACCGAAAAAATAATCAACTTTACCACCGATTCAATTGCCGATCTGGTCTATTTTAGCCTTGTCGAATTGAATCAATACCTGGGTTTATCAACGCGGCTTGTGCAGTCTTCAACCGTCTATAACAACGCGGACCTGAAGGCGCAGGAACGGATTCTGGATATTTGCCGGCAGGAAAAAGCATCGCACTACATCAATCCCATCGGCGGCACCGACCTGTACGACAAACCGACGTTCGCGCAGGCCGGTATGGAACTGAGTTTTATCAAAGCATTGAAAGTCGAGTACCCGCAGATCAATAACCGGACTGAATTTGTCCCCTGGTTATCCATCATTGATGTATTGATGATGAACGATGTACCAACGGTTAAAACCATGCTGGGGGCGTATGAATTAGTATAGTATCAGGAGTGAGGAATCATCTAGTGTATGCAAAAAGTGAACTAACTGATTTGTTACCGCTGGATGGCTCCCCGCTCCCCACTCCTAAAAAAAATGGCAAAAATTATTATTTTCGGGGTAATGGACACGGCCGAACTGGCCCATTTTTACCTCACGAACGATTCTGAGCACGATGTAGCCGCGTTTACCGTCAGCCGTGAGTTTATGACGGGCGATACGTTTCAGGGGTTACCACTCGTAGCATTCGAGGACGTAGAAACACTGTTCTCGCCCAACGAATACAAGTTTTTTGCGCCCATGACGGGCCGCAACATGAACCGAAACCGGGAGCGGATTTACTTAGAAGCCAAAGCTAAAGGGTACGAATTCATTTCGTACATCAGTTCCAAAGCAACTCTGTTTGGTAATCAGATTGGCGAAAACTGCTTCATTCTGGAAGACAATACCATTCAGCCCTTCACCACCATTGGCAACAACGTGGTGCTCTGGAGCGGTAACCACATCGGGCACCACGGTCAGATTAAAGACCACGTTTTCTTTACCTCCCACGTGGTTATGTCGGGTCATTGCGTTATCGAACCTTATTGCTTTTTTGGGGTAAACAGCACCATCCGCGATTTTCTGCATATTGCAACGGGAACGCTCGTCGGTATGGCTTCGGCCATCTATAAGGATACCGACGAATGGGGTCTTTACCTGGGTAACCCGGCGAAGAAACTGCCCAAACCAAGTTACGAAGCGTACTGATCCGTTTTCGAACGAAATTACCGTTGGGCAACGGACTTTCCATCAATCTTACACCGCTGTTTTGAACGCTATCCTTTTTATCGGGCATGATGCTAACCGGGCAGGAGCGCAATACCTGTTGTTACACCTGCTCACACATCTGCACGAAACGGGCGTCCGGACGGGGCTGGTGCTGGGGGCGGGTGGCCCACTGCTGCCCGACTATGAGCAGGTAACGACCGTTTATCAGGCTTTTTCTTCCGCGAAAGACCCTAGCTTTAGTGCCCGTGTGCTGGCCAAACTGGGTTTCACCCCACCCGTCACTGAACAGCCTGAGGTCGATGGTTTGCCGACGCTCCTTGCTGCGATTCGGGCCGGGCAGTATTCCTGCATCGTTGCCAATACCATTGCCAATGGTGGCCTGCTGCGTATGCTGGAGCCACTTAAGTTGCCGTTTGCCCTGTACGTGCATGAACTGGAGACCTCCATTCAAATTTATACCCGACCCGAAGATTTGCGGTATGAGCTGACGCACGTTAGCCATGTCTTTTGCGGGTCGGAGGCCGTTCGTCAGAATTTGATTGACCATCATGGTTTAACGCCTGCCAACACATCCGTTTTGAACTCGCTGATCCGGACGGCAACCCTCCTTGATAAACTCAAAGCCGTTGATCAGGCATCGGTCCGGACCCAGCTGGGTATCCCCCCTCAGGCAGTGGTTATTGGCGGATGCGGGAATGCTGAATGGCGGAAGGGAGTCGATTTATTCCTGCTCATTGCCCGGCAACTGCTTAACACGCATCCGGATGTGCATTTTGTGTGGGTGGGCATTCCGGAAGGGGGCGAAGAGACCCGGCGATTACACTACGATCTCGCCCGGATGGACATGGCCAACCGCGTCCATCTGCTGCCTCCCGGTGGCAATTACCTGGATTACGTAGCCTGTTTCGACCTGTTTACCCTGACATCGCGGGAGGACCCGTACCCACTGGTTATCCTGGAAGCGGGCCTGAATCATAACCCCGTTTTGTGTTTCGAAGGGTCGGGGGGTAGCCCCGATTTTGTGGGGGCCGATACGGGTTGTCTGGTCCCCTACCTGGATTTATCGGCTATGGTAGCCGCTCTGGCCCGACTCGCCGATAATCCGACGGAACGTACCCGGCTGGGAAACGTATTCTACGAGCGCGCAATGGCCCACGATGTCGCTACGCTTGTTCCAACACTGCTGGCAAAAATCGATTCCGTTTTTTTGCCGCTAACCTCTGGTCAGTATGCTGGTCGGTGATGGGATGATTGCCCGGCGTTTTCGCGCTTATGCGGATCGGAACGATGTCGTATTATTTGCGTCGGGCGTTTCGAACTCCAAAGAGACCCGCCCGGAACCGTACGCACGCGAACGTCATCTGGTAGAAGACACGCTGCGGCAGGCGCCAGGCTGTCTATTTGTTTATTTCAGTACCGCCAGCATTGCCGACCCCATCGAGCAGGGTTCGCCCTATGTGATGCATAAAATGGCCCTTGAGGAGTTAATCAAAGAGCAGGCAAGTGCTTACCTGATTATCAGAGCGTCGAACGTGGTGGGGGGACCGGGTAATCCGCATACGATTCTGAATTTCTTTGTCGACCGTATCCGTCGGCAGGAGTCATTTACCATCTGGCAGCACGCGGTACGAAATGTTATTGATATTGACGACCTTTATCAACTCGTCAGCGGGTGCATCGCCGATGCTTCCACCTGGAACCAAACACTCGTTGTGGCCAACCCTTATTCGGTCAGTCCATTGGTTATAGTGCAGGCCATCGAGCGGCACACGGGGCAAAAGGCCAAGTATGAGTTGCTGGACAAGGGGGCAGCCTTCACCTTACCAGCCGAAATGGTAAGCAAACGCTTACCGAACGCTGATGACGACTGGCAACCCGAACGGTATATTACCCGCCTGCTCCAAAAATACTATGTATGATGCGGCACCCGGCCCGGTAATTCTTCGAAACCCGCGTCATACCGCCTGACGAATCAGGTAAGTGACAGTAGAGGGTGACAAAATTTGTCCAACTCCCTGACAACCCGGGCCACTGGCGCGGTTCTGTTTGTTGCTGCGGGGCTACCAACTAAACCTTGGCAGCCTGAATGTACGGTACTAGTGCCGGTTACGTTTAACAAAAGACTGATTGTATTATATTGACCATTTTTCCTCCGCGCTGTAAGTTTATATAGCAGTGATTCGCTTTCAACGTGGCTAAACAAGTTTTGTATGAAAATTGCCGTATGGCACAACCTTCCCAGCGGAGGGGGAAAACGGGCAATGTTTTATCATTTGCAGGGATTGAAAGAACGCGGTCATCAGATTGAAATCTGGACTACACCTCAGGCCGACAATCAATACCTTGATTTTAATTCGATTGGGCCTATCCACGTCGTTCCTTTCGATTCGCCGGGCGAATCGGTTCCGATGCGGGATCGCTTTGGGTATCTTGGTTTCCACCAGGATACAGCCATGCGCTCCATGATTGCTCACAGCCATGTTTGTGCCGAACAGATACAGGCGGGTAACTTCGATGTGCTGTTTGCCAACAGCTGCATGGTATACGGATCGCCTTACATTGCCCGTTTCACAACGCTGCCAACGCTGCTGTATTTGGGAGAACCCCTTCGCTATCTGTACGAAGCACAGCCGCAATTACCCTGGTGTGCGCCCGGTGAAATGCAGTCCTGGACCAGTTATGCCTACTGGCGTATGCTGGTTAACGACCTTTGGCGGCAGCGACAGCTACGCGTGATCATGCGCGAAGAACAGCTCAATGCAGCCGCCTTTGACCGCATCCTGGTCAACTCGTTATTCTCCGTAGAAACCTGCCTGCGCGTGTACAGTCTGGATGCAGAAGTGAGCTACCTGGGCGTTGATACCCGTATTTTCCGGCCCCTCGGCCTGGCCCGTCAGCCCTTCGTGATGTGTACCGGTAGTTTCCAAGCCCGAAAAGACCCTTCGTTCATCATTGAGTCCCTCAGCCATATTCCGGTTTCCCGCCGGCCAGGACTGGTATGGGTGAGCAATTACACCGATAGTGTTTTTGAAGCCCGTATGCAGCAACAGGCACAACGGACCGGTGTGGACCTGAGCCTGCGCAAAATGGTGTCGGATGACGAACTGGTCCGGCTGTTGAATCAGGCGAGTGCCTTTGTGTACGCCCCCCGCCTGGAACCTTTCGGGCTGGCCCCGCTGGAGGCCAACGCCTGCGGCTTACCCGTGGTAGCGGTGGCCGAAGGCGGCATCCGCGAATCCATCCAGCACGGTCAGAACGGCCTGCTCGTAAACCGGGACACGCATCAGATGGCCCAGGCAATCGACTCCCTGCTCAGCAGTAAAACGCTGTGGGACCAAATGTCAAAAAGAGCCATTGACATCATTGACAGCCAATGGTCGCTAACGGTCTGTACAGACCGTATCGAACAGGCTCTTCAACAAACAATCCAACAGCCCAAAGCTCCAATTGCTGAATGACAATCGCGTTTACCATTTGCTCCATCAATTACCTGGCACAGGCCCGAACGCTGGGCAACTCACTCCGGCAAACCAACCCCGATTATACGTACATTATCGGGCTGGTTGATCGGCTCGATCAGGCTACGCTGCCCCCCGACCTTCTGCCCGATTACCCCATCATTGAAATCGACAAGATCAACATTCCCGACTTTCCGGCCATGTGTGACCGCTACGATATCACCGAGTTGAATACGGCTGTTAAACCCTTTTTTATCGATTATTTCTACACGAATTACCCAGCCCTGGAGCAAATCATTTACTTCGATCCCGATATCATCGTTTTTCAGCCACTCCATAAACTCAATCAGGACCTTCGGCAATACAGTATGGTGCTGACCCCGCACGAGTGCTTCCCCACCTCGGACTGGGAACGACCAAACGACCTGCACCACCTGAATACGGGCATTTTTAATCTGGGTTTTATTGGCCTTCGGAATGACGACACTGCCCGTCAGTTTGTTAACTGGTGGAAACAGCGGCTAATCTACGAATGTCGGATTGATCTATGCAATGGTCTGTTTGTTGATCAGCTATGGGTTAACTTTGCCCCCGTTTATCACGATAATGTACTCGTGGAACATCACCCCGGTTATAACGTTGCTTACTGGAACATTCATGAGCGAACGCTATCGGAAGACGCAGACGGGCAGTGGTGGGTAACGTCTTTAACCGATGAGCCAGACCAGCCCCTGCAATTTTTTCATTACAGCGGATATGATCCTTACAAACCAGATGCCATCTCTAAATACCAGACAAGGTATACGTTCGGGGAGCGGATGGATACAAAACCCTTGTTCGAACTATACCGAACAAGGCTCCTGGCCAACCACAATGACCGGTATCGCCAATATCCCTGCGTGTACGTCAAACCGCCCAACGTATTACGCTATAAGCGGGTACGCAAAGTGTTGAAAAGTCCGCTTACTAAACTAATAGCCTTTTTGGAGCGTCAATAAGCAGTTAGGCACTACCTGACTTGTTAAATTTTTCGGTTAGTTCCAGCAACGTCCTTCGGCCAATCCAACGTAGTATGACCCTGTCGAGTCCTGTTCGTGTAAACGTCGTTATACCGGTATACAAACAGACGCTTACTGAGTATGAAACGATTTCCCTGGCCCAGTGCCTTCGGGTGCTGGGGAATTACCCTATCTGGCTGGCGTGTCCGCATTCACTCGATACTACGGCTTACCGCGCCCTGGGGCCGAACCTGCAAACCCGCACCTTCGACGATAGCTATTTTGCCGACATACAGGGCTATAACCGCCTGATGGTAGCAAAAGAGTTTTATGAGGGGTTTGCCGATCAGGAGTATATGCTTATTTACCAGCTGGATGCCTTCGTTTTTCGGGATGACTTGGCGTACTGGTGCCAGCAAAATTACGACTATATTGGGGCACCCTGGCTGCGCGACCGGGATTTCACCGGCCTGAGCGATAAACTATGGTTTACCGTCAAACAGCAGGTAGCTACCTGGCTCAACCTGAAGAAAGAGGACGGTGTGACGCCCCGCGAAATTATCAATCTAAACGGTGTGGGTTGCGGAGGCTTCTCACTCCGGCGGGTTTCGGCCATGCTGCGCTGCCTTGAACCGTTTCAGCAAAAAATTGCGGAATACGACCGCATTCCCCTGCACCAGTACCACGAAGACGTTTTCTGGGGTATTGAAGTAAATCGGTACTGGCCGAGGTTACGTATACCCAATTACCGAAAAGCGTTGTTTTTTGCCATTGAATTTTATCCCGAATGGGCTGTTGAACATTATAATGAAGGACAATTACCATTTGGTTGCCACGCCTGGAATATCCATGGAACGGACTACTGGCGGTCTGTTTTCGCCAATTACGGGTACCAAATATAACGATGCGATGACACCAGCACTTCACGATCAACCCACTGTTTCCATTGCGCTTTGCACCTATAATGGGGTAAACTACTTACCGACTCAATGGCAAAGTCTGGTCAATCAGCAACGGTTGCCGAATGAAATTATCATTTCTGACGATCTATCAACTGATGGCACACCTCATTTACTGACCCAATTCGCAGCCGATGCGCCTTTTCCCGTAACTGTTTTAGCCAACAAGACGCGCCTGGGGTATAACAAGAATTTTGAGCGGGCATTGTCTGCCTGTACCGGTGAGTTGATTTTCATCTGCGACCAGGATGACCTGTGGTTGCCAGAAAAAATTGATACGATGGTGCACTATATGATTCAGCATCCGACCGCTCAGATTGCCTTCTGCGATGCCTGGGTGACCGATGAGCAGCTACAGGGACGTGAAAAACGGTTTTGGGAATCCGTTCGGTTCGATGCCCAGACCCGCGCCCGCTGGCTATCCGGCGGAACCATGGACGTACTACTGGAAGGCAATCGGATGATGGGGTGTGCTACGGTTATCCGCCGTTCTTTTTTACCAATCCTGCTGCCCATTCCCGATAAAATACCGGGTTACATCTACGACGGATGGATAGCCCTGGTTGGAGCCACGCAAAATGTTATTCATTTCGTCGACCAGCCGCTGCAACTCTACCGTACTCACGTACAGCAGCAGGTAGGCGTTCGTCCGCAGCCGATCCCTGCCCGGACAAGATTACGGGATCGACTCACCCGGCACCGGGCCAGAAAACTAGCTCCACTGCACAGAAAGCAGATTCAGTTGAGCATCATCAGTCAGCTGCTCAGCAAACGAGTGTCATCTGACGCACCCGGTTTGCCCGAACTCTACCGGCGGCTGGCGCACTTCACGTTGCGCAGTCACCTGCCCCATAATCGCCTTAAACGCATCGCTCCTGTATTAACTAACTTGTGGCGGGGTAACTATACCCGGTATGCCGAACCGGCCGCCAACTGGTATGCCCCATTTTTAGCCGTCTTGGGCGATATTCTCGAATAATGTAGTTTTGCGTTCACTGTGCTACTAACTATCTGTACCGTTCGTCAACTACCCCAGGCATTTGCGCTGGGCGACAGTTTCAGGCATTTTGCCGGACAGGCTGCCACAGCACCGATTCTGATTGGACTGGTCGATAGTGCAGATGCGCTGCCCGCTGGCTTTACCTCACCTTACACACTACTTCCGGTAGCGGAATTGGTACCCGCCGACGAACTAGCCACTCTCTCGGCGCAGTATACGCCAACCGAATTTGCGGCTGCCTGCAAGCCCTTATTCATCGCCGAAGCGTTTCGCCGGTATCCCGACGTAAATAACCTGGTGTATGCCGACCCGAATGGGCAGTTTTTATTTCCCCTGACTACGCTTTGGCATAAACTGGACACCGCTACTATCCTGTTGACTCCGTTTGTTACCCGCAGTCTGTCGGCTGGTGAGCCGGATGAAAAATTCCTTCAGAATATTGGTCTTTACAGTGCTGATTTTCTGGCCTTTCGCCGGTCGTCGGAAACAGACCGGATGTTAGATTGGTGGGATGAACGGGTGCGAACACGGGCTTACGTGAACTTTTGCGCGGGGCTTTGTCTGGACCAGATATGGCTCATGCACGTTCCGGTTTTTTTCCGGCAGGCCCGCGTTATCAGGAATCCCGGCTGGCACACAGCCCTCTGGAATCTGCCCGAACGAACCCTGACCCCGGAAGCTGACCACTGGCTGGTAAACGGCCCGGCGGGAGAGAAAGACCCCTTGCTGTTTTTTAATTTTAAAGGGCTATTAAACCCCAACGAGGGTTTCTTCACCCACCAGAACCGACTGCGCATGTCAGACAAATCGCCCGTTTCGGTATTGCTGGCTACCTACCGGCAGGCAGTTGACCAGCACAAACTACCAGTAATGAACAGCCACCCTGCCGCCTATGGGCAACAGCCCGAACCACCCGTTTTGCGCGGGTGGCGATACGCAGTGGTTAAATCCACCCGTACCGTTGTCCGCTTTCTGGATACCGTATACCTACCCGCCATTCGATAAAGGAATCCTTGAATAATGCGGGGGATTTAAGGATTTGTTGGCAAATAGACCTATTTTTACGGGTTAATTTCTCAGAAAAATACAAATCTGGCGAGTTTTCAGGTTTTCCCCAATGAACGTACTCTTCGATCATCAATCGTTTACCGGCTTGCCTTACGGCGGTGTTTCCCGCTACTTTTTTGAACTCATGCGCTCCTTTGCCAAACGATCAGACATTGAGTTTGAGTTGTCGTTATGGCTATCGAATAACGAGTACCTGAACGAGGCCTCCTTCAGTAAGCACTGGCGTTATCCCGCCTTCGCTCACCTGCGCAATGCCCACCGGGCGGCCTCCGTGCTTAACCGGTTGTATAGCCTGCAACGCATTAAGGCAGGGAAATTCGACATTTTCCACCCCACCTATTACCATCGCTATTTCCTGAAATCCATTGGCAACAAGCCCTTTGTCCTGACTTTTTTCGATGCTACCAGCGAACGCTACGGGAAGCAGTACCCCGAACTGGGCGAAGGGCTGTACGAAACGAAAAAACAACTGCTGAGTCGAGCCGATTGCGTGATCTGCATCTCGGAGTTTTCTAAACAGGATCTGCTGCACTTTTTTCCGGTTAACCCGGATAAAGTGAAAGTAGTACCCCTGGGCACGACCATCAGTAATTATGTGCTTACGCCGGAGCAGCAGAAACCTCCGATGGATAAACCGTATTTGCTGTATGTGGGGAAACGGGGTTTGTATAAAAACTTCAATGGCTTTTTTCGGGCTATTCAGCCCGTACTGCACCGCCACCCCGATTTGCAGGTTGTCTGCTGCGGAGGGGGGACCTTCACGCCCGACGAACAAAGTCTGTTTCGGGAAGCCCGGCTGGGCGAACGGGTGCATTTCCATCCGCTGACCGATGCCGGTCTTATAAACCTGTATCAACACGCCCTTGCTTTTGTTTTTCCATCGCTGAATGAAGGATTTGGCATTCCGGTACTGGAGGCCTACAGCGCCGGGTGCCCGGTGGTATTGAGTGACCGGAGTTCACTGCCCGAAGTAGGGGCGGATGCAGCGCTCTACTTCGACCCGGAAAACGATGAATCCATAGCGGATGCCATTGACCGGGTGGTAACTGACGATGCGCTGCGTACTGAACTACGCCAAAAGGGCAGTGAACGACTACGCCATTTTTCGTGCGACAAAACGGCACAACAGACCCTGGACGTTTATCAATCATTGGGCTAACGAGGGCATGAAATCGACACAAGAATCACTTTATTCCTTCGTTACTAGGCCTTACACTCCCCGGCCGGGTTTGGCTACTAATGGGCAGACGTATCCCAGGCTAACGGTTATTACGCCCTCCTTCAATCAGGCGCAGTACCTGGAGCGGACGATCCTGAGTGTGTTGAATCAGCAGTATCCAAACCTGGAATATTTTATTATGGATGGTGGTTCAACGGATGGGAGTCTGGCGATCATCAAAAAATACGAACCTTATCTGGCGGGCTGGGTCAGTGAAAAAGATCGTGGTCAAACGGATGCGATCAACAAAGGTATCCAGCGGGCAACGGGTGATTATGTTGCCTTCCAAAACTCCGACGATGTATTTGCTCCCCACGCCTTTGAGCGGGTAGCCAACGCCTGGCATAAGCACCCAACTACCGACGTTTTCTTCGGGGATATGTACATTACCGATGAACGCGACGTTATTCTGGAGGAAATGCGGGCTCCCGAATTTTGTGTGGAATGCCATATTCACGAAGGCATGCAGGTTTTTAATCAGTCATTATTTATCAAACGCAGTCGTATCGGTCTGCTCGACGAAAGCCTTCGGTTCGTTATCGACTACGAAATTGTGGCCCGGCTGGGTGTACAGGCAGGTATTCAATTTAGACATGTTGCTGGTTTTTGGGGTGGTTTCCGGGTGCAGCCTGACGCCAAATCATCAACTATTGCCGGTACGGTAGGCCTGCAGGAACACGAACTCATAAAAGAAAAATACCGCCCTATGCTCACGTCGGCACTGGGCGCTTTCTTCTGGAAGCGGTACTGTCGGCTCCGCAAACTGCTTAGCTTCGCCCTACAGGGTGAATTCAAATACGTTCAACATCGGTTGCAGCTTAACCGCTCCAGACAAAAATAAGGTTTGGTATTCAGTCCATCGGCCGGTCTGCGTTCAGCATGGCCAACTTCCTTAGCCTGAATACGACAATAACAAAACGTCCTCTTTATGAATAACCTCGTTCGCCTGCTTCAGAAACTCGACTATATGCGAATGGTCGTTGGTATCTGTATTATTCTGGACGGGTATCCACTCATCTTCTTCTTTCGGGAAACACTTCGGCTTGCACCCGGCAGTACGGCATTCACCGCGCTGGCCCTGGCCGGTGGTCTGATGCTGATGGTTCCTTTTACGGTGTTGCAGAAGCTTTACCGACCCAACGTTACGATGTTCTGGATGGGTATCTCGTTCCTGCTGCTCTGCATTTTTTACATGTATTTTTACAATCCCAATCCCTTTTTCCAGCTCTCGGGTAAGCACATGATTTACTACGTGTACATCGTGATTTTCCTGTTTTTGCTGATTAATATACCCAATGATATAATTCCGGTCTTCGTTCCGGTCGTTGTTCTATTCACCCTGGTTTCCAATCTGGGACTGGTGTACTCCCTGATTACGGACCCGACCTGGGCTATTGGGCAGCGGGCCACCATCACGCTTAACAATGGTGGCGACCCCGGCTCAGGCAATCCACACGCCTTTTCGCGTAATGCCTTTATGGGGGTTGTTGCCTGTGCTATCTGGCTGGTAAAGCCAAAAATCCATATCTTCTTCCGGTTGCTTACGCTGTTTGCCGGCATTCTCAATATCGCCGTTCTGGTGCTTACCCAAACACGCTCGGCTATTGTGGCACTCATGGCAGCGTTGGCCTTATTCATGTACTTCAATGTTCGGCCCGCACAGATTCGTACGGCGGTTCGTAGTGTATTTAAGCCCATTCCTATCCTGGTCATGCTAGTGGGAGTGGTAGGGGTAATGTTTTTTTTCCGGCGATTTAGTTTCGTTTTAGAAGTGCTGACAAGCTACGTTTTTTCGTTTGCGGAGCGCAACCTGGAAACCCTGTACGCTCTGCTCGGTTTAAAATCGCAGGGGGCGGCTTACAAAGCGGTTCTCGACGATTCGACGGCTAATCGCTCGGAGAGTGCCATGTTCTTTCGAAATGTACTGGCGGGGCACATGCATATGCTCATTCTGGGCTACGGCTACGATTATCTTTACCTGGATGTTCCCATTATGGAAGCCCTCACCAATTACGGCATTCTGGGTTTTGCGCTGTTTGGGGGGGTTAACGGGTTAGTTTTGTACCATTCCTGGAGAATAATGCGCCACAACCCCAACCCATTGAGCGTGTTTCTGGCCTATTTCTACATGCTCATCCTCATACAAATATTGACCAATGGCAGGCCCAACGAGATTTCTTTCTGGTTCCCCATGGCCCTGATGATTCGATTTATTGGCGTAGAACACCTGTTTCCTGCCTATTTATCGGAAAAAGTACCGCCTGAGGCTCAGGGGCAGTACGTTGTTATACCCCATGCCGAACCGACCTGATGCGTATCCTGATCGTTCATAATCTACTCTGGGCACACTACAAGTCCAGCGTGTTTCAGGCGCTTCAACACCTGGTCGACCAGCGAAGTGATATCGAAATGAAGGTGTTGCAGATTGCTCGTAACGAGCAATCCAGAGCGTCCCTGACCGCGGATGCCAAGGAGACAGTTCCCGTATACACCTATAATTACGAATTACTCTTCGACCGGTATTGGGAAGAAATAAGTCTGAGCGAACGCACAAAGGCGTTGTTTCGGCAAGCTGTAGCCTTTAAACCCGATGTAATCAACCTGACCGGCTACTACGATCCCGCCCAGATCCTGCTCCTGGTCTGGGCCAAAGCCAGGGGGATCCGGGTAATTATGCAAAATGAAAGTACCGAAGCCGATCAGCAGCGGGGAGGACTAAAAGAACAGGTAAAGCAGTGGATTTTTAACCGGTGCGATGGATTCTTCTGTTTTGGCAGCCAGGCCGCCGATTACCTTTTTCAATTCGGGGTGTCGCCCGGTCAGATTTTGCTGCGTAAAAACGCGGTTGACAATAAGGCATTACTGACTGCGTATAAAAAGGCTTTGCCAGATCGGCGCAATGAGCAGCAGCGGCTGGGCCTCCGCCCGAATAACGTTGTCTTTGTAGGCAGGCTCATCGGAATCAAGAATTTGCCTCTGTTGCTAACCTGCTTTGCTGAAGCCCGCAAACAGTCTGTTCATGAACAGGAATGGGGATTGATTCTGTTGGGCGACGGAGTAGAACGGGAACGACTGGCAGAGCTTATCAGTACGCTTGATCTGACCGACCAGGTTAAACTGCTACCCGGGCGCCCCTGGTATCAAATACCCGCTATTTTGGCACTCAGCAACGTACTGGTTCTGCCGAGCCATTCGGAACCGTGGGGCCTTGTCGTTAATGAAGCAATGGCCTGTGGACTGCCCGTTATTGTATCGGACCGCTGTGGCTGCGCGGCCGACCTGGTGCAGGATGATAAGACTGGCTTCGTTTTCGATCCCGATGTACCGGACCAGCTAACCGTTCACCTGACCCAGTTTATGGACGGTTCGGCACCTGCCGAAAAAATGGGGGTCGCTGCCCAACAGTTCATTGCCCAATACTCTCCTGAAGCGGTGGCTCAGGAAATGCTCGATGGTTTTATCAAAATCGCGGAATAAGCGGTTATTTCGCGGCACTTATGCGAATATTAAATATCTGTGCGTATACCTGGCAGGCGGGTGGTCCGCCAAAAATCATTTTCGACCATACGCAGGTTGCCTTGCGGTACGGCCATCAGGTAGACATACTGAGTCCCATCTCGCCGGGCGAAACGCCCTACACACTACCCGATGGGGCACGCCTTATTTTATGCAAACGCACGCCGGTAATCAGCCGTTTTTTTCGGGAGCTTTCGGTGGAACTGTATCAGTATCTGAAGCAGCACATTCGGGAATACGACGTTATTCACTGCCACGGTTTATGGCATTTTGGTACGCTTGCTCCGTTCATGCTCGACCGTACGGTGTCTAAAGTGATTACCATTCATGGCGTGCTGGACCGCTGGGTGTATGCACATCACAACTGGAAAAAAGAGCTGATGAATACGCTCGCCCAGAAAGCGTACCTGGAACGGGCCGATCTGGTGCAAATCAATAATACCGACGAACAGGAAGACATATTGCGCTACCTGGGGCATCCGCACCCCAATGTCGTTACTATACCCAATGGGGTAAAAACAAGCGACTTTGCCCAGCTTCCTCCCAAAGGTACATTCCGGCAAAAATTCAACCTGCCTGCCGATAAGAAATTAGTGCTGTTCATGAGTCGGCTAAACGTCAAGAAAGGGCTGGATTTGCTGCTCCCCGGCTTTAGGGATTACTATAAAACGCATCCGGATACTGTATTGGCCCTGGCCGGCGGGGATGATGGCTATGAAGCAACGGCCCGGCAGTTTATTGAGCAGCACCAGCTGAACGACTCAATCCGGCTGGTGGGTATGCTCACCGGCGACGATAAGAAAGCGGCCCTCACGGATGCCGATTTGTTTACGCTCCCCTCCTACTCCGAAGGGTTTTCGATGGCGGTACTCGAAGCGATGGCAGCCGGAACGCCCGCGCTGGTATCGGACCGGGTTGGCTTTGGCGATGCTATCCGGCAGCATCAGGCCGCCGGACTGCTGGATAGCCTGACCCCCGAAGCCGTAACGGCCGGATTGAAAAAGCTACTGGGTGATGATCCGCTACGGAAACAACTCGCCGACAATGCATTGGCGATGGTACGAACGAAGTACGATATTGATGTGGTGGCCAAACAGCTTTTGGATGAGTACGAAAAAATCAACCACAAAGCTAAACCAGCTACAAACTAATCCATTAGCCGACTTCTCGCTGTATTGCGGTACTCCAGTCGACCTGCCGGTCGGCTTCGGCCAGATCAACGAATGGGAAATCAACCAGCAATTGTTTGAGTTTAGGCCAGCAATTTTTCAGTCCGTAGTAGGATTTGAACTGCCGGGTACGGCTCAAACCCGGAATCATGGGTTGCCCCGCATCGAAATCTCGGGGATGAAAATAGGTCATCACGTATGGCGACCGATTCATCAACCCTTTTATCAATCCATACGGGAATAGCCGAAAGTATCCTCCGCCCGAAAAGATCACGTCCTGCCCCATAATGGGCATGGTGTTGATGGGGAATTCTTTCAGGAGCGTACCGCCTACGTTCAGATACCCCGGCTCAAACATGGCAAGAGAGGCATCGCCCCCGTGAGCGCGTCGGGCGGAAAACACGGAGCAGTCAATGTCAATCCCCTGCTCAACCAGAATAGGGAATACCCACCGGTTATACTCCTTGATAGAAAAGCCGGGTGCCCGGTACGACCGGACTTTCTTGCCCGTCAAATCCTGCAAATGCTTGATGGAGCGTTCCAGGTCAGCCTGAAACTGGACTGGCGTTTGTTCATACGCCAACTGGTGCGCGTAGGAGTGCGTGGCAATTTCGTACCCGGCGGCATCGATGCGCCGGATCACATCAGGGTGCTTATCAGCCACCCAGCCCAAACAGAAAAAAGTAGCCCGGCTGTTGGTTTCTTCCAGTAGTTGAAAGATGAGGTCCATATTCTGGTGAATCCGGGTTTCATACCGGCCCCAGTCCGACTCGTTCCGCGTTGACTCATTATCCAGGATATGAAACCACTCTTCAATATCAAACGTCAGTATATTCATTATAAAAGAAATAAGGCGCATCGTCGTAAGTAAGAGCGCATTCATGGCGTCTGCCGGTGCGATCAGGTACTTACGACGGTATTAACTCCGGGACTTTTTAATAAAACCGTTTACCGGCCGCCCGGAAGGCTTTTACATCGTCGCGGGTGGGAAAAGAGAAATAGGTCATCTGCGAGGCATCATTCTCGATCAGTTCGTAGTTACCCGAGTGGATTTTGTCGATGGCCTTGAGCATGGCATCCATGCCCATTTTCTTGGTTACGTCAATCAACTCCGCCTGACTCATGTTGCCGATGGGTAGTTTTTCCTGTACCAGAATCGGACCGCTATCGATGCCTTCATCGACAAAAAAGACGGACACACCCGTGTGGGTTTCGCTGTTTTTCAGTACCCAGAATGAGGGCATCAAACCCCGATATTTAGGCAACAGAGCCGTGTGCAGATTGATACATCCGTAAGTAGCCGAGTCGAGCAGCTTTCGTTTGAAGATTTGATTACCGGCAATCGACAGGTAGAGGTCTGGCTTGTAGGCCCTCAGTTTTTCCAGATTTTCGTCTTTGTTGATAGGCCCTTCGATCTGGATGAGTGGAATGTTTCGGTCGGCCAGTACTTTCCGAACATTGTTTCGGCTGTCTAACTTGGACAGTACGAATTTGGTGCCGTAACGCACAAAAAAAGGTAAGCCAAAGATATCATACGTCTTTTTTATTTTTTCGCTAAAACTTTCGCGCTTACCAAACGGCGACACGTCGAATACTACCGTGGCCACTACCTCGGCATAGGGGGGTAAGTTTTTTAGCAGGTAGTCGATATTACGGGCGAGGTAGAACGGGTCATCCTGCGTGAGAATCACAAGGCGCATAAGGAATTGGCTAATGTTAAGGACGCAAAACTACGTATTCCACCGGAAAGGCCGTACCGGTTCGTTAGCGGATGATTACTTTACGGTCTATTGTTTGGCCTTCTGCCGTTTGCAATCGGATACTATACAGCCCGCTTTCCAGCCCGCTCATCTCCATTGTTATCGCGTTTCGGGCCGTACCGTGCCCGCTTTTCACTATCCTACCCAGCATATCCAGTACCTTGTATTCCGTAAACGTAACCTGGTTAGCGGTTACCCGCAGCGGTTCGTTGCCAGCCAGCGGATTTGGAAATAGGTGAACCACGGGTTCGGCGGGTTCCAGCCCCAGCACCAGTGGCCGTACACTAACCACATTACTATAAGCCGATTCGGACGTGCTGGTGTGGTTTTTCAGGCGGTAATAGTACGTTTCGGCCGCAAGCGGGTCGGAATCCAGATAGGTCGCTACGGTGCCGTTCAGTAAGGCAATTTGTTTGAAGTTGGTGGTTGAGCCAACGGATCGTTCCAGTGTTTGAGCCTGTGCATTCCCCCGCGTTATCCAGCTCAATTGAACATTTCCCTCTTGAAAGGGTTTGGCAGCCAGTGTAGTTACGGGCAAAATGGCATCAACAATCGAAACCTTATCGAATGAGAAAGCCCGCATCCCCCGTTTGTTTTTGAGCGTGGGCCCATCATAAAAGGTCGAAAAACCGTCCGAAAAATAAGCGGGTAAATAGCGAAGCGTTTTAGCCTGGCTTGGTTGCTTCAACGCCAGCGTAATTCTACTTCCGTCGGCACTCCCCGCAGCAACCACACCTGCCTGCCCATCAAAGTAAAAATAGTCTTTCAGCTGGCGAACGGTATTTTTACCGCCCGGCGAGAAGTCAAAGAAGGTGGTATCAGTGGTCCAGATCATCTGCATCTGGTCGTCAAAAACTAATGTAATAGAGTCTCTGCGGGCGTTGGCAACAACTTTTTTAATATTCGGCGAATTAATCTGAAGCGTATCCTTGGCCCCATACACATCGCGGGCTATCTGCCGGTACTGTTCAAAAGCCAGCCGCTGGTAGCCCAAAGGGTCATAATGTACGCCCTGGTAACCGGGAGTACCAACGGTAGCGATGGTTTCCACATTACTGAAAAGGGATTTTGTCCGTCGCTGAAAATCCCGCACCTCGGCAGCACCGTCTTTCTTATCAGCCAGGATATTAATCTGCCCCACGTATATCCGCGTATTTCCATAATCTTCGCGAAGTTGATTGTAAAGGGTTTTAAACTTATCCGCATAGCCCGGTATACCCGACCCGACATCCTCTTCCCCCTGTCGCCAGATGATACCCTTTACCTGACTGGCCACCCCCGCCCACTGCGCCCGGTAGAGCAGATTTCCGTAGAAGGTGCCAGTGTTGGCGTGGTTGGCCTGATCGCGGGCCAGCAGGGGCGCAAGGGACAGTCCTCCCTGAGCCCCATTCAGCACGCAGGTGGGTATGCCATAGTTTTGCAGAATAAGCCGTTGGATTGTCAGACCCACTCCCCCCACGCTACCAAAGGGCTGTTTGGCTGGATACCAGCTTATTTCGGCTGGCTTTGCCGTAACCGGATAATCGGCAGTACGCAGGTAGGTATCGTCGAAGTTGACCGAATAGTACGTATCCAGCCCAACCAGTGCCAGCGCATTCGATTGGCCGTACAGGATATACACGTCGCCACACACAACCCGTTTTCGCTCAACAATCAGGGTAGAATCCGCCCCTCTGTAGGCAAAGACCCGGAAGGAGTATTCGGCTAGTTCGGCCCTGATGCTGGCCGACAGCGAAAAGGGTGCCGTATTAATGGCCGGGTTAACCGACTGGCTGACGACACTGGTGAGTTTGCCGGCGCGCAGCACCTGCGTACTCACTTTGGTATAACCGGCAGCACTGGTCCTGCCACTAATCAGTACGCGGGCCTGATTAGTGGCATCACGGGGATACAGTTGCAGGTCGCGGGGTAGCTGCTCGAATACGAGTTGACCAAGCACCGGAAAATATAACAAAAGTAATATGATGCTCGTGTAGAGTCTCTTCATTAGCTTTGCACTGTATAAAAAAAGTTATACTATCGTGTAGTGTATAAACTCCAAACGGGGTACTAAAAATAAGGCTTTTTGCCAGAATAGACGTTAAAAGTACCTTATATTATGCCCGTAGCCTTACACCATATGGCCGATGTAGCGGTAATCATCCTGACACATAACGAAGAAAAGCACATTACCCGTTGTTTAGAGAGCCTAAAATCCTTTACCGATAAACTATTTATTGTCGATTCTTTTTCAACCGACAACACTGTTGAGATAGCCCGTTCTATGGGAGCCGTAGTGGTGCAGAACGCCTGGGTAAACTACGCCACACAATTTAATTTTGGAATTGCACAAATACCGTTCCAGACACCATGGCTTATGCGGATGGATGCCGATGAGTACGTGATGCCCGAACTGGCCAGCGAAATAAATAAACGGCTGGCGGGCCTACCCGACCAGGTGGGTGGCGTTTATGTAAAAAGGCGGGTCTTCTTTTTAAACCGCTGGATACGGCACGGCAGTTTTTACCCCATCTGGCTCCTGCGGCTGTGGCGACGGGGCGACGGTTTTTGTGAGCAGGTATGGCACGATGAGCACATCAAACTAACCAAAGGAGAATCCATTCAATTTGAGCACGATATTGTTGACCACAACCTGAATAACCTGACCTGGTGGACGCAGAAACATAATCATTACACCATTCTGGAAATGATTAATCTGCTCAACTACCGGTATCAGTTCGATAAAGCCGAAACGGTACAGCCCCGCCTGTTTGGTACCCAGGAACAACGGATGCGGTATTTGAAAGAGAAATACGCGTCGTTGCCGCTTTTTACGCGCCCCGTGCTATACTTCCTTTACCGGTATTTTATCCGGCTGGGGTTTCTGGATGGCCGCCCCGGTTTTGTGTGGTGTTTTTTGCAGGGGCTCTGGTACCGGTTTCTGGTTGATGCCAAGCTGCTGGAAGTAAGCATACGGGTGGGTACGGATAAAGAAGCTCTTATCGACTATTTCCGGAAAGAATACGGGAAAGATCTGCGGCCCGATAAAACACCGCCGGTTGGTCAATCGTCCATCAGTAGTCCTTCAGCCAGTGCAAGCAACCCCGCCTAACGACCCGACGATGGAACCCCTCAACGGCAAAACGGATTTGTCCCGTTTTAACAACAGCTGGTACAATCACGGACCGCGCTGGCGGTTAGTTGCGTGGTTTTTAGTCAACGCGTTTCTGGTGAATACCTACTTACCCCTGCCCGCCAGCCTCCGGATAGCCATTCTGCGGTTATTTGGAGCTAAAATTGGGACGGGTGTCATGATTAAGCCAGCCGTCAATATCAAGTATCCTTGGTTACTTCAGGTGGGAAATTACGTCTGGATTGGTGAAAAGGTCTGGATTGATAACCTGAGTGAGATTGTTATCGGCGACAACGCCTGCCTGTCGCAGGGAGCGATGTTGCTAACGGGTAACCATGACTATCGTCGCGCCACATTCGATCTGGTAACCCGCCCCATTCACCTGGCCGATGGTGTTTGGATCGGGGCAAAATCAGTGGTTTGCGGGGGCGTTCAGTGCGCGTCACATTCCGTGCTGGCCGTCAATTCAGTAGCCACCCGCCCGATGGAAGCGTACGGCATTTATCAGGGCAATCCGGCCGTTTTCGTCCGTAAACGAACCATCAGCGCGTGAAAGTATCTATCATAACGGTTGTTTATAACGGAGCCTCTTTTATTAAGGACTGCATTGAGTCGATCCTGAACCAAACGTATCCTGACATCGAGTACATTATTATTGACGGAAAATCGACCGATGGAACGGTAGAAATCGTACAGGCTTACGGCACGAAAATTGCCCATTTCATCTCAGAACCGGACAAAGGTTTATATGATGCAATGAACAAAGGTATTCGTCTGGCTACTGGTGAGGTAATCGGTTTGCTAAACGCCGATGATTTTTATCGGCACAACCGCGTCATTGAAAATATGGTGGCTACGTTCGAGCGAACGGGTAGCGACGCTGTTTATGGCGATATGCTTTACGTAGACCGTAACGACCCGAAGAAACTGAAACGTTACTGGCGGTCGGGCTGGTACCACGACAATGCCTTTTTGTGGGGCTGGATGCCAGGGCACCTTTCTTTCTTCGCCAGGCGATGGCTGTACGAAAAATACGGTACTTTCCGACTCGACATGAAGAGTGCTGCCGACTACGAATTAATGCTGCGATTCATCCACAAGAATAAAGCCAGTCTGGCTTACATGGATGAAGTGACCATTGTGATGCGGGCGGGCGGGGTTAGCAACAGTAGCGTAAAAAATCGCCTTCGCGCTAACCGGGAAGACCAGATAGCCTGGCAATTGAATGACTTGAAACCCTATTTTTTCACCTTTTGGCTGAAACCATTACGCAAGCTAAAACAATATATCAGCAAACCACCCGAAGCACTTTATTAATTTAATTTAAAAAACCGCTCCCTCAGTTTTTTTTGCATAACTAAATAAAACCCTGATTTTTACACTCTTTAGCGAGTGAAACAGGTTACTTTCGTTTCAAATCAGGTGGCGTTACTCGACAACTTTTCCTTAAGTAACAGTATCTAAACCTTCTCCTGTATGAACATAAGCTTGTTTATAGCCTACCTACTACACAAATTCAGCGACGAAGTATTTACACTCGGCCTTTACCAGTGTATTCTTTCCTTTTTGGTTGCCTGCTTCGTTGCCATAGTTTCCATACCGGTCATCATCAAGATTTCTGAATTAAAATCACTTATGGAGAAACCCGGCGAACGCCGGTCGCACTCAACGCCTACTCCAACCTTTGGCGGCATTGCCATTTACGCAGCTATCCTGATTGCCTATTTTTTGTGGCCTAGTATCGACCAGACGGAGATCTACCGAACCAATCTTTCGATTGTGGGTATGACCATTCTGTTCTTCATTGGTATTAAAGACGATCTGGTGGGTATAGACCCCGCCAAAAAGCTGTCTTTTCAGGTGCTGGCTGCCATGATTCTGATCCTGTTTGGTGAGCTGAGGGTCGATTACCTGTATGGTATCCTCGGTTTCCACCACATCGATGAGGTCGTGGGCATTATACTGACCTGTTTTATTTTCATCACTCTAACGAACGCCATTAATCTTATTGATGGCATTGACGGCCTGGCGGGGGGAATCGCTACCATTGCCAGCGGCACCTTTGGTAGCTGGTTTTTGTTGACCAACCACTTTACCATGGCCTGTCTGGCTTTTACGCTGGCGGGTGGATTGCTGGGATTTTTGCGGTTCAACTTCTCCAAGACCAGCAAGATTTTCATGGGCAACACGGGTTCTCTGATTATAGGCTTCATGCTGGCTTTCTTTGCCGTGCGGTTTGTGAGCCTGAATGCCTCTTACCGCTACGAGCCTACTGCATTTTTCAATGCTCCCATCATTGCCATTGTCATCCTGATCGTTCCCATCTTCGATACCTTACGGGTATTCCTGGTTCGCATTCTGGCCGGTCGCTCCCCCTTCTCTGCCGACCGGAACCACATGCACCACATTTTGCTGGACAATGGGCTTTCGCACATAAACGCAACCATTGTGCTTTGCGGGGTATCGCTGCTCAACACGGTTATGTTTCTGCTCTTACACCGCAACATTTCAAACACACTGTCATTGATAATTCTGGGATGTCTTTTCGGCGTTTATATGTTCGTTAGCTTTACCCTGAAAATGCGGGCAAAATACGTATCAGAGACTCCACTCCGTCGGCGGGCCATTTTACGTCGTGAGTTACAGAATGGCATCACGGGCAAGCGCATTGTCGACTATCTCTAATTGCCGGCACATACAAAAGAAAAGGCCACTCGGATAGCTCGAGTGGCCTTTTCTGTATCCTGTTATACGGACTTCAAGTTGGTAGCCTGCCCCACTTCATGGTAATAACAGGCCTGAACTTTCTGCCTACGATAGATTAATTGGGAGTGAATGGGCAAGCCTGAGGATGACGGCACAGCTAGCGAGCCAGCTTCTCGATCAGCACAGATTTCAACTCAAACGGGACCGGAGCCTTTCCGTTAACCCGTACCTGGACTTTTTGCTGACCTTTGGGTAGAGTCACCTGCCCCATCGGCACCGTTGCCCAGTCTTTTTCATACGCTTCAATTCGCGTCACGCGGTCGGGGCTGGGGTACAGGTTACCCACAAACGCGTTTGCAATGGGTTTCTCCAGCGTTTGCGCCCCAATCCGCACCTGTATAGGCTGGCCCGTAAATCCGTCGGAGCAGTTGTAGGTCAGTGCTACCCGATAGTCGCCCGGTTCAACGACGTTGATTGTCCAGATTGCCCCATCGGCGGGTTGCTGCCAGCCCGTAAACCAGTCGTGTACGTAGCCGTTCCTGGCAAAATAATGCACGGCACCCGTTTTGGTCGCATCAGGTGCAAACAGTTCGGTTACCGGCGACTGCGCGAAACCCACCTGCGTTATTTCAGGGTGAATACCTTTTTGGGTAACATCGGCAAACCAAGCATCGTATTGCTTTCGGAATTCGGCGGTAACGGCTGGNTTCTGCGCAACGATGTTCTGTTTCTGGCCGGGGTCGGCCAGCATATCGTACAACTCGTCCGCTTCTTTACCCCGCACAAATCGGTACCGGGTTGTACGGGAAGCACCCGGATAGAGGTTAATAACATAGGTAGAATCAGTTTTCAATACGTGGGTAAAGAGCGTGCGTTCCGGCCAGCTCGCCGTTTTCCCGTTAAGAAGTGGTACCATACTTTTCCCATCCAGGCGTGCCGTATCGGGACGGGCAATCCCGGCCAGTTCAACCAGTGTGGGCAGCAGGTCTATATGGGCAGCGATGGGTTCAATCCGGGTATTCGCCCTGATTTTTCCGGGCCAGCGAATAAAGAAAGGCACCCGGCTCCCTCCTTCATCTACCGAGGCTTTGATGCCTTTCATATCGCCATTGTAGCGAACGGTGTTGGGTCCGTTGTCGCTCAGGAAAATAACGATGGTATTGTCACTGAGTGCCAGTTCGTCGAGTTTTTGCAGAATCCGCCCGATATTTTCGTCCATATTATCGACCATGCCATACACTGCGGCTTCCCGGTCGGCCACTCCTTTGGCTTTATACTTATTGAAGTACGCATCTGGCACCTGATACGGGCTGTGTGGGGCATTGTAGGGTACGTAGCAGAGAAACGGCTTCGTTTTGTTTCGCTCGATAAAGCCGAGGGCGGCATCCGTCAGCACATCGGTTATGTACCCGTTAGTTTTTACCGGATGGCCGTTTTGCTGGAGCGTCGTACTAAAGTAATTCGTCCAGTGTCCCCCGCAGAAACCCAGGAATTCCTGAAAGCCCTGCCCCTGTGGGTTTTCGGGATAGTGCGCCCCGTTGTGCCATTTCCCAAACGCGCCCGTCGCATACCCAGCCGTTTTGAAAACCTCCGCTAGTGTCACTTCACTGCTTCGCATGGTTTCCAGCCCACTCGTAACCGAGGCTACACCCGTACGTAAGTGGTAGCGACCGGTCAGCAGACTGGCCCGCGTGGGGGCGCAGAGGGGACTGACGTAAAACCGCTCAAATCGGGCACCCTGTGAGGCCAGCCGGTCCAGTACCGGTGTTTCGATAACCGGATTTTTATGACTGCTCATATCACCCCAACCCATATCGTCGGCCAGTATCAGTACTACATTAGGCCTGGACTGGGCCTGTCCCAACCGGGTACCCAGAAGCGGCAGCAGCAAAAAGAGCCACAGGAGTTTTTGCATCCCTTCGTTTACTTATTGTTTTACCCCGGCAGATTGTCAGAAAAATAGTCAGTTACAGTACTTTTTTATTCAGCTGGTCTACAGCGTGATGAGCCGCACGAGCCGTAAGTGCCATGTAGGTAAGCGAGGGGTTCACGCAGGATGAAGAAGCCATAGCCGCTCCGTCCGTAACGAACACGTTTTTGCAGTCGTGCACCTGATTAAACTTGTTCAGTACCGACGTTTTGGGGTCTTTACCCATGCGGGCGGTTCCCATGTCATGAATGCCCAAACCGAGGTGAACATCCTGGCGGTTGTTACCAATTATGTTTTTAAATCCGGCGGCATCGAGCATCTCCATTGCGGAGTTCATCATGTCTTTCCGCATGGCAACCTCGTTCTCACCAAAAGCGGCATCGAATACAATGAGGGGAATGCCCCATTTATCTTTTTTTGTGGGGCTAAGGGTCATCCGGTTATCAGGGTTGGGCAGTACTTCGCCAAAGCCGCCGAAGCCAATGCTCCATTTGCCTGGCTGGGTCATTTCCTGCTTGAACGATGCCCCGAAGCCATCCTGAGCAGTACCCCGTTTCCAGTCACTGCGGTTGGCCCCGCCCTGGTAGCCAAAGCCGCGCAGATAGGTAGTTTGCTTATCGTTACCCCAGTTGCGGAAACGGGGAATGTAGAGCGCATTGGGCCGCTGCCCAAACATATAGTCGTCCTCGAACCCGTCAACGGTGGCGTTGGCTCCCACCCCGAGGTGGTGATCCATAATGTTACGCCCAACCTGGTCGCTTTCGTTACCCAGGCCGTTGGGGAAACGGCTGGAGGTGGAGTTAAGCAGCAAAGCTGCCGTGTTCATACTGCCCGCATTCAGAAAAATAATCCGGGCAAAATACTCCGTGACGGCATTGGTGTGCTGGTTTATAACCCGAACGCCTTTGGCCCGTTTTGTTTTTTCGTCATACATCACCTCGGCCACAATACTATCGTGCAGAATATCCAGCCGTTTGGTGTTTTTTGCGACCGGAATAGCCCCCGCCAGCGAACTGTAATAAGCACCGTAGGGGCAGCCCCGAACGCACTTGTTCCGGTATTGACAGGAAGCCCGGCCCAGCGCCGTATGCCAGGGCTGCGCTTTAGACAGGTTAGCCACCCGGCCAATGGTGACGGGGCGGTTTAGCTTCTTATCGATCATATCCCGAAAGTGCTGTTCGGGCGGGGTCATGGGCATGGCGGGCAAAAACGTGCTGTCGGGTAGCACAGCCAGGTTTTCGGCCTTTCCGCTGATACCCACAAACTTCTCCATGCGCGTGTACCAGGGCACCAGCTCCTCATAACGGATAGGCCAGTCGACGCCGTAACCGTCTTTGGCATTAGCTTCAAAATCTGCCCGGTTCCAGCGGTACGTCTGCCGTCCCCAGTGCATGGATTTACCACCCGTATGGTACGCCCGAATCCAGTCGAAGGGCCTTTTTTCTTCATACGGATTCTGCGCATCGTTGGTCATAAACCCGACCGTGGCGTCACTAGCTAATGTACCAAACCGTCGGTTAGCCCAGCGTTCCTCGGCCGAATGGACGGTTATATGGTCGCGGTGTTCAATTTCCCAGGGAGCTTTAGTGGCCGTATCATAATCTTCAATGTGCTTTACCTCCCGGCCCCGCTCAATCATGAGCACATTCAGGCCTTTTTCGGTGAGTTCTTTGGCAGCTATCCCGCCGGTCATACCGGAGCCAACTACAATGGCATCGTAGCGATGCGTTTTATCGGTTGTTATATTGAGGTTCATACAAATGGTTCGATGTCTGACGTTTGTTGTTCGTAGTTGGTACGATTGCGGGCTGAAACGTCAAACAACCAACTAACCAATTTAACTATCAATACGCGTACAGTTTCTGACCGGGTTTTAGTTTAATCAGTTCGAACTTACCGGGCACAGGCACATACTCGAAGTTGGCGTTCAGCCCCTGCTCAGAAGTGAAATAGCCTAATAGTGTCAGTTCTTTCATCAGTCGCCAGAAGGGTAGTCCTTTGAGTTGGGATTTTATCACTTCCTTATCCTCGTTGTCGCCCATTTTGGTCTGCTTCACCTGATAGGCTTTCATCTGCTCTTTGGTGTCGGCTTCGAGTTTTTTGAGCATTTCTACCTTTTCGGCCTCGCCTTTGCTCAGGAAGTTCTGCTGTTGCAACTGCGCTACGCCCTCCATAAAACTCTGCTGTTCGGCTTCTTTGTAGCAGTCGCGCAGCATCATTTCAACAAAGGCTGGCACCCCCGCTTCAATGGCCCCCGGGGTATCGGTTTTGGGGATGATGTGTTCGGCCACCTCGCTTAAGAGCGACCGTTGCTCATTCGTGAGTAAGAAGCGGCTGTTTTCGGGGGTGGCATCCCGTTTCTCCAGTCGGCTCATTGCCTGTACCGTAGGCAATGACAGTGTACCGCCCAGCAGGAGCGAAAGTTGGGTTATAGCATTCCGGCGATTCATCATATGTAATCGTTTTTCCTCCCCTTCACGGGAGCGTATAAGTAGTTAAAGCCCAGGTAACAGCTAATTTACCGGTAGTACGGGTTGTTCCGCGAATCCTGAGCCGCCCAGGGGTAGTGTTACCTGTCCATATAGACGCTGCCAGCCGGAAATTTATCGTAGGTGGTGTGGCATTATATCGTCAGCAGCGCGCTTACAGTTGCTGCTGGGTCTGTTTCATGGTGGGCTGGTCGAGTCCATTCTGCAACTGGCAGGAGTACCTGACTTGTCGTACACGTGGGAAGTAGCCACGGTTTTGCCCTTCATTCCGTATAATTTTACGAAGGTAAAATATACGTATTCTGCCACCATCCCCTACTCGCTCAGCCCACACAATGCCTGTTAATTGGTAAGGGTATGATCTGATTATGGGTTCGCAAAAAACCATTCGTCATTTTCCGCTGTAGCATGGGTATTGAACGCCATAGACATACTTTCTTTACAGAGTGTCGTACGGCATTAGACGCCCTGAGACCAACGCTTTAGTCTACCAATCAACATGTTAAAATTTCATTTCTCCCTTCTACTCGTTCTACTGCTCGGCATCGGGGGCAGCACAGAACAAAACAGCGTGAAAAAAGCCGTCAGCTACACCGTGCTGAACCGGGCCGATTCGCTGCGTAACGCCAGTAACTGGCCAGCCGATTTTTCCATCACCAACTTTGCCAGTGCTGACCTGGTCCCCAGTCCTGCCTGCCTGGGCGTGGATCCCGGTGGAGCCGTATATGTGGGCGTGGATAAGATGGGTTCCCTAGGCAAAAAACCGGGCAATGGCAGCATCATTAAACTGATTGATTCCAACAACGACGGAAAAGTAGACTCGCACACGGAATTCGCCACGGTCGATAATCCGCGCGGTATTTTACCGGTGGGCGACCAGCTTTTTGTCCTGCACACCATGTTCTCGAAAGAATCGGGGCTGGCAACGGGGATGGACCTTGTGGTTTTCTCCGATAAAAACGGAGACGGCGTGGCCGATGGACCCTCCCGGCCCCTCATCGAACACATTAGCAACCCTACCTTTCTGAAAAGCCGGGGAACGGACCACGCTACCAATGGTATCCGGATGGGTATCGACGGCTGGATTTACATCGCCGTGGGTGATTTCGGCTTTCACGATGCCGTTGATCGGTCTGGCAAAAAACTAACGATGCTGGGCGGTGGCGTGGTGCGGGTTCGCCCCGATGGGACCGGCATGGAAGTGTATACCCACGGCATGCGCAACATTTATGACGTAGCGATTGACCCCTTTATGAATATGTTTGCGCGGGGTAATACCAACGACGGTGGGGGCTGGAACATCCGCTTCAGCAACCAGATTCAATCGGGGGAGTACGGATACCCCGTCCTGTTCAAGCACTTTACCGATGAAATTATTCCGGCACTGGTTGATGTAGGGGGTGGTTCGGGAACGGGGTCGCTGTTTCTGGATGATGATACCTGGCCTGCTAAATACAACAACGTGCCCATGATGGCCGACTGGGGGCGGAATCAACTTTACATTCACCGGGTCACGCCGGATGGCCCCAGCTTCACCCAGAAAGAAGAGGAATTCGTAAAGCTGGCACAAATAACCGACGTGGATATCGACGCGTCGGGTCGAGCGTATCTGTCGGCCTGGGACGGGGCGGGGTATTCCGGCAATCCCGGCAAAGGGTTTGTGGTGCGAATGGTACCGAAAAACTGGTCGTACAAACCTTTTCCTAACCTCAAAAAACTGACCGGCAAGAAACTGGCCAATTTGCTGAACTCGGGCAGTGGAGCCGCCCGGTTGGCCGCCCAGCAGGAAATGCTGACCCGCCCCGCGAAGGAAACGGCAAAACTGGCCTGGAAAATCGCGGCTGATACGAAACTACCCGCAGCCAGCCGGGTGGCCGGAATGTACACCTATGCCCAGGCTGCCGGGGCGGATGGTATTGCCGACCTCGTCAAACTAAGTACGGAACCCGCCATGCGGGAGTACGCCCTCCGCGCCCTGGCCGACCGGAAACCACTACTCGCTCAAGTGCCTATCGAACCATTCATGCAGGGACTCAACGACCCATCGGTTCGGGTACAAACGGCGGCCATCATCGGACTTGGTCGCCTGGGTCGCCCGGAGGCTATCCCGGCCCTGTTGCAGGTAAAGGTACCCGCTTCATTCGTGGCTCCGGCTCCCGGCACCGAAGGACCACACGCCACGCCCAACGCTGCCATTATTCCGGCGCACCTGGCCATGCGGGCACTGGTAGCGCTCAACGCGGTGGATGCCTGTGTGCAGGCCATTGGCACGCCCAACAGCACGCTGGCACTCTGGGCGCTGCGCTATATGCACGACCCCAAGGCGGTGAATGGATTGATGGCCGCTTATAAAAAAACGAATGATGCGGCTCTCAAAAACCAACTCATCACTACGCTGTCCCGGCTGTATAAAAAGGAAGCGGACTATGACGGTTCCTGGTGGTGGAGCACCCGGCCCGATACGCACGGACCATATTACAAAGCCATTGCGTGGGAATCGTCACCCGGCATCCGGGACTTTCTGGTGGGTGAATGGACTAACTCACCGGACAAGAAATTATTTACCGATTTAAACAGTCGGCACCGGATGGAAATCGCCGAATTTGGTCAGGACTCAGTAGTGGTGGCGAAAGAAGAGCCTAAAGTGGACCTGGACAAAATTCGAAACAAAAAGGGGCAGGTTGGCGAGGCATCCATTGAAGATGTTATGCTGGCCATGGACAAAATAAAGGGAGATGCCCAGATTGGGAAAGGGCTGTTTACGCAACAGGGGTGCGTTGCCTGCCACAGCCTGAGCCGTAGTGAAACCATGAAAGGCCCATTTATGGGTCAAATCGGCTCGATTATGAACCGGGAGCAGATTGCCGAATCGATTCTGAAACCCAATGCTTCCATCTCTCAGGGATTTAGTACAGTCATGATTACGGCAAAAGGGAATAAGAACTATACCGGTTTCGTAACGGAAGAAACGGCTAACAAAGTGGTGATGCGCGACGTAACCGGGCAAGTATACACCGTAAAAGCATCCGACATTTTGTCGCGGAAAGAAATGGACACTTCCATGATGCCAACGGGTCTGGTAAATGCGCTGTCTTACGAAGAGTTTGCGTCCCTGCTCACGTTCCTTTCCAACCAGAAGAAATAAAGCCGGAATTTATCCGGCCAAGGTGGTCAAAAATCAAGCGGCCCGCCCTGTTCTGAACAGGGCGGGCCGCTTGGCAATACGTTAAATCAGTCCTAGAAACCCAGACCAACCGTAAACCCACGAATCGAAGATGGGTTGCCAGCCAGCGGAGCCACTTCCGTAGCCAGACCGGTCATCAGGTTAATCGTGTAGAGACGGTCTACTTTGTCGGCCCGCATCATAGCGTAACCAATGCCCGACATACCGCCGATATCAAATCCGTTACCCCCTTCGACGGATACGTTCAATGGACCAACCGGAACCAGCGTACCATCATTTGGTGGCATCTGTCTAAACAGCATACCACTGGTGCGGGTATCAATATCGTACAGCGTTGTGGTGGTTGCACCAGCAAAGCTGTTTGTATACGCAACAGCTGTTACCACTACCGGGTTACTCGAATTTATTCGGCCATCAACGATTACCGCATTGTTGTTCGGGTTGTAACGTAGATCCTGACCAGCGTTAGTCACGATACGAATCCGGTCGACAGTTGGGTTGAAATCGAAACCGACGTCAGTACCTTCCAAAGCGGGTGAAATTGGATCACCTATGGCTGTGACAGCCCCATTACCCATGTTGATGGCATAAATACGACCGGTAGAGCCAATGGCAAACAACTGACCCGTGGCCGGACGCATATCGATACCAAATAAGGTTTCGCCCGGTTGCAGCCCCGTCAGGGGTTTGGTTGTGTTGGTAACACCCGTCATCGGATTGATGTAGTGCAGTGTGTTAGTCCCGTCAACAAGGTAAGCAACAGCTTCTGAAGGGATAGCCAACCCGACAATGCTCGCCGAAGCGGGCAGATTGCCCAGCATCAAAGCCTGACCCGTGGACAGGTTGATTTCGTACAAGGACTGTACACCTCCGCTGATCATCGTTGCAATGGCACTACCATCGGGCGCAATGTCGAAATTAGTTAGACCTGCAATATCCACACCCAGTGGTCCTACCTCTTCCAGCGTACCATTATTAGGAGGGTTCTGGCGATACAACTTATCCGTAATCGGGTCGATGTCGTACAGGGTAGTGGTGGTAACACCTGAGCGATTATTCGTATAAGCAACACCCGAAATAGCCACGTTTGCTACACCATTGATGGTTCCATCAATAGCCGCAACGGCACCTGTTTCAGGATTCAGGCGTAAGTCCTGACCGCTGCTGCTTACCAGACGAATCCGGTCAACAGTTGGGTTGAAGTCGAAACCAACGTCGCTACCCATAATAGCCGGTGTGAACGGGGTTGTTCCCAGCGCAGTAGCCAATCCGCTCACTACATTGATACTGTATATGCGGCTTCCGTTACTAACGGCGTAGAGTTGACCCGTGGCCGGACGGAAGTCGATGCCGATCAGCCGTTCGTTGGTCATCAGGCCCGTTACCGTCACCATTCCCAGGCTGGTAGAGGGACTCTGCGTGTTCAGCTTCATCAACTGGTTATTGTCATTCAACACGTAGAACATGAAGTTCGATGCCAACCGGGCACCACCTTTTTGTGCAGTTGGTTCCAGCTGCTGTTTGTCCTGACAGGCATCCAGTGTAACCAGTAAACCGAGTGCCAGCAGACCTGTAATAAAGCGAGTACTTTTTCTGTAAAACATAAGCATCATCAGGAAGAGTGAAAAATAAAAAAATAGGGCAGAAACACTAAAATGAACGATTTATACTAACTACGTTAAAGAGATTCCCAGCGATTTAATTCAATTAAAAAAAGGTTAAAACTTTTATTTTAACCCTGTTTAAACTAAGAGTAACCAGTCGATAGTCACCTGCACGCATCGTTTTTATTTAGTTGGGTAATGGTCTCTGTGGATAGGGAGTAGAGCGGACGTAATCGTAGGCAGGAAAATGGCTCAACACCGTTTCTGAAAACATTTCAGTGTGCTCTACCCCCTTTGAGGTCGCTAAATAGTGCCTGGCTTCCCAATCAGAGGCCCTTGAAGCGGACCAGCTTTTGCCGCTGGGGATTAATGGTCAGTTCAAACACGTCCGGTCGGGCGTAGTGGCCGGAGGGATCAAAATTCTGACGTTCTTTCCGCACGGTATTCAGGTCGATGGTAGCGGTAACGACGGCCTCCCGGTCTACCAACGGCTCAATTACCCAACTTCCGTCGGGTGCTGCCAGGCAGGAGCCTCCGTTACTCAAAAAAGGGGGAGCCGCTTGCCGGATCAACGCATGATGGGGCACATTGGTTGAAATATCCGATTTTCTCATCAACCCCGACACAGACGCGACGTACATCCGGTTTTCCTGGGCAATATGTCTCGTCAGGTCAACGGTGTTACGGAGGTTGCCGGGCCACACGGCCACGTGGAGGTTCTCTCCCTGCGCGTAGAGGGCCGTTCGGGCCAGGGGCATCCAGTTCTCCCAGCAGTTCAGTCCGCCCACCGTGAAGGCTCCGAGCGGATGAACCTGTAACCCGTGACCATCGCCAATGCTCCACACCAGCCGTTCTTCGTAGGTAGGCATCAGCTTTCGATGGACTGATTGCACAATGCCTTCCTCACTGATATAGACCAGACTGCAATAAATACTATGGCCTCCCCGATCGGTAGCGCGTTCGGCACAACCGGTGTAGACAGCCATCCGGAATTCGCTTGCCAACTGGCAGATGGTGTCCAGATCACCCGCGTCGATGGTAACGGCTTCGCGCAGGTAGTGAGCAAAAATAGCCTTCTGCACCGGAGCGTTGAAGCGGGCACCATCGGTAAGTTCCAGCCAGAACGGGTAGCCCGGCAACAGGGTTTCGCCGAAGCAAACCAGGTTCGCTTTTTGGCTGGCGGCCTCGCGGATGGCCTCTTCCATTTTACGAAGGGTGGCTTTTTTATTTAGCCAGACGGGCGCCAGTTGCGCCAGGGCAATGTTCAGCGTATCGGCCATACGGTTCAGGACGTTGCAGACGAAAGTTTGTTAGCAAAAAATCGGAAACCACCACCCTTACCAACGCAATCAGTGATACTACGTGATTGCTTTCCTGGCTCGGCTGATTCTGTTTAGTAAAGATGTTTATGGTCATAAAGCGTTCCCTGCTTAGGTTTGTCTGATCGATAGCGTGTATTCGTAACCCTTCCCGCTTTATGCCCAACCCATCATTCCGCTCCCTGCTTGCCCGTGCCGGTCTCGACTGGTTCATCATCGCCCTGTTGAGTATGATTGGTCTGGCTAAACTCTGGCCCCAGCCCGGCATTCAGCAGGGCCTGTTCTCCCTGTCGTCGCTGGCTACGTACGGGGTATCGCTGATTTTTTTCTTCTACGGCCTGAAACTGAACTTCGGTCAGCTACGAGAGGGGCTTCGAAACTACCGGCTTCACCTGCTCATTCACCTCACCACGTTTATTGTGTTCCCGGCAATTATACTGCCCCTTCGCTCCCTATTGCTCACCCCCGAAACGGCGTTGCTTTGGCTGGGTATTTTCTACGTGGCAGCCCTGCCTTCCACGGTTTCGTCGGCGGTGGTGATGGTATCCATTGCGGGGGGCAACATACCGGCGGCTATCTTCAATGCCAGTATCTCCAGCCTGATTGGCGTATTCATTACGCCCCTTTGGATGAGTTTTCTGCTGGCCACTACGCAGGGGCATTTCGACGTGGGGAACATTGTTGGCAAGCTGACCATTCAGGTTATTCTACCAGTGGTGCTGGGCCTTTTACTGAATCGGCCCCTGGTACGACTGGCCGCCTGGCTAAAGCCATACCTGCGCTATTTTGATCAGGTAGTTATTCTGCTCATTGTGTACACCGCCTTTTGTGAATCATTTGCCCATCATTCGTTCGAAGCCATTTCGGCGGGAGACCTGCTGTGGCTGGCAGCCCTCATGCTGGGACTGTTTTTTCTGGTTTTCGGCCTAGTCAATCTCATTAGCCGGTGGCTGCATTTCAATCGGGAGGATCGTATTACGGCCCTGTTTTGCGGTTCCAAGAAATCGCTGATTCAGGGTACGGTTATGGCTACGGTGTTATTCCCGGGCAGTTTGGGCGGTGTTGTTTTACTTCCTATCATGGTCTACCACGCGTTGCAGTTGATTATGGCCAGCATCCTGGCGCAGCGTATGGCCCGGCAGCAGCCAGCAAAAACAGACGTCATTCAACCCTGATTTTGCCGGTTCTGACCCACAGAAAAGGGCATTCATCCACATTACCCTAAAGGTAAATTAAACGCAGAGGGCAGGGTAGCTTCTAACAATCAGTAAACCTTAAAAAAAGTACTGACCATGAAAAAGACAATCATCACTGCCCTTACCCTGTTCTCATTAGCCACCGGCGTAACGTTTGCCCAGAGCGCATACCCAAGGCCTGTCGACAATCGCGCCCGTCAGGGTCAGGCACCCCGTTACAATAACGACCAGTATCAGGATGAGCTGAAAATTGACCGGCTGGATGCGCTGGTTGGTCTGTCCCGGCGCCAGGAGAAGCAGGTCCGCAAGATTGAAAATAATTACGATCATCTGATGGCGACCTCCCGGCCGACACCCGATGGCTACCGGCAGCTCCAGCTGCGCAAACGGCAGGATATCCTGGCCGTCCTGACCTCCGCCCAGCGGGATCGTTTATTTGCCGCCCAGCAGGTCCAGCCCAACAGCCGGTATAACCGGAACCAGCCCATTCCGTACGGTGGCAGCAACAGACGGGGATGAACTGACGAACAAGTAGGCAGGAGCAGGCTCCGGTACGGTATGTTAAATTATCGTGTCGGAGCCTCTCTTTATACTACTGAGCAATACTTTTGCTGATTATATGCCGACACTGAGTTGCTGAACCAGTCTGAATCATCCGTTTTCAATCGCCATGCCTTTGGCCCCGACTTTGTGTGGGGAACGGCCACCGCTGCTTACCAGATTGAAGGGGCCGTTGACCGCGATGGGCGTACGCCCTGCATTTGGGACACATTCAGCAGGCAGAAAGGGAAAATAAAGACCGGCGAAACGGCGGATGTAGCGTGCGAATTTTATGACCGCTACGAATCAGATTTGCGGCTCCACAAAGAACTGGGTTTCGATGCCTTTCGGTTTTCGCTGTCCTGGTCGCGGATACTGCCTGATGGCGTTGGCCCGAAACACCACGGCCGCATTAACGAAGCCGGACTCGCTTTTTATGATCGGCTAATCGACCATTGCCTGGCGCTGGGCATCACTCCCTGGATTACACTGTACCACTGGGATTTACCGCAGGTACTGGAAAACAAAGGCGGCTGGCCCAACCGGCAGATTGTGGACTGGTTTGCCGATTTTGCGGATGTCTGCACCAAAGCCTTCGGCCACAAGGTAAAGCACTGGATTATTCTGAACGAACCGCTGGCATTATCTGTATTAGGCTATTTTACGGGTCAGCACGCCCCCGGCAGGCGGAGTTTTCGGAACCTGCTGCCCGTTATTCACCATACGGCCCTGGCACAGGCCGAAGGCGGGCGCGTGGTGCGGCAAAACGTGCCGGATGCGCAGGTGGGCACAACCTTCTCCTGCTCCCCCATCGACCCGTTCACGCCCGGCGACGAGGCTGCTTCCCAGCGGGTGGATGCCCTGCTGAACCGGCTCTTTATCGAACCAACACTGGGTATGGGCTACCCTGCCGATAAACTCCCTTTCCTGAACGGTATCGCTAAAAAAGTAGCCAAACCGGGCGATATGGAACGCCTAGCTTTTAACTTCGACTTCATCGGGTTGCAGCACTACTTCCGGGCGGTGGTGGAGCAATCATATTTCATGCCCTACATCTGGGCCAAAGACGTGTCGCCCCTCCGGCGAAATGTGGAGACCATAACGGAAATGGGCTGGGAGGTGTACCCCGAAAGTATGTACCGGATTATCAACCAGTTCGGGCAGTACGATGGGGTCAAAAAAATATACATCACCGAAAGCGGAGCGGCTTTTTATGATTCCGTTGAACAGGGGAAAGTTCAGGATACCGCCCGGACAGACTACCACCAGAATTACCTGAGAAACGTACTGAAAGCGAAACAGGAGGGAATGCCCGTTGCTGGTTATTTTGCCTGGACCTTCCTCGACAACTTCGAGTGGGCTGAAGGGTACCGCCCCCGTTTCGGCCTGGTGTACGTCAATTTCCGTACGCAGCAGCGCATCGTGAAAGCATCGGGCCGGTGGTTTCAAAAACTGTTGACGGATACTGGTAGTTAGTCATTCATCATTGGTTATAGCTATTAAAGCCCGCAACCAGTGACCAGCAACTAATGACCAATGTCAATGATCAACGTACTCCCAATAACAACACCCGAACAGGCCGTTTCGGCCATTCAGTCGGGCAACCGCGTGTTTATTCACAGCGTGGCCCAGACACCGCACACCCTCATCAACGCAATGGTGGCGCGGGCCGGTGAACTAACCGATGTAGAAGTTTGCCACATTCATACTGAAGGTCCCCTGCCCTATCTGGAGAAAAAATACCAGAAGTCGTTTCGGCCCAATTCATTTTTCATTGGCGCCAATATGCGGAAACAACTCAACCAGGGCATCGGCGATTACGTCCCGGTTTTCCTGAGTGAGGTGCCGCTACTGTTCAGCCGGAAGGTCTTGCCCATCGACGTGGCCCTGATTCAGGTGTCGCCCCCGGATGCGCACGGGTATTGCTCACTGGGGCCATCGGTGGATGTTTCACTGGCGGCTATCCGGTCGGCCAAGTACGTGATTGCCCAGATAAACCCGCGCGTACCCCGCACCCACGGTGACGGCCTCATTCCGGTTTCTATGCTCCACGCAGCCATTGAGGTGGACGAACCCATGTACGAAGTGCTGCCCGGCGACATCAGTGCCGAAGATCGCAAAATTGGCCAGTACGTAGCCAGTCTGGTCGAAGATGGGGCCACCCTGCAACTCGGTATCGGCGGCATTCCCAACGCCACGCTGGCCGAACTGATTCATCACAAAGGGTTGGGGATCCATACCGAAATGTTTTCCGACGGAGTTATTGACTTGGTAGAGCGGGGCGTTATCACAGGCGAGCACAAAACGGTGCTGCCCTACCGCATCGTGTCGGCCTTTGTCATGGGCAGTCAGCGGGTGTATGATTTCATCGACGACAACCCCGGCGTAGCCATGAAGCAGGCCAGCTACACGAACGACACGGCCATTATCCGCCGAAACCCGAAAGTAACGGCCATCAACTCCGCCATCGAGATTGACCTCACCGGGCAGGTATGCGCCGATACCATTGGCACGTATCAGTACTCCGGCGTGGGCGGGCAAATGGATTTCGTACGCGGGGCTACACTATCTGAAGGAGGGAAACCTATTATTGCGCTGCCCTCCGTTACCAGCAAAGGGCTGAGCAAAATTGTGCCGTTTCTGAAAGAAGGCGCAGGCGTAACCACTACCCGCGCCCACGTTCACTACATCGTGACGGAATACGGCATCGCCGACCTCTATGGGCAAAACCTGCGGCAACGCGCCCGCGCTCTCATCAATATCGCTCATCCCGATCATCAGGAAGAACTGGAACGCCAGGCCTTTGCCCGGTTTGGTACGGTGTAAAAGTATCAAAACCGGCTTATTGTCATAAAACAGACTACTCCAACCTGTACAGGTTGGAGTAGTCTGTTTTATGACGATGTTTTTATCATTTACTACCGTTAGATAAATTGACTCTAAAATCATCAATAAATATCCATAAAAAAGTACAATCAATAAATGAAAATCTCTTACTTCGTCCCTCCATATGTCACCCATCCCATTTAAAAGTTTACTAAAAATCTATATCATTAACTTAATATCCACATTTATATGCAACACTTCTTCTTCCGACAACAACAGCTTATTGTCATCTCCTTTTTCTTCGCGTATGATGACGCCCGGTAGTTCAGGCACCGCGTATTAGTCGTCCTACTTAACACACTGGTCTGTCCGTTGCTGCGACGTACAGAGTCTCCCTCGCATCATCCTATTCTTCAGTCTTATTAGCAGGATACTTTCCGTATTCATCTTACCGCTTATTTTTTATTAACCCTTTTTGCGATTCAGTTAACTTATTACCCATTTTTCCAACTTAATGATTCCACTTTTATGAAACACTTCTTCTACAGCAGGTGGCTGATAGTCATCAGTTTTCTTTTAAGTACGATTACCTCAGCCGTTTGGGCACAAGTACCCCTTGCGACAATCAATTCTCCTTATTCACAGGATTTCAACACACTAGTTAATACAGGCACCTCGAGCACATTGCCAATGGGCTTTGCTCTTGTCGAAACAGGTACTAACGCGAACACAACGTATACAGCCGGTACAGGTAGCAGCAATACAGCCGATACCTACAGTTTTGGAGCCGGAGCCACATCTACCACTGATCGCGCATTTGGAGGTCTGCGAAGTAGTAATTTAGTACCAACAATTGGGGCCTCATTTGTTAATAATACCAGCACCACAATTACATCACTGAGCATAACGTACACGGGAGAACAGTGGCGCCTGGGTGCCCTGAGCCGGGAAGATCGGTTAGATTTCCAATATAGTACAACAGCAACAAGTCTTACATCCGGCACCTATACGGATGTCGATGCGCTCGATTTTGTGGCCCCCGTCACAACAGGAACTGTTGGCCCGCTAGATGGAAATATCACTGCCAATCGTATTGTAAAAACAAGTACCATATCTGGTTTATCTATACTACCAGGAGCTACTTTCTGGATTCGCTATACGGATTTCGCAGCCACTGGCGCTAACGATGGTCTGGCTATCGATGATTTTTCGCTGACACCTGTCGGAATGCCCCCCTGCGCGCAGACCGTAACCAACACGAATACTGGAGCTACCTTCTGTACCATACAGGCAGCAGTGGATGCTCCGGCAACCCTCAGCGGTCATACAATCAACGTGGGCTCGGGCAACTACAATGAACAGGTATCCATTGGTAAGTCACTCACCATCATTGGGGTCGGCGCTACCAAGCCTATCCTCAATTTTACCGGAACTCCGGCGCTGTCCAATGGCCATCCTACCATTTTTGACATTACCACGGCAAACGTCCGTATCGAAAATCTCGATTTTGAGGTAGACCTGACCAAATTAAACAGTGCCGTTCTGGCCAGTGCTGCCAACATCAGTAATCTGGCAGTGGTCAATAATACGATTAATCCTTACCGGTCTGGGGCTATTACCAGTAGCTTCGGCAACCGAAATGCCATCAGCATCAACTACGGTGGGCCAACCAGTTACCGGTTCAATAGTTCCAATTCCTCCGGTCTTCTGATTCAGGGCAACTCGGTTTCGTATAACAATAACGCGACTCCGGCTGATGCCTCCGATGATGCAGGCTTCCGGGCAGGTGTAGCCACCGATGAAGGCGGGGGGTCCTTTACGGGTAATACGATACAGGCTACCAGTGCCGATATTCTGGTGCGGTTCGCCTTGAACGGAGCCGTTTCAATCACCAATAATAACTTCAATGGTTTTGGTCTCGAACTGGCTGAATTTAACGCCGGGGCCCTTAGCCTGATGATTACGGGCAATACATTCAATGGCACGTTTGGCAGTCCATTCACCTCGTCCCTACGCTTGAAGAATAACACCAGTTCCATCCCGACGACGGTAGCGAATAACACGTTCACAGGCCATAATCTGGGTATCAGCCTGGAAAATTATCAGGCTGTAACCGTCGATAATAACACCTTTACACCAGCGGCCAACTCGACCACCTATCGCCATATTGTCGAGAATACGAAGGAAGGCAGTTCGTCGAGCGGAGCATTCACCCCCATGGTTTCACTGACGCTGACCCGGAATACGTTTAATGGGTCGGGCGCAACGGGTGGCATAGGGTTAGGGTTCTACAATCAGGACAACGACAGTCCGGTTTTCGGCACGTTTACCCTGGGCACACCGGGGAATGAGAATAACTTTACCAGTGGACTGGGAACCTTCATTTACCTGGACAATGCGACCGGAACGGCCAACCCCAATGCCACACCAGTGGCTCCTTGGGCAACGAATCTCAACGCAGCAAACAATAAATTCGACGCGGGTAACGGTCTAAAACTGGCCAGTGCTTTAACGGCCGCCGAGCGGGCAACGCTGGAAACCAAACTCTTCCACAAACCCGATGATGCTCAGTTGGGGTTAATTACGTATTTCAATCCGGTTCATAACCTAACGCAGAATACATATTTCAATGCCATCCAGCCAGCTATTGATGCCGCTAACGCAAACGATGTCATTGAACTAGCGGAATTTACCTTCAATGAGCGGGTCACTATCGACAAACCACTGAGTCTGACCGGAGCCAGCAAGACCAACACGATCATCGACGGTACCGGACTTTCCGGTACGGGTAGTGGAATTGCACTCAACAGCGGGGTTACAAACGTAACCATCAAAAACCTGACGGTTCAGAATTTTGCCGGAACGAGTCCCAATTCGAACGCCGGTATTTTTGGCACATTAAGCAATAGCAACCTGCTGGTCGATAACGTCCAGTCGCTGAGCAACGTTGGCGGGGCCGGATTTTATGCCAATGGTCCGGTGCAGGGTGTAACCATAACTAATTCGACCTTCTCGGGACATACGGGTGGAGCCAGAGGCATTGTTATCTGGAACGGCTTCAAGCAGAACATTGTCATCAGCAACAATATTGTTTCTAACAATAACTGCTGTGGCATCGAACTTCAGGATGGTACGGCTTCGGGCGTAACAATAACGGGCAATACGGTCTTTAACAACGCCGATAACGGTATCGGCGTTGTGGGGCTGAAAGCGGGGGCCGGTCCAACCCTGATTGCGAACAACGTCCTGAATAATAACGGACGTTTTGGCATCGAAATCAAAAACCCCAATGGCACCGGTTTCACCTCGGGCGATGGAAGTATCGTCATTGAGAACAACACCGTTTCGTTTGCAGCCACGGCGGGCATGAACAATCGCGATCATGCCGGCATTTCGGTGTATCGTCGGGCGTTTCTGGTCAATAACAGCGAAGGATACCCGGATGTACCAACAGGCGTTGTTGTTCGCAACAACAACGTGAGTGGCTACCAGCACCTGAATCAGGTATCGGCCCCAACCGAAAGCGAAGGCTTTGGCATTGTGATTGAAGGGACAAACCACACGGTTACGGGCAACACTCTCAATAACAATAACATCGGGATTCAGCAGCAGGGAGGAGGTCATACCAACGCCAATTATGTGATGAATAATTCGGGCGATGGCGATCAGGCGGCTGGTCAGTCACCCGGCTACTTCGGACGGGGTAACGCAACGGTAGCCTGTGGCAATACCGTATCGGGCAACAACTTCTCGGGTAACACCACCGACACCAGAAATGCCGGACCAGGAGCGGGCAAACCCGAACTGGTAAAAAACCTGACAACCGGCAGCGTCTTCTGTACCATTCAGTCGGCCGTGGATGCAGCTACGGCGGGTAACTCGTTATCGGTTAGCGCTGGTACGTACGACGAACTGGTAACGGTTAACAAAGCGCTCACCATTCAGGGGACCGGTGCCAGTAGCAATGTAACGTTTACCGGAACGGTGCCAGGCTCTACTTTAGCCTCTCTGTTTACGGTGGCCGCTTCTGACGTTACGATCCAGAATCTAGGCTTCACCGTCGATTTGAGTAAAACGCATTCAGCCATTCACACGACCGGAGATAACCGCACGAATCTGCAAATCATTGGTAATACGATCACCCCAACCGGTACTCCAGCCGGGTCTTACGGACGCCGAAATGCCATTGGTATCAATCCGAACATTTCGGGCATCCCGGGTTATGCCCAGGACGGCGATGGCTTTACCGGGGTAGTGGTAAAAGGCAACACGGTCAACATCAGTGCAGGTGGCATAGTGAACTCCTTCCGGGCCGCCGTGCAGATGGACCTCTCCGGAGGTACTATTGGAGGCAGTACCCCGGGTGATGGCAACACGTTTACATCTATAAATCACGATGTGAATGTCCGGTTCTCCAACCAGGGTCCGGTAACCATCCAGAACAACACCAGTCTGGGGGGGGGTATCCAGTTTGCCGAACCCAATTCGGGTGCCGGGCTGATTACCATTGCCAACAACACCCTGACCGGGGCAACGGTGCAGCCCGCAACCGGGCAGTTGGGTACGGGTGCGCTGATGCGTATCCAGAACAACACGGCCGGTACGACCGTCAGCATCGCCAGCAACAGCTTTACCAACTATCGGTGGGCCATGAGCGTGGAAAACTTCAACACGGTCACCTTGTCGGGCAACACCTTCACCCCCCTGTCCAACTCGACCGATTACCGCAGCATCTCCTTCAACACCAAACTGCTGGCTACAACACCCAGTGCGTCGGTTCCCCCGGTACTGGTGGGGGCCACGCTGACGGGCAACGTCTTCAACGGCTCGGGAGCTGCGGGTGGCACGGGCATTGCCTTCTTCAACCACCGTCAGGATGGGGCAAGCCCTAGCATCGGGGCTTATGTGCTGGGCACGGCGGGTACCGAAAATACCTTCAACGCGGGTATCGGCACTTTCCTGCGGCTGGACAATAGTACGGGACCAAGTTCAGGGTTTGTATCGCCCTTTGGCGACTACACCGTATCGGGGGCGCCATCGACGACCATGAATTACTGGACGCCCGACCTGAATGCAGCCAATAACAAGTTCGATGTGGGTTCAGGGGCGAAGCTACCTTCTGCCCTGACCAGCGCGGAAAGAATGACGCTGGACGGGCAGCTTTTCGACAAAAATGACGATGCTAACGTCGGGCGGATTCTGTATTATTTCCCGGTTCGTAACCTCACTCAGAACACAGATTTCCCCACCATTCAGTCGGCTGTTGACGCGGCCAATGCCGGGGATGTACTCTCGGCAGCGGCTGGCACGTATCCCGAAGCCGTGACGGTACCTAAATCGCTCACCATTCGGGGTGCCAACACGGGCGTTACCGGCCTGGGTGCCCGCTCCTCCGAGTCGATTATCGATGGGGGGGGTACCCGCACCGGACTGGTAGTCTCGGCCAACAATGTGGTCGTCGACGGATTCAAATTCGTCGCCGGACAAGGTACCTATGGGGCGGCTGTGGCTTTCAACGGTCCACAAACCGGCGTGCAGATTATCAACAACATCTTCACTGATAACGTGATTGGTGTAGTAGAACCGACCGCCAACGCAGCCATCAAACACAACCTCTTCGATGGCAACAACCGGGCGGGTGCGGCCGGGGGTAGTGGCATTTACACCGATGTACCCACTAATGGTCTCTCAGTTGAAGACAATGAGTTCAAGAACCACACCACCAACTCGGCGGTGGTTTTTGGAGCCTCGGCCAGTAACACCCACCAGAACCTGAGTTTCATTAAAAACTACATCCACGATAATAACGCTAACAACTCGATGGTGTACTGCGTGGCGGTGAGCGGGGGAACGTTTTCCCAGAACACCATCACCCAGCCAGGCGCCACCGCCCTCAAATTTGCCGGTGCCAACACCGCTATCATGGTAAGTAATAACTTCCTGGATAACAACGGGGTGGGCGTTCGGATTGCCGATGATGGGTTCGGGCTTGGGGGTAATACAGGCATTGAAATTCACAACAACAGCCTGAGCAATAACAGCAGTAAGGCCATCGACAACCAGGAGACTCCAACCATCAATGCCACCTGCAACTGGTATGGAACTACCAATGTCGATGCCCAGGCAGCCTCTCTGTTCTCGGGGTCGGTGACCTACTCGCCTTACCTGAGCACGGGTACAGATAACGAAGCAGGAACCCCAGGTTTCCAGCCTATACCGGGTTCGTGCACCAGCACACTGAGCCTGGCCTTCACAGCCACTCCAAACATGATTCTGACCACGGGTACAACCACCTTATCGGCGGTAGTAACGGGTGGTAACACTCCTTACAGCTACACCTTTAGCGGGCCAGGTACTATCAACCAGTCGTCTGGCAGCAACACGGCTACGGTGTCTAACATCCCCGCCGGGGTGCAGACATTCACCGTCGTCGCCAGCGATGCCACCTCGCCCACCGCCCAAACCATCAGTGGAACGGTGAGCGTAACGGTGACCCAGGCCAACACCCCTCCGGTGGCTACCAGCAATGCTAACCAGACGGCCACCGTTGGGCAGGCCTTCTCCTACACGGTCAACGCCTTCACCGATGCCGAGACGCCCAACGGCCTGACCTACACGGCCAGCATCAACCCCGCCAACGGGCTGAGTTTTGATGCCAATACCCGCGTCATTTCGGGTACGCCTTCGATGTCGGGTGTCTCGACGGTAACCGTAACGGCCACCGATCCGGGGAGCCTGTCGGCCAGCACCAGCTTTACCATCACGGTGAGTCCGGCTCCGATTGTGATTACTCCGCTGGCCCTGACGGTCACGGCCAGTCCGAACATGATTCTGACTTCGGGTACGACGACTTTGTCGGCCACGGTATCGGGCGGAA
>NZ_KB893252.1 GCF_000374065.1 Spirosoma luteum DSM 19990
GACTAACGTTCAGTCCCCAGTACGCGGGGCTGGATGGCAGTCCGGTCAGCTTCTCGGTGGTCAACGAGCTGCTGCCCACCACCAATCCAGGGCCGTACAGTCTGACGCTCTACACGGACAATCCGGTCATTAGGCTTCAGGCAAGGCAAAGTGGTGTATCGAGCAGTTTCAGCTACGGGTGGCTGTCGGCCTGCAACCCGGGTGCCCGTCAGGCGGCCCTTGTGGAGGTGCCCCTAAGTGTGACGGTGCTGGGCAACCCGGTGGCGGGCGAAACGGTGGCCGTGGAGGTACGGGGCGCCGAGGGACAGCCATTGCAGCTGCAACTGAGGGATGAACGGGGCCACCTGGTCAGTGAGCAGTCAGTTGGAAAGGCCGGGGTGGTGGAGCGGCAGACGCTCCGCCTGGGCCAGGTTCCGGCGGGCGTGCTGCTGCTACGGGTCAGTACGTCCACCCAAAGCCAGAGGCTCAAGCTGCTCAAAGCGGAGTAGCCCTTATCTTCGACAGAGTGGTTCACCAAAGAAGCCGCGCCCCTTTCCGGGAACGCGGCTTCTTTGGTGATTCGGAGGTTTAACCGAACGGTTTCAGGCTGAGTTATCAAGTTTTGTGTTGACCGTTTGACCCCTCCTGAAGAGCGTTGACACGTCCAATGATCCCCGCCGATAGGTGGTGCAGAGAACGTGGCTGACTGATTCTGCCTCCCTGTTTTAATCGGTCGCTCCACGTCTTCGGATACCCGGCCCTAAACAGTAGTAAGGCCTCGCCGAGTAGCGTTATTGTTGACTGACTCTGAGCCCGCCCCTGGTACCGGTGCCAGCAAGTGAGGACAGATCCCCTCAACAAAAAGAACTAATTACCTGTTTTTTTCACTCTATTGGCCACGATGCACCAAATGTGCACCTATTTGGGTGAAATCTGCACATCGGTCTGCTGGGCGTCCGCTAAACTTGCACTGGCATTCGGGACCGAAAACCCTTCCCTCTTTATCCCCTGATTTGGGACGGGTAATCTGGGATTGACCGCTGTCGAACCGTCCTCTCTTTTTAACCCGTTACCAATCTCAACATGCTTTTTTTTGTCACTACCATGACCTGCCCAGCTCAACCCGATGAGGATGGCCCCGCCAGTAACTCCTTAAAACGGTGATTTGCCATTACCTAACTACAGATTAACTCTTCGGCACGTAATTCTATGAAACCAGCTCTCCGAACGGATTTTTTCTTTACTGCGGCAGCACGGACGCTTTGCCGGACTGCTCACCAGAGCCGCCAGACCCACCCGCAGGCACTTTTCTACCACCGATTCATCAACACCAAACTTTTAAGCCGGTGTCGATTGGGTGTGGTTTGTCTGGTGATTCTGTTGGCCAGTATGGGCGCGCAAGCCCAGAACACTACCGTCACCATCTGCGCGGGTAGTGCGATTAACCTCAACAGCACAGTAAGCCCGCCCGTGGGCAGCACCCTGAGCTTCTCGATAAAGCCGCCCGCCAAAGCTATTGCTGCCGGAGACTTACATGGTTTAGCCTTATTAGTCGACGGCACGGTGGTGGGCTGGGGATTCAATGATTTTGGCCAGTTGAACGTGCCGGCCTCGGCCACCCCCGCCAAAGCCATTGCTGCCGGGTACACTAATAGTTTAGCCCTAAGAGCCGACGGCAAGGTGGTGGCCTGGGGAGATATTTCGCAGTTGCCTGTGCCGGCCTCGGCCACCCCCGCCACCGCCATTGCTGCCGGAACCGGAAGCCAACATAGTTTAGCACTGAAAGCCGACGGCACGGTGGTGGCCTGGGGAAACAATCAATATGGCCAGACGAATGTGCCGGCCTCGGCTACCCCCGCCACCGCTCTTGCCGCTAGTAGCCAACTTAGTTTAGCCCTCAAAGCCGACGGCACGGTGGTGGCCTGGGGACGTAATCTATATGGTCAGTTGAGTGTGCCGGCCTCGGCCACCCCCGCCACCGCCATTGCCGCCGGGAGCTTTTATGGTTTGGCCCTGAAAGCCAATGGGTCAGTGGTAGGCTGGGGAGATAATGTCTATGGTCAGTTGAGTGTGCCGGCATCGGCCGCTCCCGCCATCGCCATTGCCGCCGGAAGCCAACATAGTTTAGCCCTGAAAGCCAACGGCACGGTGGTGGCCTGGGGATACAATAACCATGGTCAGACGACTGTGCCGGCCTCGGCCATGCCCGCCACCGCCATTGCCGCCGGTAGAGATTATAGTTTAGCCGTGAAAGCCAACGGGTCAGTGGTAGGCTGGGGAGATAATTCCACTGGTCAGACGGCAGGCTACGATGCCCAGCCGCTGACTAGTCCGGTGGTGTCGCCCACCGCCACCCAGACCTACTACTACATTGTCCGCTCCTCCAGCGGCAGCCCCACCTACGGCACGGTCACCGTTGCGGTGAACACGGGTCCCCCACCCACCCGGTTATATGTGAGGGCCAACGCTACCGGGTCCGGCAACGGCCTGAGCTGGGCCGATGCTTTCCCTGACCTGCAACAGGCGCTGAGCCAGAGCTATAGATGTGCGCAGAACCTGACCGAAATCTGGGTGGCCGCCGGTACCTACAAACCCACTACCACTACCGACCGCACCATCAGCTTCACTCTCCAGGACGGGGTGGCCATCTATGGGGGCTTTACGGGCAATGAAACCAGCCTAAGCCAGCGGCCCACTATCAACCCCGTGGCCGGGCAGCCCTCCGGCAGCACGCTCAGCGGGGACATCGGCGCGGTGGGCAATGCGGCTGACAATACCTACCACGTCATCAACAATGCCCCAGGTCTGACCAGCACAGCCGTGCTGGACGGCTTCGTCATCACGGGCGGTAATATCTCTGAAAATCAGGCGTTTGGTGGGGGGATGCTCCATACGGAGGGCTCCCCAACAATCACTAACTGTAGCTTCCAGGGCAATTCGGCTGCCTACGGCGGAGCCGTCTACATCACCTCCGGCAGCCCTCGGCTGACCAACTGTAGCTTCCAGGGCAATTCGGCTACCTCCGGCGGGGCCATTGCGAACTTCAGCAGTGCCGTACTAATTAACTGTAACTTCCAGGGCAACACGGCCACTGCCCTTGGCGGGGCTATTTACAACGCCAACAACAGTGATGCCCGGATGATTAACTGTAGCTTCCAGGGCAATTCGGCCGTTACCAGGGGCGGGGCTGTCTATAACTCCAACAGCAACCTAACGATGAGCAACTGCGTGCTGTGGAATAACGGGGGGACGCTGGCATTTTACGATGCCACTGGTGGGGTGTCGGTTAGCTACTGCCTGCTGGAGACTGGCGTGGGGGGCTACACCAACGGGGGAAACAACCAGACGGCCACCACCTCGCCCTTTGTGAGTGCCAACGCCGTGGCCCTCAATGCCTGCGCACCCGCCATCAACCTGGGCAGCAATGCCAACTACCAGGCGGTCAATGGACCCGCCACCGATCTGGCCGGTAACCCCCGCATTTACAATGGCGTCATCGACATGGGAGCCGTCGAGTATCAGGCCGCTCCCGCTGTCAATATCTCTCCCCCCAGCGTAAACACGGCAACGGCGGGGGCACCCTTTAGCCAGTCCTTTGTGGCTTCGGGGGGCAGTGGCCCCTACAGCTATGCGCTATTCAGCGGCAGTCTGCCAACGGGCCTGAGTCTGGCTACCACAGGGGTGCTCTCGGGCACCCCAACTCAGGGCGGCAGCTTCACGCTCACCGTGCGGGGGCAGTACGCCACCGGCTGTTCGGGGGTGAGTGCGCCCTATATCCTACTGGTGCAACTCGATTCGCCTATTCGCTACGTTAAAGCGGGGGCAGCGGGCAGCGGCAGCAGTTGGGCCGATGCCAGCGGTGATCTGCAAGGCCAGATCAACCTGGCAGGTGCCCAACAGGTCTGGGTAGCCACGGGCACCTACAAACCCGGCCCGCCAAACAATACCAACCGTAGTATCAGTTTTGCTATGCGGCCCAACGTGGCCATTTACGGAGGCTTTGCGGGTACCGAAACCGACCTGAACCAACGGGTGCTGGGTAACCCACTAGCGACTATCCTCTCGGGCGATATTGGTACCGCAGGATCCAATACCGATAACAGTTACCACGTCGTCAATAACGCCACGGGCCTGACCAACTCGGCGGTGCTCGATGGCTTCCTCATTACCAGCGGCAATGCCAATGGCAGCAGCTCGCCCGACGACGGGGGCGGGGGTATGATCAACAATGGTAATGGAGCGAGCAATACCTGTAGCCCCCTGATTCGCAACTGTCTGTTTATTTACAACCGGGCCGCCAATCAGGGCGGGGCCCTCTACAACGCTGGTTACACGAGTGGCACCAGTAACCCCACCCTGATCAACTGCGCCTTTCAATCCAACTATTCCGCCAATAGGGGTGGGGCTATCTACAACGACGGGAGTATTGGGGGTAATAGTAACCCCAGCCTGATCAACTGTTCGTTTCAGGGCAATTCGGCTGCTTCAGGCGGGGCGATGTATAACATTAGCTATCAGGGGAGCAGCCGCCCCGTGCTGACCAACTGCGTGGTATGGGGTAACAGCGGGGCCAATACCTTCAACAACCAGCAGGGGGCGTTCATCACCACCAGCTATAGTCTGTTTGAGTCTTCGGTGACGGGTTACAGCCCCGGGACGGGCAACCTGACTACTACGACTACACCTTTTGTGAGCACTACTGATACCCGGCTCACCGCCTGTAGCCCCGCCATCGATGCTGGCGATAAGGCGGCTAATGGTACGTCCACCGATCTGGCAGGTAACCCTCGAACCTTCAATGGTGGCCCCATCGACATGGGCGCCTACGAGTACCAGGGTCCTCCCGGCCTTATCATCACCGTCCCCGGCGTGAGCACGGCAAGGGTTGGCGTAGCCTTTAACCAATCCTTCAGTGCTTCGGGCGGCACTAGCCCTTACAATTACAGCCTGGCCAGTGGCAATGTGCCGACGGGTTTGAGTCTGTCCAACACGGGCGTGCTGTCGGGTACGCCAACCCAGGCAGGCAGCTACACCCTCACCGTGCTGGGCCGGGATGCCACCGGCTGTTCGGGGATGAGTGCGCCCTACGCCCTGACAGTGAATGATGCCCCAGGCCCTAACCCGACACTGACCGGCCTGACCGCCAATCCGGGGGCGGTCTGTGTGGGTAGCGTAGCCACCTTTACCGCCACGGTGGGCAACGTGACGGGCAGCTACGGCTACACACTCACCAACGGACTCGGTAGCTCTCTGACGGGCAATGCCAGCGGCCCCCTGTTCAGCCAATCCATACCGGCTGCGGGTACGGGCACCCAGAACTTTACCCTCACGGTGAGCGCCAATGGCCAGTCCGCATCCAGCGAAACGACCCTGACGGTCAACCCCTTGCCGGTGGCCAGCCTGGCCAGCAACGGCCCGCTCACCTGCGCCCAAACCAGCGTGACGCTAACAGCATCGGGGGGCAGTTCCTACACCTTTGCCAATGGCAATGGCGTGCTGGGCACACCGGGTGCTTCGAATACACTAGTAGTGAATAGCCCTGGTACGTACTCGGTCACCGTAGCTTCTGCCAATGGGTGTGTTAGTAGTACCAGTACCCCGGTCAACAGTGCCACCACGGTTATCGCCCCCACGCTAACCGCCAGCCCCTCTACCACCCTGAGCTGTGCCCAGACCAGTCTGACGCTGACAGCGGGGGGCGGTAATAGCTACGCATTCAGTCCCAATGTGATGAGTCAGACCGGCAAAACGGCCCTGGTGAATGCCAGTGGCACCTACTCGGTGACGGTAACTAACACCAATACGGGCTGTTTCTCAGTCACTTCCATCACCATCAGTCAGGACAACACGGTGCCCCAGGCCAGCCTAACCAGCAGCGGGATGATTACCTGTGCGATGAGTAGCGTGACGCTGACGGCCAGCCCCAACGGCTTGAGTTACGCCTTCGCGGGGCCGGGCGTGGTGAGCCAGAACGGCAATCAGGCCATTGTGAACACGACGGGTACCTATTCGGTGACGGTGAGCAACGGGGCCACCGGCTGTTCGGCCACCGCCCAGACCACCGTTACGGGGGACCAAAGCGCGCCTACGGCAACTCTGACTAACAACGGCCCCATCACCTGCTCAATGACTAGCGTGACCCTGACCGCTTCGGGGGGCACCAGCTACCGCTTCAGCAGCGGGGCCAGCCAAATTGGGTCAAGTAATCAGGCCACCGTCACTAACGGCGGCCTTTATTCGGTCACCGTCACAAACGCCGGCAACGGGTGTTCGGCTGTGGCCAGCACCAGCGTCAGTGCCAGTACGACCCGGCCCACGGCCACCATCAGCGGCAACACGACCGTTACCAGCGGAGGCTCGACCACGCTCACCGTTTCGGGGGGCACCTCCCAGACGTGGTCTACCGGAGAAACCACTCCCAGCATCACCGTGATCGCGGGCACCTACTCGGTCACCGTCACCAACACCAGCGGTTGTAGCAGTTCCACCAGCGTAACCGTCAGCACGGTCAATTCGGCCCCGGTGGCCACGGCCAATGCCAACCAGACGGCCACCGTGGGCGTAGCGTTCTCCTACACGGTCAACGCCTTCACCGACAGTGAAACGCCCAATCAGCTGACCTACACGGCCAGCATCAGTCCGGCCAACGGCTTTAGTTTCGATCCCAACACGCGCATCATCTCGGGTACATCGTCGATGTCGGGTGTCTCGACGGTGACGGTGACGGCCACCGATCCGGGTAGTCTGTCGGCCAGTACAATGTTTACCATTACGGTGAGTCCGGCGAATACTCCGCCCCCTACGGCTACCTTCAGCATCACCGGGGTCACGACGGTCAGTTGCGAAGTGCTCTCAGCCGGTCAGCGCCGGGTCACCTTCAACCCCCGCTACGCCGGGTTGGACGGCAGTCCGGTGAGCTTTTCGGTGGTCAGCGAACTGCTGCCGACGACCAGTCCGGGGCCATACGTACTGAACCTGTACACCGACAATTCGGTCATCACCCTACAGGCACGCCAGAGCGGGGCCTCCACCAGTTTTGCCTACAACTGGCTCTCGGCCTGTAGCTCCTCGACAGCTAACACCCCACCCACGGTGGCGAGTCCCGTTCCCCCTCAGTCGGCTACGGTAGGTATCGGTTACACGCTCTCGCTGGCGAATGTGTTCACCGATGCCGAGACACCCAATCAGTTAACGCTGTCAGTGAGTGGTCTGCCCGCGGGGCTGAACTTCGTAGCTCCCTCGACCATCTCGGGTACGCCCTCGGTGAGTGGGGTAAGCAGCGTTACAGTAACGGCGACCGATCCGGGCAGCCTGTCGGCCAGCACCAGTTTCACCCTCACGGTGAACCCGGCCGCCGGTACCCCCCCACCCCCAACGGGCACCTTCAGCATCACCGGCGTAACTACAGTAAGTTGTACCACCCTGTCGGTGGGGCAACGGCAGGTGACGTTTAACCCCCGGTACGCGGGGCTGAACGGAGCACCGGTGAGCTTCTCGGTGGTCAATGAGATGGCTCCCTCCACCAACCCGGGTCCCTACACCCTGAAGCTGTACACCGACAACCCGATTATCACCCTGAATGCGGTCCAGAGTGGGGTGAGTAACAGTTTTGCCTATAACTGGCTGATCGCCTGCGGAGGCAGCAATCCACCGGCCAACACTTCACCCACGGTGGCCAACCCGGTGCCACCCCAGTCGGCCACCGTGGGTGTGGGCTACACCCTCTCCCTGGCGGGGGTGTTCACCGATGCCGAGACACCCAATCAGCTGACGCTGTCGGTGTCGGGTCTGCCAGCGGGCCTGAGCTTCACCGCCCCTGCGACCATCTCGGGTACGCCCTCTATGTCGGGCGTGAGCCAGGTGAGCGTCACGGCGACCGATCCGGGCAATCTGAGTGCGACGACCAGTTTGACTCTGACGGTGGAACCGGCTCCGGTAACCCCGCCACCGCCCACGAGTAGCTTCAGCATTACAGGGGTAACCACGGTGAGTTGCCAGGTGCTCCCGGCGGGCCAGCGCAGACTAACGTTCAGTCCGCAGTACGCGGGCCTGGATGGCAGCCCGGTCAGCTTCTCGGTGGTCAACGAGCTGCTGCCCACCACCAATCCAGGGCCGTACAGTCTGACGCTCTACACGGACAATCCAGTCATTAGGCTTCAGGCAAGGCAAAGTGGGGTATCGAGCAGTTTCAGCTACGGGTGGCTGGCGGCCTGCAACCCGGGTGCCCGTCAGGCGGCCCTTGTGGAGGTACCCCTAAGTGTGACGGTGCTGGGCAACCCGGTGGCAGGCGAAACGGTGGCCGTGGAGGTACGGGGCGCCGAGGGACAGCCATTGCAGCTGCAACTGAGGGACGAACGGGGTCACCTGGTCAGTGAGCAGTCGGTTGGAAAGGCCGGGGAAGTGGAGCGTCTGCCGCTCCACCTGGGCCGGGTTCCGGCGGGCGTGCTGCTGCTGCGGGTGAGTACATACACCCAAAGCCAGAGGCTCAAGCTGCTCAAAGTGGAGTAGCCCTTATCTTCAACAGAGTGGTTCACCAAAGAAGCCGCGCCCCTTTCCGGGAACGCGGCTTCTTTGGTGATTCGGAGGTTTAACCGAACGGTTTCTGAACCGAGGGTGTCGAGTGCCCCCTCATTCGTTGATGACCGGCTTTGTTGGTACCGCTTCCATCACTAACGCGCTGTCTGAAAACGGGAATCCAGCGGATGCGTACCGGCTGTTTCAGCAGCAGGATTATCCTTACTGGCTGTACTCGGTCGTAAACGGGGCAACCTCTATGTAGGAACGCTCGAATTTATACACGATGGAAAAGGGTTTCGAGGGTCATAACAGCATGATTTCCTTCATTATTCGTTTGGGGCCCTAGCGGCCTGGATGTAAAAACATTGGCTGGCGATTCGGCGGCAACCGGAAACGCCCACCTATAAAGAGTTCGTGCTGATACCCACACCCGATCCAACCAAACAAATGACGTTTGCCAAAGGCTATTACGATTCACTCTACGGCCGAATCAGCAGCGAATGGAAGTGGGAGGAGAGCCACTAGTCGTACAAAACCACCCTTCCGCCCAATCTAATGGCTACCCTTTACTTACTGGCAAAGCGCATCAGCCAAATCACCGAAGCGGGTAAACCAATCGACTTACGGCCGGGATTTCGTCAGGCCAATGATGAGGTTGTTATTCCCCTGGAGTCAGGATGCTATTCCTTTACGATACGTAACGAGTAAGAAAGGGGCATTATGTACGCTTTGCTCAACAGAATTTTGGCAATAGGCGCCTTCGTTTTCATATCCTCAAGTCCTTCCAGGCGTAACTTTACGGAGGATAGTTAAAACTTCGTTTGCCCTATGTCGTTTTTCCGCTCGTTTCTGTTTCGACCAACCCAAAGCTGGTGGTTTTACCTGGCTATCTTTCTGGGCCTGATTGGTATAGGGTTAAAATTCGAGATCGATTTAAACACCCATTACGGAGTTATTGGCAGTGTGGCTTCCTTTCTGGCCTTTTTTGTAGCCTTTCAAAGCTGGAAAGCCTCTGAAGATACCTCCCGCAAAACTGATCAGGCGCTCGACCAAATGCACCAGGTATTGGCCGAAACCAGTCGGCTTGCCCAGCAGAACTACGCAATTGATCAGCAGATTCGGGGTGCCGTGGCGACCATCTCCGACGCCACCCGCGAGTTGTTCCGGGGCTATCGGCAGATTCTGACCGAAGTGCGTGATTTTCTGGACGGGGCCGCCAACAGCGAGTGCATCTACATTATAACCGATACGGCCGCCATCGGGAAACTTCAGGCTGGCTACAACCCACAGCTTCAGGATGCTAAACGGGAATATAAAATCCTGACCGACCGGATTCATGACTTGCTTACTACCCGCATCCGTGACTCACGGGAGTTTTACTTCGCCAGCCTGGACCCGCACCCCGACGCACCGCACGAACCAGGCAGTAGTAGTCTGTATAGTTGTTATGTAGAGCCCGTCTGGCGCACCATTCACCCCCGTGAGCCCCTGCCTGAAGAAGTATGGCATGAACAGCAGCAGCTGCATCAGGCTTGTCTGCGCGAAATTGAGGATACCTTTACCCTGTTTTCTGATCATCATCAACAGCGCGATGCGGGTGTTCCGGTATTACACACGCTAGAAAGTCTGCCGCTGCAACTGCTTATCCGGGTCGATCTGGAGGCTAGTGAGCCGTTTAAGGCGCTGGTGATTTTTGTGGGGCAGTACAACATGAATAAGGTGACGGACGCCCGCGCCATGCTCACCGCCGACCCCGAACTGGTCCGCACGTTCATCAGCATGTTTGAGTCAATTACGGGGCTGGACATGAATAAAAACTACGCATCTTTACGAAAGCGCCTGCCCATTTAACCCACCACCTGCAAAGCCCATACACGGTGCTACCCAGAAGCGCCAGTGTGCTATTGCCGGGGCGCACGGAGGGGACGAATTGACGGGGTTACAATAGAGCCCCTGAATTGGAGTAGTGGTCAGTGGTGCTTTTGAAGGCGGGTGAGCAGCCACATCAGGGCGCGCTGCAACAAAACCCATTGGCCCACCTCTTTACGATCTGCAGTCTCCAGATATTTTATATACCGACGTTTCTCTGGACCACTGTTGGGTAGAATGTACATTTAGCTACATGAACTGTTTTCAATAACGGTTAACGACAATCAGTCGCATACGCCGGTGGATGCCCTGGGAAATGGGTTTTTAACAAAGCTTCGTTTCACGGTAGAAGAGCAACTGTATAACCCCGGGCTTTCGGCGGATACCATCTGCCAGCCGTTGGGCATGGGCCCAACTACCCTTCCCAATAAGCCAACGGCCCTGACAGGTATGTCCATCTGCCGCTACGTGTGCGCCCTGCGCTTACGAAAAGTCCGGACGCTTCTGACCACCACGACACTCAATATATGGGAGGTGGCTTACGCGGTGGTTTTGACAATCTCAAGAGGTACAGTCAGCAGTTTTTTGAAAAATTTAGCCTTTTGCCCGAAAATTATCGCCTTTTGCCCGGGGGCTGAACAATAGTGCACCTTTTCGGAACAATAGTGCACCTTTTTTAAATCGTATCCCCTTACTCTTGTGGTGTTAATGTACACCCATTTTAACCCACTCAGCGCACCCATTATGAGTCGATCGTTTAGCCACCTTTGGCCCTGCTCAACGGGTCCCCCGGTTCGCTATGAACCCAGTCATCAGCATACATCCTTAGTTTTTTTGTACGCTCACAGTTTAGCCTATTTTACTCATTTAACAAACAAACCCTTATGACACAAGAACTTCCACCTCCGGTTCAGTTGATGCAACTACTGTTTGGCTTTGCGGCATCACGTGCAATAGGTGTTTCCGCGGAACTGCGTATTGCGGACTTATTAAAAGATGGCGCAAAAACAGCGGACGAATTAGCCAGACAAACAGGCGTTGATGCCCGTTCTCTTTATCGGGTGTTACGTGCTTGTGCCAGTACTGGTGTGTATTCTGAAGACAATGAAAAAAAGTTTTCATTAACCCCACTAGCCGAACCATTGCTTAGCGATGCACCAGGGAGTTTGCGTGCTTTTGCTGAAATGATAACCTGCGATTGGCAATTTCAGACATGGGCAGAACTTCCTTATAGTGTTAAAACAGGCAAGCCCTCTTTTGACAAAGTACATGGCAAATCTTCTTTTGATTATTTCTGGAGCAATGAGAAAGCTGGAAACGTTTTTAATGATGCCATGACCAGCAACAGTGCTTTTTCAAGTGTTGCCGTGGTGAATGCTTATGACTTTTCTTCCACGTCTAAATTGGTAGATGTAGGTGGGGGGCATGGATTTTTACTGGCTTCTATCCTTGCAAAATATGGCAATGTAAAAGGAGTTTTGTTTGATACACTGGCTATTGTTGCCGAGGCAGAAAAGCGTCTAAAGGAGCATGGCGTTACAGATAGGTGCGAAACTGTAGGTGGTGATTTTTTTGAATCTGTACCCACCGGTGCTGACGCTTACATAATGAAGCATATCATCCACGACTGGAATGATGAGCAATGTATTACCCTACTTCAAAATTGCCGCAACGCTATGACCGATGGCGGAAAGGTACTGGTGGTAGAAATGGTAGTACCTGAAGGAAACGAACCATCACCCGCAAAATTCCTTGACTTACAAATGTTGCAATTTTTACCTGGGTGTGAGAGAACAGGAAAAGAGTACGCCGATTTATTTGATAAAGCAGGACTAAAATTAACCCGAATAATACCCACCATGTCTCCTTTCAGTATTATCGAAGGAGAAAGTAAATAGGGGAAAGCGACTTGATAGACTATAGCCAACTTATTATCGTCACCAGTAGAAGCTGACTCCTGCTTTTAGCCAGTCAGTAATCAGCTAAATTTTCTTATTAACCAACTAACTGACACAACGCATCGGCAATGGCACAGGGCATTGAGCGACGTAGTCAGTCAACCAGTAAAACCAGATGCAACAGCAACGCTACAACGTATTTAATCAAATTCATAAGGGGCTGCGGGGCATGCTCTATGATACGGCTATCCGCCTGCAACAAACCGATTTTTCCCAGCCACAGGCCAGCGAAGTCGTTGAGCAGTTACACCAGGTGCTCGTCTACTTCGATGAACACGCCGAAAATGAGGATCAGTTTATTCTGCCCCACATCCGCAAACATAACGCGGTGCTGATTGATGAACTGGAAAACGATCATGTCATCGATCACAACCTGACGCATACGCTCTTCGATCACATTCGGGAGTGGAAATCGACCGACTCTGCTGGCCAGCGGGAAGCCATCGGCCAACGGATTCTGGTTGCCTTCAATGAATTTATCGGCTTCAATCTCTACCACATGAACAAGGAAGAGAACGTGCTGATGGATCAGCTTTGGCAGCATTACACCGACGCCGACATTCGGCATATGGAACATGAGATCATCCAGGCTATTCCACCTCAGACGCTGATGGCCGAGAGTCGCTGGATGATGCGCTCGATCAATGATAAGGAAGTGATTAGCTGGCTGTCGGGTATCAAACAAGAGGCACCAACAGCCGTATTCGATACCTTCCTGCAACTGGCTCAGGAGGAACTGCCGACCGAGCGCCTGAAAAAGGTGTATACGGCTCTGGCACTGGCCTAATCCACATAATTAGTCTACTCTATTTTCATCCTAATCAATTTATGTCATGACCTGTAAATTCCCCGTTTTACGTTTTCTTCTGGTCGGTAGCCTGCTCTCCGGATGCCAGGACCACCGGATTACCACGCCTGTCCAACCAAACCTGACGACACTCGCTACGGGCTTAGTGGGACTAATTGGCGTTGAAACCGATGCCAGCGGCCGAATCTTCGTTACCGAACAGGGCACGGGCAAAAACGATGGCCGTGTATCGGAGGTTACGCCCGATGGCGTGGTACATCCCGTCATCACGGGCCTGTATTCGTTCACCCGGCCCGACAATGAACTCGACGCGACCGATCACCTGCTTGTTGCCAATGGGATGCTATATGTGCTGAATGCCAAAGGGCTGTACACCCTTAATCTGGCCACCTACAAGACCGGCAATGCGCCGATTCCAGCGGCTAGTCTGACGCCCGAAAATATTCAGAAGTTCGTGATCGACTATACCTTCACCGAGGACACGGGCGAGTCTCACCTCTACAATATGACACTGGGACCCGACGGGGCTCTTTACTTCGCCGATGCAGCCGCCAATGCCATTATCCGCCGGTCTGCAAGCGGGCAGCTGAGTGTGGTAACGGCCGTTCTGGGCATTGCCAACCCCAATCCGGCTGGCCCTCCGCCCGGCCCACCGTTTATTCAGTCGGTGCCTACGGGGATTGTGTATGATGGCAAACAATACGCCATCAGTACCTTGCTGGGCTTTCCCTTCCCGGCTGGCAAAGCCCTGATTTACCGGATGGACCTGACGGGCAAGCTGACGGTGTTTCAGCAAACCTTCAACAGTCTGGTCGACATCGAAAACGATGGAAATGGCAACTATCTGGCCCTCGAATTTGGCGTGTTTGGCCCAATGGGTTTCACACCTAAAACAGGCCGGTTGCTACGGGCCAAAGGCACCAGCAGTGACGTACTGCTCGACAAGTTGAACATGCCAACGGACCTGAAAGTAGCTGACAGCCATACAGCTTACCTGACCAGCATGGGCGACGGGACTTTATTGAAAATTACGTTCTAATCTTTTCTCCCGTTGGGATTGATCTTCTTCTATGGTTAATCCCAACGGGTTTATCTGTGCTCCTTTACGTAGGTTATTGCCCAACTGTCTCCCTACATGTCAACGCAATGACTCAACGATACGTATTAGAATTTTCTTTGCTTCCCGCTCTTCATGCAGAAACGTTTTTCTGAGACTTACCAATTGTACTACAGTTGCAGGCCCCCTTTAACACACATTTAATTCACAACTAAAATGGAAACACAAAATCAAGCTAACGTATGGTTATCAACGTTTTATAGCCATATAGATTCTATGGATATGGATATGTTTCTCAGTTACTGCGATGAAAATATCGTGGTCCAATTTGCGAACAATCCTGTTTCTATAGGTAAGCAACAGGTAAAATCAGATATTTCAACTTTCTGGTCAATGCTGCATAAGATGGAACACACATTTCAAAATGTATACATTGATGATAATCACCTGCTTTTAGAAGCGAATATTACTTACACATTAAAGCAAGGAAAATCAGTAGTTGTGCCATGCTTGTCGGTTATAACCCGTTCTGGAGATCTGGTAAAATCACTAAAAATATTTATTGATTTAAATCCTTTGTTTCAACAATGAAAGAAAATAGGCCCAAAACCCTTTGGAAAAAAGTAACTGTAAAGGGGTGCAATTCAACTTGTCGCTATGCCGCCATTGCGTAGTTGATGGGCTCAATCTGTTTTCCAACCAGTTCCCCCATCGCTCACTCATCCAGCACACCCGCAGATTGTCTTGCCCTAGTTTATTTGAACCCTTTCCTGACCTACCGATTTTTTAGATACAACTCGGCGCTGTCCTGATCGATAAACAGGGTCGTGTCGGGATGCAACCGCAGGCAGGTTGATGGGTATTTTTCCGAAATGGCTTCCACCAGCGTATGATAAATAGCCTGCGCCTTGTGGCGACCGGGTACCATGCAAAACAACTGGGGTGCCCGGATGAGTGCCGGAATTGTTAGGGTCAGGGCCTGCTCCGGTACCTGCTCCATCGAAGCAAAGCAACCATCATGCACCTGCTGCATCCGGCTCGTGTGGTCCAGTTGCACAGTTTTCACCAGATCGGGGTCGTTGAAATTGGCCACGTGGGGGTCGTTGAAGGCGATATGGCAGTTTTCGCCAATACCGAGGCATACCACATCCGTGGGGTATTGTTCCAGCAGAGCACTGTACCGCTGCCGTTCCGTTTCCAGATCAGGCGCGTTGCCATTGATATAAAACACGGCACCAATGGGTACCTTATCGAAAAGGCGCTGCTTCAGGTACAACCCGAAGTTCTGCGGGGCATCGGGAGATAATCCGAGGTATTCATCCATGTGAAACGCCCGGACCCGCTGCCAGTCGATGTCCGTTTCCCACACCAGCGCATCCAGAAATTCGTTCTGCGACGGGGCCGAGGCAAAGATGATGTTGACGAAGGCCTGTTGCTGGCTTAATCTCCTGATTGTGTCCCCCACGGCCCGGGCGGCCCGCTGACCTAGTTCCGGCCGGTCTTTGGCGACGTTGACCAATAGCTGATCGACCCGGAATGGCTGGTTGGCCGGAGTTGCTGACGTCATGTGGTTAACTGTTGTTTATCGGTCGTTGAATAGACTAATTTTCCGCCCATAATGGTTGAATGAATGGTTAGCTGATCGTCAAAAATAACGATATCGGCCTCTTTCCCCACGGCCAGCGTCCCCTTCCGGTTGTCGACACCCATGATGCGGGCGGGCGTAGTGCTGGCCATCCGGACGGCATCCAGCAGGGACACATCGGCTAGCTGGACCATGTTACGGACGAGCCGGTTCATGGTGGCCACACTCCCGGCAAAGGCGGTTCGGTCGGGCAATTTGGCCACGCCATCTTCCACAATCACTTGTAAGCCGTTCGTTAGTGAGCCGAGGGTACTTTCGCCTTCGGGCATCCCGGCGGCCCGCATGGCATCGGTAATCAGCGCCGTTCGGTCTGCCCCTTTTATTTTGTACACCAGCTTCAGCAACGGCGGGGGCAGGTGGACCCCATCGGCAATGATTTCGACATCCATATCCAGCAGAAACGCACTCTCCACGACACCGGCATAGCGAAAAGCGTTCCGGCGCGTCACCCCCGACATGCACGAATACAGGTGCGTTGCCAGCGAGTAACCCGCTTCGTAAGCAGCCAGTACTTCCTCATAAATAGCGTCGGTATGGGCTACGGCGGCCAGGATTCCTTTTTCCCGCAGCCGTCGGCCAAAGGGAATAGCACCGGGCAGTTCAGGAGCGGCACTCCACCGTACAATGGAACTGGAATAAGCCAGGATTTCTTCGTACTCCCGCGGGTCGGGGTTGCGGATGTACCGCGGGTCCTGCGCCCCCCGCTGACTCTGCGCCAGGTAAGGCCCTTCCAGGTGCATACCCAGGAGATTTGCCCCGCGGGGGTTGTTTCGGCGGGCCTGCTCAAAGGCATCCAGCGTCTGGAACAGGTCTTCCTTTTCGGCCGTCAGGGTGGTTGGCACCAGCGAGGTGGTGCCGTAGCGGGCGTGTAATTCGGCAATGGTCAGGAAAGCGGCTTCGGTACCATCCATGAAGTCGCAGCCCCCGCCCCCGTGCACGTGGATATCAATAAAACCGGGAGCGATGTAGCGGCCTCCCGCATCCAGTTCCGTGGCATCCGGCACGTCCACATCCCGCTCATGGACGCCCACAATGATACCATCCTGAATAACCAGGGTACCCCCCCGAATAAACCGATAGGGCGTTATGAGTGTACCGTTTGTGATTTTTAGACGCCCCATGTCCGTACTTTATGGCCTTTGATGGCGTAAAAAACTAAGTACAGGTAGCAGGGTAATAATACCCAGTAAGCCGTGCGGAGGTCGAACTGGTCGGCGAAGTATCCATAAAATAGAGGCATGATGGCGTTGCCACACAGCCCCATAATCAGGATAGAAGCACCCAGTTTGGTGAACCGCCCCAGCCCATCCAGCGCCAGCGGCCAGATACCCGCCCAGATTAATGAGTTGGCCAGCCCCAGCAGGACCACGAACCAGATGGACACGTCGGCCGCGTGATCCAGCAGGGTAACCGGGCCACTGGCAAAAATAATGAGCAGCGTGAACAGCGTACCCAGCCCGGTACAAATCCGCAGCGCATTTACCTGACTGATGAAACGGGGAATGGCGATAATACCCAGAACGTAGCCGCAAATGGTGCAGAACAGGGTGTACGACGGAAAAACTTTTGCTTCCAGCAGGTTGATCCCCATCGACCCGGCATAGCCGATAATGGTGTCAATGGCAATGACTTGTGTACCCACGTGCAAAAAGATGGCTCCGGCCCCCAGCACCAGGTGCGGAAACTGGAAGATGCTGGTTTTGGTGGCGTTGGCATTCGCCACTGACGGGCTTTCCTGTTCCGTGTTTAATTCGGGAAGTGGTGAGCGGTACACCAGATAGCCCAGCACAAAGAGAAACGTACCCAGCACGGCGTAGGGCACCATCACCCGGCGCACCAGCTCGTCCAGAGCCGCTCCCCGTTCCGAAGGCCCCATGCTGCCCAGTTGAGCAAACAAATCGGTATCGGTCGGGCGGAGGATGACGGCGGCAAACACCAGTGGCGACAAAATACCGGCGGCCTTGTTGCAGATACCCATGAGGCTGATTCGCTGGGCAGCCCGTTCCTGGGGCCCCAGAATGGTGATGTACGGATTAGCGGCCGTTTGCAGAACAGACAACCCAATGCCGATGGTAAACAAACCCAGCAGAAATACGCCATAAGTACGGGTCTGGGCCGCGGGAATGAAGATAAACGCCCCCAGCGCCATCACCCAGAAACCGATCATCATCCCTTTTTTGAACCCGACCGCTTTGAGCAGGTATGAGGCTGGTACCGACATGATGAAGTAGGCAATGTAAAAAGCAAAGGCGACCAGGTAGGCCTGAAAACTCGTCAGTTCGCAGGCTATTTTGAAATACGGAATCAGGATGGAGTTGACCCACGACACAAAGCCGAAGATAAAAAACATGACCCCAATGAGTCCGATGGATACCGTGGTATCCCGACGGGTAAGGTTACTGGCATCAATGGTTAGAGGAGTTGACTCCATAAGGGCGAAAGAGTGAATGGTTGGTAGTTTGACGTTTGTAGTTTGACGTTTGTAGTTTATGTTGTAAAGTTTTGACTGTTAGCGAATTAAATTAAACGACAAACCACAAACGTCAAACTAAGCTACACGGTGGGCTCCCAGCCTTTCTGGTAGTCCCGCTGCCAGAGCTTTTCAGCTTCCGGGTTGTTTTTGATGTGGCCGTTGGCCGGGTCGATGGTGAGCATACCGCCGGAGCGCAGGGCAATATTTCCCAGTTGCGCCAGCAACGTACTCTGATGACCACCCACAATATCGGAAGCCAGGGGGGTGCCTTTTTTAATCCCGTCGAAAAAATTCTGGATGTGAATCGCGTCCAGCGCCTGCGACGGGTCCATTTTGTTTCGGGGGTCGATGACGAGGTCGTTTTTCACGGCTTTGACCAGTTTGTTCTCTAAATCGAACACCTTGTAGGAGTTCCCCGATTCGATGAGCACTGAACCCGTTTCGCCATAAAAGATTACTCCGACGCTGGTGCCCTCCACGGTTCGGCCGTTGCAGCTTCGCCCCTCCCAGGTCATGGCCGTGTTGTTGGGAAACTCCAGACTGATTACCTGCGTGTCGGGCGTTTGCCAGTCGTCCTGGTAGCGGTAACGCCCACCGGATGAGGTAACTTTGGTGGGATAGGTTACGCCCAGTCCCCAGCGCATCAGGTCGAGCATGTGGGTACCGTTGTTGAGGGCTTCGCCGGTTCCCCAGTGCCAGAACCAGTGCCAGTTGTAATGCAGGATGTTGTCTTTGAAGGCCCGCCGGGGCGCGGGCCCCTGCCACAGGTCGTAATTCAGCCAGGACGGTACGGGTGCTTCTTTGCCGATCCCAATCGACGGCCGGTTGTTGGTGTACCAGCCCTTCACAAAATAAGGCCGACCGATGATTCCGCTCTGGACTTCCCGAATGGCCTGGGCCACATTGGGCCACGACCGGCGCTGGTTGCCCATCTGAATCACGTTCTTGTATTTCTTCGCCACCGCCACCAGCAGTTCGCCCTCGTGGGGGTTATGACTGCACGGTTTTTCGAGGTAGACGTGTTTTCCGGCTTTGGACGCGAGGATGGCGGCCGGTGCGTGCCAGTGGTCGGGGGCGGCAATAACCAGCGCATCCACGTCTTTATCTTCCAGCGCCTTCCGGAAATCGGGCTGATTTTTTGGTGTTGACTGCTGAATTTTCCCGACCGTTGCCAGGCATTTATCAGCCGCCCGACTATCCACATCCGATACGGAGATGACTTCGCAGTTGGGCTGAAGGGCGAAGTTACCGGCCAGCGCCAGGCCCCGGCTGTTAACCCCCATCATGCCTACCCGAACCTTTTCGTTGGCTCCCAGAATACGGGCGTAACTCCGGGCACTGAAGCCGGGCAGCACCCCGCCTGCCGACAGCACAGCGGTACCCGTAATCGCTTTTTTGATGAACGTCCGACGGGTATCGTCGGAGCTGGCAGACTGTAGGTTATTCATTCGAAGAGTCGTTTTCTACCGGGGTCAGGGATTTACTTTTTTGCTTTTTCGCGTACGCTGGCCAGGGTTACCAGCGCACCCCCGCGCCGTTTACTTTCGTCGGCGGCTTCCATGAACGCAAACAGCTCGATGGTTTCTTCGGGTGATACGGGCGGGGTGCCCGTTTCAAAGTAGGTAATGATTTCTTTTAATAGCGGCTCGTAGCCATTGTAGGGTCCCAGCCGGACATTGCCGGAGGTCAGGTAAACCGTTCCGCCGTAGTCGTGCTTGCCCGTTCGGGTACCCCGGAAGGTACCGATTCGCCCGTCGGCCCAGGTCCCCACAACGATGTCCGTGCCTTCCGTATGCGTCCGCACTACCGACTGGCAACCCGTTCCCATAGCGGCATAGAGCGCTTCGACACCGTGAATACCGTACCAGAACAGATCGGGGTGCGTTTTTTCCAGCACCGCCGGACTAAACGTATCGGCTCCCAGGACCTGGCTTTTATCAATGCCCGCTATGCCGGTAATGTACCGAAGGGACGAGGCCGAAAAGAGGGGAATTTTATAGTGCTCCGACGCGTCAAAAATAGCGATAACATCCCCCAGCGAAGCGGCCATGGGTTTGTCGATGAACACGCGTTTTCCGGCTTTCAATACTTGCATGACCTGCTCCCGGTGCAGCCGCCCGTCATTGGTTTCCAGCAGGACAACATCCACCTTTTTGAGCAACTCATCAATGGAATCGACGATGGTTACCCCCTGCTTTTTCACTTCCTCCGTGTAGCCCGGTATCCGTTTCGCACTGCTGTCAATATCCCGGCTGCCATACGGATAAGCCGCCACCACCCGGTAGCCTTTGTAGTCGGCACTGGCATCGGCGCTATTGAGTACCTTCACGAAAGCCGTACTGTGGGACGTATCCAGCCCAATCATACCCACCCGTTTTTCGGTCGCTGCGCGGGCACCGGCTGACCAGGCCAGCGCAGGCATACTCATCGCTACGCTTCCCAGAGCGGACTGCTGTAAAAACGTTCTTCGGGTAAACATCGGGCTATTCATACTGGGAATGGCTGGTTTGGGATTAGCGGAAAAATCCGGCAGGAATCATCATCGGCTAAGGCGCAGAATCCGGCCCTGGGCATCATCGGTAATTACGTAGATTGATCCGTCCGATGCCTGCGTGACGTAACGCATCCGCTGTTTCTGGTCGGTCAATAGCTGTTCTTCACCCACCACCCTGTTGTTTTCAATCACCAGACGGTCCAGGTGCATACCCCGCAGGGCAGCCACGAACAGATTGTTTTTCCACTCCGGGAACATACTGCCCGTATAAAACATAATGCCGCTGGGGGCAATGGATGGGTCCCAGTAATAGACTGGCTGTTCCATGCCCGTCTGCTTTGTTTTACCCCCGTTTACCGGTTCGCCACTGTATTCAATGCCGTAGGCAATGGTAGGCCACCCGTAGTCTGCTCCCGGCCGGATGATGTTCAGTTCATCACCCGCGTTGGGGCCGTGCTCCGTTTCCCAGAGGTCGCCGGTTTGCGGGTTAAAAGCCAGCCCCTGCGGGTTCCGGTGGCCCATCGACCATATTTCGGGCAGAGCGTTCGGATTGCCACTGGCCGTTGTCCTGTATGGGTTCCCGGCAGCCGCTGTTCCGTCTTTATTGATTCGGATTATTTTCCCCAGCGACGAATCGAGGGCCTGTGCTTTCTTACGGATTTCGTCGTCGAACCGCTCCCCGAAGGTAACGTACAACCGTCCCTGCGCGTCGAACAGCATCCGGGAGCCGTTGTGATTGGGACCACTGTACACAGGCGATGCGCGGTAGATAACCTGTACGTTTTCCAGTTTCGTTTCGTCGGCCGACAGGCGGGCGCGGGCTACCGAGGTAACGCTACCGCCAGCAACAGGCTCTACATAGCACCAGAAAACCTGCCGGGTAGTAGCAAAGTCAGGGTCGAGTTTAACGTCGTATAACCCACCATCCCCCTCAGCGCGAACGGCGGGAACACCGGCAATTTCGTTCCCCACTACGCCCTGCTGCGTTACAATGCGCATAGTTCCTCTTTTTTCCGTCACCAGCATCCGGCCATCAGGCAGAAACACCAGCCCCCAGGGTTGAACCAGACCGTTGGCCACGGTCGTCACGGTAAATGTCGTCGTTGATTTTATACTGCCGATCCTTGTCTGTCCCGCAAAAGTGGGTTGCTGCCCCTTCGCTATCATTGGCCGCTTTTCGACAGATGCCCCCGTTTCGGAGTGGGATGGGGCAACGGGCCGGTTCTGACCGAAAGCTGCGTAGCTGGTCAGCACAAGAACCATTGTCAGGCAGCTGATCGTGCTTCTTACACGGATAGCCAGCGGCAGAGTATTCACCAACGGGTTAGATAAAGCGTTCATTGAGCAACGTAAGTTGTTTTTATAGCACCACGCCAGCAACCAATCCAACCAAAATCAGTGCGTAGGGAGGAATTTTGGTGTACAGCAACAGGACAAGGGTAAGCAGCACAACCAAAACCGATGGCCAGTGCGGGGCCATTGGCTCAAACAGGGCGATAGCCGCTGCGGCCGTTAAACCGGTACTGGCCGCGTTGATGCCCCCCAGGGAAGCCCGTACCACGCGGTAGCGTTTGAGTTGTTCCCAAAACCGGTACACAAAGAAGATAAGGAAGGTGCCGGGCAGGAAAATACCGGCGGTAGACACTACACTGCCCCAAAACTGCCCCTGCACGCCCATGTCCCGCATGGAGAGTGCGCCGATGTACGAAGCAAAGGAGAATACCGGGCCGGGCATGGCCTGCACCAGCCCCAGCCCCGACAGAAACTCCTCGCGGGTGAGGTAATGCTTAAACGCCACAAATTCGTTGTACAGCATGGGCGTCAGCACCTGACCGCCCCCAAATACAAAACTGCCGTTCCGGTAGAAGTTCTCGAACAGCCGTACGGGTAGCAACTGCGTGTAGGCTCCCAGCAGAGCCGCCCCGATGAACACACCCAGCCACAGAAAAAAATTAGCCCACTGCACACGCAGGGGCTGTTTCTCCATCCGTTTTTGTTTCTGGTAGGTCAGAGCCGTAACCAAACCACCGGCCGCAATAACGAAGGGTGTCATAAACGGCGACCGGAACAGATAGGCCACGAGCGTGGCAGTCAGGGCCAGGGCCAGTGTTGTTTTGTCTTTGATAACTTTCTGCCCGATTCGGTACCCGGCCACCACCATAAACCCAACGGCCATGGGTTGAATGAACCGGGTAAACTGCAGCGACAACTGGTGTTTTTCCAGGTAATAAATCCCCATACCGGCAGCTGTCATGATACTTACGGCAGGCAGTACCCAGATGAACAGGGTGAGGTAAGCGAGGTTGGGGCCGCCGATTTTGAAGCCCAGCGCCGTGATCGTCTGCGTGGAGGTTGGTCCCGGCAGCACCTGCCCCAGCGCATTCAGCTCCAGCAGTTCTTCTTCGGTCAGGTAGCGTCGTTTCTGAACCAGTCGCTCAAAAAACATGGCCAGATGCACTTGCGGACCGCCGAACGTGGTAAGCGCAAGAATCAGCACATCTTTCAGAAAGATGAAGTACCGGATTCGGCGTACGGGCTGAGCAGTCGTTAAGTAGGGCAGCATTAGCAGGAGAAGGCAGGAGCGGCCAAATTATAATGAGTGGGTAGCCAGTAATTGACAGAGAGCAACAAATGACTACCCACCCCAAATGACAAAGGCCTATTTCTTTTTTAGGCCCAGCTCCATCAGTCGCTCGTCCAGAAACTCACCGGCGGTCATGTCGACATACAGTTTTGGGTGCTGGGTATCCACACAACTATCCAGGCAACTCAGGTTCATATCGGCGCGGGGGTGCATAAAAAAGGGTATCGAATACCGCGACTGGTTCATTTTCTCCCTCGGTGGGTTCACCACCTGGTGAATCGTCGATTTCAGTTTGTGGTTAGTGAGCCGGTCCAGCATATCGCCCACGTTCACCACTACCTGGTCGGGCAGGGCGGTGATGCCAATCCATTTACCATCGCGCCGGAGTACTTCCAGCCCGTCGGCCGAAGCTCCCATCAGCAGCGTAATCAGATTTATATCACCGTGGGGAGCGGCCCGGACGGCGCCGTCGGGGGTGCTGTTGGGGTCGAGGGGAAAGTAGTGCAGGGCCCGCAGGATGCTGTCGCCGTTGCGTACTTTGTCGTCGAAGTAATTTTCGGGTAGTTCAAGGTATAGCGCAATGGCTCGCAGGAGTTGTTTCCCGGCGTTTTCGAGGGTCCGGTACGCCGTTACGGTTGCATCTCCAAACTCCGGCACCTCCTCGGGCAGAATATTAGCGGGCATATCGCCTTCCGGCTCCGGCTGCCCAATGTGGTAAAACTCTTTCAAATCGGCTACTTTAAAGCCTTTGGCGGTTTCTTTGCCTTTGCCGATGTAGCCGCGCTGCCCGTTCAGTTCCGGGTGTTCGTACTGCTGCTTAACGCTGTCGGGCGATGAGAAGAAAGCCTGAGCCGATGAATATAATTTCTTCGTCAGGTCTTCCGTCAGGCCGTGGTTGCGGATAGCCACAAAGCCGATTTGATTAAAGGCCCGGCCCAGGTCCTGCACGAAACGCGCTTTCTTGTCGGGGTCGCCAGACGTAAAATCGGCCAGGTCCAGCGATGGTATTTCGTTATATAATTCCTCTGTTGCCATTGTTAACACTCAGTTTAGGCAAAAATACGAAAGATTACCCAAACGCAGCGATTAGCTTATTGCGGGAAATTTAACCGGGTGGTAAGCCTGTTATTCGGGTTCAGGGAGGGCATTTCGCTTTATTCAGTTGGGGCACTCAACTACTAGGGTGGCTATGGCGATGGGTAGATCGTGCCGGAACAGGGGCTTTCTCCAGCGAAATCAACGGTTATGTTATGGCCTTCTTTTACCGATATACTGCCTACTTACTCCTGCTTTTTTGCCTGGTGCCGTCAAGTCGACAGTGTTACGGCCAATCGCTGTTCCCCCCTACCGTTCGGCGGGTTGTATTCCTGGGCAACAGCATCACTTACGCCGGGAAGTACGTTACGGCTATTGATAGCTACTACCGATCGCACTACCCAAACCAGCCCATCGAGTTTATCAATGTTGGTCTGCCGAGCGAAACGGTTTCGGGGCTATCGGAAGACGGACATGCCGGTGGCCAATTTCCCCGACCCGACCTGCACGAGCGTCTCGACCGGGTACTGACGCAAACCAAACCAGACCTGGTTTTTGCCAGCTATGGCATGAACGACGGCATTTATATGCCGTTCGATGAAACGCGTTTCCAGAAATTCAACGATGGTATCGAGTGGCTACACAACGAAGTGGTGAAAACGGGGGCCGCTATCATTCACCTTACCCCACCGGTCTATGATGACCTGAAGGGCGGGAAACCGGGCTACGGAGCCGTCCTCGACCGGTATTCGGATTGGCTTTTGGAACAGAAAAAGGCCAGAAACTGGCAGGTAATCGATGTTCATTACCCGATGAAGCAATTCCTGGATGCGCACCGCAAAGTGGATTCGGCTTATAACATGGCGGGATTTTCCCTGGCCGACGATGGCGTTCATCCGGGTGATGTGGGGCACTGGATCATGGCCAGAACTATCTTGTCAGGGTTGGGTGCGAGCGCCATTGCTTCAGCACCGGATCTCAAGGCAGCAATGGCTTCGGTGCCAAATGCGGCTCAGCTCATCCAACTCATTGCCGAGCGGCAAACTATAATGAAAGATGCCTGGCTAACCGCCACGGGACATAAACGGCCAGGTATGAGTACAGGGTTACCGCTGGAAGAGGCCAAAGCCAAAGCGGCTGTTATTGATGCCCGAATACAAGCCCTCCTCCCTTAAGGCCCAGGCGTGTCGAAAACCCTGTCTAACCTATCCCTTCGCAAAAAATAAGAAATAATCTTTTGTCATTTCGACGCAGGAGAAATCTCAATATCACGTGCAGTCAACTTGAGATTTCTCCTGCGTCGAAATGACAAAAAGTCGATTCTAATTTGATTAGATTTTAAAGGGTCGATTAAACAGCCGAACCGGTCTGCCGACACGGGATAGTACCCCGCATTGGCAGACCGGTTCGGCTGTTTAGGTAATTCTGTTATGAAAAGTTCTTGCCGACTTTATTCCAGTCGACTACGTTCCAGAAGGCGGTAATATAGTCGGCACGTTTATTCTGGTACTTCAGGTAGTAGGCGTGTTCCCACACGTCGATACCCATGACGGGGGTTCCCTTTTTCTCAGCCAGCGCCATCATTGGGTTATCCTGATTGGGGGTCGAGACAATTTCGAGGTCGTTGCCATTTTTAATTAGCCACGCCCAGCCTGACCCAAACCGCCCCGTTGCTGCTTTGGCAAATTCGGTTTTGAAGGCATCGAACGAGCCGAACTTTTTATTGATGGCATCGGCCAGTGCTCCTTTTGGCGCACCACCAGCGTTGGGGCCCATGATGTTCCAAAAGAACGTGTGATTCCAGTGCCCACCGGCATTATTCCGAATGGCGGCCGATGTCTTGGAATCGACACTTTTAACGATTTCGTCGATGCTCATCTTCGCCATCTTTTCGTTTTCGGGCATACCCAGCGCTTTGTTCAGGTTCGTCACGTAGCCCTGATGGTGCTTGTCGTGGTGAATTTCCATCGTCATTTTATCAATGGATGGTTCGAGGGCATCGTAGGCGTAAGGCAACGGAGGCAGTGTAAAGTTGCCGTCGGCGGCAGTAGACCGAAAACTACCGAACGAACGGGTAGCTAACAGGGTGGCCGATGTGCCAAAGGCAAGTTTCAGAAATTCAGAGCGATCCATGTGTATGTTGGTTTTGGGAAGCGAAAAATCATTGACAATTGTATCGTCAGTCTACTAATGAAACGGCCTGTATGGACGAATGTTCGGTATGCAGGGAAAAGAGCTTTTTGGATCAGGCGTTTACCCGCCGTTACGAAGCCTATTCGTAGGCAATCCGGCTCAGGATACTGCGCCCGAGCGTTACTTCGTCGGCGTACTCCAGGTCACCACCAATGGGGACTCCCCGGGCAATGGTGGAAATTTTGAGGTTGAAAGGCCGGAGTCTCTTTTGCAGGTAGAACGCCGTTGTGTCTCCTTCCATAGTAGGGCTGATAGCCAGAATAATCTCCCGCACCTGTTCCCGTTCCGAACCGGCCAGCCGGGTCATGAGCGAATCAATCTGCAAATCGCTGGGGCCAACACCCTCTACCGGCGAGATGATACCCCCCAGCACATGATACAGCCCTTTGTACTGCGCCGTGTTTTCAATAGCCAGCACGTCGCGGGTATCTTCCACCACACAAATCAGCGACTGATCGCGCTTGTGACTGGCGCAAATCGTGCATATATCATTGTCGGACAGGTTGTGGCACTTCCGGCAGTATTTGACGTTGGTCCGCATAGCCGTCAGACTCCGGGCCAGTGATTCGGTTTGATCTTCGTCGCGTTTGAGGAGATGGAGCACCAGCCGGAGGGCCGTTTTCTTCCCGATACCCGGGAGTTTCGACACCTCATTGACCGCGTCTTCTATGAGTTTGGATGGGTATTCCAAGGATTCGCCTAATTAAAGAGTGAAAGAGAGAAAGAGAGAAAGAGTGCCATAACGGAAATCGGCTGACGCATCAACTTTCGTTCTTTCACTCTTTACTACTTTCGCTCTTTAGTTTAACACTTCCGCGTTGATGCCCCGGCGGCAGATTTCATTGCGCATGGGGACCAGTTCGTCCCAGGAGCCGTTTTTAACGGAACACTTGCCTTTGTAGTGAATCAGCAACGTACACTGTTCGGCCTGTTCGGGCGTGTGGGCGCAAACGTCTATCAGGGTAGCGATCACATGATCGAAGCTATTGACATCATCGTTGAACACCACCAGGTTATGAACGTCGGTCTCGACTACTTCATCCAGTACATCAACATTGGTCGACCAGTCGTTTTCTTCAAAAGGTTGCATGGAAAATAAAAGCGTGTTTACTTAGCAAATTTACGGCAAAATGGCCACTAAAAAAAGTCATTATCGCCATTATAAGAACCCCACTTGCGGCTGAAAAGTTGCCTTATTCTGCATGAACACGACTCTTGCCTTGGTGATTTTAATTGTCTATTTCGGACTGTTGATTGCTGTTTCCTTTTACACAGCCCGGGGTGCCGACACCACTACTTTTTTTACGGCCAACCGGCAATCACCCTGGTGGTTGGTTGCCTTTGGCATGATTGGCACATCGCTGTCGGGGGTCACGTTTATTTCGGTGCCGGGTGCGGTGGGCACCATCGGCTTTTCCTACTTCCAGGTCGTGCTGGGTTACATTGTAGGATACATCGTTATTGGTACCGTGCTGATGCCGCTTTATTACCGGCTCAACCTGATTTCCATTTACGGCTACCTCGAACAGCGTTTTGGGTTCTGGTCGTATAAGACGGGGGCGGGTTTCTTTATTCTGGCCCGAACCGTTGGTTCGGCCGTTCGGCTCTACGTAGCCGTTGGGGTGCTGCAATTGGCGTTGTTCAACGCCCTGGGTGTTCCATTCGAAGTGTCGGTTCTGATTACCATTGCCCTCATCTGGGTGTACACCTTTAAGGGGGGCGTTAAAACGATTATTGTAACGGATACCCTCCAGACGGTTTTTCTGGTTACGGCCGTGATACTGACCATAATCCTGATTTCGCAGCAACTGGGCCTGTCATTCAGCGGGCTGGTGCAAACGGTCAAAAACAGCCCGATGTCGCAGGTCTTTTTCTGGGATGCCAATGACCCGAAGAATTTCTTCAAGCAGTTTATTGCCGGGGCTTTTATCGCCATCGTCATGACGGGCCTTGATCAGGATCTGATGCAAAAAAACCTGACCTGTAAAAACATCGGCGAAGCCCAGAAGAATATGTTCTGGTTCACCATCACGCTGGTTTTCGTCAACTTCCTGTTTCTCTCCCTGGGGGTTCTGCTGTACGTTTTTGCCCAGCGCGAAGGCATTGCCACTCCCACCCGTACCGACGATCTGTACCCCCTACTGGCCCTGAATCATCTCGGCCTGGTGGTGGGCATCACGTTTTTGCTGGGTATCACGGCGGCTACCTACGCCAGTTCCGACTCGGCTCTGACAGCCCTGACCACCTCCTTCTGCGTCGATTTCATGAACGTGGAGAAGCGCCCCGAAGCGGAGCGGTCACGCATCAAGCAAATCGTTCACATTGGCTTTTCGGTGCTTTTTTTTATCGTCATCATCATTTTCCGGCAGCTGAACAGTAAGGAAGTCATTACGGCGGTTTTCGATATTGCGGGCTATACCTACGGGCCGCTGCTGGGGTTGTATGCCTTCGGGATGTCGAACAAACGACCGGTTACGGATTGGGTAGTACCCTTCATTTGCCTGGCCTCCCCGCTGTTAACCTACATTGTCAATGAAAATTCAGCGGCCTGGTTTGGTGGGTATAAATTCGGTTTTGAGCGGTTGCTACTCAATGGGCTGTTTACGTATGTCGGCCTCTGGGCCGTGTCGAAACCGGTAAAAGAAGCGGAACCGGTAGGAGTGTAAGTGATGGGATGGCTGGAAGCGGGTATTGTTTCGATGAACTGGTTCCGTCTCTAAACCGGCAGGTACACACTGAATGTGCTCCCCTTACCGGGTTGACTGGTGGCGGTAATTGCTCCCCCGTGGTTGGCAACCACTTTTTCGCAGATGGCCAACCCAATTCCCGTGCCGGAGTAGTGCTGCCGCCCGTGCAGTCGCTGAAAAACCTGAAAAATACGGTCTACGTATTTGGGGTCGAACCCGATACCATTGTCTGCGATGTCGATGTGGTGGTAAGCTTCTGCCCAGTGAGCGGGTTTTATGGAAGCAGGCAGCGTAGTTGACGAGACGATTTGATGGCGAATTCGTATAATCGGCGGGGTGTCCGGCCGGCGAAACTTCAGCGCATTGCTCAACAGGTTTAGAAAAAGCTGCCCTAATTGAGAGGCATCTCCGTGTATTCTGGGCATTGTTTCGATGATAACCTGCGCGTTCGTTTCGGTGATAACCAGGTCCAGATCATTCAGTATGGTGTTGATAACGTCCCGGACAAAAACCAGTTCGACGGTATCCTTCCGGTTCGCTATCCGGGAAAAAGTAAGCAGATCTTTAATCAGCGCCGACATTCGGTTGGCGGCCGATTGCATCCGCTCCAGCAAATCGGCTCCTTCGCCCAGCTGCGCTCCATACTCGTTCTGTAGTAAGTTGCCAAAGGATTGAATTTTACGCAGGGGTTCCTGCAAGTCATGCGAGGCAACGAAGGCAAACTGTTCCAGGTTTTGGTTCGACTGAATAAACAGCCGATTGGCTTCCGCCAGTTCTTCATTGGCCTGCACCAGTTCTTCGTTTGAAGCAGCCAGTTCTTCGTTACTTGTCTCCAGTTCACCCGTCCGATCCCTCACCTGCTGCTCCAGTTCGGCAGACAATGTACGGTAGCGTTCTTCACTAGCTTTGAGTTCATTCCGGGCCGTCACCTGCTCCGTTACGTCTACGGCCATTTCCATGATGGCGTACACATTACCCTCGGCATCATACAGGGGCTTATATGTATAGTCGAAATAGTACGTACCCAGCACTCCGTTTACGTTTAGGTTGGCAACGGCAGCCTTTTGCTGGTGCATTTTCCCCGTTGTAAATACATTATCCAGGATTTGCAGAAAGGGTTGCCCATTGAGTTCGGGTAATACATCGGACAGTTTCTGACCGGGCACCAATGGTCCCTTACCCCAATAAGCAAGCATTGTGGCATTGGCCACCTCTACCTGAAGCTCTCTCCCCACAAACAGGCAGGTTGCCACGGGGGCTTCTTCAATGAGTGAGCGGAATCGGCGTTCACTTTCCCGCAGGTTGTGCTCTATCTTTTTACGCTCCGTGATGTTTGGGCTAACGGTGGCCAGCCCGGTCACCTCGCCCGATGCAGGATCCGTAATCGTTACGGCATTCCACTGGAGCCAGAAAGGATGGCCGGTGCGGGCGTTTACGAAGCGAATCTCCCGCGAGAAGTGCCCTTCCTGCGGTAATTCGGCCAGGAGTTTTTCGGCCAGAGGCCAATCGTCCGGAAACACACAATCCCGGATGGTTTTCCCCACTAGCGTATCCCAGCCCAACATGGCTAGGGCCGCCGGATTGCCGTACTGCATGGATGTATCAACGGCAGCCATACCAATAAACTCCCGACTGACCTCCAGAATGTCAAGCAGCTTCTGGCGTTCTTCTTCAACTTCTTTCTGCTGGGTTACATCCTGCAGGGTACCGTTAAATTGGTAGGCTACGTTATCCTCATTAAACCACGCCCTGCCTTTGGCCCGCACCCGTCGCTCCTGCCCGGTTTGCGGATGGATGATGGTATAATCAATGTCGTACTGACCACCCGACTCGTAGGTCAATGCCCGTTGAATGGCATCCGTTACGCGCTGCCGGTCTTTTGCGGCCATGACCCGGATGGCCAGTGGCAGGTCAATTTCAGCCTCGGAGGGTAAGCCAAACCACTCTTTTAACCGCTCATTGCCAGTAAACCGATTGGTACGGGGGTTCAGGTCCCAGGAGCCCAGTTCCGTTGCTTCGATGGCAAAATGCAGTTGGTCTTTATTCTCGGCGAGTCGTTTCAGGTTAACTACCTTATCAGTCGTTTCCATGCAGGTAGTCAGCACACCTACCCGTTTACCCGCTACGTCGACAACAGGGCTGTAGCTGAACGTCCAGTAAATGTCTTCTATTTTTCCGTTGCGATAGAAAGGAATAAGCTGGTCTTCGCTCCAGGTTGTCTCTCCGCCAGACAGCACCTGATCAAGGAGTGGTTTGATTACGTCCCATATTTCCGGCCAGACATCAACGGCTGGTTTGCCAAGCGCATAGGGGTGTTTGCCTTCATTTCCCAAACTGGGGCGGTAAGCGTCGTTGTAGAAACAAAGCAACGGTTCGCCCCAGAAGAGAAACATCGGAAATCGGGAATTCAGAATAATACCGAGGGTTGTCTGCAAACTCGGGGACCAGGTATCCGGTGTGCCCAGCGCTGTTTGCGACCAGTCATACGAACGGGTTAAGTGGCCCATCTCGCCCCCACCCCTCAGGAATGCATACGTATCGGTATGTTGGCTTGGCTGCATAAGGCGAAAGATAGCGATTGATTGGCAACGAACGGATCATTCTATTTCGCTGTGATGAGGAGTATAAAACAAATGACCAACCGGAGCCGTCAGGAATTGGCCCAAAGAATACTTCGTAGGGTAAACCCCGCCACCGTACAATATGTTATGGCAATGAGTATATCAGTCAACCCAAAAGCAGATCTATCGTACGATGATCTGCTTTTGGGCATTAAGGTCGTTTTCGGAACTCAGGGAAACTTCGGAAACTTGCTGAAATCGGGCTTTCGTTTTTCCAGAAAGGCATCTTTTCCCTCTTTCGCTTCCTCCGACAGGTAGTAGAGCAGGGTAGCGTCCCCCGCCAGTTGCTGAATACCGGCCTGCCCGTCGAGTTCAGCATTAAATGATGCTTTGAGCATCCGCAGGGCAATGGGGCTTTTTTCCAGTATTTTCCGGCACCAGCCAATCGTTACCTCTTCCAGCTGATCGAGCGGGGCTACTTTATTGACCAGCCCCATATCCAGGGCTTCCTGCGCGTCGTACTGGTCGCACAGGAACCAGATTTCGCGGGCTTTCTTCTGCCCTACTATCCGCGCCAGATACGAAGCCCCAAAACCGCCATCAAACGAGCCCACTTTGGGGCCGGTCTGCCCAAAACGGGCATTATCGGCGGCAATGGTCAGGTCGCACACCACGTGCAGCACATGGCCGCCCCCGATAGCATACCCGGCCACCATGGCGATAACGGGCTTGGGTATCCGCCGGATTTGCATTTGCAGGTCCAGCACGTTCAGGCGGGGTACGCTGTCCTCGCCGATGTAGCCGCCATGCCCGCGTATTGACTGATCACCACCGGAGCAGAAGGCTTCGCCCCCTTCACCCGTCAGGATTACCACGCCGACGCGCTCATCCTGACGGGCCAGCTCCATCGCTTCCGACATTTCCTTTACGGTTTGGGGCGTAAAGGCATTGCGTTTGTGCGGGCGGTTGATGCTTATTTTGGCAATGCCTTCGTAATAACTGAACAGGATTTCCTGATATTCTTTAATCGGCTCCCAAGGGTAGTTGCTTTGCATTTTGAATGATGAATGATGAATGATGAATGATGAATTAGTCCAGCAACTCGTGCGAAATAACTCATCATTCATCATTCATCATTCCATAAGAGGTTTCGTGATAATTTACATCCCAGGTGTGGTCGGCCATCATCCGGACGGTGGCCAGGCAGCGTTCAAACGGAAATTTGCGTCCCCATTCGGTTGGGCCAACCATCGAGAGCAGGTCTGTACCATTCTTGCGCGTGTAGAAATGATACGTGTGCCCGACCACGGGTTCAAAACTCATCTGGGCGGAGTAGATGCGCTCTGAAATCTCCACCCGGTTGCGGATGGCCGTTGCCTGCTCGGCCAGTAGCTGCATTTGTTTATACAACTGGCTCAGTTGCATGTCGGTTTGCTCGCGCATGGCCGAAACGGCCCGTCCCGTTATTTTTCCTTTGTCTTCAGGACGGATAACGGCTCCCCCTGCTGTGTGCGCGTAGGCCAGCAGCCCCGGTGATTCGGCAACTTTATCCGGCGAAATGGGATTGATGAAAACTTTTGCTTCTTCCATACTTGTTAGTTGGGTAACCACCCGGTAAACGTCTTTGTTCACTGTCGTTGAATGACAAAAAATAACGCATATTTACACCCTAAAACGGCATAACGTCACAAAAGTAAACGAAACCGGTATGGAAACTACCCTCCCGTCCACCGAACATGCAGCATCACCCCGGCCTGTTTTCTTTCGCTCAGCCGGTATTGGTCTGGTTACCCTGCTTTTAATGCATCTGGCTTTTGGCTGTTCGGGGCAGTCGGGAAGTGATACAACACTGGTTCCGGTTCAGGGTATTAATTTCACGCTGAATCTGGCCGATAAAGCCAATGAGAACCTGACCGTTAAGGGCGGATACGTGGTGATGAATAATGTTATCATTGCCCAGACCAAAAGCGGTACGTTTGTGGCGGTATCCGTCAACTGCACCTTCGATAAAACAAGACTAGTATTTAAAGCCGCTGAAAATCAGTTTTATTGCCCGCTCGACCTCTCCCGATACGACACGACCGGTAACATAATTTCCGGCCCGGCTACCCTACCCCTGACCGCCTACAGAATAGAGCCAAATGCGGCAGCGGGCACGCTGGTGATTCGTAATTGATGTAGGCTGTCGACTTGTATCCCATGGCGCAGGTTGTACTCATACAGCCTGCATCCTCTCAAAATGGCTCTTTTCCTGACTCACCATACGCCCTGGCCCGCTCCCCAAACAGCCTACGAAGCGGAAGCACTGGCGTTTTGCCGATCTTGGCTAGCGGGTCAGAATACCTTTACCCTGCATACATCCGGCTCCACCGGAACGCCAAAACCCATTACTCTCACGCGGGCACAGATGCAGGCTAGTGCCCGGCTAACCGGCCAAACGCTGGGTTTAGTACCGGGTGATACAGCCCTGGTCTGTCTCAATATTCGCTACGTAGCGGGCATTATGATGCTGGTACGAGGACTGGAACTGGACCTGCCCATGACCATTATTGAACCGGAAGCCAATCCCTTCACTCACCTCACGGCTGATACCAATTCCTTTGCCTTTACTGCCCTTGTACCCTTGCAGCTACAGACCATTTTATCGGCGGGCAATGAAAGCCAAGCAGGACACTTGAACGCCATGAAGGCTATTCTGGTGGGGGGAGCGGCTACCAGTCCGGCTTTGGAACAGGCAGTACAGGGTATTACAGCGCCGGTCTACGCCACCTACGGCATGACTGAAACAGTGTCACACATTGCCCTCCGGCGGCTCAACGGCTCTACCCGAAGCGAGTGGTTTACGGCCCTCAATGGGGTTAACCTCGGTGTTGATGAGCGGGGCTGTCTGCACATCACATCGGCGGCTACCAATGGGGAGCAGATTCAAACGAACGATGTAGTTGACTTACCCGACCCCATGCACTTCCGGCTGCTGGGACGCGCCGACCGGGTCATTAATAGCGGGGGTGTAAAAATACAGCCCGAACAGGTCGAGCAGCTAATTCAGCGGGTGTTGGCGCAAAATCAGGCAAGCGGGTTGCCCCGTTTGTTTGTGGCTGGCCTGCCCGACGAGAAACTGGGGCAGCGGGTAGTGGTAGTCTGTGAACAGGTCTCCCTCTCTGATGCACAATGGACGGCCCTGCAGGCTATCATTCGAAAGGAAGCAGGCCCGTACGCCGTGCCCAGGGAATGGCTTACAGTGCCCCAATTTGCCGAAACGCCCACGGGCAAGGTTGACCAGCGAGCGATACTTGCCGGAATACGCTAACTTTGCCGTCTGCCAATTAATGCCTTATGTCTTTTCAACGTCTCCAGATTCGCTACCAGACCGCCCGATCGCTACCCGCGCCCTACGCTTATTTTTATACCCTTACGGCCCGGCCCGCGGCCAACAGCGACATACAGCTCGATCTGACCATGACGTATCCTGACCGAGACGATATCGACGAGGATGAACTAATTGCCGAAGGATTCACCCGGGAAGATGACCTCACCTGGTCGGGGCGATTACCCAAAAACTGGCTCGATACCCTGGCGAATCTCGCCCGCGCCACCCGCCTGCAACCGCTGGATGAAGAGGCAATGGGTGAAGACGATGATTTCCGGGAAATTACCCTCGAAACAAGTGGCGAAACGAAGAAACAGGGTGTTCCGAAGAACGGCGACGACTGGCAGTATGCGATGCAGGAACTGATTCAGGCCATCTACGAGCGCATGAATCGGGAACGGCCGTTTGAGTTGACTTACCTTGATAACGGGGCGGGTTCAGGTACGCTGGAACGCCGGTTAACCGCTTCCTTTGCCGACCGAACCATCCGACTTGTGCGGGTTCAAAACCAGCGGGAGCAAAGCAGCACCCTCCCCTGGTCCACCTTACAGCAGGTAATGGAACAGGTGTACGAACATGATTTTGATCCGCAGGATGCGCAGCTAAAACGGCCTTCCCGTAGCGGCCAATGGCTAAACCTGGGCACCGACGAATGGTATGACATCAGCAAACTGAAGAGCCTCACCCGGTTCCTCACCGACTTATAGACGCCACACTTCCGTGGATACCATTCCGCTAACTTGCACTTCCTGTTGATTGCGTTGCAAACCCGATTCGGCAAGGAGTCTCTGCCAGTCAGCCAGTTCTGCAGTTTCGATACCGGCCGTCAGCCGAAAAAAGCGGATCATTGTCCATAACAAAAGCTTCTGCCACCCAATTCGGGGGTTTACAAAGTCGGTAACGAACCACAAACCGTCAGGATTCAGCACCGTTTGAAGTTGGGGAATCAGGGCCGCTTGCAGGTATTCTTCGGTAAACAGGTCCAGCACAAAGGGGGTGATGATAACGTCGAACGACTCTTCCGGTTTCAGGCACGTTTCATCCCCCACCCGGAATACGACCGAACCCGCTACGTTGTGGTTAATTACCCGCTTACTGGCAAGGGCCAGCATGTTGGCAGATGCTTCCAGGTAAACGACCCGGTTTGGCTGGCAATGGGTAAGTACCTGCTGGAGTAGCCAGCCCGTTCCACCCCCCAAAATCAGTATCTGCGCGTTGGCCGGAATCTGCTTCAGAAATATGACCTGCGCCCGTCGTAACCGATGCCCAAATACTAAAAAAGCGAGGAAATCGTAAAAAGGAGCGACCCAATCGAAATTTGGTTTTCCAGCGGGCGAATGCTCCATAGGGCGGTTGTATTTCTTTCGGGAAGAATTGTTCTTTCCGGAACAAATATATCCCGAACAGCCGTCATAGTTAATTGAGGGCAAAACAGGAATCACTATTTACGCTATCATGCGCTCTTGTCGGGTCAATTCAGGCGAAGGTAAATTTCTTATAAATCGCGCTCAGTGCCACGGCATTTTCCAGTACCGTCACCGATTCGGTCAGGTTGTGAGCACTGGTATTGAGCCACAAGCCGGGCGTATCCGACCGCACATACGAGATAACCCAGGGTTTGTGCTGACTCACGAAAAGCACCTGCTGAAGAGCCGGAATCTGCTTGTACAGTTCCAGTTTCTCGCCCAGGTCATATACCTGGTTGCCGGTAGCTTCGATGAAGACTTTGATATTTCTACTGAATACCGTTCGTCCTGACTGTCGAGCAAAGCCACGAGAAGATAATTCAGACGGGAAACTAACGACTCGTGGGGTAGTGATGCCTGCGACATGGATATAATTTCACCGTTTATGTATTCAACATTGTATTCGCATTGTTCGGCAAAATCAACATACTCCTCAAAGGATGCTTTAACCCGAATGACCTCGGGGGAAAGGTTTCGTTCAGTAAGGGTTAACGGCAACAACTGGGTGGTTGTAGACATAACGGAGTCGGTTGTACAGGGTAAATCTACTGAAATAGGGGTATAAAAGACAGGCCCGCATCAGTCAATAACGATGTAAGATTAGCGTGTAAATCGACATTACCCCTAGATTTGCAGGGAAATAGTATCGACCACGATATGACACGTTTTCTATCAGGCACAGTCTTCTGCGGGCTTCTTGCCGGTTTAATTTTGACGACGATCTCCCCGACCTTTGGTCAGCGGCAGGAACTGTCGGTTTCACCAATTGGGTTCATTGAACCCAAAAATCAGTTGGTCCACTACGAACGATACGTAAACGTCCGGCACAGCCTAACCGCTTCCCTCGCCTATAACGGCAGCACACGCGGGCACGAACTGCTTATTCCGTACCGCACCGAACGGTTCACCAACGCCCGAGCAGTCATTGGCTACCGGTACTATTTTCCGGGGGTGGGCATCGGCGACGACCTAACGGTTTTTGCCTCGGCGCGGGCGGTGGTAGACTACTCATTACTAAAACTTTCTCCCAACTCCCGGCTCAACATTCCCACCGATTCATTGCGGGCGGCTGGTATTTCGCTTGCTCCCGAACTGCTGTTTGGCGGGAAGGTAACGTTAGGCAACCGAGTTACGCTGTCGGGTGCCATTGGTGCTCAATACATGGTCAAGTTATTTCAAACCAGTCAACTTACCCAGGCCCGGCCATACTGGGAATCCAGCGATTCAGAGCGGGGCGACTGGCAGAAAAACCGGCAACAAGCGGTTACGTTTCGTCAGGGCTGGTGTCCCTCCTTCCTAATCACGATGGGCATCATTCTGGGCAAACGCCCGAAGTAGCTTTGTGGGGGCACAAAATAAGGGCTAACACCGGGATGTAATGAATAACACCCGGTGTTAGCCCTTATTTCACGTTGACCACTCGATGCGCTATTTCGCTTTCACGGTCTCCGCTTTGTTACTCGCTACGGTTACTGCTTCACCAAAAAGGGTCAGGGTAATGGGCTGCTCCGAAAAGTTCTCCACCGTTACGTCCTGCTGGGTAGTGGTTACCTGTAGCATGACACCCCGGAACCGAATCTTGAACGACAGCGACTGCCAATTGTCCGGGCAATAGGGGTCAAGAATAAGGCGGGAATCCGTACCCCTGCCCCGTTCTACCCGCATACCGCCAAACCCTTTCACCACGGCCAGCCAGGTACCGGCCATACTGGTGATGTGACACCCGTCTTCGGTATCGTTGTTATAATCGTCGAGATCGAGCCGGGCGGTACGTAGGTACATCTCGTAGGCTTTTTCTTTCATACCTAACGTTGATGCCTGAATGGAATGCACGCAGGGCGACAGCGACGATTCATGCACCGTCATGGGTTCGTAGAAGTCGAAATTGCGCTTCAGGGTTTCCGTATCGAATTCATCTTCAAAGAAATACAGCCCCTGTAATACATCGGCCTGTTTGATGAAACACGACCGCAGAATCCGGTCCCACGACCAGTGCTGGTTAATGGGTCGCTGCCCTTTGGGAATATCGGACACCGGCATCAGGTCTTTATCCAGAAACCCTTCCTGTTGCAGAAAAACGCCCAGTTTCTCATCCTGCGGCAGGTACATCTTGTCAATGATATGCCCGGCGGTAGCCAGTTCCTTCTCCTCCCGGAAGTGAATCCGGTCAATCAGTTCGGCGTACCGTTCGGGGTTCAGGGCCTTCACTTTACCGACGGCTTCGGTGGTGTAGCGGAGCGTCCAGGCGGCAATGTAGCTGGTGTACCAGTTATTGTTGACGTTGTTTTCGTACTCATTCGGGCCCGTAACGCCCAGCATGACGTACTGCTCTTTCGCAGTCGACCAGTTGACCCGCTGACTCCAGAACCGACTGATGGCAATCAGCACTTCCAGTCCATACTCAACCAGATACTGCTCGTCGCCGGTGTAGCGGACGTAGTCATAAATGGCGTAGGCAATGGCTCCGTTGCGGTGAATTTCCTCGAAGGTAATTTCCCACTCGTTGTGGCACTCTTCACCGTTCATGGTTACCATCGGGTACAGCGCGGCACCGGCCCGGAAACCGAGTTTCTGGGCATTTTCGATGGCTTTACCCAATTGCTTATACCGGTAAACGAGCAGGTTTTTGGCTACTTTCTGATCGGCAGTGGCGAGGTAAAAAGGCAGGCAGTAAGCCTCGGTATCCCAGTAGGTAGAACCACCGTATTTCTCACCCGTAAAGCCTTTCGGCCCAATGTTCAATCGTTCATCCTCACCGGTATAGGTCTGGTTCAACTGGAAAATATTGAAGCGGATGCCCTGCTGCGCGGCCGAATCCCCCTCAATGACGATGTCGTTCATTTTCCACTTGTCGGCCCAGGCCTGCTTCTGCTCAAACAGCATTTTATCGAAACCCTTCCGCGAAATCCGCTGCATGTACTGATGGGCTTCTTTCATGAGCACATCCGGGTCGTAATTGAGCGACGACAGGTTTACGCCGTATTTATAAATGACGGTTTCCTGATTTTTCCGGCAGTCGAGCGAGATACGGTTAGCGACGTATTTCTCGTATTTGATAGGCTGCGACTGGAAGTCTACTCGCACGCCATCCTGCTCAATTTCCACGCACATACCGGTAGCCACGTGAAAGGCCGTTTTTCGGGTACGCAGTTCGATATACGCTTCCCCGTAGGCCGTTTCTTTCCGCACCTCGTCCCAGAAGGTTTCGTCGTAATTGGCGTCCCGGTTGCGAATGTCGCCGTTGATATAGGGCGTAACGGTAATCTTACCATCAAAATTCAGCGGTTTGATGGCGTAACGGATGGCCCCGGCCTCATCATCTACGATGGAACAAAACCGTTTGGCATTTACCTGTAACTGTTTGCCGCTTTTCAGCACGGCCACAAAGGAGCGCTCCAGGTACCCTTCCTGCATGTTGAGCACCCGCCGGAAATCGCGCACGTCGCACTGATTCAAGTCGAGGGTTTCGTATTCCACCTCAATGTCGATACCAATCCAGTTGGCGGCATTGAGCACTTTGGCGAAATACTCGGGATAGCCGTTTTTCCACCAGCCTACGCGGGTTTTATCGGGGTAATAAACCCCGGCGACGTAATTACCCAGCAGGGTTTTGCCGGAATACTTCTCTTCGAACGATCCGCGTCCGCCCAGGCGACCATTGCCCAGCGACATCAGGCTTTCGGTAATCTCATTAAAATCAGGGTGAAAGCCTTCTTCAACAATGTTCCAGGCATCTTGCTTAATGTAATGCTTCATTAAAAGTAACGAATGAATGAGTAAGTGAGTAAACGAATAAGGGGCAGGTGGTATAATTCATGAATGCGTTGAATCCGCCAAAGCAGCCCGTTCTGTTTTTGCCCGGAGGGCCTGATTCAGGTGTCTTTCGGTATGGGCTACCAGCATCCGAAACGTGTCGCCCAGCCTGATTTTAAGCCATTGGCCAAATAAACTGGCCACTTTTTCCTGATTCCAGTCGAGGTAAACAGCTTTATCCAGCAAGGTATGGAGCAGGGTTTGCAGTTCGTTGAATTGCGCCAATACTGCCTCCGGGTCTAAATCAGCCGCTGACCGGGGACGAATGATGCCCGGGGCGGGAAATTTCATTTTTACCTGAGGGTCAACTACATACAGCATCGCTTTACCCACCCAGTCGCTTTCCAGCGCCTGGTCGGTCGGCTGGGTTTGACTAAGTCCCAGGGTAGCTACTTTGTGCTGTAGGTTACGGATGTAATAGCGCTCGGCCAGGTTCAGGTGCTGCAAACACTCCACGATACTCCAGCCGGGCGATGGCCGGTTGTCGGTCGGTTTCCAGCGCAACTGCTCGTTGGAGAGGGGCAAAAACTCCCGCTCAACGGTTTGCAGGATGACCGAAAGGCGGGTTTGCAGGTCACGGGCTGTCTCAAGCTTTTTCATGGGTACTGGTTTTATTGGGACTGTATCTGTACCTGCTGAAACAACTCGATATCCCGTTTGGAATTAAGGTCGATACTACCGGCTTCAAACGGTACTTCGGCGCAGTCGCTGCGGTGACGAACGATAACCCACTGCACCCCCTTATCCCCGTCTAACTGAAGTAATTCATTAATATAGTCGCGGTAGAACAGGGCGGGAACCCCCAGTTGCGTACCGTACCGACAGGCAACGATACCAGCGCCGTTCTCCTTGCGAACGTCGACCATGTGCAGCAACAAGCCTAGTGAAACCAGGGGCTGGTCGGTGTGCAAAACCAGTACCGTTTCAATTTCTTTTTTGGTCAGGTACAGGGCAGCCAGACCCGTTTTCAGCGATGATGCCTGCCCTGTAGGCCAGTTCGGATTGTCCACCAGTGTGACGGGCAAGTCGGCAAGTTCGGGGACGATTTGGGCCCGTTCGGCTCCTAGTACCACCACCACCGGACCCCGTTGCAGAGCCAGTGCCGTTTCGGTAATCCGGCGAATCAATGACTGCCCTTTATAGGGTAATAACTGCTTGACTCCCCCGCCCATTCGCGACGAGTCGCCAGCCGCCAGTATAATCGTTCCTACGTTCAACACAACGTTTTTTGGTGAAAGACGAAGGTAGGGAAAAAGTAGGAGAAGGGTGCCGGGATAAGCGAATAGGGCATCATGAGCCTACAGCGTCTTTGCTTTTAAATACTTATCGAACCAGTTCAGGTAGCGTTCGGCGCGGTCTTTCAGGTAGCTTGGCGTGGTGATGCCATGAAACTGGCCGGGGTAAATAATCAACTGCGTGGGTACGCCCAACGACCGGAGCGCCTGGTACATCTGCTCACTACCGGCTACCGGCACGTTGAAATCCTTCTCGCTGGCCATGAACATAGTGGGGGTTTTGATACGGTCGGCTTTTAGAAACGGGTACGATAGTTTCAGCCATTTTTCCGGGTTTTTCCAGGGGGCACCCAGTTCGTTTTCGTACTGGTTCGTGTACTGGTCGATGCCGTACATAGCCAGTTGCAGGGAACTGCCCGCCCCACTGGCGGCTGCTTTGAAACGGGTATCGGTCGCGATGGTGTAGTTGGTCAGAATACCGCCGTAGCTCCAGCCGCCAATGCCCAGCCGGTCGGGGTCAGCAATGCCTTTCTCCACCACGTAATCGGCCGCGCCCAGAATATCCTGTACTTCCTTGTTACCCCAGTCGGCATAGATCGCTTTGGTGAAGTCGATGCCGCGCCCGTTGCTGCCCCGGTAATTGACGGCGACCACCGCGTAACCCCCAGCCGCCATAATCTGCCGGTACAGATCGAACGAAAACTCATCCTGCCCCACCGGTCCGCCGTGGATGAAGAAAATAGTGGGCATCCTTTTGCTGGCCGGCGCATTCGCGGGTTTGAATAACACATTCGACACGCTGGCACCATCTTTACTTTTCGAGGTAAATCCCTCTACGGTAGCCAGTTCCAGCGGAGCCAGAAAAGCATCGCTCACGTGCGTGAGTCGGCGGGGAGTGCCATTTTCGAGGGCGTATAACTCACCAGGCAGTTGAGGTTCACTGAATCCTGCCAGCCAGCTCCCGGCCGATACGGGTTCCAGATTTCCGTAGGCCCGGTTGCCACCCGCCAGTTTCGTAAATTTCCCATCGGCCAGGGTGTACTGACCAACGTAGGTTTGCCGGTCGTCGGCTACCAGTACCCCAATGAATTGTCCGTCTTTCGACCAGCGGGGATTGCGAACGGGCCGGTCCAGTGCCTTCGACAGCAGTTTCGGTTCACCCCCATCGTTCCCAACGACGGCCAGCACCGGCTGGTCGTACATCAGAAAATCGCCCGATGCCGTTGACCGCTGGTAGGCAATCTGCTTCCCATCCGGACTCCAAACGGGGTTATTGTCGGAGCCGGTCCAGGTCGTCAGTTGCTTCATGGCCGCCCCTTTTCGGGCCTCCATCACGTAAATGTCGGTGTTCTGGTTTTTGTCCGGTTCGGCCGTACGGTTACTGACAAACGCCAGCTGCTTCCCATCCTGCGACCAAACCGGGGCTGTTTCGTCGTAGTCACCGGTGGTTAGGGTATCGAGTTTTTTGGTAGCGATATCGAACGTGTACAAATGCACGGCACTGCGTTCCAGATACCCTTTCGTATCGGCCTTGAAATGGAAGCGGTCCATGACGTAGGGCTTACGTACTTTCGTTTTGGCCGAATCCGCGTAGTCGGGGTCGCGCAGCACCAGGGCTATTTTCTTCCCATCGGGTGCCCATTCGTAATCTTCGAGATCGGTTTTGAGGTCGGTCAGTTTTTTGGCTTCCCCCCCACGCCGGTCCATCAGCCAGAGTTGTCCCTTGGTGGCTCCCTGCCGCGCCGACACGAACGACAGGTATTTGCCATCGGGACTGAACCGGGGCTTCGATTCACCGTCGGGGCTGCTGGTGAGCTGCACCGTTTCCTGCCCGTCCCAGCTCACCATCCAGATATCGGCGTTGCGTTTATCCTTCGTCGTATCCACACTCGACAGCACGTAGGCCACCCACTTTCCATCCGGCGACACCTGCGGGTCAACGATGTTCTGGTACCGGTAAATGTCCTGTGGGGCGATGGGTCTTTTTTTGGCGGGTGTTTGTGCCAGGCCAACCGTACCGGTCAGCATTACTAAACCAAGGAGTATTGTTTTCATGAAAATGAAGTGAGCGCCCATTATCGGAGACGAACCAAACGACAAAATAACCGCTATTTTCGTTGGATAGGATGGCAGTAGACCGAAATTTCTTCGTTCATCGCCAGACTATCCCTCTTTTCTATCGCCCTGGCCGATATAGAAGAAAAAGAAGCAGGCTTCATTTCCCAGCTGTTTGATACGCCAATCACCTGGCCTGCTGATTCTACGGCGTCCTAATCCGTCTCTTCGAGCATGAAAAGTTGGTCTACCGGCTTTCCGAAAACCTGCGCCAGTTTCAGGGCCAGCACTGTCGACGGTACGTACCGGGCTGTTTCAATCGAATTGACTGTTTGTCGGCTTACACCGATACGGTCGGCGAGGTCGGCCTGGGATAAATTGTGCTCAGCCCGCGCTACTTTCAGTCGGTTTTTCATAGCGCCAGCAACGTTTGGCTGTTCCGGTAAAGTAGCCAGCGAAACCGGCTGATGAACACCAGCAAAACGGTGAACATGTTATAGACCATTACATTGAAAAATGCGGTATCGTACAGGGTGAGGATAGCGATGGCCAGTACGATATAGTTGGCATATACGCTCCATTGCAGGGCTTCGAGCCGAAGCTGGCCAATCATTTCATCCTCCACCTTCTCCCGCGAAAATGCAACCAACAGCAAACCGACAATAACCCCAATAGCGGCTATTTCGTCGGTAAGATTTTGGATATTGACGAGGTGTCCCGTCGACTGGCCGGAGTTGATGGTAAAGGGTTCATTTAAAAAGTTGACAACCAGCCAATTCAACTTAAAGTCAGCGTACATATTCGCTAATCCCAGGATAGCCGACGGCAGGAAAATAACCCAGCCAACAAGCCGGAATCTATGCGGAAATAACCATTTTGTTTTCATCGTATATGTAAAGTTTATTTGACACATCAAACGTAAAGCATACTCTTCACAATGTCAAGTTGATTTTACATATATTGGTAAAATTTTTGCCAGCCTGCACACTGCGCTGGCAAAAATGGGTAGGCACCACCAAAATTACGATCAGGGTACGTACGTTTCCAGCACGGTCATGTCGCCATCGGGAACCAGGGTGACGTTGTTGACAGACGCCGGAATCAGGACACACTGCCCCATCGTTAGGGGTACGCTGTATCCGCCCGGTGCCTCAACCGTGAGTGCCCCCGATACGCAGATGAGAATAACGAACGAGTCGATGTGCGTGTAGTCGTGCTCTACTTCCTGGTTGAAATTCAAAATGTTCGTCACGAAATAGTCACTCGTTACGGCATTGACGGTCTCGTTTTGGGTACGCTCATACGCCGTTTTGTACTGGTCGTAATGCTGATAGTCGATAGCGTCAACGGCCAGTTCGGTGTGCAGTTCGCGTTTCTGCCCGGTGGTGGCATCCACCCGGTCGAAGTCGTAAATCCGGTAGGTGGTATCGGACGTTTGCTGAATTTCGGCCAGCAACAGCCCCTTACCAATGTAATGGACCCGACCGGCGGGCAGAAAAAACACATCGCCGGGATGGGCTTCTTCGATGTTGAGCAGGTCCTGAATCGTGTTGTCAGCCACTGCTTTTACGTATTCCTCTTTGGTCACTTCCCGGTTGAAGCCCGCGTTGAGTTTTGCTCCTTCGTCGGCCTGCATGATGTACCACATTTCGGTTTTACCGAATCCACTTTTGCGCTTTTCGGCCAGTTCATCATCCGGGTGAACCTGGATGGACAGGTCGTCATTGGCATCGATGAACTTGACCAGCAGCGGAAACCGGTCACCATATTTTTCATAAACGTGCTGCCCAACCAGGTCGCCTTTGTACTGCTCCACCAGTTCGCGCAGTGATTTCCCAATCAGGCTGCCTTCTTTCACAACCGACACGTTGCCCTCCACATCGGATACTTCCCAGGTTTCGCCACAATTGGAAAGTGGACCATCCGGTCCGGAAGAAAAGTCTTTATCGAGAACGGTCTTTATTTTTTGACCACCCCAGATTTTATCTTTAAAAATAGGCTCGAATATCAGCGGATACAGCATAGAAAAAAGGAACCGACCGGCGGCCCGGATAATTGAAAAGATGACAGATTAGCAACAACCCATAAACCGGCAAGATAGGGCAATTGTTGGTTGATAACCTTTCTGGATCGGGCTATCGGGGCTTTTTCCTAAAACGTCAATTTGTTTTTCAACTGACCAGACTCATCCTTCGTAGTCAATGGGCGTATAGGTATACCGATTTGCGGAAGAAAGCTAACAATGCCTTTTGTATAACCCAAACTGACAATACCTGCAAAAATGCGCTGAGCGCGAACGGGTTAACTAAGCCAGAGAACGGGCTACAAAACGAATGTATTTACCGGGGGTACCTTGACAATAGTTTGGGTACTGAGTGATACGCATCGGTTGATTACTCACCCGTTTCCGAGTCGGGCGCATCAACCGGCTTGGATTCAGGCGAACCCTGCTGGCGCAGGAAAATAGATAATACCACGATGGACAGTACCGACAAAAATTCACTCTGCCAGTTTTGCAGCGATTGAAACCAGAACTCTGACGTTCCCAGAAATTGCCACAACGAGAGTACCTCCGATTTACCTTTTAGGGCCTGTTCGGTATTGTACTCCTTAACACCACCAACGGCATGCAGGAAGAAGGAAAGGCCAAAAAGTAGAAAATAAGCAAGACTAAGTGAATTCTGGTACAGTTTCAGCACCCAGCCTCCGCGCCGAACGGGCCAGGGAGCACCCTTGCGCGTTGGCGAAGGCTGCCGATCCACTTCTTCAGGCTCATACAGGCTTTTGGATTCGGAAGAGCCTTTCTGCCGGAGCGATACCGTCAGTATCACATACAGGCCCATCTGTAAAAATTCACTCTCCCAGTTTTCGAAGACCGCTTCTATACAATGGCCACTGATCAGATAAGCACTGAAAACGAGCGGAGCCCGGCCGTAGTCACTTAGCTCATTATTGAACTCATGCCAGCCCACTACAATCTGGCCCGCCAAGGTCAGCAGCGTAATCAATACAAGTAGTAAAGTAAGGCCATTTTCATACAGGAACTTCTTCATTGTCTATGGCAGGAAAATACTAGGTTGTTGGGTTGCCCGAAAGTCAGTAAAGCATAAGCCTATATCAGCTCGTACGGTAATCAACCAGTACAGTAGACAGTAAACAGGTCCGCACAGTAATTGGAACGTTTCGTTGGTGTATGTCCTAACGACAATCAACAGGAATAGTTTTTGTCCGAAAGAGGCCGGATAAACCAGCAAAAGGGTTTGGCCTTGCCCCGTCAACTATTAGTTAACGTGAGTACGGGATTAGTTATGGGAATTAGCGACAAAAACACAGGGCTTGTTATCATAAAAATGGTAGGCCACTAGGGGACGGGGACAATTAGGTATATAAAAGACAAGTTCGCAACTTTAGCCCATGAGACGTTACGAAATTACCGACCAGCAATGGGCTAAAATTAGTGAATTGCTGCCTGGGAAGGTAAGGGATGTGGGATGAAGTGGCCATGATAATCGCCTGTTTATCAATGCAGTGCTTTGGATTGGTCGGAGCGGAGCCCCCTGGCGCGATTTGCCCGAACGCTTCGGGCCCGCACCGGCGGCCCGGCTGGAACTCGGCCTACCGCCGATTCAGACGATGGGCCAAAGCGGGCATTTGGCAACAGGTTTTTGAGCGTTTGCAAGAACCCGACTTCGATTGGCTGATGATTGATTCGACCATCGTGCGGGCGCATCAGCACGCATCGGGTCAAAAAAAAATGATCCTGCCAGCGAGTGCTTAGGCCAATCGGTTGGCGGCTGGAGCACCAAAATTCACGCGGCTGTCAATGCGTTGGGTAATCCACCCGTACTCACGTTATCGTACTAAAACAGCACCGTCATGCCAGGCGTACCAATCCGGGCAGTAAAAGACCTGACCAGGGCTATTCAATCCCGGTAACGCCATTTCTGAAGGAACGGTAACCAGTGTTTACGGGAAACTGCGTTACTTTGTATCGACGTTAGGGTATGAAGTATGGCTTTACGACCCAATAATTGGTTTTCTACACGCGGCTTTCTGACCGCCTTCTGAATCGATGAATCTCAAAAATATCCTTAAGTACCTCGTTTCTCTGGCCATTGCCGGCGGACTCCTTTGGTTTACCTTCCAGCAAAGCCACCTCGACGCGGCCGATCTGTGGAAAAAAATCAGCGCGGCCGATTACCGGTGGGTGCTGCTATCGTGCCTGTTTACCATCGTGGCCCACTGGAGCCGGGCCGAACGGTGGCGTGTTCTGCTGGAACCTGTCGTACCGCAGCGACCCGATTCACTCGATACAACGGCTAGTGTGCTAACGGGATACCTGGCCAACCTGGCCCTGCCCCGCGCGGGAGAAGTAGCCCGGTGTGGCACCTTATATCGGTTGACAGGCGTACCCGTCAATGTGAGTTTTGGTACTGTGGTAGCCGAACGCCTGTTTGACCTGCTGATGCTGATACTCCTGCTGGGGGCTACGTTCGTGCTGGAGTTTGACCGGCTTAGTCAGTTTTTCATGGAGTTTCTGGGTGGAAAACTCCCCAAAGGCTCCAGCGGTTCGGGGTTGCTGCTGCTGGTCGGTGTGGTATTGCTGGGGCTGGCATTGCTGGGCTGGTTTTTGTTCAACCGGTACCGGGAAGCCCTCGGTCGGCACCCGCTTTACCAAAAAATAAGCGGCTTTACCAAAGGGTTACTGGAAGGGCTGTTGAGTGTTCGGAAAATACGGAAACCCGGACTGTTCGTGTTCCACACGTTTCTCATCTGGGGTATGTATTTCCTGATGTCCTACTGTCTGTTTTTTGCGATGCCCTCCACGGCCAATCTGGGTGCGCTGGCCGGATTGACAATTCTGGTGGTAGGATCGCTGGGGATGGCTGCGCCCACGCCGGGAGGAATTGGGTCGTTTCACCTGCTGGTGGGACAGGTAGCCATTCTGTACGGGCTAACCAGTCAGGACGGGCAGATTCTGGCCACGTTTATTCACGGCGTTTCGACCCTGATGATTATCATCCTGGGGGTATCATCCCTGCTGTTCGTCCTATTCCGACGCAATAAAAAGACGGACCTGCCCGATGTACTCGACGACCCGAAAGCAATCAGGATAGAGCAGTAATTATCGTTATGACCGAATCTAAAATTCTCACGCATGAGCAGGCTGTTCATCAGGCAAACCAGTGGCGGGCCGAGGGGCAGCAACTGGTTTTTACCAATGGCTGCTTCGACATCATTCACCTGGGCCACATCGACTACCTCGAAAAAGCCCGCCAGCTGGGTGACCGCCTGATCCTGGGCCTGAATACGGATGCCTCGGTTAGCTGTATTAAAGGCCCCAATCGCCCTGTGGTGAACGAGTACGCCCGCGCCCGACTGATGGCCGCCCTTGCCTTTGTGGATGTGGTTACGTTCTTTGGCGAACCCACTCCGCTCGAATTGATCGAGGCCATCCGGCCCGATATACTGGTGAAGGGAGACGATTATACTGTGAACACCATCGTTGGGGCCGACTTCGTACTGGGTCGGGGGGGGCGCGTCGAGACGATTGCGCTGGTGCCGGGGTATTCGACCACCAAACTCATCGAGCGAATCAAACAGAGTTACTGACTTGTCTGTTTAAATGGTGTCCGGTCTTGATAAATGGTACCTTGACCGGGATACTTTTCGCCGAAACTGTTGTTTTACTACTGACGGCCCCCTTGTACGGGTTGTTCAATTAAACCATAAACCTGACTAACATACGATGATTTGGGTAATAATGATTCTCATCTTCGGGGCCAGTGCTTTTGTAAGCTGGCGCCTGCGGAGTAAGTTTAATGAATACGCTCAGGTTGGCCTGAGCAACGGCATGAGTGGTGCCGAAATAGCCAAGATGATGCTGAACCAGAATGGCATTTATGATGTGCGGGTCGTGTCGGTAGAGGGTATGCTCACGGACCACTATAACCCGGAAGAAAAAACGGTGAACCTCAGTGCCGATGTTTATTACGGTCGCAGTGTGGCGGCCGCTGCGGTAGCCTCCCACGAGTGTGGCCACGCGGTGCAGCATCAGGTGGCTTATGCTCCGCTCAAACTGCGTTCGGCGATGGTACCGGCGCTATCATTTTCGTCCCGCTACATGCAGTGGATCCTGCTGGGTGGTATTCTGCTGTTGCAGACGACACCCATCCCGCTGGCCATTGGCGTTGGCCTGTTTGCCCTGACTACGCTGTTTTCGTTCATCACCCTGCCCGTTGAGTTCGATGCCAGCCGCCGGGCACTGGCCTGGATTCAGACCAACAACGTCGTGAATGAACGCGAATATGGGTTTGCCAAAGACGCCCTCTGGTGGGCCGCCATGACCTACGTTGTAGCCGCCCTTGGCTCGCTGGCTACGTTACTTTATTACGCCAGCCTCCTGATGGGCGGTCGCCGGAGCGACTAACCTTTCCTGTATCGCTTACCAGGCAAAAAGCCGCATCAGTCCTGATGCGGCTTTTTGCCTGACAGGGGCATCGACTGGTACGCCCAGCCTCCACTCAGCGCCCGGTACGTGCCGACCGGGCTTGCCTCTGTTCCGTTCGGGTGTCGATAAGCTCCCAACCGACTTCCATCACAGCTGGGTACCGGAAAACGGGCACTTTGCTAAGAAACACACGAATCAGCCCAATACGTACGAAGCATGACTAACCCCTCTACCCATTCTTTATACGTGGTTGGTTTGATAATGTATGAGTTAGCCGAACGGTCGAACGTATCGGTAATGTCGTTCTGGTCGCTTGAGCGACTGAGAACTACCGTTGGGATTTGCTGGTATACTGGCTGCGACTTAAGTGCTTCCAGTATCTCTAAGCCTGCTTCTGGAGTGGGTAGGTACAGATCGACCAGAATTAAGTCGGGCAGGCTTTTCTCCGGTTGCAGACAGGCAGCCAGGTAATCCTTTGCCTGACTGGCGTCTGACTGCCAAACCAGATTAGCACCGGGGAATAGCTGGACGAGGGTCCAGCGAATAATGAACCATTCATCCGCATTATCCTCGATGCTTAAGATGGTTTTCTTTCCAATTTTCGATTGATTAAGTTGCTGATAGGCCATAGCTCTCATCTCTTTTCATCGTCAATAGTAACGTCCTTTCACGCGACCTCCCTGAAGAGCCAGTGTTGATGCAGACGCTTTGTTTACGTTGCTTGGGCTGGATCAGTCGTCAAAATACTCTACTTCTTCAACCATAGGGTGGCGGGCAATGATTGGTTCGCCCCAAACGGCCCCGCAACTGTAGGTACAGATAAAATAACCGACATCATTGCGGAATATAGCCAGTACAATCTCCCCATTATCGGCCGCAGCGCCAACCGCATCGCTAACTATTCTACCCTCCCTCCGGTAGATAACCTTGTAGATCCGGGCGGCAGTTATCGCGCATCCTATACTTTGCAGCCGATCTATAATTCGGTTGTAAACGCGTTCGGTCTGGCTGGCATCAGATGCCAAAGGAAGGAAGAATTTCATGCCTTGTTAACCCCGAGACGTCAGGGTAATCATCCCGTTACTTAAACTTGTTAGGCAATGGGTCCACAACCCGCTAGCGGGTTACGCCGGACAGGGAAGGTCAACGGTCGTGTTGTCCTCTGGTTTGCCGTGGTAGCAGGGACCCCGCGTGGGTGTTTACGAAGCGATTAACTCAAACAGCTTCTGAAGATTGGATACGTAACAACCCAGAGGGAATCAAGCAGAACCCTGGCTGGCTAGTAACCGGATAGCGACCGTTTCGCGCCGGGTAAGCACACAACGGTACAACCTGACTTCAGTTTTACGGCGCCCACTTCGGTAGGCGTTTTTTAACCGGCTGTTACGTTTTTGGGGTGATAACTGGCACAGCCTTTCTGTTAAATAGCCTTCGAAAATAGAGTTTCTAAGCCAGCCCCGTTCCCGAAGGCTACTTTTCCCAACCCAGCTGGTTAATGTGTTCACCAATGTTACGCCCCTCGCGCAGCCCGGTTTCGTTATCCTGCTGGGTATGAATACCGCCCAGTATCCGCGACCAGCCCGACTCTTCGGCGGCCTCCTGGAACGAATGGAAAACCCGGGCGGGATACCCCACGTTGCGGAAGGCATCGCGGGGCCGGTTAACGTGCGCATCGTCGACAAACCGAACCGATGACCCGAACAAATCGGTCAGGACGGCGGCAGCGGCTGCCCCCTGGGTGGAGTGACCCGACGAGAAGGCCGGAAAGGGGGGTTCGGGCCAGAAGGGAATCCAGGTCCGGTCAATATTGGCCCGGATAAACGACGAGGGCCGCTCGTTGTGGTACGTATATTTAGTTTTGAAACAGCAGATAAACGCATCGGCTACGGCCATGCCCGTGCGGGCGTAAGCTTCGGCTGCCTGCGCCAGATTAGCCCTGGTCGTGGTTACCGCCAGGGTAGCTATGTAGTACGAATGACCGGGGGGTGTAAAGGTCTGGCTGGGGTCGTCGGCCCACCATAGTGCCGCTTCTTTCTCAGACTGGGTCAGGGTTCTGCTTTTGTCGTAAACGGCTTTGTACTGTTTGTAATAACCCGAGTTCAGATTAGTCGAGTAGGATTCGGGCCGGGGGGGTGGCATCCGGCTATTGGCCGGGGCAAAGGTTCGGTTGCTACCCCAGCGGGGGTGCAGTGCCCGCGCAATTGCTACCTGCCCATCGGTAGGGGCTACCCACGAGCCAGGGGTGTTGGGTAGCTGGTAATCCGTTGGGAAAGTATTCTGGTAGCTTTCGTGACCGCCGTCCTCCTTCGACCACGCGTAAATGGCCGACGCTACCGCCTGCCCAAACGCTACCGATCGCACGACGACCGCCCGATTAACGGTATCGCCATAGGCCTGCTGCATGGCGTTCTCCAGGGAGTCGACTGAGAAGCGGGCCGAAAGCGGTGCATGGCTGTAGATGTTTTTGAGCAGAAAGGCCTGCCCCGCATTGAGCGCCAGCGGCCAGTTGTACACGCTGTCGGTTTGCGGGAGTGGCAGTTTGCTGAGGCCGCTCAGTTGCCGGACCATCGACCGGTAGCCTGGCATGCCATAAACCGCTGTCTCGTACATAGTCAGGCCAATATAGCTAAACGCCCGTGAGGCATAGGTAGGTGTGTTGGCGGGTGTAGCGGCCGTAACGCGCAGGGCCATACGTCCCCACTGCACGGCCAGATCGGAAGGATAGGAAGCTACTGCCCGACCAACCGGAAAAACCGGGTCCGGGTCTGGCTCGGGCTCGGCGGGCGACTGGCAACTGTACACCAGGAAACTGGCTATAAATAGCCCAACGACACTCCGGCCAGCTTTTCTCCAGGAAGAGGACTGAACAGGTAAAGCGAAATGACGCATAGAAATTGACAGCTGTACTGTTGGCTACGACCACTGATACCGCTTAGCGGTTGTAATGAAAATAAATAATTTTTACCAAATGACGTAGTTGGGCTGATTACCGCTGACCAAGTTAGTATTACAAGCCATTGACTATCAATGAAATAATTTCAACTGAAGGGCCAAATAAATTTACCTGACTACGTAGAGAATACCATTGAACTGCCCCGCAGTGTTGGTTCAAGCCAGTAACCTGAACGATAATTATCGGCTTTGGATAGCTTGAAAAAACAACCGACCCAAAACGCACAGGGCATTTTGGGTCGGTCAGGCTGTTTTACTGCTTTCATTCGGTTTCCCTCCTGAATTGACAGGAACCTTCATTAGGCGGCACACGGCCGTCTTTTTGCAGCATACATCACATATCGGATTCTCCGTATGCTACAGCAAGCACGTATGCGGTTGTACCTGCAGACCGATCCGTTTGGCCCATCTTGATGAAAGCCTCGTACCCAGACTCCACCATTTCGGGCGTGGGTGCTGAGCGGTCGATGAGCATCCCGGCAATGGCAACAGAAACCGCGATAACCAGGGCGGGCCAGAAGCCAACGATGGTAAAACTATCCATGAACCGGTCAATCAGCTTGAGCAGCAAGGCCGTGACAATGATGCGCACAATTCCTGTCAGCAGAAAGAACGTGACCAGGTTGAGCGGAAAGCGAATGACCCAGCCAACCAGAAAGTTGAGCAAACCAAGCACCAGTGCGATAACAATGGCTGTGCCAAAGCTTTTAACGTCAATCTGGGGCAGAAAATACGCCAGACCAAAAATAACGGCGGCATCGAGCAATACATGTAGGATGAGATTCATAAACAGGGGTAAATGGTTCTTTTAGACAACTGTTTTGGGTCACGATGGTTTATACTGAATACAAACCCAATGGTCATGTCTCGTATTCTGATACTACTCATTACATTCCTGTTTATCTCCTGCCGGGGGGCTTCGCAACAGGCACCTGCCACCACCCAACCCACCGATTCATCGTCGGTGTACGAATTCACGGATGCCAGTCGGGATGGTATTGGCAAGCGGTACATGGGTCGCGAAATCGCGCATGTGATGGGTCATCTCGGCGCGTCGTGGCTCGACCGTCCGGAGCGGGAACAGGAAGAACGCACCGATTTACTATTGAAAGCTCTTGCCCTGAAACCCACCGATGTGGTAGCGGATATCGGTGCCGGAACCGGCTTTCTTACGTTTCAGATAGCCCCGAAAGTGCCGCAGGGCAAAGTCCTGGCGGTGGATATCCAACCCGAAATGATTACCTACCTGAACCAGGGAAAAACGAAACGGAAGGTGACCAATGTAACCCCCGTACTCAGCACCGAATCGGACCCGAAGCTGGATGCCAGCAGCATCAATATGGCGATTATGATTGACGCGTACCACGAATTCTCGTACCCCCGAGAAATGATGCAGCACCTGGTATCGGCTCTCAAACCGAACGGACAGATTGTATTAGTGGAGTACCGCGCCGAAGACCCGAACGTACCCATTAAAGAACTGCATAAATTAAGCGTAGCGCAGGCCACCAAAGAAATGAAAGCAGTGGGCCTTAAACTCCTGAAAAACGACGACCGGCTGCCCCAGCAACACATTATGTTTTTTGGGAAGTGAGATCTCCTGACCTTTCGAAAAAAACGGGGGTCTTACCCTTTCGTTAAAGACCCTGTCGTATCTAAGCCCAACTATCACCAGACATACGTTCCCACAGCGCCGTCTTTCAGGGTTATGCTTACCAGTTTGTTCCTGTAGCGGATGCTAAACGTTTGGGGTAACTGGCTCGTGTTCAGCACAATCAGCACGTGGCCGCCAGTGGGGGTTTTAAACGCCACATTGGGGAGTGTTTCTGTGGTGTTCGACGCAATACGAACAGACCCCGGCCGGACGAATTTTGAGGCAACCGCCACATTGTAGTAAGCCGGATTGCGCGTTACCGCATTCCCATCAATCGTGATGGCACCCAGGCATTTATCGCAACCGCCCACCGTATGCGGTTCCTGCTTCGGATCGGCCGCTAAATTCCACTCCAGAACCGTACGGCTCCAGTTACGGGTTGCCCCAATAATCAGGGTTTTTACGTGCCAGGCCAAGTCTCCTCGCAGGTTACCGGGAGCACCAATCCATTGCTCGGTAAAGTAAATATTCTTGTCCGGGTGCGCGTTGTGCACCTGCGTTAACGCGGTAATCGGCCCTGCGTATAAATGAAAGGCGGAGCCATCTACATACTTCCTGGCTTCCTTGTCATTCAGGATTGTAAGGGGGTAATCGGGCCGGTCGGCGTTATGGTCGTAAAGGAGAATCTTTGTATCAATGCCAGCCGACTTAAAGGCCGGACCTAAACTGGTTTTGATAAAGGTGGCCTGTTCCGCAGGAAGCATCAATAGACTGGGGTTATTGCCGGGATGAAGCGGTTCGTTCTGAATCGTGATGGCATCAATCCGAATGCCTTCGGCTTTCATGCCCTGAATGTATTTTACAAAATAGCGGGCATAGGCATCATAAAATTCGGGCTTTAAGCTCCCTCCTTTTGAGCTATTATTTGTTTTCATCCAGGTTGGTGGCGACCAGGGCGAACCCAGAATTTTAACGGCCGGATTAAGAATAAGAATCTGTTTCAGCACCGGAATAAGATCAGCCCGATCAGGGGCTAAACTGAATTTTGCCATGTCCAGGTCCGTCTGGCCCTGGGGCAGATCATCGTAGGAGAAAACATGATCGTCCAGATCCGACGCGCCAATGCTTACCCGTAGATAGCTAACGCCGATGTTGTTCCCGTCTATGGCAAACAACTCCCGCAGTAAGGCCGCCCGGGCGTTAGCGTCCATGCGGTTGATGAGCATTGCACTGCCACCAGTTAAGGTGTAGCCAAAGCCATCGATGGTCTGGAAGGTTTTTGCGTCATCCACATCAATGGTTGGATTACGGGTGGAGGCTGTACCGAAAGACAGCGTCGTTGGTTGCTTTTCGAACAACGCCGACCGGTCAGGATTGGTAAGCCAAACCTCCACCTGTTTCGCCCGGCCCTGACATAGACCTTGCTGTTGCGAACCTATACCTATAAACAGGCTTGCCAGCAACAACAGGTTTCTTACAGCTTTCTTTTTAAGACAGAGCTTCATGATACTGTATCAAGTAATAAAAGAAATAGAGTACAACAAAATGATAGAGACAGTTTTATGCTGTCTCTACCCAAACGAATCCCTACATTCAGCAGGCAGGAAGCGTAGCAACCTACTCCGGAACATGCTTCCTTAACGTACTGCTGTAGTTGCACTAATACCCCGGATTTTGTTGTAGCAACGAGTTATTGTTAATCTCCGTCTGCGGAAACGGGAACAGAAGGTAATTCACATCCCGGCTACCGCGCACCTGCTGAATAATATCCAACGCCGTAACCGGATGAATCTGGGTCGGATTAGCCAGCGTTTGACGGGCGTATCGGAGCAGGTCGAACCACCGCTCGCCTTCAAACGCTAACTCTAACCGCCGTTGCCGGTCAACTTCGTTACGGAATGCCTGCTGCGTAGCTACGTCCGACAAAGCCAACGCTGACAACCCCGCCCTTGCTCGAATTGTATTCAGCTTGTTGAGTGCATCCTGATTGGGCCCATTTTGCTCGTTAGACGCTTCAGCATACATCAGCATCACATCCGCTAGCCGCAGGACGTAGTAGTTATCCGGACTGTTAAATGCGTTGGGGTTGCTCCGCCATTTATAGACAAAAGGACCATTATCGTTGGCGTTGGTTGATCTGGCCATTACAAAGCTGGCATGATTGCGCCCCGCCTGGGTAACCTCACCCGTGAATCGCCACCGGCGGTCGTTGAGCGTATCGGCATAGGCCAGCAGTTCCGGGGTTGGGATGTTGAATTTGGGAAATGAATAGGTTGCCGGGGGCGATGGCAGAATTAGGTCGGGCAGAATGAAGCCCCCATCGGCGGTACCGGCAAACTGAACCTCAAAAATTGATTCTATTTTATTCTCAGGCGGAAACAGATCATTAAACGAGGGCATGAGCTGGTACAAATTGCTGGTCAGAACCTTATTGGCTGCGGTTATGGCTTCGGCCCACCGTTGCTGCGTCAGAAATACCCTGGTCTGTAGGGCATTGACTGCCGTTTTGATTACCCGCGTCCGGTTGGCCGCCTGGCTCCCGAACGTACTGGCCGTTCGCTGCTCGGCCTGCTGCAGGTCGCTGACAATCTGAGCATATACCTGCTCGACCGACGACCGGGCCATAACAACCGTACTGCTTTCTCCCGATTCTGTCGGCTCAAGCCGCAGCGGCAATCCGCCATACAGGCGCACCAGATTAAAGTAGTGCAGCGCCCGCAGGAAATAGGCTTCGCCCAGAATTTGACTGCGCCGAACGGTATCCATGGCTATGCCAGGTACGTAATTCAGTACCACATTGGCCCGGTTGATACCAATGTAGCTGGCCTGAAAAATACTTCCTACCTGCCCCGTCTGGGGTGTCCAGATGATACGTTCCAGCGCATTCACATCGCCATTGGTACTGGTGCAGTTATCAGACGGCATTTCGCCCACCACATTCAGATCCTGGCCGTAGGTGCCGGCCTGCTGCAAGGCATCGTAGGCAGCTGTAAGGGCCGATTCAGCGTCGTCGGCGTTTTGAAAGAAATTCTCGGGCGTAATGCTGGGCAATGGATTTTTTTCGAGTACATCACAACCGGCCAGCATCAGGAAGGGGATAAAAAACAGGGTTATTTTTTTCATGGTAGCCTGAATTAGAAGTTGAAGTTGATGCCAGCGGTGTAGGTACGGGCTTGCGGATATACGCCGTAATCGCGCCCGAAACCAACCGACGAGAAGGGGTCGGCACTCACTTCGGGGTCGTAGCCGGTATAGTTGGTAAAGGTGAGCAGGTTCTGGCCCGTCAGGTAGATCCGGACACTGGTGATTTTTGCCCGTTGCAGGGTCTTGGCGGGCAGGTTATACGCAATCGTCAGGTTTTTGAGCCGGGTATAGGTGCCACTTTCCACAAACCGGGTCGAGAATCGGTTATTCTGGTTTGGGTCGTACCGCACTGCCCGGGGTATATCCGTATTGGTATTGTCGGGTCGCCAGCGGTTAAGTACGCGCGTGGTCTGATTGAAGGGATCAGCCATGCCCTCAATATTGACTCGGTTCTGGTTGAAGATGTCATTCCCGTAACTACCCTGAAAGAACAGACTCAATTCAACGCCTTTGTACGTTAGCGTGTTTGTCAGCCCCGCGAAAAACTTCGGATTGGGGTTGCCAATAATGGTCCGGTCATTGGCGTTGATAACGCCGTCCTGATTTAGGTCAGCGAACCGAATATCGCCTGGTTTGGGGTTATTCGGCTGGCTGGCCGCCTGGGCAATTTCGCTTGCCGACTGAAAGATGCCCTGTACTACATAGCCATAGAAGGAACCGAGCGGAGCGCCTTTCTGCGTGATGGTGTACGTACCGATGATGGTTCGGTTCACCGCCTGGCCCTGTTCATTCCGAAGCGTTCCGAGGTCTACCACCTCGTTCCGATTCAGGCTAAAATTAAAATTTGTTGTCCAGTTGAAGCCGCCTTCCTGTCCCTGGATGTTCGTACTGTTGATGCCTACTTCAATGCCTTTATTCTGGACCGTCCCTACGTTTTGAATGATCTGGGGCGACTGGGCGCCCGCATTATAAGGCAGGGGTACATTGGTCAGCAGGTTCGTGGTGCGTTTCAGATACGCATCGAACGTTAAGGTAACCCGGTTGTTAATGAGTGAGGCATCTAAGCCCGCATTATACTGCCCGGTTGTTTCCCAGCGCAATTGGTTGTTACCGATCTGCGAGGGCGCAATACCGCCCTGAATGCCGCTGGTTCCGGCATAATTGTAGCCCGATCCATACGTACTGAACCGCTGATAAGCACCAATTTCCTGGTTTCCGTTGGCCCCGTAGCTGAGTCGAAGTTTTGTTTCGCCCAGCAGCCTGGTTTGCGGAAAGAAACCTTCCCTGGAAATTCGCCAGCCCAGCGATATCGCCGGGAAATACCCGAACCGATTGCCCGCTGCAAACCGGCTGGAGCCATCGGCCCGCAAGCTCAGCGTAGCTAGATAACGCTCCTGATAATTGTAAATAGCCCGGACGAAATAGCTCATCAGGCCCCACTGATCCTGATAGCTCGACGGCTGCGTAAACTGCGTACCGGCCGACAGATACGGCACTGCATTCGACGGAAAACCGGTTACAGACGCACTGGAGGTGAATCGATCCGATGCCTGAACGGATTGCCCGGCCAGCAGCGTAAGGCCGTGTTTGTCGCCTAAGTCCGGATTATATGTCAGCGTGTTTTCCCAGAGCCAGATGCTCTGCTGGTTGGTGCCGGTGCGGGCACTGCCACGGGTAGCCGGGCTGGCATTTTGCGTACCAGGGTAGTTGCGACTGATGAATTGATTTTCCAGCTGCGTACGAAAGTCCAGACTCAGGGCACTGCGCAGCGTTAGATTTTTCAGGATGTCGAACTCCCCGTACAGGTTCCCAATAACCTGGTAGATGGTAGCTGCATTGTGCGTTTCCAGTAAGTTACCAACGGGGTTATCCAGCTGCTGGAACGGGTTGATCCCATAGCTGCCGTTCGGGTTGCGGATGGGGATGGTTGGAATCTGCGCCAGAGCACCCAGAACGGTGCCTGAGTTCTGCAGGCCAAGTTCACTCCGCACACTTGTATTGTTGTACGTACGGCTCAGGGTCAGGCTGGTACCGGCCCGAAAACGGGTACTCATTTACTGATCCAGGTTGAGCTTGAAACTGTAGCGGTTAAACCCGGAATTGAGCATAATGCCCGTCTGATTAAAGTACCCACCCGAGATGTAATATTTCGTCCGTTCGTTGCCCCCGCTCAGGCTTATCTGGTAGTTTTGAATGGGCCCCAGCCGGTAAATGGCATCCTGCCAGTCGGTGTTATACGGAATGGAGTCGAGGTTGCTGAACGCGGGTGGGTTACCGGCCGCCACCTGGGCCTCGTTAAAGTACTCGGCAAACTGACGGGCATTCAGCACCGGAATTTTCCGGCGCAGCTGCTGAACGCCGTAATATACGCTTAGACCAACCTGCGCTTTACCGGCTCTGCCCCGCTTGGTGGTAATCACCACAACGCCATTAGAGGCCCGTAACCCGTAAATAGCCGCAGCAGCACCGTCTTTCAATACGTCGATGGATTCAATATCGTTGGGGTTGATGCTGTTGAGCGGGTTAGGCCGCTGGTTGCCTATGCCCAGCTCCTGATCGTACGTTGGCAAAATCTGTACCCCGTCAATGACGTATAAGGGTGAATTTGTCAGGCTAATGGAGTTATTACCCCGGATTCGTACGTTGATGCCTGCTCCTGGTTGCCCGGTGGGGGCTGTTATCTGAATGCCCGGAGCCTGCCCCTGCAGCGCCTGATCAAAACCCGCTACGGGTTGGCGCTCAATAGCCCGACTGCTAACGGAGGTCACCGCCGTAGTCAGCTCCTGCCGTCGCTGCGTACCATAGCCAACCACAACCACTTCGGATAGGGCATGGACATCGGTTCCCAGAGTAACGTTGAGGGTCGTACGCCCATTCAGGGGGATTTCCTGGGTAGTAAAGCCAATGTAGCTGAATACCAATACCGCATTGCCATTGGGCGCGTTGATGCTGTAATTTCCATTCACATCCGTACTGACACCTGTACCGGTTCCTCTGAGCACCACATTTACCCCCGGTAAGGCTTCTCCATTATCGCTGGTTACCTTTCCTGTCACCGTCTGCGCCAGGGCCCCTCCCAGAAGAGCCATCAGCAGCATGAGTTGACTTAAACTCACGCGTAGGAATGCCCGGACCAGTTCATTTCGTTTCCATTTGTTTTTCATAGTCGTTGATTCATAAGAGTTGGTACGCGTTAAAAACTTACTGTACGATGGCCTGAGGTTACCCAGCGGCATGTACCGTCGGGCAGCTGGACTTCGCCATTTTTGCTTTTCTATACGCACGAAAAATTGAAATGGCCCACCCAAATGGGGAGATAATAAGGTAATGGTCCCCTGTTTTTAGTTTAGTATGGAAACAGGAATTCGCCCGCTCTACATCGTCCGTACGCGGGTGCAGGAAGTAGTTCGTATGGCTCACTAACGCACGGGTAAGGTTATACGAAGGCACGATAACCCTGCGAGGCTGGCAGCAGCCCCTGCTCAACAAACCGGGAAATTTAGCGGGTACTATGGGGCTGAAGAAGGCTATTGAGCAAAGCTATCAACTGACCGTACTTCTATTCCCTACCCATAGGCAGGGAGACTATCCGTAGAGGATCAGGTCTTATCGGCAGGTGTCGGCTATTCTGTTGGGCAAAAACCCGGCTACGGAGTCGAGCCTGCTGCCAGGAGAGCTAAAAGCCGTAGCGGGGCAACTCGATTCCATTTAGTTGCGTTTCGTCCTGGACAGTAGACGGTCTAAAACGCGTAAGGACCTTTTTGACTACTTTACTGGCTGCAAGGTCAGCCAGTTTATTAATGATAGCTACTCCGGTGGCGGTGGTTGGGTAGAGTAGATGAGGCACACTGGGTGGCAGCTGTTGCACCGATTCAACATAAGGGCGTATGAGTTGTTCGTACCGGGCAAAAGCATCCGCAAACCGCTCATGGCGCGCTAATTCACCAGGGGGCAGATAAGCGCCTACCATCGCTAACGTAACCCCCATCCTCAGTACGGAATCGGACCCGAAGCTGGATACCAGCCGCATCGACATGGCCATTATGATTGATGCGTACCACGAGTTTTCGTATCCCCTAGAAATGATGCAGCACCTGGTGGAGGCCCTCAAACCGGGCGGACGGATCGTACTGGTCGAGTACCGGGCCGAAGACCCGAACGTACTCATCAAGGAACTGCATAAATTAGCGTAGCACAGGCAACTAAGAAAATGAAAGCAGTGGGCCTGAAACTCCTGAAAAACGACGACCGGCTACCGCAGCAGCACATCATGTTTTTCGGAAGGTAAGGCAAAACAAAAACACTACCTACTTCGATTGACACCTGCTATTGTTAACTCACAACCTTAACAGCCTCATTCATGAGTTGAACCGCCTGCTCAAGCTGATTTTGGTCTAATAAACCTATAATTTCTATAATCAGACTGCTTCGTAAAGTAAATGGTTTATTACATCGAAGTTCGCTTCTAACTGGCAAGTCTCCTTCCACTTCGTGGGGTTCAATAATAATCGAAAATGATTCTGAGCGAACCGCTTTGGTTATGGGCAGAACAATGTAGTCGTTATCCAGATCATTAGAATACCTGTTGCTTATAATCAATACAGGTCTTCGTTTAGCTTTGTCAATTTTATCTGTAAGCGGATAAAGCGCCCAGACAATGCTTCCCTGAATAAAATCAGTCCCTAGGATGTTGCTTGGCATATAATTCGTCCCAATAGTCCTCTTCAGGAGCTTCCCAAAGGTTACGCAAGACAGGATCAGTTAAAGATAACCATTCGGCATTTGTGTACCCTTCTATCTCTGACTCTTTGTCTAGTAGATTTCGAAATGCAAGCTGGGCATCTACTGGTAATTGGCGATAAGCCGCATAAAATGATTGAGCCGTGTATTGTGCTGCTTCCATAGCATCAGAATTAATAGTCTATCAAATTTACATAAAAACTTACTGCCCGGCCAGCTTATTCTTTCGGAAAACTGAAGAAGAAGCAGGTGACTAACCACCTATTTCATTACCAGAATTATATAGAACAGTTATACAATTCCATAACAGAAATTAACGAAAGGGCTATATCGGCAAAGCCTATAACTTCCAATGCGTCAATTGTTGGCTGATGCTGGTTGAAAGCATGGATGAATATATTAGTATCGCAAAGAATCATAGTCCGTCACGCCAGGCATCTTTACGGATTTCTTCCAGAGTTCTTGGATTGTCCTTCCATATTCCGAACAGTGCTGTTGGGTCAATGCTTTTGTCCCCTTTTGTAATAGCTGACTTCGTTGGATTCACCGTAATTTCGTCCAGAAACTTGTTCTCCCGAAGCCATTCTATAAGCGTTTCCAATTTGCGTTGATCCTCAACTTCAATGGTAACTTTCATTGGTTTGTCGTTTTTACTGTAACATGCGTACCCCTCAGCAACGTTCTACTGGCCGGCCAGTTTACTTTTTCGGAAACCGTACGAGAAGTAGATAGCCAGTCCAATGACCAGCCAGGCAACGAAAATAAGCCAGTTGCTGGCGCCCAGCTCCGTCATCAGGTACAGATTGGTCAGGACACCAATGACCGGCAACAGCGAGAAATTGTACCGGAAACCCTGCACGGCCAGTATTAGCCACACGCCCCAGAATACAAACAGAAGGGGCTTACTTTCCAATGTTTGCAATAGGTCCCCCGTCGTCAGGGCGTAGGCTGATACCGCCAGCAACACCACCCCAATGATGTACTTGCCGTTGATATAGGGCACTTTAAACTTCGACTGCGCCGTCAATCCTTTGGCATCCAGGAACAGAATGCCCCCGCAAACGAGGATAAACGCAAAAAATGTCCCGACGCTGGTCAGGTCCACGAAGAAATTCAAATCCATAAACAGGGAGGGAATAGCCACCAGAAAACCCGTTACAATCGTCGCGAAGGAAGGCGTCTTGTAGGTGGGGTGAATCCGGGAAAACCGTTTCCATAACAGCCCGTCGCGGCTCATGGTCATCCAGATACGCGGTTGCCCCAGCTGGTACACCAGCAACGCACTCGTTATCGCCACGACGGCGCTGACCGAAATGACGCCCGCCACAAAGTCGAGGTTTACTTTCGTAAACACATAGGCAAGGGGGTCACTCACATTCAATTCGCTGTAGTTGACCATACCGGTCAGCACCAGCGTAATCAGCACATACAGCACGGTGCAAATGGCCAGGCAGTACAACATGGCACGGGGCAAATCGCGCTGGGGATTTTTGCATTCTTCGGCAGTGGTGGAGATCGAGTCGAACCCAATGAAGGCGAAAAAGACCGAAGCAACCCCACTCAATACGCCGGATACCCCGTTCGGTGCAAACGGCGACCAGTTGGCCGGTTTCACATAAAAGGCCCCTACCCCGATGACCAGCCCGATAACGGCCAGTTTAAGCACCACCAGAATGTTACTCGCCGTGCGCGATTCCTTGATACCGATATACACCAGCGCTGTAATTAGTACGGTTATGGCACCGGCGGGTAGGTTGGCAATCAGTTTAAGGTCGCCCAACATCGGGGCATTGGCGTAAGCGTCGGCCAGAACCCGGGTACTTTCGGGCAGCGTGCTCAGGGCCGTACCCGCCTGTGTAGTTTGCTGGACCAGGTCGAAGGCGCGGGAGGCCGACCCGTAATCAGTGGCAAAGTATTTGGGAAAGGTAATCCCGAATCCGCTCAGCATGGACGTGAAATACTCCGACCACGAGATGGCGACCACCATGTTGCTAACGGCATACTCCAGGATGAGTGCCCAGCCGATGACCCAGGCAAAAATTTCGCCGAACGCCACGTACGCGTAGGTATAAGCACTGCCACTTACGGGAACCGTACTGGCAAACTGCGCGTAACTCAGGGCCGTAAACACGCAGGCAATCGCCGTAAACACGAACAGCAGCGATACCGCCGGACCACCGTTATAACTGGCAATACCGATGGTACTGAAGATACCGGCACCAATAATAGCTGCAATACCGAACGACGTTAAATCGCGGACACCCAGTGTTTTGACTAGCTTACCCGATTCACCGGCTTCAGCATCTCTCAGGATTTGAGTTACGGTCTTTTTACGAAATAGAGACATAGGGAAATGGCGAAAAACCAACGTTTACTGGGGTTAAACGGCTAAAAATAGCAATTCTTTCCGGCTTTTTGTCTGTTAGTTTTGTGGCCGAACTGTGCAAAAGGGCCAGATTTTACGTTATCGGTCAATACATACTTCCCAACATGTCGATCCGGGTTCAGAATCTTACGAAAGAATACAAACAGCAACGGGCTGTCGATCAGATATCCTTAACGGTACAGCCGGGTGAAATTGTGGGGTTCCTCGGACCCAACGGAGCGGGCAAATCCACGACGATGAAAATTGCGACGGGTTACCTGCAACCGACCGACGGCACCGTGGAAGTAAACGGATTCGATGTGCGTACGCATTCCATGGACGTACGCCGGAGTGTGGGTTATCTGCCGGAGCATAATCCGCTGTACCTGGATTTATACGTAAGGGAATACCTCCGGTTTGCGGGAGCCCTGCACGGGTTGGGCGGGGCGGAACTGAGTCGGCGGGTAGCGGATATGATTGAGCGGGTTGGGCTGGGACTGGAGCAGCACAAGCGCATCGGGCAACTGTCCAAAGGTTACCGGCAGCGGGTAGGGCTGGCACAGGCCCTTTTGCATAACCCGCCCGTACTAATTCTGGATGAACCAACCACGGGTCTCGACCCAAATCAACTGGCCGAAATCAGGCAGGTAATCCGGGAGGCCGGTCGCGACAAAACGGTGCTTTTCTCCACCCACATCATGCAGGAGGTGGAAGCCATCTGCGACCGGGTAGTCATTATTAACCGGGGGCACATTGTGGCGGATGGTCCGCTGAGTCAACTCCGCAGTGCCTCCACGGGTGCGGGCGTAATCGTGGTGGCCGAATTTGAAGGAGACCTGGCAAACCCGGCTGTGTTATCGTCCGTATCGGGTGTAGAACAGGTAGACCGGATAAGTACCGGACAGTACCGGATTACAGCTACCCCTAATACAGATTTGCGGGCCGCCATCTTCCGCCTTGCCGCCGACCAGAATCTAACACTCGTCGGGCTTCGGCAACAGGAAAATTCGCTGGAAACCATCTTCAAGGAACTGACTCAGTAAGAAGTTACCCGGTAAGGATTATCGGATGGTTGGTTACCCGGTGAGAAGTCACCTACTATTAACCAATCAACTAATCAACCAGCCCCCTACCCCGTCATCTGAATCGAATACGGGCCGGTGTACATTAACTTGCCTTCCAGCCGGATATTTTTGACCGAAACAGACCGGTCTATCGTGAGGGTATGCCCCGCGTTGACTTTGACGTATTCATTGGCAAAGGGCACCCGCCCCACGGTCCACACGTTACGGTCCTGCCAGTTGCCGGACGCTACGGTTTCTACCGTATCCGAAAACAGGGAGACCGTGGGAAATTCACGAAAGAGCAGGGCGTTGGTAGTAGTGTGCTGGGCACCAAACCAGTCATTCAAAATATCGGTATACACCCGCCGAAAATCAATCTGCATGGTAATTTCTTTGCTACCCGCCTGCCCCGTCAGGTTGGCCAAATCAGGATTCTGGCCGATTGTCCGGTGTTTTACATTACTGCCAAACACAAACATGGGAGCTGCCACCCCATGATCGGTCCCCTTCGAATTGTTGGAATTAGCCCGTCGGCCAAACTCCGAGAAGGTCATCCCTACCACTTTGTCTTCTATTCCCTGTAGGGTCAAATCCTGCTGGAAGGTTTCGATAGCCGTCGATAATTTACCCAGCAAATCGGCATGGCTACCCAGCCGCACATCGGTCTGGTCTACCTGGCCGGAGTGCGTATCGAAGCCATTGAGAGATACGAAATAAATTTTTGTTTTTAAGCCCCCATGAATGAGCCGGGCCACAATTTTCAACTGATCGGCCAGGTAGTTTTTTGCCGTTACCGCCGGGTAGGTAGCCATGTTCCGCCCCGCATCGGCGGCCCGCTTTATCTCCCCCGCATACCCCACTGACAATGCCTGCTGCTTGCGGATATAAGCAATCAGGTCACCCGCATCGCAGCAGGGCAGGTCGCCGGGCGGGGTAGTACCACCCGAACCAACCAGCTGGTAAAAACTATCGGGATCATTCAGGGCAATACCCATTGATTGCTGACCGCCCAACAGGGCCGTTGAGGTCAGGTAACCAATCTGAATGGCCAGCGGGTCTTCCATCTGGACGTTGGGGTAACCTGCAGGATAACCCGGAAACTGGTTTTCGAGGTAACGCCCGGCCCAACCCGAAACGGATGTCTGACTGGAATCGACAGCCGTCATCCAGATATCAGTAGCCCGGTAGTGCGACTGGTCGGGGTTGGGGTACGATACGGAATGGACAATGGAAAGTTTACCGTTATTATACAGGTTCCTCATCCCCGTCATGGCAGGGTGCAGGCCCGTGGCGGGATTACCATCCAGCCCCAGCACGGAACTTTGCGGAATGGCAATATTACTGCGGAGACCTGTATACAGGGAATACTGGTCAAGCGGAATGACGGTATTCAGCCCATCATTGCCCCCGTTGAGGTAAACGATGACCAGCACCCGGTCACTGGCCAGGGCCGTTGTGTTCAGCAGCGACTGTACCAGAACTGACTGGCGGGACATCGCTTTCAGCCCGAAGCCATCCAGCATGACAGGCAGCAAACTCGCCGAAGCCGCCGTTAAAAAGTCTCTCCGTTTCATAATTATTGACTTGTTGAGTGATAGGATGACTGAATGATTCAATAGAAAAAGTGCGTGCCAGCCTATTCAATCACTCAGTCATTCTATCACTCAATCATTAACATAGGTGGTACTCAGCCATCCGCAGCAGAAATTTCATGAGGTTCTGCAACCGGTACAACACCTCGTATCGGCTACCGGGATCGGTTGGGTTTCGGCGGTAGGCATTCCACTGAAATGTCCAGGACGTACGCGGAAGCCCTTCCATCATAATGGTGTCAATCAGAAAATCCCGCTGGGCCGGAAACAGGTCGTACACAAACAGATTTTTGGTAAATCCATCGAGCAGTTCCACGCAGGATATGGCCAGCGTACCCGACACGTCCGAAAAGTTAGCCTGTAATGAGGTAGCCCAGGCCAGCACGTCGATACCCATCAGGTAATTGGGCCGCACCTGAAGAAAGCGATACACGTACGCATCGGTATAGTCGTACCGAAAACCGATAGTGGTGGTATTAATCCAGGTTTTGGAATAGCCCGTCTGGTAGTATGCTTCGTACCCCTGCACCGACGATTGGTCCAGAATGGGCATCTGCATATCCTGCATCCGGTAAAACACGAAGTCGAAGTAGGTTTTGAAGGCTGCGTAGTCGGTGGGTAGCACGGGTACAGCCTGATTGAAGAACCGCATTGACCCCACGGCCAGTTCGACGGGCGATTTGACGATGGCCCCAATATTGGTCACATCGAAAAAGACCTGGCTGGTCAGGAGCTTGACGATAACCGGCTGAATGGCCCAGTTATTGGCCGGACTTGTCAGAAACTGGGCCAGCGGGATGATGACGTTATCTTCGATGGCCTGCGTCACGTTCGGATTCACGTACCAGCGGTATAGTTTCCGGCAAATGAACCGGGGCGAATGGGGGTGAGCCAGCAACATCGTAATCAGGTCGGCCAGCTCCAGTTCCCCCGCCGATGGGGTGCCGGACGGGGACGGTGCCCGCCCGGTAATGACTGTGTTAGTATAGTGTGCCGAGAAAACCTTATTGGTCGTGTCGTGTTTGGCATCAACAAAAAGGGTGGTAAAGCTGGTTGAGCCGTCCACCTCGTAGTTGGTATACTGCCAGCCCGTTAAGGCCCGGGCGGCCGCTTTTACGTCATCTTCGGTGTAGTTTTTATTCCCGGCGAAGTCGATAGTACCCACAATAAACAACTCCTGCAACTCACGAGCGTAGTTTTCGTTGGGTTTACCCACCTCGTTTTCATTCCCGTTCAGGTACCGCAGCATGGCCGGGTCTTTGGTCATCTGCGTCACCAGCGTTCGGAAATTACCCAGCGCATTATTCCGCAACAAGAGCAGATACTGATGCATAAACCGATAATCGCCCACGCCTTCGCGAGTCGCTACGAAGTGGTTCTGCCAGAACAGGGTCAGCTTGTCGAGCAGGCTGGGCGGAGCCGCTTGCGAGGTCATCAGCCCCAGCCACCAGCAGCGCATGTAGTGGCCCAGATCAAAATTGCGGGCGTGGTTGAACGGTTTATCCAGAAAAGTTTGTCCGGCGGTGGAGCTGTATTGATCCAGATCAATCGGGGGCGGGGGCGAATAATCAGCGTTACTGATGAGTTGCTGCACCGCCTGAGCCGCCGTCAGCCCCGTAAACCCGGTTATTTCAGCCTGCGTAGGGCCAAACGTAGCCCGGCGCAGCAAATGCGCGGCTGTTTTAGCAGTCAATATAGTTGTGTACGGGTCCAGGTTAGCCATTGTCTTGCTTCAAACGCGTGAAAAATGAACGTGTGACCAACTTTTTGCCAACCATTTCCGTATTACCAGTAGAAACCATGAATTTGGAATTACAAAAAACGAGCCACTGCACGCTTCCCGACTGTTATGAATTTTGACACCCTAGCCCTCCGCGCAACGCACCAACCCGACTCCGTAACCGGCTCGGTTGTGCCCCCCCTCTACCTGTCAACGACTTATGCCCGTAACGAAGCCAATGAATTACCGGCTGATTTTCTCTATTCCCGCCCCAACAACCCCACGCGCGAAGCCCTGGAAAGAGCGTTGACGATGCTGGAAGGCGGAGTCACCGGCATGGCATTCGGGTCCGGGCAGGCGGCTACCATGACCCTTTTTCAGGCCCTTTCGCCCGGCGACCATGTATTGCTGTCCACGGATGCTTACTACGGTACCCCCGCCCTTCTGGAACAGGTATTTCACCCCTGGGGCCTCACGTACACGCGGGTAGACATGAGCAACCCCGACGCGGTAAAGGCTTCCATTCACGAAAATACACGGGTCGTCTGGTGCGAAACACCGTCCAACCCCCTGCTTCAAATCACGGATCTACTCCTGGTTAGTCAGATGGCGCACGAGGTTGGTGCTATCTGCGTGTGCGACAACACCTGGGCCACCCCCGTTCTGCAACGCCCCCTCGACCTGAACTGCGACGTGGTGATGCATTCGACCACCAAATACCTGAGCGGACACAGCGATGTGCTGGGCGGTGCCCTGATTTTCAAACGCGACAATGAATTTACGCAGCGGGTGCGGCAATTGCAAGGGCTATCCGGCGCGGTGCCGTCCCCTTTCGATTGCTGGCTGGTAAGCCGGGGCATTAAAACGCTGGGCTTGCGGGTACGCGCCCAAAGCCTGGCGGCCCAGGTCATTGCCGATTTCCTGACCGACCATCCCGCCGTGGAGCGGGTGCATTATCCGGGCTTGCCCAGTCACAAAGGGTACAGCCTTGCCCAGCAGCAGATGAACGGGCCCGGTGCCATGCTGTCCGTTCAGGTGAAGGGCGGGGCTGAAGAAGCCATCCGGTTTATTGGTAAACTTACCCTGTTTACACGAGCCACCAGTTTGGGTGGTGTAGAAAGCCTGATCGAACACCGGGCCAGTTCGGAAGGCCCCAATTCAACCACCCCAAAAAACCTGCTGCGGATTTCGGTGGGGCTGGAACACGCCGAAGATTTACTCGACGATCTGGCCCAGGCGCTGAGTTAGAAGCCGACGGCCCTGTTTGCGCCCGGAAACTAAAGCCCAAACGGCGGGGTTTTGTCAGTGTATTGAATCAACCTACCAAATGAAAATTGCCCTGATTTCCACTTCATCGCGCAAAAATAGTAATTCGCTGCGTTTCGTTACTTACCTCCGGCATATCCTGACCGAAGGCGCCCAGCATGAGGCTTCTGTTGTAACATTTGAAAACTACGATATACCCCTGGTTGGTCAGGGTTCGGTGCAAAAAGAGTCACTCACCCCGTTTCAGGAAGAACTGATAACAACCTGGGAGTCGGCTGATCTGGTCATTTTTGCCATGCCCGAATACAACTGGACCGCGCCCCCGCAGGCTACCAATGCGATTCATCAGTTGGGCGGGCCCGCGTTCAAGCATCTGTTCGATAACAAGGTTTTTGCAATGGTCGGCATTTCCAGCGGGCGCGGTGGCCGGCAGCCCGCACTGGACATGACCACGGTGGTGAACAAAATTATCAGTTTCACCAATAGCTACTCCATCATATCGCCCAAATTGTACGAGTCCCACGAAACGGCCGATAACCTGGACGAACGGGGGCACTTTGTGGGCAACGACGTGTACGAACGGACCGCAAGGGCCTTTGTCGACTATACCCTGAACGTAGCCCAGCGGTGGATGATACCGAGTTTAGTGGAGGAGAAATAGTCCACTTCCGTCTACAGATTTCTAATGTACTTCTGACCGCCCAGATACCGCATTTGCCGGGATATCTGGGCGGTTCGGCGTTGGATGTAATTCGATGGGTGTTTGATCGAAAAAAGACGCGGGTTGGGGAGTACCGCGGCTAGCCGGGCGGCTTCTGACCGGGCCAGCGTTGACGCCGGGTGGCCGTAGTACCGTTGCGATGCTGCCTCGACCCCGAACGTCATTGGCCCCGTTTCGGCTACATTGAGGTATACTTCCAGAATGCGCTCCTTGCCCCAAATAAACTCGATTAACACCGTAAAATACACCTCCAGCCCTTTCCGGAGGTAACTGCGGCCATTCCACAGGAACACATTCTTGGCTACCTGCTGCGAAATGGTACTAGCACCACGCACCCGTTTGCGCGTTTTATTTTCCTTGATGGCATCCTGAATTTCATCGAAGTCGAACCCCCAGTGCCGGGGAAAAGCCTGGTCTTCGGAGGCTACCACCGCTAGGGCTGCTTCTTTGCTGATGGCCTCGTACGACCGCCATTTTTTGTACACGTGGCTGCTCTCATCGGTACCGAACGTATCTACCCAGCGCGAAACGACGAGGGGTGTTACGATAACCGGCACGTATTTCAACGCGATGACGTACCCCAGCGAACCAAAGAACAACCACAGGAAAGCCCGGATGCAAAACCGGTATACCTGTTCCAGTATGGGCCGGTTCCGGATAAAGCGACGCGTCTGCTGCCAGCGTGACGAACCGGTTCTGACCGGTGGCCGCTGTCCTTTGGCGCCCTGACCGGTAACAGACCGGGGTACCTTCGGGCGGGGTTGCTGAGGAGCACCGGAACGAAATTTATTAACGGGTCGCTGAGGGTTCATAGACGTAAGAGCATTTCGCGAAAATAATGGTAAGCACCGGTTAAAACCGATTATCAGCGCACATAACCCGAAAAAACTCCGAAAAATCGAAGCACTCCATTACGAAAACCACTAATTTACCCGACGAACAAGGTAGCGGCTACCCGGTCGGCGAAGAGTTTTCCGGCGTTCGTCAGCCGGAGCCGGTCACCGTCACATACGAGCCAGCCCGATGCGTACAGGGTGCCTAAATCGCTTGCCTGTTGCCGGACAAAGTCGGTACCCAACAGCAAATTCAGTTCGAAGAGGGAGCAACCCCACTGTGTTCTAAGGCCCGTCAGCAGGTAGTCATTTACCTGGTCGGCGGTTGTCATCACCTCAATTTCGGCGGGTATACTGCCCTGCCGGATGTCAGCGATATAACGTGCGTTGTTGGCAATATTGTATTGCCGGGAGTGGCCGTTGTAGGAGTGGGCGCTGGGGCCAATGCCCAGGTACGGCTTTCGCTGCCAGTAAGCAGTATTATGCCGGGCGTACTGACCAGAGCGCGCAAAGTTCGAGATTTCATAATGTTCATACCCAAGCGATACGTCGCCGGCACCACCCGTACCCGCCAGCAACCGGGTCAGTTCCTCAAACTGGTCGGCGGCCAGTTCTTCCTCAACAGGCGGGAGTTTCCCCTTCTGCTGCCATCGGCCAAATGCCGTATCGGGTTCAATCGTGAGGGCGTAGGCCGACAGGTGGGGTACATCGAGCGCTATAATTTTCTCCAGGTCGTATTGCCAGCGGGATGCGTCGCGGTTGGGGAGTCCGTAAATTAAGTCGACGCTCATGTTGGCAAAGCCCGCTTCCCGCGCCACCCCAACGCATGCCTCGGCTTCGGTGCCCGTGTGCGCCCGGTTCATCCAGCGCAGTGTGGCTTCATCGAACGTCTGAATCCCAATACTCAGCCGATTAACATACCGACGCAGTACCCGCAGTGTATCGGCCGTAAGGTCATCGGGGTTCGCTTCGAGGGTGATTTCAGCCGTGGGAGATACGGTAAACTGCTTGTGAATGGCCGTAAAAAGCTGCTCCAGTTCCCGTTCCGTCAGCAAAGAAGGGGTACCGCCACCCAGATAAATTGTCTGTAATTCAGGCGTTGGCAGGTAGTCCTTCTGGAGCTGGATTTCGGCGCAGAGGGCGTCCACCAGGGCCGATTTCTGGCCCAGACTGGTGCTAAAATGAAAGTCGCAGTAGTGACAGGCCTGTTTGCAGAAGGGGATGTGCAGGTAGAGGTGCATGTGCCATATTGACAACGTGGCGAGGCAATGGGTTCCTTCAGAAGGTTTTCTCCAGCAAAATGGTCAGACCGTGTTTCCCCTGCATGGTGCCAATAATGTCGAAACCGGCTTTGAGGTTGAGGATTAACATGGAACGCCATTGATTGTACGTCTGCGTCCGAACGGTATGGTAGTTATGCTGGTGGCACCACTCGTGTTGCCGACGCATCAGTTCGGGAGCAATACCGTTGCCCCGAAAGGCGGGGGCAACGCAGCCCAGCCAACTGTAAAAGTGGCCCGGTTTGCGTTCGTAGCCCAGTTTGCACCCTACCACAACACCGTCGGCCAACGCTAATCCGGTATAAATGCCCGTCTGGCGTTGCCGGTTTAGGAGTTCCGCCCGCAAATGGGATGGGGATTCATTGTCGAACACACCAGCCAGCAAATTGACCACGGCCGTTAGCTGAGGTTCCAGCGGAAGCGTGTGGTAAAACTGGTACTGGATATCCATCTGGTAAAGATGGCGGTTGAGTAGGAATTAAGGGCTATCAATCCGGGCATTTCCTGCACCGTTTCCCTTTTTTGTACTTCTTGCAGCACTTTTTCAGGATACACTCCTGACTGGCGTAGGGATTGGTCTGTATCAGGGATTTACTGTAGCTACCGAATGAAACAGGTATCAGATCATTGAAATCAGTCGTCATTAGTATCGTTGAGTTATGCAGGCAAAGGTATAACTATTTAGATTCATTACAGATAAAAATATGAAAAAGCTTTCATTATTTACTGGACTAAGTATCTTGTTCAGCGTAGCCTTCGGGCATGAGTTCTGGTTAGAACCAACGCAGTTTTTTGCCCGTGTCGGCCAGTTGATACGGGTACAGGTGCTGGTGGGGGAAAACTTCACCGGTGAGCGGTCGGAAGGGAAAAAGAACCGGCTGATTCAATATCGCCACTACACGGCTGCGGGCAACGAAGACCTCTCCCCTGCCTTGGTCGGCGATACGTACGGCGACGTAACAGTACCCCTCAAAACAGCCGGTACGCACCTGTTTAGTTTTGCCAACACACCCAAGTTTCTGTCCATGAAACCAGACAGCTTTCTGCTGTATTTGGAAGAAGACGGGTTGGATAACGTGATAGAAGCGAGAAAAAAACAGGGTAATACGGATAAACCGAGCCGGGAGTTGTACCAGCGATGCGTAAAAACACTGGTGCAGGTCGGCTCAAAAACCGACGACACTTTCGCCAAAAATACGGGTATGATGTTGGAAATCAGTTTAGCTAAGAATCCCTACAATCAGCACCCCGGCCAGACGGCTGAGTTTCGCCTGGTGTTTGCGAACAAACCGCTGGCCGGGGCGTTGGTACGGTACTGGAACCGGGACGCAACTAATCACGTAACCGAAGAGAAGCAGCGTTCCGACGCGCATGGACGCGCCCGGTTTACACTACGGGCCGGTGCCAACATGGTGAGCGCAGTCCGGATGGTGCCGCACAACAATCCCGTCGAAGCCGACTGGCATAGCTACTGGGGCAGCCTCACGTTCGGGTGCCGGTAATGAAGGCTGGTCATAAATAGTAATAAGGCTACACCGTAATCTCGCCCGTCAGGTAGAGCTTAACCTGACCCGAAATATCGACACGGGCGGGGTTTTCGCCGTCGTCATTCAGTTTACAGCGCAGATACCCGCCCCGCTTTGATAACTGACGGGCGGTAAGTTCTTTTTTGCCCAGTTGCTCAGCCCAGTAAGGAACCAGTGTCGTGTGAGCCGACCCGGTCACAGGGTCTTCATCAATACCCGATAGTGGGCCAAAAAAGCGGGAGACGAAATCAACCGGTTCCTGATCGCCGGTTCTTTCTGCCTTTCCCGGAGCGGTCACAATAATACCTCTGGCGGGAATAGAACTCATTTCCCGAAAATCAGGGGTCAGCGCTTCAATCTGCTCCTGCGATTCATAAACGACCATATAGTCGGTTTTACCTTTCAACACAGCCAGTGGTTTTTCGTGCAGACTGGCCAGCAGCGCGGGCGGTTGTAAGGTAGCAGTCTGCAACACGTCGGCGGGAAAGTCGAGGGTTAGCCAGCCATCATCACCCCGGCACACCTTCAACAGGCCACTGCGGGAGTCGAAGTGGATAACATCCGTCTGGGTTGTATCCTCTCCTTCGGCGGTGGACTGTTCCAGAAAGAAAATGACGTAGCCGGTAGCCAGCGTAGCATGACCACACAGGTCTACTTCCACCGTGGGCGTAAACCAGCGAATATGGTAGTGATTTTGCTCGCCTGTTTTGACGTAGAAAGCGGTTTCGGCCAGGTTATTTTCGGCGGCAATCTGCTGCATCTGCCCGTCGGGCAGCCAGTCGGTCAGGGGTACAACGGCAGCCGGATTACCGGCGAATAACTGGTCGGCAAAAGCATCGAGTTGGTAAATACGCATAGTGATTTGTGGGCGCCCAGGCACGTATCAAGGTTTAGGAATGTAGTTTTGATGTTGGTAATGTAGCAATCGTATCCACCGTGAGTGCCTCCAGCGACGGTAAAATAATGTCAGCGATAGCAAATTTAGGGTCATTATACTCAAAAGCAGCCGGTACGGCAACGGTTTGCATCCCTGCGTCGTAAGCCGACCGGAGGCCACTCCCCGAATCCTCAAAGGCCAGACAGTTGGCCGGTAATACGCTGAGCTGCCGGGCCGTACCCAGGTACACATCCGGCGCGGGTTTGTTGCGGGCCTCCAGCGTAGCGGAGTGCCAGAGCGTCAGTAAATCCCGAATTCCCAGCCGGTCAACCACTACCTCAATCAGACTCATGGGTGAGGCCGACGCAATAGCGGTTGGAATACCCTGATCAGCAAAGAATGCGAGAGCCTCCAGCGCCCCCGGCATGGGTTCGGCCAGTTGGGCAATACGCACGTGAACGCCTTCGGTAATGGCATCGGCCAGGTCCTGATGGCTGCGCTCCGGCACATCGACCCAGGGAGCGCGGGCATACCAGTAACGAATCACTTCCGGTATAGGCATACCGGTGGTCTGCTTGCATTCATCGTCGGTCAGAAATAGCCCAACGGTGGCAAATACTTCGCGTTCCATGGCCCGCCAGTGGGGTTCCGAGTCCACCAGCAGCCCGTCCATATCAAATATTGCAGCGTGTATCAAAATTGGGTGATAAAGTGATCAGTTGACTGGTTGGTTCGTCAATGAGTCGATGCAGTTATCTACGGCGTAGACCGACCAGCGGATTGACTGTTGAACAGCTTCATACCAGCGCCTGACGAAAGGGTTTTACATCTATTTTATCCCAAACTCCCTGCACAATGTAGGGGTCAGACCGGAGGTAGTCGTTCAACTGATCTTCGGTTGCCATAGCCAGCACAAGCATGGAACCCATCATGTTACCGTCGGGATCGAGGAGGGCACCCCCCAGCAGGAATTGCTCTTTTTCTTTCAGCCGGGCCACATAAGCCAGGTGGGCCGGGCGGGCAGCCATCCGCCGGTCGAGCGCATCAGGATCGGTGTGGTCGTAGGCATGAATAACATAATGCATGGTTTCAGTACAGGATTTTGACGAAGCAAGATACCAACTTTGACTAGACGGGCAAGGTCAGGCGACCGGATTTTGGGCAAAATAAGTCCGTGTAAGGTCATAAAACAGTTTGGCATCATCCAGCAGCAACTGCGCTTCTGCAGTACTGATAAACGCATCCATATCATAGTCAGCAGCCTGATGAGCAGCAAAACTATTCCTGACAAGTTTAATGGTCTGCACGTCGAAACGAGCACTTCCCACGAAGAACTCACTAAACGTTGCGTGTGCTGTCTGATGCTTCTCCGCGTAAATCCCTTCCGAAGCCAGCAGCGCACTGAGGCAGTAAAACACAGCGTAATAGGCCCTGTTGGCTACGGCCAGTAGCCGTTCATTCTGATACATATAACGGGCATCATTCAGCGCATCTTCGGCGTGTTCGAGAAACCGGATTACTTCTTTTTTCATACGACTAATTTTTTACGTGCTTCCCAATCACCGATTAATCCCTGTTTCGACAGGATTTCCGTTTTAACGTCCATTACCATCCATCTCTCCGCACCTAGCACGCCTGGCTCAGCAACATCATCAGGCCGATAGCCGACTCGTAGTCGTCCCTGCGTAGGAACCTAGTAGATAACCCCGTACAGCCGGTCGCCATAATGCGTTTGCAGGGTGGATTTCTACGGCCGTCAATCGGCTAGGTAACCGGATTAATCGACGTTTTCAACGTGAAAAGTAAGCGTTTCGGCCTTTTCTTCCTAATTTCAGGCCTTTCCTTATTCATTCTCTTCATTCAACAATGAAATCAGTTTTCTGCTGGCCACTGGCCTTGTTTACGGTCTCTGTTCTGGCACAGCCTGCCCCCAAACCGGCGGTTCCGACAGCTCGTCCGACGCTCACGGTCGAGTCCATCATGCAGGACCCCAAAGTAGCGGTTGGCACCTCCCCTTCCAGTCCGTTCTGGTCGGATGATTCGCAAACGCTCTACTTCAACTGGAATCCCGACCGGGCCAAGAGTGATTCGCTCTACAAAGTAACCTTCACCCGGCCAGTTAAAGGCAAACAACTCACTGCGTCGAAGCCGGTAAAGGTTACGCCCGCCGAGCGCCGGGACCTGCCATCGGCACCCACATCGGGCTACAACAAAACCTACACGAAGCGGCTGTTTGAGCGGGACGACGATTTGTTTCTGATCGACCTGAAATCGGGCAACATCCGGCAACTGACCAACACAGTGGAGGCCGAGACCGACCCCGTTTTTTCGCGGTCGGAAAGCCGCACCTCCGCCGATGCGGGTGATGAGCAGCGGGTGGTGTACCGGCGCGGGGCCAATCTGTTCAGCATCGACCTGACAACCGGTGCACTGACGCAACTCACCGATTTCCATACCGGCACCAAAAAAGCCGAACCCAAGCTCAGCGACCAGGATAAGTTTCTCAAAAAAGATCAGGTACGCCTATCGACAGTGCTGAAGGAACGGAAAGAAAAAAAGGACGAAGGCGAACGCATCACTAAAGCCAACCGCCCCGACCGTCCGAAGGAAATTTACCTCGACGACAAACAACTGGCCAATCCGCAACTCAGCCCCGACGGGCGGTTTGTGACCTACCGACTCAGCAAGCGGGCTGCCGACGCAAAAACCGCGCAGGTGCCTACTTACGTGACCGAATCGGGTTTTACCGAGCAACTGACTGCCCGCACCAAAGTGGGTGCCCCCGCATCGACACAGGAATTTTTTGTGTACGACCGGACAAAGGATACCATCCGGGCCGTATCGGTAAAAGGGCTTCCGGGCATTACCGACAAAATGACGTACCTGACACCGGATACCAGTAAAAGAGCTAAAGCGGACACGACGAAAAAAATGCGGGCGGTAGTCATCAACGGCCCGCTCTGGTCCGACGATGGTAAATTATGCGTAGTGGTTGTGCGGTCGCTGGACAATAAAGACCGCTGGATTATGCGACTGGAGCCCGAAACACAGAAACTTACCCTTCTGGACCGGCAGCACGACGATTCCTGGATCAGCGGGCCGGGTATTGGTTCGGCCAACGCAATGGGCAACATGAATTTCCTGGCCGACAACCACACCCTTTGGTTTCAGTCGGAGGCTTCGGGTTACTCGCACATCTACACCGTCGATGTCCTGAATCCGGGCCAGAAGAAACAATTGACATCGGGTAAATTCGAGGTGCAGGAGGTTCTTTTATCCAAAGACAAGACGCATTTTTACCTGCAAACCAACGAAGTTCACCCCGGCGAGCAGCACTATTACAAAATGGCGGTAACCGGCGGAGAACGCACCCGGCTCACTAGTATGACGGGTGCAAATGATGTAACCCTCTCGCCCGACGAAACTCGAATGGCCATCCGGTACTCATCTACTACCCAGCCCTGGGAGTTGTTTGTGGCCGACGCGGTATCAGTGAACAACAAACAGGCGAAACCGAATCATCCAGCCAATTCCCCGACTGGCCAACTGGCCAACGCATCGGCTATTCAATTGACGCACTCCCAAACGGACCTGTTCAAAAGCTACCCCTGGCGCGAACCAGCGCTGGTTACGATTCCCGCCCGCGACGGCCAGCCCATTTACGCCCGGCTGTATAAACCAACCACCGGTGCCACGGGCAAAGCTGTGGTATTTGTACATGGGGCTGGTTATTTGCAAAACGCCCACAAGTGGTGGAGTCAGTATTTCCGCGAGTACATGTTCAATAACCTGCTGGTCGACAAGGGCTATACGGTACTTGACATCGACTACCGGGCCAGTGCGGGCTACGGCCGCGACTGGCGCACGGGTATCTACCGGTTTATGGGTGGCAAAGACCTGGAAGACCACGTCGATGCCGCTAAATGGCTGGTTCAGACGCAGGGCGTCGATGCCAAACGGATTGGCGTATACGGGGGCTCGTATGGCGGCTTCATTACCCTGATGGCTATGTTCACCACGCCCGATGTATTCAAGGCCGGAGCCGCTCTCCGGCCCGTAACGGACTGGGCCGCGTATAACCACCCCTACACCGCCAACATCCTGAACGAACCGCAACTGGATTCCCTGGCTTACAACCGGTCATCGCCAATTTACTTTGCCGAAGGATTAAAGAACTACCTGCTCATCTGTCACGGCATGGTGGATGTGAACGTCCACTACCAGGACACAGTGCGGCTCATCCAGCGATTAATTGAACTTCGGAAGGAAAACTGGGAAGCAGCCGCCTACCCCCTCGAAGATCACGGCTTCGTGGAACCCACGAGCTGGATGGACGAATATAAACGGATTCTGAAACTATTTGACGAGCGCTTGTGAGTAACTATCCACGGTAGAAAATTAGCCATTCAGAAACGGGAACACAAGGCGAAGAGAGCCTTGTGTTCCCGTTTCTGTTCATGGAAGTGCCAGTTTAGCCAGACAGCTACAACGAACCAATCCAGCGAATAGTGGCATACTGCCTGTCAGGCAACCTAGATTGCTGCCCGGCAGAAAAGTAGTTTAATTCTATTTTGGTTGAGATCTGCAACGGATTGCCTGTTATTTACGTATGTAGGCATAGAGGAACTACAACCCTTGAAAACGGCGTCTCCACCCGCTGGTCAAGCTAAAATGGGCAAGACGGAGCAAAGAAATTTTAAAACACACCTGACAGACGTTGTTTTAGGACCAAAACGGCACCCTCGAAAAATACTACTATCATGCAAACCGTTTATACGCACCTCCGCTATTTTCTAACCCGCACATTCACTCTGAAAAGTGCCGATATAGCCCCCGGTGAACAATTACAACGGGACCTGGGTCTCAATGAATGGGAGTTTCTGGAAGTTGTGGTTTACCTCGAAACCCTGTTTGGCCTGACCCTGCCCGATGATACGCTCGTTCCGGTACTGACGGTTGAACAACTGTGTTCGCTTATCGTCAGTCATAAGCCAGGGGGAATTGTGCCCCTTCCCCTGATGAACAGCAGAGTGGCTGCTTAGTCCGCTTGTGAACGTGAATGAACACTCATTTACTGGCGGCTTCCTCCGCTTTCTTTTGCGTAGGAATTACGGATACCTCGCGTTCCCGCTCGGTTCGTTCTATATACACCGCATGGTCGGCTGGCTCAATCCTGGCACCAATATTATTAGCGTAGGCCTGGGTGAACTCGGCCCCAAAGTACAGGATGGCCGAAATGTAATATATCCAGGTCAGAATAACGATGAGCGAACCAGCCGCTCCATACGTCGATTCCGTGCCGGTAGTCTCGATGTATAACCCAATCAGGTAGCGGCCCAGCATAAACAGTAAAGCTGTAAAAATGGCACCCCCGCGCACATCCTTCCAGGAAATCTTGGCATCGGGCAATACCTTGAATATTACGCCGAACAGCACTGTAACAACGGCCGTACTGATAGCAAAGTTGATGGCACTAATAATGTAAGCGCCCAGCCCAGGCAACAAACGGGTAATCTGCTCACTCATGGCCAGCACAATACCGTTGATAACCAGCGAAACCAACAGTAAGAAACCAAGGCTCACAACCAGAGAGGACGACCGTAGGCGGTCTTTTACCAGCTTGAGCCAGCCCCGTTTTGGTTTGGCTTTCACCCGCCATATCTGATTTACCGAATCCTGAATTTCGATAAAAATACTGCTTGCACCAATCAGCAACGTAACGATACCAATGGCCAGGGCAGACGTCGTTTTACCGGACAATTCTAAATTCTTGATCATAGTCTGAATCTGTCCGGCCGCTTCATTTCCCAGCAGCCCGTTCAGCTGACCGAAAAGCTCCCCGCGAATGGCTTCTTCACCCAGAAAAAGACTGGCCAGGGACATAATTAGCACCAGAAGCGGAGCCAGGGAAAAAATGGTGTAATAAGCCAGGGCTGCACTCATCTTCAGGCAGCGGTCATCCATGAAACCGTTGAATGAGTCGCCCAACACAACTTTGGCGTTGGCAAAGAATCCTCTGGTCTCGCTGGCAGGCTTCTCCGTAGTTTTAGTACTTTCCGCAGTTTTAGTACCTTCAACAGTTTTAGTGCCTTCAGCAGTTTCAGTGCTTTCAGTGGGCATCGGTGGCGGAATTGAATCGGCGAACAATCCCTTGTAGATTCGTTTTAGTATGTTAGGCATGAAGGTAGCGTCGTAATAAGAGAGAATCTATCGGCTTACTGGTTAATGACTGATTTCGTTACAAATAACAACCAGCACAGGGCTTAGTTGTTATAAATACGGTAGGGCTGACCAGCTATCTGTCGGCTGTATTCCATATAGATTGCACCGTGTTGTAACTAACGGCGACATACACATCCTGCATCAATCCTGTCCGTAGTGCCAATTCCTGTAAATGATCATTCCCCTGTTCAAGTAGCATCCCGTTTTTTTTTCCTTTGAAAACAGACAATCAGCTTTAATCATCCATTATATAGCGATAGGGCCAACTCCGTTCGCTGGCAATAGTACCCGTTAACGTTCATTCAAGATGAAAAAAAGAAACCTGCGTTTACTGAAAAACAAGAAAGTCATCTGGCTTTTCGCCCTGGGCCCCCTACTTTTTTTAGTCGGCTATCAAACAGCAAAAGACCCTATCGACCGGCGCATCAAGCGCATGGCTCCCGAAAAAGCCGCGCAACTGGCCAAAGAAATTGAGGCTACGGTAACGCCCGAACTGGCCGACGGCCTAACTCTGAATGTGTGGGGCGTGGATTCGCTGGTGGCCGACCCCATTGCCATCGACATCGACGATAGCGGGCGGCTTTATTATACCCGAACAAACCGGCAGAAAAATTCGGAGTTCGACATCCGGGGTCATCAGGATTGGGAAATTGAATCGAATCACCTGCAAAGCATCGAGGACAAACGGGCATTCCTGCACCGGGTACTGTCTCCCGAAAACAGTAAGAAAAACGAGTGGCTCAAAGACCTGAACGGGGATGGCTCCCACGACTGGAGGGATATGACCGTCGAAAAAGAAAACGTCTACCGCATTGAAGATACCTCCGGCGATGGCGTTGCCGACATGTCGCAGCTGGTGGTTGATGATTTTCATGATGAGGTGACCGACGTGGCCGGGGGGGTCATGACCAACGGCAACGACCTGTACGTGGCGGTAGCCCCCGATTTATGGCGGATGCAGGATAAAGATGGCGACGGTATTGCTGAAACGAAAACGTCCATTTCGCACGGCTACGGTATTCACGTCGGCTTTGGCGGGCACGGTATGTCGGGTATCGAGATGGGGCCGGATGGTAAAATCTACTGGCAGATTGGCGATATTGGTTTTAGCGGAAAAGGCCCGGACGGGCAAAAGTGGGAACATCCGAACAGTGGTGTTGTGGTGCGGTCGAACCCCGATGGCAGCGATTTTGAAGTATTTGCCCACGGCGTCAGAAACACCCACGAGTTCGTTTTTGACGAGTACGGCAACCTTATCAGCGAGGATAATGACGGCGACCATCCGGGCGAAAAAGAGCGGCTGGTGTACATTACCAACGGCTCCGATACGGGCTGGCGCAGCAACTGGCAGTATGGCAAATACCGCGACCCGAATAACAATACCTACAAAGTATGGATGGATGAGCAGATGTACAAGCCGCGCTTTGAGGGGCAGGCGGCTTACATCACCCCGACCATTGCCAACTTCGTGAGTGGCCCGTCGGGTATGCGCTACAACCCCGGAACGGCCCTGAGCCCGGCCTACAAAAACACCTTTTTCATCGCCGAATTTGTGGGAAACCCCGCCAAATCGGGCATTCATGCGTTCAAACTGAAGCCAAAGGGCGCTTCATTTGAACTCGGCGAACAAAAAAAGATTCTGAGCAATGTACTGGCAACCGGTATTGACTTTGGTCCCGACGGTGCCCTCTATATAGCCGACTGGATAAACGGCTGGGATGCCAAAGACTACGGACGCATCTGGAAAATGGACGATAAAGCAGGAGCAGCCTGGGCCGACCGGCAGCGCACCAAAACATTGCTGGCCGAGAAGTTCGGGAGCCGCTCCGAAACCGATTTGGGTGAGCTGCTGAAGAACCCGGATATGCGGGTTCGGCAGAAAGCACAGTTCGAACTGGCAAAACGGGGGCAGAAAGGAGCCGACGTGTTTACGGCATCGACCAAACAGACAGATAATCAACTGGCTCGGGTACACGGCATCTGGGGCATTAGTCAACTGGCCAGGCAGGCCAAGCAATACGCACAGCTATTACTGCCTTTACTACAGGACAGCGACCCCGAAATTCGGGCGCAGGCCGCTAAATGGCTGGGCGATATTCGCTACAAAGAGGCCGGGGCCGCTCTTATGCCTTTGTTGAACGATACTAACAGCCGGGCACGGTTCTTTGCCGCCGAAGCCCTGGGGCGCATTGCGTACGAACCGGCTATTCAGCCCATTATTCAACTGCTGGAGGCCAATAACGACGAGGATGCCTACATCCGGCACGCGGGTAGCCTGGCCCTGGCCCGTATTGGCAAAGCGGCTCCCGTTGTGGCGCTGGCCAGTCATCCGTCGCGGGGGGTTCGTATTGCGGCAGTGGTGGCCCTCCGGCGCATGAGTGATCCGGGCATCGCGGCTTTTCTGGCCGATAAAGACGAATTTATTGTGACCGAAGCAGCCCGGGGTATCAATGATGACCTGTCTATTCCGGCCGCCCTGCCCGCGCTGGCTAAGGTGATGCAAAAGACAAGCTTCACCAACGAAGCTCTGCTCCGACGCGCCATCAACGCCAACCTGCGGGTCGGTACGCCCGAAGCCATGCAAACCCTGATCGACTACGCGCAGCAGGAAGGAAGCCCGCTGGCGATGCGGGCCGAAGCCCTGGAAGCATTGAGTACCTGGGCCAAGCCATCCGTACTGGATCGGGTGGATGGACGGTACCGGGGCGTTATCGAGCGCGATCCGGCCCTGCTCAAGACCAAAACCGCCGACCTGTACACCAAATTGCTATCCCACCCGGAGAAAACCCTGCGGCTGAGTGCCATCAAAGCCATTACCCAGCTCAACCTGACGAGTGCCTCCGAGCCCTTGTTTAGTAGGCTGGAAACGGATAAGGAACCCAGTGTGCGGGTAGCGGCACTGCGGACCCTGGCGTCAATGAACGATAAAAATGTCAGTAAAGCCATCGAAACTGCCCTTGCCGATACGGAGAAAAGCGTTCGGGTGGCGGGGCTGGATTTGCTGGCCAAATCCACCATGCCCAAAGACCGGATGGTGACCCTGTTATCTGAGGTAATCAATAATCGCACAACGGAAGAGAAGCAGGCGGCCCTGCTTACACTGGGCAAATTACCCATTGTCAATTCACAAAAAGCGTTCGATCCGTTGCTGGCTAAAATGTCGGCGGGTACACTGTCGCCCGAACTCCAGCTGGAGCTGGAAGAAGCCATCGAAAGCGCACACTCACCCAAGTTAACCGCCCGCTATAAAGCCATAACGGCCAAACTATCGCCCGATGCGCTGGCGGCTACGTACAAGGGCAGTTTGCTGGGTGGTGAGACGGATTCGGGTCGGCGTATCTTCTTCCGGCACCAGACGGCGCAATGCATCCGCTGCCACTCCTACGATGATTTGGGGGGTAATGCCGGTCCCCGTCTGAATGGGGTAGCCAGCCGGCTCACCCGCGAGCAACTCCTGGAAGCTCTGATTAACCCCAGTGCCCGCCTGGCTCCGGGCTATGGCACCGTGAACCTGACGCTCAAAAACGGAAAAACGGTTAGTGGTATTTTGCAGAACGAAACCGCTACGGAAGTGAACGTGAAGGTAGGCGACCAACCCGATATGGCCATTCAGAAAAGCCAGATTGCCAAACGGACAAATTCGCCATCCAGCATGCCCGAAATGAAGTACCTGCTGACAAAGCGGGAAATCAGGGATGTGGTTAGCTTTCTCTCGACGCTGAAAGAGGATAAGTAACGACTCTGGTTGAGAAATTCCTCCCTGCCGGAGAGGGCAATCCGGCTCTTATGGCACCACCTGCTTTGTAAACGCGGCTGTCCGTTTACAAAGCAGGCGGTGCCATGATAAACGGGTTAGTTCTGTGAGTTTGCACGGAGCAGTTTTGGATAGGAACGGGAACAACCAACTCCAGTATCTCCACTGAAACCGACTGTTTTATCCCTGGCTTTGTCCTTTGTGTCCAAAACAAAAAAACAGCCTACATTAATTTTGTATTTAACAAAAACGAAGTATTTTTACGTACTCTACTACCTCTATTGTTTATGAGCTATAAAACGGCTACCCGTAACGTTCGCAAGGATACAATTCTCGTTATTGAGGATAATACCGATCAGTGGTTTATCATTCGATGGGCACTTCAGCAGCAGTTTCCGGAAGTAGAAGCCATCTGGATGCAGGAAGCATCGGAAGCGCTTGTCTACCTGGAATCCTGCGAGAAAACGCATTCATTGCCTAAATTGATATTGCTGGATTTGTACCTGCCCAACCGGCAAGAGGGCTGGCATGTGCTGGAGACGATTAAAAACAATCGCCTGTATCGCGACATTCCGGTTATTATGCTCAGCCAGTCCACTGATAGAGAGGACATCGAAGAATCGTACTCCCTTCGTATCAACTCATACATTGTGAAGCCTACCCATTACCAGAAATGGCTCGAATGCATTGGCTCGTTCCGACATTACTGGTGGGATGCCGTGACTTTGCCAAAATGTGGGTAGCGTTCACAGTTTCTGGTTGGCTAATCGGAATAGTTTCGGGGTAATACTACCTGAAACCGAGTACCCTTCTCGGGTTCACTGTCGACCGATATCCAGCCGCCAAGAAATTCGCATAACTGTCTGACAATAAATAAGCCGATTCCTTCGCCCTGCGCATCTGCTCCCTTCTTTGGTACCGGCCACGACAATCCCGGTCCCGTATCAGCAAAGGTAAATTGCCAATGATCAGCATCTAACTCACCCCAGCTCACCGTTACTCCGCCTTCATTGGTGTATTTAAGGGCATTGAGCAGCAGATTCTGGGCAATTCGACTAATCTTGACAGCATCACCGGCTACAACTAGGGTTGCAGGACTTTCGAAGTTCAGCCGTAAATTACGCTCCACCGCCAGCGGTTGGGCACTGTCGACCAATGCCGCTAACAGTTCATTGATATTGACCGAACTTATATTGCGTTCCTCCTGCCCAGCCTCCATCCGGGAATAGTCCAGCAGTTCGGTTAGCATCTGGGTGGCCTGCCGTATATTTCGCTGGAGCATGGCCATCATCTGGTTTCGCTCCTCGTTGGTATCCGCCATATCCAGCATAGAAACCGCTCCCTGAATGATACCCAGATTACCCCGCAGGTCGTGTGTGGTAGAGCGTAAAAACTCGCCACGTCCCTGCACCTGCTGCCGTATCTGCTTCAGTGCTTCAACCGACTGGTTCGATTGCTCCAGTTCCATTAGCCAGCTTTCCTTATCCTGTTCCGCCTTTTTGAAGGCCGTAATATCCATTCCCGACAACACGACACCGTCATCATGTTTGGTAATGGACATGCCGATCCACTGGTCATGGCCTTCGCGCTGTACCTGCTTTTCAATATACATTCGCTGGCCGCTAAGCATCACTTTTTCCAGGTTATCGAACGTAACATCCTGCCACAAGGCTTCGGCCATGTGTTTCAGGGATAAACCCGGCATCTGTTCAATGGGCTGCCGAACAAAAGTGGCAAATCGCTGGTTGCATACCGTCAGTTCAAAATCGACAAGCTCATACTTTTCGTTGCGAACGGCCTGTAGCAGTCCGATGGCGGCCGATGAACTGTCCAGCACCGCCTGCAGGTTGATGGCTGTCTGTTGTATTTCTTCCACCAGCTGCAAACTGCCGATGTCCTGGGCAATGGCAAGCACACTTTTTACCGAACCATCCATGTTCAGTTCGGGTACCAGTCGGGAGTAGTAATACGCAATGCCATCCGGCGTTGGAAACGAATTATAGTGGCTTTGCAACAGGCCCGTGTCAAGAACCTGTTGTAGCTTGTTCATGTAGGGCAGGGCAATCTCGGCGGGCTGCCCCATTTCCTGATTGGTTTTCCCCAGCAACTCCTTAACGGGTGTACCCGCTTTTTTCTCGAAGGCCGGGTTGGCGTACAACAACCGGAGGTCGGGCGACCAGCGGGTAATCACGTCGGAGGTGGTATCGACAAACAGCTTGAGGTCGTTTTCGTTCTGTAGCAGGTTGTTCTGCGCCTTTTCACGCCCGCCATCGTTAGCCTGTGTCTGCGCCAGTACCTGCTGGGCGTGTACGACCATGGCATTGATTTCGAATACTTTTTGTATCCGCTGCTGAGCACGCAGGTCCAGGGCCTGAATCAGGGTTTTCTGACTATAAATTTCAGCGCACGTACCGATATACCCGCTAAAGACACCGTTCGATGCGCCCGCCGGCTTAGCAAATAAGCCACTTTCCGCAGATTGGCTGTTCAGCCTGCGGTCGGCCGCCAAAAATGTAGGACTGGCGTTCATCAGCATCCAGTGGTATTCATCGGGCGGGAATGCTTCGGTCTGTAGCACACTCTGCTGTCGTTTTAACCGTAACTCCAGTTGAAAGGGCAGCCGTTTTGCCAGGGCACTCGTAAACGTAGTGACAAAGGCCTGACGGTCGTCCGGATGAATGGCTTCCATCCAGCCCTGAGCGATGGTTTCCTCCAGCGAATGCCCCGTATAATTGAGCCAGGCCCGGTTAAAGAAGGTGTACTTTCCTTCGGCATTCGATACCCAGATGAGCACCGGGGCATTATCGACCAGGTCGTGCAGCCAGGCTTCGCGTTCGGCCAGTAGGCGCTGTGCCCGTCGGTGCTCGGTAATATCTTCAAAAGCCAGCAGAATAGCTTCTTCCTGCCTTACAACCCGGCGGGCGTTAACCAACAGCACTTTTTCGCCAATATCGTCGAAGTTATGGGTTATCTCAAAGGCATTGACCTGAATATTTCGCCGTATCACATCGGCCAGCAACAGCCTTAGCTTGGGAATGTCCCACTGTCTGTTCCCTATTTCGTAAATAAGCCGCCCTTCCGTTTGTTCTTCGTCCACCCGAAATAGCGAATAGAACGTTTTGTTGGCACTCTTTATCCGCAGGTCTCCATCGAGCACCAGGGTGGCTTCGCGGATGGTAGCAAAAATAATTTCCGAAAACTCGTTGGCTTCCGAGATCTGGTCGTTGCGTACCTGCAATTCCTGATTGATGGTCAGCAGTTCTTCGTTGGTCGATTCAATTTCTTCCTTGCTTGTTTCGAGCTCTTCGTTGATGCTCTGCAGTTCTTCATTGCTGCTGATTATTTCCTCATTGGCCGACTGTAGTTCCTCATTATTGGCTTCCTGTTCCTCCACAATGGAGCGCATGTCTTCGCGCAGGGTAGCCAGTTCTGCTTCCAGTTGCTTTATGCGCAGATTCCGCTTTTCTGTCAAATCGGCCTCAAAAGGCACTATAGCCTCCACTTCCTCAAAAAGCACCAGGTATAGCGGATCTTCCGTATCTATATTCAGGGGCACCACCTCGATAGCTACCTGATGGGCTATCCCATTAATTTTCACTTCCAGGCCGGACTTACGAACGGGCCGGGCCGATTGGCGGGCTTTATGAACGGCATTCCGCAACTCAAAGACCAGCGCGGGCCGGGCCATTTTCAACAGGTTCAGACTGGCTTTACCGGGCGAAGGCTCCAGAAACATACTGGTCGACCCACGAAAGCGCAGAATGTCCAGGTCGTTATTGACCACTACGCTGGCTGGCACGTACTGACGAAGCAACAGTTCATCGACTATTTTCTCTAAATCACCCACCGGAAAATCAGTTTTAAGGACAGCGTTACGTTGCCTGCTATACGTAGATGAGCCAACTCTGGCCTTGTTCTCATCTGAGCCCGCACCATCCAGTCTCAACCGGTCGAAGCCGGAACGGGGACTCATCTCAAAGGTTGCCCGGTTAATAACATCGTTTTTACGCACATATACTTTATAATTTTTTTCAATCTGAGCAAAAAGTGCCGTCAGGCTACCAACCGTTTCCGATTTTCCCAGCACCAGATAGCCACTGGGGTTAAGCCCGTAGTGAAACATGGCAATGGCTTTGCGCTGGTATACGCTGCCCAGATAGATCAGCAGGTTCCTGCAACTGACCAGGTCGAGTCGGGAAAAGGGTGGGTCTTTCAGGATATTATGCGGGGCAAATACGCATAGATCACGTACAGACCGGTTAATGCGGTAGTGTTCGTCTGTTTTGGTAAAAAAACGCTGTAGCCGCTGGGTCGATACGTCCATCACCTCCCCCTTGGTGTAGCTTCCCTGCCGGGCTTTAGCTACAGCCATTTCGCTGAGGTCGGTCGCAAAAATCTGGATGGTAACGCTGGTAGCCTTATCGCCCAGTGCCTCAATCAGCAACATAGCCAGCGAATACGCTTCCTGCCCGGTAGAGCAGGCAGGTACCCAAATGCGGATAGGTTCGTGCGGAGCTTTTTCCTTGATAATCCGGGGAAACAGCACCCGGCTCAGGTACGCCATAGTATCCTGATCGCGGAAAAACGTCGTGACGTTAATGAGCAGGTCACTGTACAGTTGCGGCATTTCTTCCGGATGCTGCCGGATGTACAGGATGTATTCTTTTAGGGTTTCCAGTTTGAAGAGCAACATCCGGCGGATAATACGACGGCGGATGGTGGTGATTTTGTAGTTACTGAAATCAACGCCAACCGCCTTTCTGACCAGTTGAATAATTACGTTTATATCCTCATCCGCTGCGGTTTCTTCGTTGTTTTCAGTCAGTTCTGTTTGTTGAAAAAATTCGGGCTTACGGCTTATCCGTTCCAGCTCCCGGGCAATTTCGGCAGGCGACAGTACCCAGTCAACTACGCCCTCGGCAATGGCGGATTTAGGCATGCTCTGAAACCGGGCGCTATCGTTCTGGGCAAATGTAACGCCACCCGCCTGTTTGATGGCCCGGAACCCCAGGGTTCCGTCATTGGCCATCCCCGACAGGATGATGGCAATGGCCGCTTCCTTCTGGTGATTGGCCAGCGAGATAAAAAACTGGTCGATGGGCATATGGCGGGTGTCTGCCTGGCGGGGTAAAAGTGCCAGCACCCCATCCACCACTTCCATATCCTGACCGGGCGGAATAACGTACACATAATTGGGCTCAATGCGTAACTGGTCTTCGGCTTCCCGAACCGGCATTGCGGTAGCCCGGCTCAGAATATGGGTAAGCTTGCTTTGGGCATTGGGGTCCAGGTGCTGAATAAATACATACGCCATGTTCGTACCGGGCGATAGGTTCTCCAGTAATTCCAACATAGATTCCATCCCTCCTGCCGATGCCCCAACAGCAACAATAGGTACAAAAGGCGATTGACTTTCTGTTGCTTCAGCCTGTTTAGACGTACGTTTTCCCTTTGCCATGCCAAAAAACTTTACCGAACGAACCGTATATTAATTACTATAAAAAAGCCTCCGAAGATAGAATTAGTTAATGAGAATTGTACGAAACAATGTAATTCGCCAGCATACAACTTCCCATAAAAATAAAAGCAGCCTGATAATTTCTTAGTTTATCCCACTTTTTTACTAGAGAAAGAAATAGCTTTGCCTGGTAAACGGCATGCGTTAAAATCAAGAGTATGGCAAAACGAAATATTATCGTTATTGGGGCTTCTGCCGGGGGTGTGTATGCACTGAAAGAATTAGTGGCATCGCTCCCACCTGATTTCGATGCCACCATTTTTCTGGTAGTTCACATATCACCGCATTCACCCAGTTATCTTCCCGAGATTCTAAGTCACGCGGGGCCAATAAAAGCGGTTCATCCCAAAGATGGGGAGCTTATTCAGCCGGGGCATATTTATATTGCCCCGCCCGATCACCACCTGTTGATTGAATACGACCAGGTCATTGTAAAGAAGGGGCCTAAAGAAAACCGGTTTCGGCCCTCTATCGATGCTTTGTTCCGGTCGGCAGCCTATACCTACGGCCCCCGGGTTATTGGAATCGTGCTGACCGGTATGCTCGATGATGGCACATCGGGTATGTGGTCTGTAAAGAGGATGGGGGGTATCTGCATCGTTCAGGAACCGGAAGAGGCTATGTATGCCAGTATGCCTAATCACGTAATGGAATACGTAGCGGTAGATTTTGTTGTTCCGGTGGCTAACATGGCTATGCTGTTAAGCGATTTGATTACGGAGTTGGTCCCCGACAAACCAAAACTGGTTCAGGAAGAGTTGAAGCGACTAGAAGTTGAGGTGAATATTGCCGCACAGGACAACGCATTTGACATGGGTATTTTAGACATGGGTGAACTAACGCCCCTTACCTGCCCGGAGTGTAATGGTGTACTTGTCAACATCAAGGAAGGCAAGCTCATTCGCTACCGGTGCCATACCGGTCATGCCTATACGGCCAGTTCTCTATTGGCCGAAACGACCAAGGTGGTAGAAGAATCGTTCTGGAAAGGTATCCGTGCGCTGGAAGAAACGGTTATTCTACTGGATCAGTCGAGCAGGCATTTTGAAGAAGGCGGCAACAAGGTAGCGGCCGACCAATTTGCCCAGAAATCCCGCGAAACGCAGGAGCGGGCGCGGCAGGCCCATTCGTTTGTTTTCAGGCAGGAGCACTTGAGCGAAAACAGTCATCTGTAAGTTATTAAGTTATAAGTGGCTGACGCGAAAGCAATACCCCGCGTCAGCCACTTATAACTTACAATTTATTGACTGTACTTAGCTTTTCATAAACCGCACCAGGCCAACTTCTACGAGCAAAAAGGCCAGGGCGGCCAGCAGAAAATACTTCCAGAGGCTTTTCCCTAAATTCTGCTCTTCCAGTACCTGCACAAAATCGCCATCCTGAATACTGTCAAATACCTCAACGCCGGGCTGGTTGGCAAATATTCGGCGTAGTTCATCGGCCGAATAATACTCCATGGACGATTCCTGATTGCCGTGGTTGAAAGCCAGTAACTGTTCCGTTTTGCCTGCACTATTCTGCAGGGAGTAGTAGCCCGCTTCAATTTCCTGCCCCACCGCCAGTTCGTTACTTTTTGGCATTTCGAGCAGTAGCTGGTTACCCACTACGCGCTGTACCGGAATAATTTCCAGTTTATCCCGCTTCAACTTATACACCGACCGTTCGGACGGATTACTCACCGGAATCGTAATCAGGTTATCATCAAACGAGTAGGCTGTTTGCTGCGCCCGAACGCTGGCAGCCGCCATCTTGTACATGACGGGTACAAACAGGGCATGTTCGGCCAGGTTACCGTACGTCGTTGATAACGGACTGGCCACCATATAAACGCTTCCCGCCGACTTCCCGCCCACGCTGGACCGGGTCAGCAATGGACTGCCATCCCGCAGCGTCAGCAAACGCGTACCCGCACTCCACCGCCAAACGGGCGATTCGGTCGGCATATTCAGTGGTTCTGACTGGTAACCCTGCTGAAATACGTCCCGGAAAAATGGATTTCTCTTATCGGGTTCAGCTACAGGTACGGGGCTTGGTATGCTACCCGGTGTAGCCGTAATCTGAATGCTTCCTACGCCCAGTGTACGCAGGAAAGGGCCGTACGAACCGGCATCAGGAATAGCAGGCGGAATGATAGCCAGACTGCCCCCCTGCCGCACAAAGTTTTCCAACTCCGTACGGAGGGTACCGCTTACCCCGGTAACGCCTTCCAGCACCACCAGGTCCGTTTCTTTCAACTGACCAACATCGAAGTTTTGGGCATTAAAACTGCGCCGGACAAACAGGCTGTCGTTTGAATAAACAGCCTCAATATACCCCTGGGCACCGTTGGACGGGCTGGCTTTCTGTTCGTACAAATGCACGATCCGGACGGCCGGAGAGGCTTCGATAACGAAGAAATACTGATTATCGAACGTGATGGGAAAGTCTTCAAAGACAATCCGCCCCCGGTGGTAGCCTTTCGAAACAACATTGAAGTTCAGCGAAACCGTCGCCGAACCACCCGGAGCCAGTACGGCCGAAGCCGTTGATGTTTGCGCATCATCCAGATACAACCGGATTGGCAAATTTTTGACGGCTTCCTTCCCGGCATTGGTCAGTTTCACATTCAGGCTGTTATTCTGCATTTCCCGGATGAAGGGGGTACTGAGCCAGACCGAATCGACATAAATATTTTTGGTAGACTGGGCATCCAGAGGAACGATATAGAGTTGATCGGTCGTGTCGATTTTCAGCCGGGACAGATCACCAGCGGTACTTTTCTGAAAATCGGAGAACCAGAACAGTTGGTTGCGGCCGGCCGGATTCAGCGAACTGAGCAGGTTACGCTGCCGTCGGTAAACCGTTTCGAGCGTGCGGGGCGTATGGGCAAACCGGATAGATGCCACCCGGTCACGAACCAGCTCGGCGGTGCCAGCCTGTTGCTCAGCCGCCGAAAAATCATTGGTCAGTAGTTGAAGCGATGCCGCGTTGCGAAACAAGGTCAGCAGTTCATCCAGTTTGCTGATGGCAATATCCAGGTAGCGTTTTGCATTGCGCTCATTCTGCATACTGTACGAGTTATCGACGTATAAACTCGTAACAGCCTGCCGGGATAACCCCAGTTTATTCTTGCTGGGAATAAAGGGTTGGGCAAAAGCCAGTACCAGACAGGCCAGAAAAAGGCAGCGGCACGCCAGAATAAGCCAGTGTTTCAACCGTCGAAATGACTTGGTCTCGGTCTGAACGTTGCGGAGCAGGGCCACATTGGTGAAAAACACCCGCCGTGTTCGCCGGAAATTAAACAGGTGAATGGCAATCGGAACCGAAACGGCCATCAGGCCAAACAGGAAGGAAGGATACAGGAAATTCATTCAGGAAGTTTCAGCAACAGACTTTCTTTAATAACGACCCCGCACAGGCCTTTCGTGCCGAAGTTAGTCAGGGATTGTGATTTCGTAAAATGCTGTTTTCGTTTGTAGTACATCGGTGTAGGTTATTGAACCGGATTTACCCCGAACCGTGGTAAAATCATCGACGGGTGTATGCCCGACAATCTGCTCAAACCCCGTCAGGTAATCTTTTTTAGTTTCGGACCGGTCGGCCCAAACGGGTCCGCTGTGGGCATCATAACCACCCCGTTTGGGTCCTACTTCGAACAGCAGATTTCTTATCTGGAGTGGTTGCCGGTGCATAGCGTTCAAAAATCCGGCCAGGTCATAGTCGGGCTGTACCACAGTCGCGTCCATACCGGTCTTTAGCTGCGCATGCTTGAGCCACTGGTTGGTAATGCCCGCGTGGGTGAACACATACGCTCCCTGCTGGTAAGCCACCTGAAACAGGCTATCATATTTGGCAAACAGATTACTCAACGATGGTTGCGCCCACGACCTGAATCCCGAACAGCTATAGTGAGGGAAGTGCAGGTACTGCGCATCATGGTTACCAATCAGCAGCACAAACTTTTTCGGACTCTTCCGTTTCAGTTGAATAATGTCGTACAGATTGGTATATATCGTCTCATCGTCTACGACGTAGCTATCGGTGTAATCGCCAAGAAAAATAACCTTGTCGTATAGTGTCAGGTCGGCTTCCCGCCAAACGGTCCTACCGTGGAGATCGCTGATAGTAAGGATATTCATACACATTTTCTGTTCAGTAAGATACAAAAAAAGCCCCAACCACTTCTGGTTGGGGCAACAAAATTAGTAGTATAATCAGCTTACAGGGTCCGTTTCACTTCTTTCAGTTCGAAGCTTTCGATTACGTCACCCACTTCGATATCATTGAAGTTCCTGATGCTCAAACCACATTCGTAGCCGAACTTCACTTCGCTCACATCTTCCTTGAAGCGTTTCAAGGCACTGATTTCACCCGTATGCACCACAATAAAGTCACGAATGATCCGGATTTTATTGTTTCGTTTGATATTACCTTCCGTTACGTAGCAACCAGCCACGGTACCAACTTTGCTGATCTTGAACACATCACGCACTTCGATATTACCCACAATTATTTCTTCTACCGAAGGAGCAAGCAGGCCTTCCATGGCATCCCGAACTTCATTGATAGCGTCGTAAATAATCGAGTAAAGGCGTATTTCGATTTGCTCCTGATCGGCCAATCGGCGGGCACTGGATGATGGCCGGACCTGGAAGCCCACAATCACGGCATCCGATGCTGACGCCAGCAGTACATCCGATTCGGAAATCTGACCAACGGCCTTGTGAATGATATTCACCTGAACTTCTTCCGTCGACAGTTGTAATAACGAATCGGACAGGGCTTCGACGGAACCATCTACGTCACCTTTTACAATGACATTCAGCTCTTTAAATGTGCCGATAGCCTTCCGGCGACCAATTTCCTCCAGCGTGATATGCTTGCGGGTACGCAGGGTTTGTTCGCGCAGGAGCTGCTCCCGTTTGTTGGCAATTTCGCGGGCCTCACGATCAGTTTCCATCACGTTGAACTTGTCACCCGCCTGCGGTGCTCCCGGCAAACCCAGGATCTGAACAGGCGTTGATGGTCCCGCTTCCTTGATGCGTTCCCCCCGATCATCCGTCATAGCCCGGATGCGACCGTAGTGCGCACCAACCAGCATAATGTCGCCCTGCATCAGGGTGCCATTTTCTACCAGTACGGTCGATACATAACCACGACCTTTATCCAGCGAAGCTTCAATGACTGTACCCAGGGCACGGCGGTCCGGATTCGCGGTCAGTTCGAGCAATTCGGCTTCAAGCAGTACCTTTTCCAACAGTTCATCCACGCCCATACCCGACTTGGAGGATATCTCCTGGGCCTGGTATTTACCGCCCCACTCCTCAACAAGCAGATTCATAGAGGCCAGTTCGTTCCGTATTTTTTCTGTATCGGCACCTGGCTTGTCTACTTTCGAGAAAGCAAACACGATGGGAACACCCGCTACCTGGGCGTGATTGATGGCCTCACGGGTCTGGGGCATAACGCTATCGTCAGCCGCAATCACAATAATAACGACGTCCGTTACCTTGGCACCCCTTGCCCGCATAGCCGTAAAGGCTTCGTGACCGGGCGTATCCAGGAAGGTAATCATCCGGTTGTCCGTAGTTTTTACACTATAGGCACCAATGTGCTGGGTGATACCACCCGCTTCACCAGCCGCTACTTTGGCCCGGCGAATATAGTCGAGCAGCGATGTTTTACCGTGGTCAACGTGACCCATGATGGTTACAATCGGTGCGCGGGGTTGTAAATCTTCCGGCTCGTCTGCCTCAACGTCAATACCCGCTTCGGTTTCATCTTCGGCTGATATAAACTGAACATCGTACCCAAATTCATCGGCAATAACGGTTATTGCCTCTGCATCGAGACGCTGGTTGATCGAAACGAACATACCCAGATTGAGACAGACCGAAATTACCTCATTGATGTTGACATCCATCAGCGAAGCCAGGTCGTTGGCTGAAACGAACTCGGTAACTTTCAGGATTTTAGCCTCCAGTTCCTCCTGTTCGTTCATTAACCGGCGATCCTCTTCCCGCTGGCTCCGACGGTCGCGCCGACGGTCGGCACCCCGGTTAGGCGTATTGCCCTGCATTCGGGCATTAGTCTGCTGGATTGCTTTCCGAACATCGGCCTGCGTCGGTGCTTCACGACGGCCGCCTGTGCCCCGGTTGGCCGTGTTACCACCCCGATCACGACCGCCACCCGTTCTATTGCCACCACCACCTGGCCGGTTGCCGGCGTTATTGCCGGTCTGTCCACCCCGGTTAGCCGTTCCGCTGCCCGGAGTACTGGTACCGGTACCAGTACCCGCACCAGTGCGGTTAGCAGGCGTTGCAGTACGATCGCCTTCGCGGGTATTGCCCGGAGCACGATTTCCGGCTGGCTGATTCCGATCTCCCGCTGGGCGGTCTCCCGGGGCACGGTTAGCCGGCCCACGATCACCCTCTCTTGGTGGGCGGTCCGGACGGTTAGCCTGTCCTGGCTGGCCTCCCGGCTGATTGGGCTGAGCGGCACTACCACTTACAGTCCCTTCGCGTCCACCGCGAATACGCTTGCGTTTTTTCTTATCCGCATTGCTGCCTCCACCCTGACGGGGATTATTGACAGGCAATTCTATTTTGCCAAGAATTTTCAGACCACCCAATTGATGGCTGCCAGCTGCCCGGATGGTTTCGGTTGGTGCATCAACCACTTCGTTATCCGTGGTCTCTGCTTCCACTTTTTTGGGCTGTGGTTGCGGAGCTTTGGGCTTGGAAGTATTGGCTGGTTTAGCAACCTCTGCACGGCCGGATGGCTTTTGCCCGGCATCTTTTACGGGTTCAGCCTGTGGTGGCGAAGCGACCGCTTCCGGAGTCGGGGCTACGGCAGGCGTAACTGATTCCCTGGGAGTTTCAGTTACAACAGGCGCAACAGCTACCGTAGGCGTGTCTGCCTGAACGGGCACAACCGGCACCGGCGTAACCTTAGCCTCAACGGGCTCGGCAGGGGCGGGCTTGGGTATTTCCTTTTCGGGCTGAACCATAACCGGCTGCACTACCTCCGGGGTCGGTTGTGGTGCGCTGGCTGCCTGAACTGGGGTATCCAGTGGCTTGGTAACTTCTGGTTTAGGCTCCGGTTTAGCTTCCTGCGGGGGCGTTATTTTAGCCTGGGGCGCAGTAGGCTGAGGAACAGAAGGTTTGGCATTTAAGTCGATTTTACCTACTACCGTCAAGCCTGGCAAACCGGTCTGGGCGGTTTGTGGAGCTGGTTTAGCGTCTACCGGATCAACTTTCGGTATATGGACCGGAGTGGGTTCCGGCTTATTTTCGTTAGTTGGACGTCCGGCGTCATCACGACGGTACAAAACGACATCCTCCTCCTGAGGGCGCGGTGACTCAGCAACCGCTACCGATGGTTCGGGCCGGCGAGTTCCGTTCAGGAGTTCCGTTGCTTTATACTCCTTCGCTAACACTTCCAACTGTTCTGTGTTGATCTTGGTGTTAGGATTACTATCGACCTTAAACCCTTTGGCAGACAGACGTTCTACAACACGGGCGGCTGCCTGGTTGAGAATTTTTGCCACTTGGCTCAGGCGCATTGACTTTTCTTCTGCCATACTTCGGTTTATATTCCGCAAATTTAATAGTTGTTGGTGTGGTAATAACACCAGTTCGGGCAATAAAAATCCCTCACTTTAGTAATGAAGCGTGAAGAACATAAATTGAAGACTAGTTTCCGGAAGGTCTATTCTACATTCTTCACGCTTCATTTCGCCCTAATCTCTATTCGAATTCCTGTTTTAGAATCGTTAGAATTTCTTCTACGGTATCCTCTTCCAGGTCGGTCCGGCGAACGAGTTCCTCCTTACTGCAGGCCAGTACGCTCTTGGCGGTATCGAGCCCTACTTTGCGGAGTTCGTTGATCATCCACTCATCAATTTCGTCGGAGAATTCCATCAGGTCAACATCTTCATCATCTTCCTGACCTTCATTATCCCGGAACACGTCGATTTCCATGTCAACCAGTCGACCGGCCAGTTTTATATTCTGGCCCCCTTTACCGATAGCCAGCGAAACCTGATCGGGCTTCAGAAAAACCGATACCCGTTTGGTGTCACGATCAATGGTCATGGTACTGATTTTAGCCGGGCTCAACGCGCGGCTAATGAGCAGTTCAAGGTTTTCGGTGTAGTTGATAACGTCGATATTCTCGTTGCCCAACTCACGCACGATGCCATGAATACGGGACCCTTTCATACCAACACAGGCTCCTACCGGGTCGATACGGTCATCGTACGACTCAACGGCAACTTTTGCCCGCTCGCCCGGTTCCCGGACAATTTTCCGAATCGAAATCAAGCCGTCATAAATTTCGGGCACTTCAATCTCGAACAAACGCTCCAAAAATACCGGCGACGTACGCGACAGGACAATCTTAGGCGTACCGTTAATCATGTCGACCCGACTAATCACGGCCTTCACAGCTTCTCCTTTACGGTAGCGATCTTTCGGAATCTGTTCCGTACGGGGCAGACTCAACTCGTTATTCTCGGTATCGACCAGAATAATCTCGTGTTTGAGTAACTGATATACCTCAGCACCGACCAAATCGCCGACCTGATCTTTGTATTTCTGATAAAGGAGTTCTTTCTCCATGTCCTTTATCTTCTGGATAAGCGTCTGCCGGGCCGTTTGGACAACACGACGACCAAAATCTTCCAGTTTCACTTCTTCGGCAACCTGCTCGCCCACCTCGAAGTCATCCTGAATTTTCCGGGCTTCTACGAGGGGAATTTTGTCATAATCCCAAATATCTTCCGAGTTATCATCGACGATTTCGCGGGTCCGCCACATTTCCAAATCGCCACTTTCCGCATTGATAATCACATCGAAATTTTCGTCGGTGCCGTATTTTTTACGAATCATTGTCCGGAAAACTTCTTCCAGAATAGCAATCATGGTGGGCCGGTCAATATTTTTGGACCGGGCAAAATCAGCAAACGATTCGATTAACAGTCCACTGGTCATTTTTGTTGGTTGATTAGTTGGCCAGTCGGTCAGTTAGATTAATGAATCAGTTATTGCTAACCGACTAATCAACTGGGTGACTAGCTTTATTTGAATGATATTTCTACTGTTGCTTTTTTGATTTGCTCGAACGGAATTGGTGTTGGGCCAGCCGGTACCGGTTCCGATGTTAAATCAGTTTCTTTTTTCTTTTTACTCTTTCCTTTTTTCGCCGGCTCAATGGTCAACACAATATGATTGTCGGATACCGACTCCAGTGTCCCTTTCCGGGTTGTTCCATCCTCCAGCGTAACGACTAACTGCCGTCCCAGGTTACGAACGAACTGCCGGGGGAATGTCAGGGGAAAATCGACTCCGGGCGATGAAACTTCGAGCGTAAATGGAGATTCTCCAAAGAAATTCAGCTCATCCATTTCGCCACCCAGCTTTCGGCTAACCTGAGCGCATTCGTCAATGGTAATACCCATATCGCTATCCAGCAACACGGTTACCTTAATGTGCCCTCCCTGCCGACCGGCAACCTGAATAGCAACTATATAGAGTTGGCCGTCGTTGAGGTGTGGCTGAATTAATTCGGTTAGTTTGGCTTTATCGTCCACAAGGTAAGGCTAACAAAAAAGGGAGTGCGACTCCCTTTTTTAATCAATGCCATATGGTTTTTGTGCCACAAAGGTAATACGTTTCTGTGTGCATAACAAGCCCCAACTTTAGCGCAATTGCACGCATACGAGTCATTTTCCCTTATTTTGGCAGTTGAAAGGACTATTGGTTTCGCTGAACAGCGTTAAAACAACGATGAGAATACCTGTTGGAAAATTTATTGCCTTCTTTTTTCGGTCATTGCTATGGTCGCTTAACCTACTGCTGGCAGCTTATACATGCTTGGCTTACTGGCTGCTTTATAGCCTTCAAATTGAGCACTGGTCGGCCGGGATGGTTATGATTACGATACCGGTCGTTTGGATACTAAACGTTGTTGTTGTTTGTTTATGGCTCACCAGCCGCCCCTGGCGTAGCTGGCTGTCTGGCCTGCTCGTGATAGCGGGCATTTTGCTGTTTGGCTCCCGAACTTTTTCCTGGCACAATTCCGACACACCAACAGGTACTGGCCGTCCCCTGAAAGTATTCAGCTATAATGTGCATTCATTTGGCGAAATGGATTTGTTGGGGAGCAGACAGAGTTCACCGGCCGTTCGGCGCATACTCAACTATGTACTTCGGTACGATGCCCCCATCAAGTGTTTTCAGGAATTCTATACGTCAACCAAGAACCCGGATTACGACATGGTTGAGCGGTTTAAAACAGTTGGTTATCCCTATTCGACCCTTTTATATCCAGAAATGGCTCATGTACCGGATGGCGATATTGGCGTGGCCATATTCTCAGCTTACCCCATCATTGATTCGGGTCGGGAAGTGTTCGAAGCGCACAATGGTCTGGTTTGGGCTACGGTTACGGTTGGTACGGACACGATAAGGGTTATCAATGTGCATTTACATTCCATGGGAATTCGCGTGAGCCGGGTGTTGAAACAGAAACAAATGAAGGGGGTTCAGCACGAAACAAGGGGGGTTTTAAGTGCCCTGCGCATCGGCTTCATCAAGCGAAACGAACAGGTTCGCAAAGTGGAAGAGTACATCCGCCAAAGCCCCTACCCGGTCATTGTGACGGGCGATCATAATGACACCCCGTACGGGGTAGTGTACGAACGGTTGCGCCGAACGTTACCCAATAGCTTTGAAGAAGCAGGACATGGCTTTGGTTTTACCTACAATCGCCTACCGGGTTTTATCCGAATCGATCATCAGTTTCATAGCCCTGAACTCTCCGTTACAGACTTCGAGACGATTGACCGCATTGACTACTCCGACCATTATCCGGTCGTGGGAACGTACGTGGTCAAGTAGCAGAGTGAGGAGGGCAGACGCCGATATTGGATTTCCCTACCCGCTCAGTTACCTTATTCAGGGATGGGCGTTTACCCATTCTTCCCCATTGGTGAATACTTCCTTCTTCCAGATGGGTACTGTTTTTTTGATCGTGTCAATGATGTAGCGACAGGCGTCAAATGCGTCGGCACGGTGCGCGGTAGCCACCCCAATCAGTACGGCCATCTCGCCAATCTGCAACGTACCCTTCCGATGAATAATGGCATAACGTAGTATGGGCCACTGCTGCCGGGCTTGATCCGCAATCTTCTGCATTTCGGAAACGGCCATGCGGTCGTAGGCCTCATACTCCAGCCGGTCAACCGGGCGCTCCTGCGTATTGTCACGAACAACACCCAAAAACAGATCGATGGCTCCTGCCTGCTCCGATTGTAAATAGTTCAGCGCACTTGTCACGTCAATGGGTTCAGCAATTAGGGTAACCATAACAGGTAGTCAATTAGCTAATGAGTGAGTCGGACCGGGAATGACTGATTAACGCATGTATTAACCGCCACTAACGGGTGGAATAAGGGCGATCTCGTCGGTAGGGCTGAGTACCTGGTTGGTTTCGGCATACTCGCCATTAACGGCGATGAGCAACGAGCGAATGTTCATTAAAGCGGGAAATTGCTGATGCAGTTGTGCCAGTAAATCCGCCACGCTGGCGTTCTTATGTAAAGAAACCGAAACGGCTGACTGACCCGTCAAATCACGGGTGATACCAAATAGGAGTACCGAAATAGATGAATCCATGCGAAAAGACAGGCAGTGGTATAAACCGATAACGCAATTCTGGCTAAGCGAAGTTCGCTCTTAGGTTATAAAGCATAAAGAAGGGCACCCTTTGTTAAGAGTACCCTTCCTGGTAATGATATCAATTTGAGTTATTTATCTTTCGCTCGGCCTTCTTCAGTTTGCGGTCCGTTTTGTCGAGGGCTTTATTAGTTCCCTCCTTAACGTCCTGCTTCGTATTTTTAGCCGCTGTTGAGATTTTGTCGCCTGCCTTATTGGTTTCGCGACTTATTTTCCGACCAGCCGCTTTTGTCGTCTGTTTCGTTTGGTGACCTACCTCTTTCATTTTCTCTTTAGTATCCTGAGCATATCCAGCGAGGACGGAGAAAACCAGCGCAGCGGCCAGTACCATAGTCTTTTTCATTGTTGTCGAGTTTAAATGTTTACCCAACAACGGCATAGCGAATCAATTGTTTGTTTCTACACGCTACTCTTTATGCTTGAAGACCTTTACCTGATACACGTAATCCTGCATCCGCTTGATTTGCTGTTTGCGGGGCAAATTAATCAGACTACTTTTCCGGTTGATCCGCAATGGCTGCCCCTTCAGTGAATCGGCAGGAATGGCATTAATTGCATTGAGCAGGTAATTGGTTTTAATGGCAAAGCTCACGCCCTCTAACGTTGTTTGCTTACCGCTTATAATACCAATAACATTCCCTTCCCCATCCAGAAGCGGGCCGCCCGAATTACCCGGGTTGACGCCAACAGCAACCTGATAGGCCGTTGAATCCCCCCTATAACCCGTACCGGAGCTCAGGTATCCCTCCCCGTAAACAATCTCTTCGCGCGGGAATCCGAGGGTATATACACGCTCGCCGAGATCGGACGGGTGGGCATTAAATGCGTAGGGAACCGATGGCATCGGCCTAAAAGCGCTATCGTCACAAAGTTGCAGGAAAGCCAGATCATGGGCCTGATCGTTATAAACCACCCTGGCCTTGTATACCTCTCCTTTGGTGCTCTGTACATAGATAGAATCGGCCCCAAAAACGATGTGGTTGTTGGTAACGAAGTATCCATCGCCGGTAAGCATAAACCCGGAACCGGATACCTGGGCGGGGTTAACACTCAATGCCCGCCCCCGGCCATTCAGATCGCTCAGCAGTTTGCGTTGTGAATACTTGACTGCCTGAATTTCTTTGCTTAGCAGCCGGTATTGCTGCTCCTGCTGGTGACTTTGCTGGTAGGACCGGTAGAGAAAGATGGAGCCAAACGTGGTGATGATAGCGGCCGAAGCCGCTACTGCCAGCGTGGTGCGATACGTTCTCCATAGGGCACGAATCTGACCCGACTGCTCCGTTTCGACCGGATAGGCATTTACGTCGGCATCTGCCTGTATCCGGGCCAGCCGCTGTTTAAACTGAACACGTTCGCTGTACGTGCGAAGCGCATTTTCTATGTCTTTTTCCTCGTCCATGTTCATCATTAGTCAGGGAATGGTTCTGCCGGAGCAGGGTACTGACTTGAGTCAAATCAATCCTGTTTGTATTCCGAAAAGAACAGTCTTTTCAGGCGCATCAGGCATTTATATTTCTGCGTTTTGGCGTTGTCTGTATTGGTATAACCAAACTTTTCGGTTATGTCCTGCATGCTCAAATGCTGAATATAAAAATCTTCCAGCAACGTCCGGCAAGGCTCACCCAATCGGTTCAGCGAGTCGGCCATCAGGTCAAACTGACGATCCCGTTCTTCGTGCTCGGCCAAATCATCGCTGATCTGACCGTTGATGAACTCATCCGAAACGGGCGTTTCAACATCGCGCACCATGAACCGGCTCCGTTGTGCCAGTTGCTTGAGCCAAAGCCGTCTGCCTATCGAATACAGATACGTTTTTAACTGGCAATGCAATTCGAGCGACCCGCTTCTAACCTTCTCATACAACACAATCAACACCTCCTGGTAAATGTCCTTGGCGTCGTCTTCACTACCGCTGTTGCTGGTTACGAAGTAGAGCACCATGGGAAAATAACGTTGGTACAATTGAGTCAATGCATCGTCAGAACCATCAGCCAACCCTATCAGTAACGCTTCGTCAGTTAATACGGGCAGCCTGCTTTCCTTCATTGAGTTGATTCATTACTTAATACGAGATGATATATAATGTAACCCAAAAAAAATAAATAAAAATGTTGGGTTACCTTTTTCTCTATAGGGTATTAACGTTGACATTAATCAGTTTCACTTAAACAAAAACATCCCCAAATTTATGAAAGCAATCACGAAATCTGCCTTCTTTTTCATGGCTATGATCGCCCTGGCCACTTCTTGCAGCTCGAAGAAAACCGAAACCACTGAGACCACCACGATGATGACGGATTCGTCTTCAATGATGACTACGGACTCCACGATGGCTACGGATTCTTCTGCCATGATGATGTCCGATAGCGCGAAGTAATTTTTGCTAAGGCACAACTGCCGGTAACTATTACCGACAACGCTATAAACGTTTTAAGCCTCCTGATAATTCAGGGGGCTTTCCGTTTTTAGGGCTAAGCAAAGGCAATTGGTCAATCAGCCCGTCTACCCTTGTTCAGACCAGGGAGCAGAACAACAGTAGGCATGACGAAAGGCAAACAAGTGGCTAATTGACCACGTTGATTGGATGCCCCTTCAGAAAAGCAGTCAGGTTTTCTACCGTCATAGCCATCAGCCGCTTGCGGGCTTCCTGGGTAGCCCAGGCAATGTGCGGGGTAATCAGGCAATTTTTAGCCGTAAAAAGCGGATTGTCGGCAGCAGGAGGCTCAGCGGATAAGACATCAATTCCGGCCCCGGCAATAACGCCATTGTTCAGTGCATCGGCCAAATCCTGCTCCACAATGATGGGACCTCTGGAGGTGTTCAGCAGAAAAGCCGAGGGTTTCATTTTTGCCAGGCTGGCTTTATTGATCAGTCCTTTCGTTTCGGGAAGTAACGGGCAGTGGATACTCACGACATCAGCCTGTTCCAGCAGTTCAGGCAGTTCGGCCCACCGAAAATTCGACCGATGAGACTGGTCTGTACGGTGCCGTTTCGACCCGATAATCGTCATTCCAAACGCGGTAGCGACATCGGCCACCTTTTCGCCAATGCTACCAAAACCAATGATGCCCATTGTTTTGCCGACCAGTTCGATGAGCGGGTAGTCCCAGAAGCAGAAATCGGCGGAGCCAGCCCACCGGCCTTCCATAACCGCATCGCTGTGCCGTTGTACGTGTAGTGTTAGTTCCAGTAACAGGGCAAACGTGAGTTGAACGACGGAGGCCGTACCATAACCAGGCACGTTACTCACCACGACTCCATTCTGACGGGCAGCCTCCACGGCAACAATATTGTAGCCGGTGGCCAACACGCCAATAAATTTAAGGTTAGGCAGCTGGTTCAACTGGTCAACGGTCAACGGTGCCTTGTTAGTGAAGATAGCATCGGCATTCTGCGTCCGTTCCACTACTTTATCGGCTGGTGTCCGTTCGTACACCGTCACATCTCCCAATGCTTCCAGCCCCTCCCAGGAGAGGTCGCCCGGATTCAGGGTATAACCATCTAAAACGACAATCTTCATACGTATTTTCTTTCTTTTTTTATCGATAAATCATTGTTATCAACTCCATTACAGGCCTATCAACTGACCACGTTTTGCCTTGAATTCCCTTGACGAACCATCAGCCGCACCATAACGAAAATAGCAACCAGCAGGGAGGCCAATCCAATCAGATAGCCATATCCGGTCGTCAGGTCAGGTAAGCCAGCCGCGCTTTTGGTACTCAACAGTTCGTATGTGGGAATAATCCATTGGATGGCATATGCCTGCGCCAGCGTAAGGATGCAAATGAAAATCAGCATGATAAAGCTATGCTTCACCGTGAAGCGAAACAACTGCGACTCCTGCCCTACCAGATTACCAGCCGCAGCCGCTACCGCAATAGACTGGGGAGAAATCATTTTCCCCACTACCCCGCCCGATACGTTAGCCGCTACGGTAACCACCGGATCAACCCCAATAGACTGAGCAGTAGCGTACTGAATTTTACTGAACAGCGCATTTGCCGATGTATCAGAGCCGGTTATGAACACCCCCAGCCAGCCTAATATGGGGGCAAAGAAGGGGAACAAAGCGCCCGTGTTAGCCAGCACGGCAGCCAGCGTAAGCGTAATGCCTGAATCATTCATTACGTAGGCAAACCCTAGCACGGCGGCAATGGTTAGAATGGGAAATTTAAGCTGATTTAATGTTGAGCCAAAAACGTTTATCCCTTCACGGTAGCTCAGGCCAACCAACGGAATAGCCAGCAGGGTTGCCAGCAGGATGGCCGTTCCCGCAGCCGACAGGTAATTCAATTTAAACAGTTTGGGGACTGGATTCCCGTCGAGCCCCAGGATAACGTTGTGCAAACCCGGAAATTCCACCTGCACCGTACCCCACTCAGTCAATACGTCTTTAATTGGCTGTAGCCCCCAGGCAATAATAATAATGGTCAGCACGATGAAAGGCGACCAGGCCCTGAAGGTTTGCCCGGTTGTGTACCTCATTTCCGTATTCAGTACCGGCGCGGGTTCATTGACAAATCGCCAGATAGTTTTTGGCTTCCAGAAGCGAAGAAATACCATCAGGCAGATAATAGACCCCAGGCCCGCAATAACGTCGGGCAGTGCCGGGCCTAAAAAATTAGATGAAAGATACTGGAGCAACGCAAACGAAACGCCCGAAACCAACACGGCCGGGCCCACCTCCCGCGCTTTTCTGACCCCGGCAATGATGCTCACCAGGTAAAATGGCAGCATAACAGACAGGATGGGCAGCGTACGACCTACCATTTGCGAAATGGGCAGTTCCGGAATACCGGATACCTGCGACGCTACGGTGATAGGGATGCCGATGGAGCCAAACGCAACGGGTGCCGTATTGGCAATCAGACAGATACCCGACGCATACAGCGGATTGAAACCCAGACCAACCAGCATAGCCGCTGTAATGGCAACGGGTGCCCCAAAGCCGGCCGTACCTTCCAGAAACGAGCCAAACGAAAAGGCTATCAACAAGGCCTGCAACCGCCGGTCGGACGTGATAGAGGCCATAAAGTGTTTTATAATGTCGAACTGGCCGCTCCGAACGGTTATATTGAACAGAAACACGGCCATGATTACCAACCAGCAGATTGGAAACAGGCCGTACAACGCCCCGTGCGCTACCGACAGGAAGGCCAGCTTCACGGGCATGCCATACACGCTGATTGCGATAACGATTGCTATTGCGGTTGCGATCAGACTGGCCTGGTAGCCTTTCATCCGGCGGATTATCAACGCCCAGAAAATAAACAGAATGGGTAAGGATGCGACCAGCATCGATACGCCAATCCGGTTGAACGGGTCAATAAGTTGTTGCCAGACCATAAAGTATTCAGGTTAGTGATGGTAATCTTTTGTGTATTACACCAGATCAAGTGCTACGATTTCGTGGTCGAGTACGCTGGGTACGGATACGATTACCGAGTTACCTTCTTTCTCGAAAGCAGGCTTCTGCCCGCTCATCAGAAGCTTTACCCCCGTTACGGTGGTACCCGCCGGAACGTTGACCCTAACCGATGCCGCTACGGGAATCAGTTCGCGGAATGGCCCTTTCATCATCATGGGATTAGTCAGATTGACCAGGTGCACCGTCATGGATGCCGACTGCCGCCACACGGTTACATCCATCAGGCCGGGTCCGCTTACGGTAACGACGGGGGCTTCATCGAGTGCCCAGTTGACTATGTTTTGCAGCAGCTGACCATGGTCTACACTGAGCAGTTGCCAGAACGATCGATCCAGGTCGCCGGGCAGGTAAGCTACCCGTCCTTTACCCACCTGCCGTAGATAAAGCTCCCGCGTATCGGTTTCCGCCACGCGTGGATACACATCTTCCATCGGCAAATCGGGGTAGGTTGGAATAAGCGTAACCGGACTTGGAAACGTGGTGGCCGGTTTTACGTCTACTTTGTAAATGGCATTGATGATGCGGGGGGTTTGTTCCAGTCCGTCCATTATTTGTTTCGTCTGGCTGTTTTGGGCATCATGACGAAGGTGCAGATAACTATTTCGCAAGGGTCCTTCCACGTTCTTATTGTAGGATACGCCGAACAAACCAGCCAGGCCAAAATCAGGACGTGGCTTTCCTTCTTCGTCATACAATGACGTTTCAAACGTAGCGACTACGCTCCCTCCCCCGTCTACAAACGCCTGGATTTGCTGGCACTGAGCATCGGACAGAGCAGCCACATTAGGCAGTATCAATAACTTGAACCGGTTCAGGTATTCGGGCGTGAGTAGCTGGTCATTGACCATATCGAACGGAATCCGGCTTTCTACCAGAACATGGTACATACCATCCAGATGATCACCACTTTTTTGCTGCCAGGGCTTGCCGCCGTACTTTTGGTCTGTTTGTTCGGAGTAAACAACGCCTACCCGGGCTAGCGAAGCTGTGTTCCGGAGATACCGCTCGTTTTTATGATACCCTTCGTATACCGTGGCAACAGCGTCCATCCACCGCTTGTCGTAGATATCGCCCCCGAACTTAACGAAACAGGGGCGCATGCCATTGGCCGTCCCTTCAGCCACCCAAATTCTGATTTCAGCATCGCTCTGGACGGAATCTTTCCAGCGATATTCCTCTTCAATACCGACGCTGAAAATACCGATCAGCGGTTTCAATCCCAGTGTGGACCGGAGTTCTTTGGCCCCTTTTCCATTTATCCAGGGCGGCACCAGTCCCCGGCGGGCCTGCTGATCGGCAAAAAACAGGTCGGCTTCCCGGCCGGTCATCACTTTATCGGGAAAGCCGTTGGGAATAAAGCGTGATGTAGCCTTAACCTGCCGAATGCCCGAATCCCACAAGGCCCACAGTTCCCGCAGCCGTTTGACGCGCCACTCGGCCCATTTCCGATAAGTAGGGTCCAGTCTATCGGCTTTTTGCGGCAAAGCCAGCCCCGAATAGGCGGTAAAGTTGGTCTGGCAGTGCTCGCAGTAACAAACATCATGACCCGCCCAGCGATTGGAGAAGATACCTTCCGGCTGGTAGCGCTCCATTATTTCGCGATTTACCCGCGGCATGAACTCAAAATTATACGGTCCCAGGGCACAGGTTACCCACAGGTCCGGGTTAGCCCAGTGCCGCCGTTTCTGCCCATCGGCCGTGACCGCAATCCAGTCGGGGTGTGCATCGTACACGTCCTGCCGGGTTGCATGGGGGTCGGTACGAAGCATAATTTTCATCCCCTGTTTCCGGCACCCTGCCACCAGATAGCCCAGCGTGTCGGCATCGCCCATGTATGAGCTCCGGTGGTGGAGCGGAATGCGGGTTGGATAGAAGGCCACTACGCCCCCTGCACTGAGGAGTGCGCCGTCGGCATGGATACGTTTGAAGTAATTTAGCCAGAAATCCGGGTCGTAATGACCGGGGTCCCGTTCTACAAAGGCGAGTTGCGCCCACCGCATTGGGCCATCGAGCCAAAACGCTTCGCCCGGCGTCGTATACGCGGGGGTAATCGCACGGGGCAACGCGTACGCATCCGAAAGCGTATATAGCCCTCCCAGGATACCGGTAGCTTTGACAAAATCTCTTCTTTCCATACGTGAACCGAAAAAGCGTATTCATCCCCGGTCCTACCTTTAGGGGTTGAGGTAAGCGGATTATTTACATTTTTCGTACCCAATTTACGCCCTGAGGAGTGTTGCTTCGAGAACGCCTGGAGCGATTTTTGTAAAGCAACTGGAAACATTTAATAAAGAATAGCGTTCTATTGACATAATCCCGGCAAAACAGTACATTTGTTCACATAAATCTGGTAGGCAGGATTTTCACAACGTGTTCATCCGCACCGGCAGCAGGTCATCCGTTTCCCAAACGTTTTAGTAACCACCTCATCTGGCCCCACCAGACGGTTGCGTTTGGAGAAGGCAAATCACCCCAATTGACAATTGTTTGATTTATCTTATTTCGTAATTAATTGACTCTGTTGAGATTAACCCCTATTGTAATCAGCCGTCCCGCGTCTGTCCAGCGCAGGTCGTTCATTTGCCCATCAAACCAACGGTTTCTCAGTCATCTGTAATCTCCAATTTCCATCTTTACTGCCCACGCGGCCCTTTCAAGGTTTATTGCTAACCTGATCTTTATGTTCAAGAAAGAAGAATTAGATAGTAAGCTTCTCTCGGAGCTTCAACCCATTGCCGAGCAATTCGGCATTCGTACTATTGCCAAATTCACCAAAGAAAAACTGGTTTACGAAATCATAAAACAGCAGTCAGAACGGCCCGGTGGCGAAGAAGCCGTTCCTGCTGACGATGCCCCCAAGCGGGCTAAGCGCGCTCCCAAAGCCGCTATTGTGGCCCCGGTTACTACGGAAGAAAATCAGTCAGCAGACGCGACTCCCGTTCGTTCGGCCAAGACTACTGCTGCCCCTGCCCGCTCACGAAACCGCCGGGAAACGACAGAACCAGCGTCAGGTCTCAACGCCGAAACAAGCAACGAACTACCAGTGCAGTCACTGGCAACGGGCGAAACGACGCCGGAGACTATGGAGACTATGCCCACCGAAACAGCTGATGCACCCGCAGCTGATACCGTACAGGCAACCCGTCCGTCCGGCGACAACCGCGAGGGAACACCACGCAATGGGCAGCCCGGTACAACCGAACGGAATCAGCGTAACATGGTCCAGGGAACCGAACCAGCCGAGCGGACTAACCGGCCAAATTTACCCCGTAACGACAGAGACCGCACCCAACGCCCTGATCTGAACCAACAACGGAATCAGCGTACCGAAGCCCCGCGCGATGGGCGTGCCCGTTTTGATACCAATCGGGAAGGCGGCCCCCGCGACCGAAATGACCGGGACACCAATACGCAGCGACGCGATCAACGCCCACGTACCCCACGCGCCGTTTCGGATGAGTCGGCCCTGAACTACGGTGGACAGACCGACGATGCTTTTCTGACACCAACGGTTATCACAGAAGATACGGCAGCTAATCGGGAACCCGCCACGGAACCCGTTTCTACCGCTACGGAAGCCATTGTGGAACCAACCGATACGCCCCAGGAAGGTCAGGCCGACCAGGACCAGTCCGATTCGGGGCAGTCGAACCAACCACAGGCACAAGCTACCCGGGAAGCCCAGGAGTATCAAAACCGCATCCGGCGGCAGTACAACCAGCACATTCGGGAGTTCGATGGTATCATTGATAATGAAGGTGTTCTGGAGATTATGCAGGATGGTGGCTACGGGTTCCTCCGCTCAGCCGATTACAACTACCTGGCCAGCCCCGACGATATTTACGTATCGCCATCGCAGATTAAACTATTCGGCCTGAAAACCGGCGATACGGTACGCGGTGCAATACGCCCACCGAAAGAAGGTGAAAAGTATTTTGCCCTGCTCCGGGTGTCGACCGTCAACGGAAAGACCACCGAGGAAATCCGCGACCGGATTCCGTTTGAATACCTGACACCCCTTTTTCCCGAAGAGCAACTCCATCTGAGCAACCGGCCCGAAAATTATTCGTCGCGGGTGCTGGATTTGTTTGCTCCCATTGGTAAAGGGCAGCGGGGTATGATTGTGGCGCAGCCCAAAACGGGTAAAACCGTGTTACTGAAGGAAATAGCCAATGCCATTACCCGGAACCACCCGGAGGTGTACCTGATTGTGCTGCTGATTGACGAACGTCCGGAAGAAGTAACGGACATGGCCCGCAGCGTAAATGCGGAAGTTATTTCGTCCACCTTCGATGAGCAGGCCGACCGGCACGTAAAAGTATCGAGCATGGTACTGGAGAAAGCCAAACGGATGGTTGAATGCGGGCACGATGTCGTTATCCTGCTGGATTCTATTACGCGTCTGGCACGAGCCTATAACACGGTTGTCCCCTCGTCGGGTAAGATTCTGTCGGGTGGTGTTGATGCCAATGCCCTGCACCGGCCAAAACGCTTCTTCGGCGCGGCCCGGAACATTGAAAACGGGGGTTCGCTGACAATTATCGCTACAGCCCTGATTGACACCGGGTCTAAAATGGACGAGGTTATCTTTGAAGAATTTAAAGGTACCGGCAACATGGAACTTCAGCTTGACCGGAAACTGGCCAATAAACGGGTTTACCCGGCGGTCGACTTACTGGCTTCGAGTACCCGTCGGGAGGATTTGCTGCTGGACAAAGAAACGCTACAGCGCGTCTGGATTCTGCGGAAGCACATGGCTGACATGAACCCCATGGAATCAATGGATTTCCTGCTCGACCGGATGAAGGGCACCCGCAACAACGAAGAGTTCCTGATTTCGATGAACCGGTAACGGTTTTCCCCATCAACAAAACGGGATGCTATTCAAATGAATGGCATCCCGTTTTGTTTACGCACCCCGGCAGTCTTCTTGATTAGAAGTAGCGAAATCGTTACATTGCCTTTACGTCAGGACAACCATGAAAGATCTGATTCAGTACGCTATTCCCGGCTTCGTTATTCTGCTGGTTGCCGAGGTCATTGTAACGGCCCGGCAGCAGAAGGATTATTACGACGCCAAAGACACAGCCGGTAGCCTGGCCATGGGAATCGGCAATGTGATTGTCGGGCTTGTGGGGAAGGTTATCGTATTCGGTGCGTATACGCTCGTTTATCAACTTCGACTTTTCACGGTCGACATGACGCAGTGGTGGGCGTGGGTCATCCTGTTTTTTGCCGACGATTTCAGCTACTACTGGTTTCACCGAATCAGCCACAGCAGCCGGTATTTCTGGGCATCGCACGTGGTACACCATTCCTCCATGAAGTACAACCTCGGCACGGCCCTGCGCCAGACCTGGACGGGCAACCTGTCGGGGGCGTTCATCTTCTGGATCTGGCTACCGCTGGTTGGCTTTTCGCCGGTGGCCATCATGACCATGCAGGCTATTAGTTTGCTGTATCAATTCTGGATTCATACGGAACACATCAACCGGCTTCCGGTACCCATCGAGTTTATTTTCAATACTCCCTCCCACCACCGGGTGCATCACGGGTCAGATTTGGATTATCTGGATAAGAATCACGCGGGGGTGCTCATCATCTGGGATCGGATGTTCGGTACGTTTGAGCCGGAACGTCACCGCCCAACGTACGGCCTGACGACCAATATCAACTCCCACAATCCTGTTCGTATTGCCTTTCATGAGTGGGCAGCCATTGGGCAGGATATTCGCCGGTCCGGGTCATGGCAAGCGGCAGTAGGGTATCTGTTCGGCCCTCCCGGCTGGAGCCATGACGGCTCCCGAAAAACGACGAAACAGCTTAGAAATGGGCAGAGAGCCCATGACAAACAGGGTTAAAATCATATTATCAGGCATCAGAAGAACTGCGTGCCGGTCGATTGATTCAGCAATTGAGGCACATTTAAGATGTTAATAATCAGAAAGATATAATCCACGAATAACCTCAGGGGTTAGCCATCCGTAAACTAACAACTCCTATTTCTGGTTTTCAGGGCATTATGCTCTCGGCTTGCCTGCTCTTTTTTTCGCTCCTGACGGTCTGGCCCGACTCGGTTGCCCCTTTGGATACCCACCGGTCGGTACACTTCGGGCTGAAGCCAGCTTTTAACCTCGACTTTCGGGATTCATTCCTTGAGCAGCAGCATGTTAACGTCTGGGGCGTTAATGCAGGTATTGAATACGGCCCAAAACGGCATCAGTTGACGCTGGGTTATTACTGGATTAACTATGGCACCTACCTGCGACTGATTGACTGGCGACGCGATGCCGCCCGGCGCATCAATCTGGGGTATTACACCCGCACGGATTTGTGGTATATGAGTCTACTTTACTGGTGGAACCTGACGAACAATAAGCGATGGAAGGTTAGCATACCGGTGGAAGTTGGCGGTGGTGTTGCCTATGCCATACCCCTCAACTTACAGCAGGATATTCCCGTTGACCGAAGCCGGCGGGATTTCTTCGTGCCCGTTCAGGCTGGTGCTTACGGCCAGTGGAAAGCAACCCGCTGGGTGGGTCTGAGTGCTCAGCTAGGCTACCGCGTATCAGTCTTCCAGACGGCTATCGACCAGAATTTCAATGGCACCTATTACAGCATTGGCGTAACGATTTATCCGGCTCTGGTAACGGATTTGTGGCGGTGGGTCAGGAAAAAAGAGCGCATCTCTCCCCTGCATCCACCCCACCCACGCGAAGCAAAACCGCTTAAAACCCCGTAGAGGTATAAGCCGTTGATACGACCCGATTCCAGTCGGGATGGCGTTTGATATAGGTCGAAATAAATGGACAAGCCGCCACTATTTTCAGGTTGTTCTGCTCCACATACTGCAACACACCCTCAACCAGGTGAGAGCCAACACCCTGCCCTTCCAGACTTTCGTCGACTTCGGTATGTACCAGTGCGAGCGTTTCGTCGTCAACAGTCTGATAATTAACAATGGATAATTTACCCTCCGTATCCAGTTCGAAGCGGTGCCGGTGGGCATTGTTTTTAACGGGCGTTGTGTTCATGTAGTTTGGGGCCTTTGTTATTCCCTTTACACCAAAAAAGGCCTACTTGTTCAAATGAACTGAGTTAATTTGCGTTGAAGTTCTTCCTCGTTTTACCCATGAACCGTCTCGACCGCCTAACCGCCATACTTATTCATCTGCAAACCAAGCGGGTTGTTCGTGCGCAGGAACTGGCCAGCCGGTTCGGTATTAGTCTGCGAACCGTGTACCGCGATGTCCGGTCGCTGGAGGAAGCGGGTGTTCCTATCGGTGCCGAAGCGGGCGTTGGCTACTTCCTCACCGATTACCACCTACCGCCGGTTATGTTTACCAATGCTGAAGCCAGCGCGTTGATGATGGGCGGAAAACTGATTGAGAAGTGGACGGATGAATCCGTACAAACCGAATTTACCTCCGCCCTGTTCAAGATAAAATCCGTGCTGAAACGCCCCGACCAGGAGCATCTGGACGATTTGGATGCGCACATCAACGTGGCCAAACCAACCCATCGAAAGCCCCACGCTACTGGGTTGCTCAATTCGCTGCAACAGGCCATTGCCCGTCGTCATGTACTGGCGATTCACTATCACTCGCACTACAACGATGCTGAAACCCAGCGCGAGGTAGAACCCGTAGGACTTTATCATGCCCACATGGCCTGGCATCTGATTGGGTACTGCCGTACCCGTCAGGACTACCGCGATTTCCGGGTCGACCGCATTCGCCAGCTCACCGATACCGAACAGCCGTTTTCGCGCCGGGACCGACTCTCGTTACAGGAATACCTCGACCGGGTTGGCAAAAGGGATATGCCCGTTACCGAAGTCATTCTTGTTTTTCAGAAATCGGTCGTGCGCCACCTACAGGAGCAAAAGTATGGTTTTGGCTTTCAGGATGAAGTCGATCTGGGCGACCGGGTTCGGATGCGGTTCCAGACTCCCTGGGAGGAAGGTGTGGCCCGCTGGCTGCTCATGTTTGGCAATAAAGTGACGATTGAAGAACCCGAATCGCTGCAAATTCGGATGCAGACGCTGGTAGAGGGGTTGCAGGACCATTACGCCGAAAAAGTAAGCAACTGACTCCTGCCTCTCTGTCATCTGCCCTATAGCAGACGAATAAACAGTTTTACCCGTTACGCAGGCGGTTTCTCCACCGTTACCAATGGCGAGGGTCAGTATTCAATTCCGGGAACTAGCTAAGAACGGGCTGAAATACGGTTTAACACGATACGGAGTGGCCAGATCGAAGTACGTTTTGGGTATGCGCCGAATCAACACCGTAGCGCACTAAATTCTTCAGGTTGCCGGTAAAGACACCAGCGTCACTTCAGTTTATTTCCTTTGTACTCGTAGAATCTGGTATCCATACCACTGCTCATAACCAACTCTCCGCCATCCGTTATGGCCGTTTGTCCCTGATTAAAAACCAGCACAGTGGCTAATCCTACATACAGACGGCCAGTAGCATCCATCGAGTTGAAGCTGGGCAATGGCGCCTTTTTCCGACTGGTAATCAGCAATCCGGTATCCTCCCGTTTACTCACGTCAAGGGTGTCCACATAGGACGCAAAAACCTCTTTCGTCTGGAAGTTTCCAACCGTCACGTTACAAACGTACAAGCCAACACGGGCGTCGTGCGGGTCAACGACAGGTGTGACGTCTGATTTTGTCTGACAATTCACGCTGCCTAGCGCAATAATTCCTGCAACCCATACTTGTGAAAGCGTTTTCATAAGTAATAAGGATTATATGTTGTACAGTTTAAAGCACTTCTACGTTTCTGCCTACCTTATTATACCGTAACTCGCTGTGTCAATAACTCTCTGACGTAGTGCCTAACTACCCATATAACCATTTACTTGAACGCCGGAATACCCGTAATGTCGGCACCCAGAATCAGTAGTTGAATATCGTGGGTTCCCTCGTAGGTGCTCACCGATTCGAGGTTCATCAGGTGGCGCATAATCGGGTATTCGCCGGAGATGCCCATAGCGCCCAGAATCTGGCGGGCATCGCGGGCCACGTTCAGGGCTATTTCAACGTTGTTTCGCTTGGCGAGTGAAATTTGCGCGTTGGTAGCCCGGCCCTCATTCATCAGGGTGCCCAGCCGCCAGCACAGGAGTTGCGCCTTGGTAATCTCGGTCAGCATTTCGGCCAGCTTTTTTTGTACCAACTGGAAACTGGCAATGGGTTTGTTGAACTGAATGCGTTCCAGGGAATACCGACGGGCTACTTCGTAGCATTCCATTGCCGCGCCTACGGCTCCCCAGCTAATGCCATAACGCGCCTGTTCCAGGCACTTCAAGGCACTTTTGAGCCCAAAAGCGTTAGGCAGCATGTTTGCTTTGGGCACCTGTACATCCTGAAAAACCATCTCGCCGGTGGTACTGGCCCGCAGTGACCATTTGTTTTTTATCTCGGCGGTGGTAAATCCATCCATGCCCCGCTCCAGAATCAACCCCCTTATTTTACCCTGGTCGCTCCTGGCCCAGACGATGCCGATGTCGGCGATGTTTGCGTTGGTAATCCAGATTTTAGACCCGTTCAGCAGGTAGTAATCACTCCGTTCAATGAAGTTAGTCTCCATGCTGCCGGGGTCCGAGCCGTGATTGGGTTCGGTCAGGCCAAAACAGCCTATCAGCTCTCCGGTGGCCAGCCGGGGCAGGAATTTTTCTTTCTGTTCGTCGGAGCCAAACGCGTGGATGGGGTGCATTACCAGGGAGTTCTGCACCGACACGCACGACCGCATACCCGAATCACCCCGTTCAATTTCCTGCGTCATCAGGCCATAGGAAATCTGGTCGAGTCCACCACCGCCATATTCCGTTGGAATAGTAGCGCCGAAAGCCCCAATCTTACCAAACTTCTGAACCAATTGCTTCGGAAATTCGGCACGCTGAGCGCACTCTTCCACAATGGGCGAAATCTCGCGTTTTACAAAATCGCGTACCGCCGAACGAACCAGTTTGTGTTCGGCCGTGAGCAAATCGTCGATACAATAGAAATCCGGCGACTCGAACGAGTCTGCCTTATTTCGGGGCGGGGTCATGGTTGGGGCTTGCATAGGAAGTTAACTCAAAAGGGTGGGGCTTGTTATCGGGCAATTCTTTTTTTACTGATTTATCACTATCGTAACAGGCTACGTCCAGTACAGGATGGGCGCATCGGGAAACCGCTGCTGCCATTCGGTATAGAAAAAGGAACGCAGGTCCTTCATCTCGTCGGGCCGGTAGACGTACTTCACGCCCCCAAATTTATTTCGCTTCGGAGCCCGGCCCTGTTCGTCCATGTCGAGACTCGTGTTTGGATACCACGTTTCCAGAACGGATTTACTACCGGGCGTAAACCGGTGACTGATGAACTCCACGGTCAGGTCGCACGGAAAATCGAGGGCAGCCGCTACCCGGTTCAGCAAGTCGGTGTACTGTTCACGCCAGTTTTCGACGGGCATAATGGGTGCCAGCACCACGCCCACCGGATATCCGCCCCCACCCTTTTCCCGGGGCATAGCCAGCTTCCGTAATGCCGTCAGGCGGGCCTCTATGGAAGCGGTGCCCCCTTCCAGCCGACGGGCAATACCATCCGTATTCAAACTCACTCTGGCGCGGGTACGCCCGTTGTGAGGCAACCCAAGCAGGGAATCCACCTGATCGTATTTCGTCACGAACCGCAGTTGGGTGCCGGGCCGGTTGCCAAAGTGGCGGATGCACTCGGCCAGGCCACCCGTCAGGTGCTCAATACCAATTACATCCGTGTAACAACTCACCTCAAACGTAGTAGTTTTCTCCGGTTGTTCATAAGCAGTCGTGTTAGCCAGCATCTGGGGCAGGTTGGCAAAAACCCGGGTCACTGGTGGCCCCTGCAAACTACCCGCCAGGTAGCAGTACTGACAGTGCGCCGGACACCCTTCGGCCAGATTCATCTGCCAGTCGGCCGAGGGCGGTATGGGCTGCAACCGAAACGTACCCGGCGGGGCTTTCACCACCGCCAGCGTCTGTTTGGCATTCCGGTACGTTTGCCGGTCATCCTCCCCGCGCAGGCCCGTCAGCCGATTGGTTTTCAGGACGGTAACGGGCAGATTCAGGTCCGTGACGCGAGTATAAATCTGCTGGCCAAACGGCTCTTCGAGCGCATCGGGTGTGAACAGCACCTGCCTGGGCATCCACAAACGGGATGTCATCAGGTGGGTGTTTTTGACGGGATTGCTAATTGGTTTTTGTGTTGGCTGAGCAGACATAGGTACAGGACTAAACGTACTGGATCAGATTGATCTTTACTACATAAAGAACAAAACCAACCGTACTTTAATTCTGTCAATCCCCCCTAATACCCCATCTCAAGTCATTCAATATCAACGACTTACAAACTATTTTAAGCCTACTGGATATCCGCTCAGAAAATGAGTAGTAGCTTGCTACCCTGCATTATTTCGCAGCCTTTTTGCCCTGCTGCAACAGCCAGCCAGCCAGCTCTTTAGCCGCGCTGAAGTTGGCGTATTCGGCCGGTATCCGCCGACCATCCACGTACTCATTATACAACCAGGGGTCACCCACGGCAAAGACGGTTCCTTTCCCCACGTGGGCTACGGCCATAATTACATCGCCCTTGTCGGTCACTACGGCTCGGGCGGGGGATTTCACCTGGATGGGTGCCAGTTCCTTGATGTACACAGTGCGGGTTTGGGGAAAGATGGCATTCGGCGCAATGTGAATGGTTCCCTGTTCCCATTTTGTTCCCTGCACCATGTTGCGGTTTTCGGGCAGAAACTTCATCCCAAACTGAGCCGCCAGTTGATTAAAATGAACGTGCTCGCCATTAGCGGTGTCATTAGCCATCATCACCAGCGTTCCTCCTGCTGCTACCCAGTCGGAAATCGCCTTGCTATCGGCCGGGCTGATATAATTGGGGTTCGGCGTTTCTTTGGGGGTATCGGGGTCAACGATGATGTAGACACTGACGTCTTTTAAGGAAGCCGCCGTTGGTGGTCCGGAAACGGTAGCCGTTTTTGCGCCCAGATCGCGAAAAATGGTCCCCCACCAGTAGAAACCGGAATGCTGCCGGTCGTCCCAGGTGTAGTGAAATACTTCCTCCCCGGTCGTGCCGTCGGTGCGGACCGATCCTTTGCGCGATTCGTGGTTGAAGTAATTATCCACCGCTACCACCTTACCTTTACCGGGCTTACTATCGCTGGCAATCTCCATCTCGACGCTGGCCATGATGAATGGGCCAACGCCTTTCAAATCGTCCTGCCGCAAGGGTTCACTCAGGTAATAGGCGTAACTGCCATCGCGGTAGGGATTCCCGCCCAAACCGCTTACCAGTACGGTTTTTTCCAGGTGAATCATCCCCTTTTCGTCCGTCGTAATAAATTTCTTCAGCATCCCCTCGTACCCTTTACGGGCCGATGCCAGCATGGAAGCGGGCAAGTAGCCCATCCGCACGCCTTTTGCCGTTGCGTAGACGAACATACCCGTTCCCGAGGCTTCGAGGTAGTTTCCCTTTCCCCCGGCCCGGTCTGTAACCTGATACCAGCAGCCCGATTTTGGGTCCTGGTACTTGAGAATGGCGGGGATGGTGCGTTGCAAAATCGTGACCAACTCCCCCCGGCGCGGGTGCGATTCTGGAACGTAGTCCAGCACATCGACCAGGGCCATCACATACCAGCCTATGGCCCGACTCCAGAAATTAGGAGACTGCCCCGTTTCCTTATTGGCCCATTTCTGCTCCCGGCTTTCGTCCCAGCCGTGGTAGAGGAGACCCGTCCGGGCATCGCGGCCGTGCTTTTCCATCCACACAAACTGGTTAATGATATCGTCGAACGATTTACCCGATGGTTCGTACAGACTGGTATACTCAGCATAAAAAGGCTCGGCCATGTACAGGCCATCCAGCCACATCTGATACGGATACCGCTTCTTGTGCCAAAAACCACCCTCGTTGGTGCGGGGCTGCTGCGTTAACTGCTGCCGAAGCAAATCGGCGGCTTTCCGGTATTTTTCCTTACCGGGCAACGATTGCTGCGCCAGCATCAGCAACGCCCGGCCGGGGGTTACGAAATCAATATTAAAGTCATCCAGTTTGTAGGTTCGGATGCCCCCATCGGGGGTAACGTACCGGTCCATATTTTTCGGGATGTACTGGAAGTAACGGTCGTCGGCAGTTCGATACCATACCTGCCCGATGGCTTGAAGAATCAATCCCATCTCGTACTCCCAACGGGCATCTTTACCTTCTTTTACGTACGCAATCGAATCAGCATGAGTGGCCATAATCGTAGCGACCATCCGCTGCGACCAGGGCTTGTTTTTTTCAGTTGGCTGCGTCATTGACTGAGCCAGCAATAGCTGACCAAGGAGCATTAGCCCACCCACTAAATAGATCGTTCGTTTCATTTTTTCCCTGCTTGCTAGATTATACAGCCAATTTTACCAAAATTCTACTGTCAAGAGAGAGCTAATTGAACCGATAGTATACCCGTTGTCCGTTAAATAACGAGTATAGAAAAAGCAAAAGAACCCAAAACAAGGTCCAGCTGTTTCACCCTTAAAGCGACTTCTGGAAACCGCTTTATTGATTCTGCCGGATAGAAACCGGCCTTACACGCATGACTCATCAACTTTCACTTACCCTCCCGCCCGAACTGGCTTTTGACGAATGTGCTTTTCGGGAACAGGCACTTAAGCACCTTTCGTTACCCGATACCACCGATGTAGTGGTGCGCAAGCGCCGTCAGTCCATCGACGCCCGAAACCGGCAGGTACGGGTAAAAGTCGATGCGGACGTGTACGCCGGGAATACCCCTCCCCCGCTCATCAACTACCGGAAACCGCAAACCGGCGTGGGCAGCCAAACACCACAGGCTATTGTGGTGGGGGCGGGACCGGCGGGTCTGTTTGCTGCTCTTCGGCTCATTGAACTGGGCATTAAACCCATTGTGCTGGAACGCGGCAGCGATGTACGCGCCCGCCGACGCGATTTGGCGGCCATCAACAAAGACCATATCGTTAACCCGGAATCCAACTACTGCTTTGGCGAAGGCGGAGCCGGTACCTATTCGGATGGGAAACTATACACCCGCTCCACCAAGCGGGGGGATGTCCGGCGAATACTGGAGATGTTCGTGGCCCACGGTGCCACCGAGCAGATTCTGGTCGATGCTCATCCGCACATTGGCACCAACAAACTCCCGAATGTGGTGACCGAACTGCGCGAAACTATCCTGAACGCCGGGGGCGACGTTCGATTCGATACCAAAGTAACCGACCTTATTCTAACCGGCTCTCCCACCAGTCCGAACGAACTGAAAGGCGTAGTGCTGGCTAACGGCGAAGAGCTTACGGGCATCGGCGTTATTCTGGCAACGGGCCATTCAGCCCGCGATATTTTCCAGTTGCTGCACAAGCGCAGCGTCCGTGTTGAGGCCAAACCCTTTGCGATGGGCGTTCGTATCGAGCACCAGCAATCGCTGATTGACCAGTTTCAGTACCACCGCCCCAACCGGGGCGACTATTTGCCCGCTGCTTCGTATAGTTTGGTGGCACAAACCCGTTTTAAAGGTGTTGACCGGGGCGTATTCTCGTTCTGCATGTGTCCCGGAGGATTCATCGTACCAGCGGCAACGGCACCGGGGGAACTGGTTGTAAATGGCATGTCGCCTTCAAGACGGGATTCGCCTTTTGCCAATTCAGGCCTAGTAGTAGCCATTGCGGACGATGACCTGCGGCCGTACGCCGACGAGGGACCACTGGCCGGACTGGCGCTGCAACAGGACCTGGAGCGGTGGGCGTGCCGAATGGGAAACATCCACGGGAGTGCCGCTTCACAAACGGCACCCGCCCAGTGCGTAGCCGATTTTGTGGACGGGCATGTATCAACGGGGTTACTGCCCACGTCCTATCAGCCGGGGCTGGCCTCGGTCGATATGGCCGATGTACTGCCCGACCATATTACCCAGCCGCTGAAACAGGGTCTGCGCGATTTTGGCCGGAAGATGCGTGGCTACCTTAGCAATGAGGGGCAGATTATTGGGGTTGAAAGCCGCACCTCCTCGCCCGTCCGAATTCCGCGTGACCGCGAAACCTGCGAGCACGTACTGGTTCGGCGGCTTTTCCCCTGTGGCGAAGGGGCCGGTTATGCAGGCGGTATCGTATCGGCAGCCATGGACGGTGAACGATGTGCCGAGCAATTAGTTACGTTGTATAAACGCTAGGGTTACAGTTTACGGTTTATGGTATTCAGTTAAGGTGGTTCACGCAACACAGGAACGCGTCATACACCGTAAACCGAATACCATAAACCGTAAACTACAAACCACAAACTGAATAATGATCGACACCACCTTTCAAACCTTTACCGAAGACCTTCGCCAGCGGTTGCAACGGCCGTTGCCGGGCGAAGCCGCTCATCAGAAAATGGCATCGTCTAACCGGTACCGGTTCGGTATAAAACCGAACGAGCGCACACGCCGGTCGGCGGTGTTGATTTGTTTTTATCCCTACCGCAACACGATATACGTGCCCCTTATCCTGCGCCCGCAGTACGACGGCGTTCATGCGGGGCAAATGGCGTTTCCGGGCGGGCGTATGGAGCGTGTCGACGAAAACCTGACCCGCACGGCCCTGCGCGAGGCTCAGGAAGAAGTAGGTATCCGGGTATCGGATGTAACGGTTTTGGGACTTCTGACGGAGTTGTATATCCCCCCCAGCAATTTTTACGTACAACCGGTAGTGGGTTTTTTGCCCTACCGACCGGATTTTTACCCCGACCCGCATGAAGTAGAAGCGGTGGTAGAAGTAAGCCTTGATTCGCTACTGGATGAAACTACCGTTGGCAGCAGTCAGATTGAGATCCGGGGTGTACAGATTGACGCCCCTTTTTACCAGATTGAAGGCCAACGGGTTTGGGGAGCCACGGCTATGATGATCAGCGAGTTACTGATGGTCCTGAATGGCTGACTGACTGGCCCATGTACCGGCATAGAGTATTGTCAGGTTGATGCATGAACCAGAAATTCTGAACAATGTCAACCGGGCGACTGTGCAGTCCATTTGATCCTATTACTTCTCCCGGCTCTTCGTTTTCGTTTAACACTTCTCTGTAACCCGCGTGGTAGACGGGCTTTTCGCCCTCTATTTCATAGATTATAGATGAACTGACCTGGCAACGACTGCCGCTGTTTTTTTTCGGTTACCGGTATCATAGTGTTATTGTTTTGATACACTATACGGATACCCTAACGGGCTACAACGACGTACCAGCGGCAAAGTACAGCTCTGCCAGGGCTTTCTGGTACTTAGTTTTCAGTTCTTCGCCCTTCAGTCGCAGGTCGATAAGTTTGGTTTCACGGGAATTGACCAGAAACAGCGAACTTTCTCCCAGGTCAAATTTCTGTTGCTCAGCCATCAGCAGTTTTTGCTGATTCTGAATTGTCTGTTGCTGAACATTGATCTGGTCGGCCAACACCCGTAACTGATTGTAGGCGGCCTGCAACGTATTATTAATCAGGCGACCCGTTTGTTGCTGTTCCAGCACAACCTGTTCATTTTTCACCTGAACTTCGCGAAGCTTGCCCCGCTCTTTCCGCAGAAAAAGCGGAAAAACGAAGTCCATCCCTATCTTGTAGTTCTGGGGGCGAAACGAATAATAGCTACCCCACTGGTAGCCAGCATCTACGGTGGGCGTCTCGCTCAGCAGGCTGGCATTGAGCAGGACCTGGGGCTGGATCATAGCGCGCCGAAAGCGTTCTTCCAGTACCAGTTGCTGATTTTTCACGGACAATTTCAACAGGTCGGGATGCTGACGATTTGCCTGGTCAAGCAGTAGCTGGAGCGTACCTTCATCGGGAAGTATGAGCAGGGCTTCCTGCGGCCTCGCTTCGTCAGGCAGCTCGACTGGTTGCCCGTTGGCATTCCATAAAAAGGTGCTGACGCGCAAACGGGCATTTTGCTCGTCTACAATGGCCTGCTGTTGTTGCACCAGCCGGTCCTGCACCGTAATGAGTGCTTCGGTGGTATCGATAATGGCGGCATCGCCCAGTAATGCCCGCTCACGCAGGGCCTGGAACCGGCGATTGGCCAGTTCATATCCATCTGTCAACAATACCCGCTGACGGTGGGCCAGGAACCACTCCCAGTACGTTTTAGCCGCATCGAACAGAATTTTGTTTACCTGCTTTACCCGATCCGCTTCGGCCAGATTCTGCATCAATCCGGCCTGCCGAACAGCATTTCGACGGGCGTCGATCAGCAGCCCCTGCCCAACGGGAACCGCCAGGCCAACGCCACTCAGGCCCGACGAAGGCGTTCGTTCTTCGGGATTTATATACCGGCCATTGTTGCGGTTGTAGGACACGGTAAGGTCAATACCGGCCAGCCAGAGCGGAACCGCTAATTTATTTTGCCAATGGTCATAGTACAAATCGTTACCAAACTCTTTACGGTCGTAGGCCGATGTTAGTTTAGGATCGAAGGCGCCCCGTGCCTGGCGCAGGAGCTGCCGGGCTTCTTCGCCAAACAGATTGGCCTGTTTCACCAGTGGGTGATTTTGCCGAATCAGTTCATAAAATAGGGATGCCGTAAAAACGGAGGTGTCAGGCGGCAAAACCCCACCCCTCGTGTCAGGGGCGGTAATGGGTTGCTGGGCGGTAGAGGTAGTGCCATTCATCACACACAGACCGATAACCCAAAAACTATAAACGATAAACCATTTCATTTTTTGGCTCCTTTTTCTTCTTTGGGTTCCTGTTGCAGACTGGGCGGGAAGCCATTAAGCTGCCGCCAGAGTTCATACCATACCGGCACATCGTCCAGCATAACCCATCCGTACACGCCCGACCCGACCCGCAGCTGAGGGGGCCAGGGTTGATCGCCTTCCTGCACCAGTGGCCGTACCAGGAGCCGGTAAGTACCGCCCGTGGTGCTCATGGCGTCGATAACCGCAACCTGTCCGCCAAAGGTACCAACGGATACCGTTGGCCAGCCCGAAAACTGGATAGCTGGCCAGCCATCGAACTGGAGCCTGACCGTTCGGCCCGTTTGGATAAGCGGCACATCCATAGCCTGAACGTATAATTCAACAGCCAGCTGCGGGTTGGCAGGCTGGAGCGTAGCAATGGGCTCGCCTTCTTTAATGGTTTCGCCGATACCCGCTTTAATCGGTTGCACAACGTAGCCGTCCTGTGGGGCACGCACCACATACAGCCCACGCCGGATATCTACACTACTGATTTTATTACGCAATTTTGAGATCTCCCCGTCGGCTTCGGCCCGGTACGACACCGCCGAACTCCGGTCGGACTGGGCTTTGGCCAGTTTTTCCTGAAATTCGGCCTCAATAGTACCCAGCTCCAGTTGAGCGTTCAGCAACTCCTGCCGTGACACGTTCAGTTTGTTCTCCTGAGAGGTTAACTTAGCCCTGTCCTCCTGAACTTTCAGCCGTCGGGATTCCAAATCGGTGAGGGAGAACAGACCGTTCTGGTACCCTTTCTCAAACCGGTCGAGCCGGTCGAGTGCAATCTGATAATTTTTGCGGACGGCTTCAAGGTCGGCTTCATCGGCCATCACTTTAAACTCACTCTGCTTCACCTTATTCCGGGCCGCATTAAGTTTAATGGACACCCCCGTTTTGAGCGCACTTATTTGCCCATCCAACGCCTGAATTTTGGCTACGGTGGCTTGCTGGCTCCCCCTTTTGGCGTCTACCTGCTCGTCCAGTCGCTGGGGCAGATTCGGGTCGAAATACTCATCTTTTATTTCAGAAATAATGAGCAGCGTATCGCCTTTCTTCACGAAATCACCATCCCGCACCACCCAGCGTTCAATACGACCGGCAATGACGTTCTGAATTGTTTGTGGACGGTCTTGGGGAGTGATAGCCGTTAAATTACCCTCACCATGAATATTTTGCTGCCAGGGTAAAAACATGACTACCAGACCAACGAACAGAAAAAATAACATCCACCGCCCCAGCTTCCGACCGCTTTGCAGCGTTGGCATAGCCCGGAGTGTTTTAAGTGGGTAATTCTGAAATATCTCGTCGTTTACCCGGTGGTTCGATAGGTTAAGCATTTTTTAATGAAGCATGTGAATTGAGCAATAGCCGGGTTGTACCGGTCTCTTTACTTTATGGTATCCGTTTCTTCCAGCGGCAAATCGGTGACGTAACCGATTTTTTCAACAGCGGTGAGCATATCAAACACGGTGTCGATACCCGACATCAGCTTATCGACGGAACTGGTAATGAGAACAATAATCAACTCAGCCGCTACAAATTGCCCGAGTGACATTTGCCGCCCAACTACCAGCACTGTACCCAGAATAAGCAATCCCCCGGTCGCCACTGTCTTGAAGGCTATGGCACTGTAAAAAAAGCGCTTCAATACATTAAAATGGCGATTTCGGTGAAGGATATAACCTGCTACCAGATCATCCATTTTATTGATCGTTTCCCCTTTGGTTCGCTGACTACGATACGTGGGCAGATTAGCGGCTATTTCTTCGAGCCAGCCTACTACCTTGTATTTGTACTTCGACTCCTCCAGACTGGTACGAACGCCCCCCGGCCCATATAACCGGCTGATGAGCAGAATAATCAGCACGATAAAGGCACCAAAGCCAACAAAGATGGGGTGGTAGGCTGAGAGGAGAATAAGACCAAAAACTATTTGTACTGCCGCACTAGTCAAATCAATCAGGAGCTTGGGCAACCCTTTCTGAATAGTCAGGACATCGAAGAAACGATTCATCAACTCAGGTGGATAATAACCGTCGAAGGCCTCGGGCTCAATACGGGGCAAGCGGTAGGTAAACTCAAAGGCCGCCTTCACGAAAATGCGCTGCTGCAATATCTCCACCAGCGTCATCTGGGCTACCAGCAGTAGCCCCGTTATCAGAACGCCTAAAATAACCACCCCAATCAACAAATACACCGAACTGAAGATTACCCCGCCAGATACCAGATTGAACACCGCCTGAATACCCAGTGGTAACGACAGGCTGATTAGGCCCGTTACCAGTGCGTATAAATAAATATATCCGATATCTTTCTTCTCGTTAGTCAGCAACCGAATTAGCCGCTGAAGGGGCGAAGGAGGGAGAGAAAGAGTTTGGAGAGAAGCCATAGTCAATTCATTTACTTGATAGCAATACTATCATTTACGCAAACATAACTATTATAGCCGAAAGTTTGTTTACTTTGTCCTGGTACAATTTGTTGAACGGATCAGGCAGAATATAGATGGAATATTCGGTACACATTCAGATGAACGAGCGGCTATTTCTGCGCGAGCCGGAGAGCTCTGATTTAGGCAGGCGTATTATTCGTCAGGGCATATTGTTATTCAATGACGTTGGTTTTGAGGAGGCTACTTTCCGCAAACTGGCCGAACGGATTAATACGAAGGAAGCCAGTATTTACCGGTACTTTGAGAACAAGCACCGGTTACTGGTCTATCTGGTGGCCTGGTACTGGCAATGGGTCGATTTTCAACTTATTTTTCAGACTAATAATCTTACCAGCCCACGTGAAAAGCTGGAGAAGTTGTTACGTCTGTTGCTCCTGCTCGACCTCGACAATTCATTCTGTGATACTATCAATATACGAGCTTTGCACAGTACCGTTATCCGCGAAGCCAGCAAAGCGTATCTAACCCACCACGTTACGGAAGATAACCGCCAGCACCTTTTCAAGCCCTACAAAGACCTCTGCCAACATATTGCCGACATCATTCTGGCTTACCGCCCTGATTATCCTTATGCGCACTCCAGAGCAAGTTCACTCATTGAAACAGCTCATTACCAGTCCTTTTTTATGCAAAATCTTCCATCACTCACGGATTTTGAACAGGCTAATTCTAGTGAGCCCGAAGCCATGAATAAACTACTGAGTTTTATGCATCACCTGCTTTTCTCGTCGCTGGATGCGGTGTAAAAGCACAGCGTTTCATTAACCCCGTAAAACGTTACCGTTCAGGTTGATGATTCTTTATAAAATCAAATCCCATTCAAGGTTGTTTTCAACAGAGAAAACTGGATTCAGAGCCGTTTTATAGGCATTCAGACCCGAAAACAGGCTGGTCGGAGACGACCGTAGTGAATTTGAACGCCAACAGTGATAAATTTGTGGAAGTAACAAAAAAAGCTACGCTGCTTTATTTGTCGGGCTCTTTCCTATAAAATACGTTTCCGTGAAAAGATGGATTGCTATCGTTCTCGTCGTCCTCGTGGTGGGCGGGATAATTGTATATAACAAAGTATTACACCCGGCACCCGGTGCCGAAGGTAAGCCACCAGGTGGAGGAGCGAAAGGAGGCCCAGGCGGTGCCAGAGGGGGCGGCATGACGTCCATTAATGGCTTTGTGGTCGTATCAAAACGCCTGCAGGAAGATATAGTGTCCAGCGGGTCCCTGCTGGCAGCCGAACAGGTCGATATTTACCCCGAAATTTCGGCCCGGATCACCCAGCTCAATATTCGGGAGGGGCAGCCAGTAGCTAAAGGGGCTTTGCTGGTAAAACTGTTCGATGCTGATTTACGGGCGCAGCTCCAGAAGCTTCAGGCGCAGGCCGATAACGCCCGGCGCACCGAGGAGCGGAATAAACAATTGCTGGACCGGGGGGGTATTAGCCAGCAGGAATACGACATTGTGACCACTAATCTGCGGTCCTCACTGGCCGATATCGAATTGGTAAAAGCGAACCTGCAGCGAACCGAAATCCGGGCTCCGTTCTCGGGGGTTATTGGCTTGCGTAATGTAAGCTCAGGAGCCGTTGTATCGCCCAACACGCTGATTGCCCGCCTTCAACAGGTAACATCGCTTAAACTAGACTTTTCAATTCCCGAAAAATATGGTCCTTTCGTGCATAACGGGAGCAAGATCCTGTTTTTGGTAGACGGGGCCAACAACCCGAGTCAGGGCATTGTGTACGCCATTGAGCCGGGGGTAGAAGAGCAAACCCGTAACCTGCGCATCCGGGCGCGGGTCAGCAACACGTCCCTACAGTACCGGCCCGGTACGTTTGCCCGGGTTACCCTGACCGTCCAAAATGAACAGAGCCTGGTTGTACCCACGCAGGCAGTGATTCCGCAAACCCGCAGCAACCAGGTAGTTGTTATTAAAAATGGCAAAGCTAAATTTACTGACGTAAAAATCGGGCTTCGTACTGAGGGTACCGTTCAGGTGCTGGAGGGACTGAGCCGGGGCGATACCGTGGCTACAACAGGACTGCTCTTTCTAAAACCCGATTCACCCGTTAAAATTGGTGGTATGATAACCCTGCCGCAATCAGAAGCAAAAGTAGCAACAAACTAATTTTGGTGTTTGATGTTGGTTGTTTGTTGTTCCTCCGGCAGTAGCAGACATCAAACGTCAACCATCAACTAACAAACTTACCATGAGTCTTCCCGAATTAAGTTTGAAACGGCCCGTGTTTGCGATGGTGATGTCGATCATCATCGTATTGTTCGGGATTATTGGCTTTACCTTTCTGGGGGTGCGCGAATACCCGGCCATCGACCCGCCGGTTATTTCGGTGCGGACGAATTATACGGGTGCCAACCCCGAAATTATTGAGTCGCAGATTACCGAGCCTATCGAAAAATCCCTGAACAGTATCGAAGGCATCCGGACTATCTCCTCGAATAGCGCCCTGGGAGCCAGCTCGATTACGGTTGAGTTCAACCTCGACGCTAACCTGGAACAGGCTGCCAACGATGTACGGGATAAGGTGGCGCAGGCACAGCGGCAACTGCCGCAGGACATCGACTCCCCGCCCGTAGTGACCAAAGCGGATGCCAATTCCGAGCCGATTCTTTTCATGAATGTGCAGAGTACGACCCGGAACCCGATGGAGCTATCGGATTACGCGGAGAATGTGCTTCAGGAGCGGTTTCAAACCATTCCCGGCATCAGTCAGGTGAATATTTATGGCTTAAAGCGCCAGGCTATGCGGCTCTGGATTGACCCCATCAAACTATCAGCCTATAAGCTGACGACGCAGGATATCCAGGCCGCCCTGAACGCCCAAAATGTTGAACTACCCGGCGGAAAAGTGTACGGTAATACCACCGAACTAACGGTAAAAGCCGTTGGTCGGCTCAAAACTCAGGATGACTTCAATAACCTCATTATCCGGCAGACGAGCAATCAGATCGTACGGCTCAAGAATGTTGGATATGCTATCATCGGTGCCGAGAACGAGGAAACCATCTCCAAGCAGAATGGCGCCGTGGGTGTTATTCTGGCCCTGATTCCCCAGCCCGGTGCCAACTACGTCAAAATTGCCGATGAGTTCAACAAGCGATTCGACCAGGTGAAAGGCGACTTACCCGACGACATCATTGCGAGCGTCGGCCTGGACCGCACCCGGTTCATTCGGCGGGCCATTGAGGAAGTGGGCGAAACGTTGATTATCTCGTTTGTGCTGGTGGTGTTGGTTATTTATTTCTTCTTCCGCGACTGGCTCATTGCGTTTCGACCCCTCATTGACATTCCGGTATCGCTCATCGGGGCCTTTTTCATCATGTATCTGGCCGACTTCAGTATTAACGTCCTCACGTTGCTGGGTATCGTGCTGGCAACGGGCCTGGTGGTGGATGACGGTATTGTGGTAACCGAAAATATCTACAAGAAGATTGAGGGAGGCATGGATGTTGATAAAGCGGCAAAGGAAGGGGCCAACGAGATTTTCTTTGCCGTTATCGCCACGTCCATCACGCTGGCCGTTGTGTTTCTGCCCATTATCTTTCTACAGGGGTTCGTAGGCCGTTTGTTCCGGGAATTCGGGATTGTAGTAGCGGGGGCTGTTCTCATCTCCGCTTTCGTATCCCTCACCCTCACACCCGTACTGAGTGTCAAATTAACCAGCAAAAAACACGGGCGGTCGTGGTTTTACCAGAAAACCGAACCGTTTTTCAACTGGCTGGATACCTCCTACCGGTCGTCATTAACCAGCTTCATGAATCGGCGGTGGTACGCACTGGTTATGGTTGGCGCCTGTTTGCTGCTTATTGTTGGGATAGGCTCCCTGCTCAAATCTGAACTGGCCCCGCTGGAAGACCGCAGCCGAACCCGCGTGGTGATCACCTCGCCCGAAGGCACAAGTTACGAACCACAGGCCGCAGTGACCGACCGAGTCATGAATTTCGTGCTCGATTCAATACCCGAGAGTAAGCTCGCATTCAGCGTAGTAGCCCCCGGTTTTACAGGGGCAGGTGCCGTCAATTCGTCATTCGTCATCGTTAACATGTTTGAACCCGACGAGCGAACCCGGTCGCAGCAAACAATTGTGGACTACCTGAATAAGAACCTCAAAAACTTCAATGAGGCCAAGATGTTTGCCACCCAGGACCAGACCATTCAGGTAGGACGGGGCGGAGGACTACCGGTTCAGTTTGTAGTTCAGAACCTCAATTTCGAGAAACTGCGCGAGAAGCTGCCGACGTTCCTGGAGGAAGTGCAGAAAGACCCTACGTTCGAGAACTCCGACGTCGACCTCAAATTCAATAAGCCCGAAATAAACATCAGTATCGACCGTGAGAAAGCGACGAACCTGGGTATTTCGGTGCAGGATGTAGCCCAAACACTGCAACTGGCCCTCAGTAACCGTCGGCTGGCGTACTTCCTGAAGGATGGCAAACAATACCAGGTAATTGGTCAGGTAGACCGCGCCGACCGCGATGCCCCGGTGGATTTGGCCTCGCTCTACGTCCGCTCCAACCAGGGTCAGTTAATTCAGCTAGACAATCTGGTGAAGTTTCAGGAAGTGAGCAGTCCGCCACAGGTGTATCATTATAACCGCTTTAAATCCGCCACGGTATCGGCAGGTCTGGCTCCCGGCAAAACCGTTGGCGACGGGGTTACCGCCATGCGGGCCATTGCAGACCGGGTATTGGACCAAAGTTTCCAGACGTCACTGTCTGGCCCATCGCGGGATTACGCCGAGAGCTCCGGCAACACCCTGTTTGCGTTTGGTCTGGCCCTTATTCTGGTTTACCTCATTCTGGCGGCCCAGTTCGATTCGTTTATCGATCCGCTCATCATCATGATTACGGTACCCCTGGCACTGGCTGGAGCGGTATTCTCTTTATGGATGTTTAACCAGACGTTGAATATTTTTAGCCAGATTGGCATTATCATGCTGGTCGGTCTGGTTACCAAAAATGGTATTCTGATTGTGGAGTTTGCGAATGAGCAGCGGTTGATTGGGAAGAATAAGTTTGAAGCCGCTGCCGAGTCGGCTGCCCTGCGCTTACGCCCTATTCTGATGACCACCCTGGTAGCGGCCTTCGGTGCCCTGCCACTGGCGCTGGCGCTGGGTTCAGCCTCAAAAAGCCGGGTGCCACTGGGTATCGTTATTGTGGGTGGTTTGCTATTCTCGCTAATACTGACGTTGTACGTAGTACCGGTTATTTATACCTATATGAGTCGCCGGAAGGACGTGAAACCAGAGGAGCCAAAACCGGACAATGAGACCAAACCGGAAGAGCTGGCCGTACCGGCTTAAACCAGCAACACTGACCAGTTTTTAGTAGCATACAGGGGTGAACCGGTTTAATTCAGGTTCACCCCATTTTTTTCGTATCCTCTCAGCCGTACCGGACCCCTACGGCGGGTTAAGGGCTACGATGTGCTAGTGTTACCCAACGGCTGTAACCAGCTGACAGAATGGGGATTGGCAACAACCGTTGACTAAATAACCTGCGGGGTACACATCAATAAATAGCTACCTTCCACTGATCAACCAAATGAATCAGAATGGCAGCGAAACTGGTTACCTGGTGGCCCACACTCAATCAATTGGTTAAACAGGCAATCATTATTGCCGTCTGTATCTTATTGAATATTGGCTGTTTTTTCGCCATTTATACCGCTGCCGGGCACCGCGCAGAGACCGAATACCTGAAGCCCTACCAACAGGCCGATAGTTTGATGGAACTCGAAATTCGTCAACCCTATCCCCGGCTTTCCAGCTTTCGCACGCAGGTTTTCCAATATCAATATTATTTCCTTCAGCATAAAAAAGATTTCTTCAAAATGCGGCTTGTCCGCTTTTACGTAGCCTATATTGGTATAGTCGGCAGTAGCTTGATTATGACCCTGATGCTGGCGGGTCTACTCGCTTTTATTGCCAATCGGGGCTGGGCGAATACGGGTCAAAGTACCCGGTTCCTATTTGTGACGGTTGCTTTGTTTACCACGTTGCATGCCTCCATACTGGCCGTGTTTAACTTGGAAGAAAACGCAACCAACAACCTTCACCTGTTCAACGATCATAAGGGCGTTCAAATCGACATTTATGATTATATGACAACGTCCGGACGATTCGTGGCTACCGACTCTGCGAAAGTACATGCGAATGCCGATTCGATGATTCACACGGTGAACCTGCAAATAAAGGCCTTAAACCGAGTCTTTTATTCCATTAATCAGAACTCAATCAACGACATAAGTCTCGATCCCTATCTGTCCAAAGCGGGAGCCAGGTAAAAGAACCAAGGCCGGGGGTTTGGTAACTGGCTGTGTACGTACGGCCTGTTGGATTGTCATCCCGTTACCACAAAGTTCTGTCGAACGTATGCGATCAAGGAAATCAGTCCCGGCGAGTGGATTGTATGGTAATGATGGTAGGAGCCGACAGATAAAAATCGAATAACGAACGCCCCAGCAACTCATGGCCGACCGCACTCAGGTGCTCGGTATCGTTTGGTAAAAAATACTCCTCCTGCGGGCGGATAACCCTATCGGCATCGAATACACTAACGGTCTGTTTTTCCGATTCCCGCAGTAACAACGCCCGCACCCGTAGCCGCAACCATCGGGTCAACCTATTCCGGTGCGGAAGTGGCGTTATTATGAGTACATTATGCTGGTAAGGCCGTAATTGTTTCATTAACCCCGCTATAGGCAGCGTACGGGCCGGCTTTATGAACGAACGGACCAGGATACCAAGGGCTCTCAGACCAGTGAATACTGTTTTTCTGTCAGCCCCGGGCTGGTTGATAAGGGCATAAGGAAGCGTGGGCATAGCTAAGCCAGGCGCATTCATACAGTCTTGCCCAATGGGTTGAATGAGCAATTGATCGAGTTGAAGAATAATAAGGTCGTAGCGGCTGAGCGGCAGCTGCGCTAAGGTGGATACCACCTGCGCCATTGTCAGATGAGCGTACACATCGACTGATACCGACTGGCCGGTACCCCTGGTTTGCCGAATAAAATGTCCAATAAAACTAAGCCTGCCCTTTGTAAGCCCATACCCGTACGTATGTTCATCACCAATTACCAGCACATTCATGTAGCCACAGCAAACGGGGTGAATAAACCCATTTTTTATCAGTACGTACCAAATGAGTCAATTGTGGCAGATTTGCTTAAATTTTAACAACTTTAATCAACAATTGCAACGTTGTGCGTTTGCAGGGCGTACTTCACCGTAACCAGGGTATACCCGTAAATCTGACCAGACTTTGTTTTTCCGGAAATCGTCTCCCTTTGCTGAGAATGACCTTCTGAGTGTCATTCAGGCTTGCCGCGCGAATGACCCGCGTGCGCAGAGAGCGTTGTTCAAGCAGTTTTTTGGTTACGCCAAAAGTATCTGTCTTCGGTACACATCCAGCGTAGAAGAAGCCGAAGACGTGCTGAATGAAGGATTTTTGAAAGCTTTCCAACATCTGGACGGCTACAACGATGCCCTACCGTTCAAGGCCTGGCTCCGCACCATTCTGGTCAATACGGCCATTAGCCATTACCGTAAAAACAGCCGGTATGAGCAACACACATCGCTGGAAGCCGGTGAGCAGGTTTCGTTTGACGATAATATCGTTGATCAGATTGCAGCCGAGGAAATCCTGGCCCTGGTTCAAAAATTAACCCCAAACTACCGAACGGTGTTTATGATGCACGTGGTGGACGGGTACAGTCTGCACGAAATTGCTGGCATACTGGAGCATAACGAAGCGACTGTCCGTTCCAACTACGCCCGTGCCCGGCAAAAATTACAGATACTCATCAAACAGGCTTATTCTTCTTACGAAAACTCAGGCCCTGGTGCCTCCATTCCCTATCATGAAAACTGACCGCTTTTCCGATATTATCCGGCGAAAACTGGAAAGTATTCGACCGGAATTTACCGACAAAGACTGGACGCGCATGCAGGCATCGCTTCAGCAGGCAATGCCGCCCCAGCCTGGCTCACCCACCACTGGCACACCCTTTAGTGGTGGTGTCTGGTCGGGTTCTCCCTGGCTGCTGGCAGCGGCCTCCGTCAGCACCGTCGTGTTGATTGCCTTCAGTCTCTGGCAACGGAGCGAGATTAATACCCTGCGCGAAACAGTGGGGCAACTCAAACAACAGTCGGTGGCTACGCAACCGGCCCCGGCATCAATAACGCCCAACCGTTCGGCTTTGTCGACGCTGGACAGTCAGTATCGTTCGCAGCCAGCCCCCCAGGCCGAGTCGGATATCCAGGCGAACCAACCATTACCCGGTAATCAGGATACGGTTGCCAGTACCGGTTCTGACGCGTTGCTTAATTCCGGACGGCAGGAAACAACGGATGAGCGGGCTACCCAACAAATGGATAGCCCTCCTAAACAACGCGATGTTATTGCGAACCGGACGTCGGTTTCGGTCGGTGACGCACGTACCCAAACTAAATCAAGCAAGAACCTCAAAACAGATAAATATGGTGCTTCCTCTACTCCTTTAACTATTAACCAACCCAGTTCAACTCCGTCGGCAGTTGCCAGCGAACCAGTTCGTCAATCGGCTTCAGCGCAGCCTAAGGCCAATGCTGAAACCAGGAGTCAAACGTCTGAACCAAGTCCAGTAAAGGCTACTGACGACCGAAACGGGGCTATAACGAACAGGAACAGCTACGCCCGAAACCCATTGACCACCACTCAGGCGGGTAGTCCATCCAATTCCTATGGTCAGTCGGCTAAACCAACGCAGCAGCCGCAGGAAACGACAGCGCCGGTATCAGACCGGGCAGGTATGAATCCATCTGAGCCAGCGGTGACTACTGGTACGGAAGCATCAGAAACGTATAAACTGGCAACCAGTTTACCGCTGTCTTTGCCCGACCGTGACTGGAATTCAGCCCTGGTAAAGCGGGCGATACGGATGCGTCTGGTTCAGCCACCGGCTCCCGTGGCCACCCAACCCGTTGCCAGGGCGGTAAACGCAGAAGCACCCGCCAGCCAGCCCGTCACTCCACTGGCTGCCAGACCCAGAGTTGGGGTAGGCAGCGATGTTGACGCCCATATGTGGAGTGTCGGTGCCTTTAGCGAGATACAACTCAATAAACACTGGGCACTAAGTGTAGGCTTGAGCAAAGCAACGTATCTGGGTGGGTTGTTTATAACGGCCAGTGATTTTGACAACCGGACCCACCGGAATTTTCAGAAAGAATTTGGTCGCGGGCTCAATCCGAAACTAGACCCTCAGGATATTCTGAACATTGACACCCGTGTTCAGCGTTTCCAGATACCACTAAGCCTCAGTTACCGTATTCCTCTCGGCCGCACCCTGGCACTGCTGCCAACAGTTGGTACGTACGTTAATCTGAGCAGTGTAGAGAAAGCAGACTTCTACTTCCGTGACTCTCCCCGGGGTTTTGATCAGGCTAGTTTCAAGCAAAGTCGTCCGGTAGATTTACTGAACACAGTTACGTTGGGTACGAGTCTGGAATGGCAAAGCCGCCACTGGGTACTACAGGGCAGCCCTCTCCTTGTTTTACCCCTGACATCCGATTCCGACTGGCAAAAAAGTACCATGCTGGGCCTTCGGGCGCGTGTTTTCTATCAATTTTAGGCAGATGACCTGGTAGTAACTGAAAGGGAGCAAACGATGTTTGCTCCCTTTCAGTTACTCAGTTGCTGGCGGTCACCCGCCATATTCGCCCGGCTACATCGTCGGCCACGAGCAATGCCCCGTCGGGTGATTTGACTACACCCACCGGCCGACCGTATGCATCTTTGTTGTTTCCCGCCAGAAAACCCGTCAGGAAATCCTCCGGCGTGCCCGGTTTCCCATTCCGAAAGGGCACGAAGACAACCTTATAGCCTGACAGCTGCGTCCTGTTCCAGGACCCATGCTGCCCAATGAATGCGCCGTTCTGATAGTGAGCCGGAAAGCTACTGGCGCCGTTACCTCCCTCCGGGTAGAAAGCCAAACCCAGCGAAGCCGTGTGCGACCCTAAGGGGACATCGGGTATTATGGCTTTCTGAACCAAATCAGGTCGTTCTCCTTTCCGGCGTGGGTCTGCATTCTGCCCGTAATACGAGTAAGGCCAGCCATAGAAGCCGCCTTCTTTCACGCTGGTCAGGTAATCCGGCACCAGATTATCGCCCAGTTCATCGCGTTCATTAACGGCGGTGTACAGGACGTTTGTGGTGGGTTGCCAGTCCATACCGACCGGGTTACGCAGCCCACTGGCATAAATGCGCTCACCGGTACCGTCCGGGTTGATTTCGAGGATATTGGCCCGACGTGCCTCTTCTTTTGGCCCGTGTTCCCCGACATTACTCGCCGACCCTACGGAGATGTATATTTTCTTGCCGTCGGGACTAGACAGCAGGTTGCGGGTCCAGTGGTTGTTGTATCCCCCGGCGGGGAGGTTCAGAATTTTCTGGCCGGGGGTAGTCAGTTTAGTCTGCCCCGGTTTGTAGTCGTACCGCATCAGGGCATCGGTGTTGGCCACATAGAAACTATTGCCCAGCACCAGCATCCCAAAGGGCTGGTTAAGACCAGTCAGAAATACTTCGCGCTGGTCTGGTTTACCATCCTTGTTGGTATCCCGAAAAAGTGTAATCCGATTGGCACTGGCCGCTGTCCGCTGCGATTTACTTTTGCCGGTTACGGTGTTGACAACTTCATCTTTAACGCCTTTGGGCTCCGTATTGGCTTCGGCCACGAAGATATCGCCGTTTGAGGCCACGTAAATCCAGCGGGGGTTGACCAGGTCACGGGCAAATTCAGTTACGGTGAAACCGGCCGGAGCCTGGGGCATTTTACCATCGGGCCAGCCAATGACATTACTAAAGTTCTTCGCTGATTCGGTGGCGTAGGGAGCCGGTAACGTAAGGCTGGTATCGGCGGTGGTAACGGTATCCGCGGTTTGGTTGGTTTCTTTTTTCTGATTACAGCCCAGAAGGAGAGCCGACACGGCAACGCCGGTCAAAAGAAATGATGTTGCTTTCATGGTTGAGTAATACGTTCGATTTCTCAACCATGAAAGCAACCATTTGGTTACGGATTATCTTTTTTTGCGGCTAGTTCGGCTCCCTGAACAGCCATCTTAAAGCCAGTAATTGCTTTTGTGGCTGTATCCCGGCTAAACGTGATAACTGAGCCGTAGGAACTGGTCGACTGGTATGTATCGTCGCTTTCTTTCTTCACCAGTTTGTTACTACCCATATCATCCGCCTGCCCGAACAGGTCGCCTTTGTTCAGCGTCACAACGTATTTACGCACGGGGCTGCCCTCCCCGAAGGTGTACGTACCAACATAGGCTTTCAGAGCCGTCGAATCGGTTGCTGTCGTTTGGGCGCTGGCTGCGGTGCCAATTGACAGTAAGCTACTGAGCAGTACGAGCGTCAGGTATTGTTTCATGCGTTTGTCAGATTAGTTGGTTCACCGGAAAAGTAGTGCTACAAGGTACGTGAAAATCGGGCATAGGGAATTAGGCCTTTGTAAAAAACCTCGCTAACGGCCTCCATTCCAAACCGGCGGTAAAAATCAGCCGCGTCCAGCCGGGCATCACACCACAGAGAAACAGCGCCTAACCGCTTCGCTTCGGCCATAACGTGGTTGAGCAGTGCTGTACCAATGCCCTGACCCTGATAATCGGGATGGACCGCAAACTTCCTGAATCGGGCCCGGCCCGGATTGGCTGCTCCGTAGGCTACGAAGAGCGAAATAACCGCAATGAGTTCATCCTGCCAGAATGCCCCAGCATGATAACCTTCAGCATCATTTTCTACTTTTACGTATTCGGGCGACTTGTCAGGCCACAGTACCCGATGCCGTAAGGGATATGTTTGTTCGGGAGCAACAGGCCGTATGGAAAAGGAAGTCGACATGGTATATTTTACTATCATACATTGAAAGGATGCGGGAACTAGGTATTTTTTTTCGGAAGCGCAAATACGAGTTACTCCTTTGTGCGTTGCTCCAGCACCTGTTTATCGGCATTTTCCTATCAGATTTACCGGCTTACACCAAAATAATCTGGCCGATTAACATGGCCGTGCTGGGCATTTTCAGTACCGGTGTTTTCATTGGAAAAAGTAGGCATAAAATCATACTGAGAAATATACTTTTCGTGCTGACAATTCTGCTGCCGCTTGCTCTGACCTACGCCACTGATTTCCTGACAGTGATGCTCCTGTTAAATGTAACTTACGTTGTCTTCTTCATTTTTATCTTCATCGAAATTAGCCGTTTTCTGGTAAAGCCCGGCTACATCGATATTGATATTATTTCGGCATCGGCCTGCGGCTACTTACTACTGATTGAAATCAGCGTTTTCCTGTTTCAGGCTTTTTACTACAACGATGTCCATTCGTTCAAGGGGATCGACATCAGTAGTCCGGCAGGTACGTTCATGGACTTCGTTTATTTTTGCAGCATCACCTTTACCAGTATCGGCTTTGGCGACATCACGCCCAACCAGCACCACACCCGGTTAACCACAGCGTTGCTGGGCATTGTAGGTCAATTTTATTCCGTTGTTCTGATTGGTATTCTGATCAGTAAATTCTCGTCTAACCATAAAATTGTGGCGGATTCATCAGAAACCGACTGAAAGCTGAGCAGAGTGCCTGATTTGAGCAATGGTCCCGCGCCAGCCACAGGTAGTCAACCCCACTCGGAACCACCGGGCTTACTCGCCCCGCTTATATGGATATACTCACGTTAGGATACAGACACCGGCCTGGAGAACTAGTTAAGGGTGGGTTATCAAAAGCCGAAATAAAGTACGTAGATTTTATTGTTTCAGGTCAGTCACTTGGCGAACGGGTTGGCGCTTTTATGGCTGATCAGGTTGGCATCTTTGGCTGGATACCGGATAAATGGTACGAAAATGACCGGATAGACGAGTTCCTAGGCCTTATCCCGCCCGAATTGACAACCGGCCGAATGAGTTTTTACGTTTGCCCAGAGTGTGGCGACATTGGCTGTGGGGCCGTAACGGCCAAAATCGAGGTAACCCAGAAGCAGGTCATCTGGCACGACTTTGGGTATGAAACAAACTATTCCGCCCCCAACCTCTCGCGTTATCAGGCAATTGGTCCCTTCATGTTTGAGCGAACGGCTTATTTTAAAACGTTCTACAACCTGCGCAGACTGACTTTAGAACGGTAATTTCCCCAGGTCAGAATCAGAAATCAGTAAATGGGTTAGTGGCACTCATAACCTGGAACTGAAAACCATCATCCGGATTAAGGAAGCCCTGGGCGAAGACATCTTAATGTTCATACGTCTCAAGCAATGGCTTGATAACTTCCATACCTATCTATTTACTATCTGAACGTTCCTTTGTAGTAAAGTAAGGCAAGGGTAAAATATAGGGCTGGTGTCTACCAATCAGAAGAAACGGATAGCAAAAACGTGTCTGGTTATACTAAATCTCAGTGTCGTCGAAGATTTCCGCGCAAGCCTCCTCAACGCTCAGAAATATCCGGTAGGCCCTATGTCTTCTCTACAACCTGACGCATCAGCCTGCTTTTACCGGTATAGCAACGCGTTGCCTGAAAGGGCCTATCTGGATAGATGTATAGCATTAATCTATTACGTGAAGTAACGGTCAGGATGGCGTCCATAAAAAAAGCGCCTTCTTCTGAAGACGCCCTATTTGTAGTTTGTTTAACTGTAAGGAGGCTTGTCAATGTCGGGTTTGCCATTGGCGTTTCGGTTTGGATGTGTCGTTGTTGTATCATCATCCTGATCATCCTCTGATGGGGTTGGATCGATACCGCTCAAAGGGGTATCCTCGGGCGAGTCATTGCCGGGAAGGGTTGTTGCCTTGTCGGAGCGGTCGCCCAGTCCTGCTGGCGAAATGGCCTGTTTGGCCCGAATAATGGCTTCTTTATCTTCGTCTTCCATAGTGAGTTGTGTGTAAGGGTACGTGTTATGTTTTTTTGTTAACTGTGCGCATAAAAGAAAGTTTGGGGCATCTGTAAGGGCTTTCTAAACGGTTCCCGACCGACCTGTTCTGGTTATCGGCACTTGTCAGCGTTTCTCCAATAGGGTTAAAGCAGCGTAAACCTGTCGATTCATTTATTGAACTGAATTGGTTTAACAATCTACGACTTACAGGCGTGGTTAAAGGCCTCGTCACCAGGGTTGTGGTTGTCCAAACGGCTGACACTGGCGGTATTTACTGGTTTACTTCATGCGATTTAAGTGCTTGTAAGGGGGTGAGATTTACAGGTTGTTATCTGGTTCCGTTCATTGTTTAGTCATTGATAAGCGCGTACGCACCCACCGGGGCCTTGCCAGGTTCTTTACCTGCCTGGTTCTGAACGGACAAGGGACTGAGCGCCTGGGTACGGTCAATGAAAATCAGTCCATCGTACCGTTCCGCCAACCGGGTAGGTACGTAGTTCCCAGCTTCGGCCGATGGATTATACACCACGCCGATGGCCCGTTGCCCACGGGTTTGCGCCAGCAGTGAGTCCGTGCGTACCTGAATCAGCCGCACAAATTTAGTGGCCGGCGAAACCTGGTGCAGTAACGCATCCCAGGTACCGTCGGGCGAGGCTGGTACGGGCATCCGTTCGGGCGTTGCACCCCAATAATCCCCGGCAATAACCTCGCCCTGGTAGGTACCAAAACCAAGGATATAAACGCCCTCACCGGCATGGGATTCGCGCACTAACTGGCCCAGGTTGACCATCCCGCTCTGCGCCATGTCGGTGTAGCGGGCATCGCCTACGTGCGTGTTATGCGCCCAGATAATCACTTTACTGTCCCGTCCGTGGAGTTGCGTGAGTCGGTCGAGCGTAGCGGCCATGTGGCGATCCCGAATGTTCCACGACTCGGCATCATCGCGCACCATGGTGTAATAGTACTGCTCCGCGTTGACCGCTACGAGCGCATTTTGAACCAGGTTAAAGCTGGCTGTGTCGGTTGCATTGGCATAACGGGTCTGCACGTGGTTCAGGAGCAGCGTCAGGGCATCGTTGCAGCGCGTACCCTGCAGGGTTGCCACTGCGTAGGCCTGTTCATCTCCCCGGTAGCCGCCAAAACACTGGAGGGCCTGGCGGGCCAGTTCGGCCGTTTGCGGATCGGTGGCTTGCTGGCTCGTCAGTTGTTCGAGCGACTCCCAGAGGCTGTACACATCCAGCCCGTAGAAAGCTACGTTTCGGTTCGTCTGGGTAGTGTAAGTACGCATCCAATCGGCCAGTTGAGCAATTTCGGTGTTAGCCCACATCCAGGTCGGCCAACGATCAAACGCCTGCAACACGTCCGAGGCTCGTTCGGCTGTTCGCTGCCCCTGCACGTATTGATTCAGGGCATAGGCGTCGGGCCAGTCGCCCTCTACCAGTACGAGGGTAAAACCCTTTTCCTGAATCAGCCGCTGGGTAATTGCGGCCCGCCACTGGTAAAATTCGGCGGTTCCGTGGGAGGCTTCGCCCAGTAAAACGTAGCGCGCATTTCCGATGTCGGCCAGCACTCTATCCAGATCCTGCTCGGTCTGCAACGGTCGGGTTGCCTGTTGGAGAGCCGCAACGACCGATTCATCCTTCTGCTGACGCTCTACCGATTCCGTTTGGCAGGCTTGTACTGCACTTACCAAACAAGCCATTGTGTACAACATTGTTTTCATAACTGGTTAGCCGTTTTGCCAGAGAAAAGCGAAGCCGACAGCAAAAGGTGTTTTCTGCCATAAATGAAGTAAGGTAATGGCCCACACCTACCGGGACAAACACATTTGACTACGTACAGTGTTAATTCTTCATGAAAACGTATCGTCAGTTGACCTCTATACCGGTTGTTTTTATTGCTTGTGATCAGCCCGATGATCACAAGCAATACCGACAGGCGTTCGGCGAAGCCTGCTCAACCGCTGTTTTGTATTTTTTCGGACACAAAGGCGAGTTGCTCGCGGCTCTTCGGCAGCAGGTTTACCCCAGGCCTTCGCTACTGATTATGGATTGGAACATGACCCTGCATGAGGGATACGCAGCCCTGGCGTCTTTACGCCAAACACCCGCCTGGCACACGATTCCCGTAGTTATTATGACCACTGCTGATCGGCCCGTTGATGACGTTAAGTGTCAGCAAATCGGTTACGAATTAGTCATTCCCAAAGAAATTCAGTACGAAAAGCTAGTTGTCCAACTCGGGGGGCTACTGCAGGCACTGGTCTAATTACCGAGTGGTAGGATAAGGGGGCTTAGTTCCAGCGGTGGTAGCTACGCAACGGCTTAAACTAATGACTATCACCCTAGTACCATTCCCTCATTAATCCCCAGAATTTCGTGTACCCAGCCTTGGTACGCACGTTTTCACCGCAACGTCTACTACTTCTTAACGTAGGCAAATTATACTCGTTATCAGTAACCATTAATCTGTCATCTCAACCGTTATGAAAAAAGTACGCACATCCGTTCCGCTGTTTTTCCTGGCCGCATTTTTAGCAAGTGTTACGCCCGCACTGAGTCAGACGCAAAGCAACGAAAATTCAGATCCTTATCAGGGCGCTGCGCAACGGGATAGCCATGATGAGTCCAATAGTTACGGCTGGATTGGCCTGCTTGGCTTAGCGGGCTTACTGGGGCTCAGGCGCAATCGGCACCGGGACAACGCAACGATAAAAACAGTCGTGATTGTTACCAGTCTACTAGCCTCAGGCGCAACCCTCTCCAGTGTAACGCCTGCTCTTAGCCAAAATCAACCGGCCGGGCAAGGTTCTAGTGGAGACAATTCGGCAAGACGCAGTCAGGAGGATATTGAAGATCATGAGACAAACTTTGACTGGGTCGGTTATTTTGGCCTGGCTGGGTTGGTAGGTTGGGTTGGGCCTAAGCGCACGAATGAGCGCACAGATAAACCTGTTTAGTTAACCATGTAGAGGAAAATGGCTAAGAAACGAGAGGAATTTCATAAATAAAATTCCTCTCGTTTCTTAGCCACAAGAATCACAGCTGTTTACTAGACAAAAGCCTGCTTAAGGCTTATTTGCGTACGTTTTGAGCAACTCCTTTGCTTCCTCAGCGGTTAATAGCGAGATACACCCATGCCGTGCTTCAGGCGGGAAATGGACGTCTTCTTTAACGCTCCAGTGAATCAAATCGGGCGAGTAGGAAGCACCAAACCGATCCGTCATGCAATAATCATACAGCAGTAACCAGCCAGGTTTGATGGGGTCCTTAATTACCGTTGGCCCTTCGGTAATGACCGGAACAATCTGCCCCTTATTCAAAGGTCCTTCAATCAGGGTATACGGCCCCTCAAGGCTTTTTGAGGTGGCCACCCGGATGGCCCTTCGCTCACCGGTTTTGGCCCCGAATTCCTCCTCCTTATGAAACAGGTAATACGTTCCCTTATCCGCTAACAACGTGCCATCAATAACCGAGTAGGGAGGAGCAAAAAATACCTGAGCAGCGGTAAATGATTGCCAATCACGGGTTCTGCAGGCCCAGAGCCGGCTTTCTTTCCAGCCGGCATCCTTGAAGGAGGACGACCAGAATAAGACATACTCAGCTGTTTTTTCATCGTAAAACCATTCGGGCGCCCAAATATTCCGGGCTAAGGCTCCGGTTTCATCCCGTACATCTTTCATTAGGGGTAAAGCACCCTCAACCTGCCAATGAACCAAATCCCTGGATGTCATATACAGACAGCTTGGTCCCACCTTCTGGCGGTCGTTGCCGCTTCCTCCACCCGTTGACAACATTCGCCAAAGCCCATCTGGCCCCTTCCGAACGTACGGATCACGAACATGCTGCTCCCAAACCGGTTTGTTGTCGTTTAAGGGCGTCCAATGACGTCCATCGTTGGACAAGGCAATGTGCAACTTATTGATCAACATGGGATTGGGTAAGGGAACCTCCACGGTATTTCCCTTCGCATCAATCTCAATCCGGGTCGGATACCGCTGACGAAAGTAGGTCAGCATCCAGACGTTTTTGGTCTCATCAATTTTAAACGATTCCTGAACCGGAGCGCCTTGCGAGCCCAATCCATTTTTAGGTTGGGCTAAAGCGCTTCCTATGCAGAAAATCAAGCCAATGAATACTGGTGTAAGCTTCATCATTGAAAGCATAAATTTTTACCTACCGTGTGTTGTTCCCATCATCAGGCTTTGGATGGGCGGTATCGTAGGCAATATCGGCAATGATTAGCGTATCTTCACCCTATAGCGTGCGCAGAAGCGGCTGCAAAGCACTTCACTCGCCTTAGCAGGGTACCCACCCCGGGTTTAGTACCAGAAGTTACCGACGTTATTTTTGTTCACACTGGAGTTCCCGGATGATAGCCTAACAACCTGGTCGATTGAGTCATTATCGGCCTTCTGGAATAATGAACGTTATGAGCGTACTACCAATTGGCTGAATAGCCCCACCTCGGTAGTAGCAGCAGTATTCTAAGTGGATTGTCCCCGTCGTTCAACTGTTTACTATATCCTGCACAGACTACTCCTAAAACGGCAACCTTCCCAAATCCACATTCCCACCCGTTAGGATAATGCCGATTTTCTGCCCGGCAAATTGTTCCTTATGTTTCAATACGGCGGCCAGGGGAACCGCACAGGAGGGCTCGATAATGATTTTCATTCGCTCCCAGACGAGCCGCATGGCGGCAATAATTTCCGCATCTGATACCGTCAGAATATCCGTAACGTGCGCCTGGATAATGGCCAGTGTCCGTTCGCTCAGGGTGGTCATCAGGCCATCGGCAATGGTGTTGATGTACGGGGCTTTCTCCACCTGCCCACTCCGAAACGATAGAACCGCATCGGCAGCGCCCTCGGGTTCTCCGGCAATGACGCGGGTTGTCGGCGACAGGTAATGGGTAACCAGGGCCGTTCCGCTGAGTAGCCCTCCCCCACCCACGGGAGCCAGGATAGTATCGAACGGCCGCTCCTGCCCAAGACCATCCAGTCCGGCATCCTCAATCAGTTCTTTAGCGGCTGTGGCCTGTCCGGCAATCACGCGGTCATCATCAAACGGGTGAACCAGTACGGCTCCCGTCCGTTGTATCACGTCCCGAACCCCGGCCTCGCGGGCGTCGAGGGTTGGTTCGCATTCGATTACTTCGGCTCCGTATCCCAATACGGCCGCCTTTTTTACGGTCGGAGCCGTGCGGGGCATCACGATGTAGGCAGGCAGACCCACCTGGCGGGCGGCAAAGGCAACGGCCTGCGCGTGATTACCCGACGAGTGCGTGGTAATGGCCGCTCCTTCTTTGCTCTGCGCTACCTGTAACACGGCATTCAGCCCACCCCGTGCTTTGAAGGCACCTATTTTCTGAAAGTTTTCACATTTAAAAAACAGCTCCGCCCCGGCGCGGTCATTAATCGTCTGATTGGTGAGTACGGCGGTACGGTGAATGTAGGGCCGGATGCGGTCGTGCGCTGTCTGGATGGTATCGAGTGTAATCATAGGGCCAAGTTACGCAGGAAACCGTTTTGCACTACGTTAAACCCTGGCCTCCGGAACAAATCGAATGAGTAAGTTTTTAGCTGTTTTTATCTTTACCGATGGAAAACAGTTCACCTGAATTTATCGCCAAAAATCCGTTTCTCATGACGACCAATCGCCGACAATTTTTAAAGCAGACCGCAGGCACAATGGCGGGTATGGCTCTGTTGCCATCCGTTTTTGCCGAAGCCCCTACAAAGAAGCTGTTCTTTGATATTTCGCTGGCCGAGTGGTCATTGCACAAGGCCCTGTTTGGCAAAAAGATTACCAATCTGGATTTTCCGGGTATTGCCCGTAAAGAGTTCGACATCAGCATTGTGGAGTATGTCAACCAGTTTTTCAAGGACAAAGCACGAGACACAGCTTACCTGAACGACCTGCTGACGCGCTGCAAGGACAATGGCATCACCAACAATCTGATTATGATTGATGGCGAAGGCAATCTTGGTGCTTCGGACGCTGCAGAGCGGAACAAAGCCGTTGAGAATCACCACCAATGGGTTGAATGCGCCAAGTACCTGGGCTGTAAAACAATCCGGGTTAATGCTGCCGGGCAGGGTACAGCCGAAGAGGTAGCCAAAGCGGCCGTTGAAGGCCTGAGCAAACTGGGTGAGTTTGCCAAAACTATGAACATTAACGTCATCGTGGAGAATCACGGCGGGTATTCCTCAAACGGTCAGTGGCTGTCCGGTGTGATGAAACAGGTAGGTATGAAAAATGTGGGAACACTGCCTGACTTTGGTAATTTTTGCATAAAGCGGGGCGAAAACCGCACCTGCGCTGAAGAATACGACCGCTATAAAGGTACCAAAGAGTTAATGCCCTTCGCCAAAGGAGCTTCCGCTAAATTCTACGATTTCGATGCCAATGGGAACTGCGTGGAGACCGACTACAACCGAATCCTGAAGGTTGTAAAAGACAGCGGTTTCAAGGGCATCATTGGTATTGAATACGAAGGGAGTGGGCTGGAGGAGTACGACGGTATCCGTAAATCAAAAGCCCTGCTGGAGCGCGTAGGGCCAATTGTGTAGTTAGTTTATGGTATATGGTTTACGGTGGCTGACGCATAATTGTGCTTTTCGCGTCAGCCACCGTAAACCATATACCATAAATCTTATTTCAGACTCCCCATACCGCCGTCGATACCGATTATCTGACCGGTTATCCAGCTGGCCTGATCGGTGAGGAGGTAAGCGGCCATGCCGGCGATATCCTGCGGGGTGCCGTACCGGTTGAGTGGGTGGCGCTTGTTCCCTGCTTCACGCTTATTATCGTCGGCCAACAGAAAGCCAGCCAACGGGGTATCCGTAAGTGAGGGAGCAATGGCGTTGACCCGCACATTGAACGGTGCCAGTTCGGCCGCCAGCGATTTGGTCAACCCCTCTACCGCCGACTTGGCTACCGATACGGACGAGTGCATTCCCATGCCCAGTTTGGCAGCAACGGTACTGAACAGTACGATACTGGCCGATTTGGATTTTTTGACGGTCGCATAAGCCGCATGAATGGCGCTGACGGCACCCATCACGTTCACCTCGAAATCGTGCCGGTAATCGTCCGGCGTCAGTCGGTGAAAGGGTTTAAGGTTGATGGTTCCGGGGCAGTAGACCAGCCCGTGCAGGATTTCGGGCAGTTGGTTGAGGGCTTCCGCAGCGGGAGTCCGGGTAACATCCCAGGTCATATGGGTTGAATGAATTCCCTCGGGTTGGGTACGGCCCGCCGTAAAAAGGGTTGCTCCCGCTTCCTGAAGCTGCTGCGCCAGTGCGTGGCCAATGCCCGAACTGGCTCCAATGATTAATATGTTCTTGTTCTCCATAAAGGTGCTGTAAAATAAAATGGCGGG
>NZ_KB893253.1 GCF_000374065.1 Spirosoma luteum DSM 19990
TGACCCTAAGAAGATGGCCTGTCATGCAGGCGTTGCCCCCTTTGAACACCGTTCAGGAACCAGTGTGCGTGGTAAAACCCAGGTGAGCCATCAGGCTCGTAAACGGTTGAAATCCCTGTTTCACTTGGGAGCCATGTCGGTCATCCGCATGAAAGGAGAACTTCAAGACTACTATCAGCGAAAGGTGGGCGAAGGCAAAAATAAAATGCTAGTGCTAAACGCGGTTCGCAATAAACTTATTCACCGCATCTATGCCGTTGTTAAGCGGGGCAAAAAATATGACAAAAAGTATGTCTCATCACTTGCATAAACCATAGAAATCCGTGCGGCATTTTAAAGAATGAGTACCTGGCCCATCGAGCGGTGTACTCATTAGCCCAAGCCGAGTTGGTTTTGGAGCAAGCCGTCTTTGTTTATAATTATAAACGACCCCACCTAAGCTGTGATATGCTTGTTCCGGACCAAGCCCACAAAGGGGAAGTAAAGCTGAAGCGAAGGTGGAAGAATTATCATCCCAAAAGGCAGGTGAGGGATGTGGCAGGTGGCGAAAATAGGGTATAAATTAGTGGTCAACAAAAAGATGGATAACCAATAAACGGTCAACACAAATCAGGACGGGTCAGCCGGAAATCGGTCACGAAAACGCTCCTTTTTCTGGCATAAAATAAGTTGCATTATTCTATGTCAAATGATATAAATGATTATTATGTTAAGGGACAAAACTAAAACCAGACGCCCTATACGAGTCCTGAAAACAAGTCAAATTATAGGTAGGAAAGGGAAAGAAAAAGTAATTAATATGTTAAGGAAGTATCTAAAGGTTAATCCATCAATTTTCTTCTGACCATCTGCATGAAAAATTTGTCCACGACTATAGAGAAACTAGCAATTTTTAAGCAAGGTCACAACTGACATACTTTATTTCATATTCAAGACAAGATGAACGACTTCTACGATCTCTCCATTATTCTCATGTCTGGAGATGCCAACCTTCATATTCGAAAAACTGTTTAGATCTTCTCTAACGCTAAACCCAGAAAGAGGATACTTATCGCCATAAGTATCATTCGAATTTATACCCCTGATGTATTCAGAATAGTTAGTCCATAAATTATCAAACCTTTCTGCTTCCCCAAATACAATGACGAATTTGCGCTTAAGCTCATGAGTATCGTATCTTGTTAGTAGTTTTTTTAAGTGCTCTGCTACTACCAAATTTTTTGCGCCACAACTTTCGAGTCTGAAACATTCTATAATTGTGACTGGGATTCCGTTATTTCTCCTAATCATAATGTCTATTTCGCCAGCACCCATTCCGCTTCCCGAAGCTCCAGATCTCGTTTGATCTGCAATATTATGCCCTTTAGTTCTTAGCAAATCAACGATGTCATCATTAACTAAATCTTCGATTTTCTTTTGAAACTTCCGTTCAAGAACTCTTGAACTTATCTCGATAAGATCTTCCAATATTTTGTCAAGAGAATATATTGGATTATTATCAGGCTCAGAATTTTCTATTCTGTATAATCCAAGAAGTTTATGAACTGTAACTCCCGTAGCACTTACTTCGCAAGGGATAGTTCTGAATGTATTATCTTGACCTACTCTTTTAACAAACAAGTAATTAAATAAGTGTGGATTTCTTGAATCAGCACATTCTGGGCAAATACATGGAATTTTCTCTGGGACATCGGGGTAATTCAAGGACACATGGATTTCATCTAACTCTTTTCTGATAATTTCAAGCAAAAAGGATGAATTAGCCCCATGAATCCATATATGAAGCTTTCTAGAGTACTGATCGGTAGTTACTAATGCTCTGGTGTTTTCCCTCTGGATAATAACTCCATTCTTCCAGAATGTTCTATCATGAACTAAATTCCTTGTTCTCACTATAAAACGAGCCATAATACCTGCTGGCATAAAATCATAGTGGTATTCAAAACGTAAGTTATTAGTATAATTCCAGTCAAATTCAAGCGTTTCGGGGGATAGTAACTCAGGAATAAGATATGTGTCTCTTGATACTTCAAAACACAATTCAAATTTTTTCATCAAGCTAACTATGTAAGGACGTTTATCACGTTCAAATTCGTGGAGAATGATGTCTAGCATATCAGAGTCAAACTCACCTTCTCGAGTAATAACATCCTTCGAATCAAGAATTCTGTAAACAGCATTTGTAGCCCATTCTGGCTTTAAAAACACTAAGTTTCTTAGCAGGATATCGTCTTGAAAATGAAGGAAAACGCCTAAATCATGAAAGTATTGGCTTAGAAAAAGAGCCTTTTTATTGGATAGGCCGTTTTGGTTACAAATGGCCAGGTATTTTTCAGTTGAAATATAATTTGATTCTAGGGATTCTAATTCTGTTCTTATCTCTAGCCATACTTTTGGAAGCTTATCACCAATTAAAGGTAGTACATTGATTTCAGTTGCTATTTTTAATATTAGTTGTGCTATATTTTGACCATTTTTTGCGCTAACTTGGTAAAATCCAACGATATTTTTAAATTTAGATTTTAGCGATTTTTCGTCGATGTTAGCAATTCTCTCATCAATCTTATTTAAAGCAATTATTATAGGTGAATTATTGCTTAAAAGACGAATTACATTTAGCCAATAATCAAAGCTGATGAGATGCTGGTCTGTCCTCGCCTCCCAGACCAATAAGTAAAGAGAGCGTTTAGTGAGAAAAAATTGATGAGTTGAGTGATATATTTCTTGACCACCAAAGTCCCAAATATTGACCCTGAACTCAGGTGATGAATTCGTCTGAATTTTCCATGTCTTTATATCAATTCCTTCAGTTGTTTGGGTCTCTGGTATAGAATCATGTATTAAACGATTCATTAAGAATGTTTTGCCAACATTACCTTGACCAACAATTAAAAGCTTCGCTTCGAACAGCTGAACATTATCACCTAACGACAGATGATAGTTTATAATTCCTGAAACTCCCTGAGCCGAAATTTCCAAAGGTACTCTTTCAAGTGGATTACCATCTAAACCGAGCGATTCAAGTGAAACAAGATTTTCAAGTTCTTTAGGCAATAAACGAATACTATTTCCGCTTAAATTCAACTTTTTAAGTTTAGTTAATTTACCAAGGCTTGATGGTAAGTATGTAAGTTGATTGAAGCTCAAATCAAGCTCTTCTAAATTTTCAAGTCCAACAAATGCATCGTCTTCAATAGAATTAATTTCATTTTCTGATATAATCAGTCTTTCGAGAGTTTTAATTTGACTAATCATATTCGGAAATTTCTCTAATTTATTACCTTGAATAGTTAGAACCTTGCATTTTGGGTAGTCTATCCGTCCAAACGGAATTGATTTTATATCATTATAACCAATATCTACTTTTTCAATATTCATTAGATTAATGAAATTGCTACTATTCATCTCATGAATCTGATTATCCGCCAAATTCAAATACTTAATATTTTCAAGCGTAAATACGATTTTTGGAAATTCTTTGATAGAATTATTTCTCAAGCTCAAGTGCTCTAAGCTTTTGAGGCTGTAAAGCCAATCAGGAATTTTTTGAATTGAGTTTCCGAATAAATCGAGCGTTCGCATTTTTTCACACTTTCTAAGTTCGACAGGGAATTCTTTTAATCTGCCGTTAATTAGCTGTATGTTAGGAGTGTTTGAGCTCAAACTTTGCAACTTTTCTTTGATGTGTGGTTTCATGCGGTTTTGTTAAAAATCTTTTCAAGATACGTTGTATCGTACTTTGTAAATAGGTTATGGCAATATCAACTGTTAATTATTAAATTGTTGATTATTAATTAGTTAAATAGTCTAGTGCAGTGTAGCGCAAAAACTAGTTTTTGCGCTACACTGCACTAGGAGCCTGATTTATCCATCCTTATGTGTCATACATTGCATACAATAGAAGCATATGGGAAATCAGAACGGTATGACAGAAAGTACTTTAAGTACTATACCTACCGAAAAGCCTGTTAAAATAGGCCGACTGGCCCGCCAAAGTGTTGTTCCTATACCTTGGTCGGTTCGAAGCGTTGAATCGGACACCCGGCGCGTAATCGAGAAATCTGCCGAGCGCGCTGTTGCATTCACCTTCTGTTGCCAGAAGCAAAATCCGTAAGTGACAGACTTTTACACCTCTTCCATTTTGTTGTATAATCAAGTGTTATGATAAGCTTTGAGCCGTTTCTAGCGGTCCTTTACTCCTAACCGGCAGGGTCAATCTACGAATATTTCCGTGCTCTAGTACCAACCTTTTCCCTGCCCTCTTTAGATCAAGTAATGACCTGGCTGATTGGCGGTAGAAGGCCACCTTTAGCCGGGGCACCTACCTTGGAAAAATCACAACAAACGTATTCAATTATTCGTGGTGAAAACCCAATAACCTTTCCAACGTATCTTGGTTAAATACAATTATACAAGTTTATAGTTTCGTTCGGTAAGTTTTCTCTATTAGTTGAAAAGTGCCATAATACGCTGTACCTGTACGGCCTGAAATTGTTTCCCTCTACGGGTACGAAAACCATGCTCATTTAACGTAGCCGCGATACCACTCCAGCTCGCTCCCGCCCCGCGCAGCGACCGGGCAAACGCAGCCGCCCGGCGATTGTTTTCATGCTCGCGGGCATTTTGCTGCCGAACGGCCAGTCCCTTCTGCACCGCCTGGACCGTGAGATTTTCTGGTTTACCCAATACGTAACCTGCCCGTTTCTTTTCGGCCAGTGCTTTACGGGTACGATCCCCGATGACTTCCCGTTCGTGCTGGGCCATGGTGGCCATCACCCCGATGGTAAGGGTATTGGCCTCGGGCATATCGGCACAGACAAACTCGGCCCCCGAATCCCGCAAGGTGAAAATAAACGCCACGTTACGTGTCAACCGGTCAAGCTTGGCAATCAGCAGTACGGCTCCTTTGTCTTTGCAAAGCGCAATAGCTTTGAGCAGCTCGGGCCGGTTGTTTTTCTTGCCCGACTCAATGTCAGTGAATTCGGCGACGATTTCTCCCCTATTATAGATATAGGAGTTGACACTGGTGCGTTGCGCGGAGAGCCCGAGGCCACTGGCACCCTGGCGCTGGGTCGACACGCGAAAGTAGGCGACGTACTGTTTGTAACTAAGTTGGTGTTCCACGGCACAAATGCGGGTTAGTCAGCCAAAGATAAGGTTATTTTACATTTTCCGAACGACCGTTTATAAAATGTAAATTACAGAAAATCCAGGTAGATTTGGGCCATGAACACCCCGACCATCCAACCCCACCAGCTCGGTACGGATTATAAAGTACTCTTGGAGCACCTGGCCCTTGGCTGGGTGAGCGCTGAGCTGTCCCCCGAATGGTATTGGGAAGGCGAGCGGTTAGCCGAGCCGATCAGTTACCTGTACCTCGACTACCTGCGCACCCTCGGGGCGCTGCTACTAGCTACTCAGGACCCGGACCGTACAGAACAGATCTTTACGGCCGTGCTGAACCAGGCACAGACGCTGGATAAATCTCCGCTCTGGGTAGAGCAGGAGTTAACCTTCGAGGGCATCATCGACGGAGCTGACCGGTCCAATTACCTGCGGCTCGATCTGGAGCGGGCCACCCGGCACGCCGGTGGGGAGGTAACCGACCAAATCCTGGACCGTTACAGCGAACGACTGAAGCGCTTCACTAATGAGTGACCCGGAACCAACGACCATCCGGTCAAATGTAGCAGGACCATAAGTACCTCCCGTGACAATTGCCAAACGAACAGAATGGAACTGTCTCATACCTACTCATTACTATTGTGCTAAGCAGGTAGGTTCACACCTTGGTAGAGTTGGGTAGTTCTGCGGAAAAGGACCGGGCCGCGCCACGGTGGCAACCGGGCGGAAAATTCACCGTTCGTCTCGGAGTCGCGTTCGACTTGCGCCGGGCTGCCGATGCGGTCGTTTGGGAAAATAGTCTCACAAACTCATACACGTTGTTATAAAAGAGATACCGTCCGCGGCTGCGGTTGATTCTTGACCGGGTCGCCGGTGCGAATGACAATATGAGATTATGCAGAGCTAAGATTGACGTAGCTGGTAGAAGATTGACTAACGTCGCATAAAAACGGGCGTTTTGGAAGCCCCCTTACTTATTAAGTAGACTGTTTTTGAACACCTTCTTTTAATCCGGGTTAACGCCAAAACACCATTGATGCGCTTTGATGACCAGCATACAGGATTCTCTCGACAACCCTGGGCGACCAGATCAGGCGACCAACCAGCTACTCACCCCCGTTTGGGTAGCCTTTCACAAAACGGAACAGCGCCTGGCGTTTCTGCTCCAGCTCAGCGATGCGCTGCGTGCCTTGGCTGATCCCATTGCCATTCAGCAAACGGTTACCCAAACCACCCGAGCCTTTTTCGGGGCCGATCGCTGCTACTACAGTATAGTGCAAGAAGGCAAAGCCATCATCCACCGGGATGCGTCCCGCTCGGATATGCCATCGGTGATCGGGGAATATCCTCTGAGCCAATTTCCCTTCTTCAAAACCCTGGTTGATGTCGGTCATCCCTTCGTGGTGGCCAACGTCCACGACTCAGACCTCATCGATGAGGAATTGATCCGCCAGTGTATTCCTTTACAGGTGATTTCCTTCATCGCTATACCGGTCATCAAAAACCAGCAGGCGGTTGGCATTTTATTTCTGTCCCAAGGCGAGCCTCGTGAGTGGGATGAACTGGAGGTGGAACTGGCTCAGGAAACCGCCGATCGTACCTGGGCGGCTGTCGAACGAGCCCAAGCCCAGCAAGCCCTGCACCAAGCCGACCGTCGCAAGGATGAATTCATGGCTATGCTGGGCCACGAGTTACGCAATCCCTTAGCGGTGCTGACTAACACGCTGATGTATCTGGAGATGACCAAAGGAAAGGATCAGAGCCTGTCCTACCCCATAGGCATCAGCCGCATGACCCGACAAGTTCAGCATTTAGGCCGCATGGTCGATGATTTGCTGGACGTGAGCCGGATTCGGCAAGGCAAAATTAAGCTGCAACGCCAGCGGATCGATCTGGCTCAACTCGTGGCGCAAACCCTCGAAGCGGCCCGGCCCCTGTTTAAGGAGCACAATCGCTCGCTTGAGGAATCACTTCCTTTAGAACCCGTGTTTGTTAGCGGAGACGCCACCCGCCTGGCTCAAGTGGTGATGAATCTGCTGACCAATGGGGTTAAATATACCCATGAAGGCGGCCACGTGTGGGTGAGTCTTAAACCGGCGGGCAACCAGGTGATTCTGCGGGTAGAGGATGATGGGATGGGTATTCCAACGGATGAGTTAAGGGCTATCTTTGAGCCCTTCGTGCAGGGTAATACGTCGCTGGATCGTCCGCAAGGGGGGTTGGGTCTGGGCTTAGCGGTGGTTAAACAGCTTGTCGAGGCACATGAGGGCCGCATTGAGGTGCACAGCGCCGGGCTGGAGCAGGGTAGTCAGTTTGTCGTTGCGCTTCCCTTGCTAACGGAAAAGTCTGTTTTACCCCAGCCGGAGACGAACCAAACCAAGACCGCAAACGAGGCAATGCGGGTGCTGTTAGTGGACGACAACCAAGAACTGGTGGAGCTAACGGCTAAAATCATGCAGATGCTAGGCTACCAGGTGCATAGTTGTTATAGCGGTCAGGAAGGGATTGCGGCGGCTGAGACCTGGCAACCGGATGTGCTGTTGTTGGATATCGGGCTACCATATCTGGATGGGTACGCCGTCTGTCGGCATATTCGCCAGCAATCCTGGGGCCATTCCTTACCCATTATTGCCTTGACCGGCTACGGTCAGGAAGCCGATAAGCAGCGTAGCCGGGCCGCGGGCTTTGATGGACACTTGTTGAAGCCGATTGATTACACGAGCCTTCCGGCGTTTATGGCCCAAATCATAGCGGCCAAAAAAGGAGCAGACAATTGATTCAAGCTTCTCAGTAATCCCTCCCAACTGAGACGATAGAGTGTTTATAATTCGGGCATTAAACGAGATGGACAAGCCACTCGTTTCGTGGTTAGTTGATTGAGTCCATAGTTCGAAATACGCCATACAAATAAGAGGTCTTCAGGGAAATTTGGTAGCTGAAATAAACCAGCTTACAAGTTTTGGTTAACTTGCCTTTCATTCTCTGTGACTACCTATGAGCGGCGATCAACGGCCCTTTGATTCAACAAGTACCCTCAATCAGCGACTGGATATTGACCTGGCACTCCTGGCCGCTGGACTCGGCGTCTGGGAAGTGAATCTGATCACCAACCAGGTACTGTGGGATGATCGATGCCGACAACTCTTTGGCATTGACCAAAACCAGATTTCCTTTTCCGACACCTGGCAATACATCCATTCCGAGGATGTTGAGCGGATCAATCAGGCCGTACAGTGGGCCATGAACCCGCTATCGGATGGCCACTATCAGGCAACCTACCGCAGCATCGGTCAGGATGGGCGCACCCGATGGATTCAGTCAACGGGCCGGAGTTACTTTGACCCGGCTGGTCAGCCAGTTCGGTTTGCGGGCGTCGCCCAGGAAGTAACCCGGCAAATGGAAGCTCAGCACCAGGAAGTCACTCAACAAGTGGCGGCCCGCCGGAAACTGGAGGAAAGTGAGGCCAAGTTCCGGTTGCTGATTGAAGAAGCCCCCTTTGCCACGGCTCTTTACACCGGGCCCGAACTCACCATTGACACCGTTAACATGGCCATGCTTCAGCTATGGGACAAGTCAGCGTCAATCGTGGGTAAAACCTTTGACGAGGCCTTGCCCGAACTGGAAAGCCAGCCCTTTACGGCCTTGTTGAAAAACGTTTACCAATCTGGTGTTGAATACGTTGCCAGAGGTCAGGCGGCCGACATTATGATCGACGGTCGGCTGCAACGGGGCTGGTACAACTTCAACTACAAACCGCTTTGCAACCAGAAAGGTGACGTGTATGGCATCCTGCACATGGCGATCGAGGTAACCCAGCAGGTGATGGCTCGCCAAGAGCTTGAAGAGCTACAGGTCCACTTACAGGAGGCCATGGAACTGGCTCAATTAGGCATTTGGAGCATTGATGTCGCCACCAACAAACTTAACTTTTCGGATCGGCTGATTGAGTGGTTTGGCTATGATCCCGACGAGCAGGACTACCAGCAGGTGATCCCCATGCTGGATGCGGCCGATCAGGTGCGGGTCAACCAGGCGGTGGCCTGGGCCCTGAACCCCCAATCCGATGGCGTTTACAACGAAATCTATACGGTCATTCATCCCGGGACGGCTCAGAAGCGCGTCTTGCATGCACGGGGTAAAACCGTCTTTGATGCCCAAGGTCAGGCGGTTCGGCTCAATGGCACGGCTCAGGATATCACCCTGCATCGCTCGTTGCAGCTAACCTTGGAGCAGCAAGTGCAGCAACGTACCGAGGAACTAGCCGCTACCAATGAAGCGTTAGCCGCTACCATTGACGAGTTGGAGACAAATAACGAGGAGTTTGCGGCTCTCAATGAAGAACTGAAAGAAGCTAACCAGCTCTTGAACCGCTCCAACGAAAATCTTCAACAGTTTGCATACGTGGCCTCTCATGACTTGCAGGAGCCCCTGCGTAAGATTCAATCGTTCAGCGATATACTAAGAAGTCAATATGAATCGCAATTAGGTGATGGGGTCGAGCACCTTCAACGAATGCAGCTAGCTGCCAGCCGCATGTCTACTCTGATTCGTGATCTGCTCGCTTATTCCCGCATATCCACTCACCCCGATTCCACCGTACCGGTATCCCTGACTACGGTAATAAGAACAGCAGTAGACGATCTGGATTTGTTGATTACCGAGACCGGGGCCACCGTATTGATTGATGAGCTACCCATTATCTCTGGCGATCCCGTCCAACTAGGCCAACTGTTTCAAAATTTGCTCAGCAATGCGTTGAAATTTCGGCAAACGAATACGACTCCTCATATCCAGGTTCGATGTCAGCTCATATCGTCTAGTAGCCTACCCGCAACGATTCAACCAACCCGCCAAGCTACAGCGTACTATCTGATTGAGGTGGCGGATAACGGCATTGGTTTCGATGATAAGTACACCAACCGCATTTTTCAGGTCTTTCAGCGGTTGCATAGCAAAACCGCGTACGCGGGCACGGGAATAGGGTTAGCGATTTGCGAAAAAGTGGTTGCTAACCATGGTGGTGCTATCGGGGCCAGTAGTCAACTGGGTCAAGGGGCTACGTTTAGTATCTACTTTCCATATCGGTAAAAACGAGCCTATTCGATCTCTTTGCTGCTCGCACAGGAAAATTAAAAAAACTAGTTCACGTATAGGCTCTAACGTATCAATAAGTTGATTGACTTGCCTTTTGATATGGTTTTGACTAATTTTTGCTCTTATGATCTCTAAATAGTTCAGCTGAGGTGGGTCGGTTTAGCCGGACACTTGTGATTGAGAGTTATGAGTGAAATTAGCTTGGTAATACTGTTTTTCAAAGTTGATCGGTGACAGATACCCCAATGCAGAGTGTAGGCGCCGAATGTTATAATACCCCTCGATGTAGTTAAACAGCTCATCATGAGCGTCTTGTAAGCTTTCAAAGCAGCTGTCTTCTAACAGTTCTGCTTTGAGCCGACTCCATAAAGACTCTGCATGAGCATTTTGGTAGGGATTTTCTTTCTCCGCCATACTCTGTTGACACTGCCATTTATTCAGACGCGCTCGAAACGTTTTGCCAAAATACTGACCGCCCTAGTCTGAGTGGGCAATCAAGCCGGACTGTGGACGACGCAAGCTAGCCGCTTGGTCGAAAGCCCTGATAATCAAGCTTTCTTCCATGGTTACATCGACACACCAGCCGACGACCCGACGCGAGAACAAATCAAGCCAACTGGCTAAGTAGAGCCAGCCTCCTCCTGACAATGGCAGGTAAGTGATGTCGCTTACCCAAGCCTGGTCGGGCCGGACTGGTTGGCCCAGTTCAAGCAATAGGTTAGGACAGGCCTGCAATCCATGCCTTGAATCAGTGGTACGAGGAACAAAACTGCGCGGCTGGATGGCCTGCCAGTTTTGCCGCTTCATTAATCGTCTAATCTGGTGTCGACCTACTTCAATGCCTTGCTCCTGAAGAGCCTTTTGTACACGTCGACTAGCATAACGTCGGCGGTTTCCCCAGAAGACATCCTGAACACTATTGGTCATTTCCTGCTCGGTTATAGATAATTGAAACGTTATTCCTGCTCGATATTCGTAGTAGCTACTTGTGCTGACTTTCAGTGTATTACAAAGTAATCTAACCGCGAAATGGGACTCTTCCTGTTTGATAAACTGGTAAATTAGTCTCAGGTCATGCGGCTGAAAATGGCGACAGCTTTTTTTAAAATATCGCGTTCTAACTCCGTTTGGCGAAGTTGCCGACGGAGCGATTCGACTTCTTCTTCCAAAGTGAATGTTGATTTTTCACCCCCTTCGTCTTTTTTTCAGCAGCCCGCCAGGCATGGATAATGCTAGCACTGATGCCCATTTTTTTAGCTACAGCGAGAATAGACTCCCCGTTGGAAACTAGACGGAGTACGTCAGCTTTGAACTCAGGGGTGTACTTTCGGTTTGAAGTTGCTTTTTTTACCATTTGACACGAAGTTAAAATAAGTTTCGTGTCCGGATTTATAGGACCATCTCACTCTGGCAAATATGGCCATAAGATTTGGTTCGGCTACGTTCGACTGCGCTGGCTGCCTGAGAAAAATCTCTAGTATATTGTTAAGTGTTAGAAGTCCACTTTTGGCACTATCAGCCCATCACTACCGAGCGCAGTAAGGCTAATTGCTCCTGGGCTTGCTTGATCTGGCTTTGATAGGTCGGCGCTAAAGGGCTGGCGGACTCCAGCCCTTTAGCGGCTTGCTGAAGCAACATCACCACTTCTTCCAGGGCACGAATGGCATTCCACACCGAATCTTCGACCGTCTGGGTGACGCCACTCAGTAATGATTTGGCCGTAAACCCATGACCCGTATGACACCGGTAACGGGTCAATGTGCCTTCCTGGATGCTGACCAGCACACCGTGGCATTCCGGACAGGTCAAGGTCGATACCTCGCCCATCGAGAAGACATCGCTTTCTAAGGCCTGGTCTTCCCGGGTTACTTTTACTTCCTTTTCCATACGGGTCTCTTCCTGATTAGAAAGAGAGGGCCTGTCCCGGACTTTCTGCTGAACTAGTTCGCCTAACAAGTCAGCTAATTGGGTAATGGAAACAGTGTAGTCAACCGCTACGTGTTGAGCGACACTTTGGGGCATGCTGGGATAAGGCGCTTCCAGTGGGTCTTGAGTCACACAAATGCCCCCCAATCGTTTGATAGACCACATCCCGGAGGTGCCATCGTCGAGCATACCCGTTAATACCACACCGATGACTCGGGGGCCGAATGTATACGCTGCTGAACGGAATAAGGCATCAATCGAGGGTCTGAATCGGTTTTCTTTTGGCCCTTTCTTAACCAGTATTCGATCCTGTTCGACCAGTAAATGATGATCGGGTGGAGCGATGTAAATATGGCTTTGTTGGATTCGTTCCCCATCAACCGGATGTGAAGCAGGCAACTTACCAGCATGGCTAAGAATGTCGGGCAAATAAGAAGGTTCATTGGCACTAACATGCAAGGCCACAAAGATGGATGCTGGCAGATCAGGGGGTAAGGCAGCAACTAAATTTTTAAGGGCATACACGCCACCGGCTGAGGCACCAATGACGATGATATCACGAGTCGCTGTAGAATCAGTTTGCATTCAAGTTGGGTTGATTAACCAGTCAACCAATTCGGTTGCTATCCTGGAGCACCTTGTCTTGTTTATAGGGCTCTTAGTAAGGGAATGGTCACGACGAAGCGGTAGCTAACCCATTCAGGACGGTCCTCAGCAGCGGTTGACAAGCGCCGGGCTGGCGCACCAGACACAGATCGTCAGGAAGTCACGGGCCGATGCTTCGGCGTCATCAAACGGCAGCCGCAGCCTGTCGCCGTTTCTGAGGAGTAGGCTGGTCGGGTTGAGCCAGGAGTTGATCAGACACGCCTTCTAAGCCAGAGATAATACATTGTAACTAATACAAAAAAGCCCCACGGGTCGTACCAATGGGGCTAAACTAACAGATATAAAACGCCCCTATTAACCCTTTATTGTGTACCTCGAAACAGGAGAGAGCTTATTTAGCACTTTATTTATACATACTCGTCTGTGTAGTGGCTCAGTTTGATCGTTAACTGGCAATTTCAGTACGCTTGACCAGTGGCCCGACGAAGCGGCCGATTTCGTAGCAAATTGACCGCGTCCCGGCCACTAGCCGCCGGTGCGACGCGGGGAACCGCTGTTAAGGACACTGAAATATTCCGGCCCGGCGCGGGCACACCTGGTAAGATTCATAGTTTGTACTTAAGTGGCACTTATTCTCAGAAAAGGCTCCTACTTGAGACGAACTCAACTAATAGGGTAGTGAATTAGTAACCCCTTACAAACGGTCGTTTAGAAAATGTGTAAAGCAGTCTTCAGGATTATGATAAAAATACCTAAATAATTTGTTTTGGTTACCTGTTGGGCAAGTGGCAGGGAAGTAATTTAGGGAACAAATTAGTCTGGCCATTTCTCTAAGCCTGCAGCAATACGTAATGCTCGTTGTACATCTTCCCAATAGTAGCCGCTGTCATAACCGGTTGACAGGCGATCACAGATCGTCAGAAAATCATTAGCGGCATCAAACCGCGCCGCGGACGGTCGCAGCTTTTCAGGAGCTGGTTGGTCTTGTTGATAGGGGAGTTGGTCAGATATGCCTTCCTATTTATGCCCACCCCTCATTTATTAAAGTCAAGAAACAGGATGCTGTGGGCTGGTAATTCAACTTTCCCCTTTTTTACAACGAATAACCGGTAGAGTGTCATTTATTGCCATTTCCAGTTCTGAACCATTGAGATTTACCTCTTTGGTGATCAATTCATCAGTGGTGAGTAAATATGTATTGCTTCATCAGATATGTTTACAGCGGTGGCCGTTTCATTGCCATTCAGGATTAAGGCACTTTTTCCTTCAGGCTGCTTTTTGAACCATGAATAAACAGATCAATACTGGGCTCTAACTGTCCACCTTCCTATACCTGGCTTCGCATGAGCTTATTCCCGGAGACCTCTACCGGCTGTTTTATGCGGTTTCGGACCCTAAACTCCAAAGCTGGCGCCAAGTCTGAATGTAGCTTTTTTTAACGGGTTGTTTCTGATAAATCACGTTCTGACGACTAACAATTAGGTGTTATTATCCGTCGGTAAACTCATTAATCGACATAGCGCATTTATCTGCTTGCCTGAAACACAGGCGCTCAGCAAGCTCATCTCTACCAGAAACTAAACCTATACTGATATGCCTACTAAAGATGAAGTGATTGAACGAAGAGGATTAGAACTAAAAGATGACCCTAAGGTCATTTCTCCTCCTATACTGGGCTTTCCGCTCTATGCTTGCTCAACCGTCGTAAAAGTCCTGTCATTCATACCCCAGGCAGGCATCGACGTTGAGATAAACGGCGCCGTTATCGTCTCGGTGACTGTGGGCTTTCCAGAGCCCGATGGGGCTATTATTCCCATACCTGGTGCTTTGATTGCGGGTCAGGTAGTCCGGGCCCGCCAACGGAGTGCCAGTGCCATCAGCGGCTGGTCAAATTCCGTAACGGTGGGCAGTCATAAGGAAGATTTTCCGGCTGGTTTGCCTCGCCCGGTCATCAACCCGGCCCCGGTTTATAAATGCGGTATTCGTACGGGTGTGAGCAATCTGCTCATCGGAAGCAACGCCTGGATTACTGCCGATGGCTCAACCGTTGGCTCTGCCAATGGCAGTAGGGAACAGCAGGGAATCAATATAGCACCGGCTTACAGTCTTGGTCGCAAAGTTGTGGCACAAGCTGAATTATGCGCTGATAAGTCACCACTCTCTGCCGAGGAAATTACGGTGAATGCCGCCTATCCGTTACCGACACCCACGTTTGATCCGGCCTATCAGGGAGCTACGCAACTCCGCATCAATAACGTTGCGAACGGGGCTCGGGTAAAACTGGAAATTGATGGGCTCAGCCAGGGAACGTCGGGGTGCTGGGGAGGGAGCCTGTACTGGAATTTGGGTACGCCCCTGGGGGCTGGTGCCTCCCTTAAGGCTACGCAGTCGCTATGTGCCGATCAGCCCTCGTCCACGGGTCAAGGCACGGTAAATCCCTGTAGTGCGCTTCCACCACCCGATGTGGCTCCTGCTCAGATTGGGGATACGTTTATCCGATTGACAAACTACGTAGTGGGAGCCCTAGTCAAGGTCTACGTCAATAACGTAAAAGTAGGGGAAAGCAGCGGCTCAATTATTCCACTGACACAGGCCGTTGCCTTTGGCAACACCGTGTTGGTCGAACAGATCGTGGGTACGTGCCGCAGCCAGCTTTTAACAATCGTTCAGGTAAGATGTGTTGCCCCACCGCTGTCTTTCGATCCGTCTTACCTCAATTTATTTCCGGTGGGCTCTAGGACGTATAGCGATGGCCGTCGAAAAGGGATAGTCTTTTATCCGGCCGAAACGGATGGCGACCAGGCCAAATTCAACAAGCGAGTTGCCGCTTTGGGACGCGTGCCCATCATTTTTATAGCGCACGGCAATCATAATCCGGCTGATCCGAGCTATCTGGGCTATGATTATTTTCAAAAAGACTTAGCCCGCATGGGGTTCATTGTCGTTTCGATTGATTGCAATGAGTTTAATGGGTATTCGGGGGGGGTGAGTAATATCGAGGATCGGGCAGACTTGATTATTGACAATATTGCGTATTTTCAATCCTTGGATGCTTCTTCCGGTTCGGTTTTTGAAAATAAAATTGATTTTAAGAAAACAGGCTTAATGGGTCATTCACGCGGAGGAGATGCCGTCGTTATGGTTCCAGAGGTCATTCCGTTGGCCGGTGTCACCTTGAAATCAGTACTGGCCCTGGCCCCAACCGACTTCCGGTGGTGGATCAACGGGACAACAACGGTGCCCAAGAAGTATGAGTTTATGACGGTGCTTCCGGCAGGAGATGGCGACGTAACGGGTAACGAAGGCGCTCGGTTTTATGACCAGGCGCGCCCTTCCGGTTATAAATCGCAGCTCTATGTGCATAACACAAGTCATAATTTATTCAACCGTCAGTGGCTCTCTAATGACGGCCAGCCGATGGGGGTCATCGTGAGTCGCTACCAGCATGAGCGAATTTTGTCAGTTTACGGCTGTGCCCTGTTCCGGAATACGTTAAAAGGTCATGCTACAACGCAGTTTTTAGCCGGGTATGCCTTGCCCAGCGGAGCCCTTACGGACCGGGTGCATTTGTCATTTGAAAAAGCCAAGATGCCACCGATCGACAATTTTGAGGATGGAAATGGCATTGGTACCAACTCGATGGGCGGCCCCAATGCAGCCGTTAGTTTAGGCGCCAATGAATACTCGTTCAGACAGGTAACGTCGGGTGTTTTCAATCCTACCTTTTACGGCAATTCGGAAGGGATGGTGCTGAATGACCAGAATACAAATGGCACATTCACCTTAACTTTTAAGGAAACCCTCAACCTGAAAGGGAAAGAAATCTGGTTGCGCGCTGCTGAAGTGAATACCAACGGCGCTCTGACGGGAGGACCTACGGGATTTCAACTTGGCCTTAAAGATGCGTCGGGTGTTACGGTTTTTATTGACAGCGATGGCGTAGGGGGGCTGCCCCGGCCTTACGACCGCCCCAGCGTCAAAAAAACAATGTTGAAAACGCTGCGATTTCCCGTAAGTTGCTTTAAAGCAGCCAGCCGTCGCTTTAAAGAAACCGACGTAGTGGCCCTGGTCATTAAGTGTAATCGCCCTTCGCGACAACCCGCTCTGGCTTTTGACGATATTCAGCTAGTTAAATGAACGATAAACGAACAAAACCATGCTCGACAGCAATCAGGACAATATCGCCATTCAGGATTCCGTGCCGAATTATCGGCTACCCAATATCCTAAGTGTAAAAGCAAAACGAATCAACTATTCGGCTCCCAAGCTAAAGTACTTTACCTCATCGCTGGCTAACTATGACCAGGCCATCGAAATCATCGTGACCACCGATGCGCCCATTCCGATTCGGGCGGATATGCCGGTCCTGTATATTGGGGAGGCCCGAACGATTGAAGTAGAAGCCATTGATGAAAAGACGTATCGGTTTCTGGTCGTCGATATCACTAAACTCAACGAAAACGATCCGATCGCCTGGCAATGGATGATGCAGCCGGGTGAAAAACCCATTCCAACAAAATTTAGATTTTCCCTGGAATAGGTTATCAAATTACCAGCCGTCGTATTACAGGATGGAGCACTTACCAGCCTACCATCACGGTCAGTACTAAGCAACGCAACGGGTATACCGGAATTCGGGTCATCGACTATGGCTCCGGTATTTAAGCTTCTATTCTGGAGAAAAGCTTCCAGCCCTTTTTCACGACCAAACCCACCGGTGAATGCACCGGCTTGGGTTTGTCATTGAGTTACGACATATTACCAGGGGAGCTCAGGAAGTCTAAGGGTGGAGAGCCAGGAAGGAGAAGGGACTACAATTCAATTCAATCATCGACCGCTAAGAATAGGTAATTGCGCCCATCTGGAATTTCTCTTCTTGATCATGCGATTCAGTTCTCTCCAATCTTTACACCTCAGTTATACAGTAGTGGCTAGGTTATTTGGTGCAAGCTAGAGTCTATATAGGGGGTGGACCATTTCGTACAAATGCGGGCCACCCCCTAGAATACGAAAAGGCCCCACTGGTCGTACCGATGGGGCTGAAATAACGTAACAGATCTACAACGTCCGCTTAATCCTTTTATTGTGTATCCTGAAACAGGATAGGCCTTATTTAGCACTTTATTTCTAAATGCTCGTCTGTTAACCTGATTCATTCCTATAGGGGGCTATCCAGTCGGACGATCGCCGGTGAGGCTGGAATGAAAGGGGCGAATGTGTAACGTTTCACTTAATCAGCTGCCAAAGGTGGATTATAGGTACCGGAAACGAGTTCCGTATTACAGGCATCAATGCCTTCTTTCAATTCCGATATAGGCCGCTTATTTTTCGGTAGGTCGGCTAACGCAGTGAAGGCGGTTTGTAAGGCGACCTTCCGGCCCCAAACTGCCTTCATCTGTTCTTGTGTCATGGTAATCGTTAGGAGTTGTCTGGTTTTCGCATGGATTCCAATTAAGGGTGCTGGCTGTCCTTTCCAACCTTGATTTGTCCGTGACTATGATGCCCTCTTATCAGCCAACTTCTTCACATCGTCGGGGTTGACCAGTTTCGAGCGCTGGTTTTTATTTCCATCGGGCTGAACCTTGAGTTTGCCCGATGACATCCACCCAATTACAGTGGCTTTGTATGCTTTACGGGCTATCCCGTTTTTGATGGGGGTAACCAATACCCGATCGCCCTGACCAATGACTCGATTCATGACTTGATTGACGTAACCCTACTTTGCTTCCAGTATATCTTCCCAGCGCGTTGTATACCGCTTGCTGAGGTACTTCTGCTTCATGGGCCAATCGGGATTGTACTGCTGAGAAGCCAGCCTGAGCTTATCCTGGCCATATCGCCGGTTTACCTTGTCAACGACAGACGATAGTGCCATTAGTTTCTCATTCGGTCCTTCTACGAATACGCCCTTTTGCCGGTAATCCCCGGGCACTAAATCCGATAGCATAATGCCCACCTTGAGGTAGTTATAGCCAAAGCGAAAGATAGCTCGTAGGCCACTTTCTGCGTATGTAAGTAGCTCCGTGGTTGAATTAGTGGGATGAGGTAAGGTAAGCGTGATGCTACCCGCGTACTGCTTAGCTGGTTGCCCCGGTCCGTCGCCACGGTTGCCGGGTGTTTTGCGGAATCGATCGGTGTGTAGAAACACGGTAATCGCTCCGCATAATGAATCTTGTTTACGTAGCTTCTCACAGCAGCGGCATAAATGGGTAGTCAGGGCGTCGGCTAGGGTGGCCAGGTCCGGAATGAGTTTGCCAAAGCCAGGAGCCGTACAGATCGTTTTCCTGGCCGGTGGGTTTATCTCCAGCATGTGGCAGGGAAAGCCCCGCAGTTCATGCACCAGACGCAATCCGTTCACGGTCATCAGGCCATTAATCCAGTCATCGGGCACCTGCCGAAGTTGGGCCGCCGTAGTGATACCGTGTTGTTTGAGCTTGGCCGCGTAGCGACCACCTACACCCCAAAGGTCTTTTACCGGAAACTCAGAAAGTGCCTCCGTAATGGCTTCAGGGGTATCCAGTACGCACACCCCGTTCAGCTCCGGTGTTTTCTTGGCCAGTCGGTTGGCTAACTTGGCCAGGGTCTTGGTTGGTCCAAAACCCACGCAAACGGGAAGCCTGAGCCACTGGTCAACCTTCTCCCTGATAGCGGCCCCTAAGTCCTGATAGGTTGGGTACGTGCCCATATATTCCTCAATCCATAGAAACGCTTCATCAATCGAATACACCTCTACATCAGGCGCAAACTGGGTCAAAACGCTCATGAGTCTTGCCGACGTGTCCCCGTAAAGCTCATAGGCAGAGGAGAACACGACGATATCATGCTGCTCCCGGAGCTCCCTGGTTTCAAAAAAAGGTTGCCCCATTTTTATGTTCAGGGCCTTCGCTTCGTTGGATCTGGCCACGATGTTACCATCCCGGTTAGAGAGTACAACAATGGGTTTTCCCTCTAATGTAGGGTCAAAGCTGCGGTGGGCTGAACAGTAAAAATTATTGCCATCAACGAGGCCGTACATACTTAGGTGGTTTAGAGACAATGTAGCGAACCACGCCCAACGAACGGAATTGATCCTTACCCAAGTGGACGTAGATCGGCGGGTAGTTCTCATTGCTGGATTCGAGCATGATCATGTGCCCTTTGCGAACAAACCGCTTGACGCAACACTCCCCGTTGACCCAGGCCACCACCACGCTGCCTGATAGAACCGGCATGGCTGAATCCACGACCAGAATTGAGCCCGGATAGATGTAGTCGGGGGTCATGCTCTCCCCTACTGCCTTGACAAAGTACGTACAGTCGGGATGGGCCACGCACAACTCATCCAAGCTTAGCTTTTCGCGGATGTAATTCTCGGCGGGAGAGGCAAATCCGGCCGGAACCAACGATTCATAAAACGGTAGCCGCCTGCGCCGGGCGGCGTTAACCAGGTAGATATTTTCGGGTGGGATGCGGTCCGGGGTATCAATCATGGGCGGTTGATGCATACGGCATCAAACCGCTATAATACCTTTTTGTTATATATAATACAAATAACATATAAAAGACATCACATCGATTATGTTCTTTGCGTTACTACATACGATGACAGAGAGAGGAATTGCTTTGCATGCGCTGGCCGTTGGCCGGCTGGTTTTTGTGGATACCGTCACGTTTCCGACCCATGTTTCCTTAGTATTCGTGGAGTTGTCTCCCAGACTGGTTTCCATCCTGCCGGCTGATTACCACACGCTGCAACTACGGCGGGAAAGCTTTAGTGTAGCCAGTGTAATCACCCGCTATGAGCGCTATGTCGTGACGTTAAAGCGGCACGGGTACGAGGAAGCGACAGCTGTAGCCGAGGAAATGCTGCGAACGGCTAAGATCCAGGCTGCTAAGCGTTAAGGCTTACCTACCAGGTAAATGGTTATTCTCATGTAGGGTTAGTCTTCCGAATCGTACACAGTTCGGAAGATCTACCTATTTATTTATAAAGAAAGGGTCAAAGCCCTTTCTTTAATCTATTTGGCTTTATAACCTCTGATTGGGAAATCGCCTTTAACCCATCTCACAAAATTATTCGGGTGCAGAACGTAGGTATCTTGTGCGCTCTGTTTCAATGTAGACTGGCTAATCTCGGTTTTCCACTGCTCTAAAAGGCGCTCCATTTCTCTGATAACATTCGAGTCTGTTTTCATAGTATCGTTCATGATTATTGTGTGTCTACTGGTTTTCTAATCATATCCACCAAAAACTGTTGATGGTTTTGCAAGTGGATTTTATCCTGTTTCAAAGAGCTGATCAGATCGTCTTTTTCGCTTATCTTTTCCTGCAACTCTATCAATTTGCTTTTCAGGTTCTCGACCTGACTTTCAGCGACCTGTGATACGGGAATAGGGGGCTGATTATCCATCTGGAATGCCTTCCCTGTGAATACAAACACCTCGTCAAATTCATCGCCGTAGCCAAGTTTGACTTGACAGACTGTTTCAAGTGATGGGTTGTAACCCGTGACCGCGCTGTTACGCAATGCTTGATAATTGCAACCGGTTTTGTCCGAAACCTCAGATAAACCTTTATGCGTTACAAAACTGACAAAGCGATCCCGGATCTCTCTTGCCATTTGTTTTGCTTCTTCGCTTACCCCTTTTTTACCGTCCGTGCTCATTGGTCATTTACTTTATGTTGTTTCAATCACTCACTATTAATACAAATCTACAATACAAGGTTTTAAAAAAACTCATATCATAAATTTTATTTCTTTTAGGTTTATAAAAAATACTCATAAGATTGATATTTATAAACGTTGTAGTTTTAATCTATCCTGTATCATCAGTATATCTGTACGTAACACATTTGGGGTATATCCGCCATGTAACAGGATTATTTGTCTTTCATTCAGACAGTTACGCAGAAACTTATGCTTTTGTCAGTCGTTTACAGCAGATAACAATTTTACTGTTTAGGTATATGGAAAAGCATACAATTTTGATGCTCTTAAAGCTGTTTTGACCCTTAAGAGTAAAAACACTGCTAAGATCAGCTTTCAACGGCGGTTCTAACCCCTTTTTATAAGTGACTGTCCCAATTACAAATAACGCTTACCCAAAATAGGGGTAACTTTCTGTAATGGTTTTATATTCAGAACTTAACAACATCTTTGTGTTAGATACACCCCCAAATGTGTTAGGTACTCCTGTGTGGTCTCAAATCTCCCGAAGATATAGCGTGGTAATTCCCTGCCGGAGGTGAATAGGAAAAGTTTTTAACTCTCGATCAATCAGTTTGTGATCGTGGGGAACGGATTCATTGATGTACTCGGGATCAATGAAAATGATGTTAAGCCGTTCATGCACCACATGTCCTACCCGCTCGGTATGCTTAAGCAAATGTTCACTAGAGGTGGTAGTTTTCATCGTAGCCAGATCATCAAAATAGCGGTAGGCGCAATACCAGTAGTAATATTTGTGGTGATAATTAGAAAAGCAGGCCTGGTAAGCATCGGGCTGCTCCCGAATGGTACGCAGCAGCTGGTCGGTCTGTTGAAGTTCTTTAAGCTGGCCCACGCTAAGCTGCTCGGTCAGTGACCGGTTTAGCAATTCATCGCGGTAATTCTTGATGTGCAGCACGACGTCGCCGTGGGTGACGGCCCGCTCAATGGAGTACTTATGCTTGAAAAAGAAGGACAGAGAAATGGCGGGCTTGTTATAATTAATGAGTTTAAGGTTTTTCAGGGGCTTACCGGGCTGGTTATAAGCCTGATACTGGTTCATAAACTGCATGGGAATGAAGTAGTACTCCAGATGGGGATCAGCCGGGGGCGTACCGCTAATCTGGTTAATACCCGGCGAAAGCGCAACAGCCTGTGTTTTAAGGACGGTGCGCAGGGTATCCAGCGGGGCTTCGTCGTTTCGTTTGGTGGGTTTTCTGGGCATCAGTATAAGCTGGAAGTATAGGAGACTTATTTACTATAAAAGTAAATAAGTGGTTCTTTGTTTGCAACAGCCTTTTTTCCCCTTTACACCAAATTTTTTCGCTTTGATCTCTTATCCTTTTATCAATAATTTGTTTGATTGATTTACGGGGCTTATAAAACACTAATTGTCAGTTATTTATGACTAGAAAAAGGAGGTTTGGTAGGCAACAAACGGAGGTTTAGTAGGTATTATTATCATAACAAACGGAGGTTTGGTAGGCCACAAAGAGAGGTTTAGTAGGTTTGAAAAAGAGGTTTGGTAGGTACTATCCTTGAAAACGGAGGTTTAGTAGGTCAAGATTTTTACGGGCAAATCCATTCTTTTTTAAGGCAAAAAAATTCGAACAAGAGGTTATTGTGTGATAAAAACACATGTCTACGAAAAACTCAGGGTTAGAAAACGGAGGTTTAGTAGGTGTTTTAAAGGGTGACTTTTCACTAAAAAGGAGGTTTGTGTAAATAAAATCCTTTTTCTAAATTTGAGTGTTCACAAACTTTTACCCAACGCCAATCCACATGAGTAACACACCGGAACCTGTACTTTCTGCCCCTACCCTTTTTAGTAGACATTCGACCAACTATCAGCCCAATTTCTTCACTGAATCACGGCAAGAGTTTACCGAGATGGAAAAGAATATTGTCACCTTAGTAATCAATCAAATTGGTCATATGGCGTTGAAGGGCGAGATTAAACCGGACACTAACCTTCGTTTTCATATACCCTTCGCTGAATTAACCACGAAGCGGTATGATCAGGTAGCCAATGCGGCTGAAACACTTCAGCTAAAACGTATAAGTTATCGAAATGATAAAACTCAAAAGTTTCATTTTATTGTTCCTTTCCCCAGCATCAAATCGGAAATTGTTGACGGAAAAAAAGTGATCGAGCTAACCATGTTTGCTGATGTGGTGCCCCATTTTGCTCAGTTAGGAAAGCGTTATACCAAGTATGAATGCGATATTATGTTATCACTCTCTTCGGTTTACGCCAAGCGTATGTTTGACATTGTCAGTATGTACCAGTGCCGGGGTCAATACAGATTTACTTACCAGGTGGATCTATTGATGGACATTTTGAATTGTCCTGAAGGATACACTTTTAATGATTTCAAAAAAAATGCGCTCTGGGTAGCCCAGCGCCAACTACAGGAGAAAGCAGGCATTAACCTTGATTGGATACCGACTAAGAAAGTAGGCAAGAATATAGTTGAACTTGAATTCAGCGTCAAAACGACCCTTCAGTTGGCCGTTGAAGGCATCAGGCAGGATCAGGAGACTGTTAATAAAATGTCGATCAATGAAGCCGTTATAACTGCCTGGCAGCTAATGAAAAATTACAAGCTTAAGAACTGGCAGAAAGATTTGATTGCTTCAGAGCATAATTTACTGGAAATTTTTTTTCGGGTTAACTCGGAACTAGCGAGTGGTCTGCGCCAGGACATTAAGAATCCTACGGCTTACTTAGTGAAATCGTTAGGCATTGATCAGCTAAAAGCACCGAAGACTAAGACCAAACCAAAAACAGATCTATCAACACCCTCACTTTTTCCATTAGGACCGACTGTCCGTACCGAAACATCTCAATCAATTAATGCCATTTTAGATAGCTTAGGTCTCACATAGGGTAGATCTACCGAATTAGTGCGACTCGTTCATCGGGTGTTTATGCCGAATCGTACATAAAACCTCATGGCGGGGCCTAATACCCGTCCAACGAGTCTGAAAACCCCATAGGGACAATTCAGCGGCTACCAAGTGGCAGGACTGTCTTGAGCACGCGAAGTGCCAATTACTTCGACAATCGGCAGTTTACGAAAACGAACGTTTTCGGGTACAGTACGCCCACGGGCGTTTTTGAGCAAAAGAGCGATTAAACCTGTTTCCAGAACTTGTACCGGCAATCAATGTACCCTTTTGAGGGGACTCTTTCAATACAGGATACAGGGGTCATGAGGATTTATGTACGATTCGGCATAAACACCCGATTTGGTAGACCCGTTCACCCCGCTCTTTATAAAGGCACCGTTCACTGTTCGGATCAAGGCTAAATTTCATATTCAAAAGGATTATGGATGACGGGTAAAATAGGCTACGAAATTGAAATTAATCAGTTTATCGTTCATCAAACAGGAGATCTTACGTCTGAATTCTCCTGCGAATGGCTTCATCGTGAGCGGAAACAGCCAGGTTTAAATCTGCATTCGTTTAAGTACCTCAACGACCTGAATCATTTCATGGGGTTTCCAGAGTTCGGGTTTGGAAAGCCGACGGCGTTGCTTGAGGTACGGTACGCCAGCCTGTTCCATGATGAACTGGATGCCCTTGGTTTTACTGAGCCGTTCGCTGAGAATCTGCTGCGCTTGGCTAAAGCTGATGAGGGCCCGCTTATCGTCATCAGTGCCCAGGGTCTGAATAAGGCGTTCACTGTCTTCGCCCGATAGCGGGCGGTGACCCATCTTTTTGAGGTAGACTGTGCCGGCCGAGCCTGACAAAAGCCGATCCTCCGCAGCGGGTAGCAGCGTCTTCGCTTTTTCCAGTACCGTAATGTACCGTTGGGCGGCTACCAGCAAGTGATCGCGCGTCCATTCCAATGGGAAATCCTGTTCTTCCATTGGGGCCAAAACTACAAAATTTGTATCCATATTTAATGGTGATGGTTAGTATAGTAGTCAGTTATCAGGGCTAGTAACGCCATACCGGATTCTTCGGCCGGGAACAGGCAGCGGTACGTCTGGAGAGGTTCCAGGTCCAGCAGTTGATGAATCTGGAACAGGCTGGCCACCAGTGCCGGCGTATCGAGAGCCACGGCCGGGTAGGCAGCCGTGCGCTCCCAGCGCTGGCGGTTGCACTGCAGCCGGGCGCTGGTGGCTTCATGATAGAGCTGCCACCAGGCCTTGACCGTGATCCGCAGATACAGGGCGGGCCGGTTTGCAAAAACCGGTGGTACGTTGTGAAAAGCCCAGCGCCGGGCCAGTTGCGTTTCCACGGAGTTAAACAGGATCTCGATACGAATGGCTTCTGTCATGACTAGGGGTGAATAATGCAGACTGTGGCATATGCAGTTTATGGTAAAGCCGGTGCCTGATTTGGCACCGGCTTGATTGGTTAATCAGCGAAAAGTGAGGCCTGGACACCCTCTTTTGGAGTAATGGGAACGGGTTCGGGTGGACCGGCAAAAACGCCACGCTGGCTATACAGACTAAATTGAATGAGTTCGCCTACCCCGGCGGTAAAATCACCCTTCGAATAGGCTTCCTGTAAGTAGGATACCAGTGGCCGACAACGGGGAAATTTAAGGTTGGCCCGGTGCACCGTTGTTTCCAGATGCTTTTTAAATACTTCTGGGTCCTCCACAGTCAGGCACTCCAGTGGCTTAAGTTGTTTGCTGACGTACTCCTGTAGCCGGTTTTTGGTGTTACAGTGGTTGGTAATTTTGGCGAAATACATGGCAGTATTAGTTAAACCAGTGAAGGAATAGATGATGCCCAGGAGGTTGGCTGGAAACCGACTTCTTTGATGCTTTTCAGTAATGCTTGGTACTTTTTGCGGCCTCCTTCGATACAGCCCCGGCAGGCGGTTGCCTCAAAGTAGAACACCGAGAACGGAGCCTGTTTCTGAACGCCCAGAATGACGTAGCGCCGGGCCTGGCTCCCATCCACGTAGAAAGCGGCCTGCCGGTCGTAATCGTACTGTTCGCACTGGTTTAAAAAATCGCCGTACGTTCGGCAACTGGTGGTCTTGACATCGACGATTAACGCCTGGTCAGGTTCCCACAAATCCAGCCTTGCCTTACAGAGGAGGCCCGTACGGTCGTCGTCCCAGATTTTCACTACTTCCTTACTGGCCAGTTCCAGCAGCTGGCGACTGGTGAGGTTCTTTAGAACGGCATCGCGCATGGTCTGCGCCTGTTTAAGCCGGGCAGGGGTAAGGGCGGCATCCGGCTTATTCTCCAGCAGCAGGGCATGAAACAGGGTGCCGAAGGTCTGTGCCCCACTTTGAGGTTTGATAGGGTAGCCAAACAGCAGGTTTCTGAATTCACCTAAATCACTGTTGGCGTAACGGGGTAATGTGCGATAGGACATGGTTGGAAAGGGGAAAAAGGGTTAGGAGGGGAAAACCATTACGTGAATACGGGGTAAACTCCGGTAATTACCCTGCCATTCGATATGCCGGATGGCCTCTTCGATGCTGGTTTTTGGCTCCGTCGTTTCGCCTTCTTCATCGCAACCAGTCAGCAGGGCCACACCGTGGATATGGCGAACACCCCGGTAGGAAAAGGCGGCTGGCTGGGGGTGGCGGTACAATCCTTCGTCGTCAATAATAAGCGCGTCGCCGTTGTCCTGCCGGGCGCACGCATCAATTAAACGACAGTCCAGCAACTGGCACAAATCGGCTAGTTTGCCACTGGATTCCACAGCCTCTACGGTGCGGGTGTTGGGGTCAATTTTTAAGAGTTTCATGATTCTTTTATGGTTGATTAACAGGAGTAAATTTACTAGTTTTTACATTAAATACAAATAAAAGTATCATTTAGTGTAAAAATTAACTCAACTCATTTTCCTTCCCCTTTTTACGCTCGTTTTGCAGTAGCTATATTTGACCTGATCGATTAATCTGACCAAGCTACAAACCGCCGTCCGATTGGTGGATCATCTTTGATTCTTTGATTAACATTTAGCAAAAGCCAACCGGTAACCGGTTGGCTTTTCTTAGGCGTGAATTAGTCGGGGTTTTGCAGGAGTGTGGCCCGTGCTGCGGGGGCCCCTTCCCGCAGGTAGGCCGGTAGTCCGTCGATTAGCTGTTGATAGGTACTGGCTCCCATTCGGCTATGGAGATAGGATTCGTGAATAAGCGAGACTGTATTTAGCTGCTGGGTTAGCTGGACGTGCAGGGCTGCGGCTTCGGGTCCGCTCAGGGGGCTGATGCCGGCCAGCCGGTGGGGGCCGTGCTGCATCAGGTGCACTAGTTCATTTAAGGCTTCGTCTACCCCGTACAGGCCCTGCTGCACCCATTTGGTTAGCTGGGTCTCAATACGGGCCGGGTTGGCGATCCGGATGCCATCCACGGCCAGTACGGCCCTGACGGAAAACAGGACGGAAAAATAAGCCTGGGGGTATACCCAACTAAGGGAACCAATCAGGTAATGGCGGTCAGTACTGATGGGTTTGATACGAAGGGCAAACTCGGCACTCCAGGCGTTAAGTAGCAATTTGGCTACGTCAGTAGTGGCGGGGGATACGGAATGGTCCGTGGGGGAAAATGAACGAAATTCAGTCATAAAAAAAAGGTTAGTCCGGTCGCGGCTGGGAGCCAGCGACCGGATGCCGTTAGTGAAAAGTTAAGCCTGCCCGTTGCTTATCTGGTAGACCTCCTCAACCGCCTGCCGAACCTGAGGGTAGTCCACGCCTTCGGGCAGGGCTTCCGGTGTGGAGCTGTGACAGAACGGATTGTAGTAGTTAAAGGACGTTTTCAGATTGGCAATGTCAGTCAGGGTTTCCTGCCGGAAAATTTTTATTTCCTGCGAAAACTGCTTTAACTCGGTTGACCGTTCAGCTGCGGCCATTTTATAACTGAACGTAGCAATATAATACACGCCTTTGGGCTGGCTCTTGGTGTACTCTTTCTTCTCGGCCACTGCTTCAATGACCACGTCGGCCAGCGTCAGATCGTCGTAGTACAGCGGTTCGATGAGCCGGAAAATATTGTCCACCGAATAGCCGTGAAACAGCACCGCCGATACGCAATTCTGCTCATCGATGAAGAAAATTTCAGCCCAGTTTTTAGTACCCATGTTCAGGATATTATCATTGAATATGCGCCATGCAATGGGTTGAAAGGTGAGTGTGCGGCCTAACTTCTCCGAACCATTGATATTGAAAACACCCTCCTTGGCATCAAAGCGATACTGGCGGGGGTGCCCTTCTAAATACTTGTACTTGTTGATTACCTCCCCGGTTGTCTCCCGAATCATCTGGTAAGGTTTTAGCGTTGGTTGGGCTGTATTCGTGGCTTCCTCGGCTGAGGGTTGGGCGGTTGTTAATTGCTTTGCCATGTTGGAAAATGAGAAGTATCTGAAAAGTAAAAAGTGAAGTAAGGGCCGGATTAAAACCGCTCCGGCCTACGGTTATTCTTTAAGCAGTGACCAGCCGATCAATCCGAAACGAACGGATACCCCCCGCTTCAACATCGAAATAGCGAATGACTAAAGGCTTATCAGTGGCCGGGGCTGGCCGCTCCCCGATGGCTACGCGTCGGGTGCGGTCGTCTTTGATGTAGCTAAATTCAGTGGGGCCGGATTGCATTTGGTTCAATAGCTTGACCGTTGCCCACGCTTGGGACTGTGCGACTTTAAAGGGTAGTCGGGCGGCCCGTACTAACTGCCACGCTAAGATGGTCGCTTGCTGGCGAATCGTTAAGGTTACAGGAGAAGAAAGCGCGTTCATGGAATAGAACTGTAAAAGGGAATAAAGAAAACCCAGACTTAGCCCGCTGGGTCGTCGGGCGTTGGGTTTAGTAGTACTCCTCAATGACCTGTTCAATCATTTCCTGCTGCATCTGCTCAGTAATGGCCGAAAGGGGAATTTCAACGCCATTCAGACGAACTTTAACAATCCGTACTTCGGGACTGTCGCCGGGATAGTCACGGGTGGGAGCTTCGCCGGGGGTGTAGGTAAATTCAAAATCGAAGAGTACTTCTTTTTCCAGTGTCATGATTCTTTGATTTTTGATTAACTGATTGATTAACAGTATGAATTTACGTCAATTTTACATGATATGCAAATAAAAGTATCATTTAATGTAAAAAAGAAGCATAAAAATAGGGCTTAGATTTCTCTTGCCCTTACCCGTTTTGAGCCATAATTGCAGCTAGTACAATTGGCGCAACTATGCCGTTTTTTACGCCCAGTTCAGTTTCTTTTCCCTTTCCAACTTTTCAATAAAAAAGCCCCAATAATTATGGAGCTTGATGTTGTTACTCTGTGGACGGTTCACCGGGTGGAGCTTGTAACAGGACTCGTCGGTTATCAAACTCTTTTTTGTCCAGCGCATATATCCGGCACGTGGCTGGATACCTATCCCGGATCTGGTGAATTTTCTTTTCCACCAGTTTGAAGGTTTTAAATTCCTGAGGCTGCTCATCAGCATCTGTCGACAGATTGATCAGGCCACCTCCTACGGTTAGAAAAAACTCCTGTCCCCCTCCATCTTCCAGGTTGATTACATAGATCATGTGCTTGTCCCGCTCTTGCTTATCATCAGCAAAAGTAATCGGGGAAACACCATCTACTTCAACAAAGCCCGTTAATGACAGGGGGTATATCATAAAGTCCGTGTGAAATGTCTCGGTACCGAGATAATTTACTTCCTGAACACAGGTAAGCGTGCCCCCAAAAATAGGGGACATGGTGAGATCGAATGTCGCTGGCAGTAATTCGGTGGGGATCAAATAGGCAGAGCAATACGGCAACTTATCCCGTTCATAAATAATCGCATGAGCTTGCTGACCAAATCCCTGCTCTTCCATAACCGACAGAAAGGCATCGAGATCTGTAAATTTAAGCGCTTCCCTACTCATTCGTGTTGAGGTTTAATTTGGCGTGTTTTGTGGTCCTGCTCAGGTAGTTGGCCAATTTTTGGTTTATTCTCCGGGTTAAGGGCCTGTTTTTCCTGTCGTCCCTCACCAGGTTGATGGCTCTGACTTCGTTGATTCCTTTCCGTTTGAATCCGTTCATCGAACTCGGGTGTTTGCATTGATTTAGTAGTAACACCCTGCTCAATGCGTATTTCTACCTGGGGCTTTAAAAAACCGAAGGGTTGCCGTTCGCTCAGGATGAACGATCTGGTTGCTCCCTCCCCTTCCGTCTGATGCTTCATCTGTTGCATCGAGCGGGCCATCATGATTGGCGAATTGCCGTTCACCAGGACAGATCCGGTGTCGTCCTTGATTATATACCGAAATTTCTGCCTTAAACTGACTTCCCGGCTCAACTCCTGATTGAAGTCTTTAGCACAGGACTTTTCCAGGTTGATACGCTGATCGAGTCCGGTAACCTCCAGGAGTAACTTGCTGACGGCCGATAGCGACGGACATGCTTCCGGAATACTGATCTGAACCTGCTCCCCCGCCCGGCTCACGGTGATCAACTGGCTACTCAGTTCCTTTTGTCCCAACGTATCGCCATCAACGCGCGCAAACTGAGCCTGTACGTCTATGTTGAAATTATCAATCCGGGTCAAAAGCTTTTCACGAATAGGCCGGTAAACCTCCTGCTCGGGCAACAAATATCCTACCCGGCCGGTCGTCGCTATCGTTGGACTCAAGGGGAATTTTACGGCCGTTAGCTGCTGAATGAATTGCAGGTCAAACCGGTGTCCAGATTCGTCATTATCAAACGCCAGGTGAATCCTCCAGTTGTCCGTTTTCTCAAACGAGCCAATGTAGCGGGCCATAGTGTTGACCTGCTGGGGGGTAAGCTGGCCACCGGTCGAGAAGTAAACCGAATCGAATTTGTCATTACCCTCGATACTGCGGAGCTGTCGATGAGAAATCACATCGATGGCACTTTCCATGACGTAAAAATGCTCGGTTTTAGGCGGAGGATTTGATACAAAGACGCTGCTGAGTCGGTCGCTACCGGGTGCGTGCAGTTTCACCTTATCATTACGCAGTTCCATACCCGTTACTTCAGTCGACTGCCCATTGAAATAGGGGAAAGCTACATTGGAGAACGTAAGGTACTTACGTTCTGGGTGCTCTTTCGCCGTCAGGAAGTTGTCTGCGTGGCCACTGGCTGGATCGAAATAGGTGATCTGGGAAACAACCTTTCCGGCAAATTCAGGCCGCTGTAACGTTTGAGCCCCAATGTGTCGCTGATTCAGGTAATTGTCCTTTTCCAGCGGCCGGATATCGAACTGTTCTTTGGTGAACGGCTGCTTGACGCCCTGCTCGGCTAGCTTGGTGGTGACCTTGCGGTTTTGGCTGACGTGCTGCGGGTCGATACGCAGGTAGTCATAAAGCACGTTGGTAATATTCTTAAACTCGTGCTCACCCGGTCGATTAAAGGTTGAAAAGACGGTTGATAGCCGGTTCCGGATAAAATCAATAATGGTACCTGAATCGGTAAAATCGCCAGCCCGTTGGTAGATCTGCTGAGCGGCATCCATCGGGTTTTTTATAATAATCGTGTCCCTGTAGCCCGGATGCTCCAGTACCGGTCGGCTTTTGCCCTTGTGTAGCTGCGGTTCGTATCCCCATTGAACGGCTAATTCAACAATGGAGACATTGGATCGCAATTCCTGAACGGGAATCAGGTTGGGAAAGCGCTCTTTTAACTCATCAAATTTTGTCATAGTGGTGGTGGGTGTCTAGCTTACTGAAGACGCTGCTTGGGTGACCCTATTCTCTGCTCTGGTTTGCCCTCCAGTAACTGCTCCATGGTTTCCCGCTGGTGGTTACTGACCGTCGTTTGGCCGGTGCTCAGCTCCTGATTGCGGGTTACATCCGTTTTGGCTCCTTCATTGTTGAGGGCCAACTGCTGCCGATGATCATTGTCTGGCTTCAGACTGGGAGACAGGCGGCTGATGTCGGAAAACTGGAGTTCTTTTTGGGCGGCTGAAATACTAACCGTGGCGGTAAAGGGTTCGCCCTGTTGATCCAGCAATCCACTCAGCCGAACGGCATGACCATTGGCCAGTTGCAGCTGCTGATCTTTGGTCAGGTCAATGCCCATTAATTTGGTGGGTAGTACTTCGGGCCGGATGCGCCATAGCTCGACCGTGTTGGTCTGCTCATCGATGCGCAAATAGGTTGGGACGTATCCACCTTGATCGGCCATCAGAAAGGGCCGGGGTAAAGCGCCTTCCATCATTAATTGCTGTTTCTCCCCCTTCGACAACCTGACGCCTTCTACTTCATCAGGAATGCTTATTTGCCCCTGGACTGGCGTAATCCAGATATCCGGGCCGTTCTCGGTCATGACTATACGTAACCGCCCTTCCAATTGCAGTTCTGGTGTAACCAGCACTTTTACGTTATCGGTTTTCTGACCACTGAACAGGGCTTCCTCCATCCGGGGATGTTTAGCCAGGTGATCAGCCGGATAACCAAGCTGCGCTAACTTGGATTCGATCTGAGCCCGGTAAGGCTCCAGCTGCTGACGCATAACGGCCGAGGCTTCTTCAGCACTTAAAAAATTGTCAGACTGTGCATACTGCCAGGCCTGTTGACCCTGGAGTGAGGTGGGCGCAATGTTGTCTAAACCATCGGCCTGTGTTTGAGCGTACCCTACTGCTGGATTCATGGGCATAAAGGTTTTGGGTTGATTATCAATAAAGTTTGTGGTAAATGTAGGAAATATAAATATCCTAAAGTTAAAATATGCATTTTTGTTACTCAAAATATGCATATTATGCTTATTACATTTAGGGGGTGTTCGCTTTCTGTCATTGGTTTACTTGCCTGGGTTCAGACCAGTGTAGGCCAAACTGGTCTGAGTAAGTCTGACGGGGCTTTTCCCGCTATTGATTCGCTTGCCCAGGAAACGACAATACCGCTTTCGGACTCACTGATGCGCGTGCGTGATTCGCTGGAGGTTGTTCTTTTGCGGACAACTAAAACCTATCAACAAGTTGAACGCCTGGTGGACAGATTCCCGCCTGAATCGAAATATCTGGATTTGTTGCCCTCGGTCTTGCCGGTTGACGTTCCCTTGCAGGCATTCCGCATCAGCTCTCCTTTCGGACTGCGCCTGCACCCGATCCACCGGCAAAAGAGATTTCACGGCGGTGTCGACGTAAAGGCTCCCCTGGGGATGTCCGTAAAAGCTACTGCTGCCGGCATCGTCAAGCGAGTGGGACATGACCCTGCTTTAGGCGTTTTTGTGCAGCTACAGCACGCGTTTGGCTTCGAGACGACCTATGGACACTTAACCGGCTATTGCGTGAAGCCTGGGCAATCGTTGACGCGAAATCAGGAGTTGGGCCGGGTAGGTCAAACGGGCCTGGCCACTGGGCCCCATCTACATTACGTAATAAAGAAAAACGGGTCTGTTGTGGACCCGTTTGACTTCTGTTTTTTACTCCGCCGTCGGCTCTGGTTCTATGAGGTAAAATCAAAGACCAAAGGCGCTTCGGCGTCCGTGCCTGAAGGGGCAAACTGCTTATTTTCCAAAGAAGAATAGCCAAGACGGGTTAAATGAGTTGTCAGCTCTGAATAATCCTCCTGAAGGCGACTTGTTAACTTCTTGATCATTTCACTAATGACCAGCGCGTCATCGCCTGATGCTACTCTCATCGGTATATTCGCATTGTCCGGAAAAAGTATCCAGTCAAGGTTATAGCCATGGGTTCGGTAAAAGAGTAACAGGATTATCATTGAAACGATTGCCCCATTCCCGTGTTCCAGGCGAATCATTTTATGGAAAGGAATGCCCGTATTGTCGGCTAGGTCCTGGATGGTTAGGTTACCGCCCTGCTGTTCGCCCAGGTGTTTGCGCAAGCTAACCAGTCGCTGCGAAATGACGGCCATGTCTACATCTCCCATTACTTCTTGTATTTATCATTGAGACGACCGAGTTCTGAGGCAACCAGGTTAGCCACTTCCAGCTTGATTTCTTGGTAGTTGACCTCCACCTTGGCCATCATTTTCTCGTCGTCTTTGGCAAAAATAGAAAAGTTGGGCAATTCCTTCGCTTTTTGTTCTTTCTCGAAATCGGCTACATCAATCGCAACTTTGGCGTGAAAGGCCTTTTTATCGCTCTCCTGACCCACGTAATCGGACAATACACCAACCATCCAGCCCTGGCTCAGCTGAGAAATTTTAGCGGCTGGCACCATCCAGTTCAATTCCGTTGAAAAGCCGTGCGTGGTATCCTCCGACTGCACGTTGATACTTTCTTTTCGCTGCACGTTTTTGCCAATCCGGTTCTGCATGGCCTCCGCCGTTTTGTCAAAGACCTGCCCCGAAATGATGTTACCACAGGTATTTTTGATCGCTTCGGCTTCTTTGTTGCCGTAGTCTTTCTCCAGCTGGGAAAAGTCCTGCATACCGATTGTAACGGCTACCTTGTTACTGCGAGCCGTCTGAATCAGCTCACCAATCCCTTTAAAATAAATAGTGGGTAATTCGTCGACGATTAACGATGAGGGGTGTTGACCCGACTTGTTGATCAGGCTCATAATGCGATAATTATAGAGCCCCAGGGCCGCGCCGTACGTCTCCTTCACAGTCTGATTATTTCCCAGACAAAGAATTTTTGGTTCTTTCGGATCATTGATTTCGAGCGAAAATTCATGCGCACTCATGGTCCAGTACAGAGCTGGGCTTGCCAGCCTGGCTAAGGCAATCTGTGCGGTCGATATCTGCCCCTCCAGCTGATCGACGGCCCCTCCCTGAGCTGCTGAAGCAAAGGGAACCGTCAGGGGCGTCAGATCAGGGTGGTCCATCAGGATGGGAATGATTTCCCGGTAGTTGCGCGTGGCCAGCTCGATCAGGTGGGGAAACGTGCAGTACTGTCCTTTATCGTAGGTTCGCAGAAACCAGATCAGGGCCGCTACGTAGTTGATGGGGGATTCTACGAAATATTCACCCTGCTTTTCAATCCACTTGCGGTTGAGGTTCATCAGGGTCATTCGTGAGGTTTCAATCGCGTGCGATATCGTCGGTAAATAGCTGGGATGAATCGGATTGCTTCGATGCGACTTACGGGGATCATCGAAATTGATGCAGTAGAATTTCATCTTTTCGGGTAGCTTCTTCTGATGACGTATTAAGGCGTTATAGGTGACCATGGTAAGTGACGGGTATTTGAAATCATAGACATACATGGCCAGTCCTTTTTCCATGTGTTGCCGAATGACGGAATGAATGATACCGAATGTCTTTCCTGATCCGGGTGACCCCATCAACAGCAGTGCCCGGTCCGTTGCTGTAATATTGAGCCAACCTTTTCGCTTGCCCTCAAATTCGTACTCGGTTGGAATGTTTACCGAGCGGGGGTTAGCCAGCAGCCGCTCCTCCTGGGGGAAGGTTTCATTCCTGGTGTTGAACCGATCCTTGCCGATGGTAGAAAATAATAGTCGTTTGATTCCCTGAGTCCCTTTGATCAGGTAAAGCATGCCGGCAACGGTCATAACCAGGTAAACGATACTCAGGCTATTGACATCCATGTAACGCAGGAGCCAAACGCTATTGCTTCTCAGGATAAGCGTACTGCCAACGTACAATATAACGCCTATGATAACAGCCCTGAAGACGGAACCGGCCTGTAGCGTCATTGACTTTACGCCGTGGCTGGTTGTACCGTAAGCCGTAATGCAGGCTCCCCCCAAAAGTTTTAAGGTCCACGGCGTGGCAAACACTTTTGAATTGGCCGTTGCCTTATTTAGGATACTGTCTGAGTAAGGATTTGCCAGACCAAGGCTTGAAAAGAAGGTGTAGAGTTCTACATACAAATGCAGACCCAGGAAGGCCAGTCCGGCCCATAAAAACATCTCCAGCTGGTTATTATAATTTCTACGTTCGTCTCTCATGATAATCGGGGTTTACGGTTTTTTCGGAGCATTTTCTTTAAATCCTGTTCACTATCCTGCGTCGTGCTGGTATCCCCAAGGGCATACAGCAATTGACGCATGAGGTCAACATGAGTACTGGATGATTCTTCGGACTTGGGTTTCGAGCTTCGTTCCTGAGCGGGAGCCTGATCGGTGGGCTGCTGCGGTTTAGATTGCCTGCCCTCCCCTGCCGCGGTTCGCTCGACGCGTTGTTTCTCGGTCCTGACTTCCCGGACGCTGGGCGGCTGGTAGGTTTCCCCTAAAGCGGCTTTTAACGAGCCTGCGGTCAAGGATTTGCCCAGTTCGCTACCCGTGTAGACAATCCGCTGTTTGGTATCGATGTAGGAGATCCCGAACAAATTGCCATCCTTTCCCAGGTGCGGAATGACCTCCACGCCCATCCGGGATAATCGCTGTTGAAAGTCATCCCAGTTTTTACTCTGACCAAGCTGGCCATCGGCGGCTTTGCGTAAGGGACCGATTCGGTCCCCTTTAATTTTCTTGCCGGCACTGATCCGGCGCTCGATGGTTTCCCGGGTTGGTCGGTAAGCCAGGCTACTGGCCTTGATGGCGGCTCCCAGTTGATTGCCATGGGCATCAATGGCCGAATACTTCAGCCCTGGCTTTTGACCGTCCAGCGGGATTTCAGTTGCCTGTACATGGTAGATTTTCAGCAGCTGGTTAAACTGGGCAAACGTGCTGAACGAGAAGTCTTTTAGAATCCCCTGCACGACGGCCGAGATACCGGCTTTCAAATCACCCTTGCCATACTCGACGGGTTTAAGCTCAGCCCGCTCCGGACGCAAGCCAACCTTTTCCGCCATTTGCAAACCAAACTCCTTCTCGATCTGCTGACGTAGTTTATTACTGCGTTCCCGTTCGTAGCTATCCGGTATCTTTTTACCAATCTCATCCACCCGCACGGAAACGATGTGCACGTGGGGATGCTCGGTATCGTGATGCTGGTAAACCGCATAGGGCTGACGGCCGTAGCCCATCCCCTGCATGTACTGATCAGCGATGGCTAGCAGATCCTGCGCTGGTACGAGTTCACCCTTGGCCAGTGCCAGACTCACGTGAAAAGTCGGCAGTTTGATCCGTTCGTTGAGGGCTGCCCTACCCTCCAGTTTATCGGCTACCATGGTTGGTGTCAGGTTTTGTGGCGCGACCCGAATGCCTTCAAAGTTGCGGATGGCCAGTCGGTCTGCTTCCCCTTTCCCAACCTTCTGCTCGTTGTAAAATACGGCACCGGCGGGTGAGCTTCCGCTACTGATTCGCGTGATCATAGCTCGCCTGATCTGTCAGTTCATTCTGTCCACAAACCCTACCCATCAATGTGCGTAGCTGAGCCTCCAGCTGACTCATGTTTTCGCTCATCTGGTTAACGTCACGCTGCAAATCATGATAATCCGTTGTGCTGTTAATACGCCTGGATGATTGGTTAATGTTGACGCCAATACGCAACAAATCGCTTCGCATTTCGCGCAATAGCGAGAGGGCAATATCCTGGTAAGTCTCCATCTGGGTTTTCATTAACAGGGGTTTTTCCAAACAAACCGAGCGTACAAAACTTGATATGTCAGGAGACATTGTTTTTGATTTACGCATCTCCAGGGCCTTGTATTCATCACTCTTGAAGCGAACCTGAACGAACCGTTCCCGCTTTTCATCTTCTGGCTTTTTGGGTGCCCCACCCTTGTAAAATTGTTTCTCCATGTGATTGATTTGGGTTTAACGGGCCGACTTCGGAGGCCCATTGTATGAATGACCGCCCTGAGGTGGTCAGAAGTTTTTGTCATGACAAAAACACATCTTGCTTTTGCCGCCAGCAAACTTTTTTCTAAGGCTGGCTTTGGGAGTGACTAGGCCTTATTTAGCCTTGTTTTCTTTGTCACTTTGTCAACTAGTCATTTTGTCATTAACGTGATAGGTCAAGACTATCCAGTTAGACCTTGGAGTAAGTAATGGATTAGTCACTTTAACGTTTAGTCATTTTGTTATTTAGGTGACTTGTCAACATAATGACAGATGAGCGTCAATAAGTTGACAAAGATTTTTGTTGTTAAGTTGACTTGTCATTTTGTCAACAAAATGATTGACAAAAAACATTGTCAACAAAAAACATTGTCAATCAATAATTTTGTCATTTCTTTGACCCGATAATCAAAGACAGAACCTTATGACTACCCAATCTTCGCAGCCCAAACCGGTGGCTGTCGCCGGGCAATCCAGCCCGCCCCTGATCCTTGCGTTCGCTACCCAAAAGGGTGGAATGGGAAAAACAACACTGTCCGTTCTGGTGGCCTCATGGCTGCATTACAAGCGCCGAATTAAGGTGGCTTTGCTGGACGTCGACGGCTCCCAATTATCGGTTTACAATCAGCGCCTGCACGAGCATGAACACCTCGACGAGGAAGCGGCTTCGCGTTTCGATGAGCAGGGAGTGGAGCCCTATGCCATTCTCTCCGGAACGCCTGGCGATGTGCCGGCACTACTGGCTGAATTACCCGATGACGTAAGGCTGGTGCTGATCGATATGCCAGGTAGTATCGATGTGGACGGCTACGAGACGGCCATTGGAAAACTGGACTACCTGATCGTTCCCATGGAAACCTCGCGGTATGCAGTAACGACGGGTTTCAGCTACCTAAATGCTATTCGACAGATTGATTTGTTACCGGCTGATCGTTGCCGAATTGTCTGGAATAAATACAAGCCTTCGCGGGATGGTGAGGTAGCCGATCAACTGGAAGAACGATTTGCCGAATATGGATTTACCTGCCTCAAGAGCCGAATTCCGCAGCGAGATTCCTATCAGGATTCCGCTAACCTGTCAACCCTTTTTCCCATGCCTGCCCCTTACCTGCGCAACAGTGGACTAAAGGACCTGTTTATTGAAATCGAAGACCTTTTACCAACCATTGAAGCTCATGGCCAAATCCGAGAATAAACCCAAGTTGTCAGACATCGCCCGGCAGAATAATACGGCTAAAGCCGCCCGGTTCAGCTCAACCATGATTCCGGCTCCACCAAAGCCACAGGCGACTACGGTTGATGAGACGCCCGAGCCACCGGTCGCTGTACCCGCTCTGGAGTCGCTACGGGATACAATCGACCGGGGAGAAGCAGACTTTGCCCAGGGCCGGGGGACTACTTTCACCGAAGATGAGCTAAAAGCCAAGCTGACGACACCTGATGCGGCTCCTGCAGATAAGGCATCGGTAGTTAAAACAACCCGGGCTCGTCGAAGTGGCTCTTTGGCCATTGATGAGGTGATCAACGGTGAACCTCCAAAAGGAGAGTCTTATCCTCGCCAGGTGCGTATTTCGGAACGGCATCATAAGTTGCTTCGCAAACTAGCGTTTACGCATGAGAAGACGCAGAATCATATCTTATACAACCTGCTGGATCTGCTGGAACAGGCCGATCAGCGTGACCAACAAAAAGGAGACTAACTTATGTTCAGCCAATATTCATGGTGGGACTTCGCCAAAATTGTCCTGGTACTGGCCATCCCTTATTACGCCTACGTGCTGATAAGGTATTACCGGGAAGATATCCGGGAATGGATCAGTAACCGGGGGCAAAAAGACCCGGTTACTGAGGCTCAGCAAGCTGATGAGGAAGAGGAGGAACCGTCTTTTTCGCGCTTCAGTGTTAATGATTACTCGGACGAGCCTTACCAGACAACCGATCAGCCTAAGTCCGCCGAATGGTTACCCTCACCTCCAGAGGCTACCCAACCTGAGGCCAGGACCGAGCAACCGGTACCGGTCTATGATCAGGATGAGTATGAATTGCAGGGCCCCGATGTTGATGACCAACCCGAACACCTTGGTGTGCCCGTATTGATTCAAACCGAAAACCTCCAGGAGCAGTCTATTGATGAGATTCGCAGTGCTGCTGAACGACTCACCAAAGATGGAGAGGGTAGGGTAACGCCGGTCAATGCTGAAGATAAACCAGCCGCAAGAATTGCGGATATCATCAATCAGCAACAAGGCCATCTTGATAGTTTTGCTTTTAACCGTTAACGCTTAAACCTAATTCCAGTCATGAACCTGATCGCGCTTGATTTCTGGAGTTTCGTTGTTTACGCCTTTATGGCGGGTGTGCTGTTCATCGGCTACCGGCTGACCTGGCGGTTGGCCTATTTCTCCGAAGGGCTAATTATCAGTTTGGCCCGTGCAGGCCTGCATGGCCTGGCCAGAGGGTTCCTGTTTGCCCTCGTCGGCTACAACAAGCAAACTTACCAGCAATCCCGCTTCATCATCTGGAATCAGGTGCACGTACGCTTTTTTGTTCTTTGGGGGGCTACTTTCCTGCTGACTGGCCTGGTCTTTCTATTCCAGATCCAACCGGTGCTCTGGGTGCCTATAGCACTGGGCTTCATCGTATATCGTCTGGTGACGCTGTGGATGAATCCCCCCCGGCCACCCATACATACGCAGGACCCCGCTTTAAAACAATTGATCCAAGATGTCAATGAACCGTCCCGGTCGACGCGTAAACCTGCTCGACCCATGATCAGACGTTGGGATTATCTTGATGAGTTGTTCGCGGAATCCGTGTAACGTATCCGGCTCCAGGTACCCTAAGGTCAGGCTTTTAGTCTGGCCTTTTTTGGTGCCCTGTCATTATCCCTTCGTTGATCAAAAGCAAAAGTAGCATAATTTACATATTTGTAAATCATTAAAAGCATATAATGCTTTTAATGTATAAACATTGAATGTTTTTACCGATTAATAAACATTATAATAGCTATTGTGTAGATGTAAAGCCTTTTTTGTCTTTACAAGTTAATTTTTTTTAAATAGATAAATGACTAACAATTAGGGATTTATATACAATATGCTAAATTGGTGAACTTATTTTTCAACATCGTTTTGACTGAATTTAAATATTTACTCATACTTTAGAAGCATAATTTGCATAAAACAGGTGTTTATTATTTTTTTCAACTCTATTTTTCACATTTTACCCATGTTCAAACGGACAAAGTATGTAGCAATGCAGGTCGCCCTGATAGTCGATCTGATGTTCATGAACTCACTGGCGCAATCACAGGCGACCGGTAACGGAGCGGGGGCATTGACCCAGACAGCGACTACGATTCGTAGCTATGGTACGGCGGCTCAGACCATTATCCTGGCGCTGGGTGTGATCATTGGTTTGATTGGGGCCGTTCGGGTGTACAGTAAATTTCACAATGGCGATCCTGACACGCAGAAAGCAGTCATGAGCTGGTTTGGTGCGGCCCTCTTCCTGGTCGCTGTCGGAACAATCTTAACGGCGTTCTTCGGCTAATGCTGGAGATCAACAAGGGTATCGGAAGGCCCGTGGAGTTTCGGGGTTTAAAGGGTACTTATCTCTATCTGGCAGCGGGTATTGTTGTCGGTAGCCTGCTACTCGCCCTGGCACTTTACGGGCTTTTCGGTTTAAACACCTACCTGGCCACGCTCATCGTGGTGGGCGCTGGCGGAGGTGGCATCTGGTACTGCATGCGGCTCTCCGCAAAATACGGCGTGTCAGGTCTGCTGAAACTGGAAGCGACCCGCAATCAACCAAAGGCCATTATTATCTCTTCAGCCAAACCATTCCAATTGCTCCGTGAAACTAAACGCTCGAAGTCTAGAAAGCGCCCTGCCGCTGCTGGCCGTTGAAAACAATTGCATGGTCAGCAAAATGGCTGACATTACCGTTGGGTTTCGACTGCATCTACCCGAAATCTTTACTCAGGCCCGGGAGGATTATATAACGCTCCATAGTGCTATCGTGAAGGCCATCAAGCTTTTGCCCGTAGGTACGATCATTCATAAGCAGGACTGGTTTACCGAGGAGAAGTACCAGACTGATCTCGAGCAGGGAGATGACAGCTTTCTGACGCAGGCTTTTCAGCGTCACTTTGTCGAACGGCCGTTCCTGAATCACCATTGCTACCTTTACATTTCCAAGCTGCCTAAGTTTCGTCAGAAGCAAAAGAGTAACCGGCACTCGTTGACTCGACGCCGGCTAGTTCCGCGTGAGCAGATGAGTCAGCGTGAGCTCCAACCTTTTTTTGATACGGTCTCTCAGTTCGAGAGGATCTTACTCGACGGGGGCATTCGGGCCGAACGCCTAACGGATAATGAACTGGTCAGTGAGAAAGGGGATCGGGGTATTATCCCGAACTATTTCCGGCTCCAGCCTGAGGGCAGTAAGAAAGTCATCCTGGAAGATTGGGATATTGACGGCCGCGTCCGGATTGGCTCCAAAGATGTGATGTGCTTCACGATTTCGGATGCCGATACGCTTCCCCAAACGGTGGACGTGATGGCCAGTTACGGTCCTTTGTCTTCGGATAGTACGCAGTTCGCCGTCGGCAATGTATTGCCCGTTGGCCTGATGTTACCCTGCAACCATGTGTACAATCAATACATCTGCATAGATGATGCCCAGGTTGCCCTCAGGGAGTTTGAGCAGACGGCTCGTAACCTGAATTCCCTTTCGCAATTTTCTTCTGAGAACGGCATCAACCGGGACTGGACCATGCGCTACATCCAGGAGGCTATCCAGAGTCAGCGCACGGTTTGCCGGGCTCATTTCAATTTAATGGTCTGGACCGAAAAGCCGGAACAGATGGACTTCCTGCGCGCCCGTACGGCCTCGGCTATTGCTCAGCTGGACTGTTTGCCCAAACAGAATACGATGGATGCGGCCCGTTTGCTGTGGGCGGGGATACCTGGTAATGCCGGTGATCTGCCGGTCGATGAGACGTTCTACACCTTTGCCGAGCAGGCGGTCTGTTTTTTCAACCTGGAGTCAACCTACCAATCGTCACTCTCCCCGTTTGGCATCCGGCTCTGTGATCGGCAGGGTAAACCAGTCTGGGTGGATCTGTCGGATGAGCCAGTGGAGAAAGGATGGGTAACCAACCGGAATAAGTTTGTGATTGGACCATCCGGTTCGGGCAAGTCCTTTTTTATGAATCACCTGGTACGCCAGTATTATGAACAGGGTACGCATATCTTACTCGTCGACGTTGGCCACTCGTACCGCGGTCTATGCGATCTGGTGCAGCGAAAAACGCGCGGGAAGGATGGCGTTTACCTGACCTATGAAGAGGATAAACCCATCACGTTTAATCCGTTCTACGTAGAGGATGGCTTTTACTCGATTGATAAAATTACCTCCATCAACACCCTGCTACTCACGCTCTGGAAAAAGGAAACCGAAAGCTTCTCCAGAACGGAAGAGGTAGCCCTGGGGGATGCCGTGGAGGAGTTCATTAAGTTGGTGAAAAAGGGGAAGGCAACGGAGGTGAGTTTCAACGGCTTCTACGACTACTGCAATGCTGAAGATGGATTCCGGGCTTACCTGAAAGAAAAGAAGTACGAAGCCAAGTATTTCGACATCGAGCAGTTTATCATCACCATGCAGCCTTTTTACAAAGGGGGCAAGTATGATTACCTCTTGAACTCGAACATGAACGTGGACCTGCTGAACAAGCGCTTCGTCGTCTTCGAACTGGACAACATCAAGGATCACCCGATCCTGTTCCCTATTGTGACCCTGATCATTATGGAAACCTTCGTCAGTAAAATGCGCCGGCTGAAGGGGATTCGTAAAATGATGGTCATCGAGGAGGCCTGGAAAGCCATTGCCAAGGAGTCGATGGCTGACTATATCAAATACCTCTTTAAAACGGTTCGGAAACACTTCGGAGAAGCCCTGGTGGTCACCCAGGAGATTGATGATATCATTGGTAATACCATCGTTAAGGATGCCATTATCAACAACTCCGATTGCAAAATCCTGCTCGATCAAAGCAAGTATCAGCACCGGTTTGAGGAGGTACGTCAGCTTTTGGGGCTATCCGAAAAACAGAAGCAGTTGATTCTGTCAGTCAACAAGGATAACGATCCCCGTCGGAAGTACAAAGAGGTGTTCATTGCCCTGGGCGCGCGGGCCAAAGTCTACGCTACTGAGGTGAGTCTGGAGGAATACGCGGCCTACACCACGGAGGAAAAAGAAAAGGTCGAAGTGCAGCGTCGCACGGTCCAGAATGGGGGTGATATCCAGGTAGCCATTGTCGACTTTGCCGACGCCCGGCGAAAGCCTGAATTAGTGTAATCAATCGACACGTCCATTCGTCGTGTTCATTTCAACCCCTTTGTATCGACATGATTTTACTACAACAACCTGGTGCAGGCACCTACGTTGACTACGACTTCTACCGGGCATTTGAGTCGATGGAAGCTGCGGTTAAAACCGCGTTCACGGAAGTGCTCCAGGGCATGGGCAATTTGGGAGCTGTTGCCTCCGCTATTGCGGCCATCGGCGCGGGTCTATTCATCGGCATGCGGGTGTTGGGGCACTTCGCCCGGGCTGAATCCATCGATGTATTTCCCCTTCTGCGGCCCTTCGCTATCGGGTTTCTGGTCCTCAACTTTACCATGGTAACTGACTTTCTGGATGCGCTGATGAAACCGGTTGTGGATGTCACCCAAAACATGGTCGATGTTCAGGTCACCCGGATTCAGCAGCTGGAGCAACTGCGGCAACAGAAGATTCAGGAAAGAATGGCCAAGCTGGATAAGGAAAGTTCGGATGAGCTCAGCAACTGGTCCATCGGGAATTATCTATCACTGCTGGTCGAAAAGCAGCGCCTGTATATGAATGAAGGGTTTCACACCTTTCTGAAGAATCTGTTTTACGCCTTCTTTCTGGCCGCCCGGCTGGTGATCCTGACTACCCGGGCATTCTTCCTGATCGTGCTAACGGTGATTGGTCCACTGGCCTTTGCTATTGCCATCTTCACGGGCTTTCAGGATTCGCATCTGATGTGGATTGCCCGGTACGTGCAGATTTCGCTCTGGTTTCCAATGGCCAACATCCTGGGCACCATTGTCTCCTATCTGCAAGGCAAGGTCATTACGCTCCAGTATCTGGAACTAACCAACAATGTCCCCGACGAGGCCCAGAGTGGGGATCTGATCTACATGGTCTTCATGATCATTGCCACGCTCTGTTACTTCACGATCCCGACTATTTCAGGCTATATCATTTCTTCCTCGGGTGTGGCGGGTGCCCTCCAGCGGATGACTAACCTGTCGACCGCTACGGTGATGGGGGCCATGAGCACCGCTTCGAGTCCAATGGCCAGAGATTCAATGAATGGAATGGGTAGGGCAGGAGGAGCTGTCGCCGGCGTCGTCGGTGGAGCGGCCATGATGGGCGTTGGTGCAGCGGTGGCCGTTGGACAGACGGCCGCTAACTACGGCTCTCATTACGGGCAAGCCGTCAGACAGGAGTATAACAACATGAGAAACATTTCTAAAAATTCTGATTAATCATGGCAGCACAAGATCAAACGTTTTTTAAGTCGCTCCGCAACCTGGAGACCTCTTACCGCAACATCCGGATACTGGCCTTCGTCAGTGTGGGGGTGTTCTGCATCATCACGCTGTCCGCCCTGGGATTTGCCTACAAGGTGAAAACGGATTCGGAAAGTCGCATCTACGTGGTCGAGCAGGGAAAGTCGCTGATTGCCGCCCTGCGCAACGACGTGCGGGAAAATCGTCCGGTAGAGGGTAAGGATCATATTCGCCGGTTTCATGAACTGTTTTTCACCCTTGACCCGGATTCGAAAGCTATTGAAGAGCACATCAAGGAAGCGCTTCCCTATGCCGATGAGAGTGTTTCCCGACTCTATCTGGATACCAAAGAGCAGGGCTATTATAGTCAGTTGATTCAGGCGTCAGCGTCGCAGGAAATCCAAGTAGACAGCATTCAGCTGGATATGAATCAATATCCCTATCACTTCCGCACGTTTGCCCGGCAGCAAATCATCCGCCTGACCAATATCACGGTTCGTAAGCTGGTCACCAGTGGGTACCTGCGGAACGTGAGCCGTTCGGAGATCAACCCGCATGGCTTTCTGATTGAGAAATTTGCTGTCCTGGATAATACCGATATCGAAGAACGCCTGCGCCAATGAGAAAGCTCGTCAGTGTGATTTTCGGTACAGGTGATTGGTTGGTGAGTCTCTCCGATCGCGCCCGAATGCAACTCGTTTTAACCTGTTTACTTCTCCTAATCGGCGGGGGCATCTATAAGCTGATCAACGGTATCGAGCAGCTAAAAGAGCCTCTGTCGGCGGCAACGCCTGACCAGCTCATCAAGCCAATGGAGAAACTCTTTGAGGGAGCCAAAGACGACTTATACCGCTACCATCAGGACAAGAGTCAATTGGATAGTCTGAAAAAAGCGTACTCGACCCAAACCGATTTACCCCAATGAACACAGCCATTTCAGCAACTCATAGCGATGCTGCTTTTTATCGAAATCGAAAAGCCATGCTGATGTATCCCGTTATTATTCTCCCGTTCGTAGCTGCTCTATTTTGGCTGTTCGGAGGTGGAAAAGGGGAGAGATATATTGCGGAGGAAGCCGCTGCCGGTAAGGCAGGTGCCAGCGGTTTCAATGCCCAGGTTCCAAACGCCAAGAATGGAATAATCAATGGACGTGACGTCGACGGACCAGGATACGGCAAAGCACCAATCGGACAAATGCTGTCCAATTTTACCAACACTCGTCAGGACTCTATTTCTCGGGGTTTGAAAGCGATCCCGGTGAATAATCCGGCTGGGGTGGAAACAGCTACCCATGCCTCCAGCCTGGCTAGTGCTACTGTGTCGTCGGGAATCCGGCCCTACAAAGCTTCCAATGCAGCGGCTATTGCGGCCACTCGGCCAGCCCGGACTAAAGGGGGGAATCCCTACTATTACAATGCACCTGGCAGCCGTCCCTACTATACCGCATCGGTCACCGATCAGCAGCTGGACCAACAGCTTCAGCAGTACGAAAGCAGCCGTACCGCGCCGGCATCAGCTCCCCGTTCGGCTCCGCTTACTTCCTACGCGGTGAATGGGTCTGATGGCTCTCTGGCGACCGAGAGACCGGCTTTGGTTCGGGTGAGTGATAACCTAACGGCTAGCCGTTTGTCTGATGTGACGGAAGTAGAAAGCCCCTTCCTGACGGCGCCAACGGGTGGTTCCCGTAAAGAGCCAACCCGCGCGGTCCTGAGTGGGGGCAACTATGGACAGAAGAAAGTCATTGCCTGGATGATCCCCGTTGTGGTACACGAAGATCAGGCTATCAAGGATGGTCAGCAGGTGAAGCTCCGCTTACTGAAGGAGATTACGGCCGATGGGGTTACGATTCCAGCTAACACGATTCTACACGCCATTTGTCAACTATCCGATGATCGTTTACGGTTGACCGTTCGCAGCCTGCAATTGGGTGGCCAGCTCATTCCGCTTGATCTGGATGTCTATGATACGGATGGCTCCATGGGTGTCAACGTACCGGGGCTGAGTAACAGTAGCCAGGTAGGTGGGCAGTTGCGTTCATCGGCTATTCAGGGTATTCAGGTTCCCGGCATCGGTACGCTAGGTAGTACCGTTCTCAACTCGGCTCGTATGAGTGCCTCTTCTTCTGTTCGTCAGACCACGATCCGGCTCCGGGCTGGGTATAACCTGTTTCTTAAAGCGCAATAGGCAACCTGAGTTCTGATAATTAATCAGAAAATTAAAAAACAACCCCTTTCAGTTCATTAAATGATGAAGCTAAAGCTATGAAAAAGCGTTTTATTTTACCCCTCTGCCTAGCACTGGCCACGGAACCAGCTATGGCACAACTGGCCTTCGTGCTGCCGATGACCAATTCTAGCATTCGCCCATCTTACGCTATTCAGGTGAGCACCAATAAGACCACGCACATTATTTTTCCTTATGAGATTCGGTATGCCGATCTGGGTAGTAAAGAGATTGCCGGTGAAGCTGTAGAGAAGGCCGGTAACGTATTTCGTCTGAAGGCGATTAGTCAGAATCCCTTTATGGAAACCAATCTGACGGTAGTGACGGCCGACGGTCGACTGTTCAGCTTTCTGATAAGCTACAAGGACCAACCCGATGCGGTGACCTATGATTTAACCAAAATGTTGCTCGATGGCGACGTGTCCAAGTCGGCCAAGGTAAGCAGTGGTTCGCAGGCCCGGTTAGCAGACAACCTGAACCGGCAGGGCGAACTGGCCATGCACAGTCGTCGGAAGATCCGGCACATCGGCTACAAAGCCCAGGGCATGAATATGTACCTGAAGAATATCCTCTACAAGGATGATGTCATGTACGTGGTACTGGGTATGGAGAATGATTCCAAACTCGACTATGGCATTGACTACCTGCGCACCTACGTCATGCAGATGAAGAAAGCCGGTGAGAGTTCGGCTACGCAGGACGTGCCGGTTGATCCCATCAAAGTGTTTGACGCCAGTGAGATGGTGATCCCCCGTCAGGATGAATTAACCAAAGTCATCGCTATCGAACGGCTGACGCTGGAAAAAGACCGTCGCCTGGTCGTGCAGATCGGCGAAGAGAGTGGCGGTCGTCAGTTGGCGATTTCAATTGGTCCCGATGAATTAGCAACTGCTCGCCCTTTATGAAAAACCGATTCACTACACTTTGGCTCATGAGCCTACTTTGCCTGGCCACGGTAACCAGTGCTCAAATCCACCAGGCTGGCCAAACAACCATAGAGCTGTCCGCAGGCCTGGTCGACGGATTCAGGCTGCCCGGTCAGGACAATTTTGGCGTCTTCAGTAGTCTGTCGTATAGCAAATACAAATCGCTGAATACGTACTGGAAAGGCACGGTGCATTTGAATCAGAAATTCTATGCCTATGATAAGGCGTTGGTGCCGGTTTCCCAGTGGCTGGGTGAGGCAACCTACTTTACCCGGGTAATGGGACTGATCAATCGCTCCTGGGTCATCAATGTCGGTGGAGGTGTTGCCGGGGGCTACGAGTCCATTAATCAGGATAGGGGTGAAGTTCAGGGCGCTAGTTTAATGAATCGCTCTGAATGGGTTGTCGGGCCTACGCTGGCCATCGAAGGGGAGTACATCCTGACCGGCCGCACCATCCTGATCGCCCGCGCGCAGGAGTACTACCTGTTTCGCTCCAACATCACCCCAACCCACTTTAACCTGGGTGTAGGTATCAAATTCATTCTTGACGCAGACTCGGACTACAAATGAAAAATCTCATCTACCTCGCGCTGATTGCGCTGGCCATGGGCTGCCAATCGGAATCTTTAGACATCCGGGCCAACTACCGGATTCGGCTTCAGGCCTCCTCACCAGGTGCTACCCTGAAAGTACACCAACGCTATGCGTTGCCACTGGAGCTACTGACCGATTCGTATTATTCGAAATACGGCTACCAGCTTCAGTTCTATCAACAAGCCGGTTTAGGCAGACTGGACAAGGGTAGTGATGTCGAGACGTTACCCGTCCTGCAGAAAGTCGGCGTCAGTTTGCCACTAGGGATTTCCTCCTGGCAGTATACTCCGGAAGCGGTAGGCACGTCCCAAATTGTTTTAGTAGCTCAGCAGGAGCGGGGCTATACTCAGCCGGATACCGTTCGGTTGACCTTTCAAATTGTACCATAACGCTTAACACGTATACCGATGAAAACTCTTTTTCTCCCCTTTCTCATTTGTCTTTCCCTGATCAGCGCCAGTGTCGATGGGCAGGATATGACTATCTCCCTGACGGGAGATGCCAATACGGAGCAGTCCGCTAAACTGGAACTGATTCGCATTCTTCAGGAGCGGATGAATAAGCTTACAGTTGCTCAGCTTAATTCCCGGGTTATTGTCTCCACTGGAGTAGTCGGCTACTACAAAGTAGATGAGATCCTGACAATGCAAAAGGGGATTTACGCCTATCGGTCCAAATACGTATCTAAAGCGGGTCAAATCGAAGCGGGCAATTCAGGCTTTACGGCCAGCACTGGCAATGGATTTGGATATAGATACATACAGGAACTTAATTCCGCCCTTGGGAAAGCGGGAATTATCAAGGATCAACTGCTGATGGTCATTAAGTCAGGGAAACCCATTGCCTTGCCGCCTATGCCTACTTTCAGTATAACTCCGCCAGCTTCGGCTGACAATATTGCTGGTTCATTTGCCCAAACCATACAAGGGATTATGGGTCAGTTCAATATTAAATCGCAGGCCGATATTGACAATTTGCCGGCCGATCAGAAAGCGGCCTTTCAAAGTGCAGTGGACGCAGCTAAAGCCGAATTTGAAAAAGCCCTGAAGGCTTCGATGGCCGCCACAACGAAATCTTCTTTGACACTACTGGGAAATATCGTGGGTACACTGGTTGGAATTCCGGGTGCTGGAACCATCATTGCCGGGCTGGCCAGTGGTGGCGGAGCCGGAGCCTTAGCCGGGCTCGTGGGTTCAGTTGTTGATAAATTTCAAATTCCAACGGACTACTATGATTCACCCACACTGAAACTGACTGACGCGGAGCGAATCAAAATCATCGATGAACTGCACGTTCGCATGTCAGAGCTGTACCAGCAGGTATCGGCTTTGGGTGCCAGCATGAGTTCCGAAACCAAAACGCGTTACAATGAGCTTAGCCAGCCTCGGAATGATATGATTATGTACGGTCCTAAAAAGTAATGGTACGAAAAGTAATCGTAGAAACGACACGAATTATGAGTTGGTTGAGCTGTTCATGCAGCATTTGCGCTCAATAAGCCCAACCGAATTAACCACATTTTACTGCGAGACCTGTCATGATCGACTTGGCACGGCCGAGCAGTGCCGGCCAGGCGGACCCTTTCAGGAAAGCATTGGTAAGTGCACGAATTGTGAACGGTACGATAATGTGTCAAACCCATTGATTAACCAGTTTCTCAATGAACGGAAACTGTATCTGAAGCCCAACCCATTTGATTTTGCGGTGATGCAGGAATCATTTGATGAAACAATACAACTACTCCGGGCGTGGCTCATCCCTGATGATTATGCTAGGTTTCGGCATGATGATCAGTGGCACAAGGAAGTGGGTTCATTTACCTGGATAAAGTATGGTCGTACTAAAGCAAAACAAACTTATCGGGAGCATTCATTGAGTGAACCCAGTAAGAGTTTATTGCAATCGTTTTATCCCCTTTGCTACTCGGCTGATCAGTTTGAGGCAACCCCCATTGACGAGCCGGTCAAGGAGTCAGCCAATGAGTCGATTAACGAGCTGGGTATTATTGAGTTGGCTACTGAATCCAAAGTAGTGAACAATGAGTCGGATAATATCGAGCCAACTAGGTCTGTTTCAACTTTTGGGCGGGTTGCTGCGTTTCTAGCCAGTATGTTTTAACATTGAAAAGGGAATAGTAATGAGAAAGGCACTTAACCTAATTTGCGTATTGGCCATGACCGCTGGTGTTCTGTCCTGCAAAAAGGACCCCGATCCCCAGGCGCAGTTACCAAGCTACCTACGCGTACCGGCTACGTTAACTGGATATGCCGGTTCTGGGCTCATCACGGTAGCAGGCGGTGGACTTAATCTTCGGGCCGAAGGCCCTGAGCAACTCAATACGACTACGAACACGTATTCGGGTGTATTGGGCCAAATCTCAACCGGGGATATCAATGCTTACTTTACGGTTGGCCAACCCCGGATTTATAAGGAAAGTAGTCAGGTTCCCAACGATTATCAGGCCAATGGGGCACTGGCGATTATCAACACGGTCTCGCCTGGCACCTATCCTATGAATGCCCAGGCCCCGTCTCCGCGTGGTGAATTTGCCGATCTGGTATTGAAGTTGCCTGGCCCTCAGATTTATAACACTCAGGGAGGCAGCCTAATTATTTCCGAGTCCACCTTGATAAAAACCCAGGGTACAGCAAACCTGTACCGCGTTCAGGGCACGTTTCAGGCTACCCTTAATGGAAGTGGCATTGGTACAATACCCGGAAAGCCCATCGACGTGTCCGGCACATTTGACTTATTATTCGTACAGAACTAATCCTATTGATATGGTACCAACTTTTCTCCTGAAGCGCCAGACTTATGGTCACTCGTTGCGCGTTTATATTGCCATGGTTGCCCTTGTCTTTTTGATGATTGGCTACACACTAGCGGTCTCCTGGATCATTGCCGAACGGACCTTGACAAAGGCCAATAAACTAGTCTTGATAGGGGGCGTATTGATTACTGCCCTGCTGACCTCGGGTTTATTTCGACGATTAAGCAGATAAGGAAAATTTACAGTCGACGCGCTGTTCAAAATGTATCAGGCGTGGTGGCTGACAAGCTTTAGTATGGATAGAAGCAAGAAGCCCGGGTTAGAATTTGGTCCGGACTTCTTTGTTAGGAGGATCGTTTGGGCAAACTCATAGGCCGCCCGGCGGGGCTGGATGCCGAGAAGTTAGCGAAAGTCAAGAAAGCGTTGGAGCACGGCGGCCGGTAAGCTTGAGCGGGCCCCTGCCCCGAAACGCCAACCTTGTACGACTGCGGCCCCTACGTTCCGCAAAGAGCGGCTTTTGGTTTAAATTGCAAAAAACGCAACCCGAAAGTTAGTTGGAAACAAATTTGATGTTTTATGTCTATGCTTGCCAACACGTTCCGTTATCAGCTACCCAAAAAGGCCATTAAATCTGATTGTCCGAGTTGCGGTCCCAAACATCGCAAAACGTTGAGTCGCTATATCGATACGCAAACAAGCGAACCCCTGCCCGACATATACGGCCGTTGCGACCGTGAAATCAACTGTGGCTATCACCTTAACCCATACTACAAAGGAGCAACCGGTTTGTCTTATTTTGATCAGCTTAAAGCCAGGGCATCTATCGGTCCAATCCCAAAAGCCTGGTTTACAATGGCGGCCCGAGAGAAGCATGCGGGTATCGGCAAACAGGATATCATTGCTCATCTGATGCAATTGGAAGGAGCCAGACTTGAGCAGGCCGAACGGGTAGTAGATGTGGTGTTTGACCAATCATCAAAATCTTTGCGGCCAAAAGAAACTGAAAATCCCATCCCAGTCCCTCAACATAGCCTCTGCACGATTCCGGAAGCGGTGTTTACCCAGTCGTTGGGCCATTATGAGCGGAATCAGTTTGCGAGGCTGTTAGGCCGTCATTTTGGGGATGTAGTGGCCGACGAGTTGGTAAAACGGTTTAACATTGGCACGTCCGGACGCTGGCCGGGAGCCTGTGTGTTCTGGTATATTGATGAGTGGCAACGAATACGGGGTGGACAGATCAAATTGTTTGACGACACATTTCACACCGTTAAATACGTGATAAAGGCGGGCGAGAAGCGAAGCCGGACCACCTGGATTCATTCCTCGTATGCCAGGCGGTGTGATGAGTTGAACCAGCCCTATCCTGACTGGTTGAGTGCCTATCTGGATGAGCGAAATGAGGTACAAAAATCCCCTTGCCTATTCGGCTTGCCCCAATTGTTGACCGCCGACGTTGATCAGCCGGTTGCTATTGTCGAAGCACCCAAAACGGCGGTCATCAGTACGCCTTATTTTCCCGGCTTTGTCTGGATGGCCGTGGGTGCATTGTCGTATTTGAATGCTGAACGGTTGGCACCCCTGCGTAGCCGACGAATTGAGTTATTTCCTGACCTGTCGAAAGATGGCCGTGCGTTTGAGCGCTGGAATCGGGTGGCGAATGAGCTGTTGGGGCAGGGGTTTCAGATCACTGTATCCAGTTATCTGGAAGATAATGCAACGGATGAGGAACGAGAAGCCGGTGCCGACTTAGCCGATTTCTTACTCGAACAATGGCATTCATTTCCCTCCCAGTGGGAAGAGTAAAACGGACGTTTAACTGAACTATTTTATTGACCCTGTAATTTGGCTTTAACTACTCATTTACAGTAGATTAAAAGTCCAACAAACTCCAATGTGTATTCATTTATTGGACGAAATTTACCATTTGCCGTGTCCAATATCAGAAGGATTTATCTGACAAAGTCACAGGAGTATTCTTCCGTCTATCGCTTGATCAGGTAAGTTTACACTTACTGCTTAACGTTGTTGTACTCCTTATCAGTTACTGGTTGTAACCAGGTCACCCGCCCTGTTGTGGTGTTGGGAGTTATGGCAAGCTGCCTAAATTCATTAGTCGGCGAAGCCCCGTGCCAATGCGGTATATTGGGTGGACATTTCACCGCATCGCCTTTTCTCAGGATTTGAACGGGCTTTCCTTGTTCCTGGTAGTACCCAATGCCGCCTAACGCCAGTAGTACCTGTCCGCCAGGGTGGTGATGCCAGTACGAGCGAGCACCCGGCTCGAAGGTCACGTAGCCCACCGGAATATTGACCGCGCTGTCAGGCTCAATCAACGGCTGCACCCAGACAGTGCCGGTAAAGTTGCTGGTTGGTGCCCGCCGTCCTTTTGGAAAAATAGCGCCCGCTTCCGTCACCGTTTCCGGTTGAGTCTGCGCCCTTACCTCACTACTTATTAGTAGGATCAGTAATGCTACAGCCAGTAGGCCAATTACCTTGTTATTCATTGATTTCCAGAAAAAAGCGTTCCCTACTTAGATCTACATATACTTAGCGCCTTGCGGCTCTAACCTGCGTCAGAACCAGTCGGCCAGCTTCGGCTTCTGATTTGCCGACGTTTGTTGCGATCAGCGCCATTACTTGCTCCAGCTGGTGTCCGGTCAGGCCCAGGTGCAAACAGATGCCCAGGTGACTTTGCAACATGGGCTCAGCGCCCCCGATACTGGTCAGCACTGAAATGGTCGTCAGTTCCCGGTCAGTATAACTGAGCACATCCCGCTCGAATAGATCAGCAAACAGATGCTCTTTCAAAAACACCTCGATCTCCGGACTAAATGCCGAGTATCCGCGCTTCGGCCCGGTTTCCGGCTGGCCGCTTAGTTGTTCCAGGACTTTTTTGCCACGTTCATACTTGGGTTTGCTACTGGTAATCGGTGAGGCTTTCCTGCCCATTTTGTCGGTAATCCCCCGCTTCTTTCGCTCGTCCAGCACCGACATGAACGTTTGTAATCCTCGAATACTTCTGGGAAAGCCACAATAGGCATACAAATGGACCAGCACTTCCTTGATTTCGTTGACAGTCAGCCCCGCATCCAGACCGGTGGTTAAGGCTGTTTGTAGTTTTTGCAGATCGCCCTTCGCGGTGAGGGAAGCAATAGAGACAATGCTTTGCTGCTTCGGCGACAAGGCAGTGGTAGTTGGTTGACTCGGTTGATTTTGTGCGTAGAGCTGGTTAACGGAGGCACTCCAACTGATAAGCATACATAGTAGCGCGATCCGCATATAGGTAGTTGAGAAGATAGAGACAACAAACACGTAGAACTGGTAAAGCGAATCCCTTAGCCGTTTGAACAGGTCGGGGAAAGTGGTTTTAGTGTTCTTACTTGGTTGCACCGGAAAAAATTTCATTGATGCCAGCCTCGTCGGGCAGGCTATTAATTACCCACTCGTTTTTGCAGCTGAGCCGGGTAACGATCCCCCTGAACCGGAATCTGGGAGAAGGCGGTGTCTATTTGACTAATGTCGTCGGTGGAAAGCTCAATGGCCACGGCTCCCGTATTTTCTTCCAGACGGTGCAACTTGGTCGTACCGGGGATTGGAACAATCCAGGGCTTCTGCGCCAGCAACCAGGCCAGGGCAATCTGCGCCGGTGTGGCCGCTTTTTGTTTGGCTATGTCGCCCAGTAAGTCAACCAGCTTTTGGTTGGCTTTCCGGTTCTCTTCCGAGAAGCGAGGTACCACATTGCGGAAATCGGTCTTGTCAAACTGCGTATTTTCGTCAATTTTTCCCGTTAGAAACCCTTTACCCAACGGACTAAACGGAACAAAACCAATGCCCAGTTCAGCTAAGGTTGGCAGAATTTCTTTTTCAGGTTCCCGCCACCATAACGAGTATTCGCTTTGCAAGGCGGCCAGGGGCTGAACGGCATGGGCTTTACGAATCGACTCTACACCCGCTTCGCTCATGCCGAAGTGCTTTACTTTACCTTCCTGGATGAGTTCTTTGACCGTTCCGGCCACATCTTCTATCGGCACAGTAGGGTCAACCCGGTGCTGATAAAACAAATCGATCCGGTCAGTTCGTAATCGCTTCAGCGCTTCTTCGGCCACCTGGCGGATGCGTTCGGGGCGGCTGTCCAGCCCTTTGGTAGAATCTCCCTGCTCAAACCCGAATTTAGTGGCAATCACCACCTGGTCCCGGAAGGGTTGCAGGGCTTCACCGACCAATTCTTCGTTGGCAAATGGACCATAGGCCTCCGCCGTATCGAAAAAGGTAATGCCTCTGTCGAATGCAGCCCGCAATAAGTTAATAGCATTCTGCTTGTCGGTTGCAGGCCCGTAACCATAACTTAAGCCCATGCAGCCCAGGCCTAGGGCGGACACGGTCAGTCCACTAGTCCCTAATGATCTTGTTTCCATTCAAGTTGATTTATTTCAATAGGTTAATTGTACGCAACCAATTCTGTATGGCTCTTTCGGCTTCTTGGGCCCTATCACCCTGGATAACCAGCAGTTGGCCATCGCGTTCTGATCCACCTCGCATGGTAAAGCCTTCCAGTACATGGCTCTTTGGACACAGTTCCTTCACTGTTTGGAACGTACTGCCAATACCATACCCACCATTACTGTTAAACGGAATGACCGTTTTCCCAGTCAGATTATACTGACGCAAAAAGCTTTTCATAGGCGGGGGCAACTGCATACCCCAGGTCGGGAAGCCCACAAACACAATATCATACCTTTGGATGCTATCGATTTTTGTTTTTAGTGGGGGCAGGAAACCAGTCTCGTTTTCACGCGCTACCTGTTGAACTGTCGTCTGGTAGTTGGCCGGATAGGGAGCTACTAAGTCAAGGGCCACTAATGTCCCACCCAACTTCTTGTGGATGATTTCCGCTAAAGCCCTGGTATTATTGGTTCGGGACAAATACACGATTAACACCTTGCCCGGCATGGATGTGCCGGGCGGAAGCCTAGACGTAGTTGTTGTATTAATTTCCTGCTGTTGGGTGGACGAACAAGCCCAGCTCAAGAGGAAAAATGCCCACCGCAGGTTCATCATAAAGGCAGTTAGTTTCATTCCGTTGCGTACAACTTACTCCAGTGAAGCGGTATCCGTTTATTTCTTAGGGGGTGCTTCCACATTAGAAAATGCAAGCACCATTTGCGGCAGACGCTCCCCCTTAACTTCGATTCTAGCTAATTGAGTATCGAATTGTTTGAGTTCATCAGCCGTGAACCGGACATCAGCGGCCCCAATATTTTCGACCATGTGCTCCATCTGAGTGGTACCCGGGATCGGCACAATCCATGGTTTCTGGGCCAGCAGCCAGGCCAGCGATACCTGCGCGGGTGTCGCTTTCTTCTGAGAAGCCCAGCTTTTTACCACGTCCAGGAGCGCCAGATTGTGAGGTAGATTCTCGGGGGAGAACCGGGACTCCATTCCGCGAATGTCGCCGGGAGCGAACCGGGTAGTAGCGTCGATAGCGCCGGTCAAAAAACCCACGCCCAGCGGACTCCAGGGTACGAAACCGATACCAAGCTCCTGACAGAGCGGAAGGATAACGGCCTCCGGTCCACGCCAAATAAGCGAGTATTCGTTCTGAATAGCCGTAACTGGATGAATGGCATGGGCGCGCCGTACGGTTTGTGGTCCGGGTTCGGACAATCCGTAGTGCAAAACCTTTCCTTGGTTGATCAGGTCTTTGATGGCCCCGGCAACGTCTTCAATTGGAACGGCCGGATCGACCCGGTGTTGGTACAATAAATCAATCCGGTCGGTGCGAAGACGTTTTAACATACCTTCTACGACCTCCCTGATGTGCTCGGGACGACTGTTCAAACCGGGAAGACGCTGACCGGTCTTTTGGTCGATGTTCCAGCCGAACTTGGTTTCAATAACCACTTTATTCCGAATCCCTACCAGCGCTTCACCCAGAATACGTTCCACCTCGAACGGGCCGTATGCCTCGGCGGCATCGAATAGGGTAATACCCCGGTCGAACGCCGTTCGGATAATGTTGTGCATTTGGGTGCGGGAGGGGATCGTCGTTTGATAGGTACGACTCATATTCTGCACCCCAAGCCCAATACTGGAAACGTCCAGCGTACCTAGTTTGCGACGGCCCGGTTTGGCGTGTGGTGCAATCGACGCAGACTGGCTCGATGAAACGGTGGCCGAAAGTGCTTTTGCATCTGGGGCAAACAAAGCCCCCCCTGCCAATGCCAAACCGGTTTTAAGGATGTCGCGACGGGTTGAATCCGTATTCGCATTGGGATTATTTATAGGCTGCATGATTGATCGTGGCTAAACTTTTCGGGTGCTTAATGACAGGGAGATAGAAAACGAGATACCTCGTTAATGCTTGATCACATGCATATCCCGTACACTACTAAATGTCAGGGCCAGCATTTTCCAGGAACGTCCTTGTTTTTTGTAGACCTCGGTAACGGTAAACTCTGTCTTGGCCTCTGTGCCCCGAACCATGGCCACCAGTGTAATCCGACTCCAGATAATGGCCGTGTTGTCAAACAGTTCTACTGCCACATCGTGTACATCCGCTTGCTTGTACCAAATGCTTCCGGTTTTAATGATATTGAGCTCTTCATCCTTTTTCCAGGTGCCACTCATATGTACAAATTTTGACTTCTCATCGAAGAGCTGAGCTAGTTTGTCCACATTCTTATCAGCCATCCACTGCCATTTCTGTTTCGATAGGTCAATGATTTCCTGCTCGGCTTTCGTGGGGGCAGCCAGACTGGTGCTTGCAGTTGATGTTTGCGCGAACGATGCCTGTATACCTATCAGCAGGAAACACAAACCGAGAATTGATACTTTCATGTAGTAGTTGATTGTTAGGTGTTAAAAAGATAGCTGCCCCGATCGTTGTTTACGACGATTCCTGGTGGTGCGAACGACATGAACCTTGCTAGTTTTTAACGGGCCTCATCAGCTTGGAGAACGAGAGTTGCCCCATCGTCCATTTGCCGTTTTGGTTGATATAGACCTCCGTCACCATAAATGGGTTGACCACTTCATTGCCGCCCACTACAGCCACCAGATCAAGGTCGCTCAACAGTATGGCCGTATTGCCGATCATGTTGACAGTGGTTAAATGGACCGTCGCTTTCTTGTACCAGATGTTTCCGCTCTTGATGACGTCCAGTTCCTGGCTCTTACCCCAACTGCCACCCATGTGAACAAACATCGATTTGTCATCGAATAAAGCCGTTAACTTATCGACATTCTTGTCAGACATCCACTGCCATTTATCTTTCGAGAGCGCAATGATTTCCTGCTCTGTACTGGTGTTCGCACTCGCTTTAGGCGCCTGAGCGACGGACACTTGCCCGCTTACCAGCAGGAAGCATAGGCCGATAATGGATGCTTTCAACGCGGCATTTACGCGTCCATAAGTTCTGGGTACGTTCATAGTCGATTGGGGTTTATGAATGACATTGCCTGTTTATTTGGTGGGGCCGTATTCCTCGTCGGTCACCCGTTTGAACCAGATGGTTTTTCCTTTCTGGGTTGGCGAGGTGGCCAGGTAGCCAAAGCCACTGGTGGGGGTTGCGCCATGCCAATGTTCAATTCCGGGCGGACATTTAATGACCTCTCCCTTGCGTACAGTTTGTTTTGGCTTACCCCGTTCCTGGTAATACCCAACGCCCTCGGTGACCATCAGAACCTGGCCGCCCGGATGGGAATGCCAGTCGAGCCGGGCACCGGGGGCAAAAATGGCCTGTGCAATGCTGAACGTGAAGGTGCTGTCGGGGCCGCTTACTTCGCTTAGCCAGACATCGCCCACGTGGGTTTTAGTGGTTGCTAGTTGCCCTTTGGGAAAGATGGGGTCGTTTTGGGCCATGGTCCGGGTTGAGCAGGCAACTACGGCTAAACCCATGATCAGTTTATTGATACGCATCAGTTTCATTGTTTCTTGTGTTTATGAGTTCAGTTTGCGTTCGCCCAGCCATTTAACCATGGCCGGGTCACGGTGATCAAAGAACAGACTAGCCTTCGTATCCAGCCCTTTGATCGCGGCCATATCCTCGACACTTAGCTCAAAATCGAGGCTGTTGAAATTCTCTGCCATGCGTTCCTTGCGAACCGATTTAGGAATGGCCACCACGCTCCGCTGGGTCAGCCAGCGCAGCACAACCTGAGCGATGGATTTGTTGTATTTCGCACCAATGGAACCCAGCAACTCATTTTGGAACAGGTCGTTTTTACCCTCCGCAAAGGGTCCCCATGATTCAATCTGCACCTTGTTGTCGATCATGAACTGTTGGGTGTCGATCTGCTGGTGAAACGGGTGGGTTTCCACCTGGTTGACCGCTGGCACGATTTCATTATGAACGATCAGGTCGATCAGCCGGTCGGGCTGGAAATTACTTACGCCAATGGCCCGAACGCGTCCTGCTTTGTATAGCTCCTGCATGGCCCGCCATTCGCCATACACATCGCCCATCGGCTGATGAATCAGGTACAGGTCCAGGTAATCGAGTTGCAGCTTTTTTACGGATTCCTCAAAGGCTTTCATCGTTCCTTCGTAGCCCTCGGATTGAATCCAGAGCTTAGTGGTGATAAACAGCTCGTCCCTGGGTACGCCACTTTTCTTAATGGCCTGTCCTATGGCTTCTTCATTTCCGTAGGAAGCGGCTGTGTCGATTAACCGATAACCCGTGCCGATAGCATCCAGTACGCTGCGTTCACATTCGGCTGGATCGGGAACCTGAAATACCCCAAATCCCAGGATGGGCATTGCTACCCCGTTATTCAAAATGACTTGTTGCATAGTATTCTACGTTGACAGGACAAAGGTCCCCTCATTTCTTCGCCCGAATGGTATACAGATTACAGGGATTACTACCATTATCACTGATTCAGATTTACCCATCAGGTTGCGTGGCAAGAATAGGCTATTTTTGAAATAGATAACCGACCGTGCTATGGATACCCTGCGACGATTTGAGACAATCAGTGAGTACAATGCCTTCAATAACAATGAGACCCTACACCCGTTGGTCAGCGTCGTCGACCTCTCAAAGGCCGATCCCAGGCAGGGTTCCCGGATGTATTTTGGCTTCTACACCATCTTTTTAAAAGATGTCATATGTGGTGATCTGGTGTATGGTCGGCATACGTATGATTACCAGGAAGGAACGCTGGTTTTTATGGCACCGGGCCAGATAGCCGGTATGAATAGCAATGGAGAAACCTATCAGCCTAAAGGGTACGCGCTGGTCTTCCATCCTGATCTGATTCACGGCACACCTCTGGGAAGGCATATTCAGGAATATAGCTTCTTTGGCTACCAATTCTTTGAAGCGCTGCATTTATCGAATCGGGAACGGCAAATTGTACTGGATTGCTTTTCTAAAATTGAGTATGAATTAGACCGTGCCATTGATAAGCATAGTAAAAAGCTGATTGTCGCGACGATTGAGCTGTTTCTGGGGTATTGCACCCGGTTTTATGATCGGCAATTCATCACCCGGGAAACGGCCCACAAAGGCACACTGGAACGCTTTGAGACCTTATTAAAGGACTATTTCCTGAGCGACAAACCACAAACAATCGGCTTACCATCCGTCACTTACTGCGCGGGTGAGTTGAACTTGTCGGCCAATTATTTTGGCGACCTGATCAAGAAAGAAACGGGCAAAACAGCGCAGGAATACATTCAGGCGAAGGTGATTGATCTGGCCAAAGAACGCATATTTGACCAAAGCAAATCGGTCAGTCAAATCGCTTATGATTTAGGGTTTAAATACCCTCAGCACTTTATCCGCCTGTTTAAGCAACGGGTCGGCCAATCACCCAATGAGTACCGGATGTTCCATTATAATTAATCGTCTTCCGGCTAGTTTAATACCTACTGTCTAATCAACTGGCCTTACTGAATTCCTTCATCTAAATGGACGTTGAACAAGGAAAGCGGACGTAACGAAAAACGGTCTGGTTGAGCAAAGCGATTGCTTAACCAGACCGTTTTTCGTTTGAGGGTTGCTAGCTTTCCGGCACCCTTACCGCCTATCAATTCGATACAGTCTTCCCCCGTCCGTAATGGCATACAAGGCTCCGTCCGTCCCCTGGGTTATATCCCGAAAACGCTGGCCCTCACTCGCCAGCAATCGTTCCTCACCAACTACCCGATTATTTTCAATCACCAGCCGGACAATGTGCATCCCACTCAGCGCGCCAATAAACAGATTATTCTGCCACTCCGGGATGCGATTACCGCTGTAGAAGGTCATGCCACTGGGCGACACCACCGGGTCCCAGTAATAAACGGGTTGCTCCATACCAGCCCGTTGCTGAATGCCTTCCCCCAGGCGTTGTCCACTATATTCAAGCCCATACGTAATGACCGGCCAGCCATAGTTGGCTCCGGGTTGAATGTGGTTAATCTCGTCACCTCCTCTGGGACCATGTTCGCTTTGCCAGAGATCTCCTGTTACCGGATGGAGGGCGAGTCCCTGTGGGTTTCGATGCCCATAGGTATACACCTCGGGACGGGCGCCCGCCTGCGATGCCAGGGGGTTACCAGCCGTGGGCACTCCTTCTTTGGTGATGCGGACTATTTTCCCTAGCCCGGAATTCAGTCCTTGTGCCTGAGTACGGGTAACGTTATCGGCGCGTTCTCCTGTGCTGACGAGCAGGTTGCCAGCCTGATCAATGACAACCCGACCTCCGTAATGCGCCGTGCCTCGATAAGCTGGCAAGGCGCGGTAGATCACTGCCACGCCCTCGAACCGGGTTTCATCGGGTGACAATTGCCCTTTGGCTACTGCGGTCAGATTGCCATCGGTAGTTGGTTCTGAAAACACCCAGTACACGGTTCGATTCGTCGAAAAAGCCGGATCGACCCGCACGCCCAGGAGCCCGCCCTGACCAGCTGGATTGACCGTCGGAATACCAGTAATCGGCTCCCCCAGTCGCCCCGTTGTGGTGGCTATTCTCATAGTACCTGCTTTTTCCGTAATCAATAGTCGGCCGTCTGGCAAGCTGGTAATGCCCCACGGGCTTCTCAGGGCGGTGGTCAGGACATTGCTTTGGTAACTAGTGGTTGATTGGACACCAGCCACCCGGGTTTGTCCGGCAAAAGCTGAGCTATAGGTTGCATTGGGCGGGTTCGTTTCAACCGGTGAACTACTCGTTGTTGTTCCGGAAGTAGGTGGCGTTGTTCCAGTGGGCGTGGCGGGTGAGTCGCTATTCGATTTGCAGGAAGCTGCCGCCAGGAAGCTACTGGTGGCAATGATCAGCAGTTGAGTTTTCATAGTCGTTGTGTTGAGGAGTAATGTCATTAATGGAGAAAGCCGGATTGGCTGATCCGGCTTTCTCTAGTCTTTATTCCACCTAATTAACCTTGATGGAAGTGGCCGCTTTCTCCATCACATCCAGTCTGGCTTTCCGTTCGTCGGGACCAGCCACTGCCGAGCCGTCTTGTCGAATTTCGAAGACCTCATTCTTTTTAGAATCGTACACTGGCCAGTGGGGCAGTCCCTTGCCATTGGGATTGCCTGTCTTGGCGAAGTTGGCCCAGTAGGTATTCATCAGGCTGGCGACTTCTTTATCCTTTGGTGCCACCGTAACGCCATTCCGATCTCTCAAATTGTCAAATACGTACCCAATTTCGGATGCGTGTGCTGCGCCAAAGCGCATTCGGGCTTGCAAGGCAGTAGGGACATAGGAAAACAGATACAGGTAGGCAGGCGAGCCTTTGGCGACAAAAGACCTCGCTGAAAAGCGAGCCGGTTCGGCCCAAACTTTATCGGTGTTGACCAGGGAAAGCATCCTAGCGAAATCAGTGGTACCGTCTGCATCGTAGGCTTTGATCATTTCATCCTTTAGGGGGGTGAATTGAGCTAGCAGCTCTTCCTTCGATCGGGCATTGACAAAGCCGGCGGGTACTTCAGCGCTGTTCGACCCGATAAGAAGCGGAACCTTCGCCTGCCTGCCCGCTTTAAAGGCACTCTCGGCTGTTTCCACCACGAGCTTACCATCGAGAATGGGCCCTGGATACGTTGGGGGTCCACCCGGACCAGCCGTCTCCTGGCCGCCATCCACAATCTCAGCAGCACTCAGTGCCCGGAGCTTGGCTAGTGCCGCTGCATCCGTCCCTTTAATACCATAGCGCTTAGCGAAGTTTACGCCGATGGTCTCAGCCGATACCGGGTAATGCACATCCGCATTTTCTTTATTGATTGGTCGGCCGGTCAGCACACCGTCACGGGCACCACCTGATTCGCTGATTGCCTTCTGGAAGAGGCCTTTAGCTGCTGGTATTGACAATAGGGACAGCACCGAAACGCCACCGGCAGACTCCCCGAATATGGTTACGTTTTTGGGGTCTCCACCAAAGGCAGCAATATTTTTCTGAACCCATTGGAGGGCAGCAATCTGGTCCATGTAGGCATAGTTGCCCTTAGGCTCTTGGGAATGCTCCGTACTCAGCGCAGGGAATGCGAAGAAGCCAAGTCGGCCTAACCGGTAGTTGAAGGTGACCAGTATGACGCCCTGTTTGGCAAACTGAGTCCCATTGTAGTCCGGCTGAGAACCACTGCCAAATACAAAGGCTCCTCCGTAAATCCACACCATAACCGGAAGCTTTGTTTTGGCAGTGGCATTGGCGGGTTTCCACAAATTGAGAAACAGGCAATCTTCGGAGGAGGTGGTCGACATTGCTGGAGCACCCGGCGAAAATCCTCGCTGCGGAGGATCGGCTCCAAACTGACTGGCATCACGCTCTCCGGGCCACGCAGCAACCGGTTGGGGCGGCCGCCAGCGGTTGGCTCCGATCGGAGCGGCTGCATACGGAATGCCTTTGAAGCTAGAAACATCTCCTTCGGTCACACCCCGCACGACGCCCGATGCGGTCTGAACCGTAGGACCGGTTGGTTGTGCCGGTAAGACATGGGTAATCAGCAGGGCAAATCCCAAAATTATTTTTTTCACGGTGCTGGCGTTTAGGTATTAGTAGCTTGCAGCTGATTGGGCTACCTGACAAAGGTCACGTATACACAAGAAGTGACGGGTATACAGATTACGGATGTTACTACCATTATTACTGATTTAGCGCTATGTAGAACAGTCCGTTCGCGCATCAGCCCAACGACCAAATCGTTTGACCGACTGTATGGGTACTCATTCTGGTTGATTGCCGGTAGTTCTCGGTCGTTTGGCTAAACGATTTCTCTCATCCGGAAATGGTGTATCATCTGGCCGGAGATGAGTTTTTTCCGGGCTTTTTCCAGAACTGGTTTATGTTAGGGTGAGGGCGGTAAGTCTTACTACACCGATTCAGTTTATTGAACCGCTTTGCTACATCAATCTAAACGAGAACCGGTTCAACATTCGTCAACGGTAGATTAAACCTATATTTATGAACGTCTGCCCTGGTCAAACCAGTAATAATGGTAGTAATATCCGTAATCTGTATACCAGCCGGTACGAATAGAATAGAGACATTTGTTCGGATACACATTGTGTTAAAATAGCTGACAGTGACTCGCTAAGCTCTACTTTAAAAGCGGTACTGGCTATCAGTCCAACGAAGGGAAAGGGCATGAAAGAAATTAACCGGATACTCGCCATTTATGACCAGATTAACCATGCTCAGCGCAAGGTTGCCCTGGCAACGGTCGTGTATGTAGAAGGTTCAGCCTACCGCCGTCCTGGTGCCCGGATGCTGGTCAGTGACGACGGGCGCTGGGAAGGGGCCATCAGTGGCGGTTGTCTGGAAGGCGATGCACTGCGCAAAGCCCGCCAGGTCATGCGGGAGGGTACACCCATGGTTGTGCGTTACGATACCATGGACGACGATGCCAACAGTCTGGGCGTGGGATTGGGGTGCAACGGTATCATCGACGTATTAATTGAACCCATCGACCCGGCCTCGCTGATGAATCCGGTGGCCTTATTACAGGCGTTTGTCAGGCAACGCGACCGGCGGGTTATCGCCACGGTTTTTTGTAGTATGTCGGTAACGGACCTGACTATAGGCGATCGATTTGTCCGTACCGAACGAGTATCAGCCGGTATTCCCGATTGGCTGGAGCCTGATATGAAGCTAGTGATGGCCTCGGGAAAGTCGCAGACGTTGACCTATTCGGTAAGCGGTGGCCGGGTAGACGTGCTCATTGAACGAATTGACCCTGGTATCGAGCTGGTAATTTTCGGGGCTGGCTACGATACGATTCCGCTTACCCGGCTGGCCACCGAAATCGGCTGGTCCGTTACGGTGACCGAAGATTGCATTGCCCATCTGGCACCTAAACGCTTTCCCGAAGCAACTTGTCTGCTCTACGCGAATGCGGATGACGTAACCGATACCCTTTCATTCACGGATCGGACGGCGGCCGTGCTGATGTCACACAACTACAGCTACGATCTGGCCGTATTAACCAAACTGCTGTCGACGGATGTACCCTATATTGGTATGCTCGGCCCTAGGAAACGCTACGACAAAATGCAGATCCACTGGGATCGGTCCGGTCAACGTTTCGACCCGTCCGCCCTGAAGCGCGTGCATTCACCCATTGGCCTGGATCTGGGGGCTGAAACACCCGATGAGATCGCCCTTTCCATACTAGGTGAAATAAAAGCCTTTTTTAGCCAGCGGTCGGCTGGTTTTCTGACTGATAGAGTTGGACCGATTCATGAACGGGTTTCCGTTGATCAACAACAGGTTGTCGTCTGATCTAGCTGGCTAACCGACCAATACAAGTTCAGTGTAAACCCTTTATTCCTTACTACTGTGGCAAAATACAGTTTAAAAATCAATGGCAAAATCAGGCAGCTGGATGTTGATCCAGCCACGCCGATGCTTTGGGTGTTACGGGATCATCTGGACATGCCCGGTACCAAGTACGGCTGTGGCATCGCCCAGTGCGGAGCCTGCAAGGTGCATCTCAACGGCGTTGCCGTGCCTTCCTGCCAGCTACCCGTTTCGGCTGTTGGTAATCAGGCCGTTACCACGATTGAAGGGCTATCGGCGAAAGGCGATCATCCCGTTCAGAAAGCGTGGCTGGAACACGATGTCGCGCAGTGTGGCTACTGCCAGGCTGGGCAAATTATGACGGCGGCAGCCTTATTGAAGGAGAATTCCAAGCCGACCGACGCCGACATCGATGCGGCCATGAGCGGCAACATCTGCCGGTGTGGCACCTATCTGCGTATCAAAGAGGCTATTAAATCAGCCGCTAAGGAAGTAAGTACCTCGTCCTCGTCTACTCGTAAATAACCCCTGACTATGAATACGACTAAAACGACCTATGACCGGCGTTCCTTCCTGAAGAGCTCGCTACTGGCCGGAGGGGGCATGATGCTCAGTGTGAGCTGGCTATCGAGCGCTAAAGCCGCCGACAAACTACAGGCACTGAACCTGCCCGAGCAGTGGGTTCAACTGAACGGCTATATACAGATTACACCTGACAACGTGATCAAACTCATTTGCCCCAACCCGGAGTTTGGGCAAAACGTGATGACGTCGCTGCCGATGATGGTGGCCGAAGAACTGGATGCCGATTGGAAGAATGTAGTTGTTGAAATGGGACCCCACGACAACGCCAGATTAGGCCCCCAGTTTACCGGAGGCAGTAATTCGGTGCGCATGTACTGGAAACCCCTCCGCGAAGCCGGGGCAGCCGCCCGGCAGATGCTCTGCGAAGCAGCCGCCCAAACGTGGAGTGTACCCGTCGGTGAAGTGACGACCAAAGCGGGTGTTTTACATCATGCGAGCGGGAAATCAGCGAAATATGGTGAAATGGCCAGTAAAGCCGCTACTCTGGTCGTGCCCAAAGGCATGAAGTTAAAAGCCCCGAAAGACTTCACCATTGTCCGTCATTCCAAGAAGAATGTTGAAGGGCACAAAATAGTTACCGGCAAACCCCTCTTTGGGTTGGACTACCGGGCTGATGGGATGTTGATCGCCATGATTCAGCATCCGCCAGGCTTCGGCATGAAACTCAAATCCTTCGATGCCTCGCAAATGATCAAAATGCCGGGCATTAAGGATGTGTTCACCCTAAAACTGTATCCGGATGGCTTCGAGCAGGGCGGTTTCGATACCCGTACGTTCAACGAGCTGCTGGTGGTCGTGGGCAAAACCACCTGGGAGGTGATGAATGCCCGCAAGAAGCTAAAAGTCCAATGGGAGCCCATGGGCGACGTCAAAGATACCATGACGGGGCGGAGTGGAAAACGGGAGGTCACGGTTCCGGGTGAACTGGAAACTACCAGTGCCCAACTTGACAAGATGCAGGAGTACGCCAGCAAAGCAGCTCAGCAATTACGGAAAGATGGCGACCCGGAAACGGCATTCAAAAATGCGGCCCAGGTCATCGAACGCACCTACAATGCGCCTTTCCTGGCCCACAACTGCATGGAGCCGATGAATTTCTTCGCTCATGTGACCGACGAGAAAGCGGTGGTAGCCGGGCCTTTGCAGGCACCGGGTTGGGCCGAACCCACGCTGTCAAAACTATTGAACCTGCCTGCCGACAAGATCGAGATTCAGATGACGCGCATGGGAGGAGGCTTTGGTCGTCGGGCGTACAGTCAATATATGTATGAAGCGGCACTGATCTCTAAAAAAGTAAAGGCACCCGTCAAACTCATGTACACCCGCGAAGATGACATGACCTATGGCATCTATCGCCCCATGTATACGGCTACGTATCGGGCAGCTCTGGATGCGAATAAGAACCTGATTGGGTTCCATGTGAAAGGGGGCGGCATACCGGAACATGCTATTCATGCGAACCGTTTCCCGGCCGGTGCTGTCGATAACTACCTGGCCGAAAGCTGGGAGATTCCATCCAATATTACCATCGGGGCTTTCCGGGCACCTCGCTCCAACTTTAACGCAGCCGCCGAGCAATCCTTTCTGGATGAAGTAGCCGAAGCCATGGGCAAAGACCCTATTGAGTTCAGGCTCGACCTCTTAAAAAAGGCGAAGGCGTCTCCCGTGGGCAAAAACAACGAGTATGACGCCGACCGCTACGCAAGTGTGCTCACGCTGGTACGCGATAAGTCGGGCTGGAACAAGCCCGGTAACGAGAAATACCACCGGGGTGTAGCGGCTTATTTCTGCCACAACTCGTACGCGGCCCACGTGGTCGATATAGTCACCCGGGATGGCGAACCGTATGTAGAACGCGTATTCAGTGCCATGGACTGCGGGATCGTAGTGAACCCCGATGCGGCCCGAAACATGGTGCAGGGCGCGGTGGTCGACGGAATTGGTAATGCGTTCTATGGTGCCCTGACCCATAAAAACGGAGCTGCCGAGCAAAGCAATTTTCACAATTACCGGATGATTCGACATAACGAAGCCCCGAAGAAAATTGAGGTTCACTTTGTGGAAAACGACCTGGACCCAACTGGTTTAGGTGAACCGCCCTTTCCGCCGGTGTTTGGCGCAGTGGCCAACGCTTTGTACAAAAACAAGGGGAAGCGTTATTACAATCAGCCCTTCAAGCCCGAGTTGGACAAGCGGATTTAAGATGAATTGATGTTGAAAACACAGAGCCGGAACCAAGTTGATTTGTTCCGGCTCTGTGTTTTCCAGCCAGTAATATCCACAGGGGTTGACTCGTAGTAAATGCCGATACGCAGACTCGTCCAGCCCTTTCTGACTACTTAGCCGCTGGTGGTGGAGTGGGGTGCTCCATAACCGACTCGGTATTTATTACCGTATCTGGCCTTGTCACACTGGTCGACGTATCGGTTGGTGATTTATCGGTTGATCTGTCGGTCGAGTTGCAGGCAAGTAGACAACTAACTAATAAAGTGAGCGTAAGTAATTTCAAAAAAAGCTTGGTTTCCATAGAATGTCGGGTTTAGGATGTAGACGTATATGTCAATTAGGTTCAACTGAAAACCGAATCGTATGGTTTGAAAGTATGCTTTTGCAACTAACTGTCTATTAGCCAGTCAACTTATTGTCTAGCCCACTTTCTATTAGATTGTAGCGTAGAAGTTATTTCTGTTCTAGTCCATCACCTACCTTCTTGCCAATTTCGCTATTGACCCCGATTTGGCCCAACCTAAAATGTTTTGTTCGAAATCAACTGGAGGTTTAAATGAACTAAAGTATGTTAAAACATAAATCTGGATACTTTATTTATTTTGTAACCCGGGTCAACTCCTATCGGTCGTATACACACCGAGTTGTTAAGTAATCTGCTAATTAACCATTAGTCAAGCGTTAATAAGTCTTGAGCGTGAATGCCGACTCTCTTCCCTTTGCCCAACATTGACGCTATTTATGACTACCCGTTGCATAGAGTTAGGCCTTACCTTTGTTCCATGATACTGTTGCAGCTTCTGTTGGCGCTTTATGTGGTGATGCTTTCGGCATTACCCTGTGAAGCCCTATGCCGGGATGAATCAGCACCACTTCGTGCTTACCCGTCGACGCCAGCTTCACAGGATTGCTCAGCGGAAGAAGGGTGTTCGCCCTTCTGCCAATGTGCGAGCTGCCCCGGCTTTGCCGTACCGGCCCCCTTCGAGCTGACAGAAGAGACTCTCACCACTAATTCTCTTGCAACAAAACAACTGCCCCTTTACGTGGCCCCCCACCGGCTGGACGTACTGGGCCGTATCTGGCAACCGCCCCGGTTAGCCTAACCTCTCATACACGTTGCTTTGGCATTGCCCCTGAACGGGCAAGCAAGGCTTGTTGTGTTTCTTTTATGCTAACTGATCCCCTTTATGAAGTATTTCTTAGGGCCATTGCTGGGCGCATGGCTCTCGCTTACAATGGCTTATGGGCAAACGCCCTTTGAGGCCATCCTCACTGATGCCAAAACCAACAAGCCCCTGATGGGGGCGAGTGTCGCCCTGGCGGGCACAACCCTGGGCGCTGTTTCAGACTCGACCGGCCAGGTCACACTGACCCCCGTACCGGATGGTCAGCAAGTTATTCTGTACTCGTTCGTGGGCTATGCACCCCGGCGGGACACCCTGGTGTTTCCTCTGGCTAGTGCCCAACCCTTACGAGTGACCCTGGAGGCCGAAGGCGAAGAACTGGACGAAGTCTTTGTCACCTCCACGCGCAGCACCCGCAGTATTGCCGATGAGCCTACCCGCATTGAAGTCATTGCCGCTGAAGAGTTGGAAGAAAAAACCAACATGAATGCGTCCAATATCTCGATGGTGCTCCGGGAAACGCCCGGCATTCAGGTGCAACAGACCTCAGCAACCTCGGCCAATCAGACGTTTCGCATTCAGGGACTCGATGGACGCTATACCCAATTGCTGCAAAACGGCTTACCCCTCTACAGTGGCTTTGCCTCCGGCCTGAGTATCCTGCAAATTCCGCCTTTGGACCTTAAACAGGTCGAAATCATTAAGGGTAGTCAATCCACCCTCTACGGTGGAGGAGCTATTGCGGGCATTGTCAATCTGGTGACTAAGGAACCGGGTAAGGAGCGGGAAAATCTGTTGCTGCTCAACGGCACATCCGGGGGCGGATTAGACCTCAATGGCTTCTTTAGCGGTCGGGGGGATAAACTGGGCTATACGCTTTACCTGGCCCGTAACACCCAGCGAAGCTATGATCCTAACGGGGATAACTTTTCCGATATTCCCCAATCCCGCCGGGTAACGGTGAACCCCCGGGTGTTTTGGTATATCTCCGAACGGACAACGGCTGATGTAAGGCTGAGCGCCAGCCGGGAGGACCGGACCGGCGGGGATCTGGCGGTGATTCGCGACAACGCCCAGGGCTATACCGAACGAAATCAATCGGATCGCTTTACCGCTCAACTGAACGTTCGACACCGAATCGGCAAACAAACCACCGTGTATCTTAAGAACAGTCTGACCTGGTTTGACAGGACGTTGACCACGCCCGGCTACCGCTTTAGCGGGCGACAGCGGGCTTCCTTCAGTGAGCTGGGACTTAACCGTTTTGGGGCTAAATTGGAATGGGTAGGGGGTCTGAACCTCTGGACGGATACCTTCCGCGAACTAGGTAATCAGCCCCCTCAGATGGTGCGTGACTATACCCTGAATACGGTAGGTGCTTTTGTGCAAAACGTCTATAAACCGGTTCCCCGCTGGACGCTGGAAACGGGTTTGCGGCTGGATCATCAGCCGACCTACGGCACCTTTCTCTTGCCCAGGCTTTCCCTACTGGCCCAACTCAGCGACAAACTAACGTCGCGGCTGGGGGGCGGCCTGGGTTACAAAGCACCCACGGTGTTTAGTGAGGATGCCGAACAGCGGCTCTACCAGGGGATACTACCCATTGATCCTCGCACCACGAAGGCCGAAACCTCCCAGGGCGTCAACTGGGATTTCAATTACCGCACCCAAATCCTCGAAGGGCTACAGCTCACGCTGAACCAGTTGTTTTTCTATACCCGGATTCAGCAGCCGCTGGTTTTAAACGCAGAAGCAACCAACCAATTCGCCTATAAAAATGCGAATGGACACCTGGACACGCGGGGCTTTGAAACGAATGTAACGCTGAAGTTTTCGGACTTCCGGCTGTACAATTTCTATACCTTCACCGATACCAAACGCCACTACGAGAACCTGAATCGGCCCCTACCGCTGACGGCTAAACACCGGGGTGGATTCGTGGTTATGTATGAAAGAGAAGAGAAATGGCGCGTTGGCTATGAAGCCTATTACACGGGGCGACAGGCATTAGAAGCGGGTACCCCTACCCGTCCTTACTGGACGATGGGCATCATGGCCGAACGGCGGTGGGAACACTTGAGTGTCTTTATCAACTTCGAGAATTTTACCGATGTGCGCCTGTCACGCTTTCAGTCGTTGGTAACCGGGTCGCGGTTACAACCTCAATTTGTGCGGGAGATTTGGGCACCCACCGACGGGAGAATCATCAACGGGGGTATAAAACTCCGGTTTTAAGTGGCTTATTATTGGGTAGGCCCGGTCATCGTTCGTTGATTCCGCGGCCTCTTTACGAAACATACCTCCATGAACACTATGCTGTATGGAAGCCTGACACTGAGCCTGCTACACGCCCTGATCCCCAGTCATTGGTTGCCCTTTGTAACCATTGGGCAAACGGAGGGGTGGAGTTACAGGCAACTTCTGACCGTTACGGCTATTGCGGGACTGGCCCATACGATCAGTACAACGCTGCTGGGCGTATTGGTTAGTCTGGCGGGTTTGCAATTGGCCCAGAATTACCATACGCTCTCCGAGCGGGCCATACCCCTTTTGTTGCTTGCCCTTGGTCTATGGTACCTGATGCAGCACCTGCGTGATAATCACCACGCCCACGCCCATATCGACGTGGGTACGGCCGTGCCAGGGTCAGACCGTAAAGCCCGTTCCTTCGGTGGGTTACTACTGTCGCTGGGGGTGGCCATGTTTCTCTCCCCCTGTCTGGAAATAGAAGCGTATTTTCTGAGCGCGGGTGCCAGGGGCTGGGGTGCGGTCCTGTTGGTGGCCCTGGTCTACAATGTAATCACGCTGTCGGGCATGTTGCTGATGGTGACGCTCGCACGACAGGGATTAAGCCGGATAAACCCGCACTGGTTCGAACACCACGAAAACCTGATTACCGGCCTGACACTCGTTGGGCTGGCCGTATTTAATTTTTTCTTCTAATTCTGATAAAACAAAATGGCAGACGATCAAAACGGTCCGGCGCACCGGCACGATGAAGCCGGTCACACTCATGATGATGTGGAGCTGATCGAAGCAGGGACAACACCGGTAGCCGACGCTACGGCTGCTGGGGTGGCTCCCCAAAAAGGCCCGTACCAAACGTGGCGTACCTATGCGCCTGCTGCAATCAGCCTGGTTCTGTTGTTAGCTGGTATCGCATTGGACTATTTTAAGGTGATTTGGTTCAGAGATCCCATTCGGGCAATCTGGTATGTAGTGGCCTACTTACCCGTTGGCTGGCCGGTACTGCGCCGGGCGTGGACCAGTATTTTAAAGGGCAACGTGTTCACCGAATTTTTCCTGATGGGCGTGGCCACCCTTGGTGCGTTTGCCATTCGGGAGTACCCCGAAGGCGTGGCCGTTATGCTTTTTTACACCATCGGCGAGTTGTTTCAGGATGCCGCCGTGCTCAGGGCACGTCGCAGTATCAAAGCTCTGCTCGATGTGCGTCCCGATGAAGTAACCGTGCTGAAGAATGGCCAGGCCCAAACCGTTAAAGCGGCCACCGTTGGGATTGGTGATGTGATTCAGATCAAGCCGGGCGAAAAAGTGGGTCTGGATGGAACGATGCGTTCCGATGGAGGTACGTTCGATACGGCTGCCCTGACGGGCGAAAGTGTCCCCCGCTCTATTACCAAGGGCGAAGCAGTACTGGCGGGCATGATCAACCGGCAATCGCTGGTGGAAATGGACGTAACGACCCCCTATCAGGATTCCAAGCTATCACGTATCCTCAAACTGGTGCAGCAGGCCACGGGCCGTAAAGCCCAGACCCAGGAGTTTATTGCCCGGTTTGCCAAGATATACACCCCGATCATTTGTTTGCTGGCCGTCCTGATTACGGTCGTGCCTTACTTTTTGGTGGTTGACTATCAATTTGCCGACTGGCTGTACCGGGGTTTAGTGTTTCTGGTGATCGGCTGCCCGTGCGCCCTGGTGATTTCCATTCCGCTGGGTTATTTCGGTGGTATCGGGGCTGGATCGCGGCAGGGCATTTTAGTTAAAGGCTCGGTATTTCTCGACTTGATGACCCAGCTCAAAATGGTTGTAGTGGATAAAACGGGAACGATGACCAAAGGTGTGTTCACTGTGCAGGAGGTGAAACCGGTGAGCATCGAAGCCGCAGCCTTAGCCCGGCTGACGGCCGCCCTGGAAAGTAAGTCCACCCACCCAGTGGCTACGGCAATCATAGACTATGCCCAGTCGCTCCGGCGTACCGGTGGAGTCGCCGGGGTCCACGGCGGGGGGGAAGACTACGAGTCGGTTCCGGTCGAAAACGTGGAGGAAATTGCCGGGCATGGGCTGAAAGGGACCGTTGAAGGAAAGGAAATGCTGGCGGGTAATGCCAAACTGCTCCGCAAATACAACGTACCTTTTGACGAAAGCCTGACCCAAATCCCCTATACCATCGTCATGACGGCTATTAACGGACAGTTTGCCGGTTATTTCATTATTGCCGACGAGGTAAAGCCTGACGCGGCTGACGCTGTTGGTCGGCTCCAGAAGGAAGGTATTCGTACGGTCATGCTGTCGGGCGACAAGTCGGCGGTAGTCGAGATTGTGGCCAAACAGGTCGGCATTGATGAGTACTACGGTGATTTATTGCCTGAAGACAAAGTGGCTCATGTTGAACGACTGAAAGCGGAACTGGCGGGCAACCCAAAGGCAAAGCTGGCCTTTGTCGGTGACGGGGTTAACGACGCCCCGGTAGTTGCGCTGGCCGATGTGGGTATGGCGATGGGGGGCCTGGGCTCCGACGCGACTATCGAAACCGCCGACGTGATCATTCAGAATGATGAACCCACTAAAATAGCAACTGCCGTGAAAATTGGTCGGGCCACGCGCCGAATCGTCTGGCAGAATATCACTCTCTCGTTGGTGGTCAAAGCGATCGTGCTGGTGCTCGGCGCGGGTGGTATAGCCACCATGTGGGAAGCGGTTTTTGCCGATGTCGGTGTGGCCATGCTGGCTATTCTGAACGCGGTGCGGGTGCAGAATCTCAGGTTCGACTAAGCATGAATTCATCACGGCATCGTAAACGACCAGTATACAAATGTTGGAAAACATTCTGTACTGGTCGTTTACGATGCTCTACTTTGTGTTTAGACTGACTGGATTCTGACTAAAGTTTTCAGTAGCATACATCTTGAATTTGCTCAGTAAAGAGGGGCAGTTTTTCTGAGCAATTTTTACTGGGGTCGATCTTGATATAGGTCATTCATTTATAGTAAATTGCCGGGTCCAACAAATAGAATTAAATGGCCTTTTATTGGACGAAAAATGCCGGGGAAGTAGGAGGGAAACGTACAGTAAAAACATGTAGGTTTCGTTAAAAAACGCTACGTAATACCTATCAGAAGCTTACCAGTGAGGTTCCGGGCTATTACTCTGCTGATGAGTAATGTACTGATGAAAACACTTCATTTATCCGGCACAGGTTTGATTCTTTTGCTCGTATGATTGACATGCAGAACACCAAATGGGTATTACGTTGGCTGCGTTAATACCGTACATTTACCCTAACTTTAACTTCCCCTATGCGCTACGCATTATTATTGACGCTGCAACTTTGTTACCTGTTGGCAAGTGGCCAGCCATCTGATTCCGGTCAGCAAATCGCGAAGGGTCATCTACCCGTTCTCATGACCGATGCAGGTGGAAGGCTACATATGGTATTCGGTCAGGATTCCACTATTTACTATTCAACTGCTAAAGATTCCAGGACTAAATTGGGTTTACCGATGGCCGTGGCTACGCTGCCAAACTTAGTAGCAGGGGCCAAACGGGGACCTCAACTGGCTGTTTCCGATCAATTCATTGTGATTACGGCGGTAAACCGAATGGGCGATTTGTTTGCCTACTCTCTCGACCGAAGCACGGGTAAGTGGTCCTCGGCAGAACGCATGAATGATGTCCCTGCCACTGCTAAAGAAGGGTTTCATGCGGTTTCGGGGGCGGGCCAGGGAGTCTTTCATACCGCCTGGCTTGACTTGCGTAATGATAAACGGAATAAGATAATGGGAGCAACATCGCGGGACGGTGGGCGTAGCTGGTCGGCCAACCAGGTTATCTATCAATCCCCCGATGGTACGGTTTGTGAATGCTGTAAAGTATCCATCAAGGCAAAAGACAACGACGTATATGTACAATTCAGAAACTGGCTTGGCGGTTCTCGTGATCTTTACCTTGTTCATTCATCAGATGGCGGTTCGACATATGCAACAGCCCAGAAATTAGGAACCGGGACGTGGAAATTAAACGCCTGTCCAATGGATGGGGGTTCAGTAGTGCTTTCATCGACTGGGCAGCCCTTAACCACCTGGCGACGCGAGAACACACTGTATACGTGCGTTCCCGGTCAGGCGGAAAAAGCCGTAGCTACAGGTCGCAATGTAACCGCAGCCGATGGCGTTAGCGGAGCGGTGTTGGCCTGGGATGAGGGGGGCACGGTCTGGATGAAGCCTGATGGTGAGTCACCAGTTGCTCTGGGAAAGGGGCAGATGCCCAGCCTTGCCATAGGGGGACAAACCGTCGTGTGCGTTTGGGAAGCCGATGGGCAGGTTATGATGAGGGCTATCTCCCTAACAAGTAAATAGTACGTGTTCGTGTAAAACCTCCGCCAGCATACAACCGGCGGAGGTTTTAATCTCGTCCCTATCTGGTTAAACAGCTACACTATGTGCGCCTTTGGCCATCTTGCGGCAGGCCTCGGCGCACCGGCGACAGGCTTCAGCGCAGGCTTTGCAGTGTTCATGTTCGTGCTGGCCGCATTCCTCAGCGCAGGCTTCGCAAAGGTGGGCGCAGAGTTGACACACATCGGCCGCATGCGGACTGTTACTGGCCATGAAGGATACCGCCAGATAGCAGATTTTGGCGCAGTCGCGGTCGAGGCGGATACAGTTGACCATCATCTTCACATCCTGCTCACTGAGGCAGGCTTCGGCGCAGGCATCGCAGCTTACGGCGCAATCCTGACAGGCATCAATACAATCCTGGTACTGTTGAGGGGCTAAGGTCGTTGCCATATAATAAAGAAACGTTTTGTTGATACCAAGACAACTACCAAAAAGCAAAGCAGTTTAGCAGATTCAAGCCAGTTAGTTTCAAACTAACCTGTTTCTATAAATTTTGTAAATGCTTTGCCGAATCCTGTAACAGAAATGCCCGGCAAAGGCGGTAAGTTTGCAGGACTAAAATCCGTTTGAATGAAAACTCCGCTCCATACTCGTCTGATTTGCTGCTGGCTGGCCCTCCTGGTCCTGCTTGGCAGCACAGGCTTTGGTATGGTTGACCACTGGTGTCACATGCGGGGACACACTAAATCGCTGTCCCTGGCCCAAGCGGGGTGTGCTTCATCCTGCCCGTCTGATAAAGGATCAGATCCGATTTCGGGAGAGCATTCCCTCAAAAAAATGCCCTGCTGTAAGGTTACTCTTTCGTACCAGCATCTTGATGTAAGCCGCTTCATTACAGATCAGCATTCGATTGCGACTCCGCAACCAGCTGATTTTATACCCAATCCTGAGTTTTACTCATTACTGGCGGCTATCACGCCAGCCGACCGGCTACCCGTAGCTCCGTCTATTGCCGACGACCCACTTTCCCGACCTGGTCGCTACCGGCTTACTTCCCTCTGTACCTGGCTCATTTGAGCCTGTTTGGCTAATTGGTTACTCGCTGACGGATGGTATTTGCCTATTCTGGTCAGCGGGCATCTGCTGTCTAAACCAACGCTTCCCATTTTCATTTTTCTACCTGAGCTCTTTGCCTTGCTGGAGTTGTACTGAGTTGTAATCCTAATCAGTGTAAACGTTATTTTACCATGAAAAAGTTAGTTATCCGGGCCGTTTCGCCCCTGGTTTTCCTGTCCATATTGTCAGGGTGTATGCACAACATGGACCATGGCAATAGTATGCAGCCTGAGCTTGCCATAAATTATCCGGCAGCCTACGTGGTTAATGCGGAAGGCAACAGCCTGTCGGTGATTGATCTGGCGACACAGCAGGTTAAAGAAACCGTTTCGTTCGGAGCCGCATCGGTGGCTCATTCTGGGGGGCATTCAGGCTCAACGATGACTGATATGGTCATGTGGCCGCATCACATCTATCGCTCACCCGATGGTACCAGACTCAGCATTGGCGTACCCGGCATGGATCTGAGCGCGGGTCACTCGGGAGGCATGGCCGGAATGACCGGGCGAATACTGGTCGTAAACGCAAAAACAGGGGCAACCCTAACCAGCCAGCAAACGCCGGTGATGAACCATAACGCCGTATTCTCACCCGATGGCACCGAACTCTGGACATCCCAGATGGACATGGCCGGTAAGGTACTCGTGTATGATGCTGGTTCTATGGCCCTTAAAAATACGATTACTGTAGGGATGGAACCGGCCGAGGTAACCATGTCGGATAATGGTGGTCGGCCGCTGCCGCAATATGCGTTCGTAGCCAACGGCGCGAGCAATACTGTATCGGTCATTAAAGTAGCTGACAAAACGGTTGTGAAAACGATTCCGGTGGGCGACGATCCGGTGGGCGCCTGGCCTGGTGCGGATGGAAAGATGTATGTGGATAATGAGAAAGGACAGAGTATCAGTGTCATTGATGTGGCTACGTTAGCCGTCGTTGAAACCGTTAAACTTGGCTTCACACCGGGCTACGCGGCCTATCAGCCAACGCGTAACGAACTATGGGTAAGTCAGGCTGGTACCGGTAATAAAGTAGTCATCTTTGAACGGATGAATGGCAGCTGGATGAAGATGGGCGAGGTGGTAACAGGCCTTGATGCCCATGCCATTGCGTTCACCAAAGATGGCAATACGGCCTACGTTACCAACCAGGGAGCAGCCACTGTATCGGTTATTGATGTTGTTACCCGGACTAAAAAGAAAGATATCGCGGTGGGCAAGAAACCAAATGGACTCACCCTGACTAATTAGCCGTCGATGAATCGCACCTGGCACCTTCGTATTCGTAAAACGCACCGGTATCTGGGGTTGTTTATCGGTATCCAGTTTCTACTTTGGACGCTGGGTGGATTATACTTTAGCTGGTCCAGCCTTGACGATATTCACGGCGATCACCTAAGGCGTCGGGCGGCTTATGTCCCTATCAAAAAGGTGCTGGTGTCGCCCACGGTTCCAATGCAGGAGCTTGGGCAACAAGCCGGTGTTGATTCGATAGCTGGGGTTTACCTGATTGACGTGCTGGGGAAGCCGGTTTATCAAATAGCTTATCAACACATTGGTGCGGATGGACACGCCATGCAGCATACCCGACTAGCCGATGCCCAGACGGGGAAACTGCGGCCTGAGNTAACCAAAGCAGAAGCCGTGTTACTGGCCCGGCAGCATTTTACCGGCTCATCGGCCGTTGATCAGGTGGAATACCTGACCACTACAAACGGGCACCATGAGTACAGGGGAAAGCCTCTGCCTGCCTACGCCGTGACGTTTGAGCAGCCTGCGCATGCTACCATTTATGTGGCGTCCCATGTAGGGACCGTACAATCTGTGCGCACCGACCCCTGGCGTGTTTTTGACTTCCTGTGGATGCTCCACACGATGGACTATGAAGGCCGCGACGATATGAACAACAGTCTGCTCCGGACCTTTTCGGTGTTGGGGCTCCTGACTATTTCGTCGGGTTTTGCCCTGTACTTTGTTTCGTCGCCCTGGTTCCGGCGTAAACCAAAGCGGGTATCAATCGTATCCACTATGTAGTAGAGGTTCTGTAATTGACAGTAAGTAGAGTAGCGATTATTTCTGAATCTACTCAATTAAACGCAGGTTACCACTATGCTTGCCATTACCAAAAGTGGCCAGCCATAATTCTGACCACGAAGTCGACGGTACGAGGCTAAAAATTTAGGTAACACAAACGCTCTTAAAAGCAAAGCCTTTTAGAAACGTTTTTATTTAATTAATCACAAAAAACTGACATCATGAACCATCCTGATCAACACGAATCGCACAAGCCGGTATATACCAATTTTATGCTCATGCTGGCCGGTTCCGCATTATCAATGTACATCACGATGTACTTTAATACGTACGAATTAAGTCACGTATATTTCAGCTGGACACGCCTGTATATGACGCTGATAGGTGTTTCTGGTATGGCTATCGTAATGTTCATATTTATGCGCCACATGTACACGGATAAGGCGAAAAATGCCATGATTATAGCCGGAAGTCTTCTCGTAATGGCATTGGGTACCACCCTGGTAAGGAGTCAAATACCAATAGACGATGTCAAATGGATGAAGGCTATGATTCCGCATCATTCCATTGCTATTTTGACCAGTAGCCGGGCTGATATACAAGACCCTGAGGTGAGAAAATTAGCCGATGATATTATTAAAGCACAGGAGAGAGAAATTGGGGAGATGAAAGCGATGATAAACCGACTGGAAAATAACTAATACGGGCTGTACCCGTAATCACAGCAGTATTACCTGCATACGTTGTAAAGCAAACGGAAATATGCTTCGCTGATGCCCGAAAAATGACCTCTATGAACTTACGCTCAAAAGGAGAATTTAAGCGTAAGTTCATTTCTTTCGCTGAGTTAAAAAATACACAGAACGGTAGGGGAAAAATGCCAGCGTCTGGTAGTCAACCACATCGGAATTATCGGAATAAAAATTAATCGCGGGCTAGAAATTACAGGCTGATCAAGCTCAAAAAAAGATAGCTAAGAAAATCGTCAATGTGCTTGTGAAAGCCAACCCTTGTACCTATACATTAGCCATAAAATACTAATTATCAGACTATTAATCCGGCGTATTATGAGTAGCAGGAAGCATTCTTTTACCGTAGTGTGTATTTGTTAAAAGGCAATATCGATACGATTTTTTTGATTAAACTGTGTTTAAAACATTCAACAATCAATTCATGAAATTTACACCAATGAACAGATTCTTTTTCGTGTTTCTATTTATGGGTCTGCCATTTATGGCGCTGGCTCAACACGAAAACCACAGGGTTAAAACAGATACCGCTAAAGTCAAGCCAAAAAGTCCACGACTTACGGCAATGGCTATGGTGGGTACTAATCATGTGCATATCGATTATGGTTCACCAAGTGTAAGAGGGCGTACTATCTGGAATGGCTTAGTCACCTATAATCAGGTGTGGGCTACGGGAGCACATAAAGCCACCTGGATAGAATTTGGCCAGGACATAATTATTCAAGGCGAGGTTATTCCAAAAGGCAAGTATGGCTTCTTTACAATTCCTGCTGATAAAGAATGGACCTTAATTATCAGTAAAGATTGGGATATGCACCTAGCCGACGATTATAACGAACAAAATGATGTAGTCAGACTAAAAACTGTACCCAACAAGAATGCAACGTTATCGGAGTCATTGACCTATCAGGTTAAGGAAACCGGTAACAACAAAGGCAGGGTAAGTATGAGCTGGGAAAACCTGACTGTCTCTTTTGATTTCAAAAATAAATAGACACAATAACTAAATTTAATTTCCCCGAATTCGTATGATTCCTGGCTTAATGGATCTGATTTCAGGGAGTTTAATTTTACTTTTTGGCTTTTAGGTAGTCTGTATTGTAGTTACCTTAAGTACATAAACTTTAATGTAAGTTTTACCAATTTAATTTAATAAATCTATGAAAACCATTCGTTTCACACTGGCCGTACTGGCATTCACTACGCTATCGGTTCTCTCCTACGCCCAAACGCTAACTCCGGCCCTGACGGCCTATTACGGCGTAAAAGATGCCTTGGTAGCCACTAATGCTGCCAAGGCTAAAACGCAGGCTGCGGCCTTGGTTGCCTTGCTGAATAAGATGGATAATGCTAAACTGCCAGCTGCTGATAAAAAGGCACTGGCCACGGCTAAAACCAGCGCCACTGCCATCAGCAAATCTGTCAATGTAACCGCGCAGCGCAAACAATTCGAAGCTTTGTCGACCAGTATGATTACGCTGGCAAAAGCTACAAAACCCGCCAAAGCCTATGTGCAGTACTGCCCAATGGTCAACGCAACATGGCTCAGCGACAGTAAGGACGTTAAGAATCCCTATTACGGCGATAAAATGCTCACCTGCGGCACTGTAAAGGAAACCATTTAAGTGTCACCCTTCCCCAACTAACTCGCAAGAGTTGGTTGGGGCGCTATGCGTTAACGATGGCTCTACAGGAACTCTTTATCAAGAACATGGTATGCGACCGTTGCATCTGGGTTGTCCGCCGTGAATTGGAGCAGTCAGGCTATCGGGTGGCACAAATCGAACTGGGCCGGGCTGTTCTTGATAGTCCATCGGTGGACCTGGCACAAATTGAATCTACGCTCGAACGGCATGGTTTTTCGCTACTCACCGATAAGACCGCTCAGGTGGTCAATCAGGTAAAAACGCTCATTATAGACCTGATACAGAGCGGACGGATTGCCGACCTGCACATCACCCTATCGCATTATTTATCGGAGCAGATTGGACTGGATTACGCCCATCTGAGCCATTTGTTTTCGAGCACCGAAAGCCTGACCATCGAGAAGTTCTGGATCATGCAGCGGGTTGAGCGGGCCAAAGAGTTGTTAACTTACAAAGAACTGGCCATCAGCGTAATTGCTATGCAGTTAGGCTACAGTAGTGTGGCTTATCTGACCAATCAATTTAAGCAAGTAACAGGCCTGACACCAGCTGCTTACCGGAATCAGAACCTGACTGATCGGAACCCGTTAGACTGGATATAAAACGGCAAAAATATTGACAGTCCGGGCGGGAATTACGTAATGAAACCGGACCGTTTTCAGGCGACATTTGTTCTACTACCAGATAAAGAACAAACGCTATGGAAACAATCAAACTGAAGACCAATATCAAGTGTGGAGGTTGCATATCGGCGGTTACGCCTTATTTGAACCAGTCAGTAGGCGAAGGCAACTGGCAGGTCGATACGCAGAATCCCGATAAAGTGCTGACGGTAAAAACGGAAGGCGTGAGTGCCGATGCCGTTCAAAAAGCCGTTCAGCAGGCGGGCTACAAAGCCGAAATACTGTCGTAACACGCACGTACTTCGCCGTTGAAAAGCCGCCTGACACAGGCGGCTTTTTTTGTGGGTCGCTCCGTCAATAACCAATGCCGTAAACCAGGGTAACTATGATTGAGGGCCTGATAAAAATTTCGCTTCGCAACCGTTTCATCGTGCTGCTACTAGCCGCCGGGCTGTTCGGCTGGGGGGTGTATTCGGTGAAAACCAGTAAAATCGACGCCATTCCCGACCTCTCGGAGAATCAGGTCATTGTCTTTACCGAATGGATGGGTCGCGCTCCACAACTCATCGAAGACCAGATTACCTACCCGCTCGTCACCAATCTGCAGGGACTACCCCAAGTCAAGTACGTGCGCGGCACCTCCATGTTTGGGATGAGTTTCGTCTATATAATTTTCGACGATAACACCGATGTCTATTGGGCGCGGGAGCGGGTGCTGGAGCGGCTCAACTACGCGGCCCGGCTATTACCCGACGGGGCCGTACCGACCCTAGGTCCTGACGGTACCGGCGTAGGCCACATTCTCTGGTACACGCTCAACGCGCCCGGCATGGACCTCGGCGAGCAGCGGGCGGTGCAGGACTGGTACGTCAAATTTGGCCTGCAAACTGTACCGGGCGTGGCCGAAATCGCGTCGTTTGGCGGCTTCCAGAAGCAGTATCAGGTAACGGTAGATCCGAACAAACTGACATATTACGGATTATCGGTACCACAGGTAATCGGGGCTGTCCGGGCCAACAACAACGAAGCGGGCGGGCGTAAGTTCGAGTTGAGCGGCATCGGCTACATCATTAAAACGTCGGGCTACCTTCAGTCGGTTGAAGAGATTCAGAACATACCGCTTAAAACGGTGGGCAGCGTCCCCGTACGGGTAGCCGATGTGGCCACCGTTCAGATGACGGGCGAAACGCGGCTCGGCATCTTTGACCTCAATGGGCAGGGCGAAGCCGTGGGTGGCATCGTGGTGATGCGCTACGGCGAAAACGCCGATGAGGTAATCACCAACGTTAAGACCAAAATGTCGGAGGTGGCCAAAGGTTTACCCAAAGGGGTCAGTTTCAATATTGTCTATGACCGCAGCGGACTGATTCAGGAGTCGGTGAACTCCATTACGCACACACTCATCGAAGAAATGGTGGTGGTCTCCCTGGTGGTGTTTCTGTTTTTACTGCACTGGCGGTCAGCCATTAGCATCATCATTCAGATTCCCATTACCATTGCCACAAGTTTCATTCTACTAAACGCTTTCGACATTTCCTCGAACATCATGTCACTGACGGGTATTGCGCTGGCTATCGGGGTCATTGTGGATAACGGCATCATCATGGCCGAAAACGCCTACCGGAACCTGGCTATCCGGCAGGCCGAACTAACGGCGGAACGGGATAAAAACGAATCGGCCAACGAAATACGAAACGGCGGGAATGCATCCGGCAATGGGAATGGGAAAGCAGAAAAAGCTGTCGGATTACCCCGATCACAATCCACCCCACAAAACTACGATTGATTATGGAAAAGAAACGCAAAGGCTGGTTTGGGCGCGGCCCGAAAAAATATGCGAAGCGTCGCCCGGTTGAAGTGCCCGAAGAGGAGCGCATCGCCATCATAGAACGGTCAAGCATTCAGGTGTCGCGGGGCGTGTTCTACTCCACGATTATTATCATTACGTCGTTTCTGCCGGTGTTTCTGCTCAGCGGGCAGGAAGGCAAACTATTTCATCCGCTGGCCTGGACCAAGACGTTCATTCTGCTGGTCGATGCGCTTCTGGTCATCACGCTGGCCCCGGTCATGTTGTCCATTTTTATGAAAGGCCGCTTCAAAGATGATAGTGCTAACCCCATCAACCGCTTTCTTGAGCGGGTATACGAGCCGGTTATCCGCGGGGTGATGCGCTGGCGCAAAACGACCATTGGTATCAATCTGCTGGCCCTCGCCATTAGCGTACCGATGCTGCTGAGCCTGGGGTCGGAGTTTATGCCCCCGCTGGACGAGCAAAGCATTTTATTCATGCCCGTCACGCTGCCCGATATTTCCAATGCCGAAGTAAAGCGCATTTTGCAGGTGCAGGACAAAATCATCAAGTCGGTGCCGGAAGTGCAGCAGGTGCTGGGTAAAGCGGGCCGGGCTTCGACGGCGACCGACAATTCCCCCATCAGTATGATCGAGACGATAATCCAACTCAAGCCCAAATCGGAGTGGCGCGAAGGGCTGACCAAGCGCGACCTCATCAACGAACTCGATGCCAAACTCCAGATTCCGGGGGTGGTCAACGGCTGGACGCAGCCCATCATCAACCGCATCAACATGCTGTCTACTGGCATCCGCACCGACGTGGGCATCAAGGTTCACGGTCAATCGCTGGACAGTATTTATGCCGTTTCGGAGCAGGTAAAGGCCGCTTTGCAGGGAACACCGGGCGTAAACGACCTCTACGTCGAACCCGTTACGGGCGGCAAATACCTGACCGTCGACGTGAACCGCGAAGCCCTAGGCCGCTACGGCCTGAGCGTGGACGACGTGAACGGGGTGGTCGAATCGGCCATTGGCGGGGCTTCCATCGGGCAAACCATCGAAGGTCGTCGGCGTTTCGCCATCAACGTACGGCTAGCGCAGGATTACCGAAATAGTGTGGAGCGCATCCGGCGGATTCCCATTGCTACGGCCGCTTTAGGGACCATCCCGCTGTCGGCGGTGGCCACAATCAAATTTGAGAATGGACCACCCATGATTAGTTCCGATAATGCGCTGCTGCGGGGGGCTGTTATGTTCAACGTCCGCGACCGTGACCTGGGCACTACCGTGCAGGAAGCCATCGCCAAAGTAAACCAGAACCTGAAACTGCCCAACGGCTACTATCTGGAGTGGAGCGGGCAGTATGAGAATCTGATTCGGGGCCAACGGACCCTGCTCATTATTGCGCCGGTGGTTTTGGTCGTTATTTTTCTGTCGCTCTACTTAGCCTTTGGCTCGGCCCGGGAAGCGTTTCTGAGCCTGATTACCATTCCGTTCGCCCTCATCGGCGGGGCGTACATGGTATATTTCTACGGGGTGAACCTGTCGGTAGCGGTGGCCGTGGGCTTTATCGCGCTCTTCGGCATCGCCGTGGAAACGGGCGTGGTGATGGTTATCTACCTCAATGATGCCATGAAGCAACTCGTGGCCCGGCAGGGCAATTCGCGCGACACTATCAGCCGCGACGACCTGCGCGAAGCGGTGATTAACGGGGCGGCTAAACGGCTCCGGCCCAAAATAATGACCGTGTCGGTAGCTCTGTTCGGGCTGGTGCCGGTGCTGTGGGCATCTGGCGTGGGCAGCGATGTGATGCTGCCGATTGTACTGCCTATGATTGGGGGCGTGTTGACCTCCTCCACGCACATTTTGCTGGTAACACCACTGATTTTCTTACTGACGAAAGAATATGAACTCAAGAAATTTGGTAAACTCGACGTACTGGCAGGCTCGCATTAATTGGCTGGTCGTACCGACATTGCTGCTGGCCACGGGCCGGTTAGCCGCCCAAACCGAAGCAACGCCCGTACTGTCGCTAGACAGCATTCTGGTTCGTATTGACCAGGACAATCTCATGCTCAAACCTTATGGAAGCCGGGCTGCAGCGGCTCGTGCCTACGCCGAGGGGGCGCGTAGCTGGATGGCCCCAATGGTGGGTTTGGGCACATTTATGATGCCCTATCCGGGGCAGAGGGTGGAGATGCAGGATCGGGGCAGTATTATGGTTGCCGCCGAACAAAGTATTCCCAACAGGGCTAAACAACGGGCGACGCAGAGGTATCAGCAGTCCAAAGCGGCCATTGAAGAAGCCGAGCGGGGAGTTACCCTTAATCAGCTTCGGGGCGATGCCCGACAGCTGTATTACGACTGGCTCGTGCTGGAAAAACAGCGGGCTATCCTGCGCGAAGACCAGCGGATTCTGACCCTTGCCAAAAAACTCGCCGACATTCGCTATCCGTACCAGCAGGGCAGCCTGGGAAGCGTCTATAAAGCCGAAGGTCGCCTACAGGAATTGGATAATATGCTGACGATGAACGCGGCCACGATGACTCTTAAACAAATTGGCCTGAACACGCTGATGAACCGGCCAAAAATGGAACCGTTTCGCATCGATACCACCGCCCGACCAGCGGCCCCCGGACTGACGCTGCCCACCACCGACGAACTAGGTGAAGTCCGCTCCGACATCCGGCGCATTGACCGGCAAATCGGGAGTATGCAGGCAGGTATCGACGCCCAGCGGGCGCAGGTAAAACCCGATTTCCAGGTCAGTTTTAACCATATGTCGCCCCTGAGTGGCATGATGCCGCAGATGTTTACGGCGATGGGCATGATTTCAATTCCGATAGTTCCCTGGGCTGCACGGGGCTACAAAGCCGAAATTAAGGGGATGCAATACGACATCGAGGCCATGCGGGCCGAACGCGTCGGAGTGCTCAACGACGCGCAGGGTATGGTGGCCCGGATGCTGACCGACATTCGGAGTCTGAAAACCCAGCTGAGCAACTACGAGACCCGGATTATCCCCACCCTGCGCCGAAATTATGATACGCAGCTTATTTCCTACGAACAGAACAAGGGTGACTTACCCGTTGTGATTGATGCCTGGGAAACCCTGAACATGACGCAGATGGATTACCTGACCCGATTGCAGGATTACTACCGAATGATTGTGAGCTATGAAAAAGAACTGGAGAAATAAACCCGAATTACAACGCTTCGGCTGGGCCTTTGGTCTGCCGTTGCTGCTGATGGCTGGTTGCCAGTCGGGTACCGGAAATAAGGAAAGTCAGGCCCCGGCCAACCCCATCACCAGCGACCGTCCGGCACATAATCACGCCAAAGAAGCCGCCGATTACACCTGTCCCATGCACCCGCAAATTGTCCAGGAAAAACCGGGTTCATGTCCGATTTGCGGTATGGATTTGGTCAGGAAGAATCCCGGACCAGGGGGGGATACCCTCTCCGTCAATGCCGACCTTAAGGCGTTGTTAAATCCTACCAACCAGGTCGTTGTGGCCAACATCGCTACCGTCAAACCCGAACGGCGCAGTGAACCGGTTGCCGTAACCGCCAATGGCATCGTTACCTACGACACCCGCCGACTGTATACCATTCCGGCCCGCTTTGGCGGACGTATCGAGAAACTGTACGTGCGCTATAATTTTCAGCCGATTCGCAAGGGGCAAAAGCTACTCGAACTCTACAGTCCCGACATCGTAACGGCCCAGCGCGAGTTAGTTTACCTACTTGAATCCGACGCCACCAACACCCACCTGATTGGTCTGGCCAAGCAAAAACTCCGGCTGCTGGGCGTATCGGATGGGCAGGTTTCTACCCTCGTCAAGACCCACAAGCCAAGTTATTCACTAGCCGTATTTAGTCCCTACGATGGCTACGTGGTGGAGACAACAACGCCGGCACCGGCCGCATCGGCCCAACCTGGCGTGGGTACGCCGGCGGGTGGTGGCATGAGCGGGGGCAGCATGGGGAGTGGACAGACCACGGCCGGCACCGACGAAATCACGTTTGGGCAACCCGCACCCGCGTCGGGTGGTACAGTGGGCGCATCATCCCTGCTACTGCGCCAGGGACAGTACGTACAAACCGGGCAAACGCTGTTTCGAGTGGTCAATGCCAGCCGGTTGTGGGCCGAGTTTCGGCTCTACGCCCGCGATGCCGTCGGTATCAACGTGGGCGACCCGCTGACCATCCGCTTCGATCAGACCGGCCAGTCATCACAACCGGCGCGGGTGAGTTTAGTTGTCCCATTCCTGGAAAACGGTACGCCGTTCATCACTATCCGGGCCAATCTGCCGGGAGGAGGCAACGTGCGGGTGGGTCAACTGGCCCACGCCAGGATTCCGAAATCCGCCACCGATGCGCTCTGGTTACCGATGGAAGCAGTGCTGGATTTAGGCAATGGCCAGGTCGCTTTTTTGCAAACGGACAAGGGCGTTTTTCAGCCTGTGCGGGTGCAGACCGGCCCGCAGGCAGGTGACCAGGTTGCCATCCTGAGTGGCCTGACTGCGGGCCAAGCCGTAGCCCAAAATGCTCAGTTTTTAATCGACAGTGAGAGTTTTGTCAACGTAGCTACTAAATAATGACTCGTATCATCAACCTGTTTTTCGGACTGCTGCTGACGCTTGCCGCCTGTACAGGCGGGAGCGACAGTGGGAAAACCGACGACTCAACCGCCGTAGCCAGCCGGGCTGCCGAAGAACACCAGCATCCCGCCGGTACACAGTACACCTGCCCTATGCACCCTCAGGTTGTGCGGGATGCACCCGGTTCGTGCCCTATCTGCAACATGGATTTGGTGCCGATAAATAAAACGGGCGCATCGAACACCTCGCTCGTGCTGAGCGAAAGCCAGATGCAGTTGGCCAACGTGAGCGTACAGCCGGTGTCGCAGAAAAACATCAGCAACGTTACCGTGCTGAACGCCCGCTTAGCCGCCGATCAGGAGCAAACCGAAGTTATCAGTAGCCGGGTAGCAGGCCGCATCGAACGGCTGTTCGTCAAAGAAACGGGTCAGGCCGTCCGTAAAGGGCAGGTGCTGTACGAAATTTACAGCGAACCGCTACTCATCGACCAGCAGGAATACCTGATTGCGGTAGCGCAGGAACAGGCGTTTCCGGTAGAGAATAGATACGTCCAGTTTCGGAAGGCAGCAGAGCAGAAACTCCGGCTTTATGGCATGACTCCGGACCAGATTACTCAGTTGGCCCGCACCAAAACCGTGCAGCCACGCATCCCGTTCGTGGCCCCGTCGGGCGGTACGGTCACGGAAATTGCCGCGAGCGAAGGGCAGTACGTAACCGAAGGGGCGTTACTATACCGGCTTGTCAACCTCGGCCAGCTCTGGGTCGAAGCTGAGTTATACCCCGGCGAAGCGGGCTTTGTCAAGGTAGGCGACCGGGTACCGGTAGAAGTAACAGGCAGTGAAAACGGGCAAAACCTGACCGCACGAGTGGTCTTCATCAACCCCGAATACCGGGAAGGGAGTCAGGTGCTGACGATGCGGGCGGTGCTGCCTAATCCGGGCGGACGGTTACAGCCGGGGCAGCAGGCGCGGGTAATCATCCGGCACGAGGGTGGATCGGCGGCCCGGGCCAGCCAGAAAGTGCCTTCGCTGACGCTGCCCACCCAGGCGGTTGTCCGGGCGGGCGAGGGATCGGTGGTGTTTGTGCAGACTGCGACCAACACCTTCCAGCCGCGCCGGGTGCAGACGGGTACCGAGACGGATGAGCGCGTAGCCATAACTAGCGGACTAACCGGCGACGAAGCGGTGGTTATGTCAGGAGCGTATCTGCTGTACAGTGAGATGATCCTAAAAAAGGGCGTCAACCCGTTCACGAAGCAAGCGGACACCGAAGGCGTAAAGACCACGCCCACCATCGAATCCAATCCAGTGCCGGTAGTCCCTACGGCTGAACCAATCGCTAAAAAATCAGCGGCTTCTACCGGTACCAATACGACACCGGATGGTTTCAAAAAACAACTGACAGGCGTGTACGATGCGTCGCTTCCACTGACCGAAGCCTTCATCAGTACGGATGTCAAACAGGCCAAAACAGCCGCAGTCAGGGTCGAAAAAGCTCTGTCGGGTGTGGACATGACCTTGCTTTCCGGTAAGTCGCACAATGACTGGATGAACCAGCTAAACGCGATGAATACCGCCCTGAAAACGATTCGTTCATCGGATGCCATCGAAACGCAACGGCTGGCTTACGGCCGCTTCGGGGACGCGCTGTACACCAGCCTGAAAGCGTTTGGGATCAACAATAAACCGGTATACCGGCAGTTTTGCCCGATGGCTCAAAGCGGCAAGGGGGCCTATTGGCTCAGCGATAAAAAGCCCATCCGTAACCCCTACTTCGGTGAGCAAATGTTAACCTGCGGAGAGACTAAGGAAGTACTCCAGTAATTGATACCTGAGGGATGGACGTAGTCCGGCTACCTTAAATGGGATCGATCAGGCTTCGGTTTGAAAAATAAGTTTTAATCTGCTTATCAATGAACACCTCAACTTCTCAACCAGTAAGGAAAATTTTTAATAGTTAAATTATTGATTATCAATTTATTGAATCAAAACACCCCTTCCTTTAATGGTAAACGATCGAATAAATAAGCTAAAGGCAGGCTTGTGGAGCGTCCGTAATCAGGGTAAGATATGGCTGAAATGGTTTGCTACTCAACTAGCCACTTCGTGCGGTTACGTATTTTTGACTAAAGAACAAACGAGACGGTACCTTGAACCTTACCTGAAGGCTATGTATCCGGCGGATTGTGTACAAATTCCCGACGTGTACACCGTGAATGATCCAACCCGACTGGCCTTTTCACAGACTGCTATCAAATGTGCTCCCTCGCACGTATGGCAGTTTAATGCAAACCACAAACGAACGAAATTACTGCGATGTGGCCTGTTATTGACCGAGAAGAAAATTCTGAATACAGATTACTGGACAGAGGATACGCTGCTGGACAGTTTTAGACTGAAAAAACGAATTAAGCAAGAAAGTAACGTCCTGTTGGCACCTTGGGGTCATTATTTTGATGGGAACTTTTTTGTGGGGTACTATGACTTTATGTTTTTAGTGGCGGCTAAACTATGCCGGATGAAGGAGGCCATTGGCGATACCGAATTCAGTCAGGCGGTTGTATCTTACCCATTGGTGGGCACGGATTATGAACGTGAATTTCTGGGTCTGATGGGCTTTAGCTCTGACCGGGTGGTTGATAGCCGACAGGTTTGTGTCCTGAGTGAGGTATGTTATCTGGGCAACCATGATAACTGGACCCATCAGAATCCATCGGATATTTTAGTATTAAAAAAACACCTGGAACCCTTGATTCAAAAGCCCCGTACCGCCCACAATCGGATTTATATCAGCCGGGCCTGTCGTCGACGGGTTCTAAACGAAGAAGCTCTAATTGCTCTGTTGGTTACTTACGATTTTGTTATCGTGGATGACCGGCCACGGTCGCTGTCCGAGCAGTACGAAATTTATCACAATGCCTCGTTCATACTGGGCCCTCACGGGGCCTCGTTTACCAATCTGCTCTGGTGTGAGCCGGGGACCCATCTCCTCGAGTTATTTGCGGGAGCCTACGCGCCCACCCACTTTCTATATTTGTGCCAGGTACTCGGCCTTCAGTACTCGGCCTATAGTAAAGATGGTATTGGCCCTGTCGATTATACCGCAATCAGTCAGGATATAACCGTATCTATCGTAGCGGTTGAAAAATTCCTAAGTACCCTTTTCGGTAGTGTCTAGCCCAGCCCTTGACTGCTCAAGTACTACTTTCACCCAGTAAGTAGGGGTATTGATAAGTGCTGTCAGCCAGCAAGACTAAAGTTCAGGGCTAGCCTAAGTAACTACCCAAACACCGATACAGCCCTTCCTCCTATGTTATTACGTTTTTTCATTCAGCCCCGTTTCCAAAAGTCATAAGTTAGCAGGGTAGGGCATTTCGAAACCCAGATTACGGTATACTTTTAAGGTGAATGCTTCATCACTAGGGTTACCAGGCCTTCGATTTACCAGTAGCAAATTGGTAATTTTTGACAGGGTTGCTACGGCATTCATGATAAAAGGTGGTAAGTCTTGTTCACTCAGCCTTTATACTACGCTTTAATAACTGCGCGTTTAGAGCCACAATCACAGTGCTCGCACTCATCAGTACCGCGCCAATGGCCGGGCTAAGTACAAAGTGCGGATACAGTACACCGGCTGCCAGCGGAATGGCAATGACATTATAGCCCGTGGCCCAGAGCAGGTTCTGAATCATTTTCCGGTAGGTGGCCCTGCCAAACTCCACTAGATTCGTAATGTCGGTCGGTTTACTGTTGACTAAGATAATATCGGCGGTTTCGGCAGCTACATCAGTGCCGGAGCCAACGGCAATGCCCACGTTGGCCTGCGCAAGCGCTGGAGCATCGTTCACTCCGTCGCCAGTCATGGCTACAAACTGGCCGCTAGCCTGTAACTCCTTTATGATACTTACTTTCTGGTCGGGCAGCACTTCCGAAAACACCCCATCCAGGCCCAATTCCTTCGCTACTGAATCGGCCACCAGTTTATTGTCGCCGGTGGCCATGTATACCTTGATACCCGATTCCTGCAATCGCCGGACGGCTTCTTTCGAATCGTCCCGGATGCGGTCGGCTAAGGCTAAATAACCGGCTAGATGGTCATCAATCAGGACAAATACGACCGTTTCGGCTCCGTTGCCAAAGGCATCTTTTGGTTGTTCGATGTTTTTCTCTTTCAAGTAGCCGGGACTAACTACCAGCCAGGACTTGCCATCGGCCGTAGCTGACACACCCCTGCCGGTGATAGACTGGAAATCTGTGATGGCAGGCAGTTTCAGTTCCCGCTTTTTGGCTTCCCGTACAATGCCCTGCGCGATTGGATGCTGCGACTGCTGCTCCAGAGCCGCCACCGTTCCCAGCAGCGTTTTTTCATCCATATCCGGTGCCAGTAACTTTACCCGCGTTACGCCAAATTCACCCTCGGTGAGGGTCCCGGTTTTATCAAAAACCATGGCCGTAATCTTGCGGGACTCTTCAAAGGCGGTGCGGTTCCGAATCAACAGCCCTTTCTGGGCCGAAATAGCCGTTGAAATAGCAACGACCAGTGGAATGGCCACACCCAGCGCGTGGGGGCAGGTAGTAACCATTACCGTTACCATACGTTCGACAGCAAAGGCCGTTTCTTTACCCGCCAATAACCAGACAATCAGCGTAGTAAGGCCAACTGACAGGGACAGCAGCGTGAGCCAGCCAGCCGCGCGGTCGGCCAGGTTCTGGGTTTTCGATTTGGCGGTTTGGGCCTCTTCCACCATCTTCACTACTTTGTTTAGGTAGCTGTCTTCGCCCCGGTGCGTAACCCGGATTTTAAGTGACCCCTCCCCGTTGACGGCCCCGGCAATGACGCTGTCGCCCTGCCCTTTCTGCGCCGGTACGCTCTCGCCGGTCAGCATACTTTCGTTAACGGCACTGCTGCCCTCAACTACCTCCCCATCAGTCGGAATGCGTTCGCCGGGGCGTACCAGCACCGTGTCACCTTTGCTCAGCGTATCCACCTGAACATCCGTAATGGTCTCCCCAGCGACCTTGTGGGCTTCGGAGGGCAGCATCTGCACAATCAGTTCGAGAGAGCGCGAAGCCCCCGCTACCGACTTCATCTCGATATAATGGCCCAGTAGCATGATGTCGATCAGGGTGGCCAGTTCCCAGAAGAAATCTATACCCCGCAGCCAGCCTGCCGATACCACCACGCTGTACACATAAGCAGTGGTGATGGCGATGGCGACGAGAGTCATCATGCCCGGCCTGGATTGGCCCAGTTGCCGGTTGCGTAACTCCCCAATCATACCCGTCAGAAAAGGCCACCCGCCATACACATAAATGATGCTGGCCAGCCCAATGACGATCCACCCGCGCCCGGCGAAATCGAGCTGGTAGCCCATCAGATTCTGGAACATCATAGACAACGCGATGACTGGCACCGACAGCCCGATACACACCCAGAACCGGCGCAGGAAATCGGCAATCATGGCGCCGTGATCGTGCCCTCCGTGTCCCATCTTGCTATGGTTCGTCTTGCTATGATCCATAGTGGCATGATCCATTTTTCCATGATCCATCCCGGTGCCTCCTTCGTGTTGTTCAGCCGTGGTCGGGCTGCTGTGTCCGTCATGGCCGATGTGCTGCTGGGCCTGTTTCCCGGCGGGTGGCTCAACCTGCTGCTGGGGCGGGGTTTTGGGCGCGTTTTTCCCATTTGGCTGCGCTGGGTCGGTATTGACTGATTCGTCCGGGTGCTGATGTTTCATTGTAATGGGGAAGTGAAAACGGATTGATTTTCTAATGAGAAGCCCGTTAATAGGTGCCATTCAGTATAACAAGAAATTATATCAAAAAGAGAAACCACTATGAATCTTGCAACGCACCGGTTGAATTCTGTAACTGTTTGCATGGGATTACCCACCGTATTTATGCGTTATTTATAGGTCCACCACTAACACTATCTCAGATTTTCTCACTGGGGTGATAAAATATGGGCACAACAGGTTAACAGAGTGGAAGAAACAATTATGACAACAACAACAACCGAAGGAACAACCCTGAAGGTTCGGGGCATGGTGTGCGATCGGTGCATCGATGTTGTGCGGGCGGAGTTAAACCGCTTAGGTTTGGAGGTGGCGGCTGTTTCTTTAGGACAGGTTACGATTAACGGCTCACTGAATGAGGACGATTTGAACCGGATTGACCAGGCATTAGATAGCCAGGGATTCGGTTTACTTCAGGACCAGAAACCAACCACGCATCAACGCGCCAAAGCCTTCCTAGATGCTCATTTTAAGCAGGCTGATTTAAGTGAGTCAAAAATCGGAACGCCGAACCGCCGATTGTCGGCTCAGCTTCAGCGGGCCCTGGGCCTTGATTATGATACCATCAGTAGCCAGTTTGCCAAAACGGAGGGCATGACGGTCGAGAAATACGTCATCAATCAGCGTATTGACAAAGTGAAAGAATGGTTGGCGTATTCCGACAACACCCTTACCGACATTGCCTACCGGACTGGTTACAGCAGTGTACAACATCTGTCGAACCAGTTTCGCCAGGTAACGGGTCTCACTCCCTCTTACTTTCGGCAGGTTAGGGACCGCAAGCTGGTCGTTCAACATCAGGTGGATTCGCAAAAGCCATCCTAACTGAAATCTCACAAGCCGCCGGGGTAATTTCATAACCTATCCAACTGCCGGTTTGCCGACCTTTGCATTATAAATTCCGAAAGACATGATACCCAGCGATATAGAACACCCAGCCCCTTCAGAAAAGAAGATAAAACCGGGCGGTAAGTTACTCCACCAGACCTTCCCCGTGCTGGAAATGACCTGCGCGTCCTGCGCCGTCAGTGTCGAGTCGATGCTGGGTAACACGCCGGGGGTACAGAAAGCAACGGTCAACTACGCCAACCAGTCGACAACGGTGGACTATGACCCAACGCTCATTTCGCCCGCAGGTATGCAGCAGGTTTTACAAGGAATTGGCTACGATTTGGTCGTGGATGTGGAAGACCCCGGTCAGGTGCAGCAGGAAGCCCGGCAGCGCTTCTACGAAGCCTTAAAGACCCGCACCATCTGGGCGATTATACTCTCGCTGCCGGTGGTGCTGGTTGGGATGTTCTTCATGCAGATTCCGTACGCCAATTACCTGATGATGATCTTATCGGCGCCGGTGGTATTCTGGCTGGGCCGCTCTTATTTTGTGAATGCGTCGAAGCAAGCCCGGCACGGCAAAGCCAATATGGATACGCTGGTGGCCCTTTCTACCGGCATTGCCTTTTTGTTCAGCGCGTTTACTACGGTATACCCACAATTCTGGACGAGCCGGGGACTGGAACCGCACGTTTACTTTGAAGCCGCAGCAGTGGTGGTTGCCTTTATTTCACTTGGTAAACTGCTGGAAGAACGGGCCAAATCGAACACCTCGTCAGCCATGCAAAAACTAATTGGCTTACAACCCAAAACGGTACATATTATTGAAAACGGCACAGAATCCGAACTGCCGATTGCTCAGGTACAGGTAGGGCAGGTAATTGTGGTGCGACCCGGCGAAAAAATCCCGGTGGACGGACAGGTTGAATCCGGCGAGTCTTACGTGGACGAAAGCATGATTTCGGGCGAACCGGTGCCGGTAATGAAGAAGCCGGGCGAGACCGTATTCGCCGGAACCATTAACCAAAAGGGGGCTTTCCGCTTCACGGCGCAGAAAGTGGGATCTCACACGCTTTTGGCCCAGATTATCCGGCTGGTGCAGGAAGCACAGGGCAGTAAGGCTCCGGTACAGAAACTGGTGGATAAAATTGCCGGGATTTTCGTGCCGGTGGTTATAGGCATAGCCCTGCTGACGTTTGCCGTCTGGATGCTGGTTGGGGGTGAAAATGCGTTTACCCACGCGTTGCTAACCTCGGTTACGGTATTGGTTATTGCCTGCCCCTGCGCACTGGGGCTGGCCACGCCCACGGCCATTATGGTGGGAATTGGCAAAGGAGCCGAAAACAACATCCTCATCAAAGATGCCGAAAGCCTCGAATTAGGCTACAAGGTGAATGCGGTGGTGCTGGATAAAACCGGTACAATTACCGAAGGCAAACCCACCGTTACGGACCTTAGCTGGCTGGCAGCGGATGCCGACGTACCCGCCTTAAAGCCCGTGCTGTATGCCCTGGAAGCCCAATCGGAGCATCCACTGGCCGATGCGGTCGTGGAGCGGTTGAAAGCCGACGGTGTGGAGGGTACCACGCTGACCGGATTCGAGAGCCTGACGGGCCGGGGGGTAGCGGGTCGTTTTGGCGATAAAACGTACCGGATTGGCAACGACCGGCTGCTTACCGAGCACGGCATTTCGGTGCCAACCGATGGGCAGGCAAAGGCCACTCGCTGGCGTGAAGAAGCCAAAACGGTGGTGTATTTCTCTGACGAGACGAAGGTGCTGGCCATCCTGGCTATTGCCGACCCGGTGAAGCAAACCTCCCGCGAAGCGATAAACACCCTGCAACAGCGCGGCATTGCGGTGTATATGATGACCGGCGATAATCCGCAAACCGCCCGGGCCGTAGCTAATGCCGTAGGATTAACCGACTACCGGGCCGAAGCCCTGCCCGCCGACAAAGCCGATTTTGTGAAGCAGTTACAGGCGCAGGGTAAGGTTGTAGCCATGATTGGCGATGGCATCAATGACTCGCAGGCCCTGGCGCAGGCCGATGTAAGTATTGCGATGGGCCGGGGTTCGGACATTGCCATGGACGTGGCTAAAATGACGCTCATTACTTCCGATTTAACCAGCGTTCCCAAGGCGTTACAACTCTCGAAACGGACAGTGCAAACCATCCGGCAAAACCTGTTCTGGGCCTTTATTTATAACCTCATCGGCATACCCATTGCCGCCGGACTGTTGTACCCAATCAATGGTTTTTTGCTCAGTCCAATGATTGCCGGAGCGGCTATGGCCCTGAGCTCGGTATCGGTCGTAAGTAACAGTTTACGGTTGAAAGCCGCCCGGCTATAATCCGTTTATCGACTACTTTTAGGTCTGTAAACCCATTCTACTTGTACGCACTGCCCGGCGGTGGTGTGCTAAATGGTCTGTCAGTAAATCTGGCAATTTTACGAAAACGAACATGTCTCTCTGAAATTATTATTTGAGAGTCAGCTCAGCATTTGACTCTATACATCTGATGCAAAAAAAGACACAAGTACAACCACTTCTAAAATTTAATGAGACGGCAATACTGCCTACGCTAACCTTATCGCTACTATTAAGTTTACTGGCCATGCCGGCCTTTGTCCAGCCTGCTGACAGTGCAACTACACATACTTATACCCTGATGTTACGCTGACCCCATTTCAGGATGTTGGCTGAGTTGATTCTTCAAAACGGTTAGTTCAGTAAAAGCTACTTGCATGGCTTTCAGATACAACCGGCTTTTCAAGGCAAAATGATTGGTATGTTGGTTTGGGCGCAGACGCTCTAACTTAACATAAGCGCAGATGATGGCAAATAAATGGTTACTTTATCTAAACCTAACCAACAGATAAGGGACTGCCAAAGCGGGTGGGTAAAGATGTCTCCACTTCCCAGGTTCGTCAACCTCTTCAGCTCTAGCTTAGCGAATCAGGACTGATTCGTACCTGACCAAATCTTTGATGAACTCCCCCGTACCTTTAACCACGGCGCGAAGGGGGTCGTCGGCAACTTGAACCGGCAATTGGGTTTTAACTGCCAAGCGCTCACCCAACCCATGTAACAGCGCTCCGCCACCCGTCAGATGGATACCATTCGTGTAAATATCGGCCGATAATTCGGGGGGCGCCATTTCCAGCACTTTCAGGGTAGCTTCCTCAATCTTGGCAATCGATCGGTCGAGGCAGTAGGCGATTTCCCCGTACGTTACTTTAATTTCTTTGGGGATACCCGTCATCAGATCACGACCCCGAATCTCATAATCCGCCGGAGGACGAACCAGCTCAGGTAAAGCCGAACCGATGTGCATTTTTATTTCCTCTCCCGACCGCTCGCCAATCAGCAGATTGTGTTCCCGACGCATATAATCGACGATGTCACGGGTAAAGACATCCCCCGCAATGCGGATGGATTGTTCACAGACGATGCCCGACAGGGCAATCACCGCAATTTCGGTAGTGCCCCCACCAATGTCAATGATCATCGTGCCATTGGGCTGAGTGATGTCAATGCCGATACCCACGGCGGCAGCCAGGGGTTCATAGACCATATAGACCTCTTTGGCCCCGGCGTGTTCACAGGAATCCTTGACCGCTCGTTTCTCCACCTCGGTGATTCCCGATGGAACGCAGACCACCATCCGGTGAGAGGCCGCGAATAATTTGCGTTCTGTGGCGATCAACTTTACGAATCCCCGGATCATTAATTCGGCGGCTGTAAAGTCGGCGATGACGCCATCTTTAAGTGGGCGGATGGTTTTGATGTTCTCGTTAGTCTTCCCATGCATTTGCATGGCCTGATGGCCAATGGCCAGTACTTTACCTGTGCTTTTGTCAATGGCGATAATGGATGGCTGATCAACCACGATGTGGTCGTTATGCATGATCAATGTATTGGCGGTACCCAGGTCAATAGCAATGTCACTGGTTAAAAAACTAAAGAGTCCCATATAATTGTAACGCCTAATGGAGCAGAAGCCATACTGGTAGAGCGAAAGGTTTTAAGTAAATCGACCAGGAGGGATAGGTAGGCACGTTTTAATGAATGACTTGTGAGCATGTCTTGTCCGGAAATCATTCGGACATTTTATTGAACGATTTTCAGTGATAGCCGGTGCTAACACAACCCATTCATCGATAGTTACATAGCTAGTTCATTAAATAGTATTCATTATCCATTTATTGATCGGAAACAGCCGGTTGAGTAGGAGAGGAACCTGTACCGATATAAACACGTAAGTGGCGTAAAGAAAACGCGACAAAACCTCTACCAGAAGTCTACTAAGTACAATCAAGAAAGACCTGTCGGGTTGCTCCGATGATTGATAGCACTTTTTCAGGTGCTTGATTATAGCGGGCAAAGAAGTTATTGGTCGCTTCAATCAGCTTTTTGATGGATTCGAATAACTCACAATGCGTCACCTCGCGTCGCCAGTGTCGCCACAACATCTCAATGGGATTGAGCCAGGGACTGTAAGTGGGCAGATACAGCAAGACTAACCGGCCAGCGGCTCCTCGTACTACGGCATCTATTTCTCCGCCACTATGGGTATCGGCGTTGTCCCAAGCCACGTAAATGGTTTGCACTGGGTGCCTCAGCAGAAGCTGCTCAAGAAGCTCCGTAATCTGTTCGCGTCGTTTTCGTTTACGAACAATAACCACCGTTTCGCCTGTATGATAGTTGACCGCCCCGATGCCGAATCGTTTGTTGGTTTGTCCCGGCGTGGGAATCATTACCTGCCGACCTACGGGGCTCCACATCGCTCTAAGGGTCGGTTGCCAACTCAGATTAAACTCGTCAGCATAGTAAAAAACCGCATTAGCTTCTAACTGATCTCTTTTGATCTCAATCTCCTTTTTTTAAGTAGGTACTCTGGATCAGGGCTGCTGATTTTATGTTGGGGCCGGGATAAGACAATCTCCATGGCTTTTAGTTGAAGACGCACACCCTCTTCCGATAGGCGCACACCCGTTTGCTCGGCTAAATAATCGGCCAGCCGAGCCAGCGTCCACAGCGAAAATTCCAGGCCTAAACTGCGGGGACGTTGGCGTACACTGCTGAGTAGTTGTTGACGATAAGCCTGACTAACTTTGGAAGGCTTCCCACTTTTGGGTGCATCATGCAGGCCAGTAATCCCTTCGGCTTGATAGCGTTTGAGCCAACGTTGAACCGTGCGTTCACTTTCGCGAACAATCAGGGCGATCTGGGGAGCTTTTAAGGCTTGCTCGGCTGAAAGCAAAATCATTTGGGCACGAGTACGGATACGTGGGAGCTTAGTGGTTTGATACAAATCCACTAGCTCCTGATGAGCCGACGGGGGTAGGTTATCGATTTGGAGTGCTCGCATATCCAAAGATAAGCCAATCTGGTGTCCGACAAGTCTTTTTTGAATATACTTAGGGGGGTATTGAACTGTCTACCGCCTAAAGAAAACTGAGCACCGCTGTACAGCTATAATCACTTCATTTACCGCCCGGCTTCCTTATACCACTTCGGCGCATCGAGTGGCAGTCTCCGCCCATCGAAGGGCGTTTTGATAGGGCCGTAATATTTGGTCAGGTACGTCAATACGGCGGGTTCAGTGTCGCCAAGGTCCCAGAGTTTCTGCGTCCGCTGCATCCAGCGAATCCGCTCGACCCACTTCTCCCGGTCGAAGTGGCTTTGCAGAATCAGCTTGCTGGAGTGGCAAACAGTGCATTGGCCTTTCACCAGCATCAGGTTCTTATCCAGGGCCAGCCCCGTTTCGGAGTCAACCTGTACGCCATCGGGGTGAACAGACACAGCACCATCTTTGGCTACAGCCGACGACTTAGCTTTTACTGCCTTCCCGGCTGGCGAACGGTGGACTGGCACCGTTGTGGCTGTCGGTTTTGACGGCCCTTTTTTAGCGGGCATGGGCTGCTGCGTTATCCACGCACAGAGCAGCCAGATGCATAGGCTGCCTATCAGCCACTGGTATTTTTTTTGTCTCGTAGTCATGATTTCTGTGTTCGATTTATCCCACTCTTCCCACTCCTCCTTTATTCCCGTTCTTACACTACTTTGAGTGCAATCCGATGACAGGCATTATTAATGTAACCTTCGGGATTCCACTGCGGCATCACCATCGGCTGCGCCACGCCCGCGTCGTCGGTAGCCCGCGCCCAGACCTCATAATACCCCTGAATGGGCATTTTTACCTCAGCGGTCCAGTGTTGCCAGGCCAGCCGGTTTTTTGGGGCTTTCAAGGCCGCTTTCTGCCAGGTCTGGCCAAAATCAATTGACACGTGTAGTTCTTTCACCGTTCGGTCGCCCGCCCAGGCATGACCGCGCAACGCCAGCGGTTGGCCCATCGGCAGTTCCAGCCCCGTTTTGGGCGAGGTAATTACCGACTTCACCGGCATCGACTCGATGATTTTGAAGTCGCTATCGGGTGGATCAACGCCGGGCACGACCGGGTGAATGGGGATGCGGTAACTTTTACCCGTCATTTTAGCCCCGTCGTGGACTTTATCGCGAATGGCAATCGTGTGCAGCCACTTCCCCGATACCGACGCGGGCCAGCCGCCAATGACCAGCCTTAGCGGGTAGCCGTGCACCAGTGGAATATCCTGCCCGTTCATAGCCCAAGCAATCATCGTTTCCTCTTCGAGGGCTTTGGCGATGGGAACACCCCGCGAGATGACCGGCTGTTTCGGGTCGCGGCTCAGGTGCAGGTCCTGCCCGTAGTAGCCGATATAAACCGCATTATCTTTCAAACCCACATCGGCCAGCAAATCTTTAAGCCGGATACCAGTCCACTCGGCGCAACTGACTCCGCCTTCGGTCCACTGGTTACCCGCTGTTTTGGGGAAGTACCCCGCCCGGCCGTTTCCTCCGCACTCGACCACCAGTTGGTAGGTGTAGGGCTTGAATTTGGTTTTAAGGTCGTTGAGGGTGTAGGTTTTGGGCGCGTTCACCGATTCGCCGTTGATGGTCAGTGTCCAGTTGGCCACGTCGATGGTTTCGGGGATCAGGCCATTGTTGCGGATAAACATCTTGTCGGCGGGTGTCACGGCATCGTCGAGCAGATAAGCCGGGGTCTCCACGTTCCAGGGTTTGTCATTCAGCACGACTAAGTTCTTGTTTTTAGTCGCCATTGGGTCGAGCGGGTCGAAGGCCAGCGGCAGGTACTGTTTGGGGAGCCGGTCGGCAAAGGCGATGTTGGTACCCAGCAGGGCGGTCAGGGTCGTGAGCGAACCGGCTTTTAGGAAACCCCGCCGGTCGAAAAGATTGGCTGCGTCGTTTTTCATGGGATCAAAAGCGTCAGTAAAAGTGATTTTGTTTAGTTGATTGAACTATACATGCAGGATAGCATAGAGTGATACAGTGGAGATCAGTATCCACAAAACGACGCCCTGCACCATTGGTTTCCAGCCCACCGCGCGGATAACTTTACCCGATAGCCCGGCCCCAATCAGAAACAGCGTCAGCGTCAGGCCAACGTGGGCCAGGTGCACCAGCACCCCGGCGACCGGCTCAATAGCGGGCAGGTAGGTATGGGCGATCATGGCCAGAATAAACAGACCGATGAAGTACGGAATGCTGATGTTACGGTTGCCCGTTCTGAACATAGCTGCCGTGCCAAGAGCGACCGGAATGATCCAGAGGGCGCGGGCCAGTTTCACGGTTGTAGCCAACTGCAAGGCGTCCGGGCCAAATTTAGCGGCTGCGCCCACCACCGAACTCGTATCGTGAATGGCCAGCGCGCACCACAGTCCGAACTGAGCGGGCGTCAGGTGCAACCATTGGCCAATGAGCGGAAAGACGATCAGTGCGACGGAGTTCAGGATAAAAATGGTACCGAGGGAGACGGACAGTTGCTTTTCTTCGGCCCGCATCACGGGCGATAAGGCCGCAATAGCGCTCCCTCCGCAGATGGCCGTACCGGCTGCAATCAGGTGAGCCGTAACCCGGTCGATCTTCAGCCATTTGCCCAGCAGAATACCCACCGTCAGCGTCCCGGCAATGGACACGACCGTAAACAGTACGCCTTCTTTCCCCGCCTGCACCGCACTGTGTATGTTCATACCGAAGCCCAGCCCGACCACCGACGCCTGTAACAGCCAGTGCGTGGCTTTATGATTGAGGTGCAGGAATGGATGGCCGACAAACTGCGCCATCAGCAGCCCCAGCAACAAGGCCAGCGGGGGCGACACAATCGGGGTCAGGCAAAGCACCAGCGCGGCCCCGAAAATTAGCTCGCGGGTGGTGAAGGTGTGCGTGCGCAGGGTGTCGATATACTTGAGGAAAGGGGGTCGGGGCGTTGTTGTCGGATTCATAACCGGTTGCTTTAATGATAGACTAAAGGTACCCTACCGACGGGCACGGGGCCAATCATCCCTGCTCATGGGTTATTACGTCCGGTTATAGTGATGGCGTGTAAAGCGCATGAATGTATCGGCCAGCCCCTCGCTTACCCCCTGCAACTGAATGGCGTAAAAATCGCGCTGTATCGCCAGACCGGCCACATCCAGCACTCGCAATGTACCCGATTTGAGTTCATTCTGCACCGCAAAAATGGACACAAAGGCCATGCTCTTTGAACTGCCCAGATACGATTTGATTCCTTCGGTGCTGCCCAGCTGCATACCGACGGTGAGGTCGGTCAGGCGCAGCCCCGCCTTGCGCAGGGCGTGTTCGACTACTTCGAGTGAGCCAGAACCGCGTTCGCGCAGCACCAGCGGAATGGTTTTCAACTCATCCAGCGTCAGCTCATCCCGCCCGGCCAACGGGTGGTCGTCCCGGCAAACCAGTACCAGTTCGTCTTTGACAAAGGGCGTATAGCGAACATCGCTGTGGTGGGTGCGGCCTTCCACTAAGCCCAGATCGATGTCGTTGCCCAGCAGGGCCTGTTCGATCTGTTCGGTGTTGCCGCTGAGCAGGGATAGCTTCACCTCGGGCGTGTGCTCCTGAAAGCGGGCCAGTACCGCCGGAATGACGTACTGGGCAATGGTCGAACTGGCCCCCAGCCGCAGCTGTCCGCCTACCCGGCCCTTGAGTGTATTCATGTCGAATTCGGCCTGCTGGTAAATCGCAATGATTCCTTCAGCGTGGCGAAACAGCACCTGACCGGCCCTAGTAAGACTAACCTGGTTACCCCGCCGGTCGAAAAGGGCCGTGCCAAACTGGCTTTCGAGTTCCTGAATGTGTTTGGTAATGGCGGGCTGGGTCACGAATAGGTCGGCGGCTGCTTTGGTGAAACTGAGCCGTTTGGCCACCGTGTAAAAGACATTCAGGCGAAAATCGAGCATAGAACGATAGGAGTGAACGGCTAAAAATGAATTGGTCAAACCGGGAAGAAGGTGTTTTACAGTGTCGGGGTTAACTCACCTTTTCAATAACCATCAGGGCGTACTCAGAACCACGGCACCGGCCGGATTTTTATCGCCCTGCAGCACCACCAAGAACCGCCCCGCCAGCCGCAGTTTAATCTGGTAGTACGCATTGATTTCCACCGCGCCTTTGTCATCCGTTTTAAACGCTACCACCGCTTCGGGGTTGACCGCCATGCTTTTCTGGTCGGACAGGTAGAGCGTGTATGCTGTGTCGGGCGTCAGCTTTTTGAGGGCCAGAACCAGCTCGTCGATCCCCCCGATGGTGCGCACGGTAGCCCCGCCCCCGACGCCCGGAACGGGTGGCGTCCCGTTGGGCGTCAGCCGCACGTTTACCGGTGTGGTTGGTACGAAAGCCTCCAGATTGGCTAGCCCGGTCGATCCGTCGGGTATCGCCCGGACGGCATACACCAGTGCCTGCGGGGCCTGCCCGCCCGGTATCTGCCGAATTTTGGTGTTGGTCTTCGTATCAATGACATCAACCGCGTCGCCGTTCTCCAGCCCTACGTACAGTTTACTGCCGTCGCCCGAGGGCCATATCCCGTGGGGATTCGGGCCGACCGGAATCGTGGCCACCAACTGACGGCTGCGGCTGTAGACTTTCACCACGTTTTCCCCGCCCACCGTCACGTAGGCAAACGCCCCGGCGGCACTGCCGCTGTAGCGCGAGCCGCCCTCCGCCCCCGCGAAGTTGACGTGGTTGGTGCCCGGTCCGGTGTCGATGACGCCTTCGGTTTCGTAGGTCTGGGCATTCACCACGCTTACTTTGCCCTCATCCTTGTGGGTGAACCAAACCTGCTGCCCGTCGAAGGTGGCCGCGATATTGGGCGAAAAGGGCGTTACGGTTGGAATACGTTTGATAACCTGGTAAGTTTTGGTGTCGACTACGTCCAGTTCGGCGGTGAACGAGTGGTTGACGAAAGCCACCTTACCGTCGGGCCGGAACACGACCATGCCCGGCCCTTTGGCCGTCTCGATGCGTCGAACCTCCTGCAACTTCTCCACGTCGATAACGGACACGTAGTCCTCCCCCCGCACCGTTAGCCAGAACTGCTTACCGTCGGGCGTGAAAAAACCCTCGTGCGGGTTGCGGCCCACGTACACTTTCCCCTTGATTTTGTTGGTCGTCAAATCCACAAAACTGACCGAGTTCGTCAGCGTAGAAACGACGCCTAAGGTGCGGTTATCCGGAGAGATGCCCAGGCCGTGCACGTTGGCCTCCCGGTCGTAGAGTGGGCTAAAGTCGTTGGGGCGGGCGATGCCAAAGCGAATGACCCCCAGGAGTTTGTCAGTCGAGGGATCAAACACCGATACTGTGTTGGAACTCTGGTCGGCGGTGTAGACCCGGTCCTGGCCCGTCACGCCCACCGGACCCGCATCCGGCGTGGTGACCGGTGTCAGCATGTGATCCTGGCAGGCGGTCAATACGCTCAGGCCAACCGCCATTAGTAGTACTGGAATTTTCATGATCTGTTTTCGTTGAGTGTGATTGCTGTATATGGCTGATTCAGCGCGGTTAATCCATCACAACACCGAACGCCTTGGGTTGGTAACCCATGTGGTGCTGTGATGGATCAATCAGTTCATTATGAATTAGGGGTCAGGGCCTGCCCGTTCACCACCGGGCTGATCTGCACCACGCGGGTAGCACTCCCCGTCTTCCCCGCATTGTCGGTCACGCGGGCCGTAATGGTCACCGATGTTTTGCCCACGGGCATCAGCAGCGAGCCGCCCACCACCCAGCCGAAGGTCGTCCGCACGTAGCCCGTGGGGTCGAGTTCGCTGCCCGCAATGTTGAACACAGGGGCTAAGTTACCCCCGGCCACGATGATGTTGCCGTTGGGTTGCAGCAGGGGCACGTCGAAGGTCACGTTCAGCCCCGTTACGTAGCGGTTGGGCCCTTTGGATGACTGGGTAGGGTCGACGATCGTACCCCGGGTGGCGTCGTCGCGGCCCTCCCCATTTTCATTGACCCCAATACCCGCTCGGCTGATGTCGAGTGCGGACACCTGAATGAAAAACAGCGAGGCATTGGTGGGTGGCGTGGGCGAGGTTTTGGGGCCAGTGGACACACTAGACGGATCGCGGGGAGCCAGCAGGGTGACAACCGGACCCGCCGGGTCAACCGGACCCGTGGTGTTGAGGGTCGCCGAGGGCGGGGGCGTCAGGGCCTGCCCGCTGGTGGCTATTCCATTGCCTTCGGCAACGGAGAGGGTGATTTTGTCGGTGCCCGTTTTGCCCGCTTTGTCCCGGACCGAGACGGTAATGGTAAACTGACCGACGCCCACCGGAATGGATTCGAGCACGTGCCAGCCGGTCCAGATGGTGACCCCCGGGCCGGGCGTGTCGTCGGTGCCGGCGATGTTGAAGAGGGCCGCCAGGTTGGTATTTTTTGGGATGATACCACCGTCGGGTTTAACCAGGTCGGTGTCGAAGAGAACCGTCAGGCCCGGCATGTTGGGGTTGACATTACCCAGCAGGGCGGTGTTGCGAATGTTGAGGCTTTCGTTGGTAATGACGTTGACCGAATCGCGGGTGACCACTTCCACATTAATCTCAAAGCCGCTGCCGTTGAAGCTGCCGGCTCCGGGTCGGCCGTCCCCGCGCGTGACGCGGGCATTAGCCACGGGTGAAACAATGCGCACGGTAGGGGCAAAATTTTCCGGTTCGCGGTGGTCGGCGCAGGCGGTGGCCAGCAGGGCCAGTATTCCAATCAGCAGTAGTCTATTGAACATCCTATTGGTTTTACTTAACGGGTTAATTGTGAGCTAACTTAGCTACTACGGAATAGTTTGGAAAAAGGTTGCGTGGGATAGATCGTCTGCCCGATTCGTCTATCCTCGGGAAGCGGATTTAAAAGGGGCAGGTGCCGTCTCGTTGCGGTATCGGGCTAACTACCAACCGGCGAAATGAGCTCCTTCGGGCGCTGTTGTTTTTCGTAGAGGATACCCAGGACGGCCCCGAAAAGCCAGTTAGCCACCGCAAAGTAGGCTATACCGGATGGGGGGAGTACGCGCCAGCCGATTACTCCCTGGCCGAGTGCGGGTAAGACCAGCAGGCCGTTGATGAGCCAGGGGAGCAACGAAAACAAACTGCCCTTTACCAGCCCGCTACCGGGCAGCCGGGCGTGTAGGACCGCGACGAAGAGCCACACCATACCAAAACCGGTCGCGTAGTGAAACGCCAGCCAGAACGGAAGCGTAGCCGGGCCGGGTAATCCGGCCTTCGCCCAGGCGTAAGTGATGCCCAGCCCATTGGCTATCGGTCCGGCGTAGCGACTACCGAGCCGGAGCAAACCGCCACTTTCCGCCACAATACCCAGGGGTTGCGCCAGTTTCAGGGCCAGTGTATTGACCGTAATCGCTACAGTTCCGGCCAGTAGTCCCGCTCTTAGTGGTGTTGGGGTCATGTTTGGATGATAAGTCGACTTGGTGAACGGATGATGGGTGGCAGGCAGGTAAATTAGGCCGGGTTGAAGGCCCGGTCAGGGGGCAATGGGCGGTTGAAAGCCATATTTTTTGTAGATGGCCTGCGCGGTTGGCCCGGTCAGGAAGGTCATAAAGTCGGTGGCAGCCTGGGGATGCGGGGCCGTTTTGACTGCGCCCCCCTGGTATTCGGCCACCACGTTTTCAATATCGGGAATGGCAATCAGCTCGACGGGGTTCTTCAGCTTCTGCTGATAAAACGCTTCGGTAAACCAGACTGGCCCCGCGTCCGACTCGTCGTAGAGCACCCGCATGGGTGTTTGGCGATGGTGAATCTGGGTCAGAAATGTGCTGTGGTCGGCTACTTTCGTTTGCATGATGGCCGATTTGAGCGCGTCGCCCCCGGCCTTTATGTAGGCCTCCTCGATGCGTCCGCCGATGCCTTCCCAGGCGGGGTTAGGCATGCTTATCCTCACGTCGGCCCGACTCAGGTCTTTCAGTCCGGTGATCTTTTTGGGATTGCCTTTTCGCACCATAATCGCCAATTTATTCCGGGCGTAGGTCTGAATGCTCACCAGCCGGTCGCGGTTTTCCTGCACCCGCTTTTTGCCGCCCAGGTACACATCGGGCTGGTGGTCGATCCGCATATTGCCGATGACGATCGAGCCGGTGGCCATCTGTTTGGCCAGAATACCCGGCGGCAGCGTCTCCACAAAGATCCGGGTGTAGGTGGGATAGTCTTTTTTGAAAGCGGCCAGCAGATCGTCCAGTACCATAAACTGATTGCCGCCCATAAACACCACCAACTGCGGGTTGACGATGTCGCCGTAGAGGTCGGGCACATTATCGACGCCCGGTACGGTGAAGGATACCCCACCGGTGGGGGGCGTATTCCAGGGTGGGTCGAAACGGTTCGGAGTAGGGGCTGGCTGCGCCTGACTGTCGGTAAGGAGGCTGGCCATGAGCACTATCGTAGCGAGAATTGGGTTGATTTTCATGAGCGAATATGGATGAAATTCCGGTGGAAAGTCTTGTTGATTGGATTATGGGTGAATGATCGTCCAGCCTTCCTGCCCCCGGATAATCAACTCGCCATTGCCGCTCGGCACGTAGGACAGGAACGGAAACAGTTCGTCTTTGCTGATTTTACGCTCGCGCATGGTATTCTCGCACATGGACAGGGTTACGCCCCGGTCCTGGAGTTTTTTGACCATCTCCTCATAACCGCTGTCTTTTCTGAACGCGGCTACGCCGGGGCCGTGAACGACCAGTTCGAGGTCGAGTTTACCCTTGAGCCGGGGATCGTCGAGGGCGTTCTGGATGTTGCGGAGGGTGCCTTTAATTTTATCGGGTTCTTCGCTGTCGAGCTGGTAGGCCGCTTTATAATGGGCTTTGGTGGCTTCAGCTCCATGGAAAACTGACGGGTCTTTGGTCTGCGCCAGGGCGGGTACGGTTGCGCCCAGCAGGGCGGTGACAAACAGCATAGTGATTGTTTTGAGCGTTTTCATACGAACTGGGTTGAGATTGAATTTAGTCATTTTGCTTGCGGGTCAGCCGCTTTCTTTGCGTCGGCAATGGGTTGATATGGCCCGAATTTGTGCTGTTTTTCGCTGAATGCGTCTGCATAGGGCGCAAAGGGGAAATCGACGGGTTTGGCTTCGATCTTCGGCCAGTCTCTGTGTTGATCTTTGTGGGGCCGGGGCATCGAGTTGACAAAGGCCGCCAGGTCCCAGGCTTCAGCATCGGTCAGCATCGGGCTTTCGTAACTGGCTCCAAACGGCATGTTGTTTTTAACGTATCCCGCAAAACTGGATAGCCGGAACAGGCCCGCTCCGTCGTTGTAACTGTGCGGCCCCCACAGGGGTGGGTAGGTGTACTGCGCGTCACCCGCCACCTTAATGCCTTCCCCTTTCGCCCCGTGGCAACTCTGGCATTTGGCCGCATACAGCAACTTACCTTTGGTCGGATCGGCTGCGCGGTCCAGAAAATCCAGTTTCGCCAGGCCCGCCCCTTTTGGCTTATCGCCTTTGGGAACACCCGTGCCGATCCATTTCATGTAGGCTACCATCGCTTTCATTTCACGGCTGCTGCTGTCGGGTCCTTTGCCGCTCAAGCTCCGCTCGAAACAGTCCGTGATGCGTTTCACCACCGTCTCGATACCCCCCGACCGTTCCCGAAATTTGGGATAGGTCGAAAAAACGGCCGCGTAGTTGTTGCCCATGATTTTGGTGCCCGCATCCAAGTGGCAGTTCTGGCAGTTCATGCCGTTAGACAGGTGTAATACCGATCCGTTCGGGCCGAGGTATTTGGCGGTGTGGGCCACTAATTCCCGCCCGTAGCGGATCTCTTTGCCAGCCGCCCCGGCGGGCAACTGGGCATCGCCGGGCGGGTGCCAGTAGTTGGGTTTGGGCTGCCCGTCGGGTTGCGATGAAACAACCGGAGTTACGGAGGCCGTCTGCACCGCCGGGCCAGTGGTCCAGGCAACCGATTGGGCCGGCGCGGTCGTGTCGCCGAGTCCGACCATAACGACAACGATCAGCAGGCCGACGATAGCCACAGCGATCAGGCCAATCAGCGCGTTGAGCCAAGTAATCAGTTGCCAAACCGGCGCATCGGCCGATGAGTCAGTTTGGCGGGGTGCGGGCAGATCAGGTTGCGTTTCCATTTTTATCGTTGTGCGTTTACTTATTTCGTGAACCACAGTTTTATGGCAATACCAACCAGCAGGACCGCAAAACCTTTGGTCATTAGCTTGACGGGTATCATGGTGGCGAGTTTGGCTCCGAAAAAGCCGCCGATCAGAAATCCGGCGGCAATCCAGACGGCGGCCCAAATGTCGATAGCCCCCTCTTTGTAGTAGGCAAACGCGGCCAGCAGCCCCACCGGGGGAATCAAGGTGGCCAGGGCCGTTCCCTGCGCCGTTGTCTGCGAGAAGCCGAAGAGCAGCACCAGGGCCGGTACGATGATGATACCCCCGCCGATGCCAATCAGCCCGCTCAGGGCACCGGCCAGCAGACCAAGCAGGAGTAATAGCAGGACATGAGTCATGGTAATTCAGGGGATAAATGACGAATAAGCACCAAACAGATTTACGGATGGTCCGGTTAGCGGAGACTGGCTTTTTGTAACCGATCGGTCAGCAGACCCTGTAAGCCACCCAGCACCAGCAGAAACAGTCCTACGAAACCCAGGGACGTTTGCAGCCCGTCGGGACGCATCACTAAGGAGAAGGCAAAGCCACCGGCTACCAGCACGCAGATGGCATGAATGATCTCGACGCCGTAATCTTCTTTCTCGTCGGAACGGGTGCCCAGGAAGTAGAAAATGGCTTCGATGGCTTGCAAAAAAGCGTAAACGATGCCCCACAGCCCCAGAATATTGACTATCATCGCCAGTGGCTGACCAGCTTCGACCAGCAGGGCAACCCCGAAGATACTGTCCCGAATACCGGAAATGATAAACCAGCTATCGACCTGTTCGTGGCGTTTCCGGCGGAAGCCCAGAATCATCGTGCAAACCCCGGCGGCCAGCAGCAGGCCACCTAGCAGCAGGGCGTGGAGTAACGATGCCGTTGTTGGATGAATCAGCAGGACCAGGCCCATTCCGGCATAAAAGCCACCATGAAGGCCCATCAGCCACCAGGGCTGGGTTGCGGTTTTAATCGTGTTCGTTTTCATGAGTATAAGGGGTTTAGCCCGTTTTGTTGTTTCAAAGGTCAGGCCTTTTCAGAACCTCCGCCAATCACCAATAGTTATGGTCGATCCCCGATGGACGAGGGAGTACCCACCAACACCCCCTCGCTCGTTTCGATCCGTACCTGTTCCTGCTCGTGGGGCAGATTCGATTCGGGCGTGGCCGCCAGGGGTACCGTCTGCGGAATAAAATCATCGATAGCACCGGGTTTACTGTAGTCGTAGGGCCAGCGGTAGACCAGCGGCAGCTCACCCGGCCAGTTGCCGTGGAGCGGTACAATGGGCGTGGTCCATTCCAGGGTGTTCGATTTCCAGGGATTTTGCGGAGCGTACTTCCCCCGGAACATACTCCAGAAAAAGTTGAACAGGAAAATAAACTGCGCCCCAAACGTCACGAAAGCCGCGACGCTGATAAACTGATTCAGGTCGGTAAACGAATGGGTAAAATCGTAGGTGCTGAACGAATAATACCGGCGCGGAAACCCGGCGATACCGAGGTAGTGCATGGGGAAGAAAACTAGGTAGACACCCACGAATGTCAGCCAGAAATGCACGGCTCCCCAGGTGGCGTTCATCAGCCGGCCAAACATCTTGGGGTACCAGTGATAAATGCCGGCCATTGTACCAAAGAACGAGGCCGACCCCATAATGAGGTGAAAGTGGGCCACCACAAAATACGTGTCATGCAGTTGAATATCGAGTACGCTGTTGCCCAGAACGATGCCCGTGACGCCCCCGGTAAACAGAAACGAGACCACCCCGATGGCAAACAGCATGGCCGGACTGAAGATGATGTTACCCCGCCACAGCGTGGTGATGTAATTGAAGCCCTTGATGGCCGAGGGGACGGCAATAATCAGCGTCAGCAGCATGAAAATCGACCCCAGAAACGGGTTCATACCCGACACGAACATGTGGTGTGCCCAAACGACGAATGATAAAAAGACGATGGCAGCCATCGAGATGATCATAGCCAGGTAGCCAAAAATGGGCTTGCGCGACATGGTGGCAATCACTTCGGAGGTGATGCCCAGCGCGGGCAGAAAAATAATGTATACTTCTGGATGGCCCAGAAACCAGAACAGGTGCTGATAAAGAATAGCGGCTCCACCCGTTTCGGGCAATGCCTGACCGCCGATGTATATCTCGCTCAGGAAAAAACTGGTCCCCAGCGAATGATCGAAAAACAACAGCAAAAACGCCGAGAGCAGCACCGGAAAGGCAATGGTAGCAATGATGGCCGTGAAGAGAAAGGCCCAGACCGTTAGCGGGAGCCGTAGCATCGACATGCCCCGTGTGCGGTAGTTGATCACCGTAGCGATGTAGTTGATACCCCCCAGCAGAGTAGAAATCACAAACAGGGCAAACGCCAGCAAATAGAACGTCATGCCCAGGCCTGACCCGCCAGCCGCCTGGGGTAAGGCACTCAGGGGCGGATACACGACCCAGCCCCCTTCGGGCGGGCCGGTGGCGATAAAAAAGACCGAGAGCATCACCGCACTGGCCGCGAAGAAAAACCAGTACGACAGCATGTTGATAAAGCCCGATGCCATGTCCCGCGCCCCTATCTGGAGCGGAATGAGCAGGTTGCTGAAGGTACCGCTCAACCCCGCCGTCAGCACAAAAAACATCATGATCGCCCCGTGCATGGTGACCAGCCCAAGGTAACTGTCGGGCGTGAGCTGGCCCGTTTCGCTCACATAGTGGCCCAGCAACGGGCGCAGCCAGCCCAGTCTGGCAGCCGGGAAGCCCAGTTGCAGCCGAATCAGCATCGACGCCCCCCCCCCAATCACCGCCCAGGCCATGCCCGTCAGCAGGTATTGTTTGGAGATGACTTTGTGGTCGGTACTAAAAATGTAGCGGGTCCAGAACGACTGTGGCTCGTCGTGGAGGTCGATGTCAGTGGCAGGGATTGGCGCTTCGGTAATCATAACAGTGTTGATGAGTAGGGCCAAAGCTACCGGCTTCGGGCGGTCTGATAAAGAGACAAAAGAACAGTTACACAGGACAATTCAATGATTATCAGGCGGTAACTCGCGGCGCTGCTGGGGCGTTTGCCCATTGTTTTTACGATAAAAGCGCGAGAAGTAAGCCGTATCGGTAAAACCCAGCGTGTAGCTGATGGCCTTGATCGTCAAGTCGGTATGCAGCAACAATCGGTCGGCTTCGGCCAGCAGACGGTCTCGGATGAGCTGGCTGGCTGTTTTGTCCAGTTGCTGCCGACAGCAACTGTTGAGGTAATTGGGCGTGACGCGCAACTGATCGGCGTAAGCCTGGCAGCTTCGCTGGTTGGCAAACTGTGCATCGAGTAACTCCTCGAACCGACGCACCAGCCCGCTGCGGTTGTGGGCAGGTACATAAGCCACCTCTTCGTAAAGCTGAAAGGCGTTTTCGAGCATCAGGTGCAGCAGCGAGGCAAACACCTCGGCCTGCCGGGGCCGGGGGTGCGTAAACTCCCGGTACGCCCAGTCGAACAGGGTAGGCAGCATGGGGGCGTCGGGCCGGAGCGACAGCAGCGCCGTGGGCCGGTCGGGCCGGAAAAACGGGTAGTCGAACAACCGTTTGGGAAAACGGGCCTGAAAATAGGCCCCATCGAAAAAGAGCAGCACCCCCTGGGCATCATTGCTCAGGCTCCAGCCGTGTACCTGCCCCGGTGCCAGAAAATACAATTGCGGGGGCGTAACGGTGTATGTTTGGGCATCGATAGTATGCGTACCCGACCCGGCCCAGACGTACATCACCAGGTAGAACGCATGGGCGTGGGGCTGGTCGATACCCCGCATCTGCCGGATTAGATCGGCGATTTGAATCATGTAAAACCCACGCTGATCCGTGGCATCACTGGGGTAATCGGCAATAGTATAGGTGGTTAATGGCTTGCGTTTCATGGTCGTGTCAGTCGCCTGGCTGGATAAGTATGTCCAGACGACCGGCTCAAAAGTAGGGAGCCATCGACCGGTGCGCCAATCATAACTGGTGCGGGGGCATTCCGAAAAATGATAGCCAGGTGGGAGCGGATTGCGTCACCTTTGTGGCCTGCTCGGCGTGTGTCGGAAAGCCCGATCAGGTTCCATTCACTTCCGGTTTTATCAACACACGTATGACCAACTTCCGGCACTGGCCGATTCTCGCTATGTTATTTACGCCCGGATTACTCGCGGCTCAGACCCCAACCGACACCCTGCATGTGTATGGTCCCGGTGGTCCGTTTGGCCCCCTGAATGAATGTGCTGCCCTATTTGGGCAGCAGACGGGCCACCCCGTTAAGGTGGTTGCTGGTCCTGATGTGGTCTGGCTGGCCGACGCGCAGCAACGTGCCGACCTGTTTTTTGGCGGTTCGGAATATATGCTCACCCAGTTTACGGCCGCGCACCCCGATCTGGTCGATGCCGCGAGTCGCACGGAACTGTACCGCCGGGCGGCCGCCATCCTGGTGCGGCCCGGCAATCCGAAGCAGATCAAAACCCTGCGCGACCTGACCAAACCGGGCATTACCATCCTCGACGTGAACGGGGCCGGGCAACTAGGGTTATGGGAAGACCTGGCCGGTCGGCAAAACCTGATTGGCGGCATTCAGGCCAACATCGGGCAGTCGTTCGCCAATTCGGCGCTGGGCATTGCCGCCTGGAAACAGGACAGCCGCTACGATGCCTGGATCACGTATGCGTCGTGGCATAACCGGCTGACGACCGAAACGGCGGTGGTGTCGTTGCCCCCATCGGAAGTCGTTTTTCGGGGTACGCCGATTGCCTTGAGCAAAACGACCCGGCAGGCCGATACAGCCCGGCAGTTCGTCCAGTTTCTGCAATCTGACAAAGGCCACGCGGTCTTCAAAAAATGGGGCTGGGACTGATGGCTACGTGCTTCTGTCAGTAACGTCTACGCCGACCGCTGGCCGAAGGAACAGAACGTAAACGGCTGAAGCGTACCGAACGGCGTTGGGTGCTCGACCTGCTGGCAATATCGCTTGTTGAAAAACTGCCCCAGCGTAGCGGTTAACTGGGTTTCGGAATACTGCTGAACAGGTAAGCCGCTGCATCGTCCCGGCCCGTCTTCGGCAAACGTACCCACCACCAGCCGCCCCGTTGCGGCCAGGTTATCCCGAATCAGCGTCAGGTAGTCAGTTATTTCAGACTGGCTGGTCAGGAAGTGAAACGCGGCCCGGTCGTGCCAGAAATCAAAGGGCGTGTCCGGTCGAAACCGGGTCGCATCGGCCACCACCCAGGTGACCCGGTTGGCCTGTGCACCAAGCCGCCGCCGGGCTCGGTCGAGCGCAGCCGCCGAAATATCCAGCACCGTAACTTGCTCGAAACCCCGCTCCAGCAGACAGTCGACCAATCGGCTATCGCCCCCGCCCACGTCGATGATTCGGGCGGATTGGGGTAGCTTGGCTTCATCTATGAAACGCAGCGATTCGGCAGGCACCGGCTCGTACCAGCTAACCTGATCGGTTTCTTTGGTTTGATACACAGTATTCCAGTGCTCCTGACGGTGATGGGGGTTAGGCTCCATGGGAATTGATAGTAAGTAATTTTGGTCGTAAAGTAATCACATTACGGATGACCTTGTCTTGTCCTAAAATGAGTTTACCATCACTCTAAGCAGATGGACCACTTATTTTTGCTTCGTACTCAGGCGCATGAGCTCAAGATGCGTCAGATGGTTGAAGAGATCAACCTGGGTCGGCTGACCATTGATCAGGCCATGGCCAAGTTTAACGTTTTGACTCGCCACACGGTTAGAAAGTGGCTGGACCGGGTACGCCACGAGAACTTTCAGCGCACAGACGCCATGAAACAAGCCAGCCAGCAGCCACCGCCAACGATTGTCGAACAGATGGCCCATAAGGCCGATGAGTTGGCCCGACAAGTCAAACAGCTCCAGAAAGAGTTGGAGCAAGCTCAAACTCAGGTGCTTTATTATTCGACCGTCATTCGGGTTGCCGAGCAGGAGCTGGGCATCGCCATCGAAAAAAAGTCCGTTACCAAACAATCCAACTCCTTCGAGTAAGCTATCCTCACCTCCGCGTTCGGCGGATCACGGGATTGTTTGGGTTTAGTCGGCAAGCTTACTATCAACATAACCATCGGCAGATTAAAGGAGAAGAAGCCGATAAACAAGTGCTGGATCTGATCGAAGCAGTTCGAAAGGATCACCCTCGCATGGGAGGTAAGAAACTATACTGGCTCCTTAAAGAAGAGCTGGGCCAAAGGGGAATAAAAATGGGTCGGGACGCTTTGTTCGACTTAATGGCAGCTAACCATCTGTTAATCAGAAAGCGAAGGCGAAAGATGATCACCACCTTCTCTCGGCACCGGTTTCGCAAATACCCGAATTTGATCAAGGACTTAGTCATCTTAAGGCCTAATCAGGTTTGGGTGGCGGACATAACGTATTGGCTAACGGAGGCTGGCTATCTGTACATTTCATTGATTACCGACGCCTATTCGCATCGAATTGTGGGTTTTGCTGTAGCGGAAAATCTGGAAGCCGTTCATTCTCGACGAGCCCTGGAGATGGCACTCAAGCAAATCACCAAACGAATGGGACCGCACTTGATTCATCATAGCGACCGGGGTATCCAGTACTGCTGTGATGAATATACCAAGGTCGTGGATGCCTATCATATTCGAATCAGCATGACGGAGAACTCGGACCCCTTAGAGAACTCGGTGGCCGAGCGGGTCAATGGAATTCTTAAAGAGGAGTATCTAAGCCATCAACCGGTTCGTTCGCTGGAGGAGGCCTACACCCTGTTGGAGAAAGGGGTGTTTCTCTACAACTACAAGCGCCCCCATTTGAGTTGTGATATGCTCAGTCCGGTAGCCGCTCATGGGAGCCATGGGCCGTTAGAACGGCGCTGGAAAAATTACTATAAGCCGCCCGAATCAGGGGCCAAGAAATAGCTTAACTTCGGACTACCAGTAAAACTGTCTTGTCCTAAAATCAAACCGACGTTTAAATGAACGGCACCAGAGTGGGGGGAGGTGTCTTAAAACATGCCTTTTTGCGTTCAATAAACCCGTTCAGTTTAATAGTTCATTGTTTTTCGTCAGGGTGTGCTTTTTCTGAACGGTTCCCGGGGCTTTTAAAGAAAAAACAGATCCATGAAAGCCACTATTCTCAACATCGTCTACTCAATTTCGATTTTAAGGCCTAATTGACAAAGGTCGACGATTACGAAATAGAGATACCTGATGTTTAAGAGTTACTGTCGGAGAACTAGAAACTGCTATACTTTACTCAATCAAGGCTTTCAAAAGACAGTCGCGGAGATCACTATAGTATTGAATATTGATTTTTGTGATCATATCATCTGAAAGATCATTCATCTGCCGCCGTGCATTTAAAGGTAGCAACAAGATGGATGCGCCTTTTTCAACAGCAAGTTCTGCCACGTTAACCCCATTATAAACAGTGTCTACAGAACCTCCCAGATTTAGTTGACCTACAATTGCTAAGCCTCCCCGTATACTCTTTTCCAATGTGGCACTACATAGGGCTACTAAGACGCCAACACCCAGTCCACTACCAGTACGCGCTGAATCAAATGCCCTTAGCTGCACTGAATATTCACGAGAACGTGGGTCACGATCGCCAATCAATTCTTTTGATCGACTATAAAGGTTTTGCTCCGCATATCGTACGCTCTCCCCAAATGGTGGCGGAGTTGGTTTGTTCAGTACGCGTACCCCATTACCAGGTCCAACGGTCGATTCAACTTTGAAAAGTCCCGCTGGCTCGTCCGAATTACCTGTACTTAGCGTCCAGACAGAACCAGGGGGCTGTGGATCTTCTCCAATTGTATTTTCGCTGTGCAGTTCAGGCGTGGCAACAAAGGTCTCTACCCCATCCGGGAGCAATCGGTAGCTGAAATGAGTGCCTCTGAATTCAGCTGAGCCAATTCTTTTCTGTTGCTCTTTGACCCGTCGACGATATTCCAGCGCGACCTGAACGGCCCAGGCTAACTGCTCATCAGCGACTGGTTCATCCGGATTAGGCTGCATCAATTTCAGTAAGCCATTGATCGTTTTATGGACCGCTGTCGTGTCTCGTCCGCTCAAGGCACCCCCTAAGTCCAGCCGGGGTAGGATTGTCGACAATCGGCTTACATCCCTAAGACGGGTCCAGCTTTCAGCCAGGAAATCACTTACTAACCCAAAATGGCTGGTAAAGTACGTTCGATTCAGTTTTGGGAAATCCCAGCCGGGTACAAAGGCGTGTATACGGTCCATAAAAGCGGTATCATCACGCATTTCAGGCGGTAGTGGACCAAAAAGGTGCCCAATCCGTTGCTGGTGCTCAATATCCACATCAAAATTGCCAACCATCACCACACCCCCATCGGCTCGAATCGGTTCTTTCCCGCGGCTGAATTCGCCACTTTCCATGTAGCCTTTCATAATGTTGACCCCGTCTTTCTGATCGAAGGAAACGCCCGATACTTCATCGAAACAGACAACATCATATTTGCAAACTAGACCGCGTTCACCGGAAGCCATGTTGACGAACATCCGAGCAACGGTCGTCTTGCCGCCAGATACTAAGTGTGAGTAGGGTGATAATTGCTGGTACAGATGGGATTTACCAGTACCTCTCGGTCCAAGTTCCACTACATTGTAATTCCGCTCAACGAATGGGATCATTCGTACCAGCAAAACATTCTTCGCTCTTTCGGACAACGTATCCGGTTCGAAACCGACGCTTCGAATAAGTAAATCGCGCCAGTCTGACCAGGAAAATTGGCTTCTCCCTTCGTAAAGAATCGCTAATACATTACGCTGAGAGAGTTGGATAGGTCGAAGTGAATCGATGCCAAATGGCCGCCCGCCATTTTCCTGCGCAATAGTCGCATCGTAACTCAAATCGACTTCGGCATAAAAACCACCTGTCAACATCCGGTCATTGGCGTTTACCAGATCGGGCGAAATACGTACCGTATTAAGCATTAGGCTGGGTAGAGTAGCCACATAGCTGTCAGTACGGGGGTCAAGCCGGGCGGTCAAGTTGTCGATCAGGCGAATGGATCCCTTCTCGCGGGCTTTGGATTTCACGTATTCCTCTTCACCAGGGCGAACGGTTCGATCCTGCAACTGCCGCCGAACAATCTCTAACCCCTGTTGCATTTCCGTTTCATCCGTTGTGGCACAGTAGCGTCCCAGTAGAAACTCAATGACATACGTTGGAATTGGATACGTTTTTCGAAACGACTCCAACAGGTCCTTACGAACGATATAGCCTTCAAAAGCGCGAGCCGCCAGTTGATCAATTGCGTCTAATTCCATTTGTGTGTTATCCGCCAACGGTGGTTAATTGTCTGGCTACAATCTGTCCGCTACTGTCGGTCAGCACTATGTTTACGGCTTTGCCTTCTTCGCCATCATCAACAAAAAGGCTTCCTTTGTTAGCGTGAACAACGGGCAGCTCTGTTGATACGACAATACTGCTGGCAGCATCCGTAATTTTGGTACGGGCATCTAACCGGTAGCCATCCGGGCAATTTTCTGTTTCTACCGCACAGCGCATTCCTACCCACCGAATACGCTTGATCAGAACCGGGATGAGTACCTCTGCCGTATTGGATTCAATGGTCAGCGTAGGTACGAAGCACTCCTGTAGGGATAACCCCCCATGCGCGTACACTTCGTTGGCTTTAAAGAATGAGATACCGGGAGCATAGGCAATGAAAATTCCCGGATTCCAACGCCAAGGTACCTGTAACAGTGATGTATGCGCCCCTTCCTTTACCAGGGCACACCGTCCCCACCGCGTTTCAGTAAGGTGAGCGGGCAGTTCCGTCTTAGGTAGGCCACCGGGCAGCAGCAACCAGCCGTGATCAGTCACGATGGTTAACTGACGAATACCCCGGGCAAATATGATTGAAATTGTCTCCCGCAATTGCTCAAACAACTCATCGACCCGACGAACCATATCAACCCCCTCTTCGTGTCCTTTTCGATCAATGTCACCTATTTCCTGCCACCCCCGCTGCCCTTCCGGTAAGGAACTACTATTGGTAAGGTACGTGTACCCTCTTGAAATCAGTTCGGTTCTGAAATTGGCTGTCGACAGGGTTTTTCCTGATGCCAACAACGCTGGCTTAAATTCCTCGAATGGGCTGTTCATTGCGAGCGATAGGGCCACAGGTGATACCGCTGGTTTGGCTGTGGGGGTTAGGCTGGGCAGTGCCGACCAGCCATCAGTAAGATTAACCCGGTAGCCCGCTGTTCGCAAACGTTCCGCAAACTCTACGGCCAATTCGTACCTGAGTGCATCAACAAACAGCGTGAACGGTTTCTCATCTGACCCAGCACTCGGAAGGCCAGTTAGGGCTGTGATATCCGTGGCTACCAGCGCCTGAAATTTGAGCGCAAGTTTTTCCAGCCATGGGCGATACAAGGCATTGATGACCGCCGTAACCGCTTCCTTATCTGGCAAACTTCGAACTACCGCTAATGCCAAACGCATCGAGCGGTCAGCCCGGTAACCAATTTCTCGATAATAGGCCTGTAACTCCGGTAAACTGGAAGCGGGATAGGCCGACGTGACTATGTCAGCCATTTGGCTTAAGTGTTGAACGGCGGTTGCCAGTGGAGCCTGGCCTAACTCAGACCATACCCAGCGTTGCCGATGGTTGTGTTCGTAGGTAAGCTTGCTGAGTAAACTAACGGCTGCGGTTGCAGACTGGTCGGGGAGCAGCAGTAATTGGGTACGAAGATCATCTTCTGCCAGCTTATTGACCATTGGAAAGCTTCCGGAAGAAGCAACCAGCGTGTCGTTAGGTAGCTTACCATCAGGCAGGGCTTGTTGAAGCCGGTCCGCCACTTCGGGGAATTTACGGGGAGCATTGGCGTAGTATTGCCAAACTGGTGCCCAGTTTCCCCGTTGCTCTCCTAACAGGCGGGCCGTTTCCACCACCTGTCCACCTGTTGGGTCAAATCTGTAGCGGCTCTGACATACGTTTACGAACAGATGTCGTTTGTCTTCTGGTAATGCCTCAAGGTAGGTATTACCCTCGTTCAACCAGTGCAGTACGTTTGGTAACAAATCAGGTAGAAGCTTGTCATACAGAAAATCCGCATCGATGATAGCGCGGTCGTAAGCTGTTCGATCTTCTTCCAGTAGCGATGGCAAGGCGCTTACTAATGTATCCCGGGTAGCTGAGTCCAGCGCAACGCGAAGCCCCAACCCATTTTGGGCATTGGTGAGCAGGGCAAGTACGGTCCATTCTTTACCGTTCTCCTGTAACCAAACGGTACCGGTATAAAGATATTCAACTAATGGGCGCAAGTCAGCTTCTACTGGCGTTTGAGGGCGCAGCATCTGCCTTGAAACACCGGGTAGGTATATCACGGGAATCTGATCCGTAGGCCAGCTAACTTCGGGCAACGTCCGTCGGACTAAACATTTCAGGTAGATGGCCGGACCTTGCTGACTTGCTGGATCGTAGTTTCCCAGGCGAAGCAGACCCGCCCGGTGTTGCTGTAGCTGGTCAATAATGCGTTCCCACTGCCGATCTGGATCGGGCCAAAGAATAACTTCGGGCCGTACCATAACATTTGCATTATGCTGTTCGGCTTGCGTCAAGCCGTGCAGAATTCGGTGCAGCAGGGAATCGGGCATTAATGAATAAGCTTTGTCAGGAAAGACAAAGATAGTAACCAGGATTTAGCTTACACTCATGGCAAATTATTGGAAACTGATTGGTATCTGAGCCGTCAGAATAATGGAGAAATTGTCTTTAGCGTAGTTGGCTTCCTGCCTTTTCTGAAGCTGACTCCATACCGCCAGTACACCAAAGGAGAAGTTTTCAGTCAATTTCCCTTCTTTGAACGTCCGCTGGCTTAGGAAGAAACCGGCATTAACTGTAGCTGTATAATTAGAAGATCCTATTCCAAACATGGTGCCGTTGCCGCCTAAAATCAATGACGTTAATTGGGTTGGACTCGTGAGAGGAATAAATACCGAAGCAACCCCAATAACTCCATTGAGTTGTTGAAACGTACCGCGTTTGCCTACAACGCTACTATTTTCGCCCACATAACTTCCTGCCGTGTTAACCACACTACGACGCAGGGTGTAACTCTTTAAGCTCTCGTAATTGTCGAACCAGCCATATCCTAATCCTAAATTGAAAATATTCCTGTGCCGAATGTATTTCTTAATAATCAACGAATTGAATAGATTATTGAAGGTGATCAGGAGTTGGGCATTCACATTATTGTGTTTGGTGAAAACGGTGTCTCCGGTAAATACATTCTTCTGATTTATGTCTGTGTTCAGATTGACATTTATCCATCGTGACTGAACGGAGGAAAGAGCTTTTGATTTCGACAAAACCCATACCCGGTTACGCAAGGCAAATGTCCGGATGATTTTCAAGGAGTATTCTTTGGAAATATCATCTGGCGTGAAGAGTGTTTTGGCACCATCGGCAAGTTTACTACTAAAAGCAAACCCCCAGCCACTGGCGGGTCGTTCTGGTGCATTGGGATCTGGTGTATCTGACTTGTCGCGAAAACCATATTTAAAGCTAAATTTCGTGTCGACAGCACTAATAGTTACCCTTGATACCGAAGCGGGTTCGACATTAAAGGTGAAAAGAGCCGATGGAATGTAGAAATCCAGCAAACTACGCGGATCAGCCGTGTTAATGCTGTCTTTCAATTCGCTATTCGTACTATCCGATGCCTCTACAGTAAGTGGTCTACGTGGGGTAATAGGACGAGTTATTGAATTAAGTGAGTCAGCCTTTTTGAGTTCGGCTGGAGTTTGGCCGTATGCGGCCACTATCGTTAACCCCAAAAATATAGGTAAGAGTAATTTCATATAAATCGAATTGAAGTCGGAGAATAGGCCAAACCTACAACCGATAACTTACCCTCACACCGGGAAAATTCCCGTATATCAAACCGTACTTTGCCTTCTTTTAACTAAACTCCTCTGGAAATAAATAAGCATAGAGCCGATCTGCTTTTATACGCAGAATCTCGTGGCCCTCATCAGTCCACTGTTCTCTTTCAAAATCATAAACATTTCGGAAATGATCTATTAGTTTACTGTAAAGTGGTTTGTCTTCAAGTTCATCTGAGCCAAAGCCATGAAGCATCGCCTGGTGGAAGTACGTAACAAACATGTCGCTTGGCCCATTTACCAGAAAATTTTGAGCGGCATGCGCAAATAGTTGTCTAAATTCTGGTTGCCTGTTCTTTGGTTTGCCCCCTTTTTTATGGGGAGCAATTAATCTGTTTACTCTGCCGGAGAAATGGTTAACCACATCCGATTTTTCTTTTTTAAATTCTACCCATTCTTTACTGAAGAACTCATATTCATTAAAAGGGTCTTTTTCATAAGCAGCGAACGACTGATCCGGTTGCCGCACCATTAATTCGTAGCGTGCTTCAGGGCGCGTATTGGTAAACCGGTTGGAGGTACCATACGAATACTTGTCGATTTCAGAATTATCTTTTACCGGCTCAATATTCAGGTAAAATTCAAGGTAAACTGATTCTACCTCGGGTTTATCGTTTTTGGTTCGTTCCCGCCGTGTAATCCGCATGATAAACTTCTTTCCGTCACAAAACGCCTGGCCGTAGTAGGTGTTGTCCTTCCCTTTTAGCAAAGCCTTGCCATCCTGAGTTATGTGCAAGGGTCTCCGTTCAATTGAAAACGTTTCGTTTTTCTCGTCATTTTCATCAAGCGGGTTTGTCATTCGAGCTAATGAATAAAGACGATAATTGCCGCTTATCATTGCTGTGCCCTTATTGACAGATATTGTTTCATCTGCATCTATAAGTAAACCCGCCCGTCGCAATAGATCAGGTGTTTCACTGAGCCGTTCATTATCGTCAATATACCGATCACCCGCACCAGATAAGTATTCCTTTAAAATCGGATGCTCGATGAATAAATTACTTATATCCTGCTGATTGGCTTCATTCAGGCGAATGGCACTGGGTGGCGTATTTGGTACCTTATCAGTTGCCGGGTCAATCTCGCGGATGATTACCCGATTCATAAATAGATGCGGATAGTGATTTACTGACCCAACTCCTACGCCCCGATACCATTTCGACTTGGGTATTTCGCAGAAATACATTCTGTATCGGAACAGAGACAACACCCTGTCATAATCCAAATCTAACTGAACCACATTTTTATAATATAATCTAAACCGCCCTGAACTGGACTCGTGCCGCTCGTATTGAATTTGCACCCGGGCATCCTGGTCAATCCGAAGTAAGAAGTGCTCCAGTTGGCGGGTATGTGTATTGAAAAAATACCCAATAAATGTTTTATTCAAAAATGACTCATCCAAGGTTTCATTGAGAATATGAATGTAGTCAGGCAACACATCCCGTTGGCGAGCTTTCTGAACCTGTGTCTGTTGGAAAAGACTCTGCCTGATTTTGTTTTTTAATGAGTCGTCAATTTTTGTCGGCGTTGGTTTACGGCGTTTTTTCGTGCCTTTCCCTATTTTGCCAACTGGCAGCTCGGTTTCGGTAGTCATTTGGTGGGTCAGGTAAAAAGTCCCGTGCATGGGGCCAAAATCTTGTGTATCAGCCGTTACAAATGCACCCGCCAAAAGATCAAACTTTTCCTTATTTTCAATATTGATGCTCAGGGACAAATCAGGACGGCCTGCTGACCAGAAACGACCGTTAAGATTGAGCGCCTGATTACCATACTGGTGCGCCCATACCTCTCCCAAGAGTGTACTGTCATCATGTAGCGTAAGTGAAGCCCCCGCCCCTGCCCAGGTGGTTGGTAGGCGAATATAGCCAGTAACAACATCGCCCTTTAAGGGCGAATTAGCCGGTTTAGCCGTCCAGTCCCAATACCATATCTGGAATTGATGGTAGGTAGAGCATGCTGGCGTGGAAGGTGGTTCTCGGAAATTGCCCACTGAGGGGGAAGCTGATACAATCAGGCACTCTATACGGGTAGCTATACCCATGAAATTGCTGGTCCGAACTGCTTTGCTCAGTAGATTCTCCTTTTTAGAGGCCCGCCCCTCAATCATTCGGTTTAGGGTGGTTACATCACCTCCACCACCGAATACAGCTAATTCAGTTGCCAGTTGCTTTTTGGTGAGTTCTCTACCTCGTAAAGTGTCAAGCTGTTTTTTAGCGGTTTGATAACGCGCCTGGGCATCTAAAAACTTTTTTTCTAATTCTTCTGGCGACATAGGTGTGGTAAGTGACTGATTACTCGCAGGATGGGTAAAAGTAAATGATTCAAATGAATCACACAAGCACTTGGACTGCTTCATTTGAAGTCACTATCCGATTCATATGAAGACCCTTAGGTGCTGGTTAGGTATGCATCTGAAGGGTAATCATTCATATGAATTTAATGCAATTCTATCTTGTAATTATTATATATATCCAAAAAAGTGTTTTAAGATTGTATCAGTTAATCATCGAACTAACCTAACTCCTATGAAACCTAAACAGAAAATAATGGCGGTCTGCTGCGTTGTCCAGACCGTTCATGCGACTCCAGCCTTAGAGGCTGGCCAGGTTATTTTTAAGGAGCATCCGGGCAATATGGTGGCCTTGGTAGTGCTGCAGGTACTTTTGGGAATTACGCTGTTCCTTTATTACCGCAATTGGGTAACAACCCCGGTAAAGCACCGGTATAAGATGAATCAGCTCTGCATTGGGGCTGGCATATATCTGGCCCTGGTTACGCTGGCTGAGGTTATTGTAATTACTTTCGGTTCGCCCTTTTCGCAACACACTACTCAGTTTCTGGCGCATTCGTCCATGTGGGCTTCGGGCCTGATTGCTCTGTCGATGTGGGAGAAAATTAACCTGAGGTGAGGTGGTAACAAATCGATATAAATAAACTACCTCCGTACAAAACGGCCCTGCTCTACCAGAACAGGGCCGTTTTTTGTTACCTATCGTACCGTGCTAGCTTACCCATTTCGCTTCTCGACCAAAGTCAAATGTTTATCATTATCCCGTATTTCGCCCCAGGGGGCACCGGGGGCGTTGCGGCCGCGGTCGATACCCCATTTGATGTTGGGCTTTTTGCAGAGCACATCGGCAAGCATAAAGGGGCGGATGTTGAGCCGGACGCCGTCGTTGAGGTCGGGGTTCCAGCCCTGGGGTTGATCGGCCAGCTTTTTCCAGCGGATGAAGACATCGTAGGGGGCTTCACCGTCCAGAATGAGTTTGAGTTTGGCCTGGAGTTGCTGACCGGCCAGCAGTTGCCCATCGGCACCGCTTTCGCCCGCTTCCCGGCGGGACTCGCACTGGGTCAGATAATCGCCAAGGTAGTTGTAAATGAGTTTTTGCAGGTTGGCGCGGGTGAGTTTGTGGTAATTGACCAGCACCCCGAAGCCATCCCGCCTGCCGTCCCAGATGTGCCAGATAAATGGCCGGTTGCCAAACAGTTTGTTATGGGCGTCCATGAACTCATCCCTAAGCCACTCGCCAAGCGTGGCTTTCTTGCTGCCTTCCTGCCGCAGTAGTTCACTTAGGGTGTTAATAGCATAGTCATTTCCCCAAACGGTCTGAATAAACTCGCGCAGGCGCTCTTCGGCGGCCAGCTCTCCATTTACCGGGGGTAAGCACAGGATGCCATCGTCATCGGCATGGTGGTTGAACGCATTGATTTGGGCGATGTACCGACGGGCCTCGCCCGATAGCTCCATGTCTTCGTCTATCTCGGCGGGCCATTGGTAGCCCAGCAGCCGTGCTACGGCCACTTGCAACTGAGCGGTTGATGGTATTGGGTGACCATGAAACAGCCACTGCGTAGGGTCATCACTATACGGCTGCGGCAGGCCGTGTGGGTATTGATCATCAGCTACCTTCTGCCAACGTTCCAGATCGAAGGGAACTTTTAAAAATGTGGCATTTGTAACCTTAAGCGCTTGGTCAATTTTTCTTACCTCATGGTTAAAAACGGGTGATGAACAAAATGCCCAAATAGCAGGGAGGTGAGCTAGATTTTTCGGGACAATTACTCCCGTATTATTATCATACATTTCTCCCGTATGTAAAGTACTAGGTAGCGACCCTGTTTGCCCCATAGCAACCCCATTCCTGCCATAAGCTAAATTATCAACTCCAGGTCTCAGCATACCTTTGCCCTGCGTTTCCCAGTTTACGATTTGATCTTTTCCTCCAAAGACCTGCATCCAAGAAACAGTTGATTGCAAATACTTCCAATTGTTGCCTAGTGTATCAATTTCCCAAAAATTACGAAACCACATATCTTTATCACCACTAACTATACCTCTTAAAGAGTGAGCGTATTCTTCTAATAGTTCTGTTCCTTTACTATTTTCCAGGGTTATCCTTGCCTCTGGATTTTTCAACTGCATAGCTTGGGTAGACGTTTTTACATCATCAGTGATAAGAGCAGCGCCTTTCGTCACTGGATTTGTATACTTAGATACATCGAGTCCCCAGAACTGACTTTTCTCGTTGGCCTTTTGATTTAGTAGGGCAACCAGCATTACATTGAAATCCCACATAGGTGTTACAAATCCTTTCGGCCCTAACCGCGCCACCCAGTCCCACTGCTTAGTGAGCAATAGTCGTTTTCTAAAATCTTTATATGTGGTAAGGAAGAGCCAGTTTTGCGGAATTACAGTAGCTACGGTTCCACCCCGTTCGGCCATGCGCAGCATCCGATCCAGAAACACAGTGGCGAGGTCATTTTTGGCATCGGTAAAATAGCGAGCGCAATGGTCAGCTATATCGGCGGCCTGCTTACCCCGTGCTAGGTAGGGAACGTTGGTGAGTTGTAGCGTGTATTTGCGGGACAGTAGTCGCCCGGCATCGGCAATACCCAGGGCCACCACGCCCCGCTGCCGCTGTTCGTCGGCGGTTTCACCCACCAGCGCCGTTTGCAGGGAGGGCAGCAGTTCGGCAAAGGAAGCCGTTACGGGCCCTTCCACCAGTGTGGTGGGGTCGAGCAGGCTGCCTAGCGTGGGGGCCTGCTGGAATAGATCGAACAGGTCTGACATGCCATTGCGCAGGTGGTCGCGTCGGCTGCGGTCGGCCCCATCCACGAGTCGCATCCAGTCGTCGCGTTTGCCGGTGGGGGCCACACCCGCACAGGCGAGGTTGAGCCGGGGCAGGGGTCGGTAGCGGCCACAAAGCCGCCAGGCAGCCAGGGCAAGGTTAAAGGCAGCAATCTGTGTACACCGTGGGTCTAATTCCAGCCCGTGAATATTCTGGGTCAGTACGGCGTCAATGGCTTCGTCGGCCGTCAGGTTTTCTTCCTGCATCCGCAGGGCCACCAGCACTCGAAACACCTCCACCACAATATGGCCGGAGCCCATGGAGGGATCCAGGAAGGTGATTGACCTCACCCCCCCGGCCCCCTCTCCTAAAACAGGAGATGGGGTGGCTGGCGCATCCGGGTTGGGTGATGGCTCGCGCAGATACCGGAACGGGATCGGGCTCGTTTTGCCTGCGTTTCGGGCGGCCCACCAGGCCCCAATGGTATTGTCGATCAGGAACCGCACCATGTAGGGTTCCGTAAAAAGCTGCGTTACGGCGGGTAGTCGGGCACCGTCTATTTTATCGCCGGAGGCATTGATGCGGTCTTTGGCGTCGCTCTGCCAGAATTGGTACACCCAGCCCAGGGCATCGTCGGCGGTGAAAAAAGCATTGTCCAGTCCGTCGAGCAGCGTTTCGAGCCGCACCCGGTCTTCGGTCGCAAAGTCCACCTGCATCAGCGGGTCGTCGGGCCGGAACAGGGCGGGCAGCATCAGGCTGGCGTACTGAGCCGCAGCCGCCCATTTGTCGGTAAATCCCTCGTCTGGGGCCAATTCGTCGCAATCTTCCAGCGTAACGGCCACGCCATCGGGGTGCATCAGCAGGTCGGAGCCGATCAGGAACCGGGCAAAGAGCATCTTGTGCCAGAATTCGTAGGCCAGTTCGGTGGTCAGGTTGTCGATGGCTTGCCGTTTATCAGCGGATAGCTCATCGCCCAGCAGCCGGGCGCGATGCCGCAGCCGGTTGCGCAAGTTGCGGGCTTCAGGGGTCAGGTGTGCGTAGGGTTCGGCTTCATCGACAGCCAGGGTATGGAGGGCATTACGGGCACCTGTTTCGGCCAGTTTACGGGCGTTAATCGTCGTTTTTTCGAGTTGACTACGCTGTGCGGAAGTAAGGTAGGGCATGGAATATAGGAAATGAAAAGGTTACCGTAATATCACCGCTGAACTAGATGCCAGGGCGGACTCCAGTTCCGCTTTAAGTTCGGTCAGGTAGGCATCAATATCGGTCTGGTTGTTGAGCGTTCGTTTAGGTAGGATGTACGTTGTTGATTTGGGAGCGGATAGTTTCACCGCTTCATCAATAACCGCCTGAAACTGACTGGGTAGGGCTGAGTATCTGGTTTGCCACGTGTCCAGTGACGCTTCTTGCAATTGGCTCAATAAGTCGTTAGCGTTCAGAACTTTGATCACAGGCTTCATACCGATTTTACACAAGAGCAGAATCTGATGTTTCTGTTCTTGTATTAATGGTTTAAAGTATTGATTGGCCTGGAGCTCAACCATTTCTGTATCATACAACTCGTTGTATTGCTGTTTCGCTTCCGTAAGGGCTGTTTTGAGTACGTCAGTCAGTCGATTCAGGAGCGGACTAACGGGGTCTGGTTCGGCCAGCAGTAGCCGGTCGGTCCGGATGGCGTCCACTTCCTGCCGCAGGGGTTTCAGGTCGGCCGAGTCAGGGGCTACTGCCAGTAAATTATTGAGCGTTTGCCAGTTCGGTAGCCGTTCGGCAACAACGCCTGCCTGCTTACGCCAGGTTGTAAGGTATTGTCGGATTGAGTCAGCCTCCGTAACGATCTGAAGCAGCCGCTCGTTGCCATCCAGGTTTTCGATGGCTTTGATTTCGTTGAGGGACAGAGGTTCGGGTCTCGGCGAATCGCCCCCAACGCGGTCGGCCAGTTGGCGTAGCTCACGCAGCAGTTCATTAGATTCCGCAAATTCATCATTTGGTTTTCCGGGCAGCCCGGCTTCCTGATACAATTTGCGAAGTTTTATCTTTTGGGCAGCCGTCAGCGTATGCACCTCCCGCTTAAATACAGCCGCCCCCAGTTTCGACTGGTTCAGGGCCTGTTCGGTCGTTGAAATCTGTTCGGCATTTTTCAGAATGACCAGCATCGCGTCAATGGCATCCTGGCTCCATCCGTAGGGCGCTTTCCCGAACTGGTTGCGGACATCGCGTCCCGTTTTAGACCCGGTCCCGATAAAGCGCAGCAGGTCAACGGCCACGGGGTGGTCTTTGGGGTCTTTGTCGTAGCCCGTTTGTTTGAGGGCGTCGGGATCACCGGCCAGCGCCTTTGCCAGGGCTTTTCCCCAATCTTTGGAGTCCGCTTTGGCAAAATCCGGAAACTGCCGAACCACCAGCAGTTTGAGGGCTTCTTCCACATTATCACGCAGGGCACCCTTCTGCAGTTCGTTGCCGCCAGCTAGGTATACCAGCGCATCCCGACCAACCGCCGAAATGAATTCGGTAATAGCCTGGTTCGCCATTGTCTTGCGCGTCTCCATGCTTTGGCGCGCCTGTTCACCCTCGGGCGTGGTGGGTATCCCCTTACTTTGCAGGGTTAGATCCGCAGCGATTAATTTAATGACTTCGGCCCGTAAATCGGCATCCCGCTGCTTACGTACGTAGGCATAGGCTAGCGCAGAACCGGCTCCCTCGGCCCGAATTTCGTTGAGCACAATTGGTTCGCTTTCAAACCAGCCATCGCGTACCCACAGGTTCAACTGATTGGTTGTTGTGGGCCGCTCCGTACCAAGTTGGATAGCAAAATCCCGTTTTTCCCGGGCAACTCCCTGCTGAATAAGAAGGCCTTTGGTGGTTTCTTTAACGAAGTGTGCTAGGCGCTCCTGCCGAAGTTGCTGAATACGGTCGTCGCCCGAATTAGTAAGTTTGGTGGCCTGTGCGGTGAATTCCTGCTCCCATTCAGCTCCGACTTTGGTTTGTAATTTGAATTCGGCACCAATCGGCATGAGCACCTTTTCGCTTACCAACTTGGCAACCAGTGCTTTCACCTGCTGCCGGAATGAATCAGCTGGCTGAGTGAGGTCGGCCAGCAATAAATCGGCAATGGTCGTTTCGTCGGATCGAACTCGTCCGTCCGCTACATCCTGTGGCAAGCGATCAATCAGGAATACGGCACTCAAAATGCGCCCCTCCAGTAATGAGTCGCCCCCCCTGGCTTTACGATCAAGAATCAGGTTGTTCGTTTCATTCAGGAGCAAAGCCGTCTGTAAGAGTTGCTGTTGCTTCTGCTCAAAAATAAAATCGGCAGGTACTACGTGCCCCAACGGCAGTGCTGCCACCGCCTTCACGCTTTCATCCACAATCCGAAGCTGAGAGCGTAACTGCCCCGAGGTGCCGGCCGTATCAATAATCTGCAACACCCGTTTCCAGAATTTCCGGGTAGAGGGTAGCATCGGGTAGTCGGCCACCAGCGTTTCTTTATCGTCCGTTCGATACCCAAAATCGGTGCCCGACAGGTTGCGGGCGATCTCGCCGGATGCCGCATCCAGCATCTGTTCCACCTCTTTGAGTACAGTTGGTTTCTTTTGCAGAACAGTTTTACGGGTTACGGTTTCTACATCCTGATCGGAGAGTGATACTTTTACCGAGAATCGATCTTGCAGCGGTTGCAGGTAGGGCGTTTCAGACAGGGCACTTTGGCCGGTACCGATGAGCAAGAATCGACCATCGAATTGGCTACACAGGTCCTGAGCCAGGTTTTGAACATCGATGGCTTTACCCCCATCGCGGTCAATAAATTGCTGTACTTCGTCAAGCACCAACACGGTGCAGGGAATTTTATTGCCAAACGTTAGGGGTAAGATTTCCTCACGGATGGTATGGATAAATTCATCCCGATTGATGCTGTCAACCCGTTTGAAGTTCAACTTAAGGTATTCTTTCACCCCGGCCTCGTTGGTGGCAAAGCCAGGTTTGACGGCCAGGATAGCATTGGCCAGCGTTGTTGAAACGAACAGGTTCTCGTATTCCCGCTGAAACACTTTACCCGCGGCTTCAACGTGGGCCTTCAGCTCGTCGAAGATTCCTTCCTGCTTCGCCCAGTAATAGAACTTAAAGTGATGATACTGGGTAGGCAAGTCCAAAGCCCCCAGGAACAGTTGGAGAAACGAATAGCGAATGTCGGAAGACGGAAAATCTTTTAACGTACCGGATACGGACAGCCTGCCGTATAAAGCCTGTTTTCGATCAAGTTCGGTAAGTAGGTCGCTGATGTCGGTAGGAAGCGGCTTCAGTGAACGAGCCGTATCACCCGTATCGAATTTGTAGTTTTCCCAGAGGAATCCCAGCATTTTCACCAGGTGCGATTTACCGCTGCCAAAGAAGCCGCTTACCCAGACGGCGGGTTGTTTTGGCTGATCAAGATTTTTGAGGTACGTATCTAAAATTCGGTGGATACCCCGTTGGTATTCTCCTTCGCACACGAATGTCTGGAGCTCGTGCCGGACAATGCGTTGTCCGGCGGCATCGCGGCTACTGACAATTTCAACGACGCCCTGGTTGAGAAGGTTGTTGGCTGTGGGGTTAAGTACAAAAAGGTCCTGATTTTTCATGACAAAGGGTTGTGCTTGTGCGGTTTAGTCAAAGAATGGGGCGGGCCAGATAATTCCACCCATCGCGGGCATCCAGCAGCCGGTATTGATTGTGTTGGTATTCACCGGGGAAAAATACGACCATACGCCCCCGAAGATGCGCTGTTATGCCCCTTAGTACGTCAGATAAAGGAATCAGTCCAAACAAGGCGGAAACGTCCTGTAGCACAATCAGCGTGTGGTCGTCCGGATCAGCCAGTTGCATCGCGTCAACGACGTATTGGATAACAAAGGGCTTGAAATCGGCCTCTAATTGATCAATTAAGTCTTCCGGCGATTCGAAGTACCCATCCCGATAATCGTGCGCTGCCATCCAAGCCGGAAAGCACGACTTCAGGGACACCGGCACCCACCGGCGATTCGTTCGGTGGGCCGCCGATTCGAAATCGCCCATACGGAGTTCAACTCTGCGGAGTTCGGCCGGATCAAAGACCAGAAACCAAACGCGTTCCCCTCCCGACAGGTGCGTAGGCCAGGGCTCGCGCAGAGCCCGTTCGAAAGCGGTCAGCAACGAATCAGTTTTGGTGGCCATGAGCGGATAGTTGTTGCAGGAGGGGATCGAACGAAATAGAGATAACCAGCCCTGCTCGTTGGTAGGTGAGCCATCCTTTCTGAGAGCCCAAAATCAAAAATTTGTGCAGGTTTTCGGTATCCTGTTCCAGCGCTTTTACCCATTGACTTTGAAATAGAAACTCCCCCCGATCGCCATTCAGATAAGCCATCAGAAATGCCATTATTACCACCGGTAGGGTTGGCTTAATGGGTATCCTAAATACCTTCACTTTGCCCGTTAGATACCCAACCTGTTTATAGGAACTGGCCAGGTTTTTAGCGATTGAATACTGTGTTATTGGCGTAAAAAGATTGGGATGCTGCGTACTCAGGTTGGCCTCAAATCGAGCTACAGAAAGCATTGAACCTATCGGAGTATGCGCAACTAGCGGAAAACTTTCACTCAGTAAGTAATCATGACCTAAGGCATACTGAAAAGCCAGAAATGGTCGGGAAGTTGACTCCGTAACTGACCAGAAATAAGCGAGCGCGACAAATGGCAGGTATGTTGGATCGAACCGATATAGCTTTTTCAACGCAATGTAGGAGCGTTGTCGGTTCGCCTGTGTCCGTTTGCCTGTCACATTGTTCTCGATAGCAAGCGCATACGTCTGGTCGTAGCTGGCATGATCCAATAGTTGGCTCAGTTCAGCAATCATCAGGGTACGAGCCGTATGAATGGTAAATGGTTTTGAAGAAGGGGTCATTACACGTTAAAAATCAAAATTGCCCCATTTTACGAATGGGTGCAACTATTCATACCAATTAATCATATTTACCTCTTCCATTTGCAAGTCGATATAACGAGGCATCTAATGAAGAAAGGTTAGCGTTTTTTTATGCTTCATGACCTACAGTGCCATTCAAATCCTAGGCTGTTACAGAAAATTGTACGATGGTTAACCGTACAATCTATATTTGAAAAATCATCCTGAAAAGACCTTTTTAGCTTTATCCTTTATCTATCCGTGACTATATTGAGTGACGTTTTACTCACCTTTCATGCAATTCACTGATTTAATTAGTACCCTAGAAAGACTACATCAGCAGCTGAGTCAACGGGCCGCTCGTCAAGCCGATCAATTATTGACCCTTCGCAATTATCTGTTTGGATTTTATATCGTTGAGTTCGAGCAGCACGGCGCTGACCGGGCAGCTTATGGCCAACAACTGCATAAACGCTTGTCCGTTGAACTGCAAAAACACGCTATCAAGAGTGTGTCGGATCGCTCGCTGCGGCAGTATCGCCAGTTCTACCTTACCTATCCTCAAATTTGGCAGACGCTGTCTGCCAAATTCAACCTACCTGATTTCGAAGTAATTCGTCAGGCAGACGTAATAACTGAGGGAAGTATTGATAAGGAAATACCAGCACTCGATCCCTCTCTCCTGCTGGATCGGCTGACGTACTCCCATTTTGTCGAACTACTGAAAGTAGATAACCCGCTACTCCGTCGTTTTTACGAGGTTGAAGCGCTCAAAAACAACTGGAAGGTCCATGAGTTAAACCGGGCTGTTACAACGCTTCTGGCCGAACGAACCAGCCTGTCAACGAATAAAGCAGCCGTTATTGCCCGCATTCAGGAAAATCAACCAGCCGGCCTGGAAGACCTGATTCGTAATCCATACCTGCTGGAGTTTCTGGGCTTACAGGAAAAACCAGAGTACACGGAAAACGACTTCGAAAAAGCCATCATTGACAATTTACAGGATTTCCTGCTGGAGCTGGGTCGAGGGTTCTGCTTTGAGGCCCGGCAAAAGCGCATCAGTTTTGGTAACCGCCATTATCGAATCGACCTGGTTTTCTACCACCGGATTTTGAAATGTCACGTACTAATCGATCTCAAAATTGGGGAGTTCGACCATGCCGATGCTGGCCAGATGACGGTGTATTTGAATTATTACAAGGCCAACGAAATGAGTGTGGGTGACAATCCTCCCGTAGGTATCATCCTCTGCGCTAGTAAAGACAATTCCCTGGTAGAGTACGCCACCAGTGGCATGGCAAATGAAGTATTCGTCTCGCAGTACTTAGCTGAGTTACCTGACAAAGAGCAGCTACGAGCACTGATCGAGCGGGAGAGCCGTGGGTTATAACATTAGTTACGGTACTGAGAAAGATGAAAGAAAGAGAGGGTTGACAAATCGACTAATTTTTTAGTGGTAATTAAGCGTGAAGTCTATGTACGGTAACCACTTTTAGGTAAATTTTTATAGCGTTGTCAATCCCCATCCAAATACATGACGATCACGCACGGTGACATTGTAACTACTGTCGAAAAGTTCATTCATAAATCCAGTCCTGAAGACCGGTTTAGCTCGTTTGACTACTGCTATAATTATTTTCGGTTAACTGAACCCTGTGACATAGCAAATGACTCTGAAAAGAGTTGCTTAACCCTTGGTTTTTACCTGGCCAGTTGGGGGATGTTTAGGGGATCGAGTTTTCTGCTTGGTAAGAGCGCCAAATATTTCCAACCAACCATTGAATACATTGCCAGCTTGGACAGGTCTGTCTGGACAATCGATGTAAACAATTACACCGATGAAAATATCCATAAAATCATTGCCATTTATTCTGGCATTAAAGGTACTCTTATACAAAACAAGCAAAGTGACCTGACCCTAATCACCAAAGTGTTACTTGGCGTTTTTGGGTTTATTCCGGCTTTCGATCAGTATTTCTGTGATACGTTCCGGGCCATTTTTAGAAAGGAGAACGCTGGTTTCAGACGGATAAATGAGAAGTCCCTGACCCTAATTAAGGTGTTTTACGCACAACACCAGTTGGCCATCGATGAACTGGCTAACTCAACCTTTACGACGGATTTCAAATCTGGCCTTAAGACCGATATCAATTACCCAAAAGCAAAAATTATTGATATGTATGGGTTTAACGCCCGAAGCTGAGGTTGAAATCTGTCTGTTTACCTCCTGTTTATAACTAACCATCCAGATCGATTCGCGATTGTCACGTTTGCCTACGTTTTTTGAGACCCAATACGCGAGCCGTGGCGAATTGTGTACGATTCTGAAGATCTACCCAACGTTTTGTTGAGCCGCTGCCAAGTGCCATCAGTGCGCCATTTCCAGAAATAGTAATAGCACAAGAGCCAAGGTGGTAAATCATTTGGCATCATTAGTCATTGGCAGCCTGTTTTGGTCAAATACAGTAGTGCGTTGAGAATGGCACGAAGTCAATATTTGCGCTTACGCTTGTCAGCCAGAATTTCTTCAATAACTTGCTAGACAGAATCAGTCAGGTCTGTGGGGTACATCCTTGATCGGATTAACCCACAAGAAAGGCTGATTCTCCTTTTTTAAGCCTACATATCCGTTTTTAAACAGGCTCTAATTCACGTATCAATAATACCTTATAAACTGTCTTCATGAAAAAGCTATTACTATCTACTTGTATGTTTTTGTATGTACTATCTATCCAGGCTAAGCCAACTCCAAACGACTCAATAAAAGCTCAACAGGACTTAATTATGAAACGTATTGATTATTTATATAATGACTTGGCACTTTTGAAGAAAACAAAAGATTCGCTTAATAAGGACTTAACATATTATCACGCTAAAGATGATTTTTATGTTATGGCAGTTGATAGGCAGGGAAGTCATTTTGAATGGCTTCTGGCTACAATGATAGGTGTAGCAGGATTTATTTCTTATAATATTTTTCAGCGAGAAAAAAAGAAATTAAGGAAAGAGATCGCGGCAGTAAAGGCTGATGCCACGGCACAGCTAAGTAAAGCTAATAAGACGACTGAACAGCTAAAAGGAGAGAGCGAAAGGTTAAAATTTCGATTATACACAACATTAGGTTTAGTGCTGAATGATATTATTGCATCCGTTACGCCACAGGCCGATGATTACGAGACTAATGAAAGAGCATTAGGGGTAATAATTAGGTCACTGCAATATGGTGCCGATGCATACCTATTGGAATCGGTCGAGGGTATAAATATAAATCCTTTACAAAGGATTTATCCTAAAGATATATTGCATATCTCTATTGAAAATATTAACAAGGCGTTAGATAACTTGGATAATATCATAAATAATGATGCTGATCATGAACAAAAAAGAAAACGAATTAATGAGTTGAAAGAAGCTTATTCAGATGTGCCGGATATTCTGATTAAGTATAAACTTTTTATAACTCATGAATTTGATGCAGATATGGCAACGCTTCGAAATCGATTTGATAATTTATTGACATTGGAAGTATAGATGTACGTCCTTAGCCAAACGTGGACAGCTGCGAGTGAAAAGAGAAGCTTTTAGCCATTTTGAACTCGCTGAAAATATGGTTTTTCCGTCGTTTCAGCATCGACAACTATTTAGTTTTTTGGCGGTCGGCTAAAATTTGTTCTTAGTGACTCCAGTAAGTCTTTGATGGTTTTCGTTTTCTATTGATTCGTGATACAGCTAGTGATCATAATATACTACCCACTCAGTCAACCGACTGATCAATTCATCGGGACTATAGTAGTTATCTTATCTTGGAATCAGCCATTTATATAGCCATTATAGAGTACCAAAGGCAACTTGTGAACGTAGCTAAAAATCTATTCATTTAAAGGTAAGAAATCGTCACTGACTTGTCCTGAAAAATATTGACCATAAACAGTCAATTTATGGACAGGCTTGTTAAACTACGCATGAAACAGCCAGAAGGTGTCATGCGGCAAATTGTTACCCAAATTCTGCTCGGTCAGCTCAACATCGACCAGGCCGCTGAACGACTAAAAGTGAGTCGGCAGACAGTGCAGCGCTGGATGAAGAAAATTGAAGAGGAGGCCGAAGCCGGTCAGCAAACGGCCGCCATTGACATTGATCAGCCCCCGCCCCAAAGGTCAGCTAGGCCCGCTAAGCCAAAAGCAAAATCACAGGTTGATGAATTACGCGGCAAGGTCCTGGCCCTGGAAGAGCAACTGGAGGAGGCCAACTTCAAAGCACTCTACTATTCAACTTTAGTTCGAATCGCTAAACACGAACTGGGGGTGGACATCGAAAAAAAGCCGCCGTGGCCCGGTCCGTTACCAAGCCATCCGGTTCATGCTGACGAATCATCCCAACATTTCAATTCGACGGCTGGAAGATGTGCCGCATCGGCGGTCCGATTGGTTTTACCCGGCAGGGCTACTATCAATATTGGCAACGGCAAAATGAGGAGGTAGACGATGACTTAAATGTGTTGCGCTTGGTCAGGCCCATTCGTCGCCAACATCCGCGGATCGGCGGACGAAAAATGTATTATTTGTTGCAGCCTGAGTTTTTGGAAAGGGCCGGGCCGCCGGTGCGGAATAAAACTGGGTCGGGATGCCTTTTTCGAGCTGTTAGCCAGGCATAAGATGCTGATTAGAAGGCGTCGACGAAAAGTAAAGACCACCTTTTCGGGGCATTCGTTTCGTAAATATCCCAACCTGATCAAGAACTTAGTGGTGGACAGGCCTAACCAGTTATGGGTATCGGACATCACTTATTGGTTTACTCAGGGTGGATGCTTGTATATTTCGTTGGTAACCGATGCCTATCGCTCCGGCGACCCGGTCCAAACGAATCATGGGGTATAGTGTAGGTTCATCGTTGGGTGCTGTTCATTGTAAAGCGGCTCTGGAAATAGGCCTCAAAAAGATAAAGAAGCGAACGGCCAAAGCCTTGATTCACCATCGCTCCGGCGACCCGGTCTGATCGGGGCCTTCAGTATTGCAGCGCTATTTACATTGGGTTGCTAAACAACTATCATGTACAAATTAGCATGACTGAGACGGGTGATCCGCTGGAGAACCCCATTGCGGAGCGGGTGAATGCGGGGCCGCCCTTTAGGTTTGAGGGCTGGTAATATTCCGGGATTTGGTAGCTTGCCAGTAGTCAACCAGAGTGGGGTAACCTAAGGGGCCGCCAGGGAGAAAGACCTATGCTCGGATTCAGAACCCCACTCTGTTAGACTTGCAATGGCTCAGATAGAAAATCGGGTTCGCGGCCCATTACAAGGGTTTGAGCAACGGCAAGTCGGTTGACTGACAACCAAAACTAACCGTATTTATGGACATTCACTACTACATCGGCATCGACATTAGCAAAGCAACACTCGATTGGGCCGTCTTTGATGGCAAGACTCTTGTC
>NZ_KB893254.1:0-1264 GCF_000374065.1 Spirosoma luteum DSM 19990
TCAGAGTGAAGGTCTGGGTGCTCGTGCCGCTGGCCGTGACCAATTGGCTAAAGGCCGGGTTGGCGCTGCTGCCCGAAACGGCAGTGGTGCCGTTGGTGAGGGTGTAGCTGTAGCTGCCGGTGATGTTGCCAATGGTGGCCGTAAAGGTGGCGGGACTACCCACGCACAGGGCGGCCGGATTGGCGGCAAAGCCCGTGATGGTGGGCGTGGCGTTGATCACCGTCACACTGACCGTAGCCGAGCTGGTCTGGCTGGTGGGTGTGGTCATGTCGCTGGCTATCACGGTAAAGGTTTGCACCCCGGCGGGTAAGTTTGAGACGCTGGCCGTGTTGCTGGTCGGCAGTTGGGTAATGGTGCCCGGCCCCGAGAAGCTGTAGCTGTAGGGACGGTCCGGCGATCCGGGGGTGCCCCCCGAAACGGTGGCCGACAGGGTGGTGGTGCCCGTGGTCAGGAGCATGTCCGGACTCGCCGAGAAGCTGAGCGTCAGGGGGCTAACGTCCGGTGGGCAGAAAGACAACCCCCCGTCGGTAGCAGCATACACCGTCGACCCCTCTGCATACACCTCAAACATACTATTACTACCCAATCCATTGGCGGTGGAGTAGTTGGTAAAGCTGATGCCCCCATCGGTGGAAATCGACAACCCTCCAGAGGTAGCAGCGTACACCGTCGTACCCACCGCATACACCCCTCTCACATTATTAGCACCCAAGCCATTGGCGGTGGTTCGGTTGGTAAAGGTGGTGCCCCCATTGGTGGAAATCGATAACCCACCAAACGTAGCGGCATACACCCTCGTACCCTCCGCATATACCCCATTCACCTGGTTATGACCCAATCCATTGGCGGTGGTTTTATTGGCGAAGGAGCTGCCCCCATCGGTGGAAATCGATAACCCACCGTTGGTAGCGGCATAGACCGTCGTGCCCTCCGCATACACCTCTCTCACCGTAATATCCCCCAATCCATTGGCGGTGGTTTTGTTGGTAAAGCTGGAGCCCCCATCGAGGGAGATCGACAACCCATTAGCGGTAGCGGCATAGACCATCTCACCCACCGCATACACCCCCCCAAGCACAAGATTATTACCCAATCCGTTGGTGGTGGTTTTGTTTATGAAGGAGCTGCCCCCATCGGTCGAAATCGATAACCCATTAAACGTAGCAGCATACACCCTCGTACCCACCGCATACACCCCAAACACCTGATTATTACCCAATCCATTGGCGGTGGTTTTGTTTATGAAGGAGCTGCCCCCATCGGT
>NZ_KB893254.1:2944-127255 GCF_000374065.1 Spirosoma luteum DSM 19990
TGCAAGTTTAGCCCAGGGCCGTCAGACCCATGTGCAGATTTCACCCAACTAGGTGCAGATTTCAACCAACTAGGCGCACATTTGGTACATCGGGCCAAAAAAGCAGAAAAAAAATAAGTTATTAGTTCTTTTTGCTGGGGGGATCTGTCCGCCGTTGCTGGCACGGGCACCAGGGGCGGGATCAGAGTCAGTCAACAATAACGCTACTCGGCGAGGCCTTACTAGGGTTCAGGGCCGGGTGCCCAAAGACATGGAGCGACCGATTAAAACAGAAAGCCGGAATCAGTCAGCCACGTAGTCTGCACCACCTATCGGCTGGGATCGTTGGACGTGTCAATGCTTTTCAGGAGGGGCCACTGCCGAAACCGTTCATTTAAACGTCCGATTACGGCTGAGGCTGATTATGAATTAGAAATGGAATGTTGAGATAGATCGTTTTGTCAGTACTTGTTAACTACCATCCGTAGCATTCACGTCAGGTTACCCGACGGGTTTTTAACGCTGGTACCCACTCCTTATGCTGACAATGGGGGCATATAACGGATTCCTGCGGCTGGAGATTTTCTACCTGACCACAGAAGCTACAGGCATAAAGGCCAGCTTTACTAATCTGAACCGACTTCTTATTGAATAATTCGGGTAAAATGGGCAACCCCGATTTCACCTGGTCATCTTCATAGAAAAACAGGCTCACATCACCACTAGATTCTAAATAGGCCCGGCGTACCTGCCCCAGATGTTCGATACCGCCTTCGCGCAATTCCATGAAAAATTCATCCTGGCCCAACTGTTCTTTTTTGAGTTCGTTGATGGCAAACTGCCCATCTTCAATCAACAAAATCGTTTTCCCCTGGACCCAATCCGACGCTTTAGTGGATGTGGCAGCCCAGCGAGTCAATGCCCGGAACGCAAACACGACAACCCCAAAAACGAGCAAGGCCGGTAATATGCCGACATCATGGTAAAACATAGGATCACCGGCGGCTGAACCCAGGCCTACAATCAGCACTAAATTCACGATCGTTAGCTGGCGGACTGTGGTTTTGCCCGTGGCCCGCAGGCTAATGAAAATGACCACAAACATAATCAGTGTTCGGACCCCTACTTCCAGGAGAAATTGTCCAGGCAGCTCACCCAATAAAATACGATGCCAATCGGTCAGTTCATAGTCATTCATGCGGAGGAAATAAGTTTATATTTTTCCTGTTAAACCCAAAGTAGCTGGCCTTAAAAAGGTTGAGAACTTACCACGTCTGGCAGGGAAATAAGGGCCACGCGGGTCATGAAGGCGAAAGCCCCGCTGAAACCGGCGAACGTAAAGTCGCGGGTGAGCTGGTTATCTATTTCCTGCCATATGGGGTACAAGTCTTTGCTTTTACGTCGAATTAACGACTTTCCGGATAACTATAAATGATTGACTTGCATAGCATTAGCTGCTCATTATTTCTCCAGCAATTGCTTTACCAATAGTTTCAGGGTATCAATATCGGTCTGTTGCCGTTGAATCGTTTCCTGCTGTTGCTTGTCAGCCTTTTCCAGTTGAATACTGTACAGCGTCAATTCCTCAATTTTTTCCAGCAGAGTAGCACTCATTTTTGCCGGGTCTACCCCTTCCCGAACAACCTGCTCTGCCGAGGGGACGCCTGGCAAATGACCATGCTGCCGAATGTAATCAGCTATTGATTGCAAGGGAAGAAGCTGATACGTGCTGGTAAACACCTTATCACTCCAAGCCTGCACGTTTTCAACCCGAAGTTTGTACCGCGCTTTTATCACATCGCCCCGTTCGTTAACGGTCAGAAACGCATCCGTCGATGTGTCAGGCTGACTATTAGCAGTTAGTTTCGTCAGGCGTAAACCACTCCTATCAGGCGTTTCACTAACTACTTCGAGTCGGGTAGCCGGTGCCGATGTGCCAATACCCACGTTAGCGTTGTTGCCCAGAATCAGGGCATTACTGGCCGCTACGACAGCCCCCGCACCCAGGGCTGTTGCATTGAAAAGGAGATGATCAGTGTTGGCCAGTAAAACCCCGGCCTGCGAACCCAAAAAGGTATTGCGCGAGCCTTTATCATGCTGCCCCGTGTTATAGCCCATATACACATTATCATCGGTGTCAACCGAAGCAGGTCCAGCCCCGTTACCAACAATAGTATTGTGGGAACCTGTTGAAATACCACGTCCGGCGTTGACCCCAAAGAAGGTATTACTTTGTCCGGATGTATTCTGGTAGCCTGCCTGATACCCAACGAATGTATTAGAATCGGCTACCGCATTATAACCTGATTGATAACCGAGGAATGTGTTCTTCTGGCCTGTCTTGTTGGAGTAACCAGCCCCGCTTCCTACGAACGCATTAGTTGAGCCAGTCGTATTTTGATAGCCCGCATAATAACCAACAAAGGCATTATTGCTCCCCGTATTAGAAAAGCCCGAATAGGCTCCCAGGAAGGCATTTTGATAGCCAGTAGTATTTTTATACCCTACGCTGGTTCCTAAAAACACGTTATAATACCCAGTTGTGTTATTGTATCCGGCGTTGGCTCCTATAAAATTATTCGAATAGCCAGTTGAATTGGTCAGACCAGATTTAGACCCTATAAACACGTTGTAGTTACCGATCGTGTTGGCACTACCTGCATTATCTCCCATGAAGGCATTATCATTACCGGTTGTATTCTTAAAACCGGTGGAATTGCCGAAAAATGTGTTGGCAAAGCCAGTTGAATTGAAAAAACCAGCATCGACTCCTATAAAGGTATTTTGGTAACCAGTTGTGTTGCTCAAACCTGCCCGGTATCCTATAAATGTGCCCCGAAAGCCTGTTGTATTTTGTAAACCAGCAGCACTTCCAACGAACGTGTTTATTCCTCCTTCCGTGTTATAATACCCCGCTGACCTTCCTATGAAGACATTATCTGTCCCGGTTGTATTATTGTACCCGGCACCACTTCCTACGAATGAATTATAACTGGCTGTTGTATTGCTGAACCCCGCCTGGTTCCCCAGGAACAAATTACTGGCTCCCGATGAGTTGTTTACGCCGGATTGGCTTCCGATAAATACATTACCGGATGCGGTATTGTTGTAGCCCGTTGAATCACCAATCATGATGTTGTAACTACCGCTACTTCCCAATGAGCGAACGCCCAGTGCTACGTTATTAACACCAGCCGTATTACGTTCCCCTGCCCCAAAGCCTACAAATGTGTTACTCCCGCCCACCGTGTTCTGCGAACCAGCCCAGCTACCAACAAATGTGTTTCTATAATTGGTAGTACCATTATTACCCGCGTATATACCCAGAAATACGTTGTACTCACCCGACTGCTGTAATCTACCCGCCCGGCTGCCTAAAAACGTATTATAGCTACCGGATGCCATGGTCCTACCTGCCAAGCTACCGATATAGGTGTTGAGCACTCCGGCAGTTTGCGACCTTCCGACCTCATTACCAACCAATGTATTTCCACTGCCCGTCATGACAGAATTTCCCGCCATTGGTCCCAGAAGTGTGTTTTCTGATCCGGGCGTAGCCGAATTTGCTGTATTCGCTACATAGTTGGTTTGTGCACTTGTCCATAAGTGAATACTTAGAAAAAGAGGGAGCAGGTAAAGGTTTTTTCTCATATTCGTATAAACTGCAGTGTACTGTTTGATGGGTGTAATAAACTAATTTCGTACAATAATAACTCCGAATACTTAAAATGACCGTTGTTTCATAAACAAGGGCAGCCAACAGATTGCCCCCATAAGAGAGTTGGAATTTGGAGTTGGCCGCGTCTAACCGTCCCGGCCCGTACTCTCACGAATACTTCAGGTGTCGGGTCAGATCCCATCATACAACAAAAAAGCCAGCCCATAACGGGACTGGCTTCGGCAGAGAGCGAGGGATTCGAACCCCCGGTACCCTTACGAGTACTTCTGATTTCGAATCAGACCCGTTCGACCACTCCGGCAGCTCTCTATTAGTCGTGTGTTTTTGTAACGTACTGGCAGAGAGGAAGAGATTCGAAGATGCGCGCATCCCCGGTCTCAATACGGTTACCCGCGTACTCTCTTTCTAATTGTGCAGAGAGGAAGAGATTCGAACTCTCGATACGGTTACCCGCATACACACTTTCCAGGCGTGCTCCTTCAACCACTCGGACACCTCTCTGTGTCAATCATGCCCGACGAATCGGAGTGCAAAGATGCAGGATTGATGCTAGAAACGCAATATGTCCCTAAAAAAAGAAGGTTAGGGTACCCATTCCTATTTCGTCCCGGCTAGAAAATTACGGATGTTTTCGTTCAGGAATTTGGCATCGGCCGGGTTACTGGCAGCCCCGGCGGTGTGTCCCCACAAGGAAGGAATCGGCTTTAGCACGACATGGGGGATAAAAGCGGCCTCGTATTTTGCATCGCCCACCGGGAAATAAAGATCGGTTTCGGAGGGCATGTATAACAAAGGGACCTGAATAGAGCGTAGGGCTTTTTCTATATTCCCATCAAACCCTTTGGTCATGCCCACGTCGTGGTACTCCCAGGTGCGCATTTGTAGAATCAGGTCATTAGCATCCGCCCCGTCAATAAAGTGCGTGCGGTAATTGGCGAGTACCTCCTCAAAGGTCGCGCCCGGCTTTGCCCGTTCGCGCCAGAGTTCCTTCCGCCACCATTCCTGCGAGTATAACCAGCCCGTCCAGACCACCGAGAAGGCCTGAATGCCTTTGGTGGGTGGTGTGGTATAGTCGCCGTTCATAAAGGCAGCGTCGGCGGTGAGGGCCGCAATCTGCCCCTCCAGCCGGACAACGCCGTGCGGATAGTTTTTGGCCGTACCCGCCGTCGCCACGATGCGGTCAGCAAAGGTGGGGTAACTCACCGCCCACTGAAAGGCCTGCTGGGCGCCCATCGAGAAACCGATAATGGCCCGCAGGTGCGTGATGGAAAACTGCTCATTCAGTAACTGATGGACGGCTGCTACATTATCCCGGATGGTCATGACCGGGAAGCGGGGGCCGTGAAAGGGTTGGGGCGTATTACTGGGCGATGAGGACCGGCCGTTGCCGAAGAGTTCGGTAGCCACCAGAAAATACCGGGTGGTGTCCAGGGCCTTCCCCGGTCCAATCAGCCATTCGTAGCCCCGGGCGGTGGCCATGTAATGCGAGGGCAACAGAATGGCATTATCACGGGCTTTGTTCAGGTGCCCGTAGGTGCCGTACACCACGCGGGCTTTGGGCAGGGAAACGCCGTTTTCGGTCTGGAAATTATCAATCACGAACTCCGTACGCCCAACCGGAGTTGTCGACTGAGCCAGCAGATGATGAGCCACCAGCAGCAGGAAAATCTTTTTCATTGTTGATGAACCTTTATTTAGTTGATAGTGAAACGGGTACTGAAGGTATCCACCGCCATTAGTCATTCATTTCTCCGCTGAGTGGCTGTGCCAGTAACGCACGCAGCCGCTGCGGATCGCGTTCCTGCCCCAGCAGTACCATCAGTTTGGTAATAGCCGCTTCGGTTGTGATATCGGCTCCGCTCACGACGCCAATCTGCAACAATTGCTGGCTGGTCTGGTAATGTCCCTGCGTGACGCGCCCTCCCTCGCACTGCGACACGTTGAATACCGACACACCCCGGTCAATGGCCCGTTTCAGGGTATCCAGAAACCACTCGTCCGTGGGTGCGTTACCGGCGCCGAAGGTTTCAAGAACGATTCCCCTGAGATTGGGTATGTTCACAATCGACTCTACAACCGGCTGGGTAATGCCCGGAAACAGTTTCAGAATAGTTACGTTTGGGTCCAGCTCAGTACGAAGCTGTAATGCCTGACCGGGTTGCCAGGGCCGGATGAACAGCCGGTTGTAGTCGATACTAACGCCAGCCGTGGCCAGATGCGGGTAGTTTTCCGATGCGAAGGCATTGAATTGTACACTCTCCCGCTTGGTAGACCGATTGCCCCGCAGCAACAGGGAGTTGAAATACACACATACTTCGGGCACAACAGGCCGATAGCCATCCTGACTAACAACCGAATCCACGGCGGCAGCAATTTCCAGCGCGGTGATGAAGTTTTCCCTTGCATCACTACGGGCCACGCCAATGGGCAGTTGGGCACCGGTCAGGATAACGGGTTTGTTCAGGTCAACCAGAATAAAACTCAGCGCCGATGCCGTATAGGCCATCGTATCCGTACCGTGCAGAATCACGAAGCTGTCGTATTGCTGGTAGTTATCCTGAATAATCTGCGCCAGTTCGACCCACACGGCGGGCTTCATGTTCGATGAATCAATAATAGCGGGCAGGGTGAGTAGCGTAATATCGAATGTGAGTCGCTTGAGTTCGGGGAGCCGGTCAACTACCCGATCAAAATCAAATGGGACAAGCTGACCAGTCTGCGGTTCGTACACCATCCCGAAGGTACCACCGGTGTAAATAACCAGTACAGACTGGCGGGGAGACTGGGGCGTCGTTAAATTAATACGTACCGTTTTGTAAGCCATACGCAAAGGTAAGGCATAATCCGGCTACCCGCGTTTCATTGGTCGGTAACACCGGGTGGCGGTTACACCGGCCCGGTAATGATGGTTGACGAACCATACTGAATGGGGCAGCATACACGATTAACAGGTAAACCTGACCTCGTTTGGCAGTAAAAGCCAGCGGCCCGGGCTATCCCGAAAACGGATAGCCCGGGCCGCTGGCCATGCTGTTTAATCAATTGGTAGTTAATCTATCAGGGTGTCTTTAGCAGCTTTGGCCACCTGCTCGACATAGTATTCCCTGGGATCAGCTGAACGCTGGGGTACACTCAGTCGCTGAATCTTATAATTCCGGTCAGCCAGATTAGTCGATGGTGTATGCGGTATCACCACACCACCAACGGGCTTTTTGTTAGGCATCTGATGTTTATAATTTACCAGTTGTGTTTCCGTCGATACGGGCCTACTGACCCCTACCGCTGGCTTACTTTCCCAACTGCGGGCAGCCGCTGCTGCCTGCGGGTGTTTATAATTGCTGGATGAATAAAACGGATTATTGAGCGGTTTTACCGGCTGAGCATCCCGCCTGTTTTGCGAGTAGACGCCCGTTACCCCAACAAACAAACTTAAAAAGACGATCAAAAAAAGTCCGGTTTTCATAGCTTTTTCATGATTTTGTTGTCTTACAAAGATATGAAATCCCGGTATTAAAAAGGCATTAAGGAATAACTATTTTTTTAGTTTTTACCAATTTTACGGATTAATCTGGCAATAGACTCTGAATCTGCGTAGTTAATGACAGTTTTTACGGAAAACCATTGGATATTCCTGACTTCTTCCGAAAATCCCAGTGGCTCAGCCGGGTCGGCCTCGATCAGAAAACGGATATCGTAGTGCAGGTGCTCCGGCACCTCGTTCCGGGCTGGAATCGGGTGTATGTCCACATCGAAAATGGGTATTGTCTGGCTGATTTCTGAATCAGCATTCCTATCTGGGGGTGCTATTACGGTCAGCCTGGTCAACCCCGTTTCTTCCTGCGCTTCCCGCAGGGCAACCGCTGCCACATCCGGGTCGCCATCGGCATGACCACCGGGCTGGAGCCACCGGTCAAGTTTTCGATGGTGAATCAGCAGCGTTTGTTGCCGGTCGGGGGAAACAATCCAGGCGGAACCGGTTATGTGCCCCTCCAGCAACGAGCGTTCGAAACAGTCGGGGTGCTGCGCCACAAAGTCGATGGTGGCCTGGGTCATAGCCTGCTCATTTGGGTCGGTGGGACGGTGCTGGCGGAGTAGTTTCAGCAAGGGTTGCCGGTGCATAAGTTGGGTTTTTGGGTAAAAAGCCGCAAATTTAGGTCGTTTTTCAAAAACAACTAAACTAATTCACTTTACAATCATGCGTAAACTCGTACTGAGTGGTGTTACGTTCTGCCTGGCGGCTCAATTAGCCACCGCCCAAATAAAGCTTCCTTCGCCCAGCCCCGGCGCTACGGTAATGCAAACCGTTGGCACCACCGATTTGACCGTTGTTTATTCCCGCCCGAGCCTGAAAGGCCGTCAGCCATTTTCGGGTGATTTTGTGCCCGCCGGAAAAGTATGGCGGACGGGTGCCAATGGCGCTACGCTGTTTACGACCTCCACTGACCTGATGGTGAATGGCAAAACGCTGGCTGCTGGTACCTATGCCATCATGTCGATTCCTGAGCAGGGAAATTACACGCTGATCTTCAACAAAAACAAGGGGGTTACCGAGGCTACCTACAAGCAGGAAGAAGACGTACTACGCGTTAACCTGACTCCGTCGGAAAACAGCGAGACAATCGAAACGTTCACCATTGGTTTTAGTGACCTGACGGACAGCACGGCTAACATGAACTTCATGTGGGCGAATGCCAAAGCGGCTGCCAACCTGAAAGTAGACGTCAATACCAACACGGCGGCCAACGTAGACAAAGCCGTGGCCGAGAAGCCGGAGGATGCAGCCGTATTGCAGGCCGCAGCCAGCTACAACGTGTCAAAGGGCCGTAACCTGGAGCAGTCGCTAACCTGGATCGACAAGTCGATTGCCATGAAAGAGACGTTCCGTAATTTGTACGTGAAGTCACAGATTCTGGCCAAAATGGGTAAGTATGCCGAAGCCGTTCCGCTGGCGCAAAAAGCCATGTCGGTTGGTCAGTCTTCCAACGACGCATCTTTCCCGTTCTTCAAAGATGGTATCGAGAAAAGCCTGGCGGAGTACTCAGCCAAAGCACCGGCTATGCCCGCAGTGAAAGGCAAAGGAAAGAAGGCGAAGTAAACTCGTTGTTCCCATACTGTGAAAGGCCGCCCTGATTCGTCAGGGCGGCCTTTCTTTTTCCTACATCCATTCTATAAACCCAGCAGGTTTTTAAGCTTCTCGTAAAAACCGGTGTTCCGAAAGGTAAACTGCTTGTGGAGAATGTAATTGCTCATAAAGCTTAATCCCATTCCTACCAGCTGCGAAATGAGTTTGGTCAGGTTAACCGCTTTCACCGAAAAGGGTATCAGAAACGTTAGCTGTCTGAATTCGCTGGCCAGATACTGGTACGTAATTGACGCGCCATAGACCGTGATAAGACCGGAGAGAACCGAGACCATCGTGAACTTGACGGCTTCGCGCCTGGTTTGGGCTGAGTTTCGGGCATTGAACGCAAACAGTTTGGTTAAAAAGAAACCAGCAAAAAAAGCAATCAGGTAGCCTGCCAGCAATGCCTGCTCATAGGTAACAAGGAACCAGTCCTGCAATAAGCTCCCCGCAATCAGTTGCAGCGATGCCCCGATGGCCGCCACAATAAAGTAAGCGATGACATCCCGGCGATTAAATAATTCACTTGCCATAGCGTACAATCAAAGGACAAGTGAGTAAAGAACGAACTAACATGGTTAATTGAAAACGGCAAACGTGCTGCATTAAATTAGAAAAAGCGGATACTATCTCAATGACTGATTAAAGAAAAATGACTGGCTTATTTTTTAGTTGTACTACTCGTTTGGTGAGGTTCGGAACAGCGTGCGCTGCAGCATCCAGGCAATACTCACCACCAGTAAACACCCAATGGCATTGAGCCACAGGAAAGCCGTCAGGTTGAGCATCCAGCTGATGACCACCAGCACTTCGGAGATGATAGCGGCCCAAAAGGTAGCCTGCCCACCGATGGATTTTACGTAAAAAGCTACTACAAACACCCCTAGAATAACCCCGTAGAACAGCGAGCCCAGGATATTGACGGCTTCAATCATACTCCCTAACTGGTTGGCAAACTGCGCCACTGCAATACAAAATATACCCCAGCCAATGGTGGCCCAGCGAGACGCATTCAGGTAATCGGCATCACTACCCGCTTTGTTGATCAGCCGCTTGTACACATCCACCACAGTGGTAGAGGCCAGCGAATTGTAGGCCGATGCAATGGATCCCATGGAGGCACTGAAAATAACGGCAATAAGCAGGCCAATCAGTCCGTGCGGCAGGTAGTCCAGCACAAAGCGCAGAAAAATGTAGTTCACATCGTTGGTATCAGCCACCGGGTTATTTAGCTGAATCAATTTGGTCACATCCGTTTTCACCCCTTTCAGGGCTTCATCGGTTTCACGCAGTATCGTACCGGCGGTGGTTTGCCCCGCTTCATCATCCGTCTGCAACGCTGCCTGCATAGCGAGAACGGCCTTTTGCCGCTGGGCAGTCAGGTTCTGATGCTTTATTTCGGCAACCTGATACTGAGATGCGTACCGGCTGTTTTTCAGACTTTCGGTTTCCTGTTTATTGAAAAAAGTAGGTGCCGGATTGAATTGATAAAAAACGAACACCAGCACCCCAACCAGCAAAATCAGAAACTGCATGGGTACTTTGAGTAAGCCGTTCATCAATAACCCCAGCCGACTTTGCCCAATGGATTGCCCCGTCAGGTAACGCCCCACCTGCGACTGGTCGGTACCGAAATAGGACAGTTGCAGAAAGAACCCGCCAATCAGGCCCGACCACAGGTTGTATCGGCTATCGGGGTCGAATTTGAGGTCGATTAGGTTCATCCGTCCGGCTTCACCCGCTACGTGCAAGGCATCGACAAAACCAACCCCTTCGGGCAGCATTTTCACCGTCAGGTACCCGGCCAGGCCCATGGCAAAGGTCACCACGGCCATTTGCTGCAGGTGGGTATATGATATCGCTTTGGTGCCGCCCGTTACGGTATAAATAAGGACGATGCCCCCCATCAGCAGATTGGTCCAGTAGATATTCCAGCCCAGAATGGTCGAAAGAATAATAGCCGGGGCGTAGATGGACAGGCCAGTCGACAGGCCGCGCTGGAGCAGGAACAGGCCCGCCGTCAGCGTTCGCACCCGCGTATCGAAGCGGTCCTCGAGAAATTCGTAGGCCGTAAAAATCTTAAGCCGGTGAAATATGGGGACAAAGGTGATCGACAGGACGACCATCGCCAGGGGAAGCCCGAAATAAAACTGAACGAACCGCATTCCATCGGTAAACCCCTGCCCCGGTGCCGACAGAAAGGTAATGGCACTGGCCTGGGTAGCCATTACGGACAGGCCAACGTGGTACCAGGGCAACGACTGACCAGCCAGCAGATAATCGTCCATGCTGCGGCTCCCCCGGCTTCGCACAATGCCATAGACAACAATACCAGTCAGTGTCAACACCAACACACTCCAGTCAATAATACTCATGACAGCCAGCGCATTAGCAGATAGAACAGGCAGATTTCAACAGCCAGGCTCCCCATTACGATAGCGTAGAGCTGATTCCAGGAACGAATAAAAGAGGGTAGTCCGGTATTGTTTTCGGTCATGAATGAAGTGGGTTGTGTTGCTATAACGGCGAAAATAAGGGAAATCCGTGTATCAAATATGATAATAACGACAAATGGATGTTTTTAGCAGGTGGATGGGAAGTCTCCTTTACTGACCAGCCAGTAGGGAACCGGTAAAAAAAAACCGGGCCAGGAAATCCCGGCCCGGTTGGCACAATCACTGGTTATATCAGCAGATGAATCAGATCAGTCTGCTTTAATCACCTTCACCAGTTGCGACTGTGTGGGGGTATTGGCCCGTAAAATCAGCACGCCCGATGGCAGATGATTCACCCGGAACTCAACCCGCTCTGAAGCAGTGGCCTGCTCCATTGCCTGCTGGCCCACAACCCGGCCCTGACCATCGGTCAGCGTCAGATTCAGCGAACCACCAGCCGCACCCGTTACCAGAATGGAGACTACATCACGAGCCGGGTTACCCAGCACCTGGAGTTGTAAGCCCGCAACCGGCTCCGCACTCACCCGCGCACTGGGGGCAGAAGGCGTACAGGCTGCCAGCCAGTTGTAGGCAAACGTGCTGCTCACTCCGCTCTGCACCGCACTCAGGGTAATAGTCGGATTATCGGTGTACAGGTTCAGCGTGTAAGGCCCTGGATTGGTGGTGGGCAGCATCTCATTGACCACCGAGAAGCTGATGGGAGCCCCATTGACCCCTGCGTACTGGGGAGTGAAACTCACCTGACGCTGACCGGCCGAGATGACCTGGCAACTCACCGTCTGCACCCCCGTGATGCTGAAGGTACCCGTTGGTGGAGGAGTACCACCGGCCGGACTAACCGTGAGGGTGAAGCTGGTGCTGGCATTCATGCTCCCCGGATCAGTCGCCGTGACAGTGACTGTGCTTACCCCCGACATACTTGGCGTTCCCGAGATGGTCGAAGGAGCGGTGAAACTAAGACCCGCGGGCAGGCCACTTACCATCAGGGTCAACTGATTGGGTGTCTCGGCATCGGTGAACACACCCGCCAGCGAGAGTGTGTAGGCCATGCCCACCGTAGCTGACTGGGGACTAACCGGGTTAGCCACCGTAGGCGGAGTGTTGGCCGTCGAGGAGCTACAGGCCGCCAGCCAGTTGTAGGCAAAGCTGCTGGCTATGCCGCTCTGCACTGCCTGCAGGGTCACCACCGGATTGTCCGTGTACAGGTCCAGACTGTAGGGACCCGGATTGGTGGTGGGTGTCATTTCATTGACCACCGAGAAGCTGATGGGCGCGCCATTGGTGCCCGCGTACTGGGGATTGAACGTCAGTCGGCGCTGACCGGCCGAGAGCACCTGGCAACTGATGGTCTGCACACTGGTGATGCTGAAGGTACCCGTTGGTGGGGGTGGTGTTCCGGCGGCCGGATTCACCGTGATGGTGAAGCTGGTGCTGGCACTCATGCTCCCCGGATCAGTGGCCGTGACGGTCACCGTCGAGACGCCCGACATCGAGGGTGTACCCGAGATGGTGGAAGGAGCCACAAAGTTGAGCCCCGCGGGCAGACCCATTACCGATAGCACCAGGCTGTTGGGTGTCTCGGCATCGGTGAACACACCCGCCAGCGAGAGCGTGTAAGCAATGCCCACCGTGGCCGACTGGGGCGGCACGGGATTCGCTACTGTGGGCGGGGTGTTACCCGTTGATGAGCTACAGGCCGAGAGCCAGTTGTAGGCAAACAGGGTGGTGGCCCCGCTCTGGGTAGCACTCAGGGTGATGACCGGGTTATCGGTATACAGATTCAAGGTGTAGGGCCCCGGATTAGTCGTTGGCAGCATTTCATTGACGACCGAGAAGCTCACTGGTGTTCCATTCAGACCCGCGTAGCGAGGGTTGAAGCTCACCCGGCGCTGGCCGGCCGAGATGGCCTCACAGCTTACGGTAGTAACCCCGGTGATGCTGAAGGTTGCCGTTGGGGGCGGAGTGGGCGCCGGGCTGACGGTGATGGTAAAGCTGGTGCTGGCCGACAGGCTCCCCGGATCGGTGGCCGTTACGGTTACACTGCTCACCCCCGACATCGAAGGCGTACCCGAAATGACGCGGGTACCGGGGTCAAAACTCAGCCCGTTGGCAGGGTTGATACTGGCCGTGTAGGTCAGGCCGTTGGGCGTCTCGGCATCGGTGAAGGCGTTGACCGTGTAGGAGAAGACCTGCCCGACGGCCGCCGTCTGGTTAGCATTGCTGGTAGCCACCGGAGGGGTGTTAGCCGGTGGAGCCTGGGTTACCGTTACGCTGACCGTACCGCTGATGCTCTGGCTGGTGGGCGAGGTGGCATCACTGGCGACGACGGTGAATGTCTGCACTCCTGCGGGGATGTTAGACACTGTAGCCGTGTTGCTGCCGGACGACTGGTTGATGGTGCCTGGCCCGCTAAAGGTGTAACTGTAGGGGGTTGTTCCGCCCGATACCGTGGCCGACAAAGTCGTCGTACCCGAGGTCAGAATCATGTTCGGACTGGCCGTGAATGTCAGGGCTAATGGCGTGACCACAACCGGGGCCGGACTCACCGTGATGGTGAAGGTGTTACTGGCCGTCAGACTACCTGGATCGGTAGCCGTCACCGTTACACTCGTCACCCCACTCATCGAAGGCGTGCCCGAGATGGTGGAAGGAGCCGTGAAGCTCAGCCCCGCTGGCAAACTACTTACCGATAGGGTAAGACTGTTGGGCGTCTCGGCATCGGTAAACACATTGGCTAGTGACAGCGTGTAGGCCACACCGACCGTAGCCGACTGCGGTGATACCGGGTTAGCTACCGTAGGCGGTGTATTGGCTTGGGTCACCGTTACGCTTACCGTACCCGAAATGGTCTGGCTGGTAGCATCACTGGCCACAACCGTGAAGGTCTGTACCCCGGCAGGGATACCCGACGCGGTAGCCGTGTTGCTGTTGGGCACTTGGCTGATAGTGCCCGGTCCGCTAAAAGTATAGCTATATGGAGTCGTACCGCCCGATACCGTGGCCGACAGGGTCGTTGTACCCGACGTAGTCAGCATCGTTGGACTGGCCGTAAAGGTCAGAGCCAGCGGGGTAGTTGCTGGCGTCAGATTAAGACCAACAATGACCGGATCGTGATCGGAGGCCCGGAAGGGTTCGGGGTTATAGAGACTGGCAATCTGACCCGCCGTTTTGAACTCCGTATTATAGTCCAGCACACTGGGTTCATCTGAATTGATGTGCCATTTATCGGTACCGGCCACCTGTGATTGCAGACTGGACGAACGCAGGGCGTGGTCGAGTGCCCCAACAAATCCATCAAATACGTATGAATAGGTGGTTGGGGGAACCAGGTTTGTGTAGCCACCTGACTCCAGCGTTGTCAGTGGGTCCTCCTTCGCGTAGGCGTTCAGGTCACCAACAATCAGGTAATCAGGGTCGGTGGTACCCGTTGGGTTAGTAGCTAACCACGAGACCAGATCCTGTGCCTGCCGGGTACGAGTTCCGTTAGAGGCAGACTGCCCATCACCAGCATCAGTATCGCCAGCGCCACTACCTGACCCTTTCGACTTCCAATGGTTAGCCACTAATGTAAATATGCCATTAGTTGTGTTATCCTGGAACGTCTGCGCCAAGGCGCGTCGACCGACTGATGTAAACGAGCCCGTTCCGTAGCTGAACGGGATGGCCGTTGACGAACCGACGGGCGTTACTTTGGCCGGTTTGTAAATCATGGCTACCGTAATGGCATCCGTTGAAATACAACCCGAATTTACGTAGGTAAACGAATTGGCACCAGCAACAGCGTTCAGTCCGTTGATCAGATCCTGGATGGCACTAGTAGCGCCAAAACCGTTGTTCTCCATCTCATTCAGGCCCATCACATCTACACCAGAAGTAATAATGGCATTGATGATCTTGTCGCGCTGCCGGGCAAATTCAGTGGCATTGTTGGCACCCCGTCTTCCAATTGCGTTGCCACTGCAGTTCGTAAAATTCGACGTTCCCAGGTCGTTGAAGTAGTTCAGCACGTTGAAGCTACCCGCTTTAAGCGTTCCTCCCACTACGGGTGGCGTAGCCGGACGTGGATTGGCGGGTTGAAAATCAACGCCGGTATTAGTTTGCAGCCTGTACCCTTCCGACCGCTCGTCCAGAATAGCCGTAATGCTGGCTACATTGTCGCCACCCCGCAGGGTATTTGTTGCGCTGAGGGGATTACCTCCGCGACCGAAGATGATCGGATCGGGGTTCTGACCGGTACGGCCATCGTCAAGATAAATCCGGCGCTTGGCAATTTCAGCCAGATAAGCCGAGTACCCAGCTACACTGGGTGCAAAGAATTGCGTGTATTGGTCAAGACGGGGGTCGGTACCGGGTTGGTCAGTGGCACCCGTAGCCGAAAGCAGCACCTGCCCAAAACGACCAAGCTCGAAGTATTCGGTAACCGTCAGGTTGCCCGACGCGGCACTCATGGTAACGAGCATGCCTTCGTATTTCTCCAGATCGGATACGGCTGTTACCGGTAACGTAACGTTGACTGCTGTAGGCAACGGGTTTCCCGTAGATACTGTGACCACGTTTGCCGCACTCGACAACGTGATTTGGGTCAGGCTACTGTTATTGCCTTTGGCCGAAGAAGCAAACTCCGATACGGTCCCGGTTACACGCACTTTAGTACCCGAAGTGCCGGTAAAGTATCCCGACGGGTCATAAATAAAAACACCTTCCGATGTGTTTGGGTCAGCATCAGCGTCGGCATCTTCCTCCTGTATATAGAAGCCGTTGAGGGCAGTACTGCCACTAAACGTCCGCGTTACAATGCCTTCAATGGTTAAGGTGGCACCAGGAACGGGAGTTGTGGCACCGTTCCCCTGGACATCATGTATCTGCGAAAATTCGTCATTAACAATCGTACCCTGACCCTGCCCATCGGTTACAATAGTATTCGTAGCATTCGTTACGTTAACAAAAAAGGTTTCGTCAGCTTCTGGCGTAGTATCTCCATTAACCAATACGTCGAATGTATACGTACTGCTGCCTGCGGGAATAGTCTGGCCGGTTAATGATTTAGCGGTATAGTCGCCGGGTTCTATAGCGGTACTATTGGCTGTAGCAATATCGAAGGTGACACCACCGGCTGGAGCTGGAGCCGATAGGTTGACCGTAAAGGTATAGGTCGTTGTGCCCGCGTTGCCTTCATTGAGTGATACATCGTTGATGGTGAGGGTAGGGGCTGCGTCATCATTAACAATCGTGCCCTGGCCTTGCCCATCGGTAACGGCAGCTCCAGCTCCTGTAACGTTACTTACGTTAACAAAAAAGGTTTCGTCAGTTTCCGGCGTAGTATCTCCATTGCCCAATACAGTGAATGCATACGTACTGCTGCCTGCGGGAATAGTCTGACCGGTTAATGATTTAGCGGTATAGTCGCCGGGTGCTGTCGCTGTTCCATCGGCCGTGGCAATATCGAAGGTAACACCACCGGGTGGAGCTGGAGCCGATAAGCTGACCGAAAAGGTATAGGACGTTGTGCCCGCGTTGCCTTCGTTGAGCGATACATCGTTGATGGCAAGATTGACGGGGGGGACCGCTTGTGGAGTTATACTAAAATCGTCAATAGCAAGGCCATCGTCCGCACCTGTTGCATCTATATCATTAAAGCGAATCCAGAATGTAGCACCCGGCGCGATTGACAAACCGGTTATAGTCCAGGAAATAAGAGTTCTATTCCCCGTTACATTACCATCTTTTGCCCCGGCAGTTGTTTGATTCGGTGTACTGAAATCAAGCGCATCAACATCAACGTAGGTACCCGTTACCAAATCAGTGGCATTGGTACTATACTGAAAATCTAGCCGATCAGCCCGAGCTGCTGTACCTAAACGCCACTCTTCGCCAGTATAACTAATTGCGAGGTTGGTAATGGTGCTCCCTGTGTTGTTGGTAAAAGCCGCGCCAAAAATCGGAATTAAGGTGCCGCTGCGCAGTTGTCCTAAAGCCCGGTCTGTACTTGCTGCAGCCCCATAGCTATACATATCGCCAGTAGTACTGCCTCCTGTATCGACGGCATACTGCTCATTGTCTCTGGCTCCTCCACCTGATTCCGTCAAGAACCATCCGGTAATGGTTAGATTATTAGTTGTACTACCAGCCGTGTTGGATAATGTATTAAAATCCTGCGTGTAAGACGAGCCAATCGAGGTGAGAGATATTCCCTGTGCCCAGGCACCCTGTGCAAAAAGAAAAGCAGCAAATAAGAGCCATAATCGGCTCACTGCACGTAGCTGTTGATTCATAAGAAATGAGTTTATTAGAATTCGTGTAAAACTACACAAAAAAGCAGGTACTAAGATTGCTTTAATGTTAACAACTTCATAAGCCCGCGCGCTTTCTTTTGCGGGATAGTCAATTGATCTTTTGTTACTTTCCCAGTAGTAATTCAGGCTGCAAAATCTGTTAAAATTCACCTATCAAATCCCGCCCGATGAGCCGGTTATAGCCGGGATACGGTAGAAAACGAACCCGACTGTTGTATAATGATGCGTTGTTCCGGTACACAAGACTGTATACACCCAGAATGTCGGCGCTGTAGGTCAGAGGAATTAATCATCATCAGCTGAACCGGCAGTATACCGGGGCAGAGCAACAGGAAAAGCAGAACTGTTTTCATGGCTGCTGATGTTTCATTTTAGCAAATCAATGGTACTTATTTAATTCTCTACACGGTGACAGACCGGCAGTTATTCCTACAGCATATCGCGCAGACCTCCGATTTCCCGTTGGGGTTGGAAATTGAGCGGGCAGAAGGCGTATTTATTTTTGGACAGGATGGAACAGCCTACATGGACCTGATTTCGGGCATTGGCGTGAGCAATGTGGGACACCGGCACCCGCACGTACTTGAAGCTATTCATAACCAATTAGATAAATACCTGCACCTGATGGTGTACGGCGAGTACGTTCAGACGCCCCAGACTCAGCTGGCCCACGCCCTGACCCAAACCCTGCCCGAAACGCTGAACACGGTGTACTTTACCAACTCCGGCACCGAAGCGGTGGAAGGAGCCATGAAACTGGCCAAACGCTACACCGGCCGGCGGGAGATTATCAGTTGTTTCAACGCCTACCACGGCTCCAGCCAGGGGGCCCTGTCGCTGTCGGGCGACGAGAATTTCAAACGGAACTACCGCCCCCTCCTGCCCGGCATCCGGCATATTCAGCACGGCAACCAGGCCCACATCGGGCAAATTACCCAGCAAACGGCCGCCGTCGTGATGGAAGTGATTGCCGCCGAAGCGGGCGTTCGGGTGCCGGACGCAGCCTACCTGCAAGCCGTGCGGCAACGTTGTACGGAGGTGGGTGCGCTGTTGATTTTCGACGAGATTCAAACGGGTTTTGGCCGGACGGGTACGTTCTGGGCGTTTGAGGGGTTTGGTGCGGTGCCGGATATTCTCCTGTGTGCCAAAGGCATGGGGGGGGGTATGCCCATCGGAGCCTTTATCAGCTCGGCTGGCATCATGCAGGTATTCCGTACCAATCCTATTCTGGGCCACATCACCACGTTTGGCGGGCATCCGGTTTCGTGCGCGGCCTCGCTGGCCACGCTGCAGGTTATTCAGGGGCACTCCACTGGTGCGCGGTCCGCCGGCGCGGAGACCTTATACGAACAGGCCGAAGCCAAAGGACAGTTGTTCCGGCAATTGCTGGTGCATCCGGTCATTAAGGCCATACGGGGGAAAGGGCTCATGCTGGCCGTAGAGTTCGACTCCTTCGCCGTGCTGAAACCCATCATCGACCAGGCCATCACGCAAGGCATCATCACGGATTGGTTTTTATTCTGCGATAACTCCATGCGGATTGCGCCCCCACTCATCATTACCGAAACTCAGATTCGGGAAGCCTGCGCGGTGATTCTGGAAGCGATTGAAGCCTGTACGGAGGTAGCCGCCTGAGGGCTGAAGCACCAAACCGTTCATCTCGTTTCTATCCGGTCCGACAGTACCTAAAACGGTAGCTCAATCGATTTGCAAAAACGTCACATTAAATTCTAATGAAATTCTAAGGAGAAAAAAGGAACAGCTCAGTAGAACGATTGGTTAATAGTGTATAAGTATTTATCACTCAACCGTTTACTAATGACCTTTTCTTCCTTCATCTATGCCACACCTGTCTCTCTCCTGACCATCTGCGCGGCCGCTGCCCAGCAGCCGGTTACCCAGTCGAATGGATTACTCCAGGCAATTGGCATGAAACCGGACACGGTAGCCCCCCTGACGAGAACTGATTCGCTACAGTTGAACCGGGAAACACCCGGCTCCACGGGCCTGACAGCTCCCAGAACGAATGCACCAGCAGCCGGGAACAGGCCGAACAGCCGCCAACCCGACGAGGATTTTGTACCCGAAACGTACTATTCTGCCGAAACCGATAATGACAATGCGCCTAAAACGGGTAAGCTGAGTGGGCGGCTAATGGCTAGTCAGGATGGAAAAACAAAAGGCGTTCCCTTTGCCAGTATCGGGTTGTTTCGGGCCAAAGATTCCAGTTCGGTGGGCGGTGGCCTGACCGACGAGCAGGGGTTATTTTCGATACCCAATCTGGCGTCGGGCCGGTATTACGCCCTGGTTCAGAGTATTGGCTTCGAGCCAAAAACCCTGCCCCGTATCGTTATCACCCAAAGCAAACCGACCCTCGACCTGGGTACAGTCACCCTCAAACAGGCCACCCGCCAGTTAGCTGAAGTAGTGGTGCAGGGCGAAAGACCCGCTTTCGAATACACACTGGACCGGAAAATAATCAACGTCGACCAGCTACCCATTGCGCAGGGTGGTTCGGCCATCGATATTCTGCAAAACGTACCCTCGGTAACGGTTGATGTAGATGGCTCACTGAGTTTGCGGGGTAGTGGCAATGTAATCGTGCTGGTCGATGGGAAACCGTCGGGTCTTACGGGGCTGGACCGGCAGGCGGTGCTGGACCAGATTCCGGCCAGCAACATCGAACGGATTGAAGTAATCACCAACCCCTCCTCCCGGTTCGATGCCGACGGGGGTGCGGGCATTATCAACATCGTCCTGAAAAAAGAACAGGCCAGCGGTTTCAACGGCAACGTACAGCTCAATGTAGGTACCCGCGACAAGTACAATGCATCCGTTAATGTGAACGCCCGATTCAAAAAACTGAACCTGTTTGGCAGTTACAATTTCCGCGAAGACCGCCGGTTCCAGTACCGGGTGTCGGAGCGGCAAAACCTGTTTACGGATTCGGTCAGCTACCTCGCCCAGCGCAACGATGCCATTCGTCGGCGGGTCAATAATAACCTGCGGCTGGGATTCGATTATACCCTTTCTGATCATGACAACATTTCGGCATCGGTCCTGTACCGACCCGGCTACAGTTATGATTCGGAATTCGAAACGTTCAACACCCTGAATGCAAACCGGGTTTCGCTCGGACAAACGTTCCGGACCAACGAAGAACGGGAGCCTCAGCGGGGGTTGGATTACAAGCTTGGGTACCGGCGTACGTTCGATAAAGAAGGCCGTGAGCTGACGGCGGATGCAACCCTGTCGAACAATACAGGTACGGAATACCAGAATTTCACGAATACCACTACCCTCCCCCCCAACCTGCTGGCCTCCAGTTTTCTGATTGGCGACCAACGGGCGACCAACAACCAGAATAACCGGGTAGCGGTGTTACAGACGGACTATGTGGAACCCCTGAAAGAGAAACAAAAGCTGGAAGCGGGTCTTAAGTACACGTATCGCCAATTGGGGGCCGACTACGTTTTTGAAAACCGCGACGATAATGAGTGGGTGCTGAACACGGCCATCAGTAACAACTTTATCTATAACGAGCGCACCAGCGCAGCCTACGCCAACTATGGCAATGAACTCAAAAAGTTCAGCTATCAGCTGGGGCTTCGAACGGAATACACAACCATCAATACGGAACAGCGGACAACCGGTCAGCAAAACAATCGAACATACGTCTACCTGTTCCCCAGCGCGTTCTTCAATTACAACCTGAGCCAGGCTCAGAAGATGCAGGTGAACTACACCCGGCGCATCAACCGGCCATCGGTGCGGTCACTGAACCCATTTTTCGATTTGCAGGACCCGCTCAACATCAGCTATGGTAACCCGTTCCTGAATCCGGAATTGATTAACTCGTTTGAACTCAGCCACCTCTGGACGGGTAAGTCAACGTCATTGACCTCTTCCCTCTTTTACCGGCAAACGAATAATGAGATAACCCGCTACCGAACCCTGCGCGACGATGGCATTACGGAACAAACCTACCTGAACCTGAACCGGTCGCAGAATTATGGGCTGGAGCTGGTGCTGGAGCAGGAACTGACCCGCTGGTGGAAAATAAACGGGACCGCCACCTTCTTTCAGCGAACCATTCAGTCCAGTGCCGACATCCCGGGCCTGCTGACCCGGACCAATAAAAGCTGGACGGGCCGTATCACCTCCAATTTCCGTCCGCTGCGCAGTACATCCATTCAGGTGGCGGTCAACTATCGTTCGCCGTTTATTGTGGCGCAGGGAACAATTCAGGAGTTTTTCAACGTCAACGTGGGGGTTAAACAGGACGTGTTGAAAGGACGGGGCACGATTAGTTTTCGGATGAGTGATATTTTCAACACCCTGCAATTTCAGATCGACAGCTTCGGGTCGAACTTCGTTGCCAATACCATCGGCAAACGCGAAAGCCGGATTGGCTTTATTGGCTTCACCTACCGCCTGAGCCGCCAGAATGCAAAAGACCGGGATGCCGATAGCGACCGTCAGTCGGATGACGGAGGGGGTGGCGGTATGAACAACTAATCAACCAGGTTACTGTCTAGGGAAACAGCACGGTCAACGTGCCCAGTAAGAGGGCAATCCCGAAAATAATGGCCAGACCAATCAGGACAGTTTTCACTAAGCTACCCGACTTTTTGGGCGATGAATTAGGCATAGGAGATCAGGCGTTTAGCCAGTACGATAATTTGAGAACCAACGCCCGGTTTTTGCTGGCAAATGAACCGGGCAGGTAATTTTCCTGATATACAACGAACAAATCCGATACGGACGCGTACCGCCATTGCAACCGGGCATTCAGATTGACATTGGCCGTCTGGTTATTAAACTGCATGAAGGTTGTCAGGAATACTTTACGCGAGAATGTAATGTCGGCACGGGGGCCAAGCAGCAGGTATTCAGCCGATTTGTAGGGTTCCGGCAGGCGGATGTTGTTGTACTCAGCCGCAATACTGAGCGTGCCGTAGGGCTGAAAACGGTACTGAGCCGTAGCCGACAGGTTCGTGTTTTCGCCGTTAAAATAGCCGCCCGAATAAACATCAATAGACCCATTCAGCCGTTTACGCCGGTCGGTGGCGAAATGCGCGAAGGCCCCTCCGGTGCGGTACGCCGTGTTTTGCGGTAGAGCCAGTCCATCGGAGTTGGTGGGGTCGTAAGCGAAGAACAGATAGGTGTACCCAGTCGAGTAACCGGCGTACCCTTCAGCCGTGTTTCGAAAGGCCAGCCCATAGCCATAATCGGCCGAACGGTCGGTCACCTGCCCACCAATGTTTCGGATGAGCATGCCCCCGAAGTAGGACCCGTGGGACACGACTGCCCGCTCCCCTTTCACGTAGAACGTGGTGTTATTTTCGATGCGGTACCGCCAGTAGCCCGTTCGGGGAACAAAGCCAATATCGTTGATGAAGTAGTTTTTACCGATATACTCATACGCCCCCTCCAGCGAAAAATTCCGGCTGGTATACAACAGGTTAGCCCCGTGCGACCGGGCATCGGCCAGGGCGTAGGGTTTGATGGCCTGCTGATAGAATACCTTGCCACTCCAGCGGTTACTGGTCGTCTGGAGGTTATATTCCAGGCCACCCACGCGGGTAAACTGACTGCTGTCGGCCGGGCCACCCACGCGCTGCCGGTTCACGAGAATAGCCCCAATGTTGGAGCGGCCCAATACCTGCCGCTGCACCACGGCAACGGTGTAGTTCTGACCGTTGATTCCTTCGGATGCCTGACTCGCCGTTTGGGTGTTGAGCAACCCCACCCGCCAGTCGCGACCAACTTTTCCACTTAGCCGCGCGCCGTAAAGCAGTGGATTTTGCACGATAACGCCGGTGCTGGTATCGCGGGCAATGCCGATGCGCCGACTGAAAAAGGGGCGGGTCCGGTCGGAACCGAAGTTGGCAAACAGGTCCTGGTTCTCGATAAAAAATTGCCGCCGTTCGGGATAAAAGAGTTCAAAACGGCTCAGGTTCGTTACCTGCTGGTCGGCTTCGACCTGCGAGAAATCGGGATTTACGGTCAAATCCAGGTTAAGGGACGGGGTAATACCAATTTTAGCATCGAACCCAATACCGCCTTTAAACGCGCTTGCTCCCCCTTCGTTCCGCCCATCCACGTACCGGCCGCTGACGTACGGAATCAATGAAACATTGGGGCCGGGATTCGGAAGTGGCGTACTGAAATGAACCGTATCCGCAAAGGCCATCGCCGAAATCCGCATGGCTACCGGCACCCGTCGCCAGGCCGTTCGCTGGTTGTTTTTCAGGTCATGGCGGGCAAAATTCATTAGAAAATACCGGGTGTCTCTCCGGTACCGGATTGTTTTGAGGGGAATCATCAACTCCGCCTGCCAGCGGTCGGGGTACACTTTCACGGCCGAACGCCATTTGTTGTCCCACTCCGACGCCACCCGTTCGCCATTGTACAGTTGACCTTCGCGCTCTACGCCGAGTGGGGTTACGTTGAAGGTAAATCCGTTGATCCGGTCGCCGAAGGGGTCCAGGTACACCGTAAAATTATCGTTCTGGTCCCAGTCGAAATCCCGTTTCAGGGAAGAAGCGATAAACGGTTTCGCCCGGTCTTTATCGAAACAGATAACCGCAATGTACAGGTTACCCCGGTCGTAGGTCATCCGGACATCGGTGCGGTTATAGGCCGGTAGCGTATCGTTTGGGTAATTCTGGATAAAGTCACTGGCCACGTTGGCTTGCTGCCAGACGGATTCGGTTAATTCCCCATCCATCCGAATCAGCGAATCGGTGGGCATCACGGTCAGGGATTGCGAACGGACAACAAGGAGGGGACTGGTAATCAGGAGTAACGAACAAAGTAAGCGTAAACGAAGAGTCATAAAAACGGGGTAAAATCAGCTGCATTGTATTGGTTTGTTTCCTAACAAACCAAAGGCCAAACAGGCACGCCTTGCTGGCAACTACCGTAAAGACACGAATTAAGGCCACAGGGTTGCCATTGGAGCCGAATTATTTTCGATTATAGCCTTCCAGAAAAGAGGCTTTGACAGGGTTCGTTTCCTCCGTCGTAAATTCCTTTCGGCCTTTACGCTCAAAAACACCCACTTTCAGTGCATCAACTGACCAGTTGGGGTGCTGTCGACGGAATTGGTCAAAGACTATCCCCTGCCCTCCTTTAACCCATTCAAATACCATCCTGAGCCGTTGCGCCAGTAGCTTCTGGTGTATACTCTGTCTCTACAACCAACGTATGGCAAGTAGGCTGTCTGTTATATGCGGTAGAATCCTTCCTTATGGTGTTTCTACCTGTATGGCCTTATTTTGACATTGATATGCTCACGAAACAGGAAATCGATTTTTTGGATACCTATGGTTATCTTGATTTAGGGCAGTTATTGACCGCCGACCAAGTCGACCAAATCAATGACCGCATTGCTGAATTGATGCAGTCGGAAGGGGAAAATGCCGGGGCAGAACTGGCCGCATCAAACTATATCCGCCACCCGAAAGAAGAAGGGGCAGACCGCCTGGCAGATTTGGTCAATAAAGGGCAGATTTTCGATATTTTTTACACCCATCCACGGGTACTAGCGGGGATCGAAGCAGTTTTAGGGCAGGCCTACAAATTGTCGTCTCTCAATTATCGGGCGGCAAAACCCGGTAAAGGGCTCCAAAAACTTCATGTCGACTGGAAAAATACGGTCGTGAGTGGTTCCTATAAAGTCTGCAATAGTATATGGCTTTTAGATGATTTTACGGAACACAATGGTTCTACCCGCATCGTGCCCAAAACGCATACAGTAAACATCCTGCCCGATGAAGCGATGGCTGACCCCAACGAAAAGCACCCTGATGAAATTCGGATACTGGCGCCCGCCGGATCGGTCTTTATTTTCAACTCACATGTATGGCACGGCGGCACGACGAATCAAACCGACCGTGACCGACGGAGTATTCATAGTTATTTCTGCTCCCGGGAACAACCGCAACAGATTGACCAGAAGAAGTACATAACAAAAGAAACTATGGATCGAATTGGCGAAAAAGGCAGGCACATTTTAGCTGTTTAAGTAGCTACAGCGCAAGTACCGGGCTGGAAAAATGCAACCAACTTTCCGGGGTGGGGCTCAGTACATATGGTATAGTGCGTGGTCATGGCTCACAATGGAATATTCCCGTGCTTTTTCTTTGGCATACTGGCTACTTTGTTTTCCAGCATCCCAAACGCCCGGATAAGTTTCTGACGGGTCTGGTCGGGCATGATCACTTCGTCGATGTAGCCCCGGAAAGCGGCCCGGTAAGGGTTGGCAAACTTCTCGGTATAATCCAGCACTTTCTCCTGGAGTTTGGCCTGCGGGTCTTCCGCTTCGGCAATTTCGCGCTTGAAAATAATCTCGGCGGCTCCGCTGGCGCCCATCACGGCAATTTCGGCCGACGGCCAGGCGTAATTCATATCCGCCCCGATATGCTTGGAATTCATCACGTCATACGCCCCGCCGTAGGCCTTGCGGGTAATCACCGTAACGCGGGGCACGGTGGCTTCGCAGAAAGCGTACAGTAACTTCGCACCGTTGGTAATGATGCCGTTCCACTCCTGGTCGGTGCCGGGCAAAAAACCGGGTACATCTTCCAGCACCAGCAGGGGTATGTTGAAGCAGTCGCAGAAACGCACAAACCGGGCGGCTTTGGTACTGGCGTTGATGTCCAGCACGCCCGCCAGCACAGCGGGCTGGTTGCCCACAATGCCAATGCTCCGGCCGGCAATCCGGGCAAAACCCACCACGATATTCTCGGCGAAGTTTTTGTGCACCTCCATAAAACTATCCGTATCCACCAGGGCCTCGATTACCTCCCGCATGTCGTAGGGCTGGTTCGGGTTATCAGGGATGATGCTGTTCAGGGCCGGTCGGCTCTCGTCCGATGCCCCATCGTAGGCCAGCATGGGTGGCTCGTCTTCGCAGTTTTGCGGAATATAGCTTAGCAACTGCTTGAGATGCTGAATACAGGCCAGTTCGTTGGCGCAGGCAAAATGCGTCACGCCCGACTTGGTACTGTGCGTGCTGGCTCCGCCCAGTTCTTCGGCCGTTACACTTTCGTGGGTAACGGTTTTCACCACGCTGGGGCCGGTCACAAACATATAGCTCGTATTCTCGACCATGAAAATAAAGTCGGTTATGGCCGGTGAGTACACCGCGCCCCCGGCACAGGGACCCATAACGGCTGAGAGTTGCGGAATAACGCCCGATGCTCTGGTATTTCGATAAAAGATGTCGGCGTAGCCCGCCAGTGATAAAACGCCTTCCTGAATCCGGGCCCCGCCGGAATCGTTCAGGCCAATGATGGGGGCACCATTTTGCAGGGCCAGGTCCATCAGTTTACAGATTTTTTCGGCGTGGGTTTCGGAGAGCGCCCCGCCAAACACGGTGAAGTCCTGCGCAAATACGTACACCAGCCGACCCGCCACGGTGCCGTAGCCCGTCACGACACCATCGCCGAGGTAGTGTTCTTTGTCCAGCCCGAAATCGCGGGTGCGGTGCATCACAAACTTCCCGATTTCCTCAAACGACCCTTCATCCATCAGCAGGGCGATGCGTTCGCGGGCGGTCAGTTTCCCTTTTTTGTGCTGAGCATCAATGCGTTTCTGGCCACCGCCGAGTTCGGCTTCGGCATTTTTCTGGGCCAGTGTTTCTGTTTTATTCGGTTTTAAGAGTTGGGAATCCGGTGTTAGTCTGGCTGTTGATGGTTGCATAAGCGGGGTATTAGGAAAATGACGTATTGGCAAAGTTAATTTTTCTTCCGGATTCCAACGGGTATGATTGTTTTTGTATCATCGTTCTGTAAAACGATCTATCCGGTATGCTGTTCTATCTGCGTAGTTTTATTTGTTTGCTCCTGCTGGTCCGGTCAGCCCATGGGCAGGACTCGACAATCCAGTATCTACCGGTCCACGTAGTTATAAAACTGGCTCCCCTCTCCCTCCTGCTCGACCCGGATGCCACCATTCAGGGCGGGCTGGAAGTTCGGTGCAGCCCGCGAAATTCGGTGCAGGCCGAAGTGGATTTTGGCCATAAAGGGCTATCCGTGGTGCCCGATGAAAAACAACACTTCGCCGACTGGTCCATCTGGCGGGTACGCTCGGAGTGGCGGCACTATACGGGCCGGTACCGCACGAACAGCCGGAAGAATATTCATATCCGCAGCCCATTCCCACTGGGAAACTACCTGGCCATCGAAGGGTTCGCCAAACAGATAAACGCCACCAAAAACCTCGTTCTGTACGACCCCGACCCAAACTTCCCCAACAATCAGCAGGAAATCAGTCGGTTTGTACTGGGAAGCCACATCAAGTGGGGGCGGCAGATAGCCATTCCTGGGCAGTCGCTTTCCACGTTACCCCGCGTGTTACTGGATTTCTATTTGGGCGTAGGGGCTAGGTACGGCATAACCGAACTCACTCCGCCTATTGATACGTCCGGCGGTGGGTTTACTTACGACCGCTTTAGGCCGGGACTGAGCAACCGCCTTCAGCCCAGCCTGGCCCTCGGCCTGAAAATTGGGTTTGGGTTGTAAGTGAGGACCCGGCTTTTTTTCTGACCTTTGTTACCGACAATTCCGGTTTGACCTCTTGCGTTTTTGGCTCTGCGTTTTTCCTGTTTTTTTAACGGCCCTTGCGTCCGTTCGTGCCCAGTCCCTCGGCGGGCAGCGCGTCTTTTCGTTTCTCGACCTGCCGACGCACGCCCGCGTAGCCGCACTGGGCGGGCAGGTGGCCAGCGCCACCACCCCCGACGGTGCCTATCACCTCAACAACCCCGCCCTGACTGATTCGATTAAGAACAACGAACTAAGTATCAGCCTGATGCCTTACCTGGCTGTCGCAAAATACTATACCCTGCAGTACGGGTTACCCATCAGAAAAGCGGGCACCAGTGGTCATTCCGGTTGGGCCGTTGGGTTGCAATACCTGAGTTACGGCCAGTTCGACCTCACCGACCCGGCGGGCAACACGCTCGGCACATTTTCGGCCAACGACTACGCCCTGAGCCTGACCCACGCCCGCACGGAAGGCAACTTCACCCTTGGGGCCACCATTAAAGCTGTTGGCTCCAGCATCGAAACGTATTCCGCCTTTGGTATTCTGGCCGACCTGGGGGGCGTCTGGCGGCACCCCAAACGCAACCTTACCTTTGGTTTAGTCGCCAAAAATGTGGGCTATCTGATTAAGAACTACGGGCCTGCAAACCGGAACGCCGGATCGGCCGACCTGCCCTTCGATTTGCAGGCGGGGGTAACGCTGAAACCGCAATACGCCCCCATCCGGCTGACGCTGACGGCCCACCACCTGCAACGCTTTGACATCAGTTACAACGACCCGAACCTGAACGTCCGCTACGACCTGAGTGGTAACCCCATTCCCAAAACCATCAGCGTAACCGAGAAACTAGCCCGGCATCTGAGCGTCGGCGTAGAACTGCTGATTCATCGCAATGTAAACCTGCTGGTTGGTTATAACCATCAGAAACGGGCCGAAGGCAGACTGACCACCGGGGGCGCGGGTATTTCCTTCGGCGCGTCGGTGCAGGCAAAGGGTTTCCAGCTGACCTACGGGCGTTTCACCTCCATTCCAACGGCGGGCACCAGCCAGCTATCTCTGCGGATTGATCTGGAGCGGCTGCTACACTAAACAAAAAGCCGCACCCCAACCGGTACGGCTTTTCAGGAAATCCTCACGCACACGCGTCAACCATCAACCTGCTTCACCCCCGCCCTACCCGCTTCTGCAAGGCATCGCGCGACAGCGTAATCAGATGTCCGATGGGTTTTCCATTCCGGTACGTAATGACCCGGAGCGTGACGGGGCCTTCGGGCAGGTCGATGGGCTGGTTGTAGCGGGTCGAGAACGAATCGGGCATGGTATCGTCGATGGTGTAATAGAGGTCCAGTCCCGGTGCTTCACTTCCCAGTTCGAGCCGGAGTTTTCCGTTGTTCATGCTTGTTTTGACGATGGCATCGTAAATGGCTTTCGAATAGTTTATCTGCGCCACGTCGGCCCGGTCGAAGTGGGTTTCTACGCGCTTCACGAAGTCGGGCCAGCTTTTGGCTTCTTTTGGCGACCAGAACACTTCCGACAATGCCCAGGCGCGGGGGTAGGTCATGTATTCGGCGTAGCGCAATGTGGGTATCTGCTCGGTCCAGAGGTTCCCCTGCCCGCCCAGAATGTATTTGGCATCGACCCCGTCCGGCACGGGCTCGTAGCTGTAACTTTTGCTGGTGCGTAGGGTAGCGTAAATGGGTGGGTCAATGGTTACCTCGCCCTGGTTATAGTCCAGATAGGCAAACGTTGTCGGGGTCATCACCACGTTATGGCCCTCTTTAGCGGCTTCAATACCGCCTTTGATACCCCGCCAGCTCATGACGGTAGCCCCCGGCGAGATACCACCTTCCAGAATTTCGTCCCAGCCCAGCAGTTTCTTCCCCTTAGCGGTCAGAATTTTCTCCACGCGCCCCATGAAATAACCCTGCAAATCTTCGACGTGCCGGATGTTCAGTTTCTTCATCAGTGCCTGACAGCCGGGGTCCTGCGCCCAATATCCTTTGTAGCACTCGTCGCCCCCCACGTGGATGTATTGGTTCGGGAAGAGGGCCGCCACTTCGGTAAATACCTTATCCAGAAACTCGTACACCTTCTCATCCGATGGATTCAGCGTATTTTCCACTTTCATTTTGAAGGTACCGTTGCCGTACCAGTCCGAAAATGAGGTTCCGGGATTAACACTGACAATGGCTTTTGTGCAGCTCAGTTCCGGGTAAGCCGCCAAAGCCGCCATGCTGTGGCCGGGTACGTCTATTTCGGGTACAATCGTTACGTTGCGGGCCTGCGCATAAGCCACTACGTCGCGAATATCATCCTGGGTATAAAAGCCGCCGTACGTAGCCGGTTCGCCGGGTTTGGGCTCAGCCCGGTCGCCGAAGTGTCCGGCCCGGGCTACGCGCCACGCCCCCACTTCGGTCAGTTTAGGTAGTGATTTGATTTCGATACGCCAGCCGTTATCATCCGTCAGGTGCCAGTGAAACGTATTGTATTTCAGCCGGGCTAACTGGTCGATGTATCGTTTCACCTCGTCTTTGGTGAAAAAGTGGCGGCTTACATCCAGCATAATACCCCGCCAGCCAAAGCGGGGGTGATCCACGATCCACACGGCCGGCAGCGTCCAGGTGCGGGCGGTCTTTACGACCGTTTTACTTTCGATGGCTGCGGGCAGAAGTTGCAGCAGGGTCTGCATGCCGTAAAACAGCCCTGCCGGGCGGTTAGCCGTAATAACCACCCCTTTTGGAGAGCTGTTAAGCGTGTAGCCTTCGTCGCCGAGTTCAGCCTGGCGGGCATCGGTCAGGTTCAGTTGAATCGTGCCCGTTTTGCCCGGTCGGGCCGCAATGCCGAATCCGGTAGGCACATTCAACCGCAGGCCGAGCATATCCGCCACGCCCTGGGCTTCGGGTTTGTTGTAGTGGATGCTGGCGGATTTTGTCAGCGAAAAAACGCCCGTTCGGGGTTGTACACTAGCGGGTTGGGGAATCAAACTGACCGGCGACTGGGCCTGGGCAGTGGCAATACAAAAGGCAAAAAGAAACAGCAGACTCCGGTTCATGCGTTGCGTGATTGATGGTTATAGGGTAAAGCGAATTAGGGCTGTATTTTAATGCCGAACGGTCAAAACCCAAATTTACCCCGTCCATCTGGCACATTTTCCGGTTTCCTGCGTTTCTTTGACAGAGCGTATGGAGATGATAGACTCCCTCTTGATTGATGACAGAATTACTGAAAGACCTTACCCCCCGGCAGATTGTTGCCGAACTCGACCAATACATTATCGGCCAGCACGATGCTAAACGCAACGTTGCCATTGCGCTGCGTAACCGCTGGCGACGCATGAACAGCCCGGCCGACATGCAGCATGAAATAACGCCGAACAACATTCTGATGATTGGTGCCACGGGCGTCGGGAAAACCGAAATTGCCCGGCGACTGGCTAAAATTGCCGATGCTCCCTTCATCAAGGTCGAAGCCTCCAAGTTTACCGAAGTAGGTTACGTAGGCCGCGATGTAGAAAGCATGGTGCGTGACCTGGTCGAGCAATCCGTCAACATGGTCCGGTCGGCCAAGAAAGAGGCCGTGCAGGTACGGGCGCAGCAACTGGTGGAAGATGCCATTCTGGATATCCTGATTCCATCCGTCAAACCAGTTACAACGAATGGGCAGGTCGGCTTTGAGAACGAATACAAAGGCGATTCCGACGCCGAACTAAACGAACGCACCCGCGAACGGTTCCGCGAGAAAATCCGCTCCGGCGAGATGGACGACCGCAAAATAGACATCGATGTACAGCAGAGCCAGACCCCGAACATTGGGGTGATGGGCGGTTCGGTGGATGATTTGTCCATGATGAATATCCAGGAAATGATTGGCAACATGATGCCCAAGCGGGGTAAAAAACGCAAGGTCACCATTGCCGAAGCCCGCACCATTCTGCTGGAAGAGGAAGCAGCCAAACTCATCGACATGGATGAGGTGAAGGAGGAAGCCATCCGCAAAGCCGAAGACGCCGGTATCATCTTCATCGACGAAATTGACAAAGTAGCCTCGGCCCGGTCGGGCAACGGCGGTGGCGGCCCCGACGTGAGCCGGGAAGGTGTCCAGCGCGACTTGTTGCCCATTGTGGAGGGGAGCGCCGTCAATACCAAATACGGCGTTATTCATACCGACCATATTCTGTTCATTGCCGCCGGTGCCTTCCACGTGGCCAAACCCAGCGACCTGATTCCCGAATTGCAGGGGCGTTTCCCGATTCGGGTGGAGTTGCAGAGCTTATCGGAAGATGATTTTTACCACATTCTGAAAGAGCCCCGGAACGCCCTCACCAAGCAGTACGAAGCCATGCTGGAATCCGAAGAGGTCAAACTGACCTTCGATGATGATGCCCTGCGCGAACTGGCCCGGATTGCCTTCGAAGTAAACGGCGAGGTCGAAAATATCGGCGCCCGCCGATTGCAAACGGTGCTGAGTCACCTCATGAATGATTTCATGTTCGACATTCCCGACGTTATTGGGGCCAATGCCCACGTAGTTGTCACGAAAGAATTAGTAAACGAAAAACTGAATGGTCTGGTGAAGAACCGGGATTTGAGCCAGTTTATTCTGTAGCCATCCATGGCCCGGGCCGTGAACTAAATCAGCGCCACAAACAGGACAGCCCTTCCTGGTCGTACTGAAATCGGTACGACCAGGAAGGGCTGTCCTGTTTGTGCTTACTTCCCAAGGGTCAGATAGCGAACAGCCCGGTCCAGCACTTCGTCCCGGCCCGCCCGAATGCCTTTGATAGTGGGCCGAATCCGTATTTTGGGCTGCAAACCAACCTGTTGTAAGGGACGCCCATCGGCGTGGCGCACGTCGTGGCCGCTGAAGGACAGGCTGATGCCACCCGGAATGGTAAAGTCCGTAACATCGCCATTGGCACCGGCGCTGGGGCTACCAATAAACTCGGTGCCGTTGGCCGCTTCAAAAAATAGGCCCGTGTGCTCGGCCTGGCTTTGGGTTCGCTCGTCAACGAGCATCACGGTTTTGCCTTTGTAAACCCACTTACCTTCGCCGGGCGGTAGTCGTTGCGCGAAAGAGTATTTCTGCGAAGAGCCATTGGATTCTCCGTTGGCTATGTCCGGCTCGTTGGGAGCATAGCGGAAAAACTGGGCTGCCACCACGTTTTTCTGCTCGGTCAGGCGGGGGCAATAGCCCAGGCCGTGCCTTGCGGGTAGTTGCGGGTATCGAAGATAATGGCTTTTGTATCCCGGAATGTCTCGAACATGCGGTCGACGTCTTTAGTCTCCAGCCGTCCCATGTCCACATAACCGATTTTACCGGGCAATAGCCGAAACGTGACCGATGTATCGGGGGGAGGTTGTAACTGGCTGGCGGGCTGACTGATAAGCGAGATCGTTATTTCGCGCCCGTCGGCCCCCAGCAGCCCAATGCGAATGGGCGTACCTACGGGACTCCGCAGCAGTCGGTTCCGCACGTAGTATAGTCGGGTCCAGTCGTTGGATGCGGGCTGGACGGCTGACATCCGGGCGATGCGCGCGTCTATTTTTTCGCCGTTGACTGCCGTAACCAAATCACCCACCCGAATACCTTTTGCCGCTATCGAATCGGCATAAACCCGGGTGATAACGGGTTTATTTTCAATAAATTGAATATCAATCAATACCCCGCCATTTCCAGCGTAAGCGGGTAGAGCTGAGCCACTGATGAAGCCGTGCCCATCCTGAATAGTCCGGTAAAAATGGGCGATGGCCAGGGCATACTGCATCGAGTCGCGGGCGGCAGCCAGTTCGCCAATGGCCGTTCGGAGACTGGTGTCCCAGTTGGTGGGCATCAGGTCTTTATAGGCGTGGAAATAGTGAATGATCGACCATATTTTAGCGCCCGCCAGCAGCCGGTAGCCCAGCGCGGGAAATTTACCGGGGGGGTACCCGGCGGACGGGGGCGTTACGGGCAGGGGCGCGGCCGTGCCAACCATGGCGGCAGCTGGTTTCTGCGGGGAATTTTTCAGCTGGTCGAATGCATACCCGGTTGCGTTGTCGGCCGGTAGTATCGAAACGCCCGTCAGGCCGATGCTACCGTCGGCGTTGACCAGCTCACCCGTTCGGAAACGAACGCTGATAGCATCGCTGTACGGAAAGGTAACCGTCCGGGCCAATTGTGCGTCCGAGAGGGTATCGGTGCTGTAAAACCGGACGTGGGGCCGGGTTCTGAGTGCAAACAGGCTGGGTGTCAACACCGAATTTTTGTTTACCAGAATAGTCAGCGGGCGATTTTTAGCTGTTCGTCGGGGTTGTATTGTCTGACCGCTCAGGGTGTAGTAACCTGACCAGTAGCCACCGCTGGAGTTGCCGCTTTCGGGCGCGAAACCGCTGTAATTTCGTAAGCGTACGCCCGCCGTAGTGAACTGTTCTGCGGATAACAAGCGCTCTAACCCTACATACTGGAAGGCGTACAGGAAGCCTTCCGACTCAAAATCTGACAGTTGCCGGCTGCTGCGCAAATCGAGAAGAACGGCCCGCGCACGGGGCAACAGACTGGCGAGCGTTCCCACTTTTTCGATGCTGCGTTCGTAGTCCGACACGCCCGCGTAGCCGTTAGTTTTGAGGACCAGTATACTGTCGGGCGTAACGTAAACCTGCATCGAATCGGCGGGGGATGTTGCCGTCGCGGCCCGTTTTGTGGTTTGCTGAACAATCGTTGCCTCATCATTCAGCACCCCCAGGAGTTGCCGGATGGCACTTACAGCTTCTTCATCCGTTTGGGCGTTGGCTACCTGCGGAACCGTAGCCGCAAAAGCCGAATCCCAGTTGATGGCTTTATAGCCCGGATAGGGATGGAAAAATTTGATGTGGCCGTACAACTCCGACAGTTTGGCAACCCGTTCGATCTGGTCGGGCGTGTAGACAGGCGACTGTGCCGATGCAGTTGCAACGGCAACGCAAAACAGCCCTGTCAGTATGTAAATTGCAACTCGGTTCATATCGTTTTTGCGTTGGAATTGACTAGTGGGTCACTCACTAAGCAGGAGCACCACCTGCCCGATAGCCCGGTTCGTATCGGCCCGTTTCCGGTCGGGTGGGTCGAACCGATTGAATGGGCAAAGTTCGAGTACAAAAGTTTCATCAACGGTTTCCTCCTCAATGGGCGTGTATAGCTTATACCCTTTCAGCGTAACGGGCAGGATGCCGTGCTGACGTTTGAACCGGGTGAGTAGGCTGGCCAGCAACTTTTCTACGGATTCTGTAGGTACCCCATCGGCAGGGACAAAGCGAATTTCGGCCTGGTTTCGGTCGACGAGGGTTTGCTCATCCGGGCCAAAGTGCCCCTGGCAACTAGAAAACGTGCGGACCAGACCGGTTTGGTTCAGCGCATCGACCAGGGGACGTATTTCAGGTTCAATCGTATCCATCAGGGTTCCCCGTCTACCAGGGCCATTTCGTCGGCTTCGTTCATCGGAATCAATCGTTGCCGGTTCCCGTTTCGCCAGAACCAGCCTAAGTACCCAACGGCCAGCAGGGCCATGATGGCCGACACACCAAACGATGCCGCCATCCCCGGTTCACCCACTACATTATTGAGTACCCAGCCCGCGCCCACCGCCCCCAAACCAATACCCGCTTCGAGGGCAATGTACATGGTAGCCATGGCCCGTCCCCGCGTTTTCTCGTCGCTCAGGTCGACCGTCCAGGCCTGGACGGTCGGCGAATTCATGCCCCACGACATGCCATAGAAAACGGCCGCTGTCCAGAACCACGCGGTCGAGTTGGCCAGCATGAGCAGGACCATCGACACCACCAGCACACAGGTCGAAATAAACAGCACGGGCAACCGACCGTACCGGTCAGAACTGCGGCTGAATAACAGCCGGATACCCAGCGAAGCAATGGTATAGACGGAGAAAAAAAGCCCTTTGTTGGCGATACCGAGCGAGGTACTCAGCGTGGGCACCACAATCAATACCACCCCCGACGAGAAGGATTGCAGCAGCAACACAATGAACGGCGGCAGGGCCGACTTATCGAAGATCTCCTCTTTTTTCAACCGCAACAGACTAAACCGAAACGGCTGCGTGCTGACCAGCGTTTCGGGCATTTGCAGCAGGATAACGATGGATAGCAGCGCAAAAGCCGACGACGTCCAGAACATAAGCTGCATGGAAAAATCGGTGGCTAACCAACTGCCAATGGCGGGGCCCAGCGACATGCCCATGGCCGTAAACAGGCCCAGGGTCCCCATGGCTTCGCCCCGCCGGTTGGCGGGAACCATATCGGCTACGTAGGCAGCCGTAGCGGTGGGTTTGGTCCCCGTAGAAAACCCGTGAATAAGCCGGAGCGTCAGGAATCCCCACACCGTGAGCAGGTAGGGGTACAAAAACCCACACACAAAACACACGATAGACCCGAACGCCATGACCGGCACCCGCCCTACGGTATCCGTAATTTTACCGCTGAAGGGGCGCGATATACCCGCCGTGAGTGTAAACAAAGCGATAATCAACCCTACATACTCCTTACCACCCATCTTCGTCAGATAAGCGGGCAGTTCGGGAATCATCATCGAGAAACTGGCGCAGAACAGAAAGTTACTGGAAGCAAGCAACCAGAACGAAAACGTATAGAGCGAGGGGCCCCGGCGAGTCTGGCGGGTAGATGAAGAGCGAGCGGTCAAAACCGGTTGATTGGGTGCGCACAAATTTACGATGCTTTTATGATAAGGGTGCGGGTTGGCCAGATGAAAGATGAACGGGATAACACGTACTTCACGCGCTACTAGACGAACGGGTCATGTTTTGGCGTAAATTTGCGGCATACTATAAACAGAATCCGGTACGATGCATGATGAGCCATCTGCAATGACTTTCTGACCGCAGCCGTTCCTTGTACAGTAACCATTACTCACCTCTTTACCATGTCCCAAAACCTTAAAATAGGCTTATTCCTTACGGTATCTATCCTGCTGACAACATTTTCGTTTTATTTCTGGCAGATATACCGGAGCCCGAACCTGCTGGTGCAGGACAATGACAAACCATTTGCCTTGTTGATTCCGCCTGGGGCTACGTTTGAGTCCGTTATGGATACGCTGAAGAAACACGATGTTGTGAATGATGAAACGTCGTTCCGGTTTCTGGCCAAGCTGATGAAGTATCCGGAGCGGGTAAAAGTAGGCCGTTACGAAATTCGGCCGCGCATGGGCAACCGCGAAGCGCTGGTCAAACTGCGTAATGGCAGCCAGGATGCCATGGATGTAACGTTCAACAGCATGCGGCAAAAGAGTGACCTCATCCAGCGACTGGGCAGCAAGTTTGCCTTTAGCCCCGACTCCCTCGGCACTTTACTGAATGACCCGGCTACCTGCCAGAAATTCGGGTTCGATACCACAACCATTGTTTGCCTGTTTTTGCCCAACACCTACAAAATGTTCTGGACCATCAAACCCGAAGCCTTGCTGGAGCGGATGAGTACGGAGTATAAGAAATTCTGGACCCCGGAGCGGCAGGAAAAAGCCAAAGCCCTGGGGATGAGCCAAACCCAGGTGCAGGTCCTGGCCTCCATTGTAGCGGCCGAAACCAACAAGCGGGATGAGCAGCCACGCGTGGCGGGTGTGTACCTGAACCGACTGAAACAGGGCATCAAACTGGAAGCAGACCCGACGGTTATTTTTGCCCTGCGCGATTTTGGCATCCGCCGGCTGCTGAACCGGCAGCTGGCCGTCGATTCGCCTTATAATACTTACCGCTACACCGGCCTACCTCCCGGCCCCATTAACCTGCCCGCTCCGGCTACCATCGATGCGGTGCTGAACGCCGAAAAGCACGACTACCTGTTTTTTGTGGTGGATGCCCGTTTCAATGGGTATCATACCTTCTCAAAAACCCTGTCCGAGCACATGGCCAATGCCCGCCTGTATCAGCAGGCCCTGAACCGGATGAAAATTATGAAATAAGTTTTTGAATGATAAATTATAAATGATGAATGTTGCTTTACATGAAAAATTCATCATTTATAATTTATCATTAATTTTCCACCTATGCTCACTCACGAGATTACAGCTATTAGGGTTCGTTATTACGATACGGATCAGATGGGAATTGTGTATTACGGCAATTACGCCCGGTTTTACGAGATTGGGCGGGTCGAGGCTCTTCGTCACCTCGGATTGAGTTATAAACAGATTGAGGAAGACGGTATCTCGATGCCCGTTTATGACCTCCACTCCCGCTTTATTCGCCCGGCCAGGTACGACGACCTGCTCACCATTCGCGTCACCATCCCGCAGCTTCCCAAAACCCGGTTACTGTTTGAGTACGAGATTTTCAACCAGCACAACCAGCTACTAAATGCGGGACAAACGACCCTGGTTTTCGTCCGTACCGATACCGGCCGCCCCTGCGCGGCTCCGCCTGAACTGGTCGAAGCAACAAAACCTTTCTTTCAGGAAGGCAGTTAAAACACGCATAGTTGTTCGTTGGCCAGTAGCTGACCGTCAACATTAGCCGGTTCCTGGCAGGTAGACATCGGTACTAACTACACGAATCAATATGTTCGATAAACTATTGACTAACAAGTCACTCCTGAACGTAAAGGCGTGGCTGAAAAGCCATCATCCTTTCAATTCGAGAAGCACCTGGTACACGTTTCTGAAGCGAATGCTGGCCCAGATTGTTGATAACGACACCAGTGAGCGGGCTGCTTCTGTTTCGTACAGCCTTATTCTGGCTGTATTCCCGACTGTTATTTTCTTTTTTACCCTGATTCCTTACATTACGTTTATCCCCGATCTTCAAAAACAGATCATGGGATTTTTTCAGGAGGTATTACCGGGAAATACCTTTACCATCGTCAACACCACAATTGAGGATATAATCAGTCGCCCGCAGAGTAATGTGCTGTCGTTTGGTTTTTTGTTGGCGTTGTACTCGGCTACCAGCGGTTTGGTTGCGTTGATCCATGCCTTCAACTCATCGTATAAGTCAGCGGAAAGGCGGAGTTTTTTAAAAATCCGGGGTATCGCGGTTGTCCTGACGTTTACCCTGGCTTTTGCCCTGGTTCTGGCCGTTGTGGTGCTGATTATTGGGTCCAACGTGAGTGATTACCTGCTTCACTTTGGCATTCTAAACAACGTTTTCTTCGCTAACCTGCTGGATATGGGTCGTTATCTGGTCGTTTTCGCGGTGTTTGTCGGGGCCGTTACGATCATTTACCGGCTGGGGCCCAATGTTAATATGAAATGGGTATTTATTATGCCGGGCGCTATCACAGCGTCGGTGCTGATCGTACTGACAACCCTCGCCTTTTCTTTTTACATCTCCAACTTCGGTTCCTACAACAAGGTATATGGGTCTATTGGCACACTTATTGCTCTGATGATCTGGATCAACCTGATCTCGCTGCTGCTCATTCTGGGTTTCGAGATGAATGTTGCCCTTTATAATCTGGAAGGCGACGAAAACCCCAGTGAAGCGCAAAAAACAACAAACGCCACCCCTTAAGACTAAAGATGGCGTTTGCGAAACCTAACCCATAAATGTAAAGCACACATTCCAGACTGACGCCCAAAGGGCACAACTGAACTGTGTTCGGTAGTGAAGTTTGCGAAAAGTGTGCCAACCTTGCTTTATTGAAAAAAATAAACCCTTATTTTTTCTTATCACCGCGACCGATACGACTGGCACACTGATAAGCAGCTATCTAGCAGAACCGGGTAGTTTTGCCAGGCAGACAGCCAACATTCTACAAGAGTGCCAAACCGGCCAATGAGTGAATGACGGCCGGTAGTCAGGTAAATTCAGACTCCACTATCATACTTCGGGTATTTTTTTATCCCGGTATCAGGACCTCCAAGCTCCCCACTGCGTAGGGCCGGGTGACACGAGCCCTAACAACATTCATCTGGTTCTACCGACTCACTTCAGCAAATGGTGGTTGCGGCATCGGGTATACTCCAACGCTGCAACTACCATTTGTTTGTGGTAACCAGCCCACACGAACCTCCTATATGAATTTTCCGGAATCGAACAGGTACTAAAAGATGATTATTTAGAAAAATTCTAAATAATACTTGTATCGCAAAAAACCGGCTTTACATTTGCCCAACTTATAATCATTCTAAATAATGAAGCGCATACTATATACACACGCATTTGTGTACCGGATTTTACTGGTGCTTTTCACGGCGGCCCTTTGCCGTATACCAGCCATTGCCCAAACGCACGGCATCATTCGGGGCGTGGTTACAACCAGCGATGGTAACCCAGCCTCCTTTGTTACTGTCAGCCTGCGCGATACCCGAAAAGGAACCGTCACCTCGGAGGATGGGACCTATCAGTTGAAGGGAGTTCCCCCAGGTACCTATACCCTACAGGTTACCTTCGTAGGCCTGCAATCGCAGGAGAAGGCCGTTACGACCAAAGCGGGTCAGATAACTACGGTCGATTTTTCACTGGCCGAAAGTGCCGCCCAATTGACGGAGGTCGACGTACGGAGTGCCAACAAAGCCGTTTCGGTGGGGAAGGCAAATCTGGCTCCTTTGGATATGCCGCAGATGACGGGTAGCGTGAGCAGCGTGGTGATTGCCAACCAGCAGGCTTCCCGCCTGGGTGATGTCCTTAAAAATGTGAGTGGGGTATCTCTCACGCAGCAACGGCAGGGTGTAGCCGAAACGTTTTCGGCGCGGGGCTACAGCATCGGCATTGCCGGGGCCGGGGGCAGTATTTTCAAGAATGGAGTGGTCGCCAATACCATGGGGTTTCCCGAAGCCAGCACCCTGGAGTCGGTTGAAGTACTAAAGGGTAGCGCGGCTCTGCTGTACGGCAACGTATCGGGTGGCCTGATTATCAACATGGTAACCAAAAAACCGACATTCGAACGCGGGGGTGAGGTCTCGATGCGCGTGGGTAGCTATGGTCTGTACAAACCCATGGTCGACCTGTACGGTCCATTGTCAAAAAATCTGGCCTTCCGGGTGGTGGGTACCTATGAAACGGCCAACAGTTACCGGGATGTGGTCAACACAAACCGGGTGTACGTAAACCCATCCCTGCTGTATAAACTGGGTCAGAAAACGACGATTCTGATCCAGGGCGATTACCTGAAATCAGATCTCACACCCGACAATGGCATTGGCTCCCTCAATGCCAACCAGGATGCCATTATCCCCGACATTCCCCGGTCCCGATTTATCAATACCAACTGGGCGTATAACAACGTGGACCAGTTTTCCGGCTCGCTCAACATCGATCACGCGATCAGCAACAACTGGAAACTAACCGCCATTGCCTCCGCCCAGAAAACCAACGTAACGGCGTACGGTGCAGGCGTACCGAACAACACGATTCAGTCTAATGGTGACTGGACACGGGCACTAAGCCGGACGCTGACCGGCGAGGCAGACTATACCGGACAGGTCAACCTGAACGGCCGGTTCAACACGGGTAGCCTTGGGCATCAGTTGCTGGTGGGTAGTGATCTGGTCGGTATCGTAAGCGAGAGTAATTCATTCAGTATCAATTACGGACCGGGAACAACGACCTACGACAAGATCAATATTCTGACTCCTACCCTGTACGAAACCCGTACGGATATTCCGGAGGCAACCCAACTAAACCGCACCACATCGCCCTCCCGGCGGCTGGGCTTTTACATCCAGGATTTGATTAGCCTGACGGATAAAATAAAGGTGCTGGCGGGGGTACGGTGGTCGCAGCAACGAACCGTACAAACAACCATCCTCAACCTACAGACGCTGGCCGGGACGCGGGGTGCCGTTGAAACAAAACTGGATGCGGCCTTTTCGCCCAAAGTGGCGTTACTGTATCAGCCCACCAGAAACACCTCGCTTTTTGGTAGCTATGCCAACAACTTCACCATCAATACGGGCGTCGACATCAACGGGCAAATCCTGCGCCCTTCCCTTATCGACCAGTTTGAAGCCGGGGTTAAAAATGAACTACTCAACGGCCGCATCTCGGCGAACATCGGCGTTTACCACATCGTAAACAGCAATTTTGCCCAGATCGCACCGGTCAAAGCCGACGGCTCACCCAATACCGATACCAACGTAAAGGAATTTACGGGGCAAACGACCAGCGACGGGCTTGAAATTGACCTGAACGGCACGCTGTCGAAAAACCTGTCGTTCGTGACGGGCTATGGCTACAACTACATGCGGTACACCCAAACGTCGCTCGTGAAAGGGTCGCCCATAGAAGGGGAACGCCTGACCAATAATCCGGCCCACACGGCCAACGCAACAGTTTTCTACACATTCGATCTGCCCCGGCTGCGCGGCCTCAAACTGGGTGCATCGGCTTTTTATACGGGTGCCCGGTACGGCGGCAACAACAACACCTACGGGCAGACGCCGGTGTTTAGTCGCCTGATTCCCCTGAGCGGCTTCACAACCATCGACCTGTCGGCAGGGTATTCGTACCGTAAAATTTCGTTACTGACCAAACTATCGAATATCACGAATGAATTGAATTACCTGATTCATGACCGGTACAGCATCATGCCGATTCCACCCCGGCAGTTTGTCACGACACTTTCGTACCGGTTCTAGCCTGAATTGACGGCCTGTGCTGATAAGTCTGTTCATTCCATCATTCCGGTTCACAACCCAACAAGTTTAGTCAGTCAATCCCTCTAAAAAAATAGTAGTATGAACAAGATGCTTAAACCGATGCTGTGCGCTGGCCTCCTGATACTTTCGGGCCTGACCACCTACGCCAACAATCCAACTACGTTCAGTGACACTACCCGCGCCTACGCGGTACCGACACTCGTGAAAACCCCAACCGGCAACGTCGCCCTGTCGTGGACCGAAAAAGACAAAGCAGGGGTCGTTTATTTTTACTGGGCTGAATCGAACGACAAAGGACGGACGTTTGGCGACAAAAAACTCATTTACTCCTCGGTCGGCCTTGGCAGTTCCCGCCTGATGCGGCCCAAACTGCTGTTCAAAAAAGATGGCTCGCTGGTAGCAGTCTTTACCATGCCCGGAAGCCCGACCAGCCCGCCACAGCCCGCACCAGCCGCTCCCCATACCAGCCACGAAGTAACCCCTGCCAGTCACGAACACGGCGACAGTCACGGGGGCATGAAGCCTAAAACCGATGCCCCGGTGAAAGGCGGAGCCCGGGGAGGACGACCGTCCGATTTGCAGATCGTTTACAGCCAGTCGACGGACGGGGGCAACACCTGGAGCCCGCCCGCTCCGGTCCATGCCGACCGGACCCCAAACATGGTGCGCGGTTTCTTCGATGCCACTGTGCTGGCCAACGGCGAAGTGGCGGTAGCTTATCTGAGCGACATTCCGGGAAAACAACACGAGCGCGACCTGAAGTTTGTCACGTCGACGGGCAACGCATTTGGGGATGTAAAAACCCTCGACCCGTTCACCTGCGACTGCTGTAACATCAGCCTGCTGGTTGACAACAAAGGCATCCTTAACCTGTACTACCGCGAGAACCAGGACAACACCCGCGACATTGCCAAAATGACATCGTCAGACAACGGAGTAACGTTCTCTAAAGCAGCCATTTTACTGGCTGACAAGTGGAAGATTAACGGCTGTCCGCACTCCGGCCCAACGTCCGCCAGCAGCCAGAACGGCAATCTGATTGCCTGGATGTCCGGCACCACCGAATCGCCGGGAATCCGGGTGGCCACGCAGCAGGGCAAACGCTTATTTGTCTTGGACGACCCAACCGCTAAAAATGCGTTTCTGGTATCGGCCCCAACATCGTCGGTCCTGCTTTGGGAACAGAATCAGGAAACAGAAGCGGGGGTATCGTCGGTGATTGCCTATAAGAACATCACCGCAGACCAGAACCCATCGACCCAGTTTGCCAAAAATACCCTCAACGGCACAAACGCCACCGGTGTGGTCATTGACAATCAGCTTGTTGTGGCTTACGAGGTGAAGAATACCAACAACAAAAACTCGGTTGGCCTGGCGCACGTTGATTTATAACTGTATTCTCCTGCGCTGCTAATTGGCAGCGCGGGAGAATACAGTTGCTTATAGTCCCGGCAGTTTTTTTACAATGCCCTTGGGCCGATAGCGCAGACGTTTGCCCACCACCAGCCGAATGTAATCGGAGTGGGTATTGATTAATTCCTGCGAGAAAGCCCGGTTGACCCATTCCGTTGATCCGTAAATCCCTCCGTAATACTTATCAGTGCTGTAGCCCAGGGTAAACGATGCAATGCCCTCCCAGCCCAGCTTCAACTGGCTGTCTGCTATGTTCTGCACTGTATTGGTTTGCTGAAGCAGTAACGAGAGACCCGGCCGGACGCTAAAACTGGTGAAGTAGTGTTTCCGAAAAACGAACGTTTTGGTATACCCCGCATTAACCCCCAGGGCCATTGTTTTGATTTGTACCAACTGAGATTCCGGGCGAAAGTCCGCCTGAAGGGCAGAAGGCACCAGCGAGGCATTACCCCGAATATTCTGGTACGTAAGAAAGCCGCCCAGTACCCAGGTATAGGCACTCCGGCGCTGCCCTTCGCGTTGCAGCAGCGTGGCCGGAACGGAAAGCTGGAGTGGGTTGAACTGATAGAGCACATGCCCCGTAAAGGTCTGACTGCGCAGGTCACTGCGGTTCGGGTAAATCGACGTACGATCAAACCAGTCGGGTTGCAGGCGGTTCGGGTTGTACAGATAAAAGCCCCGGTAGGACTGGTACTGAGCGGAATACAGCAACCGGTTTCGGTTGAGGTTTACGGAAGCGCCAAACTGTCTGGTTTCTCCCTTACGGATTACGTCGTACCCCAGTATGGGCAGTTTAAACGTTATTTCAGCCCCAATCCACTTGTAGTTCATCCCAATACCCGCCGTCCAGGCCAGATTTGGCTTGTACTTCAGCGGCTGCGATGCGCCCACTACCCGCAGCGTGTAGTCCTGTCGTTCACTAACCGCAAACAGGTGCAGGCGGTTGTAGTACGTTACAACATAGTTCCGGTCGACGCGGGGAGCGGTCGTTTTCAGGATTGTATCCAGCGGGATGCCCAGCAACCGCATACCCTGACCCATGCCAGCCAGGGGCAACCCCAGGAATAACCCTACAAGCAGTGCCTTAGCCAGCCGTTTCTCTAACATAACCAAAATCCGTGGTTTGTGTACAAATTGCACGTATATAACACAAAACCAGGGAGTAAATGTTTAATTACAGTACGACCACCGCCTTCCCGATGACCTGGCGTTCCATCATAGCGGTAAGTGCCTGCGGAGCTTCGGCCAGCGTGTAGTGGTTGTAAATATGCGGGGTAAGTGTCCCCTGCATTACCCAGGTGGCAATCTCCTGCATGTTTTGCTGACTCAGAGCGGCTTCCTGCTGCGTAAACGCACCCCAGAACACGCCCACAATGGCACTACCCTTGAGCAACGCCAGGTTGAGCGGTATCTTCGGAATTTCGCCCCCGGCAAAGCCAACCACCAAGTAGCGTCCCCGCCAGGCCATCGACCGGATAGCGGGTTCTGCCCACTTATCCCCCACGGGGTCCAGCACCACGTCGACACCCTTGCCACCCGTAATTTCTTTAATCCGTTCGCGCAGATCTTCCGTCGTGTAGTTAATCAGGTGAGTAGCCCCTTTCTGTTCACAAACGGCCAGTTTCTCCGCCGTAGAAGCGGCCGCAATGACCGTAGCGCCCATCAGCTTCCCCAGTTCGACGGCGGCCAGTCCCACGCCCCCGGCAGCTCCCAGTACCAGCAGCGTTTCCGGTTGGCCGTTCCCACAGCCGGGCTGTAACAAAGCGCGGTCTTTCAGGGCATGGTAGGAGGTGCCGTACGCGTACAGGGTCGACGCACCGGTGACGAAGTCCATCCCGTCGGGCAGGGGAATGGTGGCGCGTGCATCCGAAATCCGTTCTTCGGCCAGCCCCCCGTGCGACCCATACGTAAACACCCGGTCGCCGGGTTTGAGGTGGGTGACGCTCTCCCCCACGGCCAGCACCACGCCCGAGGATTCGCTCCCCGGCGAAAACGGCAATGGGGGTTTGAACTGGTATCTGTTCTGGATGGTCAGCGTATCCGGGAAGTTGAGGCTACAGGCTTTCGTCTGAATAAGCACTTCACCGGGGCCGGGCGTGGGCGACGGTATCTCTTCCAGCGTGAGGGTATCGGGCAGGCCGAACGATTGGCAGAGGATGGCTTTCATAATTTAATGAATGAAAGAAGGAAAGAGTAAAAGAGCGAAAGGCTGACGTAAGAAGGCTGACGCGTCAGCAACTTTCGCTCTTTCGCCTTTCACTCTTTCGCTTTTTAGTTTACCATAAAGACCGCGTTGCTGAACAGCAGTTGACCGTTATACCAGAAACCCCGGAAAAGCGGGTCATCGGCCAGGTACACAACACTGCCGCGCCCCATCGTCTGAACACCCATCAGAAGGGTATTCTTCAGTTTTCCTTTTACGTTTTTCCCCGAAAATCCGGCTACGTAATTATCATTTTTCAGGTAGCCTACATTCCAGCCATCCTTCAGGAAATCGAAGTTATAGGCGTTCAGCACCAGTGAGTAGTACCCACCCGTCAGGCCAAACCCCAGCGGGTGCGTCGTGTCCATGTTGACCCGGTAAATACTGCCCGGCGTTTCGTCCGAGAGGGCCGACCGCTCCCGATCAGCGTACACCCTGAGCGAATCAGCCACATTGCTCCGGCGAACTTTGTCTGCCTTATCCCCATCGCCCGATTTCTCTTTCAGGTCGAACCCATCTTTACCCGCCAGAAATGACGCGGCCCGTTCCATCGCAATGAGTTTGCCACCCGCCCGAATCCATTCTCTCAGCGCGGTCAGCGTCTTTTCGGGTAAAATCCGGCTGTAGTTAAAATTAGACGGCAGTATCAGCACATCCAGCTTCGTCCAGGCCAGGTTACCCAGCGTACTGCCATCCAGCAGGGTAATCGGGTAGTTGAGGGTCTGGTCAAAAAAGTGCCAGACTTCCCCCGCCGACGGTGGTGGCGTCCCCTCCCCCGTCACAAGCCCTACTTTGGGGGCTCTCAGCCCGGATACCGAACCGGAGCCAAAATCGGAACCGGTCGTGACGAACCCGGTTTTAACCGGCGTATAGGCAGCACCGTTAGCTGTAGCGGTTTGATTTACCAGCGCCCCCAGCCTATCGCCAAAGTGTTCATTGCCGGTCCGGGTAACAATCAGCGTGCCATAGGGGTACGATTTCCCTTCTACCTCGAATGGTTTTTCGGCTACCCGTACCCGCACGTTCTGTTTCATCAGGGCCGTCAGCGTCTTCACCGCCGGGAGTGACTGCCAGCGAATCAGGTATGCGTAGGCATTGGCGGGTGCCACCGGTGCAACGGGCGGAGTTGGGGCATCATTTACCGGATTTAGGCGGGTTGTCAGGCCATAGGTTTGCAGACCGTATGCGTAGGGTAATGACCAGGCCGTAATGTCGTAGGTGGCCGAATCTTCCAGGGCTGAGTTTGGCTCGAACAAAATTTTCAGTAACGTCGACTTGGGCTGGTAGGCACTGATGACCATATCTTCGGCGGCTACAGCCATATTTTTTTCCGTTTTCTGCGTACTGTAGTTGAAGGCTCCGGCAGCGGTTTGGGCCTTCCCGGCGTAGCCGTAGCTGATTTTGTTCCGGTCCAGCAGTTGCTGCAACGCCCTGATTCGCCCGGCATCGCCATTGGCTTTAATGACGTAACTTTTATAAGCTCCAATAGGCGTATTCCGGGCTTTGTCGAAAAACTGCCCAAACTCCTTCACGATTTCGGCGGGCCGGTCGGCCACGGATTCGAGCGTAGCGATGCCTGATGTGTAGTGATGGTCGATGCGCTGGCGGAGGGTGAGCGTGTCCCCGTCATCCTTCTGGAAAGCCAGCCCCGCCCGGCCTCCCCCGCCCTGTTCAAACGTCATGCCGATGGCCCCGTTGTACGTTGGGTAGGTGTCGCCGTAGCTGGGATAAAATAGGTCGTAGCGTTCGCGGGTGTAGTAAAGCCAGCCGTTTTTATCGAAAGCCCGACTGCTGTACTGCCCGATGGTTTGCTGAAACTGCCGCTGATAGGGGGTAATATCCTGGTGGTAGGGTTTGGCCGATGGCGCAAAGTAATAGGCACTCTCCGCGCCCATTTCGTGAAAATCGGCGTGGAGTTGGGGCATCCACTGCTGATAGAGTACCATACGCTGCTGCGTATTTTCCTGCGTTTGCCAGGCCCAGTCGCGGTTAGGGTCAAAGAGATAGTGGGTGTACCGGCCACCGGGCCAGGGTTCGCTGTGTTCGCGGGCTGCGGGGGTTGGGTCGGGGTTAGCACCCAGCATCTGGTTGTACCAGTTCACGTAGCGGTCGTGCCCGTCGGGGTTCAGGCCGGGGTCGAGCAGCACAACGGTGGTATTCAATATCTTCCTGGAAAGGGTATCGCTGGTATTTGTCAGTCGGTACAACACCTCCATAAAGGCTTCGGAGCTAACGGCCTCGTTGCCATGCACGTTATAACTCAGCCAGGCAATGGGGGGCTGGGGTGCGGGGGTTGGGGTGCCTTCCAGCAGGCCGGTGCGCTTCAGGTTATTGGTCCTGATTTCTTCCAGCCGGGCCAGATTCGCTTCGGAGGCCACAACGACCACCATCAGTTGGCGACCTTCGTGGGTTTGCCCGTACGGAATCAGTTTAACCCGACCCGGTAACTGGCGAGCCACCTGTTCGGCGTAGGCAATAAGGCGATGGTGGGGCGTGAATCGGTCACCCAGCTTATAGCCCAGAAACTGAGCGGGTGAGGATACGCTGGTTGAGGTTGTTGATACCTGGGCCAATGCTATTCTGGACGGATAAGTCAGTAATAACGTTGCCAGGGCCGCCAGCAGGAGACTATGTTTCATAGATGAAGAAAAAAACGAAGACGCTAACTGGCTCAAAAATAGCAGTAAATCGGCCAGAAACCCTTTTTTCGGAAAAATTTTGGCGGTGTGCATTGCATTTTTAAAACATCACCTTACCTTTGCACCACGTTTCGCCAACAGGGTGGTTAATCAACTAAACTGTTGGGTCTTTTAAACAAGACGGCCGATTCGTCTAGCGGTTAGGACATCGCCCTTTCACGGCGGTAACACGGGTTCGATTCCCGTATCGGTCACTAACAAAGTAAAAAAGCCCCTCGGAAAAAGGGGCTTTTTTTGTGTTCTTCTGTCACCCTTTCACAGCCGGTATTTTGTCCGGCGAATAGCCGCCCTTCGCAAGCCATTTCCCAGCGATTGGTGGTAAGATCAAGGCGGCTCACTTCCACTGGCTATCCATGACTACCGGCGCATCCTGTTTGCTAGCTGGTTAGGAGCGACTCAATTACCTGGCTAAGCGTCGACAAATCGACGGGTTTCACCAGGTGAGCTGTAAACCCCGCTTCCTGGCTTCGTAGTTTGTCCTCCGCCTGGCCATAGCCCGTCAGTGCAATCAATACCATCTGTTGACCCCAGGGCTGCTCCCGGATCAGCCGACAGGTTTCGTAGCCGTTCAGGCCGGGCATGCCAATGTCAATCAACATCACCCTAGGCTGCAAACGCTCCGCTGCCGCTATACCCTCCAACCCATTGTAGCAGGTATAGACTTCGTACCCTTTTAACTTAAGCAGCATACTCGTTGTAACGGCGGCATCCTGATTGTCATCGACAACCACTATTCGATAACCGGTCATTACCTGACTGGGCTGCTTGTCGGGCACGGGTCGGGGAGTGGCTGCGTCAGCCAGGGCGGGTAGGTGCAGGACAAACTCACTCCCTAGATTAAGGCCATCGCTGTGGGCATCCACCCGACCGCCATGCAGTTCGACTAACCGCCTGACCACCACCAGCCCAAGGCCCAGACCCCCATGAGGCCGGTTTAAAGAGGTATTCACCTGAAAAAACATCTCGAAAACACGGCTCAATTGCTCAGTCGTCATGCCAATCCCATCGTCTTTCACCCGTACCAGCACTTCCCCCTCTGCCCGTTCAACGATCAGCCAGACGTGCCCACCTTTATTGGTGTATTTAGCTGCATTGGTTAATAGGTTGGTAAGCGCTTGTGCCAACCGGGTAGAATCACCTTTGAGGTATACAGGAGCTGCCAGTGGACTGACCAGCAGATGGCGGTTATTGGCCTCGTACAGCGGTCGAATGGCTTTAATCGTATGCGCAATCAGCTCCCCGAGTTCAAGGCGCTCCCGACGTAATTCGATTTTACCCTGGTTGATCCGGCTCATATCCAGCAGGTCATCCACCAGGCGCACCAAATGATCGACCTGACGAGTCATTAACGCAACGGATGAGTCTACCGTCTCATCCTGCCCACCGCTCATTTGCAACAGTTGCAGGGTATTGCGCAGGGGTGCCAGTGGGTTACGCAACTCATGACCCAGCATGGCCAAAAACTCATCTTTGCGTTGGCTGGCTTCGGTTAATGCCAGCTTAGCCAGTTTTTGCTCAGTCATGTCGGTGGCCACCACAATGACACTGTCAATGGTGCCATCCGGCTCATATAGTGGCTCGTACACAAACGTCCAGTACACGGTAACCTGTTTTCCGGTTCGCTCGATAAAGGAGGGCAATTCAGAGGCTATCACCGTTTTACCCGTTTGCAACACGCCCCTGAGCAGTTCTTCAAACCCCTGCCCAGCGGCTTCGGGCAGGGCCTCAAACAAGGGTTTGCCAATTACCTGTTGCTGGGTTCGCCCCCAGAGCAAACAGACGCTATCATTGGCTAACTCAATGACAAACTCAGGCCCCCGGAAAATGGCAATCGCTACCGGAGCCTGTTTGAACACGCGCTGGATACTCTCCTGTTTTTGGGTTGACTGCCGCAGGCTGTTGACGAGTGCCGTCGTTTCCTGACATACCACCAGGACTCCGCAAACCTGCCCCTCCTCATTCAACACGGGGCTGTACCCAAATGTCCAGTAGACATCTTCCAACCGGCCATTCCGGTACATGGCCATGAGTTGATTTTCCTGCCAGATAGCCTCCCCACCTGCCTGGATCTGGTCTATCAAGGGCTTGATAGCAGGCCATATTTCGGGCCAGCAGTCCACGGCCTTCTGGCCCAAAGCGCCAGGGTGCTTACCACCCGTGCCTAAGCTTGGGCGGTAGGCATCGTTGTAAAACTGAATCAACTCCTCTCCCCACCACAAAATCATTGGCGATTTTGCATGGAGCAGAATACCCAGCGTAATTCGTAGGCTTGATGGCCATTGGTCAGGCGTACCCAGGGGTGTTGCTGCCCAGTCAAACTGACGGATCAGTTCACTCATTTGTCCCTCTCCTTTCAAAAAGGAATAGGTAGTTGCAGGAATTATTGCCAAGCTGAAAAATGATAAAAGTAAACCAGTCAACTCCATCCGTATCTGCCAGTTAAAGCGGATGGCATTTCAGTGGTACACACGGATGGGTTTTATAAGCATGCCTGCTGGTTAAGCAAAATCACCGGGTGGGTACGTACCGCCTGATTCAGCATGCTCGTCACCTCAGCAATGAAGTAAGCTGTTATAATTACACCACTGATTATAAATTAGTTACTTCATTTCTATTGTATTCTGGTTATGACTGTTTAGTTTTACACAGGCTCATTTGTACGCCTTGAACACCTTCGTAAATCATGAGAAATAACTATTTGGCCCTTTTTATTTTTGGCCTCGTACTTGTTGGTTTGACCGGTGCGAGTGGCAATTATCTCTATGCTACGCTGGCTGATTTTTTCTTCTTAAGCGCTTATTTGTCCTATCGTCGACAAAGAAGAGTAACGAGCAAGTAGACCATTTTGACAACCAGACAAGCCAGATTGCATGGTCGTCAAAGTGGTATTGACTATTCCCTTACCATAGGTGCTCGACTAAACCCCTCGGTTTCATCCGAAGGTCAATATAGGCTCTTCCCTATTTTTTCCATAACATCGGCCACCCGGCCCGATGCAGGGTTGAACCAATTCAAGCCCGTATAAGTCCCTACTTCTCGGTTGACTTTGCACCCAGTGCTTCCCCGGCTCCTTTTTGGCCAAACAGTACCCATTCCAGCGAGAGCAGGTTTTTGCCGCCGGGTTTCGTACATACGAAATACAAATCGTGTTTGCCAACCGGGGTCTTGAGGGACGATGTCACGTCGGCATACTTCCGGCCATCGCCCGTCGGTGTGGTTTTCACCTGACTGATCACGGGGCCCGTTGGCGAATCGGTATGCACCTCTATGATGGCATCCTGGTCTTTTGATGCGTAATGAAAGGTGAGCTGGTCGATGCCTTTCAGGTCAATACCTTTCAACATAAACCAGGACTGATCCTGAATGTTACCCAGTCGCCGACCCTGTTTGGCCATATCGTGCAGTTCGTCGGCTTCGGTTGCCAGCACTTTGGTGGGGCGCAGAATCAGCGCATCCTGCTGGGTTAGCGAAAGCGTAGGCTGCTTACTATCAACGCTTCCCTTGTCGGTATACGAAGCGGTCAGAATATAGCGACTCGACTGATCATTCCCAATGTGGTCTTTCAGTACTACACTACCCTGTTGGGGCAAGTGATTGTCGGCGGGTTTCACTCCCAGCGAGAAAATGTATTTGACCATCTCGGTTGTTTCCTCCCGGGAGAGTTGTGGGTGGGCACTCATGGCGTGTTCGCCCCAGATGCCCCCACCCCCGATGATGATTTTGTTGGCGAGCTTGGCCGTTGCCGTTTTATCATCCCGGTACTTTTTAGAAATCTCCGTGAACGATGGCCCGACGGATTTGGCATCTACCTGATGGCACGCCTTGCAGTCGCTGCCCGCAATCAGGTTTTTCCCTAAGTTGAACGAAGCCGAAATTGGCTGATGGCCCAGTTGCTGATCCGAATCGGCCACTTTGGGGATATAGGTCATCGCGACGTTTACCTTCTTTTTATCAATAACCTTATCCTCTTTATCGGCCACCACAACCGCGTAATGCAGGGGCGCCTGATTGGGGAAGAAGAAGGTACTGTTGTCCGTTGTCGAAATAGCCACCCGCGGCATGGTATTACCTACTTTGAGGGTCAGCGTATCCGTACTGGATTTACCCGATGGGTCGGTTACGGTCAGCCGGGCTTTGTAGATGCCGTTTTTACGAAACGTGTAGGCCGTTTTAGCCTCCGTTGAGGCTACGGCATTACCCTCAAACCGCCACTCGTACCGGAGCCGGTCGGCTTTGTCGTAGTCGTAGCTATCGTTACCGAAAGCCACCGTCAGCGGGGCCAGTCCGATGGTGTCATTCGCAGTGAGTTTGGCTACCGGAGCGCGGTTACCGGGGTTAAAATCAAGGCGAACCAGCCGCGCATCGACGTTATCAATCCCGTACACCGAGCCGTATTCGAGCATATAAATTGACCCCTCCGGCCCAATCTCCATATCGACCGGGCGCCGAAAATCGCCCCGCTCCGGCATGAACCGTTCCATACCTACGTAGTTCTGCTGATCGTCCATTCGTACGGCAAAGACCCAGTTCCGCATCCAGTCGTACATAAACAGCGCCTTATCGTAGTACACCGGAATTTTCGTTTTCGAGGTACTGGCGGCATCGTAATGGTAGACCGGGCCACCCATGGCGCAGCGACCACCCACACCCAGCTGCGGAAACTCATCTGATTTGTTGTACGGATACCACACCATCGCCTTGTTTACGGGCGGCAGCGTTTTTGCGCCGGTATTGTTTGGCGAGTTGTTGACCGGTGCCTGTGGGTTGTACAGTTCGCCCACGGCTTTGGTTGCAAAATCGTAGTGATAATAGGGTTTGCTATCCCCCACGAAGAAAGGCCAGCCGTAGTTACCGGCTTTTTTTGCCTGGTTAAACTCATCGTACCCGCGTGGTCCCTGCTCGCCATCGGTACCGGAATCGGGGCCAATTTCGCCCCAGTACAGGATGGACGTAACCGGATCGACCGAAATACGGTACGGGTTCCGGCAACCCATCACGTAAATTTCCGGACGCGTACCCGGCGTTCCTTTCGGGAACAGGTTGCCATCCGGAATGGTGTAGGCAGACGCGCCCCCGGGACCATCTTTTTCAACGTGGATACGCAGAATTTTACCGCGCAAATCGTTCGGGTTACCCGCCGACCGTTCCGCATCGAACGTATGCCGACCCGGCCGCTGGTCGATGGGTGCAAACCCGCTCGACTCGAACGGAACGGTATTGTCGCCGGTGGAGATAAAGAGGTTGCCGTGCGTATCCCAGGTCATGGAGCCACCCGTGTGAGCACTCACTTCCAGGTCGATGGGGAATTCGATAATGGGTTTTTCGCTGGCTACATCCAGGGTATTATCATCGTTCATGACGAAGCGGGCAATACGCTGTTTGGTCTGCTCGCCGTCCTGAATGGTGTAGAAAAAGTAGAGATAGTGGTTCTGGCTGAAATTCGGGTCGATGGTCATACCCAGCAGGCCGTTCAGGTATTTCTCGACGGCTTTCACCGGGAAGTCATGCAGGAGCCGGGTTTTCTTCTGTACGGGGTCGTACATGTAAAACTTACCCCCCCGCTCCACAAAAAACACGCGCCCGTCGGGCGCTACGGCCAGTTCCATTGGCTCGTTGAGGTCGTTGGAGAGCACCGTTTTGGTAAACCGATTCTCTTCGGGCCGGTTCGTCGTGTCGATTTGGATTGCCTTCTGGTGAGAAGCGGGCGTGCCGGGTGTGCCCATCCAGCTATTGAGAAGACCCAGTAAGCCAAGCACTGCGCCCCCCAGGGAAAAAGAGTGGAAAAGTGAAATCATCGTTTCGGGAAGCAAACGGTTAAAGGGAGAGCCGTCTGCACAGTAAGTAAAGCGGGAATATGGCGCGGTCTAATGGCTATAGCAAAAAAATACCCGTCAGGCAACGGGCTTTTTCTTGCTATAGTCTGCGAGACTAATCCCTGAGTAGGTATCTCACTCCACGGCTTTCACCGTATACCCTCCCTTGCGCAGTAGATTGATAATGCCTTTCTGGTTACCCAGGTGTCCGGCACCAAAGGCAAAAAAGGTTGGTTTCTCTTTGGCCGCTTTCTCAATGACCGGTATCCACTTAGTATTCCGGTCGGCAAGCAGGCTTTCCTCAAACTGCGTAAAATCGCCCCCGCTGAACTGGCTGGTTTTCATGGTATTCATCAACTTTGTCAGATCATGACTTTTGTACAACTCAATCATGTTCATGAATTCCCGTTTTGCTTCGTCGGGGTTCTTTGCCATGTCGACCAGGCCCTTTAGTTGCTCTTCCAGCGGAATTTTATCCAGAGCCGCCAGTTCATCATCCAGCGATTCCAGCCCGCGCACCTCTTTTTTGTCGGTGGTGGCCATCTGGGCGAACGTCATATCATAGGATGCTGGCTGGCAGGGCAGCATAGTCATGTACATCATGGACAGAAGGCCAATGGGTTTCAGCATGCCCAGTTGCGCCAGTCCCATACTCATCTTCTGTTTGAGGTAGGTATCCAGCACGGTATAATCGTCGGGCTTGAGCAGGTCTTTCACCGTTTTGCCATTAGGCATCAGCATCGCCTTCTGCATACTGCCCATCATGGCCGGGTCGTCCATGTCCAGTTCCAGGTATACCTGCTGCGTACTGCCCATGGCCTTTTTCATGGCCTCGGTAATGACGAGGTCGTTGGGGCAAATGAGGTGAAATGTGCCGTACAGGTACGAAGGCTGAGATAGGCCCGGTCCCGTTACTTCGTACAGTAATGCGCTGTCCTGGGCCTGAACATTACCAGACAACGATCCGGCCAGTAGCAGCCCGAAGGAAAGTATTTTTTTTAGTTGCGTTGCCATTGGTTTGAGCATTTTGCAATAACAAATATAGGTTTGACAATGGCTCCTGGGTAACGGATAAGGATAAAGGACACTACGGATTGACAGGCGGCACCATTGGTCCGGTTTACCATTAAGGCTACCGATTTCCGTACCTGTCAACGTTAGTGTATACGTCAGCCCAGGTTCAGGACGAAACACTCGATGGTGCGGTCAGGATCAACGGCCAGAACACGATCAGACAACAGGCAGCAATACGGTTATTTGGGTGCCTTTCCCTGGTGAGGATTGCGCCGAAATCTGTCCATTATGCCGTTCCACTATTTTTTTGGAAATAGCCAGCCCCAGGCCAATACCGGGAGTATTGGGACTCAGCTTCTTGAGGATGTGAAAAATCTCTTCGCTGTGCTGGTTACTGAACCCCGGCCCATTGTCGGAAACGATGATACGGGCGTAGTCTGAGTAACGGTACTTGTTGGGCAGATGCTGAAAACTATTCATGCCAATTACCGTGCCGGTCACCCGTATGGCAACCGATTGCCCCGGCTCTCTGAATTTCACGGCATTATCCAGCAGATGCCTGAATAAATTAATCAGCTCCGCTTTGTTACCCAGTACGGCAGGCAGCGCTTCCACCTCGAACGTAGCCTGGGCCATCCCAAATTCCCGTATCAATTCCTGGACGAGCTTCGCCAGGTCAATGGTGTCAACCAAGTCAGGCAACTGACCGGCCAGGGTGAAGTAGAACTGCAAATCGCTGATGAGCTGTCGCATCCGGACGGTAGCCGTTTCAATACCCACAAGCGCCCGATTTCCCATACTGGTCAGCGCATCCGGTTTCTCGTGACTGAGCAGGTCGGCAAATAAGGTAATCTTGCGGAGAGGTTCCTGCAAATCGTGCGAAATGATTTTGCTGAACTGCTCGAGTTCGTCATTCCGGTGCTGCATATAGCTGAGTTGCCGGTCGAGGTCGGTTTGATGGAGTTCCAGTTCCTGTTTCAGTTTAACCAGTTCATCATTACGAAGCAGTGCTTCTTCGGCGGCTTTTTTCGCGTTGATCAACTCCTGCTCAAACTGCCTCCGTTGGTAAACCGGAATAAAGGAGATATAGGTAACTGACGTTCCATCCTGCTCCTGGCTGACGGCATTTAGCAGCACGGGTATCTGGACCCGCTGCCGGGTTTGTACGTTTAGATACAGTTCACTGGCTACTTTCCGTAAGGTAATCAGGGGGTAAATATGGGTCTGGAAATAAATCCGGCTGGGTATCGTCAGTAACCGGTCAATCCGTTGGCCCACCAGCTCGGCAGCCTCGTATTCCAGCAGGGAGCAGGCAAACGGATTGATGGAAACTATACAACTTTCGGCATTTAGTACGAGCACTCCACACGGTATCAGCGGGGCAATTTCCTGCATAGTAGGGTGCGACAGGTTAATTGACAGATGCCAGGTACTGACGTATAGCGTCGGTGGTTTCGACGGGTGCGCTCAAATGAGGGCAATGTCCCGTGGCAGTGATGATGCACAAACGACTATTAGGCGTTTGTTGGGCTACATACTCCCCCACAGCTATGGGAGCAATAATATCGTCCGTTGACTGAATAACCAGCGATGGGGTCTTGAGTTTGGGCAGATCGGCCCGGTTGTCGCTATAAAATGTAACCCGGGCAAATTGCTGGGCTACATCAAGGTCGGTACGGCAGAATGATTCACGCAGTTCGAGACCCAGTTGGGGGCGGTCTGCATTGCCCATGATAGCCGGTGCCATTGAGGTAGCCCAGCTAAAAAAGTTACCATCCATCATGGTCAGTAACCCTTCAATATCTTCCTGCTCGAAGCCACCGTAATAATCACCATCATTAATATAACGGGGCGACGGACCAACCATTATCAGCCGAACAAACCGGTCAGGTTCCCGAATACAGGCCAGCGCCCCAATCATACTGCTAACCGAGTGCCCCACCAGGATAACGTCTTGCAGGTCGAGGGCCTGGCAAATGTCCAGTACGTCCTGGGCATAGCCGTGCAGGCTGGCGTACCGTTCGCGGTTATAAGCATTCAGATTGGCGTGGCCGTGACCGATATAATCAAACCGTACCACTTTATGATCGGCTTCAAAGCTGGGGGCCATATAACGCCACATGCCCTGATCGCAGCCAAACCCGTGTGCAAACAAGACTACCTGTCCGTCCTGGTTTCCTGTAATGGTAATATTATACCGATCAATCAGGCACTCTTTCATATAAAAATAGGGGGAGGGTACTATCAGGCAATAGGTTTCATAACCCACTGCCGAATCAGTTGGTTCGCCAGCACCGTCAGTTCATTAAAACTGGCGGGTTTTATGTGATAATCATTGGCACCGAGGGCTACCGAATTTCGCTTGTCGGCCGGATTGCTGGACGTTGTCAGCATCACTACCGGCAAGTGGCTGTATTTACCCACAGACCGGACAATCTCAAGGGCTTGTAGCCCTCCCATCCGGTTCATATTCAGGTCCATCACAATCAGGTTTGGCGAATCCGATGTTTCCTGCAAATGCGGCAACAATTCCTCGCCATCATGCAGGGCTTTGATCGTAATCCGGTCAGCCATGCAGTGGAAAGCAGCCTTCATGAGTACCAAGTCGTCCTCATCGTCATCCACTAGCCATATTGAGCCTGATAATGTGTTCATTGCCTGCCTGTTTAGCGCATTCGGTAATCAATGATAGGTAAAATCTCCGCATTTCCATGCCCTTCATAAAGAATAATACAAATCAGGCGCCCATGCTGTTTTACCGGAAAATACGTTTCTCCGCTTCTGTTCCGTTGTGCATTATAAAATGGGCGTTTTTTACGGCAACCAATGGCGAATACCCGTGCTGTTGCACCCGATTAATTAGCCCCTGAATCAGGCTACACCGGGTTTCGCTTAAGTATACCGCCATCCTGTTTCCTTTATAGGTTAATAGATGACAAAAATGGTGCCTGTTCGCACCCAACTCCTATGACTACCCAGGCATCCCAACTCCCTGCGCCGAAGACAATCGTGTTTGCCCATAAAATCCGCATCGTTACGGCAGCCTCTCTATTCGACGGGCACGACGCGGCCATTAACCTGATGCGTCGGCTGATGCAGGCATCGGGAGCAGAGGTCATCCACCTGGGGCACAATCGGTCGGTAGCCGACATTGTGGATTGCGCCATCCAGGAAGATGTGCAGGGCATTGCCGTGACGAGTTATCAGGGCGGGCACCTGGAATTTTTCAAATACCTGTACGATCTGCTCCGGGAACGCGGTGCGGGGCATATCAAACTCTTCGGGGGCGGGGGTGGCACCATCCTGCCCACCGAAATAAAGGAACTACACGCCTACGGCATCACCCGCATTTACAGCCCCGACGATGGCCGGACGATGGGGTTACAGGGCATGATCGATGATTTGCTGCGCCAGTGCGATTTTGAACTGCCTCCCGTTACCCAACGGCCGGATTTATCCGTAGAATCCCCCGAATCCATTGCCCGCCTGATTACTACTGCCGAAAACGCACCGGAACAGTACCAAACGCACAAAGTCTCCAGGACCTTACCGGTTCCCGTACCCGTTCTGGGCATCACCGGCACGGGGGGCGCGGGAAAGTCCTCGCTGGTCGATGAGTTGGTTCTGCGGTTTTTGCGAACGTTTCCCGATAAAACGATGGCCATCATCTCTGTCGATCCTTCCAAACGCAAAACGGGTGGTGCGCTGCTCGGCGACCGGATTCGGATGAATGCCATTACGCCCCAGGCGGGCGAACCAGGCCGCATTTACATGCGCTCACTGGCCACCCGACAGGCAAATCTGGCCCTGAGCCGCCACGTGCAGGATGCCATTGATGTCTGTAAAGCCGCCCAATTCGATTTAATCATTGTTGAAACATCCGGCATTGGGCAGTCGGATACGGAGATTACCGAACACGCCGACAAGACGCTGTATGTGATGACCGCCGAATACGGAGCTGCCACGCAACTGGAAAAAATCGACATGCTCGACTTTGCCGATATGATTGCCATCAACAAGTTCGACAAACGCGGCTCCCTGGATGCCCTGCGCGACGTTCGGAAACAGTATCGGCGCAATCACAACCGGTGGGACGTGCCGGATGAGGAACTGCCTATTCTGGGCACCGTGGCCTCGCAGTTCAACGATGCAGGAATGAACGCCCTCTTTGCGCGACTGATAGATAGCTTGGGGTTTTCGGTTTACCGTTTACCGTTTATGGTAGCTGACGCAGCCGAAAAAACCGGCCGGGAACCGAAAACCGAAAACCAGCTACCGAAAACCCCCACCCCTATCATCCCCCCCGACCGGGTTCGGTACCTGGCGGAGATTGTGGAGGAAAGTCGCCGGTATGACCAGTTCATACGGGAGCAAACGACCCTTGCCCGGCAGTGGTACCAGTTGGAAGGTGCCCTGCAACTCCTGCCGGATGGCGCAGGGAAAGACGAGTTAGTACGGATAAAAGCCGAAAAATATGCCCGGCTTACCAACGAATGCCGGGCGTTGGTAGAGCAGTGGCCTCAGGTACAGGAACGGTACAAAGCCGAATTTTACGAGTTTCGGGTACGGGACAAGGTAATCCGGCAACCGCTGTATTCCGAAACCCTGTCGCACCTGAAAATCCCGAAAGTAAGCCTGCCCCGGTACCACGACTGGGGCGATATTCTCCACTGGCTACTAACCGAAAACGTACCGGGCGAATTTCCGTACACGGCGGGGGTGTTCCCCCTCAAGCGCGAGGGCGAAGACCCGACTCGTATGTTTGCCGGGGAAGGCGGCCCTGAGCGAACCAACCGGCGGTTCCACTACGTATCGAAAGGGTTGCCCGCCAAACGGCTCTCTACGGCTTTCGATTCCGTTACGCTTTACGGCGAAGACCCGGCGCTGCGGCCCGATATTTTTGGTAAAGTAGGCAACTCCGGCGTGAGCATCTGCACGCTGGATGATGCCAAGAAACTCTACTCCGGCTTCGACCTCTGCGACCCCGCCACCTCCGTATCTATGACCATCAACGGCCCCGCGCCCATGTTGCTCGGCTTCTTCCTGAATGCCGCCATCGACCAGCAGTGCGAGAAATGGCTGCGCCAGCAGGGGGCAGCGGGTAGAGAGCACGGGGTAGAAGAACCAGAACAAGCCCCCCATTACAACGGCCCCCTGCCCGATGGCAACGATGGGCTGGGCCTGATGCTGCTCGGCACAACGGGCGATAAGGTGCTGCCCCCGGAGGTGTATGCCCAAATAAAAGCCGATACGCTCCGGAAAGTGCGCGGAACGGTGCAGGCCGATATTCTGAAAGAAGACCAGGCGCAGAACACCTGCATCTTTTCTACCGAATTTGCCCTCAAAATGATGGGCGATATCCAGCAGTATTTCACGGATAATCAGGTGCAAAATTTTTACTCGGTGTCCATATCAGGCTACCACATTGCCGAAGCAGGGGCCAATCCCATTTCGCAACTGGCGTTTACGCTCTCCAATGGGTTTACGTTCGTGGAATATTACCTCAGCCGGGGCATGAACGTCGATGCTTTTGCCCCAAACCTGTCGTTCTTTTTCTCCAACGGTATGGACCCGGAATACACGGTACTGGGGCGGGTGGCCCGGCGCATCTGGGCCAAGGCCATGAAGCATAAATACCACTCCAACGAACGCTCACAGAAACTGAAATACCACATCCAGACATCGGGCCGGAGTTTGCACGCGCAGGAAATCGCTTTCAATGATATCCGCACTACACTACAGGCGTTGCTGGCCATCTACGACAACTGTAACTCGTTGCACACCAACGCCTACGACGAAGCCATCACGACCCCCACGGAAGAATCCGTCCGGCGGGCCATGGCGATCCAACTCATTATTAACCGGGAATTTGGGCTGACGAAAAACGAGAACCCGTTGCAGGGGGCTTTCGTAGTGGAGGAATTAACGGAACTGGTAGAGGAAGCCGTGTATCAGGAATTCCTGGCCCTCAACGAGCGGGGCGGTGTACTGGGCGCCATGGAACGCATGTACCAGCGCAGCCGGATTCAGGAGGAATCCATGTACTACGAAACCCTCAAGCACAACGGCAAGCTACCCCTGGTGGGGGTCAATACCTTCCTCGACCCGGCTGGTTCGCCCACCATCGTACCCGCTCAGGTCATCCGCTCAACGGACGATGAAAAACGGTACGCAGTCGATTCGTGCCGGGCATTTCAGGAACGGCACCAAACCGAAGCAGAAGTAGCACTGGCAAACTTGCAGGCTACCGCACTGGCAAACGGAAATCTCTTCGAGGGCCTGATGGAAGCCACCAAAGTATGTTCGCTGGGGCAGCTATCCAACGCCCTCTACGCCGTGGGCGGACAGTACCGGCGGAATATGTGAGTTAGCTAACCAAGAAAAGATAACGGTGTGCTGCCTGCGTAGTTGACTACGCAGGCAGCTTATTTACTATTCCCTACCAACTCGGTATACCTAACGCTGTTCCAGTCAACTTCTATTTTCCGGCCGGTTTCGGCAGCCCGTAAAATACTGTCGATGATTTTCATATCTTTCCAGCCTTCTTCGCCCGATGCCTCCGGTTTGGTTCCCTTCTGAATACTCTGGGCGAATGCATCAATCTGCGCAACCTGCTGATACTGCGGAGAGGGTACATCCATAGGGCCAAGGCTGGTAACACCCTGCGACCCTGTGGCATTGAAGGCGGGTTCTAGTTTGAACCAACCCCGCTCGCAGGTGGCGTAAAGCCGGTCTACGTACGACGAATAGGTAGTACTGCTGTGGGCTACAGCTCCCCCGACAAATTCCATCTGCCAGAGAACCGTTTCGTGCACATCCCTGAAGTTGACCCGATCGAAGGTATAGGCCTGAGCCGTTACACTTATAGGGTCGTCATTCAATATCCGTCGGGCTCCCTGTATGGCATAAACGCCCAAGTCCATGATGGCACCTCCCCCTCCAATGGCTTTATCCAACCGCCACGAGTTGGGCGGGGGCAGCGTAAAACCCAGGCTCGACTCAATCATTTTGACCGCTCCAAATGTTTGCCGAAGACCCAACCGGCGCATTTCCAGATGATGCGGCTCAAAATACAGTCGATACCCTACCGACAACTGTACGCCGTGGTCTTTACAAGCGGAGATCATCCGCCGGGCTTCTTCGGCATTCATGGCCATCGGCTTTTCGCAGATCACATGCTTACGCGCCTGAGCAGCCCGAATGGTGTATTCGGCATGCAGGAAATTGGGCAGTACAACGTAGATAATGTCAATGTCGGGATTGTTCTTTATCTGGTCGAACGTCTGGTAGTTGTAAATGTTCTTCGCCGGGATATTGTAAGTTGAAGACCAGGCTTTGGCTTTCTCCGGCGAACCGGTTACAATACCAGCCAGGTAACAGGTTTTCGATTCCAGCAGGGCCGGGGCCAGTTGCGTGGTAGCATAATTCCCCAGGCCTACCAAAGCTACACCCAGTTTCTTAGGAGCGGACGATGGCTCGGCCCATGAATCGGCTGAATGGGCCATTAATCCGCCAACAGCCAGCGACATTTTTTGTAAATATTGTCTGCGTGAGATAGGGCTAGTCATAGGACATTGCGTCTGTAATCCACTAAAGAAAGCAAAAAAAGCCCAATAATTAAATTGGGCTTTCTGCTCATTACAAATGCAGTGCACTAGCTGTGAATGACTTAAAAACTACTTATTAATCAATTTACCGTTTTGACCACTTATGGCAAAAAGGAGTTTACGCAGACCGTCAAATTGGTTTCGCCCTTTGACGTTGAGAATGAAAGAAATCTATTTATTGGTCCGTATTTTTATCGATTATTTTATCTCCCTCCGTCGACTGTCCCCCTTCACGCGGCCCGCGCCGACGTTTCTTCCGACGTTTGTTCTTCCCGGCTTCGCTGGCATCCTGGGCCGGCCGTTGCCCGTTGACCGGCAAAACATCAGAAAGAGCCGTTATTTTATCCGGTGTGGGTTTGTGTTCCGTATCAACTGCATCCGTCTGGCGGGGCCGTTCCTGTGGCGCTTCCCCAACCGGGACTTCCCGGTTTTCGGGCCGGCTCCTGCCCTCTCTCCGTTGTCCATCACGCCCCCCACGGTCGCGTCCACCGTCACTCCGCCGGTTATCCCGACCCGCATCATTCCCACCACGTCCACCTTTACCCCGCAAACCGCTAAACCGTTTGGGGTCGAACACGGGCGATTTACCCATACCCAACTCCTCGGTAATAGACTGCTTATCCATTTCCCGCTCAATCAGGCGTTCGATGTTTACGATCCGGTTCTGGTCCTGATCGCTGATGAAGGTAATAGCGGTTCCGGTGGTAGCGGCCCGGGCCGTACGCCCAATGCGGTGAACATAATCTTCGGCATCGCGGGGGATGTCATAATTGACCACGTGCGTCAGGTTATCGATATCGATACCCCGCGAGAGCACGTCCGTAGCGACCAGAATGGGAAACGCTTTGTTTTTAAAGTCGCGCAGGACAACTTCCCGGTCATCCTGTTCCAGGTCGGAACTGATACCACGGGATTCGTAACCCAGTTTATTCAGGGCCCGTACAATGCTGTTTATCTCCGCTTTTTTGGAGGTGAACAGCACCATACTGCTCACGGGCTTCGTGCTGTTCTTAATCAGATGAGCTAGCAGGGGCAGTTTCTGACTATCGTAGGCCAGGTAAAACTGCTGGTCGATACCGGCGGCCGGTTTGGATACAGCCAGCCTGATTTCTTCGGGGTCGATCAGGATACGTTTGGAGAACTCCCGGATTTTGTTGGGCATGGTAGCCGAAAACAGCAGGGTCTGCCGCTTTTTCGGAATCTTGTCCACAATGTTCAGAATATCATCCGAGAAGCCCATATCGAGCATCTTATCGGCCTCATCGAGCACCAGATAATCAATTTTGTCGAAATTGACGTAGCCAAGCTGCATATGCGCCATCAGTCGCCCCGGTGTGGCAATAATGATGTCGGCCCCGGTTTCGAGGGCTTTGCGTTGCTTATCCCAGTCGTCGCCTTTGCCCCCGCCGTAAATGGCGATGCTGTTGGCCTGCACAAAATAGCCGAACCCTTCTACCTGTTCGTCGATTTGCTTGGCCAGTTCCCGCGTTGGTACCAGAATCAGGGTGCTGGTATGGTCGTGGTTGGCGTGGGAAATTCGGTCGAGGAGCGGAATGAGGTAAGCCGCCGTTTTACCGGTGCCGGTCTGGGCACTGGCAATGAGGTCGCGTCCGTCGAGGATTTTGGGGATAGCCAGTTCCTGAATGGGCGTGGCTTTAAGGTAATTCATGGCATCTACACCAGCCAGCAGGTCGTCGTGCAGATTAAATTCGGAAAATATCAAGGTTACAGCATTGTGAAGGTGAAAACCGCTGACCTTAACGTCCCGGCCAGCAAACCGATAAACACGGCCCATTACTAGTGAGCCATTGATTTGGAATCAAATATACCGAAAAATCAGGATTTAGCCAGTGTTCACCGCCCGGTTCAGTAGCGGTTTTTTGATGGCCGGACAAATTGGGTATCCAGGTACTAACAGTTTTCCGGGTATTCCTGTTTCATCAGGAGAGAACTTCACCCTGCGCGGTGAAACCACCCGATAAAAGCGGATAGCTAACACTGTAAACAAGTACCCATGCTAATCGACCAGCTAAGAGACGAACTGAAAATGAGCCTGTTGAGCCTGCTTCTCTCCATGACTAGTTTATCCCTGATGGCTCAATCCAAATCGACCCCGACCCTGGAAACCGTAGCGGCCTTTGGGAAGCATCAACCCATTGGGCTGGGGGTTTCGTTTGAAAACCGCCTTTTTGTTACGTTCCCCAAAAATCCGGACACCTACGATTACGGCCTGGCGGAAATCGTCCGGGGCGAACGACGCCCGTACCCCAATGCCGAATGGAACAAGTGGGATTCCCTGAAAGCGCAGACCCGGTTTATCAATGTGCAGGCTCTGTTCGTGGACCAGACCAATACGCTGTGGGTGCTCGACCCGGCCAGCCCCGCCGGACAGAAAGCCATTCCCGAAGGCATCAAACTGGTGCAGATAAACCTGAAAACCAATGAGATTGAAAAGGTATACCGGTTTACCGATCTACCCCGCGAGCGTACAGCCCTGAACGATGTACAGGTGGATTCCCGCCAGCAGGTGGCGTATTTGTCGGATCCCGGACGGGCGGCCATCGTGGTTCTCGATTTAGCCTCGGGCACTAGCCGGACCGTGCTGGAAAACGATAAATCGACCAAAGCCGACCCCAATTTCGTGTTGACCATCGAGGGGAAGGAGGTACGCGATAGCCGGGGCAATCCCTTCCGAAGCAACGTGAACGGTATTGCCCTGAGCCACGATTTTCAGTACCTCTATTTTCGGCCCATCACGCAAACGAAACTATACCGTATCGACACAAAGTACCTGACCAACGCCAGCCTGTCTGCTACCGAACTATCAGCACACGTCGAAACAATGGGTGAAACTGGGGTTTCGCACGGCATGATAGCGGATAAAGCCGGAAACGTGTACCTGACCGATTCGCCGGACAAGGCCATTCGCTATTTTACCCCCGGAGGGCAGTTAAAAACCCTCGTTCAGGACGACCGCCTGCTTTGGCCCGACAGTTTCGGCATCGGCACTGATGGCTATCTGTACGTGACGGCCGCACAGATTCAGCGCACCAGGCGGTACAACAACGGGGCCGACAAAGTAGCTTACCCGTTTCGGCTGTACCGGGTGAAGTTGCCGAATTAGGCTGTTTTTAGGTTGGTCGGGGTAGGTTGACAACTGAAGGATTCCGTACTTTTGTGCCCAATCAATTACGTTACGTCTACGGTCAACGATACCTTACTTCTTAATACAAGCTTATGTTTGTTGTTTCTGGTTTGTCATTCCGAAGAATGAGGAATCTCAAGCATCGGGATAATTGAGATTCCTCATTCTTCGGAATGACAAACAAACGCTATTTAGTAACTTCATTCTGTATCCAGGAGCAATATGCCCAAATTACCCGTTCAACTCATTGCATTTATCGCGTTCGCTTCGCCTTCTCTTAGCCTGGCCCAAACGCCCACGTCTCCGGTCTCGCTGGATGATACGCTTCAACTCAATGAAGTCATTGTGCGGGGCTATGCCTCGAACCGGCGGCTGTTGGAAACGCCGGCTTCCATTGGTATTCTGACAAGCCGGGATCTGAACCAGCGGTTTGGGATACCGACCCTGGTGCCCGCCCTTAACACGCTGCCGGGCGTACGGGCCGATGAACGGTCGCCGGGAAGTTACCGGCTGGCTATTCGGGGGAGTGCTATCCGGTCGCCGTTTGGAGTGCGCAATGTAAAAGTGTACTGGAATGAATTGCCCCTGACCGATGCCGGTGGTAACACGGCCCTCAACGCACTCGACGTACGGTCGCTGGGGCGGATGGAGGTGATCAAAGGGCCATCGGGCAGTTTGTATGGGGCTGGCACGGGCGGCACCATTCTGTTCAGCGGCCTGGCGGTTCCTGCCGGCAAGAGCAGCGTGGAGGTGTCGGCCCTGGGGGGCTCCTATGGGCTATACGGGAACAGTGTGGCAGTGCAGACCGGCAAAAACAATACGGCCCTCTCGCTGAGTTACAACCACCTCCAATCCGATGGCTACCGCGACCAGAGCGCCGTCGTGCGCGACAACCTCACCCTGACGGGGTCGTTCAGCGTGAATGACAAACGGACCATTTCGGTGCTGGCCCTATATTCCGACCTGCATTACCAGACGCCCGGCGGCCTCACCGAAGCGCAGTTCCGGGCCAACCCGCGAGCCTCGCGCCCGGCCACGGCTACGCTGCGCAGCAGTGCCGATCAGCAGGCGGGCATCTACCAGAAACAGGGGTACTTCGGCCTGTCGCACGAGTACCGCTGGAACGACCGGATTCAGAACACGACAGTTATCTACGGCACCACAACCGATTTTGCCAACCCATTCATCACCAACTACCAGAAAAGTGCCGACCAGGGGCTGGGAGGGCGAACGGTGACCCAGTTCCGACTACCGAACGGCCCACTGCCGACCACGATTACAGCCGGGGCCGAACTGCTACGTAACTTCACGGTTATCCGCAACTTCGGCAACCGGCAGGGCCTGCCCGACACCATCCAGACCGACGAAGAATTGATTGCCCGACAGCTTACAGTGTTTGCCCAAGCTGAAACCGAACTTCCCGCCCGCTTCCGGCTGACGGCTGGGCTGAGCCGTAACACGGTCAATTACGGGTTCACGCGTTTCCCCATCCGCCCGCAGGGGGCGCAGCCCGCCCAGCTTCTGCCCCGCGACTTCGCGCCTGTATGGTTACCCCGCGTGGCCCTGTCGCGGCTGTTTGGCCAGTCGATATCGGCTTTTGCCAGCATCAGCACGGGCTATTCGCCCCCTTCCAAAGATGAAGTGCGCCCCTCGGCGGGGGGCTTCAACACGGCCCTCAACCCCGAACGAGGCACCAGCTACGAAGTAGGACTGCGGGGGTCGGCCCTCAACAGCCGGTTGCGGTTCGATGTGGCCGTTTACGAACTGAACCTGACCGAGACTATTGTTCGGCGGTCGGATGCGGCCGGGGCTGAGTATTTCGTGAATGCGGGACGCACCAGCCAGCGCGGTATCGAAACCCAGCTGGCCTACGATTTTGTGTTGCCCTCATCAACCGCCACCTTTTCGCTGCTCCGGCTCTGGAACAACCTGACCCTGACCGACTACCGATACCAAAACTACCAGCAGGGCACCGTCGACCTGTCGAACAACCGGATTCCAGGCGTGGCCCCCACCACCAACGTGACCGGTATCGACGCGGAAACGAAACAGGGCCTCTACGCCCACTTGACCTACCAGTTCCTGAAGGAATTTGCGCTGAACGACGCGAACACGGCCCTGTCGGACCCTACGCAACTGCTCCAGGCCACCCTCGGTTTCCGGCGGAAGCTGGGGCAGCACTGGATGCTCGATGTATATGCCAGTGGCGACAACCTGCTGGACCGGACCTACTCGCTGGGCTACGACCTCAACGCGGTAGGCAACCGCTATTTCAACGCGGCCCCGGCCCGCAATTTTGTGGGGGGCGTTCGGTTGGGAATGAGCTGGTGAAAATAATGATGAATGATAAATGATGAATGATGAATTTTGCCAGGGATAATCTTCCATAAAGGGAGGGGTCATTCATCATTTATCATTCATCATTAAAAAGTGCTCTCCATTTCTAACCTTACCAAAGCCTACAACGGGGTTACTGCTCTGTCGGTGCCGGAGCTGCAGTTGCTACCGGGCATTCACTATTTTCAGGGGGGCAACGGTTCTGGTAAAACTACATTTTTCAGGACCGTGGCGGGTTTGTTGCCGTTTTCAGGGACCGTCTTGTTAGAAAATCAATACGAAATTAATCGCGACCCGGTGGCGTATCAGATGCGGGTCAACTACGCCGAAGCGGAACCCGTTTACCCCACCTTTTTGACCGCCCAGGACCTGACCAGCTTTGTGGGAAAAGCCAAACAAAGCCCTGCCAGGCAGGTGGATACTCTGGCCGAATTATTGGGTGTCGATACATTCTGGACGAAACCGACGGGGCAGTTTTCGAGTGGGATGCTCAAAAAACTATCCTTGTTGCTGGCCCTGCTCGGCACTCCCCGACTAGTGCTGCTGGATGAACCACTCAGCACCCTGGACATTGCTACAGCCGCCCGCCTGTTCGACTATATTGGCAAACTCCGCACCGAACAGGCCGTTTCATTCCTGCTCACCTCGCATCAGGACGTTTGCCTCACCGGGTTGGACATAACGGGGACCTGGCAGGTGAGTCAGGGGATTATAACCCCTGTTCTATGATGGTACTGCTCACCCTGCTGAACCGGATTTTTGTCGGGCCGTTCTACGCCAGAAATGCGGGTACGTTTCTGGTGATTGTGCTGCTGGCCTTCGGATTTTTGAGTGCCAATGAACACCGGGCGTTGATTATGGCGGCCCTTGGCTCCCCCTTTTTTCTGGCCATTGTGTTCGTGCTGTGGGGTTTGTACCTGCTGAAAACGGTGTCGTTCGTGTGGCAGGAACTGCACGCGCCGGAGCATCTGTTTCTGCAAACGTTCTGGCTGGTGCCCACCCCAAAACGGGTCATTTTGTGGCTAACGGTGCAATCGGCCCTACTGTTTCCGGTTCTGCTGTATGGCGGCTGGATGCTCGAGATAGCGACTCAACAAGGGCGGTGGGATTCGTTTTGGGCCATCCTCATCTTTCTGCTATTGCTGATTAGCGCAGGAGCGTTGATGGCCGATTTTCGCCTGAGGCACCCCAATCCTGACACGCTCCAACTGCCGCCCATTTCGTTAAAGCTGCCCTACGAACTGTTTTTCCCAATCTACTGGCTCCGGCATGAACCACTTTCCCTGGTACTGACCAAAGCCTTTTCCGGCCTGCTATTGGCGGGCGTTTGCCGACTCTACCCTACTGACGACTATGACCAGCGATTACTGCTTATTGGCTTATTGATAGCCATACTGGGTCACGCGCAGGTAGGTGGGCAGGTGAGCGCATTTGAGCGGAAATACCTGCTGTTTTTACCCAATCTACCGCTGTCGTGGGGGCAGCGGCTGGGGAGGTACGCACTCACGTACGGCCTGTTGTGGCTCCCCGAACTACTGATTTTGCTCCGCAACTGCCCCGAAGCCATCCAGTCCGATTACGTCGTCTGGCTCTGGTTAACGGGTTGGGGCTGGCTGCTGCTGATGCACAGTTTGGCTTACGGCTATGCGGTCCTGCCCGAACGCTGGTTATCGGGCATCATTGCCGCGTTTGTGATTGGGCTATTACTTATCATGTTTGGCCTGCCGGTAAGTATCTGGCTGGTACTGGGGTGGCTGGGCGCCGTGGCCGTGTGGTACTGGTCGTTTGGCAAGCGGAATGGTACAGAACTTAACGTACCGCACTAAAGCCCTTATCATTAGGTCTATTCTCCCTGAAACGTCTCTTTTCCATTCGCTATCCAGTCCAGTATCAGGCTGGTTTGTGCGCCGGTTTCTCCGGTACTCGGGCTTTTACCTTCTCCCCTTAACTCACTGACGATCTGCTCAATGAGAGGTTGCTGTACGTGTTCGGGAAAAGCGACGGTGTATTCGTCGGTGCCGGATGCGGTTTCTACCTTAATCAGGAAGTTTTCGAAGAACGAGAAGGTGATAGTACCGTTGGAACCGATCAACTGCGTTTGTTCCAGTCGCTGCGCGTTGCTGGCGGTAAAGCACCAGCTTCCGGTTCCCAACACGCCCGATTCAAATGCATAAGTAGCCACCACGATATCGTCGGCAGCGTACAGACCGGCCTGGTTGCGGGCAATGCCGCTGGCTTTTGTAATGCGACCCAGGGCGAACGCCAGAAAGTCGAACTGATGCGCGGCTAAATCGTGAAAATAGCCGCCCCCGGAAATTTCGGGCGACACCCGCCAGCCGGGTTTTACGCCATCCGATGCGGCCGACGGCGGCAACCAGTTCAACTGCATGGACACGTACCGAATGTCACCGATAACCCGCTGGTCAATCAGCTCCTTTACTTTCAGAAAATACGGCAAGGACCGCCGGTAGAAGGCCGTAAACAGGGGTACGCCCGTTTCCTGACTTACCCGGTTCATAGCGTCGCACTCGGCGGCATTGAGTGCCATCGGTTTCTCCACGTAAACCGGTTTCCCGGCCCGCATGGCCCGGATGGCGTAGTCGGCATGGCTATCGGGGGGCGTGGCTACGTAGACCGCGTTGACATTCGGGTCGTTGATGAGCGCGTCGGCATCGGTGTACCAGGCAGGAACATTGTGCCGTTTGGCGTAATCGGCAACTTTTTCAGCATCTCTCCGCATCACGGCCACTAACCGGGAATGGGGTATTTTATTAAAAGCCGGGCCACTTTTCACTTCGGTCACGTCTCCGCAACCAATAATTCCCCAATTGATTTGTTCCATACAGTTTACTACAAAAACAGGCCTCAAGCTACTAGTCTGTCAGGAACGTAAGGATAAAACAGGAATATTCTAATCTAGGCTTTCTAGTACACCAGGTTTTAACTCTATGTCTGATGCGAAACCATCCGGTTATTGAGACGCAAGGTATTGCCGGTCCGCCGGTGCGGTCTCTACTCAACTTTTCTTCTGCTTACTGGCCACAGCCTGTTTCTCGGCAATGGCCGTAATGGCCGCTACCAGTCGGTCCAAGTCTTTGGGGCTGTGGTACACGTGGGGGGTTACGCGCACGCCGTGGATATTCTCCCAATCGATGGGCGACGTGTGAATTTTGTACTTGCCCAGTAGCTGACTTTCTACCTCGCCAGGTTTCATGCCGTCGATGGAGAACAGGGCCACAGCGCCGGCAAATTCGGGCTTAAACGAGGTATGCAGTTTAACCCCCGGCACATCCTTGACCCGCTCCATCCAGTAATTTTTGAGGTAATGGGCGCGGGCAAACTTACGGGCCGAGCCAATGCTGTTATGAAAATCGACAGCGGTACCAATCGCCATTTCGGAAGCAAAGGAGCGCGTGCCGAGGGTTTCAAACTTACGGATGTCCGGCCCGTCGGGTTCATTGCTGGACAGCAGAGCCCACACGTTTTTGATTTTGTTCTGCCTGATGTATAGCATCCCGCTGCCGAAGGGGGCGCACAGCCATTTGTGCAGGCTGGTGGCGTAATAATCGGCGCCGAGGTCGGGGATTTTAAAGTCGAACAGGGCAAACGAGTGGGCACCGTCGGCAATCACTTCGATGCCGCGTTTGTGGGCTTCGTCGGCAATTTTACGCACCGGCATCACCTGCCCAACCCAGTTGATCATGTGGGTTACGTGGACCACCTTCGTTTTGGGGGTAAACGCCCGTATGTACTGCTGCGCCAGGGCTTCGTCGTCTTCGCTGGGGAGGTCGAGGTTCAGGTAAACCAGTTTGATGCCATCCCGTTTTTCGCGCTGTTTCCAAGCGTTGAGCATGTTCGGGTAATCCTGCTTTGTCAGTACGACCTCATCGCCCGCTTTCAGGTTCAGGCCAAAAATAACCGTGTTCAGTCCCTCCGTCGCGTTGCGGTTGATGGCGATTTCTTCCGGCGAACAACCGCCCAAATCGGCCAGTTTCTCGCGCAGGGCTTCGCGGCCCTGGTCCAGGATGCGCCACATGTAGTAGGATGGTGCCTCGTTGCTATACTGATAAAACCGGATATGCGCGTCCTGTACCACTTTCGGCTGCGGACAAACGCCCCCGTTGTTCAGGTTGAGCAGGTTGGGCGATACGGTATATTCGGATTTCACCCACGACCAGAAATCTTCGTCCTGCGCCCAGGCCGCCGGTGATTTCAGTGCGGCATCGGCACCGGAAAGGGGCCGGGCAACTGTTTCCGGTAAAAACTGGGGCAGCGACAGGGCAGCGGTGGCAGCAGCCGTTTGACGAAAGAATGTTCGGCGGGAAGTGGGCATGACCGTAAATTAGTTTGAGCGTAGACGGGATGCAGTAAAACTAATCGTTTTTCGTAGTAAATCAATCCGTTGTCGATTATACGTCATTGTTCGGCCGTATACCTTGTGGGGGCCAAAGCCGGACAACTCATTGGTACAACCGGTTATTTATGACGCAGACCGTGCTGTGGCTATGGGCGTATTGTTGTATTTTTACCCGGCTGCTCCAGTACTACCCGAACAACTGTTTATTCTTCTGTTATGAAAAAGACTCTCTTACAAACCCTGTTCCTGTTGACGCTGGTTACGCTTTCGGCTACGGCTCAGTTCTGTTTTTCACCCCAGCAGCCACAGGCCGACCAGGTTGTATCCTTCACCTATTCTCCGCAAACGACCCCCCTGGCCACGGACAGCACGCTGGAAGGGCGTTACGTACGCTACGGTGCGCCCAATATGATGCGCATCAGCCAGCCTACCACCGTTACGTTGGTTCGGCAGGGTAACGATTACGTAGGCCGGGTCTATCTGCCGAAGAAAGATGTGGCGGGCACCATGCTTTATTTCAGGAACAGCACACTGCCGAAGCGGACCGACCTGAACAAGGGACAGTTTTACATTATTCCGGTCTGGGATGCGGCCGGACGAATCGTACCCCACGCTACGGGCGGACAGGCGTCGGTGTTTACGCGCACGCACCTCCCCGCCGAAGCCGGTTTCAGGCCCGACCAGACCTGGGTCATTACGCTGCTGGAACACGAGCTGGCTCAAAATCCGGATTTACGACCGCAGTATTGGTATGATTTACTGGCGGCCAGGATAAAACAGCGCAAACCCGGGTACGGCCCGCAGGTGAAATCGGCCATTGAATCGTACCTGGCTTCCCGCCCGGAACCCTCCCCTGCCGAGTTGGCCGATGCCGCCCGCCTGTACGAGAGCATGGGCGATTTTGCGAAGGTGAAAGCCCTGCGCGAACGCCGGAAATCCGTAGAACCCGCCGGTGCGCTCGTGCAGAAAGACCGCGCGATGGCCATCCGGACCGAACCCAACTGGGCGAAGAAAAAGCTGGCCTACGCGGCCTTTTCGAAGGAGTTCCCTACCTCCACGCACCTGCCGGCCCTGACGATTATGATGACCGACGATTATTATAAGCAGAACGACATTACGGGTATGATGGCCTTTGTGGGGCAGCAGCCCGACTCCTTCGTCGATGCAGGAATGCTGAATACCATTGCGTTTAAGATGGCCGATGAACGGCGATCGGTACCGGAAGCCGAACAGTTGACCAAACGCGCGCTGGCCGTGTTGAAAAATCAGGCCAAACCAACCGATGTGTCGGGCGACTGGGCCACCGAGAAGCAAAAGCGGCAGCGGCAATTGATGAACACCTACGCCCGGACCCTGGAACAGCAGGGCAAATACGCCGAAGCCTACACCGCCTATCAGGCCATGTTGACGCCTGATACGGTCAATGAAAACGAGCCCCGAACCATTGAGCGGTACTTCCAGTGTGCCCTGCGTACCAATCACGGGAACGAAGCGCTACCCGTCATCGAAGAAGCGGTCCAGTTAGATAAAGCGACCAAAAGTCTGAAAGCCGCCCTGCACGACTGGTACGCCAAACAACCCGGCAACACAGTGGCCAAAGCAGATGCCTACCTAAAGGACCTCGAAGCGGATGTAGTAGCCGACAAGCGGGATGAAATGCAGCAGAAACTCATCAATGAACCGGCCCCCGCCTTCTCCCTCACCGACCTGAAAGGGCGTACGATTTCAACATCGGCCATGAAAGGAAAGGTAGTTGTGCTCGATTTCTGGGCTACCTGGTGTGGGCCCTGCATTGCTTCGTTCCCGGCTATGCAACAGGCGCAGACCCGCTTTAAAAACGACCCGGACGTGCGCTTTCTGTTCGTCAATACCCGCGAGGGCGGCCCCGTGCAGCGCGTCTACAATTTCATGGATAAGCATCCGTACGACTTCGTAGTGCCACTGGACGGGCAGCAGAAGGTGGCCAATGCCTATAAAGTACAGGGTATTCCGACCAAAGTGGTCATTGGCCCGAATGGCCGGGTGCGGTACCGAAGCATTGGGTATAACGGTGATCCCGAAGCCACTGTCGATGAACTGGCGCTGGTGGTGGAGATGCTTAAAGATGGAAAGTAAAAAACGATGATGACTGTTCGCATCGCTACCCCCGCCGACCTTCCTGCCCTGGTCAATCTTCTTAAACGCGTTATTCCCCTGATGAATCAGGCGGGTAATTTCCAGTGGGACAATCACTACCCGAACGAAACTGTGTTTAGTCTGGATATTGCTAAAGGACAACTCTGGGTAGCGGAAATTGATAATCAACTGGCGGGAGTGGCCGCCCTGACCGAAGACCAGGAACCGGAATACGCGCAGGTCGGCTTCGACCTTAATGAGCGGGCGATTGTGACCCACCGGCTGGCCGTCGATCCCGCTTTTCAGGGGCAGGGCGTTGCGCTGGCACTCCTGGCGCAGGCCGAGCAACTTGCCCTTGAACGGAGCATCCGCTTTTTGCGCATCGACACCAATTCAGAAAATCAGATAACGCAGAAACTGTTCCCTAAAGCAGGGTATAGGTACGCCGGAGAAATTACCCTCGGTTTCCGGCCGGGGTTACGGTTTCTGGCCTATGAGAAGCAGCTACAGCCGGACACTGTGTTATTGCAGAAACGCGAATGACTTTCCCTGGTAGCGGGGTAATAAAATGCTCTCCCGAAGCAGCGTGAAGGACTGGAAGGCACTGGTCGAAGCGGCTACATTGTCCAGCCAGGCCGGAATCTCGCCACCGGGGTCAAACCGGACGGTATAGGTAATCTGCATTTGCTTACTGGTCGCCTGGCGCACCTGCCAGTTGGCCAGCCAGTCGGTGACGCGTACCCGACCGGAGCGGGGCGCAATCAAGTTGGGAACATCGACCCCTTTGATGTATAATATTTTGGTAGCCGGAACGTAGTTGAACGTTAGTCGCACGGTCATGTCCCGATCGCTCACCGGCCAGGGCAAGGCACTCACACCATAGTAAATCAACTCGGTTTCGCTGATGCGTTTGACCAGCCTGGCCGATTTCATTTTATAAATAACATTCTCGTAGTTGTTAATATCCGACAGCAGGGCCACCAGCTGACTTTGGGTACCGGGCATGGTACACTCTATTTTGAGTTCGGATAATTTACTGTTGGGTAGCCGACGGGAATAGACCTGTATCTGGTCTTTGTCCTTTTCCAGTTTCCAGTCGTCACTCGTATGCGTACGTATGGCATCCGTGCCTACCCCGTAGCTCCCCAGCAGTATACCCAGGTAGCATCCCAGTGTCAATAAATTCATTGTGTACATATGCATAATCATCAATACGCTCTCTTTCTCAACAACACTACGGTTGCTTTTGTTGACAACAGGTAGTTTACTTAAACACCATAGGAAGTCCTTCTTTGGGCACCAGAAACTGTTTTTCGGGAATAGTGGCCGCTTTCAGGGCTTTTCTCAAATCATCGACGGGTTCAAACAAGCCATCGTCGCCCTGCTGAAACGTGCCGAAATGAATACCCACCGCCTGCTGTGCATTCAGGTCCGTAAACGCCTGCACCGCACCAGCGGGCGACACGTGGACCGGGGCCATAAACCACTCCGGCCGGTACGAGCCAATGGGCAGCAGCGCCAGTTTTATATCTGCTGCTTTGCCCGCCTGCCGGGCCTGCTCCCCAATTTTTTTGAAATGCGGTCCATAGCCACTATCCCCGCAGAAGTAGGTCGTTCCGAAACCGGTGTGGAGCAGATACCCGCACCAGAGGGTTTCGTCGCGGTCGAAAAGGCCCCGGTTACTAAAATGCTGCGCCTGGGTACAGGTAATCCAAAGTTTATTCGTGATTTGCAGCGTATCGGTCCAGTCGAGTTCGCGGGTGGTACGCCCCCCAACTGATTTGGGCAGGTACGACACGCCGAGGGGCGTAACGAACAGCGGGTTAAAGGCAAGTACCAGTTTCTTTAGGGTGGGGAGATCGAGGTGGTCGTAGTGGTTGTGACTCAACAGCACCACGTCGATGGGCGGCAGTTCCTCAAACCGAAGTCCCGGCGGCCGTTTGCGCCTGATACCCAGCCACGAAGTTGGCCCCACCCGCTCCGACCAGACGGGGTCAGTCAGGATGTTCAGGCCGCTGGTCTGAATCAGAAAGGTGGAGTGATTCACGAACGTGAGCACCAGGCTATCGCCTTCAATACGCGTAGCCGGACGTGCCCCGACAAAGGCATCGGGTTGCTCGGGCCAGGGACCTTTATCGCGGTGCAGCAACCACTTGAGCACCCCTCCCTCCGTTCGCTCCGGCATACCCGGATTGATAAATTTCTTCCCGTTGAAGTGGTCAGTTAGGGGACCCTTATAACGTGGGGCGCAGGCCGTTACGGTCAATAGCAGGCAGGATAGGACTAGAAGCGGCAGGGTAAGGTGCATAGTTTGGCTAATGGATTATCGCTCGTGTCAGAGGTGTCTGTATTGACCGGTGAGATTATACCCGAGCCATTATCCATGTAATCATAAAACGAAAAAGAAGGCCATCCATTTTATCCAATCACTCCCGCACGTGAATAGTGCTCTGACGCAGGCGCAGGTACGAGCCATCCCGATTGGAAAATGATGCCCGGATTTCGGCCGCCAGCGAGAGGGCAATTTCTTCGGGCGACACGGCTCCGATGTCCAGACCGACCGGAGCATGGATGCGGGGAAAGTCTTCGTCGGCAATGGGGTTGCCTTCCTCGGCCAGTTCGGCCCAGATTCGCTCGGAGCGGACGCGTGGCCCCAGCATGCCGATGTAGGGTGCGTTGGTAGCCAACACCTTCGGCAGGTTTTGCTTATCCGTTTTATAATCGTGCGACATCAAAACGATGGCCGTATGGGCATCGAACAGGATATCCGTGAAGTTTTCGGGCTGCACTATCTCGTCCACCATTGCCGCAATTCGTTTGTTAACCTTCAGCGGATTGGCAACGACCGTTATTCGCCAGCCCATTTCCCTGACCAGCCGCGTGAGGGGATATACATCGTACTGATGCCCCCATAAAACCAGGTGCGTTTCGGGTGCCAGAATCTCGATGAAGGCTTCCAGCACCTCGCCGTCCGGTCCTTCGAACCGGTAGGGAGCCGACACCCCTTTTGCCATGCGGGCCTGAATTTTTTCGTCCAGCTGCGACTGTATAGCCCGGTTTTCCAGTACGGTCAGGCTGGTGCTATCGGTATATCGGATCACATCGCCTTCGCTAACGGTGGGCCAGTTGCCTTTCAGGCCGGTAATGGTCAGGAGGACGTGGGTTTGGCGACGCTCATTCATGCAACGTTTCAGTACTTCGACAGGGTTAGTTGAATCGGTAAAATCCAGCGGGGTAAACAGCACGTCGATGATGCCATTGCACCCCAGGCCTACGCCAATCTGGTGCTCATCATCGGTGGTGGTATCGTAGGTAATTTTGGACGGCGACGCTTTGGCAATGGCCAGTCGGGCGCGTTTGAGGGCATCCCCTTCCAGACACCCCCCGCTAATACCGCCAATCCAGACCCCGTCGCTCATCACCAGCATCCGCGCACCCGTACGGCGGTACGACGACCCTTCCACCCGCACCACGGTAGCCAGTGCGGCCTGGGTTGTGTTTTTATCGAGGTGGTCGTAGCCGTCAATAATTGCTTTAATTTCTTTCATTTGATCAAGAGCGCAGGACTGCCTTACGGCCCTGTTGTTCCGTTTGTAGCCTGTCTTTTTTGCCGGGCGTCGAACACGGTACGTGGTCATCACTACCGGGGTACTTCCGGTAAGTTTTGTTCAGTGCCAAAAGTAGCCCTCAACGATTAGAAACCGTACGGCCCGGCTTTTGGTTTGCATCCTCCATTTTTATAGCCACCGCCCTACGGCCCTCAGGCTATCCAGGTTGTGGACGGGGGCGAACACATCCAGAAAAGGCATGGCGGCCTGCATAGCCGATACGGTTGGCTGAAACGACGGATTGCCCGCCAGGGGATTGAGCCAGACCAGTTTTCGGGCTTTCGCTTTAATGCGGCCCAGGCTTTCGGTGAGTACGGCCACCTCACCCGTATCCCAGCCGTCGCTGAGGATAATCACCAGCGTCTGGCTATCAACCAGTGACAGGTAGCTATCCGTGAACTCCCCGAGCGACTCCCCTATTCGGGTGCCGCCCCCCCAGCCCGTTACGGTACTGGACAAGTGCCTGATGGCATCCGGGAAGGGGCGGTTTTTGAGGGCGGGCGTGATACGGTGCAGGCTGGTGCTGAACACAAACGTTTCGATGCGCCGGAACACGGTCTGAAACGCGTACATGAACTGAATCAGAAATGTGCTGTACAAATCCATCGACTGACTCACATCGGCCAGAATCACCACTTTCAGCCGGTTTTTGCGCGGTTTTCGGTAAGCCAGCTCTACCAGTTCGCCCCCGCGACGCAGGTTTTTGCGGAGGGTCTGGCGCAGGTCGAACTGCCGCACGCTGGTGGTTTTCTGCTGTCGGCGGTTGGCGCGCCGGGCCAGGGTGAGCGACAGTTCGCGGATGCGCTGCATGAGTTCGGGCAGGTCGTCGGCGGCAATAGCCGAGAAATCCTGTTGCGAGAGGTTTTCCTGCGTCGAATAGGTGGTTAGTTCGGTCTCCTCCGTTGGGTTATTACCGTACAGCCAGGATTTCAATTGATTGAAGCTCGGCTGTGGACTTTTGGTGGGTCGCTGCCGGTTGGGGTCGTCTTTGGTTTTGGCATCCACCGCCGTTTCCAGTTCTTTCCAGTACTGGGCAAACAACCGGTCGAACAGGGCCAACTCCGCTGACCGCCGACAGAACACCGTCCGGAAAGCCAGCCGAAAGTCATCCCGTACCCCAATGTCCACATGTCCCAACGCCAGCAACGCCGTCGCTTCCTCGTCGGGCCCAATGCCCAACCCATTATCGCGCAGGAAGCGCGAAAAAGCGATGACGTTTTCGGGGAGGGTTAGTTTGCGCTGAATCATAGTGAGCTGTGTGAGACCGATACTAGTGTGGGTAAGTACACTTTAGCCGTTGATTTTGACAGACGATTGATATATTTGGTATCAGGATACAGAAACGTGCCTTTAACCCAATTTTACTAATGACAACTAAGGAAAACATATTGGCTATTCTTAAAACGCATAAACCCGAGTTGTCAAAATACGGAGTTTCCAACGTTGGCCTATTTGGTTCCTATTTACGAAATGAACAATCAGCTAAAAGTGATATTGATTTATTAATAGACTTTGACCCTGACAGAGAGACTTTTGACAACTTCATGGCTGTATATGACTTGTTCGAGAACCTTTTTGAGAATGAAAAAATTGAAATCGTAACTAAAAATGGGTTGAGCCAATACATCGGTCCCCAAATTTTAAACGATGTAGTGTATGTCTAAGGAATCAACTGAGTTCTTGAAGCATATAGCCGATTAATGCACCTATCTCTTACAGGTAAGCGAAAATCTGTCTAAAGATGATTTCTTAAACGATGAGACGTTGAAACGAGCTGTGGTAAGAAGCCTGGAGATCATTGGTGAGGCAACAAAAAAGATTCCCGCAGACTTTAAAGTTAAATGGAGTTCAATACAGTGGAAAAATATGGCAGGAATGAGAGACCGCCTTATTCATGATTACATGGGGGTAAACTATTCAATTGTTTGGGATGTGCTCAACAACAAAATTCCTGAACTGCACGACCAAATTCAGGAAGTATTGAATTTAAGCAAGGAATAAAAATACCAATCGAACAGCGACAAGTCCACCGATAGAACAATGACCAACATTCCGCACCCCAATGTCCACGTAGCCTAATTCCAGCAATGCCGTCGCTTCCTCGTCAGGACCAATACCCAGCCCCGTTCTCACGCAGGAATCTGGAAAAAGCGATGACGTTTTCGGGCAGGGTTAGTTTGCGAGTGATGAGCATTGAAGGGAGGCTAATAGTTTGGGCGGCTTGACGTTGTGGCGGACTTCCGCGTTCCGTATGCCGACAACTGAAGCCGATTAAAAAACCAAAGCACAAAATTCATTCTGTCTCTCAACAGCGTTTGGTCAGCCGGAATTGCAGACGATAAGTGAACAGAAAGTTGATACTATTTTTCGTCTGTCGGCATAACAGTAAATCAATGTTACCTGCCGTACTTTTCTTTCAGTGTTGTTTTTACTTCTTGGTAGTCAAACTTTGGCTCAAGGATAATTTTACCGTCCTTATTTATAGCTCCCCACTTGTCCTGTTGTTTGATGAGTGCATAGCTATTGTCGAAGTCTTCACAATAGTCAAACTCAATAGGAATTGCAATTTTGCCTGTTGGATAAATAAAACCAAACTTATTACCAATTCTTGCTTTGGCAACACCCTCTATGAACTTTCCAAACACCATGTAGTCGAACCCTGTAAGTTGTCTACCTTGGCTGCTAAAAAGAGCAGAGTTGGTGCTTATGTACTTTCCATTATCAGCCGAAAAGGAACTGTCCACAACAAGAAGCGTATCGGTCGTCCAACTTATATACTGGTATTTGCAAGGAATAATGATTTTGCCATTACTGTCGCAAAGCCCATAAGTTCTGCTTACAGAACGAACGTCACCAATACCGTTTTTTCCAATTATGTTATCTTTATTTTTAGTCACCAAATACGTGTTTCGGTACCTGGAAATGTTGCTGTACTCGGCTGGAATTTTTACTTTTTCATCTTTGGTCATTACTCCCACGATGTATTCGCCGAAGTATTTGGCTCTATGTCCAAATAAATATTCCGCCGTGTCCAAGGGTGTTAGAAACTCGTAGCGGAAAGGAATGATTAAGGTATTGTTCTTGTCAATTGATCCTAATTTGCCGTTTTTAGCCACGATGGCAACATTACTTAAGAATTTTGTAGCGTATTGAAACTGCGGTTCAATCTTTACCGCTCCTTGTTTGTCTTTGTAACCCCAGAGAGTGTCAACACGAAACGGTACCAAGTCCTGCGAATAGCAGTCAAGAAAAACCAAAGTAAAAAGAAGTGTCGAAATGATGTACTTCATAGTTTGATGTCTACTCAACGTATGGCAACAATCCCTACTCACTCAGCCAGACATACATCTAGTAGATTCCTGATCAATCATCAATCCCCTTCCCGTTAAGGATTTGCGGCATGCATTTTTCAATCCTTGACTCCCGGGTTTTGGCTTGTTTGGGGGCGGCAAAGTGAAGGAGATAGGCCCTTTGCCGTCCGGGTGTTAAGGCATCAAAAGCAGATTTCAGGGATGGATTGTCGGCTAGTTTGTGTTTAAATTCGTCAGGGACCGTGAATTCGGTAGTCTTCCTGGGTTCCACTTTCAAGCCAGCTTTCTCCACTTCGATAGCTTCATAGATATACCTTTTCAGGACGGGTTCCAACTTGACAATTTCCTGAACGCTGGTAAACCGAATCTGGCGGGAGGCCTGGGTATTCTCCGTTTGTGCAATTAGAATACCGTCGGCATCGTGTAACAAGGCACCTTTCACAAACAACACCGCGCAGTAATTTTTGAAGGCATGCAGTAGCATTACATTACTTTTCTGAAACGTGTAGCAGGGAACACCCCACTTCAATTCTTCGGTTAGCGGACAGTCGAGAATAATCGTTCTCAGTTGCTCCAGTTCTTTCTGCCACGTTTCGGCTTTGTTGAAGTAAAAATCAACCGCAGGATTCATGTTCTTCGTCATTTCGATTACCCAAACTAGTTAAGCAGTTTTTCTACAAGTTAATCCTCACAAAGCATCGAACTTAGAGATAATCCCCGCCCGCTCGTATAACTCACTCAGCGACAGTTGCGTATGGCGAATGTCTTTCCAGTCTTTGAGTACCACACCCAGGGTTTGCTCAATTAATGATTTGTCCAGGTGCGTGAAATGCAGGGACGACAGGGCCATGGCCCAGTCGAGGGTTTCGGCGATGCCGGGCGTTTTTTCCAGCCGCAACTGCCGCAGTTCACGCATGAAGGCACAAATCTGCTCGGCCAGAGCGGTGTCGATGCCGGGTACTTTCTCCCGCACAATGCGCAGTTCTTTGTCGTAGTCGGGATAGTCGATATACACGTACAGGCAGCGTCGTCGGAGGGCTTCGGAGAGTTCGCGGACGCGGTTACCCGTCACCACTACGTGCGGGATGTGCGTGGCGCGGATGGTGCCAATTTCGGGAATGGTAATCTGCCAGTCGGACAGTACTTCGAGCAGGAAGCTTTCAAATTCTTCGTCGGCCCGGTCCACTTCATCAATCAGCAGTACCGGTGCTTTGTGGTGGGTGATGGCCTGCAACAGTGGCCGTTTGAGCAGGAACGTATCCGAGAACAAATCTTTTTCCTGTTCGGCCATCGACGCGTTTTCGTTCGCCTGTCGGCCCGTCACTTCCAGCAGTTTCAGGTGCAGGAGCTGCCGCTGGTAATTCCATTCGTAGAGCGCGTGGCTGGCATCCAGTCCTTCGTAACATTGCAGCCGAATCAGGTCGGTGTCCAGCGCACGGGCCATCACTTTGGCAATTTCCGTTTTACCCACCCCGGCTGGGCCTTCGATGAGCAGCGGCTTTTGCAGTTGAATCGACAAAAAGACCGACATCACTAGTTGCGGGTCGGTGATATATCCCTGCTGAGCGAGGAGGTCCTGGATGGTTTCGCGGGTGTGGTTGAGCATGAGAAGGAATTGGAACTGTATCAGTCACTCCGATGAGTAGACCTATGGTAAGCACTTACGGCTTATCCCCGTATTTTTTATCGTGAAATTCCTTCGCCTGATCCACCCAGTTATCCTGGTCAATGCGGCCCGGGAAGAATTCAATCAGTTCATTTACTTTGGTAATGTCTTCTTTGGTAAAATTGGCCACCTGTCGAAACGTGTAGATGCCCAGGCTGTGGAGTTTACGTTCCAGAAACGGCCCGACACCGGTAATATCTTTGAGGTCATCGGCTTCTGTGGCCGTTGCCCGGCCAATCCGGTCGAAGTTGACTTCGTTGGCCCGGGCAGCAATCCGGTTGAGCACGGCGGCCTCGGAGTTACCCGACAATGCCTTTGAATCGGTGGGGACGGCGGACGCTGAATACGCTGCGGTATCGGGCAGATTGCTGGTAGTGGCTGGCGGCACCGCAATCTGTTCGGGGGTGTCATCGTGCGAGAGGGCGGGCAGCAGGGGGTCGGCATGAACAAAAGCGGCCGGTTCCGGTACTTCCCGGTCAATGGGTTCGGGCGTCCGTTCCGTTTTCCGTTCGGGGTCCTCCCCCAACCGATACGCTTCCAGTTCAGCTTCTTTGCTGGCTACTGTCGAGCGAATTGACCGGAGTTGACCCGATAAAACCAGACGCCCCAGAAGCCAGCCGATACCGGCGGCCATTATCAGTAATAAACCAATTTCAATGATTGCCTGTAAACGGGGATCTACTCCAAACATGACGGACTTGTATTAAGGGTTGCACTACTCCCGCACTATAGGAGCAGCTCGGATATTGGGGTGAGTTGTACGGCAGCGGTCTAATCAGTAACTGGTGGATTGCCTACTCACTTTTCTTCTCTTTTATCAAATCAGCCGCCTGCCTGACCCAATCATCACGCTGGATACGGCCCGGAAAAAACTCGATGATATCATTGATTGTATCAATATCTTCCTTTGTGAAGCGGGCAATTTGCCGAAAGGTGCAAATACCGATAACATTTAATTTCTTTTCCAGAAACGGCCCGATACCGATAATTTCTTTTAGATCGTCGGCCTCGGCAGCAGATGCCATACCAATACGGGAGAAGTTAATTTCATTCGACCGGCTACGAATTCGGTTCAGGACGGTCGTTTCTTCATCATCACCCTGCACAATTACCGGTATTTTGCTGCGATGGTACCCATCGAGGTCACGTTTTATGGAAACCAGCCTACCTTGCAGCCCGGCAATATATTGTTTGTGGGAAGCATAGCCAATAAAAAAGCCCAGCATACCCGCCACAATCATCATTATCCATTGCTGCCACTGGGCATCCGGCAGGTTGAGGGGATTCAAATCAAACATACGTTGTGAAATTTTATTGATAGGACGCTGCTGGCGTTGGTTTATACCGAATAACTTATCAACCCACTAGTCAAGCACGACGACCGTAACCCGCCGGTTGGCTTTCCGGCCCGACAGTGTGCTATTGTCGGCCTTGGGTTCCGATTCTCCTTTTGCCTTCACCTCTATCTGTTCCGATTTAACGCCCGATTTACGGATTCTTGCCTTTACATCATTGGCGCGGTCGCGGGATAGTTGCAGGTTCATTTCTTCCGGTCCTTTATCGTCGGTATAGCCCGTCAGGAGTAGTTTTTTACCGGGGTTGGCATTCAGCACTTTAGCCGCTTCGTCGAAGAATTTCTTCGTTTCATCCGTTTTGATGAAGGTAGCTTCACCCAGCTGGAAGTACAGGTCCATCGGCTTGAAAATCGACGTAAATTTCTGGGCCTCCGCCAGTTCTTTTTCCGTGACGGGCTCCGTCAGGGTAATCAATGCTGCGGTACTGGTTGATACGGTGGTGGTACTGGTTGCTGCGGTGCTGGTTTCGGCTGGTTTGCTAACCGTAAGGTCCGTTTCAACGAGTTCGTCGGCTGCCGGTTCGGTTCCCCCAAAGGCAAAGCCCAGCCCACCCACCAGGGAGTCTCCTCTAGCCGTAGCTGGCAGATTCCGTTCGGTTCCTCTGGTGGTTAGGGAGGCAGTTGGAATGCCCTGTTGCACCAGGTACTGCTTCATGCCGTCTGCCCGGGCAAGGCCCAGGTTTGGGAAGGTCGTGGCATTGGTTTCTGCGGAGGTATAGTAACCGGTTATCTCCAGCGTTCTGTCCCGGTTGGCTTTCAGGTAGGTAATGAGCGGATCGATTGGTCCGCCCAGTGCATTCATGTTGGCATTGGCCCCGGATTTGGCGAAACTAAAATTGCGGGGAAATGACACCCGAAAGAAGTTACCATCGGCAATGGTAAAGCCATCGGCGCCGGGAGGGGTTGTGTACACTTCCTTTTCCGTCGTTAGTGGTTCCACCTGACTGGCTGCCCCAACGTCAAAACAAAGCTGCTTGATTTTGCAGACATGCCACCAGGTTGAGCCAATCATCCACAGCAGAAGCAGGATAATCCAGGGAGCTTTATTTGTTAGCATACGAGCGGTTAGTTTACAGGGACCGGGTATTACGTGTACCGGAGACGATTATACGACAAAAGGTCGCTCAAAAATAGCGGTAACTTATATAAATGCAAGATTATCCCTGCTTATGAACACAGGCAACTCTGTTTCCCGTATTCAGCGTTAAAGAAGTAAATTTTTCAGTAGAGCAAAAACCGGTTCGGATAGCTCACCGGAAAGTAGTTGGTACTAACTTGCCTTTTTATACGACCTGTTTCCTGTTAGCAATGCTCATCGACTTACGAAGTGATACCATTACCCTGCCTACTCCCGCCATGCGCGAGGCCATGTTTACCGCCCCCCTCGGCGATGATGTGCTGGGCGACGACCCGACCGTGAATGCCCTCGAAGCGAAAGCCGCGGCTATGTTCGGCATGGAAGCCGCCCTGTTTTGCGCGTCGGGCACCATGACCAACCAGCTTGCCATCCGCACCCACACCCGCCCCGGCGATGATGTAATTTGTGATTACCTCTCGCACGTGTATCAATACGAAGGCGGGGGTATTTCGGTCAATGCCCTGGCGTCTGCCAGCCTGGCGCACGGCGAACGGGGTAAACTCACCCCCGCCCTTGTCCGCGACTATATTTACAGCCCTGCCGATTCGCACAAGCCCCTTTCGCGGCTGGTGGTGCTGGAAAACACCATCAACAAAGGCGGAGGGTGCTATTATACGATACCTGAAATTGCCGCCATCCGAAAAGTGTGCGATGAGTATGGCTTACAGCTCCACCTGGACGGTGCCCGGCTGTTCAACGCCCTGGTCGAAACCGGCGAGCCGACAACGGCCTACGGCCAGCTATTCGATTCCATCAGTATCTGTCTATCCAAAGGGCTTGGCTGTCCGGTGGGGTCCCTTTTGCTGGGAAAAGCCGACTTCATTCATCAGGCCCGGCGGTACCGAAAACTGATGGGGGGTGGCTGGCGGCAGGCTGGTTTTCTGGCCGCAGCGGGCATCTACGCCCTCGACCATCACGTAGACCGACTGAAGCAGGACCACGTTCGTGCCCGCCGGATTGGTGCCATGCTGGAGCGACTTCCCGACGTAGTGGAAATCCTGCCCATTGACACGAATATCGTCATTTTCCGGCTCCCCGAAACCATCCTGGCTGCCGATTACGTTCAACAGTTAGAAACAAAAGGCATTCGCGGGATCGCGTTTGGCAAACATCAAGTCCGCTTTGTAACACACCTGGACTTTACCGACGAGCAGTTAACAAACATGGAAGCCCGTCTGAAGTAAGATTTTTTATGCATATACAAACCAGAACATTAGAAAAAACAGATTACCATGACCTGAAGGAGGCCATGATTGAAGTATACAGCAGTATTGGGGGTGATTACTGGACCAAAAGCGCTATCAACAAACTGCTCAACATCTTTCCCGAGGGGCAATTCTGCGTGGAGGTAGACGGTAAAGTGGTGGCCGTTGCGCTGGCTATCCGGGTCAACTACGCAGACTTTGGGGATAATCATACCTACGCCCAGATTACGGGCGGGTATACCTTTAAAACGCATACCGACGACGGCGATTATTTATATGGTATCGAAGTATTCGTCCATCCCGACTTCCGCGATTTACGCCTGGGTCGGCGGCTATACGACGCCCGCAAAGAACTCTGCGAGCAGTTGAATATCAAGGGAATTCTTGCCGGTGGCCGCATCCCGAACTATAACAAACATTCGGCAGAGTTGTCGCCCCGCGAGTACATTGCCAAGGTAAAGCAGAAAGAAATTTACGACTCTACCCTCACGTTTCAGCTTTCCAACGACTTCCACGTCCGGAAGGTGCTGCGTGGCTACCTGCCGGGCGATACGGAGTCAAAAGAGTACGCTACCCTGCTGGAGTGGAACAACATTTATTACGTTGACGAGAAAGACAAGAAGCCCCACACCGACTCCATCATTCGGCTGGGGGTGATTCAGTGGCAGATGCGTTTTTTCAAGAACCTGGAGGCCTTTTTTGATCAGGTCGAGTTTTTTGTCAATGCCGTAAGCGACTACCGGGCCGATTTTATGGTGCTGCCAGAGTTCTTCAACACGCCCCTGATGGCCGACTTCAACGACCTGCCCGAGCCCGTTGCCATCCGAAAACTCGCCGATTTCACCTTACCCACCCGCGATAAACTCTGCCAGCTGGCCATTGCCTATAATGTCAACATTGTAGGGGGTAGTATGCCGCTGGTAGACGAGGACGGCAAACTCTACAATGTCGCCTATTTGTGTCGCCGGGATGGGTCGTGGGAAGAGTACCGTAAAATTCATATCACGCCCAACGAAGTGCGGCACTACGGCATGGTAGGCGGCAACGAAATCCGGGCGTTCGACACAGACTGCGGTAAAATTGGGATGGTCATCTGCTACGATGTTGAATTCCCCGAACTTGGTCGGATACTGGCGCAGCAGGGCATACAAATTCTGTTTGTGCCGTTCCTGACCGATACCCAGAACGGATACAGCCGGGTGCGGCACTGCGCGCAGGCACGAGCCATCGAAAACGAGTGTTATGTGGCCATTGCGGGCTGCGTGGGCAACCTGCCCAAAGTCCATAACATGGATATCAACTTCGCGCAGTCGGCGGTATTCACACCCTCCGACTTTCAGTTTCCGACCAACGCCGTTAAAGCCGAAGCCACGCCCAATACCGAAATGGTACTCATTGCCGATGTAGATCTGAGTCTGCTCAAGGAACTCCACGAGCAGGGGTCCGTACAGGTGCTCAAAGACCGCCGGACAGACCTCTATGATGTGGAACTGAAGAAGCCAGCTCGCAAAGCCCTGAAACTGATCAGTGACCGCCAAAAGAAGGCCTCGCCCGACAATGACCCGGAAGTAGTAGCTCCGTTGATTGTCGTGGCGGATTAGTCAGATATTTTATAAGGCAGTTTAGCCTTTTTAGCCGTACGTTGATCATCGGGTCAACGTACGGCTTTTTTTACCGCAGCACTTCCGCCACCAGAATACCCAGATACGTACCAAGGGCATTACCCAGCGAGCCGACCAGCACGGCGGGCAGCTGCAAATCGGGCCGGTTCAGGCTGCGGGCCAGCGCCAGGGCCGATGTAGCACCACCCACGTTTGCCTGAGAAGCAATCCCGACGATGTCCCACTCCTGCCTGAAAAACGCTCCCGTACCAAACAGGATAAGGGCGTGAATAAGCACCAGTAGCAGAATCATCCCGAACAGGACAACGGCCAGCTGTCCGTCGTGCAGCAGCGCCCCAATATCGCAGTAGGCACCAATAATGGCCAGGAAAACGTATATTCCGAACAGGCCCAGCACCCGAATACCCCGCAGTTTATTGACAATCCGGAACTGAGCCAGAACCAGCGCAAAGGTGGTTAGTACGATCACGAACGGCAGGGAAGGCACCAACGCCGTAAGCTGTTTCGAAAGGAAGATGGACCCAAAGCCCAGGGTGAGTAAAATGGCCAGATCGCCGGGACCGATGGTTTCCGCATCCGTAAACGGATCGGCTTCGGAAGCAGCAGGGTCCACAGCCCCGACGACCGATGGCTGCGGCACCGTTTGTTTGTGCGGGAAGCGTTTTTGTAGAAAGCGGGGAAGACTCAGCGTAACCACCATCCACAGGGCCGTCATGATGTTATCGGCTGCCGTGGCGGCCACAAATAAATTCCCCGCTTTCGATACGCCATAATGCAGGGCTACCGCGTGGTAATTGATGCTGCCGCCAATATACGTTCCCGTAAACATGCCCGCCAGGGCGTAAAAAAGTTTCCCCACGGTTTGCGGAGCCGCAAAGACCCACACACTCACCAGCACGCCAATAACCGTACCGGCAGACCCAACCAAAAACATGCTCAGCATGGGCAAACCCGCCCGCCGAAGGTCTTTCAGGTTGACATTCAGCAGCAATAGAAACAGTGAGAACGGGGCTATGTAGCTGAAGATACTGTCGTAAACGGGGGTTTCGGTAGTTGGGATGAGGCCAGCATTGGCTTCGATAGCGGTCAGAATAATCACCAACAACGCCGTACCAATGTGGCTAAAACCGGGCTTTTTAATCAGCCATTCGCAGATAACGACATTCAGGCAAAGAACAAACAGGATAAAAATGGCGTCAGTCACGGGATGAAGTGGTTAAGCCGTCAAAGTAAGACATATTTGGCTAACTACGTGGGTGTCCGCTATTATTACTGGCTTTTACCTCATCTTCTACTACTAAATAATTGCGATATAGCTTTTTTAAAGGATAATAGTTGGTTTATAACAGCATACAATTTAGTACCCAATGTCCTGCGAAACGTGCAGCGGCAGATGGGTACCGGCCTCAAAGGGTTCGTACCGGTACTCGACTACATCTGTTCGCTGATTTTTACGTCCGTAGGGCATGCCTTCAAAAAACGATTGTCGATACGACCGGGTTGATTCTCGCCAGTATCCGTCCAGTAATGCGGTGTCTATCTCCCGTTTGTTGCGCATATCAGTGGTATAGCGGTGTATTTCCCGTACAGTACGGTTCCCCCGACCATATCCATACCGTATGGTATCGGGCCCGTCGGCTATATAGAATCGCCCCAGATACATAAGATCATACCAGGCAAGGATACGCCTGCCCAGTTTGTCATAAGCGAACCGATGGGAAAAATAACGAATCGTATCCAGCCGCGGATTTTGGGGCATCTTCATCACATACAATCGGTAATGACGGACAAGCTGCCCCTGCTTGTTACGCTCCCACCGGATACTATCTATCACGGTTGAACGATTTGGCTCAGAAACCGGCAAGCGGCTAACCAGTGTATCGTTTGTTTCCGTGTATTTAAACGTGCTTTCGGATGAGCTGATGGCACTTTCTATACCTGATTTGATTTCGCTTTCCTTTTTCAGTATACGTGCTACCCGCCCCTGTTGATCGTACACATACTCATTTCTAGATACACTGACAAACCCAGGTGCCGAACTGTCACTGTGGTAATAATGCGTACTGATGCTCTTCTTATCACCTGCGTATTGATTCCATATTTTCTCGTTCGTCCGGCCGAACAGAAAGTCTTCCAATACCCTATCCTGTTTGTCCAGAAAGGTAGTCTGTTGCAACTTCCCGTTGTACCATTTAGTACGAACAGTAGCTATTTGCCCTGGGGGCGTAACCACACGCGGAATGGATGAATCAAGAAAATAGTCAATATTGCCGGAGCAGCCAATCGCCAAACTCACTGCCAGAAATACCCACCAAGTATGTTGCGCCACACGTAGTCTCATTTATAAATAATCTTTGCCATTTCCAGTGGCCGGTCGGTGCTCATGATATCCGCCCCATTTTCAACGAACTTACCGTATACCTGATCGCCTTTGGCCGCGGCCTGTTTGTCCAGGTTACCCAGCGTACCCAGAATGCAGGCGATGCCTTTCTGGTGCAGGAACTGGTATAACTCCTTCGGTGGTTCGGTAACGCCTACGAAAGCAACCATCCGATTGTCCGGCACGCCCAGTTCGTGCAGCCGGTCATATTCGGCTTGGTTCCGAATCGTAACGGAAATCATCAAATTCGGGTCGAGTTGGTGGACCAAGGCGGCATCGGTTACGTTGTAGGTGATTATGGCCGCATACGTGCCCGCACCGGTTTTACGAACCATATCCACCACCTTCGCGAAGGATACATTTCGCTTCACATCGAGGGTAAACGTAACTTTGTTTTTACCCCAGCGCAGCACTTCTTCCAGCGTCGGTATTTTATACGCCGTCACATTCCCTTTATTATCCTCCAGCCGATACGGGGCCAGTTCGGCGTAGGTTTTGTCGATGAGTTTACCCGTGCCAGTCGTGGTTCGGTCGAGGGTGGCATCGTGCATCATCACCATCACGCTATCTTTTGTCAGGTCGATATCACATTCAATGACAACCGGGTGCGCTGGGGTCCCAACCTGTTTCGCTACGTAGGCAAACGATTCGATGCAGTTTTCGGGATAGCCCGGCAAATCGCCCCCGCCCCGATGCACCGATATGAGCGGTAGCCGATTCGGTTGGTAAGAAAAAAAGTCCGTGGCTTCCCCCGTAGTGCGATTTGTAGCGGTCTTGGGCGAACAGGTCATCAGCCCGAAGCCGAGACCAAGAATTAGTACTTGCTTATACGTCATATAATCTGGGTATCTGACGATTGACGCTAACGTGTCAGGATGCGACAGGCCAGCAGGAACCGTTCCGACAAATCAACTTGTTAATGAAGAGATTCTTCCAAGCCTTTGCCCAGTTGGCCAGGGCGAATCAAAAATAAGGCAGCAACGAATACAACGTCTCATGATTCCCTTCTCAATTCTTGATTTATCGCCTATTATCGCTGGTAACACAGCCGCGCAGGCGTTTCATAATACGCTTAACCTGGCGCAACACGCTGAGCAGCTGGGCTATAACCGGTACTGGCTGGCCGAGCACCACAACATGCCGGGCGTGGCCAGCGCGGCTACGTCGGTCGTGATTGGTTACGTAGCGGGTGGCACCAAAACGATCCGGGTTGGCTCCGGCGGCATTATGTTGCCGAATCACTCCCCACTGGTCATTGCCGAACAGTTCGGTACGCTGGAATCTCTGTATCCAGGCCGCATCGACTTGGGGCTGGGTCGGGCGCCGGGTTCCGACCAGGCAACGGCCCGGGCGCTGCGCCGAAATGGCACGGGGCCCGATACATTTCCGCAGGATGTAGTGGAGTTACAGAAATACTTTCAGCCCGACGACTCCAATCAATTTGTGCAGGCAGTGCCGGGCGCGGGTCTCAACGTGCCAATCTGGTTGCTGGGTTCCAGCACCTTCGGCGCGCAACTAGCGGCTATCCTGGGCTTACCCTATGCTTTCGCTTCTCACTTTGCCCCAGCCGAACTGATGCGGGCACTGCACGTTTACCGGACGCACTTCAAACCATCGGATACGCTGGCCAAACCGTACGCGATGGTAGCGGCCAACGTTATCGCAGCCGACACCGACCAGGAAGCAAACCATTTATTTACATCGGTTCAGCAACAGTTTCTGTACATCCGGCGCGGACAGGCGCGGCAAATGCAACCACCCGTCGATGACCTGACCGCCCGCTGGCCCGACTATGAACTGGCGGGTATTGATTCAGTATTCCGTTGTTCGGCGGTGGGGTCGCCCGAAACGATTCAGCGAAGCCTGGCCAGTATCATCGAGCAGACTCAGGCTGATGAGTTGATCATCTCGGCTCCCATTTTCGACCACCAGGCCCGGAAACACTCCCTCACCCTAACCGCCCAGGTACGGGATGCCCTGGCCACCCGGCAGGAAGAACCAGCGGTTTTGTAGTTTTTTTGTCATTCCGACGAAGGAGGAATCTCAAGCACATTTACTTGAGATTCCTCCTTCGTCGGAATGACAAAAAAACTACAAAACCACGACGTTCACAATGCGTTTTGGCACCACGACAACCTTCTTCGGGGTTTTGCCTTCCAGCCACTTCTGCACGATTTCGTCGGCCAGCACTTCCCGCTCTATATCGGTTCGGGCGCGGTCGATGGCGAAGCTGATAGTGGTGCGCACTTTGCCGTTAATCTGAATGGGGTACTCGAAGGTATCCTCAACCAGGTAAGCGGGGTTGAATACGGGAAACTCTGCTTTCGAGAGAGTGCCCGGCTCGTTACCCAGAGCCGCCCAAAGTTCCTCCGTGATATGGGGGGCGTAAGGCGACAGAATCAAGACTAGAGCCTGCAAAATGGCCCGCTTGTGGCAGTTCAGCGTGCTCAACTCGTTGACACAAATCATAAATGAGCTAACCGACGTATTAAACGAGTAAGCGTCAATATCACTCTCCGCTTTCTGAATGGCTTTGTGCAGTACTTTCAACTCGGCGGGTGTCGGCTCCTCATCGGTGACAAGCCATTCACTTTCTCCAGTCGGCGTGTCTTTGTAGAACAGCCGCCAGAACTTACGGATGAACCGGTATACGCCGTCGATGCCGTTGGTATTCCAGGGTTTGGCTTGTTCCAGGGGTCCCAGAAACATTTCGTACAGGCGAAGTACATCGGCCCCGTACCGTGTAACTATATCGTCGGGATTCACGACGTTGAACTTCGACTTCGACATTTTCTCCACTTCCACTCCTACCAGATAACGGCCGTCGGGTTCGGTGATAAACTCTGCTGGTCGGCCACTGCCGTTTTCAGCCAAATCCGGTCGCAACTTTCTGAACGCATCAAGGTCAAGCACGTCATTTTCCACGATGTTGACATCAACGTGTATTGGCGTAACTTCCTGTCCATTGAGCTGATTAAAAGAAACAAAAACTGGAGCGATACCTTCATTTCCCGTTGATCTCAGCCGATACACAAAATTGCTCCTGCCCTGAATCATACCCTGGTTGATGAGTTTCTTAAACGGCTCATCCTGCGGCACGTAGCCCCGGTCGTAGAGAAATTTGTTCCAGAAACGGCTGTACAGCAAATGCCCCGTCGCGTGTTCCGTACCCCCGATGTACAGGTCTACATTCTGCCAGTAATTGATGGCTTCCCGGCTTGCAAAGGCGTTGTCGTTTTGCGGGTCCATGTACCGGTACCAGTACCAGGACGACCCTGCCCAACCCGGCATGGTGCTCAGTTCATAGTCGTATCGGGAGCCGTCGCTCTTATTCTGATACTTCCACCCCTCAGCCCGGCCTAAAGGTGGCTCACCGGTTTCGGTTGGCAGGTATTTATCGACGGTGGGTAATTCTAGTGGCAGGTCTTTTTCATCAATCAGGTAAGGGAGCAGCTGGCCGTCGCCACTGTCTTTGAAATACACGGGTACGGGTTCGCCCCAATAGCGCTGGCGACTGAAAACGGCATCGCGCATCCGGAAGTTGATTTTCCCATTGCCCAGGTTACCATCTTCCAGCCAGTCAATCAGGGCGGGCGTGGCCTGCTGGTACGTCATACCGTTGATAATTCCGGAGTTAATGTAACGGCCTTCTTTCGTGTTATCGGCCTGCTGATCAATGGCCTGCTGGCCATCCAGAATGGGGATGATGGGTAAATTAAAGTGTTTGGCGAAGCTCCAGTCACGCTGATCGCCGGAGGGAACGGCCATTACGGCACCCGTACCGTAACCCGCCAGTACATAGTCGGCCAGGAAGATAGGGACCTTTTCGCCATTGACAGGATTGAGGCAATAACTGCCCGTGAACACCCCCGAAACAGCTTTGGTGTCGGCCATCCGGTCGCGCTCGGAGCGCAGTTTAGCCGCGTTCACATAAGCATCCACGGCTTCTTTCTGCTCTGGCGTAGTCAATGTAGCCGCCAGTTCATGCTCAGGAGCCAGCACCATAAACGTTACTCCGTAAATGGTATCGACACGGGTAGTGAACACCTCAATAAACTGCTTACTCTCTGCATCCAACGGGAATTTCACACTCGCTCCTACCGATTTACCAATCCAGTTCCGTTGCTGCTCTTTCAGGGATTCGGTCCAGTCGATGGTGTCCAGACCGGTCAGCAGGCGGTCGGCGTAGGCGGTGATGCGCATCATCCACTGGCGCATCAGTTTCTGCTCAACGGGGTAACCACCCCGCTCTGATACACCGTCTTTCACTTCATCATTAGCCAGCACCGTACCTAGTGCCGGGCACCAGTTCACCACCGCGTTGGCCAGGTACGTCAGACGGTATTTGAGCGTGATGGCGTAAGATTCCGTCTTTGACATCGCGTTCCATTCGGCCGCTGTAAAGGGCGTAATATCCTCATCGCAAACCGCGTTTACGTCGGTCGTGCCGTTCATGGCAAACTTATTCAGGAGCGTGTCAATGGATTCAGCCCGGTCGGTATCCCTGTTGTACCACGAGTTGAACAATTCCATGAAAATCCACTGCGTCCACTTGTAATACGCCGGGTCTGAGGTGCGCACTTCCCGCGACCAGTCGTAGCTGAAGCCAATGTTTTTCAGTTGCTCGATATAGCGCGTCAGGTTCGCTTCGGTCGTAACGGCCGGGTGCTGCCCCGTCTGGATGGCGTATTGCTCGGCGGGTAATCCGAATGAGTCGAACCCCATTGGATGCAGGACATTGTAGCCTTTCAGCCTCTTATACCGCGACACAATATCTGACGCAATATAGCCCAGCGGATGCCCAACGTGCAGCCCCGCCCCCGACGGATACGGGAACATATCGAGAACGTAGTATTTGGGTTTAGCGGACGGTACGCCGTTGCGGTACTCTTCCGGTTTAAAGGTGTTATTAGTATCCCAGAACTGTTGCCAGTACTTTTCAATGGTAGTATGATTGTATTCGGCCATGTGTAGTAGAACAGGGTAGGTACCCCACTCGATTGATGCTGGAAATAGCCCTTCGGCTAATCAGATTGGTTATCTGTGGTTCGTAAGTTGCAAAAATAGCCGTTTACAAAGACTTTTGCCTATCAGCCAGCCGATGATTGTCCAAACGCACGAATGAATCAAGCCTACCCGCCTACTCCATTTTCCTCCATTGACCGGCAGAGCATAGCTGGAGGCAGGGCTGTGTGGTTTTGGGCCGTGGGCCTGGGTATTCTCACGGCATTACTGTGCATCCGGGTCATCGGTGATTTTAGCCACCCCCTCTCCGATGGCAACGACACCGACCAGTTTGAATACGTGGGCTATTTCTTTTACAGGAATCTGTTGCTCTGGCCATTTCCCCACCTCAACCTTATCAACACGCAAACATTTTATCCGTACGGCACCAATCAGGTCTTTCTGGACTGGGGGTTCGAGCGTGATTACTGGTATAGTCTCTGCTATCGGTTGTCTGGCGGCCCCGGCCCGTATTTGCAGTACTATTATGTGTACAGCCTGGTAGTAGCCTCTGTCGGAACATTCGTGTTATTACAGTCCCGATTTGGTATCGGACGAAGTTTTGCAATGGGCCTCATTGTCTCAATCTTCAATTTTTACGCCCTGTTCAAGTTTCCGGTTCACATGAATGTCTGCGTAGCCCACTGGACAACCCTGTGCATTGTGGCTACGTACCGGCTTTTGTACGATATCGTAATTAAGAGACCCGTTTCAGTTGCTTTCGTCCTTTTCTGGCTATGTCTGCACGTGCAGGTATTGAGTCAGGAACTGGCCTACGTAGCTGGGTTTGCGCTGAGTTTCACAACGCTGACTGTCCCCGTTCTGGCGTTTGTGCTGTACCGACAATTTCCGGATGGTAGCCAGTGGCTCACATTGATCATGGACTACGTTCGGGAGCAGTTCACGCATCAGCGAAACGGGATTCTGTTCTGGTTACTGCTGCTGCTGATCAGTTTATACCTCTACCTGCCGCTGACGCTGCAAATTGCTTTTACGGCCTGGTCGTTCGACTTTAGTGCAGTTCCGGAACTACCGGCCTGGTCGCACCCACTTCGGTTGTTTATTCCGTATCTACCTACCGTTCACACGTTTGATGTTAATTACCAGCCTTTCCTGCGCGACACCTTCGAGAGTTTTGGGCAGGGTAGTCCGGGTTTATATCTGACTTTGCTGGCCGGTATAGGTTGGTGGCAAACTCGTAAACGAATAGCCATCTGGTTGCCCATTGTGCTGCTGTTAATGCTATGTCTGTTGTATCATCCCGTCCTGATTCCTACGCTGAAAGTTTTCCCCTGGTTTAGTTTCAACCGGCATGGCGGGCGGGCGAGCCTGATTTATCCGGTGTTGCTGGGCCTGCTTGCCCTCCCCGTTCGCTGGCCCCGCCAACCGATGGGAAAGGTTATTGGTGGTTTATTGCTCTGCCTGATGGGAACGGAGTGGTACGTGGGCTATTCAAACCGACTGACCGGGCCGGTGAGTACGGCATCGGATAGTGTACTGGCGTATTGTGCCGTTATTCGGCAACAGCCGGGGGTAGCGGTACTCGACTGGCCTTTTTGTACAGTCGGGGGCGATGGCGTGGGGATGCAGGAAGGGCTTTGCCCGTATTACAACCAGCAAAACGCGGTTTTCACCTTTCGGCGATTTTACGACAAAAGCGGGGTCGGGCAGTACTTCGGCCGGTTGCACCCCGACCAGATTCAGCCTTTTCTGCGCGATGGCTGGCCCCGGTTACTGGCCCCCGGCTACGTGTTTACCGAAGCCGACTGGCAGTTTCTGGATGCATTTCTACGAACGAATAACTTCGCCGGTTTCAACCTGTATCCCGGTCTGCTAACCCCCGAACAGGTAACCCAGTTTTACCGGCATTATGGCCAACCCATCGCCAAAACGACCCTCCCCGCGGCTGGAAAGGTCGTGTTCATTCCGCTTCGTGAAGAAAAATAGTCGATTATATAAGAGCGCAACGATCCGTTCGTTTTTAGCGTATAGTCAACTACAAACAGACTCCTGAGGTGCATGGTGTGATTGTGTACGATTCTTATTTTTCTATCCGAAGTTTTCGTACATCCCCATGCGATGTTTCTCCTCGTTTGCGACGTTTACTAACGTTGCCCTGCTTGGCTACTGCCTGTTTGGTTGCCAAACCGACAGTAGTGTTGAGCCAGCCAGTATCTCGCCCGATTGTTTGATTAAAGCGTCCGGCAATAACGGGGTTGCTATTGCGGGCTCCTACATCATTACTTATCAACCTGCCCAACCGCTCCCTTCGGCTGCGAATGCCCGCCGGGCTGCCACCGAAGCCATTGCTGAACAATTTCTCGCTGACTTTTCTGTTGCTGATTCACAGGCTGACGTGCTGGCTACCGGCGAACAGGTAAGTTTCCTGGCCCATCTGACCGAAAAAGAATCCGAAAACCTACGCCACGACCCATCGGTCCTACTTGTTGAACCAGACCGCGTTATGGCTATGTGTGGCTGTGTCGACGTAACAACCCCGACCACGCTACCCTGGAACATTGTACAAACTGGCTTCGGACGGGGCGACCGGCAAACCAGTAAGACAGTCTGGATAATCGACACCGGTATCGACCTGGATCACCCCGACCTGAACGTCGACACCGAACGCAGCCGCTCGTTCGTAACGGGCCAACCATCGGCAGATGACTTGAATGGGCATGGCACGCACGTAGCGGGCGTTATTGGGGCAAAAAATAACAACGTCGGCGTAACGGGCGTAGCGTCAGGGGCCCGATTAGTGGCCCTGAAAGTACTGGACCAGTTGGGTGAAGGGAAACTATCAGGAATTATTCAGGCCGTGAATTACGTGGGGCAAAATGGCAAATCGGGTGACGTTGTCAACATGAGCCTGGGCGGTGAAGGGGTGTCAGCTACCCTCGAGCGGGTAATTACACAGGCCGCCAACGCCGGTATTCTGTTTGCTATTGCCGCCGGTAACGACGGCACCAACAGCGATGCCTATTCCCCGGCGCGGGTGAATCACGCCAATGTATTCACGGTTTCGGCCATGAACCGAAACAACCAGTTCGCGTCGTTTTCCAACTTTGGCCCCAGTGTGGACGTTTGCGCCTACGGGGTCAGCATCACATCAACGTACAAGGATGGCCGGTATGCCACCCTGAGCGGTACCTCTATGGCCGCCCCACACGTGGCAGGCCTCTTGCTAATCCGGGGAAGTAACTTTCCGAAGCACGGCACCGTAACGGGTGACCCCGACGGTAAACCCGACCCCATGGCTGGCGAGTAAAGCAGCATTGTCATTTGGGTAAAGCGGATACCGGAACTAACTTCGGCATTTGCTTCTGTACGTATAACTGCCTGACAACTATGGATGAACTACGCCAGTGGCTTGACACACTGTCGCCACAAACCGATGACGAATGGCGCCGTTTTTCTTCCATTGTTGAGCCCGTTACTTACGATAAAAACGATTTTTTGATTCAGGCGGGACAGGTAGAAAAATACATCTACTACGTAACAGAGGGTATGGTGAGGCTGTTCCTGAACGATAATGGCAAAGATATTTCCCTTGACTTTATTTTTAGTCACAACTTTGCCTCTGCTTATTCTTCCTTTCTGACGGGTCAGCCTACCCAGTTTACGGCGCAGGCACTTACAGACGTTCGGGCTTTACGATTTAGCCGAACCAATTTGCTGGCTCTGTATGACCAGTCTCATACAGCGGAACGGATTGGCCGGTTGATTGCCGAACAGGCGTTTCTACGAAAAACCAGTCGTGAAGTCCAGTTTCTAACCAGCTCGGCCAAGCAACGTTATGGGCAGTTGTTGGAACAAAATCCCGTTCTGGTACAGACAATCTCCGTCCGACACCTTGCGTCTTACCTGGGAATCGAACCCGAAAGTCTGAGCCGTATCCGTCGGGACATTTGATTTCCTAACAAATGTTAGTGGCCGGGTAGTTTTTCTACCAGAATTTTGGCCCGTAATTCAACAGATACTGGATTTATGGCTTTCTTTCTGGGTTTATTATCAATGGGAGCGTTGCTGTATGCTATCGGCTGGCTAACCCAAACACCCTATTTGCTCAACACCCATCATGATGCACTTTTGGCAACTGCGTTTATGTTCGTGCTGGTTGGGCTGTTGCACCTCCGCAAGCCAGAGCAGCTTACCTACATGGTTCCGACGTTCATGCCAAACGCCCGTCTGCTCGTGCTGCTTTCGGGTGGAGCCGAAATTATAGGGGGTATCGGCCTACTGTTTCCAGCCACCAGCGTTTGGGCCGCCTGGGAGTTAATCATTTTACTGGTTGCCCTATTCCCGGCCAACATTAATGTAGCGGTTCACCATCTTCCTGCACCGGGAGGTTTACCCGCTAAACCCTGGTACACCTGGTCTAGACTGTTATTTCAGCCACTATACATCCTGTGGATCTGGTACGCAGCCCTGGTGTAAATAATCGAGTTAGGGATGTTTGGATGGCACAGCTTGCATCTTTCCCCCCATCAATCGTATCTTTGTGGCACCTTTTCAGCCGTACCGAGGTTATTTGGTCTGAAACGATAGCATAGCACGCGGCACAACAATGTGCCGTTTTTCGTAAAGAAATTAATCTATTAACTCGATAGGCATTATACTGTATGCATCCACAGGTAGCCTCTTCCGTCCCCGATTCAGTTGCGAAACCGACGATGGTGACAACACCCGCACTGGACCTTAACGGATTAACAATCAGTATTAAGGGTGAAAACGCGGTGCAGCAGGCCGAAGCCCTGCGTGTCGCTTTTCCATCGGCTACTGTTCAGACGAACATACCACAGCCACTCCTTCGGCGACGCAACTGGACGGAAATAGCCATCTACGTTTTTTCGGCGCTGGCCCTGATGATTGTTGGTCATCTGCTGTTCAGTTACTTTACCCTGGACCGGCTAACGCTCCTGGCCAGTTCCATCGACCTCACGCCTGAAATTTTCTATTTTATTCTGGCCGGATTCATTGCCCAGATGATTGACGGGGCACTGGGAATGGCCTATGGCGTAACGGCTACTACCTTCCTGACCAGCGTGGGTATCAGCCCATTATTTGCTACAGCCAGTGTGCATAGTTCCGAGATTTTCACCTCGGGCGTGTCGGGGTATATGCACCTCAAGTTCGGCAACGTGAACAGTCGCCTGTTTAAGGTTGTGCTGATTCCTGGGGTTATCGGCGCGGCTTTGGGAGCCTACTTACTTAGTCAGTTGGCTGCCCTGGATGTGGTGGCCAAATACTTAACGCCCGGCATCTCGGTCTATACGGCTATTCTGGGTATCTTGATTTTAAAGAAAGCCCTGGTTAAAAAACCCAAGAAACGCCCCATCAGGCGCATCGGTTTGCTGGCCTGGTTTGGCGGCTTTGTTGATGCCATCGGGGGTGGTGGCTGGGGACCTATCGTTAACTCCACCCTGATTGCCGCCGGTCGGCATCCACGCTATACGATTGGGTCGGTCAATCTGGCCGAATTCTTCGTTTCGTTCGCTTCATCGGTCGTTTTTGCTTTCTATGCCGGGCTGGGAAATTACGGTCTGGTTATTCTGGGGCTGATTCTGGGTGGTATGATTGCCGCCCCGATAGCGGCCCACCTGTCGCAGAAGCTACCCGTTAAAACCATGATGATTCTGGTCGGAATTGTGGTTATCATCGTAAGTTTGCGGAAAATTATTTTATTCTTTTAGACACAGCATAAAAGAAGATAGACAAAGGACTTCGGCCTTTTCTCAACTATCTTTTATTATTTTACCTGATGAAAAAACAGACCAAAGCCATTCGTACCCAGACAAAGCAATCGCAGAACCGCGAGCATTCGGTCCCCTTGTACCTCACGTCGAGTTTCACGTTCGAGAGTGCCGAGCAGGGAAAAGCGTTGTTTGAAGAAACCGAAGAGGGCAACATTTACTCCCGTTTCTCAAACCCCAACGTCACGGAGTTTGTCGATAAAGTTTGTATGCTGGAGAATGCCGAAGAGGGCATTGCAACAGGAACGGGAATGGCAGCTGTTTTTGCCAGTATGGCGGCCCTGCTCAAATCCGGCGACCATATCGTGGCCTGCCGGGCGTTGTTTGGGTCGGCCCATCAGGTTATAACCCAGATTCTGAGCAAGTGGGGTATCACGCATACCTACGTGGATGCCTCGGCCACCGAAGCCGAGTGGGAAGCGGCCATACAGCCCACTACCCGCATGGTGTATCTGGAAACGCCCTCCAACCCGGGTCTGGAGTTGGTCGACCTGGAAATGCTGGCCCGTCTGAAAGCGAAATACGGCTTCATATTGAACGTTGACAACTGCTTTGCCACCCCTATTCTACAAACACCCATTGATTTGGGCGCTGATTTGTCGGTGCATTCGGCCACGAAATATATGGATGGCCAGGGGCGTGTTCTGGGCGGCATTGTTGTGGGTCGGGCCGATTTGATTCAGTCAATCCGGTTCTTTGCGCGCCATACCGGCCCGTCGCTATCTCCTTTCAATGCGTGGGTGCTGTCCAAGAGTCTGGAGACGCTGGATTTACGGATGGAACGGCACTGTCGCAACGCCCTGCAACTGGCCGAGGCCCTGGATGCCCATGCCGATGTAGAGCGGACGTTATATCCATTCCTTCCCTCCCACCCGCAGTACGACTTAGCCAGACAGCAGATGAGCGCGGGCGGTGCTATCGTCACCATTGAACTGGCGGGTGGCTTCGAGCGGGTGAAAGCCTTTTTTGACGCCCTTACTATTCCGAGTCTTTCCTCTAACCTGGGTGACTCCCGCACGATTGTTACCAACCCGAACACCACGACCCACGCCAAGCTTAAACCCGACGAGAAAGCTGCGCTGGGTATCACACCGGGTTTAATCCGGATTTCGGTGGGTCTGGAAGCGATTGAGGATCTGATTGCCGATTTTACGCAGGCTATTGAAACGTCTGCTGAGGTAGTGAAGGAACAGGTAGCCTGACGTATTAGCGAGTGGCTACAGGCGTTTGTCAGCGAATCAGGTCAGCCATTCCTCATTGGAAGCAGCAATCCAATAACGGGCCAATGAACTGATTAACAGCGGAAATCTATTATTCTAAATTCATTCAGATAGCATCAGATTAACCTAAATCCTTCCAACCATGGTACGAATCGCCTTAGCTGTAGCCTTCATTCTGTTAACTCAGCTAACCAATGCCCAAACAGTTAAAAAGCCGCTTCGCGTGGGGGTGGTGGGGCTAGTGCATTCGCACGTGGGCGGCATTTTGAATAAAGCCTTTAAACAACCTAACCAGACGGATATTGAAATTGTGGGTATTGCCGAACCCAACCGTGAACTGGCCGAACGGTTCGCCAAGCGGTACGGCTTTCCCATGAGCATCGTGTATCCCACCATTGCCGAAATGCTCGACAAGACCAAACCCGAAGCAGCCACGGACTTTGGGCAGATTATCGATCATAAGAAAACGGTAGAACTCTGCGCTCCCCGACACATTCATGTGATGGTAGAGAAGCCGCTGGCTACGAGTTATGCCGATGCCAAACAGATGGCCGCTCTGGCGCGAAAGAATAACATCCAGCTCCTGACCAATTACGAAACCACCTGGTACGGCAGTAATCATAAAGCGTATGAGCTTGTCAAACAGGACAAGGCCGTGGGCGATATCCGGAAGATTGTGGTACACGACGGGCATCAGGGTCCGAAGGAAATTGGCGTGCAAAAAGAGTTTCTGGACTGGCTCACCGACCCCGTTCAGAATGGAGCGGGGGCCTTGTTCGACTTTGGCTGCTACGGTGCGAACCTTTCCACCTGGCTCATGGACAACCAGCGTCCAACGTCGGTGATGGCCGTAACGCAGCAGATAAAACCGGACATTTACCCTAAAGTAGATGACGAAGCCACCATCATCGTGACCTATCCAAAGGCTCAGGCTATCATTCAGGGCTCCTGGAACTGGCCTTTTGCCCGGAAAGACATGGAAGTATATGGCCAGCACGGCTACGTCTTCACGGTCGATGGATCGAAAATGAAGGTTCGTTATAAAGACGAAAAAAGTGAGCACGCTATGGAGGCTCCACAAAGTGAAGCCCCCGCTCCAGATCCCTTTGCCTACCTGGCCCGGCTCATTCGGGGTGAAACCAAACCCGATGCCCTGACTTCGCTGGAGAACAACCTTGTCACCATGGAAATCCTGGATGCTGCCCGCCAGTCGGCCAAAACGGGGAAAGTAGTTAAATTGAACTAATTATGATAGCAGAACCAATCGCACACACGCTCGAAAGCCTGACCGAAAAACTGACTGGTCTGAGCAATATCGAAGCCCTGCGGACACTTGCCGACCTATTCCCCGGCGAGGTCGTTTTTTCGACCAGTCTAGGTTACGAAGATCAGGTGATTACTGATCTGATTCGGGCCAATGATATTCCCATCCGCATCTTCACCCTGGACACGGGACGAATGTTTGCGGAGACGTACTCGGTCTGGAAAAAAACCAATGATCGGTACGCCACCAAAATTGAGGCTTTCTTTCCGGACCGCACGGCTGAAGAAGCATTGATGAGCACCAAAGGACCATACAGCTTTTACGATTCGGTCGAAAACCGAAAAGAGTGCTGCGGCATCCGAAAAGTAGAACCATTAAACCGGGCATTAAAAGGACAGAAAATCTGGGTTACGGGCATCCGCGCCGAGCAATCGGCTAATCGCCAGTCGATGCCTCAACTGGAATGGGATGAAGCGCATTCGCTCTACAAATTTCATCCGTTGATGGACTGGACCTTTGACGAAGTAAAGCAGTACGTGAAAGACAACAATGTGCCGTATAACCCACTCCACGACAAAGGGTTTGTCAGCATCGGTTGCCAGCCATGCACCCGTGCCATTCAGCCGGGCGAAGACTTCCGCGCGGGGCGGTGGTGGTGGGAAGACAACTCCAAGAAGGAATGTGGCTTGCACACCCACGAAGAAGCGTTTAAACCATAAAGAGTGGCAGAATGAAAGAGTGACCATACAACGCTACTGCTCTTTCATTCTGCCGCTCATTCACTCGTTAATCATGGATTATTTAGACCAACTCGAATCCGAATCCATCCACATTATGCGGGAGGTAGCCGGGCAATTTGAGCGACCTGCGCTGCTGTTTTCGGGTGGCAAGGACTCCATCACGCTGGTGCATCTGGCCCTGAAAGCGTTCAGACCCGGTAAGCTTCCCTTTCCACTCGTTCATATCGACACGGGGCATAATTTCCAGGAAGTACTTGATTTTAGGGATAAACTGGCGGCCCAGATCGGTGAAAAACTAATCGTTCGCCACGTGGAAGATACCATCCGGGAAAAGAACCTGAAGGAGCCAACGGGGCGTAATGCGACCCGAAATGGTCTTCAGACGTTTACTCTCCTGGATGCCATAGAAGAATGGGAATTCGATGCCTGCATTGGCGGAGCACGCCGGGATGAAGAAAAGGCCCGCGCCAAAGAGCGTGTATTTTCCGTGCGCAACGAATTTGGCTCATGGGACCCCAAACGCCAACGCCCCGAACTCTGGAACCTCTACAACGGCCGGATTCATAAGGGTGAAAACGTCCGGGTTTTCCCTATCTCGAACTGGACCGAACTGGATGTCTGGAATTACATCCGGCGGGAAAAAATCGACCTGCCCAGCATCTATTTCGCCCACGAACGGGAGTTATTAATCCGTGATGGCAAGTTGATGGCTACGGCCGGGGGCGTTATTAAACAGGAGTCCGACGATCAGGTAGTACGTCGTCATGTACGGTTCCGCACCGTAGGCGACATCTCATGCACAGCTGCCTCCGAATCGCAGGCAGCTACGCTGGACAGTGTCATTGCCGAAATTCAGGCGACGCGCATCTCCGAACGGGGCGAAACCCGCATGGACGATCAACTCAGTGAAGCCGCCATGGAAGACCGCAAAAAAGGCGGGTATTTTTAATTGTGAATGATAAATGATGAACTTATATAATGGCTCATCATTCACCACTCATAATTCATCATTCATAATTGACCAATGGACCTTCTTAGATTTATAACCGCCGGGTCGGTTGACGACGGCAAAAGCACGCTCATCGGGCGGCTCCTTTACGATTCCAAATCCATCCTGACCGATCAGCTTGAAGCGATTGAGCGCGCCAGCAAAAGCCGGAATGATGGTAGCATCGATCTGGCACTTCTCACCGATGGGCTGCGCTCCGAACGGGAACAGGGTATTACGATTGACGTAGCCTACCGCTATTTTCAGACCCCGAAGCGTAAGTTTATCATTGTGGATGCGCCGGGGCACATTCAATACACCCGGAATATGGTGACGGGTGCCAGCAACTGTCAACTGGCCATTGTGCTGGTCGATGCGCGGCTTGGCGTGGTGGAGCAAACCCGCCGGCACTCGCTCATTGCCTCGTTGCTGGGCATCCCCCACCTGGTGGTAGCCATCAACAAAATGGATTTAGTCGGGTATTCGCAGGATGTGTACTCCGACATCTGCATTCACTATGCCGACTTGGCCAAAAAGCTGAATGCGCATCAGGTCACCTACATTCCCATGAGTGCGCTCAATGGGGACAACGTAGTGGATCGGTCAACGTCAATGCCCTGGTACGAAGGGCCAACGCTGCTCGATCATCTGGAAACGGTAGCCATTGACGATGAAGCGGACGGCGAACCTCGTGACCATCACCCTGCCCGCTTTCCGGTTCAATACGTTATTCGTCCGCAGACGGCTGAACTGCACGACTACCGGGGCTACGCGGGTAAAATCACCAGCGGAATTTTCCGTAAGGGGGATGCGATAACCGTTCTTCCTTCCGGTGCCACCTCCACCATCGATGCGATTGAAGTAGCGGAGAAGCACCTGGACGAAGCCGTAACGCCCCAGTCTGTTGTGCTACACTTAGCTACCGACATCGACATCAGCCGGGGTGACCTCATTGTCCGCTCTGAACGGTTACCGGTAACCAGCCAAACCGTAGAAGCCATGCTATGCTGGATGGACACGAAAGAACTGAAAGCCGGGAGCAAGTATATGTTGCAGGTTGGCACCTTCCGAACGCGCTGTTCGGTGCGGGAGATTGCGTATCAGCTCAACATCGAAACCTACGAACAGATAGAAGGCGTTGACAACCTGAAACTGAACGACATGGCCAAAGTAGTCCTGCGGACGGCCCAGCCCATTAGTTTTGACCCCTATCCTAAGAATCGCACAACGGGTGGTGCTATCCTGATCGACGAAACATCGAACGTAACGGTGGGTGCCCTGATGCTGATGGGTGAGGTGTAGTTACCCTTGCTTTTTCGTATATTTGATACATACCATCTGCGAACATGACCGAATTAGCTGCCCAATTGCTCGAATCACCGAAGGCCCCGCAGATCATTCAGCAGGTGCGGGCTATTCTGAACGACGAACAAAAACGTCGGCGTGCCTTTTACGAATGGATGGACGACGATATGAAATCGGTCCGCCGAAGCGGCTGAATTCATCAACGGCGAAATCGTTGTTCGTTCACCTGCCCTGGAAAAACATAATGCGGCTGTTTTACGGCTTGGCATGTTGCTGAGCGCCTTTGTTGATGCACGGGAGTTAGGCATAGTTACTGTCGAAAAAGCCCTTGTCGAGCTTACCCGCAATAGCTACGAACCCGACATCTGCTATTTTGGTCCCGATAAAGCCTCGACCATCAAACCTGATTTACTTTACTACCCAGCCCCTGATTTAGTCGTTGAAGTATTATCAAAGAGCACGCAGAAAAACGACCGGGAAATTAAGTTTGAGGATTACGCAGCCCATGGCGTAGGCGAATACTGGCTCATTGACCCTACCCGCCAAACGGTAGAACTGTTTTCCCTTGATGCCGATACGGAAGCCTACGCGCTGGTTGGTCTCTATCGAATGGGCGACTCGGTTAGTAGTCAAACGCTGGCTGGGTTTTCGATTCCCGTAAAGGCTATTTTTGATGCGCAGGCGAATATGGCCGCCCTTCGAACGTACTGTCAAAGAATTCATAATAACGGATTGCAACACGCAAAAGCCCCGGAAGGAAGCTTCCGGGGCTTTTGCGTATGCGGATGAATCGATCGTTTACATTTTCTCCAGTAATCGCTCCATCGAAACCTCCTGCCCGATATAGCTCTTTAATTCACTAATGGGAATGCGAACCTGCTCCGTGGTATCCCGGTGACGAACGGTAACGGTGTTATCGTCCAGCGTCTGGTAATCAACGGCGATGCAAAACGGCGTACCAATCAAATCCTGGCGGGTGTACCGCTTCCCAATGGCATCGCGCTCTTCCATAATCACCCGAAAGTCAAACCGGAGACTCTTCATAATCTCCTCCGCTTTTTCGGGCAGGCCATCCTTGCGAACAAGGGGAAATATAGCCGCTTTGATGGGAGCCAGTGCCGGATGTAATTTCAGATACGTGCGTTCTTTTTGCTGATCGCCCTCCCCTATCGTTTCTTTGGTAAAAGCATTACAAAACACGGCCAGAAACAATCGGTCGGCCCCAACGGAGGTTTCCACTACGTACGGAATATAGTTACCGAAGGGTTTTCCGGTCGATTCGTCGATGTCGTTATCAAAATACTGTTGCTTTTTGCGGCTTAGCTCCTGGTGGGCTTTCAGGTCAAAATCCGTGCGGGAGTGAATACCCTCCATTTCGCGGAAACCGAACGGGAATTTATATTCGATATCCACAGCGGCATTAGCATAGTGCGCCAGTTTTTCGTGAATATGAAACTTTAGTTTTTCGGCGGGGAGCCCCACTGCCTGGTGGAACTTCATGCGGGTGTCACGCCATTTTTCATACCATGCCATTTCAGTGCCGGGTCGTACAAAAAACTGCATTTCCATCTGTTCGAACTCACGCATCCGGAACGTAAACTGCCGGGCCACGATCTCATTCCGGAAGGCTTTCCCAATCTGGGCAATCCCAAACGGAATTTTCATTCGACCCGTTTTCTGCACGTTCAGGAAATTCACGAAAATACCCTGTGCGGTTTCGGGGCGGAGGTAAATCAAACTGGCATCTTCGGCCAGTGACCCTACCTGCGTGGAAAACATCAGGTTAAACTGCCGCACTTCCGTCCAGTTGTCCGTACCCGACACGGGGTCTTTGATGCCTTCGGCTATAATCAGGTTACGAACGCCTTCCAGGTCATTATCACCCAGCAAACGACCCATTTCCTGTAATAGCGCTGTGCTTTTCGCTTCGTCGCCCGCATTGGCGTACGCTTCGGCTTTTAGTTCGAGGAGTTGATCTGCCCGGTACCGTTTTTTGGAATCCCGGTTGTCAATCATGGGGTCGTTGAAGGAATCAACGTGCCCCGACGCTTTCCAGGTGAGCGGGTGCATGAAGATAGAGGCATCAATCCCAACCACCGAATCATGGAGTTGGGTCATGGCCTTCCACCACAGTGTTTTTAGGTTATTCTTGAGTTCAACGCCATTCTGACCGTAGTCGTACACGGCCTGCAACCCATCATAGATTTCAGAGGATGGAAATACAAAGCCATATTCCTTGGCGTGAGCGATAATATCCTGCAGCGTTGTCGCCGGGAAGCCGGCGGCTGGCGGTCCGTCATTACGGGGTACTTGTGTAGTATTCATACGTGGGCGCAAAAATACGGTTTTCTGCCCAAGTGCTGCTTCTGGACTCGCTATAATTTAAAACCCAGTCAGGCTACGAGTTACGAACGCTCATGGTTGCACCTCCCAGCATAATTTACGTCCAAGCGAGTTACTCGCTGTAACGAACAAGCTGATTAACTCCGCTAACTGGCGGAGTTCATTTAAACCCTGCCTTGCCTCTGTCCCTATTCGTAAAAAATCCCCAACCAGCCCAGACCTATAAGCCGGGTTCTGTCTTCCTGCCTTTCCGCTTGCGCGTCCCGGCAGAATGGCCTATCATTTATCTGGGATGCCGGTCACCCGACACCTCGTTCGACCTACCCGCGTCGGCATCCGGTTGCCCGGAACGGAAACGAGCCGCCCCACGTCCGACGCTTATTTGGTCTTTCAGCCCCTAAGGGTTGCCGTGCCCCACTGGTCACCCACTGGGCGGTAGGCTCTTACCCCACCGGTTCGCCCTTATCCCGCTTGCAGCGGGACGGTATATTTTCTGTTGCCCTGTCTGTCGAATGGCCGTTCCCAGCCATCCGCCTTCCCGTTAGGAAGTAGGGTGCTCTGCGCTGCCCGGACTTTCCTCATCCCGCCAAGGCGGAACGCGATAAGCCAGCCTGAGTTGGTTGGAGATGACAAAGGTACTACTGAATGACTACCAACGGGCTATGCATATTCATAAAATGACTACGCGCAGCAGCCTTCAAAGACCCTGCACTTTTACGTTGATGCGTCCCCGGGCGTTCACAACGGCCAGTAGGGAAGTTGGGGTCAGGTACACCTGGTCGGGCCGTATTTCGTCAATGCGTCCGTTTATGGTTATCCCTTTGGCAATCTGATTGTTCCTGAGCTGCTCCTGCAATAACTTTTGCATGTCGGCAATCTGGGAGCCAACCGGAATGGTCAGTTCTTTCTGCAGGGTTCGGGCAAAGGTGCCTTTCAACAGCCAGCTGGCCGACCGTTGCAGCACGCTTTTGGTATCCAGATCATATTCCAGGTCTTTCAGGGAAATAGTCTGATTCGTTGGATCATAATACGGTCGGCCGCGGAGGTAGATGTCACCCTTGACCGTACCTTTTAGGCCGGCCTTTATAATCAGATTATCGTTCTGACCGTACATATCCATGCTGGTGATCGTTATCGAATAGCGGTTATCACTGAATGAAAACGACTTTCCAACAAATTCATCGGCTACGAGTTTGGCTGCTTCAGGATAACTGGCTTCACTGAGCAGGCCAATCTGAAAATCATCTTTCACCCGCGGCACCATCGTCAGGTCGGGCAGGGATACGGCGGATGGCACAACCGGTTTAGGGCCTGTAGTAGTCAACATGTGCCCTTCAATACCGATAGTGGCCTGAATTACGCGCCCCTCAAACCGTAAGGGAGTAATAAGTATCCGCTTTGGAACAACCTGGAGATACGTACGGTACTGTTCCGAAATCAGCCGTGGCTCGCGCAGCGTATTCCAGGCCTTCAGGACGGGAGTACGTAGGTCGACGTTCCGGCGAACCTGCTGGTCGATGGTTTTGGTAATACTCCCCAGATTCTTATCAATCAACCCACTCACAATATTTGTAATTGGGATGGCAAATCCGACAAAATTCACCGTGGGTCGACGCACCCAACTGTAGCCATCGGCCTGAGTCTGGGTATTGACAGACCAGTCGTGGTCGAGGGCAAGACTGGTTTTGAACCGCAAATCAATTTCGAACTCCGTTTCTTTATACTGCGTGAATCCCAGCACTGATATACCTGCTTTAGCCCATATTTTCAGAGGAACCGTGAAGTGCAGCAAACTGTCGTGGGCCGTAACGAGCAGGTTGCTACGCTTCCAGACTTTAACCATAAACTGGTCGTTTCCATTATCAGTCAGGCTGTTATCTTCATAAATAAGCCCGTTTACCTGTACGTTGATTTGCCGCTCCACATCATCCATCGCAATGGAAACGGGAACATGAACGGTGGACAAAAAGCGTTCGTTACGAACTTCCATTTCGGTCGTGTTATAAGACTCTTTGGGGGCTTTGGTTTCTAAGCGGTCACCTGATGGCTGACAGGCAAAGACCAGGAAGTACAGCACGACCGAACACCGGCGCATCAGGGTGTATCCAGCCGCCAGGCCAGGGCCACTATTTAATTGTAACCTTCGTGGCACCATAGCCAAACTTCTGTTTCTGAGCGTCTTCAAAGAATTTAACGTTGGGATGCTGCCCCAGCCGCCGGTGTAATTCCGACCGCAGGGCACCACTGCCAATACCGTGAATAAACGTTACATCGCTCATGCCGCTGGCAATGGCGTTTTCGAGTGACCGCTCGAAGGTATCGAGCTGGAGTTTCAACAGGTCGGCGGGCGTGCGGTTTCCTGAACCGTTGGGCAACAACTCCTCAATGTGCAAATCAACAATGGAAGCTGGCCGCTCAATTGACACACTCATCGGACCAGATTTGGGTTTGAGCATCTCCGCTTTCAACTCGTCGGGGCGAATCGTGGTCATCTTCAACTGGGCGGGCGTAACACTCGCAGCCTGCTGTTGGCTGCTACCTTCCCCGGGCTTGCCGGGCACAGTGGTATCTTCATCCAGCTGAGTCTGAAAACCGGGCAGGTTAAGTACCGGCAGCGTCATTTTCTGCTTAAAAAAGGTGGTAGCCCGCGCCTTGAAACGCTTTATCAGCGGTGGGCGTAATGACGACTTACCAGCCCGGAACCACAGCCCCTGCACCACAAAGGTTGGCCAGTTCTCAAACTGGGCGTGCACGTACAGGTCGTTCATTTTCTGTTGCGACTTCGGTTTCAGCAGACCGCTGTGCAATCCCCGAAACTGGACACCACCCCCTGGTGCTGCCGACTCCTCACCCAGCGCGTACGCGAACTCCCAGTCCGTATTGTTGATGAGGTGCAGCGTATACTCCCGGTCATTGACGGGTAAAAACCCCAGATAAATACCCTGATTCGACAGAATAACGGGTGCCGCCGGAGCCGCCGTTTTCTGGGGAGCATAGGTATTGGTTTTAAGCAGTCGCTCGGATTCGAGGGGGGAAACGGAGACCAGTTCCGAGCGCATTACCGGAATACGAAATCCATCTTCAATTTCAATTTCAATCATGTCGCCAGGTAAAAACCGCGACACAACGCCCTGTTCTTTCGCCCGTAACAACCGGACTTTATCGCCAATATTCATAATAATCAGTCAGTTATACTTTTGGGGAGTCGTTCCAAATAACGACTCCCCAAAAGTATAACCGCTGAACGCGAAAAAAGCTTCCGGCAAGGGGGAAAATGATATGGGATGTAGGATTGGGGATTGAGGATTGAGGATTACATAAAAATCCGATACATCCCAAATCCCTATTGTCTTGTCACTTTACTGGCACCCGATGTTTTGGAATCCAGCGAGTTTACCTGGCCAAAATCAGCGCGGCTGGCGCCACCCGCATCGATCGATGCTTTCTCTACCTGCATGTTAACCGCTTCAATTTTGCTGGCTCCACCCAGGTCGGCCTCCAACTGGCGGGCATGTCCCCGCAGGTTGATGTTCGACGCACCCGATAATTCGATGTTCAGTTTATCAACATCCCCGTCGAAAACGGTTCGGCAGGCACCGCTCATGTCAATAGTCAGTTCATCGTACTTTTCAAAACCGGCCAGGCTGGCTTTCGATGCGCCGGATAGCCTCAATTCGTTGATTTTGGGAACGGTAATGGTCAAGCCAACGCGTTTGCGGTTACCCCAGTCGAACAAACCACCCCGACGGTCAATTTTCACCTCGAGCGTGTTCCCGTTTACCCGAACGTCCATATCGCTCATATCTTCTTCACGGCCATCGGCCACTACTTTGTACGTGTCGCCCTTACGGAAACGCACCACAAACGCCCCTGACACGTCTACCTTCGAGAAATCGGTGACGTTGAACTGACGGGTGTGGTCGCTTACCCGGTCGAAATCGTCACCGAGTTCGTTGGATACGGCACTTTGTACTTCGTCGGTCAGGTCGGTCACGTCATTGTCTTCATCATTATCACTACGGTCCTTTTCACGGGGGTAGTTAATGCAAACCAGGCCGTCTTCTTTCGTGAATTTCCAGAGACTGGCGTTCATCCGGTCAATTTCTTTCCCGCCAAATTCATTCCGAATAAACCGGGCAAACTCTTTCGTCATTCGAAACGGCTTTTCGTACGGTATCAGCAGGTCCATATCCAGGTCCTGCGCCCGAAAACGGGCATCAGGTGTCAGTTCTATCGTTTCATCGAACCGAACTGTCGAGTCTTTCACGGTGTACACGTATTTTACCTGGCGGGCGTTCTTCTGCGCTTCGGCCCGGTTACGGCCCTGCGCCCGAAAACTCTGGACCAGGTTTATTGTTGGGCCATCGTAGCCTTTCAGGTCGATGGATGGCCGCCAGTTATCATCATTCTCCACGTTATTCATGGCGAAGGTAGGAACAGCTGCCGACAGGTTCAGCACCTTCGTTTCCTCTACGGTGCCCCGACGCTGGAAACTGCCGATGAGTGGCGTAACCGTTCCACCAAACACAACCAGACTTACAAGCCACACCCCACCCAGGGTAAGGGCCGCGCGGCTGCTTAGTACATTCCGCATCGTGATAAGCATAACACCCAGAATGGCCAGGCCAAAAGCGGGTATAAAACCCGTCAGAAAAGCCGACAGCATCATGGGAGCCGAGATATCATCCCGAATCATTCCGATGGGCAGGTTACCTAGATTCGCCCCCGACTCAAAGCCGATGAAGGCTCCCAGTACGGCCAGACAGGCCACCATCAGTGCAAAGGCAACTACCAGCAGCATGACACCCGCAAAAACCCGGATTACCGATACAACACCATTCAGCAACGGGCCCAGCGCACTGCCAAGCCCTCCAATGATAGTGGCAATGGCCCGGAAGGGGAACAGCAGAATACGGGTCAGCGTATTTTCGCTGTTTGGGTGGTCGTTGATATTCAGGTTTTGCTTGATACTGTGCTCGATATTGGAAAGCGTGATGGGTTGCCCCTGCATTTCCATTTTCTCGGTCAGGGTGTTGGCCTGGGGAGCAATCATCCAGAGGACAATGTAGAGGAGAAAGCCCACCCCAAAAAAGATAATCCCCAGCACAAACAGCAGCCGGATTATGCCCCTATCGACTCCAAAATAAGCCGCTATACCCGACGCAACCCCGCCCAGAACTTTATCTTCCGGGTTACGGAAAAACTTTTTTACGGTTTTATCATCTTCAATGGTCATCACGCCGGGCAGCGCAATCCACATGGCAATGTACACGATGAACGTAAAGCCGCTCAGGCCACCAAAGAAACCATCCGGCCCATCCGTAGCGCCACTAAAAGCAGGCAAACCAATGAACAGAAACACGAAAATGAGTCGTACCCACACCACATCCATGTTGAAATAATGGGCCAGTCCGGCACATACGCCCCCCAGAGTTTTCCGGCGTAAATCACGCACCAGTCGGCGTGGTTCGAGGGCGGGGCCGGGGGCATAGGGCGTAGGGTTACCGGCTGCGTTGCGTCCCGCGCTCCCTGCCCCAGGAACAGACCCAGCGCCCGATGCGGAGTAGCGTCCGCCACTCGTTACCAGTATTTCCTCTTCTTCAACGGCTTCAAAATCGGCCACAGTACCCATAGCGGCCGTTAGTTCATTCACGTCTTCGAGAGAAACAACCTGCTTTTCGGCGGCTTTCAGTTTGGCCAGGAGTTTTTCGGCAATGCGGTTCTCAATGTCTGTAACAATTTCCTGACTGTCTTCGTAGGTCGAGAAATACTGTTGCACGGTAGTCAGGTAATTTCTTAGTTTGTCGTAGCCATCTTCTTCGATGTGAAAAATGACGCCACTGATATTGATACTTATAGTCTTTTTCATTGCAGTCCGACGGTTCGGTTGTGGGAAGAGAGTAGGTTAAGTGTTGGCAGCTGGTGTAATGGAATCGGGCGAAGGCGAAACAGACACGGCGCCGTTAGCCATTTTAGTATGCTTATCTAACTTGTTGATAATCGTATTGACCGATTCGGCCAGTTCCTGCCAGGTTTCGTTAAGCGATTCCAGAGAGTTTTGCCCTAGTTCGGTCAGGATGTAGTACTTACGTGGTGGCCCGGAGGTGGACTCTACCCATTTATAATCGAGGAGACCGGCATTTTTCAATCGGGTTAGCAGTGGGTACAAGGTACCCTCCACAACCATAATTCGGGCGGAGGTCAGCTCGTCGAGCATATCGGAGGCATAAATTTCGCCCCGCGATATGATGTGCAGAATGCAGAACTCCAGAATGCCTTTCCGCATTTGCACCTGAGCGTTTTCGATATTCATTGGTGTATAAGAATTTCGTGAGTTTCTTAAGACAAATATACAGTAAGGTACTATGTGATGCAAGGTACTTTGCTGATAAATATTGAATTTGGGGACAGGTGGTCAAAAAAAGCGGTGAATGGTAATAAAAGCATGGGACCAACAGAAACTGATGGTAAATTCCGCCGGGGTGGTGTGCTCACTTGAATCACCAGCATCTATCAGCAATGCCAAAAAATCGAGCAGACAGGCAATTTATTATGCTGTGTTAGTCTACCTGATTCAAAGCAGGCAGCTTTTTTTCGTTTCTTTGTAGCTTCCAATAGCTATCAATTTCGTGAGAATAGGCATTTTTTTTGGTGGACCGGCGCGGGAACGCGAAGTGTCCTTTGCCGGGGGGCGTACGGCATTGGCCAACCTGGATAAGGGGTTGTTCGAGCCAGTACTGGTTTTCGTTGACGGGCGGGGACGCTTCCGGCTTGTTACTCCCGATTTTCTACAGGCAAATTCGCTACGGGACGTATTGCCGCAGGATGAATCCGGGTTTTCCGTGTACGATGAGTCACTGGCGGCAGGTACGCTTGATACAATACTGCCCGAACTCCGGCCCGAACATTTTCGGGATCACTTTGATCTGGCTTTTCTGGCAATGCACGGCCCCGATTGCGAAGATGGTGCTATTCAGGGATTGCTGGAATGGTATAAAATGCCTTATACCGGGCCGGGGCTGGCCGGGTCGGCGGTGGGTATCAACAAAATACTACAAAATGAACTGATTGCACTGACAAATGGGCAACAGAAGAAGACGGCAACCATAAGCCGGGATGATTACGAGCAAACCGACAAGGCACAGTTTTTCACGTCTCTCATTGAGCATCTGGGCTTACCCATTGTGGTAAAAGCACCGCATCAGGGGTCTTCCATCGGCGTGGCCATTGTACGGGAAGCCGACTTGAATCAGTTTTGCCGGGCAGTTGAACAGTGCTTCTTCACCACAAGTGTCCAACCGGATGGGTGGAGCCAACTGAGTGAGTGGACTACCCTATCACCCGAACACAGGCATGAATTGGCGCAGAAAATGGTTAGTCTCGATTCCGGTATCAGTTTCCCGGTCGTTATCGAGCAAACCGGCGAGGTGCTTACTCATCCCAAAGAGCTACTCGAAAAGTTTGGTGCTTTACTAGAGTCGTTCGGTCACTCATTAACGATCAGTTCTGTCAATGCCGAGGACGAAGTACTGTTCGAAGAATTTATTAGTGGGCAGGAGTTTTCCTGTGGCGTTATTCAGGACGACGACCAACTTGCCATTGCACTCCCCCCGACGGAAATTTATAACGTAACCAGTTTCGATTTCGACTCGAAGTATAAACTTGATACGACAAAAAAACGAATTCCGGTTGAAACAAGCCTGGAGAATAACCGCAAGATTCAATTGGCCGTAGCGGAGGTTTTTACACGGCTGGGAATCAACGTATACGCCCGAATTGATGGATTCCTGACTGCTGCGGGTGATGTGCTTTTACACGACCCAAACACGATTCCGGGCATGTCACCTTCGTCGTTGATTTTCAAGCAGATGGCTGAAATTGGCCTGAACCTGACCAATTCACTTACTTACCTGATTCGACAGTCACTTCGGGAACGGATACGCACGGGCAAAGATACCTTTCGACTAAAACGGATGCTGGCCGAACTGGACGCTCAATTAGCCCATCGAAAAGTAAATCCGTTACCGGAGCGGGTTGTTTCGTTCGGGAACAGTAACGAAAGTTTTATAGCCGCCAAACGTCAGTACAATGAGTTGGCAGCGCTGGGTACCGTTCGTCCCTCACTGATGTACATCAAGAGCAAACAGGAATCGCACGAAATTCCGGTAAACCTGCTTTTCAAGGACACCATTGCCGACCTGGAAGCCGCGTTGACTCAGCCGCGCCACTCCCTGCTCGTCGAAACCTACGTACAGGCGCGGCACATCACGGAGCGCTACGTATAAATAATGATGAATTATAAATGATGCATTAACCGGCGCATCATTTATAATTCATCATTCATAATCTACAAAAATACCGGCATACCTGTCCGAACGGATTCATCGCAGGCAAAGGCAATTTGCAGGCTGTTCACCGCGTCCTGCATGTGGTCGGTCAAATTGAGGTCTTCCTGGATAGCCTTCAGGAAATAGCGTTGCTCGCGGTTGCACAATTCCTGATGGTCGGGCTCATCCTGCATATCAATCCAGGTATCGGTTTCAACAAACTGGTCATTGGCGTCCAGCGCAGCCCGGTGCAATCGTAATGATTCGGTTTTCGTATGGGAGTCCACATTGTCGGATTTTCCGGCAGCACCGGCATTCTTGGCGACAATAGACACGCAGCCATCCGGCCCGATAACGTCTTTAACGAAGAAAGCGGTTTCACTCATCATCGGTCCCCACCCGGCTTCGTACCAGCCCACAGACCCGTCCTCAAACCGAATCTGTAATTGACCGTAGTTGTAGTTAGAAGCGGGAATATCATTCGTCAGTCGGGCGCCAATAGCGTTCACCTGGGTTGGTTTGGACCGGGTCATCTGGCACATGACATCGATGTAATGCACCCCACAATCGACAATAGGGCTCAGACTTTTCATCAGATTCCGGTGTACGGTCCACATCGTACCATGACTCTGCTGATTGAGATTCATACGCATAACCAATGGCTTGCCCAATCCCTGTGCCAGCTCAACGAATTTCTCCCAGGATGGGTGGTGACGCAGGATATACCCCACAACCAGTTTTTTCCCGGCCTTCTGCGCAGCCGCCATAACCCGTGTTGCCCCTTCTACCGTATCGGCAATGGGTTTCTCCATGAACACATGACAGCCCTGCTCAAAGGCCTTGAGGGCGAATGATTCGTGGGTATCGGGATAGGTGGAGATACAAACCGCATCCGGCTTTGTGTCGTTCAGGGCAGTTTCGTAGTCGTCATACAGGGTATAACCACCGCCTAGTTTTTCGTTTAGAACAACCTTACTATTCCCGGTTGATACAATACCACAAATTTCAAACCCGTCGATCAATTGGTAAGCGGTAGCGTGTGATGCACCCATATTGCCGCATCCAACAACGAGAACCCGTATGGGTCGATTTTCTGATAACATAGCAGTTAATTTATTAGGCTGGGCAAAAATAAGACAAAGGGGTATGCCCTGGAAACCGTCGATAGAAAAAGAGGGGTTATTTGGCCTCCTTTATCGTTTCCCTGGCTTCCTTTATATCGTCATGCTCCGGCGTAGGTACCTCTTTTTTTGACTTCGTACCGGGGCCGGTGTACGTGAGAGACGTAAATATGGGAAAATGATCAGACCCAAAATCCGGAAGACGACGAATTTCTTTCATCTGGAAATGCTCGGATACGAATATATGGTCCAACGGCCAACGCATGAAAAAGTAAAACGCATTGTAAGTGTTATAAAGTCCCCTTCCGATGCGTGGATCAAGTAGCCCGCTGATTCGCTGAAACAGGCGGGTTGAGTGCGACCAGGCTACATCATTCAGATCCCCTGCCACCAGCACCGGGCCCTGCTGTTTCCGGGCTTCTTTAGCCACCAGCAATAGTTCAGCATCGCGCTCAGTTGATCGATAATGTTCCGTCGGACTTGGGGGCATTGGATGAACACCATAAAAGTGGACGAGTTGCCCCGACGGTAGTTCGATCTGGGCGTACATGGAAGGAATATCATCCTGAATCAGAAAACGTACTTCCTGATTTTTGATTGGCAGGCGGGAATAGAATAGCATTCCGTACGTATTATCAAGGGGATACAGAATGCGATGAGGATAGTCACTTTCTATAGATTTTAGCTCATTTTCCCAATGTTTGTCTGGTTCGAGTAGTAGTACAATATCTGGCTCATACTGGTCAACCATGGATATAATTTTAGTCACCTCCTTATTATCCATCAGCACATTCGCAACCAGCAACTTAATATTGTTCTTACTAGTAGTGTCATTGCTGCTTTGATTGGCTAACGATACTACCTGCATTCTAGCCAGGGGCGTAAATGGATAAATCAGCCAGCACTGATAGACTAAACAGGTAAATAAGCCCACCGGTACTAGCATCATAGGCCATCCTACTTGTCTGCTCAGGAGCCCCCAGCCTACCAATCCAGCCAATGCCAGTACGGACAGTTGCAGGTGAGGGAAATCCCAGATCCGTACCCACCAGTAGTCTATTCCAAGAAGATTAACAAATGACAGCACAACCAGTATGCCGGCATAAATAAGTAAAACGAGGTCTACTGTTTTCATAAACTATTTCGAACAAGGCTGAATGGAGGTACTACCGCCTGAATTTCTCCCGCTCAATCTATTCAGGGAGTAATATGGCTTACTAAATAAGCACCAGAGGGAGAGTAGTGTTCAAAAAAAAGCCCAGATTTGAATCTGGGCTTCGAGACGCGTACCTACTTTATTTGACGCTTACGACAATATATCCTTGAATTCTTCCTGCTCTACAAATGGCTGACTCCGTAATCGCTTGCCAGTGGCTTTAAAGATAGCATTGGCAATAGCTGCTCCGGCAGGTGGTAAAGATGGCTCACCCAAGCCGGTGGGGTCAATCTCGTTCTGAACAAAATGTACCTCTACTTCCGGGATTTCGTTCAGGCGAATCAAGCGGTATTCGTTAAAGTTTTTCTGTTGCGTCACCCCGTCCTTAAAGGTTATGTGTCCGTACATGGCGTGGCCAATACCATCAACGACACAACCACGCACCTGCTGCTGTGAACCACTCTGATTGATGATCACGCCACAGTCAGCGGCTGAGTACACTTTCTGCAATACAGGTTTACCTTTCTGCATAACGGCTTCTCCCACCTGTGCTACGTAGGACCGGTGCGAGAAATAAACGCTGAATCCCTGTGCCACCGGTTTACCATCGGCCCCTTTTTTCTTACCCCAGCCCGATTTTTCAACGGCTAGATTAATAACGCCCTTCATCCGGTCAATATCATATTTGAGTTCCCCAACCGGCTTTTGCTTCGCTTTATCCAGTAACTCCAGTCGAAACAATACCGGATCTTTACCAGCCGCCTGAGCAACTTCGTCCAGAAAAGACTGCTCGGCAAATGCCAGGAAATTGGTGATTGGCGCACGCCAGGGACCGGTTGTAACGGGTGATTTATGATCGGCACTGTCAATCAGCAAATTATCAACAGCTGCGGCAGGGAAGTTATCCTCTCTGGTGGCATTACCAGCATTGATGCTGGCACCACGCAGTTTGTAACCGATCATATTTCCCTGCGCATCCAGTGCTGCTTCAAAGCGGTAGCGAACCGCCGGACGGTAGCTTCCGCCCGTCATGTCGTCTTCGCGAGTCCATATGAGTTTCACGGGTGCTTTCATCATCTTCGAGACCTGCACCGCTTCTACCACGTAATCGGCTTTCAAACGACGACCGAAGCCGCCCCCCATACGGGTAAGCTGTACGGTTACTTTGTCGGGTGATATACCTAACAGTTTAGCCGTTTCGTTACGCGCCAGTTCCGGCGTTTGGGTTGGACCAACCAATTCGACCCCGTCGGGCCGAACGTGGGCGAAAAAGTTCATTGGCTCCATAGGCGTATGCGACAGAAATGGACACTGATATTCAGACTTAACCACTTTTGCCGCACTTTTAAAGGCCGCTTCCACATCACCATCTTTCCGTCGGACAGTTGCATTAGTGCTGTCCAAGAGTTCTTTTAAAATACGATCATGATCGGCAGAACTTTCCAGCGTGTCCGATTTCTCCCACTCTATTTTGAGCGCATCCTTCGCCTTTTTCACCTGCCAGGTCGACTTCCCGACAACAGCCACATTATTATCAAACGTTACAACATCAACAATCCCCGACATCGCTTTGGCAGCTGCTGAATCGACAGATTTTAATTTGTAGCCGAAAGCAGGTCGTTGCAGCATCGCGAAAAGCATACCCTCCCGATAGAAATCCAGACCAAACAGCGGTTTTCCCATTGTAATTTTTGGATTATCGACATTCCTGATGGACGTACCAATCAGTTTGAAATCCTTTATTTCTTTCAGTTTGACATTCGCCGGAACAGTTTGTTGGGAAGCATCCGTAGCCAGTTCACCATAACTCAGTTTGCGGCTACTGGCCGAATGCAAGACAAACCCTTTATCAGTCGTACAGTCAGATACCGGAACATTCCAGCGTTTGGCGGCTGCCTCCAATAGCATCTGGCGGGCCGTAGCACCAGCCGTTCGCAGTCGTTTCCAGGAATGCGGAATTGAGCCGCTTCCTCCGGCAACCTGACGCTCAAACTTCTTTGTATCCAGGGGTGCCTGTTCAACAACGATTTTAGTCCAGTCGGCATCTAACTCCTCAGCAACTACGATGGGAAACGCCGTTTTGATTCCCTGACCTACTTCCGGATTGGGAGATAAGATGGTAATGACACCTTGCGGGTTTATGGACAGATAACTGTTGAATTCAGCCCCAGAAAGGGCTGCTATATCCGTTTCAGAAAGCGCGGTAGCCGCTTGCGTTTTCGTCCAGTTAAAACCCAATATCAGGCCTCCACTCGTCAGAGCGGCTATCTTCAGAAAATCTCTACGGTTCGTATTGTCTAACGTCTGCATAACTATTTCGATTTTGACGTTTTAGAGGATGGAGTTGCTGACGTTTGTGATGCAGCCATCACCGCTTCCCGAATCCGGTGGTACGTGCCACACCGGCACAGGTTACCAGTCATGGTCTCATCAATCTCAGCTTGTGTCGGTTTTGGGTTTTTCTTGAGCAAAGCAGCCGCTGTCATAATCTGACCCGCCTGGCAATACCCACATTGCGGTACATCCACTTTGTCCCAGGCTTGCTGAACGGGGTGATTACCATCGGCAGATAACCCTTCAATGGTTGTCACTTTTGATTTACCGACGCCAGACACTGGCAAAACACAGGAACGAGTAGCTTCTCCATTCAAATGAACGGTGCAGGCTCCGCATTGCGCGATACCACAACCGTATTTCGTACCAACCAATCCGAGATTATCACGCAGTACCCACAGTAATGGGGTATCAGCGTCCACGTCGGCCTGATAGGCCCGACCGTTGATTTGTAATTTAAAGACAGCCATTGATGTATGTGATTGACTTATAGAATGCTAATATAAAGAAAAGCAAATTCTGCGCTACTTCTACCTTATAAAACGTATATTCTCTAAAACGCGGAGAGCCTGCCCACAGTTGTGGACAGGCTCTCGCACTTGTTTCAATGGTGGCACTTTCCTACTCTCCCACCTGTGACAGCAGTACCATCGGCAGTACGGGGCTTAACGGCTCTGTTCGATAAGGAAGAGGTGTTCACCCGCCTTCAAAGCACCAACCAGTTGACTCTTCTGACCTGCCCGGCTTCACAGCCTGACCCGTCAATACCTTTGTTTCTTGCCCCGCAGAGAGAGATTCGACCAATCAATAAACCAATTAATATCACAAACACAACGCGGTCATAAAAGCAAATTCTTTACGCTTCCGGGGTCATTAGTACGGCTCGGCTCAACACATCTCTATGCTTCCACCTACCGCCTATCAACGTCGTCGTCTACAACACCCCTTTATACCGGAACACTCATCTTCAGGCCAGTTTCGCACTTAGATGCTTTCAGCGCTTATCTGATCCCCACGTAGCTACCCGGCCGTGCCTGCGGCCAAACAACCGGTACGCCAGCGGTGAGTCCATCCCGGTCCTCTCGTACTAAGGACAGATCCCGTCA
>NZ_KB893255.1 GCF_000374065.1 Spirosoma luteum DSM 19990
GTCAGAGGTTGGGCATCGGCGACTGTGCGCAGTTCAGTATCCACAAACTGATTGGGGTTAGTTGTCCAGCCAGTAATGCCAACCGAAAAATACTCGATAGGCGTCCCGTTACCGCCCCGGGTATTGAAGGTAAAGGCTCCCGTTGAGCAGTTATACGTGGGCGCAATTAAAGCCAGTCCGGTTGGTGGCGTAACCGTTACGGAACTACAGGCGGTAAGGGCATTCCACGAATACTGTACCGTAATGCCGTTTTGCGTTGCCGACAGCGTGAAGGGCTCCACATTTGGCTTCTGTTCCCGAATGTCCTGCGCGATACCCGCATCGACCATAGCTGCACAGTTCGTCGTCGGAACCGAGATGCCTACCGCCGAATAACTGATGGGGGAACCATCGCCACCCACGGTGTTAAACTTAAACTCCCTCGTGGTACAGTTGTAGGTTGGTTCTACGAGACTAAGTGGCTGCCCCAGCGTGGCCGTTGGACTACCACAGGGCGTAGTAACGGGTGGACAAGTACCTAAAACCATAATTTTCTGGGAGGCTGTTCTGACATTGCCACAGGCATCGGTAACGGTCCAGGTGCGGGTAATGGTGTAGGACGTACCGGCTGTTGGGGGGGCTACCGTGATCAAATCTTTTACCGTGACCATAACGGCACCGGGGCAGTTGACCGCCGAAGCCGTTATTGCCGCCGTACTGGACGCGGGCACATCAGTGGCACACGCATACTGAGCAGCTACTGGAATGCCACAAATCTTGGGTAGAAAACTCATGCCCAGGGGTGGATTGCCGGATGCCCGAATGCTGGTCGGGGTATTGTTAAGCGTGTTGTTGAGGTAGTCGCGCAGGGCCGGTTTCTCCTGACCCGTACAGGCATCCACCAAAAACGCTTCCTGGGCCGTACGCCAGTGGCCCGTCAGATACCCCCACAACGTAATACCGATTACCGACGGGTGATTCCAGTACAACCCAAAAATGCGTTCGTACTCCGATTTCTGGAACGCCTGCTTCACAGCGATGTCGGTCGTAACGGTATAGGTATTGTCTACATTGCCGTCAATATCAAGTTCGGTAATCATGATTGGCAATCCGGTCGCAGCAATTTTATCGAGTTGCCCTTTCAGGTAGGCGGTATGATCGGCAAAGCTTTGGCTGGCATTATACTTCCGGGTCGAGAATGAGTGGGCCTGTAGTCCTACCACATCCAGCAGATTGTCTGCCTTCAACAGATTTACCAGCGTCACGTAATCGTCCGTCAGGTTGGTTTCGGCGTTGTATTCGTTCAGAACCAGCTTGGTTTCGCAGGGGAAATATTGCCGGGCCAGCTTAAAGGAATTGACAACCCAGTCGAACTGACCGGGTGTGGTGCCCAGTTCGGCATTCAATGATTTCAGGGCGTTCACATAATCACCACTGGCGGGGTCAGTCATGTTAGGACCCAGGTTATTTGGCGGATCGTTCAGCGTTTCGTTGGCTACTTCAATGTATTCCAGTTTGGCCCGTGCGTTCGAGCTGCCATCGTAGTGGTTGGCAACAGCCTGGAACCAGGCTTTCAATTTCTGAACCTTCTCCGCATCGCTCAATGGCTTCAGCCAGGTTGGCTGCTGCGCACCCCACACCAGTACGTGGAACCGGAAAGGGAAGTTGCGCACTTTAGCAAACTCGCGCGCCTGATCCACTTCGGTGAAGTTATAAACACCTTTAGTTGCTTCGATACTGCCCCATTTACCCGCGTTTTCGGGCGTTACCTGGTTGAAATACTTCTCGAAGTTGGGAATCTGGGGCGTACTGTAGGCCGAACCCAGAAATTTGTTTTTTCCCGTAGCAATGGGTGTTTGATTGGCGGGCACCTGATACTTGACCGCACAGTCGTCCGCTCCAACCACGGTTACATTATCGACAAAGAAGGTGCCGACGCTGGTGCCCATGTCCAGCACAATGCGGGTGCTGGCATCGTTGGCCGTAAATGTCCAGGTCATGGCTTTCCAGGCCGTGGTGGTAGTGTAATTGGGTCCGTATAGAGCCCCAGCCGTCGCATTGGTCGAAAATCGAATAATTTCTCCACCCACGTTCGAGCGTACATATACGGTAGCCGTGTAATTTTTACCAACTGTCAGGCTCATCGGATCGCTTACCAGTTGCACACCAAACGCATTACCGGCAACTGTGTTGGTCACCTTTACCGCCCTGGCTCCCTCGTTTACTTCGGCCGCAACGGTGGTTTCGGTCATGTTGGCCGCCCCATTGAATTTTGACCAATTCGTGAAGTTGTTGCCAGGGCCACCTAACTCAAAACTGCCGTTGTTGACCAGGTTGATAATGGCCGGGCTGATGTCGGCATCGTCGAGGTAATAAATATTGGTATTTTTGCCCAGGTCGAGTACCAGCTTGGTCTGGGCTTCATTGGCCGTGAAGACCCAGCTCAGTTTGGTCCAGGTGGTTGGCACGGGCGTATCGGGCCCGTAGAGGGCGCTGGGCTGGGTCGAGAACCGAATCGTGCTGCCAGCCGTAGTGGCTTTGGCCCATATCGAGAAAACATACTGCGTTCCAACAACCGTCGTGGCAGCATCGTTGATTAGCTGCACGGAATAAGCTTGTCCGGCATTGGGCTGGCTGCCGGTCACTTCAGCCCGTAACGCCCGGCTGCCGGAGTGGGTCTCGGTAGTGGTGACCGTCAGAAACGACGCTCCGTTTTGCCTGGTCCAGTTGGTGAAATCGTTGCCGCCGGTTTCAAACCCACCGTTTCCAATCAGCAGGGCGTCGGTCGAGGTCAGGCTCATGTCGTCCACAAAATAGGTAGCGGCACTACTTCCCATATCGATGGCTACCCGCGTGGTGGGTTCTACCGGAATAAAATCGAGCGTCAACAACTGCCAGTTGGTACCAATGCTGGTCGAGGTCGAATAGGCGTAAGCCCCATAATTAGCCAGGGGCGAGATAGTCGATAGTCTGACCATACCCCCGGCCGTGGCTGCTTTGATGTAGATACTGAACCGGAAGTGCCTGCCAACCGCCGTATTAAGAAAGGGGCTGGCAAACTGAACGTCGTAGGCATTGCCAGGGGCCGCTGATACTACCTTCAGGGCTCTGGCGCCAGCTTTCACTTCGGCCGGGTTGGTCGTTTCCGAGAACGAACCCGCCCCGTTCAGGGCTGTCCAATCCGTGAAGGTACTGCCCGTACCGGCTTCAAAACCGGGGTTGGGTAGATAGTTTGTCAGGTTGGCAGGGGGGGGCGTAACAACCACGGTGCCCAGCATTTCCATGTCGTCCAGGTAATAGACTACGTTACTCTGTCCCAAATCCAGAGCAATGCGTGTTTGGGTCTGATTGGCCGTAAACGTCCACGATAGTTGCGTCCATACCCCCACCGGAACGTTGGTGTCCGGTCCATACAAGGCACTGGGCTGGGTCGAGAACCGAATCGTGCCGCCAGCGGTGGCGGCTTTGACCCAGATTTTGAACGTGTAGGCGGTACCGATGGTCGTTGGAATCAAATCGCTCAGCATTTGCACCTGGTACTGCTGACCGGCAAAGCCCGGTCCCGCCGACTTCAACGCGCGTGTTCCGCCGTGTACTTCGGCCGCAACGGTGGTGGCCGTTAGATAGCTGGCTCCGTTGGCTTTGGTCCAGTTGGTGAATACGTCACCGGCTCCGGATTCGAAGCCCGGATTGGGGATAATATTTTGCTGGGCAAACAGCGGTGATACAGCCCCCAACAGCAGGAGGCAACTTACGAACAGCCTGTAAATTTTTCTCATAATCGAAGAGCTGGCGGATCGAGTGCTCCGGCATGATTTGCAGCTTACGGTCGAAAGGGGTAGTTACTCTCTTTATACTTGTAATAGTGACACTTATAATTAAAAAAAGTATAAAAAATATATAAACAGGCTGTGGCTCATTCCTGTGCTTACCTGAGGCTTTGGATATCGATTCTGAACGGGTTATATTTTCTGCCTGTATGTCTCTTTACTACAAGCGCTATTTTGTCATTTTGAACCGGACCAAAAATGAGTTCAGTGTCAGCGAAGCGTACCAGCTCAAAAGTCAGCCCCTCTACATTCAATCATTCTATCACTTAGTCATTCTATCATTCAACTATGGCCTTACCCTTATCCCAAATAAAAGCCTCGCTGGAAGACGGCTTGTTATCCTTTCCCATTACAGACCTGGATAAAAACGGCCAGTTCAACGCCGATACCTATGCCATCCGGCTGGACTGGTTCGTCACCCACGAGGTATCGTCCATCTTTGTAGCGGGCGGAACGGGTGAATTTTTCTCGCTGTCGGAAAACGAGTATCGAAAAATTGTGGAAGTAACAGCCCGTACCGTTCAGGAAAAAGTACCCATGATTTCGAGCGTGGGACGGAGCATTCCTGAAGCCATTGCGTTTGCCAAAATCGCCGAAAAAGCGGGGATGAGTGCCCTGTTGCTGATGCCCCCCTACCTTACCGAATGCCCGCCCGATGGTATTTACCAGTATGCCAAAACGATTATGGACAATACTAGTCTGCCCGTTATTTACTACAACCGGGGTAACGGCGTCTTACCGAGCCAGTACGTTCAGAAATTAGCGGATAGCTGCCCCAACTTTATTGGTCTGAAAGATGGCACCGGCAACATGCAGGACCTGAACGACACCATTAAATCCGTTGGCAGTCGCTTATCCTACATCGGTGGGGTACCAACCGCCGAAATCATCGCCGAAGCGTATTTGTCCATTGGCGTCAATACGTACTCGTCGGCCGTTTTCAATTTTGTACCCGAACTGGCGAACCTGTTTTATACGAGTCTGCGGGCGGGGAACAAAGAGGTTGTCGCCACCATACTCCAGCAATTCTACATCCCGTTTGTCCGGCTAAGAAACCGGAAGCAGGGGTATGCCGTCAGTCTGATTAAAGCGGGGGCAACCATCATCGGCCGCCCGGCGGGTGATGTCCGCCCACCCCTCACCATGCCGACATCGGAAGAAATCCAGCAACTGGAAGCTATTATTCAGCAGTCGGCTAATTTGATAACGGCTCGATAGGTAACCAAAAGTACCCCATTAGCGTACCCCATCAAAAAAAGCCGGTCAAGTTGACCGGCTTTTTCCACACTCTCCTTCCTATACTCAAAACACGCAACTAATGGTCATAAGGCCCATACGAACCCCGACCATTGCCGTAGCCGCCCCCCCGACTCGCCGAACGGTTCCCGTTCCGTAGTTCGTAAGGACGCATCCGGGCAATGACCCGGTCACGTTGTTGTGGCCCTAACACGGCCATCATGTCAATAAACTGCCGCTGACGGGCCTGCCGCATGAAATCGCGCTGACGGGGGTCGCGGGGATCTATATTTTGTGTTTGCTGGGTATACCTCGCCCGAACCCGGCGAATCTCGCGTTCCTGCTTCCGGGTCAGGTTCAACTCCCGGTCCCACCAGTCCAGATGACGGTCGAACCGGTAATCGTCGTAATCATAGTTATACCTATTCTGCTCATAGGACTGATTATAACCGGGCTGATTATACCCCGGCTGTCGCTGTGGGTAGTTATTCTGCGGATAGCCGTAGCGTTGCGCAAAGGCACCGGTCGAGAGGAGGGCAATCAGGGTTGCGGCAGTTAACAATACTTTTTTCATGGTAGCAACTATTTTCAGGTTGTATTCGCTACTTTGAACAAACTGCCATGAAATGGTTTAATTAATTCCCTGAATAAGGCTAAAAATTCTTCCATTCGTGGGAAAGAATGGAAGCCTGCTTTTGTCGGCTGTAATCTGGCAGTGTTTTATAAGTCAGCATTCATGATTGAAATTAGGCCGAATCTGCCTGTTTCCGAATAAGGTAACTTGTTATTCGTCAGGCTACATAGTGGTTCTGTCCGGTTAAACCCGGCATTCAATCCGATTTAGTTTCCGGGGCAGCGGGCAACCCACACCTTTGTCTTAGTTAGACGAAACAAACAAATACAGATCATGAAAAAAACGATTCTATTGATGCTGGGACTGGTAGCCGGTACCGCATCGTTCGCCCCAAAAACCACTGCGCAAACCATCGACACGCCAACGCCACAAGCCCGCGTAGTGATGACCGACAACCAGAAAATCAAGTTGTTCGTTCAACCCCTACTGGCCGAAGGAGAGGTGGCCATTACGGATGCCAGCGGCCATTCCCTGTACACCTCCACGATGAACCTGAAAAATGGACTTGGCGTCCAGTTCGACGTATCGGCCTTATCGGCGGGTACGTACCGGATGACCCTGAAGACCGGGAGCGAGGTTGTTACCAGGACGTTTGTAGTTCAGGTTGTTCCGTACGAAAGTTTTGTCGTGCTGAATGCCTGATGATCGTTCTTTTGCGCGTAATTGAGCCCCGTTACGTCCGGCAAACCAGCTCGAAGCTGGTTTGCCGGATTCAGTCTATCACGGAGTAACTTTGTCTGTCATGCACGCATCGCCCGTTCCTTACCTCACCCCGCGTCAAAAAGCCCGGATAGCCTTGAGCATTCTGCTCATCTACTGGCCCATTCGGGTATACATGAATGTGGGAACACTGAGCTGGAACATCGTGTGGGACAATGCTTTTTTCTTCGTAATCGAGCTTTCCCTGACGTTTCTTTTTTTCTGGGGATGGGTTAGTTTGATCGACTGGTTGCAGGAGCGGTTATTGCGTCGGTTCGGGGATGATCCCTCCAATGCCCTGCGCTGGCCCGTTCAGTTGATTTCACTGGTGGTTGCTACGGGGATGGCCCTGATTTTCAACGCGGGCTTCGGCCTGGTACATCACCGGATGGATACGGGTATCGAGCGGAAGTTCCCTACCCTGGGTCGACCGCTTGAAAAAACACCAAGAGGGGGCCGGGAAAATAGGCAACGCATGAACAACGGGCTGGTTTTCATGGCCATGCTATCCGCTTTTTACCTGACCGTAAACCGGCGGTCTACCCAGCATATACAAACGCTTCAGCTACAAACCGAGCGGCTACAAAAAGAAGCGGTGCAGGCGCAGTTCGATGCGCTGAAGAATCAGGTAAGCCCGCATTTTCTGTTCAACAGCCTGAGCATTTTATCGTCGCTGGTCGAAATTGACACCAAACTATCGGTGCAGTTCATCAACCGGCTCTCGAAAGCCTATCGCTATATCCTCGACCAGCGCGACAACGAACAGGTATCGCTGAAAACCGAGCTGGACTTTATCGAGGCTTACATCTTCCTGCTCAATATCCGTTTCGACGACCGGCTCAAGGTGATAATCAACGTGCCCGAAGCCGCCCGTACCCGCTACCAGATTGCCCCGCTTACCCTGCAACTGCTGGTCGAAAACGCCGTAAAGCACAATCAGATGTCGGACGAAGCTCCGCTAACGGTCACGATTGCGCTGGTGGGCGAAACGCTGCGCATAAGCAATCCCATCCAGCTCCGGCCTTCCAGTGGCGATTCAACGGGTATGGGGCTGCAAAATATCAGCAGTCGTTACCGTTTGCTCACCGACCAACCCGTCCGGGTGGGCGAACACAACAGCGACTTTGTGGTGATTATTCCACTATTAACGAGTGAAAGAGCGAAAGAGTGAGTAACTGGCACAGCAAGGCTTTCGCTTCGCGTCAGCTATTCACTCCGCTTCGGCGGTTCGGTTTCATTCTTTTGCTCTTTCATACACTCTCTGCCCATGATGAACGTAGTCATTATTGAAGACGAAAAACTAACGGCCCGGCGGCTGGAAAGTATGCTCCTCCAGTATGATCCATCCATTCGGGTACTAGCCCAGTTGCCCTCGGTGAGTAAAGCGTTGGCTTGGTTTACCGAGGTGGTTAACAGCCACGGACAACTCCCCCTGCCCGACCTGCTGTTTCTGGATATTCACCTCGAAGATGATTCGGGTTTCCGGCTTATCGAGCAGGCGAACCTGACGCTGCCCATCATCTTCACGACGGCCTACGACCAGTATACCCTCCAGGCGTTCAAAACCAATAGTATCGACTACCTGCTCAAGCCCATTGATGCCGATGAACTGGCCGCTGCCCTGGATAAGTTCAAGCGGTTGCAGAAAACCACCGAACCCGCAATGGCCGATATAAATACCCTGCTCAAACTGATGCAGAAACCATCCGCAAATTACAAGGAGCGGTTTATGGTCACCATCGGCACCAAAATCCGCAGCATCGAAACGACCGGGGTTGCCTATTTCTTTTTTGAAGACAAAGCCACCTGGCTCACTACGCAGGAAGGCCAGCACATTACTATCGACTACAGCTTAGACAAGCTGGTCGAACTGCTGAATCCCACGCACTTTTTTCGGGTCAACCGGGCCTACCTGGTTTCGCTGGGGACCATTCGGACCATCCACACTTATTCCGGCAGCAAACTCAAACTGGAGCTTGACCCGGCACCCCGGCAGGAAGTTTTCGTCAGTGGCGACCGTATTACAGCGTTCAAGGAGTGGCTGGGGAAGTGATTTAGTAGGTGAGTACTATCTACAGGAATTAGCCGGTTTCGTCCGTTAAAGGCTACCGTAGCTGAATCCATCAATACACCCGCATGTTAGTTGATCACAGCGTGCTCCGGCTCCGGTCCTGGTGGACAAATGTGTTATGCCTTCCATCATAAACGGGCATTATTTTGGTTATATATGAACCAGCCGCTTCGTGAGCGGTTATTCCTGTACGTATTTAACAGGATCGGAAGCACATATAACCGATACACGGACGGATTTCAACCTACTGAAAAACTGATGAACTTATTTATATACCGAAGCCTGCTTTGGGCGGTACTGCTACCGACGTTTATACTGGGAGCAACAGCCGATCAGCCAGCCGACCAGCTATTAGGGCAATGGCTGTTTCCCACCAAAGGGTCCAGTGTTACTATCTACCGGTTAGAGAATCGCTATTTTGCCCGCGTTAATGAGGTTGACCAGGCAGGGGAAGACAATTTTGGCCTCGTTAAGGACGCTATCCTCATTCGCAACTTGAAGTATGACGGAGAGGTATGGACAGGAGGGGAATTGGTTCATCCCAAAACGGGTATTGACCTGAGCGTTGAAGTGACGATGAATGACCCACAAACGGTAACGGTTCTGGTGTATAAAGGCATCAAACTGTTTCACCGAAAATTCAACATGACCCGAAAGCCAGGTTGAAAACGCTCGATTCAATCGCTGTTTAGAAGCTGCGGGGTTGGACCAACCGGCAAAAAGAGAAATAACGGCCGTATATCGGTAGGTTTTGGCACTATTCATCTTCCATGGATACCGTCCCGCGTGCATACCCCATGTGTCCATGAGCGTGTTGCTGATCTGCCTGCGGTCAGCGTTCGCTGCGTAGAAAATGGGGCTGGTATACTTTTACTGCCGGACGAATAGCGCAACCAATAACTTCCATGACCACCGCCCCCCTAACCAGCCCGGTCGAATCAACCCGCCTGACACCCCTTCAGTACGCGGTCGTTTCCATCTGCTTTCTGATGAATATGCTCGATGGCATGGACGTGATGGTCATCTCCTACACGGCCACATCTATCGGAGCTGAGTGGGGTGTGGCCGCTCCGCAGTTCGGGATCGTTTTCAGCGCGGGCTTGCTGGGCATGGCCATTGGCGGTATGGGCCTCTCTCCCATCGCCGACCGCATTGGCCGACGTGCCATGATCATCAGTTGCGCCGGCATCATGGGAGTGAGTATTGCTGCCACATCGCTTGTGCAATCCGTTGAGATGCTGGGGTTCATGCGCCTGATCAGCGGTCTGGGCATTGGCGGTATGCTGGCCAGTACCGCTACCATTACGGCCGAATATGCGCCGAAGAAAACGAAAGATTTCTGGGTTAGTCTCGTTGTAGCGGGCTACCCCGTCGGGGCTGTGTTATCGGGGCTGGTCTCGGCCAGTATCATTGCCGAGTCTGGCTGGCGAGCCGTTTTTCTGGTGGCGGGGTGCATCACGCTGCTTACCCTCCCGTTTGTATTGATCCTGCTGTCTGAATCGCTCGATTTTTTACTAAAGGCTCAGCCTGCCAACGCCCTGTTCCGCGCCAATCGCATTCTTCGTCAGCTCAAACAGCCAACGATGACCGTCCTACCCGTTTTAGTAGACGATCATCAAGCTAAATCGTCCATCAACAAGCTATTGTCCAGCGCGCAGCGCATACCCACCTTCTGGCTCTGGACGGCCCTGTTCATGGTTTTTGCCACCCTTTATTTTCTAACGAGCTGGATTCCAAAATTGGCCTCCAACACGGGTTTATCCCTCGAACTGGCCATCTATTCCGGTACAATTTTCAACGTGGGTGCCTTCGTCGGAATCCTTACGCAGGGATACCTGTCCAGCCGGTTCGGGTTGCGCCGAACCATTTGTGGTTTTCTGATTGGCACGGCGGCTCTGATGGCGGGGTTTGGCTTTGTGAGCGGATCTTTCTGGACGCTGGTAATCCTGGGCCTGATCGGGTTCGGCGTTCAGGGCGGGTTCGTGGGTATGTATGCGGTAGCTGCCCGGCTGTATCCAACTCAAATCCGGGCAACGGGGGTGGGCTGGGCTATGGGGCTGGGGCGGGTAGGTGCCATTGTCGGGCCACTCGTTGGTGGGGTGCTGATCGGATCGGGCTTCTCCATGTCACTGAGTTTTCTCTGCTTTGCGGCCCCCGTACTCATCAGCGGAATAGCCACGCTGCTGATTTCCTCCACTGACGTTTCCTGAATGAATTGAGTCTATTTTTACGAATTGACTCTAGTCCATCCGGAAAGTATAGCGAGCCTTGTACAGCACGTACCTCCACCACACCAATGACTTCAATAACAAAGCAGGAATTAGATAAATACGAAGCCTTCGTTCGGCGTATACCGGCAGTACAGGCAGAATTCGCGTCGATACCCATTTATTTTCCGAACGCCCGGTTCAGGAAATTACTTGACCCGTTTTTTGATGTAGCAAAACTGCTTATCGACTATGCCTATAGTCAGGGCTGGTATGACCTGAGTGACTATTACAAACTAATTGAAACGCCTACCCCAGACACAGGGCATCAGGAATACATATATCTTTTTGAACATCACACCCAGTTTCTTGACATCATAGCTAGGTATAGAATCGAAAAAAATCTGGTATAAATCAATACAGTACTACTAAACAGAAATTTGTGAATACAATCCGTTTACTGGTCTCAGCAGCCCTTTTTGTACTCTACGGTCCGTCTTGCCTGGCGGCCAAAGTCGATACCGTATCCACGACCAGCGCATCGATGAACAAGACGATTAAAGCGGTGGTCATCACGCCGGATTCGTACACAGCTGGCCAGGCATTGCCGGTGCTGTACCTGCTCCACGGCTACAGCGGTAGCTATAGTGACTGGGTCAAAAAAGCGCCGGGAGTCAGTCAGCTGGCCGATACGTACCAGATGATCGTCGTTTGCGCGGATGGCAATTTCGGAAGCTGGTATTTCGACAGCCCAATCGATCCGGCATTTACCTACGAAACCTACGTGGCCAGTGAACTAGTTGACTGGATTGATAGCCATTACAAGACCATCAAAGACCGCACGGGTCGCGCTATCACGGGCCTGAGCATGGGCGGACACGGGGCGTTGTACCTGGCTTTCCGGCACCAGAACACCTTCGGGGCAGCGGGCAGTATGAGTGGCGGGGTCGATATCCGGCCGTTTCCCAACAACTGGGACATGGCCAAACGGCTGGGTACTTACGCCCAGTTTCCCGAACGCTGGGAGCAGAACACGGTCATTAACCTGCTGCATCTGCTCACGCCCGGCGCCCTGTCGCTGATTATTGATTGCGGCACCGAGGATTTCTTTTTCCGGGTCAATAACAACCTGCATGAAAAGATGCTGGAGCGTAACATTGCCCACGATTACATTACCCGCCCCGGCGCGCACAACTGGGCGTACTGGTCCAACGCCATCAACTACCAGATGCTGTTTATGCGGCACTATTTCAATAAACAAAGACGCGAGTAAGCCTTCATACAGATAATGCCCACCGATTGCTCAGTGGGCATTATGGCTTAAAACACATGGGCAACCTTACGCCAACTCAATAAATAAGTCTTTACGGGCGCGCCGAACTTTGGGGGCACTCGACAAAAAATCTTTAGTCGCATCCCGGTATCCCAATGCCAGCAAAGAAACACTGTGCAATCCCTTTGCCGGTAAGTCCAGCAGCGCATCGAGTGCTTCGGCATTGAATCCTTCCATCGGGGTAGCATCTACCTGCTCGGTAGCGGCCGCAATCAGCGCCGAGCCTAAGGCAATATACGACTGACGGGCGGCCCAGTTATTTAGCTCTTCTTCCGTCTTGCTGAACAGATTCCCTTTTACCGAATCGGCAAAGGGGGTCAGCGATTCGACCGTAACACCCCGGGTTTCGGCAACGAGTTTCATATAGTCGTCAACCTGCGTGGCGTTCATTCCTGTCCAGGAAGCGAAAACCAGTAAGTGAGACCCTTCTACCACCTGCGGCTGCGGGCAGGCCAGTTCATGGATTCTGCCTTTCAGTTCGTGGTTATCAATCACCAGCACGGTATAGGGCTGCAACCCCACCGATGAGGCCGACAGCCGAATTGCTTCCAGAATGGTGTCTATTTTTTCGGGCGATACGCGTTGCCCGTTCATTTTTTTGGCAGCGTAGCGCCAGTTCATTGCGTCAATTAATTCCATGGTTGTATTGCTTGTTTGATTGATTTTAACAGATTTCGCCGGGCGTACAGACTGGTCCCTCAGCGGATAGGTCGGTAACGGCCGGGTTCGCTTTTTCCCATTCCGACCAGGCCGTTTCCAGGGCACCCAAAAAGGTTTCGGGTTGTTGCGCGCCCGAAACCGCATACCGGCGGTCGAGCACAAAGAAGGGCACACCCCGTGCACCTACCTGTTGGGCTTCGTACACGTCCCGGTTTACGGCATCAGCATACTCGGCACTTTCCAGCATTTGCCGAACAGCGTCCGTCGACAGACCAATGTCGGTGCCCAGTTCGAGCAGTGTAGCGTGGTCGGAGGTATCGCGGCCTTCAGTAAAATAGGCTTTAAACAGGCGTTCTTCGGCTGCATCGCCCAGGCTGTGCTGCTTAGCCAGTTGAATCAGCCGGTGCGCATCGAAGGAGTTAGCCACAACGGCCTTATCGAAGTCGTAGGTCAGGCCTACTTCGCTGGCCATGCCCGTCACGTGGTCGTTCATGCGTTTGGCTTCGTCCAGACTCCAGCCTTTCACCTCGGCCAGGTACTGGTTAATGTTCTTACCCGGCTCCGTTTTCATATCAGGATTCAGCTGAAAGCTCTTCCAGACCACGTTTACCCGATCACGCTGGGCAAACTGACCGAGGGCGCTTTCGAATTTCCGTTTGCCGATATAGCAAAAAGGACACATCACATCACTCCAGATTTCTACATCCATCTTTATGTCGAATTAAGGTTGGTTTCAAATTTTTACACCGCTATAAATTATAACACTGTTAGGATTAAAGTAAAAAAATTAGCCGTTCAACGCGTTGATAAATCCACTGATGGCATCTTTCAGAACCAGTTTGCTCCACGGATTAACCGTTTCATTCGGACCAGTCATCTGAATCGAAACCAGCCCGTGCAAAATGGATAGGTAGGTGTGGTATTTCAGGAAGGCATCCAGTTCTGGCTGGCTCCCCGCCCGAATTACTTCCTGAATAACGGCAAGTACGATGTCGGCGAAGGCCTGCATCTCAACCGTCCTCTTCACCTGTTCGCAGGCTGGTATACCCAGACCGAACATAAGCTGGTAATATTCCTTGTGGGCAAAAGCAAAATTCCAGTACCCCTCCGCCATAGCTTCCAACTGCCGACTGGCATTCGTCTCACTGTTTCGTTGCTGCGTAATGGCTTCCGTCAGTAGCCGGAACCCTTCCTTCGTGAATTCGTGCAGAATAGCGTCTTTACTCTCGAAGTGAGTATAAATCACGGGAACGCTGTACTCGATGGCATCGGCTATTTTGCGGATAGACAGCGCCTGCCAGCCTTCTGTGAGTACCACCTCCCAGGCGGCCTCCAAAATGCTGATTCTGACTTCTGTTTTCTGCCGCTGCCGACGTTCAAGGATTCCCATGCGTTATATACGTTCTGTTTTATAACGGTGTTAACTTTACTAATGGCTATAAAGTTCATCAGTAGAAATAAGCACATTGATGACGCATATGTGGAGGTCTATTGCTGACGCATGTGTAGAGACGCAATACCTTGCGTCTCATATGCCGGATGGTTTTTAGGGTTGACGATATAAATTGCTGACGCGCATGAGACGCAAGGTATTGCGTCTCTACAGGGCGGTTCCAAATCGTAGAGACGCAATACCTTGCGTCTCATGCGCGTCAGCCCCTTGCGTCAGCAATACCCCGTGTTTCTGAATTGACATTGTATATTGCCACCATCCGTTTCCTACAATTGGGCAACCAACTCTTTGGCCTCGCTGATGGTGTAGGTATTGTCCAGCCGGTTCGTTTCAAACACCATAAAATAACGGTACTGTCGGCCGGCCTGTTCGGCCCATTTCTGGCCCAGTCGGTTTTTGGCCGCGCTGTCGGAATTATCGCGGTCGTCGCCTTTGGTTTCCAGCACGATCAGTGTACCGTTTCGAGTGTAGAGCACGAAATCGGGGTAGTGGTTCGACTTGAAGCCGTTGATGGCAAACCCTTTGCCCCGTCCTAAGTTCCGATGCCAGAACAACACGTTCGGGAGGGCTGCCAACTCGCTGATAATCCGCTCCTCGAAGCCATTCATGCTACCCTCCCGTTCGTACAATGACTTCCCCAGGGATTTCCCCAACTGGCCCGGCACAATCATTTTTTTGAAAACGAAGCCTTCTGCTACGGTAATCTTCCCCACCGTCAGCAGTTTTTTAAACTGGCCTTCGGCGTAGTGATCGGCCAGTACCCGGATTTTCTTTTTGATTTTGTCGCGGTAGGTGTACTCCCGTGCCAGCCAGTCTTTCAGGCGTTCGGCGTCGAAACTGCCCAGAATCCGTTCCAGATATTGCCTGATTTGCGGGTCGGGAATGGGGTACATGTCGCCAATGAGTTGCAGCATTCGGTGGGCCAGGTCCTTGATCTGACCCGCTTTGGGTTTGGCCAGAATGTATTCCACAAAGGCTTCCTTGACCTGGATGTTGTCGATTTGCAGGAAAACCGGGCGGTATTCGTTGCCCTGCGTCCGTTCCAGGTCAATTTTATACAGGTCCGTTTCGACAGTGTCCCACTCAATTTTGATGTCTTCTTCCGACAGCCGGAAGCCGTTCAACAGCACTTCCTGATTGAGCAACACGCGCCCGCCCTCACTGAACAGGCTCACCTGCGGAACGTCCAGATAAAATTGCGGCAACGTAAGCGTCTGGGCAATGGCCGCGTAATCGTCTTTCAGAAGGCTCTTTTTCACTTTATCGCCAAGTTCCTGCAACAGGGGCAAGGGTTCTTCGGATTCCTGCTGACTGATTTGTTTTTCGAACGCCTGATTTTTCTCTACTGCAAGCTGCGTAATAGCCGTCAAGGTCGGCGTCAGGGTAAGCGGTACGTCATCCAGCGGAGCCGTTGGGTCGAACTGTATTTTCTCCGGCTCGATCTCGTCACTTACGGTATCCGCTTCTGGGAATAAAAAGCCCTGCAATGCCTGCGCGGTGCTTTTGGGTTCGTCTTCAACTTGCTCAGCCCTATAGTCGTTTCGACTGAAACCGGCAAACTCCAGCCCCCGGATAATGCTTTGCAGGGTTTCGGTGAATTTGGCGGAAGCTGTCAATACATACGACACGTTCAGCAGGTCGTTCTGGTGACGCATGACGTAGGGCTGCCGCAATACCCGCCCCAGAATCTGCTCGATATCAACCGCCGACGAGCGGTCGGCCAGCGACGCGAGGATGTAGGCAAATGGGCAATCCCAGCCCTCTTTCAGGGCGTTGACCGTGATGATGTAACGCACCGGGCATTTCGGACTCATCAGGTCAACGTCCTTAAGTTCGTTGATGCTGGCGGTCTTGATTTTGATCTGCGCTTCCGGAATTTTAAGTTTCAGCAGTTGCTGCTTCAGCTTCTCGAAGGTGGTATTGTCGTCGTTCGTTTTCGGCTGTGCCTGAAACAAGACGATGGGCCGGATGTACCGCCCACCCGCTTTCTGCTCGGCTTTGGCCAACTGCTCCAGTTGCCGTTGCAGGTTCAGCGCACTCTCCACCACCTGCGATTTTTCCTTGTGGTTGTAAGCAATGACCGGCAGCTTCACCATGTGCTCTTTCTTCAACTCGATGGCCGGTACGAAGCTGACGATGTTGGCATTTTTCTTGGGCGTGGCAGTCAGGTCGAGCACAAACGACGGGTTCAGGTTGCGGAGCATCTCCACGCTCAGGTCGCTCTCGGCATTGTGACTTTCATCGACCACCACCACCGGTGTCAGGCTCCGGATTACGTTGATGAGGGCCGTTTGGTCGGTGTCGGCCAGGACGTGGTCGCTGGTGTCCGCCTGATTGGCGAAGGGGGCCAGCGCGCCGTTTTCCTCGAATATTTTCCGGTCTTCTTTTTTGGTGGCTCGCAAACTGCCGAAACTCAGCACGAAAATGCTCAACTGCTGCTGCACCACCGCCGGACTGAAATTGGCACCCTGCAAGAGGTCTTTTTTCTGATAAACGGCCACCCGATGATTGAACAGGCTGTTTAGTTTCTGGCGGTAGGGATGGGCCGGATTGGTCAGGTTGCGCACCGTCTGGTCGAGCAGGTTGCTCCAGGGCACCAGCCAGACCACCGCTTTGGGCCGCTCGGTGGCAAAAGCATCGAACAGGGTGTGCAGGGCGTTTACGGCAATGAACGTTTTGCCGCCCGCCGTGGGCACTTTAATGCAGACGTGTGGAGTGCCGGGTACGTTGTTCTGGTAGGGCCGCATACCGGTATTGCTTAGCGGGTCGTAGTCGCCCACTTCGTCGCGCCAGTAGTGGTTGTAGGCTAAGTCATAGCGGTGGGTGCGCTGCACGTACTGCAAGTAGCGGTCGAGGTCGCGGAGAACACCCGCCTGATAGGGTTTCAGTTCCATTTAAAAGCGGGAGATATCACGGGGAATTTTCTTGAAGATGATCCGGCGCTGCTGAAGCCATTCTCGGGCAATCAGGCAGTTGTCGGCATAGATGACGTACTGTTCGGCGGGTGTTCGAATGGTCGACAGAAAGTCGTAATCCAGCGTGGTGAGCTGGTTCGGCTCGTAGTAGAAATAATACGCCGTGTCGAACAGCTTGCCCAGAAAATGGGGTTCTGGCTGGTCTGCGGTATCGGGCGTTGGGAGCGGTGACCGCGTTTCAGAGTACCATACGTACTCACGGATACGGGCCAGCGGAAGGGCTTCGTTCAGCAGGTTCTCTTCCGTAAACAGGGCCGGGCCGAGTTCGTAGTAAGCAAAACTCCCGCCCGTTCCTTCTTTGGTGCCGTAGCCGTCAATAACCCGCCGAACCCGCTCGGCGGTGATGGTTTCGGCGTATTCTTCCATCTCCACCAGAATAAACTGCCGATTCCCTCCGTCCTGTTTGTTCAGGTTCAACACTGCATGGGCTGTCGTGCCCGAGCCGGCGAAGGAATCAAGAATGATGTCGCCGGGATTGGTGGAAGTCCTTAATAACTCTTCAATAAAATCAACAGACTTGGGTTGCGGAAAATCATTTTTATTTAATCCTGGAAAAATTTTTCCGAATTCGGTTTGTCCTTTTTCTGTATAAAACCGAGGGTCATTCCAGATCGTGAACGGTTTTCTTTTTACGGAAGCTCCATCATCACTTTTTGCGTAAGACTTTCTTGAAATCACCCAGCGACTCTTTTGCTTCACTGCAACTAACAAATGTTTGTCTTCGCGAGCTAAATCCTTACCCCAAGTCCAGCATCCTTCAAAACCGTCTGGCCAAGAAGGTTCTACTTTTATCGAGTGTACATCATTTTGATCAACTGATACTTTACCTGAAATCGGATCAACAAATAGAGGATAAGATAAGTTAGGGCGCGTTTCTCGATTAAATTCTCTATGTGTATTTCGGAGTTCTAAAAGACGGTATTGCCCCAATTCATCTTGTTTCTTATACTCTTTATCAACTAATGCTTGATCTTTCGAAATACTGAAAGAGTCTTTGTATAGCTCTTTCTTTGAATAGACTAAACAATACTCATGATTTGTACTGAAATATTTATCCTGACTCCTTCCTTTGGGATTACAGAGTAGGGAAATTTGAGCAACGAAACCGGTTTTCCCAAAAATCTCATCAAATACCAGTTTCGCATTATTTGCTTCATTCTCATCAAGTGATGTAAAAAGAACCCCGTCGTTGGCTAACAACCTATACAAAAGTTGTATACGCGGGTACATCATGCACAGCCATTTATCGTGGCGGCTGAGGTCTTCGCTTTCCTTGCCTACCACTTTACCCAGCCAGCGTTTGATTTTAGGATCGTTGACATTATCGTTGTAGACCCAGTTCTCGTTGCCTGTGTTGTAGGGCGGGTCGATGTAGATACACTTGATGCGGCCTTCGTAATAGGGCAAGAGGGCTTTCAGGGCTTCCAGATTATCGCCGTGAATGATGCGGTTTGGGCGGTCCGGCGTTCCGGCATCCGCGTCGCCAAAGGTGTATTGCTGTTCGAGTACCCGAAACGGTACGTCGTTGTGATGGTTAACTACTTTATCTTTCCCAATCCAGGTCAGTGTGGGCATTATGAGCGTCGGGTATATTGTTGAAACCCCGAGGCTCGGTAGGGGGCAAAAAAACAGGGCGGCCTCCGCTGCCATACATCATTTCTCAGGAAGGTACCGCCAAGCACCCAGCGAGGAAAATGTAGAGGACAGCAAGAGGACACGCCCTTTCGAGCGCGTCCTGCCTTACTGCTTCCTCTCCTCGCTTTAAAAAAATTGGCGGTTTTTCCTGAGGGGGAAACGGTTAGCAACGCTAAATCTTTATGGTATATCGGGTTATCTTTTTATAGTCGTTATTGGGTTGATTTCAGTCGGCAAGTTAACCCGATAACGGTAGAGACGCAATACGTTGCCGGTCCGCCGGTGCGGTCTCCATATGCGTCAGCCCCTTGCGTCAGCAATACCCCGGTCGTTGCTTTTTGGGTTGCCATTGTATATTGCTGACGCGGATGAGACGCAAGGTATTGCGTCTCTACAGGCCGTTCCAATTGTAGAGACGCAATACCTTGCGTCTCATGACCGGATGGTTTTTTGACATCATAAATTGCTGACGCTCATAAGACGCAAGGTATTGCGTCTCTACACCACTGGTGCGACAATACCTTGCGTCTTTTGACCGGATGGCTTTTGGGGTTGTTGATATATATTGCTGACGCATATAAGACCGGTTCGCCGGTGCGGCAAGGTACTGCATCTCTACACTACAGGATGGTTACCCTTGTAAATACCAGATGATTTTTGGTTTGCTGATACCCTCTATTCCTGATTTCTCATGGATAACCTGTTTACCCAAAAATACCGCATCTCGTCAACCCAGCTGGTGGATTATGATTACGGGTCGAATGGAATGTATTTTATAACCATCTGCACGCGGGGACGGGCACTGTACTTTGGGGATATTGACACTACACAGGAGGTTTCAGCCATCTGTCCATCGGGGATGGGGCAGGTAGCTATTGACTGCTGGATGGCTATCCCGATGTATTTTCCGTTTGTGGAACTGGATGCTTTTCAACTGATGCCGAACCATCTTCATGGCGTTTTGTGGATTTGCAAACCCGACGAGGTGCAAACGGATTGGGTGCCGAATCAATTTGGTCCGCAACGGCAGAACCTGGCCTCCATCATTCGGGGGTTCAAGTCGGGGGTAAAAAAATACGCCACCATAAACCGGATTGATTTCGGCTGGCAGCCCCGTTATTACGACCGCGTCATTCGCAGCGACAACGAACTGACCCGCATTCGTACCTATATCGAGAACAACCCCGTCAAATGGGTCGATGAGCAGCACAACCCGGAAAATTTGTACATGTAGAGACCGGTCCGCCGGTGCGGCAATACCTTGCGTCTCATTCGCGTCAGCAAAACCATCCAGCACCCGAGACGCAAGGTATTGCCGCACCGGCGGACCGGTCTCTACCCAGGCGGACCATTATGTTGCGTCAGGGGTAAATAGAACGGGTTACCCGCTTTGCCTGTAAACCTATTTTAAAACCCCTCATGCAGGCAATTACCGACACTGGCCAATCGAAGCCAGCTACTTTTACCGACAGCCAATACCTGGTTACCCTCGTCTTTGTTACCTCATTGTTCATGTTCTGGGGCATTGCCATCACCATGGGCGATGTACTGAACAAGCACTTTCAGCACGTGCTGAGCCTGACCAAAACGCAGTCGGCCTTCGTTCAGTTTGCCATTTTCGGGGCCTATTTTGTGATGGGTATTCCGGCGGGTCTGTTCATGAAACGGTTTGGCTACAAAAACGGCGTACTGCTGGGTCTTTCGCTGTTTGCTGCGGGCGCGTTTCTATTTGTACCAGCCGCTGCCGCTGCTTCCTTTACGTATTTTGGTATCGCGCTATTCATTCTGGGTTGCGGCCTGTCCACCCTCGAAACGGTAGCTCACCCCTTTGTAGCCTCCCTCGGCGATCAGCGTACCAGCGACCAGCGGATAAACTTCGCCCAGGCGTTCAACGCGCTGGGTGCCATTATCGGGCCTGCCATCGGCTCTTATTTTCTGCTGCGCAACAACACCGAAGGCAGCACGGATCTGACCTCCGTCAAGATGCTGTACATAGCCATCGGCAGCGTTATCGCGACCATTGCCATTCTTTTCTCCTTCGTCAAAGTCCCCGCCCTGACGGACCCTCACGCCGTAGTAGCCAACCCCGATGCGGCCAATGTGGATGTGGAACCCGGCAAGACCCTGTTCCAGCACAAACATTTCGTCTGGGCCGTTATCGCGCAGTTTTTTAACGTAGCCGCGCAGGGTGGCACCTGGGCTTTTTTCATCAATTACGGCCACGAGAAAATGGGCTTCCCCGATGCTACAGCGGGTAATTACCTGGTGCTGTTTATGGCCCTGATGCTGGCCGGGCGGTTTGTAGGTACGTTCCTGATGCGGGTCATTGCGCCCCACACGCTGCTGGCCATTTTCGCGGCCTGTAACATACTCATGTGCCTGATTATTGCCCAGAGTTTTGGCTGGCCTTCGTTCATTGCGCTACTGATGCTCAATTTTTTCTTCAGCATCATGTTCCCAACCATTTTCAGTCTGGGCCTCAAAAATTTGGGGCCACACACCCAGCAGGCGTCGTCGTTTATTTCGATGGGCGTAGTTGGCGGGGCCGTTTTCCCCTTCCTGATGGGCCTGGTAGCCGAGAGCAACGTAGCCCACGCGTACTACCTGCCCATTATCTGCTACGCGGTCATTTTCCTGTTCGGGGCGAAGTTCTATAAGGTGAAGTAGGGATTTTTGAAATCTTTTTGTCTATTTTTTGTCATTTCGACGCAGGAGAAATCTCAACATCGCGTAGTAACTGAACTTAAGATTTCTCCTGCGTCGAAATGACAAAAAGCTGTTTGTACATTTTTCAACAGTGGTGAAGCATAAACAGCCTGAAAAATGACAGCAAAAGGGTAAGGAAGAGCCGAGTATGACTCCTTCTTAAAAAGCCGGGTTTACTACCTCCGGCTACGCCTTTTTCACACAAGTGATGCCTGCCAGGCTGGCAGGCATCCGTTCTATTCTATGACGACCGTACTGGATTCTTTTTCATTAGCGGGCAAAAAAGCCCTTGTTACCGGCTGCAAGCGGGGAATTGGTAAAGCAATGGCCGAGGCTTTGGCCGAAGCCGGGGCCGATATTATTGGGGTATCGGCTAATCTGGAGCTGGAAGGCAGTGCCGTGTCGAAATCGGTTACGGCGCTGGGCCGCAGTTTTCAGGCTTATCAGGCCGATTTTGGCAATCGGGAATCATTGTACCAGTTTATTACGCAGGTAAAGCAGGAGCATCCGGTCATTGATATTCTGGTGAATAATGCCGGTACAATTCTTCGCAAGCCTGCCGCCGAACACCCGGACGAATACTGGGATGAAGTAATTATGGTGAACCAGACCGCACCGTTTATTCTCACCCGCGAGATTGGGAAAGGCATGGTGGAGCGGGGCAGTGGACGGGTTATTTTCACCGCGTCGCTGCTTACTTTTCAGGGGGGTATCAACGTGCCGGGCTATGCCGCCAGCAAGGGTGCCATCGGTAGTATGGTGAAGGCATTTGCCAATGAGTGGGCGGGTAAAGGGGTTAACGTCAATGCCATTGCCCCCGGCTATATTTCAACTGATAACACAGAAGCGCTACGGGCCGATCAAGCGCGGAGTGAGTCGATTTTGAGCCGGATACCGGCGGCCCGGTGGGGTGAACCCGAAGACTTCAAAGGCCCGGTTGTATTCCTGGCTTCGAGCGCAGCCAGCTACGTTCATGGCACCATCCTGACGGTGGATGGCGGCTGGATGGGACGGTAAAAAAGCCTCATACCGGCAGACAGTTTTCGTTAAAGCAGGGAGTGAAATGGCAGACAAAACACCGTTTTACTCCCTGCCTTTTTTAGTAGTTCATGCCTTCATCGTACTTGAAAAGTGGGTAGGCAGCACCTTCCAGATACCCCGGCACATCTTCTTTCTGCTGCTGGGCAGCCGTTTCGGAGATGGGCGTGGTGAAGGGCATTTTACCCGTTGGTTTGAACTTACCCGTCACGATGTCCAGCAATGCATCGGGGGTAGTACCAAACGTAGCCAGAATGCCCTTGACGTTCTTCTTCTGCGTATCGCTGTATAGTTCGTCAATTACCCAGGGGTTGGTGTAATTGATGGCCAGTACGGTTGGCTTCTTCGCCATCAGGGTATTGATATAATTGACATCAACGCCGTTTTTCGACAGCGACAGGGGCAACGGTGAACCATCGGAGCCAAACAATGCTCGACCCGAAGGCCGAAGCCACAACAGAATAACGTCGGCCTCTTCGGGCGTTTTAACGAACGTGACGGGGTATTTACCCTCATTGGTGGTGTACACCTCACCGGGGCCAGCCTCCGCGCCAACGCGTTTCTGATAGATTTCGAAGTAAACTTTCGTAGCGGCTTTCAGGGGCAGCGTTTTAGTTTCGTTGCGTAGCAGTACGATGGATTTACGCAGGGCCAGGTCGGCGCGGGCCTGAAATTTAGCACTACCGACAATCCGTTCGGCGGCATCCTCATCTACGTACGGGTTTTCAAACAGGCCCATTTTAAATTTCTCTTCCAGCAACCGCAGCACCGAATCGTCAATCAGCTTCCTGTCAACCATTCCTTTTTTGACCGTCTCGAGCAGATTAGCGGGATCAGCGGTGCCGGAGTAGAGATTGACCCCGGCTTCCAGCGTGCGCTTGTAGCGTTCCTGAATCGACAGGTTTTCGGCACCCCAGGGCATCATTTCAATGGGGCCGGTGTCGGAATTGATGATGCCTTTAAAGCCCAGTTTGACCCGCAATAAGTCGTGAATAACGGCCCGGTTGTAGGCGTAGGCAATGGGTTCGTACTCCGTGCCAACGGGCATGGAATAGTACGGCATAATAGCCGAGGTGCCCGCCTTGATGGCAGCTTTGAATGGAATCAGGTTATTCTCGAACATTTTTCCGGGAAACACTTCCTGTTTACCCCATTCAAAGTGCGGGTCCTGCCCTTCTTTTCCTGCGCCACCACCGGGAAAATGCTTGGTGGTCATGGCTACCGAGGCCGGACTCAGGCTGGCACCCTGAAAGCCCAGCACTATTTCTGTAATCATCTTCGCTACCCAGTCGGCATTCTCACCAAAAGTGCCGTCGATGCGTTGCCAGCGGGGTTCGGTGGATAAATCGGCCATGTACATATAGCCTTTACGCAGCCCCACGGCGGCCCACTCCTGCCGGGCAATATCGGCAAACTCGCGGGTGAGTTTCAGGTCGCGCATGGCGGATAAACCCAGTTCACCGGGCCAGACCGAGAAGACCGTTTTTCCTACACTCGTACCGATAGTGGCCGCGTTGGTCACGTGGTTGCGCGGATTGGACGCCACAATGGCCGGAATACCCAGCCGCTGCTTTTCGCACAGCGCCTGTAATTTGTTAGTCCATTCGGCGGTCATCCGGGCACTGACATTGGCACGGAGAATAAAATGCCGCAGGTGAAAATCCGTGACGGCTTTGGTCGTCCCGGCCGCATTCATGATGGCCGTAGGCAGCGGTTTGCGGGTAAACATGTTCTGGCTGGCCAGCAGGTCATCTTCGTTGAAATCGCTGGTGATGGGGTCTTTATTCTGGGGTGCTCCAAACGACCAGTCGTTTTTCATGCGGGAGGTGCTGATGAGCATAAAGCCTACTTTTTCTTCCAGCGACATCTGCCCCATTAAATCTTTGCTTCGTTCCTCCGGCGTTAGTCGCCAGTCTTCGTAGCTGTCGAGTTTGCCGTTCTGATTCAGGTCCTTGAACGATAGTCCATTGGCCTGAATCAATTTCGCCGACCGCGTGCCCAGCACGGGTTGTTTGGGAGCCTTACCCGGTGGAGTCTCCGATAAACGGGTGCCGGATGCCGGAAATGGCTTTTTGCTCGTGTAGGCTGTCAGGACCAGGGATATAAGCAGGCCCGACGTCAGTAAAATATGCTTCATGGTTTAACGGATGTTCAGGATGGGATGTGTTAAATCAAACTATCGGCAAAGGGCTGACAGATCCTGCGCATAAAAGTGCTTTCCACTCGTAAAATACTGTCACTGCGTCCGTCCAGGACTGAGAACATCCTGGCCAGCGCTGATTACCAACCCGCTTCCCGGCAATCAATATTTGTACTCCGGCATTTCATCCTGTGCTTCCAGACGGAGTACTTTTTCGTATTTGGCCCGGTCGAAATCGCCTTCGCTGTTGGCGATGAAAATGGTGGCTACCGTGTTGCCGATGATGTTCGTGAGGGAGCGGGCTTCGGACATGAACCGGTCTACGCCCAGCAGCAGAGCCAGCCCTTCTACCGGAATGACCTTGATGGCCGTCAGCGTACTGGCCAGCACAATGAAGCCGCTACCCGTAACTCCCGCTGCGCCTTTGGAGGTAAGCATCAGAATGCCGATGATGGTTAACTCCTGCCCCAGCGAAAGGTCGACCCCGAACACCTGCGCCAGGAATATGGTGGCCATAACCAGGTAAATGGTGGTACCGTCGAGATTAAACGAATACCCCGCCGGAACGACCAACCCCACCACCGACCGGGAGCAGCCCAGCGTTTCGAGTTTGTCCATAATCTGCGGCAGGGCCGATTCAGAAGAAGACGTACCCAGTACAATCAGCAGTTCTTCCTTGATGAATTTAAGCACCGCCCACAGGCTGATTTTGTAATAGCGCAAAATCAGGTTCAGCACCACGAAGATGAACAGCAGCATGGTGGCATACACGGTACCCATTAGCTTGGCCAGCGGCAACAGGGTGCTCAGGCCGTACTTGCCAATCGTAAAGGCCATTCCACCAAAAGCACCCAGCGGAGCCAGTATCATCACCACACTAAGGATATTGAAGAACACTTTCGAAATCCGCTCAAACGTCAGAATGAGGGGTCTACCGGTTTCGCCCATGCGGGCCAGCCCAACACCAAACAGGATAGAAAAAACCAGTACCTGCAAAATATCCCCTTCGGCAAAGGCTTTGACGGCATTGCTGGGCACGATGTGCAGGAAAAACTCGGTCCAGTCCATGCTGGCCCCCTGCTCGGTGTATTTGCTGATATCTCCTCCTTTTACGGCCGCGGTTTGCACCCCGTCGCCGGGCCGGATCAGGTTAGCCAGAACAAGGCCGATAGCCAGGGCACCGGTTGTGACAATTTCGAAATAAAGTAACGCCTTCCCCCCTACCCGACCCACTTTTTTCAAGTCACCCATGTTGCTGATTCCCAGCACAATGGTCAGGAAAATAATGGGCGCAATGACCATCTTGATCAGGTTGATGAAGAGGTCGCCGAGGGGTTTCAGGCTGGCCGCCGTTTCGGGGAAGAAATACCCGGTGAGGATACCGAGGGTAATGGCAATCAGAACGCGTACGGTCAGGTTGTTCAGAAACTTCATAAAGAGAATGAGGAGTGATGAATGATGCGTTATAAACGGTGATCGGGTTGCCGGAGCAATGCTAGCTGGCGTTCCAGCAACAAATGACAAATCGGTCGTAATTCATCATTTATACTTTATAATTCATCATTGACTGACCACATGACTTTTGATGTCACGAATGCGGTCGTTGAAATTCAGGCTGGGAAAGTCAATATTCGGCACCAGGGTTGCCTGTAAATAGCCCATCACCAGTTCATCGTGGGGGATGCGTTTACCCGTGGACACACTAATGTATTTGGACGTTACCCAGAGTACGTTTTTCAGGTGCGTTTTCCCATCGTCGGTCATGATGTATTCCGTCACGGTGGTATCGTCGTTGACGTAAATCAACCGCGACATAATCCGGACCCATTCGCTCACCTGCGCGGGCCGGATGTAGGCAATCTGGTGCTGATACACGACCCAGCTCGTTTTCAGTTCACGAAACAACTGGCCGGGGCTGAAATCATACAGCTTGGCCACCTGGTCTTCGCGGGCATTGAAATAATAGTCGAAATATTTGGCATTGTTGAGGTGCTGCAACGGGTCGCAGTCCTGAAAACGGACAATCATTCTCGACTCTGTTTCGGTCGGATAACTACGGTTGGGGTCACGTTTGAACATACTTCGCTGGATTATACCGGCAAGCGACCGGAGGCAGGGATTTAATCAACCCGGGTTGATATGCGGACTACGCATTTTGCTGAGTCAAGTATAAACAAAATCGGGCGAATCCACTCCATACGGCTAAATCATAAGCAGGTTTTCAAACTAATTTTCGCCCTATTATCGTTAGTACAAGGAAAATACCTATTCATTTTAACTGCCAGACACTTATGAAAGTTACGCGTCGTATGTTGCCGTTTATTGCCCTGTTTGTTGGACTGACAGCCTTTGTATCGTCCGATGGGTCCGATGCGGTGGTGGGCACCTGGCTGAACGGCACGAAAAAAGGACACGTTCAGATTTATAAGCAGGGGGGTACGTACTTTGGCAAGCTGGTGTGGTTGGGGCAACCGAATGACGCGGATACCGGTAAGCCCCGGACAGACACTAAAAATGTAGACCCATCTAAGCGGTCGCGCCCTTTGCTCAATATGCCGTTGATGTACAACTTCAGGTACGACGGGGGTAATGTGTGGAGCGATGGTAAGATTTATAACCCCGAAGACGGCAAGGAATACAACTGTAAAATGATTCTGGAAAACCCCAATACGCTGCTCGTTCGTGGCTACGTTGGCATCTCCCTCTTCGGCAAAACCCAAACCTGGACGCGGGTGAAGTAACTGTTTGATGTTTGTCGTTGGCTGGCGCAACAACAGGATGAGCATCAACTAACGTCAAACCTCAAACTTCTATGCACACACTCATCATTGGAGCAGGCCCGGCGGGATTGGCTATGGCCGGGCAGCTGGCCCACCGGGGGTTGCCATTTACGGTGCTCGAAGCCAGTGAACACATCGGCTTTAGCTGGCGCAACCATTACGACCGGCTGCACCTGCACACGGTGAAGCAGTACTCGGCCTTACCGCACCTGCCCTACCCCGACGTTTACCCCACGTACGTGTCGCGGCTGCAACTGGTTGAGTACATGGAGCAGTATGCCGAATGGTTTGGCATAAAGCCCCTGTTCAATCAAACGGTTACGCATATTCAGCCAAACCCGGCTGACGGAACCTGGCGGGTGCAAACCCAGACCGATACCTTCACGGCCGAACGGGTCATTGTTGCAACCGGCTACAATCGCGTTCCCTACAAGCCGGAGTTACCCGGTCAGCGTACCTTCCGGGGCATCATCTGGCATAGCCACGAATACCGGAATGGGGCACCGTTCCGCAATGAAAACGTGCTGGTGGTAGGCATGGGCAACACGGGGGCCGAGCTGGCACTGGATTTACTGGAAAATGGCGCCAATCCCTTTATCTCGGTGCGGGGGCCAGTCAACATCATCAAACGGGATGTGTTCGGGCGACCTGCCCAGCCAACCGCCATTTTTCTAAGCAAATTCCCAAACTGGTTTTATGATTTTGTAACGGGAATAGCCCAGAAAATCGACATCGGCGATGTGTCGGCCTACGGGCTGGGCAAACCCGAACACCCTCCTTCCTACGACACCCGGCGCGGCAAAATTCCCGTTATCGACGTTGGTACGCTTGACCAGATAAAGGCGGGTAAAATTACCGTACTACCCGGCATTGACCGTATAAACGCCAAAACCGTAACGTTCAGCGACGGGCGGGAGTTACCCTTCGATGCCATCGTACTGGCAACGGGTTACCGGCCCGCGCTGGAAGCCGTGCTGGGTACTGACCTGGCCGGCAAAGTGCTGAATGAAAAAGGGTTCCCGAAAAACCTCTGGTCAGACGTAAAGAGCCTGCGGTGTCTATATTTTTTAGGGTATACAACCCCGCTAACGGGTGTCATTTATGGCCTCAATGTAGATTCAGACCGGATCGCCCGGCACATCGCAGAAAACAATTTTGTCGTGGCTTAGTTATATAGGTGTAATCAGAGCGATTACTTAAAATCATCCAACCTTATAATCACTACGACTATGAACGAGACAACCGCAAAGGGTGGCTGGAATGAAATGAAAGGCAAGATTAAACAAGCCTGGGGTGACCTCACCGACGATGATCTGACCTACGAAGAAGGGAAAGAAGATGAAATGTGGGGTAAGGTTCAGCAGAAAACCGGTAAGACCAAAGACGAGATTCATAAGGCTGTTGCCGATTTATAGTAGCATCAGGTACATATCAACAAAGAAGGCCGAAACCCCTGGGTTCCGGCCTTCTTTGTTGTAGCTAACCGTTGTTCCGGCCTTATACCTTGGGCGGCTCCCAGCCTTTCTCGTACTGACGGCCCCATAGTTTCATGGCTTCGTCATCTTTTATGTGCCCGTTTTTCGTATCGACCGCGAACGATTTATTCGTGCGGTACGCAATGTTCGCCAAGTGGCAGAGCAGTGTGCTGGTAGCCCCTTCGTTGATGGGCGATGCCTGCTTGGCTTTCCCCCGAATGGCATCGAAGAAGTTAACGACGTGCCGGGTGGTCATGCCCCCGCCACCACCCAGGGCTGTACCCGCTTCCTCCTCGGTCGATTTACTTTCTTTTAGTTTCTTTCCCTCCCGATTAAACAGCGTGTACCCGTTCCGGTCGACGTAAACGGTGCCTTCGGTGCCGTAAATCAGGGTTCCCCGGTCAGAGCCAAAGGTTTTGTAGCCATTGCGGCTGTTACCGTCCCACTGAATTATTTTGTTGCCGGGAAACCGGAATGTCGCTTCCATGGTGTCGTACACCTCCCAGCCATCATCCTTAAAGTAGCGTTTGTCGGCTTCAACGCTCACAAATTCAGGGTGTTCCACCTGCAGGGCCCACCGGGCTACGTCGAGTTCGTGGGTAGCGTTGTTACCTGCTTCGGCCGTTCCGTAGTTCCAGCCGTACCAGTGCCAGTTGTAGTCCCAGGTTTCTGAGGTGTACTCCCGGTGCGGGGCCGGTCCCTGCCATAGTTCCCAGTCCAGCCCGTCCGGAACGGGCGCTTTTTTCTGGTGGGGCACTTCACCCCGCGCGCTGGCATAAAACGCCACCGCTTTGAAGGCCTTGCCAATAGCACCGCTATGAATCTGATTGATGATATCGATGGACTCCACCGCCGACCGCTGCTGGTTGCCCATCTGAATGACTTTGCCGTATTTCTTCTGTACCTCTACCAGAATTTCGCCCTCGCGGGGATTATGGCTGCACGGTTTTTCTACGTACACGTGCTTGCCTCCCTGCGCAGCCATCCAGGTGCCGGGCGCGTGCCAATGGTCGGGGGTGGCAATGAAGAGGGCATCCACGTTTTTGTCGGCAATGATTTTGCGGACATCATTTTCCAGCTTGGGCGTGTAGTCGATGTATTTGGCGAACTTCTTCACGGCGGCTTCGCGCTGTTTTTTCATCACGTCGCACATATACATCAGTTCTACGTTGCTGTCTTTCCGGCCAATGGGGTCGTAGTAGGCCCCCAAACGCCGACCCAGTCCAATAATGGCCAGATTCAGCCGCTCGTTGGCCCCCATTATTTTGGCGTAACTTTTGGGTGAAAAGCCCGGCGCCAGACCACCGATTGTTACACCCGCCGTACCCAAAGCTGCTTTTTTGATAAACTCTCTACGCGAATTCTCCATTGAGTATCGATTGATTTTTGCGTTCTACGCAGTACTAACTCTTCCGTTTACCTGATTTCGTCGCTTCGGTAACGCCCTTGAAATAGCCGACCGATTCGGCGATACCGGCCAGCGGGTCTTTCATATCCTTTTCATACTCCAGCGCGCAATGTCCATCGTACTTCACTTTTCGCAGCATAGCCACGTACGCGGGTATGTCGATAATACCCCGGCTCAACTCGCAGGTTTTCCCCTCTTTAGTGGGGGCCGTTACGTTTTTGAGGTGCATATCGAAAATACGTTTGCTGTATTTTTCAAGGTCGGCAATGGGGTCGTCGCCGAAGCGTTTATCGTGCCCCATGTCGAAACAGAGGCCCATGCGGGGGTCTAAATCCTTCACCGCATCATACACCGATTTGGCAGTGGGGTACAGTTCAATATCGGGACCGTGGTTGTGGATGGCGTAGCGCATATCATACTCCTTCACCTTTTTATCCACGTAGGGTAACAACTCCGGGTTAGGAACCCCGATAATCAGCTTTACGCCCACCCGCTTGGCGTAGTCGAACGCATCATCAACCGCCTGCTGGGTTTTCATGTAGATTGGCCCCACGCCATAACCCGTTACGCCCGACTGCTTCAACTTCTCATGAAAGGCCGCAATTTCGTCGGCGGTGCTTTTGAGGGGCAGGTGGAAATCCTTGATGCACAGGTGATGCACATCCACCTTACGCATCATTTCCAGCGCCTGATCCAGCTTGAAATGAACAAAGGTATAACCTGCCAAAGCCAGTTTAAACGGGTCATCACCGACCGCACGGGTCTTTTCGGGAGCGTTGGCCAGCAGTACGGCCGGACTTGCGGTGGCCAGAGCAAGGCCCCCCCCGGCATTTTTAAGAAACGTTCGTCGTGTCGTCATTTGGTAAATAAAACAAGGTGCTTTTCAATTTTTACCGGTGGCAGCCTGTTCAGGGCAAAGCCTCGCCTGGCCCGTAGGGTTGCTGATACGTCCGGGTATTTATCATAAAAACGTCTTTTCACTCTTTTCTACTGGAAACAGCGTACGTGTCGTGACTTCCTGCTTTCCAGTTCTGAAATTAGTTGCTTTACGGCTATTTTTTTCCGCTTCGTGTAAACGGGTCAGTTTTGTTATCCTATTTTCATTTCCTTTGACCATCCATTCTGTTGATGTATGCATCGGTTTTTTCTCATCGGCCTGTTGTTTTGCGCTGGTACCGGTTCCGCCCAAACGGTGGTGGCTACGGTTCAGGAAGCCCTGGCCCTGGCCCGACGTACCAACCCGGAACTGGTGAACGCCCGCCAGAGTCGCGCCGTACAGGATCAGCAACAGATGGCTACCCGGTCGGTATTGCTGCCGCAGGCCCGCTTTTTCACCAACTTCGATTATAATTACGCCCTTCCGGTCCAGCTGATACCCACCGAACTGTTTGGTGGCCCGCCGGGTAGTTACCAATCCATCCGGTTTGGCTTACCCTACGTACTGACCGCCGGTGCCGAAGTGACGGTTCCCGTTATCAATCGCCCGGCCCGCGCCGATTTGGGTATCGTAGCGCAAAACATACGCATCACCGACGGTCAGAATCTGGTATTGCAGGACGACATTTCGACCCAAACGGCCCGTGTGTACTACGCAGCCCTGCTCACCCGGTCGGCCATTCGCATTACCCAACGCAACCTGTCGGCGGCCGATACGCTGGCGCAGATAGCCCGCGACCGGCTGGACAAAGGGCTGATTGAGCCGCTGGAATACAACCGCATCCGGTCAGTGCAGCTCACTACCGCCGACGTACTTTACCAGAACGAGCTAGGCTACGTCCGCAACATGAACCAGTTGAAACTGCTGTTCGGCCTGGCCCCGACAGACAGTCTGGTCTTGTCGGAAACGCTGGTCAGCCGCCCCGTTGGTATACCTGTTTCGGCTGCGGTATTGTCCCTTGCCGAACGCCCGCAGGTAACCCTTCGGGAAGCCAGAGTTGAACTGGCTAAACGGCAGCTCAACCGCGAACGACTTACCCGCTGGCCTACCCTCTCGGCCTACGGACGATTTACGGAGCAGGCACAGCGCCAGCAGATCAACTTCCTGAACACCAGCGAACCCTGGTACCGGATTGGGGTGGCGGGGTTGCAGTTCAACTGGCCAATTTATACGGGCGGGCTTCGCCTGAGTACTATGACCCGCGCCCGGCTGCAACTGAAGCTGGCCGAGTCGGAACTGACCTACGAACGCAACAAACAGAACACCGATACGGAAGACGTTCGGAACACCTATAATCAGGCCGTCCGGTCGCTGGATGTAAACCGGCAGAACTACGAACTCAGCAGCCAGAACGTGCAGATTGCGTTGATAAAATACCGGTCGGGGTTATTCGCCTACGACCAGTACCTGAACGTGTTCAACGAAGTGCTCACGGCACAGAACCGGTTTCTGACTACACTGTCGACTGTGTTTATCAATCAAACGATTTTACAAATCCGGAACGGTCAATGAAGCCCGGCCAATTAACCCTGTAAGGATTTAAAAGCGTTAGATGTTTATAATCAACGATTTAGTCAAATTCATAATGCATTACAAATTTGCCTGATTGCTTATTTATCCCTTATCATTTGGTTATACTGGTAGATACGAAAAACGTAATGATCAATCCTTGATATCCAATGAAAATCAGTCTTTACCTTATACTACTGTTTGCCACGGCCTGCCAGCAACGCACCGATAGTACATCGCCTGCGTACCGGGAGCTGACCGAAGCGGTGTATGCGTCGGGCAATGTGTACCCGCGCAATGAGTACACGGTTACGGCTGATGCCACGGGTATTCTACAACAGCGGCTGGTGAACGAGGGCGATTCCATCCGTAAAAACCAGTTGCTGTTTGTCTTGGAGAGCGCCACGGAAGATGCCCGTCGGCAGGCGGCTGCCAATGCGTACCGGCAGGCGCAGGTTAACCTGGGTGCTAACTCGCCCGTACTGGCTGAACTGGAAGCCCAGGTCCGCAACGCCCGCATCCGGGTAGCCAACGACTCCGTGAACTACACCCGCTTTCGGGAGCTACATAACCAGAACGCTACCTCCAAAGCCGAACTGGAACGGGCCGAACTGAACTATACGGTATCGCGCAATAACCTCCGTGCCCAGCTCAACACCTTTCAGCGCAGCCGCGACCAGATTCGGCTGGAGGTGGCTAACAACCGCAGTCAGTTGGTCAGTACGGAAGTGGCGGGGCAGAACACGCGGGTGCGGAGTTTTGTGAATGGCAAGGTATACGAAGTGTACAAAGAACCGGGCGAAATTGTGAAGCCGGGTGAGCAACTGGCGCTGGTCGGCAGCGGCAGCCGATTGTATGCCCAACTGGCGGTGGACGAAAGCGATTTTGGGCGGATGCGCGTGGGGCAGGAAGTGGTATTGAAAGCCGATGTCTATCCCGATAAGGTATTCAGGGCGCGGGTCAGCAAGGTATATCCCAAACTGAACCGTACCGACCAGTCGTTTCGGGTGGATGCCGAATTCGCCGGCGAACAACCGGCGTCCTATTACGGCCTCACGGTGGAAGCCAACATCATTATCAGCCAGAACAAGCATGTGCTGACCATTCCGAAAACGTACGTGACAGGCAGCGACAGCGTTTGGGTGGAGCAGGACGGCAAAAAGCAGAAGGTCAAATTCCGGAAAGGAGCCGAAAACTTCGATCTGGTCGAGGTGAAAAGTGGGCTAACCGAGAAGTCGAAAATAATGATGAATGATGAATTATAAATGATGCAGGTAACGAGAATCATTCATCATAACTCCAGTGGTCCGGTCATCATTCAACATTTATAATTCATCATTTAGAATGGATCTTCACATCGCATCCCAGATTGCCCAAACGCACCTGACGGCCAAAAAGCGGCAAACGCTGGTGGCTATGCTGGGCGTGACGTTTGGCATTGCGATGTTTATCACCATGATTTCGTTTATGCAGGGCGTCAACCAGTTTCTGGAAGATTCGGCCCTGGATGCCAGTCCGCACATCCGGCTGTATAACGAGGTAAACACCCAGCGCCCCAGCCTTATCGAGCAGTTGAATCCCGGTCGCTTCAACGTGGTTTATCACCAGAAGCCCAAAGACGAACAGTCGCGGATAAAAAACGGGTTAACCATTGCCGAACGCATCGAACGCGAACCGGGCGTGCTGGGTGTGTCGCCCCAGGTAGCCACGCAGGTGTTCTACAACAACGGCCCTATCCAGTTGTCGGGTACCATTTCGGGTGTTGACATCGACCGCGAGAACCGGTTGTACAAATTATATACCCGGCTTAAATCGGGTAGTCTGAACGCCCTCAAAACCAACCCCGACGGCTTGATTATGGGTACGGTACTGGCCCGCAAGCTGAACGTTCGGGTGGGCGATAAGGTGACGGTAACCACACCTAAAGGTACCACGCGGGTGCTGCGGGTGGTGGGCACATTCGGGTTTGGTGTGGGTACGGTGGACAATACCAGGAGTTATGGCAACCTCTCCACCGTGCAGGAAATGCTCCAGCGCGACCCCAGCTACATTACCGACATCCACATCAAGATGATTGACCCATTGCAGGCCCTGCCGTTCGGCCAGAAACTGCGGGCTACGTACGGCTATTATACTGAAGACTGGGCCACGGCTAACACGGCGATTCTGGCGGGGGAGAAAATCAGGAATATGCTCACCTATGTGGTGTCCATCACGCTGCTGGTGGTGGCCGGTTTCGGGATTTATAACATCATGAATATGACCGTCATCAACAAAATAAAGGATATCGCTATCCTAAAAGCCACGGGGTTCGATGCCCGCGACATTATCGCTATTTTTCTGTTGCAGGCCGTTTTCATTGGCTTTACGGGTGGACTGATGGGACTGGGAATCGGGTTTGGGATTAGCTATTTATTGTCTATCACGCCCTTTGATGCGGGTGATTTCCTGAGTATCAAGACCTTCCCGGTCATTTTTGCCGCCAAATATTACGTTATGGGGCTGCTGTTCGGGGTTATCACCACAATTTTGGCAGGGTATTTTCCCGCCAGAAAAGCCGCGCAGGTAGACCCGGTCGCTATTTTGCGGGGATAGTTCTTTTTAATGATAAATGATGAATTATAAATGATGGATGAGTCATCAGGCGATGACAGGGCAGCATCATTCACAACGAATCATTCATCATTTATAATTCATAATTCATCATTCTTATGCCTCCTGTTCTTTCAGCCCATCATCTTAACAAGTACTTCTACGACCCGACGAAATTTCAGGTCCTGAAGGATATTACGTTTGAGGTGCAGGCCGGTGACTTCATGGCCATTGTCGGCAAATCGGGTTGCGGTAAATCCACGCTGCTTTATCTACTCTCGACGATGGACACCGCATACGACGGTGAAATCGAGATGGCGGGCACGAAACTGACGGGGCGCAGTCAGGATTTTCTGGCCCGCTTTCGCAACGAGCACCTGGGATTCGTGTTTCAGTTTCATTTTCTGCTGCCCGAATTTTCGGCCCTGCAAAACGTGATGCTGCCCGGCCTCAAGCTGGGTAAGTACCCCGAAAAAGAGGTGGAGGAACGGGCCATGGAGAAACTACGCCTTATTGGTATGGCGGACTTTGCCCGCAAACCAGCCAGTAAATTGTCGGGGGGGCAGCAGCAGCGGGTGGCCATTGCCCGCGCCCTCATCAACGACCCCACCATCATCATGGGCGATGAACCAACGGGCAACCTCGACAGAGCCAATGGCGATAACGTATTTTCCATTTTCCGCGACCTGGCCCGGAAAGGGCAGACTATTATTGCCGTTACCCACGACCCCGATTTTGCCGCCGGAACCGACCGGGTTATCGAAATGTCGGATGGGATGATTATCGCCAGCTATGAAAATCCAGTTCAATAAATACGTCGAACTGCTATTGCTGGCAACCGCCGTCGGGGGTATTGCCGTCCGGCAGTGGCTCATTCCCAGCCTGACCTGGCCGGTGCAGGCGTTGCTTTTCGTGCTGTCATTCGGGGCATTGAACGTGATTTGGGCCTTCCACTTCCAATTCAACGAGTGGCTCAATTACCGACTTCCATTCGAGAAGAATGCCCGCTGGCGAATTGTCGTACAGGTGCTGGGCGGATGGAGTGTAGTTAAAATACTGTTCCTGATTGTCAGCTATTTCGTCAGTCGCTATTTTTTTCCACCTGCCGTATCCTTACTGGGTGGCTACACCTTCCTCATTATCGGGATTATGGTTTTCCTGGTCAATACAGTCATTTGTCTGGGTTTTATCGCCAGTCATCTGCTGAAACGCTGGCAGGAAGATGCAATTCGGACGGCACAACTCGAGAAGGAGAAAGTACAGGTGCAACTGGACAGCCTGAAAAATCAGATTAGCCCGCATTTCCTGTTCAACAGCCTGTCGTCGCTGGATAGTTTGATTGACGATAACCCCGTGCTGGCCCGGCAGTTTTTGCAGCAGCTATCGAAGGTGTTCCGGTACGTGCTGCAACACAAAGACAAATCGCTGGTAACGGTTGAAACTGAACTGGCGTTCATCAAAAACTACATCTCATTGCTTCATACCCGCTTCGCTGGAACGTTTGCGGTTACCTGTCAGGTGGATGACAGCGTGCTGGATCAGCAGATTGTGCCGGTAACGCTCCAAATTTTAATCGAGAATGCCATCAAGCATAATATCATCAGCGAAGCCCACCCGCTCACGGTGACCATCAGTACGCACAATGGCTATATTGCCGTGTCGAATCCTATCCAGCGTAAACGACAGGTTGGCACCTCGAACGGGCAGGGACTGGAAAACCTTAAACTGCTGTATAGCTACCTGGGACCGAAACCAGTTGACGTAGGCGATAATGGCGAAACCTTTCGGGTACAGATTCCTTTGCTAACTGGTGAATAGACGCTGGTTTGTAGTTTACGATTTTGGTATACGGCATTGCGTCGCTCGGTTGGCTGACGCATACACAATCTCTCGATGCGTCAGCCAACCTCACCGGTGACCCGGCAAGACCATCAACTTTACACCAAAACCCGTAAATCATGACCATTCTCCTCATCGAAGACGAACCGCTGATTGCCCGGCAACTCCAGAAAATGGTGCGTCAGTTGGAGCCGGAAGCGACCATTCAGGGGCCATTGGGGAGTGTGCAAGGCATCTGTACGTATTTTACCGCATCCCAGCCCACTCCCGATTTAGTGATTGCCGATATTCAGCTTTCCGATGGAGTGAGTTTTGATGCCTTCCGACAGGTTGGGATGAACATACCGGTTATTTTCACCACGGCTTACGATGAGTATGCTATTCGTGCGTTCAAACTGAACAGCATTGATTACCTGCTCAAGCCTATTGACCCGAACGAACTGAAGGCAGCCCTGGAGAAATTTCATCGCTGGTCGGCGAGTCCGGTTCCGGATTTTAGCGAGCTGTTGCGGCAGGCCATGGCGCAACTGACCGAAACCAGCAATGTACCTCACTACAAACGCCGGTTCTCGGGCCATTACCTCCGGCAGATTGTGTCTGTACCGCAGGAAGAGGTCGCTTATTTCCTGCGGAATGAACTAATTTATTTGCATACGACGGCGGGTAAAAAGCTGGTTACCGATTACAAAACCCTCGACGAACTGGCGGAACTGGTCGACCCGGCCCGATTTTTCCGGGCCAACCGACAGTGTGTAGTTGCGCTCGATGCCATTGCCGGATACCGGCCTCACGACGGTCAGAAACTACAAGTCCTACTCAAAACCCCGAACGACAAACTCGAACTCATCGTCAGTAAAGAAAAAGCGGGGGCGTTCCGAGACTGGCTGGAAGGCTATTAGTACGACTCATTTGGTATTGAGCCGGTTATGTTGTTTCAGTAGTTTCCGTATCGTTTCGTGCGGCAGGGCGGGCACAAAGTTGTCGTTGATACCGGTCATGTCCTTTGCCGCTACCAGCGCATTCAGGATGGCTTCTTCCGTGGCCTGAGCCGTAGCCGTAAAGAGCGGGTCTATCTTATCATTGGTCAACATCTCAACCGGTTTTGTGGTGGCTTTTCGGTCGAAAGCACCCGGATTGGCCGTTGAGAACGCCAGAAAAATATCGCCGGAGCTATTACCTCCTACCCCACCCATTTTACCGATACCCAATGACACCCGCTGGGCAATCCGCTTCAACTGGTGCGGCAGCAACGGGGCATCCGTGGCTACAATGGCAATGATAGAACCGCGTTCGTCCGATGTTTTGGCTTTAGGCTTGCCGTACACCGGCTCCCCATTCATGCGCCAGGGTAGCGTATCGAGCAACGCCTGCCCTACCGGCACCCCCGCAATGGTTAACTGCGCCCGGCTGCCAAAATTGGCCTGTACCAGTACGCCAACGGTATAGCCATTCACCACCCGCGATGCCGTACCGGTACCCCCTTTGAATCCCAGACAAATCATGCCGGTACCGCCCCCAACGGCTCCTTCGGCCACCGGCCCGCTTTTGGCGCCGTCGAGTGCCTGCATGGCGTGCTCTTTAGTGACGTGAAACCCGTTTATGTCGTTCAGGGCACCGTCGTAGGTTTCGGCCACGAGCGGATAGGAGAACCAGATATCCGGTGCCAGCTCTTTGTAGTACTTGTGGGCCGCTTCCCACGCAATGGTCGCGTCGCGCACCACCCCCACACTGTGCGTATTGGTAATCAGGATGGGCGTTTCCAGAAAGCCCGATTCCGTGACCCAGGTGGTGCCCGTCATTTCACCATTGCCATTCAGCGCGTGCCAGTTGGCAAAAACCGGGTCGCAGGTTTTGCCCCGTGGCAGGATAGCCGTGACCCCGGTCCGAACCGGCCCTTTACCCACGGCTAGCTTTCCACTACCCGAACTAAGCGTGACCATGCCTACCTCCACCCCTTTTACGTCTGTGATGGCATTGTAAACACCGGGCTTGCCGTCGAGCGGGATGCCCAGATCACGGGCGCGGACTGGCGACTGCGCCTGGCTGGTCGGTTTGCCAGATACCAGCAGCAGGAATAGGAATAGCCGGATTAGTCGCATCAGTATAAAACGAATACAGCGTTTATGCTTTGGGACGTCGGATTTCGGATTTATTGCTGACGCATTAGTGGCTCCAGCGTCAGCAATAAATCCGAAATCCGACGTCCCAAATCCGAAAAATTAACCGCCTACTCCACCGTTACCGACTTGGCCAGGTTACGCGGCTGGTCGACGTTGCGGCCCCTCATTACGGCAATGTAATAGGCCAGCAACTGGAGCGGCACCGCTGAAACCAGCGGCATCAGCATATCGTGCACCTTCGGAATTTCGATGGTAAAATCGACCATGCCGGGCAGGTCGGTGTCACCTTCGGTGGTGATGGCAATCACGCGGCCTTTGCGGGCTTTCACCTCCTGAATGTTCGAGACTACTTTCTCGTAGGAACTGTCTTTGGTAGCAATCACCACCACCGGCATGTCCTCGTCGATGAGCGCAATGGGCCCGTGTTTCATCTCGGCCGCCGGATAGCCTTCGGCGTGGATGTAGCTGATTTCCTTTAGCTTCAGCGCACCTTCCAGCGCAACGGGGAAGTTTAGTCCCCGACCCAGGTAAATGAAATTGCGGGCGTAGGTGAAGATATACGCGATTTCCTTGATTTTGTCGGCAGCCTGCAACACCATTTCCACTTTGGCCGGAATGCTTTCCAGTTCTACCAGCAACTGTCGGAACAATGACTCCGATATGGTACCCTTGCGTTGGGCAGCTTCCAGCGCCATTATCGTTAGTACTGTTACCTGTGCCGTGAAGGCTTTTGTACTGGCCACCCCAATTTCGGGTCCGGCGTGGGTGTATGCCCCCGCATCCGTGGCCCGGGCAATGGACGAACCCACCACGTTACAAACCCCGAAGATGGTAGCTCCTTTGGCTTTAGCCAGTTCGATAGCGGCCAAGGTATCCGCCGTTTCGCCCGACTGTGAGATGGCAATGACAATGTCGCCCTCTTTGATAATGGGGTTTCGATAGCGAAACTCCGACGCATACTCAACCTCCACCGGAATTCGGGCCAGCTCTTCAAAAATGTATTCGGCTACCAGCCCGGCGTGCCAGGAGGTACCGCAGCCAATAATGACAATCCGCTCCGACCGGGCCAGTTTATCCATGTAATCACGCAAACCACCCAGTTGCAGAATGCCTGCATCGGCCTGCACCCGTCCCCGCATCGAGTCGGCAATGGAACGGGGCTGCTCGAAGATTTCCTTGAGCATGAAATGGTCGTACCCTCCTTTTTCGATGGCGGCCAGCTCCATCTCAATTTTGTGGACATAGGGCGTTGTCGTCGTGTTATCGAGGTTAACGATTTTCAGGTTACCCTCTTTGATAACGGCAATCTCGTAATCGTTCAGGTAGATTACATCTTTGGTATATTCCACAATCGGGGTAGCGTCGGAAGCCAGGAAATACTCATTTTCTTCCCCTACCCCAATGACCAGGGGCGAACCTTTGCGGGCGGCAATCAACTGCGTGGAGTCGGTTTCGCTCATGACCACAATGGCGTAGGCTCCTACTACTTCCTGCAGGGCCAGCCGCACGGCATCCTCCAGCGTTCCGCCGTTGTTCTCCCAGATATCCTCGATAAACTGACCCAGTACTTCGGTATCCGTTTCGCTGGTGAAGATGTGCCCTTTTTTAAGCAAGGCCTGTTTTATGGCCGCGTAATTCTCGATGATGCCATTATGGATAATGGCCAGTTTGCGGTGAAACGAGTAATGAGGGTGTGCATTCACGTCGTTGGGTTCCCCGTGGGTGGCCCAGCGGGTATGGCCCATGCCAATGGTGGAGTGGGTTTCTTTGCCATCCAGTTCCCGCTCCAACGCAACAACTTTGCCTTTTTTCTTATATACTTTCAGGCCCTGCCCATTCATCAGGGCGACGCCTGCACTATCATATCCCCGATATTCGAGACGCTTCAACCCTTTCAGTACGATTGGACACGCTTCCCGGTGACCCACATACGCTACAATACCACACATAGTTACAGTTATTTTTTCAGAGTAAAACGAACTGGCTTACCCCACTCCCTTCCACTATTGATGCCAAAATAGTCCCGGACCAGATGGTATAATAAACTACAACCCATCATATTGGCCAAAGTCAACCGTAAAAAAAGACAAAAAGCCGGAGATTCCGGCTTTTTGTTGCGGTGATTTATAATCCGCTGAAAAATTTCAATCGTTTCAGAGCCAATGCCTGAATGTACTAATGTAAAGTAGCGTTTATCCCAATAGCTGTGTGTACAGGTTAAAATAACGATCCGTGACGTCTTCATCCTCCACAGTATCAAATTTGTGCTCGGTGAAATCGGTCAGGATAGCGTTCAGGCTCTCACTCGTCTCTTCCTCGGCGCGTACCACCGCATCGGCATACGTAGAGCCGATTCGGATAAACCCTTCAAAGTCAGCTGTTTTTAGCTCCGACAGCATCTCATCGTCAATATCCATCATGCGGGCTTTTTCAATGATGTCGCCTTCAAACCGGTGCTCAAATGAGTTGTTATAGACCGTAAAGACCGACTTGGTGTCTTTAAACATCGGGTCGTTTTTGTAGGTCGTTTTGAGGTAAAGCGGAATCAGGGCCGTCATCCAGTCGTTGCAGTGAACGATGTCGGGAGCCCAGCCCAGCTTTTTCACCGTTTCCAGCACGCCCTTGCAGAAGAAGATAGCCCGCTCGTCGTTATCGGCGTAGAACCGGTTCTCTTTGTCGTGAAAAACGTATTTACGCTGAAAATAATCTTCATTGTCGATAAAGTAGACCTGTAGTTTGGCCGTTGGGATGGACGCTACCTTGATGATCAACGGCTTTTCGTCGTCACCCACCGCAATGTTAATGCCCGACAACCGAACCACTTCGTGCAGGCGATTCTTACGCTCATTGATTAACCCAAAGCGAGGTACCAGAATTCTTATTTCCATCCCCCGCTCCTGCATAGCCTGCGGTAATTTGCGGACGAAGTCAGCGACATCGGACGTTTTCAGGAAGGGATTGATTTCGCTGGCGACGTAGAGAATGCGTAATTTGCTCATAAATTGGGAAGCGTGTGTTGGCGTTAGTGAACCAAAAAACTTGCAAAATTATACAAATTTTTCCCGTATTTCAATAAGATTTGTGCAAAAAAAGTAATCAGAAGGGTCAAAAGGGAACGTAACGGGTAGTCAGGCACTACCCATTTTCCCGAATGGCACCCGTTCATTTTCACCGTCCGAGTATGCTTCAATTTGATACCATTGCGGGATTGCGCCAGCAGCTAAGGAGTATACGCTCTACGCAATCCATTGGTTTAGTGCCTACTATGGGCGCCCTGCACGAAGGACATGCCACCCTCCTCGAAACCGCCCGTCAGGAAAACGAGGTTGTCGTGAGCAGCGTATTTGTCAATCCCGTACAGTTCAACAACGCCGACGACCTCGCCCGGTACCCGCGTACGCTGGAAGCCGATTACAACCTCCTCGACGCTGCGGGCTGCGACCTGGTTTTTGTTCCGTCCGTGTCTGAAATGTACGCCGACTCCCCCCTGCTCCAACTGAATTTTGGGGCCCTGGAAACCACGATGGAAGGTGCTTTCCGGCCGGGGCATTTCAACGGGGTGGGGATTGTGGTGGCCAAACTGTTCAATATCATTCAACCCGACCGGGCCTATTTTGGGCAGAAGGACCTGCAACAGGTAGCCGTAATCCGGCGACTCACCAAAGACCTGAGCTTTCCGGTCGAGCTGATTCGATGCCCTACCGTGCGGGAAGCCGACGGGCTGGCCATGTCGTCGCGCAACCGTAACCTAACTGCCACCGAGCGGACACAGGCTACCCTGCTGTTCCGGGCGCTGACGCAGGCTCACAAAATGCTGACCGGGGGACATACTACCGCACAGACTAAAAACGCCATAAAAGCCCTTTTCGAAAGCTACCCGGCCTTTACGCTGGAATATGTGGAAATAGCCAATGCGGATACGCTGCAACCAGCAGACGAAATACTGGCTCCGGGCCAGACGGCCATTTGTCTGGCCGCCCATCTGGGAAAGGTCAGGCTGATCGATAATCTGGTATTCTGACCTATCCAACCGCTTATCCTGAATTTTGCCAACCCGCTGTAAAATCGGTTGATAAACTGGTCATTTATACGTAACTACACGCTTAGTTTTTAGACTTCCCAACTAATCCTATGTTTATTCGAAACAACCCTGTACGAATCGGTACACTGGCCGTTGCTTTACTGGTCAGTAGCCTGGGGATTACCTCCGCTCAGGATAAACCAGCCGCCGTGGCCGTACCGGACGGTATTACCAAAGGTGCATCCGTTGAAGGCATTACGGAATACACGCTCAAGAACGGCCTGAAAGTACTCCTCTTTCCCGACCCGTCGAAGCCCACCATCACCGTCAATATGACGTACCTGGTCGGTTCCCGGCACGAAGGGCTGGGCGAAACGGGTATGGCGCACCTGCTGGAGCACATGGTGTTCAAGGGCTCGACCAAACACCCTAATATTCCGCAGGAACTGACTACCCACGGTGCCCGGCCTAATGGTACCACCTGGCTCGACCGGACCAACTACTTCGAAACGTTTGCCGCTACCGACGAGAACCTGAACTGGGCCCTCGACCTGGAAAGCGACCGGATGGTGAACTCGTTCATCAAGAACGAAGACCTCCAGAGTGAGTTCTCGGTGGTACGGAACGAGTTCGAGAGTGGCGAAAACAACCCCGGCCGCGTGCTGAACCAGCGCGTGGTGAGTGCCGCTTTCATCTGGCACAATTACGGCAACTCCACCATTGGTAACCGCTCCGACATCGAGAAAGTACCCATTGCCAACCTTCAGGCGTTCTACAAGAAGTTTTACCAGCCCGACAATTCCGTGCTGGTGGTAGCCGGTAAGATTGACGAGGCCAAAACCCTGAAACTGGTCGATCAGTATTTTGGGGCCATTCCCCGCCCCACGCGGGTATTGCAGCCCACGTACAGCATTGAGCCTACGCAGGATGGCGAGCGGAACGTAACGCTCCGGCGCATGGGCGATACCAAAGTTGTATCGTCGCTGTACCACATCATGCCCGGCTCGCACCCCGATTATCCCACGATGGATGTCATCACCGATGTGCTGACCAGCGAACCCAGTGGGCGTTTGTACAAAGCGTTGATCGAAACCAAAAAAGCCGCGCAGGAATACGGGTATTCGTTCACGACCAAAGACCCCGGTTACGTATACTTCGCCACCGAATTACTCAAAGAGAAATCGACGGATGTAGCCAAAGCCGCCCTGCTTAACACGCTGGATTCGATAGCCATTGTGCCGCCCACCAAAGAGGAAATCGACCGATCCAAGGCGACCATACTGAAAGACCTGGAACTTCAGTTTAAAAACGCGGAAAGTGTGGGTCTGGCCCTGAGTGAATTTATCGCTACCGGTGACTGGCGGCTGGGTTTCCTCTACCGCGACGCGCTGGAGAAGGTTTCCGTTGCCGATGTGCAGCGGGTGGCCAAATACTATTTCAAACCCTCAAACCGCACCGTGGGTATCTTTGAGCCAGACCCCTCGCCGGACCGCGTCGACGTGCCGAACCCGCCCGATATTGCCGCGATGGTGAAGGACTACAAAGGTCGCGCATTGGTGGCCCAGGGCGAAGCATTTGACCCCTCTCCCGCCAACATCGAGAGCCGTACGCACCGCACCGAACAGGCCAACACCATCGAACTGGCCCTGTTACCCAAAACCACCCGTGGCAACGAAGTAAATGCCCGGATGACCCTGCGCTACGGCGACGTGAACAGCCTGAAGAATAAAGGCACCATTGCTGATCTTACGGCCAGTATGCTCGACAAAGGCACCACTACCCGCACCCGGCAGCAACTGAAAGATGAGTTCGACAAACTCAAAGCACAGGTCAACGTTTTTGGCGGAGGCAATCAGGTGAGCGCCAACATCAAAACGACGAAGGAGAATCTGCCCGCCGTTGTTAAACTGGTGGCCGATATGCTGAAGAATCCGGCTTTCGATGCCAACGAGTTCGATAAATTGAAGCAGGAGCAACTGGCGCAAATCGAGTCGCAGCGGTCGGAGCCGCAGGCCATTGCCGGCATGACCTTTCAGCGCACCATGAACCCGTACCCGAAAGATGATGTTCGGTACACCCAAACGCCCGACGAGCAGGTAGCCGCTATCAATGCCACCAAGCTGGACGACCTCAAGCAGTTTTATAAAGACTTCTACGGCGCACAGAGCTCCACATTTGCCGCCGTCGGTGATTTCGACGAGGCCGCTGTGAAGAAGGCCGTAACGGGTGAGTTTGGTACCTGGAAAGCCAAAAAGCCGTTCAGCCGGTTGGTGTCGGTCTATAACGACGTGAAGCCTAGCCCGCAGTCCATCGAAACACCCGATAAAGCCAACGCCCTTATGCTGGCGGGTGTGAACATCCCCCTGCGCGACGACGACCCCGATTATCCGGCACTGGTACTGGGCAACTACATGCTGGGTGGCGGCTTCCTGAACTCGCGGCTGGCTACCCGTATTCGTCAGAAGGAAGGGATCAGCTACGGCGTTGGTTCGCAGCTATCGGCTAACCCGCTCGACAAAACGGGTATGTTTATGACCTACGCCATCTACAACCCCGACAATGCCGAGCGGTTGGAAAAAGCCTTCCGGGAAGAAATGGAGCGGGTGGTAAAGGATGGCTTTACGGCTGAGGAGATTCAGGCGGCCCGGTCAGGCTATTTGCAGTCGCGGATGGTATCGCGGGCGCAGGACCCCTCGCTGTCAAGTACGCTCAACAACTACCTGTACCTGAACCGGACAATGAACTGGGATGCCGATTTCGAGAAGAAAATGGAGAGCCTGACCCCCGAACAGGTCAATACCGCCATGAAAAGGCATATCGACCCCAGCAAAATCTCCATCATCAAAGCGGGGGATTTTGCTAAGTCCGCCCAAAAAGCCGCCGATGGCAAACCTGCGTCGTCGGTAAGTGGCGGCAAGAAGTAACCGCACCGGCAACCCGACGTGTACTAAAACCGGTGGGATTGATTTTGCTTAGGGATAACCGCATTGAGCCCAGCCCCGTTAAACGGGGCTGGGCTCAATGCATTTAGGCGTTTTTGGGTTAGTGGCTCATGTACAGTCAGACTGCTTTTTCGCTTTCTTTGCGGCATGACCTTACGCAGAGCAGCCATTATCGGGGGCGGTAACATTGCCGATAAAAACCACATTCCCGCGCTAAAACAGCTGGCGGATCAAGTAGACATCGTGGCGGTTTGCAGCCGCGACCTTGGTAAAGCCCGAACCCTGGCCGATACACACGGTATTGCCCACGCCTTCGACAGCACGGCCCAACTCTACCAGCAGTGTGCGCCGGATGTGGTGGTTATTTGCACACCCAACAACCTGCATTATCCGCAAACGATAGAGGCCCTGGAAAACAACTGCCATGTTTTCTGCGAAAAACCCCCGGCCCTGAACGCCGAAAACGCCCGTGAAATGGCCGACCTTGCCGCCCAAAAAGGGCGCGTACTGGCCTACAACTTCCAGCTTCGGCAAACGCCCGAATGGCAGTTGTTCACGCGCTGCAAAGCCGACGGACTACTCGGTGATATGTACCACATCAAGGCCCATTTTCTGCGTCGGCGGGGTATTCCGGGCTGGGGTTACTTCACCAACAAGGCTATGCAGGGCGGTGGCGCACTGATGGACCTCGGCGTTCATGTGCTCGACCTGGCCCTCTGCGCCTTCGATTATCAGGTACCCGATACCGTGCTGGGTAACACCTACGATTTTATTGGCAAAGCGGGTGGCAAAGGCTTGATGGGCGACTGGAATCCAGCCACGTTCGAGGTGGAGGATGCGGCTATGGCGTACCTGTCGTTTCCCGGCAAAGCATCCGTTATGTTATCGGCCTCGTTTGCCCTGAACACGCAGGTAGAAAAAGACCGTAACCTGGAACTGTTCGGTAGCAAAGGGGGGGTAAAACTCTTTCCGTTTGCGCTCCACACCGAACTGGCCGGTGAGCTGGCCGATGTGCAGTTTCCGTATCTGGAAGAGGTGGACATTCAGCTAAAAAACACAGCGGCTTTTCTGGATGCCTGCGCCGGGAAACCGTCCAACGTCTGCACCGCTGAGCAGGGCGCTGTCCTACAGGAAATTGTCCAGCGAATTTATGCGTCGGCACTAGTCTAGGGCTCTAGCATGCTACCGGGGCTTTTAGTTGGGGTAATTCTGAGAACCTGAATGGCGATGTGATGAATCAAATAGCAAGAGAATTTCACAGACAATTCAACCGGCTGCTCGTACCGCTGTTGATTGGGCTGGTTACCTCCTCCTGCCAGCCAACTGCTGCCGTAACGGATGCACCAATCAGTACTACTGAGTTACGGGAGGACTTTCGTATCCTGCGCAAAACACTTGAGGAAGCACATCCGGGTCTGTACTGGTATACCGCTAAAGGGAGGATGGACGCTTATTTCGACAGTACCTACGCCCAACTTAATCAGGATATGTCGGAGGTTGAGTTTTTGACACGGCTGCTGCCCGTTATTGCCCATGTCCGATGCCTGCATACCAACGTTAGTTTTTCGGATAGACCTAGGCATCAGCCTACGCGAATGTCCAGAGTGTTGCCGCTGGCCCTTTATCCGGACAAAGGCAAGGTGTACATCGAAAAAAACTATAGTAACGCCCTGCACGAAGGGAGCCAGCTGCTGGCCATCAATAACCAGCCAATCAATAAACTGACAAACCAGCTTTTACGGGCTATCCCGGCCGATGGGTACAACCAAACGTTCAAAGAGTACCTGCTGACCCAAGGCGTTTTCCGGGAGGGATTTGCCTTATTGGTGGGTCAGCCCAGGGAGTTCGCGTTGACGGTTCGGGAGCCGACGGGTAGAACGGTTCAGTGTACAGTACCGGCCTTGTCGCCGACAGCCATCAACCAACTGGCTGCCACTCATCGTTCAGAAGCAATGGACTTAGCCTTTCCGAAAGCCAGCGTCGCCTTACTGACTCTGCCCACGTTTGAGCGGAACAACAGCGCATTTCGGGACAGCATCAGGGCTATTTTTCGGACAATTAACCAACGAAATATCCGGACACTGATTATTGACGTACGGGACAATGGCGGGGGCAATAATCAGAACGTAACGGAATTGTTTTCGTACATAGCAGCGCGGCCCTTCCGGCACCTGAAAAAGACCGAACGGCTGGCTAAACCCATTACGTACGGCCCGCACATTAAAAATCAGGCGGCTTTTGCGCAATTAAAAGGCACCCGAACGGCTGCCGGGACCTACGCTATGGATTACCTGTATGCGGGCACCTCGACCCGAAAGCCAGTCAACGAGTATGGTTTTAGGGATAAGCTTATTGTACTGGCCAATGGCGGAACAGCGTCGGCCGCGTCGGAATTTGTGGCGCTGGCTCACGGATACAAACGGGCATTGGTCGTAGGCGAAGAAACCGGCGGCTGTTATTATGGTGCCAGTGGTGGGCGTTACCTGACGTTAGTGCTACCCAACAGTCAGTTGCAGGTCAGGATACCGGTCATTCGTATTTTTACCGACGTACCGGAGGATTACGTCCGACAACCGAAAGGACGGGGCGTATTGCCGGACTACCCCGTGCGGCCTACCATTGCAGACAGGCTGGCCCATGAAGACCCACAGTTCGAAACCGCCCTGAGGCTGACGAATAGTACACTCCTGCGACCCCACTGACCTTTTAGATCAACCCTCCATAACTGCTATACCTACTGAGTACGTAAAGCGATCCCATAAAATCATTGAAAGCAGAAAAGTAGCGGGCTTCACTCCAACCAGGCCCTTTATACCAGCAACTTTTTAGTGCGTATCCCCGTCGACTTCGTTATCACTACATTGGCTTTCCGTTCATTCAGCACGGCATGAGGTTGACAACAGTTCGGTCTATGTAGAGCTGCTTTCAAGCTTTGCGCTCCCTGCAATAGACGCTACCGGATATTGCCCCCCGGATTGAGACCACTGGGAACACGAGCCGGAATATACTTGTCAAAATCAGGGTCAGTCAGGGCGTTCAGGAACGAAATGAGCTGCTCCTGCTCCGTAGTGCCCAAAGCGATTCGCTGTATTTTTGGGTCTAACTGCGGTACCGACACATGCGGATTTTGTGAAATGGGTTCGCCTATATCATCGTAAAACTTCATTACCTGCTTTAAGGTCTGAAAGACTCCATTGTGCATGTAGGGTGCCGTCAGCCCAACATTTCTCAGCGAGGGGGTTCGGAATGCATAGGTACCACCTGCGCCCGCATCAGAACTGGCAAGCTGGGTATTGTCGGGCACCGACAGCACATGCAACTGGTAGTCGGAAAACATTGGGCCCGAATGGCAAATGGGACAGCCTTCGTCCTTAAATAATTGCATTCCCCTTATTTGTCCTTCAGTAAGTGCCGTTTTGTTGCCCTTCTGGTAGTAGTCGAAGGGTGCATTCATGGCTACCAGGGTTCGTTCGAAGGCCGCAATAGCCTGGCTGATGGTAGCCGACGTAATACCCTGGCTGCCAAACGCAGTTTGAAAAAGTTGTTGGTACTCAGCAATTTTTGTCAAACGAGCCACCAGCGTATCTAACGTAACGGCTTCGCTGTAGGCATGGCCGCGCATCTCCTCAAAGGTCATCAGCGGGTGGGTCACCTGATGTTCGAGGCTTTGCGTACGCGAATCCCAGAACATCGGCGCAGTTAACGGCACATACTTCCCGCTGACATCCATGCCATTAAAGGCCGCATTGAGTATAGTCTGGGTATTTCGCCTGGTAACCGTCACATCGTTCGGCCGCAGAAACCGGCGGTTTGGCCCGTAGCCAACAGCATTGGGACCCAGTGAAAGGTCCAGACCATCGGTATAAGCGTTGTTGGGGTGATGGCAGGTAGCACAGGCTACGTCCTTACCACCCGACAGGATGGGGTCCCAAAACAGCGCCTGTCCCAGTGCCGCCGTATCATTAGTGATTGGATTACCAATCGCAGGGCTGACCCCACCGGGTTGGACCGGTTGGCTTACTGCTGGGGTAATGTTGGTGTTCCCATCGTCTTTTGTACACGCTTCGATAACGAGGGTGAAGAAAATCAGTATCGTGAACAAAGCGAATAGGTTTTTGCGCATAGTACGGAAGGTACATTAAAATTGTCCGTTGAAAAAGTATGTTTTTTCAACGGACAATTTTAATGATTGTGTATAGGTCTGGATATGCTGGATAATCAAGCGCGTATCAACGAACTACGTAGGCTGGTCTGTTTTGAAAACAGGAGGTCGTTGTAGCGTATTTCCAGGGTGATACCGCGCTTCCACCGAAGCCAGTCTCTCCGCCAGCCGACAGCTCCCTCCATCTGTGGCTGAAATTCCAGAACAACCTGTCGTTTCAATTTATAATAGATGGTTGGGTGTCTTACAGTCGTATGGATGAGTCCTGTTTTCATAATCGGGTAGTTAAAAATTGCCTGGTATTTTACCGCTGCACGTATGACAACGTACGAAAAGGAGTGTTCAACTCTACTTACTCATACCTTCGGTTCCCATCCTTTTTCGTAGGTGCGGCTCCATAGCTTCTGCGCGTCACTATCGCCGATGATATGGCCGTTTTTAGGATCGATGCTCAGTCCGCGGCCAACACGCCAGGCAATGTTGCCCAGTTGCATGGCCACCACACTTTTATAACCGGTTTCTACATCGCAGTTTGGCCGGCGATTGTTTCGGATGGCATCCAGAAAATCCATGACGTGCAGGTTGTCCATCCCTAAGCTGGGGCTGGCGGTGTTGCGGCCCTGCACATCGCCTTCCTCTACTGATTTCACTTCTTTCACCAGCTTTCCATCCAGGTCATACACGGTGTAATTATCACCCCCCGTGTCCAGACTACCCTTTTCGCCGTAGAAAATAATGCCCCGGTCCTGCCCTTCTATCTTCCGTCCGTTCGAGCTGCGGGATTCCCACATCAGCGAAACGCGGCCCGGATAATCCATAATAATAACCTGGGTATCGGGCGTTTCCCAATCATCTTTAAATTCATAGCGCCCCCCAACGGAACTAACCCGAATTGGGAAATCGACTCCTAATCCCCAGCGGGCCACATCGACCTCATGGGTGCCGTTATTCAGGGCTTCGCCGGTGCCCCAGTGCCAAAACCAGTGCCAGTTGTAATGGATGAGATTATCCTTGTAAGCCATTCGGGGAGCGGGGCCCTGCCATAACTCATAATCAAGCCAGTCGGGCACGGTGCCGGGTTTAAGTACCGTTGCTTTCCGGTTGTTGGTATACCAGGTTTTGGCCATGTACACGCGTCCAATTATGCCCTGATGCAGTTGTTCGATGCCCTGCGTCAGCACGGGGGCCGACCGCCGTTGGGCACCCATCTGCACTACCCGGTTATATTTCCGGGCTGCTGCCACGGCCAACTCCCCTTCGTGCGGATTATGACTAAGCGGTTTTTCAACGTACACATGCTTACCCGCCTGACAACCCATAATGGCGAGTGGAGCGTGCCAGTGGTCGGGGGTAGCGATGTAGATAGCGTCGATTGATTTATCTTCCAGTACCCGGCGGCAGTCTTTCTCTGATTTGGGCGTCTGGGTTTGTTTGGTACCCAGAATGGTTTTTATGGCCTTCGGAATAGCGCGGGAATCCACGTCGCACACCGTACCGACTTCGGCGTTCTTCTGACCGGCAATGGTGCCGCCCATGCTGTTTCCCCGGCTGTTAACACCAATGGTTGCTACCCGGATTAACTCGTTGGCCCCGATGATTCGGCTATAGCTTTTGGCACTCATCCCGTAAACGGAGCCACCCAGGGCTACACCCACCGAGCCAATGCCTACTTTCTTTATAAAATCGCGCCTGTTTTCCATGGACTGCTTAGTAAAAGTTGCGTTTCGCCGATACTGAACAGATTCGTCGACGATATCTCACAAAGACATCCGCACCGGAAAATTACCGCATAGCCCGGTGGTGATCAGACTAAAGAGTCAGTTGTCGGTGCGCTATCCGGCAATGTATCCGTTTTGGGTCGCTTTTCAGGCCGGTCGCCCCTGGGCAGTTTCCAGTTGCACTGCTTCCGGAAGGGCATCGTTAGTAGTTACCCACCGTCAGCCCTCATCCCGATTGGCCGGTACCCCTATGGTTAATTCCCGCTGGGCAACATCCATCCAGTGCGTCTTAATCCTGCTTCATCACTCGATAAAATCGAGGTAATTATCCCGGTGTATAATCTCGAATGACGCGTCAGGATAGTTATTAGCGAAGGCTTTGGGGGCTTTCACCCGCGCCAGCGTAACCGGGTTTGCAGACCATTTAAATTCGTAAGCGCGAAGCTGACCATTTTCCAGTTCGAGCCAGTCAATTTCCTGCTGGTCGTACGTACGCCAGAAGTAGAAAGTGACTAGTCGTTGTTGTGCCTGTATCGTTTTCAGCCGTTCGGCAATCAGGTAATTTTCCCAAAGTTCACCCGTGTCAGTTCTAAGTGATAGCGGGCGAAAATCGCTGATGAGTGCATTCCGAATGCCCGTATCCGTGAAAAATAAGCGGGTCGTTTTGGTTACTTCCCGGCGCAGATTTCGGCTAAATCCGCCAACACGCACCAGAATAAACACTTTCGTGAACAGGTCGATGTACTTCTCGACGGTATTTTTGCTCATTTGCAGTTGCCGCCCAATCTCTTCCATTGATACTTCTTTGCCGACCTGAAAAGCAATGAGCCGGAGAAGGTCTTTTATTTTAGCCGCGTTACGCACCCCCTCAAAGGCCAGAATATCTTTCAGCAGATAAGCATTGACCAGATTAGTTAGGTATTGTTCCCGGCGGCTATTAGTCGGAAGCTGAAACAGTTCGGGATAGCTACCATAGATCAACCGGTCGTCCAGCCGTTGCCGGGTTTCGAGTCTGTTTTCGTAGGGTGATAGTTCGCGCTGAGCCAGCGGATAAAGCTGGTGTGTGAAAGCCCTGCCGGTCAGCGGTTCACCCGACAGATTCGCCAAATCGAACGCCGATGAGCCGGTAACGATGATGCGCAGGGGCGTAATGTGATCGACAATCAGTTTCAAAATTGGGCCGATATCGGGAATCTCCTGTGCTTCGTCAATAATCAGCAAATCAATACCTTCCAGCAGCCGCCGGTAGTTGGCAATACTACGCGGGATCAATAGTTGCTGCGTGTCTATATCTTCACCGGCCAGTACCATCGTTTGGTAGCCGGTGTGGGCCAGCAACTGGTTGATCAGGTATGTTTTACCAACGCGCCGGGTCCCAAAAATAAGATTTACCTTATTCGGAATGAGGTGCTCGAGTAGGATTGGTAACAGGTAACGGTTGAATTCCATACGGCAATTTAGCTTAATTCCGTCAGTACGTTGACGGAATTAAGCTAAATTGAGTCAACGTACTGACGGGATTAACGGTATTTCACTACCGGATGTCTTCAAAAACACGTTTCAGTTTTTCGGCCGGGTAGCCCATGCCCCACAGAAAACCAATGTAGAGAAACAACCCATTCGCCCGCCAGAAACCCCATTTGGCCACCCGCCGGTCCGACGATTCGACCAGTCGGTTTACCTGCCGGATTCGCCCGTACTCTACCAGTCGAAGCAACAGATCCGCTTCCTCCATGATGGGTAAATCATCAGCGTAGCCGCCACAATCCAGAAACTGCTGGCGACGGCAGAAGATAACCTGGTCGCCAAAGAGCAGCCGCGCCCCTTTGAAAAAAAACAGACGGGGTCGAAAGAGGAGCGGGGCGTAGTAGGTTTTAATATAGTTGTGAAATGACGTTAGCCAGCGCGTTCGCAGCGGCCCGCGCATCAGCGAAATGAAGCCTCCGGCTGCCGTTCCGGGTTGGGCCAGCGTCTGGCAGATGACCGTCAGCGCGTCCGTCGGTAATACCGTATCGGCGTGTAAAAAACACAGGTAGGTACCCGTAGCGCGTCGGGCACCCAGGTTCATCTGACTCGACCGCCGGGCAACCGGACAGTTGAGCAACTGCACGGGTGGTTGACCTGCCCCGATCAGCTCCCGTTCCATGTACTGTTCAATCAACGGCACCGTTTGGTCAGTACTCCCCCCATCCACGAGGATAAGCTCGTCGGGGGCGGGGCACAGCTGCCGGAGCTGCCGAAAAATCAGGGGCAGCATCTTTTCTTCGTTCAGGATTGGAATAATGATGGAAACGGTAGACACACTATGAACCATAACGTTTGTAGTTTGCCGGTTGATCGTTGCTGTTCGTAGCTTACTGGCTTTTCTTTGCTACTAACTCGGCTGGGGTTATGGTTCTGCACAACATCAACTGGTAACCTGTAAACTAAAAACTGCATGTTTCGATTTATACCCAACGTCCTGTTAAAACAACTTTACAACCGCAATAGCCTGCGCAATACGTCCGATGGCTTTACGTTTTCCCTGAAAAATCGACTGGCCGATGCCCGCTTCACGGGTCTTACCCGAATTCGTGTCGACGGGGAAGACTACCCGGTAACGGCCTTCCGGCTGGAACTGGAAGGAAACGAATCCCTCGATGTCAGTCAGATATCAACTGCCGATCCCCTTGAGTTTCCCCTCCGACGGCGGGTGAATGCGTACGCCCGGGCGGAGCCGCTGGCACCGGGTCAGCACACCCTTGAACTGACGCTCCAGACCCAGCCCTTCGGAACGCTGGTGATTACGGTGACCGATGACCTGCAACAGCCACTGCCCGCCACCCCTGATACCGGCATCAGTACAGGTGTACCGCGCAATCCGGCCGACGATACATCACCGAAAATTATCCGGCAACGGCGGGACTACATCCAGCAGTTTACCCGGACGACGCTTACTCACCTGACAAATTACAGGTTTGACCCCGCCGTGGTGCAGGGTAACTGTGAGCAATTTGTTGGGGTGGCGCAGGTGCCTATCGGGCTGGCCGGGCCGCTGCGCATCAACGGCGAACACGCTCAGGGCGAGTTTCTTATTCCGATGGCCACCACGGAAGGCACGCTGGTAGCTTCCTACAACCGGGGTATCAAGTTGCTAAACCAATGCGGAGGGGTAACCTGTACGGTGGTAGACGAAGGCATGCAGCGGGCACCCGTTTTTGTGATGCCGGATGCCCGTGCTGCCCGTAATCTGGCCCACTGGATTACCACTCACGAAGCCGAACTACGGGCCGAAGCGGAAAGTACCTCCCGCTTTGCCAGGTTACTATATATTACGCCCTATCAGGTCGGGCGCATGCTTTTCCTGCGGTTTGGCTATACTACCGGCGATGCTGCGGGGCAAAATATGGTGAGCAAAGCCACGCTGGCGGCCTGCAACTACCTGTTGCAGCAGGTAGAAAACGTGGAGCATTTTTACCTGGAATCCAATCTGGCAACCGACAAAAAACCCTCATTTATCAACACGCTCCACACGCGGGGTAAGCGCGTTACGGCCGAGGTAGTCATTCCCAAAGACCTGCTTTTGCGGGAATTACAGGTTGACCCGGAGCAATTGGACCGCCACGCCCGTATCGGCAATCTGGGCGCATTCATGGCCGGAGCCAACAATAATGGCCTGCATTCGGTAAACGGGTTGGCGGCTTTGTTCATCGCCACGGGTCAGGACGTAGCCTGCCTGGCCGAATCCTCGGCGGCTATCACCACGTCGGAACTGCGGCCCAACGGCGATTTATACGGTTGTGTCACCCTGCCTTCCCTCATTGTGGGTACCGTTGGCGGAGGTACGGGTTTACCCACCCAACGGGAATGCCTGACCATGATGGGATGCTACGGAAACGGCAATGTCCATAAGTTCGCGGAGATTGTGGCGGGTGTCGTTACCGCCGGGGAACTCTCGCTGGCAGCCGCCATCTCCTCCCTCGACTGGGTATCCAGCCACGAAATGACAAGGAACGGAGGGCAAGGGGCGTAGTGCTGGGGGGCTTATTGGTGTCCATTAACTGTATGCTTTACCCCAGCCCAACACACTATTCCCTACGCCCCAAGCCCTGAGACCAACCCCCGCATCAGTTCTGTTAGCTTCGGTTCGGCGGCACCGGCGGCTGCGATGATTTTGCTGATGTCGGCTTTTTCCAGCGTATCGGGCAGGCACATATCCGTGATGACTGACACGCCGAAAACGGCCATGCCCATCTGATTGGCCACAATCACTTCCGGCACCGTCGACATACCAACGGCGTCGGCACCCCACTGGCGCAGCATCCGGTATTCGGCCCGTGTTTCCAGCTGCGGGCCCGTCACGCTCACGTAAACGCCTTTTTTGAGGGGTATTCCCCGTTCAGAAGCAACCCGAAAGGCCTGTTCGATTAGGTCTTTACTGTATGGTTCGCTCATATCCGGAAAACGGTCGCCGAATTCGGGTGGGTTTGATCCTACCAGTGGATTTTGCGGCAATAGCAGGCCAATGTGGTCTTCGATAACCATCAAATCGGTGGTTTTATAGTCCGGGTTCATCCCACCGGCGGCATTGGAAACCAGCAGCGTCCGCACGCCCAGCGCGTGCATCACCCGCACCGGAAAGGTCACCTGCTGCATGATGTATCCTTCGTAATAATGAAATCGGCCCTGCATCACCACTACCGGTTTACCTTCCAGCGTTCCCAGCAGCAGCTTACCCGAATGAAACTCAACCGTCGACAGCGGAAAATGAGGAATCGTTTCGTAATTCAGCGTTGTTTCAATGGTTAACTCCTGGGCCAGTGCCCCCAGGCCGGTACCCAGAATAATACCAATTTGAGGGTGTACGGACGTATTGGCCTGAATAAAGCGGGCGGCTTCCTGGATCTGTTCGAGCATGGTATAATAACAGTCGTAGCGTAACTTTTTCCGCAAGATAACCGTTCGATTGTCATACTCCATTCACGAAACAGCATTTACCCCGCCTTTTATGCCCGCTGAGCATCTGATAATTTTCGTTAAAAACCCCATTCCCGGTCAGGTTAAAACGCGTATCGCCCGCACCGTTGGCGATGCCAAAGCCGTTGATGTCTACACCCATCTGTTACGCTATACCCAGCAACTCATTCAGTCTTTCTTAGGGCAGCGCGTCGTTTATTACGGTGACTTCATTAACCCGGATGATGGCTGGAATGCCTGTGATAAGCAACTACAGACCAATGGCGACCTGGGCGAGCGCATGGCCAATGCCTTTCAGGAGCAGTTTGCCGCCGGGGCCGAAAAGGTAGTTATCATTGGCAGCGACTGCCTCGCTATTACACCAGCCCACCTGACTCAGGCATTTGCCGCCCTCAACACGGCAGACATTGTGATTGGTCCCGCTACGGATGGGGGGTATTACCTGCTGGGCATGAAGCAGGTCCATCCTTTCCTGTTTCAGGGTATGCCGTGGAGCCAGCCCGAACTTCGGCAGTTGACTGAACTGGCTATCTTACAACATGGGTTCACCTTCGCACCACTCGAAACGCTGACCGATATTGACGAATGGAGCGACTACGAACCGTATGATGTGTGATGTACCCCTTCATACATCATACCGTCTATAGCATACGCCATTTTTTACCCACTACCCTTGAAAGAGCCTGTCATTTATGTAATTATCCCCGCCTTCAACGAGGAAAACTCGGTTGGCCGCGTGGTTGGCGAAATACCGGCCGGACTGGCGCAGGAAATTGTTGTTGTGAACAATAACTCCAATGATCAGACAGCGGTGGAAGCTGCCCGCGCCGGTGCCACCGTCCTGCACGAACCCATACAAGGGTACGGAAGGGCCTGCCTGAGGGGCATTGCCTATGCGAAACAAAGCCAGCCCAAGCCGGATATTATTGTGTTCGTTGATGCCGATTACTCTGATTTTCCGGCAGAGATGCCCTCCCTGATTGCCCCCATCCTGAACCGGCAGGCCGACATGGTTATCGGGTCGAGGGCGCTGGGCAAACGCCAGCGTGGGTCCATGACGCCCCAGCAGATTTTTGGCAACTGGCTGGCTACTACACTACTCCGACAACTATACGGAGTTCGATTTACCGATTTAGGTCCTTTCCGGGCTATCCGGTTCGATACGCTGCTGGCACTGGATATGCAGGATACAACCTACGGCTGGACCGTTGAGATGCAACTCAAAGCCGCCAAACTGGGCTTTACCTCAACCGAAGTGCCGGTTGATTACCGACGGCGAATTGGTCACTCAAAAATTTCGGGTACGGTTAAAGGAACCGTGCTGGCCGGGTATAAAATTCTGGCCACTATCTTCCGGTACTGGTAGCCTGTGGCAGGCTATGAACCGATGCACCGTAACTTGCACCCATGATTACACCTTTCCGCATCGGTTGGCTGGGCCTTTCGCTGGCGTTGTTTACGCTGCTCGGCTACGGCATTACGCGGCCACAGTTTACATTGCTCATCACCCTGTACGGCCTTGTTTTCTGGGGCTACAGCCGGGTCACGAATTCATGCTGGAATGAGGTGAATACAGGACCATACAGCCCGTCAGGCACGCAGCCTTTAGACCGGTTTCTTTTGGTATCAGCCCTGTTGTTTCGCCTTTCCTTACTGGCCGCAATCCCCAACTTATCCGATGACTACGCCCGTTTCATCTGGGATGGACGTCTACTGGCGCACGGCTATAACCCTTATCTCTACCTACCGGCTCAGGTAATCAGCACGCCCATAGCATCTATTGCGGGGCTTACCGATAGCTTATTCCAGCGGTTGAATTCGCCCCGGTATTTTACGGTCTATCCACCCCTGAATCAGGCCCTGTTCGGGTTGGCAGGCTGGCTTTCTCCCGCCAGTGTAATCGGTGCGGTTATTAGTCTGCGCGTACCAATCATACTGGCCGATATGGGCTCAGTCGTTTTACTGGCGATGCTGCTGCGCCGATTTGGGAAGAATCCGAATTATAGCCTGCTCTATGCCCTGAACCCACTGGTCATTCTGGAACTGACGGGGAACCTGCATTTTGAGGCTATCATGATTTTTTTTGTACTCCTGAGTGTTTGGTTACTCGTACAGAATCAATGGATTAGCTCATCCATTGCACTCGCTTCGGGTATCGGCATGAAGCTGCTACCGCTGATTTTTCTGCCGTTACTGATTCGGTATCTGGGTTGGAAACGGGGCCTTATCTACGCCAGCCTGACAACGGCACTGGTGGGTCTGCTGTTCGTTCCGTTTATCAGTATCGAATTGCTGAAAAACATTTATTCCAGCCTGAATTTGTACTTTCAATCGTTCGAGTTTAACGCCAGTGTCTACTACCTCATTCGGGCGGTTGGCTACTGGTTTGTCGGGTACAACATCATTGCCGGAGCCGGTTTTATGTTGTTTGTCGTCATTGGCGTTTGCGTATTGATTATTGCTTTTCGGAAGACGGCCTATTTACCCGGTCCGCTCTTTCCCATGAAAGTCCTGTTAACGCTTACGCTTTACTGGTTGTTAAGTACCACGGTTCATCCTTGGTACGTTACTTCGCTGGTTGCGGCTTCGGTATTCACGCCCTTTCGTTATCCGCTGGTCTGGTCGGGCGTTATTGTCCTCTCCTACTCGGCCTACCAAACAACAGCATACGCCGAAAATGTATGGCTTACGGGCCTTGAATACAGCCTGGTACTCGGTTTTGGGCTATACGAATGGTACCGATTGAAAAACCAGCCTTTACCCGTATAAGTCATTTACTCCACTACTTTTGTACGACACCTCAACAACAGGAAACGTCAGTTAATGTCCCCGTCTTACCCCTACCCACATGAAACTACTCGCCGAAATTTTGATTGGTGTCGTTGCCCTTGAGCACCTCTACATTTTGTGGCTCGAAATGTTTGCCTGGACTACGCAGGGCCGCAAAACGTTTCGGTCTTTCCCCCCCGATTTGTTTGAGAAGACCAAATCACTGGCCGCCAATCAGGGGCTGTACAATGGTTTTCTGGCCGCCGGGCTTATCTGGTCACTACTGATTGAGGATGTGGTCTGGCAAACGAACGTTGCTTCTTTTTTCCTGGGCTGCGTTGTTGTGGCCGGTATATTCGGGGCGTTAACGGCTCAGAAGTCGATCTTCTACGTGCAGGCACTACCCGCTATTATTGCCTTGCTGGTTGTGTTGATGGCGTAACCAGCCGCCATGTAGAGGAACTGGGTAGTACTTCACCCCTAAAAGCAGGAAACCGCCCCCAAGCGGGAGCGGCTCCATGAGTACAACAAAACCACAGATAAAGCTGCCAGACATATTGGCCAGACAGGAGCCTGTGGCTCTGCTTTACAATGATGAATTATAACAATGATGAATTATAAATGATGAATTGATTGTCACGGAATTTGCTTCATTCATCATTTATAATTCCGTTTAAGCTTCTATTAGGAACTCGTCGTGCTGACTAACGTCCAGCCCTTCTTTCTCATCCTCTTCGCTCACACGCAGGGGCAGGATAAGATCGGTTACTTTCAACAGCGCATAAGACATGATGAACGCGAAGGCCGACACGCCTACCAGTGCAATCAGGTGGGTAATAAACAGACCCGTTTCGCCGAAAGCCAGTCCCTCAACGGCTACGCCTGAGTTGACCGCTTTGGTAGCAAAAATACCCGTCATCACCATACCTACCATACCGCCAACACCGTGGCAGGGGAATACATCCAGGGTATCGTCAAGCGTTGATTTAGAACGCAGGTGTGCTACGTAGTTGGATACGATACCGCCCACTACACCAATGAAAATGGCCGATGGAATCGTTACAAAACCAGCCGCTGGTGTGATGGCTACCAGACCCACTACCGCGCCGATACAGAAGCCCAGTGCCGATACTTTTTTGCCTTTGGCAGCATCGAACAATACCCAGGCCAGACCCGCAGCGGCAGCCGCCGTGTTGGTAGTAGCAAAAGCCGAAGCAGCCAGGGTAGAAGCACCAACCGCAGAACCAGCGTTGAAGCCGAACCATCCGAACCACAGCAAACCCGTACCCAGCAGCACAAAAGGAATGTTGGCCGGTGGGAAATGGCTGGCTTCCATGTGCGATTTCCGACGCTTCAGATACAGTGCACCGGCCAGGGCAGCCCAACCTGCCGACATGTGAACCACCGTTCCACCCGCAAAGTCAAGCACACCTAATTTGAACAGAATACCTTCCGGATGCCAGGTCATGTGTGCCAGCGGAGCGTAAACAAACAGGCTGAACAGGATCATGAACAGCACATACGACCGAAAGTTAACCCGCTCGGCCATTGATCCTGTAACAAGAGCCGGCGTGATAACGGCAAACTTGAGTTGGAAGAAAGCAAACACTACCAGAGGAATCGTTGAGGCCAGCGACCAGGGCTTGCCATCCAGTACGCCTTTGAACATGAAGTGGTCCATTGGGTTTCCCACAAATCCGCCGATGGACGTACCAAAAGCCAGACTGAAGCCAACCACTACCCAAAGAATACTGATTACACCCATCGCTACAAAGCTTTGCAGCATGGTTGAGATCACATTCTTGTTGTTAACCATACCACCGTAGAAATACGCCAGACCCGGCGTCATCAGCAGGACAAGTGCCGTTGCTACCAGCATCCAGGCGGTATCACCTGAGTCGATACCTTCCGTAACGATTTGCGTAGGAACGCCATTGAAACCGGGAATCACGCCAAGCACGGCGACAGCACCCAGCAGAATTAGGGGAACGTAATTGGGCTTTTGCATACTGATCGAGGGAATTTTTGTTGTACTGATAAATATTTAGGGTAAGAAAACGGTGTATTAGAACTTGAAGATAGCCGCCATACCCAGGGTAGCCTGAGAGGTGGTAAGCGAGCCATCGTTTTTCTCAAACTTATTGGCCGAGTACGAATCAACCCGGAACTCCGGCTTGAACAGTATGTGTCCGTCTGCCGCGTTGATATTACCCGTAATCGTAATGGACGTTACGCTGGCACCATTCCCGTCGGCATCCGTAATAGCCCGTACTCCATTCTTATTGTCGAAAGTTTCGACGCGGGCACCCATGCCGAACTTGTCCGTAAAGGCGTAATTCGAATAAACGGCCACACCACTCCAGCTTTTAGTGGTCAATGGACCACCGGCACCCTGGTAATCCCCTTTTTGCGAACCCGCAGCGGCATTCAGTCCCAGAAAAAATTTCGGCGTAACCTGGTAGGTTGTGGTCAGGTCATACAACTGATACCGGGCCATGTTGGCCGGTACCACAACGGTTTCGGGGGTTGGAACCGGCGCAGACCCTTCGTTCGATATGATACCGTTCAGATAAACGCTCCAGTTAGCAACCGGCGAGAAGAAAAACTGTCCAATCAGGCCCTTCTTTTTATTATTGTCATACAGGTTGTCAACATTATTCACTAAACCCAGCATCAGCGAAGCCCGATCACTAAAGGCGTACTGCGCTTTCAGACCGATGTGATAGAAGGGTCCGTTGTTGAATAAATTGGAAAGTGAGTAGTTGTAATTGACGGGTGCGTCGATTACTTCGTACCCGATGTGCGTGCCAAACTGCCCCGCCGTGAATGATAGTTTGGGCGTCGCTTTAAACACGATATACGCCTGCTTGATGGCCAAAGCCGTAGAGCCGGGTCCGAGCGGTCCAATATTGTTACCGTAATTTCCAAGATCACTGTTAGGACCAAATGTCAGGTCCATTACCGCGTCTACCTTATCGGCGGTATACATGGCTTTGGCCTGTATCAGCCCAATACCAAACATACCCGACCGTTGGTCGAATGCCCGTGCGGGACCACCTAATCCTAAATTTGACTGACTTTGTGGATTGTTGAAATTACTGAAATAGTAAGTATCCATGTAACCGGAGAAGGTGAATTTTCCGGGAGTGGCTGTCGTACTATCCTGGGATCGAGCGGTAAAAGTCAAAAACAAAGAAGTGATAAGTAAAAGTACTTTTTTCATATTGTTTATTTGGTTTTACGTGCAATGATTACTAGGTGAATTACGCAACAAATTTTGTTCAAAAAATTATTACACGCAATAGGTAGCTATAAATAACTATGCTTTTATCTAAATAAACGGTCATTTTGTTAGAATTCTACTATATTATCAACTATAAATACCTAACTTTTTAAAGTTATACCTATTTTATTATATTTTGCTTATTGACCTATATGCCAAATATTATTCACCTTAGTAGAGAATGCTTTTAGCCAAAATTGACCTTGTTTTTGGTTCTGATATGGTTAAAATGCAATAAGGCCCAACCAGCGAACTGGTTGGGCCTTATGCCTGATTTTGTATTATAATAAGTTACGCTTCGGCGTGTAACCAGGCCTTTTTGGCCAGTAGCGTCTCTTCATCTTCTTCGTGCTCCGGGTCGGGTACGCAACAATCAACCGGACAAACAGCAGCACACTGGGGTTCCTCGTGGAAGCCCTGGCACTCGGTACATTTATCGGCAACTATATAGTAAAACTCGTTTGACACGGGAGTTTGCTGGTCTTTGCCGCTAATAACCGTCCCATCGCCAAAGTCGACTTCGGTTAGTTCAGTTCCTCCCCCCCAGGTCCATTCGACCCCACCTTCGTAGATGGCCGTGTTCGGGCATTCGGGTTCGCAGGCACCACAGTTGATGCACTCATCGGTGATCATGATTGCCATGAGCAGTCTGATTTATGTAAGCTAAATGTATATCTTTCAGAATTGTACCACAAATATAACTATTTAAAGGTCGGGCGCAAACTAATATTTAATTACATTAGTTGATGGTGTATTCCATTTGCTTATCCAATTCATGCTTTTATCAGAACGTCTGCAAACGTTTGTAGCCCTGGGCAACTTTCTCCGCTCTCCCGGCGCACAGCCCGAAATTCAGGAAATTGCCCGACTGGCCCACCACAGGAATAACTGGTTTACCCCCGACAATACCCTAAAATCCATACAGGCTATTGCCGATGAGTTTCTTACCGCCGATAAACTTTGGGCATGGGTGTCGCGATACCCGCTCGCATCCGGTGAGAATAGCCCATCAGACCCGAAAACGATTGGCATCGTCATGGCGGGTAATATACCGGCCGTTGGATTTCATGATCTGTTGTGCGTGTTAATGAGCGGGCACAAGTTACTGGCCAAACTAAGCACTCAAGATTTTGTATTAATCCACTATTTAATACAAAAATTAAAAGAGATCAATCCGGCCTTCACTACCTACATCGAGGAGGCCGAACGGCTCAACGCGGCCGATGCCTACATTACAACCGGCAGCACGAATACCGCCCGTTACTTTTCCTATTACTTTGCCAGTAAACCACATATAATTCGTCAGAACCGCACATCGGTGGGTTTGTTGATGGGCGAGGAAGGCGCAGAAGAATTCGGGAAACTTGGCCACGATATTTCCGACTATTATGGGCTGGGGTGCCGTAACATATCCACCCTGCTGGTGCCCGATGGGTATGATTTCGTCCCATTGCTCCGAACGCTGGAACCGATGGTAGCTACTTACCTGAATAACCACAAATACCAGAATAATTACGATTACAATAAATCTATTTACCTGATAAACGGGGTCCCTCACTTGGACAACGGCTATCTGTTGCTAACCGAAAATGACGGACTTGTTTCGCCCATTTCCGTTCTATATTACCAGACGTATCAGGACCAGGCAGCTGCCAGTGCCTGGCTTGCCGAGCGTACCGACCGCATTCAGGTGGTCGCTTCGGCGCAGGGGTGGCTGGCGGGGAGCGTTCCCTTTGGCCAGACTCAGACCCCCGCCCTGATGGACTACGCTGACGGTGTGGATACGATGGCTTTCCTGACGCAGTTGTAATTGGGGACGTTGCTTCCCGACTGTCTTTTGAGCCCTGGCCAATACCCCGCGGATAGTTCGATTACCGGGGTACTGACCAAAAAGAGTATCGTTCACCTACCCCTTAACAAACTTTAACAGCCCCGCCTACCGCTGTCGGGCTGGTTTTTGCGTAATTTTGGGGACTTACTTACACAAAAGCCTTTCGTTAATCTTCACTAGTATGCACTCATTTAAACGCCTGAACACCCTTTTGGGCTGGGCCGTTTTCGTTGTCGCGCTGATTACCTTCTCGATGACTGTTGAACGAACCGCCAGTTTCTGGGACTGTGGCGAGTTTATTGCCTGTTCGTTCAAACTTCAGGTGCCGCACCCGCCGGGGGCACCCTTTTTCCTGCTCTTGGGCCGACTGTTCTCCATGATGTCCTTTGGGGATCTGACCAGCGTAGCATACTGGGTAAACATGGCATCGGTACTGGCCAGCGCTTTTACCATTGCGTTTTTGTTCTGGACCATCACTATGCTGGGGCAGAAACTGCTGGACAAACCGGAGTCGGAGTATAGCACAGCCGACACCCTGCTGGTACTGGGCACGAGTGCCGTTGGCGCACTGGCGTATACCTTCTCCGACACGTTCTGGTTTTCGGCGGTAGAGGCCGAAGTATACGGGATGTCGTCGTTCTTTACAGCCATCGTGGTTTGGGCCGCTTTCAAATGGGAACGAATCGAGGATGAAGCTGCCGCTAACCGCTGGCTTATTTTCATTGCTTACCTCACGGGTTTGTCTATCGGGGTTCACTTGCTTAACCTGGTTACGCTGCCCGCACTGGCCCTTATCTACTACTTTAAAAAGCAACCAAAACCAACCTTCTGGGGTGGCGTTATTGCCGCTGGCGTAGGGCTGGTTGTGCTGGTCATTATTAATGCCGGTATCATTCCCGGATTGCCGGGTATGGCGTTTGCCGTCGAACGATTCTTCGTCAACATACTGGGCCTGCCATTTACGTCCGGGGCCAACACCTTTATCATTGTTTTCCTGGGTGCGCTGGTGTACGGCATCATCTGGTCGGCCCGGCAGAAGAAAGTTGTCCTCAACACCTCACTGCTGGCCCTGGCATTCGTCCTGATTGGATACGCGTCGTACATGCAGGTACTGGTCCGGGCGGATTTCAACCCACCCATCAACGAAAACGACCCCAGTGATGAATTGAACTTCCTGTCGTACCTGCGCCGGGAGCAGTACGGAAGCCGCTCGCTGCTGTACGGGCCGGTGTTTACGGCCCGTCCCGTCGATCAGAAACAGGGCGCGGCCATCTGGAAAAAGGAAGGAAACCGGTACGTGGCTTTCGACCATCAGCCGGAGTACATCTACGCCCCCGGCGATGAGATGCTGTTTCCCCGCGTGTATAGCAGCCAGCAAAATCACCCCGCCCTGTATCGGCAGATGCTGGGTCTGGCCGAAGGCCAGAAGCCAACCATGGGCGATAACCTGAAGTATATGTTCAGCTACCAGTTGGGGCATATGTGGTGGCGCTACCTGATGTGGAATTTTGCCGGGCGTGAAAGCGACGAAGAAGGCGCGGGTTACCTGCTGCCCTGGTCGTCGGACGAGAACGTGCCCGATTTGTTGCGCACCAATAAAGCCCGCGACAACTTCTATATGCTCCCCTTTGCCCTGGGTCTGCTGGGTATTACGTTCCAGTACTTCCGCCGTCGGCGCGATTTCCTGATTGTGGGACTGCTGTTTCTGTTCACGGGAATAGCCCTGCAAATCTTCCTGAACTCGCCCCCCTCCGAACCCCGCGAACGGGATTATATCTACGTGGGTTCGTTTTATTTCTTCGCCATCTGGCTGGGTCTGGGCGTGATGTCCATTGCCGAAGGGTTACGGGCGTACCTGAAGCCGGACATGATGCGTAATGGGCTGGTTGTTGGCCTGAGCCTGCTGGTACCCGTTATGATGGGCATGAAAAGCTGGGACAACCACGACCGTAGCCACCGGTACCAGTCGGTTGATTTTGCCAAGAACCTGCTCAATTCCTGCGCGCCCAATGCCATTCTGTTTACGGGCGGGGATAATGACACCTTCCCCCTCTGGTACGTGCAGGAAGTGGAAGGCTTCCGAACCGATGTACGCGTGTGCAACCTGAGTTTGCTGGGTACAGAATGGTACATCCAGCAAATGAAACGTAAAACGTACCTGTCAGAAGCATTGCCTATTTCGCTGGAATTCGACAATTTCAACAAGGGCAAGAACGACATTGTACCGTTTTACGAAGTGCCGGGCGTGAAAAACGGCATCGACCTCAAACAGTACATTAGCCTGATTAAATCGAGCAGTCCGGCGGTGCAGGTTCCCCTGACCAACGGGGATATGACCAGTATTCTGCCCTCGTCCGTGCTGTTCCTGCCGCTCGACAAAGCCGCCATCGACAAGGCTAATTTTGTCCCTCCTATGCTACGGCCTCTGGTGAAGGATACGCTGCAATGGACCATCGGAAAGAAGGATCTGTACAAGCCCGATCTGATTATGCTCGATATGATTGCGACCAACAACTGGCAGCGGCCCATCTATTTTTCGAGTACGCTGGCGAACGATAACTACCTGAGTCTGAAAAACCACATGCAGCTGGAAGGATATGCGTATCGGCTGATGCCGGTAGCCGTTCCGGGGGCTACGGATGGCTATGTGAACTCGGACATCATGTACACCAACATGACCAAGAAGACGTTCTGGCGGGAGTTTGACAACCCAAATACGTACTACGATGAAACCTACAAAGGGCCGCCAGTCATTTCGGCCCGCATCGCTTTCTTCCGGCTGGCCGACCAGCTCATGCGGGAGGGCAAGATGGATAAGGCCAAAGAGGTGCTTTACTATTCACTGAAGGTGATTCCCGATAAGAGTATTCCCTACGACCAGATTTCGTCCAACTACGTACGCTTCCTGTTCGAGGTAGGGGATAACAAAAAAGCCCTCGAAATTGCCGACATCATGGCTACTCGTGCTGATCAGGCTCTGACCTACGATAAGTCGGGTAATGGTAACCGCTTTGGCAACCCTGATTCGGACCTGTACATTCTGCAAACGATCATCGAAGCCTGTAAGGAAGCCAAACAAACGGCAGCAGCCAACAAATACGAAGCCATCTTTCAGAAGCATATCAACGCTTTTGGTTAATTAACCTTCTCAACAACTCCTGAAATAGGCGGTAAACCAGCCTGATTCAGGAGTTGTCGTTTGTCATTTCGACGCAGGAGAAATCTCAATGTCACGTATCAATCAAGCTTGAGATTTCTCCTGTGTCGAAATGACAGAATCAGCCTCGCATTACAACAACTCAATACCTATTAAAGCAAGGCTAATCCATAAAAAGGGCCAGACTCGTAAAGTCTGGCCCTTTTTATTAACGTTTTGGGCCATATCAACGGCGCGGAGGCATTGGTTGCTGCACCTGCGTTTCTGCTTTAAGGCGGGTCACTTCCTGCTGAAGACTATCAGCTTTAAAGTAGTAATAAAGCCCAAGGATTAAAAATACTTTCGAGAGGATGAAAATGGCAATAAGTGCCGTTTTCCACTGTTTGTGTACCCGGATGTGCGTATCATCAAACTCTACATTGACGTACTGAGGCTCTTTGGAGGTCGTTTCGGTCGATTTCCGGCTTTGCTCGGTATGATCGGGTTTTACCCATTTCTCAATGTCCGTCTGACTGATGCGTAACTCAATTTTTTCCCGGATACCCGGCGGGGGCGGAACAGCATTGCGCAGAAAATGTTCTTCCATTTCCAGTTCAATTTCCGCCATATGATCCAGTAAATCGTTGTCAGTAGCCAGCAACTGGGTTACCTCTTCTTTCTCCTGGTCAGCAAACAATCCCAGCAAGTGGGCTTCGAGAAAGCCATCTTTTAAATAGTGGTAGTTTTTCAAAGTCCCTATAATTGAGATGGACGATAATGCTTAAAATAAGAACTGATCTTGGTTAATACACTTGCTCGGGACAGGTGCATTTTATCCGCAATTTCGTCAATTGTATGTCCCTTATAAAAGGACAAATCAAAAACCAATTTATCCGTCGTATCGTTCACGGCTATCGTTGACACGGTTGGTGACTTTGTACTCGCTGGAGGTCTGGCAGCCAGGGCTTTTTCTCTTGCCAGACGAATAATTCCGATGCTTACCCGGTTTGAGAATTCCGTGTATACTTTCACCTGTGGCGAGGAAAACAAGTCGATCAATATCCGTTGAGCCTGTTCAGGCTCTGGAATTATCTGTAAAATAAGGCCATAGGCCAGCCCACCGTAGCGATCATACAGCGTTAGGCAATCAGCACTAGGGGTACTCTCCTCAGCTGTTGGCGACTGGTGTAGCGGTTTCAATGCACCCATCCTACGTCATTTGATTAAATACCGGTGGACACTATATCCCTATTTGAGGGGACAAATCAAGCAACTCTTTTCGTAGTCTTTAAGGCAACAGCCTGACTATTACTAGGCAAGTTATCAAGATTTTACAACATCTACAAAAGCAGATTCACGGGTTTGGATTTGCCTATTTCACAAACAACAACTCCCGGTACTTAACCAGGGGCCAGTCTTCGTCGTCCACAATTTGTTCGAGTTTATCAACCTCGTAACGGATCAGATCGAAGTGATTTTTCACTTCATTACCGTACAGATGGGCGCGTTCAACGGTATCGTCTATATTGTTCGCTTTCTTACGCGATTCAATCATGGCCGCCACGCCCGTTTTTATTACGGTGATACGGGTCGAAATTTCGCGCAGGATATCCTTTATCGGCTCGGCTTCGGCAGTCATGCCTAACTCTACCAGGTGCCGGGCGGTCTCAGCCAGTTTGTTCTGATATTTCAGCGCGGTCGATACCACGTGGTTCATGGCCAGATCGCCCATCACCCGCGACTCTATCTGTACGTTTTTAATGTATTTCTCCAATTCGATTTCGTACCGGGATTCCACTTCAGCGTGGCTCATTACGCCCGTCCGCTCGAATAGGGCCAGCGATTCGGGCTTTACGAACATGGCCAGTGCTTCGGGAGCCGATTTGATATTCGACAGGCCCCGCCGGGCGGCTTCTTCTACCCACTCGTCGGAGTACCCGTTGCCCTCAAACAGTATTCGTTTGATGTTGCTGTAATACTCTTTCAGAATGTCGACGATGGCCAGTTCTTTCTTTTCGCCCCGACCCAGCCGCCCGTCCAGGTCCGTTTTGAACTTATTGAGCTGATCGGCCACGATGGCGTTCAGCACCGTCATGGTCGATGCAGAGTTGGCAGAGCTTCCCACCGCCCGAAACTCGAATTTATTGCCTGTAAAGGCGAACGGTGAGGTTCGGTTACGGTCGGTATTGTCGCGCATCAGGCTTGGAATCCGATTCAGACCCAGTTTGTAATACACATTATCGCCCTTGTTCACCGTCACCTCCGACTTTGTTTCGAGGTCGTCGAGTGCCTGCGTCAGCGATTCACCCAGGAAAACGGACATGATGGCGGGGGGGGCTTCATTGGCGCCAAGCCGGTACTCATTTCCCGCCGAGGCAATGGTAGCCCGCAACAGGTCGGCATTGTCATGCACCGCTTTGACAACGTTGACCAGAAAGGTCAAAAAACGCAGGCTTTCTTTGGGTTTCGTACTGGGGGCCAGCAAATTAACGCCCGTATTTGTACCCATCGACCAGTTGTTATGCTTGCCGCTGCCATTGATACCCGCAAAAGGTTTCTCGTGAAAAAGCACTTTCAGGTTATGTCGCTCGGCTATTCGCTCCATCAGATCCATCAGCAACGCATTATGATCGACGGCCAGATTGACTTCTTCAAAGGTGGGCGCCACTTCAAACTGCCCCGGTGCTACCTCGTTGTGGCGCGTACGAACGGGCATGCCGAGTTTCATGGATTCAAACTCAAAATCAACCATAAAGGCGTTGACCCGGGGCGGAATCGAGCCAAAATAGTGATCGTCCAGTTGCTGGCCACGGGCCGGTGAGTGGCCAAACACCGTCCGGCCCGTCAGCACCAGGTCCGGCCGGGCGTAGAACAAAGCCCGATCGACAACAAAATATTCCTGTTCTGGCCCCAGCGTAGGGGTCACTTTGGTTATGTTCCGGTCAAAGTACTGGCAGACGGCGGTGGCCGCTTTATCCAGCGTGTTCAGGGCTTTAAGCAAAGGAGTTTTGTAGTCCAGGGCTTCGCCGGTGTAGGCAATAAAAACAGATGGAATACAAAGTGTTTTCCCCCCGGCGCCGTTGTCCATCAGAAAGGCGGGCGACGATGGGTCCCAGCCTGTATAGCCACGAGCTTCGAACGTATTTCGTAACCCCCCGTTCGGGAAGGACGACGCATCGGGCTCCTGCTGCACCAGGGCACTCCCCTTAAATTTCTCAACGGCTTTTCCGTCGATGGTAATATCAAAGAAGGCGTCGTGTTTTTCGGCGGTTTCACCCGTCAGGGGCTGGAACCAGTGGGTATAGTGTGTTGCGCCTTTGGATGTAGCCCACGACTTCATGGCACCGGCTACTTCGTCGGCGATATTACGATCAATCTGACCGTTCATGTTCATGGCTTCCGTCACCTTCAGAAAGGCTTCCGTGGAGAGCAACGTCCGCATCACCTCAGTATTAAACGTATTACTGCCAAAAAAATCGCCCACTCGCTCGGTGGGTGCAGTTACAGACAGGGCCTGACGATTCTGGGCTATTTCAAGGGCTTTAAACCGAAAATTTGACATCGGTATCGATTGGATTTAGAATGAAATCTTGCCCAAACATAGGAAAAAAGCCGGAATGGATACTCTATATCCTGATTGCCGGGCTGGCAACCTTATACCTCCTCCGTCTGTAACTGTTTTTCGTACAGTTCCCGGTAGGCACCGTTGCCGGCCAGCAGGTCGTTGTGGGTACCCTGCTCGATAATTTCGCCCTCATCCAGCATGATGATGTAGTCGGCGAGTTTGGCGGAGGATACGCGGTGCGAAATGACCACCGAGGTACGGTTGGCCATGATCCGCTGGAGGTTGTTCAGGATGATATTTTCCGTGTTGGTATCTACCGCCGACAGGCAGTCGTCCAGAATCAGAATCTTCGGGTCGCGGGCAATGGCGCGGGCAATACTCAGGCGTTGTTTCTGCCCACCCGACAGCGTAACGCCCCGTTCGCCCACGCGGGTATCGAACTGCTCCGGAAAATCCAGCACGTTTTGATAGAGGTCGGCATCACGGATGGCCTGCTCAACGCGGGCCTGCGGCAGGTCGGGCTTGCCAAAACGAACGTTGTTACTGATGGTTTCGGAGAACAGGAAGACATCTTGTGGCACGTAGCCCATCTGCTCCCGCAACGAGGTCAGGTTATAATCTTTGATGGGAATACCGTCTACGCTGATTTCGCCGGACGTTACATCGTACATGCGGGTCAGCAGGTTGGCCAGCGTACTTTTGCCGGAACCGGTAGTGCCCAGAATCGCCACCGTTTCGCCCGCCCGAACGCGCATCGAAAAGTCTTTGATGGCCACGATGCCCGAATCGGGATAGACGAACCGGACGTTTTTAAACTCCACGTCGCCGTTGATGGTATGGCTGACGTTCTTCTGCGAAACAATATCGGTTTTGATGCGTAAAAACTCGTTTATACGCTCCTGCGAAGCAGCCGCCCGCTGGGTCTGGCTGGTAGTCCAGCCGAGGGCCATCACGGGCCAGGTGAGCATGTTTACATAGAGTATAAACTCGGTGATGTTACCGGGTGTGAGTCGACCCGCGATGATTTCCTGCCCACCCACATAAATTACCAGCACGTTGCTCAGCCCTACCAGAATGGCGACAATCGGAAAAAACAGGGAATCGACCCGCGTCAGGCTCAGGGATTTATCCCGGTATTCATCACTCTCCAGCTCAAATTTAGCCGCCGAATTTCCTTCCTGCACGTAGGCTTTCAGGACCCGAATACCCGAAAAAGCTTCCTGCACGTACGTCGACAGCCGGGACAGGGAGCGCTGTATCTCCTCCGACCGCCGGATAATGATATTATTCACAATATAAATCGACACCGACAGCACCGGCAGGGGCAACAACACGTACAGCGACAGCCGGGCGTTGATACTCACCATGTACGAAATAACCAGAATAAAAAGAATAAGCAGGTTCAGCCCGTACATAATGCTGGGGCCAATGTACATCCGCACTTTATTGACATCTTCGGAAATCCGGGCCATCAGGTCGCCCGTGTTATGCTGTCGGTAGAAGCTGAGGGGTAGCGTTTGGTAATGGTCGTAAATCTCGTTTTTGAGGTCGTACTCCACGTGCCGGGACATCACGATGAGCGTTTGCCGGACCAGAAACAGGAAGAACCCTTTCAGGAGGGCCAATACAAAAGTGAGCACGCCAAACAGCAGGATGCTAAAGGCAAAAACCTCGTACAAATCCGATTGCAGGGGCGATTTATCGTAGAGGTAATAAATGTCGAGGGTTTCGCTGACCAGATCCAAGGCGTACCGGACCAACTGAGCGGGGAAGATACCAAATAGGTTAGAGATGGCGGTAAACAGCGCGCCCAGAATCAGGTACCATTTATACTTTACAAGGTATTTGTTGAGGTAGGAAAGTGCTTTCACAGAATGACCAACGGCGTTTTGTTCGTAACGGCTGGCTTTGGCGAAAAGTTGCAGGGGAAGGGGGGACGTGGTTTGTAGCTGCCTATTCATCAGTTCCTCACCTGTCCCCTACTATTCGCCCCGGCCCCCTGCTTTACATAACGAAAGGCCGCGCCCTAAGCATTCCAGATGCGGTCTTTTGACCTGAATTAAGGTGCGTTTTAGCGCATCGCAATGACCTTTTTGCTTTCCAGTCGACCCTCCCGCAACAGCTGCAACACTACCAGACCCGCCACACTCTCCGGTAAGACCAACTCCTGATCCACCACCGACTGATTTATTCGGTATCCGTCTGCTTCTCTTTGCTGTGTACTCACGTCAGGACAATAGGTAGTGCACGGCACCGGCACCCCACAAAAACAGCACTCCTGGTGTGTAAATCAGGCTGATTGATGATGTACAGGCTGTCTGGCTACGTCCCTTCCCTTTCTAATTGACGCAAGACATAGCAGAGAGTGACCTTCCGGTTACGCTCAGTTTGCACGCTATAACCAAAGATTGAGGACCAGCCATTCATTTTATTAAAAGAACACTACTGACTGAGTTCTTTAACGGGCGCCCCCCGCCGGTCAGGAATACTCTCCGTTATGCCCGTTGGCGTAATACACTACAGCCTCAGTACCAAACAGGTCTGAGGCTGTAGTGTATTCGTGATGTAGACGTTTTTCTCTTGCCGTTGACCTGACAAAAGACCGCCTGCCCTTACTGGCGCACCAGCTTGACGGTCTGCCGCTGGCCAGCCGTGCTGACATCCAGCAGGTAAACACCTCCGCTGGCCCCAACCCGTACTCCGAACCGGTCCCGGCCCTTCGTTAAAACACCCTGCTGCTGGCTCACCGCGTGTCCCTGCTCATCCATGACCCGCAGGGTGACTGATTGACCCTGTTCGCCCTGCACTTCTACCCATACCTGGTCGCCCCCCACGGGGTTACCCAGCACGATTACCTTCAGCGACACATCGGAACCATACCCCAACCGCGCACCCGGATTGCAGGCAGCCAGCCAGCCGTAGCTGAAGCTGCTGCTCACCCCGCTCTGCACTGCACTGAGGGTAATCACCGGATTGTCGGTGTACAGGTCCAGACTGTAAGGACCAGCAGCCGTGGTGGGCAACATCTCATTGACCACCGAAAAGCTCACCGGACTGCCGTCCAGACCCGCGTAGCGGGGCGTGAAACTCACCCGGCGCTGACCCGCCGACAGCACCTGACAACTCACCGTCGTTACGCCCGTGATACTAAAGGTACCCGTTGGTGGAGTGCCACCCGCCGGACTCACCGTCAGCATAAAGCTGGTGCTGGCCATCATCCCACCTGGATCAGTCGCCGTCACGGTTACGGTGCTCACCCCACTCATCGAGGGCGTACCCGAAATTGTCGAAGGCGGATTGAAACTCAAACCTGATGGCAAGCCCGTTACTGAGAGCGTCAACTGGTTGGGCGTCTCGGCATCGGTGAACACATTGGCTAAAGACAGCGTGTACGCCACGCCCACCGTCGCCGACTGGGGCGGTACGGCATTGGCTACCGTGGGGGGCGTGTTGGCCGTTGTGCTGCTGCACACGGCCAGCCAATTGTAGGCAAAGCTGCTGCTGACTCCACTCTGCACCGCCCGGAGCGTGATGACCGGATTGTCGGTGTACAGATTCAGTGTGTAAGGACCCGGATTGGTGGTGGTCGGCAGCTCGTTGACCACCGAGAAACTCACCGGTGCTCCGTTCAGCCCCGCGTACTGCGGAGTAAAGGTCAGTCGGCGCTGACTCGCCGAAAGTACCTCACAGCTGATAGTCTGCACGCTGGTGATGCTGAACGTGCCCGTTGGCGGAGGGGGGGTACCGGCCGCCGGATTCACCGTGAGGGTGAAGCTGGTGCTGGCACTTAGACTGCCCGGATCGGTGGCCGTTACCGTTACGGTGCTTACCCCCGACATCGAGGGCGTACCCGAGATGGTCGAAGGAGCCACGAAGTTCAGTCCGGCGGGCAGACCCGTCACCGACAGCACCAGACCGTTGGGTGTTTCGGCATCGGTGAACACATTGGCCAAAGACAGCGTGTAGGCCAGGCCAACCGTAGCCGACTGGGGTGGCACCGGATTGGCTACCGTGGGCGGGGTGTTAGCCGTCGAGGAGCTACAGGCCGAGAGCCAGTTGTAGGCAAAGCTGGTGGAAGCCCCGCTTTGCAGAGCCCGAAGCGTGATGACCGGATTATCGGTGTACAGGTTCAGCGTGTAGGGACCCGGTGCCGTGGTGGGCAGCAGCTCATTGACCACCGAGAAGCTGATCGGACTGCCATCCAACCCGGCGTAGCGGGGGTTGAAGCTCACCCGGCGCTGACCCGCCGACAGAACCTGACAACTCACCGTCGTTACGCCCGTGATGCTGAAGACCGGCGTTGGTGGGACCGGATTGACGGTAATACTGAAGCTGGTACTGGCTGACAGACTGCCCGGGTCGGTGGCCGTTATGGTCACACTCGATACCCCACTCATGGAGGGGGTGCCTGAGATGACGCGGCTGGCCGGATCGAAACTAAACCCATTGGCCGGACTGATACTGGCCGTGTAGGTCAGGCTGTTGGGCGTGTCGGCGTCGGAGAAGGCGTTGACCGTATAGGAGAAAGGAACCCCGACCGTGGCCGTCTGGTTGGCATTGGCGGTGGCCACCGGGGCCGAGTTGACCGTGCTGACTGTTACGCTGGTGGAACTGCTACAGCCGCTGGCATTGGTCACCGTCACCGAGTAGGTGCCCGCCGTGACCGAAATGCTGGGAGTTGTTTCTCCGGTAGACCAGGTCTGGGAGTTGCCCCCTGAAACGGTGAGCGTGGTCGAGCCTCCGCTGGTAACGGTCGTGTTGCCGCTGATTGTAGCCGTGGGTAGGGCCGTACTGGCACTGACGCTGGTGCTGGCCACACCCGAACACCCGTTGCCGGCATTGATGACGGTGACCGAGTAAAGGCCGCTGGTGGTGACCGTAGCCTGATTACTTAACCCAATCTGGGTGGCTCCGCTACTGAAAACATAACTCAGTCCACCGGGGCTGGCCGTCAGAGTCACCGAGGTGACCGCGCAGGTGAGCGTCCCGCTGCTGCCCAGACTGGCTGAGGGCGCGCTGGCATTGCTGCTGATGGTGATGGCGGTTGTACTGAAACAACCACTACTGGTATTGGTGACGGTGACCGAGTAAACGCCTGCGGCATTGACGACGGCTTTATTGCCGCTTTGGTTCACCACGCCCGGCCCGCTAAAGACATACGTGTTCCCCCCGCCCGCCGTCAGCGTCAGGCTGCTCTGGGCACAGCTTAATGTGGCAGACGGACTGGCCGAGATAGTCGGTGTGGGTGCGGTGTTGTTCTGACTGATGGCAATACTCGTAGTGCTGCTGCAGCCGCCAACGCTGGTAACGGTGACCGAATAGATGCCACTGGCGTTAACCACGGCCTGATTGCCGCTCTGGCTCACCACGCTCGGTCCGCTGAAGACGTAGGTGTCCCCCCCGCCCGCCGTCAGCGTCAGGCTGCTCTGGGCACAGGTCAGGGTTGTAGACGAACTGGCCGAGAGGGTAGCCGTAGGGGTGGTACAGTCGCCATAGATCTTGACATCGTCAATGGCTACGCCGGCAAAACTAACCGTATTATCTGCGGTGAGCCTTACTTTAAACCGGATGACTTTACCCTTAAAGGCCGAAATATCGGCAAAATAGAGACCCCAGCCCGACGACATTGGCACGTTAACTACGGGGCTGCCCACGGCCGCGGCTTGGGTTGCTCCTAACCAGGTAAACATGACCTGTGTAAGTCCACCGCCACCTACTTCTTCCACATATACAGCTAATTGGTCGAAATTGGCACTTTCCATCTGGTATTTCATGGCCCAGCTTAGCGTAACGACATTGGCCGTTACACCCGTCAGGTTGATATCACCGGACTCTAAAGTCTGATCGGAACCAAGAGCATACGTACCGGTCAGGTTGGTTTTCCAGCAGTTTACGCCACTATTGGCAGCCGTAAAGGGCGCCACCGGGTTGACTGTGGTGGTGCCCGGGGTGTTTGGCGTTCCTCTGGCCCAACTGTCGGCCGTACCCGAGTGGGTAAATCCACCATCTCCGCTTTCAAAATCCTGACTGTAGATAGTGGTGGCGGTGGCCAGGGTGGCGGGGGTGGTATCTTCCAGCACATCGAGCGCCCAGGAGGTAAGCGTTCCGCCCGATGTATTGGCCCCATCATCATACAGGGTCAACGTCCAGGTACCGTTGGTTTTCATACCTTTCAGCTGATCGAGCTTTGAGCCCAGTTCGGGCGTCAGGGCAACCCCCTTCAACACGGTAAAAGCGGGCGGGACGGCATTGAAATCACTCAGCCGCAAATCCATTTGGGTTTGCCCGCCCGTTGCCCCAGAACCAATATCGGTAAAAAGCGCTATCTGGTTGCCTTCCGGCGTAGTGAGTATGGCGTCTATATCAGCCATCAGATCATGATTGAGCGTGATACGTACGGCCAGGTCTTTAATTCGTTTCGTGTCCGGAATGGTCAGGGTTGAGCTCACACTACCGGTACCCGGGCCGATAGTTTTTGGCACATCCGTCGAGGTGTAGGTGGTATAGCCTGGTATGGCTGCGAGCTTAGAGACCGACAGGTTGTAGGTAGCCGTTGGCCCACCGGTTGCCCCCGTAGCTGAATCGACAAACAGGTAATAGGTACCCGTCTCTTTAACGGTAAAAAAGAAGGCCTCCGATGGAATAGTTGGATTGGGAGATACATCTCCGGTTCCGGCATCATCGACAACCAGGATTTGATTGCTTGCATCGCCAAACAGGGCAAATCCCAGCCGCCCGTTCCAGGTAGTGCCATCCCGCTCGGGATCCAGATCCAGGCTTAAAAAAACAGTTTCACCAGCCGTCAGGCTAATGGCATACCAGTCCTGCTCAGTAGCTGCGGCCGGGTTTCTTGACCCGCTGATCCAGCCACTTGCCGGGGTATCGTTGGCAGTGGCGGGCGTATCGTTGCCTTCTACTTCGGGCGTAGGGATACCACTTTGCACTTTCAGGTACAAATCGTACGGGCGCTCACTGGTTGTTCCTGGCGTAAAGTCATTCACTTTTAGGTAGTATATACCCGTCGTGGGGATAATAGCCCCGGCGATTGACGACGAAAGCGCGGCAAAAGAGCCGTTATCATCATCAAATTCGATGACCGTTGTGCCATCGGAGCTGATCAGACTAAGCTGACTATCAGTAGAGCTACCCGCACTAAATGCCGTCATGACGGCAGCATAAACGCGGTCACCGGCCGTAGCGTTGAACGAATAAAAATCTACATCGCCAGTAGGGAACAGATTCCCCCTCATCTTTACGGAGGTCCCCCCCAAAGGCGTGGCAGTAGCCGCCGTGTTATTAGGACTGTTTATGTTCTCTTCTCTGAACACCATCAGTCCGGTTGTTGACAGGGCATTGGTCGTGACTGGTTTAGCGGGACCGCCAACACCGGGCCGCAAGCCATCAGGAAGCGTCAGTACGTGCACATCCGTGTTACCAACAGGGATGGGTTCTCCTTTGGTGGGAGCAGGCTCTTTTTGCCCAAAAGCCGCTTGGACAAGGAGACAAAAGAGCAGCGCAGTAAACGTTTTTTTCATGAACATGGGGGTTATGGGGATCAGGAAGACAGTAGTTGATTAACCTGTACGGATACCGATGATACCTGGGAATTTGACCGGTGAGCTTACAAGTAGCTAATAAAAGTTAAATTTTTTTACAATAAAATTCAACCTTTATTAAACGGCACGAATTCTAGTGGTAATGCCTGACTTTTGATTAAACGGTAGGTTAATGCGTTGAACGCCAGATAAATATGTTGAATGGTAGACTAACATACAAAGACACAGCGTTGTGGTTTGCCCGTTGAGATGCGTCTGAAGGCCGGCTCCGGTAAGTACCGTACTTACCGGAGCCGGGCAGTTCCCGTAAGTACGGTGTTCGGTGTCCGTAACGCCCCTGCCAGCGGGCGTTGCCCCTGCGCAGAACCTGTTCACAAAACAGCCAGTACACAACGGGGTTGAAGCACAAATGAAAGAAGGTCGCCCGGAATGAGGCCTGCCTTACGACCCTGCTGAGCCGACTTCACGTTTAATGAAATCCCTCGGCAAGCTGGACTTGTCCCTTGCCTGTCACAACAAAAAATCGTACTTTTGCACCCAATTGGGCGATGTTACGCTCAGTAGTTCTTTTCTTACCGGTAGCACTTATCATCAGGCGGATGCTCAACAGGCGATTACTCCGAATAAAGGTCATGCAGGCGTTATACGCCTTTCGGCAGGCCGACGTTTCCAATCAGCAATTAGCCATCGATGGCATTGATGATCTTTTTCAACCCGACCTGAATTCGATGGAGCCGCAAAACAAGCGGCAACTGGAAGGCTACCGGAAACTCGCCGGTCTGCTCTTCGAGGAAGGGGTCACAACGGAGCAACCTGCCCGGGACGACGATGCGCCATCCAAAGTTCTTAAAGCCGCCAACGACGGGTTAGCCTTCTACCGCATCCGAACCAAAAAAGATCGTCAGCACCTTGCCCAGATGCTGCTAAAGCAGGTAAACGGTATCTATGACGATTATCTGCTGGTTTTGCAACTGCTGGTCGAGTTGGGCCATGTCGCGCGTATTGACCGCGAACGGCAGTACCGTAACGTGGATGAAGTCCCCTTCCCGTTTGAATCGGACCTGAATGATAATACCGTTATCCAGGCACTGGCCGACCATCAGCCGCTGAAAAATGAAGTTGTCCGGCATAACATTTCATGGACCGACGACCTTCCTTTTGTTCGGAAAGCCCTGCGCGAGGCCTTCAAAACGGATGAGACGTACCGGGCCTACTGCGCGCAGAAAACACACACCCAGGAGGAAGACCAGGCATTGGCACAACACGTGCTCAGAACGCTGATATTTAAGCATGAAACGATTCGGGATCACCTGGCCGAAATTGATCTGAGCTGGATCGAGAACAGTGAGGTTGTACGCGGGCTGGCCATCCGAACCCTTAAATCCGTACACAGCCCAACGGGGCTGCAACTGGAGGCCCTCACGGATGACTGGGAAGAAGACGAACTTTTTTTAAATACGCTGTACGAAAAATCGCTGGAGAACGACGCTGACTATGAGCAACTACTGGTCGATCAGCTTCAAAACTGGGATGTAGACCGAGTAGCAATCCTGGATAAAATCATTCTCAAACTGGCCTTGTGCGAGTTGCTAAGTTTTCCAAACATTCCGGTCAAAGTAACGATTAATGAATATATCGAACTGGCAAAGGCGTACAGTACGCCCAAAAGCGGTAAATTTGTCAACGGGATATTAGATAATATCTCCGAAAAGTTGATGGCCTCCGGTCGCCTGCGTAAGAGCGGACGTGGGTTATTAGACAATAAATAAATCAGTTTCTGGTTTACCGTTTACAGGATTCCAGTTAGTGTCCGCTCTGGAACCGAAACCGGATGGCTGTAAACCAAAACCACAAACTATAAATTTTTCAAGAAATGAGCAGAACTGGCCGTGATTTAACCTTTTTGCTAACCGGTATTGCTTCCGGTACTCTGTTTGGCTTACTCTATGCACCCGATAAGGGCAAAATTACCCGTGACCGGCTTTCGTTTCGGTTGTCGAAATACAGAGAACAAATAAATGTACTGGTCGAAGACCTGGGCCGGTCGTCGGATCAGCCCGAAAACTCATCGAAAAATGAAGGGCAGCGCGTCGTAAATGATGCCCGCGAAAAAGCGGAGCGTCTGCTCGAAGATGTAGACCGGCTGATGGCCCAGATCAAGCAACAGAATGCCTAACCGGTTCATGGTATATGCCGGTCCGCCGGAGCGGTTTTAGGTTTACGCTGCTACTACCTGTTTTTACCGAAAACCGCTCCGGCGGCCCGGCATATACCGTAAACCAAAAACCCACTTTATCCATGAACGTCAGGAATTGGCTTCTCATAACCGCCGTAGCCAGCATTAGTTTTGGTCAGTTTAGCTGCGATAACCGGCAGCAGGGTGAAACGTCCAAAGCAACGGCATCGGCAAAAATGCCTAAGATTACCTTTGCTGAAAACGGCATTTATGATTTTGGAACCCTGTCAGAAGGGGATACCGTTGAGCATATTTTCTCCTTCACCAACACGGGTGAATTTCCACTGATTATCAACAACATTACGGCATCCTGCGGGTGTACAACGCCCGAGTGGCCCCGTGAACCCGTAGCACCCGGCGAGAAATCCTCGGTGAAGGTTCGCTTCAACAGCCGGGGCAAAAGTGGCGAACAGAACAAAACTATCACCATCTTTGCCAACACGGACCCGGCCATGACCGACCTTCGTTTCAAGGCACTGGTAAATCCGAAAAACCCGTCTTAATACCACCAGACTATGTATTTGATTTTATTACAGGCCCCCACCGATTCCAACACGTCCATGATTTACAACGTGTTGCTGTGGGTGGGCATTATTGGTATCTTTTACTTCTTCATGATTCGTCCGCAGCAAAAGAAGCAGAAGGATCAGAAGGGGTTTGTCGATAGTCTTAAAAAAGGGGATAACGTAGTTACCATTGGCGGGATGCACGGCCGGATTGCATCAGTCGATGCCACAACGGTTGTACTCGAAGTAGATCGGGGGGTTAAAATGACTTTTGAGAAAACGTCCATTTCCCGCGAAGCAACAATAAAGCCGGCTGAAGAAGAGAAAAAGTAATCGACCTAAACTACCCAAAACGGGATTGCATCGTTCTGTTCCGACCGCAGTATCCACACTTTTCCGTTTGCGTACATCCCCTTCCTTTGTGAACACCCATACCCCAGACAACCGCACGTTTCAGCCAACGAAGGTGCTGTTGTGTCTGGTAGCGGCTACGTTGTTCTGGATATTGAATGCGCTCAACAAACAGGGCTATACCATGAATGTGGATTACCCCATTCAGTTCGTTTACGACGACTCGCTTTTTATACCTACCTCTCCCCTGCCCCGTACAGTGCGCGTCAATGTATCAAGTGATGGGTGGGGACTGCTTCGTCATTCGTGGTTGCCTTTCCAGGTCGATCCGGTGAATTATGTGGTCAGGAACCCCCTCCGGGCATCGGTAATCAATCCATCGTCCATCACCGCAGCCCTGACGGAGCATACCAAAAAGTTACGCGTTAATTACATCCTGACCGATAGACTCGACCTGGATTTTGACCGGCGCATGACTAAAACCATTCAGCTGGTAGCGGATAGTACGCATATTGACCTTGCTCCGCGTTTTGCCGTAACCAGCGTCATTAACCTTACCCCGCGCACCATTGAGATTGATGGGCCGACCAGTCTGGTACGGGGGCTCCCCGATTCGATTCTGGTCAGGATACCCCGCAAACGTATTACCGAAAACTACGACGAGGAGTTGCCACTGAATCAACTCCGTCACCCGCTCCTGCACCCCAGCACCGACCGGGTGGCGGTTAGCTTTGAGGTTGGAGAGTTATTGTCGCCTTTACCAGCAACACCGCCCCCTCCTGCTCCCGTTGAGAAGCCGGCACCGGTCAAAGAGCCCGTACCAGTCAAGAAAAAGCAGCGGTAGTGTCTTGGCTTACTAGTTGATTCAGGGCAACTGTCAACCACTGCAAAGAGCCAGCAACCGAATCAGCACCAGCAACTTCAGTATGAAACATCCCCTCCAGATTGGTGTAACAGGCGGTATTGGCTCCGGCAAAAGCGTTGTTTGCCAGGTCTTTCAATCGCTGGGTATTCCAGTCTACGAAGCCGACGGACGGGCCAAATGGCTTACGGAGCATGACCCCATCCTTAAGGCCGATATCAGACGGGTGCTTGGCCCAAATTCATACGATGTAGCCGGTCACTATAACCGGGCGTGGGTAGCCTCGCAGGTCTTTACCGACCCGGACTTATTACTGGCTCTGAATGCCGTTATTCATCCACGCGTGCTGGCCGACACGCAGGTCTGGGTGAATCAGCAAACCAACAAACCCTATATCATTAAAGAAGCAGCGTTGATGAAAGCCGCTGGTGATGGCAACACGCTCGACAAAGTGATTGTGGTACAGGCTCCCGTCGGCCTGCGCGTGGCCCGTATTCGGAAGCGCGACCCGCACCGCTCCGAGGTAGAGATACACAACATCATGGCCCGTCAGATTAGCGACACGGAACGCGGAGAACTGGCCGATTACATCCTCGACAATGATGAAAGCACTTTGCTGCTTCCCCAGATTATTCGACTTCATGAAGAGTTCTTGCGGCTAACAGCCGCTTAATTCGCTGATGGCTGTCCGGGGAATTAGGATGCCACCCAGCGTCATAATAAGTATATCAGCCGGTGAGCTGCAAAAGCCGCTGGCTGCAAGCCGTTTATAGCCCTTCGCCTAAATCGAAGGGCTATTTTTGCGTGGTGGATCTGTCCATTACAAACAATTGGCAACTCATATGTCTTACTATTAGGTTAGGTATCAGCATCATAACGCACAAGCCATCAACCCTTTAAACACCTATTTCCATGTCAGTAAACTTGTTGGATTCAACTAAAAATTACCTCACCGATGATGTTGTAAGTCAGGTTAGTACGATGCTTGGCGAAGACCAGGATAACACGCAAAAAGCCTTCGGCGGAGCACTACCTATACTTATGAGTGGCATCATACAAAAATCGGCTGAGCCGGGTGGTAACGGGTTAATTATGGACATGATTGGTCAGGCAACCACTCCCGACTACACAGCGGGGGATATTACGGAGCCAGTTAGGGGACTGTCTGGCAATCTGGACACCATACTGGCGGATGACCTGCAAGCAGAACGAATGCGCTCAATGGGTGCAGGTATGGTTCATAGTCTGTTTGGCGATAGAACCAGTGCCATTACTGCGGGTTTATCTGCGTACAGTGGCATTAGCCAAACGTCGGCCTCCTCGCTGATGAGTGTTGCCGGGCCGGTGCTGTTTAATGTACTGGGTAAAGAAATGGCCAATGGAGATACGGGCGTTTCGGGACTAAATGGGCTACTCATGAGTCAGGCAGACAGCGTACAGGAGGCACTCCCATTGGGTCTTAGTTCGTTGACTGGCTTCCTGCCCGGATTAGGGACTTTGGCTGCACTGGACAGTATACCAGACATCCCAACAGCAACGCCGGCGGACCCGTTTTCTCCACCCGTTCCAGTAGCGGAGCTCGTTTCACCCGCCACAGTGCCTGAACCGGTGGTACCGTCGACAGTAGATACAATGCCCGCTACCAATGTGCCGCCCGCTGAATCCGTTACCCCCGTAACGTTTCCTACGTATATCAGCAATGAGGATACGTCAGCGGCCCCCGGCAACAGGTAGCGTCCCTGGTTACTCCTGTTACCGGGGGCCATTGTCCTGTTTCTCTTACTCCGTTCCTGACATTAAGATGGGGCTACCAGGAAAAGCAGCCGCCGACACTGTCAACACAGCCGCGAATAATATAGGCGACACTACGGTAAGTAAGTTTATGGTTGGCTGACGCGTGAAGTGCTTAGGCGTCAGCCAGCCATAAACCGTAAACCCTACTCCCACAACCTAGCCGGGTACTTACCCTCGTCGTGCAGATGTTTGAGCGCGGCCTGTACGGTTGGCTTATCGTCCGGGTAGGTCACCCCAAACCATTCGGAACTACTGCGAAAAACTTTACAGCGTCCCGTTTGGGTCTGGATGAGATTGCTCATGACCGTGGGAATGTAGAATTCCGCTTTTGGCGCGTTGATATTCGCCATTGCGTAGCTCTCGAATTGATGTTGTACCAACGGGAAAACGCTGGGTTTGAATCCCCAGAAATTCATCGAAACGGGCGTATTGGGCGCAAGTGGGGTAAACTCGTCCCCCTCTTCAAAGATAATCTGCCGGTCGGCGGGCGCCATTTCCTTTTCGTAAATTTTGGTGCGTTCGATTACCGTTATCAGGTTTCCGTTGGCATCCACGTCGCACACGCCCCGCGACACCGACCCGTTTTCCGACAGTGTGTTTTTCACTTCGTACCCTACCATCGCGTGTAGTTGGTCGTCGGTGTTGGTTTTCAGAAAATTGCTGATTAATTCGAACGCTTCCAGCCCGTAAAAGTCGTCGGCGTTAATGACCGCGAACGGCGTATCAGTATGATCTTTGGCGCAGAGCATAGCATGGCCTGTTCCCCAAGGCTTCGTGCGCCTTACCTGACCCACTATCTCCGGCACGTACGAGTCGAGTGCCTGGATGGCATAGTCGACATCCAGTTTCCCGGCCAGTTTCTCGTCAAAGACCTCTTTAAAATCAGCCCGAAGTTCTTCCCGGATAATGAACACGACCTTGCCGAACCCGGCCCGAATAGCATCAAAAAGGGAGTAATCGATAATGGTTTCACCGTTTGGCCCAAACTGGTCGAGCTGTTTAACACCACCGTAGCGACTGCCCATACCGGCCGCCAGGATTAAAAGAGTTGGTTGCATAGTCAAATGTTTCTGTAATCAGTTGTCAACTCCGGCCAATATTGGCAGAGACGCATTCTTTTGCAATGTTGTGCAGCAAACGTTGCCCGGCAAGCGTTGCCCGGCCAAAATTAGGAAAAAGGGCTGGCCTGTGCCATTTAAACTTTACAGGCAGCTTCTCCACCTGCAGGAACCACAAATAATAAAAAATCTTCTAAACAAGATACTATTTTCTACAGTTTGCGTTATAATTGTGTGTTAAACAATAGTTGTCTTAACAAATAAATAGCATGCCATTTTACCACACCCTCGGTCAGATTCCTCCCAAACGGCATACGCAGTTCCCCCGCCCGGTGAACGCTTCGGGTGAAACCAGTCGGGAATCAGAAGGCCCGTTTTATTACGAGCAGTTATTCGGCACCATCGGCTTCGATGGGATGTCGTCACTGCTGTACCACGTTCACCGGCCAACGATGGTGCGCGAAGTACAGGAAAGCGTAGACATGACCCCCAAACTGGCCGTTCAGAAAAACATGATGGCCCGGAAGTTAATCGGATTCGATGTACCGCCCGCCGATGATTTTATCGAAAGCCGGGTACCTTTACTAGTCAACAACGACCTTATTTTTGGGCTGGCTGCACCCCGCCAGTCATTGACGGCGTATTTCTACAAAAATGCGGATGCCGATGAACTGCTGTTCGTGCATCGGGGGTCGGGTAAACTACGGACGCTGTTTGGGACTATTCCCTTTCAGTACGGCGATTACCTGATCATCCCGCGCGGGATTATTTACCAGATTGCCTTCGACACTGCCGACAATAAATTATTGTACGTCGAGTCGCGTACGCCCATTTACACACCCAAACGGTACCGCAATCATTTTGGGCAGATGCTCGAACACGCCCCCTTTTGCGAGCGGGACATCATTCGGCCAAACGCGCTGGAAACGCACGACGAAACCGGGGATTTTCTGATGAAAATTAAAAAGCAGGGGTCGCTGCATTCACTGGTATACGCATCGCATCCGTTCGATGTGGTAGGCTGGGATGGGTACAATTACCCGTATGGGTTTTCGATTTTCAACTTTGAACCCATTACGGGGCGCGTTCACCAACCGCCCCCGGTTCATCAAACGTTTCAGACCGATTCGTTTGTGGTTTGCTCGTTCGTCCCGCGTTTATACGACTACCACCCGCAGGCCATTCCGGCACCTTACAACCACTCGAACATCGACTCCGACGAAGTTATCTATTACGTCGATGGCGATTTTATGAGCCGGAACGACATCAAACAGGGGCACATTACCCTGCATCCCGGTGGTATTCCACACGGCCCCGCACCCGGTGCCATGGAACGAAGCATCGGCAAAAAAGAAACCCAGGAATACGCCGTAATGGTCGACACCTTCCGCCCGCTCATGCTGACGGAACAGGCAATGGCCATTGACGATGGGGTATACTATAAATCATGGATAGCGTAGCGACGCGATACCTCGTGTCTCTCCACACCGGACGATTTTTCCCAGGCTTGGAATGGCTGACGCACAGAAGACGCGAGGTATCGCGTCGCTACAAACCAAACATCAACAATCATGGAAGCACTCGAATTAGTAAAATCAGAAACGGGTCAGGATTTCCTGCCCCTGAACGGCACAGATTACATTGAATTATACGTAGGTAACGCCCGCCAGTCGGCCCATTATTTTCAAACAGCGTTTGGCTTCCAGCCTGTCGCCCACGCGGGACTGGCAACCGGCTTGCGCGACCGTGAATCGTACGTGGTACAGCAGGGCAAAATCCGGCTGGTGCTGACCTCACCCCTGCACGGCGACACCGAAATTGGGAACCACCTTGACCAGCACGGCGACGGCGTTCGGGTAGTGGCCCTGTGGGTAGATGATGCCCGGCGGGCATTTGACGAAACCGTTAGCCGGGGAGCCAACCCGTACATGCACCCCACCCGGGAGCAGGACGACCACGGCTACGTAGTTCGATCAGGGATTCATACCTATGGCGATACGGTTCATGTATTTGTGGAACGGACTGAGTATTCAGGCGTTTTCCTGCCCGGCTACGAGCCCTGGACACCCATGTATCAACCCACCGATGCCGGGCTGAAATACGTAGACCATATGGTGGGCAATGTGGGCTGGCACGAAATGAATGAGTGGATGACGTTCTACCACGATGTAATGGGATTCCAGCAACTCGTATCGTTCGATGACAAAGACATTTCGACCGATTACACGGCCCTGATGAGTAAGGTGATGACCAATGGCAACGGGCGCGTGAAGTTCCCCATCAACGAACCCGCCGAAGGTAAAAAGAAGTCGCAGATTGAAGAGTACTTGGATTTTTACGGTGGTCCCGGTATTCAGCACATTGCTGTTGCCACGGATAACATTGTGGAAACCGTTCTGGCCCTCCGCGACCGGGGCGTTGAGTTCCTGACCGTGCCGGATGTCTATTACGATAATCTGGCCGACCGCATTGGCCCCATTGACGAGGAAATTGCCACCCTGCGCCCACTCGGTATTCTGGCCGACCGCGACGAGGAAGGGTATTTACTCCAGATTTTCACGAAACCGATTTGCCCGCGTCCCACGCTGTTTTTTGAAATCATCCAGCGCAAAGGCGCCAAATCTTTCGGCAAGGGAAACTTCAAGGCCTTATTTGAAGCCATCGAACGCGAACAGGCCCTGCGGGGAACATTATAAACTTGTAGAGACGCATAATTGCGTCTCCTGACCGGATGGCTTTTGCTGTCGCATATGAGACGCATACTTGCGTCTCTACGAAAAATGACTCAACAATACGAAAAATACACCGAAGACGAACAGGCCGTCTGGAAACTACTGTTCGACCGGCAAATGGAGCGTTTGCCGGGGCGGGCCAGTCAGGCATACATGGATGGGATTGTGGCCACGGGGTTTCCCAATAGTCACATTCCCAACTTCGAGCGCGACCTCAACCCGCGTTTGCTGCCCATAACGGGGTGGCGCGTGGTGGCCGTACCGGGGTTGATTGGCAACCGGGAATTCTTTGAGCTGATGGCCGACCGGCAGTTTCCGGCCACGACCTGGCTGCGTACCCGCGACCAGCTGGATTACCTGCCCGAGCCGGATATGTTTCACGACACCTTCGGCCACGTGCCGGTGCTGACGAACCAGCATTTCTGCGGTTTCCTGGCCGCACTGAGCCGTATTGCCCTGCGCTTTGTGGAGCATGAGGAAGCCATTGACATGATTTCCCGGCTATACTGGTACACCGTTGAGTTCGGGCTGATACAAGAGAATGCGGCCCTCGGAGCGGAAGGGCTGCGCATTTATGGGGGCGGCATTTTATCCTCGCCCGGAGAAACCGTTTACAGTCTGGAAAGCGATATTCCCAGACGGCTCCCGTATGATGTAGCTACGCTTTTAAGAACACCGTACATCATCGACCATTTTCAGGAGCAGTACTTCGTTATCGAGTCGTACGAACAACTGTTTCATTCCGTCCCCGAAATTGAAGCGACGCTGGAGCGGTTTCTGGTCATTAGTCAGTAGTTTCGCGTCATTAGCTCCGCTGCTCCGTCGTTTGTTGAAAAAGTGACTATTGATGACGCGTAGCAAATGATAATGAATGATCTATTTTACTATGACGCACCCATCTGATTCGCGGGCTTACTTCTTTAAGATTGACACCACCATCAAGAAAATCAGGAATGCCCTCCAGAAGCAGTTCAACGAGGCTGGCTTTGAGCTGACCGTCGACCAATGGGTAATTATAGACCATCTTTACCGCAATCCCGGCATTAGTCAGAATACCATTGCGGAGATGACGACCAAAGATGCCCCTACCGTAACGCGCATCATCGACTTACTAAGTCAGAAAGGCCTAACCGAACGCCAAATGGCCGACACCGACCGGCGTAAGTTTCTGGTTTTTCTGACCGAAGCCGGTGAAGCCAAATACCGGGAAGTGTTGCCCGTTGTGTCGGCCATGCGACGCAAAGGCTGGGGTAATCTGAGCGATGACGACTATCAGCACTTTATCCGGATTATGGACTCTATTTATACCAACGTGAGTGAATAACCGGGTCGCCAAAACACCCGTTCCCCTCCCTTATGTACGGAATTTTCAGTTACGACAATGCTAATCCCCAAGTAGGTTTCAAATACCGGGACCGCATACTTGACCTCGAAAAGGTCCGTTTGTTGGGACATTTTGGGTCAATACCCATTGATGAACACGTTTTCCTGAAGCCGGTATTGAACGATTTTATCCGTCTCGGTCAGGCAATTCATCAAACCATCGGGCAGCGTATCAATGCATTATTAGCGAACGATGCCATTGCGCTGGCCGATATCCAGGAGCAGGTTTTTGTACCCGAGTCGAAAGCGCAGATGCATCTGCCGGTCAGTGTTGGTGACTATACTGATTTTTACGCGGGTATTCATCACGCCGAAAATGTTGGGCGTATTTTCCGTCCCGACGGCCCTCCCCTCCCCCCTAATTACAAACACATGCCCGTGGCGTATCATGGCCGGGCATCGTCCATCGTTGTGTCGGGAACGCCCATCCGCCGACCAACCGGCCAGTTTATGGAGGAGAACGGTAAAAACCCCGTACTGTGTCCGACGCGGGCACTGGATTTCGAACTGGAACTGGGGTTGATTATTGGCAAACAGTCAGCTTTTGGAGAGCCTGTTCCGGTGGAGGATGCGGAGGATTATATATTTGGCGTTGCGGTATTCAACGACTGGTCGGCGCGGGATATTCAGCGGTGGGAGTACCAGCCACTCGGGCCGTTTCTGGGAAAAAACTTCGGCTCTACTCTATCCGCCTGGGTATTGCCTTTCTACGAACTGGAACCCGTTCGCATAGCAGGGCCAGTACAGGAGCCAGCACCCCTCCCCTACCTTCAGATACATAAGCCGGGTCATTTTGACATTGACCTGGAAGTTTGGCTGCAACCGGCCGATGGTGAGGCTATTTGCATTTGCCGGACCAACGCCCGGAATCTATACTGGAATTTTGCCCAGATGATTGCCCATCATACCGTTGGGGGATGCAACCTGAACGTTGGCGATGTGCTGGCCACCGGCACTATTTCGGGCACCCTGCCCAATTCGTGTGGTTCGCTGCTGGAACTGACCTGGAACGGCGAACGCGCCATAGCGTTGAGTGATACCGGTATGCGGACCTTTTTGGCCGATGGTGATACGGTAACGTTACGGGCATTTGTTCAAAAAGACGGAAATAGCCTTGAACTTGGGCCCGCAACCGGCCTTATTTACTCATGAAAACAGTTAACCCAACCGATTTACAACCCGCCGATTTTTACCGGTACATGATCGGCTCGATAGGCCCGCGCCCCATTGCTTTTGCCAGTACGATAGATGCCAGCGGACAGGTCAATCTGAGTCCGTTCAGTTTCTTCAACGTGTTTGGCTACAACCCGCCCACCCTGGTTTTTGCCCCGACCATTAACCGGCATGGCCAGAAGAAACACACATTGCTCAACGTGGAAGAAGTGGGCGAAGTCGTGATCAATAGTGTAAACTACGCAATGGTCGAACAGATGTCGCTGACCAGTGCCGAATTTGACCGGGGTGTCAATGAGTTTGAGAAAGCGGGCTTTACGGCTGTCCCATCAACAACGATTCGTCCGCCCCGCGTGGCCGAATCGCCCGCTGCCTATGAGTGCATTGTGAAGCAGGTTATACCTACCGGAAACGATTCGCCGGGTTCCAGCCACCTCATTATCTGCGAAGTAGTGATGGCGCATTTCCACGACGCCATTTTCAATGAAACCGGCGTTATTGATCCCCACAAGATTGACCTCGTTAGCCGTATGGGGGGAGATTGGTATTGCCGGGCGCAGGGTAGTGCGTTGTTTGAAGTAGCCCGCCCAAAAACCGGGATTGGCGTCGATCAGATGCCGGCAGCTATTTGCAGCAGTGCTATCTTATCGGGCAATGATCTGGGGAAATTAGGCAGCGTTGCCAGCTTACCAACGGCCGATGACGTAAAGGCGTTTGGGAAATCGGGCGTTCTGGATGCGTTGTTCGATGAAGCCCGGAACGGCTGTCAGTATCTACCCGATTTATTACACCTCCGGGCAAAGCAACTCCTGGCCGAGAACAACGTACAGGACGCCTGGCTAACGCTGATGCAGGGAGCCTAAACAACTACTTGTCACTCATACGGATGCGTACTTTTTTACGGGCCATTAGAAGCAGGCTATCGCTTACTTTTATCGAATCAACTGCATCCCCATCATGAAACATCTCCGGACAATACTGCCTTCGGTTTCAGTATTCTGCTTAACCGGCTTTCTGGCCTTATTCTTACCAGCCTACCGGATCACCATTCCTACTGTCCAAACCGAACCAACGGCGGCTACTATCCTGACAGGGGCCGACCAGACGAATCTGTACCTGCATTATCTCAAGGGCAAACGGGTAGGCATGGTGGTAAATCAGACGTCTATCATCGGCAACAAACCCAGCCCCGACAGTTTACTGAGCCTGGGCATTCAGATTGTTAAGGTTTTTGGTCCCGAACATGGTTTTAGGGGCAATGCCAGCAATGGCACGAAGGTGGCCGACGAAGTAGACGCAAAAACGGGCATCCCGGTCATTTCGCTGTACGGTAAAAACCGAAAGCCATCGCGCGAACAACTGGCCGATATCGACGTACTAATCTATGACATTCAGGATGTGGGTGCCCGCTTTTACACGTACATCAATACGCTGAACTATGTGATGGAAGCCTGCGCCGAAAACCAGAAGGAATTGATGATTCTGGATCGCCCCAATCCCAATGGATACGTAGTGGATGGGCCTATTTTAGAAGATCACCTGCATTCGGGCATCGGGATGCACCGTATTCCCATTACGCATGGCCTGACGATTGCCGAGTTCGCTCAGTTGATCAATGGCGAAGGCTGTATACCCAATAAGGCCAAATGCAAACTGCGGATTATCCGGGTTGCCAACTACACCCACGACAAGCCGTACACGTTACCCGTTGCGCCCTCGCCTAACCTCAATACCCAGCAGTCAATATTACTTTACCCCAGCATTTGCCTGTTCGAGGGAACGATTATAAGCCAGGGTCGGGGCACCTACATGCCCTTTACCGTACTGGGCGCACCGGCCCTGCGCGGGCAATATTCGTTTTCGTTCCGGCCCATTTCCATAAAAGGGATGAAAGAAGCACCACTCCATCAGGACATGGAGTGCTTTGGTCTGGATTTGCGGCACTATGACACCAACAAACTCCGGAATACGAAACAATTGAACCTGAGCTGGCTGATGGAGATGTACAAGGCTTACCCGGACAAAGCCCGCTTCTTTGATCAGAGTCAGAGCAGGGAAATTGGCAACTTCGACAAACTGGCAGGCACTGAAAACCTCAAACGACAAATCATGGCAGGCACACCCGAAGCCGAAATCAGGCAGAGTTGGGAGCCGGGCTTAACCAACTTCAAAAAACTCCGCAAACAGTACTTGCTTTACCCATAACGAGTGTTTTCACGGGGTGATTTGATTAATCTGCGTACTTATGCCCGACTAAAAATCAGGACTTTTACGGGTCTATCATTCCGTATTTTTTCGCTATAATCCTGAAGGAAAGGAGCCGACTTTTGATGAAGTTTTTACACCTAAATAACTTCTCAAAAAATGGAAACGTCCAAAGACAGTAAAGGCAGCGAATTTCACGTGCTGCTCAGTGGCCTGAAACTTCCGGCTGCCCTCGAAAAGAAAATTGCATCCGGCATCCAGTCGGTGGTAGCATCCACCCTGGCCGGGTACCCCAACCCCGACGACCCGGATGGTGATGACGGTCCGGATGGTGGCGGAAGTCGTGGTCCATTTGCCGGGGGGAATGGCACTCCCTACGTTGTGCTTCCATCGCTTCGCTGGCGGGGTTACTGGATCAAAGCACTTGGGAAAGATTTTAAAATCACACCTGCCGAGATCGACGTTCAGCAGCAGCAGTTGCAGAAAGGAATCCAGATTCGCGGCTAATATGGTAACTCCCAGCACCACCCTATGCCCCAGTGCACGCGCCGAAGAAGGCGCGTTGCTGCTGGGCGTTGTCGGCCCCGACCAAGCGGTGCGAATGCTGTCGGAACCGGAACGGCTAACGCCGGAATTGACCGAAGCAATAGCCGCTGTCGATGAACCCGAAAAGCACTTTCGATTTGCCAACCGATGCGTCAAATCAGGGTGCAATCAATGGCAGGGCGGTCGATGCGGGGTTATTGACAGGGTCATGTCGGTCAATCAACACCTTGCGGCATCGACCAGTCTACCGAATTGCGCTATCCGGTTGCAGTGCCGATGGCATCAGCAGTCAGGCCCGTCGGCCTGTACCGTCTGCCCGTTCATCGTAACCGATGCGACCCAGACCCGCGAAGAACGCTTAGCCTACATCGACTCGCACGTAGTACAGTAGCCTTCGGGAAGGTTAGTACCTTCCCGAAGGCTATTATTTTTTACCGAACCGTATAGTTCGGGGCTTCTTTCTGAATGGAGATATCGTGGGGGTGGCTTTCGCGCGAACCGGCGGTAGTAATCTTGACAAACTTAGCCTGTTGCAACGCAGTCATATCGGCCGCTCCACAGTAGCCCATACCCGCTTTCAGCCCACCGACCATTTGATAAATAATCTCTGAGAGTTTGCCTTTAATAGGAACCCGACCGACGATGCCTTCGGGAACGAGCTTTTTGATGTCGTCTTCCGCATCCTGAAAATACCGGTCCTTCGAGCCGTCTTCCATCGCTTCCACCGACCCCATACCCCGGTAAGTCTTAAACCGACGACCTTCGTACAGGACTACTTCGCCGGGGGATTCTTCGGTACCGGCCAGCAGTGAGCCAATCATGACGGTACTGGCGCCCCCAGCAATAGCTTTCGTTATATCACCCGAAAAACGAATACCCCCATCGGCCACAATCGGAACGCCCGTTCCCTGCAACGCTTTGGCGGCTTCGTATACCGCCGTTAGCTGCGGCATCCCAATACCGGCAATGATGCGGGTAGTACAGATACTGCCCGGCCCTACGCCCACTTTCACCGCGTCGGCCCCGGCATCGGCAAGGGCTTTGGCTCCCTCGCCCGTGGCTACGTTACCGGCAATGACCTGGAGTTTCGGGAAACGCTCTTTAATTGTTCTGACAGCGTTCAAAACCCCAATATGATGGCCATGAGCTGTATCTACACTGATTACATCGACACCAGCCTTGACCAGGGCTTCAATTCGCTGGATATAATCGGCAGTAACGCCCACGGCAGCCCCGACGCGTAGCCGACCCAGTTCATCTTTGCAGGCATTGGGGTGGCTTTTCTTCTTCAGAATGTCTTTGTAGGTAATCAGCCCCACCAACCGGTAATCATCATTGACGATGGGCAGTTTCTCGATGCGGTGTTGCTGCAAAATGCTCTCTGCTTCTTCCAGCGTGAGTCCTTCGCGGGCCGTAATCAGCTTTTCGCGGGTCATCACATCCGTAACGGGCTTGGCCATATCGTGCTGAAACCGCAGGTCACGATTCGTTACGATACCCACCAGTTTGCCGGATTCATCGACAACCGGGATACCCCCGATTTTGAACTCGCGCATAATCTTGTGCGCGTCGCCCAGGGTAGCGGTTTCGAGCAGCGTGATGGGGTCAATGATCATGCCGCTTTCCGAGCGTTTGACCTTGCGGACCTGGTCGGCCTGAGCCTCTACGCTCATATTTTTGTGGATAATCCCAATACCGCCCTCCTGCGCCATAGCAATGGCCAGTGCCGATTCGGTAACCGTGTCCATTGCCGCCGAAATGATGGGAATGTTCAGGCTGATCGTACGGGTAAGCTGGGTAGTGGTTTGCGTATCGCGGGGAAGAACCTCCGAATAGGAAGGCAGGAGCAGTACGTCGTCGTAGGTAAGTGCTTCGTAAAGAAACTTACTGGTATCTAAGCTCATGAGCAAATAGCAGGTTGTGTTATTTGCCAGTCAAAGGTACGGAAAAATTCGGTACCCGAATCTATCTGATTTTATTGTTTGACTTTTCAACGCCTGCCACCAGCCGGACAGGTTCGCTCTTCTGGTGGCTAATCAGAACGGCTCCAGGTTGATACGGACCGTTCTCCCCCCTTCACCAACACTAAACTGACAGTCGCTGAACTTAGGCACGGAAAATTTAGGCCGAAAATCATTACTGAATCCGTACGGTTCCTTAGGAATACCAAACATGTTTTTATCCATTTTCCCGTTGCTGTTCATATCGTGAAAAAGGGCAAGGGCGTAATTTCCCGGCTCCACCGAAAAGGCAATCTGAACACTGGATGCCGAAGCCTCGACTTTCTTCCCTTCTATCGGTTTACCCTCCGGAAAATCCTTACCTGGTTTGAACAACGCCACAAAAACGGATCCGTTTCGGGAAGTAACATTTTGGATATCAACCAATAGCCGGGCTTTTGGCGGATCGGGTACTGGCGTCATATTGGCAAAGAGCAGGCTGATTATTGACAGCAAATAGAACATAAACGAACGGTTTTAGTAAAAACGGATTTATCTTGCAAATATGATAGCCCAGCCACCGCCCCCGCTCAAACGATGGATTACCAAACCCTTTCCCGATTCTTCGGACCAACGGTCGGCTATCGAGTCATTAACCCAGTCGTTGCGCATCAGTTCATTCCTCTCGGCCCTGCTGGTGCAGCGTGGTGTAACCACGTATGAAGAGGCCCGGCTGTTTTTCCGGCCGGAAATTGGCCACCTGCATAATCCGTTCGATATGAAGGATATGGACCGGGCCATTGCCAGGTTGCAGATGGCTATGCTGCCCGAACGGGAAGAAAAAATCCTGATTTACGGCGATTATGACGTCGACGGAACCACATCGGTAGCACTGGTTTACGGTTTTCTGAAAAACTATCACCCAAATATAGATTATTACATTCCTGACCGCTACAAGGAAGGGTACGGTATTTCGCAGCAGGGGATTCATTGGGCGGCAGAAAACGGCTTCTCGCTGATTATCGCGCTCGACTGCGGCATAAAATCCGTCGAGCGCATAGCCGAAGCGAAAACCCTCGGCGTCGATTTCATTATCTGCGACCACCACCGCCCCGGTTCCGAACTACCCGATGCAGCCGCCGTGCTGGACCCCAAGCGGGACGATTGCCAGTACCCGTACAAAGAACTGAGCGGCTGCGGGGTTGGCTTTAAACTGCTCCATGCCTTTTGCCTCTACAAAAATATTGATTTGGAGCACCTCTACCCCTGCCTTGATCTGGTGGCGGTTAGCATCGCGTCGGATATTGTGCCCGTTACGGGGGAGAACCGGGTGATGGCGCACTATGGCTTAAAAGTTCTTAATACGGCACCACGTACTGGATTAAAAGCGTTAATCAAGATAGCGGGTTTTACGCGGGAACTGGACATTACCAATGTGGTTTTCGGCTTGGGACCCCGCATCAATGCCGCCGGTCGGATTCAGCATGCCAAAGCCGCCGTACAACTGCTGCTGGCCGAATCGGAAGTGGAAGCCGATGAGTTTGCGATGGCTATCAATAAACACAATACCAGCCGCCGGGAGTTCGACAGCAGTATGACGGAGCAGGCACTGGAGATGATTCGGCAAAACGAGGCCCTAACACAGGCCAAAAGCACGGTTTTGTACGATGCTACGTGGCATAAAGGGGTTATTGGTATTGTGGCGTCGCGGTGCATCGAGCATTTCCACCGGCCTACGATTATCCTGACGCAGTCGAACGATAAAGCGGCCGGGTCGGCACGGTCGGTGCCGGGGTTTGATGTGTACGAAGCCATTGAAGCCTGCGCCGATTTACTGGAGCAATTTGGTGGCCACACCTTTGCCGCCGGGATGACCATGCCCATCGACAATATCGACGCATTTCGGCAGAAGTTTGAGGAAGTGGTAGCCCGCACCATCAAAGAAGAACACCTGACTCCCTTGATTGACATCGACCTGCCGCTGGATTTCAGTGAAATCAGCGATAAGCTGGTCAGGATTGTGAAGCAGATGGGCCCTTTTGGGCCGCATAACCCGCAACCTACGTTTATGACGGAGGATGTGTACCTGGTGAGCGAACCAATTGTTATGAAAGAAAAACACCTAAAAATAAACGTCCGTCAGGGTAGTTCGGGCCGTAATTTCTGGGCGATTGGGTTCGGTTTCGGACACCTCGCCGACCAGTTACAGGCCCATAAACCGTTCTCCATCTGCTACCAGGTCGAGCAAAACGTTTATAATGGGAACGTCTCGCTGCAACTGATGCTCAAGGATGTGAAATGTAGCTGATCAATTGGCTGGTCAATACTCACCCATCCGATTGGCTCACCAATGAATGTATGATTCTAAGAACCGAAAATCTGATTAAAAAATACGGGTCGCGGCTGGTGAACAATAACGTGTCGTACCAGGTCGAAACGGGCGAAATCGTTGGGCTGCTGGGTCCTAATGGTGCCGGTAAAACGACGTCGTTCTATATGGCCGTTGGGCTGGTGAAACCCAATAGCGGCAAGGTTTTTATTGACGATACCGACGTAACTGACCTCCCCATGTACAAACGGGCACGGCTGGGACTGGGCTACCTGGCGCAGGAAGCCTCCATCTTCCGGGACCTGACGGTGGAGGAAAACGTGCTGGCTGTGCTCGAAATGAGTAGTACCCCCAAGCGGGAGCGGAAAGACAAAGTGGAAGAACTACTGGAAGAATTCAGCCTGACCCACGTTCGGAAGAGCAAGGGAAAAGTGCTCTCCGGTGGCGAACGCCGACGCACCGAAATTGCCCGTGCGCTGGCCGTAGACCCAAAATTCATCCTGCTTGACGAACCCTTTGCCGGGGTCGACCCCATTGCCGTAGAGGATATTCAGAGTATTGTGGCCAAACTCAAACACCGCAACATCGGCATCCTCATAACCGACCACAACGTAAACGAAACCCTCTCCATTACAGACCGGGCTTACTTACTCTTCGAAGGGAAGATTTTGAAACAGGGCAGCGCTGAAGACCTGGCCAACGACGAGCAGGTTCGCCGACTCTACCTGGGTCAGCATTTTGAGCTAAAGCGGAAGATTTGATTTATACAGTTGGATCCACTACAGGATTAAGTTTGCAACTAACGTTCAGATGAATTTTACGGCTGGGTTGAGACCCCGCCAATTCAGGTAAGCACGACGGGCACCCGCCGGCGCTGGTAAACTTACAGCCATGGCGGAGCCGGTCGAAGTCCCCGCAGAAAAACGAATTTGACTCATCCCGGTTTGGCCTTGACAATAACGAACGATTCTGGTGGTGAAATCAGCTCCCTCAACCAATCAGAACCTACTAATTCACGATCATCGGTCAGCAACAGAATGTGTGCCTACAACTGAACGGCACGTAGCTGATTCGACCAGGTCATCATTCTGATCGCAGGCTTTTTACGGGGTTCGTCAGCGCGGCCTTGATACTCTGGAAGAAAACAGTCAGAAAGGCGATACTGATAGCCAGCAAACCGGCCAGCGCCACAACCCACCACTCCATGTTGACCCGGTAGGCGAAGCTTTCCAGCCAATGGTTCATGGTATACCACGCAATGGGGGCAGCAATCAGCAGCGCAATGAGTACCAGATTCAGAAAGTCTTTGGAGAGCAGAGCGACAATACTGGTCACACTGGCGCCCAGGACCTTACGGACACCAATTTCTTTGGTCCGCTGTTCGGCGGTGAAGGCGGCAAGGCCGAATAAACCCAGGCAGGTAATAAAGATGGACAGGAACGTAAACAAACCAAATACTTTACCAAAAATCTGCTCCGACCGGTACTGGTCGGCAAACTGCTCGTCCAGAAACGTGTATTCAAAGGGCCATTCACTTGCTGCGGCCCGCCATTTATCAGACAGCACACTCAAGGCCGTCGTTGTGGCTGCGGGTCGGATACGAACCACAAGGTGCGAGTATTCGGCAGGAACAATCTGCAACACCATCGGCTCGATCTTCTGGTGAATGGTTTTGTAATTAAAGTCTTTCACGACGCCGATGACCTTGCCCCGTTTAATGGAATCGGCGGGTGTGGGGGGCTCCCATTGCCGCCACTCCACCGGTTTGCCAATGGCGTTGGCGGGTGATCCCCAGCCCAGTTCACGAACGGCGGTTTCATTCAGCACAAACCCTTCCTGCGCGTCGGTACCAAAGGACTTGGAAAAATTACGCCCGGCCACCATCGTCATACCCAGGGTCGGAATGTAATCCTCATCGATCAGGAACATATTAGTCGAGAACTCCTCCGTACGGCCGGGCACCTTAATACCATCGCCCGCGAACCTCCCACCCGGCACTCCGTAGCAGGCCGTGGCCCCCACAATCGACGGGTTTTGCTTTAGTTCGGCTTTGATAGTTTCGATGTTCTGGCGCATAGCTTTCGTACGAATAGGCAGCGACACTAGTTGCTCATTCGAGAAACCCAGGTTCTTCTTCTGGATGTACCGAATCTGGTAGAACACGATACCGGCTCCAATCATCAGCATGATCGACACGGTAAATTGACCGATTACCAGCGTCCGGCGTAAAAAGGCTCCCGATGCCACTCCTTTCACCACACCCTTCAGCCCATTAAGCGGCTTGAAACCCGATAGGAAAAAAGCCGGATAACTCCCCGCCAGCAAGCCAACCAGAACGGCGGCCCCGAGTAACCCGGATACAAACGGAACGGTCAGTATAGACACAAACTGCAGCGATTTACCCGTCCAGTTGTTCAGCGTAGGCAATACCAGCACCGTGAGCAACAGGGCTACTGCCAAGGCCAGGCCCGTTTGCAGGAGCGACTCCCCCAGAAACTGTCCGACAAGCTGGACGCGTTGAGCCCCCAGGGTTTTACGCATACCAACTTCCTTCGACCGGCGAGCCGAACGCGCCGTACTCAGGTTCATAAAGTTGAAACAGGCAATCAGCAAGGTAAAAATGGCCACCAGAGAAAAGGCATAGATGTACTGAATATCACCTTTCTGAACAATATCGTACTCCACATCCGAAGAGCGCAGGTGAACATCTGTAAGTGCTTGTAACTCATAATTGTCCCGTGCGTTTCGTTGATTAACTTCGTTGGGCGCGTGCTGCGCCAAAAAAGCGGGCAGTTTAGCATTCAACTGTGCAGGATTGCTCCCTTGGTTCAGGGTGATGTAGGTATAGAATTGTTGCCAGCCCCAGCTTTTAAGCCGTTCTGCTCCAACCATATCCCGCAACGCTCCAAACGAGCCAACGAAACCGGCCTTAAGATGGGATTGTTCCGGTACGTCCTTCATAACACCCGTCACCCGGAATTTGTACGTTCCGTCAATGCTCAACAGCTTACCCAGCGGGTCCTGATTCCCAAAATATTTGCGGGCCATCGTCTCCGACAGCACTATAGCATCGGGTGACCGGAGCACCTGCCTGGGATTACCCCGCGTTAGCGGAAAGGAAAACAACTCGAAGAAGGTCGAGTCGGCCAGCAGGATGCCCGATTCGAAAAACTTCCTGTCACCATAGGCCACCAGTTCATTACCGCCAAACTCAAACAGACGTACGCTCTGCTGTACTTCGGGAAAGCTAGTCATCAGCGCCGGCCCGTACGCGGGTGGGGTACGCGCCATAACCATCTGGACGCCTTCCGAACTACGCTGGTTGATGATGCGGTAAATCCGGTCGGCCTTCGTGTGGAACCTGTCGAACAGGAGTTCGTCCTGTACGTACAGGAAAATGACCAGGCAACAGGCCAGACCGATGGCCAAGCCAAAAACGTTTATGAAGGTGTAACCCTTGTAGCGAACCAGATTCCGCCAGGCTATTTTCAGGTAATTGCGCAGCATAACTTTATAAAAGTTTGGTAATAAGTCTATCAATCTATGGCAGGCCTATAGCCTGTACAGTGTTAAAATCAGCCTGCTGGGATGCTGCTGATGCAAAGCAATGTGTGCTTATTCAGTGCGTAAGCTCTTCACCGGATTCATCAGCGCAGCGTTGATACTCTGAAAGGAGATGGTGATAAAAGCAATGAGAGTTGCCAGAACGCCAGCCACCATAAATACCCACCAGGGAATGTCAATTCTGTACTGAAAATCCTGCAACCAGCGATTCATGACGATCCAGGCCAGGGGCGATGCAATAACAATGGCTACGAGCACCAGCTTCAGGAAGTCCTTTGACAGCAACAGAACAATGCTTCCCACCGATGCCCCAAGCACTTTGCGGACGCCGATCTCCTTCGTTCGTTGCTGGGCGGCAAACGTAGCCAGACCGAACAGGCCCAGGCAGGAAATCAGGATGGAAATAATTGTAAACGTGCGTACAATCCGCGCGGTGCGGGCTTCGGCCTGGTAGTTTTTCTGAAAATCCTCGTTCAGGAACGTGTACTCAAAGGGTTCGTCGGGGCGTATGGATTTCCACTTCTGTTCGAGGAAGGTCAGGATATTGCTCATATCACCCGTGTTGACGTGCACAATGAGGTAGTTGAAACCGGGGCGCCGACTGAGCATGAATGCAAAGGGCTCGATGGATTTGTGCAGGTCTTCGAAATGAAAATCGCTGACCACCCCTACAATTTCAAAGGGCGTACTTTCGCCCTGCCAGTCGAAGTTCAGACGCTGGCCGACGGCTTTATTCGGGTCTAGCTGAAACTGGCGGAGGGTTGCTTCGTTGACGATAATCCGGTTAGCCGTATCGCCCGGAAACTGCCGGGAGAACAGGCGTCCCTGCTTCAGTTGGAAACCCATCGTTTGCTGGAAGTCAAAATCAACCCGGTTAATGCGAATGTCGTGGCCCTGCTCAACAGTTTGGTCAGGGCGGTGAAAAACCATGTCGCTGAGGTTGGCAATGCCCGGATAAAACTGCGCTCCGGCGGCTGATACAACCTGATTGTTCGAGAGAATTTCGCTGCGAAACGCCGTGTACGATGCCCGGGATTCAGGGCTACGAAAGGGTATGGCAATCTGCTGAGCCTGCGTAAAGCCCAGCGGTTTGTCGCGGAGGTAACGCATCTGTTCCTGGATTACAAATGAGGCCAGCACGAGACCCACCGACACCACAAACTGGAAAACGACCAGGCTCCGGCGTAGGGTTGTGGCTGATAGCGAATTACCCAACCGCCCTTTCAGAACATTTACGGGGCTGAACCACGACAGATAGAAGGCCGGATAACTACCCGCCAGCAAGCCCGTTAGCACTGCCAGACCGAAGAATGCGAGCAGACTTGTGGGCTGAAACAACTCACTATACAATAATTGCTTAGCCGTAAGTTGATTAAACAACGGAAGAAACAGGGCGGCTAAGGCCAGCGCGATTAAAAACGCCACGAATGTTAACACCATTGACTCACCCAGGAACTGCCGGACCAACGCCCCCTGCTCAGCGCCCAGCACCTTGCGGACGCCAACTTCTGCCGCCCGTCGGGCCGACTGGGCCGTGGATAAATTCATAAAATTGATGCAGGCAATCAGCAGCGTGAAGAGCGCAATGGAGCCCAGTATATACAGGTAAAGGATACTGTTAGTGGGCGTAACCACCGAATCGAAATGGCTGTAGAGGTGTAAATCGGGCACCCCGACCAGGAACAGGCTTCGGTCAAAACCGACCAGTTTGAGATCAGCGCGGGCGTATTTCTCGATGAAGGCCGGGAATTTTTTCTCCAGTTGAGCGGGATTGCCAGCGGCTGCCCCGTTGCTTCCCGCCGACTGAAGGCGCAGGTAGGTGTGGAACATGTTGTTATTCGCAAAATCCAGCCGACCGCTCCGCAGGAAACTCCCCATGTCGCCCGCGTAAATCGGGATGAAGAATCGGGCATCGATGTGAGAATGGGCACTGGCATCGGTATAGACCCCCGTTACGTTGAACTCCTCCCCCATGCCCGCATCACCCCCAATGCGAATCAGTTTATTGAGCGCCGGCCCGTTGTCGAACAACTTGTGGGCTACGGATTCGGAGAGCACCACCGAGTGCACATTCCGCAGGGCCGTTTTGGCGCTCCCCTCAACAAACTCATAGGAAAACAGCTCGAAGAAGGTGGAGTCGACCTGATAGCCTTTTGTCTCGTAAAAAGACAGCAGCGGTTTCCCGGTTTCACGCACCTGCAACAACGATTTCTCGTCGGATTCGAATAACCGGGCCATCTGCGCAATTTCGGGATATTCTGCTTTTAGGGCTGGCCCATAGGGTGCCGATACGCTGGCGGCTTCCTGACCCGCGTTCTGCCCGATGACAGATTTCGATCCCAGCAGATACAAATTATCGGCATGCTGGTGGTACGTATCGAAAGACAGTTCGCTGCGGATATAAAGCAGCAACAGCATACAGCAGCACATCCCCACCGACAGACCCAGTGTATTGATGGCCGAAAAGGACTTACTCCGGGAAAGATTCCGTAGGGCAATTTTGAAATAATTTCGCCACATAAAGGTCCAGGGTTAAAGACGCCTGAATCCAGGGGGCAACTATTATACCAGTTCCTAAACCCCCTCCAGCGCGCATCCAAAGGCAATAAGCTGGCAGATAGTTGTACGATTTCGGACAATCCCGGACACGCGATGTCCAGAATCGTACAGGAGGCATTTAGTGAGAAAATTATCTGTCTACTTGGGTAGTTGTTCCCTTCTTTACAAGGCGGTTATTTCGGTAAACGACCACACTCGCATGGCCATTACACAACTCCTGGCAAGTGACGGGCGACCCAGGCTTTCTCCGGTTTAATCAGCCGGTTCCCGGGATTGGCCCGGCTACCGCTGCCGGGATGCTAACGGGTACCAATGAAAAAAGGCACTTATTGATTTAATGAATATGGCCGGCCATGCTGGCGTTGCCCCCTTTTACTATCGCTCTGCGAAATTAAAGAAGCGCTTTCCCGCCGGGGCCGAAACAAAATGCCCGTTCTCGAAGCGGTTCGTAACAAACTCCTTCACCGGATTTATGCAGTCATACGGTGGCAAAAACAAGCGGGAGAGTTTACTGCTTACCCCTACTTCCGACCAAAATCCGCGGGATTTTCGCCCCAGACGGTAGTCTCCCATTTCAGAACCGGGTTAGCGAATTTGTGGGTCTGAAGCCAGGTCTCGGCCCGGTCGAGGAGGTCAAAGAGCTCGGTGTTACGGGCAGTTTCTTCGAGTTTGGTATTCGCTTTTTTCTTTTTCACCCAGCCAATAGCCGTTCGGGAATCAGAGTACACGGGAATGTTGCTGCCTTTCTGATGCAGCAGGGCCAGGGCGTGAACGATGGCCAGAAACTCGCCGATGTTGTTGGTACCGTCGGCATACGGGCCTTTCAGAAACAGCCGCTGCCGTGTACCCAGGTAGATGCCCTGGTATTCCATGTCGCCCGAAGCGGTGTTCCAGGCGGCATCTACTACCAGACTATCCTGTATGGGCAAGCCAACCAGCCCATCAAGTTTGCTCTGTTTGGCTACGGGTTTAGTGCCTTGTCCAACGTGCTGATGCGGTTTGTCTTTAAAGGCTTTCAGGGCTTCCGGCTTGCTATCGAACGATTTGAACAACGGTTTGGCAAAACCATCGGTCTGCGCTTTGGCATCGTCCCAGGAGTCGTAAACCCCCGGTTTCCGGCCTTGCCAGACCACATAAAATTTTGGCTTCTTTTTACCCATTTTACGGAAAGTTACCCCGCAAAGCTATGAAATACGTTGCCGTTCTGCTACTCGCCCGGCTGGTACGAGCGGGTAATATGGCCAATCCTGACCTGTAATGACAAAAAAAGGCGGTTGGTACCGGAAGATATCCGGCCACACCTGCGGAAAGTTGCCCCGCAGTGAAACGGCCCGGCTATTTCGGTCCGGCTCGACAGCCATTTCCACTTAAACTGCCCTAACTGACGTCAGGAACCACTCCGCACCAGCCAGAAACTACTCCGGCGTCTGCCTCGTGAACTTCCGAAATGCCCGGTTGAACGTCAGATTAAGGGTTTCATCACGCCGGAAGTTGATAGGGATAAGGTCGGCACCGCCACGGGCATCGTGAATCGTGCCGGTTTTCGGGTGTAGAACACCTTGTGGCGGCTTACCGGACCAGCATGCGTTCCGCTACGCCCAGCAAAAAAACGAAGGTCCAGCCTGCGGTTCGCAGCCAGTTGGTGCTTACCAGCCAGTGAAGGGTTTCGGGGGTCGCATCGCCAGCGGCAATGGCGTTGTGAATCGGTACGGCCTGGAACGCGGTGGCAGCCCACATCAGCCCGACTAGAACCGCGGAGGCCAGCGTGAGCCACGAAACCCGGTTCTGTACCGACCATCCGACCAGTATCACCTGCACCAGCATCAGCGGCCCGACAATAAACGTTATCAGGTTTGAGTATTTCGGATGCCAGCCGGCGAGTTCGGCGGGGCTGTAATACTGAAAACCAGGATAAATAATCAGTTGTACGAGCCAGATGAGCACGACCAGGCCAAAATCAACGGTGATGCGGGCGGTATTCATGCCCGCTCTTCCCAAACCTGCGCTACGTTTACGATTACATCGACAGCGTGTTGCATGTCCTGCACCGATACCCACTCCTGCCGAGAGTGAAAGGCGTGTTCGCCCGCGAAGATATTAGGACAGGGCAGCCCCATGAATGACAGCCTGGACCCATCGGTGCCGCCCCGGATACTCCGTCGATTGGCCGTTAGTCCCGCCCGGTGAATTGCTTCCAGCGCATTGTCCACTACGGCTGGGTGCTGGTCCAGCACGGCCTTCATGTTGCGATACTGCTCGTTCACGACCAACTGTGCCGAGGAGCCAGGGTAATTAGCCAACACGTCGTTCAATTGATGTTGCAGGTAGGTTTCTTTCTCCTGCAAACCCACTTCTGTAAAATCGCGGATAATAAACTCCACCACTGCCTGGTCCTGATTCCCTTCCATTCGGGTTGGATGGACGAAGCCTTCTTTGGCTTCCGTCGTTTCGGGCGAGAGAGCTGTTTTCGGCAAAGCAGCCAGCAGATCAGCGGCAATTTTCAGGGCATTTTCGAGTTTACCTTTGGCAAAACCGGGGTGCGTACTCACGCCCTGAATAGTGATTTTGACCGCATCGGCCGAGAACGTCTCATCTTCCAGCGTCCCCAGCGACTCACCGTCGATGGTATAACCAAAATCGGCACCCAGCTTCTGAATATCCACTTTTTCGGTGCCGCGTCCTATTTCTTCATCGGGGGTAAACAACAGCCGAATCCAGCCGTGTTTTACTTCGGGATGCATCAGCAGGTAGTTGGCGGCATCCATAATTTCGGCCAGACCCGCTTTATTGTCGGCCCCCAGCAGCGTAGTACCACTGGCCGTAATAATGTCGTTGCCCAATTGGTTGTGTAAATCGGGGTGGTCGGCCACGCGGATAACCTGGGTGGCATCATCCGGCAGCGTTATATCCGAACCGCTCCAGTTGTGGTGGATGATGGGTTTCACGCCCGCCCCCGTCACGTCGGGCGAGGTATCGACGTGCGAACAGAAGCAAATCGTGGGTACGTTCGCCTTATCGGTATTGGCAGGAATGGTCGCGTACACATAGCCCCACTCGTCGAGTTCGGCATCGGCCAGGCCCATTTCGAGTAACTCCTGCAACAGGACCCGGCTGAGGTCTTTTTGCTTTCCGGTACTCGGGTTCGTTTTCGACTGCGGGTCCGATTGGGTATCGATCTGCACGTAGCGCAGGAACCGGTCAACGGCGGTGTAAGTGTAATTTTCCATAATGAAGTTCTAGTGAGTTCAACGGGTTACGGGTTCAATCATGTCCCAAAGATTGCCGTACAGATCGGCAAAAACGGCTACAGTTCCATAAGGCTCCACCGATGGTTTTCGAATGATTGTTACGTGCTGGTCCAGCAGATGCTGATAATCGCGGGCAAAGTTATCGGTATGTAAAAACAGAAAAACCCGCCCACCCGTTTGATCACCAACCCGACTCCGCTGCTCATCCGTAGCGGCTTTAGCCAGCAACAACCGACATCCCTCCGACCCGGGCGGAGCAACCACAACCCACCGTTTGGTTTCACTCATTACGGTGTCTTCAATCAGCGTGAACCGAAGTTTCTGCGTGTAAAAGGAAATGGCATCGTCGTAGTTGTCAACGACCAGGGCAATTTGAGCAATGTGCTGTTTCAACAAACAATGATGGGTTTATTAACTGGATCGGGCCAGGCACCCTGCTTTTCAAAGCATACTCGCCAGATCAGCCGGGGAATAGTTCACACTTTTGAGCGTCTTGTGGTCGGCATCGCGGTACACCAGGTATTTGCCATCCGACTCAATGTAATGGCAAGGAACGCCTTTGGCCTGGTATTCGGCGACGGTGGCTTCGGCTTCGGCTACCGTTCCGCAGGCCTTGCTCATGTTGGAACGCTGCACTTCATCGAACAGCGTCTTGAACGTATCGCCCAGCCCAAACTCCAGCACCGCCCCCGATAATACATACTGTAGATCGCAGAGGGCATCGGCAACGGCAACGATATCACCGTCTAAGATGGCTTCGCGGAGTTCATCCAGCTCCTCAGTCAACAATGATACGCGCAGGTTGCAGCGGGCTTCGGACGGAATCTGGGGCGTTTCTAAAACGGGCGCGTGGAAGGTGCGGTGAAATTCCGCTACCTGGTTCAGCGAATCGGGGCTTTGCACGTTATATAATGATAAATGATGAATGATAAATGATGATTACTGCTCTACGTAATTCATCATTTATCATTCATCATTGGTTACTAGTTTTCCTCCTCGTTGCTAAACGAATAGAGCGTGGTATCGAGGGATAACGTATTGTTGGTGAAGTGCTTGATGAAATCTTCGATGACCTCGTCGGTTACTTCGTCCACGTTTAGACAAACATCCAGGGCAATGCCATAGTCGGACTCCATATCCACCTCAACGTGTTCCTGTACTTTTACCGTTTCGGTCTCTTCAATCTCATCGATAATCTCGGTCAGGGCCGTTTCGGCTTCCTCTTCCAGTTCCGGCGTAATTTTATAGGTGGGCTTACGGTCTTCGGGTGGTACGTATTCGGGGTACGTTTTGCGCACCTGTTCGAGGGCCATTTCGTACACCAAACTGCTGTGGTGCAGGCGAAGTGTGTACACCAGCGCATCGAAGATGACTTCTTCGCCCTGATACTTACCGGGAAACTGAATATGAGCACATTCGCCCTCTTCCAGCACGTCCAAATCATCGTCCTCTACAAAAACGAACGATTTGCCCTCCTGCTGACATTCGTCTTTCAGGGCGCTTATTTCTTCGGGGTCATACCCCTCATTTTTATACTTAGCCATAAGACAAAGCTAGTGAAGATTTTTAGAATGGGGATAGAATAGACCCGCCCAATCGGAGCAATCAGCGTAAATAGTCCGAATTTGCCGGAGGCATTTAACGTCCCTGACGGTGTGGAGCTATTTATTTTTACTGAATGGCCTTTACGCCTGGGCTTATGCCCGACCAAAGATCTTTTGGCATTAACCTGGAAGGTGATTGGTAGAGTTTCTTTCTTTTTTGTCCCGGCTCATTCCCTTATTTCGTTGTTAAAGGCTTAGAAAGCCGACAGTAAATCCGACGGATAATGTACTCTTTTCGATAAAGCGTACGCTGGTTTCGATTGGTCACCGAAAATTTAACAGTTGACTAATTGATCCAATACGCTTTAAACCGTACGCGATACCACGCATCTTTCTCTATGAGACAATTACTCGTTCTTGCCGCTATTGCGCTCCTGGGTTGCCAGACAGACCGTAGTAAAGCCACTGCGCAATCGGGGAAAACACCCATGTCAAAGCCCAACATTCTGATTATTTACGCCGACGACCTTGGCTACGGGGATGTGAGCGCTTACGGACAGGGCACGCTGAAAACACCTAATATCGACCGGCTTGCCGCGTCGGGCATTCGGTTTACCAATGGGTACGCTACGTCGGCAACCTGCACCCCCAGCCGGTTTGCCCTGCTGACCGGTGTGTATCCCTGGCGCAATGAAAACGCCAAAATCCTCCCCGGCGATGCCCCCCTGCTCATCGACACAACCGCCATCACCGTAGCCAGCATGCTCAAAAAACAAGGATACGCAACGGGCGTCGTTGGCAAGTGGCACCTTGGTCTGGGCAATGGGAATGTGGACTGGAACAAAGCAATTGCCAAAACGCCCAACGACCTGGGGTTCGACGAATCATACATCATGGCGGCCACCGGCGACCGCGTGCCGACGGTGTACGTCGAGAACCGGCAGGTAGTAGGGTTGCAGGCCAGTGACCCGCTGTCCGTCAGCTACGAAAAAAACTTTCCTGGCCAGCCTACCGCCCTTACCAATCCCGAACTGATGACCAAAATGAAATGGCATCACGGCCACAACCAGAGCGTAGTAAATGGCGTTCCGCGTATTGGCTTCATGAAAGGAGGCAAAAACGCTACCTGGACCGATGAGACAATGGCGGATGTGTTCCTGGGCAAAGCCAAAGACTTTGTTGACCAGCACAAGGAAAAGCCGTTCTTTCTTTACTACGCCCTGCATGAACCACACGTACCCCGTGTGCCAGGAGCAAAGTTTGCCGGAAAATCGGGCCTGGGGTCACGCGGAGACGCCATTCTGGAAGCCGACTGGTGCGTGGGAGAAATAATGAAGAAACTAAAAGCCGACGGCTTACTCGACAATACGCTGGTTATTCTGTCAAGTGATAACGGCCCCGTGCTGAACGACGGCTATTACGATGAAGCAGTGGAGAAAAACGGCACACACACTCCCTGGGGTAAGTTTCGGGGTGGCAAGTACAGTTTGTTCGATGCCGGAACCCACGTGCCGTTCATCGTTTCCTGGTCCGGCCACATAAAGAAAGGCGTATCCGATGCGGTGGTTTGCCAGATTGATTTACTGGCGTCGCTGGCGGCCCTGGTTGGCAGTGTCGACAAAACCACGGATAGTGAGAACATACTCGATGCGTTGCTGGGGAATGCGGAAACCGGTCGGCAGAATCTGGTGCTGGAAGCCTCCGGGCGGCTGGCCTTCCGGGCGGGGGAGTGGGCGTTTATACCATCCTACCCAGGCAGGCCGCTCAATAAAGAAGTAAACATTGAAACCGGGCTGAGTCAGACCCCGCAACTCTACAATCTCCAGACCGACCCCGGCCAGCGTACGAATCTGGCTACCGCCAATCCGAACAAACTGGCCGAACTGGAAAAACAAATGAAAGCCCTGGTGGGCGATGCCTATCAGGCAAAAACGGATGAGTTGAAACTGCGTTGACCGATAGTATCAACGACCCAAACCAGGACCTGGTTAAACTAAACAGACAATGATAAGCTGCTTACCATTAGCGAAGAACGTAGCGGCAATAACCGACGCAACGCTGCTGCAACCCTACGGGACGAGCCTGATGGGTAAAGCTATTTTTTCACCGACGCAACGCTGTTACGTGCCTACGGGACGCTGGTTGATGGGTATCTTACCAGTGCTCCTCTGTTTTCTGGCTACACTCACCGCTCCCGCACAGGACAGGCCCAACATCCTGTGGCTAACGTTTGAAGATACTTCACCGGAGTTTATCGGTTGTTACGGCAATGGGGTAGCTAAAACGCCCGTCATGGACAGGTTAGCCGCTGAAGGTATCCGCTTTACGGCAGCGTATTCGACGGGAAGTGTGTGTTCACCCAGCCGGAACGCGCTCATTCTGGGCTGCAAAACGTACACCCTCGGCACGGGAAACCACCGCAGCAATTACCCCATTCCCCATACAATGACGGGCTTTCCGAAATACCTGCGCGACGCAACCGAACGCGGCCCGGGCTATTATACCACCAATAATAGCAAAACTGACTATAACACATCGGCGGCCAAACGCATTATTCAGGAATCATGGGATGAGAGTTCGGAGCAGGCCGGTTGGTGGAAACGCCGGAATGGACAACCGTTTTTTTCGGTCTTCAACTCAATATCGAGTCACCAGTCGCGGACGATGACTGAGCCGTTTGCGCAGTATAAAAAACAGATTATCGATCAGTTGGCGGAGAGTCAGCAGACCAAAGACGAAGATGTGCTGCTGCCGCCGTTTTTCCGCGACTCACCGGCCATGCGGAAGCAGACTGCCCGGATTTATAATTCCATTACAAAAACCGACACTGAATTTGGCGAATTGCTGGCACGATTAGAGAAAGAAGGCCTGCGGGAGAATACCATCATTTTCGTATTTGCCGACCACGGCGAAGGCATGCCCGATGCTAAAACCAATGGGAAGGGGCTGGGGCACCGGGTGCCGTTTATTGCCTGGTTTCCCGAAAAGTACAAACACCTGTCGCCCTGGAAGCAGCCAGGTGCCGTGACCGACGAAAAGATTGATTTTACGGATTTGGGACCAACCGTTTTGTCACTGGCGGGCGTAGATAGTCCGGCCTACATGCAGGGGCGCAGCCTGGTTGGGAAAAACGGGACGCCGGAACGCCGAAAGCCGGAACCGACCTACCTGTTCCTCTCCTCCGACCGCTCCGACGAAAGCTACGACCTGACCCGGACGGTTATCAAAGGCCACTACGCCTACACCCGGGTATTCATGCCTTACGTGCCGGAATTGCGTTACCTTCAATACATGGACGTGGGCGAAATTACGCAACACATCCGGAGTGATTTCAGGGACAAAAAGCTGAATACCGTGCAGCAACGAATACTCCTCCCCCGCCCCGCCGAGATGCTGTACGACCTGGAAAAAGACCCCTGGGAAATGGACAATCTGGCCCAGAAAAAAGGCTACGAGTCCTTACTGAACGAGTTCAGAAGTCAACTTCGTACCCATGTGCTTAGCCAGCGCGATGTTCTGTTCCTGCCCGAACTTGAGATTGCCAGGCTGTCTGAAACTACTACCGCCTACACCTTCCGGCAGCAGGACGTAAACTACCCAATCCAGGATATCTACGAAGCCGCCAGCGTATCGGGCTTCCGGGATGCCGCCACATTGAAAAAGCAAATCGGCTTGCTGAAAAGCAGAACCCCACTTGTCCGCTATTGGGCGTTGATGGGACTGCGTTCGCAATCTAAACCAGCGTTGGTGCCGTATCAGGTCCAGCTAACAGCGGCCCTGACCGATAGCTATCCACTCAATCAGGTCGTTGCGGCATCCATTCTAAACGGACATTTTGACGATAAACCGGCTAAAACCGTATTGCTGAAGCACCTCGATTCACCGGATGATAACGTAGCCAATGTGGTGATGCAGCAACTCATGTACCAGCCCAACGCCAGCGACTGGGTTCCGGACATCGAGCAGTTTTATACCGTCAAAAAAACGCTGCAAGCAAAGCCGTACCACGCCCTACTGTCGGCCAGCGTGTTTTTGTACGCCCACGGGGGGCGCACGTTACGGAACGAAACGGAATGAGGACGGCGGCTGGCCTGCCTAAAAGATACCCGCCCGTTGGGTACCAGCCCCTGTACCAGAGCGGTTACGCTGCCGGTTTCCACGAACAGATAAAAACAGTAACTACCAAACGCAAAATGGGGTGCCACATTCTGAATGTGGCACCCCATTTTGCGTGTACGTATTTTTTACTTAGCCCGTCTGCTGGCCTTAGCCAGTTCGGCACGAAGTTCGGCCTGTTCTTTGGCACCTGGATTTAAGGCAAGCCCCTGATTAATCCATTTCGTAACCGTTGGCACATCTTTACCATCGGGACTGAACCGGTTAAACAAGCGGGCGATGTAAATGTATTCCGGCACGGTCAACTTGTTTGAGTTGACCTGATTATCCATCCGTTCGACCGCCTTGGCCGTCTGACGGGCGTTGAAATACGCATTCACTTCGGGCAGCAGGGTCCGGTTAGCCGCCACTTTGGGGTCGATACCAATCTTGGCCAGCCCCTGCCGGATTTGCATGATTTTATCAATCGAAAACTTGGCACCCCGCCCGCTGAACAGCGACGACATCAGGATATTTTCAGCCACATCCTGAGCCTCTTTAGCCCCGTAGGCTTTGCGATACGCATCCATGTGCCCCATCATGTACTGAAACATCGGGTTTTCGTAATCCAGCACCAGTTTTTGTAAAGCCAGCCAGTTGGTCTGGTTGGCGTAGGAAGCAGTTGGCTGCTGTTTGGCGTAGTCGTTCATAGCTGCTATGCTGGCCAGGGTATCTTTGGTAACCCGGCTATACATGGCGTAATCGATCAGGAAGTTAGCAGCCCGGTCACCCTGCTGATACCGCGATTTCATGGTCTGGCTGCGAGCCTGCGGATTCAGGGCGTTGGTACCATGCCGGATAACCTCATCGGTCGAGTTATTGCTCATCGCAAAATGGATCAGGTTCTGCTGCGGATCGAAGTACAGAAACAGGGGCAACGAGGGCACGAATAATCGACGGCTATCCAGAAACGCCCGGGTGGCGGGCTGGTTGATATCCAGCTTGGTGCTGATAAACTTGCTGTTATAAAAAGCACCTACCCGGCTGTCGGCCAGGGTCGGAATGAAACTCTGGCAGGTATGGCAGGTAGGCGAAAAAATCTCAACGAACACGGGCTTTCCGGTCCTGCGGGCATCCTGAAACACCTTCTCGATGGGTGATGCACTAAATTGAATGCCTTTTTGCCCAAAGGCAACGTTAGCTACAAGCAGTAGCAAAAACAGACTTTTTTTCATGAAGAATGGGAAATCGTTCGAGTAGTACCAGCAAATTAACGACCAATGTGCGGGGGTCGTACCTGGAAAGAGCAGAAGTTGTCGATCAGTCGGTTGGTTAATCAGTGATTGATCGACTGACTAACTAACCGACGTCCTTCTGTTACTTATTTGTTTTGCTGTTTTATTTCTTCCTCCAGCCGTTTGCTCAACACCTGGCAGGTCTTTTCGATGTCGTCGGCCATACGCTGATCGCCGGTCGCGTTTAAGGCCGTATCGGCAATGCCGCTCATCATTTCAATCAGGAAGCGTTTCATATCCACCACTTCCATATCCTTGGTCCAAAGGTCAATTTTGAGGGTACTGTTGTGGTAATGATCCCACAGCGAAATGGCAATGGCACGGGTATCGCTGAGTCCCTCGTTGGGATTGTCCGTGGCTTCCCAGTAAATTTTTTCCGGAACGTTCTGATTGTCCAGCTCAATCGAGAAATGAATATCTGACTTTTTCATAAGGCAAAAGTACGGAACAGGGCGCGGAAATAGCAGCGATGGGTGTAGAACAAGTTTGCATCAGCTACCGGCTGAGACCGGGGATGCTGGTTACACGGGCAAGATACCACACACCGCACTATAACAACGCCTTCGCCACGGCATCCCACGATTTTACGCGTCTGAACTCCCGGTCGTCCCGGTTGTGCAGGGCATCGAATAGTAATCCTTCGCCCTGAAACGTGCGGAGATTACGGGGCAAATCATCAATCAGAAAATCGGTGTTGAGTACACTCTTATCCCCCATAAAAATATAGTTATGCCAGCTGATAGCCGGAAAGTATTCCTGTAGCCAGTCCCATTTTTCGCGCAGGGAGTTTGGAAACTCCTGAGCGGCCGAGGCAATATAAACGTCGTACTGCTGCATCAGGTCGGCAATTACGTCCTGCGCTCCCTCCATAACGGGAATATCCCGGAAGAAACCCGGCTCGTACACCCTCTGCGAGATGGCCTGGTACTCATCCTCATCAAATAGTTCGTGGAATGATTTTTCTTTCAGTTCTTCCAGCGTGTAGCGGGGCATGTCGCCTTCCAGATAAAGGCGGATAAATTTACTGTGGGTATCGGCCATGACATCGTCCATGTCGATAGCAATGCGTTGTTTCATAGGTTGTCGGAACTAGGATTCTTATGATTTCATCGATTAATCTGATATCCCTTTAAATAAAGCGGGCAGGCTCTCAGTCAAATCAAAAAATCCCGGTCAGATGTTCAGGTTGGTATCGAATTGCTCTAAATAATCGGCCACGCGCCGGACAAACTGCCCCCCCAGGGAGCCATCTACCACGCGGTGATCGTAGGAGTGCGAGAGGAACATAAGGTGCCGGATGCCGATAAAATCACCTTCGCTGGTTTCAACAACGGCTGGTTTTTTAACGATAGCGCCGAAAGCCATAATGGCTACCTGCGGCTGCATAATAATGGGCGTACCCATCAGGTTGCCAAATGTGCCAATGTTGGAAATGGTGTACGTCCCCCCCGCCAGGTCGTCGGCCACGAGTTTATTTTCCCGGGCGCGTTTAGTCAGGTCATTGACCTTTTTGGTCAGGCCTACCAGGTTGTATTGATCGGCGTTATGAATAACCGGCACAATCAGGTTGCCATTGGGCAGCGCCACCGCCATACCGATATTAATGGCTTTTTTGACAATAATCGAGTCTTTATCAACCGATATATTGATCATTGGGAAATCCCGGATGGCTCTCACAATGGCGTCTACGAGCACCGGCGTGTAGGTAAGATTCTCGCCGGTTTGTTGCTTAAACTGCTCTTTTACCTGGGCACGCCACTGCACAATGGTTGTCATGTCGGCTTCAACGAACGAGCTGACGTGGGGCGAAACCTGCTTCGACTCTACCATCCGCTGCGCAATCATTTTTCGCATCCGGTCCATCTGGATAATATCATCCTGCCCATTGACGGAACTGGCTTTAGCTGGTACAGCGGGAGCAGCCGGTACCGGAGATGGCTGGCCGGGGGCATTGGTGGCTGGGGTTGATTGCTGGCGGGGCAACGAGGCAAAATTGGTTGGAAGCCGTCCCTCGGCCCGATCCAGCACGAACGCCAGGATATCTTTCTTCGTCACCCGGTTTTCAGCCCCGGAGCCGGAAATACGGTCGAGTTCATCACGTGATACGCCTTCCTCCCGGGCAATGGTCAATACCAGCGGGGAGTAAAAACGGTCGGTAAACACGTCCGTAGTAGTACCTGCCAGCGTAGTAGCTGACGTAGCGACCGCTTTCTCTGCGGGTGTCGGACGACTACTCATCGCCGATATACTGGCTTCAATTTCCTGGGCTGCGGTCGCTGCTTCTGGTTCAAAAACGACCTTTTCTTCGGCTTCTTTCGGTACGTTGGCTACATCGCCAACACCAACCGGGGTTTGATCGGGGTTTTCCGGCCGGGCTTTGTTATCGTCGTCGGGAGACTCCTCCGGGCCTGACTCACTCGCGACGGTTTCCTGCACCTCGATACGCGCTATGGGCGCACCAACGGCCACCACGTCCCCTTCCTGAACCAGTAATTCTTTCAGGACACCGTTGTGCAAAGCCGGTACGTCGGTATCTACCTTGTCCGTAGCTACCTCCAATACCGATTCGTCCGCTTCAATACGGTCGCCGGGCCTTTTTAGCCAGGTGATAACCGTACATTCCATTATACTCTCGCCCATTTTGGGCATAACCATATCGATGAGTGCCATGTATTTTAATGGTGAATTATGAATGATGAATGTATTGCATTCCACCATTTATCATTCATCTTTTATAATTCATTGAGTAACTCTTCCCGCAGCATGTTCAGCAGGTAGTTAGTGGTTAACTGTATGTTCTGATCGCGGTACTGACCCAGTTTGAGCAGTCGCGTGGTGGTACGCTGGCTGGTGGCGCAGGCAATCCAGATTGTGCCAACGGGCTTATCGGGCGTGCCGCCGTCTGGCCCGGCAATACCGCTGGTGGCAATGCCTACGTCGGTGCCGAGCGCCGTGCGAACGCCTTCGGCCATTTCCCGGATGGTTTCTTCACTCACCGCCCCGAATTGCTGCAGTGTTTCGGGCTTCACTCCCAACACTTTTTCTTTCACGGAATTACTGTAGCTGACAACACTACCCCAGAAATAGGCTGAGGCACCGGGCACCTTCGTGATCTGGGCCGACACGTAGCCGCCCGTACAACTTTCGGCCACGCCCAGGGTTAGTGGCTTACCACCCACCCCTTTATCTCTCAGTAACTGCCCGATTACCGTTTCGAGTTCGTCACCATCGAACCCGTACACACTTTTTGTAATTAGGGGCATCACTTTGTCAACCTGTTCGGCCAGTTCACGGTCGAGCAGAGTGTTATCGTCACCGGTGGCGGTCAGGCGGAGTTTTACGCCCCCAAAGCTGGGTAGGTAAGCCAGTTTGATGTGCGCCGGGAGCCCATCTTCCCAGGCTTCGATTCGCTCGGCCAGAAACGACTCACCAATGCCGACGGTCCGAATCATTTTATGCTTGATGATAGGCGTTTCGAAGTGCTGGGTCAGGCGGGGCAGAATCCGGTTGGTCATGAGGTGTTTCATCTCAAACGGCACGCCGGGTAGGGAAACGTACACCCGTTTCGGTTCGTCGGCTTTCGCATACTCAAACCACATGCCGGGCGCGGTTCCCCAGTCATTCTGCATGTACACCGCGTTGGCGGGCAGGTCGGCCTGAGAGCGGTTGAGGTCGGTCATGGCACGACCCCGCTTCTCGAAAAAGCCGGTTACCAGGGCCAGCGCCGTTTCATTGCGTACCATGCCAACCCCAAAATAGGTACAGAGGATTTTCTTGGTAATATCGTCTTTGGTAGGGCCAAGGCCCCCCGTAATGATGATGATATCGGCCCGTTCGTGGGCTTCGTGCAAACTCTGGAGAATGGCGTCAGCTTGATCGCCAACGGAGGTTTTTCGTACTACACGAACCCCAATGTTGGTCAGTTCGGTGCCCAGCCAGGCGGTATTGGTATCGGTAATCTGTCCGAAGAGTATTTCATCGCCGATGGTGATTACTTCGGCGCGGATGGTATTGGTCATTTTTTAGTGTAGCGTGCAGCCTGTACAGTGAAGAATAAACCGGTGATGTTGGTGTGCTAACGACCGTGTCTTCATTATAGTAGCAGTCTAATTATCAATGTAGTATAAATTATTATTCGTGCTGAATTTTACATTCGTCAGTCCCCGTTGTCAAAAGTACGAAAAAACGATTTAGGGCCATTGGGAGTTACTCAATGACAATCTGATAAATTCGATGATGATGAAAAATGTTCTTATAGCCGGATTACTGGCACTTACGGTTACGCAGGTTAGTTTTGCCCAACAGGATACAACTCAGCCCAAATCGTCGGGAGGTGGGCTTTTTGGCCGGATTCTGAATGCCGTCACGCAACAGACTACGGGTACAGCAGGGGGGTTAAGTAGCAGTGATATTGCTATGGGCCTCAAAGAAGCCCTTTCCATCGGGGTTAAGAATGGGTCGAGTCAGGCATCAGCCCTGAACGGTTATTTTAAAAACCCACTGCTGAGAATTGCGTTCCCGCCCGAAGCACAGAAAGTAGCCTCTACACTACGCGGAATAGGATTGGGTAAGCAGGTCGACCAGTTCGAGCTATCGCTGAACCGGGCCGCTGAAGATGCCGCCAAAAAAGCCGCTCCGGTGTTTGTGAAAGCGATCACCTCCATGAGCATTCAGGATGCAGTCGGTATTCTAAGCGGTCAGGACGATGCCGCCACGCAGTACCTGCGCCGTACATCGGGCCAGCAACTGGTAGCGGAGTTCACACCCATTATCGATAGCACGCTGAATAAAAATAACGCAACGAAGTATTACAGCAGTCTGGTGAATACCTACAACAAAATCCCCTTCATTGCGCAGAAAGTTAACCCGGATCTGACATCTTACGCCACGAATAAAGCGGTAGACGGGTTGTTTATTCTGGTAGCGCAGGAGGAGAAGAAGATTCGCGAAAACCCGGCTGCCCGGGTCACTGATATCCTGAAGAAGGTGTTCAGCAAACAATAGTCTCTACGCCCAGAACATACTGGCCTTACCTATACGAGTCATTACCAATGCTTAAGCCACCCTCTCAGAAGGTGGCTTAAGCATTCCTTTGTTCCCAAACTCAAAAACGGTCAAGTTACTTTCCACTTAGAGCGAGTGCTTGTCAATCGTCTTTCCTGGTTAAGGCAGGAAAGAAGCGTTTTTCGCACGTACCTAACCTCAGGAATTTGCCACAGTGCGGTTCATCGGAACGTACGTCCTGCCGCAGATAACACACCCACGATTCCAGCTGTTCACCCAACGCCCGAAAGGGCTGATGGCAACTCACCTAAACAAACTTACCCGCCTGCCTTTACACCCTACTCTTTCTCGGTTGGGCTGCGGAGTTTTACCTTGCGGCCTGCTGCCTGTCGCCCGGCAAGCCACCCACGCAGAGCGAATTACCAACACACTTCCAACCCTTATTACATCTACAACCAACGTTATAGTGTTTGTGAAGTTGTGGCATATGAAAAACCACAGTCTCCATTACCCACAAAAGCAAAATAGCGATTTAAAGCCGAATGCCTAACGTCCTGCCACAATTTTATACGCCACTGTTTCTCTTTTGTCAGTACTAACTTATTGTTATCCTGTTTATTATTTTTTTACTTTTAAAATCTAAAATTAATAGTCCACCGAGTAAAAAAGCCGACTGCTTGTCGATGCCGAAAAATGTACTGTCTGAAGCATGATTCCATCTTAAACGTGTCGGCTAAAAAAGTTATTTTTGACTCCCTTTACCTTTAAATTCCGCAAAGGTCTTTCCATCATAACTTTACTCAGCAACCGCCTTTGCGAGGGACACGTTTAAAAATTACTTTGTTATCTCGTTCTACATAGTCGCCCCATACTATTGGATATGAATACTTGGGTGCGTGCGATACACCATGGCTTCTTATACTTATTTTGTCGTTAACTTTCAGGCTATGCAATTGCTCAAGTTGAGACTTTTCCGGCTCAAATTTTACAATATAATCGTCACCATTAATCCTGACCATCACTCCGAAACCTAATAGTGAGCCTGGCGGAAGAGAAAGAGAGGTTACAACTCCCTCCATATTGGTATAATCTTTAATGTTCTTCCTTATTTTAGCTTCAGCAGTATACACTTTTTTACCTGCGGGAGACGCTTCCCATTTTTTGTACAGTATACCATCAGGAGTAGCCTCCCATTTTTCCCTTCCGGCTTTTATTTCAGCAGCTGAGAGTGGCTTTGGGGTTAATTTCTTAGACGTTTCATTTTTTATTTCACGATTGGCAAATACTAATCCGCTTACCACAACCAGCGGTAAGATCAGCGCATAAATAACTTTTTTCATGTTCTTTGTAGGTTTAATTAACATAGAACTATCTCCTGATAAATCAGATCCGTTTAAGGCATTACTTTTATTTTTCATATCCTTTTAAAGTTGGTGCAACAAAAATAGGTTGATTTATTTCAGCCTGAGAGGCCTGGATTGTAAATAAGCGTGTAAATTTTGTAAATAAGACCTTGACATTATGCTAGTTAGAAGAGATCTCCTGCCCGTTAAACGGAAGCACACGGACGGATTGTTACTACTCTTGTCTATCTCGACAATCTGCGTGGCTTTCAGCATGACCGGCAATGATGACTTTGACTTTTCACGTACGCTAGTTCAAGCTATGCCCTTTAGGGCAAGACTTTAGTTGCTACTCAATTTTGGTAATTTTGCTTGATGAAGCAGCAACGGTCTGGTAGTCATTCGGTTTATAATTTACAAGTCCATTTGGTGTGGAGTACTAAGTATCGCTACCATGTGCTGACAGGTGATGTACAGTTGCGTTGTCGGGACTTATTGCGGCAGACCTGCAATGTGCTGGACGTGCAGATTCTGAAAGGCGTTGTGAGTAAAGATCATATTCATCTGCACGTATCGTATTCGCCCTCGTTAAGTTTGAGCGATTTAGTCCGGCGGCTAAAAGGCCGCAGTGCGAAGTTGCTTTTGCACGAGTTTCCTGAACTGAAGCGTCGGTATTGGGGCGGTCACTTCTGGGGTGTTGGTTACGGTGCTTGGAGTGTGGGTAGTATCACCGACGAGTTGCTGCAATCGTATTTAGATCATCACAAGGATCATCCTAATGGGGATGAGAATTTCATTCTGGAGTAGGTCACTTAAAGTGGTATACCTTCAGTCGGCTTCAGCCGAAACAAACGAATTCCATTCGTTTTTAAACCTATGGACTTCCAGTCCATAGTCGTTTAGTT
>NZ_KB893256.1 GCF_000374065.1 Spirosoma luteum DSM 19990
ATTCGCTCAAAGGTTCCATTACTTTTCCATTGGTCAAAGTAATAATAAACGGCCTGCCAGTGGGGCCATGTAGCGGGCAGGTTACGCCACTGTGTGCCCGTACGCAGCAACCATAAGATGACGTCCACAACCTCTCGAAGGTCAACTTTTCGTTTGCGTTTGAGATTAAAAAAAGGCGAAATTGCGGCCCATTGAGGGTCGGTCAGTGGCTCCCACTGTTTGGTCATTACTTTGCATTTTGGTCGATACAAAGTTGACACGATTCTCAATCCTCTTCAATTCCCAAACACGTTCTTAGCCTACTATCGTAGGTGTCAGTTATAAAAGAAGGGCAGCTCCTGGGGGGGTTGCCCTTCTTTTATAACTGACGATAGGTTTTCACGTAAGCTGAAGGCGTTTGGCCCGTTATGTCCTTGAACTGTCGGTTGAAGTTCGAGAGCGTACGGAAACCACTCTCGAAGCTGATCTGAGTAATGTTGAGTTTGCCATGCATCAACAACTTGCAGGCGTGCCCAATGCGCACTTCCGAAACAAACTCCGAAAATGTTTTATTGGCGCGGGTCTTGAAATAGCGGCAAAAGGCGGGGGAAGTCATACCCGCCAAATCAGCAACCCGGTCCAGACTCAGTTCGTCCGGGAAATGCTCCAGTACATAATCATGGACCAACTGCATCCTGTCGGTTTCATTTGGCTTAACGGTATTGGTATAGCTTACACTAGTCAGATACCGGTAGTCGGTGGCATAACAAAGCTCATTCAGTAACGTCAGAAAATTCAGCACCCGCTCGAAACTGACTGGTTGTGTTGCCAGACTCCGGAGCACTGTAGCTACTCGTTTACGGGTAGGGCCCGTCCACTCCAGTCCCTGTCGGGCGTGGTTCAGCAGTTGGCGCAATGGGGCCATCTCCTGTTTTTCGAAAAAACTGGGGCCCAGAAAATCTTCCGTAAAATAGGCCACAATGCCCTTCGTCGCCAGCGTCGACTGTCTGTCGAAATAAGCCTGATCGCTACGCCAGAGATGGGGAAGGTTTGGCCCGAGGAAAACCAGATCGCCAGGGTTAAATGGCTTGATTGAGTCACCAATAAAACGGGTACCGCTACCTTCTTCTACCAAAAACAATTGGAAGTGAGGGTGGAAGTGCCAGTTTGGATCGAAATGCGGTTCAACCAACTCCTTTACAACGAACGAGGCTGAAACAGGCTCAAGGTCTTTTCGTAGCGGTTGTTTCATCTAATTGCTGATTTTTAACGCAAATAGTGAATTATATTTCTAATATAAGCAAAAATAAAGTTAGTATTCGCTAATAAAAGCTAATATACAAAGATATAAGCTGTTTATATTTGTTTGATTTTTTATGGAATGAATATGAATAAGGTAGGAATGAATATGTTTGTCTGGACGATGACTATGGACGAAGATCTGTCTGATACGTTGTCATTCCTACAAACGAATGGCTTTGACTTTGTCGAAATGCCCATTAATGACACTAATCTGGCCAAATGGCAGCGCCTGGGTCATCAGGCAAAAGCACTGGGCCTGGGTGTGCAAACCTGCACTATCTGCGGCCCCGAATATAGCCTTATCAGTTCCGACGAAACCGTACGTCGGGCCGGCATCGATTACCTGAAACAGGTGGTTGACTGTGCGGCCGCGGTTGGGTCAAAGCTTCTGATGGGACCCATGTATGCGGGTTTCAAAACCTTTACCGGAAAGCCTGCCACGGCCGAGGAGTGGAACTGGTCGGTAACGGGAATGCGGGAGGTGGCCGAACACGCTCAAACGAAAGACGTGACACTGGCCATCGAATACCTGAACCGGTTTGAAATTTATCTGCTTACCTGCGCCGACGAACTGGTGGGGTACATTGAGGAGGTTAATCACCCCAATTGCCGGGCGGCTTTCGATACCTTTCATGCCAATATGGAGGAGAAGAGCGTGGCTGATGCCTTACGCAAAGTAGCTCCTTATCTGGTTCACGTTCAGATTTCAGAGAACGACCGTTCCACGCCCGGACAGGGGCATATCAACTTCGACGAAGTGTTCAGTACACTAAACGAGATTGGGTACGATGGACCCATCGCCATCGAAGCATTTGGGCCTAACCCGCCCGAACTGGCAGCCGCTACCCATATTTTCCGACCCATGTTCGAGTCGCCGGAGCAACTGGCAGTGGACGGACTGGCATTTATAAAAATAAAGAGTGAACGAGTGAAAGAGCCAAACCGGGTCACCGGGCAAAGCGCTCTGGTTTAAACGTACACTCCCTCGTTCGCTCATTTACCCTTTCGCTCTTTAAAAATGATAAACATCGCAATCGTTGGCCTGGGTTTCGGGGCCGAATTTATTCCTATCTACCAGCGGCATCCGCAGGCAAACATGTACGCTATTTGCCAGCGTAACGTACAAAAGTTAAATGAAATTGGGGACGCTTACGGCGTCGAAAAGCGGTATAGCAGCTACGATGAACTACTGGCTGACCCTGATGTTGATGCCGTGCACATTAACTCGCCCATTCCAAACCACGCCGAGCAAAGCCTGAAAGCATTACGGGCCGGTAAGCACGTTGCCTGTACCGTGCCCATGGCTACCTCGGTGGAGGAGTGTATGGAAATCGTACGTGCCACGAAGGAAAACGGTAAAAAATACATGATGATGGAAACGGTGGTGTACAGCCGCGAGTTTCTGTTCGTTAAAGAATTGTACGAAAAAGGAGAGCTTGGAAAGGTGCAGTTTCTGAAAGCCAGTCACCAGCAGGATATGGACGGCTGGCCCGATTACTGGCCTGGTCTGCCGCCCATGCACTACGCTACGCACTGCGTGGGGCCGGTAGCGGGTTTGCTCAAACTGGAAGCCGATTACGTGTCCTGTTTTGGGTCGGGTACGATTCGGGAGGAGTTGGCAAAGATTCACAACTCGCCCTTTGCGGTTGAGTCGGCGCATATCAAGTTCAAGAACAGTGATTTGTCGGCGTACGTGTATCGGTCATTGTTTGACGTAGCGCGGCAGTACCGCGAGAGCTTCGAGGTGTACGGCGATAAGAAATCATTCGAGTGGCAACTCATCGAAGACGAAGAACCGGTAATTCACACCGCTAAAAAGCCTGAACCCGAAATTCCGGCGAAAGTAGCCGTCCCTGACTACGCCCATTACCTGCCGGAAGAAATTCAGCGATTCACGACCAAAGGTGTGTATGATGCCGACGAAACCCAGCACTTATCGTTCACGCAGGGGGGAGGCCACGGTGGGTCGCACCCGCACATGGTGCATGAGTTCGTGTCGGCTCTGGTCGAAGACCGTGACCCGTTCCCCAATGCAGCCCAGTCGGCCAACTGGACCAGCGTCGGTATTCTGGCGCACGAGTCGGCTATGCAGGGCGGAAAATTGATTCAATTACCTGATTTTAACGTGTAGACAACATGGTATCATGAAAAAACTAATTACCGCGTTTGCCTTGGTTGTAGTGCTTACCCAGTGCGCCCGCCAGTCGACAACTCAAACGGCCGTCCGACAAGGAACCTCTTCGTCTGGCAATGCTCAACCGCGTCGGACGGAGATTTTGTTCCTCGGCGACAACGGCCACCACAAACCCATTGAGCGGGTGCCGGAAATCATGGCGGCTTTGGGGGTTAAGGGTATCAACTTTACGTATACCGATAAGCTGGAAGACCTCAACACCGAAAATCTGAACAAATATGATGGTCTGCTTATTTATGCCAACTGGGACAGTATTGGCAAACCGCAGGAAAAGGCGTTGCTCGATTACGTATCGTCAGGTCACGGCATCATTCCGGTGCATTGCGCATCCTATTGTTTCCGCAATTCGCCGGAGTACGTCGATAAGGTAGTGGGTGGTCAGTTCTGGCGGCATCGGATGGACACCATCCAAACCCGCTTCACGCAGCCTGCTAATCCAATTGTAGCAGGTTTGCCCTCATTCAAAGCCTACGATGAAACGTATTTGCACAACCATTTGCAACCGGACAATAACGTGCTGGCCGTTCGGGACATTAAAGCCGACCAGACAAAAGACCGTCCTGATGCTAAAGAGGAGCCTTATACCTGGACCCGGCAGTATGGCAAAGGACGCATGTTTTATACGGCCTACGGGCACGATGAGCGCACCTGGTTGCAACCCGGGTTTCAGCAACTGCTGGAGCGTGGTATCCTGTGGGCCGTGGGCGACAAGGTGAAAAAATTGCATGATGACCTGAATCCACAGCCTTTTGCCTATCAGGAAGCCCCACAGCTTCCTAACTACGAAAAGCGGCCTGGTCCTCAAAGAGAGCAGAAACCACTCTCGCCGGAGGAGTCCATGAAGCACATTCAGGTGCCGGTTGATTTTACCCTCGATTTGTTCGCTCATGAGCCAAACGTGATGCACCCCATCGCGATGGCCTGGGATGAGCGTGGACGGCTCTACGCCCTTGTTACGAAAGACTATCCCAACGAGCGTAAACCCGAAGGAGGATCTGACTACATCGTCATTTGTGAAGACACGAACAACGATGGCAAGGCCGACAAGTTCACCAACTTCGCCGAAGGACTAAGTATTCCTACCGGAATGGCGTTTGGCAACGGCGGGTTGTACGTATCGCAGGCGCCCCACATGCTGTTTTTGCAGGACACCAACGGCGACGATAAAGCCGATGTGAAGAAAGTTGTTTTCACCGGTTTTGGTACGTTCGATACGCATGCTGGTCCTAGCAACTTGCATTATGGTTTCGACAACTGGATTTGGGGCAGCGTTGGCTATTCCGGTTTCAAAGGGAAAGTGGGAGCCGATAGTGTGAAATTCGGTCAGGGCTTTTTCCGGTTCAAACCGGATGGCTCGCAACTGGAATATGTAACGGGAACATCCAATAATACCTGGGGACTGGGCTTCACGGAAACCGGTGACATTTTTGGTTCAACGGCCAACAACTCACACGGCTGGTACATGGCCATCCCAAACCGGTACTTCAACGGAGCACCCCACATCCGGGAAAACGGTAGTCGCAGTACGGATACCCATAAAGACATGAAACCCATCACCGAAAAGGTGCGACAGGTGGACGTGTTTGGTGGGTTTACCGCTGCCGCCGGGCATAACTTCTACACTGCCCGTGCTTTCCCGAAAAAATACTGGAACCAGATTGCTTTCGTGTCGGAGCCAACGGGCCACATTGTCCACCAGAACGTGATGCAGAAAAGTGGAACCGATTTTTCGGATGCCGTTGGGTTTAACCTGATGGCCGGTGCCGATGAATGGTTTGCGCCCGTGTTTGCCGAAGTGGGGCCAGACGGAGCTGTTTGGGTTGTTGACTGGTATAGCTATATTATCCAGCATAACCCCACGCCCAAAGGAGCCACCAACGGTTCGGGTAATGCCTACGAAACCTCCCTTCGGGATTTCACGCATGGCCGCATTTACCGCGTAGGCTACAAAGGAGCACCTGCCTATACACCAATGGCCCTGAGCAAAGACCGTCCGGCAGAGTTGATTGCCGCGTTGAAGAACACCAACATGTTCTGGCGCACGACCGCCCAGCGGTTGCTCATCGAACGAAACAACAAGGACGTAGTGCCGCAATTGATTGCCCTGGTCAATGACCAGTCGCTGGATGAGATTGGCAACAACCCGGCGGCTATTCACGCGCTGTGGATATTAAATGGATTAAACGTACTGGATGGCGCTGACCGGAATGCGTTGATGGCCGTTAAACAGGCATTGAAACACCCGGCACCAGCAGTTCGTAAAACGGCTATTCAGGTAATGCCGACCACTAGCGAAGTGGCTGGTACGTTGCTGGAAGCGAACATGCTGAACGACAAAGAACCGCTGGTGGTGCTGAATACCATACTGGCGTTGTCAAAACTGCCATCGAATCCCACCGCCGATGCCGCTGTACTGGCCCGACTAAACAGCACTGCCGGAGCGCAGGAAGTGAATGACCGGTGGTTGCCCGATGCGTTCGCCAGTATGCTGACGAGCCAGAACGGACGGTTGTTGAAAACGTACGTAAACCAACTGGCGGTGAATACACCAGCTAAGGCCGGTTCGGCTATGTCGGCACATAACCACGCGGACATGGCCAAGGCATCAGCACCCGTCATGACGGCCTCTATGGCGTCAACTCCGCCTGTAAGCAACCTGCCAGACCTGATTGTGGCGGCTGTTCGTACCACACCCAATTCTCCGGCGGTTCGGGAGCGGGCACAAGTCTTCATCGACGTGACTAATGCGGGGGGGGCTGCTATTCCGGCAGGAACACCCATTCCGATGTCAGTGCGGGTTGAAGGGCCGAAAGGAATGGCGGATGCGTCTAAAATTGACTTTATCAGCGTTACGCATGACACCGGAATTAAGCCCGGAGAAACCATTACGATTACGAAATCGAACAATGGACCGTGGGTGGGCGATATGGGTGTACTATTCGAGCAGTCCGGTGATTATATCATATCGGTCATGCTCGACCGTGAGAATAAGATTGCGGAAAGTAACGAGCAAAACAACAACGCTACCCATACCCTGATCTACCGCGCTCCGCAAAGTCTGAGCGCTTATACGCTGGAACGGGCTACGCGCAGCTACGCATCTGTAGCCCCCATTGAAGCGGTGGTAGACATGCTTCGGCAAACGCAGAAACTGAGTCCGGCGGAGAGCGAAGCCGTTGTGAAGGGCGTGTCGGAAGGGTGGAACCTGAAGCAGAAGGCAACGGTGCCGGAAGCGGACCGGTCGTTCTTAGCCAGCCTGAATGGGACCGTATCTGCCGATAACCGCGAACGGTTAGGCCGACTATACGAAGCCTGGGGGCTGACGAAAGAAGAACCTGTTGACCCCAACGTAGAGGTGGTACGACTGAAAACCGTACGGGAGGAAATGCGCTACGACAAAAAGGAATTCACCGTTACGGCGGGTAAGACCATTGAAATTGTGCTCGAAAATCCCGATGCCATGCAGCATAACCTGGTGATTGGTAAACCCAAAACGATGGAGATTATCGGGGCCGCTGCCGACAAGCTGATTACGGCTAAAGATGGGGCGGAAAAGAACTACGTGCCCTCTATTTCGCAGGTTATTGCCGCTACACCTTTGGTAAATCCCGACCAGACGTATCGGCTCAAATTCACCGCTCCCAACACCCCCGGCGACTACCCGTTCGTTTGTACCTTCCCCGGTCACTGGCGGATTATGAACGGTGTGATGAAAGTAGTGAAATCCGGTCAGGCAATGAACGCGAAGTAACCTGGTCACTACCTGACGGGCAATCTGTAAGCAGAAAAGCCGGACGACTTTCAATGAGAAAGTCGTCCGGCTTTTCTGCTTACAGGATACGTTAGTCTACTCCTGCCTACTCCCCATCGCTTAGTACCGCCGTTGAGGGCAGGAGGGCAGACGGTGGCACCTGAATCAGAAACTCACTACCTTTACCCAATTCACTTTTTACCCATATTGTCCATTTGTGCGACTGGATAATGCGTTGTACATAACTTAGTCCCAGGCCGAAACCTTTCACGCTGGGCTGGTTCCGGTCATGCACCCGGAAGAATGGCTGGAAAATGTGCGCTATTATTTTGGGCGCAATGCCAATACCCCGATCCTGCACTGCAATCGTTAATCCGTCGGCAGTGTTCCTGGTGTAGATGGTTATTTCCGGCTCACCGGCACTATACTTAATTGCATTGTCGAGCAGGTTATAGAAAACGTTGGTCAGGTGCAACCGGTCGGCCAGTACATGGGGGTCACTACCGGCCAGATTTAATTTCAGGTACGTACCGTGCCGCTCCGCTACCGAATGGAGCAACTGGTTCAAATGAATAGGCTCGGTGTTAAGGACCAGCGTGTTTTTGTCCGCACGAGCCAGGGTCAGCATCGTTTCTACCTGTTGCTGTAAGCGCTCCGCTTCTTCCCGAATGATGCGTACATATTTCTCTGTTCGTTCGGGTTGATTCCGGGCAATGGGGGAATCCAGAATATCGGCTGCCATGCGGATAGCCGTGATAGGTGATTGAAATTCGTGAACAATGGAATGCAGCACTTCGGTCTGCTCGGCTGGTTTCTCCCGGCGCAGTAACCACCAGATTGAATACCCCATCAACAGTTGCGACGTTAACAGAAGTCCGAATAAAGGGAGCCAGCCTATGGAGGGAACCGGGATGGAGATGGAGGACCAATTGCCGTAAACAAACCCTGCTGCAATCAGAAAGAGCAGTACCGTAAGCCCAAATAATGAGTAGGCAACAGAACGAGGTGGCATAAGGCTATCTGTTATGGGTGTGCTAGAAGCCTGAACGAGCGAATGAAATGCATTGCCCGTTGGATGTATTTACGTTGTAAATGTCACACGAAATTACCCTAAAAACTAAAAACAGCCAACAAAAAAGCCCGCCATTAACGGGCTTTTTATTAGACGAGCGTTAGGAGAGGTGACTGCTATTTCCCGGTGGGTGCTTCGGCTGCTGATTCTGGTGTAGCGTCCGGTGTTGCGCTGGTACGGGCAGGCTGATCAGCCTTCGGCTTTGGCGTGGGAGCTTGTGTTTTGGCAGTAGCCGCTGGTTTTGGCGCAGGAGTTGGTCTTGACGTCGAAGCTGGTTTCTTGGCCGAAGTGGCTGGTTTTGACGTCGAAGCTGGTGCTGCTGGCGCTGGTGTCTTCTTCACTGCGTTTGCTGCTTTTCTGGCTGTACGGGCTGCATTTTTAGCCGTTTTGTCCGCGTTTTTCTTCGTCTTCGACGCTTCTTTTTTAGCCTTCTTTTCAGACGCTTTTGCTGGTTTTGCCGCTTTCTTTTCAGCCTTGTGCGCCATTTTTGCCAACTTCTTAGCCAGCTTTTCCGCCGACTTCTCGATGGACTTCTTCATTTTTTTAGAAGCAGCACCTAGTTCACTTAGTTTAGCTTCGAGTGAACTGACGATTTCCGACGCCAGCGATTTTTGTTTGGTTTTTAGGGCTTTGTTTGCCATATGCTTTATAGAGAAAAAATCTACAAATAAATACGGAATTTTCGGGACAATCAAAAATTCAATATTAAGTTTTCGTTACAGTTTTTGTAGGAAATCCCAGCAGACGATACCTGCCGTAACGGCAATATTCAGGGAGTGCTTGGTGCCAAACTGCGGAATCTCGAGCACTAAATCGGCCAGTTGAACCACTTCATCTCCCACACCCGTAACCTCATTGCCCAGTATAAACGCGTAGGATTTGTTGGCAATCGGTGAAAAATCGGTAAGCGATGTGCTGCCTTCTGCCTGCTCAATGGCGGCTACGAGCCAGCCATCCAGTTGCAGCTGTTTAACCAGCGTCAACGCATCGGGTACGTACTCCCAGTTTACCGATTCTGTAGCGCCCAGGGCCGTCTTTGTAATGTCGCGGTGGGGTGGTTGCCCCGTAATGCCGCACAAATATAGTTTTTCGGCCCGGAACGCATCAGCCGTGCGAAATACCGAACCCACATTGTTCAGGCTTCGGATATTTTCTAAAATCAGGCAGTAAGGGAATTTTTCGACCGTTTTAAATGCATCGACGGATAGGCGATTGAGTTCGTGGAGGGTCAGCTTACGGGGGGTGTCCTTGTTCATAGCGCAAACTTACAACACCAGCTACCAATAAAAGAGGGTTTAACACCTAACCACCGACCGGCTGCGGGTAGAAATAGCTGTGCGATTTACGCCCAAATTCGGTAAATTTGTGTAAACTAATACCCGTACTTTAGTGAAATCAGTCTCGTCCGTAAAACCTCAATCAAAGAAGAATGAAACGCCCCTCAACCGCCAGTACAACCAGATAAAGGCCAAATATCCCGGTGCGCTATTGCTCTTTCGCGTGGGGGATTTCTACGAAACGTTTGGGGAAGATGCCATCCGGGCCAGTAAAATTCTGGGTATTACTCTGACCAAACGAAACAACGGCGGATCGAACGAAGAACTGGCTGGTTTTCCGCATCATTCGCTCGACACGCACTTGCCTAAGCTGGTTCGGGCGGGAGAGCGGGTGGCCATTTGCGACCAACTGGAAGACCCTGCGCTGGCTAAAGGCATTGTGCGAAGGGGTGTTACCGAACTGGTCACGCCCGGCGTTTCCTTCAACGATAACGTACTCGATACCCGGCGCAATAATTACCTGGCAGCCGTTCATTTTGGTAAGTCGGATGACACATTTGGAATATCGTTCCTGGATATCTCTACGGGTGAGTTTCTGGCGTCGCAGGGTAATGGGGCCTATATTGATAAACTGCTCCAGAGTTTCAACCCGTCAGAAGTATTGTACTGCAAGCGGAACCGGCAGGAATTTGGCGCACTCTTCGGCGATAAGTTTCACACCTACACGCTGGAAGACTGGGCCTTTACCTACGACTTTGGCTACAATTTCCTGAAGCAGCATTTTCAGACTACCTCGCTCAAAGGCTTTGGTATTGAAGGGATGCCCGATGGCATCATCGCAGCCGGGGTCATTCTGCATTACCTCAACGAAACGGAACACAAAGACCTTCAGCATATTACCCGCGTTACCCGGCTGGAAGAAGACCGCTATGTGTGGCTTGACCGCTTTACCATCCGCAATCTGGAACTGACGGCCGCCCAGCAGGAGGGGGGCGTTCCGCTGATTCAGATTCTGGACCAGACCGTTACGCCGATGGGGGCCCGCCTGTTGCGTAAATGGCTCAACCTGCCCCTGAAAGAAAAAGCCCTGATTGACGAACGGCTGAACATGGTCGGGCAGTTTGTGGCGGATAGTGACTTTGCCGATGCGACGGCGAATCATCTCCGGCAAATTGGTGACCTTGAACGATTGGTGTCCAAAGTAGCCGTTCGGCGAATAAGCCCTCGTGAACTACTGCAACTAAAACGGTCACTACAACACGTTTTACCCATAAAGGAACTGCTCATTACGGCATTGAGCCAACAGGAATTACCCGGTCAGCATTCCGGTTCATTGAAAAAGTACGCCGACCAGCTCAACCCGGTTTCATTCCTGATTGACCGGGTCGAGGCCGAACTACGCGAAGACCCGCCAACGCTCTCCAATCAGGGTGGCATGATTAAATCGGGCATCAATGCAGAGCTGGATGAACTGACGGCCATCGCTTATTCGGGCAAAGATTACCTGGTGCAGTTGCAGGAGCGCGAAGTGCAGCGAACAGGTATCACTTCGCTCAAGGTAGCCTACAACAAGGTGTTTGGCTATTACCTGGAAGTGACCCACGCCCACAAAAACCGGGTGCCGGAGGACTGGATTCGGAAGCAGACCCTCGTGAATGCTGAGCGGTATATCACGCCTGAATTGAAAGAGTACGAAGAGAAAATATTGAACGCTGAGGAGCAGATTTTTCAGATTGAAGCCCGGATGTTCAATGAGATGGTCCTGGCGGCTGGCGAATACGTTGGTGCCATTCAGCAAAATGCCCGGGTACTGTCGGTGCTGGATGTGCTGGCTTCCTTTGCGCGGGTAGCCGTGAAAAGTAAATACGTTCGCCCGCAAATCAACGAAAGCAAAGTGCTGAACATAAAAGACGGGCGGCACGCGGTCATTGAACAGCAACTGCCCCCCGGCGAACCGTACATCCCGAACGATGTTTTTCTGGACGACGAAACCCAGCAGATTATCATTATCACCGGCCCGAACATGGCTGGTAAGTCGGCGTTGTTACGGCAAACGGCACTCATTGTGCTGATGGCGCAGGCCGGAAGTTTCGTACCGGCATCACTAGCCGAAATTGGCATTGTCGATAAGATTTTTACCCGCGTTGGGGCTTCGGATAACCTATCTCGGGGCGAAAGTACGTTTATGGTCGAGATGACCGAAACGGCCAGTATCCTGAACAACCTGAGCGAACGGAGCCTGATTATAATGGATGAAATCGGGCGGGGCACCAGTACCTACGATGGTGTCTCGATTGCCTGGTCCATAACGGAGTACCTGCACAACAAAACCGACTGTCGTCCCAAAACGCTGTTTGCTACTCACTACCACGAACTGAATGACCTGGCGGCTGATAACCCGCGCATTAAAAACTATAACGTGTCGGTCAAGGAGTTGGGCAATAAAGTAATTTTTCTGCGGAAGTTGAAAGAGGGCGGCTCGGAGCACAGTTTCGGGATTCACGTGGCGCAGATGGCTGGTATGCCCGCTCAGATTGTGAACCGGGCTAACGAGATTCTGAAACAACTGGAATCATCGCACAATCGGGAAAACAATAAAGAACGAATCCGGGACGCTGTCCCCCAGGAACGGGAATTAGCCTTGCGCATCATCGAATCCGGCGATCCAAAATCGGAAGCCATTAAAGAGAAACTCCGTAACATCGATGTCAACCGCCTGACGCCAATTGAAGCCCTGCTGAAACTGAATGAACTGCTCAAAATGGCGGAATGAAACTAGATGAAATTTAGAAATATTTGCCATGAATAAAACACTTTATCCACAATACATAATCGACGAGCATGGCAGCCGTACCTCAGTTGTGTTGCCTATTCAAGATTGGCTACAGGTTCTTGACGAGTTGAAAGAACTAAGCGACATTAGGCTCTATGGGAAAATAACAACCCAGCAAGAGACAGTGAAACAGTTGGTTGAATTCCAGCCAACGAACTATGATGTTTCTAATGCTATTGTAGGTAGCCAAGTGATAAACGAGCTTAAAGAATGGTATGATTGCCCTGAAATTCTTCTATTCACGTCTTTTGGTAATGTTTACAAAACATATAATCAAGGATACAAATCTGAAAGGCAGTTGAAGGCAAGTATAGAATTTGACCGTGGGGAAAAATGTATTGCTATAATTGGTATATCAAATGACGACGAATCAGACCACCGTTTGATCTTTGGATTCAAAGATGGTTACGTCGCTAAAATATATACGAACAGTTTTCTAACGAATCGTAGAAAACTGAGCAGAGTTTTTAGAGGAGAAGAATGCGTATTTATAACGCAAATTTCTGATAACAAGGATTTTGTATTGGTAAGTAGCACAAGAAAAGTCATCGTGTTTGATAGCGGTTCGCTAAGATCAATATCTGGCAGAAAGTCTCACGGCGCTCGAATTATGAACTTGAAAATCAATACTTATGTAGAGTCAATAAAAGAATTGAGTGAAGTTAGTTTAGATGATCCCAACTATTATCGGCGATCATCATATCCTGCCTATGGTCATGAATTGCGGTATGGAGACTATTTATACATTGATTCGGAGGAGTAAAGTGACCACCACTTTCATCAAATGTTGTGAGATCTAGCCTAATAACACTATAACTGGGCCTGTAGTAACATAGATTTTCGAAAATCGCCAGTTGCGCTTTCGAAGCCGTTTAAAAGAAAGTAAATAGTTAATTTAATTCGAGCGAGAAAGATTAAACTAAACGAACTGCTCTCAGCTCATTTTTTTGTCAGCTTAGCAGTTAGTAGCCACTTATAGGTGTCCAGGGGCTCTGGAAGACCATTGGGCTGGATTTGCAGATACATCAGGTGTAAATGCGTGGGAGAGCGTGCTTTATAGGCGTTGAAGCCTGTTCGTCCCATTTCGGCCAGTTTTTGCCCAGAGGCTACCCATTGGCCGGGTCTTACTATTACCTCGTTATTATGGGCGTAATAAAAAAGCCCGTTAAGAATGGGATCATATACCCAAATCCAGTTGCCCCCCCGGTAATCGGAACCAGGTTTCCAGGCGGTTTCAATAGCCAGTACCAAGCCATTGCTCATCGACAGGATGTCAGCTGGTTTCCCGGTCACATCGTCAAGAACATTCTGGTTACGGTCGGCAATGAAAATGTCCTGCGCCGGATGGCTCCCTTTAACGGTATAATCGAACAAATCGAAGCCCCTGCCTCTGTAGCCTTCACCGTGTGTACCGCCAATAGCGCTGGTTGTATAACCCCGGATAGGGAATGAAAAATACAAGCCCGTCCGGCGGAGGCTATCCTGCTGCAATGAATCCTGATGGTAACTCTGCTGGCTGTGAAACCGGTCCTGCAACCCATGCATGATGTGGCTAAACTGCAACCGGGCGGAGTCGGGGGTAATCGTCTGCTCTCTAACCTGGATGTATAAGATTTGAAACTGCTGGCAGTAGGAGTACAACGTAGGACTGGCGTCGTTACCACTAACGACTTGTGATGAAGCTACATTCAACCCACCAATAAATAACGCTCCTATAATGCCCGCTACTCGCATGAACCAGGTCAGATCAATCTTCACTACACCAAATTTTGATTAAGTGGCCAAAATTACGCAAACAAGTGAGTGAAATTATAGGCAACAGCAATCACTGATTGTTTGTGACAAATAAAATAAAAACGATTTGGGACAGGCACGGTTGCATGACTCAGCACAAATTCGGCGTGATTTAGCCCGAAAAACGGGCCTTTTGAAAATATTTAGTAATTATCGCTTTTATTTTACGCGTAGATTTGGAAAGTATTATTTTAGTGTCGTTATTCGCCCAAATTTAAAACAAACAATGCAAACAGGAACTGTAAAATTCTTTAATGAAACCAAAGGGTTTGGCTTCATTAAACCCGATGAAGGTGGCGAAGACATATTTGTACACGCTTCCGGTCTCATCGACCAAATCCGTGAGAACGACAAAGTTAAATTCAATGTCGAGCGCGGTAAGAAAGGCTTAAACGCCGTGAACGTCGAAATAGCTTAATTGTAAGATATAAAGACAACCGTTGTAAAAAACATGCCGCGAGGCATGTTTTTTTTTGCCCTGTCAGTTCGTTGAGCCATTTTTGCGGGTAGAACAAATCGTCTATGACCCAATTGCCCGAACAACGGGTGGCAGCCCAGCTTGGCCTCAATCTAGAGTCAGTAACAGCCACCATCGAATTACTTAACGGCGGAGCAACGGTCCCGTTTATTGCCCGTTACCGCAAAGAAGCTACCGCATCGGCCGACCGTGGCCCGCTCGATGAAGTACAAATTGGCCAGATTAAGGACACCTACCAGAAATTGCTGGACTTCGACAAACGCCGGGAGGCTATCCTGAAGTCCATTGCCGAACAGGACAAACTAACGCCCGAACTGCGTCGGAAAATAGCCGATACTAATTTCCTTACGGACCTGGAAGACTTGTACTTGCCGTATAAGCAAAAGCGCAAAACCCGCGCCACCATGGCTATCGAGCGGGGTCTGGAACCACTCGCCAATGTACTTATTGCCCAGCGGGAAACCAGTATCGAACGAATAGCGCAGCGGTATCTGTCGGATACGGTTCCAACCGTGGCTGACGCTTTGCAGGGTGCCCGCGATATTCTGGCCGAACGAATCAGTGAGGACGCCGATGCCCGCCAGCGTATCCGTAACCTGTTTGAGCGGGAAGCTACTGTTCGCTCCACCGTCAAAAAAGGGAAAGAGGCAGAGGGCGCAAAATTCACCGATTACTTTACGTTCGAAGAATCCCTGAAACGCGTACCCTCGCACCGGTTGCTGGCTATGCGCAGGGGAGAGGCAGAAGGCTTTTTGAGCGTTACTATCAGCCCTGGCGAAGAAGCAGCTATCGAGCGGCTTGAGCGGCAGTTTATCGCTGAGCGCTCCGGTACGCCGGCTTGTAAAGAGCAGATGTCCCTTGCCATCCGGGATGGATACAAACGCCTGCTCAAACCCTCGCTCGAAACCGAATTTGCCCAGCACTCGAAGGCAAAAGCAGATATGGAAGCTATCCAGATTTTTGCCGATAATCTCCAGCAACTGTTACTCAGCCCGCCCCTCGGCCAGCAGCGGGTTCTGGCCATCGACCCTGGCTTCCGGACAGGTTGCAAAACAGTTTGTCTGGATGCCCAGGGCAATTTACTGATCGATACGGTGCTTTATCTGGCGCAATCCGACGCGCAGCGGCAACAGGCAACCCTCGCCGTAAACAACCTGGTATCAAAATACAAAATTGACGCTATCGCCATTGGAAACGGCACCGCCGGACGCGAAACGGAAGAATTTGTCCGTAGTTTAGGCCTGACAAAACCGTCGGGCGAGTCGATACCTACTTACATAATTAGTGAGCAGGGAGCATCTATCTATTCGGCGTCGGAGGTGGCCCGCATGGAGTTTCCCAACCACGACGTTACCGTGCGGGGAGCCGTTAGTATTGGCCGCCGACTCATGGACCCATTGGCCGAGTTGGTCAAGATCGATCCTAAATCTATTGGGGTGGGGCAGTACCAGCACGATGTTGACCAGGCGAATCTGAAAACGAGTCTGGATACCGTCGTGGAACGCTGCGTCAATCAGGTGGGTGTTTCGCTCAATACGGCCAGTGCCCACTTGTTGCGGTACATTTCGGGCCTGGGGCCACAGTTAGCAGAAAATATTGTTGACTACCGGGCCGAACATGGTGCGTTTACCTCCCGCGATCAACTCAGGAAAGTGCCCCGGCTGGGGCCGAAAGCGTTTGAGCAGTGCGCCGGATTTTTACGGATCGAAGGGGGAAAAAACCCGCTGGATAACAGCGCCGTTCACCCCGAACGGTACGCTATCGTTGAGCAGATGGCGACTGATACCGGCAGTACAATTCAGGACCTTATTCAGAATCCCGACCTGCGCCAGTCCATCAACCCAAACCGGTACATTAGTGATACGGCAGGTTTACCAACACTGCGCGATATTCTGGCTGAACTCGCCAAACCGGGCCGTGACCCCCGCGAGCAGTTGTCGGTATTTGAATACGATGCCCGCGTTCGGACCGTGGATGATTTGCAGGAAGGGATGTTCTTGAATGGGGTCATTACCAACATTACAGCTTTTGGGGCCTTTGTGGATATTGGTGTCAAGCAGGACGGATTGGTTCACGTTTCTCAACTGGCCAACCACTACGTTTCCGACCCAAAAACGGTGGTGAAAGTGTACCAGAAAGTAAAAGTTAAGGTCCTGGAGGTCGATAAGGCCCGGAAACGCATTGCATTATCCATGAAAATTTAATAGGTTGCATTAGTCTTATATGCTTTTGCGTTACAATAAAGTACTTGTTAACTTAACCCCATCCCGTATGCAACTACGCTGGTTTCGGGAACTAGCACGTCCCGTACTGCTGAGCGCCTGCCTACTCTCTTTACTAACGGCCTGCGAGGTTCTTCGTTCCTCCGGCCCATCGGTTAGTCGTCGCTCTTCCTCATCCCGTCCGGTTGCCAGGCGAACAACAACGGGGAAATCATCAGCTCGCTCACCCAAAACTAACGTTAAGGCACCCAGTAAAGTGGTTGATGGCCGTACTTACGAGAATCGGTACGTACCCGAAGTGGTAAAAATAGCCCGTACCTACACCGGAACACCGTATCGGATGGGGGGTAACACTACAACCGGTATTGACTGCTCCGGTCTGGTCTACGCCGTTTTTAACGAAGTAGGGCTGAAAATGCCCCGTATTTCCTGGCAACAGTCAGAAGTGGGGCACGAAGTGGAGGTAAACGAAATTCTGCCGGGTGACCTGATTTTTTTCGTGCCCGACAAAGGTCAGGCGGGTTATGTGTCGCATACGGGCATTGTAACCGAAGTAAACGGTGCACAGAATATCCGCTTCATTCATGCGTCATCATCGCGGGGGGTTCGGGAAGACAACCTGTACGCAGACTATTTTAAAGGCCGTTTTGTGAAGGCGCTGCGCCCTTTTTAGCGCATGACAGTCAACGACAGGCTTTAAACAGAAAAACCGCCCTCAAGGCGGTTTTTCTGTTTATATGGATAAACCGTCAGGTAGCCGGTTGAGTATTGTTAATGAGTTCTTCCCAGTGAGCGCGATCTTTCTTCTTTAACTTCATTTCCAGACTTAGTGCTTCGTTGCGGGTAGCGAATGGCTGGGTAAATTTAACTTCCCACGGCTTCCCATCAGCCGTAGCGGGGTTCGTTTTGGCATTATGCTGCCAAAGGGTGATTTTCAGGTCTTTGCTCTGACCGATGAAATACCTGTCAGTAGATGGGCTGTAAATAATATAAACGGTATGCATACTGGTAAGGGACTATTGTCAAAACTACACAATAGGTAATACAAAACAAAGTTTAACCTGTTGAGCGGGAAAGTATGTTGATTGACCCAAAAAAACAGGTGCAGGTTTGTGGTGCGTTGATTTTTTTCTCATATTTGCACCCACAAAACGCATAACAGCGGTTTGATGGGGGATTAGCTCAGCTGGCTAGAGCGCTTCCATGGCATGGAAGAGGTCATCGGTTCGACTCCGATATTCTCCACCTTAACAGACCAGTTCCGTTTTGGGGCTGGTCTGTTTCTTTTACTACTGTACCCCAAAAGATAATAGCCGCTATCCAGACAGGTAGCGGCTATTATCGTTAATCAATGTTTTGAGCAATTACGGCAATACGTCGGCATCGGCCAGAATATAGTTTAGCTCGTAAATATTGTCGGCATTGAGTTTGAACGTACCCCGAAACGTATGCCGCTCATCGGTTTTGAATTTCTTATCGGTCTTTTTGAACTTGAGTGATACGACCGACTCCGGTCCGGCACCTCCGCAGAAAAAACAGGCACTATACGGGAAAGCAGACAGTACGTACGTATTCGATTCCAGATCAACTGGTAACACATAACCCGTCAGGTCGACCGTTTTGCCACTCAGTTTCTGTATACTTTGCCCAAAGGTGGGGTAGAGCATATAAACAGACTCTTCAGCGTACCATTTTTTCTTGAATGTTACATCGCGCAGAATCTCCCATGATAACTTTACAGGCTCAGCCGTATGAAGGGTTACTTTGGTTGTACTTATGTGCTCAACCGGCAATGTAGCTGGCCGGAAAGCCGAAGCAAAAAACAACACGAAAAGGAAAGGAATCACGATACGGCTCATAGCGTTCAAATGCTTTAACAGGATAAGATAGAGGTAAAACTACAAAAAAGATTACTTTTACTAACTCACTTTGCGTCAATTCCATTGACTGATTTACCCGACGATAACGAAAAAAATGGCCTGGGAATTCCCGTCCGGTTCACGCATCTGTACATGACGTGGCTTATAATTCTGGCTGTTTTGCTGACAATGGGGCAGGTATTGACCCAATCGCGCATTCGGTCTATCCAGGAGGAACTGCTGGTTATCCGGCACGCAGCCCTGCAAAGACACCAAAGCCAGCAGATTGTGAAACAGGCCCTGCTGCTGGCTGATCCCGGCGAGCAGAACAGATTCGTTGAAAACGTGGGCGAATTACGACGACTGTTTCCCATTTTCGAAAAATACCACCTGCAAAGCCGGGTAGGTAATATCAGCAATCCTAAAGTCAGGATTATCAATTCGGATGCAGTACAGCAACTTTATGCAGGAATTCGACCACAATTTGAAGCATTTCAGCAAAGTAACCGTCGGCTGATGCAGTTGCAGCACCCCGATGAAATTAAACGGCCCGATGTACAGGCTAGCCTGAAGCTATTGCTGGCGAATGAAAAGCCATTTCTGGAAAAAATGGATGGCATTGTTCTGGAGTATAACGCTGAATTGAGAAATAAACTTAACTCAATGCAATCCGTTGAGTTCTACCTTTACCTGTTTACGGGATTAGTGCTTATTGGTATTGGCTGGTTGATTTTTCGGCCCGCTGCTCAAAAACTGAAACAGGCATTTGAGCAGTTGGTAGAAGCCGAAAGCCAGACAACGGCCGCCAACAAAAAGTTGCTTAGTGCAAATCGATCGTTGAAAGTGACCCGGCAGAAACTGTTTGATGCCACAAAACAACAGTATGAGCAACAAATAGATCAGCAGAAAATCCGAACATCCTACCTGATTGCCGGTCAGGAAGAGGAACGCAAACGGCTGTCGCGTGAACTGCACGACGGTCTTGGGCAAATGCTAACGGCTATTAAATTACAGATAGAAGGACTTGAAGCCGGGCTCACCCGGGCCGCCAGCGAACAGAATACCGGAATAACGTACTCGGCCAATCTGAAAACGCTGAAGAGCTTAGTGACACAAACCATTCAGGAAACCCGTACGATATCCAACAATTTAATGCCCAGTGTATTGAGCGATTTTGGGGTGGTACCCGCCATTAAAATGCTGGCCGATCATGATCGCAGTGAAACGATGGATGTTACGTTTAAAACGAATCTGGCAACCAACGGCCCTCGCTTAGATAAAAACATTGAAATTATGTTGTACCGGGTAACCCAGGAAGCGGTTAGCAATGCCGTCAGGCATGCCAATCCGACCCACATAACGATTGAACTAAAGGAACGGGGACACTCTTTGCAGTTAGTGATAAGTGACGATGGAACGGGTTTTCAGATGCCTGAAAAAAAACAGCTCAGTGAACCAGTACAATCGGTTCAGGAGTTAAACAATTTATTTAGTCGAATCGATAAATCGCGCCCCCCCTCTCAGGGCTTGCAGAATATTCAGGAACGAACCAAACTGGTTAACGGCAAGTTTAAGATCAATTCCAGTCCGGGGAAAGGGACAAAAATACAAATTACCGTACCTTATCAAACGAGTTTTGCTCAGTATGACACCTACTAAATTAATGCTCGTAGACGATCATTCAATCGTTCGTGACGGCATCCGTCTCTTGTTGGAGCAAGCCGAAGGGCTGGAAATTATCGATGAGGCCAATGATGGGGAAGAGACACTGGATAAATTGAAAATACATCAGGCAAATACTACACTACCCGTACTGATTCTGATGGATATTTCGCTGCCCGGCATGTCGGGAATTCAGACGACGCAGGTTATCAGCCGGTTGTATAAAAGTGTGCGGGTACTCATGCTGTCCATGCACAACAATGAAGACTATATCCTACGGTCAGTTGAGGCTGGTGCTTATGGATATATACTGAAGGACTCATCGTCCGACGAAATGATTAAAGCGATCCGCACCATTGCCAGCGGAGAAAAATACTACAGTTCGCCCGTTGCATCCATCATTCTGAGTGGCTACATGCAACAACTGAAAAAAGGAAGTCGGCACGGCCGCACCGAGCGACAGTCGAAACTTTCCAACAAAGAAAAAGAAATTCTTCAATTTCTGGTGGATGGCATGAGCAGCCGCGAAATTGCCGAGAAACTCCAGCTCAGCGTTCGGACGGTCGATAATCACCGGGCCAATATGATGCGTCGGCTACAGGTACGCAACGCGGCTGAATTAGTTCGGATGGCGGTTGAGGATAAGTTGATTTGACTTTCTGCCTGACCCGAGGCAATTCGGGTCAGGCAGAATAATTCTTTCCTTATCGAGCAGTAACTCACGAGTAATCGGGTGTGAGCTATCGCCTGCCAATCTAGTGCGCCAGTAGCCAGTTTTCGGCGATGCCGATACCCGTTTCCATCCTTACGCCCATCGGAATGGCGTTTTTCATAATATCGTCGACACGGGTGCGTAGCAGTTCGATTTCGTCGCGGTGGGCGTCGAAGACCAGTTCATCGTGTACCGTCAGAATCATTTTGGATTTCAGCCGTTCCTGCCGCATGAATTCGTGAATACGGATCATGGCAATCTTGAGCATGTCGGCGGCACTGCCCTGAATGGGGGCGTTCACGGCATTGCGTTCGGCAAACATGCGGTCGGTCTGGTTGCGGGAATTAATGTCGCGCAGGTACCGCCGACGGCCCAGAATGGTTTCGGCGTAACCAAAGCCCCGCGCCTTTTCTATACACTGCTCAATGTAAGCTTTCACCGCCGGGAAACCGGCGAAATATTCCTCAATAATCTGCCCGGCTTCCTTACGTGGAATCTTGAGCCGTTGTGACAGCCCGAAGGAGGAAATACCGTAGATAATACCGAAGTTAATGGTTTTGGCCTGTCGGCGCATCTCGCCTGTTACCTCATCCAGCCCAACGTGAAACACTTTACTGGCAGTTTGGGTGTGAATATCAACGCCGTTGTTAAAGGCTTCCAGCATGGTTTGATCCCCGCTGAAGGCTGCCATAATCCGCAACTCTATTTGCGAATAGTCGGCCGACATAATCAGGAATTCAGGACCACGGGGCACAAAGGCCTTGCGGATTTCCTGACCGCGCGGGGTCCGAATGGGAATGTTCTGTAAGTTAGGATTGGTGGAAGACAACCGCCCGGTGGAAGCTACTGCCTGATTGAACGATGTATGAATCCGGCCATCACGCTTGCTGATGAGCAATGGTAGGGCGTCGACGTAGGTATTTTTGAGTTTTATTAGTTCGCGATAGTCCAGAATTTTACGGGCTATCTCATGTTCCGCTTCCAGTTTCGAGAGAATTTCTTCGCCCGTAGCGTACTGACCTGTTTTCGTCTTTTTGGCGTTGTTGTCCAGCCTTAGTTTATCGAAGAGGATTTCGCCCAGTTGCTTCGGGGAGCCGACGTTAAAGGTTTCACCGGCAATGGCAAAAATCTCCTGCTGCACCTGCTTCATATCCACATCGAGCGTGGCCGACAGTTCGGCCAGGGCATTGGTGTCTATTGTGATACCTTCCAGTTCCAGGTCGGCCAATACCTGCACGAGTGGCATCTCTACCTGTTCGAACAACTTATGCAGGCTATCCTTTTCGAGTCGTGGAGCAAATGTTTCTTTAAGCTGAAGCGTAATATCCGCATCCTCGCCCGCGTACTCGACCACTTTCTGCACGTCTACATCGCGCATGGTCAACTGCCCTTTGCCTTTTTTGCCAATCAGGGCTTCAATCTCAACCGGGCTGTAGTTCAGGTACGTCATGGCCATCATATCCATGTTGTGCCGCATCTCCGGCTCAATCAGGTAGTGGGCAATCATGGTGTCGAAAAGTTTTCCCGCTACCTCCACGCCGTATTTTTTCAGCATGAGCAGGTCATACTTTAGATTCTGCCCGATTTTACCAACGGCCGGGTTCTCGAATACGGGCTTGAACGCATCAACAATAGCCTGTGCTTGCTCCCTGTTTTCGGGTACGGGCACATAAAAGGCTTCCCCGGCCCGGTAGGCGAACGATAAGCCTACTAAATCGGCTTCAACGGGGTCAATGGCCGTTGTTTCGGAGTCGAAACAGATGCTGGTCTGGAGACTCAGGTAATGCACCAGACTAGCCCGCAGTTCGGGCGTGTCGACCAGCCGGTAATCGTGTTTGACGGATAAAATCGTTTTGCGTCGCTCCGGCTGCACCTCGTCTAGTTCGTAGTCGGGATAAACATCGAGGTACGCGGGGGTACCACTGTCCGGTGCTTCGGTCGCCGTAACGACGGATCGTTCCTGCCCAACGCCATCGTCCGTCGTTACGGTGTCGGTTACCTGGGTGGGTGTCGCCTGAGATGCGGAAGCTACCGGTACACGAACCGGCGTTTTCTTTGCCGTCTTCGGTTTTTCGGGCGCACTGTCTGACCCAAAATCGAACGGCAAATCCTCCGCTCCCGACGGGTTAACTGCTCCCATATTGGGAAACGGCAGGAAAGCGGGCGCATCTGGAGAATCGAATAGATTCATCTGGGCCGAAGCAGGCCGTTCCTGTCCGGTTTTGAAAGCATCGGGCAATGGTTTTTCGTCGTAACCAGCTCCCAGCAGCCGGGTTTTTATTTGCCGAAATTCCAGTTCATCCAGCAAAGCCGCCAGCCGTGGTTTGTCGTATTCGGTATGCCGCAGATGATTTTCATCGAACGGAATGGGCACGTCCAGGTGGATAGTTGCCAGTTGTTTCGACAGTAATCCCTGCTGTCCGAAATTGACCACGTTTTCTTTGAGTTTCCCTTTGAGTTCGTCGGCGCGAGCAATCAGGTTTTCGACCGAGCCAAAGTCAGCAACAAGCTTTTGAGCCGTTTTTTCGCCCACACCCGGAATCCCCGGAATGTTATCGACCGAATCGCCCATGAGGCCGAGCATGTCCGTTACCTGGTCGATGCGTTCAATCTGCCAGCGGTCCAGTATGTCGGTCACTCCCAGTTTTTCGGCGGGTTTACCCATAAAGGCGGGCTTGTAGATGTGAATATGCTCTTCTACCAATTGCCCGTAATCTTTATCGGGGGTCATCATATACACCTCAAAATCAGCCAATGCCGCCTTCTTTGCGATGGTCCCGATTATATCGTCAGCTTCGTAGCCATCCAGAATCAGCATGGGAATGTGCATGGCTTCCACAATTTTCTTGATGTAGGGCATGGCCACACTGATATCCTCTGGCTGCGACTGCCGGTTGGCCTTGTACATCGGAAACTGCTCGTGCCGGAACGTCTTCTTCGATGAGTCGAATGCTACGCCGATATGGGTAGGCTTTTCTTTGGTCAATACCTCCATCATGGCATTCATAAAGCCAAAGATGGCCGAGGTATTGATGCCACGTGAGGAGATGCGGGGAGATTTGCTAAAGGCAAAATGAGCGCGGTAGATAAGAGCCAGCGCGTCTAACAAAAACAGTTTTTTTTGTGGTTTAGCCATTCGAAAGTAGTCACAGGTCGATAGGCCAAAGGTCGAAAGTCTTACGGACAATCACGCATTGTTGACCCGACAAATTGAGGATTTAAACAGGCTAATTCCTGTCTAAATAGAACAGAACCCGGGGGCTTTTGATTCCTGCCCTGTCGTAGAGTCTCCGTAGTGTGGGGTTCTTGAAATCAATACTACGGTTCTGGAATCACGACAAAAAACAGGCTACCCTGCTAAGGATGGCCTGTTTTTTGTCGTGGGTTAATAGACCTTGTAAGGTGCTTACTGTGGCAGCAGCAGTCTGTCGATAATATGGACCACCCCGTTCGTGGCTGTAATGTCCGGCCCAATAATGTTGGAGGGTGTAGTACTGTTCCCTTTCCCCGTAACCGTTAAGGCCGTGGTGCTGGTACCGGCAGTAATTGTTCCACCCTGTAATGTACTTAGGCTGGAACCAGCGGTAATCAACGGCGTATAGGTCCGGCCGTTCAGTACATGGTAGGTTAGTAGACTGGTCAGAGCCGGTACAGACGCATTGGCGATAGTCGTTGAATCATACCCGACGGCTTTAAAAGCGGCATCCGTTGGCGCGAAAACGGTTAACGGTGTTGTGGCCGTCAGCGAACTGCCAATGCCCGCTTTGGTTACGGCAGCCTGTAATAGCTTAAACGAAGCTGTAGGTAGCAAAAGGGGGATACTCTGAATCGTAGCTGCAATGTTGCCAAAAACAGGCGGTATCAACACCCGATCAATGGCATAAACTACGCCATTGTTGGCCTGTCCGTCGGCCTGTACCACGTGCGCGCCGTTGACGGATAATTTAGTGGCGTTTGTGGACGTTCCCGATGCCACTTTCGAGATATAGATGACCCCGGTGGGTAATAACGTATTTTGTACGGTATTCACGGCCAGTGGTACATCAGTTGACCCAATCCGGCTGCCAAGTACGTGATATTGCAAAACGGATTTCAGCAAATCGACAGGGGCAGCATTAACGGCTGCCGCATCAACGTAGCCGAAAGCTCTGAACGCGTCGTCCGTTGGGGCAAACACGGTGTAGGTTCCGGGTTGACTTAGTGTGCCATCCAGACCGGCCCGGACCAGTGCCGCTTTGAGTAATGTAAACTTACTTCCACCATTAATTAGGTCAGTAATTGAGGTTAGGGTTGGGGTTGTACTGTCCTGCTTGCTACAGGCTGAAAAGGTGATGGTTAAACCAGTCAGCAGGAGGACGAACAAGCCACGTTTTTGCAGCATCAGGGTATACCGATTACTAGGCATGATTAATTACAGGTTGTTTTGTGTATTATGGAAGAAGAAACCGATTGATTGGAGAACGCCCTAATCATGGTATTGTTTTCCACTTTCGTGAGTAACGCTGAATACCAGAATATCCGGGACAACTATTCAGTCAAAATGCTGTGAGACAAGGAAAGATGCCCGATATGAATAAACGATCTGTTCGCTGTTTTCCCCGAAAACACCTTTATCCCAGTGTTGCCCATTTACTATTTTCTATCCTTACGCTGCTGTTTGCCTGACCTTATACACTTGACCTCACCATAAACGGCGATACTATTTTCTGGTAGGAGGGTGAACGCATTGAGCAACAGGGAAAATGAAAACTGGAAGACCATGACATAAACTACCAGCATACGCTTAACAAAATTGATTGTCCGGCTACTTCATTGCTGTAGCTCCTTTTCGGGAACCCGCTCCCCAACGGGTGGTCGATAGGGCTGAAACGGCATTTTGAGCAAGCTGCCAATGTGGTTGTGCTCGTGCGGTTCGGGGTGGGTGTCGATGCCATAGTGCAGGTCCATACCGGCCATTTCGTGATACGTACCAAACAGCCAGTCCCAGTACGGAAAAATGTTGCCGTAATTGGTGTTCGTAACCGGCAATACGTAATGGTGATGAACGTGGTGCATATTCGGCGTTACGATAAACAGACTGAGCACCCGATCAGCCCAGCGGGGAAGTTCAATATTGGCGTGGTTGAATTGCGACAGCAATACAGACAGGGCCTGATACATAAACACCAGCCACATGGGCGCACCCGTGAGCAAAATAGCCAGCGTCGTGAAAATAAACCGGACAACGCTTTCGCCGGGGTGATGCCGGTTTGCCGTGGTCGTATCCATATGCACATCGGAGTGGTGAATCAGGTGGAAACGCCACAAAAACGTAACCTTATGCTGCGTCCAGTGGGCCAGCCACGCGCCTACAAAATCCAGCGCCAGCAAGCCAGTCAGCATCTCAGCCCACAGCGGCAGCCTGACCCACTGTAATAACCCCACCCGATGCTGAACGACCCAGTCGCTGGTTTTGAGCAGGATAAAAGCCAGGGCGAAATTGATAACGATAGTCGTCAGCGTAAAGAAGATATTGATACCCGCATGCCGAAACTTATGATAGTTGAATCGAAACAGGGGAATTGCACTTTCAATCAGCCAGAAAATAGTGATGCCTCCCACCAGAATCAAACTCCGGTGCAATGAAGGAATATGCCCAAAATAGTCTATGATCTTCTCCATAAACGTTGTGTTGTTTTTTCTGGCTATTGTACAAATATACGCAGTTGTACAGAGATTATTTTGTGGGAAGTGATGAGTCATGGCAACTTACAGTGTTCACGTTTGGCCATACTCATCGCTCCACTGCTGTCATAACTTCGGCTATATTTTAGTAGGTTTGACAACAAACCGTTCAGACCGAAGCGTACCGATGAAAGAACTATTTTTTTTAGTCGAAGAAGATCCTGAAGGGGGCTATACTGCCCAAGCTGTTGGAGAGAACATCTTTACGCAGGGAGAAACGATGGCTGAACTAAAATCCATGATTCGAGACGCAGTAACCTGCCATTATGACTCAACCGAACAACAACCTACCTTGATACGATTGCATTTTGTGAAAGAGGAAGTGTTCGCGTTATGAAAATTCCACGCAGTCTGACCGGGCTGGACTTAATAAAACGGCTAAAACCGTTTGGCTACGAAGTGGTTCGACAAACGGGTAGTCATATCCGAATTCAGACCTTGCAAAATGGGCAACATTATGAAACGATACCCCGGCACGACCCCATCTAGATTGGTACGCTAAACAATATTTTGAAAAATATAGCCGAGCATCTTGGTTTAAGCAAAGATGCATTGGCCAATGAATTATTTGGATAAAAAGCGGGGCGGTTTTTTAAAATCGTTAGCCATTCCGCCGGTACCCGCCCCCCTGTCCCCGGCCATTGCCATTACCCCTATTCCGTTCCTGAAAGGGGTCGCGGGGAGGGGTGATGCCCGCACCGAATTTGCGCAGGTTGTACACGAAGCTTACCATGAAATACCGGTTCAGTACCCGGCTTCTGACTTCCTCCGTATAGGTGTCGGTTACGTTCCGTACGATGCTCTGATTCTGGTTCAGTAAGTCGAACGCCTGAAAGCGTATCTCCCCCTGATTCTGCTTGAACAACTGCCGGGCCAAAGTAGCATTCCAGAGCGTAAACGACTGATTATAGCTAGCTGAACTGCCGCCGTAGTGGTTGTAATACACATTGGTGGAGAATGTAAAATGAAGCGGGAGCTGGTAATACACATCCAGCGTAACAGTCTGATTTAAAAACGTCGTGTTTTGCTGAGGTTGCAGCGAATACTTCGCCGATTGCCAGTTGATGTTTCCCCCCAGATTAAGGTCCAGTTTCTCCGTAAAATTGGAACTTATGCTCACCCCCTGCCCAATAAGCCAGTTTTTGGCCCGGTTCGACTGACTGTTCACAAAGCTCGTACCTGTATTGTAGGTCAGGTTAGTCGTCAGGTTCAGGTTTGCTTTCTGCTCGCTGAACCTAACGGGTTGCCCGATCACAAACGAGCCATTGACGGTATAATAACCATCGGTATTGACGGGCCGGGTCGTCTGGGCACCCGACGGGGTAAATGTGGTTGAGTTAACAATCTTGTTATCTGTCCGGCTGGCGTTCAGAAAGACAAACAGATTCCGGAACGTAGAGGGCTCAAACCGATTGAAATTCAGCGAGAGATTGTGGCTGTATTCGGGTTGTAAAGCCTCGTTGCCAAGCTGAATATTTAGCGGATTCGTATTGTTCGGAACTGGTTGTAGCTGACTGACCGATGGTGCATTGACGCGGGTACGGTAGTTGAGCCGCAGTCGGCGATTCTTGCCAAAGTTGTAGGTAAACAGGGCGTTGGGCAGGATGTTGGTGAACGCCCGGTTCAGGTTGGTTTCGCGGCTGAGGTTGTTAGAGTTCAGGCTTGCCTGCTGCCCATCTACCCCAAACGCATAGGTGTATTTCAGCCGTTTGGTTTGCCAGGTTAGCCCCGCCCGGTTGGTTACGTAGTCGTTCACAAACCGGTTGGTAAGGGTCGTGTTGAGTACGTCGTATTGCCGGGTTGATTCATTAAAATCGTTGACGGCCCGGTTTGAGGTATTGTGGTTATTAGAGAGGGTATAGTGAAATTCCAGTGTTTGCCGCAGCGAGAGGGGTTCGGAATAACTGATGTTGACGCTGTTCGTCATGGAGCGCGTTAGCTGATTGTTTAGCTGGTTGATACGCTGGGTAAACAAACCGCTGCTATCCGCACCGGTAACGGCCGTTCCTGAACCGGCAGTGCTGGAAATGGGGGCGTTGGACCGGGCAAATCTGTTTTCCGACTGATTGATGCCGTCGTTGTTCTGGTTGTTCATCGCCACGTTCCAGTTCACCGAAAACGTCCGTCCCGCTTTTCGGAACTTCCGGAACAGCAGCAGCGAGTTATTGCCCGTAAAGCCGTTGCCCGTCGAGTTGTAGTTGGTTATACTGGAGTTGGCCTGTACGCCCTCGGCACTCACGGTTTGCGACTGGCTCTGGTTGCTGTAGTTAGCGTTCAGCCACGACAGACTCGGAATGACCCGAATGGTAGTCAGCGTATCGAGCCGGTAATCGAGCCGCAGGTTGACCCGGTGGTTGGTGTTAGTATTATCGGAGCCATTGGTTCTGTTTGTCACGAAGGAGGAGTCGACACGGGCGGGTGTTCCCGCAGTACCGACGTTGGGCAACACGTTTTGCCGGCGACTGCTCTGGCTTGTGAGTGTGTTGGTATTACTGGCGTTGTAGCTACTCACCACGTCAATTTTTTTGCCCCAGCCGTCGCGGTAGTTGATACCAGCCGCCCACGACTGGGTAATGGCGTTGCTGCCCACCTGCCCCTGATTGCTGACGTTTCCGCCACCCGGTCCACCGCGCACCACGTTTCCACCGCCCCCTCTACCACCGCCCTGACCCTGCCCGGCCCCTCCGAAGTTACTGCCCAAACCCAGGTCCTGAGCCGTAAAACCCTGCTGATTGATATTATTAGCCATGCCCAGCATCGAAATCTGCCGACCGTTATTGAACTGGTTCAGGCTCACCCGGCCGGAATAGCGCAAATCGTCACCAGTTTTTGGTCCGGCGCCGATGGTTTGCTGCCCAAAGGAGCCTTTACGCTTGTCTTTTTTGGTGGTGATGTTGATTGTCTTCTCCCGATCGCCATCGTCCACGCCCGAAAAAGCCGATTGTTCCGAGGATTGGTCGAAGAGCTGTACTTTGTCGATGATGTCGGCAGGAAGGTTACGGGTAGCCATTTTTGGGTCATTGCCAAAGAAGGGTTTGCCATCGACCAGTACTTTTTGCACACTTTGCCCCTGGGCTTTTATGTTCCCATCACGGTCTACCTCCACGCCCGGCAGTTTCTTGAGCAAGTCCTCCACCTGCGCGTTGGGCCGGGTTTTGAATGAACCCGCATTAAATTCCAGCGTGTCGCCCTTTACGGCAATGGGTGCTTTTTCCCCCTGTACCGCTACTTCCATCAGGGTCTGTGATTGCGACACCAGGTCAATTGTTCCGGCATCGGCATCGGGTCTTTCGGTGGTAACCGATATTCGTTTGGCGCGGCTCTTGTAACCCACGTAGGTGACCAACACCCGGTATTGACCGACCGCTAGTTTTGGAAAAACGAACCTGCCGTCCCCATCGGTAATGCCAAACGTTACCAGCGACGAATCGCGGGCTGACAGTAGTGACACCGATGCTTCCATCAGTGGCTTTCGGGTCAGCGAATCGACCACCGTTCCACTGATACGCTGCGCGAAAGCCGCATTAACAAAAAATGTACAATGCACAATGAATAATGTGCTCAACAGCAGGCGTTTCATCGTAAGTAGTTTTTCACCGTACACTATACATTCTTCATGGTGCATTTTATTAGTTGTTACCCCGTCGCTGAAATCCGCCTTCCTGCATCATTTTCTGCCGAAAATCGGCCATGCCCTTTCGGCGCATTTCTTCCAGTTCATCGGCCGATACAACTTTGGCATCTTTAGGTGGTTGAACGGCCGTTTCGGCAACGGCTTCCGTCGAGACGCCCGTTGCCTTAAAGGATTCCGTGTCCGACTCAATTTGTAGCACTACACCTTTTGGCGGGGTCAGGTCGGCCACGGGCGAGTAGGTGAAGGGCAGTTCTGTGGTGTACCAGATGGTGTACGGTTGTTTGCGTCGCGTGGCGGTGGCTTTCTGGCAGGTGTATCCCGCAATTTTCTTCGTCTTTGATGCGGTTTGCCAGTCGGTTGCCTCCGGCATTGGTTTTTCGGAACGGTAGACCTGCGTCGTCGAATCTTTCTTTACCGTCAGTACATCGATGTGCTGTCGGTTCGCCAAATCCAGGTATGTCTGCTGCTCAAATGGGGGTGTCCTCCGCGTTGTACGGGGCCGGTCTCCGCCACCAGGACTACCCGCGCCATCCGGCCCGCCAACCGTCCGGGTCATCATCATATTCTGCGGCCGGTCGCGCTCTTCCTTGGCCATCGTCCCGGAAAAGACCAGTTTTTGCGTAAATGACATCACTTCCGGTGTACCTTCCGGGGCATCGGGTGCACCGGGGCTACCCGGACGAACCTCCTGTCCGTTGATGACCATCCGCATCTGCGAACGGTCAATCTGGCGCATACCTTCGTAAGTGATTTTGCCCGATGTGGGCGATTGGCCGAATAAATTTGTCAGCGACAAACCAGCGGCCAATGTGAGGCAAAGAACTTGTTTCATGGTTGAATGAGGGCTTGTGTTAGTAAACGTTGCACATTTTATTTAACTCACCGTTAAAATTTTGTTAAATGCGGTTAACTAGTAATCCAATGGCGAATTTTAGCCGTTGAATTACATTCGTATGGCTCCAAAACGCATTATTTCCGTAGTGCCCTCGCAGACCGAATTGCTCTTCGACCTGGGGTTAGATGAGGAAGTCATTGGCATTACCAGGTTCTGTATTTATCCGGCCGATAAAGTTAAACAAAAGACGCTGGTTGGTGGCACGAAAACACTGAATATCAACGCTATTCATACGCTGAATCCTGATTTTATCCTGGCCAATAAGGAGGAGAATACGCGGGAACAGATAGAGGCACTCCAGCAACGGTACACCGTACACGTTACCGATGTAAACACCCTGCCCGATGCGCTGGCTATGATTCGGGAAGTAGGAACGCTGGTTGGGAAACGTATCGAAGCCGAAGCACTGGCAAACCAAATTGAAAATGCCCTGCTTCCGTTTCCGCCGGTCCCCGGTCTTACAGTGGCGTACCTCATCTGGCGAAAGCCGTACATGGTGGCGGCTGCGGGTACGTTCATCCACGCCATGCTCGAACAGGCAGGTTTCCAGAATGCCTTTGCGGGACAAACGCGCTACCCGGTTGTGTCGGCCGATGCGCTGAAATCGGCTCAGCCCGACCTTATTTTTCTGTCGTCGGAGCCGTATCCATTTGGTCAAAAACATGTAGCGGAGTTACAAGCCATTTGCCCGTCGGCGCGGATACGGCTGGTGGATGGCGAAGTATTTTCGTGGTACGGGAGTCGGCTGTTGCGGGCTTCGGACTATTTCAGGAACTTGCGTACCGGAATTGTTACTGTATAACTCAAGTGAAAACCAACGATACACTCTCCATTGCTTCGGTCAATCTGCTGCTTTTTGTCGCACGGCAACGCGGGGTCGATGCCGATGCGCTGGCCCGTGCTGTGGGCATCAGTTCCGAACAGTTGCGCGACCCCGACGGGCGCGTGCTTGTCCGGCAGATACAGGCTCTCTGGCGGGAGATCACTGCCGCCACCGGCGACCCGAATATTGCCCTGCAACTGGGTGAACTGGTCAATCCGGTTTCCATCGGTGTGCTGGCGTATGTCATGATGCATAGCCCTACACTGGGTGGTGCCTTCGAAAAACTGTGCCGGTACCAGGACATTGTTTGTGAGGGGATCCGCACAACCGGACAGTTGACCCCGGCTGGTAATCAGTTCGTTCTGTCGCTACACATCATCAGTGCCGATATCATTTATCCGCAACACACGCTCAACTCCGAACTATCCATATACCTATCCGCCATGCGGGCCCTGACGGGGCAGCGAATCACGGCCGATGCTATTCACTTCGCATACCCAAAGCCGGTTGATACCCGGGAACATGAGCGCGTATTTGCGCCTGCCAAACTTACCTTCGATGCGCCCGAAACGGCCATGATTCTCGATGTCAGTCTATTGAACATCCCCGTTCTGAATGCCAATCCAAGCTTATCGATACTGTTTGAGAAACACGCCGATACCATTCTTAAACAGCTCAAAACGCCAACCTTACCGTCGCGGGTGAAGGGGGAGATCATGTTGCTCATGAGGGGAGAAGAACCAACCCTGGCCACCGTTGCCGACCGGCTGGCTATGGGTGTCCGTACAATGCAGTTACACCTGAAGGAACTGGGGACCTCCTATCAGCACATCCTTGATGAAACCCGCTATGAACTGGCAGTCAGCCACCTGCGTGAACAGCACATGAGTACCACAGACATTGCCTACCTGCTGGGTTTTGCCGAGCCTAGTGTCTTTTTTCGCTCATTCAAGAAGTGGGCGGGGCAAACGCCGGGTGCCTTTCGGCTGGCGCAGGCAACCGCCTGATTCATAAACTTTCCAGACTGGTGTGTTTAAAGCTATCCGGATATTTCAGGCCGTAGCCCATGATACGGTCCATACTCGAATGAGCGAAGAGGATAACACCCATCAGGATCAGTATCTGGCTACCTATCATCAGGCCCAGTAAACCAATGACGATGCCCAATCCTTTATGATGCGCAATATTATACAAAACCGCGCCCACAGCAGGATTGATGAGGTAGCCAATCATACTTATATCAGGTACCAGAATGAGGGCCGGAAACCACCACCAGGCGAAATCAAGGCGGGAGAACAGGAAAATAGCACCCAGAAACTGAATTAATTCTTCGGACTTCAATAGCGTTTTCATTGGATTAATAGTTTGTCGTTTATAATGTACTTTGTGCTCTTTGCGCCTTTACCTTCTGCGTTCTTTGCGGTTAACGTTTGTTCTCGACGGGCGTAAATGGCTTTTTCAGCTGGCGTTCCGAAAACCAGGTCAGCGTGTCGTTCAGGGCCTGCTTCATGGGGGTTGGCTGAAAATCGGGGAAGAGTGACCGTACTTTTTGGTCATCCAGCACAATTGTGTTTTCGTAGAGGTAGAGCATCTCTTTTACTTCCCGAAGCACAGGCATGAATAGTCCCAATGCGTTAATAAGAAACCGGCTGTACACCTGAATCTTGAGAGGTTTTCCCGTCAGCCCGCTAATATGCCCAAACCACGCCCGCATGGATGGTAGTGTTGTTCCGCCATAATTCCAGACTTCGTAGGGGTTCGATTTTACGGTTCCCCTCGTGTTCCAGTCCCGCAATATCAGCCGGGCAATAAGTTCAGCGGCATCATTGGTATACACGGATTGATGGGGTATGTCAGTAGTTAGAAGCCAGGGGAGTGCCTTGCCAGTCAGGGCATTTTCGAAAATAGGACGTACGCCGTCGTTGAGAACATTTGGCCCCCAAAAATCCGGTAACCGTACGTTGAGCACGCGGCACTTCCCGGCTTCGGCAGCCTGCTCCAGCATCGTTTCAATTTCGACCCGCAACTGTCCCTTTCGAGTACAGGGTCGGGCAGAGCTATCCTCCCGAATTGGCTCTTTGGTATTACCGAAATTGTACACATTGCCGGGGAAAATGATGGTAGTCCCGCCCGAATTGGATCCGCTTCGACTGGCAGCGTCGATAATTTTCTGCGTGGCCGTATCCATATTCCCAAACCACTGATTGTACGGATAGTTGATGCCGTGAAAAATAAACTGTTTATCGGCAGCAAGGTGGTCGAGCAGCGTAGCATCCTGCACATCGCCTTCCACAATCGTGAGCGTTGGCGCATTTGGAAATAGTTTTTCAGCTTTGGCCCGATTGCGGACAAGGATGGTAACGGGCCATTGCCGGGCCAGCAGATTGGCCGTTACGGCATAGCCGATGCTGCCGGTAGCGCCCAGAATAAGGACAGTAGGGTTGGTGGTGTTCATTATGTTTTTGCGTTGATTAGTACGCTACAAAGGTCAGGCTACCCGCTTATTCAGTTACTGACGAACGACGAAAATGGGAGTGACGAATAACGAAAATCGGCGTGTTTCCGTAGCCAGAAAGGTTGTTGTTCGCTCCGATAGGGTCTACACCTCAAATAATGCATCCGAAACTAAAAAGTACCCTTACGGCCAATGGCTCCGGATGGGGGGCGACATAGCGTTACGCTACATTTACGCCCGGCGGGATGGAGCGAAAAAGTACTGATAGGGCCCCTTTCAGGCGTGTTCAAGGGGCTCCGACCAATGAACTAATCTCCCGCTCGTCTTGTCCTTTCAAATATGGCAAAATCTGAAAATGCGCGGAGCAGCGTCGCCAATGCAAAAGACGAGCTAAGCTGGCGCGAACGCTTTGCAGCACTGAGTAATCTGCCCGCTTTTTTCAAACTGGTCTGGGCCGTTTCGCCGGGCCTGTTTATAGGCAACGCAGCCCTGCGGTTAGTGCGGGCGGCTATTCCGGCATCGGTGCTGTACATTGGCAAGCTGCTTATCGACGAAGTGGTGCGATTGGCCGGGCAAACTGACAAAGACACGACTTTTTTGTGGGAGTTGGTAGCTGCTGAATTCGGGCTGGCTATTCTGTCAACGGCACTGGCCCGGGCCGTTTCGCTCATGGATGGGCTGCTGGGCGATTTATTTGCCAACAGCACCTCTGTCCGGCTCATGGAACACGCAGCCACGCTTGACCTGGAACAGTTTGAAGACGCTACGTTTTACGACAAACTCGAACGCGCCCGGCGGCAGACGACGGGCCGTACGGTATTGCTGTCGGGGGTGTTTGGCCAGGTACAGGAGCTTATTTCTGTCGCCTTCCTGGCGGCTGGTCTGGCGGTTTACAATCCCTGGCTGCTGCTTCTGATTCTGGTCGCGGTGACCCCTTCGTTTATCGGCGATAATTATTTTAATCAGCGCAGTTACTCCCTGTCCCGCTCCTGGACGCCCGAACGGCGGGAACTGGATTACCTGCGCTACGTGGGGGCTAGTGATGAAACGGCGAAAGAGGTCAAAATTTTCGGTCTGTCGGGGTTTCTGGTCGAGCGGTTTCGGACCCTGTCGGATGGGTTTTACCAGAAGAACAAAGCGCTCGCGCTGAGCCGGGCGGGATGGGGTGTGTTACTCACGGCCCTCGGCACGGCGGGTTACTACGGAGCTTATGTCTGGATTGTGCTACGGGCTACAACGGGCCAAATTTCCCTTGGCGACCTAACGTTTTTGGCAGGGTCGTTCCGGCAGGTGCGTGGTTCGCTGGAAGGCATTCTGTTGCAGTTCAGCAGCCTGACGCAGGAAGCCATCTATTTGCAGGATCTGTTCGATTACTTTGCCATTGAACCCCTTATCCATTCGGCCAAAACAACCCGCCCCTTTCCCCAGCCCATCAGAGAAGGGGAAGCGGCACTCCGATTCGAGTTTGAGAATGTCGGTTTCAAGTACACTAACTCCGAACGGTGGGCCTTGCGCAATCTATCGTTCGCCCTCGAACCGGGCGAAAAACTGGCGTTGGTTGGCGAGAACGGGGCCGGAAAAACTACGCTGGTCAAACTACTGGCCCGGCTTTACGACCCCGCCGAGGGCCGGATTCTGCTCAACGGGTACGACCTGCGGGAGTATGATTTGCTCGAACTCCGGCGTAACATCGGCGTAATTTTTCAGGACTACACCCGTTTCAAAATGTCGGCCGGGATAAACATTGCCGTTGGGGATATCGACGAACGTACCAATCAGCCGCGCATCGAGGTATCCGCGCAGCGTAGCCTGGCCGACAGCGTTATTGCCAAACTGGCTGGAGGGTACGACCAGCAGCTGGGGCGTTCGTTCGGTAAAGGCGTCGAACTGTCGGGAGGGGAGTGGCAGAAAGTTGCCCTGGGGCGGGCGTACATGCGTGATGCCCAGCTTATCATTCTGGACGAACCCACGGCCGCCCTCGATGCCCGGGCCGAGTACGAAGTGTTTCAGCGCTTTGCCCAGTTAACCGAGGGCAAATCGTCAGTCATCATCTCGCACCGGTTCAGCACCGTTCGTATGGCCGACCGTATTCTGGTGCTGGAAAACGGCACCCTGCTCGAAATTGGCAGTCATTATGAATTACTGGAGAAAGATGGTCGTTACGCCGAGTTGTTTGGCTTGCAGGCGCGGGGATATCAGTAACTCATTTGCTGGCAGAAATTAGCTGTAATCAGCCATTTTTTTCGTACCCATGCGTTAGTAAGTGCACAAGTCAACCTTTTGTATTCATGACTAACGGCCTGACAAGTCAATCTATTGACCGCCACAGGCTTGTGGTACTCTTTTTTACCTGGTATTGTCTGTTTTTTATCTATAATACGGGTATCGGCAATAGTGATTTGCCTAACGAACGCTCGGTTTTTAATCAGGGTACTATACCCGTTTTTGTCGGGGATTCAGCGCAGAAAACAAAGCCCAGTACGCTGGTTATCAAAGTTTTTGCTAATAATATTACAACGCCCCTTACGTCAGCTACGGCGGTCATCACCTCCACCCTCACCGGTAAAGTCGAACGGTTTGCCCTGCCTACGGGGCAGATCTACTGCACGTTTACAAAGGCCGACCAGTTGTCCATCGACATCAGTGCGCCGGGCTACACATCGGTCAATCGCAAAATGACCATACCGGTATCCCCACAGGGTAATCGCTATGAGTTTGATGCCGAGCTGGACCGAGTAAAAATTAGCCTGACTATTCTGGCCGTTGACCGACAAACCAGCCTAGTGATACCGGGTGTTCATTTCACGATCAGCGGCATAAATACGGGTAATAAATCGATCAAACTCGTCCCCGATTCCACTACCGGATTGGTCAGGGTAGAGTTGCCGGGTAAAGGCATCTATTCGTTAAGCTGCGCGGCCAACGGCTACGACGATTTCGCAAAATCCATAAAGCTGGATAGTGCTCAAAACGAAGCACGGGTTATTTTAACCGCAAAACGGATGCCGGTCGGGGTGAAACCCGAAGTCCGGGAAGCCATAGTCAGGGAAGCTCCGGTAATATCGTCTCCTGCAAAAAAACCTGTTTCCGCGCCCATAGCGACGAATGCCGCATCCGCACCAGTTGCAGCCGCCAAACCCGTGGCACTGCTTGAGAAAGGCAGGCCAATTGCCCTGCCAAACATCTATTTCGACCAGAGCAGTCCCGTGTTGCGCCCGGAATCCTATACCGAACTCAACCAGTTAGCGGATGTCCTGAAAACGAATCCAGGTCTGATAATTGAAATTCGCGGCCATACAGATAACCAGGGAGATTTCGATCTGAACGTAAAACTCTCCCGCGACCGATGCCTGGCTATTGTTGATTACCTGGTTAATAAAGGAATCGCCAAAAATCACCTGAAGGCCGTTGGGCGCGGCCCTATTGACCCAGTAGCCCCAAACAATAACGAGGAAAACCGAAAGAAAAACCGGCGGGTCGAGTTCTTGGTGCTCTAGCCAGTTACGCTTCCCGCCCGGAAACGTGGAAACTCATGAGTATAAATGGTCGATTCAGGGCGATGCATTGCTAAACGCCCGGTGATGTCCGCTTTTTAAGTAAGCTGACAAGCCCCAATACCGGCCCCAGTGCCAGCGCCATATACACATACCGACCGTCTATGCTTTCTGACAATAGATTGATGAACTGGATACTGATGATGGTGATGGAAAAACCAATACAGTTCACAATAGTAAGTGATGTCCCCCTCGACTGCTCCGGTGCGTTTTGAGCTACCAACGTTGAGAATAAAGGTGAATCGGCAATAACCACTACGCCCCAGAAAAACAGGAAACTAACAAAAAATGATGGTGATGGGCGGGATAAAAAAAACGGCGAAACGAGACAGCACAGGCAGGATAATGCCAGTGAAATGGCCGCCACCTTTTTTACGCCAAAATAACCCGATAAGTAACCGCTACTCACGCAGGCAAGGCTACCCGACGCAATAATAAGGAAAGACAAAAGGGAGGTGTTCAGACCCGCTTCCGGATATCGGGCTCCGTAACCGGTTACCATGACGGGAACAAACGCCCAGAACGCGTACAACTCCCACATGTGGCCAAAGTAGCCGAACGAAGCGGCCCGGAAGTTTTGGCTTTTAAACCCCGATAAAAATTCACGGAAAATTAGTCGCTGCCCTGCTTTTCGGAAAGGGCCGTCGGGAACAAGCAACCAGATTGACAAGCCACCCGTTATCGAGAGGAGAGTTGTCAGGTACACAACACATACCCAGGGAAAATGCGTGGTTATGTTCTTGAGTAAATGCGGAAAGGCCGTGCCGAGGACCAACGCGCCAACGAGAAACCCCAGCGATTTGCCGAGGCCTTTCTGAAAGTAATCCGATGCTATTTTCATGCCAACCGGGTAAATGCCGGCCAGAAAGAAACCGGTCAAAAACCGGAAGAACAGAATCCCCGTCGGACCAACATCGGGTGCAGCAATTCCGAGGTTGAACAACCCCGCTAAAACAGCGCAGACAAAGAAAACGAGTGAAGGAGAAAAGCGGTCGGCAATGGCCAGCAGGGCAAAAATGAACGTACCGGTAATAAAACCAAACTGAATTACGCTGGTTAAATGCGCCAGAAAACCCGGTTCAAGCTGAAAACGGTACAGGATGTCGGGCATGACGGCATTCCCCGCGAACCAAAGGGATGTGCAGAAAAACTGCGAAATAACGATTACCGGCAGCACCCACTTCGAGGTCGTTACTTGTTCCATAGGTTGCTGAGTCACCGGTACGGGCTTGATTTTACACGATGGTGCTCCCCTCAAAACATCGTGTTTTCATTCGCTGACTCATCTGGTATCACCTGAAGCACATCCCAGTGCTCTACTATTTTGCCCTTATCGTCGAACCGAAAAATGTCAATACCGGCGTAATCCTTATCGCCCGGCCAGGTCTGGTAGCAATGTAGCACCACCATATTATCTTCAGCAATTGCCCGTTTGACGTCTACTTTTTTGCCGGGATATTCGCTGGCCATGCGGTTGAAATAGTTGATAAATGCTTCCTTCCCATCGCCCACGTGCGGATTGTGCTGGATGTACACATCACCTGTGTATTGCTCAATCGCTGCTTCGGGCTGGCACAGATTGAACATCAGGTCATAGAATGCAATGGCATTTTGCTTATTTTGGGCAGGGGTCATCATGGGAATATCTAGTTGTTAGTGTGGTCAGGTTCAAGAGCCTGACCACACATCAATGTCTCTATTTGATGTACCGGAAATCCTCGTTGCCTTTCAGGGAAAGCAGGGTTGAATAAATCAGCTTGATAACGTTCTGCACATCGTCCATATGTACGGTTTCGACCGTGGTGTGCATGTACTTGAGGGGAAGCGAAATCAGGGCTGAGGCAATACCTTCCGTGGCGTAGGCAAAAGCATCCGTATCGGTGCCGGTGGAACGGCTCACGGCCTGCCGCTGAAAAGCAATCTCATTCTGTTCGGCTACGGCAATGACGTATTCCAGCACATTGTTCTGCACCGCCGGCCCGTAGCAGAGTACGGGTCCGTCGCCACATTTGAGGTCGCCCTGCTCTTTTTTCTCGTACTTTGGCGATTGCGTATCGTGGGTTACGTCGGTGCAAATAGCCAGGTCGGGGCGAAGCCGACGGGCAATCATCTCGGCACCACGCAGGCCAATTTCCTCCTGCACGGCATTCACGATGTACAGCGTAAAAGGCAGCGTGATGTTATTTTCTTTCAGGAGCCGGGCCACTTCGGCAATCATAAACCCGCCCATTCGGTTGTCCAGTGCCCGGCCCACAAAGTAACGGTTGTTCATTTCCCGCAGTCCATCCACAAATGTGCAGACCGTACCCACGTGGATACCCATATCCAGCACTTCCTGCTTGGTAGCGGCACCCACATCGATAAACAGGTCGGTCACTTTAGGGGCTGCATCTTTCGCTAAGTCGCGGACGTGGATGGCGGGCCAGCCGAATACACCTTCTACCACGCCTTTTTTCGTGTGCAGGTTTACCCGCATAGACGGCGCAATGAGCGCATCAGAACCGCCATTACGCCGAACGAACAGGTAACCATCATCGGAAATATAATTGACGAACCAGGAAATCTCGTCGGAGTGGGCTTCAATAACGACTTTATAGTCGCCAGTTCCTTTGATAACCCCAACGGCGGTGCCGTAGGTATCCACGATGTACTCATCGGTGTAGGGCTTGAGGTAATCCAGCCAGATCTGCTGCCCCGACGATTCAAAACCAGTGGGGGAGGCATTATTAAGGTATTTATACAGAAATTCTTTACTCTGCTCGTTCATTGGGTGCTAAAAAATTGGTCTAAGAAAACTTTTAGTGGTTGTAAAGGCGGGTGGGCTGACTAAGAAGGTCTCCGCAAAAATAAACCCAATAATTTTGCGGACAGCTACTCATTGACTGCATTTACATAGTGGGCATATTAAAGGGAATCGATTATCGATTCATTGAATTTCGGTAGCTTTGTAAATGAGGTGTGTGAACAAAAAAACGGTCTTGCCCCATATCAATTGTCATGTGTTGGATTACTATTTAAACTTTATTTGTGGCGGGTAAACCAATTCCAAATCCTTGTTTTTTAGACGGCTGCGAGTCTTTAGGGGCAATCAACGGTGTAAAAAGATGGCGAAATATACATGATGACAGATTATTTACCTGGGATGCTTTACATGGTGAAATTGAAGTGTTTAATAAACGAGGCAAGCACATTGGCGTGATGAACGCTCAAGGAGATTTTATAAAGGAAGCCGTAAAAGGAAGAAAGATAGATGTCTAATTTCATCCAGGACTGTCTTGTTGGCGATGCACTGCCTGATGAGATAGATGATTATATTGATCAGTGGCATGATGGGGATTTTGAAATTCCTTTACATGCTTATTTGGGTATGAGTTGGGACGAATATGCTATTTGGATTGAGTCGCCCAATAGTTTAGTATATATAGTGGCAGCCCGCAAATTCAATATTTCGTATCTAGAGGCAGTTAGCAGTGCTGCTACTATGGCAGCACGTTCGCTGTCGATGAGTAAACTACCTGAAATTGAACGCTGGCTTGACGAAAAAGGAATCGACAGATGATTTGGAATGAATATCCAGAAGTTAAACTGGCCCGCCGGATTTTGGATAGGCACAAGTTAACACCGCCTTTCAAAGTTCGCCATCTTCTTGAATTGCACGCTACTGTACTTACAGAAGCTATTCCGATCGATGGAGTCGATGGCATTGCAATCAACATTAAAGTACTAGGTAAAACACCAACGGTAATTGTTAACCAGAACTCATCGGAGACACGGCAGACATTCACAATGGCCCATGAATTGGGACACCTTGTAATCCCTTGGCATATCGGCATACGTATAGACGAAGACAAGTATGAGTTTGAGTCAGGAGAATCATATTCTCTTTTTGAAATGGAAGCCAATCGATTTGCTGCAGAGTTATTGATGCCGTCTTCCATCATTCGACAAATTGCTGCTAATAATACTGATATGGCCAAAGCGCACAAAGAGACTTGTAGACGGCTTAGAGTATCACCTCAAGCAGCAGCCCTTCAAGTTGGAAATACATTTCCACCGGGTGCAATCTATTGCGCTGTTGAAGACGGAACAGTCGTTTATTCTGGTTGTACTGCGGGTACATCCGAAAGCAAACCGTTCAGGAACGAAATTTTTAACGAAGATTGGTATCCAAGGGCGCGAAAGCACTCATCCTGGAATATTAACGGATTGTCAATTCATTGGTGGGAAATGACAGACGACATGACATCGACTACCGCAAAGAGTAAAAGGGATTGGAGAAAAATTTTGGATGATATAGTGTCCTCGATTGATATAAAGGAGGAAAAAGATAGGTACAAACTATCAGTCAATGCGATCATTGCCCATGCAAATGGCAGAAAGCGTATAGAAGGCAATCATACATTCCCTCACCTCTTGGAAGCGTGTCACCAACGATTTAATGTAGAGCGACACGCATTACTAAGAAACCACCCTGACTTTGACGAATTTCTAAACTTACGATTAATAGAATTGCTTCCTGTATATGAGATATATCAGAACAAATCTGAGTGAATCAGGGCAACGTCCAGGATTATCCCCTCTCCCCCCTAAAACCCAATCCGCTCGCGTTTCTGCTCTACGCCCATAGAACGAAGTACTTCCATCGCTACGCGGTCGTCGTGTTTGCGTTTCCAGTAATCGGCTTCCAGTCGTAGTTTGTCCAGCTCAACCTGTTGCTTCTCCACCGTAAGCCGAAGCGTTTCCAGTTCGTGACTGACTAACTCGTCGGTTTTGGGTTCGATAACCTGTGCCGGAAGGGCTTCGTCGGACAGCAAAGCGAGGGGCGAAACACCCAGTACCTCGGCAATCTGGGTCAGGCGGGAGAGGGTCAAATCGGTTTTTCCTCGCTCGATGTCGCCGTAGGCCGTGGTGGACAGATTGAGCAAATCGGCCATGTTTTCCTGCGATAAACCACGCTGTAGTCGCTCTAAACGGATTCGTTCTGCCGGTCCGCGATTCGCATTGGACGTATTCATATCAAGTAGCAACGATAAATTATTAATTAAAACCGACAGGGTTTTTCGGGATGATAACGCAATTTTGTATCGAAACAATTCTCGAACTTACACCAAACACTATTGGTTTTTATAGGAACGAAGTAAACTTACTTATGAATTACGAAAAAGAATTCCGCAATTTCGCTGTCCACCACATGGGCCTGAATGGCCTGACAGTAGATGGTTACGTAAACCACACCATCAACAACCACCATACGGTTGAGAACATGACCCGCTCGGTTATTGAAGAGCGTCCGATGAATTTCCGGGAGGTAGACGTGTTCTCGCGGCTCATGGCCGACCGTATCATCTTTATGGGCCTTCCCGTTGATGATAACATTGCCAACATCATTGTGGCACAGTTGCTGTTTCTGGAATCGGCCGACCCCAAGAAAGATATCCTGATGTACCTGAATAGCCCCGGCGGTTCGGTTTATGCCGGTCTGGGTATATATGACACCATGCAGTACGTTCGGCCCGACGTGGCTACCGTGTGTACCAGCCTGGCGGCATCGATGGGCGCTGTACTGCTGGCCGGTGGTGCTGCGGGCAAACGCTCGGCGTTGCCCCACGCCCGGATTATGATTCACCAGCCATCAGGTGGTGCGCAGGGGCAGTCGGTCGATATTGAAATCACCGCCCGCGAAATCGTTAAACTCCGCGAAGAACTGTACGAAATTTTGGCGCTGCACTCGGGCAAAACCGTTAAGGAAATCGAAAAAGACTCGGACCGCGACAAGTGGATGCGTGCCGAAGAAGCCAAAGAATATGGTATGATTGACGAGGTACTTCGTCGGGAAAAATAAGAGAAACCCAAGAAATAACCGATTAAACGGATTTGACCGTTTGGCCGGTAATGGATAACTTTGCTAGTAACGAATGACTCGGGTTCGCCTGAGTCATTTTTTTTGTTGAATGAAACCTCAACAAAAAATACAATGAACCGTTTAACCAAAACCGGGGAACACGAACTGTCCGTTCTGAAGCCCGGGAAAACCAATCAACTCTCCTGCAACCCTTCATGCCACAAATCAGTTGCTCCTTCTGTGGACGACGCAAAAACGAAGTGATGCTGCTGCTGTCCGGCATCGACGCACATATCTGTAATTACTGTATTGAGCAGGGACATCAGGTGGTGCTGGAAGAAATGCGCCCAAAACGCAGCGAACCGGCTGAAATAAAAATCAACCTTATCAAGCCCGTTGATATGAAACGGCACCTCGATCAGTATGTTATTGGTCAGGATGATGCCAAGAAGTCCATTACCGTAGCCGTTTATAATCATTATAAGCGGTTGATGCAGGCCAAGACGGATGATGACGTTACGATTGAGAAATCGAACATTATCATGGTGGGTGAAACCGGAACCGGGAAAACGTATCTGGCCAAGTCTATTGCCAAAATCCTTGAAGTCCCTTTCTGTATTGCCGATGCTACTGTCATTACCGAAGCCGGGTATGTGGGCGAGGATGTAGAAACGATTTTAACCCGACTTCTCCAGGCCGCCGATTACAACGTGGAAGCCGCCGAACGGGGTATTGTGTACATCGACGAGATTGACAAAATTGCCCGTAAGTCGGATAATCCCAGCATTACCCGCGATGTGAGCGGAGAGGGCGTTCAGCAGGCGCTGTTAAAGTTACTGGAAGGCTCCGTCGTGAACGTACCCCCACAGGGCGGACGCAAACACCCCGATCAGCGACTCATCGCGCTGAATACCGAAAATATTCTATTTATCTGCGGAGGAGCCTTTGACGGTATCGAACGCCATATTACCAAGCGCATCAATACGCGCCCTATTGGTTTTTCGGGGGATCGTCGGCTGAACGATACGTTTGAGAAGGGGCACCTGATGCGGTATATATCCGCCCTCGACCTGAAGTCGTTTGGCTTGATTCCCGAACTGATTGGCCGTCTGCCCGTCCTGACGCACCTGGAACCACTGGATAGAGATGCCCTGATGCAGATACTGACCGAGCCGAAAAATGCCATCACCAAGCAGTACGACAAGCTCTTCCAGATGGAGGGCATTACGCTCCATTGGGATTCCACCGCCCTGAATTACATTGTTGACCAGGCATTACAGTATGGCCTGGGTGCCCGTGGTCTGCGCTCCATCTGCGAATCTATTATTACCGACGCTATGTTTGAAATGCCCTCCCAAACGGGCATCAAAGAGCTAACCGTTAGTCTGGAATACGCCCGTGAGAAGTTTGGCAAATCCAGTACGGTACAACTGCGATCAGTAGCCTGATTTAGCTAAATGCGCAAAAAAAGTGTCGGCAATTTCAGTTTGAAATTGCCGACACTTTTTTTGCGCATCCGTTTTTTATCTGGCTGTTAACAAAACGATACGCTTTCGGTTCTCTAAAAGGCTACGTCGTTTACGGCCTGTAGCCGCCCAGCAGTGTAGCTTAACAGACTGATGCAGCGATTGATGGTGACGAAACGGAACCGTTAGCAAGCAATTGGCGCCCGCTAATCCGGAAAACGCAACGGACATAAAGTGCATTATGGCAGTTGAGTTGCTGGCGGGTATTATTATCCTGCTGATTTGTTTTGTCGGTGCAACGGGGGCTACTAGTGGTGTTGTTGGCGTTATGGATGGATTAGCTCTCTTACTCATCGGACTTTTATTAGTTAATGCCTTACCGTTTTTTACCCTTCTCCACCATTTTTTTTACGTTTAATAACTAGCTGTAAATCTGTACAATCAGTAGTTTTGGTTACTAACAACTAACTTAATTCAAAATTTTTTTTAACAAATTAATTGGGTTATAGTTGTTGATGATGACAATACCAATTGCTCACTTTACTCTATTTTTTCACTTAATCTTTCTTCTATTATGAGAATGCTTTCCAAGTCCCTGATGGCCGCCCTGATAGGCACTGCTCTTATCTCTTCCTGCAGCCGTCCAGTTGCTTATTTCCAGCCGACAGCCCGTGAGCAGTTCAAATCGGTTCAATCGGAAACCGTTGCCTCAACGGACGTTGCAGTAGCACCCGTTTCGACCATGCAACCAGTATCGGAAAAAGTGGCGGTATCGGAAGCAGCTCCAGTAGTACAAACTACTACGCCTGCCGAGCAGGTTGCTCAGGCTAAGCAAGCCGTAAGTCAGATAGAAGCGTACGTTCGTAACGACAACAAACTGGCGTCGAACAAGAAGCTGGTGAAGCGCATGGATCGCGTGAAACAACTGCTGTCGAACACGTCAGCTAATGACGCTACGTCGTTGAAAGCGACATCCGCTCAGAAAACATCGCTTATCCAGAAAGTAATGCTGAACCGGATGGATAAGAAAATAAAGAATCACTTATCGCCCGAACGGACCATGGCCAAGTCACTGCTGACGATTGGTTTGATTGTGGGTGTTGCCGGTCTGATCCTGCTTCTGCTGAACGTGGCTTCTCCGCTGGGTATTATTGCCCTGATTGTTGGCTTAGCCCTTGTTCTGGTCGATCTACTTCGATAAGTTCAGTAACCTATTCATTGATAATCAACAAAAGTCAATCGGCGCAGATACATCCAGTCAGGATGCACTGCGCCGATTGACTTTTTGGTGCGCCCTGCATACCAGTGGTGTCAATAACGATATCCGAACCGGGCATCTTCAGGTCTGTATTGGCTGTTTTTGTATAATTTGCCTGCCCAGTTCAAAATAAAGTTGATTTTTCCCGAATAAACTGATAAAGTTGCATCCATTGATAATAATAGTTAAAAACTCACCTTTTATCATTCTAACCATCTCATCTATGAGAACACGTACCAACCATCTTTTCGCGGCCCTGTTAGGCACCGCTCTTTTGGCTTCCTGTAGCCGTCCAGTTGCTTATTTTCAGCCAACAGCCCGTGAGCAGTTTACGGCAAATAAGCCTGAAAAAGCTGTCGTAACCGCCCCGGCAAAAGTGCTAGTTGAACCGGTAGCCGTAGCCCATGAAACGCCTGCTGTAACCGCCGTGCAGGTAGACCAGGTTAAGCAGGCCGTTAGCCAGGTAGAAGCCTACGTACGCAACGACAGCAAACTGGCTACTAACAAGGCGCTGAACAAACGCATGGCTCGTCTGAACAAACTGCTGACAACGGCTACCGATAAAGCAACCGTTTCGACGAAGGCGGCTTCTACCCGGAAGATGACGCTCATGGAGCGGACGATGCTCAAGAAAATGGACAAAAAAATAAAGAACCACGTAGCCCCCGATAAAACGGATGCTATGAACAGCAATATTCGGTTGGGCCTTATTGTTGGTATCATTGGTCTTCTACTCCTTGTTCTCGGCGGGGGAAGCGTACTGGGTGTTATCGGTCTGGTTGGGTTTGTTGCCGGCCTGGTACTTATCCTGCTCGGTATTATCAATGGGTAACATCTAGGCAAGGTGATCCTATAAGGTTGAAACCATATCAGCGCAGACACTTCCAGTTGGAATAGCGTCTGCGCTGATCTGGTTTTTGATGCCCCGATACTAACGTATGCTGGCTTTGTGAACCCTGTTTTTGATGGAGCATACGTAGCGGTTAGTGCTTAAAGAAGGAAGTCACCCGGCTTCCTTTTTACATTTTAAGCCCAGTTTTTACCCTGATTATCCGTAAACTTGCACCTCATTCAAGGTCAGGAATCGCTGGTTCCTGATAACTTTTGACGACATATTCCAATGGCATCGCTTTTTAATGTTTATCCGCTTTACGACATCGAACCTGTTCGGGCGCAGGGCAGCTACTTATGGGATGCCAATGGCACCCGTTATTTAGATCTGTACGGTGGCCATGCCGTTATTTCGGTTGGACACACGCACCCTCGTTATGTGCAGGCACTGACGGATCAACTGCATAAAATTTCGTTTTATTCCAACTCCGTCCAGATTCCGCAGCAACAGGAACTGGCTGATAAACTGGGTACTCTATCCGGCCATCCCGACTACGCCCTTTTCCTGTGCAGCTCCGGTGCCGAAGCCAACGAGAATGCGCTGAAACTGGCATCATTTCATACCGGTCGCACAAAGGTGGTTGCCTTTACAAAATCGTTTCACGGTCGTACCGCCGGGGCGGTTGCGGTTACGGACAATCCATCCATCGTAGCACCCATCAACTACAAAGAGCACGTCACGTTTCTGCCCTATAACGACCCCGAAGCGGCCCGGACTGGCATTTCGCCGGATACCTGTGCGGTCATTGTGGAAGGTATTCAGGGCGTAGGAGGCATTCAAGTGGCTACCGACGACTTTCTAAAAGCCCTCCGTCAGCGGTGCGATGAAACCGGAGCGGTGCTGATTCTGGATGGCGTTCAGTGCGGCTACGGACGGTCGGGGAAGTTTTTCTCCCATCAGTTCAGTGGTATCGAAGCTGATATTATTTCGATGGCAAAAGGCATGGGTAATGGCTTCCCGATTGGAGGTATTCTCATCTCGCCCAAATTCAAAGCCAGTTACGGCCTGCTGGGTACAACGTTCGGCGGCAATCATCTGGCCTGCACGGCGGGTATTGCGGTACTGGATATCATGCGTGACGAAGGCTTACTCGAAAACGCCACGCGCATGGGAAATTATCTGATGGATGGCATCCGGCAGGTGGGCGGCTACAAAGAGTTACGCGGCCGGGGTCTGATGATTGGTATCGAATACGATTTCCCGGTTGATGAACTGCGGAAGACGTTGTTGTTCGGACATAAGCAGTTTACGGGAGTGGCCGGTAAAAGCACCATCCGATTGTTGCCCTCGCTGGCCATAGGTACTGACGAAGCTGATCAGTTTCTGGAAGCCCTGCAAAGGGTTTTGCACCTGCAACACGCATGATAGCTATGACTCGGTAGATATAGTCAACGACCATTTCTGTCATTTCGACCAGAAGAGAAATCTTATGCTTGACTGACACGTAATGGTGAGATTTCTCCTCTGGTCGAAATGACAGAAAAAGCTTCCGCTTCGTTCGAGTTTAGAAAGTTTAAACGGCCTTATCTGAAAATTACTCCCGAATAAGTCCGATTATCCGAACTACCCCTGCCTTTTATCATAAAATGACTAATTTCCTTTCCCTCGCCGACGTTACCGACCTCGACGCGCTCATCCAGTCCGGCCTTGATGCGAAGGCAAATCCGTTTGCCAGTCAGCACCTGGGCAAAAACAAAACTATCGGACTGATTTTCTTCAATTCCAGTTTGCGAACGCGTCTGAGTACGCAGAAGGCGGCTCAAAATCTTGGCATGAACGTGATGATCATGAACGTTGGGCAGGATAGCTGGGGGCTTGAAATGGAAGAGGGCGTTCTAATGAACGGCGATAAGGCAGAGCATATCCGCGAAGCGGCTGCCGTAATAGGGCGCTACTGCAACATCATCGGCATCCGGGCTTTTGCCGAACTGCAGGATCGCGACAAAGATTACCGTGAGCAGGTGATGCATCAGTTTGCCAAATATGCCCGCGTCCCCATCGTAAACCTGGAATCGGCTACACGGCACCCGCTGCAATCGCTGGCCGATTGTATTACGATTGAGGAAGTAAGGAGAGCCGACGTCAGCTTGCCCAAACGCCCGAAGGTAGTGCTCACCTGGCTCCCGCATTTCAAACCACTGCCGCAGGCCGTTGGTAATTCCTTTTCCGAGTGGATGAACGCCCGTGCGCAGGCTGGTCAGATCGAGTTTGTTATCACGCACCCCGAAGGGTACGAACTGGCAACCGAATTTGCGGGTACGGCTCCGGTGATTTATAATCAGCAGGAAGCGTTCGACGGGGCCGATTTTATCTACGGCAAAAATTGGTCATCCTACACGCAGTACGGACAAGTGCTTACGCAGGACCCCTCCTGGGCGGTTACAATGGAGCACATGAACCGGACCAACAACGGAAAGTTTATGCACTGCCTGCCAGTTCGGCGTAACCTGAAAGTTTCCGATGCGGTACTGGATAGTCCGCAATCGCTGGTGATTGAGCAGGCGGCCAACCGAGAATGGTCGGCACAGGCGGTATTGAAAGAGATTTTAACGAGTTTATAAAAGGAAAGGCAACAGGGCTTTTGTGCCTGTGTTTTTACCGTTCAGCTTTCAACATGGCTACTTTACTGGTAATCAAAATCGGGGGAAATATCATTGACGACCCCACGGCATTAAAACGCTTTCTAACGGCTTTCTCCGGGTTGAAAGGAGCCAGAATCCTCATCCACGGCGGAGGGAAAATTGCCACGCAGGTAGCTGAAAAACTGGGTATCCCAACCAATATGGTAGACGGTCGGCGCATTACCGACCAACCCATGCTCGATGTAGTGACAATGGTGTATGGTGGCCTGGTGAACAAGCAAATCGTGGCCAAACTTCAGGCGCTGGATGTAAACGCCATCGGCCTGACTGGAGCCGACGGTAGTACGGTACTGGCCAGAAAACGCCCCGTTAAGGATATTGATTATGGCATGGTGGGGGATATTGAGGAGGTAGATTCCGGGCAAATCCAGTTTTTTCTTCGTCAGGACCTGACCCCGGTTTTTGCCCCCATTACCTACAATAGTGCCGGTGACTTGCTGAATACCAATGCCGATACCATGGCATCGGCCATTGCTGTCGATATGGTGACGCACAATGAGGTAATACTAATTTACTGCTTCGAGAAGAAGGGCGTTTTAAAAGACCCGGCAGCCGATAACAGCGTTATCGACAAACTCACCCCTGCCCTGTATGACGAGTACAAAACGGCCGGAATAATCAGCAAAGGCATGATTCCCAAACTGGATAATGCCTTCAGTGCCCTGAAAAAAGGAGTTTCTAAGGTCATCATCTGCCATGCTGATGAAGTTGCTGCGGCTGTTAATCAGGGAGCCGGTACGACGTTGATGCTGTGAGTGCAAAGGGATACTGGTTACCTGCCTGTTCGTTCGTCTTTTTAGAAGGGTATAAAATAAGCCGAAGCTGCTCTTTTCTAAGCAGGTCCCGTAGTGGAAGTAATCAGTAAAGCAGCGAGAACCTGTATCCTTCTATACATCGTTCATTTATGACCAGCGTTTGTTGCTTCGGCGAATTACTATTGCGATTTTCTCCCGTGGCTAATGGCCAGTGGATTCAGCAGGCATCCATGCCCGTTTTTGTGGGTGGGGCAGAATTGAATGTGGCAACGGCATTGGCAAAGTGGGGCGTTCCGGTCAGCTACAGTACAGTATTACCCGGAAATTCCCTGGCCGATGATGTTATTGGGTACGTAGCCGATTTAGGCATTAACCCGTCGGGAATCGCCCGGTCTGGTCAGCGCATAGGCAGTTACTTTTTACCACAGGGTACCGACCTCAAAAACGCGGGCGTCATTTACGACCGTGCTTACTCCGCTTTCTCGGAACTGACCGTTGGCCAGGTCGACTGGGCTGTGGTGTTGCAGGACGTAACCTGGCTGCATATCAGCGCCATTAGTCCGGCACTTAATGCCAACGTAGCAGCGGCCTGCCTGGAATTGGTAACTGTTGCATCCGCTCGGGGCATTACGGTGTCCATAGACCTGAATCACCGGGCGCAGTTATGGCAGTATGGCAAAGTGCCTACTGATGTTATGCCTGCTATACTGGCGCACTGCGATGTAGTTATGGGTAATCTTTGGGCCGCCAACGCCCTGCTGGGCATTCCGGTCGATGAATCTATTCATCAAAAGGGACAGAAGGCCGATTATCTTGCCCACGCTACGACCACTGCGGAAGCCATTCAGAAACGATTTCCCCGCTGCCGGGTGGTGGCCAATACATTCCGGTTCGATGTGCCGCCCACCGGACTTCGCTACTATACCACCCTGTATGTGGATGGACAGCAGTATGTTTCCCCGGAGTTACGGACAAACTCCGTCATTGACCGGGTTGGGAGTGGAGACTGCTTTATGGCCGGTTTGATTTATGGATTGTATAACCAGCACGCTCCACAGGCCGTCGTTGATTTTGCCGCTACCGCAGCTTTTGGTAAGTTGCAGGAACTGGGTGATGCTACCCGACAGACGGTAGCCGATGTACTGGCTAATTCGTCTATGATAACCTTATAATACTCCTGAAACATGTCTTTATTTTCGCCCGACAGAATCCTTGCCCTGGTAACCGATCATCCTATCGTTCCCGTTTTTTACCATGCCGATATTAACCACGCGCAACAAATTGTGCAGGCCTGCTACGATGGTGGACTACGCGTATTTGAGTTCACCAATCGGGGCGATCAGGCATTGGCTGTTTTTGGTCAGCTCGTTACGTACGTACGGGAAAACTGCCACGGCATGGCGCTGGGTATTGGTACAATTCTCACGGCCGATGAGGCCGGGGATTTCATAAAAGCTGGTGCTGATTTTGTGGTGCAACCCGTTACTACAGCGGCTGTTGGAGCCGTTTGCCGCGTACAGGGCGTACCCTGGATGCCCGCTGGTTCCACCCTGAACGAAATTTATCAGGCCACCCTGCTGGGGGCCAATCTGGTAAAAGTATTTCCCGGCAATGTAGTCGGTCCGGGCTTTATAAAAGCAATCAAGGGACCAATGCCCTGGTTGAAGCTGATGGTTACGGGGGGCGTAGAACCGACCAGTGAGAGCCTGAATACCTGGTTCAAGGCAGGCGTTACGGCGGTAGGTATCGGGTCGCAACTATTCTCGGGAGAGAGCAGCGACTATGCCGCGCTGAAAGAACGCACGGCTATGCTCATGGAAGAGGTGAAGCCCTTCATTAAATGACCCCCTGACGGGTATTTTTGGTTGATAAGGCATCGGATAAACAGGATTCGATTTTGATAGCAATACGCGTACTTTTACCGGTATGAAACTCTTGATCGTTGAAGATGAGCCGAAGACGCTACAGGCTATCCAGCAGGGACTGGAAGAAAGTCAGTTTGAAGTCGATATTGCCTACGATGGACTGATTGCCAAGCGGCTGGCCCTGAAAAATAATTACGCTGCCATCATCACCGATCTTATTTTGCCCGGCCTCAATGGCTACGAACTCTGTCGACAATTGCGGGCTGAGGGTATAACGACCCCTATCCTGATGCTGACAGCCCTAGGCGAAACCGACGATAAGATTATGGGGTTCGATGCCGGAGCAGACCAGTACCTGACCAAACCCTTTCAGTTTACCGAACTGCTGGCGCGGGTACGGGCCCTGACCAAGCGGGGTACCCAGGTATCCATGACGGCGCAGACGTTACGGTATGGCGGTATCGAAATGGACCTGGATGCCAAAACGGTCAGGCGAGATGATAAACCAATTGAACTGACGGCCCGCGAGTTTGCCCTCCTTGAGTTTTTGATGCGTAATCAGGGACGTGTCTTGTCGAAGCCAACCATTGCCGAACACGTTTGGGATATAAATTTCGATACGGGGACGAATGTGGTGGAGGTGTATATCAATTACCTGCGTAAAAAGATTGACAGAGACTTTCCTAATAAGCTGATTCATACGCAATTTGGTATGGGTTATATGTTCAAGGAGGAGTGAAATGACAATTCGCAACCGACTGGCGTTACGCTTCACAGGGCTGGTATCCAGCATTATCCTGCTGGCTTTTGTCAGCATCTACGCCTTTTGCTCCTACTTTATTTCGTCCGATTTCTACCGGCGGCTCGATAACAAAGCCAACACAATGGGCGATATGCTCATTCGGCATCGTCTGGACGCCCCTCTTATTCAGCAACTAAGTCGGATACGGAGGGACCAGTTACCCAACCAGAAAATCAGCGTTTTTAACAATCGGGACTCGCTTATACTGACCACGAATGAAGGGCTGTCTTTGCCCCTATCCGCCAAAATACTAACGGAAATCAGACAGCGTAAACGAAAGGATTTTCAACAGCAGAAATATTACGTTTCGGGCATTCGGTTTATGACTGCTTCGGGCCAGTTTGTGGTGATTGCCAGTGCCGAGAATACGTATGGCGACGCGTTTTTACGGCGACTTATCTGGGCACTTACCGGCTTATTTTGCCTGATTGCCGGTATTACCGCCTTTTCGGGTTGGTTTTTTGCGGGAGATGCCCTCGAACCAATGCAGAAGATTGACCGGATTGTAAACGATATCTTTCCACACAATCGGGATGAGCGGTTAGTAGTCAATCGGGAGGGCGACGAAATAAGTCGCTTGTCGGCTACGATTAATCGCCTGCTGGACCGGGTCGTGGAGTCTTTTCGGATGCAGCGCATGTTTGTAGCCAATGTATCGCACGAACTCAAAAACCCGCTGACACAAATCAGTTCACAACTGGAAGTGAGTCTCCTGAATCAGCGCCAGCCCGAAGCGTATCGGCAAACCATTCGGTCGGTGCTGGACGATGTTGGGGATCTGGCTTCACTGACCCGGGAGCTGCTGCAACTCTCTCAGGTCAATCAGGAGGATGCAACGGATTTGCTGACCGATGTAGTGCGGCTGGACGAAGTGGTGTGGGATATCCGTCAGGAAGTAACCGCCATCAACCCCCGCTATCAGGTAATCGTTGAACTGGGCACCCTGCCCGACGACCCGGATAAGCTAACCTTGCATGGCAATAAAACCCTACTGTGCACAGCCCTGAAAAACCTGATAGAGAATGCCTGTAAATTTTCTGATGACGGCCGGGCGCTGATTGATGTTGCTTTTGGGGATGACCGGATAACGGTTCGTATTCAGAATAACGGGCAGGCTATTCCTGCCGTTGACCAGCCGTATATTTTCGAGCCGTTTTACCGGAGCCGCCAAACCGCCGAGGTACGGGGCTACGGGGTAGGCTTATCGTTGGTAGAGCGAATTGTTCGGCTACACGGAGGACAGATAAGTGTCTTCTCGCAGGAGGGTCAGACAACCGTGTTTCGGGTAGAACTACCCCGATAGTGGGCAACTCTAAGCATATTCTAAGGAGTTTATCAGCGAATGTTAAGTCGTCTGTGCCACTTTCGGCATTGATAAAGTCTGCCCCGTACAAAATCCACCAGTACCATGACCTATAAAAAAACGGACTATGTTAACGCTTCCACTTCTACCCCCGGTATTACAAGCCGGGATGTCCTACACAAGCAGGCTCATCGCCCACCGGATGAAGAGCCACCCCGCAAACCCGACTGGCTGCTGATACTGGTGGGTATTCTTTTCCTATTGACCCTACTAATCGCGTGGCTGGCTGATATCCCTACCTTGTTCCGATAGAAAAAGTGAATACGGGATTACTCAATGAGCAGCTTGATGCGCTTACTTTTTGTTCGGCTTTGCAACCATTTCTCAATCCGCTGACGTTCGGCTCGTGTGTGCCTTCGGGAAAATTTAGCGTAAACCAGCATGACCGTATCGGGTGTCGCTTTGTTTCCGGTCATCACTAATGACCGGGAAGCCGTAAACGTCTGTACATCGGGCATAAGTGTCTTTAACTCATTTCGTAAATCAGCCACCGACAGGCGCGAGGTTTGGGTAAGGTCAATATACCGCTTTAACGAATCAATCTCATGATCTTTGCGGGCAATGGATGCCTGACTGTATTTGATAACCTGATCGGTAACGGTGGTTTTTATGGCATCCACATCCACTTCGGCATCTTTGAAGTTTCCCTGTTTAACAATAAGTTGGGTGTCCTCCAGGCCATAGGTAGGCATTTTTGACCGCAGGAAATTAATGGAGTCCTTAGGTAGTGACTCACCCACCAGCGAGAGTTCCAGTGTGCTTCCCTTTCCCTGATTAAAATGGGCGGTGTAGTTGATAAGTTGCCGATACTGAAAATTACATTCGTTCGTGATAAATTGCTTTGCTTCCTGTTCGAAGATAGTTTTGCGAACCAGTTGAGCCCCCAGGTAACTACTGGGAACCACTACTACTAGTACCGCCATCCAGATGGTGCTGCGTACCCGCCGTTCAATTTCGGGCGTGGGATATTCTTTCTGGTGATAACCCAGAAAGCGTACCATGAGCAGCGTAGCTAAACTGATACAGACACTATTGATAAGAAACAGATAAAATGCCCCGGCGAAGTAATACAGATTACCCGTAGACAAGCCGTAGCCTGCCGTGCAAAGGGGTGGCATAAGGGCCGTAGCAATGGCTACCCCCGGAATAACATTGGTAACTTTATCCCGACTGGAGCCAGCTACTATGCCCGCCAGCCCACCGAAAAAAGCGATGAAGGCATCCCATACGGAGGGCGATGTGCGGGATAGTAACTCAGATTGGGCAATGTGCAGGGGACTAATTAAAAAATAGGCTGTTGAGGTAAGTATACTGATAAAAACGGCCAGGCTTAAGTTTTTCAGAGCCCGCCCAATCATGGTTAAATCGTTGATGCCAACGCCCAGGCCAATACCCATGATGGGCCCCATCAGGGGAGAAATGAGCATGGCACCGATGATAACGGCGGTGGAGTTAACGTTTAAACCGATAGAAGCGATAAATATGGCAAAAATGAGGGTCCAGAGGCTAATACCTCTGAATTCAATACCGCGACTAATGGACTGAATTACGCCTGCTTCATCCTCCCGGTCTTCTTCAAGACTAAAACGATCCTGAAGGAACTCACTAATGCGGACAAGCACAGCCGAACGTTTAGGGGGAGGTGTACGAGGTTTGTTAGGGTCTTTGACGATCATAAAAGGGTAGAGCCTGCTAGCGGTGTCGACTGTCGCAGTTTTTTTCAAACGAAATTTAGTGCAATCTTGTATAATTCTTCTTTTTTCAATGGACTTATTTACCCTCATTACCTTTCTTATTGTTGTTGCTGCTTTTTTTTCGTACGTCAACACGCGCCTGCTTAAGTTACCCGACGCCATTGGTATCATGGTATTGTCACTCATCTTCTCGGTACTGATCCTTGGGGTGAACGCCATTTATCCGGCCCGATTCACCCTGCTTAAAGAGGGGCTGGAACAGATTGATTTCGGGCGGGTATTGTTCGACGTTATGCTGAGCTTTCTGTTGTTTGCCGGAGCCTTCCATACCGACTCGTCCCGGCTGAAGGTGGAACGGCGGTCGGTCATGCTTTTTGCGTTCGTTGGGGTGTTGCTCAGCACAGCTATGGTCGGTACGGGTTTGTATTTTATGGCCAGTTTGTTTGGTTTTACACTTACTTACCCGCTTTGCCTGCTGTTTGGCGCCTTAATCTCGCCTACCGACCCTATTGCCGTATTGGGGATTCTGGCCAAATTCAAGCTACCCGAAAACGTTAAAATCAACATTGTGGGCGAGTCGCTGTTCAACGATGGCGTGGGTGTCGTTTTATTCGCGTCTATCTATCGCATTGTGGTAAATGGCCCGGAGAGTGTGAGTGCGGGCGAAATTGCCCTGTTATTTTTAGAAGAAGCCGGCGGAGGAATCCTGTTTGGACTGGCACTGGGGTACGGCATGTTCTGGCTTCTGCGCACTATCAATCATTACCAGACAGAAGTTATTATTACCATTGCGGGGGTTATGGGAGGTTATCTGCTGGCGCAGAAACTTCACATTTCAGGGCCGCTGGCCATGGTGGTTACGGGCCTGTTTGTGGGCGGCTACGCCCGGCAGGGTGCCATGAGCCATACCACCGAAGAATATGTCGATAAGTTTTGGGAGTTGATTGACAGCATCCTCAACGCGCTGCTCTTTGTGCTGATTGGTCTTGAACTGCTACTGATCGATATTCAGTACAACTACTGGATGATTGCGGTTGTAACGATTGTGCTGGTCCTGATGTCCCGGTTCATGGCTATCTGGATTCCGTTTCGGCTTGCCCGGCGCTGGCTCGACCTGGACGATAAAGCCCCTATCATGCTTACCTGGGGTGGCTTACGGGGCGGTCTTTCTATCGCCATGGCGTTATCCATTCCGGAGGCACTGCCCCACAAAGACCTGATTGTAACTATTACGTACGGGGTAGTTTTATTCTCCGTTATTGGCCAGGGGCTATCGATGGAACGACTCATCCGGCGGCTTTACCCAACGGATATGGATGAACTGAAAAAGACAGCGGTGCCCGGTGCCCAATAGCTTAATCGGAATCGCCCGCTACTGCTACCGCAGGATTTTTTTTCGTGGCAGGTTGCGCCATGGCTTCGCGGATGAAGTCTTCTTTCAGGTGTTCGTAAAATGATAGCTGATCAACCAGTGAGGCTGCACCCTGAGCCATCAGGCCGCCCAGCAACAACTGAAAGATGGCCGAATGTCGATCCGTCATTTCCAGCACCAAAATAGCGGCTGTAAACGGAGAGCGGACAACACCGGTCAGGAAACTAACCATACTGACCAGGATAACCAGATTCGTGTCACTCGGCGTTACGCGGGCCAGCCGGGCCAGGCCATCACCAATAATGGCACCCGCACTCAGCGAAGTAGCAAAGATGCCCCCGGCTGCTCCACTGCTGTAACTTAGGGCCATTCCGGCAAACCGTACCGGAAAGAGATACCAGGGTGTTTGGTGTTGATTTTGAAACAGGAGTCGGTTAATAATGGGTTTGCCCGTTCCAATGGCATCGGCACCCACAAAATACGCAAGCGCAGCCAGCAACAGTCCGCACCCGGCAACCCAACCGGCTTTTTGTGCCAGGGTGGAAAACCGACGACGATAATTACCTATCCACAACAAAGCCCTTGCAAACAGGGCCCCGGCAAAACCGCAAAACATGGCCGTAAAAACAACAATGCCCAGAAACCAGCCCGTGGATACCGTAACTTTGGGAAAGCCCAGGTATAAATAAGGGCCCAGGATGGCCTGAGCCGTCATACCGGCAATGATAACGGCCGTAAAAACTGCCGTTCGGAACCGGGTAATATGAGTTTGGGTAAGTTCTTCAACCACAAACACAATACCACCCAGCGGAGTGTTGAAGGCAGCCGCCAAACCGGCCGCTCCACCCGTAACCAGGGCAATCTGCCGGGATAGCTGGGGCCAGCCAGCCGGTTGCAGCCGATTGATAGCCCGGAATATAGCCGCCGAAATCTGAATGGTTGGTCCTTCGCGGCCAATAACACCACCACCCGCCAGCAGTACTACACTGCTCAATAGTTTTACAACCGCCACCCGTACACTGAGCAGATAAGCCGTGCGACCGTGGGTTACCGGGGTTGACAGTTCAATGCCCGCCATTACCTGCGGAATACCACTGCCCCTGGCGGCCGGAGCCAGCCTGACAACCAGATACCAGGCCGCCAGGAAGGCTGCCGGGGTAATGATAAAGGCCAGAAGGGGCTGAGTGCGTAACCAGGTAAAACTAAGTTGTTCGGCCCAGCTGAACACCTGCTCATACCCCACGGCAACTAAACCAGTCAATACGGACGCTACCCAAAAAGGTAAACTCTGAAGGATAACACGACGAACGCGCTCGGTATACAGACGACGAATTATGTGTTGATCGAGCCAGGCGAGTAGCTGTACGTAACGGGAAGGATTATTGGCCATTCAGGAGTAGAGTAGTTGGAGAAGTAACGTTCTTTTGCGCTATCTGATTGAACATTAGTTACATTCTAAGCAAATTTTAAGTTTTCTTTAAGTCTCCTGTTATGGTTGGGTAGTAGGTTTGTTTCATGAATTTGCTAACCAACGCACTATGAACTCATGGAAAACACTGGACAAAATAACAAAGCAGTTACCTACGGCCTGTCGGCATTAGCGGCCTTGCTACTAATTGGAGGAATCTATTTCTGGAACAAAAGTGGGACATTAACCCGCCAGAATGACCTGATCGAACAGCGAGCCGATTCGCTGCTGTCGGTAAAATTACAACTGGAGGGCGATATCCGCGGCCTTAACAGCCAAATCGAAACCGCTGCCGACGAAAAGACCAGCCTTGACAAACGGGTGGAAGATCTGAATACTCAGTTGACAAGTCGGGATAGAGTGGTAGCGCAACTCCGCCAGACTAATATGGGACGGACCCGTACGATTCAGGGACTTAACCGAAACATTGTTATGATGACGACCAAACGGGATAGCCTGGAGAGTCAGATGGATGCCGTTCAGAACAAAATAACCTGGTTGACCGATACCAATACCAAATTAACCAGTGAGAACGGTGAATTGTCTCCGCTGAAACAGCAGGTAGCAGACCTCAAGGCAGACCTGCAAACAAAGGTGCCCCGTACGGCACTGACGGGCGATGCATTCCGTGTCGAGACGGTGAAGAGCAATGAGAAAGAAACGGCAAAAGCCAAAAAAGTTAATACGTTGATGGTATCCCTCAGCGTTCCGGCCGAAATGGGTTTGACAGGCACGCAGGAAGTATACCTGAGCCTGACTGATGAACAGAACACGGGAATAATGCCATCAAAGAGTACCAGCACGGTTACGCTGTCGGGTAAAAATGAGGTGGTGCCGGTACACGCTACCCAATCGGTGAACTTCGATAAGAACCCACAACGTATTTCGTTCAGCGTCAGCCCGGATAGCAACATCAAGCCGGGTATCTACCGGGCATCGGTTTACACGAAAGATGCGTATCTGGGCACTGCCGAGTTCCGGCTTCGCGACAGTTTCTGGTTCTTCTGATAAAACCGGTTCCAATCACATAAAAAGGCCCTGCTAGTAATGGCGGGGCCTTTTTATGTGATTGGACGAGCTATTGATGCTACATTGGTCAAGGTTTGTCAGGCTGCCACTGCTTCGGCTATGGGCACCGTTGTTGTACTGCCCTCCGGCATTAGCTCGGCAACGGGCTCCACGGTGATAACCACAAATTTCGACGTTGGCGTATTGCTGACATCCGCCACGCTGTGAATGGGGACCAGCGGATTCATTTCGGGGAAGTAAGCCGCCGTATCACCCTTTGGGATATTGTAGGGAATGACAATGAACTTCTCCAGATGTCGCTGCTGTCCCGCAAAATGACTGGTAATATTGACCAACTGACGCGCCTGAATGCCGCGATCCTGCATATCCTGCCGATTCATGAAAATTACGCGTCGCTCACCAAACACCCCCCGATACCGGTCATTGTAGTCATAGATTGTTGTATTGAACTGATCGTGACTTCGTATCGACATCAGCACCAGTTGACCGGGTGCCAGGTCATGCGCCTTCATTTCCGTCACTGAAAAGTGAGCTTTGCCACTCTCAGTAGTGAACTTGCGCTCACGCGGGCCATTAGGCAGGTAGAAACCGCCCGGTTTGCGGATTTTTTCGTTGAACTTATCGAAACCGGGAATCACCCGCGACACATCATCCCGGATGGTATCATAGTTTTCCACATAACGAACCCAGTTGGTGGTTGTCCGCTCGCCCAGTGTGGAAATGGCAATGCCACAAATAATGGCTACTTCGCTCAGCATTTCCCCCTCCAGTGGCTCCATTGTGCCTTTGTTTATACTCACCACACCCATCGAGTTCTCGCAGGAGGTGAACTGCTGCCCTGAACGCTGTATATCCGTATCGAGGTGAGTCAGGCAGGGTAGGATGAGGGCTGTTTTACCTGTAACGAGATGCCCCCGGTTGATTTTGGTGCTGACATAAATGGTTAGGTTCTGTTTCCGGATACCTTCGGCTACAAATTCCGTATCGGGTCCGGCAGATAGTAAGTTGCCGCCCAGACTCATGAATACCTTCGTTTTTCCGGCGTGCATGGCTTTGATGGAATCTACCGTGTCAAAGCCGGGTTCGCGGGGCGGTTCAAAGCCATATTCCTTTGCGAGCGCGTCCAGAAACTCCTCTTTTGGTTTTTCCCAAACGCCCATCGTTCGGTCGCCCTGCACGTTGGAGTGGCCCCGCACCGGGCATGTGCCTGCGCCGGGTTTACCAATGGCTCCCTTCATAAGGTGCATATTCACAATTTCTTTGATGGTAGCCACGCCGTTTTTCTGTTGGGTAATACCCATAGCCCAGCAGGTAATAATCTTTTGCTTCGGCGCAATCAGGTTTGCTGCTTCGAGGAGTTGCTCCCGCGTTATCCCGCTGATGTGCTCAATAGCCTCCCAACTGGTTTTGTTTAGTTCATCCAGAAAGTCAGCGTAATCGGCCGTAAATTCCTGAATGAACGCGTCGTCCAGCACCTTGCCGGGACTCCCTTCTTCCGCCTGCAACAGGTGTTTCATAATGCCCCGCAATACGGCCATGTCGCCGTTTACCCGTACCTGGAGGTGAATATCTGCTATGGAGGTTCCTGAACCTGCCAACACGCCCACGGCTTTAATGGGATTCATGAACTCCTGCGGATTCTTGAATTTCTGAAAACTGGTTTCGGGCAGGGGGTTGATGGCAATGATTTTTGCTCCCTTACGCTTGGCTATCTGCAGGGCCGTAAGCATGCGCGGGGCGTTGGTGGCTGGATTCTGCCCCATAATCAGGATCACTTCTGCTTCGTGCAGGTCGTTGAGCGTAACCGACCCCTTGCCCAGACCCAGTGTAGGGCTCAGGGCAGAACCACTGCTTTCGTGGCACATGTTGGAGCAGTCGGGCAGGTTGTTCGTGCCAAACTGACGCACAAAGAGCTGGTACAGATAAGCCGGTTCGTTGGGTACCTTCCCCGACGTGTAAAAAATGGCTTCGTCGGGCGATTTAAGCTCGTTCAGCTCAGTAGCAACCAGTTGGAAGGCTTCGGGCCATGAGATTTGGGTGTAGTGGGTGGCACCGGGTCGGAGTACCATTGGGTGCGTTAAACGACCGGCATTGTTCAGGTCCCGGTCGGTCATGTGCGACAGGGCCACTACACTATGCTGGGCAAAAAAGTTAGGGTCGGCCCGGCGGGTATCCGCATCGGAAGCGGTGGCCTTGGCACCATTTTCGCAAAATTCCGCTACCGACCGTTCGCCATCCGGGTCGGGCCATGCGCAGGATGAGCAGTCGTACCCGTCTTTTTGGTTGAGTTTCAACAGGGCCTGCGTTCCCCGACCTACACCGGCTTCGCCCCACGAAAACACCATCGATTGTAGCACTGCCCTAACACCAGCTGCTACCGTTGCGGGTTCAGCCAGTTTGAGGCCCGTAAATTCTTCGGGCGGCTGGGCCAGTATTGCGTTTCTGTGTTTGGCTCCTACGTTATCGGGAGCCGGGGTAAGGGGTTGGTCCATCGTTTCTTTGCCAACGGGTTCGTAGTGATCAGCGGCCATTTCGGTGCCCTGATCAGGACGTTCACCGCTTTTAGGGGAATTCTGGGCATGCTGCTCAGCCGGGTTGCTGGGCCTGCGTTCACTATTTGGTGACTTTTCCATCGTATAGAGCGACCGGGACGGCGCTGTTCGGTAAACTGGTAAGACGCTATTACATCCTAACAAACTGTTGGGCCTATGGGTCAGCAAAAAAACGTTTTTTAATCCTGTGCTTACTATTGCGTTGCCTGGATTGGTTGCCTATTAAAGAAAAAAACGGCGCAGTGTCTTATACCTGTGCCGTTTTTTGCCAGAAAGAAAGGCTGCTAGATTCGGACGCTTGTGCCATCGAAGAGTGGCACGGTCATCGAGAAGTTTTCACCGTATTGTAATTTCTGCTCCTCCAGAATGCCGAGGGCAATCTGCTCGCCAAGTTTCAGTGATTCGGCCTGATCAGACCAGTAGTGAACTCCGGCCCAATTACGGGCGAAAGCAATGTTGCTTGCCAGCTTATTGAGTTCGTTTTCTACCGTCAACTTGCCTTCCAGATCGGGAATTTTAACCAGATTTTTCCCCGCTGAATCGGCTTCGTACGCGTAGGGCAATATAAAACCTTCATCAAAAAACGCTTTCAGGATCGTTACGCAGGCACCAGCTACCGTAGCATGACCTGAACCATATGATGGGTGCATAGGCGAACCTTCTACATAAGGCATTGGTAGCAAATAGGAATCACTACTGGCAGAAGCATCTGCTGACCGGTCAGCCAGTACATTTTGAGTAGCATTATAATCCTTCACCGCTTCCCAAACAGCCTTGGCTGGGGTAGATGGTGTAGTGGTAGGATCTCCTTCGAAGGTAGTAACCATCCTCTTTATTACATCCAGCGTTTTTTTGACGGAGGGTTTTCCAGGGGTTGTTATTCCAGCGTTAGTTGCATATAAATGGATCCAGCCTCCAACCACTTCAGGGCGCACCCGGCGGTGGACGTTATATTTCTGAAACCGAACTGCTTTCAGCGCACGGGTAGCTACTTCAGATACTAAGTTCAGAATATGGGGAGGACCGAACTGAGCAAAACCGGTTTGTTTATCCGCACTGTCGGGTAGTTGAAATGGTAAGTCAGGGTCAAAGGGCGCAAAGTCTAATAAAATTAGACAGGCGTTGAAATAAGCCTGGTGTAACGCATCATAATGTACGTAGGTACACAGATCACGCGGGGTAGAAATAAATCGGTAGCCTTTTTCACGATTAACATTATTGTCATTATTAATGGGCTCGTACACTTCCAGTTTTCTCAGGTTAGCCGCGTTCTGAACGTCAAGCCATTGCTCCCAGGTAGTCATATAATCCACTTTGGCTTTGGCAATGCGTACCCGTTGGTCAATGGTAGCCGATCCGTAAGCGATAAGCCCTTGATCTTCAGTAAAGGAATCAGTATGATTCCCCAAATCATCGGTGCTTATGCCTAATGCTTTGTTTCCAACCAGTAGAAATTGAGATACATAAGGGCCAACATCATCGCCTTTTACGTTACCCCTGAAAATATCGGCATAAGTGAAAGGTAATGAGCCTGGTTTCTGACGCTCCAGGTCCTCAACAGCTTTAAAATAACCTCTTTTTCGCGCTAATTCATACGAGTGGAGTCCGTAGGTTTTGGTTCTGTCAAACCAGGGTAGTGAGTTTAGATCATCAAGAGCATTATGGATTTTAGTGTTGTTGGCGGCTATTGAACCTGGACCTCCTTTAAACATTTTAAAGGGAATATCCCGGCAGAGGGCCATCCAATAGAGTTCTATCATTTCGGCAACGAGTTCATCGCTATCGAGAGTGGGGGCAGGTGGAATTGTCAGAGCCTGGGCGTCGGGTCCTTCAAGGTCATACACCAGACCAGCTCCCATACTCTCCCAGCCACGTACGTCAGCTCCATCATTCCCGTTGGCGCTGAGGGCAATTTGAGACTTCCATTCATTGAGCGGGTTGGCTGGGGTTGCCGAAGTTGCCGGAATTCTTTCATTTAGTTTTAATGCCTGTATAGAAGACAGATCGCCAGCATCGCAGGTACGGATAAAGTCGGAGTAGAAGCCTTTGTCGGGAAAAGCCATGAAACCGTTTTCATCGTGTTGGAAACCTTTCGTGAAAGCGGCTATGTAGGAAGGATAGTTCTTAATATCCGGTTTGGTTGGGTCTATCGTTGAAACTGGTTCATTGGAAATCCGGTAACGGCTTTCCTCTCCGTTGGAGCGTTGAACGGGATGGGGACGGTTGTAGGCTACGTCGGCAGCATGGTAGCGAAACTCATGGGCGGATATTCGGCGGTTTTTCATGGTATTTGATAAATTGACTTAAGATGGTGAAATGGTTATTCTGATTATCAGTAAATTATAGGGCAAAGTAACGGGTTTGCCAAGTGGCGGAAAACGGTACTTTCCCCCTATTTTGACCGTAACATTACCTGTTTTATAGAGTTATAGCAGGGTAAACTGGTTAGGTGGTGTACATGGACCAGGCACACTTCCCTGTGGTGCCGAGTCATTTATAGCAAGTTATTTTGGTATTTCTAAGACAATTCTAAGCAGTCTTTAAGCCTGCTCTTAGGTCTTGACCGCTTCTTGCCGTTACTTCCCCGGCGATGCGTTCTATCCTGCAAGGGAATAAAAACCATAACTAACATGAAAACGAAACTTATCTTTTCTCTTCTGACGGGCTTAGCCGGAACGGCTTTGGCACAGGCCCCCACTCCCGATGCAACCACCCTCATGAGCATGGGGCGTGTGAACGAAGCCAAGTACTTACTTAGCCGAAATGCTCAGCAAACGCCAACCGTACAAAGTTATTTCGATGCCGGGTACGGTTACCTGCGGGCTGGTCAGCCTGATTCGGCCCGAATATGGTTCGAAAAAGGTGTTCCTCTGGATGGGAAACGGGAGCCATTGAACGAAACCGGTATTGCTATCAGCTACCTCGTTGCCAATGATGTGGCTAATGCCGGTCCAAAGCTGGAAGAAGTGCTGAAAAAAAGTAAAAGTAAAAACGCCGATATTCTCTTTCGTATTGGGGAAGCGTATACGGGCTATCTAACACCGGGCGATGGTTCCATCAAGCCAACCTATCCAAAAGCGGTAGATGCCAATAAGGCTATGGAATACCTGAACAAGGCAGCCGAACGGGATAAGAAAAATCCCGCTATCCAATTGGCCCTGGGGGATGCCTATTACCTTAATAAAGATGCCGGTACGGCGGTGACGCGTTACGAAAACGCCATTGAACTGGGTATGGATGCCTCCAGGGTCGATCAGCGTATCGGCGATATTTACTGGCAGGGGCGCAACCTGAATCTGGCGGTCGACTATTATAAGAAAGCCATTGAAGCGAACCCGAATTATTCGCCAGCTTATAACCAGCTTGCCGAGTTGTACTTCCTGGTAAACCGGTATAAGGAAGCTGCAAGTTATGAAGACCAGTATGTAAATGTATCGAAGGACCGGCGACAGGAAACGCTGCTTCGGCAGGCGCAGTTTCACTTTCTGGCAAAAGACTATGATCGGGCTGTTAGCTTGATTGACAGCAACCGGACAACGTTAGCGCAGAATCCTATTGTGTACCGGATAGAGGGGTGGTCGAATTCATCGCTGAAAAAGCCGAAGAAGGCTATCGAAAACCTCACCACGTTTATTGAGAAAGCACCCGAAAAGGTGATTCCCGATGACTATAAATACCTGGGGCAGGCATACATGGGTATCGAAAGTGCCGGTACTGATTCACTTAGTGCCATGAACAAGGCCATCAATGATTCCATTGGCGTGACCTACCTGGAGAAAGCGGCCCCTTTCGATACGACTGATAATCTGTACAGTGAGATTGCCCGGTATTATTACCGGACCAAGAAACATCCTCAGGCGGTAGCTACGCTCGATTCGGCGGCTAAACATGGCTTCAAGGCCGATGTGCAGGACTTATTTCGGTATGGTATGAGCAACTATACCCTGGGTTTCCAGCGCGACACGGCCAACAAACTGGTTCGGGACACGGTACGCTTCGCCATGGCGGATTCTGCCCTGGCCCTGGCCCAGAAAATATCGCCAGAGTATTCACCAACCGTTTTGTACCGGGCCAAGGCCAACTACTACGCATACGATCCTGAAACGGCTGTGCGTAATGGGAAAGCAAGGCCCTACTTCGAACAGTTTATCACCATGGTAGCCGATAAACCAGATGATGTAAAGCGGTATAGCAGGGACCTTATTCTGGCATTTAAGTACCTTATTTCTTACGAGGAACTGGTTACCAAGAATCAGGCAACCCGTGAAGAGTGGCTGAAGAAAGGATTGGCACTGTTCCCCAACAATAAAGATCTGGCCAAAATTGCGGAACCTGAAGAGGACACTGCCCCGCAATAATTGTTTTCGGGTTGTTGAACGCGATAAAACCGCTACTGGAGTACTTATCTCTGGTAGCGGTTTCGTGTTTTTGAGGGAATACCTACCCTCAAATAAGTTAAAGCAGGTTGATCAACTCCGCAACTACCCGGCTATCAGCAGCCACTGCCTTGGCAAAGGGAAGGTGCCCTTTGGGTACCATCAGGTAGAGTTGACCGCCCCGGGCCGATGCCAGTTGACCTAAAAGCTTCAGTTTCGATGTGAGGTGATTAACATCATCCGTCTTAAGAATTACTTCGAAATAGGACTTCTGCTCAAACTGCTGACCCGTTACATCCGGAACAAACGCTTCTCCATCCTGTTGCCGCCCGTAGGAAATTGGCGTTTCAAAGCCATCGGTGTTGGCTTTTATGTCGTTAAAGCCACGCGATTTGGCCCAGGCAGCCACTCGTAGGATATAGTCTTGTTTACTCGGCATTGGTAACGGGGTTTAAGCAATGAAGCGAAAAAATATAAGAATGGTACGATTTACTCATTTTGGCCATACTGCCAGGAAATTCGGGTTGTCTGCTCATTAAGTGCAGATTCGGGTCGTATCGCAAGTACTGGTACGCGGGAATTATAAACGATTTGCTGCGTAAAAGGCCCCATAAAATAGTTCTCAGTCGTCACGTTCAAACTGGCCGTTATAATCAGCAGATCGGTGTTCAACTCATCTGCTTTTTCCAGAACGGTCTCAGCCATTGAATCGGTCTGACAAAATAGCGCCTGATTTCTAATGTTATCCTGCGTCAGTTTTTCCGTCAATACCGCAACCTCATCCGTCAACTGATGCATACTGATTACTTCATCAGGCGCACAGAGTGCCAGTATGGTTACCGCTGTTTGGTCATTCTGAATAATCTTCCGGGTGAATGTATATTTTTCCAGCGTGCCCGGAACTGGGCGCACCGGAAACAGAATTCGCTCAAAGGTAATCCATTTCTGGTGGACTGGAACCGTTAATACCGGGCACGAAACGGTTTTTATAATCTGATAGGCATCCGCTCCCAATCGAAACGTCTCCGGATCTGCCCCGTTCTGGGTGCCAATCACGATTAAATCGGCATTGATACGGCTGGCCGTACGCACCACTTCCTCCGGAATCTTACCCTGGCAATAACTGGCCGAACAACGCACCTGATGTTCCTGAGCGGTTACCGTTGCCAGCAGCTGAATCCTGTCGGTTCTTTCCTGAATTAGCTGTTCCGGCGATAAATCGTGCCCTTGTCCATTGGTAGCCGGAGGGCTGACTGTTGCTGAATTGAAAACGTAAATCAGGTGAATTTCAGTCTGTTGGTGCTTACTTAATCGCACGGCAACGGCGAGAGCATTCAGGGAGGGTTCCGTAAAATCCACCGGAACGAGTATGGTGCCAAGCGACTGAACGTCCATGTAATTTTTGATAGCGGGCAGGATAAACGGTCGGGCGGGTTAGTTGACGAATGTAGGCAATTAATTTTAAATGACCTTATTAGCGCGTACAATTCATGTACGAGCCATCACGTGTGCCCGGCAATTGACTAAAAAAATAAGGGCGTCATTCAGGAACAGGCTATTGCCCAATAATCCCATCCCTGGCCTGATTGAACGGTAGCCTGAGTAGCCCGTTTGGGCTACTCAGGCTAAACAAGCGACCGGATTATTTGGCCGCTATGACGGGTTCCGGTACCAGTTTCGTTAATACCCATTGCCCGACATGCTCGCCCTGATGAGTACCTTCTTCAACGCCATCGCGGTAATGAATACCGCCGTAAACCCGGCTGATGGACGCTTCCTGATACGCGGCCTCAACTGATGAAAAATGGCGCACGCCGTGACCATACGGGTGCTCCGTTGAGTCGGTAAAGGCTACGTTGGGGCCAACCAGACGGGCAATGACCCGGCCCGCAGCGGCCGAAATAGCGCTGTGGCCACTCACATATTCCGGGAAAGCCGGGGTTTCCAGAAAAGGCCGCCAGGTTGGGTCCAGGTTGTTGTTTATCACGGTTTCGGGACGAATACGAACGCTGGCATATTTCTCCTCCCAGCAGGCAATAAAGGCATCGTACATAGCAATGGAGGTTAGAGAGTACAACTGCGCGCTCTGGATCAGGCTGAATTTCTGTTGACGGGCCAGGGTTGTGGCAATAGCCAGCCAGTGACCAGGAGGTGTCATCTTTTTGCTGGCAAACATAACGTGCCCGGATATGTTGGTTACAAAGGCGTTATCGTCCCAGAAATAGGCAGTCGCCTGTTCCTCTTTATCCTGCCGTTTACCCATGTCATACACTTCCTGCGTTAGTTTCCAGAACTTGCTTTTCGGATTCAGATCGTAGGTAGCCGGAGGGGGGCAGCGGAACTGCCGGGCCGAGTCCAGCGCAAACAGGCGCACCGTGTTCCATTGGGGTTCGCAGGCATCGGCGTACGACGGGGGGGTAGGGACCCAGGTACCCGGCTTGTTGGTAACACTGTAGCGGAAACCGCGTGTTTCCTTGTAGTGGTCTTTGCCGGCATAGGCCAATACATGTTTGGCTACTGCTTCGCCATAGTGCGTGGAGCGTTCATACACATCATTGGGAATGTTGAGCGCCTTTAATTTTGGCGCCATTTCCTGATCGAATTCATCCCATAAATTCTCTGAAAACGTCAGCGCACGGGAAATGGTCAGGAAGGCTGTCAAACCGGCCAGTGGAAAGCAATAAGCTTCATTCGGCCGGGGTTCTGGGGCGGGTGTCGAGCCATTTAATTTACCCAGCAGTGAGGGGTAACCGGCATAACCGGGGCGCAGGGCTTCATACGTAGCCAGATACGTATAACCATAGATACGACTGGCAACGGGTGGTTTGAAAATATCGTGAATAATAATACTTGTCAACCGCTGGGAGCAGTCGTTGAGCAACTGCGGGTTGGCAGCCCGCGTGTTGTACTGATCGGGCGTTGCGTCAGGCTGACAAGCCACCAGGCCAATCAGCAGTAAGGAGAGTACGAAAAGGATACGTTTCATGCGTAAATAGCCTATAAGTAGTTGAGGGGTTGCGGTAGAGCGACCCAGCCAAATTCGCAAGCCGGTACAATTGTCTATATAGACCGATTGACCAGGCTTGTCAGAAAATCAACAGAGAACAGACTAACTACGGGGTGGGGGGGAGGGAAAATCGAGGTCGGTATCGTAGAGGGACAGCGGTACGCTGCCATAGCGAACGCAGGGCAAAGCGGACGACTGGCCGGGCTGCGCCAGATGGAGTACTAATGGCGGAAGATAGGTCGTCAACCGATCTTTCAGCAGTTTGAGCAGGCGGCTCAGCGGTGACTGGGTTGTTTCCTGGTCGTTGTTAAGTTGCTGAAGTTGATCGGCCAGATCAAAGAAACGCTCCCTGGCCGACTGGTTCGTTTTGAGCAGGGTGTATAGCGTGTCGTTCGCATAATGTTGTCGAACGATGTTGTAAAAAACGTTTCCATCCTGAATCAGGCCATCCTGCCCATCAGTATTTTCCCAGGTACTGGTGTAGGGTAAAGAGATGGGGAGTTTGACCAGTTTCCATTGATCTGCCAGCGAAACCGGTGTAGCTGACTCGTACGATTGCTCGAAAGTGAGTACCGCAAGTGGCAACCCGATCAGGTGATAGAGTAACAGAATCAAGAAACCGATAGCAACAAATGACTTCACTCGGCAAGGAGGACGGTTCAGACAAAGGTACTAATTTATAACGATTTCGTTGATGCGTATAACTAAAATAGGGATGAGTGACGGGTATTGAGCAGGACTAGCCTACTGGACCGGAGTCACTTTAATGCGCTAATTCGTCTTTTCGGTCGAAAACGAGTAGGGGTAATCCGCTGGTTTAGTGCCCCGCTGTTTGTTTGGTTTGGCCGACATATCGATGTCTATGGTGACACCCTGTTGCAGGGTTTCGTGACTGAGCCAATTTTTTTCGTATGCTTTTCCGTTGAGTCGCATTGCGTCGATATACCGGTTCCGGTCGTTATTGGCTGGCGCATTGATAATAATTTTTTTGCCGCTTTCCAGCGTTGCCGTCACCTGCCTGAACAGGGGTGCTCCCAGTACGTACTGATCCGTAGCCGGGCAAACCGGATAAAAACCCATGGCCGTAAATACGTACCAAGCGGAGGTTTGTCCGTTATCTTCATCGCCACAGTACCCGTCGGGTGTTGGCAGATACAGGCGGTCCATCACCTCCCGGAGCCAGTACTGGGCTTTCCAGGGCTCACCAGCGTAGTTGTAGAGATAAATCATGTGCTGAATCGGCTGGTTGCCATGCGCGTACTGACCCATATTGGCAATCTGCATCTCCCGAATTTCGTGGATAACGCTCCCGTAATAACGGGCGTCAAAAACAGGTGGCATGGTAAATACCGAATCCAGCTTGCTCACAAACGCCTGCCGGCCCCCCATCAGATCGACCAGGCCCTGCACATCGTGAAACACCGACCAGGTATAGTGCCAGCTATTGCCTTCGGTGAATGCATCGCCCCATTTAAAGGGGTTGAACGGTGACTGAAACGACCCGTTTTTGTTTTTACCGCGCATCAGCCCCGTCTGTTTGTCGAACAGGTTACGGTAGTTCTGGGAGCGTTTGGCAAACCGGTCAATCTCGGCCTGCGGACGTTTCAGGGCTTTGGCTAGTTGATAAATGGCAAAATCGTCGTAGGCGTATTCGAGCGTCCGGGCCGCGTTTTCGTTAATGCCCACATCGTACGGTACGTATCCCAGTTCATTGTAATACGTTACGCCCTTCCGGCCAACGGCATCCATCGGTCCCTCATTTTCCGAATTCTTCAGAACGGCTTCGTACAAAGTATTGATGTCGTAGTTACGGCCCCCTTTCAGGTAAGCATCGGCAATGACAGAGGCCGAATTGGAGCCGACCATCGTGTTTCGTAAACCTGGGCTGGCCCACTCCGGCAACCAGCCCCCCTCTTTGTAGGCGTTGGCAAGCCCCGCCTGCATCTGGGCATTGAGCGAGGGATACATCAGGTTCAGAAACGGAAACATGGATCGGAATGTATCCCAGAAACCCGTGTCGGTAAACATATAGCCGGGAAGTACTTTACCATTATATGGGCTGTAATGCACTACTTTTTTATCGGCATCGAACTCGAAGAACTTACGCGGAAATAGCAGCGACCGATACAGACAGGAGTAAAATGTACGCATCTGGGCCGGTGTTCCACCCGCCACGTTTATCCGGCTCAGTTCGTTGTTCCAGACCGTTTTAGCTTTGTTCCTAACCATCTCGAAAGTATCTTTCCCAATCTCGTCCAGGTTTCGTTCGGCCTGTTCGTAGCTGATAAACGAGGAGGCCACGCGGGCATTGACCGCTTCTCCTTTGGTGGTGCTGAATTGAACCACTGCACCGGCATGGGCTGCCTGAATCTCCAGGGTATCGTTGGCCAGTGTCTTGCCGTGCCAGGCCTGCGCAGTAGCAAACGGCTTGTCGAACTGAATGACGAAGTAGTTTTTGAAATTGTCCGGCACCCCCCCGCTATTGCGGGTAGTATAGCCAATGATTTTACGTTCCTTCGGTATGATTTTTACGTACGAGCCCTTATCAAAGGCGTCGACTACCACGTAGGCACTATCGGTTTTGGGGAACGTAAAGCGAAAACTGGCTGCCCGTTCGGTTGGGGCAATTTCGGTCGTAACATTATGGTCGGCCAGATAGACACTATAATAATAAGGCTTCACCACTTCGGCTTTGTGTGAGTACCAACTGGCGCGTTCGTCCTCGTTGATACGCAGTTTACCGGTAACGGGCATGAGCGAAAACTGGCCGTAATCGTTCATCCAGGGCGATGGCTGATGGGTTTGTTTGAAGCCCCTGATTTTGTCGGCACCGTACGTATAGGCCCAGCCGCTCCCCATCTTGCCGGTTTGTGGCATCCAGAAGTTCATCCCCCAGGGTAAGGCGATGGCCGGGTATGTATTGCCGTTGGATAAGCTCGGTTTGGAATCGGTACCCACCAGCGGATTGACCAGTTCCACAGGGTCGCTTGTGGTGCCAAGCACCTGAGCCGTTCCGTTGGTAGCAAAGGCAAGCAGGACAAACAGGACTAATTTATTTTTCATCTTCATTAGTTATTCAGGTACCCGGACGCGGTTGGTTGGCAGGAGGAACGTGTAGTAAAGGAGAGACAAAAGTAGCGTAATGCGGGGAAAGTGACTGACAGAACAGGTTGGCTATCGCGGAAAGACAGAAATTTGTAACTTGAGGACCTATGGGAATGGTCAATGACGTATGTCATTTTCTTCGATTCCATAGAACACAAGACCATACAGATGCCTAGTTTATCAGGCTTGGGTTCACTAGAGTACCCTTGCAGAATTTGCACTATTAACGGTGTAAATCAAATTTGTTAGCAGGCCTTAATAGCCGGTCACGGGATATTTCTGCCGCTACCGGGCCACGTGTAGTCTTGCCCGTTTTGACTTTCCCACCCGCCAGCTCTCAGCGATGGTTTGTTGGCGGCAGGCTTCATAATTGATACTCTTCATTTTACATCGTTTTCTGAGTAGCTGGATGACTGGCTTTATCGATTAATTTGTCCCTGTCCTCTAATTCTAAGTAAATTCTAATACTTTTCTAAGCCCCTATATACACTCATTTCCTTATTTGCCAAAGCAGGTAAACAGGTGGCTCATTTCTCGGTTACCTTAATTATCTCTTTAACAAACGAACTGAAATTATTCCGATCAACATACTTGTATGAATTATCATTTAGGCACCAGCGTCCTGCTTTTGAGCTTCCTGCTGAGCAATTGCACTTCAGAAGGTGAAAAGAAAGAAAAAGAAAAGGTGGTTAGCCAACCGTTTCCGGTTATTCAGCTTAGTAGCCAGAGTGCCACGCTGGACCACGATTACGCGAGTAATCTCGAAGCGGTACAGAATGTTGAAGTACGCGCCCGGGTGGCCGGTTACCTGGATAAAATACTGGTCGATGAGGGGAAGGCCGTTCGGAAAGGGCAGCTTCTTTTCCGGCTCAACCCGGCCGAGTATCAGGTAGGGGTAGATAGGGCAAGAGCCAGCCTGGAGAGTGCTACAGCACAGTCCCGATCCGCAACAATTGAAATGGACCGGATAAAACTACTGGTCGACAAGAATATTATTTCCGGCTCCGAACTGAAACTTGCCAAAGCAAAAATTGAGGTAGCCAAAGGAGCCATCGATCAGGCAAAAGCGGCCCTGTCCAACGCCCGACGTATGGTATCGCTCACGGATATCAGATCACCGTTCGATGGGGTCATCAACCGGATACCCTATAAGCAGGGGAGCCTGATTGAAGAAGGGGCACTGCTCACCAGTGTTACGGACATACAACAGATATATGCCTACTTTAACGTATCGGAAAAAGAATATCTTGCTTTCATCAAGAAAAGGCTCAATCCCGAGAAAACGATGGCCCGCGAGGTAGAACTCCTCCTGGCCGATGACTCGGTTTACCCCTACAAAGGCAAAATAGAGACCACCGAAACCATTTTTGAAGGCAACTCCGGGACCATTGCTTTCCGGGCACGCTTTCCTAATCCCGACCGGTTGCTCCGCCACGGGGCCACGGGTAAAGTCCGCTTGAGTACCGATGTGACCGATGCCGTGCTGGTGCCGCAAAAGTCCGTGTTCGACGTGCAGGACAAAAGTTTTGTTTACGTAGTCGACGCGCAGAATAAGGTCAAAAGCCGGAGCTTTGTACCCAGCAGCCGGGTAGACCAGTTCTATATCGTTCAGTCCGGCCTTCGTCCGGGCGACCGAATTGTGTACCAGGGAGTCCAGAACATAAAAGACGGCATGACCATTATCCCGAAAACAATGCCTGCCGATAGTCTGCTGGCTATGTATTCGTCAGCACGCCAATAGGTTCCGTCTTTCACCGTCAGAAAAACCGCTATTATGTTTGAATTATTCATCAAAAGACCTTTACTCTCAGGGGTCATTTCGGTGCTGATTGTCCTGCTGGGGATACTGGCATTGTTCGGACTGCCCGTCACGCAGTTTCCCGATATTGTTCCCCCTTCGGTAACGGTCACGACCCGATACACCGGAGCCAGTGCCGACGTAAGCGTCAAGGCTGTTGTTACCCCGCTCGAACGGGCCATCAACGGTGTACCGGGCATGACGTACATGACCTCGGTGTCGGGCAACGATGGCACATCCATCATCACCGTGTTCTTTAACGTGGGTATCGATCCCGACCTGGCATCGGTAAACGTACAGAACCGGGTAACGACCGTACTCGACGAATTGCCCGAGGAGGTAATCAAGGCGGGGGTTGTTACTGAAAAAGAGGTGAACAGTATGCTGTTGTACCTCAACGTCGTGAGTAATGACCCGGCGGTTGATGAGAAATTCATTTACAACTTCGCCGACATTAACATTCTGGCGGAGCTCAAGCGGATTGATGGGGTGGGTTTTGCCGCTATCATGGGCAGCCGTGACTACTCCATGCGGGTATGGCTCAAGCCTGACCGAATGACGGTTTATGGAATATCGGCCGACGATGTGATTGCCGGTATTCGGAAGCAGAACGTGGAAGCTGCCCCTGGTAAAGCGGGTGAAAGTGCCGACCGCGACCCCCAGACTATCCAGTATGTGCTGCGCTATACGGGTAAGTTTTTTGAACCTGCCCAATACGAAAATCTGGTATTGCGCTCCAACGACGACGGCTCCCTGTTGCGGCTCAAAGACGTGGCCGACGTGGAGTTCGGCTCGGCAGACTACGGGGTACTGTCGAAGAACGACGGAAAGCCTTCGGCGGCCATTATGCTCAAGCAACGGCCCGGTTCCAATGCCAGCGAGGTAATTGCCAACGTAAAAAAGCGCATGGCGGAGTTGAAAGAACGGTCGTTTCCGGCGGGTATGACCTATAACTACGCCTACGACGTGTCTCGCTTTCTGGACGCATCCATCGATAACGTGCTGCACACGCTGTTTGAAGCCTTTATTCTGGTGTTCATCATAGTATTCCTGTTTTTGCAGGACTGGCGGGCTACGCTCATCTGCGCTCTGGCTGTGCCGGTGGCCCTGGTGGGTACGTTTGCCTTTATGAGTGCCATTGGTTTCTCCATCAACTTGCTTACACTATTTGCGCTGGTACTGGCCATCGGTATCGTGGTTGATAACGCCATTGTAGTGGTGGAGGCTGTCCACGCCAAAATGGAAGAGGACCACCTTTCGCCACGAGTCGCCACGTTTTCGGCAATGGGTGATATTGCCGGTGCCATTGTGGCTATTACGCTGGTGATGTCGGCCGTATTCGTACCGGTGGCGTTCATGAGTGGGCCAGTGGGTATTTTCTACCGGCAGTTTTCGCTGACGCTGGCTATTTCCATCGTTATTTCGGGCGTCAACGCCCTGACACTGACGCCCGCGCTGTGCGCCATTATGCTGAGGCCCCACAATCCCAACGGACAAAAGGGCTTACTGGGACGCTTCTTTGCCCGGTTTAACCACGGATACGATAAACTGGCCAACAAGTACAGCGGTCTGTTGCGCCCGTTGCTGAGCCGAAGCGTCCTCACCTGGGGGGTGCTGCTTGCTTTTATAGTTGGTACCTGGGGCGTTAGTGCTATTCTGCCCGGGGGCTTCATTCCAACCGAAGATCAGGGCATGATTTATGCCAACGTCACTACGCCCGCCGGAGCAACCGTATCCCGGACGGAGAAAGTACTGGATGAAATTCAGGCATTGGCCAGTAAGGAAGATGCCGTTGAAAACGTGTCCACCCTGGCTGGGTACAGCCTGATGACCGACGGGGCAGGGGCTTCGTACGGGATGGGTATGATTAACCTCAAACCCTGGGACCAGCGCACCGAGTCGATGCAGGACATGATTGCCAAGCTCGAAGAGAAAGCCAAAACCATTTCGGATGCCAGCATTCAGTTTTTTCCGCCCCCTACCGTGCCGGGATTTGGTAACGCCAGTGGTTTTGAGGTGCGGCTGCTCGACGTGGGCCGCAGTGGCGATCTGCAAAAGATGACCAATGTAAACAAAGCATTTATTGAGGCTCTTGATAAGCGACCCGAGATTCGGAACGCCTTTACGAGTTTCGATCCCAACTTCCCGCAGTACATGATTCACATCGATCATGAAAAGGCCGCTCAAAAAGGCGTTTCTACCGATAATGCCATGAGCACTCTGCAAACCCTGATGGGCAGTTACTACGCATCGAACTTTATTCGGTTTGGCCAAATGTACAAGGTGTACGTGCAGGCCGACCCCAGCTACCGCACCAAACCCGAAGATGTGCTGACGATGCGTGTGAAAAACGACCAGGGCGAAATGGTGCCGTACTCCAACTTTATACGGCTTGAACGGGTTTATGGGCCGGAGCAGCTTACCCGCTACAATATGTACACCTCGGCCATGATTAATGGCGAACCTGCACCGGGCTACAGCAGTGGCGATGCCATCAGGGCCATTCAGGAAGTAGCCAAGAAAACGCTCCCCAAAGGGTTTAGTTATGAGTGGTCGGGCATGACCCGTGAAGAGATTCTGTCGGGTGATCAGGCGCTGTATATTTTTGCCATCTGTCTCCTGTTCGTTTACCTGCTGCTGGTAGCGCAGTATGAGAGCATGCTGTTGCCACTACCGGTTATCCTGTCATTGCCTACGGGTATCTTCGGATCGTTCCTGCTGCTGCAGGTGCTGGGATTGCAGAATAACATTTACGCGCAGGTAGCCCTGGTTATGCTCATTGGTCTGCTGGGGAAAAACGCTATCCTGATTGTGGAGTTTGCCAATCAGCGACAAAAGGAAGGCATACCCATTGTGAAGGCTGCCATTGAAGGGGCCGTATCCCGACTGCGTCCTATATTAATGACTTCGTTCGCCTTCATTGCCGGACTTGTTCCGCTGATGGTGGCAACCGGGGCTGGGGCCGTGGGTAACCGCTCTATCGGTACGGCGGCAGCCGGGGGAATGCTCACGGGAACCCTGTTTGGGCTGTTCGTGATTCCGGGTCTGTACGTCATTTTCGCCAGCCTGGCCGAGCGGGGAAAGCCCGGTAAATCAGCCCATAAGGACGGGCATCTCAGTCCTCTCAACGAAAACGAGTCTGTTTTAGAAATTAGCCAATCCCACCCTAATGGTGCAGTCATTCAAGAACAAATTGATTAAAATACCGTATTATCTTCCCTACCTTCTGTTGTTTGCAATGGGTGGTTGTCAGATGAACTACCAGCCTCTGCAACAGCCATCTGCCCGGCCCACGCCCGTTGCCTTTATCGGTAGTGACGACTCGACCAGTATCGGTACCGAAAACTGGCATACCTTTTTCGATGACCCCTATCTGGTTCACCTCATCGATACGACGCTGGCTGGCAATATGGACTTACAAATAGCCACGCAGCGGATCGAGGTAGCACGGGCGTCTTACAACTATAGTCAGGGTTTCCTGATGCCGCAGGTCGATCTGGCCGCTTCGGCGGGGTTGGACCGCTACGGCAAAACCACCCTGAATGGAGTTGGCAACTTTGATACCAACCTGTCCAGCAATGTGCAGGGAAACCTGCTCATTCCCAACCCCACGCCCGATTTTTTTCTGGGTGCCCGCAGTACCTGGGAAATTGACCTGTGGGGCAAGCTGCGCAATCGCCGGAAAGCCGCTTACATTCGCTTCCTGGCTTCGCAGGAAGGCCGCAATCTGGTCATTACCTCATTGGTTGCCGAAGTTGCCCGGCATTACTACACCTTACTGTCTCTGGATGGTGAGCTGGAGATTATCCAGAAAAACATGGACCTTCAGCAAAACGCCGTCGAACTGGTAAAGGTACAGAAGCTGGCGGGGCGGGTAACGGAACTGGCCGTGCAGCAGTTTACCGCTCAGTTGCTCAACACCCAAAGTCGGCAACGCCGGATTCAGCAGCAAATCATCGAGACAGAAAATCAGTTGAATCGACTGATGGGGCGCTTCCCGCAACCCATAGAGCGGGGCAAATCGCTTCAGGAGTGGGAGTTGCCCGGTCAGGTGCTGGCGGGACTACCCACGCAGATGCTTACCCGCCGACCCGATATCCGGCAGGCCGAACTGGAATTACAGGCCGCTAATATCGACATCGACGTAGCCCGTGCGTCGTTCCTGCCGTCGCTGAATTTATCGGCCTACGTAGGCGTAAATTCCTATCGGCTCGAAACCCTGATCAACCCGGCATCCATTGCGGCCGGTCTGCTGGGTGGCCTCACTGCCCCCGTGTTCAACCGCCGTTTTCTGAAAGCCAACTACGGGCAGTCGGTTGCGCAGAGCCGGGAGTCTTTTTACCGCTATCGGCAAACCGTGCTGACGGGCTTCAGCGAGGTGGTTACCAATTTGCGGGGTGTTGAGAACTACCGGGCCGTAGCCGATTTGCAGGGGCAGGAGGTCGATGTATTACGTAAAGCTGTCGCTACGTCCAATGACCTGTTTGCGGGTGGGTATGCCTCTTACCTGGAAGTGATTACGGCGCAGCGCAGCGTGCTGGAAGCAGAGCTGGCCCTGATCAGTAGCAAGCAGGCTCAGTTCCTGGCCTTGACGGAACTGTATCGCTCGCTGGGTGGCGGCTGGCAGTAGGCGTCCTCTGCGCTCAATAAATAAGCGTATTCGGGTAATAGACCGATAAACGGGAAAGGTATGGTCGGTCGGTTTTTGTAACCATTTCTCACGGTACTGGTTAATCAGGATAGCTATACCCCTTTCCTCGATGAATACCCGATTTCGACACTATTGGCAGCAACTACAGGAATCCCTCTGGTTTGTTCCGGGGCTAATGGTCATTACGGCCATAGGACTGGCCGGTGGATTGATCGAATTTGATGCCAACACTTCCTGGAACGGTACCAAGAGTTACCCACTGCTATTTGGTGTGGGAGCGGAGGGGTCGCGGGGTATGCTCACGGCCATTGCCGGTTCCATGCTTACCGTTGCCGCCCTGGCTTTTTCCCTGACGCTAACCACCATTACGCAGGTGAGCAGCCAGTACTCACCCCGGGTGTTGCGGAACTTTATGGCCGATCGGATCAATCAGGTCGTGATGGGCTATTTTGTAGGCGTTTTTACGTACTGCCTGATCGTACTGGGTACCATTCGGGGGACCGATGAAAATAAGTTCGTACCGGGTACCGCCGTGCTGGTAGGGCTCATTCTGGCCTTGGGCGGGGTGGCGGCCCTCATTTTGTTTATCCACCACATCGCCGAATCGCTACAGACGGGTACCATTGTCCGGCACATCCACCAGGAAACGGTCGATGCCATTGAGAGCCTTTACCCCGATAAGTTTGGTGACCCTATCGACGATCCGGAAGAAACCAAAATTGCGCTGGAGTATAGCAATGACGACACGGGCTGGCATCCGGTTGTATCCAGCCATACGGGTTATCTACAGCGAATTAACACGGTTGGGTTACTCCGGTGGGCTACCAAGCATAAGGTAGTGTTGCGGATCGACCGGGACATGGGCGCCTTTGTGGGTGAGAACTCGGTTATTTTCAGCGTGCGTAGTGGCCTGGAACGGCCAGACCCGGATGAAGCCGACTGGCCTGATGATTTAATCAAATATGTTAGCATTGGCCGGAACCGGAGTATCAGTCAGGATGTGTCCTTCGGTATTCAGCAGTTGGTCGATATCGCGCTAAAAGCCCTGTCGCCCGGTATCAACGACACCACAACGGCCGTTATGGCAGTCGATTACCTGGGGGCTATCGTGGCGCAACTGGCCCACCGCGAGTTTCCTGCCCCATTCCGTTCCGACGGTAAACACTTGAGAATAGTGGTGTTATCGGCTGATTTTGAAAACTATATCCGGCTGGCTTTCGATCTGGTCCGGATTAATGCCAAAGGGAATCATGCTGTTCTCCGGCGCTTGATTCGGGCACTGGTTCTGATAAGCGACTGTGCAGTGGATGAGGAACGGAAAGCCACTATCCGTGAGCAGGCGTTGCTAACGGTAGCCCATGCCGAAGAAACGCTGGCTACCGATTACGAAAAAAAGGAGGTACGGTCACTGTATGATGCGATGAAAGAAAAATGGACCTGACCCGTAAGGGAGGTGCAAGTAAGGAATGGACGAGTTGATAAAAAACGTTACGCTATCGTTGGCCCGCTGGATTGAAGCCGGAGCCGCAATTGTTATCGCGCTGGCCTCACTGCGAGCCTTATGGAATTTTACAGCTGCCCTCCTTGCCATTCGGCAGGACCTTCGTATTGCCGAAGGAGGAAGGGGTCTGATGGTGCCTAAAGAGGAAATTCGGCTAACGCTGGGCCGGTCACTGGCGCTGGCGCTGGAACTTGAATTAGGTGCCGATATTCTGAAAACGGCCGTAGCACCAAACTGGAACGACGTTGGTTTACTGGCCGCTATTGCCGTGCTTCGAACGGCCCTTAACTATTTTCTCGAACGGGAATTGCGCAATGCCGAGCAGCGGGACAGTAGCCGAACTACCGCTGGCAAACAGGAGGTTAACCGCACAACGCCCGCAACGGAACAATAGAAATCAGGAAGAGGCAAACGGATGTAAACCCGACTGGAATATGCTCAGCGTTGATCTTTCGTTTATTTTCTCCAGATACTAATTGGAATACGTCCTGGTAAAACTCTCCGTCAGTTTAACGGTTAATACAGTAACAAACAGTCTAATCCTATGAAAACAAGTAAATCAATCGCTATTATCTGCCTGTTCGTCTTCACGCTGAGCGCCTGTACCACAGGTATGAACTTTCTTACTTCGTCTATTGTGCCGGCTGCTACCGGCGCGGTACAAACAAAGAAGGATAAGAATGATAACTACACACTCTCCATAGATGTCAGAAATCTGGCAGAACCAAAGAATCTTACCCCTGCCAAAGAAGCTTACATTGTCTGGATGGAAGATGGCCGAAATGCCGTAAAAAAGTTGGGTCAGCTAAGCCCCTCGTCAAAATCACTCAAGGCTAGTCTGAACGCTACTTCCGTAACTGAACCTACGCGGGTGTTTATTACCGCCGAAGATGGTATCGACCGCCAAAACCCGGAGGGGCAAATTATTCTGACTACTAAGTAAAAGGAGTGTTTGTGGCTGAAGGCTTATCAGCCGACGCTGCACTACTACCTGAATAGCCAAAGTAAATTCTTCTAAAGCACTGCTTTTCAACGGAGAATTTATCTTTGGCTATTTTTTGTATATAGAAAACTATTTTTAGATTTGTCTAAACTTTTATTTTTGTATCCTGTTGTAATGGGACACAGTACAAGGACAAATCATGTAGGGAGTGATTAGGGACTTGATTGTCCAACACGACCCTGAATGACCCAGTATCCATAAGCTAAGGTTTACTCAAACTCGGATTTCGTGTGTTTCAGTTGAAAAAACGAAAACAGCGCGCAAAGCCGGATGGGGTACAAAAGCAGTTTATATTATCGCAGAATTTATGAAAATGTTTACCGCTTTACTGGCTGTTTTGTTGGCTACTGTATCCGTTAGTTACGCCCAAACCAACAGGATATCGGGTGTTATCCGCTCGGACGGTAAACCGGTGGCATTCGCGTCGGTGGTGCTGGATAAAACGGCTTTCGGCATCCAGGCCGACAGTACCGGGCGTTTTTCACTGACGAATTTGCCCGAAGGGCGCTATGTATTACAGGCATCGGCCATTGGTTTTCAACCCTATACCCGGACGATTAACCTTCGTTCCGACAATTCCCTGGACCTTACTATTGACCTGCCATCCGTGAATACAACGCTAGGCGAAGTGGTGGTAACGGGCGTTTCGAGGGCTACTGAACTGCGTAAAAGCCCGGTGGCCATTGCGGTAATGAACCGGAAGGAAATGAACTACAATGTCAACAACAACATCGTTGATGCGGTGCTGAAAGGCGTTCCCGGTATGAGTGCGGTAACGACTGGTCCTAATGTATCGAAACCGTTTATACGGGGGCTGGGTTACAACCGCGTGCTGACCATGTACAACGGCGTTCGGCAGGAGGGGCAGCAGTGGGGCGATGAACACGGTATCGAAGTCGATCAATACGGTATAGAGCGAGCCGAAGTGGTGAAAGGACCGGCCAGTCTTATTTACGGTTCCGATGCCGTGGCCGGGGTCATTAATTTTATTCCGTACGTTCCCAAAGGACCGGAAGGCAAACTCAAAGGAGATCTGATCAGCGAGTATCATACTAACAACGGTATGATTGGCCTGTCGGCCGGGGCTGCTTACAACAGGAATGGCTGGAAGGGTTCGTTCCGCGTATCCCGGAAAATGGCTACCGCTTACAAAAACAGCGTTGATGGGCGGGTGTATGGCACGGCGTTTAATGAACTGAATTTGTCGGCCATGACGGGTGTGGAAAAAAAATGGGGGTCTACGTATCTCTACGCCACGCTGTACAACAATTTGCAGGAAATTCCGGACGGTAGCCGGGATTCGCTAACCCGCAGGTTTACGCGGCAGGTGCTCGAAAATAAGGACGATGATATCAAACGACGGCCGATTGTACCCGTCAGCGATTTACGGACGTATCGCATTAGTCCGTTGTACCAGCACATTCAGCATTACCGGTTATTTACCCGGAATCATGTTATCATGGGCAAGAGTGATCTGACGGCTACTATTGGGTTTCAGCAAAGCGTTCGGCGGGAGTATAACCACCCCACGGTTCCCAGCCAGCCCGGCCTCTACGTGCAGCTCAATACCTACAACTACGACCTGAAATACAACTTCCCAACCTGGAACGGGCTGGAAGCAACCCTGGGGCTGAACGGCATGTATCAGACCAACAAGAATGTGCAGGGCACTGATTTCCCTATTCCTGATTATCAACTGCTGGACATCGGTTCATTTCTGTTCGTTAAAAAATCGCTCGGTAAGCTCGATATCAGTGGGGGTATTCGGTACGATTCCCGCCGGTATAACTGGGCCGATCAGTACGTGCAGCGCAGACCGGAGCAACGGTTCGATGAACTCGTTAACCAACCGACCGATACCTCGGCAACGCTCCAGTTTCCGGCCTACCAACGCTCCTTTACCGGCATTTCTGGTAGCCTGGGAGCCACTTATAACGTCTCTGACCGACTGCTGATAAAGGCGAACCTGTCTCGCGGGTATCGTGCGCCCAATAGCACCGAAGTTGGCTCGAACGGCCTTGACCCCGGTGCCCACATTGTGTACCAGGGTAATCGGGACTTCAACCCGGAGTTTAGTCTGCAAACGGATATTGCCTTCATGGCTTATCTGAAGGAAGTAGATCTCAGCATGGAGCTATTCAATAACACCATCGACAACTACATCTACCAGGCCCGGTTATATGACAACAATAATCAGCCGGTGGTGATTGTGCCGGGTAACTTCACCTACAAATACCAGCAGTCGAAAGCGCAGTTGTACGGGGCTGAGTTCAGCATCAATCTACACCCCCAAAAGGTAAAGTGGCTGGCGGTCAATAATAGTCTGGCGCTTATTCGGGGACTGAATCGAAATGACAAACTGATTGCGCTGGAAGGCGATGCTGCCCGCTACCTCCCCTTCATCCCGCCCCTGCACGGTCGCTCCGAAATTCGGGCTTCCTTCAGCGAACCCGTTGGCCGATTATCGGGCATTTACGTCCGTGCCGACGTTGATTACTACGGTGCCCAGAACAAATTTTACGGGGTTGATAATACCGAAACGGCCACGCCCGGCTACGCCCTATTTGGTGTTGGCTGTGGGGCAACGGTGAACAACCAGAAAGAAAAACCCCTGTTTCAACTGTTTTTTCAGGTCGATAACCTCTTCGACACGGCTTACCAGTCTAACCTGAACCGGCTCAAGTATTTTGAGTACTACACGGCTTCGCCCACGGGTCGCTTTGGTATCTATAACCAGGGCCGCAACGCCAGCATGAAGGTCATTATCCCGTTCTGATGGGGTTGATTTACGCTCATGAAACTAATATGTGATGTGGATTTTCGAATGAACCGTGTCACCAACAGGAGTACAAAACCGGCCCAACTGACTTACTCCTTTAAGCTGAATGCAACGGGAATTCCCGGCGTCAGGGGCTATCTGTACGGTGCGGAATCCTGACATCGGCCAACGTCTCCCGGGCGACAGGCAGTCTTATAAGCAGAACGCAGTCGAAATGAAGGCAATAGTAGTAGTACTGATTTATATGGTGGCACTGAGTACACAACTTAGTGCGCAGAACGGGTCGAAAGTCCTGTTTCCCGATGGAAGCCCGATTAGTAGCTGGTTCACGAAAAACCAGAAAGTAAGCCTTGCCCAACTGGGGAAATCGTATGTTATCACGGACTTTGGCGTAAAAGCAGACAGTACCCTCGTTCAGACCGACGCGATACAAAAAGTCATTGATTCGGCAGCCCGGAAAGGCGGGGGCGTCGTCGTAATTCCGAAAGGTACGTTTATGAGCGGGGCGTTATTTTTTAAGCCCAAAACGCACTTACACGTAGCCGAGGGGGCCGTGCTGAAAGGTTCCGACAATATTGCCGATTACCCGAAACTACCCTCCCGCATGGAAGGGCAAAGTCTGGATTACTTTGCGGCTCTGGTCAACGCCTATGAGGTCAATGGTTTCACGATTTCGGGAAAAGGGACGGTCAATGGTAACGGGCTACGCTTCTGGGAGGCATTCTGGGCTCGCCGGAAAGAAAATCCCAACTGCACAAATCTGGAGGTTTCCCGTCCCCGGCTGGTTTTTATCTGGAAAAGCAACGATGTGCAGGTTCAGGATGTGAAACTGATTAATTCTGGTTTCTGGACCAGTCACTACTACCAGTGCCAAAACGTGAAAGTACTGGATGTATACATTTATTCGCCTTACCAGCCCGTAAAAGCACCCAGTACGGATGCCATTGACATTGATGCCTGTACAAACGTACTGGTTAAAGGATGCTACATGTCGGTGAATGACGACGCAATAGCCCTCAAAGGGGGCAAGGGCCCCTGGGCCGACCGGGTGCCCAATAATGGAGCTAATACCAACATCATTATTGAAGACTGTGAATTTGGCTTTTGTCACTCGGCGCTTACCTGCGGCAGCGAAGCGATTCATAACCGGAACATTGTCATGCGTAACTGTCACGTCAGCGAGGCCAGCCGGGTATTGTGGCTAAAGATGCGGCCCGACACCCCGCAGCTGTACGAATACATTACGGTCGAGAACATTACTGGTCAGGCGCATAGCCTGCTTTACGTGAAACCCTGGACGCAGTTCTTCGATTTGCAGGGGCGCCCGGATGTACCCCTTTCCTACTGCGACCATGTGCGTCTGAAAAACATCAGGCTTACCTGTGATACCTTCTTCGATGTGGCCATATCGGAACACGACCGGCTGTCTAATTTCACGTTTGAAAACTTCATGGTCGACAGTAAAAACGCGGCCATCGACAAAAAAATAATCAACGGGTTTACCCTCAAAAATGTGACCGTCAATCAAAAAGTCGTGGAATAACGAGTCGATAGGAGTCAGCCTCATGCCAGAGATGCGGGCTGGTTTCAGGCGTATTATCCTGCCGGGCCATAGCCGCAGATGCTGGCCTGATTCGCTGTTCATGCTGGCAGAGATGCGTATCCCGGAATGATATCCCGGCTGTATTCGTTGGGGAACTAACAATAATACCCCGGACTACCGTATGACCACTCGCGTGCTGCTGTTGACGCCCCCGTTTACCCAACTCAACACTCCCTACCCGGCTACTGCCTATCTGAAAGGCTACCTGAATACCCTCGCCCTGGCTGATGGGGGTTCCATCGTGGCGCATCAGGCGGATTTGGGTATCGAAACAATCCTGCGTCTCTTCTCCCGGCAAGGGCTAACGGCGTTGTTTACGGCGGCTGCTGCGGTGTACAATCTGAGTGACAACAGCCAGCGGATGCTCCGCTTACGGGCCGACTATGCAGCGACAATTGACCCAGCTATCCGGTTTTTGCAGCACCGGAATCCGACCCTCGCCCACGCTATCGCCGACCGGAGTTACCTGCCCGAAGCCGCGCGCTTTGCCGAAGTCGACGAGCTGGACTGGGCTTTTGGTACGATGGGGCTGCACGACAAAGCCCGGCATCTGGCGACCCTCTATCTGGAAGATATCGGTGATCTACTGGCCGAAGCCATTGACCCGCACTTTGGTTTCAGCCGGTACGCCGAACGGCTGGGCCGCACCGCCACTCACTTCGATGACTTGCAGGCTGCTCTGACCGCGCCTGATACGCTGGTTGGGCAAACATTACTGCAACTGCTGGACGAGAAGATGGGGCAGTATCAGCCAACCGTGGTTTGTTTGACCGTGCCTTTTCCGGGGAATCTTTTTGGCGCGTTGTTGTGCGGGCGTCACCTGAAACAGCAGTATCCGGGTGTTCGGGTAGTGATGGGCGGGGGCTATGCCAACACGGAACTCCGGAGTCTGCGGGAACCGCGCCTGTTCGATTACGTGGATTTCGTGAGTCTGGACGATGGCGAAGCGCCCCTGCGTTCCTTGCTCGAACACCTGCGCGGCCAGCGGGAAGCCGCCCGCCTGAAACGAACATTTATGCGGGTAGATGGGCAGGTAGTGTATCAGAATGGGGCCACCGACCGGGATGTGGCCCAACGCGATACGGGTACCCCCGATTATGCCGATTTACCACTGAACGATTATTTGTCGGTGATTGAGGTGACCAACCCCATGCACCGGCTCTGGAGCGATGGCCGCTGGAATAAGCTGACCCTGGCCCACGGCTGCTACTGGGGCAAATGCTCGTTCTGCGACATCTCCCTCGACTATATTGCCCGCTACGAACCCCTCACCGCCGGACTGCTCTGCGACCGTATTGAAACCATTATGGCCCAAACCGGGCAGAATGGTTTTCACTTTGTGGATGAAGCCGCTCCGCCCGCGCTCATGCGGGACCTGGCGCTGGAAATTCTGCGCCGGGGGCTAACGGTGGTCTGGTGGACTAACATCCGCTTCGAAAAAGCCTTTACGGCCGATCTGTGCCAGCTGCTCAAACTGGCGGGTTGCATTGCCGTGTCGGGTGGGCTGGAAGTGGCATCGGACCGATTGCTGGAGCGGATGAAGAAAGGGGTAACGGTGGCGCAGGTAGCCCGCGTGGCCGGTCACTTCACCACCGCCGGTATCATGGTGCATGCCTACCTGATGTATGGTTTTCCGACCCAGACCACGCAGGAAACCATCGACTCGCTGGAAATGGTGCGGCAATTGTTTGCCATCGGCGCGGTTCAGTCCGGCTTCTGGCACCGGTTTGCCATGACGGCCCACAGCCCGGTGGGCCTGCACCCGGCTGGTTTCGACGTGCAGCGCATTGGCCCCGCCGACGGTCCCTTTGCCGATAATGACCTCGACCACGCCGATCCGCTGGGAGCTGACCACGACCGGTTTGCCGAGGGACTGCGCAAGTCGCTGTTCAATTACATGCACGACGTTGCGCTGGACCTTCCATTATCCAACTGGTTTGCCTTCCAAGTACCGCCAACCACCGTGCCGCCCGATTACATTGAAGCGGCCATTGCTGATACTACGGAAGATGCTGTGCGCAATCATGCACTGGTGGTCTGGCCGGGTCACGCGCCCACGCTGGCAGAGATGCAGCCGCGTTGGGAACGGCGGGTAGCGCAGCGGGTAAGGTCGGTGCCCCAGGCAGAACTGACCTTCGCCCGTCGGCAGGATGAGCTGGTACTTGACCTGCCCCTCACAACGGCGCAATGGCTCATGCAGCACTGGTCCCGACTAAGCCTGAATGCGGCTGAGCCGCTAACGATTCAACAGACAGGTGTCCTGTTCGAGCAGGCTGGTCAGGGTAGTTTCGCTGCCTTCCAGCAAACCGATGGCTGGGCCGACTGGCGGGCAGCCGGGTTATTGGTTTTATAATCAGCTACCGGTTTACATTCAACCGTAAAATTTATGACAGCGTATAGCCTGATCGTTTTGACGTGGCTGGTGTTTGGCGGGATACACAGCATTATGGCCACCAGCCGGGTCAAGCAACAATTACAGTCGTCTTCGCTTTTTAGGCAACGCTATTACCGGTTGCTGTACAATGGCCTTTCTTTGCTTACTTTTTTGCCTGTATTGTTCGCCTTGCATATGGCCCCGGCCGAATTCCCTGGTGCCTGGCATGGGTCAGCCTGGGCCGGGAATCTGGTCAGTGGGGTGGGTGTTTTGCTTGGCCTGTTTGCCCTGAAAAGCTATAATCTGGCTGAATTTATCGGCTGGCCTGCCAATCAGGTTACCAAAACGGGCAATCTCCAGCAGCGGGGACTACTCCGCTATGTACGACACCCGTTATATTCGGCTACCATACTGGCTATCAGTGGCCTTTTTATTCAGCACCCCGACTGGAGACACGTACTTTTTGGCCTCTCGGCATTTTTGTATATCCGTATCGGTATTCATTTTGAAGAAAAGAAACTGGTGAGAATGTTTGGTGATGCCTACGTGCAGTACCGAGAGCGGACTCCCATGCTTGTTCCCGCTATTAAGCCAGAACGCTGACAAACACACGGATTTTCGTGGTTACGTATAAGTTTGCCTAACGCCTGCGGAGGATAACTATCCTGGAAATTGCCACAAATCCATCGTTGGGTTAAATTATTTTTTATTCGACCGCAAGTTTTTATTCCTTTTGGGGCCTATTACCTAAAGAATACAACCAGGGTGAACGAAACCATTGATGAAACCACCAGACTCGACCAGCTACGGCAGGGGCACGAACCTACGTTTCGATGGCTCGTGGATACCTACCAAAAGCGGGTGTTTCGAACGGCTCTGGCCATCGTTTCATCACCTCAGGAGGCCGAAGATGTGGCGCAGGAGGTGTTTATCGAGGTGTTCCGAACTGTAAGTAATTTTCGCGGGGAGGCCAGTCTTGCCACCTGGCTCTACCGGCTGACCACGTCGAGGGCGTTGAAAAAAGAACGGGACCGCAAGCGCAAGAAACGGTTTGCTTTCATGACTACCCTCTTTGGCGATGATGGTGAGGCCAGTTACGACCCGCCCGATTTCCAGACGCCCGAAACCACGCTGGAAACGAGCGAGCAGACGCGACAAATCAGTCAGGCGGTGCAGGGGCTGGCCGAATCGCAGCAGGTAGCGTTCACCCTGCATTATCAGGAAGAATTATCGTACCAGGAAATAGCGGCCGTTATGGAAACATCGGTGTCGGCAGTCGAATCGCTGCTGTTCCGGGCCCGGCAAACATTACGTAAAAAATTAACTCCTCTCAGGTCATGAATCAATCAACCAATGAACCCAATGAGCCGGACCGGTGGGAAACCGACTTCCGGCAGTGGGGCAAACGTCCCCAGCCCGAACAGCGCCCGTTTTTTTATACCCGGCTACAGGCCCGGCTGAACCAGTCAGTGGAGTCGGCTACGTGGCTACCCTGGTGGCTGCGTCGACCGGCTTACGCCTATTCGGCCCTGTGTGTGCTGGTACTCCTCAACGTGGGGGTGGCCGCAACGGTAGCCGATACCCCTACTGCCGACAATGAACGGACGACGGTAGCCAGTGTTTTTCAGGACGATTATTCGGTAGATTCTATCCTTACACCTTATGAATGATCCACGACGCACCCGTTTGCTAACGGGCATCATCATCGCGCTGGTAGCCCTGAACATGGGCTTGCTGGGTTGGATTTGGTTGCGGTCCAACCGACCGGCACACCGGCCATCCCGAACCAGCAGCCGCACTTTCCTGGCCGATACCCTTGGCTTCGATACCCGGCAAAAACAGCAACTGGCCGATTTGCAAACGGTGTACTTTAAAGAGGTTCGCCCCCGGCAGCGGCAACTTCGGCAGGAGCGGAAGACCTATTTCCGGCTAACCGATTCGTCCTTTACCGAAGCGCAACGACGCCAGAAGGCTTTGGCGTTTCACCAGCGGTCGGCCGAAGTAGAGCTTATGACGCTGGCTCACTTCGATAAGGTAGCGGCCATTTGCAATCCGAAACAACAGCGACTGCTCAACCAGCTACTGAGCGAGTTGCCGGGCCGGGCCACGGCGGGTGGCACATTCCGGCTACCGGGTCAGGGTGGTCGGGGTAACCGGGCGCGGGGGGAGCGCAGGCAAGCCTTGGATTCGCTTAAATGAACAGCAGTACCAAAATTAAAAAAGGGGAGGGTCATTGTTGGCTCTCCCTTTTTTGTGTCAGCTGGACCCGTTTAACATTTCCCGATTCGACTGAAAATAAATTTTTTTGTCATTTCGATGCAGCAGAAATCGAAAGAAATGCCCTGGTACTCTCTGTAGTGAGGAAACTGAGTCAGGGTATGAATTTTTTTCAAACCGACCGCAAGTTTTTGTCCGGCATGGGCCCTAAGTATGTGAAAAGCCTTTAGAGACTACTACTCAACCAACATACAACCATGAATACAACCGCAAAATACATCGCTCTTACCCTCGCCCTGACGGGTAGTTTTTTGTTGGGTAACGAACCAGCAGCGCAGGCTCAGCATCAAAACCGAGACAATCGTAACACCGCCGTAAGTCGGCGATCCAACCGTCGGGACGTAGTCGTCCGGCAGCCCGTCCGCAAGGAAATAGTCGTTCGTCAGCCCGTGCGTAACACCGTCGTTGTTCGTCAGCCTGCCCGTACTACCGTCGTCACCCGACCCGTAGCCCGGTCCCGTTACAGTGCGTTGCCTGCTTACCGCAGCCGCGTGTCGTTTGTTCCGGCCGGAGCCCGAGCGTATCCGCTGGGGGGCGTGTCGTACCGCTACCACAACGGCCTGTATTACCGGCCCATCGGTTCCTCGTTTGAGATTGTCAGTGCGCCCATCGGTTTCCGGCTGAACGTGTTGCCCACTGGATATTCCCAAATTATGGTGGGGCCTAATCCCTATTATTATTACTACGGGGCGTTTTACCAGCCCTTGCCTTACAACGCCGGTTACCAGGTCATTGCGCCCCCCGTGGGTGCCCGCATTCCGGAGTTGCCTAATGGTTACGACCAGGTGTATATCGACGGAATACCGTACTACGTGTTTGACGGCATCTACTACCGGGCCGTCGTGGATAACCAGGGCTATACCTGGTATGAGGTAGTCGGGAATCGCTAAGCCAATACCCAAGTCAATTGAACAGTAAACAACAAATCGAACCAGTAAACACAAAAACAACCATGAAAAAGACACTCATTGCCCTCGCTGTTGCCTCACTTTTCTACGTTTCCGACGCTATGGCCCAAACCGCCACGACGACGGGTAAACGGGCCAGAATGCAGCAGGATAGCACGCACCGGCGGGGAGACCGGGGTGGCCTGAACTTCCGCGAAATGGAACAGTTGACCGCCAAAGACCTGCCGGCTTCCACCACATCATTCATCAAAAGCAAGTACCCGAATGCCGAGATGAAGCGCATTGCCAAAAGCAAAGACAATCAGTATTTCGTGGTGCTCACCGAAACCGACAAGCCCCGGCACATGCTGATTGCCGATAGCAAAGGCAACATTATCAAAGACCGCGAAATGCCTGCCCGCAAAGGCGGTCGCCACGGCGACAAAAAGCAGAGCTAGAAACAGTACGCAGAGGTTGGCCGGATTAGTAACTCCCGGCCAGCCCCTGCTATCCATCCTTTCACTAAACCACCCCTCAACGTCATGAAAACCCGGAAAATACACCTGTTATACGTGTTTCTGTTGCTGACCGCTACAGTTGGCTACGGTCAGTCGCTGAGCGGCACCGTGGTCGATACCAAAGGAGAAACGCTGATTGGCGTCACGGTCCGGCTCGCGGGCCTGCCCGACAGTAGCAGTCGGCGGGGCGTAGTGACAGACGTTGACGGACGATTTATGTTCGAAAACCTGTCCGTGGGCGTATACCGGCTCCAGGCTTCCTATGTGGGTTTTGCCCCGAAATCACTGACGGTACGGGTCGATACGGGCGAGGTACAGCCACTGCGGATTGTATTGAGCGAATCATCCCGGCAACTCAGCGAAGTAGTGGTGAAGGGGAAGATTGTAAGTGCGGAACAGAAGGGCGATACGCTTCAGTTGAACGCCGATGCCTACAAAGTAAACCGCGACGCTCAGGCCGAAGACCTGCTCAAAAAGATGCCGGGTATCGACATGAGTGGCGGGGATATAAAAGTACAGGGTGAAACCGTCCGTGAAGTGCTGGTCGATGGCAAACCATTCTTTGGTGATGACCCGACTATCGCTCTCAAAAATCTCCCCGCCGAGGTAATCGCCAAAATTGAAATTTTCGACCGGCAGAGCGACCAGTCGCAGTTTACGGGCGTAAATGACGGGAATACCACCAAAACCATCAACATCGTAACCCGACCCGATAAACGGAACGGGCAGTTTGGCCGGGTATATGGCGGAGTGGGCACCAACGGAACGTATGCCGCCGGGGCCAGCGTGAATATCTTCAACGGCGACCAGCGGATTTCCATCATCGGGCAGAGTAACGACATCAACCAGCAGAACTTTTCGAGCCAGGATTTACTCGGGGTGCAGAGCAGCGCGGGTAATGGCGGGGGTGGTCGGGGAGGAGGGGGCCGGCGTGGTGGTGGCCGGAGTGGCTCCGGTGGAGGGGGCGGAGGTGCTACCGATAACTTTCTGATAGGCCAGCAAAACGGTATCAATACAACCAACGCGCTGGGTATCAACTACTCCGACAAGTGGGGTGAAAAACTCACCGTGCGTGGTTCGTACTTCATGAACCAGACCCAAAACCGGAGTGAGCAGTCGTTACTGCGGAATTACTACCAGACGATCAACGATTTGACCCAAACCTACGGCGAACGGTCGACAAGCAAAAACAACAACATCAACCACCGGCTCAATTTCCGGCTCGACTATGCGTTCGATAAAAATAACTCCCTGCTGATTACGCCCCGCCTGAGCTTTCAGACCAATAATTCCAACGCGTTTACCAATAGCAATACGCAGCTTGGTGACGCGCTGCTGAACCAGTCAACCAATACATATGCAGCCCGCAATCAGGGCTACACGTTCAATAATACCCTGTTGTTCCGGCACCGGTTCGAGACGCGGGGGCGCACGATTTCGCTCAATATCGGGACGGCCCTCAATGATAAAACGGGGATGAGTACGTTGTCATCGGTCAATGAATTTTTCCAGGCCGATACTACCCGGCAAGTCATTGACCAGCGCACCAACACGGCATCGAACGGGTATCAGTTTTCGGCGGGCCTGAATTATACCGAACCACTGGGTAAGGGCATCCTGCAGTTGTCGTACAACGCCGGGCTTAACCACAGCAATTCGGACCGGCTCACCTACCGGCTCAACCCGCTGTCTGACCAGTACGACCAACTGGATTCCCTGCTCAGTAACCGTTTCGATAATGATTACCTGACGCAGCGGGCGGGCGTGGGCTATAACCTGTCCAATAAAAAAGTCAGGCTGTCGGCTGCGCTGAATCTGCAACGGGCCGATTTGCAGAGCGACCAGCTTTTTCCCCGCGTCGGGCAGGTAAACCGGGCGTTCACCAATCTGCTGCCAACCGTTTTTGCTGATTACCGGTTTACGGATGATCTGCGGCTGCGGTTCACCTACCGCACCAGTACCGATGCTCCCGGTATTACTCAGTTGCAGAACGTGCTGAACAATACTAACCCGTTGCAGCAAACCATCGGCAACCCCGACCTGAAACAAAGCTACAGCCACGCCGTAACGGCCCGGCTAACCAGAACATCTATTCAGAAGGCAAACAGCCTGGTGGCGTTGCTGAGCCTGAATTACACGCAGGACCCCATTGGCTCGTCGCTGTACATTGCCGAACAGGCGGGCGTTGTGCCGGGCGTTATATCCTCGGCGGGGACACCGATTTACCTGCAACAGGGTACCCAGCTGACCCGCCCTATCAACACCGGCCCATCGCTGAACTCGCGGGCGTTCGTGTCGTTCGGCAGTCCGCTCACGTTCATGAAGAGCAACCTGAACCTGAATACCTCGGTAACGTACAACCAGACGCCCAGCCTCATTAATGGTCTGGTGAACAACTCAAACGCGTACGGGGTGAGTCAGGGCGTGGTGCTGAGTAGTAATATCAGCGAGAAAATCGACTTCACGCTGTCGTATAATTACGGCTATAACAAGGTCATGAATACGCTGCAACCCCAGCTAAATACATCCTATAATACCCAGACGACCGGCGCTAATGTAGTCTGGAATGTCTGGAAAGGACTGGTGGTTCGTTCGGATGTCAATTACCAGCGATACGCAGGTTTGTCGAGCGGGTTCAATCAGCAGTTTACGCTCTGGAATGCCAGCCTGGCCCAGCGATTCCTGAAAAACCAGAATGGTGAACTGAAAGTATCGGTGTTCGATTTGCTGAATCAGAATACCAGCGTGAGCCGGTCGTTTTCGGAAACCTACCTGGAGGATAATCGGTCGCTGGTGCTGAAGCAGTATTTCATGCTCACGTTCACTTACAACCTGCGGCAGTTTAAATCGTAGAGAAGGAGAGTCTGGCACACATTTCTAACAGCCACTGCTTTTTGGGCGTTATCACTACGAGTACCTTCTGATAATTCGTACGTACAACGCTCACCCTCTATGACTTCTACTGATTACCAGGCCATCGGCAATTACGGCCTCATTGGAAACTTACACACCGTTGCGCTGGTATCCATGCAGGGGTCGATTGACTTTATGTGCTTCACCCGCTTCGATTCGCCCACCATCTTTGCCTCCATCCTGGATACGGACAAGGGCGGGTTTTTCGATATAAAACCCCAGTTGGCCGATGTTGATTACAAGCAGATGTACCTGCCCGATACGGCCGTGTTGCTTACCCGTTCGCTGGCCGAGGAGGGTGTGGCTGAAATAACCGACTTCATGCCGGTAAAAACCACGGAACAAAACTGCGCCCTGGTTCGCAGCGTGGTTGTAACCCGGGGAGAAATACCGTTTCGGATGCGTTGCCAGCCCCGGTTCGACTACGCCCGCGCCGAGCACAGCGTGGACGGTACCAAACACGAAGTGACGTTTACGAGTGAGTCTGAGCTCGTCCTGTCGTTTCGGCTCATCAGCGACGTTCCATTGGTTATCGACGGTAAAGACGTGTACGCGGAGTTCACACTGGCCGAGAGAGAAACCGCGCACTTTGTCATCGAATCGGCTAAGGTTGATAAACAGCTGTCGGTGAAAAAAGCCCTGCACCACTACACGGTCGATGATTTTGACAAGACACTCAACTTCTGGAAAAACTGGATTGGCAAGTCGAAATATAACGGGCGGTGGCGCGAAATGGTCAGCCGGTCGGCCATAACGCTCAAGTTGCTGACCTCCTGCGAATTTGGCTCCATGGTAGCTGCGCCCACATTCGGGCTGCCTTCCGTTATTGGCGGAAGCCGGAACTGGGATTATCGCTACACCTGGGTTCGGGACGCGGCCTTCGCCATGTACGCCTTCATCCGACTGGGTTTTATGGAAGAAGCAGCCGCTTTTATGAACTGGATTGGTAAGGAACTGGACACCATCGAACAGCACCAGGGCACCCTGCAACTAATGTATACCATTGAGGGCGGGGAGGAAATGCCGGAGCAGATATTGACCAATCTGGAGGGGTACCGGCAGTCGAGCCCGGTGCGTATTGGCAACGCGGCTTACGACCAGTTTCAACTGGACATCTTCGGCGAGTTGATGGATTCCATTTACCTCTACGATAAATTCCACGGGGCTATTACCTGGTCGTTCTGGCAGCACGTGGAGCGGCAGATTGAGTTTGTCTGCAACAACTGGCAACGACCCGACCACGGTATCTGGGAAGTACGGGGGGGGCAGGCCGAGTTTCTGCAATCGCGGCTGATGTGCTGGGTAGCCCTGGACCGGGCCATCAAGGTAGTGGAACACCGGTCATTTCCATCGCCCCTGGAGCGGTGGCGGTCGGTGCGGGACCAGATTTACCGAACTATTTATGACGAATTCTGGAGTGAGGAAAAGCAGGCTTTTGTTCAGTACAGAGGGTCTGATGTGCTGGATGCTTCGGCCCTGCTGATGCCACTGGTTCGGTTTATTCACCCCAAAGAACCGCGCTGGCTCAGCACGCTGGAAGCCATTGAGCGCGAGCTCGTCTCCGATTCGCTGGTGTACCGCTACCGGCTCGACTCCGGTGCCAGCGATGGGCTGGATGGAGAAGAAGGCACATTTTCCATGTGCAGTTTCTGGTACATCGAGTGCCTGTCGCGGTCGGGGCAGGTAGAGAAAGCCCGGTTGTTGTTCGACAAGATGCTGGGCTACGCTAACCATCTGGGGCTATTTGCTGAGCAGTTGGGCCGCCGGGGGCAGCAGCTGGGGAATTTTCCGCAGGCGTTCACCCATTTGGGCCTGATTAGTGCCGCCTATGACCTGAACCGACGACTGGACAGCTTCCCGGAGTTCTGACGGCATGCCACCCCGGGGCGTTGACAACTTACTCCGCACTGACTGCCGGAGAAAAGCAGTTCTGTTCATCCATCAGGCAATACGCAAAAATACCTGTAAGAAGCCACGCCGGTTCCATCCGGGCGTGGCTTCTTCGTGCCGTACCGGGTTTGGATATTGGGTACGTTTCTGATTTTTGCACGACACAGAAGTAAGTACCAGTTAATGAAGGGATGCCGTTGAGATTCGCATCAACGACAATGGCTGGTAACCTGTACGCTGAAGTAAGGCCTTGGGGAACAGGGATATCAAAACACAAAATTCCAGCTTATTGACGGAATAATCGTGCCGAAAACGGCTAGCTGGTAGCTTTTCGTCGTGGTGTTGACGCGCTGAAAATAAATGGAATACGGGTTTTTTTGGGCGTACACATTGTACAACGATACCGACCAGTTGCTGTAATGCTGCTGCTCCGCTGACCGCCGGCCGTCTTTGGTGAACGATACGTCTAACCGGTGGTAATCGGGAATGCGGTCGGTGTTACGCTGGGAGTAGTCGAGGACTTTGACCCCGTTGAGCCGGTAGGTGCCATCCGGGTAAGTTGTCGGGCGACCGCTGGTGTACACGAAATTGGTGCCGAAGGTCCAGCCACGGCTCCATTTCCATTGGGTAGCAATAGTCAGGTTATGAGGCCGGTCGAACGTGGAGGGGTACCAGTTGCCGCCGTTGATTTGGACGCTGGGGTACGGACTGGGTACCCGCGCCAGGGTGCGGGAATAGGTGTAGGCGACAAGGCCCGTGAGCAGGCCCCTCGTTTTCTGGGCGCTCACTTCCACGCCGTAAGCCCGACCTTGCGCCCCCAACAGGTCGGCATCCAGGATTGGGTTGAGCAGCAGCGTTGCGCCATTGCGGTATTCCACTAAATTCTCCAGCGTTTTATGGTACATCTCCACCGAGGCCTCGTACTGGTTGTCGTTGAAATTCTGGAAATAACCCACCGCAAACTGGTCGGCGATTTGGGGGGGGACTAAGGCATCGCTGAGTTTCCAGAAATCGACCGGCGAAATGGCCGTTGTGTTCGAAATCAGATGGATATACTGGCGGGTGCGGTTATAGCTCACTTTCAGCGAACTGTTGGGCGTAATACTGGCCCGGATGGTAAGGCGCGGTTCCCAGCCGCCATACTGCGCCAGCGGTTGCCCGTTGCCATAGCGAAGCGTATCGGTAATGCTCTCGCGGGTGCGGGGCTGCTCCTCCGCAAACTGGTAAGCTACCCCCGGTCCCACGTTGGTAAACTGCGCGTAGCGAATCCCTACCTGTACTGACAATACCCGAACCGGAGTCCACTCTTCCGACACGTAACCCGCCCACTCCCGGCCCTGTTCGGTGGGCAGCGTCAGGGTATTGATGTTAGAATTGTCGCCGGTGGGGGCAATGGCTCCGGGAAGCAACCCATAGCCCGTTAGTGAACCGCCAAACTCCAGCCGGTGCCTGGCGGAGGGCAAATAGAGCCAGTCCATGCGGGTATCGCGCTGCCGGATGGTGGAGCGGTAGCGGTAGGTGTTAGCGGTGGTAAGTCCATCCAGAAAAAACCGGTAGTCGCTTTGGGTTGCCGTGAGGTCGAATGACAGACGCGGGTTTAACCGCTGACTCAGCCGGGCCGTCAGCAGCGTAGACTGTGTGGTATAGAGCGTGTCCTGCGGAAACCTGAACGTATCGAACGAACGATAGACGGTTGCCGATAGCTGGCTGTTGGCATTGAACCGGTAGGTCAATCGCCCGTTGAGGTCGTAGAAAAAGGCGCGGTTTTTGTTAGTGGGAGCCGGAAACAGGCTGAGAACAAAAGAGGGGTAGGCAAGACGGCCACCGGCCAGAAAGGTAAGCTTTTTATTTTTTGTCACCGGTCCCTGCGCCAGTAACCGACTGGTGAGCAGGCCAACACCTCCGCTGATGTGCAGCCGGTCGGTTTCGCCGGGTTTTGTATTCATGAGCAGCAGCGATGACAGCCGCCCGCCATAAGCCGCCGGAATGCCCCCTTTGTAGAGGGTCACGTCCTGAATGGCATCGGCATTGAGGTTGCTTAGCAGCCCCAGCAGGTGGCTGGTGCTGAACAGCGGTGCCCCGTCTAACAGTACCAGATTCTGGTCCGTACGGCCCCCGCGCACATTGAACCCCCCCGCCCCTTCACCTACCGTACTCACGCCGGGTTGCAGGGTCAGCGCCTTCAGAATATCGACCTCGCCAAACACGACGGGAATATTCCGCAGGTTTTTCATATCCAGCCGCACCACGCTCATCTGCGTAGCCGACACGTTGGCATCGGGCGGGCGGCCCGTTACGTTCACCTCGTCCAGCTGCCGGGTATCGGGATTCAGGGCCACATCCAGCAAGATATCCGCCCGGCTTATTTCCAGAAACCGGCTCCGGGTGTAATAGCCCACCGCCGAGAAGATCAGGGTGTACGGCCCCGGCAGCACCCGCGTATCGAACGTGCCCAGGCTGTCGGTGGTCAGGCCCACGCCCTGCCTGCGGTCATAAATGGAGACGTTGGCCAGCGGTTTGTTGGTTACGCCATCCACTACGCGCCCATGCATCCGAACCTGGACCTGCGCCCGAGCCGTGAGAGAAAGCAGGCAAAGGGTCAGGAACAGGCCGATTTTCAGGGGTTGTAACAGGTGGTACATGTGATCTTTTGCTTACGTTAATTTGGCCAGACGAAGCCTTTTTCAATCGAACATTACCCGTGCCCACACGCAGCTACCACCCCACCGGCGGGCCTAGCTGAAACTGCGAAAAATTGCTCTGGCAGTTGCCGGGTGGAATAAAGGCCTTGTTGAGCCGGTTCAGAAACTTGTTGTAGTTGATGGTATCCCCCGGTATAATGAGCCGCTGCCGACTGACTGCCGAAGCGCCGAAATAGCCCAGCGCCAGCACCGTAGAGTCGCCCTGCTGATGTATGTTGCCTTCAATGCTCGCCGGTTGCGGGTCGAACAAAGAACCCGTGCGAATGCGCTGCTCCTCAAAATGCGTCCAGTACTGAAACGCCGACCGGGTGAGCGAATACTGTCGTACTTCCACGTACTGTTTGCCAATGGCATAAACCGGGGAGTTGAACACCGACCGGCCACTGATACGGTTACCGTTGATGAGCGCGTCGGACAGCACATTGGTCAACTGACTGTAATACGGTACCCAGCAGGAGCAGGTACTGCACGGCGACCCGAACGGAGTGATGGGTGGATGCTGCGGGTCGAAACTTGCCCAGCGGGGCACGTAACTGTACGTTGACCAGCGGTAGTAGTCGCCGGGCGTGGCAGGGTCTTTCGTATCAATCAGGATGTTGTACGAATCGGGCTGGCCAAGACTACCCATGCCCTGCCGGAACGTAGCATCGATCTTGTCCATGGGAGCAACGGGGGCCAGTAACTCCGGGGTTGATACATAGACCGTACCATCAGGCAAAAGCACCTTCAGCGTATAGTGGCGGCCGGGTTTCCCCCGAAAAGCCGGATCACGCACCCAGTAGTACGATGGTTGCAGCGGGTCCTGTTCCAGCGTTACGGCTTGGTCGGTGTTGTCGGTAATGGTAACAACGGCCCCGTTGATAATTAACTCCTCGGGAAAGGCACTCCCCGACGCGTAGGTCCCCGACAGCGTGAGTTTGACCGGGTAGGGCGGGGCTTCGTCCGTAATCAGGCCCTCTACCACCAAACGCGGCTGCACCTGCCGAATGGGCAACCGCACCTCCTCCACGCAGGCCGTTAGCAATAATAGTAGCAAAATCAGTGACAATCGTCTGTTCATGGTCGTTCCACTACGGCTTGAATTCCCAAAAATCCGTACACCCCACCAGCCGGTACCCCGCCGAGCCAACAACCGTCTGACTTTCGTAGCCCCACCCGATATAGGCCCGGTTGAGACCGCTCCAAACGATTGGATACCGGTTGCCCTGTCCGGGGTAATCAGTCAGGTACTGCCATGTATCGGTAGCCGGGTCATACTGGTAGATGTCGCGCAGGCCCTGTTGACTAGTGGCCGTTCCCAGCCCGAAATACCCTTTATTTTTCACGGAAAACCCCACCCCCCGCGACCGTTGCGGGCCGGGAAAATCGGCCCTGCGACTCCAGATATCCCGCTGGGAATCGTACGCGAACAGGCGCGGCTGACGACCCGGCACCTGATTGACGACATAGCCAGTTTCGCCGATGCTGAAGGTGGCCAGTATGCCTGGTTTTTCGGGCAGGGGGGCGCGGCTTTCCTGCTCAAACTGCGCGTAGATACCCCGCATGGCGGGAGAGCCGTTGTTAGTCAGGAAAAAGGCCCATTCGGTGGTGGTGAAGTACGCTGTCTCGCCATCCTCGCCCTCGTAGAACGGAAAGACATAACTGCCCGCACCCGGCAAAAGGGCAAACATATCGCGCAGGTAAACGTACTTACCGGGGAACAGCTCGTCGGTTTGGTAGCCTAAGCCGTAAAAATTATGACGGTCTTTGCCGTTGTAGTAAACAACATAATCAATCAGCCCCCGGCGCACACTTACGATGGGTGGGTTGCCCGGATACCAGCCGTTTCGTTCATACACGTAATCAAACGTCTGCCATTTTTCAGCATCGGCGTAGCGGGTTACCCGAACAACGTTGCTCGACCGTTGCGCGTCGTAGTCAAGTGAGACGATGGCCCCCGTAAATTCGCCACTATCGAACGGTAAATCAGCCAGCTTTTTCCAGGGGTTGTAGGCCGTGTGGGTGTACGTACGCTCTACCGTCAGCGTATCCTTGTCGTTGTAGCGAAAGCCCAGCCGCATTCGGTAGGTTTGCCCGACGCTCAGGCCGCTCAGCGTAAGGGAATTCAAACTGTACAGGTTGAGCGATTCGGCTTTGCCAGACACGAGCGGCAGGAAGGTTCCCCCTCCCGAAACCGGCAGTACGGTTAGCTTCCAATCCGAATTGCCAACGGCTGAGGTCAGTTTAACGACTATCCCGGCCGTTGACGCGCCTATAGGCTGTACCGAGACTAAAGCCGCCTGCGAGGGAATTGTGGTTTTGGTGTTGATAATGATGGCCGGTTCGGGAGCGTTGGCGCGGCACCCGAGGAGCCATACCACTATGACCGGAGTGAGTAGCCAGTTGAGGTTGAAAATGCTGTGAAAAACACTATTTTTCATAATCGTTATGCAATTTAGCCCGCTATGGTAGAACTGATTCCACCATAGCGGGTTAAATTTTCAATCCGGGTCTTCTCAAACACTCGTTTACACCTAGCGGTCTAGCCTGCCTTTACCTGGTGAATACCCAGGCTACCCATCTTCGTCGAACAGGCGTTGGCTATTACAGGGTTCCAGATGGTCCATGAGCATATAGGCCGGGTGGATAAACCGAATTTGAGAACACCGGTTACATCAGCCGGGCCGGAGGCTTTTCATTACTCGTTTTTACGCCATCTCAACGTCCAGTTCCTTCTGGGGAGCAGTTTTCTTACCTGAAAAACGCTCCTTCAACCGGTCTACGACCAGGTACATGGAAGGCACCAGCAACAGGGTCAGCAACAGCGACGACAGCAGGCCGCCAATGATTACCCAGGCCATGCCGTTCTTGACTTCGGCACTGGACCCGGAAGCCAGTGCAATCGGCAGCATACCGAATACCATCGCCAGCGTCGTCATCAGAATAGGGCGCAGTCGTTCTTTACCCGCTTCAATGAGCGCGTCGACCACATTATGCCCCTGCTCTTTGAGGTGATTAGTAAAATCGACCAGCAGAATGGCGTTTTTAGCCACCAGGCCCAGCAGCATAATCAACCCCACGATGGAGAAAATATTCAGCGTTTCCATCGTCAGGGCGAGGGCCAGCAGGGCACCAATCAGAGCCACCGGAATTGAGAACAGCACCACGAAAGGATAGATAATGCTTTCATACAACCCCACCATTACGAAATAAACGAGCAGGATGGCAATAGCCAGCGCCAGACCCAGGCTGCCAAACGCGTCGGCCTGCTGCTGCATCTGTCCGCCGTAGTAAATCGAGACACCTTCGGGTAGGGTCAGCTTGCTCACCTTCGCCTGAATATCGGCGCCGACCGTACCCACCGGCCGACCGAATACCTGTGAGTTGATAGTAATGGACGACAGCCGGTCGATGCGTTCCAGTACACTCTCGCCAATTTGCTCCCGCACGTCGGCAAACTGCGACAGCTCAATCGTGTTGCCGTCTTTGTTCACAAAACTCAGGTGACGAACGTTCGATGGCTGGCTGCGGTCGTACTGGTCCAGTTGTACCAGAATATCGTATTCGTTGCCCGAATGCTTATATTTCGACTGGGTGTTGCCCCGAAAGGCGTTTTGCAGGGCTTGCCCAACTTCTGTGGCACTGATGCCCAACTGGGTCATTTTTTCGCGGTCGAGTTTGACGGTTACTTCGGGCTTTGGGTCTTTCACCGAAAATTTCACGTCCTGCGTACCCGATACCGAGGCCGTAATCTGTTTCACCTGTTCGGCGACTTTACGGATGGTGGGCAGGTCGGTGCCTTTAACCGAAATGGCAATGGGGGATGAACTGTTACCGCTGATGCTGGACGGGCTCACGGTTACTTTCGTACCCGGAATCTGGCTGATTTCCCGCTTGAGCAACTTACCCATGTCATCGGTGGAGAGGGCGCGCTCCTTTTTGTCCACCAGTTTTACGTTCAGGGTAGCCAGATTACTGCTGGATGCCGTAGATAACCCACTGCTGCCGCCCGTTCCAACGCTGGTAAATACGTTGGTAACTTCGGGATGCTTCATAATAATCTGTTCGGCCCGCTGCGAGATGGCGTTGGTCTGATAAATGGAGGCCGTGGGAGCCAGTTCGAGGCTAACACTCATTTCGCCCTGGTCGCTGGATGGGATGAAAGCTGCCCCGATAAAGCCCGCCGGAATCAGGTAGATGGAGCCAATCAGCAGGCCCAGCACGGTCAGGAAAATGTACCGCTTGTGGCCCAGGCTCCAGGTCAGCAGTTGCCCATAGCCGGCCGTTACTTGCTCGATCAGGTGCTCGAAACCCAGGTTTAGTTTGCCCCACAGCGTGCCGGGATTCAGCACCTGCATCTTGCCGAAACGCGATACGAGCAGGGGTGTCAGGGTGAACGATACCAGCAGACTCATCAACGTTGAGAAGACAACGACCAGCGAGAACTCACGCAGAATGTTGCCAATCAGACCACCACTGAAGGCTAACGGCACGAATACCACAACGTCTACCAGGGTAATGGCGAGGGCAGTGAAACCGATTTCGTTCCGGCCATCCAGGGCGGCTGTGCGCTTGTTCTTGCCCATTTCCAGGTGTCGGTTGATGTTTTCCAGCACCACAATCGAGTCATCGACCAGAATACCCACTACCAGCGACAGGGCCATGAGGGTCATCAGGTTGAGCGAGAAGCCCATGATGTACATCAGCGCAAACGTCGGAATCATGGACGATGGCAGCGCAACCAGCACGAACAGCGACGAGCGGAAACTGTGCAGAAACAACAGCATCACCACCGATACAATGAGGATGGCAAGCCCTAAATCGTCCACAACGGCATCGGCAGAGGCCAGCGTGTAAATCGACTGGTCGGAGGCAATATTGAATTTTACGTCCTGACTGGCGTACTGTTTTTCGATACCCGCAATCCGGGCTTTCACCAGCTGACTGACCGACACGGCGTTGGCGTCGGACTGCTTCTGAATCTGAATACCAATGGAGGGCTGCGCGTTGATATGGTTGATGGCCGTTGGCTTGGCACTGGCATCTACCACATCGGCTACGTCTTTTAGTAATACCTGACCACCGCTGGCCCGGCGGGTTACGATTAGCTCGCGCAGCCGGTTGATAGTTTCCAGCGAGGCATCAAACCGAATGGAATACTGCGCGTCGCGGGTTTCAAGCTGACCGGCGGGATAACTGGCGTTGGCCGCGTTGATGGCCTGCGCCACCTGACCAATGGACAGCCCGTAGGCTTTCAGTTTCTCCTGACTAACGTTGACCTGAATTTCGCGTTCATTGCCGCCAATGATGTTGACCTGCCCTACGCCCGGCACGTTGGAAAGCTGGGGTTTCAGGTTCTTGTCGATGAGGTCATACAAGGCCGTGGGCGGCATCTTGGCCGTAACGCCCATTTGCAGAATCGGTGCCTGGTCGGTCGAGAATTTATTGATGATTGGGCGGTCGGCCCCGTCGGGCAGCAGGTTACTGATTTGTTCTACCCGGCGCTGGGCATCCTGCTGGGCCTCGGTGGTGTTGATACCGCTTTTCAGCTGGATAACGATATTAGACGCACCTTCCTGCGAGGTGGAGGTCATCCGGTCAAGCCCTTCCAGTGCCGACAGGGCATCTTCAATCCGTTTGGTCACGTTGGTTTCAACCTCATCGGCCGAGGCTCCCCGGTACACGGTTGTCACGCCGATAACGTTAGCCTCAAATTTGGGCAGCAGGTTGTATGAAAGCTGGGTATACGTCAGCCCCCCGAACAGCATCAGAACGACAAAGATGGTCGTGACCAGCAGCGGCCGTTTTATGGCAATTTCTGTGATAGACATAGTTTTAATGAGCGAAAGAGTGAATGAGCAAAAGAGTGGCTGGCGCGAGTGGATAGTCACTCTTTCGCTCATGCACTCTATCACTCTTTAGTTAATTAGTTACCTGTACGGTTTTGCCATCGGTCAGGTTAAGCTGGCCCGTGGTGACGACTTTATCGCCTGCCGACAAGCCGCTGCGTACCTCGATCTGGTCGCCAAATTCGCGGCCTAGCTCAATTTTACGCTGCTTCGCTACGTTGCCTTCCAGCACATATACATACGGATTCTGAACGCTTTCGACCAGAGCCGAGCGGGGAATCTGGAGGGCTTTCTGGTTCGACTTACGGGTGAAATCGACGCTGACGAACGTTCCGGCTTTCAGCACGCCCGCCTGGTCGATGGTGATTTCGACGGGGTAGCTGTGCTCGGCGCTGCCCTGGGGAGAGATATAGGAGATGTGCCCCCGGAAGGTTTTGCCGGGAAAAATCTCGGTCGATACGTGAACGGACTGCCCTTTGCTGAGTTTATACACATCGCTTTCGTTGACGGGTACTTCCACTTTCAGGCGCGATACGTCCAGCACCGTGCCGAGTACCGTACCGGGGCTGATGTACTCACCCGGTTCGATGTCGCGCTTCACAATCTGTCCGCTGATGGGCGCTTTCACGTTGGCATCCGCAATCTGCTTTTTGATTTGCTCGGCCTGATTTAAGGCGTTTTCGTAATTGTATTTTGTTTCGTTGACCTGCAACTCGGTAGTGGCGTTACCGGCCAGCAGCGTGTTGTACCGGGTCACGTCCTTTTTGAGCTTGTCGATGTTGAGCTGCGTAGCCTGTAGCGAAATCTGCTTCAGCTCATTGTCCAGACTTACCAGCGTAGCACCACTTTTAACGAACGAACCCAAGTTGAAATTAACCTGCATCACTTTTCCGGCGGTGGTAGCGGTGATATTAGCTTCGCGGAAGGGAATCAGGTTGCCCGTTTTAACGAGCTGCTGGTCCACAATGCCCTCGGCAACGGTGGCGACCGTTACGGGAATGGCGGTATTTACCGTGGCAACGGGCGCGTTTTGCGCGTCTATCGTTGCTTTATTGGCAGCCAGTCGGAAACCGATTAGACTAAGCGAACCGATTAGAATGGCAACGATGAATAGGGTTGACTTTTTCATTGATGTATGATTGACTTCGAGGTTGTCGATTAATTTATAATCCCGTGTAAAAATCCAGTAATGTACCCTGCGCCTGCTGCCGGTCGAGTTGCGCGGTGTAGAAACTGATGAGTGAATTGACGTAGTTGAACTGGGCCTGCCGGTACGAGTTATCGGCGTTGAGCAGGTCGGTCAGGGTTTTTACGCCCTGCTTGTATTGCAGCGTCGTGATATCGTACACGTTTTGGGCAAGCTCCACCGTGCGCCGGTCATTCTGGGAGTTTATCTGTGCCCGCTGTACCTGCGACACGGCATTGCTGAACTGGAGCCGGTACGATGCGGTATTCAGTTTTTGCTGCTCCTCTTGCGTAAGCACCGTTAGTCGTTGCTGCTGCACCTGCGCATCGCGCTGGAACCCGTCGAAGAGGGGAATATTGACCCGCAGCCCGATGGCGCCAAACCCTTTGAAGTTGTTGAACGCATCTCCCAGTGTGCGGGCATTGGTCAGGGCACCGTAGCTGGCGGTAAAGCTAAGCGTGGGTAAATAACCGGCCCGGATGCGCTGGAGCTGGATTTTCTGGAGGTCGAGGTTTGCGGTCGCCTGCTGGAAACTCACCAGGCTTTTAGCTTCAAAGGGTGTCGCGTCGATAACGGGCAACTGGTCGCTGACGACCGAATCGGCCAGGGTTAGTTCGGCATCCTGCGACATCCCCATCTGGTACTTAAGCCGGTTTAGGGCAATATTGAGGTCGTTTTCGGCCAGTGACAACTGCGACCGGGTGTTGTTGTACGTTACCTCCGTATTGGTATAGTCGATGGGCTGAATGACACCGTTGTCGCGCTGTAGTTTGAGCACGTCCAGTACCTGCTGGGTGCGCTTCATGTTGTCCTTCAGCAGGCTGATCTGCTGCTGGGCCACGTACACCTGATAGTAGTTGCTGGCAATGTTATAAACGATATCCTCGCGGGTCTGGCGGGTATTGAGTTCGGCCAGTTGCTGATTTGGTTTGTTGGCTTTGATACCCAGCAGCAGCGACTGGTCGAAGATGGTTTGTGACGCCTGCGCTACCGCGTTGTTCTGAAACTTCGAGCCGATGACCAGTACCTGCGGTTCGGGCCCGAATATGCCGGCCGGAATGACCGACTGCTGGAGCTTGATGTTGTTGGTGAAGGTACCCGATGCCGATGCCTGCGGCAGGTATTTGCTCAAAGCCTCGCGACCCTGCTGGTTGGCCGTTTCTACCTTGTACTGAGCAATGCGGACGGTGCCGAAGTTCTTGAGCCCGTATTCGATACACTCCTTTAATGACTTGCCAGCCGTATCCTGCGCCCGACTGCCCAGCGGGAGCAGCAGGGTGACCAGGGCCAGTAAAAAGGTGGAGAATAATTTGTTCGTCTTCATTTTGGTTGCATTTGACTGCCGCAAAGATGGGGCAAGGGGCAACCGTACGGAAAAGAAAGGCGATGAGTGCAAACATCAACCGGATGAGCGTTGACTTTTGCGGGACGAATGAAAGTCGGTTTTTCTGGCCGAAAAATAGCCTCAGCCTCAATGGCGGTTGCCGGAATAGCTCTGTAGAGCGCCCGTTCCGCTACATTCTATCGATTGGGGTTTCCTGCTCACTCGTGCGACTAACCACCGATAACTGAAGTAAAACGCTCGTCAACTTACCATTAAATCACTTCGTTAGCTCACTATTGCTTAATTCGGGTGAAAAATATTCATTTGTTGAATAGCAGGATCTGATCCCGATTTGTTTTGCGCGGTTTTTAGAAATCATAAAGGTGTGATTGTTAATGATTTGTATGTAAATAATTCCGCAAAATCGCGTACAATATTTTATTGGGGGGCTCTCGTTTATACTTTTGCTACGCGCACCCGCACGGGCGACCCTGCAACAAATATTGTACGTCTGATTAGTCTATTTGCCGCCCTGTTGTCAGCAGCCATCCGTAAGTTTGCCGCTTTGTTAGCTTTCTCAGAACGCACCAGCGGGGCTATGTTGACGTGTCAGGATTGGCGCTGGCGAGTAGAAAGGTGAGAGTATGCGGGGTTGGGTGACAACGAGAGCTATTTCGTATATAAAATCAAGTATCTATCTTGTATAAATTACTTTATTTATATGTCTTTAATCGGACTCAGGCCGCCCTAATATCCCACTCTTGTAAGTTACAATCAATAACATGAACACCGGAGAAGAAAAAAAATCAATTAAAATACCAGTTTATGTTTCTGAATCAATACCAAAGCCAGCTGGTTTATTTGGGGCAATTACGCAGCGTGAAATGATAAGTAATATTAAGAGAAATGTAGATAATTTCAATAGAGAGGAAATTGCATTAAGAGCAAAAAAAAGAAATAAAACTTATGAAAAAGGTATTGAAAGTATTTTTTACGAAGATGTTTATATAAATGCCGAGCCAATCCTACTACTAAAAATTTCAGCATTTAACACGAATTATAGTGATGGGTACTTTAAAAAGGAAAGTAAGATAGAGTTCACAAAAGAGTCAAAGGTTGGTAGCGATAATAATTTTATACTTATATATCCACTTATTGAAGGCAATGATTATAATTCATTTAAATACCAATGGGTAATTTTAATTTACGAAGATCCAAATAAGGATAGTGCCGACCTGATAAGTACTGCTAAGTTAGCTTTAAGTAAAGTGCTTAAAATAAAGATAAGAAATGTAAAGTTAAAGTCTGCCCTTGAATCCATCAAGAGGGAAGAAGTTATACCAGACGTTATTGTAAGATTGACTTCCACCGATTATGACTATGAAGCGGATAAGCCACTGTTCAGGACCTATTTAGTAGGTGGTCAAACAAAGATAATTACTGAACAACATTATAAAGACTTGCCTGCTGAAAATGCTATAAGCCTTATCAATGCGTCAGTACTTACAAATGTAGTATTCAGGGCTGTCAAGCGTTTCATTAAAGGAAAAAAAGAAATAAAATTCACTCAATTTTCAAATGAAGAAACAGGCGATTCAATAAAGCAGCTTGTTGAAGAGATATATAATTCAGAAGTGCAAATTACTGATGAAGAGTTGGTAAATGAAATTTATAATCATAACTTTATAATAAGTAAAATGAAGCCAATACTATTTGAATATCTAAGTCAAATCAATGGAAAATAAAGTAATTTCAGATGTCTTATCTGATGTAGTTAATTTTCATCTGACTATGTTCGGAATAGCAATGTCGATTTTCACTGTTTTATATGCTTTTATACTAAGTAGAAAAGATAGTTTAAGGGAAATTAGTGATATAATAAAAAGCGATAAAGTATCACCAACTTTGATGCGTAGGTCATCTCTTTTTGTTGTACAAACAAGAAAATGGAATCAATTAAATAATCATTTGAGAAACATAGTTGTATCCTCTTTTTTTTTGTATTGTACAGGTATGATTTTGAAATACCAAAAGTTGACGGAGTGTGTTAAGTACATCGCTTTTTCGGTTTTCGGATTAACTGGAATTTTGTTATTCTATATAGTTATTATGTTAATTCTTGTCTTTAACAATTATAGAAAGAGTGTTTTAGTAGCTTAATTTAACTTTTCCAATCCCCACACGCTCAAGCACTTGATTATAAAAAGCTATATTCAATCCCCATAATTCGAGGGGCTGTGGCGTGTACAGGTTCAGAGATTCCAGTTCGGCAATAGCGGCTTGTATCAGATTGGCATCCATAAAGAGTTCAGTTAGCGAAAAAGTCTTACAGGCCATTAGGTAAGGGGTTCAGAGTATAAGTCTATGTGCCACTTGGGGTCTTGGTAAGTATGCCACGTTGGTACCCAACAAAGCGAGGACGAAAAGGGCGAAAGCTACGAATGTTCAAGGCAATTACTTGCGGCCCATCGTCCGTCGATGGCGTTGGATATAAGTCTTATAGATTAGCTTTCATTACGCGTTCGGTCGACAGGTTGCAGGCCGCAGAGGTCAGATTTAGAGCGTGTTGGGGAATTAGGTGCTTGATTCTGAGGGTATTCTCTGTAGCATTAGCTGAATGTTAGCCAAATAAAGCCAGTTTATTGATGAACTCAGCGTGTGTTCGTAGTCTTTTACTAGCCGACGGAAGAAGTTTGTCCAAG
>NZ_KB893257.1 GCF_000374065.1 Spirosoma luteum DSM 19990
AATCTTTTGTCCGTTAACGTCCATCTCTATTAAATCAAAGATTACCTTAACGTTCTCATAGTCTTCTCCTAACAGGTCGAATAGGCTTCGGGTATTGGCGTAATAATATGCCCCTGATTTCATAACAGTAAATCCATCCGGGTCTATCTCATCCGTAGTAACCAGAAAAAGCATTTTATCTTTTTCGTAGTCCTTCGCCTTGCCAATCTTGACAGTTTTTACCTGTTCTAAATTCAGCCTTTTTTCTGCGTTGCGATTGAATCCAAGTTTACCGTTGGCATGTATAGTTGCCTTGATATTGCTGTCCAATTCGCTGGCTTTAAAAAACTCAATCTCCATTCTCCCTGTTTGTGAAACCTACGAAAGCAAAGATAGTTAATTATCCTATTTTCACAAGTGTATTTTCTCCCTTGTACAATCTCTTGCATTTTATTTGTGCATGCAGAAGATTATTCCTTGTCTTTGCGTGGTGGTGGTACACTAAGCAACCCTTTCAGTTGATCGTCAAAAGTAACGTCGGTGTAATCAACATCAATTGGCTTTTCCTGCTTTTCCTTGTGGTACCCTAAGTCTTCATTCTTGGTTCTGAATGCAGTGTACAAATCAAATGGAATGGCACCCCGTTTCATCCATTCAATCACTGTAGCAAACGCAGGTTGCAAGTGTGGTGAAATTAAGGCTTGACGACTATCGCTTCCACGCACACCCTTAGAATTAACGTGTTTGCCCCTATTCAGGAACAGGTTGACTTCATCATAGATAAAGCGTCTCCCTGGTTCATTCTCTTTTCCCTTTGGTAATTTCAACTTCATAAAATTCCAAAGCGCATAGTACAGGTCATGGGATAAGTCAGGATTGGCAATATCGTTAATCATTGAGTCATCATAGCCAATGTCTTCATCTCCTAAGTCCTCATCGTCAAACAGTTTACCTTGTTTGCCGGGACCTTTCCTGTCGGCCTGTTCAGACATACGCTTGATTTCATCGTAAATCTCCTGTTGTGTCTTCCCTTGTCTGGCAGTATTGCGCTTATTCTGCTTGGGGTCTTTGTCGTTATTCTCCATATTGTGGTTGTTCACTAACCTTTGATTCTACTTTCTTTTTGAAGGCTTCAATTTCATCCAAGATTGTGTCTTTATCCCAAGGGTTTGTTCGGGCCATTTTTAGGGCTTTATCCGGCTTGCCAAAGTACTGTTGGTATTGGCTGTAGTAATTGCGCTTATTCTGCTTGTCTTCGTGATAGCAGTAAAACGAGTAAATGATAGATGGGTGTACGCGGTACTTTTCGGCGTAAGCGGATACAATGGCAGGACTGGTAATACTATGCTTTATGTAATCAAGCGTCTCTTGACGGAAAAGGATTTCACGAGCAAAGTAATCAGCATCATCTTCGCGAAACAAAAAGATGTCGCTTTCTCCTGTTAGGTGATAAACCAGCCCGTTTTTCAGGTCTTCAAAATCATAGCACACATGGAACAGTTCGTGCATGAGCGCAAACCAAAGCGTAGCGTAAGATTTATTGAAGTCAGTAACGACAATACACGGTTTCCCATTGATGGCAAAGGTTCCACCCCGCACTTGCGTTTTAGATAGATAGGATTGAATAATTACCGTTACCCCAACATTATACAATGCCTGAATAACTGTGAACAAACCCCTTTCTTCGTACCGGGTATAGGGCCTGATTTTGGGGATTAGCTTCATCAGCGCATCCCTATCATATTCATTAGGGTTGTTGTAGTGTTTGAATTGATGGATTGCCGAGCGTACCCAAAAGTCACGCATTTTATCATTTGACTTTGCTTTGGTGCGGCTAAACAACACATCCCCAATTTCCCGGTCGTACTCGAAAATACTCTCCAATTTAAAGAAGTGAGTTATTTGAGTCTCAATTTGCTCAAAATCCGAGACAGTGTCAATAACACCCGCTTTTTTTAGGCCCTGTAAATCAAAGTATTGGATAATATAGCTTGCGGCTTTTGCCTGTTGCAACTCCTTTGCCGATTCAGGTGACAGGGAAGCCATGTATACCCCTACAATCTGTTCAATGCCAACTTGCAAGAACTCGTCTAGTTTGAGCAGGGAAAATAAGTCAGCTTTTTGGGTGTCTCCTTTTAGTAAGCGGTCTAGTGTTATCCGATTAATGCCAACAATCCTAGAAAGCAGGTCAGATGAAATACCAAGTTCGTTTTTCTTTGTCTCGACTAAATCATACAGGGTTGGCCCATCGGTACGAGCTAACCACTCATATATGTCATTTAAAGAGCCATCAGCCATATTGTTCAGTTTTTACTGTTGAATATGGGCGTAATTTACGCGTATTTAACTATATTGTTCACTTTTGAACAACTATTTTTTTGCGATTAAGGCTTTGTAAGTTAAACGACCTTCTGTATTGGCAAGCACGAAGTAGAAGCGTTGGCTCGTTCCCTGTTGGCGGGAATTGTAGCGTAGTACAAATTCATCACAATAGCGTTGTAAGTGCTTGAAACTAACGTGGTGATAGATTCCATCAATACCCCGCTTTAACAGGCTCCAAAAGCCTTCCATCGTGTTTGTGTGAGCCATACCATTGACAAACTGTTTGGCGCTGTGTTGTACTACTTCGTGCGAATACACTTTATTAAGCCCCTTATACGACTTGTATTCGTCGGTCATTACAATACTACCCGCCACTACCTGTTCAGCAATTAGCTTCTGAACGGTCTTACTGTTGGTGTCTTCAACTACTTGCGCTGTGACATTACCACCCCGTTCGACCATGCCGAATACAGGCTTCTTAGTTTTGGTCGAACGTCCCTGTGTACCTTCTGTTTTCTTATCAGCATGTTTGTTCTTTTCCTTGCCACCGATGTAAGTTTCATCAACTTCAACCGTACCTTCCATTGCGGCTTTATAGTTGGGATGGTCAAACGCATAGCGTAGACGGTGAAGAACGAACCACGCTGATTTTTGGGTCACGTCAATATCTTTGGCTAACTGATGGGAAGAAACACCCTTTTTGTGAGAAGAAAGGATGTACAGAGCCATAAACCACTTCTGCAAAGGGATTTTGGTATCCTCAAAGATGGTTCCGGTTTTGACGTTGAAGTACAGGCCCGAATTTTTGCACTTGTAGCGGTTAGGTGTTCCAGGCTTGCTGGCACACTGGTACACTTTTGATTCAGCGTCAAAGGGGGAAACTACAGTTCCGTTCCAGCGAATAGACTCTAAGTGAGCCAAGCAGGATGCTTCATCGGGGAACGCTTGGAGAAGGTCGGCAATACTCTTAAATTCGGGAACCATAACCGTAAGTACTTGTGATTATGGTGTAAATATATACTCAATAAATGAGTATTGCAAATATTACAAGTAGTATTTTACACTAAATCTGAACGAAAATGAAAGGATTTGCAATTAAGGTTGGGGGTGGGCCAAATGGGGAGGAAAGGGAATTTAGAATTGCTCAAGATGAAAACATGTACGTTACTGCTTTTCGCATTAATAGTACAACTGGCGATATTGACCCCGACCTTATCTATTTAGGAACATTCGGAGATATTAATCACCTAGAAGTTAACGGGCAAATAACTGAACTCTTAAGCCAAGTTCGGTCTTAGTGTAAATTGGTATATCATTACCTAATATATTCAGCCATCAGCATGTATCTTGAGCGGTTGATTGACCTCAATTTTATACACACACCAGACAGCAAAAAAACATGCGTGCGTTCCTGTTTTTGATTTTAGCTACGGCAATACCCTTCCTGATACAACCATCCGCTTTAGCCCAGACAGTTACCCGTTCGGCAAGTATCCGGCAGGAACGGCAGATTGACGAGAATACGAAAATTGTTGATAAGAAAACCGGAAAACCAGTTTCGTACAAAGAGTATCAGGATTTGTTGAACAAGGACCGGGATGGCTACCACCTGGAGGCTATTATTGATGAGTATGGGAAGGAGAGTGCCTACACCCTTCGTCCCATGACGCAAGAAGAGCGCGAAACGCACAGCGTCAGGGATTACGATACATCACTGAGGCCCAAAGTAGGTGAACCAATGCCCGAATTTGTGATGAAAGGCATCGATAATAAGGTGTATCGGCTGACGGAGTTAAAAGGCCATGTTCTGGTACTTGGCTTTTGGATCAGTTTACGTAAACCCTTCTGGGGACCCAATCAAGCAAAACCATTGGCTGATATTCTGGCGTCTTATCCGTCAAAAGCGGATATCATTTCATTGGGTATTCTACAGGATTCCGCAGAGGCTATAGCCAGCGTGATGGCTACGCAAACACTGCCGTTTGTTCCGATTCCCAACTCCTACACCTTTAACCAAAAATTTCAGGTAACTAGAAGCCCCAGTTTTATCGTTATTGATCGACTGGGGAAAGTGGCTGCTTTCGTGGATGGACAAGACTATGACCAATTAAATAAAGCCTTACAGGCAGCAAGTCGCTAAGAACCAGCGATGCAGGATTTTTGACTAATTTGGTGGTTCATTTGCTAACCGACTCCATGAAATACCTCCTGATACTGCTACTCATTGCCCATACATCCACTGCGCAGGTGTATACTCCCGAACCTGTTACGGGCCTGCTGGGTGCGTTTGGGGCGGAGGTTACGCTGGTGAAACAATCACTAAAGGACTCAAAAACAGTGTTAATTGACGGCATTTCGTTTACGACCGGACTCGTTGGTAACCAGCGCGTGGTTGTTGCCGAAACCGGTATTGGCAAAGTAAACGCGGCCATGACCACTGCCATACTACTCACTCATTTTCACCCCCGGCAGGTGTTATTTACCGGTATTGCGGGGGGCACCAATCCCGACCTTCAGCCGGGAGACATTGTTATAGCCCGCCAAACGGTTCACCATGACTACCAGTACATCACCTTTGAGCAGCAGCCATCAATTCAAACGCGCAACGCGGTAACGGGTGAAAAGAATCCGGCCTTCTTCAACGCCGACTCCGTTATGCTGGTTAGAGCCCAGGCCGTAGCTCACTCTGTTGCATTTGATCCCGTTCCTGGCACGTCGCGTCCGCCGTCTGTGCTGACGGGTATTGTAGTTACAGGTGACCAGTTTATCTCATCGGCCCAAAAAGTTGCGGAGTTACGGAAAACATTTAAGGCCGACGCCACCGAAATGGAAGGAGCGGCAGTAGCGCAGGTCTGCTACCAGATGCAGGTACCCCACCTCGTTATTCGAAGCCTGAGTGACCGGGCCGATGCCAATGCCCGACATGATATGTTGTCGTTTTACCAGACAGCCGCCCGCAACTCGGCCCGATTAGTATTGGCGTTGGTACAGAGTCTATAAGTTCAAGTAACCGTTACTCGTTTACAGACCTGTCAATCAGTCCAATGGCTTGGTCGATAGGGTTGATTTCGACCCATGAACAGGCTCCGTTACCGGCTGCGGGCTGACAGAAGACCGCGTAAACGAGATGACTGCTCCAATAAGCACCAGACCAGCCATAACCAGGTACGCGTAGTGCATACCGAGTAATTGGGCCGGTTCTGATTCGGGCGTTACGCCGTTAGCCAGCGCGTACCGGTTCCGGGTACTGTACCAGACGGCCGCAGCCAGCGCAATACCCATCACCAGGCCCAGATTTCGCATGAAGGCAATGATACTGCTGGCAATACCGCGTTGCGCCAACGGGGCCGCGTTGAGGGCCGTACTGCTGTTAGGCGATTGAAACAGGCCGAATCCCAAACTGACCAGCGCACTCCGCCAGACAACCTCTTTCCAGTCCCAGGTACTATCCAGAAACGAAAAGGCGAAGTAGCCACAGGCCGTAATCAGCAGGCCGGTGGTGGATAGCCAGCGGGTCCTGATTTTATCGGACAGGTATCCGCCCAGCGGAGCAATCACGCTTAGGGTAAGTGGCCCGGCCAGCAGCACTAACCCCGCCCGCTCAGGCGGTAGACCCAGTAATTGCTGGAGGAAAAAAGGAATTACAAACAGGTTGGCTCCCGACGCAATGAATCCGCAAAAAGACGCCAGAATGGCCGAGGTGTAGGGCTTGACCCGAAACAAACTCAACTGAAGCATCGGCTCCCGAACGCGCTTCTCCCAAATAAAAAAGAACAGCAGCAATAAGGCTCCGATGGATAACAGGCTGATGACAAGCCCGCTGTCCCAGCCGTAGCGGGGCTCAGACCCAAAATCCAGCCCTGTCAGAAGCGAGACTACGCCGAACAAAAACAAGCCGGCTCCCAGCAGGTCGAAGCGTTTTTGGTCTACCCTGATGCTTTTGGGCAGTACGAGCCACGCCCGCCAGATGGCCAGTAATCCGATGGGTACATTGACAAAAAAAATGCTCGTCCAGCCAAACTTTCCTAATAATAATCCCCCCACAACGGGGCCGGTGCTGGCTCCGGCGGCTACTACCGTACCCATCAACCCCAGGGCTTTGCCCCGCTCATTCGGAGCAAATGCATCACTGATTATTGCCGGGCCAATGGCAAAAATCATGGAAGCCCCTAGTCCCTGAACAACCCGAAACGCAACCAGCGACCAAAGACTCCAGGCTAGTCCACACAGTAGCGAACCCACCACAAACACCCCAAAACCCGTGATGTAGAGCCGTCGGCGACCCACCCAGTCCGATAGTTTTCCCATGATAAGGAGCGTACTGGTGGTGGTGAGGAGGTAACAGAGCACAACCCATTCTACCCGGTCGCCGGCATTCAGTTCGCGCCGGATGGTAGGCAGGGCAATATTGACGATACTACTGTCGAGAGTAGACATGAAGGTGCCGAACATGACCGTAGCCAGCACCATCCATTTACTGGGTAGCGAGGTAGTATGGACAGGAGGGGGGATAGACACAGGCAGGATGTATTGCTTTTGAACGTAACTGGTAAAACAAGCACCTTGTTCGGGTGAGAATAGCCAAAAACGGACAATAAATTCAACGGTGATATCCGTCGACTATCGTAGGAATCGCCTGTTGGTGGGAGCCGGTCCGTGCCACTCATTACGCTTGTCACCCGCACGGGTGTTGAAAGCGTTTTTATGGTAAGAACGCCAAAATTTCGTACCTTGATTGCTCTTTATCCAATCATCTTCTCCTACCGCCGACCGATGAAGCAGTACGCCCTATTACTAGTTGCCTGCCTGTTTGCCAGTATCGGACGGGCGCAAACTGACGTGCAGAAACGCTATCAAACCCAGCTTATTATGGTTGATGATGGCGGTGTCGTCGAGCTTGACGCGGGTACCTTCACATTTTCCGGGAGCTTGTCTTTGCAGGATAAAAAGAAGATCACCATCCGGGGAAAAGGCGTCGACAAAACGATTCTGAGTTTTAAGGGACAGACCGACGGGGCCGAAGGACTACGGGTATCCGATGCCGAAAATATCGTTATCGAGAATCTCACCATTCAGGATAGCAAAGGAGACGGTATTAAGACGATGAACGTAAAAGGTATTACGTTCCGAAACGTAAAAGTTGAATGGACCGGGCCGCCAAAGGCCGCAAATGGGGGTTATGGGTTATATCCTGTCCAGTGCGACAACGTTGTTATTGACAACTGCATTGCTATTGGAGCCTCCGACGCGGGTATTTACGTAGGGCAGTCGCGGGGGATTGTCGTTAAAAACAGCAAAGCCTATCACAACGTGGCGGGTATCGAGATTGAAAATTCTCGCAACGCGGAGGTGTTCGACAACGAAGCCTACGAGAATACAGGGGGCATTCTGGTATTCGACTTACCCGACTTGGTGCAGAAGCAGGGCGGCAATGTACGGGTGTACAACAACTATGTGCATGACAATAACCTGCCCAACTTTGCGCCGGAGGGCAACATCGTGGCAGGGGTATCGGACGGGACCGGCCTGCTTATCCTGGCGGCCAGCAACGTAGAGGTGTTCGATAACCGGTTTATCAACAATCAGAGTGTGGGGACAGGCATCATCAGCTACCTGCTCACCGAACGTCCTATCACCGACAAGGGCTACTATCCTTTTTCGACGGGTATTTCTATTCACGACAACGTGTACGAGCGTAAATCCGGTCCACCCACCACGCGGGGGCGTTTTGGGAAAATGTTTCACTCGGTGCTGAAGTTCGATCAGGATATTCCGCACATTCTGTACGACGGTATTGCCGATCCGGCCACACTGGATAAGAATGGAAACATGCCCGCCGATAAACGTATTTGCATCCGCAACAATGAAAATCAAAGCATTGCCAACCTCGATGCCGCACAGGGTTTTCAGCACGTTTCCCGCGATGCGGCTCCTTTCGATTGTCAGTTAGAACCCGTAAAAACAACCCTCGGCAATGGCCGGTAAGATAGGTATGCGCAAGGCTGTTTTTTATGGGTTGCTAGCCGCTGTCCTCTGGCTCACGCTGACCAGTTGGCGGACGGATGCCGTGCCTGATAAACTGTCTGATTACGGTTTTTTTGCTGGCAACCCCGCTCAGCAGAAACCCGCAGCCGGGGTGGTACCCTACGCGCTGAACACGCCCCTGTTTTCGGACTATGCCGAAAAACTTCGCTTTGTTAAACTGCCCGATGGGCAAGCCGTTGCCTACAATGACACGGCCGTGTTAGCGTTTCCGGTGGGTACTACGCTCATCAAAACGTTTTACTTTCCCAATGACTTCCGCGACCCGGCCAAAGGGCGACGGTTGATGGAAACGCGGCTGCTGGTCCATCAGGCGGCAGGCTGGAAAGCGTTCGATTACGTCTGGAACGACGAGCAGACTGATGCTGTGCTGGAGGTGGCGGGTGATACCAAAACCGTACAGTACGTCGATAAAGCGGGTATTCCCAAACAACATGCCTACGTCATTCCAAACCTGAACCAGTGCAAAGGGTGTCATAACCGCAACGAAGTGATGATGCCCATTGGCCCCTCGGTACGGCAGTTGAATGGTGACCTTGCCTACAGCGGGACGGCGAAAGCTACACCCGAAAACCAGCTGACCCACTGGAAACAGGAGCGGATGCTGACGGGTATGCCCGCGCTGGCCAACTGTCCCAAAGCACCCGTCTGGAACAAACCCGAAACGGGATCACTCAATGACCGGGCGCGTATCTGGCTTGACATCAACTGCGCCCATTGCCATAATCCTAAAGGCCCCGCTATGACCTCGGGCCTGAACCTGAGCGTTTCTGAAACCGACCCCACCGCGCTGGGCGTTCTGAAAACGCCCGTTGCTGCTGGACGCGGTTCGGGCGGGCATTCGTTCGATGTTGTACCCGGCAAACCCGATGAATCCATTCTGGTTTATCGCCTTCAGTCTACAGACCCCGGCGAAATGATGCCCGAACTGGGTCGTAAAACGGTTCATACCGAAAGCCTGGCGTTGTTGCGGGAGTGGATTAAGAACATGAAGTAAAAACTCAGCCTGCCTGCCGGGGAGGTGATTTTGACCTGGATGGCTTTAGTCCCTCCCTGCCGGGGAGGGGTACATTACAGATTATTTTTACTGAACCTATGACAAACGACAATCCTGCCTTTCGTAAATTCTCCCGCCGTACCTTTTCCACCGGTCTGTTTGCGGCCACTGTACTCAGCAACGAAGTGGTGAAAGCTGCCCACTCGCTCCTGAATCCAACCGCTACGCGAACGCATAAGCTCGTTATCTACCAGATTTTTACACGCCTGTTTGGTAACCAGAACAGTACTAACAAGCCGTGGGGCACCCGCGACGAGAATGGCGTCGGGAAATTCAACGATATTACGGACAGAGCCTTATTGGAGTTAAAGAAATTCGGCGTTTCGCACGTCTGGTACACGGGTATCATTGAGCACGTCCTCATGACCGATTACTCGGCGGAGGGCATCCGGAAAGATAATCCGATGGTGGTGAAGGGCCGGGCGGGGTCGCCGTATGCTATCAAGGATTATTACGATGTGGACCCGGACTTGGCGGTCGACGTGAAAAACCGGATGCAGGAGTTCGAGGCCCTGCTGAAACGTACCCACGCCAATGGATTGAAAGTACTCATTGATTTCATTCCTAATCACCTCGCCCGCGAGTATCAGTCCGATGCCAAACCCACCGGGGTGGTGGATATAGGGCAGCATGAAGATAAGACTATAACTTTCAGCCCCGAGAACAACTTTTACTACCTTCCGGGCGAGTCGTTTCAGGTGCCCGATGGTGTTTCGTTGCCGCCCGGTCTGGCTGCTGAGCCGTACGTCGAGAATCCTGCCAAAGCGACTGGAAACGATGTGTTCGAAGCCAAACCCAATGTTGGCGACTGGTACGAAACCGTGAAGCTTAACTACGGGGTCGATTACCAGAACAACCGGCGGCAGTACTTCGATCCCATTCCGTCTACCTGGCGTAGAATGCGGGATATTTTGCTTTTTTGGGCTAAAAAAGGGGTGGACGGTTTCCGCTGCGATATGGCCGAAATGGTGCCGGTGGACTTTTGGGGCTGGGCCATTCCGCAGGTGAAAGCGGCCAACCCATCGGTAGTGTTCATTGCCGAAATTTATAATCCCAAACAGTACAAGGCCTACGTCCAGACCGGAAAATTCGATTACCTCTACGATAAGGTAGGACTGTACGATGCCCTCCGGCGGCTGATGGAAGGCAAAGGGACAACGGCCGATATTACAAACGTCTGGAAAAATGAGTCCGGCGATATTTCGGAACACATGCTGCGCTTTCTGGAAAACCACGACGAGCAGCGTATTGCCTCCCGGTTTTTTGCCAATGACCCCTGGGTGGCGGTACCAGCTATGACGCTGGCGGCAACCCTGCATACGGGGCCGGTTATGCTGTATTTTGGGCAGGAACTGGGCGTCAATCCTACCAAACAAGAGGGGTTCCAGGGCGACGATGGGCGTACCACCATTTTTGATTACTGGGGCGTACCGGAATACCAGGCCTGGACCAACGGTGGGAAGTTTGATGGAGGAAAATTGACGGACAATCAGAAAAAATTGCGGCAATTTTACCACCAACTCAATCACCTTGTTGGTGCTAGTGATGCCATCCGAACGGGTGGATTTTATGATTTGCAGGCGGCTAATGCAGCCAGCAAAGGTTATAATCAGGAACAGGTATTCAGTTATCTACGCCATTCGAACAAGCAAAAATTGTTGATCATCTGCAACTTTGACAAGAAGAACTCTGTCAGGACATCGGTGCGAATTCCCGCCGACGCGTGGCAGAAAATGAAGTTATCAGCTACTAAAACGCATTCATTCACTGATATTTTTCGCACGAAAACCAAACGGACCGGCAACGGCGGTGTACCTGTCGAGCTGCCGCCGTTGGGCGTGCTGGTGCTGGAGATAAAGTAAGTCTTTTTTTGTCATTCCGACCGCAGGGAGGAATCTCAAATTACCTATTAGTAAAACTTGAGATTTCTCCCTGCGGTCGGAATGACAAAAAAAGATTGGATATGCATTAAATAACCACTCCCTGAACCGAAAAATAACAACCTGAAAACATGAAACACTTCCACCTCTTTATCCTTCTCCTGCTCACAACAGCAGCCATTGCCCAGCCATCGGCAACCCATCCGGTGCCCCACGTAACCAATTACCAGCCTCCCGCTTTTACGGATGCTGACCGGCTGAAAAAACTGGAAGCTGCCTTTCCTGTTGTCGAAAAACTGTATCGGGAACGGGCCGAAAAATACCATTACCCCGGTACGGCTTTTGGTATCGTGGTGGATGGTAAACTGGTTTATTCGGGCGGGTTTGGGTATGCCAATGTGGCCCAAAAGATACCAGCCACCCCAAAATCTATGTTCCGGATCGCATCAATGAGCAAAAGCATCACGGCGATGGCGATTCTGAAACTTCGGGATGCGGGCAAACTCCGGCTCGATGACCCCGCCGAAACCTACATCCCCGAGCTGAAAGCGCACAAATACCTTACGGCCGATGCACCCCGGATTACCGTGCGTAATCTGATGACGCACTCCGCTGGTTTTCCCGAAGATAACCCCTGGGGTGACCGCCAATTGGCCGATTCGGATACGGATTTAATCAACCTTATCAAGGGAGGAATCTCGAATGCCAATGTTCCTTCGTTCGCCTATGAGTATAGTAACCTGGCCTTTGCTATGCTAGGTCATATAATTACGGTAGTATCCGGCAAACCGTACCAGCAGTACATCACCGAAACCATCCTGAAACCGCTGGGCATGAACGACACGAAGTGGGAGTATACGCAGGTACCGGCGGAGAAACTGGCCTTAGGTTACCGTTGGCTGGATGACAAGTGGGTGGAGGAACCGCTGTTGCATGATGGTTCGTACGGGGCCATGGGCGGACTGATTACATCCATCGAGGATTTTAGTAAGTATGTCGCGGTGCACGAAGCGGCCTGGCCACCGCGTGATGACGCGGATATGTTACCCATCAAACGGAGTTCTATTCGGGAAATGGCGCACCCCTGGACATTTTCGGGGCTTTTTACGCAGGTGAAAAACTCGGCCGGGCAGACTTGTCCAGTAGCCAGTGGTTACGGCTACGGACTGGGCTGGAGTCAGAACTGTGAAGGAATCGTTGGCGTGGGGCATAGTGGCGGTCTACCCGGCTTCGGGAGTCAGTGGCGTTTTCTGCCCGAATACGGCATAGGCGTCATCGCTTATGCCAATCTGACCTACGCCGGGCTGGGGTCGGTGAATACCGCCGTACTCGATACGCTGGTGGCTATTGGGAAACTACAACCCCGCACGTTGCCGGTATCATCCATACTGGCCCAGCGAAAAGTCGAACTTTTGAAACTACTGCCCGACTGGAAAAACGCGGAGCAAAGCGGTATTTTCGCGGAGAATTTCTTCCCCGATAAATCGCTCGATTTTCGCCGGAAAGCGGTTCTGGATTTGTACGCTAAAGCCGGTGCTATCCAGAAAGTCGGCGAACTCATTCCGGAAAATCAGTTACGGGGTCATTTTTTGATGGAAGGGGAGAAAGCCAGCATAGACGTGTTTTTTACCCTCACACCCGAGAACCCAGCCCTCATTCAGCAACTGGATTTACGGGAAGTACCCAGGTAACAAGCTTTAAGGTATACACTGAACCTCTTGCGGGCGTCAGCAGGTGTAGTGATGTTAATCTGAAAAAGCCAAATCCTCACTATTCTCAGAATAAATACGTACATAATCTATTGGTGTAGTTGATTAATTGAACAAAATAATTTTATCAAACTATTACCATTATGTTTTATCACGACAAGAACTTACAGTACAAAGTAAGAGTGGACAAGCCGAATCCACAGTTTGCTACAGCCTTACAACAGGCCATTGGCGGAATTGAAGGCGAAATTCGGGTTTGTCTGCAATACCTGTTTCAGGCCTGGAATTCCAGAGGGCCGGTCAAGTATCGCGATATGCTGCTAAATACAGGCACCGAAGAAATGGGGCATATTGAAATGCTTGCCACAGCTGTTGCGTTAAACCTGGAGGGGGCGTCAAACGATTTGGTTGATGACCTGGTTGGGAAAAACCCAATTGTAAATGCGATTATGGGTGGTATGAACCCCCGGCAGTTTTTATCGTCGGGCCTGGGAGCCATGGCTGTTGACGCCAGTGGTGTCCCTTTTAACGGGTCATGGGTAGTTGGGTCGGGTAATATTGCCGCTGATATGTACGCCAATGTCATGGCTGAATCGACGGGTCGGGTGTTGGCTACCCGTTTGTATTCACTGACCGATGATGCGGGTATGAAAGATATGCTGTCTTTTTTAATTGCCCGTGATACCATGCACCAGGAGCAATGGCTGGCTGTACTGGAAGAGTTGGGGCAGGGAGACATCCGAAAAGTTCACCCCATCCCTAACAGTTTTCCGCAGGACAAAGAACTTGGCCAATACAGTTATGCGTTTTTCAACACCTGTATTGATGAGGAGCGTTCGGCAGGAACAGAAAGACGCTGGACGCAGGGACCGTCTATGGATGGACGGTCGGAGTTTCACGAAATAAAAATTAAACCTCAGGGAGAAGAACCCCAGTTGGGACCGCCTATGAAGGAAGCATACGCGCAAACCGAGCAGATGAAACATTACGGTGAGCAATCCTGACAAACCTTACTCACTACCTCTTCTGAAAGCCTGACAATTTCGATTGTCAGGCTTTGTGTTTTTACGAAAAATAACGGCAATTCAGCCGCGTAACCTCTATTTTTGACACACGAAAGACCGGTTGTCAAATCCGGATAACATTAATTCCTAATTGCGTGAGTGAACGTATTACTCCAGCCGTTCAGGCGGATATTTCGGCGTTAAGTGCCCTGGTAAACGGAGCTTACCGGGGCGAAGGCTCCCGAAAAGGCTGGACTACTGAAGCCGATTTGCTGGACGGTATCCGGATCGATGAGACCGGCCTGAAGGCCATGCTGCAAAATCCTGCCGAAACGATTTTGACATATGAAGATGCGGATCGGTTAGTGGGCTGTGTAGCGCTGGAAAAGAAAGGAACGGAGTTGTACCTGGGTATGCTGACCGTATGGCCCGAAGCGCAAACCGCAGGCATTGGTAAAAAACTAATGGCAGCCGCCGAAAAACTGGCACTGGAGCAACAATGCCAGACCATTACGATTACCGTTATTACGGCCCGGCACGAACTGATTGCATGGTACGAACGACGTGGGTTCAGGGCCACCGGAGAAAAAAAGCCGTTTCCCGACGATCCCCGTTTCGGTCTGCCAAAACAGCCGCTGGAGTTTATCGTTATGAAAAAAGAGTTGGCTGAATAAGAGGCATCAACTGAATTTTTTGGTCTTCTTATTGTATCATTCTCATGACACAGTCCACTACCTGACTGGAAAAGAGATTATACCGGCAAGGGAACAGGAAAGCCCTTTTGCGTTTGCCGATTTAACTGTATAATTTCACCACCTTAAACCGAAACCGATACCACTAGTTATATGACATCTTTCAAACGAGTCCTGATTGCCGAAGATAGCTCTGTTATCCAGAATCTGGCCCGCAAAATTCTTGAGTTTCAGAACTACGATATCACAGCCGTTAAAAACGGTGAGCAAGTATTGCAAATTCTTGAAAAAGAAGACTTTAGCATTCTACTGTTAGATATCAACATGCCTCTGATGGACGGTATGGAGTGCGTTCGGCGGGTCCGGGCTTTGTCCGACGTTGAAAAAGCCAACGTACCTATTGTTGCCATTACCGGCAACGCCAAAAACTATACCGAAGAAGAGTTTAAAACCGCCGGTTTTAACGATGTTCTGGTAAAGCCGCTCAATTTTGACCGCCTGGTTGAAGTCGTTAACCAGTTGACTGATAACTAAAGTACCAGGAGCAGGGAGTGAGTAGTAGCTGACACGCCCATAAGTGACGCGTCAGCTACTACTCACTCCCTGCTCCTCACGACTAACTCCTTTATGCTTATCACCCTGCTGGGTACGGGTACATCGTCGGGAGTGCCGCTGATTGGGTGTACCTGCGAGGTATGTCAATCCGTTGATTTTCGGGACAAGCGGCTTCGCACGTCGGCCCATATTGCAGTAGATGGCAGGAGTTTCATCATCGATACCGGCCCCGACTTTCGGCAGCAGGTACTCCGGCTCAACCTTCGGCAACTGGATGCCGTCCTTTTCACCCACGAACACAAAGACCACACGGCAGGGCTTGATGAGGTGAGAGCCTATAATTTCCTGTCGGGGAGGGATATGCCCGTGTACGGGCGGCCAACGGTGCTGGCGCAGCTGAAACGTGAATTTGCCTATATTTTTGCCGACCACAAGTATCCGGGCATCCCCCACGTCCAGGTACACGAAATCAATAACGAACCAGTGGATGTGCTGGGCGTTCGGGTTGTGCCCATTGAAGCCATGCACCACAAACTTCCCGTTTATGGCTATCGGATAGGTGATTTTACGTACCTGACCGACCTTAATTACATTTCGGACCAGGAACTGGAAAAAGTAAAAGGTACGGAAGTGCTGGTGCTGGATGCGCTGCAACGGAATGAACATCCATCCCATTTCACCCTCGACCAGGCAATTTTACTCGCCAATCGCGTTGGTGCCCGCCAAACGTACTTCATTCACATCAGCCATAAGCTCGGCCTGCACCGCGATGTTGAAAAAGAATTACCGGCCCACATCCGGCTGGGCTACGATGGCCTGCAAATTCGGCTGTAAGGGCTGATTAGCAATTAAACCAATCGTTTCCACGCATCGTTATCAGGTACAACTTCAACCGTTCGATGCCAGCCTTAGTAAAACCCACCCGTCTGTTTTCGGATACCCTCCTGGAATCATTTCGCCAGCAGGGCGATGCACCCGCCGATGCCGTAGTTACGGCGGTCACTGCCGCCAATGGTCCGGCCGGGCTGCGGTTGCTGATGCGCTGGCTAGCCGATACGGCAGATTTTCAGACCGCTGAACAGCACCCGGCCGTGCAGAATTTTTTCGGTCAATACGCTGGTCTGCCCACTTGGGCCGATTTGGACAAGATGCAGCGGGGTATGGCGTTTTTTAAGAAAAACGCCCAGAAAATTGGCCTGACGCTGGGTTTGTTCTCTCTGCCGTACACGTATCTGGGCGCCAACGGAGCGCAGGTTCTCTGGATAACCGAGCGAATCAAAAACGACACCGCCCGCCGGTTACAGGAAACGGGAGAGTGGGTATTTGCCGTTCATAATCCCAAAGAGTGGCGCACTGGCACCGCTATAGCGCGAACGCTGAAAATCAGGTTAATTCACGCTGGTGCGCGTTGGTTTTCGTTGCATTCGGGCAAGTGGAACAACGCCTGGGGGCACCCCGTCAATCAGGAAGATATGGCGGGAACGAACATTGCTTTTTCTTACATTGTTTTGTTGGGTCTTCGGAAATTGGATGTTTCCATGACCGGGCAGGAGGAAGAGGATTATTTGCATCTTACGGGCGTAATCAACTCGCTGAATGGGGTGGTCGATGCCTTACTCCCCCAAAATATGCGGGAAGCCTACACCCTGAATCGAGCCATTGCCCGGCGTCAGTTTGCCGCTTCCGAAGCGGGCGTTGGATTAACGCGGTCCTTATTGAATGCCATCGGTGAGGTGGCCGTTCAGACTGAACGTGGAATTGCACTACCCGAAACGGCCCGGAACCTCGCGGCTGGTGAAATGCGTTTCTTCCTCGGCGACGAACACGCCGACTGGCTGGGCATCCCCAAAGTACCGGTCGAAAAGCGGCTGGCCGGGCTAATCAGCCGACTACCTATTTTTCCGAATCTTGTTTAAGGTTTATGGTTTACGGTATTCGGTTGGCTGACGCGTGAGTGTAATGCGTCAGCCAACCGAATACCATAAACCATAAACCTTAAACCATAAACCGAATACCTTGTCTCATTCAGAACCCATTGCCGCTTTAGCTACGGCACCCGGCATTGGAGCCATTGCCGTTATCCGCGTATCGGGCGACGGTGCTATTGACCGGACACAGCGTTTTTTCAGGGGTAAAGATCTTACCCGTCAGGATAGTCACACGGCTCATTTTGGTACCCTTCGCAATGAGGATGGCAGCATTATCGACGAAGTGCTGGTTACGGTTTTTCGGGCACCGAAGTCGTTTACTAAAGAAGACGTGGTTGAGATTTCCTGCCACGGGTCGGAGTTTATTATCCAGCAAATTTTGCGTCGACTGATGCAGGAAGGGGTGCGGCTGGCACTGCCGGGCGAGTTCACGCAGCGGGCTTTCCTGAACGGTCAGTTCGATTTGGTGCAGGCCGAAGCCGTGGCCGACCTGATTGCGTCGGATTCGGATGCCAGTCACCGGGCGGCCCTAACCCAGTTGCGGGGTGGTTTCTCCCGGCAATTAAAAGAGCTTCGCCAGCAGCTCATTGATTTTGTGGCATTGGTGGAACTGGAACTGGATTTCGGGGAGGAAGACGTGGAGTTCGCCCACCGCGACCGGCTCCGGCAACTAATGCTCGACATTCGGCGGGTACTGCATCCGCTCATCGACTCCTTTTCGACTGGAAATGCCATTAAAAACGGGGTGCCAACGGTCATCATCGGTAAACCCAACGCCGGTAAATCGACCCTGCTGAATGCGCTCCTAAATGAAGAAAAGGCTATTGTATCCGATATTCCCGGTACTACCCGCGATGTGATTGAAGATGAACTGTTCATAGATGGGATTCGATTCCGGCTCATTGATACCGCCGGACTCCGGGAGGCCACCGACCAGATTGAAGCGATTGGCATTGAACGCACGCAACAGAAAATGCGCGATGCCTCGCTGGTCGTGTATCTGTTCGATGGGAAGAACGTTCGGCCCGACGAACTGGCGCAAGCTGTGGATGTGGTTAGGGCATCCGGCAAGCCATACCTGCTGGTGGGAAATAAGCTGGATGCCATTAATGACAGTACCCGTCAGGAATTGGAAGAAACACTGGGTGAAAAAGTCGTCTGGATTTCGGCGGCCAGACAAACCCATCTGGACGAACTGAAAGCAGCCCTTTCGTCCCGCGTTCGTACCGATTCGGCCGTGCAAACGGGAAGTGCCGTAGTAACCAACGCCCGCCACTACAACCACCTGACCGGTACCGACGAAGCCCTGGCTCGTGCCATCAACGGCCTGGATTCGGGCGTCACCCCCGACTGGCTGGCGATGGACCTACGGGTAGCGTTGCAGCATTTGGGTGAATTGACCGGCACTATCGTAACAGATGATATCCTGGAGTCAATTTTCAGTAAGTTCTGTATCGGTAAGTAAATAAGGCCGGACAAGTTTGTTAGCCCAAGTTTACCCCAAAATCCCGATATTTGCCCCCTCAAAACTAGCTGGACAACGGGTTGTACGACTTGCTTGTCCTTATTCGCTGATGTCTCAAAAAGTAGTACTTGCCTTTAGCGGGGGTCTCGATACCTCCTTCTGCGTTAAATATTTAAATGAAGACCGGGGCATGGAGGTGTACTCGGTACTGGTCGATACAGGCGGTTTCTCCGATGACGAACTCAACGCCATCGAGGAACGGGCGTATTCACTAGGGGTAAAATCGCACATAACCATCTCTAAAACGGATGATTATTACCAGCAATGTCTGAAGTTTCTGGTATTCGGTAACGTCCTGAAAAACAACACCTATCCGCTTTCGGTCAGTGCGGAGCGAATTTTCCAGGCCATTGCGGCCGCAGAGTACGCCCGGGAGATTGGTGCAACGGCCATTGCCCACGGTAGTACCGGGGCCGGTAATGATCAGGTACGTTTCGATATGGCATTTCGGATCATTGCCCCCGAAGCCGAAATTATTACCCCTATCCGTGACCTGCGCCTGTCGCGCGAAGCCGAAATCGAGTACCTGAAAGCGAAGGGGGTCGATCAGGAGTGGCACAAAGCAGCTTATTCCATCAACAAAGGCCTGTGGGGAACCTCGGTAGGCGGGAAGGAAACCCTCACCTCCGATCAGTTTCTGCCCGAATCGGCCTGGCCTACGCAGGTAACCAAAACCGAACCGGAAACCATCACCCTCACCTTCGAGCATGGCGAAATAAAAGGCGTTGCCGGTGAAAACTTCAAAAATCCGGTGGATGCTATCCGTAAGCTAACCGAACTGGCCGGTCCGTTCGGTATTGGCCGCGACGTTCACGTGGGCGACACGATTATTGGTATCAAAGGGCGGGTTGGTTTTGAAGCTCCCGCTCCGCTGATCCTGATTAAGGCGCATCACACGCTGGAAAAACACGTACTGGGCAAGTGGCAGTTGTACTGGAAAGAGCAACTGGCCAACTGGTACGGCACTATGCTCCACGAAGGTCAGTTTATGGACCCCGTGATGCGGAACATCGAAATTTTCCTGAACGACACGCAGGCGCACGTAACCGGAAAAGTACATGTCTTGCTGGCTCCTTACCGCTTTCAGGTCCTGGGCATCGAATCGGACCACGACCTGATGTCGGCGAAGTTTGGTTCGTACGGTGAGATGAATAACGCCTGGACCGGCGACGATGTGCGTGGATTCTCGAAAGTAGCGTCCAACCAGGTGATGATTTACGGAAAAATCAACGATCAGTGATTGGTAAGGAGCGAAAATACTGTGCTCCCCGGAGCATTGGCTACCCCCTCCAACTCCTCGATGTGGTGGTGGACGGGTATGCTCGTGGGTCGTATAAAAAGCGGAGCTACGGCCCCGTCAATACCGATGCTCCGGCCGTGCTGATTATGACTTCCGGGCATCTGGGCGACGCGCTGATTTTGAGTTTTGCCTTTCCACTCATCCGGGCACGCTATCCAAACGCCCAGATTGATGTGCTGGCCGGTAGCTGGTGTGACCCCATCTGGAAAGACAATCCGTACATCCGGCGGGTTGTTCACCTGAATCACGTCAGTACCAACCGACGTAATCTGTCTAAATGGGGCAAGTGGCAGGAGTTTTTCCAAACCTCAAGATCGGCCGTAAAAGCACTTCGGGATACGGTGTACGACTACTCGGTTGATGTTCGGTTTTCGGATTCGCCCATGCACTTCGTTTTGCCCTGGCTGAAGGTCAAACAAAAATTCGGGTTTGGCACGCGGGGATTCGGGGGTTTGCTCGACAGGGAGTTTTTTATCCCGGAGGGCGAAATCCACAACTTCGACCTGATTCTGACGGTACTGAAGCCAATGGGGGTTAATGGTAGTCTGGAAACCGTTGAACCGTATTTCGTTCACCCGTCGCAGACGCTTGCTCAATTGTGGGCTAAGCTAAATCGTCCGGTTCCGATACAGAAACCCGTGCTGATTTTTCCGGAATCAGGTAACGAGGTACGTATGTTATCTATTGAATTTTGGTCAAAGCTGGCTACTCAACTATTGGCGGAAACGTCCTGTCCACTGATATTCAGCGGTCAGAAAGCCTTTACAACAGCCCTGTACGAACGGGTTCTGGCCGATAATCCGGCGGAGGCTGACCGTCTTGTTCCAGCGGTAGGAAACCTGAATCTTTCCGATGTTGCCAGTTTGAGTGAGCAATCGCAGGCTGCTTTTACGCTCGATTCGCTGCCTATGCATTTGTGTTGCTTGGGTTGCCCGACGTTTTCGTTTCAGAAAAACGGGATGGGGATTCAGTTTTTTCCGATTTCCAGTCAGCCAACAACCGTTCTGCATAATCACTTGCTGAGCCGGGACTTAACCATCGACCGCCCTGGTTTTGTTAGTGACTACGTTTCTACTTTTGACGATACGGTGCTGGAGCGGGCTATGAACTGGTTCACTAGCCTGAACAAACACCACCCGACGGTTGATGAATCAATCCGGTAACGGGGCGGTTAGACACTACATATGGAAACAATAAATGTGGGTATCATAGGCGGAGCAGGCTACACCGGTGGGGAGCTGCTTCGTATTCTTATCAATCACCCGTTTGCAAAGGTCGCTTTTGTCCACAGCAATAGTCAGGCGGGTAAGCCCGTGTGGGCCACGCACACAGATTTGCTGGGCGATACCGACCTCACTTTTTCAGACACATTACCAACTCTGGATGGGGATGACTTACCCGTCGATGTTATCTTTCTCTGCTCGGGTCATGGGGCATCAGTTACGTTCATGGCCGAAAACGACGTATCCGACAATATCGCCGTCATTGACCTCAGTGCCGATTTTCGGAGCGAGAACGAAGATTTCGTGTATGGCCTGCCCGAACTAAACCGGGAGCGGATTCAGGAATCCATGCGAATTGCCAACCCCGGCTGCTTTGCCAGCAGTATCCAGCTGGCCCTGCTGCCACTGGCCAAAGCAAGCTTACTGACCCATGATGTACAGGTCAGTGCCATTACGGGTAGTACAGGTGCTGGTCAGGCTCTGGTGCCAACCACTGGCTTCACGTGGCGAAACAATAACGTATCTATTTATAAAGCGTTCTCCCATCAGCATCTGGCCGAAATTCGCCAGAGCCTGACCCAGCTCGACCCTGATTTTAAGGCGGCTATCAACTTTGTACCGTACCGGGGTGATTTTACGCGGGGCATCATGGCCAATGTGTACACGCCCTATGCCGGAACGCTGGACGAAGCAAAGCAACTATACCGGGCATATTATGAAACGCATCCGTTTACGCACGTCAGCGACGCACCGGTGGATGTAAAGCAGGTGGTGAACACCAATAAATGCCTCCTGCATTTGGAAGTACACGACGGTCAACTACTCATTACCAGCGTAATCGACAACCTGACCAAAGGTGCATCGGGCCACGCCGTACAGAACATGAATCTGGTTTTTGGACTGCCGGAAGATACGGGACTGCGATTGAAAGCCGTGGCGTTTTAAGCCGTTGCAAACCATGCTCGAAACCGACCGCCTGCTCATCGATGAATTTACGGTCGATGATGCGCCTTTCATGCTGGCGCTGTTGAACATGCCTGCCTGGCTCGAATTCATCGGCGACCGGGGCGTACGAACGCTGGAAGATGCTCATCAGTATATCCGGAACAATCCAATAAGCAGTTACAGGCAGTATGGGTTCGGCCCCTACGCCGTCCGGCTAAAAAGTAATAATGCCCCTATTGGCATGTGTGGACTACACCGACGAGCGTTTCTGCCCGATATTGATATTGGTTTTGCCTTTCTACCGGACTATGCCGGGCTGGGGTATGGCTATGAATCGGCCTCGGCATTGATTGAGTACGGGCGGGATGTGCTGGAATTTACGCGTATTACAGGCATTACCAAACCAACTAACGCAAATTCGATTCGCTTGCTCGAAAAGCTGGGCCTGCGTTTCGAGAAAGATATACACTTCGGGACAAATACCGATGAAAGCCTGCTATTTGGTATGACTTTGGCGAGACCCTAATGATACGGGTGAAGAAGAATTTTTCAACCCTTCTGGTTGCAAGGGAATCCAATAGGTAAAAAGACTCACGATATGATGAATTTCACCACATCCATCTGCTTTATTTTGTGTCTGATAATTACTTTGCTGGCGTGTAAACAAGAGGAAGCTCCTGCCTGCACGTATCCTCATCAAATAACCTTAGATTCAGGGTGCTATACCGGTACTGGCCTGATCGTAACAGCATCTGATTTTGGCACCTCTCCTTCGTTGTTTGAGTGGACAATCATAGCGCTAAAAGACACTACAGGGGCATCAGGCTGGACACCCAAAGATGTAAAAATAGTCAGGAGTGCGTCAGAAAAATTTACGATACCCGATAGTCTGGCGAGTAACTATCAGCGGGTAATTGTAAAAGCAGCCGCCACTAACTGTGGAGATGCGCTCAAACATTCCAACTAGTACGCGTTCGTCAAAAAGAAATATACAAACTGCATTAGCTGGATTCCCCAAAATCAATAACTCTACAGCTTTTCTACTTCCTGCTGCCACTTCTTAAATTCTGCCCGATACAATGTATACCGGGCTAAATCAGGTTGAAAGATATCGCCAAAGGCAATGCGTTCGGCGGCTTCATCCAGTGTTTTCACCAGGCCGATAGCCTTCATAGTCAGTAGAATAGCCCCCATCGATCCGCTTTCGTTGCTGGTGTTTAGCCGAACTGGCACGCCGGACATATCGGCCAGCATCTGCACCCACAGTGTCGATTGAGCGAAGCCACCGTTAGCATGAATGACCCGCGCGGGGCCGGTGTAGTCTTTTAATAGCTCGTTGATGCTCAGTAAATTAAATAGAACGCCTTCCAGGGCAGACCGGATAAAATGTGCCCGCGTATGTTGCCAGTCCACATGCAGATAAGCTCCCCGCACCGAAGCATCCCACAACGGTGCCCGCTCACCCTGCAGATAGGGCAGGAATAATAACCCATCTGAACCGGGGTCTATTTTAGCCGCTTCTTCGAGTACGGTTACGGTATCCAGCAGCGTGAGTTTTTCGGCTACCCACTCCAGCACGTTGCCTCCGTTGTTGGTTGGCCCGCCCACAGCGTAGTAGCCTTCATCCAGAAAATAACAGAACAACCGGCCTTTGGCATCCCGCAGGGGTTTGCGCACCGTCTGACGAATGGCTCCGCTCGTTCCAATGGTCAGTGTGGCCGTCCCTTTTTTGATGGCTCCCGCACCCAAGTTAGCTAGACAACCGTCTGACGCACCAATCAGCAATGAAACACCCACAGGCAATTCAGTCTTGTCTGTTTCGGGACGGGGCTGGTACGTTCGCAGGTGGGTAGTGGGAACGGGAGTGGATAACTGATCGGGCCGTACCCCAGCGTAGGTCATCGCCTTCTGGCTCCATTGCCGCTTCTTTTCATTGAACAGGCCCGTTGCCGTAGCAATGGAGAAGTCCACCTCAAATTCGCCCGTTAGTTTATGCCACAAAAACTCTTTGATGGAGCCAAAACGGGCCGTCCGGTGGAGCAAACGGGGGTCGTGTTCGCGTAGCCAGGCCAGTTTGCACAGAGGAATCATGGGGTGAATGGGCGTGCCTGTTTCCTGATAAATGGCTTTGCCCAGTTTGGTCTGCGTAACCCGTAAAGCACTGGCCTGTGATTCGGCCCGGTTGTCGGACCACAGAATAGCATTGCCCAGTGGCGTTCCGTCGGCATCCATCGGTAACAAACTGTGCATGGCCGTACAAAACGTAACGTGCGTAATCGCATGACCACCTTTGGCTACTTCCTGGCTGATTTCGGAAATGACCTGCACAAAGGCCGACCAGATTTTGGCCGGGTCCTGTTCGGCGTAGCCTGGTTCAGGATGAAGCGTGGTAACGGGAGCCGATGCGTGCGCCAGAATCTGGTTCAGATCGGGCGGCATAGCCAGGGCTTTTACGTTGGTCGTACCGACGTCAACGCCAACGAAGCAATTCATAGAAATAGGTTTATTGACGACTAGATACCCAATTGGTAAAAGGATGCCGCGTTTTCTCCAAATACCTTCGCCCTAACGTCGTCACTCCAGGGCGACAGATAATCATCGACCAGCGTTTTTACCTGTGTGTAATCAGCCGCTACCAGGCAAACCGGCCAGTCGGAACCGAACAGCAGCCGGTCGGGGCCAAAGTGTTCGAAGGCTACATCCAGATACGGGAAAAAGTCTTTTTTGCTCCAGTTCTGCGAGTCGCCTTCCGTCACCATCCCCGATAGTTTACACGAAACGTTCGCGTTTTTAGCCATTTCTGCCATAAAATTCGACCAGCGATTGATTTCACGTTTCGTTATGTAGGGCTTAGCCAGATGGTCAATTACGAAGTTGACTTCCGGCACGGCGCGTACCAGATGCAGTGCCGCTTTGAGTTGGCTGGGGTAAATCAGAATGTCGTACGTCAGGCCGAAATGGGCTAACTGACGGATACCCCGTACTACCGCCGGACGGTTTAGGAAATCGTCGGGTTCGGCCTGCGCTACGTGCCGGTACCCTTTGATGGCTTTGTACTGCGAAAAGTATTCCAGCCGCTCCGCTACTGTTTCTGACTGCAAATCGACCCAGCCAACTACCCCTTTTACGATGTCGTATGTTTGGGCCAGGTTGACCAGAAATTTCGTTTCTTCCTCGGACTGTGAAGCCTGAACGGCCACACACCCATCAATGCCATTCTGAGCCAGCACCGGCTCCAGGTCGGCAGGCAGAAAATCGCGCTGGATACTGACCATATCGTCCGTAATCCAATTGTCCCGGACTGGGTCAAAATGCCAGAAATGCTGGTGAGCGTCAATGGTCATAATAATGTTGGCTGATTGAGTGCTAGAATGATTGACCAGGCTGGCGTGAACAGTTGCTTAATTTGACACATCAGCCTGGTCAATCAATCTAGCACTCAATTACTGATAACTAACGGCTGTTTGTTTTTGCTTACCTAATCCCTCGATATACAATTCAACCACGTCGCCGGGCTTTAGGTAACGTTGCGGTTTTAGTCCCAGCCCCACACCAGCCGGTGTACCCGTCGAAATAACATCGCCGGGCAACAGCGTCATAAACTGACTGATGTAGCTAACCAGCGTCGGGACATTAAAGATCATATCGTCGGTGTTGGAGTTCTGCAACTCTTCACCATTGATGCTGAGACAAAGGTTCAACGCGTTGGGGTTTTCTACCTCATCTTTCGTCACCAGGTACGGGCCCAGGGGTGCGAAGGTATCGGCACTTTTTCCTTTCACCCACTGCCCACCTCGCTCAATCTGCCACGCCCGTTCACTATAATCGTTATGCACGGCATAACCGGCTATGTAATCAAAGGCGTCGTCCAGTTCAACGTAACTGGCCCGCTTGCCAATGATAATAGCCAGTTCCACCTCCCAGTCGGTTTTTTCGGAGCGTTTCGGGATAACCACGTTATCATCCGGCCCGCAAAGCGCTGTAGTTGCTTTGAAGAACAAAATAGGTTCTGTTGGGCTGGGGGCATTTGTTTCAGCCGCATGTTTGGCGTAGTTCAGACCAACGCAGACAATCTTGGATGGCCGTTTGATGCACGGGCCAAACCGTTGGTCGGGAGCAATTTCGGGACAGGTATGCGCGTGGGATTCCAGCCAGTGGGCCAGCCGGTCGGGGCCGTTGGCTGCAAAGAAAGACTCGTCATAATCTTCCCCAAAATGGGTCACGTCAATGTGTTTGCCGGTGGTGGGTAGTACGACGCCAGGACGTTCGTGGTCGGGCGGGCCGAAGCGAAAGAGTTTCATAAACTTGTATTCAGGTTTTTGATAAAAGGGTAAGGGGGAATGTTTTTAACTATATCCCACGGTTATTCATGGGTAGGTGAAAAAATAAAAGCCTCTGTTCGCAGAGGCTTAAAGGTAGGTAAAATCGTACACGAGACTGACAGCAGGTTACTCTCTCTATTTTTTTTGGACTAATTTTTCTTCTGGTTCTACTTGGCTTCAGTTCCTGTTTTAGATGTGCATGCCGGAATACTCTTTTTGTGAAAGTTTCTCTGCTTTACAACCGAAATCTTTCCGGCACAAGCTATTTCCTGCGCTTTTGTACTTTTTCGGCAGATGTCATTCGTTTCTCTTGTCTCGCTTCAACAGAAAACTCGCTAAAAAAGCCCCGGCATCTCTTACCGGGGCTTTACTCTAAGAAGAAAATTCTGTCTATTACCCGACACTACCTTCCAGACTAATGGCCAGGAGTTTCTGCGCTTCTACGGCAAATTCCATGGGAAGCTGCTTCAGTACCTCTTTGGCATACCCGTTGATGATAAGGGCTACAGCCTGCTCCATTGGAATACCGCGCTGGTTACAGTAAAACAACTGATCTTCGCCAATTTTCGATGTCGTTGCTTCGTGCTCTACCGTAGCCGATGGGTTACTCACCTCCAGATACGGGAAGGTGTGCGCTCCGCATTTGTCACCCAGCAAAAGTGAATCGCACTGGGAGTGGTTACGGGCGTTTTCGGCCCGTTTCATCACCTGCACCAACCCACGATACGAGTTCTGGCTTTTGCCCGCCGATATTCCTTTCGATACAATCCGGCTCTTCGTATTTTTACCGATGTGGACCATTTTGGTGCCTGTATCGGCCTGCTGCATGTTGTTGGTAACGGCCACCGAATAAAACTCACCGATGGAGTTATCCCCTTTCAAAATGACTGACGGGTATTTCCAGGTAATGGCAGAGCCGGTTTCTACCTGCGTCCACGATATTTTGGCATTCGCCCCTTCGCAGATACCCCGCTTGGTTACGAAGTTATAAATACCGCCCTTGCCGTCCTTGTCGCCCGGATACCAGTTCTGTACCGTCGAGTATTTGATTTCGGCGTCGGCCATGGCAATCAGTTCTACTACAGCCGCATGGAGTTGATTTTCGTCCCGCATGGGGGCAGTACAACCTTCCAGATAACTCACGTACGACCCTTCGTCGGCCACAATCAGTGTCCGTTCAAACTGACCGGTACCAGCCGCGTTGATGCGGAAATAGGTAGAGAGTTCCATGGGGCAACGGACGCCTTTCGGAATATAGCAGAACGAGCCATCAGTAAACACAGCCGCGTTCAGAGCCGCAAAGTAGTTGTCTTTTGCCGGTACAACGGAGCCTAAATACTTCTTGACCAGTTCCGGATGCTCGTGAACGGCCTCCGTAATGGAACAGAAAATAATGCCGCGTTCGGCCAGATCTTTCTTGAAGGTGGTAGCTACCGAAACAGAATCCATAACAGCGTCGACTGCCACGCGGGGCCGCTCGCCGGGTCGTGGCTCATCGTCCAGGTTGTCTACCACGCCGGTCAGCCGTTTCTGTTCGCTGAGCGAAATACCAAGCCGGTTAAACGTATCGATTAGTTCGGGGTCAATTTCATCGAGTGAGTTAACCGTCTTTTTCTGCTTTGGAGCCGAATAGTATTTGATGGCCTGATAATCAATTTTGGGGTAACTAACGTTGGGCCAATGGGGTTCGGTCATTTCCTGCCACATACGGAAGGCTTTCAGGCGGTTTTCCAGCAGCCAGTCGGGTTCGTTTTTCTTGGCAGAAATAAAACGAATGGTACTTTCATCCAAACCCACTGGAGCCTCATCGGCTTCAATGATGGTCTCGAATCCGTATTTATATTCGGAGTTAGTTATGCTTTCTAAAATGTCAGCGTCCTTGCTCATAGTCTCGGTTAAGTAGCTGGCTTTTTTACGCCATGCCGCTCTATTTTTAACAAGTTAAGGGATGGGTACGTTCCTGCCATATTGGACAAATATCGTAAAGTTTCCGTTGTTTCGGGCAACGTCGGCCGGATTACCCCTGCGTAGTAACAAATGAGGTTTTACCGGATAGCATGGCTCTGGCCCATGCTGCTATCTGGTAAAACCCCGTCACGAACTTATTTGTCAATTAATGATAGGCGGTTGTAGTAAGGTCTTTGAACTGGTTGAGAGTCGGCCAATACCTACCGGAAACGACTTCTTCCCGGCGAATCCAGCCCGCGTAGCGCGAGGTAAAACGCAACGACATAAATCAGTTGGTTACCAGCACCAGACCAGTCTTCTTTCAGGGTTGTACCGAACAGGAGAAGACTCATAAGTACGCCACCCAGCAGATAGCCCCACTTGCCAAACTGACCACCGACCAGAATAAGGACACCAATGGCCAGTTCGATAAACGGAAGAGTGAACAAAAATGCTTTTGTCAGGAGTGGCGGCAGGAGTGTGTTGGCGAAACCAGCCCCTGTTTTGGCGACAAAAGCGTTTAGTTTGGGAATGCGCACCAGACCGTGCATGAGCATGTTGATGCCCAGTCCGATACGAATCACCAATTGTGCCAGTTGATTATTGGACATTTTTCTCGTCAGCTTCGCTCTCTTCTACGGCTCCCTCCGCAAGGACATCGTCATTTACTCCGTCCCTCTCTTCGTCATTCACTTCTTCCTTGATTGGCTCCGGCCCTTGCGCCGTTACTGGATTCATGCGCTCAACCTGCGAAACGCCCGGCGTCGCTACTTCAGCCTGAGCCATCAGTTGAACTACACCCTGGTTATCATCATTGGCAGGGTCGTAATTCTTGTTGCTAGCCGTATTCATATTTTTTATGGATAAGAGTTTACATCTACACGCATCCCAACCGGGTCACATGACTGCTTGTTGCGTAGTTATCGTTCTAATAGGTAGGCTCGCTGGTTGGCTCACCCTCTTCATCAATTGGTTTATCACTGAATACATTCTCCTCCGTTTCCGCGGACTCTTCCTCGTCACCGTCGGTTGAAGGGGAGGAATCCTGATTCCGAAAAATGTCGGGACTAATCCGACTCATCCTCGAACCAATTCGGCTGGTGTCGGGTAGCAGCAAATCATCCTGGCGTGTTGTCATCGTAGTAGCTGTTAGGTTTACCGTTGATAACTCGGTAAACCAGTGAAAGGTTAGACTTGGCTTGTCGACTGTAAAGTAGCGTATACTTTTCTAATCAGTGAAGACGCTTTTTAGCAACTTAACGTGTCTGCGTTCCCTGCCGGTCGGCTGGGTTGTAATGCCGTGTGGTGGAAACGCGGGTTGCTTCGCTTACGGGACGCTTATAATAAAACAGGCCACCTTCGTTGGAAGGTGGCCTGTTTTATTCGTCAAAAAAATTAGAAACGGAAGCCGAGGTTTACCGCGATAAGGCGACGCTTGGTATCAGCGCCTTCAAATACGTTCTGTAAACCAATGTTATACACCGCATCGAGCGTTAGTGGCCCAAGGTTGATACCCGCACCAAGCAAGCCGCCCAGGATAGTCCGGCGAATATCATCATCGTTAATGCCAAACTGATTGTTTGGATGACGTATTAATGTTGACAACTCGGCACCTGCCTGTAAGCGCAGACCAAGGGCACTACCAACACGTACACCGACGTAGGCAGGGATGGCTATGAATTGCTGGTCGATCTGACCCCGTATCTGACCAGCTGGCTGCGTAGGTTGACCAGTGCCGTTCCGTACTAAATTCGAGGTAGATGTACGGTACTCTAAGCCTATCTGACCAAAGATGGTACCGGCCGACCGTCCGTAAACGCCAATCTGATACCCTGCCCGGAATGCGCCATCAGGAATGGGTTCGTTGACGAAGCGCGAGAAGTTCACCCCGGCATAAACACCGAATTTCCCGTCTTTATCGCCCAGAGCCTTATCATTGGATTTGCCCATGTTAACATCACCTGTGGTAGTAGGGGTGTTGTTACTCGTAGTGGTGGTGGTCGTGGTCGTGCCGTACGATGGCGAAGCCATGCTGTTCGTTGTAGTACCCGAGCTGTTTGTTGTGCCGGTACCCATTGTAGCGTTGCTGTTGGACCTACCCGATGCATTAGAACTGTCAGCAGTGGTGGTTGGCGTTGTGCCGTATGTAGCACTCGTCGTAGTAGTTGACGATGTGTTTGTGGTGGTCTGGGCAGTTGCCAGACCAGTACCCAGCAGACAGACTGCCAGTAGCGAAACGTGAGTTTTCATCATTTTGTGTTTTTTTCGTTGAGTTGTACAAAAAAATATGGAATTGAAATTACACCCGCTTAACAGGATAGGAGTCGATATTGTTTTTGACTGGTCTAAATTTTTAGTCAGAATTCGATTCGTATGGACAAAAAGTTGCACTACAATTTAAAGCTGATACTGGCGCTCTGGCACTACCACCCATTAAAACCCCGTTCCGCTAACTGCATCATTAAAGCTGTAGGATAATCCTGAACACTCAGCACAGGCAGTTATTGACAACCAGGGCGCTCCACAAAACAACAATTAAATTCAAGTACATCTTTGAGTAAATCGCCGTTCTTTTGTGGTATATCTCTATTATATGTCTCGATTAATAAACACAATTCTGCTACAGGTCGGTCTGCTGCTTACCTTCTGTGCGAGTGCGCAACCCGCCCGCGCCCCTTTATTTATCTCATTCGACGGGACCCGGATTCATTACGATATTTTAGGGGAGGGTAAACCGGTCGTGTTGCTGCATGGCTTTATTTCCAATAGCGAGAGCTGGAAACGCGCGCCCGTCCGTCAGGCACTGGCCGATGCTGGTTTCAAGGTTATTACGCTCGATTTACGGGGAAATGGCCTGTCCGATAAACCGCACACCGCCGAAGCCTATGAGCGTAATGCGGAGTTGAAGGATGTGATGTCGCTCATGAAGTTCCTGGGTGTAGACACGTATGACGTAGTGGGTTATTCCCGTGGGGCCATCCTGACCGCCAAACTGCTGACGATGGACAAGCAGATACACAAAGCCGTGATGGGGGGGATGGGCCTCGACTTTTCGGACCCGAACTGGTATCGGCGCAAAAACTTCCACGAAGCCCTCACTAAACCGGGCAGCCATCCCGAACTCCAGTCAGCGGTTGACTACGCCAAAAAATCGGGAGCCGATACCGTTGCCCTGGCCCGAATGCAGGAATTTCAACCCGTTACCACGCCGGAGGAACTGGCAAAAATAACCGTGCCCGTGCTGGTAGTCAACGGCGATAAAGATACAGATAATGGCGAACCCAAAGCCCTGGTAGATGCTATACCCGGCGCTAAACTGGTTATCGTTCCGGGCGACCATGGCGGGGCTATGCGCACCCCCGAATTTGCAAAAGCCGTTGTCGACTTCCTGACAAAGTAGTCTGATGGGTTAGCCCACATTACTGAACGTATCAACTGCCCAGATGGCAATCCGTACTTTATACCAGACCATTTGTTTCCCTTCTTAACGCATTGACCCGTATGTGCTGATGAAAGCTGCCGTTATCTATGAGCCCGGTTCTCCTGAGTCATTTGTGCTGGAGGACCGCCCGATTCCTACCCCTAACAAAAGTCAAGTGTTAGTTAGGGTAAAAGCGTTTGGCCTGAACCGATCCGAACTAATGACCCGTAAAGGCTACTCGCCCAACGTTCAGTTCCCACGCGTGCTCGGCATTGAGTGCGTGGGTGAAGTAGAAAATGATCCGTCTGGCGAGTACCCCAAAGGTCAGCCGGTTATGGCGTTAATGGGCGGCATGGGCCGGGACTTCGACGGTAGCTACGCCGAGTACACGGTATTGCCCAAAAGCCTGTTGCATCCTTTCCAGAGTGCCCTTCCCTGGGAAACGCTGGGAGCAATACCGGAAATGTTTCAAACCGCCTATGGCTCTCTGCACCCGGCGCTGGGTATTCAGTCCGGCGAAACGCTGTTGATCCGCGGAGGCACATCGTCGGTTGGGATGTTAGCGGGTCAATTGGCCAGTCTGGCGGGCCTAACCGTGCTGGCTACTACGCGCAACCCGGCTAAAGAGCGGGCATTACGGGACAATGGTGCCACACACGTGCTGATTGATACCGGCAAGCTACCTGAGCAAGTGCGGGCTATTTTCCCGCAGGGAGTCGATAAGGTGCTGGAATTAGTAGGCACCTCTACCCTGCACGACTCACTGAGTTGCCTTAAACCCGGCGGCACCGGCTGCATGAGTGGTATGCTGGCCGAGAGCTGGACGATCCCCGATTTTGCTCCGATGGAATTTATCCCCGCTACGGTCCGGCTCACCACCTACGACAGTGGTCAGGTTACGAGTCCGACGGCCGTTTTTCAGGACTTCGTCCATCAGGTAGAAGCGGGGCAGGTGAAACTGGCCCTGAGTCAAACGTTCACCCTAGATCGGATTGTGGAGGCACACCATATTATGGAGCATAATCAGGCAGCCGGTAAGCTCGTTGTCCTTCCCTAATCGATACCGCCATAGTTCAACCATCTCTAACTATTCGCCGAGAACCGTTTCTTGCCAGCCCAGGCCACAAAGCTGGATAAAGATCGGCTGATTAGACTGATAGCTGAAGTCTAGTTTGGCTTCAGTGGAGTGATAATAAACCTGTCTAAAACAACCCGACGAGGTATGTTGCCTATGTTTTTTAAGGTTTTATTCAATAAGTTGAGATCCTTCGTTTGCAAGGGAAGTACTTGCTCATCGGGCTGGAAAGTTGTGCCCGTGGCATAGTCCAGTCCGGGCGTTTTTGTCATTTCTATATGATTGCCCAAAAGATAAGATACGGGATGAGTGTTTGCAAAATCAGTTAATCGCTGCATACTCAACGTATACGCTTGCCAGTCCCGAATGTATAAACGGCCGGGATAAACACTGTCGCCCGATAGTAAAAGCTTAGTTTGATAGTCATACAGGGCAATGGAGGATTTATCATGACCGGGAATGGGGATGACATCAATCAGTCTGTTGCCTAAATCAATGGCGCCCGTGGTAGTCGGCCAGGTTTGAATGTTGAAAAAAGAGGCAACATCAGCTACTGCTTTTCCGACAACAGTGGTTTTAGGCTTGTTGATGAACTGACTATCAGCCGCAATATGGTCTCCGTGGGCGTGGGTATGCGCAACAAGCAATTCTACGTTACGGCCTTTGGCCTGTTCCCACTGGCCGACTAGTTTCCGAACGGTCTGGTACAACGGAAACTGGGTGGAATCCGCCGTAGCGCCCGTATCCATTAACAACGCTTTTTTATCACCCAGAAACAGGAATAGGAAAGGGGCTTCGTAGTTAACGCACTTATTCTGCCGTAAAATCCAGGTGCTCGGGTTAAGTTGAACCACTTGAATAGGAGGGTCCTGGTTACGCTGGCAGTCGGCTGAGCCATGAATCCAGGCTATTCTGGCCGGGTTTACAAGACTTTTCTGACTGGCACAGGAAGGCAACAGCAGGAACAATGCCCAGATTAACAGGGCCATTATGCAGGCCTTCCAGAATGGGTAATCACGAACACAGGCAATACGGCCATAACGGTTGATTACGGGTAGTACGTTAGTTCGTTGACTTGGGTAGCTCAATGCTTTCTGTGATTTTGTTGAAGCAAAATAAACCGAAAACAGGCCAGAAGAGGATAATAACCATCAACTTTCCTCATGCCTGTCCGGACCTGGAAAACGCGCGTCGCTCATGCGGGTTGGCGTAGTCCCGGAATATCCAGCAATTCATTTGGGTTGGGGCAAATGGCCAGAAACCGTTCCCGGTCGGCAAGGGAGCAGACACCGGGAAAATCTCCCTTCAGGCCGAGCATATCCGTCATGAGTTGAAAATGAAGGTGCGGAGGCCAGTCGCCGTTTTCGGGGTAGGGGCCGATTTCGGCTATTTTTTCTCCTGCGCTTATTTTTTTTCCCGGGCGCAACCCTTCCAGCGACTGGCGGGTCAGGTGGCCGTAGAGACTGTAAAGCGGTTTGCCGTTCCGCTCATGTTCCAGAATAATGGTTGGTCCATAGTCACCAAAGTTTGCGTTGTCCTGAAAACTATGGACTACGCCTTCCAATGGGGCAAAAACGGGCGTTCCGGCTTCCGCCCAAAAATCGATACCGAGGTGAATCTGCCGGGGTGCTTCGTCTGAATTAAAGTGTTTGCTCCGGCGGTAAATCGTTCGGTGCTCGTTGTAGCCTCCTACGCCCATCTTTGCGCCGGCGGTCTTCAACTGGCCAAATACATACTCCGTGAAAACAGCCGTATCAGTTAAGTTGAGCGTAGCCAGGTCAGGATTACCGGCCGAAAAGTCAAGAAAAAGGTACGGGTCTTTCTGGAAATCGAACGGAAGCAGCATTTGTAATGGGTAAGTACAGTAACAGACGTATAATCGGCAAATAAACAATAAGTATTGTGGGTTTTCCAAAGCTACAAACAGAGCCCGTTTAAATTTATCGCTTTAGGCTATAAACAGTTCTACTACTTTCAGTGAGTTGCGGGTATTCAACCCGGTTCCCCAATGAACGAACCTTGTGGCTTTGGGATGTTGCCGGTATATTTACCACTACTTTATTCGTTTATATCACGCTACCCGTCAACAAACTACCTGCTTAACCTAACTTTATGGAAGCTGCTATTGAAAAGCCCAGTGCCAAAACAGGCCACCCAACCGGTCTCTACGTCTTGTTTTTTACCGAGATGTGGGAACGGTTCAGTTATTACGGGATGCGGGCCATTCTGCTGCTGTTCCTGATCGACAACGTTCGGGGGGGGATGGGGCTGAACGAAACGGAGGGAGCGGCCATTTACGGGATTTACACGGCCTCTGTTTACCTGCTTTCGCTGCCCGGTGGCTGGATTGCCGATAACCTACTGGGACAGCGAAAATCCATCTGGTACGGCGGTATCATCATCATGGTGGGGCACATTATATTGGCCTTTCCGGCGGGAACCACTCTATTTTACCTGGGTCTCTGCGTAGTAGCCCTCGGAACGGGTCTGTTAAAACCGAATATCAGCACAATCGTCGGCGAATTGTACCCGGAAGGCGGGGCGCGTCGGGATGCCGCTTTTTCCATTTTTTACATGGGTATTAACCTGGGCTCCTTTCTGGGTATTACCATTGTTGGCTATCTGGGTCAGAAAGTAGGCTGGCATTACGGGTTTGGAGCCGCTGCGGTTGGCATGGGCCTGGGGCTGATTACCTTTAGACTTTTAGGGCAACGGCATTTGGGCCAGTACGGAAATATACCCGTTAAAGCGGAGTCTACGAATGATAAGGTGCCCGGCAGCAACACGCCAATGATTGCTTTTCTGGCTGGATTGGTGATAATCCTGACGGTGCTGCAACTAACCAGCGTCATTGATATGACAACGGCTCAGGGGCTGGCTAAAGCGATGGGTATTATCATTGCGCTGGTGGCCATCGGTTATTTTGCGTATATCCTGTTGGGTGGAGGATTAACAACTGTTGAAAAAAAGAGGGTCGCTGTCCTGTTCGTTTTTTTTCTGGCGGCTGCTTTGTTCTGGGCAGGTAATGAACAGCAAGGCTCATCTCTACAGATTTTTGCCGACCGTTACACCGACCTGAACTTCTTTGGCTGGGAAATGCCATCGAGTTGGTTTCAGAATTTCAACCCGGCTTTTATTCTCCTGTTTTCGCCCGTACTGGCTTCGCTATGGATTTTTCTGGCGAACCGAAAACTGAATTTTTCGGTGCCCGCTAAATTAGCCACTGGCCTTATTTTACTTGGTCTAGCTTACGTCGTTATGGTTTTTGCTGCTAGACTAGCCCTGACTGGTACCCGTACATCGGCTCTCTACCTGACGTTCACGTACTTATTCTTCACGCTGGGCGAGTTATTCCTAAGTCCGGTGGGGCTGAGTTCATTTACCAAACTGGCACCAAAACGCTTCGCAAGCCAGTTGATGGGTATCTGGTTTGTAGGCACCTCGCTGGGAAACTTAATTGCCGGCTTGTTTGCCGGTGGGTTTGATGAAGAAAACGTACAGCAAATGCCTGCTCTTTTCCAAAGTGTAGCCTACTTTGGCTTAGGTGCTGGCATCATCATGCTACTCTTCGCCAGGCCCCTGAAAAAATGGATGGGTGGCGTTGAATAAGAGAAACTAATACATAGACTTAATAACCAGTTCTGGATTAGCCTGTTCGTATTCCCGAATGGAAATTGCTCCTTCGTCGGTTAATTGGTAGTAGGTCGATTCGGTACCATCTTTATCGCTCGCGCTAATCAGGCCAATATTCAATAGCCCCATCGTGTAATAGTTGACCATCAGGTGGTCAAACGTTGTCCTCTTCGTTAATTGATTGTACGTGCCCCGATGCTGTGAAGCCATCAGAATACTGTACTGGGCAAATGTGATAAACATGTTCGTCAATTGATTAAATAATAGGAATAATACAACTATCAGCGAAATCCGTGCCTTTTTTTAGTAAAAATAGAGCCAGTGAGCAACCAGATTACAGTAGCATAAGTTGATTGTTAAACATTTTGTTACTATATAGTCTATTATTTTACTTATTGGCCTTTGCAGTCTCTTATGGACTCGTAATCAATCTGTTAGAGTTGGTAGGGTGTTATTGACGCACAACTAAATAACGATTTTTGTGTGACCTACTGAATTTCTTTATTTGTAAGTATTCAAAAGGTGAAAATTGTTAATTAAAAATATACATATTATACTATCGTTGTATCAGATAACGAATCTATCATTATAGATTGACATAAAATTTGCTCAAATAACTTATTGATTTTTGTGATTTATTCGGCTGGTACGAAACGTCCTAACGAAGTTTTTCTTCATTCTTATGTTACTACTATCTGTGAAAAGTTAACTGAAAAAAATTATCCACCAAACTGGAAAAAATTAGAAAAAATTTTTCTGTTTATTTAACGGTATTTATTAATGCTAAATTAGGATAATAAAATGTATTCTTTTTACTGTAAAAAGTAACCAAACAGGAGGATTCCAAAAAGTATGCCTAATTGTAGCTTACTAATGATCAGGCTACATAACTTATATTTTTTTCAAGGCTCATCCAGCTTTGCAGATAAAGAGCGGGTAACCATGACCGGTATGCAATGGTATAATCCTGGATTTAAGCGTCAAATAACTGTACTAATAAAATATCAAAGGAGTCATCTTTTCATTTTAGTGAACAAGTATATAAAAAGCGATTACTGGGTGGGTAGCGAATTAGTCTTGATCGATATTCGTCAGACAGCTCAAAGGGCTTTTGATGTGCCGTTTTTGCAAAAGCCCGGCCCTCACGACTGCTGGATACTGACCCTGAGGAGGGCGTTAATAACGGGAGCCTTTTCTGTTGGGTAGTTCGCAACGTGTTTATGCCTTGAGCAGACGTAATCAGTTCCGGGCAGTTTTGTAGGATTATACCTCCAGCCCCAAAGTAGTAGCCAAACAGGCCGGGGGCTGGTAAGACTAGCAGAGAAACCTACTTTTTATAAAAGCACCAGTAAGCTCCCCGGAAGTATCCGCACATCGGCCCGGCCGGAGGATAACGTGAGTGGCTCGCCGTCGGCATGGATAAGCAGCGGCTCGTTGGTTTGCACGGTTGCTTTCATGATGGCATGCCCTTGCCAGTAGGGAGATTGATTCAGGGTTTTATTGAACAGTCGCCAGGTAATCATCCCGGCTGCCTGTGCCGGGAATGGTCTGATTTCGCACTGCTCCAGTTTACCATCGGCAATATTAGCCTGAGGAGCCATCCAGGCGTTGTTGCCAAACTGCCCGGCATTAGCGAAAGTGAGGGAGAATAGTTGTCTCCGTTCACCATCGAGGGTAAATACGGGCGGCTCGTAAGCCCAGAAGGCCCGAAAAGCAGCACGGATATAGGTTGGCAGACCACGCACAGGCTCCCTGGCAAACGCATGGGCCACAAACGCTTCGAAACCCAGTCCGGCAGTGCAGAAGAAGGGGTGCCCGCTTATTTCACCACTGTCGATAACAACAGGTCGCCCCGACAGGGCACATTCGATGGCTTTGAGGGGGTTTAGTGAAATACCCAGATGGCGGGCCAGCCCATTGCCTGAGCCAATGGGAACAATACCCAACGCCGTAGCCGACCGTCGTAGAGCCTGCGCCGTTTCGTTGATGGTTCCATCGCCCCCAATGGCCAGTACGCGGCTCACGCCCTGCTCAACGGCCCTCGCTGCTAATTCGGTAGCGTGGCCGGGGTGGGTGGTCATTACCACATCGGGCGAGAAATCAAGCGCATTGGCCCGGCGCACGAACGCATCCTGAAGCAGTTTTTTTTGCTCGACAGACGTAGTGCCGGAAAGCGGGTTGATGATGGCCAGAACAGCCGAACGGGTAGCCACTTAGGAAAAGAAAATAAATAACAGCAGAATAAAAACAACAATAAAGACGTAGTACCAGCCATCCGAAAAGATGTAGGGCTTGTACTCATTATAAAATTTCTGAATCTTGTTCATAAGGCACCGCCTACGATGAATGCTCCCGTAAAGGTACGCACGGTTCGGCCGTTTATGGTTTACGGCCTATAGTTCATGGTTTTGTCAACCGCCATGTGCCCTATAACGCCTGACCACCATTCACTGATAAAACGTGTCCGTTCACGAACGACGCTTCGTCAGAAGCCAGAAACAGATACGCATGGGCAATGTCTTCCGGCTGACCGATGCGCCGGGCGGGTATAGTGGCAATGGCGTGATTACGAACTTCGTCGGGCATCGCATCGGTCATGGCTGTTTGAATAAAGCCGGGTGCTACGGCGTTGGCCGTAATGCCTTTGGGCCCCAGTTCCTTAGCCCACGAACGGACCATGCCAATAATCCCGGCTTTAGCCGCAGCATAGTTAGTCTGCCCAAAGGCGCCGTGTACCCCATTGATGGACGATGTACAGATAATACGTCCTTGTTTCTGCGCCACCATGTAGGGAGCAATGATTTTTGTGCAGTTGAATACCCCGGTCAAATTGACATCGATAACCTGTTGCCATTCCTCGAAAGACATTTTTAGCAGGCTTTTGTCGCGGGTGATGCCTGCGTTATTGATTAAAATGTCAATTCGTCCGTAGCGGTCGTGTACAGCTTGCGCCGTGGTTTCGATGGTTGCCACATCGGTGGTACTTACGGGGTTGAACTCGCACCGGAACCCCTGCTCCCGCAACTGCTGTGCGGTGGTTTCCCCTTCGGCCAGTACATCCCAGATGATGACTATAGCACCTTCCCGACAAAAGACTTCGGCGGCTTTCTGGCCAATTCCACGGGCAGCTCCGGTAATAATTGCCACTTTATCAGCTAATCGCATAGTTATTCAGGCTATCAAATTTTGTTGGCGACAAACGTCGGTAAACCAGAAACGCATACCATCCGTTCAACTACCGAAGGATTCACTTAGTTTAGTAAAAAAAGTTGGCTATGAACTATCTCCTTACAGCTTTACTACTCGTTTCAATCTGTCTGCCAGGGGTAGGGCAGCGGACCATTGAAGCAGAAAAAGCACAAACAGCCAAAGAGCGACGCGCTATCCTGCAAATCCTCGAACGCCAGACCACCGACTGGAATGCCGGACGGGTAGACCGGTTTATGAACGGGTACTGGCCCTCGGATTCACTGACTTTTGTGGGGAAGGTAGGTATCACCTATGGCTATCAGGCTACCCTGGCCAACTACAAAAAACGCTACCCCGACCGGGCTTCGATGGGAACGCTGAAATTCGACATTCTGGAACTGGATTTACTGACGCCCAACACGGCCTACGTTATTGGCCGGTATCATTTGACCCGCCCCCAAGTCGGGGATGCCGAGGGGTATTTTACCCTACTTTGGCGAAAAATGAAAAACCGTTGGGTTATTGTCAGTGACCATTCGAGTTAGGGTAGCCATGGACTTAGAGCACTTTCCTGTACTGAAAAAGAATTTGTCATTTCAACCGTAGGGACAAACCCCAACATCACTTATTAGTCAGGCAAGCGATTTCTCCCTGCGGTCGAGATGACAGATTAATTGTATTCGCCTACGTCCAGTAATTGAACTTTTTCTTCGTGAAAATCGACTTCGGAATCATGGCATGAACGCCTAATGTCTGGTCAACGACCTGACTAACCTCAAAATCGACGCCTGTGCTGGCAATGGACAGGGCTTCATTAAATGTAAAGCCCAGTTCATCACTGATGAAGGTGACCGCTTCCGAAAGAGCATTTTTCATCGCTTTGTTCAGGTCTTTGTCCAGGCCGATGGCAATGAAATGAGTGGGCGTTTCGGCTCGGCACTGTTTGAGGGTTTTCCCTTTGTGAACAATGAACTTTGCCGTGAGGGTTAAGGCTGTTTCGATGGCTACGCCACTTACCTCGCCATTACCCTGCGCCCCGTGGCCATCCCCGGCCGTGAATAACCCACCCGGAACCGATACCGGCAGGTACAGCGTAGACCCTTTGGTCAGATGTTTGATGTCCAGATTACCGCCAAAAAAATTAGGTGGGATAGAGCTTTGATGGCCCATATCGGCAGGTGGTGATAGCGCCATAACGCCCATAAACGGCTTGAGGGGAATGTCGACACCCGCCACGCAGGAAGCCGTCATGCGCCTGGTATCATACCGGTACACAAACGTTTCGCGGGTGGTGACCGCATCGGGAATGCCGCCCCCACCGGGCCACACACTGTTCACCCCAAAGCTGGCCGGGAAGCTCAGGTCGAGTATCCGAATCTCCAGGGTATCGCCTGGTTGGGCACCATCGATGTAGACTGGACCCGTCAGCATATGACCACGAATGCCCGATGGTTCGGGCTTCACGTTTTTCAGGATGGCAATTACTTCCTGGGCGTGCTGATCGATGGGTAAGTTATTTTTGGTGTAAAATTCGTCGGGGTTGGTGCGGCTAACGCCCGATGGGTTGACCGTTTGAATCTCGATGATATCTCCATCTTTAGCTGTATAAACGGGTGGGACATCGGCCCCAAAATAGCCCCAAACCATATTTTCGGGGAGTGAACGCACGACGTGGTCCGGTTTAACCCGTGCCGGCTCTTTTTCGGGTTCGGTAGTTGCCGAACGGGGGCCCCCGGCCGACGCATTGGTCATCAGACTATTGACTGAGAGTAAGATCAGTCCCTTTTTGGTAGACTGGCGAAGGAAATTTCGTCGGGAATTTTTCATCAGGTTGTTAATGTCGGTGATTATGGGTAAGACCCTGGGAAAGGCTCCTTACCGGCTTCCTGAATACTTGGCCGGTTCGCTGTTTTTGGGCGTGCTTTTTTTGATAAATGTCCGCAGGCGCTCGTTGCTGGTGGCCAAATCCTCTTTGCGGAGGTACATCATATGGCCGCTCCGGTAGCCTTCCCATTCCATACGGTCTTTGAGTTTGCCGCTGGCATCCATCTGCCACATGTTGTATTTGGCATTGAAATAATCGCAGGCACCATCGTAATAGCCCGACTGAACCAGCAGATGCAGATACGGATTTTGCGCCATTGCCTGACGCAGGTTTTCGCCCGTGTGGTTGTTGGTATTATCCCAGGGGCGTACCGGCCCGAACATGTAGTATTTCAGGTCCGTTTTGTAGTTTAGTTCTTCGCGCATAAACAGGTTGATAGCGGGCGTGAACGAGTGCAGCCAGGAAGTCAGTTCCGAATTATAATCCGGGGCAATACCAGCGTCTTTACTATCCATACCCAAATAGCGCGAGTCCAGCCGGCCTACCGTCTGGCTTTTGTCGCGGAGGAGTTCTTTCCAGAAAAAATTGGTGGGTACGTCCAGGTTTTGCTGCATCACGGCCGTTTCGGTCAACCCCGAATACCGGGCTACTTTTTTAGCAATTTCGGCGCGTTTCTGGTCGCTCAATGAGCCACCAAGTGCCAGCGCAGGCAGGTACTCCTGAATGGTGAAATTTTCCACTTCGGGCAGTACATCGGTCAGGTCTTTTTTCTGTAAATCAGCCGGTAGCGCTTTATGAAACCAGGCCGTAGCCGCAAAATACGGTAGTTTAAGCGCCCCTTGGGCCGGTCCGTCGCGGTCGATTCCGAGGTCGGTGGGAGAAACCAGAATAACGCCGTTCAGGTACATCCAGTGGCTGTTTTGCAGTTCCAGCGCCAGGCCCGATACCCGCGTGGTACCGTAACTTTCACCAATCAGGTACTTCGGTGAAGCCCAGCGGTTATACCGGCTAACGAACGTGTTGATCCAGTCGGCCAGGTATTTGATGTCGGCGTTGACACCAAAGAACAGTTTGGCTGCGGGTACATCCTTGTTCACTGGCCGCGAAAAACCAGTATTGACCGGGTCGACATACACAATGTCGGCTACGTCGAGAATGGAATGGGGATTGTCTTTAACGCCGTAGGGTTGAACGGGGTAGCCCTCATCATCTACCTTGAGGATGCGCGGCCCTGTATAGCCAATCATCATCCAGACGGAAGCCGTACCGGGGCCACCGTTGAACGAAATGACCAGCGGGCGGGCAGTGCGGTCGGTAATGTCGGAGCGTTCGAAATAAGTGAAAAACACACCGGCCACGGCTTTGCCCTCCTCATCCCAAACCGGGATGGTGCCGGCAGTGGCTTTATAGGGAACCCGCTGTCCTTTAATGGTCACCTGCCCGTTGGTTACCACCTGCGAATCGATGTCCAGACTTCGGGAATCTGGTGCCGGTTTATCCTCTTTGGGTGATTTGCCTTCTTTAGCCGGTTGTTTTTCGGCGTTAGCTGGCTTTTGTGCCAGTGTACTGGTGAGCGTGTAGCAACTGAATAGTAACAGAAGAAAAACTTGTTTCATACCTGTAAACCTGGATTGATGAGTGAACCAAAAATAACGCCTTGCCGGATTGCCCGCTTTCGACCGACTAAAGATAAGAAGAATAACAGCAGCGTATTTGGCGGGTGCAGGACAAGTTTGTCTTAGCCCGCATCGCAGTCTGGCTCCAACCAGGGGCTGACAGATAAGGGCGAAACTTATTATTTAAAGCGTATTCGCCGTTACCCGGTACGACACAGATTTAAAAGGCGGTAAAGCTTTCAGGTCTTCTTATTTTTGCACCATGCAACAACAATTAGATAGTTGGATACGGGCCGTTATCCGCTGGTTCGGCTATATTCCCAACCGCGACTTGTCAGGGTGGATATTGCTGCTTGCAGCCGTGTTGGCCGGTGTTGTGGTCGATGTCGTTATCACACAGATTATCCGGCTGGTGGGGCGTCAGCGGCCTTTTCAAACGCTGGCTTTGTTGAGGCAGTATGCCCGCTGGCCCTTCTGGCTTTTCATGCCCTCCCTGTTTTTTCTGCTGGCTACCAACGTGCAGTCTGAGCGTTTTTTGCGTCGGCATCCGGTAGCGGATAAAATGGCCGAAGTGCTGTTCATCGTTTGTACGACCTGGCTGGTTATTCAGTTGTTGAAAGTGGGCGAAAAGCGCCTGATTCTGCAATACGATACCAACGACGATGAAAAATTAAAGCAACGGAAATTTGTTACGCAGGTTCGTTTCTTTCGTCGAGTAGTTGCCATTACTATCCTTCTCATCGGGACTTCGCTGGTACTTATTTCGTTTCAGGGCAGCCGGAAACTAGGGCTCAGTGTATTAACCTCAGCCGGTGTCGTGTCGGTTGTAATTGGTTTTGCTGCCCAGAAAACGCTGGCCAATCTGCTGGCCGGTGTTCAGATTGCATTCAATCAGCAAATCCGGCTCAACGATGCGGTAGTGGTCGAGAAGGAGTGGGGCCGTGTGGAGGAAATCAACCTCACCAGCGTCATCGTGCGTATATGGGACCGGCGTCGGCTTATTTTGCCCATCACGTACTTCGTTGAAAAGCCATTCGAGAACTGGACCCGTTCGGATGCTTCCATCATAGGGTCCATCATTCTCTACCTGGATTATAACGTACCCGTCGATAAGCTGCGGGAAAAAGCGCGTAAGCTGGCCGAAGATGACCCCCTGTGGACTGGCGAAACCTTCTCCGTTCAGGTAATCGATACGCTGCCTACCTGCATTCAGGTGCGCATTCTGGTCTCGGCGCCTGATTCACCTTCGGCCTTCGATTTGCGGTGTCACATGCGGGAACAACTCATTGCTTTTATCCGGGACGAATACCCGCAGGGGCTGCCTCAGAGCCGACTTGTGCTGGCCTCAGAATTGATACCGAAAGAACCGGAAATCTAGTCTACTCTTCCCAACCGAATGACCGCTCGATGGCTTTCTGCCAGCCCCGCATCAGTTTCTGTCGCTGGTCATCGTCCATCGTTGGTTCATAGGTTTTGGCAACTCCCCAGTTCTGACGCAGGTCGTCAATGTTTTTCCAGTAGCCAACGGCAAGCCCGGCGGCATAAGCGGCACCCAGGGCGGTGGTTTCGGTCATACGCGGGCAAACAACCGGGCCGTCCAGCACATCGGACTGAAACTGCATCAACAGTGAGTTAACGACCATGCCGCCATCCACGCGTAATGATTTCAGCGACACATTAGCGTCCTGTTCCATCGCCCGCACGACATCAACTGTCTGGTAGGCAGTAGCTTCCAGCACGGCCCTGGCCAAGTGGCCTTTGGTAACAAAACGGGTCAATCCGGCAATAATACCCCGTGCATCGGCCTTCCAGTGGGGTGCGTATAAGCCCGAGAAAGCCGGGACAAAGTAGGCCCCGCCATTGTCTTCAACGGAGCGGGCAAGGCTTTCAATTTCTTTACTGTCTTTAATGAGACCGAGGTTGTCCCGCACCCATTGCACCAGCGCACCGGTGATGGCGATGCTACCTTCCAGCGCATAATGAACCGGCTCATTCTGAAACTGATAGGCTACGGTTGTCAATAAGCCACAGGTGGAAGGGCGGAGTTCAGTGCCCGTGTTCATGAGTAGAAAGCAGCCCGTGCCGTAGGTATTCTTCGCCTGACCCGGTTCAAAACACGTTTGGCCAACCAACGCGGCCTGCTGGTCGCCGAGGATGCCCGCAATGGGTACGCCGGGTAGTACTTCCGATGTTACGGTGCCATAAACCTCGCTGCTGGGCCGAATTTGGGGAAGCATAGCGCGTGGTACCGTAAAATCATTGAGCAATGAATCGTCCCAGTCAAGGGTGTGCAGGTTCATCAACTGCGTCCGGCTGGCGTTGGTCACGTCGGTCAGGTGTATGCCTCCATGCACACCACCCGTCAGGTTCCAGACCAGGAATGCATCCATGTTGCCAAAAAGCGCGTCGCCCTGCTCGGCATCGGCCCGAAGGCCTTTTACGTTGTCCAGCAGCCATTTTAGTTTTAATCCGCTGAAGTACGTGGCCAGTGGCAGGCCCGTCTGAGCACGAAACCGGTCCTGTCCTAAATTGGCTGGTTCACTTTCTTTTGAGAATTGCGCCACTAAATCGGCCGTTCGCATGTCCTGCCAAACGATGGCATTATAGTAGGGCTTGCCGGTTTTTCGGTTCCAGACAACGGCGGTTTCGCGTTGGTTTGTAATGCCAACCGCCACAATATCCTGAACCGGTATTTTTTTATTGATACGGGCCAGGGCAATTACTTCGAGCGTGTTACGCCAGATTTCTTCGCAGTCATGCTCTACCCAGCCGGGTTGTGGGTAAATTTGTTTATGTTCTTTCTGGGCTACGGAAACAATCTGTCCCCCGCGGTCAAAAACAATACATCGGGTGCTGGTGGTACCCTGGTCAATGGCGGCTACATACGTGGGCATATCCTGTTTGTAAGAATCGGTTAAAAGGTTTTTTCGTGTGTAATATTGTCAAATTATCCAATTAGTTTAGCGAAAAACCCTATGGTCATGAAAAAAAGAACGTTCCTCAAACTATCATCTTCTTTATTAACTGCTCCCCTCATGGCACCATTGGTTAGCTGGGTAACGGCTGAAAAACTTAAAAACTGGGCTGGTAATTACGAATACAGCACCGATAAACTATATAAAGCCGACTCTATTCAGCAGGTGCAGGCCTTTGTCAGGAAGCAGAACAAACTAAAGGTGCTGGGTACCCGCCACTGTTTCAACAGCATTGCCGACAGCAAGGATACCTTCATTTCCCTGGAAGGAATGGACGAGGTCCTTTCGCTGGATACAAAGGCGAAAACCGTCACCGTCGATGGGCGAATGAAATATGGTCAGTTGGCACCTTATCTCGACAAAAAAGGGTTTGCACTGCATAATCTGGCCTCATTACCCCACATTTCGGTGGCCGGGGCCTGTGCTACGGCTACGCATGGGTCGGGCGTGAAAAATGGTAACCTCGCAACGGCCGTATCGGGTATGGAACTCATGACGGCTACCGGTGAAACGCGCACCCTGTCCCGCGCCAAAGATGGCGATGCCTTCAATGCGGCTGTGGTGCACCTGGGTGCGCTGGGGGTAGTGACAAAGGTGACGCTGGATATACAGCCGACATTCATGATGCGGCAGTACGTGTATGAGAACTTGCCGACGGAGCAGCTTAAAGACCACTTCGAGGCCATTATGTCGGCTGGTTATAGCGTGAGTCTGTTTACCGACTGGCAAAAACACCGTATCAACGAAGTCTGGATAAAAGAGAAGGTTGGGAATGGTAAAGCAACAACGGCAAAGTCGGATTTCTTTGGGGCTAAACTCGCCACTAAAAACCTTCATCCTATAGCGGAGCTTTCCGCCGTGAACTGCACCGAACAGATGGGTGTTCCCGGTCCCTGGTACGAGCGGATGCCCCATTTCCGCATGGGTTTTACGCCCAGCAGTGGCAAGGAGTTACAGTCCGAGTATTTTGTACCCCGCAAAAACGCGGTGGAAGCCATTCTGGCCGTTGAGCGACTCCACAACCAGATTAGTCCGCACCTGATGATTACGGAGTTGCGCACCATCGATGCGGATAACCTGTGGATGAGTATGGCCTACAAACAACCCAGTCTGGCGATTCACTTTACCTGGAAACAGGATTGGGCGTCGGTTCGGAAAGTGTTGCCGATGATTGAACGAGAATTGGAACCGTTCAGTCCCCGGCCCCACTGGGGTAAGCTATTTACGCTGGCCCCCGCGCAGTTGCAGTCCCGCTACGAGAAAATGGCGGCCTTTAAGCAACTGGTCAAAGAGTACGACCCGCAGGGGAAATTCCGCAACGCGTTTCTGGAAACGAATTTGTATAGCTGAGAAATAGTCTGTTGGTTAGTTAGTGATTTTCCCGTTAGTACTGATTAATCATTGATCAAAACGTTTCCTTAACATATAGGCGCACTTATACAATAGAATCGACTAAGGGCTTTTGATATAGGCATACAAGGCTTGATCTACCACTTGACCATCCTTAATTGCGCTCCGTCGCATTATTCCTTCACATTGATACCCTGCTTTTTCAAGTACTTTAATTGAGGCCAGGTTACCAAGGAAAGGCACGGCATAAAGTCGAGTTAGCTCAAATTCATTAAAGGCGTAGTGAGTGAAAGCTTTTAAGGCAACGGTAAGTATGCCTCGACCCCAGTAGGGTTGCGCTAACCAATAGCCCACTTCGGCGGAGCAACGCTCAATGTCTTCATGGAGCACTAAACCTATACCGCCTACTGCTTCACCGGAGACTGTAATAGCAAAGCTGGTTTCAGGGACAACCCCAACTACAGAGACAATCCATTGCTGAGCATCGGCCTGGGTGTAAGGATATGGGAAACGATCTCGTAGATTAAGCCAAATAGCTCTGTTGTTGGCATGTTGAGGAAGTGTCAATTCGTCGCCCTGTTGCCAGGAACGGATGATACAAAGATCACAGTCAATGGATATAGACATACCGATTATTTTCAGTTCGTATAAAAATAAGATAGTGCCTTTCTTTTAGAGTAGCTGGAATCTCAAATTTTACTCTCAACATAAGCGGAGTTATTCAACACCTCTTGAAAAAAGCCAACAGTATATCACTGTTGGCTTTTTTGTACTTTTTTACTCATCACTCTCATCCTGGGTTTTTGCTTTTGCTGCCTGTTCCTGATCGTTTTCTAAAGCTTCCTCGGCTTCTGTTTGCTCCTTTGAAAGTTCACGGAACAGATCTTTCTGCTCCTCTCGCAATGTTTTTTCCTGTCCGTCATTGTCAGTCATAGCTATAAAATTTTCGGGTACAATTGAATAAATTAAAACAAATCCATGCACTTACACAGCAAGTTGAACCGTAAAATACAAAAGTGCAGGTAGTAGCATCCGTTGGTAGCACCTGCACTTTTCCAATACCTGTTGAATAACTAAACTTATATAAAGGGAATAAAGGTAGATTTTGCCCTTAAAAGGACCCATGATACATTCTCACTTTCATCATATCTTACTTGAATACAAAAAAAGTAATAAGGACAATGACTAGAATAAAAATTGACCCAATCTGACGTTGCTTGACCTCTTCAGCCGACTCATGTTTAGGTACGAAATGATAAATCAACGCCCAAACTACAGCTACTACTAAGATAACATATCTAACCCAATCGAAGGAAGGGGGCAGGTTAGTCGTCATTATTGATAGAACAGCTATTCCCCAAAATACCATTTTAGAAACCCGTCTATCTTGAACCAGTCGAAAGAGCAGTTTCATATGCTTAGATGCTTCAAAACTGTTGAACAAGTGAACATTACGTGAAGCTGAGCTTAATTTAGTGAAAAATTTAAATTTATCCCTGTTCGAGAGTGTTCAGCCTAGTGAATACTATGCCGTGGTGTTATCAGAATTCAGCAGTAAGAATTTGACGTCTTTAACCGCTTCGCTACAGCGCGAACCACCGAATGAGCAAACCGCCAACTATAGCACCCACTATGGGACCTGCCACTGGTACCCAGGAATAATTCCAGTCCGAAGAACCTTTGCCCGGTATGGGTAACAATGCATGAGCCAGTCTGGGACTAAAATCGCGGGCCGGACTCATGGCGTAGCCCGTGGTGCCGCCAAGCGACAAGCCGATGCTCCAGATTAAAATACCGACTAAGTAAGGCCCGACACCAATGGCCAGTTCGCCGAGGTGTTTGGACGAAATACCCGCCAGACCCAAAATCAGCATGAGCGTAGCCATCATTTCGCTCACAAAATTATCGCCTTTGCTCCGGATAGCCGGGCCCGTGGCAAAACAGGCCAGTTTATCGAATGGATCAGGGGTTGCAGCCCAGTGGGGCCGGTATAGAATCCAGACGAGCGTAGCGCCCAGGAAACCGCCAATCATCTGAGCGGTAATGTACGGTACAAGATTACTGTAATCATTGGTAGCTACGGCAAAAGCTACCGTAACCGCGGGATTCAGATGGGCATCCACGCTGCCAAAGGATTTGGCAATAAATACGCCCATCGTAACGGCGAAGGCCCAGCCAGTAGTAATTACAATCCAGCCAGACGAGTTTCCCTTGGTTTGTTTTAAAACAACATTGGCCACAACGCCATTACCCAATAATAAGAGCACCATTGTGCCAATTAATTCACCCACAAAAGGAGAAGTCTGCATAGTACGTGTGAGGTCTGAAAGTCGTCAGTTGAATTTACTGCTGAAGGCTTTGCCACCTGTTAATAGGAGTTTAGGAATAGTTTCTGCGAATTAAGTCATATTTTTGGCCGTATTCCAACAGTAACCAGTGAATTTTAATAGCGTGTAGTTGGACGCTCTTTTAATTCCGTGCTGTACTCATTTTTCTCACAGACGTTATGAAAAGCATAATTTTTGATAAGCCCGGTAAACCAGCCGATATTCTCAAGAACACCGATGTTCCCCTGCCCGAACCCGGCCCGGGTGAGGTCAGGATAAAGGTTATTGCAGCACCCATCAACCCCTCCGACATCATGTTCGTGCAGAACCTGTATGGTATTCGGCCCCAGTTGCCGTCGGGCGCGGGTTTTGAGGGAGTAGGCGTTATCGATGCAGTAGGAGAGGGAGTACCACTTGGTATAGGCACACGGGTTAGTTTTACGGGTGTTGGCACCTGGGCCGAATACGCCATTGCGCACCACCGCAGCCTGATTCCCGTTCCCGACGCCATGTCGGACGATATAGCGGCTCAGTTATTTGTGAATCCGTTTACAGCTTACGCTATGGTGCAGGACGCCAATGTGCCGGAAGGGGGCTGGCTGATGATTACGGCAGCCGGGTCGGCGTTTGGTAAAATGGTGATTCAACTGTGTACCATGCGGGGCATCAACACCATTGGTACCGTTCGGCGAGATGACCTGAATAACGATCTGAAAGCACTTGGCCTGACCGAAATTGTCAACGTAGAAACGGAAAATCTGGCGGCTCGTGTCAAACAGATTACGGATGGGGTTGGGGTTTCCTGCGTGCTGGATGCCGTGGGTGGTCAAACTGCTACCGAAGCCCTGACGTGCTTGGCAAAAGGGGGAACCATGCTTATTTACGGTCTGCTGAGTTTGCAGGACCCACAAATCAATGCGGGACTGCTGATATTCCGGGAGTTGACCATTAAAGGGTTCTGGCTGACCGACTGGATGCGCCGGGTTGATACTAATACCCGGCAGGACGTAGCCAAAAACGTTATCGGTCTGCTGGCATCGGGCAAATTTCAGTTGCCCGTAGAAGCTTCCTATTCACTCGACCAGATTGCCGAAGCCGTCGAACACGCCGACCGGCCCGGTCGCTGGGGTAAAATTCTGGTCAAACCATAAAGCGGAAGCAATTCCGTAGGGACAGGTTGTTGCGTTTGATAGGAAAAGTACGCTCCGCTTATCAGGATAAAATGCGCTTGCGTATCTTTGAAACAATATCCATTGAAACCAGCACGTTTGTTCCTTTAACAGTCATTGGTCTAACCTTTTCCATTTACCCGACTCGTTCGTATGCTCTTGCTCCAGGTTCCGGCTATTGATACCACGGCCGCATCGATGACCGCCAGTGCGGCCGCTCAACCCCAAACGTTACAGCTATTTGATCTGGTCGCCAAAGGTGGCTGGGTAATGGTCCCCATCGCTTTTTTGTTCTTTGCTGCGCTTTACCTCATGTTTGAACGATACTTTGTTATTCGCTCCCAAACAAAGGCGGATGCCAATTTCATCGACAATATTCGGGATATGGTGGCGCAGGGTAACATCAAATCGGCCGAATCGTTCGCCAAAAATCAGCGTACGGCTATGGGACGCGTATTTGAGAAAGCCATTGGCCGGATTGGGTCGCCCATTCGGGAAATTGAAAGCACCATCGAAACCGTTGGGCAAATTGAACTCTCGCGGCTGGAGCGTAACATGGGCTACCTGGGTATCATTGCCGGTATCGCACCGATGATGGGCTTTATCGGTACCATTTCGGGTATCATCCGTATCTTCTACGACATCTCGCTGACCGACAATATCAGTGTGGGTATTATTGCCGGGGGGTTGTACGAAAAAATGATTACGTCGGGGGCCGGTCTTATTGTGGGGGTTATTGCCTATACCTGCTATCACCTGCTGAATATGATGATCGAGCGGTTTACGCTCGCGCTCGAAGTGAATGCCTTTGAGTTCATCGAAGTACTTCAGAAACCAACCACCGAACCCGCCAGGATGCGGTAAAAACCAGTTTGAGGTTTGTCGTTTACTAAAGTAATGGTACCAACAAACGACAAACCTCAAACGTCAAAATGGCCTTATGAAACTTCGCCGAAAAACCAAGTTTGCTGCCGAAGTGGCGACCTCCTCGCTGAACGACATCATGTTCTTTCTGCTGTTGTTCTTCCTGATTATCTCCACGGTAGCCAATCCAAACGTTATCAAGTTGTTACTGCCTAAAGCTGCTGCCACTCAGCAGTTGAGCAAAAAGCAGGTAACGCTCTCCGTCGATGAAAAGAAGCAGTATTTCATCGACAAAAGACCGGTAGACCCGGTTAACCTCGAAAACGAACTGAAAACCATGATGGCCGGTATTGCCGAACCAACCGTTGTAGTTCGCTTCGACAAAACACTGACCGTTCAGGACCTGGTCGATGTATTGCAAACGGGCGCCAAACTGAATATTAAAATGGTGATGGCCACCTCCAAATAAACGTACCCAATACCGGTTATACGGTGTAGAAGGGCTAAAAAGCAGTCGGCGTTTAGAACGCCGACTGCTTTTTTATGTTTCGTATCTTGTTAATCACAATTAACAGGGGTTGATACCTAATACCTACACTTCTGTGCCCCCGTACAAGTGGAGACGTAAATCCGGTCGTTGCGTGAGAACTCAGCTGGATAATTTACTGAACTAGTTTGGCGTGTACGTTAGCTGAAGTACCACCGCCTGGGCGCCGTTTTTGTTCGCTCGCTGCCAGCCAATGGCCAGGGGAACGTGCTTACCCAGGTAAACTTCCATGCCCAATACCAACTGGCCAAAATCGTGTGGACCGGATATCCAATCGCCCAGCAGGTGCAACTTCTGGTAAAAAATTCCGGCGTCGAAACCCGTTTGAAATCCGGCACTGGGTCCGTCCCCTAAGTAACGGGCATTGGCAACGTAACTTCCCGCCGAGAATTTATAGTGGTCATCCGCCGAAGAAGCCGCCACATTGCCGTACGCAAACCCTACCCACTGTGGTTGTCGGTGGGTAAGCACGTTCAGCCCACTCTGCATCCCAATGGCCAGCCCGACATGGTCGGTGATGCTGAATGCTTTCTGTGCGTTTAGCATCACCAATGGGCTAAACGCTTTTTCGGTGGTGGAGTCATTTGCTACGATTCGGTGTTCACCCGGTTGGAAATCAAGGTTATATACATTGAATCCTATCTCCCATTCCCGTCCCAGACCATAGTTCACGGTGGTCGATGATCGTATCGATTCCGAAATATTGACCTGTTGCTGAACGGCAACATTGTGCTTGTCAAGAATGTCGGATGAAGGTACATTGAAATAGGTTTGCTGCGAAAAGGCGACCTGACTGAAGCAGAGCCAACCAAGTAATAAGGTATAAATTCGTTTCATGTTGGTTGTAGTAGTATAGGTACCTACAACTGGACAAGCCCGATTAAGTTATTGACCCGGTCAGTACACCCTTGTTTGAAAACGAGTAAGGTTGGTAGCTGGAAGCCGAAGGGGTACTCAAATCAAAATAGTGCACTTCGCAGTTATACCAGAAATCCAACGCGTAATGATAGCCGATTATACCGAAGTACCCGTTTGCCACGTCGATGACCTGGCCGATGGAGAAATGAAAGAAGTTAGCGTGGGCGATACTGATGTACTGCTGGTCCGCGCCGACGGTCAGTTTTATGCCCTCCATCCGCACTGCGCTCACTATCATGCTCCTTTGGCAAAAGGTCTACTGAATGGGTACCGACTCGTTTGTCCCTGGCATAATACCTGTTTTGATGTTCGTAACGGGCAACGGCTGGAAGCGCCCGCATTGAGCGGGCTACCCACCCATGAAGTGCGCATTGAGGATAACCAGGTATTTGTACGACTTACTACGGCCCAGGAAACTCAGGACAATCCCATGTCTTCGCCGGACGAGGCTAGTGAGGAAACGTACGTCATTGTAGGAGGTGGTGGTGCCGGGGCTTTTGCGGCCGAAGCCATGCGGGAAGGTGGATTTACGGGGAAAATCCTGATGCTGACATCCAGCAGTCAGGTGCCTTACGATCGGCCAAATTGCTCCAAAGAGTACTTACAGGATGAAGCACCGGACGAATGGATGCCGCTCCGCTCCGAAGAATTCTATAAAAACTACGGAATCGAGGTGCGCACCGGTCAAAAGGTAACGCAACTTGACCCGGCTAAAAAAAGCATTGAATTAGCATCTGGCGAGACGATTACGTACGATAAAGTACTGCTGTGCTCAGGAGGCAAACCGAACACACTGCCCGGAATGGATTCTGAGTTGGAGGGCGTCTATCCGCTCCGAAGTTTACACGATAGCAGCACCCTGCGCGAGCTGGGCAAACAGGGGAAACGCGTAGTCATTATTGGCAGCTCGTTCATTGGGCTGGAAGGGGCCATGAGTCTCCGAAAATTAGGTGCCACCGTAACGGTGGTGGGCATGGAAGCGGTTCCGTTTGCGAAAATACTGGGCGAAAAAATTGGCCGGGTTGTGCAGAAATGGCACGAAGCGGAGGGTATTCAGTTCCACCTCGGTCGTAAAGTTGACCATCTGGAAGGCGATGGGGCCGTCAGTGCTGTTGTACTCGACAATGGCGAGCGGCTCCCCGCCGATTTTGTGTTGCTGGGCCTGGGCGTCAAACCCCGTACCAACTTCCTGACGGATGTTCCGCTGGAGAAGGACGGGGGCATTAAAACGGATGAATACCTGCGCGTGACCGATGACCTCTATGCAGCTGGTGATATTGTTCATTACCCCGTGGCAGATGGCTACCAACGGATTGAACACTGGAAGGTGGCCGGGCAGCAGGGGTATGTGGTGGGTATGAACATGGCTAAACCAGGAGAAATGCCTTATCGGGAGGTGCCCTTTTTCTGGACAAACCAGCAGGGTAACCGGATTAATTACATTGGCCAGGCCACGCAGGTTGATGATATTGTCTATGATGGCGACCCCTCAACCGATGATTCATTTCTGGCCTTCTACGTGCAGGCGAATGAGATAAAAGCCGTAGCTGGTCTGAAACGCGACCAGGATATCATTGCCATCCGTGAGTTGATGCAGGCAGACCGTATGCCGTCAGTAGAAACGGTACGGAAAGGGGTTGAGTGGGTTAGTGCGTTGAAAAAGGGCTGATTCCTGCAAAACGTTTTTACCTTTGCAACCTGACCGTATAAAACCCGGTTTGGTTATGACGCATCAACTTATACTCAAAAAGCCACTCGCTTTTTTCGACCTCGAAACCACGGGCATCAACGTTGCCAAAGACCGTATTATCGATATATGCGTCATAAAAGCTCTGCCTGATGGCGACGTCATCCGTAAAACACAGCGCGTAAATCCGGGGATGCCCATCCCGCTGGAGTCGAGTATGATTCATGGCATTTACGACGACGATGTGGTAGATGCTCCGCCGTTCAAATCAGTGGCCCGAACGCTGGCCCAGTTTATGGATGGCTGCGATTTGGCTGGTTTTAACTGTAATCGGTTTGATGTGCCTTTATTGGTCGAGGAGTTCTTGCGGGCCAATGTGGATTTCGACATGAAAAATCGCCGACTGGTGGACGCCCAGCGAATTTTTCACCTTATGGAACCGCGAAACCTGTCGGCTGCCTACAAGTTTTACTGTAGTAAAGAGTTAGTCGGTGCGCACGGTGCCGAAGCGGATACTATTGCCAGTCTGGAGGTGCTAAACGCCCAGGTACAGCGCTACATGGGTATGGTGGCAAAAGCCGATAACGGGCAGGAAGTCATCATCGACAATGATATGGACATACTCCATAGCCTGACTGCCAACGCCAATGTCGACCTCGCCGGGCGCATTATCCTGAACGCCAAAGGCGAGGAAGTCTTCAATTTCGGTAAGCACAAAGGCCTCTCTGTACTGGAAGTGTTGAAGAAAGAGCCTTCGTTTTACGACTGGATGCTGAAAGGAGATTTCCCCCTCGATACCAAACGCCGACTGACCGAAATAAAGCTCCGGACGTTTATCCAGAGCAATGGGAAACGTTGACAAAGCCTTTCCATTACTCCGCACGAAGAGCCAAAAACTTATGTTGCAAGGAATGCTGCCTGCGACGCAGGATAATCAATGGAGATAACTAAGGGATTAGCTGTTCTGCCCGAAGTTGCTCAAACAAGTCGAAGAAAGACTCGTCTGTTCGCTGAAAGACCGAAAAGCCAAGCTTACGGCTCTTTGACATATCCGTCATCACTTCAATAGGGCGACCCAGATCCAAATCTGTATGCCAGGCTGAGGCCAGCCTGTCCAGAGTCGGTTCTCTCAGGTTGTAAAGCCGGGCAATGTCTTGCCAGAGTGGACCATCCTGGCTGATTTCTTCTTCGAGCGGATGCATGGTGCCATCATAGCCAATGGGTTCAATACCGAACCAGTCAGCCAGCTGTTTCCATAGCCAACTCCAGCGGAACGTATCCCCGTTCACGATGTTGAACGCTTCATTCCGGGCAGCCTCTGTATTTGATGCCCATAGCAAATGTTCGGCCAGCACCCTTGCATCTGTAACATCGGAAAGGCCATTCCATTGGGCCTGAGAACCCGGCCACCGAAATGGACGACCCGTTTCTTTGCAAATGGAAGCGTAAACGGCCAGGGTAGTACCCAGGTTCATCATATTGCCAACTGCTTTTCCAATAACCGTATGGGGGCGATGGATGCTCCAGGCAAAACCATCGCGAGCGGCTGCGGCATACACTTCATCCTCCTGAGCATAGTAGAAGTTTTCTGTTTTTAGACGCGGGTGTTCTTCCCGCACGGGCGTTTCCGGTAAAAAACCTTCCCTGGCATAATCCTCGAATGGTCCCAGATAATGTTTGGTAATGAATCACATAACTGACCCAAATATTAAGTAAACAAAATTTAACAGTTTATATACATTGCCTTTCGCCCCTTTGAGTGTTACTCATCGGGGTTTTTAATTTCTCACTTTTTAAGGGGGCTTAAAGGGCTAAATCTTGGCCTAATTTGGGGCTAAACGTTGTGGATATACTGATAATCAGCTTATATTTACAGCAAATTCTCACGGACATGATAGATAACCATTCAACCGCCCCCGCACCGCCGGGGCTGTCGGCAATTGAGCAAATCATTGCTGACCTCCAATTGAAAATTCAGAAAGAGCAAAAAAAGGCATCTGAATTACAGCAATTGCTTGACGAGTCTAATACAAGATGTAATAGACTGACTACGACAATTGAAAGCTTACAGGGAGAATATGGGCTTCTTTTACCAAACGAAGTATTGATCCCTGTTCCACCAAAAGACCCCCTATTAGTTCAAAGTGCGCCTTCCGTAGTGGCTCAAGAATCACTAAAGCCCCAAAGTCGATTAGATTATGGTAAAGTGTGGGCGAAGCCGAAAAATGTACCCTGGTTAAGCTTAATTGAAGACGCAATCATCGAGAGGGGTGAATTACTCAGCATCACAGAGATAATGCACTTCTTAAAAATGGATGAAGCAGCCAAAAAGAAGCATAATCAGACATTGAGTGGCACACTGGCATACTATCGCGGCACAGACGAGTTAGTTGGCATACCGCTTTACCGCGATACGAACAAAGGAAGGGCGTTTGCTTTCTTTCTAACGGGAGTTCCTTCGTTTTTTGAAGATTTAGAGCAGAAGCAATTAAAACCCGAATATGAAGCCAAACTCATAGAGAAAATAAGCAAATTCAACCTATATTTGTCAAAAGAGTAGTGCGTTAAAAATAGGAAACCCCTACCCAAGTTTCGACTTCTCACGGACGTTCTCGGGATAGGGGCCTATAGGGGGGTAACAAGTTGTGCGGCTCGGGCTTGACATCCATACCGCGTGGGAGCATGCCCCACTACCTCCACTAGTTTTACTATGTTCTTGTCTTTTTCAAGCGTCAACTTGATTAGACAAAATCGGCATACAGAGTTGACCTGAGCCGATGGTTTAACCTTAACCCCTTTGTTCCATGAAAACAAAAACGGTTAAGTGCACTATTATCGAGACGCACTGGGGCGTTTCGACTCGCAAGGTTCGCCGTGTTAAACGGCGGGTAACTCGCGAGGGTATCGGTAAGCCTACAAAGAGGTCTCGCCGTCCCCAACGTGATTGCCGCTAATTCCGGCAATCAAACCGGTGAGGGTTGCACCCCTTACCGGTTTTTTCGTTTATCTTTCAGGGTTTCCGCTTTCCCGTTTTCGCTACGAACAACTTTCTTCATTGTTCGCTCAAATTCATCAAACGTAATTTCCTCTACTTCTATTACTTCAATAACAGTACGCCTAGGCTTCTCTGTTTGCTTTCTATGCTTCTCCATTGTTACCGGATTGCATTTCCGATACAATAGTACATGCCAAAAATTGACTTTCCATAAGTGCATAGGGCTTTTTTTTAAGCCTGTACTAAGTGCCTAATCTTGCTGAGTTAGCACCTTATAGCTTAATCGGCCATCAAGATGCCCTACGGCTCGTTCAAAACGGTCTCCATCTGATATTTTACGCGAGTTGTAGCGATATTCAAATTCAGCTACATAGGCCCCTAGGTGCTTAACGCTAACCCAGTGATATATGCCTGTTACTCCCCGTTTAAACAGGCTCCAAAATCCCTCTAATGTATTGGTGTGTGCTTCGCCGGATTTGTACTGACCTTGACCGTGCCGTACTACGCCGTGTTGGTATAAGCGTTGCAATTGCATATACGCCTTAAATTCGTCGGTCATTATTTTTGACCCTACCGCAACGTGTTCTTCAATGATGGGTAATAATGTACTGGCAGACGTGGTTTCTACAGTCATAGCGACAATACGACCACCGCGCTGAACCATACCGAACACCGGAGCCTTTACTTTCGTACTACGGCCTTGTGTGCCCTCTGTGCGCTTAGACTTATGTTTGAAGCGTTCCTTGCCGCCTACGTACGTTTCGTCGGCTTCTACAACGCCCTCTAATGGAACGTCGAAGGTTCTGGTTTTCATGGCATGTTTCAGGCGGTGAAGCATAAACCACGCCGTACGTTGGGTTACGTCTAAATCTCGTCCTAACTGATGTGAGGAAATACCCTTTTTGTGCGCTGTAATGAGGTATGCTGCAATCAACCACTTTTTCAGAGGTACTTTGCTATCTTCAAAGATAGTCCCGATTCTAACCGTGTAGTGTTTGCGGCAAGTGGCACACTTGTAATCACCATTTGAAAAGGCGTACGACTTCTTTTTGTTGCCGCAATGAGGGCATACAGGTTGACCGTTCCACCGCAATTTTGCAATGTAGCGTTTACAGGAAAGTTCATCAGGAAAACGCTCGTTAAGGTTTTCGAGTGTTAACTTTGGTGTGGTTGATTTAGCGGCCATAATGCAACTGATTATAATACTAAAATACGGATTAATCGTCTGATTAACAAACGTTTAACCCGTATTAGTTGCCACTCAACACATTTATTTTACACCCGTAAAGAAACCATTATTCCATATTCGGTTACTTAATATTTGGGTCAGTTATGTGATTCATTACCTAATGTTTAAGCCCCGTAACAAGGGCCACATGCTGAACGGATTTTTTGGGCGACAGTACATTCAGCAGGTTACGAACCATCAGGCTGTTTACCCGGATGTTCTCCGCTTCGGTTTCATTACGCATCCAGCTTGTTATGAATACGTGCGTTGGAGAAACAGCTGCCAGCGTGCTTTCCAGCCCATCCCGATCCAAAAGATCCGCAGCAACAGGGTCCAGACCGGTTATATTGTTTTGGGGGTTTCTGGCCAGACCGAACGTGGGCCAACCTGTTGAGATTAACTTCCCGGCTACATTACTACCCGTAATGCCACTTGCTCCCACGACTAATGCGACTTTTTCCATTTTACTTTGATTAAACTAACGTTGATAAGCTGACTTCTTAAGGCGGTACAATGTTCGCTAACCTCTCAGGAGCAACAACGGATATAAGCCACAAAATAGCTGTGATGTAGGTCACACTAATGGGCGTACATCCGGCTTAAGGTTTCCCGGCTAATACCCAGGTACGAGGCTATTAATGTTTTAGGTACCCTTTGTGAAAGCGTTGGATATAATTGCACAAACTGATTGAACCGCTCTTCGGCTTTCTGGCTTATCAGCGATACGGTTCTTCTCTGCAAAGCAATGTACCCGGCGGTGGTCTTCTTCATGAAGAAGTAGTCCATCTTTTGTAAATCAGTACAAAGCTTCTCCCGGTTGTCGATGGAAATGAAAAAAACGTGTGTGTCTTCCAAACAATCAATGTTGAGGGGCGCGTTTACCCGATTGTGATAGGCCTGAGGATCAGAAATCCACCAGTCTTCCATAGCAAACTGTAAAATATGGGTTTTGCCAACGTCATCAATGTAAAATGACTTCAGCAGCCCTTTCGCTACAAAATGATCATTGGGTGCGGGATCACCCGCCTGAACCACGTACTGATGCTTCCTAAAAGTTCTAGCGGTAAAATGAGTTAGTACAAACAGAAACTCCTCATCGGTCAACGGTACAATTTTCTCTAGTTGATTTCGTAAAACGTCTTCCATGCCCGGCTTTGAAAAAATGCCTGACCTAAAAGTAATCCAGAAAAACTAAAAATTTTATTCATCCTACCTTTGATTCTTTACCTGACTTCCTGCCCATGAATCGAAGAGATTTTCTTGCCCTGGCCGCTGGTGCTTCCACCACGGCTGGGCTACCCTTATTGGGTTGCCATGAAGACACGGCTATCCCTATCATCGATACCCACATTCACTTATTCGACACGACTCGCCCCCAGGGGGTGCCCTGGCCCACCAAAAATGACGGTGTTCTTTACCAGCCCGCCCTCCCGAACCGCTATCGTCAGATTGCGGTGCCCCTCGGCATTACAGGCGCAATTGTTATAGAAGCCAGCCCCCTATCTAAAGATAACCAGTGGGTACTGGACATTGCTGCCCGGGATAAAATCATTGTTGGAACGGTGGGCAATCTTGAGCCGGGCAAGCCGGAGTTCCGTCGGCAACTCGAACGTTTCCAGCGCAATCCGTTGTTTCGCGGTATTCGTTACGGAAACCTTTGGGATCGTGATCTGGCCCGTCAGCTATCGAATCCCACGTTTGTATCGGACCTCAAATTTCTGGCCCAGGCGGGACTCGTGCTGGATACGGCGAATCCCAATCCCGCCCTCCTTGCTGCCATTGTGCGACTAACGGATCAAGTGCCGGAGTTACGGGTAGTTATCGATCATCTTCCCCAAATGACCATTCCGGAATCGGTTGCGGCCCGGAAAGTCTATGCCGCTCATTTGCGGGAGTTAGGCCAGCGGCCCCAGGTTTACGTAAAAATCTCGGAAGTGCTGCGCCGGGTGGAGGGTAACATTCCGACGGCGTTAAGTTTCTACCGGGCGCGGCTGGATGAACTGTTCGACAGGTTTGGTGAAGACAGGTTGCTGTATGGGAGTGACTGGCCTAACAGCGACCAATGGTTGCCTGTTGGGGCTGGGTTGAAACTGGTCAGCGACTACTTCACCGCTAAAGGTCGAACTGTGGCCGAAAAATATTTCTGGCAAAATTCAGTAGCTGCTTATCACTGGCAAAAGCGGAATGATTCACAACCCGGCTAGCAATAGGACGATGTGTATCATATAATACGTCTCTCCGGCAAGTAACAACCGTTTCGCGAACGGCTATATGCTTCATCTGGCCCTGATGACGACAATCCATCAGTAGAAATTCACGCACCACTCAACCCTATTCAGGTTATCTTTCAATGTAATGTGCATCGGGCACCTCAAATGGCCCGCTGTTGCAGGATGTTTTATCCCGGAAGTGCACTTTTTTAGTTGAGAAAACCTGCCGGGGTGACGCGTTGCCGGTTTGCCCGTTGTGTCCAGCGCCTGTCAACTGCCTGTACAGTTCCTGCTGTCGGTCAGCCCTTGTTTTGCAATTACTATGCATGGGGATGAAAAACACCTTTCGGCCAATTCCGAATAATCTTTACCTTTGCGACACTTTCTATTAACCGGCAAGCCATGCAACCTACGCAGGACGTCCTCATTCCGGAAGTCATTCAGCAAATACCGCTTACGTACTACCTGATTCTCAGTACCGCACTGTTCGTTATCGGCATCATTGGTGTACTGACCCGGCGCAACGCCATCATCATCTTTATGTCCATTGAGCTAATGCTCAATTCGGTCAATCTGTTACTTATCGCTTTTTCGTCCTACCGGTCTGATTCAGCCGGTCAGGTATTTGTCTTTTTCATCATGGCCGTTGCTGCCGCCGAAGTATCGGTTGGGCTGGCTATTATTGTGATGATTTACCGCAACACCCGCTCTATTGATGTGGGTTTGCTCAATAAGTTGAAATGGTAGAATCAAATTTGACGTTCGTAGTTTGATGGTTGTGTTCCTTGCCAGAACAGATGCAAAGGCATTTCAACTAGTTCCGGCGGAGAACCACTACGACAAACAACAACCGTCAAACATCAAACCTTACCTGTGTTCATGCAAATAGAATTACTCTGCGCGTTAATTCCGCTTCTCCCACTAATTGGCTTTCTGATTAATGGACTCGGCTTCCGCCGATTGCCAAACGGTCTGGCTGGCGCTGTGGCTACCGGGGCTGTACTGGCCTCCTTTGTACTCTCCATCTATCTGTTCAGTGCGTTCAGTGCGTTCAGTGCGGGGGGGAGTCAACCGCTCATCGCTACCCTCTTCAACTGGATTAGCGTAGGCGATCTGCAAATCAATTTCTCGTTTCAGATTGATCAGCTATCGTTGCTTATGCTGCTGGTGGTAACTGGGGTTGGCTCATTGATTCACCTGTACAGTATTGGCTATATGAGTCACGATGCGGGTTTTGGTAAGTTTATGGCTTTCCTAAACCTCTTTATCTTTTTTATGCTGCTGCTGGTGATGGGGTCAAACTACGTCATCATGTTTATCGGCTGGGAAGGGGTTGGGCTTTGCTCGTACCTGCTCATTGGTTTCTGGAATACGAATACCAACTACAACAATGCCGCCCGTAAAGCTTTCGTCATGAACCGCATTGGCGACCTGGGCTTTCTGCTGGGGATATTCATGCTTATCAACACGTTCGGTACGGTTGAGTATCTTGATGTTTTCAAACAGGCTACCAGTCTGGAAATGGGCGACACAACCGTACTGGCCATTACGCTCCTGCTGTTTGTAGGAGCTATGGGTAAATCGGCCCAAATTCCACTCTTCACCTGGCTACCCGATGCCATGGCCGGGCCTACACCCGTATCTGCCCTGATTCACGCGGCAACCATGGTAACGGCGGGTATTTACATGGTCGTTCGCTCCAACGTGCTCTACACGCTGTCTCCGCTTACGCTCGAAATAATTGGCGGCATCGCCATTGCAACAGCATTACTGGCCGCATCCATTGGGTTGCTGCAAAACGATATCAAGAAAGTACTGGCTTACTCCACCGTGTCGCAACTGGGCTATATGTTCCTGGGGTTGAGTGCCACGGCCTACACGGCGGGTATGTTCCACGTTATTACCCACGCGTTCTTCAAAGCCCTGTTGTTCCTGGGGGCCGGCAGCGTTATCCACGCCATGTCCGACGAGCAGGATATTCGGAAGATGGGTGGTTTGCGGAAAGCGTTACCCGTTACGTTCATTACCTTTTTGATTGGTACTATTGCTATATCGGGTTTGCCCCCCTTTGCCGGTTTCTTCTCGAAAGATGAAATTCTGGCCCACGTGTTTAACCACAACAAATTGCTTTGGGCGTTAGGCGTTTTCGGTTCCGGCCTGACGTCGTTCTATATGTTCCGGCTACTATTCCTAACCTTTTTTGGTGAATTCCGGGGAACGGACGAACAAAAGCATCACCTCCACGAGTCGCCGGTGAGCATGACGGCTCCGCTGGTGATACTAGCTATTTTGTCGGCGGTTGGTGGTGTACTCAATCTGCCCGGTAGCGGCTGGCTGGGCGATTTCATGGCACCTCTGTTTGAAGGCTCCCGGCAGGTAAACCCGGAAGCGTTTGCCGAATCAACGATTGAGCATAGCACAGAATACATACTAATGGCCGTTTCGGCCGGGGTGGCTTTGCTGGCCCTAGTCATCGCCTATGTCATGTACATCAGTCGTCAGGCCGTTCCTGCGCCCGAAACGGCTCAGCGTTCGCTGCCAGAACAGGTTATTTATAATAAGTACTACGTAGATGAACTGTACGAAACCGTTGTTGTTCGCCCAATTCGTGGCATGGGCGATGCCCTGTACAGCTTCGGCGAAGGACTGATTGATGGAGTCGTAAACGGTGTGGCCTGGCTGGTGCAGAAAAGCTCGGCGCAGTTGCGGCTGGTACAGAACGGCTCCATTGGCTTCTACGTCCTGGCCATGGTGGTTAGTATTGTCGTTATTTTTGCCCTTCGTTTTTTCATTCGATTATAAAACGGTTTATGGGATTCGGTTTATGGTTTACGGTGTGCAATGCAGTCTTATAGTTAGTACATCTGTGGAATTAGACCGCACCGCGCACCGCAAACCATAAACTGAAAATCGTAAACACACGCTACATGCTTACACTACTCCTGATTCTTTTCCCTGTTGTAGCCGCTACGCTGATTCTGATGATTCGGGGAGAACGGGTAAAACAGGCTGCTTTTGTAGCCGCGCTGGTCGAGTTTGCTTTTGCGGGCTACGCCTTCGTCGGTTTTAAACCGGATGCCAGTTCGCAGTTTGGTTTCGACTATGCCTGGATTAGGTCGCTGGGAATTCGGTTTAGTGCCGGTATCGACGGAATCAGCATTTTGCTGGTGCTGCTAACGGGACTATTAGTTCCGCTTATTGTGCTCTCTACGTTCAAGCGCAGCTATAAGCAATCGTCCCTTTTCTACGCGCTGATGTTGTACATGCAGGCCGCGCTGATGGGCGTTTTCACGGCGCGGGATGGGTTCCTGTTCTATTTTTTCTTCGAAGCCGCGCTGATTCCAATCTACTTCCTGGCAGCCATGTGGGGTGGGAGCAACCGGGTGGCGGTTACGTTTAAATTCTTCGTATACACGATATTCGGTAGCCTGTTTATGCTACTGGCCCTTGTTTATCTGTATTACCAGACACCCGCCACGGAATTGTCGGCTCACTCGGCGGCTATTGCTGATTTTTATAAGCTCAACCTGACTCCGGGTGCCCAAAACTGGCTTTTCTGGGCGTTCTTTATCGCCTTTGCCATTAAAATGCCGGTGTTTCCTTTTCACACCTGGCAACCCGACACCTACGTTGAATCACCTACCCCAGCCACGATGTTATTGGCGGGTATTATGCTCAAAATGGGTGTTTATGGGCTAATTCGCTTTATCCTGCCTGTTGTGCCATTGGGTGTAGAGACCTGGGGAAAGACGGCCATAATTCTGTCGGTTATCGGTATTGTATACGGGTCAATCATTGCCATCCGGCAGCGGGACATGAAGCGCCTTATTGCTTATTCGTCGTTTTCGCACGTTGGCCTGATGGCGGCCGGGGTGTTTTCACAAACGGAAACGGGTATGCAGGGCGCATTGATTCAAATGCTGGCACACGGAATCAATGTGGTCGGGATGTTTTTCGTGGCCGACATAATTTTCTCGCGTACCAGCACGAACCAGCTTGACCAACTGGGCGGCATAACTAAGTCGACGCCCAAACTGACGGTCTTTTTCATGATTATGTTGCTGGGAAGCGTTGCCCTGCCGCTTACGAATGGGTTCATCGGCGAGTTCCTGCTACTGCACGGTGTTTTTACGTACAATCATTATCTGGGATTAGCCGCCGGATTTACCATTATTTTTGGGGCGGTTTACATGCTGCGAATGTTCCAGAAAAGTATGTTCGGTATGCCTTCGTCACGAACGGAGTCGTTCGTTGATTTGAGCCGTACCGAGAGCCTGGTGTTTATTCCGCTGGTAATTCTGATTTTCTGGATAGGCGTCTATCCGCAGGCGTTCTTAAAAGTAACCGAGCCTTCTGTTGTCAGCATCATGAAGTACATCGGTACAACAGCGGTATCATTGAAATAAGTTATATAGTTTGTTGTTTGAAGTTCAATCCTGTGATTGGTAACAACAAACAATAAACCGCCCCGGCGGACCGGGTCAAACCAAAAGTTATGCTTCCCATCATTCTATTGTCGGTTTTAGGTGTTGTACTCCTTTTTCTGGGCTTTCTTAAATCGAGAGCTGTACTCTTACCGGCTACGCTACTATTCCTGGCCGTTACACTGGCCGTCAACTTCCTCGACTGGAACAAAACGTACCTGTATTTCAACGATATGTTGCGGACCAACAACCTGTCTATGGTTTTTACGGCCATTATGCTGGGATCGGCCTTTATGGTGGTGGCTTTGTCGGGTAGTTTTATGGATACCGATGAAGCGCAACCCGCCGAATATTACGCCCTGATGCTTTTCTCGCTGGTAGGGGCCATCATGATGGTTGGCTTCGAGAATCTGATAATGCTTTTTGTGGGGGTTGAAATTTTATCGGTGGCCATGTACGTCCTGACCGGTAGTGATAAGCGTAACCTTCGGTCGAATGAAGCGGCCCTCAAATATTTTCTCATGGGGGCCTTTGCTACAGGTATTATGCTGTTCGGGATGGCCTTACTCTACGGAGCAACGGGGTCCTTCACTATTGCCGGTATTGGTGCTTACGCGGCTAATCAGCAGGGGCTTTCGCTGTTGTTGTACGTTGGTCTGCTGATGCTGCTGATTGGGTTGCTTTTCAAAGTATCGGCGGCTCCATTCCACTTCTGGACGCCCGATGTGTACGACGGTGCGCCCACTATCTTTACCGCTTTCATGTCTACGGTGGTGAAAACCGCTGGTTTTGCTGCGCTGTTCCGGTTGTTATCGGTCTCTTTCGAAGGGGTTTACGGTTTCTGGTGGACGATAATGGCGATTATTGCTGCCCTGACACTGGTGGTTGGTAACCTCACCGCCGTATACCAGAATAGCTTCAAACGGATGATGGCTTACTCCAGCATTTCGCATGCCGGTTATCTGCTCATCGGATTGGCTGCGCTGGGGGTGCAAACGAAGCAGGCTATTGTCTTTTATTCGCTGGCTTACTCCGTTGCTACTATTTCTGCCTTTGGTGTTCTGTTACTGGTGGCCCAGCAGCGAAGTACCCAAACGATTACGCGCGAAGGGGTAAATAGTGAGAACTTTGACTCGTTCAACGGGCTGGCCCGCAAAAACCCACTCCTGGGCTTTACAATGGCCGTTTCTATGCTTTCCCTGGCGGGTATTCCACTGACAGCCGGATTCTGGGGTAAGTTCTACATGTTTTCAACCGCTGTCGAACGGGGTCAAATCTGGTTATTGGTCGTGGCTGTTTTGATGTCGGCGGTGGGCATATACTATTACTTTCGGGTTATCATTGCCATGTACTTTCGCGATGGTGCAACGGAAACGATTCCGGTTGCTCCTTTTTATCAATATGTGCTGTTGGGTGCTACTATTATCACGATAGGTTTGGGTATCGCACCGGGTTTGTTACAGGGACTTTTCTAGTCAACAGATAAGGGAAGCCCCGTACCATATACTAAGTAATGACTTCTGGTAACAAACAGATTTGCTGTCAAGTTTGTACTTTTGGGTTTGCCAGGCAGTCAGCTACCGCAAAATAGTCTACTCTTCGTCCGGTAAATCAGTCAACGTGAACGCCATCGAACAGCCAAAATCAACCAGCTACAAGAGTTTTTTCTCGTTTTTCCTAACGGCTCTGTTTGGTGCTTCCGTTAATTTTTTCAGCCAGATTCTTTATCGTAAATACTTCGATTACTCAAACAGTGTTCTTCTGGGGTATCTGACTGCTACGGTCGTTAGCTTTCTGCCAACCAAACTATTTGCGTTTTCGGCACAGCAAACGGGTAACACAGGCCGAGAAATGGTTAAGTTCGTTATCATTGCGCTGGTAGCCTGGGGGGTTCAGGTAGGTGTAGCTGTCACTACACTCGAATGGATTGCCAATCCTTATTTTTCCAACGTATCCGAGTTCTGGCGTGAGAAAGGGTCACACGTGGTCGGGATGGGGTTCAGTTTTCTGGCCAACTATTTCGGGCATAAGCTCCTGACATTCCGCACAACGGGGGTTTATGATAGAATTCGCTCCCGCTCATCCAGGGAACAGCAGGAACAATTATAAAAGCCTTCCCAGATTAATCTTATTTTAAATTGTACTATATTTATGTGAAATCCATTTTAATGGATAAATTGGTCGTTTTTGTTGCATTCATCAGGAAAACGTTATATTTGTCATTAAAACATAAAGTAGTTTACACTATGAAAAAAGTATTATCGATCCTGTTCGTTGGTAGCATGCTAACCTTCGCAGCTTGTGAGAGCAAGAAAACGGAAGAAACGACAACAACCGAAGAAACGACAATGTCGACAGACACAGCCACCATGATGGCTGACTCATCAACCATGATGTCTTCAGACACCGTGAAGTAATAAGTAGTCTTCCTGAAATATGTAAGAAAAAGCCTTATTTTTATAGGGCTTTTTTGTTTTCAGGCCCTTGATAAATACATTCCTTACCCATGTCCCCCCAAAGGCAGTTGACTATTGCCAGCACCTTTGGCAGCAGTACAGTTTTCAGTTGCACATCGCAAAACCGCGCCGAACCCGCCTTGGCGATTTTCGGGTGCTGCCGAACAGGCAGACCAAAATTACCGTCAATGCCAATTTGAACCCGTACGCTTTTCTGATAACATATGTACATGAAGTAGCCCATGCCGATGTCCATGCTCAATACGGATTACAACGGAGAAGCAGTTCTCTGAAGCCCCACGGCAAACCCTGGCAACTGGCTTTTCAGCGGCTCATGCAACCGTTGCTTACCGAAACGGTGTTTCCCGCTGCTATCCTGACCCCGCTCCGGCAGTACCTGAACCGACCAGCGGCTACAACGTACGCTTGTCCGGACCTTATGCTGGCAATAAGACAATTTGATGGGGATAAACCAGATGAGCAACCGGCCAGTAAACGGCTACTTCGCGACTTGCCGGAGGGGAGTGTATTCAAACTTTCTCAAAAGAAGTACGTACGGGGTACGCTACGCCGAACCCGCATCGTTTGTAAGGAGTCTGTAACGGGTCGGTCATACGCTATTCTGGCTCACGCCCTGGTGACGGTAATGATGAATGATGAATCATGAATTATTGGTGTAAAATACATAAGCGGGTAAGTGCGGAGCGGTTTGGAAAGCAGCTGCTCTGCCTGGCTTTTTTATACATCTTTGGTCATTCATCCTTTATAACTACCTCAACAAAGGCCCAGTCGGTGCTGGCGCAGGGCTCATGGGTAAAAATTGGTGTGACGGAGTCGGGTGTGTATCGGCTTAGTCAGGCTCAGTTAGTACAGTTGAATCCTGCTTTTGCCACGGCTGACCCAAAGCGATTACGCCTTTACGGGAATGGTGGTGCGGTGCTACCCCAGCCGAACGGTACCCCCCGGCCAATTGATTTAACCGAGAATGCTATTCAGGTAGTGGGGGAGGCCGACGGGCGATTCGATGCCAGCGATGCGGTTCTTTTCTTCGGTCAAAGCCCCCGCGTTGTTCATTACGACTCAATAGCCCGGCGCTTTTCGCACCAGATCAACCCCTATTCCGATACCACTTTTTATTTTCTGGCCATTGGAACTTCGCCCGGTTTACGCCTGACCGACCGTCCGGCTGGCTCACTGACCAATACCCCGGCAATCACAACATTCGATGACTATCAGTTTCATGAACAGGAGCTTATGAAGGTTCCGGCGGTCCATTCCGGGCGGGAATGGTTTGGGGAATACCTAACGACTGATACCACAAAGGTTGTCCTGTTCAATGTGCCGGGTGCGTTGCCGAACAGCCCAGTACGGTTAACGGCTTCGGTGATGGCGGGTGCTACCGTATCGACACAGTTTCGCGTGCAGGTCAATGATCAGTTGGCGGGTGTTATGCCTGTTTACGCCATTTCCGGGTATGAATACGACTATCAGGGCGTAGCCCGAACGGATACCTTCCTGGCTAAATTAATTACCGGCGACAATCCCCTTCGGGTAGCGGTTACGTTTCGGAAGAACGGCTTATATTCAGCCCAAGGGTACCTGAATTACCTGGGTGTGCAAACGCAGCGCGAACTTCGGCAGTATGATAAACCGGTCTGGATGCGCAGGCTGGGAAAGGGGCAATATGCGGTAAAGCAGGCCACGACCGGTTTGCGGGTCTGGAATGTTACTGACCCCCTCAAACCAGTGGCGCAGGCCTATACGCTATCGTTGGCGCAGGAAGCGGCCTGGGCGTCTGCTCAGGCCGGCGATTATTTTTTATTTACGGATGCGCAGATATTGTCGCCGGTATCGCTGGCAATCGTTTCGAATCAGGATTTACACAGTCAGCCAACCCCCAACCTGATACTCGTCACGCCTGCTGCCTGGCGTGAACAGGCCGAACGGCTGGCTAAATTTCGGCGCGATAACGACCAGCTTACCGTTTTGGTCGTTACCACACAGCAGGTCTATAATGAATTTGGATCGGGCCAGCCGGATCCAACAGCCATCCGGGATATGGCCCGGTATTTTTATCAGAAACAGCCCGATAAACTACACTATCTGCTGCTTTTTGGCGATGCTACGTACGATTATCGGAACCTGGCAGGACAGGTCAACGCTACTCAGCTGGCCAATATGATTCCGGTATACGAAAGCCGTGAATCACTCCACCCGGTGCTGAGTTACTCCTCCGACGATTATTTTGGCTTCATGGATGCCGACGAGGGTGAGTGGACCGAAAATACCCTGGGCGACTACCGGCTGGATATTGGTGTGGGGCGACTACCGGTAAAATCAACCGATGAAGCCCGGACGATAGTCGATAAACTTATCCGGTATAGTTCGGATGCGTCGATTGCCGGCGACTGGCAAACGCGGGTGATGCTGGTAGCTGATGATGGCGATTATACTATTCATCAGCAGGATACCGACCAAATGGCCAAACTCGTGGAGAAAACGGCGCCTGCTTACCGGCCTGAGCGCATTTTTCTGGATGACTATCCGCAGGAGAACACGGCCAACGGACAAAAAGCGCCGATTATTAATAAACTCATCAATCAGGCGGTGGCCGATGGGCGATTAATTATCAATTACAGTGGTCACGGGGGAATAACAGGGCTGGCCGACGAGCAGATTGTGACGCTTCAGGATATACTCTCCTGGAAAAATGCGCGCTTACCGCTGTTCGTAACGGCCACCTGCCAGTTCGGCCGGTACGATGACCCAAGCGTTATTTCCGGGGCTGAACTAACGCTGTTGAGCCGAACGGGGGGCGGTATTGGTCTGCTCACCACAACGCGCCCCGTATATGCCAATACAAACCTGCTGCTGAATCAGGCGTTCTACAACGCTGTTTTTACCCCGATAAATGGGCAGATGCCGCGCCTGGGGGATGTCATGCAAGCCACAAAAAACAATAGTCTGAGCGGGCCGGTCAATCGAAACTTTGCGCTGTTAGGCGATCCTTCGTTACGGCTGGCCTACCCAAAGGCACAGGCCATCCTGACGCAGGTAAACGGCAAAGCAATAACGCCCAATAGACTCGATACGTTACATGCCCTGCAACCAGTTGAATTAACAGGGGAAATCCGGCTACAGGGCCAGCGGCTCGCTGATTTTACGGGAACGGCGCAACTGTCTCTCTACGACAAAGCGACAAATCACACGACACTTGGCCTCGATGCCGCAAGCCCCAAAATGACCTATCAGGCGTTTAGTAATCCGATTTTTACGGGTCAGGTAGCGGTACGGCAGGGCCAGTTTACAGCCCGCTTCACCGTGCCCAAAGATATTGATTACGCGGTAGGCAGCGGAAAACTGTATTTGTATGCTGTGCGGGCAGATAGTACACAGGATGCAACGGGGAGCTACGATAGTTTGCGGATAGGTGGCAGTGTTTTTGCTGATAGTATTGACACCGACCCGCCCAAAGTAGCTCTGTCCATTGTTGATGGTACTAGTAACACAGATGTTGTGCAGGTTGCCGGTCCGGATGTAACGCTGCGTGTTGATTTGGCTGATAATCAGGGTATCAACATTGCCCGGTCTGGTATAGGACACGAGCTGACCGCCCGGTTTGGGGATCAGCCGGTAGTCATACTGAATGAGTATTACGTGGCACAGGGTTCAGGGGGGCGTCAGGGAACTGTGAAATACACGTTCAGGCAGGTGCTTCCGGGTACGTACACGATTCGGGTCAAAGCCTGGGATATCAACAATAATTCAACTGAGGGCACGTTGACCATAGTAGTTTCTGAGCGACCGGGGTTGGCGTTGCGGGCGTTTAAAGCCAGTCCAAATCCGGTTGTTGCCCAAACATCGCTGACGGTTGAACTCAACCGTTCGGGTGAACCGCTCGACTGGACAGTTGGTGTCTACGACCTGAACAGTCGGTTACTCAGCCAGCAAACGGGGCAGTGTAGTAATTGTGAATCGACCGTAACCGTTGGCGAATGGAACGGCTCGGCGGGAGGAGGTCAGCCACTGGCCAACGGTTTGTATATCATTCGGGTCGACATTCGGTCGGCAGTAGATGGCTCAGTTGCTACCGGCACCGGCCGAATTGTATTGACAAAATGAATTAAAGCGACTTAAAACGGTCACGTTTTTTCTAATCCGACGTTTACTTGTAATTTTGGCCGCACAGCACGGTCATACTCACCATAATTAACTGCTGTTGTTGACCAACACTTATTATATGAAGCACAATTTTCTTCGTGTTCTTCTGGGCGTTTGCACCTTCCTCCCCCTTGCAGTATCGGCCCAAACCACGCTTAACGGCACACCGCTTAATATTCCTACGTCATCCGTACCTTTTCTGAATTTTACGCCTGATGCCCGGTCGGGGGCGTTAGGGGATGCGGGGGTGGCATTGGGCGACCCTGATGCAAACGCCGTTTACTGGAATCCATCAAAGCTTGTCTTTGCCAAGCAGAGTAAAGGTGCTTCACTATCGTATACACCCTGGTTGCGCAACCTGATTGGCGATATGTACTACACGTACCTGAGCGGTTATTCAAAGGTGGGCAAAAACTCGGTTGTGGCGGGTTCGCTGTTATATTTTGACCTGGGAACGGTCGATTTCACGACGGCAACGGGCGTAGCGGCCGGTACGTTTAATTCCCGTGAGTATGCCGTGACGGCTTCGTTCGCCCAAAAGCTTTCGCAAAACTTCTCCCTGGCTGTCGACCTCAAATACCTGAATTCCAATCTGGCGGCTGGTAGCAGCAATCCGGGTCTGAAACCAGGTGCTACGGCAGCGGCTGACATTAGCACCTACTACCAAAACGAATACCGCGATAATGCCACGGGCAAAGGGATTGGCTGGGCTTTTGGCGGTATGATTTCAAACCTCGGGGGGCGTATCAATTACGGCGGTACCCAGAGTTACTTCATTCCTACGAATCTGCGTCTTGGAACCCGGCTTACCATATTCTCGGATCAATACAACAAATTCAACTTTGTGGTGGATGTCAACAAACTGATGGTGCCAACCCCCAATATTGTTAATGGTGTTAATCTGAATGCCAACAAAGATTACTTCAGTTCGGTCTTTGGTTCATTTGCCGATGCACCGGGTGGCTTTAGCGAAGAACTGAAAGAAATTACAATCTCATCAGGCGTTGAATACTGGTATAACGACCAGTTTGCGGCCCGCGTTGGCTATTTCAACGAGTCGAATGAAAAAGGTGGTCGCAAATACGCAACCGCTGGCATAGGGTTACGGCTTCAGCAGCGGTTTGGGGTCGATTTTTCGTACCTGATTCCGATAAAACAGGGCAACCCGCTTGCCGATACCTTCCGGATTTCATTATTGCTGAACTTGACCGGAGCCAACCGGGTTGGTGGAGATGATGAATTGACAAACGACGATTTTAACTAACTATAAAGAGTGAAAGGGCGAAAGAGCAAAAGAATGAAGGCCATCAGGTTCATTTTTTTGCTCTTTCGCCCTTTCACTCTTTCGCATTTATGACCCTCAACAGAACCCAGCCGCCTGCTTTTCAGACTATCCACGAAATACAACTACCCGCCGTAGTGTCAAATCGACTGGATAATGGTATTCCATTACACATGATTACGGTAGCGCAGCAGCCAGTGCTGCGTTTGGAGTTTATTTTCGATGCCGGAACTTGGCATGAACAAGTCCCGGGAAGTGCCTTTTTTGCCATGAAAATGCTGGCCGAGGGAACCGCATCCCGCTCATCTGCCCAGATAAGTGAGTATATAGACCGATACGGGGCATTCATTGAACTGAACAGCGGGCCAGACCGGGCCAGCCTTGTCATCTATTGCCTGACCAAGTTTCTGCCCGACATCCTGCCCCTGATACAGGAACTCCTGAACGAACCCACTTTTCCGGAGAAAGAACTGGACGACCTGCGGAATATTACCCTGCAAAATCTGCGGGTTAACTACGAAAAAAATGCCTATTTGGCGGGTGTACTGTTCCGAGAAAAACTGTTTGGCTACGATCATCCATATGGCCGCAGTCAGAAACCCGAAGCCGTGGAGCAGCTTACGCAGGCCAGTGTTGTCGAGTTCTATGAACGGGTTATCCGGAACCGGCCTTTTCAGCTCATTCTGGCCGGTCATGCGACAGAAAACGATGTGTTACTGATTAACCGGGTACTGGGCCAATCCCCCATCAGAACGGATACCTTACCCAGCTATTCGGCCCCCATAGTAGTAGAAAATGATGCTGTTACGCTCGCCGAAAAGCCGGATAGCAGTCAATCATCCATCCGGCTGGGCCGTCGGCTTTTTACCCGTTCTCACCCTGACTATTTCAGGATGCTGGTGATGAATGAAGTATTCGGGGGGTATTTTGGCTCCCGGTTGATGAAGAACATTCGCGAAGAAAAGGGCTTTACCTATGGCATCTCGTCGAACATGCCCTCATTTCGGCAGGACGGGTATTTTCTGATCGGAACGGATGTAAACAAAGAAAATACCCAGCAAACGCTGGACGAAATTCAAAAGGAGATTCATATCCTGCAAACAGTTCCTGTGTTGGAGGATGAACTGGAAACTGTGAAAAACTACATGGCTGGAGAATTTGTAGGGTCACTCAATACCCCTTTCGAAATAGCCGACCGATACAAAGTGATTTTGCTGGACCAGTTGCCTGCCGATTTTTTGACTACCTACATTCAAAAAATTCGGGCTGTGTCACCTGTCGACATTATGGAAACGGCTAATCAGTACCTGAAAATGGGTAGCCTGATGGAAATAGTTGTTGGCGGTAAATAACAAAACCGGCAATCAATCCGGAAATCAGGCTAGTTACGCACAAGATAAAAAACATTGGCTGTTTGGTAACAATCTATTAATTTTGGGGTTACATTCTTCTCAAATAGATAAAGATTCGTTTGAATCACGTTTTTTTTGTCGTGTCACTGTTTGCCTGAACCCAATTAATGAACGTTCTATTAATTAGCATCACGGTTGTAGTAGCTTACCTATTGGGATCAATCCCGACTGCCGTCTGGTATGGTCAGGGATTTTTCAATCTCGATATTCGTAAGTACGGAAGTGGCAACGCGGGGGCCACCAATACCTTTCGGGTACTGGGCAAACGCGCTGGTACTATTGTTATGCTGGTCGATGTTATGAAGGGGTACACAGCCGCTATTTTAGCCACCCTGCTCTGGTATTTCAACATTATTTCCGAAACAGAGATTCTGACATTCAAGATCGTTTTCGGTCTGGTCGCCGTAATAGGGCATTTGTACCCTCTTTTTGCCGGTTTTAAGGGTGGTAAAGGCGTGGCAACCTTATTAGGAATGATGCTGGCTACGCACCCCGAAATGGCCGCTGTCTGTATCGGTGTTTTTCTACTGGTGGTTATTGCCTCACAGTATGTTTCGCTGGGGTCAATCATTGCCGCCCTGGCCTTTCCGGTCCTGTTGTTACTTCGGATTTTTGGCCAGCAGGAAAGCCCGGTATTGATCGTTTTTGGCTTCGTCGTATTTTTACTGGTCGTGCTGACTCACCAGAAAAATATTGCCCGCTTGCTGCGGGGGGAAGAAAGCCGTACGATACTTTTCCGCTTTCGTAAAAAAGAAGGGGAGTAAATTCCCTGGTTTGATAGAAATCAACGCCCCGACGTTGCGCGAAAAAGGCGTAACTTCGGGGCGAACTTTTTGATGGATGACCAACATGAGGCCTACAAGGCCTATTTTATAGGGAAATGGTGAGAAATAACAGAAAATACGAACGGCACTGTCATCCGTATTTTCTCGTACATCCTTACAAATATAACATCGTATATCACCCCAAATCTGACAGGCCAATCTGCCATAGTAAGCCCGGATATGACTAACTACCTTGAAACAAATAAGCAGCGGTTCCTGGACGAATTGCTTGATTTACTCCGAATCCCGTCGGTTTCTGCCGACTCGAAATTCAAAGGCGATGTACGCCGGGCCGCCGAGTTTGTAAAAGATAAATTGACCGCTGCGGGTCTGGATAGCGCAACACTCTATGAAACGCCGGGCCACCCCATCGTGTACGCCGAAAAAATAGTGGATGCCAGTAAGCCAACAGTACTGGTGTACGGGCACTACGACGTACAACCCGCCGACCCGTACGAGCTTTGGAAAACACCCCCTTTTGAACCCACTATTCGCAACGAACGGATTTACGCACGGGGAGCGTGCGATGATAAAGGGCAGTTTTATATGCATATCAAAGCCATTGAAGCAATGATGGCTACGGATGGATTACCCTGCAATGTGAAGGTGATGATTGAGGGGGAGGAAGAAGTTGGGTCCGACCATCTGGGCGAATTTGTGAAGGAGCATAAGGACATGCTCAAGGGGGATGTGATTCTGATTTCGGATACGAGTATCATATCCAACGAGACACCATCGCTCGAAACCGGGTTGCGTGGTCTGTCCTATGTGGAGGTGAAAGTTACGGGTCCCAATCGTGATTTGCATTCCGGCGTGTACGGTGGGGGAGTAGCAAACCCAATCAACGTACTGTGCCAAATGATTGCTTCTCTACATGATGAAAACGGTCGTATCACCCTGCCTGGTTTCTATGATAAGGTGACCGATTTGAATGACGACGAGCGGGCCGAATTGGCCAAGGCTCCTTTCGATCTGGAAGAGTATAAACGCGATTTAGCTGTTGGCGATGTAATGGGTGAGGTTGGTTATTCGACCAACGAACGCACGTCTATCCGGCCAACTCTCGATGTAAACGGCATTTGGGGTGGCTACACGGGCGAGGGGGCCAAAACGGTACTGCCCTCCACGGCATCGGCTAAAATCAGTATGCGGTTAGTACCCAATCAGACACCCGATGAAATTACGGAGCTGTTCACGACTCATTTTGTGTCTATTGCACCCGCCGGGGTCAGCGTAACAGTAACACCCCACCATGGTGGTATGCCGTACGTAACGCCCGTCGATTCGGTTGAGTTTGAAGCAGCCAGCAAAGCATTTGAAGATGCCTGGGGCAAGAAACCTATTCCAACCCGCGGTGGGGGTAGTATTCCCATTACGGCATTATTTGAGAAAGAGCTGGGTATCAAGTCTATTCTGATGGGTTTCGGCCTGGATAGCGATGCCCTGCACTCGCCCAATGAAAGTTATGGCCTGTTCAACTTCTACAAAGGCATCGAAACAATTCCCTATTTCTATAAACATTACGCAGCCCTGAAACAGTAATTTCTTCGGAAACTGCAAAAATTACTGGCGTTAGAACCTCTGTTTCCTCCATGAAAAAAACTGTATTGGTCCTTTTCCTGAGTTTTTTTGCCGTAAGCTGGGCTTCGGCGCAACAAGCCTTAACGCCTGCCCAACAGCGACAAAAAGAAAAAATAGCGGAAGAAATTCAGCGTCAACAAAAAATAAAGGCTGAAACGGCCCAAAAGCAGCGGGAGTACGAAGCTAAACAGGCCGAAAAGGAACGTCAGCGGCAGGCTAAAAATGCGGCAAGGGAAGGAAATCAAGCGCAACCTGCCCCGGCACCCGTTACCAATACACCGCCCGTTAGCCAGCCGAATGCGGTAGTAAACACTCCGACAGAACCGGTAGAAAAGGAAAAAAAAGTAAAGCGTAAAAAAGAGAAAACACCGGAACCAACCCCTGTTACCATCCCCGCCGAAGTAACACCAACCCCTACTCCGGTTGATACGCCTGCCACCACGACGGAGAAACCCGCTGAAGCGGAAGGCCGGGTTCGACGGGAGAAAAAAGCCGTCCGCAAGTCGGTTGATCCAAGAAGTATGGAGCCGGGAACGGCCATTACGGTTGCGCCAGCCGTAGTACGGGCGCAAGGGGAATTTCTGCCGAAGGGGCACTTGTTCGAGCCAATAATACTGGACCCGCTGGAGGCCCAGACGTACGGGAGTTTCCTGCCTGGCTACTGGACAGAAGGCCAGAAATACAAGGGCAGTTTTGTGCCGTTTGCTTTTGGCTTTGCCAAGCCTATTTACCGGCGTACTACCCAGCCCGGCCAATCGGAAGAATGGGTACTGGATTTGGCTTCCTTTACCCAGTTTGAAGCTTTTCATGATGACGTGACTAACAAAGCTGCCCGGCGCATTGTCAATACGGATTATAAAGTCAGCATCATTTATAACATCCGCCGAAACGAAAACAACTACCGTATCCGGGTTTATCACCTGTCGTCGCATCTGGGCGATGATTACATCTTTAGAAACAAGCTAACGGCACCTTCGCCCAACTCGGTCAATTATGAGTTGCTGGACTTCACTTACAGCCGTACCGTAACTAACTGGCGGCTGTACGGCGGGGCCGGTATCGTACTACGAAAAACGGAGGAGCGAAAGCCCCTGAGTGCGCAGATTGGCACTTTCTACAAAAGGCCGTCTATGAAAGCAACCCGGCTGGTGGGTGGCGTTGATGTGAAATTCTGGCAGCAAACCGATTTCAGACCCGGTATTCACGGGGGGATTGGATTCGAGTTGGGCCGGACGCAGAATAACCTGACGTTCATGCTCGAAGGTTACTCCGGATTTCGCCCCTATAGCCAGTTTGAACAACAGCAAACCTCCTGGATGGGGATTGGCCTGTACCTGAATCCTTTTTGACGAGTTTGGTTTATGATGTCTGATTTATGGTGCCTGTTTTATGACTGGCGCACGAATCGCGCAACTATAAACCAGACACCATAAATCAAATACCCAAATGACTCTTTCCCCATTAACGGCTATTTCGCCGATTGACGGTCGTTACCGGTCGCAGGTTGATACCCTGGCTCCCTATTTTTCAGAATTAGGCTTAATCCACTACCGCGTACGTATTGAAATTGAGTACTTTATTGCGCTTCGCGAGTGGCCCATCCCCCAATTGACGGGTGTGGATTCTGCTGAGTTTCCAGCCCTACGGGCGTTGTATGAAAACTTTACCGAAGCGGATGCCCTGCGGATTAAAGAAATCGAGCGAACGACCAATCACGACGTAAAAGCAGTTGAGTATTTTATCAAAGAAAAGCTGAAGGGGTCACCGGTAGAACCTTTTCTGGAGTTTATTCACTTCGGTCTGACCTCACAGGATATCAACAACACGGCTATTCCGCTGCTGTTGCGCGACGCCCTCGACACCGAAATTGAACCCCTTTATCGGCAGGTATACATGCGGCTGCAAACGATGGCCGAACAGTGGAAGGATATTCCTATGCTGGCCCGTACGCACGGTCAGCCTGCTTCGCCAACCCGGCTGGGTAAGGAGATTTCGGTATTTGTGGAGCGGATTGAGAAGCAGTTACATCTACTGGCCGAAATTCCAACGGCGGCCAAGTTTGGCGGGGCAACCGGAAATTTTAATGCCCATCATGTGGCGTACCCCAACGAGGACTGGAAACGGTTTGGGGATACGTTTGTAGAAAGTCTGGGCATGGTTCGCAGTCAGTTCACAACCCAGATTGAACACTACGACATGCTGGCCGCTGCACTCGATGCGTTCAAACGGCTTAACAACATCCTGGTTAACCTCGACCGCGATATGTGGACTTACGTGTCCATGAACTATTTCAAGCAGAAGCTGAAAGAAGGGGAGGTTGGCTCATCGGCCATGCCGCACAAAGTGAATCCGATTGACTTCGAAAATTCGGAGGGGAATCTGGGTATTGCCAATGCGCTGTTTGAACACCTGTCGGCGAAACTACCCATCTCCCGGCTCCAACGCGACCTGACCGACTCGACCGTTTTGCGTAACATCGGTATCCCATTTGCCCATTCGGTCATTGCGCTGAAATCGCTCCTGAAAGGCCTGGATAAACTGGAGTTGAACGTTGCAGCCCTGAATGCCGATTTAGAAGACAACTGGGCGGTAGTAGCTGAAGGCATCCAAACCGTTCTCCGGCGCGAAGGCTATCCGCAACCTTACGAAGCCCTGAAAGCACTGACCCGTACCAATCAGAAAATTACGGCCGACACAATCCGGCAATTTATTGATGAATTAACCGTATCGGATGCCGTTAAAACCGAACTCAGCGCTATCACGCCGTTTAGCTATACGGGGCTGTAATGCCCTGTGTTTTCGTCCATTATTAACTGATTTGTCCTTTTATCGACTGGTGCTCCCTTGTCATAAAACAAATTGATTTATCTGGATGTATTGATTTCTGTACGCTTCGCTGAGAGTGAATTGTGCGCTGCAACAGTATATAAAAATTCATTAATGATTTTCAATATACAGTCGCAGCGCAACGGGCGGTATCCTTTTATCGTATGTACTGTATATAATTGATAGGCGGCCGTCAGGTGCTTTTTATGCTATGTGTAAGCGTTTACAGTTGTCAAAGCCCTGGATACAGAGTACTCTTTTTCTGCTCTTCATCAGTACCCGTTTGCTGGCTCAACCCCAGCCACTTCCTCAGTATAGTGCCCGGCAACAGGCGATTCAAAAGGGCCTGCAACAAGCCGTTGAGCAATACCGGATTGAAAATTACCGACAGGCAGTGGCGGAGGCACAACGGCTAAACCGCCCGCTCGAACAGCGTTCGCCGACGGGCAGGGTGATGGTCCTGCGGGGTATTACCAACACCGGCGAATTACTATACGATGCTACATACAGTGCCACACAGGCAGCTATCAGCACCCGTACCAATTCGCTGTATGCCGGTGGGAGCCTGGGTGTTTCACTCTCGGGCAGTACATTGAAAGATAAACTGGGCATTTGGGACGGGGGGAAAGTACGCTCAACGCACGTTGAGTTCAGTAACGGTACAACCGCTAGCCGCGTTGCCCAGATTGATAACGCCACTACCTTATCCAGCCACGCCACGCACGTGTCGGGTATCATGATGGCGGCAGGCGTGAATCCTTTGGTAAAGGGAATGGCATTCGGTACCAATTTGCGGGCCTATGACTTCAATAATGACGTCAGCGAGATGAGCGCGGCTGCGCCTAACCTGTTGGTATCCAACCATTCCTACGGTTCTAATGCCGGTTGGGTATTCAGTGATACCCGTACGGGGTCCATACAATGGGAATGGTGGGGTGATACACTAATCAGTAAAACAGAGGATTATAAGTTCGGTCTGTACAATAATTCGGCCGTTACCTGGGACCAGATTGCTCAAAATGCTCCCTACTACCTCATCGTAAAATCATCTGGTAACACGCACGGCTCCAATGGACCAGCCGCCGGGCAGCCCTATTATTTCGGCAGTAGTAACAAAACCAGTACGGATGCCCGCGCCAATCAAAATGGGTACGATCAAATTCCTACGTATGGTAACGCAAAGAATATCCTGACCGTATCAGCCATCAGTAACCTGAATTATGGGTATAATCAACCCTCCGACGTTGTTTTGAGTGGTTTTACCAGTTGGGGCCCTTCGGACGATGGCCGGATTAAGCCTGACCTGGCGGGTATAGGGGTCAGTGTTTTGTCAACCAGTTCGGAGAGCGATAGTGCTTATGCCATACTAAGTGGCACATCCATGTCATCGCCCAACGTAGCAGGGTCAATATTGCTCTTGCAGGAACTGTTTTCGCAGCGGAATAATGGGCAGTTCCTGCGTTCTTCCACGCTGAAAGGGCTGGCACTCCACACCGCCGATGAGGCCGGTTCGGCACCTGGTCCCGACTATCAGAATGGCTGGGGCCTGCTGAATATGGAACGGGCGGGGAGGGTTATTCTGAATACGGATAACAACCACCTGCTCAACGAACGAACGCTCACGCAGGGACAGACCTACTCGTTCACTATGGTCGCTTCGGGGCGGGGGCCGCTTGTAGCAACCATCTGCTGGACTGACCCGGCTGGTACGGCCGCTGCAACGCTTAATGATCGAACGCCCAAACTTGTCAATGACCTTGATATTCGTATCAGCGATGGTACAACGACTACGTTACCCTGGGTACTCGATCCGGCTAATCCGGACAATGCTGCTACAAGGGGCGATAACATTCGTGACAACGTAGAGCAGGTACTCCTGGCTACACCCGTTCCGGGGAAAAGCTATACGGTGACAGTTACGCATAAAGGTACGCTGAACGATGCCAAACAGGATTATGCCCTGTTGATGAGTGGTATTGGTGGTGCAGCTTATTGCGCATCGGCACCAGCTTCAACCACCGACACAAAAATAAATCGGGTGCAGCTTGGCGGCATTGATCAGGCTGGAGCGTCTGGCTGTACATCATACAACAGTTTTACGCAAACCGCTACGGTTCAATCCAGTCAGCAGATTCCGCTGGCAGTAACGCTTGGTACGTGTGGAATAGCCAAAAACGCCGTCGTCAAAGCGTTTGCCGATTGGAACCTGAATGGTAGTTTCGATGATGCTGGCGAAACTGCAGCTACGTCGGGCGTATTGACCAATGCGGGGGTTTTCTCGACAACGGTTGCCATCCCGACCAGCGTCCAGAACGGGCAGATTATTCGGTTCAGGATCGTAGCGGTTGAGACCGATAATGCCGCTGCTGTAACAGCCTGTGGTAACTATGGAAACGGCGAAACCCAGGACTATTCGCTCAATATTGTCCAGACGAGCAATGACGTAGGCGTTGCGGCACTCTTATCGCCCGAAGCCGGTTTTTGTGGGCAAACGAATAGTGATGTGACCATTTCGGTGCGCGTCCATAACTATGGAGCGACCAGTCAGACCAATGTGCCAGTAAGCCTGACCATTACTGATGCCAATAACGCCCCGTTAACGACGCTAACGGGTGTAGTGCCTAACCTGCTGGCTTTCCGGGATGGTTTACTGGCGCTAACCTTACCGGCAACGGTCGCTTTGTCCCCCGGCCAGACGTACAAATTTATTGTAGCAACCGGGCTGCCCACCGACCAAAACGCAGCTAACAATAGCCTTACTGAAACCCGTACCAGTGCGTCTGTTGCGAACAACGGTATTTTCTCCGTGACCCGCTGTGGTACGGATTCCGTTTTCTCTTTGCTGAACACGGGTGGAGGAACTGCTTTCTGGTATGATAGTCCAACAGGGGGAAACCTGTTGGCAGCTGGAAACCGGATTTCGGTAAAAACATTACCCGCCACCGGTCAGTTTTACGCTGCGCTGAATGATTTGTCGGGAGTTGTTGGGCCGGTTGACAAAACCGTATTTACGGGGGGGACCTACAGCGGGAACTTCGGCCCGGCTCCGCTCATTTCAACCGCTGTTCCCATCGTTATTCAGAGTGCCCGGCTGTATATTGGAACGCCCGGCCAACTGACGTTTACGGTGCGGAAATACGACAATACGGCTATTTCAAGTGTAACGCTGGATGTGAATCCGACCCGGAATCAGAGCCTTACGGCCACCACGAATAGTCAGTTGGTCGATGACCCTGATGACCAGGGGGCAGTGTACGCCTTGAACTTGAAAATACCTACAGCGGGCGACTATAAAATAACCATCGAGTACGCTGGTGGAGCCTCTATTTTTCGCAGTAATAGTGGAGTTAGTGGCTTCCCGTACCAGCTGAAAACACAGACGGGCCAACCTGTCGTTACAATTAAGGGGTCATTGTTTACCACTGGCACAACCACCGATACGCTGAAAACAGCCTGGTATTATTTCTATAATATGAAAATCAGGTCGCTCGATTGCGCCAGTCCGCAACGAACCCCCGTTGTTTCAACGACCAGTACGGCAGCAACCGCCACGATTACACCGGGCGGGTCGGCCAGTATTTGCCAGGGATCGGGTCTAACTATTCAGGCCAATATAGGTGCCGGATTAGCCTATCAGTGGTTTCTCAACGGACAAGCCATTGCCGGGGCAACCGGAACGAGCTTTTCGGCCGTTACGGCGGGCAGTTATACCGTACAGGTAGCCAACACCTGTGCTCCCGTTCGTTCATCGGCGCTGGTCGTGTCCGTAAATTCGCCCCAAACACCCATGTTAACGGCCAGTGGTTTTACACTGATGACCAATGCTGTTTCGTCTATTCAATGGCTAAAGAACGGCGTTCCCATTCCGGGCGCTACGGGTACTACCTACGCTGTTGTGCAATCGGGCCGGTATTCGGTGCAGGGAAATGTGAACGGCTGTGGAGTCGCTATTTCCAGCGAAGTGGTTCTGACGATTCTGGCAACGGAGCCCACCACGAGTGATGAGGATATAACCGTTTACCCGAACCCGGCCACCAAGCTATTGACTATTTCTATACCCGCTACAGTATCCTTTTTGCAGCCACCCACGTTCCAACTAACCGATTTGAACGGAAGAACGCTTCATACGGCCACACTGGAGCGGACCGGAAAAATTTATTCGGCGGTAGTCGATGTGAGCAGCTTGCCGGGCGGTACGTTTTTTGTGGTTATAACGGATGAACGGATGCAACGTGTCCGGGTCAAACGGATTTACAAACACTAACCTTTACCGCTTCTGACGCATATTTATCTGCCTGGTCTAATAGGCCAGAAGAAGGCACTGTATAGAGGTAGATGGCTTTTTTGGCTGTTACTATGCCTGATTCTGGCGTCCATTAACGGTGTCGATAACCGCGTTCAGGCCCAGTCTACGGTTGTTGATGAGCCTTTGCTTTGGCAAAAAGAGATTATCAATCGGTACAGTCAGTTACGGAAAGAGACTATTCGCTTAGCAAAGCAACACACCTGGGAGCTCCGCAAAAACTATTCCAACCAGCGTATTCTGCAACTTCAGGGAGTTGATGCATTTGGCCAGCCAATTTATTATACCCTCCATAATGTTGAAGCAGCCCGTGGAACGCGAACACTTGCCTTGCAGGATGGCGGGGCGATACCCATCAATGTTTCGGGAAGTTTACCTGGCATGGCGGGCCGATTGGGTTTATGGGATGGCGGTCGTGTACTGGAATCTCACCAGGAGTTTGGTAATGCTGCGGGCAAATCGAGGGTACGCCAAAAAGATAGTGGAGCCTCCGTCAACAACCACGCAACGCACCTAGCGGGTACGCTTATTGGGCGAGGTGTTAATGAGCAGGCGAGGGGTATGGCGAATGAGGCTCAGTTATCCGTCTGGGACTATACAAATGACTTGGCTGAACTGGCTGTTGCGGCTCCCAATCTATTGGTTTCAAATCATGCTTACGGCCCTGTAACGGGCTGGGTATACAATGCGTCTCGGCCCGGCACTAACCCAGACCTTAAATGGGAGTGGTGGGGTAACACGGCCATTAGTACCACCGATGATTACCTGTTTGGATTTTATAATACCACCGTTCAGGACCTGGATCGACTGGGGTACAATAACCCGTTTTTTCTGATGGTTCGGTCGGCGGATAACAAACGGACGGAAACCGGACCACCCGCCGGAAGCCCCTATTTTCTAAAAGATTCAGCCGTTAAAAGCACTATTGTCCGTAATAGAAATGCTGATTACGATGTAATCCCAGCCGATGCTACGGCGAAAAACGTACTGACCGTTGGCGCGGCCGAGGTAAATTTTACCAGCCAGAATCAACCCGTTCTGATCGGGTCAACAGCTTATAGCGGCTGGGGACCGACGGATGATGGACGAATCAAACCCGATTTACTGGGCATTGGCTCGGATGTAATCTCGTCGGTAGCAACGGATGATGTAGCGTATGGCACGTATAGTGGTACCTCGATGGCATCAGCCAACGTATCGGGCTCCCTATTCCTGTTACAGGAATTGTATGCCCGCCAGCGGGCGGCCGGGTTACCGCAGAATGGTCAGTTTATGCGGGCGGCTACGCTGAAGGGGCTGGTTCTCCACACGGCCGACCGGCCTAATCCGGCCGCTGGTCCAGATTACAGGCAGGGCTGGGGTTTATTGAATACCGAAGCAGCCGCCCGGCTTTTACTGAATGAAAATCAGGCACATCTGGTACTGGAACAAAGTTTAGCTGCTGGTAAAACGATTAGCCGTAGTGTGATTGCGCAGGGAAATGAACCGCTTGTGATCACCTTAAGCTGGACCGATCCGGAAGGAATACCTACTCCTGTTGGCACGGGCGCGTTGAATAATCGTACTCCCAAGCTTGTTAACGACCTCGATGTTCGGTTAAGTGACGGTGTACGTACTACCTTTCCTTTCTCGCTTAATCCTGCTTATCCTGATAGAGCCGCTGGTCAAACCGATAATTTTCGTGACAATGTCGAGCAGATTTACCTGACTAACCCTGTTCCGGGAAAAACCTATACGCTTACGGTTTCACACAAGGGTACTATGCAGTACGCGAGCCAACCCTTTTCGCTTATTATTAGTGGTCAGAAGCGAGTGAACTGCCAGTTGGCCGTTTCTATCCAACCGGCAAAGGATACAGTCATCTGTAATGGAACCGTACTGCCATTACAGGCATCCACCACATCCGGAAATCTTAGTTATCAATGGCTGCGTGATGGTGTTATCGATGTAGCAACGACAGCTTCTGTCTATCAGGCAACAAAAGCGGGGACGTACATTCTGCGAATAACAAACAAAAATGGTTGCTCCGCTACTTCCCAGCCGGTACATGTGAAGACTGCAGCCGTTGACCTTAACCCACTGGGTAATCAGTGGCTCTGTAATCCAGATGAGTCTGTTCAGTTGAAAGCTATTCCCGTAAATGGTGTAACCATGCCGGGTGCCACGTTTAGCTGGTTGCTGAATAATACGGTTATTCCTCACGCAGCCGATAGCACATTCCGTGTTACCCAACCCGGGCGGTATCGGGTGAGGGTAGTTTATAAAGCGTGTCAGGTACTATCTGACGAAAAAACGGTTCTGGCCAGTTCGGTCAACAACCTTGATCTTGTTCCGGCAGGAGCAGAATTCAGGCTTCCTCCGGGCGCTACGCTAACGCTGAAAGTACCACAGGATACCTCTTACCAGTATCAATGGTATCGTAATAATGATTTGCTACCCAACGCTCGTACGTATTCACTGCTGGTTTCTCAGGCGGGTACGTACAGGGTGAGGGTAACGCAACATGCCTGCGTGGGCTATTCGACCGACCGAACTATATTGACAACTGTGTTGACGGCTACGGTCCCTGACCCAACCGGGCATTTTGGGATTTATCCCAATCCGGCAGAAACGATGCTGTATGTTCGTTACGCAAATCCGACGGCAAAACAGGTTCATCTTCAGGTCGTTGATTTGCAGGGCCGAGCATGGAACACGCCGGTTTCGCTGAATAACCAACTGGGAGAAACGCACGGTGCTATCACTATACAGTACTTACCACCCGGAGTCTACATCCTACAACTTTCGGAGGGAGACAAGACACAAACGGAACGATTTCTAAAAAATTAAGCCGGGAGTTTACTATCATTTTTGTACGATAGCAACGCCCGGCTTTTGTCTTACATAAACAGAATTTCGACTCCTGTTATACAGGTAACAACTTATTTGACTTTACTCGTACCCGTGCCCGACTCCTGGGCAATGGCCATTTTAACCGCATCGTACAGGTTAACGATTCCCCCCGATATCGATAGCGTATTGAATGCTACCGTATCCTCCGATTCGGGGCGGCTCACTTTCGTCGTATAAGGCGTTGACGATTGCATAATGATGCGTTTAATGTCGGCATACGTCAGCTTTGGAAAGTATGATTTCAGCACAGCCGCTACGCCCGCTACCACCGGCGAGGCCATGCTGGTACCGCTATTGTTTTCGTATTTGCTGCCCGGAACAGTTGAGTAAATATCTTTGCCCGGCGCAAACACGTCCACGTTTTGTTTGCCATAGTTGGAAAAACTGGCAATCAAATCAGGGGTGTTCGGCTCGGCACTGGCTCCCACTGTAATAACATTGGGAATGGCGGAACCATCAATAAACCGGGGCGATGGGTAGTTGGCCGCTGTGTCTATATCCTTGCCGTCATTCCCGGCGGCATGAATCATCAAAACACCTTTGGTAAGCGCATAGCGCTCGGCATCTTCAACGGTTTTGCGCTGGGGCGAATAGTCTTTCCCAAAACTCATGTTGATAATCTGGGCGCCATTGTCAACGGCGTACCGGATAGCATTGGCTACGTCCTTATCCCGTTCGTCGCCATCGGGAACGGCCCGAACCCCCATAATCTGCACGGCATCCGCTATGCCCATTATACCCAGGTTATTTGTCCGGTCGGCGCCAATAATGCCCGAAACGTGCGTACCATGATCGGGGTTCGCGCCGGAGATGTCAGCATTGCCGTAATCACGCTGGTTCATATCGTCCAGGTTGTCTCCTACTACAGAACGACCATCGAAGTCAGGATTGTAGTTGTACTCGGCGCGGGATTTTAACTGCTCGTTGGCTTTTTCAAGCTCAGCCATGACCACATCTGTATCGGCAGCTCCCTGCTGGCGTAGCAGGCGTAATATACCCTGTATTGGCCGTTTCAGAGCCGCATCCGATAGGGTATCGGCTGCTTTGCTCAAAGTCAGCGTATCGAGTTTGGTTACTTTCAATGCTTGTTTCAGGTTATCGACCGCCGTTGAAAACTGCGTATAAAACTGGCCTATTCCCTGATACTGCGCTTTGTACTGGGCTTGATTTTTTTCAAGCTCAGCCTTAACTTTCGTGTACAGATCGTATTCTTTCTGCTGATCTGGCTTTAGTGATTTCCGGTCTTTCCCCTCATAAGTGGGCTTGAGTTGCACATACAGCCGGGTTACTTCGGCTGTTTCGTGATCGACGTTACGACCGTCTTTACCACCGATGAAATTCCAGCCGTGTATGTCGTCTACATAGCCATTTTTATCATCGTCTTTGCCGTTGCCGGCTATTTCCTTCGGATTGACCCATAGTACCCGGCGGAGGTCTTCGTGCGTAGTGTCAATTCCGCCATCAATAACCGCCACCACAACGGGAGTTGGTTTGCGGTCTTTAAGCAATTCGCGATACGTCCGTTCAACGCTGATTCCAGCTGTTTTGTCGGTTTTATCCTGTAGGTACCACTGGGTTTGCTGCGCGGATGCGGCCATTGAAAGCAGGCAAATCGACGCGCTGATAAGGTGTTTCTTCATGAATTTGGAACAAAAAATCTCGACAAATTAAGAAGAAACAATCGAATTTTTTGGTTAAAAGTTGTTAAACGGACTAGGGTTTGCCATGCGTTACGTTCTTGTAGTGCTCCTGTAATAAATCTTCCCCAAAATCATTGGTCAAATCGCGCACAACTGTATGAATATGGTTGGCATTTGTTTGAGTGTTGTCGTACTCGATCAGAATCGTGGGGCCATGAATGCGGTAGTACCAGCCTTTTCCATCGCCCAGTTCTGGAGTCAGGTCACCAGCCCAGGCAAAACGAAGCTCATCCAGACCTGTCTTCTTGAGCTTGTCTAATTGTTGTTTAGCCAGGGTAACATGGTAGTTTTTCAGGTACGCCTGAAGCAGATCCATGAATAAGGCGCGTTGGTCCGGCTTCATATCGGCCATTTTTACCCCATCCATTCGCTCCATCGACGCTTTCCGTTTGTTACTGGTCATGATTTCGGGGTAAGCGACTGCATTTACAATGGCTTGCTTAAGCTGGTCCTGACTGAGTGATTTTAGCAGAGTAAACGCCTTATCGGTTTCCTGCCGCATAATTTGCCGGCCTTTCTGTGATAAATCGACGATACGCGGGTTTTGCATGCGTTTGTCGGCCATGCTGGAATCAAAAGCGAGAATAGCCGGATTAGTACCGAAAAAAGTTGGCGTCTGGGCGATTACCTTACCGGTTTGAGACAAAAAATGCAATGACAGATGGTGCCCTTCAATGCGCCAGCTCCAGGGGTTCTTATCGTCCGGGTCGCCGAAAATGGTGAACGAATAGTTTTCGGGGTCCCGATAAGTATCATTGGGAGGCCGGTTGTCAATTACCCGAAGCACGTTTTCGTTATCCATGATTGAGGTAACTTTATCGTATCCCTGCTGACTCAACCCCGTTTTGAGCATCGCCATTGCCGCGCTCTGTTGCTCCTTCGTCATTTGTTTTAGTGGCAGTCCTTTCCGTTCGCGGGGAACGAAGTGCCAGTTAAACCGTTCCTCATCGTTCAAAGGATAGGTGGCCTGCTTCTTTTGCTCAGGCGTAAGCTTGGTCATAAAGGCCGTTACAGCGTCCAGCATGTCATCTTTCACCCGTTTTTGAGCGGGGGAAGGGGCTACCTGCCCAATGGCTGGCGGGGCAAATGGACTGGCCAACAGGCAACTGCAAAATAAAAAAATGTACTTCATAAGAGAACTGGTTTATACGCTACCCTGTAAAGTATCCCAAACGCTGCATTTACCTATTTACCCTTTAAGCAGAAGATACCAGTTCTACAGTGCCTGATTTATTATATCAGGCTGTTTGCCAACAACATCAGTGCTTTGGTAGTTTAACTAGGCAAGCCACCACCCGAATAGAAACTATGTCTACCCGGCCACCTGACAATAACACCGGTCCATTCGACCATCTGTCAATGCGCTATCTGCGGCAGGCACTCGAGATGCCTCATCCGACTGATGAGCCGTATGTGTTGAATGATTTCGAATACCGGGTTGTTCGTCGTACGAAGAATCTTGTTTTGACCTTGTCTGTTTTGCTGGGGTCGTTAGGTGTTTTGGCCTTTTTTCTGCCGCAGCAAAACTGGCCCGATACATTCAGCACTACGTCAATTTCTATTCTTGGTCAACCTTACCAATTGCCCCTTGTCAACTCACTATACGCTCTGCTACTGGCTTACCTGGAAGTGAACATTTTATTGTCGTTAAGCGGCTGGGGAGTGAAGATGATTATGGAGGTGTGCCAGTTTCCCCGTGCTCATGATGCCCAGTACGAACGTCATATACAGGCACTGGCCGATGAAACGCCCGGTAAGTCACGGGCAGGTTTTTTCCGTTTGGGGCTTGACCCGTACCTGACAATGCCCCGGTGGGGATTACCTATTTTCTTTCTGATCAATATCCTGAAAGCAACCTTCACTATGCTGGTTATACAGCTTGTGCTGGGGCAGTTTTTAGATGCGTATACACTGCGTCAAACTATTGAGTCGTTGTCAGTACCTGTTTTCGCGTTCTGGAATGGTTGGGCTGCCTGGCAGGTGTTGCACGAAGCACAAATCAGGGTAATGGCCCCCACTACAATCCGGGAGTTTGTCCATGAACTACACGAAGAGTGGGGTAAGAACGATCAGTTTTCCCCAATAATTATGGAAGCGTTGCAGTATACGTGTATTCTGACGGGTCCGGTTAGTTATGCCCACTTCCTGTTGACTGAAACGATTGTAAACCAATTTGGCCTTTCGGCTGATGCACCATTGAAGGGCCACTTCACTGAACAGCTACGCACATTACCCCTCCCGGTACGCCATAGTCTGGAACGACTTGTTGTTTTTGCCTCCCTGGTTGACGGGCGATTATCTTGGAGCGAAAAAAGGCGTTTGCGAATCCTGCGGCAAAGAGGGTTTCTAACTTACTCGGCTAATGAAATTCAGCGTATCAGTACCGACTATAATCAGGGCAGAGGGTTATGGGTGTGAGTACCATGATCCCGGCGACTATGTCTTTTCAACCAGGTCGTTCTTTCTGACACGAACTTCATTAATACGCTTATCATCGGCTGACAGTACCTGGAAAACAAAGCCTTCGTAGTTAATTTCTTCACCAGCCTGGGGAAGATTTTTGAATAGTTCGAGCAACAACCCACCCAGCGATTCACTATCTCCCTGAACAGCTTCAAAGGTGGTAGCTTCTACATTTAGTACCCGGCACACATCAGATATCGACATTTTTCCTTCGAATACCACCGTACGGGCATCCTCTCGCCGGTAACCAACGGCTGTATCATCGTCAAACTCATCATTGATGTCGCCAAAAATTTCCTCGATAATGTCTTCCAGCGTTACCAGACCGCGAGTTCCTCCATATTCATCAACTACGATGGCCATGTGAACCCGCCGTTTTTGAAAATCCTGAAGTAAGTCGTCTACTTTCTTGTTCTCAGGAATAAAAAAGGCGGGGCGTACCAACGATTTCCATTGAAACGAGTCATCCTGATAAATGTGGGGGAGCAGGTCTTTTATGTATAGAACGCCTTCAATCTGATCCAGGGATTCGCCGTAAACTGGCACGCGTGAGTAACCCGATGCATTTATTTGAGCTAATAGCTCACTAAACACCAGATTATCGGTCACTGCCGATATATCCAGCCTTGCCCGCATCACCTGCCGGGCTGTTAGATTACTAAAGTTAACAATACCTTTTAAAATTTCCTTCTCCTCATTTGTGGCACTGGCCCCCGTTAACTCGACGGCCTGACTTAGCTCTTCCACGGATAGTTTATATCCGCGTCGCTGTATTCGCTTATCAATCTGATTGCTCAAGTTAACCAGCAGTATAGCAAGCGGACGGAAGATAGCCAGCCCAATCTGGGCCAGTCGGGCTGTTCGGCGGGCCACGGTCAGATTATTCTGACTGGCATACACCTTTGGTATTATTTCGCCAAACAGTACGATTGCTATCGTTATAGCTACCGTCATGGCAGTAAGTATCCAGCCCGACCCTCGCGATAGCTGGGAAAACTCCCAGGTGAGGTAAGTGACAATAACAACAATGGCAATATTCAGCAAATTATTGAAAATGACCAGCGAAGCCAACAGCCGTTTGGGGCGTTCCAGGAGTACGGCAATGCGTTGGTCGGCGGGCTGACTACTGGAGCGGCAGGCAGTCCGGTCGTCGGGTGAAAGCGAAAAAAAAGCAGCTTCTGAGGCTGATATCAAACCGGCTACAGTTACCAGCAGGAGTACCAACGCCGTGTAGGGGCCGTATAAATCAAAATAGGTGCCCAAGCCATCAGCGGCTTGGAGCACCTGTCGAGGAAGGGGGTCACCAGGATCCATGTATATCAAATCTCGTTCAACAATCGGAAGCGCGGGACGGATTAAAAGGGTAAATCATCATCGCCACTGTTGCTCTCAAACTGTACCGGCTCCGGTTCCCGACGGCGATCCGGCGTTGCGGCAGGCTGTTGCCTAGAAGCCGCAGCAGCGGGTTGCTGGCGAGCCTGTTGGGGCGCGGGTGCTGCCTGCGCTGGGGCCGCCTGCTGGCGGGGGGCTTCGTACGAATTTTCTTCTTGACGCTCATTGGGGCTTCCCAGCAGTTGCATTGTACTGGCCCGAACGCGCAGCGATGTTCGCTCTTTTCCTTCTTTGTCCGTCCACAACTCCGTCCGAAGCCGACCTTCGACATAAACGGAATTGCCTTTCTTTAAAAATTTCTCAGCCACCTTAGCCTGCTCATTCCATAGTTCAACCCGAAACCATTCTGTCTGCTCAACTTTCTCTCCACTCCGGTTGGTATATTTTTCGGTGGTAGCCACATTGAAGGTCGCTACTACAGCCCCTCCATCCAGATACCGTACTTCAGGATCGGCACCCAGGTTGCCGATTATTGTCATTTTGTTAAGACTGGCCATACACTTTTTTTGAATAATTACGGAGAAAATCGTAGTGTTTAAGAAGACTAAAGATACTGAAATATACCGACTTATCCAAACAGGGTATCCAAATAGTTTGTGACGATTACTGGCTTGGGAAGTTGGTTGATTTCATCACGATTATACCACGTCAAATAAGGTGGTAAATCTACGGTTGGTACGTCGATAAGGTAGAATCGGGCGTTGATTCGCTGGTGCGATAATAACTGAACTGCTTCTATCGGTGAAGCGGCTAAGTCACCCCCCTGCACTAACGCGTAAACAGGATCAGGAGAGGGTATATGCTGTATAAGGTCGGTGATGTTTAGAACTTTAGGTTGTTCGAACTCGTGTTCAATCAGGTAAAAATCATACAGATTTTGCCATACATCACGGGTCGTTCGTTCTCTAAGTGCGAGTTTTCCATTGTGCCTGAGAACAAGATACGTGAAGAATCGTTGACGGACGGATGGTTTTTTCGATTTTACGGGCAAGCGATGCTGGCTTCCGGTTAGATAGGCAACGCAGGCCTGCTGTAAAGGGCACAATAAACAATCGGGGCCGGTAGGAGTACACTGGATAGCACCGAACTCCATAATGGCCTGGTTATAGGTGGCCGGATCGGTAGCTGATTGAATCAACCGCGCAGCTAACGCAGCAAATGTCTTTTTTGCGGTCGTCGTGGTAATGTCTTCTTTGATGCCATATACCCGGGCCAGTACCCTATAAACGTTCCCATCGACAACCGGCACTCGCTCACCAAAAGCAAACGAAGCAATAGCGGCAGCTGTATAAACGCCTATACCCTTCATTTTCAGTAAGTCATGATAATTTGAGGGGAACTTTTTATCTAAATGTGTCGTTATAAATCGAGCCGTCTGATGCAGGTTTCGGGCGCGGGAATAGTAACCCAGTCCCTGCCATAAACGGAGTAATTCACGCTCATCTGCCTGAGCCATATGGGCAACAGTTGGATAAGCATCCACAAACCGTTCGTAGTACGGTTTTCCCTGGGCTACGCGGGTTTGTTGTAGGATTACTTCCGACAACCAGATGCGGTAAGGGTCTGTGGTGTGACGCCAGGGCAGGTTTCGTTTATGAATAGTGTACCACTGCTCAAGAGTGGGAGCGAACGTGGTTTCGATGTCGTTAAGGTCTGATTGCCAATTCAAAATAAAAGAAAAAAACGGCTGATAGCCGGAAAAACGTAAGTCAGGATTTTTAAAGTTAGGGGAAAGCTCTACCTTTGTGCTCCCATTTTGAGACCCAAATTTTCAACAATACAGTAAACGTTAAAGTTTAAGAAGTCGTGACGAAAGCAGATGTAATTGCCGAGATCGCCGATAAGACCGGTATTGATAAGGCAGAAGTAACAAATACCCTAGAGACTTTCTTTTCAGTAGTTAAGGACTCATTGGCCGAAGGAGAGAATATTTACGTGAGGGGGTTCGGCAGTTTCATCAATAAGAAACGCGCTCAGAAGGTTGCCAGGAACATTTCCAAGAATACCGCTATGGTAATTGAAGAACATTTTATTCCCAGCTTTAAACCAGCGAAAGTTTTTGTAGAGCAGGTTAAAACCAGTGACAAAGCTAAAGTAGCTGCTGAATAGCCAAATCTGTTAGACTTGTGAAGCCAGGCGTTTTCTGGTAGTTGATACCCATTATGAATAAATTCGTTTTGCTTGTTGTCCTTTTAGCTGCGTCCCTGACGGTAGGATTGTATACCCTGCCAACAGTGGTCGTGCAAAATGAAAATAAACAAATTGAAGGGGGGCATACTGCACAAACGCCTGGCTCTGGTCAGTCTGGTACTGATTCGCCCGAAATAACTGGTAATGGTTCACCAGCTCACGAGAAACCGCTGGAGCCAAAACAACAAAAACAGTTAGAAACGCTACAGGCTGAGTTTGCCAGTGCCAGTTCAGCCCAGAAAGAAAGTGTTGGTGAAAAGCTGATTGCTCTGTTTCGGGATGTAACACGGTATGACAGTGCTGCACATTACGCCGATTTACTGGCGCAGGTGCAGCCAACGGAGAAAAACCTGCTGCGGGCTGGAGATAGTTATTTTGAAGCCTATACGTTTGCTGTCGATGCTAAGAAAACAGCATTTCTGGGCGAGAAAACGCGGGACTTCTATGGGCAGGCGCTGGCTAAAAATCCAGACTTGCTGTCGGCAAAGGCTAATATGGCAATGACTTACGTAAACACAGAAAACCCGATGCAGGGAATTATGCTGTTGCGTGAGGTGATTAAGCAGGATCCAACCAATGAGTTAGCCCTCTTTAATTTAGGATTGCTGGCCATGCGCTCTAATCAACATGAAAAAGCAGTTGAGCGATTCCGGCAAATTTTGGTGAACAACCCATCGAGCCGGAAAGCGCAGTTTTATTTGGGCATCAGTTTAGCGGAAGCCGGCCAGAAAGTGGAAGCGAGGCAGGTACTCGCCCAGGTGAAGAAACAGGAAAAAGATCCGCAAATTCTTGCCGCAGTGCGCGAGTACGAAGAGCGGCTAAAGTGAGTTCAACCGGTTATTGCGTAACGTAAGGTTACCGATAAACGAAAAAGTAGAAAGGGTCATACCGAGTGGTGGGCCGACATGTATTTCAACCATTAAATTTTCATACACTATGCCTTGCGGTAAAAAACGGAAACGGCACAAGATTGCCACGCACAAGCGGAAAAAACGGCTAAGAAAAAATCGGCATAAGAAGAAATAGTTATTAGTTTGTCGTGTATGATTGATTGTTCTGCGTAAGCCAGCTATCAGCCATATACGACAAACAGTAAACTTGCTCGCGGAAGCTTCGGCCGGTCTGTAAAGCCCGAACGTGGCTTCTTTCTTTTTATATAGCCATTCTTAACCGTACATTCATCTTGTGAGTAATGAATTAGTTATCAGTTCGACTCAGAAAGGTGATCGGATTGCGCTCTTGCAAAACAAGAGATTGCTGGAGTATCACGAAGAAGAGTTAGACAGCAGCTTTACCGTTGGCGATCTATACTTAGGAACAGTCAAAAAATTATCATCGGGACTTAACGCTGCTTTTGTAGATGTAGGTCACGAGAAAGACGGTTTCCTGCATTATCAGGACTTAGGGCCGAATGTTAATTCGCTCAATAAGCTTGTTAAAGATGTAATTGCCAAGCGAGTCAGTACAGGGCGTATCAGTGGTATGACTCTGGAACCACCCATCGATAAAATAGGCAAAATCGACAAGGTACTGACTAAAAATGCGCCTATTCTGGTTCAGGTGGTCAAAGAACCCATCTCAACCAAAGGGCCACGCCTTTCCTGCGACATTTCAATAGCGGGCCGGTACTTAGTCCTGGTCCCCTTCTCTGACGGTGTAAACCTTTCCAAGAAAATTACTGATCGCGCTGAGCGCTCGCGTCTTATACGCCTGATGTCGTCGTTAAAACCGCAGAACTTCGGTGTTATCGTTCGAACTGTAGCACAGGATAAGGACGTAGAAGAACTTGACCGCGATTTGCAAAATTCACTCGCCAAGTGGGATCAGGCCATACAATCACTGGCCGATGCCAAACCCCGGGACCGGGTACTGGGCGAAATGAATCGGGCATCGTCTATTCTGCGCGATATGCTCAATGAATCGTTTGAGAGTATTACGGTCGATACAAAGGAGTCCTTCGACGAAATCAGAGATTTCATTCATACTATTGCCCCTGACAAGGAGAAAATTGTAAAACTTTACAATGGTAAATCTAAGGTTTTCGAAGCATTAGGCCTCGAAAAACAACTAAAGTCGTTATTTGGTCGATCCGTAAGCTTGCCCGGTGGCGGTTATCTGATTATTGAGCATACAGAAGCCCTACACGTTATTGATGTCAATAGCGGCAATAAATCAAATTCTGAAGAGGATCAGGAAGCAACGGCCATCAGCGTAAACCGTGAGGCTGCGAAAGAGATTGCCCGGCAACTTCGGTTGCGTGACATGGGAGGGATTATAGTGGTCGATTTCATCGACATGAAGAAAGCAGAGAACAAAAAGTTACTGCAGGATATCATGCGGGATGAAATGAAACCGGAACGCTCGAAATTTACGATTCTTCCCCTCACCAAATTTGGGCTGATGCAGATTACCCGTCAGCGCGTCCGGCCCGAAATGAACATTGTTACCAGGGAAGTATGTCCAACTTGTGGTGGTACGGGAACTATCCAGGCCAGCGTTCTGGTAACGGATATAATTGAAAACAACCTTGATTATATTCTCACGAAGCAGAATGAGCAGGGTATCTCTATTTCAATGAACCCGTTTCTTTATGCGTACTATACCAAAGGTATTTACTCAAAGCAGATACAGTGGTACGTGAAGTACAAGACCTGGATTAAATTGGTCAGAGATAGCTCACTGGGGATGGTCAACTTCAAGTTCTTCAACAAATTAGGGGATGAGATTGAAGTAAGCAGTAATACCTGACGATATAGTAAAAATTTACTATACCCTATACTTAAAACACCGGGCCTGATTTACTAATAAATCAGGCCCGGTGTTTTAAGTATAGGGTATGAGAATAATTAATGAATTATCTCCATGCTTACTAACTCAGTAAATATTTCTTCACCCACTACTTCTTCGACTGAATCTACCGTATGGATGTTCAGCAGTAGGTCCTTTAAATCTTCTGTAATCTCAAACGTTTGGTAAAGCTGCCGGTCGAACAGGATAGGGGCCTGCTCAAAATCACACAACGTGTAGCGTTTCTCATTGAACGTGAGACGCTCGCTAGGATAGCCAAAGAAGGGGTTTTTACGAACTTCTGGTTGTAAAAACAAATGAATGTAGTTCCAGCCTTCCCATTGGCCTGGATACCGCTTTAGGTATGACCAAAAACCATCGTAAAGCTGTTGCATAACCTCCTGGCAGTACATCTCCCGATCACTTTTAGTAATGGGGCGAATCGGCTTGAGACAGTGCAGCACATTTGTCATATCATTCTCCCGATAATTTACTACCGGTACGATAGGTACATTTGTGGCGTGCGATAAATACCCAACCCCTTTCCGCGTGAGCAGCTGTCGTGAACCAAAGCGAACCGACAAAAACTGCGATTCTTCTCCTGCTTCAGGACCCGTTTCCGGGCTACCGTCTACATACACGATTAATGATTTCCCGGCCTTTAGTTCCCGCATTATGGTTAAGCCAGCTGCGGGACTCCCAGCCTCAACTACCCGGAAAACATTTGTTAGACTATGCTTCCTGCGTAGTGCCTCAATATGCTCCGTCATGTCACCCCCCTGGGTACGGTTCATGTTGTTACCAACAAGTAGAACACAGTCGACACCGTTTCTAAAAAGCACACTTGTCAACAATCGGTAGGAACCGAGATGGTAGGTGCAGTAAATTTTAGGACTGGACTCTTTTTTCAGTAAATAATGATCACCCCGGACCTTTATCAGTTCAGCAGCCGTGAGGCACTGCTGATCGAATGTTGTATATATTTGCTGCAGCAATAACTCCCTGAAAAGGCTCTTATGATCCTCGCGGGGTATTAAGGGCATAATATTCTCAACATTGGCGGAGAAAGTGGTGAACTTCATTAGGTAGCCCCGCTCCTTTGACAGGTCTATCTTTTCGAATTGTTCACGACAGCGCGCTAACTCCTGGTCATAAAGTTGCCGTGTAGTTAGCATGATTTTTGCTGGCTAAGATTAAAGGGAGAAAACGGGAGTTGAAAACCGATTTAGGTCTGGCCCCATTGCACAGCATTCTGAAAGAAGTGAAAATTTTAGGATGCTGTTCCGTTCTTTTTTTGCTGTCAAAGAGTTGATTTTTTTCAGTGACTGGGCTGGCTTGATGCTGAATTGATTTTTCATGATATGTTTAATTAGAATGATTTGATTGCTTTGTTTATCAAGGTGGCGTTGCCTACCTTTTTGTTGATACAAAGCTACTGGCCATTCCAAGGGGCATCAATCACAAAAAAGTCACATTGGACAGTTGTGTTTAGTTAAATATTACTACTATATTAGTCTCTGATTTTATTAATGTACCCAATGAAAGAGATTCGCCTTACCAAGAGCTTCCTGCGCAATCCGATGAACAGTGTGTATATACTGCTGGTCATCTATTTGCTATTGGAAGCTGCATCCTGGTCTATAGGCTCTGATATTAAAGTTGCCCGGGTACAGGAAGCAGGTGGCTTTTTAAAGTACATTGGGCGCGTTAGTCGGGAAATACTCTTTCCTGAGTTATGTACCTTATTTATCGTTATTTCTCTTCTCAATCGGACTCACACGTGGTTGAAACTGAAAACCGTCAAGTACAAATGGGAGGCCATTGGACAATATGAATTGAAATTTTTCCCTTTTCTGCTTGTTTCATTCCTTGTATTTAATCCTGTTACCCAGAGTGTACGGTATCTCTTAGAACAATATCAAGCTTACTCATTCGACGATTATTGGAATAACTACATGCTGAAAACATTTACCTGGCACTACTATTTTCTGTACCTGTTGCCTGTTTTGCTAATTGGCTATACTTCACTCAATATTTCACTCCTCCAGGACTATCTAAAACAGCGTCGGGAAGCGCAGGAAGCTGCCGAAGCCGAAGCCGCCAAAGCTGCTCAAAAGGTCCTGGCTTTATCTGAAACCTTCTCTCCAAAGCCGACCGTTGCTTCATCCCATCTATCGTACCTTAAAGGTAAGAGTGCGTTGGGTGAACTGGATTTTCCGGTCAATGAAGTGTACTACTTTACCGTCGAAGATCGTTTTTACTATGCTGAATCCATAAAAGAGCGGTATATGGTCAGTAAGACATTGAATGAACTCGAAACTGAACTAGACCCTACCCAATTCTTTCGGATTAAGCGCGATTATATTGTTAACCGGCAGGCTGTATTACATTATTCCTACTGGGAAAATGGCAAGTATATCGTTAACTTGAACACGCCTGATCAACACGAAATAATTGTTCCTCGTGTTCGGATGCATGAGTTCAGAGAATGGCTTCAAGGACGTGATGCCAGTAAGACCGAGCCTGCCAATTTGGTCTAAATAGCTGCCGTTTCCGGCAACTCGTCCATTCACCTTCGCCCTAAACGCCGACTAGTTCTCCAGGGTAATAGTAAGTAAGTTTCCTGCACCTTTCTGAGCGAATATCGTTCGTCACTTTATTCTAACATATGATTACCGTTTGAAATCACCCATTTTATGTGTGATTTCACCTATTTTGACAGAATCTATTATTATTCAATCAGGCGAAATAGCCTTTTCACATAAGGACAATTTGATTCCTACTTTCAAAACTCTCTGTTTTTAACTGAGTAAACTACCTATTCTGCCTGGTTAGAACCACCTTTGGATTTTGAACCATCTATTACCCGTTAGCCCCGGTAGATCAGCTATCCTTTGCCTGGAAAAAGCAATAGCACCCTTCCATTGAAAGAAGGATGCTACGATGCAGGGTTGCTAAATTTCCTACCCTGTACTATTAGGTACGCAATGTAAAGGAGGATGGAAAAGCCTGGAAAAGGAGTAGATGAAAAGCACAATCACTCACCTATATCAGAGGTAATTCCTAACGGAAACACTATAACGCGGCAATTGTCGACAACTATCCAAATTTAGTTTGTGAGTAATATTGGCCTTATGGTTCACAGCTGTTCGGTAACTAATATTTAATTGATCAGCGATTTCGCCGGACGTAAATCCGCTGGCAATCATGCGTAATACTTCCCGTTCGCGTTCTGATAGACGATTCAGCTCTTCACGGGTAGACTCTGAAATCACATCGACACCAAAATTTCGAAGTAAATTCATGAATCCATTACTGTAGTAGCAACCTCCGTTACTAACTGTTTGAAAGCATTGGTACAATTCGTCCAATCCGTCCGTAGCATATAGAAAACCGTAGAAGCCTTTTTGCATAGCCTTCGCCAACATCCTAAAGTCAGGCTTGCGTGTGTAAAGGATGAACTTTGTTGCTTGCATCTGCTCAACAATGTCGAAACCGTGTTCATACGAGATGTCTGATTCCAGAATGACACAGTTGGGACGCTTTACTCTTATCTGTCGAAGAGTGTCTTCTAACTCAACAGCCCGGCCAACTACGTTATAGCCTTGCTCTTTCAATAGTTGACTCAACACTTCACAGTTAAAGATTTCAGATTGGGCGACAAGGATTGAAAAGTCCCTACGACGAATAGCAAATTGTCTAGCGCCCTCCTGGACACTGGTAGATGGATTCATGATGGTTTACATATTATGGGTGCATGAATGTAATACCAAAATGATGATTTTGGTAACACTATATAAATAAAATTCCTATTTCCTTCATGAGGAACAGGAAACCTAGCTTGAATGGAATGACGTGACTTGAATGAAAAAAGGTTATTTAAGCCCTTGGCTCACGGTGATTTCAGGCTTTTTAGGTGATTTCACACCCAAAATGAGTGATTTCACGCAAAGTGATTTGCTTTAACCTCTACTAGCATGATATTTTTGATTGACTCAAACGAAAATAGTATATTTAATTTAGTAGGGTAATGAATCAACAAGAATCAGCAATCGTCTCTGGCTACGAAGCCTCAGTTGAGGAAGTTCAGAAGGTAGTCAAAGAGTGGGCAACTGTAACAGAAGCATTTCATCGTCGTTATGCCAAACTGAATCAAGTTATCAATTCATTACACACTACAGCTCGTCAGCAGCCTAATGCTACGGTTAACCGGGTCCGGTTACGCAAACTCATGGAGTTACGTGACCATATGAGTGATATTCTGATGACATTACTACTGGATATGTCAGGCAAAAAACCTGGTCGTTCTTTGCAACCTTCCAAATCTGGTCAGCTTCACTCCCATGTTAGTCTACTCGATGAGATGAACCGGAAAATCGATGCTGAATTGATTAGCTTTACCACGGTAGCGCAGGCATAGCGTTCACCTTTCCTTTTTGATAGAAGTAAGTTCCAGCCGGTAAGACTGGAACTTTTCCTTTTTATGGGCGCTTCATCCTGAGATAACAGTGCCCAGAAGGCTGGAAATTTCGATATCTATCCGTTTAAAGTGCATAAACTCTATCAATAGCTGATCCGCTTCTTCAGGCTTCTTATTACCTGATTCACGGATTAACTGTTGCAGAACAGCCATTCGTTGTTCGGCGAGCATCTTCTTAATCCGCAAGATATTCCGATAGGCCGCATCAGCCAGAATACCAATTTCTGCTTCCGATGGCACAAAGATTTCGTGCTTTTGCCAGCCATCACTGATTTCGTAGCGAGGAGTAGTCAGGTGAATGGCCTGATGCTGAAGTTCGTTCTCGTTAAGCTGTTCGGTACTATCTGATGGGTAATTTAGAAAGTCACTGGCTGTCAGAATGGTGCCTTTATTATACGCTTCCCTGTATAAAGTAAGAATAATAGAGAACGGTGATGTTTGAAATTCAATGTCGTGCAGTTCACTTAACACGTATTGACACAGCGTGATACCCTGTTCCAGTTCACGACTGCCATAGTTCATCAACAACCTCACGCATTCTTCCTCCTGATACGATAGAGGTGTTCTAACCAGCTTTTCTGACGGTCGGGGTGCCTGCGTAACAAACTCGGCTAACGGTCTGGATTCATCGCTTACGGGGGTTTCAATGCTCAATCCCTCAAGCAGTGCATTGATATCGTCGAGGGAAGGGTCGGCTGAACTTAAAGTATTACTTGAAGCAGTCTGTTGTTTATTTAGTCCTGCTGTTCGCTGCTGTCGCTCGGCATCTTTTTGGTTTTGATCCTGCTGTTTACGGAGCAGTCGGTTGATTTCAGAAATAACTGATTGTTCGCTGACATGAAACAGTTGAGCGACACGCTGCGATAAGGTCTGACGCTTGAGTGGGTCTGGTATTTTGGTGATGCTGCTGCACACATCTGAAATGCCCTCCGCTCTTTTAAGTGGATTATCTCCGGCTTCGGTCAACCACCTGCTGGCTTTAAAGTCAATAAAATCCTGCGAATGCTCACTGATATATGATGTGAAGGCATCGGCCCCAATTTTATGAACGTAGCTATCAGGGTCTTCACCATCGGGCAGTAATAGCAACCTGAGGTTAAGGCCCTCTTCAAGCACCATATCAAGTCCACGGAGAGCCGCTTTAATCCCGGCGGCATCACCATCGTAAAGAATAGTAACGTTCGGTGTGAAGCGGGAAATGAGCCTGATCTGCTCCGTTGTGAGTGAGGTGCCGGAGGAAGCAACTACGTTTTTTATACCCGCCTGATGCAGCGAAATGACATCCGTATACCCTTCGGTTAGGTAGCAGACATCCGCCTGCCGAATAGCCTGCTTCGCCTGGAAGATGCCGTACAAGACCTGGCTCTTGTGGTATACCGGTGTTTCGGGTGAGTTTAGGTACTTTGGCTGGTTTTTATCTACTTTAAGAATTCGCGCACCAAAAGCTATCACCCGACCTGATACGTTGTGAATGGGGAACATAACGCGCCCCCGAAACCGGTCGAACTGCTTACGGTCAATACCTGATGTTCCCTCTTTGGTCAGAATAAGGCCGGCTTTCTCTAGCAACTCGCGGCTGTGCCCTCTGCGTAGTCCCTCTTGCAGCAAAGCATCCCACTGATCGAGGGTATAGCCCAGTTCAAAGGCTTCGATAGTAGGATTAGTAAATCCCCGTTCGCGAAAATAGCTTAAGCCAATGCTTTTCCCCTCGTCAGTAGTGAGCAGCGTTTCCCGGAAAAAGGTTTTGGCAAAGTTTAGGACGATCAACAGACTTTCCCGCTCGTTCTGCCGCAGGAGATCTTCCGGTGTCTGCTCCTGCTCTTCAATTTCTATACCGTACTTTTTTGCCAGATACCGGAGCGCTTCCCCATACCCTACATTTTCAATGTCCATCACAAAGCGAACGGCATCACCCGCTTTGCCACAACCAAAGCACTTATAGATCTGCCGGGTGGGATTTACGTTGAATGATGGTGACTTCTCATTGTGGAACGGACAGCAGGCTATATAATTACTACCTCGTTTCTTGAGGGAAACGAAGTCATTTATAACCTCCAGAATGTCGGCAGACTGACGAATTCGTTCAACTGTTTCTTCGGGAATACGCATCGGTAAACAACAGTTCTTGAGTTATCAAATGTACTGCGAAAGTTAACCAGATAATAATCTGACTTTACCCTAACAAGGCTCCTCAGTCAATGTGGCAACGTTTTTGCTACTTTAGCATTGGTTCTGAGTCATATAGGAAAACTCGCTGGCCTATTTCCCTACATACACTATGAAAAAAAGTTTCTACCCTTTTTTTACAAAACCAATCAAACGATTCGTGTTCTCCCGGAGCAGCTCCAACTACGGGCGGGAGTTGGTTTGCTTACTCTTTGTATTTCTGCTGCAAGCTTGTCAGGTGCAACCTGCCGACGATGTTCAACCCGGGCTGACGGGGGGTAAAGCTGCCGATCAATACTCGAACGAAGTGGCCGTCAAATGGGCAATGTTGCAGTTAAACCTCACAAAAATAACAACTGGTTTTACTCCCCCGGTGGCTGCCCGTGCTTTTGGCTATGCCGGATTAACAATGTATGAGTCGGTAGTTCCTGGCATTGCTTCCCGTAAATCACTGGCGGGGCAATTACAGGGCCTGCCAGCGCTGCCCAGGCCCGAAGCAGGCAAAGTGTATAACTGGGCATTGAGTGCCAATGCCGCACAGGCCGACATCTTACGTAGTTTATATTTGAACATGAGTGCATCGTCCAAAGCTACGGTTGATTCTCTCGAAGCGACAGTTCGCATTGCCTTCAGGGATACTGACGAAACGGTGAATGAACGGTCGGTAGCTTTTGGCAAACGTATTGCCCGTACAGTGTACGAATGGTCGAAAACAGATGGCGGTGATGCCGGGTACGACCGTAATTTCCCCACAAACTACGTAGTGCCAACGGGGGCTGGTATGTGGCAACCTACCGAAAATGGTATCAGGATTCCTATGCAACCCTACTGGGGAGCCGTCAGGACATTTGTAAAGGCAAATAACGAGTTAACGATGCCCAAACCATTAGCGTACTCAACCGATACCAAATCAGAAATTTTTGGTCAGTATCTGGATGTGTATAAAAAGTCGAAAAGCCTGACCCAGACCGAAAAAGAAATAGCCCTTTGGTGGTCTGACAACCCCGGCGATTCATTCACTCCTCCTGGCCATTCATACAATCTGGGTCGAATCGCCGTGTTAACCTCTAAAGCGGATCTGGCTAAAGCCGCCGAGACCTTTGCACGTACGGGCATTTCGATTGCTGATGCCTTTGTGCTATGCTGGCGGTGTAAATATGTCTATACTAACTTGCGGCCTTACACGTACGTACGGCTGGCTATTGACCCTAACTGGACTCCTTTTTGGCCCGCCCCTCCCTTTCCCGGCTACCCGTCGGGTCATGCTACCCAGTCTTCATCGGCCGCTACTGTTCTGACAGCTTTGTATGGCGAAAATTTTGCATTTGTGGATGATTCGCATATAGGCCGAATCAATGATCCAATGCGTAATGTGGCGTTCAAAGCCCGGCCCTTTACCTCGTTTGCTCAATCTGCTCAGGAATCGGCAGATTCACGCTTCTATGGGAATATCCATACCCGGCAGGATAATGAGACTGGCTTAACCGAAGGAAAGAAAATTGGTGCCAATGTAAATGCGTTGCAATGGAGCAGGTAGTCGTGAAAAAAGAAGCGAGGGGTTATAATTAAGACTAACGACGCGCATTAATATTGATGCGTCAGCCAGTCTCAATTATAACCCCTCGCTCGTTAATACGTCAGATTAATAGGCCCGTACCAATTTGCCTTCCATAAAGTTTACGAAAGCTTTGTTGACGACATTATTACCACCGGGGGTTGGGTAATTGCCGGTGAAATACCAGTCGCCGGTGTGATTAGGACAGGCAACGTGCAGATTTTCAACGGTTTGATACACCACCGCTACTTCGGCGTTCAGGTCGGCAGGGGTAATGATTTGCGCTACTTTTTTAGATAACTCTACGTGTGTAAAGGGATCGAACAGCGCCTTTACATAGTTTTCCTGACTGGCATTACCCGACTCGATAGCGGCTACGCACAACGCGTACACCTCATCGAGTAAGCTATCCAGGCCCCGCTCACGAATCAGTTCCAGAGCGGCCCTAAATCCGATAAACTCCTTAAACTTCGACATGTCGATGCCGTAGCAATCGGGGAAGCGAATCTGGGGTGCTGAGGAAACGATAACAATTTTCTTGGGACCCAACCGGTCCAGCATCCGCAGAATGCTCTTTTCCAGTGTGGTACCGCGTACGATTGAGTCATCGACGACCACTATCGTATCTTTCCCCTTTTTTATAACCTCGAAGGTAGTATCGTACACATGGGCTACCATATCGTCGCGCTGGGCATCATCGGCGATGAATGTCCGTAATTTAACGTCTTTAGCAACCAGTTTTTCGATGCGGGGGCGGAATGAAAGAACCCTGTCCAGTTCCTCCTCGAACAAAATGCCCTCCATAATCGCTTTCTTCCGCTGTTTATAGAGGTATTCTTCCAATCCTTCAACCATGCCAAAAAAAGCCGTTTCGGCGGTGTTGGGGATGTAGGAGAAGACAGTATTTTCGAGATCGTAGTCGATTTCTTTGAGAATCTGCGGAATTAACAGTTTCCCCAGCGTTTTACGCTCATTGTAGATGTCAGGGTCGGTAGCCCTTGAGAAGTAGATACGTTCAAAACTGCACGATTTCTTCTCGATGGGTCGGACGAATTCCTGCTCCCGATACTCACCATATTTGTCAACGATGAGCGCATGGCCGGGTTTTACCTCCTGAATAGCACTGTATTCGGCATTGAAGGCGGCTTTGATGGCTGGTTTTTCCGAAGCCACTACTACTACTTCATCGTCTGCATAGTAATAAGCCGGACGAATACCAGCCGGGTCGCGGGCTACGAAAGCTGCCCCGTAGCCAGTCATACCTACCATAGCATAGCCCCCGTCGAAATCGCGGCAGGAGCGATGCAGAACGCGCTGAAGATTAACGTTGTCCTCAATGATGTCCGATAGCTCCGGGTTTTCGTAAATCCCCTTGAATCGCTCGAACACGCGCTGATTTTCTTCATCCAGAAAGTGGCCGATTTTTTCCATCACCGTTACGGTGTCAACTTTATCTTTCGGATGCTGACCCAGGGAAACGAGTTTGCCAAACAGTTCGTCAACATTCGTCATGTTGAAGTTTCCGGCCACCACTAGATTCCGACTGCGCCAGTTGCTCTGCCGAAGCATGGGATGGCAGTTCTCTATCTCGTTGGAGCCATGAGTGCCATACCGCAGGTGACCCATCCAGACCTCACCCGTGAAGGCGATGTTTTCCTGGAGCCATTGGGCATCCTTTGCTTTTTCTTTGTTGCCTTTGAGGGCCTTCCGGAATTTCTTGTTAACCTTTTCGAAGATGTCCGCTACGGGGCGCTGGTCGACGGAGCGGTAGCGGCTAATGTAGCGACGGCCCGCCGGAACGTCCAGTTTGATGTTGGCGATGCCCGCACCATCCTGCCCCCGGTTCACCTGCTTTTCCATGAGCAGGTACAGCTTATTGGCACCGTAAAGTGCTGTGCCGTACTTATCGATGTAATACTGGTAGGGTTTGCGGAGCCGAATCAGGGCTATACCGCACTCATGTTTGATAGCGTCACTCATGAGAGAGAGTTTGTAGAAGCGTATTGATTGTATTCAATGACGAAGTAACGGCTCAGCCCGGGCAATGGTTCGGCGAAGCTCTGAGCAAATATAGGCAAACGGGTGGCTAATTATCGTCGGCTGGCGTTTTCTTCAAGGCCCAAGAATGGAGGGCTACATAAACAATAGCGGAGGAAATAGTGCCCACCAGTGATCCTACGTAGGCATCTTCAACAAAGTGCTGAAATAAATAAACCCGCGAATAGCCTGTTAGAAAAGCCAGGAGGAGAAAAAAAAGACTTCTGCTTTTTCGCTCGTCCAGAAAAGCAAACAGGCTGAATAGGGCAAAAGCCGTTGTGGTATGGCCAGACGGAAAACTGTTATAACTGTAAATCTCCAGGCCCTTTATAATATGATACTGATACGTTGAGTGTTCGAAATAAAGCAGGGGCCGGGGTGAGTTGGGAAATACAATTGTTTTTAGAAACAACGAAGCCAACGAGGATAAGGCAAAGCTCGCCAAAGCCATCCCGCCGATACGACGGTTGTAAACCAGTGCAATAAGGCAGATGAGAACGAAAAATCCGCCATCGCCCAGATAGGTAATGTAGGGGAAAAGTAGATCGCCTGCCGGGGTGTTGCGGATGTTAACCCATTGCATTAGCTGTTCCTGCGTGTAGATCAACTGCAGGATGCCCACAACGAGCAGCATCAGGCCATAGCCGAAAAAAAACAAGCGATTCCGGCGGAATAAATCGAGCAGCGGGGGCAATTTCTTGAGCGGATTAATTGGGGGCACCAGCTTTCTCTACCGTAATACCCACGCTGAGAACATTGAGCAACGGGTCCTGACGCATGTATTGACGAATCTGCATAGTGTACTGACCGGGTTTCGGAAAACGGTAATTGCGCTTCATCAGAAACTTATGGTCGAAGATATCACCGATTCCATCGCCGTTGGGCTTCCCCGTTTTAGGGTCCATCAGGATCAACTCATCCAGCCGGGATTCCAGTTCTTTGCCCGTAGAATCACGCAGATACCGGGTCAGGTAGAGGTTATAATACCCGTAAGACAGGCTGTTACGAAGGTTATAATAAATGTTGTAAGGAATCGACGCGTCCTTAATGTCAAAAGTGAACGAGGGGGTATTTTTAATGTACCACTTCCCGTCCTCTATGTCCGTGTACTCTTTATACACCGCGTTTGTATCGCAACCAGCGACCAGCAATGCCATAAATACTACAAGTGCCAGTTGTTTCATAAACTTCCCCACAAAATTAGCCCCAAAGCTACAACGGGGCGGTTGGCTTTTCAAATGCTAAAAAACTACTGAAATAGTTTGCAAACGAAAAAAATAGTTTTAGATTTGTTTTATGGAAAAGCTAACCGCCAAGGAAGAAGAAGTAATGCAGGTGCTCTGGAAAATGGAACAGGGTTATGTAAAGGATATGGTTCCGCAGTTTACCAATCCTCCACTGCATTATAATACCGTTTCCACCATTGTCCGTAACCTGGAAGAGAAGGGGTACATTGGGCACAAGGCGTATGGAAATACGCACGAATATTACCCCATCATCAGCAAGGAAGCTTACCAGAATAAATTCGTGCTGAAAAGAGTGGTCGATGAATACTTCGATAATTCGTATAAGAACCTGGTGAGCTATTTCGCTAAAAACGAGAAAATTTCGGCCGAAGAGCTTCGGGAAATACTGGCAATGATTGAGAAAAAGTAATCATTGCGCCGTCATTCATTGGTCATTTCCTCTTCGACTACCCATGCCTGTTGAATGACAACAGATTGATTAGTGCCTGACCAAATCCAAACCAGCCCTTTTCAAGAATGGAAACGCTTCGCTATGTCGTTTTGGTCAATGCGCTGTTGGCCGTCGTTAGTTTCGCATACTATGCGTTACTCCGGCGCGAAACGTTTTTCCGGACTAACCGGCTGGTTCTTTGGCTGGGGATAGTGGCTACCCTGCTGCTGCCCCTGCTTGAGCTGCCCGACTGGCGACCGCAACCCGTGCGCGCCGTTATGCACCGTACGGCTCAGGTAATCGTACCGAGAATCCTCGCCGGTGCTGGTGCGCCTAAACCCGACGTAACGATTACGTTTCCTGACCAGCGTACCTACCCGGCTTTTCAAAGTCAGTCCGCTGCCACCGGATGGTCGTGGCCGATGCTACTTCTACTACTGTATACAGGGGGTGTTTTGGTATTGCTTATCCGACTGGGTGTGCAACTGAGTTCACTCAGACGATTGATTCGTCAGTCGGTGCATGAACCGTATGATGGTTTTACGCTGGTACGAAACGAGAGCGTGACGGCACCTTTTTCCTTTTTCAACTGGGTAGTACTCAATCCCTCTCGTCACGCATCCGACGAGCTGGAACAGATTCTCCGGCACGAGCGAGTACATGTTCGGGAGCGGCACAGTCTGGATATGCTGGGGGCTGAGGTTATTTGTATCATTTTCTGGTTCAATCCAGCGGCCTATCTGTTCCGTCACTTGCTCCATCAAACGCTTGAGTTCAGTGCCGATCAGACTGTACTCGCCGAGGGTATCGATGCCAGAGCCTACCAGTATAATCTAGTGAAAGTTAGCCTGGCGGCCGGGCAATTGGCGATTACCAACCAGTTTAGCGGGCCGAGCCTGCATCAGCGCGTGGGCATGATGAACGGGCAGCGTTCCGGCTTTTCGGCCTGCTGGCGGTATGGAATATGGGTATTGCTGCTGGGGATTATGGCGATAGCGTGTCGGCATCGTCAGTCTGACAATGAAGGTGCTGTTACAAATCCGTTGCCTTCTCCGCTGAGCAACGCGACACGGCGATTGGTAGCTGAACTAGAACACTCGAAACCCTGGTTTCTGCAGGCATCCCTGTTAACTTTTGGCGAAACATCCGTAATCAATGGGCGCAAAGTGGTTGTAATGCCAATGAACAGGTATTCTCCTATCCTTCGTTTGCAAAATAATTATCTGGCCCTGAAAATTCCTGCTGGCCAACAGGTAAAAGTGTTTATCAACGGGCAGATTGCCTCAGAAACAGCGCTCAAAAAATTGACCTTTGAACAGATCGATGATTTGTTTGTCTACCAGAAAATAGACGATTTTCCTGAAGCGGATGCCTTCCCTGAATCATACCGAGTGCTCATTAGCACAACCCACAGAACACCGGACGAAAATCCACTGCGGGAAAAGTGGAAACAATACTTACAGGCTAACACGCTGTCAGACTATCCAGGTGGAAATTCCAGCACGTTTTCGATGAACAAACTGCTCGAAGCTACTTTTTTCCACAACAAACTGGCGTTCGTCGAGCGAACGAAAGACGAACATCTACAGCTTTATGACGAGTACCGGAAGGACATTGATCTATTCGTCAATGGTATTCGGGTGGATGAAAAGCAGATAGCCGATATGCACGTTCGCGAAGTGGATAAACTCTATACCCGCGAACGCCCCTTCGATGAGTGGGCTGATGGGCCTGACCGCAAACCTCGCTATGTGCTATACATACAGACAGCACCAAACCGAGCCAAACGGGATAGTACGTATTACGTGTTCAGCCCCTTCTATTCCGGTGATTTTTGAGATGAGTCAGGCAAACGATAAAACAAACAACCCCGGCCTTTCAGGACCGGGGTTGTTTATCAGGATGGCTTGTTAGTAGGCGTGGGACGGGGTGAGCCGCCTTCCGGACCGCGTGGCTTCTTCTTTTTCTTGCCCGACCGGGCTGTGTATTTGGCATCCAGTTTTTGCAGGTCACTGTTGAGCGTTGCTGCTGTAAGATGCTCCTTCTCGCCAATGGGCGTCAAAACCTCGAACGACTCAGGAATAATGCCTCTTTTGTTCAAATCGACAATCTCGATCACGCGGGCAATCGGTAGGGGATGCCAGGTACTTTCTGCCCCGTACCCAAACCACATTTGTTTGCGGAAGATATCAGTCTTTTGAAGATAAGCCCGCCCTTTTTGCGTTTCCAGTGGCTTCTCGATGGTCGGAATGTCGCGTAGCGCATCCATATACGTGTCCAGCTCGTAATTCAGGCAACACTTCAACCGGCCGCACTGACCGGATAGTTTGGCCGGATTCAGGGACAGGTTTTGGTAGCGGGCTGCCGAGGTAGCGATGTTCTTGAAGTCCGTCAACCAGGTAGAGCAGCAGAGTTCGCGCCCGCAGGAGCCAATACCGCCCAAGCGCCCGGCCTCCTGACGAAGGCTAATCTGCCGCATCTCGATCCGGGCCTTAAACTCACCGGCCAGCATCTTGATTAACTCCCGAAAATCGACCCGTTCTTCGGACGAATAATAAAAAGTGGCTTTAGTATTGTCGGACTGAAACTCAACGTCGGAGAGCTTCATGTTCAGTTTCAGGTCACGGCTGATTTCACGGGAGCGGTATAACGCAGGCAGGTCACGCAAAACGGCCTGTTCATGGCGGTCCATGTCTTTTTGGGTCGCTATCCGATGGATGACCTTAGTATCATCATTGATTTTTACCGCCCGTTTTTTTACCTGTAATCTCACCAGTTCACCCTGGAGCGATACGGCCCCAATATGAAAACCGGAGGGCATTTCTACCACCACATAATCGCCCGTTGTCAGGTCGAGCTGATGAACGTTACGGTAGTACTCTTTCCGTCCGCCCTTAAATTTTACTTCAACTACATCGTACCGGTTCATGCCGGGCATAGCCACATCGCTCAACCAGTCGAACGAATTCAATTTATTACAACCGCCAGTGCTACATCCTCCACTTCCGCATCCGGTTGTAGCCGTTTTCTCCCCGTCAGATGTCCCTTTCTGGGTTCCACATCCGCCAGTGGCACAGGATTTACAACTCATACATTTTTCAGTTTACGGTTTATAGTTTTCAGCATCGGCAAACTACGTCAGAACCATCTGCTGAAAACTCAATCTGCGTACCGAATCAGGTCGACCCCAATATCTTTACGGTACTGCTTTCCTTCAAATTGCACCATCCGGGCCGCTTCCTGCGACTTCCTGACAGCATTTTCGAGCGAGTTGGCCTGCGCCGTTATGGCCAGAACCCGACCGCCATTTGTTAGCACCTGCCCGTCTTGATTGAGCGTTCCGCCATGAAATACCATTATATCTTCTAAACGCTCAAGGTCAGAAATGATTTTACCCGTAGTGTACTCGCCGGGATAACCCCCCGATACCAGTACCGTTGTAACAGCTGTTTGGGGGGATATGCGGATGGGAATTTTATCGAGTTCGCCATCAGCCGTAGCCACCATCAGTTCAACAAAATCATTTTGAATACGGGGCAGGACTACCTCCGTTTCCGGATCTCCCATACGGGTGTTGTATTCAATAACGAATGGTTCACTATTTACCTTCATCAAGCCTACGAAAATAAAGCCCTGGTAGTGAATTCCATCCTTCTGTAAGCCCAACAGAGTAGGCTTCACCACTTTCTCTTCCACCTTTTGCAGGAAGGAAGGATTGGCAAATACAACCGGCGATACGGCTCCCATACCACCCGTATTGGGGCCGGTGTCTTCTTCACCAATGCGCTTGTAATCTTTGGCTTCGGGGAGGATTTTATAATTTACGCCGTCGGTGAGCACGAATACGGATAGCTCGATACCCCGCAAAAACTGCTCAATAACAACTTTGCTACCCGCATCCCCAAACGTATGACCGGTAAGCATGTCCTTCAGGGTTCTCTGAGCTTCGGCTACCGTTTCGGCAATAATTACACCTTTACCAGCTGCCAAACCATCCGCCTTTAGCACCACCGGCAGCGCGTGCGTTTGTAGGTAGTCAAGCCCCTCTTGCAGGCTGTCTTTGGTAAAGGTACGTGAGGCTGCCGTTGGTATGCCGTGCCGCTGCATAAACTGCTTGGAGAAATCCTTACTGCCCTCCAGCTGCGCCCCCTGTGCGTTTGGCCCAACAATGCGCAGGTCGGCTAAATCAGGTTGTTGCCGCAGATAATCAACGATTCCCTTCACCAGAGGCTCTTCCGGACCAACAATCAGCAGCGCTATTTTTTCATCCCGAACGGCTTTGGCTACTGCCGGAAAGTCATTGTAAGAAATGGGTAAATTGGTTGCTGCCTGCGCTGTTCCGGCATTGCCCGGTGCTACAAACAGTGTGTCACATAATGGGCTTTGTGCCAGTTTCCACGCGAAGGCGTGTTCCCGGCCACCCGACCCCAGTATAAGTATGTTCATAATGAATAATAAATCGGTCCGCCGAAGCGGATGAATGGTAAATGATGAATGATGCTTGCCGGATGGTATTCATCATTTATCATTCATCACTCAGTTTGCTACTTCCGACAGGAATTTGATACGCATCAGTCGTAGATCCTGTTCTGTAAAATCGTCGCCCCCGAACTCACGCAGAGCAACGGCAATATTGTCACTATCGGACCGCATGAAGTAATCGAAAATCTCATCCTGCCGGTCTTCGTCCATCACCTGATTGATGTAGTAATCAAGGTTAAGGCGTGTGCCAGAATAACAGATATGCTCAATTTCTTCCATCAGGTCTTCCATCGACAATGATTTCGCTTCGGCGATTTCGTCCAGGTCAACTTTGCGGTCGATCTGCTGAATGATAAAAATCTTGACTTTCGATTTATTTACGGTCGATTTAACGACTACGTCCTGAGCCGTTTCAATCTCGTTGTCTTCTACATACTTGGCAATCAAATCGACAAAAGGCCGTCCAAATTTCTGGACTTTACCCATACCCACTCCGTTGATCTGCGCCATTTCTTCGCGCGTGGTAGGGTATGTGGTGGCCATCTCTTCCATAGATGTTTCCTGGAAGATTACATAGGGAGGAAGGTTCTTTTCTTTCGCAATCTTTTTGCGAAGGGCTTTCAGCAGGCCGAGCAACTCTTCGTCGTAGGCTACGCCACCGCCATTGGGTGTCGAATCCTTATCATCGTCTTCCTTCGTGTCGGCCGTGAGCTGTGCATAATCATGGTCTTTCGACAGCGTGACTGGATAGGGGTCTTCAATGTAGTTCATCCCCCTTTGCGACAATTTCAGGATTCCATAGTTGTCGACATCCTTTTCGAGGTACCCATAAATGGCAATTTGCTTGATGAGCGAGCACCAATAGTTGCAGTCCTCGCTGAATTCGCGCCCTTTGCCGTATACTGCCAGCCGGTCATGCTCGTAGCTGGTCACGTACTGATTTCCGGTTGCCGTTAACACGTCGGCCAGATGAGTCACGTCAAAACGCTGATCAGTTTGCAAGACCGTTTGCAAGGCCAGCACCACTTCATGCTGTACCTTCAGTTTCTCCGTCGGTTTCAGGCAGTTATCGCAGAAACCGCAGTCTTTATCCATGAACTCGCCGAAGTACCCCAGCAACTGCCGACGGCGGCAAACGCCCAGGTTCGAATAGGAAACCATTTCGGCCAGCAGGTGCCGGGCATTGTCGCGTTCGGTAACGGGTTTGTCTTTGTTAAATTTCTCCAGTTTAACGATGTCGTCGTAGCTGTAGAACATCAGGCAGTTACCTTCCAGGCCATCGCGTCCGGCGCGACCCGTTTCCTGATAATAGCCTTCGAGTGATTTGGGGGCGTCGTAGTGAATCACGAAGCGAACATCAGGCTTGTCTATTCCCATACCGAAAGCAATCGTGGCGCAGATAACGTCGGCATCTTCGTTCAGGAATGCATCCTGATTGTGCATCCGGGTTTGGGGGTCCAGACCAGCGTGGTAGGGGAGTGCCTTCACGTCATTTACACTCAGTAATTCGGCAATTTCCTCCACCGTTTTCCGGCTCAGGCAATAGATAATGCCCGACTTTCCTTTGTTCTGCTTAACGTACTTTATGAGTTGCTTTTTGGCGTCAACTTTCGGTTTTATTTCGTAGTATAAATTCTTCCGGTTGAACGACGTTTTATACAGATTGGCGTCCTCCATCTGGAGGTTTTTCTGGATGTCCTGCTGTACTTTGGGGGTAGCCGTTGCGGTCAGCGCAATAACGGGCAGATTGCCGATATTGTCGACTATACCTCTTATTTTCCGGTACTCGGGCCGGAAGTCGTGCCCCCATTCCGAAATACAATGTGCTTCATCAATCGCAACAAAAGAGATGTTGGCTTTCTTTAAAAAGTCCAAATTCTCTTCTTTCGTCAAGGATTCCGGAGCAATGTACAGTAGCTTGAGTGTGCCGTTCAGCGTGTCCTTCTTGACCTTGTTCATCTCGGCCTTGGAAAGCGTTGAATTCAGGAACTGAGCGTTGATACCAAACGCGTTCAACTGATCGACCTGGTTTTTCATCAGGGCAATAAGGGGCGAAATAACCACCGCTGTGCCATCGCTAACAATAGCAGGCAGTTGATAGCACAGCGACTTGCCGGCTCCGGTGGGCATAATAACGAACGTGTTACGTCCGGCCAGGATACTATATATAATAGCTTCCTGCTCACCCCGGAACTGACCATATCCAAAAATTTCCTTTAGTCGATCTCTTAATGTTGTATGGACCGACTCATCAACCTGCATCATTCTACAAATCGTACAAAAGTTACTTTACTCTACCTGCTTCCCGTATCTTTGCTTAATAAAGTTAGCGAATATACATCGCAAACCATTCCTGATTAGCAAAACTGACGTTGAAAGTAATAAAAAATCCTACGAGTATTGCGCGTTCGGTGCTTTTGGCCGAGGCCGATGCCATCCGTAACGCTGTCGATTTGCTCGACGATCAATTTGACGCTGCGGTGGAAACGCTGCTGCATATGACGGGTCGTTTGGTGGTAACGGGCGTAGGTAAAAGTGCCCTGATCGGGCAGAAAATTGTAGCTACCATGAACTCCACCGGCACTCCTGCGCTATTCATGCACGCAGCCGATGCCATTCATGGTGATCTGGGAATGATTCAGACGAATGACATCGTTCTGATTATTTCCAAAAGTGGCAGCACCGCCGAGATAAAGGTGTTATTACCCCTGCTGAAGCGGGTGGGTGTTACGTTGATTGCGCTAGTTAGCGCACGGGATTCGTACCTGGCCCACCATGCCGATCATATAGTGCATGCGTATGCGGAGCACGAAGCCGACCCGCTTAATCTGGCTCCTACCACCAGTACAACGGTAGCACTGGCCCTGGGCGATGCGCTGGCAGTCAGTTTGCTGGAGCTGCGGGGGTTTACCCGGCAGGATTTTGCCCGCTATCATCCCGGAGGTTCGCTGGGTAAAAAGCTGTACCTGAAAGTTGCCGACATTTTTCCCCACAATCAGTGCCCCAAGGTTTTAACGAGTACGTCAATCAAAGACGTGATATTTACTATTTCGGCTAACCGTTTGGGTGCTACAGCTGTAGTGAATGAAGCCGGTTTGCTGGCCGGAATTGTTACGGACGGCGACATTCGGCGTACTGCCTATAAACACGAGTCTTTCTGGCTGCTCAGTGCCCAGGACGTGATGACCGCAGGGCCGGTTTGTATAGCCCCTGACGACTACGCGGTGGCTGCTTTACAAGTAATGCAGGAGCGGGATATTACCCAGCTTGTCGTAGCGGAAGCCGGGCATGTTCACGGGTTCATTCATCTACACGATCTGTTAAGGGAAGGGCTGGTTTAACGCACGCTTTTTTTACGCCCGATAAGCCTCTCCAAAAATTAATTTATCCCATCCAGTACGATTAGTTGATGCCAAAAAATACCCCTCTTCCGATTTTGTTGAACAGATGTGTGTAAATGTTAAACAAAATCCCCACTGTGAATTCCCCATAATGGGGGAAATATTCCACACCTCACCAGTTCACACGAAAGTACATGCGGTTTTGGCACGTAAATTTATGTCTGTTAACTTTCTGGTAATTAGCTAGTTAATTATGCGTCTTTCGCCTGACAGGAAATGCTCGAAAATCGTGGTTGTTTTTTTGTCTTAGGGTATGCAAAAGAGCCTAACTGAAAAACAACGGAGCCATGACAGCCATCGAATTTACAAACCATATCGGCAAAGTATCCAAATCACTACGCCCATTCGCCCTGCGCCTGACGAAAGATGTTGAAGACGCAAACGATCTGCTACAGGACACATTGCTGAAAGCTTTTACGAACCGCGATAAGTATACGGATGGTACGAATCTGAAGGCCTGGTTATATACAATCATGAAGAACACTTTTATCACCAACTATCAGCGTATGGTGCGTAAGAATACCTTCATAGACACGACTGATAATTTGCACTACATTAACTCAATCGAGAGCAGCACGGATAACATGGCTTATTCGTCATTCGCCCAGAACGATATCAATCGGGCGGTGAACGGTCTCGACGACACGTATAAAACACCGTTCATGATGCACTTCCGTGGTTTCAAGTACCACGAGATAGCGGCCAAACTGAACATCCCCATTGGTACAGTAAAAAACAGAATTCATATAGCCCGGAAGGAGTTGAAAGATCAGCTAAAAGTTTATGCCTATTTTAACGCATAAAGTGATACTTTTTGAGCACTACTCCGTCTAATGTATATTAATTGAGTAGTTTTTGGTTAAAAAAGAGGAAGGTTCAGAAAAGTCAAGTGGAATCCACTTGACTTTTTTTGTGCTAAATTTTTTATAACCAAGTAGTTATCTGTAGCTGTACCGAATCTGGTGAAGGGGTGGGAATCTGCCCTTTCGTTCCCTGTTTTTGTTCTCTGCTCCCCTGCTGCCTATCTTGCCAATCGCTTTACTATGCATTCGTATAAACAAAGTGCTTCATCAGGTAATTATCTGTTGACTACATCAATACGTATAGACTGATGCCGCAGCGTATCTTAGTTATAGGGGCCGGTTTTGCCGGACTGGCGGCCGCTACCAGTCTTGCCGATAAAGGGTACGACGTTACACTTCTCGAAAAAAACGATATGCCGGGGGGCCGGGCGCGCGTTTTCCAGACCGAAGGATTTACGTTCGATATGGGGCCAAGCTGGTATTGGATGCCCGACGTATTTGACACCTACTTTGCCCGATTTGGTAAAAAGCCATCCGATTACTATAATCTTGTTCGGCTCGATCCTTCGTACTCCGTTATTTTTGGGCCGGACGAGGCCGTTGACCTGCCTGCTGGTGTCGATAAGCTGGAAGTACTTTTTGACCGAATAGAGCCTGGAAGCGGGCTAAAACTACGTGCCTTTCTCAAACAGGCCGCCTACAAGTATGAGGTAGGTATGAAAAAGTTCGTTTGGAAACCCAGTCGTTCGGTTACTGAATTTATGAGCTTCAAGCTCCTGCTCGACGTTGCCCGTCTGGATGTTTTTCAGTCCTTTGCCACGCACGCCCGCAAGTTTTTTACCCATCCCCGTTTGCTCGAAATCGTCGAGTTTCCGGTGCTGTTCCTGGGGGCTACCCCTGATAATACCCCCGCTATGTATAGCCTGATGAACTACGCCGAAATGGCACTGGGCACCTGGTACCCCATGGGGGGAATGCACGAAATTGTGAAGGCAATGGTTAGCCTGGCGCAGGAAAAAGGCGTTAAAATTTTACTGAACCAGACCGTTCAGAAAATTGAGGTTGTCGATAAAAAGGCGCAGCGGGTCGTTACCGATACCGGTATTTTCGAAACGGATGTGGTTATTGCGGGGGCCGACTATAACCACGTTGAAACCACTCTGGTTGACCCAGCTCACCGAAATTACGACGATGCTTACTGGCAAAGCCGGGTTATGGCTCCTTCGTCGCTGTTATTCTATTTAGGAATTAACAAGCGGGTGCCCCGTTTGCAGCATCACAACCTGTTTTTCGACGAGGATTTCAAGGTTCACGCCCAGGAAATTTATGAAACCCCCCGCTGGCCTTCCAAACCATTATTCTATGTGTCGGCTCCCTCTAAAACCGACCCTGGTGTAGCTCCCCAGGGGTGCGAAAACCTGTTTTTACTTATTCCGGTGGCTCCCGGTCTCACGGACGATGACGCTACCCGCGAACACTACTTCGACCTGATAATGACCCGCCTGGAAGCGTACGTTGGGGAGGATATCCGGGCTCATGTCGTGTTCAAACGGAGTTACGCGCATAATGATTTTCAGCAGGACTATAATGCTTTCCGGGGCAACGCCTACGGGCTTGCCAACACGCTTCGGCAAACGGCCCTGCTAAAGCCATCGCTGAAGAGTAAAGTAGTCGACAACCTGTTCTACACCGGTCAGCTGACAGTGCCCGGACCGGGCGTACCCCCGTCATTGATATCGGGGCTGGTAGTGGCTGATGAAGTTGCCAAAGAATTTGGTTAGTTTTCACGTAGAATGGGCAGGGATGGCAGGGGTAGATATACCGCTACTCAATGCTTATCTGGTTTCCGGCTATCTCTTTCCTGCGTTTGATAAAAAAACTGTTGCTTAAACCCCTGTTGCTTACACATTATGATGGCGTTGTTCAATAAAACCGCACTGGAATGCAGTAAATTAGTTACTGAACGGTACAGTACGTCGTTTACATTAGGCATCAAAACCCTGGATCGTAAGTTCCATCTGCCTATATACGCCATTTATGGATTTGTTCGGTACGCCGATGAAATTGTGGATACGTTCCACGAGTATGACAAGGAAACCCTGCTCAAACGCTTTCGGCACGATACGTACCAGGCTATTGCCGAAGGCATTAGTTTAAATCCCATTCTGCAATCGTTTCAACTGATCGTCAACGAGTACCGGATTGAGCATACGTTGATCGAGGCCTTTCTGAAGAGTATGGAAATGGATCTGTACAACCAGGACTATGACAAGGAAGGGTACAGCGAGTACATTTACGGCTCCGCCGAAGTAGTGGGCCTGATGTGCCTACGGGTATTCTGCGAAGGAGACAGTGCTGAGTTTGACCGGCTGCGGGAGCCTGCATCCCGCCTGGGAGCCGCCTTCCAGAAAGTAAACTTCCTGCGCGACATGAAGAGTGATTTCGTGGATCGGGGACGTACCTATTTCCCCGGTGTGGATTTTAGTAATTTTGGTGGTGATACAAAAGAATTAATCGAGCGGGACATTCAATGCGATTTCGATGCGGCTTATATTGGCATCCTGAATTTGCCTCGTGGTGCCCGGATGGGGGTTTACCTGGCTTACGTATATTATCAGACGCTGTTCAACAAAATAAAGCGGCTTCCGGCATCCCGCGTTCAAAATGAGCGGGTTCGTGTGCCGAACCCGCAAAAATTTGCCCTCCTGGCGCAGACCTACGTGAAGTACAGATTCAATGTACTATAACGGTCGGGTTGTTCGCTAGGCACTTACACCCGCTTTTTCGAGTGTTCCCAATACGCCCCCCAGTACCGATAAGTATGCCTGAACGGCTTTAGCCAGTCTGGGTTTTCGTTCCTGCATATTCATATCCACTTCGTGCATGAAATTGGTCCAGTTGGACGCATTCAGGCAGTCCAGCGCGACGGATATCGTTGGTGTCAGGGAGCGGGCCGTATGCCACCAGCCGCAGGGAATGAACAGGGTTTCGCCGGGGCCAACCACAAAGGTGACGGGGGTCGTTTTTGCGAATAACGGGTACTTCTCCAGGTCTGGATTACGAATGTCATTCACCTCCGAAACCCACAAATTATCTGGTTTTGGGTACACGTAGGGCGTTTGATCCGGTGGAATAACGGTAAATTCTTTCTGCCCGTACAACTGGGTGATGTACGCGTGCAAACTCATGTAATCGTAATGCACGTACGGAAACTGGGCCCCCGGGCTGCCAAAAAAAATCTCCAGCGTGTTTGCTCCGGATAACAGCCGATTAGGCAGAAGTTTACTCTTGATACGGTCGGGGAGGGCGTATTTGAGTCGGGGTAACACGTCGGGCATTAGCTCCGGGTAATCGCTTTCTATCTGCAGGGTGCAGGGGTAAGGGGCCGGGTTGGCTTCGGTGCCCGTCATCATCCAGTCGATATAATCGCCCAGCGTATAGGTTTTTCCGGCTATACTTACTTCCCGGTCGCTGTAGTTCTCCTTGAAGAAAGCAGGGGTAAATTTGCTTTTTGCTGACCAGGCAGCGCAGGCATCCCCAATCACGACGGGGTAATTACCAAAAAGATGCTTTTTCTTAAACTCTTCGTAGCTCAGGTGGTACTTTTTTTCAACCACGATATCCTTGTCACGGGCTAGTTCAACAGTCTGGGTAGTCATTTTCAAAAGCTGGGTTAGTATTCGTGAAGCAACACGAACTTGGATTTAGACGATGAATCCCTGAAAAGTAGACACCTTATAGACTACGTATTTACTATTTGGTCAGTTTATACAGTTCTGAAAAGTCATCGGCACCCGGGTCTGTTTTATTTCTGCCTATCTTTGCTTAAAATTAGTACACTCTGCCAATGGTCGTTGAAGCAACCCTTTCGTCAGCTATTCTCTCCCACTATGAAGTTGTTGTCGGGCTGGAAATACACTGTCAGTTGCTTACGGAAAGCAAAATTTTTGCGTCTGATGCCAATGCGTTTGGCGCTGAGCCGAACACCCATATCAGCGTTATTACCCTGGGGCATCCGGGTACATTACCCAAACTGAACCGGAAAGCGGTTGAGTACGCCATCCGGATGGGGCTGGCCTGTGGCAGCGAGATTACCCGCCATAACGTGTTTGCCCGGAAAAATTATTTTTACCCCGACCTGCCCAAAGGCTACCAGCTGTCGCAGGATAAAGGGCCGATTTGTGTAGGGGGCGGGATGCCGATCACGGCTAAAGACCCCCAAACCGGCACCCCGTATCAAACAACCATTCAGCTTCACCACATTCATCTGGAAGAAGACGCCGGTAAATCCATTCATGATGATTCGGGGGTGACACGACTGGACTATAACCGGGCCGGAACACCCCTCATTGAAATGGTGACGGAACCCAGTATTCGCACCGCCGATGAAGCCGGGCAGTACCTGGCCGAGGTCAGGAAGCTCGTTCGTTACCTGGACATCTGCGATGGGAACATGGAAGAAGGCTCGCTGCGCTGCGACGTGAATGTTTCTATCCGGCCTAAGGGAGCTACGCATCTCGGCACGAAGGTTGAAGTGAAAAACCTGAACTCAATCCGAAATGTGATGCGGGCCGTTGACGGCGAATTTATCCGGCAGGTGCAGCTAACCGAAACGGGCGGACGTATCGTGCAGGAAACCCGCACCTTCGATGCCGCCACGGGCCTAAGCTATGCCATGCGCGAGAAAGAAACGATGAACGACTACCGCTACTTTCCTGACCCCGACCTCACCCCCGTAGTGGTATCGGACGAGTGGCTGGCCAGCGTTCGGGCAAGTATGCCCCTGCTTCCGGCAGCACGGTACCAGCAGTTTATGAGTACGTACGGCCTGCCCGATTATGATGCCTCGGTACTGACCGATGCCCGCGAGCTGGCCGATTATTTTGAAGCCGTTTGTGCACACACGACCAAGTACAAAGCGGTATCGAACTGGATAATGGGCCCGGTGAAAGGGCAGTTGACCGAAAAAATGCTGCGCGACCGTCAATTTCCGGTTTCTGCCGAACGACTGGCTACGCTGATTACGTTGATAGAGGAGGGAACCGTGAGTCAAACGGCTGCTCAGCAGGTATTTACGCTTATGGTCGATCAGCCGGACGCGTCACCTGTGGAACTGGCCCAACAGCGTGGCCTCATTCAGAACCGCAATACCGATGCGCTCCAAACGTTGGTAGAAGAGGTGCTGGCAAGCTGGCCCGACAAAGTAGCCCAGTACCGAAAAGGCAAGAAAAACCTGTTCGGGCTGTTTGTGGGAGAGGTGATGAAAAAGTCGAAAGGCTCGGCCGACCCCAAACTGGTCAATGAGTTATTAACAAAGACATTATAGACACGATGAGAAACCTTATTTTTAGTCTGGCCGGTTTGCTGGTCATCAGCTTTACTGCCCGCGCCCAAACCCCGAAAACGTTTACCGTTACCGGGAAAGTAACGAAGGCAACGCCGGGCCGTTATGTGTATCTGGAAACCAACGCCCAGCCAACCCGTAAGCTCGATTCCGCCAAAGTAAACACCGACAATACGTTTACCTTGACCAGTAACGTGGCTGAGGGTGGGGAAGTGTTTATCCTCAATGTGGGTGGCGACCAGAAAATGGCCCTGCTGGCAGAAGGGGGCGAAACGCTGAACGTGCAGGCCGACGGGTACCGGATGGATGGGAAAACCGGCCAACTGGGGAAATCAATCGTGACCGGCTCCAAAAATATGGAGTACTACGAAAAACTCATGGCTCTGCGGACCGAAATGGAAGCGAAAGTGACCAACTGGAACAAGCAGATTGCGGCTGCCACCGAGAAAAAAGACAACAAGAAAATTGCCCAGATCGAGCAGGAGTACCAGACGGCCGAACAGGAAGTTGTCAATAAAGTAAAGGCTATGCTGCCCGCCATGGGTACATCGCTGGCGTCGTTGTTTGCACTCAATTTCATCAATATCGACACGGACTTTGCCGTTTACGATGAGATGGCGCAACGCTTCGAAAAAGAAAACCCGAACAGTCCCCATGCCAAATCGCTGATTGGCCGGGTGGCCCGTATCAAAGGCGTGTCGGTGGGAGCACCGGCTCCCGAAATTGCCCTGAGTGACACGACCGGAATGCCCGTTCCGCTGTCGTCCCTGCGGGGTAAGTACGTACTGGTCGATTTCTGGGCTTCGTGGTGTGGTCCCTGCCGAAACGAAAATCCCAACGTGGTTCGGATGTATAACAAGTTTAAGGATAAGGGCTTTGCTATTTACAGCGTTTCGCTCGACAAGGATAAAAATAGCTGGACAAAAGCCATCCGTAACGACAACCTGATCTGGACGCATGTATCGGACCTGAAATTCTGGCAGTCGGCGGCAGCTCAGCAATACGGTGTTCAGGCCATTCCCGCTACGTTCCTGCTCGACAGAACCGGTAAAATCATTGCCAAGAATCTGCGGGGAGATGCACTGGAGCAAAAACTGGAAGAAGTTCTCAAAGGAGGTCAGTGAGTTGGCCCTAAGTCATTAGTTTTGCAGGGTCGGGCGAAAGCCTGACCTTTTTTGTTTTGTCTCTGTCATGGCCGAAGCCATGAAACAACTATGAAAATTGCCATTGTAGGGTGCGGGAATATGGGCATGGCCTTTGCCAAATCGTTTTTACAGTACGATCTGGTGAAAAAAGATGACCTGCTCCTCATTGAGAAAAGCAGTGACCGTTCCGAGTCGTTGAAAGCCGAGAAAGCGGGGGTAGTGGTTGAAACTATCGGGCCGCACGTTGGCGAAGTGGACCTGATTATTTTGTCGGTGAAACCGCAGGATTTCAATAGCGTACACGAGTCATTGCGGGCGGTGGTTCAGCCGCATCAGGTAATCCTGTCCATTATGGCGGGCATTCCCATCGGGCAGATTCAGGCGAAACTAGCTCATCCGCTGGTGGTGCGGGCCATGCCCAACACCCCGGCAATGCTTGGCATGGGTATCACGGGCTTTACGGCGGCCAAAGAAGTAGACTTAACCAGTCTGCGCCGGGTAGAGAACCTGATCAATGCCACAGGGCGGTCGATATTTCTGGAAGACGAAGCCATGCTCGATGCCGTTACCGCGCTGAGTGGCAGCGGCCCCGCTTATTTTTACTACGTGGTGAAGGCTATGGTCGAAGCCGGAAAACAAATGGGCTTCAGCGATGCAGTGGCTTCTCTGCTGGTAAAGCAAACGATGCTTGGCTCGTACCACCTGATCAACAATGCCGATAAATCGCTGGACGAACTGATCAAGGCGGTCGCTTCCAAAGGGGGCACAACGGAAGCCGCCCTGCGCACCTTTGAAACCGGCGCCTTATCCGATACGCTGGTAGCCGGTATTAAAGCCGCCCAGGTACGGGCTACCGAGTTGTCGGAAGGGTAGGGGAATGGCAACAAATTTTCCGTAAGCGGGCGATTTAAATCGCCCGCTTACGGAAAATTTGTTGCCTAACCGGAAGTAGTGAGCCACGAAGTTCGCTGGGTTGTTGTATACCAGCAAGCTGTTCCGAGTTGATTACACCTCGGCCCGCAGCACCTCCAGCGGTGGTTTTACCAGTACATCGCGGCTGTTGAAAACTCCAATCAGGATGGTTAGTCCCGTTACAACGAGGGTGATAACCAGCAGCGGCAGGGCATCGGGTCGGTAGGGTACCTCGAACACGAAACGGGCTAACCCCCAGGTCCCGGCTATCGACAGTAAAATACCGGATAGGGCTGCTACAAATCCTAACAGGCTGTATTCCAGAAACGTAATGCCCAAAATCTGGTTTCGGCTGGCCCCCAGCGTCCGGAGCAGCACACTCTCGCGGAGCCGCTGAAACTTGCTGATGACCACCGAACTGGCCAGCACCAGCAGACCAGTCAGTATGCTGAACAGGGCCATGAACTGGATAACGAAGGAAATTTGAGCCAGAATTTCATCAATTGTTTTTAGTATCAGGCCGAGGTCGATGGCGGAGACGTTCGGGAATTGGCTCACAAGTCCGCGCTGTAATACGGCCGAGGTTTGATTATCGGGCACCCGCGTCATTAGCACGTGAAACTGGGGCGCCTGCTCCAGAATACCGGAAGGGAAAATAACCAGAAAATTAGTCTGGACCCGGTTCCATTCCACCTCGCGGGTGCCGCCTATAATGGTTTGAACAGGCGCACCCTGCACGTTGAAGTTCAGGGTATCGCCCAGCTTGAGGTGCATTCGCTCGAAGAATCCTTTTTCGATGGAAATATAACTGGCCCCACCGAACTGATAAGGGACTTTCCCCGACACCAGCTTCTCCGACGAAATCAGCGAGTCACGGTAAGTAACCCGGTATTCGCGGGTGAAGGCCCACTTCGGCGGTTTCTGGGTTGTGTCTTTGCGGACCGTTTCGCCGTTTTTTCCATTGATATCCGTCAGGCGCATGGTCACTACCGGCACCTCCTGCAAAATCGGTAAGTGCTGCGCCTGCACCAGCGATTTGACGCCCGCCAGTTGCTCATTCTGAATATCGAACAGCACCATGTTGGGTTGCTTCCCGCTGCCCGATAATTCTACCCGGCCCAGCAGCAAACCCTGCGTAAGGTACAGGGTCGCGATGAGGAAAGCCCCCAGACCAATGGAGGTTATCAGGATAAGGGTCTGGTTGTTGGGTCGGTACAGATTGGCCAGACTTTGCCGCCAGGTATAACTCCACGAAGCCGGGAAAAAACGCCGTACCAGTCCGATCAGGCCCAGACCAATCGCCGTCAGCAATCCGAAGGCCACGACCAGGCCACCCGTGAAGCCAACGGCTAATCGCAGATTGCTGGTCTGCCAGTACGCGAAACCAACAATAAAACAGACAACGAGTCCGTAAACCAGCCAGCGCAGGGGATCACGACCCTGCAAATCATCTTCGTACGAGGTACGCAGCGTACGCAGAGGAGACACGTTGCGAATAGCAAGGAGCGGCAGCAGGGAGAAAAGAACCGAGATTAATAAACCCGTACCGATGCCGCCCAGAACGGCGGGGCCGGAAAGAGCCGTATCGACGGTGATGGGCAGGAAATTGCCAAAGATGCGGGGAAGCAGTAACTGCACCACCGATCCCAATACAGCCCCGACGGTGGCACCAATCAGCCCCATAAGGGTCGTCTGGTACAGGTAAATCAGGAATGCCTGCCGACCACTGGCACCCAGCGTCCGCAGAATAGCCACCGAGGCTACCTTCTCTTTTACGTATAACTGCACGGCACTCGCCACACCGACACAACCCAGCAACAGTGCCACGAAGGCCACCAGGCTTAGGTACTTAGTGAGGTCGGCGAAGGAGCGACCGGTCTGTTTTTTGCGTTCGGTAACGGTATCGTAATTGATTCCTTCCTTATCCAGCCGGGCAGCCAGGGGTTTAATAAACGTATCGGCATCGACCGCACTGGTTGCTTTGTCCGGTGCCAGCTGGTAATAGTACTTATAAGCGATGCGACTACCCCGCTGTAGCAGACCCGTACCGGCCAGAAACTGGTTGGGGATAAAAACGGTGGGGGCCACGGTTGCCGCAATGGCCGCCTGCCCCGGCGTTTTTGTCACCCGCCCCACAATGAGGAACGACAGGTTGCCCACCCGTACCGAATCGCCGGGCTGGGTGCCCATCTGAATCAGCAACGCATCATCGACCAGGGCTACCCGGCTGGTAGCCTGCCGGAAGGTCTGAACAGCCGATGCAGGCTGCACTTCCCAAGTGCCGTAGAACGGGAAGTTACCCTGTAACCCTTTTACCTGTGCCAGCCGGACCCCGCCATTTTTGGGTGTGGAAACCAGCGAAGCAAATGACACTTCGTACGCCCGGTCGCGCCCCAGTGTTTTAAGCAACTGCTGCGTTTTGGCAGAAGGCGCCCGCGTCCAGGAAAGAGTCAGGTCGGCCCCCAACAGTTCGCGGGCCTGTTCGTCGATGCTGCGGGCCAGGTTATCGCCAAAGGAGTTGATGGCCACCAAAGCGGCAATGCCCAGCACAATGGCCGACATAAAAAGTAATAACCGTTGTCGGCTTCGGCGACTGTCGCGCCACGCCATTCGGAAGAGCCACATTTTTTAATGAGTGAAAGAGTGAATGACAGAATAAGAGAATGAGTAAATGAGAGGGTGATAGAGTGAGTTTTTGTCATGCTGAGGCACGAAGCATCTTCGGTAAGAGCAAGAAACGTCCGGCATCACCCAAAGATGCTTCGTGCCTCAGCATGACAGAAAACCTTTCACTCCGCTTCGGCGTTCCGGTTCACTCTTTCGCCGATTCGCTCTTTACTATCAGCGATGACGGTTCCGCCTTTTACGCGGATGACGCGCTGGGTACGGGCGGCCAGTTCCAGGTCGTGCGTAACCAGGACGAGCGTGGTGCCGGCTTCGCGGTTGAGTTCAAAAAGTAAGTCTACTACGGTAGCACTGGTGTCGGCATCGAGGTTGCCGGTGGGCTCGTCGGCGAAGAGCAGTTTGGGGCGGTTGATGAAGGCGCGGGCCAGCGACACCCGTTGCTGCTCTCCCCCCGACAACTGCGCGGGGTAATGATGCTCCCGGTTGCCCAGGCCCACCCGTTCCAGTAGCGCCTGCGCCGTTTTGGCCACATTTTTCTCACCCCCCCGCAACTCCAGCGGCACCATCACATTTTCGAGGGCCGTGAGGGTGGGCAGCAGCTGAAAATTCTGGAAAATAAACCCCACATGCTGATTCCGGATAGCCGCCCGCTGATCTTCCGTCAGGGTATCCAGCCGGATGTCGTTCAGGTAGACGCTTCCCGATGAGGCCCGGTCCAGCCCGGCGCACAAACCCAGCAGGGTTGTTTTGCCACTACCCGACGGCCCCACAATGGCGAACGTATCGCCCGGTTCCAGCGTGAAATTGACGCCCTGCAAAACGGTCAGGGCACGACCGCCACTGGGGTATGTTTTGGTGAGATTTTCGACGTGAAGAATTGACATAAACAAAAACCGGTTGACTTCTCTTTACTTTTTATAGCGCTTTTACAGTGCTTACACCTACTAACTAACGTCCTGTTTATGAAGTTCTGTTTCAATCGCCAAACCTCCGGTTCTGTGATAAGCGGCCTGTTGCTCATCCTGACGGTCTGGGGCTGTAATACGTCCGATTCAAAAACCAGTACTGACAAGGCAGGCACTACCTCAACCGCAAGCACCCCGAAACCAGCGGATACCACCCGGAAAAAGATTATCCTGTTTTACGGGAACAGCCTGACGGCTGGCTACGGCGTTGAGCCCTCACAGGCTTTCCCGGCCCTGATTGGTCAGAAGATCGACTCCGCGGGGTTGAACTACACCGTAGTGAATGCCGGGCTGAGCGGAGAAACGACCGCTGGGGGCAAAAGCCGGATTAGCTGGGTCATGCGTCAGTCCGTTGCGGTATTTGTGCTCGAGCTGGGGGGGAACGACGGACTGCGGGGGCTACCCGTATCGGCGACCCGGCAAAACCTCCAGGCAATCATCGATACGGTCCGGCAGAAAAGCCCTCAGGCTACCATCGTGCTGGCGGGTATGCAGATTCCGCCCAACATGGGAACGACCTACACGAAGGCATTTCGGTCGCTGTTCAGAGAACTGGCGGACAAAAATCAACTGATCCTCATCCCTTTTTTACTGGAAGGCGTGGGCGGGGTGGCTTCATTGAATCAGTCTGATGGCATCCATCCAACACCGGCTGGGCACAAAATCGTGGCTACTACTGTGTGGGAAATCCTGAAACCGGTGCTTACGAATGAACCGAACGGGTGATTACAGGCACTGATTTTTCGGCGATCAGGCTGGAGTGATCCGCCATATCTAAAAAAAGACACTAATTGTTTAAGAGCTGTGAGGGAATGGAGATTAAAAAGAGATTAAAAATTTAATGCCTATTTAACCTTATTGTAACCAACTCTGTAGACTAATCTTGTTAAACAAGTGTCGTTTTATGATTTTTTTAATAAATGATATTTTTCAATAAAGAAAAAAAAGGAAATAGGGATCTATGTTTATATATCGCATCGTTAATCTCTATGTAACGTAACCAGGTTGAAAAGTAGTAACAAGTTTGAATAGGAAATTTCTCAGTATGTTTGCTACTGAAAGCAAGCATAAGCTTGCCTTGCCTCGTACCATATTAATTACACGCACCATGATAATGTCAACGCTTGCTTTTGTAGTATCTGGCTCGCCCTCTTCTGCCAGACTGGACAAGAATTCCCTTACCCATAAAACCACGGGAAACGTACTAGGTTCATATACGGCGTATTTCCCCTTTCGGATTTAATTCTCGGATATTTTTTGTTTTTGACAAATAGTAACATTAAGTTTACTGTCAATACATCCAGCTAACCCAATAGAAATACATACTACCCGCTTGTTGTACGACGACATGTACCGGCTGAACTATGTATTGTCAATCAAATCAACTACCCCCAGAGAATAAACAGTGATTAAACGTTACCTACTTCATGTGCGCACACAACGCATGCTGATCGATACCCACGCTGGTATCAATGAATCTGGTATGGACGCGGAGTCCATGTGTTTTCAGCGTTTTCCTAATCAATTTTTCATATCACAACCTTTAGATTAAACTTTACTTTTACATGGGACCATTCAAATCAAGTTTCAAAACGCTTTTCTATGGGGTATGCCTGGCGGCTGTCCTGTACAACTGTAAAACAAAGGACGTTGATTCGCTCACGCCTTTCGCCTACACCTTCAAGGGCTTTGACGATGTCAAGCTGCCCGAGGTAAAGGCAACAGAACCAGCCGCTGTATCGGTGACGCAGGCTACAGTATCCCCCTCTGTAGCGACTGCCGCCGTTGCCAGCGGATTGGCTGGTATCAAGGCCTCGGGCCAGATCCCGGCCGCTGTTCAACAGGCTACGGATGATATCGGTAAGGTCGTTTCCGACGTAAAGGCCGATCAGCTGATTGCCGCCTTTACCCCCACGGTGCTTGACAACGTGGCTAAAGGTGGTACGCTCCCTGCGGCTCTCCAGGCCGAGGTAACGGCTATGGCCACTGACCCGGCACTGAAGGCTTACTTTCCAACCTTTACCCTGCCGGTTGTCGATGGAAAAGCAGTAGGCGGACGGGCAGGGGTAATCGTTGAGGCTATTGCCGTTGCGCACGCTGCCCTGGATCAGGATGCCTGCAAAGCAGCCGCCACTACAGGATACAATACCGCTTTGGCCGCGCTGACTAAAGTGAAGGAAGCGCAGGTGGCCCAGATCAAAAGTATTTATGATCAGCGCAGTGGTGCTACCAAAGCCGATGTAGCCCCCTGTAAAAGTACAGCGACCTCTAACTATAATAGTCAGGTATCAGCCCTCAATACAGCAAAAGATAAAATGCTGGCCGATCTGGACGATGCTAAATCTGTCCTGAGTGATAAACAGTACAAACTGTTAAAAGTATTGATTTTTAGCTCGTACAGCGATACCATGTCTATACTGGATACCGTAAGAAAATCGTCTGATAAGGCATGCGATAGCATCAGTGATTCCAAAGATGCGAAAGCTGCCAAAGCGCGGGATCAAGATCTGGACCAGATTAACAAAGAGTACAATAAAGCGGCCGATGCCCTGAAAGCTGCGCTTGCCAAAGCCGTTGCCAGCTGCCACAACCAGGGTAACGGGGGTTGATTTGTAAACCCATCCATTCACTACCTACTATCAAAAAATAGCGAACCATGACTAAAAATTCTATCCTTGTTGCCTTCGTGGCCGTGTTTGGCGGCCTGCTGGCACTGCCCGCTCAGGCGCAGGTCAACCTCAAAAGTATCAGCATCGGCGCCAGCTACTGGAAGCCATCCCTGGACTATTGGAACACTAAATCCAACCTGGTAGACTTTAATAACGGTGCGGGTGCCACGCTTTCGGGTAAAATCATGCCGACAGCCGCGCTGGAAATCGGGCTGGTAAAAGGCCTGTCCCTCGGTGGCCGGGTGGGAATCTGGCAGAGTTCGGCATCCAGCCCGCTGAGTATTGCGGGTATCAGCCGGACCGAAAAACTGACGGTATCGATAATCCCGGTTTCCCTCGACCTGAAATATACCTTTGAACCGGCGGCCGTAGCGGCCAACACCGAAGAGAGTCCGAAAAGTGCTTTCCTGACCCCCTACATTGGGGTGAGTGTTGCCCGCTATTTTGTTACCAACAAGTTTGACCGGCAGGTAACCGGTGCTGCCGGATCGGTGAACGAAACCCAGACGGGGAACAACTACGGGGTGCAGGTATTTGTGGGAGCGGAGAAGAAACTGGTCAAGATGCTGTACGCAGCACTCGACGTGCGGTACCACCTCGGCAACTACAATCAGGTGGTGAAAACGGAAACGACCAGCACCATCGAGAAAGTAAGCCTGAACGGGGTAGAAGCCGGGCTCTCTCTCCGCCTGAAGTTCAACTAGGAAAAATGAATTTGATGGGGTACTTACCTTTTGATTCGTACTACCTAATCTGGTAATCAGTCTATTTCTGTGGCAAACGTATACTTATATCCGTTCACGAAAAGCAACCTGGCGAAGACCGTTCACACGGTTTTTGCTATGGTGCTTTTTCTGATGTGGATAGGGTGTCCGACGGTACTCCAGGCACAGGTAAATATTTCCGGAAAGGCGGGTTTGTTATATATACCATCCGCAGAGGTAGTAGAAGACGGGACTTTTTCGGCGGGGTATGCCTACAACCCTGTTAACTACGCGATCAAGTTTAACAAGCGAAATTCAGAAAGTATTTACTTCGTCAATCTGGTGGTACTTCCCCGGCTTGAAGTAAACATCAATCTGCTGCGGCCCAACGGCTCCATACCCTTTAAAGAAGGGGGAATTGGTGATCGGCAGGTGGATCTGAAATATGTGTTCATGACCGAGAAGGGAAAGCGCCCATCCATGGCGCTTATTCTGTCTGCTCCCTTTGGAGTTGATAACTCATTGATTACCGAAGCTATAGTAGCAACGAAACACATGCCCGTTACCCGGTCTATTACGGCTGCTGTTACTATCGGGATGGGTAGTCCTTATTCGATAGGACGACGCACGAATACAAATGATATTCTATCGGATTTTAAAATCTACGATAAACGGGATTTGCCTTACTATTACCTGTCCGGGCCCTTTGGGGGCGTTAAATTTGATGTCGCTAAAAAAGGGGGCATCATGGCAGAATGGGATTCCCAGCATCTGAACGTAGGTGCCTATGCGCTATTATTTGGTCACTGGACCATACAGGCCGGTTTGCTGAATGGAGACCAGTTTACGGCTGGTACTTCCTATTCGTGTCCGTTGCTTCGCCTACCAAAACGATTCAGAAAGCATGAATAAGCGTGAGGGCATAAAGCAACAGGCAAAAATCCTAACATTGAGTGGTAACAGCACTCAAAGGGGGAAAATACGTTTGTTAATGCCGGGGGCCTGGCACCTCTTTACGCTGGGATGTATGGTGTGGCCAATACGCGAAAGCCTGGCACAACGTAAAAATGGATTGTCGGACTACGAAAACATGACCGTCGATAGTACACAGCACCGGGTCTATTACGAGCAGCGGCTATATCGGAATCCATTGATAGGCATACTGGGGCTAGCCGAAGCATTGCCGAAACAGGATATTGATACGTTTGTACCCCTGTTTCAGGGAGTACCCATTGCACAGTATCGGCTGGGAACTACGGTGAGCACCACAACAATAACCAAACCGGAACGACAGGAATGGAGAAAAACGCACCCGTTCAACAGCCGGAATTATAAGTTCGACTTTCGGCTACAACCGGAATTTATTGCCCAGTTTGGGTTTCGGGAGCAGGTGGTAGAGAGCAAAACCAACCTGCTGCTGCAAAGCCAGTTGTACCTGAGCCGGGGCCTGGTATTGAACTGGGGAATTCTGTTCCCGATTGTCAATCAACTGGACAATCAGGCGCTGAATGTACGGCCTGCCCCTATTTTCCTGAATCAGTTTCTGGCGCTGGACGGGGTGAATTTCGTGAGCCTGTCGGCGGGTTTGTTCTACAATGATCAATACGGCGTGAATGTGCAGTATCGTCACGTCGATCTGACAAAAAACTGGTCGTTCGGGGTGGAAGCGGGGTATACCGGTTTTTACTTCTTTCCAAAGAATGGATTTTATTACCAGGCACCCGAAAACCTTATGCTGTTGGCCGACGTGGCCTATCGGATTCCAAAGCAGGATATCACGCTGAAACTGTCGGGGGGGCAATACATGTACCAGGACCGGGGGGTGCGGTTTGATTTTATCCGGCAGATGGGCAGTGTGGAAGTAGGCTTTTTTACGACAAAAACGAGTAACGGAACCACAGGTGGCTTCAATTTTGCTACCCCTATTCCGCCCGGACGAATTGCCCGGACACAGCGGGTACGACTCCGGACAACCGAAGAGTTTCGTTGGGAATATGCGTACACAAGAGGGTACAACATTGCTTCCCGGTATCGAGTGGGATATCAACTGGACGCATTACTTCGGCAATACCACAGTAGATACCTGCAAAATCAATACCGACAGTATCAGTAAAATCAAGAGTAGTACAACAACAATAGTATGACGTTACGTGAAGTGCAAGCCAAAGCAGGGTATTTAGTTATCGGACTGTGCATATACCTGACCGGCTGCGTATCCAGTAAAGAACTGGCCCTGTATCAGGCGGATAGCCCCGGAAAAGATTCCATGTCCCTGGCTCCCCGGTTTATCCCGACCATCAAGGTTGGAGATGTGTTATCGGTACAGGTAAGCAGTTTAAGCCCGGAGGCAACGACCTTTTTCAATCCGTATGCGCTGATGACCGCCACATCGGGAACTACAGCTATGCAAAATTCTCCGACTACGCCTATGCCGTATACGCCTGGCTACATGGTAAGCGAAGAAGGACAGATTGAATTACCGCTGATTGGCGCACAGGCGGTGCAGGGATTGACCAACACGCAGGCAGCTGCCCTGATCCGAACGAAATTGCTCGACTTTTTGAAAGAGCCAACGGTGAACGTACGAAACCTGAATTTCCAGATTTCGGTATCGGGTGAGGTAGCCCGGCCGTCCCTGTTTTCGATACCAAACGGTCAGATCTCCTTACCGGCCGCGCTGGGCCTGGCCGGTGATTTGACCATCTACGGTCGGCGGACCAATGTACTGGTTATCCGGGAGGAAAATGGACAGCGCACCTTTAACCGGATCGACCTGACGAAGCGGGATGTGTTCAACTCTCCCTATTACTACCTGCATCCGAATGATGTGGTGTATGTAGAACCCGGTAACGCCCGCGTGGCCAGTGCCGATCGAACGTACCAGATCTTACCTATCATTATCAGTGCCCTTTCCTTTGTTGCCATTATCGTTAGCCGTTTTTAACTCACACGAACATGAACAATACGAACAATACCTATACGCCCTACCAGGCTTACGAAGTAGAAACCCAGCCGAACGTGCGGGCTATGCTGATGCGGTACGTGCGCAACTGGCCCTGGTTCCTGCTATCCCTGGTATTGGCAGGCGTAGTGGGTTACGTGTACCTGCTGTATCAGCCACCGGTCTATAACGTAAAAGCCAGTATGCTCATCAAGGATGAAAAGAAAGGCATCTCCGGCGAAAGCCTGATGAAGGAGATGGACCTGTTTACCCCCAGCAAAGTGGTGGAGAACGAACAGGAAATCCTTAAATCCTACACGCTCATGGATCGGGTGGTAGATAAACTGGGCCTGAATGTCCGGTATTATTACCCAACCAGCACGTTCGACAAAGAGATCTACGCGGAATCACCCATCCGGCTGCTGGTAGAAAAGCCAGCGCCCACCCTATACGGCGAGAAACTGGAAATCGCGTTTCAGGATGAGAAAACCATTCAGTTGAACGGAAAAGCCTACCCCGTCAATCAATCCATCAAGACACCCTATGGGCAGCTTCGGGTATTTCCCCGGCAGCCCCTGAGCAAAAAACTGGACCCGATGGTGGCGGTAGTATCGGCACAAACCGATGCCGTTGAAGAGTATCTGAAAGAGTTGAAAGTAGAGCCAACGGCCAAGCAGTCGACGGTGCTGGTCCTGAGCATGAACGAAACCGTACCCGACAAGGGCGAGGCTATTCTGAACCAGCTCATTGCGGAGTATAACAAAGAGGCCATCGTCGATAAAAACAAGGAAGCCAGCAATACACTGAGTTTTATCGAAAACCGCCTGGCGCTCATATCGGGTGAGCTATCGACGGTGGAGAAAGAAGTGGAACTGTACAAGTCTACCCAGGGCATTACGGACCTGAGCGCGCAGGCGCAAACCTTTCTGACCAGCGTGAAGGAAAACGATGCGCAGCTAAACCAGGTCGATATGCGGCTGGGGTCCCTGTCGGATATCGAGCGGTACATCAAGAACCAGTCGGGTAGTCAGGGCATCACCCCCGCCACACTGGGATTGAGCGACCCCATCCTGACCGGTTTGCTCACAAAACTGGCCGAACTGGAATTGAAGCGGGATGAAACCTCCCGGATCACCTCGCCCAACAACCCGGTGCTGCAATCGCTCAACAGCCAGCTGAACTCCATGAAGGCCAGCATTAATGAGAATGTGCAGACCATCCGGCAGCAGTTGACCAGTAACCGCGCCCAGCTCGTAGCCAATAACCGGCGCATGGAAGGCATGATCCGGACCGTGCCCGGCAAAGAGCGGGCGTTGCTGAACATTACCCGGCAGCAGGCTATCAAGAATGGCCTGTACACCTACCTGCTCCAGAAGCGGGAAGAAACAGCCCTTTCGGCCGCTTCGACCGTATCCGACAGCCGGACGGTGGATGCAGCCCGCACCAGCAGCAAACCGGTAAAGCCGGTTAAGATGACCATTTTTGCCTTATTTGCCGCTTTTGGTCTGTTGATCCCGATTGGGTTTATCTCGGCTAAAGATGCCCTGAACAACCGGGTACTGCGCCGGTCGGATGTGGAAGAAGCCACGCAGGTGCCGATTCTGGGCGAGATTGTAAAAGGCCGTCAGAACGGGTCGGACGATCTGGTATTTAAACCCCGGATGCAATCCGTTATTGGTGAGCAGATCCGGGCGCTGCGGACAAACCTCCAGTTTTTGCGGTCCGACCCCCACAGCAGTCAGGTCCTGTTGTTTACCTCCAGCATCAGTGGCGAAGGCAAATCCTTTATATCGCTCAACCTGGGTGCCAGCTTAGCCCTGGTGGGTCGCACCACGGTGATCCTGGAAATGGACATGCGCAAGCCCAAACTTCACAAGAGCCTGCACATGTTTAACAATGCCGGTCTGAGCAATTACCTGATTGGCGATGCCACCATTGACGAGTTGCTGCAACCCATCATGGGCTACGAAAACTATTTTATCATTACCTCCGGCCCTATACCACCCAATCCGGCCGAGTTGCTGAGCTCTCCCCGCCTGGCGCAGCTGTTCGATGAACTGAAAGCCCGGTTCGATTACGTGCTGGTGGACTCGCCACCGGTTGGCCTGGTGACCGACTCGCAGCTGATCGCGCCCTTTGCCGATGCCACCATGTTCATGGTCCGGCACGACCATACCCCCAAGAATTACCTCCGAATGGTGGATACCCTGTACAAAGAACAGCGTTTCCAGAAACTGAGCATTATCCTGAACGGCGTGGGCGAAGGTGAATCGTACTACTACAACTACAGCTACGGTGATTACTACGGTGGCGGCACCGACAAAAAACAACGGTTACCCAAAGGCGCTTGAGCCCCATTTAAGTATGCTATTACTACTATCCAGGTAATATATTAAGAACCCATACTCCCAATTAAAGCCATGTTAAGTCTTGACTCACATTACAAGCCTCTGTATGTATACGCGGAGACGCGGTCCCGGTACATAGATGTTCCGTATCAGCAAACCAGCAAACGCGTATTTGATGTCTGCCTGTCCTTATTTGTCTGCCTGCTCGTTCTGTCCTGGATGATCCCGTTGATTGGGCTGCTGATCAAACTGGGTTCCAAAGGGCCGGTACTATACATACAGAAGCGCACGGGCTACCGGGGGAGCTGGTTTTACTGCTTCAAGTTCCGGACCATGCGCTGCGGACCGGCAACCGAATTCAGGCAAACCACAAAAAATGATAGCCGTATAACCCCCATTGGCCGCTTCCTGCGCCGAACTAATCTGGACGAAATGCCACAATTCCTGAATGTACTCAGGGGCGACATGAGCGTTGTAGGGCCCCGGCCCCACGCCCTGGAGCACAGCGCTCAATTCTGGAACACCATGCCCGAGTATCGCCGACGCTACCGGGTAAGGCCGGGTATAACGGGATTAGCCCAGGTACGGGGTTGCCGGGGAGAAGTAAATCATCTAATGAAGATGAAGCATCGGGTGCGATACGACCGTCTGTACAACCGAAAGAAATCAGCTGGGTTAGATATGTGGATATGCTGGATGACCGTAAGTACCATGCTAAAGGGTGACAGAAATGCGTGGTAAAAATGGGATGTAGTAGAAGAGTTGGTTTGAAAAAAATACTGTCCTATTACAATAGTGCTTTTATCAAACCTACTCCAAAAAATAAAAACTTGATTTTATATTAAAGTTAGGAAATGCCAATGATATGAATGGATATCGTAAAATTTATAAAAATGATCCAGTCGTATAAGTTGTCTTTTGGAAAAATAAAAAATAAGATATGTTCCAAATTAAGTAAAGACTTAATTTATGGAATGTTAGTTAAAGGTGTAATTATCATTTCACAACTTTTAATTATTCCTATATATATAAGCGAATTGGGACAAGAAGTATACGGAGAATGGATAATGATTACTGTTATACCCAACTATTTAATATTGAGTGATTTAGGCTTAACAACTACAGTATCAAATCAAATATCTTATTATAATGTACTGAAAAATTACGGTAAAATGATTGGCTTATTCAAGTCAACAAACTTCTTAATAATAATAATAGGATTAACTATTTTACTTTTTTTTGTAATCAGTCTTTACTATATTGATTATCACTCTCTTCTTAATATTTATATAATTGATAGGGAAAAAGTGAGTTTGATATTGCTATTTTTTATAATAAATATTGTAGCAACATTACTTTTAAACTTTAATTTGTCTTATTTTAGATCAATTGATAAATATTATATGAATCAGAAATATGTATTTGTTAGTTATTGCATTGATTTGATAATAACACTCATTGTACTTAAAACCAGTAAGAATTTAATTTTGATCCCAGTATTATTTACATTTAGTAAAATATTTTTGTTATTTGTTACTATATTTAAATTAAGTAAATATGAAAATTATGAATATGGATTCAGTAAAAACATACGAGAAGTTAAAAAAATTCTTCCAAGTTCGTTAAGTTACAGTTTATATAGTATTGGTTTTGGTTTGATTTTACAAGGTAATACATTTATTGTAGGTAAGGTTTTAGGAACTAATAGCGTGGTTATATTTAATACAGTTAGAACTTTGGTAAATACTATGAGATCTTTTATGAGTATAATATACCTACCTAAAATGCCAAAGTACAACATACTTCTTTCAAGTGAAAGAATAAGTGAAGCAAAAGTAGTTTTTAAGAAAAATTTACAGCAAGTTATTATATTGACCTTGCTATCGGGGTTATTTATTACATTATTTTACAAAACACTGCTGTACTATTGGATCCATAAGGAACTTGTTATTACAAAAACGTTTATTTTTCTTATGATATTTGGTGCTGTACTTCATACTATCTGGAATGCTGTTAGTATGGTTACCTTGTCTATAAACAAGACATTCCAATTATTACTTTTTCCAGCTATGGGAGTAGTGAGTATATTAATTCAGTACTTTTATTTAAACACTTTCGGCTTAGAATTAGCTTCATTTTTTCTGCTCATTATTGACCTTATAATGTTAGTAACTGTCTTTGTAAAAACAAATAAAATTATAAAGCTATACTAAAAATATGGTAGCGATACTTCAATCGATAGTGCCTGATTATAGAAGCGCTTTTTTTAGCAAAATACAGGAAAAATGCGAAGTAGAAATATTTTGCTATGAAGATGAGCAATCGTTAAAAAGTAATAATTTTCATGGTTCTATTGTTAAAACAAGTAGTATAAAAAGATTTAAATTTAAAAATTTTATCGTTGTCAATCCTTTTACTCTTTGGAATAAGAAGTACGATACTTTGGTATTAATGTTAACTCCATATCACATAATTAGCTGGTTTTTTTTAATAACTAAGTTTATCCATAAAAAAAAAATAATACTTTGGGGACACGGTATATCAATTAGTGGTTTTTTAGTTGAAGAACGAAAAGTGAGTTTTTTAAAAAAATGGCTTATAGTATTGTCTGATGAGGTATGGTTTTACACTAATAATGAATTAGAATTGTGGAAAAAAAGACTTCCAACTATTAATGCTATATCGCTGAATAACACTATTTCGTCAGTTACTGATATAATGAATCGTCCTCCACTTGATAAAGAAAAATTGAAATATAAATATGGAATAAAGGAAAGAATAGCTATAATATATTGTGCAAGATTTAATGAGGAAGGCAGAAGAGTAGATTTATTAGAAAAACTCATTAGTATGACATGTAACCAAGATATTGCTTATATAATAATAGGTGATGGGTTATTAAAACCTAACTTCTCAAAATATCCTGCAGTAAGAGATTTTGGTGCCATTTACGACCAAAAAATTAAAAATGAATTATTTCAACTTGCTGATATATATTTTCAGCCAGGATGGGTTGGACTATCAATAGTTGAAGCTATGGCATATGGTAAACCAATTTTCACATTAAAAAGATCAAAAAATATTCCTCAATGTGTTGAGTATAGTTACATTATTAATGGATATAATGGATATCTATTTGATTCTGTTGAGGACGTTTATCAAAAGATAGTATCTATAGATTCTACTTCGATTCAAAAACTTAGTTGTAACTGTAGAAGGTTCGTTTACAATTTTCTCACGATAGATGGCATGATTACTAGAGCTTTAGACTCTTTAAAGGAAAAATGATATACTTCTTGATAATCTTATCAGCGTTGATTTTTTTCTATTTATATAGAAAAAGTTTCCTGATGCTCCCTTCTGTACATTTTTTTTTATTAAATACTTTTTCTTTAATAGGATACTCTTATTCGGAAACTGATAATATTTCAAACCCAACGATATATTATTATTCTATATTTAATCTAATTATCCTTTCTTCTTTGTTTTTTTTAAAGCCAAATAAAGACAGCTTAGCTCTAAACATAAATTTTATTTCTTTTGATAGGATAAAGAAATATCTATCTATTTATGCTATTTGTATAATAATTATGCTAATGTTTTTTTTGTATGAAGTAGATTTAGATCTGTTGTATGTAAACGGTAGTTATTTGACAATGGTAGATTCCGTGAAGATGGGCATCACATCTTCCATAGGAATTATGTTTCATAAAACTATACCTGTAAATGGAATAGTTTGTGCTTTCGCGTTTGGTTTTTTATTCAGCACAAAGAGATTCAAATACTTGCAGCTAGTATTATTTGTACTATTTTTCATACTTTATATATTCGAGCTTGGGGCTAATTCACGCTCAGCTGCATTAATTATTTTCTCTTTATTGATGTCAATTTTTATCTTTTACAGCAGAAATTTTAAAAAGAAAATTATTATTGCTTCATTATTAAGCGCAAGTATATTGTCTTATTTCTTGGTATTAAGTGGTAGAGGGAGCTACAAACAAGGTGTATCCCAAATTGCTTATAACTATTCTGGAATGTCAAAAGAAAGATTGTTTTCAACCGAAGAGCTCATTGACAATGTTTTGGGCGGAGTTTCAACTTTTGCTCAAGCTGTAGATCTAAAAGGAGAATATCCTGAAGAATACAAAATATTGTCTTTTTCTCCTTTACCTTCTTCAATTGATGGCTTTGATGAGCTTCTGAAGTATCAAAATAGGATTAGTCTTTATGTCCCATTCAATGCATATAGTGAAGTTTATCACTTCGGTTTAAGCTATTTATTCTTGTTTTACTTTCTTGTTTTTCTCTGCTTGAGAACTGCAAATATTGCAGTATTAGAAAATAGGACTGTAGGTTTATTTCTTTCATTGCCGATGTACTTATTTTTTATTGCTAATCAGCAATACCCTTTGAGAAATAATTTTAGATTTTTATTGATTGCTGGATTCTTGTGCTTTTTTTACATTAACTTTTGGAAAAGGAGAAAGGTAAAGAATACCTATAAAAGTCATAAGTATATTGATGCTATTTATTAAAATATGATATCATTAAAATGGAAGTATTAATTGTTTCCGGGTCAAATTCGAGAAATTCTGGAGGTGTTTTTGTAACCATCGTGGAGACTGGGAAAAACCTTCTAAGTAACCATAATATAGAATTGAAATATTTGATGTATAATGACGAATATACAATTAAGGATTCAGGTAGTTACCCAAAAAATACTCTATTTTCTTACGAAATTATCGGACCGAAGAAATTTGGTTTTTCGTTAGATATTTTTCTAAAAATATCAATGATCAGACCGCAAATTATTCACACGCAATCATTATGGATGTTTTTGTCTTATGCTGCCTTGAGATATAGTAGAATACATAAAATACCGACTATTGTTTCTCCACATGGTATGCTTGATTTGTATCAGTTGAAAACATCTTTCTGGAAAAAGAGAATTATTTTACAGTTGTACGAAAAAAATAATTTAAATAATGCTTCATGTATTCACGCTCTTAATGAGGCAGAGTATAGATCGATTAGATCTCTCGGTATAAAAAAGCCAATTGCAATAATTCCTAATGGTGTAGATATTCCTAACTTGTGTAATGTGAAGGAAACACCATCATGGAAAAATGTTAATAAAAAGACTCTTCTATTTTTGAGCAGAATAGACCCTAAAAAGAATATTCATTCATTAATTAGTGCTTGGTTAAAAAGCGATTATCTTAATCATGATTGGGAGTTAGTAATAGCTGGTGATTTAAAAGATGTTTCGTATAGTAAGTTGTTAAAAGACTTAGCTGGTAATAATGCAACTATAAAATTTATCGGTGGTCAATACGGTAATGATAAAGTGAATTCGTTCATTCATTCAGATGCATTTATACTTCCATCTTTTAGCGAAGGATTGCCAATGGCAGTTTTAGAGGCTTGGTCGTATAAAAAATATACCCTTATATCTGATGCTTGTAACTTGAATATAGGGTTCGAATTTGACGCAGCATATAGAATAGAAACGGATGAAATGTCATTAATTTCTTCACTAAATGAACTTTTTATTACACCGCATTCTAAATTAATCGATGTTGGCTTAAGAGCGTTCGATTTAGTGGCTTCAAAATTTACCTGGAAAAAGGTATCTGACGATATGCTTTTATTATATAAATGGGTTTCGGGTAAATGTTCGAAACCTGATTTTGTTCGCTTATAGCAGACTTGACAAAATGTATAATTCAGATACCTTTAATGGACCTTCGTTTTCCTTAAAAAATAGGTTGTTCAGAATTGTTTGGAATATAAGTTACTTGTTTTTGTTTAGGTATTCTCCTACACCCTTGCATTTTTGGAGATCTTTTTTATTGCGTTGCTTTGGCGCTAAAGTAGGGAAGAGGGTGCATGTTTATCCCGGTGTTAACATATGGGCTCCTTGGAACCTTGAATTAGGTGATGGATGTGGCATTGGTAACGATGCTACTTTATATTCGCAAGCTAAAATTATGATTGGTAAAAGATCCGTAATATCACAGGGAACCTATTTATGTACAGGAACACATGACTATACAAAGATAGGACATCCGCTCATTGCATTTCCAATACATGTTGGTGATAATGCTTGGGTAGCAGCAGAAGCGTTTGTACATCCAGGAGTTAGGATCGGAGATGGTTGCGTAATTGGTGCCCGTTCTGTTGTTAACAAAGACATGCCTGCTTGGTCTGTTTGTGCTGGTAATCCATGTACATTTATAAAAGAGTATCTAAAAAAATGAATGATTCAAGGACTAAAACAGATCGTGAACAGTCGTTAGTTGCGAAGGAGTTCATATGGGATACATCTACAAATACTGAAGTACATTTTTATGTGGAGCCAGTTTTGCGAAAATGGCTTAATTCCGAAAAAGCTAACACATTATTAGATTTGGGGTGTGGTAATGGTGCTCTTACAGCTCGTCTAAATCAATTTGGACTATTATGTACTGGAACCGATTTCTCAGATTCAGGTATCCAGATTGCTCAAGCGACTTTTCCCAATGTTAATTTCTTTCAATCGGTAATGCAAGATGATTTAGCCCAAAAATATCAAAGTCAATTTGATGTAGTAATATCTGTAGAAGTGATCGAACATTTACTATTGCCTAGGCAATTATTTGAGAGAGCGAAAGAAGCATTGAAGCCTGGTGGCACATTGATAATTACTACTCCTTATCATGGTTATTGGAAAAATCTTGCATTAGCTTTAGCTAACAAATATGATAGTCATTGGCATCCTCTTAGAGACTACGGTCATGTGAAATTTTTTTCTATTTCTACGCTTGAAAAATTATTTGAAGAGCAAGGGTTTTTGGTTGAATCTATTTGTAGAGTAGGACGTATACCTGCTTTTGCCCGCTCGGTGATGATTAAAGGCAAATTGCTATAGTTCTTCTTGTTTGTCAAACAGTGGATAACTTCAAGATGATTGATAAGAACTCATTGTATAACCAGATTTCAGTACTCATTCTTACCAAGAACGAACAGCAGGATTTGCCTGACTGTTTGCAGTCAGTTTCCTGGTGTGATGATATCCATGTGTTCGATTCTTACAGTGAAGACGATACAGTCAAACTAGCCAAGGAAGCCGGGGCAAAGGTTACACAGCGTCAGTTTGATGGATATGCATCACAACGTAATGTGGCTCTAAGTGCATTGCCCTACTCACATTCATGGATACTGATTCTGGATGCGGACGAACGTATTCCTGCGGAGTTAGCAAGGGAAATGTTAGAAAGAGTTCAAAGAGTACAGGTTGGTGTAAATGGCTTGAGAATAAGGCGTAGGGATTACTTTGGGAAAACATGGCTCAAGCACTCTCAGATGACTCCTTACTATATTCGTTTAGTACGCAAGAGTAAAGCTCGTTATCACCGGGAAATTAATGAGGTTCTTGAAGTTGATGGAGTAGTGGAGGACCTGAAAGGTCACTTTGAACATTATCCTTTTTCAAAAGGATTGCATCACTGGCTTAATAAACACAACACCTATTCGTCTATGGAGGCTAAACGATGGGTAGAAGAGCACCGGGGTAACTTAAGTTTCTCGTTGCAGAAAGCACTGTTTAGCAAAGATTTTACTGAGAAGAGATATCACCAGAAAGGAATATTTTATAAAATTCCAGGCCGACCGCTTATTAAATGGTTGTATCTAGCCTTCTGGAAAAGGTCATTCCTTGATGGCCGGGCTGGCTTGACAAACGCGACACTCCAGGCTATTTATGAGTACTTCATTGTTATCAAAACGAGGGAGCTACTAGACAAAGAGTCTTCAGCAGAAGAGATTTCTGATAACGTGACGGTCCCTCTTATCATTCATAGCTAATGGTGTACGCTTATGAGGGTGTTTTTACTTATAAGTCTGTTGATGGGTGCTGCCATCGTTTTCTATTTTAGCTGGTTGCCCAGGCCTAATCTGGCTATTTATGGGGTGCTACCCGATTGGTTATCGACCTGGACGGATGCGCAGCAAAATCAGAACATTCGTACCGCTGTACCATTATTGATACTTGGTCTGCTCAGTGGCGTGTGGTTATCTATCACTAAGCAGGTGTGGCGAAACTGGGTGTTGTCCTGGTTGCTGCTGCTGGCGGTAGTCAGTGTAGCCGAAGCCGGACAAGTGTTGATTCCTCTCCGTCATTTTGACTGGGGAGATATTGTGTGTGGGGGAATTGGGGCAGGTACCGGCCTGAGCGTAGTGGGACTAGTCCGATTGTCCCGCTTGCTCGAAATAAAGGGGGCATAGCCTCCTAACTGGAAAGACAACGTTTATGCGCATACTTATATACGGAATCAACTACGCACCGGAGCTAACCGGCATTGGTAAATACACTGGCGACATGGGCGCGTGGCTGGCTCAGCAGGGAGAAACGGTGGAGGTAATCACCACCTTGCCCTATTATCCGGAGTGGGCCGTTCATGCGTCGCACCGGGGAAAATGGTGGCATACGGAACAGTTGGCGGGAGTCCGGGTGCACCGGTGTCCATTTTACGTACCCGGAAACGTCACGTCGCTCAAGCGGATTCTGCACGAATTCTCCTTTGTGTTGAGCAGTCTAGTGTACTGGCTACCCGTTTTCTTTGGCAAGCGGTACGACGTAGTCATTTGTTTGTCGCCCCCGTTTCATCTGGGGCTGCTGCCCGTTTTTTACAGTAAGCTGCGCCGGGTGCCGCTTTGGTGCCATATTCAGGATTTGCAGATCGACATGGCGAAGGAGTTGGGGATGCTCAAAAACAAGTGGTTTCTGGATAGTATGTTCCGCGTGGAGCGATTTATCCTCAAGCGCTGCACCGTTGTGTCGACCATCAGCGAAGGAATGGTTCGGAAGGTGACGCAGAAGAACGTGATACAGCAGGAATGCGTACTGTTCCCGAACTGGGTCGACGGTAATCTGGTCAGACCACTCCCATCGGCGCAATCATTACGGACAGAACTAGGGTTACATTCGACGGATAAGGTAGTACTCTATTCGGGTAGTCTGGGCGAAAAGCAGGGGCTGGAGATCATCGTTGAAGCTGCCAAATCGTTTGTATCTCAGCCAGAGGTAAAATTTCTCATCTTCGGATCGGGAGGGGGAAAAAACAAGCTGGAAACACTGGTACGGGACTATGGCCTGACGAATGTTCGGTTTTATCCGCTGCAGCCCGCCGAAAAGTTGTCGGCCCTGTTGGCTACGGCGGATATCCACCTGGTGCTTCAAAAGAAATCGGCTTCCGATCTGGTTCTGCCCTCGAAGCTGACCGGTATTCTGGCGGCCGGTGGTTATGCATTGGTATCGGCGGTTTCGGGTACTACCTTGCATGAGGTCATGAGTACGCACAATATAGGCCTGGTAATCGAACCGGAATCGGCAGAGAAGCTGGTAACCGCCATTCGGGAATCGCTTGTTTCGAATCTAACTCCCTACAGGACCAACGCCCGGCGGTATGCGGAACGGTACTTGAACCGGGAAGCGATTTTAGGGGCATTTACCCTGCAGTTAAACGAAGTGACTAAGAAAGGCCCATCCAGTCAGAAAGAGCAAGTTGCTCGCAAAACACTGGATGAATTAGTGAGTTAGTTTTGTCCGGTTTGACGGTGTAGCACCGTGGTCTGTCTGTACGGTCAATTCATTTCTCACGGGTTTATTAACCATGATTTTCCCTTCCCCAAAGTATACTGCGTATTGTATAGTAATCCTCCTGGCGTGTAGTACTCATTTCATTGGATGTACTGAAACAATGACCCCTCTTTTATCGATTTCGTATCATTTCGACAATGATGCCCAAGGATGGCAAATCAACGAAGCAGGCAAGGGTGGTTTTCAATCTTTTGGAGGAAACCCAGGTGGGTGTATCTATGCTGAGGATATCAGCACTGATGCCTGGTATTTCATTGCATCCAATGAGTTCATTGATATGACTCGAAAGGCATACGGCTTAACGCTTGGTTTTGATCTTATTCAATCAGCTACGGATGCACAGTTTAATGCAGACGATGTTATTTTGACGGGTGGAACAACGCAGTTGACATTCAATTCTCCTCACAATCCTGGTACCAGGTGGACTAGTTATTTGGTTAAACTGGACGAGAAAAGTGGTTGGAAGAACGGGAAAGTGAACGCAACTCAAAAAGAAATGCAACAGGTGTTGCAAAATCTGACCAGCATTCGAATTCGGGGCGAATACCGGAACGGTCCCGACCGGGGTGGGCTGGATAACGTATCCATCCGGTAGTCCAACTCCCGTTTCCGTTACAGTAGCGTTTCGTTCAGCAGCGTTTGCTCTTCCAGTAATTTCATGTCGCCGGATTTGAACAGGCGGGCCATCATCTCCAGGTCGCCGGGGCGGTGCATGTCGCTGCCAATGAAATCTACCCAGTGCTGTTGCAACAGGAAACGGGCCTGCTTTTCCACGTGGGAACCGTACCGCCCAGTCAACGACATCCAGTTCAGCTGGAACAGACAGCCAATCTCGCGCAGGTGTTCCAAGGATGCTTTATCGCTGTGGTAATATTTGTAGCGTTCGGGGTGGGCCAGCACAGGCGTGTAGCCGTGCGTCTGGATGCGAAAGACCATGTCGCCCAAATTCATAGGGGCCGACGACCAGCCCGTTTCAAACAGCAGGAACCGGCGTTCCCCGAACGAAAGCATATCCCCCTGCTTCAGCATATCCAGAAAGAAATCGTCCAGCATATACTCGGCAGCCACATCGATGGTGATGGGTAATTGCTGTTCGGCAATGAGCTGACGGACAGCGGCCAGCCCCTGCTGGATGGCGAGGGTTTCGTTCGGATACCAGTCGCGGCTGATGTGGGGGGTGGTAATCACTTTTTTGATACCCCACTGGGCCAGTTGGGTCAGGCAGGTCAGGGTTTCTTCGGGGGTACTCACGCCATCATCCAGGCCGGGCAACAGGTGGGAGTGCAGATCGACCTGCCAGAAACAGCCATCCGGTTCCGCGTCCTCGCCGGGATGAATAAGCCGTTGCCAAAAGTTTTTTGTTGTCATGTACTGAAACGGTGGGTATTGAACGGGCAACGGCTGGCCTTATGAGGGCAACTAACCTGCCTGGTTTATCTATACGTTGATTTACTAGTTAAACGATTGCAATTTAACGTTTATTTGGAAGGGTTTGACAGGGATTACGGTTTGACAGGATGTAGAGACCGCACCGGCGGACCGGCAATACCTTGCGTCTTCTATGCGTCAGCAAAACCATTTGGATAACAAATGAAAATTACCCGGATAGGAACGCAGAAAAACCATCAACCTAACAAATAAAAACCATCCGGGTATGAGACGCAAGGTATTGCGTCTCTACGAGACCGGCGTACCGGTTTACAGGGTCATCCATTAAAACGGATACCCTACGGCAATGTTGAAAACCAGATTCTGTTTGCGCCAGGCGCTGCTGCCGAATGCTATTTTATCGATGACCCACTCGCTGCCTTCGGTCTGGTAGGGTTTGCGCAGGGGCGTAGCCAGGTCAAGGCGGATCAGGAAATAGGACAAGTCGATGCGGATACCGGCTCCGGCACCCACGGCAATCTGCTCGTAAAATTTATTGGTGAACTGGGCACCCGGCCCAAAGGTGCCCACGTTGGCATAGGTCCAGACGTTACCGGCATCCACGAACACGGCTCCCTCGATGTACTTGTTGAACTTGGCCCGTATTTCGGTGTTGGCTTCGAGCCGGATGTCGCCCCCGCCGTCCTGAAAGAGGGGCAGGTTGCGGATGGTGTCGCGGGTGAACAGGCCCGGCCCGATGGCGCGGGGCCGGAACGCCCGGATGCTGTTGCTGCCGCCCACGAAATACTGCTTGGTAAATGGTAGCTGGAAACCTTTGGAGTTGCCGTAGGGAATACCGATACCCATGAACAGCCGGTTGGCCCAGGTGATGCTGCTGCTCACTTTGCGGTATAACCGGGAATCGACATCGAACCGGGCGAACTGGGCGTAGGGCACACCGAATAGCCCATTCCGGTCGTCGGCCGGTAGCTGCTTGCGGAACAGCAGGCTGGCCAGGTTACCAGCCACTTCCACGTTAGCCGTGAGCCGGAACGTGTTGGGCGAAACCGTCCGGGGCGACGAGTTATAGTTGAACTGGTAGAGGGAACTCAGAATGAGCTGGTCGGAGTTGAAAACGGTCGTCTGGTATTGCCGCTTCACAATATCGGATACCTCCGGGTCGAACAGGATAGTATACACGTCATCGCCCACCTGATTGAGGGGAACGTACACGTAGTTGGCACTGAACGGCTGAAATACGTGCTCGATCTGCTGACTCTGCCGCCAGGCGTAGCCGAAGGTAGTCTGGAAGGAGTTGATGCGGTAGAGTCCCCCCCGGATGATGGTCTGATACCCCGCCGTCACGTTGGTTTTGGGCAGGGCTTTCCGGCGGGTGTCGTACCGGAACCGGATGGGCGAAACCAGCCTCGGGAAACTGAGCAGGGCATCGAGTCCGTACCGGTAATTGGTCACGTTCTGATCGCCCCCGCCAATCTGATACTCGATACCGGCATTGGCATTGATGGTGAGCAGTTCGGCCCGCCGGATGGCGTTGCGGTTGCGCCAGCTCAGGATGATCTGCGTTCCGTTGAAGTTGTTGGAGCGGGACGTACCGTCCAGTTCCACCCGCGCCGATTTGGTGGGGTAGGGGGTCAGGTAATAGTGAGCGTCCAGAATGGCCGAGTCGCCCTGCTGAGCCGGTTCAAATCGGTTCCGGACAAATTTGAAGGCACCCACATTGATAAAGCGGGAGAGCGTCAAATCCTGCGCCAGGCTGTTGTATCGGGCACCCGGCCGCACGGCCACAATGTCCCGGAACAGTTTGGGGTTGAAGCGGTTGGACGAATCGACAATGATGAAATTCGATTTCGACTGGTACGCTAGCTGCCGGTTGGTATCGACCTGCGCGGTAGAGAGGCTGTAGTTGGGATAGATATAGACGTTCCGAATCGAATACGGCACGGCGGCTGCTTCGGGTATTTCGGGTTTGATGGCAAAGTACAGGCTGGTTTTGTGCAGGGTCGAATCGTTATCGGCCAGCACCGCTACGTAGTCGGGCAGGAAGTAGTAAAAGCCCTGCTGCTTGATGGCCTGACTGATCCGTTCCCGCTCGATCTTGATATTATCGAAGGTGTAGGGGTCACCCTTATGAAAAACCGTTTTCCGGGAGGCTACGCGCAGGGCTTTCCGAACGGGGGTTGAGTCGACGAGAAAACCCACCGAATCGATGTAATAACGTGGTTTCACCTCCACCTGAAACACGCCCCGTGCCTTGTATCCTTCTTCTTTCAGTTCGCCGGTTACCTGCGAGTCGAAGTACCCCTGGTTTTGCAGGGTAGCCTCAAAGATGGGTATGTTGGCCGATATGGCTCTGGCACTGGCAAAGACGGGTTCCTCCCCGAATTTTTTGCGAAACCACGACCGTAGACCTTTCTTTTTCTTCGGCTCACCCAAAAAATAATACAATCCAACTTTATACGGGTATCCGAACAGTTTGGCGTTGGGCCGGGGCCGGGCCAGCTCCAGCAACTGGGTGGTCAGCGTTTCCTGCTCATCGGACGATACCGTCGAATCGGCCGTCATGACAATGTCGGTACCATCGTACAGCCGCTCTTTGGCGGGCAGGTGTTTGGCAATGTTACAACCCGTGAGCAGGCCCGCCAGCAGCAGGATGTATAGCCCGCCAGTGCGGTGGGATGTATGTATCAATAAAAATTTCATAACGAATTAATTTACCGGGGGCGCACCGGGTGCGGGCGACCGGTGAAATATCTCGGACAGGGTGTTATAATCCACCGTGATGACGAAACCGATTCCCGTTTCAATGATATACCCATCCAGCACTGCCTGATAATCATTATGGCGATAGGCCCGCAGTACGTAGCGGCCATCGCGGGTGAGGTTATAGTTCAGCGATACATTGTCGAACACCTCATTAGGGTTCCGGGTGGCACTGTTGGCGGCATTTTCCAGCACGAAATTACGCCCCACGGCTACCGTCAGACGGCCGGACAGGAAGCTCTTTGACAGACCCACATTCAGGTCGGTACGGGCGCCGTTGGTCGTACCCCCCGTATTGGCGGCCCCCGTTTGCGACAGCAGGTTGAAATCCACATCGAAGCCTTTCAGTACGTTGGATGCCAGTTTGCCCAGCTGATCGGAAATGAGTTTACTGACGCTGCTGCGGGCCACACCCTCTGCCTGCGTATTTAACCCGCCGGAACCCGAGCCGGAGAAGAAATCGGAGGTGCTTTCGGGCAGGAACCGCCCCAGTACCAGCAGGGCAAATACCTGCTTGTTCATCAGCGACTCATCCTGCCTCAGCAACTTTAGTTTGTTCTCGATGGCGGTGCCAAATACACTGGTTGCCGCAGCGTTGCTCTCGTCTACGTCGGGCTGCCGGATGTCGAAGTCCAGTTTGGGCGCTGCCAGATTATTGCTGATTTTCAGGGCCACGTCGAAGGGGAGTTTCCGGTTCAGCGCTGCGGTAGGCACCGTGGTGGTTTCGTTCCCAATCAGGTCGACGGGGGAGGTGTCCACCTGGTACACGGCCGTCATGTTGATGTCGGCCCGGAGGGGGTCGCCGGTGAACTGAATGTAGCCGCCTTTCTGAAGTTTGAACTGCCGTTTCAGGACCTGATAGGTCATGGAGTATTCTCCTTCCGTTACGTCATAACGGCCCAGTACGGTCATTTCCCCGGCCGCATTGATGCCCACGTTGAGCCGGGCGTTGCCCCGTGCCCGCAGGTAATCGCCGTTCAGCTCGTCTACCACAATGGTCAGTTCCGATTTCTCGTCGGCTTCCAGGTCGAGCGAAATATTGGAGTTGCTGAGCTGGTCGAACGACAGCCGGGGCGTTTTGATACTGTCCTTTTCGACCTTGTACAGGTATTTGTTCAGGGCCAGGGAATCACTGTGGTTGATGAACGTCACGATATCTTTGGACGCATCGACATTCAGCGACTCATCGGGGAGCACGAGCGATATCTTACTGCCGTCTTCCAGCCGGACGGTTCCGTTCACCGATGGACTGGTACCGGTGCCTTTAATGCGCAGATCGGCCGTAACAGCCGCTTGCCCGTAGGCGTAATCATTGTCTTTCCGGGCGGCATTCAGCACCTGAAAATTATCGGCCCGAACCCGCAGGTTGTAGGCAACGTCGGGAATGTTTTTTAGCACTACGGTGCCATCCGTCGTCAGTAACTGCCCCTTGTCGTCGCGCAGTTGAAACTTGTCCAGGGTGATCGTCTGCCCCGAAAAAGCCAGTTTTTCCCGGTCAATGTGGTAGGTAGCGTTCAGTTGTTTGATGTTGAACGCCACGGAGTCGAACGCGACACTCCCATCCAGTTGGGGGTTATCGATGGCACCCGCCACGGTGAAGTCGCCGGTGAGTTTCCCCCTGGCTTCCCGCAGTTCCCCAAAACTAAACGCTTCGATGGTGCGGGCATCCAGTCGTTTAAGGCTGATGGCCAGGTCGAGGGCTTTTTTGGCATCGTCGGGGTTGTAATAGCCCGTTACCGTGGCGTCGTTATACGGACCGGCCAGCGTGGTGTTGACGTTGATGCGGCCATCCTCGTTGTTGCGGAAGCGGGCCGTGAGGTTACCAATGGGCTTGTCCATCACCTGAAGGCTATCCACGTACACCGAGCCAATGAAGGATAGTTTGCTATCCTCGCTCATATAATCGCGGACGATGACTGTACCGTTCAGTTCCCCGGCGGCCAGGGTTGTATCCTGATTGGCGAGTCGCGTCAGGTTTTCGATGCTGAGGGCGTGGGCCGTTACCCGGATGGGCGCATTGGGATACTGCTCCGTATTGCTGATTTCCAGGTACTGATCCCCCTGCTCCATGTGGAGCCGATTGATAAGTATGCCCTGATCGCCGTACTGGGCAAAGCCGGTGGTGTCGGTCTGCCACCGCTGGTAGTTGGTCAGCAGTCCATTGCGGGCAAAGTGAAAGCGGTAACTGGAATCGACAATGCTGAGGGTACCCGCCAGCCCGTGCAGATCCTGATCGATGGAGTCCTTATTGACGACGGCAAACGTAAACTGATTGTTGGCCGCCGTGCCGGTCAGATTCGTTTTCCGGATAGTCATCCCGTCGTAGAGTACGCCATCAACGCTACCGTCAACGCTCAGCTGGTTATTGGCACCCCGCAGGGCTAACCGGCTGCCCTGCACCGTAATGGTGTCATACACCACAACGCCGGTACGCACCGTAGCCGACAGGGTAGTATCCCGGCTGGCATCCAGATAAGCACTCAGCCGAACGGTATCCAGCTTGGTCAGGGCGGGTACAAAAGCGGTCAGCAGGGGGTTCTGATACGCTTTCAGCCCGACCGTGAACGCGTAGGGGGGCGGAATTTTTTTGTAGGTAAGAGCGGGCAGAGCGATATACTTGCTGATCTCTCCGGCTATAATGTCGTACAGTTGCGTATACTCGAACTGTCCGTTCATGGTCAGTCGGGCACCGGGTAGCTGAGCCAGCACGTTTTTCGTGTCTCCATTGGCCGCTAGTCGGGCATAGAGTGAATCGACGGGGTAGCTGGTTCCGTTCAGGCTCAGGATCGCGTCGCTGGCCGAAATGGTCCCGACGGGTTTGGCCGGGTCGGTGGAGGCCATGTCGAGCAGGATTTTACCCTTGATGGAGAGCGGGTCGCTGTAAAGCTTTAATTTTTGCAGGTTCAGCTCGTTGATGACCGTTTGGCCGGTAACACTGGGGAAGTCACCTTTGAGGCCCACTTTCATATCCAGCGTCAGGTTGGCGTTCGGGTCTTTGCTGCCGCCGGTGATGTCCAGCAGGCCATTGGCCAGTTTACCTTCGGCATTAATGTTTTGATAGACGTATCCATTCAGGTCGGCCGACTGAATGGCCAGGTCGAAATTGGTGGTGAGGGTATTCACGTCGATGCCCCGCCCGTCTACCGTGGCGCGGCCCGTTATCTTGCCCATCGTACCGGTTTGTTTCAGCCACTTGCCCGCGTCGAATTCGTTCAGGTTGAGCGTGCCCTTGTAGGTTTCGTTCTTGCCGGTGACGAAGCCAGCCAGCCGCCCGTCGAAAGCGGCTGTGCCCCACTCCGTATTCAGTTTGGCATCCAGAATGAGGTCGTTCAGCTGGCCATCCAGTTTGCCGGTCAGTTTGAAGGAGGCCGGCAAGTCGATAGACGATGGAATAGACCCTTTGGGAGCCAGTTTTTCGATGTCGGCTTTGGTTGTGGTGGCTTCCTGCACCGTCATGGCCACGCCCAGTCGTTCGGGGTCGGTTACGTTGGTGAGCTTACCGCTGGCCAGGATTTTCGTGCCGGACAGCATGGAGAATTCCACGCGGGGCAGGTTCAGCGCAGCCAGCGTTCCCACCGCCTGCATGTTGGCCCGGAAAACTCCTCCGCTATTGCCCGCAAAGGGGGGCGTATCGGCCAGGAAGGGGGCCAGTTGCAGAACATCGTTCACCGACAGGTAACTGTCTTTGAGCCGGATATTTACGTTTACCCGCGACGCGAAACGCGGGTCACTCAACTGCCCCAGCGAATCGTACCGGAGCACCATCCGGTCGCGCAGCAGGGTGGTGGGCGTCTGAACATACAGGTTGGTGAGCGTCGTGGTAGTATCGGTGTACAGCACGTTCGCTTCCATCTTCTGGAGCACCAGCCCACTCGTGGCCCGGAACCGGCCATTGCGCAACTGACCGCTGATAAGCTGCCCCTTTTTTCCTAAATCCTTGTACACAAGGAATCGCCCGTCGATACCCAGGTTGCGCAAATCCAGGTGGCCGTAATCGAGCCCCGTTTTTTGTCGCGGGGCCGTTTCATCGTCGAACTGGATTCGGTTATTGGCAAAATGAACGTTGGTCAGATTGGCCTGCCATCCCGGTGTGATAGCGGTAGCGGCTGTTGGCGCCGATGCGGTTGCTTTTTTGGTGGGTTTGGTCAGCGTGGCGGCAATGTCGGCGTTGGTCAGGTTGAGGGATTTGATGCCAATTTTTTCCCCGTCGAGGTAAAAATAGTTGGACTCCATCGTCAGACGTCCGGCACTGCCTTTCGTCTTGAAGTCCGACGGTAACACCTCAATATCCCATTTGGCGTTGTTGACCTGCCATTTGCCCAGGGCCAGATTGAGCGTGTCACCCGGCTCGGATGGTGCGCCGGGGGGTGTGGGTAGTCCGTCGTACAGGCGCGTACGCAGGTCAAGCCCGTTCACGGCTACATCGGACAGGTGGTACTTTGACGCATACACATCCGAATCACTGAAATTGGCCCGCAGACTATCGACGTACGTGTTGACTTCGGCCCCCACTACATCATCTTTATACCGAATGCGGACATCCCGCAGGAATATACCGGATAGGTTGATCATCATCGGCGTCGACACAGTGTCGGCCGGTTCGGGGGCGGCACCCGTATCGAACGCATCCAGCAGGTACTGGAAATTAAACGTAGTGTCGGGGAGCGTTCGGTTGACGGTCAGGCGTATATGTTCCAGGGCAATCTGGTTGATGCCTACCTTGTTGTTCAGCAAGCCCATCATGTCCAGGTCGATCCGCATCCGGCCCCCGTTCAGCAGTGTGTCGCCCTGGGGGGTTTTGAAGAATACGTCCTCCAGTTCAATCCAGTCGGGTATCGAATAGCGGATGTGACCGATATGGAAGGGTGACTGAAGCTTCTGGGCCAGGTAGGAATTGACCTGCTTCGTTACCAGGTTCTGGCCCCAGGGTGTGGTGGCAACGAGCACAACAAACCCGACCAGTAGTAACACCAGGGCTAGCAATCCCAATAAAACACGTACAATTATTTTCGACACAACAAACTTTTTTGGGGTGTAGGACGAATTCGTTCGGGCACACAGCCGAACAACAATATTTCTGTTTATAACCAGCTTACGCCAAAATATGTTGCCTTTTACCCGGAAACATACCATTTATTGGCAACAAAAGCTTGTTTGTTCGTTTGGGTAAAAATTCGTTCGGCCAGTATTCACGCCGGATCCGTCCTTAAAGTTACCCGATAACCCGTACTTCTCCATACGCCACTGGCTGTCTGTTTGTTGCGGATGATTGTGTAAGTGGGCGATTTATTGGTTTGAAGAAATTAACTGCCGTTTTACCACCCCAACCCCTCCTTGAAGAAAGGAGGGGCTATCCAGAAGGGTACCTTTTTTTAGCCCCCTCCTAAAACAGGAGGGGGTTGGGGGCGGTAAACCGAATGGGTTTACCGCCCCGTTTCCGGCCATCCGGGTGGAGGGCCATTTGTCCGGTTCATCGCTCTTTCTTAGCCTGGGGGTTGCAGACTCGGCCCGAAGGGGGTATTTTTGGCCTTTCACTGCTGTTCTATCATGAGCGACCTCCTTACGGCCGAATCTATCATTAGTTTACTGACCCTGACATTTCTGGAAATTGTTCTGGGTATCGACAATATCATTTTCATCTCGATTGCGGCCAACAAACTGTCCCGCGCCGACCAGCCCAAAGCCCGCAACATCGGCCTTGTTCTGGCAATGGCTTTCCGGCTGGTGCTGCTGCTGGGTATCTCGTTCGTTATATCCCTCAGTAAGCCGTTCACACATATTGATGCGGGCTGGTTTAAAGCTGCCTTTACGGGGCAGAGCCTGATTCTCTTTGCGGGGGGGCTGTTCCTGCTCTACAAGGCCACATCTGAGATTCACCACAAACTGGAGGGCGATGAGCCGGACGAACTGGAAGGCGGTGCTGCTAAAGGCCGGGCCACTATATCCAACGTAGTGGCGCAGATTGCCATTACCAATATTGTTTTCTCGATTGACTCCATCCTGACCGCCATTGGCCTGACGCAGAACGTAGCCATCATGATGATTGCCGTGGTGCTCTCAATCGTGATTATGATGTTCTTTGCCGGACCCGTTGGTTCCTTTGTCAACGACCACCCAACTATTCAGATGCTGGGCCTGGCCTTCCTGATTATGATTGGCTTTATGCTGGTAGCCGAGGGCGCGCACCTGTCCGAAGTGGTTATTTTCAATCAGGAAGTGGGTACGGTACCCAAAGGATACCTGTACTTTGCCATTGCTTTCTCGCTGCTGGTTGAGTTCCTGAATATCCGGTTGCGGAAGCAGCAGAACCCGGTAAGACTCCGTGGCTACGATGGCCAGCCGGAACGTGACGGCATGATTTAACCACTACCCGACTTGTCTCTTACCGATCAGTTAACCGATATTATTGCCAGTCTGGGCGGTTTTGGACCGGAGATATGGCTATCGGCCTGTTTCTGCCTGTTGCTGGTGGCCGAGATCAGTTTGCTCCGGTTTACTACGGCTCCCAAAATCCGCCGGTATCTCGCGGTGCTGAGCATCGGTATCGTTCTGGCAGCGGGTAGCTGGTCTGTACTGTCGCCGGTACGCGGGTTCCTTTTCCTGCACCTGTTATTTGTGGATAGTCAGGCCGTTTTTGTGCAGGTCATCATTGCGCTGAGTGCTGCCTTTGTGTTACTGTACGAATTTTTTACCGACCGGAACCCCGTGGTTCAGGATGGTGACTCTGCTGGTTTTACCCTGGCTCCGGACGGTAGAACGCGCTTGCCTGTCGAATGGTATTCTCTGCTGATTGCCATGACGCTGGGGCTGTTTTTGATGACTATTTCGGTCAATATGCTCAGTATCTACCTGAGTATCGAACTGGTATCCATCTGCTCGTACCTGCTCACCGCCCTCACCGCCGACCGAAAAGCGTCGGAAGGCGGCATCAAGTACCTGCTGTTTGGGGCTATCAGCTCGGCCATTATGCTCTACGGCATGTCATTGCTCTACGGCATGACCGGTACACTCGATCTGACAGCCGATGCCTTCGGGGTGGAGATAGCCCGGCAGGAGGGAGCGGTAGTAGCCGTTGCGATGCTGCTGACGCTGGCGGGGCTGTTATTCAAACTGGCGGCTGTTCCGTTTCACGTCTGGACCCCCGATGCCTACGAAGCGGCTCCCGTGCCCGTAGCTGCGTTCTTCTCGATTGGCCCCAAAGCGGCTGCGGTGCTGGTCATTATTCGGGTGGTAACAGCCCTGCCGGTTTCGGCACCGGATGGCAGTACCGCTTTTGTGTTGCAAACGCCCCTGGCGGTGCTGGCTCTGGCGGGAATTCTGATCGGGAACCTGTCGGCCCTGCGGCAAACCGATGCCAAGCGGCTGCTGGCTTATTCCACCATTGCCCACGCGGGTTTTTTGCTGGTGGGCGTGGTGGCTATGAACAAGGCCGGTTTCGACGCGGTACTTTTCTACGTGGGTACGTACCTGTTCATTTCCCTGGCCGCCTTTTTTCTTATCGACCTGCTGGCCCGCAGTCAGGGGCATGATTTAACGATTCGGACCTTCGCCGGGCTTGGCCCAAAGCAACCCCTGCTGGCTATCGCGCTAACGGTGGTGATGCTGGCCCTGACGGGGTTACCCCCAACGGTAGGGTTTACGGCCAAACTTTTGTCGTTTTCGGCGCTGTACGATGCCTGGCAGCAGTCGGGCAATGCGTGGTTGCTGGCTTTGTTTGCCCTGGGTTTGCTGAATGCGCTGATTTCTCTGGTTTACTACCTCAAAATACCCTTTCTGCTGTTTTTTCGACCGCCCGTTGCGGACCTTTCGCATCCGATGCCATTACCCAAAGTGGCTGTCTGGCTGGCCGTTGGGTTAGTGGTGCCCATTGTCCTGTTGTTTTTAATGCCTGACCTGCTGCTCCAGTTTATTACGACGCGGTAAGTGACCGGTTCGGAAAAGGGGGTTGCGTTTCGTTTCTTTGCAGTCTGAATCAAGCTGATTTATGCTTATGCGTGCCGCTCGCAACCAGATGGTATTGGATATGTCTATTGACGAACTGTTCGAGCAGTTCGATAAACTCCGGGTGTTGATTGTTGGCGATGTCATGCTCGACTCCTACGTGTGGGGCCATGTAGAGCGTATTTCGCCCGAAGCCCCCGTCCCTATTGTACGATTCGACCGGCGCGAACTGCGGTTGGGCGGGGCGGGTAACGTACTCCTGAATGTGCAGGCACTGGGAGCCGAGGCCATCATTTGCTCCGTTATTGGGGCCGATGCATCGGGCGACCAACTGGAACAGGAACTGGGCAACCGGGGGCTGAACTGCGACGGACTTATTCGGAGTGCCGACCGGATCACGACTATCAAGGAGCGCATCATTGCCGGTTCGCAGCAGGTGGTGCGGGTGGATACCGAAACCGATAAATACATTACCGCCGATGAGCAGGCGAAACTGGTGGCCAAAGCCATCGAACTTATTCCATCCTGCCATGTCGTTATTTTTGAGGATTACGATAAGGGCGTTCTGAGTAAAGAAGCCATTGCCCGGATTACTGATTTTGCCAATGAGCAGAACATTCCTACGGTGGTTGACCCCAAAAAACGCAATTTCCTGTCGTACCAGAACACTACCTTATTCAAGCCCAATCTGAAAGAACTGCGGGAGGGACTGAAACTCGACTTCGACGTGGATAATGCCGGGGAATTTCAGGCGGCTGTCGATCAGTTGATTGAAACCCTGAACCTGAAAGGGGCGCTCATCACCCTGTCGGAGCGCGGGGCGTTTATTGATTACAACAACGAGCGTCTGAAACTACCGGCCCACGTCCGTAAAATTGCCGATGTGTCGGGCGCGGGCGATACCGTTATCAGCATTGCGGCCTGCTGCGTAGCGCTCCGCCAACCTCCTTCGGTTATTGCGGGATTATCCAACCTCGGCGGGGGCCTGGTTTGTGAATCGGTCGGGGTGGTGCCAATCGATAAAGCCCTGTTGAAAGCCGAAGCCAAGGAGCATTTGTGAGCGTGACGTTGAGCGGGTAGGAAGAGTCTCGTCTTACTATAGTCGACTGCACTGGTGCTCTGGCTCCCGCCCTACAGGGTGCCAGCGGAAGGGCACGTTAACGTACCCCAAAATTGACTGGCTCAGAATGAACGGGTGACGCTTGAGCAACGATTTGTATAACACTAATCCTACAATTCGTGTTTCCAGCAAACCGACCTGGTTTACAAAAAAACGTTCATGGCGCAGCAAGAGAGTGAGAGTATCGAGAAGGAACAGGAGGAGGTGCAGCAGGCTTCGTCTGCCCACGATATTCACAGGGCTATATTTCAGGAAGCAGAAACGGAGCTGAATCGACCCGCCGACTCTCTGTTTTGGTCTGGTCTTGCCGCCGGATTATCCATGGGCTTCTCAATGATAGGCCATGGATTATTGAAAACCTATCTGCCCAAAGCCGATTGGAGTACACTGGTTGCCAGCTTTGGCTACAGTCTTGGTTTTGTCATTGTCATTCTTGGCAGACAACAGCTGTTTACGGAGAATACCCTCACGCCCATGCTGCCCTTACTGGAGCGTAAAGATTTCAGGACATTCCGGCAAGTGATGAGGCTCTGGGGAATTGTGTTGCTGGCTAACCTGACCGGCGCATTGCTTCTGGCTTTCGTCATTGCCAAAACCACCGTTTTTAGTCCTGCCATGCTTAAGTCCTTTGAAGAAATCGGCTATGCCGTAATGGAGCCTGATTTCTCAACAACACTGCTGCGCGGCATATTTGCCGGATGGCTTATTGCGCTGATGGTATGGATTCTGCCAAACGCCCAAAATGCCCGGCTCTGGATTATTATTCTGATCACCTACATCATCAGTGTCGCTCATTTTAGCCATGTCATAGCGGGGGCGGTAGAAACCTTCACGCTGGCAGCTATGCAAAAAGCTACCTGGGCTGATGTACTGGGAATGTTTATCCTACCCGCTTTGATCGGCAATATCATCGGTGGTGTCATCCTGGTAGCCGTGATCAACCACGCCCAGGTACAGGGGAGCAAACAATAAGCTGACACCAGGGAACAAAACCATCCACTACCGTCGGTTGCATACGCGGGTTACCCATTGGGACCGGGCGAATTGGAATGCTTTTATACAGCAAGGGATGGACGCTATTAGTACTGCCCATCCCTTACTACAAAAACGGCCATTTTCAGCCTGTTAACTTGTTTTGCTAAACTCCTTCACTGCATCCACAAAGCACCGGGCTTTGTCGGGCGTTATGTCGGGATATATGCCATGACCAAGGTTGGCAATGTAGTGCTGATGACCGAAATGGCTAAGCATCTGCTTCACCTCGGCCCGAATCTGGCCGAAATCCGCGTAGAGGGCACAGGGGTCCATGTTTCCCTGCAACACCCGGTCGGGGATGAGGGCGCGGGATTCGGCGGGGTCCATGTTCCAGTCCAGCCCCACCACGTCGCAACTTAGCTGCCCAATCTCGTGCCGGGCAAAGAAAGCGCCCTTAGCAAAAATAGTCAGCGGAACGCTGTGGTCCGGCCGGTCTGCCGATGCGGTTCCGCTTATTGAATCACAGATTTGTTTGATGTACGGCAGCGAAAACGTCCGGTATTGTTCCGGCGACAGAATGCCTGCCCAGGAGTCGAAAAGCTGCACCAGGTCGGCCCCGGCCCGAATCTGGGCCTGCAGGTACGCAATAGTGCTATCCGTAATTTGCTGCAACAGGGCATGAGCGAAATCCGGGTCGGTATACAGCAGCTTCTTGGCGACCGAAAACGTTTTGGACCCTTTACCCTCCGTCATATAGCAGAAGATGGTGAAGGGGGCACCGGCAAAACCAATCAGCGGTACGCGGTTGTTGAGTTCTTTTTTGGTCAGTTTGATGGCATCCAGTACGTAGCCCAGGTCACTTTCGGCGTCGGCTACCCGCAGGCGGCTCAGGTCGGCCATGTTCCGCACCGTAGTCGGAAAAACGGGGCCCCGGCTTTCAATCATCTCGTAGGGAAGCCCCATTGCTTCGGGAATCACCAGGATGTCCGAAAATATAATGGCGGCATCCACCTCGAAGGCATCCACCGGTTGAATGGTTACTTCAGCCGCTAGTTCGGGGGTTTTGGCCAGCGTAATAAAACTGCCAGCCCGCTCCCGGACAGCCCGGTACTGAGGCAGCACCCGCCCCGCCTGTCGCATCATCCAGACCGGCACCCGCTCGGTCAGTTCGCCCCGTGCCGTGCGGAGCAGCAAATCATTCTGTAAAGTCATACCGCAAAGATAATTCCGAACGCGGACACGTTCGGAGGAAATTATCGCGCTGCTGGTTCCTCACATAAATTGCCCGGTATTGCGCAGGATTTCACAATTTTGCTAAAATCACAAACGGCTATGCCCTCTCTCTTCATCGATACCGAACGCCTGCGCGACCTGAACAGCGGTTTAGGTCAGGTGTGCCTGCACCTCGGCCATGAACTGGTTCGTCAGCGTCCGGCGGACTGGTCACTCACATTCCTGGTGCCGAACGGGCAAACCGGCGTATTCGGCGACTCGGTGAACTACATCGAGGCCTCCTGGCAGCGAAAAATCTGGATTCCCGGACTATATGATGTGTGGCACTGCCTGCATCAGGACAGTGATTATCTGCCGGGTAAAGCCCCGCTGATACTGACCATTTACGACCTGAACTTTCTGGAACGCGCTGACTACTCAGCCGCGAAAAAGAAACGACGGCTGGCCAAACTCCAGCGAAAAATCAATAAAGCTGCCCTCCTCACGGCCGGGTCGGCTTACACGGCATCGGTGGTGCGCGAACACCTGACCATACCGGCCGAACTCCCCATGGAAGTCGTTTATACCGGCGTGGCCGTTGACCCTGCCAATACACCCGCTGAACTGGAAACGCATTCGCTCATTCGCTCATTCGCCCATTCGCCATTTTTCCTGTCCATGGGGGTTATCCATCCCAAGAAAAACGTGCATACGCTGTTACCCTTGCTCGAAGCGTTTCCGGATTACCGGTTAATCCTGGCCGGGCCAGACAGGCATGCCTACGCACAGCATATCCGGGAACAGGCGCAGAAACTGGGTGTGGCCGACCGCCTGCTGATGCCCGGCCCGGTGGATGAAGCGACGAAACTATGGCTATATGCCCACTGCGAAGCGTTTATGTTTCCGTCCCTGTCGGAAGGATTTGGTCTGCCCGTAGCCGAGGCTATGGCGTTTGGTAAGCCGGTTTTCAGTTCCAGCCTGACGAGCCTGCCCGAAGTGGGCGGGAAGGAAGTGTACTATTTCGAGAATTTCGAGCCGGAGGATATGGCCAAAGTCGTTCACGATGGCTTACACGATTTCGGTCAGAACCCACTGCGCCAGGAACGCCTGAAAAAACGAGCCGCCGGGTTTAGCTGGCCGAGTATTGCCTCTGCCTACTGGACGCTATATCAGCGGTTAGTGTAAAATCGGTGATGAATCCCGGTTACCTTTGTGGGTAGGAATGAAAACATACCTTCGCTTATTATCCTTTGCCAAACCGCTGGGCCGATTTCTGACCCCATTCGTGCTGACATCCCTCGTTGCCAGTGTGTTTGGCGTGCTCAACTTTACGCTGCTGATTCCCCTGCTGAGTATTCTGTTCGATAAAGTTGACACGCAGCAGATGAACGCGCTGATGAGCCAGCCCGCACCATCCATCACCTCGTCGCCCACCGACGCCTTTAGTTATTACTTCGCCCGGATTTTCCAGCAGTACGGCAAACTGGGTGCGCTCCAGTTTGTCTGTATCATTATTGTGGTATCGGTTGCGCTGAGTAACCTATTCAAATACCTCTCTGTCCGGCAGCTGGAAGCGTTCAAGGCGCGGATGGTTGCCCGGTTGCGCGAGGCCGTTTTCAGCCGGACGCTGGACCTGCACCTCGGTTTCTTCTCGAACGAACGCAAGGGTAACCTCATGTCGCGCATTACCTCCGACGTGCAGGAGGTCGAAAATTCCATTGCCAATACCCTGTCGGCGGCATCGAAAGAGGTATTTTTACTAATTGGATACGTCGTTGCGCTACTCAGTATTTCGGTTAAACTGACGCTCTTTGCCATCGTGGTCATTCCCATTTCGGGCGGTTTTATTGCTACCCTCGTCCGGCGGATGAAGCGCGACGCGCAGGATGGCCAGCAGCGGCTGAGCAGTTTAATCAGCCTGCTGGATGAAACCTTCGGCGGGATGCGGGTGGTGAAAGGATTCGTGGCCGAAGGGTTTATTCTGGACAAATTCCGCCGGGAGAATGAAGGCTACCGGGATGCCATCAAGTCGCTGGCCAACCGGCGCGAACTGGCTTCTCCTTTTTCGGAGGTAATGGGCGTGGCCGTGGTAGCGGGTATTTTGCTGTACGGCGGTTCGCTGGTACTGAGCGGGCAGTCAGATTTGACGGCGGCTCAGTTCATTGCCTACATCGCCATTTTCTCGCAGGTGACGCGTCCGGCCAAAGATATTTCCAACGCGTTCAGCGGGTCGCAGCGGGGGCTAGCCTCGGGCGAACGGGTTATCGAATTGATTGATACCGAGTCTGCCATTCAGGATAAACCCGGTGCCACCGTACTGACGGGGTTTACCGACCGAATTTCCGTGCAGCACGTATCCTTCGCCTATAATGCCGATACGCCGGTTTTGCGCGACATTCATTTTGACCTGGAGAAAGGGAAAACCATTGCGCTGGTTGGTTCGTCGGGCGGGGGTAAATCGACCATTGCCGACCTTATTCCGCGTTTTTACGACCCCACTGCCGGACGGATACTGATTGACGGAGTAGATCTGCGCGAGTGCACCATGGCTTCTCTCCGGACGCAGATGGGCATTGTTACCCAGGAAAGTATTCTGTTCAACGACACGATTTTCAACAACATTGCTTTCGGGAGTCCGGCCACCGAAGCGGATATTATGGAAGCGGCCCGGATTGCCAACGCCCACGAATTTATCATGGCCCAGCCCGACGGGTATCAAACCATCATCGGCGATAGAGGGGGGAAGCTCTCCGGCGGCCAGCGGCAGCGCATCAGCATTGCCCGCGCCATCCTGAAAAACCCCCCGATTCTGATTCTGGACGAAGCCACGTCGGCCCTCGATACCGAATCCGAAAAGCTGGTGCAGGAAGCCCTCACGCGCCTGATGGCGAACCGCACTACCCTCGTGATTGCACACCGGCTCAGCACCATCCAGCATGCCGATGAGATTCTGGTCGTGAACCAGGGCCGTATTGTCGAACGCGGCCGGCACGACGAACTCCTGAGTCTGGATGAGGGATTCTACCGCAGGCTGAGTACCATGCAGAATGTATAGTGGTTATACCCCACAGGGGCCAGCCGCACGCTACGTCGATAAAGATACCGCTTTACTGTTCGACCAGGTTACGTAACTGACCAGCCCAATGCTAATCTGACTGACCAGGTCGGTTAGCGTGTAGGCAAGGTGGAACCAGTTAAAATCGATGGGTGAAACCGTCAGACCATAACCCAGCAAATAAATTCCCCAGCTACCAGCGAATAGCAGAGTCATGGTGCGGAAACTCTGGTGATCGTGACCTTTGTCCTTCCAGAGCCGATACAGGTTGATCAAAATATAGCCGTAGCACAAGGCCGATGCACCGCCCCAGCCCAGTTTCGGGCCAGCCTGAATCTCATTATCGAAAGATAGTTGCTGGTGGCCGATATAGCCTGTAAAAACCATTAATATCGATACGACAAGTAAACGTATCAATAACCGTTTATTGGATTCCCAGGGGAGTTTGAGGGGAGCCACAACCAGCATCAGCAGGAGTGGTGCCGTTATAAACCACGCCACGTACCGGTACTGTCCTATGGCATTGTATGATTCCCGAATGAGCGTCTGGCGGTCTGTGGCATCGCTGATGGCGGGCAATTCGGCCAGTACATCATGGTAATATAACTGAATCAGATAATAGACCAGTCCGCTACTGGCAGAAACAACCGCCAGTAATGCTAGCGCCAGCCGCTGGGGGGGGGCGTTCAAATCGGAGGACTGGTTTCTGTTTTGGGTTACGGCCGTTATAAAAATGCCCAGAAAGATAAACGAAGCCACGACCATAAAAAAGTACGTGACCATTGGTAAAAGGCCAACCGCACCAGCCGTTGGAATTAATGAATCTGCTAGTTCCATAAAAAAATGGCAGGTATTGTCAGATACCTGCCATCGTCAAAATTAATCATTAATACGGTTACTTGACAGTTGTCTTAACCATTGACTTAAGCGTATTAATCTGCTTTTTGGATTGATCCACTAACTGTTGAGCATACGACCGCAACGTATCATTTTTGCCGTATTGCAAATACGTGGTAGCCATGTCAATAGCATCCTGCCGCTGGTCCATCAACAGCGTGGCAAAGGTGGCATCATAGTCTTTACTCGAGGCATCATTACTATCGGTTTTCTGCAATTTCAGGTTCATGGCCTCAATGTTCTGACTCTGCTGCTGCGTGAACATCTGATTAGGACGCGTAGGCTTCAGTTGCCGCATGGTCGCATCAATAGTGGCTATGTCGGCGGTTGTCGTTTCCAGTAGTTGTTTGGCCATCTGCTGAAGCGCGCTGTCCGTACCATTCGCAATTTCCTGTTTCAGGAAGTCCTGCAACCCCTGAGCCTGTAGTTTGGCCTGAAACGAATAGTCGAAGTCAGGGTCACCGGTAGCCGAAAGTTTCTTTAATTTAGTCACCGTCTGTTGCAACGGCATCACGAGCTTTACTTTCGATGAGTCGACCGTAATAGAGGTAGCGGTACGCGCTGAACTGAATTGTACTGATCGCTTGGCCTGCGCGCAGGCTGCCAGTGAACTGCTGGTGGTAAGCAGGGCCAATGCCCAGATAGATACGTTGAATTGGAGTGTTTTCATGGTCGTATAACTGAATTGATAGAATCGTTTTCCGTCCTTAACCTGACGGGTTACGTAACTAAGACAAGAAACAGCCCGGAAGGTTTAGCGGATTACGTAAACAGCCTGATCTGACCAGTACATTATACGTATTAGAAGCTCAAACGGCAGGTCAACCTACAGCCGCACAATTTCGGCTCCGATAGCGTTCAGGCGCGTGTCGATGTGCTGGTAGCCCCGGTCAATCTGCTCGATGTTGTCGATAATGCTGGTGCCTTTGGCCGACATGGCAGCAATCAGTAAGGCTACCCCGGCCCGAATATCCGGTGATGACATCCGAATCCCTTTCAGTGGAATTTGCCGGTTCAGGCCCACCACCGTAGCCCGGTGCGGGTCGCAAAGGATAATCTGTGCGCCCATGTCGATTAATTTATCGACGAAGAACAGGCGACTCTCAAACATTTTCTGGTGTATCAGCAGTGTTCCCTGCGCCTGTACGGCTGTTACGAGAACGATACTGAGCAGGTCGGGCGTGAAGCCGGGCCAGGGAGAATCGGCTACGGTCATCATGCCACCATCCAGAAAACTGTCGATCTGGTAATGCTCCTGGGCAGGGATAAAAATGTCGTCGCTCCGAAATTCCATCTGGATACCAAGCCGCCTGAACTGATCGGGAATGATACCCAACTCCGGAATTCGGCAGTTTTTAATCGTGATTTCAGACTGCGTCATGGCGGCCAGACCAATGAATGACCCAATCTCGATCATGTCGGGCAACATAGTATGCTCCGTCCCCATCAACTCCGACACGCCGTCAATCGTGAGCAGGTTGGACCCTACGCCGGAAATCTTCGCGCCCATCGAGTTGAGCATCTTGCAAAGTTGCTGCAGATACGGTTCACAGGCCGCGTTGTAAATAGTAGTCGTTCCCTCGGCCATCACTGCCGCCATCAGGACATTGGCCGTACCGGTTACGGATGCCTCATCGAGCAGCATGTACGCACCGCGCAGATTGCCGGCATCGACCTGGTAGTACCCACCATCGTTGGGGTCGTAGTTAAACTGGGCACCCAGCTTTTCGAAGCCTAAAAAGTGGGTATCCAGCCGCCGACGGCCAATCTTATCGCCACCCGGACGGGGAATGCGCCCCTTTTTGAAGCGGGCCAGCATGGGTCCCAGCAGCATGACCGATCCCCGAAGGGCAGCCGCTTTCCGTTTGTAGGTGTCTGTCTCCAGATAGTCCAGATCAACATCGCTGGCCTGGAAACGGTACGAACTGGTCCCGATTTTGGTGACCCACACGCCCAGATCGCCCAATAGGTCGATGAGCTGGTTCACATCGCGAATACCCGGAATATTATGGATAACAACCGGTTCTTTGGTAAGCAGCACAGCGCAAAGAATCTGAAGCGCTTCGTTTTTAGCGCCTTGCGGCAAAATATCGCCTTTCAGCTTGCGTCCGCCAGTAATTTGAAAAGAGGCCATTCTAAAGGGTTATGAGTAAAAACCGGGTCGCCGGTGCGATGATAAATAATAAATGAGATATCGCTCTGACGACCCATTCATAATTCATTTTTACCGTCTCCGGCGGTCATTGTTTCGATTGGGGCCACCTGGGCTGCCACCGGGTCTGTTTCCTGTATTAGTACGCCCACCATCGCGGCCCGGTCGCCCGCCCTGTGCGCCAGAATCGCGGTCGTTCCGGTTCCGGTTGTTGGTGAAATTACGCTGGTTATTATCCCGGTTCGGTCGTCCTCCCTGCGTGTTTGCGTTATCGTTTCGGCTCCGGTTGTTGTTGCCGATGCGTTGCGGCTGGTCGCCCGTTCGCTCGCGTGGGGTAGCGTCAACAAGGCCTTCCTCCCGGATGAGTTTAATATCATCGGACAGCTTGCCGTCGGAGAGTTCAATCAGGCTTTGATAAATGGTTTCGTCTTCCACCGATTCTTTATTCCAGGCCTGATAAAACGTCTTCATCAGGCGCGTCAGGTACGAAACGAAGGTCCGGCGTTCTTCGGGGTCTTCCAGCGCAACGGCTTTGGCTACCAGCAGATCTACATTACGACCAAAGTGTTTGAACTTCAGGCGGTGTGTGTTGTAAGGAACGCGCTGGGGCTTTTTGCCTAGGGCTTCTTCCGACGGGGGCGGGTAGGGGCTGTCCACATCCAGCGTGAAATTCGACATGATGTACAGGTCATCCCACAGCTTGTTATAGTAATCCTGCCCGTCTTTCATGTTGGGATGAATCTGACGCATCAATTCAATCAGAATGTGTGCGTAACGGGTACGGGTTGACCGGTCTTCGATATTGACCATGTTGTCAACCAACTTCTGGATACTACTGCCGTATTCTTTCAAAGTCCCTGTCGGATTTGTTATATAGAAAGCAAAAGTACGAAGAAAGGAGCGAGGGGCAAAGTACACAGGCGGGGGATGTAAGGCAAAGGCGAAAAGCCCTGATAATAATGTAGTATTTTTGCCCCCGATTCGTATTGAGCTTATGACCACGTCGCTGCGTTCTCTGGTTATCAATTACCGTCCCGAACTGAGGGACACGGTTCGGTTGAGTGTGCCCATTATTGTTGCGCAGTTGGGGGTGGTACTGATGGGTGTTACGGACAACCTGTTTGTGGGGCGGTTGCTGGGACCCGTTCCACTGGGAGCTGCCGGACTGGCCAACTCCCTTTCCTTTCTGATGTCGAGTATCGGGGTCGGGGGGCTAACGGTGGTAGCCGCACTGGTATCCAAGGCGCATAATCAGCACGACCCGGCTGGTATTAACCGGTTGTTCCGGGCGGGGCTTCGGGTTAGTATATTGATGAGCTTCGGGCTGGGCGGTCTCTCAGCTCTCCTGGCTTTCAACTTCGACCTGTTTGGTCAAACGCCGGAAGTGGCGCGGCTGGCCCGCGATTTTATGCTGGTTCTGAGCGGATCTTTGTTGCCGCTGCTGATTTTTGTGGCCGCCCGTCAGCTTTGCGATGGATTGCGTTTCCCCCGGGTAGCGATGGCCATTACGCTGTCGGCGCTGTTTATCAATGCCGGATTCAATTACGTGCTAATTACCGGTGCCGGTCCATTTCCGGCGTTGGGTCTACTGGGCTCGGCCCTGTCTACGCTGCTATCCCGCGTCTTTATGGCGGGGGCAATGCTGCTGTACATCTACCGCTCCGGGCGGTTTAAGCCGTACCTGACCAGTACCTTTCGTTCATTACCAACACGGCAGGAAGCCTGGGAAATTCTGCGGCTCGGTATTCCCGGTGGCCTGACGTTTTTCTTTGAAGTCGCTACCTTCTCACTGGCAGTCGTTATCGTTGGGTGGCTGGGCGAAGACCGGCTGGCGGCTCACCAGATTGCCATCAACATGGCTTCCGTTACGTACATGATGGCAACGGGTATTTCATCGGCGGCTGCTATCCGGGTTAGTGCTGCCATTGGGCAAAGAAGCCGGGAAGGGGCATGGCGAGCCGGCATGGCTGCTTTTTTGCTGTCGGTTAGTTTTATGGGTGTCATGGCTGTTCTATTCCTGACGGCCAATGAGTGGCTGGTAACCCTGTATATCCGGGACGACCCGGCCGTTATTACGATTGCGGCTTCTCTGCTTATCGTTGCGGGTTTCTTCCAGCTTTCCGATGGTATTCAGGTGGTGGCCCTGGGTGGCCTGCGGGGTGTATCCGATGTGAACGTTCCCACCCTGATTACCCTGTTTTCGTACTGGATAGTAGCCTTGCCGTTGAGTTACGTACTGGCATTCCCGTTGAAAATGGATGCTATCGGCGTGTGGATTGGTTTACTGAGCGGACTAACCATTGCCGCCGTTTTACTAACGTGGCGATTTTTCCGGTTGATTAGCCGAGTGAAACTACCTGCCGAAAATGAGGCCGTAAATTTGATTGTCCCACAGGGATAAGCTAACTCATTTCGGCCAGTAATTCAGCGCGGGTAGGTCGGGTGGAAACCAGCGAATAAACGATACCCTCCCGGTCGAGGTAATCCACGAAAGCCTGATAGGTTTCTTTTTCGACGGAAAAGACGTACCAGTTTTCATAGGGTTCGCTAAATGGTTCTATTTCGACAACCGATGCCTTCTTTTGCAACGCCTGAAACTGGCTGTTTGCGAGCGTTCGCTGCTTAATCAGGAAATACCACATGGCTAACGTTAGTCTGTATGATACGTAAAACCCCGCGTAACGGACTGTCACGCGGGGTTCTTCAATGGGTCAATCGAAAATTAAACAACTGCTGGTCATTTGACCGCCAGAATGTAGTCGGCCAGTACAAGCCCTGCTTCATTCAGATACAGGTCTTTCTTTTTCTTGGGTTTGGCCGGTGTAGTTGTTGCGGGCGTTGGTTCTCCCGTTTCGTCATCCGGGTCCGCTGTCTGGGATACCTTGTTGGCCGCAGCCCGTTTCCGTTCGGCTTCTTCACGCTCTTTCCGGCGTTTTGATTCCTGTAACGACACCACCGTATTAGACTTGGCTTTCTTGAAGTCGATCAAATCTTGCGCCAGCTGTTTCAGTTCGGGGTCCGACTTGAGCCGCTGGTCGAAACGGTCGCGCAGACGAGTCACTATTTTGTCGTTCAGGTCGCGTGACTGATCGTATCGGGCCGAATTGATTTGATCCCAGGGGAGCGCACTTGGCTGCGAGCTTTCCCCATATTCTTCGGCCGAAAAAGCCGATGGGAACTGCACATCGGGCGTCACGCCTTTATGCTGGGTGCTGCTGCCATTGATGCGGTAGAACTTCTGGATGGTCATTTTCAGCTCACCAACTTTCTCGTTGTCTTTGTTGCTCTTCTCCGCATCCCTGGCCAGCCACTTGTTCAGATCAATCAGGGTTTGCACGGTCCCCTTTCCAAAGGTTTGACCACCGACAATCACACCCCGTTTGTAATCCTGGATGGCAGCCGCAAAAATTTCCGAAGCCGATGCGCTGAACCGGTTTACCAGAATCGCCATTGGACCATTGTACACAACAGTTGGATCAGAGTCGGCGTAGACCTCGGTTTCGCCGGTCGATTCTTTCACCTGCACTACTGGTCCTTTGGGAATGAATAACCCCGTCAGGTCGATAGCTTCGGTGAGTGAGCCACCCCCGTTGTCGCGCAGGTCGATAACGATACCGTCTACCTTCTCTAGTTTCAGCGAGTCGATGAATTTCCTGACATCGCTGGTGGTACTGCTGAACTCTTTTTCTTGTTTGCGGGCCCCTTCAAAGTCGCGGTAGAACATAGGGATATTGATAACGCCAATTTTAAACCGCCTGCCGTTGTCCGTTACCTCAATCACTTCTTTTTTCGCCCGCTGATCTTCCAGTTTTATTTTCTCGCGCACCATCCGGATTTCTTTGGGAGGAGCACTGGCCAGCGCATCCGGCGAAACGACCTGTAACCGAACGATGGTTCCTTTGGGGCCTTTGATGAGTTTTACCACTTCGTCTACCTGCCAGTTCATGGTGTTGACCATGGCACCGTTATCGCCCTGAGCGACCCCGGCAATCTTGTCGTTCTCTTTCAGCGCATTGCTCTTGAACGCCGGGCCACCGGGTAGCACTTTCGTGATTTTGATGTACTCACCATCCTCCTGCAACATGGCTCCAATACCTTCCAGCGACTGGCTCATTTCCTGGTTGAAACGATCCGCATTGGTCGGTGAAAAGTAATTGGTATGCGGATCAAGGGCTTCGGCAAACGAGTTCATATAAATCTGGAACACATCGGCGCTTTTTACCCGGCCGTATGCCTTATCCAGATTGGTGTACCGCTGGTTCATGGTAGCCAGCACAACGCTGTCTTTCCGGTTACCCAGCTTCAACTCCAGTTCCTGATTCTTCAGGATTTTGCGCCACAGGTCGTTTTGCTCTTCGACCGTTTTAGGCCACGCTGCCTTCTTCCGATCCGTGTTGAACGTTTCATCTTCCGTGAATGTGAACGGCGTCTTTATCTGTTCTTTAATAAAATCACTGCGCTCCTTGTACCGCTTTCGAAATACATTATAAAGATCATAGGCTGCCGTCAGATCACCGTTTATCAGTGCGTCGTCGATCTGAGTCCGGTACTTCTCGAAAGACGCTACATCCGATGCCAGCAGGTAGGTTTTGTTTCCGTCGATATCATTCAGGTAGTTATCCCAAATCACAGACGACAATGAATCATTGAGCCGCACTTTGCGGTAATGATAGGTGGTCAGCAGTTTAGCCACTAGCTGCTCGACGCGCTCCTGAGATATTGTTGGCTTGAGATCGTCCGCAGCGTACGTTGCAGACTTTGCTGGAGCGGACGGAACGCCCCCCTGCACTCCATTCGGGGAGGAGTCCGGCTGAAAGCTGAGTAACAGCACGGGTAAGAGTGTCACTAAGTATTTTTTCATCGTAAACTGCGATTAACGGACGTAATTGACAGGTTGATTAACTAACTGAAAGTGCCTGCATCCCTGCAATTACCTGGACACTTTCACTGACTACTCATTTTTCTTCTCGCCGGGAGAGTTCGATTTAACCGGTTGCGGTCCTGCCTTATCAGCTTCTGGTTCTGCCTGTGCTGACTTGACAAGGTCGAGTAGCTCAACATCGAAAACCAGGGTAGAACCGGGCTTAATGTCGGCCCCGGCACCCCGGTCGCCGTAAGCAAGTTCGGATGGGATATACAATTTCCATTTTGAGCCAACGGGCATCAACTGGAGGGCTTCTGTCCATCCTTTAATAACCTCGTTAACGCCGAACTCAGCGGGTTGGCCTCGTTCTACCGAACTATCAAACACTTTCCCATCCAGCAGGCGACCCGTATAATGCACCCGTACGCGGTCTGTAGCGGTTGGTTTGGGGCCGGTGCCTTCCTTCTCAACGGTATACTGCAAGCCACTAGTAGTAGTAACTACACCAGTTTTAGCTTTGTTTTCGGCCAGAAACGCACTACCTGCTTTTTTATTCTCAGCCGAGGCTTTCATCCCTTCTGCATTACGGACGGCCATCTGCTTCTGCATGAAGCTGTTCATGACCTGGCCACACTGGTCCTGTGATAGTAATAGGGTTTTATCCTTCAGTGCATCTTCCAGACCGCGCATCAATAGGGCGTCATTCAGGTCAGTAATACCCTGTTGCTTCAAATTCTGCGCCATAAACACGCCAATACTATAACTAACCGAATCCTGCGTAGAGGATAATTTTGCTACCGAAGTGGCCGGTTTGGCAGTCGTTGCCGGTTTAGGCGAAACGGGTTTTTTAGCGGGTGCTTTTTTTACCTGAGCAGTCGCCGAACCTGCGATAAACATTGCTGACACCATACCGGTCAGCATCCATTGGTTAAACTTCATGCGTAAAATGAAACGGGTGTAAGTAAACAACGCTTTATTCCCTATGAAACGCGAATGACCAGGGTAAAAGTTTAAGCATTGACTTATTCGTAGAAAAATAGTTAGCGAACCTAGTTTGGCCTAAAGCCGAATTTTGTTTATGGTCAGGAAAATAAATGTAGCGGAAAGATTGGCGTATGTCAATTCTGACGAATCAAAATACCGGCTAATTCGTACAAACGGTTTGAGCAGCCTGTTTAGTGGCCTGGATGATCAGCAACGGATATTGGAAAAGTCTATTATTCAGCCACTAATTCTGAGTTTTGTCGCACTTTTGTTAAGTTTTCATCGTACCTTTGCGCCCGAAAAATCAACATTAAAATTTCATTATACATATGGAATCCGTAAGACCCGACGAGATATCAGCTATCCTCCGCCAGCAACTGGCGGGAACACAAACCGAAGCTGAACTCGAAGAAGTCGGTACGGTGCTGCAAATCGGCGATGGCGTAGCGCGTATCTACGGCCTCTCGAAGGTGCAGGCCGGCGAATTGCTGTCATTCGACAATGGGCTTCAGGCTATGGCACTGAACCTTGAAGAAGATAACGTTGGAGCAGTATTGCTTGGCGATTACTCGGAAATCAAAGAGGGCGACATCGTAAAACGCACCGATCAGATTGCCTACGTCAACGTGGGGGATGGTATTCTGGGTCGGGTGGTTAACACCCTCGGCCTGCCGATTGATGGCATGGGCCCCATTCAGGGAGAATTGTTCCGGATGCCCCTGGAGCGGAAAGCCCCCGGCGTAATCTATCGCCAGCCGGTAACGGAACCGCTACAAACAGGTATCAAAGCAATTGACGCGATGATTCCCATCGGGCGTGGTCAGCGTGAATTGATTATCGGTGACCGGCAGACGGGTAAAACCGCCGTGGCTATCGATACTATCATCAACCAGAAAGAGTTTTTCGATAAAGGCGAACCCGTATTCTGTATTTATGTGGCCTGTGGTCAGAAAGCATCGACCGTAAAGCAGGTGGAGCAAACCCTGCGCAAAGCCGGTGCTATGGACTACACGGTTGTTGTGGCAGCCAGTGCCTCAGATCCCTCGCCGATGCAGTTCTTTGCCCCATTTACGGGTGCGGCTATCGGGGAGTATTTCCGCGACACAGGTCGTCCGGCACTGGTTATTTACGATGATTTGTCGAAACAGGCCGTAGCGTACCGGGAAGTTTCCCTGTTGCTGCGTCGCCCGCCAGGCCGTGAGGCTTACCCTGGTGATGTGTTCTATCTGCACAGCCGTTTGCTGGAGCGGGCGGCCAAAATCAGCCAGAACGACGAAATTGCCCGGAATATGAACGACCTGCCTCCCTCGCTGGTAGGTAAGGTGAAGGGTGGTGGTTCACTGACGGCGCTGCCCATCATTGAAACTCAGGCTGGCGACGTATCAGCTTATATTCCAACCAATGTAATTTCGATTACGGACGGCCAGATATTCCTGGAGTCGAACCTGTTCAACGCCGGTATCCGTCCCGCCATCAACGTGGGTATTTCGGTATCGCGGGTGGGTGGTAACGCCCAGATCAAGTCCATGAAGAAGGTGGCTGGTACCCTCAAACTGGACCAGGCTCAATTCCGCGAGCTGGAGGCTTTTTCTAAATTTGGCTCTGACCTCGATGCATCGACCAAACTGACTATTGAACGGGGTCGGCGGAATCAGGAGATGTTGAAGCAGCCTCAGTATTCGCCGGTTCCGGTTGAGCAGCAGGTAGCTATCATCTACGCGTCTACAAACGGGTTACTGGATAAGGTGCCGGTTAGTCAGGTGAAAGAGTTTGAAACGGAGTTTTCGATGATGCTGAGTGCGCAGCACCCCCAGGTGCTGGCCGAGTTGCGCGCCGGTAAACTAACCGATGACGGCACTGCTACCCTGAAGAAAGTAGCCGCTGATCTCTCCGCAAAGTATTAAACCTGTTTTCAGTTTATGGTATTCGGTTGGTCAACGCGAAAGCAATTGGATGCGTTAGCCAACCGAACACCGTAAACTGAATACCTTCATAAAAAATGGCCTCATTAAAAGAAGTACGCGCCCGGATTGCCTCCATCAACTCGACTCAGCAGATTACCAAAGCCATGAAAATGGTGGCGGCTGCCAAGTTGCGCCGGGCGCAGGATAACATTACCCAGTTACGGCCTTATGCACAAAAGCTGCGGCAGATGCTTGGAACCGTTTCTGCCGGGGCAGAAGTAGCTTCCGAGAGCCTGTTCAAACAGGAACGCCCGGTACAGCGTGCTTTGCTCATCGTAGTCACCTCCGATAGGGGGCTCTGTGGTGCTTTCAATACGAACGCGGTAAAAGGTGCGCTGGCGTTGATCGAAGAGAAGTATGCATCGCAGGCGCGTTCGGGCAATGTAGAAATAATGGCCATTGGCAAGAAAGGAGGAGAAGCCTTTAACCGCCGTGGCTTCAAAGTCAACACCGCGCACGTGGACATTTTTGGTTCATTAAATTTTGCAGCCGTGCGGGAAGCGGCTCAGGAGGCAATGGACGGGTTTGTCATGGGTCGTTATGATGTAGTTGAGGTGATTTACAATGAATTTCGAAATGCAGCGGTACAGATTGTCCGGACCGAGCAGATGTTGCCTATTGTGGCCACCAAAGCCCCTGCGGGCAGTGTTCCGGCGGCAGCAACCAACTACATCTTTGAGCCATCGGAAGAGGAGATCGTGACGGAGCTAATTCCGAAAACGATTAAGATTCAGTTGTACAAAGCGGTGCTGGATTCCAATGCATCGGAGCACGGTGCCCGGATGACCGCTATGGACAAAGCAACCGAAAATGCGGGTGAATTGCTGAAAGAACTTCGACTGGTTTACAACCGAACCCGTCAGGCTGCCATTACAACCGAAATTCTCGAAATTGTGGGTGGTGCTGAGGCACTGGCCAGTGCTTAGCTTAAACAGGTATCCTGTAAAAACGAAGCCACTGCTCAACTGAGCAGTGGCTTCGTTTTTATCTCCCTCCCGTACGAGAACATAGTTCTGTTAAAAAACCTTAATGGCGCACTTGGCTATTGATAGTCAGTAGGTTGTATAGCACTGTGCGTTACTTGCTTATACAGCGTTCAGGAACGAATAGGGGGTGTTTTTAGTTATTAAAGTACGATATACGAATGGTCCTTTTCCATCGTTTATTAATCAATTCGAAAACGTTAATGACTCAAAATACATGAAAATCAACCACATAATCACCAGTTTATTCGTTGCCGGTACGCTGGCATCCTGTGCTCCGGCCATTACGGTCAAGTACGACTATGATCCGAAAGTAAACGTACGGCAGTTTTCGACTTATCGCATCGAAGCTGACCGGCAACGCAACGCCGACCCTATCGTGGGTAGCAACTTAAATCAGCGTCGGATTGCGGATGCACTCGACCTGTCGCTCAAAGGGCGTGGCTACAAGCCCGTAACACAAGGGGAAGCAGACCTGGTCGTTCGGTTCTTTATGGACTCGAAAGACAAGCAGCAAATCCAGTCAAATAACATGTACTCGCCTTATTCGTGGTGGTACGGTGGTATGAACAATGGCGTCTACTCACGGCAGTATGAAGAAAATCGCGTTGTTATCAATGTGATTGACGCCCGTACCAATGATATCGTCTGGCAGGGCTGGGCAACTGGTCAGATCAATAATAAGAACAAAGAACGGGATCGGGATCAGGCTTTCCGCGAAACAGTGGCGGCTATTATGAAGCAGTTTCCTGAAAGTGCCGGTCAGGATTATGGTGCGGCCCGGTAAGGAACTGGCCCTGTAAAATAAAAAACCTGCTCTCCTGTGAGAGCAGGTTTTTTTATGGGCTTACCTTTTTGTTACTTTGCTATAGTAATCTAACCCATGTCAACTTTAAGTCGAGGTATTGTTTATACGCTCATAGCAGCCGTATTCGTACTGCTATTGGGTATAACTGCACTGCTGAGTGTGGCTCACAACCGCCATCGGCGGCTGGAGGATGTGACGACGGACCTACAACGAAACTTGGCGCAGCAGGAACACAAGATTGTGGAACTGGAAGAGAAGCTGGAAGACTGCGATACGCTTCAGGCCGTTGCTCCGGCCGATCACTCCTGGGATGCTCAACCGTCGTCTGCTCAATCAGCCAAGAAGCCTGTCCAGGCGGCTTCCCCCACCGATAACTGGTGAATGCCCTATCATAGAATTGGCAGGCTACTTTGATGAACCCGTCTTTTGTGCTTTGTCTGCTGTGTCGTTTACCGACGACAACCAGCCCGTTTGCCCCCCGTTACTGCGTACCAGTTGAAAAGAGCCCGTAGTGGCCAGTAAGGCTACCTTTGTTCCTGCCGGTAATGTTTTAATTGTGGCAGCCCCACCGGTAGCAGCATCCAATAGCGTACCCATATCGGCAAGGGTCAAATCCCTGAGCGGGCGTTTCACCGGCTCCACAGTCTGACTGGCTACATAACCTGTCAAACCATCGGGCAGCTCGACCCGGAGCCAGGTTTCCGTTCCGCCCAGCGTAGTCAGCGCCGTCGTTTTGGATAAGTTTCGTAATACAGGACTCTTACTATCGGGTGACAGCCGGACAGCCGTGGTTGCCGTAGCTACCCGTATTGAGTCGCCCAGGCGAGATGCAGGTAACAGAGGTTGCCGGGCTGGTCCGCGACCCAGCCGGATAAACGGCAGCGGATTGACAGCACCACCACCAAAATCGTAAAGGCCGTAATGGAGGTGCGGCCCCGTAGTGCGGGCGTTGCCGGTGTTCCCGATAAAGCCAACCGTATCGCCCACGGATACCCGCTGGCCATTCGTCACGTTCCAGTGGTCGAGGTGGGCGTAATAGATACGGATATTGCGCGCATCATCTGTTATGAACGCCACATTGCCACCCAACCTGTTCGTGCCAACGCCCGAAATTGTACCCGATGCCGATGCGATAGCCGGGGTGCCTCTGGTCGCAAAGATATCCACCCCTTCGTGCTTTCGGCGACCACCATCGCGCGCAACGCCAAAGTAGCTGTCGATTTGTTTGCTGGTCTTGCCCTGTACCGGAAAAGCCAGCGCGGGTTCGCGGGTAATGTCGAGGGTAAAGCTGCCACTTCGTAATAATTCGGGCTGGATACGAATGAGGTACGTCTGGTTTTTGCGGGGTTCCCAGGTCAGTACATTCGTATCGGCTTTGGCAGTGGCAACCAGACTGATGCGATTGCGGCCTTCCAGGGCAAAAACGTCAATGAAAACCTGGGTGGCCTTCTGGCCCTGTGTTTCTACTTTTACCAGCAAACGGTCGCCCCGCTGGGCTTCCAGCCGATAGCCAGCGGCAAATGCCTTACCAGCCGAAAAATAACCGCTTTCCCGATAGGGGACCGAAAGGGTTAAGGAATCGCGGGTAGCCCGTTCAGCAGCCGCCAGCCAGTCGGAGCCGAGGGCTGTCTGGTCGAGTTTTGCAGTCTTTAACGACTGACTATACTGTTCGTGCGGGGAGGTGGGCCGGAACAGGTTAGCCGTTGGGCCAAAACCCGTACAGCCACTAAACCATCCAGCAACTAAGCCAGTAAAAAGAAAACGGAGGGAATAACGAAAAATCATAATAATACACTGAACTAAACGACTTTATCCCGGTGAAATTTTAGACGGGACAAGTGAAAAACCATAACCAAACCAATCAAAATGCCCAGGAATGGCACAAAAAAACTCAGAAAAGCGGCCAGCGCGTAAACGGCGGTGCTGATAACAAGATTAGTCCGAACCGAGTCGACAAGGACATCAGCCGCCGGACGTTTGAGTAGCCGGTAATTGTCGGTGGAATACGCCCACATACGAAGTAACACCCAGGATATAGCCGAAAACAAAGCCATGTACAGGATGGACGAAATACGATGGGCCGGGGTATTTATATAGTCGGCCATGAGGGACGTAGTGAAGGGGACAATACTAACCAGCAACAGCAGCAACCCGTTATAAAACATGAAGGGGACATCGCTTCGCTGGATAACATTATACATCCGATGGTGATTCAGCCAAATGATAAAAATGGTGGTAAAACTAACAAAGTAGGCGATATAGCTGGGCCATTGGTGTAGTAGGGCCATGGCTAGTTTGTAGCTGGAAGCCGCGTCGCCCGGGCTGGGCGATTTTAACTGGAAGGTGAGCAGGGTAATATCAATCGCAAAAACGCCATCGCTGAACGTTTCCATCCGCACAGTGCCGTTTTCCTGAGAATCTGTCATTCATATACGAGAGTACCTGCTTAAAAAACGGCCCCACCGTCAAATAGTTATAATACCTTACAGAACGGCCTGTATTATAGCGTGTCTGGCTATTGATCAATTCAGCTGGTAGAGTAGCTTTTCATACTATGCCTCGTTAAAAATTTCTTATTACATAACGGCCTGGTAACGTAGTGGTAATACACCCGTAACATGTAACTTCGTTCTTTATGGCTTAAAAAAGTTTTTTGAGTAATACAGCTTACTTGCTGATTATCAATAAATTATTTAATTTTCTAACGGGTATGGGAATACTGCTCCACATTATAGCTTTTTTGGCTAGTCTCTGTCAATTGCCCACTTTTGATGGTGGACTCTCGTTCCAGAAAACACTCACGGTCGACTCACTCGGCGCCTGTCAGGGTGCTAGTTTCCTGGATGGCAGGGTATGTCTCTACGGTGACCGGGAGGTGGGTATGATTCGTACCTATACCATTCAGCAGGATTCACTAGCGTACACCGGGCAGGAAATTCGACTGACCGAAGGTGGTAAAGACATTATTAACCACCCTACCGGCATTGCCTATAATCCTGACGGCCCCACCTTTATCGGCAATAGCATTCGCCTGAATCCCGAAGGAACAAAATGGCGGGCCGTAATTTACATGGTCGACTGGAAAGGGCTGCTTCGCACCGGAACGCTGGACGGGAATCTGCTCAATACCATCGCCGATGATGCCTGCATTCAGGGAACCCGCCCCGAATACGTACAATACGGGAATAAAGCGTACGTGGCTACGGCAGATTACGGCGATAAGGCCAACGAAGTACGATTATATGATCCGGCTCTGCTGGCCAAAGCCAAAAAGACCAGCGAACCGGGCGTACTGGTCAAAAAGTTCACCTGCTCGTCCTGGGTGCAAAATCTGCACTGGATTCCATCAAAGGGAGTGCTTGTTTTGATTCAAAATCAGATCGAAGGCCGCCGGTGGCGTTTCACCTTCCTGGATCTGAACAAATCCATTGAATCGGGAAAGGAGCAGGTTATCAAAACAATTAACGTAGACAAGGCCGATGAGTTAGAAGGCTTTACGCTTCTGAACGAGCCAGGGATGGGTATCGCCGTTACGTCATCGCGTCATAACAATGTGCATTTTGTTCATCTCGACTGGTAGAACTGTCTGGTAGGGCAATCAACCTGGTTAAATGTACTCCTCTGGGCAGTAGACGATCCAGGGACCAACTACCTTCGATGGGTAGATAAGCTCCGTTTTTACCAATCCTGGGACGGAAAGTAGTTAGGCCGATACAGGATAGGCAGGCTACGAATCTCCACTTTGTTTACTCATATAGGGTATATATTTCCCCATATTTTTGTTTAGTATAGTTACTATGTGGACAAGATATTTTTATTTCATTGATTTGTAGTTAGTTACAGAACCGGGGATAAATTAGGTACGATTTTTTACGAGTGAATGGCATATCAGTCGCTTTTCTGATTTACTCAACCTCACAAATCCTGGACAAACCATTTATGAAAACCAACCTAACTCAGGCTCCACCCTGATGAAAAGCAACCTTTGAATGGGCAGTGTCGGCAAATACATCGTCAGCCATTTGCCGACACTTTTCTTCATCGGTTGGCCAATTTGCTAGTATACTCAATCTGTTCAACTCATTTAATGGCTTGATTAATAACGGTAAAAATAAGGTGGATCAAGTGAACAGTCGACACCTAGGTAAATACCTAAAAAAAGGTAGCTTCTAATACCAGTAAAGTCAGTAGTGAAGCTGTAAACAGACTATCAATTTTACCGGGGTGACGACAGGTAACAGAAAAATAATAGTAAACACACAGAACAAATAGAGTTAAACTGACTTTATAGTATATTGACCATTTAAAATAGAACAGGCATGGCGCACCTGAATTAGTAACCCGAGGGGATTAGCCCTTATGGACAACCTCAGTGTTCACTCAAACTACACAAGCAATGAATAACGAATTGCATCCCATTGTTATTCCGGTTATTGAAGAGCAACTCCACATCGATACTCAGTTGATAGAAACTGGCGTTGTTCGCATTACCAAACGAGTAACGGAGGACACGCAATCGGTCGATTTGCCAACCACAAGGGAAGAAGTCGTTGTTGATCGGGTGGCTATCTATCAGTACGTAGATACGCCCCCGGCCGTACGCTATGAGGGTGATACAACCATTATCCCTGTACTGCGCGAAGTACTGGTCACCGAAAAAAAGATGTTGCTTGTGGAAGAAGTGCGTATTACGAAGCACCGAATCATTGAGCAGAACGAACAAGAATTTACGCTTCGAAAAGAGGAGATAACCGTGGAGCGGAGCGTACCAGAACAGGAACGTCCGGCCTGAAAATGGCCTTCGTTATATACCCAGTTTACCTAATTATTCAACGTTTAAACCCTGTAGCTATCATGGCACAACAAACCGTAGTGGGCATTTTTGATAATGCCTCAGAAGCACAAAAAGCAATAGATGAATTAGTTGATGCCGGCTTCATGCGAAGCAACATCGACCTGTCTGCTCAGACCGACACTAATTCCGACGATTCGTATTCAAGCAATACCTATAACACCGGAACAACAGGCTCAATGGACACCACGGGTTCTGCCGTGCCGGATCGCCACCAGAATACAAGCGGTACTTACACGGAGGAGATAGCAGACGACACTAAAGACGTTGGCGACAGCATAGGTGATTTTTTCAGTAATCTCTTTGGGGGAGATGATGACGATAACCACAGGAAGTATGCAGATGTAGCCCGGCGCGGGTCAGTCGTAACGGTCCATGCCCAATCTGAAGATGAGGCTGAACGGGCTGCCGATATTCTGGACGATAACGGAGCCGTTGATGTTGATGAACGTGCCACTCAATACGGCCACGGCGCTATGGGTGGTGTAGGCGTTGACGACATCAGCAGAACTGATGCTGACCAGACCATCAAGGTGATCGAAGAAAACATCGAAATAGGAAAGCGGGAAGTAGAGACGGGTGGCGTTCGCTTGCGGAGCCGCATTGTTGAGCGGCCCGTAGAAGAAAGCATCCGGCTGCGCGAGGAGCGTGTTACCGTTCAGCGGAACCCCGTCAACCGTCCTGCTACCGATGCCGACCTGAACGCCTTTAAAGAAGGTACCATTGAAATGACTGAGCACGCCGAAGTACCGGTCGTATCCAAAACCGCTAACGTGGTAGAAGAAATCTCGGTTGGCAAAGAGGTAAATGAGCGCACGGAAACCGTTAGGGATACAGTACGTAAAACCGACGTAGATGTCGAAAATATCGGCAATACAGATCCGTCCTTGACGAACACCCGTACGGATTATGACGATACCACAGACGGCCCTCTTACAACTGGTCGTTAACAGGTGAAAATAAAGTAAGCAAAGCCCTCCTGGCGTCATACATGGCGCTAAGAGGGCTTTTGTTTGATAATATTTGGAGGCAGCTGCCAGGCTGATGAACAGGACAAAAACGAGCTGGTTTTGACAATGTTTGTTTTGGCAAGGGAGTACGTAATGATACTGCCAAACAACACCGACAGGCGCCCGCGTTTATCGCCCAGAACGCCCTACAGAATACCGCCGAGGAGTAAGCCAGCCATTTGCCAGTTTAAAATTCGACCGCCTGCCGTTGAGATCTGGTTGGTGGTTAGCCCCATTTCCTGCAAGCTGGAGACCCGGACAATGCCGAACAGCAGTAGGTCATAAATATCGACGAAATACCCCAATGCAGACACAATAACGGGTAGGCTGAACAGGCTAATTGCGGGGAGCGAATTACCGGATGGCTTGGGTGAGGTGTCAGGAACGACCTTGACGAAGAAGAAAGTGCGCAGGATAATTCGTCAATAATACGAAATAGACCACGAATAGCCCGCCCCAGCTTTTCCAGAGTCTTATTGTTTCTACAGTAGCTACTAAGGGAGGTGTCGACGGCTACTGAACATAAATCTGGTATTGCAGTACTAATGATCCCTTGCTCCCGGTACGAGTGGCTAAACCTGTGGTAGCATCGGCCAGTCCGAAGATGGGGCGATTTTGATAATTCAGCGAGAACTTACTGCCGTGCCCGTTAACGAGCCAGTTCAGGCCCAAGTCATAACTAACCATCGTGCTGGCCAGCCGGTCGTAGTTTGCCATCATCAGGGAAGCGTAGGGTTGTAACTGACAGCCCGTTGGTTTGCTTTTGGGTAACAAATACCCTGCCTGCCCGAAGAAGATACCCCCCGTACCAATCATGGGGAACGCATTACCGGCACCGTTAAAAGAACCTTGACCCACTATAACGCCGTTGGCCGGGTTGTTGACGCCCAGATTACGGATGTAGCCCGGTCCGAAGTCATACTGGGAATAGCTGCCGTACAGCGTAACGGCCGAACTTTTTTCCCGGTTGATGGGAGCATCGTAAAAAACATCGACCGCAAAAAGATTCATGGCCGTGTTGACTACCTGCCCCTGTGCGTTGAGGTAGGCCATAGCACCGGGTTGCGAAATAAAACCGGCACCAACGTTGAAAACCCGTTTCTGACCCAGATACGAGCCCGTGTTGTACGGCGTCAGGTTTGATTCCTGATCGAGAAACTGGTACGAAAAGTAGCCCTGTATTTGTTTTGTAGGGGCATCCAACGAGAAATCCGAATTGTTGGTCACCGCCGTTGGGGCCAGCGTAGAAGTTTGAATGGGCAGGGGGTTGGTCAGGGCAATCCGATAATCCAGTTTACCCAGCTTGCCCTTGGCATAAACGCTTAGTTTTCGCAGAAACTGGTCGGTTGCATCATTGGTCGCCTGCTGGTACAGCGGAGCATCCATCCCCAAAATAGTGCCCGCACTAGGCGAGGCATAGCGCGAAAGGCCGCTCCAGGCCGTTAGCCCACCCCCCAGCGATAAATGGCCGGGTACAACGGCATATTCCCCCGTTACATCATGAAAAAATGTGCCGGACTTACGCGCCGACAAGTAGTTGAGGTTGTTCTGGCCAAATTGAGCGTAGAAGAAAACCCGGTCGGTCAGCTGGCCGAATAGCTGAATTCGGGTCCGGCGAAGACTCACATCGAACGTTGACGGTTTATCTGTTCCCTGCACGCTGGTGCCGGGGTTGCTATCATTATACCGCAGCCATAATTGGTTAAGAAACGTTACCTGAATAAACTGCTTCCCATCGTCGGACAGGTTCAGGCGAAGAACCGGCTTAGCGGCCGGTTTGGTAACCGCTGCTGTTACCGGGGCATTGGTGGAGTCCCGATTCAATGGTATCTGAGCGAAGCTGGTCAGGTACGTACATGGCAGCAGGAGCAGAAGCAAAAACAGCCGCTGTAAGGAATAAGCCTGGATCATGGTAGTCGATTCGGTATTGATTTATCTTAAAAGAAAGCGGGCAATCCCTATCTAATAGCCATAGCGATTGCCTGGTTTACCGTATCACCCGGTAGAATGGATGCGCCGGGCCGATACTTCTGCCGCACCGGCTAAATTGCCCTTTTGAAGGCAGGATTAGACACGCTTAAAATAGCAGACTTCGGGATGGGATGATTTTGCCTAACAAAGTCACCCCATCCCGAAGTCTCGTTTAGTATACGCTTTGGGTCAAACGGCTGCCGTTTCGGCCATTTCCGGTTTAGGCTGACCGGTTAGTTCCGCCAACAAATCCGGTACATTTACGGTGGCAAAGCTACTGGCGTAATCGGCCATGGCATAGGGGATAATCAGTTCGTTGTTGTTGATGAGTCCACCACAACTGTACACTACGTTGGGTACGTAGCCTTCCCGTTCGTTTTCGTCGGGGCTCAGGAGGGGCTCTTTCGTACGGCCAAGGACTTTGCCGGGGTCATTGAGGTCGAGCAGGAAGGCGCCGATGGCATACTTCCGCATGGGGCCTACGCCATGACTCAGCACCAGCCAGCCCGCTTCCGTTTCAATGGGCGAACCGCAGTTGCCCAGTTGTACATACTCCCAGTGATAGGTTGGTTTCAGCAATAACTCTTTGGTTTGCCAGAAGTACAGATCGTCGGAGTACATCAGGTAAATATTCTCACCGTCCTGCCGGGAAATCATGGCGTATTTTCCATTGATCTTACGCGGAAACAGCGCCATTCCTTTATTGGACACTTCGGCTCCGTTAAGCGTACTCACGCTAAAATGGGTGAAATCTTTGGTGGCCACTAATTGTGGAAACGTTACTTTTCCATTGTAAGCGGTGTAAGTGGCATAGTAGGTCACTTCGCCGTCATCCTCAGTAAACTGCACAAAGCGGGCATCTTCAATGCCGTTGGTTTCGTTAGGAGAGGTGGGGAAAATACAACGTTCGTCGAGGCTCTGGTCGTCTTCGAAGTGAATTTCGTAGTTCGATTTTGCCAACGCTGTCAACCCGCTGGCAATGGTTTCGTACTCGGCATTGTAGCGAAACTGGGCCAGTACCCGTTTTATCTGTGCTTCGAGTTCGGCCAGGCTGAATTCGTCGCCCAGGCCAACCATCATTTTTTCCTGAATACTATTTTCCAGACGTAACTCATACAGTTTTCGCTCAAACATAGCCCGGTTAAACCGGTGGTTAGGCACCATATCGGGCGAGGTTACGTAGCGGGACGGGGTTCGCAGGATGATTTTGCCCGCGTCGTCAATGTACCCCATTCGGAAGGAGATTGACGAAATATGCCCTTCTCCGGTAGCGCGCAAACTCAGGATAAACCGTTTATAGCCCGGTGGCACATTGGTCTGGTCCGGGTGCCAGATCATGGACGGGTTGAACAGTGCAGCCGATTCGAGCGAGTACTCCATAGTGAAATAAGCACCCAGCAGTAACTTACGGTCTTCGGCCAGAGGTTCGTCGGTCAGCAATTGGGGTTTGATTTGTTCGAACCGCTGAAGCAGGAACCGCTCCAGTTTATAGTGACGGCCGCCAAACTCGCGAATTACCTCGTCGAGTTTCTGTTCGGCTTCTTCATCACTCATGCTGCCCACGCGGGCAATTATTTTTAAGGTACGAGTTGTGCTGCCCAGGTCAAACGGGCGAAACAATACCCGTGTCGGATCCGGTCGCAGAACGATACCAGTTCTGGTGGCTTTAATACTCATCTATATGCAGTAAGGGGTATTTGGACAAACACAGACTAAAACGAAGAAGCCGCCAAAAGTAAGGTATGATTCGTAAGGAAGTTGTAATAGACACGCCGAATCAATTAATTTATCCCTCTTTTACTCCGTCATTCGTATGAATCATTGCCCGTCTATCCGTTCATCAGCGCGGGTATTTTTACGTTGATGGGTTTCGCACCGACCTGTTTTTTATGAGCTGTCTGCAATTCGGCCAGCGCTATCAGGTACGACAGCGTCGACTCTGCCCCCTGGTTTTGATTAACCCGGTCAATGTGCAGTCCATCGCGACAGCCACCCGTTTGCTGGTCATATAGCGGTAAGCCCAGGTCGTTGAAACCCGAGAACCATTTGAAAACCCGAATCGCGGTGCGGTACCATTCTTCATCTCCGGTAACCTCAAAAGCGGCCAGACAGGCCGATACGGTGCTCTGTGCTTCCAGTGGCTGCTGATCGAAAAAAGCGCGGGAGAATCCTTTAGTATAGAAACCGTTGGACCCGATGGGCTGAAAATGTCCATAGGGCGATGTTTGCAGGTCGATCAGCCACCGTAGGGAAGCGAGACCAGTCTCTATCAACCGTTCATTGCCGGAGCGCAGCAAGGCGTGAGCCAGTATGGCGTTATCGTAGGTTAGTGCGTTCTCAAACCAGGGCCAGCCTTCCGTAGCCGTCTCGGTATAGCGGAACATCAGTTTATCGAGCAACTGCCGCTGAATGTTTTTCGCCAGCCGGTCGTCGTTGAATTTTTTCTGGTATTCATGAATACCCAGCAACGAAAAAGCCCAGGCGCGGGGAGAAGTCATGGACGACACGCCGGAGAGTACGTTTTCCAGCATGTTCATTGCCCAGGAAACCGTGTTGCGGTGCGTAGACCGGCCAATACAGGTACCCAGTGCCCAGATGGTACGACCGGTACTATCGTCGGAACCTACTTCTTCGAGCCAGCGCCGGTCGTAACTCATAAAATTACGGAAGCGCCGGTAATCGTGTGTGTAGGCGTGATTGATAAAGGCACAGTAATTATCGGCGGTCCGGGTCAGTTTGGGGTCTTTCAGCCCCGCTTCCTGCAAAATCTGGGTCAGAATCAGGGCCCGCGCGTTATCATCCGTGCAATAGCCTTCTTCATAATAAGGCAGGTGATGCCGCGCATGCTGCACAATGCCGGTCGAATCCGTCAGCCGAAACAGGTGATCAAGCACTAATTCGGGTAGTTTGGAAGCGGCACTCGTGTGCGCACCCATTACGTAGGGCACCTCATTGTTGATGGTGCTCATCCGTTCCTGACGGGCTTTAGTGAAGGAGAGGGCATATGATTGAATGACCTGCTCCCATATCATTTCGCGCCCCATCAGGTAGGCTTTCTTCCGCATAGAATTACGGGTGGGTTCATCCGTCAGCAGGTTGATAACCTGCGTGGCCAGTGCTTCCGAATCACCAAAGGGCACCAGCCCTCCCCGGCCATCGGCCAACAGTTCTTCAGCATGCCAGTAGGGGGTCGACACCACCGCTTTCCCACAACCGAAGGCGTAGGCCAGCGTGCCCGACGTAATCTGAGCCGGATTCAGGTAAGGGGTAATGTAAATATCGGCCGAACCCAGGTATTCCCGTAAATCGGCCAGTTCCACAAACTGATTGTAAAAACGAATATGATCCCGCACACCCAGGCTGGCCGCCAGTTTTTTCAGGCTATTTCGGTAGGCTTCTCCCTCATGCTTGAGCAGGTTCGGATGCGTTGCACCCAGCACCATATAAACCACGTTTGGGTGTTGCTCCACAATGGCAGGCAAGGCCTGAATCATGTTCTCAATTCCCTTGTTGGGCGATAGCAAACCAAACGTCAGCAGGGTCTGTTTGCCTTCCATCCCGAACTTGTCTTTATAAAAGTGCGGATCGACAAAAGGCATATCGGGAATGCCGTGGGGAATAACATCTATTTTATCATCCGGTATATCGTAAATATTGACCAGGAACTCCCGCCCTTTCTGCGTCATACAAATTACCCGCGACGATAGGTCGGCAATGCTCTTCAGTACCAGCAACTGCTCTTCATTGGGGTCTTTTAAAATGGTATGGAACGTGGTAACGATGGGCATGGTCAGGTTACGCAGCAGCGTCAGGATGTAGCTACCGGCCGAGCCGCCATAAATACCGTACTCATGTTGCAGGCATACCACGTCTACGTCTTTTGCATTCAGGAACTCAGCCGCTTTCTGATAGGCGTTCTGGTCGTGCTGGTAAAAGTCGTACCGCACTTCGCCCGGATAGTCATAGCCTTCCGGCGTATCATTCACCGAAACGACAATAGCATTGGAGTTTTTGATGAAGGCGTTATAGGATGTATACAGGTCGGAGGTAAACGTAGCGATGCCGCACTGCCGGGGCAGATAGTCACCGATGAAGGCTACATTTTGCGGGTTGTGCTCCCATACGTCGGATGATTGCTTATCTGGCGAAAGGGACCCGTTATAGTTCATGAGATTTGTCATATATGTCGGGGTCAACGGTATAAAAAAGAACGTTCGTTACCCTATACTATAAGCATCTACCTTCGTTTTTGTTTGGCCATCTATAACATATTCTTACTGGTACTGTTGTCCTTTTTGTATTATGCCAACTTTTATTTAAATAAATCTTGTTTTTGGGCTGTAAATCTATATGGACACTCCAGCTCTTTCAGGAGCCTGGTGGTGGAACATTCACCATTCGGCTAAACCTCTTCCAGCAGGGTATCGAACGAAAGAAACTGGTTGCCAAATCGGTGCTGCATGCGCTGACGCAGAGCATTGGCATGCAGCTCCTGATACGTATTATAGTCGCTCATGGTTTCGAAACTCAACTGAAAGGAGTAGGTGACACCTCCATTGTCAAGTTCGGTCAGCAGACGGAGTATTTTGTGGGAAACGGGTAGTTCGGTGGCTTCGGCGGCCGACACAAAGAACCGTTTCATCCACCGCAGCCAGTCATCGGCTATCTCGGTGGCAACGCTGTAAGTCGTGTTATAGAGAATCATTGTCCTACAAACGTACAATTGTCAGTGTAAGTTAGCTGTTTGGTTGTTTCTTTGCTTTCAGAAACTGATATGTTCATTAAATAGTCTGATTTATGTATGCTGGATTAGTACATGCTCACTCGGGGCTTCGCTGGATAGCCCTTGTTTTGTTGGTTGCTGCCGTAGTTACGGCCATTGGTAAGTGGCAGGGGCGGGGCAGCTACACCGACGGTAATCGCAAACTATACCTGTTTACGCTCATTTCCGTACACACGCAGTTACTACTGGGTATCGTATTGCTTTTCATCAGCCCGAAAGTGAATTTCGGCATGATGAGCGAGAAACTGTACCGTTTCTACAGCGTTGAACACACAACGGGTATGCTCATTGCCATCATCCTTATTACCATTGGCTATTCCCGCTCCAAACGTGCTTCGGATGCCACGGCCAAACAACGCCTGGTAGCTATCTTCTACGGAATAGGTCTGTTGCTCATTCTGGCGTCTATACCCTGGCCCTTCCGTATTGCGGGGGCTGGCTGGTTCTAAACGGTTTATCGAATCATTGGAAAAGCGGTCCGCCATAAGGAGACATAATCTCCTTATGGCGGACCGCTTTTTTTATAATAAGAACCTGAAAGCCGGTTTCTACACCGCTGAGGAATAGACATGATTAGGTCCTTATTTATCTAAAGGTCAGTTGCTTATAAAAACTGGCACGAAAAAAAATGGGTAAAGTGTAGAAAAAAGTCCTCATTTTAGTTGGTCCCTTTTTATAAAAAACCTACTTTTATGAACCTAACTAGACTTTAACCTTATTATATAATGAAGAAAGTGCTCCTGACAGTACTTTGTACTGTCTCGTTTGGCATCGCTCAAGCTCAGACTATACCCACCGTAACTAAGGTACCCACCGTAACCCCAAAAGAGACCAGTTTTTACGAGCAAATTCCGGTCGTTAACGAAGTAATCAGTTTTGCCAAAAAGCACCTTTCTATCCGGTATCGCTCGGGCGGTACTACCACCCGGGGGTTCGACTGCTCAGGCTTCACCCGCTTCTGTTACAGTCAATTTGGTATCTCTCTCCCTCACTCCAGCGCGGCTCAGGGTACGGTTGGTGAGGCTGTCGATAGAGAGGCAGCCCAACCCGGCGACCTGATTCTGTTTAAAGGACACGATGCCGGAGGCAACCGCATTGGCCACGTCGGTATGATTACCGAAGTAATTGGGGACCAGGTAAAATTCATTCATTCTGCCTGGAGTGGTGGCGTCCGGTACGATTATCTGAGGGCCAGTTATTATCAACGGCGTTTTATGGGTATCAGGCGGGTAGCTCACTTGCTGGCGGAGAAATAAACGCGCATATCCGTATCCTCACCTAATTTTTAAAGCGGCTTCTCAGCCGCTTTATTTGTTGCTGGCTGGCGTGAGATTGTTGACTGTGATAGGTGGCCGGCCGGGCAGATAAGCAGACTGGTACGCCGGGGAAGGCTACAACTTATAAAAACACTTCCTACCTTGCAGACTATCAGTATCAAACTACCTGACCAACAATGAAACGTCTGCTTATTATCCTTGGGGTTATTGCCGCTGTTGTCCTCATCGGCTTCTTTACACTGCGTAGCTGGACAAAAACAGGTAGCCCTGAAGCCATAGCACAGGTTGACCAGAATGGGCTGAAAATTAAAGTAGATTACTGCCAGCCTTATAAAAAGGGTCGGAAAGTTTTTGGTGGCCTGGTTCCCTACGGTAAAGTCTGGCGAACGGGGGCCAATGAAGCAACCGTTGTTGACTTCGATCAAAACGTACTCGTAGCCGGACAGCCGCTGGACGAGGGCGAATACTCCCTCTGGACCATTCCATCCAAAGATGGCTGGATCGCTATTTTTAACCGGGAAACGGGGCAGTGGGGTACCAACTACGACCAGACGAAAGATATATTACGGGTGCCCGTTGTTTCACGCAAACACAGCCCCCAGGCAGAACAGTTTTACATCAGCTTTTCACCTGCCGCCAACGGAACCAATATGATTCTGGCCTGGGATGAAACCGAAGCCATCATCCCGATTCAGAAGCGGGAGCGCTAGCGTTAACGATGAAAACCCGTTCCGATAAACTTGAGGGCATCGGGCAGGCCCGTGCGCCAGTAGGACCACGTATGGGCACCATCGCGGGCGCGGTATTCGTGCGGTATTTTCCGGTCCAGCAGCGCAATGTGCAGCATGGCATTCCCAACGGTCAGCGCATCATCATCGCCACAATCAATATACCAGCGTACCTGAGTAAGGTCATTTGCCGGAGCCGAGCGGGCCAGTACAAGGGGGCTGTTACGTTTCCAGGTAAGTGTTAGCCGTTCCTGCCCTTTTACCGGCCCACTGAATATCGGGGCAAAAACGGTATTATACCGTTCGTCGGGCATGCTGGCAATGGCTTCGTCGGTGCGGACGGCCGCACTCAGCGCTGCGCATGAACTAAACAGTTCGGGATGATGCATGGCCAGTGTCAACGAACCAAAGCCGCCCATCGACAGGCCCGATATAGCCCGGTATTCACGCTGGGTACGCGTTCTGAACATGGAGTCGATATGCGGTACGAGTTCCTGAACGAACATATCCTCGTAGCGGACTTTATTTTCAAAGTCATTTACGTACCAGGTAATGCCTGCATTGGGCATAATCATGATCATGGCCGGTAACTCGCCGGATTTAATGCCTTCATCGGCAATCCGGTCGGCCTCTCCAAACTGAACCCATCCCGTTTCATTATCGCCCAGACCATGCAGGAGATAAACGACGGGATAGCGCCGGTTAGAAATGTAATAGTCGGGCGGGAGATACACCGAGTACTTTACCTGCCTATTCAGCAGCGAGCTGTTAAAGACCATGCTCTCCAGCAGGCGAATCTGCGGAGCCGACACAACCGGTACCGGGCCATTGTTTTGGGGCGTTGTCAGTTGAGCACGCCTGCGTGATTGCGCCGGAGCGGTCAGCGTCAGTAGGATTAGGCAGAAACAAAGAAGTAAACCCCGGGCAATCATACGTTTCAACGAGAGGATTAATTGTACATAAAAGTCGGTCTAACCTACTTATCAAAGGTTGAGTTGGCCTTTTCTTTACAGAGCCATTCCGCAAAGCTAATCGCCTGTGTCATAAACTAAACGTGCTCACGATGCACAAACGCTTACTAAGCTGCCTATTTTTAATACCGTTACCGATAGTAACCAGTTTAGCCCGGAAGCTGCCCGATTGGGAAAATCCTGCGGTTATTAGCGTAAACACAGAAAAACTCCACGCCACACTAATACCGTTTGCCAATGAACAGCAGCCGCTCAATGCGGTCGACTGGCGTACATCCCCCAACGTTACCCTGCTGAACGGAACCTGAAAATTTCGCTGGGTGCAACATCCCCGGCTGTTACCGAATGATTTTTGTTAGCTGTCAATTAACGATCAGTCCTGGGGTAATCTGCCCGTGCCGTCAAACTGACAGGTTGTTGGTGCCCGTGAAGGCAGGGCGTACGACCGGCCCATTTTTACGAATATAAAGCATCCGTTTCCTGCTACGCCCCCGCGTCCATCCCGAATACCAACTCCCGGCAAATAAATCATATTCGTACTCATTTTGAATTCGTCCGGTCAATACGCGGACGAATGTTTCGGAAGTAGGGAGCTTGTCGCTGCCTAAATAGGAGAGAATGAATTAATGAAGAATGGTTTGTGATAAATTAGTTAGTTATTTGTATTTATATTCTCCTATCGGGAAAGTAGAAAGCGTATATAACTTATTCGCTTAGTTAGTAAAGAAACAACTACGTTTAATGAAAAATTAGTTGCTTATGTATCAAAACCTGATATAAAATCACCTATTTTCGGACTTGTACTAATCTATAAATAAAAATTTACCCAGTTTATGGCCAAACTAATTATCGTGGACGACGAAAAACAAATTCGGGCTGCTCTACGCGATATTTTAGAATACGAAGGCTACGAGGTCGACGAAGCAAAAGATGGTGAAGAAGGGCTGGACATGATCATGCACAAAAAGTACGACGTGGCTTTGTGCGACATCAAAATGCCTAAGATGAATGGCCTGGAATTACTGATGAAGGTGAATGAAGCCGAACGAAGTACGCAGGTTGTGATGATTTCCGCTTTCGGTAACGTGGAAAACGCGGTAGAAGCAACCAAGCGCGGAGCCTTCGATTTTATTACCAAACCACCTGATTTGAACCGGTTGCTGATTACCGTCCGCAACGCGATTGAACAGTCTAAACTGGTTCAGGAAACGAAAACGCTCAAGAAGCGTATCTATAAACTCAATGAAATTATCGGGGAATCCGATCCGATCAAAAAAGTTAAGGATACCATAAACCGGGTGGCGGCTACCGAAGCCAGGGTACTTGTAACGGGGCCAAATGGTTCCGGGAAGGAGATGGTAGCCAAACAGATTCACGAAAAAGGGAGCCGCGCTACGCAGCAGCTGGTGGAAGTGAACTGTGCCGCCATTCCTAGTGAACTGATTGAAAGTGAACTGTTTGGCCACGAGCGGGGAGCATTTACCGGAGCCGCATCCCGCCGGGTAGGTAAGTTCGAACAGGCAGATGGAGGTACACTGTTCCTTGATGAAATTGGCGACATGAGCCTGTCGGCGCAGGCCAAAGTGTTGCGGGCTTTGCAGGAGAATAAGATTACCCGCGTAGGTGGCGATAAGGAAATAAAAGTAAACGTTCGGGTCATTGCGGCTACCAACAAAGACCTTCGGCAGGAAATTGTGAACGGTAACTTCCGCGAAGATTTATTCCACCGCCTGAGCGTTATTCTGATACACGTACCACCCCTGGCTGAACGACGCGGGGATATCCCACTCCTGACCGATAAGTTTCTTCACGACATTGCTACTGATTACAACGCGCCCCCTAAAAGGCTGACATCCGGTGCCCTGAACTTCCTTCAGTCGCTACCCTGGACTGGCAATGTTCGGGAACTTCGTAATGTCATCGAACGCCTGGTAATTATGTGTGGCGACGAAATTTCACTGGAAGATGTAAAATTATATACCTAAAGGGGGTTTACGGTTTTCTGTATACGGTTACGGTTGGCTGGCGCGTCTGTTTGTACTCTCTCGCTCCAGCTAACCGTAAACCTTAAATCATCATCAGATTACAGCCGCGAATATCCGAATTGTCGAACCGGCCTATAACCCGGAATCCTTCCTCTTCACTAACATACTGGCCCAGGTCCTGCGTCTCGATAAACGAACAGGAATCCAGATTAGCCAGGTCTATCACATTGATGCCGCCGGTACGGGTATAATCCCTGGGGTACAAATGAAAAGGGTCATTTATATCCCGCAATAGGATCCGCATCGTTGCGCCGGGCTGAAAAACGCCCCCACCAGCCGAGTAAGCCTGCGATAGTAGTTCAGTCATCCCGTATTCAGAATGGACTGTTTGCACACCCAATCGGTCGGTTAGTATGACGTGTATCTCTTCGCGCAGTAGTTCCTTCCTCCGCCCTTTCATGCCGCCCGTTTCCATAACAATCAGCTGTGGCAGGTCGCCCAGAAACGTCAGGTCATGGGCTGATTCTGCCCAGTCGAGCAAACCAAATGTAACCCCGATGAGTAAAATCTTTTTCTGGTCGGGTTGCCGGGCCAGTTGTTTTAGCTGTTCGGTTAGGGCTGCGTGATTATGCAGGAAAAACCCGTCTTCGTTCCCGGAAGACTCCCCGCCATTGGTTGGCAAAGGGGCACTTCGGGCCATAAATCGCTGAACCATATACACCAGTGAGGAGTTATTTCGTTCAAGATAGGAAGGCAGCAGCGCTAGAATCCGGACATTTTGTAGCGGCCCATATGCCTGCTCGAAAATTTGGGTACTGATAGCATCATAGAGGGCTGAATCCGGCACAAAATGCTGACTGGTCAACTGATTTTTTTCGGCTGTAGTGCCGCTGCTGGCAAACGTTAGCGTATCTTTAGTGGAGGCTTTTGCCCAGTCGATGCCGGTTAAAATCGCGTGATTTTTGAAAAAGCCAATGGGCATGAACGGTATTTGCCGAAGGCTGGTAATTTGCTCTGGTTGCGTCCCTAAATGAGACAGGTACGCGTTGTAGATGGGATTATGAACGGCCTGATACCGGAAAACGGCCAACGCGAGCGATTCAAAGGCCTGCGGGCGGGTTGGGGCCGAACAGATTGCCAGGATTTGCTGCCGGAGTGATTGCCGACGTATAGCAGCCTGGGCAGATAGGGTTAATGAAAAAGACAAAATAACAAAATCGTTTATTGCACAACGAGTACAACAGTATGCGACGGCAACAAATTCAACCGTATTTATTCGTGTTCGGACTGGTTCTGACTATGTCGGCCTGTTTTAACGAACCCAATTATTCGAGTACCCCCGAAATTGATTTTAAAGGGCTGTTCAAATACTCCCTCAGTGCCGGTACGGGCGTCGGCAAAGCTAAGCGGGACTCCGTTGTGATTACTATCGGCTTCAAAGATGGTAACGGCGATCTTGGGGTCGATAATCCTACCGGAGCTGCTATAACCAGTTATTCGGCCAACGGCGGCTGGGGGAACTACGAAATAAAGGCCTTTAGACTCATCAATAAGCAGTATGTAGAGTATAAGCTACCCGTGCTTACCACGTTGTTTTTTCCTGACCTCACCAAAGGCAAACCCAAGGGAGCGATTGAGGGGACGCTGGACTTCAATCAGACGTTTCAATACGGGACGGTCAACTATTTTTATCCGACCAAATTTCAGATTCGCATTCGGGACCGGGATCTTAACGCAAGTAACGTTATCGAAACGGATACGATTACCTTACCCTACCTGACACCAAGATAGGACTCCTGTAGTTGATTACACTAGGAAATCAACCAATATTCAGGATAATCCGAAAGGTAGTGCCTTTGCCCACTTCGGAACTTTTAACGAATAGTCGGCCTTGGTGGTATTCTTCTACAATACGCTTGGCAAGGGTTAGCCCCAGCCCCCAGCCCCTCTTTTTAGTACTGAAGCCCGGCGAGAATACCTTCTGCATATTTACTTTTGATATGCCCTTGCCCGTGTCGGTAATGTCGATGGCAACCTGCCGCTGCGACAACGGTAGCATATTTATCTGCAACCCACCTACTCCCTTCATGGCATCAACCGCATTTTTACAGATGTTTTCGATGACCCATTCAAACAGGAGTTTATTAACCCGAACCATCTGGTCGGGTGGCAACTGGGTGGCAAAAGTCATCTTTACCTTCGTTGAAATGCGTCTTGCCAAGTAAGCAATGAGCTGCTGGACAACTTCATTCAGGTTCTCCTCTTTCAGCGTCGGCACGGAGCCAATGCTTGAAAAACGGGCGGTTATGGTTTCCAGCCGCTGCACATCTTTTTCGATTTCATCAGTAATGGAAACGTCAAACTGATCGGGGTCGGAGCGCATGTATTCCACCCAAGCCATCAAGGATGACATGGGTGTACCCAGCTGGTGGGCCGTTTCCTTTGCCAGACCAACCCAAACCCGGTTCTGCTCCGCCCGGCGCGATGAACTGAAAGCCAGGTAAGCCAGTACACCCAGTGCCGTAAGGATAGCCAGCAGGGCATAGGGGAAGTACGTTAGTTGCCGAAGCAGCCGCGAATTGGTGTAGTAGACCAACCCCCGCTGGTCATTCCCCATTTCAACAATGAGTGGGGGGTGTTTTTTTTTCATGTCAACGATTTTCTGTCGAAGAAGTGGCTCCATTTGATCATCCGTGGTCCCTTCCGGAATATCAAGATTACGCTGAGCTGATATCTGGTTGTTCTGGTTTACATAAATAACGGGGATAGTCTGATTGGCCTGTAAAATCTCACTCGTCACAAAGGTCAGATCGCCCGCGTCCGGGTGGCTCGAACCGTACAAGTAGCCCAGTGCTTTGGCATACAACTGCACGTATTGCTCCTCGCGGTCTTCCAGTCTACTAATAAGCCGGTTGGTATAAAGCAGGGAGCCTGTCCCGACCAGAAGCAGGTTGAGCGCTACAATAATTTTCAGAATATTATTCTGATTGTATATATCGAATGATTTCAGCATGGGATACGGGCAGCAAATCCTAAAATAGCTGCCTGAAAAGTAGCGTTTGCCCGTACAAAAGTAAAGTAGCTTACAGACTAAACCATTACCGGTAACGTCACTCTAACAAATAAAGAGGACCACTTTTTACTAAACGATAAAACAGGCATAAATGTACAAATTTGAACGTATGACCATTTTATGGCGTTCTTATTGGTAGAGAATAATGTCAAACCATACAATTTAGGTCAACCTATTTAGATGAGTTATAAATAAACTGACTGCGTTTACAGGTCGTATTTATTTACGGCAATTATGCCGTAATTTTGTAGTGGCCACGGGCCAGTTAAGGCAATTTAAGTACCATGTTAGATACCTTCAAAGCTATTAGTTTATCGCACAAAACGGCTCCTTTGCAGGTGCGTGAACTGATTGCCCTGAACGAAGAAGAAGCGAAGCGACTCATGCTTCGTCTGCGTGATTTTTTCGGATTGTCTGATTTGCTGGTGATTTCCACCTGCAACCGGACGGAAGTGTATTACGCGTTTGAGCAGGATGTAAGTACCGAAATTGCCCGATTGTTGCTCATTGAGAAAGGTCTGACGAACACGGACAACTACCTGCCGTATTTCCAGTTTTTCGAGGCTAATGATCAGGCCATTCGGCATTTGTTTGAAGTTTGCGTAGGCTTACATTCGCAGGTGGTGGGCGACATGCAGATACCGAATCAGGTGAAGCAGTCATACCAGTGGTCGGCGGATATGGAAATGGCCGGCCCGTTCCTGCACCGGCTCATGCACACCATTTTCTTCACCAACAAGCGGGTAGCGCAGGAAACTGCCTTCCGTGATGGAGCCGCTTCCGTTTCATACGCGGCTGTCGAGTTGATTGAGGAGTTAGTGGGAGATAATCACAACCCGTCTATACTGGTAATTGGCTTGGGTGAAATCGGAACGGATGTCTGCAAAAATCTGGAAGCCCGGAAACTGACCAATATCACCCTCTGTAACCGTACCCATACCAAAGCCGAAGAGCTGGCCCGTCAGTATAATTTCCGCGTGGCCGATTTCGCTAACCTGACCGAAGAAATTCGTCGGGCCGATGTTATTATCTCATCGGTGATGCGGGATGACCCGCTCATTACGCGAGATCTGTTGCAGCAGGTTGACGTATTGACGTTTAAATATTTTGTCGACCTGTCGGTTCCCCGCAGTGTGGATACCGCCGTTGAGCAGATTCCCGGCGTGCTGGTCTATAACATCGACCATATCCGCAGCCGGGCCGATGAAGCGCTGAATCAGCGGCTGGCGGCCATTCCCCGCGTGGAAGCTATCGTAACGCAGGCCGTAGCTGAATTTGGCGACTGGTCGAAAGAGATGGTCGTTTCTCCAACCATCAACAAACTGAAAAACGCGCTGGAGCAAATACGACGGGATGAAATTGCCCGGCACATGAAGCACCTGACCGTCGATGAGTCGGAGAAGATTGACAAAATTACGCGGGGCATCATGCAGAAAATAATCAAGCTCCCCGTCCTGCAACTCAAAGCTGCCTGCAAGCGGGGCGAGGCCGAAACACTGATTGATGTGTTGAACGACCTGTTCGATTTGGAAAAACAATCGGTTGTAGAGCAAAAGCACGACTACTGATTTTATTGATACCGTTTACGCTTCAAGACTCCTGGCTCGTTATCAAGTCAGGAGTTTATTTTTGACTGCTAGTCAAACCACCGGAAACACCATTAGTCTATGTCACGATTACTCAATACGCTACTACGTTTATTCCTGATTGCTCTGTTGGTTGCTGGTCTGCTGGCTATTTGGGAGCAGATTCGGGGAATGGATATACTCAGCCGTTTCCGGCGGGGCGACAAAACTGCGCAAAGCGTTGTGCTGAAAGAAATCAAGGCGCTGGGGAAACTGGAACTGGTCAAATACACCTTCAAGGATATTGTGGAGCATGAGCAGGTGAACACGTACTTACCTAATGCCAATGCCATCCTGATTGTAGAAGGCGAAGCAACCGGGTGCATCGACCTGACCAAAATTACCGCTGATGACATTCAGGCTACTACCGATTCAATAACGGTTTACCTGCCCAGGCCTGAGCTCTGCACCTGGAAAATAAACCACGACCGGTCGCGGGTGTACGATACACGATTTTCGTTTCTGGACCAGTCGCAGTTGGTTAGTGACGCCTATAAGAAAGCCGAACGTCAGGTCAGGCAATCAGCATTGGATGGGGGTATTCTGGATCAGACCCGCAAGAATGCGCACCAACTATTAGCCCCGTTGCTGGAACAGATCTCCGGCAAAAAAACAGGACTGGCCTTTCGGGACTAACCAGCGTTGCCCCGTGGCGTTTACCCGGGTGGTTTACTGCTCCAGTTTGTACCACTTAACCTCCTTCATCGGTGCCCGACGGAAGGTGTTTTTATCATACATGGAGACCGGGCTGTAATAGGTTTCGAGGTAGTCCAGAACGACCTTTTCTGACTCACCCAAATCCCAGAGTTTGTGGTATTTCTGCATCCACCGGATTCGGTCCAGCCAGCCCGCCCGTGTAAAGCGGTGCTGTAGAATAAGCTTCGACGAATGGCAGGCTGTACACTGCGCTTTTATCATCATCAGATTCGGCGCATCGACAAGCCCACTTTCGGCATCTTTTTTCAGGGTATCGGCACTGGAAAGCACTTCCAGGGTGGGATAGTGGGTTACAGAATTAGTCCGAAAACTGACCAGGCCAATAAGTACTGCACCAAGTAAGAAAACTATTTTTAGTCCTTTCATACGACTATTTGTTGAGCAATGGGAAGCCCCATTTCAGGTGACCGGTTAGGCGATTGCCTTGACCGCAATTCGGTGGCAGGCGTTATTCAAATATCCACCCGGATTCCACTGCGGAATAACCAGGGGTTGCGTAACGCCTTTGTCGTCCGTAGCCCGCACCCACACCTCGTAGTAGCCGGGTTGTGGAAAGGTCAACTCGGCCGACCAGTGTTGCCAGGCCAGTCTATTTTTGGGCGACGATAACTTACTTTTCTGCCAGGTAGCACCGTAGTCGATAGAGGTATGCACCTCGGCAACGCTCCGGTCGCCCGCCCAGGCATGGCCGCGTATAGCTAACGGCTGCTTTATATCGACCATTGCCCCCGTTTTAGGAAAGGTCAACAGCGACTTGACCGGCATGGACTCGATGATGCGGAAGTTCTCGGGCGTCTCGGCAATTTTTTCGCCCGGCTCCACGGGTCTAATGGGCACCCGGTAGCTATGCCCCTCCATTTTGGCTCCATCGTGTACTTTGTTACGAACGGCAATGGTATGGAGCCACTTGCCTGATGTAGATGCGGGCCAGCCACCCACTACCAAACGGAGTGGATACCCGTGTTCCAGTGGGATATCCTGCCCGTTAACTGCCCAGGCAATCAGGGTTTCATCTTCCAGGGCTTTCTTCATAGGCACCCCGCGAGAGATGGCTACTTTGGTGGGGTCCTGACTCAAATGCGGATCTTTACCGTAGTAACCGATATAGACGGCATCCTCTTTTAAGCCCACATCGGCCAGAATATCCTTCAGCCGAACGCCCGTCCACTCGGCGCAACTTACAGCACCCTGCTCCCACGGATTTCCGGCTGTTTGTGGCTGATACCCCGCCCGGCCGTTGCCCCCGCACTCAAGCACGAGTTGATACGTATAGGGTTTGAATCGCTTTTTAAGGTCGTTGAGGGTGTATGTTTTTGCCCCTTTGACCGACTCACCATTAATAACCAGGGTCCAGGTGGCCGGGTTGATGGGCTCGGTTGGTATCAGGCCATTGTTGCGAATAAACATCTTACTGACTGGCGTAACGGCATCGTCGAGCAGATGGATGGGGGATTCCACATTCCAGGGCTTATCGCCCAGTACGGTCATTTCCGGGCTTTTTCCTTTGAGTGGGTCATAATCGAAGGCGAGTGGCCGATAGTGAGGGGGGATCTTACTGGCAAAAATAACATCAGTCCCAGCCAGGGTGGCCAGCGTTGCTAACGCACTCTGTTGAAGGAAGCCCCGTCTATCAAAAATTGGTTGTTTCATAGCGTCTGTTTTACGTGGTTAAAAGTAATCTGCCTAATACCTATACTACAGAATAGAGGCTCAGGTTCCACTTAAATCTAGTTAACTGCATAATCCCGATAAATAATATCTCGTTTTACGATAGCGTATTTAAGACTTTTTAATGAATATAGTGGTTGAAAAAAGCGTTTTTATTAGACCATTTAACGACCAGCGTTTTATGAATACAACCCCATTTTCTATCATGAACGGAAGTCTGCTGATTGCCGAGCCATTCATGGGCGATACTAATTTTGAGCGTAGTGTCGTGCTGGTTTGCGAACACAACCGGGCTGGCACATTTGGCCTTGTTTTAAATCAATCGACGGACATTCACCTGAGCGATGTTATCGACGAAGTTCAGGCCGATCTCCCCCTGTTTGTGGGTGGTCCTGTTCAGCAAAACACGCTCCATTTTATCCACCGTCGCCCCGACCTAATCGATGATTCTATTCCGGTGATGGACGGGTTATACTGGAGTGGCGATTTTGACCAGATCAAACGCGCTGTCAATCTGGGAACGCTTACGGAGCGGGATGCCCGCTTTTTTATTGGTTACTCGGGCTGGAGCGAGGGGCAACTGGAAGATGAACTGCGGCAGAAAGCCTGGATTATCAGCCACATCAATGCCGATTTCCTGTTCGACACGCCAACCAGCGAGTTTTGGCGGGGCGTATTGAAACGGATGGGAGGGGAGTATAAATCCATTGCCCACTATCCGGTTGATCCACGGCTCAATTAATTGGTCCGGGTACTGTACATGGAAAGTAGGCAACGGCTTCCTGACTTTTTTTAACCAATTTTGTGGTACTCCTGTGTGTTGGACAAAACCAGCCCGGAGGAGTCGTTCATTTTATCAGTTTTGTATGCATACGTATCGACTACTGCTTTTTGTTTGTCTTGTAACTTCTTCTTTCGTCGCGCAGGCCCAGAGCGACAAGCCTATTGGTGGGCATTTTGGGGTGAAAGTTGGTGCATCACTAACGCAGATAGCTATTTCGGGTTCTACCGTCAATATCCCGCACCGGGGCTTGCAGCCTCACCTGGGCCTTATGTACCGGTATCGGTACAACCGCTATGTGGTGCAACCCGAAGTGCTACTGTCTATTCGGGGGGGGACTTTTCAGCAGGAACAGAATGGCGGAATGCGCTCGACAACGCCCGTTTCGTACTATTACGCCAGCATTCCACTGATGGTTGGCTACATTCCAACAGAAGGGCTGACCCTACAGGCTGGCCCCGAGTTTAGTTATGCGCTCAATGCCGGGGAACCGGGTGGGCCGGGTGCCAATAATGACCTTGGGCTGGCCGTAGGCGCCCATTACGATTTTTTGGATATGCTCAACAAATTTAGCCTCCATGTTCGGTACGTGTACGGCTTTGTCAACGTATCACCCGAAGCAACAGCGGCCTATTATAACCGAAACGTGCAAATATCACTGGTCTACAACCTGTTTCCCAAGAAGAAAAAATAGGATTACGGTTTATGGTAGCTGGCGCAATGGAGTACGAATGTGCTAGCTACTATAAACCGAATACCAAATATCCACGATTATGCTCTCCCAATTCGGTATAATTCTGCTGTTTATTCTGGCCGCGTTTGCGTTCATTGCCGTCGTGTTATTCATAGCGCGTTTACTGCGGCCCAACAAACCGAATGTTGAGAAGAACAGCACATATGAATCGGGCGAGGAACCTGTTGGGAATGCTAATGTGCAGTTCAACATTCGGTTTTATGTGATTGCCCTGGTATTTGTTCTGTTCGATGTTGAACTGGTTTTTCTATTTCCGTGGGCTACCGTATTTGGTCAAGAGCGACTGATTCGTGAAACGGGTGGTATGTGGGGTTGGTTTGCTCTGGCAGAAGTTATCCTGTTCGTAGTCGTTCTGGCCCTGGGACTGGCCTATGTGTGGGCAAAGGGCTACCTCAACTGGGTGAAACCCCAACCTAAAATACCGACACTGGAAACGAAAGTACCCCCGCAGTTGTATCAACAGGTAAACGACCGTTATAAACGTTGACCCGTCTTTTGTTTCGCTGCCTTTGGTTAACCCTGTTGATAGGTTGTTTCCTGACCGATACCCTGTGGGCACAGCAACCGGCTATCGCGGGCTATCACGTAAACGTTAAAACAAGATCAGGCAATCATTTTTCAGGCTTATTACAGGAAGTCACCCGTTCCTATCTGTACATAGGAAATGACCACGATGAACCAGAGAGTAGAATTCCGCTGGACGATGTATTGAAAGTGGTTATTCGCAGACAAAACAAAAAGAATGCGGTTATCAGTGGTGCCGTTGTCGGCGGGTTTATTCTGGGATTCATTACGAACCAATCCCTGCAAAGGGTTCCGCCCCGAAGTTTGTCTACCTACGGTCTGATTCTGACATTTGCTGCGGCAGGTGGCGCTGCAGGTGGAGCTTTGGCTGGCTCAACGATACATAACGTAACAACGGGCCGAACTATTCGTCCACCCAATAACGAAAATGCCAGCCTTAGTCTGTTTCGTCAATTAGAGCCGTTCAGTGCACACTACCAGCAGGATTTTATTAACCGACTGCCCAAAAACAACCCCTAATATGTCTACTCAACCCGCATCCGATAAATCAGGTGAAGCCAGCGTTATGCTGATGCACTCCGAAGACCTTCTGAACTGGTCGCGGGAGAAGTCGATGTGGCCACTCACGTTTGGACTAGCCTGTTGCGCTATTGAAATGATGGGCGCCATGACGGCCAATTATGATCTTGAACGATTCGGTATCTTCCCGCGCCCTTCGCCCCGCCAATCCGACATTATGATCGTGTCTGGCACGGTAACCTATAAGATGGCCGACCGTATCCGGCGGCTGTATGAGCAGATGGCCGAGCCCCGGTACGTTATTTCGATGGGTTCCTGCTCAAACTGCGGTGGTCCTTACTGGCAACATGGCTACCACGTAGTAAAAGGAGTGGACCGAATCATTCCGGTGGATGTGTACGTGCCTGGATGCCCACCCCGCCCCGAGGCTCTTATCGATGGGTTTTTGAAGCTACAGGAGAAAATAAGGACCGAGCATCCACTCCAAAAAGAGCTTCCGCGAAGCGAGCCACTGCCAAACCAATAATGTTTTTACAGCGACTAACACGCCGTAGCGAATAGCCATGAATGTACTGAGCCACTCACTTCGTCAAACGCTTGTATCGGTTCGACTTATAGGACTCATCTACTGTGTCACGCTGGTGCTGGGTTTGCTGGTAGCCTTACCGTTTTATGATACGCTTATCGTTGAAGCGCATAGTTCGAGGGCGTTTCTAACGTTACTGGATGGGTTTGATTACACCGTATATACCGATTTTATGCACAACAGCCAGAAGGCCCTTTCGCCACTTTTCGGCGTTGGCCGGTTGTTGGGAGTAGGATACATTTTTCTGAGTATTTTTTTTGCAGGGGGTATCCTGTTGCGCTTTGCCCAACCCGGCACCCCATTCAATGCTGGTTTGTTCTGGCAGGGGTGCACCTACTACGTTGGGCGATTTTTGAAGGTCTTTGGGGTAACGGCCCTGTTCCTACTGGTCGAAACGATAATCTGGCTGATAGCGGGTTCGCTGGTTGGCTTCGCCCTGAGCGATTCGCTGACGGAACGGGGTATAGTCTGGATTGGAGTCGTGTTTTTCTCCCTCTTTGTGCTCACCAGCACGTTGCTTCTGTGCATTGGCGATTATGCCAAAGTCCTGATGTTTCGGGATGATGAGCTTAACCCATTTCGAGCCTTCGGCCGGGCCGTCCGGTTCGTGTTTAGGAACCTCGGTCGAACCTATGGGCTGTATTGTCTGCTGATCTTGGCTGGTTCGGCCCTGTTCGGTATCTACTTTCTGATTGACAGCCTTATTCCCATGAGCAACTGGGGTACTATTCTGCTCATGTTCCTGCTTCAACAGAGCCTGATTTTTGTCCGCACCGGCTTAAAAGTTTGGTCATTGGGACTTGCCTACGCCGTGTATGAAACGCTGCCACATCCACTACCCATTCCGACCCCAGTACCACTAGTTACTCCGGTTCCTGAAGCCGACGATAAATTCCTTTGAGTACAGCGTATTAAGTATGGCTTAAGCCGATGATGAGGTATAGCGGACTTCAGTCCGCTTAGTCATGCGACGATTTGTGACATCTCATCTCACCTACCGGGCTGAATTTTGCAGTATTATATCGGGACATAGGAGAATTTTTATCAGCTCCCGGTTTCAACCGGGGGATAGATCGCAAAAGCCACAAAAAAATGCCCCGGTCGTTTGGCCGGGGCATTTTTTATATTCGTGCAAAGCGGATATTACATCATACCGCCCATGCCACCTGGGTGACCATGGCCACCACCGGCTGGAGCCTCTTCTGGCTCGTCGGCAATAACACACTCGGTTGTCAGCAACAGACCAGCAATCGACGCTGCGTTTTCCAGCGCCAGGCGAGTTACTTTCTTCGGGTCAATGATACCAGCGGCAAACAGATCTTCGAACGTGTCGTTCTTGGCGTTGTAGCCAAAACCACCCGTACCATCTTTCACTCTGTTTACAACAACCGAACCTTCACCACCAGCGTTGGCAACAATCGTGCGGAGCGGTGACTCCAGTGCCTGACGGATGATGTTGATACCGGTTTTTTCGTCTTCGTTGATGGCGTTGATACCGTCAAGGGCCGGGATGGCACGGATCAGGGCAATACCACCACCCGTTACGATACCTTCTTCAACGGCAGCGCGGGTTGCGTGCAGGGCATCGTCAACACGGTCTTTCTTTTCTTTCATTTCTACTTCGGTAGCAGCACCGATGTAGAGGATAGCCACACCACCCGACAGTTTGGCCAGACGTTCCTGCAATTTCTCGCGGTCGTAGTCCGATGTCGTGTTCTCAATCTGGGCTTTGATTTGGTTCACGCGGCCCGTGATGTCTTCCTTCTGACCGTCGCCATTAACAATAGTCGTATTGTCTTTGTCGATCAGCAGTTTTTCAGCTTGTCCCAGGTAGTCAATCGTAGCGTTTTCCAGTTTGAAACCACGCTCTTCGCTGATAACCTGTCCACCTGTCAGGATGGCAATATCTTCCAGCATCGCTTTCCGACGGTCACCAAAACCAGGAGCCTTAACAGCAGCTACTTTCAGGGCACCCCGGATTTTGTTCACAACCAGCGTAGCCAGTGCTTCACCATCCACATCTTCGGCGATGATCAGCAATGGACGACCAGTCTGCGCTACCTGCTCCAGAACGGGCAGCAACTCTTTCATGGACGATACTTTCTTCTCCGAAATCAGGATGAACGGACGCTCCAGTTCAACTTCCATCTTCTCGGTATTGGTCACGAAGTAAGGCGACAGGTAACCGCGATCGAACTGCATTCCTTCCACCGTTTTTACTTCGGTTTCCGTTCCACGCGCTTCTTCCACCGTGATAACACCTTCTTTACCTACTTTCTTCATGGCTTCGGCAATCATTTTGCCGATTTCCTCGTCGTGGTTAGCCGAAATGGTAGCTACCTGCTCGATCTTACCGAAGTCGTCACCAATCGTTTGTGACTGCTCCGTGAGGTTTTTCACTACGGCAATAACGGCTTTCTCAATACCACGCTTCAGGTCCATTGGGTTAGCGCCGGCAGCCACGTTTTTGGCACCAATTGAGTAGATAGCCTGCGCCAGAACGGTAGCTGTTGTGGTACCGTCACCAGCCGAATCAGCCGTTTTCGAGGCCACTTCTTTTACCAACTGAGCCCCCATATTCTCCATGGCGTCTTTCAGTTCAATTTCTTTCGCTACTGTTACACCATCTTTGGTGATGGTTGGCGAACCAAATTTCTTATCTAAAATAACGTTACGGCCTTTAGGTCCGAGGGTAACTTTAACCGCGTCGGCCAGGGTGTCAACACCCTTCTTAATGCGCTCGCGGGCTTCCGTATCAAAAAATATTTTCTTAGCCATAATTGGATAATGATGAGTTATGAATGATTAATTACAAATGAAAAGGATGGATGATAGTTGCAGAAAGCAATTCATCATTCATCACTTATAATTCATAATTAGTTTACAGGATTGCGAAAATGTCGGATTCACGCATGATGAGATACTCTTTGCTATCAACGGTAATTTCCGTACCAGCATACTTGCCGTAAAGAACCGTATCGCCTACCTGAACCGTAAGGGGCTCATCTTTCTTGCCCGCTCCAACGGCAACGACCGTTCCACGCTGTGGTTTCTCTTTGGCTGTGTCGGGAATGATAATTCCGAACGAGGTTTTCTCTTCAGCCGGGGCGGCTTCCACCAGGACCCGGTCGGCCAGCGGTTTCACGTTTACTTTAACGCTTTCCGTTTCTGCTACCATGATAATGAATTGATTAAGGTTATTAAACTATTTGTATAAACTTACCTCTAATAACCGCCAGTGCGGTCATGATTGTCAGGGTGCCAATTACTGTGCCAACCCAGGCAGACTGTCAAATTTTCAGACTTTAGCCTGACATACTGCCAATTACTCTCTGCACTGAACTTTCTTTGGCGGATAAAGCGCATTTGGCAAACAGAATTTGGCAGTCTTTTCCAAATTGAGTACTTTACGTATTGGATACACCCGAAAAAGACAATGTTCGGTCTATGAAAAAGTTACAATCCGACTGGTTCACGCAAAATTGGCTCGACGCCGAATACCAGAAATATGTCTTGATGGCATACCTGCAGGCCGTTCAGCAAAACTTTACCGATCATAAACTCTGCCCCGACCTGCCGGAACTGCGCAGTCACTACGATGCTGGAATTCGTTTTTCGAGGGGCAAAGGTACGCTAAATGCTGCGTTCCCCAAGCGCGTTAGTGGCGTGAGCGGCCCACCACCCCGTATTGACTATACATCGGAAGTGACGGAACCTGCTTTTATGGCCGAAGTAGATGCCATTATGGATTTTGCACTGCCTCGTTTTCAGGCCCTGGTGACAGAAGGGCAGCAGCGTTGGACTGATATTGCCCAGTCACTCATGCTGGCTCCCATTGGGTTGTTACCACTGCGGCCGGAGGAAGGCTATTTACTGCTTCACGCAACCAATCAGGCCGAGACTCAGGTCTACTATTTCTGCCTGACGCTCTATTCGGAACAGGAGCCGGGTGGGCGTCTGGTTCAGCTACGATTGGTGGATGTTGTACAGAAGAGTATAATGACTACGTTCGAAAATATCAAACTCGACCTCATCCGGAGATACCGTGAATTACCAAATCCGGCAACATATATGCTGGAAAGTCAAAAATCGTACCCTGTTCAGGAAACGCTCCTGCCCATTGCCCGTCAGTTACTGGCACAGGCAGTAGCCTGAAAAATAGCGTATGCATAAAATAAAAGACTCCATCCTGCCGGGCAGGATGGAGTCTTTTATTGCCAAATAACCAGCAATGAATTACCTCTGGGGCGTAAGTGCCGATGTAGAAGCGCCCGGAGTTGCCTGACTGGGGGCAGCACCAGCACCCGTAGCAGGACCAGGTGCCGCAGCACCGGGTAGCGTTTGGGTTTGTGCCCGGTCTACGTTGGCACTGTTGATACTACCTGCCTGATTGCGGTCAATAAAGACGTACGTGGCTAGCGACAGAACCATCATGGCGATGCCAAGCCCCCAGGTAATCTGTTCGAGCAGGTCAGTCGTTTTTTTGACGCCCATCAATTGATTAGAGCCCAGACCGCCAAATTCACCTGTTAATCCACCACCTTTTGAATTCTGAATCAAGACAATCAGAATAAGCAGAACCGTGATGATGCAGATGAGGATAATAAGTGCCGTTGCCATGAAAAGTTGCTAAATTATATGTGTTATATAGGTTGTGAGGGCTAAAGAAAAAAAGCGGTCAATCTTCCGTTGTGTTTTGGTTCGTCTTTAATTCCCCCATTTTTTCCGCAAAGTACGCCTTTTTTTCGGGATTTTTTACCATCAGTTTGCTGTACATTTCCAGTGCTTTGTCAACTTTACCCTGCTTCACCAGGATTTTGGCCAAACTTTCGGTTACTAAACCAGTACCTACAGGCTTGCTGCGTTTAGTCAGGTCTTCCTGTTGCTGGTTGGCGGTTGGTTTGGTGCGTATGGGTGATATACGGGGTTCATTGCGTATAAAACTATCAATCAGGTCGAACTGACGTTGCCGTTCCAAATCACTGGGACTGGGTTCCGGAACAGCCGGAACCGTTTCTGCTCGCTGTGAGAGCTCATTTTGGAGTGCTTTTTCGGACAGGGTTGTATCCTCCGGGGTGGGTACCGTCTCGACTGGTTCCGGCTCAAACTGGGCGGCAATCTGTAGTAGGGGCAGTGTTGGAAAGCCACTTTCCAGTTCAGCCTTCGATTTAAAAAGCGCGTAGCTTTCGTGTTGATAGTCTTCCGGAACAGGAACGTGTTTTGCCGACAGTTCATTCAGTTTCGTCAGCAGGTTGTCTGACCATTGGAACTCATTATCGATAAGCTTCCGTAAGGCATTTCTGCTCAGTGCATAAGCGGCTGCCTGCCGTACGTGCCCTATAGCCTGACTTCGCTGGTATACGGAAGCCGCCTTGGCCGTTAGGGTGTGTAAAGACTGGCAATAGGGATAAGCCAGCAGACTTTCCTGCAACTGAACAAAATCGGTGGCCGTCAAATCGTCCGGGTAGGTTACCCAGTACGAGAAGGTTTCTTTATCGAGCGCTAACATGGGGCTAAAGTAGTGATTAATAATTTCATCATTTCGAGCTTACCAGTCGGCGGCTGTTTTACTGAAGATGTCAAGAACAATCTGGTCGAGAATTTTAGGTACCAGCCGGCTTTCGTTCTGACTGAGGGTCTGGCCCTGCGGAAAATCCTGATAAAAGGAAAACGACTGCTCGAAGTTCTTCGTCTCGTCTTTGTTGTTATAAAACCGAACCAGAACGGTTATCTGCAACCGGTTTACGGCGGCCTGGTCCTGAGCTGTGGGCGCTACGGCTACCAGTTCATAACCCGTTATATTGCCTTCCAGCAAAATGTCGCCGTTGGACGGCACCACTTTCAGGTTCGTATAGCGCTGGTAATATTCTTTCAGTTTTTCATTGAATGTCAGAGGCAGGTTAGCGGGTCCACCCGCAGTAGCCAGCACAAAGTTATTGACCGTTACCGTTTTAATGTCGGGTGAGAGCGTGGTACCCGTAAATGAATAGACACCGCAGGATTGAATGATGAATGATGAAGTAAGAATGATGAATGAGTACAGGACATGCTTACAAAAGGCATTTATCATTCTCGATTTATCATCGCCCGTCGACCCGGTTATCATTCGGGGATTACTCTTCATCAATCTCATACTGTTTGATTTTGCGGTATAACGTCCGTTCGGATATGCCGAGTGCCTGGGCTGCGTATTTTCGTTTGTTGTTGTTTCGCCGAAGGGCTTTCAGAATCATTTCCTTCTCCTGTCGTTCGAGCGATAACGAATCATCCTCTTCGGTTTCATGGGTAACATCTTCCACTTCGGTCATGTCATTGATGTCGCCATCAACCTCATCAAAAAGCTGAACGGGTGGATGATGACCGTAGTTTTCGGAGGGCGGTACGGCATCCCGGGGTACGGCGCTCCGGGAGTGAGTTTCGGGGCGTGCCCCGTTGATGGCGGGTAGAAAACGGGTTGCGCCCGTCCCCATATCCGATGACTGGCGGGGCTCGGCGTCCGGGGCAATGGAGTCGAACAGGTCTTTGTGGTTGTTCAATATCTGTCGGCTATCCTGCTCGCTACCAAGTACATCGCGCACCAGTTTTTTCAGGTCATTCACATCCCGGCGCATGTCGAATAGCACCTTATAGAGTAGTTCGCGTTCCGAGAAATTATCGCCATGCGTGCTTGAAAACAGGGCCAGTGACTGCGTAGGCGCCTGCCATTGGGGCAGGTATTTGGCCAGCGTTTCTGTGTCGATGGGTTTATTCTGCTCCGATTCGAGAATGGAGATTTGCTCCGCGATATTCTTCAACTGGCGGATGTTGCCCGGAAACGGGAACCCGACAAGGGTTTGCTTGGCGCCTTCGGTCAGTTGTAGTGGTTTGATACGGTATCGCTCGGCAAAATCGGTGGTGAACTTGCGGAACAGCAATTCAATATCGGTACCCCGTTCCCGCAGGGGGGGCACAAAAATGGGAACCGTGTTGAGCCGGTAATATAAATCCTCCCGAAACTTCCCCTTCTCCACCGCGTCCATCAAATTGACGTTCGTGGCCGCTACAACCCGCACGTCGGTCTTCTGGGTTTTTGATGAGCCCACCCGAATAAACTCACCGTTCTCGAGCACCCGCAGCAACCGGGCCTGGGTGCCGAGGGGCATCTCGCCAATTTCGTCCAAAAAGATGGTGCCCCCATTGGTCGTTTCAAAATACCCTTTTCGGGAGTCGACAGCCCCCGTAAAGGAGCCTTTTTCGTGACCAAACAATTCGGAGTCGATGGTGCCTTCGGGAATGGCTCCGCAGTTGATGGCAATAAACTGACCGTGTTTGCGGGCACTCAGGCTATGGATAATTTTGGAGAACGACTCCTTGCCACTGCCACTTTCGCCGGTAATAAGCACCGTCAGGTCAGTGGCGGCTACCTGCATGGCTACGTTGATGGCGTAGTTGAGGGCAGGCGCATTGCCAATAATACCAAACCGTTGCTTAACCGACTGTATTTCCTGTTGATTCATTCCATTCTATGGTAGTCGGTTTACGGTTTGCGGTTTGTGGTTGACCGGCGCCTGAGTATTACCTGCGTCACTCAACCACAAATCGTAAACCGTAAACCATATATGTTAAACCACTTCCCCCCGCAGCGTGGCCGATGTGCAATCCGTCACTAACACATTGACGTACTGACCTTTCTGGTGGTTTCCTTTTGGAAAAACAACCATTTTGTTCTGGTCATTCCGGCCACTCAGAAAATCGTTGGACCGCTTGGACGGGCCTTCTATCAATACCCGCTGTACCTGCCCGATGTGCCGTTGATTGCGTTTGGCAGAGTGGGCCAACTGGCAGGCGATAATCTCATTCAACCGGCGTTTCTTCACGTCTTCGGGAATATCGTCGGCATATTTCTTTGCTGCCAGTGTACCGGGCCGTTCGGAGTAGGAAAACATGTACGCGTAATCGTACTGTACATAATCCATGAGCGACAGTGACTCCTGATGCTCGGCTTCCGTTTCCGAGCAGAAACCCGAAATCATGTCCGTTGAGATGCCGCAATCGTCACCCAGAATTTCGCGGATACGATCAATTTTGCCGATATACCAGGGCCGGTCGTACGTCCGGTTCATCAGTTTCAATACCCGGCTGTTGCCGCTTTGGGCAGGCAGGTGAATGTAGTTGCAAATATTGTCATATCTGGCTATGGTATGCAGCACATCATCCGTAATATCTTTCGGGTGAGAAGTAGAGAATCGAACCCGCAGATCGGGGTGGATTTGGGCGACTAATTCGAGGAGACCGGCGAAGGTAATGGACCTGGGGCCTGGGGCCTGGGGCATAGGGGGTTGTTCCCCCGGCTCCACGCCCTCTGCCCCCAGCCATTTATACGAGTCCACATTCTGACCCAGCAGCGTTACCTCCCGGTAGCCCCGGTCGAAGAGGTCCTGCGCTTCGCGGACGATGCTGTGTGGGTCGCGGCTACGCTCCCGGCCACGGGTATATGGCACTACGCAGAAGCTGCACATATTATCGCAGCCGCGCATGATAGAAACGAAGGCAGTTACCCCGTTGGAGTTCAGGCGAATGGGAGAAATGTCAGCGTAGGTTTCCTCCCGCGACAAAAACACGTTTACTGCTTTCTGGCCCGATTCAGCTTCTTCTACCAGTTTGGGAATATCGCGATAGGCATCGGGGCCCGCCACGATGTCAACCACCTTTTCTTCTTCCAGCAGTTTGGTTTTCAGGCGTTCGGCCATACACCCCAGCATCCCAACAAGGAGTTCCGGCTTTAGTCGTTTCAGACCGATCAGGTGTTTTAGCCGGTTCCGTACTTTTTGCTCAGCATTATCCCGGATGGCACAGGTATTCAGAAAAATTACGTCGGCTTCTTCGGCAACAGAGGTAGTAGCAAAACCGGCGTTGCGCATCACGGCCGCCACAATTTCGCTATCGGCGAAGTTCATCTGGCAACCGTAGCTTTCAATATATAATCTCTTTTTGCCAACGGCCAGTTCGTCCTCTGAGGTACGGGGTATCTCAATATGCTCCTTATCAGCTGGTTGCAGGATAGTTAATTCAGGGATGCGTGTCATAAAAAGCGCCAGTTAACGGTCGATAACTACTGATGGCTACCGAATGGGCTACAAATTTACGAAGAAAGCCCCGGTTGTGCTGTCATTTTGGCAGGAAATGGTGGTTAAATTCTCTTAAAGAGTCTTCTTTCTACTCTCTTTTCCGTCAGCTAAAGCAGACGGCAACGGGTGGGATGCTCTTAGGGACTTTTTGGTCTGCTGATAAAGCCGTTGAGTCCTGTAATGATTCTTATTCATTGCCGTCTGCTTCTGCGGACGGACCTAAATTAAAACCCAACTTCTCGGCCATCCGTTCTATTTCCTGATAGTAAGTCATGCCCTGATGATGTTGCTCCTGGTTCTGAATATAGGCGTGTACGCGTTCCAGGTGAGACTCACTCACAGATACGGCAAAATAATCGTCCTGCCACGTTAATCGGCCGGAACCAGCCAGCCCGCTTTTATTATTGAACCAGTAAGCCGACCCGCCTTTGATAGATTGCATTACATCCGCTATGCACTGTTTTGGCCCAAGACTGATCAGGCAGTGTAAATGGTCGAGATGCCCGTTTATGATAAGCAGCCGGATAGATTTTTTTCGGGTCTCTTCCTGAATATGTTCGCATACAATGTCTTTAATCTCTTTTGATAAAGTGGGCTCCCGGTTCTTGGTCGAGAATACAGCATGAATTAAAATCCGGGTGTGAGACATTGTTGATATGTTTTTGCTTTTCTTTTTCGTCCGCCAAAGCAGACGGCAACGGACGAAAAGTCCCTTTCGGGACTTCAGATGAAATGCGAGACAATAGGCAAAAAGTCCCGCAGAGGACTTCTCATTAGTTGCCGTCTGCTTCAGCGGACGGACTGCTTCAGCGGACCGTCCCCGGCATTACCCACACCCGAAAAACTTCACCAGCCTCAAACTCCGACTGACTGGCGGGCAGTTCCATAAACCCGTCGGCGGCTGTTAGGTTGGCGAAATCGGCGGAGCCGGAACCCGGCAGTGAATGCGCCATCGTTCGTCCGTCGGTTTCGGAGGTAAGTTTCACCGGCAGGAAATAGGTGAGATTGGGTCTGAACGCAATGCGGGTGGCCAACTGAGCGTACTGTACCGGCGCGGGTGCCAGCCCCAGTGATGCCCGCAGGTAAGGCAGTACGTATCGACACCCACAAAGCACCGTAGAAACCGGATTGCCGGGTAGCCCGAAAACTGTCTTGTTGCCCATTGTGCCAAACCAAAGAGGCTTGCCGGGCTTTTGTTCTATCTTATGAAAGCGCTGTTGCACCCCCAGGCTGGTTAGTACGGCCGGGACAAAATCAGCCTTCCCGGCCGAAACGCCCCCACTCAGGATGAGCACATCGTTATTGGCCAGCAGGTGTTCTATTTCAGTCTTCAAAATGGCTTCATCGTCGGTAATGTGGTGCATAGTGGCGTGGATACCCAGGGATAGCAGCACTGTTTGTACCATGTACGTGTTCGACCGCCGAATCTGGTAGGGCAGGGGTGTTTCATTTACCGCCACCAGTTCATCGCCGGTGGAGATAAGGGCCACGCGGGGGAGGGCAGTTACTACCAGCTCGGTTTGCCCCACCGACGCGGCTACGGCCATCTCGGATGGACCCATCCAGGTTCCAACCGGCAGGAGCTCTTCACCCGCTTTCCGGTCGGTGGCCTGGGCGTGAATGTTCAGGCCCTTTTCTACATCGCCAATGGTAATTGTGGCCTGCCCGTCGGTTATGGTCACATCTTCGTACCGAACTACCGTATCGATCCCAATAGGTAGCATGGCCCCCGTCATTACTTCCAGGCAGGTGGTTGATTCCGTCAGTTTTTTCTGCGGCTCACCAGCGCGCTGCATCCCCACTACCCGGAATATTCGCTGTCCGGCACTATAATCCGCAAACTGAATACCGATGCCATCCATCGCCACCCGGTCGAAGGGGGGGAAGTCGCGGTCAGCTTTGATGGCTTCACGCAGTACACGGCCCGTCGCATCGTGGATTGGAACTCTTTCGGTGGGTAGGGTCAGCACATGCTGCTGCATGAGGGTGAACGCATCGGAAACGGAAAGCATACGGATTTACGGGTTAAAGGCGGTCTTGTCCGGTGGTACGAGTTACCACTTCATCCTCAGTAAATGATAAAAAGAGGGGTATTGTTTCTTGTACGCTGATGATAAAACCAACCTTCTATGGCCGGTCGACAAACACACTAACCTCCTGACTAGTATTGGTTGGGTATCGATTTCTGGAAACCGGTAGTAGGGCTACTCTCGCGCCATAAAATTATCCGGCTGGTAATCCCGGGATCTGTAACCTACCGGCGATTCTAAAATACGCCTTTCAAAACAACCGGGTACAAATGAGGATTCTGCGGCTACAGCCCGTATGTTTGCAACCAAACAACAATACCTGACAATGGCCTCATTTACGCACCTCAACGCCGATAATAACCCTGCTATGGTGGACGTGGGGGGGAAGACCGTTACCCGCCGGACCGCCCGCGCCCGCAGCGTTGTGGCCCTGGGTCCCGACATTATGCAGCACTTTGTCGGCACGGATATTTCGACCAAAAAAGGTCCCGTTTTCCAGACCGCTATTATTGCCGGTACGATGGCTGCCAAACGCACCGACGACCTGATTCCGCTGTGCCACTCGCTCGGGTTAGACAATTGCCAGATTACCATCAACACCGACGGGACGGATGCTATTATCGAATGCCTGGTATCGACTGAGGGTAAGACCGGGGTAGAGATGGAAGCGTTGGTAGGGGCATCGGTAGCGGCTCTGACCATTTACGATATGTGCAAAGCCTTCTCCCACGATATCATAATTCGGGAAACGAAACTGATGGAGAAAACAGGGGGTAAACGACATTTTCTGCGCGATGAATAAGCCGATTGTGCTCAATGGCCTTGTGCTGACGGGCGGACGCAGTACCCGGATGGGGCAGGATAAATCCCGGCTTATTTACCACGAAAAACCCCAGCGTGAACACCTTACGGATTTGCTCCAACCCTTTTGTGATACTGTTTTCTGGTCGGTCAACGCGGGGCAGGCATCTGAACTGTCGAATGCAACGCAACCACTTATTGTCGATGAATTCGATATTCCTGGGCCGCTCAACGGGATTTTATCGGCTTTCCGGCAGGACCCAAAAGCTGCCTGGCTGGTAGTGGCCTGCGATATGCCACTGCTGACCGAAACTTCGTTGAGAGTACTGGTAGATGGTCGTGATGAATCCAAACCAGCCACGGCATTTTACGATTCAAACGGGCAGTTTCCAGAACCCTTGCTAAGTATCTGGGAGCCAACCATCGAACCCATTCTGCAAACGGCGCTGGCATCGGGCTACTACGCCCCCCGGCCTATACTGATGCTGGCCGACTGCCACCTGCTGACGGTTCCCGACGTGCGGGAACTGCTCAATGTGAATAAACCAGCGGAACAAAAGGCGTTGAAACATCGGGACAAATTCTGAGGTTCATACCGCAATTAACAACGTATGAACCCCATCCGAAGCCTGTTTATTGCCGCTGGCTCCCTGTTGCTGGGCCATGCCGCAACGGCCCAGCGCGCAACACCCTCGCCCGAACTACGGGCGTTTAGCGAACAGCGTATCAAACACCAGAAAACACTGGGTTTAGCCCTCGGCAGTTTTGCTCTGGCCAACATTGCCGTGGGTGCCGTAGCCGCCAGACAGACTACGGGTGAAACAAAGCAATTTCACAAGATGAATGTGTACTGGAACCTGTTCAACCTGGGTATTGCCGGGGCCGGTTTGCTCGGGTCGCGCAAGCGTAATGCCGATGCTGAAACCCTGGCCGATGCGGTGCGGCAGCATGAGAATATGAAACAGATTTTGCTTATCAATGCCGGGTTGGATGTTGCTTACGTGGTGGGTGGGGGCTACCTGCAGGAGCGTTCAACTTCGCATCCTAACAAGGCTGACCAACTGCGAGGCTACGGCAAATCCATTATGTATCAGGGTGGATTCCTGCTGGCGTTCGACCTTGTCAATTACTTTATTTTTAAAAGCCGGGGCGATAAACAGGAACGATTGCTGCTCTCCGCCACGCCCAACGGTGTAGGCGTTGGGCTGCCCATTCGCTAGGTGCTGGCTTAACTGGTAAAAAATGTACCACTCTGAACTAATCAAATTAGCGGACGGTTACGCAATAATTTACCAGCCGTAACCAAGCCATGTCAGACCATCTGCAACCTTTTCAGTCGTTCATTACAACCGCTATTGAACAAATACAGCAGGACCCTCATGCGGTTGGTTTGGGTGCGGGCGGTTCCTGGGCATCGGGTGAAATGGACGCTTATTCGGACCTCGACCTGGTGGTGGTCACGAATCGAAAAATTGCGCCGGACCTCCTTGAGATGCAGGCGTATGCCAATAGGTTCGGTCCGATGCTGGCTTCCTTCCGGGGTGATCATGTGGGCGAAATTCGGTTGCTGATTGTACTCTACGAAGCTTCTCTGCTGCACGTTGATATCAAGTTTCTGTTGCCCGACGAGTTTTATGACCGGATAGAAGACCCGGTCATACTTTGGGAACGATACCAGGCGTTGACGAAAATTATGGAGCAGTCGAGAGCCAAATACCCGCCCTTCGATTTTCAATGGACCGAAGACCGGTTCTGGATCTGGGCGCACTATGCAGCCGTCAAAATTGGCCGGGGGGAGTTTTTCGAAGCCATTGATTTTCTGGCCTTTGTCCGGAATGCCGTGCTGGGGCCGATGCTGCACCTCAAAAATTCGGGTTTGCCCAGGGGCGTGCGCCGGGCCGAAACAACGTTCAAAACGGATGAGCTGACGCAGCTTCGCCGGACGGTGGCTACGCCCGACCGCGCCACCCTGCTTAGTAGTTTATGGGAGGTGATGTATCTTTACGAATCATTGCGCGACGCATTGACCCCGGATACATTCCCGAAAAACAGGGCCGCTCAGCTAGCCGTTACCCGCTATATTTCTACGCTTTAAAACGAATCATTCATTGCCATTTGTGACTGCCAATGACAATGAATGACTGCCAATGACAATGAATGACGACTTTTTTCTCCGACAGACGTTCCAGCTTGCCCGCGAGGGTATGACCACTAATCAGGGCGGGCCGTTTGGCTCCCTTGTTGTTCGCGACGGCAAAATAGTGGGACGGGGCTATAACCAGGTTACCTCAACCAACGACCCTACGGCCCACGCCGAAGTGGTAGCCATCCGGGATGCGTGCCGAAACCTGGGTACGTTTCAACTGGAAGGCTGTACCCTGTATGCCTCCTGCGAACCCTGCCCCATGTGCCTGGGCGCTATTTACTGGGCCAGACCCAGCCGAATTGTGTACGGAGCCTTTCACTCCGACGCAGCCGGTGCCGGTTTCGACGACCAGTTTATCTACGAAGAACTGGACAAACCCCGCGAGGAACGAAAAATTCCGATGCAGCAATTACTACGTGAAGAAGCCAACGCTGTTTTTCAGGAATGGGAAGCCCTGGAAAAACGAATTCCGTACTGACACCGGGCCAGTACAGAAAGGTAAAAAATGGGAAGGCCAGATTGGGGTTAGGCGGGAATTAGTGCATCGCTCATTTGCCGGAGCAGCGCAACTACGTCCCGCTGTCGGGCGAGCCGGTACCGGGCAAATGAAACACCCGCGCCCACTTTTATCGTGTATGCCCAGTTGGGTAACTGCCTGAACATGTCTTCGTCGGTGGTGTCATCCCCAATGCTTACCACAAAGTCATACGGACTGTCTTCGAACAGGGTAGCCGCTACTGTGCCTTTACTGTGCTGAGCGGGTTTTACTTCAATTACTTTACTACCCTGAATAACAGCCAGCGGAACAGACGAGGAAAGGCTGCGGAGCTGGGTGGCCAGTTCAACGGCCTGCCCTTCAATGTCGTCGGATTCTGCCCGCCGGTAATGCCAGGCAATAGCCGTTTCTTTCGCTTCTACAGACGTGCCGGGGAACCGCTCCACAAACTCATCCATTGTGAGCCGAACCGAGTCGACCCAGTCGTCGGCCGTCAAGTCGAGCCGGGTCCAGGGCTTATCTGGATTTTTAAGGAAAGCGCCGTGTTCGGCTACCAGATGAACGGGAATGCCCGTGAACGTTTTTTCGAGAAATGCCCGGTTACGCCCGCTGATAACGACCAGATTACTGTGCTCCGCCAGCGTGTGCAGGGTTTCGGTCAGGGTCTCCGAGAGCCGGGCCTCGGAGGGGTCATTAACGATGGGAGACAGGGTTCCATCGAAGTCAAACAACAGCAAACGCTGCTTAGCTTCGCTAAAAGCGGTTATAAACGGAACAACGGGCAGGGTGGTTTCTAACTCGGGTTGGTTGGTCATGGTATCATCGAAAGCAGTGAAAAAATCGTTACTCCACCGGAAAACGCTGTGGTTTTGCAGGTGATGCTGCATCGCCAGTATTCGTCGTTCCTGTTCAGGCAGCGGCATTGACAGCCCCTGTTTAATGGCGTTTGCCATTTCCTGGGTGTCGGTAGGGTTTATAATCAGGGCGTTGTTTAGTTCCTGAGCGGCTCCGGCCAGTTCACTCAGAATCAATACGCCTTTGTGGTCGTAACGGCTGGCTACAAACTCTTTACAAACCAGGTTCATACCATCCCGGACGGGGGTAATCAGGGCCACATCGCAGGCGGTGTACAGGGCCAGTAATTCGGTAAAATTCAGCGACCGATAAAGGTAGATAATGGGTCGCCAGCCAATGGTGCCAAATTGACCGTTTATCCGCCCGACCGCTTCCTCTATTTCCCGTTTCAGTTCCTGATACTGGCTAATTTTATCCCGGGAGGGGACAACCGTCATCACGAAGGTTACTTTGTCATGCCAGTCCGGATTTTCGGTCAAAAATCGCTCGAATCCCTGCAGGCGGTACGTGATTCCTTTGGTGTAGTCGAGTCGGTCGACGGAAAAAATGATTTTATTGTTTCGGAGTGAGTCCTGGTATTCCTGCCGGGTAGCGACCACTTCGGGCTCCTGACTGCTCCAGTTGAACTTAACAAAGTCGATACTGATGGGGAAGTCTTTCACCAGAACCGAGCGTTCGGGCAGTACCACCCGCTGCTCAATGGTAGGTAAGGCCAGTACTTCAGCAACACTCTGCAAAAAATGCTGGACATAATCAGGCGTGTGGAAACCAACTACATCAGCGCCCAGCAGGCCCTCGATCAGCACCTGCCGCCAGGTGCGGGGCAGTAGTTTAATGATTTCAAAGGTTGGAAAGGGAATGTGGAAAAAGTACCCGATACTGGCATCCGGAACCGCCTGCCGCACCATGTTGGGCAACAGCATTAGCTGGAAATCATGAATCCAGACAAAATCGCCGGGTTCAATCAGGGCGGTTAATTCTTCCAGAAAACGGGTGTTTGCCTGCTGGTAATGCTGAAAGTCGCTTTCGTTGAAGTTGGCATAGGAAGGAAAATAGTGAAACAAAGGCCAGATGAGGTCATTGCTGAATCCTTCGTAAAACCCCTTGTTTACATCGTCGTCTATGAATACCGGGTGGGCCACAAAGGTTTCATTTTCCAGCCTCGATGTGTCGATATGTTTCAGAGAGGAAGCGGCATGACCAACCCAGTGGATTTTGGCCGAGGTTCCCTGCTGGCTTTGCCCCATTCGTTCGGCCATGGATAACACCGCTGAAACCAGACCGCCGGAGTTTTGAATCAGTTCTACCCCTTCTTCTCGCTCCCGAATAGTAAAGGGCAGACGATAGGAAACGATTAATAATCGGTTAAATGTGTTCATGAATGTTGCGGAAGGTTAGTTGTATTTATGTAAATATCGCTGTACTGACTTAGAGGAGGCTTAAGCAAATCTTAGAAAAGTATTAGAATAAGTAGTTGTACCCTCTAAGCAATTTCTAAGTGAATTGTAAGCCAATTCTTAAGGTATCGGTACAAATTGCCACTGATTCAATACGCCAGTCGAAAACACTAAAACCCTCCTGCGGTTAAATAGTTAGTTCTTCGGCGGGCATAAGATGAACGCTTTGTCCCCTGCTATACTACCCACCGAACGTATGTGTGCCGGTTGGTCAATAACAATACTCTTAAAAACTTACTCATGACGGATAACAACACAGATATACAGGCTAACCTACGATGGTATAAGGATGCCATCATTTATGAATTACACATAAAAGCGTTCCGTGACGGTAATGGCGACGGGGTAGGTGATTTTCAGGGCCTGCTTGAGAAACTGGATTATTTACAGGAACTGGGTGTCACGGCTATCTGGTTGCTTCCGTTTTATCCCTCTCCCCTGCGTGACGATGGCTATGACATTGCCGATTATTACACCATTAACCCATCGTACGGGAATATTGCCGAGTTCAAAACGCTACTCAAAGAAGCCCACGACCGGGACCTGAAGGTAATTACCGAACTGGTTATCAACCATTCGTCCGACCAGCACCCCTGGTTTCAGCGGGCACGCCGGGCACCCAAAGGCTCACCCGAACGCGATTACTACGTCTGGACTGATGACCCGACGCAGTGGAAAGACGTACGAATTATTTTCCAGGATTTTGAAACGTCTAACTGGACCTGGGACAACGAAGCGCAGCAGTACTACTGGCACCGCTTTTTCCACCACCAGCCCGACCTGAATTACGACAGCCCGCTGGTGCAGGCCGAAGTATTCAAAATGATCGACTACTGGTGCGAACTGGGCGTTGATGGGTTCCGGCTGGACGCCGTTCCGTACCTGTTTGAACGGGAGGGTACCAACGGCGAAAACCTGCCTGAAACCCACGATTTCCTGAAAAAGCTTCGGTCGCACGTCGACGCGCATTTTCCGGGCGTGGTATTCCTGGCCGAAGCCAACATGTGGCCCGAGGATTCGGCTTCCTACTTTGGCGATGGCGACGAGTGCCACATGAACTACCACTTTCCGGTGATGCCCCGCATGTTCATGGCCCTGCAAATGGAAGACCGGTATCCCCTTACCGATATTTTTGACCAGACCCCCGCTATTCCCGATAACTGCCAGTGGGCTATTTTCCTGCGGAATCACGACGAGCTGACGCTCGAAATGGTGACCGACGAGGAGAGGGATTACATGTACAAGACGTACGCCAAAGACCCGAAGGCGAAAATCAACCTGGGTATCCGGCACCGGCTGGCCCCGCTGATGCAGAACAACCGCAAGAAGATAGAACTGCTGAACAGCCTGTTATTTTCGTTGCCCGGTACCCCGGTTATCTATTACGGTGATGAAATTGGCATGGGCGATAACGTATACCTGGGCGACCGGGATGGCGTACGGACCCCTATGCAATGGTCACCCGACCGTAACGCCGGTTTTTCGAGCACCAATCCGCAAAAACTTTACTTACCTACCATTCTGGACCCGGAATACCATTATGAATCGGTAAACGTGGAAACCCAGCGCAACAATACCTCGTCGTTGTTCTGGTTCATGAAACGGATGATTAACCTGCGCAAGCACTACAAAGCGTTTGGGCGGGGCGATATGAAGTTCCTGAATGTTGAGAATCCCAAAGTGCTGGCGTTTACCCGTACCTACGAGGACCAGACGCTGCTGATTGTGGTCAACCTGTCGAAGTATTCGCAACCGGCACAGGTTGAGTTGAGCGGGTTCGACGGCTACGTGCCGGTAGAAGCCTTCAGCAAAAATGCCTTCCCGCCTATTACCGACAGTGAAATGTATTTCTTCACGCTGGCACCGCATGATTACCAGTGGTTTGTGTTGGAAAAAGCACAAACGGGCGCTGCGAAGGCGCTCAAGTTGCCTATGGTGCGTATCGATGACTGGCATACACTGCTGACTAATGGAACGCGTACCGTGCTGGAAACTGTCGTATTACCCGACTACCTCATGCGGGTCGACTGGTTTGATAAGAAGAAGCAGGCCATGCGCGACGTGACCATTCGCAACCATGCCCGACTCACGCTGGCCGAAGGCACCGCCTATATTGTACTGATTGAAGTGGCCTACGAGCGGGGCCTGCCCGAAACCTTCCAACTGGCTCTGACCTTTGCCAGTGAAGCACAGGCCGACAAGTTGACCCGTAACTGTCCGCAGTCTATTATGGCCGTGGCCGAAATAGGGGAGGACACCGGTGTTCTTTGCGATGGGCTTTACGTTGCCGGGGTGCAGCAGGCATTGCTCCGGCAGATGGCCGAAGCAGGCAGGAACCCGGAGAATGGGCTGCTGTTCGAGAGCAAGCCGGAGCTGAATGCGTACCTCCAAAAAAACAAGGAGATAAAATCCAAACTGCTGATTACCGGCACAGATTACGTATCCATTGGCTACGATACCAATTACCTCCTTAAACTGTATCGCAAAGTAGACCTGTCTATCAACCCCGACGCTGAGTTAACGCACTTTTTATCCGAAACGGCTTCGTTCGCCTACGTACCTGCTCTGGTTGGTTCGGTAGAGATGGTATCGTCCAGCGAGTCGATCATGCTGGGCAATTTGGAAGAAATGGTGGCCCGACACGGGGATGGAAAAACCTACGTGCTGGAGCGAATCAATAACTACATCGAACGAGTTCTTTCCCGAGACAAAGCCAGGGTAGCCGCCCTTATGGACGTGCCGCGTAGTACACTGAGTCAGCCGGTTGGGTTTAAAGACCTGCCCGACGATACTCAGGAGTTGCTGGGCCGACGGGCAGCTGAACAGTCCCGGCTGCTAGGTGTTCGTATCGGTCAGATGCACCTGGCACTGGCCTCGAACAAGACCTTAAAAGATTTTGCCCCCGAAGAGTTCTCGCTGCACTATCAGCGGTCGTTGTTTTCGGGATTGCAATCGCTGGTGCGCGAAACGTACCAGAGCCAGCAACGAAACCTGCAACGCGTTCCGGCCGAGTATCGGCCGGATGTGGAGCGGATGCTGGACCGAAGGGAAGCCATGCTGACGAAGCTGAAACGGATTTACAGCAAGAAACTGGACACGGTTAAAATTCGTATTCATGGCGACCTGCAACTGGAAAAGATTCTGCTGACGGGCAGGGATATTGCCATTCAGGATTTTGGTGGCGACCCAAACCGGAGCTACAGCGAACGGCGGCTGAAACGGTCACCCCTGCGCGATGCAGCAGCCATGATTCGCTCATTCTATTATGTAGCCTACGAAGGGTTCTTTACAACCAATCAGGTTCCCAAAGAGGAAACGGTTCAACTGCTGCCCTACGCCGAATTCTGGGCGCACCACATGAGCGGATTCTTTATGAAAGCATACCTGGAAACGGTACAGGGTAGTTCGTTTGTGCCCAGCCAGCCGGATGATCTGGAATTGATGCTCGAAACGTTCCTGCTCGAAAAGGCCATTGCCGACCTGAATTACGAGCTCAATCACCGCCCCGATTGGGTACGTATTCCGCTCCAGATCATCAAATCGATCATGACGGCTTCGGATCAAGTCACCCCCGAACCGGAACTGGCCTGAGTACGCTGACTTAAGCCAACGGCGTTCATCGGTTACAGATTACTATTAAACCACAAAATCGCCGTGTGATTTACGAATCACACGGCGATTTTGTGGTTGTAGGCCATTAGAAAACAGTTAGGGTATTTCGATTACAGACTCTTTCACTGAGAGCTAAGGCATATCTTCTACCCGGATATTCGTTTGCTCAATTCGGGACAGTTCGGGGAGTTGACCGGCTGAGTAGCGCTGGTCGTACTGCCCAACGGAGGTAGTGTCTTTCTCGTCGCCTTTGTAATTGATGTAATCCTGAAACCGAATACCACCGACCACTTTCGGGTTGATGGCTTTCCGAAAACGGGGACCTCCTTCGCTGTAGGCCAGGTAATCCATGGTGTGGGTTTGCCGGTTAAACCAGTAAAAGAATACGTCGCCGTGGTCTTTGCCACCCCCTTCGGCCCGAAACCGCACCCGTACTTTGTCGTAAACCTGTCCGTCTAGTTTGCTTTCGCCAACCACATCAGCCTGTACGGCGGGGTCGGCTAGCTTGAAAGGCAGCAACACGAAGTACGCCACGGAGTTGACCGCCCGGCTGTATTTGCCCACCTGAGCCGTATCGAGCGTCTGGGGCTGATTGTTCAGCAGCCGGGTAAACGAACTGTTCGTCAGAATTTCTTTGATGGGTGTTCCGGTCGAGTCGGTATAGGTGCGTTCGTACCGAAACTGTCCGCCCTGCTGTTCCAGCATAAGGTGAAACTGGCGAAAATCGAAGGAGATGCGCTTCCCCAGCCAGGCATCGCCCCCGTGGGCAGCAATCGACTGGTTGATAATCGTCTGGCCGGGATTTTGCGGCTGGCAGGCAATCGTAATGAGCAGCAGTAATGAGTAAAGGGTAAGACGATACATACGTTGACAGGAAGAATAAGACTCAAACCGACAAAAAGGCTCCGGACGTAACGACCGGAGCTTCTTCTTTGGTGAACAGCAATCAGGAAACACTTCGTTCAGGGCATTGCTGTCAGTTCAGTTTAATCAGTTCGGCTCCAAGGTGATTCTCGCTGATGAGGGATTTCGCAAATTGATAATGTCCTTTGGGCGCCATCATGTATAGCTTACCCCCCCGCCGACCAGCCAGTACACTGATAAGTTTTAGCTTCGACACGAGCCGACGGGTTTTGTCGGTTTTCAGAATCACTTCGAAATACGATTTCTCGCTGAATACCTTACCCGTAACGTCCGGCACAAACGCTTCCTCATCGTTCTGGCGTTCGTAGGAAATCGGGGTTTCAAAATCGTCGTCATCGGGCAGGTTAGCTTTTATTTCTTCGAAGCCGTGCGCTTCTGCCCAGGAAATTACGGTTGGAATATAGTCCTGCTTGTTCATGATCTGTTGTCGTTAAGTGAAACAAAAGCGGCTCTGTCAGATAATGAGCCGCACCCCACCGAGATCTTCGATGCGGTACTGGAATTTTTGGCTGGGGGAGCCGATAAACATAAAATTGGTCGGTATTCCCCATTTGTTCGACAATTCTTTTATCAATTCGGGGTTGAAAGTACCCTCTATTTTTTCGTAGGTGATGTCAATTTCAGGATAGGCCCGGTCGAGAGTTTCAATATCCCGGTGCAGGTGGACGGGTGCTTTAAATCGGTCATTCTCGACGGTTACAATGCGTAGTCTGTTCGTTTCCTCGTTGTCCTGAATATAAATCATCACCTGGTTGAGGGATGCTATATCATCCCCTTTGGAAAAAAAGACAAACTCCTGGTCGTTGATGCTTTTGATGGTCTGATTGGTCCAGTGGGTAAACCGTTCGATGCTGCGTTTGAGTGGTTTGAACAGGTACAGAATGACCGACAGCAGGCCCTTTAAAATCAGCGAACGGTCCATCATCATCAGGGCAATCAGGAACGTGGGAATGAAGTATTCAAAAAACACCCATAGGTAGCTTGGATTGAGCACCACATTTCCCCAAAGAGCTACACCCACCGCTATCAGTGCCAAAAATACAGTCCCCGTTGTGGCTCGTTCGGGGCGGGGCAGGCGTTTTCGGCGGAGTTTAAGCAACAAGTTGCCGATGCCGAACAGGCCCATTACCGCCAGGAACGAAATGGTATACACACCCGCCAGGGTAGTAAGTTCGCCTGCTGTGCTTAGCAAAATAGCCACGCACAGCAGGAAAAAAAGTAACAGGATAAAGTACGGAGCCTGTCGTTTGTTCTCCTTCAGTAAAAACTGCGGAAAGATGCGGTCCAGCGTCATCCGCTTCATGAGTCCGCTTACGCCCACGAATGAGGTTAGCACGGCACCGCTTAGTACCAGCATCGCATCGACCGATACCAGCCACGAGAGCCACTGGCCACCCGCCCGTTCGCCCATAAAGGCCAGCAGTGATTCCTGGTGGCCTGCTACTTCGCTCATGGGCATAATGCTCAGTGCCAGCAGGGCAATGAGCGGGTTGAAAATGGTAACGATAATCCACATGTTACGGAGTGTTTTGGGAAACACTCCGTCGGCCTGCTCTTCCACGTAATTGGCCGAACTCTCGAAGCCAGAAATGCCCAGCATGGCGGCTGCAAAACCCGCAAATAATTGAAATGAAATACTGTGTTCGGATGGGGTAGAAAAATTGACTGAGAAATTATCCAGCCCATTCTTGAAAACATACCAGCCACAAACTAAACACAGAACAACCAGCGTAACCAGATGAAAGATAAAGATGATTACAGCCGCTTTTGACGACTCCTTCAATCCGAGCAGGTTCAGCAGAAAAAACAGGAGCAACAGCCCAATGGTACCCGCTATTATCGGGACCGCATCACTAAACAGGGCCGCATAATGGACGGCCTCGTTCGCCGAAATAACACTCGTGGCCACGTAAGACAGAATGGTCAGGCACGCAGCCAGCGACGCCATCGACTTGTTGGCCGAGTTGAGCAGCACGTTGTAGGCACCCCCATTGAGCGGTAAGGCCCCAACAACCTCGCCGTAAATTTTACGAAACAAAAACAGCGTTCCGCCTACCAGCAGCAGCGATATCCAGGCATATTGCCCGGCGTACAGAATGCTGAGTGCCGACACATAAAGGCACGAGGAACTGATATCATTACCACAAATGGCCGATGCGGGAAGTTCACTGAGTTTGGTATGCGTTGGTTGCATGAATAACGTGGCGTAAAGTCACTGCTAATCTAAAGTAATTTTACGCGTTCTGATGCTCTTTTGATGGACTGGTTGACAGTTCATTTCTAAACCAGACTTCCTGCTGGGGAAATGGAATGGTAATGGTATGTTGACGGAATAATTCGTCGACCCGAAAACGGAGATCGCTTTTTACGACTTCGATTCGCAAAAACTCGTAGCTGTAAAAAAACAGTTTAAAATCCAGCGATGACGAGCCAAACTCCCGAAACTGCACCGTAGCCGGGGGATTTTTCAAGATTTGACCGTGCTCGTTGGCCGCTTTGAGCAGCAGCGATTTAACCAGCCCCAAATCACTGCCGTAAGCAACGCCCACATCGACATGAAAACGGGTTGGACGATTGTTGTGCGACCAGTTGATGACCGTATCTTCTACCAGTTTCGAGTTCGGCACTATTTTGACGGTTTCGTCCCGCGTTTCTACTTTGGAGGTGCGCAAACCAATCTCTTTTACCATCACAATCGTGTCGTCAATCACCACCATGTCATCTACCCGAACCGTACCTTCCACCAGCAAAATAATCCCCGAAAACAGGTCTTTGAAGGTTTGTTGCAGCCCCAGACCAATACCAACCAACAGGGCAGCACCACCGGCCAGCAGTACGGATGGCTGAATGCCCAATGACTGCATGACCAGTATAATAACGATTGGGTACAGGGCATATTTAATTAGCTGATTGATGGCAAACTGCTGACCTACCGCTACGTTCCGGCGTTTATAGAACAGTTGCAGAACGTATTTTTTCAGCAGGTGCAGGAGTACCCTTGCTAAAACGATAACCAGCAGGGCCGAACAAATATCGGCCACGGTAAGCGTGAAGGCTTTGAGGTGAATTAATTCAAAATTCAGGAACTGGCGAACGGTGTTCATGCGTGTAATGAGCTGGTTTATACAGGCGATACGGCAGGAGGGATACGTAGGCCAATTTCCTGATCATTACTTAATCTCTGCTTAATATCAACTTAGAATTTGATAAGAAGCTGTTTGAGCTAGCAATTTGAGTCGAAAAGCGATGGGTTTTGGTCTTAGGCAAGGCACTTTCACAGGCCGTAGCCTTAGTTACGGGCTAGGAAAGTAACGCAGACTAAGGACAAAAGACGAGTTTTTAGGCCAAAGTGATTAACTCAAACAGCTTTTAAGAGCGTACGGATGAATCCTTTTCACTAGAGAAGGGCAGCTCCAAATACCCCGGCACTATCGCCTAGTTTGGGTTTCAGAAAAAGCGTACTGAGTTTACCGCTGTTGAACACGTATTTTTTGGCTCGCTCTACCCCTTCTGTATAAAGCAAATCGACATTACCGACGCCCCCGCCCAGGACGATGGCATCCGGGTCCAGGATGTTGACCAGGGTCGATACGGCCCGGCCAAAGTTTTCGAGTAACCGCTCAATGGTAGCCGCAGCGTACGGATCGATGCCTTGCTGGTAGCGTTCGAGAATAACCTTCAGGGTGCGTTCCTCTCCGCTTTGCTCCCGGTAAAATCGCTGGAGGGCCGGACCGGAAATGACCTGCTCATTACAACCCCGTTTGCCGCAATAGCATTCGTAGCCGTTCTCTTCCAGGATGTTATGGCCCCACTCACCCCCAATTCCCTGCCGACCGGCCTGCACCACGGGGCGGCCGTCGGAGCCCCGGAACACCACGCCCCCACCTACACCCGTTCCCAGAATAACACCGAACACCATCCGAAAGTCGGGGATGACATCCTGTACAATACCCATGGTGGCTTCGGACAGGGCAAAGCAATTCGCATCATTCGTGGTGGAAACCGGCACCCCCAGCGTACGGGCCAGATCGTCCCGGAATGGTTGCCCATTGATGAAGGTCATGTTCGAGTTTTTCATCGTGCCGGTTTCAGGATCCATCGTGCCGGGCGTGCAAAAACCAATCTTCTCGGGCCGTAAACCCGTTTCGTCCTTGAGTAGTTGTATGAGTTTTCCAATCTGGCTTACTACATGGTCATAACCCAGGTGGGATTCGGTGTCGATTCGCTTGCGGATGATAACTGAATCCGGAGACGGGGAGGATAAAATAACGCCTTCGATTTTGGTGCCGCCTAAATCGACACCCCAGTAGGTTTGCATGGGTATTTGGGTTACAGTTCAGCGCAGGTCGGGAATGGCGCAGAAATCCATGTCGCCATAATCGAGGTTTTCACCGGCCATACCCCAGATAAAGGTGTAGTTGGAGGTGCCCGCACCTGAGTGAATAGACCAGTTGGGCGAAATTACGGCCTGTTCGTTCTGCATCCAAATATGGCGGGTTTCCTGGGGCTGGCCCATAAAATGGCAGACGCTCTGCCCTTCGGGAATGTCAAAATACAGATAAACCTCCATACGCCGGTCGTGCGTGTGGGCAGGCATCGTGTTCCAGACACTACCCGCTTTTAGTTCAGTCATACCCATCTGCAACTGGCAGGTGGGTAGTATGCTGTTGACCAGAAGTTTATTGATAGTGCGGTGATTGGCCGTTTCCATACTGCCCAGTTCAACGACTTCGGCATCGGTTCGCGACACTTTGCGGGTGGGGTAGGGATGGGTAGCAGGTGTAGAATTCAGATAAAACCGGGCGGGGGCACCCTCATCGTGCGAACTGAACTGGATAACTTTCGTTCCCTGTCCAATGTAAAGGGCTTCTTTAAAGTCCAGGTTATACGCTACGCCATCAGCCAGTACTTGTCCCGGTTCGCCAATATTGATGATTCCCAACTCCCGACGCTCCAGAAAATAAGCCGCTTTTAATTGGTCGGGGGCTTCCAGGGTTAGCGGGCCGGATACCGGCACGACACCCCCGGTGAGATACCGATCAAAAAATGAGAGTACCCAGCGGAACTGATCGGGCTGAAACAGGTTGCTGATTAGAAAATTCTGCCGGAGCTGCTCCGTGCTCATGCCTTTCACTTCGTTGGGAGAAGCCGCATACCGGCTTTCGAAAGCGGCTTTCTGTTGAATTTGGCTATTGGCGGGTTTAGTTAGTTCAGTTTGCATACGCGTTGGGAGTATCTGTTTCCGGCAGAGCGATCAGATGTTTTTGTGAGATGAAAAAAAATGGGGGCAGTTTATCATTGGCATGAATAACCATCAATAAGAGTCGGACAGGAGCGTTACATACCCTGTAATTGGTTAAAATACCCGTTCCATTCTGAGTTTTTCTACTGTTTTAGTAAATCAGGTAACCGGGCGGTTCTGGTTTACAGTAGTTACTCCGGCCTGCCAAACGCAATGCCTGTGTGTAAAGTGGATACTTATACGCACACATGTTGGGGATGGAGTGATGCATCAACGCAGGTGATCTTCAGTCATTAAGTTACCCCTGTGCAGATAGCGTAGATTGGGTGACTAACAATAGGCATACCCAGTCATAGATATAACCCTGGTGGTATGCTGAGTTATGTGAACAACGGATGAAGGAGCTATCTTTAGCCATTCCACTCAGTAATTTAAATAACTCAGGAGGGATATCGTTTGTTAGAGTGATTAACGCATCATCAGTATAATGGAGAAATCACCCGATCGGCTTTGGGAGCAACTGGGAAGTTTACTCGTGCCCAAACGAAAACTGCAGGTACCCGAAACGGTTACGAACGAACGTATGCTGCATGAACTGATCCGCTGCTTTGAAACGTCGCTGGACCGGGAAAGTATTGGGATGAGTCTATTATTTGACGCGCATTACGTTATTATCCTGCATCCGGTTACCTATACCGAGCGGCTGGCGGCTTTACCCGTTATTGTCAATGAAGCGGTAAACGCTTTTTACCAACGGATCAATCAACGCAAAACGGAGCAGGATCGGATTGTTACCGTAGCCTCGCACTGGCAGTTCAAATTCGGGCCCGGTACGGAGTTTGACGGTCGACCCATTACCCCCGTTGACGTGGAGGTAATCGGATCGCTCACGGGTACATCACTCGAAAACGGTAGCACACTGGCGTTGGAAAAGGGGCGTAACCTGAAGGCTACCCGCAAAGTGAAAAATACAAACGTCTACACAAAATTAGACTTGAATCTGCCGACGTTCAGGCACATCGATTTCCGGGAGTCGGGGGCGTTTGCCGTTCGTATCGATCCTGCTCTGCTGGCTCATCATGAGCCAGCGGAAGCAGCACCCGCAGCGGTTGCCGTTTTGCCCGCCCCGCCTTCTGTTCGGCCCGATGCACTGGCCCGGCTCGATTATTACATGGCAGATCAGCATACCGAAGAAACCTACTGGATGAAAGACCGGGAAGTGGTGGTAGCCCGGCAGGAGCCGGACAACGAACCATTTGCCAACTACCTGCGATTACCTTCGCCCTATGTATCGAACCCACACGCCCGGATTCGGTACGACCCGGCATCCGGCCAGTTTCAGCTGGCCTCGTTCAGTCAGCACGAGACCCGGCTGAACGAACGGATTGTGGCCCGCAGTGAACCCGGAGATCCGGTATGGGTTGACTTGCCGGATGCATCCCAAATTCTGCTCAACGGAGCAGTTACGCTAACCTTTAAAACGAATGCCTGACGAATGTTCGACATACTGATAGCCGTGTTGTTGGGGGCCTTTATCCTGTTGCTGCTGGTGCAGCATTTTCGTACCCTACCCCGATAGTCGGAGCAGCCTGCTTCATTCCATTTATGAGCTTATTACAACGTGCCGGACGAACAGATGTTGGTCGCAACCGGCAGGATAATCAGGATACCTTTATTGACTCAGCACTCTGGTCAGCGCACCGGGCGCTGCTGGTCGTTATTGACGGAGTAGGAGGGTATGCCGGGGGTGCCCAGGCAGCTGCTCTAGCCAGAGAAGCCATCCATCAGTATATGGCTACCCAAAATGGCCATACGCTGACAATGCTCTGTGAGGCTGTCGTGCATGCCAACAACCAGATTGTTCGCCAGCGGGAGCAGGACCCTGCCCTGTCCCGCATGTGCTGCGTGCTGACGGCTGCCATTGCCGATGTGCAGACCCGTACCGTCCAATATGTTCACGTGGGCGATACGCGCCTGTACCGCTTCCGGCAGCAGCAATTGGAAAAGCTAACCCACGACCACTCGCTGGTGGGCGTTCGGGAAGATGCCAACCAACTGACCGAGCTTGAAGCCATGCAGCACCCCCGCCGAAACGAGATTCTGCGGGATGTAGGCTCCATACTGCATCGGGTCGAAGATGCCGGTTTTCTGGAATCGGGCGAGACGGATTTTAACCCCGGTGATACGCTGCTGTTGTGCAGCGATGGCCTGACCGACATGCTTACCCGTCAGCAGTTGGTGGATGTAATCAGCCAGGACACCCCCATAGAGGAACAGGTGGCTGAGTTGATCCGCCTGGCTAACGAGCAGGGTGGTCAGGATAATATTACCGTCGTACTGGCGCGGTACCCAGTCCATGCCAACGGCATATCGCCCAGTATGCCCACCGAGCCGATACCGGCCGAAACCCCGTTGCCCGTTTCCATACCGGTTGCAAAGCCGAGTGCCGAATCGGGCCGGGCGCGTAAATGGGTGTACGGATTCGTTCTACTCCTATTACTGATGATGCTGACGGGGATAATCTGGCAGTTTGGCTCACCAAAATTAGTCAACGACCCGAAAACCATATCGACTGATTCAACGGCTAATACCTACCTCACCAACCAACCCGATTCGACTAAAAAGCCTTAGCTCCCATGGCAACTGTTAGTTTTAATACGCATTTTCCCGGCTACGATGTATTGGGTGAAATTACCCGCAGCAACGCGCGGGTACTAAAGGCCCGGCACATAGCCACCGGCGATTTGGTGGCCATCAAGCATTTTGCCCTCAACACGGATGCCGACACGCTCCGGCGTTTCGAACGGGAGTCGGCCATCATGACCCAGATGGATCACCCGAACATCGTTAAGGTGCGCGAAGTCCGGCTGGATACCGACCTGCCGTACCTGGTTATGGATTACGTGGAAGGAGGTAACCTGCGCCAGTTGATTACCGGGAGCGGACACCTGTCCGTTGAAATGACCATTCGTATGGGGCTACAGATTCTCGACGCATTTCGGTTGATCCATGCCCACGGTATCGTTCACCGCGACGTGAAACCGGAGAACATTCTTTACCATAAACTGGCCAGTGGTGAGCTGCATTTTCTGCTGACCGACTTTGGCGTTGCCCGATTGCACGAGCAGCCAGTAACGCAGACCGGTCAGTCGCTCATGACCTACGAATACGCGGCTCCCGAACAGTTCGACAATCCGCGGCAGGTAGATAAAACGGCTGATTACTACGCCTTTGGTGTGGTGCTGTATGAATGCTTTACGGGTAAGGTGCCCTTTGTTCTGGGTAGTGAAACCGGTATCGTTACGTTTATGAATGCCGTGCTGACCACGCCCCCCCCGGCCCCGGTACTGCCTACCAGTCAGTTGCTGCCAGAGGGATTAGAAGAATTGCTTCGTCAGCTGCTAGCTAAAAAAACAACGGACCGCATCGATGACCCCGATGAGATCAAACTGATTCTCAAACAGGCAGAAGTCGAACAGTTATATCGGGAGAAAGGCCGCCAGCCAGCCATACCAAAAGCCCGAACGGAAAGCCACACTCCGGTAGCTGCGCAGGGCGCTCCCCGGCCGGTGGCCAAACCCGCACAGGTCAAATCCTCAAAACCAGTAGTGGCACAATCCACCTCCCGCCGAAACTGGCTGCTGCCAGCACTGCTGGCACTGGTGGTGTTAGGCGGTGTTTTGGCCTATTGGGGCTTCAACCGGACTGACCCCCAGCCGTTGGCCGTTGAGGAATCGACGAACGTAACGTCAACCACGGCCGAGGTGGACACAGCCCGGCAGGCTGAAGAAGCCCGGTTGCGGCTCGAACAGGCCCGGCAACAGTATCAGGCGGAGGTGAGCGAGGCAACCCGGAAACTGGCCGTTCGCACAATGGGCGGGGATGTTGGGTTGTTCGGTGGCGTTAAAAACCTGTCCATTCAACTGAAAAATCCGTCGGTCGTCACGTTCCGGTCCGTCGCGGTGAAGGTGGAATACCTGAAAGGGAACGGGCGACTGTTGAAATCGACAGTCATGTATTTCAATCAGGTTGGCCCTGCGGCTACCATGACCCGGCTGGCACCCGACAGCCAGCGGGGTACGCGTTTTAAGGCGAAGGTGCTACGGGCTGATCCGGAAATACCTGATAGCCTGTCCGCCACACCATCGTTGACCCCCTAATGACCTGTTCCTGTTCGCCACCCATTCCTTACAAAACGAGGCTGGCAGCCACACTCAGATTACTACCGAATAAATCCAGCAAATGGTGAATCATAACGGGATATTGTCCGAACGGAGCTACCTGATGGGGGTAACGGTTCTACTACTGGTCCTCTTCACCCGTTTGTACGTAAATCGTCAGCCCGCCCTCAATCAGGTTGAACGGGATTATGCTGCCGGCACCAAGCTAACATTACGGCCGGGCATTCAGCCCACAGCCCTCCAGCAACTACTGAGGCAGGGAAATTACTATACTGATAACCGCGATGTGGCACTGGTGGCTGATTCGTTGCCCGCCAAACTGCGCCGGTACGGTACACCCGACAACCTGGGAGCCATAAACAAGCGGGCGTTTGCCATCCGTACCCCGTTGACCTGGCGAAGTCCCATTGGCGGCACTGATTTCCAGAGTCGGCTTCAGGTATCCCGGCAACAGATTGGGTTCGATTCGGTGCTGTATCAGCGTGAACTGAACAACCCCCGCCCGTATCCCTCGTCGGTAGGAGCGGGGGGCATGCAACTGAGTGGGCAGGTGCTGAATGATGCGCCCGAGCCACGCCCTCTAGCACATGTTCTGGTGCAGTTGAAACGGCACCGGCCGGTGCAGCGGGAAACGGACGAAACGGTCGACGTACTCACCTACGCCCGCACGGATGCCGATGGCCGGTTTACCTTCGGTGGGCTTCAGCCAGACGGAGCCTACAGCGTATTACCACTGAAACCGGGATTTGAGTTTGGTACCCGGCGGGGTATGGCCCGGCTTGCCCGCTCCGTAGCCTACACGTTTACGGGTCGTCCGCACACCCTCCGGCTTATTGGCCCCGTGGTTTACGGACAACTAAAAAGCGACCACTCGTTCACCATGCGAACGCCCAACCAGTTTCGCCTTGATTACGGGTGGCAGGTGGGTCTGTTCCTACTGGCTTTCTGGGTTGTTCATCTTTTCTGGTCGATTCGGCGCTTCCAGCCCGACGCGCTGCTGTTACCCGTTCTGATGTTGCTCACGGGCCTGTCTCTGCTAACCCTGCTGTCCATTCAGGACCCCCTGCAGGATATTATGTACGGCGGACAGGTGGTGCTGGGAATCGGCCTGGGGTTGCTGGGAATGGTCATCGTATCCCAGCTGAACATCGGACGATTCTATACGCGCTGGTGGTTCGATCCGCTTGTGAATCTTCGTAAACGGTCTACCTTTCGGCTCACGGGCTGGACGTGGTTAATCCTGGCACTTGGACTAGCTGGGCTGACGCTGGCTTTTGGTACGGGGCCGGAGGGAAGTGGCGTTCGGGTAAACCTGCGGGTAGGAGGGCTGTTGTTCCAGCCGAGTGAACTGACAAAATACCTGATTCTGGTTTTCCTAGCGGGTTTCTTTGCCGCCCATGAAGAACAGCTCCGCAGCCTGCCCGATCTACGCTGGCGGTGGCGGGTGAGCATCGGCGTTTTTCTGGGAACGGGCATGCTAATGGGCCTGTACCTGCTGTTGGGTGATATGGGTCCCGCCCTGGTGATTGGGTTTACGTTTCTGCTTTTTTACACGATTGCCCGTCAGACGCTGGGCATCACCCTGCTGGCTGGCGTAATTTATGGGTTGGCTTTGTGGCAACTGCCGGGTCTAATCGCTACCCTGGCAGGTGTGGTGGGGGCGGTTGGACTGCTCATCTGGGGTGGCCATGCCCGTACTACAACCGCAGCGGGCTGGCTGGCCCTGCTGGCAGAAGGACCGGTCCTGCTGGTGCTGGTTATGGCTACTTTCGCCTTTGGCGATCAGATTCCCTTTGTGGGGGATCGACTGGCCGACCGTAAAGCAATGTGGCTTAGTCCCTGGAACAATGACGTATACGGGGGTGATCACCTGGCCCATAGCTTCTGGACGATGGCGACCGGTGGGTGGACGGGTCAGGGCCTGGGCAAGGGGTACGCTACGGCAATGCCAGCTGCCCATACCGATATGATTTTGCCCAGCCTGGCTGAAGGTCTCGGCTGGGTTGGTCTGGTAACCGTTTGCCTGCTGCTTTTTATCCTGCTGCACCGAAGCCTGTTGCACGCCCGCCGGGCGGGGCAGCCGTTTAGTTTTTACCTGTGTGCGGGTATTGGGCTGGCTACCGGCGTACAGTTTCTGCTGATTGCGGGCGGGTCATTGGGGGTGTTTCCGCTAACGGGTATTTCGGTTCCTTTTCTGAGTTACGGCAACGTGTCGCTCATCATCAACCTCACGGCTATGGGCGTCGTATTCTCCGTCGCCAACCGGCCTGGCGAAGCCCTGCAACACGCTTATCTCGAAAAGCATTACGATCCGGTGCTGGCTACGGGTATTGCCGGTTTTTTGCTCGGCACCCTCATACTGGCCGGAAGAGCAGGGGAGGTAGCGCTCGTCCACTGGCCCGATTACATTGTACGGCCCAGCCGGGTGCTGAGCCGCGACGGGCTGCCCGTGTACAGCTACAACCCCCGGATAAATCGCCTGACCGATGCGTTGGCTGCGGGTACATTGTATGATAGAAACGGGCGGGTACTGGCTACCAGCTCACCCGACACGGTATTGCGCAACCTGCCCCAGCTTCGGCAGGCGGGTCTCGACCCTACCAAAGTGACGGAGTTGACCCGTCGCCGACTCCAGCGATTTTACCCGTTTGGCGAACACCTTTTTTATTGGGTAGGCGATGCCAACACCCGCCTGTTCTGGGGGCAGCAGAATGGCTACTTTGCCGAAGCGGCCCATCTGAGCGACCTGCGGGGTTTCGATAATCACCCCCAGCAGAACACGCTATTAACCAGCCGGTACCGGGCTGATCGGTTTACCCCCGCCATAACCCGAACGCTTACCTTGCCACTGTACGATTACCGGGAGCTGGCTCCGGCGCTGCGCAGTGGGCTGGATGGAGCCGCAGTGGCCGAACGCCAGGCCCGCAATCGCGACCTGCGCCTGAGTGTGGATGCGGCCCTGCAGGTAGCCCTGCAAAAAGCAATGGACAGTTCGCACTATAGTGATAAACGCCTGTCGGTGGTGGTGCTGGATGCCGCAACCGGCGACGTACTGGCCTCGGCCCTGAATCCGTTGCCCAACCTCCAGCGGCCGGATGAGCTACTGTTGCCGGATCAGGAGCGGCTCCGGTTGCCGTACCTGACCACCGAGCGGGACCTGGCCCTGACGTACCCCACCGCACCCGGCTCAACGGCCAAGATTATGACAGCCACGGCGGCTCTCAACAAACTGGGAATGCCCGCGGCCAAGGTTAGTGTTTACGTTGGTTGCGGAGAGATAATTCGGCGGGGACGGGTAGAAAGCGAACCTTGCGGAGGACAGGTGAGCATGCGGGAAGCCATCGTACGGTCGAGTAACGTGTATTTCATCCGGCTGGCCAACGATTATGCCCTGGATACGGAAATGGCAAACCTGTACCTGGCAACGGGTATGAATATTGATTATGTGGGGGGCTATTTATTCAACAACAAGCACACATCTGCCGACAAAGCCCGTATCCTGAAACACTGGCGCGATTCTTCTTTTGTTGTTCGGCGCAATTTGTACAGGACCCTGTCGTATCCGAACCGATACCGAAGTGAGTTTTCGGGGCTGGCCTGGGGGCAGGGACAACTGGCCACCACGCCGGTAGCGCTGGCCCGAATGGCGGGGGCCGTTGCCAACCGGGGTGTTATGCAGCCGTCGCGTTACGTGATTAGCCGGGCGGGGAAGCAGATTTCCGTAGCACCGGGGGTTGTGCTGGCCCGCCAGCCCGCTTATGCCGACCTGCTGCGTGATTTCATGATCGAGCAATCGAACCCGAACGGGCGGCCAAAAATCAGCCTGAGTCGGGTAGCGGGAAAAACCGGAACCCCGGAACGGATTGTGCTGGGAGAAAAGCAGAACGACGGCTGGTACGTGTTTTTTGCGCCTACTCCCAATGGCCGTTCTCACACGGTTACCTGCATCCGGATTGAGTTGGGTGAGTCATCGGCGGATGCGGTCAAACTGGCGAATACGGTTGTAGCCCCCATCCTGAAGGAGCGGGGCTATTTGGGAAGTTTTTAATCCACGCTGGCCATCACGGTTTCGGCAAAACACAGAACAATAAAGTCATGCCTATTCTGACAGATCTGAAGCGTTTTTTTGGTTTGGGTGTTCCTCCCACTCACACGCCCACGGAGACCCCTCCCCCCGACCAGCGCCCGGCACCGGTACGGGCGGGTGGACCATCGACACCCCGGCAACGCGAAAAACTGTACCGGTTTATTGTGGAAAGTTTATCTGTTTACGCCAGTGAAACGGAAGGGATGCCAGCGGGCCTTAAACTATGGGTGTGCTGTCATGATTTGGCGGAAGAAGAACAGATGGCGGTAGCCTTGTACGCTAATCAGCCGGGTCACTTTCAGGCTGAACTGAGCCGCCACTTGGCCGATCATTATATTCGGTTTGCCCCTAACTGGCAGTTTAGCTGGGAATTTGTCCGGGATAGTCTCCCCACTACCTGTACCTACCGTCAGGACAATCTGGGCCTTACCGTGCTGCGGCCAGACATGGATGAGCCCCTGCGGATACGGATACGGACGCTTATGGGACAGACTGTTGACGATAGTTACCTGCTCGACCCGGCCGTACAGACCGACTACCACATCGGCCGGTGTGAGACCGTACAGGCGGCATCGGGGCGCGTGCGGACCAATCATATCGTCTTTCTGGATGCCGATGAGCCTGGATTTGATCCGGCGCGGGGCGAGCCCAACCTGAGCGTCAGCCGCCAGCATGCTACCATCCATTACGATGCCGATAAGCGGCAGTACCGCCTGCTGGCCGATGCGGGAGGGCTACCTGGCAGTAACAACAAAACCAAGATTCTTCGGGCCGATGATACCGTAGAACGGGTTGCACTGCCCGGTGTAGGCTACGCACTGGCCCCCGGCGATCAGATTGAGCTGGGTGGCGAAGCGAAGCTACTCGTCGAACTACTCTAACCAGATGGTTTTTCCGTTCGCCACTCGTTCGTTATACACGAATCCGGGGCGTCATGTTTGGAGCGGGATCATTTTGTGACTACCGCTGATACTATTTTAGGGAAATTACTTTGAGAAAGCGAAAACTACTGACTACTATGAGCAGAACGGGTAAAAAAATCAGGCAGGTACAGGCGTCTGGATGGTAGATTTCAGCGTGGTTAGCGCACGGTACAGAAAATTAGCCACTGTTTGCCGCTCTATCTCCATCACCTTGGCAATAGTTTCATTAGACATACCCTCGTAAAATTTAAGCTGGATAACCTCTTTCTGGCGGGTAGGGAGTTGATTGATGCCCTGATGCAGGAGTTCCTGTTTTTCGGAAAACAGTTCTGCCAAAATCAAATCACTTTCCCCGTTCCGTCCGTCCGTCAGCAGTGATCCGGCCCGTTCCCACTCATCTACCGTTGTTTCGCGACTCATCTCTTTTTTGAGTGACCGGAATAAGTTATTACGAAAGGCTTTGATAAAATAGCTGGTCACGCACGGTGCATCGACTACTTTAGTACGACGATACCACAATTCCAGCATCAACTCCTGAATACAGTCTTTAATCAACTCCCGGTTTTTGGTAAATCGGGTAGCGTGATTGAACAAAACCCAGTAATGCATACGGGCGAGTTGGGTAAAAGCCTGTTCGTCACCCGCTTTGAAACGGGTCCAGAGTTGAGCCATTAATAGGGTATCGGAACGGACTGATAAGGACATGAGTACTGGTTAGTTAATCGTATAGAGGACACTACAACGGTTATCGGTCTTTATAGGTAAAATACAATTTTTGCTTTATTCCGATATCAATCCATATACTGACCAGAAAATCAATAGTTGTTTCTTTTTCTGGGTATATTATACTAATCTACTAACGTAGTACAAAAAAACAAGGATAATTACGCGTTTCGAAGGACTTTTTCTCTGCAAACGTTCCCGGAAACGTTTGCAGAGAAAAGGCAAACCTTAGAAAGATTAAATTTTTTTATTTACCTACTGAAATAATGGATTAGAGATTCTGATAATAAGACAGAATTATCGACGGGGTAATCTCATAAAAATCATACTTAATGCATAGTAATTCAAGCCTATGAAAAATACGCCGGTTACCATCAAAGACATTGCCCGGCAACTGAATGTGTCTATTTCAACCGTTTCCCGTGCCTTGCGGAACATGCCCGAAATTCACCCGGAAACCCGAGTTGCCGTTTTGCGCCTGGCCGAAGAACTGGATTATCAGCCAAACCAACTGGCTAAAAATCTGGCCAAAAGCCGGACAAGAACAATTGGGGTAATTGTGCCTAACCTAAGCTATTACTACTTTTCGGCTATGCTCAACAGTATTGAGGAGGCTGCTTTACAGGCAGGGTATAGTGTGCTGGTTTGCCAGACGAACGAATCGTACCTGCGCGAAAAAACGAATATTCAGAATCTGTTGCGAAGTCAGGTAGAGGGATTTATTATTTCACTCTCCAGAGATACTGACAGCTATGAACATGTGGAGCGGCTGACCCGCAAAAATATCCCGCTCGTGTTTTTTGATCGCTATGCCGAAAGCATCAATGTATCGAAAGTAATTGTCGATAATCATGCCGCGGCCTTTAAGGCGACCGAACATCTGATTGAAAATGGGTGCCGACGAATTGGTATGCTGGCGGGGCCTACGCAGTTGGTACTCAGTAACGAGCGCGTGGCGGGTTACCGGGCCGCACTGGATAAGCACGGCCTCAGCCTGGGAGACCAGTATATATGCCACTGCGATTACACGCAGGAAAACACTATTATGCAGACGCTGATGCTGATGAGCTTGCCGCAACCGCCCGATGGTGTGGTGGTTATCAGCGATCGGATGGCGTACTCTGCCGTTTTTGCCATGAAACAGAAAGGTATCCGTATCCCCGACGATGTGGCCATTGTAAGTTTTAACAATGAGCCGGTTTCGGCTCTTTTTTCTCCGTCGTTGACCAGCATCAGTCAGCCCATTCAGGAGATGGGGACTGAAACGGTACGGCTGCTCCTGCGCGAATTGGATTCGGTGGAGGAGTTTGTGCCCAAGGAAACGAAGGTAATGGAAACCCAACTTATCGTGCGGGCATCGTCACTCCGGGGCGGGCCATCACTTACCGTTCATGAGAAATGAGGGCGTTTCGTAACACAGTACCAAATCAGCTATTTACTTGACCAAGTGCGCAAAATTGTTGACAAATAGGACAAGCCTTTATTTGGGCATTGTTGTTTTGTCGTCACCAGCGTAGGGCATGGTTTCTAAGGGAAACGCTTGCTTTCCGATATGTTTTTGGCCGGTTTTGTCGGTAAGTTTTTGATCCAGTCCTTACGAATACCCAGATAGAAGCCTGACTGCGATGGGTAACGCAATAATTTCCCCTGGTCATAGCCTACCTTAAGTACGATTGAGGAGCCACCCAGCCAGCGCGTGGGTCTGCTCAGTGATCCCATTGCCGAGAATTGATTTATCCCATCCGGAAAAGGACCGACCGTTGAGTAGATGGAATAAACGCCATAGTTTTGACTGTAGGAGGCTCTGAGTTGATAGCGCCAGTAAGCGGGCTTCCAGGTACTGCTCCCCGCCCGCTGGAAAGTTCGTATCGAGCCTGATACGCCCCAGTTGAAAGCAAGCACCCGATTGTTATTGATGCTAAAAACACCACCGACAGGTTTGCCATCGGCATCGTTACGAGAAAACTCCTGAGCACCTAAAGCCGGATTAGTGTCGGCCGTCTGGGTAATGAAAGGTATCCCTATCGTTCTACCCTGGTATGACCAGCCATCGGGATACTGGCCATTGAGTAAATAGTTTTCCGGTTCTCCCCCCAGCAACTTGCCAAACTGCACGTACCCCTGGCTTCGTGAGTTGAAAAGTTCAAAAATCATGTCATCGACAAGGCGATTGGGGCGTTTGCTCTGTAGCCGAAGTCCATACAATCCATCTTCAATATTTCGACCATTGTAAAGCTTACGGCCCAGGTCGTAAGCATGCTGCTGGTAGGTGAATAGTGTCCATTGATTCAGGTCGACCGATAACGCTAGCTCGGCAGCCCCCCGGTGGTCGCCCACGCGATTCTGGTCGTTGGTTGTAAATTTAGACAGATCTTTGAGCGCATCCTTGTCTACGGGCACAACCACATTGTAGTAGGCATCAAGACTGTTAGCATATTGACCATCGAACGAAAGAGTAGGGTCTGCTTTTGAAAAGAAAGAGTAGCCAGCCCATTGTACCTCGTGGCTGAAGGAACCGAATAGATGGAACCGGCTTGTCGGTTTACCCAGTCGGATTGACAGGGCTTTCTGATGGAGATAGGAGTTCTGCACGTATTTCTGGTCGCCAAACCAGCCGTGCGCGAAAAAAGCGTTAAAAGCAACAAATTTTTTGGTGAAACCTATTGGAACGTAGTCGATTGTGCCAATTTGTATCCGGGGCATTGGTAACGCATTTCTCGACCAGATAAAAGAGCCTGACGAGAGCGGGCTCTGGGCAAAACCCAATACCTGTTTGCGCCTTCCCCCAAAAATTTCTAACCAACCCAGCCGGGCTTTGATGTACCCTTCACTTAGGATTACGGCCTGCGATGCGCCCGCCTGACCAACTAGTTCCAGCCCTGCTCCCCAGTCTACCTTCGGGCGTTTTTGGGTAGAGTCAGAGCGGTAGCCAATGGCACTTGCACCCCGCACCCAGACAGTAGGCGCATCACGGGGTACGATTCCGTATTGGTTTGTTTGCATCCAGAAGGGTACTTCCCCGGTAGATGAGCCAAAACCCCCTATTTCAAACTGGGTGGTAAGGGGTCGGTGGAGCGGGGGGGGGGACGAAGATTGAGCCGATACGGTTCCTGGCAAACCCGCATACAACAGCCATTGGCAACTGATCGACAGAATAAAAAAGCGAATAGTATAACGATACTTACCTGATTGTCTTGGTACAAGAGCAGTAAAAATGGAACCAAACATTGTCTAGCTAATTGAACAGATGCCAGCAGGCGTTATACAATCGAAAAAGGTTCAGACTTTATTTAACAGAATACAATTAAACAGGTGTGTAGCATCGTATGATCGACTCAATACAATCCGGTAATATTACGATAGTCCAGCCATTTTTTATGCCAAATTTCTCAATAGGTGACAATTATTTACTGAATGGGGTTATGAATAGTTGGCGTTGGGACGAATGGCTGGCCTGGAATTGCTTTGCAAACTAACTTTACGAGCTCTGTCCTGGTACCGGGCAAATTGCTTGAGGTATTGCCCAGAACAGGTGGGCAATACCTCAAGCAGGCCGAAACAGTTTCGCTGTTCCTGCGCGAACTGGGTTCGATGGTGAAGTTTGTACCCAAAGAAAGGAAGGCCATGGAAAACTAACCTATCGTGCATCAACTCTCAACCCTGAAGGACTGTGCGGTTGACGAAATTGGCAACCCTACCGGCAAGCTCAGGAGGCACTATAGTACATTGGCAACATGGGTAAAGGCATGATTGGCACGATTGTATTTTAGGTCAGTATTACCATCCCAAATAATAAGCTAAAGTACCGACAGGGAAAATCTAAGCTATTCAACTCCTTTATATTTATACGTCAGTATATTTTTAGTCTGTTGTTTTAGTCTGTTTTACCCGGCATTCCCGCTTCCAGTTTCCCAATCCGGAGAACGCTGTACCCTCTATAATGGCTGTTAGATTACACCCCGGGCACTTTCTGTGAGCCAGAACTTCATTTTTTTATCTGCGGCCACACCGGTAACGAATGCGTCTATTAGAATAAGGTAATCGGAATACACTGGTCACATTGGTTTCCCTCACACGAGTTAACTTTTGTTGGCCTGTATATTGTATCCGTTAAACACAATTAACCGTTTAGTTTGATTGGTTTATTTATACCATTTATTTTCTAGCTAAGAATATGAAAAATAAAGCATTACTGGCCTATTTTTCTGTTACGTTGCTTTCTGTAAGTATCAGTTTAGCACAGGCTCCCAATTTAGGAACAGCTTCCAGTTTTGCTTTATTCACGGCCAATGGTGCTTTTTCCAACACAGGTGCCAGTACGGTGACGGGTGATATAGGTACGGCCTTGGGAGCTTTCAGTGGATTTCCGCCGGGAACGGTTAGTGGCCAAACCCGACTGCCGGGTAGCAGCGAAGCTAACCAGGCCGCTACCGATGTTATGAATGCGTACAACTCGCTTGGTCCGCTTACCTGTGCAACGACCATACTGGCTGAATTGGGGGGGCAGACACTTGCCCCGGGTGTTTACTGCCAGCCTACTGCCGATGCTACATCGCTGAATGGAACGCTAACGCTAAGTGGGGCAGGTGTATATGTCATTAAACTGAACAGCGCACTGACAACAGCAACCAACTCAACTATTTTGCTGACTAATGGTGCGTCGGCCTGTAATGTGTTTTTTCAGGTAAACGGGGCAGCTACACTAGGCACCGGTTCTGTTTTTAAAGGAACCATACTGGCCACGGGAGCCATCGCCCTTGGTACTCAGGCATCGCTGGAAGGTAGGGGCCTATCAACAGCAGGGGCTATTTCGCTGAATACCAATGTCGTTACGGTCACAAATTCATCCCTATCAATCAACGTTGCGGCCAGTTCCTGCGTACCCGCTACGAACCAGTATTCGATTTCAGGAATCATTTCATCGACCAGTAGCTCGGCAGCAACCGTCACGCTTACCGATGGTACCGTGTCGGCAACTGTTGCAGTCGGTGCCGGAGATACCTCAACCCCCTACAGCCTGACCGGACTGGTATCTGGTACGGGGAGTCACACTGTTGTGGTAAGTTGCGCCGGAAGCAGTGGCAATGCCACCTACGTGGCACCGGCTTCCTGTACTACGTCTTCCGCCAGTTTGGGTGGAACGGTGTATGCGGATAACAATGGAAATGGGGTGTCAGATGGGGGAGATACGCCCATTGCAAGTGTGACGGCCACATTGCTTAACGGTGCAAATACACCCATTGCCTCTACGGCAACCAATGCGTCAGGCCTGTACAGTTTTACCGGTTTGACACCCGGCATACCCTACTCGGTAAGTTTCACGACACCCGCCGGTTTTTCGGCGACAACGCCCACCACAAGCGGGCCTGTAACACTGGCTGCCGGTGAGAATAATACCGGTTTATCCGCAGGTTTTAAGCCGGCGTCCGGGTCTGGTTCACCCATGTTGGCTGTTAGCGTTACGCCGGGTGCTACTCAAGCGGCCACAAACCAGTACACCCTTACCGGGGTTATCTCACTGACGGGGGCCACGGCTGGATCGCTTACCGTTACCGATGGCGCTACTACAACTACTGTATCCGTTACGGCAGGCCAGACATCGGCGACTTTCAGCCTGACAGGACTGCCTTCGGGTAGTGGGTCGCATACCGTTTCGGTCAGTGGAGCCGGGTATACCCCCGCCACCATTACTTATATGGCACCTGTTTCTGTTACGCCTTCGCTTTCCGTGCAAACATTTGTTAGTGCTTCGAATGCCGTACCGGGCGATGTACTAACCTACAGTGTAGTGCTGACAAACTCCGGATCAACAACAGCAACGACAACCGTACGGGACTCGCTAAGTGCCGGTGGAACGTATATACCCAATTCAGCCATTCCTCCGGCAGGTACATCGTTTACCCCCGGGCAACCCATAAGTACGTGGAACGTGCCAATCATTGGTGCCGGACAGAGCCTGACGCTGACATTTCAGGCTAGCGTAGATGCCAGTGGTATCCTGTATAACGTAGTTACGATACCGGGCGACACGGCCAAAATCTGCACGTCAATACCCGTTAAATTGTGCCTAGGTGATGAATATACACTGACAGTACCGGCGGGTCGGGGTAGTTATCGCTGGTACAGGAATGGCATACTTATTCCGAATCAAACTACGAACGAACTGGTGGTGAGCCAGGCTGGCAGTTACAGCCTCGGCCTCGAAAACGCCAATGGATCATGTCCCGATTTCTCGTGCTGCCCCTTTATCGTAGAGGAAGACGCGTTGCCTTCTTACCAGGCTGTTGCCTCCGGTGCTACCTGCGTAGATAATAATCCTCAGAATAATGGCCAACTGGTATTGAGCAATTTTGTGCCTGGTCATACCTACCAGTACTCGCTGGGTACCGCGTTCAATATAACCGCTTCCTTATCGGGTTTACCCAAGACCATTCCTGTCAATGGTGTTATCTCAACTACGTTACCCAACTCAGCCGTAAGTCAGTCCTATACAGTTCGGGTCTATAACGCGTCGGGGTGCTATGTGGATCAGACTGTAACAATACCACCAACACTCTGTACCTGTCCAGCTGACGTTTGCGTACCCTTTACGCTCACGCGAACCAAACGGCACTGACAAATAGATGATCCGTTCTAAACCAGTCTTCCTGTTTGAGTGGGCAGTACGTGACTGCCCACTCAAACAGGAAGACTAACAACCCGTTACCTTGTCTTGAAAATGCATCAATTCAAATGAACGGTTGGATAAGCTGCTAGTGAGATGGTTTCGGTAAGAAAAGAAAAACCCCTATAAACTACTGAAATACAGGTAGTTATAGGGGTTCATTGTACCGGGAGCCGGACTCGAACCGGCATGTCCTTGCAGACAATGGTGTTTGAGACCATCGCGTCTACCGATTCCGCCATCCCGGCGACAGAATCGTCACGCCAGGGCGTGATGCGTTTGTCAAACGTGGGTGCAAAAGTAGCCGCAGGTAGTGGGTTTTGCAAATAAAAATTGAATAGAATAACAGCAGGCTGGTTCACCCACGTTTAGGTTAGTGTTGATTGATCCATTTTCTTAGTTTTACGGGACTAATTTTATCCTGTTTGGTATGTCCGATTCTTTCTTAACGACTTCCTTCGCACCAACCCCGTCTCTACTGGCCGATTTACTTGACAATCTGCCACAGGGCATAGTTGCCAGCGAAGCCGTTCGGGATACTAGTGGTGCCATCGTTAATTACCGTGCCTACTACGCCAATGCGCAGGCATTGGCCATCACTGGCTATTCAGTTGAGCAACTCACCAGCCAGTTGCTTTACAAATGGGCACCCTATGCCCTGACCCACGCGGAACATATTCGCCGGGTGGTGGTGGAGCAGATTCCCTTCGACTTCGAGTATTTTCATCCGGTATCGCACCGCTGGTATTGTGTCGAAAATCGCCCGCTAAACAACGGCCTGTTCACTACTTTTCGGGATATTGACGACGCCAAACAGGCGCAGCAACAGATAGAAAACCAGGCTCGGTTGCTCCAGGGCGTTATGGATGCAATGGACGAAGCTATTGCTTACTGCGAAGCCGTCCGCGATCCGGATGGCCGGGTAATCGACTTTACGTACCGATTGACGAATGCTGCCAGCGATACGATTGTTGGTGTCCCCGCCGACCAGGTCATTGGAAAACGGATTACCACCTTTTTCCCGGAATTGAAGGAGTTGGGTATGTTACAGCAGTTAATTGATGTAGTTGATTCCGTCCAGCCCCAGCGAATTGAACAGTCATACCGGGTTGATGATAACGAAGGCTGGTACTTAATGTCCATTGTACCACTGTTAAATGGCATTGTCATCTATTACAAAGACATCAGCGCGAGCAAACGGGCCGCTCAACTAATCGAAGAGCAAGCCAAAGTGTTCGATGATGTATTAAAATCCATGAATAACGGGCTCTCTGTGCTGGAAGCTGTACGCAATGAGGCCGGAGCCGTTGTTGATTTTCGGTACGTACGGGTAAGCCAGGCCATTTGCAGAGATACTGGCCTGACGGAGGATGAGCTGATTGGGAAAGCAATGACATCTCTGTTTCCGAGTTTACAAAAAACAACGTATTGGACAGCCTACCTGACTACTCTGGCCACGGGTGAGCCGCAGCGTTTCGAGCTTCATTATCAGTACGATCACTTCGATAATTACACCGATAACTGGGTTACCCGCATCGACGAGAATAGGATTATCTCGATTTACGCCATCGTAAACGACCAGAAACGGGTAGAGCTGGAGGCCCGGCAACAGGCGGCTATGCTCCAGAGCGTGCTGGATAGTTGCCAGATGCCCATTGTACTGTTCGAAGCCATACGAAACGGGAATGGCCAGATTACAGACTTTCAATACCTGCTTCAGAACGAAGCCAACGCCCGGAGGGTTAACCATCCCGTAAACCAGACAACCACCCGCACCATGCTGGAGGTGTTGCCCAGCCTGAAACCTATGGGCATTTTCGACCGATATGTCGACGTAGTAAACACTGGCCAGCCGCAGCGGTTTGAACAACATTTTACCGAGAGCGACGCGGGGGGCTGGTTTGATATGTCCATCGTCAAACAGGGTGATGGCATTGTAATAGCCGCCAACGATCAGACACTGCTGCGACAGACGCTGCTGCGGGCCGAGAAGTTAGTAGGTGACTTGAAACAGTCCAACCAGCAGTTGGAGCAGTTTGCCTATATAGCCAGTCACGATTTACAGGAACCGCTACGGAAAATCCGGGCATTCGGCGATATCCTCGTCAGGAATTACAGTACGCTTTTGCCAGCCGAAGGTCAGGATATGATTGCCCGTATGCAGTCGTCGGCGGAGCGGATGGGCGTATTTATCCGGGATTTACTGGCCTACTCCCGGCTGGCTACGCAGGAGGATTTATTCCAGCCGGTTGTCCTGGAAACCCTGTTGGCCGATATTCTTCAGGACCTGAGTATGGTCATTACCGAAACCCGCGCCCAGGTAGCTATTGGCAGCACTAGTCAGCCCTTGCCAACGGTAAACGGTAGTTTGCTCCAACTACGCCAGTTATTTCAGAATTTAATCAGTAATGCACTGAAGTTCTCCCGCCCTGGTGAACGACCGCAGGTATCGGTGCAGAGCCGTACCGTATTGCCCGAATCCGTGCCCGACACAGTTCTGAATCGTGCCAGTCAGGAATGGATAGCGGTTGACGTTACCGATAATGGAATTGGGTTCGAAGAGAAATATCAGGAGCGTATTTTTCAGCTTTTCGAGCGACTACACAGCCGGAGTGCCTACAGTGGAACGGGTATTGGTCTGGCTATTTGCCGAAAAGTGGCCGAAAATCACGGGGGTACCATTCTGGCCCATAGCCAGCCCGGGCAGGGGGCTGTATTCACGGTGTTTCTGCCCATCCGTGCAGCCTCTGCAACAGCCTAAGCCAGCTCTTCGAGCAAAGCACTGTATCAATTATTCGTACCGAAGGGCGTCGATAGGATCCAGTTTAGAAGCCCTTACAGCCGGGTAAATACCCGCAAACAGCCCTACTGATACACAAACAACCAATCCCAGACCCATCCACCCCCAGGGAACAACAAATCCTCCCTTTCCCTGGCTAACCAGCATGGCAATCAGATTACCAATGCCCAGCCCCAGCAGTACCCCTCCCAAACCACCAAGAAGACAAATAACGATGGCTTCAATCAGGAACTGCTCCCGAATTCGCTGGGGGGTAGCACCAAGTGACTTTCGGATGCCAATTTCGCGGGTTCGCTCCGTTACCGAAACGAGCATGATGTTGAGCAGCGCGATGGCTGCCCCCAGCAGGGTGATAAAGCCAATGCCAAACCCGCCAATGCGCAGGTAGCCGGTGATACTTTCGGTTTGTTTGGCCAGTTCATCCGCCCGGTCAATCTCAAACGAATCAGGTTGCCCCAACTGGTCACGCCGGACCAGGCGCATGGTACCCCTTGCTTCGCCAACGGCTTCATCCTGATTGGATACACTGGGAACAGATGCCGTAATGTCGAAGGTGAGTTGCCTGGTACCGGCCAGCGCACGGGCGTTGTTCAGGGGAATCAGGAGAATCCGGTCATCTCCCCCGCCGGAAAACCCGCCTTTTTTGTCCAAAACACCAATAATTTTATACTGCCTGCCCGATACGCGAATGAGCTGGTTCAGCGGATTCAGTTTCTTTTCAAACAGGGTATTGGCTAATTCACTGCCAATAATAGCCACATTGAGTGCGTAGTTCAGGTCACTCTGGGAAAAATTACGGCCATTTTTAATCGTGTATCCTTTCACCGCTAGGTACGTATCGTCGCCCCCGGTAAGCTGCACGTTTGGGTTCGTTTTCCTGGACCCGAATTTTGCCTGGGCTGCCCCCAACACAACGGTTGAAACGGAGATAGTGGCTCCGTACGGAAACCGGCGTTTGAACTGTATAGCGTCAAAATAATCGATAGGAGCATCCTGCTTCTGGATGCGGCCACCCCGCCGGAACGCATCCTGCCGGGCCACAATGCTGAACGTATTGGCACCCAGCCCGGCAAAACTATTGTTTACCGAATCCTGAATACCATCAATAGCCGTCAGAATACCCACCAGCGACGTAATGCCGATAGCAATAATCAGTGAGGTCAGAATTGTTCGCAGCCGGTTACCGGCAATGGAACGCAGCCCCTCCCGTATGTTTTCAATGAGGTTCATTTTTGAATGAGCGGATGCGTAAATGCGTGAATGACAGAATGACTGGCAAAAACCTATTCACTCAGTCTATCATTCACCATCAATCTTGCACAATAATTGCTTATCTTTCGTTATAACAAAACTAACACAAGCATTCTTACCTCAGATACCAATGAAACGGCTGCTGTTACCGCTTATCCTAATTCTGAGCCTGACGGGCCGGGCGTGGGCTTCCAAGATTCTGATTCCCATGGACGATAGCCAAAAGAATCACCTGAAAGCTTACGGTATTGCCTTCTGGGTACTAAAAGTGTATGATACCGAAATTGACTGGCTGCTCAACTACCGGGGTGGCTCGTTTATGATGCCCCAGACGCAGGCCTTTGTCAACGAAATGGTTATCCGGGGCGTAAGTTATGAGGTTATTTCGGATGCACAGGCAGGCCAGATACTGGCCGAAGTGGCGGCTCCTGATGCCAATATGGATGCCGTAAAACTCCAGAAACCGCCCAAAGTAGCCGTGTATTCGCCCAAAACAAAGCAACCCTGGGATGATGCCGTTACCATGGTGATGACGTATGCCGAAATACCCTACGATGTTGTGTTCGATGAAGAGGTGATGAATGGTAAACTGCCCGAATACGATTGGCTGCACCTCCACCACGAAGATTTTACGGGGCAATACGGCAAATTTTTCCACTTCAAAGACCAGCCCTGGTATATAGCCCAAAAAAATGAAGCGGAAGCCATCACGCGGAAATTTGGCTTCACCAAAGTACCGCAGCTAAAACTGGCCGTAAGTCAGAAAATTCGGGATTTCGTGTTGGGAGGAGGGTACCTCTTTGCCATGTGCAATGCTACCGATACCTTTGATATTGCCCTCTCCGCTCATAATACGGATATTGTCGATTCCTTTTATGATGGTGACCCCGCCGACCCTAATGCCAGTACCAAACTGGATTACAGTCAGACGTTTGCCTTCAAAGACTTTCAGGTTTACACCAACCCATACCTGATCGAGTTCTCGAACATCGATAATCAGCCCGAAGAACGGGGGTTAAGTGAACACAACGATTATTTTACCCTGTTTCAATTTTCGGCCAAGTACGACCCAATCCCTACCATGCTAACGCAAAATCACCTGAACGTGATTAAGGGATTCATGGGGCAGACAACAGCCTTTAAAAAAACGTACATCAAACCCGAAGTAGTTATTCTGGCCGAAAACCGGGCCGTCAGTGAGGCCCGCTACATTCACTCGCCCTACGGCCGGGGCTTCTTTACGTTCTACGGCGGCCACGATCCCGAAGACTACCGCCACGAAATTGGTGAGGAGCCTACCGACCTGAACCTGCACCCTAACTCGGCCGGTTACCGGCTCATTCTGAACAACATCCTGTTCCCGGCGGCCAAGAAGAAGAAGCAGAAGACGTAGGCCATGCCAACCTTCACCGAAACGCACAAGAATCCATGGCGATGGTATCTGGTGGCCTATACAGTTGCCCTTCCAATCATTTTTTATTGGGCGATACATTCCAATATCCGCTTTGTTGAGAGAAGAAGCTATCTGTTGGAAATGCTGGGCGTATATTCTTTATATGCCGTATACGTAATGATTAAGGTGTTCGGCAATACCACTTACCAGATTGACGAGCAGGGGGTCCATTATCGTGTGAAACCCTTTGAAAAACGGCAGACTATCTCCTGGTTTCATATCGACCGCGCTTACGTCCGGGATCTTACACTTTTCGGGGAGCATCCGAAGGGAACTGTTGATGCCCGGAAGAGACCAAAGGGCAGACCCTACTTTATGAAGTTTGGGTCAGATAGCCGGGTTATTGATATGAAGTTTGGCGCGAAGGGTGACCTTGGTTTTCAGATAAACAAAAAGACGGGTGATACAATTCTCTTCGGCACGCATCGCCCCGATGAACTACAGGCCTTTTTAGCCTCGCTTGGATTCGGGGCTTGAACCTACGAAGTAAGGGCGTTTCCAGCGTCAAATAATGCATTATTTACCCCGTAAATAAACGTTTGTTACCATGCCAATCTTTACCGAAACGCAGCAAAATCCTTACCGGTGGTACGTTGTTCTGGCAGTTGTCGGTTTCTACTTTTCTTTGGTAAGCTGGTTTTATTGGGGGTCAACAGTCAATGTAGTGGCAGAAGGAGGAAGCTTTTTTTCGTGGAAACTGGCCAGTGCCTTCATCCTGGTCAGCGTGTTTTTTTGTGCTATTCCTTTCAGGAAGATAGAAACACATATCGATCAGGACAGTATTCAGTTCAGAATAAGCTTATTCGGTGGCAAGCGAGGGGTAATAAAATGGGAAGACATCGACCGCACTTACGTCCGGGAGTTTGCCCTGTATGGCGAATACCCCAAAGGCATGGGAGGTACCCGGCAAGGACCCAACGGCTGGGCTTACGTCATGAACGGTGATTACGGGCTACAGATAAATAAGAAATCGGGCGGCAACATTTTCCTTGGTACGCAACGCCCTGAAGAGTTGCATGCCTTTTTAGCGTCGCTTTCAATTCAGTAGAGAGCGGAACCGCTGTAGGTCTAAAACCATTCGGCTACGACTTCTTCACGACCTTTACTTTCCAGTTTACGCTCCAGGTCATCAGGAATTTTTGGGAAGAAATCGAGTCCTGTTAGTTGTTCGATGAGGTCTACGGGTACCACAAAATCCTGTAATGAGCCGTGGGCTTCTTCATTATTGAGCAGGAACCCAATCATGCGAATGTCGGGCTGGTTGCAGTACAAAATTACCTTGTAAAACTTGGCGGGTACAGTTACTTCATTGCTTTTTCCGATGGTGGGCAAACCGGGTTTAAGTACCGGACCCGTCACTACGTAGATGCCTTTGTCGCGCCGAGCCCAGACGCGTACCTGGTTTTCCAGGTCACTCCAGATACCCCTGTTAAACTGAGGTGCCTGTGGGGTAATGTTGCTCATGAAAAATGTTTCGCGCATCATTCGCTGCGAGAACTTAAAATCGGCGGCCGGGGCCAAATGCCCCCGGTCGTAGCCTGAACGGGTATAATCCGATGGTATAGCCGTACCATTCTCAACTAAAGGGTCAGGTTTAAACTGCTCGTTTTTCCGGTCGGCATCCCCCGTTGTTTCATACGCCAGGAGCGGATACGCTACCCACTCGGCATCTTTGTACTGCTCGCGGTAACTGAGCGTATACCCTTCGTGCCGAATCAGTTCGCCCGGCGATTTGGAGGTGGGTAATAAAAAGTCAACCTCTTTCTCAAAATCAAAACGGACGTTTCCCGACGATTCCGCCGTCGGCCTGTTAGGCGTATTATCACTGGCTTCACTCTCGCCCCGTTCCCCGTTATTCGTTGCAGCATCGGAGGCTTCATCGGGTTCGGGAGCTTTGTAGGGGTTCGACCCTTTTCGCTCGGAGCGCGTATGCCCCAGTCCAACCAATTCCCGGAAATCATTCCAGAAGGCCACAACGGGCTGGGTTCGACCGCCGTAGTGCAGAAAAAGTCCAATCAGGAAAAAGATGAACAGCAATACGAGCGTGTTGCCACGGGGCCTCATACCCCGACGCATGTACCGGTTGGTTGAAAATTTAGGCTTGAAGAACATACATCAAAGTTACTAACAGTTTGTGGTAGACTGGGCACTCATGCCGTTGTGGTTGTGCAGGGCAAGCATAACGGTACAAATCAATGCGCCTGGTAAACCTTAACCGGTGAACTATAAAACTAAAAATCACTGTTTTTAACCCATGTCATCCTTTACAATTGCCGTTGTCGGTGGCGGAGCGGCTGGTTTTTTCGGGGCCATTACGGCTGCCGAAACCTTCCCCGAAGCTACCGTTATTATTCTCGAAAAAAACCGTACCGTCTTAAATAAAGTCCGCATTTCGGGCGGAGGACGCTGCAACGTTACGCATGCCTGCTTCGATAATCGGCAGTTGGTGAAACATTATCCACGGGGTGAAAAACCGTTGCGCGCACTATTGACTCAGTTCGACGCTACGGCTACCGTAAACTGGTTCGAACGCCGGGGAAGCCCGCTGAAAACAGAGGCCGACGGACGCATGTTCCCTGTTACCAATACCTCCGATACCATTGTCGATTGCCTGCTCACCACGGCCCGAAGGCTGGGTATTCAGGTCAGAACCAGTTGTGGGGTGGCCACTATCCGGCAAACCGAAACCCGTGCCTGGTCGCTCGATTTACTCACAAACGAAACACTCATTGCCGACCGGGTGCTGATTGCTACGGGGGGATACCCACAACCGGCATCGTATGAATGGCTTCCCCGGCAAGCGGAAGAACTACTGTCACCCGTACCATCTCTGTTCACGTTCAATGTGCCGGACAGCTATCTGCTGCCGTTAGCGGGTGTGTCGGTGCCTGATGCCGGTGTGTCAATAGTAGGGGCCAAACAGGAACAGCGCGGCCCCGTGTTGGTTACGCACTGGGGCTTTAGTGGTCCCGCTATCCTGCGCCTGTCGGCCTGGGCTGCCCGGGATTTAGCGAATGCAGACTATCGGTTCGCCCTGCGCATCAACTGGGTACCCGACCTGAACGACAATACCCTGCGTAGTAAGTTGCAGGAGTTCCGGCAGCAGAACGGGAAAAAGCTGGTTGTTTCGCAAAATCCATTCGGTTTGCCCACCCGACTCTGGCAGGCTTTTGCCGCAGAGTCGGGTATTCCGGAGGCACAACGCTGGGCCGACTTGCCCGCCAAACCGCTCAACCGCCTGGCCGAGCGGCTGACGAACAGCCAGTTCCATGTTGCCGGTAAAACCACGTTCAAAGAAGAATTCGTGACCTGTGGTGGTATCTCGCTCAATGGCCTGAACGGGCAAACCCTGGAGAGTAACGTATGGCCGGGGCTGTTCTTCGCGGGCGAAGTGCTGGACATCGACGGTATTACGGGGGGCTTCAACTTTCAGAGCGCCTGGACAACGGGCTACGTAGCCGGATTGCACATTGGTCGATAGCTATTGCTCCCGGCTTCGCCTTCACGTGTTAACAAGTTGCCGGTGAGGGCGAATAACCACGTTTAATGTCTGCCAGGGCTTCCTGCCCCATCTGCCACCGGCGGATAACGTTTACCTGACGTACAAGTGTCGGGTCTTTGGCTACGTTGGTCTGGTCAAAATACTCCGGCATCCGCTCCGTCATCCTGCTCACCAAATCCTCAATAGAACCGCTGATCAGTTCAGGCGATAGTTTGGTAATTTGAATGAGTGCCCTGGCCATGGAAGCTGTATAAAAGGCACAGTCGATATCCTGATGGCGTACCGGTACGCCATCGTGTAACCGCTGGAGATTCAGACCGCCATCTTCCAGTCGCTCCGAAGCGGCCGGGCTGCCCTCCGGTTGTGGAAACACCGTGTCGAGGTAGCGTTTGAACTTATCCCACCAGGGTGGCTTCCCATCTGGTTTCAGCGTATCGCAGAAGAGTACCCGCTGGGGCAGGCCGGGCTGCTGAACGTTCATCAGCAACAGGGCGGCCCCCAGATGCCGGTCATCGACCGCATGGCGACGCTGTACCACAAAGCAATGAATCGCCTGCTGACTGTCCTGCTTCAACTGTTCGGCTGCCGTCCTGACAGCCCGCAGGGAATCTTCCATGTATCCTTCCGTTACGACGTGAACGGGCAATGTCGACGAAAACAGCGCTTCCCGACGAAGTTGACGGGCTAGTAGATTCAGGGTTGTGGCATCCGAACGGCGCGTGCCGAAGTAAAAACCAATATCTTCTCTGACATCAGTCGGCATGGCGGCAAACGAAATCGAATCACCGCAGGTCTCCTGCCGACTGACGGGACTATACCGAAAGGGTACTTCCAGGTGTTCGCGGTGGGCGGCCAGGTTATAAATACGTCGCTCAAACAGGGATAGTAGTGGCTCGTACGCATCCGGCTCGAAGAATACCTTCGTACTTGGCCGGAGCAGATGCCGGGCAATGTCGTCCTGTTGAAGCAGCCGCTCAAGCGCATCGTCATGATGCTTGAAAAAACTCCGCAGTGCGCCCTGCTGCACAAACGCTTCCGTATCCCGCTCAACCTCCGTACGTCGGTCAACGCCTGCTACAGTACCCTGCTCAATCCAGTGCCTGAGGTACTGTTTTACGGTTTCATCGAAGATAAAATTGGCTTCCTCTGCCTGTTCCCGGGTGTATTGTGTGTAAGAAATTTGCAGGCTATTCGTCGATTCATACTGACTAAAATCGAGGGCCGGGAGTGCGGTCATAGGAGTTTGCTGAGGCTTTATAAAGTTTAGGCTAATATATGAATTTGCGGGGGATTATTTTAACCGATTCACCTTGCACAACAACTATATTTTGGGATTTCACGAGATGATTACGGCTGAGTCTCCATTTCGTCAGATTATTGGCAAACCATACCAATTTGCCGGCCAGAACGTAGGTTCAGATCCAGTAAACTGGCTCGGGAAATTGTGTCTGATCAATTCGGAGCTGAACTGAAGAATGGCTCTTTACAACACCGCCCGTGCCGCTTCCTCGTCACGTTTTAACTGGGCAACCAAAGCCGGTAACCCATCGAATTTCTGCTCCGGGCGCAGAAATTCCCTGAATCGTAAGGTCATGTGTTCCCCGTAAATATCTTTGTCGAAATCGAAAATGTAGGTTTCGATGGTCTGATGGGTACCCGCCACCGTGGGCCGGAAGCCAATGTTGAGCATGCCGCCCAGCGTTTGCCCACCGTATTCCACCGAGACGGCGTAGACCCCGTTGGCCGGGATAAGTTTAGCGGCATCATCAACCTGCATATTAGCCGTTGGGAACCCAATGGTGCGACCCAACTGTCGCCCTTTCACGATGGTTCCCGTCAGGGAATACGGTCGGTTGAGGAACTGGTTGGCGGTGCGGACATTACCCTCGTTCAGGGCAGCCCTGATTTTGGACGAGCTCACACCCACTGCGTCAACGTCCTGCCGGGGAATTTCCTCCACCTCAAAACCGTACTCATGCTGGTGCGCCTTGATGTACTCGAACCCACCTTCGCGGTCGCGTCCGAAACGATGATCGTAGCCAATGACCAGTTTCTTCGTGCCGATTTTTTCAATCAGAATCTGATTGATATACTCCTCGGACGTCAATTGCGAAAATGAGCGGGTAAACGGAATAATAACCAGATGATCTACGCCCGCCTGGTCGATGAGGGACGCCTTCTCGTCGAGGGTAGTCAGCAATTTCAGGTTCTGACTATCGTTGGAAACAACTGTACGCGGGTGCGGCCAGTACGTAATCAGGACCGACTCTCCGTTACTGGCTTTAGCCACTTCCGTCAGACGTGCCAGGATGGTCTGGTGCCCCCGGTGGACACCATCGAACGTGCCACTGGTAACTACCGCATTCGGCAACGGCTGTATATCATCAAGACCCTGGTAAATAATCATTCATTCGTTGATGGTTGGTTGGGCTGCATTGCCCGGTGGGCGTCAATAAATTGTTCGATTGTACTGGCTTCCTCAATCCGAAAGTTACCGATACGGGTTCGGCGCAGGCTGCTCATATAGGCACCATTAGTAAGTAATAGGCCCAGGTCGCGCACCAGACTGCGAATATAAGTGCCTTTCGTACAAACGATGCGAAAATCCAGTTCGGGAAAACGGGCTGTATCTACTTCGAAGAGGGAAACCGTTACTTGCCGCGCCTTGATTCCTCCATCAACCCGGTCGGCGGTTTCACCCCGCCGGGCTTTTTCGTACAGTCGTTCACCGTTCACCCGAATGGCCGAGTAAATAGGGGGTACCTGTAGGATATCGCCCGTCAGTTGCCGGGCTGCTTCCTGAATTTGTTCGGCCGTAATGGATGAAGTATCAAACTCCGCATCGAAGGCCGTTTCCAGGTCGACGGAGGGTGTGGTTTTGCCTAGCACGAGCGTACCTGCGTACTCCTTTTCCTGCGCCTGATACTGATCAATCTGTTTGGTCATCTTGCCGGTACACAAAATGAGCAACCCCGTTGCCAACGGGTCGAGCGTACCCGCATGACCAATTTTTTTGAATTTACAGGCGTACTTGAGCTTATTGGCCACGTCGAACGATGTCCAGGTAAGCGGTTTGTCAATCAGGATAACCTGACCGGGGTCGGACAGTGGTGGTTCGGGCATGGTATGCGGTAGTTGGTCTAGGGTATTCGATTTACGGTTAGCTGACGCGTCAATAGCTCTTTCACCAGCTAATCTCAAACCGAATACCGTAAACTATAAGCGGTTACAATACATCCAGTTTCACGCCAGCAGCCATCAGGCCCAGCAACAGCAGCCCCAGCGCAATTCGGTAATAGCCAAATACCTTGAACCCGTAGCGCGTCAAAAAATTAACGAAGCCCCGAATGGCGAGCAGACCAACCACAAAGGCAATAGCGTTACCAAGTAGCAGAATCTGGTAGTCGGCAGGCTGGAGTAGTTTGTAGGTTTTGAGCAGTTTGTACCCCGAAGCCGCTGCCATAGTAGGTACGGCCAGAAAAAACGAAAACTCAGCGGCCTGCTTGCGGGATAGTCCCTGAAACATACCGCCAATAATAGTTGCCGCCGACCGGGAGACCCCCGGAATCATGGCGATACACTGGTAGAAGCCGATTCTGAGCGCGTCCGGTACGCTGACATCCCCATCTTTCGGCTCGGCCGGTCCGTCGTTACGGTTGGTGATGCGGTCGATAAAGACGAGCACGATACCGCCCAGCAACAGCGAAATGGCTACCACTACTACATTTTCGAGCAGAGAGTCGATAAAATCGTTCAGTAGGAAACCGATAACGGCGGCTGGTAGGAAAGCAATCAGGATTTTACTGTAAAAATCGGCCATGGGTTGCCAGCGGGCAGGCACCGATTTCAGGTAGGAGGGAGTGGTAAAGGTGCCGGTACGGGGGTCCGTCATAAAACGACGGTGGTACAGAACCAGCACCGACAGGATGCAGCCGAACTGAATATCGACCGTGTATAATTTAGTGAATTCATCACTGGCAATGCCTGCCAGCGAGGAGTAAATAATCATGTGACCCGTTGAGGAAACCGGTAAAAACTCGGTTATGCCCTCAATGATGGCCAGCATTATAGCGTGAAAAAGCTCCATTAAAAAACAGTTTGTCGTGCGTAGTCTGTCGGTTGACGTTTGTCAACGGCGGACAAACTTAGGACAAGCGCGGTCAAACGACAAACTACGGGTTACAAACGGCCAACTTTTTCAGCTTTTGGGGCGGGTAAGAATGGCGAAAAACTCGACAACGAACCCGGCCATCACCACAATTGGACCCAGAGTCAGCCCCAGAAAACCAAACCCAAATTCCTCTTTGTCGAGACTCATGATAAAGAAGCCGGCCAGGATGGTGCCAATCCCGATGAGCATAAACATGTAGTTCTGCCGTCCAAACGGCAAAGCTGCCGTACGGGCAGGCTCGCCAATCGTCGACCGGGTAGGCACCGTTTTAGTAACCACTGGTGCTGCCGGAGTAATTGGATTTTTTACTGGTTCTTCACGGCTCAGCGTAGCTGCTCCAGTCTGCTTATCTTTTGCCATTTCTTTTTGTGTTTAACTAAATGTAACATCTAAACGGGGTACATTGTAATCTGGCTTTCTGGACCAGCATTTACCTCATTATTGATAAATGTTTTCATCAATAGAGCTCATCCAGCGTTAATCCAAGATACCGGTTTACAGCCTGGAAGGTGCTCAAAAAACCAATGATGATGCCCAGACAAACAATCCCTGCCATCAGGAACATAATCTTTTGCGGGTCCTGAAATGTACCCAGTTCAGGTAGGTTATGAATGGCCAGTTGCAACCCGCCTATAAGCAACCCAACGGCAATGATACCCGCCAGAAAACCCTGCCATATGCCCCGCCCCAGAAAGGGCCGGGTAATAAACGAATTAGTAGCCCCCACCAGCTGCATACTCCGAATCAGCATCCGTTGCGAGTGCAGGGCCAGCCGAATGGTATTGTTCATCAGCACCACAATGATTATCAGCAGAATCAGGGCAAAGGCCGACATCACTGCGTAAATCTTCGTAATATTCTGGTTGATGTTATCGACCAGGTTCTCCTGATAAACAACTTCAAAAATGCCGTTGATCTGTTCCAGATCTTTCTTTACTTCCTGCAATTTCGCTTCCTCGAAATACCCTTCGTTGAGCTTGATCCGGTAGCTGTCGTGCAGCGGATTCTCGCCCAGAAACTTCGAGAAATCTTCCTTCGTCTCGGCAATGAATTCCTTGGCCGCTTCGTCCTTGGTGACCAGGTTCACTTGTGGTTTACCATCGGCTTGCAACACGTAAGGTCGCTCGGCAATGGTTTTATACACCAGTGCCGTCTTGTTCTCATCCAGTCCTTTATCCAGAAACGCCCGGATTTCGTAGTTCTCGCGGATGTGGGTTACCAGCTTCTTCGACTGGATAGCCAACAGCCCGCAAAAGCCGATCAAAAACAACGCCAGCGTCAGACTGAAGAGAATCATGCCGCTGGGATACGCACCTACTTTTTTCTTTGTACGAGCCATTCAGGGGTTCGTGTTAATGGAAACAAAAATAACGGAATAAGCCGCTGAGCGGTCGAATTTAAGAAAATTTAAGGGTAAACCGAAAACGCCGTATTATCGGCAAAAGGGTTTATCCCAGTTTTTTCGGGTTTAGTCGGTGCTGAAATACCTTGTCTGGATACGTAACCTCAACCAGGTACAACCCATTGGCTGGTGCTGCCCGCCCGGCCTGGTTCCGGTCGCGGGCCAGTATAATCTGTTCAAACTTCTCCAGACTCAGGCGCTCCTGACCAATCTCAATCATGGTACCCACAATGGTACGGACCATCCCCCACAAAAAACGGTTCGCTCCAATATGGAACGTCAGCGAATCGTCGTTTATGCGTTCCCAGTAGGCGAAATCAATCCGACAGTTAAAATGCGTTACGTTGGCGCGGGCCTTGCTAAAGCTCTTGAAATTGGTGTGCTGACGTAATAGGGCACAGGCTTCGTTCATCACGGGCAGCTTGAGCGTTGGCCTGAAATGGTAGGTCAGGCCGTTCTGAAACGCATCTTTCTGGCGGGTGACCAGGTACTGATAATAGCGGGCCGTGGCCGAGAATCGGGCGTGGTCGCTGGCCTCAACCGGAAAAATGGCGTGAATGGCAATATCGTCGGGCAGGATGCAATTGAGTGAATAAACGAGCGATTCGGTCAGCGTCAGCGGCTCATCGACCTCGAAATGCGCAAACTGCTGCCGGGCGTGAACACCCGCATCGGTACGGCCACTGCCCATTATGTAAATGGGTTTGCCAAGCCGCTGCGTCAGGGCGGCTTCGATTGTTGTTTGTACGCTAATCCCGTTGGCCTGCGTTTGCCAGCCATGGTAAGCCGTTCCCCGGTAGGCTAGTTCGATAAAGTACCGCATAGGCTGCAAAAGTACGGCTTCGTCGGCAGTTAGCGGGTGGTTCTGGCAGTAGTCCAAAACAAATGGTCCTTCCCCAGTGAAGAGGAAGGACCCTGTATAGATGAAACTGATAGTTTACCGGGGCCCACGCTGACGGCCTGCACCTCCATTAAAACCACCTGCTCCCTGCTGGGGTTGAGCCGGAGAGGATTGTGGACTAGGTGCGCTCTGGACTTCCGGTGTTCGTTGTCCATCACTACTACCCCGTCCGCCCGGTGCCGTTGGCATATTAACAGGACCCTGCCGCTCAGCCCGGTCGAATACACGATTCGTTTGAGGACTTGGAACGGGCTGAGCGGCACCCGGTGAATAAGTCCCGCGGCTGCGACCAAAACGGTCAGACGAGGTATTGTCCGGTGTGGGAGTCATGTCGGCGTTGCCACGCTGGTTGGCGGGTGCATTGTCGTTGTAACTCCCTCTGTTGGTTGCATTGCCGTCGTACGTCCGGCCCGGGGTGGTGTTGTAATCCCGGTTTGCCCCGTCGTTCGCACGGTTCGGTACGGCATCGCTGTTATACGTTCGGTTGGGCGCCGTGTTACCATTGTAGCTTCCCCTCGGTGTAGCATCGCGGTTGTTATCATATACCCGGCCTGAGCCATTGTTGTAATCCTCATTGTTTCCCCGGTTGGAACTGTTGTTTCGGTTATAGTCAGGCCTGCCGTTATTAGTATACGGGTCATTTCGATTGTTATACCCCTGCCCGTAAGCCCTTGGTCCACGACTCGTTGCACCACGACCATCACCATCCGGACGGTAGAACCCGACGGAGCCGTTCCCCACCACCGAACGCCCCGGCCGGTTTATGGACTCAATGCGGTAAACCTGAACATTACGGCGCGTAATACGCTCAATGTCGCGACGGGGCGGGCCGTAGTTAAACGACCGGTTATTGTACCGGTACACGTTGTTGATGTAGGTGGTATTCTGATAAATATAGTTCGCCCGATTGCGGGGTACGTAGTAACCGTACAAATTGGGACTGGTAATGTACACCTGTGGTACGAAGGTCCAGTAAGGAGCCGGAATATTAATGTTTATGTTCACACCGGGACCAAGCGGTGCCCAGCCATAGTACCCGCCACCCGACCGCCACGATACCCAGGCTGGTGCCCATTCCGTATCGGGTAGCCAAAGCCAGCCGCCGTAACCAGGGTCATACAGCCAGCGTCCGTAATGAAACGGTGCCCAGCCCCAGTCGTAGTCCGATACCCAGGTATTGCCGTACTCTGTCATAACCCAGTGCCCACCGGTGGCGTAAGGCTGAAAATCGGGCCCGGCATTGGGTATCCAGGCACTACCATAGCCGGGATAGTTTGTCCACTGCCCGTACGGTGCCAGTTCACCATAAAAGGCATCGACTGGCACACTGTAGCCCGGCTGGGCCGACAGTGGCTGCGCGAAAAACACGCCGAAGGCGAGTAGCGCGAACAGGCTGGTTATGGTTAGTTTGTTCAGGATGGTCGTCATTGTCTGTGTTATTAGGCAACGTCTCAGACGTTTCGGCAGTTAGATGCTCTAACACACCAAACGTTTAACGACGACCGATGTATTTATGACATCCTGAAACGCCCGCTTCTCTACCGGCGAGCTTTTGGACGTTACGCTGGATGGGCCTGGTGAGTGCGCCAGTGGCTATTCTATGCTCACTCGGGATTATACCCCGAAGCCGCCAGAAATTTTTCGGAATTTTTGTCGGTTAAATCCAGGCCAATCATGTAAGCCAGTGCTTTCTTCTTATCCCTGGCCTTCTCGTAGTAGCGTTTACAAATCTGATACCCTACGAAGTACCCCAGATCCCGGGCCTCTTTCCCCTCAATCTTTCGCACATTGTACAACCATCCCCCTTCCCAGTTGATTGGTTGATTCATTTCTTTCCTGAACGCTTCCCAAATGGGTTGCTCATGTTGCAAGCCAAACGCTATGTATCCATCGGGTTTAAGCTGATCCAGACGCTGCCCCAGGACTAACTCGGTCACAAAATCCGCCATGCCTTCTTTTAGGCATTGACCAAGCAGGTTTTCGTGTGTTTTCTCGTACTGGCTAACCAACGTTGTATCACTCATCAGCCGGTTGAAGTTTCGCTGCTCATATTGCTGCGTGTGTACAAACTCGTGAATAACGAGGTAAACCGACCAGTCCGGCTGTGCGTTGGCGGCTACTTCGGTGCCGATGTAAACAGTCCTGTCGCGTATAGTGCCACCCGAATTGCCAATCCCGACGCAGAAGTAGATATTGCCGTAACGAAAGTCAGGGTAAAGCTTTTTCAAAACGGCAACCTTCTTCAGGATTTCCGGCTTCTGGTTGAGAACAGAAAGAATTTGGGGTCTCTTTTTAACCAAATCGGCTTTGTTGCTCTCGATGTATTTTCGCCATTTCTGCGTGTTTCCACCCCGCAGAACCATAAACTCCTTTAAGCCAGTGCTTGCTTTGTCAACATACAACTGCTGAATAAATCTGAGTTGTTTGGCGGTATCGGAAGTTGTCAGTACACTATCGAACGCTTCGTAAAAACGGGGTAAGTCTTCCGTGTGTAAATCAATCTGTGCGTAACTGACGAAGCTAACAAAGCAGCCAAACAACGTGGAAAACAGGCGTATTGCTTTTCTCGTCAGTTTATTGGTGGGTTGCATGTGTATTCGTTTTAGGGGGTCACTTGCTATGACAAAGTAACACCATTTGTACCCATGTCAGGGAAGTAAACTATAGTTTTTGCCAGGCGGCTTTCTGACGGATTTAGTTCAGTTAAACTCCGCTGATATCAAGATACTGTTTGGTTCAACGCTTTGGTAGAAGCCGTTAAGGCAGCGGACAAAGAGAAGGACATCGCCCTCAAATCGGTGATTGGCCCTAATGCAATCCAGACACCCCTGCTGTGCAAAACCGCCGATGGACTGTATATCAGCCTGTACGAAGCCGCGTTACTCAATTATCCCGTTATGCACCTGCAACTGGATAAGAAAACCCTGACGCTGACCTCCCAGCTCACACCCGATGCCGTGGGCAACAAAGCGTACCTGCAAACCCCCGCCAAAACGCCCTGGCGAACGATTCTGGTGAGCGACAAAGCCACTGATCTGCTGGCCTCCAAACTCATCCTGAACCTGAACGAACCGGCACAAATCGGGAATACGTCGTGGATAAAACCCCAGAAATTTGTGGGTATGTGGTGGGAAATGCACATCGGCAAAGCTACCTGGGAAAAAGCGGGCGGTAAACACGGGGCCAACACGCAGAATGTAAAAAAGTACATCGACTTTGCCGCCAAATACGGCTTCGATGGTGTATTGGTCGAAGGCTGGAATGTGGGGTGGGAAGACTGGTTTGGCAACTGGAAGGAGAATGTGTTCGACTACGCCCTATCCCGATTACAATATTGATTCCCTGCCCGCCTACGCCCGCCAGAGAGGGGTCCGCATCATTATGCACCACGAAACGTCCGGCTCGGTCACTAATTACGAGCGCCGGATGGATGCGGCCTACCAGTTTATGGTGGCCCACGACATCAATACGGTAAGAACCGGCTATGTAGGCCGGATTATTCCCCGTGGCGAACACCACGATGGTCAGTGGATGATTAACCACTACCAGCGGGTAGCCGAAAAAACGGCTTCGTACAAGCTCATGCTCGACTCCCACGAGTCGGCGCACCCCACCGGCCTACACCGCACCTATCCCAATTGGATGGCGAGCGAAGCCGCCCGGGGTAGTGAATTTCATAATGCACCTACGCTGGGTATGCCGCCGGAACACACGACTATTTTGCCCTTCACCCGGCTGCTAGGCGGGCCGATGGATTTTACGCCGGGCTTTTTCCACTTTCAACTGAATCAGTTCGAGAAAAACCGTACCCAGCGGGTCAAAACGACGCTGGCCAAGCAACTGGCGCTATATATAACCATGTATAGCCCACTGCAAATGGTGCCTGATTTACCCGAAAACTACGAGCAGCACCTCGATGCCTTTCAGTTTATCCGGGATGTGCCGGTGGATTGGGATGACACCAACATACTGGCTGCCGAACCGGGCGACTACGTATCTATTGCCCGGAAAGAGAAAGGAACGGATAGTTGCTACCTGGGCGCTATTACTGACGAAAACAGCCGCGACATGCCTATCAACCTGGCTTTTCTGGAACCGGGGAAAACCTACGAAGCGACAATCTACCGCGACGCGCCCACGGCCGACTGGCAAACCAATCCGGAAGCCTATGTAATTGAGAAAAAAACGGTAACAGCCACCACGCCCCTGACGATTCATCTGGCAAAAGGGGGCGGTTGTGCCATTCAGTTCATCAAGCGCTAGAAGTTGCCAGTAAGACAAAAAATCCCGGTTCCGTGAATAAGCCACCGCCGGGATTTTTTCAGGCATTCACTACAATTGTATGCGTCAGCATGTAACCGCCCGAAACACTACCCGACAAGGTCGCTAACTCCGTCGTGAAGCCATCCGAAAATACGCCGTCCCGTTCGTTGGTCGTATTCTGTGCGCCTTTGGTGTAGCCCTGTGCCTGTGCCGTGGTATACACGGTATTCGTTACGTCGTAGGGAAAGGCAATCTGGGTTACCAGCAGGGATTTTCCGGCTGCGTTGTAAATGTGTACGTGAATATGCGGTGCCCGACCCGAATACCAGCCCGGAAAAACAGATGTGAAACTAACCAGCCCGTTCGCATCCGTCGTCTGACGACCGCGCAGAAAATCGACCGTTGTCAGATTGACGTTCTGGGCACCCGACCCGCCGTATTCGGAGTAGTAACCATCCTTGTCGCAATGCCAGATATCGACAAGGGCACCCGCCAGTGCGGCACAACCGGCGTTGGCGTTTTTGATGGTGATAGTAACCGCCAGGGCCACACCCGTGCGCCCATCGGTGATATCTTTTCGAATAAAATTAGCGGGTACTTTCGTGGGAAACGGCCCTTCTGTTTCCGATGGTGTAACGGAGCAGTTGGTAGCTGAATTGCCGTTCGTGGAACCCGTTGAGGAAGTGCCGGGGTCTACAATCTTTGTTTGGCATGCCTCTGCCAGCGGGGCAATGGCAGCTATACCCAGTAAACTGGTAAACCCCCGTTTTAAAAATTCTTTACGCTCCATAGTTTTCAGTAAAAAGTACTTTTTCAATTGTCGCACCCACATGGTATCCCCTCGCGAAAAGCCACGCTATCGAGGCAGTTCATGGCTGGCAGAACACAACGTACCGGGTGACGTTATTGATCTAACTTACGCGCTACAAATATCTTTCGTTGCAGTATGGGTATATCCGGTCGTAGAGGGGCGTATCGTTCTCCGTCTAAATCCTGTACTTTTGTAAAAAAATAATGGCCAATAGAAACCCACGTTTCTCAGGCAACCCTATAAACGGATTACGTCATGCCAGGAATGGAATTTTTTGGAGCCGCTGAGCGCAGCGAAATCAACGATGTGCTGGAAACCGGTATCCTGTTTCGGTACAACCACGAAGCACAGCGCAACAACATCTACAAAGCCCGCGAGTTTGAAGCGGAAGTAGCCAAATTGGTTGGGGCAAAGTATGCCCACGCCGTATCGAGTGGCTCAACGGCCGCTTTGTGCGCGATGGCAGCCGCCGGTATTGGAGCGGGAGACGAGGTTATTGTCCCTCCCTTTACGTACATCGCCACTATAGAAGCCGTACTAATGGTGGGTGCTCTACCCGTTTTCGCGGATATTGACGAAACAATTTGCCTTAGTGCGGAAGGTATTCGCAAGGCCATTACGCCCCGCACCAAAGGCGTTTGCCTGGTACATATGTGCGGGCAAATGGCCGATATGGACGCGATAATGGCCGTTATCAGGGAGCATAATCTGGTACTGGTCGAAGATGCCGGACAGGCGATGGGAGCCAGCTACAAAGGAGTTTCGACGGGACTCTGGGGCAAAACCGGGGCTTATTCGTTCGATTTCTTCAAAATTGCTACGGCGGGTGAAGGTGGAATCATGGTGACGAACGACGAAACCGCTTACAAACATGCCGACTCCTATTCCGACCACGGGCACGACCACATCGGTAGTAACCGGGGGATGGAACAACACCCCATTCTGGGATTCAACTACCGCATTAGCGAACTCCACGCGGCTGTAGGCCTGGTGCAAACCCGCCGGGTTCCTGAAATTATCCGTAGCAACAACAGCCACAAAAAGCAGTTGATGGATGCCCTGGGCCAGGTGCCGGGTATTTCGTTTGCGCGGATTCCCGACCCGGATGGCGATTCGGCTACGTTCCTGAATATACTGCTACCCGATACCGAAGCGGCCGGGCGCGTCGTAACCGAACTTAATGCTGCGAGCGTGGGTGGTTTCAACTACTGGTTTACGAATATGTACCACTTCATCAATCAGTGGGACCATATTAAGGAGATGCGGACGGCTTCGGCCCTGCCCATTGAGAAGTTCGGTGCACCGCAGGACTATAAGAACCTCGACATTCCCAACGCCCAGGCCGTTATCGGCCGGTTGATTTCGTTTGGTATCCGGGCTACCTGGACATCGGAAGAAGTGGCGACGCTAGCCACCAATATTGAAGCCGCCGTTCGGAAAGCAGTACTGGTCGAAGCATAATGCCGACGTTATTTACCGACGGTGGATTCCGCTTCTTCTTTGTCATGTTCGATTTGCTGAACGAGCTGTTTCACATCCACGTAGGAGATGGTGCTCGTAAACTCTGCAAGTATTGGATTTTTGCTGATGGGAATTACGAACTTGCAGAATCCCAAAGCTTCAAACAGCGCGAACTGAACAATATTGAAGCAACATTAACCAGTCAAATGACTTTTATTCAGGAAGCGTATGGCAACTATTGCAAAAGCAACAACCTCACAATCAACTACAAAATCAAGCGTAACGCCTGAGTTGGTAACGATTGCTGAATTACCCATTCTAACAAATGTTTGGGTAGATGATTTGCGCGTACATTTTGAGTTGGAGGATGGCCGGACTATTGCCTGGCCAATAGCGTGGTCTTCGATTCTGGCTAAGGCAACGCCAGAGCAAAGACAGCAATTTTCCTATTCGGCCTACCACGTTTTCTGGGATGATATCGATGAGATTATAGGTGTAAAAAACGTCTTATATACCTCCCGGAATCCCGCCAATTCATCGAGTAGTTAAGTAACCAGTGGAACCTGACAAGTGAACCTACTTTCAGCCTAAACGACTTTTTTAATACAATGGTAGCAACACAAACCACGCATAAGAATTTTAAAGGTATCGAGAAGACCGTTTTTGGTCGGGGAAGCTTCTCCCAACTCGATGAAATTATCGCTCACCACCGGGCTGATAACGAGGGGTATTTCGTTTTCCTGGTTGATAATTACTTCAAGGGGAAGCCCCTCGAAGAGCGCGTACCAGCTCATGCCGAAGACCTGACCTACTACATCAGCGTCGAAGAGCACGAGCCGACGACCAGTCAGATTGACCAGCTCCGCGATGAGATTCTGGCCAAAAAAGGACTCCCGTCGGGTGTGGTTGGTATTGGCGGGGGGAGCATCATGGATATTGCTAAAGCGCTCTCACTGATGCTTACCAACGAGGGGTCATCGACGCTGTATCAGGGCGTGAACCTGATCAAAAAACCGGGTATCTACCACGTCGGCGTTCCTACCATTTCGGGTACCGGTGCCGAAGTGTCGATGACGGCGGTACTGACCGGCCCGGAGAAAAAACTGGGTCTTAAATGCGAATGGACCGTGTTCAACCAGGTCATCCTCGACCCGGAACTGATTGCTACCGTACCCCGTAACTGGTGGTTTTATACGGGTATGGATACCTACATTCACTGCATCGAGTCGGAGAACGGGAACCTGAACAATGCCTATTCTCACGCCTATGCCGAGCAGTCCATGAAACTCTGCCGGGAAATTTACCTCGGTGACCGCTCGGGACAAACGCCGGAAAACGACGATAAACTCATGGTAGCTTCGCTGATGGGTGGGTTGAGTCTGACGTATTCCGAAGTAGGGGTTTGCCACGCGCTTAGCTACGGGCTGTCCAAGATTCTGGGCATGCGCCATTGTTATGCCAACTGCCTCATCATGAACCACCTGGAGGACTACTATCCGCAGGGTGTGGCCGAGTTCAGACACATGGTCGCGTATCACCAGATTGACTTACCCCAGGGTTTATCAGAAGAATGGAACGATGATATTCTTACGCAGATGGCCCACGTATCGTACGGCCTGCCGCACATGTGGCTGCACGCCATTGGCGACAACTGGAAGGAGGTTATCACGATTGACGGACTGAAAGATTTGTTCCGTCGGTTGTGATCTATGGAGACTGATTTCACGACTTGCGTCATTAACTTTTCCAAACATGCTCAGGAACAAGCCGTTGAACGGGGAACAACGGTGGAAGAGATGGAGAAGGCCATTCGGCATGGTGTTCATGAAATAGCGAAGAAGAACCGACAAAAAGCAAAATTTACGTTTACCTTCGGCTTGGAATGGCATGGTCGATTTTACGCACTCAAACAGGTAGAACCTGTTTTTGTTGTGGAGGAAAATGTTGTTACCGTGATTACAGTGTACACTTACTACTTTTAAAACTATGAAAATCAGTTACGACAAATCAGTTGATGCACTGTACATCCGTTTGGTTGATGGTCCGCAGGAGTGTCGTACTGTTCAGTTGACGGACGAAATATCGCTAAACATTGGTCCCGGCGAACTCCTGGTGGGTATTGAAGTGCTAGACGCATCGGAGATTCTTAATCATGGTCAGCTTCCTGAATTGATTGTCGAAAATTTGCCCACGCAATTGCTGGCCGCTTAACAAATAAAATTATGTCTCAGAAAATTGTTCACGTTGGCGACATCGAATGCGGCTCGGATGAGTTGTTTCTCATCAGCGGCCCCTGTGTTATTGAAGACGAAAAAATCATGATGACAGTGGCCGAGCAACTCCGCGAAATCCAGGAGCGGGTCGGCATTAAAATCATTTATAAGTCATCCTTTCAGAAGGATAACCGGTCCAGCCTGAATTACTACAATGGCCCGGGCCTCGACAAAGGCATGAAGATTTTGGCTAAAGTGAAGGAACAGTTCGGCTTCCCCCTGCTGACCGACGTTCATTACCCCGACCAGTGTGCTGCGGCTGCTGACGTCGTTGATGTACTCCAGATTCCGGCCTATCTGTGTATGCAAACCATGCTGGTGGTGGCCGCTGCCAAAACGGGTAAGGTCGTTAACGTGAAGCACGGTCAGTTTCTGGCGCCGGAGAACATGAAGCATCCGGTCAAAAAGATTGAAGATTCGGGCAACGACCAGATTATCCTGACCGAGCGTGGTTTCACCTTCGGTTACAATGATTTAGTGGTTGACCCGCGTGCTTTTTACCACATGGCCCGCACCAACTACCCGGTAGTATTCGATGTAACGCATGCTATTCGTAAGTATGGTATACCATCGGCCGATGCCAAAGGCGGTGCGCGGGAATATCTTCCCGTGCTGGCCCGGGCGGGCGTTGCTGCGGGTGTCGATGGTTTGTTCGTTGAAACCCACACCTGCCCCTCCGAAGCTCTTTGCGACGCGGCCAGTCAACTGGATATCCGCTTTCTGGAAGAGTTTATGAAACCTCTGATCGAGTTGCACGCCGTGGAAGTGAAATACCGTAATGCCCTGCCCGAACTGGCCTGAATACCTGGTGTAGAAAGAAAGGGTGTTTGTGGTGTCAGTTTCGAGAAACAGATACCAAAAACACCCTTTCTTTTGTAGGGTTGCTGCATCAGGCAGCAGCCTGTTTGAGTATCTCCTCTACCGTTAGTTTTTCCAGCGAGAGTGCAACCATATCGGCTTTTGTGAGCACATCGGGCGTTCCGATGCCCACCACAAACATGCCTGCCCGCTTGCCCGCTTCTACCCCCGCAACGGCATCTTCAAACACGACGCATTCGGCAGCGCTAACGCCCAGTTCTTCCGCTCCTTTGGTAAATACTTCCGGGTCGGGTTTGCCTTTGCTGATCTTGTTTCCATCAATAATAGCATCGAAGGCATCGGTCATGCCAATGCGCGCCAGAATCATCGGGGCATTTTTACTGACGGAGCCAAGCGCGGTTTTAAGACCGGCCTGCCGAACCTGCGCGAAAAAAGCGGGTACCCCCGGCAGAATGTCATTGGATGTCATCCGGCTGACGAGTTCCAGATACCATTCATTTTTTTGGGTGGCCAGTTCGGTTTTTTTCTCCTCCGGTAACGATAGGCCGCCGTGGGCCAGAATTAAATCCAGTGAGTCGGTGCGACTAACACCTTTTAACCCTTCGTTGAATTCCTCCGAAATATCGAAGCCAAGTTCGTTGGCCAACCGTTTCCAGGCCTGATAATGGTATATAGCGGTATCGACAATGACCCCATCGAGGTCGAATAAAAATGCATTGATGGACATGTTCTTTCAGGTTGGCGAACGGCAAAAGTAGCCGATTCAACGATTGCTGGTACGTTGCAAAAAAATACTTGCCCCGGCATTTGTAAAATCAGAAAGCGTTTTACTTACTTTGTATTACAAAGTACTTTTAAATATAAATAATATGGAACCGTCATTTCCTTCTGAGCAGTCACTCTCTATGTTCGACCGCGTAAACCGCTGGGTTCGTACCTCTACCATGCTAAAACTGGCCGTAATCGGTATTCTGGTGCTAGTGTTGCTGATTCCAACGTCGATGTTGCAATCATTGATTACCGAACGGGAGTCGACGCGCAACATGGCCGTCGCCGAGGTTAGTGCAAAGTGGGGGGCTGAACAGGTTATCGGTGGACCGATATTATCTGTACCGTACGAAATTGCCACTAGTGATGAAAATGATCCGGTTCGGACGGAGTATGCTCATTTTTTACCTGACGACTTGCAGTTTGATGGGAATATTCAGCCGGAGAAGCGCAGCCGGGGTATTTTTACTGTCATGCTTTACAATACCCGGCTTACCATAAAAGGGCGGTTTAAGAAGCCTTCAGTAACGGCTTTGGGTCTGTCGGCCAGTGCGATGCAATGGGACAAGGCTATTTTGTCGCTTGGTATCAGTGATGTAAAGGGCATACGGGAAGCCATTACAGTTCGGTTAAACGGCCAGCTGATAGAAGCTGAACCCGGCATTGCGGGGGGCGGCATTCTGCCATCGGGCGTCAGTATCCCACTGGCACTGAATGCCGACGCGTATGCGTTTGAAACCATCCTCAACCTGAATGGCAGTACCCAGCTGAGTTTTTTGCCACTGGGTAAAGAAACGCGGGTACGGCTACAATCACCCTGGTCTACACCCAGTTTTACCGGCTCCTACCTACCCGACCAGCGACAAATTACGGCCAGCGGTTTTGAGGCCAGATGGAAAGTATTACAGTTTAACCGGAATTTTCCGCAACAGGGTATCGGTGATTTTTTAACCAGGTCGGGTAGGGGAGAGGTAGCCAGTCCAGCCAATCAACCGAATGAACTACCGGCGTTTGGGGTCAGGCTTTTACTACCAGTGGATGAGTATCAGAAGACGATGCGCTCCGCTAAGTACGGCATTATGTTCGTCATGCTTACATTTGTCGCTTTCTTCTTCGTCGAAATTCTCGACCGTCGGCGTATCCATCCCATTCAGTATCTGCTGGTTGGGTTTGCCATCTGCCTGTTTTATCTGTTGCTGCTATCCATATCCGAGCACATGCCGTTCGACTGGGCGTATCTGATCGGGAGTGTTATTATTCTGGGACTGATTACCAGCTACGTCCGCTATGTTTTCCGGAATCTGCGCCTGACGGTTTTATTCAGCACTGTACTGGCATTGCTGTACGGATTTTTCTATTCGCTGCTCCAACTGGAAGATTACTCCCTGTTGCTGGGCAGTTTTGGGCTGTTGCTCATCCTGGGCGTTATTATGTACCTGACCCGCCACATCGACTGGTACCGGGCGTATGAACCGGCGGAAGTAGTAAAGGCGTAGCGGGGGTGGTAAATAAGCGGGGATGTGTACTTTTGGGTTACACATCCCCGCTTATTCCGCGTTTATTACCAACTGTCTGCTCATGTCCTTAACGAATCAGTACCTTCAAAAAGCCAGCGCTATGCTGGATACGGCCGGACAGCAGGTTGATGCCATTCAACAAGCGGCCCAATGGTTTAGCCAGACGATTCTGGCGGGCCGGATGGTCCATTTGTTCGGTAGTGGTCACAGCCGCATCATGGTGGAAGAGATGTGGCCCCGCTACGGTTCGTTTGCGGGGTTCAACCCTATTGTGGAGTTATCTCTTTCATTTCATAATCTGGTGGTAGGTGCCAACGGACAGCGGCAAGCCATGTTTCTGGAAAATGTGCCGGGGCTGGCCCAGCGTATTCTACGCAACTACGACCTCTCGGCGCAGGATTCGGCACTGGTCATTTCGTCCAGCGGTTGTAACGTCGTCCCTATTGAAATGGCTGAACTATTCCAACAGAAGGGCATTAAGGTGGTGGCGCTGATTACGAAACAACACGCCGAAAAAAGCGTTAGCAAGCGCCCGGATGGTAAAAAGCTGAGTGATTTTGCCGATTTGATTCTGGATACGGGTGCGCCCGCAGGCGATGCGATGGTAACCGTTCCGGGGTTAGACACACCGGTGGCACCGGGTTCAACGGTGGGCGGGGCTGTGCTGGTCAACTGTATCAAGGCTGAAGTCGCCGGGTTGCTTACCCAGGCGGGATGCCCACCCACTGTCCTGTCAGCGGCTAATGTTGTGGGACCGGAACGGGCGGTGACCTTATTTGAAAGCGCCTACGACGAGCATGCTCACCGGCTGGCTAAACTGTACGAACGCGTGGGTATCCCTTCGTACGTCAGTGAACCGCAAAAGCCGGTAGTGCCCTGAATCCTCAAAACCGTTCGGAGGCAGCTGGTTTTGCCGATGAGCAATTAAGTCAAACCGCCGGGGCAGGGTAGTACGAAGGATACGCTGGAATGGGTGAACATAGCTGCACAAAGCAGTCTATACCGGAAGAAATATACTAAAGACCGACCCCTGATTGGGCTGACTCGCAGCCGTAATAGCCCCGCCGTGATTGGTAACGACTTTTTCGCAGATGGCCAGGCCGATGCCCGTACCCGCAAACGTACTACGACTATGGAGTCGCTGGAAAACTTCGAAAATACGGGTCAGGTATTTTTCTTCAAAGCCAATGCCATTATCAATAACGTCGATTTGGTGGTACATGTCAGCAGATCGTGCCGGTTTTATTGTATTGGCTAAATCAGCCGCTTTTACCGGTCGGGCGGTGATTTGAATGTGGGGAACGGTATCTAGCCGGCGAAATTTCAGGGCGTTGCTAATTAGATTTTGGAAGAGCTGATTCAACTGGGAGGCCTCCCCCGTAATGGTTGGCAATTCGCCGACGCTCATGATAGCTCCGGTCTCGGCAATGGTCAGGTCTAAATCGGTTAGTATTTCCTGCACAACGTCATTAAGCGATAGTGCTTTACCCGTATCCAGCCGGTTGGATATACGCGAATAGTTGAGCAGGTCCCGAATCAGGGTCGACATACGGCCGGCGGCACTCTGCATCCGATCCAGATAATCCAGTCCTTCGCTGGAAGCTGATGCCAGCTCCTTTTTCAATAGATCGCCAAAGGCCTGAATTTTGCGCAATGGTTCCTGCAAATCGTGTGAGGCTACGTAGGCAAACTTCTGGAGGTTATCGTTCGACCGTGTCAGTAAATTATTGGCTTCCAGTAAGTCTTCATTAGCCGTGAGTAACTCCTTCGTCCGTTGCTGTACCTGCTGGTCCAGGTCAACCGACAGAAGTCGGTACCGTTCTTCACTTTCTTTCAGAACTGCATTTGCTCTTCTTAGCTCCAGCATATGCACAACCTGCCTGGCGAGAGTTTTCAACGCGGCTAACTGACTTTGAGACAACTGGCGGACGGTACGATCGATAACGCAGAGGGAACCCAGGGCGAAGCCATCCGAATCCACCAGGGGTACACCTGCATAAAAAACAATATTTGGATCACCCGTTACGAGCGGGTTTTGGGCAAATCGCTCATCCTCTCTCGAATCCGTGACCACCATCGTTTCGTTTGGGTTGATGATGGCATGCGCACAAAAAGCAAGTTCGCGGGGTGTTTCCCGAATAGGCAGGCCGTGGTTGGACTTAAACCACTGCCTTGTTTCATCGATAAGACTTATGAGTGAGATAGGTGTCTGACAGATTTCGGAAGCGAGTTTGGTAATATCGTCGTAGTCCTGTTCGGGCAATGAATCCAAAATTTCGTAACTTTTTAACGCATCGATTCGGTTACTTTCCACTGGGTTAGGTAGATGACTCTTCATATGCTACTAATCAGACAGGGGCGGATAAAATCAGCCAATCTCAAAATTATGGAAAACTGAGCCAAATCAAGTACCGTTCATTCTTTTTTTTAGAAAGGGTTGACTGATAGAGTATTGCAGCGCGGTTTTCCGGCTAGACATTTTTAAGCAGGATAATTACGACAGAACCAGCTATCATAAGAGCCGACCCGATCAGCTTTTGCCGGATGGCCTGCTCGTTGAACAGCCGGTATCCCAAAAGCACGCTGACAATGGCCGAAAGCTGGAATAATGACAACGCATAGCCAACGGGCATACGGTCGAAAACGTAATTGGTTGTAAACTGCATGGTGCCCACACAGGCAATGAGAAAGGCGTATTGGATAAGGTCCGTTTGACTGATTTTGCTCAGTTCGCTTTTCATATCCAGCCGATAAACGAACAGGAGAAGCCCGGAGAAAACAGCCCCAAACCAGCACCAGCTAATGAAGGCAATGGTTGTTGACGAGGCCAGTACCACTTTTTTGACAAATACCGCTTCCACTGCCGTCAGGACCATTGCCCACAGGCGAAACTGGATTTCGGGCTTCTTTAGCAAGGCTCGGGAAAACCGTTCTTCGGTGGTGTCCAGTACGAAATAGCTTCCGTAAATAATCAGCATAATACCCAATAGGCCCCACCCATTGGGTACCTCTCCCAGCAGGAAAATGCCGATAAGAATACTGACAACCGACTTGTACGAATTGATAGGAGCCAGCACCGATAGATCCCCCTTCTGGAGTGCTCTGACCAGAAAACCGTTGCCCAGAGCACCCACTATGCCGCCGAGAACCGAGTAATACCAGAATGAGTCCGGCAACACCCGCCAGTTGACGCTGATGGCAATGGGGAGGCAGCCAATTGACAAAAGAAAGTACGTGAGGAAATTGACGGCCAACGGGTTATTCCCGCTGGCCGTGAGTTTTTTCTGAAAGACGTTTCCAGTAGCGTTGGAAAGAATTCGCAGCAAAACGGCACCAGAAAGGAGAAAAGCCTCTACCAATTGATTGATGGTCTAGTCCCGGCAAATTAGTATAAAGTATCCTGCCAACGGCAATTGTTGAGGCACGTCTTTACTTTTTGGATACAGGCACCCATCGTTATTTTTCCGCATAAACGGGAAGTACTAATAATAATTTACGGGTCAATTTACGGGTCATCCCCTCATTGGTCTCCACTCGTAAATTAGCTGATACGATCGAAATCTTATCACCGGCCTGAGGAGTTTCCATCAAAAGAAAATTCGACAAGAAATCCACTGGATATAGCATTATCCGTCTACCATTTCGAACATGGCTGGCAATCAAATTTTTGACAATGACCGAAGGCTTCAAATACGGGTATCTATCGAGGCTACTATCCGTAAGTGCTACTCTTATTTGTATCGACTGAGCCAAAACGGAGATGCCCGTTTTGGGATTGATGAGCATTCCGTTCTCATACACAAACACCTTGTATGTTGGCTCCCGGCTGGAAGGCTGATTTTGCGATGCGGCTGGAATTGCCGACAGGGAAAGCCCTGTACAAACGAGGTATGGAAGTAGGGGTAAGTAACGCATTGGATAGTTCGTTATGGTGCGTGATAGGCTCATAACGAAAACGCTGATAAAAGATTTTATCAACAATTTCTCCTTCCCTTACGTCAATGATATTGTAAACAAAAAACGGACTGAACAGACAGCTTCATCGTACTCATCAACCACTGGACTGACTGGCAAGCTGCTCCGTTCCGAACACAACGCTCAGGTGCTCCTCACTTGGTTTTCGGTTGGCAGTCAGGTAGCTAGCGATAATGTAGACAACAAATGAAGCAATAAACGCGGGGAAAACCTCGTGTACGTCGGCCAGTGATTCGTAATTGGGCCGTACGCCAAACCGCCAGATAATGTTTACCACAATACCCGTCACCATCGACGCCACTGACCCCAAATCCGTGCCCCAGCGGAAATACAATCCCCCGAAAATAGTGGGCAGAAAACTGGCTACGTACACCGACCCGGCAAAGGCCGATAGCTCCACCACGCCCGCTGGAGGAAATAACGTAAAGTAGTATACGAGAACGCAGTACAGCAACATCACCAGTTTGGTGCGCGGAATGATGCGCTCAACGGGCATGGGTCGCCATACGTTCCAGATATCTTTAACCAGCGTAGTGCCCACCACCAGCGTCACCGATGCCAGGGCTGCCATGCCAGCGGCAAAAAGACCCATCAAACAGATGCCGCTGACAAGGGGGCTGTTGAATTTTTTCAGCATAAAGCCCACCACCTCGTCGGTATTATTGACCAGATAAGCGGCTTCTTCCGTGGTAACCATCGCGTGTACCAGGGCACCCAGCCCCATGACGCACACCAGCGACACACCCATAAAAATGGGGGTCCAGGTCATGGCGAACTTCATTCCCTTCCGGTCTTTGACGGTATAGAACCGAATGAGCAGCTTGGGCTCGGAAATCTGTTTCATGCCCACCGATAGCCCAATTCCGGCGATGTACAGAAACGAGGTCAACTGCCCGAAGTTCACCAGCCCGCTGCCGATGGGCGTTCCTTTTTTGGACACGTGATCGACGTAGGCCAGTTTAGCCATCAGCACATCGTAGCCACCCACGTACACAAATGGCAGGGCCAGCATCAGGAGAGCCACCGCGAACATCAGGATACCCTGCACGGCATCCGTCCACATAATGCCGTACATACCCCCCGAAATGGTATAGAAGCAGGTAAAAAACAGCATAAAACCCGCCCCATATATGTATGGCACGTCGAGAACCGATTGCAGCAGGTGCGCGATGCCCTTGGCAATACCCGTCATGTACCAGATGGTGGCAAACAGGATAATGAAGGCCGACAGCACCCGGATACTCCGGGAAAGCGGACTCTGGTATCGAAGCTGAAAATAATCCGGCACGGTAAACGACTTAAGCCGGATACTCTGGTTGCGCATCCGGGGACCCAGTATCATCCACGACACCACGCAGAAAATGGCCCAGAACAGCCCCACCCACGTCCACGACAATCCGTACCGAAACGATTCACCCGCCTGCCCGATGTAGGTGTTAGTACTGATGAAGGTCGAGAAGAAGGCCAGTGAAACCACCCAGCCCGGTATCCGGCGGTTGGCAAGGTAATATTCCCCGACGGTTTTGGCCGACTGGCGTTGCAGATACCAGCCGAGGGTAATAATCAGGCCCAGATAAACCACCATGCATAGTAACACGGTGGCGTGGTTAGCGAGGTAGTTCATTTGGTGGGCTCTTTTTCCTTTTCTTCGTCCTGTACATCTATTTTCATAAACTGTACAGCAATGGCGTTGACAATCATGATGACCAGAATGGCCCAGTACGGGAAGGCGGTTAGGAAATCCATTGGTCAGAAAAGTTGTTTGAGGTCATTTTTTGTCACTTTACCCATCGCATTGCGGGGTAGTTCGGCCACCACCCGGTACTGGCGGGGCACTTTATACGGCGGCAACTGCGTCCGTATCCATTGGTTCAGTTCGGCCAGGTCAATGGGTTGAATGGCTACTAAAACGGCGGCTACCGTTTCGCCCCATTCCTCGTCGGGCAGGGCAATAACGCCACAATCGTCAATGGCCGGGTGCGTTCGCAGAACCTCTTCAATTTCCAGGGCCGATAGTTTATACCCGCCCGATTTGATGATGTCGATAGAACTGCGACCCAGAATTTTATAGCTTCCGTCATCGACCACAGCCACGTCGCCGGTGCGGAACCATCCATCATCGGTAAAGGCATCGGCCGTGGCCTGAGGCCGCTGCCAGTATTCCTGAAACACCGTTGGCCCCTGCACCTGAATCTCGCCCGGCTGCCCATCGGTAACGGGTTGGTCATGGTCATCGACCAGTCGAATACTCACACCCGCCAGCGGTTGCCCGATATGACCGGGAACGCGTTTACCCCGGTAGGAATTACTGATGGCCATCCCGATTTCGGTCATGCCGTACCGTTCGAGCAAAATCTGTCCGCTCACCCGTTCCCACTTTTCCATCACCGTAACGGGTAGCGCGGCCGACCCGGACACCATCAGCCGGAATGATCGCATCACGGCGGTCAGGGCTTCCTGCTCCGGCGTGGGTAGACTCTCCCAGTAGGCAATCAGCTTAAAATAGATGGTCGGTACAGCCATGAACAGGTTGAGGCTCCCCCGCTGAAAAGCCGCAAATACACCGGCCGCCGAAAATTCGGGCAGGAACTCGCAGCACGCACCCGCCCACAGGGCACATCCAATCACGTTTACAATGCCATGCACGTGGTGCAGCGGCAAAACGCACAGAATATGATCGGTAGGTTGCCATTCCCAGGCCGTCACGAGCGAGGTTATCTGGGCATCGAGGTTGGCGTGGGTCGTTACCACGCCTTTTGGTAAACTCGTGGTGCCGCTCGTATACAGGATCATTGCCTTCCGCTCCGGCACGATATCAGGCAGGGCTACGGCATTAAATTCGTCCGATTCCTCCAGCTCGATGAACCGAATCTGCCGCGCTTCGGCCAGGGGTTTGACAATGGCTGAGTAACGAGCCGAAGCCACAACAATGTTGGCCCCGGTGTCAGCTAACACGTAGTCGAGTGAAGCGGGCGGATAGGTCAGGCAAAGCGGTACCGCAATGCTACCTGCCCGCCAGATACCCCACTGCACCCGCACGTAATCGAAACCGGGTGTAACCATAAACGCAACTCGGGCTTCTATCAGGTCATCCCTGCCATTCAGTAATCGTTGCGCAAACAGGGCCGATTGCTCGAGTAACTGGGTATAGGTGTACGACTCGCCATCGGAAATGATAGCGGTATTTTCAGCGTGATTTTGGGCTCTCCGAACGAGGTTGAGCATGTAACAATTGACGTTTAGTCAGTAAAGCCTTGCCCTTGCCCCTCCTACTATATTTAGCTTTTACAAGCATTACTTTCCCTCTTACCAGAAATAGGTCAGGCTGAGCCGGGCGAAAAACGGGGTTCCGGGGGTGAACGCAATATCAGTAATGGGTGAAGCTTCACCACGCAGGCGACTTTCGGTGGCAAACTGCGTTTCCTTCCAGCGCACATTGAACAGGTTTTGCACCGATAGCCCAAGGGCATAATTCCGGCGACTGTAGTTAGCCTGCAAATCATTGACAAAATAACCGGTTGCCACCAGCGAATAATCCTCGGTAGCGGGTCGATCGGCTATGTAGCGGTAGCGGATTGAGCCACTGAAGCCATCATTGCTTTTCAGCGACAGCCCGCCCGTTGAGGTAAACAGGGGGGCCAGCGGCAGGTAATTCTGCCCCGTTTCAGCATCGATGGAGCGGGGGGTAGCCGTGTTGAGGTCTATATCGGCGTAGAGGTTAGCTCCATTCGTCCGGCTGGTAATCTGATACCGGGCCGATACGTCGACACCATACCGGCGTGACCGGCCGCTGGGTTCCACCACGTTTTCGTCTCCTACAAAAACAAACTCCTGCGCCAGCCACAAGTACCAGGCAGCCGCGTTGATGAGCAACCGGGAAAATGGTTTGACAATCAACCCCAGATCGGACCCGTATGCCGGTGGTAAAACAGTTAGTCCACCCTGCGGTACCACTACCCGCGCATCGTTGGAGTGAAACCCTTTGCCCGAATTCAGGTATAGCTGTACCCGTGGATTGAGGGTGTAATACACATTCAGCTTAGGCGAAACGATGGCATCCGTCGCGTATTTTTTGGTGACGGGCTGGGCCAGCAAATCTTCGTACTGACTCCGAAAATAGTCGACCCGCACCCCTGCGTTTATCGTGAACCGGTCCGATACCTCAATCAACTCATCGGCATATACGGACGCGTTCAGTTCGTTGATGTTGCCGAAGTTCATCTGGTCCAGCGTGATAATCCGGTCCTTCGTGTGCGACAGTTCGGTGTGATGCGTCACATCCTGCCGGTACTGTGCCCCTACAGTGGTGGTCCAGTGACTACGGCCAACGCGTGTTTCAACGGAGTAGCTGCCATTGTATCCGAATAGGTTCCGGCGTTCTTTTTGTCGAATCTGATCGCCATTACTGGTGTCATTTTTAAAAAACGTGAAGTTGGAATACAGCTCGAAGTTATAGTTGCTGTAGAAAAACTGATTTTTAATGACGTGGTTTCGGGGCGTTACCGTTACGAGTTGGGCGTTGACATTTGTCCGGCTGGTTTCGCCCCCTTCGGTTGGGTCGATGGACCCGAAAAAGCCAGTCAGGCCCGAGGCTACTGCCCGTTCGGGAATCTGCCCCGAATGATTCCATTTACTCCAGAACGTGGAACCCGTCAGGGTCAGGTTAGTATTGGGGGCTAGATGCCCATGGTATTTCCCGACGACGTTTAGCCGGTTGAAATGCTGCGGATTATCGAAATACGAATTGGTGAACGAATATTCCGAAGCCAGATAGGCCGACTGGTTTTTGGCCTTTCCTTTTGCGCCCAGTAAATCCAGTCCGGCCACAGCCCGGTACGTCCCGTACTGCCCGGCCTCGAGTTTTACGAACGAACGGTCGAGGGCGGTGCGGGTTCGGAAATCGACCCAACCCGCCGTGGTAAAATTACCCTTATCGGCGTGGTACGGCCCCTTCTTGAAATCGGCCCCTTCTACCAGTTCGGGAATAACAAAGTGCAGGTCGGCATACCCCTGCCCGTGCGCGTGCGACACCATATTGACCGGCATACCGTCCACCGTCAGGCGAATATCAGTCCCGTGGTCGAGGTCGAAGCCACGCAGAAAAATCTGCTCGGCCTTGCCCCCGCCCGCGTGCTGACCAATAAACAAACCCGGCACCAGCCGCAGAATCTCCTGCGAATTGATGATTGGGCGTAGTTTAATGTCCAGACTACTGATGAGCTGCTGATCGTGCGCCCGCAACGAGGAAACAATCACCTCGCTCAAGTCGACTGATGTGGCCGACAGCATCGTACTCACAAACGTGGTCTGGTCGTCCTGCACAAGCACATCGATTAGTTGTGCTTTGAACCCCACGTGCGACAGGTCAATTTTGTAAGGAGCAGCCACCAATCCGTCGAAGCGGTACTGGCCCAGTTCATTCGTCAGGGTAGCTTTGCCTAGTCCCACCAGTTGTACAGTTACGCCCGACAGAGGCAGGTTGGTTGCCTGATCGTACACCTTACCAGACAAGTGGCCAAGGTGGGCATACGTTTGTACACTAACCAGTACTATAATCAGGACAGCGTATAGAAATTTCATTATTACTGGTAAATAGAGCGATTCAACACCCGTTTCTCTGGTCTTTTATGCCGTATAAGCAGTTACCTCACAAGTTGCAAAGGCAGTTGTGCAGGTGTCGGGCGCAATACAATTATCTCAATACAATGGCAGGAGATAACCGCAGGGCCGCGCAGGAAGAAGAAAATAAACAGCCGTATGTGGCTAAGAAGAGAACGCTGTACCCTAACCGGAATGCAGTCGGGGATTACGCCAGCCTGGGAGGTAACTGCATGGGCCAGCCATACCCAGGCGGGATGGTATACTGGCCGGAACTCAATGGTTTAATCGTGTCTTTATAGACAGGTTCATGCGTCAGCCACTGCGTGCAGGGCAGGTAATGGGAGTCAATACCGCTAACCGTCGAAATTATATGGTGCTTCGGCGTATCGGTCGCTTTCTGATACCGGCTGGCCAATGACTCCAGCAGGAAATTCTCCAGGCCATCCATGCGCATATACCGGCATTCCTGATACTGCTTACCGGCCTCACTCGTTTGCACCAGCACAAACTCCTGCTGATCTTCCGGGCGACTAATGCAGCCCAGGCCAACCACCAGCAGGTAGTTGATTAGCAGCAAAGATGCGAGGAGACAGCGGAGCATTGTAAAGAGAATGATTTGTGGAAAAAACTACAACGTATAATTGGGGTTTGTTTTGCGGGCGGCTGCCACCAATTTCTGATGTTGGTCCGCATTGCCCAGGGCCAGTTCAATGGCTCCTGCTTCCTGTAATAATTCCGGGTCTTTACTTCCGGTACGCATAGCAACCTGCATATGTTGCTGGGCATTCTTGAGATCATGCTTATTGAAATAGACCCAGGCCAGCGCATGGTTGACATCGATGTTGTTCGGTCGCTTTTTGTACTCATTCATCCCGTATACCAGCGCCGAATCCAGTTGACCGGTTTTGGTGTAAAGCTTGCACAATTCCAGATCGACCGCATGACCCGAACGGGCATCTTCATCCAGCATTTTAACGACTTCGGCGTATTTTTTGGTGGCTTTGTCGGTATCTCCCTGCAAGGCATAGATGTCGGCCATCTGCTCGTGGAACGAGAATTCGGGCATTATTTTAACCGCTTTATCCAGCGTGGCCAGTGCCTGGTCATATTGCTTGCGGGCCTTCTGAATCCGGGCCTTTCCGGCCATTGCAAACGCATAACTGGGTCGAAGAACCAGAATGCCGTCGTACTGGTTTTCGGCCTTATCCAGCTGACCAGTTGTTTCGTACAAATGACCCAGGGTGTTTTTACTCCAGCATTGAGGTTCGGAGCCGGGCAAACCAGCCTGAACCGCCAGTTTCATCGCTTCGATAGAACTGGGGTAGTTACCATAAATTTCGCGCAGATACGAAGCACGGGAGTAAGCTTCCAGCGAGGGCTTGAGAGCCTGCATCTTGTCGGACATGGCTACCGCTTCCTCGTAATTTCCCAACTCTACATTGGCATCGACCAGTACACCGTATACATACGCATTGTTCGGGTTAATCTGACGGGCTTTTTCGGCCAGGTCGCGGGCTTCGACAAACTGGTGCTGCGACATTTTGACGGATGACTTAAAGGTGGTAGCCTCAAAGTTTTTGGGGTCCATTGCCAGCACACCATCCAGCACTTTCAAAATTGCCGGATAGTAATAAGGGTGCTCACCGGTAATCCGGGCTTCGGCCAGATAGATCATGGCAATCTGAAGCCGGGGTTTTACATCATTGGGCTCTTTTCTGATCTTGTCGTTCAGTTCGGCCACTTTTTCTTTTGTCCGCTGCCACTCTACAGCCGTAGCTAACTCACCCCGCCGTTCAAAAAGGGGCGGTATGTCCATGATGGATGTGCTCTCGGTTTCTGCCTTCTGTTTATTGGTACAACCGGTTTGTGCCAGCAATAACAGAAAAAGAAACGCCGGAAGGCAAAGTAAAAAGACTTTTTTACCAGAAGTAATGGAATTGTTCATAGAGAGAGAATGAAGATGTAGTAACAAAAAATAAGCCGACTGCGCGAAGGTACGCAGTCGGCTTACCGGGTTTTACTTAGTGACGGATAACTTTAATCGTCTGGCTACCCGTTGGCGTTGATGCCTGCAGGAAGTAGGTGCCTGGCTGTTCGCCTAATGGCAGCGTATGCCGTTCGACCGTTCCCGCTTCAGAAATTGTTTTCTGATTGATGAACTGACCCCGGCTGTTGGTAACACCCAGTTTCAGCGTCTGACCAACGGCCCCGTTCACCTCAAACGTTACGTCGCTGTTGGTGGTGGGGTTACCCAGCAAACGCATCGACAGCGGAGCTACATTTTCGGCCGCTACACGCGCCTGACCACAGGGGGTACGGAAGTCGAAATTGTAGGTAACCATTGATGCTGGATCGCCCACGTAACGGGCCTGCACCACCAGTATACGGCGGCTACTAACATCCCTCAGCAATTCAGCCTCTATCTTCTGATTTACGTTGGTCGTAAACAGGGTTACACCGGCAGCCTGGTACTCAACGGTACGGTTGGCATCACCACCAACACGGCCGAAGGTAATTGCACCCGTACTACAGTTGAAGCCTACCACCGTTGCTGCCAGCGGTTTCGCGGCTACTGGCTGGTCTGGTCCCATATATTGGTTACCAATGAAGCCTCTCCAGGGGTCCTGTACAAATGGGAAGGCCGCTTTGAGGGTCGTATCATTCTTGGTTACACCCGCATTGAAGCCTAATACACCACCCAGCATCGGTGTTACCGGACTTGGGCTGGTTTTGGGGTCATAATCGTCGTACCACAGGCCAATGGCCGCCAGTACCACACCACCCACCGCCTGCAACTCAATCGTTGTCACGTCATCCTCNAGCCGGCGCCCGTTGGGGAAACCGTCCATGTTGGGAATGAACTGCATGTTGATGTTGGCGTAGGTGGGGTTGGTCAGACCCAGCACGGCCGCTCCCACAAGACCCAGCGAAGAGAAGTT
>NZ_KB893258.1 GCF_000374065.1 Spirosoma luteum DSM 19990
GAAGGTCAACTTTTCGTTTGCGTTTGAGATTAAAAAAAGGCGAAATTGCGGCCCATTGAGGGTCGGTCAGTGGCTCCCACTGTTTGGTCATTACTTTGCATTTTGGTCGATACAAAGTTGACACGATTCTCAATCCTCTTCAATTCCCAAACACGTTCTAAAGACCATTCAAGATCTGCGTTTTCAGGTAGAATGTGTTCAATTGTAGCAGGACTTTCTTCGTAATCTATATCTGTTTGGTTCAAATGATTTTCCAGAGCAAATAAAATATATCTTGCTAGTTTTCTACTTCTTCCTTTTGTCTTAATCGACAAGGTTGAAAAATCATTCTCAAAGTCTAAATCTTTTACATATAGAGGTTTTAACTCCTGAGATATACTGTTTGCGTTTTTACATTCACCACGACTTATCTTTATTGCTGTTTGGCTGTAGTATTGCTCTTTAGGATTAGTATTTAGACCACTAACCACCGTGTATCTAAAAGTTATAATGCTGACCATCCGAAGAACTTTTAAGAACTCTTCTGTATTAAGATTATTATGAGCTGCTAATAGTAAAGGAAGACTTTGACGCTCTTTGAACAATTCAAGTTCCTTTATTTTTTTTCGTGCTTCTCTCAGACCAATCCAGTATGGATCTGAAGAATTAATTAATGCAATATAAATTTGAGCATCTTTTTCAAGATCTTCTAGTAATATAATAACTTCAATAGATGTTTTTACCGTTTCTTTAACGGCTCTAAATAAATACTCTTGCCTAATTAGCTTTTGCTTTGATATCCAATAATGGCGTAGAAAAGCTGGAAATGTGTCGAGACCTACGGTATCTACAATCCTCTGCCATTTTTCCTTGACATGAACCAAATCTGTTCGAGTAGAAACGGAAAAGAGATAATTTTTCAGTAAGTCTGTTACAGTTAAATCGACACCACGGGAATTTAACGTTTCAAAAACTGTATAAGCACTAACCTCATTTTCTACTACAATTTGTATGAACATGAGCCTCTCGGCTACCCTTTTATTCAGAAACGTTGCGATCTGTTCCCCATTGAGATTCTTATCGAAATGTTTTTGTAAAGTTGTTCTAAAAAAATTGTAGGATCTCCACAGTAGTTTATCAGAATCTCTCAATGTTCTTTCATTAATTGGTGGCCTGAAAATCATTAAGTGAGATTGGTAAAAGCTATTGTTATTTTCATTTAACGATAATTTCTCGGAGTAAGTTAAAGATGCTGGATCTTTATCTCCTAAAAATTTGTTGCTCAAAATTTTTATTCTTTCCTCATTTTTCTCCTTCTCAATGTCATTATTAACTAAATCTTGGATAAGCCTTATTGTAGCTAAAGCTATGATACTTAAAGTAGCCAGTCTTTGTTGTCCATCAATAATAGTGTATTTTTTATCACCTTGATTTTGTAGTACAATTGAACCCATGTAGTGTATAGAGTCATTGTCTGTTATAGATACTATATCACTCCACAAGTCTTCCCAATGATCTTCTTTCCATGAGTAATCTCTTTGATACGATGGAACTTGGTAGATCTTGCCGTTGCCAATAATATCGCTGAAACTTACAGTGCTAGTATCTAATAAATTATTAACTGCCATGATTTCTAAGGCTAATAATGTCATACATACATCGCAAATACTTGTGGTGTATGTATGACAAATACTTCATTAACTTGTACTTCGAAAATTACCCTTTCTATCTATTACCCCTTCCTACCGTCACCCCTTTTTCTGCTCTTTCGCCCAACCGTCTTTCAGCGTCACCGTCCGGTTGAAGATGGGCCGTTCAGCCGTTGAATCCGCATCGAGGACGAAGTACCCCTTGCGCATGAACTGGAAGTTGGATTGTGACCCCGACCGGGCGGCTTCTACCAGCGCCGGTTCCACAAAAGCACGTATTACTTCCAGGGAAGTAGGATTTAATAACTCACCAAGTTCGCGTTCATCAGCCGCCGGGTTCTCGACCGAGAAAAGCCGGTCATATAAACGTACTTCCGCTTCGATGGCGTGAGGAACCGACACCCAGTGAATGGTGCCTTTTACGTTGATACCCGATGTATCCGAACCGCTCCGGCTTTCGGGGATGTAGGTGCAGCGGAGTTCGATAATTTCGCCCGCGTCGTCCTTCACCACCTCCTCACATTTGATGATATAGGCACCTTTCAGCCGAACCATACCGCCCGGAAACAGGCGGAAGAATTTCTTCGGCGGATTCTCCATAAAATCGTCCCGCTCGATGTACACTTCGCGGCTGAAGGGCACTTCACGCTCACCAGCATCGGGGTCTTCGGGGTTGTTTTCAATCCGCATCATCTCTTCCCGACCCACCTCATAATTGGTCAGGACGAGTTTCAACGGCCTGGCGTCGGGCTGGCCATCCGTCAGTACGGCCATGACCCGGTGGGTCGTTTTGTTAAGTTCCTCGCGGATACAGAATTCCAGCAGACCAACGTCAATCATGTTGTCCCGTTTGGCAATGCCGATCCGGTCGGCAAACTGACGGATGCTGGCGGGTGTGTACCCCCGGCGCCGAAGTCCAGCAATGGTGGGCATGCGGGGGTCGTCCCATCCGTTCACGTGGCCCTCTTCAACCAACAGCCTGAGCTTCCGTTTGCTCATCACCGTGTAGGTGAGGTTAAGCCGCGCAAATTCAATTTGGCGGGAGGGGAAAATAGCCAGTTTGTCGATAAACCAGTCATACAGCGGGCGGTGAACTTCGAACTCCAGCGTACAGAGCGAATGGGTGATGCGCTCGATGCTGTCCGACTGCCCGTGGGCAAAATCATACATCGGATAAATGCACCAGGTGTCGCCCGTACGGTGGTGGTGGGCGTGCCTGATCCGGTAAATAATCGGGTCGCGCAACTGCATGTTGGGCGAAGCCATATCCACTTTGGCCCGCAGCACTTTAGCCCCGTCGGGATACGCCCCCGCCTTCATCTGCCGAAACATATCGAGGTTTTCGTCCACCGACCGGTCGCGGTATATGTTCATCAAACCCGGCTCGGTGGGCGTCCCTTTCTGGGCCGCTATCTCCTCCGGGGTCGAATCGTCAACGTAGGCTAACCCTTTCTGAATCAGTGTTTCGGCGAAGGCGTACAGCTGGTCGAAGTAGTCCGATGCGTAAAATTCATTCTCCCACTCGAAGCCCAGCCAGCGCACATCGTTCTTAATGGAATCGACGTATTCGGTATCTTCCGTAACGGGGTTGGTATCATCGAAGCGGAGATTGGTTTGTCCGCCGTATTCGTCGGCCAGACCGAAATTCAGGCAGATGGATTTGGCGTGGCCAATATGGAGGTAGCCATTCGGTTCGGGCGGAAAGCGCGTGTGGACACGTCCGTCGTTTTTACCGGCCGCCAGGTCTGCTTCCACAATTTGTTCGATAAAATTGCGGGAGGTACCGGTGGGGGTAGACTCACTATTTGTCCCCTCTGATTCTTTATGTAGGTCGGTCATGTTGCTTTCAAACAGATAAACAGACCGAAAATTACGGCCTTTGCCCCGCTTTGGCAAACCAGTCACCCACAAAGCCAGTACGGAGACGATAATTGCTCCTTAGAAAGATGTAGCCATTTTTTTTGATTACCGGCTGGATAAAGACGGAAATAGGATGTAAAAAATAAAGTTTTGCGTAATCCCCTGCTGACTGCCGGATTTGTCAGGTTTTTACATCAAGGAGAGCGTGTAGAATTACTCAAGTAGTTCAGGCACAGTGTGTAAAATCTTGGCCGGGAGCGAACAAAACAGGTACCTACACGAGTTGTGGCATAGTACACGCTGTTGACTATCCCGCCCTAGTATCCTTACCGGACATTGTTCAATGGCGTTTTGGGGCTTATCGCAAATGAAAAAAACGTTACTATACCTTCTGTTTTTGCCTGGTCTGTTTGGGGCAATGGATGGATTGGCGCAGAAGACTACCGATTCACTGGCCAAACAAGCCTACCTGACCGATTGTATTCAGTACGCATTGGCGCACCGGCCACTGGTCAGGCAGTCGATCATCGACCAGGAAATTGCCGAACGTACCGTGCAGAGTGCCCTGGCGGCCTGGTATCCGCAGCTTGGTGCTGGCTATAACCTACAGCATTACCTGAAACAACCCGTCACTATTTTTCCCGATCCCACCACCGGCGAACCCGTTCCCCGCGTAATTGGGGCTAGAAACACCTCGACGGCATCCCTCTCGCTAACCCAAAGCGTATTCAGCCGCGACCTGCTGCTGGCCAGCCGGACGGCCGATACCTACCGGGTACAGGCCAGTCAGACAACCGTGAGAAACAAAATCGATGTGGTGGTGAACGTCAGTAAAGCGTTTTACGACCTGGTTTTGACCCAGCGGCAGGTGGACATTCTTACCGAAGATATTACCCGGCTACAGCGCAGTTTGCAGGATGCTACCAACCAGTATCAGAGTGGTATCGTGGATAAAACGGACCCGCAGCGGGCTAAAATTGCGCTCAATAACAGTCGCGCCCAGCAAAAGCAGTACCGCGACCTTATCGGGGCCAAATACCAGACCCTGAAACAGCTGATGGGTTACCCGCCCAACGACATTCTGCACGTAACCTACGATACGCTCCAGCTGGTGAATGAAATTGCACTGGATACAAACCAGCGGGTCAATCCCAGAAACCGAATCGAATACCAGCTTCTGCTCAGTCAGGGGCGGTTGCTGGAAGCTAACGTGCGTTACAACCGGTGGGCGTATCTGCCGACGGTGTCGGCATTCGGAAACTATAACCTGCTGTATCAGAATAACGCATTCGGGCAGCTTTTCGCCCAGACGTTCCCTAACTCACTGATTGGTCTGTCGGTCGCCCTACCCATCTTTCAGGGCGGTCGTCGTATTCAGCAAACCAAAATAGCAGAGTTACAGGTGCAGCGGTTAACCTGGGATGAAGCCGAGCTGACCAGTGCGGTCGATGCCGAATATGCCCAGGCACTGGCTAATTACAAAGGGAATCTGGCTGCTTATCAGGCACTGAACGAAAACCTGGCACTGGCCGAGGATGTGTACCGGATTATCAATCTGCAATACCGGAACGGTATCAAAACGTACCTGGACGTGACCATTGCCGAAGCCGACCTCCGCACCGCGCGCATCAACGTGTTCAACGCCCTCTATCAGGTGTTGATAAGCAAACTGGATGTGCAGCAGGCACTGGGGGAAATAACGTTTTAAGCTGTTTAACTTTTAATTACTTGCAGTTTGTGGTTTGCCTGTTTGTCGTTCCTCCGGCAGCCGTCAGGTGAAAACGTCAAACCACAAACCACGAACTACGAACTACATAAATGCGATCAATTCTTATATTTATCGGTACAACCCTGTTGCTCACTGCCTGTGGTGACAAGAAAAACGAACAGCAGGGGCCTCCGCCCCCCACACCCGTAACGGCCGTAAAGGTGACGAAAGGCAACGCTACGTATTACGATGAATACCCGGCTACGGTAACGGCCCTGCGTGAAGTAGAAATTCAGCCGCAGGTGTCCGGCAACGTGACGGGTATATTCTTTCAGGATGGTCAGCACGTAAGTAAAGGGCAGAAACTATACACCATCGATGCGCAGCAGTACCGCGCCACGTACGACCAGGCCGTAGCCAACCTGAACGTGCAGAAGGCCAACCTCAACCGCGCCCAGAAAGATGCCAGCCGCTACAACATGCTGGCCTCGCAGGATGCCGTAGCGACGCAACTGGTGGATAATGCCAACGCAACCCTCGAAGCAGTTAAAATGCAGGTTGAAGCCGCTCAGGCTAATATCCGGCAGGTGTCCACCAACCTCAAATACACCACCATTTACGCGCCTATGGATGGCACCATCGGTATTTCGCAGGTGCGGCTTGGCTCGGCCGTGGCGCCCGGTCCTACGCCCATGAACACCATTTCGGCCGATGATCCCATTGCCGCCGATGTACAGGCAGACGCGGCTGATATCGCCCGGTTTACGAAGCTACAGAGTAAGTCCGGTGTTGTGCGTGACTCCACGCTTATGCTCCAGCTGCCCGATGGAAGTCTGTACAAATACCCCGGCTCGGTACGCATCATCGACCGGGCGGTGGACCCCCAAACCGGTACCCTGCGCGTTCGGGTGGCGTTTCCTAACCCCGGCAAAACGCTGAAAGTAGGACTGAACGCCAACATTCGCGTAAAAAACAGCACCGACGAGCCTCAGCTTCTGATTCCGTACAAAGCCGTAACCGAACAGATGAGTGAGTACTTCGTATTCGTTGTGGGCGACAGCAGCAAGGTGACCCAGAAGAAAGTGACCCTCGGCGCGCGTATTCAGGGCAACGTAGTCGTAAAAAACGGCCTCACCGAAGGGCAGACCATCGTAACCGGTGGTACGCAGAAGATTAAGGATGGAAGTAAGGTGAAAATCAGTGAGAAATAATGATGAATGATAAATTATAAATGTCTGCCAGTGTGGGCACTCTACTCATCATTTATCATTCATCATTCATAATTAAAGAAGAACGTGTTCGCAGAAGTATTCATCAACCGGCCTGTAATGGCTATCGTTGTTTCCATTGTCATTGTGGCTTTGGGCGTGCTGGCTCTGCTGAGTCTGCCCGTTAGTCAGTACCCATCCATTACGCCCCCGGTGGTGCAGGTGACGGCCAACTACACCGGGGCCGATGCGCAAACGGTGGAGCAAACCGTGGCTACGCCCATTGAAACGCAGGTGAACGGTACACCCGGACTGGATTACATTCAGACCAACGCTACCAACGACGGCCGGATGACGATGAACGTGACCTTTAAAGTAGGCACCGACGTTGATATTGCGGCCCTCGATGTGCAGAACCGTGCCGGTATTGCCACCCCACAGTTGCCCGAAGCCGTAACCCGGCTGGGCGTAACGGTGCGCAAGCGGAACCCGTCGCTGTTTATGCTGGTGGCCATCTTTTCGCCGAAGGGAACGCACGATGTGTCGTTTACGGATAACTATACCAACATTTACATTCGCGACGCGCTGCTGCGGGTGCCGGGGGTGGGCGATATCTTTAGCCGGGCCGACGATTTTAGCATGCGTATCTGGCTCAAACCCGACCGCCTGGCTCAGCTTGGCCTGACCGTCGATGAGGTGCTGGCAGCTTTGCAGGAGCAGAATCTGCAGATTGCCGGTGGGTCGGTGGGTGGACCGCCCCAACCCAGTTCGCAGGCCTTTGAATACAGTGTCTTTACCAATAGCCAGCTCACCAAAGAGGAAGATTTCAGAAACATCGTGGTCCGGTCCAATCCGTCACTGGGGGCATTGGTGCACCTGAGCGATGTGGCACGGGTGCAGTTGGGCAAGTTTTCGTACGCCAGCAACTCGTTTGTGGACGGTAAGCGGGCCTCCTACCTGCTGGTGTATCAACTCCCCGGCAGCAACGCGCTGGAAACGGCCAAAGGGGTGTACGAAACGATGGACCGGCTGAAAAAAACCTTCCCGCCCGATGTGGATTATGTGGTACCGTTCGAATCGGTGTCGGTTATTCAGGTGTCGATTGAGGAAGTAGTCATAACGCTGCTCGAAGCACTGGTGCTGGTCATTTTAGTGGTGTTTCTGTTTCTGCAAAGCTGGCGGGCTACGCTCATAACACTGCTGGCCATTCCGGTATCCATCATCGGTACGTTTGCCCTGTTTGTGCCGCTGGGTTTTACCATCAACAACCTCACACTTTTTGCCTTCGTACTGGCCATCGGTATTGTGGTGGATGATGCCATTGTCGTGGTGGAAGCCGTGCAGGCCAACATCGACAAAGGCCAGTCGCCCCGCGATGCGACGCTGTCGGCCATGCGCGAAATTTCGGCCCCGGTTATTGCCATTGCTCTCATTCTGGCGGCTGTATTCGTACCGGTGGGCTTTATTCCCGGTATTGTGGGCCGACTGTATCAGCAATTTGCCATTACCATTGCCGTATCGGTGCTGATTTCGGCTTTTGTGGCCCTCTCGCTCACCCCCGCACTCTGCACACTGATGCTGCGCCCGATGCACATCGACGAAAAAGCGACCGGGCTAAATAAGTTTTTCTACAAATTCAACCAGTGGTTTGGGCGGATGACGGACTCCTACTCGAACGGGGTCCGGCGACTGATTAAGGCTACCCCCCTGGTCATTGTCGGGCTGGTGGTGGTGTACATCGGCACGGGGATGCTGTTTCGGGCCAAACCGACCGGCTTCATCCCAACGGAAGACGAAGGCCGTATTTTTGTGACCTACGAAATTCCCGAAGCGGCCTCAACGGCGCGGAGTCTGGAGGTATTGACGGAGATGATGGCTATCCTCAAAAAGCAGCCTTACGTGGCGCACTTCACGGCGCTGGGCGGGTTGAATGCCATTACGTTCGCGTCTAAATCGAACAGTGGTACGGTGTTCATTCAGCTAAAACCGTGGGACGAACGCACCGGCGAAGGCATGCAGGCCGACTCGCTGGTGCCGAAACTGCAACGCGCGTTTGCGGGCCTGACCGATGCAAAGATACAGGCCATCCTGCCCCCCGCCATTCCGGGTCTGGGGCAGAGTTCGGGCTTTACCTTCGAGATTCAGCAGCGCGAAACGCAGGACGATGTACAGGCGTTTGAGGGCGTAGTGAGAAACTTCCTCACCGAGCTCAACCAACGACCCGAAATTGGCCGGGCCTATTCGTACTTCACGGCGCAGTCGCCCGCTTACCGGGTGGACCTGGACCGGGAGCAGGCCAAAAAGCTGGGCCTGAACGTGGCCAATGTTTACCAGACCATCCAGACGCTGCTGGGCAGTCGCTACGTTAATGATTTCATTATTTACGGCCGTAAATTCCGGGTGGTGGCGCAGGCGGACACGATGTACCGGGATGATATCAAAAAGCTAAACCAGTTTTACGTGCGTAACGCGGGCGGGCAGTTAATTCCGCTGAGCAGCGTGGTGAAAACGACGGTTATAGAGAATGCTCCCCTTATCTCGCACTTCAACCTGTTCCGGTCGGTGGAGATTAATGGGTCGGCCAAACCGGGTTTCAGCAGTAGTCAGGCCAACGATGCGCTGATAGAGGTAGCGGCCAAGGTGCTGCCTGCCGGGTACGCCTACGATTTTGGGGGGCTGAGCCGTGAGGAAATCAACGCAGGCAACAGTTCCATCTTCATTTTTGCCCTGAGCATCACCTTTGTATTCCTGTTTCTGGCGGCCCTGTACGAAAGCTGGTCGGTTCCATTCTCGGTGTTGCTGTCGGTACCCATTGGGGCGCTGGGAGCCATCCTCGCCCTCACGCTATTTCCGTACCTGAGTAACAACGTGTACGCGCAGATTGGCCTCATCACGCTCATCGGGCTGGCCGCCAAGAACGCCATCCTGATTGTTGAATTTGCCAAAGAACGCGTCGATAAAGGAGAGGACCTGCTCGAATCGACCATTGAAGCGGTCCGGTTGCGGCTTCGTCCGATTCTGATGACCTCGCTGGCGTTTATTCTGGGCGTGGTGCCGCTGGCTATCGCTACGGGAGCCGGGGGAGTGGCCCGGGCCACCATTGGCCGCACGGTGCTGGGCGGTATGCTGGCGGCTACCTCACTGGCTATCTTCGTTGTGCCCGTACTGTATGTGGGCATCACCCGGCTGGCCTATGGCAAGAAAGGTCTGGAAGCGTTGAAAAAGAAAGGTAAGAAAAAGGAGAAGGAGGAAAGTGTAGCGGTGTAACTGTACTCCATACCACTATTTAAAACAGAAGCTCCTCCAAACCAGCTGGTTTGGAGGAGCTTCTGTTTTAAATAGCCTTGACCACCGTATTAGGTGATAGTCGATTTCTTCTAAACCGGGTGCACAGGCTGTTTAAGGTAAACCGCATTGCGACGGAGAAAGGCTGGCCTGTATGAAATGTAGTACTTACCCTGCTTACGTTCCTGTCGGCATTCGCCTGGCATGCCCGTTTCCTCACTCTCCATAATCAGCACCCAACTACCAAAGCCTACGCGGGTTAAACGGGACAGGTAGTATCAATAAGGCTTTCACAATAAACCGTTAAAACGCTATGAACACAATGGATGAACTAATGATCCACACAATTCAGGATCTGTATTCGGCTGAACAACAAGCCCTGGAAGCGATGCCTCAACTGGCCCAGCGCGTACAAAACGATCAACTCCGGGAGGCCTTCCAGCGCCACCAGCGGGAAACGGAAGACCAGGTTTCCCGGCTGGAACAGATTGCTCAGCAATTGGGCATTGATCCCGAAGGGGAAACGTGTATGGCTATGCAGGGGCTAATTGAGGAAGCCCAGGACTTACTGGGTCAACTGGACGACGGACCCGTTGCCGATGCGGCCATTATTGGGGCTGCCCAGAAGATGGAACACTACGAGATTGCCTCGTACGGAACCGCCCGAACCCTGGCCGCGCAGGCCGGTCAAACGCAGATTGCCGATCTGCTGCAGACTACCCTTCAGGAGGAGAAAGCAACCGACGAAAAACTAACCACTATTGCTACGCAGTCAGTGAATCAGCAGGCGGCTCAGGAGTAAACCAGTTGTGCTGGTTTACCGGGAGTGCTATCTGCTTTTCTTATTGCTGGCCTTACTAGCAGGATGATGGACGCTACGTTTGATTTGATTTTAAGTGCGTGCCCGTTGCTGGGTATCGATCCTGGAAATAAAACGAGTGCTGAGCTGGAAGTACTCGTCTGGAAAGCAATGTATAAGCGGCTGGCTTCCCATGTCGAGCAAATGCAGGCGGCTTACGAACGGATTTTGCTGGGGGAGTACAATCCAGCGGTTGAGCATTACCAGTTTGAACTGGATGTAGCATTTTTAACCGATCATTTTCTGAGTCGACGACCTTTTGATCTGCTCGAGTTCCTCCGCGCAAATCAACAGTTACGTGCCTGCTAGATCCACGTTGGCAGCGCGTTTAAACAGCATACTGGAGCAGGAAATGCGTGTTTAACTAGTGTATTCAGCAAAGGTCTGCCAATGGCAGACCTTTGCTGGTATTAATCCACGCTGTTTGCGTTAGCCTTGGTTTGCTTCTTCTTAGCTGAATCGCTCTTCTCCGTGGTTTTCTTCGTGGAGCGCTGTCGACTGCCCGATTTGCCAGCCTGCCCTTCTTCCTGCTGGTTTTTATGGCTGTTGCCTCCGCTGATTTGCGGGGAGTAGTACTTAATACCTATGTTCATTGCCGTAAGGATTTGTTCCTTATTTACTGTGTCCCGATTTGCTTCCTCCCGTCGAACCACCCGCACTTCGGCTCCCTTTCGACGAACTTTTGTGGGAGGTGGAACTGCGCCCATTTCCTTTGCTGCCGTGGCCCGTGCCATTGTCCTGATTGCCGGTAATGCGTTGGCCTTCGTATTCTTTTTCGACTTTCTCCAGTGTTTTATCTGCCATTTTATTGCGTGTTTAAGAAATTGTTTACGTTGATTTAGCGGAAAAACTAAAGCCATTGGCTACTGTTCTGAAGGCGGTTTAGGAATGAGGTTCTGGCCCCGCCGAAGGGATTCAGTCAATCCGTATTTTTAGTACGCTGCCAGTTAGGGGGTACTCAGCCCGTTGCTGGCTGGAAGCTCCCTGCCGGGCGCTGGTCACAAATCGGGTTAATACGGGCGGATGGTATTTTTGCAGGGGCTGAAAAATTCAGCCGGAAACGGAGAGACTACGTGTAACTCGACAACCCTGCTTAATCGTCCAGGCCCATCACCGCGGCATCGTATTCATTAGTCCGTTCTCCGTCGCCCGACAGGCCACCGGCCAGGCCATCTGCCCCCAGAATTGTAGAATCATCCTTGCTATCTGTTGTTTCGTTGGCCTCCGTATCCATGATATGCTGCGCAGCAACCGCATTGTCATTGTCGCTCAGGGCCGCCGTACCTTGTGGTGCGTCTATGGTATGTTCCTCGGCAGCAGCCTCGTTATTTAAACGGCTGCCGGTTGGTTCTGCCGTCTGGTCCGGATTGGGTTGTCTGCTCGTTGATGTCATGATGATCGTTGGTTTGTGTTTTAGCCTGAATAGTTTATCAGGCCTAACTCCGGTTGGGCCGAAAAGGAATAAAGCGGGCTCCGAAAGTGAGGATTGGGGCCCTATCCTGAGGGGCGTGGCAGGATGGATGAACTGACTACGCCGGACCATTCCCTCATTAGGCGTATGGCTGGTTACGCTCAATTAAATTGGTTGTGGGCTAAACCAATCTCCAGAAGCCATAATGCCTGGCCAGTGGCAGCCCACAGGCAATGCTGAACAACCCTCCCAACAACCTAAAGGAATCAATCCGGGTTGTATGCCTGTTTAGTCAACTTTTCACCTATGTATACAATGGCCATCCACGGCGGCTCGGGAACCATTAACCGAACCGAAATTACCCCGGAAGAGGAAAGCGCCTTTCGGGTCGGACTGGAAGCGGCACTCAATGCGGGGTATGCGGTATTAAAGCAGGGCGGCAGTGCGCTCGATGCCGTAGAACAGGCCGTTCGGAGCCTGGAAGACAATGAACGCTTCAACGCGGGTAAAGGCGCGGTTTTTTCGGCCAGTGGCCGGCACGAACTGGATGCTTCCATCATGTGTGGCCAGACGCTGAACGCCGGCGCCGTGGCCGGCGTCACCAATGTCCGCAACCCCATTTCCCTGGCCAGGGCCGTTATGGAGCAATCGGAGAACGTCTTTCTGCTGGGAAGCGGGGCCGAAGACTTTGCCCGGGACCAGAAGTTGCCCATTGAGCCGGATGAGTACTTCTTTACTGAACTCCGTTATCAGCAGCTTGCCGAAGCGCAGCAGGCCAATAAAACGCAGAAAACGCAGCTGGACCACAGCAAGCGGAACACCGGCAAAGGAACGGTTGGTGCCGTAGCGCTCGACCAGCACGGCAATCTGGCCGCGGCCACCTCCACCGGCGGGTTAACCAATAAAAAATACGGACGCGTGGGCGATACCCCCGTTATCGGCGCTGGTACCTACGCCAATAATGAAACCTGCGCGGTGTCGTGCACGGGCTACGGGGAGTTTTTTATCCGGTCGGTGGTAGCCTATGATATTTCCTGCCTGATGGCCTACAAAGGGTTGTCGCTGAAAGAAGCCTGTGCCTACGTTGTACAGGATAAGCTGAACGTAATGGGTGGGGAAGGGGGTTTGATTGCTGTTGACCGGGCCGGGAATGTCGAACTGCCCTTCAACTCAGAGGGGATGTACCGGGCCTGGCGTAACCAGATGGGCCAGGGCGAGGTGGCCATCTTTGCCTGAGTATTACGAAAACTTTTTGTTGCGCAGGGTGAAGTTGTTCCCGTGGCTAAGCACGTGCACCAGTAGATTCTCGATGAAAATATCGTGCTTGACCTGCGCTACGGTGAGGTTCGCTTCTTTGAGGCTGCGCCCATCAATGAGCGTAACCAGGCCAGAACCAATGGCTTCGAGTTTGTTGCCTTTGCGGATAATAATGCCGGTATCTTCTTCCAGGCCGATACCGATGTGGGTTGGGTTTTGCGCTACGGCGAAGGCCAGGCGTCGAAAACGGCCCCGTACCATAAAATGAGTATCAATGATGGCATCATGCACCAGCGCCAGGCCGGGCAGTAAGTCGACATCCGGTTGTTGTGTGTTCTCGTCCGCACGCGGGTAAATCATCAGGTCCGACATCGCCATGGCCCCGGCACTGGTTCCGGCAATGACGATGTGTTCCTGAACGTAGCGTTCGTGCAGGAGTTGACAAAAGGCGGTATTGCTAAACACGGAGGTTAACAGCAGCTGATCCCCGCCCGAAAACAGAATGCCCCCGCAGGTTCGGATACGGGCCAGTATGTCGGGATGGTCCGCTTCCCGGGGCGACGTAATGTGCATGGGCCGGATGTTGGTATGGCCCAGTTTTTTGAACGCCCGGCTGTATTGATACGCAACGGATTTAGGAATGCTGGAAGCCGTCGTTACGAGTTCCAGACACGCATCGGCATTGTTGATTTCGGCGATGATTCGGTATAAAATGCCCGCGTTAACAAAGGCATGAACGGTATCGTGAACGTGGAGTGGCCTGGTTTTGGCTCCCTTGTCTTCATTTCCGCCAATGGCAATCAGGGTACCTCGTATATGCATGGTGCAGGGGGTTAGGCTGGTTGGGGGAACGTACGGTCATTCGTTGCCGAAAAATGGCCCCGCTATTTAACACACGGCCCGCCTATTGGTTTTATTGTTTTTATAAATCCACAAGTAAACATAAACAAGCATGACAGTACCTAAAGGAAAACTTATTCTTATCGGCGGTGGGGAAGCAAAAGACCCGGATGACAAGGCGGTTTCCAGCGAACTTCGCAAGGTCGACTTTTTTAAACTGGGCATCCTGGCCGAATTCTTAACGGAAGTGAACGGACCAGCGTCCCGAATTGAGGTGATACCCGCAGCTTCGGATATTCCCGATGAGATGGGCGAAAGTTACCGAAAGGCGTTCCGGGAACTGGGCTGTAACCACGTACACGTGCTGCCCATAAACAGCCATAACCAGGCCGACAACCGGGAAAACCTGCAGCGCATTGACAAGGCCGACGGTGTCTACTTTACGGGCGGTGATCAAACAACGCTGGTTGATAAGTTGCTGGATACCGCGCTGCTGGCCCGAATCCACGAACGCTACGAGAACGACGACTTCGTGATTGCGGGTACGAGTGCCGGGGCAGCCGCTATGCCCGCCCTGGCCATCAAGGAAGGGAAAAGTGCGGAGTCCCTGGTTAAAGGCATGGTAGAAACCGAAAAAGGGCTCTCACTACTACCCCAGGCCATCATCGACACCCACTTTATGCAACGCAGCCGCTTTCCCCGGTTAACGGAAGCCCTCATGCGTAATCCCGGCCTGCTGGGCATCGGGCTTTGCACCGACTCCGGCGTTGTTATTTCCCGCGGGGATGTGCTAAGGGCCATTGGCTCCGGGAGTGTCTTTATTATTGATACGGACAACGTACGGGATACCAACTACTACGAGGTTCCTGAACTTCAGTCCGTTTACGTGAATGGCCTGCGCGTCAACGTACTGGCTAAAGGGGCGTCGTACTACCTGAAAGACCGGCTCTTTACACGAACGGAAGAAAAAGGTTTTTCCTGATGCCAACAGCAGACTGATTGGCAGGATTGGAGTTCATCCTTACTCCGGCCAATCAGCCTGCTCTTCATTGGGCGTCAGTTGGCTGCTTACAGGAGCAGTTCGGGGTGCAGCTCCGCCGTTTCTTCCAGTTGTTTAAACTCACGGACCAGCTCAACCGACCGGTGAATCTGCTCCGTCAGGTGAACAATCAGGGTAGCCACCTGCGCATGCTCAATGGCATAGGTTAAGGCAGTCAGTTCATCGGGTATGACGTGCATGGGTTTCAGTGGGTCAACCTCCCGGACACCCTCCGTGATTAGCCCGGCAATCTGGTCTGTATTCCGGCCCCGGCTGTCTTCATCAAAGCGAATGATGAGCTCATCGAATACCTTACCTGCTACCTTGCCCAGCGTCCGGATGTCCTCATCCCGACGGTCGCCAACGCCGGTTAGAATCCCCACTTTACGCACGGCACCCGCCTGTTTGATGTACTCACCCAAAGCCGTAAGCCCATGCGGATTGTGGGCATAGTCCACCAGGACGCAATAATTCTGGAAGCAGAACAGATTCATTCGGCCGGGGGTGTTCTCAAAGGATGGTACAAATGATTTCAGCCCCTGGGCAATCAGCGCGACCGGTATGTGCTGGCAGTAAGCCGCCAGCACAGCCGCCAGGATATTCTCGATCATAAACGGCGCTTTGCCCTCAAACGCCAGCGGAATGTCGTTGATGGGCGCCACCCGAATCCGGTCATCACCGTGCCGGAGGACAATGTACCCGTCTTCATAAACAGCCGCCAGCCCTCCGGCGCGGTAATGCGCCACAACGCGTTCGCTGGCTGGGTGCATGCTAAACAGCGCAACCTGACAGGTCAGCCGCTGGCGCATGGCATACGTGTGGTCATTATCCGCGTTCAGAACGGCGTACCCATCCCGCTTCACGCTTTCGGCCACAATGGCTTTCACCCGGGCCATGTCCTCTACAGAATGGATGTCCCGCAGGCCCAGGTGGTCGGCTGCTACGTTGGTCACAACCCCCACATCGCATTGATCGAAGGCCAGACCGGAACGCAGCATCCCCCCGCGTGCGCACTCCAGTACGGCACACTCCACAGAAGAATCCTGAAGTACTTTGCGGGCACTCTGTAGCCCCGTGCAGTCGCCTTCTTCAATGAGCGAATCGCCAATGTAGATACCCTCGGTGGTGGTAAACCCAACTGTAAATCCCGCCTGCCGAATCAGGTACTGCGTGAGCCGGGTAGTGGTGGTTTTGCCGTTCGTCCCCGTAATGGCAATTACCGGAATACGGCCCGGAGTGGATGCTCCCCGCGTGGATTCGTCCAGCCGGTCCACCGGTGCGGTTGATTCGCCCGGCCGGTCCGCCGGTGCGGTGGATTCGCCCGGAGTGGATACTCCCAGCGTGAATCGACCAGCAGTAGGTTCGGGAAAGAGCATAGCTGCTACCGCTTTGCCAACATCACGCGGCTTGCCTTCTGAGGGGTGCGTATGCATGCGCAAACCCGGTCCGGCATTTACTTCAATAACCACGGCTCCCGACTTTTTCAGGGGTTGCGTAATGTCCTGAGCAACTAGGTCGATGCCACAGATATCCAGGCCAATAACCCGGGCGGTCCGTTCGGCCATCGCCCTGATTTCGGGGTGAACCGTGTCCGTTACATCAATGGACGTACCGCCCGTACTCAGATTCGCTGTCTTTTTCAAATACAGCGCCTGGCCCACCGGAAGCACAGAATCAACCGTTAATGCCTGTTCTTTCAGGAGGGTGAGCGTAGCTTCATCAACGACGATTTTGGTCAACAGGTTAACATGACCCTCCCCGCGTCGGCAATCGCAATTGACCTGATCAACAAGCGCCTGAATCGTGGATGAACCGTCGCCAACAACCCGGGCCGGCACCCGAAGCGCCACCGCACACAGTGTGTAGTCAATGACCAGCAGCCGGTAATCATTGCCCGGCACAAACTGCTCGACCAGCACCTGGTCACTATGTCCCTTTGCCATCCGGAAAGCGGCTGTGAGTGCTTCGGTGGTTTGGATATTGGTGGTTACACCCCGGCCGTGGTTGCCATCCAGTGGTTTAACGACCAATGGAAAGGACAATCGACGGAGCACGTCCTGCAAGTCAGTTTCGGTCTGGATCACTTCTCCGTCGGGTACCGGAATAGTGGCATTGCCTAGTCGGCGTTTGGTTTCACTTTTATCGGCCGCCAGCTCAACGGCAATGCTGCTGGTCTGGCTGGTTACGGCAGCCTGTATACGCTTCTGCCGGGCTCCGTACCCAAGCTGAACGGTTGAGTCGGCGTCGAGCCGGAGGTAAGGAATGCCTTTCTGGACGCAGGCCGTGACAATGGCCGACGTGCTGGGACCCAACCGATATTTTTCATACAGTTGATGGAGGTAGTCGATATCCGCCTGCAAATCATACTCTTTGGCATCAATGAGCGCCTGAGCGATGGCAACAGCACACCGGGCGGCATGAAGCCCGGCCCGCTCCTCCTGATAGGCAAAAACCACATTGTACACGCCATAGTCGCCGGTGCTTCGGGTGCGGCCAAACCCACAGTCCATACCCGCCAACGACTGAATTTCCAGGGCGATATGTTCAATAATGTGGCCCATCCAGGTCCCCTGCTCCACCCGGTGAAAAAAGCCCCCCGGCCGCCCTTCCGAGCATTCATGCGTATACAGACTGGGCATGAGCGCCCGCAGGCGGTGGTAGAAGCCGTCGATTTTGTGGGAAGGACGTTCTTCCAGTTCTTCTAAATCTAACCGCATCACGATTAGATTATGACGCTTGATGGACCAGTAGTTTGGCCCCTTCAAGGCACGGATGTCTATAATTTTCATAGTTGATAGAGCCGTTAAACCAGCTTAACCGGCCGTTTGAGACCGCGTTGACTGTACTGGATACGTTTGTGTTTTTAACTGCTTTTAATTCGTTTTTAGAAAATCCGGTACGCGTAAGTTGATTGATTCTCTGGCAGATGTTGCGTTGAAACGGCAGGCAAATTGAAAAGTTTCAGGAAAAAATGTACGAATGAGCAAGTGGGGCAATCAGGGGCGTGTCGGTTACTTTCGACTGCCCATTTAGCGTCCTATCATCCGTACGGCTGGCCCGCTGAGCGACGTAAACAGCCATTTTTGATGTCCGGTCAGGTACCTGCCCACTCCATTCAGTAAACCTACAATGTAGCTGCCATAGGTAACTCGTCTTTACAGTTAAGCCGGATTATTCGGGTCAGCAGGGTGTGCTACCGAGAGCGGGGCATTGGTTGGGTCGGATTCTAATTCGTCTTTGTATACAGATACCTGATGCTGGAGCTTCTTTCGACGTTTTTTCCTGCCCTTTTTTTTTCTGCCCAATTCATACCTGATTACCTGATCCGGGTCATGCGGTAGGCGCGTAAGCAGACCCGCCCCAATCAATAAGACAATCAGTCCCCAGAGTACTTGTATGCTTGGATCCATACGATGTTAGCTGTTAACAGATTATTACCTACACCAACGTCACAATTCGCGCTAAACGCACGGACAGCTAACGCGTGCAAACGGGCAGTAGGCCGATGTATTCATTGTGTTGTGAGGAAATGGCCCTCAAAAACCGGCCCTGTTCACCCCAATGCCCTTTCCCTCACTTATTTTCCGGCGCCATCACCAATCAACTCGGCCGGGTAGTTACTAAACACGGCTGGATGGTCTAAGAGGCTGTTCAACCTTGTTTAGTAACTCTCTGAAACGGTATGAAAATTCTGTTTAGTACGCGTGGCCTGGCCAGTGGTTTTGCCCCGCACATCAGCGTTGATCGCTACCGGTCCATGGCCCGGTTCCGACGGGCAGGCAGCCTGACGAGTTTATTTTCTAAAGGATAGCTGGATGAAGCGGACCCGGCATAACATAGGACTACTTATTCTGCTGGCAGCCCTTTGTATGGGTGGCCTATTAGCCTATAGCCTTACTGAGTATAAGGCTTTATTTGAGTCGGTTTTCAACTGGCTTGATACATTGAAATAGGCGCGCAGGGGAAACCCATTGAACGGATACGACGCAGTCAATGCGATGCACTGGAAAACTAACCCGCGGAAAACAGCCCGATGGGCCAGTCCGGGCGAGCCCCGTAAACCACCGCTGCTGGCCGTTGCCTTATTAACCGGCTGGCTTGCCGGGTACAGCTAACCCCCTACGAGTTTTCCTATACAGGTGCAACCCTTACCGCCACAAGGCATAGCGATCCATGCCTTGTGGCAGAATGGTCCATTACATATGTATTTAGTTACCAATGAATTACCAACTCAACAACCGATCAATTGGCGTAAGCTTTCCCGGAACAGATTACGCCCAGGTGGAAGTGTGGGCTCCACTGGTCAAACACGTGGCCCTGAAAATATATGGGCAGCCCGCAGCCATCCCGTTGAAAAAGGAAGTGCTGGGGTACTGGCGTCTTACTACAGACCAGCTAAACCCGGGCGATTTATACACGTTTTTACTGGATGGCCGGCAGGATTACCCGGACCCGGTTTCGCTCTGCCAGCCGCGGGGGGTGCATGGACCTTCTGAGGCAATTGACACGGCATCGTTTGCCTGGAGTGACCAGAACTGGGTGAACCCACCCCTTCACCAGTACCTGCTCTATGAACTGCACACCGGCACCTTTACGTCCGAGGGTACCTTCCAGGCGCTGGAAAGCAAACTGGATTATCTGAAGGCAATGGGCATCAATGCCATTGAAATCATGCCAGTGGCCCAATTTTCGGGTTCCCGCAACTGGGGTTACGATGGCGTCTACACGTATGCCGTGCAGAACTCCTACGGGGGCGCCAGGGGCCTGCAACACCTGATCAATGCCTGCCACGAGAAGGGCATTGCCGTAGTGCTCGACGTCGTGTATAATCACTTTGGGCCCGAAGGGAATTACCAGAGCAAGTTTGGTCCGTACCTGACGGATAAATATTGTACACCCTGGGGCAAGGCCGTTAATTTCGACGATGCCTGGTGCGATGGCGTCCGGCGGTTTGTCATTGAAAATGCCCTCATGTGGTTTCGGGATTTTCACGTGGATGCCCTGCGACTGGATGCGGTTCACGCCATTAAAGATTTCAGTCCGGTCCACATCCTGGAGGAGCTGCGGGGAGCGGTTGACCAACTCATGGACGTGACCGGACGGCGTCATTACGTCCTGGTAGAAAGTGATCTGAACGACCCCCGGTACATCAAGTCGCGGGCGGCATCGGGCTACGGCATGGATGCGCAGTGGATGGATGAGTTTCACCACGCCCTGCGGGTGGCAATTGGGGAAGAGAAAAAAGGATATTACGCTGACTTTGAAGGAGTTACGCACCTGGCAAAAGCGTACCAGGATGGCTATGTGTACGATGGGCAGTTCTCGCCCGTTCGCCAGAAACTATTTGGGCTTAAAGCCGAGCATAATCCGGGCGAGCAGTTTATTGTCTTCTCGCAAAACCACGATCAGGTCGGCAATCGCAAGCTGGGCGAACGTTCCAGCGCACTCTACAGTTTTGAGGCCCTCAAACTAATGGCCGGAGCAGTATTGGTCAGCCCATACATCCCGCTGCTGTTCATGGGCGAAGAATGGGCCGAAACCAATCCGTTTTTATACTTTGTCAGTCATTCCGAACCAGACCTGGTGGAAGCCGTCCGGCAGGGGCGAAAGGAGGAATTTGCGGCCTTTCATTCCGGTGAAGAGGTGCCCGACCCACAGAGCGAAGAAACCTTTGACCAGGCGAAACTGCCCTGGAATCGGCTGGCCGAAGAGCCCCATAAAACCATGCTCCGGTATTATCAGACCCTGATTGCCCTGCGTCAGCAGCTACCGGCCCTCGCGCAGCTGGACCGTCGGCAGCTAACGGCCGTGGCTAATGAGGAGATGAACACCCTGGTGCTTCACCGCTGGCATGGGGACCAGCATGTGCTGTGTCTGATGAATTTTTCGAAGAACCCCCAAACGCTACAGGTCCCTGCTGTCGGCGAAGACCCCCTGCCCTGGCAAAAGCTGCTCGACTCCGCCGACGCGTGCTGGCAGCCCGGCACCCAGGGGCAACCCCACTCGGCCCCCGATTCTGTAGTAAATGCTGAATCCATCAGGCTACAACCTGAGTCCTTTATTCTTTACGCGCAACACCATGACCAATCCCGTTTCCACCTACCGGATCCAATTTCACCGCGGCTTTACCTTTCGTGATTTCGAGCGTATTATTCCCTACCTGGATGGCCTGGGCGTTCGAACCATTTATGCGTCACCTATAGTAGAGGCTGTGCCGGGTAGTGTTCATGGCTATGATTCAGTCAATCCGCAGCGCATTAATCCCGAAATCGGTACCGAAGCGCAGCTAAAATCGATCAGTGCCCAGCTTACCCGGCGGGGAATGCGCTGGCTTCAGGATATTGTTCCCAACCACATGGCCTTCCACCCGCACAATAGCTGGCTGATGGATGTGCTGGAGAAAGGAACACGTTCCGAATACGCGCCGTTTTTTGACATCGACTGGCACAGCCCTGTCCACGAAGGCCGCCTGATGGTCCCGTTCCTGGGCGCTCCGCTGAACGAGGTTATTGACCAGGGCGACCTGGCCGTTGATTACCAGAACGGCAGGTTCGTTATTACCTATTTTGAAACGGCTTATCCGCTGCACCTGCGCTCCTACGCCACCATTCTGACGGCCGACCCCAGAGGGCCCTCTGGGAACATTCAGACACTGCTTGACCATATCCGTCAGGTGCAGAAACTCCGCAAGCCAGCTACCTACGCCCAGCAAAGCGCCGAGTGCCAGCAGGCGCTGGCCAACCTGACGAAGGACGCTGCGGGTAAGGCGTACATCAGGCGCTGCCTAAACGCGGTCAACACCGACCCGGCCTGTATCCGGCAAATTGCCGATGAGCAGGCTTACCGATTGTGTTATCACGCAGAAACCAACGAGCGCATTAATTATCGCCGGTTTTTCACCGTTAATTCGCTCATCTGTCTGAACATCCAGGACCCGGCTGTTTTTGAGGCCGTGCATCAACTCCCAAAGGCGCTGCTGGAAGCGGGTATTTTTCACGGGCTGCGGGTCGATCATATCGATGGGCTGTATGACCCCCGCCAATACCTGGAGCGACTGCGGAAACTGGCGGGCGACGACGCCTATATCGTGGTGGAGAAGATCCTGCAAAACGACGAAGCGCTGCCGGCAGACTGGCCCGTGCAGGGCACAACTGGGTACGGTTACCTGTCTATGGTCAATAACCTGTTTACCCGCACCAGCAGCGGGGTGGCCTTTACCCGGTTTTATCGGTCCCTGCTGGGGGAGCACGTGGCGGTCCGTCAGGAGCTGCACGACAAGAAGGCGTATATTCTCTTCCAGCACATGAACGGGGAGCTGGATAACCTGGTGGCCCTTTCCCGGTCATTAAACCTGATGGATGAGCATAGGCTGGCGGAGGTGTCGCCGGAGAGGTGGAAAGCCGCCATTGGTGAATTTTTGGTTCAGTGCCCTGTGTATCGGTACTACGGGAACCAGTTTCCACTGGGCCAGACGGAAACAACCGCGATGCAGATGATTTTCGACCGGATCAAAAAAAAGAAAAAAAGCCTGACCGCTGCCATTGACCTGCTGGATGAACTTATCCTGCAGCAACCCCAGGCGGGCAATAGGGAGTACAACAAACGGGCGCTGCGTTTCTACCAGCGCTGTATGCAGTTTACCGGTCCGCTCATGGCCAAGGGCGTTGAAGATACGCTCATGTACACCTATAACCGCTTTATTGGCCACGATGAAGTAGGCGACTCGCCCGACTATTTTGGGTTAACGGTGGAAGAGTTTCACCAGAAGATGATGGACCGGCAGCAGCACTGGCCCCTGGCCCTCAATGCTACCTCTACCCACGACACCAAGCGGGGCGAAGATGTGCGAAGCCGACTCAATGTGCTGACGGACCTGACCGATGAGTGGATTGCCCTGGTGCAGCAGTGGCAGCAGGGCAATAAGCCGCTCAAACAAAAAGACGCCAATGGGGTCGAATCACCCGATGCCAATGACGAGTACTTCATTTACCAGACACTGGTCGGTGCCTTCCCCATGCCGGGCGGGCCGGAAACCAAATCGACGCCGGATGTAGATGCGCCTAGTGTGGACGAGGCCGATTTTCCGGATCGCCTGACGGAGTACCTGCAAAAAGCAATGCGGGAAGCCAAGCGCAACTCCACCTACGATGCGCCGAACGAAGCCTATGAAGAAGCCACCAAAGCGTTTGCGCTACAACTACTGGACAAGAAAAGACCTTTCTGGGAGAGCTTTCAGGCGTTTCACCGGCGGGTAGCCGATTTCGGCATCATCAATTCGCTGGCGCAGGTACTGCTCAAATGTACCTGTCCGGGAGTGCCCGATGTCTACCAGGGCTGCGAAGGCTGGGACCTGAGCCTGGTGGACCCCGATAACCGCCGACCCGTCGATTTTACGCTGCGCCAGCAAGGACTGGAAAATCTGACCGCCACGCAGGCAGAAACGAACTGGTCTGACTTATGGAAAAACCGGTACGACGCCCGCATTAAACTCGGGCTCATCCGCACCCTGCTGGCCGAACGCAACCAGCATCCCGAACTCTTTGCGCAGGGGCAGTATGTTCCCTTGCGGGTGGAGGGGCGCTATAAAAAGCATGTACTGGCCTTTGCCCGACGGTACCAGCAGACCTGGTACGTGATAGCGGTGCCGCTGGGCGTTGCCCACTTGTGTAGAAAGCAAACAGACGATGTAAGCAGCATCGCGTGGAACGATACCCGCGTAATATTACCCCCCGAAGCCCCCGACAGGTGGCAGAATCGGTTGCTGAACACCGAAGGCAGGGCAACCGAAGGAGGGATTGCCGTGGCTGATTTATTCACAAACGTACCCCTGGCGGTACTCCGCCTGGAAAAACTACCTACCGAACGCGGGGCCGGTATCCTGCTGCCGATTACCGCGCTGCCCGCCCCGTTTGGCATCGGCGATTTTGGTCCCCAGGCCACGGCCTTTGCGGATTTTCTGAGCCGCAGCAGGCAAACCTACTGGCAGGTATTACCCCTGAACCCCGTGGGCGCCGAGTGCGGGTATTCGCCCTACAGCGCTACCTCCAGTATGGCGGGGAACCCGCTGCTGATTAGCCCCGATCTGCTGGTTCAGGACGGGCTACTGGACGAAGCAGAGCTGGCCGCCTACCGGCAGCCGCCGACTCCCCATGTTGATTATGATGCCGTTCGTCGGCTCAAACAGGCGTTGCTGGCTAAAGCCTGGCAACGGGCGCAACAGAACCTGCCTACCAGTCAGGAACAGGCTTTCCGCCAGTTCTGCCAGCAGGAAGCCGACTGGCTGGACGATTTTGCCTTGTATGCCGTGTTGAAACAGGCGCACAACGACCAGCCCTGGCACCAGTGGCCCGACGCGTACAAGCTCCGCGAGCCCAACGCATTGGCCACCTTCCGGCGCGGGCAGGAGGACGCCATCCGCCAGGCACAGTGGCAGCAGTTTGTGTTCGATGCGCAGTGGAAAGCCCTGAAAACCTACTGCAATCGGCTGGGTATTCAGCTGTTTGGTGATTTGCCCTTTTACATGAACTACGATTCGGTGGATGTGTGGGCCCATCCGCACTTGTTCAAGCTCGATAACGAAGGGGCCATGACCCACGTAGCCGGTGTGCCCCCCGACTATTTCAATGCCGATGGTCAGCGCTGGGGAATGCCCATTTTTCGGTGGGATACGCTGAAGAAACAACACTACGCCTGGTGGGTACGACGCCTTCGAAAAAATCAGGAACGGTATGACCTGCTTCGGCTGGATCATTTCCGGGCGTTTGCCGGCTACTGGGAAGTACCGGCCAGCGAGCAATCGGCCAAAAACGGGCAGTGGCAGCCCGGGCCGGGTGCCGACTTTTTCCGGACGGTGCAGCGGAAACTGGGCGAACTGCCGTTCGTGGCCGAAGACCTGGGTGAAATTGGTCCCGATGTGTATGCCCTGCGGGATGAATTTGGGTTGCCCGGCATGGGGGTGCTTCAATTCGGTTTTGGCGAAGACATGCCCCAGAGCGTTAACAGCGTCCATCATCATACGCCCCATTCGGTTGCCTATACCGGCACCCATGATAACAACACCAGCCGCGGCTGGTATCGGCAGGATACGGACAAAGAACAGGTGCGCCAGTTGGAGCGCTACGTGGGGCATGCGGTCGGGGAAGCGGATGTGCACGTCGTGCTGGCCCGTATGGCCTACGGCTCCGTAGCGAACACCGTGATTCTGCCACTACCCGATGTACTTGGGCTGGATGAATCGGCGCGGTTGAATACGCCGGCGACATCCGCCAGCAACTGGACCTGGCGACTGCTGCCGGAGCAGCTCAGTCCGGCTATTGAGCACCAACTTCGGGAATGGACAACGGTATACGACCGGTAGCTACCGGATTTAAACACTAACTATAGACAATGATAAAAATTGGCTATCACGCATCGCACGAACAATTCAAACCCAGTACCTTACTCGGGTATGTGCAACGGGCCCAGGAGGCAGGTTTCACCGCGGCTTCTTCTTCCGATCATTTTCTCCCCTGGAGTAACCGGCAGGGCGAAAGTGGTTTTGCCTGGTCGTGGCTGGGGGCGGCCCTGCAGGCTACCTCGCTATCTTTCGGCGTTGTTAACGCGCCCGGCCAGCGCTACCACCCGGCCATTATAGCCCAGGCGGCTGCTACGCTGGCCGAGATGTTTCCGGAGCGGTTCTGGATGGCAGTGGGGACCGGGCAATTTCTGAATGAGCACATTACCGGGGAGAAGTGGCCCAGCAAAGCCGACCGGAACGCCCGTTTGGCCGAATGTGTCGCTATTATGCGGGCTTTATGGGATGGGCAGACCGTTACCCATAAGGGACTCGTTACCGTTGATGAAGCTACCCTCTACACCCGGCCTGCGGTAAAGCCCCTGTTGTTTGGTGCGGCCGTAACCCCTCAGACCGCCGGATGGGTAGGCAGCTGGGCCGACGGGCTACTGACCATTTCGCAGCCGCATGACCAACTGCGGGAGGTGGTAGCCGCTTTCCGGCGGGGTGGGGGAGCCGGTAAGCCCATGCACCTGAAAGTGCAGCTTTCGTACGGAAAAACGGAGGAGATAGCCCGTAAGGGCGCATACGATCAATGGCGGGCCAATATTTTTCCGAACCAGGTACTGACCGACCTGCGCCTGCCGGAACAGTTCGATCAGCTCGGGACGCTGGTTAACCTGCAGGAAGTTGATAAGATGATCCATATCTCGGCGGATACGGGTCAACACCTGGCCTGGCTCCAGGAATATATTGACCTGGGCTTCGAACAGCTCCTGCTGCACAATGTCAATCTGGAGCACGAGCGGTTTATTGATGATTTTGGCCAGGCTGTACTGCCGTCCCTATTGCGGCAGGGAGCCTATGCAGTTCCGGGGTAAGCAACCCCGGAACTGCATAGGCTCAAAAACAACCTTTACCAACTAGGCTGACCCGATTAGCCCGTTGCCTTACAGCTTGATTGCTCAGCGGTATACCGGCGCTCAGTTGTTGTTTGAACACGTACACCTAAACCCCTACTGGTATGGCTCCTCAAGCTGCAGACGATCAACAGTCGCCGGATGAATTAGTGGCTTATCTGTTTAACCGGCGCGAAACGCTGTTGAATAACTGGCGAACGGCCTGCGAAATGGACCCTGACCTGAAAAAAATTGCGATTCTGAGCCGGGAAGAGTTCAACGACCTTATGCCCCTTATTCTCGATTCGCTTGAGCAGCAGCTGCAGGGTAAGCAGCCGGACACTAACCCCATACTGGCCGCCCAGTCGCATGGATTGCAGCGCTGGCAGAAGTCGATTGAGCTACCTGACCTCGTGAAAGAGTTCAGTCATTTATCGGTTATTTTGTTCAACGAACTGCGCCAGTTTCGTCAGCTGTTTCCGCAGCTAAACCCGGACATTGTTATCCAGGCTCAGCAACAAATTATGGTGCTGATGAATGACATTATTCGCGGCAGCATTACCAAACATGATGAACTCCAGCGGCTGGAAGCGGCTAACCGGGCCACCAGTCTGGAACAGGCCCTACAGCAAATGGAAGAGCTGTCCCGCCAGCGGGGAGATTTGCTGCGCACCTCGTCCCACGATCTGCGGAGTGGGTTGGGGGTGAGCCTGGGTGCCGCTTCCGTGCTTCAGACCGAGGACTTAAGTCCGGAGGAACGGCAGCAGTTCATGGATATGTTAAACCGAAACCTGACCAACGTTCAGGCACTGCTGACCGGCCTGATGGATCTGGCCCGCCTGGAAGCGGGCCATGAGCCGCTTCAGCTGGAAGAGTTCGATGCCGCAAAGCTTCTGACGGATTTGGTAACCGGCGTTCAGCCCATGGCTGCCGAACGAAGCCTTATTTTACGGGCCGATGGTTTAGCGCCTTTACTGGTAAAAACGGATCGGCTCAAGCTATACCGGATTGCTCAGAACTTAGTGGTCAATGCGTTAAAGTATACCCCATCCAGTGTTGAGCATCCGGGTATGGTATCGGTATCCTGGTCGACGGAAAACGATTGGCGCTGGGGGTTCAGCGTTCAGGATTCGGGGCCGGGCTTACCGGATGGTCTGCTGGAGTTGTTTCATAAACAGCTTAAACCCGTTGTTGAGGGTACCAGCGTCCTGTCGCCGGATGAAGGCCAGCCCGTTGCCGTGCGGCCCAGTCTGGCCCATAAGCTGCCAGCCGATCCGTTAACCGACCAGCCGCCAACCCCCGAATGGAACAAAGGAGAAGGAGTAGGGTTGCAGATTGTCAAACGGCTTAGTGAGCTGCTCAACGCAACGTTAGAGATCGAAAGTATTGCCGGCCGGGGTACGCTGTTCCGCATCCGAATGCCCATTCATCCCTCGGACTGACAGCCGTACCAGGCCCGTCATTGACGCGGGTCAGCCAGGCCGTCAGGAACCAGTACATCGGGTAAAGTCACGGATTCCAGCCAGAACAGGCGCAGCCGCTCGAAATACGTGTTCCAGTGGCTCATATCGGTTGGCTTATGGTAAAAACTGCTGGCACCGGCCTGGTAAGCCCGGCGAATATCGTCGGGGTTGTTCGATGAGCTCATCACTAAAATGGGAAGTTGCGGGGCTGATTGAGCCGCTAATCTGGTCCGTATTTCCTGCAGCAGGTCCAGCCCATCCGTCAGTAAAGGAAGGTACAGGTTTTGAAGAATTAACTGAGGAAAAGCCTGGGGCTGCATCAGGGCCTCATCAAGGTAGTCTAACGCCTGCCGGGCATTAACCACGCGGTGAAAGCTTACGGCAGGCAGTTGTCGTTTGAGCAGGATACTGATAATTGTCCAGATGTCGTCATTATCTTCAATAACGAGGACTGTAATTTGCTTAACCGTGTGGTTAGTCGTTTTTGTATTGTTAATGGGTTGCATACCTATTCGGGCAGTAATAAACCTGTAGTAGTATAAATTTCTTTTGGGTAAAACTGTTTTTGCCTGCCCGAAAAAGGTTGATTGTCGCCTTTTAAAAAAGTCAGTTAATCGCTGACTGCCGGTGACGAGCCTTTTGCCCTGTTTTTCGAACCGCCTTCCATTGACGACCGTATTGTTCGGCATCCCTTGTTCTCTATGTATCTCTTGCCGGGCTTCCGGAAACGTAGCCATGTGTAGCTGCGGGTGCTCATTCGCTCCTTCTTTTCCTGTCGGCCGACCATCCAGGGCGTTGATATCGGTCAGCGCCATCCGGCGTTCATCGTAAAAAAGTAAAGCAGACCGGTGCTGCCAGGTCTGGTAGCTGGCCGTTTCGGCAAGCCGCTTCGGTTCGTTCATGCCTGCTACGGGTACGGGCTGTCGGTAGCGGATGCTTTACTAATTGGCTGGCCAGTCAGGGAGTTAGACGCGTTCAGGTGCGCATTCTCGTCAACGCCAACGCCCAGCCGATCAACCAACTCCCCGCCAAGCCAGCCTGTTACCCCCGCCAGTAGAAAGGCCAAACCCGAGCAGATCAGCGCCAACGCTGGTGGCTGGTAGCCGGGTTCGTCGGTGCGCAAAAGCCAGCTTACCCCGAAAAGTACCAGCACCAGCACGTTGCCTGCGCCATGAAACAGACCAATCCGTTTGGCGCGGGTATGCGCCGGAATGGCCAGCCAGTCAATCAGGCCGGGAATGGCAGCCACCAGCCCCGAAATAAGCCCGGCGGTTATCATCCAGTAGGCTACCAGACTCATTTCTGACTGGTCATTCAGCAGGTATACCCCATCGAAAATAACCGAGGTGGCTAACAGGCCCAGTGGAAAAACGATGAGAATCGGGTGGGCCGGGTGCCCGACTATCTTTGCTTTACTTTCCATACGTATCCGTTTAAAACGAATTAACAAAACAGCTACGTTGGGGTTTGGAACCGTAACGCGTGAATTAGGAAATGGCCCTGACCGGCCTTTTAGCAATACCCCGGCGGTCGGGCGGGATGATGGAATGGCTGGTGCGCAAAGCGGAGCAGGGGACTGAATGCCGCTTTGTGCCCGACCCGGCTACGGGCTACGTACGGGATTGCTACGCCGACAATCGCCGGATAAACGGGTGAAGGCCGTTATCCGACCATGCCTTACTACGTGCCGGGTGGCCCTGCGCTTGATGCGGTGACGATCCAACTCCGAACGACTGGCGCAGGCCGGGCAAGCCGTTCACCAGTCAGCCGCAGAACAATTCGGCGAGTAACGTCTACATCCAGTCGGCCCCGCTGAACGGGCAGCCTTCTGCCGTCCGTATCTCACCCACGCCGAAATTCAGCGAGTTGGTGTCCTTCGTTTGCTGATGGGTAACGGCAACGACTAACGCCGTGAGGGGAGCACTCCTGCGGATAGAATACCAGCCGACTTTCCTGAACGGTAGCTGCCGATGCTGAGAGTTGCTGCTGATCAGACTTCTTTTGACGAGAGAAACGTGCCGGCTACGGAACAGCCGACAGACGCGATAAAGGCAAGGATAGCAGAAGTTAACTTATATTGATACAGCAGGAAAGCGGTGTAGCCCACAAGGAGCAGCGCTATGAGCAACAGAAAGCGGGAAAGGAAGTAGATCAGTCCGGTTTTCATCGCAAATGTTAGTGTAGAATAGCCCGTACAAGGAGATAAACCAGCGTAGCTGTAATGAAAATCACTACCGTCCAGGGACCGGGCATGGGAATGATGTTCTTACGTTTCATTGGACAAGTAACGGAAAACTCTATTTATCAGACGCCTAATCGGGTATAAGTCACATAAAAAGTAGGATAAGGTCAATAGCTGGTGGTGCGGGTGGGTAGGAATTGCAGGCCATTTATTACCTGATCTACTGTGAATGCAAAATCAGAAACCACCCCCAATAGGTCAGACAGCCGATGCCGTCCTAGCAGCGTAGGAATAGGGTAGGTGGGGTATGCGCCCCCGTACGGAGCAAAGCTGATCCCGTATTCCCGTTCGATCAAGTAAGAGTTTTATTGGGCAGCGTACCATAGTTGCCAAAAAGTGTCAAAAGGCTGGTCAGCATTATAACGTTCACCTGCCAGGCTTATACCTCCGTAATCAATTCCCGATCGGTAGCCTCATCATCCACCAGCAACGGTTCCATCCAAATCCGGGTTTAACGTAGCAAACAAAGACAGGCTCTTGAAAATGTGAAAATTAAAAATTGGTAAAGCCTGGGGGTATTGTAATTTTGAAAACCTTATTCTCCCGGACAAAAATCAGTTTGCTTTGCGCACGAAAAATGTATTTGAATTGCTTTATGAAGCCAGTAAAGCAATCACCTCTGAAATTGAACTACAAAACGTCGTTCAAAAAGTTACGGATATTGCTACTGAGCTGACCGATGCCCAGTTTGGAGCCTTCTTCTACAATGTTACTAACCAGAGCGGGGAGTCTCTGGTCCTTTATACCATATCGGGTGTGGCTAAGGAAGCTTTTTCCAAGTTTCCCATGCCCCGCAACACGAATATATTTGAGCCTACGTTTACGGCCAGCGGCACGGTGCGTTATGATGATGTAACTCAGCAGCCTCATTACGGGCAAAACGCTCCGCACCAGGGCATGCCCAGGGGACATTTGCCCGTAAGGAGCTATCTGGCCGTGCCGGTTGTGTCGCCGTTTACGAAAGAAGCGATCGGTGGTTTGTTTTTTGGCCATCCGGAGCCCGGCATATTTACCGAAGATTCGGAAAAATTAGTGGAGGGCATTGCCGTACAGGCAGCCATTGCCATTACGAATGCCCGCCTTTTTGAAGAAAAAAGATACAATGAAGACCGGCTGAAAGAACAGCGGGAGCAATATAAAAGCATCTTCAATGCCATCACCGATTCGGCCATTATTTACGATGAAAATGGCACCATCGTAGAAGCCAACCCAACGGCCTGCCAGTTGTATGGCTATACCTATGAGGAGCTGATAGGGTTGAATGCCAGTACGTTTTTCAAAATGCCGGGCGATTTTCAGGCACTGAAGGAAATCGCTTTATCGGGAAGAGAATATGCCGGGGTACACGAAAGGATAGGAAAGGATGGAAGGCTGATTTCGGTGGAGTTCAAAGGGCTGCGGTTTATTTTTAAAGATAAGCCTCATGTACTTTCCGTTTCCCGGGAAGCGACCCTGCAACAGCAAACCCGAGAAGCCCTGCAGGAAGGCGAATCACTGGCGCATATCATTACCCGCAATTCGCCAATTACGCTTTGGATGACCGACAGCGAAGGGCAAACCAATTATATCAACCAAACGTGGGTAGACTGGGTAGGGGGCACTATAAAGTCGCAATTGGAAGAAGGGTGGGCGAGGGCAGTAATACCGGAAGATAGAGGTCGGATGAGGGAGTCGTTTGATTACGCTTTTCAAAACCGCAAAGCGTTTGTCAGCGAGTTCCGCATCCGTCGGAAGAATGGTGAGGTACGCTGGTGCCTTTCTAATGGCAGTCCTTATTACAATGAAGATGGTAAGTTTAGTGGCTATGCCGGTTCGGTGTCCGATACTACGGAACGAAAAGCAGCCGAACAAAAGCTGGCCAGCCAGAATACCCTGATCAATACCATTACGAGCAATACCCAGCAGGCTTTATTCCTGATGAATGACCGGCAGGTTTGCACCTACATGAACCCAGCGGCCGAGCAGATGACCGGTTTTAAAATGTACGAAGTACAGGACAAACCCCTACACTATTATATTCATCACACCCATCCGGACGGAAGTCACTTTCCCATTGAAGACTGCCCGATAGACCGGGCTCTGCCGACGAAAGCCCATACGAAAGGAGAAGGGGTCTTCATCCACAAAAACGGTCGTTTCTACCCGGTTGCCTTTACCGCCAGTCCCATTATTGATAATGGAGTACCGGTTGGAACCGTCATTGAAGCCAGGGATACTACCGAAGAAAAACGAATTGAGGAAGCCTTGCGGAACAAGGAAAAACATACCCTGCAAATGCTGGAGGAAAAAGTAAAAGAACGGACGCAGGCCCTTGAGAGAACCAATTTTGAACTTCAGCGGTTTACCAGCATCGCTTCGCACGACCTTAAAGAGCCCGTTCGTAAAATATCCATCTTCAGCAAGATGTTGCAGGACAAGCTGGAAAATAACCTGGATGAAACATCGCTTAGGCATCTGCAGAAAATCATTCAATCCTCCGACCGGATGGTGTTGTTAATCGACGGTCTTCTTGCCATTTCCCGCCTTTCTAACAGCGAACTGCCGGTTAAGGACGTTGATTTGAATGAAGTTGTACACGAGGTAATCGAGAATCTGGAAATACCGATAAAGGAACAGGATGCCCGGATTGAACTGGGCAATCTCCCAACCGTGCAGGGTATGGCCATTCAGATGGAGCAAGTGTTTCAAAACCTTATCAGCAATTCACTGAAATTTTCGCACGGGCAACGAACACCCCATATTCGCATTACCGGCGAAGACGGTCTGCTGAATGGAAAAGAAGCAGTTACGATATTTTACAGCGACAACGGTATTGGCTTCCGCTCTGATCAGTCGGAAAAAATATTTGATATCTTTTATCGACTGCATACCAAGGAGCAGACTGAAGGTACGGGCATTGGATTGTCCATCGTTAAAAAAATTATCGATTCGCATCACGGGACGATACGTGCGGAAGGAAAAGAAGGCGAAGGGGCTTACTTTGAAATAAAACTGCCGAAATAGGAGCGTTCCTGACATTCATCCTCCCCGCGGCTAAAAAAATACAGGTTGTGTCGACCGTACCCCACTTGTACACGGCTCTTAGGCGGTAAGACCAAGCTGCACCGTTGCGAGGTGTATGACAGTGGGCAACCGCACGCAGTCGGGTCGGGCGTTACGCCGTACCGCAACGCCTGACCAGGGACTGGGCGGTATAAATCATCGTTTGCTGGTTACCCGGTAGCTACGACACCAGCTTTTGAGCCGTTGTAACTCATTTGGGATTAATTGTTTTCGAGATGTGTCAATTGCCTGACTATAAGGTCAGACGCTGTCCGTCCTTGAGCAGTACTGCCTTCAACTTCTCATACGGCAATTTTTGCGGACTTACCTTGCTCTGAATGGCCAGCACAGCCGCCGTTGCCGCCGACTGCCCGAGAATCATAAACACGGGCTCCATCCGAATAGAACCGTAGGCAATGTGACTTGCCGACATGGCCACGGGCACCAGCAGATTGGCGCACTCCGTTTCTTTGGGTAAAATTGAGCCGTACGCAATCGAATACGGTTGTTTGGGATGCACGCCAATATCGCCCTCGTTCTGCACAAAGCCATCGGCTTTCACGTACCGCTGGGCATTGTGGGCATCCAGAGAATACGAACCCATACCAATTGAGTTGGGTACGGTCGTTTTGCCCAGTGCATCGGCCTCGCGCATGACAAACTCACCAATCATGCGCCGGGCTTCCCGCACATAAATCTGATGGGGCCAGCCGCCGTTGTCGGTAAACTCATCTTTGGGTAAACCCCACTGCTGCATCCGCTCATGAACATCAGCCGGTACGCGGGGGTCGTTTTGCAGGAAATACATCAATCCCTTCTGGTACAACTCGTGGTCGCGGATAATCTCGCGCCTACGTTCGTAGGTGGCTTCGGGGTAGTCGTAGTTTTTACCGAGGTAGTCGGTACTGAACGGCCCGTGATTGTTTGTATCCGTCTTGCGGTTCGGAATGAGGTCGTATTTGTTGAAGGTTTCGGTGTACCCATTGGCAAATACGCGTGCCAGCAGTTCGTAACGGGCCGGGTCGTAGCCAGCGGGTTTGGCAAACGGGATGCGGTTGTCAGGGTGGTTGCTCAGGCACATGCGGAAGCAGTACGCCTGAATTTTATTGTCGCCCGATCCCTTCTCGCCGATTGGTTCCGGTGATACTTCGGGGAGCAGGCCGCTCTTCGGGTCGCCCGGCGTTTTATAGGGGCTGACGTTGGTCTTGAAATAATGGCCGTGCTGAAACACACCGGGCTGAACCCCGTTGAACTCCTCCCCATAAACGCTGTTGGCTTCCCGGCCCACGTGATAGGACACCCCCGCTGCGGCCATCAAATCGCCTTCGTACGTCACATCGATGAACATTTTGCCAACATACAGAGTACCACTCAGCGTTCTGAATGACTGGATAACGTTTCCCCGCTTCTGCACCCCACCCGTAGCCCGGCCTATCGTGGCCCGGTCGAGGTATTCATTGCGGTAAACCGTGATGTTGTTTTCGCGAACGTAATCCTCAAATACCTGCTCAGCCGCATGGGGTTCAAAAATCCACATGGTGCGGTTGGCTCCGTCCAGGGCGGGCGTTCCCTGACCTTTGTTGCCAAACTGCTCCCGTTTCTCCCACGTCCAGGAGCCGGGTTTTTGGTAGTGATCATAAAGTCGGCCATAAAATGCCCGCGCCAGCCCACCAATTACCGATTTATCGCCAGTATCGGTAAAGCCCAGCCCACCCGAGCTCAACCCGCCCAGGTGTTTGTCGGGCGAAACGACGATGACGGACCTGCCCATTTTTTTGACCTGTACCGCGGCCGTCACCGCGGCCGAAGTACCCCCGTAGATAATGACATCCGCGGTTCGGGTGACCGCTTTGGGGCTGACGTGGTTCAACGGGCTGGACCACGAGCACAGGACTGTTAGCGTGAGTAAAGAAATCAGAAGTTTCATTGAGACAAGGAGTAGGAAAAAAATATAATTGAACGGGGTTTTTCAGGGCATTGGAACGAACAGCACCGCGTCGGCGACGACGATGCCATCCGCGTTTTTATTTGACACGGCCACGTAGCCTTTTTGCCCGGCGGGCAGGGCTACATTTCCCACTGATACCCACTCGCCGGAGGTTTGGCCTTCTACCCGGATGTCGGCTTCGTTCACAACGACCTCGCGGGTCTCTTTCCCGTTTGAAACCAGGAGTGTTGTGCGGCTGCTGCCGTTGGCCAGTTTCGGGAAATAGGCGTACACCCCATAGCGGCCTGCTTTAACAACACGGGGCCGAAAACGAACTGTTTTGAGCGGTTGTCCCCGACTGCTGTCTGCCAGCCACGACGGTCCATAGCTACCCTTGTTTTTGGTGACCTGACTCCAGCTTCCCACCCGGTCAATACTACCTTCGCTGGCATCATCGACCAGAATTTCGGGCGTGCTGCCATCGGCCAGCGGATTGGTTTTGAGCTGATTCTGTAGCTTCACCACGTCGATTCGCTGCACGGGAACTCCCGCGTCAATAGCCATTACGGCCGCCGTTGCTGCCGACTGCCCCAGCACCATAAAGACCGGCTCCATCCGGATGGAGCCGTAGGCAATGTGGCTCGCCGACAGGCATACGGGTACCAGCAGGTTTGTGCATTCGGTGGGTTTGGGCGTCAGCGACCGGTACGCGATTGGATAGGGAGGAAAGCCGCCTACTTCAACGTTCCCTTCGTTCTTTACCATCTTCACCCCATTTTTTTCGATAACAAGACGCTGGCAGTTGTGGGAATCCATGGTGTAGGCGGCCATACCAATAGCATCATTCACAACCGTTTTACCAACGCAGTTATCCTGCGTCATCACATAGTCGCCGATCATGCGCCGGGCTTCCCGGATGTAAAGCTGGGGTGACCAGTTTCCGGTGTCGGTATATTCATCGTTAGGGTAACCCCAGACCAGCATTTCCTGCCGGAGTTCGGCGGGCACCCGCGAATCGTGACCAAAAAAATACAATAATCCTTTGGTGTACTGTTCGTGGTTAGCGACAATGGCCGCCCGTTCGGCGTACCCGGCTTCCGGGTAGCGGTAGTTAGCTCCGATCATGTCGGTCGAAAAACCACCCCGGTTGTTGATGTCCGTCTTGCGGTTAGGCATCCGGCTCCAGATGAAATAATTGCCAAGCTTACGCTGATTTGGTTGCGCGGCCATAAGCCGAAGCAACAGCTCGTAGTGCGTTGAATCATAGCCGGCAGGGCGGGTAATCGGGATGCGGTTGGCGGGGTCGTCCGTGAGGCAAATGCGGTAGTTATACGTTTGTGGCAGTGAATCGCCCGTACCGTTGGGGGCCAGTCTGGCATCGCTGATCCCCCACAACAAGCCCGAAGCCGGATTGCCGGGTGTTTTGTAGGGGTCGATTCCATCGGGAAGCTGATGGCCGTTCATGAGTTGTACCCCATCGATGGTTTCGCCATAAACGCTGTTGGCTTCCCGGCCCACGATGAAACTTACCCCCGCCTTAGCCATCAGGTCGCCCTCGTAGGTACAATCGATAAATTGCTTGGCCCGAATCACGCGGTTGGTGGCGGCACTGGGTTGGCCTGACTGCTCCAGGGTGATAGCCTGAATCGTTGTCTTGACTTTATCGACCGACACCAGTTGATGGTTATAAAGCACCGTAACCTGTCCCCGTTTGATGTACTCACCAAATAAATTTTCGGCAACGTGGGGTTCAAAAATCCACTGCTCAAACTTACCATAATGCTGCCCGATGCGCCGGTAATAGTCGCGGGCCAAACCCGTTACGGCATATTTGTTACCGATGTCGGTGTACCCCAGCCCGCCCGTTGTCAGTCCGCCAAGGTGTTTTCCCGGTTCAATGAGTAGCACCGATTTACCAGCTTTTTTAGCCGTATAAGCCGCCATAACGCCCGCCGATGTCCCCCCGTACACGCAAACGTCGACGGAAACAGAGGGTTGCTGTTGAAAAAAAATGGGCAGGAAGGCCAACCAGAATAGGAAGTTCATGGGGTAATGCGGTTAGTAGCCGGGGTTCTGGTCAGTAATACTAATATCGGGATTATTGTCAATTTCCTGCTGGGGAATGGGCCAGAGCAGGTGGGCATCAGCCACGTCTTTACCCCGCGCGGCTTTAATGGTGGCTTTGAGTTTGTCGACCCCTAGCCGCTTCAGGTCGAGCCAGCGACCCGCTTCCATCATGAATTCATAGGCCCGTTCCGTCAGGACCAAATCCCGGAAGGAAGCCGCCGTTTGACCCGCCAGCGTAAAATCGACTGAGGGAACCGGTGTGTTGGGAGGAAATCCATACGCCCGGCGGTGTACTTTGTTCAGGTTCTCCACTGCGGCTGCCGTGGGGCCGTTAGCCGCCTGACTGCCTGCTTCGGCGGAGATCAGCAGGGCTTCGGCGTAGCGCAGGAACGGAAAATCGTTGCCCGGCGGGTTGGCAGGAGCATCACGGTACTTACGAAAACAAATCGGTTCGGCTACCGGAAACGTGGTTAGCTTACCCGACCGGTTTATGTAGGATGAATACAGGTTATAATCTTTCCGCAAGTCCTTGTCGCTCCAGTTTTTGATGAGCGGAATGGCCGTTGTTGTCCAGTGCGCCCGGACCCCCGTTGTGTAGGGGCCATCGGCGGGGTGCTGGTAGCTGGGGTAGCCCCAGCCCTGCCCGGCAATGCGGGCGTATTTGATATAAAATACTTCTTCCGGGCTGGTCGTCAGGTCGGCCCCGAAGACCTTCTCAAATTCATCGGACGTTTTCACTTCTACCAGACTGTACAGCCCTGATTTAATTACCTCATCGGCTTTATCGCGGGCCACCGTCCAGTTCTCCCGGGTCAGGTACATGCTGGCCAGCAACAGCTTGGCTGCCCAGCGGGTGGGTCGGCCAATTTCGGCCTGGGTGCTGGGGAGGGCCGTTTCGGCAAAGAGCAGATCGTCTGCAATCAGTTTATACACCTCGTCGATAGGGGCGCGTTTACCACTTGTTTCGCCAGCGGTGGTTATAGGTTCGGTACGCAGCGGTACACCCCCGTAGTTACGCACCAGGTTGTAGTAGTTAAAGGCCCGCAGGAACCGGGCTTCGCCCAGCACCGCATTCTTGTCGGCCTCGCTCAGCGCTACACCGGGCGTTAGTTTGATGATGATATTGGCCGAGTTGATGGACTGAAACAGGTCGCGCCAGATGCCATTGGTACGGCCCACGTTTGTACCATCCAGCCCTTTGAACTCACTGACGGGTATCTGGGTACCGCGCGAGATGCAGTAGTCGGCCATGCCATTGAGTTGAGCCGGGTAGTTGGTGCCGTACGAATTGGCTCCGCGTACCTGCGCATACACCGCGTTGAGGCCGGCCAGCAGGTCGCTTTTGGTTCGGTAAAAATTTTCCTGAGATAGCCGGTCTACCGGTACCTCCTGGAGTACGTCTGAGCAGGCCGTAGCCGCCAGAACCAGGCAAAAAAGAATGATTTTTTTCATGATTGAAACGAAAAAGGTTAGAAACCAAGCCGTACGCCCAGTGTTATGGTACGGGCTACGGGGTAGCCAAACGCATCGACACCGGGGCTGATGGAGGTAGAGCCGCCCAGGGTGCTTACCTCGGGGTCATACCAGGAATACTTCGTGATGGTCAGCACATTTTGGGCACTCACATAAATCTGAGGCTTCCGAATCCAGCTTATGCCCAGTTTGGCAGTGGGCACGGTGTAGGCCAGCTGAATATTTTTCAGCCGCAGATACGACCCACTCTCGATGAACCGGTCTGACTCCCGAAACTTGGTGTTAACGCTGATCTTGGGGTATTTGGCATTGGGGTCGGGGTTTTGCGCGCTCCAGTGGTTAGCGTACAGCTCTTTGATCTGGTTCTCGCCAAAGTTGAAGCTGTTGGCAAAACTGGTTACGTTGGCATTGAAAATGTCATTGCCCTGAACGCCCTGCAAGAAGAACGTCAAATCGAAATTACGATACGACAGGGTTGAATTGAAGCCATAGATAAACTTCGGGTTCGGGTTGCCGATAATCGTTTTGTCGGCTGCCGTAATGGCTTTGTCGCCGTTGATATCCTTAAATTTTATGGCGCCGGTATCATCCAGTCCGTCTTCCTGATACCCATAAAATACCCCCACCGGCTGCCCTTCGCGCACCAGATTCACGGCTATTCCCAGGGGTGGATTTACGGCAGAACCAAAGATATCGCTGCCGCCTACTAAACGCACCGCTTTGTTTCGGTTGATAGATACATTGGCCGTTACGTCCCAGCGCACCGCACCTCCCCGCAGAACGCCAGCGTCCAGGCCAAATTCAACGCCCTGGTTTTGGATCGTGCCGATATTCTGCGTAGTGGTGGCGTAGCCCGCCGAGGTGGGCAGGGACACCACGGCCAGCAGATCATTGGTCTTTTTAAAGTAATAGTCGGCCGTTAGCTGGAGCCTGTTTTGTAGAAACGCTACATCCACGCCAATGTCGGTTTGGGTCGTCGTTTCCCACTTCAGATCCGGGTTCGAGAGGGTACTGCTGGGCGCGTAGCCGATGGCCAGGTCACTGCCAAAAATGGTCTGGTACGAACTCAGGCTGTTAAGGGTCTGGTAGGGGCTCAGGGCCGTATTGCCACTTTGCCCAATGGAAGCCCGGAACTTCAGGTCCGATAAAACGGTCTGATCCTTCATGAAAGGCTCTTCAATTACGCGCCAGGCAAAAGCCGCCGACGGGAAATAGCCCCACTTATTGCTGGCACCAAAACGTGACGAACCATCGGCCCGAAAACTGGCGGTGAGCAGATAGCGGTCGCGGTACCCGTAATTGACCCGGCCCAGGTACGACAGCAGTGTCCAGCTCGACGCCGACGAGTTGGGCAGGCCCGGCGTAGTACCCGCTTCCAGCGAGTTGGTCGTCAGCGCGTCCGACACAAAGCCGCTGGCTCCCGTGCCGAGGGAATTATTCTCCTGGGTCTGGTACGTGAAGCCGCCCGTAACGGTCAGGTTGTGCCGCTGGCCAAACTGGCGGGTATAGTTCAGGATATTTTCATTCAGCACGTTGGTCTGGCGACCGGTAGAAACGGAACCACTTCCGTTGGGCGACCCATTGAGCTGGCGGGTCGAGTACTGGTCCCGTCGGCTGTCAACCAGTTCAATACCGCCCGATACGCGCAGCGTCAGGCCCGGCACAAACTCGTAGGTCAGCGATGAGTTGGCCAGGACGTAATCACGCACTTCTTTATCGGAACGCTCATAGATATAAGCGAAGGGGTTTTGCAGTACGTTGGAGCTGAAAGCGTAAGGAATCACGTTGCTGTATCGTCCATCCGCATCGTAGGGGGTAATGGTGGGTGGAGAGACCAATATGGCCGATAGGGCGCCATTACCCCGGTTGCCGTTTTCGCCACTGATGCGGTTCTGCGACTGGCGACTGAGGATGGTACTGAGCGAGAACGTCAGTTTATCCAGCACCTTGTGGTTAATGTTTGCCCGCAGGGTTCCTTTTTTCAGGCCGGAGTTGGGTACGATACCCTGCTGGTTGAGGTAGTTGCCCGATACGGAGTACTGCATCCGGTCGCCCCCGCCCGAAAAGGTCAGCCCGTGGTTCTGAATCGGAGCCGACTGATACGCTTCCTTCTGCCAGTTAGTCCCTTCGCCAAAGCTGTTCAGTTGATCCGGAGTGAAATAGGGTTTAGCCCCGTCATTCACCGCCCGTTCGTTGGCAATCTCCGCCATTTCGCGGGCGTTGAGCAAGTCAATGAGTTTGGTGGGTGACTGCACACCGTAGTAGCTGTCCAGGTCGACCTGATTACGGCCCGACTTTCCTTTTTTGGTGGTTACGATAACCACCCCGTTGGCACCCCGTGAACCGTAGATAGCCGTTGCCGACGCATCTTTCAGTACTTCCATACTTTCTATATCGGTAGGGTTGAGCGCCGACAAGCCGCCCGACAGCGCGAAGCCATCCACTACGTACAGCGGTTCATTGCTGGCTCGTAGTGAGTTGCCTCCCCGAATGCGTACGGATATATCGCTGCCGGGAGCCCCGGAGTTTTGCAGTACCTGCACCCCCGCCACCCGACCCTGAATGCCCTGCACGGCAGTCGTAATTGGAAACGCATTAATGTCTTTAGCCTTCACCGAAGCCACTGACCCCGTCAGGTCACTTTTCCTGACCTGACCATACCCCACCACCACTACTTCGCTGAGCGTTTTGTCGTCGGGAGCCATCGTCAGATTGACCGTCGACCGATTCCCGGCCACAACCTCCTGCGACGCGTACCCCACGAAGCTGAAGACGAGTGTGAGGTTACCCGAACCATCGCTGCGGTTGGGAACAACAAGCTGGTAGCGGCCATCGCTGTCCGTGGTTGTTCCTTTTTGCGTACCCTTTATTACCACGCTTACGCCAGGAAGCCCCTCATCGGTTTCGCCCAATACCCGCCCCGTAATAGTACGGTCCTGCACCTGAATAGTCATTGCGCGGGATGGCAACTGGGCAGCCGACTCGATCGGGTTGATCGGTTCAGGTACGTTGATTGGTGAGGGTATGGCGGGGTTAACAGCTATGACGGGGGTTTTAGCAGGCAAAATAATATACGCTCCCTTGCGAATCTGCTGGTAACGCAGGGGCGACGACTCGAGCAGTCTGTTGAGTGCCCGGTCAACGCGGATATCCGTCTTGAGTTGACCGGCCGGAACCAGGATGCCTTCGAGTATTTTTTCCTCGAACAGAATATCCACGTGGTACTGCCGGCCAAGTTGAGTCAGGGCTTCCCGCATAGACATACTACCCACTGGACGGGTGTGGTCCTGCCCGTTGGTACGTTGGGTACCTGATTGATTTCGGGCAATCAGTTGAGCCTGGATTGGCGGGGTACTCAGCAATGTACCCGCCATGAGCAGAAGGATGGGTATTGGTTTTCGCATCTTGGTATAGGGTTTTGTTAAGGGTTTACCGACAGACTATACCGCTGCCGTCCGGTTTTATTGACATGAGCATTCAGCATTTGAGCAATCACGCCGAGCAGTTCAGGGGCCGACTGCGCCCGAAATGTTCCCCCTATTTTACTCTGGGCAAGGGTCATATCGGGCACATCGACCGTTACCCCAAATTGCTCGGCAATCTGATGAGCGACATCCGTAAGGGGCGTATTTTTAAAAACAAACTGGTGGTCTTTCCAGGCGGTGTACGTTGATGCTGTTTGTTGGTGACGCAGGCTAAAGCGGCCTTTGTTGGGGAGCGTCACTACGTCTCCGGGTTTGATCGTGAGCGGCTTGGTCAGGCCATGCTGGTCGGCCTGAAGCTGGATACTGCCTTTCGTCAACGCTACTTTGCTGCCCCGGGCCCGGCTGTACACCACAAATTCGGTCCCGAGTACCCGCACCGTCAGGCCGTCCGGGGTGTGGACCAGAAACGGGTGGTTGCTGAGCAGGTGACGCACCGAAAATTCAGCCTCTCCGGTTAGCCATACTTCCCGCGTTTTACTGCCAAACTGCCAGCGGGGTAACCGCAACTGGGTATTGGCATTGAGGGTAACCTGGCTGCCGTCGGGCAGGGTTAGCGTGCGGAGCTCCCCGAAGGTGGTCTGGTGCCGGACGTACAACAGGGGCTCCTGTAGCAGCCAGATTCCTCCCGTCAGCAGGGCCAGCAGGACGGATGCCGCCAGCAGCCAGCGTCTCCAGGGAGTTCTGTCATTGGGTTGGATCAATGGTTTGCTATCGGACCCGGGTTGCCGAAGTGATCGCTCAAACGCCAGCACCTCATTGGGTAAAAACTGGGGGTTGGCCCGTTCCCACTCCTCAAGCCACTCGTAATACTGCTCGACGTTAGCTGATTCGTTGAGCCAATCGACGAGTAACGCCCTTTGTAGCGGAGTGGTACGGCCGTCGAACGATTTCAGGATCAAGTCTTTGGTGACCATCGGCTTCAGATGTTTAGTTGAGTAACGTCCCGAATGAGTCGTAAAAGAGGCTTTATGCCGGGCTCCGCCAGCGCAAAACTGAGTATGGCGGCTGTGGTCAGCAAACCGTTCTGTCGCAGAACCTGTCGCAGCAGGGTCAGCATTTTCGTTATGTGCCCTTCAACCGTTTTGATTGACACGCCCAGTTCATCGGCAATTTGCCCGTTCTTCTTTCCCTCAAACCGGCTCATCACGAACACCTTCTGACTATGCGCCGATGCCGCCTGAATGGTCTCGTTGATTTTAAGCTGCAGTTCGTTGAACTGCAGTACCTGAAGCGGAGTAGGCCCGTCTGCTGTCGGGTCAGTATCAACCAGGTGGTCTGACACTGGTTCGTGGCCAAACTCCTGCCGCAGGTGGGCGAAGGCCCGGTTCCGGACAATCGTGAACAGGTAGGCACGGAACGAGGTAGTAACCACCAGGTCGAGCCGTTTCTGCCAAAACTGGGCGAAGGCATCGACAACAATGTCTTCAGATAGCTGCCGGTCATACACGAACCGGGCCGCGTGGCTGCACAGGGGTTTGTAGTACCGGTTGAACAGCAACTCATACCCCTTAATAGGGCTTTGTGCAAACCCCTGTCGAATCAACAGTTCTGAATCGGTGACCAGCGGAAGGGGTACATCCGTGTCGGGACGAGGATGCAGGGGCCGCAGGTGGGTATTGTACAGGAATTCAGAATGGGTATCAGCCATACCGATTGGGGGTTAGCGTGCTTTCACTAGTCAATAGAGTAGCAAAGGGGTAAAATACCCTTGCGTCATTTTACTATTTTTTTGACTTTTTTCGTGAATGCTTCTGAATACAGGCAAACTAGCCCGGCGCTACACGTCACCAAACAGCCTGCCAAAGCCACATTTCACCTGGTGATACGGCACCAGCCGCTCAGCAATGCTGTTCCGTTCAAGTTGTTCCAGACCAGTGCATTTTTAACGATAAGCTTCTTAGAACGTAAGATGGGACGCAGAATACCCTGCATTATGCATGCTAACAATCTCTACCAATAAACTTTCTTTCTACCGGAAATAGCCGGACGGCTCACCCAACCCGCACCTTTGGCTCTACCCACAGAGCCGTAAAGCAGCTTAGCAATAACAACAGCCAGACCCAGTCGGGGACTTGCGTGGTGGTTACCCGGTCTGGTAATTTATCCGCCGACTGATGCTGCGCGTGGGCTAACAGGAACTGGTTTACTTCGGCCCGTTTGGCCAGAGGGTTATCGGCACGGAGTGAGTCGACGTACAACGCTAATGAATCCTGCATGGGTTGCCAGCCCGATGTTGGGAATACTGCCCGGCCCGTTGCGGCTCCTTCGTTCAGGGGGGATTGCGTTAGTTGAACCGTGTCGGACCCGACTGGGAGGGTAGCGGGCCGGTTGGATAATGGACTGGTTACCGTGATTTCCTGCGGCAACCGACTATAGACCGGGGCATCGGCCTGAATGGTTTGTTTGTCGGGGGGCGACAGGCGGGCCAGCACCGCCGTCCAGATGCGGCTGTACGCTACACTGTCGCCACTGAGGGCCAGCGGAAATGTTTCACTCAGCAGACTGACCCCCACGCGCCCACTACCCCGCTGAACCGCAACCGGGTAACCCGCTACCATCCGCTGATTCAGACTTTCGGCGAAGCGATAGGGCAGGGCGTTCAGCCCGGTACTGACCGGAATAAGCGCTTCATTCGTTGTCTTTCGTACCTGGAAGCGACTATTTAGGGGCTGATTGATAGTCCGGCAATCGACTTCGGGGTTGGTCAGGTTAATAAACAACACCGATTTTCCTTCGGCAACGGCCTTCCGAATCGTGGCGTTGGCGGCATTGACCGGCTCCGTAATGAAGAGGTCAGGAGCCTGTTTCCCTCCCTTGTTGATTTGTAGGTTACTGCGGATATTGGTGGAGAGCGTGGCCGAAACGGTCACCGTATGGCCCTGCTTCCCTAACCACTTAGCCAGGGTTTTACTCTCGAAATCGGGGCTGTTCAGGATAAACTGAACCGTCAGGGGCTGCGTTGGGCGGACGAAATAACGGAGGGTATCCAGGACCTCATTATCCAGGGTAACAGTTACCTGACTGCGCCCGCTGGCAAACGCCGGAAACTGAAGAGCAACCGTATTATCGCCTTTTTGCAGGGATACGCTATCAACCGTTTGTCGGCCAAATTTGAGCCGGAGCCATTGTTTCTGGGCTGATTGAAGCCGCGCCGTTACGCGCTGCATTTCCCCCTGCCGAACCAGCCCTTTCCAGCGAAGAGTCTGCAACTGGTCGGGCTGATTGTACGGAATCCAGTACAGGGCCGACTGGCTGAGACCCGTTAATGTTTCGGTCGGAAAATCCTGCCCCACGAGCGTTACCGAATCATACACCGCGTCGAGGTTTTTGCTGGAAAACCGCTCCCGGATGTGCAGGCTATCCGCCAGTTTTTGCGCTACCGCTGAGGGTACGTCGTTACCTGCCAGCAGGACGTGCGTGGCCGGTCGGTCGATGGCCCAGTGAATGTTGGCAAAATACCCGGCCAGCACGAGCCATAGCAGCCCATTCAACCCCAGCCGAACCCCTTTGCGGGCGGGCGTGAGCGATTGATTGCGAACGACGAACCAGACCTGAACCATCAGCAGGATAAAAAGAGCTGCGGCAATGAGCCAGGTTAATGGGGTGCTCCAGTTGACGGTTGTGTGCATACAGGTTAGTTCAAATGCCGCCAAAAGGCTTTTTCCAGCGTTCGGTCACTGACGTACGACGGGCCGGTTCGTTCCGATGCGTTCGTCAGGGCATACAATTTCGTTTTTAAGCCCGTTTTCTCAGTTGGGGAAATCGGTTTACCAGAGGCCAGTTTCTGTAAGGTACCCAACACCGACCAGTTGGCTATCCTACTGTTCATCACCCGATTGGCCAGCACATTGCCGAGTTGCAGCGTTTCCTGCTTTTGCTGTGCCGAAAGTCGGGGTAATTCCAGATACCCCAGTACGCGGGAAACCAGCATTGCCAGTCGTTCCTGACTGTAGGTGCGTTCCTGCGTAAACTGATCCGTTACGTTCTTGAACTCGCCGGTGAGCCGGGTTTCTTTTTCTTTCGTCTGGGGCGGGTCGAAGCCGGTTTTCTTCACGTAGGAGCGGGCTTTCTGCTGCGACTGTTTCAGGTATTTGAGGGCTTCCTGTTCAAAAGGCAGGGCTTTTTCGGGTTCGTACAGCCGCAGGTGCAACTCCGACTGCCACATGTTCTCCAGGGCCATTTTCAGCAGCGCCCGCGTCGATTGTTCGTGGAAGGTGTTGGTCTCTGCATCATCGTGGCTATGCACATACTGCTCCATCATGGCCGCAATAGGGTCTTTAGCATCGTCGGCACTCGACCCGCCACCGTGGTCATGGCCGTGTTCGTCTTCGTGCTGGGCAGCGGGTGCCCCGTGGTCACCCTCGCCCTCGTCGTGTTTGTGCATGTAGGAATCCACTGAAGCCGCCAGCCCCGACGTGGCATCGCCGTCGGGCGGGCCACCACCGCCCCCGATTGACTTCTCGAACTCCTCGCCCAGAAACTGACCGTAGCGTAGCCGCAGTGCCTTCTGGTCGAACCCAATTTCGTTCGACTGGCTTTGGAAGGCTTTGAGTGCCATTTTTTTCTTCCCCGCAATTAATTTCTCGGTGTCGATAATAATCTGCCGCTGACTCCGGAAATACTCCGGCATGATGTTGACCGCCATCGTGGCCAACTCGCTTTCTTCCAGTTTGGTCGTGTCTTTGTATACCACAAAATACGAGTCGGACTTGGTGAAATTTGGTTCCGGCCGGCGGTTGTCGAATGCGGCCCAGTAGTAGTACAGCTCATCGCCGGGGGCGAATTGCAACGCCTTCAGGTCGAGCGTTTTGGTGAGTTTAGCTGCCTTGAAATTGGCCTGCCCCAGCGGGAATTTCATTTCGCGGAACTTGACATTTTCCCCCGAACCCCGCGCTACGGTGGCGACGATGTACGCCTGCGACACGCTGAAATCGTCGGAGATGCGGGCCGAAACGGTCAGCGCTTTCGGGTCTTTCAGGTAATGATAGGTGTACAGTTCTTTTGAGGTCGGCTCAATTTTGGGGGCCAGGTCGGGCCGGGCTTCGAGTCGGTAAAAATCAGACTGATATATGAGCGAGTCGCGGTTGTTTTCCATCCGCCAGTAGGCTTTGATGGCGTACAGGCCCGAATTGATAAGCCGGTCCTGGTGGGTGAACCCATCGCCCGTGTTTTTGAACACCAGGGCCTGACCCCGGCTACCCACTAATTTCACGGTCAGGTTTTGATTATCGCTGAACTGTACCCGCCAGGTCAGCGAAGAACCCACCACTGATGCGGCATTCAGGCTGGTTGAATTCGTTACCGGAAGCCGCGTATAGGCGGGGGGCTGAATGCGTAACGTAGCCCGCCGGAATGCAGGTGCTTCAGGCTTCCTGTCAGGCATGATGGCCGCCAGAAAGCCTTTCTTTCGGGGATTGTCTTTTGGCGTCTTCGCTATCAGCGGGTACCCGACGTAAACGGTCAGTGCGGCCAGCAGAAATAAACTGTACAACCCCGCCTTCGACCAGATAACTACCGGCGTTGGCACGTGCTGAATCTGCTGATTCAACCGGTCGAGCTGGAGTTGTTCGGCCAGATTCAGGGTTGGTTTGGTAAGAAGGGGCAGGCTGTATTCGGCATCGCCCACGTGCTGGTGAATCAGCCGAACGGCCTGCGGCTTTTTGTCCTGATACAACCGGCTCAGGAAAACACCCGCACCGAAACCGGCCACACTCAGCACGAGTGCCCAACCGGAGGGGCCGAGAAAAGTGGCTACCAACAAGTAGACCGTTGCGGCCAGCAACAGGCAGCGCAATAGAGCGTTGGCATACAACTGGTAGGTAACCGATGCGATAAGGCGTTTGAGTTCGTTCATGCGTTTTTGGTCAGTGCCAGCCAGCGTTCGAAAATCAGTAAACCGATAAGCAGGAGCAATAATGCCTGTTGGATGCCCGCGTGCTGCTGTTTTGGGGGCGTATCAGTTGGAACAAACAGGGCATCCAGTTCCTGTTTGTTTAGTGGCTTCGTGTTTTTTTCCAGCCCGTAATGCCGTAAAATCTGTTCGCCCAGCCACTCCGGTAGTTGCCCGGCTGCTACCCGGTCGGAGGTTTGGGGCGTCAGCGTTTCATTGCTGAAAACAACATTCGGCCAGGTTGACTGCTGCACCGCCGAAACAATGTAAAGCGTTTGTGGTGATGCTTGGGCTGGTAGCTGGTCGGTGAGGACCAGGTTGTAGGGTTGGTTTTTTACCGGCGTTTTAGTCACGGCTACAGTAAGGCCATACACATCGGTCAGGGCCGTTAGCGCGGCTTCCACCGTTTGCTGTTCCGCTTTATCCCGATACTGAATTACCGTTTGGATAGGGCCGGAATGAGCGGGTGCGGACCGGAATTTCAGGCTTGCATCCAGTGCCGGACTAACGATAAGTTTGCCCGCCCGGTTGATGAATACGTTTCGGTTGCCGGTTGCCGGTAAGTACGCTCCAAGCTGAGTCGTTGAGTCAATAGCCGTGTGCAACCGAAACCGGAGGGGAACCGTTATTGCCGGTACATCGCTTAGGGTCTGGGTAGTGGTGAGGTATAGATGCAACACCGTATTCCTGCCATCGAGCTGATTGATAGCCGTTTGCAGGGACAATGGTCCGAACGCTGTTTGGGACTCCGGCAATTTGGTTTCTGCTGTCAGGGGAGCCAGTTCCTGATTGGCCCAGATAACGCGCTCCCCTTTTTTCTGTGCGTCGGTCAGCTCAAACCGGAAGTTGTCCAGCACGGCCTGACTGGGCTGTACCAGATGCACGCGCTGAATCGTTGGCGACTGGGTAGACCAGTTCAGCAGTGGTTTTGCCAGCAGAATAGCCAGCAGCACCAGGACTAAACAGCGAATAATGAGTAACAGAATGTTGTCCAGCCGTAGCCCACGACTCTGCTGTTGCCGCGCTTCGGTGAGCCATTGCATGGCTGCCCAGGGCAGGGGCTTCCCCTGCTTCTGGTGCCAGAAATGAATGGCAATCGGAATAACGACCGCCAGCGCACCCCACAAAAATAATGGCTCAATAAAGGGCATTTATGTAGTTTGATGTTTGTAGTTTGTTATTTGACGTTTTTAGTAGGGGAGGACCGCAACAACAAACGTCTAACAACAAACTACAAACAGATTTCATGTCAATAAAAACTGCTTCAATACCAGCGCAATCGGGTCGCTTAGTCGAACGCGAATGAGCCGGACGTGCGGTATGCGCAGACTTTCTTCCAGGTTGGTCAGGTAATCCGTAGCCCGTTCGCGGACGGTTTCCCGAATGGCATCGGCCTGTAATTCGAGGGTAGCGCCCGTTTCCAGGTCCTGAAAGCGGTAAAAACCCCGTAGGGAAAAATCAACTTCCTGGTCGCCGAGTAGCTGAAACAGGACAATTTCCCGGCGTGGTCCGGCTACGGATTGAATCAGCCGTATCCACTCGTCACTAACCTGCAAAAAATCCGACGCGATAATGAGCATTTCGGCCTGTTTCCGGCTGAACTCCGGCACCGAGCCCGCCCGGTTTTCCCACGCACCGGTCGCCGTTGCCGTTTGCAGCGTTGAAACTATTTTCTGAAAGGCCTGTTTCCCCGCTGGTACCAGTGGCTGAACAGCGCCCTGTTGCAGCGCGTACAAACTCAACTGGTCGCCCTGCCGGTTGCTCAGGTAGGCCAGCGAAGCCAGCAGGATTTTAGCATACTGCAACCGACTAACGCCCGCTTCTTCGTAATTCATCGACCCCGATAAATCGAGCAACAACCGGATTTGCTGATTGCTTTCCGTCGCCGATTCGCGCACCAGGTAGTGGTTCGTTTTGGCGAATAGCTTCCAGTCGATACGCTTCGGGTCGTCGCCGGGAACGTAATGCCGGTACTGCTCAAACTCCGTCCCGATCCCAGACCGTTTGCTGGTCTGAATGCCCAGAAACGATTCATCACTGACCAGCTTGCCGGACAGCTGGAGGTTGTTGAGTTTGATGAGGTCGATAGTGAGCATGGGGGCGGTTTACGGTTTTTGGTTTGTGGTATTCGGTTGGCTGACGCGTAGACTGGATGATACCGGTCCGCTAGCCGCCAGCAAACCGTAAACTGAATACGTTAAACAGAATACCTACTTCACACACTTTAATAATTCGTCAATTACCTTATCCGTAGTAATGCCTTCGGCTTCGGCGCGGAAATTCAGCGCGATTCGGTGGCGCAGGATAGGGTATGCCAGCAGCTGAATATCGTCGGGAATAACCGAGAACCGTTCGTTCAGTACCGCCCGGGCCTTGGCGCAAAGGACCAGTGCCTGCCCGGCGCGTGGGCCCGCCCCCCATTCGCCCCACTGCTTCACAAACGCCGAAGGGGAGGTTTGAGGCCGGGAGGCCCGCACCAGCCGGTTGATGTAATCAATCAGTTCGTCGCTGATGTGTACCTGCCGGGTCAGCGTTTGCAACTGGAGAATTTCTTCGTCGGAGAGAATCGTATTCAGGACCGGGCGGTTGGTGCCGGTGGTACTTTTCAGGACCGTAAGCTCCTCCTGTTCCGAAGGATAGCTGAGTTTGATATACAACAGAAACCGGTCGAGCTGCGCTTCTGGTAGGGGATAGGTACCCGCCTGCTCAATGGGATTTTGGGTCGCAATGATAAGGAAAGGCTTAGGCAGCTCATAGTCGGTACCATTGTACGTGACCTTGTACTCCTGCATGGCTTCGAGCATGGCGGCCTGCGTTTTGGGTGGCGTCCGGTTAATTTCGTCGGCCAGCACGACATTCGCGAATAGCGGCCCCCGATTAAAGACAAACACCTTATGACCAGTTTCGTGGTCGTCTTCCAGCACCTCCGTACCCACAATGTCGCCGGGCATCAGGTCGGGGGTGAACTGAATTCGTTTGAAACGCATGGAAAGGGCACGGGCCATCGTGCTGACCATGAGTGTTTTGGCTAATCCAGGTACCCCCTCAAGCAGGCAATGTCCACCCGCCAGCAACGAAATAAGTACTTCGCTAATGGCCTCCTGTTGTCCGATGATTACTTTGCCAATTTCGTTTCGTAGCTGAGGCAACTTGCCTACCAGCGCTTTGTAGTGGGCTAATTCGTTAGATTCCAATAGTTAATCCGTTCAGGTTGTACGTGTTTAATGATGAATGATAAATTATTAATTATGAATTGTATGTTGTAAAATCATTCATCATTCATCATTCATCATTCATCATTCATCATTCATCATTCATCATTCATCATTCATCTAAGCTGTCAGGGCGTAGGTTACGATGTTTACGCCGAATTTAGTGTTGTCTTCGGCCAGGAAGCGCTTGTTCCGGAAGTCGTAATCCCACTCGCAGCCGTAATCCTTGTTACTGTACAAAAGACCCAGGCGACCGTTAACGGTGATGCCTTTGAGGTAATCATGCACCAGATCGTCGCCCCAGCCATTCAGCTCGAACGAGGTGGTGGGTGGCCCTTCTGGAAACTTGAAAAAGCAGGTGTAAATAGGATGGGTATTCGGGATTTTCTGTAACGCCTTCGGCCCGAACGTCCGGGTCATCTCCTGCTCGAACGATTTGGCAAACAGCCCATCGACATCGTGGTTGCAATCGTCCACAAACACAAAGCCGCCGTTTTGTACGTAGCGCTTGAAGTTGTCCCGTTCCACCGCCGAAAACTCCACCAGTTTATGCCCGCTGAGGTAACAGAACGGACTTTTGAACAAGTCGGGGCTGCCCAGCTGAACCACCTTTTCCTTCTGGTCGACGGGTAGGGTGGTGTATTCAACCAGCGAGTGCATCAGGTTTGACGGCATCCGCTGGTCGGTTTCCCAATCGCCGGAGGTGTACTGGATGCGGGTGAAAAAGAACGGTTTCAAATGCGTTTGTTGAGTCTGATGAAGTAGTGTACTTAGTACTATAACGGTTTTTCCATCACATAATCATCCATGATGAAGCCATTCCCGATGTCAATCTGTTCATTGGCAACGTGCCTGAATCCCAGTCGTTCGTAAAACTGAATCGCTTTATTATGCCGGTTTACATTCAGCGACAGTGTATCATTCTGCGTTTCTTTCGCCAATGTAGTTACCTTGTCAATCAACTGTTTTCCTACCCCTTTACCCTGACTGGCGGGCAACAGGTAAATCTTGTGAATCCTGGTTTGGGGAACGCCTTTGTAATTCAGTTCGTACGACAGAAACCCAAGATAACTCCCATTGTCACGTTCCTGAGCCAGCAGAAAGACGTGGTTTCTTTCGGTCACCTGCGTTTTCAGTGCCTCATCGCTGTACATCATCGCCAGCATATAGTCAATCTGTTCCGGCGACAAGATAGCTGCGAACGTATCGGGCCATGTCTGGTACGCAATCGTCTGAACAATGGATAGCTGACTCTCAGTGGCCGGGGTAATGGAAATCATTCGGTGTCCATTCGTAGGTATCGGGCGTTCACTCGACTCAGATACCAAATTAGGTAAATAATATAAACTAATGGGTATAGATTACTCAAAAATTAACCCAATGCTGGCCCTGGAAGCGTCCGGGATGCAAAAAAACAGCCGGTTGGCCTGATGTCAGGGCTTATAGGCAAGGATATACTGACAGTCTGGACCGTAACCGACCTGAGAGCAATGACTGGATTTTTACCGTTTCAGCCACCAGATAAACAGGCCCGTCAGCGTAACAACGGCGGTAGACAGGGCTAGCAGGATGTAAATAACCTGCGATACCCAGCCGAGATACCGACCGAAATGCAACTCTTCGAAAATGTGTTCGGCTATGTATTCCAGACCGGCATCCTGCGCATCAAAACCGCTGATGTAGTGCCCATCACGGGCATCCAGCGTAGCCGCTATGGTATACTTACCCAGCAACCGAATACTGTTGGGCCGATTTCCCCGAATGACCAGCGTCGTATCGCCCGGTTTGGGAAAATCGATTTGCCGGGGCTGAAAATCGCTTATGGATGCTGTAGCATTGCTCAGCGCTGTATCAAGCGGAATGGTGCGGTATGATAAATCAGCCGATGGAGACCGGGGCTGACTGCCCCCTCCGCCGAACTGCCGCTCCAGCTGCTCCCAATGGAAAAAAATACCCGTCGCGCTCATCATCAGCATGAACAGTAAAGCAACTACACCCAGCCATTTGTGGATGTCGGCATACACGATGCGGGCTGGTTTGTTCCATCGTACTCCTATTTTGAACACGCTCAGTAGGGACCGCCGGTAATACCACGTTCCGGTCAGCACCGACCCCAGCAGACAGATACCGGCCAGGCCCATCACGTAGCCCCCCACGGGCTCCAGCAGCAGGTTTTCGTGCAACTCCCGCGCCCGCCGAACGAAGGTGGTCTCCGTATTGCGGATGCTCGTAATCGCCCCACTGTACGGATTCATGGTTATCCATTGCCACACGCCCTTGTTACTGATGTCGACCCGCAAGGCTTCATTCTCCGTTTCCGGCAGACGAACCCCTCTGACCTGTGCATCCGGAAACTGACGATGAATAGTGGTCGATACCTGACCATAGTTCATAGGCTGACCAACGGGTTCAACCTGTGTCTGGCTGGGGTTCAGGAGATTGTCGACCTGCCGATCAACAACCAGAATAGACCCGGTAATGGTAATAATCAGGATAAACAGGCCACCCACTAATCCGGAAATGCGGTGCAGCTTGTAAACGGTTTTATCAGAAATCATACGTATTCCCCGGAATTGATTCCGGAGCTAATGGGAAAAAAGGACTGGTGAAAGACCCGTCAATGCCGTTCCGCTTCCGTCAGCCCCGGAATTAATTCCGGGGCTGACGGAAGCGGGGTACGGAAGCTGGATTAATTAATTCGGAATGATGGCCGGAATCTGCTGCTCGGTCACCATGCGGTTGAAGGCCGGAACCTGCGTATTGACAATTTCCTTGAGCTTATCGAGCGCGGTGTCTATCTGTTTGGCCAAATCATCGTAAGCTGTAAAGGACGACTTTGTCGGCTTTGTATCGGCTGACGAAACCACCGAGGCTACTCCCGCCATCTTGTCGTTCAACTGAATCGGATAGGCCAGCGCATCCTGCGGGGCTTTGGATTTGGGTTGCATCAGCGTCGACTCCAGTTTTTCCAGTTCGTCCAGCATTGGCTTGGCCGCTTTCTTGAACTTCTCGGCGGCTTTGGGGTCTTTCACACTCTTGGTGTACCCTTCAATCTGCGTCCGAATCTGGCGAAGCTGATTGATACCCTTGTGCGTCTCGGACAGTTTGTTGTTTATCTTCTGTAACAGGTCGAACTGCTCCTGATACTCAGCGGCTGTAATGGCCAGACGCGGGTCTTTCCGAATTTCGATGGGCTGTTCGGCCACCAACGAATCACCCAGCAGCATCCGTACTTTGTACATCCCCGGCACTACTTTGGTGCCCGTTCCCCGGCCCGTCCACATCACGTTGGTACCCTCAACGGCGGCCGCATCCGGGTAGCGCATGTCCCACACAAACACGTTCATGCCAGGTAGCGCCGGAATGCTGCCGGGCCGCACGTCCGTTTCGTCCTGATAGAACTCCTTCGCTATTTTTAGCGGCTGTCCTTTCCTGTCTTTGGTACTGGAGTAGCTGATAAGTGTGTCGTTCGACGGAGTCATGTAAATAAGCCGTAATTCTTTGGCGGGCTTATTTTTCAGGTAGTACCGCGTAATCACGCCATTCTGGGCATTTTCGCCCTGGTCGGTGGCGGCCGCCCGACCGCGCCGGGGGTTACCCGCTCCGCCTTCCATGCGGTAGGCATGGCGGGGCTTGAACAGGTGCATACTGGCGGCTGTTTTGCCCGCCGTTTCTAGGTCCATCAGTTCGTGCAGGGGCGTGATATCGTCCATAATCCAGAACGAACGGCCGTGCGTAGCGATAACCAGGTCTTTTTCGCGCTTGTGAATCTGCAAATCGCGGACGGGTGTAACGGGCAGGTCAAGGCTCAGTTTCTGCCAGGAGCCGCCGTCATTGAACGACACATAAACGCCCCGCTCCGTACCAGCATACAATAGTCCCGGCTTGTTAGGATCGTCGCGCACCACATGGCAATGCTCGTCTGCCGGGATGCCGCTGGTGATGCTGGTCCAGGTTTTGCCGTAATCCGTCGTCTTGAACAGGTAAGGCTTCGTGTCACCCAGCATGTACCGCTTGGCGGCCAGGTAGGCTTTGCCCGCCGTGTGGTCGGAAGGGTGTACGATGCTCATGATGGCCATCTCGGGCAGCATGGAGGCCGGGGGCGTGATGCTGGTCCAGTTTTTCCCGCCGTCGCGGCTGATGTGCATCACCCCATCGTCGGAACCGGTCCAGAAAACACCCTTCTCCACCGGCGATTCGGCAAAGGTGAAAATAGTCGGGAAAGTTTCAGCCCCGGTGTTGTCTTTCGTAATCAAACCACCCACATCGCCCTGCGTTTTGGGGTCGTTTCGGGTCAGGTCGGGGCTGATGTCCTCCCAGGAATGACCGTTATCCGTGCTGCGGTGCAGGTACTGCGAGGTAATGAATAACGTCTTTGGATCGTGGGGGGAGAAAACGATGGGGTACGTCCACTGAAACCGGTACTTCCGGGCCGACGAGGGGGAACCCATAAAGTATTCGGGGTACACGTTGATGCGCTGATTCTGGTCGGTGGCTTTGTCGTAGCGCGTAATCAGTCCGTCGTAACTGCCTCCGTACGTAACGAGTGGGTTGGTGGGGTCGGGGGTGATATAGCCCGATTCGCCCCCCGCCACCGAGTACCAGGCACCCGGTCCGATGGCGTAATCCGTCGTGCGGCTGGCAATCCGAATGGAGGAATTGTCCTGCTGTGCCCCGTAGAGGTTATACGGAAAATCATTGTCGACGGCTACGTGGTAAAACTGCGCTGTAGGAATATCGACATCGGAGAAGGTAGCCCCACCGTTGTAGGTGACTTCGGCCCCGCCATCGTCGCCGATGATGTAGTTCAGTGGGTTTTTGGGGTTCCACCAGATGTCGTGCGTATCGCCGTGATGGACGGGGATGGTTTTAAAGGTCTTACCCCCATCGTACGATTTCTGGGCGTTCACGTTCAGCACAATCAGGCCGTTTTCGTCCTGCGGGTCGGCGGCCAGCATCATGTAGTACCAGGGCCGCTGCCACAGATTTTTGTCTTCGTTGATGAGCTGCCACGACTCGCCCGCATCGTCGGAGCGGTACAGGCCCCCCTTTGCATTTTCGACCATGGCGTAGAGCCGGTTCGGATTGACGGGTGACACCGTGATGCCGATTTTGCCCAGCAGTCCTTTGGGCATACCGGGTTTTTCGCTCAGGCTGGTCCAGGTATCGCCCCCGTCGGTGGATTTGAACAGGCCGCATCCTTTGCCCCCGCTGCTCATGGTGTAGCTGTTGCGGTACGCCTGCCACATGGACGCGTACACGATGCTGGGGTTGGTCGGGTCGAGTTTAACGACGATGGCACCGGTGCTGTCATTTTTGGCCAGAATCTGTTTCCAGGTTTTGCCACCGTCGGTGGTGCGGAATACCCCGCGCTCTTTGTTCGGCGCAAACGGGTTGCCAAGAGCGGCTACGTAGGCAACATCGGCATTGGTCGGGTGAACCTCGATGTTACTGACGGCATCGGCTTTCTTCAGACCACTGTGTTTCCAGGTCTTCCCGGCATCGGTCGATTTGTAGATACCGTCGCCGTTGGAAATATTGCTGCGGATGTCGGCTTCACCCATACCGACGTAAATCGTGTTCGGGTCGGAGGGGGCTACGGCCACCGCGCCGACGGAACTGGATTTGAACGTGCTGTCGGAGATGGATGCCCAGTTGGCCCCGCTGTCGGTGGTTTTCCAGACACCCCCGCCCGTGGCTCCGAAATAATACGTCAACGGCTGACTAACGTGCCCCGCTACGGCCAGCGACCGACCCCCGCGAAACGGCCCGATGTTGCGCCACCGCAACCCGTTGAACAGGCTGTCTGTCGATTGTGCGGTACGGCTTTTGGTAACTGCTTTTGCTTTTCGCTGGGCCAGACCAGGCGTTGCCAGCAGCAGGGCAACCAGGGGTGCCCACAAAAGCCAGTGCGATTTTATTTTTTCCATGAAAAGTACAATTAGAGTGGGTGTTCGCTTGTTGATAAAAAAGATAAGAGAAATGAATTTGTGCATTTTATTCCCGCTGTTTTCGGCAGGATGAATAAGGGTCGAAGGCTCGCCTGGCAGAAACTAATCTGATTTCTTTCCTATTTCGCGCACAAAAATAGGAAAGAAATAAAACAGTGGTCATTTAGCCGTCTAACAATTAATACTATTGGCTTACACTTAAAACGCAGAATAAATTTCTAATCGCTTACTTTGTAGAGACATTCCACCCGGGATAAATTATATAAATTTCTCTGAAGCCCTGTAAAGCCGATGGCTTTTGTACGGGCAACGGCCTGAACGAAAGGGTTTGCGGGCGATAAACGGGTTGTGAAAGACGGTAAGGGTTACTAAAATAAGCGACGAACAATGATTGGCGATAATCTGGATTTTTACCTGAGTCGGGGTTATTTTCGGATGCAGCAGGATGTTTTTACGTGCCAGTTTGTCCAGTTCAATGACACTGTTTACGCCGTACAATGGTTGCGTATCAGGCTGGAAAAGGTCAGCTACGGCCCTTCGCAGCGTCGGCTACTGCGGATAAACGCCCGCTTTTCGGTAGTGGTAAAACCGCTCGTACTGACGGCCGAACTAAAAGACCTGTATGCTCAATACCGGGCGGCTATCGACTTCGACGCGCCATCATCCATCGAAGCCTGTTTGCTGGAAGGAACGCACCGGAATGTATTCGATACGCAGGTGGTTGAGGTTCGGGATGGTGACCGGCTTATTGCCGCCGGTATCTTCGACAATGCCCCCCAGAGCATTATGGGGGTCATGAACTTTTATCATTTCGACTACCGAAAGCAAAGCCTGGGTAAGTTCCTGATGCTACAGAAAATGAACTACGCGCTGTTGCAGAAAAAGACGTTCTACTACCCGGGGTATGTGGTATATGAGTATCCTAAATTTGACTATAAACTATTCCCCTGCCTGGCCGCTACCGAAGTTTTCGATAGCCTGAGTGGCCACTGGCTGCCGTTTTCGTGGGATACCATGACCCAGCTTTCAACCACGCTGCTTGACGAATACAAAATCCGGCACGAACCTGATTTTTAACTAATGCAATCCCGTTTTACCCATTCCCATCGCACGCTTCATCACAAACAGTCACTTTTTTATGAGGTACTTTTTTCCGGTTCTACTACTTATCACTTTTGGCTGTACGGATGCCCTGCTGGCGCAACAGTCTCCGCTAACACCCGCCGATACCAGCACCAACGTCGTTTTTACCGGCATGACCTGGCGCAACATCGGTCCCACACGGGGCGGCCGGTCGCTGGGCTCGGCGGGGTCACCGTCCCGCAAACTGGAGTACTATTTCGGGGCGGTGGGCGGTGGCCTCTGGAAAACCACCGACGGGGGTAAAACCTGGAACCCCGTAACCGATGGGAAAATAAGCAGCTCCTCGGTAGGGGCCGTAGCCGTGGCCGAGACCAACCCCGACGTGGTGTACATCGGTACCGGCGAAACCCAGCTCCGGGGTAACATCATGCAGGGCGATGGTGTCTATAAGTCGACCAATGCCGGGAAAACCTGGACCAATATCGGCCTGAAAAACACGCAGGCTATCGCCCGCGTCCGGGTGCACCCCACCAACCCCGACATTGTATACGTAGCCGCACTCGGCCATCCCTACGGCCCGAATGAGGAGCGGGGTGTTTTCCGTACGACCGATGGGGGTAAAACCTGGAAAAAAGTGCTGTACAAAGGCGATCAGGCCGGAGCCGCCGACCTCATCATCGACCGCAAAAACCCAAATGTACTATACGCATCCATCTGGCAGGTGTACCGCACCCCCTGGAAAATGTGGGGCGGGGGTGGGGCCTGTGGCCTGTTCAAATCCACCGACGGGGGCGATACCTGGACCGAACTAACCCGCAAGCCGGGGATGCCTAAAGGGACCGTCGGTAAAATTGGCGTAACCGTTTCGCCCGTCGACCCGAACCGGGTGTGGGCCATTGTGGAGGCTGAAGACGGGGGCGTGTACCGCTCCGATGATGCCGGGATGACCTGGAAACGCACCAACGACGAGCGCAAGCTGCGCCAGCGGGCCTTTTATTATTCCCGCATCTACGCCGACCCGCTCGATAAAAACACGGTGTATGGTCTGAACGTAAACTTTTACAAATCGACCGATGGGGGAGTGAAATTCAGCAAAGCCATCACCGTTCCCCACGGCGACAACCACGACCTCTGGATTGACCCGACGGATTCCACCCGTATGATTGCCTCCAACGATGGGGGAGGCTGCGTGTCGGTGAACGGGGGCAAAACCTGGACCGACGAGAATTATCCGACCGCCCAGCTCTATCACATCACCACCACCAGCGATTTCCCATATCAGGTGGCCGGTGCCCAGCAGGACAACTCGACTATTGCCGTACCGAGTGAGGGCTGGACTAATTTTCAGGCCCGGGGCAACAGCATCGACAAAAAAGAGTGGTCGTATGACGTGGGCGGTGGCGAAAGCGGCTACATTGCTCAAGACCCGAAGAACCCCGATATTTTTTACGCCGGTAGCCAGGGAGCGTTACTCACGCGCTATAACCGGATGACGGGCCAGACCCGCGACGTGCAGGTATACCCCCGTTTCTTTTCGGGCGAACCGGCCAGTGCGCTGCCCGAGCGCTGGCAGTGGACGTTTCCCATCGTGTTTTCGCCCAAAGACCCAAACCGGCTGTACGTCTGTTCGCAGCACGTCTGGATGACGACGAATGAAGGGCAGACCTGGGAAAAAATAAGCCCCGACCTGACGCTGGCCGATACCGCTACGCTGGGAAAAACGGGTGGGGTGATTACGATGGACATGAACGGCCCCGAAATTTACGGAACCGTATTCGCCCTGGCTCCATCGTACCACGATGTCAACACAATCTGGGCCGGTTCTGACGATGGGCTGCTGCACATCACCCGTGATCACGGCAAAAGCTGGCAGGGCATTACGCCACCCGATATGCCAAAACACACCCGTATCAGCATCATCGAGGCATCCCGCGCCAAACCCGGCACGGCCTACGTAGCCGCCAAACGGTACCAGATGGACGACCGCGCCCCCTACATCTGGAAAACTGACGATTATGGCAAGACCTGGAAAAAGATAATAAGTGGCATTCGGACTGATGCGTTTGTGCATTCCATTCGGGAAGATGTCACGCGCCCCGGCCTGCTGTACGCCGGTACGGAACACGGTATTTACGTATCCTTTACCGATGGCGATAGCTGGGAGCCACTTCGCCTTAATTTGCCCGACACGCAGATTGCCGATTTGCAGGTGACCGAGAAAGACATTGTGATTGGCACCCACGGGCGATCCATTTACGTGCTGGATGATGCCGCTCCGGTTCGGGAATACGCGACCGGTCTGGAAAAGGAACCCGTTCACTTCTTTAAGCCCTACTACGCCGTTCGTCGGGTGCAACCGGCTGTTTTTCAGTACTATCTGGCCAAACAGGCCGACAGTGTGAAAATTGACATTCTGGATGCTGCCGGAACCTTGATTCGGTCATTCACGGGCGATAAACCCAAATACCCGAAAAAAGACGACGAGGACGACGAAGAGGGTCCCCCAAAACCTAAAATGCCGACGACGGCTGCCGGCCTCAACAAATACGAGTGGGATTTGCGCTACCCTGGCTCCACCGATTTCAAAGGGATGATTATGTGGGGTGCCCGGCCCGTTAACGGTCCCCTGGCAGTACCCGGTCAGTATCAGGTTCGGCTTACGGTGGGCGGTAAAACGATTACGCACCCGTTCGAGGTTAAACTCGACCCGCGCCTGAAAGGGGTTACCACCGCCGATATCGACGAGCAGTTCAAACTGGCTATGAAACTCCGCGACCAGACCAGTAAAGCCAATGACGCCGTGATTCAGATTCGGGCGCTGAAAGAAAAACTGTCCAAACAGCCCGACAGTCCGGCCAATAAAAAGCTGAAAGAGCAACTGGGCGTCATCGAAGAAAACCTGTACCAGATTCGGAACCAGAGTGGGCAGGACCCGCTGAACTTCCCCATCAAACTTAACAACCGGCTGGCGGCCCTGTGGCGCAGCGTCGAAACGGGCGATGCCAAACCCACCGACGGCTCGTACAAAGTGTACGAGGAACTCTCGCAGGAACTGACCCGCGAACTCACCGAACTCGATACGCTGCTCAAGACCAAAACGGTTAAAAGTATTGGGATGTAAGGGAGATCACCACTGCTCGTGCCAGCTACTATAAAGTCGGCGCGGGCAGTGATAACGGTTAACGGTAAGGCTGATTTTTAACCAGTCTAAGGTCGTTGAGTTCGGGTAACGTCAGTGTGCAGTCGGATGGGATAACACCCCGCGCCATCCAGTTGGTCACTACCTGTGTCGTCAGGCCGTAGCGTTCGGCGTACCGTTTTATGGTTAGCCATTCAGTGGTATCGACAACAAAGCCGTTTTCCTGCAAGAGTTTGAGCGATTGAGCCGATTCGTTTTGTGCTTCGGTCAACTCCCGGTTGAAGTTAATTTTTTCCTGTATCATAGCATTGATAACGTTTAGGCACATGAACTTTATAATAAGTCAAAACCTCCGCATTTATTCGTCCGGTTCACTACCAGAGTCGGCTTTTTGTTTTTCTAGCCAGATTACTTCCGCCTTCTTCAGGAGGTAGAGCCGTACCCAAAAAGTTTCCTGGTTGCGGGCTTCCAGCTCATTGAAGTGTTCCAGAATCATCTTTTGTGCCCGATCCCGTTGGAGTATAGCATTAGCGAGCAGCGTATCAAGTTCTTTTCGGGTCAATTTATTTTGATTAACAAGTCGGTAAAAGTACAAACTGTTTCATAACGAAACGATAATTAATCTGACTGATACTCATCAATCAACCATCAACTACTATGCATCAGTGTAAACGAACAGTACGAAAACCATTTTACCTGCTATTTACTCTTGTCTGGTTAAGTCTGCTGCTCGCCAATCGGCCAGCATGGGCCCAATCGAAAACCGGTAAAGCAGCACCGGATACCACCACGACCAATGCGGTGATGAAAGCCATGCAATGGCGACTGATCGGCCCGTTTCGGGGTGGCCGTTCGGTGGCGGTGGCGGGGCACCCGACGGAGCGGCTGGTGTTTTACATGGGCACCACCGGCGGGGGCGTCTGGAAAACGGAGAATGGGGGCATCACCTGGCAGAATATCTCCGACGGCTTTTTTAAGATGGGTTCCGTCGGAGCGGTTTCGGTCGCCAAATCCAATCCCGACATTATTTATGTGGGCATGGGCGAACACACCCTGCGGGGCAACCTCTCGCCGGGTGATGGAGTCTATAAATCGACCGATGCCGGCAAGACCTGGAAACACGTCGGCCTGACCGATACGCAGCACATTGGTCAGGTCATCATCGACCCGACCAACCCCGACATCGTGTACGTAGCCGCCCTCGGTCACGCGTTTGGCCCGAACGAAGAACGGGGGGTGTTCCGCACGACGGATGGCGGTAAAAGCTGGAAAAAGATTCTCTATAAAAACCCCAATGTGGGGGCTATCGACCTGACCATCGACCCGTCGAATCCCAAAATCATCTACGCGTCGACGTTCGAGTTTCGCCGGTTTCCGTGGGGTGTTCGCAGTTCGGGGCCGGGGGCGGGCATCTTCAAAACCACCGATGGGGGCGATACCTGGACCGACATTACGCTGCGTCCGGGCCTGCCGACGGGTACCAACCGGGGGCGCATCGGGCTGGCACTGTCCCCGTCGAAACCCAACCGTGTCTGGGCGATCATCGAAGCAGAAAACGAACAGAATGGTGTGTACCGCAGCGACGATGGGGGTGCTACCTGGCAGGTGGTCAGCCAGTTTGCCGACCTGTTTCAGCGACCCTGGTATTATCACCACCTCACGGCCGACCCCAAAGACGCGGAAACGCTCTGGGTGCTGAACATCGACATGTGGAAATCGACTGACGGCGGTAAGAACTACAAAAAAGTGTCGCCACCCCACGGCGATAACCATCAGCTCTGGATTGACCCGAACGACACCAACCGCATGGTACAGGCCAACGATGGGGGCGGAACGGTTAGTTTCGATGGCGGTAAATCGTGGTCGACGATCTACAACCAGCCGACGGCCCAGATGTACCACGTTATTACGGACAACAAATTTCCGTACCGGGCTTACGGTGCCCAGCAGGATAACTCGACTATTTCGGTGCCCAGTCGCTCGGATTACGGGGCTATTTACCCCGACGAAAACTACGATGTGGGCGGGGGTGAATCGGGCTATATTGCCTTCGATAAAAACGATCCGTCGCTGATTTTTGCGGCCAACCACCACTGGCTCACCCGCCTGAACCGGAAGACGAACCAACTCAAGGACGTATCTGTCATTCCCGATGATATGTACGGCTACGGCTCCGCCGATCTGGCGTACCGTTTCCAGTGGACGTACCCCGTTATGGTATCTCCGCACAACCCTAAAGTACTGTATGCCACCTCGCAGTATGTGCACCGCTCGACCGACCAGGGCGCAAGCTGGCAGGTGATCAGCCCCAACCTGTCGCGTTCCGACCCGGCCACACTCGAACGGACCCCAACAATGAACGACCAGTCGATTGGCAAAGACTGGGGACCGGTGAAGCGGGACAACACCGGGGTAGAGTGGTACGGAACCATCTTCGCCATGGCCGAATCGCCGAAGAAACCGGGTATTCTATGGACGGGTTCGGACGATGGGTATATCCAGTTGTCGATGGATAATGGCAAAACCTGGAAGAACGTGACGCCGAAGGAAATGCCCGACTTCGCCCGTATCAGCATCATCGACGCGTCGGCCCACGACCCGGCAGTGGCCTACGTGGCCGCCCTGAAGTACAAACAGGACGATTTCCACCCGTACCTCTACAAGACGAGTGACTACGGGAAAACCTGGAAAAAAATCACGACCGGTATTCCCGCCGACGATTACATGCGGGTGATCCGGGAGGACCCCAAACGGCGGGGTTTGCTCTACGCCGGGGGGGAAAAAGGAATGTATGTTTCCTTCAACGACGGCGCCAACTGGCAGTCGCTTCAGTTAAATCTGCCGGTTGTGCCGATTCACGATCTGGCCATTCAGGATAATGATCTGGTGGCGGCCACGCACGGCCGTTCGTTCTGGATTCTGGACGACCTGACCATCCTGCACCAACTAACCGACGAGGTACAGAAATCGGCGGTCCACCTGTTCAAGCCCCGCCCCACCATACGCTTTCGGGCGAGCCTTGACCCGGCCATTAAGCCCGTTCCTGCCGATGGCGATGATCTGGGTAAAAATCCGCCAAACGGCGTCCGGGTAGTTTATTACCTGCCTTCGACACCCAAAAATCTCATTTCGCTGGCTTTTCTGGATGCCAGTGGTCAGGTTATAAAGTCGTTTAAAAGTAGTACGGCCCCGCCCGATGCTCCTAAATCAACGTCGGCTACGGTGCGGAAAGATTCGACCGGCTTGGCCGAAATGCGTCAGCCTATAGCACCCGCCCGCCGGGAAACGATGCTGCCCGCGCAGGCTGGTGGCAATGCGTTCGTCTGGGCCGATATGCGCTACCCGGACCCGATTGCGCTACCCAATTCCGTGACGCACGGCCGGGCAAGAGGCCCGCTGGCGATGCCGGGAAAATACAAGGCGCAGCTCACGGTAGATGGCAAGATTTACACACAGGAATTTGAAATAATAAAGGACCCCCGTATTGAAACGACGGCAGCGGAGTTCAAACAGGAATTCGATATGCTCATCAACATCCGGGAGCGACTCAATGAACTGCGCAACGGTGTCCTGACTATTCGGCAAATGCGTCAGCAGCTGGACAGTACGTATAAATCGCAGGAGGACGAAACGGTGAAGGACTTGAAAGACCAATTACTACGCATTGAGGATGAACTGTATCAGCACCGGGCAAAAGCCACGCAGGATTTAACCAATCATCCCGTTCGGTTAAACACTAAATTTACGGCCTTAAGCGGGTTCGTCGAGTCCGACGATTCCAAACCGACGCAGCAGCAGGGTGAGCAGTACAAGGCACTGGCCAAAAGTCTGGCCGAACAGTTAAAAAAACTGGAGAATCTGAAACCGGCCATTCAGCGCAAGCTTCACCCAACGGGGTGAGGAAGTGAGATACCCGGCCGCCCCGTTAGGTGCATAACAGCGAAGCGTCGGTAGACATTTTAGATGAGTGCGGTTACCGACGCTTCGCTGTTTTATCCCTGGGATGGTAGTGTTACAATAAAGTAATTGAGCAGTGTATTAATCGGGGTAACAAGACATGAATGTGCCATAGCCGTACCAATAATATAGCCCGAATCCTTATGATGGTCGCTTTGCTGGCTATCGGGGGCCTGTATGGCTATTACTATAGTCTGGAGTGGGCGGCTAAATGGGCATTTGCGCACCAGACGGAGTTTGGGGTCGATGAGCTGATTTTGATTGCCGTACCTCAAACTAACCTTTCTCCAGACAATGACTTTTTGGTTCATCAGGAAGAATTTACGTGGCAGGGTGAGATGATTGACGTGCTGCACCGCGAAATCCGTTCCGATACGCTCTATATCTACGGCTTCCGCGATGCCGTCGAAACCGAACTCCGGCGGGAAGCCGCCTGGCTCTACGGGGACCAGAATCAGCCGGAGCCGCTGCCCGACACCCGCGTCAAACGGGTAAAGTGGTTCAGTCCCTTTGTGCTGCCGTATCAGGTGACTGTGACGCCGTTATGGGATGCCACCCTGTCTGAATTTTCTCCCTTCTTTTCCTATTCCTCCCTCCATTTCCAGCGCCCCCTGCTGGATGTAACGGTTCCCCCACCTGATCTTTCGTAGAGACCGGTCCGCCGGCGCGGTAATACCTTGCGTCTCCTTCACGACAGCAAAACCATCCGGCAAATGAGACGCAATACCTTGCGTCTCTACGGGTGCGCGCACCCTATTTTTTATCAATCATCAACCTGTATTCATGAAATCAATTTATAGCAAATTTATTATCGGCCTGTTCATCTGCACGGGTTTGAGTACCAGTCTGTTCGCTCAAATGACCGTGACCGGTCGGGTAGTTGACCAGACGAATAGCCAGCCTATTGTGGGAGCAACTCTCCAGGTGAGTGGCACAACGCGGGGCGCCACGGCCAACGATAAAGGGCAGTTTCAGCTAAACGTCAGCCAGGGCGAACAGGTACAGATTTCGGCGGTGGGTTACCAGACTCAGACGGTCGGTATTTCGGCCAATACCCGCACCCTGACGGTGGAACTGGAATCGTCCAACACGGAACTGAACGAGGTCATCGTGTCGGGGTACTCGGCTCCGCAGACCATTCAGCGCATTCCCGGTGCGGTGGGGCTGGTGACGAGCCGCGATATTCAGCGGACGAATGGCATTCACCTGCAAAACTTCGTGAACCTCATTCCGGGCGTGAAGGTCGAGATGCGAACGGTAGCCGCCGGCAATCGCATCGTGATTCGGGGCTACGGCAACCAGACCAACTTCAACGGCGTGGGCTACAAGGCCTACCTGAACGACATTCCCCTGACCGACGGCGATGGCACGACGTTTCTGGACGATGTCGATTTTACGACGCTGGGTCGGGTGGAAGTGCTGAAAGGACCGGGGTCCAGTGCGTATGGCAACGCCATTGGGGGCGTCGTTAATTTCTACACCGAACGCGCACCCATCGGAAAAACGAGTATCAGTCAGCAGGTACTGGCGGGTTCGTACGGGTTGTTCCGGACGAATACCTCCATCAAAACCGGCTCCGATAATACCAGTCTGAACATCAATTACGGGCACCAGCAATACGACGGTTTTCGGCTGCACGGCACCTCCAAAAAGGATTTCGTGAGCATCACCAGCGATACTTACCTGAGTGCCAAACGGTCGATGTCGCTCTTCGTTGGCTACACCAATTCCTACGATTTGCTGTCGGGGCAGGTGGATAGTGTGAACCTGCGGGTACACCCCGACACGGCAGAAGTGGCTTATCTGGGTAACAACGCCAACATCAAAACGGAGAGCGCCCGCATGGGCATGAGCCACAACTATCAGTTTACCGACCGCTTCTCAAATAAAACGACGCTCTTTGTCGGTGGTCAGATCATCGACCAGCCGTTTGCTGCCGGGGTCAATAAAACGAACAAGGTCAAGTTTGGCGGTCGCTCGGTGTTTGCGTATGCTAACGAGTCCAGTCCGCTACGGCCAACGGTGAGCGTGGGGGCTGAGTTTCTGAAGAATTTCAACTACGCCAAAAGCTACGGGCTGAGCAACAACGTATTGGGCGCGCTGCGCTCCGACCTGGAAATTCAGGCGATGCAGTACAGTATCTTCGCCCAGGCCGCTTTGCAGATTGCGCCCAAACTAACCCTGTCGGCGGGGGCGGGTCTGAACTACGTGGAGTACGGCATTGTCGATATGCGGGCCGCCACACCTGCGTATGTCAACGTGTCGGGGTACGACCTCTTCAAACCGATTTTGTCGCCCCGGGGCGCGTTGGCCTATCAGGTGACGAACGATGTGTCGGTGTATGCCAGTGTGAGTCAGGGGTATTCGGCCCCGGCTACGAACCAGGTGGTCATTGCCCAAACGGGTCTGGTGAACTATAACCTCCGCCCCGAACTGGGAACCAGCTACGAAATTGGCAGTAAAGGCAGTCTGCTGAACAAAGCCCTGAGCTACGAAATCGCGTATTTCACCATGGCCGTCACCGACAAACTGATTCCGCAGAACTTCCCGGCAACGGCCAGCCAACCGGCATACACGCTAACGACCAACGCCGGTAAGGTGCAGCACAACGGGCTGGAACTGGCCGTGCAGTACGCCCATCGCCCGGCGACGGGCGCGGTATCGCTGATTCGCCCGTTTGTGTCGTATACCTACAGCGATTTTTACTACAAGGAGTACCGGAGCGACAATAATGGCGATGCCAAAACCATCAACTACACCGGTAAAAAAGAGTCGGGTATTGCGCCTAACCTGCTCAACGCGGGTATCGATGTGGAAGTCCGGCCCGGTTTCTACCTGAACGGCACGCTGATGTACGTCGATAAAATGCCCATTACGCTGGCCAACGACCATTTCGCGCAGGCGTATACGCTGGTGAATGGCAAACTGGGCTACCGCTCCGCATTGGGCAGTCACTTCAACCTCGATGTGTACGTGGGTTCGGACAACATGCTGAGCAGTACGTACTCGTCGCTGGTATTCCTGAATCTGCCTAATCCGCCCAACAATCGCCCCCTGTTTTTTAACCCGGCACCCAAGATTACATTCTATTCGGGCGCGGTGCTGAAATACACGTTTTAGGTTTTACCACCCCCAACCCCCTCCTAAAACAGGAGGGGGCTACCCAGCAAAGCTCTTTTTTTTAGCCCCTCCTAAAACAGGAGGGGTTGGGGTGGTAAGTCGTTCGTCATTTCGTTCAAGTCATTCAACCCAGTTGTTGTCGTAAATCAACCCTCATTCCATGAAAAAAATACCCATAATTCTTCTCCTGATTACCCTCTCCGCCTGCACTTCCAGCCAGAAAGACCAGGCGCAGACGGCAGGCAAACAACGCATTGTCTGCGTGGCTAAGCAACTCACCGAACTCATTTTTGCCCTTGGTGCGGGCGACCAACTGGTGGGTGTCGACCTGTCGAGTACGTACCCACCGGCCACAAAGGACATTACCAAAGTTGGGTATCACCGGATGCTGAACGCGGAGGGTATCATCGCCCTGAAACCCACGGTAGTGTTTCACGACGGCAACGTGGCCCCGGAAGCGGTGATGGAACAGTTAAAAAAGGTGGGCGTGCCGATGAAGGTACTCCCTGATGCGCACACCATTCCCGAAGTGAAAGCGCTGTTCGATTCGCTGGCCGCGCAGTTCGGTGCGCAGAAACAGGCCGACAGCCTGAAAACGAAACTGGATGCTGACCTGGCCAAAGCTGCTGCCGACGTTAAGCAGTACAAAACCACGCCCAAAGTCGCCATCATCCACTTCGGTCGGGTGATTAACAATTATCTGGTGATTGGTCAAGCGGGGACAGCGTCATACATGCTGGATTTGGCGGGGGGTAAAAACGTGATGGATACGCTCAAGGGTATGAAGCCCCTCAGCCCGGAAATCATCAGCAAAGCCCAGCCCGACATTATTCTGGTGACGGACTTCGGCTACGACCGGCTCGGTAACGCCGACAAACTGGCCGCGTTGCCTGGCATTGCCCTGACCCCGGCGGGCAAGAACAAGAAGATTTACCGCATTGAAGAGCACGACCTGATCTACCTCGGCCCCCGTACCGGCGAGAATGTGCAGATGCTCATGAAACTGATTCATCAGTAAATGAAGATAGCTTTAGGGTGGGGGATATATGCTTTCGGGCGTACAAATCCCCCGTCCCTACCGGTTGCCGTGAAACTTGTAATTGTCAGATGAATGTTATACACTTGTCAACTGATAATTTATTGTAAACCTATAAGGTCTCCAAGACCTTATAGGTTTGACTGACTCATTCTCTCATGAAAGCAGAGCCCTCTTCCCCCAGCAAGCCAACAGCCAGACGAACGGTTCAGATTAAGCCCGGCGGCCTCGATGCGCAACTCAACCAACTAGCACAACAGTTTGGCGTTACGTTGAAAGAACTAGCCCCGTTGCTTCAACTTTCCGAAAGTACGCTGCACCGGTTACGGCGGCAAACGACGCTTTCCGGACCTACTGCCGAACGGGTGGAACTGCTGAATGGTATTTTTCAGCATGGCCTGCGCGTATACGGCGGGGATGCGTTGGCCATGCGCGACTGGTTACGCTATCCGCTGGCTGAACTGGAAGGGCGAACGCCGTTACAAACGCTGACGACCATTGCTGGTTTCACGCAGGTGGATGATGTACTGGGCCGTATCGAGCACGGTATCTTTTTCTAATGCTGATTTATCGACTTATTCAGGCTGCGTTTCGGCAGGAGCCGTTGTCGGGGCAGGGAGCCGCACTGTATGGCGGACGCTGGAATCCAAAAGGAATTGCGTTGCTGTATGCAACCGGCTCGCCCGCGTTGAGCTTACTGGAGGTGTTGGTCCATATCAATCCTAAACGTATTCCTGACTATTATCTGGTAACGATTGAGGTGCTCGATTCGATTCACTCGTATCGGGCTGATGACTTACCTGCCGGTTGGCGGGCGACGGGCAGTGCGCAGCCGTTGCCTTCCCAAACCTTTCTGCTGGACTGGTTACGAAAACCCAATTGTCTGATAGTAGAGGTGCCCAGTTCAATTATTCCGATAATGACCAATTACCTGATTAACCCCCGCCATGCCCTTTTTGCCGACTGCCGCATTATCCATTCCGAACCGTTTGACATTGATGAGCGGCTGTATGACCCATCCCGTCGGAGTTAACGGGGGCGACTCTACTTCTTTTCGACAAGTTACCTGATGAAACTATCGTCGCTGACACCGGGAAACTGGTACGGGCTTTTGGCCTTGCTGCTTCTGATTTGTATTGTTGCGGCCCTGCGCATCGGGGCGGTCGACCTGACGTTTGCCGATATCAACCAGATTCTGTTGAATGGAGTTGGCCTGTCGAATGTGCCGGTTGACCCCATTTCGCAGGGGTTGTTTTTGCAGATTCGGTTGCCCCGTGTGCTGCTGTGCGCCACGGTGGGAGCGGGGCTATCGGTGTCGGGGGTGTTGATGCAGGCGTTGTTCCGGAACCCGATTGTGGAGCCAGGACTGGTGGGGACGAGTGCCGGAGCCGCGTTCGGGGCGGCAATCGTCTTTGTGCTGGGCAAGAATATTAACTGGGCGTTTACCGATGCGCTGGGGCTGTTCTTGCTGCCCTGCGTGGCCTTCGTCTTCGCGTTCGGGGCCACGTTGCTGGTGTACCGGATTGCGGCCATGAGCGGCAAAGTCAACGTGGCGACCATGATTCTGGCGGGTATTGCCATCAATGCGCTGGCCACGGGCGGCACGGGTTTTCTGTCGTACATCGCCCGCGACCCGCAGGCCCGGTCCATCACTTTCTGGAACCTGGGGACGTTTTCCGGGGCCGACTGGATGCAGTTCTGGCTGGTACTACCCGTCACCATTGGCGGTATTTTACTGGCCCTTCGGTTCACCAAAGCCCTGAACGTGCTGATTCTGGGCGAGGATGAAGTGCGGCATCTGGGCTACAACATCGACCGACTCAAAATTCAGGTGTTACTGCTGAACACGTTGCTGGTGGCCGTGGGTACGGCGATGGTGGGTGTAATATCCTTCGTGGGGCTGGTGGTGCCGCACCTGCTGCGCCTGTCGAAAACCTCCGACAACCGCTTTCTGGTCATTGCATCCGCCTTGTTGGGTGGTTCGCTGCTCACGCTGGCCGATACGGTGGCCCGTCGACTGGTGGCACCCGCCGAGTTTCCGATTGGCGTTATCACGGCCTTTGTGGGCGCGCCGGTTTTCATCTGGCTGCTGGTGCGCAACGCCCGATCGTTTCAACGGGGAGGTTTTTATGCTTAGGGCCGAACACCTGTCGTTTCGCATCGGCCAGCAGACGCTGATCGATGATGTATCGCTAACGTTGCTACCCGGCGAATTTACGATGGTGCTGGGACCGAACGGAGCCGGGAAAAGCACCCTGCTCAAACTCCTGACTGGTACCGAAACACCCCAGACGGGACAGATCTGGTACGGTGACCAGCCCCTCAACGCCATTCCCCTGCCGACGCTGGCCCGCCAGAAGGCGGTTCTCTCGCAACTCCTGTCGCTCCCCTTCGACCTGAACGTGACCGACGTGGTGATGATGGGCCGCTACCCGTATTTCGACCTGAACCCAACCCCGCTGGACAAACAGATTGCCGACGACTGTCTGGATTCGGTGGGGATGCTAGGGTTCAAAAACCGGGCGTTTGCGTCCCTGTCCGGGGGTGAAAAGCAGAAGGTGCATCTGGCGCGGGTTTTAGCTCAACTCCACCGCCAGCCGGGCGACGAAGCCACGAAATATCTCTTTCTCGACGAACCCATTTCGGCCCTGGACATTCACTACCAGCACCAGATCCTGGGACTTGTAAGCGAACTGGCGACGCACAACATGGTCATCTTCGTGATTGTCCACGACATCAACCTGGCCCTGCAATACGCCAAAACCGTCATCCTGATGGATCAGGGCCGCCTTGTAGGCATGGGCCACCCAAACGCCGTACTGACTGAATCTGCCATCGAATCCGTTTTCCAGCTCAAACCCTACTTCATGACCCATCCCGAAACCGGCCGGCGGGTGATGATTGTGTGAGGAGGTTGTGCATACCCAAGTCTGCAAGCAGGCCGAATATCACCTGCGGATATAGAAAAACAGATCGTCGTTTATTATATTGCCTGTATAGACCCTGTTTTTGCCATGACAAACCGCCCGAGCCTTCATGCCAATAAATTGACCTGGGTAGTATGTGTCTTTTACCTGATTGCTTTATTCTGGATTCTGATTTTTAAACTGGGTGTGCGATTTTCCTACATGGAAAACAGAAGCGTGAACCTGATTCCTTTCCGCGAAGCGTTTGCCTTAGCCGGTCGCCTTGATCGGGTGCAGGCTCTTGCGAATGTACTGATTTTTGTGCCGCTCGGCGTATACGTGGCTATGCTGGGTAAACGATTGTACGTGTGGAAGCAGCTTCTGCTACTTTTTGCCATCAGCTTTTTGATTGAAGCCCTTCAGTTTATCGGCCGGATTGGTGCGTTCGATAGTACCGATTTAGTGACGAACACGTGCGGAGGCATACTTGGTTTATGGCTGGTTAATTTGATTCGAAGAGCATTTAAGAGCGATCTGGCAGCGCAACGGTTCATAAATGTAGCGGCATTAATAGGTACAATCCTGTTGTTTTCATTTCTTATCTTGCTGAAATTAAATAAGCTTCCTATTCGATATCAATAGAGGGACAGGTAATACATAGTAAAGACGTTAGAGCAGCGACTCACTTACGCCCGCTAAAGCCATTACCGACGTCCTTTTTTCAAGACTATCTCATCAACAATTTATATCTCTGGTAGGAAAGGCACTTATGAATAGTGTGTCCGGATAAATAGTAACAGACTTTTAAGGCGCACAAAACCGACCCTCATCTTATTCGCTTCGTTGAGTAGGTTTGCTTAAAGTAGGCTTACTGTCAGAGACAGTACTAATTGCAGAAAAGGCGGTTTTCAGCTCATCACAAAGGTTTTACAATTCCTTTACAATGTTTTACCGGGCATTTTCGATTCCTGACAGCAGTGGCTCTAGTTTTGGTCGTTCCTTAAAAAAACAGAAACCATGAACGCTAAATCATTTATCCCCGTCGTGCTGCTACTGAGCGTAGCGGCCACAATTGCCCAACGCGCTCCGTTAGGCGTATCGATGCAAACAGGTCGGAAGCAGCCCACCTCCTGCCATGATCCGCTGAAGGACAACCAACCGATCAATGAGGCCACGTTCTCGGTTGTTAGTCGGGGCATAGTGACCATTGTACCAGGTAAATCAAAAACGGGATGCGCCGGGCCAATTCCGTTCTGTGTTTATCTGCGCCGGAACGGTGAGGTTATTCAGCAGGGTGTCTCTGACACCACCCGGTCGGTGATGAGCATTGAGGTGGCTTCTGTGCTGGCCCTCGCTAAAATGGGCGATGACCTGGTGATTGAGCCTACCCAGGCAGGCCATGCCTCCGCCAAACGGATAATCAAGGTCAGACCCGTATTTAATGCTGATTTATTCTCATTTTTGAGAACTCCAAAGAAGGGGTGTTAACAGACCGGTACCCCCGTACGCATGAAAAAGATAGTCCTCGTTCTGTCGCTGTTGGTTGCCGGTCTGCTGTTTACGCAGTTTGCCCGGCTACCAGCCGCTACGGGCCGGACTGACTTTACGCAGCGGGCGAATCTGGCCCTTCGGCGCACCGCGCATCACCTCCTGCGCGACGCCGGTGACACGACTTCCCGGATTCCGGCGGTGCAGCAGGTCGGTGCCGCTACATTCCTGTTTCGGCTGGATCACGCGCTCACCTATAAAAAGCTCCCCGCCCTATTACAGCAGTCACTGGCTCTGTATTCCCTCGACGATCCCTACGACGTCGCGGTTCTCGACTGCGCAGCAGGCACGGTACAGCTGGGCTACACCGTGACCGACCTGACTCAACAAAACGACGTACCCTGCGTAGGTCGCGACCAGCAAACAGGGTGCTACACCATCCGGGTTTCGTTTACCGGGCGGGCGTCTCAAAACCAGCCAACCATACCCTGGGGCCTATGGATAGCGGGTTTTGTCGTAGTCGGTGGTGCTTATGTACTCTGGCAGAGAAGCAATCGAACCACCCGCCCTCCGCTATCAATAGACCCGACACGGGCGGAATCCGTCCCGTCAATTCAGGTAGGCAACCTGACGTTCGACGCGCTTAACCAAACAGTTGAGGTTGCTGACCAATCCTATACGCTCACCTATCGGGAAGCTAAACTACTGCACCTGTTTCTTCGCCATCCGAATCAACTGTTGACCCGCGACTTTATCCTTAAATCAGTCTGGGAGGACGAAGGTATTATCGTAGGCCGCAGCGTCGACGTATTTATATCCCGGCTCCGCAAACACCTGAAACCCGACCCCAGCCTGCATATTGTCGCCGTCCATGGCGTGGGTTACCGGCTGGAGGTTCGTGGGTAATACCGTTCAAATCCTGCGTTTTCAGTGGATTTATACGCTATTGACTCTAGCGCGTCGGGGCAGTTCAGTTAGAGCAACACCCCAAATTACGTTGCTTCCCACTTTGACTTTATGATACGGGTTGCTTATCAACACTGGCTACATTTCAAGGGCATCATCACGCTTTTGAGGCTTATGAAACCAACCCCATCATTTTCGATTCATTGAGTAGGTTTGTATTGAGTAAGCTTATTATTAGGTAAGCCATACCGATTACAAAAGAACCCTCTTATGAATAGAAAACACGAATTCCTGTTGCCCGCTCTGACGTTTGTCCTGTTTGCCGGATTACAACTCGGTGGCCTTTCCGCTTCGGCACAGGGGCCAGGTCCGGGCTTGGGACAACGACCACCCCTGCCGCCCATACCCTTGAAGGGCGATACGACCCATACCTTATCCAACCACTTTACGCCAGCCTCAGCCGCTAAAAAAGCACCCGATGCAAAAGGGTTTATTCAGCGCTGGCTCGTGCTGGAACCCGTGAAGAAGGACATTGCCCGAAATAATATATTCACCGATAACTACCTCAGAACCGCTTTTTCAACCGATAATTTTTCCCCCGATTACACCACCGTTCCCAAAAATGGCGAAACGGTAAACGTAGGAAACCAGAGCCTGAAGTGGTATGCGTTGGACAGCAAGGCATTCAACGTCAATTTATACCACTTTGCGTACGCACTTAACCAGCCAAAATTCGGCATACTAGTGTGGCTGGTCACGGTTGTCAACTGCCCCGAAGAAATCAACAATGTCAGGCTGGCTGCCGGCTGTAACTCCGGCAGCATGTGGTGGCTGAATGGCCAGGAAGCGTTACTGCTTTCCGGTGACCGGGATATGATTGCGGATAACGGTACCTCAGCCCGGTTAACGCTCAAAAAGGGGAAGAACATCATCCGCGGGGCGGTAATAAACGGACCCGGAATGGCCAATTTCTGTGTTCGTTTTATCGATGAAAAAGGGGCACCCGTAAAGAACTTTGGTATTACCTATGAGTGAAAATTAGTAGTCTGTTCAAAGGAAGAAGTAGCCTGAAATCGAAGGTCGATGAAACGAGCCATGAGAAAAAATCTCTTCTACAGCAAGCTGATTGTTGAGGGCGAGTACCCTGTGGACGTTAAAACAAAGTAGCACTACATGAAACGAATGACCGTAACCTGCCTGACAACAGTATTCCTATTGATAACCCAAACGGTCGTGGCCCAGGTCGGAAGACCCTTCATCCATGACCCCTCAACCGTAGCTGAATGTGACGGCAAGTATTACACGTTCGGCACCGGTGGTGGCGGCTTGATTTCCAACGATGGCTGGACTTGGTACGGTGGCGGGGTGAGGCCGGGTGGTGGAGCGGCTCCGGATGTCATCAAACTGGGGGATCGTTACCTGGTAATCTACGGAGCAACCGGTGGTTCACCCAACCATAAAGGCGCTATTCTGACCATGTGGAACAAGACACTGGACCCAAAATCCCCTGATTTCAAGTACTCCGAACCGGTTGTGGTGGCTACGTCGGATGGCTATGAGGAGAATGATGCCATCGACCCTGGCGTTATGCTGGACCCCACTACCGGACGCCTTTGGTTAAGCTACGGCACCTATTTTGGCTTCACCCGCCTGATTGAATTAGACCCCAAAACGGGAAAACTCAAGGCCGGTAATAAACCCGTCGATGTCGCCATCGTATGCGAAGCCAGCACGTTAGTGTATCGGGACGGGTGGTACTACCTGCTGGCTACGCATGGCAGTTGCTGTGATGGGGCCAACTCGACCTATAATGTGGTGGTCGGCCGGTCAAAACAAATAACCGGCCCTTACCTCGATAATGTAGGAAGAAGCATGCTGGAAGGGGGCGGTAAACTGGTGGTGGCTACCCGGGGTGGGTTGATCGGCCCCGGGCATTTCGGCCATATTATGCTGGAGAAAGGGGTTGAAAAAATGTCCATCCATTACGAAGCTGATTTAGCGCAGGGTGGTCGCAGCGTATTGGGCATACTGCCGGTGGTCTGGAAGGCTGGATGGCCCGTTGCCGGAGAAAAGTTTAAAGAAGGCACGTATGAAATTGAGTCAGTCAGAAGGGGATATGGCCTGGAGTTGGCCGTTGATTTTACTCGAATGCCCGTTGCCCCCCGGCGATTTAGCCAGCCCGACAATGAACCCATAAAACCCGTTCCGGCCCAGCAATTAGCCGATGTACTGAAAAACTGGCCAACGGGTACGATTAAGTTGAGAATAGGCGACTACATGTCCCGTCCCCATCAACAGTGGACAATTACCGATGCGCCTGACACCACCGGGTATTTGGGCGGTCCCTATTATAGAATTGTACTGGCGGGAACAGATCGGGCCTTAGCGGCCACTGCCGATGCCGAAGTGATAACCGTACCGGCATTTACCGGCACCCCCGAACAGCTTTGGCGGATCGACCAATTGACCGACGGCACCTATCGGATAATGCCCAAAGTAGTGCCCAATTCAGGAAAGAAGCTGGCGCTGGTATCGTCCGGGGACAGCACACCGACACTGGCCGAATTTGATTTCAGCAGCGATAATGCCAAATGGAATTTCAGGGCCTACTGAGTATCGTCTTCATTAGGGCGAAAGATTCGTTGATCGAAAACAGCCGCTACCCGTAGCATTGGGCCAATTGGGCATCAGCCAGGGCTGGTATGCCCGCCCGGCTGTTCAACAAGGACTCAAAAACGGGTCGGATGATTAACTGTCTGTAAATAAAGCGGCTTAACGAACAAACGGACGATGTCAGGGAGTAGCCGTACAGGCCGTCACTTTGTACAGTTTACCGTTCGTTTTGGTGAAAAAATAGAGTGCTCCGTTGGGGCCTTCTCCGATTCGGAGGTCCGGTTTTTTACCCTGATTGATGGCTTTGAAGGAAGCTGGCTGGCCATCGATCTGGATAGCCAGTTCCGTAATGGTTGCCTGCTGTCCCTGCTTCAACTGCGTATTATCTACCAGGAACACCCGGCCATTAGCTACATCGCCAAACACGTATTTATTCCTGAGCAGGGGTATTGTCTTACCCGTATACACGTAACCGCCCGAAATAGCATTTCCCTCGTCGTGGTCATAAAAAGCAACCGGGTAGCGGTACGTACCGGGCTTTTCGGTCGCGGGCAGGGGATACACTTTATCCATTTTGGCCCGGTGGTTGATCCGGTACGTACCTTCGCGCTCGGGCCAGCCATAATCAGCACCTCTAACGGCCAGATTCAACTCTTCGGCGTTGGTTTGCCCAATATCAGTTACCAGTAGCTTGCCATCGGGCAGCCATGAGAAGCGGTTGGGGTTTCGGAAACCCCGGCAATAGATTTCACCCAACGATGAGGAATCCTTCGCGTAGGGATTATCGGCCGGAATACCGTACCGGCCATTCTTGCTGTTTCGGCCCAGTGGGTTGATTCTCAGTAATTTGCTCCAGATTTTACGCGTATTGTCACACAGGAAATAGTAGCCGTTTTCGGTGGCCCCTCCGTCGCCGATGCCGATATACAGGCAGCCGAAATCGGAGTTTCCCTGGGTAGCCAACGGGTTAAAGGCAATCTCCTGCATACCGTGGATGGGCGACACCACGTCTACCCGCATCAATTCCCTTGGCTTGCCCCTGAAAACAGTGGCTGAGGGGTCTTCCAGTTTCCATTCCGTTACTACCCATTGCATGGCTACCGGAATGGAATCGGCATAGGTAAAATCGGCCGGGGCCGTTCTGGCCTTTTCGGTGTGAGTCGTGTAAAGCAGACCGTTTTGGGCGAACAACGGATGAAACGCGAAGCTGCCAAACCCCGTACCCAAACCCGGTTTACTGATAAACTCCGGAAACTGCTCCCGCAAATCCAGGACAGTTTGCAGCGTTTTGTCCTGCATTCGGTACAAAATCCCCTGTAGGTCGGCGATGAATAGTTGCTGTTGGGCACCCTGCCGCAACACCCGCATAGTATTGATGCGGGCCACGGCCGGAGGGGTATTGGTAATGGGGGCGGTCGTGATTTCTTCCAGTATCAGGCGCAGGCCCGACGGACCAATCTTTTGCGGAACCGGGTCGTTGACGGCTGGTCCCAGCGTTTTGTCCCCGGCCGCTGTTGTGAGTTGCTTTCGATTTGCACCAATGTACTGAGTCAGAGCCTCCAGCTCGGTGTCGCTCAATTGACTGAAGGTAGGCATCATCAGCTTGTATTGCCGATACAATTGGTTGGCCCGCTTGTCACCGTCTTCAATGAGCAGAGGGGCGTTGCGGATGAACCGTTTCACCCAGGCTGGTGAAAAATCCGCGGGTATGTCGGCCAGATTGGGGCCAATGCCCGTTTGCGAAAAGTTATGACAGGTCGAACAGTTGGTCTGGAACAACTGCTTTCCCTGTGCCAGCAGGGGCGGCTGGTTCGATTTGTTCGTTGTAGCGGTCTGACTCGGGCTGGGTGTTTGGGCCATGAGCAGGTTGGCATAGCACAGGAGCAGCCCTATTAGATAAAAACAGCGGGTAACGGATGGGATCATAGAATTTTTTAGGGCCTTCGCCAGAAAAAAGCCCGGAGGGGCTGATTACGGAGTAAAGCCCGTTCACTCCGTTTTCTTTAGCGAATCTGTACTTATTTTATCGTCAACTCCTGTTCACAGTCCCTTTTGCAGACGGCTGAGCATCGCTTTACAGGCTGATATATAATGAGTAATCAACGTAAGGGTGGCCAGGTTGGTACAAAGACCCCTGTATCCTGTTGTTTTTGACCCCTTTTAGCTTTGGTAATCGGCCCTATATTTGTTGACCGCAAACCAGTAAACAACATGCAGAAAATCACGACATTCCTGACCTTCAACGATCAGGCCGAAGAAGCCGCAAAACTCTACACCTCCGTCTTTAAAAACGCAGAAATTACCCGGATAAGCCGCTACGGGGAGGGTGCCCCGGTCCCGCCCGGAAGCGCCATATCGGTCACTTTTCAAATCGATGGGCAGGAATTTATGGCCCTGAACGGTGGTCCTCACTTCAGCTTTGCCAATGGTATCTCGCTCTTTGTGACCTGCGAAACCCAGGCCGAAGTCGATGAGTATTGGGAGAAACTGACCGATGGAGGTCAGCCCGGTCCGTGTGGGTGGCTAAAAGATAAATTCGGCGTTTCCTGGCAAATTGTCCCCTCGGCATTGGGCAGACTGTTGGGAGATAAAGACCCGGAGAAAGCAAAACGGGTAATGCAGGCCATGCTGAAAATGTCCAAACTGGATATCCGCACGCTGGAAGAAGCCTAGCGGATGGCAGTGCCTCATTTCGATCAGTCGCTTAGAATAGCCTGGCTGGTCGAAATGAGGCCGCCATTACGCTACCTTTGGGGCATGGATTACTTTAAAAAGCTGCTCGACCTGCTTAAAGGGGAACGCGAAGAAGACCGCATCCAGTACCAGAAGCTTACCCAGTCGACCAGTATTGCCGAACGCCGGGTCAATGGGCTAGCCTGGTATCCCATCGCTATCCGGGGTTCCGAACTGGGCCGTGGTGATTACCTCACCGTCGAAGTGGAGCGGACTACCCATCCCGATATATCTCACCAGCTACGGTCCGGTATGCCCGCCGTGCTGTTCAGCAACCACGACCCCAAAACCGACCGGGTCGAAGGGACGATTTCTTTTCAGAATGGCAACCGGCTCAAACTTTCCCTGCTGACGGATGAACTGCCCGACTGGTCGCGGGATGGCAAGCTAGGTATCGAAATGCTGTTCGACGACAAAAGTTACGACGAGATGCAGGATGCATTGAAACTTGCCAATACCATCGCCGAAACCGGCAAGAATCGGCTGGTCAACATCCTGACCGGGCAGGCACCACCCACGTTTCACACCGAATTAGTTACCCCAACCATTCCCCGACTGAATGACAGCCAGAACCGGGCGGTCCATAAAATACTGACGGCCAATGAACTGGCGATTGTTCACGGCCCGCCGGGAACTGGCAAAACCACTACGCTGGTGCAGGCGATTAAAGCCCTGATAAAGCAGGACCACAAGCAGGTTCTGGTGGTGGCCCCCAGTAACACCGCCGTTGATTTGCTGAGTGAAAAGCTGCACGAAGAAGGACTGAACGTATTGCGGATAGGGAACCCCAGCCGCGTGTCGGAGCGACTGACCGCTCTGACACTGGACCATAAAATGAGTGAGCACCCCCAGATGCGCGAGGCCAAAAAGCTGAAAAAGCAGGCGGCCGAGTTCAAAAACATGGCCCATAAGTACAAGCGAAGTTTCGGTAAGGCCGAGCGCGACCAGCGGAAGGCTCTATTCGATGAAGCCCACCGGATCATGAAGGACGTTGGTAATACGGAACAGTACATCATCGACGATCTGATTAGCAAAGCACAGGTCATCACGGCGACGCTGGTGGGGTCGAATCAGTACATGGTGCGCAACCTGACGTTTCATACCGTTGTCATTGACGAAGCCGGGCAGGCACTGGAACCTGCCTGCTGGATACCCATCCTGAAAGCGCAGAAACTGGTGCTGGCGGGTGACCCGTTTCAGTTGTCGCCCACCATAAAATCAATGGAAGCGGCCCAGCAGGGGTTGAGCGTTACGCTGCTCGAAAAATGCATTGCGCTCCACCCCGAAGCGGTGAATCTGCTGGACGAGCAGTACCGGATGCACGAACAGATTATGGGGTATTCGTCGCGGGTGTTCTACGGTAATCTGTTGCGGGCGCACGCATCCGTCGCGACCCACGCGCTGTTTCCCGGCGACAGTGCCCTGTTGTTTATCGACACGGCCGGGTGTGGGTTCGACGAGAAACTGGAAGGAACCAGTTCCACTAATCCCGAAGAAGCGGCCCTGCTGGTCAAACACCTGACGCAGATGGTAACGGAATTAGGTGCACGCTACACCCCCGCCAACTTCCCGAGTATCGCCATCATTTCGCCGTATAAACAGCAACTGGCCGTGCTGAACGAGCAACTCAATCACACCCCCGAGATACAACCCTATCGGGCCAGTATGTCGTTGAACACCATCGACAGTTTTCAGGGGCAGGAACGCGACATCGTGTATATTTCCATGACCCGCAGCAATGACAGACAGGAAATTGGCTTTTTGTCGGAGATTCGTCGGATGAATGTCGCCATGACCCGGGCGCGCAAAAAACTGATCGTGATTGGTGATAGTGCTACACTGTCCAGCCTGCCGTTTTACACCGATTTTATCACCTACGCCGAAAGTCTGAACGCCTACCAGAGTGCCTGGGAATGGGCGTAAGGTCGATCCCCTCACTCATACCAACGCGTTTAGCACGCTCAAGCTAACGAGATGGTAGTTGGGTAGGCAAACCTTCGATGTCAAAAAGTGATTGCAATAATTTGTCGGCAGTGAGGAAAAGATTTCCCTTTTGAACCAGAGACAAAGCCGTTGACAGTTGAATAGCGCCCAACGTTCTAAGGCTCTTCTTTCCGTGTGTCAACAAGAGGATTCTTGCCTGTTCAACGATGATACTATCGAGGGATATAAACGTGTATTTTGCAAAATCAGACTCAAACAGGGCCAGCGTTGTCTGCGCTTCCAACTCAGTAACTTCTTTAGTCCGGACCTTCTTCCAGAATGTTGACGCAAATTCTACTTTAGTCAATTCCGAAAGGAAAATAGTCGTGATTTTTACGGTTGAGAAAAGAGATTCAAGGACTTAGGTATCAGATTCTTTGTGGTATAGCTTAATCAGTGAGGACGTATCCAGAAATAACCTCATACCGTTGCTCGTCTTTCTTCAACAACGGCTTCACTGAAAGAACCTTTGACATTTTCCAGGTTCTGTTGACTCTTTGAAAAAGAGAAGTCGGTAATCGAAAATCCTGTCTCAGAGGCCACTTCTACATCTTCCAAAAACGTGACGATAACTTTGACGGGATTATCCGTTGGATAATCCTTATCAAGTTTTACGTACCCATTCTGGTAAGTTCCTACAACGGCAACCATAATTTTATTGATTCAGGTTCTCACTGATTTTATCAAAGATACAAGAAATGCTCGATTGAGGCTATGCAATTCTATCGGTTATCAGGTTGACTAACGCACCAATTTTATCACTTACGCCGAAGGACTGAACGCATACCAGAGCGACCGGGAATGAGCGTAATCAGAGCCTGGCGATATTTCAGGCGTTAGGAGCAGTCGCTTACGGTAAATGTGCCGATATTGCCAAAGCAACGGTACGAGCTGCCTGAACCTGAAAAACCAGCACCCAAAACCCCCTATGTCTGAAAGTAATCCACTACCGGAATCCTCCCTTACACCAGACGAGCAGGACAAGCTTCGGGAGTTAACCGCCCAGAGCTGGAACCTCGAACTAGCCATTTCGGGCGTCGCCATGTTCGCCATTCTGCAATTGCCCGATCTGTTGGAGTCTGCGTTTGGCTACCTCCGGTATAACTACATGACCCATACCGATGGCGTAGCGGCCATGTTGCCGTCGCTGGCCTACAGCCTGATCCGGGCCACTTGTCACGTCCTGTTTGCGGCTTTTCTGGCCAATTTTGTGATGCGGGCGTTTTGGGTCGGGCTGGTGGGGTTACTGGCCGTTTTTCCGTCCGGCATCCGCTACGACCGTATTCCGTTTTCAACGCCCTACGCGCAACAACGCATGGCCGACGAACTTGGTCCGCTGGACCGTTATATTCTCTGGCTCGACAAACGGTGCAACATCGTGTTTGCCCTCGCCTTTCAGTTTGTATTTTTTCTGATCGTGGTAGCTGTACTCTATATGCTGGGGCTACTAATCTACTTAACTGTTCAACCCAATGTACCCGCCGACGTTTGGTTTGGGGTCAAAATTGCCCTGGGTACGCTGGTGGCTGTGTTCTACATAGCCATTATCGTGCTGAGTCAGAAGAAGATAAAAGAAACCCCCAGGGGCATTCAACTCAATTACCGGTTAACTAAGCTGATGCAATTGATGATGCTGGGTACGTACAGACACACGTCCTACGTCACCAACACGTTTTACAGCAACATCCGGCCCGGTAAGCTGTTTCAGACATTTGCACTATTTATGGTGGTGTTTTTTGTCACGTTTGTGCTCGAATACACCGCCGATATAGCCAAAAGCAATGGTCGGGCATCGCTATTTAACAGTCGTCATCTCTACGAGGCTCGTGTCGATAGTCTATATATTAGTCCTGCATCCTACGATAGCCAAAGGCAGGAAGATGCTTTCATCGATGTGGCTTCCATCCAGTCAGATATAATTAGGGAGCCCTACCTGCGGCTGTTCATTTCGTATCCCAAAGCCCTCGACACACTGCTCACACAAGTAGCTGCCAAACCCATCTGGAGCGATACACTGCCCAGAAAGGAGCGTCGCCGACTGTTTGCCACCTGGAGCCGACAGCAGATCCGTGACCTGATTCGTATCACCGTCAACGATTCGGTCTACACCCAGCCCGACCTTTTCTTTACCAAAGCCGGAACACAGGAGCAACGAGGCTGGCAGACGGTACTGGTTCCCGGTAACCTGAAAACGGGCAGTAACCTACTCCGTGTGTCTGTGCAGGACCCCCGAAAAAAAGAACCCGACGAACTGGTGACTATTCCGTTCTGGTACGTACCCGAGCCGTAGCCTACCCACCCGTGACTATAAATCCTTTTTCCTGGTTTTCAGAAGCGATACATCGTCTACATCTCCGTACCCCGCAACAACGACAGGCTTGCCGAACGTCACCCAGACAAACGGCATGGCGCTTACTGGCCAATGCTGGTTCGATACCATCAGGTATCAGCAAGTGCTGGAAGATGAACTATTGTTTGTGAGGTAACTAAAACACAGTTCATACCTTTACGGTCTATTTACGTAAATGTCTCAGTTTGTATGAAAGCCGTTGGATTCAACACCTCCTTACCCATTACCGATCAGCATAGTTTTATTGACGTCGACATTGAAAAACCAGTGCCCGCCGGATACGACCTGCTGGTGAAGATACAGGCGATTTCTGTCAATCCGGTCGATTACAAAGTCCGGCAGAATTCGGCTAAGGATACCGTGCTCGATGCCCCCAAAATCATTGGCTGGGATGCGGTTGGTATGGTAGAGCAGGTGGGCGAAAATGTAACCCTGTTCAAGGTTGGGGATGCCGTCTATTACGCTGGCGACATAACAAAATCGGGCAGCTACGCCGAATACCAGGTTATCGACGAACGGCTGGTCGGTAAGAAACCGGCTAACCTATCGCTCGAAGAGTCAGCCGGTATTCCGCTGGTTGCCCTGACGGCCTGGGAGATATTCTTCGACCGGATGCGGCTGAGTCCCGAACGGGATGCGGGTAAGACGATCCTCATCATTGGTGGTGCTGGTGGGGTTGGCTCGATAGCGATTCAGCTCGCTAAAAAATTGCTGGGCCTCCGGGTCATTACAACAGCATCGCGCCCCGAAACAACGGACTGGTGTCTTAAAATGGGTGCCGATAGGGTGGTGAACCATAAAGATTTAGTGAATGAAATCCGGCAGCAGGGTGTGCAGCACGTCGACTACATTGTGGACTTTGTGGATACCAACGGGTACTGGGATGCTATGACCGAACTGATCAAACCGCAGGGGCACATTGCCTCCATTACGGGCAGTGCCGAGCCGGTTGTACTGAACAAGTTGAAAAGCAAAAGCGTAACGTTTTCCTGGGAGCTGATGTTTACCCGGTCCTCGTACCAGACCGATGACATGATTGAACAGCACCGCATCCTGAACCGCGTCGCTGCGTTGTACGATTCGGGTACACTGATTCCGATAGTGAATAAGGTGTTGAATGGCCTGTCGGCCGACACGGTCAAGAGTGCGCACACGCAACTGGAGTCCGGGACAACTATCGGTAAACTGGTTATTGTGTTTTGACGGAGGCATTCTGTATGGGTTATCCCGCCGACCGCTGAGGGTGTTTTTGGACGTTACTTCAGTCCTGATGATGGGCTACATAAATCGCTACCAGATGCTCGAATTGGCTAAGGTATGCGTGAACAGTCGCCCGCATATCGTTGGGCTTCTGACTTCTTTTCTGCAAATCCGGGTAACTTATGTCGGAGTTATTTTGCCCAACATGATGGACACCGTATGCCAGCAACTTCCTAAGCAGCAGAAAAACCGTGTTCCAGTCCGGGAACTCCTGATCGAGACCCGGCAACTGCTTTTGGGTTTCTCCGGATTTAACCCTGTCAATATAGCGTCTGATTACGTCGACCTCCGGTTGACTAGATTCTATTGTCATAGACTGGCGGTTTCAGCCGTTAAAAATTACGTTAGGTGCCGTTTCTTAAACTGTAGCGGATTTTCACCGGTAACGCGCCGGAATATTTTGTTGAAATACGACATACTTTCGAACCCGCAGGCGAAACAGGCTTCGGATACGGTGTGATCCAGCAGTAGCAGTTTTTGCGCCTGATTGATGCGGTACTGGTTCAAAAACTGGGTAAACGTCAGGTGAGTCATTCGTTTGAAGTAGCGGCAGAAAGCAGCTTCTGTCAGGCTGGCTAAGGCAGCTACTTCGGTAATGTCAATCTTGCGGGCGTACTGCTCCGCGATAAACTGATTGACCCGCTTTAACCGCTGCTGCTCTTTCAGGTTGTACGCGCTGGCTACGGCCTGCCCATGAAGGGAGGTGTACTCGGTACTGACCGCGAGTTGCTGGAAAATGTTCAACAGCAGGAGTAGTCGCTCGAAGGCGGGCAGGTCGGCTAACTGACTGAGTTTTTCGCCCACCCGCTGTTTAGTCTCTCCGTGAAACGATACCCCTGACCGCGCCCGGTCAAACAGGGCGCAGATGGCTGTGAATTCGGGCGCCTGCCAGAATGTTTCGCCCAGAAAGGTTTCTTTCAGCTGCACCACCACCTCCCGGTGGTCGGTGGTTACGCCGTAATCGAAGTTGAGGTGGGGCACGTTGGGACCAATAAAAACCAGGTCGCTGCCCTCATAGCGCGAAATATGGTTACCCACGTGGCGGGTGCCGCTGGCGCCCTCGATGAACACAATTTCGTATTCGGGATGGTAGTGCCACAGGAAAACATCACTCAGCCGGGGTGTAACCAGCAGGTGAAACGAACTATCGGCATCCGGGCTTATTTGTTCCAGCGCACTCTTCATACAGCAGACGATTTTGCCATAAAATGGCCTGGTAAGTGTCGAAACAGGATAACAAGAGCAATATAGTGCAAAAAATGGCCAGTTTTGTCGTAACAGCTACCCTGCCGGTAAACTACCTTTGTTACAACAAAATCACGTCTAAACACTATTGACATGGAAGCAACGCCAGCCACAATAACACCTACAATGGCTCAAAGCATGGCCCCTACTAATGCGCATAAAGACATTCCGGGCAACCCATCAACGGCGACCAGCAGTAAACTAAGCCTCAGCGACCGTAGTGGAAACGACGCCGACCAGCCCTTGCGGGTGCTGTCGGAAGCCGACTGGAAATTCTGGAAAGAAAACGGGTATATCGTCATCAAACAGGCCGTTCCCCGCCAACAGGCTGAGCGGCTGGCTAATTTCCTATGGGAATTTGAGGAAAAAGATCCCAATGACAACACCACCTGGTACGCACCACCCCGTGCCGAGATGAAAATGAAAGAACTGGCCGGTACCGGTATGGTCGAACTGTACAATCACCAGTACGAGTGGGATAACCGGCAGACGCAGCGGGTCTACGATGCGTTTGTCGATGTATGGGGTACCGAAAAGCTCTGGGTCACCATCGACCGGGCCAATCTGAACCTGCCGTTGCGCCCTGAAGACACCTTTAAGGGTTTTATTCACTGGGATTACGACCCCGAAACCCGGCCGCAAAACGTGCAGGGCGTACTGGCCCTGGCCGATCAGAACGACGAAAACATGGGCGGCTTTCAGTGCATTCCTGAACTTTACCGCACTTACGATACCTGGAAACTTTCCCAGCCCGAAGACCGTAATCACTTCAAACCCGACGTTACAGGCTTGGAAGACAAGCTGGTAAAGGTAAAAATGGATGCGGGCGACCTGTTGATTTTTAACAGCACTCAGCCCCACGGCATCCGGCCCAACCGTTCCGGCAATAAGGTGCGGATAGCGCAATATATTTCCATGATGCCCGCCGAAGAAGATAACGAAGCCCTGCGGCAGTGGCGCATTACCTCCTGGCGCGACCGGGTAGCCCCAGAAGGGTATGCTTTCCCCGGCGACCCGCGTAACTGGGAACGGGACCGCCACCAAACCGCTGAGCTGAACGAACTGGGCCGTAAACTCCTCGGTCTCGACTCGTGGGAGGAGTAGGGGATGAGTTGGTAGAAAAAACGGTTTGTGCACAGAAGGATGTTTAAGCCCCTTTCATAGCTTTGCTCCATGAACGCAACACTTGAGGACGATATGGCGCGGCTGGCGCTTCAGGAAGAACAGCTACAGTTCGATTCTTTTTCGGCCGATACGGCCTGGCAACTGGGCATGCGCCTGAAAGAAGCGGTTGAAACCCGCGGCAAAGCGGCCGCCATTGAGATTCAACTAACGGATTTTCCTTTGTTCTTCTACGCCATGCCGGGCACAACGCCGGACAATGGCGACTGGATTCGGCGGAAGCGCAACGTGGTGCAACGGTTCCACCGAAGTTCCTATGCCATGCGGATGGAGTTACGAAAAAAAGGAGTAACACTCACCGAGCAGTCGGGCCTTTCGTTACGGGACCACGCCACGGCGGGCGGTTGTTTCCCGATTCTATTGCGCGGCACGGGTTGCATCGGCACCATCGCGGTATCCGGTCTGCCCATGCGCGATGACCATAACGTTATTGTTGAGGTGCTGGCCAACTGGCTTAACTGCTCGTTGAGTGAACTGACTCTTGGACCAGCAGATAACATGGACGATTGATTACAGTAAATGAAAGAAGGATAAGCCGGTACTAAGGTTCGGGTAATAGTCACCAGTTGGTGTAAAGGGTAATATTGTGACTTCGTAACGACTGTAACGCTACCCTTTAATCTTACCTTCTGCGGCTTACCCGTCAGTAACACGCGGTCTGACGGACTGGTAACACAAAAAGCCCGCCACCATCGAATGCATTCGATGGTGGCGGGTCAAAAAATTGGTTCTTTGGTTTTGCTATTTCTAGTTGAACTTTAGAGCGTCCTCAGCGTCATTTATTCCCGACTTTGCAGCCGCAGCCGTCTCATCAACCGATTGGTTGTAGTCCGTTTTGGCTTGTTCGCGGTTGTAATCAAATGTGTCCTGTGAATCGTCCTTATACGTATCAAACGTCTGTTCCGCTTTATCAGCGTACTGGTTCACTTTATTTTCGGCTTTGCCCGTAAAGTGGTCGATTTGGGTTTTCACCTGGTTCAAACCGTCTTCCCACTGGTTCTGCAAATCATTGGCGCCTTTCGTCAATTTATCACGTGTGTCTTTACCGCTGCGGGGGGCTGTCAGGTAGCCGATAGCCAAACCTGTTAATACTCCTTTTAAAAAGCTCATAATGGTATATCTTTTAATTCGTCCTGGGATTACTTACTAACAAGGGAAAACTATGCCATAATGTTGTACGAATTATCAGCAAATTGACTATCAGTGAATTATAGTTTATGCAGACATTTATGTCCAATAAATAAACCCCCGTGGTGGGTACTTTTTTCTACAAGTTAGGGGCCATTCGTAGGCGTGAATCGAAACAAAAGGCCGCTATGTACCCATAGCGGCTCGATGAAACTTCGGTAAAGAATAACCGATTAACGATTCTCTGAAATCACTTCCCGGATATCGTCAATTATTTTTCTGGCCAGATAATCAGCCGTGGCGAGGGTATCCGATTCGGAGTATATCCGGATAATGGGTTCCGTGTTCGATTTCCGAAGGTGTACCCATTCTTTGTCGAACTCAATCTTAACGCCGTCAATGGTGTTGATTGGATTGCGGGCGTATTTGGTTTGAATCCGTCCCAGAACGGCATCTACGTCGATATCGGCGGTCAGCTCAATTTTGTTTTTGGAGATGTAGTAGTTAGGATAGGTCCGGCGGAGCATGGACGCTGAGCGTCCCGATTTGGCCAGGTGGGTGAGGAACAGGGCAATTCCTACTAGTGCATCGCGGCCGTGGTGCAGATCGGGGTAAATAATACCACCGTTTCCTTCACCACCGATTACCGCCTGGTTTGCCTTCATCATCTCAACCACGTTGACCTCCCCCACGGCGGAGGCAAAATGCTGCCCACCGTATCGTTGGGTCACATCGCGCAGCGCAACGGTACTCGACATGTTCGAAACGCTGTTGCCCGGTAACTCGCCAATGGCCGACCGGTGTTTGAGTACATAATCAGCTACCGCAACCAGGGTATATTCTTCACCAAAGGGAGAACCATCTTCACAAATGAGGGCTAACCGATCCACATCCGGATCTACCACAATACCCAGGTCGGCGTTGCCTTTCTGCATTTCCTTGATAATATCGCGCAGATTTTCGGGTAGTGGCTCGGGGTTGTGGGCAAAATCACCCGTCGGTTCACAGTGGAGTTTTGAGATTTTTTCTACCCCCAGTGCTTCCAGCAGAAGCGGCACGGCAATGCCTCCGGTTGAATTAACGGCATCAACCACGAGCCGGAAGTTTCGCCCGGCAATTGCGTCGCGGTCAACCAGCGGTAGATCCAGGATCAGGTCGATATGTTTCTGTAGCCAGGTGGCGTCGGTCCGGTATTGCCCCAGTTTACGTACCTCCACAAAGTCGAAAGATTCAGCTTCGGCAATTGCCAGTACATCGGCACCGTCCTGCGCCGAGATAAACTCGCCGGTTTCGTTGAGTAGTTTAAGGGCGTTCCATTGGATAGGATTGTGGCTGGCGGTCAGAATAATTCCCCCGGCTGCTCCTTCGCCCGTTACGGCCAGCTCCACCGTTGGCGTTGTCGATAAGCCTAAATCGATAACGTTCAACCCAAGGCTCTGTAGCGTGGCGGCTACCAGTTTGGATACCATTTCGCCCGACAAACGGCCATCCCGCCCAATTACAACGGTTTGTCGATCAGGGTTTTGTTGCCTGAGCCATTGGCCAAAGGCGGCTGTATACTTAACAACATCCGGGGGTGTCAGCCCGTTTCCGCTGCGCCCCCCAATCGTTCCTCTAATCCCCGAAATAGACTTAATTAATGCCACGTGCTGGGTTCAATAAATACGTTAGATATGGTTACAAAGATAGGAAATAGTGGCGGTAAGCAGCAGAAAGCTTTGCTAGTTCACTAATGCTATAGATGTACTGACTGATGGCGTTCTGCCCAGCCCAATCCTGCCCAGCAGGAAAGCTCTTTATGCTTGTATTTTTTATAGCCCTCCCTGCTGGGGGATGGTTGGATGGGAGTCTTTTACCAGCGTATAACCTAATCAGTCAACACGCTATAGACGTTATAGAAACGTTAGTTCTGAGCGCAGAACGGACTTCGCCTGGCCCGTAAACATACCGCTGATGGGCGCGACCAGATCGGGCTTACCCGTTGACGCCAGGAAAATGTGCCGGTTAACCACCACCGACCCTTCTGTGGGATCGAAGCCCCGCCAGCCGGCACCGGGCAGGTATACTTCTGCCCAGGCGTGAAGTTCATGCTCCTGCTGAGGATTGCCGAACAGGTAGCCACTCACAAAGCGGGACGCGATACCCAGGCTACGGCAGGCGGCAATAAACAGCGTTGCATAGTCGCGACAGGAGCCTTTCCGCTGGCTCAGCGTCTGTTCGGGCGGAAAAGCCGCCCCCTCTTCCCGGATCTCGTAAGTAAACTCCCGAATCGTTTGGTTGAGCGACGTTAAAAAAGAAGTTGTCTGCCACCCCGACCCGGCTGCCAGCCGCCGTGCCCAGGTTTCTATGTGCTCCGATATATCCTCCCGCTCCAGGTAGGGGCGAAGCAGGGACTCAACTTCCTTTGGATACCGGAACGGCACGGTTTGCGTTTCAAAGGGAAATAAAACAAAATCAAACGAGTTAAACTCTTCCGAATAGAGTTCAATCTCGACGCAGACTTTCAGGTAGCGTGTCGGCTGACTGAAATACACCAGTTGCTGTACGTTGCCCTCAACGTCAATGTTCCGTACAATCTGGGTAGGCTGCGGGTCAATGGATAATTTGTAATCCAGCAACCGCTGGTAAGGATACATGCGCGGATACAGGTAAAGCGTTTGCGGCCCCAGAGCCACTGGCATATCATACGTGTATTCAGATTCGTGCCGAACGTGGAGGTTCATGTAACTGATGACCGGGTCGCCGGTGCGATTATAAATGAAAGAATGATGACCAGGTCGCCGGTCATCATTCTTTCACCGCTTTTACTTTTTCAAAGATGGGGTCCATCCAGGTGGCGGGAAGTTTTCGTACCGAGTTGCTCAGCAGTGCACTCCATTGATGCGACACCTCGTCCATGTCTTCTTTCTCAAGCCGATATTCGGTCATGTGGAAGCTATCTTTCGGATAAATCACAACATCCAGCGGGTAATCGACATCGCTGGCACTAACCCGGGTGGCATCGAAGGCGAGAAAGCCGATTTTGAGTGCTTCCTGTAAACTGGATTCGTACGACAGGTTTCGGAACAGGAGTGGTTTGCCGTAGCCGGAGTTGCCAATAATCTTGAACGGTGATCCCTGGTCCACCTCCACCCAGTTGCCTTCGGGGTAAAGCATGTACAGTTTATGTTCCGTATCATCCTCAAGCTGGCCACCGACAATGGCGTGCAGGTTGAAGTTCAATCCGTTAGCAATAATAGACGATTTGTCTTCCTGAGCAACACGTTTTACCTGCTCGCCAAACGCGTTGACAGCTTTATACAGTTTATTGAATGAACGGTCCTGTTCGGTAAGCACTTCACTAAAGTAGGTGATGGCCTTGTCCCGGACGGAACGTAAACCCGAGGTCATAATAAACAGCGAATGATTCTCAACTTCGTGAACCGAAATCTTTCGGTTCGACGAAACTTCTGTGCCGGAAGTTAACCGTCTATCGGCGATGGCAACCAGGCCCGAAGCAACTTTAACGCCTAAACAATATGTCATTCGATACAGAGGGTAATGCAGGAGCAGCACATTAGTGCAGGAGAGAATGCCTCCAGATACTATGCCAGACAAATATACAGATTGCCCCCGCTTTTGTTTGATTTGCTACTCGTTTCTCCGAAAAATGATATTGCGTATTGCTAAGTTCCTGTTAAGCGTTAGCTACAGAAGACCGGTGGTAAGCCCCAAAATCGGGCATCTGATACACTCGCAACAAAGAAGACTACTTGTACCGGCACTCATCAGTTGGCCGACCCAGAAAAGGCGCCCGTAAAAAGTAGCCAGGCAGGGCCATACCCGTACATTGGTTGGGTCTCGAACGAGTGTTGAGTCAACCGGTCAGAAAGGTATTTTGGCAACGAAAGGTTTGTTTTTGGGAAACCTTTGTGTTACTTTGGCAAGTAGATGGTGATCATTTCCTATACATTGTGTTTCGATGAACTTTGACGACGAGGACGACGACGACAACTTCCTGGACTGGGATGGCTTCGATGAGGATTACGATCCTGAGGAAGCCCGTGCCGAAATGGAGGCCGAAAACCGGCGCATTAAAAATTTGCCAATCCTCCGGAAGGCGAACGAATTGATGGAACTAACGCAGGCCATCGTTGAAACCATCAATAAAGAAGAGGATGTGCTGATGATGCACGAACAGATGCTGGCCAATGCCATGATGCTGCCACCGAAAATTGTTGGTGCAGAAGGGGGTGACTTATATACCCTGCGGATGGAAAATGCCGTCATCATAAAGATGCACGCCCGCGAACTACTCGCCCAAACGTCCTATTGTAAAGCGGAGAAACTGACGGCCACGGCCTATCTGAACGTACTCCGTGAGGAGATAGAGCAATTCCGGCTCTTATTTGTTGAGTGGGTCAATAGCTTTGATAAAGATAACGACGCCCCCGACGACTGGGGACTCTTCTACTAATCTGCTCAGCTACCTCTTCCTTCCGGATAAAAAAGTCCACTGGTGCCAGCCATCACTTCCGCACGATAAATTGATGGTTCGTATCGCTATAATACTATGCCGGCGGTGTCTGTTTCGTACCTGAACAGACTATCTTTGTTTGTGGGCTATGACCGTCACCTGCCTGATATGAGAAAAACTTTACCCTCTTTTTACCTGTTGGCCGTACTGCGTAACAGAAGCTTTACCTTTATTTTTATTGGGTTGCTCATTAGCTGGGGGCGGGCCTACGCTTCCATTCCGCAATCGGCCGCTGCCCCTGCGGCCCTAACGCTTGTAGTCAGCACGGCAACTGTTTGCGCCGGAACAAGTGCTACACTCACCGCTTCCGGTTGCCCTGCGGGCGGTACACTGCGCTGGTCAACTACTCAAACCGGGAGTGTCATTAGCGTAGCACCAAAACAAACGACTTCGTACACGGCCATCTGCGAGGTAACCAGTACAACGGTCGTTAGCACAACGGCTGCCAGTTCGACCGCTACGAGTACAACGGCCATTGTAACAACTGTTACGGCAACTACCGCAACGGCTACAGTAAGGGTTATTCCACCGATTGTGGCGAAACTGGATACGATTCCTCCTATGTGCAATGGTACTAAAGACGGAATGGTCGTTATCAATGCCAGTGGGGGAGCGGGTGTTTTGCAATATCAGTTTAATGGTCAGCCTTTTCAGACAATAAACACATTTGGGGCTTTGCGTGCGGGTACATACCCCATCGTGGTTAAAGATACGGCGGGTTGCCTGCTTCAAACGAGCGTTAATCTAACGCAGCCCCCAGCCTTATCAGCCAGTGTTACGGTTGTTAATACAAAATGCGTTGGCGGCTCAGATGGAGCTATTTCCGTCGTAGCGTCGGGAGGGTCAGGTAACTATCGGTATTCACTTGATAATGTTACGGGACAGCAGACCGATGGGATTTTCCAGAATTTGAAAGCTGAAACCGAGTATACACTTATTGTTTCTGATAAGCATACCTGTGTGCTGTATAAATCCATAACCGTTGGGCAAGCTACTCCCTTTACCATCAAATTAACTCCTCAGCTAACCCGCTGTGTTGGCTCGGCTGACGGGAGCGTGGCCATTTCTGTTTCTGGCGGGTCGGGTGCGTATCAATACAAGCTGGGCAATGGGCCGTTTCAGACGGGTGCACAATTTACCGGCCTGGCTGCCGGTACCTACGAGTTTACCGTTCTCGATAATATTGGATGCCAGGGAAAGCAGAGTACAACAATTGGGCAGCCAACTCCCCTGGTGCTGACGGCTTCGACCACACCCGTCACCTGTCTGGGACCTACTACCGGCTCAATTAAAGTTGGCTCTACCGGCGGTACGGGGGCATTGACCTATCAGATTTCGGGGCAGACGCTCCAGGGGGCTGCGGTATTCAGTGGTGTTGCCGTGGGTACCTATACGATTGTGGGGACGGATGCCAACGGGTGTACGAGTCTCGCGTCGGCAACGGTTGGTAAAGTAAATCCGGTAAAGGTACAGGCTAGTTCCCTACCGGCAGCCTGTTGTTCGTGTGCTACCGGAGTCGTTAGCCTGACCGCTACCGGGGGAACGGGAACGGGTCTCCAGTTTCAGGTAATTGGCCGACCCCTGCAGGCGGACAGTCAAATCGGTCAACTGACACCCAACACGTACCGGTTGCGGGTGGTGGATGATGGCGGTTGCAGCGACTCGACCACTGCCGTTGTGATAAACCAGAATCCACTGAGTCTTTCGGTTGGTACCGTCAATAATATTTCCTGTACAGGAGGGTTAGATGGTGAGGCAACTGTTTTGGTAAAAGGGGGTACAAAACCATTTACCTACTACTGGCAGACGGAGCGGCAGGATACCCTCAAAAATTACGCGGCCAAACAGACGGCTATACCCGAGGGAACCTATACGGTAAGTGTGCGGGATAGTAACCGCTGTACGGCACCAACGGTGTTCGTTACGATAAAATCCCTGAACCCGGTGCCACCCAGGCCGGTTGTAACTGCAGTGGGAAACAGTACTTTAACGGTCAACCAAACGACGGGTATCCAGTGGTACGTTCAAACGGGTGCCAGTCCCGGCACACCGGTCCCCAATGCTACAGGTCCAGCGCTTGTGCCCTTCGCCAGTGGGCAATACTACGTTGTTACCACCGCCAACGGGTGCGCGTCGCTCCCATCCGAGGCCCTGAATTTTGTCCTGACTGCTCTCAACGAACCCGTTCAGTCACTATCGGTGCGGGTAGTGCCCAACCCGATTACCGACCGCCTGCGGCTTGAAATCGAACAGCCCGAACGGTCGACTGTGCAGGTTGAGATGCTGGATGTGTCGGGTCGGGTAGTTCGGCAGTTTCAGCTACCGGCTTTCACGGGTAAAAAGCAGGCCGAATGGCCGCTCAACGGCGTTCCGACAGGCACTTATCTGCTGAAGATAGCGACCGGGTCCCGACAGTCGGTGTTGCGGGTAGGGGTGGAGTAATGGCTGAAACTAAGCAAACACTTCATCAGTGTGGTATACCTGAGACTGGTTGTCAGACCGTGAGTAGGTCAGGTACGGATACCCCTATTTCAGACCACCAAACTCTATAATCTGAGTCAGGTCCGGTATGCTTACACCCGCCCCTTGTGGGGTGAAACTGCTTTATTTTTCAGCTCCGTAGCCGCTACGGCGTGTATATACCGGTCTGGGATAGCGTAACGTAAACCGACTATGCGGGTATAAGGCCGCTCTCAATCAGCCCGAAGCAGCCGTTGCACTGGTTTTTCAATCAGGTAGTATATAAGACAGGCTGCTATCACCAGCAGAATGAACCGAAGCCCGTTATGTGCGATGCCTATCTTCTGTAAGGCATTGACCAAAACCCCTGTATGAATAAGGTAAAAAGCATAGGAACTCTTGCCCAATACCTGCATCAGGGGATGGGATAGTAACCGACCTGCTACAGACGGTTGGGTAAGTAGGCCCAGTAAAAACAGACCGATACCGATAGGAAGGAGAATATTGTACACCAGAATTTCACTCCCAATGCTCAGAACCGGATCTATCGTGAACGGGGACAGACCGGCTTGCCAACCGACGCAGCCAGACAGAACAATCAGCCCTGCCAACGTCGGGTAGGGAACCGCAGGCAGCCGGTTCTGATGCCACCGCCGGGCCAGCCACAGGCCCACAACAAACTCGAACCCCCGGCCAAAAATGGTGTAGAATAATACGAAGGGGAGCGTACCAACTAACCCATGATTCGCCAGTTGGCCAATCGTAGCCCACAACAATACCCCCGTTCCCACCAGACCGGCTGTCAGCCAGAATGGCCCCCAGTACTTCAACCGTAAAAACAGGAACGGGGCTATCAGGTAGAAACAGACTTCTACGGTCAAACTCCAGCTTTGGGCAATGCCACTGAATTTATAGGTATTAAAGAATCCCTTTAGCAACGTCACGTTTAGGCTGAATACGAATAAAGACATCGGATGCCCCCGCCAGGTGGTCACGCCAACCGTTATGAGCAACATCAGGACATACAGCGGATAAATACGGGCAAAACGGTTTTGCAGATACCGTCGCCACGACCAGTATTCCTGTCTGAAATAAACATCGGCGTACCGGTGATAAATTAGAAAGCCGCTCAGTACGAAGAATATAGTCACGCCAATATAGCCCTGGTCATACACCCGATGGGCAATTGTGCCGGTCGACGCTGGATTGTAGTGGTGAAGATAAACCAGGTAGGCAGCAATGGCCCGCAAGCCAGTCAGGGCTGGGAAATACCGGTCTGGTTTGGAGGAAATGGCCATTAGTGGATCAGAACAAGCCGACCGGTCAGACCTGCCGCCACGGGCCAGGCTGCCGGATTAGTCATAGTAAGCCTAAAGGTATAGACACCCGCCGGAAGCAGCGCACCCGCGTCGGACCGACCGTTCCATCGCCATTCATTCAGACCAATGCGAACGGGCGAGTCAAGGTGCCGCACTACCTGCCCGTTCTGGTCGGTGAGGGCAATGGCTAAGCCGTCGGGGACCTGACTGCCGGTGAGGGTGAAGGAAAAAAGTGTCTGAGAATGGAATGGGTTCGGGTACACCTGCAAACTGGTTAGTGCCGACTCGGCCACGACCTGAAAACTAATCTGATAGGGAACAGCGCCATTACCAATGGCATCACGGGCAGTGGCCAGCAGATGGTAAGTTCCTTCCGGTAGTAGGGGGGATGGGTAGCGTAGGTGGAACACACTGTCGGCCCCCATCGCCTGTATAGTCGCTTTTAGCCAGCTAAGCCGCTCAAACGGCGCATTTTTACCGGGGCGTTGCAGGTACAAATCAATACCCGTTGTATCATGCCGGATAAGCGAGCGGTTTTCATCGGCTACCAGTACATCAATCTGAGGGCTGGCCGAAACCATGGCCCCATCCGTAATTCGGGCACCATCAAACGCAACTTCCAGCAACGGTCCAAACGTGTCGGGCTGTACGAATAGAGGAATACTGAGGGTATTGTTCAGGTAGGCGTACTCGGGCTGGAGGTGCGGATTCACCGTTAACACAAGCCGGTTGAGGCCCGGTAGTTTTTCGGTGGCAATACGGGTGGTAAATCGAACGGTGTCAAAAGGGGCGGGTGATGGTATCCGCCATTGGCTGGTTTGTGGGTTCGCTAACCCTGCTGTGTAAATCGTTTGCCGGACCACCAGCGAGTCAACCCCAAAGGCATCGGAACTCAGGTTGATAAACACCATCGGGATGGGTACTACAGCACCCTGCTCTACACTGACTGGTAGTACTTTCGCCACCACCAGTTGAAGTTGCCCTTCAGGTAAACCGATGGGGCCGGACGGGGCGTAGGTGAACGATGCCATTGACCAGGGGGGCAAATCTCCCGCGCTATCGGCCCGCCGAACGCGCCAATAGTAGGATGCATTGGGGCGATTGGGTACGGTAGTCAGGTAGCTGATACTGTTGCCAGCCATCAGATGCTGTGTTTGTTTGAAGGGTGTGTTGAACTGGTCCGTGCTATCCAGTTCCAGGTCGAACGAATGGTTTACATCACTAAAATACTGCGCGACCAATCGCACGACCGTTGTTTTTACTACGCCACCATTGGGTGGATAAATCAGCACAGGTTGTTGTGGAGCAATACTGATTTCAACCGTAGCCTGGTTATTATCCCGGTTGGCTTCGGTTTGGGAGTTGGGTAATCCGGCAGGATTGATTGTTACCTCAAACAGATTCTGTCCCTCTGCCAGCCAGTCGTTGGGAAATAGTATCATCAGGGTATCCCGGTAGGCAACAGATGTTGGTGTGGTTAGGGTAAACACACCCGATTCTTTCCCGTTCACCCACCTGCGTACCCGAACGGGAAGCTGCCCCGGTCGGTACTGCCCGGCATTCTGAACAACGGCCCGAATGTATACTGAGTCACTCCCGGCTGTCAATGGCCCGCCATGGGTATCCTGAACGGTTAGCCCTCCGCTGGTCAGGGCGTAATCGGGTGTTCGAACCGGGAACAGGTGAATAGCCGGGTCGCCCTGCAATACCATTTGCTGGGCGTTGGCTAAAGCGCGGCCACCCGGTGTTTGAGCCAGTACCCGCCGGATTGTTTCCTGCTGGAGTTGTCCAATGGATTTGTATAGTTGCGTGCTGTCGGTCAGGAGGGTATAAAATTGCGTGGTATAGTCGTGCATCACTTCCGTGTAACCCAAATGGCTCTGGGCGATGGCCGCAATGGCACCCCGGTTGGGCGTAAGGACCCAATCCGTCGTCAGCGTTGGGCGGCCAAAAAAGAAATTCCCGATGGCACAGCCATTCACGAGCAGGAGCGGGTATTGGCCCGTATTGTGGTACCCAAGGGCATCGCTGGAACAAAAACCAATGTCCAGGTCGGTCACGTCCAGACCCGAATGCCCCAAAAAGGTGATTAATCCAGCGCCTTCGTTCACGGGTTTTGCTAGGGTCAACGGCTCAACCAGGTTGTCCGTTGCTTTTGCAAAAGTCGTTACCCGTGCCCCAAGCGATGGACTTACTGCCTGCTTCTGGTAGGAGTCCACTAAGCCCCGAAACAAATCCCGTTCGACTACCGACTGGCCTCCGCTCAGGTGCAGGATGTTCTTACGCCAAAGCGCATTGTCCGACGGACTTTCGTACTGCTTCACTTTATTGAGGTAGTCGAGTACTTCCTGGGGTGTACCCGCATTGATTCGCCCCGTAGGCAGGGCCGGAATGTCCGGTTCTGGGCCGGACAGACCAGCGGTAAACGTACCATCTGAGCCGGGGAAACCAGCCGTCATCACCATATCCAACTGAGCCTGCTGCGGGTCGCGCCGGATGCCGGGTGTACTGCGACCACGCCCAATCAGAAGCAGATAGGGCACGGCATCACCCCGTTGCTGAAGCATTTGTCGGGCAAACCGCCGGATAGCCAGCGGATGTCTTTCTCCATAACTATACTGGTCGAACAGTTGCTGTATGGTAGCCGTGAGCGTGTCATAACCACCCCCGGCTACCGATGCCCGATAATTGGCATACGCCTGAATCGCGTTGGTTGTGCCTAGGGTTACGCCGGGCCGAAGCAGAAGATCATGCGTAACAATCAGATACGTTGGTTTGCGATTATGCCAATCTACGAACGATACGGGTCGAATGGCAGGTGGTTTACGGAACTCGGCGGTGCTGAACAGGGTGCGGGCCGTAGCGGTATTTCGTACCACAACCCGTACTGTGCCAGGATTTGCAGTCGTTGTGGTTCCCACCCGAACGGGTGCGTCAGGGTTCGATACATCCCAGAAACGGGTGCCTGGCACTAGGTCCGTTATGTCCAGACGGGAACGTCCCCGTAGAGTGGGTTCGAGTTGAAATACCGTTTGGGTTTGTCCATTCGTGGTTAACTGCTGCGGATACCGGACCCGGCTGTACGAAACGGAATAATCGTCGGTGGGGGTAGCCTCCCCGCCGGAAACGGTCGAGACAATCAATCGCCCATCGGGGCCAACATCTGACCAGTTCACTGCGATTTGCCTACGGGAATTAGTATACCCTACAAACCGGGTACTATCCAGCAACCGCTGACTCGCGGGTGTTGCCCCCACCTGGTAATTTACCCGGTGGTTGCCAACGTCACGGCCCACTAGAAGCAGGTCGACCTGTGGCGTTGGGCCATTCTTAACCGCGTTGGTCAGTTGAAAAGGGATAGTGAATGGTTTGTCTTTTTGCTGAATTGGTCCTGTGTAGCCTTCGCCCGCTTCGTAAAAACTGTATTCTATTTTTTGAGGCAGACCAGCCGCCCAGCCGGGATAATTGTCGGTGAATAGTCGTAGGTCCTCAGCCCAGTGGTAGGTTTCCGGAACCAGATTACTGGTGGTATCGGTGTACGCAGCCATACGTTTACCGGGTTGACCCGCGCCGGTGGACCACGTCAGGAAATAAGCAGTAGTGTCGCTGAAGAGGCTGTAATAGGGATGAGGCTGGGCCGTGTAGGGTTGGTACAGCAGCGAATCGGGTACCCCATCATTACGCTGTCCGTAAAATTCCAGGAAGTCAGCCGCATCAAAACGGCCGTCGGCCTCACCATCCACGTAAATGGCCTGCTCCACACCCCGGTGGAAAAGCTGTATGGCACTGGGCCTAATCTGCTGAACCGGTACCCCTGCCCGTTGTAGTTCGGTTGCAGTCAGGCGATAAATCCCGTTTTCGGCTACTGGTATTTTGTAGTAGGACTGTGCGTAGTTTATCCAGCGCGTAGGGTCGGGGTCAGTTGGACTGGGTTGGGCTTCTGTCCGGGTAGCAGCCACGATCAACAGCAAGGCTGTAAGACAGACAGCAGCTCCGGTAATAGCCGTGGGCGGGAGGTTGCTGATTGCCAATGGAATGGATGTTTGCGTGTAAACAACTTTAGCAAAAGAGCTACCTCACAAACCTGAATTACGGTTTAGGCAACCCAGGCTACATTCATTCCGCTGGCAGTGCGATACCAGCGTTTTCCTGAAAAACAGCTACCCATTAACCGGTTGGGGGAAAAGGGATGCGCTTATTTTAGAGGTATCAAAACGCGGGGGTGATATTTACCGCTTCTACCTTCATTATTTCAGGGACTGCTTTCAGAATAGCCTCTTCCAGCCCCCCTTTAAACGTCATTGCCGACATAGGACACGTACCACACGACCCCATCAGTTCGAGCCGCACTACTTTTTCATCCGTCACTTCCAGGATTTTTACGTTCCCGCCATCGGCCGCCAAATAAGGCCGCATACTGTCGAGGGCTTTCTCAATCCTGGTGATTAGTTGATCGTTGGTAACTACCGTTTCCATTACAAATTGATTTACGGTAAATTTATACGTTTTATGTGATTTATGCAACCTCAACCCGCTCAGTACGCTCAACGGTTGCATTGCGGATAGCAACCTGCTGCGCCAGCGCTTCCGCCGTGGCCCGGAAGGCTTCACTGGCAACGGGTTCTCCAGCACTGATAGCCGGACGACCTTCGTCACCCGCTTCGCGAATGCTCTGCACGAGTGGAATCTGGCCCAGCAGGGGCACCTCAAACTTGTCGGCCAGCAGTTGACCACCGCCCTTGCCAAAAAGGTAGTACTTATGATCGGGAAGTTCGGCAGGCGTAAAGAAGGACATGTTCTCTATGACACCGAGCACGGGTACGTTGATTTGTGGTTGCCGGAACATGGATAACCCTTTGGTTGCATCAGCCAGTGCTACTTTCTGGGGCGTAGTAACGATAATAGCGCCCGTAACCGGAACAGTCTGCACCAGCGTCAGGTGAATGTCGCCCGTGCCGGGAGGGAGGTCAATGAGCAGGTAATCAAGCTCACCCCAGTCGGCATCGGAGAAGAACTGCTGCAAGGCCCGACCCGCCATAGTGCCCCGCCAGATGATAGCCTGACCGGGTGCTACGAGAAAACCCATCGACAGTATTTTTATGCCAAACTGCATGACCGGCTCCATACGCGTTTGCCCATCCTGCTGGAAAATGCGGGGCTGAATGTTCTCCGCACCAAACATGGTTGGCATAGAAGGTCCGTAAATATCTGCATCGATGATACCTACTTTAGCCCCCGATTTGTGCAGAGCAATCGCCAGATTAGCCGTGACGGTTGATTTACCAACCCCACCCTTTCCCGATGAAACGGCAATGATATTTTTCACGCCCGGCAACGTGGGGGCGTTGGTCCGGGTTGAGGTCACGTCCGACGTCATATCAATCGTAACCTGGATATTGGCCCCGATATGAGTGTGAATGGCATCTTCGCAGCGTTTACGGATAACCTCTTTGAGCGGACAGGCTGGTGTGGTTAGCACCACCGTAAAGCGTACGGAACTAATGCCCAGCGTAACATCCTTCACCATATTGAGGGAAACGAGGTCACGCTTCAGGTCGGGTTCTTCAACGGTGCTCAGCGCCCGAAGTACGGCTTCTTTTGATAACTGATAATCAGACATAGGAATTAAACGTGAGGAGTGAAAAATGGTGTGTTTTTTCGCTGGAGCACCGGCTGTGCTCTTCATTCTACACTCTTCATTAGATATTGATTTAAACGCCCCCCAACAGCTGCCAGTTCCGCCGAAACGTTTACCCGTTTCGCTAGTGTTTCCAGTTGCGTAAGGAGTCTGGACAGAAATAACCGGTGCGCCGGACTGTCATCACCGTACAGCGGGCGGTGTGCCAGTGCCTTACGGATTTGCGCCCATTCGGTAATGAAACTGCGAAGGTCGGTATCAAACGCGCTTTCCGCAAACTTACTGAAAATATAGTCGTTCGCCTGGGTATTGGGATGAATCATATCCGCTTCATAAAACCGGTAGTCGCGCAAATCGTCCATCATCAGTTCGTAAGCCGGGAAGTAGTGAACCCAGTTGTTCCAGATGGTAAGCTCGTGCGCAATGACGCGCAACGTTGATTTGCTCACGCTGTTGAGCGGAAGCGTATCGCGCGTATGCCGAACGGGGCTAACCGTTAACAGTACCTTCAGGCTGGGATTGGCTTTGTGCAGGGTTTTCAGCAGCCTGGTCATATCATCGCGGAGATGGTCGATATGGTACAGGTATTTCTCAAACAGGGTGCCCGGCATTTTGTGACAATTGGCTACCACCTTGCCCGTTTCAATGTGCCGGTACACCACCGCCGAGCCGAGGGTCAGCAGTAAAAAGTCTGCCTGCCGAATAGTGCTGGCCGTTGTGGCCAGGGTGGCTTTCAGTTTATCACGAAGTTCGCCCTGACTGTTTGCCCACACCGACGAATGAAAGTCGTAGTGAAACCAGACTCCGTCGCGTTCAAGGTATCGGTTTTCATCCGGCATCGTTCCCTGTAGGGCCATCGTTAATAGTTTGGCGATAGAGACCGGGTTAAAAATGGTGCCGAATGGGTTATTCAAAACGGTCAGTTTATGGTCGACTAGCCGTTGTCCCATCACCTCGGCAAAGCAGGAGCCAAGGGTCACAATTCGGCTCTTCAGGCCGATTCGGGAGGGAAGTGCTTCGGGTGAAAATTCGGTATGAAACTGCATACTAAACAAACAAAAAAACGGACCATTTGGGTCCGTTTCCGTGAAAAGATTTCTTCGCGTAACCTATTGATTATGAGCTAAAGAAATAGACTTCTGTGCGCTTTCATAATAGCTTCTTCGTCAAATAAAGCCAGAACGGAAATTCGATAACCGGCTACCTGTTTTGACTCGATTTCTTCCTGCTGACTAAACGTACCCAAAGCCGTATACTCTTCTAAGTCTGGATCTAATTCATACTGCTCTACTGTCTTTTTGCCTGGACGAATGATCCAGTATCCGGCTATTCCATTGGCCGCATAATCGGTAAATCTGACCCCAGGGTCACGTTTGGCAGTGCCTTTTGATAATACCTTGATCACCAAATCGTGGGTCGGCAATTTCATCTGGTCGGGTAAGTAAGAAACAAGGTCGTTACATCGATAGCTGAGTTATTAGTAACTTAGTTGCCTACATGTACCAGAAACGAAATGGCCAGGGAAACGCTGATCAATTTTATTCAAAGCAACACACCAGGTTCAAGCGCGGCCGTAGTTGATATCGCCGATAATTTTCAGGAACGGTTTCTATCAAAGAATGAATATTTTCTCAAAGCTGGACGAGTAAGCGACGAATATCTATTTCTGGAAGAAGGATGCCTGCGGGCCTTTACACATGACACCAATGGCGATGAAGTAACCACTTATTTCTACTCGAAAGGCAGGTACGTATTTGAGGTATCGTCGCTTTTTATGCGAACCAGCTCAACCGAAAGCATACAGGCCTTGACTGATTGTAGGGGCTACTCGATTACGTTCGAGCAGCTGAACAGGCTGTTTCATTCCTCCCCTGAATTCCGGGAATTTGGTCGCATGATGCTCGTAAAAGCCTTTGCGGCTTTCAAACAGCGAACCCTGGAGTTAATCAACAAAAGTGCTGAAGAACGCTACGAAAATTTGATCAATACCAACAAAGAAGTGTTTCAATACGCCCAGCTCAAACACATCGCGTCCTATCTGGGTGTAACAGACACATCGTTGAGCCGCATTCGGCGCGAATTTGCTAAAAAGCACTGATCCTCGTAATTTCTTGACAAATGGTAAATGCGTTCTTGTCAATTGGCAAGTGCCAGTATCGTCAACGGGTCTTCCTTTGCATGGTTAACTAACGCGAAAAACCATGATTCCCAACCTGCCCACTTACATCCCCGTCACCTTCGGCCTGACCGTGCTGGCCACGCTGCTACTTTTTTACCGGGCCGTCGCGCAGGCCAGTACACAGGAAACCCGAAAAAAGGAAACCCTTATTTTGTCTGGTCTGATTGGCTGGCTGATTATTCAGGGCGTTCTGTCGCTCAACGGTGTCTATAAATCAGTCCCGGTTTCGGGGCCACCCAGGATTTTGCTGTTTGGCATTCTACCCGCTATGCTGACCATTATTTCGGTATTCGTTACACCGGCAGGCCGACGGTTTGCCGACAGTTTACCACTGGCAAATATCACCTGGCTGAATACCGTCCGGGTAGTAGTTGAACTGGTACTGTATTGGCTTTTTCTCAACAAAGTTGTGCCGGAACTAATAACGTTTGAGGGGCGAAATTTTGATGTATTCTCCGGCCTGACAGCGCCACTGGTAGCGTACGTCGGCCTCACAAAACATAAACTGAGCCGACAGTTGGTTTTGGGCTGGAACCTGATTTGTCTGGCCCTGCTGATAAACGTTGTGGTATATGCTTTTTTATCGGCCCCTTCGCCGTTACAAAAATTTGCTTTCGATCAACCGAACATAGCTATTTTAAACTTGCCCTTTAGCTGGTTACCTACGTTTGTCGTGCCAGTCGTCCTGTTAGGGCATCTGGTGTCGATTCGGCAACTGTTGAAATGAACGCAGCCCGGGGATTAAGTTGAGTCTAGTTGTGGCCCGTCAGGTTCTTCTTTTAATCCCTAACTCACTTAAATTACCAGCGAAAATACGAACGGTTAAGAACCTGAACAGGCAGTATGAAGCAGCGTTTCTGTCGTCGTATTACATTAGTACAACCAAAGACTTGAAGTCACCTTAGCTTAACGTGAATACTGGATTAGATTCAAGACGCTGAAAGCGCAATAGGGGCAGTAGAGCTAAATTTGTGGTGTCTAAGCCAACAAATCAAACTCCTCGCCCCTATGCAGTCGCAAATTTCCGAAGAAAAACTCATTGAACTCTTCATTGCAGTCGATGATTTTGTCAATCTATTTGATCAATGGCTGGCCAGTCGGGCTTTAGCCCCCACTCGCCAGCCAACCCGACAGCCTGAGTTAAGCAACAGCGAAATCATCACTATCCTGGTCTATTATCATCACTCAGGCTACAAAAACTTTCAATACTATTATCAGCGGTTAGTTCAAACTCAAATGCCTACCTACTTCCCCCGGCTTGTTACTTATCAGCGATTTATCGACTTGCTACCCCGGCAGGTAGCCACCATCCATGTGCTGACCAAATACCTATGTCTGCTTAGCAAACGGACCGGTTGCTATTTCGCCGATAGCAAGAAACTGCCCGTCTGTGACAACCGCCGTATTCATTTCCATCGGGTCTTCAAAGACATCGCTAGCCGGGGCAAATCATCAACAGGCTGGTTTTACGGTCTCAAATTACACTTGGTTATCAATCAGTTAGGTCAGGTTATGAATTTTCTCCTTACGCCTGCCAGCGTCTCCGACAATAACGAAACAGTCTTGGGTCGGCTCTTGGGAAGCCTAACCGGCAAATGCTATGCTGACAAAGGCTACATCAGTAAACTCTTCGAGCAGTTTTATCAGCAGGGACTTCATATCATTACTAAAATCCGCAAAAACATGAAGAATTCGGTGAT
>NZ_KB893259.1 GCF_000374065.1 Spirosoma luteum DSM 19990
CACCGTGCTGATGACCCCGCTAGTATTGACCTTACGGATGCGCTGATTATTGTAATCCGCAATGTAGAGATTGCCCGAGGCATCTACGGCCACACCCTGGGGATTATATAAACTGGCCGCCGTAGCCGCGCCCCCATCCCCACTGAAACCGCTAATACCAGTACCGGCCACCGTGCTGATGACCCCGCTAGTATTGACCTTACGGATGCGCTGATTATTGTAATCCGCAATGTAGAGATTGCCCGAGGCATCATACGCCAACGCATTGGGACCGTTCAGACTGGCTGCGATGGCCAAACCACCGTCCCCACTGAAACCACTGCCACCCGTTCCAACTACTGTACTGATGATACCACTGGTATTGACCTTGCGGATACGCTGGTTACCACCGTCCGCAATGTAAAGATTGCCCGAGGCATCAAACGCCAATGCATTGGGAAATTTCAGATTGGCCATTGTAGCAGCACCCCCATCCCCACCGAAATCAGCAACACCGGTACCCGCCACCGTACTGATGATTCCGCTGGTAGACACCTTCCGGATGCGGTGGTATTCCGCATCCGCGATGTACAGATTGCCCGAGGCATCAAACGCCAATGCATTGGGAAATTTCAGATTGGCCATTGTAGCAGCACCCCCATCCCCACCGAAATCAGCAACACCGGTACCCGCCACCGTACTGATGATTCCGCTGGTAGACACCTTCCGGATGCGGTGGTATTCCGCATCCGCGATGTACAGATTGCCCGAGGCATCAAACGCTATACCCCGGGCAGTATTTAGATTGGCCGCCGTAGCGGGTCCCCCATCTCCCCTTTAATCAATACCCGCTACGGTGGTGATGGTTTGAGCGAATACAGGGATCGTCACTAAAAAAAACAGGATACAAAACCACACGCCCGCCGGGCGGCAGTTAGCAAAAAAACGGGGAATAGATTGACACATAGCGTTAAAGAGCTAAAAGGTGAAGAGATAAAATAGGGAAATGGTTGAAAGCGGATGACCCGATAGTTTTTTTCAGGCATCAATCCGGCAGGGCGCCGGAACAGCAGGCAGATCAGAAACAGGTATTGCTGACAGTTCGTGACTGATTAAAACAAAAGCAAATACATGATCCTTACTCAACCAAAGATATACTCCGATTCATTATATCCAACATTGTTTTTGTACTATTTTCAACCAATTTATTGAACGGTGATTTTCCACGCGATTTTCGACAAAAAAAAACTGATTATCAACACTATACAAAAACAGAGCGCTCGTCCATCTATGGGCTCTTACTTAGCCATACCACAAAAAAGCCGCCCCTCAATCCGGGGGCGGCTTTCGCGTTTTTCTTAACCTAAACTAAGTCCAATTTTGTGAGTGAAGTGTTTTTGTCATCCCGACGCAGGAGGGATTTCGATTGTCCCGATGCTTGAGATCCCTCCTGCGTCGGGATGACAAAAACACTTCACATGCTACACATCCTGCATTAATTCTGTCCGCCCGCCCGGCGTTGCTCAGCGGAGGTGGCTGAACTGCGCTGACGCTCCCCTTTTACGTTCTGGTTGCCGAAGCGGTAGGTAAACGTCAGCCGAATCTGGCGGCTCTCCCAGCGGGATTGTACCCGGAGGTCGATGTCCTGCACCACCGCCCGTCCGCTGAAATAATTCAGCCAGAAGGGGTCGTTCACGTTCAATTTCAGGTTGCCCTTGCCATCCAATACTTTCTGTTGCACCCCAATGCTAAACCCGCCCTGTGGCTGCGCCCGGTAGAACCCGTACTGCGAAGCGGTATTGTACCAACCCGACACTTCGCCCGACAGGGTTTTGCTAAACGTGAAATTCTGAGAGGTGTACAGGTTACCGGCTACCAGTTTCACTTCGTAGGGTGAACCCGAGTAAATGGTCTGATAGTGCTGATAGTAGGTGCTGATATTATTCTGCATACGCCACCACTTGGTTACGGTCACCGGAAAGCTCAGGTTCAGGCTTATGTTATCCTGAACGCCCAGGTTTTCGGGGGTTACGTAGGTGATGTTCTGCTCCGGAATCTGCCGGGGTGTTTCTCCGTTGATAAAATCCGTGGTGCGGCTGTAGTTCAGGGTGGTGGTGAAGGCGTTCTTGTACACGTGGGTCAACTCAACCGAATTGGTGTACTGGGGCCGCAGAAACGGGTTACCCTGCTGATAGGTGTACGGGTCCAGGTAGAACACGAAGGGATTCAGGTTCTGATAATCCGGCCGACTAATTCGGCGGCTGTACGATACGTTCAGCACATTATTGGTATCCAGTTGGCGGGACAGAAACAGCGTGGGAAACAGGTTCAGGTAGCTGCGGTCAACGGTTTGGTTGAGCGTAACGGATCTTCCAACCGAATGCGTATGCTCCGCCCGTAAACCCGCCTGCACTTTCAGTTTCCCGACTTGTCCGGCGTAGTTGAGGTAGGCCGCGTTGATGTTCTCGTTATACAGGAACTGGTTGGAGCGGCTGGCATCGGGCAGCCACTGGCGGTTTTCCTGTTGCAGCGTGTCGTAAATAGTGTTGTTATCCGCGTTCACGTAACTGCTTTTCAGACCCGCTTCCAGCTTGCTTCCTTTCTTCAGCGGTAGCACATAATCCGTTTTGAACGCCATGATATTGATGGTCGAAGGCATACTGTTCCGCACATCCTGAGCTGGGCGGCTCATCACATTTTCGGGAGTGTAATACTGGGTGCCCAGGTTGTTCGTATTCTGACCACCGTAGTGAACATAGTCCGCATCAACCGTCCACTCACGCCCTTTACCGTAGTCGAATTTGTAGTTGACATTACCCGTTATGTTCGACAAAAAGTTGCGCATCGCTGTTTGCGTGATAGCCTTGCTGGTTAGCAGACGGTTTTCGTCACTAATCAGCGTATTATTCTGACCGGCCGAACGCCAGTCGTTTGAGAAGCCGTTCACCACCACACCAATCGTATTTTTGTCGTTAATGAAGTAGTCCATACCAGCCTTGTACGAATGCCCGGCAAACTGATTCGGCCGGAAAGAACGCTGGTCGAAATAAGTGGTCTGGCCATTGTATTTAATAATCCGGTTCAGTTCATTGCTCTGGGCACTCTGCCGATTCACGTAGCTATAGTTGCCAAAGAGGTTCACCTTCCCGTCGCGGTGGTTCAGGTTCAGCGAGGTGTTAAACTTGGGCAAATCGTCGCGCACGCCATTCAGGTTGTTCGTCCAGCCGTAGCCCGTGCCGATAATGGCGGTGCCGTTGGTGCCAAAATTCTTATTTTTCTTCATCTTGATGTTGATAATCCCTGATGTACCGGCCGCGTCGTATTTGGAACCGGGATTGGTGATAATCTCAATCGTGGCGATGTTGTCGCTTGGCGTATTTTTGAGAAAGTTCGCTACTTCCTGCTGTGAGAGGTAGGTCTGCTTGCCATCGATGTACACGATAACCCCCGACTTCCCTTTCAACTGAATCTGGTCGTTCTGGCGGTCGATGGTAACGCCAGGTGCTTTTTCCAACACTTCCAGCGCGGTGTTGCCGCTGGATACAATGCTGTTCTCTACGTTCATAACGGTGCGGTCAACCTGCTGCTCGATGAATGGTTTTTTAGCAATGACGTTGACTTCGGTCAGGTTTTTGGACTCCTCACTCATCGCTATAGCGGACAATTCATGAGCCGGATTCGCTTCATCGATAACGAACGGTACACTATACGTTTTGCGGTACCCAACCTGTTGAGCGGCTACCAGGTACTTACCGGCCTCCACGTTCTCGAACGAGAATTTCCCATCCATATCACTGATAGCTCCCTTTGTCAGCGTCGAGTCCTTGGCTTTGAGCAACATCAGCGTGGTAAATTCAAGGGGTTTGCCAGTCACGCTTTTGACCTGGCCCTGCACCGTACCCCGCGTCAGAATTTGTCCGAATGTGGTTGAAAGCGTAAAAAGAATGAGAATAAAGAAGGCGGATAACGTTTTCATGCGTAGTATCTTATCAAAAAGGTTGTGTGTCTGTTGGTAACAGTACAGGGCAAAGGTAGGTAGTGTGTATCGCAAAGTACCTGTTCTTACACAAGCGGTCTGAACGGCAGGATAAGCGGATTTTAGGGGGCGATAAGCGAAATGAGACAGGAAGGACCTGCTATTTTTTCAGAAAGACGGAGCACCAGAAGAAACGTTGCATGCCGCCGCCGTCCGGGCAGAATTATTTTAGCAAAGGTTTCAGCCTTTTTATGGCGGGCAGCGGCAGGAAGCTGGGTAGCGACTTCCTGCCGTTGCCAACGTAGTTGGATTAATGTCGCATAAGCAAACGAGGGAATACATAACCGGCTATTTGCCGTTAGCCGGTTATTCGTATTCTTTACAATTTGATACCCACCGTCCATACACCGGCATCGGGCCCCTGCCCCGCCCGGAATGGGCTGCTTGGTTCGTAGCGGCCAAATAATTTGGCATGGCCCCGGTAACCCAGTTCGGCCATGTAGCCCCAGCGCACGGGATTCAGGTTGTAGGTATTGTGAGTGCGGACAGCAGCTCCACCTTCGGGTTTTACTTTGGTATAGCTGTCCAGCCGCATACCGGCGTACCCACCCATGCTCAGGCTAAAGCCCGATTTGAACGACAGGTTCAGCATAAGGGGCAGATTCAGCTGGGCCATGACCAGTTTCGATTTGCGCAGGTCGACGGTGGCAGGCTCCACCACCAGTTGCCCATTTTGCGCTATCAGGGTGTTCCGGCCTTCAAACATGAAGTTGTTCCAGGCTACTTCGGGGCCAGTCAGTAACCGGAGCTTGGTGTTTCCACGTACAGCCACTGGAATGCGGGTTTGCCAGGCGAGGGAAATAAACCGGGAGCCAACGGGACGAAAATCGTAGCCTGCGGGCAGGGTTCCCGAAAATCCGTTAAAGCCCAGGTAAATGTTAAAATCGGTGCGAACCCGCTCAGCGTGTTTTTTCCGTTCGTTCGTGGTGGCGGTCGAATCGGTGATGATGGTAATCGTTGTCGATTGAGCGAATGAGGAAATAGAAGCAGCTATCAGCGCAGTGGTCAGGATGTGTTTGAACGTTTTCATGGCAGTCCGCCGGAGCGGTGGTTTGAACAATGTTGATACTGATTTCAGTGTTCAAGCGGTTAGGAGCACAGACCTGCAGGATTTGCTTTTTCCGTTTGTTGACAGGAAGATGTACAAGCCCGGGGTGCCGGTTGCACGAGGCTGAAAAAAAAATCAACTTATTTTTTTGACACCACCGTCTGGAGAAGAAAACAGGCCCACTGGCCTGATAAGTCTGACTGAATCAGGGTATTACATAACGGGTAGGTAGATAGCAAATGTGGCACCCTGACCCAACTTACTAATGGCGGTAATAGTGCCACCATGATTAGCCGCCACTTTTTCACAAATGGCCAGGCCAATGCCCGTACCTGCGTACTCACTCCGGTTGTGCAGCCGCTGGAATACCTGAAAAATGCGATCCAGGTATTTTTCATCAAACCCGATGCCATTGTCTGCCACACTGATACAATGGTAGAGGGTAGCCTTCCGGGCGGGTTTTACATCAGCGGGTAGCTCAGCCGCTGTGACCTGAGTGGCGTTTACCTGAATAACGGGAACCGTATCCGGTTTTTGGAACTTCAGCGCGTTGCTTAGCAGATTCAAAAACAACTGGCCCAGTTGCAACCTATCGCCTAATACCGTGGGGAGGACCGCTACGTTGAGTTGGGCGTTGCCCGGTTCCAGATCTTCCACTACACTGGTTAATACCTGATTAAGGTCAATGGGCAGCGTTGCTTCCTGGCGAGTGGATATACGGGAGAATACCAGTAGGTCTCTGATAAGCACCGACATTCTGCTGGCCGCACTTTGCATTCGTTCGAGGTAACTGATGCCCTCACCCAACTGTAGGCCGTACTGGTTTTTGAGTATGTCGCCAAATGACTGGATTTTCCGGAGTGGTTCCTGCAAATCATGGCTGGCGATGTAAGCGAATTTCTCCAGGTTTTCGTTCGAGCGCCGAAGATCGAGATTCGAGGCTGTCAGTTGTTCGGTTCGGGATAGTACCTGCTGTTCCAGTTCGTAGGCCACCAGTTTCTGTTCCTGAATATCGGTAGCTGTACCTACCCAGAGCGTAATGTTACCTGCTTCATCCCGCAGGGGTAGCGCCCGGTTCAGATGCCACCGGTATTGTCCGTCGGTGCCGCGCCGGTACCGGTTTTCCAGCTCGAACGGGGTGCCGTCGGCAAGGGCCTTTTTGAAGACTATCAGCGTAGTTGACAAATCATCGGGATGGATGGCATCCTGCCACCCAACAGCGTCGGTTTGACCAGGGTGTTGCCCGGTATAGTCATACCAGTGCTGATTGAAAAAGTTGACATCACCCTCCGGCGTATTGGTCCAGGTAATCTGAACAATGGTTTCCAGGAGGGTTCGAAAGCGCGACTCACTTTTTTCGATGGCCTGTCGGGACAGAACCTGCCCCGTCACATCAACGGCGATGACCGCTACCCCGTTAACCCGTTTGGCATCGTCGCGCAGGGGGGCGTAAACGAAGTTGAAGTAAGCATCCTCCAGTTGGTCGCCATGCTGTAAGCGGGTTAACATCTCGGAACCATACTGGGCAAACCCTGAATCATAGACGTTTTGCATGGCACCAATTACCCGCTGCCCGGCCAGTTCGGGCAGGGCCTGTATCAGAGGTTTACCGATAACAGACTCGCCCTTACCCCAAATATCCAGCATGGAGCTGTTGGCCGTTTCGATAACCAGCTCACGGCCATCCAGCATACCAATGGCAACCGGAGCCTGTAGAATCATGTTTCTAAACCGTTCCTCGCTAAATCGCAGCCGGTCTTCGGCTTCCCGGAGTGCGTCGTTTTTCGCTATCTGTTCGGTAATATCCAGCACGATACCCGTAATAGAGATGGGTTTGATATCCGCGTCGAATAGGTACTGCCCCAGTATTTTGACCCAGCGAATCGAACCATCCTGCCATACAAAACGGGATTCGTAGCTGATAGACCCCGTCTGCAACGCTATGGTATGCGCCTGCTCTCTAATGAGCTGATCTTCCGGATGAACGTGCTGAATGATAGTAGTATAGTCCTGATCCGGCTTTTCCACTCCCGTCAGTATCCGGGAAAAGGCGGGGGAATAGATTATCTTCCCAGTCACCAAATCTATCCAGAAAGACCCTGCTCCAGAGCTCTCGAGTGCCAGTTTGGCCTGCTGGTTGGATAGGGCCGCGCTTTCCTTTGCCAGTACCTCTTCCGTGATGTCCTGCGCGATACCCGAAAAGCGATACGCTTCACCCGAACTGGTAAAATAAGTCTGCCCAATAAACCGAACCCAGCGTACCCGGCCATCGTTGACGTCAACCGTTCGAAAACGCGCGTCATAGTGCCCACCCGACTCCGGCTTTAAGGCCCATTGAACGGCCTGGCTTACCCACTCTTTGTCATCAGGATGAATGTAATCCATCGTTTGCCCGTAGCGCTGAGAATCCTGATTGACCAGCCCGCACAACGCCTGACACCGGGCGTCCCACGCTACTACCCCCCGAATGGGGTCCAGTTCCCAGGTACCAAGCTGGGCAGAGTCGAGGGCAAACCGCAGGCGCTCCTCCCCTTCTTTGTGCGCCTGTTGCAGCGCGATTCGTTCCGAAATATCCTGCATGGAACCCACCATCCGTACGGGGTGCCCCTCCCGGTGTAGTACGTAGCCCCGGTCCAGCACGGTAGCGTAACTCCCGTCGGCCCGGCCAAAACGGTACTCATCAGACCAGTTGGTAAGGCCTTGTTCAACAGCCTGGTGAATGCTGGTCAGAACCCGCGCTTTATCGTCGGGATGCACATGCCGGGACCATGATTCCAGGCCATCTTCTATGGTTTCCTGAGCCGGATACTCAAACAAGGTGGTGTATCCTTCATTCCACCAGATTGTGTCGGCCACTATGTCCCAGTGCCAGACGGCATCGCGGGTTGCTTTCGTAAGCAGATCAAATAGGTCGTTCGTCGTTACTGAATCGGTACGCAATGGTGTAAACTACTAAATATGAAGATTGGAAACTCTAAAATAGCAACGGGCAATTAAACTCATTGGTTTGTTCCTGGCGGCTACATTTTGTATCAACCCATCAACCGCTGAGTGCGGTTCGGAAGCGTTTACAGACGATACCATCATAACCACCGGCGTCGGTTACGTCTCTATAAACTGTAGCAGTTCAATTCGGTTGGCGAAGGGATCGTGGAAGAACAGGCGCTCCCGTCCATTTATTTCGGATGCCTGTTCCAGCACCAGCCCCCTGTCCAGCAACGCCCGCCTGGCTTCGTCCAGACTGGCTACTTCAAAAGCGGGGTGTCTTTTGGAGTACGGGCCGATAGCCTCTTCGCGCAGGTGTAGCTGAATATCGGCCACGCTGAACCAGATGGCCCCATTGGGATGATTGCCCGGTATTTCATTCAGACCCAGTACGCCCCCGTAAAACGCCCGCGCCTGGGCGGTGGTGCCCTCGGGAATGCCAATCAGTATGTGGTCCAGTCGTTTGAAATGTATCATGCCGCTCAATAAAATCCAGGGGAAGAATTCAGGATGATAGTCTGTTTACGTTACTTTTTTTGCTACCGAAAGTCTAGTTACTGGTCGTATGAACGTACATACGCACAGGATACCCTTTCCGGTTTAACAACGACAGCGTGTACGGAAGTTTAATGAACGTTGATTTTGGTTTACCAAAGGTACCTTTATCATAACAGCACTACTCTCTTTTAGTACATTTCAATCATTTTTTATACCTATTATCCGTTCGATACAATTGCTGCATACCTTATACGAACTTAGATCTTATTACTTCCCCATGGAATGCTTGTATAATTTTTATTTCCGTAAAAGTAAAGTAAGCAGTTTTTGTACTATACCGTTATGCACAAATCATTCAACCGCATAATTTAGTTATTTAGCGTAGTAGCTATTCTATACTGTACTTATTTGTTAGTCATTGATACTACCTGTATTATAGAACTTATGAAATTCATTTATACACTATATAACATCAAAGAGGCAACCCAATCGACAAGTTGCACTTTTTTACGCTTACCGTACTTTTTACTCACCCAGTTTATGGGTCTGACCAGTGCCTGCCAATTCAGCGTGGCAGCGCATTCTGGTACTACCATAGGTTGAGCAGATCATTAGCGTAGCGGTTTAATTACCAGAATCGAGTCTTCCGTTTTTTTATAAAGCAGTCAGGTAAATTCACCAACGCAGGAATTCGTCACTAACGTAAAGATGGGTCGCATCCGCCAGTCAAAAATGGCCTGTTCCCATCGTTCACCAAGAAACAAAGCGCACGGCCCACCCGGCTTTTGCTGCGTTTCTGATAAGCACACTTCTCTGGCCCGAACGTATAACCGGGTTCTATCAGTCGGTTAGGAAAACACCAAACCGGCTCCACCCCCGAAACCAATCGTTTGGCGGGTGCCTTCAGACTAAAATCTCACAACACATGAATCGTTTTTCAGTCATTTATCTGCTAAAGAGGCAGTACCATCCTATTTATTGTAGCACTCACCAAGAGGCTGAGGCTACTTTGGCGAGCTTACTTACCCAGGCAGACCACAAGCCAATTGGCATCTACGATGCCAAAACGGAGCTCTTCGCTTGGGAGCCTGCCCGGCAACGCCAATACGATAAAGCCAGTATTGAGAAACAGGGCAAACTGGGCGAACAAATCAACCGGATTGTCCAGGCTCTGCATCACCAGGAGTTGGTCCGGCACAGCCCAACCAACTCGTTATTTCAGCTTCTCCAGGCGGAAGAAGCTTAGACCACATAACTCAACTGTAATACGTATATCATCATGCAAACGAACCATCACATTACCCAGGCCTTGCCCTATATGCTGGCCTACCCTGCCCTGCTGGCAGGCCACCAGACCATCAACGAAGCCATCAACGATCACCTACTCAGTAATTATCTGGAGGCTTTCATTGAGCAGGACGGGTTACCGAACGAGGCCTCAGCGACACCAGCGCCTTTAACGGACTATATAAACGCTGTTCTTGGCCAATTTTCAGGCCCCGTCCTGAGCGACCCACTAGCCCGGTTGTGCTCCGATGGCGCCCTGAAACTACCCGCTTACATTCTGCCTACCCTGCTGAATTTACTGGCCCAAAACGGGGATATTCACCGAATCACTTTTTTACTGGCTACGTATGGTCATTATCTATCGGAGCAACTTAAAGCGGGTAAGGGAGGTGAACTGGAGCCGGACGACTGGGCAAAAGTAAGCAGCGACGATGTAATGGCCCTGCTGAGCATATCGTCGATGGCAACGGCCCGGCTGCAAACCTATTCGCACTTTGTGGCCATGTACAAGTCATACCGCAACCAGATAGCTGCGCACGGAGTCGAGTCTTTACTTCGCCAAATGGCCTATAACCGGCTGGCTATGCAAACCGCTTAACCAATAAAATCGGTGCCGGGAGCCCGGCACCGATTTTTCATTACTACCAGCACTGTCATTTGTTTAACTCTCAGCACTGGCACTTATCTACGTGCATCATAGGTTAGAAGACAAGATTTTTGGCGGAGTTACGCTTGCGGGTAACCCCTGCTCTACGTGTATCACAGGTTTACAGATAAGCTCTTTTACCGGCCCTCAGGGGCGGGTTGATTTCATGGGCCAAATGGTTATTTTTTTGAATTCGGCCGTACCGCCTTCGGCAAACAGGTCGATAGCTCCAGTTGCTTTAGTCGGGAAAATATAGTCGGTAATAACGCGTTCACCGTCGTTGGCAAAGACCGTTACAACGGACCTATCCACAAAAATGCGCAGTTTAACCAGATTGTTTTGCGGCTTTAGTGGAGCTGTTTCGACGCTGGGAAACCGGTCGCTGAAGGCCACATTGCCCGACTTCCGGCGGTCCAGTTCGAGTTTGCCGTTTACGTAGCGGATAATGGTCTCTTCGTCGCCCGGTCCGTCGCTGCCATTTTTGGCTAACCGGATACCCACCGTTTTGGCAGTGCCGGGGCTGATTTCAACTTCGAGTTCGTAGACGTTATCGAGACTCTTTTCCAGGGTCTGGCTCTGACTGGTGAGTGTCAGATTTTGCTGCTCCTTTTTTGTCCCGCGCAGGCTGGCCACACCGGCAATGGGCGTTTGTACCAGCACCAGTCCGTCCGGCGTGCGCCGGAGTGCGATCTGGCGTGGCAGCGACATGGCTCCTCTGAAGGTAGCCGTCGGTATTTTGTTGGCATATTCCCAGTCGTTGAGCCAGCCAATCATGACCGGGTTTTTCTGTGTGCCGGGCAAGTCGTTGAACGGGATAGCCGCGTAGTAATCCTTCCCCCAATCGACGGGGTTACTCACGGCGGGAGCAATGGGCTTGGGATTTTCGTTATCCAGCGTGAAGGTCTTCCCATCGAAATTACCCACGAAGTACTGCATGCCGAGGTAGTTTTTTTGCGGGTGCCCCGCCGAAACGAACACAACCCACTTGCTCTTCCCTGGTTCATTTTCAATGGGCACCTGAACAATAGATGGACATTCCCAGACGCGGGTAGTGTCGCCCTGGGGCCCAAAGAGGCTTAGTAGTTTCCAGTCTTTCAGGTTTTTCGAATCGTAAAACGCCACCTGATGATCGGTGGGTTTGATTACGGCCATCAGCCACTTTTGCTGCGGCTCATACCAGAATACGTTTGGGTCCCGAAACTCTTTGGTTTGCAGGTCGAGCACCGGATTTTTGGCGTACTGCGTCCAGGTGCGGCCTTTGTCGGTGCTGTACGCCAGGTTCTGATACTGATTGGTCTGAACGTCGCTCTTGGTTACGTTGCCCGTATAAATGGACACCATACAATCGCCGGTTCCATCGGGGCACAGGCCACTTTTGTTGCCTTTGTCCACCACGGTACTACCGGAAAAAATACCCGTTTTTGATACGCTGTCGGCATTGGTGAACTCCGGGATAGCCACCGGTAAATCCTCCCAGTGCAGCAGGTCGGCACTTACGGCATGGCCCCAGCTCATGTGTCCCCACACATTACCGAACGGGTTATGCTGGTAAAATAGATGATACTGACCATTAGCATAAATCAGCCCGTTAGGGTCGTTTATCCAGCCTTTGGGTGCCGAAAAGTGGTACTGTGGGCGGTAATCTATGGAATCCCCAGACAGAGACGTCTGGGCCGACGATTCTGTTTTGGCCGACTGATTGCAGGCTGTTTGGCTGATTGATATAAAAGCCAGTAAGGCGATAACGAGGTTTTTACGCTGCATGGGCATTGTGTATTACTGACAAACGATGATTAAAAAACTCATGGTACCTAGTTGCCCATGACTGCCCATCCCCCCGAACAAATAGCCAGCCTGGTGAGTAAGGGCGAAACAGTGTCCTGCCTTCCTGTTTAAAAAAATGACTGTTCCAGTATAACTTTCTCCGTAAAACTTGGGGTGGCACCCTGTTTGGTAGCGACAAACGCCCCCGTAGCGCAGGCAAATTCGAGCGTCTTCTGCGGGGTTTCACCCTGTAGCATTTTGTAGAGAAAACCGGCCAGAAACGCATCACCACTGCCAATGGTATCCGCTACCTCGACCGGAAAACCAGCCTGTTTTGTAAAGCCTGATGCATTGAGCATGGCCGCCCCATCGGGGCCAAGTGTTACGCAGAGGGTTTCCAGCTGGTAGCGTTGCCGAAGTTGCTGCATAGCCTGTTGCAGGTCCGTTTCGTGCCCGTACCAGCCCGACAGTTCCACCAGTTCGTGCTCGTTCAGTTTAGCGATATCGGCCTTGTGCAGCAACTCTTCCACTGTTTGCTGATTGTAATGGGGAGCCCGCAGGTTTACGTCAAATACTTTGTGAGGGGCCACGTCCAGCAGTGCCAGCAGCGTTTCGTGCGTTTGCTGACTGCGGGCGGCCAGACTGCCATACACGAACACATCACTTTGCTTCACCACCTCGGTCAGACCGGGTTCTGGCATGATGTAGTCCCAGGCCACTGGTTGAAGAATCTTGTAAGTTACTTCATTGGAATCCGAAATATTGGCCTTCGCCACGCCCGTCAGGTGCGTTTGGCCCACCTGCACCAGTTGCGTCGGAATACCTTTATTGGCCAGAAAATCAATTAGCTCCCGCCCCAGGTCATCGCTGCCAACGCGGCTGATAAGTTGGGCGTTCAGGCCGAAGTTGCGCAGATCAGCGGCCACGTTCATGGGGGCTCCACCGGGTTGCTTACTGGTAGGCAACACATCCCAGAGAATTTCGCCGAAACAGGTTACGGTTGGGTTCATGTAGGTTTGAGGTTTGAGGTTTGAGGTTTGAGGTTTGAGGTTTACGGTATTTGGTTGGCTGGCGCGGGAGATTATGACGCGCCAGCCAACCAAATACCGTAAACCTTTTTCTAATGTGCAAACACGGTCCGTTCAATTTTTTCCAGGCTGGTCCCCTTCGTTTCGGGCATCAGCCGCAGCACAAACAGGAGTTGAAACACCATCATAACGGCAAAAAACAGAAAGGTATTCCCCCCGCCGAACTGTTCGGACAGGTAGGGGAAGGTGAATGTGATGATAGCCGCCATGAGCCAGTGGGTAAAACTGCCCAGCGCCTGACCACTCGCCCGTACTTCGTTCGGAAATATTTCGGAGATGAATACCCAGATAACCGCACCCTGTGAGAAGCCAAAAAAGGCGATGTAACAGAACAGCAGAATAGGGACAGTCATGCCAAAGTCCTGAACGTAAAAGGCTCTGGCAACTAAGCCCAGCGTAATGATCAACCCGACCGAGCCAATTTTCATCAGCGTCCGGCGACCATACCGGTCGATGAGGTTCATGGAAATGAGGGTAAAGATGAGATTGATCAAGCCAATCCCTGCCGACGAGAGCAGCGACGAACTTTTACCCAGCCCGGTCATTTCAAAAATGCGGGGAGCGTAATAGATAATGGCGTTGATACCGGCCACCTGGTTGAACACGGCAAACAGCACAGCCAGCATAATGGGTGTGCTGTACTGACCCGAAAACAACCGGGTTGACCCAGTTGTATTGTGGCTGCTGGCCTGAATAGCCACCAAGGTTTGTTCGGCCGTTTCGGGGTCTATCATATCCAGCACCTGACGTGCCTGGGCAACATCCCCTTTTTTGAGCAGAAGCCAGCGCGGGCTTTCAGGAATATTCAGGACGGTAATCAGGAAAATAAGCGAAGGGAGGGCCTGCACACCCAGCATCCACCGCCAAGGTTCTGCCCCCGCATCGGCCAGCAGGAAATTAGACAGATAGGCAATCAGAATACCGAATACGACATTGAACTGAAACAGGCCCACCAGTTTCCCGCGCGATTTGGCGGGTGAAATTTCGGTGATGTACATGGGGGCCGCCACCGAGGAAGCGCCCACGCCCAGGCCACCCAGAAACCGGAAGATAAGGAAGATAGGCCAGTTGGGAGCCAGTGCTGTACCGAGCGATGCGGCCAGGTATAAAACGGCAATCCAGAACAGTGTTTTTTTTCGACCCAGCGTTTCGGCGGGGATACCGCCGGTCATGGAACCGATAACCGTACCGATGAGCGCAATGGATACCGTAAGGCCGTGCTCCCAGACGCTCAACGCCCAGAGTGCCTGTAACGATTGCTCCACACCGGAGATAACGGCCGTGTCGAATCCGAAAAGAAAACCGCCCAGGGCAGCTGTAATCGACCAAAAAAAGATGCGTTGTTTCTGATTCATGTCCAACTACACGAACCGGAGTAAGGAACGGTTCGTGAATCAAAGATAGCAGTCAGATCAGATGTGGTGTTTCGAAAAACGTTCAACTTATTTCAACCTATGAGCAACTCATAAGTTGCTATATATCAGTACCATAAAGAGATAAAATAAGAAAGATTATCAATATTGTTACACTGATTTTCACATTTGATACAACCGGTTTTCAAATGCAACCACTTACTGCTCACCAGTCAGATTGGTTGCAGGTTAGGCAAACCCGGCTGAGGCCACACGCCTGTTTTATATACCTATTACCGGCATAAAGGCTACTACAGGACCATTCAATCAATTCCCTCAGTTTAGCCTATAGCACTTACGCAGCCGTAAGTATGTAAATATCAATTAACTACCTACAAAATAGGCAAATTTTCATCCACGCATAAAATTCCCCCTGCACAACATTACCCGGAAGAAGTGTGTTTTTTTCGTGAAGTCCTGCAAATAACCAAACCAACAGGCGGAGGTTTTAGCGGGCAACCAACGTTTTATCAATTCACTATAATTCACTCAATGCCATGAAAAAGTCCATCTATGCGTACATCAAACGAAGTACGCTTTTGCTACTCTTCGGAGCTACTCCGCTCTTTTTCAGCTGTACGAGTACAACTCCTGACCCCATTTCTACCACCCCTCCCACGTCAGGAACGGTAACCACGCCAGGCTCGGGTACAACAACCACACCAGGGTCGGGTACAACGACTACGCCGGGTTCGGGCACAACTACGCCGGGCTCGAATGTAACCGTCGTAGCATCGGTAGCTTATATCGCCCAGAAAGACAACCTCAAACTGCTGAGTGCAGCTATTGCCCGGGCGGGTCTCGCAACCGAATTCAACCAGTCATTGATTACTATTTTTGCCCCGTCGGACGATGCGTTCAGGGCGGGAGGATACGCTAACGAAGCGGCTGTGTCGGCCGCACCGGTAGCCGATCTGCAACGAATTTTGAGGTACCATATTGTCAAATCCCGTATTGACCAGTCGGCCATGCCAACAAGAGTAAATACCGTGTATGAGACGGCCCTGGCAGATAATCAGCTGTCCGTATACAAAAACAGTATGACTGATATCAGCGTTAATCAGGCAAAGATTATTGAGGGGGACATTCCAACAGTGGGAGCCGCTTTGCATATCATCAATGCGTTGTTGAAGCCCGCTACGGTTAATACGGTGGCTCTGGTTAAGGCCAACACAAACCTGTCACTGCTGACGGCCGCTATTGACCGGGCGGGTCCGGCTGTGAGCGACGTTCTGAACAAAAGCACTCAGAATGGGTACACGATCTTTGCACCATCCAACGATGCTTTGAAAGCGGCTGGTTATGCCGATGAAGCGGCCATTAAAGCGGCCGATCCGAAAGTATTGTCGGACATTCTGTTGTATCACATATTGAATTACCGTGCCTATGCGCAGACCTTCCAGAACGGGGCCGATGTTGCCACCGCTCAGGGTACTACGCTTCGGGTGAATGTCGCCGGTGGTAAAGTTACGCTGTTGGGTAAAGGGAACGGCGCCAACGTTGCCAACATCATCCAGGCCGATCAGGCAGCCTCGAACGGGGTCGTTCACGTTATCGACCGGGTGTTGCTCAGTAAATAAGAGTGCCGTGTAGAACCGTAAAAGTAGAAACGTGCCGGATAGAAATTCTATCCGGCACGTTTCATTTACGCCCGAATGAAAATAAATCGGGCCGGGTGTAATGGCCAATTACATCAAAATCGAGTTTACTTTTCAGGACTTCGTCAAGGGCCAGATTGGCAATGAGGATAGCCTCTTTATCCCAGAGCGGCCCGGCAATAAATTCCCCCTGTGGGGAGACGATGGCACTCCCACCCCGACTCAAAACAAGATCATCTTCGTCCAGGAAATCCTGATAAGCAGATGAGTAGTCACTCCGGCTGAAAAACTGGTTGCTGCCCAGTACGAAACAGCGGCCTTCGCAGGCGATGTGCTGGAGGGTAGCGGGCCAGGTGGGCCGGGCATCGGCGGTAGGGGCCAGATACAGTTGGGGTGCCTGCTGATATAGGCTCATGCGGGCCAGTGGCATGTAGTTTTCCCAGCAGATCAGGCCACCCATCCGGCCAATTCCCGTGTCGAATACCCGCAGCGAATCGGCGCCGGTGCCCTCCGCCCAGACTAACCGTTCCACGCCCGTCGGCTTAATCTTCTGGTGCTTGCCCAGGTAGCCTTCCGTAGGGGATACGTAAACGAGGGTACAGTACAGGCTCCCGTTCAGCGCATCGCGCTCGGTAACGCCGATGGCCAGATACACATTATTCTCACGGGCAATCTGCTCGATGCGGGCCAGTTCCGGGCTGGGTAGCTGCAAACTGTTTTGCCAGTACGTTTTGTAAAGTTCCCGCCCGGCATCGGTACGTAAACCAACGGATGCTCCGAAGGTAAACCTGCGGGGATACCCCGGAATGAACGACTCCGGGAACAGGATAAACTGACAGCCTTTACGGGCACACTCAATAACCAGTGATTCGAGTTTATCAATTGTGGCGTGGATATCGAAAAAAACGGGAGTGGCCTGAACAACGGCGACAGTGATGAGCATAGCCAAATCTACAACCTATCCGGTTACGCTGGTACGTTTTCCGCCAGCAAACGCCCGGACGAACCATCTTCCGTCAGCGGGCGATTTAAATCGCCCGCTGACGGAAGATGCGTTTCCTCAGCCTACCCGCTGGCGGAAAATGGTTCTTCTGGGCATTTGCTCTGTAATATGCCCCACAGGGCGATAGATTACCGCTATTGACGTACATTTACGCCCTTTTTCTCTCAAAATCTGACCGACCCTGCTCTGGTTACTCGTATTTCTTGACGCATCAAAGACCGGGTTCAGGGCCGATACCTAAAGACACAAGTGAGCATAACACCCCTTTCCTGCGGAATTGACTTCGGCACATCCAATTCGAGTATTGCCCTGGCCAGCAACGGGACTATAAGCCTGGTTCCGGTAGAGGAAACGCAGGTAACGATGCCAAGTGCCCTTTTTTTCCAGCGTCTCGATAACAAAGCGTTTTATGGCCGAACGGCGGTGGATATGTTCTTCAACCGGCAGCCGGGTCGGTTCATGCGGAGTTTGAAGCGGGTACTCGGCACATCCCTGATGAAACAGGGAACCCTTGTAAACGGTGCGTCGATGGGTTTTTCGACCATCATTACCGCCTTTCTGCAGCACCTTAAAACAAAGGCCGACCAGGTAGCCGGGCAGGAGATCGAATATGTTGTGATGGGGCGACCCGTCCACTTCGTCGATAATGATCCGTCGGCCGACACCCGGGCACAGGCGGAACTGCACGCCATTGCCCAGCGACTCGGATTCAAACACATCGAGTTTCAGTTTGAACCCATCGCAGCGGCCTTCGCGCACGAAGCCCGGCTGCGCGGGGAGAAGCTGGCACTGGTAGCCGATCTGGGTGGGGGTACATCCGATTTTACGGTGATTCGGCTCTCGGATAAATCGAGGCTCAAACCAGATCGTACGGCTGATATTCTGGCCAATACGGGCATTCGGGTGGGTGGTAACGATTTCGATAAGGCGCTGAGTCTGGCCACCATCCTGCCCGAACTGGGTTACCGCAGCACCTACGGCTCCAAGAACCTGGAAGTACCCCTGAAACCATACCACGATCTGGCCGAGTGGAGCAAGGTCAACTTTCTGTACACGCCCAAACTCATCATGCAGGTCCGGCAACTGCTCCACGAGTCGCACGACAAAAAGCGGTACATCCGGCTACTAAAAGTACTCGAGGACGAAACGGGGCATTCGCTGCTGGCGGTTGCCGAAAACGCTAAAATTGCCCTCTCGGCGCAGTCTATTCACCACGCCGGGTTCGACTTTATTGAACCCGATTTTTCCATCCCCATCCAGCGAACTCTCTTTGATGGGGCAATCCGGGCGGATGTCGATGCCATCGTCGCTTCGGCGAAGCAGTGCCTTCAGGATGCGGGCATTGGTCGGGAAGCCATCGAACTGGTTATTCTGACGGGTGGCTCCACGGAAGTGCAAGCCATTCAGGCCGCTTTCAGAAGCCTGTTCCCGCAAGCGGCCATCGCCGACGACAACAAACTCTCCAGCGTTGGTCTTGGTTTGGCCTACGCCAGCGACCATACCTTCGGCCATCGTCATTAGGCGGTGCATCCGGGTAAGGGCTTCCGGCTGACCTTCGCAATGCAGCCGAAATGGGGATACATTGAGTAGGTCAGCCGCCCGAATGGTTTCTTACGGAAAGAAATCGCCCCGATGCCCAAACTCACATCCCTTCGCTGCGTCCTGCTGGTTACTCTGCTCTTTTTGCCGGAATTTCTGGCCCAGGCACGTATTATCCGTATCGAAATCACCAGCCGGGAATCGCCAACTTTTGGCAGGAAATCGTTTGGGATGGTGGGCATGTACGAAAAACTGCGTGGCAAAGCCTACGGTGAACTGGACCCAACCAGTCCGCAAAATGCCCTTATCACGGATATTCAACTGGCCCCCCGCAATGCAAAGGGCATGGTGGAGTACGCGATGGACATTTACCTCCTCAAACCCATCGACCTCACAAAAGGCAATCACAAACTATTTCTGGAGGTTAACAACCGGGGTGGTAAGCTTTTCGGCGGACTGAACAAAAGCAGCGGGGGCAACGACCCGACCACGGACACCCACGCCGGGGACGGCTTTCTGATGAATCGGGGTTACACACTGGTCTGGAACGGCTGGGACCCGTCGGCCGCGCCGGTCAACAATAACCTGACTATTACTGTACCAATTATCAAACAGGCAGATGGCTCACCCCTAACCGGTCCATCCTACGAATACATCGTGTACGACAATGCCACCACGCTGACCCATCCTCTGGCCTACCCGGCCGCTACGCTGACCAAAACTACGGCGACGCTCACCGTACGCGACCACCTCTCGGATATGCCGGTGGCTGTTCCGGCGGATGGCTGGGAGTACGCCAGCGACCGGACGATTCGGCTGTTACCCGCCGGAACTCCGTTTCGGCAGAGTGCTATTTATGAGTTTAGTTATACCGCCCGCGACCCGATGGTAGCGGGCATTGGGCTGGCCGCTACCCGCGATTTTGTTTCGTTCCTGCGCTACGCCACCACCGACGACGCGGGCAACCCGAATCCATTAGCCAACGATGTTCAGTTTACGTTCTCTTTCGCCCTATCGCAACCCGCCCGGTATCTGAACGATTTCCAGACGCTGGGCTTCAATGCCGACGAAAAAGGCAGGCGCGTACTGGATGGCATTGAAAACTGGCTGGGTGGCGGCAGCGGTATTGGGCTGAACGTTCGGTTTGCCCAACCCGCCCGTACGGAACGCAACCGGCAAAATCAGCTTTACCCGGAGGCTGGTTTCCCCTTCGCCTACCCTGTCCTGACCGACCCGCTTACGGGTAAAACCGCCGGTCGGTTAGCGGCCTGTTCGGCTACCAATACCTGCCCGAAGGTGTTTGAAATTAATTCGGCCAATGAGTACTGGGTAAAAGCAGCATCGCTGCTGCATACCGATACGCAGGGAAACGACCTCCCCGACCCCGACAATGTTCGCTTCTACCTCGTTTCGGGTGCCCAGCACGGCACGGGCAATGCCACCTCGCGCGGAACCTGTCAGCAGTTTCAGAATCCGACGAATGCCGAACCGTTGCTACGGGCACTTTTCGTAGCCCTGGACGAATGGGTCACCAAGGGTACCCCGCCCCCACCCAGTGCGGTACCCCGTCGGGCGGACGGTAACGCCGTGCTGGCTGTACACCAACCCGGCTCACCCACCAGCATTGTACCCAGAGAGGCAGTGGGCTGGCCCGCCATTCCTGACGTTACCTACACCGGGCTTATCACCACGCGCTACCAGCTCGATTTTGGTCCGTCGACCAGTAAGGGATTGCTGACTGCCTTTCCGCCCACACTAACCGGGAGGCCGGTTTACGTTAATTTCGTTTCCAAGGTCGATCCTGATGGCAACGAAGTATCCGGTATCCGGTTGCCTCCGGTGGCCGTTCCGGTGGCAACGACTACCGGCTGGGCCTTACGGCGGGCTGGTTTCGGCGAGAACGACGGGTGCGAAGGGTCCGGCCAATCCATCCCGTTCAAAAACACGAAAGCCAAACGACTACAGGCAAACGATCCCCGTTTATCGCTGGAGGAGCGGTATCATACCCATGATGGCTACGTTCAGGCCCTGACGAAAGCAACGGACGAACTCCTGAAACGGCGGCTTCTCCTGCCCGACGATGCCCAACAGTATAAACGGGAGGCCGAAGCCAGTCTGGTATTAAAGTAGTTTGTAGTGTAGGTTTTAACCAGGTGGAAAACGCGGCAAAACGAAGTAGTCAGGCCGCTTCATCGTAAGTTAATGGCACTGTCTCCTGCCTTCCGCCCGATTTTCCGTAAATTGGCCCCGCGACCCCTGATCAGCCATTGACAACAGGGGCGCACTTACCTTACACAGACGTTTTAACTCACTCTTATCCTATGATGAATACCAACTCATCCGCCAACCAGTTTACCTTCGGCATGATTGGCCTGGGCACGATGGGCCGCAATCTACTGCTCAACATGGCCGACCACGGGTTTGCCGTGGCTGGTTACGATAAAGACCCCGAAAAATCGGTCCTGCTGGAAAAAGAAGGAGCCGATAATGTAGTGAAAGGCTTCACGGATATAAAATCCTTTGTCAATAGCCTGCAACACCCCCGTTCTATTATGATGCTGGTACCCGCCGGTCCCATCGTCGACAGCGTTATTGCGGAGTTGACCCCTCTGCTCGACAAAGGGGACATTGTTATTGATGGGGGCAACTCGCACTTCACCGATACAACCCGGCGCGATATAGAAATGGCCGCCAAAGGGTTTCACTTTTTCGGTATGGGTATTTCGGGGGGCGAAGAAGGGGCGCGGAGAGGCCCCAGCATGATGCCCGGTGGTGATGTGGATGCCTACCAGTTTGTTGAGCCGATTTTAACCGCCGTAGCCGCCCACGTAAATGGCGACCCCTGCGTAACGTACATTGGACCGGGTGCCGCCGGGCACTTTGTGAAGATGGTGCATAACGGAATAGAATACGCCATCATGCAGCTACTCGCCGAGACCTACGAGATTATGCGGAAGGGACTGAAGATGGATTACGAAGCGATGCATGCCGTTTTCAAAAGCTGGAATGAAGGGCGCTTACAGTCGTTTCTGCTGGAGGTGACCGCCGATATTTTTGCCTACAAAGAGCCGGGATCAAAAACCCTCTTGCTGGACGGTATCAAAGACGAAGCCAAATCCAAAGGTACCGGCAAATGGACGTCGCAGGTGGCCATGGATCTGGTTACGCCCATCCCGGCCATCGATAGTGCCGTTTCCATGCGCGACTTGTCCAAGTATAAGGCCATGCGCGTTGAAGCCGCTTCGCTGTACGGTGATGAACAGGCGGATCTGTCGGTCGACAAGGCCGCTTTTCTGGCGCAGCTGGAACAGGCCTTTTTCTTTTCCATGATTACGACGTATGCGCAGGGCATGCACCTGCTGGCATCGGCATCGACGCAGTTTGGGTATAACCTGAATTTGGCCGACATTTCCCGCATCTGGCGTGGAGGCTGTATTATCCGGTCGGCCTTCCTGGAAACGATGCTCAGTGCTTACGTGGAAAACCCCAAACTAAAGCACCTGCTGCTCGCTCCGGCTGTACAGGAAACCATTAGGAAAACCCAGCCCGGTGTTCGGGCGGTGGTAACTACGGCTATAGCGGCTGGCATTGCCGTACCGACTTACGCTACCTGCCTGAGTTATTTCGATGCGTTCCGGAGTGCCAACATGCCCTCGAACTTGATTCAGGCGCAACGGGATTACTTCGGTGCCCACACTTTCGAACGGGTTGGGCAGGAAGGCGTCTTCCATGCTAACTGGCAGGGCGAAGCATCGGTTCAGCCGTAGTCCACGCAGGATACAATTTTGAAAAGCCGGGCTCTTTCGACGAGGGCCCGGCTTTTTGCATACGCAGCCCTGCACCAACAAAATTGCCCCTCCATTCAAAACATTGGCACTCCGCCCACCGCGCTCACCAACAGACCTGCCATTCATCCAACGAGTGTTTCGTAAAGGAAAAAGCCGGGACAAAGCTGAAAAGGCTGAACTACCGATGTTACACAGTGCCATGCACGAGTATAACACGCTGCTATTCAGCCTTTATAAGACGTATTCGTTCCACTCTAACACGTATCAGTATGTACGCACGTATTATTCAGGTTCAACTTCTTCCGGGTTCAATTACCGGGGCTACCGAGTACTTCCGCGATTCGGTCGGACCCGCACTCAAGCAGCAGGTCGGCTTTTCCAACAGCCGCGCCCTTTTCAATGATGAGACTAACAAGTGCCTGCTGGTCACGCTCTGGGAAACTGCCGAAGCGCGTACGGCATCCGAAACAAATGGTTTCCTTCAGGGAGTTATGACAAGCATGAAAAAGTTTTTCGCCGGTCCGCCAACGATTGATTATTACGAGGTAGCCGTTCAGGTTGCGTAAGGAACTTGCTTGTTTATCGGGAAACAATAGCCTGTTTCCCTGGTCTGAAACCCCACACTCCCTGAAGAGTGTGGGGTTTCCCGTTCACGCCTTACACTGGATTTCGTGAACGACATATCTGTCATCCCCTACTTCATTGACACACTCTTCCGGTCGTACAATTCAATCGGCACATTGTCCAACTTGCGGTTAAAATAGGATAATCATTTAAGTATCAGCAAACTATTCTGATGGCGTTGTGCGTTAACCTACATTACCATCCTGAAATTAGATTTGTTCAATCGAGTTCAATTCCCCTTACTGATGGCCATCGTTCGTCCGGCGGTCACGGTTGCAGCCAAGCTAATTGCTCCTGCAGTGGGGTCATCCGCGATTCCCCAGTCTTCATTTTCCAACGTTCATGCCGTAACCCGGTCCGATGCGACCGCCCTAGTCAACGACCGGGGCATCCTCAAACCTGTAGTCGCCGGTTCGCCCGAATTGCCCCTGCTGGATGTCAATTTCTGTGGTGAGGGTCTGCCCTTCGGGCAAACCGATGTTGTTAGCCGCTGGAAACACGTCTTTACCCTTTTCCGGAGTAGTACCAGTGACCTGAGAAAACTCCGGGAGCGGGCTGACAAATTCTTCCCCATCATTGAGCCGATTATGGAGAAGTATGATATTCCCGACGATTTCCGCTATATCCCGATGGCCGAGAGTGACCTGCGCCCCCGGGCCGTATCCAGAGCGGGGGCCGCCGGGTACTGGCAGTTGATGCCGGGAACCGCCCGCGGGCTGGGCCTGAAGGTAGGTGGGCGGAATGATGAACGCTTCGACGCCAAAAAATCCACCGAAGCCGCCTGTAAACACCTGCGTGATTTATACAAACAATTCGGGTCCTGGTCGTTGGTAGCAGCAGCTTATAACGCCGGTTCGGGTTACGTAAGAAACCAGCTTCGGCACCGGAAAGACAGCGATTACTACAGCATGACACTCCCCCGCGAAACGCGTTATTACCTGTTTCGGGTACTGGTATACAAAGAAGTGATGTCGCGTCAGGACGATTATTCGTCGTTTCTGTGGCCGGATTCCGGCTTAAAAACGGCGTACGTTCACCTGCCGGGTAGGGGGTTGGGGCAGTTTAGTTAATTTTGCTATTCATTGTTTGTCCTTTTTTGAGATTCCGCGCTGGGCGGCCGGTGCTGAGCGCGGAATCTCAAGCGTCAGAGTAGTACAGGTTCCACTCAGTTCGGAATGACAAAAAAGGAATATTACTCCCTCACACCAGCCGAATCCCCCCTTCCTCCAGCACAATCTTTCGCTCCCGGTAGAGGGTGCCGATGGCTTTTTTGAACGTCTTCTTACTCATTTCGAGCGAGGCATAAATGGCTTCGGGCGGGCTGTTGTCATTCAGGGGCAGGAAACCGTTTTCGGCTTTGAGCGTAGCCAGAATGCGCTGGGCGTTCGGTTCCACATTATCAAAACCGACTTTTTGCAGGCTCACGTCCACCAGATTATCATCCCGGACTTGCTTGACGTAACCAATGAGCGGGTCGCCGGGTCGAACGGTGCGAAAAATTTCGTTGCCGTACACCAGCCCTTTGTGCCGATTGTTGATGATAACGTTCACCCCCAAATCGGTCATTTCGTAGGCCAGCAGCTGCACTTCTTCCCCCGCCTGGAGGTAACTAACGTCGGGGTCCAGAAAGCGGCTTAGCTTACTCGATGCCACCAGCCGGTTTGTGGCCGTATCGAGGTACATAAACACCACGTACCACTGGCCGGTTTCCATGGGCCGGGCCTGTTCGCGGTGAGGCACCAGCAAATCTTTCTCCAGCCCCCAGTCCAGAAAAGCCCCGGCACTGCTGACCGCAACCACCTGCAGGGCCGCGAACTCGTTGCGGTGAATAGCCGGGGTGAGCGTAGTGGCGATGGGCCGGTCTTCAGAATCAGTATACACAAATACGTCGATGTCGTCATCAACGGAAAGCGTGTCGGGAACGTACTTGTTGGGCAGCAGGATATCGTTGCTAAAGTCCTGGCTTTTTCGGTCCGACAAGTCGCCGAGGAAAAAGCCGACGCTGGTTTGGCGCAGGGCCGTCAAGGTGTTTATTCGTCCAATGTCAATCATAAGTAAGGGCTTACTGGCTCTTTATCGAACAAAGGTCGTTTTTTTATGTTGATGTAACGCTTCCCGTCCGTTATTCGACTGGCAGTGTACTGGTTTGCAGCCCGGGTCAACTATTTCTCGGGTTCTGGTCGGTTCATCAATGCATTGACCGGTACTGTTTAGTAACTTGCCGGTAAAATAAACCCTAACCCGTTAATCTGGTTATTAATCCAAAGCCGCCGGGCCTGTCCGACGGTTCGCCTTTTTTTAGTCTTTAAATGCCCTCAGACACGACTAAATCTACTTCTTCCACATCGGGCAGGGCCGCGCCTGGTCGGTTCGAGCGAATGTTTCTGGCACTGGCCGACGTATTCGCTTTTATCAGTCGTTTCTTTCGGGAGCTTTTTCTTCCCCCCTACGAATTCAAGGAAATTATCCGGCAGTGCTACGAAGTGGGATTCCGGTCGCTGCTACTGATTTCTACGACGGGCTTTATTACAGGTATGGTGTTCACCAACCAGTCGAGACCCTCTTTAGCCGAGTTTGGAGCGACTTCCTGGCTCCCGTCGCTGATTGCCATTGCCATTGTGCGGGCACTGGGGCCACTGGTAACTGCCCTGATTGCTGCGGGGAAGGTGGGGTCGAGCATCGGGGCCGAAATAGGGTCCATGAACGTAACCGAGCAAATCGACGCCATGGAAGTGTCGGGCACTAACCCGTTCAAATTTCTAGTCGTCAGCCGGGTACTGGCCACGTCCATTACGATCCCGATTCTGACGATGTACACCATTTTTGTCGCCCTGATTGGTGGGTTTCTGAATGTGAATATGACCGAGCAAACCAGCTTTACCTCCTATATACAGGAAGTATTCGGTGCAATTTCGTACGTCGATATTTTTGCGTCATCGCTCAAATCAATCGTGTTTGGTTTTACCATTGGCATGGTTGGCTGTTATAAAGGCTATAACTCATCGAAGGGAACGGAAGGGGTTGGAAAAGCGGCCAACGCGGCTGTGGTGACATCCATGTTTTTAGTATTTATTGAAGAGTTGCTGTCACTACAGATTGTATCATCCTTCCGGTGAGCAGAATGAATTCAGCTATGAACAAACCTGGTAAAACCGACGAAAATTCTGTTATCTCCATCCGTAACCTACGTAAATCGTTTGGTGATTTGCACGTACTTCAGGGTATCGACCTGGACGTTAAGCAGGGTGAAAACATAGCCGTGCTGGGTCGTTCGGGGACGGGAAAATCGGTTTTAATAAAAATCATCGTCGGCCTGCTCAAACCCGATTCGGGTAGCGTTGTTGTGCTGGGGCAGGATGTGGAGCAACTCAGTGCCAAGGAAATGGATACCTTCCGGCAGAAGGTAGGCTTCTCGTTTCAAAGCAGTGCGCTGTACGACAGCATGAGCATTCGGGAAAATCTGGAGTTCCCATTAGTACGAAACGTCCGGAACCTGAGCCGAGCTGACGTGGATAAAGCGGTTGAAAAAGCGCTGGACGATGTAGGTCTGTCGCAAACCATCAACCAGATGCCGTCGGAACTATCCGGTGGGCAGCGCAAACGGATAGGCATTGCCCGCACCCTGATTCTAAATCCCGAAATTATGCTGTACGATGAGCCAACCTCTGGTCTGGACCCCATTACGAGCATTGAAATTAACAACCTGATTAACGAAGTACGGGAGCGTATCAACGCCACCTCCATTATCATTACCCACGACCTGACCTGTGCCAAAACCACCAGCGACCGGGTAGCGATGCTGCTGGACGGGAAGTTTGAACGCGTGGGCACCTTTGACGACGTATTCGCCGACCCCGATGAGCGGGTGAAGCAGTTTTATAATTACAATTTTGTGAACTGAATAGGTAGTTTATGGTTTTCGGTTTAACGTTTATAGTCAGCTGACTCGTCAGCCACTTATACGTCAGACTCAGTCGGTACGCCGAAGCGGGGCAACCGTAAACCGTAAACCGTAAACCTTAAACCACAAACTACTACATGAGTACAGATTCAACTAAGCGCAATATTACGGTCGGTGTTTTCGTGCTACTGGGGATTATCATCTTCATTGCCGGCATATTTGTGCTGGGGGGGCAGCAGAAACGCTTTACCAAGAGCATCAAGATAATAGCGGTTTTCAACGATGTAGGCGGCCTTAAGGCTGGAAACAACGTTTGGTTTTCGGGGGTCAAAATCGGCACCGTCAAACGTATTAGCTTTTATGGCACCGCGCAGGTGGAGGTTGACATGAACATTGAAGAGAGTTCGCAACAGTTTATCCGCAAAGATGCCAATGCCACCATCAGTAGTGATGGATTGATTGGCAACAAGATCGTGGTAATTACGGGCGGAACAACCAGCCATCCCGAAGTGGAAGATGGCGACCGGCTGAAAACGGTAGCGGCCCTTAGTTCGGACCAGATTCTGGAAACCCTCCAGGAAAACAACAATAATCTGCTGCGGGTCACCAAGGATTTTAAAGAACTGGTGGGTAACCTGCGCAAAGGTAAGGGCACTGTGGGGGCCGTATTGACCGATTCCATCGTAGCCGATAACTTCAAACGGGCCATGCGAAACTTGGAAAGAGCGTCCGACAATACCGTTAACCTGACGGGTTCAGTATCAAAATTTGCGTCACGACTGAACACGCCCGGTAGTCTGGCAAACCAGCTTGTAACCGACACAACCGTGTTTCGGAGCCTGAAACGGTCGGCCACCCGGTTTGAATCCGCTATGACTTCGGCCGACCAAAGTATCAACACGCTGAGCCGAACAGCCGAAAACGTGAACAAGGCATCCGAAAAACTGAACAACACGAACAGTCCACTGGGTGTGCTACTCACCGATGGGGAAACAGCGAACAAACTCCGTACAACGATCAATAATTTGAGTACGGGAACAGAATTACTGAACGAAGATTTAAAAGCGGCTCAGAATAACTTCCTGCTGCGGGGATTCTTCAAGAAGAAGGCAAAAGCGGAAGAGAAAGCAAGAGCCGATAGCCTGAAAGCAGTGCAGCAGCAACTACCAGACAGCACAGCCAGCAAACCCTGATTGAGTACACGGATCAGATACAGGCTAATATAATGACCAACCAAATTGCCCCGGCTAACGCGTTAGCCGGGGCAATTTGGTTGGTTACAGCCTCTGTTTTACTATATCGGGGTGTTCGGCAGCTACTTTCAGTATCATCTCTCCGAATAGCGTGTTAGCCCAGGCAAACCATTTTCGGGTAAACTTTGTCGGATCGTCTTTGTCGAACGATTCGTGCATGAAGCCGGTACCCGCGTGGGTCTGCTTTAGCATCTGTAATTGTTGTTTTATTTCGGCGGGGTCAGTGGAAGTAAGGGCCCGCATCGTTACGCCAATGGGCCAGATGTTGTTAATCAGCGTGTGCGGACTACCGATACCTTCCCCCGCCTTACCCCGGAAAAAATACGGGTTGTCTTCGCTCAGCACGAACCGGCGGGTATTTTTATAAATCGGGTCGGCGGTCGAAACAGCCCCCAGGTATGGCAGCGAGAGCAGATTGGGCACATTGGCATCATCCTGCAACAGACGGTTACCGTATCCATCCACCTCCAGGGCATAGATTTTACCGTATTTAGGGTGGTCGTATACGGCGTATTTCTTCAAGGCTGTCTCTACTTCGTCGGCCAGTGCCCGGCACTCCTTACTGAACGCGGCATCAGGACGAATGGCGTCGGTCATTTCAGCCAGTTGCCGCAGCGATACCACCGCAAACCAGTTGGATGGTACGTAGAAGGGAAAAATTGTAGCATCGTCTGACGGGCGGAAAATGCTGTGAATCATCCCCACCGGCCGCGTCAGGTTGCCATAACCATCACCGGGCACGGTGTCCGTCGACCAGAACGTATCGCGACCAAATTTATAGGGGCCACCGTTAGTTTTGCGCTGCTGTACCCGCATAGTCTGCACCGCCAGCTGCATAGTTTTTGCCCAGGTCTCGTCGAACGGATCTGTATCGCCGGTGCGTTTCCAGTAACCATACGCCAGCCGGATGGGGTAGCACAATGAATCGAGTTCCCACTTGCGCTCGTGCAGACCCGGTTTCATATCGGTACGGTCTTTTTTCCACTCGCCCTCCTGCTTCGGATCGGCGTAAAAGGCGTTAGCGTAGGGGTCGCGCTGGATACACTGCGTCTGCCGACGAATGAGCCCGGCTACCAGTTTTTGCAGGGGTTCATCGGTTTTGATAAGCGATAAATAAGGCCACACCTGCGCCGTGCTGTCGCGGAGCCACATAGCGTCGATGTCGCCCGTAATGACGAACGAATCGGATTTCCCGTCGATGACTGAATACCTGACGGTGGTATCGATGGTGTTTGGGAAACAGTTCTCAAATAACCAGGCCAGTTCGGGGTCACGAATCGTTTTTTTCATCCGCCCGATGGTCTGCTCTACGGATTCACTGGTGAAGTTGCGTTTGGCGGGGACCTCCCGAACCACCGGAAACGTAGGCTCGGCGACCTGCGCCCGGCTTAACCCACCCACGAATACACCTACCCCTAAGCCGGCTGACTGCTGAACAAAACGACGACGATTCATGCCTATCTCTGCTGTAAAAAAACGTTTAGCCTGCAAACTAACGACCGGAAGCCGCCATTTGCAACGCATAGGCAACTTTCATTATGGCACAAAAAATTCACACGCCCGTCTCAACCGAAACTGTTTACTTGCAGCATGACAACCCAACAACCCATCCGCGCCCTCTTTTTAGACATCGGGGGCGTGTTGCTCACCAATGGCTGGGACCGCCACGCCCGCCAACGGGCCGCTCAGAAATTCGATCTGGACTATGACCAGCTAAACGAACGGCACCACCTGACCTTTGACACCTACGAATCGGGCAAGCTGAGTCTGGACGAGTACCTGACCCGGATTGTTTTTTACCAGCCCCGCCCCTACACCCGCTCTGAGTTCACGCAATTTATTATGGAACAGTCGGAGCCTTTTACCGATATGATTGACCTGGTTTGCCAGCTCAAAGCACAGCATGGCCTGAAGCTAATGGCGGTGAACAACGAAGGGCGTGAAATTAATGAGTACCGGATCAGGCACTTTGGGCTGGGTAACTTCATCGATGCCTTCGTGTCCTCCTGCTACGCTCACTTCCGCAAACCCGACACCGACATTTTCCAGTTAGCCCTCGACATCGCCCAACTCGCTCCTGCACAAGTGCTTTACATTGATGACCGAATGATGTTTACGGAAGTGGCCAGCACGCTGGGTATGCAGTGCATTCACCACGTCGATTACGCATCGACCCGGCAGAAACTGGCCAAGGCCGGACTAGTACTGGGGTAAAAATCAGGGAACTCATCCGGGGATGATGAAAATCATCAATTTCCGGACGTTTCCGTCAGCGGGGGAATTAATTCCCCCGCTGACGGAAACGTCCGGAAATGTACGGGAACATATGCCCCTTACGGGAACGTCCGGAAAGAGCGAGCTACACCTGTCCTGACCGAACGGGCTCACCGTAGAAAACGGTGGCCTGCCGGTCAAAATCGTCGGTTGAGTCAGTAGTCAGGAATGTTCGTTTACCGTGCTGACTGATTTGCCGTTCCAGTTCGGGGTGGCGGGTGAGGTAGTCGGCCAGGCTATCGGCTACAATGCCGCCCTGCGTTAAAATGGTGGCATTACCTGGCGTGTACTGCCGAATTTTATCCAGTAACAGCGGGTAGTGGGTACAGGCTAACAGGATGGTATCGATACCCGGTGCTTTTTCCATCAGTCGGTTTAGGTGTTGCTGCACGAAATAATCCGCACCGGGGCTGTCGTACTCGCCGTTTTCGACCAGCGGTACCCACATCGGGCAGGCTTCCTGAGACACCTGTAAGTCCGGAAAAAACTTCTCGATTTCCACCCGGTACGATTCCGAGGTTACGGTTCCCGGCGTGGCCAGAATTCCTACATTACCCGTTTTTGAGTATCTGCCAATCACTTCCGCCGTGGGGCGAATCACGCCCAGCACCCGCCGGTCCGGGGCCAGCGTTGGTAAATCTAACTGCTGAATGTTCCGCAGGGCTTTAGCCGAAGCCGTATTGCAGGCCAGCACCACCAGCCGGCACCCCCGGTCGAACAGGTGCCGGACGCATTCCAGCGTGTACTGGTACACGGTATCGAAGGAACGGGTACCGTAGGGCGTTCGGGCATTGTCGCCGAGATACAGGTAGTCGTACTGCGGTAGCTGGCGGACAATTTCCCGGAGTACCGTCAGGCCGCCATAGCCAGAGTCGAACACGCCAATGGGTTGATTAGTCATGGTTTTATAAAAAAACCCTATAAGGTCTTTGAGATCTTATAGGGTTAAAAAGCATCAATGCTTCATTACCCCAGCAGTTGCCGTCCCTGCTCCAATGCGGCATCCAAACCGGACGAATCGGTGCCGCCCGCCGTCGCGAAAAATGGCTGACCGCCCCCGCCCCCTTTGATATTTTTGGCTAGTTCTTTTACCACCTGACCCGCATTCATCTTCTTATCCTGAATTAGTGAATCGGGAAGCATAACGGCTAGTTGTGGCTTACCGTTGATGTCGGCCCCCAATACTAGGGCGAGGTTATCCACTTTGGCTTTCAGGTCGTAAGCCAGTTGTTTGAGCGCGTCGGCGTTGGGAACATCCACCCGCTCAACTAAGCGGGAATGGCCATTAACCGCTTCTACTTTCTCCAGCAACTGGTTTTTCAACTGCTGCACCTTTTCGTTTTGCAGGGCTTCGACCTGTTTCTGCAACGCAGTGCGCTCATCCAGCAGCGACTGAACTGCTTTCACCATGTCTTTGGGGGCTTTCAGGAGGTCTTTCAATTCAGCCACCACCGCCATCTGCTCATTGATGAGGGCTTCGGCACCGGCCGAGGTTTTGGCCTCTACCCGCCGAACACCCGTCGAGACGGACCCTTCGCTGGTGAACTTGAATAGTCCGATGTGGCCCGTGGCCGGTACGTGCGTTCCTCCGCAAAGCTCCACCGAGTAACTGGGATCGAAGGTGATGACCCGGACGAAATCGCCGTATTTCTCCCCGAACAGGGCCGTAGCACCCAAGGCTTTTGCCTGTTCGATGGGTACGTTCCGCTTTTCATCCAGTTTGATATTCTCCCGGATTTTCTCATTCACGATGCGCTCTACTTCGGTTAGTTGCTCATCCGTCACCTTGCTGAAATGCGAGAAATCGAACCGCAGCGCATCGGGGCCAACGTACGAACCCTTCTGAGCTACGTGCGTACCGACCACCTCGCGCAGGGCAGAATGCAACAGGTGCGTGGCGGAGTGGTTGCTGGCAATAAGACCACGGCGCGACGCGTTGACGGCGGCATAAACGGAATCTGCTTCGGTCAGTAGCTCATCGATGCCGCGTACATCTTCCACAATATGAATGACCAGGTCATTTTCTTTCTTCGTATCCAACACCGTGAGTGTGCCGATTTCGTCTGAACCCACAAATAGGCGCAGGGTACCTGTATCACCAATTTGCCCACCCGATTCGGCGTAGAACGGTGTTTTGTCAAGCACAACCTGTATTTGTGCACCCTGTTTATTCTGAATTTTGCGGTATTTCACCACGTGGGCTTCCGTTTCGGGCTGGTCGTACCCAACAAATTCGATTTTGTCCGTTTCGGCCAGTTCAGTCCAGTCACCCGCTGACGAGGTAGCATCTTTCCGTGACCGGGCTTTCTGCTCCTGCAAGGCTTTCTGGAATCCGGCTTCGTCGATACTCAGGCCCTTCTCGCGGGCAATGAGTGCGGTCAGGTCAGCCGGGAAACCGAAGGTGTCGTTGAGTTCAAAGACCGTTTCGCCGGGGATTTCATGCTCATTTTTACCGGCCAGGTCCGAAATGATCTGGTCCAGGCGACCCAGTCCACTACCCAGCGTCCGCAAAAAGGCAATCTCTTCTTCCCGAATAACGGTCGCCACAAAATCGCGCTGAGCGTTCAGTTCGGGGAATACGTCGGCAAATTGCAGGGCCAGCGTGGGCACGAGTTTGGTCATGAATGGCTCGGTCATGTTGAGGTACGAGTAGCCGTAACGGATGGCCCGGCGCAGAATTCGACGGATCACGTACCCCGCTTTGGCATTGCTCGGCACCAGCCCATCGGCAATGGCGAAGGATACCGCTCGGATATGGTCGGCAATGACGCGCATGGCGACATCCTGCTTGCTGGTTCCGGCTTCGTAAGTCAGGCCCGAAACCTCTTCGATAACGCGAATCGTTCCGGTAAATACGTCGGTATCGTAGTTCGACCGTTTCTGCTGAATGGCCATGCACAACCGTTCGAAACCCATGCCCGTATCCACGTGCCGGGCGGGCAAGGGGTCCAATGAGCCATCGGCCTTGCGGTTGAACTGCATGAATACCAGGTTCCAGATCTCCACCACCTGCGGATGGTCGGCGTTAACCAGTTCTTTGCCCGGCGTTGAGGCTACTTCCTCCGGCGTCCGCAAATCGACGTGAATTTCGGAGCAGGGACCGCAGGGGCCGGTTTCACCCATCTCCCAGAAGTTATCCTTCTTGTTGCCGTAAATGATCCGATCTTCGCCCACGATGGGTTTCCAGAGGTCGAACGCTTCCTGGTCGAAGGGCACATTGTCTTTCTCATCACCCTCGAATACCGACACGTAGAGCCGATCTTTGGGCAGGCCATATACGTCGGTAAGCAGTTCCCACGCCCATTCGATGGCTTCTTTCTTGAAATAATCCCCAAACGACCAGTTGCCGAGCATTTCGAACATGGTATGATGGTAGGTATCGAATCCTACATCTTCCAGGTCGTTGTGCTTTCCCGATACGCGCAGGCACTTTTGCGTATCGGCCACCCGTTTGGATGGGGGGGTGCCGTTGCCGAGGAAAAAATCCTTGAACTGCGCCATGCCTGAGTTGTTGAACATCAGACTAGGGTCGTTCTTGGCAACCAGCGGGGCCGAAGCGACAATCAGGTGTTGTTTGGATTGGAAAAACTCGAGAAAGTGCCGACGTATTTCGTGGGAAGTCATAAAACTGTAGGGCTAACGTTGCAGTCGTTTGAGGTGTGTTTGCCACTGAATGCGTACAATGGCAGAATTTATCCCTTCATAACGTGCAACCAAACGACAAATTTACGCCAAAAACTTGCAGGTTTACCCGAAGGTCAGCAAGTTTGTAGGATGGAAGGCAGCGGCAAATTGTATTACAGCATCACAGAAGTAGCCGAGCGATTCGGCATCAATGCCTCCAAGCTTCGTTACTACGAAAAGGAGTTCAAAACACTCCAGCCAAAGAAAAATCGCTCCGGCGACCGTATTTACGCGCAGGCCGATATCGACCACCTCACGGAGATTCTGGACCTGATTGACCGGCAGAAATTCACGCTCCCCGGTGCCCGCGAATACCTGAAACAACGCGACGAACGGAAACGGGAGAACGCCCGCTACATCGGGAAGCTGCAAAAAATAAAGTCGTTTCTGGAAAAAGTCCGCGCTACGCTCGACGACGAACCGGACGAATTCGACGACAAACCAGCCAACCAGTCGATGACCGGATAATTGCCGGAATAAATCTATTTTTCACAAATTATGCCCCGATCAAAAGTAACTTTGCCTGTTCTGTTGTTGTAATAAGAAAGAAAATGCAACAGAAAATCCCATGATTATAGCAAAAGACAAAGTAGCGGGCATACATTATACGCTACGTGATAGCAAAGGCAATGTGCTGGACACCAGTGAGGGTAGCGATCCGCTCTACTACCTGCATGGTGCTAACAACCTGATTCCGGGCATGGAAGAAGGGCTGGAAGGACACTGTACAGGTGAGCATTTCCAGATTGACGTTTCACCCGAAAAAGGCTACGGAGTGAGCGATCCCGCTCTGCTGGAAGAAGTCCCCCGCAAAGCGTTTGGCGGACAGGAAATTGAAGTAGGCATGCAGTTTGAAACCAACGAAGGGCAGGTTATTACCGTCACGAAAGTGGACCCTGACTTCGTAACGGTCGACGCCAACCATCCGCTGGCTGACCAGAACCTATTTTTCGACGTTGAAATTATGGAGGTTCGGGAAGCTACGGAAGATGAGCTGGCACACGGACACGTTCACGGACACGGCGGAGACCACTAACCTGGTTTATGATTTACGGTTTGTAGTTTACAGTTGCGGTTCCCCGCCGGGACTGACGCATCAACAACTCTCGCGTCAGCCGACCGTAAACTACAAACCGTAAACCCACAACTGAATGGCACAGATTGGTACGGATATAACAGCGGCAAAAGCATTTCTGGAAGCAGGCAACGTGGTGGGTATTCCCACCGAAACCGTTTACGGCCTGGCGGGCAACGCGCTTGACCCGGATGCCGTTCTGACAATTTTCCGGGTTAAGAACCGCCCCTCCTTCGATCCACTCATTGTCCACACAGACTCCCTCAGCAAACTCGACCGCTTAGTTACCCACATTCCCGAACCAGCCCGGCGGCTGGCCGAAACGTTCTGGCCCGGCCCCCTCACACTGCTCCTGCCACGGCGCGACCTGATCCCGGACCTCGTTACGGCGGGCCTGCCAACTGTAGCGATTCGCATTCCAAGGCATCCGCTGACGCTTGCCCTGCTGCGGTCACTCGATTTCCCACTGGCCGCGCCAAGTGCCAACCCGTTCGGCTATATCAGCCCCACGAGTGCCCAACACGTAGCCGATCAGTTAGGCAATCAGATACCGTATATTCTGGATGGTGGTTCGGCCGACATTGGCCTCGAATCTACTATTGTGGGGTTTGAAAACGACCAGCCTACGGTGTTTCGCCTGGGCGGTATGGGCCTGGAAAAGATTGAAGCGGTGGTTGGCCCCGTTTCGGTACGGACGCACTCTACCTCCAACCCAGCCGCGCCGGGGATGCTCAGCAGCCATTACGCTCCCCGTAAACCACTGATACTCCTGGCACCGGGCGAGAGTCCAAAACCAGCCGAACGCGTCGGGGCGCTGGCCTTCCGCGAACCGTTCGGCGGACTGGCACCTGATCATCAACGAGTCCTCTCCCCTACCGGCGATTTGAATGAGGCCGCCAAAAATCTCTTTGCCCACCTGCGGGTGCTGGATTCTTTACCCATCGATACCATCTACGCCGAACAGGTACCTAACCGGGGCTTGGGTGGAGCCATCAATGACCGCCTGCGCCGGGCCAGCGTACCGGTTTAAGGTAGTTTAGTATTTCAATGCCCGGCGACAAACCCAGGCTACATAGCAGCAATCGGCGTTGCCCTTTTGGGTGACGTTCAACTATCTTTACAGCCTGCAACAGTGCCAGAAAGAGGACTAATTTCAACATTGACCAGGTGTATGTAACGCAGCCAGCATTGGTCAGGAACAGGTAAAATCAGTATTAACCAGGAGAATACATGACTAAAAAGCGGATATTTTTTACCGGGGGATCGGGAAAAGCGGGAAAACACGTGATTCCCTACCTGCTCAACCAGGGTTACAAAGTGATGAATGTAGACTTGACGCCTTTGGATCACCCGGGGGTAGATAATCTGGTCGCTGATATTACGGATTCCGGGCAAATTTTCAATGCCATGACTTCCTATGCCGGCCTGGATGAACTGGAGCCCGGCAATGGTGTACCAAAATTTGATGCGGTAGTCCATTTTGCGGCTGTGCCCAGGATCTTGCTCAAACCCGATAATGAAACGTTTCGGGTCAACACCATGGGTACGTACAATGTAATTGAAGCAGCTGTTAAGCTAGGCATCAAAAAGATTATCATTGCTTCCTCCGAAACCACCTATGGCATCTGTTTTTCGGATGGCAAAACCGACCCTCACGAGTTGCCGCTGGAAGAGGATTATGACGTTGATCCGATGGATAGCTACGGATTGTCGAAGGTTGTCAATGAAAAAACGGCCCGCAGCTTCCAGCGACGCTCAGGCTTCGATATTTATGCCCTTCGTATTGGTAATGTGATTGAACCGCACGAATACGCGGAACTGTTTCCCCATTATTTTAAGCACCCTGAAGTGCGACGCAGAAATGCCTTCTGTTACATCGATGCGCGTGACCTGGGGCAGATTGTGGATTTATGTTTGCAGAAGGATAACCTCGGTTATCAGATTTTCAATGCGGGTAACGATCACAACGGGGCTGTTCTCACCAGTCAGGAGTTGGCTGAAAAATTCTTTCCTGGTGTGCCAATCAGTCGCGAACTGGGGGAGTATGAGGCCTTATTTTCAAACCGTAAAATCCGGGAAGTTCTGGGATTTACCGAACAGCATAACTGGCAGAAATACGTGAAATGGGAGTCTTGAGGTGCCACGAACTTTCCGGCTATCGTGGCAACCAGGATACGGTTCGAAAGAACTAATTTACCTGTGTGAAAAGTAGCTCATTTATTCCCTTTACACAGCTCAATAGCGATGAGTCTGCCCTTTCAAATCGAACAACACCGTCCGTTGTCCGGATTGTTTCAGCAAGATAATTTTGTCTACTTCGGTGGTATCCATCCGCTGCACGTAATCGGCATCTCTGGGTAAATACATGTTGGTCAACTGGGCATCCTGGATCGAATAAGGCCAGTATGTCTTCTCAATCTCGTCGTGCGGGTGGAGTCGGATGGACGGATAAAGTACCGTGTCACCCGGCGCGTATGCCTGCCTGATTTTCTGGGCGACCCGGTAGTAGGGATTAGGTTCACGAGTGCTGGCGAAATAGGTGTATTTAGGCGCTTTGTCCTGATAAATGTGGTGTAGTAACCGGGCGATAAAATAGCTTTGGATTACCAAAACCACCAGTAGGATTTCCCGAAATTCGGTTGCTGTACGTACAAGCTGTTGCAACAGCATGGCGACCAGAATAACCGAAAACGGAAATGAGAAGCCCGAATAGCGTTGGGTAATGCCATAGGTGTGCCCGTTTCGAAACGACATAACGATCAGAAACAGGGTAGGAACAAGGGCCAGCATGAACATAAAGACCAGGAGAGGTAACTTTCCGGCCTCTGCCTGCCTGCGAATTGCCAGCAGGAGAAAAAAGGCAAGTGAAGGAAGTGCGGCAACCACCACAAATTGAAAATTCACAACCGTCACCAGGAGCAAAGGGGCGCTTAACAATGCCAGGTAGAGTAGAATTATCAACAACGGCAGCGGAGTCGTCCTATGGTAACGATACAGAAGCCCGGCTGCGATTAACCCCAAAAACAGGGATATAGCAATATTTCGAATACCCAGTACGTCGATTTGCCCGAGTCCGTTCGACACAATAAACAGATCGGCCCAGATTGGAAGGGAACGCTTGGCAACATTTAACAAGGTTGCCGGCAAGACGGTCCCAAACCCACTATTATACGGATCGGTAAGGGCAATGTTGCGGTAGAAATCCGCCTGATAGGCCAGCGTTTTGAACGTGTAGGTGCCCCCCCCGAATATAAACCACAACGATACCAGGCCCACACCAACCAGACCCGTAATCAGAAAGGGGAGCCAGCGACGCACCGGACGGACATAAAACAGGGCGTAGAGGCCGTGGCATAAGAAAACCACAACCGTCAGATAATGCGAAAGCAAAGCCAATACAAAGATCAGTCCGTAAGCCAGTAACAGTTTCCCGCCGGGCCTGCCTTCCTGTTTACGATCCAGGATTAATAGAAACAGATGCGTAGCCAATAAGGTGAGAAAAAAGCTCATCGAATAGTTACGGGCCATGTGGCTGTAGGCAATAAAAAACGGCTCGATGGCCGTCAGGAAAGCACTTAGCAAAGCAAGCCGTTCCGACCCAAAGTGACGACGCACAAACAGGAATACCAGAACAACCAGCAGCGTACTGAATAGTACGGATGGAAACCGAATCGAAAAATCACTTAAGCCGAAAATTTTCGTCCAGGTCCAAAGGACAGCGTAATAGCTGGGACTGTTGCCAATGTCGCCCTGAATATTAGCTATAATAAAATCGTTGATTGATTTTTCCTTCCAGAATTCGCGGGGAGTAAAATAGGTTTTCCCCGGTGTAAAAAACACATCATGCTGATTGGAACCCTCCATAGCTACGCCCTGGGAGATGACTAAGGTGTATTTTTCATCAAGAAAAATCCCATAGGCACCCGATTGATAAACCCGCAGGATGAAAGCGAAGACTACTATCGCCATCATGACCCAGGTTACCGGCTTAACTGATTTCATAAATGAATGATGGAAAGGGGCGATGGATTCCCCTCGAACTTACTTATTTTTAGAGCAGCCGATAATGAACTGCGCGGAAAAAACGTGTTTCAACAGGGGTATTTTTTCCAGAAATGGCTGCAGGGAATAAATTATCTTCGCTGGTCCGGTAGGAAAGAAAAACGGCACATAACCCACATATTCCCAGGAGCTAATTTCGCCCCCGGCATTGCGAATCCACCGTTTCAACTCCCACTGATAGAAGGATTGTTCCTCGTGTTCGATATGGTAAGCGGACGTTCGCTCGATGACTTTCAGGATGGGGTTGTTGCCATTAGGCTCCATAATAATTAGATTATCCGACAGCTTGAACGCATTGGTAATGGCTTTTTGCTGATCGGATAAATGGTGAAGGACCCCCCGGATCACCGCCACATCGTATTTCTGGGCTGGAATGGGTAAATCATCGTCCAGTAAATTGATGGTTTTGAATTGAACGGAAGGATAGTTGCGTTCAGCCATGCGAATCGCGGATTCGGCAGGATCGAATCCGTGTACTTCTAGCTGAGGAAAGTTTTCTTTGATGTTGTTCGTGTAAAGACCGTCTCCACAGCCAATATCAACCAGTGTTTTATAGGTTGGCTTAATTAGCTTGAAGATTTCATCGGAAATGCGCTTATTAGCGACGTGTGATGAAAATTGGGCATTGGTGGTATATAGAAATCCACCATTCTCGTGCACGTTCTGGTTGAACGCCTGCACATTTTTTTTTAGCGTAGTACTCACGAAAGTAAAAAGAAGAGACATTCCATACCGAACTATTCGAGATGGATAAAACAAATCAAGCTACTGATTATAAGTAGACATTATGGGCAACTAAAAGCGTATAATAATCTCCCTGATCTCGAAAAGAAACCGTTCAATGAATTGACCCGGAGAAGGTTAGCACGGTGTCTTCAGGGGGGAGTAAACAGCAACATAATGATTTAATTAACGGCCAAAATTAAACAAAGGTTAGAGAAATCTACTCTTCAGAGTAGAAAAAAACAATTTCTATATCAAATCACAAACTAATTAAATTGTTTGGTGAGTTGATTTTTCTAGTCAGCGATAAGAGAGCGAATTTTCGTGAGAAGCCTACAGCCCTCCGTATTTTACCCCAACGCTGATCATTCGGCCAGGTTTTGCCAGACTACCCGTCAACGCCCAACGGTATTTTCCTCGCTTTTCATTAAATGCGTTAAGTCTTCTTGTAAGGGGTAGCGGGATGTGGCCAAACGTACCAGGTTTCCCTTTGGGGATAGGCTGACAAAGAACTAACTTCGAGACACTTTACTTACTAATCCCTACCCTTTATGGCCACTATCGATAGAAAAACATTCCTGAAAGACGTTTCCCTGCTGGCGGGGGCTTCTCTGCTGGCAGGCCCCGCTTTTGCGGCCGACATAACACAAATGAAACCAGCGGTTAAACTTGGATTCGTAACCTATTTGTGGGGCAAAGACTGGGATTTGCCAACCGTCATTAAGAACTGTGCGGATACCAATATTCACGGGGTAGAGTTGCGGGTGGAGCACGCGCATAACGTGATGCCTAACCTGAATGCAGCCCAGCGACTGGAAGTTAAGAAGCGGTTTGCCGACAGCCCGGTGCAGCTCATTGGCCTGGGAACGAACCAGCAGTTCGATTATGTGGACCAGGGCAAGTTGAAGGCGTCGATTGAACAGGCTAAGGAGTTTATCCGGCTGAGTGCCGATGTGGGTGGGTCGGGGGTTAAAGTGAAACCCAACGCCCTGCATAAAGAAGTACCCGTTGAGAAAACGATTGCTCAGATTGGGGAATCCCTCAACGAACTCGCCCGGTATGGTGCGGAGCTGGGGCAGCAGATCAGGCTGGAGGTACACGGGGAAGAAACGCAGGAGTTACCCATGACAAAGCGGATTATGGATGTAGCCAATCACCCTAACGCCAAAATATGCTGGAACTGCAACCCGCAGGATTTGAACGGGAATGGATTCCAGTACAATTTCGACCTGGTCAAAGATCGTTTTGGCGCTACCTGCCACGTCCGCGAACTGGACCGCACCGACTACCCGTATCAGCAATTGCTGAACAATCTGGTCAAAATGAACTACAACGGCTGGGTACTCCTCGAATGCCATACTAACCCCGCCGACAAGGTTGCGTCCATGAAAGAACAACGCGCCGTTTTCGACCGGATGATTGCCAGGGCCTGATCGCTGACCACAGCGGTTTGGCAATTACCCTTTCTGTTAGTGGCTACTACATCAAAAAGCGAATAATCCGATGAAAAACTCTGGTTCACCAACTATTCGCTTTCTGTCTTCTCGCACGATTTATTCGCTATATGTGTGAGGAAAATGTAACGGCATCAGAGTACTCATCCCCCGTCATTCGAGTGTCAGACCACGTTTGGCCATATAAGCCCGCAAAATCTGTTCTCTGATAAACTCCGTCCGGCCAATACGTTCGCTGGATAACCGATTTTGATCCAGATAACCTTTCAACCGGCCAATCGTAATGTGCAATTCCTGAGCTGCTTCCGGAAGGGTGTAAAACACTGTTCCTTTAATGGCTTTAGGCATGACTCAACTGGTTTAACTAGTACCTCCTGTCAATGTAGGCAGGTACTTATATTAATAACTTGTCTAGTCACTTTGTTCCATTTAGCTCGTGTATAAATCACAGAATGATCATAAAAGAATATGGAGTCAATGCCTGTTACTTCGACTCGCCTGAACGGGGTACAAACTGGACCGACAGATTCGGGTCAGGCATGTTTTTGTCGAGCGGGAACATGGGGCGTTTGATGCGTTTGTAGGGTAAACGGGCCAGATCCTGATTGACACCGCCGGGCGTTAAGGCCATTATCCAGCCGGCCTGCATGGCGTACAGTTCCGGCTCCAGATAACCAATTTTCACGACCACAATGTCGGCGGTTCGGGGGTTCAGACCCAGGCGGGTGAAATCAGCTTCCTTGTGGTAGGGCTTACGCTTCTGCGTCACGATAACGTGGATACTGCCCACCTTCACCACCACCTCGACTTCCGCATTTATATCGCCTTCGACAATTGACTCGACGGCTCCTTTTATGGGAACGGGCGGGGCAAACCGGGCATCGACCCGTGCACCAGCCACCCCATCGACCTGCCCGCCCACGCCAGCCGCCATAGCTTTTTTAACCAGTTCAGGATCGGGAATCGACGCATAAATCAGCGAGGGGCCATCGGCCTGCTTAAACTCAGGCCGGGCGAGCAACTGCGTGAGTGTCCAAGTCACGTCGCCCGCGCCACCGGCCGTTGGGTTGTCGCCGGTGTCGCTGATAAAAAAGGGGTGTTTTTTGCTGGCCAGCGCATCGGCAAGAGATTTTTCCAGCGTCCCCACCGGTGCCACAAAGTCGAACTGATTCCTGACATTCCAGAAAGACCGGGCCAGTTGCTCAGCCGCCTTTGTCACCCTGGTCTTATCGTCGCCAGTGACCATCACCACGGCATGATTGCGGGGTTCATCGGCCCAGGCGTAGCCAATCCAGATGGCCGCATCTACAATGCCCGCTTGATTATCGGCCAGGGGAGCTACCTGCTGGTAAAGACTTTTTCCCGGCTCGATGCGGGTGCTGGTCTGTTCGCCCGGTAGCAGAATGGGGATAGGAATCCAGGCTTTGTAGGCGGGTTTTCCTTTGCCACTTTTCAGACGTTCCAGCAGATTGGTTACGGCCCGTTCTTTGGTTTGCATGGCATCCTCGTGCGGGGCCATGCGGTAGCAGGTAATCAAATCGGAGTTTTTCGCCAGCCGCCACGACACGTTACCATGCAAATCCATGGATGTGGAAATAAGCGCCTTATAACCAACCACCTTCCGAATGCGGGTAATGAAATCGCCCTCCGGGTCGTCCAGACCCACCACGCTCATGGCGCCGTGAATATCAAAATACAGGCCATCGTACGGACCGTTTTTCTTAAGCGAATCCAGCACTTTCCCCACCAGCGACTCATAGGCTTCCCGCGTTACGGCCCCACCGGGCAGCGATTTACCAACCAAAGCTGGCAGCCACGTAGCCTGTTGCCGCAAGGGAGAGCCGGCGCTCAGAAACGGATAGGATGTAAACACCTCCGGGCCGTATTTGGCGTGAAAGGCTTCTTCGTGCGTAATCGCTGGCGAAAAGGTGCTGGATTCGATACCCAGCCCCGCAATACCGATGCGTGGCAACGACTTTCCACTAGTTAACGATTGGGAAGAGCCCGAACTAACAGTAAATAAGCAGACAATAAGACCTAAAATAATTGATTTCATGCGTTCAATTTACGGGATTGTTGGTAACAGCATAGCCTTTCGGCCAAATCAAGCGGGAATCAGAGAGGAAATGAACGTCGGTTTGGTTCGTTTTTTCGACGCCTGTTCGTAGTCGTAGGCCATTGACAGAAGCGGCCCTTCCTGCCAGGCACCGGCAATAAACGAAAAACCAACCGGCAGGCCATGCACAGTCCCCATGGGTACGGTGATGTGTGGATACCCCGCCATAGCCGCCGGTGGGCAGAAGTAGAACCCCGTGTCATAGTCACCGTTGATTAGGTCGATGCAACCCGCAAAGCCGATACTGGTTCCACAGATAGCGTCCAGTTTATTGTCGGCCATCAGCTTGTCAATGATCTGGCGCGAACCCCGCGTTTTAGCGAGCGCATCGGTATATTCTTTGCTGGTCAAATCGCCTTTAGCCTCACTACTTTCGAGGGTTTCCTGTTTGAAGAAGGGCATCGCTTTAGCTTCGTTTTTCTTGTTAAAAGCAATTACATCTGCCAGCGTTTTTACCCCCGCGTTGGCGGTTGAGAGGTAGTTGTTTACCCCGTCTTTAAATTCGTACTGCAACACGGTGAATTCCGCCCCGCCAACCGGTCGGATGCTTTTGAGCAAGTCTACCTCCACGACGGCAGCACCCTGTTTCTTCAGTACGTCGATAGCCTGTTTGTACAACCCCACTACGCCCTCCTGCCCATCCATAAACGACTTTTCGACCCCAATGCGCTTGCCCGCTAACCCACCGGTTTTCAGAAATGGTGTATAGTCAGTGGCGGCATTTCCGGCGCTTTCTGTCGTAACCGCATCGGTCGGGTCGATGCCCGTCATAGCACCCAGTAAAATAGCCGCATCGGTTACGGTTCGGGCCATTGGTCCGGCGGTATCCTGCGTTTTGGATATGGGAATAATGCCACTGCGACTCACCAGACCCACCGTGGGCTTGATACCCACCAGTCCGCAAAACGACGAAGGTGCAATGACCGACCCATCCGTTTCGGTACCCACGGCCACGGCGCACAGGTTGGCCGCGGCAGCCGCCCCGGACCCCGAACTGGACCCGCAGGGGCTACGGTCCAGCACGTAGGGATTGCGCGTTTGCCCACCCCGGCTGCTCCAGCCGCTACTCGACCGGGTAGAGCGAAAGTTGGCCCACTCGCTGAGGTTCGTTTTCCCCAGTATCACCGCCCCGGCTTCCCGTAGTTTTTTGACGACAAAGGCATCGTTCGCGGCTCTGTGGCCTTCCAGGGCCAGCGCTCCGGCAGTGGTCATCATCTGGTCGTGGGTATCGATATTGTCTTTGATGAGGATGGGGATACCGTGCATCGGTCCCCGCACGTTGCCCGCTTTACGCTCCTCATCCATCGCTTTGGCCATAGTCAGCGCATCGGGGTTAATTTCAATTACGGCGTTCAGGCCGGGGCCTTTTTTATCAACGGCGTCTATCCGGTCCAGATACTGTTGGGTGAGGGACGCAGCCGTAGCCGCCCCCGACTGCATTTTTTTCTGTAAATCGCCGATGGTTGTTTCGTTCAGGTCAAAGTCGTCGGTAAAAACGTTGGAGTCCGTTGATGAATCGGCCTTTTTGGGTGAAGCACAGGCTGCGGCCGTAAGCGAAGCCGCTGAAACGCTCGCTACGGAGCTGCTTTTGATAAAATTCCGTCTGTTCATGAAGTAATTTTTATTGGCATTTTATAAAAGGTGGTCGGATTAATCGCTCTTTTGGAAATCGGTTAATGGCGTATAAATAAGTCATTCCCCTGCCCAATGGAGTCGGCCGCTTTCTGGGCGAGTTCTACAATCATTGGCAGCATGTTCCCGAAGCGGGCATCCTGACTGTGACCCTGTTTCCAGCGGGCGTAAATCTGCTGGGCAATCACAGCATTTTTATACAACCCGAATACGTAGTAGAACAGGATACCGCTCAAGTCACGGCCACTGCGTTCGGCGTAGCGGTCCACCACTTCCTGCCGGGTCAAGTTGCCGGGTAACCACGTCAGGTTGAAGTTCCGGTAGGCGGGGCTATCCGTTGCTTCCGACCAGTAGGCCAGGGTAGCCCCTAAGTCCATAAGCGGGTCGCCCACGGTAGCCATCTCCCAGTCCAGCACGCCGGTTATTTCGCATGTCGGTTCGCCCGTTTCTGGGTCGGAGGCCAGCAGGACGTTATCATATTTGTAATCGTTGTGCAAAAAACCCGGTGCCTGTTCGGCGGGGTAATTCTGGTGCAGCCACTCCCCCACCCGATTCATGGCCGGAATGTCGTCTGTTTCGGCATCACGGTAGCGCTTGCTCCACCCCTCTACCTGCCGCTGTACGTAGCCACCGGGTTTGCCCAGCTGAACCAATCCGGTCGACTCAATATCAAGCGCGTGAATTGCGACCAGGTTATCGACCAGGGCTTCGGACAACTGACGCATCCGCTCCGGGGCAATGTTCAGGGCTGATGCCATCGAAGCCCGAAGAATAATGCCGTTCACCCGACTCATGATGTAGAAAGGCGCACCCAGCACGTCGGGCGCTCCGCAGTAGATAACCAGCTCCGGAATTTTGTTGTAGTGGCCTTTTAGTAGCGACAGCACCCGAAATTCCCGGCCCATGTCGTGCCCGCCTTTGATGTTGGCCCCTGCCGGTGGACGGCGGAGAACGTACTCCCGATTGGCCGTTTTGAGCCAGTACGTCAGGTTGGAGAAGCCACCCGGAAACTGCCGAACCTCCAGTATATTGCCTATATCGGGCGCGTTTTGTTCCAGGTATTTATTCAGGGTAGCCAGGTCAAGTTCTTCACCGGTACGGACAGAACGGGGGGAATCGGAGGTGGTCATCAAAAAACTGATTGTATTTAGTTTAAAAAGGAAAACCTGATTGGTTGAGGGCGATTTAAATCGACCGAAACGTATACATCTGGCCATCTACCCTTTATTAGCCGTTTCCCAACTCCCCGGCCATCATCTGCCGGAATTGCCGTATTTCTTTAGCTTTCTGCTTGATATCCAGACCATATTTTTTGAGGATACTGGCCGCCAGATTCTGTTTATGTACTTCATCGGCCCCGTCCCAGATGCGGGCACCCCGCTCGTGACGATACATGGCCGACAGCACCACATCGTCCGTTACGCCGAGGGCACCGTGTACCTGAATGGCTCGGTCGAGAATCCGCAGAAAAGCGTTCGCTACGTAGAATTTGATGCCCGACACAGCATCACGCACGTTGCTCACCCCCACCGTATCTATCATGTGCGCCGTGTTGAGTACATACAGCCGACAGGCGTCGATTTCGGCCCGGCTCTCGGCGATAAAATCCTGGATAAACTGCTTTTCGCCCAGCATCACCCCGTCTTCAATTTCGCGGGATGCCGCTCGTTGGCACAGCAGGTCGAGAGCTTTTTCGGCATTACCAATCCAGCGCATGCAGTGATGCACCCGCCCCGGCCCCAGCCGTTCCTGCGCCAGTTTGAAGCCCATGCCTTCGCCCACGATAATGTTCGACACCGGCACCCGGCAATCGGTGTACGTCACTTCGGAATGACTGAACCAGCCTTCGCCCGCTTCGCCAAACACAGGAATGTTACGTTCTATTTTGAAGCCTGGTGTGTCCGTCGGCACGATAATCATGCTGGCCCGCTGATGCGGGGCCGCATCGGGATTGGTGACGGCCATCACTACTGCAAAAGCCGCCCCGTCCGCCGACGAGGTGAACCACTTCCGGCCATTAATGACGTATTCGTCGCCCTCGCGCACGGCGGTGGTGGCCATCCGCGTTGGGTTCGACCCGGCAAATTCGGGTTCGGTCATGGAAAAACAGGAACGGATTTCGCCTGCCATGAGGGGTTTCAGGTAGCGTTCCTTCAGTTCCGGCGACGCGAATTTATGGAGTAGCTCGGTGTTGCCAATGTCGGGTGCCTGACAGCCAAACACGTAATGCCCGAAAAACGGCGCGTGGGCCAGAGCTTCACTTATCTGCCCGAATTCGCAGAGGGTCAGGCCATGCCCCCCGTCGGATTTGGAGAGAGCGAGTCCCCACAGTCCGGCGGCTTTTACTGCTTCCCGCTTCTGGTCAAGAACGGGAATTATCTTACCGAGGTTTTGATGCGAAAAGTCCGCTTCCAGCGGAATAAGTTCGGTTTCAACAAAGTCCCGAACCCGCGCCAACAGCGGCCTGACGCGCTCGGTCGTAAAAATCGTATCCATGAAAGCAAGGTAAGGAATTATTGGAAGATAGCAGGCTACCCCAACTCCCCACTCCTCCCCTGCAACCCGCCTGTATGCACGGCCACTACGGTAGCACCTTCCGGGAAATACCCGGTTCGGGCGAGGTCGTAGAGACCATACAGCATTTTTCCGGTGTATACCTGCTCCAGTAGTACGCCGGTTCTCTGCTCAAAATCCCGGATAAAACCCAGTAGTTCAGGCGTGGTTCGGGCGTAGCCTCCAAAGTGGTAATCCATTACAGGTAGCCATTTTTCGGGGTGTATCGGTTCCGGGAGTTTCAGGGCCATAAAGCCCAATACCGTCGTTCCGGGCGGGGCCGACTGTGCCAACCCGGCTACCGTACCGCCCGTACCCACCGGGCAACAAACGTAATCAGGGGCAAAACCAAGTTGAGTTATTAATTCCGGCACAAGTTCGGCTGTACCCCGGATGGCCAGTTCATTGGTGCCGCCTTCGGGCAGAACGTAGCAGGTCCCATACTGCTGCTTTAGTTCAATCAGACATTGCGAGTCGTCTTTGCGTTGGTAATAGGTCCGGCTTACAAAATGCAGGTGCATCCCGCACGACTGGCAAAAACTCAGCGTGGGGTTTAGCGGCTTACATGCCAGTTCGTCACCTCGCACGATACCGATGGTTTTGAACCCAAACACCTTCCCCGCAGCCGCTGTAGCGTACAGATGGTTCGAGTAGGCACCGCCAAACGTCAGCAGCGTGGATACTTCCTGCTCGCGGGCGGCCAGCAGGTTATATTTCAGCTTACGCCACTTATTGCCCGATACCAGTGGATGCAGCAAGTCGTCACGTTTCAATCCCACGCGGATAGGAACGGGTTCGGGAAACGGGTTCGTAAGCCAGTGAACCGGTGATTTCTGGGCCAATTGATCCCGCTGCCGGGCAAGTTCGTCCATAATCTGTATTTTTGCGGTTTGACTATAGGCTTACAAAGCTGAGAAAATGGTAGCGGAAATAGAAGACGAATTACCCGAAGACGACGAATTATACGAACATCACCGCATTGTGGTTGATAAAGGCCAGAGCCTGCTGCGCGTTGACCGCTTTCTGATGGACCGGTTGCAAAATGCCACACGCACCAAAATTCAGGCCGCTATCGATGCCGAGTCGGTTCGGGTGAATGGCAATCTGACGAAGGCCAGTTACAAAATAAAACCGTCGGATGTTATTACCATCTCGCTGCCGCACCCGCCCCGCGATACGGATATCAAACCCGAAAATATTCCGCTCAATATTGTCTACGAAGATGACGAGTTGCTGGTATTGAACAAACCGGCGGGTATGGTGGTGCATCCGGCTCATGGCAACTGGGATGGTACGCTGGTCAACGCGCTGGTCTATCATTTTCAGAACCTGCCTACCACCCGAAACGGGAATATCAGGCCGGGCCTGGTACACCGAATCGATAAAGATACGTCGGGGCTGATGGTAATTGCCAAGACCGAATTCGCCATGACGTATCTGGCCCGGCAGTTTTTTGAACACACCATCGAACGAACCTATAACGCGCTGGTCTGGGGCGTTCCCAATCCACCCGACGGTACCATTACGGGGTACATTGGCCGCAGCATAAAGGATCGGAAAGTACAGGTTATTTACGACGACGAAGCCAAGGGAAAATGGGCCGTTACCCATTTCAAAACGCTGGAAGAGCTGCGTTACGTAACGCTGTTGCAGTGCAACCTGGAAACGGGACGAACGCACCAGATTCGGGCGCACCTGAAACACATTGGCCATCCACTTTTCAATGATGCCATGTACGGGGGAGACCGTATTTTGCGGGGAAATCCGGTGGGCAGCTACAAAGCCTTTGTGGGCAACGCCTTTGCCCTGTTGCCCCGGCAGGCACTACACGCCAAATCGCTGGGTTTCACGCACCCCCGCACCAGGGAATGGATGCAGTTCGATTCGGATTTACCCGACGATTTTCAGTCGGCTCTGCTGAAATGGCAAAAGTATATAACTGACTGACGCAAATGAGTATATCGGGGCCACCCACGTATTGAGTATCTTGCGAACTCTACTTACTCAATCTATTATCTACCATTCTACTGCAAACAACTCTATGATTTCAATTCGTCCGGGTACCCTCGAAGATGTACCAGAAGCCTTTGCTTTAGTAAACGAACTGGCCGTTTATGAACTGGCTGCCGACCAGGTGACCAACACCATCGAACAAATGGCACTCGATGGTTTCGGCCCCAACCCGTTATTCGGGATGATCATGGCCGAGGACTCCGATAGTGAGAAAATTGTTGGTATGGCACTCTATTTCTTTCGCTATTCGACCTGGAAAGGCAAACGGCTTTATCTGGAAGATATCATCGTGACCGAAGCATTCCGGGGCTTTGGCGTCGGGAAACTGCTTCTGGATGCAACCATTGAAACAGCCCGTGAAACAAACTGCACGGGTATGATGTGGCAGGTGCTGGACTGGAATGAACCCGCCATTGGCTTCTACAAACAGTTTGGCACCCGCTTCGACGATGGCTGGACCAACTGCCACCTGGATTTTTGACCGGGGTATAGGACACCTAGCAAAGGGCATTGGGCGTAGAGGATGGAGACGCTGTACCCGTGCCCTTTTCCAACAAACCCCTATCTTTGCAGCTACGAGCATAGACAGTAAGCATGACGTATCGTCAACAGAAAGCCCTGCGTATAGCAGGCTGGGTGTTTTTAAGCCTTTTTTTGCTGGCTCTTGTCGGCGTAGGTTTCGCCTATATCAAGCGGGAGAGCCTGCTAAAAACGGCCCTCGAACGGGGCATTCGGAAAGCCAAACGCGATTATCAGCTCGATGTTCGTATTGGTTCAGCAAAATTTACCGGTTTAACTTCGCTGGCCTTCACGGATATTTCGGTTGTACCCGAAAAACACGATAGCCTCGCCCGTATTCGCCGGGTTGAGCTGGGCGTACGGTTCTGGCCCCTGCTGGCCGGAAAAATCGGCCTCTCAGGAATGACCCTCGAGAACGGGCTGATTCAGGTCGTAAAACGGGATTCGATCAGCAACATAGACTTCCTGCTGCATCGCAAACGGGATTCCACAGCCACAACGCCAACCGCATCCGAGAAAGCTCAGCGTACCAACATGGCCGATGTTGCCGAGAATTTGATTGACAATATCCTGTCTAAAATTCCCGACGACCTGAATGTCAGTAATCTGGAGTTTCGGGTCATGGACGACAATGATACCCTCAGTTTACTCACCCAAACGGCCCTGATTGATAACGGAGACGTTACCTCCACCATTAAATTGAATGGTAATCAGGCAACCTGGCACCTGACGGGAACTGCTGACCCCGGCGACAGGGAGTACGACCTGGCATTGTATGCCGAAGGGCAGAACGGCAGGCCGAAACCGATTGAAATTCCGTACATCGAAAACAAATATAACCTTAAAATACAGGCCGATACCCTGCGGGCCGAACTCCGGGATGTGGACCGTACGCGGGGGGAGTTCCGGCTGGAAGGAGCGGGTTCGGTGCGCAATCTACGTATCAACCACCCTGCCATTGCCCGCACAGACGTATTTGTGCCCCGGGCCGCCATTGATGCCAACCTGTTTGTCGGTGAAAATTACGTGGGCGTGGATAGTTCATCGACGCTGTACCTGGGTCAGGTCAGCGCACATCCATTCGTTAAATACACGCTGAAACCCGTCAAAATGTACGAGCTTGAGTTGCATACCGGTGCCATGAATGCCCAGGCATTATTCAATTCGTTTCCGCAGGGATTATTCGAGTCGCTGGAAGGCATGCAGGTGGCTGGCAAGCTTAAATATGATCTTGCTTTTCAGCTGGACACGGCGTTACCGGATTCCGTCAAATTTGAATCGGGCCTGACGGCCGATGGGTTCCGTATCCTGAAAATGGGGCAAACTGATTTTTCCGCCATAAATCGTCCGTTCAATTATACACCGTTCGAAAAAGGCAAACCGGTTCGCACCATTCGGGTTGGCCCGGAAAATCCGGATTTTGTCCCCTTAAATCAGATTACCCCTGACCTGCGAAACGCCCTCCTGACGTCGGAAGATTATACTTTTTTCACCCACAAAGGATTTAACGAAAAGGCTTTCCGGGTGTCGATTGCCACCAACTTCAAAGAGAAATCGTTTAAACGGGGGGCCAGTACGATTTCCATGCAGCTGGTCAAAAACGCGTTTCTAAGCCGCAACAAAACCCTGTCGCGAAAGGTAGAGGAGATTTTGATTGTCTGGCTAATCGAAAATGAACACATCGTTTCCAAAGAACGGATGTATGAAGTGTACCTCAACATTATTGAATGGGGACGCAACGTGTACGGCATTGGCGAAGCAGCCCGCTACTACTTTGCCAAAAGCCCGTCCAACCTGAACCTGGGCGAAAGTATCTTCCTTGCTTTCGTGGTACCCCGCCCCAAAGCGGCTCTAAACTGGTTCATTCCGGGCGGTACGCTTCAGGCGCGTGGTGTACGCGGGTATTTCAAACTGATTGGCCGCATCATGGCGAAGCGTGGCCTGACCGCGCCCGACTCCGGAGCCTATGGCTTCTACGATGTTCGGCTCCGGGAAGGACTCCGCCGGGAAGTGGCCCCGGTCGATTCGCTGTCGTTACCCGACAGTTTGATGACCGACCCGGTTGATATTGACCTGGATGAAGGAGAAGCGGGTATCGGCAACTTCTTCCGTCGGTTGTTTAAAGGAAAGAAAACGGACGAGAAACCAACTGATACGGAACAACCCACTGTGCAACCTGAACGGCCGGACAGAGCCCCGGGCGAACAACCCGCTCCCGCTGATACCGTAAAGACCCGCAAACAGCTCCGCCAGGAACGACGGGAGCAGAAAAGGCGGGAAAAAGCAGCCCAAGAAACGCTGGAAACTAGTAATCCCTAACGAGCATCAGTCATTAACCCCTTATGAAATCACTAGTCAGAATTGTATTGCTTGTCGTCATTTTAGGCGGTATTGCCCTGTTTGTTATCTCCCGGCAGAACAACACGTCCCTTTCAGCCTCAACCATCGACCTCTCCGTTGATTGTTCCGACGTGGAGAACGTGCTCGTTACCTCCACGGTCAACGTGGCCGTCCATAATTTGTCTACCCGTTCGCACAAGGACATATCCGTAAAGATTGTGGCCTTTGACGCAGCAGGAACGATGTTGAAAGAGAAATACACAACGTTTTCCCGAACGCTGGACCCAAAAAGTATTTTTGACAAGCCCGTTACATTGCCCGCCGAAACCAAACGCTGCGATTGCAAAATTGTGAGTTCGCACCCGGTGGATTAGTACTCATGGTGTCGGTTACGATAAACCAACACCACTAGCGCAGAACAGGGTTTCGGGTTTCAGTGCATCATCGGCCAAAACAGGCCGGTTCGGGAGCCTGTTACTCCAGTAGATCCGGCCTTCTTGTCCGCGTGCGTTCCAGGGCCTGTTCGTGCCGCCACGCGTCAATCTTAGCCTCATGCCCCGACAGCAGAATAGCGGGTACTTCGTGCCCTTCAAAATCGGCCGGGCGGGTGTAGACCGGGGGGGCCAGCAGATTATCCTGAAACGAATCCGTGAGAGCCGACGTCTCATCATTCAACACGCCAGGCAACAGCCGGATGAGGGAATCGGACAGGACACAGGCTGCCAGTTCGCCCCCGCTCAATACATAATCCCCAATGCTGATTTCCCGGGTAACGAACAGTTCGCGAACGCGCTCATCAACTCCCTTGTAGTGGCCGCACAGGATAATCAGGTTCTGCCGTAACGATAACGCATTCGCCGTTTGCTGATTCAGCCGTACGCCATCGGGTGTCATGTAAATAACCTCGTCGTAGGTACGCTCGCTCTGGAGAGCCCGAATGCAGCGGGCAATGGGGTCTATCTGCATCACCATACCGGCTCCTCCGCCAAAGGCATAATCATCTACCCGCCGGTGTTTGTCGACGGTATAGTCGCGGAGATCGTGTACCAACACCTCCACATAGCCACCCTGTTGCGCCCGTTGTAGAATGGAATGAGCAAAAAAGCTGTCCAGGAGCTTTGGTAGGCAGGTAATAATATCAATCCTCATCGGTATCATCCGGGGTTTCGTCGCCTTGATCGGCACTCCGCAGAGAGCTATCCCCTTCCGTTTCGGGTTTATCCGCGTCCTTCCCTTCTTCCATATAGATGGCAAGCAAGCCGTCGGGCAGAGCCACGTTCAGCTTCCGGGTGGCCCGGTCTACTGTCCGAACGATGTCGCTGTTGATAGGGATCAGTACTTCCTTATCGAGGTAATCCATCGCAATCAGGTCCTGGGCATTCATGGCGTATATGCCCCGTACAGTGCCCAGTTCGCCCGCTTCGGCATCAATAATCTGATACCCGACAATTTCATGAAAGTAAAAGCGGGTTTCGTCGGTAATGGGTTCCAGTTCATCCAGTGGCAGGAACGCCCCGCAATTGATGAGCCGTTCGGCCTGTTCCATGGAGTCAATATCCTCGAAGGCCACAATAGCCCGACTCCCCTTCACGATAGCAATCGACTCGATGAAATAGGGAATCAGTTCACCCCGTACCTCCAGCAGTACCGATGCCAGATCGGCGTACTCGGTGGGGGTGTCAACATCCAGAAAAAGCACCAGTTCACCATTGACGCCGTGCGTTTTGGTGATGTGGCCCAGTTGGTAGCAATCGTCTTTTGTCATAGATAGTGCGACTGAAGAGTCGTTATTGTTGGCGGCTTTCCACCGGGACACCGGCCGACCGCGTTATTCACAAAAAGAGCCTGTCCAGAAACGAACAGGCTCTTTCTTACCGATTTTGTCGTAAAAGTTAGTCTGCTTTGGGTTTTTCCTCAGCAGCCGCTTCTGGTGCCGGTGCTTCTTCAGCAGCAGCAACAGGTGCTTCTTCCACCGCTGGAGTCGCTGCTTCCGCTACGGGAGCGTCGGCTACTGGCTCAGGAGCCACTTCTTCCGCAACAGGTGTCGCTTCGGCCACAGGTGTTTCTTCAACAGCAGGAGCCTCTTCTGCTACGGGAGCAGCTTCAGCTACAGGAGCCTCTTCCGCTACGGGAGCGACTTCAGCTACAGGTGTTTCTTCAACAGCAGGAGCCGCTTCGGCTGCAGGAGCTTCGGCTACTGGCTCAGGAGCCACTTCTTCCGCAACAGGCGCTTCCACTACCGGCTCTTCTACCTTGTTCTTTTTGGCAATGGCTTCTGCACGAGCCTCGCTCACCTTCTTCTCAGTTTCCAGACGAGCGGCACGAGCCTGATCTTTGGTCTGCGATTTGGTGCCAGCTGCATCATCTTTACGGCCTTGCTTACCTTCCTGCCAGGTGGTGAACTTCTCGTCGGCCTGCTCCTGCGAGATGGCTCCCTTGTTTACACCCACCTGAAGGTGCTTGCGGTACATGATACCTTCGTGCGACAATACCGAACGCGCGGTATCCGTCGGCTGGGCACCAACCATGAGCCAGTAAACAGCCCGTTCCGACTTCAATACGACCGTCGATGGGTCGGTGTTGGGGTTGTACGTACCGATTTTTTCGATAAACCGGCCATCGCGTGGGGAGGTTGACTCCGCGATTACGATGTCGTACATCGCCATTTTTTTGCGTCCACGACGCGCTAAACGAATTTTAACAGCCATTTGTGCTTGTAAGTTTTGATTGGAGGACGAACCCCCTGCGTAAAACGTGGCCGCAAAGGTACGAAAAAAATGTGGTTTACTGTTTTGTATTTGAAAATGATTGGCTGAAAACCAGAACCTCACTCTTTTTACCGTTTACTAATTCATTGTCTGTGCTTATCTGTCAACCCTTTACATTCGGCTTAGTATTCAACTAATCACATCACGTTAAACAATCGTCTTTATGCAGCCCGTTTCCAAAGGAAGTGCCATTACTGTTCGTAAAATTGGTGACATCATCGTTGACCCCAGCAGACTAAAGGTTGACCCTAATCTCCTAAAAAAGCTGTTTCCTGCCACCTGTGCCGGCAATTTCTCCGGTCATTTTGCTACTGTCAAAAAGCAATCTGTGTCGGCCACACTAACTATATTACCTAATGACAACGATACGCTCAACAACCCCTCTATGGGCGATACCAGCGTTACGTTCAAAGCTGCGGATGGGGAACTGTCTAAGAAGCTGACTGACTGGCACCCTGACCTGGTTGTTCCACCGCACACAGTTGCCTACGCCCAGTTTCCAAACGTAAATTATTTCAGTGGAGGCTACGAAGGTATTTTGTGTATCGTTACAGCGGCCCAGAAAGTTCACCGCCTTTTTTTGAAACGTCCGGATGGCGAACATGTGTGGTACAGCGATATTACCATGTCATACTGCAAGAAAGACAAGTTGTTTTTATTGACCAGTTCGGGCTACACACTATCCGTAGACTTCGGTCTTTAATGGGCCGATAAGCCTGTTTGATATAATTACGTTGGTCAGTTTTCTCCCTGCTGCTTTAGGTCTCCCAGGCCAGCAGCAGGGCTTATTATTTACCTGCCACTAAGTGGCGCTTCACACAATTATAGCATCAGGGCTACGTGAGCTATTCGTTGATTCATGCATACCTGAGCAGCACAATGGTCATGGCCAGTCATTTCCCCGGGCTTCATAACAAACATTGAACCCCTTTACGAAGGATGTTAATACCCTATTTCCGTTAAGTTTGCACTCCATAAAGAACCAGAATTCGCAATTACCCCGTATTATGCAAGCTGACACCTTATCTCCCGAAGCGGCTTTTGCCAAATTGGGTCTTACCCTGCCACCCGCACCCCTGCCTCTGGGCGTGTACAAACCGTACCTTATCGACGGCAAGTATCTCTACTTATCGGGTCATGGACCCGTTCAGGCCGATAAAAGCCTGATTATTGGTCGCGTTGGCGACGATATGGATATGGAGCAGGGGAAACTAGCCGCCCGGCAGGTCGGCCTAACCATGCTGGCAACCATCAAAACCCACCTGGGTAGCCTGGACCGGGTAAAGCGCGTAATTAAAGTGCTGGGCATGGTGAACTGCACCGCCGATTTTGGCCGGCACCCGTACGTCATTAACGGATGCAGCGAACTATTCGCGGCCGTTTGGGGAATGGAGAACGGCATCGGTGTGCGGTCGGCAGTGGGAATGGGTTCGTTGCCCGACAATATTCCCGTCGAAGTAGAAGCCTTATTCGAACTGGTCTGAACCATGGAACAAAGACCCTGGTACTGGATCGACGATGTCGCCCGGCTTGATACCCCTGCTCTGGTCGTGTACCCCAATCGGGTAAGGGAGAATATTACCCGATTGGTAAACACCATCGGCGATGTGAACCGCCTGCGCCCTCACGTAAAGACGAATAAGGCGCGGGAGGCCAGCCAACTGCTGCTGGACGCGGGCATCCGGAAGTTCAAATGCGCTACTATTGCCGAAGCCGAAATGCTGGCGATGATTGAGGCTCCTGATGTGCTGCTGGCTTATCAGCCCAATGGTACCAAAATTCACCGGTTACTGGCCCTGATGGCAAAGTATCCCAGAACGCGGTTTTCGTGCCTGGTGGATAATAGTATCACGGCACGTGAACTGTCGCAGCAGGCCGTCAGCGATAATCTGGTCGTACCGGTTTATATTGATCTGAATGTGGGCATGAACCGTACGGGCATTGCCCCCGATACGGCGGTGCTAACGCTTTACGACGAGCTGAGTCAGTTAGCGGGCGTAAATCCGGTTGGCCTTCATGCCTATGACGGGCACCTGCGCAATCCCGACCTGGCCGCTCGAACTGCCGATTGCGATGCGGCTTTTCAGCCCGTGTACCAACTAAGCGAAGCCCTGTTGGCACGGGGATTTGCCGAGCCGGTTCTGGTCATGGGCGGCAGCCCTACGTTCCCGATTCACGCCCAAAGACCCGGTGTAGAATGCAGCCCCGGCACGTTTATTTACTGGGACAGGGGGTATCAGGATGGATTGCCGGAGCAGCCTTTTCGGCCAGCAGCCCTGGTGGTGGCACGGGTCATTTCGTTGCCCAACTCCGCAACGCTATGCATCGATGTTGGCCATAAGTCAGTGGCGGCCGAAGGGGTGCTAAGCGAGCGAATTACGTTCCTGAATGCGCCTGAACTCGTTGCTATCGGCCAAAGTGAAGAGCATCTGGTGGTGGAAGCGGGAGTAGGACACCCCTACCAGATAGACGATGTGCTGTATGGCCTTCCAAACCATATCTGCCCCACCGTGTCGTTGTACGAACGGGCCTATACCATTGAAAACAAACGCATCGCGGACGAGTGGTTAACCATCGCCCGCGACCGGAAGATTTCGGTATAAACAGGTAAGCTTTGCCGGAAGGGAATCCTACCGTGCTACACCGGCCTCGGTCAGGAGTAAGAGCAGAATCCGCTCCATACCCAAAACGCCCTTGTCATTCAGCCACCATTCGTTCAGTGAGTGGGCACCCCCGCCCGTACCCCCACTCCCGATGGTGATGGCCGGAACACCGTTGGCAATGGGGGTGTTGGCATTCGTAGAGCTGGCACTCAGCTTCGGTTCGGCCTGTAGGTATTTGGTTACGGCCATGGCCCGCTGAACCAATGGTGTAGTGGCCTCGGTTCGGCCCGACGGGCGGTCACCAACCAGTTTCACCTCCACCGTCAGGTCAGGCCCCCGGCGTTTCATAGCATTCTCCTCCTTGAGTGCCCGCTGAACAGCAGCCTGTAACATAGCATCAATCGTTTTCAATCGCTCAGGGCTTTCGGAGCGCATATCTACTTCCATCCGCGATTCGAACGGGATGGCGTTGACCGATGTGCCGCCCCCGATTACACCGACGTTATAGGTTGTTTTGATTCCCTGCCGGGTAAACTTATCCGCATCGACGGTAAAGTAGTAAATGGCCTTACCCAAAGCGCCGTGGGGGTTGGCAATCCCAAAGGCCCCGTAGGAGTGCCCGCCGGGGCCTTTGAACGTAATCCGGTAGCGGTGTGACCCCAGGCTGCGGTGGGTAATATTACTGATGCCCAGCCCGTCGACGGCAATGTAGGAATCGATTTTAGGGCCACCCGGCCGGAACAGATGCTTCACCCCGCGTAAATCGCCCAGCCCCTCTTCACCCACGGCACCAATGAACAGCACATCTGCGTCGGTCTGGATATTGGCGTGTTTCATTCCGGCCAAAACCGTCATGACGGCGGTAAGTCCGCGGGTATCATCGCCAATGCCGGGAGCATAGAGTGTATCCCCTTTTTGTTTCACCGTCACATCGGTTCCGGCGGGGAAAACGGTATCCAGGTGCGCTTCAACGACAACCGTTTTCTGGCCGGACCTGCCTTTCTTTTTAGCCAGTACGTTGTTGACTTCATCGATCCAGACCGAATCCGCACCAGCCTCTTTCAGCATGGCCGCGTAGGCTTTGGCGCGGGCCTCTTCTTTAAAAGGAGGAGCCGGAATTTCGGTCAGTGTAATCAGCGTTTTCTTTGTTTGTGGCTCCAGTTCGGCGAAGCGTTTGAAGGCCGCCTGTACGGCTGGCAGTTTGACCAATGCGTTCACTTCGGTTTGGTAGCGCTTATCAATGGGCACTACTTTCTTCGATTCTTCATCATCGAACTCTTCCTGAGCGAGAAGACTGTGACTGGTGGTGCCTACCAAGGCTACTGCAAGCAAAGCTGTTTTAAGGAGTTGATTCATCATGTTTACGTCTGTCCTAACTGGTAGCGTTTAAATAATCGAATGAACAGATAATCGTTCTTGTGCCTATTTATTTACCTGTTTTTGTTCGTGCAACCTATTTATATATTCTTCGGTGGGTGTATGCTGGTCTTTTTTCGTAACAGCTTGACGATAGGTGATTGTGCCTTGATTACAGAAACAGTTCCCGCCACATCTGAAGTGACAGGAACTGTTTACAAGACAACAATAAAAAGGCACAACCTACTGAGTAGTTAACTCCCCAAGTACCTTTCCAACGGTTTTTTCAACGCCCTGAGCCAGCATGCTGTTCAGGTTTGCGGCAACGGCCTCCGTAAAACCGGGCAATACGGCCAGATCAGTTTGCCAAAGTTTCTTATCGGATAATACGCTCTTCACGAAGGAATTCACGGTTGCGGGCGCATTCTTTTTTGTGGTTTTCCAGTCACCGTAGAAATACCCGGCTTTATCATCCCGGATGGGGTACGTTATGGTACCACCCTTGGGCAGCGTAATTTCCCCGAAAAACTGCCCGTTCTCTTCCTTAACGGCTTTCATAAACAACAGATAAGCCGCAAAGCCCAGGGCAATCAATTTGGGTACGGCATTGAACTGCTCGTAATACCGCTCAATGGTTGCCCCGTTACGGGCCTGCATTTTAGCCGTTTCCTGCAACGAGATATTCAGCAACAGATGGTCGAGGTTAGGGTTTCGGAACCGGTCGAGCACGTCGTGGGCAAACTGCTCAACGGCGGCTTTGTCCATACCGGGAATGCCATAATGCGGCACGGTTGGCACAATCTCATCCAGCATTAGCAACTCGATAAATTTGCTCATGAGGGGATGATTCATTTCATCAGCAACCGTTTCCAGACCCAGCAGGTAACCCAGCGGCATGGTTAAAGTATGGGAACCGTTCAGTACGCGAAGTTTTCGCTCCTTATAAAAATTGATATCTTCATCGATAATGACTTGCGGGGTACTGGCATCGGCAAAACTCAGCATCTGCTTCACCCGGTCATCACCCTCAATGGCCCAGAGATGGTAGGGTTCCGTAAAGGTGAGCAGGTCATCCTGATAGCCAGTTTCCTGTTGCAGTGCCTGTTTGGCTTCGTCGGTGGGGCGCGTTACAATCCGGTCTACGAGAGAGTTGCAAAACCGAACGTGAAATTTGAGCCACTTGGTAAAAAGCTTACCTAACTCATTGTGCTGAGCCAGTCGCTCCACGGCATCACGGAGGATCAGGCCATTATCCGTAACGAGTTCCGTTGGGACGACTATCATTCCTTTGGCCCGGGAGCCACCAACACTGCGAAATCGCTCGTAGAGGAACGACGTCAGTTTGGCGGGGAACGATTGAGGAGGGCTTTGGAAAATACTTTCCTCCACGTAGTTTAGCCCTACTTCGGTGGTATTGGAAATAATGATCTGCAACTTGGGATTCCGGGCCAGCATCAGGATCTCTTTCCACTGCGTTTTTGCCGCCATAACCCGACTGATGGCAGAAATAACGGTCGTTTCAGACACCTCCTTACCCTGCTGAATTCCCCGAACAGCCAGGGTGTACAGGTTGTCCTGTTCCGAAAACTCGTCGGTTTGGCTATCCGTTGATTTAACCACGACGATTGAGCCACCAAAACGCCCTTCCGAATTGGCCTTCTGTACCAAATAATCGGGTAAACCGCGCAACAGAACGCCCGTACCAAATTGCAGGATTCTTTCGGGAAGGACAGGTGCCGGGTGTGTCGAACGATTCAGTTTGGCCATAGTTGGAGTGGAGGGAGCTTTTGGAATACTCATTGGTTAATGGTCATTACTGTTATTGAAAAAATAAATTAGGGACGGACCGCCTATACTTCAGCAATATTACGAACTACTTGGCTAATCAGCGTCCTGATTCCATTGTATGGTTCGTATCAGGTAGTAGGCGCAAATCAGTAAAAAATACCCGTTGGTAAAGGCTATTGTTCAAAACAAGCTCATCTTATCGCCGTAATTTACCCGAACTGTCGCCACTTGCCAGGGTGTCAATTTCAGCTATACCGGCCAGATTCACGTCGCCGGGAATGGTATGTTTCAGGACCGACGCAGCTACCCCGAATTCAACGGCCCGCTGCAGGTCATTGAACGTCAGCAGGCCATAAATCAAGCCAGCCACATAGGCATCGCCCGTACCGATCCGGTCGGTGATAGGCTGGATATCGTACAGGGTAGACTTGTACACCGTATCGCCATCGAACAGCTTGGCCGACAGTTGATTATGCGATGCGCTGACCGAATTTCGCTTGGTATCGGTAATATACCGGACACTAGGAAACCGATTCATCATAGCGCGGCCTGCTTCCTGAAAGGAGCTGCCTACTACGCCGTATATCCCTGAAAAAAGGGTCTTACTACCCAGTACCAGCGTGCAGCCTTCCGTTAGGGCAGGCATGATCTCCTGCGGGGTACGGCCGTACTGCCACAGATTGGAGCGGTAAACGATATCGGCCGAAACAGGAATATTTAGTCGATTTGCCGTTTTGATGGCGGCCAGCAGACAGTCGGCGGCACCCTGCGAAAGAGCAGGTGTGATACCCGTCCAGTGAAACCAGTCGGCACCCTGCAATATCGGTTCCCAGTCAATCTCATCCGCCTGAATGCGTGAAAAAGCAGAATCGACCCGGTCATAGATAATCTGACTGGCCCGGCTCCCGGCCCCGGTTTCCAGAAAATACAGTCCTAACCGGCCATCGCCGTAGCGGATATGCTGCGTATCGACACCGTACCTGCGGAGGTATCCCGAAGCCGCCCGGCCCAGCGCGTGGTCGGGGAATCGGGTAACGTGAACCGTGTGGGCACCCAGCTGAGCCAGCGAGGCCGCTACGTTCGCTTCGGTACCACCGAAGTGCATAGTTAGGGAGTCGGTCTGAATAAACCGCTCAACACCCGGTGTACTGAGCCGGAGCATGACTTCGCCAAACGTGACAATTTTCATTTATTTTCGGAGTGTGACTGCTTCGAACCTGTTCGTTTTCGGTTCGGACCGGTCAATGTACGTTATTTACGGTCGGCCTGCTACAGACCAATACTCACTTTCATCCAGTTCCTCGGCCTTTACCGGATCTAGGGCTGGTAATACCAGATGAATAAGAATCAGAGCAATCAGGTAGGAGCAACTGGCAATAATGAACATGGGTAGATACCCGAATGCAGTGATGATGCGACCCGATAGCAGGGCCAGCAAAATGCCGCCTACTGCCCCAAACATACCTCCAATGCCAGTGACTGATGCAACCACGTTTTTGGGGAAGAGGTCCGACGCAAACGTGTAGGTGTTGGCTGCCCAGCCCTGATGGGCAGCTGTAGCCAGTGAAATCAGGGCGATGGCTACGGTCAGGCTGCTGGTTTGAGCGGCAAAAAATATTGGAACGACGCACAGCGCACAAATAAGCATGGTTGTTTTACGGGCCCGGTTTGCCGACCAGCCCCAGTTCATGAACTGCGTGGTGAGCCAGCCAAAGAAAACACTGCCCGCGTCTGACACGACGTAGATTATCAGGAAAGGTACGCCAAAACTTTTGAGGTCGAGTTTCTGGTCGAGGGCGTCGTTTGAATTAAAAAAATCGGGTAGCCACGACATGTAAAACCACCAGATAGGATCGGCCATGAACTTCCCGATGGCGAAGGCCCACGTCTGCTTGAACCCCAGCAGGCGGGTCCAGGACACTTTTCGGACGGGAATCTTATCGCTGTCACTTCGGATGTAGGCTAGCTCAGACGCCGACAGTTGGGGGTTGCGCTCTGGTTTGGTGTAGGTAAACCACCATAAAATAAGCAGGCCAAACCCCAGCAGACCGGTAACAAAAAATGAACTGCGCCAGCCAAAGTTAAGAATGAGGTACGGCACCGAAACGGCGGTTAGAATAATACCCACGTTGGTGCCGGCATTGAATAACCCATTAGCAAATGACCGCTCTTTCCGGGGAAACCACTCCGCCACCGTTTTTACGGCCGCTGGGAAGTTAGCCGACTCCCCCAGCCCCAGCGATGTGCGTGCCCAGCGCAAACCTGCCATGTTGCTCACAAATGAGGTCATCAGAGCCGATACACTCCAGAAAAAGATGCCCAGCGAGAAGCCCCGTTTGGTGCCAATTCGGTCGATGAGCCAGCCTGCCAGCAAAAAACCGATAGCGTAGGCAAACTTAAAAGCAGCATCCACGTCGCCGTATAATATTTTAAATCGGTCCGTTGCCTCCCGGGTCAGTACGGTTGGAATGCCATTATGGTCGGGGGGGATGTCGAGCATTTCCTTCCGAAACAACTCATCGGTCATGGTGAAGGAAAGCACCTGCCGATCAACATAGTTGATGGTCGTTGCCAGGAAAAGCAACGCAACAATGCGCCAGCGAAAGCGACCCGAAGTGGTTGGGGTTTGCAAAACAAATAAATACGTTTGGGGAGAAAAGCAGGAATAAACGCTTTTTTACTAACAAACAGGGTTCGACATTCTCCCGACTTCCGCAAGCAGGCGATTTAAATTGCCCGCTTGCGGAAGTCGGGAGAATGTCGGTCTTTTACTCACTTACGACTATTACTATTTACCCCTCTACATTTATGCTTGAACAAACCTGGCGATGGTTCGGTCCGAATGACCCCGTATCGCTTACTGATGTCCGGCAGGCGGGAGCCACGGGTATTGTAACGGCCCTGCACCATATTGCCAACGGCGAATCGTGGTCGGCCGATGAAATCAGTACCCGAAAAGCCTTAATCGAACGATCGGGCCTTACCTGGTCGGTCGTGGAGAGCATTCCGGTCCATGAGGCTATCAAAACGCGCTCCGGCGATTTCCGTCGCTACATCGACAATTACAAAGAATCCATCGTTAATCTGGCGCAGGCGGGTATCGACACAGTGTGTTACAATTTTATGCCCATCCTGGACTGGACACGTACGGATTTGGATTTCCGCATGCCGGATGGGTCGACGGGACTGCGGTTCGATGCGGCCGAGTTTGCCGCGTTTGAACTCTATATTCTGAAGCGTCCCGGTGCGGAGTACCTGTACAATGATGACCAGAAACGACGGGCGCGCACCAAACTCGATGGCATGACAGAAGCCGAAGTAACCCGGTTGACCAGAACCATTATTGCGGGTTTACCCGGTTCCGAAGCCAGCTACACCGTGGACCGGTTCCGGGAAGCCTTGGCGATGTACGCCGATGTGAGCGACCGCGAACTCCGGCAAAACCTGTATGCCTTCCTGCGCGAGGTGGTGCCCGTAGCCGAATCGGCGGGGGTTCGACTAGCCATCCACCCCGATGACCCACCATATCCAATCCTGGGTTTGCCACGCGTAGTGAGTACCGAAGCCGATGCCCGCGCGTTGCTGGCCGCCGTTGATTCCCCCGCTAATGGCCTTTGTTTCTGCACCGGCTCGTACGGCGTTCGGGCGGATAACGACCTCGTGGGTATGGCCGAACGGCTGGGCCCGCAAATTCACTTCGTGCACCTGCGTAGTACCCAGCGCGATGAAGACAACAGTTTTCAGGAAGCAAACCACCTGGAAGGGGATGTGCCGATGCCGGGCGTGATGCGGGCACTACTGGCCGAACAGAAACGCCGGATAGCGGAGGGCAGGCAGGATACCCGGCTTCCGTTCCGGCCCGACCACGGCCACCGGATGCTCGACGACCTGACAACGGGCAAGCGCACCAATCCCGGCTACACAGCCATTGGGCGGCTGCGCGGACTAGCCGAACTGCGCGGACTCATGGTAGGACTGAGCAGCTGACAAAGAGATAGTATTAAAAAACAACCATTTAGGCCGGGAGAAATGGCCCGGCGTTTACTTTTGTGGCTATGATAACACTTGCCCCTGCTCCTACTTTCCTGTCCGACGATTTTCTGTTGCAGACAGAAACGGCCCGTCGGCTATACCACGAGTACGCCCGGCCCATGCCGATCATCGATTACCACTGCCATCTGCCACCCGACCAGATTGCGGCCGACAAACAATTCGATACCATCACACAGCTCTGGCTGTATGGCGATCACTACAAATGGCGGGCTATGCGCACACACGGCATCAATGAGCGCTATTGTACGGGTGATGCCAGCGACTGGGAGAAATTTGAAAAATGGGCCGAAACAGTACCCTACACACTTCGTAATCCACTGTACCACTGGACGCACCTGGAACTGAAAAATCCGTTCGGTATAACCGACGTGCTTAACCCCGGCACGGCCCGGTCTGTGTACGATACCTGTAATGAGCAATTGCCGAATTTATCGGCCAGGGCACTGCTCCAGCATTTCGATGTGCGGGTGGTCTGCACAACGGATGATCCACTGGACTCCCTCGAACACCACAAAAAAATAGCCCAGTCGAATTTTGGCGTTAAAATCCTGCCTGCTTTCCGGCCCGATAAAGCGATGGCTGCGGAGGATGCCGTAGCCTTTCAGGCGTATGTACAAAAACTGGAAGCACTGACCAATAATGAAATCGAAACCCTGGCGGATTACCTCGACGCATTGAAATCCCGCCATGATTATTTTGGGGAGATGGGATGCCGATTATCAGACCACGGCCTGGAGCAGATTTATGCCGAGCCGTACACGGAGAGAGAAGTTAAGGATATATTCGATTTGCTGTACCGGGGGGTTGATGCCAATCCATCCGACGTGCTCAAATTCAAATCGTTTATGCTGGTGCAGTTTGCCGAATGGGACCACGAAAAAGGCTGGACGCAACAGTTTCACCTCGGTGCATTACGTAATAATAACAGCCGCCGACTGCGGGAACTTGGCCCCGACACGGGCTGGGACAGCATCGGCGATTTCCCACAGGCCGCTTCCTTATCCCGTTTTCTGGGTGGTCTGGATGATCGTGACCAACTGGCCCAAACGATCCTGTACAACCTGAACCCCGCCGACAATGAAGTGATGGCTACTATGATTGGCAACTTCAATGATGGCTCCGTTCGGGGAAAAGTTCAGTTTGGCTCGGGCTGGTGGTTTCTGGATCAGAAGGATGGGATGGAGAAACAAATCAACGCCCTTTCCAACATGGGGTTACTCAGCGCGTTTGTAGGAATGCTGACCGATTCGCGCAGCTTTGTTTCGTTCCCCCGGCACGAATACTTCCGGCGGATTCTGTGCAACATCTTCGGCAACGAAATTGAACAGGGCGAACTACCCAACGATGTAAAATGGGTTGGGCAGATTGTACAGGATATCTGCTACAACAATGCCGACCGGTACTTCGGATTTTAGGCTCACTCCGTGACGCACACGTTTGTTGATATCAATGGCCCCGTGGCTGGTGCAACGCCCGTTCGACTCCACGTCGTTCAGGCTGGACCGGACGCGGGGCCACTCGTTATACTGTTGCACGGTTTTCCGGAGTTCTGGTACGGCTGGACGCATCAGATTGCCGCCCTGGCCGAAGCTGGCTTCCGGGTGTGGGTACCCGACCAGCGGGGGTACAACCTAAGTGACAAACCCATGGGCGTGGAGGCCTATACTCTCGACGCACTGGTGGGAGACGTACTTGGGTTGATAAAAGCCGCTGGTCGGCAAAAAGCGATCATCGTGGGTCACGACTGGGGAGCCGTTGTGGCCTGGTGGACAGCGGTTTCGTTTCCGGAGCGAGTGGAGCGCCTGATCGTGCTGAATGGGCCGCACCCATCAGTCATGATGCGATTTGCTCTCCGCCATTCGGGGCAACTGTTGCGTAGCTGGTACATTGGCTTCTTTCAACTACCCTGGTTACCGGAAACCATTATTTCATGGGCAAACTACGCTACCCTGGCCCGTACCCTGCGCCGGAGCAGTCGGCCGGGGACATTTACGGAAGCGGATATACAGCAGTACAAAACGGCCTGGTCGCAGCCGGGTGCCATCCACTCCATGCTCAATTGGTACCGGGCTTCCCTCCGGAAACCACCCGCACCTCAATCTACAGAGCGGATTTTCGTACCAACGTTGCTGATCTGGGGTGTACGGGACCAGTTTTTGAAGCGGGAAATAGCACAACTCAGTGTGGATTACTGCAATAATGGGCGGGTTGTGTTTATCGAAAACGCCACCCACTGGGTGCACCATGAAGAGGCTCGGCGCGTAAATGAATTGATCCTTCAGGAGATCAACTCGTCAGGACACCCCTCCGTCGAATCGTAGCGCGACCGGCCCGCTATTAAACCGGCAACCGCACAATTCGACTGACGGGTTTTTCGTCTGACGTACCTCACATGCCCAATACCGGATGCGGATGGTACAGCTCTTCCAGATGGGCAACTTCGTCCTCGGTCAACTTTACCGACAAGGCTCCCACGGCATCCTCAATATGTCCTGGTTTACTGGCCCCAATGATAGGGGCGGTAATAACGGGTTTGGTCAGCATCCAGGCCAGCGCTACCTGAGCGGCCGGAATGCCCCGCTGCTCAGCAATATCGGTAACGCGGTCGGCAATAGTAAAGTCCGCTTCGCTATACAGTGATTTGCCAAAGGCGTCCGTGCGGGCCCGTTCGGTTTCATTCCGCTCCTTGCTGCGCCCACCGGTCAGCAGCCCCCGCGCCAGGGGCGACCAGGGAATAACCGCCATGTTCTGGTCGGCACAGAAGGGTAGCATTTCCCGTTCTTCCTCCCGGTACACCAGGTTGTAGTGCGGCTGCATGGATACAAAACGGGTCCAGCCGTGGCGGTCGGCCGTGTATTGGGCTTTGGCAAACTGCCAGCTATACATGGACGAAGCACCGATGTAGCGGGCTTTCCCGGCTTTGACCACGTCGTGCAGGGCTTCCATCGTTTCCTCAATGGGCGTGTTACTATCCCAGCGGTGAATCTGGTAGAGGTCAACGTAATCGGTACCCAAGCGTTTAAGGCTGGCATCAATGGCACTCAGGATGTGCTTGCGCGACAGCCCCCGGTCATTGGGTCCGGGGCCCATCGGGTTAAAAACTTTAGTAGCCAGCACGATTTCATCGCGCCGGGCAAAGTCACGCAGGGCACGGCCGACCACTTCTTCACTCATGCCATTCGAGTACACATCGGCCGTATCGAAAAAGTTGAAGCCAAGGTCCAGCGCTTTCTGAATAAACGGGCGGCTTCGTGCTTCATCCAGCGCCCAGGGCCAGCGCTCAGTTGGGGTGCCATAGGTCATGGTGCCCAGGCAAAGGCGGGATACAACCATGCCGGTGTTCCCAAATCGAATATAATCCATACGGTTGTTTGCTTGTGTTGACTAACCAGCTCCCGCCAAATTTGTTGCCCAGGTATATGGCAGCGTAGCCAGGTAGTGCGTAAACCAGCCGGGAAGGGGCCTCTGTACCAATGGTCCCTCCGTTCGTTATGTACCGGCCAACTGTTTTTGGCAGATGTTCGGGGTATGGTAGCCCGAAAAGCGATTTTCGGGGTGTAGTTGAGTTTACGAAAAAAAGGGCGAACACCAGACCTTGCAACCTGTTGTTCGCCCGGGCAGCACCAGATACGTCTGAAGCTGTTGCTATGGCCTGTGTTTACTGCTTATATACCTTCCCGTCTTTCATTACAAATTTTACAGCCTGTAAGGTTTTGATGTTCTGAATGGGATTGTCGTCGACGGCAATGAGGTCGGCAAATTTACCCGCTTCAACAGAGCCGATTTGCGTATCCATTCCCAGCAGTTTGGCGTTAGTCATCAGTGCGGCCCGGATGGCTTCTACCGGGGGCATACCCGCTTCCACCATGTACTCAAACTCTTTGGCGTTGTTGCCGTGAATGTACACGCCTGCATCCGTACCGAAGGCAATTTTCACCCCGGCTTTGTAGGCTTTGGCAAACGTGGCCTGAACTTTAGGGCCAATGGCCAGCGCTTTGGGCGTTACCAGCGGAGGGTAATAGCCAAAATGCCGGGCGGAATCGGCGGCAGTTTTGCCCGCAATGATAGTTGGGACGTAGTAGGTGCCGTATTTCTTGAACAACTCAATGGCTTCATCATCCATCAGGGTGCCGTGCTCAATGGTTTGAACCCCCGCCCGGATGGCCCGCTTCATGCCTTCGGCCCCGTGCGCGTGGGCAGCCACCGCAAAGCCGTAGTCTTTGGCGGCATCCACTACGGCCTTAACTTCCTCCTCCGTAAACTGCGCCCCCGATCCATCTTTGGCGTTACTCAGAACGCCCCCGGTAGCTGTAATTTTGATAAGGTCGGCGCCATCTTTGTACCGTTGCCGGACGGCTTTCCGGGCATCTTCGGGGCCGTTGATGACCCCTTCTGCCGGACCGGGATCGCCCATCAAATCTTTCCGATAGCCGTTGGTTGGGTCGGCATGCCCCCCGGTTGTGGCAATGGATTTACCCACGGTCAGGATGCGGGGGCCATCCACGACTCCGGCATTGACCGCATTCCGTAACGATACGTTAACGCCGGAGCCGCCCAGGTCACGAACGGTCGTAAAACCAGCCATCAGTGTTGTTTTGGCATATTGAGCCGCCTGATAGGCAACGTCGGCCGGGTTTTTGGTGAATCCGTCGATGGCACCACCCCGGCGTGTCTGACTTTCCAGGTGAACGTGCATGTCAATCAGACCGGGCAGCACGGTTTTGGCTTTCATATCCAACACCTTATCCTGACCCGATGCGGCTGTGTAGCCTTTCTGAACCGCCGTAATCTTGTTGCCTTCCACCACCACCGTCATTTGAGGCTGGAGCGTGTTTCCAGTACCATCGAACAGGTTCCCGCAGTGAATAAGGGTACGTTGGGCAAGCAGCGGAGAAGCCAGCAGCGACAGGCCAGCCAGCAGGTATAGTTTTTTCATCAATACAAGTTAGTTAGGTACAAAAAAGGCCGTAACGAATCGTTACGGCCCTGAAAATACGAAAAGACAGCAGAAGAAGCCTTATAATTTTGTCACCTCCACTACCGCCGACTTCGGCAGGTTCTGATTTGTGGTAGTTGAATAAGGAATAACATCCTTTAAAATCACCTTATACGTTTCGCTGGATAGCGTCACATTCGTTGAATCCTGCCGCTTCGGCGAACCGGCCATTACGCCAGGCTCCAGAATCAAACCTACCGTAGTGGAGTCGCTGCCTTTTGATAGCGACAGTTTGACCCTAGCTTGCCCGGCCCATATGCATATACCACCGGTGGGGCAGCGGCTATCCTGAATGGAATCAACCCGGACGGCAACGCCCGAACTCAGCCGCGCCGATTGATTCAGGCCGACCGATATCCGGTTTGTCGGTGCTAAATCAGATGATTTACAGGCGGCAAAGCAGAGTGTTCCAAGGATGAGTAAACCAGAAAGCTGTTTTGTTAACTGTACCATATTCTTTATTTCTTGTTTCTAATAAGGATGCCAGAAACAGAAAAAAGGTTGGAATCCCCCGCTTACTTTTTCACGATCACCCCATCCGCCACAAAGGAAAGGGCTTTTTCGGGTTCGGTAATCTTTTCTATTTCGGCTTTCGATTTTCCGGCATCCTTAGCATAATGACGTAATTCGTCTACGGGTGTTGTGGTGGTTTCGGCAGTCCCTTCCATCACAACCGTTTTGCCCACAATGTCTTTCGGAACAAAGAATCCGTAATCCCGGAACGAAACGCGCATCACCTGATTGTCAGCTGTTTTAACGTTCATCCAGCAGCCTTTTACTTTGCAAACTGACTCCACCGTGCCTTCTATTTTGGCAGGCATCTGGGTTTTGTTGGCCATTTTATCGGGCAATTGGGCGGCTGGGATAGCACCTTTTTCGGTAATTTTTTTACCGTGATAGCTAACCTCACTTTGGGCAAAAGCACCCAATGAAGCGGCAACAAGTAGGGTTGATAACAGAAACTTTTTCATCGGTTTGTACGCTGGTTGTTAAAGTGAGCAGGACGACTGGTTTGATACAATCACTAACATCAGTCGAACATAACAGTAGCCAAAAATACTAAAATTCACCCGTATTAAGCCATCCCCGTTAGGAATAGACGGAACTGTCAATGAAACAGGTTTACGAATCGACAGCTTGGTCCGCGTAATACACACCCGGTCGGCGATTTCAGTCAGCGGCCACCTAACTGTTCTTCTAAAACGAGACGTTGTCCTTCGGCGGAACCGGAATTCTCATATTAAGCTGGATCGTACTTTACGGCTCGAAATAACTAAAAACGAGCGCGACACGGGCAGTATGAGAACGAAAATCTGGCCGTCATTGGTAACAGCAGCCAGAATACTTAAACTTTACCATACCCTTTTTCATAGCGCGTACCCTTGAGCATGATGTAAATATTGCTGTGAAGGAACATTTACACACTTTCTTACAACTGACCTATCTAATTGATTTGCGTCAAACAGGGATACGTGTAATTTTGAGCGGGTAAACCGTTCTCGAATGAATTCAGTCAAAAAACGGACTATTTCGTGCGTGGTAATCAGGCTGAACTAAGAATGTTTGTAGCTTACTATGGTATGTTATAAAACCTGGCTTGTTGTCCGTTCGATAAAGTGGAAGGACGGAAAAAAAGTCATATCCCTACTGACTACATAATCAGTGTGGACCAAGTAAATACCTGCTTTTTTTCATTTATATAGATTATGACAACACAAACCCTAGACTCTACTACGCAACAGCGCGTTGACAAATGGCTGAGCGGCCCCTACGATGCCGCCACCAAAGAATCCATTCAGCACCTGATCGACTCGGGCAACACCACCGAACTAACCGACTCATTCTACCGCGACCTTGAATTCGGCACGGGTGGTCTGCGTGGTGTTTTGGGCGTTGGCTCCAACCGCATGAATCGCTATACCGTGGGTGCCGCTACCCAGGGGCTTTCCAATTATATCAATGCGGCTTTTCCGGGCGTGGATATCAGCGTGGCCATTGCCCACGACAGCCGCCGGATGAGTCCCGAATTTGCCCGGCTGGTAGCCGATATTTTTTCGGCGAACAACATCAAAGTGTACCTGTTCAGCAGCCTGCGCCCCACGCCGGAGTTATCGTTTGCCATCCGGCAACTGGGTTGCCAGAGTGGTATTGTGGTGACGGCTTCGCACAACCCGCCGGAGTACAATGGCTATAAAGTGTACTGGAACGACGGTGGCCAGGTGGTATCCCCGCACGACAAAGCCATTATCGAGGAGGTAAACAAGATTACCTCCGTTGATGACATCAAGTTTGAGGGCGTTCCCGAACGGATTCATCTGATTGACGAGGAGATTGACGCGCCTTATGTGGAGCGGCTCAAGTCGAACGCAGTGAATCCCGATGTCATTAAGCGGCAGGCCGACCTGAACATTGTGTACACCCCTATTCACGGTACGGGCATTACGCTGGTGCCGCGTACGCTGGAGGCCCTGGGTTTCACCAACGTACACATCGTGGAGGAGCAGGCGACACCCGACGGTGATTTCCCGACGGTGAAATCGCCCAATCCCGAAGAAAAGGCCGCTATGCAGTTAGCCCTTGATCTGGCTAACGCAATCAATGCCGACCTCATCATGGCCACCGACCCCGATGCTGACCGCGTGGGTGCGGGTGCCCGCAATCACCACGGCGAATTTGAGTTGCTGAATGGCAACCAGATGGCCAGCCTGATTATTTATTACCTGCTCAACGCCTGGAGAGATACCGGCCGCCTGACGGGCAAGGAGTTTGTGGCCAAAACCATCGTTACAACCGACCTCATCGATGCCATGTGCAAGCGGTACGGCGTCACCTGCTACAACACACTGACGGGTTTCAAATACATTGCCGAGGTGATTCGGGAACTGGAAGGCAAGGAGCAATTCATTGCCGGTGGCGAAGAAAGCTACGGCTACCTCATCGGCGATTTTGTGCGGGATAAAGACGCCATTGCCAGTTGCGCCATGATTGCCGAACTGACCGCCTACGCCAAAGATCAGGGCAAGAGCCTGTTCGATACGCTGATGGAGATGTACATCGAGAACGGTTTCTACTACGAATCACTGGTATCGCTGACGAAGAAAGGAAAGGCGGGTGCCGAAGAAATTCAGCAGATGATGGCCGACTTCCGGGCCAACCCGCCCAAGTCCATTGCCGGTTCGCCAGTGGTGCGAATTGACGATTACAAAGCCCTCGAACGTACCGACGCCACGAAGGGAGAGAAAACGACCATAAAGTCGGGCAGCATGGGCATCGAGTCGTCCAATGTGCTCCAGTTTTTCACGGAAGACGGTACGAAGGTTTCTGCCCGTCCCAGCGGCACGGAGCCAAAAATCAAGTTCTATGTTTCGGTGAAGGAGCCATTGGCCAGCAAAGAAGCGTTTGACGACACCTATGCCCAGCTAAAAGCAAAAGCCCAGCGGGCCATCGCCGATTTAGGCGTAGTATAATTAGGGGCTGTTTCTGAGTAATCGTTAGCGTGACTGACAACTAAAAAAGGCCAGCTTACAGGTGTGAGCTGGCCTTTTTTGTTACTTTCTTCGCCATCAGATATTGGCGATGGCCCGTTCTGCCCCTTCCTGATATTCTTCTTCTATCTGGGCTACTTCGGCGGGTTTAATTTCGGGATCGAAGAGTCGGGCGGCCGTGGCTTCCTTTTCGGTTGCCTCGAAGAATCGCTTGTGCATATTGAATGGCTCACCACCAGCAGGTACGTCATATTTTCTGAAGTCGCCGTCTTCTTTCAACTCATACGCGTTGACGTTGTCGAGCAGGTTGTATTTCAGAATCAGAATGGCCTGCTGTTTCACGCGGGGGTCTGCCAGGTAAAACAGCGACTCAATACGCCGGTCGAAACTCCGTACCATCACGTCGGCACTGCCACCGTACACTTTGGGGTCGCCGTTGTTATGGAAGTAATAGATCCGGGTATGCTCCAGAAAATCGCCCACAATGGAGCGCACGGTGATGTTTTCGCTCAGGCCAGTCCGTCGCGGGCGCAGGCAGCAAATGCTCCGTACAATAAGCTCGATGGGCACCCCGGCGTCTGAGGCTTTGTATAGTTCATCAATCACCAGCTTGTCCTCCAGCGAATTAGCCTTGATACAAATGCCACTGGGTAAGCCGTGTTTTGCATTTTCGGTCTCCAGCCGAATGAGCTTAACCAACTGGTCGCGCATATCGCGCGGGGCCGTAATCAGGTATTTATATTCGTTGGGCAGCGAGTGCCCGGTTATGACATTGAAAAACTCCGAAATGTCATGAGTATACGTCTCATTGGTGGTCAGTAAGCCAATATCCGTGTACAACTTCGAGGTATCTTCGTTGTAATTCCCGGTAGCCATGTGGGCATAACGCACGACGCGGCTTCCCTCGTTCCGAACCACCAGCAGCAGCTTGGTATGCGTTTTGAATTTACTTATCCCATAAATGACAAAGCATCCGGCTTTCTGCAACCGCTGGGCTTCCCGAATGTTGTTTTCTTCATCAAATCGGGCTTTAACCTCAAACAGCACTGATACGTGTTTGCCATTTTCGGCTGCTTTCAGCAACGCTTCGGTGATGCGCGACCGTTTGGCCAACCGGTACACGGTTATTTTGATGGCCAGTACGTGCGGGTCTTCGGCAGCCTGTTCGAGTAGCTGAAGTACGGGCTCGAAGTTGTTATAGGGGTGATGGAGCAGAATATCGCGCTGCTTGATCAACTCAAAAATATCGTCGGTCTTATCACGCCCCAGTCCTATCGGCGGTACCGGAGCCTGTTGGCGCGGCATGGTATCTTTAAACTCCGGATGCCCGATAAGTTGCCAGAAAGCCGAGAAATCGAGCAGGCTGTTGGATTCAAAAATGTTCAGATCGTCCATTTCCCAGCGTTTCTTCAGCAGGTTCAGCATCCAGGGCGAACTGGTACTCAACGGATTATTAGCGTCCGTTTCCACTTCAACGCGGGTAACGCGTCCTAACCGACGGTTCTTTATTTTTTGCCGGACCTCGTCAATAAAATCAATTTCGTCGTCGTCATTCTCATCGAGCGTAAAATCGCCGTTACGGGTAATCCGGAACAGATTCACCGATAGTATTTCGACGTTCCGATACAGCTTCTTTATGTTTTGCCGAACGATTTCTTCAATGGGCAGAAACAAAATAATGTTTTCCCGTTCAAACGACAGGAACCGGGGTAGGTTGGCTGGAATCTGCACAAACGACAACCGGTGATTATCATCTTCATCTTCCGCACGAAGACTCTGTACATCCGTTTTATCCGTACTGTGGGTGACTACCCCAAAAATGAGCACTTTGGCCAGCAGTACCGGAAACGTGTGCGTGTAATCGTACAGCATGGGCGTCAGCGTCGGATAGATAGCCCGGTCAAAAAATTCGGCAGCCTCGGATGCCTCCTCCTCCGTCAGATCGCTGTGCCTGGCTAACTGAAGCCCGTTTTCGGTGAACAGGGGTAGTAACTGGTCTAAAAAGACGGTTTGCTGGTCCCGACAAAACTGGTGGGCCATTGTCAGTAAAGTCTTCCGAAAGGGAATTTCACGCAAGCCTGAATAGTCGATCCGTTGCTTGTGATAGTCAAGATAGTTGTAGAGACTACCCACCCGAATCATGAAAAACTCGTCGAGGTTGGAAGCTGAAATGGCTAGAAACTTCAGCCGTTCCATCAGGGTCCGGTCCGTACTACGTGCCTGATCCAGCACCCGCTCATTAAATTTAAGCCAGCTCAAATCCCGACTTAGGTAATTACTCTGGTCAATAACGCTGCTCACTTTTTCGTTCGCCTTTGCCATTTTTTCGGTTACAGGGACTGGAGAATTCGTTTGCCGTTGCGTAAATCGGGAAACCAAATTTCCCAGTATCGTTCTGTTTGGGTTTATGGAATAGCGCATACACAATTCGAAGTTTAAAGTACAACAAAAAAGCGGGTCAAAAGGCCCGCTTTATGTTATCATTCGGTTAAACATCTACCCGGGCGTACTTGGCATTTCGTTCGATGAATTCTCGTCGGGGCGCTACCTCGTCGCCCATCAGGGTCGAGAAAACGTGATCCGCATCCGCTGCCGATTCGACCGTTACTAATTTCAGGCTCCGCCGATCCGGGTCCATCGTAGTGCTCCAGAGCTGCTCGGCGTTCATTTCGCCAAGCCCTTTGTAGCGCTGCACGTTCACGCTCTCTTCCCGGCCACCGCCCGCCAGTTCCTTTACGGCGGCTTCACGCTGGGCTTCGGTCCAGCAGTAGCGTTCCTCTTTCCCTTTTTTCACGAGGTAAAAAGGTGGCTGGGCAATATAGATGTAGCCATGGTCAATCAGCGCCTTCATGTTCCGATAAAACAACGTCAGAATCAGCGTTCGTATGTGGCTACCGTCAACGTCGGCATCGGTCATGATGATGATCTTGTGATACCGAAGTTTATCCAGGTTCATTACGGTCTCGTCGTCCTTCTTTTCCAGCCGAACGCCCAGAGCCGTCCAGATATTTTTGATCTCTTCGTTTTCGTAAATCTTGTGCTCCATCGCCTTCTCGACGTTCAAGATTTTTCCCCGCAGGGGTAAAATGGCCTGAAACGACCGGTTACGACCCTGTTTGGCCGTTCCACCGGCGGAGTCACCCTCTACCAGATAGAGTTCACACTTTTCAGGGTCGGTATCGGAGCAGTCGGCCAGTTTGCCGGGTAATCCCATGCCGCCCATAAAGTCCTTGCGCTCGGTCATGATACGCTTGTAGGCCAGGTCGGCGGCAATACGCGCCTGAGCCGATACCAGTACTTTCTTGACGATACCCTGGGCCGTTTTAGGATTTTCTTCCAGCCAGGTTTCGAGCAAGTCCGCCATTGCCTGACTTACGGCGCTCACTACGTCCTGATTACCCAGCTTGGTTTTGGTTTGCCCTTCAAATTGGGGTTCGGCTACCTTTACCGAAATAACGGCGGTCAGCCCCTTACGGAAATCCTCCCCGCTAAAGGTGATCTTACCGGAGTTTTTGGGTAGTACACCGGGGTTTTTATCGGCATAGTTTTTCAGCACCCGCGTCAGGGCCGACCGGAATCCCTGCACGTGCGTACCACCTTCGTGCGTGTTGATATTGTTCACGTACGACAGGACATTTTCGCCCGCTTCGTAATTGTACACTAAAGCCACCTGAACGGGCGTAGAGCCTTTTACACTTTCCATGTAAATAGGTTTCATGCCATCGAGCGCCGGGCGGGTTTCGTCCAGATATTCGACAAACTCGGCCAGGCCACCTTCCGAGAAGAAGTCATCCTGCCGCATGGGTTCGCCGTTTTCGTCCAGTTCGCGCAGGTCTTTCAGGAAAATGTGAATGCCTTTGTTGAGGTAAGCCAGTTCGCGCAAACGCCCCGCTACGGTATCATATTTGTAAACGGTATCGGTAAAGATGCCGGCATCGGGCTTAAAGTGTGAAATCGTACCGGTATCGGTCGATTCACCAATGATACGAACATCGTACTGAGGAACACCGATTTTGTACGCCTGCTCGAATATTTTGCCTTCACGGTGCACTTCCACCCGCATATCGGTCGAGAGCGCATTGACGCAGGAAACGCCCACACCGTGCAAGCCACCGGAAACTTTATACGTGTCTTTATCAAATTTACCACCGGCGTGCAGGATGGTCATGGCAACCTGAAGGGCCGAAACACCCATTTTGGTGCTGATACCCGTTGGAATGCCCCGTCCATTATCCTGTACCGTAATAGAGTTATCGGGATTGATGGCAACGGAAATCTCCGTGCAGTAGCCTGCCATTGCTTCGTCGATGGAATTGTCGACAACCTCCCATATCAGGTGGTGTAACCCACGCGTACCCACGTCGCCAATGTACATGGACGGACGTTTACGAACGGCTTCCAGGCCTTCTAATACCTGAATATTATCGGCACCATAATCGCCCAGGGCTGTTTCAACAGGAGCTTCTTCTTCAATCAAATCGTTGGTCATAAAAATCGAAAAAATGTCAGTGATTTATTGTTGTTCAGGGTTCAGGTTTTCACCCGTATAAGGGTGGTAGTATAGATTGTAAAAATACAAAAAAAATCGCTTTTTTCCTACGATATCGGTAAGATTACATTAATATACAAAAAAATAGTTTGTCGGCGTATTTAGGCGGTAAAGCGTCCACACAGGGCAATAATCAGCCTGTTTGCGGGCGTAGTAACCGGAGGGAACAAATCAGCAGAAAGCGGCAAAAGTAAGTTGCTGAAGCCGCTAATTTTCGCTAGTACGTTTCCCCGAAAAGTATTATTGACGAACAAAAAAAGTAAAAGCCGAATCGGGTAGATTCGGCCTGAAAAACGCGCTGTCCGGAGCCGGTTAATCTTCGGGGTACGGAATGTAGACAAAGCCGGCAAAGTCGCCGTGAACAACAAACAGGCAGCAGTACTCATCCGGGTTCTTGTAGTTCTCCTTCCACAACTCAATTGAATCTTCGCCAATCAGTTCGCGCTGGATAAACTCATCCAGAAAAGAGGCCTTGTAATTCCACTGGTTCTCCAGTTCTGTTACGCCAATCAGCAGTTGCCCCACGGGAATATCCCGACGGGAGGCCACAAAAACAGGGTTGTCTGAGAAGCCGCGTTTGCGAATCTGATACGAAGCCTCCTTAAGCTGATCGGCTACCTTAATGAAGTCCGACGAGATGAGGCCCATCAACTCTTTGTTGACATCGTACGAGTTGGCGTCATCAAGCAGGGTATTTTCGTTGCTGTGGTTAATCATGGAGAAAACGTTTGACGTTTGATGTTTGTAGTTAGTTGATGCACGTATTGTTAGTACGTCGGCTAACTACAAACATCAAACGTTGTAACTTAAAATCTAGCTGCCAGCAGGAGGTCCAGATCCTTGAACCGCATGTTAAACTTTCTGGCAATGTGCGCGTTGGTCAGCGTTCCTTTATGGGTATAAACACCTTTCATAAACCATCGGTTCGCATACATCATCTGCTCGATGCCGCCCGTAGTGCCGGTCTCGAGCAGGAACGGGAGGAATATGTTGCTCAGGGCCATGCTGGCGGTGTGAGCCACGCGGGCGGCAATGTTGGGTACGCAGTAGTGGATGACCCCCATGTGTTTGAAGGTAGGATTTTTATGCGTCGTCATGCGGGAGGTTTCAAAGTTCCCCCCCTGGTCGATGGATACGTCGATGATGACCGAGTCGGGTTTCATGCGACTGATCGTTTCCTCCGTTACCACTACCGGACTGATCCCATCTTCGGCCCGAATGGCCCCAATCACTACGTCGGCCCGCTGAATGGCTTCGGTCATGGTGTCGGAGTCGATGATGGAGGTGTAAATGTGATGCCCAACTGCGTATTTGAGTCGCTGTAACTTGTACAGGTGTCGGTCAAAAATTTTCACGTCGGCACCCATGCCGAGGGCAACCCGAACGGCGTACTCCGTCACGGTTCCGGCACCGAGCATTACTACTTTGGTGGGTGGAACGCCGGTAATACCGCCCAGAATAATACCCCGCCCATTGTCGGCATTGCTTAGGTATTCGCCCGCAATGAGCATGACTGTGCTACCCGCAATTTCGCTCATAGACCGAATAACGGGCATTCCTCCGGCCTGGTCTTCGATGTATTCATAGCCAAACGAAGTCAGATTTTTATCGTTGATGCGTTCGAAATAGGCCCGATCATGGGTGGGAAGGTTAACCGTAGAGATGACGGTGCTGCCCGACTGAACGTACTCGAACTCCTCATCCACCAGCGGTTCCACTTTCAGAATCAGGTTGGCTTCATACACCTCTTTGGGCGAGTAGGCAATCCGGGCACCGGCTTCGCTGTACTCCGTATCGGTAAACTTCGCTTTCTCACCCGCACCATTTTCCACGATTACGTTGTGGCCATTTCGGACCAGAATAGCCACGGCTTCGGGCGTAAGGGCAATTCTATTTTCCTGAAGCGATACTTCTTTGGGTAGGCCGATGAGCAGGCTGTGCCGGTTGGTTTTTACGGCCAGCGGGGCTTCTTTCGTGTACACGGCCGTTTTGGCCAGTTCCTCAAATCCAGTCACTTAGAGTACGTTTGTAGGTTGATTGGGGATGTCTGTTTACCGTTGAAAACCGGCAAATCGCCATCCCCAAACTAGTAAACTATGTTCGCTTCCAGGGTTCGGCTGCCGTCGTCGGCAACGGCAAGATGAACCTGATAATACGTTGCCGGCCAAAGACTCATGACTTTCTCGGGCCATTCGATAAAGCAGTAATTTCCCGAATCAAGATATTCTTCGATACCAATATCCAGTGCTTCGGCTTCATTCCGGAGCCGGTAACAGTCGAAATGATAAACAGAGTGCCCCTCGTGGGTTGTGTACTCATTCACGATGGAAAAGGTTGGGCTTTGCACGGTACTCACCACCCCCAAAACCCGGCAGATAGCTTTGATAAGGGTCGTTTTCCCCGCTCCCATATCGCCGTCGAACAGCCAGACCGACCGTTCCCGGCCTTCGGCCAGTAGCTGGCGGGCTGCGGTGTCGATTTCGTCGATATGGTCGATATAGAGCGTCATACGATACAGCGTCAGCGATCACCCGCCTATGCGGAGTAAAAGCCCGCAAAGATACGAATTTTCTAGGCTGTCCACTTCGTTCGCATCGGGCGACTCAGTAACTTATTGGCTTCGGCATCGCCCTCAAATAGTTCGGTTTTCGGATTCCAGCGGAGCGGGCGACCCAGCAGATAGGCGATGTTGCCAATAGTACAGACCGAAGCCGTGCGGTGACCTACCTCTACATCGCAGATGGGCGGCTTGCGGCTCTTTATAGCATCCAGGAAATCCTTGTAGTGATTTTCGCTGAAATAAACATGTTTTTCATTGGCACCAATCACTTTGTCTTTCAGCGTAGCCGGTGTGGTGATCAATTCGCCCCGCGCCACTTTCACTTCGCCTTCGGTACCAATAAACTGACAGAACTGCTTGCCCTCTACGGGTGTGTGATGCATTTCAACCCCGTTAGCGTAGCGGTACACCAGGCCTTTTCCGTCGGCCCCCGGCGTCAGGGACGTTGGGCCGGAGTTATCCATGTCCAGTCCCCATTGGGCAATATCGAACATATGGGCGCCCCAGTCGGTCATGCCGCCCCCGCCAAAGTCGCGGATGTCGCGCCACTGGCCCCAGAACTTGGCTGTCAAATCCGGGTCGAGTACGTTATTGTACGGGCGTTCGATGGTGTTGGGTCCAAGCCAGGCATCCCAGTTCAGTCCTGCCGGAACCGGTTCGGCCACTAAATCGAATGCCCGGGGTGGCCCGCCCACGTTGACGTTAATGGTTTTTATCTGACCAATGTACCCATTACGAACCAGTTCCACAGCCTGCCGGAATTCCTTCGATGAACGTTGCATATTGCCCGTCTGGAAAACTCGTTTGTACTGCCGGGTAGCATTAACCATATCCCGGCCTTCCTGCACGGTAAGCGATAAGGGTTTTTCGCAGTAAATATCCTTCCCGGCTTTGGCGGCCGCAATAGCAATCGGGCTATGCCAATGGTCGGGGGTGGCAATGACTACGGCATCGATGCCTTTGTTGTTGAGTAAGGTTCGGTAGTCGTCGTAGCGTTCACAACCGGCGTACGTGCCCACACTCCCTTTATCGGCGTAGTGTTTATTGACCGCTTCGGCAAAGGCGGCTACTTTGGGCTGGTACACATCGCAAGCGGCCACAACGCGGGCTTCATTTTGTAGAAACCGCCCGCGCAAACCCGTGGCCTGCTTCCCCAACCCAATAAAACCAACGGCAACCTGATCGGAGGGGGCCGTGAAACCGCGCCCCAGCACGTGACGGGGCACGATATAAAACGCCGACAGTCCGGCAGCCTGTTTCAGAAACGTTCGGCGATTGGCAGAAGCAGATGCGTCTTGCATAGTTGTAGTCGTTGGTAAAAGAGAAAAAGTGGGTAACCGGCCGGGTTTACTTACTCCGGGCTGTGCATCACGCCGTTAGCTGACTTTTCTGGTGGGAACTGACAGGAGATAACTACGGCGTTATCCAGTAAGTTTTTGTCGTAATTTTATGGGGATGCTTCCGTAACGCTAACTTTATGCAACACCCCGCGATTTCAAACAGCCTGACCAGACAAACTGAACCGGCTCCAGGTGACTATTATGGAACGCTGTATAAAGGCAGTCTTATTATGCCAATCCTGGTGATAATCATTCTTGCCATAACCCTTTGGTGGTTTCTGAGGAAGCGTAAACGAGGATAGTTATCATAAAGCCACTTCTACACTAGAAAATTTAACTTTTATTAATTGACTACCTGTGCATCAACCCATTAGTTTTGGTCTGATTCAACTCGTTATCGAATGTCGGCCAAAAGAAAATGGACTGAGCGACTCAGGATTGGACTGTCCATAACTTTATCGTGCTACGTAGGTGCCTACCTGTTTCTGTATGCGGTGAAAGACCAGCAAACCAATCGGTACCGGTCCGCTATCCTGCCGAATAATTTCAAGTACAGTTTTGCTCAGAAATCAGAAGAATTACATTTTAAAACACCACAAACGGGCCTATTGAACGCCTTACTTTTCAAGGTACCAAAAGCTAAAGGGGTAGTTTGTTTTTGGAAGGGCAATGGAGGCACGTTAGCCAATTGGGGGACGATGGCCCCTACTTTTCTTCAATTCGGTTATGACGTGTTAATGACCGATTATCGGCAACATGGAAAAAGTAAAGGACCCATCAGTTTAGCCAACTTCTATAGTGATGCCCAAACAGTTTACGATTCATTAAAGCATCGGTATCCAGAAGCCGAAATTGTCCTTTGTGGCTACTCATTAGGGGGCCGGGTAGCGGCTCATTTAGCGTCTACTAACCGCCCTAAATTTACTCTGCTTATTGATCCAGCCTCAGCCGGTGGAGACTTTAGCGACCGACTTACAGATATACTCTATTATCCGTTCCCCTCTGTAAACGGATTTGTTTTTCCTACCGAAGAGGATGTACAAGAAGCGCCAAGCCCTGTTATCGTTGTCAGTACAGATAACCCGAATAGTACGGCTTATACGCTTAAATCATATTTAGGCTCTAAAGACCAGTTTGTAGCGCTGCCAGGGTCAACCCACGAAACCATTTTAACCCATTCTCAAACAACGCAACTAATCAGGAATTTACTCTCAAATCATTAAGCTGAAATCAGTTGGTATTGTACAAAGTTCATATTGGTTTGCGTTGACCAATCGGCACGTGTTTGAGAATAATTTCACAATCTAGGTTTAGTCACAAAACGTAGCAGAAAATAGTCCAAATGCCAAACGGGAACCTTACTGGTTCCCGTTTGGCATTTGGACAGAAAATACTCTGCAAATCCAGGCAAACCCGTCAACACACGTTGATTCTAATAGGGACTGGCAAACAAGTCAGGACTCGTCGTAGTGAATCGTCAGCGCACGAACCCGACTACGCCCCTGCCCCTTACCATTGAGGCCAATTCCAAAACGGGGTGCCCGGTCCCAGCGTGGCAGAAAAGAACCATTCAGTGGTTCATCGGCTATCGGTTGGTAATCACCTGTTTCGGTGCGCCAGCCAAACTCGTAAAACTGACCTTTCTGACTCCGTACCTGTAGTGTAACGGAAGGGGTACCTACCGGGAGGAGTTGTGTCTTCAGCACCTGACGCGTTCCCGCTTTGATCTGCCAGAGTTCGATTTCTCCCGGCCGAATTCCAATACCTACCTGGTTTTGGGCGTCACCGTATACACACAAACTTTGTAGCAGACTGGCCTGGGGAACGATGTCGGCCGACAGGGTATACGACCCTTTTTTAACGACCAGGCCCAGGAAAGTACCCACCTGACTGGTGTCATTATTGACCACTTGCAGTTGACCCTGATCAATCCGGTACGCTGGCTTCGGAAGGCTTACGTCCCAGACCCAGGGAATCTGGTCCTAAAACCGACTAAAATCAACGGCTAAATCTAATTGTCGCGTTTGCGTAGCCGGAAGCGGTGACTCTGCCTGAGTAGGCGTTGAGCGGCCATACCGGAAAGCGGGCCACTGCGTTTTTTCATCCTAGATCAGTTCACTCAGCACACCCTGCCGACCGGTGAAGGTAAAATCGACACCGTTGTAGGCGTGGTGTAAATAGAAGTAACGCTGATCGGGCGTTACCACCACGGTTCCGTGACCAGGACATTTCCAGGCTTCGTCGCCGACCATTACGGGATTATTGGCGTACTTCTCCCAGGGACCCTGTAGTGTTTTGGCCCGCGCCATACCCACCTGGTAGTTGCACTGCGCTCCGCAACAGGCATTGCCCGAATAGAGCATGTAGTAGTAGCGGCCCCGTTTGAAAATCGCCTGTCCCTCGGCTCCACCCTGTTCCCAACCGGCGGCATCCGCCTTGATAATTGTAAACGATTTCCCCGTCACCCTGAGCCCGTCGGCCGACAGTTCAGCCCCCAGAATTTCGATGGGTCTGCCCTTATCCAACCCGTACGCTTTCCAGGTGATGAATCGTTTACCGGCGTCGTCAATGACAAAGGTATCAATGGCTTCGGTTGTCCACTCGAGTAATAAGCCATGGTCGGTAAACCCTTTCGTCAGGTCGCGCGTGGTAGCCACGCCGATAAATGAACGCTGGTCAGTTTTGCGCCGGGCGGTGTAATACAGGTAATATGTACCATTCCGGTAGAAGAGCTCCGGTGCCCAGTAGCTGCCCATTGTCCAGGAGGGCAGTTCATTGAACACGGGACCAACGTACGCCCAGTTCACCAGGTCGTTCGAGGTATAAATGGGATAGGCTGGTCCCCACTCCGACGATGTACCAACGGCAAAGTACGTATCGTTGACCCGAATGACGGAAGGATCAGCGAAGTCGCCCGCAATGACGGGGTTCGTATAAGTGCCTCTGCTATTAGGCAAATGAGTCAGTTGGGCTACTGCCTGCCAGACCACAGCCAGCGTAATAATAACGGTAACAATAAATCTTCTCATTGACTGATGGCTTGATAACGGCCTGGTGGCTGCTGGTCGACAAAGCAGGCACTACCTACCCATTAACCGAAGGTAGTTCGCTGAATACTGCGTTCCGTACAAATTGGGGCAATTATTCTTCGCGGATAGAGAAGGTAGAACACAAATTAGTCTACTTTCAGCTTTCGTTGTGAGGAAACCGGTAACCGAGATTGATCAATCTCAAACTTCTACCTGAAGCTATGTGACGTAAAACCTACCTAAAAATAATTCAACCTCCAAACGGGAACCTGACTGGTTTCCGTTTGGAGGTTGAAAGATGAAGTTTCAAGGCTGGCCCAATGAACTCTGACTGCGCAACGTCAAACGTCAAACAGTTAATTATACCCCGGATTCTGGGTCAGCGTTTCTTTTCCGTCTTTTTTACTATTGAAAATCTCCTGCAACGGAATGGGGAAATACTCGTGGCGGCCCTTAATAAATTGAACACCAGCCAAGTATAAGCGCTTTTTAGATTCCGTTGCGTAGTAATTATTCAGGGTCTGATCGGCAATGTTCCAGCGCACGAGGTCAAACCGGCGGTGACCTTCCATGCCAAACTCCAGGCGCTCTTCAAACTGTACCATTTTTCGGGCAGCAGCCTGGTCGGTCCAGGGAGTGGTATATTCGTTGATTACGTAGTTGGCGGCTGGTGCGCCCGCGGCCGTTTTGACAAACCCATCCGGATTAGCGGCCCGACGGCGAATCTGGTTGACGTAAGTACGTGCTTTGTTCAGGTCGCCAATTTCGACTTCAATTTCAGCCAGCCACAGCAACACATGGTCATAACGGATCATCCGGTAGTTATTGGCGTTCAAACGTGGGTTACCTGCGAAGGTGTTCGTGCCCACATCGGATTTATACATGACGTGCTTCTTAGGCGAGTAGGGGCCGCTGTATGCCTGATCACGCACGTAGGCTTTACCTGGATGGACGCCCCAGTCCAGGAACTGAATACCCCGGCGACCAACGGTCCAGTCCAGGCGAGGGTCAACCGTGCCAGTGTAGGGTGTAAATGGAGCCGTTGATTCAATGCCCTGGTCATTGGTAAAGTCCGTGGCATTGTAGGTGTCAATCAGGGGAAGTCCAGTGGCATCGGTTTTAAAGGCGTTTACCAGGTTCTGCGACGGCTGGAAGAAACCACAGCAGGTAGTAACCCCACCACCGCCGTAGGGGTAATTGAGGGTAGAGCCAATGTTGCCATTTTCGCCCCCCGATGCTCCATCATTGACCGAATATTGCACTTCAAAAATAGACTCCGCATTGTTGTTGGTTGCGGCCTTGAAGTTGTCGTGGTAGCGATCCATCAGCTTATACTGACCACTGGCAACAATGGCTTCGAGCAGGGGTTTGGCTTCAGCGTATTTTTTCTGAAACAGGTAAGCTTTACCCAGTTCGGCCGCAGCGGCCCATTTCGTTGGCCGGCCCACCTGCGTTTGTTTAGCGGGAAGCACGTCGTATGCCGCTTTCAGGTCAGCCACAACGTTGGGCCATATGTCGACGTTGTTCGGCATCTTGGTGCTTTCGAGGTCATTGGGATTGTAAATCTTCTCGTCAATGTACGGCACCATGTTGAACATCTTTTTGAGTTCAAAATGGTAGTGGCCACGCAGGAAACGGGCTTCGGCCGTAACCTGTGCTTTTTCAGCATCGGTCATGTCTTTGGCAGCGGCCATCGCCTGCAACACGTCATTAGTACGGGCAATGCCATCATACATGCCCCGCCACTTACCCCGGAAATAAATATTGTCTGACTGAATGTTGCCCTGCTCAATGAGCGAGATAGGCGGTTGGTCACCCGCAATAGTGCCCTTGTAGGCGTCGTCGGAGGCAACGCTGCCATACACCCAGTTGTCAGCACCAACGTTATAGGAGCGGTACGCTCCTTCGGCCGTAGCCCAGCCGTCCAGCAGAGAATAGGCACCAATCAGTAAAGCATTAACACCCGTTTTGTTTTGCAACGTCGTTACGGCCAGTGCTGCTTTGGGCTGCACATCCAGAAATTTATCGGCGCAGGAGGATGCTACCGCCATACACAGAATGGTACCGAATAAGGTTATTTTTTTCATGATTTTTAGTAAAATAAGCTAGGCTATATGCATTCATCTCTGTTGAAGAACGGAACGCATAGCGCCTAATTTAGAATGACAGATTCAGGCCTACAAGTATCGTTTTTGCCACTGGATACGATCCCCCATCGACCCCAATCTGGCGGTCGTTACCCGCCGAATAAGCACGCAGGTTGATTTCGGGGTCCATACCGGAGTATTTTGTAAGGGTAAACATATTCTGGCCCTGGATGTAAACCGATGTGGCACCCATCTTTAGTTTCGAGAGCAATACCTGCGGCAGTTGGTAGGTGAGCTGGATATTTTTCATGCGGAAATACGAACCGCTCTCCAGATAATACGTGGAAGGCTGAATGCTGACCTGGTCGCTGGACCGAAGCTGCGGCAAAACAGCATCCGTCTTGCCGGGACGCCACGACTGATATAGCATCCGGGTGCTGCGATTGCCCCCAAATGTTGGGAAGTCGGTCCAGTATTTTACGTAGTTGAAAATCTGGTTTCCCTGTACGCCCTGCCCAAACAACGTCAGCCCAAAGTTTTTGTAATTCAAACTAAGGTTCAGACCGTAGTTGAACGTGGGGTGCGGGCTACCAATGATGCTCAAATCTTTCGTATCAATTTTTCCATCCCCGTTGATATCCCGGAACTTGAACCGGCCCGCCACGTTTTCCGATGCGGCATTACCAAACTGCACCGGAGCTGCCTTGGCTTCTTCGTTCGTCTGGAAAATACCGTCTATGGTATACCCGAAGAACGACGAGATGGGGTAGCCCTGCTGCGTCACCACAAAGTTCTGAATCCGCTCGTCGTTGATGCCGAAATACTGCGTGCTGGGGTCGCCGTTGGTTTTGGTTACCAGGTTCCGGTACGTACTGAAATTGGCACTTACATTATAGCTCAGACCATTGTTTCCCAGTTTGTCGCCGTAGCCAATCATCAGGTCGACACCGCGGTTACGCATCGAACCGATGTTCTGGAACGGGTTTACGGCTACCCCCTGCGTGAGCGGTGCCTGCACCGGAAAGAGCATGTCCGACGTGGTACGGGTGTACCAGTCGAAGGCAATGTTCAGGCGGTTTTTGAGCAGTAGCGCGTCGAAGCCGAGGTTCAGGCTGGTCGTGGTTTCCCACTTGGCCCGGGCGTTGCCAAACTGGGTCAGCTCGTAGCCCGGAATGGCCGATGTGCGGGTACCGTTAATGTCGTAAAATGACGTGATGGGGTTGGTACTGAACTGCGTAAACGAGTTGTAATTACCAATTTCCTGATTACCCGTCAGGCCGTAACCGGCCCGGAACTTCAGGTCGTCAATAAAGGTAAGCGGTTTGAAGAAATTTTCTTTCGACACCCGCCAGCCTACACTGGCTGCCGGAAACACGGCCGACCGAAATTCGGGCGAAAAGCGGGAGGAACGATCCCGGCGTACGGTCAAATCGAGCAGGTACTTGTCATCCAGCGCGTAGTTGATTTTGGCAAACTCCGAAGCCAGCCGCCAGTTAGAGGCACCACCGTTGTTGGTCTGAACCCCCGTACCGGCGCTGAGGTAGCGATTTTCATTATCATCCACGGCGAAGTTGGTCCGGCTGGCATCGAAAAACTCGAAGTAATTTTTGATAGATTCCGTACCGGCAATGACGTTGAACCGGTGCCGGTCGCCCAGATTCCAGTTGTAAGTCAGGGTGTTGTACCAGGTCCAGGTCCATTCGTAATTGTTACTGGTCTGGAGTTGGTTGGAGCCCCGTGCTTCGGCCGATTCAATATCCCGAATGGTGTAGTTCCGGAAGTTGAACAGGTTATAGTCGATACCGAAACTGGTGCGGGCAGTCAGGTTGGGCAGGATGTCAACTTCGGCATAGGCATTACCAAACAGCCGAACTTCTTTCTGCACGTTGTCTTTACCCCGGTACAGCAGGGCTACCGGACTGTTGGCATTATCGAGGTCGCCCCCGCGTGTACCGGCAAAGTTACCCGCTACATCGTACACCGGAATGATAGGCTGAATCCGGTAGGCAAACGAGATGGGGTTACTCTCGGCGTTGTTGCCATTGGGCTGCCCAATGCGTTCGCCGTAGGCTACCTGAAAATTCTGCCCGGCCCGGATTCGCTTGGTCACGTTGAACTCCGTATTAGCCCGCAGGGAGTAGCGTTTGTAGCCGGTATACTTCATGATACCTTCCTGATTGAAGTAGTTCAGCGACATGGCATAGCGGCCATTTTCTGAGCCACCCGATACGCCCAACTGATGATTCTGGATGGGTGCCGTCTGGAAAATTTCTTCCAGCCAGTTCGTTCCCTGCTTATTGGCGGGGGTAATGAGCAGGAAATTGGGTGAGCTGATGTCATTGTTGTAGTTGACATAAGTACCGTCGGGATTCCGGGCTACGCGCGGATCGCTGGCCGAGGCACCACTGGGCAGCACAAAGTCGGGGATGACCGGCGTTGGTCCGTTGCCAAACTGTGAGTGCACCGGATTACCATTAGCCCCTACCACGCCGGAGTTTATCCGGGATTCCCAGACTAGCTGGGCGTACTCCTGGGTGTTGAGCATATCCAGTAGCTTCCCATGCCGCTGCGAACCGTAGTAGGTATCGTAGGTGAATTTTGGCTTTCCGGCCTTTCCCTTCTTGGTGGTAATAATAACTACGCCATTACCCGCCCGCGACCCGTAGATGGAGGCTGCCGAGGCATCCTTCAAAATCTGCATACTCTCCACATCATTGAGGTTCAGCGTATTCAGGTTCCCCTTTGTCGGCACACCGTCAATCACGTAGAGGGGAGAGTTATCATTGATGGTACCAAAACCCCGGATACGAACCATCACACCACCACCCGGCGCGTTTTCATTGCCGACCTGCACCCCCGCCACGCGGCCCTGGAGTGCCTGCCCTACGTTGGTAGCGGGCACGGATAGTAGCTGTTTGGTATCCACCGTAGCCACGGCCCCGGTAATGTCGCGCTTGGCCTGCGCACCGTAGCCCGTTACGACCACTTCGTTTAGTGTTTTAATGTCGGGGGCCATCGCTACATTGATGGCTGTTTTACTGCCGATAGTTATGTCCTGCGAGGCATAGCCAATCGCTGAGATTGTGAGTACGTCGCGACCTGATGGTACAGTAAGCGAAAACTGGCCGTTGGCATCCGTCACTACACCCGTTTGGGTGCCTTTTACCACAACGTTAGCCCCGGGCAGACCCGAGTTGTCGTTACCGTCGGTAATACGGCCTGTCAATGTGCGGTCCTGGGCGAAAGCACCAACGCACAGAAGCCAACTGAACACCAAAAGGGGTAGTGCTCGGTTGGCTTTTTGTAAAATGTGTTTCATGATAAAATTGATTAGAGAAGATGGTACTATTAATAGGGAAATATTTATGATTTTATCTTAAAGATAGCTGGCTTTATTTTCTAACTGTCTCCAGTTTACTCAAAAAAATTAAATTTAATCTCAAAAATACCCATTCGCGGGATGGTCGGTTTATTTTGAGGTTTAGCGTATATATACTTAAAAAATACTGGCTAACTAGTCAGGTCAACTGTAACTCATTAGGGGAAATCCAGAATGGGCGTGACAATCAATTGGAAGAGGTAGTTTAAGGAGCGGAAACCGAAGTAATAGCCGAGTTGGGGAACCAGCCATTACTCAACGCCTAAAATAGGGTGGATTTACTGCGGAGACTCCCGCTTTTCATGTAGCCCCTGGGCCATCTAGTTCCGTATTCCAGGTGCCTTCCTGCTTGACGCTTTGCATCAAATCAGGTGGAGTAAAGCGAGTAAGCTGGTTATAACTAGCTCTTTTTCCCCGGTTCTACTACATAAAGAGCGTGTCTGGAACAGCATAAACGACAACTGGGAACCCGATGGGCCCCCAGTTGTCATTCTAGAATAGAAAACCGGCTCAATAGCCTTCGTTCTGCGGAAAGGTAGTCTTGTTATTGTACACGTCGATTTCCGATTGTGGAATGGGGTAATACACCCGGTAAGCAGGCATGGTAATACCCGTTACCTTGATAGCCTCCACCGCCATGCCGGTACGAATCAGGTCGAACCAGCGGTCGCTTTCCAGCGCCAGTTCCAGTCGGCGCTCATTGATAACGGCGGCCTGAAACGCTTCCTTCGTAGGGAGTTGAGCCGCCGTATAACTGGTAACACCCGCCCGGGTACGGACCCGGTTCAACGCGGCAAATGCTTCGCCAGTTGCCTGATAGCTAACACCGTTCAACGCTTCGGCATACAGGAGCAGCACATCCGCGAAGCGAAGCACCGGAAAATCATTACCCACGTCGCTGGTTGCCGAAAGCTCGTCATAATACTTCCTTGGTACGGAGTTGATACTGGTGGGCACCGGAATCATAACCGTTAGTGGAAGGCGTTTGTCGCCCGCCGAATAGGCCGCCCGCAGAGATGGCTCAACGGGGTCGCCGATGCTCGTACCGAACCAGGAGCCGTGTCCTTCGCCCAGCAAGCCACCTTTTTTGTACTTCACCGCAAACAGCAGCTCGGCGTTGTTTTTATTCGTTACCAGAAATACATCGCCAATGTTGGGCAGCAACTGGTAGGTTGTTCCATTCACAACATCTTTCAGGGTAGATACGGCCAGGTCGTATTTTTTCTCCGTCACGTACACTTTACCCAGCAACCCTTTTGCCGCTCCGGACGTGGCCCGGCCAACGTCGGTGCCGGTGTAGCTAACGGGCAAACCGGCGGCCGCGGCCGTCAGGTCTTTTTCGATAGCCGCGTAGATATCCGCGATTTCATTCCGGGTATAGGAACGGGCTTCTGTGGTAGTACCAGCGGTTAACACGAGGGGTACTTTGCCCCACAGGCGTACCAGATTGAAGTACGACAGGGCCCGGATAAACTGCGCTTCGCCTTTGTAACGGGCTTTCAGGGTGGCGTCCATCGGTACAGCGTCTATCTTGTCCAGAATCAGGTTGCACCGGTTAATACCCGTATAGAGGCTCCCCCACGTATCCCGCAGAACGGAATTGGTGGTGGGCTCGATGAAACGGTCAATGTTATAACGCAAGCCCGAACCAGAGGAGGGGTCGTTGTCCAGCACATTATCACTTCTGGTTTCGATTATCGTGTTGTAATCGCCCCCGTACTGGTTGGGACTTTGCAGGGCATCGTACGCACCGTTTACCGCGTTGCCAAAGTCGTTGGCCGTTTTATAAAAGTTATCAACGTTGGGTTGCGACTGAGGTTTCAGGTCCAGAAAATCCTTCTGGCAGGCGGTCAGGCCAATAATGGCCGCAAAAAATATCGTTAGTTGCTTCATGGCTGTTTAAAAAGATAAGTTTAGACCAACCGAGGTGGTACGGGGCAAAGGATAGGTACCATAATCCTCACCCGATGACAGAGCACTGTCGGGACGGCTGTTCACTTCGGGGTTGAAACCGAGGTATTTGGTAAACGTAAAGGGGTTTTGGGCGGTCACGTAGAGCCGGGCGCGGCTCACGTTTATTTTCTGCAACAGTGCCGTTGGCAAAGCATAGCCCAGCGTGATGTTCCGAACCCGGACGTAGGAGCCATCTTCGATATGCCAGGTCGAAATCTCCCCGTTTGATCCGGATGCCAGCCGATTGGCGCGGTTCACTAACCCGTTGCCCGGATTAGCAGGCGACTGCCAGCGGTCCAGTGCTCCAGCGAACAGGTTGCCGTTGCCCTCCAGGTTGTACACATACCGACGCAGCAGGTTCAGGATTTTGTGTCCCTGCACGCCCTGAAGCGCAAAGCCCAGATCGAAACCCCGGTAGGCGAAGTTATTGGTAAACCCAAAGGTGTATTTTGGAAAATAACTGCCCGTAACGGCCCGGTCGCTGCTGAAGTCGATTTTACCATCGCCGTTATTATCCCGGAATTTAAAGTCGCCGGGGCGGGTGGTGGTGGTATGCGGGTAAGCATCTATTTCAGCCTGATTTTTAAATACACCGTCGTTGATCATGGTGTAATACTCGCCAATCGGATGGCCAATCTGCGTGATAAACTGCGCTCCGGCCACACCGCCGGCTACAATAATCGGATCGCCGGAGGGACCGAGGGCAATCACCTTATTGCGGTTGGCGGCAATATTGGCGCTGGCTTCCCAGCGGAACCGGCCAAACGTCTGGCGTGTACCCAGCGTCAGTTCAATACCCTGGTTGTTCACTTTGCCAATGTTTTGCAACTCGGTACTAAAGCCCGACGAGCGGGGCACCGGCACGTTCAGCAGCAGGTCCGACGTATTTGAATTGTAGTAATCGACGGTCAGATTCAGTTTGTTACGTAGGAAACCCGCATCGAATCCAATATCGAACATAGCCGTTTTCTCCCACCGCAGTTTGTCATTGGCCGAGTTGCCCGGCGCCAGACCGCTCACGATGGTTTCGTTGCCCAGAATGTAGTTCTGGTAGTTAAGCAGACTGATAGACCCGTAGTTTGGAATCTGGAAGTTCCCCGTCAGGCCGTAGCTGGCCCGTAGTTTTAAATCGCTCAGCCACGAAACCGATTTCAGGAAGGATTCCTGCGACAGGTTCCAGCCCGCCGATACGGAGGGGAAATAACCGAAGCGGTTGTTTCGGCCAAAGCGAGATGAACCGTCGGCCCGCACCGCTGCCGACAGCAGGTACTTTCCGTTATAATCGTACTGCACCCGACCAATGTAGGACAACAGCGACCATTCCTGCATGTCGGAACTGCCCGATGACACCTGACCGGCATTAAGCGTATAGACCAGATCGTTTGGAAAATTGGTCGCCGTTAACTCGTTGGACACCCGGCGGTCCTTCTGCGACGAGAAACCCGCCAGCCCCGAAACCGTATGCAGACCGAATGAATGGTTGTAATTCACCGTATTTTCAACGAGCCAGTTTACGAAATTCTGCGCCCGGGAGAAGCCCGTGGGGGTGGATGGGCCTTTACGATCCCGAATTTCGAGCGTAGAGGGCCGGTAGTAATCCCGTTGGAAGGAATTTACGTCGGTACCCAGGCTAAGCCGATACGACAAATCCTTCGTGATGGCGTACTGCGCGTACACATTGCCCAGCACCCGCAACTGACTCAGTTTATCGCTCACCTGGTTGGCAATAGCCACCGGATTCAAAATTGAGGTAGCCCCGTAGCCCCAGCCATTATTACCGAAGTTGTACGTTCCATCGGCATTATACACCGAGAAAATGGGCGCACTTTGCAGCGCCAGCCCCACAACGCCCTCGCCCAGGTACGGCCCTTCGGCCTTCACCAGATCGTGGTAGGCGTACGTCGGATTGAGGTTGATGCCAGCCGTCAGTTTACCGATTTTAACTTCCACGTTGGCCCGCGTGCTATACCGTTTGAAACCAGAGCTGATCACCACGCCCCGCTGATTCATGTAGTTGCCCGACACGTAGAATTTTACATTGTCTTTACCCCCCGAAATAGACAGGGTATGGTTCTGAATGGCGGCTGAGCGGAAAATGGCATCCTGCCAATCGGTATTGGGTAATCCGGGTTGCCCGGAAAGATACGGTACTATTTCGGGTTGGATGAGCGTACTCGGGGCACCGATACCCGCATTCCGGATGGTATTGGAATCGGTTGGTTTGCCCGTTGGGTTGCGGTCGAGGTAGGCGTTATTCTTGGCTTCGTAGCTTAGCTGTGAATACTGATAGGCATCGAGCAAATCGATCTTTTTCGACACCTGCTGAACACCCACATAGGAGTCGTAATTGACAACCGTCTTGCCTTCTTTACCCCGCTTTGTTGTTAACAACACCACGCCATTGGAACCCCGCGAGCCATAAATAGCGGCTGCCGACGCGTCTTTCAGTACCTCGATGCTTTCGATATCGTCTGTATTGATGGTACTCAGTACGTTAATGGGGTTATCCGGAAACTGGGTGTTGGTACTGCCTGTAGCAAACTTGGTATCGCGCGAGAGGGGAATTCCATCAATCACATAGAGCGGATCATTCCCGGCGCTGATGGAACCCGTTCCCCGTACCCGAACAGACAGGGCTGCCCCCGGCGCACCCGATGTTTGTGACACCTGTACCCCGGCAATCTTGGCCGCCAGGGCCTGATCGAAACTGGCTACGGGTTGCCCGGCCAGATCTTTCGCTTTCACCGAGCCAATGGCGGTGGTAATATCCCGCCGATTCTGTACACCATACCCAACCACGACTACCTCGCTCAGGGCATTGTCAGTAGCTGTCAGTTGCGCATTCACGACGCTTCGGTTACCCACCGTAATTTCGAGCGGCTGATACCCAATAAAGGAAAAGATAAGCGTTTTCCCCGCTGCGGGCAGATTGATTTGGTATTTTCCCTGGGAATCGGTGGTCGCTCCTACGTTCGTTCCTTTAACCTGAATAGTGGTTCCTGCCAGCACATCGCCGTTGGCAGCATCGGTCACCGTACCCGTAATCATTGACTGGGCGTAGCTGAACTGAACCGCCAGTAACAGCAGACTAATCAACGCCCATTGTCGATACCCATTTGGGGTAAAGCCTGGTAATGAATTTTTCATGTATTATTGATTTACAGTAAATTAACTCCATTTTTCAGGAATGAAGCAGTTTTAGAATGTATCCAAACATACAATAGTAACGGTAAACCGGGTAATATTTAACTATGTATTTAATAATTTTCGTATCCCTGTTTAGGGAGCGGACCGATATCGCTCGTGAGTCAATACTCCAGCTACTATTCCAGGCAGTTTTGACCTACTCAATAAAATTATCTTTTAGGACAATTCGAATATTTAGTAAAAACAAGTAAAGCTTACTCGGTTGTATTCGCCTGACCTGCTTACCTACGGCCGGAAGGTCACCTATGATGTGGCCCTTATTGAAGATTCTATCCACGATTTATTCATTGCACTCTGGCAAAGCATGACTAACCTGACCGATACCGATTCGATAAAGTTTTACTTCGTCCGCTCGCTGCGTAATAAAATCAACCAACCCGCAGCCGCAACCCATTTTTCCAGGTTTCAGATAGTAATGAACTACCTGTCTGGTAGCCCAAATTGACCTGCTCCGGTGGCTGGCTCTTGTTAAGTTACCATCGATTGAAACGGAGAAAAAATGGACGTAGAGGCAGTGAAGAATCCCTCTGTACGGCCCTGATTCTCCTTTCGCCCCCTTACTCCCTTGTCCTTTCTGCCTTTTTTCTTCCTATCTTCGTCCGTTCACTACTTTTTCGTCTTTATTGAATGGATCGTTTTACGGGCCTGATTGGCATTGTTTTAATTCTGGGTATCGCCTACGCCCTGTCTGATAATCGCAAAGCGATCAATTACCGCACCGTTGTCGTGGGTCTGGGACTACAGTTCGGACTGGCGGTGTTCGTGCTCAAAACGGATGTTGGTCAAAACCTGTTTCAGGCACTGGGCTACTATGTAGACAGACTGCTACAGAAAGCTAATGTAGGAGCCGAGTTCGTGTTTTCCTCGCTGGTTCGGACCGATGTGCTACAGCGGGCGTTTGGGCCCGGCAACGAGTTCATCTTCTTCTTCAAGGTTATTCCAACCATTATTTTTGTTGCCGTGCTGGTTAATATCTTCTACCACCTGGGCATTATGCAGCGGGTAGTAGCGGTGATGGCCAGGGCCATGAAATGGCTGATGGGCGTGAGTGGTGCCGAAGCACTCTCCAACGTAGCCAGTACGTTTGTGGGTCAGGTAGAAGCCCAGATTATGATTAAGCCATACCTGAACGGAATGACCAACTCGGAGTTACTGGCCAGTATGACCGGCTCGTTTGCCTGCATTGCCGGTGGCGTCCTGGCCGTTTATATCTCATTGGGTGTACCGGCTCCGTATCTGTTGGCGGCCAGTATCATGGCTGCGCCCGGAGCCCTGGTTATCAGCAAGATTGTTATGCCGGAAACGCAGGTTTCTGAAACGAAAGGAACGGTAAAAGTAGAGATCAAAAAAGCCCACGCCAACCTGCTCGACGCCATTGCTGCCGGTGCCAGCGAAGGCCTTAAAGTAGGCTTCAACGTAATTGCCATGCTTATTGGCTTCATCGCTCTGATTGCCCTGCTCGACAGCCTGCTGTTTCGTTTTGGCTTTTATATTCTGCAAATTGACTACCTGAGTCTGAATTTCATGCTGGGTAAAGTATTCTCGGTCTTCGCCTGGGCAATGGGCGTACCGGGTAAAGATATACAGGCAGCCGGGTCTTTGATGGGGACCAAAATGGTGGTGAATGAGTTTGTGGCGTACCTGGACTTGGTAAAAATCAAACCGACCCTGGATCAAAAAACCATTGCCATTGTAAGTTTCGCACTCTGCGGCTTTGCTAATTTCAGTTCCATTGCCATTCAGGTAGGCGGCATTGGCGAGCTGGCCCCCCAGCGCCGGAGAGATCTGGCCAAGTTAGGCTTTAAAGCCCTCATCTGCGGTACACTGGCCAGCTACATGTCGGCCACACTGGCGGGGTTACTTTTGTGAAAGAGTAAATGCCGGAAGTCACGCATTCGTTACATTGTACCTGTTGATGATGCGTTTTATAAAGATTCTTACATTAAGGAACGAAACCAGGATTGGCCAACCCATAACACCCCCACGCAAATGCAACCTACGGTAGTCATTCTACCAGGTTGGTAACGGAGCCGGGATGAGCCCGCAAACAGTTCCCGGTACACATTGCAACTGTTCAACACGTAGTGACCACTTACCTTCCGTACGTTGGATAACCGGAGCCGAATCAACAAAGCTCAACAAAAAGGAATCGATGGCACAAAAAGTCGTGGTTCCTCCAGGTCGCAGGAGGCCTGGCAATCTAAGTTTTTACTACTCTAACCGGGGCGTTTCTTGTGTCATCGGGAAGCTGGCAAACGAGCCAAAACCGTTCTGTCACGGGACTGCGGCCTATCGCACAGTCGCTGGCAACCATGCTTTTAATAGGCTTGTTCGTTCCACCCAACTTCCTTGAGTGCTGATGTATGATGACGCTACGTGCCTGAACTCAAATTACTACCAACAATTACACACTGAGCAAGTTGGGCTGTAAAATATCCTTAGGGACGGGCTTACTGTCAACGGAAAGTACCCTGTGCGGAACGAAAAACTATGAGTTAATATAGTTTCCTGCCCCTGAGTTAATCCCTACTTGCGGTAATATTAACCATCCAGTTTACTCCATACAAGTCAGTGACCATCCCAAACGTATCCCCCCAAAACTGCTTGATCAACGGGGCCGTTACATGCCCCTTTTCTGCCAGCTTATTAAAGTATTCAGTGAATACAGACTGGTCAGAACCTTCAAGCGATAACCCGAACTGGCCTGTATTTTCAGCTTCAGTATTATGAGGGTTGTCACTGGCCAATAGTGTAATAACGCCACTCAGTTTAGCAAACATAATCTTTAATTTCATCTCCTCACTGTTCGCTTTGGGGTCTTTATGAGCCTCTGGTGGGCCATCTCCGAAGGGTGTGAGGACTAAGTCTCCACCAAAAACGCTTTTATAAAACTCCATTGCTTGCCGGCAATTACCACCAAAGAAAAGATGGGGATTGAGTTTGACTGTTGGCTGTGTCATTTCATTTATGATTGAGTTTCGAAATAGTATTTGGGAGCCCTAATGACGGGGTAGTTCGCACTATCAGATGAGCCCGAAATGCAAACCCACAACTTGCCTTATCAGGGCGTTCGCCCTGTTACAAGCAACCCACCGTGCAAGCAAAAAAACTAACCTCTGCGGCCCACTGCCTGTCGACCGCAATCACATTTTGGCGGTTCAGTCAACACCACCATGTGGTGATGGCGAGAAACGGGCCTTTACACACATGGCCGGTTGGGCTGTCGGCCTGACCTCGCGGCCTGCACCCTGTCGCCGGTGAGCTGATTTACGCAGATTCAGGGCCGTATTGGTGCTTGTACTTGGGCCGGTAAAAAGTGATGCCCTTCACAAAAGCGAAATCCTTTTTGTTGAAGGTGAACAACTCAACCGGATACGTTAGGGCTGTTGCCGCAATAATCATATCAGCTATGCCCGGTCGTTTCGCGTAATGCTCCCAGGTTAGATTAAGTAGTTGGCGCGAGATTTCAGCATCCAAACCAATCACGTTGAATTTTTTGATGGTTTCGACTGTCTTGCGTTTTTCGCTACGCTTCATGCCCACATACATTTCCGCTTCCGAAATCACACTGAGATAGAGACGGTTAAAACCCAGCTCATCTAATTCCTGAACCATCACCGGCACTCCTCGGAAATAGTCAAATAATACGTTAGAATCGCACAGGACTATTTTCTTTTTGGCCATGCTTTCGCCCGGATTGAGGCCATTGTGCGTTCATCATTAGTCCAAATACCACCGAAAGCGGCTGGAGTTTCTCCGGATTTAGCGTTGCTCTTGCGTAGGAGTGGAATGTTAACTTCAGGTTCTGGCTCAGTTTGAATGCCGTTTTCAATCAACAGCCTTATAGCTTTGGCGTAGTCCTTATCGCTAACAGTTAGTGTTTTCATCGTCTTAGAGCGCATAACACAATATTACAACAACTTGGACACTAATTTAGCTCTCTACTGACTTTTACCCAAGCCCCCCTGTCGGGGCGTTCGACCTGTCGCCCGCAACCCGCCCCGAAAGCTAATTTGTGGACTTGCACCAACGCCCCCGTGTGTTGATGACGACCGTAGGGATACATTTACACACACGCCCGGTTGGGCTGCTCCTCCAAGAAGGGACGAGAGTCCTGTCGCCGACAAGCGGAACAACGCGGAGCGTTTTACTTACAAATCACGAATTTATGGCTTCTTGGAATTGGTTGCTTCAGTATTATGTAATGGGGGTTTTGCAGGGCGGGGTTTTATTTTGGTTTTGGCAATGTCGCCCTTTAAAGTCTGAACCTCTCTGGAGAGCGATTGTAAAGTGGACTTCATTACTTCTACTTCTGTTTTTTCTGATTGCTTTTGCCAATCAGACCATACTGCATAGCCGAACGGAATGATGAAAGCAAATAATGCCAGCCAATAACTCCGCCTGTTGGCTTTCGTTGCTTCTTTCTCGGCAATACTTGCTCTTTGTTCCGCCAACTCGGCCCTTTCATTTGCCTTTGTCAGTTCACCTGTCACACGAGCAAGCTCATCTTTTATTGGTTCAATAGCTTCAAGGATAGACGCAGATATTGGTTTTATGTTTTTTAAATCTGGGGTGTTTATCTTGAGTGGCTCAGTAGAAAAAGACGGCAAGAAAGAGCCAAGATTAGGAAGTCCTGCAAGTTGCTCATGTAGTGGTTTCTTCTTTGCCATATGCTTGTTTACCAAATTGCTTCCTGTGTCGCCGGATGCTGCTTTAGAACGTGTTTGGGAATTGAAGAGGATTGAGAATCGTGTCAACTTTGTATCGACCAAAATGCAAAGTAATGACCAAACAGTGGGAGCCACTGACCGACCCTCAATGGGCCGCAATTTCGCCTTTTTTTAATCTCAAACGCAAACGAAAAGTTGACCTTCGAGAGGTTGTGGACGTCATCTTATGGTTGCTGCGTACGGGCACACAGTGGCGTAACCTGCCCGCTACATGGCCC
>NZ_KB893260.1 GCF_000374065.1 Spirosoma luteum DSM 19990
TTTAGAGCCTGTTTAAAAATGCTTGAGCATCCGGTTAATGTTGGATAAATAGACGAAGGACTCGTGAGAAGTTACGCCACACTCATAGTCTTTACTAAGCCGCCGAGACCAATTCATCCAGGCAAAAGTTCGTTCCACCTTCCAGCGCATGGGCACCACCGCACCGGCGGCCCGGCTGGAAGCCGCCCAACTCACTCACTTTCACCACTTCCAAGATGTAGCCCAGTGACGTTTTAACCCAACGGGCCAACTCCTTACCGTAGGCACTATCAGCCAGTATTTTACTCATCCGATCATACCCCTGTCGGGCAAGCGCAGTCAGTACCAGACGAGCTGCTGGACTGTCATGTTGATTGGCGGCATGAACCACTACTACCAGAACCAGTCCCAGCGTATCGACGACGATGTGCCGTTTTCGTCCGTTCACCTTTTTATTTCCGTCGAATCCTTTCGGCACTACACCCCATTCACTACACTTAACACTCTGGGAATCAATCACACCAAGACTAGGTGATTTTTCCCGATTCGCATCCTTTCGCCTGCGTTCTACTAGCGATTTGTTGAGTCGTTCCCAGCCGGGCCGCCGGAGCGGTGCCATCATTGCGCCATCGCTTCGGCGCTCCGATTCCAGAAGTAATAGTAGCACAAGGGCCAGGGTGGCAGATCATTGGGCATCAGTCGCCACTGACAGCCGGTTTTGGTCAAATACAGTAGCGCGTTAAGGATGGCACGCAGTGAATATTTGCGTTTACGCTTGTCAGCCAGGATTTCTTCAATAACTTGCCAGGCAGAATCAGTCAGGTCTGTGGGGTACATCTTTGCCGGGCCGCCGTTGCGGTCGGATTAACCCACAAGATAGGCTGATTCTACTTTTTTAAGCTTACATGCCCGTTTTTAAACAGGCTCTTAAAATTGACCAATCAACGGTACTTGTTGTGTTGAGGGTGCGGGTGATTCAGCAGGAACGTGCCAAAATCCACTACCTGCGCTATCCGAGAAGGTGAGCCGTAACCGATATTCGCCAGCGTATTCGGCTTTGGTGATGGCGAGCGTTCGCATAGGTCGGTTAGTTGAGATAGCACAAAATAGGCTATAAAATTGTTACCTTGTCCTTGAATAACACTAGGCCAGTATGGAAGCGACATTTGTAGCGAGACCCAGCGAACTGAAAGAACAGCTTCTGGAAAAAATAGAGTACCTGTTTGATGGCGATGACCGTCCCGTAACCATCGTACTGAAACGGGACGATAAACCGCGCTACGACCCCCAGGAGGTGTTGAAGCGGATGGACGAAACCCGGAAAAAATACCCGCCAATGGAAATTTCGGCAGATATTGACATTAATAAGTTGATTGACGAAATTTATTGGGAGGGGAATCACTAAATGATCTACTTCGACACGGATGTGCTGGTGAATTACTGCGTTAAACAGCAAATCGTCAAGCATGAGCAAGCTATTCAACTTGTCGAACAGGCCATCAACGATGGTCTGTTTTTCATATCTGCCTTATCACTTAATGAACTAGCGTTCGTGCTAGTCAAGCTAAGGCTAAGCCGGGAAGAGATTACAAAACACCTGAATGACTTTTATCCACTGGGGGCAGCCGCTATTACATTGGAGCATGTACAGCGAGCCGCGCAGCTTGGTTACCAGGTCAGTTTTCATCATATGAGTGACTGCCTGCACACCGCCGTAGCCGAATCGTTTTGCACAGAACTATACACGTACAACCGGTCGGATTTTCAACTGATTACCCACCATACTACGCTGAAAATTACAATTCTATAATCAACCCACCAATGCTCGCAACTCCTCCACAGCACCCTTGATGGCGTCTGCCGTGGCATCTATATCTGCTTCGGTGTTGAAGCGGCCGAGGCTGAAACGTAGGCAGGAGAAGGCTTCGGTTTCGGTCAGGCCCATCGCCAGTAATACGTGCGAGGGGTCGATGCTGGCGGCTGTGCAGGCTGAGCCGTTTGATACGGCAATGCCTTCCAGCCCCATAATCAGCGCGTCGCTGTCGCAGTTTTCGAAATAGATATTGGTAGTGTTGTAAAGGCGATTATCTACATCACCGTTTACGCGCGTACCCGGAATAGTCAGTAACGCGGTTTCGAGTTTTTCCCGTAGAGATGCAACCGAACCGTCAGACCGACCTTGCGTTTCCTTTGCGTCAGCAATAGCCAGCCGACACAGTTCGGCGGCTTTGCCCATGCCCACAATGCCGGGCACGTTGAGAGTGCCACTGCGTAAACCGCGCTCATGGCCGCCACCGTGCAGCAGGGCTTCCAGTTTTACTTTTCCGGGTCGCCGTTGCCGCACGAACAGACCGCCAACGCCCTTGGGGCCGTAGAACTTATGGGCCGAAAAAGCTAACAAATCGACGCCAAGGGCATCGACATCAATCGGCAATTTTCCCACGGCCTGTGTGGCATCGGTCATGAACAGCGCACCCGCTTCGTGGGCCAGTTTGGCTATTTCCTGAACCGGTTGAATGACGCCCGTTTCATTGTTCACCAGCATGACCGATACCAGGATGGTATCGAATCGAATAGCCTCTTTTACGGCGTCCAAATTTAACAAACCGTCGGGCTGAACAGGTAAATACGTAACCTCGCAACCGTGTTTCTCCAGATAGTTGCACACATCCAGCACGGCTTTATGCTCGGTTTGTACCGTAATAATGTGGTTACCCCGATGCTGGTAATTTTCGACAACGCCTTATCGCCAGGTTGATCGATTCAGTGGCACCGGACGTGAACACCAGTTCGTGGGTTTCGCAACCCAGTAAATCGGCTACCTGCTGGCGGGCGGTTTTCACCGCTTCGTGCGCCGATACACCAAATGGGTGCGTACTGGCCGCGTTGGCGTAGGTATCCGTCAAAAACGGCATCATGGCTTCCAGCACCCGTGGGTTCAGCCGGGTAGTGGCGATATTGTCGAGGTAAATCATCCGGTAAAGATAGGGTCAAACCCGTTTTCTTCACACAGGGCGACCCGTTTGAAACGTAGTCTCATGGGTTTGGTAAGGGTATAAATCACTACCCGGCCGGTTAGGGCCCCTGGCTTTTTGGTCAGTTCACCAAGTCGGAATACCAGTAGCAGTTGGGTCAGTTCCGTGGGTTGCCAACGGGCTATCAGTCCCGGCATGGTAGTAAAAGCGATACGATACCCGAATACCCGCGGGCACAACGTATTTTTGTGCCCAAACCGGCTTGAAACGTGTTCGCTTTCAAACAATTTACCATCCACCAGGACCGAACGGCCATGAAGGTCTGCACGGATGCCTGCGTACTGGGGGCCTGCGCCGATGTGGGTACGGGCGGGCGGGTGCTGGATATTGGTACGGGTACGGGCCTGCTGGCTCTGATGGCGGCTCAGCGCAATCCGACGGCTCTGGTCGATGCCGTTGAGGTGGATGACGCTGCCTTTGGTCAGGCGGTTGAAAATGTATCGGCCAGTGAGTTTGCGGAGCGGGTACGGGTGATTCATTCGCGGATACAGGATTTTCAAACGCCCGTGTTGTATGACCGTATCATTGCCAATCCGCCATTTTACACCAAACACCTGCGCTCGCCTGATGCGGCCACCAACCGGGCGTTGCATACCGACGAATTGTCCCTCGATGACCTGATACAGGCGGTGGCGCGCCTGCTGAAACCGGATGGACAGTGGTGGGTCCTGTTGCCCTCTTATGAAACCCGGGTGCTTACCAACCTGGCGCAGGAAACGGGCTTATTCCCATTCAGGCAGCTTGCTCTACAGCATACTGCCCAAAAGCCGGTTTTTCGGATTATAACCGGGTTCTCGTTTCATCAGCACCCGCTACTAACGGATGAGCTGGCCGTTTATGAAACGGATAACAAAACGTATACGCTGGCATTTCGGACCCTGCTGCGTGATTTTTACCTGATTTTCTGAAAACTCTGCGACCTTTGCGACAATCTTTTCGCTCTTTGCGTTTGAGAGTATTATGTCTGACTTACTTCAACTGACCATACTGATTCCGCTTTATAACGAAGACGAGTCGCTGCCCGAACTGCACGACTGGCTGGTTCGGGTAATGACGGAGAATCAATACACCTACGAAATCCTGTTTGTCGACGACGGGAGTACGGATACTTCCTGGGACGTCATTGAGCAGCTGGCTCGCCGGAACCCGCACGTACGGGGTATTCGGTTTAACCGGAACTACGGCAAAACAGCCGCTTTACAGGCCGGTTTTCAGGCGGTGTGCGGTCAGGTAGTGATTACGATGGATGCCGATTTGCAGGACAGCCCCGACGAAATACCGGAACTTTACCGGATGGTTACCGAGGATAAATACGATCTCGTATCGGGCTGGAAACAAAAGCGCTACGATCCCATCACCAAAACGGTGCCGACTAAACTGTTCAATGCGGTGTCGCGCTGGGTGTCAGGCGTGCCGCTGCATGATTTCAACTGCGGGCTGAAAGCCTACCGGCAAAAAGTGGTGAAAACCATTGCCCCGGCCCTGTACGGCGATATGCACCGGAACCTGCCCATTGTGGCCAACTGGAACGGTTTTGGCCGCATCGGCGAGAAAGTCGTACAGCACCGCGCCCGCAAGTATGGCACCACCAAATTCGGGCTGGAGCGATTCGTAAACGGCTTTCTGGACGTACTGGTCATTGGTTTCGTCCAAAAGTTTAGTAAGAGGCCCATGCACTTTTTCGGTACTTTTGGCACGTTGTCGTTCTTTGTCGGCTCGGTACTGGCCATCTGGCTCATTGTGGAGAAGCTGATAAACATTGCGCAGGGCGTCAAATTCCGTAATGTGACCGACAACCCACTGTTTTTTTTCGGTCTGGTCGCCATCATTCTGGGCGTTCAATTATTTTTGGCGGGCTTTCTAGGCGAAATGCTCGTCCGGCAATCGCTGGGTAAATCCAGTGATACGCTCATTGCCGAACGGGTTGGTTTCCTGGAGAACCAACTACCGGTGTAACCGGCCCGGAGCTACTAATCAGCAGAAAAAATCGAATACAACTAATTTTCATAGTACCATCTAATAATCATTCAATGAAGAGCAATTTTAAAGCGCATCCCTGGCACGGCATTTCAATTGGCGATATGGCTCCCAAACAGGTAACGGTTTTTATTGAAATCGTGCCAACCGATACGGTGAAATACGAAATCGACAAGACAACGGGCTACCTCAAAATTGACCGGCCCCAGCAGTATTCCAACGTGTTACCCGCGCTCTATGGTTTTATTCCCCAAACCTTCTGTGGCGACCAGATTGCCCGGCTGGCCACCGAAAAATCGGGACGCGTAGTGGAGATGGGTGACGGTGACCCGCTCGATATCTGCGTCCTGACCGAACGGGAAATTACCCACGGTGACCTGATCTTGCAGGCTATTCCCATCGGCGGCTTTCGCATGATTGACAAGGGCGAAGCCGACGATAAAATTATTGCCGTGCTGAAAGGAGATGCCATGTATGGGCAGTACACCGAACTGGCCCAGCTGCCCGAAGCAGTTGTGAAGCGCCTTCGGCATTACTTCCTGACGTACAAGAATCTGCCTGAAGAACCCGCCGTGATGGAACTGGCCAACGTGTACGGGCAGGCCGAAGCGTTCGAGGTCATTCAGGCATCCGTCAGCGACTATAAGCTGATGTAGATTAAGGGGCGAACGGGTGACAGGCCGATGTGGAATGCCGAATGGCTTCATTATTTCATCCTCTTACTCTTTCCATTCGTCCGCCGTTTTCATACACTCAACACTTTTATAACCCGGCAATTTATGACCGGGTTATATTTGTAATAGCCTGTCATCAAAGGCACTAATTACTGGTTTATTCATGCGACAGTTTCTTAAGTATGTGCTGGCCACCATTGTTGGCCTGTTGTTGTTTTCATTTGTGAGTTTTTTATTGCTGGTAGGCATTGGAGCCGCTTTTTCCTCGTCGGACAGTAAAAGTAACGTTAGTGCTAATTCCGTGCTGAAAATCGACCTGGACGAACCCGTGGAGGAGCGGAGCAGCGAAAATCCGTTCAGTGATATTGGTCCGTTCAGCCAGCAGGGCGACGCTTTAGGCTTAGTGGAGATAAAGCGGAGTTTGAAAGCCGCCAAAGACGACGATAATATCAAGGGTATCTACCTGAAAGTTGAAAGCCCGGTAGCGGGTTGGGCCTCACTCGAGGAAATTCGTAACGCCCTCATCGACTTCAAACAATCCAAAAAGTTCGTATACGCCTACGCCGAGGGTATGACCGAAAAAGGCTATTACCTGGCCTCAATAGCCGATAAAATTTACCTCAATCCGGCGGGTGATCTGGAATGGAACGGCCTCAACGCTGAACTCTCGTTCTTCAAGGGAACGCTCGATAAGCTGGAAATCAAGCCTGAAATCTTTAAGGTCGGTGACTTCAAAAGTGCGGTAGAGCCGTTTATTCGGGATGATATGAGCGAGCCAAACCGCCTGCAGGTAACCTCGTTCCTAAACTCGATAAACAACCATATGCTGGTGGGTATCGCTCAGAGTCGCAACCTGCGGGTCGATTCGCTGAACCGCTACGCCGATAATCTAACCATTCAGAGGCCGGAAGATGCCCTGCGGACGAAAATGATTACCAATGTGGGGTATGAGGATGAAGTCCAAAGCCTGATTCGGAAGGAGCTGAAACTGGACGAGAAGAAGAAAATCAATTACGTGTCCCTCAGCAAATACGATAAATCGGAGAAGGATGATACGGAGGGTAGCGGGTCTAACCGCATTGCGGTTATCATCGCATCCGGCGATATTCACAGCGGAAAAAGTGAGGATAACAGCATCGGTTCCGAAACCATTGCCGCCGAGATTCGGAAGGCGCGGCTGGACGACAAAGTGAAAGCCATTGTGCTGCGCGTCAACTCCGGCGGGGGCAGCGCCCTGGCCTCCGACGTGATGTATCGGGAAGTTGAACTGGCCAAAAAAACCAAGCCGGTCATTGGGTCTATGTCCGATTATGCCGCGTCGGGCGGGTATTACATGCTCATGGGCTGTAATAAAATTGTGGCTCAGCCCAATACCATCACGGGGTCCATCGGGGTATTCGGCATGATGTTCAATACCCAGGATTTCTTTAAAGACAAACTCGGCGTTACCTACGACCGCGTGAAAACGAACACCAACGCCGATTTTCCGACGGCCACGCATGAAATGACGCCGTTCCAGAAGCAGACGATACAACGCGGTGTAGAGCGGGTTTACGCGCAGTTTACGGGTAAGGCGGCTGCTGGCCGTAAACTGCCGATAGACAGTCTGCGGGCCATTGCCGGAGGCCGGGTCTGGACGGGTAGCCAGGGGAAAGCCATTGGCCTGGTCGACCAGCTGGGCGGGTTGGATGAGGCCATCAAACTGGCTGCTCAGTCGGCCAAGCTGAAAGACGGGGATTACAAACTGAAATATCAACCGTTCAAGAAGCCTTTCTTCGAGCAGCTAATGAGTTCAATTTCCGGGGATGACGAAACCCGGATGCAGGCGCAACTGGGTGACCTGGCTCCCTATGTGAAGTACCTGAAAAAGCTAAAAACAATGGAAGGCATCCAGATGCGAATGCCCTTTGAACTGGATATCCGATAAGCTTTTGTTTGGTTTACGGCGTGCAGACCTATGCGTTTTATAAAACGTATAGGTCTTTTTTTTACCTTGCATTACCCAATCTTGTATTGATGCAAACCCCACCCGTTCACCTTGACCTGTTCGCCTTTTTTATCCTGCTGGGCGTAGCACAGTCCGTTTTCCTCGGCTTCTTTTTCCTGACCGGTAAGCGGGGGCTCAGTGTGCCCAATCGCTGCCTGGGCTGGATGATGCTGGCCCTGTCGGCAGTAATTGGGGAGATATTCCTGTGTTATAGCAATTACATGTTTCGGCTACTGCCGCTTGTTGACTTTTCGGAGCCGTTAAATTTCGTGATGGCCCCGCTTTTTTTTCTGTTCGTTTTCGCCCGAATCAGGGGGCAGCTACCCCCTGCCTGGGGCTGGCATTTTCTTCCAGCTGGTTTATGGGCCGTAAACGCCATTTCCTGGCTGTATCAGCCTGTTGCGCTGAAATACAACAATTACCTCAGCGCCTGGCATCCCGAACTGCCCTACGTAACCGAACCACCCTCTTATGTGCCAGAGGATTTTTTTCAGCTCCGTGGCTACATCAATGAACTGACGCTGGTGAGTTGTCTGGTTTACAATCTGCTGGCTTTGCTACTTATTTTTCGTGCCTACAGGAAGTTGGGCAACCCGTTCTGGCGAGGTTCGCCAAAGCGACTGGCTCAGTTGCGGAACCAGACGCTGCTATTTCTGGTGTTACCGCTGCTGATTGGGCTGATAAAGCCCCGGTTTTATGAAGACCTGGGCGATTACCTGCTGGCCTGTTACCTGACCGTTATCATCTATTTCACCAGCATACGGGTCATGGCCGATTCGACCTACTTCACGGATGAACCGGAAACGCAGCTACCTATCCCGGAAACGGATGCTGAGCCCCGGAAGAAGTACGAAAAATCATCCCTGTCCGAAGAAGTAGAAGAGGCTATTTTGCAAAAACTCACCCGACTGATGGAGCGTGAGAAACCCTATCTGCAAAGCGATATATCGTTGACGAAACTAGCCGGGCTGCTAAACACGTCACCACACCACCTCTCGCAGCTGTTGAACGACCGGCTTAATCAGAGTTTTTTTGATTTGCTGGCTACCTATCGCGTTCGGGAAGCGCAGCGACTACTCAATGACCCCACAACGGTACACCTCAAGATTGATGAAATTGCCGAACGGGTAGGGTACAATTCAACGTCCGCGTTTCATACCGCTTTTAAACGGCTAACGGGCCAAACGCCCGCGCAGTTTCGGGAGGCCGCAACTGCGTCCCGGTCGGCATGAACTTCATGAGGGCCGGGAAATAGGGCATTCGGGGCTGTTGACAGGCACTTTTGTATCAGAAAATAACACGTTCTGTTTATGAAATCTTTCGCTACAATCCGGCTCACTACCCGCCGACGAAAAAATCAACTAACCGCCCTGGTTCTGCTGCTGGTTCTGCAACTGAGTGCAACCGCGCAGCCTGCCCGTTCGGTGGAGTGGCCTGCCTACGGAAATGATACGGGCGGCATGCGCTTCTCACCGTTGACTCAGATTACCCCGGCCAATGTAAAGCAACTCGCCGTTGCCTGGACCTTCCGAACCGGCGAACTGGAGCAGTACAAGCATACGAATGCCGCCGAAAAAGCGGCCTTTGAAGCAACACCCATCATGGTGGATGGAACCTTGTTTTTCAGTACACCTACCTCCCGCGTCTTTGCCGTTGATGCCGCCACCGGACAAAAAAAATGGGACTATAACCCCGAGGTGTACCTATGGCAGGAGTTGTCCGAAATAACCTCACGGGGCGTTTCTGTCTGGCCCATTCCCGGTGATAAATCGGCTTCTTCGGACCAGCCCAAACGAATCTTCGTGGCTACCCTCGATGGGCGGCTCATTGCGCTGGATGCGCAGACGGGTAAGCCGGTTGCCACGTTTGGAAAAGCTGGCAGTGTCGATTTGCGGGCGGGTGTGGGCAACATCAGCGTTACCTCACCCCCGGCGGTGATTGGCAATACGGTGGTGGTTGGCTCGTCGATGGGCGACAATCAGCGGTTCAATTACGAACGGGGCGTGGTGCGGGCGTATGATGCCCTGACGGGTGCCCTGCGCTGGAGTTGGGACCCCATTCCCCGCAAAAAAGAGGATGCCGGTTTCGATACCTGGAAAGGGCCAAACGTGAGCCAGACGGGTGCGGCCAATGCGTGGTCACTGATTTCGGCTGATGCCGAACGCGATTTAGTGTTCATCCCCACCACTAGCCCCAGCCCCGATTTTTATGGAGGAGAGCGGCTGGGCCAGAATCGGTTTGCCAGTTCTATCGTCGCCATTCGGGCCTCAACGGGAAAGGTGGTCTGGGATTTTCAGACGGTTCACCACGACATCTGGGATTATGACAATGCCTCGCAACCGGTATTGCTCCCCTTTGTCCAGAATGGAAAAACCGTGCCTGCCGTAGCGGTGGGTACCAAAATGGGTCACGTATTCATCCTGAACCGGGAAACGGGTGTTCCGTTGCTGCCGGTAGAAGAGCGATCCGTACCCAAATCCACCGTACCCGGAGAAGAAGCTTTCCCAACACAGCCTTTCCCAACGACTTTCCCCGCGCTGGGGTTGCAAAAAATGGAAACCTGGGGGCCAACCCCTGCCGATAAAGCAGCCGCCGACCAGCGCGTCAACGGGTTTCGGTACGAGGGCATTTTTACACCCCCGTCGCTGGAAGGCAGCCTCATGACACCGGGTAACGTGGGGGGTATCCACTGGGGCGGCATGAGTTACGACCCTCAGTCGGGACTACTGATTACCAACGTTAACCGGCTGGCGGCCCTCATTCGGCTCCTGCCCCGCGAACAGCTATCTGCCTCTATAAAAAACGACCAGGAACTGCTCCGGGCCGAAACCGGCATGCAGTCGGGAACGCCGTATGTGCTGAAGCGCCTTTATCTGTTTGCCAAAACCGACATGGGCCTGTTGATGCAAACACCCCCGCCCTGGGGAACACTGGTGGCTCTGAACCTGAAAAAAGGTACGCTGGAATGGGAGGTGCCACTGGGCTATATGATGGACCCGGCCAAATACCCGGACGCTAAAAAATGGGGTTCGCTCAATTTCGGCGGAGCCATCACTACGGCGGGTGGACTGGTATTCGTAGCGGCCAGCCTGGATGGTCATTTGCGGGCATTCAGCACGAAAGATGGCAGTACGCAATGGGAAATGCCGCTACCCGCCAGTGGGCAGGCTACGCCCATGACCTATCAGGTAAACGGGCAGCAATACGTCGTGATAGCCGCCGGTGGTCACGGTAAGTTGGGTACCAAACTGGGCGATTACGTGGTGGCGTATAAGTTGCCCTGATTGTTGGAGGAAAATCCGGCTTAATGGGGTAAGTTCTGTGTTACCCATTAAGCCGGATTTTCCTCCAGCCAGACTTTAATACAATTAACGTAGTCAATGAAGGTGAGCTGCTCGACGGTCCATCTTAACTGGCGGCAAATCTCTGGTAATCGTTCTTTGAATAAGCGAAACTGTTCGGTTAAATAGTCTCCTCCAGCGAGATGAGTTCGAGAACTGGTCGCCAGAAAATCACGGACATGCTGGATTATCTTTTCTTCCTTTAGGTTGTGTGCTTTGATGTCCTGACCGTTGATGTCAGAGATAAATTTTTGATAACGGAAGGGTTCCGAATCCATGACAATAAATTTCTTATTCCGGTTATAGTGCTTCGGCGGAGCAAAATGATGAGCACCAATAAATATTCCTAACTCTAAGGGCATATTGAAGCGGGCAAGCTGAGTATTAGCGTCTAAATCAGCCTTCGAAATATCATGGATTCCATAATGGCAATCATCAATGATGCGGATTATTTTCTGAATCCTGACGTCAGCGGTGTTATCTTCTTCCTGAGCACACCGGGGCGTAAAACCGCAGGCTTGAACCGTAAAAACAGTTGCTTGAAAAAGGGGTTTGTAATTGTCGTCGAAAGGGCAATTAATAAAGACATTACGCTGGTAAAGAGCAGGCTCAACCATAATTATTTGAGACTGCGGATAGCTTGCCGGATCTTTTTTAAGTCTGAAGGTTTTGATTTCGGATGCGTTAAAATTAACACCTTTGCCGCTAGCTTCTGATCCTCAGATAACTCTCCTTCTGGTAGCTTACGCTTAGTACCTACCGTTTGCTTCGTTTTCCGGACATCCCCCAATGTTTTGTCTTTGCGTATCTTACGGCCGTCAGATCCATACAATTTAATGCCCAGTTCTTTCTCAACGGTGCCTACTTTTTTATCTGACCGGGTCTTACGAGGTTTGCTCATTATGGAATGCGTTTGTGAGTAAAACTATCGAAAGAGTATGAAAATTCAAAATTAAGTCAATGGTCAGCTATAAGCGTTAGATGGGTCGGATTTTGCCGCTCGAAATCCGTATCGTTGGCTAATTGAACCGTATCTTTGCCTTGTCAGGACTTTCCAATAACTGCCCTGATAATACACTTACCCGCCTGAATGATGAGTTTGATTGACACTGGCCTGGAAAAAGGCTACATACGCTTCGATTCTGAGCGCAAGTTTATTACCTACGTTTTCCAAAATAAAAAACGCAACTACACAAACCCGGAAGAACAGGTTCAAGCCGAAACATTTCTCAAACTTATATTGGTTTATGGCTATCCAGTTCTGCGTATACGTCAGTTCGTTACTATAACGATGGGGTCGTCTACCAAAGAAGCCGACTTAGTTGTTTATGACGATGACGAGTGCCAGGAACCCAAACTAATTGTAGAGTGTAAAAAGCCAGATGTTTCCGAACTTGAGTTTCAACAGGCTGTTGAACAGGCGTTTAGCTACGCCTTTGCCACGCCAAAAAACGTAAAGTTCATTTGGGTGACGTCAGGTATCAAAGACCGTTATTTTACGGTCAATAAAGAAAAAGACGAACGGAAAGACGAGTCTGATATTCCGCAGTTTGGCGTTGAAAAACTGGCGCAGTACAAATACGTCAAAGGAGGAACCGCCCAGAATACTGCGCAGGACAATGCAGCCGCGTATGGAAAACAAAAGTTTTTTGAACTTCAAACCGTCACCGAGTCTGAACTTACCCGTCGGTTTCGTCAAGCTCATCAGGCACTTTGGGCTGGGGGTGAACTAAATCCTTCTGAAGCGTTTGATGAGTTGGACAAACTTATATTCTGCAAAATCTGGGACGAACGGCACAAAAAGAGAAAAAATGGAGAGCCGTATGATTTTCAGATCATCAGCGAAGAGGCAGAAGGGAAAATAACTGCCGACGAGAAAACTACTGCCGAACTATTTAAACGCATTAATGCTCTGTACGCCGAAGGACAGAAGGAAGACCCCGAAGTATTCAAAGAAGACATTCGACTTAGCCCTCAGAAAGTAAAAACGGTAGTTGGCTACCTCGAAGGCATAAACCTCAGTAAAACCGACCTCGACAGTAAAGGCCGGGCGTTTGAGGAATTTATGGGCAGCTATTTCCGGGGTGACTTCGGGCAATTTTTCACACCCCGTAACATTGTCAAGTTCATTGTAGAAGTGATGCCAATCACCAATACCTCACGGGTACTCGATACATCCTGCGGGAGCGGTGGATTCTTACTCTACGCGCTTGAAAGGGTAAGAACTGAAGCGGGAGAATACTTTCCAAACTGGCAAACTGACCCCGACGATAGTCGTCAACATTACAAATTCTGGCACGATTTCGCAGAAAAAAATCTGTATGGTATCGAGATCAATGAGCAAATTGCCCGTACCGCTAAAATGAATATGATTATTCATGATGACGGACATACGAATGTGATTGCCGCTGATGGTCTCTTGAAAAGTACGGAATTAATAAAACGGAGTGGTAACGCCGGGTTTGAATACGGCAAATTTGATTTTATCATTACCAATCCGCCTTTTGGCTCAACTGTACGACAAGCCGAACGGGCCTACCTGAATCAGTATAATTTTGGGGTGAAAGAAGCCAATTGGCTCGACCTCAAAAGCTCGGCAGTTGAAGACCGGGCCAATCAAAGTACCGAAGTCCTGTTCATTGAACAATGCCACAATTTCCTGCGCGAAGGCGGCTACATGGCCGTTGTGATTCCTGATGGAATCCTGACTAACAATAGTTTGCAGTACGTGCGCGACCAGATTGAAAACTAGTACCGGATTGTAGCCGTTGTTTCTATGCCGCAGGATGCATTTTCGCATACAGGCGCCAACGTCAAAAGTTCGGTGCTGTTTTTACGCAAATGGAGCAATGCTACCAGCGAAAAAATTGCCGACCAGAAACAAGCCCTGAAAGATCGTATCAAAACCGAGAAAGCCTACGAACGGCAGATTGAAATATTGGAAGCCAAAAAGAAAGACAAGCTGCGAAAACACGACGGCTTTACTAACAATACCGGTTCCTACGAACGCAAGATTATTGAAGCCACCGACCTGTTTAAAGCTTGGAAAGCCGATGTCAACGCCGACTATACGCAACGCATCAACGAATTGAAAGAGCAGTTGGAAGACCTGTACCAAAACGAAAAACAAAAGGTACTGGCTGATTACCCCATTTTTATGGCGATTGCCGACAAAATTGGCTACGATGCAACGGGCAAAGAAATAGCTCAAAATGAATTAACTGTTATTAGTCATGAGTTGAAACGCTTCATTCAACATATCGAAAAAACGGAAAAAGCATGAGCGCGTTTGAGATAGACAGCGAGTTGAAAAGTATATTTCTGGTGAAGAGGAGCCAAGTTGAAGGGCGACTTGACCCGAATTTTTACAACTCTAATCTTAAGAAGTTCATTAATGCAAGACACTCTATTCGAAAAATAAGTGAAGTAGTGTTATCATTTAAGACTGGATTTGGAGTTGGTCGACAGGATCAAGAAAAAGGGACAAGTGGAATTATACAGGTTCGACCAACTAACATTGATGCAAATGGTTTTATGAGATTTGATAGGAATGTACTTATTCCGTTGGAATTAATTAATAATCAAAATTTACTTTTAGAAACAGATGATGTACTATTCAACAATACTAATAGCCAAGATTTAGTCGGTAAAACGGCTCTTCACAAATTTGTAGGACAATATTCTTTTTCCAATCATATAACAGTAATTAAAGTAGACAAACGTCAAATCAAGCCTGAGTATCTCTGGATATTACTTAATATTTATCAAAGAAATCTAATTTTTTATGCAATTTGTACTAATTGGAACAACCAGTCAGGTGTAAGCCTAGACGTTATTAAATCATTAAAAATTCCAGTTCCTGAAATGGGAATTCAGCAAAAAATTGCTGAATTATTTGAGAAATCGCTAAAACAAAAAGTTCAAAAAGAAACTCAAGCAGTTGAGCAAATTGCTCGTATTGATGATTACCTGCTTTCGGAATTAGGTATTCGTATACCAGAAAGGGACGACGCGCTGGAAAATAGAATCTTCACTGTTAACTTCTCCGAAAGTAGCGGCAAACGCTTCGATCCGCTGTTTTTCTACCACAACTTTCTGGACCAATTACCAATGGGCCGCTATCCGGTTGAGCCGTTGAGCAAGCACGTAGCCTATTTTCAATCAGGATTTGCCGCCGGGAAAGGCGATCAGGTAACGGACCTCACCGAACAATTGGATGAGGCCGTCATTCAACTTCGCCCTACCAACCTAAATGACGACCGGGAACTTGTTTTCGACCGTAATGTCTATATACATGCCAATGCCCTAGCAAAACGTCATAGTGACATTCTCCAACCAGGGGAGGTGTTATTCAACAATACTAACAGTCAGGAATTAGTGGGAAAGTCAGTGCTGTTCGATCTTGAAGGCGATTATTTCTGCTCTAACCACATGACTCGAATCGGCACCGCAAATAGTTTGCACCCCGATTTTCTGGCGCACTTGCTCAATCTTTATCAGCGACAAAGCGTGTTTTTCCGTATCTGTACTAATTGGAATAACCAGTCGGGTGTGAACACCGGTGTTTTGAGCGGTGTGCCGATTCCCATTCCACCCATCGAACAACAGAAAAAGATTGCTCAAACCATTACCGACTTACGGAGTAGCGCGAAAAAACTCCGACAGGAAGCTAAAGATGAATTAGAACAAGCACGTAAGGAAGTAGAACGGATGATCTTGGAAGAGTAAGATTTTTATTGCAAACCTCGCTCAATACTCACTTAGACTGCGGTTTCACAACCCGGTCGGCGAGGGGAAGTTGCTGGGACTTGATAGCGGCCAATACCAGCTGGGCCATTTTTCGGGCGCCGAGTTCATTGAAATGGGTATTATCGTCTTTGCCTTCCGGGTAGTTAGGATGTTCGCCGGGAGCCAGTTGCAGAAAGAGCAGTTTGGAGTTTTCGACTCCGAACTGCTGCAACAATGCCTGACTTTCTTTGTCGAGGTCAATCAGGGGTGTTTTGTACTCGCTGGCTACCGCCCGCACCAGGCCCGAATAAACCTCGTGCGATTCTTTAATCTTGCCAGCGTCATCGAACTGTCGACGGGCAACGGGCGTGATCAGGATGGGGATGGCTTTTTTATCCCGGCTTTCCGTGATGAATCGAACGAGATTAGTGCTGAATTCTTCTTCAGTCGTGTAGGTTTTCTTTGTTTTTACTTCATCGTTATGGCCAAACTGGATGAACACGTAATCGCCTTCGTGTAGGGTAGTCAGTACCGACTGCCATCGATTTTCTTCGATGAACGACCGGGTACTGCGCCCATTCATCGCCCGGTTGTCAACCGTTACGCTTTCATCGAAAAAATTGGCGAAGGGCATGCCCCAGCCCGTTTCGGGATAAACTTTCACCTGTTTGATGGATATAGTCGAGTCGCCGATGAGGTACACCGTTATCGGGTCGGCGGGGCGGGTGAAGGCCAGCAAAACCAGCAGGCTGAGGCAACTGAAAACAGGACGAAAACGACTTCTTTTGGTTGACATGGTTAGTAGAGGATTTACACAGTACTAATTATGGGTCAGAAACGTATTTTGGTAAGTTTCCCGTCGGGTTTCCACTGGTCGTTACCCGCCAGGATGTTGGACGGTTTATATTGACTGGCTTCTTGGGCGGTCAGTTGCTTCGACCAAACTACCCGACTGGCTGGAACTGCTCCCGGCCCTTTCGACTGGTATTCCGCGTAAAACGCGGTTTTTTCAGCGTCGGGCTTGTCCCAGTTGTGCCAGCCTTCGGGCCGGATATGGTTGCCCAACTGGCAGTTGATAAACACGGTTTTGGCAAAGTTACGCCACGGGCGGCCCAGATAAACACTGGCCGGGGGGGCGTCGCTCGTCAGTGTACAGTTCAGAAATACATAGCCATATGGTTTGCCTTCGGGCGTAGCGGCTGCGGTTACGTAGGGGCCGTTGGTCTTGCTGAAAATGGTACAACGGTCAAATACCGCCGTGGCCGAGCCAAAAATGAAATCGACCGTACCTTCTATGTAGCAGTCTTTGTAGTACTGCCGGGCGTCGGTTCGGTGCTCCTGGTTGTCGGGCATGCCGGTGTACAGCGTGTCCTGATTGCCCAGAAACCGGCAGTTGACGAACACGGCCCGGTCGCCGGTAACGAAGGCGGCTACGGCCTGCCCTACCGGAACGCCGGACCGGCGCCCGGCGGTGTTTTCAAACGTCAGGTTCTCGGCGCGGAAGTCGTTCCCAAAGATGTAAAACGACCCGGAGGTAGAGGTACGAAGTTTAGAACCATCGGGCAGCACTTTCCCCGAATAATCATCGTAGGTCAGTACGGTAGCTGCTTTGTCTTCGCCAATAAGCGTGACGAAGTGCTGGGTAGAATCGAGTTTGAGTTTCTCCTTGTAGATGCCTTTTTTGATGCGGATAACGACCCGGCTGGAATTGTTGGCCGGAACCGTATTCAGGGCAGCCTGCACGGTGGTAAAATCGCCACTGCCGTCCTGCGCGACCGTGATTTGTTGCCGTTGCGCAACCGCCACCGTACTCAGTCCGGCAAAAAAGATACCCAGGATAACGTGTTTGAGTAGCATCGTCAGTTAGTCAGTTCCCCATTTTTTCTCCCACTTCGGGTAATCCTTCGACAGAAGCCTGGCTGGCCAGGTACCATACCAGCCATAACCGGCCCGGCGTTCGTTCTCAATGTCAGCCAGGGCGTATTTTTTAACCCCATCCCGGCCACAAAAGAACGGCTTGTTGGTCTCTAAATCATAAAAACGTGCCCAGATTGTGGAGGCCGGGTCTTGTACCACAACCACATCCTTTCCTTTTGGCTGGTTGGGGTCGATAATAGTTTTGGTGGCAATGCCGGTTAGTTTGACCGATTCCAGCCAGGTCGTAGCGGCCCGAATGGCTCTTTTGACCTCCGCCGATGGATGCTCAATAACCAGGAGAAACGTTACAATGCCAACGGTTTCACTACCACTTAACGAGGGCAGTTCAAACGCTCTTGCGCCCGCTGGCTTAAGGGTGATGTGGTCATGCTGGGCGCACCAGGCCGTGAGGATGCCGTGTTGCACAAACTGCGTATGCAGGATGCAGTCAATCCCCCGATTAACTGCCTGCCGGGCTTCCGGAATGAGCTTTTTATCCACCCCGTTAAAGTCGTTCGTTCCGTCGACAACGTGTTTCATGACCCACAGGACGTTAATCATGGCGTTGTCGTTGTAGGTAATGTGTTTCCGGTACTTGCTCGAATCAGGGTAAAACTGCCCCCATCCCCCGTTGGGTTGCTGCGCCGTGAGTAGGTAACGAATGCCCCGTTCGGCCGCCTGCCGGTAGGCTTCGTGCTGCGTCGTCCTGAAAGCCGTGACCAGATAATTGATTTCCCGCGTTGTAGCGGCATCGTCTATGGTTGTATCGAGCCATCCTTTTTCATCCAGCAGCCGCTTTTGCTGCGCGGGGGTGAGTGGCTTTTTGTAGTCAATTGCGTCGCCACCGGGTTGCGGCCATCCACCGTTGCTGCGCTGGTAAAGTAACATCCGCTCGGCCATGGAATCGGTAGCTGCCATGGCCGAGGGCATAGAGGTCCCTAACGCGCTGAAACCGGTCAACAGACCGGTTATCAGCAGGATAGAAACGATAGGTATGCAGCAGGGGTGTCTCATCAAACGGCGTATTGTCACTATGAGTAACGGTCAATGGTATCGATACATTGGCTGGCTCGCTGCCTGGTCCTTCCTGGCGGGATACCATCAATACCCGTAATCCTGCGTCAGGTTGGGATTGGCATCCAGTGCCGATTGGTTGATGGGCAAAAGTTCGTTCTTATTCGGCGTGAAATACTGCGCTACCGACGTAATATACGTCGTAGATATGTTTTGCCGCCAGTCTACCCGGGTCCAGCCGGTGGGAGCCGTCGTCGTTGTGTTGGGCTTGTAGAGCGAGTTGAGGAACTGGAGTTCTTCGCCGTTGTTTTTCCAGAACAGGTACTGCGGTACGTAAGCGTATTTGCCCTTCGCCAGCCGCATATCGTCCAGATTCTGGCGGGTTTCCGTAATCTTGGTAGCCAGCAGATTCCACCGGATGAGGTCATATTTGCGGATACCCTCGCCCCCAAACTCCAGTAAACGCTCATTGACAATGGCATTGAAAAAGCCGTCTTTGGTCGTTGGGGTGGTGCCCATCAGGGCCGTTTTTCCCGCGTAACCCCGCTTCCTGACTTCTTCAAACGCTGCCGTGGCAGCCGCCGTTGGACCACCTTTCAGTTCATTCTCCGCTTCGGCAAACATCAGCAACACGTCCGAAAAGCGAATCAGCGGCCAGTTGAAGCCCAGCGTCTGCGAGGTGCCGGGTAGGAGAGGGGTGCGCCAGTCGCGCCGGAATTTACCGTCCGTGATGGTCGTCAGTCGCTGCGGGTTTTTGTTGTTATTGGCCAGCACCGAATAGATGGTAATCGTTACATCGCGCCGAACGTCGGTCGAGTCGAAGGCGTAGAAATAGGTGGGTAGCGGGTTGATTCCACCGCCCCCCTGCCCGTAGCGCGACGCAGCATCCAGGCGGGGACCATTGTAATACCCCAACTTACTATCCGACTGGGCACTGCCCCCCGCCGACCCGACCTCAAACATGATTTCATAAGCCGGGTCGGGTGTGAGGCCGTCAACGTAGGTTTTGAACAGGTCCACGTAACTGCCAACCAGTGTATGCTGGTCCCGGCGCTGAATCAGTTCGGCGGTTTCGTCGCGGGCAATCTGGTAATAGGTAGCGTAGTCGGCCCGGCGTTCCATCTGTTTGGTATCCCGCCGGAGCGAGTAGCCGCCCCGGTACAGGGCCATGCGGGCGCGCAGGGCTTTGGCCGCTCCCTTGGTGATACGCTCGTTCCGGGCACCGGCATCGGTACGCCAGGGCAACAGGTCGGCGGCCGTTTTGAGGTCGTTCAGGAGTTGCTCGTACACCTTGTCCCGGTCGACTTTCGTCACGAACAAATCCGTTTGCTGGTACGACGGAGTCATGGGAGCAGGTACATCGCCCCAGTTCCGAATCAGTTCCAGGTAGTACTGCGCCCGCAGGGTGAGGGCCTCGCCGTGCAACCGGCGCAGTTCTTTCTGTTCGGCAACCGTCCCATTGGTATAAAGGTCCATCTTGGGAATCTGGTCAATGCACAGGTTGGCCCGCTCAACGCCCTGGTACAAATCATTCCAGGGCCGGACAATTTCGGTATTACCGGCTAGTGCATTGTACCGCCCAATGCCCCGGCGACCATTGTCGAGCGAGCCGCTCACCATCATCTCATCGGAATCGTAGGGGAAGTACAGGCTTACCCGAATGCCGTAGGTGTTGTCGCCCGACAGTAAATCATAAGCACCCAACACGGCCAGCGTCGCGTTGCTGACGTTGCTGAACACGGCCTGACCGTCAAATTCGGAAATGGGTTCCAGGTCGAGGTATTTCTGGCAGGCGGTCAGGCACGAACCGGCCAGTAATACACCCAGCGTCAATTTATAAAAGCGATTGATAGTCATGGCTGATGGTAAAAAAAGCTGTTTTAAAAGGTTAGGTTAGCGCCAAACACGAAGGTCCGGGCGCGGGGGTAGGCCGCAAAATCAACACCGGGCGTCAGCGGATTGAACCGGCGGGCGTTCACTTCGGGGTCGAAGCCCGAATAGCCGGTCAGCGTGGCCAGGTTGTTAACCGTGGCGTAGAATCGGGCACTCTGCATTTTCACCTTCTTAACCAGGTCGCGGGGGAGCGTATAGCCCAGGGTCACGTTGTTGATGCGCAGAAACGAGCCATCCTCCACGGCCCAGGAGTGCAGGTAGGGACGGTTATTCGTGATGGGCTGCCAGATTTGCGCGTTGGCATTCAAAGCCGCCAGTGCCGTTGGGTCTTTCACGATAACGCCCTGGTCATTCACGGTGCGCCAGCGGCTGTTCATGACGTCCAGTACATTGATATTCTGGTAGTACCCGGCGGTAAACTCAATTTTATTGGCGTTGTACACATCGTTGCCATACACCCAGTTTACGAAAACGCTCGCGTCGAAATTTTTATAGGTAAACTGGTTACTAAAACCACCAATGTGTTTTGGATTGGCATTGCCGATAATCGTACGGTCGTTTTCCAGCCGCACCTGCCCGTCGCCGTCCAGGTCTTTCAGTTTGATGGTGCCCGGCTGGGGTGCCCCAAAAATGGTGACATCGGTCGGTACACCTTCTTTCAGCGTGTAAACCTGCGTGGTGGCGTTGTAGTTAAAATCGTCCACTTTGTAAAAACCATCCGTCATGAAGCCGTACATCAACCCTACCGGCTGGCCTACTTTCAGGATATAATCGTCGGCACCATCGCTGCCCTGCCAGCCCGAACTGGTCGTTTGCTGCTGCACCGGACCGAGGTCATCAATCCGGTTCCGGTTGAACGAGATGTTGGCGCTGGCTGTCCAGGAGAAATCGTTTGTGCGGACGGGCGTGCCATTGAGCTGAAACTCAAGCCCCCGGTTTGAGGTGGCTCCCACGTTTTTAATCTGGGTGGTATATCCCGACGTAGACGGAATGGGCAGGTTAACCAGCAGGTTTTTGGTGGTGTTCTGGTAATAATCCGCTGTAAACTGAACCCGGCCACCCAGCAGGCCCAAATCCAGCCCGATGTTGCGCGAATACGTGGTTTCCCAGGTCAGGTTCTTCTGAGCCAGCGATACCGGAGCAAAAGCGGGTAGTACCGATTCGCCCAGCGCGTACTGACCATTGGTATTGTACAACTGCGCGTACAAATAGTCGCCAACGCGGTTGTTGCCCGCAGCCCCGTAGCTAACCCGAAGTTTGGCATCGTCCAGGAATTTCAGGGATTTCATAAAGTTCTCCTGCGAAAAACGCCAGGCCAGCGACCCCGACGGGAAGTAGGCCCACCGGTTCTCCGGGGCGAATTTGGTAGACCCATCCCCGCGGAACGTTACCGTAGCCAGGTACTTTTTGTCGTAGGTATAGTTCAGTCGTCCGAAGAAAGACAACAGGCGGTTCTGGTACTCACTGCTGGTAGGCTGGGGCTGAATAGCACCGGTTGGCGGTGAGCCGAGGTTCATATTGGCCAGGGCTTTTTCGGGCGAAATGTCCGACGGGAAATAGCGGGTTTCCAGCCCGATAGCCCTGCCTTTGGTTTCGTAAGTTTCCTGCCCTACCAACGCGTCGATGTCGTGTTTACCACCCGCAAAACCGTTTTTCCGGTAGGTCAGTACGTTCGAATTATTGATGGTAATGGCGGTGTTGTTGCGGATGGTACCCACCGGCAAACCGGCGTAATTGCGGGCGGTACCGGTGATCTTGCTGTAAAACTGGTCGGTCCGGTCAATGTTGTTGTTGTAGCCTGCCGTTACGCGCAGGCTGAGTCCGGGGAGGAATTCATAGCTGGCATAGCCGCTGATGTTGGTGCCGTTGGTGAACCGCTTCTGGTATTCGGCATCGGTCAGCACGACCGGATTCGTCAGGCGGGTAGCAATGTAGTAATCCTCGTCGAAACTAATATCCGATGCCGCTCGGCTGGGGAGATCAAGCGGCTGGTACTGAATACTTTGTCGAAGCCGGTTTGTGCCCGATGAGCCGCTGGTGGTGGTACCAGCTCCGTCGATACGCTGGTCGATGTACCGCACCACCACGCCTACTTTGAATTTGGTGTTGACCGAATGGTCGAGTTTGAAATTGACCAGATTCCGGTTGAAGGCCGACCCTAACTGAATACCCTGTTCATCATTACGGGTCAGGCTCAGGTTGTAACTCGTTTGCTGGTTACCCCCGTTGATGGAAATATTATGATTCTGATAGGCAGCCTTCCGGCCAAACACCTGATCCTGCCAGTCGATGAAGGGAACGTTTTTGTAGGCTTGCAGGGTGTCGAACGTAGAGCCAAACTGCCGCGCAAAGCTGGTGCTATCCTGCGAGTTACCCCGCGACCGCTCGTACTGGTACAGCACGTAGTCGTACGGTTTCAGGACGCTCAGTTGCTTGAGATTTTCGCGGAAGCCGAACGAGCCGTTGTAGGTTACGGTGGTGCGGCTGTTGGTACGGCCCGATTTGGTGGTGATAATGACCACCCCGTTGGCACCCCGCGCCCCGTAAATGGCCGTGGCCGACGCATCCTTTAGCACGTCGATACTGGCGATGTCCTGCGGGCTGATGACGTTCAGCGCATTGTCCAGTTGAATACCATCGACCACGTAAATGGGGGAGTTATCCTGCGTGATGGAATTTCCGCCCCGCACCCGCACCCGAATGTCGGCCCCCGGTCCGCCCTCCGACGTAGTGACCTGAACCCCCGCCAGTCGCCCGGTAATGGCCTCGGCGGCATTGGTAATGGGTACATCCCGAATCTGCTTGCTGCTAACCGACGATACTGAGCCGGTAAGGTCGCGCCGGTTAACGGCCTGGTAACCAATGACGACGACTTCGTTCAGTGTTTTTTCATCGGTAGTCAGCGATACATCGAGCGTGGACCGGGTGCCTATGCTTACCTCTTCCGACGCGTACCCGATGAAACTGAAGGTTAGTTTGACGTCATTCCGGTCGGGAATGCGAAGCGCGTAGTTGCCCGTGGCATCGGTGGTGGTACCTACAGTGGTGCCTTTGAGTACCACCGAAACGCCGGGTAATGTTTCGCCGGTAGCCTTGTCCTTCACCTGACCGCTTAGCTGCCGGGTCTGTTGCGCATAGGCTGCCGGTATTATGAACAGCAGCAAAACAAAACGTATTAATTGATTCATGACTGACGGGATAAGTAAGGGTTGAGTTAGTAAGGGCAACGGGGCAATCGGTCCTTTTGGGGTAACCATTGAGCGCGGCAGCGTCACAGAATTTGTGTTGTCGTTAATTGAACTAATCAGCGTTATCGCTATTTTTTATTCGATTAAAACATGATTAAAGATTGGTATGAAAAGTAGAATTATCAAATAAAATATTGACTTTTTTTACGCAATCGTTGCCGGGAACGTTGCCAGACATACTATTTGGGAGTGCGTATAGGAGTAAATTAAGGTGGTCAATTGAGAGGGAGAAGCACCCCCGCCTTGTATCTATCAGCTATTGTTGCCCGTTGCAATCGTTCCCGGGAGCGATTGCAACGGGAGGAATAAGAGTAGTTAACCTATCTTTGCGCTTTTATTTACAGGGCCTTATCAGCTGCGTAGTTTTTTGCATTTTACCAGGAAATAGCTTTGGATACCATCACCATAAAAGACATAGCTCGTGCCTTAAATCTGTCGACGTCAACAGTTTCGCGTGCCTTGCGGGATAGCCACGAAATCAAGCCCGAAACGAAGCGGCTGGTTACGGAATACGCCGAGCGGCTCGATTACCGGCCCAATCCCATTGCGCTGAGCCTGAAAGAAAACCGTAGCCGGGTCATCGGCGTCATTGTACCCCAGATTGCCAATAATTTTTTCTCGCAGGCTATCAACGGAATCGAAGCGGTTGCTTATAGCCGGGGGTACCACGTGATTATTTTTCAGAGTCACGAATCCTACGAGCGCGAACAGCTAACTATCAATCAGGCCGTAGCCCGAAAAGCCGATGGACTGCTTATTTCTCTGTCCAGCAACACGTCCGACGTAGCGTACCTGAAATCGTTGCAGGACAAAAAACTGCCCATCGTTCTGTTTGACCGCGTTTCCAAGGACCTCGATGGTCCTTGCGTGACAGCGGACAATTTCGGGGGAGCTTTTGCCGCTACCGAGCAGCTGATTCAGGCCGGACGCCGTCGTATTGCTCACCTGACCCTGCCGTCGTATATCTCTATCACCCAGGAACGCCTGTCGGGCTACCGGTCTGCTCTCGAAAAACATGGCATTGCCTACGACGAGTCGCTGGTGCGCTACGCCGGTTTTGGTCAGGATGCCGTGGAGCCTATTATCGATGATTTGCTGGAACAGTCGCCCGATGCCTTCTTTGTTGCCAGCGACCGGCTGGCGATTGGGTGCCTGTCTGCCCTGCGAAAACTGGGTATCGCGATTCCGCAAAGCATTGCGCTCATTGGTTTTACCAACATCACAGTTGCCGATTTACTGGCCCCCTCCATGAGTACGGTGGTGCAGCCTGCCAGCGAGATGGGCCAGATTGCCGCCGAGCAGTTGATCAACCTGATCGAGGGCAAACAGCATCTGGTGAAGGCAGAAACGATTATACTGCCCACCCGGATGATAGTACGGGAGTCGTCGGCCCACCAGCCCGGTTAACGCTTACTCCTTTTTTTACTTCATCGTCAGGGCATTGGCTGGTACCTCGGCCGACGTTTCGCTGGCTTTTTTGCTGTGGGAGGTATCCGTATTCAACAGATGGATGGCTTTGGAGCGGCTCCCCGAAACACGCATCAGCAGGGCGGTATTAGTTGAATACCGGAGGTTGTCGATGGTTACGTTCCGGCTGTTCTGTATCTGCACTACGGGCGGCTGACCGGCAGTCCCGGTGGGCGTGAGCAGGGTCACGTTTTTCAGCCGGATACCATCTGCTTCGATACACACCATGCCTTTGTTGCTTTGTAACACGGCATTTTCAATCAAAATATCTTTTATGGCCATTTCGGGCAGACCCCGAATCAGGATACCCGTTTCGGCTCCTTTGCAGGTTACGTTTCTGATTTGAAACGACCGGAACTGGGGCGTACCTTCGGAAAGAGGCTGGGCCGGAATTTCGGGCAGGTCGTTGTTCTCGCCGTGTTGCGGCACCGGGTCTTTGGCCGCGTAATACATGTCGAACAGGATGGCCTCACCCGCAATGCTGGTCATGTCGATGCCGTCCACGAACACGTTTTCGACGATACCACCCCGGCCACGGGCAGTTTTGAATCGCAGGCCCACGTCGGTACCCATGAACGTGCAGTTCGACACATACAGATTTTTAACACCCCCAGACATCTCACTGCCGATAACAAACCCGCCGTGCGCGTGGTATACCCGGCAACCCCGCACCACGATGTTCTCGGTGGGTACTCCCCGCTTGCGGCCCTGCTCATCCCGACCGGATTTGATACAGATACCATCATCGCCCACGTCGAAGAGGCAGTTTTCAATCAGGCCGTTCCGGCACGATTCCAGGTCGAGGCCGTCGCCGTTCTGGGCGTACCAGGGGTTTTTGGCGGTTACGTTTCGCAGGGTGATATCTTCGCACAAAAGTGGGTGCAGGCACCAGGCGGGGGAGTTCTGAAACGTAACGCCTTCCAGCAGGATGCGCTTGCAGCGCGTCAGGCTCAGCATATTAGGGCGCAGAAAATCCTTAATGTCGCTATAATAACTCATCGGCTGTCCGGCCCTGATGGTCATTTCGGCCCCTTTGAGCGACTGAGCCGATGGGTACCAGATATCCTGTTTCTGGTTGATCACCCCCCCCGACGCTACTAATTTCTTCCAGTGGTCGGCGGTCAGTTTACTTTTCTTCACCATCCGCCACGCATCCCCGGCTCCGTCCAGAATACCCTCGCCCGTGATGGCCACGTTCTCCAGGTCAGTGCCGGAAACGGGCGCCTGATTCCGAATGGCTTCTTCACCTTCCCAGGTCGTCTGGACCAGTGGGTACACGTCGCGCTGGTCAGTAAACTGAACCAGCGCATCGCGGTTAAGCCGCAGGTTAACGTTGCTTTTTAGGACGATTGGCCCCGTCAGCCAAAGCCCGCGCGGCACCAGCACTACGCCCCCGCCCGAGCGGCTGCACTGGTCAATGGCTTTATTGATAGCGTTGGTATTAAGGGTTAGTCCATCCGCTACGGCCCCAAACGTCGTAATAGTAAGGGTATCGGTTTTGAACACGGGCGACTTCACCGTTGGTAGACTAGACGGGCTTTGAGCGAAAGTCTGAAAAAGATTTATCAGGCAAAAAAGCGTTATACCAGCGGGTATTTTCATTTGATCAGTAGCTATTTATGGAGGATGCTCCAGAGCATCATCTTATAAATAGACGACATAGTCAGTACTTTTTCAAGAATAGTTTACCCTTTTTTTACGCAATCGTTGCCGGTAACGATTGCGTAAACACAGTTATTGCCTGCACGAACCAGTGTAGTGGCTGAATTGATTCAGGCGGGCAGAACTGTACTAACGTCAGGCCGACTTGGTTATAACGTTACAAAATTCGCAATAGCTGGCTGTAGCTTAGGCAGGATGGCTTCAATCTGCGTTTTTTCATCGTCGGTCCACTGGCGCGGCTGTTCAAAAACGCAGGGCTGTAAAATGCCCCATAGTTTCCCGCCACCATGAATGGGGGCATGAATCAGGGCGCGATGGCCGAACGTTTTATTCTCGAAGGCTTCGTTCAGCACACCGGGACCGGCGGTTTTTACATCATCTACGTAGATAACTTTGGTACTGTCCAGGGCCGACCGGAACAACGGGTCTTCCTGTGGCAGGTCGGTTGTATCCGGCTGCCAGTCGGGTTGAACTACGTCGGGAATAGACCCGTCTTTACGCCAGCAAAAGGCAATGCGGCCACGTTCCTGGTCCGGCTGGCGGACATAGATGAAGCAGCGGTCGGCGTTCAGTGTTTCTCCCACCACGCTCATGGCTTCGTAGAGTGTTTTGTCGTCAGTAAATCCTTTTTTTAACAGCGCGTCGATGGCTGCGGGGAGTTTTTGTTGAGTATCCATACATAGTTAACACCCTGAAGCGTACTCTGTTTAGACTTCCTGTCCGGCTGTATTTTCATCTTCTTATGTTGTTACATACACGGAAGATGTTTTAGAAGAACTCCCAGAAGCCATATCTTTGCAGCCAAAGCAAGTAGTAACATCTTTAACGCGTCAATATGCTCCGTACCGATTGGACCCGCGCTGAAATCGCCGACATTTATAACTCGCCCGTGCTGGACCTGATGTACCGGGCCGCTACCGTTCACCGCCAACATCATGACCCGCAGGAGGTACAGGTTTGTACGCTGCTATCCGTCAAGACGGGGGGCTGCCCCGAAGACTGTGCCTACTGCCCACAGGCTGCCCGGTATCATACCGACGTGAAGGTGCAGAAACTGATGGAAGTGGACGACGTGCTGACGGCTGCCCAACGGGCCAAAGACACGGGGAGTACCCGCTTCTGCATGGGGGCTGCCTGGCGTGAAGTGCGCGATAACCGCGATTTCGACAAAGTCCTCGACATGGTACAGGGCGTAAACGAAATGGGGCTGGAAGTGTGCTGTACCCTGGGTATGCTCACCGAACAGCAGGCACAGAAACTGAAAGATGCCGGGCTGTACGCTTACAACCATAACCTCGATACGAGCGAAGAATTTTACGGCGACATCATCAGCACCCGTACGTACGACGACCGGCTGGATACGCTGGGCCACGCCCGCAAAGCCGGTATTTCCGTTTGTTCGGGTGGAATCATTGGCATGGGCGAATCCGATACCGACCGGATTGGGATGCTGCACACGCTGGCTACACTGCCCCAGCACCCGGAGTCGGTACCGGTCAATGCGCTGGTACCGGTAGAGGGTACCCCGCTCGAAGACCAGCCCCGCGTGTCGGTTTGGGAGATGATCCGGATGATTGCCACCGCCCGGATTAGTATGCCCAAAGCGATGGTACGGCTCTCTGCCGGGCGCGTTCGGATGACTACCGAAGAGCAGGCACTTTGCTTTCTGGCCGGAGCCAACTCTATCTTCGCCGGTGATAAACTACTGACCACACCGAACCCCAGCGAAGATACCGACGCGCAATTGTTCCAGATGCTCAATATCCGCCCCCGTAAAGCGTTCAAAGATGCAGCCCAGGCGACCGTTATGTTCGACCAAATTCCGCTTTAGGAGTCTTGATTATAGTAGTAGCCAACTGCCTGGCGGGTCATACCATAAATGTATGACCCGCCAGGCAGTTGGTTGTAAAAACTATGCGTGTTCAGTATGGATGCTGCCGATAACCGAGACACCACTGATTTTACAAATAAGTAAATTCATTGCCGGAGGAGATATAGGTGATATTGACACCGGGTAACTGAGGTTTCAGCCAGGACACGACCCATTCCATGCCGGCCGCTTCGCTCATGATGTGGCCCAGAATCACTAAGGATAACTTTTTGCCCTGTCGGCGGGCATCCCGCACGTACTCCGGCGTTTCCCACTCACTGGCTTCTCCGCAGAAAATTACGTCAGGCTGGGTCTTTTCGATGGCAGTAATCTGGCTGCGTCCGCCCGCGGCACCCGGCATCAGCAAAATGCGCTGGCAGGACTGCGCCGGGTCGCCAACTACCCGCACCAGTTTAATGCCCAGTCTGTCTTTGGCGTGGGCAATAAGCTGGCCCAGGGGCGTAGCGCGTAGGGTAAGCACGTGCGGATTATCAGAGTCGGCGTACTTCGCCCAGTCTAAGGTTGTCAGCAAGCCGGTCAGTACGCCATCGGGCCGGTGCGCGTGCAGGTAATCATGAAAACGCCAGACTGCAATACCGTGCTTCGTCAGCAAAGCCTGCTTGTTCCGGAATACATCATCGTTTTGCAGCCAGTCGGTATCGTCGGCATGATTATAAAAGGTTGGCTCATGGGCAATAATAAAGTTGGCTCCCGCAGCAATGGCTTTTTCAACAACCTCAGCTGTAGCAAACATGGTGGACACAATACCCGTTACAGTTTGGGATAAACTGCCTGCTTTTAGCGTATCTACCGTTTTGGGGAATGGAGCACTCGGAATCGACTTCAGGATCAGGTCAATGACCTGGCCAACCGTAACGGAAGGTGGTTGGCTTCTGGTTTCCCCACTTAGTTCAAAGGGCGGCATTAGTAATGAAGCCCCGGCGGCTTTGGTCATGACGCCCACAAAGGCGCGTCGTCCGGTAAGTTCCTGCATGTTCGTACGTAAGCTGCTTTTAACTGGCCAAGATAAGCAGCCGGTGCGAAATTGTTGATGCATAGGCTATAAACCGTGCTGCCGGGGTGCCCTATTAGCGTACTCTTCAATTTGAGCACAAAAAAAAGGGAGCTAAGCGCAAACTTAACTCCCTTTTTGCCGGCCCGGCTTTATTACAAGACGAGTGTATATTCTTCTTTCGCTATTTTATCAATGAGTACTTCTGCTAAACTCATAGCGTGCTCTTTCCGTACTTCCAGTTTTGCTTTGGTGTCAACCGTTACATTGATAATGTGGTTGTTGTACAGTACATGCAGGGTTCCTTTACTGGTGTCCCAAACAGCTTTGTCGCCTAATTCCCGGACAGCCTCCACCGTAGCCAAACCAATGGCGGGCATCGTTAGGGGCGGAGCAGCAGCCGATATACCACTGTGCTTGGGCTGGTTGTCATCCGTTGTCGAATTTACCGTTTCTGCCAGATTGCTTTCTGTCGTCTCATCGGTGCTGATGATGGCATTAGGGTTGGTCCCTCCGGTACTGGTAGTGGTTTGTATTGGGTTTTCTTTTGGAGCAGCCGGATCTATTTCTTCTGATTCAGCTGACTGGTGCTTACCCTGGTACATTTTGTCGAACATATATTCGGCAATGTACACCGATGTATAGGGTTTATCGCCACCAAATGAAACCGCCACTTTGTTGCCCGCCCAGACAAAATCACAGCCATTTTTCTCAAGCCTTTCTTCCAGCCTGGTGGTTACATCCAGGTTGAACATCTGGCGGACGTACTCTTCACCCAGAATGTTGCAGGGCTGGTCGTAATTAAAATCCGGAGTAAGCATTTTTAACCCCGACACGCGTCTGGCCATGATGGGGCTTGCCTCCGTCTGACTGGCGGGATCCTGAGGGGTGCTTGGGTTATTACAGGCTAAACACAGTACGGGGAAAGCCAGTATCAGTGATTTGATTTTCATGATATAATTAAAGAAAAGCCAAAATTAGCGTTTTCTTACATACCAGATTAACTATCCGTATGTTTTTGTCGCCCGCTACAATTTAATAAATTCCACCCGTCGGTTATTCGCCTTGCCTTCGGCTGACGTATTGGGTACGGCTGGTTGTGATTCACCCTTACCATCGGTTTCCATGCGACCGGCATTAATGCCGAACGAGTTTGTTAGTTCTGTTTTCACCGCAGCCGCCCGCTTTTTCGATAGGGCCATGTTCGATGCCTCGTCGCCGTCGGAATCGGTATGGCCAATGATGCGAACCTTCACATCTGCATTTTCGGACAGGACGCTGGCTATATCTTTCAGGGTGCCGAACGATTCAGGTTTGATTTTGTCGGAGTTGATATCGAACAGGATTCCGTTGGTTACAAATTTTCCTTCGGTTATGAGTTTATTTCGGGTATCCGGTGCCCCAACGGCCAGCCGGATGTTACTAACGTAATAACGGTCTTCGGATTTGTGCGTATCGCCCATGGACAGCACCACGCCGTTATACGTTACGCCGGGCTGAAAAGCGCGGGGAATATCCCATACTTTGGTTTCGTTTACATACACCCGCAGCCGCTGTTTCTGCCGCCACATGGACACATGCGCCACATTGCGTTTCGGGGCAAAAAAAGCGGGTAGATCGGTTTCATTTTTCATGACTTCGTCGCCCTTCGCATAAGTAATAAATTCGGTCAGGCCAGCTTCATTACCACCGGCATTTTGCGGATGTAAACCCACGCGTACTCCTTCGGTTGGAGTAGGGAAACGCCCCCATTTAGCGAAATCTTTAGCCGGATTTACCATAGTAACCAGATTAACCCATAAATAGGACGAATAAAAACTGAATGTTTCATTGGCTGCCAGATCGAACTGGAGCGTGAAATTATCCGGCAGACTCTTGATGAATTCAGGCAGGTATTCGCCCTTTTTGTTGAACATGAGCCAATGTCCGGCCTGAGCGTCGATGGTTACTATTTCGCCAGAACCCGTCGAATTCCACTTGTCCGGAAAATCGCCGATGGCATCCTGCATGAAATCCTCAACGGCAATCACTTTCTCACCGGGCACAAAATCGAATTTACTGTAAGACTTCAGGGTGGCCGGGACTTTGGTCTTACTTACATCATTGTCAGCGGGTTCGTTACTGGCCGACTGGTTGCCATTACCGGTCCGGGCGGGTGAACTACCCGTTGAGGAATTGTCGGTATTCCCGTTGGTATCTGCATTATTATTGGTAGACTGGCTGTCCTTCTGATTTGGCTGTGCTTTGTTTTTCTTTTTGAATATGCCCATAACACCTTCCTCCACTTTGTCCAGCCCTTTATTGATACCCTGATCAATTTTACTATTGGTCCGGTACTCAACGTTCCGTTCTACCACCCGACCCGGATCATTCACGCGTACCTGAGCGTGTGCCAAAAGAGTTGTCAGGCATAGTAGCAGGGTAGAGCTACGGGTCTTATTTATGCGGTTTTTCATAAGCGTTAACTAGGTTGCTGCTGATAGTGTGGAAAAGTAGGGAAGAATTCAACCGGTCTGAATACATCTTGAGCGAACGGTAGGGTATAGGCGTATACGCTGGGTTTTGTACCTTTACCACCGAATTTTTCAAGCATGTCCACCATCGAAACCATTCTGCTTGCCCCCGGTCAAAAGGCTTATTTTGCGTCCGATTTTCATTTGGGTACCCCCACGCCCGATCAAAGCCGCGAACGCGAGCGGGCCGTAGTGGCCTGGCTCGATGCTGTCCGGTCCGATGCCGGGGTGATTTTTCTGGTAGGTGATGTCTTTGATTTCTGGTTCGAGTACAAAAAAGCCGTGCCCAAAGGCTTTATCCGGTTGCAGGGAAAACTGGCTGAACTAACCGATGCCGGTACGCGGATAATTCTCTTTACGGGCAACCACGACATGTGGATGAATGACTACTTCACGCAGGAAATGGGCATTCCGGTTTACCGCGAGCCGCGCCGGTACGAGATAGGGAGCAAGCACTTCCTGATTGGGCACGGCGACGGACTCGGACCCGGCGATTTTGTTTACAAACGCCTGAAAACGGTTTTTGAGAGCAAACTGGCCCATAGCCTGTTTCGGCTCGTTCATCCCGATATGGGCATCGGGCTGGCGCATGCCTGGTCCCGGCGGAGCCGAATCAGCAACAATAAAAAAGGAGAGGAGCACTTCCTGGGCGAAGACCGTGAGTGGCTCATGCAGTACTGTCGCGAGGTAGAAGCGCAAATGCACCACGATTACTACGTTTTCGGTCACCGGCACCTGCCCCTCGATTTAGCCGTATCATCTACCAGCCGGTACATAAACCTGGGTGAGTGGGTGAGTGCCAAAACGTACGGCGTTTTCGATGGTGAACTGTTGCGACTGGAAACGTGGTCGTGAAGGACGTACGGGTAGCCAACAGGCATAAAAAAGACCGTTACCTGCCAGGCAGGTAACGGTCTTTTTTATGCACGTACTGAGAAACGCTACTGCTTGATTATTTTTTTGTTGACGGGCTTGCCCTGCATGAGCATCCGCACAAAATAGACACCGCCCGGCAAGTCACCCACTTTGAGTTGAACCGTATTCAGACCCGCTTTGGCAGGCTGCACACTGTTGCGCCGGGCCAAACTGTTGGCATCCAGTACATCGAGCGATACGGCCGCCTGATCGTCGGGGCTGAAATACGTCACCTGCACCACATCAGTGGTGGGGTTGGGGTATACGATTACTGAGAACTGAGCCAGATCATCGTCTGCATTGACGGCAATGCCCATCTGTTCCTGTTTATCCTTCAATACGTTCTTCAGGCTGATTACCCCACTCATCTGCTCCAGTGGTTTGGCCGTCATGCTGGACCGCTGACCGGAGCGCGTGTAAAAACTACTGCGCACGTTAAGGGCCATTTTCTGATCGGCAAACTGAGCAAATGAATCCTCTGGCGACAGGATGTTTACCTGGGTAGGGTCGCCCCCGGTGCCCCGGAAAGTGAATAATGCTACCGGATTGCCCGCCGTGAAAGAACCGTAATTCGTTTCCTGAGGGGCTTTCCCGATCACATAGTAAGCCCAGTTGGCATCGGCGCCGGTTTGTGCAAAAGCATCCGGTGTGGCTAGCTTATAGGCTGCTTTGTCCCAGATACCCCGGATGTCCTGTACGTTGGTCAGCACGAAATCTTTGGGTACTTTCAACGAGAACTGCGCCGTGGCCCCAAAATCTTCCGATTCAGGATTGTTGGCATTGGGAGTGGAGTAATTGGGCACAACCCAGGCCGTGAATACGCCCGTTGCCGGTTCGCGGGTTATCATATACCGCACTTCGTTCGACGAAAGTATGGGCATATCCTGGGCCTGAACGACTACAAAGCTCAACCAAAGTAGTAAACTGATGCTGAATTTTTTCATGGAATTTTGCGATTAGAGACGAGAATTTGCTTTGTGGTTAGATACGGGATTTTGTTTTTTTAATGACGAATGGCACACAGGCGTCGGGAGGGCAACAGGCGCCCTGCTGTACAACGATGGGGCAACAGCCGGCAATGGGGCAACTGCCGTTCGAAGACGAAACCGTGTAAGTTCCCGGTAGGTCAATGGTTACGGTGTTGCCGGTAAATACGGGGGCCGAACCACCATTGCGATACCACTGTACATTCAGGTACTCCCGGGGTACACTCACCGTTAGCGACTCGCCCGAACAGAGTACGTACGGTACACTGGTACAGGCCGAGGCCAGGTTATTGGTTTCATTGGGATCCTGACTGCCGGTAGCGGTCACACTGGCTACGTTCACGAGGACTCCTTCGGAAAGAAGGCGGACGGATAGCACAAACGTAACCGTTTCATTGGCGGTCAAATCGCCTACGGTCCACAAGCCGGTTGCGGAGTTAAATGACCCTTTCGATGGAGTAGATGTTCCCTGAAGTTGTACGGTACTGTTCCGTAGCAGGGTGTCGGTTACGATTACACCGACTGCACTGCCCGGCCCCATGTTCTGCACGGTAATCGTGAAACTCACTACATCGCCTACTACTGATCCGGACTGGCTCACTTTTTTAGTAATCAGCAGGTCGGCCGATTGATTCGGCACCGCCTGTACCGTCAGGCTGATAGATGCCGAAGCACAGACCAATGGCTGGGCGATGTCGCAGATGGTGTAGGTGAATGAAACGGGTCCGGTGAAGCCCGCAGCGGGAATAAAGTTGATGGTGCCGTTGGCATTCACCGTGGCCGTACCCGTAGCGGGTGGGGTAGTCAGGGTTACCGTTACGTTGGTGGTGCTGGCGGGCTGGCCGTTGTTAAAGTCATTAACCAGCACAGGAATGGTGGTAGTCACCCCAGCGGTGAGGGTCAGGGCGTCGGGATTAGCCGTGAGCACGGCTGGCACCGGATTGACTGTTAGATTAACGGCAGCCGAGGCACAAACTGACGTCTGGATAAGGTCGCAGATGGTGTAGGTAAAGGACACAGGCCCGGTGAAGCCCGCAGCGGGAATAAAGCCGATAGTGCCATTGGCATTCACCGTGGCCGTGCCCGTAGCGGGTGGGGTGGTCAGGGTGACGGTCACGTTGGTCGAGTTGGCGGGCTGTCCGTTGTTAAAGTCATTAACCAGCACGGGAATGGTCGTGGTCACCCCGGCCGTGAGGGTCAGAGCATCGGGGTTAGCCGTGAGCACGGCCGGCACCGGGTTGACCGTCAGACTAACCGCAGCCGAAGTACAAACTGACGTCTGGGCGATGTCGCAGATGGTGTAGGTGAATGAAACGGGCCCGGTGAAGCCCGCAGCGGGAATGAAGCTGATGGTGCCGTTGGCGTTCACCGTGGCCGTACCCGTAGCGGGTGGGGTGGTCAGGGTTACCGTCACGTTGGTGATGCTGGCGGGCTGTCCGTTGTTAAAGTCATTGACCAGCACGGGGATGGTCGCGGCTACTCCAGCGGTGAGGGTCAGGGCGTCGGGGTTAGCCGTGAGCACGGCCGGCACCGGGTTGACCGTCAGACTAACCGCAGCCGAAGTACAAACTGACGTCTGGGCGATGTCGCAGATGGTGTAGGTGAATGAAACGGGCCCGGTGAAGCCCGCAGCGGGAATGAAGCTGATGGTGCCGTTGGCGTTCACCGTGGCCGTACCCGTAGCGGGTAGGGTGGTCAGAGTGACCGTTACATTGGTCGAACTGGCGGGTTGTCCGTTTCGGGTATCATTGGCCAGTACGGGAATGGTGGTAGTCACCCCAGCGGTGAGGGTCAGGGCGTCGGGGTTAGCCGTGAGCACGGCCGGCACCGGATTGACTGTTAGACTAACGGCAGCCGAAGCACAGACCGATGGCTGGGCGATGTCGCAGATGGTGTAGGTGAATGAAACGGGCCCGGTGAAGCCTGCAGCGGGAATAAAGCCGATGGTGCCGTTGGCATTCACTGTAGCCGTACCCGTAGCGGGTGGGGTGGTCAGGGTTATCGTTACATTGGTGGTGCTGGCGGGTTGTCCGTTGGTAAAGTCGTTAGCCAGTACAGAAACGGTCGTGGATACGCCCGCCGTCAGGGTCAGGGCGTCGGGGTTAGCTACCAGGCTGGCACACTGAGCCGGATTTCCCGTTACGGTTTTGAATTGCTCAGCGGGTGTTTGGTTACCCCCTGCCGGTGTACCGGAGAGGGAATAAAAGCTGTTCGCTACGTTGAGGGAATAGCGTTGATCAGCCTCTGCAATGAAGGGATTTCCTGGCTCCAGTACAGCCAGAGGTCCCACACAGCCGTTTCCCCGGAAGGTGAACAGACGAACAGGCGTACCTGATAAAAAGCTTCCGTAGGTGGCTTCACCAGGCGATTTTCCGATGACGTAATAGTTCACAGCAGGGTCAAGTCCCGATCCCGACCAGTCCTGTCCAAGGTTTCCGGGTCCCAGCCGAAGTGGCGTTTTTTCCCACACGCCAACAGCATCCGTGATAGCCGATATGGTAAAGGTGGCGGGTACTTTGATGGTAAACTGGGCCGTACCACCTTTCTCAACCTGCCCTGTATTATTCGCGTTGGGTACGTTGTAGCGGGGTACTACCCAGGCTGTATAGAGCGTACTACTTGCCTCATACGTAAGTAGAAAATCCACTGCATTTGTCGACTGCTGGGCAAAACCGGCCCATCCCGTCAGCAACAGACACCCCCATATCGTCACTCGTAAAAATCGTTTCATTGCTTTACGTTGTTTTGTCTGAAATCCATTTGATAAAGTGGGCCGGGCAAGCAATGCCCGGCCCACCAGCGCTAAGGCAGTTGTTCGCGAATAATAAAGAAGGGTGCTTTCAGGCTATTCCCGGGATGGTTATTGATGATGTTCTGATAAATGAACTCCACGTCATTCCCTGTACCCTGGAAAATGGTGTCTCCGTTCATGTTCACATCGCCCGTATAATAGCCCCTCAGTTTGAAGAATGGGCTCGCCAGGGCATTGAAGCCAGGGTTGATAACCTGATTATAAATGGTATTTATATCATTGTTCGTACCCTGGAAAATCACGGAGTTGTGGGGGGTACTGCTGGCATTATCGATGTTGGAATTACCCGCCCACATGGCCACACCCTGCTGCACAATTACCTGTGCCTGATTGGTAACCGCCTGCGTATAGCTATTGGTACCAGTGTAGGTATAGGTGGGCGTGCCGGTGTTGCGGAAATCTACGGTAGTAGTCGTTGATGACAGTGGTAAAGTGGCTCGGCTCATCACACCCAGGTGGTTGCGGTGCCGCACGGCCACGAAATAGTTTCCGGGTAATGCCAGACTGAATACCACGGCAGACGTACCATCGACATCTACAATGTCACCATCGCGCTGAAGCAGGGCAGCCCGGCTATCCACGATGGTTGTACCATTGGCGCTCCGTAGCTCCACGAATACCCAGTCGACAATGGCGTTCGAGCCGGTCACGGCTGTTACGCTGGGGTTCATCGCAGCCGTGGCCGTGATGGGGTTCAGGGAAGCATACGGATGAGACAGTGGTAAAAATCCTTTCGACCGCAGGTCGTCGCGCATCAGCACATTCGGCAATGTGACGCCAAACAGCGCACCCTGCAAATACACCTGGGGCAATAAGGAGATCAATGGAGCCGGGGCCACAGATGGGGTAGTCAGGGACGTTGTATTGTTGGCCGGGGTACCATCACCCACCGGAATAGCCGTGACCGCCGTGAACGTGAGGGGCAGGTTGGCCGTCGGGGCATTCGGAACAATCGATACCGCCAGGGTTTCGCTCGTAGCCGTAGCCAGCGATACCGACTTGACACAGGTAACGAGCTGACCACTTACCGAACAGGTGAAACCATTAGACGTGGTGAAGCCTGCCGCAACGGATACGTTGGCGGGCAACGTGAGCGTAACCGATACCGGACCCGCGTAATTACCCGTGCCGATGTTGTTGACGGAGATAGGTAATGTGCTACCCAGGGTTGCCGTCAGGCTCGGCGTTGGCTGACTGATGACAACGCTCAGATCGACAGCACCATTCGGTGGGAATACGGTGATGTAGACTGTGGCAGTCGTACAGGCCGGACCGGCACCGTTGTCGCATACCCGGTACACATACGAGTCGGTACCGGTGAAACTGTTGACGGGTGTGTAGGTGAAACTACCGGTCGATGTCAGCGTCAGTGAACCATTGCTGGGGCCAACAATAGGCGTAGTCGTAACCGTCTGGGTGTTTCCTTCGAGGTCCTGATCGTTGGTCAGTACATTGCCACTTACCGGAACGTTGATGAATGTACTGTAAGCGTCATCATACGCAAGGGTTTGATTGACGGCTGGATTAGCCCGTACCGTTATGGTTACCGTTGCCTGATCGCACAGGATCGGACTACCATTATCGCACACCTGATACACGAAGGAATCGACACCCGTGAAACTGCTGACCGGGGTGTACGTAATTGTACCATCCAGATTCAGGGTCAGGTTTCCATTTGTGGGAGAGCTGACAACGATTGGCTGACCCAGCGGCTGACCATCGGGGTCGCTGTCGTTCGCTTTAACCGCAATAATAACCGGTGTATTGGGTGTGGTAGCGGTCAGGTCGTTCTGAGCGATAGGCGCATCATTGGCGTTTGGCGCGTTGTCGCGGATTCTGATAGTGGCCAGAGCCGTAGTACACTGGGCGGCCGTGTTACAAATCTGATACACAAACGAATCGATACCCACAAAGTTAGCGGCCGGAGTGTAGGTATAGCTACCACTAGCCTGGATCACTACCGTACCATTCGTTGGTCCGGTAATGGGTGTAGTCACTACCGTTAGTGCCAGTCCGGCAGGCTCCGAATCATTGGTGCGCAGACTCCCGGATACCGGAATGTTTTTTGCCGTCTGGTTCAGGTCGTTCACCGCAACCGGGCGACTTGGTGCTACCGTAATGGAGACGGGTGTCGTTGAACAGACGCCGGGTTGGTTGATGCTACAAATAGTGTAATTGAATGAGTTGACACCAGAGAAGCCTATCGCAGGGGTGTAGGTCACGGTACCATTCGCATTTAGCACGGCCGTACCGTTGGCAGGCTGACTGGCCAGGGAAACGATAACGTTAGTGGTGCTGGCAGGCAGACCATTGCGGGTATCGTTAGCCAGAATGGTGGTTGTAACGGGAGTGCCCGATGCGGTTGTATTCTGGTCGGGATTGGCGATGATCACCGAAATAACGGTCAGGCCGACCGGTGCTGTCGAGCAGACAGTCGGCTGGCTGATGTCGCAGATGGTATAAATGAACGAAACGGGGCCTGAATAACCCGGAGCGGGGGTGTAGCCGATGGTACCGTTGGCATTCACCGTAGCCGTACCCGTAGCGGGTGGGGTAGTCACGGTTACCGTTACGTTGGTAGCGCTGGCGGGCTGGCCATTGCGCAGGTCGTTGGTCAATACCGGAACCGTTGTGGCAATGCCCGCCGTTAGGGTCTGGCTGTCGGGGTTAGCCTGTACGGTACTAATCACCGTAATGGAGGTGGTTGTGGTTGAGCAGATGCCGGGTTGGGCGATGTCGCAGATGGTGTAACTGAAGGAATTAACCCCGGAGAAGCCTATCGCAGGGGTGTAGGTCACGGTACCATTCGCATTTAGCACGGCCGTACCGTTGGCAGGCTGACTGGCCAGGGAAACGGTGACGTTGGTGAGGCTGGCCGGTTGCCCATTGCGGGTGTCGTTGGCCAGCACGGTGGTTGTAACGGGGCTTCCCGCTTCGGTCGTGTTCTGGTCGGGGCTGGCTACCACCACTGCGTTTACGGTCAGACTGACCGGTGTTGTCGAGCAGACAGTCGGCTGGCTGATGTCGCAGATGGTATAGGTAAAGGAAACAGGCCCTGAAAATCCGGGAGCGGGGGTGTAGCCGATGGTACCGTTGGCATTTACCGTAGCCGTGCCCGTGGTGGGTGGGGTGGTCACAGTTACCGTTACGTTGGTAGCGCTGGCGGGCTGGCCATTGCGCAGGTCGTTGGTCAATACCGGAACCGTTGTGGCAATGCCCGCCGTCAGGGTCTGGCTGTCGGGGTTAGCCTGTACGGTACTAATCACCGTAATGGAGGTGGTTGTGGTTGAGCAGATGCCGGGTTGGGCAATGTCGCATATGGTGTAACTAAACGAGTTGACACCCGAGAAGCCTACTGCCGGAGTGTAGGTTATGGTACCGTTGACATTCAGCACGGCAGCCCCATTGGCCGGCTGACTAACCAGGGAAACGGTGACGTTAGTGGTGCTGGCAGGCAGGCCATTGCGGGTATCGTTGGCCAGCACGGTGGTTGTAACGGGGCTTCCCGATGCAGTCGTGTTCTGGTCGGGAACGGCTATCACTACCGCATTCACGGTCAGGTTTACCGGTGCTGAAGAGCAAATGGTTGTTTGACTGGGTGCGCAGATGGTGTAGGTAAAGGAAACAGGCCCTGAAAATCCGGGAGCAGGGGTGAAACCAATGGTGCCGTTGGCATTCACCGTAGCCGTACCCGTAGCGGGTGGGGTGGTCACGGTTACCGTTACGTTGGTCGAGCTGGCGGGCTGGCCGTTGTACGTATCGTTGGCCAGTACACTTATACTGGCAGGGATATTGGCGGTAAGGATTTGCGTATCGCCCGTAGCCAGCAGGGTGGCGCATTGAGCGGCTGATCCTGTCACGGCGTTAAACTGTTCGAGGGGTGTCTGGTTGCCGCCCGGAGGGGTACCCGAACGGGAATAAAAGTTGTTGTCCACGTTCAGATTCTGATCTGTATCGGCAGCATCAATAAACGGATCCCCCGGTGGAAGTACACTGGCTTCACCGAAACAGCCATTGCCCGCAAATGAGAACAGAGGGACAGGGACACCGGTGTTGAAGGTGCCATAATCTGATTCGTTGGGGGATTTGCCAATCACGAAGTAACTGTAGTTTGGGTCCAGCGGAGTGGTATACGTCTGGTCGTTAGGGCCCAGTCGTATTGGTGCCTTTTCCCAGGTACCCGTAATGTCCTGGACGTTGGTGATCGAGAACGAAGCCGGTACTTTGACGGTAAACTGGGCGGTGCTTCCCTTCTCGGTTGAACTGGTGTTCAGTGCGTTCGGGGTACTGTAGTTCGGAACAACCCAGGCAATATACCGGCCTGTGGTTGCATCGTAGGTAAGTTGATAATTCACCGTGAGGGCCGCTTTCTGCCCAAAACTGTAATGACTTCCCAGGAGCAGGATAATCCAGCATACATGAGGTAATACGTGTTTCATAAGTAATTAGATAGAGGTGACTTAATAGGTTGTTAGAGGTGGTTAATTGGCCTGGGAGCTGTTATTTCAGCCCCCAGGTACTGGTAAGAAAATTAAGGCAGTTGTTCGCGGATGGTGAAGAAGGGGAGTTTCAGTACGTTACCAGGGTGGTTGTTAATCACATTCTGATAAATAAACTCGGTATCGTTGCCCGTACCCTGGAAAATTACTTCTCCGTTCATGTTCACATCGCCCGAATAATAGCCCCTCAGTTTGAAGATGGGGCTCGCCAGCGTGTTGATGTTAGGGTCGATAACCTGACCATAAATGGCGTTCACATCGTTGTTCGTACCCTGAAAAAATATCGAGTTATGGGGTGTACTGCTGGCATTATCGAGGTTGGCGTTACCCGCCCACATCGCCACGCCCTGTTGCACGATCACCTGCGACTGATTGATGGCCGCCTGTGTGTAACTGGTGATACCGGTGTACGTGAAAGTAGGGGTGTTGGGGTTACGGAAATCCACGGTAGTGGTGGTTGCTGACATCGGCAGCGCGTTCAGGCTCATTACCCCCAGGTGGTTGCGGTGCCGCACGGCTACGTAATAACTACCCGGATTAACCTGCCCGAACTGTACCGGCGAAACACCGTCCACATCCACAATGTCACCATCGCGCTGGAGTAGAGCCGCCCGGCTGTCGACCACAATCGACGGATTGAACGAATCACGCAGTTCAACGAACACCCAGTCTGCAATGGCATTGGGGCCGGTCACGGCCGTTACGCTGGGGTTCATCGCAGCCGTGGCCGTAATGGGTGTCAGGTACCCGTAAGGATGAGTCAGTGGTATATGTCCTTTCGACCGCAGGTCATCGCGCATCAGCACGTTCGGCGATGTGACACCGAACAGCGCACCCTGTAAGTACACCTGCGGTAACAGGGATATGAGCGGTGCCGGTGCCTGTACCAGCACCGTTGTTGTTGCCTGCGCACAGTTGCCGGCACTGTTACACGCCGAATACGTGAAGCTGGTTGGGCCACTGAAACCAGCAGCAGGCGTGTACGTATAGCTGCCTGCTGGCGACATCACGACGGTGCCGCTGCCGGGCTGGCCAGTTGAATAGGTCAATGCCAGACCTTGTGGATCACTGTCATTGAGCGAGACGTTCCCCGTTTTGGACGTGTTTCGTTTCGTGATTAATCCATCGTCTACGGCTGTGGGCGATTGGGTAATTCCTACCGGTGGGGTTGGCTGTACGTTGACGCTCACGGTTGCTGTAGTACACAGGGCTGGCGATGCTTTATCACATACCTGGTAAGGGAAACTGACCACACCGGTGAAGTTGGCTGGTGGGGTATACGTCACGCTCCCATTCGCGTTGACAACCACCGTACCCTGGGCAGGCTGACTCAGGATAACCGGGTTCGTCAACTGTCCGGCCAGACTCGTTGCCGAATCAGGGTCGCTGTCATTAGCCAGTATTACAATGGTTATAGGGGTATCCTGCGTCGTTTTTGTATTGTCGTTGTTGGCTATCGGCGCATTGTTACCCAGAATAGCATTCGGGGAAATGTTTACACCGACGCAGGCTGAGCTACTCAATCCGCCCACATTGGAAATACTGTAGCAGAAACTAGCCGTACCGGTAAAATTAGCGGGCGGGGTATAGGTGTAACTACCGTCGGGATTAATTACTACTGTTCCATCGGCGGGTGGTGTGAGCAACGAAGCCGTTAGCGGTAGTCCCTGTGGATCCCTGTCATTCGTAAGCACATTGCCGGAAACGGGGGTGTTGATGCGGGTGTCGGCAATGTCAGACGTTGCTACGGGTGGGTTGCCTGTTACCGTTATACTGGCGAAGCTGGTGGTACAGATGGTTGACCCCAGGGTACTGCATAACTGATAAACGAGGGTGTAACTGCCCGGTGCGGTGCCCTGCGCCACACTCACACTACCCGTTGTAGTGTTCAGCGTGATGCCCGCCGAGGTACTGACCAGACTCAGGGACGAGTTCGCCGTCGTCGGCAACGCGCCATTGACCAAATCGTTGGTACGTACGTCCGTTACGGCGATGCTGCCCGGTCCTATGATGGCTGTACCGGCATCGGGCAAAGCGGCTATGCTTGGCGTGACCGTGATGTCAATCAGCCCGGTGGTGCAGGTCGGGGTAGTAAGGTTATCGCACAACTGGTAGACCAGGGTATAGCTGCCGGGTGTGGTACCGATGGCTACGCTCACACTACCCGTGGTGGTGTTCAGGCTAATGCCCGGGTCCTGGCTATTGACCAGGTACAGGATGGAGTTGCCCGACGCAGGAGCCACGCCATTGACCAGATCATTGGTGCGAACATCGGCCACGGCATTACCACCGGTTCCTGCGCTGACAGTACCCGAGTCAGGACCGGCCGTGACACTGGCCGTCACCGTAATAGTGGCCAGCCCGGTGGTACAGGTAGTCGGTGTAAGTTTATCGCAGAGCTGGTAGGTCAGTGTGTAACTGCCGGGTACCGTGCCCTGGGCCACGCTCACACTGCCGGTAGTGGTGTTCAGCGTGATGCCCGCCGAGGTGCTAACCAGACTCAGCGTGGAGTTGACGGACGTAGACGTAACCCCGTTAACCAAATCGTTAGTACGAACATCGGCCACGGCGTTACCACCGGTTCCTGCGCTGGCAGTGCCTGAGTCAGGACCGGCCGTGACACTGGCCGTCACCGTAATAGTGGCCAGCCCGGTGGTACAGGTAGTTGGTGTAAGTTTATCGCAGAGCTGGTAGGCCAGTGTGTAACTGCCGGGTGCCGTGCCCTGGGCCACGCTCACACTGCCGGTAGTGGTGTTCAGCGTGATGCCTGGGTTCTGGCTGCTGACCAGACTCAGCGTGGAGTTGACAGAAGTGGCTGCTTCGCCATTGACTACATCGTTGGTTCTGACGTTGGCCACGGCGGTGCCACCCGTACCCGCGCTGGCCGTTCCGTTGTCGGCAGTTGCCACAAGACTCGCACTGATTGTTATCGAAGTGGTAGCCGTGTTGTTGGTAACATTACTCTCATTCACCGTCGCTACCGTAGCCGATACAACCTGGGTGGTACTGGCCAATGCCGTTAGGGGAGTGATTGGTACCAATACGGTCGTGCTGGCACCGTTGGTAAGGGTGGCCGACGAACTACAGCTCACCAGTGTGCCTGATGTGACGCAGCCAAAGCCGTTGTTCGTGAAGGTAGCCGATACCGTCATACTAGCCGGAAGGCTGAGCGTGAAGCTCACCAGTCCCGATGTGGGGGCCGTTCCAATATTGCTCAGGCTAACCGGCAGGCTGCTGGTTTGACCAACGACCAGATTTGGACTGGGCTGGCCAATCGCGATGATCAGGTCGGGGGCTACCACCGGGATGGTGACGGTTGTGGTAGCCGTGTTATTATTCGGATTACTCTCGTTACCCGTCGCTACGGTTGCTGACAGAACCAGGTTGGTACCCGTCGACGCGGCTAGTGGCGTGATGGGTACCAAGATCGTGGTGCTGGTACCATTCGTAACGATTGTTGGGTTGCTGCAGGACACCAGTGTACCCGAGGTAGCACAGGTAAAGCCGTTGCTGGTGAACGTAGCCGATGCCGTTACGTTGGCTGGGATACTCAGAGTCAGGCTCACCGGCCCTGCGGTGGGGGCGGTGCCAATGTTACTCACGATAACCGGCACCGCGCTTACCTGACCAACCACCAGATTCGGACTGGGCTGACCGATGGCCACAACCAGATCGGGCTGACCGGCAACCGGGGTTGTTACGGTGGTCACTGCCGTATTGTTGTTGGCATTGCTTTCTCCGGTGGTGGCTACTGTGCCTGATAGTACCGGACTGGTGCCCACGGCCGCATTTAGGGGCGTGATGGGAATAGCCAGTGTGGTACTCATTCCGTTGGCAATTGCAGCGGAAGAACTACAACTAACCAGCGTGCCCGAGGTGGCGCAGGTAAAGCCATTGCTGGTAAAAGTCGATGCAGCCGTAATAGTCGCCGGGATGCTCAGCGTAAAACTGACCGGCCCCAGCGTGTTGGCGGTGCCAATGTTGCTGATCGTGACCGGTACACTGCTTGTCTGGCCCGCTACTAATACTGGCGAAGGCTGGCTGATGGAAACGGTCAGATCGGGTGCAATAACCGCACTCGCTGTAACGGTAGCGGTGTTATTGTTCGGATTACTTTCGTTGGCCGTTATTACCGTAGCCGAGAAAACCGGATTGACCGCAATAGCCGTTGTCGTAACGGGTACAGACACCGTCACGTTTCCGCCATTACCAATCGTGGCCGACGAACTACAGTTCACCAGTGTGCCTGATGTGACGCAGCCAAAGCCGTTACTGGTAAAATTGGCCGGAGCCGTGGTACTGGCCGGAATACTCAGGGTAAAGCTCACCGGCCCTGCGGTAGGAGCAGTGCCAATGTTACTCACGAAAACCGACACCGTACTGGTCAAACCAAGCGTCAGCACCGGCGAGGGCTGGCTAATGGATATGGTCAGGTCCGGGGCTACAACGGCTGGCGTGACTATGGTGGAGGCTATATTGTTATTTGTATTTCCCTCGTTGGCTACGGCTACGGTAGCCGAGAGTAGTGGGCTGGTACCGGCCGCGGTTGGCAGAGGTGTAATGGGTACCTGAACCGTTGTGCTGGCACCATTGGTAAGGGTGGCCGACGAACTACAGCTTACTAACGTACCCGAGGTAACGCAACCGAAGCCATTGCTGGTAAACGTAGCGGGAACGGTAACGCTGGCGGGAACACTGAGCGTGAAACTCACCAGCCCTGCGGTGGAAGCGGTGCCAATGTTGCTAACCGTTATGGGAACAATACTGGCTTGCCCCACCGCAAGGGCCGGTGATGCCTGACCAATCAGAATCGTCAGATCAGGAGCTGCCACTGGTCCTATCGTAGTTGTGGTTGTGTTGTTGTTCAGGTTACTTTCATTCGCCGTCGCAACAGTTGCCGAGATAGTAGGGCTGGTACCGGTCGAAGCCGCCAGGGGTGTAATGGGTACCTGAACTGTAGTGCTGGCCCCATTGGTAATGGTAGCCGACGAATTACAGGATACGAGTGTGCCCGAAGTGGCGCAGGTAAAGCCGTTGCTGGTGAACGTAGCTGAAGCTGATACGCTGGCGGGGATGCTCAGGGTAAAACTCACGGGTCCTTGTGTCGGAACAGTACCAATATTGCTCACTATCACGGGCAGGCTACTGGTTTGACCAACCAGCAGGCCGGGAGTAGGCTGGCCAATGGCAATGGTCAGATCGGGTCCAAACACCGTTACCGCAGCGGTCGTGGTGGTACAAACGACCGGGGTAGCGATGGTGCAAATCTGGTAAACGAGCGTGTAGGAACCTGGTGACGTCCCGGCGGCTACACTCACACTGCCGGTGGTGGCGTTCAGCGTGATGCCGGGTACGGTGCTTACCGTCGTCAGGGTGGCATTGGCACCCCCACCGCTCAGGATGGGCGTTACCCCGTTCACAACATCATTCGTCGTGACGTTGGCAATGGCCGTGCCACCCGATGCCAGGGCTGTACCCGCATCGGGAGAGGCCGTTACACTGGGCGTGACGGTAACATTAACCAGACCCGTAGTACAGGTGGTTGAGCCCAGGGTGCTGCACAACTGATAAGTCAGCGTGTAACTGCCGGGGGTGGTGCCGATGGCCACACTCACACTACCCGTTGTGGTGTTCAGCGTGATGCCTGGGTTCTGGCTGCTAACCAGACTCAGACTTGAGTTGGCGGAGGTGGCGGGTTGACTATTGACCACATCGTTGGTTCTGACGTTGGCCACGGCGATGCCACCCGTACCCGAACTGACCGTTCCTGAATCCGTGTTGGCAGTCAGACTGGGTGTAACGGTGATGGTGGCCAGAGCCGTGCTACAGGTGGTGGGGGTTAACTTGTCGCAGAGTTGATAACTCAGTGTGTAACTGCCGGGGGTGGTGCCAGCCACTACGCTCACTGACCCGGTAACCGTATTCAGGGTTATACCCGCATTCTGACTGCTGATCAGGGTCAGCGTAGCGTTTGCCGTGGTGGGCAGGGCTCCGTTTACCAGGTCATTGGCCCGAACATCGGCTATGGCCGTTCCACCCGTGGCCGAACTGATCGTACCGGCATCGGGATTCGTTGTTACGCTGGGGGCAACGGTAATACTGGCGAAGCTGGTAGTACAGGTAGTTGACCCCAGGGTGCTGCACAGTTGATAAACGAGGGTGTAGCTGCCGGGTGCCGTACCCTGGGCCACACTCACACCACCGGTAGTGGTGTTGAGGGTGATGCCCACCGTCGTGCTGACCAGACTCAGGGACGAGTTCGCCGAGGTAGCGGGTTGTCCGTTGACCACATCATTGGTTCTGACGTCCGTCACGGCGGTACCACCCGTACCCGCGCTGGCCGTTCCTGAATCCGTGTTAGCGGCTATGCTTGGCGTAACGCTGATGGTGGCCAGTCCGGTGGTACAGGTCGGGGTGGTGAGCCTATCGCACAACTGGTAAACGAGGGTGTAGCTGCCGGGTGTGGTGCCCTGGGCCACACTCACGCTACCCGTGGTGGTGTTCAGGGTGATGCCCGGCGAGGTGCTGACCACGCTTAGGGTTGAGTTGGCCGAGGTGGAGGCTACACCATTGACTACATCATTGGTGCGCACGTCCGTTACGGCTACTCCGCCGGTGCCCGCGCTAACCGTACCCGCATCGGGGTTTGCGGTAACTAGGGCGGTGACGGTTACCGATGGGGGGCAGCTACCCGTTCCCTGTGGGGAGGATACCGATAGAGAGCGAGCACCCGTTGGACCTGAACCGTCGTAGGAAATGGGGATGGAGAGCGAGGTTTGCCCCGGCGACAGGTTGGTTGTGTAGGAAGCCGGTATCGAAGCAAAACCGGCTCCCGTTACCGAGGCTATAACGACTTGCCCGTCGCGGGTGGTGGTAATCGGAATGGTTAGGGTACCCGTTGAGGCCGTACCGAGTGTAAAGGTGCCATTCAAGGTAGCGGTGGCGCAGTTGCCGTAGGTGAAGGACCCTTCTTTTATGCGCCAGTTAACCTGTATTCCATTGTTTGGATAGGACGTTAGTGGCGGGTTTTTGTTGGCATTGACAGGGCCAAACGCTGCGTTATTGGCATCAGCACCATTATCAAGACCATCGCCATCCGTATCGGTGCCCGTCAGGGTAAGCCCTGCTTCGGCGGTATCCAGTTTTGTATCGTTGTCACTATCCAAATCCAGGTAATCCGGGTTGTCGGCTCCGTCGGTGTTGACGGGTGTTAGGCCGTTGGTGGCGGTATAGGCCAGCGGTAACCCTACTGCATTGACTGCCGTAATGGCACCCGGCGCTATGTAGCCCGCCGTCGTTTGGGCTTCAATGTTGTCGGGAATACCATCGCCATCCGAGTCCAGGTCGAGGGAGTTTGGGATGCCATCGCCATCCGAGTCAAGTAGATCTCCGCCTTCGGTCGTGTCCAGAATGCCGTCATTATCGTCGTCGATATCATTGGCGTTGGCAATGCCATCACCATCGGTGTCCAGTACAGCCACGCAGGTAACAGGATCGACGAACACAATACCCCCTTCTCCATCCAGCGGAAAGTTAGCCGTGTTCGCATTGCCAGTGGTTTTATTCATCGAGTAGGTTACCTGGAACGATGAAACGCCTACGTAGGCAAGGCCTACGGCATACCTTGGATCCGTTCCTGCGAATCCCGCCTGAGCTTGGGTTCCCTGAAAACGAATAGCATTGGCTGTATTGGTAACCGAAATGCTGGTGGGGGTGGTTGAGTTTGGGCCGCTGAGCTTATAGGAGTATAAATCGGCCTTATTGGCGGTGACCGTTTCCGTTATGCCGGTAGCCGCATCAAAATCAATGTCCCCAACGGTGAACGACCCCTGAATAACAAACGGGGTGTTGGTGCCCGTTCTTACGACGGACCATTTCACCGTGGCGGTCACTGATGTAGCGCCCGTGGCGGATGCAACGCCAAACCGGGCTAAATTCGTCGTAACCCCCCCCGTCGTGTTAACAAAATTATCGAATCTTGGATACACTGTCGTATTGACAGTCAGGTATTGACCAGTCGAGTAGGTGAGAACCTCACCGATTACGTCCACCACCTGACCATTAATCGTCGCCACGTTAGGGTAACGGGCTTTGAGGCCAACCGGATTCGTAGCCGATGTGGTTGTGGAGGTGGGCGCGGTGGCAAAGGAAAATTTCGTAAAGCCATTTTGGCCCGGTATCGGACAGGGAGCTGTTTGCACGCCTACTGTAGCACTAACGGGCGCACTACACCCATTGGCATCCGTTACGGTAGCGGAGTAAGTCCCCGTGGTTACGTTCGACAGATTTTGGGTCGTGTTGGCAATGGGTGCCCCATTTTTGGTCCATACATAGGTGTACGCCGGGCGGCCTCCATCAACGGTCAGGTTCACGGCTCCGTCGGTGGTGGTTAAGCCGCTGGCGTTGGTCACCGTAGCCGAAACGGCCAGATCAGGGTACTGTACAAACGGGTAGTAGATCTGGGTCGTACTGTTGGAGTTATTGTTGACCCGGACGGCTATTTCATCAAAAGATAGAGTCGTTACAAAGCCAAATACCCGCCTTCCAGCTCCTGCCAAAGCGGTATATTCAACCAGGTTTGTCGTTGATGTGGCGGTTTCCCGCAACGCACCCGCCAGATAGGTATAAACGGTAATAGAGGTCGCTAAGGTATTGGCTGCCAGGGTACTGGTTCCCAGTACGTATCCTGCCGTAGAGCCGGCACTGAACGTAGTGCTGGCTCCTACGGATATTTGTCCATAACCGCTATTACCCAGCGTACCGGCTGCTGCTGTTGCAATCGTTCCGAAGTTAGTCAGGTTGGCATCGGGCACGTTGGCAGTGTTTGTAGCCCCTGCTCCGTTACCGGCACCAACGCCAGTGGCCGCTACGCTAAGCGTGCGGGCCGGAACAACTGCCGCCGACGGAAAGTTGGTTGTAATGACATTTCGGTAACTACAAGGTAGCGTCTGTGCTGCTGAGTCAACCGCTAATCCGGTCAACAACAGCATCAATATACTATAGGACAGCCACGTGGATAGGAGTCGGATTGCCCTTCCGCCTGTACACCCACTTTCTGGCTGTTTTACGGTTGATTCCCTGCACAACAGCGAATAACCACTACCAACACAATTAGAGTAAACAGGTACATTCATAGATTGATGTTATAATTACGGATAAACCTTCCTGACTGGTAAGCACGACACGCACACGGTTGTCTTGAGCAACAATGGCCGGGTCAGCGCCATAAAACTGGTGTTGAGGACTAACCTGTAGCCTGATTTTACCCTGTTTTATGGTGTGTGTGTTACCGTTACCAGTAAGGCAACAACCTTGCGACAACGTTGACGTAAACGCAGAATAGGGGACGAACGGAGGATTATGGGGACGAAAGGGGGAGGTGCTGTGCTCCCGGGAAAAATTAACAGATGGGGGGAGCTTTTACAAGATTGATGCCAAAGTATAGTTATTGTAGGTGAAAAGATTATATATGGCCACAATAGACTACTATAAGTTAAAAGAGATTACAAAATGTTTATTTAATAGCTTAGTTTGAGGAGGGAACGGTAATGAATACTTTACCCTAGAAAGGAGGTACTTGCAGCCGGAATAGCTATAAAATTGGTTAGTATTGGGTAGCCAATTTTCATACGTTTACCAGCTCACTGATGGAGTAGCTTTAAGAGCAGACGTACACGGTTGGGAAAGAAAGTATGCGGATACTATTAATTGAGAATGATCCTGAGTGGGCGGCTGCCCTGGCGACAATGATCGAGTCTTTGGGCTATCAACTGATGGGCACTGCCCACTCGCTGAGTCTGGCTGAAGAAATGCTGAAAAAACAACCGCCTGATTTGATTATCGGCGATGTACTAATGAATAACAGTAGTGTTGTCGAGTTTCTGCAACGTATCCCTACCGTACATTGCCCGGTAATTTTTGCTACCACCTGTACCGATTTGGTTCAGTACGAACTGGCCGGTCAACGGAATGATACCCGTTACCTGATAAAACCATTTCATGCCCTGACCCTTCGCTCGGCCATTGATTCGGTACTACGTAAACCCGCCCCGCCCGAAGTCAGGAAAGGGGTGGCCGTTCGTGGTCCCAATAATCAGCGGGTGATGGTGGCGTTCAACACGATCCATTATATACGTGTCGAAAGAAACTACTGCTTCTTACTGGCCCAGAACAAGAAGTACGCACTGAAAATATCGCTGGCCAAACTTCTCCAGCAGCTGGATGGTCGTTTCGTGCAGATTCACAAAGGATTCTGTATCAATGGGGATTACATAACCCGCACCGACCTGTCGGGTAATCAGCTATTTATCAATGAAGAGGCTCTCCCGATTGGGTATAATTATCGAAAAAAAGTAGTCGATTTTCTGGCCGGGAAGCCGGATTGAGCGGGGCTAATTCCCGTCATCCAATATGTCTTTTCGGGATACGTTTTCGCGGGGTGCTTTGTTGTATTCGCTCCGCCACTCTTTATTCTTCAAATCACCCCGCTTCACCGAGCGAATGAAGTTGGCCCAGGCAAAGGGGTTGGTAAACGCAAACGTTGGGGTGGCACTGCGCCCAACAACGGACTCCCGCCCGAAGAATTGCTGATTGACGAAATTCTGGTGATTGGCCAACGCGCTCATAGGCATGGTTGCCGCCTGCCGCATGAGGGCTTCCGGACTGGTGTTTTTAGCCAGGTTTGCCCGCTCCTGCTCATCGGGAAGTTTCAGGTTGACGAACGCTTCCTTGAACAACTCCTCCGTAGCATACGGGTAAACCTTCACTTCGGCCAGTGTTTTAACATCTTCCTGCAACGCTACCACCGCCGAGTACGTAAGCTCAGTTAACCGGCGGGGAATAATGTGGTACTGTGTCCGGAAACCAACGTAACTGAAAATAACACTATCGCCCGGAAAAACCGGCAGGGCAAAATAGCCGTTGGGAGCGGCTAAAACCCCTTTTCCTGCTTTAGGAATGTAGATATAGGCGCCCGGCAGGGCCTCGTTGGTTTTGCCGCCCGTAATGAAGCCCGTAAACGTTACCTGACGGTCCTGCCCTTGTGCCTGTGCGGTTGAGAACAGCCCCGCCAGGGCAGACAAGACCAGAACAAAGACCAATAACGTTGACAACTTCCTCATAGAACCTATGCGCTAAACTACAAAGTAAACGAGTAAAAGGTAGCATATGGTTTCGGCTACCCAAATTTTAAGAAAGATTAGGAATTGGTTCGGTAGGTGTTAATCCATTTTTTTTGCAGAGACGAGGGCATTAGAACATAGGCCCACTAGGCAAATAACTTCAGGAAGGTGATGATGAACGGGGTGGCCAGCAGGAGCCCGTCAAAGCGGTCCAGAAAGCCACCGTGTCCCGGAATGCTGGTGCCCGAATCTTTGATGGCAATACTCCGCTTGAACAACGACTCGACCAAGTCGCCGTAGGTACCCGTCACCACAATGATACCCCCTACACAATACCACTGCCAGGGCTTTAATTCGGGTGCCCAGAAGGTCAATCCCAGGGCTATAATTCCGGCTGCGGCTGCCCCGCCCAGACTACCTTCCCAGGATTTTTTGGGCGATACCCGCTCAAACAGTTTTCGTCGGCCAAATTTGGTGCCGGCAAAATAAGCCCCGATATCGCTGGCCCAGAGGAGCAGCAGACAGCCCGTAATAATCATGGGATGGAAGGTGCCGCCCTGCAGAGCCATAATAATCAGCAGGGCAAAGGGCATGGCTACGTAGATGATTCCCAGAAACGTGAACCCAATGTTGGTAAACGGTTTCATATCCCGTTTTTTGTACAGCTTGATCAGGAAAATCATGGACGAAGCCGGACAAATCAGGAAATAACTACCCATGCTGATCTGGTCGGTCTCGACAAAATAAGCCAGCACACAAATCATCGTGCCGACCAGTGTGCCATAGGCCGTGAGCGGTTCGAAACCGTCCAGGCCAAGCAGCCGGTAAAACTCCCGTTGCGTAAGGGCACTGACTACGCAAAACAGTAAAGCCAGCGTCCAGTCGGCGTACCAAATCATAAACAGAATAAAGGGTACCCCCACAATAGCCGCAATAACCCGCTGCTGTAGATTGGTCAGTCTAGCTAAACGTTGCTTCATTTTCCAGGATAACTTTGGCTAAAATAGCATCTTTGACTAACACATGCACCTCGTTTTTTCCCCAGCCGATGGTAGGGTAACTACTGCTTTGGCTGGTAGTTACTACGGCGGGTATATCATGTTCGAGCAGCAGGGCTTTAGCCAGTTCGGCCCGGTGAGGCAGGGGGGTGGAATAAATAGATTCCCAATTTTCAGTCATAGTTTAAGGAGTAAGAAATGCGGGGTGAAGCGCCATCCGGTGGCATAAAATGACGGGTCAATTTAGTCATGTACACCGGATGGCTCCTCACTCCGCACGCCTGGTACTGTCTCATTACTTTTTTTGAAATAATACAATAAGCCCGCTGTAATGATGCCCGCAGTCAATGCCCCGGTTATGGGTACCGACTGCGTACTTTCAATATCCAGGGTAGTTACCTTTTGCTGATGCAGATAAACCATAAACACCGTAAAGCCATTGTTGACGAAGTGGGCCAGAATAGGAACCCATATATTTCCCGACCATACGTAGAGGTAACCGAACAGGGCACCGAGTAGCATTCGCGGAAAGAAACCAAGGAACTGAACGTGAATGGCACTAAAAAGCGCGGCAGACACCCAGATGCCAATATGTGCATTGCCGGTCCAGAAACCGATGTTGCGTTGCAGAATACCCCGAAACAGCGTTTCTTCTCCAATGGCTGGAATAAGGGCAATCACCACCATTGCTACCAGAAGTTGCCCAACGGTGTTGAACGTGGTCAGAAATCGGGTAATGCCTTCGAGCCCCTTTTCTTTGGCACGAATCCAATTTTCGATAGGCTCCAGGGTTTCGGGTAAGTGCAGGTTTTGGTTCCATTCGATAACAAGCCCATCAAACGGCATGAACGCAATGACAATGAAAGCAACCAGCCCTAATCCCGCAACGGCTGATACAGGCCGGGCACTGAACTGACTCCACCGGCGTCGTTCAATAAAGTACCAGTATCCCAGCGCGGGCAGAAAGAAGGTGCCCAGATGGTTCATCGCCTGTAGCAGCATTAACTCATACCAGCTGCCCGCTGTGGCCGATGGGTTTGTGGCCAGATCGCTCAGGTAGGTCTGGGCTTCGGTTAAACCCATTCCTTTGCTGACAGCCAGTATGACAAATAATAGAAGCGTGCTGATAACCCCGCCAATCAGGATAAAACCAATTAGCATAGTCAATCCACCTATTGTGGGTGGGCGGGATTCAGCACCCCCGGGTGTATATATGGGTTGCATATTATCGGTAAATATAGATACATACGCCTAATAATGGGCAATTGAGCGGCTTCACCCCGAATACCACTGGAACCAAAGTAGGGTGTAAAGCGTAATTTGTACATTTGTGTTTCGTAAAAACAGGAAAAGCGTGGTAACAATTGGGAATATACAACTGCCGGATTTTCCGCTGCTCCTGGCTCCCATGGAGGATGTCAGCGATCCGCCGTTCCGGGCCGTTTGCAAAGCGAGCGGGGCCGATTTGATGTATACAGAATTCATTTCGTCCGAAGGGCTTATCCGGGATGCGGCCAAGAGTGTGCAGAAACTGGACATCTTCGAGTACGAACGACCCATCGGTATTCAACTCTTCGGCTCCGATGTGGAAACGATGGGCGAGTGCGCCCGCATTGCCTCCCGCGCCCAACCCGACCTGATTGATATCAACTACGGCTGCCCGGTGAAGCAAGTGGCCTGTCGGGGTGCCGGGGCCGCTTTGTTGCAGGACATTCCCAAAATGGTGCGCATGACCGAAGCCGTAGTGAAGGCCACCCACCTGCCCGTAACGGTAAAAACCCGGCTGGGCTGGGATGAGAGTACTAAAAACGTGGGCGAGGTAGCCGAACGACTTCAGGATATTGGCATCAAAGCGCTGACCATTCACGGACGCACGCGCGTGCAGATGTACAAAGGAGAAGCCGACTGGACCCTAATCGGGCGTATTAAAGACAACCCCCGCGTTCAGATTCCCATTTTTGGCAATGGCGATATCGACTCGCCCGAAAAGGCACTGGAATACAAAAATCGGTACGGGGTCGATGGGGTTATGATTGGCCGGGCCAGTATCGGACATCCCTGGATTTTTAATGAAATCAAACACTTCGTGCAAACAGGGCAGCACCTGCCCCCGCCAACCGTGGCCGACCGGGTAGCGGTTTGTCGGCAGCACCTCGACTTTTCCATTCGCTGGAAGGGAGAAATTGTGGGCTTGTTCGAGATGCGCCGTCACTACGCCAACTATTTTAAAGGACTACCCGATTTCAAACCGTACCGGATGCAACTGGTAACGACTGATTCGTACGCCGGGGTTTCGGCGCTGCTGGATGAGGTAGCCGAAACGTACGATCTGGCCTTGATTGGTTGACACTGCCCAAAAAAAAGATGACTATAAGCGAACCCGTTATTACCCCTCAGAAGCGGCCCCTGCTGGCGTGGGTATTGCTGTCCTTATTGGCATTGGTGTGGGGTAGTTCGTTTATTCTTATCAAACGGAGTCTGGTTGCTTTTCCTCCCGAGCAGGTAGGGGCGGGGCGGCTGGTATTCGCCCTGTTGTTTTTTACACCTTTTCTGGCGCAGCAAAGTCGTCAGGATTCTATTCGACTGGTGGTCAGGCAGCGGTGGATGGCCCTGCTGGCGTCGGCTATAATAGGATTCGTTATTCCCGCCTTTTTATTTGCCGAAGCAGGAGCACATCTGAATAGTTCGCTGGCTGGAGCACTTAACTCATTGAGCCCCCTGTTTACGCTGATTCTGGGTGGCGTATTTTTTGGCCAGTCGCTTAAACTCAAGCAGGTGACGGGTATTCTGCTGGGACTAACTGGTTCATTACTGCTGGTGTTTTTTAGCAACACGGGTTCCTTTGAACTAAACGGGTATGCCCTGTTAATCGTTGTGGCAACTGTGTGTTACGGGTTGAATACCAACCTCATTGGCCGGTACCTGAGTCATTTGCCCGCTCTGGTGTCAACCGCCTGGTTGTTTGCCTTCGCCGGGCCTATCGCCCTGCTCACGCTCATGCCAACCGATTTCTTGGAGCGGGTAATGGCCGTCCGGACTAACTGGCCGCTGGCAGCACTGGCTACACTGGGGATATTGGGTTCGGGGATGATGTCCATCTTTTTCAATCGCGTCATGCAACTGTCATCGCCCCTGTTTGCGGCTTCGGTTACGTACCTCATTCCTATTATAGCCCTGATGTGGGGTGTTTTGGACGGAGAAACCATTTACCCCGTGCAGTTTGTCGGCATGGCCGTATGTTTGTTGGGAATCTGGCTGGTAAACCGAACTTAATGTCGGGATTAAATGGCACTTTTGCCTTCCGGCGTCTATAATACCTTAACCGTTATGTACCAGACAACCCTCAACCAGCAACCCGCCACGATTGACTTTACCACCAATGGTCCGCTACTCAATAGCGAACCCTTCCACTGGGACCTTGTCCGTATTACCGACCGCACGTTCCATATTATTCACCAGAACAAGTCGTACACCGCAGAAGTGCTGGAGATGAACCAGGCCGAAAAAACGGTGAGCCTGAAAATTAACGGCCATCTCCATCAGGTGCAGCTAAAAGACCGCTTCGACCTGTTGCTCGAAACGATGGGCATGAGCAACGCAGCCAGCAAAAAAATCAATGAACTGAAAGCACCCATGCCGGGGATGATTGTAGGTATCAGCGTACAGCCGGGCGACGTGGTCAAAAAAGGCGATAGCCTGTTGATTCTGGAAGCCATGAAGATGGAAAACGTACTGAAAGCCCCCAGCGATGCCGTCATAAAAACGATACGGCCCAGCAAAGGAGACCGCGTTGAGAAGGGGCAGCTATTGGTAGAATTTGACTAGACTGGTATTTATAAGGGTATGGATACCGTACCCTCCCGTCGCCGTTTTCTAACTCAGGCAGCCTTAGCCGCCGGTGCCCTGCCACTCTGGTCGCCCGTTTTCGCTACAGAACCCACCACGGGCGCGGCCGTCGATGTGCCCGATATTCATATTTTTTCGAAACACCTGCAATTCCTGAATTACACCGACATGGCCGACGCTGCGGCCGAAATGGGGTTCGACGGAGTTGATTTGAGCGTTCGTCCCGACGGGCACGTACTGCCCGAACGGGTAGAAGATGACTTGCCAAAAGCGGCCGAGGCCCTCAAAAAAGCTGGATTGCCGCCCAAACTAATGACGACTGCCGTTGGTGATGTGGGCAACCAAACCGACGTCCGGGTGTTGAAAACGGCTGCCCAACTTGGTTTTCAGTTGTACCGGATGGTCTGGTATCCCTATCCTAATAACCGCTCTATCCCCGATTCTATTCACCAGTTTCAGGAGCAGATACGGGCGCTGGGCGAATTGAACAAATCCTTGAAGCTGACGGGGTGCTACCAGAATCACGCCGGGCTGCTGGCCGGAGCAACGGTCTGGGAAATCTGGGAGATGCTCAAAACCGCCGACCCGCAGCACATGGGTGCCCAGTTCGACATCCGGCATGCTGTGGTAGAAGGAGGCTTATCGTGGCCTAATGGCCTGCGGTTACTGATGCCGAAAATCAAGAGTATTACAGTAAAAGATTTTTACTGGATGAACAGAAATGCCGGGGGCGGGGCCGACAAATGGGTCGTGCAGGACGTACCCCTGGGCGAGGGTATGGTGGCCTTCAAAACCTATTTTCAACTGCTCAAACAGGCCAGCCTGACAGTTCCGGTTACCCTGCATATTGAATACCCGATGGGCGGGGCCGAACACGGGGCAACGAAACTGTCAATCCCTAAAAGTGAGTTGTTTACGGCTATGAAACGGGATCTGGCGATGGTGAAGGCCCTTTGGAAATCGGCATGAACTTCACTTTTCTGTCGTTTCATTCCTCCCTTTTTTCCTATCTTTACCCGCAAAATTCCCCCTCATGACATCGCAAACAAGGTATAAACGGATTCTGCTCAAGCTGAGCGGAGAGGCACTGGCTGGGCCAAACGGGCATAATATTGACCCGATGGTACTCGAAAAATACAGTCAGGAAATCAGGGAGGTAGCTGATCTGGGTGTGCAGGTTGCCATCGTAATTGGCGGAGGAAATATTTTTAGGGGTGTATCCGGGCAGCGTTCCGGCATCGACCGTGTACAGGGCGACTATATGGGGATGCTCGCCACGGTAATCAACGCTATGGCTATTCAAAGTTCGCTGGAGGAACACGGTATGTATACGCGGGTAATGTCGGCCATCCGCATGGAGCAGGTCTGTGAACCGTACGTACGCCGGCGGGCCGTGCGCCACCTCGAGAAAGGACGCGTGGTGATTTTTGCGGCCGGTACCGGCAATCCGTATTTCACGACGGACTCGACAGCCGCCCTGCGGGCCATCGAAATAGAAGCCGATGTGGTACTCAAGGGGACTAAAGTGGATGGTGTTTATACCGCCGACCCGATGAAAGATAAAACGGCTACCCGCTATACCACCATCAGTTTTGAGGACGTTTACGAAAAGAAACTGAACGTAATGGACCTGACGGCCTTTACGCTGTGCCAGGAAAACAACCTGCCCATCATCGTATTTAACATGAATGAAGAGGGGAGCCTGCTAAGACTGATAAAGGGTGACGATATTGGTACACTTATCACCGCGAAATAGATAATGTTTACGGTTTTTGGATACGCCGGAGCAGCTACGCGGTGACGTCTTTAAACCGCTGCTGGAACCTCTTACATCCGCGCTGAGCCACTGAAAACCGTAAACAGAGAACCGAAAACCGAAAGAAAAATGGAAGAAATCGAGCTATTCCTCGACGATGCAAAGGATACGATGGAGAAGGCACTCAAGCACTTAGCCATCGAATTGACCAAAATCCGTGCTGGCAAAGCAAATACGGGTATGCTGGATGGGATTCAGGTAGAATATTACGGAATGTTGTCGCCCCTGCATACAGTGGCTTCCGTTAACACCCCCGATGCCCGAACAATCGTTATTAAACCGTTTGAGAAAAAGCTCATCAGTGAGGTAGAGAAAGCCATTCGTAACTCGAACCTTGGCCTGAACCCGAACAACGACGGCGAGCAGATTCGGCTTAGCATTCCTCCCCTTACCGAAGAGCGCCGACGCGACCTGGTCAAAAAGGTAAAGCAGGAGGTAGAGACGGCCAAAGTAAACGTGCGCAATATTCGCAAGGACACCAACGGCGATATCCGCAAACTAACCAAAGACGGCGTGTCGGAAGATGCGGTGAAAGTAGGCGAGGAGCGCGTTCAGAAACTGACTGATGCCTTCATTGCCCGGATCGACGAAACATTTGTGGCCAAAGAGAAAGATATTCTGATCGTGTAGGACTCCCACCAGCGCAGTAGCTAACAGGAAGCGCCGGTTACGTGTTGACGTAACCGGCGCTTCCTGTTAGGGAGCAATATAACTGACCCCACCAACTGAACGTACCTTTTTTCTGGCGAAGCCGTAAACCGGATTAACAGACGTCAGTCATAGGCTTAATAGCAACTGGGCACCCAGGCCATAAATCAGTTTTGTAGCAGGATCAAATTTTAGACTGAGTGCGTGAGCCTGTAGGCTGGCTGGAATAGTTACATTGTGCTTGATTTGGAGCATGTCAGTACTGACCGGTATGCGATTGCCTGACCAAACGGTGGGGTCGTTCCAGTTGCCGGTTTTAACGGTAAACATGGTTCCGGTGCCGGTTACCTGTACAACATACGTATCCAGCAGGCAATTTTTGCTATCGCGAACCACATAGGTAGTACTGGTAGTGGGTGTAACAACGACCGAACGGTCTGTGGCTGTAAATGTAGGGCTGGTAGGACTGCTCCAGACATAGTCACTGATAAACGATGCCGAGAGTGTGGCCGACTGCCCGTTCGTGATGGTGAGCGATTGCGTTTTGTCCACATCTTTCATCATCGTGAACTGATCCGTTATAGTGTAAGAACCTGGTCCACTAAGAAGGAATTTTGCGTCCAGTCTATTATCTTCGACTTCCATGTAAAACGATCCGCCCATCAACTTCTGGGTTGTTCCGGGTACCATGGCCGGGTGAAGGCCTAAATTCGGTGCAGTTGGTTCGAGAGCACCCGATGATCCTGATACTACATACACGGTGCCCTGTTTCTCTTTCTCAGACGTGTTTTTGTAGGGGCAGGTATTGGGTGATCCGTCGTACCGCCCTGACCCCCTGTCTTCCGGAAATACCTTAGTCGGTACTGTGAACTCACTCATATAACCATAATGGTCGTGCAACGGATACGACCGCTCATACACGTGGCTATGGCCGCTAACGACCATATCGACTCCAAATCGTTCGAGAATTGGATTGATTCTTTCACGAGTGCGGACCAAAATCGAATCATCAGTCGCTGAATTTCCTGCTTCTGAATCGTGCGTACCCCGCGTATAGGGCGGATGGTGCATGTATACGATTTTCCACTTCTGGGTAGTAGCTTCCAAGTCTTGCTTCAACCACTTAATCTGTGCATTTGGGATTTCGTAACCCACAGTGGTTACATCTTCATAGTATCCTCTATTTATTTTTGGCGAAGTGCTGCTCACCTGTACGGGATTCTTTCCGTAGCTATCGAGCATAACGAAGTGAATAGGTCCGTAATCGAATGAGTAATATTGCTCCGATTGTGAGGGAAACCCGCCTGCTTCGGCGTTGGTAGGCAGGCTAAACATATCATAATAAGGCATATCGTGCTCCACCCACCGGTTAGGTGCTGATGGGTAACCAATGTAGTCAAAATAATCATGGTTTCCCGGGACTGTATACAGCATAGTGTTCTTCAGTAAACTACTCTTGAATGGGTTGAAAAAATTAGTCTGGTACTGGCTATCAGCCCCATCGTATGAGTTATCTCCGGTAAGCATCCAGAGGTTAGTAAGCGAATCTCCCCGGTCTGTCCGAAATTTGAGAAAGGCATCCCGCACGTACGCCTGATTTGTATTGACGTTGGTACCAACATCCCCGAAAGTAGCAATGCGAATTTTACGTTTGGACGTGAGCAGGGGTGCCGTTTTGAAATAATTGTTCGGGCCCTGCTCCAGAACCCCCGACGTAGTGCCCACGGAGTAGAAATACTGACGATCGGGCTGGAGTCCGGTTAGCCGTACTTCGTGCTCAGTCGTACTGGTTGGGTCATTAACTACCCCGGTCAAACTGGTTGCCGAAAGGCCAAACGTTACCCGACTGGTAGTAGGTACATTGGTACGCCAGCGGACGGTAGCGCCCGAGGAAGCGCCCGAAGAGGTGCCCAGTTGCAGGTAAGGTCCCCGGGTTATGCTCACTGTATTTGGTGCCTGGAGCAGTTCCATATTGAAGCGGATGTCGGAACTGGTAGCCGAGGTTTGATGAATTTCAACCGCAATCAGGTTCTGACCCTCCGCAAACCAACTGGCTTGTACAGGTACAGTTACCCAAGTCAGTTCTTCGGCATTGTTAGGAATAGCCGTTGCAGTCGTTGAGTAGGTAATGGTGCCCGCTGGCAAGTTCTCCCGAACCCGTTCGGTTCCGTTTATATAAACAAGTATGCCGTCGTCCCGCTGGTAGCGCAGGGAGAAACTGGAACCCGCCACGTTAGCCAGGTTTACTTTCTTTCGGAAATAGGTGGTAATGGATTTGGCGGTGCAGGTCTTACAGCTTGGTGAGGTGGCTACGGTACCCACGCATTCATCCAAGCAGGTGCCCCCCTGGTCTACTACTGTAGGGGGTTTAGTAGCCGGGGGGACTATGTCGCCCTGTTCTCCGTAGCCCAAGGGAGAAGCCCCATCGTACCAGGGCGGGTTTGTATCATTAAATAGCGGGTTACTTTTCCAGCTAGGATCAGGGTCGCCCGAGGTGACCAGGTATTGCCAGATTGCCCCGGTCGTGAAGGTAGACGAAGTGGGGGTGCTCTGAATCAGTTCCAGGTTAAAACGAATGTCGGAACTGGTAGCCGAGTACTGATGTATTTCGGTAGTAATCAGATTTTGTCCCTCCGTTAGTAGCGAACTATACCGGGCTGGATCAACTGAAACCCAGACCACCTCATCGGGATCCGGTGGAAAAGCAGTAGCGAGGGTTGTGTAGCTTATGGGTGCAGGAGCCAGCGGCATATTCTCCCGAATTACCTCCGTGCCATTTATATACAGCACGATGCCATCGTCCCGCTGATAGCGCATGGTGAAGCTGGACCCAGATACATTGGTCAGGTTTACTTTTTTTCGGAAATAGGTTGTAATGGATCTGGCCGTGCATGTTTTACAGCTTGGTGGACTGGCTACGGTACCCACGCATTCATCCACGCAGGTACCTCCTTCACTAGCGATGGTGACAGACGGAGATCCCTGACCGCCGTAGCCCAGGGGAGATGGCCCACCGTACCAGGGCGGATCTGTATCATTAAACAGGGGGTTACTTTTCCAGCCCGGATCAGGATCGCCCGAGGTGACCAGATACCGCCACGTACTTCCCGACGTGAGTATGGTGGATGACGCAGGAGCGTGTGTGCGGGCTGGTGGGGTATAAGGTATGTATGCCTCCACAGATAGTGGTTTCACGTTCTTTACATCAGGGTGGGACCATCCTGGCAAAATTGACCATAGAAGAATTAGAAAGTTTACCATGATATTTCACTATTATCATTGGATTATATGAATATTGAATTCTTTTTTTGTACTTTTTATTTTGAATATACTACTATCTATCGTATTATTTATATAAGAAGGTTAATATTTTTTATTGTAAAATATTGGGTTCAAACTAACCGGTTAACCAGCCAGTACAGCCTATTGGGCAGGGTCTTTTGGTAACGGGCGCCGACGCGACCTGGTCAAAAAGGTAAAGCAGGAGGTAGAAACGGCGAAGGTAAACGTGCGCAATATTCGCAAGGACACCAACGGCGATATCCGCAAACTAACCAAAGACGGCGTGTCGGAAGATGCGGTGAAAGTAGGCGAGGAGCGCGTTCAGAAACTGACTGATGCCTTCATTGCCCGGATCGACGAAACATTTGTGGCCAAAGAGAAAGATATTCTGATCGTGTAGGACTCCCACCAGCGCAGTAGCTAACAGGAAGCGCCGGTTACGTGTTGACGTAACCGGCGCTTCCTGTTAGGGAGCAACACAACTGACCCCACCAACTGAACGTACCTTGCTTCTGGCGAAGCGGCCGTTACGTCATTTGCCGAATGGCCGCTTTCAGGTAATCTCTGGCCGTTCGGCTGATAGTTTCCTCATCTACTTCTGCTACTGACTCACCCCGGTGTTCGTAGGGGTATACTTCGCCCGTCAACGCGTCGAAGATGCCGTATGGTATCAAATCGTATTCTTCGTAACCCCAGAATAGGAAATCAACCGCGTCGGTGGGGTTATCGAACCCCACGGCGTAGCCAATTTCCTGCTGAGCGAAAACAACGATGTAGCGCATACCCATATGTACGCACAGAACGGTGATTGGGTTGCGCCGGGGGAGAAGAGAATTACGGCTAGCGACGACATCATGGCACGAAAAATTCTGTTGCAGGGTAGAAATGACCTATATTCATTAGAAATTTATCAGGCGGTAGGTGATTCGGGCTTTTTGCCGGAAAATCGAGAAACTTACCCGGAAGCGCACTCGTTTTACTGATTGTTGCTTACCGGACCTGGTTCACTGGTTAAGTAAGCAAATTCCTGGTGGCAACGCTGATTTATGATGCTATTCATTTACATTATCTTCTTACTTGTCATTACGTTAAATGTTCTTTACTGGGCCGTGTTTTCGATAGCGGGCCGATTAGGGAAAGCGGATGATACCGACCAGTCACACCCACCGCTTCGGGTACGAAAAATAGGCGTATTGATTCCTGCCTATAAAGAAGATGCCGTTATCGTCGACTCCGTAACCGAGAACCTGAAGCAGACCTACCCGGCAGACCAGTTTGACCTGATTGTTATTGCCGACTCGTTTCAGCCGCAAACACTGCTCAAACTGGCCACTATGCCCGTAACCGTACTGGAAGTGTCATTTGAAACATCCACCGTTGCCAAAGCCATCAACGCAGCCCTCTCCCGACTGCCCCTTGAACGGTACGAAATACTGGTCGTATCGGATGCGGACAACCACATGGCGCCCGATTTTCTGAGCCGGATAAACAGGGCCTTCGACCAGGGGTGGCGGGCCGTTCAGGGCCACCGGGTAGCCAAAAATATCAATACCAGCGTTGCCATTCTGGATGCCATCAGCGAAGAGATCAATAACCATATATTCAGGAAGGCAACCCGGGTGCTGGGCCTGTCATCGGCTACGATTGGGTCGGGCATGGCGTTTGAACCGGCGTTGATGAAAGCCGCCATGTCTACGCAGCATACAATGGGCGGTTACGATAAAGAGTTGGAAACCAACGTAGTGCTGAGCGGACACACTATCGCTTATCTGGAGGACGCGTTTATCTATGATGAGAAGGTAGCCCAGCGTGCCGTATTTGAGAATCAGCGCACCCGGTGGATAGCAGCCCAGTGGCAATTTCTTACGTTTTACTTCTGGCGGGGTATCCGCGAACTGCTGTCCGGGCAGTTTGCCAGTGGCTTCAAAGTGCTACAGGCCGTTGTTCTGCCAAAAATTCTTCTGTTGGGTTTACTGGTTTTTGGGCTAATCATTGGGTTGTTTACCGGCAGCCCGATACTCTGGCAAATTCCGTTGCTGCTCCTGCTGGTGTTGATAGCCAGTCTGGTCGTTTCGGTGCCGATGTACTTATGGAAACGGGTGAGTATTCGGGAATTACTGCTTATTCCCGTCCTGCTGATGAGTTTTGTGCGGGCTGTCCTGAATATGCGCAAAGCCTTCAAACGGTTCATGCATACACCCCATACCGGCCCGGCCGATACACCCCTGCCATAGGTGGCAAAGTTTTTGTCCCGGTTCAACTGTGTGACAAAACAAGGCCGGGGTAGTCAAAAGTCTGGATTAGCCTAGTAAAACGCTGGATGAAACCGTTAGCTAGTCTGATGCGGAGAATCGGGCGATTTATTCGTGGCAAACTTTGATCAGGAGCAGAACGGTTTCCGCAAATTATTATAGAATGAGCATTCCTTTACGTAGTACCAATACACCGTTTATTTACCAGATAAGTTTCTTCTTTCTGTTAACGATTGGTTCCATTACCCTTTGCGCGGGCCAAAATCGGGGTGCCAGGGGGCTGGTCTCTTTCGGTGCATCATCTGGCCTAGCCGGTGATACGCTGTACCTGGATATCAACCAGGATATCGCCGTTCAGCTGCTGCCATTCGAGGATCTGATGAAGGTAGCTGTAACGCACTCTCCCGCAATCAGGTATCAGGGCGAGGTGGCCAATTCGCTGAATGAGGCCCAGGAGATTGCTAAAGTTCAGATATTACAAAATGTTTCAGGCTTTGGTAACTACTCAACGGGTACGCAGGGTCTTATTACAAATGTTGTGTCCGGGCCTGCAGCGCAGAACGGGAACCTAAACCAGATTGCCAATGGCTACCGGGTTGGGGTGGATGTACGCTTTCCCCTGTATGAACTGTTTGGCCGGAAGCACCAGATTCGACAGGCAACGTTCAATTATAAAGCGGCTCTGGCGCAGAAAGAAACGGTTGAGTTACAATTGAAGCGGGAACTGATCAACGTCTACCAGGATATGATTACCACCCAGCAGCTTCTTAAAATAATACTAATTGACGAGCAGGCATCGCTGGCCTCGTTGCGGGTTGCTGAAACGGAGATTCAGAAAGGGCAGATTACGGCCGAAGCAATGGCCATCGTAACCAGCCGGTTTGTGCAGGCCAAGACAGCATCAGAGCAGGCAAAAGGTAATTTTTTGAAAAATGTTCGCTACTTTGAAGCGTTGATGGGAATGCCCATTCAACGGTTGAAACGTAATTAAGAGGAGACGGTATGAAAGTCGAAGTTTTTTTGCGCCTGCTGAAACAGCATCTGCTCTGGTTTATTCTTATTCCCGCCATTGCAGCAGCCACGGCCTTTTACGTTACCCGAAATGAACAGAAGGTGTATAAATCGCAGGCCACGCTGTATACTGGTTTGGTTTCGCGGTATTCCCTATTGTCGGACCGGCAAAATAGCTTCACCGACCGGTCGGCCAGTGCGTTCGATAATATCCTGACGACCCTCAATTCTCGGGAGACGCTCCTCCAGATCGGTATCGATCTACTAACCGAGCATCTCCGTCTCCGGCAGCCCGATACGCTTGTACTGGGCCGGGCCGGTTTCCAGAAACTTCACGAAGCCATTACGCCCGGCTGGGAAAACCTGTATTACGTGGCGGCCGATTCGGCCCTGTTGCACCATACAGTGGACAGTCTGGCCAAAACTCCCACCGACAACCCTGTGAAATCGTTGTTGCTGAAATCGGATTCCTATTACTCCATTCAGCAACTGGGTGCCAACATTGTAGCGATGGCCCGCAAAAACACCAACGACGTCCTGTTAATGGAGTATGAGTCGGATGATCCGGCTGTTTCGCAACGAACGCTGCATTACGCCATCGAAAACCTGAACAAGCGGTACTCAACCCTCAAAACATCCGAAACGAACTCCGTTATCGGGTATTACGAAGCGAAACTGGAAAAAGCGAAAACAAAACTGGCGCAGGCAGAAGCCAATATGCGCGCTTTCAGCGAACGTCATCAGGTGCTGGATTACGACGAAGAGGCCCGCAACGTAGCCTCTTCCCGCGAAGCCCTGAACGGAGAATACAACCAGGAACTGATGCGGAGAAATGCCGCCAAAGCTTCGCTGGACGCGTTGAACAAGCGTATGGGGCAGCAGGGCAGCATCCGGGTGGCTAATAATGATCTGACCGAAAAACAGAAGAAGCTGGCCGATGCCGAAAGCAAACTAGCCAATGCCCGCGCCTACGGGCAACCCAGAACCGTTATCAACCAACTTCAGGCCACCGTAACGCAGGCGGGCGAAGACCTTAAGGTTAGTGCCGAAAAATACGATGCCGCAGCCAATTCGGCCGATGCCATTCCTACCCAGGTAATGGCCAATGACCGACTGACGAAGTCACTGGAGTACGAAGAATCATCCGCCAAACTGGAACTGTACCAGAAGCGGATGAATGAGTTTGCCGCCAAAACAAACGAGTATGGGCCACTGGGGTCACAGCTTCGTCAGCTGAACCGAACCCTGGCCATTGCCGAAAAAGAGTACCTGGACCTGATTCAGAATGTAGATCAATCCCAAACCCGACGCCAGGATGTTGCCATTGGCGGAACGCTGGAGGTACTGGATGCGCCGGATTTTCCGTTGGAACCTCAGCCTACCAAGCGAATGCAGCTGGTACTTATTGGGCTGGGAGTCGGTATCTTCATTGCCATGTTGCTCACAGCCCTGCGGTTTTGGCTGGATAAGCGAATTCAATCGCCTGAACAGGCTGAGTCGATGATTGGTATGCCCGTAGTGGCACTCTTTCCAACCGTTAAAAAACCGACGGTTTTTACCAAAGCCAGTCTGGCAGCCCGGAGTATGTTTGAGCAACTTTTCAATGCCATAAATATTGAAGTTACCCAAAATGCAACCAGGCCTTACCCACCGGTTATCACCCTGTTCAGTATTCGCTCCCGGCAGGGGAAGTCATGGGTGGCCAGAGGGTTGATTCAACTGTACGAAAACGCCGACCAGCAGGTAGCGTACTGTTACCCCAAGGAAACGGGTAATGAGCAGCAGGAGTACATGAAAGGGGTGACCTATTTTCCGTACACGGTTCGGCCCGATTTTATGAATGTAACGGGCATTGAGTACCTCATTGATTACAACCAGGGCCTGGATACCACCCAGTATGATCGGATTATCCTTGAGTTACCGGCGCTGATTAATAATCAGATTCCCGTTTACCTGCTCAAAAACAGTGCTTTATCCCTGTTGGTAGTCGATGCCAACAGCCCCTGGGCAAGGGCTGAGAAACAACTCCTGAGCATGTACGAACGGGTAACGAACCAGCCCATATTGACCGTATTGAACCGCGTTGAAGGAAACTATGTCGATGTGCCGACGCGGAGCGATAGCATGCGGTTCCCGACCGACCCGGAGCGGTCGACCAGTCGGAGTGTAAAGTATTCCAGTGGCCGCTGAACCAACAGGACTGGTTTCCTGACTCATCAAAAGAAGAGCGATATGGACTGCGCCTGACTTAAATCGGGAAATTTGACTGTGAATCAGATACGTATTGGGACTTGATTAAGCAATGATATGGATGGCTGTAAAGACATAAATAGCAGGCTGGACGTTACCCTCCAGCAACGTGTTGAGCAGGTCGTATCCGAACATAAAGACAGGGTGGCCGTACGGTTTGGTAAGCAGGAACTAACGTACCGGCAACTCAACGAAAGGGCAGACGCCCTTGCCCAGACAATCCTGTTTACCGATCCGAATGCCGAGTGGATTGGGGTTAGTGCCACCCGCAATCTCGCGATGGTTATCGGCGTACTGGCTATTCTGAAAGCCGGTAAAGCTTACCTGCCCCTCGATCCAGCGTATCCTGACCTGCGTTTGCAGCAGATCATTGCCGATTCGGGCCTTGAAACGAGCGTAGCTACGGAAGCCGATGAAGCCCTGTTCAAGCGCCTGGGACTTCGGGTCATTGGGTCGGATAAGGAACCGATTTATTCGCCCCCTCAACCGGTTACCCACCAAACCAGCACGGCTTACGTACTGTACACGTCCGGTTCTACCGGCAAACCCAAGGGCGTTTGCATGGGGCACAGTCCCCTTGTCAACCTCCTGCAATGGCAGGCAAAGCACTCAAAAGCTGGTACGGGTACCCGAACGCTTCAACTGGCTCCGTTAAGTTTCGATGTGTCGTTTCAGGAGATTTTTGCTACCCTGACTACGGGCGGAACGCTGGTGCTGGTAGATGAGTCACAGCGGCTGGACCTGAACGCGCTGTTACAGTTTATCGACGAACAGGAAATCAACCGGTTATTTCTGCCATTTGTGGCCCTACAGTACCTGGCAGAAGTGGCCGTAAACACCCACTGTTTTCCGGCTGGTTTGTTCGAGGTGATGACCGCTGGCGAACAGTTGAAGATTACTCCTCAGATTGCCGCGTTCTTTTCGGCCCTGCCCCAGTGCCTGTTGTTCAATCAGTACGGCCCTACGGAGTGCCACGTTGTTACCCAACTAACCCTGTCCGGTAATCCGGCTTCCTGGCCACCGTTGCCCACCATCGGTTATCCGATTGACAAGGTCAATGTGTGGGTGGTGGATGAAAACATGAGTCCCTTGCCCGACGGCCAGACGGGGGAACTCTGCTTTGGCGGGGCCTGCCTGGCCGAAGGGTATCTCAATAATCCAGTACTGACAAAGGAGAAATTTACCGAGCTACAGTCGGCTGCCGATAGTTCGATACGTGTGTACAGGACTGGTGACCTGGGCCGGGTGCTGCCCGATGGGAGCATTGAGTTTTTAGGCCGTCGCGACGATCAGGTGAAAATTCGGGGGCACCGGGTGGAACTGGGTGAGGTAGAAGTAATCATCAGCCAGCTACCGGCCGTCAGTCAGGCGGTGGTGGTGGCGCATAGCGGACCCGATGGCCAGAAACAACTGGTAGCCTATATCGTGCCGGTAGAAGGAACTCCGCCACAAGCTGACTTTCGCACCCGGCTCGACCAGAAACTCCCCGATTACATGATGCCATCGGTTTTTATCTGGCTGGATGCACTGCCCAAAACCAGTAGCGGAAAAGTCGATAAAAAACGGTTGCCCGTACCGGATCGCACGCGGCCGGAGTTAACGGTTGCCTACCGCAAACCCCGGACGGAACTGGAACAGGCCATTGCCCGAATATGGTGCAGTGTACTCCAGATTGACCGGATTGGGCTGGATGATAATTTTTTTGAACTGGGCGGTAATTCCCTGCTGGCGCAAAAAACGATAGCGGCCCTGAAAGAACAGTCGCCTACTCTTTCCGTCATCAAGTTATACCAGTACCCGACCATTGCCGCCCTTGCTGAGTATATACAGCTTCTCAAAGGGGCAGGCCAGGGGCGTTTTGCCCAAACCGCAACAGGAAATCAGCCTGAAAAAGAAGTACGCCCTTCCCCGCATGCAGACGTAGCCATAATTGGTATGGCGGGGCGTTTCCCGGGTGCCAGTACCATCGACGCGTTGTGGGATTTGCTGAAAGAAGGCCGGGAAACAACCCGCTTTTTTACGGATAATGAACTGGACCCTTCCATACCGGCCGGTCTTAAAAATGATCCGCTTTACGTGAAAGCGCGGGGCGTTATCGACCAGGTCGACCAGTTTGATGCGCACTTTTTCGGCCTTTCACCCAACGTGGCTCAGCTCATGGACCCGCAGCAGCGCATCTTTCTGGAAATTGCCTGGGAAGCCCTGGAGCAAACAGGGTACCTGCCGCAGCAGTATGCCGGTCGGGTGGGGGTATTTGCCGGGTGTGGGAACAATACATACTATCAGCATAACATACCGGGACACCAGGACCTGATCGACCAGATTGGTGCTTTTCAGGTAATGACCCTGAACGAAAAGGATTATATAGCCTCACGAACGGCGTACCAGTTAAACCTGAAAGGCCCGGCTGTGAGTGTGTATTCGGCTTGTTCTACCTCGCTGCTGGCTATATCTCAGGCGGTGCAGAGTATTCGGAATGGGCAATGTGAGGTGGCACTGGCAGGAGGTGCCAGCATTACCACGCCCGTAAATAGTGGGCATCTGTACCAGGAAGGGGCCATGCTGAGTCAGGACGGCCATTGCCGGTCGTTCGATGCCGACGCCCGGGGAACTGTTTTCAGCGATGGAGCGGGCGTTGTGCTGCTGAAAAGCCGGGAAGCCGCCGAGCGGGATGGCGATACGATTTACGCCGTTATCAAAGGGATTGGGGTCAATAATGATGGGGGAGGGAAAGGAAGTTTTACGGCTCCCAGCGCCGAAGGGCAGGCGGGTGCCATTGCGATGGCGATAGCCGACGCCCAAATCGACCCTGCCACCATCAGCTACGTAGAAGCGCACGGAACGGCCACACCCCTGGGTGATCCGATAGAGATTGACGGACTGATTCAGGCTTTTGGTGACCAACCCATCAACCAGTACTGCGCCATTGGCTCCATCAAGAGCAACATGGGGCATTTGACCCAGGCGGCTGGCGTGGCTGGACTCATTAAAACCACCCTGGCATTATACCACCGGCAGATTCCTGCGTCAATCAATTTTTCGACCCCAAACCCGGCTATTGACTTTGCCAATAGTCCTTTTTTTGTCAATACCCGATTAACCGACTGGCAACCCGAACCCAGTCAACAGGAAAATCTGCGTCGGGCCGGGGTGAGTTCGTTTGGCGTGGGCGGGACCAACGTACACGTAATACTGGAAGAGTTTCTCAATCCGGAACCCATAACTAACGCCGGAAGACCGGTTCAGCTGGTTACATGGTCGGCGAAATCAGCCGCCAGCCTGGACACTTACGCGCAGTGTCTGGCCAATTTTGCCGGAAAGACATCCGAACTGGACCTGGTTGATGTTGCCTTTACCCTGCAAACGACCCGCGCCCCGTTTATGCATCGTCAGTTTGTGGTGGCGTCTAGGCTGGTGGAACTACAGGATAAACTATCGGCCGAAAAAGGAACGTCACCAGCCGTGAAAACCGGGAGTCGGCCCGACGAGGTGGCTTTTCTGTTTCCCGGTCAGGGTGCGCAGTACCTGAACATGGGACGCGGGCTGTACGCGCACGAAGCGGTATACCGGCAGGCTGTTGACACCTGCGCCGAGCAGTTGCTGCCCCACCTGGGTACGGATATCCGGTGGGTCATGTACCCGGAAACGGTGGATTTAGACGCGGAGCAGCGACTGAAAAACACGCGTTACACGCAACCCGCCCTGTTCGTGACGGAATACGCACTGGCGCGGTTGTGGATGAGTTGGGGCATCCAGCCAACCCTGTTTTGCGGGCACAGCATCGGTGAGTTCGTGGCGGCCCACCTGGCGGGTGTTTTCTCCCTGTCGGATGCGCTGACCCTGATAGCCACCCGCGGGAAGCTGGTGAGTGAACAACCACGGGGCAGTATGCTATCGGTCAGGATGTCGGCTGACCAGGTTGCCCCGCTGATGACGCCTGATCTTTCGCTGGCAGCTATCAACAGTCATAAATTATGCGTGGTGGCAGGCCCTGATGAGCACATCGCCGATTTTGCGCGCCTGCTGGACGAACAGGAAATCCCCAATCAACCGCTTTCGACCAGTCACGCCTTTCACTCAGCCATGATGGACCCTATCGTGGCTGAGTTTGCGGAGGTAGTAGCGGGTGTTACCCTGAATCGGTCCCAAATGCCGGTTGTCTCGACCGTGAGTGGTACCTGGATGACCGACGCCCAGGCTACCGACCCGCATTACTGGGCCAAGCATCTACGCGACACGGTACGTTTTTCAGACGCACTGGATACTATTTTTACGCTGGGTCACCCACTTCTGCTGGAGGTAGGGCCGGGGCACGTTATGGCCACACTGGCCCGGCAGCAGGCGGGTAAAAAACCGATAACGGTGCTGGCCGGTATTCCTGATATGCCCGATTGGAAAGCCGATTGCCAGTCGATGCTGACCACGCTTGGGTTATTGTATCAGAACGGAATAGACCCGGACTGGGCTGGGTTTTACGCGGGCCAGCAACGGAAAAAAGTGACCGTGCCTACGTACGCCTTCACTAAAAAAAGATGCTGGCTCGATCCGGTAAGTCCGCCGGTGTCAGACCGCGAAGTTAATTTAACGCCGGTTGTAGCCACACATTTACTAAATTCAGCCCATGGATTGACGCAGCAGGGAGTCATAGTGCCCGATCAGAACACACCAATCGTTATGCGAAAACATACCTTAATCCACACAGTAAATCAGCTGCTGGAGGAGGCTTCCGGTATTGAGATGGACGGCGTAGCACCCGATACCAGTTTTCTTGAAATCGGACTGGATTCACTTCTGTTGACGCAGGTAGCCCTGACACTAAAAAAAGAATTTGGGGTGCCCATCACGTTCCGGCAGCTAACAAACGACTATACCTCGCCTGAGCAGTTGGCTGACTACCTCGATCAGATACTCCCGGCCGAGCCTCAGCAACCCGTGCAGCCGCCCGTATCTGTTCCGTATGGGGCATCGGTTACGCAACCAGCCACAGCGGCTGTCAATCCGGCGCTGGACCTGATAGCCCAGCAAATTCAGCTACTGGCCAAACAGATTGAACTGCTGCAGGCGGGTAACGCACCAGTTACATTACCGACCCCAGCACCCATTGCGCCGGTAAATGGCGTGATGAAAAGCCGTTCGAATGGTCATGCCGTGGCCGATACGGCAGACCTGACACCGGAAGAGACGGTAGAGCTTAAAAAGCCGTTCGGGGCAACGGCCCGTATCGATCGGCAGGGGTCGGCACTGAGCGATACCCAACAGAAATTTATCCGGCAGCTAACCGAACGGTATAACGGCAAAACTGCGAAGAGCAAAGCATACGCGCAGCAACACCGTGCCCGGATGGCTGACCCGCGCGTGGTGTCGGGCTTCAGACCTTATACGAAAGAACTGGTGTATCCGCTGGTTGTGAATCGGTCGGCAGGTAGTCATCTTTGGGACATTGACGGTAACGAGTACATCGATGCCCTGAATGGTTTCGGTTCAAACATGTTTGGCTACCAGCCCGACTGGTTGAAAGAAACCCTCCACGCCCAGATTGAACTGGGTTTTGAGGTAGGGCCACAGCACGAACTGGCGGGCGATGTGAGTCAGCTCATTTGCGACCTGACCGGTGCCGACCGGGCTGCTTTGTGCAACACGGGTTCCGAAGCGGTACTGGGTGCCATGCGAATAGCCCGAACCGTAACGGGGCGGTCGTTGATTGTGGCGTTCTCCGGCTCGTACCACGGCATTGTGGATGAGGTACTGGTTCGGGGTACCAAAAAATTGAAGTCATTTCCGGCGGCTCCCGGTATTATGCCCGAATCGGTGCAGAACATGCTGATTCTGGACTACGGCTCCGACGAAAGCCTCCGGATTATTCGCGAGCGGGCGCATGAACTGGCCGCCGTGCTGGTAGAACCGGTCCAAAGCCGCCGACCCGAGTTTGTGCCCGTCGAGTTTTTAAAACAGGTACGTGCCGTAACCGAAGCATCGGGCACCGTGCTGATTTTTGATGAGGTAATTACCGGTTTTCGGGCTCATCCCGGTGGAACCCAGGCCCTGTTTGGCATCAAAGCCGACCTGGGCACGTACGGAAAAGTAGTGGGAGCGGGCCTGCCCATTGGGGTTATTGCGGGCAAAAGGGCGTTCATGGATGCGCTGGATGGCGGCTTCTGGCAGTATGGCGATGCCTCCGTGCCCGAGGTGGGCGTTACCTATTTTGCGGGTACGTTCGTCCGGCATCCGCTGGCACTGGCCGCTGCCAAAGCATCTCTGACCTATATGAAGGAGCGTGGCCCGCAACTGCAGGAAGACCTCACCCGGAAAACTACCCGGCTTGCCAATGAACTGAATGCGGTACTTTCTCAGTGGAAACTGCCGCTGGTAGTGGTTCATTTTGGCTCACTCTGGAAGATAAAATTTACTGAAGAAGTCGTTTACGGAGAGCTCTTATTTACTTTGATGCGGGATAAAGGCATTCATATCTGGGATGGTTTTCCCTGCTTTTTGACCGAAGCGCACACCTACGCTGAAGTAGATACGATAATCCGTCAGTTTACAGAAAGTATCCAGGAATTGATAAACGCTGGTTTTTTTTGGAAAGAAACGTCAGTAACCGAAAAAAGCCCCGGAAGTGGTGCGGATTTTGCTCGGTTTATACCACCTGCCGATGCCAAACTAGGGCGTGATGTGGATGGTAACCCGGCCTGGTTTGTTCCTAACCCAGCCCTGCCAGGTAAATACCTACAGGTTAAATTAAATTGAGTACGGATGACGGAAAGCACTACAAACGAACAGTTTATTGCGGTTGACTTCGATCCGTTTGCCGGTCCGGCCATCCTTAGTCTGGCACCCGCTACCGAGTCGCAAACGGAAATATGGACCTCCTGTCAGCTTGGTACTGATGATGCTAACCGCGCTTACAACGAGTCCTGTTCGCTTCGGCTTACCGGACTTCTGCAACGGGAGGCTTTCGAGAAAGCGTTTGAGGAACTGGTACGCAGGCACGAAGGATTACGCACGGCATTTAGTGCAGACGGGCTTCAAATGGTTGTTTTTCAGGATGTGTCGGTCCCCATTGCCTGGATAGACTGTTCGGATCGACCCGGTCCCGAAGGGGAGGAATGCGTGCGGGAATACACCCTGCAGGATGCGCACCACCTGTTCGACCTCACGTTCGGACCGTTGATTAAGGCAAGTCTCATCCGGTTGTCGGACACGGTACACCACTTTACCCTCACGGCCCACCACATCGTTTGTGATGGCTGGTCGGTCGGGGTTATTCTGCAGGACCTGAGCGTTCTCTACTCCGCGTATGCCCAGAATCGTACGCCTATCCTGGCGGCAGCTCCCTCGCTGCTGGCGTATGCGCTTGAGGAACAGGCGTACATGGCTAGTGCCGAGTATCGGGAAGTTGAGCAATTCTGGCTTAACCAATACCAGGGTTCAGTGCTGGTGTTGGACCTGCCAACCGACTTTGCCCGGCCGCGGGTTCGTTCGTATGCCGGTAACCGGCTGGATCTTCCGCTGGCAGATTCCCTGGTGCGGGGCATCAAAGGCGTGGGTATCAAGGCAGGGTGTAGTTTCGTTACTACCCTGATGGCCGCCTTTGAGGTACTGCTGCATCGGCTTACTGATCAGACAGATATTGTGCTGGGGCTACCCGCGGCCGGACAGTCGGCAACGGGTATGGCGGGCCTGGTAGGGCATTGTGTCAATTTACTGCCTTTGCGGAGCCAGCCCGCCGGAGACAAGACTTTCCTGGCCTTTCTGGGTGAGCGAAAACTGGGCCTGTTAGACGCGCTGGAGCACCAGCGATTAACCTTCGGGCGGTTGCTGAAAAAATTGCCCATCAAGCGCGACATAGCGCGGCTTCCCCTGGTGCCCGTCGTGTTCAACGTTGATATTGGTATGGATAACGGCGTTGTTTTTTACGGACTGGAACACCAGCTCATCAGCAATCCGAGAGCCTTCGAAACCTTCGAATTATCGCTGAATGCGAGCGGGTCGGAGCAGAAACTGGTGCTGGAGTGGTCGTACAATACCCAGTTATTCGAGGCTAAAACGATACGCACGATTCACGGGCAGTTCGAACAGCTGCTAATGCATATTATTGACTCGCCAACGGTGCGCCTGGGCGACATTCTGGTGGGGAGTAGCCAGCCTGTACACTCGCTGGATATGCCCTGGAATAACACCCAGGTCGATTTTCCGGCGGAGAAATCCCTGCACGTTCTTTTCAGCGAAACCGCCCGTAAATTTCCCGACAACACCGCTCTCCGGTTTGGGAGCAGCACCCTTACGTATCGGGCGCTGAATGAAAAAGCCAGTCAGTTTGCTTACCTGTTGATGGAGCAGGGCGTAAAGCCTGGTCAGCGCATTGGTATGGCCGTCGAACGGTCGCTCGAGTTGCTGGTAACCATGCTGGCCATCCTGAAAACGGGTGCTGCCTACGTTCCCCTTGACCCCCTGCACCCGACCGACCGGCTTGAGTTTATCCTGGCCGACTCGGCCTGTCCGATTCTGATTGTGTCGCGCTCGCAGCAGGGCCGGTTCAAATCACCCCAGCGTGAACTCGTTATCGAAACCGTCTGGCCTACGTTGGCCAACTACCCAACCACCGATCCGCCCGTGCCCTCTTCCGGCAATGATCTGATGTATGTACTGTACACATCGGGCACCACCGGTCGGCCCAAAGGGGTACAAACCAAACAAAACGGCGTGGTTAACGTGCTGCTGAGCGTACAGAAAAAACCGGGACTGCTTCCGGCCGACAAAACAATAGCGCTGGCTACGGTTACGTTTGACCTGGCCACGGTAGAAATTTATACGCCTTTGCTGGCGGGGGCCGAGTTGATTCTGGTCGATAACGCGACGAGCCGGAATGGCGAGCAACTGGCCGATCTAATCGCTACTCAGGAGGTCACCTTTATTCAGGCTACCCCGGCAACGCTGCGTATGCTGTGGGAAGCGGGCTGGCGGGGGAGCAAAAAGCTGGTTGTTATTTCCTGCGCCGAAGCCCTGCCGATGGATCTGGCCCGCAAGCTGATGGAATCGTGTCGCTCCCTGTGGAACTTCTACGGGCCTACCGAAACCACGATTTACGCCACAGGCATTCAGATTTTACCCACCGATGAATCCATTACCATTGGTCGGCCAATCGATAATACCCAGGTGTACATACTGGATGAGCAGTTACGGGCACTGCCACCCGGCAAGGCGGGCGAGATTGGCATTGCGGGTGTGGGGCTGGCCATCGGCTACCTGAACCAGGCTCAGCTGACCGCCGAGAAATTTATTGATTTCCCTCTGGCAGATGGTGCGTCTGTCCGGCTTTACCGGACCGGCGATTTAGGGCGGTTCGATACCACCGGGGCCATTCATTACCTGGGTCGCATTGACCAGCAGGTGAAAATCCGGGGTCACCGGATTGAAGTGGCCGAAATTGAACACCATCTGCTGAAGCAGGCAGGCGTGAAAAATGCGGTCGTTATTGCCCGGGAAGATACACCGGGCGACCAGCGGCTGGTGGCTTACATTGTTCCCGGTCAGTATATCAGTGACCAGGAAGCCCAAATTGGCTTGTGGCGACAAGGCATTCGGCAGGTGCTGCCCGATTATATGCTGCCCAATAATTTTGTTCTGCTGGAAGCACTACCCGTTACCGCGAACGGGAAAATCGATAAAAAGGCGTTGCCCCAGCCTGGCACCCGCGTTCAGACTCAGCAGCAGGCTACCCCTCCCCAAACGAAAGCAGAGCAGGTACTGGCATCCATCTGGACTGAGGTATTCGATCTCGATACCATTGATGTTGACGAGAATTTCTTTGACATCGGTGGTCATTCGCTGAATGCTGTGCAGGTGATGACCCGGCTCGAAAAAGTAACGGGGCGCCGGTTGCCGCTCTCCACCCTTTTCGAGTTTCCTACTATTCGGAAACTGGCTCAGTTGGTAGAGGAGAGTCAAAAACCAGCTACCAGCAAATCACTCGTACCCATCAAGCCGGAAGGCGGTAAAGTGCCCGTTTATATTATTCACGGAATTGGCCTTAACCTGCTGAATTTTAGTGGACTGATAGCGCATACCGATCCGGATCAACCTATTTATGGGTTGCAGGCAAAGGGGCTTGACGGTACCGAAGAACCCCTTGACAGGATGGAAGATATTGCCGCTCACTACATCGCCGAGATACTCGAACATAACCCGACGGGGCCTTATGCTATTGCCGGTTACTCATTCGGGGGCTACGTAGCCTACGAAATGGCCCAGCAGCTTACGGCCATGGGGAAGGAGATAAAAATGCTGGCTATGTTTGATACGGATGCCCGCGCCCTTATCAACCACCACACCGCCATGGGCCGGGTTATCTGGAAAGTAGGGCGACAATTGCCCAAGCTGGTCTGGATCGGGCAATCGTTGATAAAGCGTCCCCTGCCCACCATTGCCTACCAGTGGGAGGTGCTATGTACGCGTATGAATGCATTACTGCGGGTAGTGGGGGTGGACCGGGAATCCGAAACGAAAGATGAACCGGCTCACCTGGTTTACCTGATGGATAAACACGAAACTGCATTTCAAAACTACGTGCTCCGGCCCTATACAGGTACTATTGATCTGTTCAGAGCTACTTCCCGCCTGTATTTTGTCGACGATTTTCACTACCTGGGCTGGAAAGACTACGCGGCTGGGGGCGTTCGGGTCCACGACGTGGCTGGTGACCATGCTACCATGTTACTGCCTCCCAATGATGTTGTGTTTGCCCGCGTCCTGCAACGCGCCCTGGATAACGCCTAAGGCGAAATAGCAGGCATAAATGCTTACTGGCAGAATCTATAGTATTCCCTGCCGGTACGCATTTAGTTCGGCGTAGGAGAGTTTGTAGGTTAACGTGAGCAGGAGATAAGCAGCCCCGCCAATGCCGATTTCTGCCAGTACGTTCATCAGGCCGGATTCGCCTATGAACAGCCGGTACAAACTGATGAGGCCAACCATTAGCAAACAAAAGAGGATTGGTTTGGCTATGTTTCGGGAGAAATCGCCTATGAAGTCGCCAATCAGGTAATGGACCATACCGAAGTTGACAATCATGTTCAGGAACGTAGTCAGCAGGAAGGCTATGGCAATACCCGTAACGCCCCAGTACGTACCAAACACGTATACCAGGGGGACTTTTACAATCAATGTGCCCAGGTTCAGGTAAAACAGCAGGTTTGGTTTTCCCTTCGTGAACGCTATGGTATAAAGCGGGTGGCTCAGACAGATGAAGATACCAACGAACACAAAAATCCGGATCAAATCCGTTGTCTGTTCCCAGCCGGGGCCGTAAATAAGCGGCACAACGCCATCGGCCGTGATGAATAATCCTGCCAGCAGGGGCAGGTTGCAGTAGCTGATAAAATCCAGAATTTTAAGGTACGATTTCTTCAGGTCAGCCGTATTTTCCTTCATTTTGGCTAAAATCGGGTAAGCAACCTGCAAAATTATTGGGTTCAGTTTCATAATAGGAAATACACAAAGCTGGTAGGCAATGGTGTAGTAGCCCAGCATTTTTACCCCCAGCATGCCCCCCAGAAAAATATTGTCGGTGTTAGACTGGATGTAGCCCAGAAAACCATCGCCCATGTTATAGATGCCGAAGCGAAGGTGCTCTTTTATGTTATTAATGTTGAAAAACAGCCGGGGCATAAAGAAGCGGAGCCCAAAGGTTATCTGTAGGACCGATTTTACCGATTGCATCACCAGCGCACCAATAATGAGGGACAACTCATGGTAGTCATTAAACGCCAGCGTTACGGTCACGATGGAACCCATCACCGTTCCGGTTATATCAATGATGGCTACCGACTTGAACTTGAGTTCTTTCTCCAGCAGAAACATGTATATCTGACCGAAGTAGGCAATCAGAAAATAATACGACGATAAATTGAGTACCTGCGCCAGCCTGGGTTCGTGGTAAAACGAAATGATGTAAGGCGCCGTCAGGTGGATGAGAATGAAGATGACTACCCCAACGGTCAGGTTCAAATAATACAGGGTCGATAATACATTCCGGTCACTTTCCTGCTTGTAAATGATTGAGTTAGAGAATCCCAGGTTGGCGAACACCTGAAAAAAGGCAATGATCAGGTTACTGACGCCGACGAGGCCAAAATCGGCTGGGCTTAGCAAACGGGCCAGCACTGCTACCTGTACAAATTGAAATAAGGTGGAGATGACGGTGGAGACGGTGATCCATTTCCCCCCGTCCATCGCTTTTTTTGTATTACTCATTACGCATGTGGGTACTCTTCGGTGTTAGCTTACTTACCTGAAGAACGGCGTTCCGTTCCCTGCTTTACCGGGGTTTAGTGATTTTTTTTACAACCCGCGTTTGTCCCTGACGAATATCCAGCAGGTACGTGCCGGCAGGGAGTAAACTTACGTCTATTTGCGTGCGTAACACCCGTCCTGTCTTTGAAAAACTTACCTGCTGGTATTGCCGTCCGGCAGGACTTACAATACGGGCCAGCACTGGGTTCAAACTGCCATTTTCAATGACTATTTCTACATAATCGGCCGCTGGGTTTGGATACACCTGCAACGTGCTTAAGTCGTCAGTTACTTCGGTGCCGGACCTGGTCAAGGGCATAACGAATACGGGTGTTTCACTCACGTTTATCGAAATCGTACCTGTTTGACTCACATTTACCGTGCGCGTCATTTCCCGCTGCCCGGCGGCTGGTACGCAAACCAGCACGCTGTCGCCCGGACTGACTGCTAACGTATACGTATCTGTGCGCCCCCGCTCGTCTGGTATGACCAACACGTAGGCCGATTGCCCATCCAGTTCGTACCGATCAACAAGCAAATCGCCGGGGCCATTGGCGGGTTTAACCGTTTCCTGGTACCGATAATCGCCCAGTAAATTCGTTGCCTGATATAGAAAGTCAGCGGCTGGTTTGCGCGTTTTTGTCGCATCGTCGTTCAATAAACCCATCGAACTAAACTGAGTAGGGTCGGCCACATTACCATCGTACGCCTGAAAGAAAAATACCCGGTCGATACCAACCCGGCTGTAGAGTAGCGCTGTTCGCAGAATCCAGTCGGCCTGGGTTGCCAAAACTGATTTGTTGCCAATGGGTATGGCCCGAAATGGACTGCCCTGATTGATGTCGTACCCGGCTTCGGTAATCCAGACGGGCATCCCCCGGGCATATTGCCGGGCCAGTTTCACGAAGGCGGCTGCCTGCTCACCCACCCCGGCCAGCTCTGGCGCGGCTCCCCGACTGGCCCCGCCATTTTGCGATGACTGGGCATCATTGGCGTACAGATGCTGGTTGATCACATCCCAGCAGAGGTCAACGGACCCATCGGGGCGGTAACCCCTGAACTCTTTACACCAGTCGATCATGGCCCGCACGTAGTCGGTGGTAGATGCCGAAATGCCACCAATGACAACCTGAACGAATGGGTCGGCATTTTTTACGCCTACACCAGCACCCAGGGTATTTTTGTGCCCATCGTAAAAAGCCGACAGGTTGGCTGCGTATTCGCGGGGCGACTGGTAGCCGTTCCGCCCCTTCCAGGTCTTATCCGGCTCGTTGTTGCATTCGATATAGCGAATCAGACCCAGACCAATCTTTTTCGTATTTACGCCCGCCCACGTTTTTTCTGAGCTGACCGTCAATAAACCCGGGTCGACGTGTTTATTATAGCCGTAGCGGGCTATGTACTGGAAAGCTACCCGGGCGTGTTCCAGGTAAGAGCCGGGAGCGGAAAGATCGGCTCCGTACCTTGCCGGCACATTACTATAATCGCGCCCGCCCGCCGGGTAGGTTTCTTCCATCCACTTAGGCAGGGTTTGAAAGCAGGCCAGCACGTCGATATTTTCCGCTTTGAGCCGCTCGTACATGGCATCGTAATCCCAGCTGCCGCTGAAGGTAGGATTGAACGTGTAGCGTCCCTGCTGCGCTTCCAGCTTGTCCCAGTCCATGTAATGACGGAAAGACGAAAAGCTTTTTATCGCTTCAACCCGTTTATCATCAACGGGGCGCAACGCGGTAGGCGCATCGGAATCTTCAATATTCCACTCGAAGCCATTAATCCCTGCTTTATTCCGAAAAGGCGACGGTTGCAGCGGAGCCAGCGCTGGTTCCTGACCCGCCTGATAGGTTCCGTATAACTCCATTTCGGCAGGATACGACCCGTAGCTGTTCAACACCAGATACCGGGCATTGGTCATGAATTTTTTCAACGTAAATAAGGTGGGTTGGCCCGGGTCAGGGCCAACCCAGGTCTGGTATTTAGTGCCGATGAACCGGGCAACGGGTATGCGTTCCCACTGCTCCGTTATGATGGATAAGGTCATGGGGGATTCCGTATTTTCACCGGACCCGTCGTAGAAACGAATCTGCTCAAGGCTAATCTGCTCACCGGCCAGGAGTGGGTAGTACGCATCGAAGCTGGGTAAAAGCTTGCCAAATCCGGTGTTTACCGCCTTCGTTGTATCGCCATCAAACAGCGCATCGAGGCCATTGGTGGCGTTAACGACCTGATACCAGCGTTTGGGGTCGATGGGTATTTTGACTACGCTGCCGGGTTTTAAAACCGCTATCGTGTTTAAGGCAGTTGTGTGGTATACATCGGTTTGGGCGAAAAGCAGCAGCACAAAAGAAGTTGCCAGTACCGTAAGCAGTGTATTTTTCATAAAAGCAGTGCATGAGATGATAGTCCGCAGGATTTAATGGTTCACTAAATCGTACCAGACTATCAGCGGGTTAGCGCATTAACAGTACATGACCGGTACGTACGTACCTAGTTTTGCCAATGGTACTGTAGGCAACTACCCAGGTGTACGTATCCGACTGACAGAGCACACCAGCGTAGGTTCCATCCCAATACCGGGTTTGGTCCGTAGTGGCATAAATCGGGTTTCCCCAGCGGTCATATATGTTTAGACTAAAAGAAGTCACGCCCGTTACACGCAGGAAGACAGCCAGCGCATCATTGATGCCATCATTGTTAGGCGTGAAAATGTCAGGAACATACAGGGCTTCGGGTACGCCGACACATTCGCTGCACTGCTTCACCTGAAAATCATCGATGGCCATGTCATTTCCACACCCAAAATCGCCCTGGTAATCAACCAGTTTTATAACGACATCATCCAGACCCGCCGGTACGGTGAATACGGCTTTGTACTGTCGCCAGGCAGGCTCGTCTGTTTGTGCTATAAGGCCAAGTGCTGTCGACTGAATCACTACCCCGTTTGTAGTCACTATATCGATGGCGAGATTGGGGATCAGCGGATTAAGGCAGGTGCCCGTTCGGAGCAGGTTGATGATCCAGAACGAAACCTCGTAGGTAGTACCGCTGCATAACCCCGCTACCGGCTGCTGATAAAACGGCCCGGCTTTATTGCCGCCGTTCACGAGCATCATGCTCCCGCCTGCCTCATTGGGCGTATGATCGCTACCGATAACGTGCCAGGTGGCGTTGTAACAGGAGCCATCAAGCGTAGCGGCAATGGTATACTGCCCGTCGCCGGGGCAATTGATGGCTTCGTACGGGTAGGATGTCAGGTCAGCCGATAAGGCTTTGCCGGATATTCCGAAGGTTTGATTAACGACCAGCGGGCCTGATGGGTCAGCACAAACCTGCGCTGTGACGGACTGAGAAAAGACGCACAAAAAACACGCAGTCAGCTTGATCGCTACCGGTAACGTAGTAGATTGCAGAAAATAATTTCTGACGAACGTACGAATCTCAGAAGCCATATACGTGTGCACTAGAACAACAGAAACGTACCCGGATTGCCATTTTTCTGCTGGCTTTCGGGTCTGGAAACATAGCCGGGTGCTTTGTTAAAACAGTACCTCCTAATTTACCGACTCATGACGGTGCAAAAAGTAACCGATACCTTCGTTTCCTGTGCAACGTTACCCGCTACCCACTGGATATCGGAATCGGCTTGTCCGTATACCGATTCAATGGCGGTATTCCGGTTCTGGTTAGCAGACAAGATACCACCGGATTATGAGAAAACCGCCTTGCAACCCGATGAGATCATCCGTGCCGGGCGGTTTCGCCGGGCCGAGGATCGAAACCGGTTTGTTTGCGCCAGACACATGGTAAGAACGCTGGCCGGACGCTATACCCACCAACGGCCGGGCGATATCTGTTTTACGGTCGGTAAAAATCAAAAACCCGAAATTAAGGATTCGGACCGCTGGCACATCAATGTGTCGCACGCTGGTCAGTGGGTTCTGGTAGCCATCGGAGTGACCAGCGTTGGCGTTGACGTCGAAGAAAACAACCCTGACTTTGCTTTTCAGGATGTATTGGCGCATAGCTTTACGGCGGTTGAGCAGCAATATATAGAAGCGAACGATTCCCGTTTGTTGTTTTACCGGTCATGGACCCGGAAAGAAGCCCTGGTCAAAGCAACCGGTAAGGGGCTGGATGATGATTTCCAACGGGTCCCCTGTCTGGATGGCAGGCACCTAATTGAGCGTGAGCTGATTGGCGCAGCCGGCCCGTGGAGTGTCAGTAGTTTTAGGGTTTCGGACGGGTATTCGGCCGCTATAGCGTATGGAGACTGGGAGGGAATACCTAAATTTTATACGCTCGATAGTGGCCTGTTCGACCAACAGGAGTCATAAACCAGGGTGTGCCATTTGTTGGCCGTTTACTTTTTTACTAACACGAATCCTCTCGTATGCAGCAATTGATGCTGAAGTTTCTGTACGTCGTTGCATCGCTCCGGTACCCGGGAATCCGGCGCGATCTGCGTTATTTTATTCGGGATAATTATTTTGCCCGGCTGAATCAGACCCGCTTCCTGGTGAGCGACCATATGGCCAAAAAGCCGTATAAAGTCATTGATTACCACGGCGAGTTCGATCAGGAACTCCGGTATGTGCTCCCGTTTGCCTACTGGCATCACCTGAATGGTACCCTCAAAAAAACTATATCCTGCGCCAACACAAAGGAGTTCTACTTTTTCAGTGCAAACCACGATGAGCAGTACGAAAAACGGGTGTGGCAGGCTGGCTACGGGTACTACGATGTGCCTAACATGACGCACAGCCCAACGTTCGACTACTCCAAATGGGCGCGGGTGCCCTTCAAAAGCCATTACAAAAATGATCGGTTTGTGTTCGATAAACCACTGCTGGTCATCGCCAATAAATACAACATCGAATGGGACAAACCTCCGGTCAATTTTCTGGATATACCCGCCCTGGATCGGATTATTAAGGCCTGTAAATCCACCTACCAGATTATCTACAACCGCCCCCTGTCTACGCAGATTGTACTGGACAATAGCGAAATAATGGATCTGAACGAGCATGCCTGGTTGCGGGAAAAGCACCCGGACGTAATCCTGATGCACGACCTGCACGAACAGTACCGGAGTGAGGTGTCCAGCTTCAATCACCTTCAATTACTGGTGTACGCCAACACCGACCGGTTTATATCCATGCACGGGGGGACGGCTGCCCTGGCCAGTTATTTTGGGGGAATAAATATCATTCTTTCGCATCCCGGTGGGGGTATGGAGCACCATTTTAATGAATATGCCACCATCTTTCCCGCACTTTCCGGAGCGCAGATTCTGCACGCCAAAAACACCGAACAAGTGTTTGAGTACGTGAGTCAGTATTATTGATGAGGTAGATATATAGTAGAATTGTTCTTTTTCTATCAATCAACAGATTAATCGTTTACCGACTTAAACCCAGTTAATTGAAAGCCCTCCCTACCGGGGAGGGTTGGGTGGGGTCTATGGTATCGAGAATTCAGGCTACTGGTTCGGGGATGTAGGCGTTCGGTATTTTCTGGATAACCGCTTCGAACTCCTCCGCCCGTTTTGCCCATGAATTATTTTGGGCCATCACGATACGTTCGTTTACCCGTTGGGGGCTGGTATCGGCTAAGGCATGGCGTAGTGCCTGCGCAAAGCGGACGGGGCTATCGGCCAGTTCAATGACACCATCAAAATCATCCAGCAGCGAGAAAGGAGTCGATACAACGGGTAGACCCGCTGCCAGGTATTCGTTTATTTTAAGGGGATAGATCGTGTATGTGTGCTCATTGCAAACAAACGGGATCATAGCCGCCTTCATCTGCGCCAGCAACGGGGGCAGATTTACCGGCTGAACGGGCAGCGTAAACACAACGTTGGGGTACACTGATAAGCGCTGCCTCAGGCTGGGTTCGTGAACCTCGCCAATAAACTGGAACGTCACATCCGGCATGGTTCGGGCGCAATACTCAACAATATCGATATTGATCCGATTGTCGGCCGTGCCCAGATACCCGATTATCGGTTTCTGGGGTAGAGGTTGCTGGTGCGCCAGGTGATAAGCCTGATTGAATAACTCGAAATTGACCCCGTTTTTAACGCAATGGGCACTGGACTGCAAGAGAGATTTAGACCGGCGCAGGGTTTCGGAGGTTGTCACCACCGCATCAACGCGTTTCAGGTAATCCGGCTCATAGCGGCTGCCGTGCTTACTCATCCAGTTGATGATGGTTATCTCATCGAAGCAGTAGTAAATCGTAGCACATTCATTGAGCTGTTCCAGCATAGACAGCCCGAATACCGGGTTGAGGCCATTGATAACCAAGGGGCGTTTCATGTCCAGCTGACGCATCACCCGCCGAAGGCCTTTGATCAGCCGGCTTATATTTTGCTGCACAAACAAATCATGCAGTCCTGGGGGCATCCAGTTTACGGGCAGCATCAGGGGGGGAGTCCAGACGTGGACTTCGGAGCCGTTTGAAAAGGTCTTTTTAGTAAGCGGATTTTTCAGGCGAATCGTTTCCTGAATGGGAATCGCCTGTTTACCCAGTACACTCATAGCCCAGTCTTTGAGGGTGTACTGATAATCAACGTATAAAACCCGATGCCGTACCGATAATTCGGTCATCAGTTGCACAACTGCCTTCTGGAAGTCACCCTCCCAGGTAGTTTGTCCAAGACAGATTATACTATCAAACTGTTGCATTGTGCGCCTTAGGAAACGGTGTTATCGATAGATAAAGAAGGTGAAAAAGCAATGAGTTAATTCAGAGAGGTTTTTGTGTCGTGGGGTGGGTGTGAAGTAAAGTTAGAAAATACCCGTTTAAGTTCTTTGTTGACCCGTACTATAAATCCGTGCCAGAGCGTGCCTTCCTGAAGAATGGTTCGGGGGGCGGTCCAGACCCGGGCCGAGTGAGTTTTCATGGGCACTACCCGGCCGTATTGCATCATATCGAAGCACAATCGCCCATCTTCACCCCGAATGTTTCTGGTTGTAAAACCGGCTTTCAACCCGGCTTCCCGCAAATAACCCATGCTCATACCGTAGGCATTAAGATACGGTCGTTTTAGGTACCGTAATTCGGCAATCGCATTTCTCAGGGTTTCGTGCAGCGCGAACCCCCAGCGGGGAATATCGGGCGGGGCAATGAACGAATACTGCCCATACGTACAAACTACCCCCGGTTGTTGCAATACGGCAACCATTTCGTTCAGCCAGTTTGGCGGGTACAGGCAGTCGGCATCGGCCATCAGAATATAGTGCCCGGTGGCCTGTTCCTGACCCAGTTGCCGGGCTGGTCCACAGCCCTGAACAGGCTGAAAAAATCCCTTAACGTGCAGTTTGTCGATTGTTTCCTGCGTTCGATCCGTTGAGTTATTATTGACGGCCAGGATCTCGAACGGAATCGTTGTCTTCATGGCCGATAACGAACTAATCGTACGCAGGATGTTAATTTCCTCGTTGAACGCTACAATCACGATAGAAACCAGTGGTTTCTGACTGATACGCTGGTCGAGACGGGCATTTATCCCGTCGAATACCAACTGAGATACCTGATCGACCGTCTCAAATGGATAGTCGTACTGAGAAATCCATTCGGGGTTTGAAAAAATAGTCATGGCTAATTATTGCATGCACTTTTAGGGAGCCAGTACAATAATTTTAAAATGAAAAAGTGTAACACCTTGAATTAGACTGCTTAAGGTGGTGTGGGATGGGGCTTTTTATACTTTCGTGAGCGTTACCTCAGGAAACGAACTGTTTATTATCTATGACCAGAGAGGAAGTATATACGTCGAGTAGTTGCCGGGCAGTTTCCTGCCAGGAAAATAAAGCCGCCCGTTGCAGCCCTTTCCGGCGTAAGGTGTCCCGCAGACTGGGCTCCTGCATGAGCCGCCCAATGCCACGCGCCATGGCTTCTGCCGATGTTGGGTCTACCAACAGGGCCGCATCGCCCGCCACTTCCGGCATGGATGAAGTTGTAGCCGTCAGCACAGGGGTACCACAGGCCATCGCTTCCAGAATAGGCAAGCCAAAACTTTCGCGGAGGGAAGGGCAAAGAAATACCGTAGCTGCATTGTACACCAAGGGTAATTCATGATTGGGTATATAGCCGCACAGGGTGATATGACTGGCCAGAGATTGACCGTTGATGTCCGTCAACAGCGCATCGAGTGAGGCAGCGGGTAAATTGGAAATAACAACCGGCATCGTTAACTGCCCCTGTTGTTCCAGCAAAAGCAGGGCTTTCAACACCCCCCGAACGTTCTTTTTGGGATCGGTATTACCCAGAAAGAAAATGAAGGATTCCGGTAAGTGGTAGTTGGCCCGGGCAGCCGCCAGTTGCCCGGCATCATCAATGACACGAAATTGCCTGCTGACAGCATTCCAGATGGATACTACCTGGGTGGGGGGCAGATGAAGGTGGTTGATGATGCGTTGTCGCTCGAAGTCCGATACGGTAATGATTTTTTCGCAGTTCTTCACCATGCGGGGTACGTTCCAGCGCCGATACTGATTCCCGAACCGCTGGTACCAGCTACCCGCCCGCAGGGGTTGATTTTCCAGAAAGATAATATCGTGGAGTGTGACCACCAGGGGAACGGAACAGCGCAGGGGGGCCGTGTTGGCCGTGCAGTGCAGCAGGTCGATACCGTAGTCTTTCACGGCTTTCGGTAGGGCATACTGTTCCCAGACGGGGTAGGGCCCGCCCGGTAATTCAACCAGGGTAAGGTTTGGTGCATCGGGCAATCCGCTTCGGTCGGTATCCGGCTTTACGAAAACAACAAACTCGTGCTGATCGTACTCCACCAGCGCCCGGATAGTTTCCAGGGCCACAATGTCCATCCCGTGCTTGTGCGGGCGCAGGAGCCGTTGTGCTTCGAGGCCTATTCTCATATAGCTACTTTTCTACGAATGGTATCGACTGTTTTCGGGACTGTCGGCGTATCCCACCGGTCGCAGGTGGTAAACAGAAACGAACTGATAAACAGGATGCTGCTGGTGGGAAACTGGCCCAGAATTGGGTTGGTATAACTCACGACGCAAATACCGGCAAACTCGGCCAGGAGCACGATCATGATAGTCGTTACCCAGGGGTCTTTCAGTTGCCAGATTTTTATGGTGCCAATGAGCATAATGCTAAATAGCATGAGTAAATAAAGCGTCAGGCCAACAACGCCGGTCTCGATCCAGATTTGAACGTACCAGCTGTCGGTGGGAATCTGGGCGGCAAAATAGTTGGGTGAAAATCGTTGCCCGGCTCCAGATGATGTACCGATACCTGCGCCATAGGGCTTGTCTTTCAGGAAGTTCTTGAGCTTTTGCTGATTCTCCAGCCGGACCAGAAAGGAGGCATCATTTGTCGGGTGAAGGGCGGAGCGTATCCGCCAGATCTGATACACGGAATCGCCAATGTGCGTAAACATCAGGAAGCAGAATATGGGTATCCCCACTATAAGTCCGCGCATGATATGCACAGGGCTACGCTTCAGGACAAAATAGGCCGGGAAACCTGCCAGAATCACGAATAAAGCTCCCCGCGTTCCTGAAATGGCAAAGCCCCAGAAAAAAACGATAGCCAGCACTACGTACAGAATGCGGTAAAGCCACGACCTGGTCTCGAAGAGAAGCAGAATACACACCAGGGTTACCCCCGCCATTTCAGAACCAAACTGACCGGCATCGGAGTAGAAGGAGAAGCTGCGTAACTGACCCCACAGAATATGCTGTTTGGCAGCCCCTTCGGCCAGCCACTGGAGTTCGGCCGATTCCAAACCGATGTATTGTTGTTTGAAACCCCACAAGGCCGCAAGGAAGGACCAGACAAGCCACTGCGTACAGAATATCCGAATGTCCGATTTTTTGATCGGGTTTACCGACACGATGATGGCGAGCAAAAACCAGCTTAATGAAAACGAACGGGCGTGGTAAAACCAGGCGGGGGGAAAGGGGTGTTCGGGGTTGAAATATTCCAGAATGGTAAATGACAACCAAACGATGAGTATCCAGAAAGCAGGCCGGCGTAACTGTTGCCAATTCATGCGCCGACCATTTAGAAAGGTACTCAGCAACGTAAGCACCAGCAGGCCGTCAAGTGCCGTACCCAGGGCTAATTCTCCCGGCAAAAAACGGGAGAAACCGATCAGAAAGCTAAAGTTCACGTAGAGCAGTAAGCCAAGTCTGGGCTCCAGGAGGATGCCGATACCCGCCAGCAGAGCCACCGGTACTCCCACGGTGATAAGCGCACCAAACACCCCCCACGAACCGATCAGCCAGCCTGCCAGCAGGGCTAACAGTATACCTAGCACCGTGAACAGGTGGCGACTGTAGCGCCAGTGTTCGGGTATCGAAAGTGTATGAGTTTGGTTAAGCATGGTCTTATACTAAGTCAATGGTGTGGCTGATTTCTCACGCGGCCCGTCTGGATTTTTCCCACACGCCCGATAAATTACCATTCCGGTACCGGGCAAACCCGGCCAGTACGCACCAGTTCATAAAAACAAAATAGAACGGTACAAACGTGAGCTTGAAGCGCGTTTGCCGATTCTCCAGCACGTAACCCACCGCGGCCATACCGTAAAACACGACCTGGGCAATCAGCATACTTTTCCAGAACGGCTGAGTTAAAAAAGCGGTACCGGGGCTCTCTGGCTGCGTAATCATAACAAGATTCAATAAAATCAGCAGCGGCAGGCAAAACGGCGTAACGGCCCAGCGCAATACCCGGTGAGAAATGTACTGGAAACTCAGCCAGCCATACGTAAACGGATTGAGCAGGTGCGCCAGTCGCTGAATCGACTGAAAACCACCCGTTGCAATTCTAACCTTCCGTTTCATCTCCTCCCGTACCGATTCAGATGGGCGTTCCAATGCGTACGCGTCGGGGGCGTAATCGACGCGGTAACCCCGGCCGGCAATGCGCAGCGAAATGATAAAATCGTCGAGCAGGGTATCCGCTTCTACCGGTTCGTACAGGTCGGTACGAATGGCAAATAACTCACCGGCTGCTCCTACAATGGTATGAAGCCGGGCATCCAGCTTTTTCAGGAATGATTCGTAGCGCCAGTATAGTCCTTCGCCACTGCCCGCTGCGGCCTCCTGTCCCGCCAGCTGAATGCGTTTTTCGCCCGTTACGGCACCCACCCCAACGGGTTTGAAGCGGCTGACGAGTCGGCTGACGGCTTCGGGGTTGAGCTGCGTGTTGGCATCGGTAAAAATGGTGATGGGTGTTTTTACCAGATTCATTGCGTTGTTCATTGCAGCAATTTTTCCAAGTCGTCGGGTGCCCGAAATAAGGGTTAAATTAGGCAGCCGCTGCTGTTGCTGCTCCAGGTATTCGGCCGAACCATCCGTCGACCCCTCTATCACAAACAGGAGCTGCAACTGGTGAGCCGGGTAATCCTGCGTCAGGCAGTTTTGTAATTTTTCGGGCAGATAATCCCGTTCGTTGTAAGCAGGTATCACCATCGTCACAGCAGGATAATACTCTGACTGAACGACTGGTCGTTCGTCACCCTTCCGCAATACTTTCACCAAAAGCCAGGCCAGAATACCATAGCCCAGGTAGGTGTAGAAGACGAGGAAGGCCAGCAGAAAAAATAGAAACCCGGTTAGGGAATAGAAAAACGTCATGAAGGATACCCGGTTAAACGGCTGATAGGCTGGTTGCCGTGAAATGCCAGAAAGCCCCCTGAACGAAAGCTTTTGCGTGTTTTATTTTTCCTTGGACAAGATACGAAAGGAGATGTTTAGGAAACACAAAGACACCGAAAAACAGATAAAAGATCGTACGCTGGTGTAACGTGCTATGCCGTCGCATAAACAGTATACGATTCCGGGTCAGGTAATAGGTGCGGAGCGGGCTGTTTTGACCGACGGATGCCGACTCCTTGTGCAGGATAGTAGCAGTAGGCTGGTAGTAAATTAGAAAACCAGCGTCCCGAATCCGCTGCGACCAGTCGAGTTCTTCGTAATAAAGAAAGAAGCGTTCGGCAAAACGGCCAACCCGCTCTACCACGTTGCGGCTAACCATCATGGCACAACCATGCGCGAAATACGTGGTGTGCGGCTTATCGAACTGACCATCATCGGCCTGGTTATAGCCAATGGCCGTAGCCTGTCCCGTATATAAATTAATGGGATTATACCCCGCATACTGTACTAGCCTGGGCATTTCGAAGAACCTGATTTTAGGACAGGTAACTCCAATCTGTTCATGTTCCCGGAATGGTTTCAGTAGTTCGTCGAGTAGTGCTGGAGAAAGCTCCGTATCGTTGTTGACGATGAAAAAATAATCGCCCTTCGCTTCCTGAATACCCAGGTTGTTACCCCCGGCAAAGCCTAGGTTGACTTCGCTGCGAATTAACCGTACGTGGGGATATTGATGGAGATTAATGCTGGCGCTCAACGGTTGAACCGAGGCATTGTCGACGATGATTAGTTCGTAATTCGGATACGTTAGGGTAGTGGCCGAATCCAGGAATTGACGGGTTAACTCAGCTTGATTGTAATTAATCGTGATAATTGACACCAGTACCGACTCGTCTGCTGGGTACGCTGCATCAGTTACACGTTCTCTTTTTGCCATAAACTGAAAAAAGTTTTCCAGATGATTTGAATATCGGTGTTAAAAGAGAAATTATTGGTGTAGTCAATATCGAGTAATGTCCGTTCCCGGTCCGACATCATACCCTGGCCTTTCGCCCGCTTGCTGATTTGCCACAAACCCGTCAGGCCAGCCGGGCCACAAAAGCGCTGGGCGAATTCGTTGGACGTGAGTTTTTCTGCTTCGTAAAGGGGCAGGGGCCGATTGCCAACCAGCGACATATCGCCAACCAGAATATTTACCAGTTGGGGCAATTCGTCAATGCTGCTGTTACGTAAAAAGGTGCCAAGCCGCGTAATGCGGGGGTCGTTACGGAACTTCATGAATTTAGCCGACTTCCCGGCTCCGCTCAGATAGGCCTTCTCGCAAATCGGTTTGTTATGATCAATGAGTATTTGCTGGCAGGCTATACCCAGTTCACTACAGGAAGGACATAATTCCGTTATGGTATCTGTTGACGGGTGGGAAGCTTCGGCATATAAGTTGTGGGCAGAGAGTTGATCGAGTAACTGGTCGGCATCCACTTTCATGGTCCGGAATTTATACATATTGAACACATAAAAGTTAGCGCCTGCCCGTTTGGATTTATAGATGACCGGACCTTTGGAATCAATCAGTATCAGCAAGGCCACCAGTAACATGATGGGCGACAGGAGCACTAATATCAACAACGAAACGCCAACATCGATTGACCGTTTCCACCAGGGTGTACTATACTGGTATTCGTAAGCAGATGCCTGATAATCAGTAGATTGAAGCGTTTGAACCTGGTTGCACAGGCTCAGATAATAATCTATTTTTGTTTGGATTGAATAATTTTCCTCGTTGATAACCAGCATATCGGTTACCCCGGCAGCGAGGGTTTTGCGGACCAGATGATTCTCACCAAAACGGCAGGTGACAAGCACCGGTACCAGTTTATACTCTGTTTTGCTGCGGATGTTCGTCACCGTAGCAGGCCCCGTATTTTTATCAACTATAATTAACAATAGTTCGTCAATAATTAAGCAGCTATACAGCCGAAACTATACAGTTGACGCACTTGAGGGTCATTTTTAGTCAGCTCAGTGCCTTGCGGTAAGATGGAAAAAAAACGATCCAGTAATAACTTGTTGTGATACAGGGTCTTTACATCAGCCATCGAAAAAGGCTGCTGACCAACGCCCTGCTCTATTTTGGCGATATTGACCGCTGACAAAGCGGTGTTCACATGGAAATCCAACTTGTTGACCGACCGGGCCTGA
>NZ_KB893261.1 GCF_000374065.1 Spirosoma luteum DSM 19990
AACGTGAATACTGGATTAGATTCAAGACGCTGAAAGCGCAATAGGGGCAGTAGAGCTAAATTTGTGGTGTCTAAGCCAACAAATCAAACTCCTCGCCCCTATGCAGTCGCAAATTTCCGAAGAAAAACTCATTGAACTCTTCATTGCAGTCGATGATTTTGTCAATCTATTTGATCAATGGCTGGCCAGTCGGGCTTTAGCCCCCACTCGCCAGCCAACCCGACAGCCTGAGTTAAGCAACAGCGAAATCATCACTATCCTGGTCTATTATCATCACTCAGGCTACAAAAACTTTCAATACTATTATCAGCGGTTAGTTCAAACTCAAATGCCTACCTACTTCCCCCGGCTTGTTACTTATCAGCGATTTATCGACTTGCTACCCCGGCAGGTAGCCACCATCCATGTGCTGACCAAATACCTATGTCTGCTTAGCAAACGGACCGGTTGCTATTTCGCCGATAGCAAGAAACTGCCCGTCTGTGACAACCGCCGTATTCATTTCCATCGGGTCTTCAAAGACATCGCTAGCCGGGGCAAATCATCAACAGGCTGGTTTTACGGTCTCAAATTACACTTGGTTATCAATCAGTTAGGTCAGGTTATGAATTTTCTCCTTACGCCTGCCAGCGTCTCCGACAATAACGAAACAGTCTTGGGTCGGCTCTTGGGAAGCCTAACCGGCAAATGCTATGCTGACAAAGGCTACATCAGTAAACTCTTCGAGCAGTTTTATCAGCAGGGACTTCATATCATTACTAAAATCCGCAAAAACATGAAGAATTCGGTGATGGATTTAGATGACAAACTGCGGCTTAAAAAGCGGGCCTTAATTGAATCGGTGAATGACATTTTGATGAGCGTGATGGATGTAGATCACAGCCGCCATCGTTCACCGCTGAATGCTATTGTACACACGATGGCGGGCTTAGTGGCCTATCATTTTTACGATACCAAACCGTCAGTATTTGTTAAACCTGTCCATGCCTAATCCCGTATTCACGTTAATTGAATGAAACAATCGTTACGAAACAAGGTGCTTACGGGCCTGCTGCTGGTTGGCTTTTATTCGTCAATGGCGCAGACTTCCTACCTTATCTCGGGACGGGTAACAGATGCGGCTACAGGCGAGGGAGTTCCATTTGCCAGTATTGCCGTTCAGGGTAAATCGTTGGGAACGACATCGGACGTCGATGGACGGTACTCGCTCCGGCTTGAGCAGCGGGCGGATTCTATTCAGGTTTTTAGTTTGGGTTACCGCCCTATGTCCTACCCGATAGCGGCACTGGCTACGCAGGTAATCGACGCTGGTTTGGCCGCCACGGCAACCAAACTACAGGAGGTGAAGGTATACGCCAAAGGGGGTGACCCCGCCTACCGAATCATGCGCGAAGCCGTTCGTCGGAGTGACCAGTTCAATCCGGCGCAGCTATCCGCCTATCAGTACGAGAGCTACACAAAAATTGAGGGGTATATTAACAATTTTGCCCGCAAACGAAAGAATAACCGGCCTCCCGGTCCTGTAAACAGGTTGTTGGGTAAGCTACCGGCCATTACCGATGCCAGCGGACAATCGGCCATACCCGTGTTCATCTCCGAAACCTTTTCAACCTTTTACCACCGTATCAATCCCGAAAAAGTAAAAGAACACATCCTGAAGACGCACGTAACGGGTGTGGGCGTTAGTGATGGCGGATTGATTTCCCAACTGACGGGGGCGTCGTTTCAGCAGTATAATTTTTACCGGAATTCACTCCAGATTCTCAACAAAGATATTCCGTCCCCCCTGGGCAACGCCTGGGAAACGATTTACACGTTTCACCTGAAAGATACGGTGTCCCTGTACAACGGGGTATGCTACGAAATTGAATTCTCGCCCAAACGAGTCACCGAACTGGCTTTTACCGGTACCGTTTGGGTGGATACGCTGCGTATGGCGTTGGCGCAGGTTGATGTCCACATCGATAAGCGCGCCAACATCAATTTTGTGGAGAGCCTGCACCTTGAGCAGGACTGGGAAACATCGGCATCGGGCCTGCGCTTTCCAACCCAAACCCAGCTGACGATTGATACCGACCAGCCCACGCCAAATTCCCCCGGGGTGCTGATTCGGTTGCTTACCAATGCTGCCAACATCACAGAAAACAGGCCGAACGAGGTGGGTTTTTATGATCCCTCCATCGAACTGTCGGACGGGTACCGGGAAGCTGACAGCGCATTCTGGAACAGGGTGCGGCCAATGTCACTTTCTGCCACCGAGTTTCGGGCCATGCGGGTAGTTGACTCCGTACGCAATGTACCCGTTGTGAAAGTAGCCGGTGAGCTGATCAAACTGGGGGTGCTGGGCTACGTACCCCTGGGTAAATGGAATGTAGAACTGGGACCGGTGCTGTATTCGTACGCGAATAATACTGTTGAGGGAAACCGGTTTCGGCTGGGGATGCGTACCAATACCGGATTTAGCAAAAAGTGGCTGCTAAATGGTTATCTGGCGTACGGAACCAGGGATAAGGCGCTTAAATACAGCGTTGGTATCGACTATATCCTGAGTCGTAAACCCTGGACGGTACTCGGTGTCCGGCAGAGTTATGACCTGGAACGGATAGGTGTATCGTCCGATAACATCGGGAACAATTCCCTGTTTTCAGCTTACTCCCGGTTTGGTACCATCCGCCGACCTTATTTTCAGGAAGAGCAGCAGGTATATATCCGGCGGGAAATGGGGCATGGCTTCACGCAGACACTGACCTTGCGGCAACGCAGCTTTGAGCCGCTGTTTCCTTTTGCCTATTACGTCAATAATTATGATGCGTCGACCCGAAGCAACTACCAAATGACGGAGCTGGTGTCGGAAACGCGTTTTGCACCAGACGAGATTATGTTGCAGGATGGCAATACCCGGATCAGTGCCGGTGCCACACGCAAACCGATTTTTACCCTCCAGTATAATCTGAGTTTTCGTCACGTACTGGGCAGTGATTTTACCTATCAGCGCATCGCCCTCACCATGAAACATTCGTTTCGGATGGGTATTCTGGGCCGTACGTATTACTCCGTTGGCGCGGGCATTATCCCGTCTGCCGTTCCTTATCCACTGCTGTACACGCCCCTGGGCAACGAGTCGTCGTTTTACGTCGGCAATGCGTATAACCTGATGAACTACTTCGAGTTTGTGTCTGACCGGTGGGCTACGGCACAAATCGAACATAACTTCGGGGGTTTATTACTCAATCGGTTGCCATTACTGCGCCGGCTTAAATGGCGCGAGCTGATAACGGCTAAAGTGCTGGTGGGCAGTGTGTCGGCGGATAATACGGCCCTGATTCCAGCCACGAACGAGGCCGGGCAGGCCATTAATGGCTTTAGTGTCCTAACCAGAACACCTTACGTTGAAGTTGGATACGGTATCGACAATATCTTTAAAGTGCTGCGGGTAGATGCTATCCACCGGCTCACCTATCGTGATAACATTGGCCGTACCGGCATTCCGGTAACGCCTTTTGCCATCAAACTGTCGGGTTGGCTGTCATTTTAAAGCCTATTCATTTCGTCGTGATAAACGGCTTGGCGTGAGCAAAAACAGGCTGGTTTTCCCATAAAAAAGCCTTCCGGTACGACGAATATCGTAATCGGAAGGCTTTTTCAATGATCCTTTGTATACGCTTAGACTGGAATTTTAATAAAGGTCACCATAACAGACAATTTTTTTTGAATTAGTTTACAAAATTATGTTCGCAGAGGGCCTGTATTTTGTCCCGGCTTCGCTTTAGTCGCATTTTGACCGCGCTTGGCGTGAGATCCAGGGTTTGAGCAATTTCGTCGATACTCAGTCCATCCTCATATTTTAACCGGAGTAAACTGCGCTCTTTGGCCGACAGGCTGGTCATGGCCTGCTGCATAAGCTGGAGCGTTTCTTCATGGAGTTGTTCATCCATGGATTCAGCCTTGTCCCATTCGTTGTTAAAATCCAGACTGGTAGTGGAAAAACGTTTGGCAATCCGAAGCTGATCGGCGCAGTAATTGAACGAAACGGAATAGAGCCAGGTAGAAAAACTGGACCGTTGCTCGAAGGCTTCCAGCTTATTGAATACCTTGATGAAAATATCGTGGGTGAAGTCTTCTGCCTTTTCGGTATCGTGGGTCATGGATAAACACCGCTGATAAACTTTGCCCACGTATCGCTTATACAGAATTTCGAAGCATTGATTCGACTGATCGGGTAAATACTGACGAATTGCTTCCTCGTCGGTTAAGGCCTTGTACATTAGAAGGTTTAAATTTTAAGTTTAGAAAGATTCGTTGAGTTAAAGTGCTTTCGCTATTTTGTTTATTTAAGACTAAAAAGGGTAATATAGGACACTATTAATTTATTAGGCGGTTTATTTATTTTTTGGGTACACTAAGAGAAAAGATCCAGGAGACTGGCAGCTGAATTCAAGTTATCGTAAAAAAAGACAGCTAACTTGTTGATTATGAGCAGTTGAGATTTTTGCTTTGACCTGCCTGTGAGTTGCTAGTTGTATGTAACCCAATAAATCGACACGTCACTGGCCTGAGCGAACCCAGTTGCGAAATTGGCGGAAGCGGCATCAATCCATTGCCATTGTGAATGTAATTTTTCCTGGGTATCCCATAAGCGGGTACTGACACACCTGCAATGCATTAGTCTTGTATTCTGTCGGAAACTGGTAAGAAAGTAGCCCGATAACCCTCGCTAAGCTGACTCATTTATGATTGAAGACGGGACGGAAGGTTACCATTAAAATAGAGCGCCTGAACACCGGGGAGGTTGTCAGGACCGCTCTGTTGGCTTAGCCTACAGGTTCATGTAATGTCAACAGGTACTGGTTCTCCAGAACCGGTTATGGTAAATCAAGTCAAATACGATCCGGCAGTGTAACTGTAGATGGGGCCGCGATACCGCCGGGTCACTTGGTGTTGGTTCGACCTTTATTTTCCACCGTCCTGTTACGAACAATAACCGGTATAACGGAGACCATGCCTGATTATAGTGGACAGCCTGGTGACTCACTTCAATTGGTTGTTAGATTGCTGTGTAAGTGATAAAAATTACCTGATGCGCTGTGGGAAATTCCATTGTACTTAGTTTATTGCCACTTTGTAATGGCCTAAGTGGTACCGAATAAATAGGAAACAATTGCTTCTCTTGCTGAGTATCTTCAGCTCCATCAACGTAACAGCGCAACTAGTAAACCAGACCGACAGCCTTCAAACAGCCGGGCCTGAGCATGTAGTAAGGAAAACAGAATCAGTCAGTTTGCTACTTTACAACCGGCTGATCATCGATGCGAAAGGGAATATACGTACTGACCAGAACATCGTACCGACCTTTCGCCTGACTAATTTTCTGAAACTACAGGTGGGCTTTCGACTGGGCGAACGGCCGTATAACCTGAATTCATACTATCACTACAAGGTGGAGTTACAAACAAAATCGTTCTGGAATGTGCTACGGTTTATTGCCCGTATGTCGACGAATGTGATTGAAAACACGGGGCCTGACCTGGGTGATCCCTATACCCGGAGCAATTATCTGGGCGTAGCTGAGGTGAAGTATCCGCTATCGAAAAAAATCCTGTTTGCGGGCGGGCTTGGTTATTTGTATGCGTTCAAAAAGGTCAACTACCTTGAAGGGGCACCCGTAACGAATGGCATCCAAAACAATCACCTGATTTATAAAGCAGCTATTCACTACGAATTCAGTCCGAGGGGATTTGTAGGGGTGGCATTTGGTACCTACGACGTGTTCAATCCGTATAATCTTAACGAGCCGTTCGCGCAGATTGACTGCGAATATGATTTCTCGAAGCGGACTACGCTCTATACGTACTACCGCTACCAGGAAGCAGGCCATTTCAATGAGCCGCTCAACAGTTTTATCTGCACGGGTATCCGGCTACACTTTTACAAAAAGTAAACGGGACCATTAAACAGACTACTTACCAGCGACTAACCATCAGCATAAATAATAAACGACCTCCGAAGTGCATATAAACTTTATACAGCTCGCCCAATGCATCAATCATCATCTGTTCCTCGTGCCGCACCCGGCCCGGATACATCACCCGGAACCAGATAAGCTGAGGTAAACTGATAAACCAGTTAGCAGAAAGATTAGTCTTTGGATTGCGTAACCCGGTAATCCCTGTAGTTCTTTTCGATGATGGCGTCTTTGAACACCTTGAAATACGCAGTGCCTTTTTGAACACCATACTCTTTTTTTAACAGCGACTCAATCTCGTAGTCAGCCCCTTTGATCACTGGATCCATAATGAACAAGTAGGTATACGACCCGTCGGCTTCGGGTTTGGTGGGATGCATAACCCGCGTCTGCTTGAAAATTTTCCGTTCAGCCGCGGATAAGTTCCTGGCCCCGGGCCAGAAGATTTCGTGAATAAATCGTTCGTACTGAGCACGTTTGTTGGCTTTAACGGGATAGGCAATCACCCAAACGGTTTCATTGGGTTTGGCTACCGTATGAACTGCCTGACTTAGAGCGGGTGCCGCGATTAGGATGATCAGGCAGAAACTGTATAAAAGACGGATGTGGTAGGCCATTGCACAGAATGGTTAAAGGGTGAAAATTAATACGTAAACAGCCGGTCACTATCGGCAGCGAGTTTGACCAGTACCGTTGGCATGGCAAACTCTGCTGGTTTTCCGGCTATATCGGCCTCGGTCATGCCCCGCGCTTTGGCCGACATGCCTGAAACGTAGAACTTGCCGCCCGCTTTTACGATGGCTTCGTAATGGTCGCGGAGCTTGCCCGTGCCTACGCCAATTACTTTGTCCAGTTCGGCATCTTTAAGTAGCGGAGCGGCATCGCCCGCCAGAAAGAGCGACACCGTATGGCCTTCGTCCAGAGCGGTTTTGGCTACCAGAAATCCTAGTGCAGCCTTTGTCGGGTTTTCAGAACCACAGGTGATGTGAATCAGGAATTTCATCTTCTTAGGGGAGTTAGACGCTGATGGTTGCGCGTACAGGGTAGCGCCCACCATCAGCGTTAGGAGCAGAGTGAATAGATAGCGGTTGTACTTCATGGCTCATTGGGGTTATTCCTCGCGAATCAGGGGCTTGATCTGTTCGGCCATTTCTGGCGTGACCGTTGTTTGGTGGGCTTCCAGCGCGTGCTGCGCGGCTAATTGCAGTACTTCCGCTTCGCTATCGGCCTGGATGATACCGGGACAGTCGAAGCCTACATCTTTGCAGTGGAGGGTTTTCATGGTTGGAGAATTTTAGTGGAACGGTATTGATTCACGAGTAAATGTCCGTGAGTTACTGGTAAAGCGCAATACCTCTATTGGGGTATTTTTCCCGTATTATTATCCTGCCCCACTAAGAGTTTTCCCTGTGTTCAGCTAAAACGTACGGGAAAATGGCCCTTGCGAATTGTTTTCAAATTGGTCAATTCAGAACGTATTCTTTTCGCCTGCGAACAGGTTTTATCGCGCACGAAAAACCAAAACGGTCTGGTATGTTGTCTCAGAAACTGACAACATACCAGACCGTTTTGAGGAGAAAACCAGTTACTCCGTTCCTCTAAGCTACCTTAAGCCGTAGTGCCGCCACAGCTCGAACCCGCCCCGGCAGTGCAGCCGTAGCAATGCTGGTTGATGACTACTTTGCGCTGACCCAGGGTGTCTACATCGAAATTTTGAACGTGTTGTACCGGACTGGCTACTTTCAAATCCAGCATCTGGTTGAAATCGCAGTCGTAGAGGTAGCCGTCCCAGCTAATCGAGATGGTATCCCGGCACATAACGCCCATAGCCGCCACGGGGTTGAACGCGTTGACCAGTTTTTCCATGTAGGCATCGTAGTTGCCCGACGAAATCAGGTAATCCAGATACCGGCTGATGGGAATGTTGGTGATGGCGAACAGGTCGTTAAACACGATGCCAAACTCATCGAACAGAACCCGCTTGAACTGGCGGGTCAAACTATCCTGCGAACCGGGTAGGAACGCCCCGTTTGGGTTGTAGACCAGATTCAATTTCAGGTCCGAATCAGGTTGGCCGTACCCAACAGCGTTGAGCATACCCAGTGCCTTTATAGAGTCACCGAAAACGCCTTTACCCCGCTGCCGGTCCGTTTTGTCGGCATTATAGAAGGGCAACGAACTAACCACTTCCACCTGATGCTGGCGGAAGAATTCGGGCAGGTCATTGTATTTGGGGTTCGCTACAATGATGGTCAGGTTGCAGCGTACAATCACGTGCCGGCCCAGCTTCCGGATTTCTTCTACAAACCACCGGAAATCGGGATTCATTTCCGGAGCACCACCGGTCAGGTCAACCGTAGCGATGCTGGTTTTGGCCAGCGCATCGAGGCATTGCTGCATTGTTTCGCGGGTCATGATTTCCTTGCGGTCCGGCCCGGCATCGACGTGGCAATGCTTGCAAACCTGGTTGCACATCTTACCCACGTTGACCTGAAAAATGGCGGGTTGGTTGGGTAGCAACGGGAAGAGTCCGGCGTCCTGCAATTTCTCGTGAAAAAGCGGAAGCTGTAGGGTATCGGCAACCTTGTCGTGCAGCGATTGTAACTGAAAGGCTGAACTGGCTAACTGGTGGCCACTGGCTTTAAGTGATTTCATAGAATGTTTGTGGTTTATAGTTTTCGGTTTATGGTTTTCGGCAGTCCGTCGCACTACATTTTAATGCGTCAGCCAACCCAAAAGCACAAACTGAAAACCACAAACTAATTTTGCTTACATAGAAAGGCTTTTTGCTTTATTCATCATCTGGACGCCATGAACCAGTGAGGCACCTCCCCGGATGGCGGCCGCTACGTGAACGGCTTCCATCATTTCTGCTTCTGAGCAGCCTTTTTCCAGCGTATCGCTGGTGTAGGCGTCGATGCAATAGGGGCATTGAACCGTATGCGAAACGGCCAGCGCAATAAGTGATTTTTCACGGGCTGTCAGGGCACCTTCGGCAAAAACGGAGCCGTAGTAAGAGAAAAACTTGTCGGCCAGTTCTTTTTGAAACTCACCAATTTTGCCGAATTTCTTGAGGTCTTCAGGATTGTAATACGTTTCCATTTGCTTGAAAGAATCTTGATGTATTAACGAAAATAGACTGTTTTTAGATTGGTGGAGCATAGGGTGGGTGGTACCGATAACCCCTGGCTCCGCTATTCATAAAAATGGCGCATCCGCCGGATGCTTGTCAGCACCACCCAGTCGCCAATGCGGGGGAAGTACGTATGCACCACTGCAATCAATAAGCCTAAAGCGGAAATAACCGTTCGTTTCTGCCGACGACGAATGTGTTTGAGAATGATAGCAGCCACCTCTTTCTGGCTTTTCTGCCAGCGCGGTGGGCGGTGGGCGATGGGCACGGGCAGCCCTTCGGCATCCAGCACCCGCTTTTCGGGGTCGTTCTGGGTAAAGCCAATGTGTACAACCCCAAACTGAATACCCGTGTGGTCCAGTTCCAGCCGGAGCGTGTGCGCCAGGTTGGTCAGGGCGGCTTTCCCGGCGCAGTAAGCCGAGCCACTGGGCATCCCGTTGAGGGCCGAAATAGACGAGATAAACGTGACGCAGCCCCGCGTTTTGGTCAGGTGTGGCAGGGCTACTTTAAGGGGGTAAACACTGCCATACACATTACTGTCGAGAACCTCCCGAAACACGTCGGGCTGCATATCGGCGAAGTAGGCCCGCATGGAAATACTGGCGTTGGTAATCAGAATATCCAGTTGACCAAAGGCATCGATGGCGGTAGCAATCAGGCGTTCGCAGTCAGCATAGACCGTTACATCGGCCAGACAGCTGACTACCGGAAGTTGCCCGGCCAGGAATTCCCGCTCGGTCTGGGCCAGCCGGTCGGCCGTGCGCCCGTTGAGTACAACAGAAGCCCCGGCTTCGCACAGGGCGCGGGCGGTTGCTTTCCCAATGCCCGACTCAGAACCCGTAACGATGGCTACTTTCCCGGCAAAAGGGCCGGGTTTGCCCTGCGCCGGTCGGCGAATCACACCGGCTTTTTTGCCTTCATTTAATCCCGCCGTTTCGCCCACTTCCTGCTCGGATTCGTCCGGCATCAGCAGGAGGGAGGGTTTATTTAGCTCCGGCATTTGTTGTAACATAGTCATGTTTTTTAAACCAGTCGAAGGCGTCACGGATTGCTTCGGCAATGGGTGTTTGCGGAAGGCCCAGTTCCGTAATGGCTTTTTGGGACGAGAAATAATGCCCGTCGTTGGCAACGGCAATCATGGCCGAATTAAGCTGACCCGGCTGCCCGGTTGCCCGTGCCCAGGCATCGCACAGAAAGCCGTACGAGCGGGCCAAACCCGGCGGAATGGGCCATCGGGGCGGGGCAACCCCCAGTAGCCTGGCCATTAGGTGAAACGATTCCTGATAACTCATGTTTTCGTTACCCAGAATATAGGACTCGCCAATTCGCCCCTGCGTTAAGGCATTGACCGTGGCAACGGCCACATCCCGAACGTGGACAAAATTTTTGCCGCCCACCGGGTACCCGATTACTTTACCCCGGAAGAGTTCAAGCAGCATGCGCCCCGATGTTGGCTTGGCATCCAGCGGCCCCAGCATAAACGTAGGATGAACCAATACGGCCGGTAAGCCCAGTTTCTGCACGGCCTGCTGTACCGTTTGGGTAGCGGCCCGTTTACTGTCGATGTAGTCCGAGCCGTAGCCTTGCCCGGCAAAAGGCGTTGCTTCGGTACCGGGTTGTTCCCTCGTGCCAAAGCCAAAGACATTGGCCGTACCGACGTACACAAAACGCTTTATCCCACTACGATGAGCCACCTCGACCGTGGTTTCCGTACCCGCCAGATTCATGGCCCAGATGGCCGGGCTACGGGCCGGATTGACCTGTGCCAGTGCGGCTGCATGAATCAGGGCATCACAACCGTCGATGGCCCGTTCCAGCGCATCCGACTTCCGAATGTCGCCTTCACAGTATGTAATGGGCAATCCGGTCAGCGTTTGGCAGTTGCTGCCCGGCCGGACGAACGCGCGGACCTGGTAGTTGCGACGGAGCAACTCATGGGTCAGATGAGAGCCCAGAAAGCCATTTGCGCCAGTGACCAGTACCGTTTTGTTCATCAGCGATAGTTGAGTAACGCTTTATAGGTACGGGCAATGCGGGTAGGGCACACATTCAGGAAAAAGAGCGAAAAAGCGGTGAGGTTCGCTACCTGTACCCGCAGCCAACTGTTGGTGTCGTATTTGCGGGCCGAAACAAGTACATCTTTGGGGATGATGGCAAAACGGGCAACCTTCCGGATACGTACGATAATGTCAAAATCTTCCATGATGACGTAGCGTTCGTTGAAGCCTTCCAGCCGATTGAACAGCGTCTGGGTGATGAACAGGGTCTGGTCACCACCCCGGCTCATAATGCCCGGAAAACGGGTTCCGTAGCTGTTGAACCGCAGCAGAGGCTTGGGGGAGTTGAACCGGAACCGGTAACAACCCGATTCACACCCCGATTGTATGGCCTGTTCAATGTCCTGCGTAAACTCGGGGTGAACCCGAACATCGGCGTGTACGAAATAGAATACGTCACCATTGGCGAGGCTGGCCCCGAAGTTCATCTGGGCGGCCCGACCCGGTTTGGGCGATTGATAGACGCAGGCACCCGCCTGCCGGGCAACATCGGGGGTACCATCCGTACTGTCGGCGTCGATAACCAGAATCTCGATAAGTTGAGGCCCGCCATATGCCCGTAAATCATGCACTAACTGCCCGATATTACCAGCTTCGTTGTGGGTTGGAATGATGGCACTAAGCGTCATTAGTCGATGGTTACAATTGGAAAACTACTACATTTATCGGCCCTTAACAATAACGAAAGGCGATTTGCCCGGTATTTTGTTTAAAACGCTTCGCCGAGGGTAAGGTAGAATCCACTCGATTGCTGGCCAAACCCGTAATCGACCCGAATGTTAAGGTGGTCCAGCCGATTTATCGTGAACCGGAGCCCGGCACCGTAAGCGGCTTTTGGGTCGGAGGGACGCAATATCGAGGCATCGTCGCCCAGAATGCCTACCCCGCCAAAAACAACACCGCCCAGACGTTTATAAATATCGAACCGTACTTCGCTTTGTATCAGGGCGGCATTCTGATCCCGAAACCGGCCTTCATAATAGCCCCGCATTCGTTTGGTGCCGCCCAGCAATGACATAGCGTTGAACGGCGCGACACCTTTCGTAAAACTTACGAAATAATTGAGGGCTAAGATTGCGTGTTTGCTCAACGCGTGGTACGATGACACGTCGGCTGAGTACCGGTCAAACCGGACGTTGCTGCCCCACACCCGGCTCTGATTCAGGAACGCCACATCGGCAACCAGGCCTTTGGTGGGGAAGAAAATCTGGTTCCGGGAGTCGTAAAAGAGGCCCAGCCCTGCACCGGCCAGTTTGCTGCCCAGTCCGCCCGGTACCGTACCCGTAGCCAGCAGTCCATCCGGTTCTACGGTGGTTACCTGATAATCTTCGTACTGATACCGCACACCGGCGTACAGTTTCCCGACGGGAATGGCCGAAGCCGCTATCTGCCGAAACGCGTTGACCCGGATGCGCGGAAAATTGACGGCGTATAGCTCACGGGGTACTTCCCGCTGGCCCACGCCAAAAAAGAAATAACTGTATTTGTAGTACCCCGCTTCGCCGTTGATATAGTATTTGTCCCGGTCGTAGAATAGCTGGAAAGGCACGTAAAACAGCAACTGTTTATTCTGCGTATAGGCAGCACCGAGCGTGACCTGTGAAGGCCGTACGGTAGCTGCAGAATCGGCGCGGAGGGCCGCCATATCACGCTTGAATCGAAAGGTAAACGTAGGCGCAACTCCGTAGGCCAGCCGCGTTTCGGGGGTGTAGTAAACAAGGGGTAAAGGCAGCAAACTGAACGCTTTTGGAACACTATCGGCAGGGGTAGAAACGGATAAGGCAGTAAACAGGGTTAAAAGAAGCATTTGAAACAGAAGTTAACGTACTTTAGCATACGATAAAGTAACCGGCAGGGTTTGGACACGGATGAATCAAAAACCTTTTAAGCTTTCGGGTCGTATATCAAGTAGTAACAACATTTTTAAAGGTACCATGAAAAAAACATCATTCCTCACACTGGCTTTAACGGGTTTGCTTATTACCCTGCTTACGGCCTTTACCCACACGAACGACACTACGCACAATACTGTAAACGCGGCCCCCGTTGACCACAGCATTTTTGACAAACTGCTGAAAAAATACGTCAATGATAAAGGGCTGGTTAACTATAAAGGGTTTAAGTCGGACGTAAAAACACTGGATCAGTACCTGGATATGCTGAGCAAAAATCCACCGGCATCATCTTGGAGCAAGAACGAGGAGATGGCTTACTGGATCAATGCCTATAATGCCTTCACCATTAAGGATGTGGTAAAACATTATCCTATTGAGAGCATCAAGGATATTGGCTCAAAAATTCAAATTCCTTTCGTTACGACCCCCTGGGCGGAGAAGTTTTTTACCATTGGCGGGGAGAAAATGAGTCTCGATAATATTGAGCACGGTACGTTACGCAAGAAATACAACGACCCCAGAATTCACTTCGCACTGGTGTGCGCATCAATTTCCTGCCCCCGGTTGCGGAATGAAGCCTTTACCGCCGATAAACTGGATGCCCAGTTGAACGATCAGGGGAGTGATTTTCTGAATAATCCAGCCAAAAACAAAATCAGCAAAGACGCAGCCAAACTGTCGAAATACTTCGACTGGTACAAGGGTGATTTCAAAGACGGCGGCCAGTCGGTGGTGAAGTGGGTCAATAAATACTCGACCACCAAAATAACCGATAACACCAAAATCGACTACTTGGATTATAACTGGAACCTCAACGAACAGAAGTAATTCGTTGCTGAACCGGCTTTCCATGAAGCACATCATCATTATCGGTAACGGCATTGCCGGCATTACCACCGCCCGACACGTTCGCCAGCAGGACGACACCGCTCGGATTACCGTCATTTCGGCGGAATCCGAGCACTTTTATTCGCGCACGGCCCTCATGTATATCTACATGGGGCACATGACCTACGAACATACCAAGCCGTATGAGGACTGGTTCTGGAAGAAAAACCGGATTGAACTGGTCAGGGGTTATGTAGAGCAGGTAGACACGGATGCCAGACGTATCCGACTAAATGATGATACCTGGCTGGCCTATGATGCGCTGGTCATTGCCACCGGCTCTGTATCCAGTACCGGCAACTGGCCGGGTCTGGACAGCACAGGGGTACAGGGGCTATATGGATTGCCGGACCTGGAAAGTATGGGGCATCATACCAGCAACATTGACCGGGCTGTAGTGGTAGGCGGGGGGCTCATTGGAATCGAACTGGCCGAAATGCTCCATTCCCGCCATATTCCTGTAACAATGCTCGTGCGCGATACGCACTACTGGAGTTCGACTATCCCGGCCGAAGAAGGAGAACTCATTCGTCGGCACGTTCGCCGGCACGGCGTTGACCTGCAGCTTAAAGCGGAACTGAAAGAAATTCTGGCCGATGAAGCCGGGCACGTTCGGGCCATCGTCACCACCGATGAACGGGAGATTGCCTGTCAATTTGTAGGACTTGGCGTGGGCGTGACGCCGAATATCAGCTTCCTGAAAACATCCGGCATTGAACTGGGAAAAGGTGTTCTGGTCAATGAATACTTCGAGACGAATATCCCGGATGTGTACGCCATCGGCGACTGTAATGAGTTTCGGGTTCCGATAACCGGAACGGACGGCAGCCCACGAAAAGCCATTGAGCAAATCTGGTACACGGGTCGGATGCACGGCGAAACCCTGGCGCAAACGCTGTGTGGCAACCGCACCGCCTATCAGCCGGGTGTGTTTTTCAACTCCGCCAAGTTTTTCGACATCGAGTACCAGACCTACGGCACCATGAACGCCAAACTGGCCGAGGATGAACAAACCTACTACTGGGAACATCCAAATGGGCAGCAGTGCCTGCGCATCAATTACGAAGCAAAGGGGGAGGGGGTGGTGGGTATTCATGCTTTTGGCCTGCGCCTGCGCCACGCCGTTTGCGAACGCTGGATTCGGGAACACTGCCCCTTGCCGGAGGTGCTGAGCCAGTTTCAGCAAGCCGATTTCAACCCGGAGTTTTCGGAGAATTATACAAACCAGTTACAAGGAAAAGGCCCATTACGGAAGAACTGGTTACAGCGATTGTTTAGTACGGCGAATTGAAAAAAAGCTAAAAAATCTTACCCATGCTCACAAACATCCAGCGTACCGGTTTAACGCTTTTTTTGATTGGCTTCGCTCTGTTCGTCGGTTCGCTAAGCCTGAGTCAGTACCAGTTGACCGATGAGGTATTAACGAGTACGGTAAAGAAAGAACAGTTGGCCGGTATTCAATCGGCCACGGCCGATATGCGGGGAACTGTATACGGGTCGGCGTTTGGGTTTGTGCGCGACTTTAAAGCCGCCATCGCTAAACTAAACGAGGGGTATAAAGCGCGGAACGAGAAAGACAAAATCATCAATGACGATTACGCATTCCCGGTTACCAAAGCCGCCAGTATTGGTTTCTTCCCGGACAATAGTCTGCTGTTCTTCTGCCTGAGTCTGCTGCTGTGCGTGGGGGGCGCATTGCTGTACATCGTGCCAAAGAATCGGCAGATGCCGGGTATCAAGAACAATGGTGTTTTCCATAATCCGGCCACCAACCGGGGCTGGATTGGCATCGTCATCGGCAGTTTCCTGATTGGATTTTATGTGCTGCTCTACTTCTATCCCGAATACCTGACCAACTGGGTACTCATGTTTGACCCGCTGAGTCGGCTGCTAAACGGCGGTCCCGCCAGCCAGTGGTTTGTGTATGGCACCCTCTACACACTGGCCATCCTGGTAATGGGTGTTCGGATGCTGGTCAAATACCGGGGCAATCCCTACCAGCAAATCCGCACGGTATCGGTCATGTTTTTCCAGACCTGCTTTGCGTTTCTGATTCCCGAACTCCTGTCGCTGTTCAACCAGCCCGCGCAGGACCTGAAAAACATGTGGCCGCTTGACTACAGTTTTTACTTCGACTACCGGCTCGACCAGAAAATTCAGGCTGGTTCGCTGGGACTTTTTCTGCTGGTATGGGGAACGGCCCTCTGGCTGATTGGTGTGCCCGTAATGACGTACTTCTTTGGCAAACGCTGGTATTGCTCGTGGGTATGCGGCTGCGGTGGCCTGGCCGAAACCCTCGGCGACCCGTACCGCCAACTGTCTGACAAACGGCTGGTAGCCTGGAAATTCGAGCGCGTGGTGGTGCATGGTGTGCTGGTTTTCGCCGTGGTGATGACGGTAGCGGTACTGTACACGTACCTAAGCGGCCAATCGGCCCTGTTTGGGTTTCTGGATTCCTACAGCCTGCGCTCCAGCTATGGGTTTGCCATCGGCTCCATCTTTGCCGGGGTGGTAGGCACTGGCTTCTATCCCTTCATGGGTAATCGGGTGTGGTGTCGATTTGGCTGTCCGCTGGCGGCTTATCTGGGTCTGGTCCAACGGTTTAAATCCCGTTTCCGCATTACCACCAATGGCGGGCAGTGTATTTCCTGTGGCAACTGCTCTACCTATTGCGAGATGGGTATCGACGTGCGGTGGTACGCGCAGCGCGGTCAGGACATTGTCCGGTCGTCGTGCGTGGGCTGTGGTGTTTGCTCTGCCGTGTGCCCACGGGGCGTTTTAAACCTGGAGAATGATGATGAGTCAAACCGTATGCCTGCCATAAACCCCATTTTGCTGGGCAATGACGGTATCCGCGTAAGAGTATGATGACAGCAATAAGTAACAGAAGCGTAAAATCACGGGTGCAGGAGCCTGACCCCAACTTCCGAAAGCGCCCGAAAACGGGGTTGCTTATCCTGATTATCCTAGTGGGTACGCCCCTGGTTGGGTTGGCACAGGTACCCGATAGCACGCAGATCCGGCGGTTTATCATCGACATCGCCGGGATTAAAGTAGGCACCATGACGGCCGTGCGTCAGCCAAAGGGCAACCAGACTGTGCAGTACACCATTATCAGTGATGTAAGCGTCAATTTGCTGGTCTACAAAGTGAAGGTGTATTATAAGATGGTGAGCCTGATGCAGCAGGGTAAACTCCTCCGTTCAATTGTGGAAGCCCAGACCAACAAGGGTAATTTTCTGACCAGAACGGAGTGGAAAAATGACCACTACGACATTGTGGCCGAACAGTACAAGTACTCCCGAAAGACCACCGAAACCCGGCCCATTACGTATATTCTGAGCAACGTATACTTCGGCGAACCCGTTGGCCGAAGCCGCATCTATTCGGAGTACTTCGGCGACTACTTCGCTTTTTCGTCGCCCACGAAAGGAGCCTACACCGCCCGACTTAGCGACCGGGAAGATGAGTACGAATATGAAGGTGGTCAGTTAGTGAAAATCATCAAGAAAAACTCCCTCAGGAACTTCATCATCCGCCCGGTAAGGTAAGATGGCGTGGGGGAGGTCAGGATCTCAAGTTCGGTGGATGATAGAGATACTCCTGCGTCGGGATGACAAAAACTTGCCATCTCCTGAAATCCTAACACCTTCGACCTCTATATCATCTACCACGTCTGGAAGGTTCAGCAAAAAGCGATGTTCGTAAACGAGTTGTCTTTTCTAATCTACCTCTACCGGAAAAGACACTAAACCGCTCACAATGGAAGCCATTACCACTCGGTGATTGACTTTTTCGTTATACGACCGGTGTTACCGCTGAAAAACGGGTCGGGTGAATGGTGGCTGGAGGAGCAGGTGAAAAGAGTTTTCATCACCCAGAGAAATGGCCCGGCGGAGGTCATTTTCGGCCTGCGGGAGCTGACGGAGTTCAATTCGCGCCAGAGCACGCCAGCGGTAGGCATCGGGTTGCTCATCCCGGAAATGCCAGACCGCTTTGTCGAACTCACGGAATGCCTGCTGGAATTCATTGGTCCGGTAATACGAAACACCCCTGTCGAGGTAGCAGTCGGCAAGCGTATTATCCCGGTTCAGGGCTTCGGTCAGGTCGTAGATGGCAGAGTAGTAATTTGCCTGGGCTAGCTGGCATTTGCCCCGGTAGGCATACGCAATGGCTGATTTGGGATGCTGCCGAACGATGTTGTCGAAATAAGTGTGAGCCTCAGTAATGGCTGATTGGTTGAAGAGGTCTATACCTTTTTTGAATCGTTTCTGGTCCTTATCGGCGTCAGTGTCATGGTCGACCATGTAATACCGAATGGTTAAATAAATACCAAAAAACAGACACAATAACGCAACTTCCATATCCCCCTCCGATTGCTTCTATCGATACTAATTTAAGGAAAAGCGCCCTTTTCCTGCAAACCGCAGCATTATTTTAATTCGGCCTGAATGGCTTTGGGTAAACTCTTTCTGACCAGTTCATAGGAGTGGTCTATCCATTCGTGAACGTCAACCGTTCGAACGCTGCCGTCAAGGGTGACGGTGTTCCAGTGGGTCTTGTTCATGTGGTAACCGGGCGTTACAGAGGAATGTTCTTCCCGCAGCAGCACGGCTCGTTCGGGGTCGCATTTCAGGTTTATGGTCGTTGGCATACGCTCCGTAGCCAGTAGCGCGAACATCTTACCCGGCGTTCCGGCAGCCCCCACCTTAAACACCAGCGCATCACCGCCAAACGGAAATGATTCGGACACGCCGGGTTTAATTAGGCAGTATTCACGCAGGCTCTCAATATTCATCGCACGCAGTGTCGGACGGTATAAATAAGGATGGCTATCAAAAACATGACAATCGAAATTCGATTGATTCCGTGCATCATACGCAGGTTGACACTGGTTGGGTGGTTCGGGTCGGGCTTCCGAAACACGCGCAGGAAATAAGAGAAAACGGGACCTATTTTGAGGTAATCAATGAATCTGTTCACGAGCAATTAACGGATAATGGACCGCGCGGGCAGCCCCGAATAAGTAATGAAAAAGACTAGGTAACCACACAACTAAGTAACAAACGCGAGGGGAAAAACATTACTTTTCGTGTAGTTGTATTGTTCATTACTCACCTAATATTATTCAGTTACCAGGCTTGGTTCAATCCACCGCGCATCTTCCCGGATGAGTTCAATTAGTTCATCGACAGCCCGGTGGGCGGGAACCGATTTTTTGATGACCTGCTGCCCCCGGTACAGGGCAATCTTGTCGCGACCGATACCCACATAGCCATAATCGGCATCGGCCATCTCGCCCGGCCCGTTCACGATGCAACCCATAATGCCAATTTTCACCCCCTTCAGGTGATCCGTGCGCTGGCGGATGTGAGCCGTTGTCTCCTGCAAATCGAACAGCGTACGGCCGCAGGATGGACACGATATATACTCGGTTTTGGTGATGCGGGTACGGGCGGCCTGCAAAATGCCAAAGGCCAGACTGTTGAGCGTTTTTAAGTTTCCGCCTTCCGGCTGTGCCAGCATAATCCCATCCCCCAGGCCATCGATCAGCAATCCACCTACGTCGGTAGCAGCATACAGGGGAATATCGTCATCCGGCACGCCGATGTAACTTCGCTGTACCGCAACTGGTGTTGTTAAACCCTGGTTAATCAACTCAACAAACAACCGGCGTAGTTCCGGCATGGCGTGGGCACTATTGGTTTGGATGAGCAGTACAACGGTCTGGTCATTACGCAGCCTGTCGAGCAGGTTTCCCGAAAGCTCCACTATGGATAGCTGCACGAAGTTGAGCCGGGCATGCAGGGGCGTTTTCTCCGTTTCGGCCTGTGTGTATTCCGCTGCGGTCAGTAGCGGAAAGGTGTTGATAGTATCGGTAACCGTCTGCCAGACGCCGTAATCCAGAATCTGCTTCAGACCATTCGGCAGCATGAAGGCCGCCGGATGAGCACCCGTATACACGTAGTCGGCACCCAGGTCATTCATCCGCCACTTATCGGGTTCGGGCAGGTAAAAGTGCCCGATGGGCTTCAGGTCGTCATGCTCCGTAATGGGTGTCAGGCTAAAATCGGCAATAACACGCGGTACATTCTGACCACCAAAATTGGCAACCGAATGAGTCGTTCGGCGGGTATACCGGAATGGGTCAATCGGGTAAGTCGTGATGGCCGGCATTGGCTGGCTCATTTCTGCCCGCTTTGTATACCGGTCAATCAACGCCTGCGCTACGGGGGCTTCCCGCTCCGGCTCCTCCGTGAGCGATACCCGAACGGTATCACCAATGCCATCTTCCAGCAGCGTACCGATACCCAGTGCCGACTTGATGCGGCCATCCTCGGCTTCGCCCGCTTCGGTTACCCCGAGGTGCAGCGGATACGGTTTCAGTCCCTCCTCGTCCAGCCGCTGCACCAGCAACCGGTACGCCTGTACCATCACCTGCGGGTTGCTGGATTTCATACTGAGTACAATATTATAATACTGCTCGTCCTCACAAATGCGCAGAAACTCCAGGGCCGACTCCACCATGCCCACGGGCGTATCGCCGTAGCGGCTCAGAATCCGGTCGGAGAGGGAGCCGTGGTTGGTGCCGATGCGCATGGCCGTACCGTATTCCTTACAGATGCGCACCAGCGGCAGGAACTTGGCCCGGATACGCTCCAGTTCGGCGGCATAGGCATCGTCGGTATAGTCAATGAACTCGAAGCGCTTACGGTCGGCATAGTTACCGGGGTTGATGCGGACTTTCTCCACAATCCGGGCGGCCAGTTCTGCCGCGTTGGGCGTGAAGTGGATATCGGCAATCAATGGCGTGGTGTAGCCCCGCGCCCGCAGTCCCTTGCGAATGTTCTCCAGATTCTGGGCTTCCTTCACGCTGGGGGCCGTAATCCGAATGTACTCACACCCGGCCTCAATCATCCGGATACTCTGCTCCACCGACCCCTCCGTATCCATCGTATCGATGGTAGTCATGGATTGCACCCGGATAGGATAGTCGGACCCCATGGGCACATCACCAATTGTAACCGTTATGGTTTTCCGGCGAGTGTACTGCGTAAGCGAAGGAGTATACAGGACACCCGGTGTGGATTCACCCGGTGTGGATTGTTCCAGTGAATGAGCAATGGGTGCAATAGAGGGGGTAAGCAGCGAATCGAGCATACAGGTAGTGACGGGGCCATTTAGATAGACAAAAGTACGGAAAAAGCCGCTGTCCAGTTTGGTAGCCGGTCAACTGGAAAACGTAAGGTGTAGCGTAAATGTTCGCCTTTGCCGGGAAACAACATCCGTGTAAATGCGATTGACAATGAGCCCATTAGATAACAGAGAGTAAACAAAAGGGGCAATTGCCAGTTGATTCGTTCGGAGACTGGACGTGTATACGAAATCAGGATTAAGTTAAAAATTAGGCATACAACCAATTAACTAATACAAACAACGTCATGAAAACCAATCTATTCAGTGCCCTGGCATTAAGTCTGTTGCTCACCGCTGGCGCCTATGCTCAGGAGAACACGGCCATGAGCAAGCAGGAACGAAAAGAAATGCGCCGGGAAGTAAAGGCCGAACGGAAAGCCCGCGTAAAGAAAGATCTCAAAAACGCCGGAGAGCATATAGAGGATGCTACGGAAGAAATGGGGCAGGGGGTGAAGCGCAAAGCAAAAGTAGCCGGTGCCGCTGTGGATACCACGGCTCAAAAGGTAGGCCGGGCGGTTGATAAAGGCCTGGACAAAGCTGAAAATGCCATTGTTACCGAAGCCGACAGAATAAAAGCCCGTCGCGATTCGACACAGGCTGCCAAAGCCCGGCGCGACACGTTATAATATAATACAGGTTCGTGTAGAGACCGCACCGGCAATCCCTTGCCGGTGCGGTCTCTACTTTAGTTTGACCTCAATCTTCGCGTATTTCCCGCGCCAGTGTTTCCACCGTTTGTGCGACCAAAGCCAGTCGGACGGATTTTCCCGGATGGTGTTTTCAATCAAATCCCGGTATCGTTCCATGATGGTGCCGAGGGGTAAGTCATCATAAGGTGGTTCGGCAACAAGTTTAAAAGTGGCTTCGTAATAACCCCGCTGGATCCGCACAATTTCCATGTAAAACACCGGTAGTTTCTGCCGACGGGCTAACCGCTCAGAGCCGGGGTAGAAGGGGGAATCCCGGTGCAGAAAGTCGGTCCAGAAAGCCTGTTCCGGTACATCGGGAACCTGGTCGGACCCCAGGGCAATCAGGCGGGGATTATGCCTGTTAGCCGCCATGTGCCGGGGCAGGTTATGCATGGACACCACGTTGCCGCCAAAATGAGACCGGATATAGAATAGTAACTTTCCGGAAAAAGCACTCGTCAGTGGTTTATATACAATGTCAATCGGGATGTTATGAGTCTGAATGGCCTGGGCAAACCACTCCCAGTTTCCCTGGTGGGAACCCATCCCGATAACGATTTGCCCCGCTTGTAGTCTTGATCGAACGATATCGGCATTGGTGATACGGATACGGCGATTCATTTCATCGACAGACAAGGCCGGTATCTTGATCGTTTCAACGATAATATCGGCTAAGTTGTGGTAAAAGCCGTTTGCGATTTGCTGAATGCTACGGTCTGATTTTTCGGGAAATGATAGGCGTAAATTGGCTAGAATGACCTGCCTGCGATACCGGATCACGTAGCGCATCAAAAAGTACAGCACATCGGAAATGCCATAAAGTACTCCAAACGGTAGCCGGGATAAAAATCGAAAAAATATCATTCAGTAAACATATTCCGGGCAATGCCCATGAGACCGGTTTTGCCAATACATTAAAAAAATACTAAAGTCCGTCGGTCGTATTGAATTTTTGCTTTATTTGTGAACGGATAGATAACTAGTTATTGGAAACGTTCCTGTTAGCCCCTTCACCGACGAATTTACTCATTGAATTACATTATTTGCCCTGTTTGGATTACATATCGGGGCTGATGCGATACGGAGGGGTGCAACTGGAAGCCCAGGAACATTATCAGAAGCAAAGTTACAGAAATCGGTGCTACATACAGACGGCCAACAAAGTAGATGCGCTGACGGTGCCCGTTCAAAGAGGAACGCATCACCAGCCCATCCGCGACCTTAAACTGGCAACTGATCGTTCCTGGCAGCTGCACCACTGGCGCAGTTTACAGGCTGCCTACGGTAAGGCTCCCTTTTTTGAGTACTACGCGCCCGATTTTGCGCCTGTTTATCAGAAGAGCTGGAGTTTTTTGTTTGATTTGACCTACGAACTGCTGACAATTTGTCTGAAATCAATGCAGGTGCGCATACCCCTGAACCTGACAAAATGGTACGATAAAACGGTTGCAGTCGGCCTATTTGACGGGCGGTCAAAAGTGAAACCAAGTAATAAGCAGGAAACGTATATATTCCATCAGCCAGTCAGCTATCCGCAAAACTTTGGCCAGGAGTTTGTACCTAATCTTAGTATTATAGACCTGTTGTTTTGCCAGGGACCGGCCGCTGTGGACGTGTTGATGGCTGGCCTTCGGGAGTGAACAAATCCTTAAAACTCTTCGTTAGGACAGTGTAGCACGCATACCTAAGGAGACCCTAAAACGAATGGAAGCAAAATTCTCAAACCGCGTCAAGGAAGTCATCACGCTGAGTCGGGAAGAAGCCTTACGCTTAGGCCATGATTATATCGGAACAGAGCATCTGTTGTTGGGTATGATTCGTGAAGGTGAGGGTGTAGCCGTCGGGTTACTCAAAAAACTCGGTATCTCACTCGACGAACTCCGGGTGACCATTGAACAGGCAACGAAAGGAACGGCAACGAATAACGTGAAAAATCTGGCGAATATTCCGCTGACCCGTCAGTCGGAAAAGACGCTGAAAATCACGTATCTGGAAGCCAAAATCTTTAAGAGCCCACTCATTGGTACGGAGCATCTGTTATTATCGATTCTGCGCGATGAAGACAATGTCGCCACGCAGATTCTCAACAAATTCAATATCAACTACGAAGTCATTAAGGAGATGCTGGAATATCAATCTTCGGGGACCCGCCCGGTGATGGGCCCCGAAACCGACGATGACGACAACGACCGGGGCATGTTTGGTGGCAGCAGTTCCAGTTCGGGCAAAGATCCAAAAGGAGCCGAAAAGTCGCGGACTCCGGTGCTGGATAACTTTGGCCGGGATCTGACCAAATTCGCCGAAGTAGGCAAGCTTGACCCCATCGTTGGTCGTGAAAAAGAAATCGAACGCGTCGCTCAGATTCTGAGCCGCCGGAAGAAAAACAACCCGATTCTTATTGGTGAGCCGGGCGTTGGTAAAACCGCCATCGCCGAAGGTCTGGCCCTGCGCATTGTGCAGAAAAAAGTATCGCGGGTGCTGTTTGGCAAGCGCGTTGTTACGCTCGACCTTGCTTCGCTGGTAGCCGGTACTAAATACCGGGGTCAGTTTGAAGAGCGGATGAAGGCCGTTATGAACGAGCTGGAAAAATCGCCGGAGGTTATCCTGTTTATCGATGAGCTGCACACCATCGTTGGTGCCGGTGGCGCATCGGGTTCACTCGATGCCTCCAACATGTTCAAACCAGCGCTGGCGCGGGGCGACATTCAATGTATCGGTGCTACAACCCTGGACGAATACCGTCAGTATATCGAGAAAGATGGTGCGCTGGCCCGTCGTTTTCAGATGGTGATGGTGGATGCTACGTCGATTGACGAAACCATCGAAATCCTGAATAACATCAAGGATAAGTACGAGGAACACCACCACGTCAATTACACCAAGGAAGCGATTGAAGCCGCTGTGAAGCTGTCAGAGCGGTACATATCCGATCGGTTCCTGCCCGACAAAGCCATTGATGTAATGGACGAAGTAGGTGCCCGCGTACACATCTCGAACATCACGGTTCCCGAAGATATCCTGAAGCTGGAAGAGCAGATCGAGAATATCAAGAAGGAGAAAAACCAGGTTGTCAAGAGTCAGAAGTACGAGGAGGCCGCTCAGCTGCGCGACAAGGAAAAGCGGCTGATCGATCAGCTCGACCGGGCCAAACAGCTTTGGGAAGAGGATACTAAGAAGCGTCGCTACACGGTAACGGAAGAGAACGTAGCCGAAGTAGTAGCCATGATGACGGGTATTCCGGTCACGAGCGTATCGAACGACGAAGGCAAGAAACTGGTCAACATGGGTTCCGAGCTGAAAGGCAAGGTAATCGGTCAGCAGTCGGCCATCGACAAACTGGTGAAAGCTATCCAGCGTACCCGCGTCGGCCTGAAAGACCCTAAGAAACCGATTGGTTCGTTCATTTTCCTCGGCCCCACGGGCGTTGGTAAAACGGAACTGGCCAAAGTGCTGGCAACCTATCTGTTCGATAAAGATGATGCGCTGGTACGGATCGATATGTCGGAGTACATGGAGAAATTCAGCGTCAGCCGACTGGTTGGTGCCCCTCCGGGCTACGTGGGTTACGAAGAAGGCGGTCAGCTGACCGAGAAGATTCGCCGGAAACCGTACAGCGTAGTGTTGCTGGACGAAATCGAAAAGGCGCACCCGGATGTATTCAATATCCTGCTTCAGGTGCTCGACGATGGTATCCTGACCGATGGCCTTGGTCGCCGGGTTGATTTCCGGAATACGATCATCATCATGACCTCTAACATCGGGGTACGTGATCTGAAAGACTTTGGTGCCGGTATCGGTTTCGCTACCAAGAAGAATGCCGAAACGCAGGATGAGCTGATGAAGAGTACCATCCAGAGTGCTCTGCGTAAAGCCTTCTCGCCGGAGTTTCTGAACCGTCTGGACGATGTGATTGTGTTCAACTCGCTGCTGCGTGAAGATATCCATCATATCATTGACCTGATGCTGGGCAAATTGCTGGGCCGGGTTACCAGCCTGGGCTATACCGTTGAACTGACGGAGAAAGCGAAGGACTTCCTTGCCGAGAAAGGCTACGATCCTCAGTACGGTGCCCGTCCGTTGAGCCGCGCCATCCAGCGTTATCTCGAAGACCCCGTTGCTGAAGAGATTCTGAAGGGGGAGCTGAAAGATGGCGACGTAATTCAGGCCGACTACAGTGGTGAAGGCGAAACGCTGACAATTACGGTGAAGAAGCCGGAAGAAGTAACCGAGTAGATAACGAATAGAGGCATAGAAAAACAGGCCGGGCAGCAATGTCCGGCCTGTTTTATTTTTATGGGTTGTCCGCTTAATTGTCCGTTACCTGATTGCTCTGTTTCCGAAAAAAGCGGAATATGTCTACACGTATTTTTTTTAAATACACTGTCTATCAGCCCCATTGCGAACTTAATTTTTAAGATTACAAATTAGTAATGATGCGTTAACAGTAAGCTGGGAAAAGCTTTGTCTTTTTGCGTGGAATTTATAAAACCACTTCATGAAAAAACGTTACTTTTTCGCGCTGCTGCTGGCCATTATCATATGCGGTACCAGAGCAACTGCCCAAACGACGCAGGCGTCTATTTCGGGCGTTATCTCAGACAACAGGAATGCACCCCTACCGGGAGCCACCGTGCAGGTTCGTAATGAGTCAACCGGATTCACGACCGGTACCGTCACCAACGTGAAAGGGGAATACCTCTTTAAGGAGCTGCCGCTGGGTGGTCCGTACACGGTGTGGGCAACATCGGTTGGTTTTGGTGAGCAACGCCGGACCGGCTATACCGTGAACCAGGGCGATGCTATTCGGGTAAATCTGACGATGCAGGATGCCAGCCAGGACCTGGAAGTGGTGCAGGTAGTAGCGTCGGGACTGAAGAACAAAACCGAAAACCTCGGGGCCGCCACGGCAATCACGGCCAAAACGCTTACTACTATGCCCGTCAATGGGCGTAACTTCACCTCGCTAGTTAACCTGTCGCCCCTAAGTGCCAGCAACGGTACCCTGTCGGGGCAGCTGGGGTCGTCGACCAACTTCACCATCGACGGGATGACGGCCAAGAACCCGACCTCCGCCGGGTCTACCACTAGTCGTAGTGGCGCACCCTATTCGATCTCTATCGAAGCCGTTCGGGAGTTTAAGGTGATTACCAACCAGTATGATGTGGTGTACGGGCGTGCCGGTGGCGGTATCGTCAGTGCTGTAACCAAAGCCGGGACCAACAAACTAACGGGCAGCATTTTTAACTACACCCGCGCCAACTGGCTGTCGAGCAAGTACGACATCCGGGGCAACGTGCGAAACGTACCGTTCTCGACCAATCAGTTCGGTTTTTCGCTGGGTAGCCCGATCATCAAAGACAAGCTGCATTACTTCGTGGTCTGGGATCACCAGCAGGACTCGCGTCCGCTGATTATTGCCGATGTGCGGACGCCCCTCGACGAAAGCCGGTTCAACGTAACGACCACCACGCTCGACCGCTTTGTGGACATTGCCCGCAGTAAATACGGCGTGGCCAGCACCCAACAGTACGGTAGCTTTCCAAAAAACCGGGGTACCGATGCTGGTTTTGCCCGAATCGACTGGCAGATTAACCGGAACAACCTGCTAACCATCCGCGACAACTATACCAATGACCGCAACAAGCTGGGGCTGGCCGACAATACGGCCATCAACGTCTTTGAATCGTATGGCAATGATTATAACGTCGACAATAGTTTGCTGGCTACGCTTCGTACGACGATAAATCCCAAGATTACGAATGAGCTGAAATTCCAGCACCTGTACACGTACCAGAAAAGCAGCCCCGGCGATCAGCTCCCGGCCGACAACATTCCGCGTAATATTGTGGAGGGCGTGGTATCAACGGTGAACGGGGCTAACGTATCGACCAATATTCAGACGGGCGGGCACCGGTTTGCGCAGGAAGGTTTCACCAACAACGTGGTGCAACTGGTTGATAATTTCTACTACAACACCGATAAAATTCAGTACACGTTTGGCGTAGACCTGATGTATACCCACGCGCTTTCGCTCTACGGCAGTGAGGTGAACGGACGTTTCCACTACACCGTCGACGCGGCTGCGGGTTTGACGGCGCTGGACAAGTTCAATCTCCAGCAACCCTACCGCTACTATCGTGAGGTGCCGCTGGTGGCTGACCCCAGCGTGGTGGGAAACACCCTGAATGCCGGTCTGTACGGGCAGATGACTACGCAACTGGCGCCGGGGCTGGAGATGACTGCCGGCCTGCGTTTTGACTACGCCCGTTATCCAAAGGCTCCGCTGAACCAGACCGTGCTGGACGACCTGGGCCTGCGCACCGACAACCAAATTAAGTCGTTTGTCGTGCAGCCCCGTTTGCAACTCAACTGGGATGTCAACCAGCAGCACCGTGATTTCATCCGCTTTGGCGGGGGTGTTTTTGCCTCCGACATCAACAACTACATGATTATCAATAACCTGACCTTCGATGGTAAGCACTTCGCTACTGTTGATGTGCGGGCTCCAAACGTACCGGCCCCCGATTTTGCCGCCTATCGGCAGAACTACTCCAGCATCCCCGCGCTGGCGCAGTTTCAGGTGCCTACTATCAACATGACCGGACCAAACGTACACGTGCCCATCCTGTTCAAAGCCAACCTGTCCTACAGCCACTTCCTGACCGATAAGCTGAAAGTGGGTATTGCCGGCTATATGTCGCTGGGGCGAAACAACTACATGTACGTCGACCGGAACATGGTAGCCGATCCGTTTTTCCGGCTGGCTAACGAAGATAACCGGGGTGTGTACGTGCCGCTCAGTACGATGCCGGCCAACGGCGCGGGCGACTGGCAGCAGGGGCGTATCAGTAAGCGACTGGGCCGGGTGCTGGAACTGAACAGCGAGGGCAAAGTGAATCAGTTTGCCGTGGTAGCCGATGCCACCTGGCAGTATTTCCGCGATGGGGAGATTACGGCCAGCTATACCTGGAACGATGCCCGCGATAACGTTTCGTATAACGGTAACGTGGCCAATACGGCAACGTTGGTGCTACCCGTAAAAGATGACCCGCGTAACCTGAATAAGATTACCTATTCCGACAATCAGTTCCGTCATAAGGTCGTTTTCTACGGTACGTTGCCCTCCTTCTACGGCATTACCATCGGCATTCGCTATTCGGGTGTCGGCGGTACGCGCTACTCCTTGATTTCGGGGGCCAATACCAACGCTGACTTCGTAGCGACCAATGACCTGGCATTTGTGTTCGACCCCAATAACGCTGAAGTACCTGCCAACGTCCGGACAGGGCTGCAAACGCTGCTGGATAATCCCAATGCCAGCCAGAGCCTGAAAAACTACATCAATGCCTATTCGGGGCAGATTGCCGAGCGCAACGGGGGCATCAACGGCTTCTACGGCGTGCTCGACGTGCGGGCCCTCAAGCGGTTCCGGATTAGCAAAACCCACGCCATCGAACTATCGGCCGATGTCTTTAACCTGGTTAACCTGATCGACCGGAACCGGGGTGTCAACAAGTCGCTGGGGGCGCAGGCACTATACGCATTGGGTATTCCGGCCAGCAATGGAAACGCTGCGGTGCCGGGTTTCTCCCAAGCGACGCAACGCTACAACTACCGGGTGAACAATACGGGGGCGGTGACTCCATCGGGTGATCCATTCCAGATTCAGCTCGGCGCACGATACAGCTTTTAACTCCCGATAAAAACACATTTTTTACTCATGTAAGCAGGCTGCCGATTGCGGACACGGTACGTTCGAAACCGGCAGCCTGTTCCTGATTACGGAAAATCATACAATTATGAAAGCATTTCTTATTGCTGTGCTAGTGAGCGGTACGCAACTGCTCTGGGCTCAGCCCGCCCTCAATCGGCAGGGGCACCGGGGTACGCGGGGGCTGATGCCGGAAAATACCATCCCGGCCATGAAGAAAGCCCTCGATCTGGGCGTAAATACGCTGGAACTCGATGTGGTGATCTCGAAAGATAACCAGGTGCTCGTATCGCACGACACGTACATGTCGGCGGACATTACCACCAAGCCCGATGGCACGCCGGTGACGGCCGGGGAGCAGAAATCGATCAACCTGTATCAACTAAATTACGATCAAATCCGGCAGTTCGATGTGGGCAGCAAGCCGCACCCGCAGTTTCCGCAGCAGCAGAAAATGCGCACCTATAAACCCCTGCTAACGGAGTTAATCGATTCGGTCGAAGCCTATGCGAAAGCAAAAAAACTACCATTGCCGAGGTACAACATCGAAATCAAATCGGCACCGGCTACCGACGGTACCTACCATCCCGCTCCAGAAGCCTTTGTCAGTCTGGTACTGCCCATCTGCCAGCAGAAACTCGGCACGCGTTTCAATATCCAGTCGTTCGATGCGCGACCGTTGCAACTGATTCATAAACAGGCCCCGGCGGTTACACTCGCCTACCTGACAGCTAACCCCAAATCGGTGCAGGAGAACATCCAGACGCTGGGTTTTACGCCTGCCATCTACAGTCCTAATTACAAGACCGTTACGGAGGAAACGGTCAAAACCTGCCACGAACAGCACATGCAGATTATTCCGTGGACAGTGAATACAAAAGCTGAAATTGACCAGCTGGTTAAGCTGGGTGTAGACGGTATCATTACCGATTATCCGAACCTGTTCTAGCCGGTCAGTTTTGTGATTCGTGGCGGGTAATATCCAAACGGGTAATGCCCGCCACTTTTTCTGTTTGCACGATTGGTATCCATGCCGGTATCCCTACGCTATGGGTAGGGCGGTGAACGGGAGGAGAGATAAATGGTTAGTGATAAAGTAGGATTTTTAGGATACTGCTTTATTAATTACACTGCTAAGTCATGCCTCATGGGGAAGCCCGCTCAACGTTTCTATCTGATTGGTATCAGTTTTCTGTGCCTGCTCAGCTTTAAAGCCAACGTCCGAACCACACTGGCCGATGGTCCGTCGCCCGCCAGAACGCCCGACCAGGAACGTGCTACGTTTCAACTCGAACCAGGGCTGTCTATTCAGCTGGTAGCGGCTGAGCCGATGGTGCAGGAACCGGTTGCCATGACGTTTGATGCCGATGGACGGCTCTGGGTAGTGGAGATGCGGGGCTTCATGACGGACATCGACGGGGAGGAGGAAGGGAAACGGATGGGACGAATATCCGTATTGACCGATACCAATGGTGACGGGCAGATGGATGTCAGCAGCGTTTACCTCGACAGCCTGGTTATGCCCCGCGCCCTGGCCCTGGTCCCGGGGGGCGCATTGGTGGCTGAAAACGGCGCTCTGTGGCTTACCCAGGATACAAATGGCGATTTGAAAGCCGATACCAAAACCTTGGTCGATGCCCACTACGCCGACAAAGGACTACCCGAACACGCACCTAACGGCCTGTGGCGAAGTGTCGATAACTGGTACTACAATGCCAAATCACGGGTTCGGTACCGCTTGCTCAATAAGACCTGGCAAAGCGATAGTACGGAGTTCCGGGGGCAATGGGGCATCAGTCAGGACGATAAAGGGCATTTGTTTTACAATTACAACTGGTCGCAACTGCATGCCGATCTGGTTCCGCCCAATTACCTTTCCCGAAACAGAAACCACAAACCCACAAGCGGTATCGACCACGGCCTGACCGTCGACCGGCGTATTTATCCAATCCGGGCCAACCCGGCCATTAACCGGGGCTACATACCCGGCACCCTGGACAAGGAAGGTCGTTTACTGGAGTTTACGGCAGCCTGTTCCCCGCTTGTATATCGGGGCACCGCCCTGCCCGCTGCCTATCGGGGCAATGCGTTCGTTTGTGAACCCGCCGGTAACTTAATCAAGCGGAATAGTCTGGTGGAGGATGGGCTGCTGATATCAGCGAATGACCCGCATCCTGGTCGCGAATTTCTGGCGTCCACCGACGAGCGTTTTCGCCCGGTTCAATTGGCAACCGGCCCCGACGGGGCATTGTATGTGGCCGATATGTACCATGGTATCGTCCAGCATAAAGCCTATATGACGCCGTATTTAAGGGAGCAAACCCTATCGCGTGATTTGGTCAATCCGGTGCATATGGGTCGCATCTGGCGTATTGTTCCCGAGAACTGGAAAGCCCAAAACACGAAGAAGCTATCTAACGCATCGGCCGATGAACTGGTGGCCGACCTGTCGAATCCGGACGGATGGAATCGGGATATGGCGCAGCGACTGCTTGTTGAGCGTAATGATCGTAACGTAGCCCCGGCTTTAACGAAACTGGCCCAGACGGGTACCAGCGAGTTGGGACGATTTCATGCCTTGTGGACGCTGGACGGTCTGAAAAGCAACAAGCCTGACGCGTTGCTGACGTTGGTGACAGACCCCAGTGCACTTGTCAGTACCACGGCTCTGCGGTTGCTTGAGCCGTTTGCCAAAGCGGATAAAACCGTTCGGACCACATTGGGGAAAGTAGTGCTCAACCGCTGGCAGGAAGCTCCTATCGAGCAAATTCTCCAGATGGCCCTGGCAGCCAGCGTACTGGAACCGTCGGTCGCCCAGTCACTGCTGGCGGGCATTGTGGGGCAACATGGGGAGTCGGCCCTGATTCGGGATGCTGCCCTGAGTAGTCTCCAACACCAGGAGTTTGCTTTTTTGCAGCAGTTACTGGTGGCTCCCCAGTGGCAAACCCGTGACCCGGCCAAAGAGATATTTCTGGAAATGCTGTCCACCGCCGTTATCCGTAACCGCAACCCGGCCGAGCTAACCGCACTGCTGGCTAAGCTCGATGCCGCGAAGCCCCCCGTGGCATGGCAGCAGAAAGCCATTGTGAACGGGCTGGCTATTGGCGGCAGCACCAACAAGATGAAACCAATTAAACTGGCCTCGGCCCCCGGTTTGCTGACCCGCTCAATGGCTAAAGTAGACCCATCGCGCCGGGATGCTTTGGCGGCTCTTTTTGAATGGCCCGGTCATGTTGCTGTCAGAAGCAACGCGGTAAAAAAGAACCTCCTGTCAGACGATGACCAGAAACTGTTCGCTTCGGGCAGGCAGCTTTACCTGAATACCTGCTCCGGCTGTCATGGAACGGACGGGGCTGGGTTGCCCCGGTTTGCGCCACCCCTCGTCGGCTCCGATTGGGTGCTGGGCGATGAGAAACGCCTGGCGTTGATTGTATTGCAGGGTATGGAGGGGCCGATAGAAATAAGCAAACGTGTGTATGACGCGCCGGACATATTACCCGTTATGCCCGCCCACTCGACCATGGATGATGGCTCGATCACCGCTATTCTGACTTACATCCGCAATGAGTGGGGAAACAACGCCGGACCCATGAGTAAACGAACGGTGGGCATGACCCGAATCACGTCTCAGGGGAGAGTGATTCCCTGGACGGCCAAAGAATTGAATAAATACATGCTCGAAGCCAAAGCCACAACCACAGACGGTAAATAAGCAGTTTGCACTTATTTTTAATTGCCCGATAGGTAGTCTTTGGTAAATAGATGACTATGAACCTGGTACTAAATGTTACCCTAAACCGTTGCGAAAACTGATGGACAGACGAGATTTTATACAGAAAACGACCGTTGGTGCTGTGGCACTCAGTCTGCCTGTTTTTCCTGATTATGCCGCCAGCCATCGGATGGGCATCGTCGTTCACTCGTACGGGTTCCGCTGGAACTCAAAAGCCGACAGTCCTGCCTATCCCGCCTTTACGGATGCGCTCAGCCTGCTCGAACATTGCCATCAGATTGGCGCGGGTGGCGTGCAGGTAGTGGTAAACGGCTGGTCGGACGACTTCGCCAAAAAAGTAAGGACCAGACGGGAGAAACTGGACATGTATCTGGAAGGCTCCATTGGGTTGCCCAAAAAGCCGGAGGACGTGTCGAAATTCGAGCAGGATGTTCGTAACGCCAAAGAGGCCGGAGCGCATATTCTGCGAACTGTCTGTTCGAGTGGGCGACGCTATGAGGCTTACCACTCCGCCGGGGCTTTTCAGGACCTTCGGAAAAACGCGCTGGCTTCGCTGAAACTGGCCGAACCGGTTTTGCGCAGGCACAAAGTCAAATTGGGCGTCGAGAACCATAAAGACTGGCGGGCACCGGAACTGGTCGGTCTGCTGAAAGAACTGAACAGCGAGTGGATAGGGGTTACCCTCGACTTTGGCAATAGTATGGCTCTGCTGGAAGAACCGATGACCGTTGTGGAAACACTGGCCCCCTACGTAGTCAGTACGCACGTGAAAGACATGGCCGTTGAGGAGTACGCCAACGGGTTTTTATTGTCGGAAGTGCCGCTGGGGAAAGGCATCTCTGATGTGCCCAAGATGATTGATCTTTGCAAAAAATACAACCCTGCCGTTACCTTCAGTCTGGAAATGATTACCCGCGATCCGCTGGAAATTCCCTGCCTGACGAACGACTACTGGTCAACCTTATCGAGCGTTCCCGGTGCCGAACTGGCGCAGATGCTCCGTCTGGTCAGACAACACGCGTATCCATCAGGCCTGCCCCGAACAACGCCCCTGAGTGCAGAAAACAAGCTGGCGGCAGAGGAAAATAACATCCTAGAATGCCTGGCCTATAGTCGGGACAAACTGCGGCTAACCTAGCTAGAGAGCGAAATAAGTACAAATGAGCTGCTTAACCCAACAATCATAAAGGGAGTAGCCGTCAAACCGTATGTCTTTTAGGCCTGATTATTCGTGCAGGTAACTGCCCACTGAATTAAGTAACAAGCATAAATCACACAGTTTTTCTCATAAAGAGGCTGAAATACACCCTATTAGATGCAAAAAGAAATACTTCCCGGCATTCGTCAGTTTGATTTGAGTAATAAAGTGGCCATCGTTACGGGTGGTTCCAAAGGTCTGGGTCTGGCAATGGCTGCCGGACTAGCCTCGGCGGGTGCCAACCTGATGCTGGTTAACCGCAATGCCGAAGAAGGCGAAAAAGCCGCTCAGGAGTTAAGTCAGGATTTTGGCATCAAAGCCGTTTCCTTCCCGGCCGACATCAGCAGTACCGAACAAACCGAAGCAATGGCCAAAGCGGCAATGGATACCTTCGGCCAGATTGATATACTCATCAACAGTGCGGGCATCAACATTCGCGGACCCATTGATGAACTGACACCCGACGAGTTCAGTCAGGTAATGGATGTGAACGTGAAAGGTACCTGGCTGTGCGCCAGAGCTGTTACCCCGTACATGAAAAAGGCGGGTAGGGGTAGTATCATCAACCTGGCCAGTACCCTTGGGCTGGTTGGTCTGGCCAATCGAACGCCCTACACCTCCAGCAAAGGAGCCGTGGTCCAGATGACCCGTGCCCTGGCCCTGGAACTGGCTCCATTCAACATTAACGTCAACGCTATTTGTCCAGGTCCTTTCCTGACAGAGATGAACCTACCCATTGCCGATACCGAAGAGGGGAAAAAATTTGTTGTTGGGGCTACTGCTCTGGGCCGCTGGGGCGAGTTGCGGGAAATTCAGGGGGCCGCCATTTTTTTGGCCAGCCCCGCCGGTAGTTTTATGATCGGTTCCATGCTGACCGTTGATGGCGGCTGGACGGCGAGATAGTTTCTAGTTTACAGTTCACGGTATTCGGTTGGCTAGTGCATATGTGACTATGTGCCGTATGTGTACTGCTTTCGCGTCAGCTAACCGAATACTGTAAACCGATGTATACCGTAAACCATACACTCACAAATGATTTCACTCACCCCGCCTGCCAAACCAACCCGGGTTCGTTACGCGATGCTTTCGCTGGTTTTTGTTAATGTAGTTATCAATTACCTGGACCGCAGCAATATTTCCGTGGCCGGGCCTATGTTGAGCAAAGACCTGAATCTGTCGTCGGTGGAACTGGGTTATATTTTTTCCGCTTTCGGGTGGACCTACGCGCTGCTGCAAATTCCGGGCGGGCTCATTGCCGACCGCTTTGGTCCACGCATCCTGTATGCGTTCTGCCTGATCACCTGGTCGCTGGCGACGGTAGGGCAGGGGTTTGTCAGGGGTTTCTCGGCGTTATTTGCCCTGCGGCTGGCCACCGGTACATTTGAGGCACCGTCCTACCCCATCAATAACCGAATCGTTACCAGCTGGTTTCCCGAAGGTGAGAGGGCATCGGCCATTGCGCTTTATGTGTCGGGGCAGTTTATCGGACTGGCGTTCCTGACACCGGTGCTGGTAACGGTGCAATATTACGCAGGCTGGCAGGGGCTCTTTATCGGCACCGGCATCATTGGCTTGGTCTGGGGCATTGTCTGGTACCTATTTTATCGTGACCCGCTGGACCATTCGGGGGTGAACGAAGCTGAACTGAGCTATATTGAAGAAGGGGGGGGGCTGTTCAGGGCTAAGGAGCAGACTACAACGCAGGCAACCATCTGGCGCTGGAGCAACATAAAGCAGGTTTTCTCAAGCCGGACACTGTGGGGCGTTTACATTGGTCAGTTTGCCGTGAACTCGATGCTCTGGTTTTTCCTGACCTGGTTTCCTACGTATCTGGTACAATACCGGGGACTCGATTTTATCAAATCCGGCTATCTGGCATCCGTGCCGTTTCTGGCGGCCTGCGCGGGTTTGCTTCTCTCCGGTTTTATATCCGACCGGCTCGTTCGGCAGGGGAAGTCGGTGAGTATGGCCCGGAAGGGGCCAATCATCATTGGTATGCTTCTGTCGGTGAGTATCATTGGGGCTAATTACAGCAACGATACGGTTTTTATTATTTTCTTCCTGGCGCTGGCCTTCTTTGGCTCGGGGATGGCCCTGATTTCCTGGGTGTTCGTCTCGCTTTTATCGCCAAAACACCTGATTGGGCTGACGGGGGGCATCTTTAATTTTATGGGTAACCTGGCTTCCATCGTGGTCCCCATCGTGATTGGCTATCTGGCTAAAGAGGGGGATTTTAAACCGGCACTGGTCTTTATTGGCACCCTGGGTTTTGTTGGTGCCTGTTCGTATATCTTTCTGGTCGGGAAAATTGAGCGGGTTACTGCCGGTAAGTAGACTGAACTTTGACAAAGCTAATAACTTTGATAACCAAGGAAATACGAGCCCCAGCTTTGTCAAAGTTTTTTGCGTGATCACTCACTTCATCCACTCAAAATAAAAGGTACTTCCCAGCCCCAGTTTGGAGTCTATTCGTACCGTTCCTCCCTGTTCTTCGACCAGCATCTTCAGGATGTTTAACCCAACGCCGGTGCTGCTTTCCTGTAGGGTTGCTTCAGCCCGGCCCCGCCGGAATAGGTTAAACATAACGGCCTGATCGTCATCAGAAACGCCGGGGCCATTATCTTTTACGAAGAACTCTACTGAATCCCCTTTGTCCTGACAACCGATTTCAATGAGGCCACTGGTTTTGTCACTGTATTTGACCGCGTTGCTAATCAGGTTCTGGAACACCTGCTGGAGTTTTAGCCGCCTGGTTTGTAAGGTCGGCATTGGCTCGTTAATCTGAATTTGAATATGCGGAGGGGGAAATAATAAACGGATAATCTGGTGGGTCAGCTCCTTGGTATCAACCCGTTCAACCGTTTGCTGATCGACACTCTTCTGCGAATAGGCCAACAGGTCATCAATCATGTTTGACATATAGTAAGCCGCTGACTTAGCCAGCCCCATGTATTCAATTGCTTCTTCCTGTACGAATGCCCCTTCCTCCTGGCGCATTTCCAGTAGCGACAGGATGGCAATCATACCGGTCAGGGGCGACTTGAGGTCGTGGGAAACGGTATAAACAAACCGCTCTAACTGCTTATTTATCCGGTCTAGTTCGGTAACGGTATTTTTTAGATTTTGCTGGTAAAAGTAGATTTTCTCGAAGACGTTTACTTTTGCCTTGGTTACATTTATATTCAGGGGTTTTTGTAAATAATCGACCGCTCCTTCCTGAAATCCTTTCAGCACGTACTGATCTTCTTTGCTGAGTGCCGTAACGAAAATGATGGAAATATTCCTTGTTTTAGGATTGGACTTCAGTAGCTGGGCTACCTCAAATCCATCCATATCCGGCATTTGTACGTCCAGCATGATCAAGCCAATCCGGTCGTTTTTTAGTACCTGCCGCAGGGCTTCGTTTCCGGACGAGGCTTTAATAAAGGTGCGTCCCTCCTGAGCCAGCATCTCTTCCAGCGATATCAGGTTCTCGGGTCGGTCGTCTACCAACAGGATTGTAAATTCGTTTGGTTGGTCAGGTGTGTTCATAGGGAGAGGGGTATGTTGAGCACAAAACAGCATTTACCGGGACAGCCAGACCCGCATCAGTGAAAATAACTGGGTACTGTCAATGGGCTTGGTAATGTAATCGGAAGCACCTGCATTAATGCATTTCTCCCGGTCGCCAGTCATCGCTTTAGCCGTCAGGGCTATTACCGGCAGGGATGAAAACCGGGGGTTAGCCCGAATGTGTCGGGTTGCTTCATAGCCATCCATTTCGGGCATCATAATATCCATCAGGACAATAGCCGTGTCGGGATGCTCATTTAGCTGATCGAGGGCTTCCTGTCCGTCACCCGCTGTAACCACAATCATCTGATTCGCTTCCAGCAGGGTACTCAGGGCAAATACGTTCCGCATATCGTCATCAACGAGTAATACTTTCCGGCCCTGAAACGCTGCCTGATTCACATCAGGCGTGGTGGCTACGGATATGGCCGGCGGGCTGGCCTGGGGTAGGAGGCTACGAACGGGAACGCTTCCCGGCTTATTCGTCAGCAGGTTGTTTGGCAGTACCAATGTGTTTGTGCCCCCGTTATTCAGGTAATTTTTAATCGAGGACAGTACATTTTCCAGTTCTTTTTTCTCAACGGGTTTGGTGGTATAGGACAGTATATCGTCACCTGATGCGGCTGGCCCATCCGTTGCCGAGATAATATGAATGGGGATGTGGCTTAAGGTATCATCATGCTGGATTATTTTAAGTAGGTCCCAGCCATTCATAATGGGAAGGCCCATATCCAGAATAATGGCCGAGGGGTTGTATTGGCGTGCGTACTGCAGGCCCTCATCTCCCCGTAAAGCAATAAGCGTTTTGAAATTTTTATCCCGGGCAAACTCCTGAAGGATACCGGCAAAAGCCGGGTCATCTTCAATAATGAGGATGATGTTATCACCCGGCTCCAGATTAGACCGGTCATCGGCGGGTGGGGATGGCTGAGTTGAGACCGCAGGCGATGTGATGGTGCTTAACAAGGAGCCATTGATGGGGACTGGCTCCCTATCTGGCCCCACACCCAGGGGTAAGTACACGGTAAAGGTACTGCCAACGCCCACTTCGCTCTGCAGGCTGAATTCGCCACCCAGCCTGCGAACAAGTTCTTTGCTGATGGACAAGCCGAGGCCTGTACCACCAAATTTACGGCTAATGGAGCCGTCGACCTGCTGGAAGGCTTCAAAAATGATCTGCTGTTTTTCCGGTGAGATGCCAATACCCGTGTCTGTAACGGAAAAAGCCAGCAGGGGGTAAGGCACCGATGAATTGTTTACCAGAGGCTTGGTAGGCTGATTGACTACGTCCAGGACCAGACTGACTGAACCGCCTTTGGGGGTAAATTTTACCGCATTGGAAAGCAGGTTTTTGATGATTTGTTCCAGCCGCTGTCTGTCTGTCCAAACAGTGTCCGGCACCTTATCGCCAATTTTTGTTGATAGATGTATCCCCTTCTCATTCGCTACAACGCCGAACAACTGGTTCATGTCTTCGGCAATGTCGGCAATGGGAGCCTGCTCAAACAGGAGTTCTATTTTACCGGCTTCAATCTTGGACAGGTCCAGAATGTCGTTAATGAGTTCGAGCAGATCGGAGCCGGATTTATAAATAATATTGGCGTATTCAATTTGCTTATCTACCAGGTTCTGCTGTTTGTTTTCGGCCAGGAGTCGGGCCAGAATTAACACACTGTTCAGGGGGGTACGGAGTTCGTGAGACATATTGGCCAGGAACTCCGACTTGAATTTACTGCTTTCTTCCAGTTCCCGGGCTTTGTTTGTCAGCTCCTGCTGTGCGCTCTCAACGGCTTTATTGCGCTCCCGTAGCTCACTGTTAATCTGCCTTAATTCTTCTTCCTGAACCATTAGCTCCCGCTCTGATACCTGTAGGACTTCGGCCTGCCGTGTTAGTTCATTATTTGATTGCTGAAGAATATCCTGCTGATTTTCGAGTTCTTCTTTTTGTTCCTGAACCTGCTGTAACAAGGCCCGCACTTTTTCATGATCATCCACGGCATTAATGGCCACGGCAATATTGTTGGCTACGGAGGTGAGCAGTAAAAGTGCCTGATCGCCAAGCGGCCTGAATGTAGCCAGCTCCATAACGCCTTTTAGGGATTTATTATACCAGAGTGGTAAAAAGACAACCTGCCCTGGCCGGGCCTTACTACTACCCGCCTGAATTTCCCAAAAGTTAAGGGGTATGTCGTTTACTACGGTTAGCGTACGTACCATAGCGGCCTGACCTACCAGCCCCTCGCCCAACGCATAAATTCTCTGACTATGACCCGGCAGTGCTACGGATGCATTTAACTGAAGATTACCGTTTTTTTCGCTGTAACAGTAAAAACCACTGGCCGGTAAATCCAGGTACGTTGTTAGTATCGTTAGAATGGACTGAGACAGCGACGTGACGTCGCTCACCTGTTGCAGATTGTCATTGATAACCGACATGCCCGTAAGCAGCCAGTTTCTATCCGTGCTAAGCTGATTGAGGTGTTCAAGTTTCTTATTGTTTTCCTGTAAAGCAGCCTGCGCTCTCCGGTTGCCACTAAACTCCTTGATGGTGAAGTAAATAAGCGACAGAACAATTAGCAGGGTTAGTAAACTACTCAGGATGAGTTCGTAGGTAGCCTGCGTAACCAAGGCCTCATTTTCACTCTCCCGTTGGGTCAGTAATAGACGCTCCGTTCGAATAACCTGGGCCAACTCGTTTTTAATTTTATCACTAAAGGCTTTTTGCCGGACAATCAAATCAACGAACTCCTCCTGGTTATACTGACTGAGCTTGCTATAGGTCTGTTTATTCCAGAACACTAACAACGTCTCGACATTGGCATCAATCCGGTTTACCCGATCAGCCTGTATTGGGTTGTCGACCGTAAGTACCTTTAATTCGTTGATGGTCGGATTGATACTTCGTAAGGCATCGTTGTACGCATACAGAAACTGCTCAATACCCGTGCTGCGGTACCCAATGCGACCAGTTTCCATGTCGGCGATCAGTTTCTCGATGATTCTGGTCCGGTTGAGTACCTGATACGTATGTTCCACCCAGTTGCCAGATTCCAACTGCCGCTGAAAAGTCTGGTAGGAAAGTAATCCGCTCAGGAAGACGAGCAGAATAGCGACGGAGAAACCCAGGTATAAACGGTTTGGTAACGAAACTTTCATCAGTCAATAAGGAGTTTGCAGAGGGGCAATGGATAAATAGCGGGTTGTAGCGTACAATAACGTGCAAGCGCGGTACCAGCCGGGCATCGCCCCAGTTAATTTAGGAAGTTAAGCCAGCATGTAAGGTGGCTTTGGGTTAAAGGTCCTGCCTTATTTTATTTTATCAAATATAAGGTAACTTCAAATAACTTTGTCTGTCACTAGATGCGCTTCGTGTGAAACTCATTCCTGCCTCTCCAGATTCCCAAAGTCAACCGTCCCGTATTGCCCCGTTTGCCGAACTTTCAGTAGTCTGGTTAATCAGTATTATCAGCTGCCGAATTGGCGAGCTGGTTTACAATAGTGTCGTTCAGGGTGTGCCCGGCACGTTGCTGAAAACGGTAGCCGTTGCCTTTCTGGCCGATCTGGTTTATTTCCTGCAGAGTTCATGCCTGCTATTCGTCATTTATTTGTTGCTGACTTTCCTGTCCGTGAAGTTGGCGCGGGTGGTTTATACTATTCTCTGTTTATTCCTGACCCTGATACAGATAGGGCTAACGGTTTATTTTGGAAAAACGTCCGTATTGCTGGGGGCAGACCTGTACAGCTATTCGTCCGCTGAAATCAGGCAGACCGTTGGGGCGGCCGGGGGGCTGAGTATCGGCTTGCTGTTCGCTGTAGCCGGAGTTATTGGGCTGGTCATTCTTATTTTTCGGCTCCTGGTCAATCGTATTCAGGTAAGGCCGGGCTGGTCGTTTGGTCTGGCAGGAGTAGGCGCACTGGCCTTGTTGTTCAACGTGGGCGAGGGGAGTGCCATGCCCGTACTTAAAACGGATTATGCCAATAATCTGGTCATCAACAAACCCGCTTATCTGGCGCGGGCAACCCTGACCCGATTCAGCGGAAAAACGGATGACAGCGTGGATATTTACGCCGATGCCTACATTGGCGATTATGGCGTAACGAACAGCGCAGTCGGTATTACAGCCGTTAATTACCTGGCCGAAAATCAGTACCCGTTTCTACATAAAGAGGAAACGCCGGACGTGCTGGGTCCTTTTTTTACTACCGCGCCCACCCCACCCAACGTAGTCATCCTACTGGTGGAAGGCCTGGGGCGGGCTTTTACCGGACCCGATGCGTACCTGGGTAGCTTCACGCCCTTTGTCGATTCTCTGGCGCAGCAGAGTCTGTACTGGGAAAATTTCCTGAGTGAAGGCGGACGGACGTTCGCGGTGCTGCCTTCCATTCTGGGGTCGCTACCGTTTGGGCAGCAGGGCTTTGCGGATTTGGGCACCCAGATGCCGGATCACCTTTCACTGCCAGGTATTCTAAAGAAAAACGGGTACGAGTCGGCCTTTTACTACGGCGGCAATGCCAGCTTCGACAACATGAGTGCCCTTCTTCGCAAGGAGGGCGTGGCCCGAATTGTTGATGAGCCGACCTTTGGTGCCGGTTACCAGACCATGCCGGGGGCCAATGGCTTTACCTGGGGGTATGGCGACAAAGAGTTGTTCCGGCACTTCCTCGCCGTAAATTCCCCTACCGATACGCAGCCGAAACTCCAGGTGCTACTGACGGTATCTACCCACGATCCATTCCGCATCAATGAGCAGGAACGTTATTTGAAGAAAGCTGAGCAACGATTTACCGCCTTGAACCTGACGCCTGATCAGCAACGGGACCGGCGTAACTACCGTTATCAGTTTGCATCCATTCTATACACCGATGATGCACTCCGGGAGTTTTTTGCAGCCTATCGTAAACGGCCTGATTTTGACCGGACCATCTTCCTGATTACCGGCGACCATCGGATGCCCGAGATTCCCATGACTACCAAACTGGACCGGTATCATGTGCCGCTTATTGTGTACTCACCCCTGCTGAAGCGCCGGGCTACCTTCCGCTCCATTTCCACCCATTTCGATATTGCGCCAACGCTCCTGGCTTTCCTCCAAAATAACTACAACCTGAAAACACCCCCGGTTGTAAGCTGGCTGGGAACCGGCATTGACACCACCCGTCAGTTCCAGAATAGTCATGCCTATCCACTCAAAATGACGAAGGCAGAAACGGTCGATTTCGTGATGGGACCGTACATGCTGAATCAGAATACGCTGTATCGGATCAGTAACAACATGAACCTCGAATCGATAAACGAACCCAGCCAGTTAAGCCAGCTAAATGCGACCTTCGATCTGTTTAAACGGAAAAACGACCGCTTCCAGAATAGCAAACTGTTGCCAGATTCTCTGTTGAAAACCTATAATTGATAAGTTTGTCGTGCCGTTGTATAGTTAATTCAAGCGTTGTCTACGGATTGGAGCGGGTGGTTTTGGCCTGTTTGCGGGTGTAAGCATCTTCCAGAATGCGGGTGAGCATAGGCTGGTAGGCTCGCCAGAAAAATCCTTTGCGCTCGGTAAGTCCTTCGGTCATGTAGGCGAACGGTGCCAGCCACTCGATACCCCGGAAATAGGCCGATGACATGCTGATGGGATTGTCGCAGAAGTCGCCCGCGAAGTAATAGAAGCCGTAATCCGGCGCATCGTGCATGAGGATGGCCGGAAACCGGGTGGGCAGGGCGAAGCGGGCCAGTTCCCGTTTACCCGCTTCGTTGGGGTAGATTTCGTAGTGGGCAATTTCCTGATTGACCCGTGGGTTATAGGTAAGTACATCAAACCAGTACGTGTACCGAATCCGGCGGGGGAGCCCAAATTTCGCCTGGCCAACGTCCGAGGCCAGCATCTGCGGCACGTTTCGGGCCAGGTGGGTATCTTCTTCCAGAATGACAACCTCGTCCTTCTCCGACACATAGACCACACCGGATTTCGTGAACGGCCATTGCCCTTTGTGCTGCCGCTTGTAGTTCCGGACCAGCCACTGGGGCATTTCCTGGTTCACGGTGGTGTCCAGCGAATCGAAATAACGACCAATCCAACCCGTCCAGCGCACACCAAATGTCGACTCGAACTGATTCCGGACGGCCGGGTCGGTAGGGGAGTTGATGTCGTTGAACTCCGCGATAACCAGCTTGTGATTCTGTTTCATCAGCGACAGAAAATCGACGTCTTTCCGACTCATCCCCCCGTAAATGATACCGGAGCGTTCGGAGGGGGTATTGCTCTGGAACCACTCCTGCCGGTATATACCGTACGTATCGGTGTAGTAGGCCAGGTCGCTGTCGCGGCTTAGCTGAGCCAGTTGCTGGTGCGTAAATCGTTCGAGTCCCTTAATCCGGTATTGTTGATTCTCCAGCGGAAAGAAGCCGAAATAGTCCTGGTCAATTCGGTATCCACGCTGTTTTGTCTTGGTAAAACGCTGGTGGTTCAACACCCAGGTCAGGGATATGTGCTCCTGCCCATCGGGGCGAAGCACGGTTTTATCGACAATGGCAGCCACCAGCGGGCGTTTGGAGGTCAGCCACCACGCCAGCCACATCCAGAAAGGAATCAGGAGGATAAACGCCGGAATGAAGTAAAACAGGTTTCTCTTACGCATAAAGCCGGTAGGTTACGCTAAAATCGCTGACGGAGGACGAAATTGATCCCCCACTGGTTGCCACGCGGCCGGTTACTCTGTTCCTCACCGTACCAGGAGGCCACGACAGACGGAATCCAGTGCTGGTGGAAACTCTTTCGGAACTCAATACTGGCCCGTTGGGAGCCCAGTTTCCGGATATCCTGCCCCAGCAGGGCGTTCCGGGCTTCGTCAGGCGAGATACCGGTTCCGCCTGCCACGGCAATGAAGTCATCGGCCGCACCAAAGTAGTACCGCACCGTGCCGATGTACGTCTGCGAGATATCGCGGTTGCCGGGAACGAGGTACGTGCGCAGGTTGAACCAGAAACTACCCGCATACTTGCTGGCCGACAGGGTATAGATCCACGTGGCGTCAGAAAATTTCAGGTATCGGAAACCCGCTTCGGCTTCAAAGCTTTTGGGTAAATTGGCGTACAGGGAGAAACCAGCCCTGAAACGCGGAAAAACGGGCTCATTTCCCGAAAAACCCACGTTCAGGTAACTGTAAAAGGTTTTGCTGATGTGTGGGTAGGCATCAATTTCGGTTTGAAATCCACTGGCTCCAAAGCGGTTGGCGTAGTTAAGCTGCCCGGTAACGGAGCCAACCGGGGTGGAGCGGCTATACGAAACACTCGCCAGTTGCCAGGGACTTGTGTGCAGCGCGTCGTTATAATTCCTGTCAAAATACAGGTAATCGTAGCCGACAATAATCATATTTTTGCTGGCCGCCCATTTGAGCCGGTCCGCCAGGGCTCTGGCATCGGAATTGTCCGGGTTTTTCTGCACTACCTGGGCGGCAATCGTGTACGCTTCTGCCGTTCGTTTGAGATCGTTCAAAACCCGGGCTTTTTTTAGCTGGAGGTCAACATCTGCCGGGTAATGGCGCAGGGCGGTGTTGCAGTAGACCAGCGCCTGCTCGGGCCTGTCATTCCAGAACTCCAGGTCTGTTGCGGCACTCAGCGCATCTTTGTTGCTTGAATCCTTTGCCAGCACCTGCGAGAACTGTTGCCGGGCTTCCGGTAGCTTGTTACTCCAGGTGTAAAGCCGCCCCATAAACGTCCGTATCTCCGCGTAGTCGGGGCTTTTTGCCAATGCCTGCTGACTGAGCGCAAGGGCACGGGGATAATCTTTATCGTCGAAGGCGGCTTGCCGGGCCTGTTTGAAGAGCTCATCGGAGCCCGGTTCCGACTGCGCACAGGCGGGGAGCTGGCAGAGCAAACAGGTCACAAACAGCAGGTAAATGATTTTCACAGTACGGTTGATTAAGTGATGATTTGTTAACTGGATGGAGTAGGCGTGGCGGGTTTACTAAGGCCCTGGCGGGTCATGCTGCCCCAGCCTTTTTTACCGCGCAGGTAGTCTATATTCCCCTGAATACTACTGTACACTGTGAACGGGTGGTAGAAAAACGGTTCTATCAACGCAATCACGAGCAACCGGCCTAGGTCGCGCCTGCTGCGGTACTGTAGGTACGTTTTCTGATCCACCCAGATGGCCAGACAGGACAGGCAAACGGCATAGCTGTAGACGGTGGCTAGCAGCAGCCAGAAACTGGAACCGTTGATAATGCCCAGTATCCATAAAATGATGCTGAAAATCAATCCCAGCGATTCAATGATGGGGGCCAGCCACTCATACAGAAACCAGAAGGGGTAGCTGATCATACCCATGACGCGGTAATCCGGGTTGAAGAATACTTTTCGGTGAAACTTCAGGCAGTCCATTAGTCCCCGGGTCCAGCGGTTTCGCTGCCGCCCCAGAATATCCCAACTCGTAGGCCCTTCGGTCCAGCACAGCGGATCGGGAATGTAGCGCACGGCATAGGATTGTTTGCGTTCCTCCATCATGCGTCGCATCCGCATAACGAGCTCCATGTCTTCGCCCACGGTTTTATGCGAGTAGCCTCCGGCCTCTACCACGGTTTGTTTATCAAACAGTCCCAGGGCTCCTGAAATAAGCAGCAGCCCATTAATATTGGCCCAGGCCACCCGGCTCAGCAAAAAAGCCCGCATGTATTCCAGCACTTGCGCTCTGGCAATGAGGTTGCGGGGTACGTTGATCTCAATGAGCCGTCCATCACTGATAACACAGTCATTGGCCAGCCGAATAACCCCTCCGGTGGCAATCACCTTCTGATCGGTTTCTTCCAGAAACGGTTTAATCATTCGCAACAGCGCATCGCGTTCAAGCACACAGTCTACGTCAATACAGGCAAACAGTTGCCCGGCGCAGACGTTAATGCCCGCGTTGAGGGCATCGGACTTGCCGCCATTGCGCTTGTCCACCACCGTCAGGTGCGAAACGGCCTCATCCTGTGCTTTGTAAACTCCTATGATTTCCTTGCATTCCACCTGCTGCTGCACCAGAAATGACGTTTTCTCCAGCTTGTAAGCATCAATCAGGCGCTGTAGTGTTTCATCTTTACTACCATCGTTCACGATTACTACTTCAAAATTCGGGTATTCCAGGGCCAGCAACGATTTGGCATTATCGACAATATTGAGGGCTTCGTTGTAGGCAGGGGCAATAATGGATATTTTCGGGGAGAGGGGCGAGGTTAGAATCTGGCGAAAGTCAACAAACGATGCTTCGGCAACGTGCTTTCTGATAACGCGGTATGATGCCAGTGCCGAAACAATATAGATCAGCATGAGCAGCAGCGTATACAGCAGAAAAATATAGGACAGAATGTCGGCCCAGAAACTGAGATTCATCGTAGTTTAGGGTCAAACAAATGGTCAATATAGTTTGGGTTGCTGCTTAGCTGGCCGAGCTCTATTTTCGTTAGCCCCAGTTCCTTCAACGCACTCAGGGCACTTAGCTGAACGATGGGGTCAGTATGTGCCGTGTAGGGGCCAAGGAGCCTCACAAGATCCGGGTCGCCCTGATTGCCCAGTACCCTTATGGCAGTACGAAGCCGGTCGCCGGTTGCCTGGTGCATGTAACGTATCAGGAAGGGGATGGCTTCGGGTGAGCCTAAATAGTCAAAGGCATCCAGTACCGCCATTTGCACCTTTTTGTCCGGGTGTTGAAGCAGGTTTCCCAGTTTCAGCACCTGATCAAAGCGGTTGAAGTGGCGGCAAAGGCGAACGCCAAAGAGCACCCAGCCTGCATGGGCAGAGGTTAGCCAACTCTCGAATGGAGGGAGTTGCTCGGTGTTCAGTCGCCGGAATCGTTCCAGCAGTACGATCTGCTCCCAATCGGACAGGTGGGCGCTGTTATAATCGATTTCCTGTAGCCAGGACTGATCCCCTAGGGCAACCATAGCAGTAATCAATTCGAGCCGGAGTGTACTGTTTTTTGTTTTGAGTTTGTGTTTCAGGAGGGGTAAGGCCTCCTCCATCTGAAGTTGACCAATGATTTGGGTAGCATAGGTCTGCTGGTACCAGTGTCGGCTTTTGAGGAGCTTATAACAAAGCTGGTGAAGGTCGAGGCCGGTAAGCAGCTGGCGCAGGGCAGACTGTCCCTCCTGCCGAAGTAACTTACTGGTGGCAAAAATTACGTTAAGGATAATTTTTCCGGCCCCTGGGTCTTTTTTTAACTCTTCCTGAAAGGCACTAGTCAGTTCCCGGATGGAATAATCGCCTGCCAGCCAGATAGCGATTCCGTCTTCAATTCGTGCCTGCAGGGCATCAGCCCACCATTTTCGGCGGTTACGAATCAACATCAGCCCGATTACATGAGCCACTAAAAAAACGGCCGTTAGGGTCGAAATGACGACCAGCGTCAGTAAGAGCAACTGAAAAGGACTTAGGGAGTCTAGCCAGGTATTCTCAAGATCAACTATCCACTCAGTCTGGCTCATGCGCATCATTATGGGCGGCTAGCGGCTTTTCAGGTGCTTCCGGACGCGGCTGACTAACTCGTTGGGGCTGAAGGGCTTCAGGGCGAAATCGTCGGCACCAAGACTAAATGCTTTCAAGACCGTTTGCTCCTGACCGGATGCCGAAAGGACAAGGACCGGAATGCGGCTGCTGAGTGATTTTTTTACGTACTCCAGCACTTCTAATCCACTGTGATAAGGCATCATCAAATCGGTAATGACCAGGTCAGGCGTCGTGGTCCGAAGAAATTCCAGTGCCTGTTTACCGTCACTGGCAGCCAGTATCGTGAAGCCTTCTTTCTGCAATCGATAAGACAACATTTTCAGTACGAGTGCTTCGTCTTCAGCGATTAAAATAGTGTACGTTTTACTAGTTGGCTCACCTTCCATGGAATAAAGTTAACTATAACTATATTTACTATGGCTATTGGGTATAGTAAATATTAATTATATGGTGGTATATAATATTTATGGACACATACACCTATTAGGTAATGATGTCTGACTCCAATTTGTGTTCCAGTATACGGAGACAGTTGTTAATGTCCTGGAACAAACCTGCTAACCGGGCCGCTAAAGTAAGGTTAAATTCCTGGCCTTCGCTTTCCATTTCTTTCAGGCGCACTGCCAGGCTCAGCATAGCCAGTGAGTTGAGCGAAGAACGGAATTTATGGGCGGTCTGATTAAAAGCAGTACGGTCCTGTGCCTCAATTGCTTCGAATAATGCCCGTCGATACTGCGGTAAATCCCGGGTAAACAATGAAAGTAAGTCGGCAAGTAATTCATTATCTCCGTCTGTAACCTCATTCAGGTAAGCCCAGTCAATGAGTTCTTTCTCCGTGTTTGCTGTATGGCTATCCGGACTGGCAGCGGCAGGAAGTTTAAATCCCGGCGCAAATAAAGCCAGAATTTCGTCGATTTGTTCCATACGCACGGGTTTAGCCAGGTATGCATTCATGCCGGTAGCCAGGCAACGCTCACGTTCGCCCGGCATGGTATAGGCCGTCATGGCAATGATAGGTGTGGTAAGGGCAAGGTCCTGCCGAATAACTTGTGTGGCGGTGTAACCGTCCATTTCCGGCATCTGAATATCCATTAGAATCAGGTCGAACGTCCTGTGTGCCAGCATGGCTACGGCTTCGAGGCCGTTATTGGCTATCACTGGCTTGAGTTGATAGCGCATCATAAAGCCCTCCATGACTTTCTGATTCATTTCATTGTCTTCAACGACCAGTACATCAATGGTTGACCGGCTGGTGGTGGAATCGAGTGGCGGAACCGGCAGGGGCGGGGGCGCTAAAGCTGGTGCTGGCGCCACTGTCTGGGGTATAACAAACGGTATCCGGATGGTGAAGGTAGTGCCCTGACCCAAACTGCTTTTTACATCGATTATACCATTCATCAGGCTAACCAGACTCTGGGCTATATTGATGCCTAAACCTGTACCTGCCGACCGGAACAAATCATCCGAGAAAACGCGGCTAAACCGGTTAAAAATATGGTCCTGATTCTCGTCGTCCATACCAACTCCTGAGTCCTCGATACAGAACACCACGGTTGTTTGCTCAGGCTGGCTGGACGGTTCTGGATATACACTTAGTTTGATAAATCCTTCTTTGGTAAATTTAACGGCATTGGCGCCGATATTCAACAGGATTTGGGTAAGCCTTAAGGGGTCGGCCAGCAAAACCGGGGGAACAGCCGGGTCTATCTGTACTTCGTACCGAAGGCCTTTTTCGCCTGCTTTGGCTGACAGGTGGGTTTCTATAGTCTGTATGAGTTCATACGTAGCAGTTGGTACGGGCTCCAGCACCAACTGCCCCGACTCGATTCTGGATATATCCAGTAACTCATTAATCAGGGCCAACAGGTTATTTCCCGATAGCTTTATGCCATTGAGGTACTCCTGCTCATCGGGAGCCATTCGTTTTTGGCGGAGGAGTTCTGTAAAGCCCAATATGGCGTTAAGGGGCGTTCGGATATCATGGCTGATGTTAGCCAGGAAAATTTCCCGTTCCTGCAACGATTGTTCTGCAATGGTACGGGCCTGCTGTAGTTCCTGCTCTTTCTGATTCGCTTCGGTAATATCACGAAAGATGGAAATAGCCCCGATAAGCTGGTCCTCCCGGTCGTAAAGAGGGCGGGCTTGTGACGTTATTACCCGGGAGCCGCTTTCCGTTTCCAGCAGCATATTGTCCGTTGAAATAATCTCGCCCTTCAGGGCCCGGCTTAGTGGAATATCGTCCGGCTGAAACGGTTCTCTCGAATCGGCGTAGGCCAGGCGAAACCGCCTGGCGAGGTCAGACAGGTACAGGTTTGATTCAGTTGGGAGAATAGTCAGCATTTGCTGAGCTGCCTGATTGGTATAAACAAGTTGTTTGTCCGTGTTCAGCACAATAACGCCTTCCGGAATGGCCTCCAGGTACTGAGTAAGCTCTTTCTGACGGTCAATTACCTGTTTGGTGAGCCGCTCCCGGCGTAGCGTGTAGCGGTAAAAAACGATTAACAGCGCCGTGGCAAGCAGTAATAGCACACTGTCAACAATGGTGTTGAGGGTCCGCATGACCGCAATGTGACCGCTAATCTGCTTCTGACTACCCAGCAGGTTGTCGCTCAGTGCCAGCCGAAATGTTCGCAGCATCCGTACTAATTGCTGAATTTTTTGGCTGGCATTATCGGAGTTTCGGATTATATCGGCCTGGAGTACAACGTCAGCCTCAGCCTTCAACTGACGGGCTAACGGATTGAATTCGGGGGTGTCCTGCGTCAGCGTAACCAGCGAGTCGAGCAGTGGTCGTATGGCCGCTTTCGTACGGGCAGACTGGTTTGCCCGCAATATAGCCTGGGCGGTTGGATCGGGTAACTGGGCGTGCAGCGGATAGCCAAGTTCTATCGTTAATTCGATGGTATTGTTCAGAACGGCAATTGTCTGAATGACAGACTGACTACCTCTGCTTACGTTACTAAAAGTAGTGGCTTCGTAATAATGGCGAATGGTCAACAGGATGATGGCTATGCCAAAACCGGTAAACAGCGCAATGCGGACGGTCTGATTCCGGATGGTTAGTTTCATCAGCTAAATAATCGCCAAAGGCAGGGATTGGTATAACGTTTGTTCCTTTTTGTTACTTTTCAAGTCAGAACAAACCAGTTAGTCTGCCTGTATGTAGCTTGTATAATCGATATAAAGCTACCAATCATTATTGAGGGTAAAAAGTTAACCTCGTAACCTATGAGGAGTGCTTATCCATTTGATGAATTTCCTGGCCAACTACCGGAGTACCCTGCTGGCAAATTGAATACCTATTGGTATGGGGGGAAAACAAGTTTACTTTACTGAACATTTACTAACTGAGCACTTTACTTTCTTAAATCCAATGAAATCTGCTCCGGCACCGGCCGACGAATCAGCCCGACTTGAAGCCCTTACGGGGTACAATCTACTGGATTCATCCCCTGAAGATATCTACGACGATGTAACTCAACTCGCTTCCGAAATTTGCCGTACGCCAATTTCACTGATCAGCTTAGTGGACGAGAACCGACAGTGGTTTAAGTCCAAACAAAGACTCGCGTCGGATGAGACTAAACGGGAGTACTCATTTTGTGCGCATGCCATTCTGAATCCCAGCGAGATTCTTATTGTTCCTGATGCCCGGGAGGATGAACGGTTTTCAGATAATCCATTAACTACCGGGCAGCCCCGGGTTGTTTTCTACGCCGGTGTGCCCTTAGTTAATCCTGAAGGGTATCCATTGGGAACGTTGTGCGTAATCGATAACCGCCCGCGTACCCTAACGGAGAACCAGTTACTATCGTTGCGGGCCCTGGCCCGGTTAGTGAATACCCATTTCGAATTAAGAAAGACTAAAAGAGAGCTGGAAGATACACAGGCCAGATTGACAGTAGCTGATTCAGCCGCGTCTGCGTCAACAGAACGGCTGGTCAGAAGGCTGCAACCCATGGCAGAAGTAATACAGGATAACGTAGAACGGCTGGTTAATCAAGCTCCCCGTCCCGATCAGATGGATACCCTTACTGCCTTACAGCGAGCAGGAACGGCATTGAACGAGGCTCTCACAGACATTGGCTTAGATAGACCGTAAGATAAATTTAAAAGAAAGTTTCTTTATTATTTGATTGAAGAGCTGTGCGTAACGGTTTAGTATATTAATATTTATGGCTTTAAAAGTAAAGTTACATAATAACGTTAATTTGGTTGGTCATGAAATACTCTTTACCTGGTACGCTGCTTTTATCACTCGTCATGCTGGTAAGCTGTCAATTAGATACAATTGATCCCGTGGCACCTCGTTCTGCCGAATCGGCCCGTAAAGCAGTTGTGGCGCCACCCGCCTACCGGGGTATTTATGTGGATGGGTTCAACGCTATCCTTGGCAACACCGTTCTGGAAGATTCCTTGCTCAACTGGTGCGTGAGCAACAACGTGAACGCCCTTAGTTTATACGACCTTAACACGGTAATGGGGAATGAACGGTATACAGATTTGGCCCTGTTCATGCAGAAAGCACGAGTCACATACGGTGTTAATCAGGTGGCCGCTGTGCGGGGAACGGCGGCTAATTTTCAGCAGAACGCCAGTTATGATGCATCCAGAACCAACCTGAACGAGCGGTTTACGACCTATAATCTGGAAAATGAATGGTGGAACAATGGGCCTGCCTGCGATTTTAACTGCTATACGTCTATCCTGCAAACCATGAGTAATAAGGCGAGAGCTGCCTCGCCCCAGATAACGACCGAAGCGTATATAGGGTGGTTTCAGAACCCTACGGGGCAGGACCTACAACAGGCCAAAACGCTGGTGCGCTGGCTGGACCGCATTCTGGTCCACGACTACCGGCCCAACCCCCAGTTTGGTTATATGCAGAGCCGCCTGTCCACGATTGGCAAAGCTGCCCAAAGCCAGAACCGGGTAATGGATATCATTGTACTATTTAGTGCCGAACCCGAATTTATGCAGGATTACTATAGTGTCAGCGGCCAGAACCACTCCTTTGACGAAGCCTACACCGACATCATGAATCAGTTCAATGCCGCTACTTTTACGGGTAAAAGCAATGTGCGTCTGATTGGCTATCAGGTGTTTGCCTATTCTTTCGCCAAACAGGCCAGGCCCACTTATATTTCCCTTTATCAATAAAGTGTGATTGGTTGTAGTGAAACCTGATTGATATACCAGTCGTGTATTGTACACGAATTACCCCCGATTCCGTCAGTAATTACTGTCTGGATCGGGGGTAATTCATTTGCCCAGCTATAAGCCCGGGTAGGTAACACGATTTTTAACCCTGGACTATTGATGAACGTTTATTGATTTAGGCGTAAAAACCGGATTTTTGCCTGTTGATAAGCGTATTTATACGCTTTGATGCTGTTTTGGCAAGGGTTTACTTTGTCCTGTCTTCACCTAGCAAGTTTATGTATAACTGCCTGGGTGTCAACTGGAATAGGATAAACAACTACCCCCATGATGACGCATCACCACCTCACCCCATTTTTATGCCTGGCTGCTGGTTTTTCGGCAGCACAGGCACAGCCAACCGTCGCCCTAAACACAACACGGCACACTACCGAGTCGGTAACATCCGGAATTTCCCCGCGCAAAACACTGGCCGGGGAGTCGCCGGTTTACGTTAAAATCTATGGTTTCTATGGCTTATTGACTCCAGGATCGCAGGTAGAATCCAGTTCCTCATCAATCTCAACGGGCACCACTACATCGTCCTTCAAAACAAACAGCAAAGGCCTGGGAGCGGGGCCACGGGCGGGTATCGGTATCGGTGCAATCGTGAGTGAGTTTATCAATCTTGGAATCGATGCCGAAATGATGTTGGGAGCGGACCTGAAGACTGATAACACTTATGTTGGAAGTAATTATAAGTATACCAGTACGAATAAAACCACTTTCCGGGTCTTATCCATTATACCCAATATTACGTTTAAGGCACTGTCACGTCCTTCGTATTATATTTATAATCGATTGGGTCTCGTTGGAGGGATCGTCCTCGATTATAAAACGGTTCAAACGAGTCTCAACGTACCCACAACGGGAGCGAGTACCACTGGCGAATATACGGCAGACTTTAAAAAAACGACCATTGCCTTCGGCTACCAGGCTGCTTTGGGTGTTCAGTTCAGAATAAGCCAGAGTTTACGGGGTTTTGCTGAAGTAGTTGCTTACAATCAGTCATTCCAGCCGAAAGAAATCCAGAATAGTAGCGTCAGTACTAAAAGTGGGGTAGCAACCAAAAGTAATACTATTACCCAATACAAGGACGAAGGTATCTATTCCAGTAGTCCACCCTATCAGGCACCAAGTTATAATATAGCGATGAACAGTGTGGGCGTGAGTGCGGGGATCCTGTTCCGGTTTTAACGACTATTCCGCTATGCCACAGCCTTACTATACTCTGCCACTACGCCTGGATGAGGTAATACAGCACAAGCCGCACCCTACCTGCTCGACACCCCAGTCGATAGCTCAGAATCTGTACCTGATGTTGACGACGCACTTTAGCGAGTCTCGATTCGATGAAACATTTGGCTGTAGTTTGTGGGACGAAGACTTTGCCAATCAGTCAAACAGTCGATGGAAGGAAGATATTCGTCAGTCCATAGAAGCATCGGTCCTCGACCACGAAAAAAGGCTGACACAGGTCCGTATTCGCGTTGATATCATGGATCAGGAAATTCAACTCAGCCGAACGAATCGTCGGGTCAAACGGCGGCTTAGTGTCTGGATCGACGGAGTTCTAACGCGAACGAACGAGCCGTTTTCGTTTCAGCGCAGTCTGTTTCTGGCTCCACTTTCAACAGAGTAAGTTTCATTTTTATAGCCAATAGGTTAGGGTGGTGGGAAGAGACTCCCCTTCGCTTTAAACTACTATGGTGCCGGGTAGTAAGGCCAGTTCGGGCAACCAGTCAGGCGATCTGGCACAAACAATAAACCGCAAACAACAAACCACCTATGGCTACTGATCTTGTTTCGGAGGGGTTCACCCGCGAACGGGTAAAAAACCGGATGTTGCGCCGGGCTGCCGATCTGTGGGGGTATACAGAGACCGATCTCGACAGTTTCGACCCGTTAGTGGCCTTACTGATTGAAGCCTGTTCCGTAGAATTTGAGCGGGTGTCCATTGAGATGGGTAGTACCCAAACCCGATTGCTGGACCGATTAGCCCAAATTATGCATCCGGAACCGGATGTGCCCCGGCCCGCATTTGGTATAGCGCAGCTACGCTCGGTTGAACCCCAGGCTGTGGTCCCTGTCACGGCCCAGCTGTGTTATAAACGGGCCGGAACCAGCCGTGCCGATTCGGCCAGTGCAGCCGAGATGTATTTTTCGCCCATCGTCTCTTCTCCGGTTGTTAACGGAGCCATTCGGTATATGGCTACCACTGAAACGCTGTTTCAGATGGATGAGGGAACGCAGAAAATGCCCATAGCTCAGCAACAGGGTGCGCCCGTCGTACTGCCCTACCAATCCCTCTGGCTTGGCCTGGAATTGGACGAACGGGTTGAATCACTGGAAGGGCTATCCTTCTTCTTCGACTGGCCTGCCGATACCCGGCCGGAGGCCTGCCAATCTATACCCGCCGGCAGTTCATGGCGGTTGGGGGGGCAGGCATTAACCGTTCGAACGGGTTTGCCGGGTCAGGATATGTCGGTATATCCGGCCACTTCATTCGTGAGCGAATTTGATGTTATGCACAAGGTTGAAAAACAAGCCTTGTCGGCATTGGAGCGCCAATTCGTAACGATAGATGCGGCTCCTCTATTCAAATCCATCCCATCCCTCCAACAATCGTATCCGCCAGCTGTAGGGCAATGGTTTGCCGAGCGCGATTTGCGGTTGCTTCGGGAGCCGCTATGGTGGATCGAACTGCAACTGCCGCATACGGTTAGTACCCAGGCTTTGCCGGGGATGGTGGTGGGGCTGAATGGCGTGCCCGTCATGAATCGGCGGCTCCATCGGATCACGTATCGGCTGCAGCAAAACCTCAATATTATACCCCTCGAAACAGAGCAGTATTTTTTGGCAATGCGGGAGGTGCGAACCAGTAAAGACTGTCCGCTAACGGCTATTCCGCTGGGAAGCCTGACGGATTTGGCCGCTGGCACCTACACTGTTCAGTACGGCGTTAGCCGGTTCGACGACCGGGATTCCCGGCAGACGCTCATCAATTTGCAGGACCTACTGCGCAACGAAAGTGCCGCTTTTGCCGCTCTGGGAGAAGATTTTCTGTCGTCAATTATTCGGGAGTTGAATCAGACACTGGCCCGGCTGGAAGCAAAAGTTGACCAGAAAACCCGTAAACGCGACTCCATTCCCTACCTGGTTATCAAGCCGCAAAAACCGGGCGAAACGGTGTTTGTCGAATACTGGACCTGCGACGGGGAAGCCGCCAACCGATTGCCGGTTGGTAGTCGGCTCAGTCCCTACGCCGATAGTTCGCTTCGTAAAGAGGCTGCTTTTCTACTAACAGCCACTACAGGAGGGCGGGAGCGTCCAAAAGAGGCCGAAAAAATTACCCAGTATAAGCAGGCTCTATTGACGCGTAATCGCATCGTCACCCTCGAGGACGTCCGGGCCGTGTGCCAGACCGAGTTAGGGCAACATATCCGGTCAATGCAGGTGGAGCGGGCTTTTCGTATTGATCCAGCGCCCGCCAACGGTTTTCAACGGTGCATCCGGGTGAGTCTGGAGCCTTCGGCCACGAGCACCTATACCCCCGCCGACTGGCAGCAACAGGCTACACTACTGGAACGTAACCTGGAATCGCAGTCGGTGGGAATGTTACCTTTTCAGGTCCTTATCCTATAGCATTGAGCAAACCCGCGCAGCCACAGGCTACGTTGAAACGGGATAGTTTGGGTCAACTAGTTCGGCGGGTTGCCACCCGCATCATAGAAAATCAGTATTGAATGGAACCGTTAGAGAGCTACGCCAACCGCCTGGATCACCTGCCGGAAGACCTCCGGGCCGAGGTGGTATTGGCAGATATGCTCGAAGACGGCATATCGCTCGACGAGCTGATTATTAACCCCCTGGGGGCCTTCAAACGAACATTTGGCCGTGATATCAGTCAGGCCCAGTGGGTGGAAGCGCAACACAAGGTGCAGCGGTGGCTACAGATTGACCTCAATCGGGGTAGCTTGTACGACCTATTGCCTGAAGGAGTCTTTCATCAGCCAACCAGCAACGATACCGAATCCTCAAAAGAAGCCACGCTACGGGAAATGAGTGTTCAGCAACAGCGTGAACGGGCTGCCCGGCTTTTTTTTCTGCCTATCGAACAGGAGTTTTTTCGGCAGCGTATTCGGATAGAGCAGGAGCAGCGCACGTTTCTGTACGGTACCGATAACCTGCTGGACTGGTTCTGGAATTTACCGGATTTCCTGACACCCGCCCAGCTAAGACGACTTCTGTACCTGCTGCCGGTTATGTATCGGATAGCGGGTGACCTGGCTGCCATGATAGACTGCTTCGAACAACTGGTTGAGGAGCGCGTGAGCCTACGACTCGACTCACGCGGAATGGAACAGGTACAGGCTGATTTTGCCCGGTTGGGTCAGTGGCAACTGGGGAATGACTCGGTCTTGGATGGCTGGCTGCACGACGAAGGCCCGCTACTCCGCATTACGGTTCATATCGACCGCAGCGAACGGATGAGTGAGTATTTGCCTGGACAAAATGGGCTAAAACTGATTGAATGGCTGGCTGGCTATGTGGTGCCACTGGATGCCGCTTATCGAATTGATCTTGATACGTCAGCTTTGGATGATGGATTTATATTTTCTGATGAATCTGTTTTCGGACGGCTGGATTTTACGACATATGTATAAGATGCAGGATGTATCAGCGTGACCATGTACATCCTGCATCCCATCGCTATCCTAAACAAAAATAACCCCCTCCATCGATGACTGTACCTGAACTTACTTACCCACCCGTTAACTGGATTGACGGCATGAAAATAGCCCGGCGGCACTTTACCGAGTGGGAAAACTTTATGCATGATCAACTGCGCGACAGTAATGCACTGGGACTATCCCGGTTCCGATACGGTATTTTGCCCGCCGAAAACTCCCTCGATGTGCAGATTCAGTGCGATTTTAACGAACAGATAAAAGTAAAACTGAAGAGCTGTCGGGCTATTAGCCCACACGGTGGCCGAATCGACTACCACAATCTGACAGATTCGCTGACCTGTACCACTTCATTCACCACTTTGGCCGAAACGTATGGCTTGCAAACCGGAAAACCCCAGACCTTCGATGTTGTGCTAACGGTTGACCCGTTCAACCGAATTCCCATCGGCGAACCGCTCCTAACCGAAACTCCCCCCCGGCATCCTCATACCCGGCCCGAATACAGGCTCGATGTGGTGCCCTCTGCTCAAATCCGCCCCGGCGAACTGAGTTACCAATTGATTGTGGGGCGGGTCCGGTATGGAAATGGCGAAGTGCAGCCCGATGCCGATTACCTGCCTGCCTGTACGTCGGTCTATAGTTTACCACGGCTCCAGCAATGGCATCAGCAGTTTGGCAAGCATCTCGAATCGCTGGAAACCAACGCCTACAAAATTTTGCAGCGCAGTAAAGAGCGGGACCCTAAAAATGCCCTGCAAAGCAGTACTCTGCTGATGGCCGAGCGAATGGCGTTCATCCTGGGCGACATCAGTACCCGTTTTAGCTGGATCATACCCTACGAACCACCCGTTCAGATGGCCGAAGCATTGCTGCGACCCATTCAGGCGGTTCGGGTAGTCATGACCATGCTGAGTGGACGGGAGCGGGAAGAGTTTATCGGGTACATCAGTGAATGGGCGGACCTGACACCGGGTGCCCTGGAAGCCCAGCTTAACGCAACGCTGCAACTGCCTTATGAGCATACCGAACTGAACACACTGCTGACCGAACTGGATACCTTTTACCGAACGCTATCGAACGTGTTTTATAAACTGGCGCAGTTGGATTTTATTGGCAAACGCAAGGGGCAAAACGTATTTATCATTGAACATGAAGTGAAAGAAACACCGCCCGAAAAGCCACGTTCGCGCTGGAGCCCGCTGGGATAGACCGGTTTCTAAGGGGCTGAACCGCTTAATAAGTAGATGTAAGTGGCTGTCCTGAAATAAATTAACATTGACTGTCATTACAACACTCATGGTATTTCGTAGGCATAATGGTCAGTCAATAGTCATCGATTTTCATTGACAGCAAACAACAGATAGTGACTATTAACTGACACACCGTGAATGACCATTCAATCACTATACACTTGATCTATGGAACCACTCAATAAATCCGAACGACAGCAGGCTTTTGGCCAATTTCTGGGGATATACTGCCTTTCTCTCAGTGTACCACTACTGGCGGTATACTGGTTATTTAGTGCCCCGAACTATGTCCTGAAGCAGGAAAATGCCCGGCTCACTGAAACCCTGAACGAACAAACCCAAAAGCTGACGAAGCCGATGGATATGGTTTCCGCTAATTTAAAAACCCTCGAGACAACGGATCAGGCTTACCTGAAAGCAACAGACATAGAAAGGGGTAGCTTAAAAACGCAGCTTTCCGATCTGGAAAGTGGCCTGCAACAACAGGTAAATGGGCTAAAGGCCGATACCGCACAGCTACAACCCCTCAATAAACAGCTTTCCCACAGTGTTATTGGCGCCTACAATGCCGTGCTGACGTACCGTAACAGCATCAGTTACCTGCGCGACTTACTGGAAAGAAAAGGGATTGATGCCAGTCAGGTCGATAAGCTAACGGCGGCACTTACCCAGGTCCGGCAGGAAAACGAAATGCTCAGGATTGTGGCAACCAAACCAGCCGCAGCACCAGCACCATCGGCTGCCCCGGCTCAGGCTCCATCGGGGGGCGGGAATGGAGTACTGGCCGCTCAATATCTGTCGCAGTTTCAGGAATGTACAGGCCGAATGGTAGCTGCTCAAAATCGCATTAAGGAGTTACAGGACCAGTTGAAAGTGGCTGGTAATAATAGTGCCGCACCCGCTTCGGCACCGTCGGGTGTCTCCCGGGCTGATGTGGAGATGGATATCATTGATCGGTGTGAGAAAAAAGCAGATGCTATCAACAAACCACCCCTTTGGCGACGACCACTCTATGAATTCGCGGTGGAAACGCTTGAAAAGAATACCCGGCCGGATGCCAAACAACGCCTGACCGCCATTAACGAAAAGCTGCGTCGGTTAGGCTCCGATTAATTGATAAACGCATAATTGTAATACGTTGTAGCGGGTAAGAACCCGCTGGTTGCCACTGATTTGCCCTTTCCACCCTTTTTTCAGTCTAAATCCCTATTCTGATGGCATATACAGAAGAGGTTAAACGAGCCATACAGATTGCTCAGACACTCTCGAAAGAGTATCAGAATGAACTGTTTTCTCCCGCCCACCTGCTCATGGGCCTCCTCAATAATGAGGTAGGGCTGGCTTCCTGGCTAGTCATGACCGGGCAGGATGTGCCGTACCTGCGCGAGTGGGCCGAAGTACGGGTTGAAGCCAGCCCTAAAGCGAGCCGGTTATCGCCTAACCCTCCGGGCGATGAGCAGGTGAAAATGGCCATGGAACTAGCCGACCTGGTGGCTATGCAGTTGGGGAAGGCCCAAACTGACCCGGTTTGCGTGCTGGCCGCGCTGCTTAAGCCGGGAGTGGGGTTCAGTGCCGAGCAACTGCGTAGCTTCCCATTGACACAGACGGAACTGATGCAGGCGGCACTGGCCGATGCGGAAGTAGAAATGGCCGTTACGCCCGATGGTAAACAGAACGGACAAAAACAGAAGAGTGCCGGACCGACACCAGCGGGGGGAATGTCTGAACAGGCGTTACTGCGCTATTGCATCGATAAAACAGCCATGGCCGCTGAAGGTCGGTTAGACCCCATCCTGGGCCGTGACCGCGAAGTACGGATGATGACCGAAACGCTGGGTCGACGGACGAAACCAAACGTTATTCTGGTTGGGGAACCGGGCGTGGGCAAAACGGCCTTGGCTGATGGATTTGCGTTAAATATTGTGGCCGGACAGGTGCCTGATCACCTCCAAAACGCACGCCTGCTGGAACTGGACCTGGGAGCATTGGTAGCCGGAGCCTCGTATAAAGGAGAAGTAGAAGACCGGCTCAAAAGCATCCTTGCCGCCTTGAAACAGGATACCAAAATCATTTTGTTCATTGACGAAATTCATCAGCTTCTGGATAGCCGGGGGCCACTGGGTACCGGCGTTGCTAACCTGCTCAAACCCGAACTGGCCAAAGGGAATCTGACGGTTATCGGGGCCACTACGCTGGATGAATACCGCAAATACATCGAAACAGATGAGGCTTTCAGCCGCCGGTTCGATGTGCTGCGGGTTGAAGAGCCGGATGTAGCAACGGCTATTCGGATGGTGCAGCGGTTGGTGCCTTTTTACGAAGAGCATCATCGTCTCAATGTCGGTGTGGATGCAGTGGCCGAAGCCGTTACGTTGGCCAAACGCTACAGCCGTAACCGTCGGTTGCCCGATGCGGCTATCGACTTGCTGGACCGTACCCTCTCCGCCGTTCGGATGATTAGCGAACGAACGCCCGCCGAGGTGGCCCAGTTGACCGAACAACTCAACAGTACCAACGGAGCCGCTTCACTGGAGACACTGCGCTATCTACACCAGGAACTGGAGCACAAAATAAGCCCCATTCTACTGGCAAATATAGCGGCTGAGATTACCCCTGACGGTGAACTGGAAACCGACCCGTTCGAATCGGTTTCAACTCTGACGGATCATATTCGTCAAACGCTGGACCGGCTGAATGAGCTGACCGCTACGCCCAAAACGAGCGTAGACCGGCACGACGTAGCTGCCGTGATTTCGCACAAAACAGGCATCCCATTAGGGAAAATTCAGAGCCAGGAGCGTGATAAACTGCTGGCCATCGAGGAGGTGCTAAAACAGCGGGTCATTGGTCAGAACCATGCCGTGAAAGCCGTGGCTGATGCCATACTGGAAGCCCGCTCCGGCCTGACGAAAGCGGGACAGCCCATTGGTTCGTTCTTTTTGCTGGGACCAACCGGCACGGGCAAAACCGAACTGGCCAAATCGCTGGCCGATTTCCTGTTCAATGACGAATCGTTCCTGATTCGGTTCGATATGTCGGAGTTCAAGGAAGAGCATTCGGCGGCTTTGCTCTACGGTGCCCCGCCCGGTTACGTCGGGTACGAAGAAGGCGGGTTGCTGGTGAATAAAATCCGCGAAAAACCGTATTCGGTGGTGCTGTTCGATGAGATCGAAAAAGCGCATCCCTCCGTGTTCGATATATTCCTGCAAATTCTGGACGAGGGCCGACTACACGACCGGTTGGGTAAGGAAGGCGATTTTTCGGATGCTGTGGTGCTGTTTACGTCTAACATTGGCAGCCAATTGGTAATCGAGCGGTTCGGCGAAGGAAAGGTACCCACAACTACCGAGTTGATGGAATCCATGAGCCGCCATTTTCGACCGGAATTTCTGGCCCGCCTGACCGAAATCGTGCCCTTTGCGCCGATTTCCGAAGAGAACGCTGTGCATATCTTCAACCTGCACCTGCGTGGTCTGATCGACCAGCTAACAAAACAGGGGATAACGCTGGCGCTCTCGACCGAAGCCCGTCGACATCTCGCTCTTTCCGGGTTTACACCCCAGTACGGAGCAAGGCAGTTGAAAGGCGTGATTCGGAACCAACTGCGTCGGCCTATTTCGCGGATGATTGTAGGGGGCGAGGTGCAAAAAGGATCAGTTGTAACGGTGGACCTGACGGATGATGGTCAGGAGTTGACCTGGGTGTATGAACAGCAACATGCCGAACCGCAGGTAGTGGTATAGCAAGGACAATAATCAATAAACGGGAATTAGTATGGGAGCCTGTACGGGTCTGGGGGTCTGCAAAGGGTTGCAGACATTTGAAGGAAACAAACCCTGCCCGGCCGTACGGACGCTGGCACAGGTACTGCTTGAGAACGTGCCCCTGCTGACCGAAACCTACGTAGAAGTAAACGGAGCACCACTGCCCCGCCTTCAGTGGAAAAAAGATGGTACCCTTAACCGGCATGATGCGGGTTTGGCGCTTGACCTGATTCTGTTTGCCAATCGGGCGGGTGAACAGCAACTGGCCTCGAAGATTATTGAAGCGTTCCTGGAATGTCGTACGGAAATGCACTGGTACAGTGTCATCTACATGAACTTTCAGTATGACCGTAACGGAAACCGAAGCCCCTATACGGACAGCGACCTGCACATGACCCACATTCACATCGACTGGATGAATTATGGCTTATATAAGCAGACGGGTAAAACCAGTATTCCGTGGCCCCCGGAGGCCTACAGGATTGGCTTCACGGACATATTAACGAAACGCCTGAACCGGCATTACAGCGAATGGTAGGTACAGGAAAGGGAACAGGTAATTATAGGCAATATGAACTAAGTAAGGGTAGCTCTAACCCGGTGGTTGCATGACCAGTTCGGGTCTGTTAGCCAGAAAATTTATTGAAAAGTCAGCAATGAAAATGCCTATTCAAAAATCGAAATGGAGTCTCGCCACGGCAAACGCGGTTACCGGCAGTGTTTTATTAGGAACAATGGGAGGTGGCGAATTTCTGATGGAGCCTGACGACCAGAAAGGGGTAATCTATCGCTTCCCGTACATCGTAGCGGGAATAGGTGTCAGCCCCATGCCCGTCGGACTGGATTTTAGCCACGAAAGTATGCCCGGAACGGGGACGCGGGTTATTCAATGGCCCAATAAACTCATAAAACCGACTGACTTTATTGGTTTCTTCCGGGTGATGACCGTAGAAGCCAACTTCGGTCCTGGTGTTGCCGCTGCTGTATTGATTTTTGGGGTCGGCCCATTTTGGGAGAAAGGATACTGCGCCCTGACGGGCGGACAAGTTGGCATTCCAACTGTCGGCATAAGCGGATGCTTTGGGTATGTTATCGACTGGTACTGAGCAGAAAATAGAAAGAAATAATGTCGCAACCCGCAGCCCGATTAATGGATATGCACGTTTGCCCCATGCAAACCCCTGCCGTAGTGCCCATTCCGCACGTGGGTGGGCCAATTATGGGACCCGGTATGCCTACTGTACTGATTGGCGGGCAACCGGCCGCTACGGTAGGCGATATGTGTACCTGCATTGGACCGCCGGATATTATTGTGAAAGGGTCCGTTACCGTCCTGATTGGTGGTAAACCAGCCGCCCGGATGGGTGATACAACGGCGCACGGAGGCAGTATTGTGGTGGGTTGCCCCACAGTTCTGATTGGTGGTTAAATGAGTGGTGGCTGTGTATTGGCTAATGAGACAGGAAGCGTATGGCGGTGAAACTATATCTCTACGACTGGCAGGATAACATGGAACGACGGGCTGGGTATGCCGCCGAATATTGCGCGGATTACAGCATTTGGGCCAGCTACTGTGCCCGTACCAATCCCGATACGCGCTCATTCGCTATCTCCGCTGCCAGCGAGGTGGCCGGTGCTATTGAGCGGACCGGTCGACGGGATATGTCTATCAGCCATCTGATATTTCTGACCCATGGTGCCCCTGGGTACGTACACTTTCCTGGGGGCGGATTCACTCGAACCAATATCAACCTGATTCAGACGGTCTGTGAAGAATACCTGATGTATGGAGCACAGGTTGAATTCTGGGGGTGCAACGTGGGAGAAGGCGGGGCGGGAGCACAGTTTTTACAGGCCGTTGGCGCGTCGGCCCTGCGGCATGGTGGAGGGACTATTTTCTGTAGCGATAGTGTAACCTTCTCCGTACCCTATGCTGGGCAGCGTTTTCCCGTCTGGACAACGATTGTTCAGGCCAGTGTGCTGCCCGGCGGGGCTACAACCGTCCGGCAGTAGGTGAGTGATATGTTCAGGGGGCTGCCCGTTCAGCCCTAATGGGGCGTAAGTGCCCGTCTGGTGATCTGATAATCAAGTAGTAATCAATCTTTAACCTTTAGTAATCCTATGTTTGACTATGGAATCGGTGGGCAGGAGCGTAAGCTCGACGTCAATGAAAGTATCGTTGACATCCCCCAGAACAAAACCTTACTTATCGAAAAATTAACGGCTGACCCGGCCCTGCGCCCCGACATTGTCGAAGGGTTGAAAACGGTCGGTGATGTATTCGAGCACTTTCGGCCCTCGCAGGAGGTAGAGCTGGAAACAGAGGAAGGCTCCTCAGTTGGTGAAACGCTTCAGTTTAAAGCCCTGAGTGATTTCAACCGGAAAGGTATTATTGCCCAGAGCACTTATCTACAGAAGCTTAGTATGACGTGCGAAGATTTTCAGCGGTACGTCAAGCAGTTGAAGTCGAACAAAATCCTGAGAACGGTGCTCGAAAACCCGGAGGCAAAGGCGGCTTATGTAGCGTCTATCGAAGCGATGATTCAGGAGTTGGAGGAAGCGAAAAGTTAATTGACACATCAATCACCCAAAATAACTATGGAAGCACAAGATAAACCCGCAGCAACCGCCGAAAGAGTACCTGAAGCAACGCAGGTAACACAGGCTCCTTCGCTCGAAACGAGCAGCGCAAAACTGGCCCGTTACGGTGGCTTTGGCATCGTAGAAACAACTCTGGAAGGAACGCCTAATCTGAACCCGGAGAAAAAGGCCCGCAAAAAAATATTTCTGACCGAGACAGCCAAACAGGGAGAACGGGATCAGTTACAGAAACGCCTGCAACTGGTACTCGATCTGATTAAAAGCGCCGATACGGTTCCCGACATGGTGGAGCAGGCTCAATCCAGGGCCGATACGGCGCAGACACTGCTCAACGAAAACCTTCGGCGTACGTTCGAAGCGACCCGCGACCTGGAGCGGTCCTACCGCTCGGTGGCTAACTTCTTTGCTAATACGGAGCAGGACAAGGTTCGCAACATCAGCATTATGAATGCCGAAATAGAGCAGTTGGCTGACCTGGATAATACCCTTTTTCTGGATGCGGTCAATGAGGAGTTCGCCCGTAATTACGACCGGCTCGACCTGCGCGACAACTATTCGATCCTGGTACTACCCGGCTATCTGGGGTCGCGGAAGGTAGTTGATAAGTGGGCCAGAATTGCCTATAAGCACAAGGTGATGATGGTGACTGACTTCCAGCATTTAGATGCCCCCGACGATGTTCTCGACCTCTTTGAAGCTGCCGATATGACAGGTAGTGATGCCTGTCTGTCCAATGTGATGATGGCCTGTAACTGGCTTGTTGGGCGGGGGAAACATCAGGAAGTGGGCGAGGAGGAAGACCTGCACGTACCCGCATCGAGTGCGCTGGCCGGTAAGGTGTATAGTACCCTGATGTCGCAGGTGACGGCGGGCCGTAAGTACGGAGCGTTGAACGATGTGGATGGCGTAGCCTTTCCCCTGAAAAAGAGTGAAATCGCCAGTCTGGAGAAACTCGGCCTGATTCCAATGGTGGCCGAATATGGGAAAGTGATGCCTTTTTCGGCCAAGACCCTATTCAACGGCGACAACATTGGCCTGCAAACGTACTCGGTTGTTCGGGTTTTCGACTACATCACCAAAGTGCTGATTGACTTCCTGAATCGGCGGGCGTTTGAGAATTTCAATGTCAATACCCGTATGGATATCCAGAAGCAGATCGTACGCTTTCTGGACAATATTACCGGGCCGGGTAAGCTGATCGAAAAGTTCAAGATTCTGCGATTCGAGCAGGACCCCAAGCAGAAAGACCGCATTTTTCTGGACATTCATATGGTGCCTTACTTCCCGGCCAAGTCGTTCCTGATTAAACTGGACGGACAAAAAGGGGATGATCCGGATTCAGCAGAGTGGAAATCGGACTACGCCCAGCAGTAAGTTGAAAACTAACGCACATGGCACTTCTGCACATTTATGATGCCAACGATTCCAACATTGTGGCAACAGCGTCCAACCGCACCGTTAGTGGCAGCCGGACGCTATGGGGGATAACTAACTTCAATACGGAGTTCATCAGTGGGCTGGATAGCTACGTTCGGGCGGGCCGCACCTTCGACCGGATCTTATTCGAAACGCACGGTAGTCCGGGGAATATCTATTTTGGAGGGGTAAGCATTAATTCAAACTGGGTCAGTAATTCCATGGCCAACCGCTACTACGAACGGCTTTGCCCTGCTTATACCCGGGTTTATTTCAACGGGTGCAATGTTGCCTCTGATGCCACGGGCTGGCAGTTTCTGACGGCTTTCGGCGGTATTCTTCTGCGAACAGCCGGTGGCGAAACCTTCGGGCATACATCATTGGGGCTGGAGATACCGGTATATTCCTGGCTAACAGGCCACGTGGTACACCTGGCGGGCGATACGCGCACCATTTATTTCGCACCGGGAGGGCGGGTGCTGGAGAATTTTGAGCAGAGTGACATTTGACCATCGAAATAATGGACTGGCAGGCGGTGAGCGCCAAAAGAGTACAACAAGGTTTATTCTTTAACCGAAAACGATTATGCCTCAATACGTGCATGTGTTTGATATGACGGATAGCAACCTGGGTTCCGACCGCCGGCAACGGGTTCGGAATTCAGGGAACGCGAACGGTATTGTACCGGTAATTATAGAAATGTATGGTATGTGCAATGGTATTGGCCAGATGGTGTCCGATATCCAGCAACGGGTAGCATCGGGGCAGATGCGCCTGCTCGCCATCTGGGGGCATGGCTGGTCGGGTGGCCAGTTGATTGCGGCTGGTGGCGATGCGCAGATGGGGGTTAACGAAGGCGGAGCCATGTGGGCCCACAATCTGGAACAATACCGGCCATCACTGCAACAGCTACGGCCGTTGTTTACCGCCAACGGACGCGTAGAACTGCGCGGCTGTCAGGTAGCCAGTGGCGAGGCCGGGGAGAATTTCATGATTGCCCTGGCCCGGATTGTCAATAAACCGGTTTATGCCGCTACCGATATACAGGGTGGGCAGGCCGGCCTAAGCTGGAACCCCGACCAGTTATGGAATGGACCGCTCGTGGTGGCTAATCCGGACGGAAGTCTGGCCTGTAGCCTCTATACCTCTTTAGCCAATTAGTCATGTCGTTTCGGACCGAACTTTCTGTGGATGGTAATACCTACCCGATACGCCAGGTAAGCCTGGAAATCTCCCAGACTATCGACGCGGTGGGACGCCCCTCCTCCGCTACGCAGGGTGGGAAAATAAGGCTTGAGATTGACGTTGCCGACGATGATACCCTCAGTGAGTGGATGGCCGACCCGCACAAAACCCTCGGTGGCAGTATCCGGTATTACCGAACCGATGAAGATGCGACCCTGAAAGAACTCAAATTTGAGGATGCCTTCTGCGTCGATTATATAGAGCGGTTCGACGGAACACAATCGGGTCAGCCCATGACGACAGCCATTACCATTTCGGCCCAGAAACTAAAAATTGGCCAGGTTTCCGTTGAAAATAACTGGCCATGAATACCAGTATCATTGCTCGTATGCCGGATGAACCGTAAAACTAACCGATGGCCTCTTTTAGCGCGGAACTGAGTATTGACGGGAAAATTTTTCCGGTGTTGACGGCCTCGTACGGGCTGTATCAGGCTACCGATGAAACCGGTAAACCCAGCTCCGGCGTTCGGACGCACCTGATACAATTGCGCCTGTCGGGCAGCGATGATGATACCCTGACCAACTGGGCTGTGGATCCCCGGAAACGGGTTGACGGAAAGATTACGTTTTTCCGAATCGATGAGCAATCGACGTTTAAAGAACTGTCATTCGAGCAGGCGTACTGTGTAAAGTACACCGAACGGGTAGCACCGGCTGATATCACCGATCAGGCACTGCCCGGCTCTTACCTGATTGAGATTGACATCAGCCCGGCCATTGTAAAAATTGGCAGTACAAAGCATGATAACCAATGGCGGTAAAAAAGCCCGACTATGGCACGACAGATAAACGTTCAGATTGAACTCGAAGGGGGAAAAGAGCTGAAATATTATACGTATCTGCGTATCAATCAGCACCTGAATACGCACCACACATTTGAAGTGGGAGTGCCGTTCTCGTTGCTGGAAGATGCCTCCGAGCACTTTTTTCACCAGGCGCATCAGGATGTTTGTGGAAAAGCCATTACGCTGTCGTTCAGCCCGGCTACCGATAAAGACTCGTTCGATTTTACCTTCAAAGGGATTGTAACGGACATTACGTTGATGAATACATCTGACCTCTCGAATGGATTTGTTCTGAAAGGTTATAGCCCAACGATTGTGCTGGAGGATAGCCGGGTACGCCGAACGTTTCTGCAACAATCATTGCAGCGGATTGCCGAAGCCGTGCTGGACCCCTATCCCGGTAACCTGCTGCGCCGAAAGCTGAAGCCGCGTACTACGGTTGATTTACCGTATACGGTTCAGTACGACGAAACGAATTTTGAGTTTCTGAATCGCCTGACTGCTGAGCAGGGCGAGTGGTTTTATTATGATGGCCGCGAATTACGGATGGGACCACCTGATTCGGGTAAGTCGGTTGACTTTCTGGTGGATGGCATCCAGTTGTTTTCCTTATCCATCGGCCTGCAACCCACCCAGCAAACCCTGACCGCCCACGATTACCAGGAGCCTGCCCAGTACAGCAGTCAATCGTCCGGACAGTCGGTTAGTGGGCTGGGGCAGTTCGGGAGTTTCGCCCTCCAGAAGTCGGAGGAGGTTTTCGGGCAGGCCAGTCAGCGGGTAGCCGGGTGGCCCCTCTACGGGCAGAGTGAACTGGACGAAGTGGTAAAAACCCAGAAGGCGGTCAGTGCCACCGGGCTGCTGAAATTCAGTGGTAGTGGCGAGGTGCCGAACCTGCTGGTGGGTGGGGTCATTGATGTGCAGGGTATGGTGGTCAAACGCGATAAGCACTCGAAAGAAAGTTTCGGGAAGTATCGAATCACCAACATTCAGCACGAGGTAGATAGTAGCGGAAACTATCAGAATCAGTTTCGGGCGGTGCCGGAATCGGTGGCTTATCCGCCCCCCAATCCGCACTATCGCCCCCCGGTTGCCCAGCCCGAACTGGCTCAGGTTTCTGATAATGACGACCCGGACAAACTGGGTCGGGTGAAGGTAACGTTTTTGTGGGCTGGCCCGGATAAAGAGTCGGACTGGCTGCGGGTGAGTTCAGCCTATACCGGTGCGGGGGATGGCCTGCTGTTTGTGCCCGAACTCGATGCGTATGTGATGATTGGGTACGAAGGTGGCCGCCCCGAAAACCCGTTTGTGATTGGTAGTTTGTACCCAAAAAACTCCGGTAGCGACTATACCTATTCCGATAACAACAAAAAAATAATTCAGACGAAAGGGGGAAATCAGCTCCTTTTCCTGGAAGACTCCGGGAGCGAACAGATTCAAATTTCCAATGTCAATCATACGAGTACAGTGCTGACGCTGGAATTCGCAGGGAACGGAACAATAACGCTCAAAACGCCTGGAGAAATTAAGCTGGAAGGCGATAGTATTCACCTGAAAGCCCAGAGCGATATCACGCTGGAAGCAGGGCAAAACCTGACTATGAAAGCCCGAAATAAAGCGACACTAAACGGTGGAACAGGCGTAGAAATGGGGGCACCCGAAGTGAAAATAAACGCCGATGCAACGGCCGAGCTACAAGCAAATGCCTCACTCAAGCTAAAAGGGGCAATGGTATCGCTCAATGGTGATGCTATGGTAGAAGTGCAGGCCGCTTTGATCAAATTAAATTAACGCGAAAGTAATATAATCAATGTCAACCTTTAAACTCAAATAACCATGTCTTCATTTAGTGCATCATTTACAATTGATGGGGAGGAGTACGATGTCCTGAGCTGCAACTACTCCTTTGGGCAGTCTACCGACGAGAGAGGCCGTCCGGCATCAAATGTTCAGGGAGGGAACATTTTTGTGCAGGTTACCGCCAACGACCAGGATACGTTAATGGGATGGATGGTCGATCCCTACAAAAAAAGTAATGGGACTATCAAGTTCATGCGAATCGACCAGGATTCAACGTTCAAGGAAGTGCAGTTTGAGGATGGGTACTGCGTTGGGTATTCGGAGAGCTTCAGTTCCACAAATAGTAGTGCCATGACGCTGAGTCTGAACATTTCCGCCCGAAAAATTACCGTGGGCGGAGCGACGCATGAGAGTACCTGGTAGCTGTTACCGGCAACCAATATAGGGTCGGATTCAGGGGATGTATAACCCCTGAATCCGACCCTATATTGGTTTGGTTTACTACACCCGCTGCGCAATAATGGTCGAATTGTCTGTCAACTGATTCTGGTCGAAATCGAGAGCGGGGTCCAGATAAATGGCTCGTTGCCACCAGGCCGTTTTCTTGGAAAAGACCCATCCAAATGGCTGGCCTGCCGGGTCAGTATACTGGATGGGACTGGCGGGTGTTCGCTCATTATAATCGTTGATAAACACCAGAAACAGGTCGCCCAGGGTCATGGCCACGGGGGCTTTAGCCTTGAAGTTCGTAAAGTTCGGGTCGGCGGGGGTTTTCAGAAACTCGAACTGGATTACTAAAATCTTCGACAAATCCAGCAAATCCAGATCAGGCATATCACCATTCACGGGGTAATACCATTTCCGAAAATCGGCCGCGGGGATCTGCCGATAAAAGCGGTACGCCTGCACGACTAAAAAGGGAATCAGAAAAGGCAACAGGCTGCTTATGAAGGGCCACCGGCTGGCCAGATAGCCAGTGTACTGGTATATGAGCAGCGAAAAGCCCATACCCAGTAGTAGAATCAGCATCGTGCCTAACAATCCCCAGCCAAACGCAGCGAACAGGGCGGGGAAAAAGCGCGGGCTTATCCAGAGGTGTAGTATGCCGATACCCAGCACCAGTAACTGTACCAGTATATAATACCATTGAAAGTTGGCTGTGTCGAGAGTCCCGCCAAAACCAGCTATGCCCAGTAATAAACTGACTAAAATGCCATAAAGAATCCCAGGAGAACGTTTTGCGAAGGACAAATTGGGCATAACTAAACGGTATTGGTTGTTGTGGAGCAGTTTTCGTTCGTACCTGCAATATGGGCGAAAAATCAAAAGAACGCACTAATAAGTAAAGGAATGGTCAATAAATCTATCGATTATACTGCTGCTGGTATCAAAATGAGACTGGTGCTTCACACCCTGTACGTAGCCGGGTAACTATTCATTAAATTGGGCCATATGCCGACAGGAACGCCTATTTTTACGGCAAACTGATACGCTAATTGTATGAACCGTTTTTTACTGGTTATGCTGCTGTTGCTGGCGGGTTGTGGCCCCGCAGCCAAAACCAGCGATAATCCCAAAGCCGGCAGGCTGGAAGCCGACTTCAAACTGCCCTACCGTTTGCGGGAACCGGACGAACACTACACATTGCCGAAGTCACTAGAAGAAATTTCGGGCCTCACGTACTTTAAGGAAAATCAACTGCTCTGCGTGCAGGATGAAGAGGCTGTCGTGTACGTGTATGATACGCAGAAAAAGAAAGTGACAAAGGATTTCGGCTTTGGTGGCTACGGCGATTATGAGGGCATCGAGTTTGTAGGGGATGAGGTGTATGTGCTCGAGAGCAACGGCAATCTGTTTCGGTTCAAACCCCGCATGGATTCGCCGGAGTCAACCCAGATTGGCCGTACCAAAACGGATTTGCCCGCAAAAACTGAAGTAGAGGGGCTGGGCTATAACCCCAAAACCAAGCGGTTGCTGATTGCCGTCAAAAACGGGAAAGGGTCCAGTGATAAGACAGTTTATTCGTTCGACCTGCTGAACCGGACGGTCTACAAAGACATGAGTCTGAACGATGAGCAACTCAAAGCAGCCGGTATTGATCCCGACACCTACAAGCCATCGGGCATTGCGGTACATCCCATAACGGGCGAGTGGTACATCCTCACCTCCGCCGGGAAACGGCTGCTCATTACTAATCGACAGGCCAAAATTATCTACTCTGAACCCCTTGACCCAGTGCAGTTTCGCCAGCCCGAAGGCATTTGTTTCGCCCCCAATGGTGACCTGTTTATTGCCAGCGAAGGCAGCGGCAAGAAGGGGTATATCCTGAAATTTTCGTACCGGCGGTAACGCTGGTGTAGCGGTAACAAAACAGTTGCCCAATTTTGTCCGGTGCTGTTTGTCTGGCAGTTCCAGCCGCGAAAAGCTGATAACTTTTGAGCGTTTTTCGGAGTTATACTGGTGATTTCGCCGGATGATTGTTCCGGTATAATTCTGGTCAAAACATTCTTTTAACTCAACGTCATGATTAAATTACTCATCGGCTCGCTGCTGGTAGCCACAACTACCCTAGGCCAGACTACACCCCAAACGCCAAAGGGTAGTGCCACAAAATCGACGCCGGCTTCGGCTACGTCGGCTGGCACTAAAACGGGTAATCCCGCGGCCGCTTCGGCTAACAAACCGCTACCCCAAACCACGCGTAAGCAAAAATTGCAGAGTGGCAACAGCAACATTCCGTCCTATCGAATGGAGAAAGATGCGGGCGTACACAAAGTCAGGAACCGGTATCCCCGTAAGGATGCCAAAAAGAATCAGTAATTTTTACCGGCCTTCTCCTGCATGGGGGCGGTTGTGAGTAACTGCCCCCATGCAGGAGAAGAAACCTTTAGTTGTTTTCTTTTTTACGCTGCTCGCGTTTTTTCTGCCGCTCGGCTTTGCGTTCAGCCCGTTTTTCTTTACGCTCGGCTTTCCGTTCGGCGCGTTTTTCCTTAAAATCTTCTTTTACGCTTTTAAACGCATCTTTCAGGGTGATGTTATTATCGAACTCACCCCGGAAGGCTTCGACGTAAGCGTTCCGCAACAGACCAAAAATGGTTGGCCAAACGGCCGTCTTAACGTCATCAATCGTACCATTCAGTGGGATACGGGTAGCTACCTGATCGTGTTTTTGGTTTTTCAGCACATCAGTACCAACCTGGGCCAGTAGTTCGGTGAAAAAACGCCCTACCGTCCGCCCTTTGTTCTCATCCAGTTTAAAAATCTGCATGTCCTTGGTCAGCGGCTTGATGTAGCCATTCATCTTTTTATCGAGCATGGCCATCTCGCTGTACACGCTCACGGTGCCTTTGTTAAAGTCGACATTGGCGTATTCCCGGGCCAGTGCATTCAGTTTTACCAGTTGAATGTCCGTAAACTCAAGATTATAGTCAAAGTCCGGCACTACTTTCAGCAGATTCGTATTGGCCGTTAGATTCATGTTGCCCCCATAGCCAAGTACATTTCCGGAAGCGGTTACCGGTGAGGGTAACGCCTTCCTTTCGTCGTTAACGTTCCGGATATTTCGGATTTCGCCCTGAAAATGCTGTAGCGATAAGTCGGCACGAGGCTGAGTAACCAGACTGGTCAGGTTCACCTTACCGTCGATAACGGCAAACCGGTTAATGCTGATGGGTAATAGTTTTTTCAGGTAAACCGTCCAGTCCACCTCTTCGCCGGTTTGGCTGCCGGCATCGCTTTCACTGAAGGCAAAGTTGATTTCAGGTTCGTAGCATTCTACTTCGCTGACCAGCTTACCCTTGAACAGTGATTTCCACTCGACTGATAAATCGGTTTTGGGGATGTACAGAAACGGCTCTTTTATTTTGCCGTTCACTTTCCGGATGCGCAGGTCATCAAGCTGGTAAGCACCCCGAATAAGCTGAATGTCGATATCGTCCACATGACCCGTGTAGCCGTCCATATCGGCCAGTGATTTGTTCACGTAGCGCAGGACGATATACGGGAGTAACAGGCGGGCAATAACCAGCAGGGCAACAACGGCGATGATAATCTTGGTGGTTCGTTTCAAAACAGAATAATATTGATGGTCATCTTTTGACTAACAAAATTAGCGTCATGAAGTTGGAAAATGAGGGTATGAGACCGCAAATTAGCCGGGCAAACGGGGCTCTTCGGAGAATGCCATACCTATTCACCGCAGGATTTGTGTTGAATTGGTATGTGTATCTATCAAAAAAACGACCCGCATCCCGCTGGAATAGAGAAAAACGGTTGAACCCGCCAGCCTCCCTATGTCACCGCCTGTAAGGTAGCAGTCTATAGTACCAGTGCAGTTGCCAACTGGCGCGGACCAGAGATAAAAGCAATTACTAAACCGATTACTGTGAGGATTCTTGGGTAAACTTACTTCGTCAAAATGGCTATAACCGCCAGCTGTTCGCAGGGTACAGCCTTAGGGGATAGTCAACAACTGATAGAGCAGGGTATTTTGGTGAAAGAAGAATTTGGGACAGGAGTGCCAGCTACCGGTCAAGCGATGGCCCTTCTACTACCAGCACCAGTCAGTGTAAAAGGGCCAACCTGCTATAAGGCATTACCAGTCTACCCGCGTTCTACTGCCGGTCGGGTGAGAACTTGCGGCCGTCCAGGGTGGTGTACTTGAAATCGGTAGACCCCTCAAAACGGGTGTTGCTGAAGTTGGTACCGCGTGGAAGGTGGGTGTATTTAAAATCGGCGTTGCTGTTGAACCGGGCCTGACTAAAATCGACCCGTTCGTCAAACTTCGTGTACTTGAAATCGGCGGGCTGTTCGAAGGCGACATTCCGAAAAAAAGAAGACTCATTAAACTTCGCGTATTTAAAATCCGCGTAGCCCCGGAAGACCGAGCCACTAAAGTCGGCCGGTTCATCGAATTTGGCGTACTTGAACAGCGCACCGTCGCGGAAGGTATTCCCGGAAAAGCTGGCCCGCTGACTAAAGACCGAATACTTGAAAGCCGCATCTTCGGCAAACTGACAATCTTCGATACTAACCGGTTCGGTAAAGTTGGTATTATACACGGTGTTGTTCCAACTCATAAGTTTCCGGTCATTGTCCTCGCTGCGATACGCCAGAAATTTTCCTTTGAACGTGCAGTTTTTGAAGGTGAGTGGTACCTCAACCGTGCTCAGATAACTATCCTGGTCGCCCCGTACTTCTTTCCGGTTGGCCAAACCAGTCAGGTCGAGGTCGCCGGTGATGGTTGTGTTCTGGTACGAAATGGCCTCTTTCCGGTTGATTTTGGCCAGAATATCCCTGGCATCGACCGTTTTTTGAGCCAGCGAGGGCGTTAGTACGGTGAGTGCGAGCAGGAGGGCAGTCAGTAACATCTTCATAATCGTATAGCTTTTTAGCGTTCGTTTTTTGAAAGATGCGTTTTTGGCTGTCAGCGTTGCGTAAGCATTAAAAACAAATCCGCCGTGTTTTCCAGATACGGCGGATTTGTTTTTGAGTATTATTTGCTGAAGACGATGGTCTAATCCAGCCACATGACCTGGTCATAAGCCCGCTCGTAATCCATTTCCTCGAGGGGGACCAAATCCCGGAAGTGGCCGGTCTCGTCCGTTCTGACGGCGTTCCAGCGGCCCGACGCATCGCGGAGCAGGAGCCGGTAGCCGTAGAGGGGGTGCAGGGTATCGCCATCGGTGCGGTGGTCCCAGCCCGTTTGCAGTTCAATGGCGAAGGCAATCCGGTCCATCACATCGGGCATCTGGTCGGCGAGGGAATTGGCCCCGTCCAGTTCTTCAATCCACAGCACCAGCCCATCGGTACCCCAGTCGAAGTGGAGCGGGGTGGGGGTGAGGGTAATTATGGAAGCGTTCATAGTTGTGGTTTATAGTTTTCGGTATTCGGTCTACGGTTTATCGAGATGTTCGCTTCTCCTGCGTCAGCTATTGCAAACTATAAACCGAATACCGTACCGTTTTCAGGCACTCATCGGCCAGGCCGACGAAATAAGCTGCGGCTGCTCCCGTTCTTCCTGCCATTTGCGGAGCCAGAAACGGTACTTCTTGCGGCCATAATCCATAAATCCCGGAATAGAGGTGGCATCTACCGCAAAAAGCCGGTGGGGCTTCTGCTTCATGATGCCGATAAAGACGAACCGAAACTGCCGCGTGTCGGCCCACTCGCCCGTATCGGCGTTGCGCAGGCTGTCGAGGTAGAATGCTGCCTGCCGGTCGTAATCATAGGTGTAGCACGATTCCAGAAACTGGGCCTGGGTGCGGGCAGAAGTTGTTTTAAGGTCAATGACCAGCGCATTCCGGCGTTTGGGGCTGGTGTACACCATGTCCAGCCGGGCTTTGCAGGCTACGCCGGTGGTGGGTTCAGTGGACAACACAATGCGTTCCCGCTCCGACTGCCGCAAATACCGCCGACAGAAACCGTCCTGCCGAATTACCTGCATCAATGTCTCCAGCTTCTTTTGCTGATCCGGATCCAGCGCGTCGGCGTCAACAGGCAGGGTTGGGTCAACCATATCGGGCAGAAACTGCGCCATAACGGTGCCCACTGTTTCGGGTTCGAGCAGGTGCTGATGGAAAGCCCGGCCAAATACTTTCGTCTTTTCGGGAATGAACCGGGCCGAGGGCGTCGACCAGTACCCAAGGTGTTCTTCTTTCAGCCGGGTAAGGTCAGAATTTGATACGCGTAATAAGGCCCGGTACGCATCGCCGGGGTTGATAACAGAGGGTGACTTGGGCAAAGAGAGCCGGGAATGAAGCATAGAATAACGTTGAATGAATGAAAGCAGGCGCAACGCTTTTACGGCATTGCGCCTGCACCAAAACCGTACAGAACGGATCAACCCGCTATCAGCAGTTCCGGCTCGTCGACCGGGTTGAGGAATGGGTTGTAGTAATTCATTGCCGTTTTGATGTTGGCAATGTCCGTGAGGGTTTCCTGCCGGAATATCTTGGATGATTCGGCAAACTGCTTTAGTTCGTCGGTTTTCGCCTTATCGGCAATCTTGTAGGAGAACGTAGCGATGTAGTACACACCTTTAGGCTGCACCTTGGTATTTTCTTTCTTTTCGGCCACCGCCGTAATTACCACATCGGCCAGCGTCAGGTCGTCGTAGTAAAGCGGTTCGATAAGCCGGAATATATTATCCACTGAATACCCGTGAAAGAGAATCGCCGACACGCAGTTCTTGTCGTCGATGAAGAAGATCTCCGCCCAGTTTTTGGTACCCATATTCAGGATGTTATCCGTGAAAATGCGCCAGGCGATGGGTTGAAAGGTAAGCATGCGGCCGTTCGACGGACCGCCTACTTTCTCGGTGCCGTTGATGTTGAACACGCCTTCTTTGGCATCGAACCGATACTGCCGGGGGTGCCCTTCCAGGTATTTGTACCGGCGTACGGCCGCGTTACCGACTACCTCGCCGGTCAACTCATTTGCGTTTTGATGCGGTTTCTGCTCGTCACCGCTTTGAATTGTCTCGATTTGGCTTTTGTTTTGTGTGTTCATTAGTATTTGTTGTTTACTGTTTAAGCAGGGGACCCGTTTTGCGGTCCCTTTTGCCTTTTTAAGGGCTGTGTTTACTGCTTTAAAAATACACTGTTTTGTGTAATTTTCAAAGCGTTTCTAGCCTGATCAACCATTTATTTTACAGGGTAATGTGTATTTTTAGTAATTAGTGTGTAGGAGCGGTTAGCGATGAGTGGCTGACGTACAAGTTACGCGTCAGCCACTCATCACTAACCGCTCCTAACATACCCTATCCACCGAAAGCCATGATTCATCTCCGTCTTCAGCAACTCATTGACGCGCTCGATGTCAGCGTTCTCGAATTTGCCCGCCAGCTGGGTGAGCATCGGGGGGAAAAAGTGTACCACATCCTGCACGGTCGGCTGAAACCCCGCTACGACACACTCGAGAAAATTCTGGTAGCCTATCCGCAGGTCAACGGCGACTGGCTGTTGCGGGGCGAGGGGCTGATGTTTAAAGTGCTCAACTCACCCTCCGCAGCCATCACCACCGAAGAGCGACTGCGTAACGTAGAGTTTCTGCTTTTCCAGCTTAACGAGCGGGTAGCCTTACTTCAGCAAACAAACGATGAGTTAATCGTAACAATTAAGGAGTTAAGCAGTAATCGGTAAGAGTGGGAAAACAATGCCTTCCCTTCCTCGCTAAACATCTGTCTGTCATTCCGGGTTATACCCAAAAAGACACTAAACGCTATGGCTACAAAATCACCGTTCGACCCGGATAAAACAGATTCTGATTTTTATTCCAAAGACCCGAACCAACACGGCAACTCCGACTATGGCCGCGAATCGGGGGGCGTTGGTACCAATGAAATGACAACCACTGGTATGGACATGGATTCCGAAAACAGGAATATCACGCACGATACCCGCGAAGCGAACCAGGAAAAAGGCCGGTTCGAAACACCCACCAACGAAAGTACGGGCACTTCGCAGGAGTGGGATGTAGACGCAGATGCTATCTCCGACAAACCGAAAGGACGGATGATGAGCGACGAAGCCGCCAAGAAACTGGGAGAAATCGCCGAAAACCCGTCCGACGATGCATTGCTGCACCGGGCTGATGCTACCTATCTGGAAGAAGGCGACGATCCGAACAAAGGATATGACCCCCACAGTGTAGGCTATAGCGGGACCGACAAAGAATCAGTTGAAAAGAAGGATATGGACGAGTAAGGCTGCTCAACAGCCGGTAGGGAACAGCCAATAAAAAAGCAACGGAAAAGCAGCCGTTGCTTTTTTATTGGAACAGGTTTTCGGGATTCATCATTTTACGTCCAATTCTTTTGTAAACTTGTCACCTGATTGATTACTCCATTAAGCCGGTGGATGAAAATTCCCCCTTTTTACTTTGCTTATTGAAACCCGCGCTTATGCCCGAGCCGGTATGCTCGGCAACCCATCCGATGGCTTTTTTGGTAAAACGATTGCCATCACCGTTCGTAATTTTGGCGCATCCGTTACCCTGTATCCTTCACCGGAGCTGAACATTGAAGCCCAGGCACAGGATACCAATACATTCAGGAGTTTGCACCACCTGCGCGATGCCGTGAGCACGCTGGGCTATCACGGGGGCGTTCCGCTGCTGAAGGCCGCCATCAAGAAATTTGCTGAATACTGCGAAAAGGAACACATACGGCTTCCCAATCAGAATTTCTCCATTCGATACAGCACATCCATTCCCCGGCAGGTAGGCTTATCGGGTTCGAGTGCCCTGATTGTGGCTACCTTCCGGGCGTTGATGCAGTTCTATTCGGTAGACATTCCCCTGCCTGTACTGCCGAATCTGGTATTAGCCACCGAAACGGAGGAGTTGGGCATTGCGGCCGGTTTGCAGGATCGCGTTATTCAATGCTACGAAGGCTGCGTATACATGGATTTCGACCGGGCCACCATGGAGCGTCAGGGGTTTGGTCAGTACGAACCCATTGACCCGCATCTGCTGCCTAAACTTTATATTGCCTACAACACCGACCTCGGCAAACAATCGGGGCAGGTGCATAATGATGTGCGGGCGCGGTGGCTCAAAGGCGAACCGCTCGTGCTCGAAACGATGAGTGCCATTGCCGATGTAGCCCGGCAGGGCCGCGAAGCCATGCTCCGGCAGGACACCAATGCTCTGCACGAACTGGTCAATCGTAATTTCGACCTCCGTGCCCAGATATACAACATCAGCGACCGGAACCGTCAACTTATTGAAACGGCCCGGTCCTGCGGGGCATCAGCCTCCTTTACCGGGTCGGGTGGGTCCATTATCGGCCTGTACCGCGATGATGCCATGCTGAACCGATTATTCGTAGAACTCAAAAAAATAAACGCCCGCGTCATCAAGCCGTACGTAGTTTGACCGTAGAGACGCAATACCTTGCGTCTTATGACCGGATGGTTTAGCTGACGCATATAAGACGCAAGGTATTGCGTCTCTACAGTCAAAAATGATAAAGAAAGCCGTTATCCCCGCTGCCGGGTTTGGAACCCGGTTTCTGCCTGCCACCAAGGCGCAGCCCAAAGAAATGTTGCCGATTATCGACCGCCCCACCATTCAGTATGTGGTGCAGGAAGCCGTCGATTCGGGTATCGAAGATATTCTGATTATTACCGGTAAAGGCAAACGCGCCATCGAAGACCACTTCGACCGGAACTACGAACTGGAAACCCGGCTCGAAGAAAAGGAAGATCAACTCCTGCTGGATGAGATGCGCCGACTGTCGGACATGGCCAACCTGCACTATGTTCGTCAGCGCGAACTGAACGGGCTTGGCGATGCCATCCGGTACGCCCGTCATCACGTGGGTAATGAGCCGTTTGCCGTACTCCTGGGTGATACCATCATGGATGCCGTGATTCCCGTAACGCAGCAACTGATTGACACCTACGCGCAGTACGGATGCTCGGTCATTGCCGTTGAAGAAGTACCACACGACAAGGTGAACCGGTACGGTATAGTAGGGGGAAAAGTATTGAGTGACCGCATTCTGGAGCTGACCACCCTGGTTGAGAAGCCAGCTGTGAAGGATGCCCCCTCAAATCTGGCTATTGCGGGGCGGTACATTCTCACCCCCGAAATCTTTAATATGCTGGAGCAGACCCCCGCGGGCAAGAACAATGAAATCCAGTTGACGGATGCCATGCTGATGTTACTAAAGCGGGAAAACCTGTACGCCCACCGCATTGAAGGTAAACGCCACGACATCGGCAATAAGTTGGATTTCCTGAAAACGACCGTCGAATTCGCGCTCAAACGCCCCGAATTTGCTACGCCCTTCCGGGCATTTCTGGAAGAAATCCTGAAACAGTAGCCGATAGATGCACGTACAAAAGTGGCCCGCACCGCGTTGATGGAGATTATTCTCCATCAACGCGGTGCGGGCCACTCTGTTTTAGTTAGGGGAGCTGTACCGTGTTCGTACCTGTATGGTAGCGGTATCATCCTCCCCATTCGTATACCCATTGCCCGGTGTCGAATCCGGGTCGGAGGGGGAGGATGTGGTAATCTGAGCTTTCAATGTACCCGCGCCAGATACCTGCACCGCTAACGTCAGGGTGCCCGAATCACCGGCTGCAATCGGGCCAATACTACCCGTAATGGTCTGACCGTTCACCGTCAAACCATTGGTACTGGCTAGTTGCCAGCCTGTGGGTAGCAATGTTTGCAGACTCACATTAGTAGCCGTAGCGCCCCCCCGGTTGTATACGGACAACGTAACGGTAATTGGCTGATTGGTAGCTACAACCAGATTGCTCGAGCCAAGCGATAAGCTCAAATCTGCCTGTGCGGGGTCGGTGGGTGGCTGGCTGGACGCCACGGGCGGCAGGGGAGTCTGATTGGGGTTGGGCGAGGCATAAAATTGCCCGTTGGCATTGGGGGTTCGAAAATCGACCGTCGTGGCATCGTCCTGCCCATCGCCCGTGCCGGAGTTGGGCTGGCTGTCGGGGTCAGTCTTGCTACTGGCTGTAACCTGGGTGGCAAGGGCGTAGCTTCCCGGCTGGGTTGCCCTGAGCCGGTAGGCAAATGCCAGTTGGTTGCCAGCTTCTATCGTACCGGCATTGATGGTGACAGCACTGGCCGAACCACTGACGGTTGAAGAAGGCGCGTCCAGGAACTCCATGCCTGCAGGAAGCAGGCTTTGGGCCACTACGTTACTGGCTGCCTCAGGGCCGTCATTGGCAATGACCAGCGTGAGCGTAACGGGTTGATTGGTAGCGGGGGTTCGGGTATCCAGGCTCAGGGCCGTGGAGAGATCGGCCATACCCGCGCAAAGGCTGAGTGGCGTACTGGGCGCACTGGCTACGGCAGGACTGCTGGCCACCACCTGAATCCGATACTGGTTTCCTGTTGGCAGGGAAGTCGGAATGGTAGCGACAATAAGGCTGGTCGCGCTGCTGCCAATGGTCGTCTCGTTCCCAAATGAGCCGTTGCTATCCGATAACTTCACGCTGAACAGGTTGCCGCTGTCCAGGCTCCCTTCCGACACCGATACCGATACACTTATGGTTCCACTCAGGCAGGTGCCCGGCAGGTTATCGATAGAAACCACGGGAGGAACGGGGGGAGTAATTTCCATCTGGTAAAGGATAACGCGCCCCCCAAGAAAAGCGATATCGTACCATAAACCCGGCCCGCTATTGCCCTGAGCCCGTACCGAGTACCGATAGGTGCCCGCCGGTTCTACCCCGCCAACGCCAAATGACTGAGGGAGGTAGGCCCGAACGTAGTTAAACCCGGCAAACTGATCGTAGTCCGGAGCTTGGGAGGAGGGGGGAGCTACAGTCCACCCAGCGTCGTTAAAACTACCACCATCAATGCGCTGCAGGCGTACTTCTACCGGTACCGACGATTCGATGAGGGAATGGAAACCGTGCGAACCGGGTTCGTACCGATAGGTGAATCGTCTTAGGGCTGGATCGGGCGTTCCCCCCTGAATGGGCTTATGCAAAACGGGTAATAGCGGACTGGCAGGGGCCGAATGGGCAATGGTGAACGGCTCACTCAATGCCCCCACTATAACCGGCTGGGTAGAGCGGGTTCTGAACTGATACTGTCCATCCGGCAGATTGGCCGGTATCGTCACCAGAATGGGATTATCCGAACTGGGGGCCGACTCGTATACGCTTACCCCATCACTGACCCGGACCAGTTGAGCAACGTATTGATTGCCCAATTCGTAGGGGTTGCTTCGTAGGGAGGCTACGGCAATCACATCACCCTGCCGGTGCGTGAGTGGTAAGGTGTAGCCACTGCTGATGATGGATGCCGGGTTGGTCGGTAAAAAAGGAACGGCCTGTTGGAAAAAAGTACTGCCAAGTGCCTGATCCCAACTGTTTGTAAACCGAATTAGGCCCGGTCCTGTCATATGTATGTTATCCGGCCTGTTTTCCGGACCCACAATGCTGTCGGAGGCTGGCCCCGGAAAGGTGTTTGATACATCGGCAATGATCCGGTTCTGGGCGGCAATAATACCCGGACTAACGGATCCATAGTTATAACTCACCCGCGAAACCATCCAGGCGATGGGACTGGTGCCCACCTGCTGGCGACTCTTCTGAATAATGGAAAGGAGGTTGTTATAATAGGTTTGGCCATTAACGCCGTTGTAGGCATCGGTTTCGCCCTGATGCCAGAGTACGGCCCGCGCGCCGGTGCGGGAAACGTAATGTAACAACACTTCGCCCAGTCGGCGATAAACGGCTAACTGGGTGGTAGTGCCCAGATTTCCGGCAGCTCCCTGTGCCCACTCCGTACTGCTGGTGCCGCCCAGGGCAGCCCCCAGAAACAAAACGGGTACGTTCAACCGCTTCACCAGCTTGTCGCCCAGCGTGCTCCACAGATGGGAGGGCTGATTAGGGCCAATGGAGCTTCCTCTGGTAATAGAACTAAACTGAAGGGGTAATAGCTGATCGCTCAGGCTGTCCTGCTGAAAATCGATGCACGATACCCGGTCTTCAGTAGCTGATTCAACCCGCTGAAGATTGCCGTATACGTTCGACTGACCCGCTATCACGAAAACTTCGCCAACGCCCACCCGCCCGACCTGCGTTTGAGCCAGTACCATGTTGTTTGCCTGCGCCCGCACATCCAGCCGATACCAGCCAGCCGATACGGTTACGGTACCCGAAAAAGCGGAAGACCCCGCCAGAAAAGGCAACGGAGTCCAGGCAGTTGTACTGCCCTGGCCCACAACCAACGGAACAAAGCGGGCTTCAACCCCGGTGGCCGATGCGGGAGCCGTGCCCGTTATGATCACTGAGGCTTCATTGGTCAGACTGCGCTGAAAAACCATCCGGGATACCGGACTGGTAATGGTAAGCTGTGCTACTGATGACAGTGAGACTAGCAGCAATAGTGAAAGTGCTGTAATCCGTAGCAGAATGAACTTCATACCCGTTGAACGTTAGGTGTTATATGATAAGCACGTACTACAAATTGCATGCCCGACTTAGATAAATCGATTAATCGATACATGGTCATTAATGGATATTTAATCCCCGGAAAACAGAGCGGGCTGCTTGTGCCTACAAGCAGCCCGCTCTATCTGACAAACCGATGATCAGGAATTTATTTTTCTACCGTTTTGATTTTTAATTCATCCAGTTGCTTATCAGAAATGACGGAGGGTGAATCGATCATTACATCGCGGCCGGAGTTGTTCTTGGGGAAAGCAATGAAATCCCGGATGCTGTCGGCCCCGCCGAAGAGTGAGCATAGCCGGTCGAAACCGAACGCAATACCGCCGTGCGGTGGTGCGCCAAACTCGAACGCGTCCATCAGGAAGCCGAACTGCGCTTTGGCTTCTTCATCCGAAAAGCCCAGAATGCTGAACATACGCGCCTGCAAATCGCGGTTGAAAATCCGGATGGAGCCACCGCCAACTTCTGTGCCATTGATGACTAAGTCGTAAGCATTGGCTCGCACGCTGCCCAGGTCGGTATCGAGCAGGGGAAGGTCTTCCGGTTTGGGGGAGGTAAACGGGTGGTGCATGGCAAACCAGCGTTGATCCTCCTCGCCATATTCCAGCAACGGGAAGTCGAGAACCCACAGCGTGCTGAATACATTCGGGTCGCGCAGACCCAGCCGACTACCCATTTCCAGCCGCAGTTCACTCAGTTGCTTACGGACTTTGGCCGCATCACCCGACATAATCAGCAGCAGGTCGCCGGGTTTGACCGGAACACCGGCCTGCCTGAAATGAGCCGCCCACCCTTTTAGGTCTTCTTCCGAATAAAACTTGTCGACGGATGATTTTATACTGCCATCTTCATTGACGCGGGCATAAATCAACCCCTTGCCGCCAATTTGCGGGCGTCTGATCCAGTCCGTCAGTTCATCCATCTGCTTGCGGGTGTAGTGCGCGCAACCGGGGGCGTTGATACCGATGACCATTTCGGCCGAATCGAACACCCCGAATCCCTTGCCCGAGGTCATATCCACCGTATCGAAAGTGCCCTTCAACTCCACAAACTGCATGTCGAATCGGGTGTCGGGCTTGTCCGAGCCGTAGAGCCGCATAGCATCGGCGTAAGTCATACGGGGGACTTCGGCCATGTCGATGCCTTTTACGGCTTTGAACAGGTGGCGAATCAGCCCCTCAAACATATTCAGGATGTCTTCCTGCTCCACAAACGACATCTCGCAGTCAATTTGGGTGAACTCCGGCTGGCGGTCGGCGCGGAGGTCTTCATCGCGGAAGCACTTCACAATCTGGTAATAGCGGTCAAACCCCGACACCATCAGCAGTTGCTTAAACGTCTGGGGCGATTGGGGCAGGGCGTAAAATTCACCCGGATTCATGCGGCTGGGTACCACAAAATCCCGCGCCCCTTCGGGTGTCGATTTGATAAGGACTGGTGTTTCGACCTCAATAAAATCCTGCCCATCCATGTACACCCGCGTTTGCTGGGCCATCCGGTGGCGCAGTTCCAGACTCCGTCGAACGGGATTCCGGCGGAGGTCAAGATACCGGTATTTCATGCGGAGGTCATCACCCCCGTCGGTTTCGTCTTCAATGAGGAAGGGCGGCAGTTTGGCTGGGTTCAGTACGTCCAGCGCACTGACTTTCAGTTCAATATCGCCGGTGGGGATATTGGGATTTTTGGATTTTCGTTCGATAACCGTACCCGTCGCTTTCAGCACAAATTCGCGGCCCAGCGAGCGGGCAATGGCAAACAGTTCGGGCGGTGTCTGCCCGTCTTCGAGCAGGAGCTGGGTAATCCCATAGCGGTCGCGGAGGTCAATCCAGAGGACTCCCCCCTTGTCGCGAATGGTTTGCACCCAGCCAGTCAGGGTAGCGGTGGTATTGGCATTAGTCAGGCGGAGTTCTCCGCAGGTATGCGTACGTAGCATTGTAATGAGTGAATTAGTACCGCAATGGAATTGAATGGGTGAATGAGTGAATGAAAAAATGGTGTCTTGCTGCCTATTCAGTCACTTAATCATTCAACTACCCAATCAATGGAATTTCTGCTGCAAAGGTAGCGGGTTTGTCGGTTTAGTCTGACACCATGCCGAACCGATGCAGCACGTTTACCCGGAAAGATGGTATATTTGACTAAACAAGGTATCGAGACAATGAGCATCACCATCGACATCGACGAAGAGTTATTGGCGGACCTGGGCCGCGAAGAGGTTGAGCGGGAGTTCAAAAAGGCTATCGAACGGCTGGAACTCCGCAAACTGGCCCGGCAGATGGCCGAAGACCTGAAGGCCATCGACCTCACGAACGACCCCGACTGGCAAAAAGCCCGCGAGGCCGCCTGGAGTGAGTATCGCCAACGTAATAAACTAGCCGCCGATGGAAGTCGACAGTATTGATTATGTGCTGGATGCCAACGTACTAATGAGTATACTGATTAGCGGCAAAGCATATCATCGCGAGGTATTGGCTGATACGCGATGCTATTCTGTTGATTTTGTTTTTGATGAAATAAGCAAGTACGAGGCTGTTATTCAGACGAAGGCTAAGTTGTCGAAGCCCAATTTGCAGCGCTTTGTTTTTGATATTTTCAGCCTGATTACGGTTGTTCCATCATTTGTAATAAATGATGAAGATTGGCAGTATGCGGCAAAAATTTGTCAGACGATAGACAGTAAGGACGTTGCATACGTAGCACTTAGCAAGGCAACGTCCTTCCCTCTGGTCACCCGCGATAAGCCATTATATACAGGATTACGCAGGAAGGTTTTCGAAGCGTAATCCTGTATGATGAGTTTCTTGACTCGATTTGACGGCTATTCACTCATTCGCTCTTTCACTCATTACTTTCTGTAGTCCAGCGCGGGTTTACGGTCGCCGAGGAGGGCTTCGTATTTGAAGTCGCCCCCGCGTTTCTGCTTCCATTCCGCAGTGGCTTTCTCGATAAGGGCGGGGTTTCTGTATAAATCCAGCGCCGTCAGGGCCAGGGTTTTGGCCGCTACCAGCATCCCTTTCTGCCCGATGCTCATACCACTGGCCGCCGTCGACTGCCAGCTGTGGGCACTCGAACCGGGTACCCACGTAGCTGTAGATAACCCGACCGTTGGCACCGCCCAGCTTACGTCGCCCACATCGGTAGAGCCGCCACTAATGGCCCCTTCCGACGCATCGCGGAAGTCTTTTACCTCGGCCGCATTGGTAATAGGCACTTTCTGGTCGCCGAAGGTTTCGCTGATTTTCTGGGCAAACGCCGTTTCCTCGGGCGTGTAGTTGACACCCCCCACGGTTTTGAGATTCTGGTGCATCACTTCGGCCAGCGTAACATTGGGCAACAGGTCATACACGCCCCCCAGCACCTCCCAGGCTACCTGCGTACCGGTGCCCTGAGCGGCTCCCTGGGCCGCATCTTCAATCCGTTTCCAGACGCTCTTAACGATATCCCGGTTTTTGTTACGCACGTAATAATACACTTCGGCATTGGCGGGTACCACGTTCGGTGCTTCGCCCCCTTTGGTAATCACGTAGTGAATACGGGTATCGGAGGGGATATGCTCGCGCATCATGTTCACCATAAAGTCCATTGCTTCCACGCCATCCAGTGCCGACCGGCCCCGCTCGGGCGACGCAGCCGCGTGGGCGGCAATGCCTTTAAAGCGAAACTTGGCGTTTTTATTGGCCAGCGACGTACCCGCATCGGCGGCATTCTGTGCACCGGGGTGCCAGTGCAGGGCCACGTCTACATCGTTGAACAGCCCCTCGCGTACCATGTACACCTTGGCCGAACCGCCTTCTTCGGCCGGGCAGCCGTACATCTTTATCGTACCGGAATGCCCCGATGATTTGAGCCAGTTTTTTATTTCTATTGCGGCTGCCATGGACGCCGTTCCGAATAGGTTATGCCCGCAACCATGCCCGCCTTTTTGCCCGGCAATGGGTGTAAACTCCGGTTTGGCTTCGGTAGCCAGGCCGGGCAGGGCGTCGTACTCGCCCAGAATACCGATAACGGGTTTGCCCGAACCAAAGGTAGCCACGAAGGCAGTGGGGATACCCGCCACACCCGTTTTTACGTCGAAGCCTTCCTGCCGGAGTTGCTCTTCCAGCAGAGCCGAACTTTTCTCTTCCTGGTAGCCCAGTTCGGCAAAATTCCAAATCTGTTTCGAGATACCGGCCAGATCGGGTAATCGTTTGTCCAGGTCGGCCAAAATCATTTTCTTGTCCGGGTCCGTAGCGCCGGCTGCCGCGGCTGTCTTTTTTGTTTTCGACTGCCCTAGGGTTAGAAGGGGAATTAAAAGAATAATTGCAAAAAAATGTGTTCTCATAGGATTTATATTGCCAATATAGTTGTAGGCCGATAAAAATAAGGGAAAATGGGGAGATGGACAACGTGAACAGACATCCCGTATATTTGACTCATGTTTACCAATGCCAATTTCGACCGTAGTGTTGCGGCTACTTACGCCCGAAAATTTGCCAAAGTTCGGCGGGCTAATGGGAAGGCTCCACACAAGCCGGTCCTCCTGATAACCCTGCTCGAACTGATTGATAAAGGGCTGATTACTGAAAACAGAATTACTATTTCACCCGAATTGGTAGCGATATTCAAAGAGAATTTCAGCCTGCTGGTTACAGCTACTGACTATAAAGATGACTTCACGCAACCGTTCTATTATTTACAAAGCGATGGTTTCTGGTTCTTAAAACCCAAAGTCGGCTTTGCATTCGATACGTATGTACGAAGTGTGCATACTTTGAGCGACCGGCTTGACTTTGGTTATTTCTCCAGTGATCTATTCTTGTTGCTTGTGAATGGATATGCACGCAACTTGCTGAAAAACAGTTTGCTTGATGCGTTTTTTGTGGCACAAAAGGTGCAGTTTCTGCAAGGGAAAAACGCTAGGCGTAGCTATTTGAGCGAGTTGAAAACGTACCTGCTCAATGAAAAAGAAGCGGCCTACCTGCCACTGCCACCTGTTGAAGATGAAGAAACGCGCTTCGTTCGGGGTGGGCTTTTCAAAAAGCTGGTTCCTAAAGTGTACGATTTTACCTGCGCAATTTCAGGGATGAAAGTGATTGCTATGGACGGCTCATCGCTGGTAGAAGCCTGTCATATCGTACCCATTAGTATTTCCGGTGATGATAAAGTTACGAATGGTATTGCTCTTTGCCCAACGCTGCACACGGCCTTCGACCGTGGTATGATTGCCGTAGATGAGCGTTTTCGTGTGGTTGTCTCACCTTCCCTGGCAGACGGTACCACTAGCCCTTATAATCTGCGCCAATTTCATGGCGAAGCACTTCGACTACCATTCGGCGAGATGCATTACCCAAAACCGGAGAGTTTCCAATGGCATTTAAAAGAGAAATTCAAGCGGTAAAAATAGTTTTATCTTGGCACCGGTAGTTTAATGTAGCCTTGATGTAGTTGCGAAACGGGAATAATCAAATCCCAGTCCTTTCCCCATATAACCTTACCTCGTTCGATACGAAAGCGTTTAGAGCCTGTTTAAAAATGCTTGAGCATCCGGTTAATGTTGGATAAATAGACGAAGGACTCGTGAGAAGTTACGCCACACTCATAGTCTTTACTAAGCCGCCGAGACCAATTCATCCAGGCAAAAGTTCGTTCCACCTTCCAGCGCATGGGCACCACCGCACCGGCGGCCCGGCTGGAAGCCGCCCAACTCACTCACTTTCACCACTTCCAAGATGTAGCCCAGTGACGTTTTAACCCAACGGGCCAACTCCTTACCGTAGGCACTATCAGCCAGTATTTTACTCATCCGATCATACCCCTGTCGGGCAAGCGCAGTCAGTACCAGACGAGCTGCTGGACTGTCATGTTGATTGGCGGCATGAACCACTACTACCAGAACCAGTCCCAGCGTATCGACGACGATGTGCCGTTTTCGTCCGTTCACCTTTTTATTTCCGTCGAATCCTTTCGGCACTACACCCCATTCACTACACTTAACACTCTGGGAATCAATCACACCAAGACTAGGTGATTTTTCCCGATTCGCATCCTTTCGCCTGCGTTCTACTAGCGATTTGTTGAGTCGTTCCCAGCCGGGCCGCCGGAGCGGTGCCATCATTGCGCCATCGCTTCGGCGCTCCGATTCCAGAAGTAATAGTAGCACAAGGGCCAGGGTGGCAGATCATTGGGCATCAGTCGCCACTGACAGCCGGTTTTGGTCAAATACAGTAGCGCGTTAAGGATGGCACGCAGTGAATATTTGCGTTTACGCTTGTCAGCCAGGATTTCTTCAATAACTTGCCAGGCAGAATCAGTCAGGTCTGTGGGGTACATCTTTGCCGGGCCGCCGTTGCGGTCGGATTAACCCACAAGATAGGCTGATTCTACTTTTTTAAGCTTACATGCCCGTTTTTAAACAGGCTCTTA
>NZ_KB893262.1 GCF_000374065.1 Spirosoma luteum DSM 19990
ATCCAGCACCTGACGTTTCCAATCGGTAATTTGTTGGGTATGAATGCCAAATTCGCTGCTGAGTTGGGGCAGCGTTTTGGCGCCCTTGAGGGCTTCCAGGACCACTTTGGTCTTGAAGGCAGCGTCGTGGACGCGACGGGTTGAGTTGGTCATTTTTAAACATTTTGTAGGTCGAAACTAATTGATTCAAGTTATCCTACCTGTCCAGTTTTTGGGGAGCATTATAATTTACTTACATAACAGGAGCAAATATGTGAATTTTGATAAGCTTGTGCATCATTAACGAGTATCTGAATACTGCTAATGAACAAGCCTAAGCAAATGCTATTTACGCTCTTATTTCTGTGGTTGGGGTACGCTAATGAATCGGTTAGAGCTCAACAAATTGATATTCCGGGCGTAACCGATATCACCAGCATTACAGCCACATCATCACCCGATTCAGCTAGTTTCGCCAAGTGGATAACTAAAAATTGGCGAGACTCTACATACTTCGTTCAACAGGTTACTAGTCAATTAGGCACTGTAACTTATCGAAGTGACTTGAAGGCCTATGTCATCTCGTGCGTCAATCCGAATGTAGTTTATACGCCTGACACAGCCGTTTGTGATCAATGGACGGGCGTTGTATGTAATTGGCCTAAAGCCAATAAATGGAACAATAAGGTAGTACACTTCAATGGTCGATACTTTCAAGCCCCTGGTGTAATGTTACGATACGGAGGTGAACGGATTTTTTATCTACATCTAACCGATATTCGATAAGGAGGCTGTTTTGTATTTCTCTCTGTAAATGATCATCACCTATTACACAGATATCTGTTATTAATCCCTTTACATAATCGTCACTTATACAACAGGCATTTATGATAAATCTAACTAAGGTTTACTTCATAGCCACATTACTGCTATCAACTATAGCAAGTCAGAGTTGTACAAAAAAGGCGGCTTCAACCATAACTCGTTCAACAGTAAAAGTTGATTCAACCCTGAGTAACCAGTCTCGATCTGCTCGTTCAACCCCAATGATAATTGACTCAGTAGTAGCTCCACTTGATACGAATTGCCATATAGATGGACCCGTTATTGCCCAAGCAAGAGACTTTGAAGGATACGTGTATTATCTGGGAACGACCAAACTATATAGTATAACCTATACTGTTCCCAATACCATAGATACACAATGGATCGGCTACGTCTGCAACATGCCTGAAGAATTTAAGCGAGGTTCATTAAAGGTTATGTTCAGCGGAAAATATTATCACGCTTACAAGCATATAAAACATCCTGGCATTGATGGACATCCTCAACTCTATCTCGTATTAGAGAAAATACGTATGATGTAAGGACAACTTGAAATTAAACTTTTTGAAGAAAGACTTCTATAACGAAGTCTAATCTTTTTTCACTTTAGTTTCACAACATAATTGGTAGTTATACAACGATCATAAAAATAGTACAAAATCAACTCGCATCGCAATTTTTGATATGTTGATTTTGTACTTTATGAAGAATATCACTTAATAGTTATTTTTACTTGAACTACTTTTTTGTTGTCACAAGCACGACGCCATTTTTGCCTTTTTGCCCAAATCGACTAATCAAATCATTGGTTGAAGCGGGTGAAAGGACTGTTATATTATCAATTTGATTAGGATTGATTTTTAGCCTACCCTGGCTAAGATCGCCGAAATAACCTTTCTCTACATTATCAACGATCAAAAGGGGTGGCCCATCAGCTCCTTTTAAGAATTGACTAGTGGTCGGTGAGGGAGGAATACCATTACTAACCTTGCTACAGCTAATGAAGCTAAAAGCAAAACAACCGAGTAAGGCGACTAGAATAGTATGTTTGAGTTTCATAGCCTAAGGTTCTTAGAGATAAGAGAATGGAATAAGTCCTTAAATATCAGAATAATACTGCTTTCAGGTACAAGCTAGTTAAGTATAATTTATAATTATTGACAGACGCGTTGTATAACTACCAATTATGTTATTCGATTAAAAGCAGATCTATTCAAAGAATAGCTAATGAACTAACTTGGAATAGGTTAAATTCGCTTTCTAAGAACTTGTCTGATTCAGCTTGCTCAAAACGGCTGGAATACCAATCTCGAAAGAACCATACTTCGGTTGCCACTTTAACTCTCGTTTGGCTTTCGCATTACTGACTCGGAACGAGCTGGTCAGCGATTTCACCAAAGGACCGCCGATCAATAATCCGATTAACCAAGGCGGAATACTACCCACCGACTTGACCCCTTGAGCGGAGGTGATCAAATCGACTAGTTGACGCAGAGGAATGGGTTTATTATCGACAATGTTATAAACCTCCCCGTACCGGCCATGAGTCAACGCCAACCCGAAGGCGCTGGCTAAATCGTCTACTTGAATTGGACTCCAGTAGTTTTGTCCTTTACCAAACACCCGAAGTTGGCCTTTTTTCAGCGTGTCATAGAACGACGTCTTGAATAGGCCACCAGGTCCGTATACGAAGCCAGGACTGAGCACCAGAAGTTTGAGCCGCTCTTTTTGGTGTAACTTCATCAGTTGAGTCACCACCCGAGCATGACCTTCTCCTAAAGGAGACGGCCTAGCCGGAGTGTGCTCATCAATCCACTCGGTGCCGTGGTCGCCATAATTGAAACAGCCACTAGTATAGATTAAGATTTTATCATGCTCAAGACAAGCTTTCGCTAAAGCGAGCGTCATCGCTTCATCGGCTTGATTAATTTTATCCTTGGTAGCATTGGTGAATCGTCCTTTCATCCCCAACTGAGCGGTCTGAATAACCGCATCAACAGTCGGCACAATGGGTAGATAGGTTTGGGGTGAAGTCATATCGCCCATCTGCGTATTCATTCCTTTCTGGGAGAGCGAAACGGCTTTGGCCGGATCGCGAATCAGCCCAATGACTTGATGCCCTTGCTGAAGCAATTCCTTGACGACTGCCGCCCCCACGAATCCCGTGGCCCCTGTGACAAACACATTCATATTTGCTGTTCTATAAGTGCCACTATGTTAATCGAATATCCAATGTAAGCTGACTCTAATTCTACGAAGAGACATGAATAAGCCCAATTTCGTTTCCATCAGGGTCATAGTAGCTTACTTTGCGGGTATTACTTTCGGGTCGTTCTTCTTTATTAGACTGGATGCCACGGGCTGCAATCTGGGAAACCACCGGTTCCAGGTCGGCCACCATCACATTTTGTATCGAGTGTCCGGCGTGTTGGGGCAACACGATCATGTAGATCATCAGGTGTTCGGCTACCTGCCAGACGGCTTCCACCTCGTTCGGGAAAAAACTGGGTTCACACCCGAAAAACCGTTGATACCAATCCAGCGACGCGTCATAATTTGACACCGCTATACCGGCAAACAGATCCTTTCCTTGCCCATTTAATGCGGGTTTCATTTCCTGTGACATAATCCATTCGATCTAATCATGAAAATAAGTAGATTTTTGGCATTAACTAAGTTATATAATCAACCGTTATGAAAAGCTAAATCGACTTTTACATAAATAAGCCGCTATATTCGCTTTATCAACAGGGAATTATAGATTCCCTAATGGTGTGGATAGAACGGGGCCGCCCGTGCGGCGGAAAGCAGACTAACAATGTTGGTCTGCTTTTTTGTTAAGCATGTAAAGTAATACAGATTGTAAGACAGACATTTGAACCCTTATACTGACGTATGACTAGCATTAAATTGCGCCTTTAAGCTGATCCGTTTTCTGGCGTAAATACGCCCTGATTTCCTGATCGTCTTCTACTAGCAGCTGTTGATGAATCGTTAGAAACCGGGCTTTCCGGGTGGCAAACCACTCGCTGGTCATAAACTCCCCCAGCCACTGACTGAAATCAAGTAACTCGGGTTGCTGGTGGGAATAGGTGAAGTACGCCGTGAAACCAGCCTGAGCCAAATTGGACCATTCATATTTTGGGAGTGGGTGAATGGGATGGCCAAAGAACTTATCCAGTACATACGTGTTGGCACAGAAAGTTTGCCAGATTTTGGCTTTGGCCTCGGCAAGCTTGCCCGACTTAAAGAGCAGCACTGCCCACTCAAACAAAAAGTCCGGAAAGCCAATATCATCGGGAAACGTTTTGGCAAACCAGCGGGTATAACCTAACCCCCCTTTGTAATCGGCCAGCTGGAGAGAATAGCGGGTAGGCAAATAACGCAGTCCCCGGGAATCATCATAGCCACCAAACTTCCGTTTTTCGGCCGCTAAGGCGCGTTTGATATCGGCTATCTTTTTGATGAGCCGCTGGCTCTGTTTGGGCGTCATACGTCGGGATAGTGGCTGGCTAAAACACCGACGAATATAGTGTCTTAGCCATCAATAAGTCAAGCCATTACCTTGGCTGATGAGATGGAAAAAGCAATCCTTATCAGGGGCACTTACCTGGGAAAAATCACAATGAACGGAGTCAATTTGTTGGTTAGAAAATTCAACACCTTCACCCCGCATCTTTGTTAAATACAATTAAGTGGATTTATAAACTCGTTCACGTAACCATTCCGGTTAGTTGAAAAGTGCCATAATACGTTGCACCTGCACGGCCTGAAATTGTTTCCCTCTACGGGTTCTGAAACCGTGCTCATTTAAGGTAGCCGCGATACCACTCCAGCTCGCTCCCGCCCCGCGCAGTGACCGGGCAAAGGCAGCCGCCCTCCGATTGTTCTCATGCTCGCGGGCATTCAGCTGCCGAACGGCCAGTCCCTTCTGCACCGCTAGGACCGTTAAATTTTCTGGTTTACCCAACACGTAACCAGCCCGTTTCTTTTCGGCCAGTGCTTTACGGGTACGATCGCCGATGACTTCCCGTTCGTGCTGGGCCATGGTGGCCATTACTCCGATGGTGAGCGTATTGGCCTCGGGCATATCGGCACAGACGAACTCGGCCCCCGAATCCCTTAATGTAAAAATAAAGGCTACGTTACGTGTTAACCGGTCGAGTTTGGCAATCAGGAGCACGGCTCCTTTTTCTTTGCAAAGCGCAATGGCTTTGAGCAGCTCAGGTCGGTTGTTTTTTTTGCCCGACTCAATGTCAGTGAACTCGGCGACAATTTCACCCCTGTTATAGATATAGGAATTAACGCTGGTACGCTGGGCCGAGAGCCCAAGGCCGCTGGCTCCCTGGCGCTGGGTCGACACGCGAAAGTAGGCCACGTACTGTTTGTAACTGAACGGGTGTTCCACGGCACAAAAGAAAGGTTAATAAGCCAAAGATAAGTCAAATTTACATTTTTCAAACGTCCGTTTAAAAAATGTAAATTACGAAAAATCCGGGTAGATTTGGGTCGTGAATACCCCGACCATCCAACCTCACCAACTTAGTACGGATTATAAAGTACTTATCGAGCACCTGGCCCTTTGCTGGGTGAGCGCTGATCTCTCACCCGAATGGTACTGGGAAGGCGAGCGGTTAGCCGAGCCGATCAGCTACCTGTACCTCGACTACCTGCGCTCCATCGGGAACCTGCTGCTAGCCACTCAGGACCCGGATCGTACCGAACAGATCTTTACGGCCGTGCTGAACCAGGCACAGGCGCTCGATAAATCTCCGCTCTGGGTGGAGCAGGAGTTAACTTTCGAAGGCATCATCGACGGAGCTGACCGGTCCGATTTTCTGCGGTTTGATCTGGAGCAGGCTATTCAGCACACCGATGGGAAGGTCACTGATGAACTGCTTGACCAATATAGTGAGCGGTTAAAACGATTTACCGACTATGACTAACCCGGAGCTATTTATATCGGTTTAGTTTTGACGGCACGTTTCAAGAAAGCGCTCAATAAACTTTTACAACCCGTACTAGAGGCCCTGGACTTGTAAAATTGATGATCAAATTCTGGCTGATGAATCAATCGCAGCTGCTAGACAGTAAGCGTTTATGATTATCCTTCGTTTAGTTCTGACTTTACTCTTTTTGCTACCTCTCTGGTTAGCCGTTGACACGCAGACTGTAACCTGCCGCACCAGCCAACATCCACACACGGTTAAACGTCCGGCTCCACGCACTGTTTACGTCTCTATTTGTGAGAGCCGTAGCGCGTATGCGTATCATAGAAGCAGATGCCGGGGACTGGCCCGGTGTACGCATGGGGTAAGTCAGATGACGGTTGCCCAGGCGCAGAACGTTGGCTATGTTCCTTGCAAAATCTGCTACTGACAACGATGCACCATCTTCAACGCGTTATCTCTGGTGGTCAGACCGGCATCGACCAACTTGGCCTAGAGGTGGCCAGGCAGCTTGGCATCCCCACGGGGGGCGTTGCCCCCAAAGGTTATTTAACCGAAACCGGCCCCGATCTGACACTACGTGATCACTACGGGCTGAGGGAACACGAATCGGCCCACTATCCACCCCGTACCCGCGCTAATGTCAGGCAGTCAGACGGGACGGTTATTCTGGGGGAGTTATCGGGTGGGACCAAATTAACACGGGCTACCTGCCAGAAAGAAGGTAAACCCTACCTGGTGAATCCCCCCGCGGACGAGTTGCGGACCTGGCTGGTCGATAAGCAGATCAAGGTGCTGAATGTGGCCGGGAACCGGGGAAGTAGATTACCATCAGAAGCGGTTGACCACTACCGACAGGTATTAGTAGACGCATTCACCAATCAGCCATCAATACCCTAATGGAAAGTAAAGAAGAACTGATCAACTGGTTCAAGGGGCGGGACTTACCCACCGGACATTTTCGCATTTCATCCTACGAAACAACCGACAACCTGACTAACCTGATCGAGCTGGCGCTGGCTAACATGGAGCGGGGCAATAAGACGTCACAGGCTGTACTCACCCGCGTTAAAGCAAAGCTGGAGCAGTCCGGTACCGAATCGACACCGGTGACGGCTTGACCGGATTATGAGCGCTGATGACAAACCCATAGAGTTGCCAACTGATAAAGTCGATAGTCGACGGGCTGCCCGTTCCGCTATTATCTGGTTGCTGATTGGTCTGGGTATTGGCTTGATCATGGGCTATCTGCTGTATGCTCTGCGGAATGATACGGTACAGCAACAGTACGAGGAGCACCTGCTCCGATACCACAACGATCCCAGGCCCCCGGCCTGACACTGGTCGGGTTTGAGCATTCTCCCACTACCTGTTACTTTCGGGCATGAACTATATGCTATGGATGGTAGTCCTGTTAACCGGGTGCGCTGGTTCGAAGCCGGTATCTTCCGGCCCGGACGGTGTGTATGCCGGTGTGCTTCCCACCAAAAACAACCTTGTCTTCTACCGGACCACCGTATCAAGGCGTGGTATACCTTCGGGGATGGCCGACAGCCGGGCTCGAGCCTGGTTTCAGACAGCAGGCCGGGCATTAAATGCGATGGAGCAGAAGCCCATCCGATACAAGACGGATTTGGTCTATCTGGCCACCCTACCCGGTCGCCGGTTTGCGGCTGATCCGGCTAACGACGAAGTGTTTATTCCTGCCTTACGCTTCTGGGTAACTGTCGATAACCGGGGGGATAGTACCCGCGTGTTTACTACGAACTACGAGGTACTGGATAAGACCAGGCATTACCAGCCGCTGGAAAAACAGGGGTATGATGCCCCACCCAAACAGCCCTGGGTGTCGATGTGGCTGGCCGACGTGGACGCGGCCGTGACGGAAATGATCCGCTCGCTGACGAACCGAATCACTCAGCCGGCTCCTCGTTGAAACCCGGGTCAGCCACCTTCGTTACGTCACGGTTGTGATCTTTTTTCCATTGGGTGGTGTACCGGGGGACATACACTGATCACGCTGGTCATGGGGTGGCGACCCCAACCCGAATTGCCCACTCCCTGGTAGGCGTAGCCAAACCGAACGATAACGAGGAGCGGGGATATAGTATTCCCCGCCCGTTTGGAGGAAAACAAAAAAGCAGTAACTGGATACGTACAAACTGACGGCTGAAACGGACGGGTTCGTTATCTTGCCACAAAACCCAACGTAATGAACGATGAAGACTTTTCGACTTAGCTTACTAAGCCTGGTATTGGCCGTCCTCTTATCGGATTGTAAGCAATCAGACCTCCCCCTTACTCCAGGCTCATCAATCCCTACCCGGGATAACAACCTGGCGCTGGGTAATCCATCGGGTGCTACCACAACCGAGGTCAATAACTACCTGCTTGACAAACAGACCTTCACCCTCAGCTATAATGCCGGGCGGGGTATTCCCAATTGGGTAAGCTGGCATCTGTCAACCGCCTGGAAGGGCAGCGCATCCCGTTACGGGGGTAGTTTCATTCCGGATGCCACCATACCGGCCAATGCCTACCCGGTCAAACACAGTGACTATACCAATACCGGCTTCGATCGGGGCCATATGTGCCCCAGCGACGATCGGGACTCGACGGCCGAGGAGAATAAGACCACCTTCCTGCTGTCAAATATTGTGCCCCAGGCTCCCCGTTTTAACCGGCAAAGCTGGCGACTATTAGAAGAATACACACGCTCCCTGCTGGCCGATGGAAACGAGTGCTACATCATTGCGGGCACCTATGGCCAGGGCGGGTCAGGCGATAACGGTACGGTGCAAACGCTGGCAGGCGGTAAGTTGGCCGTTCCTTCATTCTTATGGAAAGTAATCGTAGTGTTGCCGGTGGGCAGTAACGATGCACAACGGGTGGATACCCGGACCCGGGTGATAGCCGTATGGATGCCCAACACCAATGAGACAGGTGATCAGAAGTGGTCAAATTTCCGGGTTAGCGTGGACGCCATTGAAAAACAAACGGGTTATGATTTGCTGTCGGCCCTGCCGGTGGCCATCCAACAGGTGCTGGAAGCGGGAACCGACAATGCGTTTATTCAGTCGGTGTATCAACAGCCAACTGGTTGGTAAATTGATGGGTAGTTATCGACTACCGATGAAACCGCTCAGAAAACCCTAGCGTTGATTGAACCCATGGTTTTACTATCTTTCTAGTGGTCCCGCTCCGGTAGTGGTGCGGCATTCCGAAACGCCACTACGACGATGATTCAATTAACTATTTTCCACTGAAGCAACCAATAGCACTAATGACAATTGACATGATAAATCTAGCGCTCTCAATGGGGGAAATAATTTGTTTTATCATCCTATTGGCTTATCTGTGGAAGAAGACTGATTGGAAACAAGAGCGGGAATTTGAGCGGTTTATGCACAACATTGATTCAAAAAAACTACCTAAACATTCACGATCACAGAACCGATAGCGGTTAATCTTGGCTCGAAGTCAACAAGTCATTGTTCTTGTGTCATGGTAATTTTTAGGAGTTGTTTGGTTTGGGCATGGATTCCAATCAAGGGTAGCTGGCAACACGGCCAATCATGATTTGCCAGTGGCTATGGTAGTGGTTGTTTATCGGCCAACTTTTTCACATCGTCAGGGTTAACGAGTTTCGACTTCTGGTGTTTATTTCCATCGGGCTGAACCTTGAGTTTGCCCGATGACATCCAGGCAATTACGGTTGCTTTGTAGGATTTACGCGTGATATCGTTTTTGATGGGTGTGACCATCACCCGGTCCCCCGGCGCAATGACTCGGTTCATAACAGTGTTAGATTAAGCTCACGATGCTTCCAGTATATCTTCCCAGCGCGTCGTATACCGCTTGCTGAGATACTTCTGCTTCATGGGCCAATCGGGATTATACTGCTGAGAAGCCAGCCTGAGCTTATCCTGGCCATATCGCTGGTTTACCTTGTCAACGACTGACGATAGTGCCAGTAGCTTCTCATTGGGACCGTCTACGAATACGCCCTTTTGCCGGTAATCCCCGGGCACTAAATCCGATAGCATAATGCCCACCTTGAGGTAGTTATAGCCAAAGCGAAAGATGGCTTTAAGCCCCGATTCAGCGTATGTAAGTAGCTCCGTGGTTGAATTAGTGGGATGAGGTAAGGTAAGCGTGATGCTATTACTATACTGCTTAGCTGGTAACCCGTTGCCGGGTGTTTTGCGGAATCGATCGGTGTGTAGAAACACGGTAATCGCTCCGCATAATGAATCCTGTTTGCGTAGCTTCTCACAGCATCGGCATAAATGGGTAGTCAGGGCGTCGGCTAGGTTGGCCAGGTCGGGAATGAGTTTGCCAAAGCCAGGAGCCGTACAGATCGTTTTCCTGGCTGGTGGGTTTATCTCCAGCATGTGGCAGGGAAAGCCGCGCAGTTCATGCACCATACGCAATCCGTTCACCGTCATCAGGCTGTTAATCCAATCATCGGGCACGTCACGAAGTTGGGCCGCTGTATTGATGCCAAAGGCCTTCAGCTTGGCCGCGTAGCGACTGCCTACACCCCAAAGATCTTTTACCGGAAACTCAGAAAGTGCCTCCGCAATGGCTTCAGGGGTATCCAGTACGCACACCCCGTTTAGCTCCGGCGTTCTCTTGGCCAGTCTGTTGGCCAGCTTGGCCAGGGTTTTGGTTGGTCCGAAACCGACGCAAACGGGGAGCCTGAGCCACTGGTCCACCTTCTGCCTTATAGCTGTCCCTAAGTCCTGATAGGTTGGGTAAGTGCCCATATATTCCTCAATCCATAGAAACGCTTCATCAATCGAATACACCTCTACATCAGGCGCAAACTGGGTCAAAACGCTCATGAGTCTTGACGAAGTGTCACCGTAAAGCTCATACGCAGAAGAGAATACGACGATATCATGCTGCTCCCGAAGCTCTTTGGTTTCAAAGAACGGCTGGGCCATTTTTATGTTCAGGGCCTTCGCTTCATTGGACCTGGCCACAATATTTCCATCGCGGTTAGAGAGCACAATAATGGGTTTGCCCTCCAGGGTAGGGTCAAAACTGCGATGGGCACTGGCGTAAAAATTGTTCGCGTCAACTAAAGCGTACATACTTGGGCGGTTTAGAAACAATGAATGTGACCACACCTAGCACCCGAAATTGATCCTTACCCAGGTGGACGTAAATCGGCGGGTACTTCTCATTACTGGATTCAAGCATAATCATGTGCCCTTTGCGAACGAACCGCTTAACGCAGCAATCTCCATTGACCCAGGCCACCACTACGCTACCTGAAAACACCATCTTAACAGAATCCACAACCAGAATTGAACCCGGATAAATGTAGTCGCCAATCATGCTTTCGCCTACCGCCTTCACGAAATACGTGCAGTCGGGATGAACCACGCATAATTCGTCCAAACTTAGCTTTTCACGGATGTAATTCTCGGCGGGACTGGTAAATCCTGCGGAGACTAATGACTCATAAAACGGTAGCCGCCTGCGCCGGGCTGAGTTAACCAGGTAGATATTTTCGGATGGTATACGATCTAAGGTATCAATCATGGGCGGTCGGTGAATACTGCATCAAACCGCTATATTATACTTTTGTTATATATATTGCAAGTATCATACATCATCAACCTATTGGCTATTTTTCATTTCGGTCCGGCCGCTCGGTGGTCCGACTGGATAGCCGAGCAACTATGGCCTCGTTTTGTAGTGTAGACCGATAAGCCGAAGATTAAAAGAGATTAGTTTCAACAATTCATGGAAAACCTAATTTCCGAGATGTTGAAATTATACTTATCTTACTGCCTTACTGTCAAATGCTATATGGCAACCCGATCCACATCGATCATCGCTGGCAAGCCTGTCAACGAAACCATTCAGGTTGGTGAGCATGTGCTGACCGTAAGTCAGGCACTGAACTACTTTACTGCCTGGTTACCAAAGCCCGGTAACTATCCCCGGGTTGTCCGTCCGTATCTCCTGTTTTGTTTGGCCAATGCCTATCCCATTGACCGATTTAGTCTAGGTCTGTTTGCAGCAGGCCTGTCGGCAAATCGGGTGTCTCCCTTGCGGAAATTTCTATTGTTTTATCACACGCAGGGCACACCCCGTTTAGTCGCTGACCCGCCCCGCGCTTCGACAACGATTCCGGCCGCCAACGAATTGATCCTGGGCTTTCTCCACGATACGACCACCTTGCGGGGGGATGAGTCCAAAGATACCTATACCAAATCCCTCAACGCGTTCTTTCGCTACCTGGCCGATGAGCAACTGCAGGGCAGGCAAGCATCATTTGCCGGGCAGACCGTAGGACGCTATGTCGAATGGCTCAAAAATGAAGGGCTATCGGCCTTTACCGTCAATATCCGACTTTCAGCGATTAAGCAGTTAGCAGCCTGGGTGATCAAGAATCGCCATAAAGTGGGGGTATCAGCCGAGCAGGTAGATGCGTTGCGAGACGTAGCGGCCGTACGCGGTTTGACGACCGAACGCAAGTTTTATAAAGACAGTCTGCAACAGGCCGAGCGTGACGAGCTGCTTCAGGCGATTGACGATCCAATGGACCGGGCCATCGTAGCCTTGCTGGTGATTGAAGGACTGCGGACGGTCGAAGTTACCCGGCTTAAAGTGGGTGACATCGATTTTGAGCGCCAGCAGCTTTGGGTGAAAGGTAAGGGGAAAAATACAAAAAAAGACATCATCCTGTTCCCTACGTGCGCTCAGGCGCTGGACCTGTATTTACAGGAAGCTTACTATTGGCCCATTTCTACCCATGCAGGAAAAGCCTTGTTTCCTGCGTTGAAAACCCATCAAATTCGGTACCGGGTTGACAAATACTTGAAGCAATTAGCCCTGAAAAGGCCCCGCTTATCAGCTCATAGCTTACGCCACACAACGGGTCAGTTGCTGATTCAGGAAGGTGTTGAACCCATTCATGTGCAGCGGCACTTGCGGCATGAATTGTTCGAAACCACCCAATTTTACATCAAAAAACAAACCGAACAGGATTACTATGTAAAAATAGTGGTATCTAATAAGTCAGATGCATAAGGCTGTAATGAAGAAAATAACGTTAATCACTTAATACATTGTCTCGTTGTAAAAAAATATGTTTAATGCTTTGTTGCATTAAGCTTTTGTATTTATGTAACATTGTAACAAACGGCTTTTGCTCTTATATGAATTGGTACTGTAATTCAGGCATTATACCAATTAGCAGGGGATAGTTTGTAACTATTCAAGTAACTATTGACCATTGTTTTGACTGAGTATATCAATCGCTATTGGGGCCTCGGCAGGTAGACGTTGTACGGTTAACGCCATCATTGAAAGAAAATACATATTTTTTTGGCCTCGCTCAATTCGTGAAATGTAAGTTTGATCCAAGCCACATCGGTCAGCAAGCTCTTCTTGCGTAACGCCTTTTTAAAGCCTTCCTTTTTGACCGCTTTACCGAACGCCAGTGGAATAGAACTCTCCTTTATCATAGAAACAAAGTCCGGTAGCTCTTCGCGCTACAGAAATACCCGATAGGCTATCCTCCTGGTTACTCAGCAGAGCGAATGTATAAAGCGGCTTTACCAAAATTAACTCGATCCGTATACGTCTCCAATTCACGGTCGATGAGTTTGTTATCGTAGGGGACAGGTCGGGTGATGTATTTGGTATCAATAAAGATGATATTCAGCCGCTCATTGATTAGTTTTTCCGTACTCCGCTCGTCCGTACGCTGAGTATGCTTTAACATGTGCTCATTGGCCGTCCCCGTCTTGATCTCTTCCGTATCCTCAAAGTACCGGAATGAACAATACCAATAGCGATAATAGTGATGGTAATTCGATACACAGAATTGAAATTGATCGGGGGACTGGCGAATAGCGCGTAATAAACTATCAATATCCTGCAATTTCTGGTGTTGGCCCGGTGTCAACTCGTCCAGAAAGGATCGGGCATACAAATTATCGCGTTGCTCCTTCAGAATATCGTGGGCTGAGTCGGGTTTGATACCCCGGTCAATCTTATACTTATGCTTGTTATAAAAAGTAAGGGAGATGGCTGGCCGCTCGAAATTAACCAGTTTCAGATTTTTGAAGGGTTTTCCTGGCCTATAATAGGGTCTGAACAGCTCCATTTGCTCGGCGGGTACAAAGTAGTACTCTAGATCGGTCTCTTTGGGTAAAGCACTGACCTGATGAGTAAGTGGCTGTAAAAGAGTGGTGCAGGACTTTAGTAATTGACGAATTGCGGGTAAGGGCAGTAGGTCGGATTGCTTAGCTTTAGCCATACGGGTAAGGATTAGTAAAATATAGACTCCTATTTCCCTGCAAGGTAAATAGTTATATGTAAATTTCCTTTTTTACCCTTTTATATAATCAAAATTAGCGTTTGATTTTTTTGAATTTTATCAATTATTCCTTTTGATTGATTTAAGAGGTCTGTAACTTGCTAATTAACAATAAGTTATGAGCACAAAAACAAGGTTTAGTCGGTACGAAAGTGAGGTTTAGTCGGTTTTGGATAGCTCAAAAAGTGAGGTTTAGTAGGAAGAAAGGTTAGGTTTGGCCGATATAAAGGTGAGGTTTAGTCGGTCTGTTAAGTAAAGGTTAGGTTTGGCCAGGGTGAAAGTGAGGTTTAGTCGGTGTCTTATAATTACCAGCAGAATTGCGTATTTTCTGTGACCAATTGACACATTTATGCCGGTTTATCCCTGAAACCGGGGTATATATCCTCAAACTAGGGTGTTTGAGCACCAATTTAAGCGGTCAAAATCGGCTTAAAGTGAGGTTTAATCGGTCGAAAAGTGAGGTTCAGTCGGTGACTTATTGTTGAAAGGTTAGGTATAGTCGGTGAGGTTTTCAGTGAAAAGTAAATTTGATACAACCAAATTTACTTTTCACCTTTTTCTTTTTAATCTTTGTATATAGACTCCATTGGCAAATGAAGAAGACAGATTTTAAACCTCAGCAGTTATCCCTTTTTAATCGATATCCGACTAACTATCAGTCGAATCTGTTCACGGAGTCACGCCAGGAATTTACCGAGCTGGAAAAGAAAATTGTTACATTACTGGTTAACCAATTGGGTAATATGGCCGTGCAGGGGCAGGTTCAGCCTAACGTAAACGTGGTTGTTACTATACCTTACAGCGAATTGACCAAAGATCGGTATGATCGGATTACGGAAGCGGCTGAATCACTTTCTAACAAGCGAATATCCTTTAAAGATGATCGAAATGGCCAGTTTATCTTTATAACGCCTTTTCCTTTTGTACAATCGTTGTTAATTGAAGGCCGTCGGTTGATTGAAATAAAGTTACTGGCTGATGTTGTTCCTCATTTTGCAGCGCTGGGCCAGCGATATACTAAATACGATCTCGACGTAATGCTATCACTCACATCCGTTTATGCACAACGCATGTTTGAGATTGTGAGCATGAACTTTCACATCAAAAAAATGCGGTTTACGTATTTAGTGGATGAACTGCGCAATATCCTTAATTGTCCAGCCACGTACCGATATGTCGATTTCAAGATTAATGCCCTGGAAATGGCTCAACGGGAGTTACGGCAGAAAGCGGATATCATTCTCGAATGGCAACCCTCCCGCAAGGAAGGAAAGCGAGTCGTTGAACTTGAATTTGAGATTAAGACTGTGCAGCAACTAGCTGTCGAAGGCGTAAAAGAAGATGCCTTGATAATTAATACCATGTCGCCCAATGAGCTAGTAATAAAAGGGTATGAAGTGATGGCTAATTATCAATTGAAATCTTGGCAAAAGGACGCAATCGTTACTGATATGACTTTGCTGGAAACGCTGCTAAGATTGCATTCAGAATTCCTGAATGGCTTGCGGCCTGAGGTGAAGAACCGTAATAAATATTTAGCAAAATCCTTAGGTCTGGATAAGTTGAAGTCTCCTAAAGCCGTTACCCCTGCTGTCCATTCTCCTGTTGAACCGCAAATAAGCTTTGCCTCTTCGACTTCTGCATCTCGTTCAGGCGAAGCCAAAATTGGGTCTATTATCGGTAGGATAATACCATTGAAAGAATCGAAATAGGGTGTAATGAAACAAAAAATCAGGCCTTCAGAACGGGCAAATGTCTTGTCTCTTGCTTGTGCCCGTTAGTTAAAATCTAAATAATTTATTCGGCACAGTTTTCTGTGGGAGACTTTGGATGAAGACAAACTTATGGCTACACAAATTAGCCAAAGTCTGACACCAGTACCAGAAACACACTAATTATTTCGGTACGGCTTATCTCCGTCAATCCTTATCACTGGGGCGTTTCATATGCCGCTTATCTGTCCGACAGTAGAGGTCGAGAGATGGTGCATTAATTGACTGAACCTGCCAAATCTGACTATAGGGCAACACAATCCGGCTGATCTGGTCCCGATCACGTTCATTTAAACGGACACTACAAACTAATCCCTCGTCAGTTAATTCGACATCCGAAACTGTATCGGTGTTGAACCAAATCTGAGCCATGTACCACCGTTCACCAACTCGTCCCGGTGTTAAATGATCATAATAGTTGGATAAGACGGTATAATGATTATCAGGATTGGATAACCCGCCGATCACCTCTTGAAGGACTCCTGCCAGTTCTGATTCGATAGAGTTAGTCGTCATTGCCGAATTGTTTCCAGACCCGACGCATGGCATAAGCACTTTCCAGGGCTTCCCGCTTTTCTTCGGCGTACTTGTCGAGGGCATAAGCCACGATACCGTTCTTGGTAGTCACATTGAATTTAATCATCCAGCACTCCCAAAGCGCATTGAAGGACTCCTGACCGCTCAAGTGGTCGATGTAGTGTTCCCAGACATGGGCAAAACCACGATGTCGCTCTCTTAGTTGTTGAATGTCCTCGCGGGTGTAATTCCAGAATAGGGCGTTTACACAGTCGATAGCCAGTAGTTCAGGGGCGTGTTCCATATGGAGTAGTAGGAAAAGTAAAAGACCAGAAGGTAAGATAGCCCTCATAAGCATAACTTCATAGCAGCAACAGGCTATCGACTTGGTTCCTGTAAATACCACTGATCTAGGTTAAGCTCATATTAATAGCCATTCGGAGGGCCATATCTGCCATTAACTGATCTTTAATAGTCCTCGAATTACATTCATTAGTTAGGCAGCTTTTTAAAAATAAACGAATCATTGTCCACAAAATCAGTACCCTTTAATTCAAGAGACTGAACGCCGTTAGCGGCCACCCTAAACTTAACTGGAAATATACCAAAACGGGTATTGGAAAAAGTAAGCCGAAATGTGTCGTTGTCCATGTAGTCCAACTGAGCCGTTAAGTCGGGATGATGTTCCAGCCGCATTAACAAAGGTTGATTGCCTGCCTTATCGGTCGCTGGTGTAATAGTTAGCTTTCCGTATAAATCATTCTGATAAACTCCTATGTAGGCCATTAAGGGTAAGGTAGGCTTCGTATTTTTCTCTACTCGTACCGCCAAAGCTTTTATTTCATTTTGACTAATCTTGTTTCGGCTTCGGGCTCCTTTTAAATAATACTGATTACGATTCGTATAGGGGACGTTCAAATAAGAATCCAGCACCTGAAACCGTAGGGCTTCGTGAAAATTGTGATTGTCCTGATTGGTTAAAACAACGATGGCCAGCTTCGCTTCAGGAACAATCGTCGTGTTACTACGGTACCCCCCACAGGCACCAGCGTGCGAAAAGACGGCATAGTTAGCGTAATCAAACTTGCCGAACCCAAGGCAATAATACTGAAATCCTAATGGGAACAACTTCATTCGTTCGGTACTAATAATCGTATTCGGTTCGCGCGTCTTTTCCAGTACGGACCAGGGTAATACCGGCTTCCCATTTACTTTACCACTGTCGAGCTGAGTCGTCAACCAAGTGGCCATATCACGAATACTAGAGATCATACCAGTTGCGGGGCCTAAGTTGTTCAGATTATCGAATGGTAAGCTCGATAACTGATCATCAGCCGTGCAACAGGTAGTATAAGGCCGGGCTATATTATCCTGTTTCTGCATTGCTGACGAGGTCATGAAGGTTCGAGTCAGATGCAGCGGATTTAAGATGGATTGTTGGATGTATACCTCCCAACTTTCTCCCGCTACCTTGGGTATAATTTCTGAAGCCACAACGTAGCCTGAATTAGAATAACCAAAATCCTGCCGAAAGGGGTAATGAGGCACAAAATAACGCATACGCTTAAGAACATCTGTTCGGGTGAAATCGGTATCCCAGAACAAAAAATCCCCCTGGTAATTTTTAGTCCCCAACCGATGAGATAACAAGTCCCGAATTGTTAGAAGTTTGGTCGCTTCGGGGTCATATAGAGAAAAATCAGGTAAGTACTTAACAACCCGATCATCGAGGGAAATTTTTTTCTGTTCATCTAACAAAGCAATTGCCGTGGCCGTAAACTCCTTGGTATTGGAGGCAATCATAAACAGGGTGTTCTCATCCACCGGATCATTTTTCCCGGCCTCTTTTGTCCCGAATCCTTTAGCGATAACAACCTTGCTATCTTTAATAACGGCTACGGCTAATCCTGGTATTTGCCAGTCGGCCATACCCTGTTGGATGTAACGTTCCAAACTATCTGATATGAAGGAAGGCGTTGTTTGAGCCAGAACTGGCCATGGAGCCAAGGCGATGCCTATAAGTATGAGTAAGGCTTTTTTCATCAGTATTGTATTCATTAATGAACAAGGCTGTATTTAGATAAAATTATTCAAGAAACCCGGTTTATGGCAAATGGGATACATTAATTTCGCTTGGTGTCGAGTCTTTCCTGCTCCGTATCTGACCCAAACGAACGCAGTTGTATGGTTTTGGCTTTCCGATTGCCAAACCGGTACGAGTACGTTAGCAGAAACTGTTGCGACTCGTATTTATGGCGGAATCCGATGTTTGTGTTTAAGTATTCACCGTGATTACGGATCAACAGTGTATGGAAAATATCAGTGGCAGCTACTTTAATAGTTGCATTTTCACCCAATGGCCTTTGCAATCCCAAATCGACAAACCAGATTGGATCATAAATCATAAAGCCGACGACGGCCAGGCCCCGGTACGTTCCATTCAAATTAGCTGACCATTTTTTCCAGGTGAATGTATTATTGATCCGTATAATAGCCGTGGATTGCCTATTAAGAAAGGGTATTCCTTTGAATGTCGAATAAAAATGAGAATTAGCTGCGGTAATTACCCCCTGCATTAGCCACTCTTTAGTCAGTTTGAAAGGCATTGACAATGTAGCGGCAATACGACGCTCCCAATTGAAGTTTAAGCTATAATCAAGCGTTGTGGGGGAAAGTGAGTCAATGCGGTAAACAATCTCAGCAATTCGATTTCTGCTGTTGCTGTAAACGAGTGTTAAACTGATTCGCTTGGGTGTACTATAGATTCCCTGTATGGTCGTAGTTAGTTGAGGAACCAATAGGGGATTTCCGCTATACAATGTTAGGGGGTCATAAAAAATGTAGGCCGGATTAAGTAGGTTAAAGCTTGGACGAATAATCCGACGGTTTAGGGAGATACTGTATTGATTCTTTCGTTCCGATGTGAACTGCACATTTAAAGATGGGAATAAATTGACGTACGACCGATTAATGGCTATTGAATCACCCGATAATCCTTTATAATTGGTATGCTCCAGGCGCACTCCTGCTTGTAGCGACCAGTTTTTGATTTTGTAAGCCAGGTTAGTGTAAACGGATTCCGTTTGTTCCTGGTATTGATACGATTTGCTTAATAAAGAAAGTAACGATCCGAAATAGGGGGTGTAAGTCTCTACGTTGGGCATGGCATTCATCGTAAGCCAACTGTACTTGATGCCTGACTCAACCTGCCCTTTTTTCAGAAATGGAGTTACGTAGTCAATTTTAGCGGTTCGTATTTGAACCTGATTAGGATAACGTATTTGCACATATTCAGGCGGACGAAGTTGGGGAAGAGTCTGAAAAAAGTTGGCGGATGATGCTGAACCAACGGTAAATCGAGCAACATCAATATCGGCGGATAAGACGGTTTCCGCGTTCTTAAATTGCTTTCTGGCATTAACGTTACCGGCCAGATTGTTGATTCGTTGGTTTAGCTGCGTAATGGCATCGATTTGTGTTTGTGCCCCCTCGTTGGATAATTGGTAGGTTATGGACGAGATTGGGTTGTCAGTTTCTGCGGTATTTGTGAACTGCAAGACGGTGCCTACTGTAAGTCGCCTGGCAACTTTCCAGTCCCAGGCGGTACGAAGCAGATGAGACTTATTGTCAATTCGATTAAATTCATCGCTATGGGCAAACCCTCCTGTTTGCGATGGCCGGGTCGCCAGGTATTGATCAGATCGCCAACTGAAGTAAGTAGGTCGATAGCTGGGGGTGTACAGAAACGTTCCCTGCGCATTCGCTGTTTGAAAAGCCAGGCTTATAGATGCATTACTTTTAGGATAACGTCCTGCTCCACCCGATAGAGAAATCTCCCCGGTAAAGCCTTCTTTATTAATCCCTTTGGTATAGATCAATATGATTCCGCTACTGCCGGCATCGTACTGGGCTGAAGGATTCGTCAGAATTTCAATTCGGGAAATGACAGTAGCGGGTAGTGCCTGTAAGTAAGTTGTAATTTGATCAGGAGGCAGGTAAAGTTGATGCCCATTCTGGTATAAAATCAATCCCGTTTTTCCATCAATACCTATAGTTTTAGCTACAGCATCAATGGTGACACGGGGAGCGCGACCTAGTGCATCAAACGCATTGCCACCACTAAAAACTGGATTCGATTCGACATTCAGCACAATACGGTCTCCCAGTATCTCAAAAACAGGTCGTTTTTCACTAACCGAGACTTCATCCAACTTTAAAGCAGTAGCCCTTAAAATCAAGTGAACGGGTTGAGTAGTCACCGTATCGGAGACAATGAACTGGCGCTCAACTGATTGCCAGCCTACATAGCTGGCCTGAAGAATGTAAGAACCAGCCGCTAAGTTGTTTAAGTAAAAAGCACCCGTCGTATCACTAATAGTTGCTTTGACCAGGCTCGAATCGGCCCTTAACAAGGTTATTATGCCAGAAACAGCATTACCACCCGTTTCAAACCTAATCGTTCCTTGTAAAGTTGTTGTTTTCAGAATTTGTCGGTCAGATGGACTTGATTGACTGAAACCGGCAAATGCAAAACTTAATATAAACACAGGAACATTTATATACCAGTGATTGAACCAAGACGTTGAGTTTTTATTAAACATAACCACATGTTTCGTAAAACTAGAAAACGTAGTAACATACCTTATTGGTTTAAAGACCAATCACTGGTTGAGTTACCACCTCGCCCTATTACACTAACCCGCATTTGCGAGCATCTGCTGTTTTGGGTATGGAATGGCTATTCTGCATATAATGCTCTGGACCGTGTACTTCGTGTTGATCCAGCGATACCCCCTGATCCCGACTTGTTTAAATTGATGGATATCACGCACTTTGGCACGACGGTGGTATTATTTTACCTGTATGGCTACCTGGTCGTACCTGCTCTTCTGAGTTCGCTTGTGTACTACCGATCCACTCGTAAAATAATCTGGCCCAAAGTTGTGTATGTGGCCTTTGCTATCGTGGCGGCTTTTATGTTGTTCAACGTGTATGATTATTATTTATTCACCTACGTAGCGGAACATTTCAAACCAGAACCCGCCTATGTTAAACGGTACTATGATCTTTTACAACTTGCTGGACCCTTGGGCATTTTCACCAACTATTCCCTAGTAACCTTCATCTGGGCTTACAATTTATCGTACATGCTTCTTCCGATATTGATACGCACCATTCGGGAAGCCATTTCGTGGGGAGTAGAAAGCCTTGAACAGAAAGAGCAGAACCAGATTCTGATTCAGAACCAACTCAAATTGCTTCAGTTTCAGATTAATCCACATTTTTTGTTCAATGTGTTCAACAATATTCTGGCCCTGATCCAGCGTACTAATCAGGAAGCGGCCGAGCTGCTCCGCAGGTTATCCAGTATGATGCATTACACATTGCATGATACCAACCAAAGCTTTGTGCCTCTGATAGGTGAACTACAATTTTTGGAGAATTATATAGAAATTGAAAGGAGCAGGCATTTTGACCCGGACAAAATCACGTTTACAAAAACCGGTGATCCTGGCTCTTTTACAACACCCCCTCTCCTACTGGTGACTTTCATTGAGAACGCTTTTAAGCACGGCCTAAATAACTGCATCGATGAAGCATGGGTAATGATTGAATTGCTGATTAATGTCGAGACAGAAACCTTACAGGCAAGGGTAAGTAACTCCGTTTCCCACCAGATCAGTACTCCATCTAAATCAGGAGGGGTGGGATTAGTAAACGCCCGGAAAAGGCTGGATTTACTTTTCAAACCAAATACCTATCTCTTAACCGTGAATGAGCAAGCTAATTTCTACGAAGTCCTTGTAAAAATTCCTCTCAATCGAATTAAGCATAATGCCTATGATACCTCCTATCAGTTGTCTAATCATTGACGATGAACCGTTAGCCCAGGAATTATTGTCAGATCATGTAGAACGAATACCGTCTTTACACGTAATTGGTAAAGCTCAGAATAGTAAACAGGCCCTCAGCTTGTGTAAAGAATTACAACCTGATATGTTATTACTGGATATTCGGATGCCGGGTCTGAGTGGATTTGAATTTTTAGATTTGCTTCCCCAACCCGTCCCACTGGTTGTTGTGACAACGGCTTATCGGGAGTATGCGTTAAAAGGGTACGAGCATAATGTTGTTGATTTTCTGGAGAAGCCCATATTTTTTGACCGCTTTCAAAAAGCCATTCAACGGGTTGAAGAGCGTCTGGGGTCAACTCGGCTCAATAGCAACAGCAAATCATCACAAGAAGATAGTAGTATCAATTTGACGATGAAACTGCTATCGGTGCGCGTGGGCCGGGATACAATTAACATTCTGCTTGACTCCATTAACTATGTCGAATCGTTGGATAATTATGTTAAAATCCATCTCAATTCAAGAAGTAGTAAACCCGTTTTATCCAAAATGACCGTTGCTCAATTAGAAAGCAAACTACCTGATGACTCCTTTATTCGGATTAATCGAAAGTACATCGTTCGAATTGATCAATGTCAGAAAATTACAGCTAGTTCGATCCTATTGTTTAGTGGTGAGGAATTGCCCATTGGCGTAACCTTCCGGGATGCCGTTCGACAGACCCTACTATAACCCTGTGCAGTTGTGCATTTGAGATGGTGTAGAGCATCTTGAAGGAAGTGGGCCAAATTTACCCCCCAAAACCCTGTATTCATCCCCTCACCAACTAAATAAGGGCATTCGCCAACTACATACTTCCTGATACAAAATCAGTGTATATTTTGCCGAAAAATATCCACTATGAACCAGAAAACAACCTACAAGCGCTTTCAAGTCACGAAACGTCATCTCGCCAACCGTCAGGCCCTCACTTATAATATTACTTCAAAACCTGGCTCTGGAACAACGATTGATGTGACGATTAGTGCGTAGTATTTTTTGTTTTTTCTGGATTTTATAAGCTATTTTGTATATGAACTAACCTAATTATTGTAATATGACAACGTTAAATCGCTTTCAGCCCGTTACCAAAAAAACGGTAAAATCACGAATGGATGTCAAAGCTACTGCCTCCAAGAATTACACAGACTGTGGAGGTTCTGGTGGAACAATTGTTTCGACTTTATAGAGTCATTAGAACGAATGAGATAAATACCCCGCCTAATCCACCAGACGGGGTATTTTGTTGTTGATTAGCCTGATTATATGGAATTGGCCGTTGATCATTTTTCTTTTTTTGTTCTCCGACTGCCCCGTCGACCGATCAGTCAACTCATTGAACAAATCAATCGCGTTATACATCTTTCCTCCACGGATGAAAGTAAACTCTTACTGAAGTTGCTTCAACAACCTGGGGTAGATGAATCAATCTATTTAGCTTCGCCTGACCTATATATTGCCTGGCAGTCAGCGAAAGCAAATCCCAACGGGTTGGACGATGCCTTGAAGAAGTCGTTGTGGCGTTATGTAATTCGTTCCTATAGCCGGGCTACACCCTACGGCTTATTCGCGGGAGTGGGCGTGGGGACAATAGGCCCGTCAAGTCGGGCCATGTTCGGCCCAACTACCTGGAAAACGGTTAGTCGGCCCGATAGCCTTGCCTTGTTAGCGATAAGTCGAAGAGCTGACGAGGACCTTTCCATTCGGCCTTTACTTCACTATCGGTTAAATAACAGCCTTTATGAAACGGCTGAACAGTACCGGTTCTCCGAACGAACCGGTAGCCGTCATCAACCCAAAATTGTTCTATCGTCGCTACCCCATACCCCTGATTTACAAACGCTGGTAAATTTTCTACGAGTGCGTGGATCGGCCTCTTATGCAGAATTGATTATTCTATACGGTCCAGAATACCAGCAGCAAGTAAAGATTTACGTAAATCAATTAATCAATGATCAATTCTTAATCAGCAACCTAACCTTACCCGTTACAGGTTGTAGTACAGCGGATTATTTATTACAGCAGTTAAAAATACTGGGAACGGAATACCCTCTCTATCAACAACTTTCGAAAGCTTCGTCTCTATTAAGAGACTCTCCGATCAAGCTGACAAACCTAAAGCAGGTTCAGGAATTATTTCACGAACTTGTACATGACGAGACAGATGACCGTACAGATGCGTTGGTTCAGACCGATTTATTTTTCTATCCTACCCAGTTAGAACTATCATTAACAACGATAAAACAAATTGCTAAGCAGTTCAGTCAGCTTCTGACGGTCTTACAGCACCGAAGTGTTTCTCCTTTAGAAGAATTTTCCAGGCGGTTCAGGGAGCGGTTCGACCAACAGGAGGTTGATCTACTGACCGCTCTCGATCCCGACTTTGGTATAGGTTTTATGCAGGATACGTTGGCCGGTTTCCCGCTTCTAAGTGAATTGTTTGATACCCCTCCCTCCTCTCCACATACTAAACAGGAGCATCTTCAGCCATTTCGAGATTCATTGTATATTCGACACGTTCTCAGTAAATCGAAAGAAGTAGAAATCACGGAAGCCGATTTAGCTATTATAGGGTTAAAAATCACCAATGCTACTTCCCTTCCCCCTTCGTGGTACTTACATGGTGAGTTATTTTTCAAGCAGCAGACTTCTGAACCGGCTTTCTCTTCAATAGCCGATGACAAGCCGGATACCTGGAGGTTTGTTCTTAATTCGACAATATGTGGCTCAGCCGCTTATTTTTTAGGGCGGTTTTGTCAGGGGCACGAGCAATTAAGAGCACACGTTCAGGCCATGTGCGCCTGGGAACAAACCCAGTATCCTGAAGATACACTGGCGGAAATTGTTCATCTTCCGGTGAAGCCCGTTCAGGCGGGGAATGTTGTTGCACGACCAGTATTACGCAGTGTTGAAATACCTTACCTGACACCTGCGGGCGTATCAGATGACCACACCATTTTGTTATCTGATTTAGTCGTTTCTGTTAGCGACGGAGGGGAGGTCATACTAAGGCATAAAAAAACTGGACGGCGGGTTCGACCACGACATAGCAACGCCCACAATTCAGGATTGGGTGACGAAGTGTATCAATTTTTATCCGCTATCCAGGCAAGCGAATCGCCAATCCTGGCTTGGTCATGGGGGACATTGCATCATTTACCGTTTCTCCCCCGTGTCGTTTTTAAAAACATTATTGTCAGTCCTGCTCAATGGGTTATACAAAAACAGTCTCTACCACTCAATCATACTGTTTCGGCTGAGTCACTCAGACACCTTTACGAATTACCCCGATACGTTCAGTTGATTGAAGGCGACAACAAATTGTTGCTCGATCTTGAATTTGGCCCGACAAGTCAGATGCTGGTTGATGCAGTCAAAAAACAGGAACGGGTTTTTCTGAAGGAGTGGATTGGCCAAACTTTTCAGCCCTGGATAAAGGATGGACTAGATCAGTACGTATCGGAATTGGTTATACCCTTAAAATCGCCTTCGGTCCAAAAAAATACGTGGAGGATAGTGCGCCCAACAACGTCGTTTGTACAACGGACCTTCTTGCCTGGACAGGAGTGGTTTTACATAAAAGTATACTTGAATGAATCGGCAGCAGATCAGTTTTTAATAACCGTATTAAGCCCTCTGAATCAGCAATTTAAAAAAAAAGGGTGGGTAATAACTATGTTCTTTGTTCGCTTTGCTGATCCAGATTACCATTTACGAATCCGTTTTTCAACTTCACCTAAACAGTACGGACGGTTAATAAATGCCTGGCAAAAAGCAATTCAGGACTATAGCAGCACTGGTCTGGTGGAACGGGTTCAACTGGATACGTATCAGCGGGAACTGGAACGATACCAACCTGAACTGATAGACTGCTGCGAAGCCATATTTTCAGCCGATAGCCAGTGCTTTTTAGTCTGGCTGGTTCAGAACGAAGTGGCCACAGAAGAGGAACGGTATGCACTGGCCGTGCATAGTGTTGATGCCTTATTGGCTAACTTCGATTTCACACTCGATCAGAAACTACTTATTTATCAAGAGCTTCAACAGGCGTTTTTCAAGGAACATGGTGGTGGAAAAGAACTGAAGCAAAAGCTTAATGACCGCTATCGGAAATCCCATAAATCAATTTTTGATCAATCAGCCCGCTATGTCCAACTGATGGAAGAACGTAAAGATAGGATGCGGGTGGCCATTGACAGGATTCAAAATTTTTTCTCTACTGTAGATACCCATTCCACCTATTACTCTTTGATTGGAAGTATTATTCATATGACATTGAACCGGATTTTTCCGTCGCACCAACGAAAGCATGAGTTGATCGTTTATCACTTTTTAGCCCGTTACTATGAGTCACAAAAGGCCCGGATTCAGCCTTAATACCCACCTATATATCTATAAATCAGTCAAGAAGACGTGGGAAATAAAATGCACTTACTCTTTGTTTAATTTAACTAAATATACTTTTTACCATAATAATATCTATTTCGTCCACCGAAATAACCTGTTTACCCACCAAAGCCGCCTATTTATCCCCTCGCCAATTAATCCTGAGTATTCGCCAACTATTTCGTACGGTACCGAAGAATAGTTCCGAAACTTGGACTATGCTTTCTCCAAGTTTCTAACTGATTTAGTCAACTATACTCATGAACTCAATGAATAATTCCCTCGCTCAACTGACTGAACCTGCCCATCATGGACCAACCAATGATTCTTTAATCATTCAAAATTTAAGGCAGCAACTGGCCGATGCTTTACAGTTACTGGGGCGGTTACCCGAATCCAGCCAATCGACGATGGAGGATCATATTTATATTACCACTAACCGTCGGTTGCAGAAGGTATATTTCCAGGACATTCTATGGATCGAGAGCGACCGTAATTACGTCACCATTTACACGTCCACTCAGGTATATGCGGTTCATCTCCCCATTAGTAAGGTAGAGGAAAAATTACCGAAAAGTTTGTTCTCAAGAATTCACAAATCCTTTATCGTTGCCAGCAGAAAGGTCGACTTCATTCGTAGGAATCAGGTGGGTCTCCGTCGGGAACATGAAACCAAGTTAATTCCCCTGGGAGCACAGTTTAAGAAATCATTTATTCAATCGTTTGGCCGAACGATTCTAAAACACAAATCCTACAACTATTAAAGTTTAAGTCGTTGCAGCACAGTCATAACGGCGATGACTTCTTCGGCTTTCCAGCGTTCCGGTTCACTTTTCCGTAGATAATAGGTGTTGTAGTTAATACCAGCCTGTTTTAAGACCAATCCCAGATTCGACATTTTATCCAGACGGTTCGACAAATCGGTTTGCGCCTGTTTAAAGCTGGTAATCCGCTGTTTATGTTGCTCATCCCCAAATGTCAAGACCAGGTTTAGTAAATCTCCTTTTGTGAGAGCACGATGACCTAGTTTTTTCAAGTAGGCGGATTCCTTTGAACCGGAAAGATGACGCTCATCCACATTCGGTAGCCAATTCTTGATTTGTTGCTCCGCCCACTTCTCCATCTCTACGTACTGCCTGGCACTCTGCCCAATTTCGGTATCACGGAGCAATTGAGCCTCTCTTTCCGGGATGCTAAGTTCCTCTTTTGCCATAGGAACAAAGATAGGACTCATTTGAATTGGCCCGGTCATCTGGCTACCTGTTTAGCTTGGTGAGTCGTTTAAGCGGTCGAAATAACGAAGCAGGCTATCCAAACCTGATAGGGCCGAATCTTCAACTGGCTCAATTGGTCGAAACGCCTGCAAGGTTTCCAATACGATAAGCTGTCGAATGTGGTGCAGCGCAGCCACCAAACCGGCGGTATCTAAGGATAGTGCCGGCAGTTCATGAAATCGTTGCCAGATTATTCGGTCTTTTTGACTCGTAGCACATTCGGTCTCATGGTACAGATTCCACCAAGTCTCGACAAAACCTTTCAGTAGATTAGCAGGCTGATTACCAAATTTATCTGGAACCTGACCTAAGGCCCATCGTCGGACTAATTCGACCTCGACTGAATTAAACAGACGCTCGTTTTCCAGAGACAGTAGATTATGTTTCATCTTGATCATCCTGATTGTGTCCACTGTCATAGGCTTCGGCTATTGCTGGCCAGTAATCCAGCAAAAAATTGGTAAGATCAACTTGTACATTAAATGGCTTGGCCAGTGGCCATTTACTAACAAAATTCCTTTTAAAATCCTGATAGACCGTTTCAGCCGCGGTAACATTCTGAAAAATATGTAAACAGATAGCCAATGCAGTTTGGGCGGCTCCGCTACCATTATACCCCCAGGCAAAGCCATTGGGAGAATGATTCCTAACCTTCAAACTCCGCTCGGGCGTTAGTTCAACTCCATCGACAAAAAGCCGCTCCAGGGCACAGCATGGTTTCGATCCCGCTGCAATCGCCATAACCCCTGTTACGACGAAGGTAATTTTATCCGGTTTAGAATTAGTTGTTATCATGATGTTCTACCAAAGCGGTATCTTTTATAGAAAATAGGTTCAGTTGGGGGCCTGCTGCCTCGCAGTTAATGGAGCCTGCTGGTTGCAAACTCTCAATTGACTTGCTACCAAATTGTCCTTGAATTTCATAGAGCGTCAGCGTAACCAAATCTGTTACATATAGCAGGTAATCTTTTTGATGATGCGACTTCTTTAGATTCACCGTCAAAGCAGTGCATCGGTTGAACGAACGGTTGAGACGCATAATGCGGTCCTCTACGAAACGTTTTAATTCCTCGGGCGATTCAAGTTGATGATCGTCCAGCGAACGAACTACTTTCAGGGCCGCTTCCTGAAGACGATTCTTAGAACCGTAACTGTGAGTTAATTTTATAAAATAGGCCATTGGATTTGCAGATAAAAGTTAGTGAGTAATCGCAATCTGCCAGGAACTGGGCGTATAGGGTTTCTTTAACCAGGATGCCAACAGTTTGCGGTACTTTCGGCGGCCATTCTCAATAAAAGGATCATCGGGTAATAACTCGACAAGGTAAACTTGATGCGGCTTTTGTTTTTGGACACCGAACAGAATAAAGCGTTGAATAAGCTGACCAGCCATACGGCAACCGTCGATGTAAAAAGCCGCCTGCCGGTCGTACTCGTAGCGGAGGCAATTGCTCAAAAACTCTGCCCGGTTACGGGCGGAAGTCGTTTTCACGTCGGCGATCAGGGCATCACCTGGTAACAATAAATCCAACTGAGCCTTGCAGGGTAAGCCCGTGCGTTCATCGTCCCAGAATTGAGGGATTTCCGGAACAGCTTCCTTTAACAGTTGACAAAATCGTTCGTGGCTTTTCATGACATTCAGCATTCTCAGCATAGGCTTGGCTCCTACCCCACTGGGTGTGCCCTCACTATCCAAGAGTAAATACTGATGAAAGTTAGTGCCGAAAGTCAGGGAAGGGGAAGTAGACGGCTGGGGGGCTTGTCCATACAGCAACATATTTTTAAACTCGCTTAAATCGCTGTTGGCGATACGGGGCATGGTTCGGTAAGTTAGCATATGAAAAACGATTAGGCGTATTTAATCACTATTGATTACCAGGATGTCACAAAAATTGCAGGTTTAGTACAGATGTTACCTAACCACTTTATTCGCCTTAAAACCTGTTCTACGGTATAGACTGGCTCGGTTGTTTTGCCATCTTCATCGCACCCAGCGACAATAGCAATACCGTGAATAGGCCCGAATCCATTGAAGGAAAAAGCGGGTGGTTGTGGGTCTAAGCTTAACCCATCATCGTCAATAAGTAGGGCATCGTAGTTATCCTGCCGGGCACATACGTCCAGGAACTGGCAACCAATCAGATTGCAAAAACTTTCGTTACCAGCGTCACCTTCTACAGTAGTGACAGTACAGGCTTGAGGGTCAATTTTAATGAAGATCATAATAGCTCACTATTTTAGTTTTCCTGATTGATTAGGAAGGAAAAAAGTAGCCAGTTTAAACCGGCTGATCTTTCTCATTCACTGTAGCTTAGGTACAGGCTGATAGCTATGAAACGCATTCTAATTGTTCGTTAGAAGGAATGTAGCACGTGCGCCAACAAAGGCATCTTTCAAATAAGATGGCAGACTATTGATTAATTGCTGATAGGCTTCGTCGCCTAACCGGTTAAGTATATACGTCTCGTGGATGATGCTCACGGCGTAAATCTTCTGAATCAGTTTCTGCTGTAAACTTGCAAACTCGGCTTTAGTGAGTCGCACAGGTTTTTTACTAGTCGATGGCCTGTGTTGCATCAACTCGACTAATGGGTTATTATTATTGAAAATACCGTTGCCATACCGTCCGTTTGCGACCCATCTAGTTACCAGCTTTTCAATGGATTCGGGGTTAGCTACTAGGATACCATCTACAGCTAATACAGCCCGGACTGAAAATAGAAACGCAAAGTATGCCTGTGGGAAAATCCAGTCGACAGAAGTATCCATTTCGGACTGGTCACTAATTAACGGTCTGATTCGCAACGCGTATTCAGCACTCCAGGCGTTCAGGAGTAATTTAGCGACTTTGTCTATCTGGGGTGTTGTGGCAGTTGATTCCATGATGTTAAAATAAATTGGTTGCCCGGTCGCTGAGGTTCGCCACTCGGCTATCACCTCTTCGGCAATCTGACTCAGCGACCGGAACCCGTTAAACATTATTAAACTTCTCCATTACCTATATGATAGACTTCTTCAACGGCTCCCCGTACATCGTCAAACGTTACCCCTTCGGGCAATGCTTCAAGAACTTCACCCTGTACGAACGGATTGTAGAAATTGAAGGCCGTTTTCACGTTGGCAATGTCAGTAAGTGTTTCCTGCCGAAATATTTTTACACCATCCGAAAACTCTTTGAGCGTTTTTGTTGTCTCAATGTCGGCCATTTTGTAGCTGAACGTAGCAATGTAATAAGTGCCTTTCGGCTGGCTCTTTGTATACTCTTTCTTCTCAGCTACTGCGGTGATAATTACGTCGGCCAATATCAAATCATCATAATATAAGGGTTCAATAAGCCGAAAAATGTTGTCAACTGAATAGCCATGAAACAACACCGCCGATACACAATTTTGCTCATCAACAAAAAATAGTTCAGCCCAATTTTTTGTACCCATATTCAGGATATTATCCGTAAAAATGCGCCATGCAATCGGCTGAAACGTGAGGGTACGGCCTAACTTCTCGGTACCATTGATGTTGAAAATACCCTCTTTAGCATCAAAGCGATATTGGCGGGGGTGGCCTTCCAAATACTTGAATTTGTTAGTGACTTCGCCAGTTAACTCATTTACTTTCTGATACGACTTTAAGCTGGTTGAAACATCATTATCCGTTTCTTCAATAACTGCGGGGGCGGTTGACTTTGCCATAACAAGGGGAAATTAAAAAGGAACAAGAGTGGCCGGAACTTATCCCGTCCGGCCTTCGGGCTCACCGTTGAGGTACTGTTCAGGCTATAATCAATCGGTCAGGCCGAAAAGAACGCCAGTTTTGGACAAGGGTATCATAGTAGCGAATGGCTAAACCCTTTCGCGGAATGCTCGTATCTATTTGGGTATTGGCTCCGTAAAATCCAACGGCTTCACGCTGGCTACCATCCTCTTTCCAATAGTAAAATCGAACGGGTCTTTCCTGCATCTGAGCGCAAAGTTTTACGCTGGCCCATGCCTGTTTCTGGGCGGCTCCAAATGATAAGGCGGTTTGCTTTACGAGTAAGGCCGTCAGTTTAAGGACTTGGGTACGAAGGCTGTTTTGCGTTTTCATGTTGAGAAAAGTAAGGAGTTTAAAAAACTGGTTTGAGGGTGCCGAGCGCAAGCATTAGTAATAGGTATCGAGTGCCTGTTCAATCATCTGCTGTTGCATCTGCTCGTTAATGGCTCCTAAGGGGATTTCTACGCCATTGAGTCGAACTTTTAGAATTTCCACTTCGGGAGCGTCACCGGGATAATCGCGGGTAGGCCGTTCGCCGGGGGTGTACTTGAAATCGAAATCAAGGTCTGTTTCTGTTGTAAATGTCATGGCCTTTTTGCTCTTTGATTATGTATTAAAGATACAACCCTTTTACATTATTACAAAGAATTATATTTATTAAAATGTAAATTATTGACCCAAAAGAGGGCTTTTTAACCCTTTTATATAGGTTTGATAAATGCCTTCCGATGGTCGATAAATGTGAGTAGACTCACAAAATTTATGTGGCGAATGGGTCGCCATTCCTACAACTTCTGACGGGTATTCGCTACTCACTCACGTCCTGTTACTTACAAACCCTGCTCATTTGTAGGGTCAAGGCGTTGGCGATTGGCTTTAGACTTGAAGGTATCCGTGAAAGTTTTTTCTATTCCTTTTGGAGTAATACCTATTTCACCCTGTAAGGTAGGTATGAGTTGATCTACTTTTGTTTTAATCAGTTTCAGATTGGTGCCGATGGGTAGGTTGGCTAAACGGCCACTTTTCATTTCTTTTTCCAAAAATAAACGGGCTGCTTCTTCATTTTTTGCTCGGTGCAGTATCTGTCCACGCTCGGCATTAACAAGCAAGATAGGTCGCTTAACCTGGCGGAGTAATTCTCCTTTTAAATCTTCATTGAAATCTTTCCCGCGCGGACGCACAATGGCCACTGAGCAGGCAAATTGCCCCTGTTCAATTAATAAGGTATTGACGGTGTTGAGTAAGGCAGTATTGATGGGAATTTCCAGGGTTGAAACCGATGCGTTTGCCCGCCAATGAAACATATTTTTAGTTAGGTCGTCTCTTACTTCGCCCGTTGCCGGAGGCATGTAGGTTTTCATAGCGATATTATGCTCCGCTATCAATTTAGAAAACTGGCGTTGAATGGCGGGTGAAGAAACTTGCAGTGCAACGTATCCCTGCTGACTTGCCTGGGTCATTGCCAGGCCGTCTCTGGAGAGGGCTGCCAGGGCCGTAAGCGCATAGCGAGCTCCCTTGTCATCATTATCGAATCCGAATACAAGCTGGGTTGATTTATCCATGAATTTACCCAGAGTTGTCAAATGGTCCAGCGATAGACTACCCCCAATCGAAGCGTACCGGCTGTCGGTCTGCGGATGCAGTCCGGTACTAATTTCCAGTTGCCGGTACGAAAGCAAATCAATGGCACTCTCACCAACAACTATGCGATTCGTTACGGTATCGTTCAGGTTGGAAATCCAAACGCCATGTCCGCGATTTGAGCCACTGGCGTGACTTTTAAACCTAGCAGTACGTAATTCCAGACCGTTTATAGCTTCATTATCCCCCGGAATGTAGGGAAAAGCAATCGTTTCGGTGATGCGTTCGCCATTAGGCGGTTGCTCTGAACCTGTTATCGACACAGGCTTTCCGTCGGCAAAGTATACCCGTTGGATAGATATAGTTCCTGAAAACTGCGGACTGGTAAGCAAATCGGGGTGAATGTACCGTTCCTGAGTTAAGTAATTTTCGGCTGGAAGCTGACTAAGCATATAATGTTCCAGCAAAAATTCCTTTTCAGTACCTACTTCGTGGAAACTTTGATGGATGTAATCTTCCAGCTTTTTAACCGATTTTTTTTGCTCTGGAACAATACCTAAATAATCCTTCAAAACATCGTTGACGCACTGGGCTGGACTTCGATTGGAATTATTAAATTGACTGAAACAGGACGTTAAACGATTACTGACAAAATTGATCAATGTACCGCGATCCGAGTAAGAACCCGTTTGAAAATAAACCTGATTGGCAGAATCGTTGGGGTTCTTAACGACGATATGATCATCGAATCCGGGATGGTAGAGTACAGGCATTGTTTTCCCCTTTTTGGGTTGCCATTCATACCCGGCGTGTAAAGCGAGTTCAATGATGGATATCTGGTCCCGAAATTCCTGAAAACTCGGCTGGTTATAAGTAGGCATTTTATCCAATCAGTTGCATATATGAAGCGTTTACTTCTTTTTTTCGCCCTTACTGCTCTTGGGAGCTGTAAAAAAGGCGGGGACGATATACTCCCCGCGTTCGATCCTGCTTTAGTGGCTGGCTCGTGGAAACTACAGGCCTTAACCATTGATCCCGCTGAGACCGGTGTTTGGGGGACTAATGTTACTGACCTGCTGACAGCGTACCGAAACCAGATTAGCGACGATTGCATCAACAATTTTCGGATGAATACTACAGCCGATGGTAAAATCTCGCGTACTACATCTGATAATTGTTCTTCGCGTACTCTGACCTTATTTGGTTTTACCGAAAAGGGAACCTGGAAAGCATCGGGGTCTACGCTCAGCGTCTTGTCTCCGTACGAATCCGGCAATTATTACAACGTTTCGGTTGATCAAACTATGATGGTTTGGCATCGTCAGTATTCAACGGCTGACAGCGAGGATCATAAAGACCATGTAGTTACGCTGATCTGGACTCGCCAATAAATCGCTAGTCTGGTTAAACAGTTAAGCTCTGATCCTTCTGGGCTTTTTTGTTTTTCCTCTGACTCTGGCCTTTGCTTTGTCCCTTTTTCTTGGCCTGTTCACTTTTTAACGTCACATCGGGCGCATCTAATGCTCCGGAGGAGCGGCTGGGGTCAAAGCCTTTCTGTTTGGAAGCTGTTTTCTTTTGTTGCTGCTCTGGCCGTTTATCCCTGGTAGTAGAAGCACCGACTGAAGTGCCCTGTAATTGATCCGATGGGCGGGCTAAGTCCTTTGCTGTTAGTATATCTATCGTCTGCCTGATTGACTCAGAGGGTGGAGAAAAGCTTAAACTCCGCTTACCTGCCGATACTTGAATATCAGCACTGAATTTCTGCCCATTTTCGCTGGTGAGTCCGGCTAACCGGATAGCTCCACCCTGACGTAATGTTTCCTGCTGTTCCTTTGAAACATCGACTCCCTTAATCTGCATGGGAATATACACCCGGTCGGCTCGCCAAACCGTCAGTGAGTTGGTCTCCTGATCAAGACCAATGTACCCGTTAAATTTCTTTCTGGTGTACGAATCCTCTAATTCGACTCGTTTTCCCAACTCCCCTTTTTGCCTGAGTGTATCTTTATCCTCCTGGCTGAACACATACCCTAAATAGTGTTCGGGAATCTGTAGCGTTTGCTTCTGCGTTTGAAAGTAAGGTTTAATTTCTTCGCCTTGTTTAACCAAGTATACCTTACCCCGCAAGGGTGTTTTCTGCCCGTTGAATTCCGATTTAAAGTCGATCAATCCCGTTTTCTCTCCCCTTAACAACCGTTCCAGATTACCACTTTCGGCGAGTACCTCCCGCGTTAGGCCCATTTTACTTAATGTGGCTTCAACATCCTCCCATTGGTAGCGCGTTTTCTTGCTCACTTCGATTGGTGGTACTTCTTCGAGATTGTACGTTTTTTTAAAGTTGTGCATGAAATTGGCCAGTAATCCCCCGTGAACAATCTCGATACTTCTGTCTGGCTTCCTTCTGGCAATTTGATTAACCCTCTCCTCGTCAGTAACATTACGTTCAGCATCCGGCAACGATTGAACGGTGTGAACATAATACAGTTGATCGGCCCGGATTTTTTCCAAGGTGGGGTCCTGAATGATTTCGTGCAACTCCCAGAGATACTCCGTTAGTTTTTCCTGCAAGGTTTTGTCGTTACTGGGAAGGTTTAGAGCGGAAAGTTTCTCGGCTAACTCTTCTTTCACTAATCTCCCATCGCGCAGAGCCGCAGTAATTTCATCATTACTTAAAAAGCCGTCATTGCCTAAATACTGCCGTAACTCCTGATATTCTTCGGGCAAAAGCAGTTCATAAAATTGCTCTTTGATTTGCTCAGATTCTGGTACAGCCCCCTCTGCTGGTATAATTTTCAGCGAAGGTATGCGATTGATTTTCTTCTGTTTTACCATAATCGTAGCCGGAAAGCGTTTGTATTTTTTGAGTTATTACGACCGTATTTCCGGCTAATTTCTATAGTATATTCTTATAAACCAGCCCTTACGAGAACTTTTTTGCCTATTTTCGTCTATGTGGATGTCAAAAAAAGTACTCACGTTCTGGTCCGCACTATTAATCAGCATTTCGTCCTCTTTGGCTCAAGGGGTCTTTACTTCTTCAGTTCAACTTTTACAGAATAGAAGTAAAAAGTACGACGAAAAAGACTCCTCCAGATCGTTTCCAATTACGTATCTGGACAAGTCCGGGCCATCGCTACTATCAACAACCACTTTCGCCAAAGCGACATTATCGACAACGGTTCCTAGTCCGGTTAAAGACAGACTTTCTTTTCTTAATTATGTGGATAGTTTGTCAACATTGCACGCAAAAGGGATTTTCGCGAAGCAAAAAGAGGTAGATACCCATAAATCGGAAAGTGACTGGGATCGGTGGCTTAATCGGTTACGGGATGTCCCATCGATTCTGCCTTTTTTTGTTTCCTCTGCTACAGCCTCAAAAACGACGTGCCTGATTAAAACCCGCTTGAGTTCAGGGTTTGGTATGCGTCAGCATCCTATTTCAGGGAGTCTGGTTTCCCATTCGGGAATCGACTTACCCGCCCCAATGGGCACGCTTGTTTATGCTACTGCGGACGGGTACTGTCGACAAATCATCAACCAGTCGAATGGCATCGGGTTGGGCATCTACTTAATCCACGGACGAGGGCATCAGACTTTATATGGGCATTTACTTACGACCCTGGTCAAGCCGGGAGAGTTTGTCATGCGTGGTCAGGTTATCGGACAGGTGGGAGCATCAGGCTTGACGACAGGCCCGCACTTGCACTATGGCGTTCGCTACAATGGACTGGTTGTTGATCCCCTACCCTACTGCTTCTTGTTGGCTAAACCGATAAAAGTCACCCGTGCTTTAACCCGCAAGTAAGTCTGCCTATTTTATCACTACTATTAATCCCAAATCAAATCTAAATTTTGTCTCTCAAACTCAGGCTATGTACCGAAAATGAGATGTTGATTTATGAGATAATAATTTGAGACATCTTTTTCCACTTGTCCGTGTTTCTTGAAGAAGCTGGGTATATATGGCGCAAAACGGGCGTTATTTGAAACACCGCTTCCCTTGTATCGTCCGAAAAAATGTTGACCGTTGTCAAAACGGTAGCTATACACCGAAGGTAGCCCCCTGACCCGCATGATCCGATTAAGTTAGCAAACACAAGTCGCTATTGGGTGTTCTATACCCACAGATCAGTTCGGCGGCAGCTGGCTGGCTCACGAATGGAACCTATGAATACAACTTCAGGAAATCCCCAGACCGGTGCACAAACAGCCCTCACCGGGCCAGTGAGTAAGGCGTTTGTATCGGCCGATGAGTTGTGGGCGCTGATCGAACCCCTGGCGCAGGCGGTCTGGGAAACTAACCCTAAAGGCCAGGTTCTTGTTGACTCACCCACCTGGCGGGCTTACACGGGCCAGACCCGGGCGCAATGGCTGGGAGAAGGCTGGGCGAGTGCCGTTCATCCCGACGAGCGGGCTCAAGCCCTAAGCCAATGGCAGGAAGCCCTCCGCCAGCGAATACCGCTCAATACCGAGCTTCGGGTATCCACGTCCGATGGCCACTGGCAATGGACCAACCTGCGGGCCATCCCCGTCTACGGGCCCGACGGCTCAGTGGGCAAATGGATTGGCCTGAACCTGAACATCCAGGACCGCAAGCAAGCCCAGGAAGCCCGTCGTAAAAGTGAAGAGAGCCTGATCGCTGCCGCTATGGGCACCTATGTGTGGTATATCGAGGAGGATCACGGGGAGCCTGATGCCCAAATGCTCACCCTGTTCGGCTTGCCACCCGGGGGAGAACTGAATTTGGCCGCGGCCCTTGGTTCCCTGATCCATCCTGACGATGCGGCCCGCTATGCCCAGGCCGTCGCCCAAGCCGCCGACCCGGCCAGTAACGGTCAATTGCGGCAGGACATCCGGGTCATCCATCCCGACGGCCAGGAGCGCTGGCTCAGTATTCGGGGTCAGATGTTCTTCCAGGGTGCCCCCCGCCGGGCCCATCGCCTGGTAGGATCGGCCATCGACATCACCGAGCGTAAACGCAGGGAGCAAACCCAACAACTGATGCTCACCGGCTCTACGGTGGCCATCTGTCTGTTGCAATCCATTCGGGATGAGCAAGGACAGATTGTTGACTTTCTCTATCAAGGGGGTAACCGGGCGGCCGAGACCATCTTGGGCCAGTCTGTTGAGAACATGATGGGCAAAACGCTGTTGCAGCTTTGGCCCGGAGTAAAAGACATCTTCTTTGATTCGTACGTGCAGGCGGTGGAAACCGGCCAGCCGTTTCGGGTAGAGAACCATTATGATTACGAGGGCTTTGACCACTGGTTTGAGGTTTCAGGGGTGAAGAACGGGGATGGGTTCATCATGACCTTCCAGGATGTGACTCCCCAGAAGAAAGCCCAGGAAGCCCTGCACCGCAGCGAAACCCGCTACCGTCAGCTGTCGGCCGAGCTGGAAGCCCAGGTGCAGCAGCGGACCCAGCAGTTACAGGCTAGCGTGGGCGAGCTGGTGCGCTCGAACGAAAGCCTGCAACAGTTTGCCTACATTGCCTCGCATGATTTGCAGGAACCGCTCCGCAAGATTCAGCAGTTTGGGGATCTGCTCAAGACACAAGATACTGACTTAACCGAACAGAGTCGGCAGTATCTGAACCGTATGCAATCAGCGGCCAGCCGGATGTCGATGCTCATCAAAGACCTGTTAGACTTTTCCCGGATCTCTATCCAGCGCGATGCCAGCGGCCCGGTGTCACTTCAATCCGTGGTGGAGGGTGTGGTAACCACCTTAGACCTACGTGTTCAGGAGGTGGGTGCCCAGATTCACGTTGGCCTGCTCCCTACTGTTTCGGGTGATGCCTCGCAACTGGGTCAACTGTTTCAGAACCTGTTGAGCAACGCCCTGAAGTTCCATCGCACGGAGCGGTCCGGCGTTCCGGTGCCCCCCCATATTCAAATCCGATCGGCTCGGCTATCAGCCGATCAACTACCCGTTGGGGTAAAGCCTGTGCTGACGGGATCGGCCTATTACCAGATCGAGGTGGCTGACAACGGGATCGGTTTTGATGAGCAGTACATAGATCGTATTTTCCAGGTATTCCAGCGGCTGCATGGCAAGCACCAATATGCGGGGACGGGAATTGGCCTGGCCATCTGTGAAAAGGTAGTTGTCAATCATGGGGGAGCTATTACGGCGAGGAGTCAACCGGGTCAAGGGGCCACCTTTAGCATTTACCTACCAGCGTAGCTCAATGCGTTAGTTGAAGTTTTGTTCGTAATCCGGTGGCGCGATCCTTTTTTAGAAGCACCCACTTATTAGAAAGCTCATTCTCTAATAACGCTCTCAGCGTGAGAAGAATAGGTATCATGGGATGGATAGCCGCCAGCACGATACAGAAAAGCCTTTGCCAATCTTGATAAGGGCGAAGGCTTTTGTATAAGGGCTTACCCCTTGCAGGCTTACCGGCGGACTATACCTGGGGGCGGTCCCAGAAAGCAGGCGGTTCTACGCCCAGCGTACGTAGGTAGACATAAGCCTGAGCCCGGTGATGAATTTCATTATCGATCAGGTAGAACAGAAACCAGTAGATAGGTCCTTCATACAACCCAAAAGCCTTGTCGACTTCCTGGAAGCGAGCGGGTGGAATCAACGGCCAATGGGCAGCAATCGTCTCGGTTACCCCATCCCACTGAGCCAATACCTGCTGCTTCGTCGTTGCTTTGGGGGTTGACTCCGCCCCCTCGCCAAATGAAGGCCAGTTGCCCGAAACAACGCCCTGCATGCTCTGGTCAGCCATTTGCAGCACTTCATCCATCAGCGCCGAGCAAGGTCGCATGCCGCCCAGGGTATACGAGAAGAAGTGCTCCTCGGGGTAGGCTTCAATCAACCGGCGGGTGAGTCCCCGGTGTCCCTGCCAGTGGGCAAGCAGTTGCTGAGGTGAGAGAACGATCTGATCCATCGTTTGGCTAAGCTGCGATGTATTTTCCATGGTCTGCTATTGTTTAAAGTTATCGATTGATTGACAAGACAAAGAAAAGCCAGGGGAGTGACAACGGTATGTCAGTAGTGAACCCAGTCGACGGTGAATAGCACAGGCCACGGAAAAGACGTTACAGACTTATTCAAGAGTCAACAATGAATTGTATTTTACCATTATAGCGACTTCAACTTTGTGATTTTGGGCGACGTCACTATTTTGTACTTTTCATAGTAGTCGTTCAGTAAAGACCACCTTTTCGTGAACGCTTTCAGGTATCGGAGCTAAACGTTACTCTATTCCTATAAGTCATGTTAGGAGTTCATTTGGCCAAGCGTATTCTGAGACACTACTGGCTGATCGATTCCGGCTTTAAGCCCAATCCATAATAAAAATACGTGGGTGTTTGGTGTATCATTATTAACAAGCCCGCTGCTTCAAACGCCTTTTGTAGTTCATCCGCCGAATAAAATACTTTTATGATTGAAAAGCTTTGACCATCATTCAACTTCCGGCTCATGATCTGCGAATCCTCCAGGGGAAGTTGGTGGTCGTTAGCCGTACTAGTTTCCTGGCGCAAACCGTCTAGAAAAAACAGCTTACCACCAGGTCGTAAACAGGCGTTCACTTTATGAAGAAAAGTATCCAGTCGCTCCCGAGGGACATGGGAAAGCCAAAAGCTAAAGAAAACTGCGTCATAGGATTGGGCGGGCTCCCATTCAAATAGATCGGCCACTAGATACTGCACTTTAGCACTCCTCACTTTAGCCTGATTGATACTAATCATCTCGGGGGAAGCATCCACCGCCGTAATAGAGATAGCCTTTTCAGTCAACGTTTCGGTCCAGATACCCGTACCTGGTGCTAACTCAAGTATGTGTCCCTCTAGGCTAAATTGGCTAAGGGCTATTTTGACTTGATGAGCTTCCTCAAACCAAATCGCATTCGCGTTGGAACCGCGGTCATAGCGTCCCTGGCGGTACCACCATTGGTCGTACTCTTTTGCGCGAAGCTGGTAGTAGCTTTTTTGACCGGCTAAAGCTTGGTTGATGACTTGCATAGGGGGTGTTAATATGATTTAGGCTGAGTTGATTTATCTGACTACTAATCTTACTTTTCTATCTTATAGAATTTACAATTTTCAGACAATTAATTGTTCTTTGTCGCATATGGGAGCGTTATTTGAGAATTTATAAAAATGGAATCACAGTTCAGGAACGACCATCATAGGGTTGTCATACCTTAACGGTCGTAGAACAAAACCAAAGTGCCTATTTTTTGAGAATAATACTGTTGAATTTCTTGCTTTCAACTTGTAATGCGTAATATTACACGCTACGATGGTGTTATGATTATAAATTTCCGGCACAAAGCCTTGCAGCAGTACTACGAGGAGGGCAACGGCGCGAAGCTGCCCGCGCAGTATCTACGCAAGATCAACCGCGTTCTTGACCAATTAGACGCTGTTTCATCGGTCAGCGATATTCAGCAAATGGGATCAGGGATTCACAAACTAACGGGCGATATGACGGATTTTTGGTCGATCACCGTCACGCCGAATTATCGGATCATTTTCCGCTTTGAGGGCGGTGACATTCACGACGTGGATTATGTCGATTATCATTGAAGAAAGGAACCAGCTATGAAGCGTAATTTAGCCCCCGTACATCCCGGCGAAATTTTGCGGGAAGAATATATTCAAGAGCGCGGCTTGACGATTACTGAAGTAGCGAAAGGTTTAGGCATTGCACGCGCCAACCTATCGGCCATTGTGAACGAGCGGGCAGGTATTAGCCCGGAGTTGGCCGTGAAACTATCCGAGGCTTTCGGTAATACGGCGCAGTTTTGGGTAAATCTGCAAAAGAATTATGAGTTATGGCACGCCGAAAGGAAGGTTAACCGCTCCGTGGTGCGCCATTTTTTTGCGCCTGTTAGTCCGTCGCAGCAACCAGCGTAGGATACCACTATGGATGTCGCCGAAGGTTTAGTTTATGACTTCTCTAACTGATAGCGAGAGAACAAGCCCTGGTAGCGCACCTCACCTTCCCACCAAATGCAAATGAAACTGTCCGGGTCTTCGATCCACCGATCTGGCGTTAGCCAGCTGATGGGGTGAAGGTCTTGTGTACCGTACTCAACGACAATCATCGGCGGACTACCGGTTCGCAGTTGGACGACGTCACCCAGGTCAAGTGCTGCCATGTTTACGAATGATTGAGCTTGGGAAGCCATGCTAACCAGAAGCTAATGTAAGCAAACGCAGTATAGCGTCAAATAGTTGATTCTTGGTCCTATGGAATGGATTGTTGGCTATCTCCGAATGCTGGCTTACAACCCCTATGCAAGAAGCAAGAATATCTATCGTAATATTACAATGAATTAATTTTCTTGTTATCTTTGTCCCATGGGACTAACTAAAACCGAAATTTTCACCGACGAGCAAAACCGCATAGCGGATTTGGCCAAAGCCTTTGCCCATCCCGCACGGGTGGCTATTCTGCAAATGCTCATTTCCAAGAAAGCGTGCGTTTGTGGTGATCTGGTGGGCGAACTGCATTTGGCCCAGGCGACCGTTTCCCAGCATTTGAAGGAGCTAAAACGCATTGGCATCATTCAGGGCGAAATAACCCCGCCCCGCGTCTGCTACTGCATCAATCCCCCCGTATGGGATGAAGCTCAACAAGCGTTCGGTGCCTTGCTGGAAACGTTCGCGCCCGCGTCCTGCTGCTGATCTGGGAGCAGGTATTTTTTTGTTCTTTTCAATCGTAATATTGCAATAATACAATGGAGAATCTAATGACTGCATCCGAGCCAATGACCTGGCGAGCGTTCAAAAACACGCTCATTCAGAACCCCGATAAATTCCTGCAATTCCAGTACGCGGAAGGGGAGTTTGTCCATCCGTCGTTTCACATTACCGAGATCAAGCAAGCCCCCATTGTGTCGGTCGATTGCGGTGGCCAGATGAACACCTGGACGGAAGTCATCGTGCAGCTCTGGGAGCCGGACGTTCAAGAGGCCGACTGCTCGATGAAAGTCAGCAAAGCCCTTTCCATCATCAACCTGGTGGAAAAGTCGTTGCCCCTGAATCCGGTGGCCACGGTTAAAATCGAGTTCGGTAATTCCAAATTCGATACTCGCCAGATGTACCCCGGCGAACTGACGACGGAGGGCGACAGCTTCACGGTCAGCCTGACACCGGATTACACGCAGTGCAAAGCCCTTACCCGGTCGCAGAGTTGCGGCACCGCCACGTCGGGCGAATCCTGCTGCGCCCCTGCCGCTGAAAAAGAAACGGCCAAACCTGTTTTGGAACTTGTTGGAGCCGATGCCCCGGCTTGCGCTCCTGGTTCCGGCTGCTGCTAATCGAATCCATCGCTCACGGACAAAAACACCATGAAGAATATCCTAGTGCTTTGCACGGGCAATTCCGCCCGTTCCCAGATGGCCCACGGCTATCTGCAACATTTTGCCGATACGGCGGGCCGGGGCGAGAGCGCCCAGGTTTACAGTGCGGGCGTTGCTCCCCACGGGGTCAATCCCCTAGCGATTCAGGTCATGGCCGAGGATGGCATTGATATTTCACATCACACCTCCAACCATGCCGACGAATACACTAGCCTGCCGCTCGATTACGTGATTACCGTCTGCGATAATGCCCGCGAACAATGCCCGATTTTCCCGTCCACGGCCAAGAAGGTGCATCATAGCTTCACCGACCCGTCCCATGCCCCCGGCGATAATAAGTTGGCCCAGTTTCGCGCGGTACGTGATGAAATCAAAGCGTACAGCCAGCAATTCATCGAGGACAACGTAACGAGCCAAGTCCCTGCCTGACGAATTTGCTGACCGGCTCCGACGGGCCTACTAGTCCTGATATCCATGAACCAACACTCAAGTAAAGAAATAGACATTGTCGTTATCGGTGGCGGACAGAGCGGCCTGGCGGTAGGCTATTTCCTGCGCCGGACGGGCCGTTCCTTTGTCATTCTAGATGCCGAGTCTGCACCGGGGGGAGCCTGGAACCAGGGTTGGGACTCGCTGCGGCTTTTCTCTCCGGCCGAAGCGTCTTCCCTGCCCGGCTGGCCTATGCCCCGCCCTACAGAAATCAACGACACCGGGGAGTTTCCATCCCGACAGCAGGTCGTTGATTATCTGTCCGCGTACGAAAGCCGCTATAAATTACCTATTCAACGGCCGGTTGTAGTCAAACAAGTAATGGTCGCTGGGAACGGCTACGAAATAATGACGGATCGAGGGATTTGGCATACGAACGCTATAATCAATACCACCGGAACCGCCAGCCGCCCGTTCATTCCGTCTTACCCAAGTCAGACCAATTATAAGGGTCTTGAATTTCATTCGGCCAACTACCGGTCGGCTGAGGAGCTGGCGGGCCAGCGGGTGTTGATCGTCGGCGGGGGTAATTCTGGCGCGCAGATCCTGGCCGAGGTCTCGCGGGTGGCCCAAACTGTCTGGGTGACACTCATTGAGCCAACGTTCCTGCCTGATGATGTTGACGGCCGGGTGTTATTCAGCCGGGCGACGGAGCAATATCATACGTTGCAAACCGGCGAGACCCCAGCCCCCTCGGGTAATCTGGGCGACATTGTGATGGTGCCCCCTGTGCGGGAAGCCCGGAGCCGGGGGGTATTGCAAGCCGTTCGTCCCTTCGTGCGCCTTACCCAAACCGGTGTTCAGTGGGCCGATGGTCGGACCGAGGCCTTCGATACGATCATCTGGTGTACAGGTTTCCGCCCGGCGACGGATTATTTACGACCACTGGGTATCGTGGACGCGGAGGGGCGAATCGCCACCGAGGGTACTAGAGCCATTCATTCACCCGGACTATGGCTGGTCGGCTACGGCTCCTGGACAGGTTTTGCCTCGGCTACTCTAATCGGTGTTGGCCGGTCGGCCCGCGCAACGGCCGACGAAGTCGGAACTTATCTCAATCAACTTACGCCTGTTTTAACGACTCACGACTAATCAATTATGCTCAGTACCCCAACGCTTACCGAGCAGCCCCGGCTCTCGTTTCTCGACCGCTTTCTAACGCTGTGGATTTTCTTGGCCATGCTGATCGGCGTGGGCATCGGGTATTTCTTCCCGCAGTCGCAAGGCTTCATCAATCAGTTTAATTCCGGCTCAACCAATGTTCCATTGGCTATTGGCCTGGTGCTGATGATGTACCCAGCGCTGGCAAAAGTGCGTTACAGCGAGTTGCCGAAGGTGTTTGCCAATACCAAAATTCTCGGTCTGTCGCTGTTGCAAAACTGGATCATCGGCCCGCTACTGATGTTCGGTTTGGCGGTTATTTTTCTGCCCGACAAACCCGAATACATGACCGGCCTAATCATGATCGGCATTGCCCGCTGCATTGCCATGGTGATCGTCTGGAATGACTTAGCCAAAGGCGACCGGCTCTATGCCGCTGGCTTGGTGGCTTTCAACAGCATTTTTCAGGTGTTGTTCTATTCGGTCTATGCCTATGTGTTTATCACGGTGCTACCGCCCCTGTTCGGGCTGAAAGGCTATACCGTCAACATCACGATTGGCGAAGTAGCCAAGAGCGTTTTCATCTATCTGGGAGTGCCGTTTCTGGCCGGGTTGTTCTCGCGGATCATCCTGACCAGGCTGTTCAGCCGCCAATGGTATGAAGAACGCTTTTTGCCCGCCATCAGCCCCATAACGCTTATTGCGCTGCTGTTTACAATCGTCGTCATGTTCAGCCTCAAAGGGCAGTTGATCGTGTCTATCCCGCTCGATGTGGTGCGTATCGCCATTCCGCTGACGATCTATTTTGCCATCATGTTTTTTTCGGCTTTCTACCTGTCGAAGCGGGCCGGGGCCGATTACGGCAAATCTACGTCACTGGCCTTCACCGCAGCAGGCAATAATTTCGAGCTGGGAATCGCGGTAGCCATCGCCGTTTTCGGCATCAATTCCGGTGCGGCCTTTGCCGCCGTAGTTGGCCCCCTAATCGAAGTGCCAGTGCTGATTCTGATGGTCAATTTTGCGCTGAAACAAGAGAAGAAGTTTGCCCCTCACTACACAAAAGCCTTTCAAAAACACGCATGAGAATTGCCCTGTTTTCGGACATTCACGCCAATCTGCCCGCGCTCGAAGCGGTATTGGCCGACATTGACAGCCGCCAGCCTGACGCGGTGTATTGTTTGGGGGATATGGTCGGTTACAACATCTGGCCGAACGAAGTGATCCGCACCATTCGCAAACGCGGTATTCCGACGATTGCCGGGAATTATGATTATGGCATCGGTCGCAGCTCCGACGATTGCGGATGCGCCTACAAAGAGGAGCAGGAAAAGGCCAATGGCAAAGTGTCCATTGCCTATACTAATGCTCAGGTAGGTAATAATGAACGAAACTATCTGCGTACGCTCCCAACCCATATTCGGGTGGAATTTGAGCTAGGCAATGACCCTGAACACCTTTGGCAGCAACAACCCCCGTTTACGCTGCTGCTGGTGCATGGTAGCCCCCGGCGCATGAATGAATATCTGTTCGAGGATCGGGGCGACCGTAGTTTGGGCCGGGTGATCGAGGGCGCGGGAGCTGATGTGATGTGCTTCGGCCATACGCACAAACCCTTTCACAAAGTGGTCAGTGCAGAGCCAGAGGGCGAAGCGGCCTATTTCCGTCATGCCATCAATATCGGTTCAGTGGGCAAACCAAAGGACGGTGATCCGAGGGCCGGTTATGTGCTGTTGACGATCGACGAAACGGCACGGCCAGGTTCAAGCGAAGGGGTTGCCGTGGAGTTCGTGCGCGTTGTTTATGACGTAGAGAAAGCAGCCCAGGCCGTTGAGCAATGCGAATTGCCGGATGCCTACGCGGAAGCCTTACGCATCGCTCGATAATTGCCCAACTCGACCGCTCAAATCTTCGCAGCGCATGAGAAATATTCTATGTTGGTTCGCCAGTGCCGGGATGCTCTATTTTGTGGCAGCTCCCGGCTTTGCTCAGTCGAGCAGTAATTTTCTGATCGACTACACACGGGAGGGCGCATGGCGATATACCAGCGTGAGAGAAACACCCTACCAAAGTAACGGGCGCGTGATTCAGCACCAGTTAACCGCGCTGGGTAAGAAGCTCAATCATTTGTCGGTTGTCGATGCCCCGGCCTATTCGCAGCTCTAGGGCGATTTGCACGGGTACTTGCAACGGTCGACTATGGACGCGCAGAGGTGTTCCATGCCGTTTTACTGCGTCTGATGCAGTTCGAGGAGTCGATTAAAGAAAGCCTGATCAAGAACAGGCAGCGTGACCCGCATCCGATAGCGGCCAATGCTGCAAAGCCGGATGAAGGACAGGAAGCCGCCGTGCTACCGTATGCGTTGCTTTTCCGGCACCAGGATCACCGCTCCAAGCTGGTGCATATCGTCACCAGTGGGAAAGTCACAATTCTAAAGCATGGCCCGACGTACTGCCTGGTGCGGTGCGGCCCTCACGAGGGATATTTGCACAAAGGAATGATTCTTTGGTAACGGCCCTTTACCGTCGCTTTTCATGCGTTTTTGTTCACATGCATACGCTGTGTTGCCCGTATGCTACGAAAAGTAGCTGATTCTTACTGAGACAAGCTGTCCAATTAAATGCCCCATTTATAGAGCAGATCAATGAACGTTTCTCCGTCTCAAGTTGGAGCGATTACGTGAGAATAAGTAATTCGTATCCCAAGGTCTGGAAAATCATCAACGGTTAGATGAAGTCGTTATTTTCGCACTCAAGAAATTCTAAATCTGTTCGGAAAATACGCCTGTTTATTCTGGACTGCGTAAAAGCGGGGCTTGTGTGTACTGTGTAGAAATTGATAGAATGGGTTCAGTCGATACAACTCCTGCCCGTTTACGGCCTACCAACCGAGTATATCCCAAATACCGGCCAGCATCCGATGCCAAGGTGTCAATCTCGATTTTGTTGTCAGGGGCTATGGCTAGGTGCCACTGGTGCCATAAACGCCATCCCTCAGCCAGCGAATCGGCCACTTCTATGTCCATTAGGCCAGTCCGCTCCCAATGCCGTTTCCACCAGGGCGCCGAATGGAGGCACCATAAGTCCGGCGTCCACCAGTCGTTCAAATGCTCCGGGACCCTGGCAACAATCTCCTTCATCAGGCCCGCTCCGGCAATCCCTATTTGGCCACCGGGTTTGATGAAGCGAATTAGCTCGTTGAGGTATAAGTCATCCGTACCATAATAGAAGAAGGAATCAATGCTCACAATAGCATCGAAGAAATCCGCCCCAAAGGGCAATGTCCGGGCATCGGCACGAAGGGGAAAGACCCCTTGGTCTATTCCGGCGTGGCGAATCCGCTGCAGGTTCTCCGAGACCGAACATAGTAAATCGACTGCCCATACTTGTAGGCCAAACTCCCGATGTAGAAAGATGGAGGACAGTGCCCGTCCGCAGCCTAAGTCTAACACCCGCATGCCCGGTCGCAGGTCCAAGGCTTGGGCCAGCCATTCGGTTATCCACAAAGGATTGGCTCCGCCACTGATCCCTGCCTTTATCCACTCGGGATGATACTTGGCGGAGCGAGGGAACTCCGCTATTGCGAACAGATCTTCCATAGGCCACTTGGCTCGAGTACTCATTAATTAACTAGCCACACAAGTTGCTTAGAAAAATGGATCTAAGCTAATGGCAGTACCGATTCGTTGATTCACTACCGGTGTGGGCTAGTCACAACTTAACCTGAAATTTTCCCCGCTAACTACGTTTGTCTCAACTGCTTCCGTAATCGCCCTATTTACGGATAAGCAAATCTTCCCCGTCTCGTACGGGAGCGTTTTAGTGAGCCTGTATATGCCTTACTGGTCTATAAGGTTCAGCCTTGCAGTTTGTATTTATCTATAATGGCCTGACGTTGTTCAGGAAACACCGTTGTACCGAATTTTCTATCAAGAGCCGCTAGTCTATTGGCAATCTCCGGTGAGGTCGGATTCAGGTTTCTGCGGATCATATCAGGAAGGATTTTATGAAATGCCTCCTCTAAATAATCTTCAAAGTTTTGATTAAAATAATTGTCTATAAACCGTAAGGGTTTATCCGAAGCATTCCAGAACGTATGTACGATACGGCGAGGGCGAAAATTCCAGCCCCCAGCTTGTACTTCATAGATTTCCTTTCCAATCATGACAGTAGCCGTTCCTTCTACTACGTACATTAATTCGTCAAGGTCTTGATGCAGGTGAGGGGGTGGTCCCATTTGCTTTGGGGCCACGGCTACATCAACATTGGAGAATTGGTTGTTCGTCTGTCTAGCATGAATAATCGTGCGGATATCTAAATTTCCAGGCCCGGGCGACAAAGGGGCTGTAGGTGGAATATAAAAAGGCATCAATGGGTCTGCATACGTAGAGCCAATGGCAAAGCTGGGTATGTTTAGGAGAGAAATACCGCTAATTACTCGGGTAAGAAAATCTTTGCGTTCCATAGAATCGTGTTCGTTTGATAAAAATTGGGCAGTTGAGATAACCTGGTTAGTAGGGGTACCGCCCGAAAGTCCAGTGCCTGCATCGACAGGGCTGAACAGACCAGCAAACTGATGAGTAGATTCTTTTCATACGCGTAGACAATAGATGTGAATCGCTACGTAGCCGAACGTCAAAGCCTGGCGGGAAACGTTCGTGGACCAATGCGTCAGGTACAGCCGTTAAAAGTCCGTTTTGTGAGTAGCGTTTGACTATACCAAACGTAGCGCACCGAAGCACAACAGAAAAAATCACCGGAATAAACAGGCTATTATTTTCCATAATCCTATAGGGTTGTGCCACCCGAAGTTTTGGTTTTCAAAGTATATCGCTTGTCTTAGCCAGTCAAGGTTCGTGTGTAGCCGTAGCCAGCGGTAAACTCAACCATTGGCGGTTAGGCACATCGACAAAGCCTGTTCGTCGGTATACCCGTTGAGCGGGTCCATTGGCGGGGCCTACTTCAACCGATAGGGACCGAATCCCGGCTTGCTGGCAATAAGCCCGAAGTTCAGCCAGAGATTGGGAGCTTAATCCCCTATTTCGATAGTCAATTCGGACAAACAAATCGTCTAGGATGGCTTTCATGCCGCCATACTCCATACTGAAACAGAAGCTCAACACCAGATAGCCAACCGCCGTTGGTTGAGTGGGTGTTTCGATCAACCAGACGAGCCCTACCCGTTGATCGGCCAGAAGCGAAGCAAAGGCCTTCGTAGCGTGAGACTGATTAAGCGTATACCCCCCTTCCGCATAAAATTCAGCCATTAGCTCAACCAATAGGGGTAAGTCGGTCGGAGTCGCTTTTCTCATCGTTAATCAGTACAAGAATTGTTACTTGATCATGGGTGTCCTACTACGAGCTTTGTGCCGGACTGAACGTAGGGCAAGTTGGCTTAGCCTATTGACTAGTTTTTTTACGTTTAATTTGAGCGGGCTCTTTCCTGTTTAGTGATGGGTTAAGCCACCGTCCACATTGATCGTCTGGCCGGTAATAAAATCACTCTCATCCGAGGCCAGAAATAGTACCGCTCCGGCCAAATCGATTGGTGCTTCCCGGCGCTTGATAATTTGCTGCTCAACCGTTAGAGTCTGGATGTAATCGACCGTTTCCTGGGGCGCCATTTGCTGAACGCCTTGGGTCAGGGTAAGGCCTGGCGTAATGCAGTTCACATGGATACCCGTACCCGACAACTCACGGGCCAAACTACGGGTGAACGAGAGAATAGCGCCTTTGGAGGCCACATAGGGTAAGAGCATCGGCGTGCCTGCCCAGATCGTGTCAGAAGAAATATTAATAATTTTGCCTTTTCCCTGCTGACGCATGGTGGCTATCACCGCTTTGCAACATAGCCACATCCCTTTCACATTGACGGCCATCACCTGGTCCCAATCTGCTTCCAGAACCTGATCAAACGGGGTGAGTTTAGGGATCAGGGCTGCGTTATTGATTAGAATATCAATCCGGCCGTACTGATTGATCACTTGGATCGCCATCGCCTGCACACTGGTAGCATCGGCAATATCCGTAATGATCTCAATAGCTTGTCCACCGGCTTGCTTTACCGTAGTGACCGTCTCTGCGCAGGATAGAATGTCAACAGCCACCACCTGGGCCCCTTCCCGGGCCAGGGACAGGCAGTATTGCTGACCGATGCCACGGGCCGCGCCCGTCACAATAGCTACTCGATCAATTAGTCTCATGTTGGTATTGATTTACTTTGTAGCAGGCTCCTGAAGTTTGAGTCGTACGGATGACTTGAGCTGGGAAACTTCCGGTACTGGACATCCCCGTTGATACGCCCAAAGGTATAGGGTGCTTAAGCAAAGGGATAGTAAAAATCCGCCAAGTTCATCGGGCAATTCTTTGCTGCAAAAGTAATTCTCACCAGGAAATTTAGTAGGATGCGGATGAGCGGTAGGATGCTTGTTCGACGGGTTGCTCGGTGATGGCGGTCGCCTGGCAGAAAAATTCAGTGGGACTTAGTTGGGCGAATTGCTTGAATTCCTTGATCATATGCATCTGGTCGTAATACCCATAAGCATAGGCCAGCTCGGTTAGGCTTCGAGTGGGTTGCTGAAGTTTGGCTTTAACCACCTCATTGAATCGAACCAACCGCATATACAATTTGGGAGCAACGCCCGTTTGCTCGGAGAACCGTCGTTCAAAGTTTCGCACACTCATGTTGCAGAGGTCCGCATATCGATCCACCGTTAACCAGTGTTGTGTTGACCCTATATGATGGGTGAGGGCCGTAATGGCAGGATAGCCTACCGGCTTACCAGGCTGCCGGTTGAGTAAGGACAGTAAAAATGAATCCGCTAAATCAGCCATTTGCCGGACATTGCCAACCCTGCTGAGCTGCTCCTGTACCTCATTGATTCGGGCACCCCAAATATCTTCACCCAGGATTACCCGATTGGTTACCTCACTGGCGGGTATACCCAATAAGCTCGTAAAGCCATTGGCTTTAAACTGAATAATAAAGGTGTGATATATACCCTGAAAATTGACCTGGCCATTATACTGGGTTAGTACCCCAATCAGGCAATTGGGCTTTTGGTAGAGTTGCGAATCGGGGTTTGCGGCGATCGGCTGAGGTTGATCAGCTAAGTGAAAGGCGAGGGATGTTTCCGGGCTGGCCGCCCAATTGCCCAGGATTGTTACGTTGTGCCCTTGTGAAGTCGATAGTACATACTGATCCACAAGGTGGGCCAAATGGGCATGGGGCGCTATGGCATAGTCGTTGACCAACCGATATGGAGTTTATCATTTCGCTACTTTCAACGCAATTTAGGGAATTCTTCCCGCTCGCAAAACACCCAGTTGGCGAGGTGAATACGCATTCTTCTCGTATTACATAAAAAGTAGATAAACCGGTACTCGAACTAGTAGGGTTGGTTCGCCACGAAGACCTTAACTCGTAATGAGAATGCAAGGAGCAAGTTTTTTTTCATTCTTGTTTCGTCAAAATGACGACCCTCTCCCTTTGTGGAGGGGGACAAAGTTAGCCCTTTATCGGCTCACCGCGTGACCAGACTAGTACCTGTCAGTGTCAACCCTTTTAACCGTTAAAAGATTATGTTTGATGGTAATCTTCTGGCAAGCACATACAAGTATACTCGTCAATGGAAGTACATTACATTCTAGGCTACTAGTGGTGATTAGCTTTAACCGACAAAAAGAATAGAAATTGAAAATCTACAAATCTATTCTTTTACTATTTCGCAAAGTAAAATCACTCGTTCTTGTTTAAATACAATTAATGATTTTACTAATTTCGTCCACGAAAAGGCTCCTTTATTGATGCACCTGTTTTGTATAAGGTTGTCGATTGGAAGTAGCGAATTTCACGATACCGGTGAACTCTCCGTTGTTAGTCATCATCGGATTCCTGATACTGACTGACTAAGTGTTGATAAGTAGGGTCGTTGTTAAGTCTCTCCAGTTCAGATTTTACCAATGCTTTTATTTCCTGTTTGACCTGTTTAAAATTATCGGCCACTAGTTTATTCATTTGCTCATCCGAGTATTTTTCCATTTCCGCACGGGTGGGAATTGGCGTTAGATTCTTGAGTTGATCCAGCATGGTCTGTTCCACAACCAATTCCCCATTAAATGTCTTCAGCTTGACTTTCTGGTCGAAATTATCCGCTACACTCCCCACGAACGATCCCTGAGAAAGCCCGGAAATTTTACTTTCAGGAATAAGCGGTTCCATGCGCTCGGACAGGCTTATGTTCGTATCCCGCTCATTGAGCGATACTGAGCGGCTTTGCTGGCGAATTTTACCGAAGCGACTGGATAAATCCTTCGCTGTTTCGCCCAGGACTTGACCGGCGAAGATATTACCAATGATTGTCCAAATGGCATCGGCCTCTTTATCGCCGTACTGTTTCTTTATCTGCGTTTTATCCTGAATCCCCAAACAGGTAGCTATTTTGTTACTTCTGGCGGTGGCGATCAGATTATCCAATCCCATCAGATAGATGGTTGGTAGTTCATCGACTATAATCGAACATTTGAGTTGTCCTTCTTTATTGATGAGTTTTACCATCCGGGAGTTAATCAGGCCAATCACAATACCCTGCGTGTCTTTTCGCTCCTGATTGTTTCCCAAACAGAGAATTTTGGGTTCTTTCGGATTATTGATGTCTAGGCTAAAATCATTCCCCGTCAATACCCAGTAAAGGGCTGGGCTAGCCACCCGTCCCAGTGCAATTAGTGCCGATGAGATTTGGCCTTCCAACTGATTATTTGCTCCCTTTAACAGAGCGGACGCGAACGGACTCAGGAGTAACTCAATATCTTCCTGCGATTGCAGAATTGGGAAAAGTTGCTCTTTGACGGTGGCAATCATCTCGATGGTATGGGGCAAGGTGCAATAGAAACGGCCGTCGTGTTCAACACCATTGGCAGATGCTTCTTCTAACCGCCTGTCATCGTATTTCTTGAGGTACCAGATTACCGAGGTTAGAAAGTTAATAGCCGAATCAGCGAAGTAATCACCGCTTTTACCGATCCAGTCCCGGTTAATATTGTACATGATGATCTTAGCCGCTTCCAGCGCATCCTGAATATCCGTCATGCGTGTTGGGAGCAATGGGTTAATCCGCAAGGATTCGCGCGGTTTGTCAAAGTTTACGTTACAAAACATGGGCACCACGCCTTTTTCCCCGGTTACTGGATTCTTATTCAGGTCAGGATACTTGTCCTTATTTTTAAGGTAATAGGTATAGGCAATTTTGGTCAGTGTTGGGTATTTAATGTCATATACCATCATCGAAAATCCTTTTTCGATGTGTTGCCGGATGAAATTATTCAGGACCGCAAACGACTTACCCGAACCGGGCGTACCAACGATCATGGTGGCCCGAAATGGATTGATGATGTTGACCCAGCCTTGCCGCTGCTTTTTCTGATAGATGTAATTGATGGGTATGTTAACCGAATTTTCATTCACCAGCTTTTCTTCCTGGTGCAGGAATTGTTCATTTTCCTCGTTATACGGATCATCCCGCAGGTTGAAATCCAGAACCCGTTTAGCTAAGCTAACGGCACTCAACAGTAAAATAAACCCAGCCACGCTTGTGGTGATATAGAGGATGTTGCGGGTATCCACTTGTATAGAAGCCATCCGTAGCAAAAAGAAATTACCAAAAAAAATTAGCAAACCCGGCAGACCATTAGCCCATACCTGCGACCAGGTTGAGGTTAAATCTTTCTTAGGTTTATTGGCATACCCGTACATGCCCAACAGTCCTAAACAAGCCAGTTTTGTATAGAGCGTATTGTCAAAAATGTGATAATGCCGGTTTGCTTTTAGAAGGAATTGGTTGAAGTAAGATAGAGTATACCCCCGACTCTCCAGGCTGTCATAACAGAAAAAGTAAATGTGTACCAGCAATACGATAAAACTGGCAGTTAGTACAATCCGAATGACCAGATCGTAGTGCTGTTGTTCATTTTGCGTACTCATGATCGCTCTGTCAAATGGTTGTTGAATACCCCTTTTCTATATTCTCACAAGTCACGGCTCTGGCCTTTACCCCTCTTTTTGATTCCCTTTCCTACGTGCTTAAATTTCCCAGTCTGTTCATACCCGAAAACATCAGCCGCCCGAATGTCCAGCAACTGAGCGTTTATTGAAGGTTTGTCCATAAGCGTAATTGGTTCCTGCCTTGCCTCAAGTTCGGTTTGCCTTATCCATCCTTTTCCCTGTAGGCTTCGTCTCTCCAGAATGCCGACCAGTTCTACATCAGTGTATGTCTCAAGGCCCGGATCGAGTTGGTGAATCTGTTTCCGTAGCTTAGTAATTTCTATGGCTTTATTAATGCCGTCGTCTGATTTGACTTCTGTAGCCCGGTCGATAGATTGCGCCAAAGCGACCATGTACCGACCGGCTTCCGTAGAAAGTCCTCGTCTCCAGTTTTCTGTATTCAAGAGCGGGATTTGTTTGCCAAAAATTCCGTCCGGCGCTACGGCGACCTGGCGAGGAGCCTGATGGTATCGAACTAAATAAGTAGTTTCTTGAGTAAACTTCTCCCCTATCGGCTTCTGCAATTTGTCCACCAGAATACCCCGTTGGTAAAAATACCGTACCTGATCCGCTTCAACAACCGGGGCAGCTCTTGCTAGTTTGGCTACATAATTCTTATTCAATTGCCGATGAATACCAATCATTATATTGCGTTGCAGAATACGTTGCAAGTGCTCTGATCGTACATCGTAATAGCTTTCCTCAAACGGTTTTTTTGAGTTGCTAAGTAGCAGTACGGTACGCTCTCCCCGGGAATATTCTTCGGGAACGTTTAGGTCTGGACCTGTTTCTGACTTGATGGCTAACCAGCGTTCAGCTTCGATTTGATACATTAATTGTCGATTGATTGGACTGGTCAATAAGCCATTTTGATCGACTCGAACTCCTAAAGCTGAAAAGTATTGTAATTTAGTCAAAGCACTCCCCTCTATCTCACACCCAATCTTTGTGTAGGTATCCATCGTGCGCGTAAAGGCAGCCTGCTCCTTTCGGATAATCTCAGGCAATCGTGTTCGCTTATACTCCTCAAACCGCCGAACAGCCTCCACTACTTCGGCTTCTGTCAACTTTTTCTGAGTCAGTGAGTGAAGCGCAACCCGCATCGCGGCCGTTGGGAAATTTTCAATTAGCGCACTTTCGTAATAAATACGTTGGTTTTTCTTGTATTCGCGCAGTTGGTCTGACAAAATAGCTGCCACTACTTTGTATTCATCAATGGATAAGTGGTTGGGGTGAAGTTGCTCCTGCTGGATTTGCGCAGTCTTATCGAATAGGTTTTTTAACCCTTTCCAGGTAGCCCAAGTGCCTATCTCACTCGCCTTAATACGAGGAGACAATGCCTTGCCAGATTGATCGGTAAGCTGATAACTGATGCCCCGTAACTGTTTTCCCGCCTTTTCACTTTGGTGCAACGTAATTTGAACCTGCTGTTTTTTTAACAACGCCTTAAATTCTTCTATCGTCCCGAAAGCAGACTGCTGGAACGTTTGCCTTAATATGGCTTCTAACTGCTCTTTCTTCTGTACTTCATCCTGAATAACTTCTTGCGTTGAATCAAAGTATATGGATTTATTGAACTCCTTGCCCCTACCCTGCGCTTTGATAAGGTCGAACTTAAATTCCAGTTTCTGTCGGACGGTATTGGCTCTACGTTTGATAAATGCATCATCAAGCTTTGCGCCCGTTTCATCCACACAGGTAGTCACTATATGAATATGAGGATGCGCTGTATCATGGTGCCGGTATACGATGTAGGGTTGGTCTTTGTAGCCCATTTCACCCATAAATTGATATGCTATTGCCTTAAATGTATTGTCACTAATCCGTTCACTAGGGTGTAAACTCAGCGAAAAATGCAGCGTTGGTTTCTTTACATTGCTGTTCTTTCTACTCTGACTCTCCAAGACATAAGTGGTATAATTTCGATTTTTAGTCGCCAATTCATTGTTCGCAAAGCCCATTGCAACCAGAACCTGTGCCTGTTTCTGAACAACTTTTTGTTCATTATAGCGCAAAGCTCCTCCAATCTGTGCCCCGGTTTTTAGTCGAATTACCATATTACTGACTAAATAAGCTCTCGGTCTGTGCCTTTATAGCTGCATCAATCTGCTCAATCAAGGGTGCTAACTTCTCGATTATTATCTTGCTATTTTGTACTTCGTAGTAAAGTTTCCTAGTGTGTTCTATGCTATTGATACGCTTTGCTACCTGATTATAATTCGTGTCGATGTGCCTCAGATGCTGACGAATCCCGTGAAGTGTCTGGGTAATTTCGATAATCTGTTCTCTTTCTGAACCAACAGATACCTGTTGCCATCGGACGTTCCTTCTCAGAATTATTTCGCGCAAAAAATCGGCGATACGACCAGCCCTCCCACTTTTCCAGCTTTTATATTCTTTTTCTATCGCCTGATAGTCCTCTGATCTGACGCGGGTGACTAACCGGTGAGACAACATCTCATCATTCGCCAAACTGGGTCGCCCTCCCTGATTTAAATACTTTTTTTCCAGTTCGTTTGCCATTCTCTTCCATTAAAAAGCGTACAAATCAAAGAGGGGGACTGGGTAGTCAAGCCTACTTCCTGGAGTCGCATGAGCGCAAAGGAAGGTTTTTCGTGCCGGAAAACACATCTTGCTCTTTGTCTATAGAACAAAGCTAAAAAATTCCTGTCGCCCATTTACCTCCTTTAAAAATTTCTTAGATTCTGATGCATAGTGTCAAATTTACAATGTAATAATGTCATATTGTTACAAATTTACAGCGATTAGAAGCTGAAACTAAAACGCGAATTATAGCCAGACAAAAAGGTAGTTTCTTTGATACAATATAGAATTTACATGTTGAAACCCCTCGTGACTTTTATATCTAAGGTATAGGTAACAAAGCATCTTTTTAACCTTAACCCAATCTTAAACTATGAATTTCCACTTTGAGTATTTCTCTAAAAGCAACTTTTATACATTGTAACTGTGTGTGAAAGTATTAAAGTATATTTTGTTACTATAAACAATGTAATAAAGTATAGTTGTTTTTTTTATAAAGGTTATACTTTACAATGTATGTTCTACAATTATACACCTTGTAACTATAGAAAAATGCAACAATGTTACTATTTTGCAAAGTACTTTGTTATTAAAAGCAATAAACATATAAATATACTTGTACAATTTAAAATTTGCACAATGATTCTTTTTAGCTTTATATTTTCAATACATTTACCTGTTATTACTTTGTACTTTCAAAGTAGTAGTCATTAGCATTTTGCAGCATTGTATCAATGCTGTATTCCTCAATGTAATTTTGCAATTCCATTCATTTATCTACTATGGCAAAGATTATCTCATTTTGTTCCCAAAAAGGTGGAGTAGGCAAAACCAGTATCACTGCCCATGTCGCCACCTACTATTCCCAGATTGAGCATGTGCCAATAGCGGTTTTCGACTGTGATTTTCCTCAGCACTCATTAAGCTCAATTCGGGCCTCTGAAATAGACCGGCTGAAATCCGACGAAACCTTCTTTAAGAAGGCAGAACGATTAACCAATACGCCTTATCCGATCTATTCGGAAACGTTGGTTAATTCATTACCCAAGTTGGATGCTTATGAAAACAAGAACGAACTGGTTTTTGTGGACTTGCCTGGAACGTTGAACGTGGAAGGATTTCCAGGTATCGTAAAGCGACTCGACGCAGCAATACTTTTGCTGGAAGCTGACCCCATTTCCTTTGAGTCAACTATGCACACTGCCTTGGCTATAGCCAACTTTGCTAACAAGAACGGAGGTATGGTACCTACCTATCTATTATGGAATAAGTACAATGTCCATGAAAAAGAAGAGCGGTATTCAAGTTTGGAACAGGCGGCCATGAACTACCTGGATAGCCTGAACGCTGACCGTGCTACGCCAATGAACGTTAAATTCATGGAGTACCGTATTCCCCAATCAGTGAATATTAAGGATTACCGTTCTACGCTAATACCCCATCGTACGATTGAGCCCCTAATAAAGGAGTTGAATAAACTATTTGTTCCAAACAACGCAACTGCATAATATTATGGCTAAAGCTAAAGCAAAAACAAGTACAGTTCCAACCATTAAACCGAACAGCAGTTTAATGAGTTGGTTAAATCAGGAAAGTCAGACAGCAGATAATTCACTAGAGAATGAATCTGTACTGAAAAGAGTAGTGACTCCTGAGGAAAGAGATGAACCTGCGATATCAGTAGGAGTGAATACTCTGTCAAATCCAGCAGATGAGAAGCCTGAGCGGCTATCAACTTCGGAGTTAGTTCAACCCGAGGTAGATGAAGTAAGTAAACAGGACAATCAGGAGTCAGAGGAAAGCGGGTCTGAAGCGAATCCATCCCCACCGGTTTCCAGGAAAGTAAAAACCAAATCTGTTAATGGCAGTTCGTCAAGTAAATCGTATCAGGAACGATTCTTTAAAAAACCAACCAAATCAGAAGACGGTATTATAGAAAATGATATAAAACCGATCCGAATTTCAGAAGACAGCCATTGGCTACTTTCAGTGCTGGTTCAGGAAGCACGCCGACAGGGCAACAAGCTAACGGTTAGTGACCTGATCGAAAATTTACTAACTGATCATAGAGAAGTTCATAAAGGGATGGTCGACGACCTAATTGATCAATGGAAGGCCCGTAAAAGGATCTGATAATGGATGTTTTAATTCTTCTTATCGGTGTAGTTGGGCTTAGTATATCGGGCTGGGTATTAAGGGGGTACTTTGTAAATGTACCCCCAACTTCACAACAAAAGCCTGCCCCGGAATCCGAACCCGATCAGGATGAATCGCAAGCTGATTTACCGAAAGCAAGTTATGTATCGTCGGAAGAGCATCAACAGGTGTTAAAACGGCTTGAGCAACTGGAAAAAACAGGGTTAACTTCCAAGGTTGAACAAGATAGCGTCGGACCACATGATACGATTTCTTCAACCAAAGACAGTAGGGGAGGGGTTAATCCAGAGACCGAACTCGCTGCTACAGACACAACGGCAGAGGATGCTAATTCAGAGAAGTGGAAGCAGATAGTTGCGTTGCAGGAGGCCTATCAGAGAGAACGCCAGAAAGAAAGGGACATAGATTACGAGCGCGAACAAACGCTATTTGATGTTTCACAGGGGCCCAGCGGGCGTATCGGCGATTGGACTAATGAAGATGTTTTAGGGGATGAGAATGAAACTGAACAGCGAATGCTGGACAATCAGTACCAGATAGGGGAGGATTTGGAATCGTATCAGAAGAGAATGAGTCAATTCGCAACGCTTTCTAAAGAAGTGTTGATTATGCGACTGGAGTCGGCTAATACACAACTCAAGGAGCAACAGGAAAGGCATCAGGCTTCATTACTCAATATTATTGCTACGCTAATAGAAAAGGGGCCAGGTGATGTCAATCTGAAAAGTATCGCCCAATCCAGTTATGCTACAGCCTCATCGGAAATTACCGATGATGATGGTGAGACAAACATGGAGAACTTTCAAAAGATGTTTCATGAAAGTTTTGGACGTTAGTTTTTCTAAAAAAAGTTAAAATTTTTTGGGTCGGACGAAGTGGCAGAAGGAGGGGACAACCTCCTTTTTTTTGTGGACAAACTTGTCAAACCAGCACATTTTATATTATATGTAACTCTATTTCAATTACTTAAAGGATTTGATTTTAAACGTTTGGTTCGTAGGTTAGCTATGAAATAGATTAAGAAAGGCATATTAAACGGTATCAAAACACCCAATAGTTTTACGTTTTCCAACTTCCGTAAAAATATAACTCGCTCGTTTTTCACTGAACCGAAATAGACCAGATTACGGGGATTTGACTTCAAAACGAACTACATTTTCAGGCTTAACTTTTTATGAACCAGTAACTTTTCAACTCATGAAAATCGTAAAAACGACCTACTATCAAACCCTTTCTTTACTGTTAGGTTTAGCTTTGTCATCGGGTTCTCTCTACGCACAGGGTTTGAAGTCAGGAGCTATTGCCAAGGGGGTCGACAAAGCGACCACTGAATTGCAGGACGTTGGTAAAAGTGTAGGGGATCTTATGCTGCCCCTATGTTTAATCATGGGATTTGTTGGGGGTATTTCTTGTGCCAGCAAATTCTTCAACAACGACCCCGATTTTAAGAAATCAGTGATCAACTGGGGATCTGCGATAATTTTTGCTGGGGTCGTCGGATTAGTATTGACCGCTGCTTTTGGCAAATAAGTCAGATTAGCATGGGCTATGAAATCAATAAAGGGGCTGACCGCCCCCTACAAGTAAGAGGAGTAGTGGGAATGGACTATCTGGGTTTGTTGGTAAAATGGATTATTGGGATTGTGGTCGTAGGAGGAGTGTCAGCCGTTTTTGTACCTCTACCCGGTTGGATGATTTTTATCGCCTGTGGAATCGGCATTTATGTGATCTACGTGAGATTAGTGCAACGCTCATCCAATCAGGGAACGGGTGGGTACACTCGTCAGCAAGCCCGCCTAAAACTACCTGGTATTCTAACAGTCCGCAGGGATTCTGTTTACCGAAACCTCCGCAAACAATAACTACCTAAACCGGCGTAATCATGACGTATGCGGTCAAAGAATTAGAAAAGGTCTTTCCTCTTGGCGCAGTTGAAGAGAACTGTATTTTTTCAAAGTGGGGGGATCTGACATTAGCCTTCGAGCTTGTGCTTCCTGAAATTTTTACACTGAACGCCCGTATCGAAAATGGCCAGGAACTGGGTGATTATCGCGAACTCGTCGAAACCTGGACTAAAGCCATTGGAGTCTTACCTCCCGGATCGGTTTTGCACAAACAGGATTGGTTTGTCGAAGAAACATACAGACCAAACGCCAGGGAATTACCAGAAAACTACCTGGATCGTTCGTCCGAACTGCACTTCAATGAGCGCCCGTTTCTGCATCATACCTGTTATCTATACATAACCTATTCGCAGGGTGAGCGAACCCGGACAAATGTGGGATTAACCTCGCTACTCCGTAGTCGGATTGTGCCCAAACGAGCACTCAGCCGAAGCGATATTGACAAGTTCATGGTTGCAGTGCTTCAGCTTACCTCTATTCTGGTATCTAGTCGACTGATAAAATGCCGTCGGTTAAGTAATGACGAGCTACAGCCTGACAAGAACGCGCCGGTGGGTCAGGCTGGTTTAATCGAGCGGTATATGACCCTATCACTGAATGACAAGGTCGTTCCACTGATGGACATGGATTTCACTTCGGAAGATGAATTGCGTATTGGGGGTAAGTATGCCAAGTTCTTCACCATTTCACAGGTTGATGATATGCCGGACTCAGTCAATACTAACGTTCGGATTGGTGCGCTATCGACAGAGAATTCAAATCTATCTGTGGGATACGCGACACCCATTGGCCTGATGCTGGATTGTAATCACATCTACAACCAGTACGTGTTTATTGATGATAAAACCCTGATCACGGCGGAACTGGAAAAAAAGGCAGGTAACATGGTGGCATTATCAAATTTTGACCGGGCTAATTCGGTCAATGCGGTAATGGTCAACAACTTCCTGACGATGGCTGCTGAAAAATCGCTGACACCCGTCCGTATTCACTCGAACATACAGGTTTGGACGGAAGACAAGCTTAGGCTGCCTGAACTGCGTAATAAAGCAACGGCTTCTATCGCCAAGATGAACTTAAAGCCCAGGGAAAATACGCGGGATGCCGCATTCCTCTTTTTTGCCGGTATTCCGGGCAATTCTCCTGATCTCCCCCGAGAAGATACGTTTACCCAGTTTGCTCCCCAGGCTGCCTGTTTATTTAATCACGAAACAAACTACTACACCTCCGAATCGGCCAAAAATAGCATTCGGGTGGTAGATCGTTTATCGGGTCGGCCATTGTGGGTTGATTTCTCCGATGAACCAATGAACAGGAACTGGGTAACCAATCGGAACAAGTTTATCATCGGGCCTTCCGGTTCAGGAAAAAGTTTCCTGACCAACCATTTCCTACGAAGCTATTATACCCACGGAGCGCACGTAGTCATTGTGGACGTTGGTGATTCGTACCGGGGTTTGTGCGGAATGCTGGGGGGGAAATACATCACTTATACGATGGAAAAACCCATACACTTCAATCCATTTAACATCGAAGGCAGGTTGTTCCCAGATACCGAAAAAGCCGAATCGCTCAAAAATCTATTGCTTACTCTTTGGAAGTCAGTTGAAGAAAAAACCAATCGGTCTGAATACAATGCGCTCTCGGCAGCCGTAGCAGGGTATTTCAGCAAACTTCATACTGACGAGTCCATTGTACCCTGCTTTGATACGTTTTATGAATTCATGCAGGAAGACTTTAAAGCCTATCTCAAACGCGAAGGGGTCAAGGACGATTACTTCGACTTTGATAATTTCATGTTTAATCTCAAACCCTATTATAAGGGAGGTGAATTTGATTTTTTGCTTAACTCAACCGAAAACCTGGATTTACTCCATGAGCGGTTTATAGTCTTCGAACTGGATAACGTGAAGGACCACCCAATCCTATTCCCCATTGTCACTATCATCGTGATGGATACGTTCATCTCGAAAATGCGAAAACTAGAGGGTATCCGCAAGATTATTCTTATCGAAGAAGCCTGGAAAGCCATTATGACACCAAGCATGGCTGGGTATATCAAATACCTCTACAAAACGGTACGGAAGTTCGCTGGCGAAGCCTGGATTGTTACCCAGGAGATCAACGACATTATTAATAACCCCATCGTTCAGGATTCGATAGTTAATAATGCGGACTGCAAAATTCTGATGGATCAGCGCAAGTATGAAAACAAATTCACTTTCGTCAAAGAGTTGCTGGGCCTGACAGACAAGGAAAAAGACCTGGTGTTGTCAATGAACCGCGATAATGATCCGAACCGCAGATACAAAGAATTCTTCGTGAGTTGGGGTGGGCAACGCTACCGAGTGTATGGCTTAGAGGTATCCAGACCCGAATATTATGCGTACACAACGGAGCAAAAAGAGAAACTCAGAGTCACCAGGAAGGTAAGAGCCAATGGGGGCAACTATGACCTGGCCATTAAAGATGTAGTTGCCGAAGATGTAATCGAACAAGGTGTATGCTAGCCAACTTCAACGTTAGATTGCTGGTACTTGGCCTGTTACTGGTCATGACAGATCAGTATAGGGCCTACGGACAAACAGATTCGACGGGAGTTACACCTGATATGGGCCAATATATGCCTATTGTGCGCGTGCCGCTAATTGGTAAAGCCACGGTTATATTCCCTGGTCAGGCTCCCATTAAGGTCAGTAAAGACGATTTGGGCGATGTGATCGGGGAGTATGTTGAAAAACTTGCCAGTCAATTATCTCCTGATAATGTACTGGGCAGCATTACCCCTGATTTACAGGGTTACTTTTCATCCATGAAGGATGAGTTGTCTGATGAAGTGTCCAATCTGATTGGCGAACAGGAAGACAAAATCATGGAGGGCATCAGCGATAAGATTGCTCAACTGGCCTCTAAAATTGCCGACGTAGGGACTACACCAGCCGGGGAGGTCGAACGATTAAAAAAAATGGTTGCCGACGGCTATTCCTCGCAGCAACGCATTACGTATCAAACGCTAAAAGTGGATTACGCCTGGAAAAAATCGCACACGACGCTATCACCTGAATTTTGCGCCTATTACAACGAATTAAACATAAAGGGATTATTTGATGCGGCAAAAACCCATGTGCAGGATTTAACCAAAATGCTGTCCACTCCAGTCTTCAGCGCTCAGGAGCAGCAGGGGTATCAAACACTTATCAAGTCAATTTCGGATATGAAGGACCTGGCTTCGGCCGTCAATATTGTTTGTAATCTGGGTAGTAATGGAAAAGGGGTTACTGTATCCTGGATGGCGCAGGGAGAACGCATGGAGGTCTTGGACCAATCCGCTACGGCTATCAAGAAACGTCTGGAAGACATAGGTAGTCTGCGGGATGAATTGCGACGAATCTATGTCTACCGAGTTGCCAGGCAACAATCCGACGAGTTTAAACAAGGTAGTTTTCAGAAAAAATCCGGCTTGAATCATGTCTATAAAAACTAACTACATCCGTTTATCAAGCCTGCTGACTTTAGTTGGAATGTTGTTATTGTCACCTCATTATGGGTTTGCTCAGAATGGGGCCATAGATGTGCTGAGTCCTGGTCAATTACAGGGCGGTATGCCGACTGATCCCGAACTACAGGCCGAAATTGACAAAATTCTTGGCATGACTGAGAGCAAAATAAAGCGGGGAATTGTTGACCCTGGCGTCGATCTGGCTAACCTGTTAATCAACAAGGCTCTTGATGAGATGATCAAGGCAATTGCCGATGCCGTTGTCGTTGCGCCAGCGGCTGAAAAAATTATGTCGATCTATCAGAAAACGAAGGATAAACGACTGGTCAAAAAACTGGCCTCCCTGCGTGAAGTCTGGAAAGATGGCCAGGAGCGATTGAATAAGCTAAATTATCAGGATTTCAAGTTACGCTATGAATGGGCTAAACAGCACAATGAAGAGAATAAAGCCATTAAAGGTTCTCCGATAAAAAGAATAGAATCCCAACTGACCAAAGACATTTGGGGAACCCAGATTTCGGCTATTGACCAAACCTACGACAATGGGGGACCTACGTCTAAACTCATCAAAAAATACTTGGACAAGGGTGATGGGGACATGGGTTTTTATAATTTGGTTATCATTAACGGCACCCTGGGAAGCACCAAGTTGATCGAAACCAGAAACCAATTTGAAGTATCCAAGGGCAAACCAGTCTTCCTTTCTCCCTATGATCGGCTTAGACTTCAGCAGAAGTCGTTAGCCGAAGCGAAGCAACGACACGCGGATTTAGTCAATTACGGGCGTCAGGTTGCTGCTTCTGTCAACTATTACCGTCTGGCCGAATCAGAACAGTCGATGCGGTCAACGCTCAGTAAGACTATTTCTGATCCCTACATGGTTCGATTTAAAAAGAAATGAAACAGTTTGTCTGTATTATCGGCTTGTTTGTCGCGGCCTGTCACACCAGGCAGGAGCGGTTCATACGCGAAGCATCCGCTTTCCCCGAGGGATATACGGGCCACTGGGAAGTCATCTTGCCCAGTGGAGGCCCCAGAATCTTTCAGGCCGGTATCCGTATCGAAGCCTCCGGAGATTCGTTATTGTGGGGTTACTTTTCGCAGCTCGTTGATACAACCAATAATCGAAAATTAACCTGTGGTCCCGAAGTATTTCAAATGCCGATCTGGTGGGATGAATCGATCCAAGTAGCGAAGGGTAATCATGGCGCAAATCAAGGGTACGGGTTCGATGTGTTACGACTACTTGATGGCAACACGCTACAACTGAACTCCCCCTGGTTGGCCATAAGTTGCCGAGGGCCTGGTGGTTTCAATTCAAGTCAGTTAGTTTTTTCAAAAGTCAATTCTTTCCGATACAAACCATGATTTTACTTCAGGCACCCGGAACCGGATGGAACCCTACGCTTGCCAACGGAGCCATAACCAGTATTGAGGAAGCGGCTGATGCCTTATTTGATACCATGTTGCCGGAGTTTTCCTCTTTTATTGCTGTTGGTCAGGCGGTTGGACTTATAGGTGCGCTTTTTTACGTTTTCTACAGGGTATGGGCCCATTTGGCCCGAAACGAACCGGTTGATGTATATCCATTACTCCGGCCGCTGGTCATTTCAATGCTTCTACTGGCCTATCCAGGGTTGTATTCAGGAGTCGTATACCTGGGTCGCACACTCAACGATGCAACTCAGGAGATGGGTACTTCACGACGGGACGAAGTGGAACAACAGGTATTGACTAACGCCAACACCCGGATTCAAAACATGGGCAATAGTAATGCACCCCCACCTATTGCTCCAGCACAGGATAACCGCTCCTGGTTTCAGCTAGTGACGGATAGTGTCATGGGTATGGCTAACTCTGTTTCCTCCGCTACAGCGGATGCTGTCAACTTCGTCATTGATACCACCGTCAATTACGTACTGATGGCTTTATTTCGGTTGATTTATTTTATTGTCATCATTGGCATAAAAATTATATCGACGTACTTTCTGATTATTCTGGGAATTTTCGGCCCGTTGACCCTTGGTTTAGGTTGCTTCGATTGGTTTTATTCATCCATTGCTGCCTGGGTGGGTCGCGTCTTGCATACGCTATTATGGGTGCCCATTGCGAATATTTACGGCTTTATTCTGGACAGCTTTCACTTATCCAGTCTAAACGTGGAATTTCAGCAACTTCAGGGCAATCCGGGCATGCCCAGTTCGACCATTGCTAACTTGCTATTTTACGCCGTGGGCATCTTTGGCTATCTATTGGTTCCGAAACTGGCCACCTGGATTCTCGACTCAACGGGAGTTTCGGACGGATTACGGGCTATGTCAGCACCAGTCAGAACGGCAGGTCAGATAGCAGGAGCCAGCATGGGAAACGCTTCCGGTCGCTTTATCAGTGCCGCAACCACCTATTAATGGTTTAAAACAGTCTGCATATGAATGCTAATTTCAATTTTCGCTATTTGCGAAATATAGAATCGTCGTTTCGTTTGGTTAGAATTATCGTCTTTGTCGCCCTGATTAGTGCTATCGGTTTTGCGGCCTGGGTTGCCTACCTCTCCTTTAAAAGTAATCAAGAGTCACGGGAAAAAATTTATGTGTTAGACAACGGAGGGAAATCTATCATGCTGGCCCTGGCTCAGGAACAGAACGCCAATCGACCGGCTGAAGCCAAAGATCATATCAAGACGTTTTTAAAACTGTTCTTCAACCAGGAACCCGATGAGAAAGCCATTGACGAAAACATGAAGCAGGCGGCTTATCTGGGCGATGAATCCATCACCCGACACTACCTTGATTTGCGGGAAAAAGGCTTTTACACCAAGCTCTTACAGGGAAACACTATTCAGAAAGTTATGATCGATTCCGTTAACATCGACATGAACCGATCCCCCTATTACTGTTCCATCAACGCCCGAATTCTACTGGTACGAGCAACCAATATCACTTTCCGACGTTTGAAAGCAGATTGCTACCTGATTGACGCAACCCGAACCGATAACAATCCGCATGGTTTCGTTATTGAGCGTTTCCGGGTTACTGACAATTCAGACATTGAGACAATCAATCGCGACCAGTACGAAGGGTATCATCAATAAGTTGACAGTAACCACTCGAGCGCATGGTCATAAAATTAGTCAAATGGGGTAAGAAGCCCCCCTCCGTACAAGTAGCGTTGGCCTACCAAGTCGCTTGCCTGAGGCTCTTTACTTGGTTTGATGTCGTGGTCAAGAAATGGGAAAAGCAGCCCATTTCCCGTCGAAAATTGCAACTTATCGTTTGCCTGGCCGGATTGCTTCTCCTGGGTTCCATTAGCGTCTATTATACTGCAACTGGTCATTTTTTCTCTCGCATAACTCAAAAACACCATGAGCAACAACGAAGCGACGACAAGTCTCGACGGAAGTAGAATCAAGCAGTTGTTTCAGGATAAACGATTTGTGACATTCCTGACTGGCGCTGGTATCTGCTTGATTCTAATTATCTACTACTTTGTTCACCATACTAAAACAAACGAAGAAGATGCTGTAAAAACGAATGTTAGCTTAAATGCGGATATCCCCAATGCAGGAGATTCAACAGGCCTACCTTCGCGATCCAAACTTGAATTGGCGGCTGAAGGTCATCCCATAGCGATGCCTAATCAAATGCCAATGGAGCGGGGGATCAACTCAACCGTTCCTGGTTTGATTCGGCCCGAACAACCACATCCTGCGGAAGCGGATTCATATATTTACGGTGGTGCCGTACCAGACGAAATTTATGAAGAACCTGATCCGTCCTCACTTCCTGTTTCTGGGAAACGTAGCCGGAAACCTTCGTCCGTACGATCCGATCTAGCTTCTGAGGACTATATTGATGAGAACTCGTCAACATCGAAACAAGAGTTAGAAAAGCAGAAAAAACTACTCGTTTTGCTCCAGGCGTACAAAGTGGATAAGTTGAAACGGCAAGAGGAAGTGCAGGGCCGGGCACTTAAGCCTGAAACGGTTCCTGTTTCGGCAATTTCTTCGCTGAATGGGCCAACGGGACGAAATAGCTTCTATGGTTTGCAGTCTGATATGCGTAATCAGCAGATCAACGAGCGGGAAGACTCCCTGTCGGTAACGGTGAAAGCGATGATCTTTTCGGAACAGACGATTGTATCGGGTGGTCGGGTAAGCTTGAGATTACTGGAAAATATTACGATCCGAGGCCGGATGATCCCCGAAGGAACCAGACTCTACGGCTTAGCGAACTTCGGCGGACAGCGCGTCAATATCGCCATTAATCAGGTTCAGTATGAGGGCCGAATCATTCCCATGAAGCTAACGGTGTACGATATGGATGGTTTGGTGGGTATTTACGTGCCAACGGTACTGGCCGTCGAACAGGGTCGGCTGGCAGCATCCCAGGCCGCTTCGGGTTTTAATGTCAGCCCGCCCGTTTATTCTAACAATGTACCGACTCTGGCGGCTGCCTCTGCTCTTCAGGTCGGCATTCAGGGTGGCCGAAGCTTTTTTTCCCGGAAGGTGGGTGCTCAGAAAGCTACGCTAAAAAATAATTATTACGTCCTTTTAAAATAAGTATACCTATGAAAATCGCTGTCTATTTCTTCGCCCTGATGATGATTCATCCATTGGCACAGGCACAGGGGTCTGGCTCACGCAAACGGGTAAAAAAAAAGGTGAAGTCAGAAATAGGGCCGCTCCTTACCCAACGGGTTGGTGTTGTGAATCCATTGATACCAATCCGCCTGGTAAAAGCAGGCCCGGAGACAACAGGTTCTACCCTGCCAGAAACGCAACTGGTGGCGAAAGCCGAACAGGCAAACGAAGGGCCACCACGCGCTTTTTTTGCCGGCAATGCGATTGCCATTGGAAAACATAACATCATCCGGTCGTACTACGTTGATTTGGCCTTCAACAAAACGACCTGTATTATTTTTAAGACCTCAATTCGCTCGGTTGACTTGGGATCTAAAGATATAATTGCGGATAAAGCCAATGGAGTCGATAATGTGTTGCGGGTCAAAGCCAGTAGCATTGGCTTTAATGAGACCAATTTCAGTGTTATGACCGCTGATGGTCAGTTTCATAGTTTTGTAGTAAACTATAATGAATACCCGACCATGCTGGCACTGGACCTATCGGTAAGCGAAGAGGGGCTGGTGCAACAGAAAGCTCAGATTGTTAATCAAAAGGGTACGGTCGTCAGTTTTGCCGGGGTCAATTCTTCACAACAGGAGATTGTACAGAATTGCACCCGCGTACTGGAGCAACATCGCCGGGTTAAGCGCGTGGGCATCAGTAAATATAATATTCAGGCCTGCCTACGAGGTCTTTACTATAAAGACAACATACTTTACTATAAGATTGGGGTTAAAAATAAATCCAACATTAACTACGATCTAGATTTTATCCGCTTTTTTATTGTCGATAAGACGATTGCTAAAGAGACATCACATCAGGAGTTAGAAGTTTCACCCCTATACGTATATAACCAACCGTTAGCGTTGATACCAGGTAAGGAATCAATCGAAAAGATTTACGCTTTTCAAAAATTTACTATTCCCAATGATAAGGTTGTGCAGGTAGTCATGGGCGAAAAAAACGGGGGTCGCACTGTATCGTTTAAAATGGACAATCAAGCCCTTTTACGGGCTGATCTGCTATGATATTACCAACCGTTTCGTGGCTACGCGTTCAGAACGCTTTTTTCTTAATTTTTTCTGAAAACTTTACTGATCATGAAAACAATTGAGCAATTCAGGCAACAATTGGTTCTAACCGAAAACCAGTTTGCTCGCGCCGGAACCCTCTTCCGGCAATTAGTCAGCCAAGGCATTTTATACCGGTTTGAGAACCCGGTCAGTGAACCGATACAATCGCTGTTTGAGTCCGATTGGGGCTTTCAGGCCCGTCAGCAGATGTATAAAACGATGATGGCCAGTCAGTTGTCTACCGACTATTCCCTTACCTGTGGTCTTGCCACGCTGCTATCAGCAGTTGCAGAAACCCAAAATGAGAGGTCTGACGAAGCAGCCACTACGCTGGTAACGCAAATGCTTAGGGAGACAAAACCACTCATCGAGAAAATATATCCAACTTTGGTTTATGGCTGGTTCAACTCTCCAACTTTTGCGGCCGAGTTTAGTCATTTACTGCTGCGCCATACACAGATTATTGGACTGGGCTGGGCAATTCCCTTCCCTATCCCTTCCGACCAGGAAAGTCCGTCAGCGGACAAGGATGAACCGATGTCCTCAGATACATATCTGACAGATGACTGGTTGAAAACAGAAACTCCCATAGCTGATTCCTCAGGTCCTTTCATGAAAAGAGGCTGCGAGGAAAGTTCCCTACTGAATGCAGGGCAAGAATTAGATGAAAGAAATCTTGACCAGAAAAACCAGCAAATAGCCTGGAACGCGCTGCTTGTCGGTTACTCAACTGCCAAAGAACTTGAAACGGAAACGGTAGTCGAGCCTGCTAAGGGAAATAAGATACAAAATCAGAACGTCAAGACATCCCAGAAAAGGGTTAAAATTAATCGCCCTAAAAATGTCAAACTAACTAAAAACCCAATTACATGAAACCTTTATTGATAATGATTGCTGGCGCAGTAATCATCATACTTGTTCGCTACTGGATAACCGGTCCATCCGTTTCTCCACCCGCTCAGGAATCCCCAAAGCCAGCTCCCGCTTTATCCATGCAATCACACCTGGCAACATATAGCTTTACTCGGCTCACTGAATCGCCAAGCGCTGATACAGCCCAGACGGACTTAAAGAGTGTGACAGAAACACAGAAGGAGCAAATAGAGCATTTTGCCGGATTATTAGATCTGCCGCCAAAGAGTTTTTGCTTTGCTCTCTCGTCGGTGAGCCAGTCGGATGCGGATGCGTTCATGCTCTACGGGCTATCCATGATTGCACTTCACCCAAAAAAAGCGATTAGGTACTCCCGGCGACTAAGCGAATTCTATCAGGCACAACATTCGCCGGACGGAGTCATCAATCAGTTAGTTCCACAAATCGGGTTCCCCCGGCATCGTATTAATCTGCCCGGGGATTTCTCCACCACAACCACTGCTGAATATTCACCTTTTCGTTCGCTGGCTGGTTTCTCCTGGCTTGATAGTATACGCTGGCTTTCCTTACTTATATTGGTAGGAGGCATCTTTGGTTTATACCACGCCTGGAAGACGGGCAGACTCTTTTTATACGTCCCATTGCCTAAGCCGATGTTCGACAAGCAAGGCTATACGGCTTTTAAGCCGTCATAGGCAATCTTCTTTTAAATTATGGAAACCAAACGCTTACCTGAAGGCTCGTTACTAACCCTACTGTTGAGGGTGATAATTATACTGATTGGCTGCTTCATTCTTGCCTACGGTTACGCCTGGATCATTGTTCATTATGTCTCCCGAACGACAACTGATATTTTTGGTCACGCTTACTCCTTACTCGTATGATTGCCAATCAAATTTTGGAAACGAAAGGCAACCAGACGAGCAGTTGCTGAGTAGCCGGGAGTTTTTGACGTACTTGTCAATAGCAGTCGCTCACACCGTTGAAGTCGACTATGTACTGATAATTCGGGACTTGTTAATTGATGTCATCAGAAGAGTGCAGCTTCCAACGCTTTGGCATCCATCGACTGGATCCTAAACATAAGCAATCGTGCCTACGGAAACGATAAGCGGGAGAAAACTATGGTGTAGGTTTGCATCCACTTTCATCCGGTAAACAGTTAGATTGACCTTCGCATTAATGGTATTGATGAGGGCTTCAGCTCACTTCGATAGAGTGATCTTGTCGTTTGGCAATTGCTTTTTCGGTTTGATTGGCTTTACGCTGATCGTTTACTGGCTCTTTATCTTGGCCAATGGTCAGCAAACGGGATTCTACCAGGCGCAGTTCCGCCTTCATTTCCTGTAGTTTATCGCTTTTGGTCCAGGGTTTTGTTGCGATGTCATTCAACAGTTTTTTTTGCTGATTGAGGTTTTCAATTTTTTCTTTCTGGCTCTCTAAAAGTCCGGGAAGTTTTTCCAAGGCCCTGACGAACTGCCGGGCGGCAACTTCTGGGCTTCGTCCGGCTAAATACCCATTGTTATAGCTATACGTCAAAATGTCGCCTTTGACAATAAATGCATTCGCTTTCTCATTTTTACCGTCGTAAGTATAGCCAGTGTCCGTTCGCACGTATACGCCGAAACCATGTAAGGTACCTAACTGCTTCAAGCTCCCTTTGGTATCGGTTTTCTCATCCAACTGGGTGATATATTCACCCAGTGCTTTGACCGTCGTTATGAGTTTGGCATTTAGGGTAATTTTTACCGCATTGGGTAAGGTTCCTTCCGAATTGAATTGGGTGACTGCGGTCAGTTTCGAGTAATCGTCCTGAAGTGCGGTTAGCGTTTTTTCGGCTTTATCCAGCGAGCTTGTTACACCGGCCAGCATAGAGCCTGCTTTATAAGACTCTTTCTGAAAGAGTTTTAATTCGCCTTCCAGCATGGTTATCTGTTTTTCCAATCGGGCTTTCTGCAACAGGTCCTGATTGCCTGAGAGTATCGCTACATATTCGGAAAAATTCATTCCGTTCGTTTCGTCGAAGGCTCCTTCATCTAATCGCCGACCGTTTGCCGATCCGCTTTTGATCTGACCAATAAATACGGCTTTGTTATGTAGTAAATTAAATTTATAATTGTCCAGAGTCTTCTCGGTAGCGAAGACATAGTTCTTCACTTCATTATTAAAAAAATCGCGGGCAATAATGTTGCCCGTTCGAGAACCCCGCCCCACCCGCTGTTCGAGTTCGGCGGGTTTCCAGGGAATGTCCAGATGATACATGGCTACCACTCGTTTTTGGGCGTTGACACCCGTTCCCATCGTACTGGTTGAGCCAATCACGACCCGAACCGCTCCGTCGTTAATTCGTTGCCAGAGTTTCTCCCGCTCCTTGTCGTTTTTACACTCCTGAGCGAAGCGTATCTCATGCGCAGGCAAGCCATATTCTTCCATCAACTTATCGCGGAGAGCAGAATAAACATTCCATTCTCCATTTGGTTTGTAGGTATTCGTATCACAAAATACCATTTGTGTACCCCGGTGAATGGTGCTTTCCTGATAATGGCTGGCAATCAGGGCGGCACAACGGGACAGTTTACTGCTCGGATGATCGTCCAGCGATGGGTCAATTAATCGCATGTCCAGAGCGGCTTTTTTGGCATAATTAGTAGCAATAAGCATTTTCGCCGTTTGTTCGGTTTCCGACAGGGGCCTTCGTCCCAGAATAGTAGCATCACCGGTTTTGGCAAAGTCGATCAGTTTTTGGGTAAAAACAGCCTGATCGGGGGTAGGAGGGAGGTTAATCAGCACGTCCACCGCTTTAGGCCGATCCAGGCCCACCATCGACGCGGTTCTAAAGTCCGTAATTTGACTATAAAACTGAGCCAGTTCCGGTACTTTAATGAAATGCCGGAACCGCTCTTTCATCAGGAGTTGGTTGGTGACACTGTACTCGAAGTCCGCTGTTTTCTTAGCGTACACGGCCGCCCAGGCATCGAAGTTTTCGATATGTTGCCGGGCCATCTCCTTAGGGCGCAGGTATTTGAATAGCAAATACATCTCCGTCAGGGAGTTGGTAATGGTCGTTCCGGATAAGAACGTTGCCCCTAAATCTTTCCCCGTTCGCTCCTGAATGCTGCGGACCGCATAAAGCATATTAGTGGCCCGTTGACTCCCTTCCGAGTTACCCAGACCCGCAACCCGGTTATGCCGGGTGGTAAATTGCAGGTTTTTAAACTGATGCGATTCATCAACCAGTAAATGGTCGATACCCATAGCACCGAAGTGTGGTACCTGATCCGTTTTCTGGTTCAGATCACTTTGCAATTTCAATAGTTTGGCCGTTAAATTGGCCTTACGAGTTTCTAACCCTTTAAGTAGCGATTTGGATAAGTCAACCCCACTCTTGTGCAGTGTTTGCAAATCGTTGTCCAGGTTTCGCAACTCATCGCGCATGACCTTCTGCTGAATAGCGGGCGACTGCGGAATACGGGCAAACTGATCGTGAGTCAGAATGACGCAATCCCAGTCCCCATTTTTAATCGAGTTTAAAAACCGCTCCCGGTTGGCCGGGGTAAAATCATGCTGACCCGGATACAGTAACCGAGCGGTAGGATAAGCCGTTCGGTACGTCTGGGCAATCTGATTGACATTGGCTTTCATCGCCACAATCATCGGTTTATTTGCCAGCCCCAACCGCTTCATTTCGTAGGAGGCAACCGTAAAAATCAGGGTCTTTCCTGTACCGACTTCATGGTCGGCGATCCCGCCCCCATTCTGTAGTAACATCCAGATCGCATCTTTTTGCGAACCATACAGGCCGGGAATTCCCAGTCCTTTCAGGTCTAAATCGGGAAACTGCTGATGCGCTCCGTTATAGTGGGGTTTGACAAAACAGTTGAACAACCGATTATAGCGGTCGGTTAAATCCTGCTTCAGTTCGGCTTCCTGATTGGGTAGCCAGTCGATAAAGGCGGTACGGATCTGCTCGATTTTGGTAGCGGCTAACTGGGTTGCTTCGCTATCCAGCATCTTTTCACCCGCTGGTCCGTCTTTGTTAATCGTCGGCGTTGTATTGTAAAGTCCATACTGAAACAACGCCAGCCCATCGTACAGGCGAAACTGTCCCTGCACCGCGTATTGCTGACTAATGGTGGCATTCCTGAACATCCACGAGGGAACACTGACACTAAATTCGTCGGTTGAGAGCGCATAACGAACAGTGACGCGACTGCCAAACAGGTCACTGGCAAATTTTTCATAAACCTCCGTTGGTATCCACCGCTCCCCTAAGTTGAAATCTAATTCGACGAAGCTGATGGGGGTCGGCTGGCCAGCCCGCAACGCCAGAAGAGCCGGTTCCGCCATCGGATCGTGTGCATACGTTTCCATGACTTCGAGTTTCTCCACCACATTACCGCTTACCAGCGTCGAGGGTGTCTGGTACTCCCGCTCGACTGGATTGTAAAGAATCTGATCGGTTAGTTCCTTAATCAGTTGGGGTAGGGGGAATCTGGTCAGTTCCTGTAGGTAGCCCATATCGACCCGGCCCAGTTTACTCAAACAGGTTGCCAGCGCTTCCGGCGCGGTGAACTGCTCCACCCTGGCCCGTTGAATACTAACGGGCTGATTAAATATATCGGCTCGAATAAACGCCCCGTTCGGATCCGCTTTTTCAAGGGCTAACAAACTCCGTCCATCCGGATCGAGTAAAGCGAGGCCCGCATTCGAGGCCGCATTAATTGACCCGTAGCGGGTTATAAACGAGCCATAAGCCGTGTTGAGAGCTAGACGAAGTTCCGCTTGCGGCTGCTGTGTCCCCGTTTCCTGCCGGTAGAGTCGCTCGTAAGCATCCCGAATCTGGAGCAGAGCACCCAGACGGGCGTGATCAATTTGACCGGGTAAGGGTTCCAGCGTTTGCCGATCCGTCGATAAGCGGCCGACTTCGCCTTGTTGATACAATAAACTGCCTATCTGATGAAAGGCTTCCGGTTCGCCAGTAAGCGGCCTGGAAACGGGCGTAACCGGTTGAGCGAATAGTTCACCCTGCACGAACAAAGGCGAAAGGACGGGACTGGAAACAGGACGTTTGGAACGACTGACTGGCATGCGCTGCACGATGGGCTGCTGACGATGTTGCTCAAAGGTCTGTTGCCGATAGTGCTGACCGATATCCTGGCGAATGAGTTTTCCCACCCGCTCGGCTATGTTAGCCATGCCTCCTTCGTGTTCGTGGAGGTAAATTAGAGCAGGCTTGCCGTATTGATCGGTTCCGACTTTTTGTGTGGTCGCTACGATGTTATCCCCATTCAGAAATAGCGTATTGATCGTTGTATTGGCGGGACTGGTGGTTGTGCCAGTAAATTTTTTTTCCTGATCCGTCAGCGTCGTTTTTCCCGTTCGTTTCTGAAGCAGTATCAAATCGCTGCCCACGCTGGTGCCGGCATAGTCGGTAAACAGATTGTGGGGCATTCGGACGGCGGATACCAAGTCGCAGGTACGCATGAGGTACTGTCGAACCGGTTCATTGGCGGGTGAGTTGAGCAGGGCATCCGTGGTCAGGATGGCAGCTACACCTCCTTCGCGCAGACAGTCCACACTTTTCACGCTAAAGTAGGTATGGAGCCGCGCGCAGGCTCCTCGTCGCTGCTTGTCTTTGCTGTTGGCCAGTGCTTCATCCCAGATAGCGACGTTACCAAAGGGAATGTTGCTGGCCACGAGGTCAAATCGATCACTTAACTGGCGACCAGTTTCTTCAAAGCCCCGGTTTTCAACGGTATGGTTCGGGTAGAGAGCTTTCAGAATCAGGGCCGTAGCGGGATCTTTTTCGATGAGTTGGGCGGAGTTAATACGCAACCCGGCTTTATCGAAGGCCTGTGGAAAAATACCCGTACCCGCCGAAGGATCCAAGTACTGGATAGGCGAGGACCCCAACACGTTGGCCAGTTCTGTTCCCAGTGATTCCACCACCAGGGGGGGCGTATAAAATCCTGACAGCACATTATTCCGAATACCCGATAGAAACTCTTCTGCCCGATCTCCAGCAGTTTCGGCCAATAACGCATGAAGTTGTTGGATACCCGAACGCAATTGAGTATCCAACCCTGTTTTCCACAGGCTATCATCCCCGGCTGGCAACAAGACTGATTTAAGTGCTCCAAAACCACTGTAAGCCGATAAGGTAGCTCGCTCCTCATCGGTTAGTTCAACTATGTTACCAGCTTTATCCCGCTGCTCAATGGTAAACGCTAAACGCAGAGCCTCCAGGTTAGCAACCAGGCGTGCCTGATGATTATACGCCATCAGCTGAAGTGTTTATCTGTATACGCTGCCAGAATACCTACGATGTACGCATCAGCCAGGCGACCAGGTGGTTCGATCAGCACTGGCATGAATTGCTGCATTAATTTCCCAAAATGAGGGGCGTTAGCCAAGGCAGGTAGGTTAGTAAAATCGGTGGCCAGGATATCTTTTAATCGACTGGCCGCATCAAGGATGGGGGTGATGGTTTTCAGCATGACCCATTCAGCCTGTTCGATGGCCAGATCAATGGTAACACCCGCCCGACGCTGTTCTTCAAAAGTCAGACGAGCCGCTTCTGCGGCCGATTCCAACAAGGCAACCGGTATGTTTAAATCAGCGGTGAGGGTATTTAGCCGAAGCGAAAAGTAGTCCGTTTCCATAAACGTGATCAGTAGCATTTAAATACCCTGTGGTTTACCACAGGGACAGAGCTAAAATACGATAAAAGGAAGCGTTTAAAACAGGCTTATAAAGCTAAAGAGACGAAAGCCCATAAAGAGAGGACTAACACTCTTTATTTATTCAAAAAAAAGCTGGAGGGCTTTTTGGTGTCATACCTGACAGAACGTTCTCAATAAAACGGACGTTTAAGTGAACGGGTTCAGCAGTGGCCCCTACTGAAAAGCGTTGACACTTTGGACTTGCAACAGTACACGGCTCCAATGGCTGCCTGAGAAAAATCTCCAGTGTACTGTTGCAAGGCCAGTTTTTCGATACCTTGCCACAGCGCCGGCTGCCCGGTGAGAGACCGTCAGGTCGGACCGGGCCGCCGGTGCGGGAATATGAATGTTGCACACAATTTAAACCCCGATTGGCGGCTTTCTCTTTTCAGGAAGTCGCCAACTCAAACAGGTTCTTAAACAATTTGTCAATTAATTAAATTAACCACTCTTTGGCGCTACTTTACCAGATTCGGGTCAATGATAATAAAGCTTAACGACAACTACTTACACGTACCGTGACGTTTATGCATCTAATCCGATTGAGTTACTTATCTTGCAGTTACTCTATAAACTAGACTATTGGAACACACTACGGCTGCCAGGAATTACCCTTTTTTGGCCGGGGGGGGTGAAATGGGTGAACTCATCCGCAAGTATGACTGGTCAACCACGGCACTGGGAATGCCTGATCAGTGGCCACTTAGTTTACGCATCTTGGCCAATATGATGCTGACCTCCCGCTTCCCGATGCTCATCTTCTGGGGGCAGGATCTGATTACATTCTACAACGATGCCTTTCGCCCCAGCCTGGGTGATAATGGAAAACATCCCTCCTCCTTAGGCCAGCGGGGTGAACAAAGCTGGGCCGAATCCTGGCCGGTAATTGGTCCCATGATCCATCGTATTATGGAAGGGGGAGAAGCCGTCTGGTTTGAAGACCAGAAGCTGCCCATTTTCCGGAACGGGCAAATGGGCTATGCCTACTGGACCTACAGTTTCAGCCCCTTAGTCAACGATTCCGGGATCGTAAGCGGTGTGCTGGTAACCTGCTCGGAAACGACCGAAGCCGTCCTGAACCGTCAAAAACTGGAAACAAGTGAAAACCGCTTCCGCTCGATCATTAATCAGACACCAGCGGCCACCATGGTGCTGCGCGGTGATGATTTTAAAGTGGAACAGATCAATACCCCCATGCTGGCCCTGATGGGCCCTCGTGAAGCCGTTGTTGGAAAGCCACTGCTGGTCCTGATGCCTGAACTCGAACACGAATTTGCCTGGAAGCAGACTCAACAGGTTTATCACCAGGGCATTTCCTACGATGGGGTGGAGGTACCCGTCACTCATTCCATTGGCGAGCGTATCAGCAACCGCTTTTACAATATGGCCTACCGCCCGCTCGAAGAAGACGGGAAAATAACGGGCGTCATTCAAGTAGTAACCGATGTGACCCAACAGGTATTGCTTCGGAAAGTGATCGCGGAGAGTGAAGCAAAGCTTCGCTCGCTCATTAATGAATCCCCCGTGGCGACGGGCCTGTTTGTCGGCCCGGAGATGATCATTGATGTAGCCAATGAATCCATGATTCGATTCTTTGGGAAAGGCAAATCAATCCTGGGTAAGCCGATCCGAGCCGTCTTGACAGAGCCCCACGATCAAGGGGCTTTGCAGCTGTTGGAGGAGGTTTTTACCACCGGCAAATCGTTTGAGGCTAAAGGCGCTCCCGCTGAATTGACGATTGATGGCATACCGGGAACGTACTATTTTGACTTTAACCTAACGCCCCTTCGTAACGGAGTGGACGAGGTATATGCCGTACTGGAAATGGCCATTGACGTGACCGAACAGGTCCTGGCCCGCCAGAAGCTGGAAGAAATAGAATCAGGCCTGCGAGGGGCCGTAGAACTGGCTCAGTTAGGCACCTGGAGCATCGACGTGGTCACTAACGGGCTTACCTATTCCGACCGCATGATTGAGTGGTTTGGGTATAATCCTGGATCGCAGGACTATGCTGAGGTGATTCCCATCCTTGACCCCGCCGATCAGGACCGGGTGGCGAAGGCAGTCGCCTGGGCCTTGAATCCAGAATCCGAGGGGGTTTATGATGAAGTTTATTCCGTCATTCATCCCGGGACCGGCAAGAAACGAATTCTGCACGCCCAGGGCAAGACCGTATTTGATGCCACGGGCAAAGCCGTCCGGATGAATGGAACGGCTCAGGATATTACCGAGCAACGGCAGACCCAGGTAGCGCTGGAACAAGAGGTCGATGAGCGTACGCGGCAGTTACGGACTTTAGTTCAGGATTTAGAGCGTTCCAACGAGAATCTTCAACAGTTTGCTTACGTGGCCAGTCACGATTTGCAGGAACCCCTGCGTAAGATTCAGTCCTTCGGGAATCTACTGCAAAACCAGTATGCCGAACAACTGGGCACGGGTGTCGATTATCTGCAACGGATGCAGGTAGCCGCTCACCGAATGTCGACGCTGATACGCGATTTACTTGCCTACTCGCGTATTTCAACCCGTCAGGAAGCACCCGCATCCGTGCCGCTTGGGAAGGTCGTTGAGCAGGCGGTTGCCGATCTGGACCTGCTCATCAAAGACACGGGTGCCACAATCGAGGTCGATCCATTACCCGTTGTGCCCGGCGACGCTTCGCAACTGGGTCAACTCTTCCAGAATCTGCTGAGCAATGCCCTTAAGTTCCGACGTGCCAATGTGCCACCTGTCATTGAGGTGCATTGCCAATTGGTAAACGCGGATGCGGTACCGCCTTCCGTCAGCCCGACCCGTTCAGCCGCCACCTACTATCGGATCGACGTCGCCGACAATGGTGTGGGCTTCGATGAGAAATATTTGGACCGAATCTTCCACGTATTTCAACGGCTACACGGCCGAAGTCAATACGACGGCACGGGTATCGGCCTGGCGATCTGTGAAAAAGTAGTGGCCAATCATGGCGGGGCAATTACGGCCGTAAGTCAACCCAGCCAGGGAGCTAAGTTCAGCATTTATCTCCCTCACTATGTCTTGTCCTGATTTTATTCGGACGTTTAGCTGAACGGTAATTGGGTAGGAGGGAAACAAAAGAACGAGCAAGCAACGCTAAGTTGGCAAGCGCCAAAGCCGTCGGTCAACAGGCTGAATTTCTTGGCTAACAATCTGAATCTTTTCAAATGAACGATGTGCCGGATGCAAAAGCACATTATAAGATAGTGGTACTAACACAGAGGGTACAGCAACCCCTAACTGGTCGGGTACTGCTAACCAGTCCTTCAACCAAGTTTGGGTTCGCTCATAGGTTTCGTCTTGCCAAAAATTGGGTAATTCATCCCGCCTGTAATAGCGGATGTCATCGGGCACTTCTAAAGAAAACACCCAATAAGTAGGTAAGTCCTCATAGCGAACTGCTGGAGCGTGGGCTAACGTTTCGACTAAGCCCAACTCAGGTGTTGATGTAGCGTACAACACACCGACACCTTTGGGATTCCAGCGGCCACCGAATAACCGACTCCCCACTACCGATAGGGGCTCCTGCCGATATTTGTCCCGGATGATGCGATAAAGAAGGCTCATAAGGGCTTGATCAGGCTGGCAAACCGTAATCTAAGCGACCCAGCACATCATCGGCTAAACCAAAGCCAGTCACCGTGTCGAGTAATTGAAGAGGGGCTTGGCTAGCCAATTCCCGAATGGGTGTTCGTAGCCATTGCAAAACAGTCACTTTGCGTCCCTCAAATGTATCTAGGGCGTGCATTAACAGATTCTTCAGTAAAAGCAGGCGCTCGGAGGCATCCACGCTAAAGCGTTGCTCATCCTTAAGCCGGTGTAAATTACGGGGTGTCATATTAAGGGCATATGCCATTTCCCGATCGGTTAATCCGACCAGGGCAGCCACCTCATCAACTTGAGAGCGCAGGACTCCCTGACGGGAAGAATTAATCACACCAAAGGGCGAAGAACGACTAGAGCTTGCAGCTTGGTGAACGGGAATTTCCATGCGAAAGAGGAATTAAGTCACAAACGTAAGTGAAATAAGTCATCATAGCAAGTGGTTTCTTTACCTATTGCCTAGGGCATGCTTATCCCGTCAATGGGGACTTTCTAGATTTATTATCAATCATCAATTTAGCTAGCTTGTAAGGCTAAATGATTATTTCTGACTTATTTCGAATCGGAGGCTTTTCTGAACGCAGCTTGATTGGAAAGAAACCAGCCTGGTATCAGAACGATTTTGACCCTGCTAATAAATAGCTGTCGTCTGTATCTATTTTCAAATGGCCGACCGCGCGTTTATCTTTAGGCAAAATTAGCGTTCCGGCTTTCTTCACTCGAACGACTTTTTTCTTCGTGAACACTTCTTTCCAGCCCCAAGCGGGCCATCCACCGGACCCCTCTCCATTCGCCGACCTGGCTATGCTGGTGCTCGAGTCAGGTCTCGATTCAGCGGTTCGGGTAAAGCAGGCCAATGCCGTAGCTCAAGCGCTCATGGGGCCCCTGGCCTTTCCCCTGCTGGGAGCCTCCCTTGATCAGTTACCCCCGCCTTTTAATGAGCCCGCGCTGCGCGATCGCCTACACCAGCACCCTAACCACTCGGACAACTTACCCTTTCAACTCCATTCCCTTAGCCTGCCCGCCGGAGCCATTCGGCGCTATGCCGCTCAACTGGTAACGGTTGATCCCCATCTTTGGATACTGACCCTGCTACCCCAGGGGGAGGATAGCGGTCAAGAGGCCCTTGAGCAGATTATGGATTCGATGCCCACGGGTCTTCTGCTGTTCCGGGCCATACGCGCATCGAATCAGACCATTATTGATTTTCAGGCGGTACTTTGTAATCAAATGGGGGCTACCCTCTCCCGCCAAAGCCAGCAGGACATCCTGACCCGCCCCCTTAGTGAACGCTATCCCAACCAGGAGGTTTATGCGCTTTTTCAGCACTATGTAGCGGTGGTCACGACCGCTCAGCCCCATCATCAGCTCTTATATCTGCCTGCCCAGGCCGTTTGGCTGGATGTATCGGTGGTTAAATATGGCGATGGCTTACTGGTTTGCTTGCAGGATGTGACCCAGGGCCAGCACACGGCTTCTTTACTGGAAAGCGTGATGAGCAGTTCACCCGCTTCGGTGCGCTATTACGAGGCCATTCGGGATGAATCAGGTCAGATAATCGATTTTATGACCAGTACGGGCAATGAGCTGGCGGCCTATCGCCCTTTTCGACCCCGCGAGTCGACAACGGGCCAGCGGTTGCTGGATCTCTATCCCTACCTAAAGGAGAACGGACTTTTTGACCGGTATGTAAGGGTAGTGGAGTCGGGTCAGAGCGATCAATTCGAAACCAGTTATCCCCTGGAGACGCATCGGGCCTGGTTTGATTGTCGGGCCGTACCCCACGGCAACGGGCTGGTACTGACCACGCTGGATATCACCGCCCAAAAAGAAGTCTTAGTAGCCCAGCAACAACAGGCAACGGTGTTGCAAACCGTATTGGATCATTCGTTGACGGGAATGGCCTGGTTGCAGTCTGTTAGGGATACAAAGGGGCAAGTGATTGATTTTGTCTTAGCTAAGATCAACCAGACCCTGGCTAAAACGCTGCAACAGTCAATCCAGCAGCTGGAAGGCAGGCTACTCTCGGCCCTGATGCCCCATCAAATGACCAATGGGCTCTTCGACCGGTATGCCCAGGTGGCCCGGAGCGGCCAGTCTGATCGGTTTGACTGGGCAAGCCCGTCGGGCACGGTTTGGTTTGATATTTCGGCGGTGGCCATTGAGGGTGGCCTGATCGTAACGTTCATGGACATAACGGCCATCAAAGTGGCCCAGCTGGCCCAGCAACGCCAGGCGGATCTGCTCCAGGGTGTGCTGAACAGTTCCACCAGTAGCATTCTGGTGCTGGAGCCCCTTTTGGGGGAAGCTGGCCGCATCGAAGACTTTCGAATTAGTCTGGCCAACCCCGCTACGGTACGCTTATTTTCTTCTTTTGTTGATTCCCCCCTCACCCTGGATGCTGTCGGCAACCATACCCTGCTGACTGTATTTCCGGCTGTTCAGCAACGAGCCCTCTTTGCCGCCCTGTTATCGGTGGTCACCACGGGTCAACCCATTCATACGTCAGTTGACTACCCGGCCCTGGGGTTAACCTATGACTATGACCTGACTCCCTTCCGCCAGGGGGTCCTGTTGATTACCACCGATATAACGCCCCTGCGGCACTATCAGCAGCAACTCGAAGCCAACAACCTGGCTTTAAGTCGTTCGAACGAGTATCTGCAGCAATTCGCTTACGTAGCCTCCCATGATTTACAGGAACCGCTGCGCAAAATCGAGGCCTTTGCTGATCTGTTACTGACCCAGCATGCCGAGGGACTGGATCCAACCGGGCAGGATCTGCTTCGGCGCCAGCAGCAGGCTGCTCAACGGATGCGGACCTTGGTTAAAGACTTACTAGGCTATGCCCGGCTGACGACGCAGCAACCCCTTTTTGAACCGGTTTCTTTGCAAATCCTGCTGGAGGAGGTACTCATCGATCTGGAAACCCCGATCCGGGAGACGGGCGCTACCGTACTTGTAGAGGAGTTGCCTGTCATCCCCGGCAATGCCACCCAACTGCGACAAGTCCTGCAAAATCTGCTGGGCAATGCCCTTAAGTTCGCCAAACCGGGCCAATCTCCCCAGGTACGAATAGAGGCCTTACAACTCCGGGCCGATCAAGTCCCTCAGCCCAGCCTTTCCTCCCCAGGCCAGGCGTGGCTAGAGCTGCGGGTGGCCGATGAGGGAATTGGCTTTGAGGAGGCCCACCGGGAGCGTATCTTTGATTTGTTTCATCGGCTTCACGGTCGAAATAAGTACGGGGGCACCGGCATTGGGTTAGCCATCGTTAAAAAAGTGGTTGAGAATCACGGGGGCTTTATCACGGCCCAGAGCCGGCCTGGGGCTGGTGCTACGTTTTGTATTTACCTGCCGTTGCGCTAATCCGGACTGCTCCCCTTCATCGTTTACGACACACCTATTTTCGCTACGCTATGCCCCGGCTACACCAAATTACACCGTCTCTTTACCAGCTATCGCTGGGCGGGGTGAATGCGTTTATCCTTAAAGACAAGGATCTAACGCTGATCGATACCGGGTACCCGGGCAGTACCGCCAGGATTTTCTCTGCCCTCCGGCAGAGTGGCCAGGACCCCAGGGCGATCAAACGGATAATTCTGACCCATGCCCATCCGGATCATGCTGGTAGTGCTGCCGCCCTCAAACAGGCGCTGGGTGTGCCCGTACTGGCCCATCAGGTGGAAGCCCCTCTGCTGGAAGCAGGCCTTAGTGGCCACTCCCCGATTCATTGTTCACCGGGGGTCGCTAACTGGCTCATCTACCAACTGTTGATCAAAGGAGGTGCCGGCACAATTGAACCCCTGCTGATTGATCAGCGGCTAACCCATCAGGAGATACTTCCGCTGGCCGGTGGCCTGCAGGTGCTTCATACCCCGGGCCATAGCGTGGGGCACATCGCCTTATGGTTAAAGCAGGAAGGAGTACTGATCGCTGGGGATGCGTGTGCCCATCTGGTGGGACTGGATCTGAGTACGGTGTATGAAGATCGAGCCTTGGGGTGGCAAAGTCTTTTAATTCTGGCTGGGCTAGACTTTGAGAAAGCTGTCTTTGGGCACGGCAGGCCCATTCAGAAACGGGCCAGTTACCAGTTTAAAGCCAGGTTTAAAGCTTTCAATTGATAGCATCGTTTACGAAAATCATTAGGATGTCTAGTTGAACGATTATGCGGGTAGGAGGGGGATATTGGGACAGATCAGTTTTATAACTGTCAACTGTAATCGTAGCATACGATTTACTTTCGCTCTGCTCTTCTTACTATAAGAACGTGTTTGGGAATTGAAGAGGATTGAGAATCGTGTCAACTTTGTATCGACCAAAATGCAAAGTAATGACCAAACAGTGGGAGCCACTGACCGACCCTCAATGGGCCGCAATTTCGCCTTTTTTTAATCTCAAACGCAAACGAAAAGTTGACCTTCGAGAGGTTGTGGACGTCATCTTATGGTTGCTGCGTACGGGCACACAGTGGCGTAACCTGCCCGCTACATGGCCCCACTGGCAGGCCGTTTATTATTACTTTGACCA
>NZ_KB893263.1 GCF_000374065.1 Spirosoma luteum DSM 19990
AACGTGAATACTGGATTAGATTCAAGACGCTGAAAGCGCAATAGGGGCAGTAGAGCTAAATTTGTGGTGTCTAAGCCAACAAATCAAACTCCTCGCCCCTATGCAGTCGCAAATTTCCGAAGAAAAACTCATTGAACTCTTCATTGCAGTCGATGATTTTGTCAATCTATTTGATCAATGGCTGGCCAGTCGGGCTTTAGCCCCCACTCGCCAGCCAACCCGACAGCCTGAGTTAAGCAACAGCGAAATCATCACTATCCTGGTCTATTATCATCACTCAGGCTACAAAAACTTTCAATACTATTATCAGCGGTTAGTTCAAACTCAAATGCCTACCTACTTCCCCCGGCTTGTTACTTATCAGCGATTTATCGACTTGCTACCCCGGCAGGTAGCCACCATCCATGTGCTGACCAAATACCTATGTCTGCTTAGCAAACGGACCGGTTGCTATTTCGCCGATAGCAAGAAACTGCCCGTCTGTGACAACCGCCGTATTCATTTCCATCGGGTCTTCAAAGACATCGCTAGCCGGGGCAAATCATCAACAGGCTGGTTTTACGGTCTCAAATTACACTTGGTTATCAATCAGTTAGGTCAGGTTATGAATTTTCTCCTTACGCCTGCCAGCGTCTCCGACAATAACGAAACAGTCTTGGGTCGGCTCTTGGGAAGCCTAACCGGCAAATGCTATGCTGACAAAGGCTACATCAGTAAACTCTTCGAGCAGTTTTATCAGCAGGGACTTCATATCATTACTAAAATCCGCAAAAACATGAAGAATTCGGTGATAGATTTAGATGACAAACTGCGGCTTAAAAAGCGGGCCTTAATTGAATCGGTGAATGACATTTTGATGAGCGTGATGGATGTGGATCACAGCCGCCATCGTTCACCGCTGAATGCTATTGTACACACGATGGCGGGCTTAGTGGCCTATCATTTTTACGATACCAAGCCGTCAGTATTTGTTAAACCTGTCTATGCCTAATCCCGTATACACGTTACCTTAAAAAAACGACCGGCTTCGCTTTAAAGCGGCCGGTCGTTTGTATCGAAGGTCGTTACTGCTTATTCAGCCGCAACCACATCAAATTTCACTTTGTGCTTCACTTCCTTATGCAGGTCCAGCGAAGCCTCGTAGGTACCCAGGTTTTTCACATCTTCCACCGTAATTTTCTTCCTGTCGATGTCGAAACCCTTCTCGCGCAGCGCGTCGGCTACCTGGGTGTTAGTCACCCGACCAAAGATTTTGCCACTGTCGCCCGCTTTCGCCGGGATCGTGAGCGTCATCTCACCGATACCATCAGCAATATTCTGGGCGTCGGTCTTCAGTTTTTCGGCTTTGTGAGCCGCCTGACGAATGTTCTCGGCAACGATCTTCTTATTGGAGTCGGTTGCCATCATCGCATACCCCTGAGGAATCAGGTAATTGCGTCCGTAACCGGGCTTCACCGCTACGGTGTCGTTCTTATAGCCCAGGCCGGCAATATCGGTTTTTAAAATGATATTCATTTTTTGAAAGGTTTTCGGTTTACTGGTTTCGGTTTTCAGTTGCGCGATGCGGTTTCACCAATGCGAAAGCCCACCATAAACCACAAACCGAAAACTGTAAACTATTTTAGTGAATCGCCTACGTAAGGCAGGATGGCTAAATGACGAGCGCGTTTGACAGCCTGGGCCACTTTGCGCTGGTTTTTCAGGGTCGTTCCGGTTAGCCGACGGGGCAGGATTTTGCCCTGCTCGTTCAGCAGTTTAAGCAGGAAGTTACCATCCTTATAGTCGATGTATTTGATGCCGGCTTTCTTGAAGCGGTCGTATTTTTTGCGGTTCTCGGTTTTCGAGACGGATTCGTTTTGCAGACTCATGATTACTTGGCCTCCCCGGCGTTTTCGGTTTGTTTTTTCTTACCCACTAAGCCATTGCGCTTTTTGTCGTTGTAGGCAACAGCGTGCTTATCGAGCGAAATCGTCAGGTGACGAATGATGCGCTCATCACGGAGGTACTCTGTATTGAGTTTCTCGATGATCGTGCCGGGGGCCTTGAACTCGAAGAGTTGGTAGTAACCCGTGTTCTTGTGCTGTATTGGATAGGCCAGTTTGCGAAGGCCCATATGGTCTTCATGAATAAGCTCCGCACCGTTGTCGGTCAGCACTGCACGGAACTTATCAACGGCGTCCTTCATCTGAGCATCAGATAAAACGGGAGTTAAAATGAACACCGTCTCGTAGTTATTAGGAAACATTGTTTGTAATTGGTTTGAAATGAGGGCGCAAAGGTACGAAAAAAAAGCATGGGGTCAAGGGCCAAAGGTAAAAAACTGCTACCTTATACCATTAACCCCATGCTCCGTAACGGCTCCTACTTAATGGCGAACTCGCCTTCACCAATGCGGAATCCTTCGCTGTAGACTTCGATGTTGTACTTGCCCGGGTTGAAACGCTGCCCACCCCGACCGTAAAAGAAGTCGATGCGCTGGCGGCTGTTGTCAAAATTGAAACGCTGCATAGCCGTGTAAGTCATACCCTGTCCGTTATAAGTGAACTCGCCAGACCCCGTTGCCATATCGGAGATGACGGCTCCGCTGGGGTCCAGAACGCGTATATACACCACTTTCTCATCTTTTTTAGCCAGACCGTTAGGGGCTAACAACACAGATATATGAATTTTATCGGTCTTTTTTGCTTTATAAGTGCCCCCGTCATTTTCCTTCCCCCGTGTGTTAACACTATTAACCGTAACGGCTTCGGCCCTTAATGCGGCTGCTATAGACACTTTTTCGGCAAGTTCCTGATTTTTTGTCGTGACCGACATGACCGAGTCACTCAGGGATTGTCTTTCAGCTTTCAGGCCACTGTTTTCCTCCGCCAATGCTTCGTTCTGCTGCGTCAGCACACCATTTTCTTCCTTCAATCGGGCTATTTCCTGGTCTTTCTGGGCCAGGATAGCCTGATAATTGCGGATTTTCTGATTGTACTTTTTCTGGTCGAATGTGCCAACGTTCCTTAGTTCACGCTTGTCTTTTTCCAGTTGCGTTTTCACTTTCATGAGTGAATCGATGTTACCGCCCAATCGCTGAATTTCAGCGATCTTGGAGTCCAACTGGGCCGATATGGAGTCGAGTTTAGTTTTTGCAATCAGCACTTCCTCCGTTTTGGCCACAATCGTGGCATCTTTTGTTTTGTTTTCCTGCTTCTCCTGGTAGTAGAAATACAGCAGCAGTAAATTAAGGGCCGCCAGAATGAATAGGGCCGCTAACAAGTAACTACGACTATTATTTTGGGGTTGTGGTCGGGGTTCCATGGGTGTCATCAATTAAACAGACGGGTTACGCTTGAAATCTTTACCAGAACTAAAGTGCTGGGTAATTTATTATCCCTTTAGCTGGTTAGCGGCCAAAAAACACAACAAAACGTGTGGTTGTTACCCCTAACTTTGCACAATAATACTAAAACAGGGCCATAAAGGTGCTACGGAAGGCAGTATGATTGCGGATACCATTCAACAGATCGAGCGTCAGTTAGCCGGTAAAGCGGCCCTGATTGCCGTCACAAAAACGAAGCCCGTTGCGCTGTTGCAAGAAGCGTACGACGCCGGTTGTCGGCAGTTTGGAGAAAATAAAGTGCAGGAAATGGCCGAAAAGCAACCTCAGTTGCCGGCCGATGTACAGTGGCATATAATTGGTCACCTGCAAACCAACAAGGTTAAATATATCGCCCCTTTCGTGGCCCTGATCCAGTCGGTAGATAGTCTCCGGTTGTTGCAGGAGATCGATAAACAGGCTGCCCGGTATAATCGAACGATCGACTGCCTGCTTCAGATTTACATTGCCGACGAAGAGACCAAATTTGGTCTCTCGGCCGATGAGGCCGAAGCACTGCTCGCTGATAATGCGTTGGATGAGTTATCAAACATCCGGATTATCGGGTTAATGGGGCTAGCCACCAATACCGACGATCAGGAGCAGGTTCGGCAGGAGTTCAGGGGGTTAAAAGCCCTGTACGATAAACTGGCCCAAATTCAGCGATCCATGATTCAGTTCAGCGAGCTGTCGATGGGTATGAGTGGCGATTATCTGCTGGCCGTTGAGGAAGGCAGCACGATGGTCCGGGTTGGGAGTGCTATTTTTGGGAGTAGAAACTGAAATCCTATGAAATTCTTTATTCAGGCTGGCGCTATACTTGGCTTATTAGGGGTAGCACTGGGCGCGTTTGGTGCGCATGCGCTCAAAAACATGCTCGAAGCAACGGGTCGGGGAGATACCTTCGAAACGGCGGTAAAGTACCAGTTTTATCATGCCTTTGCGCTGGTACTGGTGGGCTTGCTCATGCACACATTCGGTAACAATCCTACTATAGTGAAATTGCTTAACTGGGCAGGCTATTCATTTCTGGGGGGCGTTATTATCTTTTCCGGCTCGCTGTATATCCTCTGTTTCACGGGTATTACGTGGCTCGGTGCCATCACGCCCATTGGCGGTCTGGCCATGATTATTGGCTGGGCGCTGGTGCTGTGGGCGTTTGTTTAGAATGATGAGTCATAAATGATGAATGATGAATGGGTCTCCGGAGCGATTATGAGTAAGTCCGGTTCAGCTCATTAATCATTCATAATTTATCATTCATCATTCATTACCTATCTTTGTCTTTTTATTCTGAGAATAATGCAAACTAATGTAGCGGCTGAAACCGCCCGTCGGCGGACATTCGCCATTATCAGTCACCCGGATGCCGGTAAAACTACCCTGACCGAAAAGCTCCTGCTGTTTGGTGGAGCAATCCAGACGGCCGGGGCGGTAAAATCGAACAAAATAAAGAAGACGGCTACCTCCGATTTCATGGAAATCGAGAAGCAGCGGGGTATCTCCGTGGCTACGTCGGTTATGACGTTTGACTACGACAACTTGAAAATTAATATTCTCGATACACCTGGTCACAAAGACTTTGCGGAAGATACCTACCGTACACTGACGGCTGTCGACAGTGTTATACTGGTTATCGACTGCGTAAAAGGTGTTGAGGAACAAACCGAACGGCTGATGGAAGTTTGCCGGATGCGGGACACGCCGGTTATCATCTTTATCAACAAACTCGACCGTGAGGGGCGTAATCCGTTCGACCTGCTGGACGAACTGGAAGAGAAGCTGAACATTCGGGTGCGGCCTATGACCTGGCCCGTCAATATGGGTTCTGACTTTAAAGGGGTATACAGCCTTATCGAGAAAAAGTTATATTTCTTCAAAGCCAACAAAACGAAAGTTGAAGCCGACGTACTGCCCATTGACTTGGCCGATGATTTGCTCGACGAGAAAGTAGGCGCCCGTGATGCGGCCCAGCTTCGGGAAGATGTTGACCTGATTGATGGGGTGTATGACTCCTTCGAGCGGCAGGCGTATCTGGATGGCCAGCTGGCTCCCGTATTTTTTGGGTCGGCGGTCAATAACTTCGGGGTGAAAGAACTGCTCGAAGGGTTTTGCAACATTTCCCCCGAACCCATTGCCCGCCCAACCGATAAGCGTGAGGTGCAGCCGGATGAAAAAAATTTCAGCGGCTTTGTCTTCAAAATCCACGCGAATCTGGACCCGCGCCACCGCGACCGTATTGCGTTTCTACGCATCTGTTCGGGGGTGTTTGAGCGGGGGAAATTTTACCACCATACGCGGCTGGATAAAAACGTGCGCTTTGCCAGTCCATTCAGTTTTATGGCTGATAGCAAAAGCGTAGTGGAAGAAGGCTTCCCCGGCGATGTGGTTGGGCTTTACGATACGGGCACCTTCAAAATTGGCGATACGCTGACCGAAGGGGAGGAGTTACAGTTTCAGGGAATACCCAGTTTCTCCCCCGAAATTTTCAAGGAACTCGTCAACCTGGACCCCATGAAATCCAAGCAACTGGACAAGGGTATTCAGCAATTGACGGATGAGGGCGTAGCGCAGTTGTTCACGCTTGAACTGGGTAATCGTAAAATCGTTGGTACCGTAGGGGAACTTCAGTTTGAAGTTATTCAGTACCGTCTGGAGAATGAATACGGCGCCAAGTGCCGGTGGGTGCCGCTTAACTACACCAAAGCCTGCTGGATTACGGCGGAAGACCCGGCAAAACTGGCGGAGTTCATCCGGCTGAAAGGAAACCAGATTGCCTATGACAAAGACCAGAATCCGGTTTTTCTGGCCGAATCGGACTGGATGCTCCGCATGAACCAGCAAAACAACCCGGACGTAACGTTCCATTTAACGTCGGAATTTAAGGTGGCTGCCTAGAACCACTATTCCTGGCTATTTTGGGCTATTGACAAAACTCATTGCGGTCGAATCAGTTACTACAGGTATAACTCACGTTAAACGGATAATACCCATGACAAACTTACTCGCTGCGGCTGCTGTCGTTCTGCTGTGTGCCGGAACGGTCAGTGCCCAACAAAAACCAGCCAAGACCAAGACGAAATCGATGGCCGGGGCTCCAACCAAAAATGAAGTGATGCGCTCAAACCCATCCGCCCAAAATACGCACGATGGTACGGATGGGGTGTCGGCCGGGGTGGGAGGGGTTCCCGCTGGTACGGGCTTAACAAACGATCAGAACCAGGGTATTCGCAGTGGCTCAACAACGGGTACAACGAAAGTAGACGCGCGAAGCAGTACCCGGACCGGCGCTTCGTCAGTGAAGGCCAAAAAGAAGGCACCGAAGTCCGGCGATAATTAATTTTCAACCGGTTCAAGCGTTACTGATACTAAAAAAAGCCTCCCGTGTGGAGGCTTTTTCGGTATATAAATGGAATGAAAAAAGGACAATCGTGCTACATTACCCGACCTGAATTCTCGCTGACAAAAGCACCCCAGGCACCCTTTTTATTCTTCTTGCCCGGAGCAACCGGCAGAGCGTTTTCGTGGAAGTGATGGCATATAGCGATGGCCAGCGCATCGGTAGCGTCGAAAAACTTCGGGTCCAGGTCTTGCCTGAGCAGATGTCCAACCATCTGTGATACCTGCTCTTTAGAAGCATTACCATTGCCCGTAACCGACTGCTTGATGCGCCGGGGCGCATACTCAACAATGGGAATATTGCGCGACAGGGCTGCCGCCATCACAACGCCCTGTGCGCGGCCCAACTTGAGCATAGCCTGCACGTTTTTACCGAAAAAAGGATCTTCGATGGACATCTCATCCGGGTGGTGTTCGTCAATCAGGCGCAGGATGGTTTCATAGAGTTTCTGGAGCTTGAGTTGGTAGGTGCTATATTTGCTCAACTGAACCACGCCGTACTGAATCATACTCATAACGCCCCCCGATACGGAGATGATGCCGTAACCGGCAACCATCGTGCCGGGGTCTACGCCCAGAATAATTTTCTCTTTGGTAGGATCAACGGGCTTGGGCGTTATAATCATGGATACGGTGTTGGGTCTTTTACAAAGTAACGTGTTCTCATCTGTTTTGTCGCGGAATTCGGGTAAAAAAATCATTTTCTGGGCTAAAATTGCCGTTTTTTCGCTGCTGCTGGTTTACATCGGTTACGTGCTGCGTCAACAGCCGTTCGACTGGGCCAGGCTGCAGACGCAGTTACGCACCGTTGAACACCCCGAATGGTGGGCCAGTGGTTTGCTCTTGCTTACGCCCCTAAACTGGGGGCTCGAAGCCCTGAAATGGTGGATACTGCTCCAGCGCGTGGAAAAGACGTCGTTTAGGGCAGCCTACAGTGGGGTGCTGGCGGGTGTTTCGCTGGGATTTGCGCTACCTGCCCAACTGGGCGATACTGCCGGACGGGTGCTGTCCCTGCGTGATGGCAAACGAAGTTCCGCTATTGGAGCCTCACTGGTGTCGGGGGGGATGCAGTTTTATGTGGCACTGGTCATGGGAACCGTAGCCTGGGCGCACCACTTAAGTCTGGTACCCGACCGCGCCAGCCCGGCTGGCCGATGGCTGCTGGTACTACTGGGTATGCTATCGCTGGGGGGCGTGGTATTCGGACTCATCCGAATGCGGCTGGTACACTGGTTGTCGGGCCGGGCCGGGTTAAACCGCTTTGCCACCTACTGGAACGTAGCCGGGTTGTACTCAGACCGCGAAATAGCACTGGCACTGCTGGTCGCCACGGCTCGGTATGGGGTATTTGCCATCCAATTTTATCTCGCCATGCGGATTGTGGGCATACACATGGTACCGGATGTAGCCGCGTCAGGTATCGGGCTGGTTTTTCTGGTTAAAACCGTAACGCCCGCGTTTAACCTGCTAAGTGATCTGGGCGTTCGCGAAGCAGCTGCCTTGTGGGTATTTGCGCCCTTCGGTCCATCGGTTCAGGTGCTTATCACGGCTACCCTGCTGCTCTGGTTCACTAATATTCTGATGCCGGTACTAATTGGCCTGTACTGGGTCTGGAAACTTAAACTAACTGCCGAATGACCTTATCTCTGTTGGCCGTTAGCCTGCTGTATGCCTTTTTTACCTTCTTGCTGTGGATGACCTGGCTCCGTATGCCCGCCTTCGTTCCTGATATTCCCGGCACGGGGAGCCCGCGTATTACGGTTATCATCCCGGTCCGGAATGAAGCGTCAACCATTGGTAATCTGCTGGACGATTTGAGTAAGCAGACCTTCCGCCAGTTCGAGGTGATTGTAGCGGATGATGCCTCAACGGATAACACCGGGCAGCTTGTCCGGCAGTATGCCGAACAGGCATCTTTCGTCCTGCATCCGCTTTCGCTGCGTGAGGAGCGTACCGCATCCCCCAAGAAACGCGCCATTACCCAAAGTATCGCACAAGCCACGGGCGACCTTATCGTGACAACCGATGGCGACTGTCGGGTTGGTCCCGAATGGCTGGCGACGATTGCTGCGTTTTATACCCGAACGGGTGCCAAACTTATTTCGGGACCGGTAACCTTTACGGATGAACACGGCGTGTTCGATACGCTGCAAACGGTGGAGTTCGCCAGTTTAATCGGTTCTGGTGCCTGTACGATGCGGCTGGGGTACCCAACTATGTGCAATGGAGCCAACCTGTGTTACGAAAAAAAGGTCTTTACGGAAGTGGGTGGTTTTGCCGGGGTTGACCATCTGGCGTCGGGTGATGATGAATTTCTGATGCACAAAATTGCCTCCCGGTATCCGGATGGTGTTCGTTTTTTGAAGCATGCGGGATCGATTGTCCGCACCGGGTCGCACCGGTCGTGGGGGGCGTTCTACAGCCAGCGAAAACGATGGGCCAGCAAATGGAAAGCATATGCCAGTTACGGGCCATCGGTGCTGGCTGTATTTATCTTCCTGAGTAATGCCGCCCCCATTGTGAGCATACTGGGCTGGGCAGGCGGCTATCTAACCGGAAAAACGGTGCTGATGGTACTGGGGCTGAAAATAATTCCTGAATTCCTGTTCCTGCACCGGATACTCGTTTTCCTGCAAAAAAGATCCGCCGTCTGGGGCATCCCGTTTACGCAGTTGATTTACCCGCTTTACGTGCTTTTTTTTGGTCTGGCCGCTCAGGGGAAAGGCTATACCTGGAAAGACCGTCGGCTTACCTGAAAAGCCTAACGGTGGGGTTGTACGTTGTAACGCAACGACAGACTTTAGAAGAGAATCTTGACCATTAACGTAGCCAGAAGAATGGCAACAGCAAGGACTGCCGACCAAGTGATTGTGTTAACTACGTCGATGGATAAAATAAAGCGTTGCATGTAAAAGTTTAATTGTAATAACTCGAGTGCAAACTTAATGTATCTACATGTAAATAGGAAACATACTTAAAGTTATCATGCAGTGATATTTATTAAAATGTGGTTAATTCATAGTTATAAATAACTATGAATTAACCACATTTTAATAAAGTTGATTGGAATGTTGTAATCTATTCAACTGCCTTTTCGGCATTTGTAAGTGAGTTTACACTTGATAGCCCGGCTCATAGGTAGCCCGGTAATCGGTAGACCATAGTACGATTATAGTACACCCGATGAAACGGAAATCAGTTTTGAGCAGGCCACCCAAACGTGTACCGCGTAAGCTGGTCTTTATTTATAAGTAGATTATTCTCACCTTTGAAATAAGGATTGGGAAGAAAACCCTGTCCGAAAGAATCTGTCCAGTATCAGCCAGTAGCCGTTTACCTATGATTTTTCTTCACAAGTCCAACTTTCTATTCCGGACGATCTATCCCGAATGCTGGTGGAAGATTGTGGATGAGTCCGAACCAACGATTTATCTGACGTTTGATGACGGACCTATCCCGGACGTGACGGAGTTTGTGCTGGAGCAGCTGGATAGGTTTTCAGCACAGGCTACATTTTTTTGCATTGGCGATAACGTCCGCAAGCATCGGGAGGTGTTGTACCGGGTGCTTGAAGCGGGGCATATGGTCGGGAATCACACATTTAATCACTTGAATGGCTGGAAAACGGAGGATGCCGTTTATCTGGAAAATATTCAGCAGTGTCAGGACTTGCTGGGTGTAGAAACGTCCTTATTTCGTCCCCCCTATGGCCGGATTAAAAAGACGCAGGCGGCTCGGGTGATGGAACACTACTCCATTGTTATGTGGGATGTGCTGACGGGTGATTTTGATACGAAACTATCCCCCGACGTGTGTCTGAAGAAAACAATTCAATACACCAAACCCGGCTCTATCGTGGTCTTTCACGATAGTTTGAAAGCCTGGCCAACCATGCGGTTCGTGCTGCCCCGTATGCTGGACCATTTTGCCCGGCAAGGGTATTCGTTTCGTGCCGTTCCACAACCCATTTATGCTGGCTATTAGCCCCCCTGACCAGCAATACCCGCTGGTCAGTATCCTGATTGCCGCCCGCAACGAAGAAGCCATAATAGGTGCCTGCCTGCGGGCAGTCGGCCAGCTCCACTACCCGGCCAATTCCATTGATGTGCTTATTGGCAATGACCAGTCTACCGACCAGACTGCCACACTGGTTGCCGGGTTTGTGCGGGATAACCCCGCTTTTCGGCTGATTGACAGCACGGAATCAGTGGCTGGGCTGGCCGGTAAAGCCAACGTGCTGGCGCAACTGGCCCGTCAGGCCAATGGGCAATACCTGTTTTTTACGGATGCCGACACGCAGGTGTCACCGGACTGGCTTACCGAAATGCTGCGCTCGTTTACCGGCAATACCGGGGTGGTAACGGGGGTTACGCTACCAGAAGGCCCATCAGTATTTCATAAACTACAAACCCTGGATTGGCTGTATAATCTGACCCTCACGCATCTGGTCGGTAGCGTAGGTATGCCCATTACGGCAATGGGCAACAATATGGCGGTCAGTAAAGAAGCGTACAACGCGGTTGGCGGGTACGAATCGTTACCTTTCTCGGTGACGGAAGACTACACCCTTTTTCGGGCCATTCTGGCGAAAGGATACGGTTTTCAGACCCTGCTTAGTGAATCGGTGCTGGCCCGTACCGAACCGGTTGGTACATTCACCGCATTTTTGCAGCAGCGCAAACGCTGGATGCGGGGTGCTACTGCGTTACCGGGCTGGATAGTAGGCTTTTTGTACGGCAATTACCTGGCCGGTCCCCTGCTTTTGCTGATTGGCTGGTTCTCTCCGGTACTGGCGATTGGGCTATACCTGAGCCGGCTGCTAATTCAAACAATGGTTCTTTCGCTGGGATTGAGCCGACTACGGCAAACCAGATTGTGGCCGTATGCGTTGTTATTTGATGGGTACCAACTCATTATCGGGCCAGTAGCCGTCGTTTATTACTGGCTGCCCACAAAAATTGACTGGAAAGGAAGGAAATACGCATGATACTCATTGACACCCACGCCCATATATACGACCCGCAGTTTGCTGAAGAGGTAACTCATAATGAGGAAGATAACTGGCTGGCTCGGGCCACTGCCCAGCAGATCAGCCAGATATGGATGCCCAACTGCGCCCGCGAAACCATACCGGGACTGATGGCTTTGGCGGAGCAGTACCCCGATCGCTGTCTGCCCATGATGGGCCTGCACCCGTCCTACGTGACGGATACCGTGAAGGAAGAACTGGCGGCTGTAGAAGAAAATCTGAGCCGTCATGCCTTTATGGCTGTGGGCGAAATCGGGCTGGACTTTTACTGGGACATGACCTACGTCGACCAGCAGTTCCGGGCATTTGAAACCCAGTTGCGCTGGGCTTCCGAACAAAAACTACCCGTGTCCATGCATACCCGCTCCGGCCACGACCGAAACGCGTTTCAGGAAGCCGCTGATTTGATCGGAAAACTGGCATTACCCAATCTAACGGGTATTTTTCATTGTTTTGTCGGCACCCTCGACGAAGCCAGGCGGGCCATCGACATGGGCTTTAAGCTGGGGATTGGGGGAGTCAGCACATTCAAAAATGGCGGGCTCGATACAGTACTACCACATATTGGACTGGAGCACCTGGTGCTCGAAACCGATTCGCCCTACCTGGCCCCCGTACCATATCGGGGTAAACGCAACGAGCCCGCTTATCTACGTTTAATTGCCCAGCGCGTGGCCGACCTGAAACAGGTGAATGTAGACGAAGTGGCCCGGCATACGACGGCCAATGCCCTGGACTTGCTCCCCGCCCTGTACACCAATTTGCTGCCGGGATAGCGTACGTTCACTGAATTATCTCGTCGCGACGTTACCTTTACTGCATGATACCCACCGCCAGTATACCTCTTTCCAAGGCCAAAACGCCGATGATACGCCCGCGTTTCGATGATATATTCATGGATCTGGCCGTCAATCTGGCCAAGCGGTCGCACTGCATCAAGGCGCAGGTAGGCGCGGTGCTGGCCCGCGAAACCCGCATCATCTCCATTGGCTACAATGGCCCGCCCGCCGGAACCCACAACTGCGACGAAGAATTTCCCGAAACGGGCTGCCCCCGCGACTCGAAAGGGTCCTGTTCGCTGGCCCTGCATGCGGAACAGAACGCAATATTGTACGCAGCTAAAAATGGCTCCGAGATTGAAGGAGCTACGATTTACGTTACCCTGTCGCCCTGTATTGCCTGCGCCCGGATTATCTACAGCATGAAAATAGCCCGGGTGGTTTACCTGAACTCCTACGCGGAATACAAAGGAATACCGTCTGACGAAGGAGTCGATTTCCTGCGCCGGTTTGGGGTCACGGTCGAACGGTATGTGGCGGGCGTGGATGCCCCTGTAGAACAATCGGCACCATGAATATCCTGGCCCATGCCTACCTGTCGGACCGGCAACCGGGGCTGGTCATCGGCAATTTCATGGGTGATTTTATCAAGGGTAATCCCGAAAGTCCGCGCCATGATCTCACCCCTGCAGAGGTGGCAGGCGTTCGCCTGCACCGGGCTATCGACACATTTACCGATGCCCATCCGGCTGTAGCGGCCGTGCGGGACTTGCTCCACCCACGCTGTCACAAATACGCCGGGGCGGCAGTCGACATTTTTTTCGATCATTTTCTGGCAGTCAATTTTCAGGAATTAACCGGTGAGCCACTGTCCGAATTTGTTCCGGATTTCTACCACGTCCTGACCGAAAATGCCCCCCGACTGCCCCCCGCTGCCGAACGTATGGCCGGGTACATGATTCGGCAGGACTGGCTGACAAATTATCAGTTTACCGAAGGCATCGACCGCTCCCTCAAAGGCGTATCCCGCCGAACGGCTTACCCGTCGGGGCTGGACACGGCCATTATTGATTTTACGGGGTATTACGATCAGATTTCCGGGCATTTCTCGCTTTTCTGGCCTGCCCTGGTTGCCCATTGCCAGCAAACGCGCACGTTGCTGCTGAGTCGCCTGTAAAGAAGTGAATTCAGTTGAACGACTGCCTGAATTCGAGCGGAGAGAGGTGGGTTTTACTCTTGAATAACTTGTTGAATGACTGTGGGTATTCAAACCCCAACTGGTACGCTATTTCACTGACAGACAGTGTCGTTGTCGATAGTATCTCTTTGGCCTTCTCAATCAGTTTATTGTGGATGTGCTGCTGGGTACTCTGCCCGGTCAGTTTCCGCAGCATATCGCTCAGGTAATTGGGCGAAACGTGCAGAGTGTCGGATATGTACTGAACCGTGGGTAATCCAGCCCGGGCCGGATTGCCTGTTACCTGTACTTTTTCCAGGTCAAAACAGTCCGTCAGAATCGCTTCCAGCTTGGTCAGTATATCATGGCTCGCCTGTTTGCGGGTAATAAACTGGCGGTTGTAGAATCGGTTGGCGTAGTTGAGCAACAGTTCGATGTGCGATATGATTACGTCCTGCGTGTAGCCGTCAATGCTGGATCGGTATTCCTGAAGAATATTCTGAAAAATAGTTGCTGTCAGTGCTTCTTCTTTTTCAGACAGATGCAGCGCTTCATTGACTGCGTACGAAAAATAGCCGTGATCTTTAATGCTTTTGGCCAGTGTATAGTGCTGGATGAAGTCGGGGTGAATGACCAGCCACCACCCGGATAGGGACATGTCTTCCGGCGTAATGGTTGAAATCACCTGCCCCGGTGAAAAAAAGGTCATTATCCCCTCGTCGAAATCGTAGTAGTTCTGCCCGTACTTCATTGTCCCGTCAAACCCTTTCTTGATACAGATTGAGTAGAAGTTATAAATTACGCTGGTCAGGCTTTCATCGAAGTGGCAGGTTACATCCCCCAGATTGATGACGCTGACCAGAGGATGCTCTGGCTTAGGTAAGCCCAGTATCCGGTGCAACTCTGAAATAGAGTTGATAACGTGAGGAGGATTCGTCGTTTTTTTCATCGTAGTCGATTAGCAGGCACCAGAAAAAGGTACTAACACCTTTTCCTGGTGCCGGTATTGAGGCTTATAAACCAACCATGGACATACCGGCGGCATCGTAGCGATCACCAGTCGATACGCCAAGCGGTACAATAGCTTCCAGTTGGGCCAGTTCTTCGGTGGTCAGGGTTATACCGGAGGCCGCTATATTTTCTTCCACGTAGTTACGGCGTTTAGTGCCTGGAATAGGAACAAACCCTTTGGTAATGATCCAGGCAATGGCCAGTTGCGGGGCCGATATTCCTTTTGTTTCAGCCAGTTGTTTGATTGCCTTCACCAGGTCAATGTTTTTGTAAAACTGTTCACCCTGAAAACGGGGAATGCTCAGCCGGAAATCGTTCTCCGGAAAATCGCCCGGCGTTTTTATTTCGCCGGAAAGAAATCCCCGGCCCACGGGTGAATACGCTACAAACCCTATTCCCAGTTCCCGCAGCGTGTCCAGAATGCCCTGTTCCTCAACGCTGCGTTCAAACAGGGAGTACTCGGTTTGTACGGCCGTCAGCGGATGAATCTGGTGTGCCTTCCGTATAGTGGCCGATGACACTTCCGACAGGCCGATATAGCCGACTTTCCCTTCCTTCACCAACCCGGCCATTGCCCCAACTGTCTCTTCAATAGGCGTGTTCGGGTCCAGCCGGTGCAGGTAGTACAGGTCGATATAATCGGTGCCCAGGTTCTTCAGGGAGCGTTCAACGGCTTTTCTGACGTAATCCGGCTGGCCATTTATCCGCCAGGTTAGTTGTTCATTGTCGTCAATTTCATACCCGAATTTAGTCGCGATGATGTAACGGCTTCGGTTCCCTTTAATAGCTTTGGCTACCAGCCGTTCGTTGGCCAGGGGACCGTATAAATCGGCCGTGTCTAAAAAGTTGCCGCCCAGCTCCAGCGACCGATGAATGGTCGCGATTGCTTCCGTCTCGTCTGCTTTGCCATAAATATCCATGCCGGCAATTTTGGTCATTCCCATACAGCCAAGCCCTACGTTCGGGACGAGGAGTCCCTGGCCGCCCAGTTTTGTTTGTTGAATACTACTAGTCATCTGTGTGCTTTTTTTGTGTTTTAACGCTACAAAGGTCAATAAGTCCGAAAACAGAAAGGTAGCCCAATCTCTTGATGTTGTATCCATAATGGGGCGGGTACCTATCGGCCGGGTGCGTTTCTCGTTGGAAAGGTAAAATCTTAGGGATAAAGGGATGCGGTAGTGGCTAAACCGTTAATTTTGTGGCACAGACTAAACGAGGTTGCCCGACTAGTGGGTTGGGGCCGCCTGCCTGGTCGTAAATCGTACTTACCTTGATTGCTGCTGTTGACGCGCTCCTGAAAGACATCCGTAACAAACGGATAGCCCCCGTTTATCTGATTCATGGCGACGAACCCTTTTACCTCGACCGAATTGCCGAGGAGCTGGAGAAAGTGGCCGTACCCGTTGCTGAACGGGGATTTAACCAGTTCGTATTGTTCGGTAAAGATACCGATGCCGGGGCCGTGCTGAACTACGCCCGACGGTACCCGTTTATGGCCGAGCGGCAACTGGTGCTGGTGAAAGAAGCCCAGCAAATGAACGGCATTGGGGATAAATCGACGCAAACGCTTTTTGAGGATTACGCCCTGAATCCGCTTTCCAGCACGATTTTGATGCTTTGTTACGTCCGGGAAGATGGGAAACCCGCGCTGGATGAACGGAAGTCGTGGGTGAAAGCTTTCGGGGCAAAAGGTAAACTGCTGGGGGTCAAGAAGCTGTACGACAACAAAATACCGGACTGGGTAGGGGAGTACTGTCGCGAACAGGGGGTTAAAGTAAGCCCCAAAGCCTGCCAGCTCCTGGCCGACCATATTGGCAACGACCTGAAACGGCTGGCGGGTGAGATTGACAAAATCCTGATTAACCTGCACGTGGGCGAAGAGATTTCGGCCAGTACCGTGGAGCGGCTGGTGGGTATCAGCAAAGAATACAACGTGTTTGAATTGCAGAAGGCCCTGACCGACCGCAACGTGGTAAAGGCCAACCAGATTGTTGATTACTTCGGACGTAATGCCAAAGACAATCCACTGGTGGTTATTCTGGCGCAGCTGTTCAACTATTTCAGTAAGGTGGTGCTGGTGCAGGCTTCGAAAGACCAGACAGACAAGGGGCTGGCACCGTTGCTGGGTGTAAATCCCTTTTTTGTAAAGGATTACCTCTCCGCAGCCCGAACCTTTCCGCTGCCCAAAGTAGCCGCTATCATTCACGCCATCCGCCGGGCGGATGCGCAGAGTAAAGGAATCGACACTCCAACCATGACCGAAGCGGACATTTTGCGGGAACTGATCTTTGATATTCTGCACTGATTAGAGAGCAATCGGGTCAACGAATGCATTCTTCAAATGGCCTAAAAGGGTCTGATTTTTAGTGACTTTCGTGCCATTTCTGAAGTAAGATCCGGTTAGAAAGAGGACAGAAAAAAAGACCATTGACGTTTTTTAATGGACAACCTGCGCATTTTTAAGTTAATATTGCAACGTTGTTGCATAATGGAAATTTCCGATAAGTGGGTATAGCGACAGGGCTGAGAATGTAATGCGTAAATACGGGGTAGTGGGTTTACTGAGTTGGTTGGTGGTCAGCACCATGACGGCGGCATGGGCGCAGTCTGGACCCTGTATGGCCGTACTCAAAGGGCGTATTGTGGGGAAGGACTCCCGCGAACCGTTGCCCGGCTCAACGGCCTATATCCGTGAACTGGGGACCGGTGCAGTATTGGATACCAGCGGCTACTTTCGGTTGACGAACCTGTGTCCCGGAAAATACACCGTCGATTACCAGTTTGTTGGCTACAAAACCGTTACGCTGCCCGTTGTCATAACCCGGGACACACTAATTACCGTGCCGGTTATTCAACTGGCACCCGACAATCAGATGCTTCAGGAGGTGGTGGTAACCGAACACCGCTCCGAAGCCCAGCAACTGCTCCAGACCCAGAGTAGTCTGTCCGGGGCGGCCCTCGATCAAACCCGTGGACAATCGCTGGGGGAGAGTTTAAAAACGATAACCGGGCTGTATTCCATCCAGACCGGGCCTACTGTTTCCAAGCCGGTTATTCACGGGCTGTACAGCAACCGGATTATTATCCTGAACAACGGCATCCGGCAGGAAGACCAGCAGTGGGGTACCGAACACGCTCCGCAGGTAGATCAGTTTCTGGCTTCCCGGCTAACGGTTATCAAAGGGGCGGCCAGCATCCGGTACGGCTCCGATGCCATCGGGGGTGTTATTCTGGTTGAACCGAAAGAGATGCCCACTCAGTCGGGTGTACGGGGCGAAGCAAATCTGGTGGGCGCTACCAACGGGCGCATGGGGGTAGCATCGGGAATGCTGCAGGGAGCGTTCGGAAAAACGCTTCCCGGGCTTAGCTGGCGGTTGCAGGGCACCCTCAAACGGTCGGGCTTCGTTCGGACGCCAACGTATTTTCTGGCCAATACCAGCTACCACGAAACCAATTACTCCGGGGATATTCACTACCAGCTTAACAAGTGGGGCATCGAAGCGTTCTATAGTCAGTTCGACACAAAAATTGGCTTGTTTACCGGTGCGCAGGTGGGTAGTCTGGACGACCTCTACGCGGCCATCAGCCGGCCCGAGCCCCTATCCCAACCCGGATTTTCGTACGCTCTGGATCGCCCGTACCAGGCTGTAAGGCACAACTTGCTGAAAATACGGACCGATTACCACACCGCGAAAGGCGGGATACTAACGGCCACGGTTGCCCGCCAGCAAAACACCCGGCAGGAGTATGATTTCCTGTCGTTCAGTGGATTAACCAACCCCGAGTTGTCGCTCAAACTGGTAACCCATACGACCGATTTGGTGTGGGAACATCGGGATATTAAAACACCGGTCGGTGGTCATTGGTCGGGTAGCGTGGGGTTCAACGGGATTACGCAGGGGAACGTACGTCAGTACCTGTTTTTGATTCCCAACTTCCGCAGTTACGGGGCCGGGCTCTTTGCCATCGAGCGGTACGCCAGCGGGCGGGTGACACTGGAGGCCGGGTTGCGCTACGACTACCGCTGGCTGCGGGCTTATTTCCTCCGTGACGGCACGAACCAGCCCTATAATACGACCCACAACTGGCAAAATGCCAATGGCTCACTGGGAGCTGCCTATCAGCTACGGCCCGACCTAAGCCTGACCGCCAACCTCAGCACGGCCTGGCGGGCACCCAACGTGGCCGACTTGTACTCCAATGGGCTGCACCAGAGCGCAGTGGCGTACGAAATTGGTAACCCAGGGCTTAAACCGGAGCAGGCCTACAACAGTAACGCCGTACTGGCTTATTCGGGACATCGACTAAGTGGCGAGGTTGGCTTTTATAATAACCTCATCAACAATTACATCTACCTGAAACCCGATTCTGTGCCGATTATCCGGCAGCGGGGGGCCTTTCCGGCCTACACCTATACGCAGGTACGCGCCACCTTCCGGGGCATCGATGCTACCCTAAACTATAAGATTACCCCGCACCTAACGCTCGCGACCAAAAACTCCCTGCTGTTTGCCTACAACCAGACGGAGCAAAACTACCTCGTATTTATTCCGCCAAACCGCTCCGACAACAGCCTGCGCTATGACCTGAGCCAATGGGGTACGTTGTCGGACGTGTATATGTCGGTGAGCGGACTGTACGTGGCCCGGCAGAACCGCGCCCCCGCCGTTACCACCCGGCAGCAGGATGGGCAGGTTATTTTTACCGGTGATTTTGCCCCCCCGCCACCGGCTTACTTTCTGCTGGGTGCCGAAGTGGGCTTTACGGCCCGGATAGGAGCGCATCCGCTAAGCGTTATCCTGAGTGGGACCAACCTGGCCAACACCGCCTACCGCGATTACCTGAACCGGTTTCGCTATTATGCCGATGAGCCGGGCCGTAGCCTGATCCTGAAACTTCGACTACCGTTCTCGGTGGGTAAGCAAACATAAATCAATCAAACACAACCTGTTTTTACACCTTGAAATTTACGTATTATGAATCCAGTGAAAAAACAACTCCTGTGGCTGTCCTGTGTCCTGTTAGTAACAGCCAGTTGTAGTAAAGATGAGCAAAATGTGACCCCAACGGACGACAACGAGGCTATCACAACGGCAACACTGACACTAACCAACAAGGCTACCCCTACCGAACGTGTTACGGCTACCATCGAAAACCTGAATACAACCGCCGATTTCAGTAAAGCCACGTTGAATCTCAAAGCCAATACAACCTATACGGGAGTAATAACCCTGCTCGACAAAACAAAAACGCCCACGCTGGACGCTACGCAGGAAATTAGGGGAAAGGCCAATGAACACCTGTTCGTGTACACACCTACCCCCGCCAGTTTGCTAACCATTACCCCGATGGATAGGGATACCAACCCCGCCCCCGGTCCGTATCCAACCGGACTGGCCACGGAAATAAAAACCGGAGCGGCTGGCACGGGGAAACTGAAGGTCGTACTGCGTCATCAGCCAGGGTCAAAAAATGGAACCCCCACGCCCGGCACCTCCGACCTGGATACCGATTTTCCGGTAGTGGTCAATTAGGACAATGACCCTTGCGGACCGCAACGGGGGCGGGCAAACGTGGCTCCCGTTGCGGTCCCTGGATACGACAATGGGTGTCTGGCAACTCATAACCACTTGGCATAAAAGGCCAGGATATCGGCACGCATGGCTTCCGTTTCCTGGTGGCCGACATCATAAATTTTCAACTGCCAGGCGTTGGGCGCCCCCTCCTGCTTATAAACGGCTTTCAGGTTTTTATCAATTTTTTCCAGTCCAGGCAGGGGTGTCAGCGGATCGAGCCGACCGGCAAGTCCGAAGTGGGGGCGGGGTGAGATAAGGGCGTTTATGCCGGAGGTGGTAAAATGCGTCAGCAAGTCCGGCACGTAGTAATATATACCGTGCAGACCCAGCCCATTGGCCTTTATCAACTCTTGATAGTCCGTGAGGCAGCATAAATCGACGCATACTTTGATGCGCTCATCCAAAGCCGCCAGCCACCACGCCATAGTGCTTCCCATCGACATACCCATGGTGGCAATTCGCTTTTTATCAACCTCGGGCCGGGTTTCCAGGTAGTCCAGCGCCCGCAGGTTGTCGTATACCATCATCCCCCACAGAACCTGCCCATTCCACAGCATCTCTTTAAAGGTATCCACCTCTTTCCGGGACGATCGCTCCCCAAAACACCAGCTATCCAGGCACAACCCCGCATACCCCGCCCGAGCCAGCGCCAGGGCATACGGGGGTTTCTGCATTTCCTTTCGGCCCTGCACAAACTCTTCTTTACCTACTTCGTACTGACCAAAATGAGAGTGATTGAACAGTACAACCGGTAGTTTGCCGGTATGGTGTTTGGGACGGGTAAAATAGGCGGGTACCTTTTCCAGACCGTTAATATCCATCAGGAGCTTTTCAGTAATCAGTTCGTCGGTTTCCTGGGTAGAAACCACCACCACGTTCATGGGCCGGTGCCGGTCGGGGAGCTTACCCAGCAGGTTATATAATTCGCTGCGCTGTTTCTCTTTCTTCATTTGGGGCGTTGGAACAAGATCGGTTTTAACCCTATCGGCAGTTGAGGAAAAAACTAGGGGAAGGATACCCTCAACTGGTAAAGGCAGGAGGATGACAATGGGAACAATTACGTTGGATAGCCACCACTTGTGAACCATACTGATTTACGTTTTAATAGACGAAAGTGATTAGGTATACGGCCTGCGATACTTTCCTATGCAGGTCTGGCCAGTTCGGTATAAACCGCTACTTCTATGAAAACTACCCGTCGACATTTTTTGCAAAACTCGGCCCTGGCTGCTACCGGCGCCGGGCTCGTTACCTTACCCACGCTGGAAGCTATTGCCAGCCAGCGAAAAAAAACATCGGCCAATGATAAACTTCAGATTGGTCTGATTGGGGCCAATGGCATGGGTTGGTCGGACCTGCGTTCTCATTTGCTGATGAGCGATGTAGAGTGCGTAGCCTTGGCCGATGTGGATCAGAACGTGCTGGACAAACGGGCGGCCGATGTGCAGACCATGCAGCAGAACAAGCCTCAGCTCTATAAAGACTACCGGAAGCTGCTGGAAAATAAAGACATCGATGCCGTCATTATCGGAACCCCAGACCACTGGCACTGCATGGCCATGATCGACGCCGTATCAGCTGGCAAGCACGTCTACGTGGAAAAGCCATTAGCCAACAGCATTGAAGAGTGTAACCTGATGCTGGCAGCCGCCAAAAAATACAATAAAATTGTGCAGGTGGGCCAGTGGCAGCGCAGTGGTTCGCATTATGAAAAAGCGATTGAGTACATCCGGTCGGGTAAGCTGGGCAATATTCGTCTGGTGAAAGTGTGGGCCTATCAGGGCTGGATGAACCCCGTACCCGTGCGTCCCGATAGTGCACCACCGGCGGGTGTCGACTACAATATGTGGCTGGGACCCGCGCCAAAACGGGCCTTCAACCCCAACCGGTTTCACTTCAATTTCCGCTGGTTCTGGGATTATGCCGGTGGCCTGATGACCGACTGGGGTGTTCACGAAATAGACATTGCCCTCTATGCCATGAATGCCAAAGCCCCCAAATCCGTCATGGCTTCGGGGGGCAAACTGGCCTACCCGGACGATGCTTCCGAAACCCCCGACACCCTCCAGGCGGTGTATGAGTACGACGGCTTCAATATGCTCTGGGAACACGCCACGGGTATTGATGGCGGCAACTACGGCCGTACGGAAGGGATTGCCTTTATTGGCAACAACGCCACCCTGGTGCTCAACCGGGATGGCTGGTCGCTGGTACCGGAAACCGAAACCAAGAACGGCGTCAAGGTTTATAAGGTAGAAAACATCCCCAACCAGGCCCGCAACGGCGATTACCTGAACGAACACACGAAGAACTTTGTCAAGGCCATCCGGGCGAATGACCCCGGCATCCTGAAGTGTGGCATCGAAACGGGAAGCATTGCTGCTATCAACGCGCACATGGGCAACATTGCGTATAAGTTGGGACGAAAAGTGTATTGGGACCCAGCCACGAAGGGCTTCAAAAATGACGCACAGGCAAACGCCATGCTGAATGCGCACTACCATAATGGCTGGAAATTACCGGTGGTGTAAGGGGGTGTTTTTGGGCGGTCTACTCTGCTTCGATAAGCTCCTTACGTGCTTCAGCGACAAGCGTCCAGCTTATTTACAGTAGGGGACAGGGCAAGTTCGTGTTCATTACCCCAGTAGGGTGTGATCTTCGTAAAACAGGGAGACACCAGCATTAGGTAGCTCTGCAGGTGCGGAATCTTGCTTTGAGATTCCGCACCTGCGGAGCTAAACTGGTAGGCCCATGTCCAGCTACTACAAAGATTTCGCCCTTCCAGTGCTAATGGTTTATACTTGTCCTGAACTCTTTCATTGCCCTGATACCCTGCCCATACTACTACATGCGTTTCTTCCCGGATCAATTTTTCGCCTTTGCTGCATTGTTGCTTATCAATTTTTCGGCCCAGGCGCAGCAAACGGCGTTTAACTGGCAATCCGTGGCACCGGGTGTCTGGAAAGCGGTCGTTGGTAAAGCCGACGGCCCCACCCCGCTATCGGTAGCGGCTGTACAGCCCAAACTGGACGGACTTACGAAACTGGGGGCTGCTTCCTTTCCGGCATTACTGACAGGAAGCGTTCATCGCCAGGCCGACAACAAAACGTTTCTACGGTTTCCTCTGCAACGAGGGGAGCAGCTATTCGGCCTGGGTCTCAACTTCAACGCGGTACAGCAGCGGGGCACGATCAAAACCTTGCACGTCGACCATTATGGCGGCAAAGACAATGGCCGGACTCACGCCCCCGTTCCGTTCTACGTGTCCAGCCTGGGCTATGGTGTACTAATCAATTCGGCAAGGTACATCACCGTTTATGCCGGAACGGCGGTGCGGGCCGATGGGCCGGATATACCCCCCGAAATGAACCGCAATGCCGACCGTACCTGGAACGCCCAACCTTATTCCGATGCGGTCGATGTAGTTGTGCCCGCAGCCGGTACGGAGGTATATGTCTTTGCCGGACGCACGCCTATGGAAGTGATGCAGCGGTACAACCTGTATTGCGGAGGGGGCACCTTGCCGCCCAAGTGGGGGCTGGGTTTCACCCATCGGATGCCAACACTTTTTACGGACAGACAAATCCTGAACGAAGTAGCGGACTTCAAGACCAAAGGCTATCCCCTGAGTTTTGTGGGGCTGGAGCCCGGCTGGCAGTCGCATTCCTACCCCAACAGCTTCGTGTGGGACAGTACCCGGTATCCACAACCGGCCCGGTTTCTGGCGCAGCTAGCCCGTGAAAACATCCGGGCCAATTTGTGGATCAACCCCTACGTGTCGTCCCATTCCCCCATTTTTAAGGACGTTCTGCCTTACACCGGCTCGCACACGGTTTGGGTGGGCCGCGTGCCTGACTTTAACATGCCCCCCGCCCGCAAACTCTACAAAGACCTGTTTACCCGTCAGCACCTGGCTATCGGCGTGTCGGGTTACAAGGTAGATGAGGTGGATGGCTACGACCAGTGGCTGTGGCCCGATGTAGCTACGTTTCCCTCCGGCATAAGTGCTGAACAGATGCGGCAGCTGTACGGCCTGCAGTTTCAGAAGATGACCGCCGACTGGTTTCGGGAGCGCAACCAGCGGACGTACGGGCTGGTTCGGGGGTCCAATGCCGGGGCATCGGCCCTTCCCTACGTATTGTACAATGATTATTACGACCACCGCGATTTCATTACGGCCCTGTGCAGCAGCAGTTTCGCCGGGGTACTGTGGACACCCGAAGCCCGATCATCCAAAACGTCGGAAGAGTGGCTGCGCCGGATGCAGACGGTTTGTTTTTCGCCCATGGCCATGCTCAACGCCTGGGCCGACGGTACCAAACCCTGGACCTTCCCCGATGTGGCTGACGAAGTAAAAGCTGTCATGAACCTGCGGATGCAGCTGCTGCCCTACCTGTACACCACCTTTGCCCAATATCAATTTGAGGGGAAGCCACCCATTAGGGCCATGAACCTGGTCGATGGTTTTTCATCCAATGAGCAAACAACCGCCGGAACGCTCAACTCGACGGATAACCCGTATGCTCTGGCCGTACGGAAAGATATAAAGGATCAATTCATGGTGGGGGACTTCCTGTTGGTAGCGCCCCTGTTTGCCGGAGAAACAAGCCGGAAAGTAATCCTGCCCGCTGGCAAATGGTACGATTTTTACACGGGCAAATTAGCGGGCGAAGGCGAAGTGATCGACATAACACCCGGCCTGGCCAACATTCCGGTATTTGTGAAAGATGGTGGCCTTATTCCGCTGGTTCCGCCTACGCTTCACTCCCCCGAGGGCAATGAAAAAGTCCCCCTAACCGTTCGTCATTACGGAAAAATGGCGGGTGCCTGGAACCTCTACGACGATGATGGGATCACTTTCGACTATGAGCGGGGAAAGTATACCTGGACACAGCTTTCGGTAAACAGGAACAGCCAGGGTAAGTTGACAGGTAGCTGGGCACCACCCACTGATCCTGCGTTCCACTACAGCGGTATTTCCTGGGTTTTTATGACGCCCTGACTGGCCGAATTAACTGCTACCTCCCCAATATGATTGCTGTTCGCTGTTTACTGTACCTGCTTGCTTTTAAACCTGTTTAAACAGACTCATTCCCGCATCAGCCGGATTCGAAATACGGAACCCCACGCCCCATATAGAAAGAAAGACGTAGGATGTACGTGCGGATTAGTATGATTCCTTATTATCGTATAGTTTTGCTGTAGTAGCGTACAAATAAATTATATACGAGGGATGGAAACGGAAGTTCAACGGAAAATAATTCATGTCGACATGGATGCTTTCTATGCCTCCGTTGAGCAACGGGACGATCCCGCCCTGCGGGGAAAACCACTGGCAGTAGGGGGCTCCCGACAGCGGGGGGTAGTGGCAGCTGCCAGCTACGAAGCCCGGCAGTTTGGTGTTCATTCGGCTATGGCCTCGTCCATCGCTATCCGTAAGTGCCCCGATCTGATTTTTGTTAAACCACGTTTCGAGGTTTATAAGGCTGTTTCTGCGCAAATTCGGGCCGTTTTTGCCCGCCACACCGATTTGATTGAGCCGCTCTCGCTGGACGAAGCCTACCTGGACGTGACGGCTGGCAGTCACAATGGTTTGTCGGCAACCCGGATCGCACAGACGATAAAAGAGCAAATAAAAGAAGCAACCGGCCTTACGGCCTCGGCGGGTGTATCCTACAACAAGTTTCTGGCCAAGCTAGCCTCTGATTACAAAAAGCCCGACGGGTTGTACGTGATCAAACCGACCCAGGGGCCAGCCTTTGTGGAGGGCCTGAAGGTGGGGCAGTTTCACGGGGTTGGCCGGGTAACGGCGGCCCGCATGAATCAACTGGGCATTTTCACCGGACTGGATCTGCGGCAGCAGAGTGAACCCTTCCTGACCCGGCATTTTGGCAAAGTAGGGCATCATTATTACTCGATTGCCAGAGCCATCGATAACCGGCCTGTCACGCCCAACCGAATCCGAAAGTCAGTTGGCTCGGAAAACACGTTTGAACGGGACTTGACGGAGTTGTCTGAGTTAACCGAAGGGTTGAACCCCTTAATCAATGATGTGTGGGGCTATTGTGAGCGCACCGGTGTCCGGGGGCGCACGGTCAATCTTAAAGTGAAATACGACGATTTTCAGCAGATTACGCGGAGTAAAACCACGTTACAGGTTGTTCCGACGAAAATTGTTCTGGCGCACATGGCTACTGAACTGCTGTGCGCGCTGCTACCCACAGAGAAAGGGATTCGGCTACTGGGGGTATCCCTGTCAAGTTTACAAACGGGAGATGCGGTGGATGGCGGTCAGTTACGGCTTGATTTTTGATTGACCGGAGAGTGGATAATTCAACCGGCAAGGCAAAAGGCTGAATACCGTTAGCAAATTAGCGCTTAGGCTAAAAAAAATACCTGACAGACCATTTAAAAGGCTATCAGGTATCGTAATTGTAGCGGGGAGCAGGACGCAACCTCTTAATTTCTCCTTTTGCTATACAGTCTCCATATGCTATAAAAATGGCCAATTTAATAACCAGAAGCCGTTTTTTACTTGCAACTAATTAAATGTAGTTAGGGTTGATTAAAATAAATTAAGCTATTCCGTCCCCATTCCGTCCCCCGTTTGTATATTCGTGCATCAACTAATCAGTTTCATCCGATGGCACGAACAGCAGAAACCCCCATTTCCTTTGTACTCCGTGAACCCACTGCCAAGGCAGAAACGCCCATAGTGGGGCTTATTCGTTTCAATAATACCAGAGTGAAAATTAGCACTGGACATAAGGTCAAACCGGCTCACTGGAACGAAGAAAAAGGTAGGGTGAAGAATGTAGTCGATGCCACACACAAAGACCTTATAAATACGTTTCTGAATGATCTGGAAAAGTACACAGGTAATTTCCTGGCTGAATGGCGATCAGCACGTATTGCCATCACAAAGGAGACTATACAGGAAAAGATAGAATTGTTCCGCAACCCACCGCCGGCTGAGGCAGTACCGGCCAATGATACCTTGTTTGCATTCATTGATAACTTTATTAAAACCGCCCCTCAGCGGGTCAACATCGAAACAGGAAAGCCGATCAACCCCCGGACCATTCAGAAGTACAGCACCACCGTCAGAGTGCTGAGGGAGTTTGCCAGTACCTACAAACGCCCGATTGATTTCGATACAATAGACCTGGATTTCTACGGCGATTTCACGGCGTGGCTGACGAAGGGAAGGAAAGATCATTTACTATCCGTCAACGCAGTAGGCAAGTACGTACAAACGCTGAAAGTGTTCCTCAACGAAGCAACGGCTAAAGGCATAAATACAAAGCTGGATTATAAGAGTAGCCGGTTTAAGGTGCTGAAGGAAGATGCCGATAGCATCTATCTGACAGAGCCAGAACTACAACGGCTGTACGCACTGGATTTGTCCAAACAGCCCCGGTTAGAGCGCGTCAGAGACCTTTTTCTAGTCGGATGCTATACCGGGCTTCGTTTCTCCGATTTCACCACTATACGGCCCGAATACATCAAAGACGGTATGATACGGATGGAGCAGTTTAAAACTCAGGGAAAAGTGGTTATACCCTGCCACCCGATAGTAACGGCCTTGCTGGATAAGTACAACGGCCAACTTCCCAAAAGCATCAGTAATCAGAAGTCGAATGACTACCTGAAAGAGATTTGTAAACAGGCAGAACTGAACAGCAATGAAGGAAAAGCAATTACAAAAGGCGGTGTTCGGGTTATCCGCTCACTGGAAAAGTGGCAGATGGTTAGTACCCATACTGGGCGCAGGTCCTTTGCTACCAATATGTATTTGTTAGGTGTACCATCCATTACCATTATGCGTATTACTGGCCACAAGACAGAGAAAGCGTTTATGAGGTATATCAAGCTAGATGAGGAGCAACACGCCAAGATAATTGCCCTACACTGGCAGAAGCAGTTACAGGGTACACCGTTCACGATTGCCAGTTAAAAACACAAAAGCCCGCTACGGTCTGGAACACCATAACGGGCTAACCCTAATATATCAATATGGAAACTAATAATGATCCTGAACAGTTCGAGCCAGGTCTTGAATGGATGAATGATGCTGATGAAATCAGTAGAAGGTTGACCCCAGATGCAAAGCTGTTCGCACAGATGTATCCCCAACGCTATGTAAAATTACAGGAGACAAATCAATGGATGCTGCTCAACGACCCGTTGTTTTATATCGCTGAGATAGAAAAGTATTTAGAATCCCTACCTACTTTTATAGAGGAGGCACAAAGGGGCCCAGAGTCCGCAAAACTCAGAAAACTGGAGGTAATTAAAGGTAGCATAACTTATACACTGATTCCTAGTACACCCATACACCCAATAATTAGAGCATACATCAACGAGCATGAGCGCGAATTGAACGACTATCTTCTGCAAGTATTGAGCCTGAAACAACAACTTACGGATAAAGCCGTATCCCCTCCTCCAGTAAACGTTCTATCTGCAAGGGAACGAGCTCTAATACATTGCTATAAAGACTTGCCTTCTGTAAAGAAAGGAGAGCCAATGTATAATGACTACATAGATTTTGCCACCCCTAAAAAACGAATCGCCTACTGTAACGACTCCAAAAGGAAAGCGGACCTTCTTATAAAATCCATTGAACGAATATTACCTAGCCTAACAGATTTAGAAAAGAAACAGGCTGAAAGTGAGATTAGAACAATAGAGGCTAAATTTAGTAGCTAGTTGCAACCGGTTGCTCACTTTCCACCCGGTTAACCTTTGCTACCGTCAATCACAAAAAACGACGGTAGCTATGAGTAATCCATTTGAGCCGATCAACGCCCGGCTTACGAACTTAGAAGCGTTGACTCTGGAAACCCTGCAATTACTACGCAGTGGCAAAAATCTGGCTGCATCCCCAGGAGCCGACGACCCCCTTACACCGGACGAAGCTGCAACACTATTTCGGACATCTAAAGTCTCACTGTGGTCGTGGGAAAAAAAAGGGATCATCAAGGGCTACCACCTCGGCAACAAGAAATATTTTTTGAAAAATGAGTTGATGGCGGCGCTTACGAAAAGAGGAGGTGTTGTCAGCCATGAGTAAGCCAACTCAAACCCCATCCGCTTTAGCGATTCTTAACGCTATGGCCGACCAGAGGAAGGCCGAAAAACACCCAAATGTTCCGTACCGGGTCAAATCGAAGTATTCCGACAAAGCGGCCAACGACCTGACTACCTGCATCGTGGATTACCTGACTTTATGCGGCCACTTCGCCACCCGCTTGCAATCAACTGGAACGTATCGGGACGACATTAAGAAATGGGTTCCAAGTCAGCAGAAAGCTGGTTTGCCAGACACGGTCGCCATCGTGGATTCTTATGTACTGTTCTGCGAGGTAAAAATTGGGAACGACAGGGTCTCAGAAGTCCAAAAAGCGACAATAGAAAGCCTTCTCTTATCGGGTGCATACGTCTTTATAGCAAAAGATTTTCAGTCTTTCTACGACTGGTTTACGGCCTTGCAACCTCAGCTTCACCGAGCCGAATCGCTCCCATTTCAACCATGATTTACACCAAAAAAACGGTAGCTGTGAGGGCTACCGCCCCATCACTAATACTCTTTAACGACAATGCAAGATACTCAAAATCAGCCTTCTGCGCAAGGCGTAGCGAATGGCGAATTGCCAAAAATGTTTATTGCCAGTGATGGACATATATGGATACGCGACGATTTTGACCTAACGGTTTGGCGAAACTACAGGGCTGATGCCGACATCTTTTCTGATACAGAATACAAAGTAGCTACCAGTTCACAAGCATTACTTTCGTACCAAAAAACAAGACCAACTATCTCCGAAGAAACTGCTTCGCAAAAAGCAGATTCGTCTCAATCTGAAGGTAGTAAGGCCGATGACGACTTACACGAGGTCAGTATTGATGGATTTAACCCAGACGATTTCCGGCAGGAACTGCCCAATGAGGAGCAAGCAGACGACCAGTCGGAACCCGAGCAGCCCCAAAGAGAGACGGGCATGTTTCGGATTCGTACCGCTAATGACGTCTTGTTACAGGCAGCATCCCAACCCGACCCGATAGAGTTGTTTTCACCTCTGGTTGTTGAAGGTGAGTTGACAATGCTTTTCGCTGACACTGGAATTGGAAAAACCACCTTCGGAGTACAGATGGCCATAGAAATGGCAGCCACCCGGAATGTTCTTTACGTAGACCTTGAACTCAGCGACAAACAATTTGAAAAAAGGTTCAAGGATAAAAATGGGCAACACTTTCGGTTCCCAGACCGCTTTTTTCGGGCTGATTTTACCCCTCAATTCAGATCACCAAAAGGCGTGTCGTATGAACAATATTTTAACGAAAGTTTAGAACAAGCCATTGAGATAACGCAAGCTGAGGTAGTGTTAATTGACAACATGACGCGGATAGCCGCAGGCGATACCGATACGGCAAAGGCCACGATTCCCATTATGGACAATCTGACCCGGCTAAAGTTAAACCGGAGTATCACATTCGTCATCTTTGAGCATAACAAGAAAGTCGATTCAACGCGCCCCATCAGCTTAAACGATCTCCAAGGGTCGAAAATGAAATCGAATTTCGCTGATGCGGTGTTTTCAATTGGCCGGAGCCAGACGGATAAAGACTTGCGATACATAAAGCAACTCAAGGTGAGGAGTGCCGAACTAATTTATGATACTGAGAACGTAAGGACGTATCAAATAACCACTGATGGCGGGTTTCTTCACTTCGAGCCGATAGGATACGGTAATGAACACGATTTTATTAAAGTCTCCGAGGGGGGGTCGAAGGGGGATGTACTACAAGAGAGATACGATAGGATACAAGAAGCCCGGAAAAAGGGACTTCAAGGGCAAGGACTGAGCGATTATTTAAGCTGGACGAAACCGTACATATCCACAATTGAGAAGCGTTGGAGAGAAAAGTACGACACATCAACTGATAGTTAGGCAGAGTTAACAAACTACTTAACTATCCCGTAAAAAGGTAGCAGTGAAAAGTTAGTTAGTTAAGTTTTCCCTAGGGAATTGTAAACTAACTAACTCGAAAATCCCCCACAACCAGCAGAATTTACAACGTGTAATTACGTCGTTATGCCAACTTACCTACAAACCAAAGACGTGCTGAATGTGTCAGTTTCCTGTTTTGCAAACTGTAGTTCCCCGGAAAACCCGGTAACCATCAACCTGTTCACGTGGCTCAAATCAGGTAAGTACCGCGACAAGATTGAAGCCTTGCGACAGGTTGAGGAGAAAGAGAAACGTGACTCTTTAAAGAGAACCTTACCCGCCATTACTCCGAGTGCTGTGTTTACCTACCGTAAAGAATCGTCAATGGTTGCTGGTAGTCATACCCGATTAATTCATTTTGACATTGACCCAAAGGATAACCCCCATATCCGCAACTATGCCGACCTGAAAACACAAATTAGTAAGTTGCCTTTTGTTGCCTATTGCGCCTTATCAGCGTCGGGTAAAGGGTATTGGGGACTTGTACCCATTACCAGCCCTGACCGGCACAGCCAGCACTTTGACGCGCTCAAACGGGTGTTCGCCCACTATGGTATTAAGATTGACCCCGCCCCCCGTAACGTGGCCAGTGCACGCACTTACTCCTACGAACCGGCACCGCATATGCCGGAACAAGTCATGGTTTTTGATTTGTACGACACTCCGCCCAAACCAAAGCCCCGCCCGTTCGATGTAACGGCGGAAGCCGACCAGGAGCGTAAGCGGGTAGAAGTGTGCATTCAGGAAGTACTACGACAGGGAACGTATGTAGGTGACAGTTACAATGAGTGGTACGAAGTTGGATGCAGCCTGGCAAATGGATTTGGGGAAAGTGGTAGGGATTACTTTCACCATGTCAGCCAGAATCATACTGGCTATGATACTGGCAAAACGGATAAGCAGTTCACGGCCTGCTTAAGGGCTCGATCAAAAGCGACATTGGGGACGTTCTTTCACTTATGTAGGCAAATCGGCATTGAGTGGAAAGAGTTGATACCGCTACCAGTCGCACAGCCACGGCCAACAATGACCCGACCTGTATCAACTACACCCCGACCACCAGCCGCGACCACCGTTACCACTATTGCCGAACAGCAAGCCCGACCAGGCTCAATCCCGAAACCGGATGAATCGCAGTTGGAACGGTTGACGGTTGAGCCTTGTGATACCGACCCGGCTGAATGTGACGAACCTGAGCTACCCGGAGCCGTACCAACAATCAGAGTACATTCATTCCACGAATGGCAGTGCCAAGACCCCTACTTTAGTCAGATGGGGTTAGCTTCTCTACCATCATACCAGCCCACGAATAAAGCCGTTGATTAAAGCGTCGGCAGCGTGACGACCTGAAACGCCTTTGGGTTGAGGTAGTACGTATCAAGTTTCTTCCCCTTCGCCACTAATCCAGCATCAATCAGTTCCGCCGTTGCAAGGGAGAGATTCACCCGGAGCGCAGAGAAGAAGCGATTCATTTCCTGCTTACTGCAATGGCTCACACCGGTAGTGGGGTCAACCCGAGCAGCCATAATCACCAGCACCCGTAGCGCCCTGGCTGAGAGTTTACAGATTGCGACAAGTGTGTGGTCGTCCGGAGCGAAAATCACGGCTGTACGGGTCTGTATTGCGCTCTTATAGGGGTTAATCTTATGCCGTGTCCGGTGAGGTGCTGTTCTTGATTGTACTAGCTGTTCCATGTATTCATCTGATTGTTAGGTACAAGTTAGTTACTGAAACGATGTGAGACAACAGGCGATGTGTTGTAGTGGAGGAGGGACAGCCCTACCAACTCCTTGTAACCCATAAGTTATGACCCCATACGTTATACCACCAGTAACAAAAACACCTTGTTATCAGGCTGTTTATACCCCCTATATTGTACCTGCAAGTGTGTAAGCTACTGATTAACATGACAGCGCAATTCTGCGCTGTCCAAAACCGCCAATTCAGGGCTGAGATATTGAGCATATTCAAGAGCAATTTGTTCGACTGCCCACGTACCGCCACCCTTACCCCGCTTGGATTTTAAAAGTACGTCTGGCGTACATTTAAGAAACCGGGCCGATGCCTTTAGCAGATAGACTATTTTGCTGTATAGAAAAGGGAGGTACTTAAAAAAATATGGGTCAAAAAATGGGGTATATCATATAAAGCCTATACCTGTTCTGGAAAGAATACCTCCCCCATTCTCAAAGTCCCCCCCCAATGTTGGGGAGTCAGGTTTGAAAAATAAACTTTCGGGTTCGCTGGGACTACTACCCTTCGCCCCTCCACCGTGCGCCGTGTTTTTTCCCTCGGTCCCCGTTGTTTTCAGCCGGTAAGTATGGCATAGAAAAGGGATGCGATGTAAGTGTGGCTTTGGCAGGCACTTTCGGGGAGCAGGTCAAAGGATGATAAAGAAGCGTCGCTATGCTACGACCGGAGCCGCCAGCACAATGGTAGGTAAGTAGCCGCACCACTACCGTTTAATAAATCCGCTTACTGGCAGACCTCAACTACTTTTCAGGGTAAGGATAGGGTAAAAACTCTATTGCTACTGACGCTGTGTACTACCGCTGGACTCAACAACACTTTATACCAACCAGGCATATTTAGCGTAGAAAAACCATGAAAACCAACGAAAATAAGAGCATGATTTGAGTAGGGTAAATACTATAAGATTAGGGTTTTAATATGTTAAATACCTTACTGTCAAATAGTTAAGAAAAATTAATCTTTGGAGTACTTGGAAATTGCCTATACATTTGAGCCAATCAATACACCTTATTTTTTTCTTCAAATGAGCACAGCACAGAACCACATGGTTAAGCCTACTCACGCAAACAAAGCAGAGCGTAAGCGTATCGAGCAACTCTATCAGGAGTTGCACACATCGTTAGACGACTATATATCGTCTAATGGTGCCTCACACTGTACTCAGTTACTGGAAAAGCTGTACCTGGGGTGGTCACTCTATCACTTTGGGGATGACAGTCCAGAGACAACGCCCATTATTCAGGTGAATAAAAAACTCATTGAGGATGCGTACAGTACCGTCGAGTTTATGGCCTTCATTACCCGTATAGGAGAAACATGGAGCAAAATTCAATCAATGGAAACCGACTTATCCTGAACAGACCATGAACAATCAACCAATTAGTAATCAGGTAGGAGCAACCCTCAATGAGTCCCCTTACACAACGCTGGACGTAGCGACAGGACAGGGTGCAGAACTGGTATTCTGGAGCCTGTGGCAGAATCGGGAGAACTTAATACGGGAAGCCGCAATAACACTGTCTCACGGCGATATAGATGCTTACGTATTGAAAGAGGACCAGATAGGGCATTTGGGCGACTATATAGCTGATTTGTTTATGAATGTCAGTATCCAGGCTGACCGTTTGTACCTAACAAAGGATCCGTCTATAGCAATAGCGAGGGAGCAAAGTAAAAAAGAGATATTCAGGGAAAGAAAGGCTGAATTATTGGCTAGATTGAAGAAGTGATTCGACTCCGATACTATGCCCACGAACCCATTGATCCGGTAACTAGCAGACACTTTTTACTGTTCTTTATTTACACTCACTAAACACATTACGGAAATGGCATTCCACCCTAGAAACAACTTTAGTCTATTAAAGAGAGATTTTAAGGACGAAACGGACAAGAATGCAGACAGTAATAAGGAGTATTATATCGCCTACTTTAATGCGAGAATGGCCGATAATACTGCCCAATGTCTGGAAGAACTTGCATATCAAATGGAATTATTGAATAAGCAAGTGGAGGCCTTGACGAAGACCGTAGCTCAGAGTAGTCAGGTAAAAAGCACCCGATAGTTACCCTGCAACATGGCTCCATAAAAAACGACCCTGCCAGATGGTGGGGTCGTTGCTGTTTAACGAGTGTTGAAATATTTCTTAAATAAGTGTTTCAAAAGTGGGTCAAGGTTGAAATTAACATCACCTTGAAAGGTAACTTGAATACATATTATTATTCCTAAAGAAGCACAAAATATTATGTTTCTGGTTCTTCTGATTATCAAATCCAAATATGGCTGCCGTACAGCTTGTCTTTCTGTCCCAGTACAAGAAGGCTCTAACTTTGCAGTTTTGATTAGATCCCATTTTCAGCAGTTTCCTCACTTTAGGGTCAGGAATAAGAGCGTACCCGTCTAAAGTTATTTTGGTATCTCCCAAACTTACCGTACTTGATACTTCCCTTTTCTCCCTGATAACATTAACTACAATCCAGTTATAAAAACTGAACTTAACTATCTTTTGACTCCCATTTCCTAGAGTCGCGATAGAAAATTCCGAAAGAACAATTCCGTCTTGTCCTTTCGCGTCGGTTAATTCATAATGCATGCCGTCTTTCTCTCTCACTACGGCCTTTGTAAAGGCAACATTAATATCTGCAATTTTGGCCATTTGCGCCATTGTAGAAAAAGGCATTGCTATGGTGACTATAAATAGAATGTACTTCATTAGGTGTGTTTGGCTTATAAATGAACCATTGGCTTGTAATACTAAAGCAATATAAAGATTAAGATAGTAGGTCTGTAATTGCCCCTTTCTCCATGCCCGTTTACCTGGATTTGCCTAAACGGATTGCACAAAGCATTGCACAATCCGTAAAAAAATCGGGTAAGTAATGCTAGTACAGTGTGTACTTTATGGGATGCTAGAGAAATAGAGGTTAGATGCCATGAGGGAGAGACAGTAGAGATAATACTCGCTCAAGATTTAACCTTAATAATTCTGTCTCATCTCCGTTCATGGATGGAACAGAAGCCCATCTGATTGCTTTATGCTCATGAGGGTAAATTAAAGTCAAAGACCGACCCCACTCCCCTAGAAAAGGATACGTGAAAGAACTGTCGTGCCTTTTATAAATGTAAATGATCAATCCGCCGATTACGAATATTGTACTTTGTGTATTGCATCTGTTTGGGAGGGATGAATAATGTACTTTACCACCAGTATGCAAGTGTCTATATCGCCATTTATCGGTTTCATTTTTTACAATCCATATGCCAATATTTTCAGGAAGGAGCTTTTTTTCGTAAAAATATTTACGCTCAGATGAGTTAATTGCTTGCCAAGTTATATCCAAATACTCCGCAATTATTGTCTTTAAAAAGGCCCATTTAGCAACCAACAGTTGCTGATCTCTGTCCATTATTATTGCTTTTTCAAGCATTAAGTCTGTAAGAATAGGTTTGGCGTCACTTTCAATCTTACTCATCCATCCATTGTTACAATCGCTGCACACTATTTTTAACGTTTTACTACCAACATGACCCGTAGGTCGTCGATGTTCAAAACCATCTTGGCGCATGAGTATATGCTCGTGGCGCTTGGAGTCATCTCTTGGGATAACGTTTTTAATCCAATCTGACCATACGTGTTCTTTGGTCAAAGATGTCTTACCGCAAAAAATACACTTGGGAGTATCTTGTTGATTCTGTTTATTCTTTTTCCGTCCCATTTCTGTGAAACTTTAAACAACCTCTTAGACCTATTCCGTCCCCCAAACCGTCCCCATTATGAAAGTAAAAAACCCAACTACCTATTAAATAGATAGTTGGGTTATACAGTTGTAGCGGGGAGCAGGATCGAACTGCCGACCTTAGGGTTATGAATCCTACGCTCTAACCATCTGAGCTACCCCGCCGGGCTTGGTGCCACAAAAGTAAGAAAAATTAAGTCAGGGGCAAAAAAAGCCATTGACTTTCGCAAAAAAATTCGTTTACCTTTGCCAAGGACCCCTTTTCTAAAGTTTACCGACTTATGGAGAAATTTAAATTCATCACCGAGTACGAACTCCGGGCATCTCCCAAAATGCTCTTCCCCTATATCAGCACCGCATCGGGACTGTCGCAGTGGTTTGCCAGTAAAGTGAACACCATGCCCGAACAGCGGCTCGATTTTCAGTGGGATAACGAAAGTCACATTGCCAAACAGGTGTCTATGCGGCAAAATAAGGGCGTTCGTTTTGAGTTTCTGGAAACGGATGAAGATGGGTCAGATAATAACTACGTAGACTTTCGGGTCGACCAAAGCGAATTAACCCAATCGACGTTTTTGCGCATTACTGATTACTCCAATACCACCGACGAAGAAGAATTACAGGACCTGTGGGATGGGATGATGGATAAGCTGAAAGAAATTGTTGGTAGTTAAATTTTGTTAATGAACCGTACGGAAGGCCCTGTTGGTATAATGAACAAGGAGTAATGTAGTTTATGTTGTATAGATGATACTCCTCCACGCTGCGTTCAGGCCATCCCCGTGGTACATTATACAAACGAATGAAAAAGATAGATAAATTAGTGCTCGGCTCGTTTTGGGGGCCGTTTTTTTTGACCCTCGGTGTCGTCATCTTCATTTTTCTGATGCGACTGCTGATGTTCTACATTGACGATTTCGTTTCTAAAGACCTCGACTTAGCCACCTTCGGCCGCCTGTTATTTTACTTTTCCCTGCTTACTATACCAACGGCGCTACCGCTGGCCGTCCTGCTGTCTTCCCTGATGACATTCGGGAACCTGGGTGAGTTTTTTGAACTGACCGCCCTGAAAAGTGCCGGTATTTCGCTCACCAGGGCTATGCGTCCGTTGCTAATCGTAGCCGTTGGTATCAGCGGATTTTCCTTCTGGTTCAATAACTCGGTGGCGCCCTGGGCCAATCTTAAAGGATATAGCCTGCTGTATGATATTAAAACGGCCAAGGCTACGCTTAACCTGAAAGAAGGTATATTTTACAACGATTTACCGGGCTATAGTATCAAGGTAGATCAAAAAGTAAAAGCGGCTGAAAACAGCAAAACGGGCGATTTGCTGAAAGGGCTGGTCATCTATAAGCATCCAACGAACGGCGCCGAGTCGGGAAATCGCGAAATTATACTGGCCGATTCCGGTCGGATGTACACCGATAAAGACCGGTCATACCTTGTCTTTCAGCTGTTCAACGGGAATGATTATCAGGAGTATTCAGACAACAGTCCCATCAGCTATAATAGTGCTGGTACACCAGCCACAGGGGGGCAGTTTATGCGGAATGGCTTTAAGGATTATCGGTTAGTTATTAGCCTGGAATCGTTTGGTATCAAGCGCACCGACGAAAATCAGTTCGAATACCACGAGTATATGAAAAACCTGAGCGAACTGTCAGTCTTAACCGATTCGCTCCGGAAAGAGTATACCAATACCAGCATGAGCGTAGCCAATACGTCCCGCCAGTACTACAATTACCAGTTCAAGGCAGATGCCGTTACGAAACAAAAGGCGATAAAGGATGGGAAATGGGTGGACTCGCTTATGAAAAAGAGAGAAGTTGCCGTGCCTGATCTGGCACAGTCGGCGTTGAGTCAGGCTCAGAATATTCTGACCTATGCAACATCGAACGTAACGTACCTGACTGAGAAAGAAAAGAACGTCTGGCGGTATCAGCTGGAAAGTCACCATAAATTCACACAGGCGTTTTCAATTTTTGTGATGTTTTTGATTGGCGCATCCATGGGGGCCATTATCAAAAAAGGGGGTTTTGGCGTGCCGGTTCTGATTGCCATTGTATTCTTCATCTTTCTGTATGTGCTAACCATTGCAGGGGATAAATACGCCAAAGACGGCTTGATCTGGGTACCCATCGGTGCGTGGCTGGCCAATATTATCCTGTTCCCCCTTGGGCTGTTAATCATGCAGCGTGCCCGTCACGACTCGCGCCTGTTCGATAAAGACGTTTATATCATTGCGTGGGAGCGCCTAAGAGTCAGGTGGAAAAACTGGTCAGATAGCCGGTCCGTTTCACAGTCAGTCAGCTAACTATTTTTCCGTAGCCGGCGCTCTGAATGACCGATTATTTTCCTTATCTTTGCACCCAAATTCATATTTTCAATAAAATTAGCTGTCTGAAGATGTATCTAACGACCGAAAAAAAGCAGGAGATATTCTCCACCTCGGGTTTTGCCAAAAGCGCAGAAGACACCGGGTCGGCCGAATCCCAGATCGCGCTGTTCACCTACCGGATCAGTCACCTGACTGCCCACCTGAAAGTACACAAGCACGATTATGGCACCCAACTGGGCCTTTTGAAATTAGTAGGTAAGCGTCGGCGGTTGCTGAATTACCTCATGAAAAAGGACATCATGCGGTATCGGGCTATTCTGGCCTCGCTGGGGTTACGAAAGTAATCGGGCCATCCATCAAAAAGGGAATCTACTCGGTAGTAGATTCCCTCATTTTTGTGGTTTCTATAGACGTAACGTAAAACGTCAGCTAGGGTTAATCGGGTTGGTAGGGTTAATGACTGGTTTATCTACCTTATCCTGACCGGGCTTATCCACTTTAATGACGACAAGTTGATTTATGCCGGATTCCGAAGGTCGGGAAACGGTGCTGTTTAAAGCTGTAAGAGAACGTATTCAAAATCTGTTTTATGTTTGAAATCACCACGCAATCCGTTGCGCTGCCCGACGGGCGGGAAATTACCATCGAAACCGGAAAAATGGCCCGTCAGGCCGACGGCGCGGTGGTTGTACGACTGGGCGACGCGATGCTACTGGCAACCGTCGTATCCAGCAAAGATGCTAAAGAAGGCGTTGATTTTTTGCCTTTATCCGTTGATTATCAAGAAAAATTTGCTTCGGCCGGCCGGATTCCCGGTAGCTTCCAACGGCGCGAAGGGCGTCTGGGCGATCACGAAATTCTGATTAGCCGCCTGGTAGACCGCGCCCTGCGGCCAATCTTCCCCGATACGTACCACGCCGATACCCAGGTGATGATTACGCTTATTTCGGCTGACCCCGAAGTGCAGCCCGATGCCTTAGCGGCTTTGGCGGCTTCGTCGGCCCTGGCGGTATCGAACATACCCTTCAATGGCCCGATTTCGGAAGTACGGGTGGCTAAAATTGACGGTCAATACCACATCAACCCTAAAACGTCCGCGCTGGAACGGGCCACTATCGACCTGATTGTGGCCGCTACCGAGAAGGATATCTGTATGGTAGAAGGCGAGATGGACGAATGTTCGGAAGCCGAGGTAGTGGAAGCGATCAAAATAGCCCACGAAGCCATAAAAGTACAGTGCCATGCCCAGAAAGAGCTGGAAGCAAAAGTAGGCAAGACCAAGAAGCGGGAGTTCAACCACGAAACGCACGACGAAGACCTGCGGGCTGCCGTTCGGACCGCTACGTACGATAAGATCTACGCGGCTGTCAGCCAGCAGAATCCAAGCAAAAAAGGCCGTTCGGAAGCCGCCAAGGCGATTCGTGACGAGTACATAGCTTCCTTCCCCGAAGGATCTGACGTAAATGTCGGTTTGATTAAAACCTATTTCCACGACCTGGAATGGGAAGCGTCGCGTCGGTTGGTACTCGATGAGCGCGTTCGTCTGGATGGCCGGAAATTAGATCAGATACGCCCCATCGTGGCTGAAGCGGGTCTGCTGCCCGGTCCCCACGGTTCGGCTCTGTTTACGCGGGGTGAAACCCAATCGTTGACGACGGCTACGCTTGGTACCAAAACGGATGAGCAGATCGTTGATCAGACCATGCATCAGGGCTACAGTAAATTCCTGCTGCATTATAACTTCCCCGGTTTTTCTACGGGTGAAGTAAAACCTAACCGGGGTGTTGGCCGCCGGGAAGTGGGTCACGGTAATCTGGCTCACCGCTCGATCAAGAAAGTGCTGCCACCAGCGGAAGATAATCCGTACACTATTCGGATTGTGTCGGATATTCTGGAATCGAACGGGTCGTCGTCTATGGCTACCGTTTGTGCCGGTACGATGGCACTGATGGACGCCGGAATCAAGATCAAGGCTCCCGTAGCCGGTATTGCCATGGGGCTTATTTCCGACGGCGATAAGTACGCGGTGTTGTCCGATATTCTGGGCGATGAAGATCACCTGGGCGACATGGACTTTAAAGTTACGGGTACGGAGAAAGGTATCGTGGCCTGCCAGATGGACCTGAAAGTAGACGGACTATCGTACGAAGTGCTGGCACAGGCCCTGGAGCAGGCCCGTCAGGGACGGTTGCATATCCTGGGTGAGATGCGGAAAGGCATTGCCGAGGTGCGTCCGGACCTGAAGCCTCACGCACCCCGTGCCGTTGTTATCAAGATTGACACGAACCAGATTGGTGCCGTTATCGGACCCGGTGGTAAGGTGGTTCAGGATATTCAGAAAGATTCGGGTGCCGTCGTTAACATCGACGAACACGACAATGCGGGTTGGGTGAGCATTTTTGCCACCAGCAAAGAGAGCATGGACAAAGCCGTGTCGCGTATCAAAGGAATCGTAGCCGTACCGGAAGTAGGGGATACCTACGTGGGGAAAGTGAAAACGATACAACCCTTCGGTGCCTTCGTTGAGTTCATGCCCGGTAAAGATGGATTATTGCACATTTCCGAGATTAAGTGGGAGCGTCTGGAAACCATGGATGGAGTGTTTCAGGTAGGAGAGGAAGTAACGGTAAAACTGGTTGACGTGGATAAAAAGACCGGAAAGTACCGGTTATCCCGTAAAGTGCTATTACCGAAGCCGGAGAACAAAAACGCCTGAGAGATTGTTACTTTTTCGTGTAATGCAACGTCAGAACCTAGCGTTATATAGTCACACCACCGGGGGCACCAAATTATGAGACAGCTAAAAATATCAAAACAGATTACCAATCGGGAAAGTCAGTCGTTAGACAAGTACTTGCAGGAGATTGGTAAAGTAGACCTGCTTACGCCCGATGAGGAAGTAACGCTGGCCCAAAAAATCCGGGAAGGTGATCAATTGTCGCTGGAACGGTTAACCAAAGCAAACCTGCGCTTTGTGGTATCGGTTGCCAAGCAATACCAAAATCAGGGTTTGTCCTTAGGTGATTTGATCAATGAAGGAAACCTGGGTCTGATTAAAGCAGCGCAACGGTTTGACGAAACACGTGGTTTTAAGTTTATTTCCTATGCTGTTTGGTGGATTCGTCAGTCTATTTTACAGGCCCTAGCCGAGCAGTCCCGTATCGTACGATTACCCTTGAACCGGGTTGGTTCGCTGAACAAGATTTCCAAGACATTCTCCGACTTGGAGCAGAAGTTCGAGCGTGAGCCATCACCCGAAGAGCTAGCGGCTGTACTGGAAATTTCGGCGGCTGAAGTTGTTGATACGCTTAAGATTTCGGGTCGGCATGTGTCGATGGACGCGCCCTTTGTACAGGGTGAAGAAAACAGCCTGCTGGACGTACTCGAAAACGATGGTGAAGACAAACCCGATTCGGGCCTGATCAATGATTCGCTGCGGAAAGAAGTACAGCGTGCCCTCTCAACGCTGACGCAGCGCGAGGCCGATGTGATCACACTCTACTTCGGGCTGAACGGCGAACACGCCATGACGCTGGAAGAAATTGGTGAGAAATTCAACCTGACCCGCGAGCGGGTTCGGCAGATAAAGGAAAAAGCCATTCGTCGGCTGCGCCACACCTCACGGTCGAAGGCATTGAAGACGTATCTGGGCTAACGATCCTGTTTGTTAATGCAAAACGGCTCCTGCGCAAGTGGGAGCCGTTTTTGTTTAGGGTATAAGCGTTAGAGCGGTTACCGTTTACAACTCATCTTCCAGAAACTTCCGAATGGTCTGATAAGGACGCAATCCATTCGCTTTTCCGTTGGTACCATTAGCAGGTGGGGTGTTGGCGGTTCGGATTTCGCTGCTGCTGTTCCGACTCGAATTATGAAGCGAAAGCATCTGTTTCCGTAACTGTCGCTGCTCATCGTCGCTCAGGTTTGTCAATGTTGCTTCTCCCTGACCATATCCATCGTTAAAATTACTGATGCGGCTATCCGTCTGAGCCAGTTTTAGCTCCGCATACAGGTTAGTCAAATCCGCATAAATGGTTTCCCGCCGGGCTTTTAATGCGTTTAGGTCGGGTAGTAAATCGAGGTCGTGTTGTAGAATATTCTGCTGGACACGCTGTTCTGATAAGGCAGCTTCAATTGGGGCGATTTCCCTGTCCAGCCGCTTTAGCCTACGGCGCAACTTCCACAGCTTTATGTCGGCCTGCAACCACCGAAACCAGAATGCCGATAAAACGGGCAAGGCAATACCCAGACAAACGGCCCCCGCCAGCGCAAACAAAATACCGCTTAGTACGAACGAAAGCAGTGCCCAGGGACTATTGACGAGGGCCAGATTCAATTCGCTCGATTCACTCAACTGCTTCTCTATCTTGTACAACGTTGCCGCACTAAGGTCCTGCGTTGCGGCAGTGGGGTCGGTATTGAGTTGCAATTGTCGAACGGACTTGTTGATAGCCGCTTTCAGCTGGTCGGTGCGATAGGCCTCGTAGCGGAACCAGCCTAATACGGCCAGCGTGAGCACCGAAAAGATGGCCAGCCCCATTTTAAACCGGCCATAGCGACGGCCGTACTGCGCGGGGTTTTCCTGATAAGGTTGCTCGATGAGCCGGTCGTAAGCGGGTTTTAGCAGGATGGATACCATGGCCAAACCAACGGCAAATGCCCAGGCCTCGTTTGTATCACGAATGTTGAGCGCATACGCCACAATTTCATGCGAGATAATCAAATCACCCGCCAGGAATGAAACACCCGCCACCAGAAACAGCAGGCCCGCTAACAAGGAATAATCAGGGGCGGCTTTAGTCCGGCGTTCGCGCAGGGTAGTCCGGTCAGATTCAAGCCCCTGCCGGTCCGATTCCCGCTGGCCGAGTTGTTTGGACAGCCGGTCTACCTGCAACGCGTGGGTTTGCAGTGAAGCGAAAGCGGTTCGGTTGGCTTCCGTGGATTCCGCCAACTGGCGTTCTACCGTAGATAATTCCGTCCGCTTTTCCTGGATTCGCTCCGAAAGCCAGTCCGTATTGACCTGACTCGATAAGTAGCCTTCGTATGTTTCCCGATTTACGCCTTCCACGCCACTGGTATAGCCGTGCTGAAAGTCGGGATTAGTAGTTGGTTCCATAATCAGTTATGAATGATAAACGATAAACCTGTCAATACGTATTAATCATTCATAATGAGTTGTCGCTGTTGTTTAGTTAACCGGTCACGAAGACTACGGGCGAGTTCAAACTCACCCAGAAATAAATTAACAAGTTTATCGCGCTGGGTGTTCAATTGGGTCAATGTAGATTCGACCTGATTGAAAGCGGTAACGACAGCCATTCTTTGCCCATTGAGCCTGTCTACGTCCTGTTCATGCTGACTGATTTGGCTTTCCAGAAGCGGTAAATCAACCTGTTTAGCAGCTATCATCTGCCGGTTTTTCTGAGCGCTGACCATTTCATGTTGTAAACTAGTTAGGGTGCTTAGCAATAGTTTTCCGGATAGTAGAAAAACAAACAGGATGAAAATGAACAGACCAATCGCCTGGCTTACCGGCTGATAGCTTAGGGCGTGGACCAGCACAAAAACAGCGGCAGCAAAGGGTAACCCAATCTCCTCCATAAATCGTCGGCCCGTTAATCGGGTATTCGTTTCATAAAAGAAAGAGGTGTGTCCCGACATGTTGAACAGACCCGCCAGAAAAACCCCGGTCGAGATCCAGTGATTTGGAAAGACACGGTACAATGTGCCGTCGACCAGGTAAAACGTGCCCATGCACAAAATAATGGATATCCCCAGGCTAATAACATGCCTGACCAGCGTAGTACGAACGGGTTGGCTATCGCGCAACTGAGTCAGTTGGTCCCGCAGACTGGTCAACTCCTTTTCCCGCCGGTCGATGCGGGGCGTAAGGGCGCGTATTTGCCCGGTATACTGCGCTGCCAACTCGGTGAGTGGAGCGGCCTCGCTGGCAAAAAAGGCACTGATTTGAGCGATCTTGGTGTCAGGCTGAGCGTAGGAAAGTCCGAATAAAACACCTTCGTCCCGCAGTGATTCTTCATCGGCGAGCCAGGCGGGTAGGGGAGCAATGGCAGGGAGGGGTAAGGAGGGGGCCAGTGCTGATGCTACGGTGTCCACCCGTAGAAAAGGGGCGGGAACAGCCACCCGTTCGCCAATAGTGGTTGCCTCTGGAATGGATGCCGGAGGATATGAATTGAATAAGGCCAGTAGCCGGTTGATAAACGTCATCATCGAGACCCGATTTCCCGGATTTAACCCATTGATCTCACAAAAAACGGAGGCAAATAAGCCAATAGGGAGGGGCAAATGTAACGGATTACGGACGAACGGCGGAAGATTTTATCCGGGCTTTCGTTGACAAACCCGGCTGAAAGTAGAAAAGTATCCGACGTAAGTAAACCTTTCCTTGCTGCATCTCTTAACTAAGCTCAACTGTTCGGAGTTATCAGTTTTTTCCTGAAAAGGAGCAGAGCATCCTAGGAAATGGCTACCGTTGTAAGAAGATACGCTGAAGCGCACCCCATAGCCGTTTCTTCAATGCCTGATCTGCTTCGATGGTAGGTAGTGAATCGGCCATTAGGAACGTGATGCCTTCAAACCGAACCGGCGCATACCGATCCATCATAATATCAAGATGGATACGCTCAAACGGTACGCCAAAGGTTACAAAATGATTGATGTATTTGCCCCGCAGAAGTTCGGGAAAGTCAACATCACTAACCCCGTGAAGATTCAGTAAATCAACCCCGTTGATGTTGAGGTTCACCGCTTTCAGAATTTTTTCCAGGAATAACAGATTGCTGGGGTCTAATGCCTCATCGGCCAGCAACAATACTTTGTGGTTCAATTGGGGCAACCGTGATTGCTGCTGAATGGGGGGCAGCACAGAGGGCACTACCGGCCGGGATGGTGGCTGAGGCAGGGGTTCTGGTTTGGCTACCAGTACCACCGGCTCGGGTTGGGGAATCGTAGCGGCAATGACCTGCTCATCCATGACCACGTCAACCGCCAATGGTTGCTCTATATCCGCCAACGAACCGGCCGATAAAGTATCTAATTCAGTCAGCAAATCAGCCGTATCCAGTAGCAGCGCAGGTGCATTTACATCGGCAGGAGTAGCCGCCAAAGTAACTACGTCCCACGTTTCACCCGTCAGTTGAAAGAGGGATTCGTTTTGATACAGGGTTTGATAAAAATTTCTGGCCGACATAAAAATGGGGCAAAAGCAGTAAACCGCAACAGGGCTCCTATGAAAATAACCAGGTTGCGGTCTACTGCCTGTATTGATTGGTGCTACGCAATGACAGCCTGCCGGTGAATAATGGCTTCACGGTCGGGACTGGTCGAAATGAAGTTGATGGGTAAGCCCAGGGTGTCTTCCAGAAAGTAAACGTAGGTTGCCAGTTCCGATGGCACATCACTGAATGACCGAATGTCAGTCAAGTCGGTTTGCCAGCCTTTAAAGGATTTATAAACAGGCTTTACAGGCGTGTCGCACAAATCATACGGCATCTTTTCGGTTATGGTGCCCGGTCCGCCGTCGCGGTCGGGGAGTTCATAATGAGTGCATATTTTTATTTCATCGAAGATGTTCAGTACATCCACCTTCATCATCACCAGCTGCGTAACGCCATTAATCATAATAGCGTATTTGAGGGCGGGCAAATCGAGCCAGCCGCACCGGCGCGGGCGACCTGTAGTCGAGCCAAACTCGCGCCCTTCCTGGCGCATCAGTTCACCGGTTTCATCCATGAGCTCGGTAGGGAAGGGGCCACTACCAACGCGGGTGCAATAGGCTTTGAAAATCCCAAATACTTCGCCAATCTGACTGGGGGCAATACCTAATCCCGTACAGGCACCGGCGGTCATGGTACTGGAGGAGGTTACAAATGGATAGGAACCAAAATCAATATCGAGCAGTGAACCCTGCGCCCCTTCGGCTAGTACTTTTTTGCCCGACTGAATGGCCTCGTTTACCGCATATTCACTGTCAGTCAACTGGAACTGCTTCATGAATTCCACTGCACCAAAAAACTCTGTTTCGGCCTGAGGAAGCACTGAGGCATAGTCGAAATTGTTCTGCTCAAGAATGACTTTATGAATGGCTACCAGTTTGTTGTATTTCTCCTGAAAATTCGGCGACAGAATATCGCCAACCCGTAATCCCTGCCGGGCTACTTTGTCCTGATACGTTGGGCCAATGCCCCGCAGGGTCGACCCAATTTTTGAGTCGCCTTTTGCCTGTTCGTAAGCGGCATCCAGCAGTCGGTGCGTTGGGATAATAATAGATGCCTTGCGTGAAATCTGGAGATTATCGGTCAGGGCAAGGTTGAATTTTGCCAGCCCGTCAATTTCTTTTTTGAACACAATGGGATCGAGTACCACCCCATTGCCAATGATGTTGAGGATATCGTTGCGGAAAATGCCGGACGGAATCTGGTGCAACACGTGCTTTAACCCGTTGAATTCGAGCGTGTGTCCGGCATTGGGACCACCCTGAAAACGGGCTACCACCTGGTACTGAGGAGCCAGTACGTCCACAATTTTACCTTTTCCTTCGTCGCCCCACTGGAGGCCTAATAAAACATCGATCATTTACTTTTTTGATTGATTGACTATTGATACGGCTTAGCGTATATAAAATTGAGTGAACGATTTCAATGGAAAGAAGTGGATGTTAATGCTCTGACAGAAGCAAAACCACTTGATTGAAGGACAACAGAAGCGTGGTTCTGGACAACGTTACGGCACACTAGCGTAAATCGTATCCATCGTAGAGCAAATGGCCATTCATCTTCACTGCCTACTCGTCCATCGTCACCCCGGCTGTTTGGATATTTTTTGCAGATTCCTCTTTATTCTCACAAAAATCGCGGGCGCAGGAGCCGTAAAAAATCAACGAGTGGTGCATCACGTTAAATTTTAGCATGTCGCCCACCATATTTTGAATGTTCTGAACACGCGGGTCACAAAATTCCATCACTTTATGGCAGTCGGTACAAATTAAATGGTCGTGCTGCCGGAAGCCGTACGACTTTTCGTACTGAGCCAGGTTACGCCCAAACTGATGTTTGGTAACCAGGTCGCAGTCAACCAGCACATCCAGCGTGTTATAAACGGTTGCCCGGCTCACCCGGTATTTTTTGTTTTTCATGGAGATATACAACTCGTCCACATCGAAGTGGTCCTGTCGGTTGTAGATCTCTTCCAGAATGGCAAAGCGCTCGGGCGTTTTCCGAAGCCCCTTTCGCTCGAGGTACGCGCGAAAGATCATCTGAGCAGATTCTAGGTTAGTTTGAGCAGGAGCCTGTTGCATAGGGGCAAATTTAATGATGAATGATGAATTATAAAGGGTGAATTGGCTTCTCGCGAAAGCCTACATTACCCTTTAGTCATCATTCATAGCTTATAATTCATCATTCTATCAGTCGAATCGTACCACTTCAAACACACCCTGAACGTGTTCAAGCTTTTGTATCAGCGTATCGAGGTGGGCGGTGTCATGAACGTAGAGCCGGATATTTCCTTCAAAGATACCGTCTTTGGAATCAATCGCTACCGAGCGCATATTGATGTGCAGTTCGTTGCTGATGATCCGCGTTACATCGTTTATTAAACCAACCCGGTCGGTACCGGTAATCCGTAAACCAGCCAGGAAAGCCAGTTCTTTCTGGGATGTCCACTTGGCTTTTATAATTCGGTTGCCGTGGTTGGACATCAGTTCAACGGCGTTCGGGCAGGTAACGCGGTGGATTTTGATGCCATCATTTATCGTTACGAAGCCAAATACATCGTCACCTGAAATGGGATTACAGCATTTGGAAAGCGTGTAGTCGATGCGATCCATGTCCTCGCCAATGAGCAACATATCGGCATCCGCCCGCTCCCCATGAATCTTTTTCAGTTCCTTTACAAACGCTTTTGCATCGGGCAGGGTGTCGGTATTGAGTTTGTTAACGCGGTTTTCCTTCGCTTCCTTATCCGCCTTGAACTTCTTCAGTTCGCTAACGTCCACGTGCCCTTTACCCACCCGGTAAAAGAAATCATCGGTCGTTTTTGACCCAAAGTAAGCCCGTAACTGGTTGATGACCTCGTTGGTCATTTCCAGGCGCAGGAGCCGCAGTTTCTTATTGACCAATTCCCGGCCATCCGTTACAAAGCGTTTGTTATCTTCTTTTATCAGGTCTTTGATCTTGGTCTTGGCCTTCGACGTAACCACAAACCGCAGCCAGTCTTCACTGGGTTTCTGCCGGTTCGACGTAATGACCTCTACCTGGTCTCCATTCTGGAGCACGTAACTGAGTGGCACAAGGGTATTATTAACTTTTGCTGCCATACACCGCGCCCCAATCTGGGTGTGAATGTCGAATGCAAAGTCAAGGGCGGTAGCACCCCGTTGCAACACCTGAAGATCACCCTTGGGCGTAAACACGAAGACTTCCTCGCTGTACAGATTGCTTCTGAAATCATCAACAAACTCGATAGCGGCCTTTTTGTCGCCACTCCCTGCCGATTCGATCATATCGCGAACCTGACTAATCCATGCTTCGATACCCTCGCCGGTTTTGGTATCGTTGCCCTTGTATTTCCAGTGGGCTGCGTACCCTTTTTCGGCAATTTCATTCATCCGCTCCGTCCGGATCTGCACCTCTACCCACTGGCCCAGGCGGCTCATCACCGTCGTGTGCAGCGATTCGTAGCCATTGGTGCGGGGGGTACTAATCCAGTCCTTCAGCCGGTCGGGGTTAGGTTTGTAATGATCCGTTACGATGGAATAGGCCCGCCAGCAGGCTGCTTTCTCCTCCTCCTGTGGTACATCCAGAATGATCCGCACCGCAAACAAATCATAAATTTCCTCAAATGGTTTTTTCGATTTGTTCAGCTTCGTCCAGATCGAGTAAATCGACTTGGGGCGGCCTTTAACGACGTATTTAAGGCCCGTTTCGGCCAGTCCTTTTTCAATTGGTTCAATAAATCGCCCAATGAAGCGGTCACGGGCCAGCCGGGTATCGCGGAGCTTCTTGGCAATATCTTTATACGCTTCCGGCTCAACATGTTTCAGGTACAGGTCTTCCAGCTCCGATTTTATGGCGTACAAACCCAGCCGGTGGGCGAGGGGAGCGTAGATATAAATCGTTTCGGAGGCAATTTTCAACTGCTTGTCGCGGGGCATCGAGTCCAGCGTCCGCATGTTATGAAGGCGGTCGGCCAGCTTAATCAGGATAACCCGTACATCATCCGACAGGGTCAGCAGCATCTTCCGGAAATTCTCCGCCTGCTGTGACGAACCGTATTCGAAAAAGCCCGAAATCTTGGTCAGGCCATCAATGATCCGGGCTACTTTCGGGCCAAATGCCCGGTCTATATCGGCAATAGTGGTTTCGGTATCTTCCACAACATCATGGAGCAACGCAGCCACAATACTGGTTGGACCCAATCCGATTTCTTCAACGGCAATCTGCGCTACGGCCAGCGGATGGTATATATAGGGCTCTCCTGAGCGCCGACGCATGTTTTTGTGCGCTTCGGCCGATGTGTTGAATGCCCGTTTTATCAGTTTGGCATCATCCCCTTTCAGCATGGGTTTGGCCGCCCTCAGCAGTCGTCGGTAACGTTTGAGGATTTCCTGTCGTTCCAGTTCTAAATCAATGACAGGTTCGGCCTGGGGGCTGGATTCGGTAACATTCATCATTGGTGGCTGCCTGACAGCTATTTCCTTTAGGTTGTGCTCGTACTACCAAGATAACAAAATAATAATCCAAAATGGAGCAGTGAGGCACTAAAAATAAAACCTATTGGCATTTTGCTTGATGAGTTAAATTTTTTTAGTAGTTTTGCACCCTCAAAAGGCGAAAAGCCTGACTGTTTTGAGCCACTAATTTGCGGGCGTGGCGAAATTGGTAGACGTGCCAGACTTAGGATCTGGTGCCGCAAGGCATGGGGGTTCGAGTCCCTCCGCCCGTACAATGTTTAAACCGGGCCGCCGGAGCGGAGCGAAAGAGTGAAAGAGCGAAAAAATGGCAATCCGCTTTTCGCTCTTTCACTCTTTCGCTCTTTCACTTTTAACTAGTTACACACGTGGATATCACTTTAGAAAAAGCTGACGAAACCAATGCTTCGCTGAAAATTACCCTGACCCCTGCAGACTATAAGCCGGAAGTAGATAAAAAACTAAAGGACTATAGCCGTAAGGTTCAGCTGAAAGGGTTCCGGCCCGGCCACGTACCAGCTTCTCTGGTGCAGAAAATGTACGGCAAGAGCATTTTGGTCGATGAGATAAATGCGATGCTGAGCAAAACGGTCAGCCAGTATATCCGTGAAAATAAATTACAGGTCGTTGGCGACCCTGTTCCGGACCGGACGCAGGCCGACCAAATCGACTGGGATAACCAATCTGATTTTGCATTTAGCTACACCCTTGGTCTGGCCTCGGAATTTGATATTGATTTCAGCGACCTTCCCAGTGTAACGCGCTACGAGATTCAGGCCGGTGAGGCTGAAGTAGAAAGTACGATTGCCGATTTGCAGCAGCGGTTCCACACGCATGGTCATGGCGAAGAAGTGGGCGACGGCGACACCATATACGGCGAACTGAAGCAGGCTGGTACGGAAGAAGATACGGCGGGTTTCTCGGCTAAAACGGCTTTCCCGATGAATCAGATGGCGGAGGATGCCAAGGGTCAGTTTGTCGGTAAGAAAAAAGGTGAACTCATTACGTTTATACTGGAAGATGTTTTCCCGGACGAGAAAGCCCGTGCCAACGCTACCGGTGTAAAGAAAGAAGAAGCGGCCGATTTGACAGGAGAATTCACCTTTGAGATTGACGACATCACCCGCCACGAACCTGCTGAACTGAATCAGGAGTTTTTTGATAAGGTACTGGGCATTGGCGCCGTAACGGAGGAAGAGCAGTTCCGGTCCAAAGTCGTTGAGATTATCCGGGGCAACTACAGCCGTGAATCAGATCAGTTGTTGCGGTTGGACGTTGAGAAAACCCTCATCGACAACACGCCGATCCTGCTGCCCGACGAGTTTCTGAAAAACTGGCTACTCGAGGTAAACGAAGGTAAGTTTACCCCTGAGCAGGTTGAGGAGCAGTATGATGACTTTACGAAGTCGGTTAAGCTACAACTCATCAAAAACAAAATTGCGGATAAAGCTGATATCAAGGTTGAGCAGGACGAATTGCTGAACGTTACCCGTCAGATGGTTCGGGAGCAGTTTGGTTTCATGGGTGGTGAAGACGAGGAGATGAACAAAACCATCGACCGTATCGCTCAGAACTACCTGATGGATGAAAAGAACAACGGTCAGAATTACACGAATACCTTTAACCGGGTGTTTGATGATAAAGTGATTGGATACGCCAAAACCCAGCTGACCGTCGTGTCGCAGGAAGTGACGGTGGATGAATTTAAGGCCCTGGTAGAAAACCGGTAACCAACGGATTCTGTAAGCTGATACAGGCGGCCCGGTCATTGATCGGGTCGCTTTTTTGTGGATTATACCTGTCAGTAGTGTAGGGGATTACATCAAACGGCAAGTTGACTTAGTAGCATAATCAACTGAGTACCATCAACACTTTTTTCGCCTTCGCCCTAAACCTGGCAGGTAGCTATGATCCGATATTAAACGTCAGACTACCAGCGGCAGCAAACCAGCGTAAAGAAAAAATGACAGCAAACTAAAAAAGGGTAGCCCGGAAACGAGCCACCCTTTTTTAGTTTGCGCAACGCAGCAATCAGGCCAGATCGAAGCGGCCAAGATTCATCACTTTGCTCCAGGCAGCTACGAAATCCTTCACGAATTTTTCCTGCGAGTCCCCACAGCCGTATACTTCCGCAATAGCACGGAGTTCGGAGTTGGAACCGAAGATGAGATCGACACGGGTGCCGGTCCATTTGCGTTCGCCCGTTTTCCGGTCAAGGCCCGTAAATACGTCCTGGGCTTCCGAATTGGCTTTCCAGGTGGTACCCATATCCAGCAGGTTGACGAAATAATCGTTGGTGAGGGATTCCGGACGCTTTGTGAAGACACCATGTTTCGAGTGGTCGAAGTTTGCGTTCAGTACCCGCATACCGCCTACGAGGACGGTCATCTGGGGTGCTGTCAGCGTCAGCAACTGGGCTTTATCGATCAGCATATCCTCCGATGGTGACATATGAATCGGGTTCAGGTAATTGCGGAACCCGTCGGCACGGTGCTCCATCGCGTTGAACGAGGCTACATCGGTTTGCTCCTGCGACGCGTCGGTACGTCCCGGTGTGAAGGGTACCGTCACCTCGTGACCGGCATTTCTGGCCGCCTGCTCAACACCGGCGCAGCCACCCAGCACGATCAGGTCGGCGAGCGAAATTGCTTTGCCGCCAGACTGAGCACCGTTAAACTCCGTTTGAACGCTTTCGAGCGTCTTGATAACATTGGCCAGTTGGGTTGGATTGTTGACTGCCCAATCTTTCTGAGGGGCCAGACGAAGGCGGGCACCGTTGGCACCACCGCGTTTGTCGGAGCCACGATACGTTGACGCCGAAGCCCAGGCCGTAGAGACCAGCTGGGATACCGACAGGCCCGAAGCCAGCAGTTTCCCTTTCAAATCGGCAATATCCTGCTCGTTGACCAGTTCGTGCGTAACAGCGGGAACGGGGTCCTGCCAGATCAACTCTTCGGTTGGCACTTCCGGACCGAGATAACGCTCGATTGGCCCCATGTCGCGGTGCGTCAGTTTGAACCAGGCACGGGCAAAGGCGTCGGCAAACTCATCCGGGTTTTCGTGGAAGCGTCTTGAAATCTTCTCGTAAGCCGGATCGGCCCGTAAAGCGATGTCCGTCGTCAGCATCATAGGGGCATGGCGCTTTGATGGGTCATGGGCATCAGGCACGGTACCGGCACCGGCACCATCCTTGGGTTGCCACTGATGCGCACCGGCCGGACTCTTCGTCAATTCCCATTCGTAGCCGAACAGATGATCGAAGTATTCGTTGCTCCACTGTGTAGGCTTGGTGGTCCAGGTTATCTCGATGCCACTGGTAATGGTATCAGCTCCGTGACCGGTGCCAAACGAGTTTTTCCAGCCCAGGCTCTGCTCGGCAATGGGTGCCCCGGCGGGTTCAGAACTAACGAACTTGCCCGGATCGGCAGCCCCGTGGGTTTTACCGAACGTGTGTCCACCAGCAATAAGGGCAACAGTTTCTTCATCGTTCATGGCCATCCGCCCGAAGGTTTCCCGAATGTCGTACGCGGCACCAACCGGATCCGGCTTGCCTTCCGGTCCTTCCGGGTTCACGTAAATAAGGCCCATGTGGGAGGCTCCCAGGGGTTGCTCAAGGTTACGGGTACCATTGCTACCGGCATAGCGGGGCTTGTCGCCCATCCATTCGGTTTCGGAGCCCCAATAAACAGCTTCTTCGGGTTCCCAGACATCTTCCCGTCCGCCACCGAAGCCGAACGTCTTGAAGCCCATCGACTCAAGGGCGCAGTTGCCGGTGAGAACCAGCAGGTCGGCCCACGAGAGTTTCCGGCCATATTTTTGTTTTACCGGCCACAGCAACAGGCGCGCTTTGTCGAGATTCGTGTTGTCGGGCCAGCTATTAAGGGGCGCAAACCGCTGATCACCAGAGCTGGCACCACCCCGGCCATCGCCAATGCGGTAAGTACCGGCACTGTGCCAGGCCATCCGAATGAAGAATGGACCATAGTGACCGAAGTCGGCGGGCCACCAGTCCTGCGATTCAGTCATCAGATCGACTATATCCTGTTTTACGGCAGCCAGATCAAGGGTTTTGAATTCTTCGGCGTAGTTGAAGTTCTCACCCATTGGGTCGGATAGCGACGAATGCTGGCGAAGGATATTAAGCTTTAACTGACTTGGCCACCAGTCATGGTTTCTGGTACCACCGCCCGCGCTTTTGTTTACAGCCCCACTTATAAACGGGCACTTGCCTACCGTATTGACTTTGCTGTCGTCGTTGACATCCCATACGGGTGCAAATGGCTGACTTTCGTTATTCTCCATAGCTGTTAGCGGTTTATTTTTTGACAATCAAATTTAGAAAAATCTTCTCTATAGTTTTTATCTATAGTTTTTATGAGCCTATAGCTAAAATCTATAAACACACTACGGGCCTGATATTGGGAGAGTTACTGGTAACTTGTTCAACTACCAGATGAGCGACTAACCGAAACGGCGAGGGAAATCCTGTTACAGGATTTCCCTCGCCGTTTCTGCGATATTGGCCTACCGTCTATTGGTACTGAATATACATCGGAACGGGCGTTAGGGACAGCACCTCTTTGGGCGTCATAATACGAGAACCCGGTTTCCGTAAATCGTTATCATAAAACAGTTTGAAACCCGTGAACTGCACCGGCTCTTTCTGAATGTAGTCATGATACGAATCTTTTTTGAGTACGGGTGGTCCCCAGCCATCCATGTCCATCACAATCTGCACGTTAGGATCGAGTTTGATGTTCTTGTAGTTCTTGACCATACCCTGCGTGAACCGGTGAACCACCAGCACCTTGGGCGGCAGTTTGTTTTCTCTCACGACACGGCTCAGGAACTGCACTGCCTGATTGATGTCAGCCGCATCGTAGGAGCCTATTTTCGACCCGGGCCGGGCACCCGTAACCATCGAAAACTCCGGGTCTATGCCCAGGTGAACGAAAGGAAGCTTGAGGTATTTTTCCATGTACTGCATCTCCGGACCCAGTGGAGCGTGGCCCCGCTGAATGTCGAGAAATACGATAGCCTTGTGCTCATTTCCCCATTTCAGCACTTTCTTGATGGTTTTGTCGGACATCCGCAGCCGGTAGCCGCCGTCTTTACCGGGTAAGCCCTGAGCCGTGGTGGCTACCAGATGGAGCGCGGGCTGGATGGGCGTATTGGTAGAGTCCGCTTTCTTCCAGTTTTTGATTTCGTTATCCAGACGCTGGAGCATTTCTTCTTTCGGATATTGTCCGAGGGCTCCCATTTTTTTGGAGTGGGGGTTACCATAATAAGCAAAAATGCGGTATTTAGGCAGTATAGCACCCGTAGGCGCATAGGTTAGCGAATCGAGGGTGGAGTCTCCCGTACTCACCGAACGAGTGGAAGTCATGGCCCCGGTAGCGGGAGTTTCTGATGATTCGGACGATGACATCGATGCCAGAGAGTCGGTACCCGATGTGCCGGTTTTCGTCGAATCGTCTGGTTTTGATTGAGAAGAACAGCCGGTGAATTGACAAACTGCCAGAAAGCAGAGCGCGGCCAGTGAAAAACGCATACTACAAAAACGAGTTTAAAAGATGATTCATAAAAAAAGGTTGAACTCCCATGAAGGAATGTCAACCCTACGATGCAAGTATAACCTCTAATTAGAACTTTTCAAAGTACTAATTCACCCAGCCCCTGACGGATAATGGAAAAATCATCATCTGTTGCATCAACGATGGTAGAGGCAACGTTGCCGCCGTAGCCGCCGTCAATAACAATATCAACCTGATTCTGAAACTTCTCGAAAATTAGCTCGGGATCCGTGGAATACTCAATTATCTCGTCCTCATCACGAATGGACGTCGTAATAATGGGATTCCCCAACTGCCGTACAATTTGCCGGGGAATGTCGTTGTCCGGAACCCGGATACCTACTGTTTTCTTGTTGGTGTTCAGTAGTTTGGGTACATTGTTCGTGGCCTGTAAAATAAACGTGAACGGCCCCGGCAAGGCACTTTTCATCAGCTTGAAAGCCTGGTTGCTCACCCGCGCATAGTCGGCGATATGACTCAGGTCGTAACAGATGAACGAGAAGTCATTCTTGGTCGGTTTAATGCCTTTGATACGCGCTATCCGTTCCACCGCCCGGGCGTTATGGATATCGCAGCCCATGCCATAAACAGTATCGGTCGGGTAGATGATAACAGCACCTTCCCGCAAACTCTTTACAATATGGTCGAGTCGGCGGGGATCGGGATTATCTGGGTATAGCTTAATGAACTCAGCAGACATGATAATGGTATACAGCTAACAAGTAAAGGGTGAATGAAGTGTAGTAAAGCATAAACCAAAAACGATTTAAACCAGTTTCGCCCGTTTGCCAGCGAATCGCCCCCGGCAATAATATCGGTAAAGCCGGTTAACCGGAATACGCAGGTGACTCATGGCCAGTACTATACTGGTAAGCAGGTCAGGATGAGTAAATTGCCGCATAAGGTTGCCAAATTGGAGAGCCAGTTCAAATTGCTCGGCATAGAATGCTTTACGGATAAATTTCTGTAGCCGAAGGGCCAACGCCCGCCGTTCTTCAGGCGTTTCGCACAACGCCAGGGCTTTCCGGCACACAAGGAGGGTAGAAGGCAAAAGATCATTGCGGGGCTGCGTTATTTGTGCCGACAGTGCGTTGGGATGGCGTCGTTTCTGAGTCAATACCATGTCCTGATAGGCATACCGATAAATCCGGGACGACCGTACCCAGAAATCAAAATCCTCATAGCTGAGGGCTTCATCATACCCCTTCAACTGGTGCAGTACATGCCGACGCATCATCATAGTAGGCGTACAAATAAAATAGCCGGTAAGAACCTGCCTGAATACACATCCCATGGGCACCACTGTCCGGGCAAGGCCGGTGGCTGGATCAATGGGGTAATGCACGCCTGTTACCTGCCCGCTGGCATCAATGTAAGTGGCATTGGAGAACACCACACCGTACTCGTCCGGCAACTGCTCGAAAAAAATTACCTGCCGGGTAATGCGATCAGGCAATAGCACATCATCCGCCGAAAGGTCGATAATATACTGACCCTTCGCCAGCGCCAATCCCTGATTGAAGGCCCGGTTCAGCCCCAGATTGAGCGCATTATGGATAAAACGGATGGCTGGGTAAGGCTGGATGACCTCCTGAATGCGCGTTGCCGTTTGGTCGGTACTGCCGTTATCGATAACGATCAGGTCAATGTTGGAGTAGCTTTGGGCAATGACTGACCGCAGGGCTTCGGCAACAAACGCCTGCTGGTTATAGCTGGTACAGATAACCGTTACCCAGGGCAGAAATGGTTGGGATGCAGTAGCTGATGCCAGTGAAGACTGGTCGTTACGGACGAAGGGCATGCCAGAAGAAAGAGTAGTCATGGGCTAATCAACGTATAGCGTCGCTCCTTTGACTATCATACAGACTTTGTTTTGGCAGGCTGGTCATTTTTGATGCTAATATAAACAACTACGTGGGTACCAGCCGCTTCGTTTGATGGCTAAGTATATACAAACAGGATGGGCCAATGGGCGATTTACCCTCATTTAATCAGTTCGTCGACTGGCAAGCAGACTATAGATATGTGCGAAATCGCAGCGTTCTGTGCGGAATCGCACATTTTTCTTAACTGTAAATCAGGGTAAGCTATTGATTTTAAGCGTGCTACCTACTGGCACGTTGTTTGGCCATTAATCCAGGAAAAAGAACCTGGTCAATGGATAAAGAACTGGCTCCCGAAGTTATCAGCCGCAACCGCCATCGAAACCTGCTCATTGGGGTGGGGATCGTTGCTGCGCTGTTGCTGGCGATAGGCTGGATGCGTACGGCCCTCAAAACATCGGTTGAGGCCAGTAAAATCCGGACGGCAACAGCGGAGACTGGTCCGGTCGAAAATTCAATTACCGCTTCGGGCGAAGTCATTCCAGCGTATGAGCAGGTATATACCAGTCCCATTCGGGCCAGCATCCGGCGGGTGCTGCTCACCCCCGGTACGGCGGTAAAACCGGGGCAGGCGATTCTGGACCTCGACAAGTCTCTGACCGAAATAGAACGGGAAAAACTAAACGACCAACTGGCCCTGAAACGCAACGGCATTGACCAGCTGCGGATGAAATTAAACAAAAGCCTGTACGATGCCGAAGTAAATGACCAGATAAAACTGCTCAACATCAACCGGCTGCGGGCCGATCTGGAAGGCGCCAAGCGACTGCATAAAGTGGGCGGTAATACAACCGAAGATGTTACCCGCGCCGATAATGCCCTCCGGGTGGCGGAACTGGAGAAAAAACAGCTGGAGAACGACCTGGCCTACAACCGGCAGTCCATGAGTGCCAGTCTGCGCGAAACCACCCTACAGGCCCAGATTGAAGAAAAGAACCTGAAAGAACTGACGCACAAACTTAATCAGGCCAACATTGTGGCCGACCGGCCGGGCGTATTGACCTGGGTCAACGAGAACATCGGTACCTCCGTCAATGAGGGCGAGATGCTGGCAAAGCTGGCCGATTTAGCCAGTTTTAGGGTAGAGGGATCGTGTTCTGATGTGTATGCCGATCAGGTTAAAATAGGCCTTCCCGTGGCGGTCAAAGTCAATGAAACCAGTTTGCGCGGGCTGATTACGCAGGTGAAACCCGCGGTGAAAAATGGAATTGTGCAGTTTGTGGTCCAGCTGGACAACAGCCACCATACCTCCCTGCGGCCAAACATGAAAGTAGATGTGTTTGTCATTACCGACCGGGTAACCAGAGCCGTGCGCGTAGCTAACGGACCAGCTTTTAAAGGTAAGCGAAAGCAGTTTGTGTATGTATTGCCCAAGGGTACCCCGGTAGCGCAGCGACGGGAAATTGAAACGGGCCTGTCGAACTTTGATTATGTGGAAGTAAAGCAGGGCCTTCGGGTGGGAGAACAGGTTATCCTGACCGACCTGAGCCAGTACGAACACCTGGAAGAAATCACGATTGACCCGAAACCGCTGTGAACCGTATCTGCTATCTGCTAATTGGATTATACCAGGTAACGACTGCGCCGGTATGGGCGCAGCCAAAGGCTATAACGCTGGCTGAGGTACTGCAACTGGCCCAGGAGCAGTCCGTAGCGGCCAAACGGGCCAGTACCCAAAAGCGTACCAATTACTGGCAGTTCCGGGCTTTTCAGGCCCAGTTTAAGCCCCAGCTTAGCCTGGACGGCACCCTGCCTAACTTCACCCACTCGTACGTGCAGGTGGTTCAGCCGGATGGCAACATTCGCTTTGAACCGGTATCGTACAACAACTCGATTTTGAACCTGTCGCTCAGCCAGACGATAGCCCCAACGGGCGGAACCATTTTTGTGCAGAAGCAACTCCAGCGATTCGATAATTTTATTCAGGCCAATACGCTTTACAACGGTATTCCGTTCGGTATCGGTCTGTCGCAGCCGCTGTTTCAGTTCAACCCCATGCGCTGGGACCGCCGGATTCAGCCGCTGCTATACGCCGAAGGAAAACAGCAGTTTATCGAGAACCGGGAACAGGTATCATTGACGGCCACTACCCTGTATTTCGATTTACTGGTCGCACAGGTTAATTTGCAGATTGCCGAAACCAACCGGGTAAATAACGATACGCTCTACCAGATTGCCCTGCATAAAGTAGACCTCGGAAAGATTTCGCAAAACGACCTGCTGCAACTCCAACTGAGTGTACTCAATGCCCGGAAAGACCTGGCCTCAGCGCGGCAAACGGCGGCCGTAGTGTCGCTTAGACTCCGGACGTTCATTGGGATTCGTGAGGAGGTTGGCGGGCAGCCACCCCCACTCGAACTGGCCATTCCTGCTCAGATCCCAGCCCTTTTGGTGGATGGTAAACGGGCTTTTGAGGAAGCAGTAGCGAACCGGTCGGGTGCCATTGGCTTTCGGCGACGACTGCTGGAAGCGGAGCGGGACCTGCAAAAAGCGCGTAAAAATAATGGCCTGAATGCTACACTGGTGGCTGGATATGGCCTATCGAACCAGGGGCCCAACCTCCTGGATGTGTACGTTCGGCCGCAGAACCGCGAGTACGTGTCCCTTCAATTTACACTGCCCATTATGACCTGGGGACGAACACAGTCACTGGTTGAAACCGCGAAGGCCAACCGGGAACTGGCGCAGCAAACGGTAGAACAGGATAAGCTAACCTTTGAGCAGGAAATTTTTACGCAGGTAACCTTACTTCAGATGTTAAAAGAGCAGGTAACCCTCACGGCTCAGGCCGATCAGATAGGCCAGCAGCGCTACCAGATTGCGCAGGACCGCTTTAAACTCAGCGACCTCAGCGTAACGGATCTGGGTATTGCCACCCAGGAAAAAGACCGCGCCCGGCGCGATGCCATCCTGGCCCTGCGCGACTACTGGCAGGCATTTTACACCCTTCGATTATTGACCTTATACGATTTTGAAACAAACCGGAAAATTGGGGAAGGAGTGAAGAATAATGAATGAAGAATAGCTGTCTATCAGTTAATTCATCTCAAATCATTCTATTCTTCATTCTTGACCTGAAAAACGTCTTAGCTTCATTCATCACTTATAATTCATTAATAACAAAAATGATCACCCTCCAAAACATCGAAAAAGTATACCGGACCAGCACCATCGAAACGCTGGCCCTGAATAACATCAATTTGAACATTCAAAAGGGCGAGTTTGTGTCCATCATGGGCCCGTCGGGTTGTGGCAAGAGTACCCTGCTGAATGTGATGGGCCTGCTGGACGAACCCTCAAAGGGAACCGTGCAACTCGACGGGCAACCCGTAACGCAGTACCGCGATAAGGAACTGGCCCGGCTGCGCAATCAGAAAATTGGCTTTATTTTTCAGAGCTTTCACCTCATCAACGACCTGACGGTGCTGGATAACGTAGAAATTCCCCTGCTGTACCGGTCCCGGAATGAAGGGTCATCGAACGGTAAGCCACGTGAGGCATACGCCAAAGAAGCACTGGCAAAAGTAGGGCTGAGTAACCGGATGAAGCATTTTCCGAAGCAGTTATCAGGGGGACAAAAACAGCGTGTGGCCATTGCCCGGGCTATTGTGGGCAACCCGGATATTGTTCTGGCCGATGAACCAACGGGTAACCTCGACAGTGTGATGGGCAACGAGATTATGAACATCCTGCAACGGCTGAATGACACTGGAACAACCATTGTGATGGTTACCCACGATGAACAGATGGCTAAACGCACCCACCGGCTGGTAAGGTTATTCGACGGGTCGCAGGTTTTATAAATGTTGAATGATAGAATGACTGAGTGGCTTTGCTTCAGTTACTCAATCATTCTATCATTCAAACACGCAATCATTCAGAATTATGCTAACTAACTACATCAAAATTGCCTGGAAGGTCTTGCTACGGCATCCGTTCTATACCTTTATTACCCTCTTCGGCATTAGCCTGACGCTGACCGTTTTGATGGTGCTGACTTCCTTTGTGGATCATCTCATCGGGGCGCATTACCCCGAAACCAAGCGGGACCGGACGCTGTACATCATGCAGATGGTGCAACGGGATTCGGCCCGGACGGGGCAAAGCTCCGGACCGATGAGTTTTAGGTTTTTGACCGACTACGCCAAATCACTGAAAACTCCCGAACGGGTAACAATCTGCACGTTTGTCAACAGCTCGAACGCGTACGTAGGCTCACAGAAAATTAAACTCAACACCAAGTTTACCGATGCCGATTTCTGGCGGGTAAACGAGTTTGAGTTTTTGGATGGAAAACCCTACAACGAGCAGAATATTGCCAGTGGCGACCATGTGGCGGTTATTACCAACGATTTAAGACGGCAGTATTTCGATACTACGGATGAATCCGTTGTGGGGAAGGATATTGAGATTGAAAATATTCATTATAAAGTAATTGGCGTCGTAAAAAGCAGCCCGTTTACGCGCCCGTTCTCCTACGCCGATGTCTTTTTTCCGTACACGACACCCAAAAGTAACTACCAGAGTAGCGGTATGCGGGGGATGTATGTCGCGATGATACTGGCTACGAACAAATCGGATATGAAAGGCATTCAGGAAGAGTTTCAGAGTCGTATCAATCGCATTCCGGTACCGGGCGTTCAGGATGGGTATAATTACGCGGAAGTGGAAGTAAGAAGTGAGACGTATGCTGAAAACTTTATCGGACCCATTATGAGCGGTGGCCCTGGTTTGCGCACTATATTTTTTGGCATCATCGGGTTTGTTCTGTTCATGCTGTTAGGGTTACCCGCCATCAACCTGGTGAACGTAAATGTTAGTCGCATTATGGAGCGGGCATCCGAAATTGGTATTCGGAAAGCATTCGGCGCACCCGTGAAAACGCTGGTCTGGCAGTTCATTGTGGAGAACATTTTTATTACGTTTATCGGTGGCAGTATCGCTCTGGTACTGACACTGATTACCATTCACCTGATAAATGCCAGCGGCTGGATTGCCTACGCCGATCTCACCATTAACCTGACGGTATTCCTGATCAGCATGCTGGTGTGTCTGATCTTCGGACTCCTGTCGGGGGTATTACCGGCACTCCGTATGGCGAAACTGTCCATTGCCGACGCACTTAAATCCTAATATCTATGATTACTCACTTGTTTAAATTAATCTGGAACAAAAAGAAAAGCCATTCCCTGATGATTGTGGAAATCTGGGCGTCATTTATGGTACTTTTTGGGCTGACTACGCTGATTGTCATCAACGTTGGAAATTATCGGAAACCCCTGGGTTTTGCGTACGAAAACGTATGGGCAATTAGTCTGAAAAATAATCAGGATACTACTGAAGTCGCGAATAAGATACAGCGGATTCTACAAAAGCTGAAGGCCTATCCAGACGTAGAGTCAGCGTCCAGGATGAGCGCCAATTCTCCTTTTTCATCCTACCAGACGAGCAACAGCGTCGAATACGATAAGCGGAAAGTAAGTGTCGATATATATGCTACCGATGAAGAGTTTGCCAAAACGCTTGCCATGCAGACGGTTACCGGGAGTTGGTACCGAAATACGGACAGCGTTGGTAAATACGTACCGATTGTCATCAATCAAAAGGCGAAAGAAGGCCTTTTCGAGGACGAAAATCCGCTGGGCAAGATAATCAGCGAGCGGTATAAGGTGGTGGGTGTGGTGAACACGTTTAAAGCGAAGGGCGAATTTATGACCGATAAACCGGCTATGTTCGAGTTGTTAAAAGCCGACCAGCCCTGGAATAACACCATGCTGATAAAAGTGAAGCCTGGTACCGATGCCGTTTTTGAAGCCCAACTGGTGAAAGAAATTGCCACCATGGTGAAGGGCTGGAGCGTAGAAGTAGATTACTTAACTGACTCCCGGAAAAATCAGCATAACCTGGTGCTGGTTCCGGTAACTATTGCCTCGATTGTATCGGGCTTTCTGCTCATCAACGTCGCCCTGGGTTTGTTCGGCGTATTGAATCTGAGCATTGCCCGCCGGCGGGGAGAGATTGGCCTTCGCCGGGCCTTAGGTGCCACGGGAAGTGGTATCTCCACGCAGTTTATTGGCGAAATCTGGGTGCTGGCCACGTTTGCCCTATTGATAGGCCTGCTGTTTGCTGCCCAGTTTCCGCTGTTGACTGTGTTCGATGTACCACCCAGCATTTACCTAACCGCTATTGGCCTATCCGTCGCTATCATCTACGGAATTGTTACCCTTTGTGCCCTGTTCCCCAGCCGTCAGGCCGCCCTGATTCAACCGGCAGTGGCCTTGCACGAGGAGTAGAGACGCAATACCTTGCGTCTCATATGCGTCAGCAAGAAGACAGAATGATGCCCAAAAACCATCCGGAAGACAAGATGCAACGTATTGCCGCACCGGCGGACCGGTCTCTACTGATCATCGACGACGATATCGCCATTCAGACGTCGCTTTCCCTGCTGTTTCGGAAGGAAGGCTTTGCCGTGCGGGTGGCTGATGGACCGTTCGATGCGTTTGAGGTAATTACCGAAGAAACGCCGGAACTGATCCTGCTCGACATGAACTTCTCCGTCGATACCTCCGGCGACGATGGCCTGCGGCTTTTGCGTCGGCTTCGGGAGCGGCTGCCCAAGGTGCCCGTGATTCTGATTACGGGTTGGGGGAGTATTGATCTGGCCGTGGCCGGGATGAAAGCGGGGGCGAAAGATTTTATCACTAAACCCTGGCAAAACGAGTACCTCGTGCAATCGGTGCGTACGGCGCTGAATCTAGCCAAGGTTACCCCGGTTTCGACCAGCCGTCGACAACTCGACCAGCAGTTTCGGTTCGACAACATTGTGGGGGAGGACCCTAAGCTGCTGGCCATCCTGACCACTATTGGGCGCGTAGCTCCCACCGATGCGCCGGTATTGATTACGGGCGAAAGCGGTACGGGGAAAGAACTTATTGCCGAAGCCATCCACCAGAATAGCCGACGCAGCCACCAGCCCTTTGTGAAAGTCAACCTGGGGGGTATATCGTCGACCCTGTTCGAGAGTGAGTTGTTTGGTCATGTGCGGGGTGCCTTTACCGATGCTAAAACCGACAGGGCGGGTCGGTTTGAACGGGCGCACAAAGGGTCTATCTTTCTGGACGAAATTGGTGATCTGGACCCCGCCAGCCAGGTAAAGTTATTACGGGTATTACAGGACAGAACCTTTGAGCCCCTGGGCAGCAGCAAATCCCGGACGGTGGACGTGCGGGTTATTTGTGCTACCAACCGGAATCTGGAGGAGATGGTGCACCAGGGGCATTTTCGCGAAGATTTATATTACCGCATCAACCTGATTACCGTTCGGTTGCCCGCGCTGCGCGAACGTCCCGGTGATATCCCGCTGCTGGCCAGCTATTTTGTCGACAATCTGAAAGTGATTTACAACCGGCCCGACCTGCGCATGAGCCCCCCGGCGCTGACATGGCTTAAAAACCTGCCCCTGCCGGGCAACATTCGCCAGTTGAAAAATGGCGTTGAGCGCACCGTACTGTTAACTACCAGCAATGAATTGCAGCCAGATGATTTCGAGCAAAATCTCATGCCGGGCAGGGAGTCAGTTTCTACTGCAGCCAGCTCCCTGCCCGACGTGGGTAGCATGACCCTGGACCAAATGGAGTACCAGATGATTCAGCGGGCCATGGTCTTTCACCAGAACCGGGTAGCTAAAGTGGCGCGGGCATTGGGTATTACGCGTTTTGCACTTTACCGTCGATTGGAGAAATTTGGCATTCCGTATACGGAGGAGTAGTTATTACCGCAAGGGCGCAAAGGTTACGGGAAGCACGCCATATAAACCTCAGCACCCACTGCGTAAACCTGTGCGCCCATTGCGATAATCTATGTACCTTCCTTTTCGCATCCGTTACCTGCTTTACATCGGTATTCTTCATGCCTTGCTTGGTGGGTTGCTGTATCTCTTGTTGCGGGAAAACAAACTCCTGTTTATTGGATCGGAAGTAGCCATAGTACTATCAGGGTACGTTGCCATCCAGATCTACCGGGCATTTCAGCAACCGTCGGCATTCATTGCGTCGGGTATTGAAGCTATTCGTGATAAGGACTTTACCGTTAAGTTTGTGCCGACGGGAAACCGGGAAATAGATGAGCTAATCACCGTGTATAACCTGATGATTGACCAGCTTCGGCAGGAGCGTACCCGGCAGGTGGAACAGCAGTTTTTTCTGGAAAAACTCATAGAGGCCGCGCCCATTGCTATCCTGATTTTTGATTTCGACGGGCGTATTGCCTCCATTAACCCCAGGGCCAGTCAACTGCTGTCAGTGTCGTCTGCCGATGTGGTGGGTAAAGAGCTGGGGGAGCTGGGGTATTCCTTACTGGCCCAGCTGGCCGATATGGCCGACGGCGACTCCCGGTTGATGAAGCCCAATGGCCTGGAAACCTATAAGATTCTGCGTTCTACCTTCATGGACCGGGGCTTCCGGCGGTCTTTTCTGATGATTGAGGAGCTGACACCGGAGCTGTTGGTAGCCGAAAAGAAAGCGTACAGCAAAGTAATCCGGATGATGGCCCACGAAGTGAATAATTCTATTGGTGCCGTTAATTCCATTCTGGACAGTGCCATGGCGTACATTCAGGAACCCGACGTGCTGCACGCCATGCAGGTAGCCCTGGACCGTAACAACCGTCTGAATGGCTTCATGCGCCGATTTGCCGATGTGGTGCGCCTGCCCCAGCCCCACCGGCGCACCACCGATCTGGGCAAGATTGTCCGGGATGTTGTGCGACTCATGCAACCTCAGGCCGGGGCCCGTGGGGTTGTGCTTCGGTGCGAAGCCGAGGAGAGTGTGCTACTGTCCATTGATGTTGAACAGATGGAGCAGGTACTGGTCAATGTTATTAAGAACGCCCTCGAAGCCTGCGAACCGGGCCAGTGTGTCGAGGTACTGATGACCGCACCCGTTCTCCGTATCCGGGACAATGGGCAACCTATTCCCGATGCCATTGCCGCTAACCTGTTCAATCCCTTTTATAGCACCAGGCCGGAAGGACAGGGTATTGGCTTGACCCTCACCCGCGAAGTTCTGCTCAACCACCAGTTTTCGTTTTCGCTTAAAACCAATGATGACGGCTGGACGGAATTCCGGATTGAGTTTAAGTAACGGCCGGGTGGCGTAGCCTTGCAGGGCAGAAACCAGTAAAGTGGTCTCGCAGTCAATTTATAAAGAGTCATTGTTCTTTAAAGACGAGGTAAGTGATTGTACGATACCGATACACATAGACAGGAAGGTAAGCAGCCAGGCCGCCAGCGAAACGTATAGGAAAAGACCAGCAATACGTTTCAGGTAAGGTGTTGCTATATAATCTGCCAGGTGCCAGGTACACACTGAATACATACCCACGCAGAAAACAAAGGCCCAGTACTGCGGATGGTACGTCAGCTTAACTTTTTTTACCGTATACCGCCAGATACTAAGTACAACGAGCAGGGGAATCCAGCCGGTACTGGTAGCCCAGGTAAGCAGACTCATCCCGGTCAGCACCGGCTTAAACGCCTGAAACAGGCCCGTCGTATCCAGGTTCTGAATTACCGTAACGCCGGAAAGGGTACTAATCGCAGCAGCCCCCATCATTATCCAGTAAGGCGGCTTAAACGATTCGGCATCGAGTGGCAAAAAGGCCAGCCGATACACGATCAGGGTGATGAGAATAAGATAAAAAACAAGTCCCAGGAAATAAGCCGAAAGGGCAAAAAACAGGAAAGCCTCCGTCCAAACGGTCAAGTGCGGGGCCAGGGTGGCGCCCAGTATGACCAGCGATTGCGTAGCGACAACCAGGAGCAGCCAAACGCCACTAATGCCTTTTTCGACGGGCGGCTTTTCGGTTTGTGTTATGACAAGCGTTAAAAAAGAATAAAGCAGGAGCAACCATACCGCCAGAGCAAACAACCAGAGCAGGGTGGCTGGCAGATAAGTATGCTTAACCAGTGCGTATTGGGTTCCCAGAATGCAGGAACCCGCTACCACAGTGAAAAAGCCAGCCCCTTTCTCATGAGAAGCCAGATCAGCCCGTAGCGCCGGGAAAAAGCCAAAAAAACGAATGCCGAACAGGATAAACAACAGTCCATATTCTACATTGTTAATCCAGAACAACACACTGCTGACCAGCGACAGGTGGAACAAGTTGGCTCCGGTCGAGACGATACCCGTGGCCATCACCAAAGCAAAGTAGGCTGGAAACAACGGTTTAATACCTGCTTTTAACCTGGAGCTAACACTCATGCTCATAATTGATTACGGCTCCGCCAATTTTCGGCAGGGCCGTAACCCGGCAGAATAATAGGACGAATCAGTCGGAAGTTGCTGGCTAATCAGCCGCGATCAGGGTTTGTGGAGCGGCTACCTTGATGCGGGTCAGCAAAAAGGCCAACTGCCGTTTGGTGTCGTCCCGAAACCGGGCACAGGCCTCTTCCAGTTCTTTATCGTGCAACCCCTGCGCTGCCTGAGAAAGCACAATCCAGCACAGTTCAGCTTCATTGGCCATCAGCCACAAATCGTGCAGATCCCGCAGCAGGGCAAGCCCTCCGCTACGGGGCTCGTCGAAGAGAGACTGCATCAGGCGTTCCGGCTCATCGCTTTTCTCCTCCGAATAGCGCTCAACAAAGGGTTTTAGCTCGTTTACGTGCTTTTCCGACCAGGTAGCCAGCAACTGGCAGACCTGTTCAATATCAGGTTCGTCTTTGTGGTGATCTGCCACTTGCCTGAGTGCTTTGGTCAGTTCCTGTTCGCTGTCATGCGCCAGCGCAATGTAGTTACCGATATGCATAGCTGAGCTCGGGTTAGATTTTACGGATACGCACGGCGGCATATTTGTAGTGGGGCTGCTTGCTGACAGCATCCCATTCGGTAATGGTTAACTCATTGGCCGCCCGTTTTCGACCGGGTTCATCCCAATAGCCGTAATGAAAGGGAATAAACACCAGCCCCGGCTCAATATCGCCCACCAGCACGGGTTCAGTGACCGTACCCCGCCGGGAAGCTACCTCAACCATATCACCGGTTTTCAGGCCGTAGCGCGCGGCATCTTCGTCGGATACCTGCACGAACGCGTCCGGGGCTGCTTCATTGAGTTGTCTCGACCGGCCCGTTTTGGTTCGGGTATGGAAATGGTACACCAGCCGACCCGTAGTAAGCCAGAGCGGATACTCCTCGTCGGGTTCTTCGTGCGGAGGCTCATAGTCCACACCCTTCAGGAACGCTTTACCCTTTGGGTCTTTAGCCTTGTATTCCTCCTGGGTAACAGCCGCGCCCGTTACCAGGTCGTGGCCGTAGGTCTCGCAGTAATCAACATTGGTATTGAAAACCCCGTCCTCGTACAGATGATGTTTGCCATCAGGATACTGCTCGTTGCAGGGCCATTGAATCCCGCTGCCTTCACTCAGTTTAGCGTAGCTCATGCCAGTATAATCGCAGGGTCGGCCGCGGGTGCATTCTTTCCACGCTTCAAAGCATTCTTCGGGAGTTTTCCATTTTATGAGCGGGCCGCCGTCTTTATCCCGAAAATCCATCCGTCGGGCGTAATCCAGGAAAATTTCGAAATCAGGTTTAGCTTCGCCCGGTGGGTCAACAGCTTTGTGCGATATATGGACCGTCCGGTCCACATTGGTGAATGTGCCGGTTTTTTCGCCCCAGATAGCCGCCGGAAGCACGACATCGGCATACTTAGCGGTTTCAGTCATAAAGGCATCCTGCACCACAACGAACAGGTTCTCCTGTTGCAAAATCGAACGGACACGTTCCAACTGGGGCAGGGAAACGGCCGGATTGGTCCCGCTAATCCACAGCATGTTGATGGAGCCTTTCTCGGCGTACCGCCAGATTTGCATGGCATGGGTTGGGGGCGACCAGTGCGGAATGATGTCGGAGTCGATATTCCAGAGCGTGGCCAACTGTTCGATATGCGCCTTGTTTCCCCAGTTCCGGAAAGCAGGCAGGTCACCATCCGCTCCGCATTCGCGCGTGTTCTGAGCCGTGGGCTGCCCGTTCATCTGGTAAATACCACTGCCCGGATGGCCAATCAGGCCACGAATCAGATGCAGGTTGTTGACCTGCACAGCAGCTGCCGTAGCCTGCATGGACTGGTAAACACCCTGAAGAACCGTAGAAACCAGCGTTTTAGCCGTTCCCAGTATCTGAGCGGCTTCCCGAAGTTTCCCGGCCGGTACGCCCGTAAGCGCTTCAACACGCTCCGGCGACCAGTGCGAAACGATTTCTTTTAACTCCTCGAAGCCAATCGTGTGGGCATCTATAAAGTCCTGGTTAATGTGGCCCGCCTGAATGATCAAATTCAGCAGGCCATTCATAACCGGCACGTTCGTACCGACCCTGGGAGCCAGGTGAACGGTTGCTTTCCTGGCCGTGAAGGTCTCCCGAGGGTCAATGACTACTAGTTTGGGCGGATTTTTACCGGCTAAGCGGTCCAGAATCCGCATCCACAGGACGGTTTGCTGAGAGGCTATATTATGGCCTATGTGCAGGATGGCTTCGGTCGTATCGAGGTCGGTATAGGAGCCGGGCTGCCCATCGGACCCAAACGAAACTTTTAGCGCGGCTGCGGCCGTAGCCGTGCACAGGCGGGTGTTTCCGTCCATGTGGGGTGTTCCCAGTCCCGCCTTTCCCAGTACCCCCAGGGTGTAGTACTCTTCCAGGAAGAGCTGTCCGCTGGTATAAAATCCGATACCCAGCGCTGTTTTTTTGCTGATGATATCCTTGGAACGCTGAACCATCAGGTCCATAGCTTCATCCCAGCTAGCCTCTTCCAGTTTACCATTACGACGAATCAGGGGTTTGGTAAGTCGGTCCTGGCTGTTGTTAGCCACCCAGCCGTGGAGCCCTTTGGGGCCAAGCCGCCCATGATTGACGGCATCGACAGCCCGGCCCCGCACGCCCACAATCCGGCCGTCTTTCACGCCAATGTCCATACCGCAACCATTGGAGCATAACACGCAGGCCGACTGCACCCAATGATCCGGCTCTTCTTCGGTTTTTTCATCGACTCGTACGGGCCAATGGCCTTCGTAAGGTTTTCGCTCACCCCAAATGTCCTTAATACTGTCGCGGGTCTGTTCCATACGGGTCTGTAAAAGCAGAAAAGAAATACGAGTCTGAGAAGCTATTGGCGTTAATCGCTTTGGCCTGACAAGGCGTCCTTAGCCAGGGGTACCAGTCCAATCACTAAACCAGATTGGCTCTGAGAGTAACCGGGTCAGGCGGGCCTGGTGTTATTACTGGAGTGAGTAGTTAGCCAACGGCCCAGGCTATATGGTCTGATGCATGGCTGCGAAGCGCAGCCTTACTCCTTGAGGAATAGTAGTTACGGCAACGATTTGGTCATGACTAAAGATGACTGACTTGTCGGGGAGGACGTTATATTTGTACGGATATAACGCTACCTTCCGGCTACCGTATGAAAAACCTGCCAGTACGCATTTTCTTAACCAACCGGGCCGTTTTAATCCTGCTCATCATACTTTGGGCTGTACCAATGCGGAGTTGGGCCCAGGCGGTATTGACCATTTCCGGCGACGTAACGAAACCGATTACACTTCAGGAAACGGAGGTGAAGAGCATGCCTCACATCGAGGTGACAGCTAAGGACCACGATGGCAAAGAACACCGGTATGCAGGCGTGGCACTGGTTGACCTCCTCAAACAGGCGGGAACTCCGCTGGGGGGCGAATTGAGAGGGAAAAACCTGCGGAAATTTGTGTTGGTCAAAGGGGCAGATGAGTATGAGGTGCTGTTTGCGCTCCCCGAACTCGATCCTGATTTTGCTACTCAGACCATTTTGCTGGCCGACGCCGTGGATGGCGCACCGTTAGTGCCGGGTGCGGGGCCGTATCGGGTGGTGGTACCCGAAGAAAAAAGGCCAACCCGCTGGGTTAGGAACGTAAAATCAATCGAGGTACGATTGGCTCTCTGAATTGACCGGTATAAAATGGATACCATCACGCATGAAAAAACTACTTATTCTGCTTCTTTTTTGCCCTTTTACCCTGTTCGCGCAACCCCTTCGGGTGGCGGTGGCTGCCAACGCACAGTTTGTTATTGAACAATTGAAAGTGGCCTTTCAGAAAAAGACCGGCACGCCACTGGAATTGATTGTTAGTTCATCCGGTAAGCTTACAACCCAGATTCAGCAGGGTGCCCCGTACGACGTTTTTCTATCGGCCGATATGGAATACCCCCAAACGTTACACGAAGCAGGATTGACAACAGCCGCGCCGGTGGTATATGCCTATGGTTCGCTGGTAGTATGGACCCTGAGTGACCTGCCCCTCAATGCCGATCTGCGCGTATTGGCAAACCCCGCTGTTCGGCATATTGCCATTGCCAATCCGGCTACGGCTCCCTACGGCAAAGCGGCTGTTTCCTTCCTCAAATACAGAAAACGACTGGACCCGGTAAAGGCCAAGATTGTGTATGGCGAAAGTATTGCACAGGTGAATCAGTACGTATTGACGGGGGCGGCTGAGGTTGGATTTACGGCCAAATCGGTGGTGCTGGACCCAACACTCACCAAACGCGGGCACTGGATTGACCTCCCCACCACGGGGTATTCACCCATTGCGCAGGGCGTAGTCATACTCAAGCGGACGGGCCAGTCCAAAGCGGCCCGACAGTTTGTGCAGTTTTTGCGTAGTCCGGATGCCCGACGTATTTTGCAACAGTTTGGCTACCGTTCGCCCGCATCCTGATTTAATACCCACTAGCTCATGCCCATCGACTGGGACCCCATCTGGCTGACATTACGCCTGGCTGGCATCACCACCTTACTACTGCTGCTGATTGGTATACCGCTGGCGAGTTGGCTGGCGCTGAGCCGGTTCAGGCTCAAACCGATGGTCGAAGCCCTCATCAGCCTGCCGCTGGTGTTGCCGCCATCGGTCGTGGGGTTTTACCTGCTACTCGCGTTCAGTCCGACCAGTGCGTTTGGGGCCTGGTTGCTACAAACGGTTGATCTGCAACTGATTTTTTCGTTCGAGGGGCTGGTGGTGGCGTCGTTGCTGTACAGCTTGCCGTTTATGGTGCATCCCATTCAGGCGGGGCTGGAAAACCTGCCCGTTTCCTGGCGTGAGGCATCCTACACGCTGGGGCAGTCGCCGGTCAGAACGATAGTTCGGGTGCTGTTGCCCAACTGCAAACCCGCCCTGCTGACGGGCATTGTGCTGACGTTTGCCCATACCATTGGCGAGTTTGGCCTGGTGCTGATGATAGGAGGGAACCTGCCCGGTCAGACCAGAGTAGCCTCTATTGCCATTTATGACGAGGTTGAACTGCTGCACTTCGATACCGCCCACGCCTATGCTGCCCTGTTGCTGGCGATTTCCTTCGCCATCCTGCTGCTGGTGTACGGGATCAATAAACGCGTAACGGTATGATTCACATTGATGTAATACTACCGCGTCTGTTTGCCGAAGGAGCCACCGAACTCAACGTGCAGATTGAACTGGAGTTGGGTGGCCTAACGGCTTTGGTCGGCCCATCTGGTTCCGGGAAAACTACCCTGCTGCGGCTGTTGGCTGGATTGGAAACGCCCCGCTCGGGCCGAATCACGGTCGATGGAGCCGTGTGGTATGACAAAGAGGAGGGTGTCAACCTACCCCCTCAGCAACGGGCCATCGGATTTGTGTTTCAGGATACGGCCCTCTTTCCGAATATGACTGTCCGGGAGAATATTGCCTATGCAGCCCCGGGCGGGCAGCCGGGACTCGTAGAGGAGTTGATCGAGGGGACGGGTCTGGAACCATTCCTCAACCGGAAGCCGGGCCGGTTGTCGGGGGGGCAGCGGCAACGGGTAGCACTGGCCCGGGCACTGGTACGGCGGCCCCGACTTTTGCTGCTGGATGAACCGTTTGCTGCACTGGATACTCACTCCAGTCACCAACTACAGCAGGTGCTGGTAAAACTCCATCAGCAATGGCAAACGACCACGCTGCTGGTTAGTCACCATGATGCGGATGTTCAGGCACTGGCCGACCGGGTTATTCGCCTGGTAGAGGGCCACGTTCAAACGGATGAACGGATTGGAAGCCGTATGCCCGATCCATTGATGCACGAGCGCATTAAGCAGATTGAGTACGACGAAAACCGGCAGGTGTGGGTCATTGAAACGGCCAATTCACGGCTGCAATCGACCAATCCGGCCTGGAGTCAATTTAAGGTAGGGGATGAGGTGCAACTAGCGGGGAAAACGCAACGTACAAATGGCGGTTTTAATTTATAAGCCGCTTATATTCAGATGCTTATATGGGTATGGTAGTGAACTATTGATGGCGATGGGGTGTTTTATATGTACGACTCTCAACGTACCTAATGCCCGACTTTAATCCCTCTTTGATACTCTATACCGCCGACGCGCTCAACGAACGGGGCGAAGCAGTACGGACCCGTTTTCCGGATGCTGAAACGCTGCAGATAAAGCAGCACAACCGACTGCCGGAGTTGGGCATGAACCACTTCAAGGTGAAATCCGATGTGCTGGTGCTGGGAAAACTCAAAACGCAGGACATAAAATGGAGTGGCCGAAGCTCGGATTATATCGCGCCAAGTCTGGCCAATGGCTGTTTTGGCGCCTGTACCTATTGTTACGTGGACCGGCACAAAAACGTGAATCCCATTACCCTGTTTACCAACATTGACGAGAACCTGGCAAGCGTTGATGCCCACGTGAACGCTTTGGACTGGCCTAAACCTGCCAACCAGACCGACCCAGCCTACTGGACGTATGATATTGGCTGTAACTCCGATATATCCATCGACTATGGTCTGACGGATGGTATTGAGCAGGTATTTTCCTTTTACCGCGACCATCCCCGGGCCAAGGCCACGTTTGCCACCAAATTTGTAAACCCCGCCCTGCTCGATTTCAACCCACAGCGCAAAGTCCGAATCCGGTTTAGTTTGATGCCCAGTCATGTGAGTAAACTGGTCGATGTGCGTACCGATAGTATCGAAAAACGGCTGGCGGCCATCAACGATTTTTACGATGCGGGGTACGAAGTACACGTTAATTTTTCCCCCGTCATCGTGTATAGTGGTACTGATGGCGACCCGAAAGCGTGGCGTAATGACTACCGTGACCTGTTTCGCCAGCTCGAAGCGGCTGTTCGGCCCGATGTGCAGGCGCAACTTCAGTGCGAAGTTATCTTCCTGACGCACAACCAATGGCAGCATCAGGCTAACCTGGCTATCAACCCTAAGGCAGAAGAGCTACTGTGGGCACCAGCGTTGCAGGAAAGTAAGGTAAGTCAGTTTGGCGGCTGGAATATCCGGTACCGGCACCAGATGAAACGGCAGATGATAACCGTTTTTGAACAACTGCTGCGGGACGAGATACCCTGGTGTACCATTCGTTATATCTTCTGACCGCACGAGCGGCCTCATGGGGTTTAATGGCTATGTTGTTTTACGTACTCGTCCATCGAGAAACGGCCGGAACCGATGACCAGAAACAACAGCAGCAGCGTAAGGACGAAAGCTGACAACCACAGCTCCGAATTCAGGGGCGAGAAACCCTGCCGGATGTTTACAAAGAAAAGGGCACCAACCAGTATCGGAAGCTGTAACAGCACCATCAGACGGGTCAGGCAACCCAGGGCAATCAGCAGTCCGCCCATCAAATGCGCGAAGGCAACGTAATGGACAATCATTACCGGCCACAGGCTGAAATGTAGCCCTCCTACCAGGTTGGCCAGGTAAGCGGTATCACTAATAAAACTCACTCCCTTCAGCACCAGAATAATGCCCAGTACAATGCGCAGGCCATCGGTCCAGGCGGGGTGATGGGTGTCGCCCCAGTGTTCGACGCGATTTAATACGTTCATAGCTATACGAGTTTAGAGATTCCTGAACGAATATAAAAGGATGGGTGCGAAAAAGCAAGCTGATTTTTAGCTAGTTAGTGCCTGAAAAAGGAATGAAACAGCCCTGCGCAGTACCCAGCCCGATGCCCCTGACGTACGGCCAACAGTGGTGTTCGGTATACGGTGTATTGTTGGCCAACGCATCAGCCTAAAAAGACATGCGTCAGCCAACAGTGAGTGTACCGAATACCCTTATCTTTGGGGTGGTTATGAAAACTAAATCTACCTCAAAAGCGTCCTTCACGGCTCCTACACTAACATTCATGCGTGACCTGGTTACTAATAATAACCGGGAGTGGTTCCACGCCAATCGCCCTCGTTATGAGGCTGCCAAAGCCGAACTATTCACCGTGGTAGAACGGGTGCTGGCGGGGTTAAGTCCCTTTGAGCCGCTGGCCAATACTGCCGTAAAAGACTGTGTCTTTCGCATAAACCGCGACATCCGATTCGCCAAAGATAAAGCCCCTTATAAATCGAATCTGGCGTTTGCCATTGGTCCCGGCGGGCGGCACTCCGGCCGGATTGATTACTACGTGCATATCCAGCCGGGAAATAAATCGTTTTTGGGCGCGGGCATGTGGAATCCCACCCCGGCTAACCTGGCCAAGTTTCGGCAGGAAGTGGACTACAATGCCGCCGAGTTGAAAGCTATCATTGAAGCCGATGCGTTTTCAGAGTATTTCCCCGAAGCATCCGGCGAGGTGATGAAAACAACGCCTAAAGGATACCCTGCAGATCATCCCGAAATAGAATTGCTGCGTCGGAAGGAATTGTTCTTTATGCATCGCTTCACGGATAAAGAGGTGCTGAAACCCAACTTTGCCGATGATATTGTACAGGGTTGCCGGCTTATAAAGCCCTACTGTGATCTGTTAAATTATCTCTTTTTCGATGAGAAAGAGGAAGGACCTACGTTGTAGCGTTGGCAGTCCTGGGGTTTTGCCAACCCAGAGCCTTATGTACCTCCCGTGTGTCTGGTGCGGCTAGCTTATCCGAAAAGTTTATAGACTCTACCCCTTTTTCTGGACGAAACCCAGTTGAAATATGATGATATGGTACAGTCTGAATGGATAATCATACCGTTTTTCTTGACATAACTAGTCTAGTCTATTACTTTAAGTTACTAGTAGATAGTATATTATAATTAATAGAAAATATTTGTTTATTAATATATTTTGTGTGTGATGATTTAACTTCGTTTATTTACCGTCGGTCGTACCAGGTAATAAATATTTTTTACGTTTATTTCTATTTATCTTTTTAACGGTATCAATTCGGTAAATCGACCTTTTTTTCTGGTACGAACTTTGCTTTAGTACAGTATACACTAACTCCCAAACTGTATCATGTTTAAGATTCGTATCATTGTTACTACTACCCTTACAACGGCAGATGTACAAAAGGCAACCGCCTGGACTGTTCTGGTGGGAGCTACCGCTCTTTTCTGGTATGGTGTTTCCAATCTCGTCTTTTAGAGGCTTACGGTAACACGTTTTGAGCATTCCCTCAACGGTGTCTGAACCCGGCTCCGGGTTTCATTCCTGCGTTTCAGCACCGTTGCTGGCCCGGGCTGTTTTGGACTGCCTCTGGTAAACAAACACATGCCCCGCTAACGCTGTCCTTCAGCGCAACTGGTTCTGCTACTCCCTACCGGTTTTTACCTCCGGACAATTAAGGTTGTTCGGTCTTTCGTTGGTTGGTAGCCTCCTGTACAGTGGGTTACAACTGCCCCCATAGATCTGGTTCAATTCCTGCACTTTTTACGGCAACAGAAGTAGTCCTTTACTTTTCAGTAGAGTGACCCTGCCTTGTTCCTTTATAGGGACAATGGTATGGTGTACATCAGCACCAGTAGCCTAATAATCGAGGTAACTGTACATGGACAAACTACTGGCACAATCCCGTTGGTATCGACTGCTGCCTGTCGCTTTTATCACCTATAGTCTGGCGTACCTGGACCGGGCCAATTTTGGGTTCGGGGCTGCCAGCGGTATGGCAGAAGATCTGCATATCACGCCCGCGATGTCGTCGCTGTTGGGCTCGCTTTTCTTCCTGGGTTATTTCTTCTTCCAGGTTCCGGGGGCGGTGTACGCCGAGAACCGGTCTGCCAAAAAACTCATATTCTGGTCGCTTATTTTGTGGGGAGGGCTGGCTATGGCCACCGGTATAATCAGCAACGTAAACGCCCTGATTGGTATTCGCTTCATGCTGGGCGTGGTCGAAAGTGCGGTGATGCCGGCCATGCTGCTTTTTCTGAGTCGGTGGTTCACCAAAAAGGAGCGGTCGCAGGCAAATACATTTCTGATTCTGGGTAACCCGGTCACTATTCTGTGGATGTCGGTGCTGTCGGGTTATCTTATTCAGGCGGTGGGCTGGCGATGGATGTTCATCCTGGAAGGGCTTCCTGCCATAATCTGGGCTTTTTTCTGGTGGCGGCTGGTAGACGATAAACCTGAGGATGCCAGCTGGCTCACCCGGCCCGAAAAACAGGGACTGGCGGTCCAGCTGGAAAAGGAGCAGCAGGGGATAAAACCCGTTAAAAATTATGCTGAAGCGTTTAAATCCCGCGTCGTTATTTTGCTGAGTTTCCAGTACGCGTTGTGGAGTATCGGCGTATACGGGTTCGTTATGTGGCTACCGTCCATCCTGAATGCGGCTCCCGATATGAACATCGTCAAAACCGGCTGGCTATCCGCAGTGCCGTACGTACTGGCCATTATTGGTATGCTGGGAGCTTCGTATTTTTCGGATAAAACCCTGAACCGGAAAGCCTTCGTCTGGCCTTTTCTGCTGGTGGGGGCTGTTGCCTTTTACGGGTCTTACCTGGTTGGCCCGGATAACTTCTGGCTATCGTTTGTGTTGCTCATCCTGGCCGGGGGGGCTATGTACGCCCCATACGGTCCTTTTTTTGCAATCATCCCCGAAATTCTGCCCCGAAATGTGGCGGGGGGAGCTATGGCCCTTATCAACAGTTTCGGAGCGCTGGGTTCCTTTATTGGTGCCTACATTGTCGGTTATCTGAACGGTACAACCGGTGGGTTTGGGGCTTCCTACCTTTTCATGGCGGGGTCCCTGTTTCTGGCGGCAATCATTACCCTTATAGCAGTGAAAAAACCGGCCTCACTTGAAACCCCGGAGTCGGCATCGGTCAGGCTGGCATAAACTGGAGTACGGAACCGCAATCCCCAAGTTATCAACGACCTGACCGGATTGGCCCATTAATTGACCTTAATCAGGTCGATGGTGAACACCAGAATGGAGTTTGCCGGAATGCCATTCTGCTCCTGCGAACCGTAGGCCAGGCTGGGCGGCAGGTAAAGCGTGATACTGCCACCGGGTGCCACCAGCGGAATTCCTTCCTGCCAGCCAACGATGAGTTGATTCAATCCGAAGCTAACGCCCCTGCCACTATCGAACTCCTCGCCATTTGTTAGTTTGCCCGCGTAATTGACCGTTACGCTGGAGCACACGGTTGGCTTTGTGCCCGACCCGGCCTTCTGAACACTATAATAAAAGCCCCGCTTATCGGCAGTGGCATTGATATTGTTCGTTTCGATATACTGCTTCAAGGTGGAAACCTCTTCGAGTGGAGCTTCGGTTGTAACGGTGGTTTGGGTGCAGGGTGTGTCGGCTTGCTGGCAACCACCCAGGAACAGGGCGCAGAGCAGCAGGATAAATCCATATTTTTTCATTCGTAACAGCCCAGCGGGCAGGCTTATTTTATTCGTTGCAGACTGACTGTCGGAACAGCCGTTCCGGTCCATTCAGTTCACGTACGGACGGTATTCGTGCCGGTTTTATCCGCTTTCCAGGAATAGCTCACGATAGGAAACGCGTTAACCTGTTCGGCACCAGTTATTAACGGAGTGAGTACCCTACCCGGATAAGGTAGTTAGTCGATTATTGGTAGTAGGGAATTGATGGGTACCGAAATCATTCAGCGTAGCCTGTACAGTCTGCGCCAGTTGTTGTCATTCTCCCCCGACTTTCTGACCATCGGGGCGGGCACAGAATAGGTAATTCCACCGGGCGATTTGCCTGGTTTCCTGTCGTTTTAATTCCAGCGGGGGTTCGTAATCAGCATGAGCAGAAAAAACAGACCAGCCAATAGACCAGGTATGGCCAGCACGCATAATAACGCCGTTGCCCAGCGCTGTTGCTGATGAGTCTGTAGCCAGTAGCTACCCAGCAGGATTGCTCCCAAACCCCCCAGTATCAGGAACCACAATCCGGCATTGAACGAGGAAACGCTGCCATCGGCCAGGCCAACAAAAAAGAAACCGAGGAAGATGAGTGCCAGGGCACCATCGAAGGCCCATAAGACCCGGAAAAATGTCATGGATAAACCAGTAAGGAAAGCACCGAAAACGGGTAAACGCTCATAAAGCTACTGTCATTGGACAGCGTTATGGCAAGGGCATTTATCGAACGGTGATGGTCTTTCTGTACGGGTCAAACCCACGCTACTCCCTTACGGAGTAAGAGCAGCGTTTCTTCCTCCCGGCTGCCGGGTTCGGGATTGAAATCGTAAATCCAGTTGGCCTGTGGGGGCATACTCATTAAAATGGACTCGGTACGCCCGTTTGTTTCCAGGCCAAACCGGGTACCCCGGTCCCAAACCAGGTTGAACTCCACGTACCGGCCCCGACGCAGCAGCTGCCAGTTTTTTTCACGCTCGCCAAAAGGCAACTGGTAATTCTGCTGCATGAAGTGCGTATAGATAGGAGCGAAGCTATTTCCGATATCCAGAACGAAGGCAAACAGATCGGCTTTGTGCGCAGCATGCTCTGGTTTCAGGTAATCGAAAAAGATGCCGCCAACACCCCGTGTTTCCTGCCGGTGCGGAATGTAAAAATAGTCATCGGCCCAGGGCTTGAATTTTGGATAGTAGTCGGCACTATGGCGGTCACAAACCGTTTTTAGGGACTGGTGAAACCACCGGGCATCGTCGGCCAACACGTAATGCGGAGTGAGGTCAATGCCTCCACCAAACCAGTTGTGTCCGGTACTCATCTCAAAATACCGAACGTTCATGTGAATAATGGGCACTAGTGGGTTGCGCGGGTGCAGCACAATGGAAACCCCCGTTGCGTAGAACGTAGGCGGTGCTTCGGCGGGCGAATTCGTTATGTTCAGCGCACGCAGCGTCGCTTCCGTTGCTTCGCCGTGTACCGCCGAAAAACCGACGCCCCCTTTCTCGATAATAGTGCCTTCTGTGAGGGTACGTGAGCGGCCACCACCACCACCCGGTCGTTGCCAGGCATCTTCCCGAAATGTGCCGGTACCATCTGCTTTTTCGAGTGCCTGACAGATCCGGTCCTGCAACTCCATGAAGGCCGCCGAAATGGTTTCTTTCGTTAGTGTCTGTTCTGATGTCATATGCAGCACAAAGATACAACAGGATTACTCCGACAGCTTGAGGGCGTAGCGTACCGGACGAGGTTTATCGATGAGCAGCAGCAGCCCCCGCTCCGCCAGTTGACGCAGTAGTTTGCCCGCCCGATAGGCTGAAATGTTGATGAGTTTGGCAAAGCGGTCGGCGGTGATAAAATCGTTTTTTCGCAGGTATTGAATCAACGTGCGGGCCATGGGCGATTTTAATAATTCCCGATTGGCAGTATCGGCGGTAATAATCAGATTATTCGTTGGGATTGATTTGTCTTTTGCCCGAACATAAATCGTCCGTTTACCTGAATCATCAACGAGATAGTGGGGTTTTTCGGTACTCTCGGGAACGGTAATGATCAGGACAATCCGGCCATCGGGCGACAGCCTTTCATAACTGACGGACAGGGCTGGCTGAATCAATCGGTCGGTGGCATCTTCAAGTTTTTCGACTTCCTTAAATTCCGATGAAACGCCCTTTATTTTACCATCATCAGCAATACCAATCAGCAAGATTCCTCCCGATGTATTGGCAAAAGCAGCCAGCGTGCGGGCTATCCGGCTGGCTGCCGAAAGCTGACGTTTAAATTCTAAACGGGTATGTTCACCCTGTGCAATTAATTCGTCCAGTTGACTGCGATCCATAGTCAGAAAACTGCTTGTAGCCCGTGTTGTTTCCAACTAATTTTTGGACTGGCAGCATCAATTGTTAACGGACGAAAATAGCGTAGTTTAGGCGGAACTAATACGGCCATTGTTTTTTCTGTAAAGAAATTATCAGCCGGTTTCGTACTGATTTCGGGGTAATGATTGTCTACTTCCTTGGTAGGGTTACTAGTTTTTTTTATTAAGGGTACCATAGTATAAACGAAGCGAATAAAAACGCAGGACACAACGTCCTGCGTTTTTATTCGCTTCGTTTATACTTTAGACTGAAAACGGATTAAGTAACCGTATTTTGCTCCGCAGTTGCGGCAGCACGCTTACGGCCGCGGGGCTTTCCGGTATACGCTGCTTTTGGGGTGTCGCTGGCTAATTTCAATTCAAATCCCTGTACATTACCATCATAATCAAATGGTTTAACCGTAAATGTATGTTTGGTATTGGAATAATCGATACCCCCTTTCTGAAGAATATAAGGCAGCGAAATGCTGTAACTTTTAGCGGCTTTCTCCAGTTCGAATACTTCCTCCTGCCCGCTGGTACCGGGAACCAGAAAGAGCGATTTTATTTTCCGCTTGCCTTCCTGCGTACCTACTTTAAACCAGCTATCCTGCGGATCGAATCCTAATTGATCGATTGTTTTATTCGGAAATACAACCTTGCCGGCTGTTGAAATATAGCCGGTAGCTGGCGTAGGTTTAGCTTCCGTTTTCGTCTTGCTCTGTTTGGTTTCGCTATTCTCGTTTTGAGAAAAGAATCGAATTTGCTTTGCTTTCATTCGATAATATATGTTAAGTTCTGGGATACTGAAAACGCAAATATAATAAGTCTTACTACTAAATAAGGCAATCGATTTGATTAACACTGGTTTTTTATTCTATTCAGCTGTTTTTTCGTATAAATAATAAAAATGTACCTCAATGGATACTATATTTTCTGGAATTTTTATGAAAAATGGCCCGTATTGAATGAAAACAAAAGGGGTAATTAAATCAAATAAATCAGCCAATTAATGCGCTTTATTTTGGTGACGAAATAAAATGGATGCATTTCCTGCACAACAATTTCGTGCTGTTGTTACTACCGTATAAAAAATAAAACTCCTCAACACAAATGTGTGCTGAGGAGTGGTGAATTGTGTGGAGACGGAGACTCCAGAACCTACGCTAAAATACGACCTAACGAACTATCAAAACTGCCTGTAAAACAATCAGTTAACTTTTTCAGAGTTAAACAAAAAATCATATAATAAAGTAAGAGCCTGTTTAAAAACGGGCATGTAAGCTTAAAAAAGTAGAATCAGCCTATCTTGTGGGTTAATCCGACCGCAACGGCGGCCCGGCAAAGATGTACCCCACAGACCTGACTGATTCTGCCTGGCAAGTTATTGAAGAAATCCTGGCTGACAAGCGTAAACGCAAATATTCACTGCGTGCCATCCTTAACGCGCTACTGTATTTGACCAAAACCGGCTGTCAGTGGCGACTGATGCCCAATGATCTGCCACCCTGGCCCTTGTGCTACTATTACTTCTGGAATCGGAGCGCCGAAGCGATGGCGCAATGATGGCACCGCTCCGGCGGCCCGGCTGGGAACGACTCAACAAATCGCTAGTAGAACGCAGGCGAAAGGATGCGAATCGGGAAAAATCACCTAGTCTTGGTGTGATTGATTCCCAGAGTGTTAAGTGTAGTGAATGGGGTGTAGTGCCGAAAGGATTCGACGGAAATAAAAAGGTGAACGGACGAAAACGGCACATCGTCGTCGATACGCTGGGACTGGTTCTGGTAGTAGTGGTTCATGCCGCCAATCAACATGACAGTCCAGCAGCTCGTCTGGTACTGACTGCGCTTGCCCGACAGGGGTATGATCGGATGAGTAAAATACTGGCTGATAGTGCCTACGGTAAGGAGTTGGCCCGTTGGGTTAAAACGTCACTGGGCTACATCTTGGAAGTGGTGAAAGTGAGTGAGTTGGGCGGCTTCCAGCCGGGCCGCCGGTGCGGTGGTGCCCATGCGCTGGAAGGTGGAACGAACTTTTGCCTGGATGAATTGGTCTCGGCGGCTTAGTAAAGACTATGAGTGTGGCGTAACTTCTCACGAGTCCTTCGTCTATTTATCCAACATTAACCGGATGCTCAAGCATTTTTAAACAGGCTCTAAA
>NZ_KB893264.1 GCF_000374065.1 Spirosoma luteum DSM 19990
GCGTTGTCGGGCAGCAGGACGCCACCGAAGGCGGCTTCGGCCAGTGCCGTGCCATCCAGGGCAGAATTGCCTTTCAGGCCGAACAGGCCGGGTTTGCCATTGCGGAAGTCAAACGAACCCAGCGACTTGGACTGAATGCGTAGTGCCTTCAGCGAAGGAACCGCACCACCAAATTTGGAATCGTCCATGTACAGGGCCAGCTCAGGGTTGGTGAAGTACTTGGCAAACTGCAAATCAGCACCACCATACGGTGAGGTAGCATTCCAGCGGTCTTTGTCTCCGATGGGGATAACAGCCTCGTTGGTCAGGGGCATGCCCAGCCGGGATACCTGTACCCAATCACCGTCAAAACCTACATCGCCCCCGTTGTATAGGGTCGTAATTTTTTGGCGACTGGCCGATGCCCATACGCCGATGACGAAATCACCATCCAGAATGTTAGCTGCCTGAGAAACGCCCTTTCCGTCTTTCTGTAACATGTTAACCGGAATTTTCAGAGCAATGGTGTGTACGTTGTACCGCGCCAGTCCATCTTTCGGTTTGTTAACGGAGTTCCCTTCGGGACGGAAGTTACCCACGTCGAAAGCGCCCGCCAAATCCACGAAGAATGGATCATCGGCAGGACCACAGAAAACCTTCTCGCCCGACGTGGCCGTGGCGATGGCTTCTTCAATAAGCTTCTCATACGGCTTGCCCAGTCCCAGACCCGGCGTATCGATAGACCGGGGCCCGATGTTGTAGGCCGGTACGATGCCGTTTTGAACGATAGTTGTAAAAGGTCCCCCATTTACACTCTTCTGACACATGTAGGAGGTCTTGAGGTTCTCTTTACCGAGCCGGATGTTGAAAAATGTACTTGGGTCTTCGTTTACTTTAGTAAACGTAAACCGATATGTAATATCGTCACTGGCCGTATTGGCTTTGTTTTTTATGTGAATCTCGTACCGGATTCGCTCGCCAAAATTGTAGTAGTTTGGGCCGCCTTCGGGCGACTCGAATGGAATGTAGTTAGCAAGAATTGTAATCGTGTTCGGGTCATCCGGGCTCTTGAACGCGTACACGTCGGTATTATCGGCCAGCGGATCATTAGAGATCAGCGGGGCTTCGCGGTGGCTGGAGGCATAACTGCCAAACGCCAGTCCTAACAAGGCACAGCCAAGGAATAAACTCCTGAGCCGACCAGAAAGTAAAGGAATTACCTGCATAGTAAAGTTAAATTAAAAGTGAAAAAATTGTACTTGTTAAAGGTACGAGAAATAAACAGCACTGACTATGAATAAGTTATTACTTTGGAGGAATTTAATGTTGTGGATATAATAGAAGTACCTAAATGTGGGCTTTTGAGAAGTATAAGCGCTTTTTTGTGACTCATTTATCGCTACAAGAGGTACCAGACAGGGCAAATTTTTCAGATGAGTTGTTCCCGGCCCGTCTTTAGCGCCAGAATTTGGTATTGAAAAGTAACTTTATATACTCTCAGGCCGGGAAAATAGATTTAGTAATTCTGGAGACGCAGGAATATTTAATTTTTCAGAAAGATTTCCCGTGGTCTACCACATCCCGGGGCGTTTCATAAGCGCATTTACAGCGTGAATTATGCAGAAGATCTGTTCCGTAGCATAATAGGAAATCAGCGCATTAGTAACTGTTCCGGCAGTGTGTGCCGGTTCAAAAAGTTGAAAGGCTTTTTTTCTGTATGACTACGCCAAGTAGCCGGTCACGCCGGAAAGTCAGCGGACCGTCCGAATCATAACGGGGAGCAGGAACGGGCTCAGCCAGTGCTGTTTCCTTGCCGAAAGTACCAGATAGCTTCATCAACTACCTTTCGGCCAGATGGGTCTTTGACTCGATGGCCTAGGCGTTTGCCGGTAGGATGGCAGCCAGCGTAGAAACAGGCCCGGAAACTGGTAGCCCAATCGTATTATACGTTTGGGCTACCAAACTTGGCTTATTTTACCTGATAGCCGCCGGTGGGCTCAGATAGCGGGCCAGAAACCGGTAGATATCCTCCCGCGAATCGCGGGCCAGTTTCGTATCGAGCCGGTTGAAGCTGTGGCCGCCGGGGGCATCCTGATAAATTTTATACTCAAACTTCTTCGACACAAACGTATAGGCTGGAATGACGACCGGGTTGCTGGCACCCTGTCCAGTTGGGTTTTTGATGATGTGGGGCGGCTTGCTATCATACCGAACCTTATCAATGATGGCTACGTCGCCCAGCTTCTGGTACCAGAGCAAATCATCGACACTTTTGGCCAGGCTCTGGTTGGCAAACCGGAGATTTTCTTCCAGTAATCGAATGCGTTCGGCTAAATCAACGGGCGGGGTCGAGGCTGTGGGGCGGGCGGGAGGAGTTTGGGCATGAAGGGCACCAGAAACAAAGAGCAATAGAAACGTAGCAAGATACAGGTTGTGCATATAGTAGTTGATTGAGCGACTGGCTCGCTGCATTGGTCACGTAGCGATGGAAATTACAACATTTCTCTTTCCATCAACCTGTTTTCTACTGTTGCCCCGGTAAAATGACTCTTCTGCTGCCTGAATTGCTATTTTCTTCCGTATCATTCATAGTACGTCGGGACTTTTCACGGTCACAGAGAAATTTTTTTACGGACAAATTTTATTTCCGGCTCAAGCCAATGAGGTTACGGCGAATATGCTGTAGGAAAGCCCACCTTGCCGGTAAAACAATCTAAACTATATGTTCAACTTGTCTTAAAGTTGAGGTTTTATAAGTGGGCCTTTTATCCCGCTTTTCTTCCAATTCTTACATGAAGCACTATTTACGCCGATTCACCTTTTCTTCTCTCGGTCCCACATCAATCTTCGGCTCACCACCGGTGAGCGCCAGTATCTCCGTAGGGGGTCCCGGCGAAATTTACACGCTTCGTGATGGTGCCTGGAATGACCCGGCTGTGTGGTCGTGCGGAGCCACACCCATTGCGGGTCAGGCCGCCCGAATCGGGCACTTGATCAAGGTTCCTAATGATTATCAGGTAACAGTTGGTAGTATTCGGTATAACATGGGTGGCCGTATCCGGTTTGACGCCCGTGGCCAACTGAAACTGATGGAATAGTCAATTTCTTTTCTGTACAACACCCTTCTTGGTTCAGCTGATTACTCAGTCCGACGTGAACGCGCTTCTGACGTGGGTCAGGCCTGCTGGGTAGCCGTGCTTACCAGCAGCCCATCCCGTTCCTCAATAATGCCCTGCTCAGCCAATTCGGTGAGGTAGTTCTCCAGGCTCCAGTCCCCTAACCCATATATCCGGTCGTGGCTCAGCCACTCACTCACAACCTGACGGGGCGTTTTGGGCGATGCCTGAATCAGCCTGAGCAACTGCTGTTGAATGAGGGATAACCCATTGGAAGCCACCGTCAGCCGGGCCAGGTGAGCCGTTAGGGCTGCGGGCAAATGACATAACCGGCCAACATTCGTCGTCAATAGCGCCGTTAGTGCCGCCTTGTCCGACGCGGCATAAGCCGACCAAACGCGGGTAGCCAGCATTAATTCGTGGGTGGTCAGTGTTTCGGCCTGCGGATAGAGGGCCGCCAGTTGAGTGCCGGTCAACTGGCCGTAGCCTTTAAAGTCGGCAACCCCCTCGATCCGGTCGACCGATACCTGCCGAAGTACGGTTTGACCTAAGTCGACCCGGTCGAAGCAGGCTAGTAAAAAGACCAGATTAATCTGGCAGAACAGGTCATGCTCGAACCAGAAAACAACTTCATCATAATCAGTATACCGACAAATCTTTTCAAATTCGCGGACGACATAGATTGTGTAATCGGGTTGTTCGCCCTGAAATTTAGTCCCAAAAGCGGTAGTCAGCCAGTTACGGCGCAGCGTCCACAGTTCATCATCCGTTCGGGGTGCCACCAGCAAAGGCCCTTCGGATAGCATCTCCCGCCAAATGGCTACATCGCCCGGCAACCCGGCGCCAACAAATGCATGCGCTGTGGCGTCGCCATTCAGTACGTGTAAAGTTTTCATGGGCATCACGTTGGTACCACCGACCCATACATGGCAGTAGCGCAGGAATGCCGGATATTGATTAACGGGCTAGCTTCGCCCCCTTTTTGCCAACCGAACCAAAGTAATAGTTGACGCCAAGTTTCAATCGTCCCCCTTTGCCCCGGCTTACGGTCGGGTCTATTTTGTTGTAGAAATTGCTTTCAAAGGACAGTTCGGCCCCCAGGCGGTGCGCAATCCAGGCCATTATGCCCAACTCAAGCCCTACGCTGGTATATTTGGATTTGGTGTCGGCTGGAATATTATCCGCGAATTCACGGCCGCTGTTTAAACTGGCTCCTACAAAACTACTGATACGGGTCCGAAAGGGATAATAGCGGGCATACGCGCCAAACTGCCGGGCATGATAACTTTTAGCCAAAAGCCGGTCGGAGTCGTACCGAAGGCCAGCCATGAAGCCCGGCTGGAAAAAATAACCGATGCGCGCGTTCACGTCGAAGTAAACCTGACCATTGTTGGTACCAAAGCCGGGGCCAGCACCAATAAACACGTTTCCGGGCTGGAACCAATTTAACTGATTGGCATCCTGGTAGCTAATAGACTTGTCTACTTCATCTTCCAGTTTATCACTAGCCTGGTTTGCCGTTTCGCGAATGTCCTGTTTTGTGCGCTCATCAATAAGCGGTTTGGTCTGGCCGGTTGAGTCCGTTCTGTTCTGCGCCAAACCCGCTGTTGCAAGCCCCATCGAGAATAGAATAATCGTAATTGTCGTTTTCATCACAGTTGAGTTTATGTCTTAGAGTCACTACTTAATTAACGATAATATCCTCATAAGGTTTGTTGGTCAATTACGGTTGCAGGGTAGGACGAAAAAAAGCACCTTATTCTATAGGAGAAAGGTGCTTTGATGAAAACAGTTCGTGTACTGTTATACGTTGTTCAACTGGTTTATCAGTTCGTTTACCTGTTCAGGCGATACCGCCGGAAAGTTGGCAATCCTGATTTGCGATTCTTTAAACTTCCCGTACCCGCTCCCAACAAGCATGTTGGCGGCTTTTCCAAGCTTAATAACGTCGGAGGAAGGTTTTTGGGTAGTGGCCACGATGACCGTTTGTGACCGATGCCGCTCCTGCTTCACGAAAGGCTCATAGGCGTCGGACGTGTCAATGAATTTATACAGCATCCGCGCTTTTTCTTCGGTTTGCTTCCGAATAGTATCTATCCCGATTTTGTTAAAATCCTCCGCAATCTTGCCCAGCAGATACATGTACAGCACATTTGGTGTGGCGGGGGTTTCGAAGGTCCGGTAGTGTTTCCAGAGTGCAGGAAGCGTATGATGCGCCCCAACCGTGAGCGTGTCGTTTTTTTGTAATCGCTCGGCTTTGGCCAAACAGGCCTCACTGGCAATCCAGATTCCCATGCCGGCGGGCATACCAAATGCTTTCTGTACCGAGAAAAAAGCCGAATCAATCAGGCTGAAATCCAGGTCGGGGTAGGGAGCTGAGGAGACCATATCGACACAGAACAGCTTTTTTGGATGCTTCCGCTTGAGTTTATGAATTTCGGCTGGCTTCATCTGCACCCCCGATGAGGTTTCGTTGTGCGTTACGCAAACGACCTCGGCGTAGTCTGGCACCTGAATATCGGCCGCATCGAACCCTTCCCCAAACGGCTTCTCAAGTACGTGAGCGTGTTTGTGCAGGGCGTTGGCGTAGTCATAGAATTTTTGCGAGAAGGAGCCATTGACGAGGTGAAAACTTTCGTGCTCTACGCAGTTCAGCAGCATCCGCTCCCACACTTCCGAAGCCGAGCCGGTAATGAAAATGCCGTGGGTATCCGGTATGGACAGAAGGGTGCGCAGCTGCTCATCCAGAAACCGGTATAAATTTCGAAACTGCTCGCTCCGGTGCGAAATCGAGCCAATCTGTTTGTCCATTGCCCGTTGCAGGTGCTGGTAAATAGTTGGGTAAAGTTCGGCCGGGCCAGGTGTAAAGTAAGTGTTTTTCATAAGTCTAAAGAGTGAAAGCGTAAAAGAGCGAAAGAGCGTCTGCGGTGTAAATCACTCTTTCACTCTTCCACTCTTTCGCTCTTTGTTTAATAAAGCAGTCTAAACTTAATTGTGTTGTCAATGCTTCTGAGTTCTTCTACCACTTCGTGGGCATATTCTTTAGCCACATCCGTGATGACATACCCAATCTGCTCATTGGTTTTGAGGTACTGACCATGAATGTTTATATGGTAGTTAGCAAAAATGGCGTTCATTTTGGCCAGAATACCCGGCACGTTGGCGTGAATATGCAACAGACGGTGCGACCCTTTCAGCATGGGTAATTGTAATTCGGGAAAGTTTACGCTGCCGTACGTGCTGCCATTATTGATGTATTCGAGCAATTTGCCCGGTACGAAGTTGCCAATGTTTACCTGAGCTTCTTCCGTGCTGCCGCCAATGTGCGGAGTCAGAATCACGTTGGGGAGTTTGCGTAAAGCACTGGTAAACTCTTCGTTGTTCGTTTTTGGCTCCAGCGGGAATACATCTATGCCCGCGCCCGCAATTTTTCCCCGCTCAATGGCATCCACCAGCGCGGGGATATCGACGATGTGCCCCCGCGATAAGTTCAGGAAGATAACCCCGTTTTTCATGAGCGAAAACTCTCGGTAGCTAAACAGATTCTTGTTTTCCTTACGGCCATCGGTGTGCAGGCTTATGATATCGGCAACGGCCAGCAGGTCGTCCAGCGATTTGCATTTCCGGGCATTTCCCAGCGCCAGCTTGTCCACAATATCATAGAAATACACCTCCATACCCAGGGCTTCGGCCACTACCGACAACTGCGTGCCGATATTGCCATACCCAACCAACCCCAGCTTTTTACCGCGTACTTCAAAGCTGTTCTTGGCCGACTTGTCCCAGCCACCTTTGTGCATCAGATTGCTTTTGGGCACGATGCTGCGGATGAGCATAATGATTTCGCCAATGGCCAGCTCCACTACCGAGCGGGTATTGCTGTAGGGAGCGTTAAATACGGCAATGCCTTTTTGGGTACAGGTGTCCAGGTCAATCTGGTTCGTGCCGATGCAGAACGCACCCACCGCCATCAGCTTATTGGCATTTTCCAAAACGCGGGCCGTTAGGTTCGTTTTGGAGCGGATTCCCAGAATGGATACGTCGCGGATGGCTTCAATGAGTTCGTCCTCGTCCAATGCCTCCTTCCTGATCTCCACGTTGAATCCTTCCAGTTCAAAAAGCTGGACGGCTACCGGATGCACATTCTCCAGCAACAGCACTTTAATCCGGCTTTTAGGGTACGACTGGCTCCGGCTCAGGTTATTGTGATACAAAAAATCGTCGAGTGAGTGCGCTACGTGGTCGGCTTTTTCAACGACGCTGGGTCGCAACACATTCTCGGTAAAAGCGTAAAAGCGGTTGGCCAGCCCAGATGCCCGGATTTCGTAATCAGTGTAGCCATCGCCGATGACGTACACTTCCCCGCTGAGGTTCAGGTCCCGGATTACCTTCGATTTGCCATCATTGGCTGACAGCGGGTTTTCCGGGTCGAAACCAATAATCGCTCCGTTTTCATCGTACACAAACGTATTGGCAAAGACGTGTCCTTCCTGAATACCCAGTGACGTTACGATGGGCAAAATGAATTCCCGAAACCCGTTTGATACAATATAAATGCGATCGGCGTTTTCGGTTAGAAACTCTTTATTGCGTTGAAACGAATCGGATATTTTACCCATCAGGCTTTCGATAAGGGCAGGCAACTGGTCGCGGTGCGCCTTCAGCAGACCCAACCGTAGGTTCAGCGACTCCGTAAAGGATATTTCGCCTGCCATACCCCGGTCGGTAATGGTCTTTATCTGGTGGATTGCATCTTCCCCTTCGGGCCGCCCCGCGAGCGAGATTCCACCCAGTATATCCAGTGCTTCTACCTTGGTGAAGGTGCTGTCGAAGTCGATTATGTAATAGGGCTGTTCAGCCGCTGGTACGGCACTCTGGCCGAGGGTTAGTTCTGTGGTAGTCATAGTATCGTTAGGTTGAACAGCCGCCATTTTGGGCGGGCAATTCGCTTACTTTTAGTTAACAGCGTACCTGCCATGTAAACAGGCAATTGGTACTTAGTTTGCAGTGGTCTTGAAAAACGTCACTGCCCGCTCTTCTGACCAGTACGTTCCCTGAATACCGCCAGTGCGTGAAGGGAAACCGCAATGACCACCCTTTGCAGGAAACTCCATCCAGACGTTGGGTAGTTCCCGCGCCAGAGCTTCAGGAAAGCACTCCGGCGATAAAAACGGATCGTTTTTAGCATTGATAATCAGCGTGGGAATGGCGATAGACTGAATAAACGGGAGCGAACTACTCCGGGTATAATAGTCCGCTACATCCCGAAAGCCATTCATAGGTGCCGTAAACGAATTATCGAATTCCCGGACATTGCGCGCTTCCCGGATGGCTTCTGTTGGGAAAATACCCGGCATAACAGCTGCCTTTGCCAGTACTTTTCGTTTGAGAGTCCGGCTAAACCGGTAGTTGTAAACCAGGCTGTCCCATTGTTCGAGCCGCCGGGATGACCCCATCAAATCGACAGGTACCGAGAAGACAACGGCTTTTTTCAGCGCGTCATGGATGGCTGCCCCTTTTTCGCCCAGGTATTTAAGCGTTACGTTACCCCCTGCGCTGAACCCGACGAGATAAATTGTTCGATAGCCCTTGGTGAGGGCATATTGAACGACTAAATCCAGATCGACCGTTTCACCAACGTGGTAAAATCGCTGTTGCCGATTCATATGCCCGCTGCACGAGCGGTAGTGCCAGGCCAGACAGGTGAAACCCTGTTGCGTTAGATGCTGCACCATGCCCGCCAGATACGGACTGGTAGAACTCCCTTCAAGGCCGTGGGAAAGGATTACTAATGATGAATTACTAACCTTCCATTCATCATTCATCATTAATAATTCATCATTGGAAAAAGCCCAATCCAGGTCAAGGAAGTCATCATCCGGTGTGTCGATACGTTCCCGGACGTAGGGAATCGATACCTTGCGAAACAGCGAGGGAATAATGGTTTGCAGATGGCCATTCCATAAACGGGCAGGCGGCTCATAACTTGACGGGGCAATCAGCGGCATCAGGTAACGCGGTCGATTGAAGCCGCAAAGGTACGAGCTATGCAGCTTAGAAGACTAACAAAGTCATAAAAAAAGGCTGGTCGTAGAGCGACCAGCCTTTCCCATTGAATACAACCTGAATTGAAAAAAGCAATATTGTCTATTGCCATAGCAACAAGTGAGGCAAAATTGGCAAATAAAAAGAATTAATACAATTATTTTGATAGAAAATGTTTCGAATATGAGTTACGCTCGTCAATCGGAGTATGATCACACACGCGTGTTGAGTCGGGTATAGTGTCAATATCGAAGGAGGGAGATTAGCTTAGAGGTATCGGAAATGGATCGGCTAACCTGCTGATAATAATTCGTTTGGTTGGGTATGCCGCGAATTGGAGAAGTTTCTCCGGAGCACCGGGTGAGAGGACTACACACGCGCCGATTCTGGCGTAACTAGACCGGGACGATTAACCCGCGCCGGTGAATTTCGCATACTTTATTTATGCTTCCTGCCGGGGAAAAGCAGGGGAAAATTGATTGATCCCCCACAGGCAGAGGGACTTTATCTCTCTAACACGTTTTTTTGTAAACCTTTTTGCCTAAATGAGGTAAGAATACCTGTACTGTTATTCTTATATAAAAAAAAGTAACAGTACAGAAATCTCAATCTGTATAAGTGACGTAGATGCATAGCAGCGTCACAACGTCACTCTGTTAGTCACAACTGTGTATTTGTCCATTATTTATACGATGAAACTCGCAAACACATCTTCCTTCAGCGTAGTAAATGCCATCACCTGGTTTATGGTACTCTTCATTACCCTGTTTCTGACGGCAGGGGTGGCCTGGGCTCTCTTTTTTTAAGCCACTTTTTACCGCCCTGGTGGAAAAGTAATCTCTCCTGCGCCGTCGGCCGGCTCCAGTACTAGCAGCCGGATACCTGACCTTGCTGTATCCATAGCGGCTGACTGACCTTCCGATAAATACGTAATCACGGATTGTTCATTGCTGAAAAGGTAGCTAGCCGAAATCGATTTTTCCGCTGTGTCTTCCAGCGTACTGTTTGCCCCATTACCTGTATCTTCAGGACCAATAACCAGGTTTACAACCTTGAAATCTTCCGTGCGGGCCATTACGTCGATGCGGGCTATACCAACTTCATTCGTTTGTTGCTGTACGTTCAGGATTGTTAGGTAGTTTGCCTCGTTGCCCATATTATGGAGCAACCATTCGTAGGTAGTTTTCATGCTGTTTCAGTTTATCTTTTGAGAGGAATTTAGCAGGTTGATGACGTGGTCATGGCATAACGGGTAACTCGACCAATTCCACCCAGTACTTACAGACTATGTCGATCTGTTTGAGCATACTGTGTTTGAGTATTACTGAATTAGCGCCAGCCTGGTAAAAATGGACAATGTCATCATTGGAGAGAGAGCCGGACCAGACCAAAATAGGGATATGCTGGAGGTTTGGTGAAGCGCGTATCAACGTCACCGTTTCATAGCCATTCATCAGGGGCATTTTGGCATCCAGTATAATAAGGTTAGGGAGTGGAAGGGTCTGTAAATGTGCAAGTACTTCTTCGCCGGTTGACACGTACGTCAGGCTCACGTGCTGATGACATTTTTGAATGTGATTTTTCAGCAACATGAAGTCTTCATCATCATCATCGGCTACAAGTATTGTCTGGTTCATAGCTATTCAGGTGTTAAGTTATTATTGGAAACAACGTAACTGGCAGCCTGTTCTATTTTACGACTGGAAAATAGGGTAATGTGATACTCTGTATACTTCTTTTGGAAAAAATCGAATCGGTTTCTTTTGAGACACAAGTGGATAGGCGTATTACCAAAAGGTAGGTACTTGGATAAAGAATTTTTATCCAGTAGTATTGCTGTTCAGCTTTTCGTTTCCGGCTGACGACTGCTACTCTCCCTGTTTACCAAAAATGACTACCTCGACAGTTTGGGTCGTTGACGACGACGAAGACGATCAGCTATTCATACGCTCCGCATTTGAGAGTGGCGAGCCTCCTATCCGCGTCATGATACTCAACGATGGGGTCGAACTACTCCCTAAACTGGCCGAGTGCAACGAACTGCCCCGCCTGATTCTGTTAGACATCAATATGCCACTCAAAAACGGCTTTGAGACGCTTAAAGAATTACGCAGTTTACCCAGGTACAAGCAGCTGCCCGTTGTGATGCTCACTACCTCAGCTACCGAAGCCGAACAATCGCGCTCACTGGCCCTGGGCGCTAACCAGTTCCTGACAAAGCCACTTTCTATGACCCAGCTGAAAGTATTGGCTCAGGAATTGAGCAGCCGTTGGAAACTAGCCTGATTTATTTATTGGCTTGTAGGTGCAGATCTACCTGCCGGATAACTTCCAGAAAATCCTGCGGCTGATCGACATAATCCAGAGCGTTCATGTCCAGCACCAGGAGGGGGCCCAGGACGTACGAATCAGCAAACTCTTCGTAGAGCTTATTGAGATTGGCCAGGTATTGATCGGCTATAGTCTGCTCGAAGGACCGGCCCCGTTTCTGAATTTGCCGGCGAAGTTTGGATAGGTCGGCCCGCAGGTAAATCATCAGGTCGGGTGGCCGCACGATGCTCATCATGTTTGTAAACAAATCCTGGTAGGTATCAAAATCGCGCTCACTCATAAAACCACTTTGCCTGAGGTTTCGGGCAAAAATGGCCGCATCTTCATAAATGGTTCGATCCTGCACCAGTGTTGTTACGTTTTCTGTTTGCAACCGGCTGATGATTTTTTTCATCTGCGCGAAGCGGCTGTTCAGGAAGTAGATTTGCAGGTTGAACGACCAGCGGGGCATATCCTCGTAAAAATCGGCCAGGTAAGGATTCCCTTCTACAGCTTCATACAGCACCTCCCAACCATAGTGGGTCGCCAATAATTTGGCCAGTGTTGTTTTTCCCGCGCCAATGTTTCCCGTAATCGCAATGTGCATAGTGCGTGCTGAGTGAGTATGTTATAAATGGCTGGCATACCATCGTTAGCTGCGCCGGTATGTCTGTCATCACAACGTTTTCACGCCCATTTTGCTTAATTTTGTAATCGAAATTGTGTTTCAGACTGGCTATTCGCTCTGTGTTGGCCATCTGATTTTACTGGTTATGCCATGAAACCATACCGCGTTCTTCTATACTATATCTACTCACCCATCGAAAATCCGGATCAATACCGGGAAGAGCATCATTTGCTGTGTCTGCGGCTCAATTTGCTTGGTCGTATCATCGTTGCGCCCGAAGGGCTAAACGGAACTGTATCGGGACTCACCGCTGATTGCGATGCCTATATGGATACACTCCGGGCCGATTCCCGTTTTGCGGGGGTTGAATTTAAAGTGGATGAAACGGACCAGCATACCTTTCAAAAATTACACGTTCGGGTAAAATCGGAAATTGTACACTCCGAACTCCCCGTCGATCCACTCCGGCAAACGGGTATCCATCTTGAACCCGACGCGTTCCGGCAACTCAAAGATGACCCCGACGTGGTACTGGTTGATATGCGGTCCAATTACGAGCATGAGGTCGGAAAGTTTAAGAATGCCATCACATTCGACATGGAGAACCTCCGCGAACTTCCCGAACACGTGGCCGAACTGGACCACCTGCGTGGCACGGGCAAAAAAATAGTTACCTACTGCACGGGCGGCATCAAGTGCGAAAAAGCATCGGCCTATCTGCTGGCGCAGGGTTTCGAAAATGTGTATCAGCTTCACGGGGGTATTATCCGCTACGGCCTGGAAACGGGGGGGGAGGATTTTGATGGCGAGTGCTACGTGTTCGATAACCGCGTAACGGTACCCGTCAACCACATAAACCCGGTTACGGTGTCAAGTTGCTACCGCTGTGGTACGCCCACCAGCCGGATGATAAACTGCGCCAGCCCGGTTTGTAATAACCACATTACTCTGTGCGATACCTGCGGCCACGATCACGGAGGCACCTGTACGGATGCCTGCAAAGAGGACCCTGCCATACGCTCGTACGATGGGTCGGGGTACTACGGCAAACAAACGCAGGGCTATTCTCCCGTGCAGGGGTTCAGGAGTCGGCAGGGGCAACGGACGGATAGTCGGTTGGTTGGATAACGGGTTGGTCATTAGCGTTTTGTATCAACTAACGGCGCCATTGTCCTTTCAGGTTTTCCAGGTAGTTCAGACCCGCGCCCGTGTTCAGCAGTAGTACATGCTCCTGCGGCTGGAGCCAGTTCTGTTGCAATAGTTTTTTGGCTGCGGACCAGATTGCGCCACCTTCTGGAGCGGCAAATAAACCTTCGTGCCGACAAAGCTCACTGACACCGACCAACATATCATCTTCCGAAACGGCAATAGCCGTTCCGCCCGATTCGCGGAGCACGTTCAACATCAGCGGCTCGCCAATGGGGCGCGGCACGGCCAGCCCATTGGCCAGAGTAGCTTTGCCCACGTACTGTTTGCTGTTGAGTTGCTTTCCCTGCCAGGTCGTTACAACGGGGGCGCAGTTCTCGGCCTGCACCGCCACCATGCGCGGCAAACGCTGTTCGGGACGTAGCCAGCCAAGTGCTTTCAGTTCATGAAACGCCTTCCAGATGCCAATTAGTCCGGTTCCGCCCCCCGTTGGGTACATGATTACATCTGGTAAGTGCCAGTTCAATTGTTCGGCTATTTCGTAGCCCATCGTTTTCTTTCCTTCCAGCCGATACGGTTCTTTCAGGGTTGAAACATCGAAATACCGTCCATCTCGATTCAGTTCATGCACTTTAGCGGCACAGTCGTTGATGAGTCCGTCCACCAGAATCAGCGTGGCGCCATAGCCGATACACATTTCCTTAAAGGCATCGGGCGTATGGGAGGGCATCACCACAATCGCTTCCAGCCCCGCCCTGGCGCAATAGGCCGCCATAGCCACACCAGCGTTACCGGCAGTGGGAATGATGCAGGCTCGCTCACCGTTTTCCTTCGCCTTCGCTATGGCCATACAAAGCCCCCGCGCCTTGAATGACCCGGTTGGATTCAATCCTTCATCTTTCAGGCTGAGGTGATCGAATCCTGCATTGGCCGCCAGCCGGTTCAGGGGTAGTATGGGTGTAAACCCTTCGCCCAGCGTGAGTTGATTTTCGGACTGAATAACGGGCAAAAACTCTTCGTACCGCCACATTGATTTAGGCCGATTCAGGAGTACCGACGGAGAAAGTGTATCGGTATCCAGCGCGTACTGACACAGGAGCGGAGCCTGACAGCAGGTCGACAGCGTCTGGCGCACGAGCGCATTGTGCACGGAGCCGCAGTTCGAACAGTGCAGGTCTTCCAGTAGTGATGAAGTGGTAAGGGTAGTCATGGTTGTATTTTTCCGAAAAGTCCCGGTAATCAACGCATGAAGCAAATAGCATTTTGATATGAGTTATTCCCTGTTGGAATAATGACGCTTTGTGAACTGAATAAAGGTGTTGACCAGTTGATTGCTCTCCGTTCCCTTGCGCTGAATAAAGTAAAACGTGCGTTGTAGGGTCAGGTCCTGAATAGGTACTTCAACTAGTTCGCCTGCGGCCAGTTCTTTCAGAATAGCTCGCTTGGGCAGGAAAGCCAGGCAGGTATCGGCCAAAACGAAATTTTTCAGGGCCTCGGTCCCGCCCAGTCGGATCAACACGGGCAATGAGGCCACAGGAATTCCTCTTTTATCCAGCTCATCGTCAATCACCGCCAGCGTGCCTGACCCGTTTTCGCGCAGCGCCACCGGAATGGTAGGCAAGTCGGCAACAACGAGTGCCCGTCCGCGTAAAGGACTTTTCCCCGAACACACCGCCAGCACATCGTCAGTCATAAACGGGGTGTAGGTTAGTGTGTTTACCTGCGTCAATCCCTCTACAATCCCCACGTCTATTTCATGCGCCAGCAGGGCGTTCTGAATGTTGTTTGAGTTTCGGTTGAGCACATTGATTTGCAGGTTAGGGTATTGCCGCAGGTAAGCAGAGAGCACGGAGGGCAGCACGTACAGACTAATGGTGGTACTGGCACCAATGGCCAGTTTGGTGGGTGGCCGGAAGGTTTCGTTGAGTTGCTGAATTTCCTGGTGTAGTGATTCCTGCAACTGGCTTGCCTCCAGGAGTTTATCGTACAGCGCCTGCCCTGTTTTAGTTAGGCTGATGTGGTTGCCGTGCCGCTCGAACAGGCCCGTTTTGTAAAAATACTCCAGCGACTTAATGTGCTTACTAATGGCCGATTGACTAATGAACAAGGTCTGACTGGCCTTGGTGAAGCTTAGTAACCGGGCCACTTCCATAAAAATAAGGTGGCGGGAGGAGAGCATAAGGGGAACTGTTGATGGACCAGCCTGGAGCCAAAGCTGACCCAATGAGTAGGGTTGGGTTTTTACTGGAACAGGTGGATTGTATAATCCAGTAGTTCCGTTCCGCCCGGTTTGCCATGCCCCGGAACGATAATTTTTGCCTGCGGGTATTTTTGTTTGAGCTTGCTGACCGTACCCGGCCAGGCAGCTACGTTGGCATCTTCCAGATTTCCTTTCGCTGCGCCCACTTCTTTTATCAGGCAACCCCCAAACAGCGCCTTATCGTCCGGGAAATAGCCGATTACGTTATCTTTTGTGTGCCCTTCGCCAACATACTCCGCGTACACTTTTTTATCGCCAACGGGCAGCGTAAGGGTTTCCTTAAACGCCTTGATGGGTTTAGTGAATTTTTGTCCTTTACTTTTCAGGAGTGCTATCGTTTGACTGGATGCGTAGGCGGGGATGTTATGCGCGTTGAATGCTTCCAGACCGCCCACGCAATCGGCATGAAAGTGGGTGGGAATGAGGGCATTCACATTCGTTTTTAGCGTCCCGGTTATGTACTGGATCAGTTCTTCTGAGCTCTTATTATCGGCGGGTGTGTCAAAAATAACGGCCTCATTACCATTGACGATAAGCATTCCGTTGCAGGCCACCCGTCCAAAGCTATCGGTGTTCAGGAAGGACGTATGAATGTAAACATGATCGGAAAGCTGCCGGATGTGCAACTCTTCAGATTTATAGACGATTGAGTCCCCCATTAGCCAAAAGTTTGCTTCTGAAGGTAGCTTCCCGTTTATTGAATTTCCTTCGCTCAGGTGTGTATCGCTAAAAAACAGCGACTTGCTTACTAGCAACGTTAGAAGCAGAGCAGACTTTACCATGGTAGGGGCTGGCAGTATAGTAACTGTAAGGAAGCGCACTGGCAATCTTGTTGGGCAAAATTACAGATAACTTTTTTTGCCTGATGATATAACTTCAATTGTTGACCGTCAGGCCCGAAAAAAGCCCTTATCCACATGCGGGATAAGGGCTTTTCTGATGTTGTAACTACTGCTTTACCGGATTGAGACAAGCCGATTGGGCGTGGCAGGCTGTTGGGTCGATATGATTACGCTTTGCGTAGTAGTTTCTACCCCGTTGGTGATTTCTACCTGATACACGCCGTCTTCCAGTTGGTTCAAATTCAACCGGGTGCGGTAGATCTGCTCGTTTTTGCCAAGATGCTGACTATACAGTAGCCGACCATCGGCACCTTTCAGGCTAATCGATACAGTGCCTCCTTTCTCTTTATCGAGGGCAATACTCAGCTTTCCGCTTTGGGTCATGTAAATGCCGGTTTTGTAGGTAACTGCCGCTTTTACTTTACCACCTGGATTGGTTTCGGCAAAAGTAGCCGATGAGGTAATAGCAGCCAGTGAAAGGGCTAAGGCGAGGGATTTGATAAGCGTTTTCATGGTGATTATAGTTTTTTGATTGTTTCGATTTTTCCACCGGGTTCTTCCCGGTTGGTGAAACAAAGATATAGGCACTAGCCGGTACTATGCATAGCAAACTACCGGAACGGTTTTCCGGCTGGATGAGTGGTTATTATACAGGGCTAGTTGAGGGAACGGTTAGTTGGAATGATGCTTGTTAAGTCGCAAATTTGCTTTGTAGCTACAATTATATGTCCATTCAGACTCAGACACCCAACAGTTTATACTATACTCCTGCCATCCTCGCCGACTTCCCTGATCTCATTGCCGCCGAAAGCACCCGACATGGGGGAGTTAGTCCGGCTCCGTTCGACTCGCTCAACCTAGGCATCAATACGATGGATACGCCAGAAAACGTAGCTGAAAACCGACGACGATTTTTCGACGCTATTGGTGCTGATGCGCATTCCTTCGCGTATTCCAATCAGGTTCACGGCACGGACGTTTTATACGCGACCAAAGCGGGGCGTTTTGACGGGTACGATGCATTGATAACCAACCAACCCGGCTTGCTGATTGGCGTTACCGTTGCCGATTGTGTCCCTATCCTGATTTACGACCAGGCTCATCAGGCCGTTGCAGCTATCCATGCGGGCTGGCGGGGAACGGTAGGGGGCATAGTGACGAAAACGCTGACTATGATGCAGCAGCGGTTTGGTACGGTGTCGGGGGCGTGTTACGCCTACGTCGGGACCTGTATTGACGAATGCTCGTTTGAGGTTGGACCGGAAGTGGCCGAACAGTTTGCCGCAACGTATAAACAAACTAAGTCTGGCACAGGAAAAGCGTGTGTTGATCTGAAAGGTGCTAACGTATCCTGTTTGATCGACTTTGGTATACCGGCGAAGCAGATAGCTGTGTCGTCTTTTTCGACGGTGCTGAATAACGATACGTACTATTCGTTCCGCGCTGAAAATGGGCAAACCGGCAGGATGCTGGCAGTTATCGGGCTGAAAAACTAAACAATGTCTCCTGATTGCCCGTTAGGTAACTGTTTCTTAAACAACTTTTCATTTTACACGCAACAGGTATGGGAATCTTAATTTCAATTTTAGTAGGTGCCATTGCCGGTTGGCTGGCTGACCTTGTTTTCAAGCGGTTTTCATTCTCGCTAATCGTTCAGATTCTGCTCGGTATTGCCGGTGGATTTGTTGGCGGTCTGCTATTTGGCCGTGACGGCAGCGTTCTTGACCAGATTCTGACTTCGTTTGTAGGGGCTGTTATTATTCTTGGTATTGCTGCGCTGATAAAAGGCCGTAGCAGCGCGGTATAGATAGGAAGAAATTAAAAGGAAAAAGGGGTAGCAAAGGGGGAAGGATAGGAGTTATCCTTCCCCCTTTGCTACCCCTTTTTCCTTTGTTTCTCTATTTCAAAATCTGTCTGGAGATGACCAGTTTTTGAATTTCGCTGGTTCCTTCCCCGATAGTGCAGAGTTTGGCATCCCGGTAAAATTTCTCCGCCGGAAAATCTTTTGTGTACCCATAGCCACCAAAAATCTGTACCGACTCATTGGCCACCCGAACGGCCGTTTCGGAGGCAAATAACTTGGCCATCGCTGATTCTTTGGTCACGGGTTTGCCAGCATCTTTCAAATCGGCAGCCTGATAGGTCAGGAGTTTGGCCGCTTCGATGTCGGTAGCCATGTCGGCCAGTTTGAAACTGATGCCCTGGAAACTGGCAATGGGTTTCCCAAATTGTTCCCGCTCTTTGGCGTACGCCAGAGCTGCATCGTAGGCTCCATAGGCAATTCCGAGGCTGAGGGCCGCAATCGATATCCGGCCACCATCAAGGATTTTGAGCGATTGAATAAACCCTTCGCCCACTTGACCAAGTCGCTGAGCATCCGAGATCCGGCAATCCTGAAACAACATCTCGGCCGTTTCTGAAGCCCTCATGCCCAATTTATCTTCTTTACGGCCACCCGTAAAACCGGGGGTTCCCCGTTCTACTATAAAAGCCGTGGCATTATGGGGGGCATTTGGCTCGCCGGTCCGGGCAATTACTACGGCTACATGGCCACTTCTACCGTGGGTTATGAAGTTTTTAGCCCCGTTCAGCACCCAGCCATCATTATCCCGAACCGCTGTTGTGCGCATGTTGCCCGCGTCAGAACCGGTATTAGGCTCGGTAAGACCCCAAGCTCCCAGCCATTCGCCGGTGGCTAACCGGGGCAGATAAGTTTGTTTTTGATCCTCGTTACCAAACATAAGAATATGGTTGGTACAAAGGGAATTATGGGCGGCCATTGATAAGCCAACCGACCCGTCGATTCTAGATAATTCTACAATAGCCGCCACGTATTCACGGTAGCCCAGGCCTGTACCACCGTATTCAACCGGCACCAGCATGCCCATTAGCCCCTGCTGACCTAACTGCTGAAATAACTCTGCTGGAAAATGCTGGTCTTCATCCCATTGTCGGATATTTGGTCTAATGAGCCGTTCTCCCAGGTCATGTACCGATTGGGCTATTAATTCTTGGTTTTCTACAATTTCGTTTGTCATGAAAGAAGTGATCTGATAAAATACCGTATCTGTGGTTTATACAAAGTAAGCAATTAAGCTCACCTTTTGTTGCCGCCCGGTCCTATTGACGGGTTTGGTCGTTTGTTTTCGTAGTTGGGGTGGGCAGAAGGGCGAAAAACAGGGTCTTTGTACCTGATTAGATTCGTTTATCGGCAATTGGTTTAATGGGTATAGTGCAATTTCATGGGTGAAGAACTGATTCTGCCGGTGATGGACTCCGGTACCGGTAAGTCACTATTGACAGGCAGATAGGGGTGGCTATTAAAAAACTCCTATTTTTGTGACATCAGGTAAGTCTGCCAGTCTGTTATCATTATAAAAATATTAGTTAATCTATCGATATGAAATTAGCTGTAGTTGGAACTGGATATGTGGGTCTCGTTACGGGTACGTGTTTTGCCGAAACCGGCAACCAGGTGACCTGTGTTGATATTGACGAGCGAAAAGTTGAGAAACTAAATAACGGCATTGTGCCCATCTACGAACCAGGATTGGAAACCCTGTTTCACCGGAACGTAGAAGAAGGTCGTCTCTTATTTACGACGAATCTCGAGGAAGGGATTAAAGACGCGGAAGTTATTTTTCTGGCCCTGCCCACCCCGCCTGGTGAAGATGGCTCTGCCGACCTGAAATATATTCTGAAAGTAGCCAGCGACCTCGGCCCTATCCTTAGTCAGTACGCTGTTATTGTCGATAAAAGTACGGTACCCGTTGGCACCGCCGAGAAAGTTCATGCGCACATTGCCGACAATGCCGTAGTTGATTTCGACGTTGTTTCGAACCCCGAGTTCCTGCGGGAAGGCGTGGCCGTTGAAGATTTCATGAAGCCTGATCGTGTAGTCATTGGAACAAAATCGGACCGGGCCAAAGCGGTGATGAACAAACTGTATGCACCGCTGGTGCGTCAGGGCAACCCCGTGATTTTTATGGACGAACGCTCTGCCGAAATGACCAAGTATGCGGCCAACGCATTTCTGGCTACTAAAATCACGTTCATGAACGAGATTGCCAACCTGTGCGAGCGGGCCGGTGCCAATGTCGATGATATTCGGCGGGGTATTGGTACGGATAGCCGCATTGGCAAGCGATTCCTGTTTGCGGGTATTGGCTACGGGGGAAGCTGTTTCCCCAAAGATGTGCAGGCACTGGCAAAAACGGCCAAAGATTTCAACTATGATTTCAAGGTGTTGAAATCGGTGATGGAGGTGAACGACGAGCAGAAAATCAAGATGATGCCGCTGATTCTGGATCACTTCGGGGGCGACTTGAAAGGGAAGACCATCGCTGTTTGGGGGCTGGCTTTCAAACCCTATACCGACGATATTCGGGAAGCACCCGCGCTGGATAACATCCGGGCATTGCTTGATGCCGGGGCAAAAGTTACCGCCTATGATCCCGAAGCGATGGACAATGTTCGTAATCAACTGGGTAATTCCATTACCTACGCGCATACGCAATACGCAGCCCTGGATGATGCCGACGCGCTTTTCATCATTACCGAATGGCCCCTGTTCCGCACACCTGACTTCGACAAGATGAACCTGCTGATGAAAAACAAGGTGATTTTCGACGGTCGGAATGTGTACGAGCTTGAGCAGATGCGCGAACAGAACTATACCTATTACAGCGTCGGTCGGGAAGCTATACTGGCACCGGTCGAGCAGAAAGTATAAAACAGTTTGTCGTTTACGGTTTATGGTTTACGTTAGCTGGCGCATGAGCAGCTTACGCGTCAGTCCCAGCGGGGAGCCGCAACCGTAAACCATAAACTATAAACCTTAATCTTAAAGAATGAAACGAGTACTAATCACCGGCGGGGCCGGATTTCTTGGCTCGCACCTTTGCGACCGGTTTATTAAAGAAGGCTACCACGTGATAGCGATGGACAATCTCATTACGGGCGATATCCGTAACATTGAGCATCTGTTCCATCTGGCTAACTTTGAATTTTACCATCACGACGTATCCAAGTTTATCCATGTACCGGGTAATCTGGATTACATCCTGCATTTTGCCTCCCCGGCCAGTCCAATCGACTACCTGAAAATACCCATTCAAACCCTGAAAGTTGGCTCGCTGGGTATTCATAACTGTCTGGGTCTGGCGCGGGTGAAGGGAGCACGGGTGCTGATTGCCTCCACGTCGGAAGTGTACGGCGACCCAACGGTTCACCCACAAAATGAAGAGTACTGGGGCAATGTTAACCCTGTAGGCCCGCGTGGTGTGTACGATGAAGCCAAGCGTTTTCAGGAAGCAATGACGATGGCCTACCATACCTACCACGGTGTGGAAACCCGCATTGTCCGAATCTTTAATACTTATGGCCCGCGTATGCGCCTGAATGATGGTCGGGTATTGCCCGCTTTTATTGGGCAGGCCCTGCGGGGCGAAGACCTGACCGTTTTTGGTGATGGTAGCCAGACCCGCTCGTTTTGCTACGTAGATGATCTGGTAGAGGGAATTTATCGGCTGTTGCTCAGCGATTACGCCTATCCGGTCAACGTGGGGAATCCGTCGGAAATTACCATTAAAGAATTTGGCGAAGAGATTATCAAACTGACCGGTACGAAGCAGCAGTTAATTTTTAAAGACCTGCCTACTGATGATCCCAAGCAGCGTCAACCGGATATTACAAAGGCAAAAGCCATCCTGGACTGGGAGCCTAAAGTGACCCGTGAGGAGGGGCTGCGCATTACGTACGATTATTTTAAAAGCTTACCCGAGGAAGAACTTTACAAAGCGGCCTATCACCGGGAGTTTAACAAACAGTAGCCTGAGTTTGCTCACTGTACAAGAATACAGTAACGGTAACTATCCGGAATAGTAAACGTTGAGGGGTCCTAAAAATGATTGGCGAACCAGATGGTTCGCCAATCATTTTTAGGACCCCTCGGTTTTTGCCATAGGCCAGGTCTGAATCTGACCGGAGCCTACATGGTTAGTATGTCAGGAAAAAGGCCAGGTACAGTTGATGCGGAACAAAGCAGTAATGCGTTGGTATTCGGGATTTTATAACGAAAAATGCTACTGCCGGAGCTGTATTTCGCTTAATATGAGAGCGGTATGGAAATATGATTTGACACACTCGTATGTAAGTTGGGGCGATGTTCCGTTCTGAAGAGGGCTATGAAGCCATCTGCCGTAATTCTTCCACCATGATCCTCCCCGCCCGTTCGGACGCGCCCGGCTCGCCCATTTTTTGCAGTACGTCGGCATAACCGGCCAGTTGTTCCTCCCGACCCGGCTGACCCGGTAAAATAGCGCGTAACTCGGTCGTTATTCGTTCCGGGGTAAGTGCATTCTGAATCAACTCTTTCACCACTTCCCGGTCGGCAATCAAATTGACCAGCGAGATGAAGGGAACGGCAATCAGCCGCTTGGCAATGGCGTAGGAAACCAGTGTTGTTTTGTAACACACGACCTGCGGAACGTTTAGCAGGGCAGTTTCGAGCGTAGCGGTTCCCGACGTAACCAACGAGGCTGTGGCTATATGCAGCAGGTCATACGCTGCGTCGTCAACGCGTTTTACCGTGGGGTACTTGACCAGAAAATTGTCGTACAGGGTAGCAGGCAGGTTGCTAACAGTGCCCACCAAAAACTGATAGGCGGGAAACTGTTCGGTAACCCGCAGCATAATGGGCAGAATGGCCGTAATCTCCTGATGGCGGCTGCCGGGCAGGAGCGCAATGACCGGCTGTTCCGATAAGCCCAGTTTTTCCCGAAAGGCCGGGTCTGGCCGGAATTCAGCCAGCGCATCAAACAGCGGGTTACCTACGTATTCGACGTTGAAGTTGTACCGGGCAAAGAATTCGGTTTCGAAGGGTAATATTGTGAACAACCGATCGACAGTAGCTTTGATAGTCAATGCCCGACGCTGGTTCCAGGCCCACACTTTGGGCGATATGTAGTAAAAAACAGGAATACCATGCCGCTTGGCAAACCGGGCCATGCGTAGGTTGAAACCCGCATAATCGATCAGAATAAGCACATCGGGCCGATGGGCCAGCAAGTCGGTCTGGCATTGGCGCAGGTTGCGTCGGATCGTTCCCAGGTTTTTTACGACCTCTAGAAAACCCATAAAGGCCATAGTACGGTAGTGGCACACCACCACAGCACCAGCGGCTTCCATTAGGTCTCCGCCATAAGCCCGGAAACTGGCCTGAGGGTCATGGGCATGAATGGCCCGGATCAGGTTGGCACCGTGCAGGTCGCCGGAGCGTTCACCGGCTATCAAATAATAAGTCATAACCGATAGTGAGTTAGTAAGCCCGGCAGCCAGTAAGATAACCAGTCGGTCCGTGTTTAGCTACTGAATTAACTTATTAACCAACTAACCGTCTGACTGGTTAACTTGATTCACTCACCAAAGTAATCAACAAAGTTCTTCGGAGTTTCGTACAGCCGAAGCTGGTGGAGATGGGCGTCGGTAACGGGTTCGAGCGCACGCTCCAGAATCTTCCAAATCTCCGTGATGAATATTTCGCAACTGGCCATTTTGCCGTGCATAAAATCGACATCGAGGTTTAGATTTTTATGATCTACTTTCTCGATAACTTCCCGCCTGACGATGTCGCCCAGTAATTTCAGGTCGATTACAAATCCCGTATCGGGGTCGGGCTCTCCCTTTACCGTTACGATAAGTTCAAAATTATGGCCGTGCCAGTTTATGTTCGCACAGGGGCCAAAAACTTCTTTGTTCCGCTCTTCCGACCAGGCTGGATTATAAAGCCGGTGGGCCGCGTTGAAGTGTTCAATTCGATTGATATAGACCATTCGTCTGGTTTAGATGGGGCGGTTGCCAGAAACGCCGGTTTGAAAAATAAGCCACAAAGATACAAACGGAATGACCCTCCGTAAACAGAAAAGTATGGGTATAAATATGAGACTGGCCTGTATTGGACTCCGTATTGGAAATGTACAATTTAATCTCTAAATACGCTAGTCCATTCTCCAATATAAAACCTGTATCTTTACAGCCTGTTTTACTTAGTATTTAGTGGTACTTAGCTAGTTATCAATACGAACACGTTTACGACCACCAGTTTATGATTATCGTTACGGGAGCCGCCGGTTTTATTGGGAGCTGTTTAATCAGCAGGTTGAATCAGGAAAATTTCAATTTTATTATAGCTGTTGATGATTTTTCGTATCCTGAAAAGGAGGCAAATCTAGTCGGTAAACGTATTCAGGAACGGGTAGATCGGGAGGTTTTCTTCGATTGGCTCGATCAGAATTATCAGGAGGTAGAGTTTATTTTTCACATCGGTGCCCGTACCGATACGACTGAGTTTGACCGGCAGATTTTTGAGCATCTGAACGTAGAATACTCCAAACAAATATGGCATCGCTGCATCGAGTACCAAATACCAATGGTATACGCTTCTTCGGCCGCTACTTACGGCCTGGGCGAACTGGGTTATGATGATAATGAGTCACTAATTCCGCAGCTGAAACCGCTCAACCCGTATGGCGACTCAAAGAACGAGTTCGATAATTGGGTGCTAGAGCAGGAGCGGAAACCCTTCTTCTGGGCGGGACTGAAGTTCTTCAATGTATACGGCCCCAACGAATACCACAAAGGCCGGATGGCATCCGTTATATTTCATGCGTATAACCAGATACGGCAGTCGGGCGGGATGAAATTATTCTGTTCCCACAATCCTGATTTTGCCGATGGGGAGCAGATGCGTGATTTCGTTTACGTAAAAGATGTAGTAGATATTTGCCTGTTTTTGATGCACCACCGCCGGAACTCCGGCATTTACAACCTCGGCAGCGGCAAAGCCCGCACCTTCCTCGACTTGGCTAAAAACACGTTTTGCGCCCTCGATCTGGAACCCAAAATCGACTTCATCGACACCCCCGTCGACATTCGCGATAAATATCAGTATTTCACGCAGGCAAACATGTCCAAACTGCGTTCCATCGGGTATCAAAAACACTTTCACACGCTTGAGGATGGTATCGCCGACTACGTAAAGAACTACCTGAGCAAAGGGGCGTATTTGTAAATAGTACTATTGTTGCCTATTCAATAACCTCAATTGTGTGAGTCCCTGCACTGTGCCGATAAATTTTGCTCGTTCCAAAATCCAACTGTAGCCTGTTAAGAATAACAACTACGTTTTGTAGTTCATGGTCAGGTAGATTATTATCGTGAATGAGCGAAATGAGCTCATCAATGCATTGCTCAGCCTTGGTCGTTTGCCGTAATTCAAGTAGTAGATAGATAACAGTAAACCAGTCATAAATATGTTTGCGCCCATAAAGCGATGGATTTATCAGTTCATTCGGACCTAGTTTGCTACGTCTGAGTATACCAATCATTCCTTCCAAGCTTGTGAGCTGATTCAGATAGGGTAGAAAAAAATGCCTCAACTCATACTTTAGCATTTCAACATCAATCTGCCCATCAGCCCCTTTCTCCAATATATACCATTGTGTAGCGTTGGGGAGGAGGCAAGCCCGGTCGCACATAAAATTTGTAATGTAGAACTTTTGTTTAGCGTTGACCCAGGTACGGGCTGGATTGAAATACCTGTAGTCAGCCGCGATCTCGACACCCGCCACTACGTATAGGCGTGTTTCCCCTTTAAGTCGCCACTTACCAACATAATCAAGCTTAATAATCAGCGGGAATTCACCTCGTACATTGACGAACTTATTCGCCTGCTGGATCGTGAAATCAGACAGCGAATCAGCCAACTGATTCATAGCCAGTTTTGTGAATTCGTGATGCTTGTTAGATGACATTTTTAAAGACGTTAATGCACATCAACTTTTCATCTCACTCCCAGATCACCTCGATCACCTCTTTCTTTAAATCGACCGTCGTCTGTTTTTCGCCAGTCGACCGGCGCAGGGTGATTTTGCCGTTGTTCACCTTGCCTGCTTCCTGATTCAGCACGTGCGTAGCATCTTTCTTGTGAAAGACCGATACGATGGATTCCGGTGTCCCAACGGGCAACGTCAGCGTTTTGCCGGTAGCCTTCACCGACCGGGCCGTTGGTGTTGAATCCTGGTTTTTGAGTAATGCCAGTGCCCGTGATGCCTGTGGCACACCATAGCCAATATAGTTATTGCCGTAGGGGTACAGGTGCGACGATTTTTCGATGATGTCCATCACCTGTTTATTCGTCAGTTTGGGGTTGGCCTGCATAATACAGGCGGCAAATCCCGTAATGACCGGTGCCGACAGCGAGGTGCCGTACAACGAAAAGCACGATACATTCGGTTTTAGATACGGCAGTTCTTCCGGCCCGATGCTGCTGTAGCCAATGCGGTTCCAGAGTCGCCCGTTGGTGGCACCGATGGCGAGTACCCCCTGCGCATCGGCGGGGGTGCTGATGATGCGCCACGACCGGTCTTCGCCCTCGTTCCCGGCCGACACGATAATGAGAATGCCTTTTTTGTCGGCGGCAATCTGAGCCGCCTTACTAATCAGACTCGTATGGCCGTTCATCTGGCTGGGTTCGTAATTTTCCTTCGGGTTGCTCATGCCCTTGGCGTAGCCCAGCGAGGTGTTTATGAGCCGCACACCCAGGCTGTCCATCCACTCCATAGCCGATACCCAGTAATCTTCTTCGCCCCGGTATTCGCGGTTTCCCTGGTCGGTGCGGGCCAGGTAGAACGTAGCATCGGTAGCCATGCCAAACTGGATATTTTCCGTTGGGTCGTTCCCCGCAATGGCGGCCATTACTTCCGTTCCGTGGAAATCGGACATGGTTTCGAGGGTGCGGAAAAGGTTGTCGTGCGTTTTCTTTTCGTTGACGTAATCACGCACCCGCTTTACCCCGTCGCGGGCAAATACGTGTTTGAGCGCACTGGCCGAGTCGGCTCCGAAAAAACCGGCATCGATAATACCAATGTTAACGAACCGACCCGTCAGACCAGCCTGCACAAAGTCGGGGGCCTGGATCTGGGTAAGTACCGGAGCCATCTGCGGGTTGGCCGGTACGCCGAGGGAAGTTACGACAATAGCGGGGTCGATGGCCAAAATCTGAGAGACGAAAGGCATAGCCGAAACCCGCACGTATTGCTCGCTAGTTAGCCGAACCGATACCGCGTTCAGCCAGCGTGACTGGCAAACGGGTTGAACACCCGCCTGTTTTAACTGAGCCAGATAGGTCGCTGACACCGGCAGGTCCGTTTCGTCAACCGGTAACTGCTGCTGCTGTCGCTGAAGCAGGGATTGCTTCGACAGGGCCGGAGTCGATGTCTGTTCCTTACCACGAAGCAATACCCAATACTTAGGGACACCAGCCTGGGCTGCACCAGGCTGGGCCTCCGCAAACGAAATAAAAAGGCAGAAGAATACGATTAATTGGCGCATCAGAATAGGTTTAGGCAGAAAAAGAGCAGGGCCTTTCGGCAGAAAGCTGCTGATAGACTAAACATGAAAACCCGTAGATACTGTTACGGCTTTTGAGTTTATTTGCAAAAATAAAGAATAAACAGAAAATCAGCCTCAACCGTCGGACGCATGCGCTATTTGCCCATTGATAATCAGCTTCTCATAACCAATCGTCAGCGTCTTACTCAACTGCTGAAACCAAAATCACTGGTAGTACTCAATGCCAATGATATTATGCCGACCAATGCCGACGGTACGATGACCTTTCGGCAAAACAACGACCTTTTTTACCTCAGTGGTGTCGATCAGGAAGAAACCCGACTGGTACTCTTTCCGGAACACCCCGACCCGAAGTTCCGGGAACTGCTGTTCCTGCGTGAAACCAGCGAACTCATCGAAATATGGGAGGGCCACAAATTAACCAAGGCCGAAGCGGAGCAGGTGACCGGTATACCGCAGAAGCAGATTTTCTGGATGAATCAGTTCGAGACCATTTTTATCCAGCTGGTCTATGAGGCCGACTTCGTGTACCTGAACACGAACGAACACACCCGGGCGGGCGTGGCGGTGCAAACTCAGGATGCCCGGTATGTAGATGAATTCCGGCAGAAATACCCACTCCACCAGTTGGAACGGCTGGCTCCACTCATGCATCAGTTGCGGGCCATCAAACAGCCACAGGAATTGCCCCTTATTCAAAAAGCCATCGACACGACGGAAACGATGTTTCGCCGATTGTTGACATTCATTAAACCGGGCGTGTGGGAGTATGAGATTGAGGCTGAGATGATGCATGAGTTCCTCAAAAATCGTTCACGAGGGGCGGCCTACAGCCCGATTATTGCCTCCGGGGCCAATGCCTGTGTGCTGCATTACATCGATAACAGTGCTCAGTGCAACGATGGGGACGTTATTCTGCTCGATATTGGTGCAGAGTATGCTAACTACAATGCCGATATGACCCGTTCAGTGCCTGTAAACGGTCGATTCTCTCCGCGGCAGCGGGCGGTATATGATGCCGTGTTGCGGGTAATGAACGAAGCAACCCAGATGCTGCGGCCCGGCAACCTGTGGGACGAGTACCACCGGGAAGTGGGCAGGGTGATGGAGTCCGAACTGATTGGGCTGGGCCTGCTGGATAAGGCAGAAGTAGCCAAACAGGACCCCGATGCTCCTTTGTACAAGAAATACTTCATGCACGGCACCTCACACTTTCTGGGCCTCGATGTACACGATGTGGGCAACAAGTACCGGAAAATGGAACCGGGAATGGTGTTTACGGTGGAGCCGGGTATTTATATACGCGAAGAAAAATTAGGCATTCGGCTGGAAAACAACGTACTCCTGACGGAATCAGGCAATATTGACCTGATGAAAAACATTCCGGTCGAAGCCGACGAGATTGAGTCGATAATGAACAGGTAGGATTTAAGCGCTATACCAGAGGTTTGATGTTTGCTGGTTGATGTTGGCCCAGGACTTTGCCAGTAAGGCACCTGAACCACAAACATCAAACCTCGAACTATTTTATTCTACCTGCTTGGTGTTTTCACGTTCGAGGGCGATGCTCAGGCTGGAATAAATCCGACGAATGGCCTTCTCCAGGCGCTCCCAGCCCGCATCGGAACGCAGGTCAATGTCGCCGATGTGATCGCGCTGGTCGCTGGTGAGCACAATATGCGTAACAGCCGCCACCATTAGGCTGGTAATAGCCGTAGGGTCGAAATCGGAATAAGGAGCCAGCTTGCTCACCATGTTACTGTACGACTGATCGCGAAAATCGGCCAGTCGGCGGGCCAGCTCAGTGCCTCCGTTCGACATTTCCCAGCGGATCAATTCCTGTGATGACTTACGGCTTCGGAACTCGCGCATGAATTGAATCGTATATTCCGACCAGGCCTTGCTACGCGCTTCGGGAGCCAGGTTATTGGGTACCGAATCCAGAAACTTCTCATTGAACATCGACAGGAAAAATCCCCGTTGTACGTACGCTTCCAGCAAACCATTCCAGCCACCGAAATACCGGTAAATAAGTACCTTGTTAACGCCCGCGCGGTCGGCAACGGCGTTTATTCCTGCTTTGTCGGTACCCCGTTCGGCCATTACATCGCCCATAGCGCGCAAAATGCGTTCCATGGTCATTTGGCGATTTCTTCGCTTAACGACTTTCATAGAATTGTATAGTTTTAATTCGTATCAGGTTTATTCATAATGGGGAACGATGGGGATTCACCAGTCTGTAGGCAATAGTTACAAATATGGGTATTAGGCACTGTGTTGTCAACCATTCTCCTGAAGTTTGTAACAATACTTAGTAAAAGGGAAAAGTAGACTAAGAAGTAAACACTGGCCATATACGAAACCAGCATAATTCCCGTGAAAATGACGAAAAAAGCCTGCGGGTGCTGTAAACGGCCTGATTTTGTCGTAACGGATCCTGTTGTTGGTTAATAACAAGGCAGTAAGACTAAGCACCGGCGGCAGAATTAGTGCTTATCGCTCTGGGTAGGCGTCAACCTGGCCGGCTAATTCCTGAATGGCCTCCTGTAGTTGATCCCGGCTCAAAAAAATAGCCATTTCCATCGGGAAATCGGGGTATTTGTGCCACGAGGGTGTAAGGTCATAATCCAGCTGGATTTGCAGGCGAAATGCATCATTGGACAACACTTTCGCATCCAGGCTCAGTCCCGGCGCCGGAAAGCTAAGGGTCAGATGCTTGGTCGCTTTCGTCCAGAGTAGCTGTAACCCGCTCAACAAACGCCGGATCTCCCAGGTTTGCAGGGGAGCCGAATGCGTGTCTGCCTTGTGTCCCCAAAGCGTTGAAAACCGGCACTGTAGCCGGTTGCGGTCCCGCCAGGTTTTAGTGGTGGTACTGTATCCCAGAATAGCTAGTTCAAAGGTAGCGGTCGAGTCGGAGGAAGAGATGAATTTCATGCTGAGTATCGTTTGGAAGGAGTCTTGTCTACTTAACAAATATACTAAGTATTTGTTGAGGAACTGCACTTCCTCGTCTTCGCCATACCCCATCAGAAATCAACTATATGCCATAGCTGGTACCCGACTTTACCTATCTTTGCCATCGGTAAAAAAATACTCAATCAACTAAACTCAGACAGATGGCAAAGGTGCTCATTATTGGAGCCGGTGGTGTAGGCAGCGTTGTGGCGCATAAATGCGCTATGAATAGCGACGTTTTCACGTCCATTATGCTGGCCAGCCGTACCAAAGCAAAATGCGACCGGATTGCGGCCGAAATCAGGGAAATGCACGGGGTAACCATTCAAACTGATCAGGTTGATGCCGATCAGGTTCCCGACATGGTAGCTCTGATCAACTCATTCAATCCTGTACTGGTAATCAATGTAGCATTGCCGTATCAGGACCTGCCCATTATGGATGCCTGTCTGGAAGCGGGTGTTCACTACATGGATACCGCCAATTATGAACCGAAAGACGTTGCTAAATTTGAGTATAGCTGGCAGTGGGCTTACAAAGAACGCTTTGAAAAGGCGGGCCTGATGGCCCTGCTGGGATGTGGTTTCGACCCCGGTGCTACGCAGGTATTTACGGCCTATGCCGCCAAACACCACTTCGACCGGATGGATTACCTGGATATTGTGGATTGCAATGCCGGGGATCATGGCAAAGCATTCGCTACGAATTTCAATCCCGAAATCAATATCCGGGAAATCACCCAGCCGGGCCGCTACTGGGAAAATGGCGAATGGATCGAAATCCCGGCCATGAGCATTCACAAACCCATCGAATACCCCGGCATTGGCGAACGGGAGTCGTACGTACTGTACCACGAAGAACTGGAATCATTGGTAAAGAACTTTCCGACCCTGAAGCGGGCACGTTTCTGGATGACCTTCGGGCAGGCGTATCTGACGCACCTGGAGGTGCTGCAAAACGTGGGTATGACCCGCATCGACCCGGTTAAATTTAATGGGATGGATATTGTGCCGCTTGAGTTTCTGAAAGCAGTGCTGCCCGCTCCCGATTCCCTCGGCGAGAATTATACCGGGCAAACCAGCATCGGCTGCCAGATAAAAGGGGTGAAAGACGATGAGGAGCGCACGTACTTTATCTGGAACAACTGCGACCACGCCAAAACCTACCGCGAAGTACGCGGGCAGGCCGTTAGCTACACAACGGGCGTTCCGGCCATGATTGGAGCCATGTTGATGCTGACCGGCGTGTGGATGAAACCTGGGGTCTGGAACTGCGAAGAACTCGACCCCGACCCGTTTATCGAGCAAATGAACAAACAGGGGCTTCCCGTGAATGAGCAGGTGAATGCAACCTTGCCGCACGAGTACCCGGCCTGATAAAAATTAGCCAAAATGGGAATCCTGCTTTACCACAAGGCAGGATTTTTCGTTATAAACATAACCGGGAACCGCCACGTTTCCGTTGTTTTCTATCAATCCCACAGCGCATGAAATTCCTGTTCCTGACCATCCCTGCCATACTCATTTTTTTGAGCACGTCTGCCCAAAATACCGATACGACCAAAGCAAAACCAGCCCGGCCCTTTAACCCCAATGACCGGCGCAATGGCTACGAAACGTACCAGTCGATGAATCAGGTGGTGGGAGAGGGGGTTAATACGATGATCAACACCATCGACCATCGGTATGAGGGACTTCGGGGAACGCCTTATTTCCTGCCGGAATGGAACAAAGGGCAGATTGAAATGGTAGCCGGACAGCATTATACCAACGTACCGATAAAATTCGATGCCTATCGTCAATACCTGATTTTACTCCGGCCCCAGGCGGGTAATGACTCCATTATTGTGAATACCAATCAGGTAAAATCATTTCAGTTCAAAAACAGCGATGGGCAGGTGTACACGTTTCGTCATATTCCAACGGCCAAAACCGATGACGAAGTGCTGAAAGGAGGTTATTTCCTGGTGTTGTATCAAAACAAATCAGCGCTGTTGAAGCGGATTTTAAAAACGTTTAAACCGGCCGACTACAAGAACCCGTACTCAAATGGAACGCGCTATGACGAATTCAGAAACGCCGTTTCCTATTATATTCTCAAGCCGGACCAGACGCTGGAGAAAGTAAAACTGTCTGACAAGTCAATTATCGAAGCCTTGGGTGCCCACACCGATGAACTGAAGGCATTTGTAAAACAAAACAAGCTGAGCGGCAAAACGGAAAACGATGCCATTCAACTCGTGCAGAAGTACGACAGTTTTTAAGGCGGATTGTGGAAAGTAGCGCTAACGGGCATCCATCCGGTATAAATCAACAACGCTATGTTCTCCAGCAATACACCCGAAACAGTCGCTCTCACGTACGACGACATTATTTTTCAGTCCCGCCACCGGGCTTATGGTGCTTTCGCCTTACGCCAGCAGTATAAACCGACGCTTAGCCTCGCTCTTTGGCTGGGTATCGGTTTGTTTTTGCTCGGACTCGCTACGCCTATTCTGTACAATCGGTTCTGGCCGCAGTCACTAAACCCGAATAGCCAGTCCATGACGGAGGTAACACTTCAGCACGTAGCCGAACCGCCTGCCGAACAACCCATTTCCATTCCCCCGGCCGAGCCTGCTCCCGCAGTTGCTACCGTTCGGAACCTGCCCCCCATAGTTATGCCCGAAGCCGATGTGGTAGAAGATGTTCTACCCGCCACAACAGACCAACTCAGGGATGCTACTTCCGGTGCCGAAACCGCCGAGGGTACCGGCGATATGGCCATTATCGCTCCACCCGAAGCGTCCCCGCCAACCGTAGGGGAAAAAGCCCTTGAGGTAGTGCCCAAAACGGACGAGCCATTTGTTGTGGTTGAGCAACAACCAGCCTTTCCCGGCGGCATGGATGGCCTGCGAAACTTTCTGAGCAAAAACCTGAACTACCCCCGTCAGGCTACTTCGGCCAATGTTTCGGGACGGGTGTATGTTAGCTTTGTGGTCAATATAGACGGGAGCCTGACCGATATACAGGTGCTGAAAGGAATAGGATTTGGCTGTGATGAAGAAGCACGGAGGGTAATCAACAGCATGCCCCGCTGGCAACCCGGCAGGCAGTCGGGTCGGGCGGTACGGGTAAAATTCAACCTGCCCATTTCGTTCTCGCTGGAGTGATGGTCTGTGGAAAATAGAGTCTTTCTACATCTCATAGTCATACCATACATCATATGCCATGTCCTTTTGCCGCTACTGTTGTCAGCTGATAGTACGCCAAATTGTTACGTTTATCATCTGTCTGTTGTTGCTGAACAGTAACGGATTTACCCAAAAACTCAGTCTATCCGATACAACCGTCTATACGATTGTAGAGCATCCGCCAGAATTTCCGGGTGGATTGGGTGCGTTAAAAAATTACTTGCAGGGAAACGTCCGGTATCCAGCCGAAGCGCAGAAGGTGGGTATAAAAGGCAGGGTGTTTGTGTCATTCATCGTGGAGAAAGACGGCCACATTGCCGACGTAAGGGTGCTGAGGGAACTTGGCTATGGTTGCGATGAAGAAGCTGTACGCGTTATCAAGGCTATGATCCGCTGGAAACCTGGTAGTCAGTCGGGCATTTCTGGGGACGTTATCCTGCGGGTCAAACACAACTTGCCCATTTTCTTTGGTATCGACTATACCTACTATCCAAGAACAACAAAGTAATTGATGCCGTACCTTTGCGGCATGAACACGACGTTATCAGACCATATACATGGTACCGACCGGTACGCCGGAGCGGGACCCATTCCTTCGCCCTGCTTCGTGCTGGAAGAAGCCAAACTCCGCCGAAACCTTGCCCTGATTGATTCGGTTCAGCAGGCGGCCGGAGTTACCATTATTCTCGCATTAAAAGGTTTCTCGATGTACAGTGCGTTTCCGCTGGTACGCGAATACCTGAGCGGGGCAACAGCCAGTTCACTCAACGAAATCAAACTCGTGAACGAGTACATGGGCGTGAAAGCGCACGCCTACATTCCCGCCTATCAGGATGATAGTTTTGACGAAGTCGTTGGCCGTAGCAGTCACCTGACATTCAATTCCTGGAGTCAGTGGGAGCGGTTCGGTAGCCGTGCCGTGGGGAAGGTTTCGTGCGGCATACGGGTCAATCCGCAGTATTCTGAAGTGGCCACGGAGATGTATAATCCCTGCATTCCGGGTTCCCGGCTGGGAGCCACCCGCGACCAGCTACCCGACCAACTCCCCGACGGGCTGGAAGGGATCCACTTTCATACGCTCTGCGAAAATGATTCCTTCACGCTGGAACGCACCCTCGACGCACTAGAAAGTCGGTTTGGTGATTTGCTCCACCAGGCGAAATGGGTCAATTTCGGGGGTGGTCACCTGATGACCCGCGAGGGCTACGACACCAATCACCTGATTGGTTTGCTGATGACGTTTCGACAGAAATACAACGTGGATATTATTATGGAACCCGGTTCGGCCATCGCCTGGCAAACAGGAGTGCTGGTTTCGTCCGTTCTCGATGTGATTGATAGTCAGGGCATCGACGTGGCTATTCTGGATACGTCTTTTGCCGCCCACATGCCCGACACTCTGGAAATGCCGTACAAGCCCCGGATTATTGATTCATACCATGAACCGGTTGCTGGCAAACCCACCTACCGGTTGGGGGGTATGACCTGCCTCGCCGGTGATTTCATGGGGGATTATTCGTTTGATAAGCCACTTGACATCGGGGATAAAATCGTGTTCGATGATATGATTCACTACACGATGGTGAAAACTACCACCTTCAACGGCGTGAACCTGCCATCCATCGGAATCTGGAAAGAAAACGGGGAATTCCAGTTAGTGAAATCGTACGGTTACGAGAGTTTCAAAGACCGGCTGAGTTAAACACGGCCGGTTGGCTGGTCAATAAGGCCGGTTTCTTCCCACCGCTTGAGCCAGTCTTTTTTTACGCCCTGAACCTGCGAGAAAAACTGATAAAACGGGAGCATGTCGGCTGCGTAGTTACCGGTAACATAGAGTGGCTCGCTTAGCAAAACCAGCTTGCGGGGCCAATCGAAACCAACAAGAATAAGAGGAACATTCGCTTTGAGCGCAATGTAGTAGAAGCCTGTTTTCAGGGATGATACATTACTGCGGGTGCCTTCAGGAGCTATGCAAACGTGCAGTGTATCGTGTTGCTGAAACACGGCGGCCATCGCATCCACCAGATTATTGGATTTATCGCGGTAGACGGGCTTGCCACCCAACGCCCGAAAAAGCCAGCCTGAGTACCAGGTAAACAGGGAGCTTTTGGCCAGGTACTCAATCCAGATATGAATGGTTGGGCGGATACCCAGCCCGATCAGGAAATCCCAGTTGGTACTATGGGGAGCTACTACCCAAATGGCTTTGGGTACGGTGGGAACGGGGCCGGAAATTCGCCATCCGAAACGGTTAAACAGCCAACGGGTTAGGGCGCTGAGCATAGTGATAAAGAGTTGATAGTGAAAAATGAAAAATACTGCAAATAGAGTGTTTTATTCTTCACTACTAACTCTTCACTAAAGGCTAGTATTTCCGGTCGTTGCGCTCCAGCCACCGGCCCGTCATAAACGAAGCAGCAAGCAGAACGGCGTAGAACAGAAGTGTCAAAGGGGTTGATAAATCCATGTCGAAGTATAAGTTGAATTCAGGTACAAAAGTAAGGGTTTAAACCTGTAAGGTCTCAAGACCTTACAGGTTTTTTTATAAAACCCCTTTGGTGCTGGGCAGGTTATCCAGCTCGTTAATATCCCGCCGAACGGCCATTTTGATGGCTTTGGCGAAAGCCTTGAATATGGCTTCTATTTTGTGGTGTTCGTTATCACCCTCTACCTTAATATTCAGGTTACAGAGGGCGGTATCGGAAAAGGACTTAAAGAAATGGAAGAACATTTCGGTGGGCATATCGCCAATTTTCTCCCGTCGAAACTCCGCACTCCACACCAGCCAGGGGCGTCCCGAAAAGTCGATACCCACCTGCGCCAGTGCTTCGTCCATCGGTAACAAAAAGCCGTAGCGGCTAATGCCCCGTTTATCGCCGAGGGCGCGTCGGTACGCTTCGCCAAGGGCCAGGGCGGTATCTTCAATGGTGTGGTGTTCGTCGATGTGCAGGTCGCCGTCTACGTGAATAGTCAGGTCGGCACCCGAATGTTTGGCTACCTGGTCCAGCATGTGGTCGAAAAAACCGACACCCGTATGAATGTCGGCCTTACCGGTTCCGTCCAGATTGAGGGTAACCTGAATTTTTGTCTCCTTCGTATTGCGCTCAACGGTGGCTATGCGGGCAGGCAGGCGCAGAAACGCATAAATTTCATCCCAGTCGTCGGTTCTGAGTGCAATAGCCTGCTGCATCTCTTCGGTCAGACTGCCGATGTCGGCTGTTTGTACCGTATCCAGCCCGCCTGGGGGGAGAAAAAGAACCGCTTTGGCTCCCAAGTTAATGGCCAGCTGCACATCGGTTAGTCGGTCACCGATTACGTAGCTGTTTGCCAGGTCGTAGTTGTCTGAAAAATAGCGGGTAAGCAGCCCGGTCCCTGGTTTGCGGGTAGGGGCGTTGTCGCGGGGGAAATGGCGGTCGATGTGGACCGCTGAAAAATGGATATTTTCACCGGCAAACGTAGCCAGCATCTTGTTATGAGCAGGCCAGAAGGTGTCTTCTGGAAATGAATCTGTTCCCAGTCCATCCTGATTGGTCACCATCACCAGGTCGTAATCGGTTTCTTCGGCAATCCGGCGCATGGCCGAAATCGCTTTTGGGATATAGTCGAGCTTGGCTAATGAATCAACCTGCTGGTCGGGCTGGGGTTCCAGAATGAGCGTACCATCGCGGTCGATAAACAGAATTTTTTGCATAGTGGCTTTAATAAGCCGCAAAGATACAGGTCTGATGCGATGCTTATAAAAAAGTACTAAATTTGCGAACTGGCATTTGGTACTATTTCCACTGCCAGTAGTACTGATTCGTCTATCCTATATATTTATAAGTAAGTTTAGCAGTTCTTTTTTCGTTGTATAATGGTTAAAGAGTACATAAATAAGCAGTCACTACCCCATTCCGAATTGCTCCTTTCATCTTCGATGCATACGAATTAAACAGGTTATCCTATACTGATTCTTTGTTGCTATACCCGTGCACACGATCTATTATCACCCAACCTTAAAGAGGATTTTTTCTCCTGTATTCTCTCATATTTATACAACTATAAAATTTTAGGTAAAATATGCCTTCAGCATCAACACTGACCCGTATTGGGGTTTTTTATGACGGTAACTATTTTTTGCATGTAAGTAATTACTATAATTATTCTCACGAGCGTCGCAGCCGAATCAGTATTTCAGGATTACACGCCTTCATCCGTCGTCAGGTTGCCGAGGAGGAGGGAGTCAATGAGCGCCTTTGTCAGATTGTCGATGCCCACTACTTTCGGGGGCGGCTTAATGCGCACGAAGCTAATCAGCGCGGCAATCAACTTTTTTACGACCGCCTTTTCGATGATATCCTCATGTCGGAAGGAGTTGTTACGCATTACCTGCCCGTAAAAACGTATCAGGGTTACCGGCAGGAGAAAGGGATTGATGTATGGCTGGCACTCGAAGCGTTTGAACTGGCTCAGTACAAGAAATTCGATGTCGTAGTCCTTATCACGTCCGATGGTGATTACGTGCCCCTCATCCGTAAACTGAACACCCTGGGTTCGCGTATTATGGTGCTGAGCTGGGATTTTGAGTTCCTGAACGAACAGGGGGAGAAGCAGGTAACGCGCACCTCGCAGGATTTGCTGGAAGAAGTATCCTACCCCGTTGGCATGCACGCCCTGATTGATGACCGGAGCCGCCGGAACGACCTTGTCATTCAGAATTTATTCGTGAAACCGCAAACCCGTCCAACGTTTACCGCCGTGCCCGCTAACGGGAGTTCGTATAGCAATGGAACGGGTTTCAGTAATGGAGGTGAGTTGATGGCCAACGATGCGTACGAGTCTGCCTACGCGCCAGCCGATGAACCTAATTATAACCTGGCCGATACGCTACTAATTGACGATGACCCGGATGGGCGTAAAGTAAGCACCATCCGAAGTTTAAAGACGGGGTACGGCTTCGTAAATTTCCCGCCCAACAATTTGTTTTTCCATTATACCAGCCTGGTCGACACGGATTTTAACGAATTGCAGTTAGAAGACGAGGTTGAATTTACGGTGAGCCAGAGTGCGGAAGGAAAAGATATTGCCGTTGACGTCCGGTTGATACGATAACCACTACCGGCGTCATACGCTGAATTGACAATCCCCCTTTCTGAATTGACTCTGTGTCAGTTCGGAAACGGGGATTTTTTTGCTGCCATCTAAGTGGCTGACGTATACTGGTGAAGTATCTGTTTGGGATTTATTTTCTGTCATTCCTGGTGTACCGGTCCAGAGGACCTATTCACCCTGGTTCGTCTGTGTTCGCTGCTCGCTCTCCGGTTTGTTGTAATGAAGTTAAACCACCCACGGCAATAGGAAATAAACTTGTTTGTGGAACGTGTGGAATAAGCATTTTTTTTCATCATTTGATTTACGGCTTGCAACCCTCTGACTCATTTGTGACTCATTGAAAAAAACCGGTATACAACCGCAGAAATTATTCTACTATAATTTTAGTTAAATTTTGTTAACTATGTAAATAGTTTAAAGTGTTCCCTTAGATTTGTTTCCTCAACCATTTCAACTTCCCCTTTGTTATTTCATGAAAAACATCTGCTTACCGGCCGTGTTCTGCCTGATCACCAGCGTATTGTACGCCCAAAATCCGGTGAGTCCGGCTCGCTTTACGTTGCAGGGGCGCGCTGTCGACACGCTGGCGGCTCCACTGGCCGAATCGACGGTGATGTTGCTGAGTGCCAAAGATTCTTCCCTGGTCAATTTCACCAGAGCCAGCAGCAACGGGTCGTTTGCTTTCAAAAATGTCAAGTCCGGTAATTACGTTCTGAAAATCTCATTTGTCGGGTTCATTCCCTACAACGAGGTTATCAAACCGGCCACGGATGCGGTCATGGATCTGGGCGATCTGAAAATGAAACCCATCACCCGCGAATTGTTTGAGGTAGTGGTCAGAACGGCAAAGGCACCGCTCACCATCCGGGGCGACACCATCGAGTACAACGCCAGTTCGTTTAAAGTGCCGCCCGGTTCCACCGTTGAGGATTTGTTGCGAAAACTACCGGGCGTACAGGTCGACCAGGACGGCAACATCAAAGCCCAGGGGCAGGACGTGAAACGGGTGACGGTGGATGGCAAGAACTTCTTCGGCAACGACCCAAAGCAGGCTACCAAAAATCTTCAGGCCGAAGCCATCACCAAAGTGCAGGTCTTTAATGATAAAAGTGAACAGGCTAAACTGACCGGTATTGACGACGGTAAAAAGGAAAAGACCGTTAACCTGGAATTGAAGGAGGAGTTTAAAAAAGGGGGATTTGGCAAAATAACGGCGGCCGCCGGACCCGCTTCTAACAAGGTATCACCCCGGGCAGAGGTTAAGGCCAGTTACAATAAGTTTAACGCAAAGCATCAGTTCTCCCTGGTTGGCTTAGGCAACAACACCAATCAACAGGGCCTATCGCGCGATGATTACCAGGATTTCCGTGGGAGTAATGCCTACAACGCTAATAACAATGCCGACTTTGGCTTTAGCAATAACTACTTCTATTTCTCGGATAGTGGCGACGAAGGACTGGGTATTCCGGTGAGTGGGCGGCAGGGTGTCGGTTTTTCTAAAAATGCGGCCGGGGGAGCCAACTACAACTTCGATACAAAAGAGAAGAAATGGAGTGGCAGCTATTATTATAATCAGACCCGATTGCAACTCGATGCCCGTCGGTTGAGCGACTTCACGCTACCACAAAGCCAGTACACGAAAGATGAAGCCAGTAATCAGACTAATTTCAATGGCAACCACCGGGTAAGTCTGCGTTACGAGCAACAACTCGATACGATGCGTACGCTGGTATTTATCAACAATAGTCGGTATGGTATTGGTAACGCGTTTCTGCTTCGAAACCAGAATTTAACCCGTAGTAACGGAGCCATTACGAATAATAGGAGTACCAATGCCAGCGACCAGCGGCAGTTTGCTTCCTCTAACTCGTTGATATACCGGATAAAAATGCACAAAAAAGGGCGGAGCTTTGCTGTGAGTGGCACGTATGAAGTCAATACAAACAATGCTACCCTGAACCTGGATTCGTACAATACCTATTCCGGTCCCATAACGCAGGCCGATAAGTCGCCGGATATCCATCAGGACCAGAAAAATGACATTGTTCGGAGCGAATACAAAGCCAGTTTGCAATACGTAGAACCCTTTGCCAAACGATTCTTCTGGGAAACATTCTTCAATTTTAGTTTGCGTAATGACGAAGTAAACCGCGATGTATTTAACCGGGGTGACAGTCGGTACGTCCGAAATGATACGCTGAGTCTGTACTACAAGAATAACTACATCTATAACCGGTTGGGAAGCAGTGTTCGGTATTCCTACAAAGGGTTGAACGTATCGGCGGGACTGGCCAGTCAGCGTTTTACCCTGAATGGGGAGTATCAGTCCTACCAGCCCGGGCAGATTAACCGGGTTTTTAGTACGCTGATTCCGAACGTGAACATTAACTACGATCTGAAAAAGAACCGGTATCTCTACGGGGGGTATAGCGTAAACGTTCAGATTCCTACTTCGCGCGATTTGCAGCCCATCATAAACAATACGAACCCGCTCTATGTCAACGTTGGCAACCCCGATTTGCTGCCCCAACTGTCGCACAATGTGAATGCCGGTTTTCAGTACTTCAATCCTGGTAGTTTCATGAACCTGTATGTGGGATTAAACGCGGCTAAGTACGTAAATCAGATTGTGTATAGTCAGAATACCGATGCACAAACGCTGGTTACGGTTATCAGGCCGGAAAACCTGTCGGGCGGTAGTAATTATGGGTCGTACATTGGGTTCGGATTTCCGCTGAAAAAGACGAAGGCCACACTGGATTTGAATGGAAACTTTAACATTGGGGATAACCCAACTCGAATCAACGGCGTACTTAATGCCACCCGCTCGCAGAGCTACTACACTGGAGCCCGATTGAGCCTGACGCCCGTTGAGTGGCTAACCTTTTATGGAAATGCCAATCTGGGTTTCAATTACACTCAGTTTTCAATCAATCCAGACCGGAATCAGAACTTTACCAACAACAATTACGGTGGTGAACTGACTCTGAAACTCCCGCACGATTTATATATCAATACAAGCATGAATTACAGAGTCAGCAAAAATGCGCTGCTGAATTTCGACCAGCGTATTCCGCTCTGGAATGCATCAGTCTATCATATTCTAGGTAAAGCCAAGCGAGCAGAAATTCGGTTGACGGCGGTGGATATGTTGAATCGAAATGTGGCTGTTTCACTTAACCAAGGGGCCAACTACACGCAGTCGGAAACGATTCAAACGCTGGCGCGGTATTTTACAGTAGGGTTCACCTACAATATGCGTGGTGTGAAAGCCAGTATGCGTCGGGAAAGTTATTAGTAATGCATGTTGGGTAAAAGAAACTGCCCGGGAAAAACACACGAACAAAACAGACTCCATGAAAAAATTAGTCATTCTATTTGGCCTATTGCTATCCATAGTCGCCAACGCTCAAAATACCGAAGGGGTTGCTACCTACGTGCGTAAAGAACACTGGATAAAAATTACCAACCGGCTAACATTCCTGAGCCAGGAACAGAAAGATCGGGAAGCTCAAACCTGGAAGAACTGGGAGGAAGATAACAAGGGTATTAAAATGAAACTAACGTTTACACCCAACGAAAGTTTGTACACCTATCTGAGCGATGAACCCGAAGAAGGGGGATACTCATGGCGGAAATCTGATTTTTTCGTGTACCGAAATTTCGAGAAAGATAAAAAAAATGACATCATCGAGATGCTGGGCAAAACGTACATCGTGGAGGATTCATTGCACGCACCCATCTGGAAAATTGGTGACCAAATTAAAGAGGTAGCGGGCTACATATGCATGAAAGCCGAAACGGAAGATCCTATAAAGAAGCAAAAGATTGTTGCCTGGTTTGCCCAGGACATTCCCATACCCGCCGGTCCCGAAATGCTGAATAGCTTGCCAGGGCTTATTCTGGAACTGGATGTCAATGATGGGGACGTAGTTATTGAAGCGACGAACGTAGCATTTAAAAAAATAACGCCGGATGATTTGAAGCTACCCAAACAGAAAGGTAAGAAAATGAACGATGCGGGCTACAACACACTTCTCAAAGAACAGATTGCGGAAAGTATGACCGCTCACCGGAACCCATTCGGCTGGTCAAGAATTCGGTATTAAACGGGTAGATCAGAATACGTTAAAGACAACCCGCTTACAGACAACCTGCTCAAAGGTCTGTAAGCGGGTTACTGGCACCATCGTAATAAATTAATAAGGCTCATTGCCTTCCTCTTCTTCCTCGGCCAGTTCAGTAATCTGCTCATCGATCTCGTCATCTGACATGGTTCCGTCGAGTACCCCAACCGGAAATTCATCGGGTTCGGCATCGTTTGATACGCCGTCCGTAGCATGACGGGCGGTAGCGGTATCCGTAAACAGCAGCGTGTCCGTACCTTCCTCGTCGCCCTGGTTCCTGATATCGGGTTCATTATTGACACCCAGCCCTGCGTACACTACGGCGTCGTCGCCTTCATTGGCGGGCATGTCGTTATGCTGGGGTGATAATCCTTTCGTTGACGTGCCCGAACCCTGGTCGGGACTTTGCTGATTCGTGTTTTCCATAGTCGTACGTGCTTTGTCCAAAATGGGTACCTATACCCTCGCTGGGTACCATTCTTACGTACTAACCATCGTTAGGAAAAAGAGTTTTACCCTATTTCCAGACAACTATTTTCTGCACCAGTGGCGGGTGGTTTTCGGCTAGGAGCCGCAGCAGATAGGTTCCCTCGGGCAGACTTCCCAGGTCGAGTTGGGTGTCGGTATCTGTTACAATGGGTTGGGCAGGTAACATAACCTGACCCGACAGAGAGAGTAGTTCGACACGGCCATTGTACGGGGCATGTACCGTCAGGAATCGGTCTGTTGGGTTCGGATACGCCCAAGGGCTGATAGGCTCATCGTCCTGCACCGCCGTAATGACCACTTTCTGCGACGTGTTTTTCAGGTAACTGAGTCCCCCGGCCAGGCTACCCAGCATCAGGTCGGGCAACTGGTCTCCGTCCAGATCTCCCATGGTGGCAATCAACCCTTTGCCGGGCAGGCCAATGCCCGCCAGCGAGTCGATAAGCGTAAGGGGGGCACCACTGGTTGGGTCAGGAAACTGGTACACCCGAACGCTACCATTATCCGCAGCGGCAATCAGTTCATTCTTCTGGTCGCCGTTCAGGTCGGCCACCACCAGCGAGCGGGCTTTGGCGTACAAAAAATCATCGTTTTTGAAGCCGCCAAAGAATTGATTCTGCAACTGAAACGTAGGGCTAACGGCGGTTCCGGCATTCCGATAGTACTGAATCGTACCCAGACTATATTTACTAACCAGCATATCAGGTTTGCCATCCCGGTCTACGTCTGCTACGGTCACTAAATCGTTTGTCCCGATGAGTGAACGGGTAGGCCACAGTATCGCTTTATCCAGCGCAAATTGTACGGCTGCCCCCTTGGCTGAGGTATTGATGAATACCCTCACCTCAACGTCACTCTTGCCAACGCCGGTCAGCATCAAATCCATACTGCCGTTGCCATCGACATCGGCAAAGGAGGGAACGGTGTTGCTTTGAACCAATGATTTGGCTAGGCCCAGGTAATCGGTGGTGACGAGTGTGAAAGCCGGATTTTGCGTCGTTCCGACGTTAGTAAACTGCCATAATCCAGCCTGATAGGAAGAGCCGAAACCCGTACCACCAAAACCAACCAGCATATCCAGGTCGCCATCGCCATCCAGGTCGACCAGGGCCGGGGCCGCCCGTTCGCCCAGGTCGAGCATATCGCCTTGCAGGAAATCTTTCTGAATGAGTTGAAAAGATGGCTTCTGCGTGGTGCCGTTATTTTTATAAAACCAGCCCGATGCCCGGAAATCGTACAAATACCCGTCATTGGCACTTACATTGGGCGAGGCCAGTAAATCCTTCTGCCCGTCGCCATCCACGTCCTCCCAGAAAGTTACCGGGAAAGCCGGGAACAGAATCGGGGCCTTAGCCGGAAACAAACTATCGTACCCCGTAAAATTTGCCTTGTCGCTATTGGGGCCGCTATTCCGAAGGCGGGCTATGTTTTCGCAACTTACGAACCCAAACAACAGGTCTTTGTTACCGTCGCCGTCGGTATCCACTACGGTCAGCGTATTGCCAACGTGCTGAGGGCGCAACCGGCCTGGACTAACGGTCGTACCTACCCGCCCGGAGCCATCGCACTGAACCCCAAAGGTGAAATCGTTACAGAATTCTTTCCGGAAATGGCCCCAGCACAGGTCGCCGGTACGTTTGTACTCCAGTCCTTTCTTACCCGTTCGCTCCACGCTCATATTCTGCTGATAGGCAATGATGTTGCCGTCAGCATCGAAGGTGATAATGTCGATGTCGCCATCATCGTCAAAATCTGTAATGGCAGGCACGTCGACACTACTGACGTACAGGGGAATGGTGAGGCCACTGAAACTATCCGTTTTGAGCGGACTAGCAGCCAGCTTAAAAACGACTTGCCCATTCTGTGATTCGTTGTGATACACCCACACATTGCTGGAAGTACTCGTAAAAATGTCCTTACGGCCATCGCCGTCGTAATCGACCAGCAGGAACCAACTAGAGAGAGAGGAAGGAAACGCTGACTCATATTCTGGGGCGTATTGCCAGGCAATGCCGCTGCCGGTCGGGTTGTCGATGGCAATAAACGTACTGATTTTACTGGTTGTCCGGTCGAATACCACCAGGTCGTCGCGGGTGTCGTCGTTCAGGCGAATGGTGGAGTATTGCGGGGCGTTCAGCCCACCCGCCCACGGATTCAGCAGCGCTTTACCGTTGAGGCTAACCGGAGGGCTTTGGTCGGACCGAAACGCAATTTTCCCCGCCGACTGGGCGTAACTGAAACAGGACGACAGCAAAAAACAAAGCGTAAACAGCTTTTTCATCTAATTTTGGGACGTTGTGAATCGTCGGCCTTCGTGCGCAACGTTCACAGAAACAACGAACATAGTCTCTCTTTATGTCTATCGGCATGCTGTCAACCGACCAACTATACCCTAAATTTCTGGAATGTACCGGCGTTTCGACCGACACCCGCCGAATTACGTCCGACTGCCTGTTTGTGGCGCTCAAAGGCCCCAGTTTCGACGGTAACCAATTTGCGGAACAGGCACTGGCATCCGGAGCCCGTTACGCCCTGGTTGACGACCCGGCCGTAGCCGCTCGGGATGTAGACCGCTGCCTGCTGGTTGAGGATGGGTTGACGACCTTGCAGGACCTGGCCCGCCACCACCGGCAAACGCTCACCATTCCGGTCATTGGTCTGACGGGTTCCAACGGTAAAACCACCACCAAAGAACTGATTGCGGCAGTGCTATCAAAAAAATACCGGATCTACGCCACCATCGGGAACCTGAACAACCACATCGGCGTGCCGCTCACTATACTTGCTTTGAATGAGCAGTACGAACTGGCTGTGGTAGAGATGGGGGCTAACCACCAGCAGGAAATTGCGCTGCTCTGCTCCATTGCCCAACCTACGCACGGCCTGATTACCAACGTCGGCAAGGCGCATCTGGACGGTTTCGGTGGGATGGAAGGTGTTCGGAAAGGCAAGGGTGAGTTGTATGATTACCTGATTGCGCAGGGCAAAACGGTATTCATTAACTCACGGGATAAAACCCTGATGGCCATGTACCGCGAACGGCTGAAAAGCGCCCGTCCCGAAACCGTTTTCGCCGAAGTTATTTTTTACCCCGCAGTGGATACTGCCGCCGTGGAATCGGCCGCGGTTAATTCCCCCGCCGAACCAATGGCATTAGTTCAGGAATCGCCGGTTGTTGTTTTTCGGGATGCGGATGGCCGCGAAATAACTACGCACTTGCCGGGGCAGTACAATTACGAAAATATGCTGGCAGCCCTCGCTATCGGCGATTATTTTGGGGTATCGTCCCTAGAGGCCAGCCACGCCGTTGCTGATTATAACCCGACCAATAACCGCTCTCAGGTGATTAGCAAAGGCTCAAATACGATATTGCTCGACGCGTATAATGCCAATCCCAGTTCGATGGCTGCTGCTATTCGCCAGTTTGCCGCTACCCCGGCTAAACGCAAAGCCGTAATTCTGGGCGATATGTACGAGCTGGGCAATGAAAGCGAAGCCGAACACGCAGCCCTGGGTAAACTCATTGCCGACAGTAAGTTTGACTTAGTAATTTTGGCCGGTAAGGATATTCATTACGCTCTCGACTATTTACCCAAAGCATACTACTTCCCCGATAAATTTTCGCTCCACAATTGGGTCATGGATAACCCGATGACCGATACGCACGTATTGGTGAAAGGCTCGCGGGGCATGAGTCTGGAGTCGGTCGTGCCGTTTATATAGTGTAAATGCTTTGAGGTCAGACCAGACTACTTGAGTGAAGCTACAGAACTGATTTTTGCCTGGCGGACCGTCTAAATGCAACCTCAAAGCTGACAGATTTTGGGCTACAATGAATCGCCTTTTTTTCATTTCAACGCAGGAGAAATCTTAAGCTGTGCTGGTACTCGATGTGGAGATTTCTCCTGCGTTGAAATGAAAAAAGCGACCTTGTCTTTCCCGCATAAGGTAAAGTTTGAACAGGTTTACTATAAGCACAAACCCACATGGTAAGCTAGTGATACATGGCTGACTATAAGGTAGTAGTTTTGTTCGCGGTGCATGTTTTATGTAGGTAATCTTTGTCTCCCGTTCCTTATGAAATTACCTCTTCTATCCCGCAGTGTATCAATCGTAGTGTCATGTATCGTTTTCCTGGTTTTGTTGATTACTGCACCGGGCAGGCTCTCCGCCCAAATCATCACGACCGTGGCAGGCTCAGATCTGAAGGGGGATGGCAGTGCGGCTACGGCTGCCAATCTGGCTAACCCTGCTGGTGTGGTAGTGGATGGCAGCGGTAATCTGTACATTGCCGATCAGCAGAACCATCGTATTCGCAAAGTAGCTCCTTCGGGCATCATTACCACGGTAGCAGGTACCGGTAGTTATGGTTTTAGTGGCGATGGGGGAGCCGCTACAGCCGCCACCCTGGCCAATCCTGCCGGTATAGCACTCGACGGAAGTGGCAATCTGTATATTGCCGATTCGCAGAACCATCGCATCCGTAAGGTAGCGACCAACGGTATCATTACTACGGTGGCCGGTACCGGCACCGCTGGTTATGGCGGAGATGGAGCAGCTGCTACGGCTGCCAGCCTGAATAATCCGGTGGGTGTAACGGTTGATGGAACGGGTAATCTGTACATCGCTGATGCGTTGAATCATCGTATCCGTAAGGTGGCGAGTAGCGGCATTATCACTACGGTGGCTGGTACGGGTACGGCTGGCTTTAGTGGCGATGGAGCAGCCGCTACGGCCGCTACGCTGAATGCCCCGGCTGGTGTGACGGTAGATGCCTCGGGCAATCTGTACATCGCCGATGCCAGTAACCACCGTATCCGCAAGGTGTCTGCCAGTGGTATCATCAGCACGGTGGCAGGTAACGGTACTGCTGGTTACAATGAGGATGGCGTTGCTGCCAATACAACCAGCCTGAATAATCCTGCCGGACTAGCGGTGGATGGAGGTGGCAATCTGTATATTGCTGATCAGAGTAACCATCGTATTCGTAAAGTGTCGACTTTGGGTATTATCACCACGGTGGCCGGTAACGGGATCGGTGTTTACAGTGGTGATGGAGGAATGGCTACGATGACCAGTCTGTATTCGCCCGGTGGAGTAACGATAGACGGTACAGGCAATGTCTTTATAGCAGACGCGCTGAACCACCGTATCCGTAAGGTAGCGACCAACGGTATTATCACCACCGTGGCCGGTAATGGTACGGTCAATTACGGGGGCGACGGAGGACCTGCCACCGCTGCCAGCCTGTATAATCCCGTTGGGGTTGCTTTTGATGGCACGGGTAACTTTTACATCGCCGACCAGCAGAACCAACGTATCCGTAAGGTGGCTACATCGGGTGTTATCACTACCGTAGCCGGTAATGGCCTGTTTACCTTCGGTGGTGATGGGGGAGTCGCTACTGCCGCCAATCTGGCCAATCCCTCCGGTGTAGCGGTAGATGGCCTGGGCAATCTGTACATCGCCGATGCGCTGAACCATCGTATCCGTAAGGTAGCGACCAACGGTATCATCACCACCGTAGCGGGTACCGGTAGTTATGGTTTTAGTGGCGATGGGGGAGCCGCCACGGCTGCCAGCCTGAATAATCCGGTGGGTGTAACGGTCGATGGAGTTGGTAATCTGTACATCGCTGATGCGCTGAATCATCGTATTCGTAAGGTAGCCACTAACGGCATTATCACCACCGTAGCGGGTAACGGCACCAACAGCTATAGTGGCGATGGCGGATTAGCTACGGCTGCGGGGTTTAATTATACCGCCAGTGTGGTAGTTGATGGTAGCGGTAATCTGTACATCGCCGATCAGGGGAACCATCGCATCCGTAAAGTAGCGGCCAATGGCATCGTTAGCACCGTAGCCGGTACCGGCACCGCTGGTTATGGCGGAGATGGTGGATTGGCTACGGCTGCCAGTCTGGCCAACCCTGCCAGTGTGGTGGTGGATGGCAATGGTAATCTGTACATCGCCGATTATGGCAACAATCTAATTCGTAAAGTAGCGACTTCGGGTATCATCACTACCGTGGCCGGTACCGGTTCGCACGGCTTTGGTGGCGATGGCGGATTGGCTACAGACGCTATCCTGGATAACCCGTTCAGTGTGGCCGTGGATGGAGTGGGTAACCTCTACATTTCTGATTCGGATAATCAACGTGTCCGTAAGGTGACTGTTCCCTCGGTGACCATAAAGCCGACTAATTCGCTGGCGGTCTGTTCCGGTGGCCCTTTCAGTGTAACAGCTGTAGCCGCCGGTTTCAACCCGACTACCTACACCTGGAGTAGCCAGCCTGCGGGATTCTCAGCCACTGGCAGTAATCCTGCCTTCACGGCTCCGATCGTGAATAACCCGGCGACTTACACCCTCACCGTCACCGCAACCGATGGGTCTGTCAGTCAGGTTGCCAGTGTTACCCTAACCATAAATCCTACTCTTAATCTGACTATAATGGCCAGTCCCGGCACAACGGTAAGCAACGGGCAGGCCGTAACCCTAACCGCAGCCGGAGCTACCACGTACAGTTGGTCGACCGGTGCTACAACGGCTTCTGTCGTGGTCAATACGGCCGGGGTTTATTCGGTAACCGGTACTACGAATGGTTGTTCGGCAACAAAAACTATCATCATAAATGGCGTTATTACCAGCGTACAAAGCGGCAACTGGTTGAGTACTGCCACCTGGAACTGTTCCTGCCTGCCCACTGCGAATGATGTGGTGACCGTTTCTGCGGGGCATACTGTGACGGTCAATCAGGCTGTACAGGCTCGGGTGCTGAAACAGAATGGAACGCTATTATTCACTACGGGGGGGAAGGTTACGTTTTGAAAAGCAGAGATTAAAGCATGAGTTTATGAGTAGTTCGGTCTTTTGATTGAAAAGCCTGATATGTCAATGCTACGATACCTTTTTTTATTTCTGTTTCCTTTCTGCGTAACTGCCCAGAATGCTCCCTTCGAGAATGAAATCCGGGCGTTTGAAAAAACCGATTCGGCTACGCCACCACCCCGAAGGCCTATTCTGTTTACCGGCAGTTCGTCCATTCGGTTCTGGAGCAGCCTGGCTACGGACTTTCCGGGCAAACCCGTGTTAAATCGTGGTTTCGGCGGCTCTCAGTTGAGCGATGTCATGCGCTATGTGGACCGGATTGTTATTCCCTATCATCCGAAACAAATCGTTTTGTACGCGGGCGAGAATGACATTGCTGCCGGGCAGACCGGGCAGCAAACGTTCGATCGGTTTGTTACCCTTTTCGAGTACATACGCCAGAAGTTACCCAGGGTTCCGTTCGCCTTTATTGCCATAAAACCCAGTCCATCGCGCCGGAAATACTTCGCGGAAAACGATACGGCCAACCGGCTCATTAAAGACTACCTGGCCAAACAGAAAAAGGCCCGGTTCGTGGATATTCGCCCCGTCATGCTTCAGGCAAATGGGCAGCCCGTTCCCGAACTGTTCCGGCAGGACAGCCTGCATATGCTCCCGGCTGGATACGAGCGGTGGACTACCGTTGTGAAGCCGTATTTGAAATAGAAACCCGTAGAAGCAACAATTACAACACCATCTCCATCCGAATATCGGCCCGGGCGTAGGGGGAGGGAATGAGGGGGACTTCCCGAAAGCCAACGCGTTCGTAAAGCCGCAGGGCGGCCTCAGCCTTTCGGTTCGATTCGAGCCACACAATACGGGCGTTCTGCCGACGGGCGTACTCAATGGCCGCCAGGGCCAGCAGGTTGCCCGCACCCCGGCCCTGCATGGCGGGTGTTACCGACATTTTGGCCAGTTCAAATTCACGATCGCCGGTTTTAATCATGGCGACTGTTCCCACGATCTCACCGTTTTGCTGGGCCAGGAAAATAGCCCCGTTGTTGGGGAGGATGTGGATTTCCGGATGATCCAGTTGTTCCAGATCGTGTGGCTCCAGGGCAAACAATGCACTGATCCAGGCTACATTCAGGCGTTTGAAATCGGGCTGGTACTCGGGCGAGTAGGGTATGACGGATAGGACATTCACAGAAGTCATCAGGCTATTTTGGCGCAATGTACGGAATCAGACGTGTCCATTAGATAAACGAATCCGGATTCCTGTAGGGATTCTAAGCGGTACTGCTTATTTTTGTACTTTACTAAGAATGCACGCTGGTTCGAAAATTGTACGTCGATAGGTAGTAAGCGTGCCGGATCAAATCGAAAATTGTAACTATCAAACTGTTTTATGCAAACATCAACCTACGTCCCCTACAAAGTTAAGGACATCGCCCTGGCCGAGTGGGGCCGCAAGGAAATCAAACTTGCCGAAGCCGAAATGCCGGGTCTGATGGCCCTCCGTGCCGAATTTGGTCCGTCGCAGCCCCTCAAAGGAGCACGGATTGCCGGATGCCTGCACATGACGATTCAGACTGCCGTTCTCATCGAAACACTCGTAGAGCTGGGTGCCGACGTAACCTGGTCATCGTGTAATATTTTCTCGACGCAGGACCATGCCGCTGCGGCTATCGCGGCCGCCGGCATTCCGGTATACGCCTGGAAAGGCATGAACGAAGAAGAGTTCAACTGGTGTATCGAGCAAACGCTGTTCTTTGGCGAAGATCGTCAGCCCCTCAACATGATTCTGGACGACGGTGGTGACCTGACGAACATGGTATTCGACGAATATCCTGAACTGATTCAGAACATCAAAGGGCTGTCGGAAGAAACCACTACGGGTGTTCATCGCCTGTACGAGCGGATGAAGAATGGTACGCTGCACCTGCCTGCTATCAACGTTAATGACTCCGTAACCAAGTCGAAATTCGACAACAAGTACGGTTGCCGCGAATCATTGGTTGACGCTATCCGGCGGGCTACGGATTTGATGATGGCCGGTAAGGTGGCCGTTGTGGCTGGTTATGGCGACGTAGGCAAAGGCTCAGCGGAGTCGCTGCGGGGCGTGGGTGTTCGGGTACTGGTAACCGAAATCGACCCAATTTGTGCCTTGCAGGCTGCCATGGATGGCTATGAAGTAGTACCAATGGACGAGGCCGCTCCGCGCGCCAATATCTTCGTTACGGCAACCGGCAACCTGAATATCATTAAAGAGCGGCACTTCCGCCTAATGAAAGATAAAGCAGTGGTTTGTAACATCGGTCACTTCGACAACGAAATTGACATGGCGTGGCTGAACAAAGCGTACGGTAGTACCAAGAGTCAGATTAAACCGCAGGTGGACATGTACGAGATTGACGGCAAAGAGATTATCGTACTGGCCGAAGGCCGTCTGGTAAACCTCGGTTGCGCTATGGGTCACCCCAGCTTTGTAATGTCCTGTTCGTTTGCCAACCAGACGCTGGCGCAACTCGAACTGTGGGCCAACTCGGACAATTACGAAAACAAAGTGTATGTACTGCCTAAAATTCTTGACGAGAAAGTTGCGGCTATGCACCTGGCGCACGTAGGGGCCAAACTCGAAACCATCGAGAAGGAGCAGGCTGACTACATTGGGGTAGCGGTAGAAGGTCCGTTCAAGTCGGATATGTACCGGTATTAATAGTGAAGAGTGTAGAATGAAAAGCGCGGTTCCGGCAATGGAACCGCGCTTTTTTGCGTAAAAATTGTTAGTATTGAACAAGGAAACGACGCCTAACCATGAAATTACTACTCCTCGTGCTGCTATTATCTCCACTGGCTGTTTTAGGTCAGGTGACGATTGATACGCTGCACTGGAGCGCCACCCGACGGTTGCAACTGTCGGATTTCCACTCGCCAACCCAACCCGGCTTGGGTGGCTCCGAGTTTTATTATCAGATTGGCTACGAAGTACACCCCACATCGCTTTTTGGCCAGCCAGCCATTGAGTCGTTTTGCCTCATGTTCCGGAATATGTCGTGGGTATCAAAAACGGCTCAGAATGAACGGACGCTGGTGTATAATCAGGTCCTGTTCGATCTGGTAGAGGTGCATACCCGACAGATGAAGGCCAAACTGATTGCCCTCGGATTTGACCGGCGATTTAAACAACGTGCCCGGCAAATTGAATACCTGACTAATTCTGAACTAGGCGATGAAGTAAACCGGTTCCGGTCCGAAACGGGCGGGGGAGACGATGTATTGGCACTCGAACGCTGGGAAAAACAAATTGTGCAGCGACTGCACGACGTACCGGATTTAGTGAGCACGTATCATTCGTCGAAAATTGGTTTCGGGATGTTCGTTGGCGGAGGGGGAATTCTGGCCACCGGCCCATTGGCACAAACATTCAGCCCGGCGGGGGGAATTGCTTTCGGCATCGATATAGCCCTCCGACAGACGATACTGATGGTACACCCGACTTTGTACACGGGTACCCTTCGCGCCGGGTTCTCCCATCAGAATCAGACCTGGGACAAAGATTTACCCGTTAGGCCCAGGCTACTGGAGGTGGGCCTGGGGCAGGTTGTACTTGATGTGCCACGTATCCGGCTAATGCCTTATGTTGGCTACTTACTGCTCGACCTGGCGGCACGAGACCGAAGTGATGAACGCTACAGGGGTCTGTCGCTGGTGAGCCACATGCCCACCGCCGGGATCGTGTTTGATTTTAAGCTGGGCGATAATACCCGTAAACCCGATCATTCGGACGATAGCTTCCTGTTTATACGAACGAAAGTATCGTACAGCCCTATTTTGAACGCAAAGCCTTTTTCGGGGGGGCTGCTAAATCTACAGGTAGGCTTTGGCGGCTTCGGTCGGACACGCAAAGTAAATTACCTGCCCCACCATACAACGGTTGCTCTGCCGGCTAAATCGGGCAAAATAATATAGGTCTTTTCGGTCTGCCTATCCCTTTCTGGCGATTTATTACTACAAGATTGCGGGGAGTTTCCGAACTTGCTGACACATATGAAGAATTATTTGCTGCTGGTAGCGCTGGCTGGTTTGTCGGCCTGTCATTCCGGGTATCACCTCGCCAATCGAACGGCTAACCGAATCGGAGTCGATTCTCTGACGGCTACTGCCGACACGAGTGTTGCTAACTTCCTGCAACCGTACCGGCAGGGACTTGACCGGACCATGAACGAGGTGCTGACCCGCACCACCGGCCGCATTGAAAAAGGCCAGCCCGATGGCCCGCTGAATGACTTATTGACCGATGCCCTGTTGCAACAGGCGTCTCTGCGTTATGGCAAACCGGTTGATTTTTCGCACCTGAACTTTGGCGGTATCCGAAACAATTTGCCCGAAGGGAACATCACGACCGGCTCTATTTTTGAGGTAATGCCGTTTGATAATCAGTTGGTCGTACTAACCCTCACCGGTGATATGGTGTATCAGTTACTGAACCATTTTTCGGCTGGCAACAAGCTGGTGGTGGGTGGCTTACGGACTAAAATTCATGAGGGTAAAGTGCAGTCGGTAACATTTACCAATGGCCGAACGCTCCAGCCGAATGAGACCTACGTCGTTGCCATGAGTGATTATATTGCGGATGGGGGCGATAATGCCGATTTTCTTAAAAACGCCATTCGGCGGGAAAACATAAACTATCTTATTCGGGATGCCCTGATCGACTATTTCCGGCAACAGGGCAAATCCGGTCAACCCATTACTCCTGTTTCTGATGGACGCATTAGCATCGAATAGACGCCAGTTTCTCAAATTGCTGGGCACAGCCGCTGTCATTGGTGCGGTGGCACCGGATGTGCTCGGAAATAAAGCAACCAGTAAAAACGCCTTACTGACCATCCTGCACACCAATGATGTACACAGTCGGCTGGATCCGTTTCCGATGGATGGCAGTCGCAATGCGGGGAAAGGGGGAGTAGCCCGGCGGGCCACACTCATACAAAAAATCCGGCAGGAAAGCCCCAATTCGCTCCTGTTCGACGCAGGTGATATTTTTCAGGGAACGCCCTACTTCAACCTGTACAAAGGCGAACCCGAAATTCTGGCCATGAATCGATTGGGCTACGACGCTGGTACCATCGGCAATCACGATTTCGACGGAGGTATCGACAACATGGTGACGCAGTTTGGGAAAGCCAAATTCCCACTCCTGATTGCCAACTACGATTTCAAAAACACGGTGCTCGACGGCAGAACCAAATCCTGGCAGGTGTTTGAAAAAGACGGTATCCGGGTGGGGGTTTTCGGCTTAGGAATCCAACCCGAAGGCCTGATTCCCAAAGATGCCTACCGGGAAACCAAGTACCTCAACCCGGTTGAAATGGGTAACGACACAGCCGCGAAACTACGCAGCGATGAAGCCTGCGATTACGTTATTTGCCTGTCGCACCTCGGCTACAAATACGACAATGAACCGAAGGTTTCTGATGTGGTACTCGCCGGCAAGACCCGGAACATCGACCTGATTATTGGCGGCCACACGCATACCTTTCTGGAGGCTCCCGTGGTGGCTACTAACCTGGACGGGCAACCCATCTGGATCAACCAGGTTGGCTTTGCAGGTATTAACCTGGGGCGCATCGACCTGACATTTGAGCGGGGAAAAGCCACGCTGAACAACGGAACATCCCTCGAAGTGAAGTAACTTTGCCAATGGATAAAAAAGTGAGTGAGCGAAAAGCGAACTCGCCATCCGGTAGGCCGGATTGTCACTCTTTCATTCGTTCACTCTTTCGCTCTTTTGATTCTATGAAATTTGGCGTTGTTGTTTTTCCCGGGTCCAACTGCGATCAGGACGCGGTCGATACCCTGGAACTGATGGGCCAGGAAGTTGTTAAACTCTGGCACAAAGACCACGATTTGCAGGGGTGCGATTTTATTATCCTGCCTGGTGGCTTCTCATACGGTGATTACCTGCGCACGGGGGCCGTGGCCCGGTTTTCCCCTATTATGAATGAGGTGATTGCCCACGCCAACCGGGGTGGTTACCTGATGGGCATCTGCAACGGATTTCAGGTGCTGGCCGAAGCCAGACTGGTGCCGGGCGTACTGCTTCGTAATGCCAATCAGCAGTATATCTGCAAAAATATTTACCTGACTCCTCAATCGCCCGATGCGTTGCTGACGGCCGGCCTTGACCGACCATCCTACAAAATTCCGATGGCGCACGGCGAAGGCCGCTACTTTGCCGATGCCGACACGCTGAAATCCCTGAACGATAATCAGCAGGTATTATTTCGCTATTGTGATGAAACCGGTGCCGTTACCCAGGCGGCCAATCCGAACGGAAGTCTGGAAAATATTGCGGGTGTAACGAATAAAGGCAAGAACGTCTTTGGTATGATGCCGCACCCCGAACGGGCGGCCGACCCGGCGTTGGGTAACACCGACGGCCGGTTAATCATGGACCAGATTCTAAAGGCGGTACTGGTGTAAGGGTTATCAACCCGTTGCCAGTTCGATAGAAACCGGCAGCCCGAATCGGTCGTGGAGAGCGGTTCGGGCTGCGTGATACCCGCACATGCCGTGTACCCCACCACCCGGTGGGGTAGAGGAGGAGCAGATAAACAAATCCGGGTCCGACGTTTTATAGGGTGACAGACTGATGACGGGTCGAGTGAACAACTGCCGGATATCGATGATACCCCCGTTGATATCGCCCCCGATGTAGTTGGAATTATACGCTTCCATCTGCCGGGTGTTCATCGTATGCCGGGCCAGAATTAGGTCGCGGAAGCCCGGCGCGAATCGCTCCACTTGTTTTTCAATCACGTCCGTGCAATCGACCGTAGACCCATTGGGCACGTGGCAGTATGCCCAGGCTGTGTGCTTTCCGGCCGGAGCACGGCTGGTATCGAACAGGCTTTGCTGCGCCAGTAATACGAACGGACGCTCCGGATGCTTTCCCGACGATGTGGCCTGCTCGGCAGCCGTGATTTCCTCCAGTGTGCCGCCCAAATGAATCGTTCCCGCCCGCTGGCATTCGGGGGCCCTAAAGGGAATGGGGCCATCCAACGCCCAGTCAAGCTTAAAAACACCCATGCCGTACCGATACCGTTCCAGTTGTTTACGGTAAAGCGTAGAGAAGCGGCTTCCGGCAATCTGTAGTAATTGTTTTGGTGTAACGTCGAACAGAACGGCTTTTGCGGGTGGGATATCCCGGAGGGATTCCACAGGGTGGCTGGTTTCTATGGTACCGCCCAGTGAGCGAAAATAAGCGGTCAGTGCATTGGCAATGGTCTGAGAACCGCCTTTTGGGATGGGCCAGTTATGTATGTGCCCGGCGGTCAGCAGCACCAGGGCAATGGCCGATGTTGTCAGGTTCGTTAGCGGCTGTATGCTGTGGGCCGCCATGCCCGCCAACAGGCCACGGGTTTCTTTGGTCGTGAATCGCTTTGCCAGGTGGGTAACCGGGGGGATCGCATCCAGGCCAAAGGTCGCCATATCCAGCGGATGCTTCGGCATATGGAGTGGCCCCAGAATATCGGCCGCCATCGTTGGCCAGTGTTGCACAATGGGCTCCATTAACGACTGGTAAGCCTGCGCATCGGTACCCAGCGATTGGGCTGTTTCATTCACTGATTGATGCAGAGCGGCTGCGGTGCCATCGTCGAATGGGTGAGCCGCTGCCAGCGGAGGGTTGATAAACGTCAGCCCGTGCTGGTCTAAGGGCAAGCTTCTAAAAAAAGGAGAACCAACGGCCAGCGGATGAATGGCCGAACAAATGTCGTGAATAAAACCGGGTTGGGTCAACTCCGCCGACCGCAGCCCGCCACCAAGGGTATTCTTGGCTTCAAGTATTAATACAGAAAGCCCGGCATGCTGTAGCGTAATAGCCGCGCTTAACCCGTTTGGGCCAGAGCCGACCACCACCGCATCGTATTCGCTCCTCGTATTCGCCATTGCTATACAACGTTCAGCGAGCAAATTGGTTAACCACCAACTTATTTCGCTGGCTCAGTGGGGCGTAGGGGCTGGTTGAGAACGGGTTTTCTGGTTTGCGTGCCTGTGCGGCACCCGTTATTTTCTTCTCAATTGCTGAATATCATCTATATCCTTCGGCCTGGGATTGATTTCTTTATCCTGAATTAACTCTTCGAGGGTTATAAATGAGATTTCAACTCCATCAGATTGGAAAACCTCCCTTTTTTTGAAGGACGACCAGAATGGTAGCGGGGCTTTTATATTTGGCAGAAAATCAAGGGTGTACTCATCGAATGATAGTTTAAAGAAAGCATGCCTGGGGTCGGGTTGCTCCTCGTCTCTGTAAGCAGATACATCCTTGCCGAGTTGCTCTATAGCGTCGAGTAAGCGGTAATAATTTTCATACTTCGGGTTGTACCAAATATCAATGTCTGGCTTACCTAAGATATCTCCCTCAGAATTTGTTGATGGTCTACCATAACTATAAAAAGCTACGGCAGTGCCACCAACTATCATATAGTCTACAGCGTTTTTATTAAGTGCATGGCAAATATGACGGATACTGTTAACGTAGTCCATTTGCTGTGCTTATGTTTACAGGTGCATCGTCGTCTGGTGATTCTCTGGAATGGACATACTCGCTTCTCAATAAATGTATTGCTTCAGCAAACTGCTTGTGACGCTCCCTTACTTGATCAACGTCCGTGTCGGTACATTCTGAATCATTTTTTAATTCGTCAAAGCTCCTGTACCGAACTAAATCTTTCATGGTAAAAGTAGTTTATAACGTGCCGTGTTACTTAATATACGAATGTAAGTGTCTCAACAATAGGCATAAGGCCAGAAAAACTATTGATGTTTCAGAATCTGTGCGAAGTCCACGCAGCATTACGTTGATGTATAACCACTGCGAACAAAAGGCGGCTGTGTCGGCGGGGNTATTTTGCTGGCTCAGTGGGGCGTAGGGGCTGGTTGAGAATGGGTTTTCTGGTTTGCAAATTGAATTTCTGTCCTTTGCCCAGGTAATAAAAAGGCCCGCCACTGCTATTTTGCCCCGAAGGAAACTTCTCGCTACTGGCAATCTGGCCCACTTCGTAAATGCCGACGTAGGAAGCGCCAATAACCTCGAACGTGTTTTGCTGAACAACAACAGCCGTTCCCTCATCGATACCAATACCCAGCAATTCCGGACGACTTTTAATTACGTCGATAAGGTCGAACTGGCGGTTTCGGCGCATCACGTGCTGGTCGATGGTAACGTTATGGATAAAATCCAGCCCCTGCGTGTGGTCGCCAATCATAATCGAGTTGCCTTTGGTATCGCCCCGAACCATGAATGAGCCTAATATGGTCGCTCCCGCCGACGTGCCCCCAATAACACCCCCGCGGCCGAGCAGCGCGTTGAACTCCTTCTGTGCCAGCGTATTCAGGTAGGAATCGGCCAGCCGCCAGTGCCGCCCGCCTACAAACCAGATGCCCGTAGCGGTACGGATGGGATTCACAAACGATTCCTGGTTGGCTACTTTAGGGTCGCGGGTATGCAGGATGGTAATGTTCTTAACGCCCATGCTGGTCAGCTTTTCGGTCTCGCGGGGAGCGGAGTTTGCCGAGGAATCTTCGCCCGCCGTTGGAATGATGATGATATTAGCCGCAGCCACACCACCAGCCAGTTCAACGAAGCGGTTCCAGATTTCCGGGCCCATAGCCCCTCCACCAACAATGACCAACGACCCTTTCTGGGGGCCAACCATAGTGGGTGTGGATACGGACTGGCCGTTACTGAGTCTTGTGGCTAGAATGAGGGCGAAAAATAGAAGGGAGAACGTTATTTTCATTATCGTTTGCTGGTTGTATAAGCTGATTAATCAAAGTTAAACGAATACCGTTGATGTTGTATAAATCCGGTAGCTGTTGTACCGCTGATTTAATCTCCTATAACGGGTAAATTTTACTTTTTACGGCATTATTTTAGTAATTCGCTTCTTCTTATTGCTTATTGACTCATGCTTATTCAGAACCCAGACGAATACCAGACTGCTTATCAGAAAAGCGTTACTGACCCCGAAGCATTCTGGGCCGAAATTGCGCAGGAATTCCAGTGGCGTAAACCCTGGACCAAAACCCTGCAATGGAACTTTACTGAACCCGACATAAAATGGTTTCAGGGCGGTAAACTCAACATCACGGAAAACTGTCTGGATCGCCACCTCGATGAACGGGGCGACCAGCCCGCTATCATCTTTGAACCCAACGACCCTTCCGAAGCCGGCGTAACGCTGACCTATCGGATGCTCCACGATCAGGTATGCCGGTTTGCTAACGTATTAAAACGCAATGGGGTAGTCAAAGGCGACCGAGTCTGTATCTACATGCCTATGGTACCCGAACTGGCCATTGCCGTGCTGGCCTGCGCCCGTGTTGGCGCCGTTCACTCGGTGGTGTTCGGAGGATTTTCGGCCCAGAGTATTGCCGACCGGATTAACGACGCCCAGTGCAAAGTGGTTGTAACGGCCGATGGTGCGTACCGGGGTAATAAAGAGATTCCTCTGAAGAACACCGTCGATGATGCCCTGATTGGTTGCCCCAGCGTTCAGAAGGTGATTGTACTAACCCGCACCCGCACCCCGGTGGCGATGCTGAAAGGACGGGATATCTGGTGGGAACAGGAACTCAAGCACGTAACGGCTGATTGCCCCGCCGAGGAAATGGATGCCGAAGACATGCTCTTCATCCTGTACACGTCCGGCAGCACGGGTAAACCCAAAGGCGTGGTGCATACCTGCGGAGGCTACATGGTGTATACCGCCTACACGTTCAAGACCGTGTTTCAGTACCAGGAGAAGGAGGTTTTTTTCTGCACTGCCGACATTGGCTGGATCACCGGTCACAGTTATATCGTGTACGGGCCGCTGGCCTGCGGGGCTACGTCGCTGATTTTTGAAGGAATTCCCACCTATCCGGATGCCGGGCGGTTCTGGGATATTGTTGATAAACACAACGTTAATATTCTGTACACAGCGCCTACTGCTATCCGATCATTGATGGGGTTGGGGCTGAATTACGTGAAGAACCACGACCTGAGCAGCCTGCGAGTGCTGGGCTCCGTGGGTGAACCCATCAATGAGGAAGCCTGGCACTGGTACGACGATAACATTGGTAAAAACCGCTGCCCCATTGTGGATACCTGGTGGCAAACGGAGACGGGCGGCATCCTGATTTCGCCCATTGCCGGGGTAACCAAAACCAAACCCACTTACGCTACTCTGCCGTTGCCGGGTGTGCAACCCATCCTGGTAGACGAAAACGGAAAAGAAATCGAAGGAAACGGCGTGAGCGGTAACCTATGTATCAAGTTTCCGTGGCCGGGGATTCTGCGAACGACCTACGGCGACCACGAACGGTGTCGGCAAACGTATTTTGCCACCTATCCAGGCCTGTACTTCACCGGCGACGGGTGTCTGCGGGATGAAGACGGCTACTACCGCATTACGGGCCGCGTGGATGACGTGCTGAACGTATCGGGTCACCGGATTGGCACGGCAGAAGTAGAAAATGCCATCAACATGCACACGGGCGTGGTAGAGAGTGCCGTGGTTGGCTATCCGCACGACGTGAAAGGACAGGGTATTTATGCCTACGTCATCACCGAAGAGCAGCCCGACGGTCACGATGCCGACCTGACCAAACGCGATATTCTGGCCACCGTGAGCCGGGTTATTGGCCCCATTGCCAAGCCCGACAAAATTCAGTTTGTGAGTGGATTGCCCAAAACCCGCTCCGGGAAAATCATGCGCCGTATCCTGCGCAAAATTGCCGAGGGCGACACGGCCAACCTGGGCGATACCAGCACGCTGCTGGACCCGGCAGTGGTGGAAGAAATAAAGGAAGGAGCGATTTAATTTTCAGTTTCTACCCGTTACTTTCTGATAAGACTATCCGGGGAAGTCAACAAACGCCTTCGTGCCTGATGGCCTGCTGTTCGTTGACTTCCTCTGACTAAAAAGTCCATACACATTATGACTGGTATGGATGATATAAAAAGTACGGCAAAGCTGTCGTATATTCTGGAGTTACATGCGGCCCAAGACCACTGGGGAATCTTACCTAAATTTATGGCACAGCCACCCCTGCTAACCAGAGAAGACTTTACCATCTATCAAACAGAAAATGAGTTATGTCCGGTAGCGAAAGCAATACGGAAAGGCATAACACATTCAACGGTATAGGCAACCTCCGGATGACAAACGAACAAACAGCCATCAGGACAACTTATTTTAGTATAGCAGGAAATACATGCCTGGCGATTTTGAAAGGGCTGGCGGGTTTCTTTGGAAACTCATACGCGCTACTTGCCGACGCTATTGAGTCCACAACCGATATCTTCTCATCCGTTCTGGTTTTGCTGGGGCTGAACTATGCAAACAGACCGGCCGACAAGAACCATCCTTATGGGCACGGACGAGCCGAACCACTCATTACATTTTTAGTGGTTGGCTTTCTGATTACTTCTGCCACTATCATTGCCTACGAAAGCATTAAAAATATTGGCACACCCCACGAATTACCCAAATCATGGACGTTGCTTGTTCTTGCGCCATTGATTATCTGGAAAGAAATTTCTTTCCGTCTGGTCATGAAAAAAGCCAGGGAGACACAAAGTTCGTCGTTGAAAGCGGATGCCTGGCATCATAGAAGCGACGCCATTACGTCCATCGCTGCGTTCATTGGTATTTCGATAGCCCTGTACTTTGGCGAAGGATACGAGACTGCCGACGACTGGGCGGCCTTGTTTGCTTCCGGTTTTATACTGTATAACAGCTATTTGATTTTCAGACCGGCACTTGGCGAAATCATGGATGAGCATCTGTATGATGACCTTGTCGAAACCATCAGAAAAGTGGCCCTGAACGTTGATGGAGTAATAGCTACTGAAAAATGCCTGATTAGAAAGTCAGGCATGAAATACCACGTTGACCTGCACGCAACGGTGGACGCTGATATTACTGTAAAACACGGACACGAGATAGCCCACAGGCTCAAGGACACGCTACAAAATTGCATACCACAATTAGGGAACGTTTTGATTCACATTGAACCAAACGAATAGACAGGCAGCGCAACAGGGAACTTAGCCTAGTTAAAGCAATCAGTTGCCACGTCTATTTCTGAAGCTCGCCACGCCCCTTTTCAAAGGCTGGAAGACGGATGCGATAACGAACGGCCAACACCCGAATAACAATAACCACGCTGGCTGCAATAATCTTTGTGAAGCTGAGCGAAACGTGCAGGTGGAAGCAAAGTGCATAGGCAATGCCACCGGCTACGCAGGCCAGCGCGTAAATATCCCTTCGGAAAAGCAACGGCACTTCGTTCACGAGCACATCGCGGATAACCCCGCCCACCGACCCCGTAATCATACCCATTGTTATAGCTACCCAAAATGGGAAACCGGCGGCCAGTGTTTTTTCAATACCCACGACAACGAATAACCCCAGCCCAACCGCGTCGAAAAGAAAGAATGCCTTACTCAGATACCTGAACGTGCTGGAAAACAACAGGCTGGCCAGCAAGGCTACACCGGTTATAATGAGGTAGGAAGGCTGGGTCATCCAAAAGGGTCTGACGCCAAGCAGGATGTCCCGCAGTGTTCCGCCACCGGTTGCAGTCACCAGTCCTATTACGTAGGCTCCAAATAAATCAAAGTCCTTTCCGCCGGCAGCCCGAATCCCGCTGATGGCAAAGGCGAACGTTCCCAAATAGTCAATGACGATTGTAAACTGCGGTAGATCAATCATTCTTCTGGAAGCTTAACACCCGTATCCTTCTGCATTAGTCAAGACTAATTACAGCAAAATCTGCATGAGAACTACCCACCGGTAAAAAAAGGTTTCAGGCTTATTGATGCATGAGAATAAGTCCCTACAGGTCAAGTAGTACCAGCTACCACCTTTGACAAAGTTCAAAACTTTGTCAAAGATTAAATAACGGGTCAATAAGATTCCTCCTTTCGTTGGTATGCCATAAACCGGGCCAATTTTAACATATGTATGCGCCCGTTTGTACCCCTTCGCTACTTGTATTTGCTGGCATCCAGCCGGAAAAAGCGCACGGCATTATTGAACAGAATGTCGCGTTTCTGGTCGAAAGATAAATAATCCGCGTTTTCGATTAGCCCAATCGACGTTTCAAACAACTTCGGCCACACCATAAAATCGGTGCCGTACAGAATACGTTTCCCAAACCCAGCCTGCACCAGCCGTTTGAGGTAAGCATGAATTTCGGCCTGCGGGTAACTCCAGATGAAACCGGCCAGGTCTACATACACGTAGGCATTGGCCCCCATCAGCGCAATCATTTCATCCAGCATGGGGTAGCCCGCGTGCATCACCCAGATTTTCATCTTGGGATGACGGGCCAGTACGTCTTCCAGCAAAAAAGGGCGGCCCAACGAGGCCCGGTATTTGGGCTGCGTGAGGTTGGCCATGCCGTTACCCCCCGTACCCATGTGAATACCCACCGGAATATTTAGTTTTTCAGCCGCAGCAAAATACCCATCCAGCGACATATCGCTGGGCGAAAGACCCTGGTATTGCGGAGCCACCTCGCCCATTACCTCATAAAAGCCCGACGAAAGCGAGTCCGTGAAGGCTTTCACGCTCATGTCGTTGGGCGAGCTAATCCCAATACCGGCAATAACCCGACCGGGGGCGGCTTTTTTCCAGTTTCGTAAAATCTGGGCATCACCATAGGCGATAATGGTCATGTTGAGCCGTTGCATGGTTTCGACCAGCGCGGTCTGCATTTCTGCATCACTTTTGGCCGCTTTCAGTGGAGCCACACAGTCGGTATTAACAAAAGACGGCGGGGGCTGATTCGGGTCGCTGCCCGGCATATCTTTCAGAAACCACGGGCACATATCGGCTGCGAAATTGGGATTGACCTTCATGGCGTGCACGTGCACGTCGATGATGGGCAGGGGTTTGCGCGGCACAGACTGCGCAACGGCAGCACCGGATACCAGCAGGCAGGTAACCAGAAGAAGGCGGTTTTTCATAGTGTAGGGTTTCTTTACGTCAAAACTACGCAAAGAATCTTTACGTCTGTGTGAAGAGTTTCCATGCTGTATGCGATAGTAGGTAGAAACCCACCGATGGCAGGAAACAGCGCTGATTACTACCCAGTCGGCGCGAGCATTTCCTCCAGAAAATTAAAAGAATTAATACATCCTTTATTTTCCAGGGTTACTGTTCGCTCATGTACATACGCCACTTACCCTGAATGATTTCTAACGAGTAACCTGCCAGTGTACTCAGAGAAAACTTCCACTGGGCTACCTGAACAGTTACAAAACTGTATGCTTAAACAGGTTCAACGCCGTGTTTTTGGGAGGGAACATTTCATTGCCCCTTTTACAAAGTCCACTGGTGAGCTTTGTAAAAGGGGGGCAATCAGGTAAAAGTCAGTTACCAGTCAGCAAAGCGTCGTTATCACACATAAATCATCTTGCGGGTCATACCCCCATCGACCGTGAAGTTCTGCCCCGTAATAAAACTGTTTTCCGGTGCAATCAGGAACAGAATCATGCGGGCTACATCGTCGGCCTGGCCCACGCGCCCTGCCGGATGCTGGAGATTGTCTTCCAGGCTCAATTCTTCGGCTTTTGCTTTCCCCTTTTTCTTCAGAGCCGACACATCGATCCAGCCGGGGCTAATGGCGTTTACCCGAACGTCGGGGCCTAGACTGATGGCCAGTGAGTGAGTCAGTGCCAGGATGCCACCTTTACTGGCCGAATACGCGATGGTGTCCGGCTCCGACTGGAAGGCCCTGGTCGAGCACATATTAATGATACTGCCTTTCTGATTGGCCAGGTGGGGTGCCGTGTGTTTGGCGCACAGGAAGGACCCGGTCAGGTTAGTCCCAATTACCCGATTCCATTCTTCACTCGTTAGTTTGTCGAGGGATTTTTCGATCATGATGGCTGCATTATTAATTAGCGTATCGATTTGACCGAAGTGACTGACTGTCTGTTCAACGGCTTTACGGACGTTGTTCTCACTGGACACATCGCAGGAAACGAAGAGGAGCTTGGCCGATGAGGCTTTGAATGCTTCGCGCAGTTCCGACAAAGCTTCGGTATCGGCTTCCCAGATGGCTACCCGGTAGCCGTGCGTGAGTAAATACTGCGTAACGACCCGGCCAATGCCCTGCCCACCTCCGGTAATAATGGCTGTTTTCATACAAGTTGATTGAATCGAATAGGGGTAAATCCTCCCAACGAACAAACAGGGCCAATTAGTAACAGAACGGCCAAACAGGGCGTTAACCCAGGCGTATCCTTATCCAACGGGAAAACTAATTTGCCAGCGGATGCCCTGATTTTATTGCTTCATGCTTCAAATTGCGTTCTCACCCGTGTACCGATTACGATTACCTGAAGGGCACCGGTTTCCCATGCTCAAGTACGAATTGATTCAGGAACAGTTGCTGTACGAAGGCACCTGTACGGACGCTAATTTCTTTGCCCCGGCCCCGGTGGATGACCGGTGGGTGCTGGGCGTTCATACCCCTGAGTACGTAGGGGCCCTGAAAACCGGTACGGTAGATTCCAAAATGATGCGCCGGATCGGCTTCCCGCTGACCCCTGAACTGATTGACCGGGAATGGATTATCACGCAGGGAACTATAGACGGTACACAGATTGCCCGGCGGGATGGTGTAAGTATGAACGTGGCAGGCGGGACCCACCACGCGTTTCCGGATAGGGGAGAGGGGTTTTGCATGCTGAACGATGTGGGGGTAGCCGCGCATTGCCTGCTGGAAACCGGTCAGGCCCGTAAGATTCTGGTGATCGACCTGGATGTGCATCAGGGTAATGGAACGGCGGTCATGTTTCAGCAGGAACCCCGCGTGTTTACGTTTAGCATGCATGGGAAAGACAACTACCCACTAAAAAAAGAACAGTCGGATCTGGATATCGAATTACCTACGGGTATGGCCGATGATGCGTACCTCAATTTGTTGTACGATATCCTGCCCGGCCTGATTCAGCGTGTGCAGCCCGATTTCCTCTTCTACGTATCCGGGGTCGATATTCTGGAGTCGGACCGGCTGGGCAAACTGGCCGTAAGCCGGGAGGGCTGCAAAACCCGGGACAGGTTCGTGTTTGAGCAGGCTATCCGGCATAACCTGCCCCTTGTTGTATCGATGGGGGGCGGCTACTCCCCCCGCCTGACCGACATCGTGGAAGCCCATTGCAACACCTTTCGGCTGGCAGCGGATATGTTCTTTTGAGTCGGTTGCTGCACTTTAGTTCACCACCGTTATCGTTTGCCCCGACCGGCCTGCTTTGTTGAATACTTTTAATTTGATGGTACCCGTGGCGGCAATCGGTTCTGTATATATCGGGCTGCTTGCCGTGGGTTCAGTGCCGTCCGTTGTGTAATGGATGGCACTGCCGGGGAGCTGAACATTGGCCGCCAGTTTGCCCGACGTTACTTTGGCACCCGCCGTGGGGATGCGGTACTGGAAGCCGCCCGCATACGTATCCAGCCGGGGTAATTCCCGTTCCGACAGCGTATGGAGAAACTCAGACCAGGCTTTGTTGTACAGTTGGTCGCTTTTGGCGGTGTTAGTCTCGGTAGACCAGGCGGGGTCTTTGGCCCAGGCCCGTTCGGCTACGGCCAGTAATTTGGGCAACAGTTTATACTCCAGTTGGTCGGGACTCAATATCTTTTCCGACCAGAGTGGCGCTTCAATGCCCACTATGTTTGCCCGGCCCGCTGCTGTTAGTGGTTCCCGGCTTTTAATGGCGGATGCCGGGAAGAGTTTGCCGGTTTTGTCATCCTTGAAATTGCGCAGGTAATCGAACGGGATGAAATAGAATGGCTTGTCGATGTCTACGTAGCCACCCCAGTACTGACCGGGTTCCTCAGACGAGGTATTATAAGCTAAATCCAGATACAGGTGCGTAACGGGTGTCAGAATTACCTTGTACCCCGCGTTGGCCAGTCGATAGGCGAGGTCTTCGGCACCGGACCCCGGGCTGTTTTGCCAGACGTTTACGTGGAAATTCTTACCGGCAAATACCGGGTTCGGTACCCATATCGACCGACCGTTTTTCAGGGCTTTTGTCAATCCGATTTCTTCCCAGCCCGACAGATACAAGCCACGGCTTTTGAGAGCCTTATCCAGTTTGCCGAAGTAGTACTCCCACAAATCCTGCGTTGTTTTGATGGATGCATTACCGGCCATCAACTTCTGCGCGGAAGGTGACTTTTCCCATACTCCTTTCGGCACTTCATCGCCCCCGTAATGAATCGTATTCAAAGGCGCACCCGCTTCTTTATACATGGCCCGCAAATCGTCGGCTACGCGCTCCATAAAGGCATAAACCGAAGGCAGCGACACGTCGATCACGTTATCATTCCAGCCCTGTACCGACTGGTAAGTGGATTTGTCGGTTAGGTCGCGGAGCAGGTATTTTTCGGCTTCGGCTTTGTTGCCCGTTTTCATCAGTCGCTCATAACGGGCGTCCATCGCCCGCAGGGCGGCCCGGGCGTGGCCGGGCGATTCAATTTCAGGAATCACTTTTATGTGCCGTTCGTTGGCGTACCGGAGTATTTCCACAAAGTCGGCTTTGCTGTAAAAACCGGTGCCGGATGTGTTGCTCGCCGATGGTCCGGAGCCGTAGGACGGTACGATGCTTTCTTTCTGATTGGCCGAATACGCCCGTTTGCTGCCTACGGAGGTCAGTTCGGGTAGGGAAGGTATTTCTACCCGCCAGCCTTCATCGTCGCTGAAGTGCAGGTGCAGGGTATTGAATTTGTACAGCGCCAGCAAATCCAGCACCTTCAGTACTTCCGATTTGGGCTGGAAATTCCGGGCTACATCCATCATGAAGGCACGGTACGGAAACCGGGGTGCATCTTTAACGACCAAACCCGGCAGGCTCACCGACCCCGATTTTGCCGCATCCAGCGGCATCAGCGTTTGCAGCGACTGAATGCCGTAAAACAGCCCTGCTCCATCCGAAGCAGACAGCGTAATACCATCCTGATTGATCTGTAACTCGTACCCTTCCGGAGCCATACCCGCTTTTTTGCGAAGCGAGATGCTTTTTCCCGCAGCCTGCGCCCTAATGGATGGCTTTGTGCCCACTACCGTAGCCAGCGCGTTGGCCAGTACCTCCGCTTCGGCGGTAAAGGCTTTATCTGCTACAACAACAACCTGCTTATCCAGCACGAAAGGTTGCCCGGTTTCCTGATACGAAACGGGCGTTGGGAAAATTTTCGGCCCTTTATCAGCCGGGATTGACTGAATCGAGGCATTCTGGTCGTATATTTTTTCGGCCAGTTGCTGGTCCGATTTATCAAACGTATTCCCCTTGCTTACCGTCATTGCCACCGGGAAAGCCTGTTCCGGATTGGTATCGAACACCAGGTAAAATCCAATAGGAAAGTCGGTAAGGTTGCGAATGTGCCGGTCCTGAATGGTTATCGTTGCCGACTGTCCGGGGGCTATCGCTTTAAACGCCGGGCCAGGTTTGAGGGAGTAAAAATCACCATTTACCGGCGTTACGCGGACTACATTCGGGTCAATGCTGGTTGCCGATCCACTGTTGAAATACAATGTCCAGCCGCTGGCGGGTAAGGGGTCATTGCCCGTATTGGTCAGCGTCATGGCCAGTCGGGAGCGGCCGGTATTGTCGGCCAGTGCCAGGGTGATGGTGAGGGGCTTAGTGGTAGTTTCGGTCGCTGATGTACTTGTCGTTGCCTTCGTATCCGACGTATTTTGGGCGCAACTGGCGAATGATAACAGGCTCAGGAATAGCAGACCCGTGAACGGAATAGTCATAAAAAGGAAAAAAGCTTCGTTGAAATAAGTACGATTTATGAAGTGGGATGATTTTATCATGACGTTTTTAATCATTCTAACCGGTCCGCCGGTTAGAATGATTAAAAACGTCATAAAATTCACCGTTATAACATCCCCCGCTTTAACTCGCTAACGGCATGATTGGCAGCCCGCGCCGTGATAGCCATGAACGTAAGTGACGGGTTTTGAGTGGAGGTAGAGGTCATGCAGGCTCCATCCGTCACGAACACGTTTTTGCAGGCATGCAGTTGGTTCCACTTGTTGAGCAATGACGTTTTAGGGTCTTTACCCATCCGGACCCCGCCCATTTCGTGAATATCCAGGCCCGGTGCCTTGTCGGGTTTATCATGGGTCTGGATATTGATAAATCCGGCTCCGGTCAGCATTTCGGTCATCTGCTCGTGGAAGTCCACAATCATCTTCTCGTCATTATCGTCGTACCCCACCGATATGTTCAACTGCGGAATACCCCAGGGGTCTTTCAGCGTTTTGTCCAGCATCACGTAGTTGGTTTCTTTGGGGATGGTTTCGCCCATCATATGAGAGCCTACCCGCCAGTTGCCGTATTTGGGCTGCATCAGACTGGCTTTCAAGTCCGCACCCATGCCTGCTGTATCGACCTGGCTGGTGCGGCTACCGCTGAAACCGGCTGCGTAGCCGCGCAGGAAGTTGGTTTCCTGTTTCTGTACGTTACGGAACCGGGGAATATAGCTGCCATTGGGCCGGATACCATCGGTCGTTTTATCGAGAAATCCTTCGTACTCGGCCGAAATGCCGGTGCGAAAATTGTGGAACGCTACGTATTTACCCAACAGGCCGTTGTCATTGCCCAGCCCACGTGGAAATCGGGCCGACGTGGAATTCAGCAAAATCAGGTTGCTGTTCAGGCAGGCTGCGTTGACGAATATAACGCGGGCGTAATACTCGGTCATCTGGCTGGTGCGCGCGTCAATGATCCGCACGCCGGATGCCTTCCCTTTCTTGTCGTCAAAAATAATTGAATGCACAACCGAATCGGGCTGTAGGGTCATTTTACCGGTTTTGGCGGCCCAGGGCAATGTGCTGGCATTGCTGCTGAAATACCCGCCGTAGGGGCAGCCCCGCTGGCACAGGTCGCGGTTCTGGCATTGAGCCCGGCCTTGCTGGTAGTGAATTGGCTGTGGCTTGGTCAGGTGCGCACAACGACCGATAATAACGGGCCGCTGACCCTGGTACCGCTTTGCCATCTGGTCGGAGAAGTGCTTTTCCACGCAGGATTGCTCGTGCGGGGGCAGGAACTCGCCGTCGGGTAGCTGGGCCAGGCCGTCTTTGTTGCCCGATATACCGGCAAACTTCTCCACGTACGAGTACCAGGGGGCAATATCGGCATACCCGATGGGCCACTCCACAGCAAACCCGTCGCGGGCGGGGCCGTCAAAATCGTACTGCGACCAGCGTTGGGTTCCCCGCGCCCACATCAGCGATTTGCCCCCTACCTGATACCCCCGAATCCAGTCGAAGGGTTTTTCCTGTACGTAAGGATGTTCGGCATCTTTCACGAAAAAGTGCTGGGCATCCTCCCGGTTGGCGTAGCAGCGGCTGGCAATGGGGTTGGCGTCCCGGTACTCTTTGGAAAGCTGACCCGCATGGGCAAACTCCCAGGGCGGCATCATCGTGGTCGGATAATCCGTAATGTGTTTTACGTCGCGGCCCCGCTCCAGCACCAGGGTGCGTAAACCTTTGCCGGTCAGTTCTTTAGCCGCCCAGCCACCGCTGATGCCGGAGCCAATAACGATAGCGTCGAATGTACGGTCTTTAACAGAATCTATGTTTAAATAAGCCATGTGTTCAGGAGATACAAAAAGATAAATGAAAACTACCGACTACCATTAACGGCTACTTCGGGAACCTCTACGCAGCCGTGGTAATAGCCCGGAGCCATAACGTACTTTTTCACGTTCACCAGGTAAGGCTCGGAGTTGGTGTACCCCTGAATGGTGAGTCCTTTTATCAAATCGACAAAGGCTTTACCAGCCCGGTCGGTGTTGGTGGTCAGGGTGGTCAGGATGGCCATTCGTTGCGCGGCATCACAGGCGGCAAAGGGCTTGCCAGCGGTTTTTTGAGCACTATCTTCCGTCAGAGCCAGGCCTCGTTGCAGCGTTTCCTGAGCGGGCGGGCCGTAGCAATCCTGAATCATCCGCATAGCAAACTGATGAACACCAAGCGCTTTGGCGCCCGGTGAATCCACGCCGGAGGTATTCGTTGCCGGAATGAACGTTTCTACAATTTCGGCCAGCAGGGCTTCTTCGGCAGGGGGGAGGGTAGAAACGGATTTCAGGGAGTCGGCCGTCCAGCCGGAGGCCCAGGTCGGCAGACTCATCAGGCCACCGAAGCCAACGGCCAGGCTTTGTAATACAGTTCGTCGTTGCATAAAATGGAATAAATAAACCCTGCGTTCGGGTATGGCAGGTATGATACTAAACAGTTTTTTCCTAAGAAACGGTCAATTGTATCGCAACATTATACTACGGAGTACATAATGCCCACTACGTTAACGTAGCGTAAATTACGTAATTTTAGCCTCAATTTGCTCACAACCCTGCGCGAACCCACCGGATTATAGACGGAGGATGATTCGCTCAAACCCGGTTTGGCATCTGGTTACTTCTTTATACATGAAACAGAATATCGTTAAAACCCGGCTCAAAAATAGCCAGCCCGTGCTGGGAGTTCTATCCAATAGTGCCGACCCCACCGTTGCCGAAATCTGCGGTTTGTCGGGCCTTGATTTTTACATGATCGATGGCGAACACAGCCCGGTCACTACCGCTCAGGTACAGGATATTGTGCGCGCCTGCGACGTGGCCGGCATTACTCCCCTGGCCCGCGTTCGGAGCAACGACCCCAAACTCATTTTGCAGTTTCTGGATGCCGGAGTGATGGGTATCATGATGCCGGGTGTGCGGACGGTAGCCGAGGCCGAAGCCCTGGTAAAAGCCGTGAAATACCCACCCCTGGGTGAGCGGGGCTTCGGACCGGTGCGGGCCAATGACTACCTGCTGGGAAGCATGAACCAGGGCGAAGCCGTTGAATTTGCCAACGAGCAAACGCTGGTGTTACCCCAGATTGAGGATACCGAAGCCATTGCCAATCTGGACGATTTACTACAGGTTGAAGGCATTGATGGTTTTGTAATCGGACCGCGCGACCTGGCCATGAGCATGGGCTATTACGACGGACCCGGCCACGACGAGGTGAAACGTACCATTGCGGGTGTTGTCGAAAAAATCAGAAAAGCCGGTCTCATTGCGGGTACTACAGCCGCCACCGGCGATCAGGCGAGGGCGTTGATTGATCGGGGCGTTTTGTTCTGCCTGAACTCCTTTGCTGGTCTACTCAAATCAGCGGCCGGTGATTTCATGAAAGGCAGGAGCTAAGGGCGTATGATTACCACCCTGTATGTACTGGAAAACAGCGCGATTGGTTCTGACAAACAGTGGAACGAGCCACCCATTGGTGGTTTACGGGTGCCCGATTCCGTTTTTCAGCTACTGCGCCAGTTTGCCTTCGACAATGAACAGGCTGATGGGTTGCTGGCCTTTTCGGTACAAAAGGGGCGGGAGCTGGTTAAACTGCGGAACTACGTCGGGCTACTGCCGCTGACTAATCGAACGCAGCTTGAAATTCTGCCTAAAGTGGGGCAACCCGATGAAGCCCGCCCTTTGTTGCTCAACATGTTGCGGTGCCTGCGCCGAAGCCCTTGTCGAATGCTTCCGGCCGCCTATACGCAGGCGAATCGGTTACCATTGTGGGAAACCTTCATCACTGCTTTTCTGGATTCGGTAGAACCATTGGTGCAGCAGGGAATTCAGCGGGCCTACGTAACGGTTGAGAGCAACGAGCGATTCTGGAAGGGGAAATTTCAGTATGTGCGGCAGCAGCGGGAGAATGCCTGGCACGCCGAACGACTGGCCGTTCGGTACGAAATCCTGACCGCCGATGTAGCCGCCAACCGCATCCTGAAAACAACGCTGGCGTACCTCGCCAGCGCAACAATGAACCCGCAAATCCAGAGCCGCATCAGCCAATTGACCTGGGCTATGGACGACGTACCCCTGTCCGATTCGATACCGGACGATTGGCGGATTGCGCGCCGGTCAGGTCCGTTATTCAGGCGGTATGAGCAGGCACTCCGCTGGGCCGAAGCGCTGCTGCACGGGCGGGGTTTTGGCATTCGAACGGGACCGCAGCCAAGTACGGCCCTGCTGTTTCCGATGGAACGGGTTTTTGAGGATTACGTAGCGTATGGTATTAAAGCCTACTGGCCCGATGCCGATGAGGTGCGGGTTCAGGAATCGTCGGCGCATCTGGTAGATGAACACGTAGGTACGCCCAAGTTTCGGCTTCGTCCCGACATTGTAATCCGGCAGAACGACCGGACGCTGGTATTCGACACAAAATGGAAAACTATACGCGGGCGTGAGTCGAGCACCGGGGCCGACCCCGGCACATACGGCATCGAACAGGCGGATTTGTATCAGCTATACGCTTATGGCAAAAAATACGCTGCCAGCGATTTATTCCTGATCTACCCCGCCAACGAAACCTTCCGTCGGCCACTGGCTGTGTTTGATTACGATGCCACCACCCGATTGCACGTTGTGCCCTTTGATGTAACCAATTCACTGGCGCATGAAGTAGAAAGACTCACGAGATACGCTTTACCGTTCCAAACACCCCCGTAACCTCATGCCCCTAATTCTAACCTTAACCGGTATTCTGGTCCTCGTTGTTCTGGTTGCCTTTGTCCATCTCGATACCTTTATTTCCTTCGTAATCGTCGCCCTTGGCATTGGTCTTGCCGCGGGTATGAACGTAGTGGATGTGGGTAAGTCCATCCAGACGGGCATTGGTGGTACCCTCGGTGAGTTAGTCCTGATTATAGGCTTTGGTGCTATGCTGGGCCGGTTAGTAGCCGAAAGCGGGGCCGCCCGACGCATCACCAACGTGCTGATTGGCTGGTTCGGTATCAAAAATATCCGCTGGGGATTGGCCGTAGCAGGCTTTGTAATCGGTATTCCGTTGTTTTATAATGCGGGATTCATCATCGTTGTGCCACTGATTTTTACCATTGCGGCTTCGTCCGGGCTTCCGATCATGTCGGTAGCTGTGCCCATGCTGGCATCCCTGTCCGTAGCGCACGGCTACCTGCCTCCGCATCCATCACCATCGGCCGTGGCGGGTCAGCTCAACGCCAATATCGGTCAAACGCTCATTTACGGTATCATTGTCGCTATTCCGGCCATCATTATTGCCGGGCCGATCTTTGGCCAGACGCTCACAAAGATAAAGGCGACACCCAACAGGGAATTGTTTAACATTCGCGAAGTTCCCGATCATAACTTGCCGGGGGCGGGTATCAGTTTCTTCGTCGCCTTACTGCCCGTATTGTTGCTCACTACCTTCGGCCCATTGAAAAGTGCCATGCCCGATGACTCTTTCCTCAAAACGGTTATTACGCTAATGGCCGAACCGTATATTGGGATGCTGTTGTCAGTACTGGTCGCTATTTACGCGCTAGGTATCCGGCAGGGGCAAAACCTGAAAGCAATCACCAAAGACCTGGAAGAAGCCGTTAAGGCCATCGCCCCCATTTTGCTGGTTATTGCCGGTGCTGGTGCGCTGAAGCAGGTATTCAGTGACAGTGGTACCAGCAAATACATCGGTAGCCTGTTGGCCGATGCCGCCATACCTCCGCTGATCCTGGCCTGGGGTATTGCCGCCTTTATCCGGGTCTGCGTGGGATCGGCAACGGTAGCGGGTCTGACAACGGTGGGCATTATCCTGCCCCTGATTCAGTCGCAGGCGATCAAACCCGAGTTGATGGTGCTGGCCATTGGCTCCGGAAGCCTTATGTTCTCCCACATCAATGACGGAGGATTCTGGCTTTTCAAAGAGTACTTCAACCTGACCATCGGGCAAACCATTCGAACCTGGTCAGTGATGGAGACAATTGTGTCCATTGTCGGGCTGATTGGTGTTCTTTTGTTGAATATGGTTGTATAAGTGCTTGTTTTATAGTTGTTTGGCTTTTGTTGTGTTTTGTTTATTCGAACTATAAACATCAAAGAAGTTACCTCCTGCCCCATCAGGTTACTCCGTTCATTCGGGCGAAGGCAATCTTTACTTCTTCGGCTCCCGCTTTTGCCATTGCTTCACTGAACCCAAAGGTTATTTCGGTCTTACCAGCCTTCATCTGCTCAAATACGGCGGCAATAAAATCGGCCACCGGGGGAGCCGCGTCATGTAACCCCTTGCCACCCAGATCCGTATTCAGGGCGGGCGGAATCAGTTCGATAACCTCAATATTCTTGGGCTTCAGCAATTCCCGCAACGACAGCGTAAAGGAGTGGAAGAATGCTTTGGTAGCCGAATAAACGGGGACTTTCGTGAGGGGAACGAACGATAAACCGGACGTGACGTTGAGGATGGTTGTCAGCGACGGTAACTGGACGAACAGGGACGTCAGGTGAAGCGGAGCCTGCACATTGATGGTCAGTTCAGTTTGTGCCCGGTCAAAAAAATCAGCGTCCGTCACGGTCATCCATTGCTGAATTCCGGCATTGTTGACCAGTACATTGAGGTCGGGATGCTCTGCTGCAATCCAGTTAAACAACGCTTCGCGCTCGGTCGCTTCCGATAAATCACACACGCGCGTAATCACCGATGGGTACTTATCCGTTAACTCGTGCAGTACCGATTCGCGTCGGCCACAAACCAGCACCGTATTATTTTCCTGTAAAAACCGTTCTGTCAGCCCCAGGCCAATGCCGGATGCGCCCCCGGTTATCAGAATTTTATTGTTCGAGGTATTCATGGTTGATTGGGTCGGCCCGCCTTTGAGGAGGGGACTGGATTAGTACAAAAAGGACGGGTAAAAGTTTAAACAGGCCACCCTGAATTTTAGGAGCAGCAAGTCGTTCCGGCTTGTATGGGCGGGCAGGCTACCGTTCCGTAACTGCAATACACGCAGCAATGGCCGGGTAATGGTTTCAATATCGCCCGACACTGGGAGCACTCGTAAAAATAAACGCAGGCATCCGTCGGCATGAGGTCTGTTTGCCGATGACCACAATGGGGACAGGTTAGTTGTGCGTTGAGGGTAACGGTCTTCCCCTGATAGACCCCATACGTATTATGAATTTCGCTCATAGTGTTTGGCAGGATAAACGCAATGCCGGTACACTGTAGTACAACGGTAAAAGTAGTCTTTTACCAAGTATCCACCACCTGCTGACTGCTTTTAGCGATATGACTCAAATTTCTCGTCTTCTGCTCGTGCTGTTAACAGCCGGTTTGCTTGCCATGAGCGCGGCAAAACCAACCCGTGTCATCTTTTTTGGTGACTCCATTACCCAGGCGGGTGTGAATCCTGGTGGCTACATTGACCGCCTGAAAAAAATGATGCCTGCCGACCAGTACGAACTGATTGGTGCCGGTATCGGCGGCAACAAAATCTACGATTTATTCCTGCGAATGGACGACGACGTGCTGGCCAAACAGCCCGATGTGGTGGTTATCTGGGTAGGGGTGAATGATGTTTGGCACAAAGCCACATCGGGCACGGGTACAGACCCCGATAAGTTCGTGAAGTTTTACGAAGCCGTTGTGAAAAAACTACAGGCGGCCAACATCCGCGTGGTCCTTTGTACGCCCGCAGCCATTGGCGAAAAAACCGATATGACCAACCAGCAGGATGGCGACCTGAACCAATATAGCCAGTTTGTCCGGGACATTGCCAAACGGCAGAACCTCCCGCTGGTCGACCTGCGTAAAGCGTTTCAGGAGCACGATCTTCAACATAATACGGACAACAAAGACCGGGGTATTTTAACCACCGACCGGGTTCATCTGAATGATACGGGCAACCAGTTTGTAGCCGAGCAGATGCAGAAAGTGCTCACGGCGGGAAAATAGATTTCTTATCCATCAAAACCAGAAACGACCTGCTTCAACAAGCAGGTCGTTTCTGGTTTTAACCGGTTATAAGACGAAGCGACTTAGTTCGACTTCAGGACGCGGATGGTTTGGTTCTGCGTTGGCGTGCTGGCCCGTAGTAGTAAGATACCCGCTGGCAAGTGACCTACCTCAAACTGAACCTTCTGGTTCGAAAGGGCCTGCTCCGTAGTGAATTGGTTCACCCGCTGACCCTGCTCATCGGTCAATACCAGATTCAGTGCGCTACCGGCTGCACCCGTTACCACAACGTCAATACGGTTGCTCACCGGGTTACCCAATACCTGAATATGCAAGCCCGAAACCGGCTCTCCACTCACCCGCGCACTGGGCGCAGATGGGGTACAGGCTGCCAGCCAGTTGTAAGCAAACGTGCTGCTCACTCCGCTCTGCACTGCACTCAGGGTAATAGTCGGGTTGTCGGTGTACAGGTTTAGCGTGTAAGGCCCCGGATTGGTGGTGGGCAGCATCTCATTGACCACCGAGAAACTCACCGGTGTTCCATCCAGACCCGCGTACCGGGGATTGAACGTTACCCGACGCTCACCCGCCGAGATTACCTGACAATTGACCGTCGTTACGCCCGTGATACTGAAGGTGCCCGTTGGGGGTGGGGGTGTACCGGCGGCCGGATTGACCGTGATGGTGAAGCTGGTGCTGGCACTCATACTCCCCGGATCAGTCGCCGTCACCGTTACCGTCGAAACACCCGACATCGAAGGCGTACCCGAGATGGTGGAAGGTGCTACGAAGTTCAGCCCCGCTGGCAGGCCCGTCACCGACAGCGTTAACTGATTCGGTGTTTCGGCATCGGTGAATACGTTCGCTAATGACAGCGTATAGCCAACGCCCACCGTGGCCGACTGGGGCGGCACGGGATTGGCTACCGTTGGTGGCGTGTTGGCGGGTGGATTGCTACCCCCACAGGATGCCAGCCAATTATAGGCAAAGCTGTTGGAAACCCCACTCTGCACCGCATTCAGGGTGATAACCGGATTGTCGGTATACAGATTCAGCGTGTAGGGGCCGGGGTTGGTGGTGGGCGCCATTTCGTTGACGACGGAGAAGCTCACCGGACTACCATTCAGACCCGCGTATCGTGGGTTGAACGTTACCTGACGCAGTCCCACCGACAGGGTTGCACAACTTACTGTCGTCACACCCGTGATACTGAAGGTGCCCGTTGGGGGTGGGGGTGTACCGGCTGCTGGATTCACCGTGATGGTGAAGCTGGTGCTGGCACTCATACTGCCCGGATCAGTCGCTGTGACGGTTACCGTCGAGACACCCGACATCGAAGGCGTGCCCGAGATGGTGGAAGGTGCCACGAAGTTCAGCCCCGCGGGCAGGCCCGTTACCGACAGCACCAGGCTGTTGGGTGTCTCGGCATCGGTGAACACATTAGCCAGCGACAGGGTGTACCCGATACCCACCGTGGCCGACTGGGGTGGCACGGGATTGGCTACCGTAGGCGGGGTGTTGCCCGTCGAGGAGCTACAGGCCGACAGCCAGTTGTAGGCAAACTGGGTGGTGGCCCCGCTCTGGGTAGCACTCAGGGTAATCACCGAATTGTCGGTATACAGATTCAAGGTGTAGGGGCCCGGATTAGTCGTCGGCAGCATTTCATTGACGACCGAGAAGCTTACTGGTGTTCCATTCAGACCCGCGTAGCGGGGGTTGAAGGTGACCCGGCGCAGCCCGGCCGAGATGACCTCACAGCTTACTGTAGTAACCCCGGTAATGCTGAAGGTTGCCGTTGGGGGTGGCGTGCCAGCCGGACTCACCGTGATGGTAAAGCTGGTGCTGGCCGACAGGCTCCCCGGATCGGTGGCCGTTACGGTTACCGTCGAGACACCCGACATCGAAGGCGTACCCGAAATGACGCGGGTATTGGCATCAAAACTCAGCCCGTTGGCGGGGTTGATGCTGGCAGTATAGGTCAGGCCGTTGGGCGTCTCGGCATCGATGAAGGCGTTGACCGTGTAGGAGAAGGCCTGCCCAACGGTCGCCGTTTGGTTGGCATTGCTGGTAGCCACCGGAGCGGTGTTGGCCGGTGGAGCC
>NZ_KB893265.1 GCF_000374065.1 Spirosoma luteum DSM 19990
AGACGCTAGTGCAAGCTATGCCCTTTAGGGCAAGGCTTTAGCTTCTACAAATGTGGGCTAAATTTGGGGATGCAAACTCTACGAAAAGGTAGTCATAGTGTTCACCAACTACAGGCTCATATCGTGTGGAGCACCAAGTATCGGTACGAAGTGTTGCGGGGCGATATTNAAGTACGTTGCCGGGAATTAATTCGTCAGACTTGCGATACACTGGATGTTCAGATTTTAAAGGGTGTTGTGAGTAAAGATCATATTCACCTTCACGTAAGTTATCCGCCCAAGTTGAGTATCAGTGACATGTTGAAACGGTTGAAGGGCCGCAGTGCTAAAGTCTTACTGGAAGAGTATTCAGAACTTAAGAAGCGGTATTGGGGCGGCCATTTATGGGGTATCGGATACGGTGTTTGGAGTACAGGTAACATAACTGATGAGATGATTCAGCAATATTTAGACCATCATAAAGAGGGCCCTAACAGTGACCAGAATTTCATTCTGGAATAAGAATACACTTGAGTGTAGGGTTTCAATAGGCTTCAGCCTACCCCTCAACGGGCTTTAGCCATCTTGTCAACCTATGGGTTTTTAACCCATAGTATTTGAGTTGTCAACTCGCCAACTCACTAACTGAAGGCTGCCTATTTTCCCCAATCGGCCGGGTTTTCCCGCCAGGAGGCCAGGGATTGCATGGCACTGGCCGAAATATAATTGAGTGACTGCGCTTCGGTCAACAGCGTTTCGTAGTTGCTCAGGCAGGCCAGGGGTACGTTTTTGGCCGCAAAATTGGCATCGGCCACGGGAAAGCCGTACGTGAAGATAGCCGCCATGCCAATCACTTCGGCACCAGATGCCCGCAACGCATCCACCACTTTGAGTGAACTGCCGCCCGTTGAAATCAAGTCTTCAATGACTACTACCTTTTGTGGGCCAAGTGGGCCGCTCTCGGGCAGATGCCCTTCAATCTGTTTCCCCATGCCGTGGGCCTTGGGTTCGGGCCGGACGTAGCAGTAGGGGAGACCCAGGGCATCGGCCACCAGGGCACCCTGCGGAATTCCCGCCGTAGCGACTCCAGCGATAACCTCAACCCCCGGAAACTGAAATTGAATCAGTTCGGCCAGGGCGTTTTTAATAAAACTGCGTACGTTGGGATACGCCAGGGTGACCCGGTTATCGCAGTAGATGGGCGACTTCCAGCCCGAACTCCAGATAAAAGGCTCTTCTGGCCGGAGTTGAACCGCTTTTACGGCTAGTAAATGCTGAGCTACTGCCTGTTGAATAGTTGTTGCGTCCACAGAAATTCAGGTTATATGCTTAGTCTTTTTCGGGGTTGAGCTGGACTTTTACCGTGTCGATGCGCGTACCGTCCATGGAAACAACCGTAAACGTAAAAGGAGATACGTCAACGACTTCGCCCACTTTTGGTACATCCTCGTGCATGGCCAGAATCAGCCCGCCCAGGGTATCGTAGCGGGCCGATGTCCGACTGCCTTCGGGTATTTGCCAGCCGTATGTTTTGTTCAGGTCGTCAATCTCGTGGCGGGCACTCAGCAACCAGGTGTTTTCGTCGATTTGCTGTTCGGTCCAGTCTTCGTTGGTATCGTACTCATCCTGGATCTCCCCAAAAATCTGCTCGACCATATCTTCCACGCTCACAATACCGGCCGTTCCGCCAAACTCATCGACAACCAGAGCCAGGCTTTTACGTTCGGCCAGAAACCGCAGAAACAGGTCCTGAGCGGGCATCGTTTGGGGAATGGTAATAATAGGCGTAATGATTTCCTCGACGGTAGCCGGTTTCCGGAACAGGGCCAGGGCATGACAGTATCCGATTACGTTGTCAATGGTATCGCGGTAGACTAAGATTTTGGAGTGCCCGCTGTCCTGAAAAGCCTGCCGTAATTCTTCCACCGAATCCTCCACATCAATGGCCGTAATGTCGGTACGGGGAACCAAGCAGTCACGCACCCGCACATCCCGAAACTCAATGGCATTGTTGAAAATCTGCGTGTCTACTTCGACATCTTTCTCAGTATCGGCTTTCTGATTTAGTTGCTGGAGGTAGTGGTTTAGATCTGTCAGGCCAAAAACGGGCCGGATTTCCGGATTCTTTTTGCCCAATACGTACCGGATAAAAAAACGGGATGTACCTACCAGGAGCCGGACAACAGGCGCAATTGCTTTATAAATAACCCAGATTGGGATGGCCAGTGCTTCCAGAAACCGGTCCGGGTGAATAAGGGCCAGACTTTTGGGGACGTAGTCGGCCAGGGGCAGAAAAATCAGGGTCAGAATGAGGGTTTCAATGGAAATGACGACGAATTCATTCGCAGCCCAGTCGGGCGGAAGCAGGGCAAGCAGTAGTGGATTCAGCCCCATTACACCCAGCACGGTATACAGCACCAGAAAGAGTGTGTTGCCCGTAAGGGTGGTGCCCACGAAGAGAATGGGGTTTTTCAGGAATCCAGACACCAGTTTCTCCCCAAGCGGCCCCTGCTTGCTATGGAGTTCAAAATAAAGCCGGTTAACAGACACATAAGCCATCTCGACCGCCGAGAAAAAACCGGCCAGCACAAGGGCAATCAAAGCACCAAACAAAAGGACGTAGGATTCCAAACAGGTTTATGGTTTGTCGTTTATAATTCACGGTTTGAAGTCTACGGCTGGCTGACGCATAAATTCATAATGCGTCAGCCAGCCGTAGACTTCAAACCGTGAACTATTTCTTCTTCTTTCTTCTCTCTACCGGTTGCTTAGCCGTGGGTGATATGGCTTTTTCCTGCTCGATGCGTTTAGTACGAACGTACTGGAACGCCAGCAAAAAGCCCAGAAACAGCATCAACAGCCAGTAACTATCACCAAAGGTAGTACGCTGGTACTCGGCTATCCAGATGACTAGAAAGCCAGCGGCAAGCGCCAGCAGTATTATTTCACGGAGTTTCATACGTCAGTTAAGGAGTCAGTCAATCAGTTGGTCAGCCGATGAATTGGTCAATCGGGATTAACTAACCGACGGATTAACTGGCTAACTGCTTCCCTTTTTTTCCTTCCCGGTAGCGCCGTACAGTAGCAATAAGAAAGCCAATGACAACCACGATTGTGCCAATCCACAGGATGTTGATAAGCGGTTTTTCGAACGCTTTCATCACGATATAATCGCGCTGGGTCCGGTTCACGGCGAAGGTGAACTTACCCGTTTGCGGGTCAATTTCGTTGAGTTGAATGCGTACGCCCAGCTCGTCACTCATTTCGGCCGGGTGGGCCACCATACGATTTTTAATGACGAAAGCCGGGTTAAGCACATGCTCACCGTTCTTGTCGAGCACCCGTACTACCGCCCGAACGGCTGCGTCGTTGGGGCCTACGTCAATGCCGTCTACCTTATCGGTTCGTACTACATTGTCCAGAATGGCTACGTAATCGTTCAGGAAAAATGTGTCTTTAACGGCAACCGAGAATGTTTCGGTTTTCTCCCATTTACTCTCCTCCATCGGATCGGGAGCCGTGGCTATATACGTATAAATGTCCCGCCCGATGGTATGGCGGCTATCCGGCGACAGAATCACACCCATGCGGGGATTAACCTGAATACGGGGGTACAGCGTGAAAATCTGACCACTTGGCTCGCGGTATTCAACGGCGTAGTGGACGTTTTCGGGATACAACGCCAGCGTATCGCCTTTTTTGTGGTAAAGTTTACCGTTCTGCTCAATATCGCGCTGGGCAATACCATGGAAGTCGCCCTCAATCGGCATCACATCCTGACGCGGCACATAGCCTGGCACATCGCGCACTTCCACCCACTGCCCCCGGTACGTGACCTGGTACTGATCCATACGCTCCTGCTGGTTGAGCCACAGCAGCACATTCTCCTTATTCTCTTTATTACCGTTCTTGGTGAAGTCATCCGAATTGGAAATCATCAGGCCGCTGTTGTTCATGGAAATGATGCGCGAGTAGCCGGACGAATACAGAATACCAATTAGCATGAGCGCCAGACCCAGGTGCGCAATAGCTCCCCCCGACATACGGTAGTTTCCCTGGATAATGCCCAGTAAAATGGTGCCGTTGGTTGTGAGTGCAAAAACCGACGCAACCAGCAAGGCCATGTAAACCGGGTTCTTGACGGAGCCAAACGTAATCAGACCCGCGCTGATGAGCAGCGTCAGGATGGCGGGCGTAATCAGGGCATCCCACTTTTTGTTTTCCAGCTTTCGCCACCACATAAACTGGCCGATGCCGGTGAGCAGCGCGATGACCACGAAAAACCAGATCTGGAATTTTGAGTAGTGCGCTGCCTGGTCGGCGGGCAGCGCCATGTTGGATACTTTGCCAAACGCTTCCAGAATCTTGTTGTAAACCGGTATGGAGGTGGTGGCGATAACCTGAAAAGCAGCCAGACAAACAACTATGGCACCAATAAAAAGCCAGAACTCTTTGGTATAAACAGAAGCTTCCTGCTCGTCGCTGGGAATCGTTTTCCATTTGACAGTAGCCAGTACTATAGCCAGGACCACAAACACCAGCAGATAAACCAGCAACTGGCCGGATAACCCTAAGTCCGTAAAGGAGTGTACCGACGCGTTGCCCAGAATACCGCTCCGGGTCAGGAATGTAGCGTACAGAATCAGTAGAAACGTGCTGATAGTTAAGATAATAGCCGATTTAAGGCCCGTTGAACTACGTTTGGCAATCAGCATGGTGTGTAGCGCGGCTACCATAACCAGCCAGGGAACGTACACCGCATTCTCGACGGGGTCCCAGTTCCAGTAGCCGCCAAAGTTGAGCGTTTCGTAGGCCCAGTAGCCACCCATCATGATACCGATTCCCAGAATCATGGCACCGAATAAGGTCCAGGGTAGTGCAGGGCGAATCCATTCGAGGGGCTGATTGCGCCAAAGGCCGGCGACGCAGTAGGCAAAAGGCACCATCGTCAGAGCAAATCCGAGAAACAGCGTAGGCGGGTGAATCACCATCCAGTAATTCTGCAATAAGGGATTCAGCCCGTTTCCGTCTTTAGGGATAAAATTCGGGTCAGAGGCAAAGATGGGTGCTTCGGGCATCGCATTCCGCAACAGCAGGAAGGGCGAAGAACCCAGTTTGAACGTCTCGCCAAAGACGACACCCAGAATCATGGAAGCCAGAAACGCCTGCACCAGGGCGAAGATGGTCATAACGGGAGCTTCCCATTTCGAGCCGCTACTCTGCATCAAAATGGCACCCAACACGGCATTCCAGAATAGCCAGAGCAGGAACGAACCTTCCTGACTTTCCCAGAAACAGGCAATCATGTACTGAACCGGTAAGGCCAGCGACGAGTGACTCCAGGCGTAATGGTACTCGAAATAGTGGTTGAAAATGATATAGAACAGACACGACGCTACCCCAACAACAGCCGCTCCGTGCAGGTAAAAGGACCAGCGGGCCAGCGTCCGCCAATCGTCTTTGCTTTCGGTCAGTGATGCCTGGTTAACCTTGTTGGGCGGAGTTTTACGTTTGGCTGTTTTACCATTAAAAGTTGATTCTCCGGCATAGGCCAGCTGCAATTCTTCTACGGGCTTGGCCTGCGTGCTTTTTCCCTTTCCCAGGGCCGACAGAAAGTAGGCAACCGTTGCGACGAGTGCCGTAACGAAGGAAAGAATAACAAAAAAATGGCCGAGTTGACCAACTGTGGTATGTATCATTGACTAACTATTCTATCGTATTCTGAGTGATGACCGATCCAAAACCAATATAATTCCGTCTCCTCACGTATTGCCAGTACTCGAAAATGGTCACCAACTCGTGCTGACCACAAACTGTCTTTTCCGCTAATTTCTTTAAAGTGCAGTGATGGATGGAATAAATCTGCCTTGAGCAGTTTAAAATTCTTGTCAGCTAGTTCCTGAATGTTGGTTGGTAATAAATAATACCGTTTCCAAAATTTATCAGTTGTCCGGTGATTCATAAAGGTCTTGTCCGACCTAAACGAATTTCTTCCTTAGCTTCATTGATTAACTTATCCAGGCGACCTGCTTTTGCATCATCCTCCATCTGCTTATCCCAACGCTCATTGAAAAACTCATGGAGACGAGTTACTAATCCGTCTAACTCATTTGGTGGCAACTCTTTTGCCGCTTGCTCAATTTCCTGTAGGCTCATAACTTTGCGGTTTTTGCCGTGTGCTCGGTTGTTTCCAGCTTGCCATCCTGGTACTTAGATGGGCACTTGAGCAGAATTTTGTTGCACTGAAAATGGTCACCTTCCATAGCGCCAATCACCACAATCTGCTCCGAACGTTCAAAATCCTGCGGCTTGGGACTGTTATACACTACTTTCTGCGCCCGGTTATCGTTGTCGATCAGCGTAAACTCGAAGTGGTTTGGGTCAATGGCCGGATTATACAGCATGTCGGCTATTTTTCCCTGCGCGTCTTTGTTCACCTTCCCAACGACGTGAATCATTTTGTCGTCGCCATTCTGCGCCATTTGCTGGGCTTTCGTAAAGGTCGTGTACACACTGGCATCACCCGCCGTACTGGCAATGACGCCAATAGCAACGGCGATAACGATAATACCGATTATATGAGAGAGTTTCATGTTGGTAATTTTAGGGGTTTATAGGTTTAGGTAGTTGGTTTACGGTATGGAGTCGCCTTCTGCATCAGGCCACCGAAAATCGGGTACCTAAAACCGTAAACTATTTTCGCTTTTCTTCTCATTGACTTCTTTTTCCAACTTGCCAATCTGACGGTCAAGTCGGATCAGATAAACGACGATGCCTGCGAAAATCGCTGCGATAACGGCTACGACCACCCATATCTTGCCATCGGCCCGAAGCTGGTCAGCCATTTCAACGCCACTGGTTACTGGTTGCTGCGCCATTACCTGTTGACTCAACAGAAGGAGAGCCAGCAGGGACGATTTGAAAAAGGGAGTTCGTTGCATTGGAAACGTAAATAGCTAAAAAAGTAACGTAAAAATAGCGGGAATCATTCCGGGAAACGGATGGACTTTACTCATCCATCGCGACTTTCACCCGACGCAGTCTAACCCGTAACTGCGTAATCCAGACACCAATGAGCGTAAGGCCAATAACGCCCGGATACAGCACCATGCGTAAGTTGTTGTCCATATCGTACTTGCCGAATGCCGGGTTGCCCCCGTTGCCCGGGTGCAGGGAATCGGTCATGCGGGGAAGAATGAATATGAGCGGAATGAAGACCGCAAAGACGAAAATATTGTAAACCGCTGATATGCGGGCGCGTCGCTGCTCATCGTCAAATGAGCCGCGCAGAATAAGGTAGGCCATGTACATGAGCATTCCCACGGCGACACTGTTCAGCTTGGGGTCGTTGGGCCACGGGTCACCCCAGGTGAAATTGGCCCAGATTGCCCCCGTCAGGCATCCCAGCACACCAAACAGAATAGCCGTGTTGGCAAATTCAACCGCTATCAGATCATCATCCATCCGGCCCTTACGCAGGTAGCGAACGGAGTAGATAACCGACGTAACCAGCAGGATAATCATGGCAAACCAGAGCGGCACGTGAAATGACACATTGCGGATACTCTCGTTCAAAATCGGCTGGCGCGGTACAGGCCCCAGTAAGCCCCAGAAAATAACATACGTCATAATGACGACCGCAAGGACTTTCCACCAGATATTTTTCATCAGTTTGATGTTCGTTGTTTGATGTTTGTAGTTGGCTGTCGCAGGAGTAGCTGACGCGACAGCCAACTACAAACATCAAACAACGAACATCAAACTAAGTGTTTCAACTCCGCCATAAAAACGGAAATAATAACAGGGACAGTACCAATACAATAACATCAATAGCCAGTACAGTTCCAACTTCTTTCCAGCTAACACTCCGGTCGAGACCGTCGAGCGCATTCTTCGATATCTTTAACAACTCCAGCAATAGTGGCAGTATGGTTGGAAAACTCAGTACGGCCATCAGCGTCGATGGGTTTTCAGCCTTGCTGGCAATCCCGGAAACCAGGGTCAGCGAAACCGAGAAACCTATGGCACCCAGCACTAACGCTACCAGATACAAAGGCACATCTTTAACCGGATTACCCAATACAAACGCGTAAACGCCGAAACCCAGAAAAGCCAGAGCCAGCATCAGAACGGTATTGTACAGAATTTTCGACAGGACAATCTGCTGCGGGCTGGCCAGGGTGTAGTAGTACAACTGCCGCCCGGCACGCTCCTGAACGAAGCTCTTGGCAATGGCATTAATGGCCGTAAACAACAGGATAATCCAGAAAAGCGCATTCCAGACGATGGGGGTCAACTGGCCACGCCGGGCGCTGAAACTCAGGTAACAAACAAATACCGCGCTCACAATGTACAGCAGCATACCGTTGAGGGCGTAGCGCTGCCGCCACTCCAGCAGGAATTCTTTCCGCATCAATGCGCCCATCTGCCGTACCGATTCTGTCATGTTATTTTCCTGCTGCTGCAAATTTACGGTGCGCTGCCGACGCGAAAAAGAAATAGTTTTGTGTTCTGATACGCTTCATGGACTACCATTCTGTTTTTATTCTCTGCGGATTTTCCTTCCTGGCGGGTTTTATCGATGCCATTATTGGCGGGGGGGGATTGATTCAAACACCAGCTATTCTGTTCACCCTGCCGCAATACCCCGTTCCGACCCTTATCGGAACCACCAAAATTCCGTCGCTGGGCGGCAGTTTGATGGGTGCCTTTCAGTACAGCCGGCGCGTGGCGGTAGTAGGGAAGTTCATTGGCCCTATGATGGCCATTGCCTTTGTAGCCTCCTGGCTGGGTGCCTGGACGCTGACACGGATACCTAATAGCTTTATGAAGCCATTCGCACTGGTCATTCTAATTACTGTGTTCATCTATACACTCACCCAAAAACGATTCGGACAGGCAACGGAACGAATTGTAACGGCACAACAGCAGCGGGTGCGTATGTGGCTGATGGGGGCTTTGATTGGTTTCTACGACGGCTTCTTCGGGCCGGGAACGGGAAGTTTTCTGGTGCTGGGTTTTATCAGCCTGATTGGCTTCGACTTCCTGAAAGCAAGTGCCCACGCCAAACTGGTCAATGCCGCTACGAATCTATCCTGCACGCTGTTTTTTGCCAACAAGGGTTATATACTGTATGCGGTTGCTTTTCCAATGGCAATGGCCAATCTGTCGGGGGCGTTTTTGGGAGCGCGGCTGGCTATTCTGAAAGGCAACAGCTTTATCCGGGTCTTTTTTCTGCTCGTTATTGCCGCTACTATTCTGCGGTTTGCCTGGGATTTACTCAAATAACGGGTAATGAATCACTGGTTTTCGGAACTATCGACCAGGAGCACCCCGCTCAGGATACCTAACGGGGCGGAAGTATGATTGGGTTTGCTACCTAAGGGCCCAATAGTCAGGGTCATTGCAGGCGTATACGAATGTTCCCGGCTGATGAATAGGAACAGAATGGGTAAAGACCAGGCCATACCAGAAGGCTGATATTTTTGCGAATCGTTCTTGCATAGAAAAACTTTCCGTTGTAATCTTGCGTTAATTAAATTGAATCTAAATAAAAACAGCCGCGTAAAACCGGCACCAGGGCCATGAGCAAACGGAGCGTAGCTGACCTGAAAATTGGAGAACGAGCCACCATACAGTCGTTCAACAATCAGTTGATGTCGTTAAAATTGCTCGAAATGGGCTGCTTGCCCGGTGCCGAAGTATGTCTACACAGTAAGGCCCCACTCGGCGACCCCATTTGCCTGAAAGTAGGTGGCTACTGTCTGGCCATGCGCAAGTCCGAAGCGTCTACCATGCTTATCGAAAATTAAGAGTACAGTGTTAAGAACGAAGAATAGCTATTCTTAACGCTGCACTCTTCACTCTTAATGTCGAGTTGAAGTCCCCCATCATTGCCCTTATCGGCAACCCGAACGCCGGTAAATCATCGCTGTTCAATCAACTGACCGGCCTGCGTCAGAAAACGGGTAACTTTCCCGGTGTCACGGTAGATAAGAAATCCGGTACATGGCCCCTCGATACCCATACGTCTGCTACCGTTGTTGACCTTCCCGGCGTTTATTCCATTTACCCCAAGTCGCTGGATGAGCAGGTCGTAACCGATATTCTGGCCAATCCCGCCCACCCCGACTACCCTACTGTTGCCATCGTTGTTGTTGATGCCTCCAATCTGCATCGGAACCTGCTCCTGTTTACGCAGGTCGCTGATTTGGGCGTGCCTGCGGTGCTGGCATTAAACATGCTCGACGTAGCTCATAAACAGGGAAAAGAGGTCAATGCCGTACGACTGGCTATGCGGTTGGGTATCCCCATCGTTCGTATCAACGCCCGAACCGGCGAGGGACTGGATAAGCTCAAACAAGCTGTACTGGGGCAAATGAACGAGCCGGTATTACCGACTGGTCTGTTTTTTGACCCCGCCGATGGGGCTGCCGAACTGATTACGGAAACAAGAAAAGACTACGCCCTCAATAGTAACTATCTCGCTTTACAATACCTGATTCAGCACGACGGTTTCTCCTTCCTGAACCATTCCCAGCGTGTTGGGCTTGATACCCTCATTGACCGGCACGGATTTAGCGAACAGACCTTTCAGGCCGACGAAACCATTACCCGTTACAAACGCATTGCTCCCATCGTGGCGGAGGCCGTTACGGAACAACATGCCGCCGACGCGCCAACCTGGAGCCAGCGACTGGATCGTTTTCTGCTCCATCCGGTATGGGGATATGCTATTTTTACCTTTGTGCTGCTGTTAATTTTTCAGGCCATTTTTGCCTGGGCACAACCGTTTATGGACGGCATCGACACGGGCGTAGCCTGGCTCAATGGACAGTTGAAAGCAAGCCTGCCTGCCGGACCACTCACGGATTTGCTAACCGATGGGGTGATGGCTGGTATTGGGGGCGTGCTGGTATTTATCCCGCAGATCGCTTTTTTGTTTTTGCTGATAGCCCTGCTCGAAGAGTCGGGGTATATGGCACGGGTGATGGTGATTATGGACCGGATCATGCGGAAGTTCGGCCTGAACGGCCGGAGCGTCGTACCCCTTATTTCGGGCGTAGCCTGCGCGGTACCGGCCATCATGGCTACCCGGAGCATTGGCACCCGGCGCGACCGGCTCATCACGATTCTGGTAACGCCCCTCATGAGCTGTGCGGCCCGGTTACCGATCTACACCATCTTGATTGCGCTGGTCGTGCCAGACCGCCGTATTCTCGGATTATTCAATTTACAAGGACTGGCCCTGATGAGCTTGTACCTGCTGGGTTTAGTCAGTGCGGTAGCGTCGGCGGCCGTATTGAAGCTTTTTCTCCGTACCAAGGAGACCAGTTTTTTCATCATGGAACTGCCCACCTTCAAACTACCCCGCTGGAACCACGTTGCCCTGACGGTGTGGGAGAGTGTGCGTTCGTTTGTCTGGGAAGCGGGCCGGGTTATTCTGGCCATCTCCATTGTCCTTTGGGTACTGGCGAGCTACGGCCCCGGCGATTCGATAGAACGGGCAGAGACTCGTGCGCGTGAACAAAGTATCACCCTTACGGGCGATGCCCTCCAGAACCGTATCGCTTCCGAACGACTCGAAGCCTCGTATGCCGGTCAGTTTGGTCATTTTATCGAACCCGCCATCCGACCGCTGGGGTACGACTGGAAAATTGGCATTGCCCTGCTCAGCTCGTTCGCGGCCCGCGAAGTATTCGTCGGAACAATGTCAACCATATACAGCATTGGTGGGGGAGACGGAGAAGATGATGGCGGTGTTACCATTCGTGAACGGCTCCGGCAGGAGCGAAACCCGGCCACTGGCGGGCCGATGTACACCCCAGCGCTGGCCTGGTCATTGCTGGTCTTTTACGTGTTCGCTATGATGTGCATGAGTACCCTTGCCGCTACGCAGCGCGAAACAAAGAGCTGGAAGTGGCCCGCCGTCCAGTTAGGGTATATGATGGCGCTGGCCTACCTCGCGGCTTTTGCCACGTACCAACTGATGAAATAAAGAGAGAACAATGGAAAAAACGCTGGACGAGGGAAGTTTTACAACAGAACTTCCCTCGTCCAGCGTTTTTTCTTTTTGTTTACCACAACAAACCCTGCGATACCAGCGGGTAAACATGGTAGATAATATACACCAGCAAAGCGGCTGCCAGGCTGCCTAAAGCGGTTGTATAATCGAAGCTAAACCGACTGCTGCGCGAAGGGTTTTCAGGCTGCCAGTCTCGATGGGTTCCGTATTTCATGGTGTGTCGATATGAGCTTTATATCGACACAAATTTCGGCAACCGTCAGCTGGAAAAACAGGGGAGAAACCCCAGTTTTCGTTGCTGCGTAGAAATACGTTATCCCGTCAAAATCAATGGAGTGAAACAGAAAGCTACACCCGGTTTTACTCCCATCGAAGGGCTTCGATGATGTCCGAGGCAATCATGCCGGTTTGACCGCGTTGTTCGGCTACCCGATCCCCCGCCAGCCCGTGTGCGAACACGCCCAGCACGGCTGCTTCAATGGGGTCATAGCCCTGGGCTAGCAGGGCCGTAAGTACACCGGTTAGTACATCACCCGTTCCGCCCGTGCTCAGACCCGGATTGCCCGTTGAGTTGAAATGAACGTCGCCACCAGGCGTCGCAACGGCGGTGTGCGCTCCTTTTAGTACAACGACGACTTTATAGGTCTGGGCAAACTGCCGCAGCATATCCAGTTTCTGATAGTCGTTGTCCCACTTCTTGGTCAGTCGCTCAAACTCTTTGGGGTGCGGAGTCAAAATGCTGTCAGGAGGTAGTTTCTTCAGCAAGTCCCGGTTTTCGGCCAGTAAGTTCAGCGCGTCGGCATCAATAACGATTGGTTTTTTCAGCCCTTTCAGCAGTTGCTTCAGCATGGCCAGTGTTTCGGGTGCTTTGCCAATGCCGGGGCCAATACCCACGGTAGCGTAACTGGCCGGGTCAGGACTTTCCACTTTCTCCGTACCCTTTTCCGGGTTGCCGGTTAGCACGTGCTGATGACTATCGGGTAGGCACATGGCTTCCGGCACCGCTGTTTGCAGGATAGGGTACCCACACTGGGGAACCTGCACCGTCAGCAATCCCACCCCCGACCGTAGGCAGGCTCTGGCGGCCAGCACAGCGGCCCCTATTTTACCGTAGCTACCCACCAATAGCAACGCATGGCCAAACGTTCCTTTGTTGGCGTAACGGTTTCTTTTCTTGAGTAGCAGCCGGGCATCCTGCGCCTGCGTAAAATAATAAGGAGTAGGCGCCTTGTCGATAAACCGTTTGTTCAGGCGGATGTCAACAAACTGCCAGTCACCTACATAGCGCCCATTATCCGGAAGCATGAAGGCCAGTTTGGGCAACTGGAAGGTAACCGTATAATCGGGCTCGATAATGACATCGTTCGGTGCATTGGGCTTATCCGTGTACAACCCACTGGCAATATCGACTGAAACAACCGTGGCTGGTGAGCGGTTTATCTGCTCGATTACCTGTTGAACGATGCCATCCGCCGGGCGCGACAAACCCGAACCCAGAATAGCATCGATGACTACCTCGTTATGGCGAAGAGCCGGAATATCCTGTCCTGATTCGATATACCGGATCGTTTCGGTGATGAGCTTAAGCCGCCGGTGGTTGTGCATGAAGTCATCGGATTCGCGGGGGGCATAGCGCACGACGCATATCTCAATAGCGTACTCCCGCTCCAGCAGCAGGCGGGCAATGGCCAGTCCATCCCCCCCGTTGTTGCCCAGTCCGCAAAAAACTTTGATAGGAGTCGTAATGGGAAAGCGCTCTGCCAGCCAGTCTACAAACGTAAGGGCTGCCCGCTCCATTAAATTGATGGGTGCGATAGGTTCTTTTTCGATGGTTGCCTGATCAAGGGCACGTATCTGATCAACGTCAAGTATTTTCATAGGCCTGGTGGCAGGTTAAGCGAGGTAATTTTACAAAAGTATTTTCTTGCGCCGAGAAATTTACTATCTTTGCGGCTCATTTCGCAAATAGTTATCTGGCGATTTATATACGGTCATGAGCGAGTTAATAAAATTAGTAGAGGCAGACAACGCGCAGCGTCGCACAGAGTTGCCCACATTCCGGGCGGGTGATACGGTGAACGTTCACGTCAAAATCCGCGAAGGAAACAAAGAGCGTATCCAGGTCTTCACGGGCACGGTTATTCAGCGCCGGAACCCAAGCAGCGGTGGTGAAACGTTCACTGTTCGCAAAATATCGAATGGCATTGGTGTCGAGCGTATCTTCCCACTGCTGTCGCCCAATGTGGATAAAGTTGAGGTAGTTCGTATGGGCAAAGTCCGTCGGGCCCGTCTGTTTTACTTGCGTGGTCGTCAGGGCAAGGCTGCTCGTGTTAAAGAGCGCAAGCCAAAAGCGAAGGCAGTAGCAGCAGCGTAGTTTCCTGCCTGCCGGAAAAAAATAAAAGCTACCCACGAGGGTGGCTTTTTTTATTAGACTGTATGGACTTTTTCAAATATCAGGGTACAGGAAACGATTTTGTCATGATTGATGATCGAAGCGGAGCGTTCCCCGTCGATAATCAAACACTCATTGCCAAAATCTGTCATCGTCGGTTTGGTATCGGCGCTGACGGACTCATTCTGCTCCAGAACGATGACGGCTATGATTTTCGGATGGTGTACTTCAATGCCGACGGCGCAGAGGGCAGCATGTGTGGTAATGGCGGACGGTGTATAGTCCGGTTTGCCCATGACCTGGGGTTATTCACCGACAAAACCCGATTCCGGGCCGTTGACGGCGAACATCTGGCCGAAGTGCGCGGGGATGAAATCTTTCTAAAAATGAGCGACGTATCGGGTATCGAAGACCGACGTGGCGTAACGTTTCTGCATACCGGCTCTCCGCACGTTGTTCAGTTTGTTATTGATTTAGACGATGCCGATGTGGTGAATGTAGTGGCTGATGGCCGAGCGCTCAGGTATGACAGTCGGTTTGCGCCCGGTGGTACGAACGTTAATTACGTGCAGGTAGTTGATAGAAACACGCTGTATGTCAGAACGTACGAGCGGGGTGTGGAAGATGAAACCTACTCCTGTGGTACCGGTGTAACGGCGGTTGCGCTGGCGGCCCATGCCCGGCATACTATGGCTGGCCCGATTGCGATTAAAACCCTGGGGGGTAATCTGCGGGTGTCTTTTAATCCATTGCCAAACGGTGCTTTCGATAGCATCTACCTGATTGGACCGGCTCAGCGGGTTTTTGCCGGTGAAATAGCTGTTTAGCCGCATGTCTATACTAAATAGTGCCTGCGGGCAGCCAAGTAATTGTTGAATCCACTATAATGTTATGATTGTTTACAAAAAGAAGGACTGGTTCTCGTCTATCTGGCATTTTCATACCGGCCCCACGGCGCAGCGGTTGGTCCGTCGACTGATTATCGTTCTTATCTACGTACTGGTCGTTACGGTGGTTGAGCTGAATTATGTAGACCTGCGGCTGAAAGACACACCTGCCTCCTTTTTGGGGGCTATGGGGATTTTGTTGAGCTTACTCCTTATTTTTCGCACCAATACCGCTTATGACCGCTTCTATGAAGGCCGTCGTACCTGGGGTGTTCTGGTGAATAACTGCCGAAATCTGGCTATTTATTACAACGCCGTTTTCCCGGCGGACGATGTTGAAAACCGACTCTTTTTTGCCCGAGCGATTGCCAATTTTCCTTTTGCCCTGCGCAACCATCTGCGCGATGTGAAGACGATGGACGACCTGGAAGAAACGGAGGGAATTGCTGAAATGCAAAGTCTTGAAGAGTTTGACCATAAGCCTGCCGGGGTGTCGAGCCAGCTTAGAATGCGTACCGAAACTCTCCATAGAAATGGTTACCTGTCTAACTCGCAGCACATCAACATGAATGGGTATCTGACATCCCTGATGGACGTTTGTGGTGTCTGCGAACGGATCAAAAGCACACCAATTCCGTTTTCGTACCAGTTATTCATCCGGCTGTTTATTTTGCTTTACGTGGCTGTGTTGCCCTTCACCATTATTGATGTGTACGGCTATCTGACCATCCCCGCCGTGGTAGTAACATCGTATATTCTGGTTGGGCTGGAAATGATTGGCGAGGAGATTGAAGAACCATTCGGGCTCGAACGAAACGATTTGCCACTCAGTCAGCTATCGCAGTTGATCCGGGTCAACGTGCACGATATCTTGCAAATTTCCCTGCCACACGTCGAAAAGCAAGCTGCCAAGCCGGGTTTCACGGTCGTCAGTTAGTCCACCGCTTCCACCAGGCCGCCGTGCAGGTGGTAAATAGTCTTGTCCTGCAACGCTGGCTGGCGCAGAAAATCTTTGGCGGCTACCCGACTCCGAACGCCGTTGGTGCAGATCACAATCAGCGTCTGGTAGGGGAGAAGTTCAGCGTTGCGGGCGCGTATATCGGGCAGGGGTATGTTTACCCCCCCCAGGTTAAACTCGTCAAATTCCCACTCATCGCGCACATCTACCACGGCGGTGTCGGGCTGCTGGCGTAATCGCGCTACATCGGGTAATGCTATATCGATATAAGAGTTTTTAGGCATATACAACGCTAACAACCGTGGGACATAGCCTGTTCAATGGCTCAACGTTTGGTAATTTCGAGTACCTCCAATTCACCCACCTGAGATTTTTTGCCCCAGCCGCACTCCAGCGTGGTCTGCTGCCCGGTGTTCACAAACCGAATCGTAATCGCACGTCCGTTGCTGGTAGGTTGGCGGGGTATATCTGTCAGTGCTTTTTGGAGCAGCGGTAGTGTAGCTGGTGTTGGCCGGTAGAGCAGGCTATCAGATAACAACTGAATATGTTCGGCACAGCCATCGTAAGCCAGACCATTTTCATAAATAAGGGCGGCCTCCGTTCGTACCGGGCCCTCGTTTTGGGTCGATTCCTGCTGGCAACCCGGCAGAATGAGTAGGGAAAAAAACAACAGAAAGCGCATAGTAAAAGGTATCTTAGGTTACGATCCGAAAACAGTACGAAAGGTTGTAAAGAAAAGCAGCCTGTCAATCTGTCAGAGAAAGATGCACTGGAACAGGATTTGACGGGTTCGTTCCAAACAAATTACCAAAACCTTACTGATTCAGCAATGACAACCGAAACACCTCAGACGGAAAAGGGACAAATCTCAATTCATACCGAGAATATTTTCCCGATTATAAAAAAATTCCTCTACTCCGACCACGAGATATTCCTGCGTGAGTTAGTGTCCAACGCCGTTGATGCTACCCAAAAGTTACGTCAGTTAGCGTCATTTGGTGAATTTGGGCACGAACTGGGCGAATTGAAAGTAACCATTTCACTGGACGAGGAAGCTAAGACGATTACCGTTTCGGACAATGGGATTGGTATGACCGCCGACGAAGTGAAGAAGTATATCAACCAGATTGCTTTTTCCGGGGCTTCGGACTTTCTGGAAAAATACAAAGACAAAACGGACGACAAAGGGCAGATTATCGGTCATTTTGGCCTGGGTTTCTACTCGGCCTTTATGGTGGCCTCCACTGTTGAGATCGTTACCAAATCATACCGCGAGGCCAGTGAGTCGGTTCGCTGGGTGTGCGATGGCTCAACTGAGTTTGAGCTGACCACTGCCGAACGTTCGGAGCGGGGTACGGACATCATCCTGCACATTGCGCCCGATTCCGAGGAGTTTCTGAATAAAGACCGTATTCAGCATATCCTGGATAAATACGCCCGGTTCCTGCCGACGACGGTTGAATTCGACGGGAAGGTGGTGAACAATACTACGCCCATATGGACGAAGTCACCATCCGAACTGACCGACGAAGACTACAAGACGTTTTACCGGGAACTGTACCCAATGAGCGAGGAGCCGCTGTTCTGGATTCACCTCAATGTCGACTATCCGTTCAACCTGACCGGGATTCTGTATTTCCCCCGCATTAAAAACGAACTGCGGTTTCAGCGCGAGAAAATCCAGTTATACAGCCGTCAGGTGTTCATCACTGATGAGGTGAAGGACGTAGTACCCGACTTCCTGATGATGCTGCACGGCGTAATCGACTCGCCCGATATTCCGCTCAACGTGTCGCGGAGTTTCCTGCAGGCCGACTCGAACGTGAAGAAAATAAACGGGTACATCACCCGTAAAGTAGCCGATAAACTCAACGACCTGTTCAACGCCGACCGTAAAGCGTTTGAGGAGAAGTTTGACGACATCGGCCTATTTATCAAATACGGTATTCTGAGCGACGATAAATTCTGGGAGAAGGCTAAAAACTTCGTGCTGCTCAAAAATACAGCGGGCGAGTATGCTACCCTGGATGAGTACCGCGAGAAAGTTCAGGCTAACCAGACCGACAAGAATGAAACGGTGGTGATGCTGTACACCAGCGACCGCAAACAGCAGGATGCCTACGTGGAATCGGCCGTTCGGCGCGGGTACGATGTGTTGCTGATGGACAATGTTATCGATGCTCACTTCATCAATGCCCTGGAGCAGAAGCTGGAGAAAGTACATTTCCAGCGCGTCGATGCCGATACCCTCGACAAAATCATTGACAAGGGGCTGAACAACGAGAGTGTTCTGTCGGAAGATGACAAAACCAAACTGAAAGAAGTGTTCGATCAGGTACTGGACAACAAAATGCTAAACGTCAGCATCGAAGCCCAGCCTACGGACGAACTGCCCGTTACCATTACCCAGCCGGAGTTTATGCGCCGGATGAAAGATATGTCGGCTCTGTCGGGCGAACAGTCGATGTACGGTAATTTCCCGATGATGCACAATGTAGTGGTGAACGCTAACCACCCACTGATTGGTCGTATCCTGGCCGAAACGGACGGTGATGCCCAGAAGGCTATGGTAAAACAGGTGTATGACCTGGCTCTATTGTCGCAGAATATGCTGACGGGAGCTGACCTGACCGCCTTTGTGCGCCGGACGGTAGCGCAGTTGTAGCGGTAGGGAATGTATAGTAGTACCTTACAGAGGCTTCCCGGATGATGAAATCAATCATGATCCGGGAAGCCGCTCTTTTTACGAACGGCCGTTGTTGCTGCGGGGTATCTGAGTAATAGGGCTACCAGCCTGTTTTGGTGCCCGGCTGAACCATATTTTTCGTTTGGCCGCCAGTTGACTCATGATAAACAACAAGAGAAGACCGATAACGACGGCCGTAATCAGTGGCAGCAAAATACTGAAAATGGACAGCACGATAGACGCGATGTTTTCACCGGAGGCTACCACGGGGTTAGCAAGTCCACCCGTAGTGGCGGAGGAGCCGAGTCGGAGCAGGCTGGTACCCGCCTGAACGATTCCCGCCGAACTTCCGCCCAGTATCAAACCCAGACCCCAGTGCAACACCGGGTTATCGATGTGCAGGAAAGACGTACTGAGTATCGTACCGGCAATGATGGAGGTTGGCGTAGCGATAGTATCGAGAACGTTATCGAGCCAGGGAATGTAGTAAGCCCCAACTTCTGCAACGGTAGCTACCAGAAGTCCAAACAGGGCGGGCCAGGTACCCAGCCATTCGAAACCAGCCATCGTACCGATGAAGCCAAATTTTGTGGCAGCACTGGCAATGAGCAACGGCACAAAGATGCGAAATCCGCAACAGGCAGCTAATCCAACGCCAATGCAGGCGCTCATGATCCATTCGAGAGACATAGTAGTTTACAGTTTTTGGTTTATGGTTGCAGTTCATCGCTGGGACTGACGCAAGTTGGCTTTTGGTGCGTCAGTAAACCATAAACTTTAAACCCGAAACTGTAAACCGAACACCTTAGTTAAAAAATTGTGCATTAAAGTTCATTAGGAAGGCTTCGTCGGTGGCGCGGGTCAGGGCGGTGTACAGCCAGCGCACAAACTCATCGTTCACCTGTCCGTCGGGCAAAAAACCTTGGTCGACGAACACGGCACTCCACTGGCCACCCTGCGCCTTATGGCAGGTGAGAGCATAGGCAAACTTGACCTGCAGCGCGTTTAAGTACGGGTCGCGCTTGATAGCTTCGGAACGCTCTTTCTTGCTCTTGATGTAGAAATAATCCTTCATCACACTCTCATACAGGGCTTTGTACTGGTCGGCAGCCAGCGAGGGGACGGACGTATGCAGGGTATCGAGCATAATTTTAGCGTCGAAATCAGGCTGATCTTCATAGTCTACCAACCGCAGGGTGACGGTAGCAAACCGGAAGCCGTGCATTTCTTCTTTATTACGGATTTTTTGTACCTCCACAAACTCGCCATTGGCCAGAAAACCCGCTGGTGATTCTTCGTCCAGAATGGTATAATTATTCCGGGCAATCATCAGCATATCGCCCGCGTCGAGTTCTTCTTCACACTGGTCAATCATCCGCCGGACAAACTGATTGTACTGAACCGCCGTTTTATTGGACCGGCAGATAATGGCCGTATTCTCCCGGCCATACTTATCATACGCATACCGGATGCCATCCTCCAGTTTGGTCAGCGGCATTTTGTAGATGTCATTGAACGACCGGACGTTGAGTTGAATAGCTGGTGCATCGGCTGAAGCAGCCGTGGACTTATCGCTCAGCAGCGCATCGAATCCAACGGCTTTGGGCGTGGGTGATGTGTCGTTGTCCAGCAGCATCCTGAGGCCGGTGGCGTTGTACAGAATGCCGGACTCTTCATCCTGCCTCATTACTTCGGTCAGTTCCTGCTCGTACACTGTCATGTCGAACGCACTGGCCAGGAAACCCCGGTCCAGGGCGGGGCTCAACTCCCGGCCAACGGGGGGTAACTGAGCCGTGTCGCCCACGAGCATCAGCTTATTGCCGGGGTTCTCGAAAACGAAATCAACCAGGTCGGTTAGTAATCCTTTGCCCCCAAAATCCGCTTCGTCTGAAATCATGGAAGCCTCGTCCACAATGAAGAGGGTGTCCTCGTGATAGTTTTTCTGCCGTTGAAACGCCAGCGTTCCCGACCCCGGATCGGATACCTGCCGGTATATTTTCCGGTGGATTGTCTGGGCTGATTTTTTGGCGTAGCTGGTCATCACTTTAGCCGCCCGGCCAGTAGGTGCCAGCAGGACGGATTTATACCCAAATCGGGGTAATACCTTAATCAGTGTGCCAACGAGTGTTGTTTTGCCGGTACCGGCGTAGCCCCGTAGCAGGAAGCAGTCCCGGTAGTGTTCAAAATCTTCGTGAGTGATGAAGGTACCAATCTGTTCAAAGAATTGTAACTGGCCGGGGGTGGGTTTAAAGGGGAAACGTTTAGCCAGCAATTGGGCGGCTGTTTGGGTTTCGTTCATGGGTCTAAGTTACAAAAAAAGGCAGAAAGGAAAAAGTAGGAACACCCCCCTGAAGCGCGGGAAAAGGCGATTTTTGAGTTTTTTTTACCCTTTGCGATCTTTCCCTTTCACCCTTTCCTCTTTTTTAGTATTTTCACCCACAACTAAATCCTTCCGGCAATGAATATCCGACATATACTCCAGGGCAAAAAGATCAATGCGCTGTTTTCCGTTTCCTCCGACGAAACCGTACTGAATGCCCTCCGGCTCATGGCCGACAAAAACATCGGGGCTGTACTGGTTATCGACGGAGGAGTGCTCACGGGAATTTTCTCGGAGCGGGATTACGCCCGGAAAGTGATCCTGAAAGACCGCCACTCCGATGGTACGCTCATCGCCGACGTTATGACGGCCAATGTAATTACTATCGAGCCTGATCAACGTATTGAGGAATGTATGCAGATTATGTCGGACAAACATATACGGCACCTGCCCGTTATGGATCAGGGAGAATTGATCGGTATCATCTCGATTAATGACGTGGTATCGGCTATCATTGTCGACCAGAAAACCCGGATTGATTCACTCGAAAGCTACATTTCAGGAAGCCCGTATTAAAGGATGAATTATAACTGATGAATGAGTCGATGGAGTGATCGTAGATTCATAGCCTAAACGACCCGTGTAAGTCAATTCATCACGTATAATTTATCATTCAGTTCCTACCTTTGCGTCCCCAAATTAGTATTGACCATGACGCAGGTAATGGATGTAGATAAGCCCCGTGAGGAGGTGCTGAAATTATATGGTAACCGGCTTCGGCTCCGGGTGTGTGGATTGTACCGGGAAGGTAACCGTTTGCTGATGGTCAAACACCGGGGTATCGGGCCAACCGATACGTTCTGGTGCCCACCGGGTGGTGGTCCGCAATTCAATGAAACGGCTCCCAGTGCCCTGATCCGGGAATTTATGGAAGAAACCGGCCTGGAAGTGGCAATTGGTGATATGCTGTTCGTTAACGAGTTTATACAACCTCCCCTTCATGCCATGGAGCTATTCTTCCACGTCCGGGCAACGGGCGGCTCGTTGAGGCTCGGTTTCGACCCTGAAATGAGTGCGGATGGACAGATTATAGACGAGGTGCGGTTGATGAGTTTTGACGAAATAAAGGCTTACTCACCCACCGAGGTCCACGCCCTGTTTCAGTATTGCCAGTCGATGGATGATGTGTTCCGGCTCCGTGGCTATTTGCTATAAGGATGCATCGGCTAAGGCTACCTCTTTTTAACACTCTCTTAAACGATACATGTAATTCTTTACTTTTTAAGTCTGCCCATTTGTGCCAACCACTGTGACCCTTGCTCCCAAGACAACCATACGTACTTTCTCGTTCGACCCGGAAAAAACCGCGCAGTCGGTTTTATGCCTGGAAGTAGGACAGGACCGGTTTCAGTTACTGGTGCGGGATAAACGTGGACAGGCTTCGTGCCTTGAAGACTACCGATTTTCATCGCTATCGACCGAGCAGTCCTTGTCGGGCGTTCTGCCCGACGTGTTTCGCAACCATGAGATATTATTGGCAGGACCCTGGCAGGAAGTTCGTATTGGTATCAATTCGGCCTCATTCACGTTAATACCCGAACCGCTTTTTCGTAAAGAATATGCGGCCAGTTATCTGGCCCTGATGCGTGGAAGTATTTTGCCCACCCGTGAGTTTGCCCAGGTGTACGCGCACAAAGCAGATAACTTTTTGTCCGTTTTTAACCTGGAGCATGCCCTGTTCGATTATTTTTCGGAAATGTATGCGCTCCAGCCGCTTGTCTTTGTTCACCAGACCAGCGCTCTTATCCAGGCTACAGCCGATCTGGATCGCCGGTCGCTGACGGCTGATAGTGTTTATCTCTATTTTGAGGATGAATTCGTTACAATGCTGTGTTGGAAAGAACATCAGTTGCGCTACTGCAATCGGTTCGGTTATAAAAATGTGCAGGATTTAGCGTACTATATCCTTTATGTGCTAGATGAACAAAGCCTGGCTGCCGCTGCCGTTCCCATTTCTTTGTTTGGTGAAATAACCCCGTTTTCGGAAGCCTATTCTGAATTAAGCCGTTTTCTGCCCAACCTGTCATTTGGCCCGGTGCCTGCTGGTTTAACGTTGGCACCGGAATTCAGCGACCTGCCCGATCACCGGTATTTGAGTTTGTACGGATTGGGGCTAATGAGTGAATGAGTGAAAGAGCGACTAGCTGGCGTACCCTATTCGCTCTTTCACTCATTTGCTCTTTCACTCATTTATTATGAAAAGAATTGCTTTGTTTCCCGGCTCGTTTGATCCCTTTACGAAAGGGCATGAAGACATCGTACTGCGGGGCCTGCGGTTGTTTGATGAAGTCGTGATCGGCATTGGGCGAAATACCCGTAAAGAGCGGTATTTCCCGCTGGAGCAGATGACGCAGTTGATTCAAAGTGCTTTTCGCCATCAATCGGCCGTTCGCATTATTACCTACGAAGATTTAACGGCTAATGTAGCGCGGGCAATCAACGCGAAGTTTATTCTTCGGGGGCTGCGCAACACCACCGATTTTGAATATGAGAATGGCATCTCGCAGGTTAACCGGTACATCTACGAAGATTTAGACACCGTGTTTTTGATTACCTCCCCCCAACTGGCCCCCATCAGTTCCAGTATTATTCGTGACCTGCATCGCTATGGGCAACAGGTAGACGAGTTCCTGCCCTATACATTACAGGAACCCGTGAGTCGGGCAAAGTGAAAACGATAGAATAGTGTCGGCTAAACGGCGGGATACTGTCTAGCTCCTGACAACCATTGCCTGTAGTTGATCAATGACGTACCGAATTGAACTGAATGAATTGGTTAGGGCCAGTTTTGTTTCCCGCCGGTTAAACCAGCTTAGTTTCTCAATATCTTCGTCAAGCTGGGGAGCCATACGGCTCTCGTCCAGTACGCCCATCTGATACCATTTGGTCCGTTTTAAAATCCGGTTACCGTTGAGGGTGTACGTATGCCAGGTAGTACAGATTCGCTGATGGACGGATACTTTAACGCCGGTCTCCTCCCGAACTTCGCGGGCGGCTCCCATTCTGGAGGATTCGCCGGGGTCTAATTTTCCTTTCGGTAAATCCCAGACGCCCCGCCGGAACATCAGCAGCATTTTATCGCCTTTAAGCACTACACCACCAGCCGCTTTAATGACTTTAAATGGTTTTTTGATGGCTTCTTCGCAGGCTTCTTTGTCCAGGCAGCCCAGGGTTACGGAAAGCATGTAACTGGCATCGGCTTTTTGAAGCAGCGCCAGTAATTTGCTGACGGTAGTAGGAGTCGCGTTCAGGACCAGCAGGTGACCATGGAGCACATCGTCCCGGAGCAACTCCAAACGGGCATCTACCACTTCGTCGTACTCCGTAACCGGCGGGCCACCTTCCAAGGCAGGATCCGTTAATTGAGCAGCGGCTCTCGGACCTACGAGCCGGATGGGGCGGTCATTTACAAAAACAATCATCAGAACAATAAGCAGTTCAAACCGTAAAAGTAATGAAACTGCTACTCTGTCGCACACAAGAATCGGTTGGAAAGCAGTTCAGTTTCTATATTTTTGCAACAGGCCAACTTTCTCCCTTTGTGGAACTACTCATTATTTTACTGCTGACGATTTTGAATGGGGTGTTCTCAATGTCAGAAATTGCCTTAGTCTCCTCCCGCAAGTCGAAGTTAGAAACAGCCGCCCGGAATGGTGATCGTCGGGCACAGGTGGCTCTCGACCTGTCTAATTCACCCAATCGGTTTCTATCGACGGTGCAGATCGGTATTACGCTGATTGGTATTTTGCTGGGTATTTTTTCGGGCGATAAACTCACCACGGATGTGCAGGCGTTTGTTGCCCAAATAGAAATCATACGGCCATATGCTCATTCCGTAGCGGTGGTACTGGTGTTGCTGCTGCTTACGTACATGTCGCTCGTGTTTGGTGAGTTGGTGCCCAAACGCATTGGGCTATCCAATCCCGAAGGGATTTCCAAAACGATGGCTGCGCCGATGATTTTTCTCTCCAAGGTAACCTCGCCGTTTATTGCACTGCTTACCCTTTCCAGTGATTTGTTGCTCAAGCTGTTGAATATCAAGCCTAATGCCAGTTCGGTTACAGAAGAGGAGATCAAAAGCCTTATTCAGGAGGGGACCTCGGGCGGAGCTATTGAAGAGATTGAACAGGAGATTGTTCAGAACGTCTTTCAGCTCGGCGACCGAAAGATTACCTCTCTGATGACCAACCGGCAGGAGATTATCTACCTCGATCTGGAGGATGAAACGGCCGAGAATAAAGCGAAGGTGTTGGACTACAAACACTCCGTTTATCCGCTTTGCAACGGAGGGGTAGATGAAGTTGTTGGCCTGATTTATACAAAAGATTTTCTGGGGCGTGACTTCGATGTGGAGTTAACGCGCCTGCAGGATATGAAGCGTGATGTTCTGTTTATTCCCGAAAACAACCGGGCCTATCAGGTGCTGGAGCGGTTTCGGGAACGGCGGCAGTACGTCGGTATGATTGTAGACGAGTACGGCGGGGTGCTGGGCATTATCACCATCAACGATATTCTGGATGTACTGGTGGGTGACATTAATGACGATACCCACTCCGATTACGAGATTCGGGAGCGCGAAGACGGTAGTTTTCTGATCGATGCCCAACTGCCCTTCGAGGATTTTTTGTCTTATTTCTCCATCACGATCAACGCTGCCACGAAGCGCGAATTAACTGGTTTCGACACCCTCGGCGGTTTTGCCCTCCATATCCTGAAAGACATACCTCAAACCGGCGAAACCTTCATCTGGCATGCTTACCAGTTCGAAATTATCGACATGGATAAAAGCCGGATCGACAAGATTATGGTGACGAAATTAACCGAAGAATAAGCCTGTCGCCAAACAGCCATACCTGTTTACTGGTTATAGTGGAGCACTAAACACAACGACAGCCATGCGCTACCTCATGCCCGACCCCAGCGAAACGACCGGCGGTGATACCCATAGCCGATCTGTCGAAACGGTTCCAACCGGTATGGAAACAGACCCTCATGCTGATGAGGAAGTGATTAGCCAGCAAAATGACGGAGAATATCCTGAACCGGTGCAGCCGACGGGGGAATCCGTTAAGATAGCACCCGATGATCTGGCCGATTCCATTGCCTACGCGCTGGATGGTAGTGGCCCTGGCCCAACGAATGCCACACCTGCGGTGTCGGGTCACTCAGTTACTGCGGAAGGAATGACCAGTTCAGGGCTTGAAGGGGAGGAAAGAGCAGTGGATTAGCGCGCTGTAAAAGAAACTATACCACTTCTTTATATTGCATCCGGTACAGATTGGCGTAAAACCCTTCGTGCTGGAGTAGCTCCTCGTGGCTGCCCTGCTCCACAATGCGCCCCTTATCGACCACAATAATGTTGTTCGCTTTCTGAATGGTCGATAACCGGTGGGCAATCACGATAGCGGTACGTCCTTTCATCAGTTTACCAATGGCATCCTGAATCATCTCCTCCGTTTCGGTATCGACGGACGACGTGGCTTCGTCGAGCACGATGATTTTAGGGTTCTGTACCATGGCCCGTACGAACGAAATCAATTGCCGCTGCCCCACCGACAGGGTAGAGCCGCGCTCCATGACGTTGTACTCGTACCCGCCCGGCAGGCGTTCGATGAATTCGTGAACCCCAACCAGTTTGGCTGCTTCCACGATTTGCTCCCGCGTGATTCCCTTATCGCCGAGGGTAATGTTGTTTTCTATGGTATCGGAAAATAGAAACACATCCTGTAACACAACGCCAATATTCCGGCGCAGATGACCCAGTTCGTAGTCATGAACATCGACATCATCAATCCAGATATCGCCTTTATTGATGTCGTAGAAACGGCTTAGCAGGTTGATGATGGATGATTTGCCCGCACCGGTAGCCCCCACAAACGCGATGGTTTCGCCCGCATTGGCCCGGAACGAAATGTCGCGTAATACCCAGTCTTCATTGTTGTAGGCAAACCAGACATCCTTGAATTCTACCTTTCCCTGAATAGTTTCGGGGGCGAGCTGGCCATCGTTGCGTGTGAACTCATCACTGTCCAGCAATTTCAGAATCCGGTCGGTACTGACGATGCCCATTTGCAGGGTGTTGAACCGATCGGCCAGCATTCGGATAGGCCGAAAAAACAGGTTGATAAACATCACAAAGGCGGTGACTGTACCAAACGTAACATCGGAATGAATAATCCGGGTCGATCCGTACCAGACAACCATCCCTACTGCCACCGCCGAAATAATATCGGCCACCGGGTAATAAATAGAGTAGTAAAGGATAGACCGGATGTTGGCCGCCCGGTGTTCGTCATTGATGCCCCGAAACTTTTCGGCCTCTATTTTTTCGCTGCCGAAAATCTGAACGATGTTCATCCCCGTGATATGCTCCTGCACGAACGAATTGAGGTTGGCAACGGCCGTGCGCACATTGTTGAACGATTTCTTGATTTTCTCCTTGAAAACGTAGGTACTGAACAGCATGAGCGGAATGGTCGACAGGCTGATAGCCGCCAGTCGCCAGTCGGTGTAGAACATGACCCCGATAATAAGAACCAGTTGCAGGATGTCGCCCGCAATGGCCGCCATTCCCTGACTAAATACATCGGCCAGCGTTTCAACGTCCGATATAGCGCGGGTAACCAGTCGGCCAATGGGGGTATTGTCGAAAAACTTGAGCCGGAGAAGCAGTATTTTCTGGTACAACTGCACCCGAATGTCGCGGATAACGAATTGCCCCAGCCAGCCCGACAGGTAGGTGTTCAGAAACTGAACGACGGCCTGAACAATCAGTACGGCAATCATCAGTACCAGCATCAGCGTTAGCTGCTCGTAATTACCCATCGCAATGACATTATCGATGGTGTACCGAATCATCAGCGGTGCCAGGGGGGCTAAACAGGCCGAGACCAGAATGGTACCAACCAGCAGGTAAAAACGAGTTTGATAGGGCTTCACAAACGTGTAGAGACGTCGCAAAATAGCCCAGTCAAAAATTTGTCCGGTGGCAGGCACTCCGGCCGATGCATCGACGGCCGGCTTTCCGACTGCGGCCGACGGGTCGGCTTTTTTCTGATCTTGGCTCACTGGTAAACGGAAGGGGCAAGTGTTGGATTGGTAACAGTGTTTTTGCCCTGAACGGTTCAGCTAACCGGCACTTGTGTCGCGATTGCTATCGTATTTATCAGTAAAATTCAGGGGTAGTCGCTTTCTTCAAAAGTACCTGCATAACCATTGATTCTATGAAACGACGGACCTTTGCCCGGCTTGCGGCTACCTTACCCATTGGTTTGCATACTGTTGGCGGGGCGATAGACTACAACAAAGCTTCACCTGGCGTGGTCAATGCAACCGGAAAGGAAGACCGGGCATACTGGGTGCAAACACTACTGAAAGTGGCCGATCCGGTGTTATCGGCCCTGGCAAAAAATCAGTTAAAAGCTACGATGCCCGTTGAGTCGGCACCGGGGCAGCAGCCTGGGCGATTGGTTGTATCGCATCTGGAAGCCCTCGGTCGCACGATGGCAGGCCTTGCGCCCTGGCTGGAATTAAATGCCGATGATGATGTACATGAAGGCAGTTTACGGCAGCGCTACCTCGACCTGTCCCGGCAGGCCATTGCCAATGGGGTAAATCCTAAAGCGCCCGATTACTTAAACTTTACCAGAGGTGGTCAGCCGCTGGTCGATGCGGCATTTCTGGCGCACGGTCTTCTTCGTTCCCCCAAGCTCTGGCATGCGCTAAGTACCGTTGAGCAGACCAGCGTAATCAATGCGTTTCAGGCCAGTCGGGCTATCAAGCCCGGTTATAATAACTGGCTTTTATTCAGCGCCATGGTGGAAGCGGCTTTGCTGAAATACGCCGGCTCCGGCGATGAGTTGCGGATGGATTACGCCATTCGCCAGCATCAGGCCTGGTATAAGGGGGATGGCGCTTACGGCGACGGACCCGATTTTCACTGGGACTATTATAATAGTTACGTCATTCAGCCCATGCTGCTCGATGTCGTGAAAACGCTGGATGAGGCCGGTAAAGCCGAAAAAGGATTGTACGAAACGCTGCTGGCTCGTGCGCAGCGGTATGCCATGATACAAGAGCGGTTCATTGGTCCCGATGGGTCTTTTTCGGCTTTCGGACGCTCACTAGCCTACCGATGTGGGGCGTTTCAATTACTGGCTCAGATTGCCCTGCAACAGCAATTACCCCCGGAATTACCGGCTGGACAGGTACGCTCCGCCCTGACTGCCGTTATTCACCGGACAATGGATGTTCCCGGTACGTTCGACGCTAAAGGATGGCTGCAAATTGGCCTGTGCGGACACCAGCCTTCTATTGGCGAGACATACATATCAACGGGTAGTCTATATTTGTGCTCGGTCGCATTTCTGCCATTGGGTCTGCCGGTATCAGCCCCGTTCTGGGCAGAACCGGAAGCCGACTGGACAGCTAAAAAAATCTGGTCGGGGCAGGATGTGAAAACCGACCATGCGCTGAAAGGGTAGGGGTGTTTTTAATGAAAGCAGGCTTATTTCAACCGGGGATCGAATGGATGCGGCTCAACGCTAATCAGTTTCAGCGTGGTATGTTCGGGATGAAGCGGATTGAGCAGGTAATTAAACTCGGTGGGTGAGTGGGCTGACGGAACGCGCATGATCCAGCATTTTCCTTCCTGAATCCACTGTTGAGTTAAATCGGCTAAAGCTGGTAGGTAGGGAAGTTCACGCCAAGAAACAGGCAGCATGTCCGATTCGACTATATTGATTGTTGCGGTTGCTGGTATGCCCATGGTAACCAGAACGAGTCCGGTAGGTGTTTTTTGCCAGTGGCTCAACACTTCCAGCATGGCTAAGGATACCACTTCGGAAGTATATAAAATCTGAGTTCCTTCCCTATGCCAGCGACCCGCTTCGTATAAGCCGCCTAGCCCACGTAAGTCAGTGGCATAGGCTATTTTAGCTATTCGGTAGAGATTCATGAAGCAAAAGTATTGTCGACTACCCCGTCTGATTCTACCGACAAAAAGTATAAAAGTGGCGTAACTATTAATGTGTCGTAAATACTATAGATAAATACCGTGCAGAATCGCGTTTAAAACACGCATTATCTGTTTGCGACCCAGAATCGTATCCAGCAAGTCAATAGGACGCTGATGCTGCAACGATACAATTTGTGCACTGAGCCATTCCTGAAAATCCTGCTGATTTTCAAATACCTCTATACCTTTCTCGTACACTTCTGACAGCGCAATCACTTTCTCTGTCTCGTCTCTGGTCAGCTTCTCTCTAGCCCGGATACGCCGTTGGTACGTACTTTCAGAAATTGCCAGAATTTGGCTCATTACTTTATTGGTAAAACCAAATTTAGTCTGAAGGTGTATGAGCGGCTCTATTGGCAGACCTGATTCGACAACAGCCATTAAGTCCAGTTCATGGCGCACAGGATGCCTTATCAATGATTCGCCACCCAAAGCATTGGCAATTTGACCTATTGATACCTGCATGGTAATTTGATAGTTTAAATACTGTCAAATGATAACAACCTGACAAAGATAACAATTCCTTGCAACCCTGTTCGACTGTGCTTTACCTTTGCGGCTCTAGAGAGTGAAAGAGCAAATGAGTGAAGGAGTGGTTATCCACTAGGCCACATTCGCTCTTTCACTCATTCACCCTTTCGCTCTTTAAAATGGAATACCGTATCGAAAAAGACACCATGGGCCAGGTTCAGGTACCGGCCAATGTGTATTGGGGAGCCCAGACTCAACGCTCCATCGAAAACTTCAAGATTGCTCAGGACATCAATAAAATGCCCCGAGAGATTATCCGGGCATTTGCCTATCTTAAAAAAGCAGCTGCGCTGACCAACCTCGACGCGGGCGTGTTGGCACAGGAGAAAAGTGATCTCATCGGCCAGGCCTGCGACGAAATTCTGGCCGGAAAACTCGACGACCAGTTTCCGCTGGTGGTCTGGCAAACGGGTTCGGGTACGCAGTCGAACATGAACGTCAATGAGGTAGTGGCTTACCGGGGCCATGTGCTCCAGGGCGGTCAGTTGACCGACGAGAAGAAATTCCTGCACCCCAACGACGATGTGAACAAGTCGCAGTCGAGCAACGATACGTTTCCAACGGCCATGCACATTGCGGCCTATAAAATCCTGCTGGACGTAACGATTCCGGGCATTACCAAACTACGCGATACGCTGGCGGCCAAGTCGAAGCAGTTCATGCACGTCGTCAAAATTGGGCGAACGCACTTCATGGATGCTACGCCCCTGACGGTCGGGCAGGAGTTTTCGGGCTACGTTTCGCAACTGGACCACGGCCTGCGGGCTATCAATAATTCACTGGCGCACCTGAGCGAACTGGCCCTGGGTGGTACCGCGGTAGGGACGGGCATCAATACCCCCCCCAATTATTCGGAGAGCGTAGCCAAACACATTGCTACCGTAACGGGTCTGCCATTCATTACCGCCGAGAACAAGTTTGAAGCCCTGGCCGCCCACGATGCCATTGTAGAAGCCCACGGTGCGCTGAAAACAGTAGCCGCCAGTCTGATGAAGATTGGGAATGACATCCGGATGCTGTCGAGTGGCCCCCGCGCAGGCATTGGCGAACTACACATTCCGGATAACGAGCCTGGTTCCTCCATCATGCCGGGCAAAGTGAACCCCACCCAGTGCGAGGCCATGACCATGGTAGCCGCACAGGTGATGGGCAACGACGTAGCCATCAACATTGGGGGCATGAGCGGTCATTTTGAGCTGAACGTGTTCAAGCCGGTCATGATTTTCAACTTCCTGCACTCGGCTCGCCTGATTGGTGATGTGTGTGTGTCGTTCAACGACAAGTGCGCGGAAGGCATCGAACCCATCGAAGCCAATATCAAAAAGCATGTGGATTCGTCGCTGATGCTGGTAACGGCTCTTAACACTAAAATCGGGTACTATAAAGCCGCCGAAATTGCCCAGACCGCCCACAAAAACGGCTCTACACTGAAAGAAACGGCCCTGAAGCTCGGCTACCTGACCGAAGAAGAATTCAATGAATGGGTAAAGCCCGAAGATATGGTGGGTGAGATAAAGTAAAGCCAACAACTGTTACTGTCAGTAGTGAGAGAAGGCCCTTTGCATTCGGTGCAAAGGGCCTTCTTTTTTTCTTGGCGCTGGTTTTTATAAAGCATTCGTGGTTAAAATTCTATTAAAAAAGGATAACCGTTATTGACCGGAATCAACTAAAAACTCTCCGGATGGGCACAAATTGCTATTGTACTATTTCAATAAGTAGATTTTCTTGTATTAAATAAAGTCAGCCTGCCCAGCTTGACAGGAAGGGATGTTTTACGCTGAATTTTATGTCGTTTAAACGAAATTTGTTTAAACGAATATTGGTTTTACCTTTGCTGTGCGATAAAAACATGGAACAGCCACTCATTAATGAATATCATCGGTTAATTAAAAATATCCATCGGACGGATGGGTATATCTTTAACTATTTTGGACAAAAGCTAGCCCCGTTCGATTTGTCGGTGCAGCAGTACATACTGTTGCGTCGCCTGTCCGAAGCGTATCCGGGTAGCCTTACTGCCGGAGAGTTGAAGGAGAAAATGACCGATGTGAACTCCGACATAACCCGACTGACCGACCGACTGGTAGCCAAGAATCTACTGGTCCGGGAAGTAGACCCGCAGAATCGTCGGAAGGTCAATCTGAGGTTAACAGAAGAGTCCTATACGTTCGTAGAAAGGGTATCGGTTGATTTCAAAAACTTTGAATCCATTGTCAGTCACCTGACGGACGATGAAGTAAGCACCTTGAATACACTCCTTGAAAAAATCATAAATCAGTGAACATGAAAAAGTATGTGATAGGAGCCAGTGTTTGGCTGTTAAGCCTGGGATTGGGGCTGGCGCAGTCCGTTCCGACTCAGCCCGGACTGGCCACCCTGCCGCTGAACCAGGCCATTCAACTGGCTTTACAGAATAATAAGGGAATTAAACTGGCCGACTCCCGCACGCAGGCCGCTGAATCGCGTTTGCAGGAAACAAAAGACCGGAGCCTGCCGCAGGCCAATGCGTCGCTGGCTTACTCGCGTTATAGCCTGACAGGGCCGTTTTCGATGGGGCAGGGTAGTGATGGAAAAGCACTCCTCTCAATTCCGGCGGGGGCGTTTAACGCCACCATCGGAGGGGCTACCATTAGTAAAGAGGTATTCGGTGGTTTTGCCGAAAAGTCGGCGGAGTTATCAGCTGATTTACTGGCTAAGGCAACTCAACTGGACGCCCAACGGAACCGGTCGGAGTTGATCTACACCGTTACCGACGCGTATTATAACATTGTTAAGTTGCTTCGCTCAACCCGCGTTATTGACCAGAGCATCAGTCAGTTCGACGAAAAAGAACGGGAAGCGCAGAACTTGCTGAAAGAAGGGGTTGTGACCTCGAATGAAGTACTGAAGATTCAGTTGCAGAAAAATAACCTGAGACTGAGTCGGCTTCAGGTCGAGAAAGCTCGTCAGACAGCCCTGTACAACTTCAGCTTGCTGGTTGGTCTTCCCGATGGGCAGGAAGTGATGGTTGATACCGTGCTGGCAAATCCCGTTGCCGTTGCCGAACCCCTGAGCAGCTTCATGACGCAGGCCATTCAGGGGCGTCCCGAAGTGCGGGCGAATGCCCTGCGCGAACAATCGGCGGTGGCAATGTTGCGAAATACTAAAAGTGTGATGTATCCCCACTTGGGGGTGTCGCTGGGCTACAATTACATCAATCCATCCGCCCGGCTTATTCCCGAAGCTAATTCGTTCGTGAGTGCCTGGAGTCTGGGTGCCGGATTGTCCTATAATATCGGCTCGCTTTACAACCTGAAAGGAAAGTTGCACAGTGCCCAGAACGCCATTGACCAGGCAAACTTACAGGGGCAGCAGCAAACGGACCAGATTCGGAGTGAAGTGGTAACGGCCTATAACAATTATCAACTGGCACTGGAGCAGCAAAATGTAATTGGCACCGCTGTGGGGCAGGCACAGGAAAACTACCGCCTGACGGAATCCCGCTTCCGGAATGGCCTGGTTGGCTCAACCGATTTACTGGAAGCCAACAGCTTTCTGTTACAGGCGCAACTCAATGCAATTAACGCAACTGTCGATGCGCAACTGGCCTATCAGCGCCTGTTGAAAGCGACGGGAAATAACCTCAATTAATTTTCGAGAACGAGTACACTCATAATCATGGATAAGAAAACAGTAATTCGGGTAGGGGGCGTCATTGTGCTGGCTGTTGCGCTCTTTTTTGGCTACAGTGAGTTTCGTTACCTGCAACGGCACGAAACTACCGACGATGCGCAGATTGATGGCGATGTGAACCCGGTGATTCCAAAAGCGGGTGGGTACGTGAAAGAGATTCGCTTTAAAGACAATCAGTTCGTGAAGGCGGGTGATACCCTGGTAGTGCTGGATGATGCGGATTACCGCATTCGGGTAGCGCAGGCCGAAGCCGCTTTGCAAAGTGCGATGGCCGCTGCCGGGGTGTCCCGGTCGCAGGTGAACGTAGCCGCGGCCACCATTCAAAGTTCACAGGCCAGTGTGCAAACGGCTCGTAACCAAGTGGCAACGGCGCAGGCAAATGTAGCGGCCGCTCAAGCCCGGGCCCGCAAAGCCACGCAGGATTTTGAGCGATACGGTCGATTACTGGCCGAGAAAACCGTTCCTCAGCAACAGTTCGACGCCGTACAGGCTGAGCGCGATGCCGCTCAGGCGCAGCTACAGGCGGCCCAGGCCCAGTTGCAAACGGCGCAGTCGCAGGTGAGTGCCGCCGGTACGCAAACGGGCGTGACCAGTTCCCAACGCCGGGCCACAGAAGGGCAGATTTCCGTAGCGCAGGCTGCCATCAAACAGCGTCAGGCCGACCTGGACATGGCCGAACTGCAACTGTCCTACACCGTAGTGAAGGCGCCCATTTCGGGGGTGGTTTCCAAGCGGGCCGTGCAGATAGGTCAACTGGTTCAGCCGGGTCAGGCCCTTTGCTCGGTGGTGAGTAATTCAACCCTGTGGGTGACGGCAAACTTCAAAGAAACGCAGTTGCAACAGATGCAGCCCGGCCAGACGGTCGCTGTGGACGTGGACGCATTCGAAGACGAGAAACTGGTTGGACACGTGGGTTCATTTGCCGGAGCTACGGGGGCAAAATTCACCCTGCTGCCCCCCGATAACGCCACGGGTAACTACGTGAAAGTAGTGCAACGAATTCCGGTCCGGATTGACCTGGACAAAAATAGCCCCCTCTACGCCAAGCTTCGCCCCGGTATGAGTGCGACGGTAGCGGTGGATTTACAGAAATAAGAAGGTTTACGGTTTGTCGTTTATGGCTGGCTGACGCATTTGTTGCTGACGAGTAGCCAGCCATAAACGATAAATCAATTACCTAAAATCAACACTATGAAGAAGTTAGGTTTTGATAAATGGGTCGTTGTAATTACCGTGACAACGGCTGCCCTGCTGCAAACCATCGACTCGTCCATCGTGAACGTGACGCTGAACCAGATGATGGGAAATCTGGGGGCATCGCTGGGCGATATCAGCTGGGTCGTAACGGGATACGCAGCCGCCAGTGCTGTGATGATTACGATGTCGGGCTGGCTGACGGCTAAGCTGGGCCGTCGGAATTACTTTGCGGCATCCATCATCCTGTTCACCATCGCGTCGATATTCTGCGGTACTTCCACCAACGTGTGGGAACTGGTGTTTTTCCGGGTAGTACAGGGTATTGGTGGGGGCGGGTTGTTGACCACCGCCCAGTCCATTCTGATTCAGACGTTCCCGAAAGAAGACCTGGGTATTGCCAATGCTATTTTCGGGATGGGCGTAATTATCGGGCCTTCCATCGGCCCTACACTTGGTGGGTACATCACCGATAATCTGTCATGGAACTGGGTATTTTATATCAATATTCCCTTCGGTATTCTGGCTACGTTCCTGACGTATACATACATCAAGGAGCCTGCCGAAAAGGTAATGGCGGGTAAGATGGACTGGCTCGCGCTTATACTCCTGATCATGGGTATTGGCGGGTTGCAAATCATTCTGGAGAAAGGGCACGAGGAGGACTGGTTCGATTCAACGTTCATCATCGGTATGTCTATCGCGGCTGTTGTTGGTCTGATTGGTTTCATCTGGCGACAACTGGCTGTCAAAATGCCCATTCTGGATTTGCGCTTACTGAAGCAGCGCCGGTTTTCGGTGGGTACGCTGTTCAATTTCATCCTGGGCTTCGGGCTGTTTGCGTCGGTCTTTATCATCCCGGTTTTCTGTCAGACCATTCTGGGCTTTACGGCCAGCCAGACGGGGTTGCTGCTGATGCCCGGTTCCCTGGCTACGGGTATGATGATGCCCATTGTTGGCGGTTTGCTCAGTAAGAATTACATATCGCCCATCTGGTATGCCGCCATCGGCTTTCTGATGTTCTTCGGCTTCTGTTTCGATTTGTCGGCCATTAGTCTCGTGGCCGGGCCGGACTATTTCTTCTGGCCGCTTATTATTCGGGGCATTGGTATGGGATTGATTTTTATCCCATTGACAACCATTACGTTATCGGATCTAAAAACCATCGAGATTCCGCAGGGTTCGGCCCTTACCAATATGATTCGTCAGCTGGGCGGTACGTTTGGAACGGCCATAATGACGACGTACATCTCCACTCGTACTATGTTTCATGCTTCGCGGCTGGGCGATAACGTCTCGCTATATAACCCGCTCTCGGCCGAACGTATCCGGCAGTACACCAGTCTGTTTTTGTCGAAAGGGGATGCTCTCGTGACAGCGACCAGCAAGGCGTATAGCGTGCTGCACGGGGCCGTTATCAAACAGGCGCTGGTGATGACCTATGCCGATGCGTTCCTGATAATTGGCGCATTCTTCCTCATCTGCGTGCCGCTGCTGTTGCTATTTATCGGTAAGAAAATTGAAGCCCCGGCCCACACCGAAATGGTGATGGAGTAAGCTGGTTATCAACCTCTTTTGTCTGTTATTAAAGTGTCGGGAGAAAGCTTCCGACACTTTTTTGTTTTTGAGGCCAAATCAGGATGGACTTAGGTAAGCCACGAATAAACCTATCCCACCCTGTGTATTGTTATTCGTGAGTCAAGGTGTCAAGCAGTTTTGGCTTCAAGGGTAGGCAACCTGTTTGTCGGCTCGCTGGGCTTAAATCGGTATAGAAACGGAGCTTTGTGAGGGGTGCCCGCCCGGCGTTCGGAAAGACGCTCCAACTGCCCTGACGCCATTACTTTCTTGTAAAAATTACGTCCGTCCAACGAAAGTCCCAGGATGGTTTCGTGCAGACGTTGTAGTTCCGGAATCGTAAAGGTGTCGGGCAATAAGTGATTCAGAGGCTGGTCGTTGAAGTCTTTTCGCAGCGACAGTAGTGCAACGGCAATGATGTGGTTATGGTCAAAAAGTAGGGCTGGTACGTCGTCCAGACTCCACCAGGCGCATACTTCCGTCAGGAAATCGGGCGTCGGTATTACTTTCGAATGTTCCACCAGCGCGTAATAGCCCAGGGATATGGTCCGTTCCGACCACTTGGCACCGTCGACGGGCAGGTTAATTTTTCGCCAGGTAGCTTCCTGATCGTAGCGAACGGCTTCGCCAAAGACATGAAACTGCTGGAGGTAAAGCGCATCCAGACCCGTTCGTTCCTGCATGATGCGCTGGGCTGCTACATCGACCGATTCGGCTTTCCGAATGAAGCCGCCCGGCAGGCTCCACGCATCCGTTCCTTTCCATCGCAGCAACAGAACCTTTAGCTGATTCTGGTGGAAGCCGAAGATAACCCCATCAATGGACAGGTAATGGATGCACTGATCGAATACTTCCTGGTAGTACCGAACAGCCGGATCATTATACTCAGTCATAATACTCAGTCATAAAATGTTACAATAAAATCATGAGCGATGATGCAGGTAAAGTTGCCTTTGCGTACTTTTGACGTAAAGATACCTCAATTTGGTTTCTATACCCGAATCGTGTAGGTAGATTATCCTGCGCTTTCACTAAAAGGAACGCTGAACTCATGCATTTTTTTCGTCTATTTCTTGGTTGTAATCTGCTCGCGTTGTCACTATCGGCGGCTATGGGTGCCAGTGTTGACACGCTGGCTATTCCGAGTGCCGCCATGAATCGGTCAATGCGCGCGGCAATTGTACTGCCGGCCACATACGCAAAAGCTAAAACGAATTACCCTGTTCTGTATTTGCTGCACGGGGGTGGGGGTACCTTCAGCGACTGGCTGAAACAAACACCCGATCGGATGCTGGTGCATAAACTGGCCGATCAGTACAACCTCATCATTGTCATGCCCGAGGGCGAACGGCTGGGAGGGTATCTGGACAGCCCATTGCAGAAAGATAACCAGTTTGAAACCTACATTGCCAAAGAGGTCATTGACAAAATAGATAATACGTATCGCACCATCCGCGACCGCAAAGGGCGGCTTATTACGGGTTTGAGCATGGGTGGTCATGGAGCCTTATACCTGGCTACGCGCCACCCGGAGTTATACTGTGCTGCGGGCAGCATGAGTGGCGCCCTGGATTTGAATTCGGCCAACTGGCGCATTACGCCCGAGTTTGCCAAACAGATTGAACCCGGCTTTACCCGGATTCTGGGGCCGATGGGGTCAACTCCCGACTATTACGCGGCCAACTCCGTTGTGTACATGACCGAGAAAATGAAGGCAAACGATGTGAAATTAATCATCGACTGTGGTGTAGACGATTTTCTGATCGAGCCCAACCGGGAGGTGCATCGTCGGTTGGTGTACAATAAAACGCCCCATGACTACACCGAACGGCCCGGTGGTCACACCTGGGACTACTGGGAGAATTCCCTGCCGAATCATATGCTGTTCTTTTCCAATGTGCTGAAAGCCAACGGTACAATTGCTCAATAACTCATGCTGAAACTTACTGCCAAAACCCTGTCTTTTGTTCTTGGCTGCCTGTTATCACTTCAGGTGCTGGCGGCTAAAGTCGATACGCTGGATATCCCCAGCGCCAGTATGAACCGGACGCTGCGGACGGCTGTGGTACTGCCGGAGCGGTACAGTTCTGCCACCCAGCCTTTTCCGGTGCTCTACCTGCTCCACGGGGGCTCCGGCAATTTTCGGGACTGGCTCACCAAAACGCCCGACAAAATGCTGCTGCACCGCATGGCCGATCAGTATAACGTTATCATTGTGACGCCCGATGGCGACCCGACCAGCTATTATTTCGACAGTCCCCAGGTTAAAGCCAGCCAGTTTGAAACCTTCATTTCGCGCGAACTCATCGACAAAATTGACAACGCATACCGCACCGTTCGGGAGAAAAAAGGGCGCATCATTGCGGGCCTGAGCATGGGTGGGCACGGGGCTATGTTTATTGCCAGTCGCCATCCCGACCTGTACTCGGTAGTTGGAAGCATGAGTGGGGTCATGAACATCAACACCGCCACCTGGAAAGTCCCTGCCGACTTTGCTAAATCACGTTCGGAGAATTTTGCCAAACTGCTGGGCCCTGCCGCTCCCGGCAATGCGCCCTATCCGGGATACACGCTGGTCACGCTGGCCGATAAACTCAAAGCCAACGGCCTGCCGCTTATTTTCGATATTGGTGTAGATGACTTCCTGATTGAAGGGAACCGGGATTTGCACCGCCAACTGGTGGAGAATAAAACCCCGCACGACTATACCGAACGGCCCGGTGCCCACACCTGGGACTACTGGCAAAATTCTTTACCGTACCAGATGCTGTTTTTTAGCAAAATCCTGAAAGCAAACGGTGTAACTATTCCTTAAGTCTATGAAAAACGTGACATTAGTAGTAGGCCTCGCAGTCATTGGATTGACGGGCTTTATGGCCTTGATCCCCGTTAGCGACGAGCCGACGGTGGTTACCGTAACCGGTGGGCAAATTGCGGGTACCGTCAGTAAAGACGGTGGTGTGCGGAGTTTTAAAGGTATTCCGTTTGCGGCTCCGCCCGTTGGCGACTTACGCTGGAAAGCACCACAGCCGGTCAAACCCTGGACCGGCGTTCGGAAAGGCGATCAGTTCGGGCCAAGTCCCATGCAGGGCGCACCTGCTCCGTTTGGGCCGTGGAGTGCTGAATACCTGATTCCGAAAGAACAAATCAGTGAAGACTGCCTGTACCTGAATGTGTGGACGAAGTCAAGCCAGACTGGAGCCAAATTACCGCAGGAACGCCTGCCGCAGGAACGCCTGCCGGTACTTGTCTGGATATATGGGGGTGGTTTCAACAGCGGGGGAAGTGGTGTGCCGCTTTACGATGGCGAAGCCACGGCAAAAAAAGGCGTCGTGTTTGTCAGTGCGAACTACCGTGTAGGGCCGTTCGGCTTTCTGGCACTCCCGGAACTGACGAAGGAATCGGGCCACAACGCATCGGGGAATTATGGCCTGATGGACCAGATAGCCGCTCTGCAGTGGGTGAAGCAGAATATTGCGCAGTTTGGGGGTGACCCCAACAACGTTACCATTGCCGGCCAGTCGGCGGGTTCAATGGCCGTGAACTGCCTGGTGGCGTCACCCCTGGCTAAAAACCTGTTCAACAAAGCCATTGCCGAAAGCGGAGCCGGTTTTGCCCGTCCGTACCCGACTTTACAGCAGGCGGAGGAAGCGGGCCTGAAAACCATGCAGTCGATAGGGGCCTCATCGCTGGCGGATTTACGCGCCCTGCCCGCCGACGAAATCCTGAAGAAAGGGCAGGGGGGTCGTGGTCCCATCATTGACGGTTACGTGCTGCCGCAGTCCATCGCAGCTATTTTTGCGGCCGATAAACAGAACGACGTGGCGTTGCTGACCGGCTGGAACGAAGATGAAGGCATGGCGTTTGGCCCGGCGAAAAAGGCGGACGAGTACCGCAAACAGCTGGAGCAACAGTACGGGACCGACGCGCCGGATTTTCTGAAACATTACCCCGGCACGACGGATGCTGAAGCAGCCCGGTCGCAGCTAAACCTGTCGCGGGACATGATATTTGGGGCGCAAAACTACGCCTGGGCCAACGTCCAGAGTAAGCAGGGCAAGCCGGTGTACGTGTACCGCTTCACCCGAAAGCTACCCGCCACCGGCGAGTACGCCCGCTACGGGGCATTCCACACGGGCGAGGTGGCCTACGCTTACGACAACCTTGCCTTTGTCGACCGCAATCTCCGCCCACTGGAACCGAAAGATGCCGAACTGGCTAAAACCATGTCAACGTACTGGGTCAATTTCATGAAAACCGGTAGCCCCAATGGCAATGGGTTACCCAAATGGCCCGCCTATTCCACCAAAAATAAACAGATAATGCTATTGGGCGACAACGTTCAGGCTAAACCCCTTCCCGATGCCGCTTCGCTGGATTTTCTGTATGGGCAGATGAGCAAAAACCAACCCGCCCGAACCAATTAAGCAGCGGGTCAATGAAGATAGTAGATTGTTATTTGTCATGCTGACGAAGGAAGCATCTTCGCCGGGCTGCCGGAGCGGGAACAGCAAAATTTCCAATTACCAAAGATGCTTCCTTCGTCAGCATGACAGAAATATCTCATAAAGGAAGTGTAAGAAATTGATAGTCAATTAATTTAAACTTAAAGACTAATTCCAATTCAATGAAAACCAACTCGTTATTACTGGCACTAACCATGCTGACGCTACCGCTGGTGGCACCCGCCCAAACGACCAAAACGGCATCATCGCCCATTATGGCGGGTAAAGATATTGCGGTTGTTCCGACGGAGTCCGGCAAGGTGCGCGGGTACATCCATAATGGCACCTACACCTTCAAGGGCATTCCCTACGCCAAAGCCGACCGGTTCATGGCACCCACCAAACCGGATTCCTGGACAAACGTACGGAGTTCAATGACCTATGGCCCGGTGTGTCCCATGGACGTAACCACCTCGACCAATGATGAGATTGAGTTCCCCTTTCATCACGACTGGGGCTATACCAACGAAAACTGCCTGAGCCTGAATGTCTGGACGCCACAGCTGACGGCGGCTAAAAAAAGGCCCGTTATGGTATGGTTGCACGGGGGCGGCTTCACGGCGGGTTCATCGGTAGAACTGCCGTCGTATGATGGCGAAAACCTGACCAAAAAAGGCGATGTGGTGGTCGTGACGGTAAACCACCGCCTGAACATCCTGGGCTTTCTGGATCTGGGTGCCTATGGCGATAAGTACAAAAACTCGCCAAACGCGGGCCTGATGGACCTGGTGGCTTCCCTGCAATGGGTGAAGCAGAACATTGCACAGTTCGGGGGTGATCCCGATAACGTTACCATCTTCGGGCAGTCGGGTGGGGGTGGCAAAGTGACCAGCCTGATGAATGCGCCATCGGCCAAAGGGCTGTTTCAGAAAGCTATTGTGCAGAGTGGAAGTTACATAACCAGTTTTACGGAAAGCGAACTGGCCCGGAAAGTAAGTGCGGCCCTGCTGGAAGAATTGCACCTACAACCCAATCAGGTAGATTCGCTACAGAAAATCTCGTACGAGCGGTTGAACGCGGCTGGTAAAAAGGCGATTCGCAAAGTGGGTGAGAGTCTGAAAGGCGAAGGACGGCCCGCATTTGGTTTGGGTTGGGGACCTATTCTCGACGGTAACTTCCTGCCCAACCAGCCCAAAGAGACTGCCGCACTGGCGCTGTCGAAAGATATTCCCCTGCTGGTAGGTTCGACCAAAACGGAGTTTGGCCCGTTCAACCCGGCTAACCGCCCGGCAGATATGGAAGCGGCAAAGGCTGCGCTGGAAAAGCGGTACGGGGATAAAACCCCTGCTTATCTGGCCGCCGTTAAAAAAGCCTATCCCGAAACGACGCAACCCGCCGACTACGTGAATGTGGATATCAACTTCCGGGAGAACACGATCCGGCAGGCCAACCAAAAGTCAGGCGTTGCGGGAGCCGCGCCCGTTTATGCATACGAGTTTACCTGGGCCTCGCCCGTCAACGACGGCATATACAAGTCGATGCACTGCATGGAAATTCCATTTGTATTCGATAACATCAGCCGGTGTGAAGAAATGACGGGGGGCGGCAAAGAGGCCCAGGCCCTTGCCGACAAGATGAGCCGGGCCTGGATTGCATTTGCCCAGACCGGTAACCCAAACGTTAAAGGTCTTCCTGCCTGGCCGCAGTACACCGCCGACAACGGTGCCACCATGATTTTTGACAACGTGAGCCAGGTGAAAAACCACCACGACAAAGAGCTGATTGAAGTAGCAACGGGTAAACCATTATAAGGGACGTGACTGTGGTTTGTCGTCGCCGAATCGGTAATGACAAACCACAAATGCGTTTGGTTGAGTAACCATCAGTAATTACCCAACACAGTATGCTCTCTTTTTTCGGTTTTGCCACAATTGCCCTCTTTCTTGTCCTGATTATCACCAAACGTCTTTCCGTGATTACAGCACTGGTACTGGTGCCTTTGGTGATGGGCTTGCTGGCCGGCTTTAATCCGAAAGAACTGGGTGAAATGATTTTAACGGGCATTAAACAGGTGGCTCCCACGGGGATTCTGCTGATGTTTGCCGTGCTGTATTTTGCGACCATGCTCGATGCGGGCCTGTTCGACCCCGTGGTGTCGGCCATCATCCGCTACGTAAAAGGCGACCCGCTGAAGGTGATCATGGGAACAGCACTGCTAACGATGATTGTCCACCTGGATGGGGATGGCACGGCTACGTTTATGATTGTGATGTCGGCGTTTCTGCCCATTTACCGCCAACTGAAAATCAATAAATTAATGCTGCCCGGCATTGTGGCGCTCAGTGTGGGGCCGTTGCACCTGGTGCCCTGGTCGGGTACGTCGGCGCGGGCTATCTCGACGCTGAAAACGGATGCTACCCAACTTTTTAATCCCAATATTCCGGCCATTATTGCGGGGGTTATCTGGGTGCTGTTTGTTGCCTATTGGTTTGGGTTGAAAGAACGAAAACGATTAGGCATTGCCGAGTTGCAGTACGTCCACCACGAAAACCTGACCGACGAGCAACGACTGTTTCGTCGGCCCAGGCTGTTCTGGGTCAATGCCGTACTGACCGTGGGGCTGATTGTCACACTGATGAAAGGCTGGGTACCGGCTCCGGCTCTGTTTATGGTGGCTGCCGCCGTGGTACTCCTCCTGAATTACCCCAAACTGGCCGACCAGCAAAAGGTGTTGCGCAATCACGGCAACAATATCTTCATGGTGTCGAGTATGATTTTTGCCGCGGGCGTTTTTTCGGGTATCCTGACCGGCTCCAAAATGATTGAAGCAATGGCAACGTCCGTTATCTCGCTGATTCCGCAACAGCACGCGGGCTTGTTACCCACGTTGACAGCTATTACCAGTATGCCCGCGAGTTTACTGTTCACGCCCGATGCCTATTATTTTGGTGTGGTACCCATCCTGAGTCAGACGGCCACGCAGTTTGGCATTGACCCGCTGGAGATTGGGCGGGCGGCTTTGCTGGGGCAGATGACGGTCGGTTTCCCCGTTAGCCCGCTCACGGCGTCGACCTTTCTGCTGGTGGGGCTGGCCGAAGTAGATTTGGGTGATCACCAGAAATTTATCCTCAAATGGGCGTTCGGTACCACGCTGGTCATGACGCTGGCCGCCCTGCTAACGGGTTCCATCCATCTATGAACGAACGTATTCGTATTGGCTGTGGCGCGGGCTTCTCCGGCGACCGGCTCGAACCAGCCCTTGTTTTACTCCAGCAGGCTAATCTGGATTATCTGGTCCTGGAATGTCTGGCCGAACGAACCATCGCCCTCGCGCAGAAGCGCAAAAGACAGAATCCACCCCTGGGGTATGACCCGCTGCTGGAACGTCGAATCGAGTTGTTATTGCCCGACCTGATCGCCCGAAACGTCCGGCTGATCACGAATATGGGAGCGGCCAATCCGCTGGCTGCGGCTGAGAAAATCTGCGGGATTGCCCGGCGACTGAATCTGTCGATTACCGTAGCTGCCATCACAGGTGACGATGTATTTCATCTGCTTTCGGGCGATGAAAAAGCCCTTGAAACGGGTCAGCCGCTTACGGCTTCGGGGCCACTGGTTTCGGCCAATGCCTACCTGGGTGCCGATGCCATTCTGCCCGCTTTGGCCACGAAAGCCAACATCATTATCACCGGCCGCGTGGCCGATCCTTCGCTGTTTTTGACGCCACTGATGCACGAATTTGGCTGGTTACCGGACAATGCCGACCAGATGGGGCAGGGTACCGTTATCGGGCATTTGCTGGAGTGCGCCGGTCAGCTGACGGGTGGATACTTTGCCGACCCCGGTATGGATGTACCCGGCCGAAAAAACGTGCCCGACCTGGCGCATTTAGGTCATCCCTTTGCTGATATTCTTCCCGACGGAACCGCTACGTTCGGTAAAGTAGCCGGTACAGGCGGACTGCTGACTTTGGCCACGGCAAAAGAGCAACTGCTGTACGAAGTGATGGACCCCAGCCGCTACCTTACGCCCGATGTGGTGGCCGATTTCACCCAGGTTCGGCTGGAGGAAGTCGGGCCAAATCAGGTGCGGGTGTCGGGTGGACGGGGACAGGCTGCTCCCGGTACCCTGAAAGTGAGCGTAGGGTACGATGCGGGTTTTGTGGGAGAGGGCGAAATTTCCTACGCCGGGTCGAAGGCAGTGGGCCGGGCGCAACTGGCGGGGGCTATCATTCAGGAGCGGCTTCGGGACCGTTTTCCTGATTTACGCGTCGATTACATCGGCAGTACATCCGTCCACCGGACTAGCTTTGGGGAGTATCCCGACCCCTACGAAATCCGGTTGCGGGTGGCCGGTAAAGCCAGTACAGCCAGCATGGCGGCTTTGGTAGGTGAAGAAGTCGAAGCGCTCTATACCAACGGCCCGGCGGGGGGCGGAGGTGCCCGTAAGTACGTTCACGAACTGGTCGGCATCGTCTCCACGCTCATGGACCGCCGTACCATCACCCCGCAACTAACCCTGTTTCAGTCATGACCGTCAAACTCTACGATCTGGCCCACAGCAGGGCAGGCGACAAAGGCAACACGCTTACGTTGTCGCTAATTCCCTACAACGCCGATGATTACGAACTCCTGCGCGTCCGCGTGACCGCCGAAGCCGTCAGGCATCACCTTCGGGATATTGTGGCGGGGGAAGTGACCCGGTATGAGTTACCCAACCTGCCCGCGCTTCAATTCGTGTGCCAGCAGGCCCTGACCGGTGGTGTGACTACCTCCCTGACTATGGACACCCACGGCAAAAGTTTAAGCTACGCCTTACTGGAGATGAAAATTGAGCGGTAGAGGGGACTGGGGATGCTCTTTCCGGGTAAGTGCATGATTGCTTAATCGTACCGGCACTATCTTTGCACACCTAAAATCATACCTATGCCTGTTCCCGATTTCCAGTCCATTATGTTGCCATTTCTTAAATTCAGCAGTGATGGGAACGAACATACAACGCGCGAAGCCGTAGAATGTCTAGCTAATGAGTTTGGACTCTCCGAATCAGAACGGGAAGAATTATTGCCGTCGGGAACCCAGCGGATATTCGAAAACCGTGTTGCATGGACAAAAACCCATTTGCTTAAAGCAGGTCTAATCGAATCACCACGGCGTTCTTACTTCATATTAACCGGGCGAGGGAGAGGTGTCCTGGAAGAAAAACCGCCTAAAATTAACATAGCATTTCTGCGTCATTTCCCGGAGTACGTTGAGTTTCAATCACCGAAGCGTGACGAGAATGGACCGCAGCAGGCAAATCGACCGACTGACGACGTATCAACTCAAACCCCTGAAGAAACGCTGGATAGCACTTACCAGAGCATTCGTAAAACGCTTTCTCAGGACCTTCTGGCTAAAATTGTCTCCCAGTCCCCCGCTTTTTTTGAAAAGCTGGTTGTTGAGTTACTCGTTAAAATGGGGTACGGTGGGTCAATCAAAGATGCGGGCAAAGCCATTGGCAAAAGTGGCGATGAAGGCATTGACGGAACCATAAAGGAAGATAAACTCGGACTGGATGTAATCTATATCCAGGCTAAAAAGTGGGCACCCGGAAACGTAGTCGGTCGCCCGGAGTTGCATAAATTCGTTGGCGCACTGGCAGGGCAGGGGGCTAAGAAAGGCGTTTTTATTACCACCTCCAGTTTCACAAAAGAAGCCAGAGACTACGCGCCCCGCAACGAAACCAAGATTGTGCTCATTGATGGGGAAGAACTAACCCAACTCATGATTGATTATAACCTCGGTGTAACCGTTCAGCAGACGTACGAAATCAAACGGATGGATAACGACTACTTCGACGAATGAAACCAAAACACTTCTGACAAACAATCTGTGCCATGTACGACGACGAAGAAGTGCCGACGCTGACCATCATTGGTGTGGGTGAGATGGGGGTGGCCGTGGTTAATCAACTTCTCAGGAAACCAGTCTACAGTGCCAGCTTACTCATCTGCCATGGTAGTGCCGATGTGCTGCGGGCTTCTTCGGCACCCAATAAGGTCCTGTTTGAAACGAACCGGCCCGATAATGAAGCAAAGTGGCATCTGACGGACGCGCTCAGCGATCTGACACTACCCGGCAAGTTGGCCATCATCCTATCCGATCTTGGTAGTCCTGATGATTACCGGCAGGCGGCTCTACTCGTCCAGGTTCTCAAAGAGCAGGGAAAGTGGACAGTGTCTACGGTTGGCCTGTACCCGGATCCTGATTCTGAGCAACAGCAATGGGTTGAGCGCCGGATACTTGACCTGCAACAGCAGGCCGATAGTGTCTGGATATGTACCCAGGACCAGGAAGCCTATCGTCAGCGTGTGGAACACATGACCCGTGCGGTGAGTATTCTGGCCAGTTTCTGTGAATCAAGCATTGACTCGGCCGACTTTCCGGACGTTATAAGAATAATTGCGAAAGCCCGTATGGCGGTGGCTGTAGCGACCGCAAAAGGAGATAACCGGGCTACCGACATTGTTACTATGGTAATTAATCAGGTGCAGACGCAAACAATGGGCGGGCCCGTTATTGACCGAATCCTGCTGATTGCGAGTACCGGTAAAGAAAAGCCGCTGTTGCTGCGCGAACAGATGGCAATCTCAAACGGCATTAGTGACTTCATTGGCAGAGAGGTGAAGCTTTTTAAATTTGGTGCCATAACGGATGTCACACTGGGCGAACGGATCAATGTCGCTCTTTTGATAGGAATGCCTTTTTAGAAAGAAATCGCTGGCAAAGACGCCGGGTAAAAGTCCTGGTAGCGGGCGAAAATCAATTTGCCGGGTTTTATTTACAACGGTTTCCCATACATTCGGGTCTTACAGAAAACGATACGGATGATGAAGCGCATGTTACTGGGTGCCTGCCTGCTTGGACTATTATTCAGTTGTGATCTGGAGAAACAAAAGCTCCACGGTTACGATGAAGTGGCCTTTCCCGAAACGGTTGAGACCATGGGCGCCATCAATTCCATCGATGATGATTATAATTCCAATCTGCAAACCGTAGGTGCGGTATCGGCCCTGACCTTCTCCTCAAAACGGGGTGGTAGACGTGATTTTGACTTCGTGCGGGAATCGCTCAATTATTCGTATGACCTGCGCTCCGGTCTGTTTTCGTTCGACTATACTCCCTACGGTGGCCTGGATGTAGTGCAGGAGCTGGCTCCTGTTGGCTGGGCCGCCAGCATCGCCAATTCCAGTGCCAATGAATTGGGGCCGTATATCCAGTCGTATGACCGGGATTTAATCAAGGACGGGTTCAACCGGCACTATGGTGAATACCTGATGTTGTTTGCTTCCGACCGGACCGGTAACCTGGACATATACTTAACGCACAACTACCGCAAAAACCCAACGGGCGCATCGGCCATTCCGGGCAGCACAACGGCCATTACCAGCAAAACGTTTTCGGACCCGGTGCCGGTTGCGTGCCTGAACTCGCCCGCCGACGATGGCTATCCCACCTTCGACAGAAACTTTAAGTCGCTGTACTTTACCTCGAACCGGGGTGGCTCATTCGATGTGTTTAAGGCAACCCTGCCCGCCATTACGCCAACGGAGTGGCAGAATCAGTTGCCAGCTCTAGCCGATGTCGCCATCGAGCGCGTAGCTGAACTATCGTCATCAGCCGATGATAAATGTCCGTTCATTTTGGGTAACCGATTAGTCTTTACCTCCAACCGGCCCGGTGGTTATGGGGGTTACGATTTGTACTACAGCCAGTGGGATGGCAGTCGCTGGTCGGCACCGATCAATTTTGGCCCTGCCATCAATACCGCCAGCGATGAATACCGACCCATACTGACCGGCATAGAATCGTACACGAACCAGCTGATGATTTTTTCCTCAAACCGGCCCGGTGGCAAAGGTGGGTTCGACCTGTACCGGGTTGGGGTGCCGAAGATGAATTAGGACCAGTCGTTGTCTGTACGCACGTTCATACGTGCCAGCCGTCTTCGTTCATTGCCAGCTGGGTTTCTGCTCCGAAATCAGGTCTTTGACGGTTGTCCATTTCATACCTGCGTAACGATTGTTGTCGGTGGTGTTTACCGTTGCCCGTTCGTCCATCATATTTCTCATGTACTGCATTCCTTGCCAGGCCGGATACAGGTCAGTTTTTGCCGGTGCCATTAGTCTGGCTATTTTTATCAGTACACCCAGTAATCCAAGTCCTCCTGTTCGGAGCATACGAAATCTTTTCCCGGACAATTCACTCATCACGTCTCTGATTTTCCGCGGGCTTATTCGGTCACCAGCAATCCGCAGATAACGGGGTGTGGATGCATCAAGGGCTACATTTGCCGTAAACATAGCGGTGTCGGCTACCGTAGTGAACCCTATTTTATGGTCCGCATTACCCCAATAAAGTACCAGGTTCTTTTTGAAAAGGATCATCGGGATTTCATTGGTCAGCATATCCATGAATGCCCCGTTAAAAATGGTTGTGGCTGCAATGGGTGCCTTATTCAGGTAGGTATGAAAATCCCTTCTTAAATCCAGGTTGCGATTTTCTCCGTCGGTGAATTTTGTAAAGTCCAATGAATAATCGGACGGGATAAACCGGGGTACTCCGGCTAAAACAGCGCCGTTCAGCAGTACTTTCTGGGCCTCAATAACCACATCGTGTAAACCTGCCAGTGCCGACACTACACAGGTCGCACCGGTGCACGCAGTGGCTATTGCCTGTTCGCTGGTCATGTCCACCGCTGCGACTTCTGCCCCGATTTGCTCAAGATGACTTACTATTTCAGCGTCGCTGGTTGAGCGAACTAAAACCCGAACCTGGGCCCCTTTATCCAGTAAAACCCTTACTATTTTACCGCCAAGATTACCGGTTCCACCGGCTACAACTATAAGTTGGTTACTCATGTAGTTTATTAATGATTGTGCCAGCGTCAACGGCTATACTACGGACAATTGCTATTAACCCGACTGGTAAGCAAATTGATTCGCAGGGAAAAGCAGTTGACACGGTGAGCGAAAAAGAAAATGACCGGCAAAAGCGAAATCCAGGATTCTCTGCTTCGGTAAGAATTAGCCATCAGCGTTCCACCAGCCGCATGAGCCAGGCGGTGAGCAGTCCGCCGTACGTGCCCAGCACATGACTCAGCACGGCCAGCAACACGCCCACCGGAGCCAGGGCGGGATGAAAAATAGAGGCTACGGCCGGTGCCGTGGATACCCCGCCGATGTTGGCCTGACTGCCCACGGCCACAAAAAAGTAGGGAGCGTGGATGATGCGGGCCGTAACCAGCATGACCAGTACGTGAATCAGCATCCAGATAACCGCCACCAGAAACAGGCCGGGGTTACCACCCAGGTTGGAGAGGTCGAGTCGCATCCCGATGGTCATAATCAGGAAGTAAACGAAGAGGGTAGCCAGGTCAGTGGTGCCGAGCTTTTCAAGTTTGCGCAAGCGGGTGAAGGATAATGCAATGCCCAGCGTGGTAGAGAGCATCACTACCCACAAAAAGTTAGACGTGAACGGGGCCAGTCCGTATTCGGCCAGCGCGGTTTTGTAGGGTTGCAGTTGGGACGAAATTACGTAGGCCAGCCCATGAGCAACGGCCCCTCCACCAAAGCCGAGGGCCAGAATGGTGCTCAAATCCAGCAGATTGGCCGGGCGGTCGGGGGTTTGTTTATACTGCAGAATGCGTTGTTTGACTTCTTCGATGGACGTAGTGTCGGCCCGGAGCCAGTGGTCTATTTTTTCTTTGTGCGCTGCTCCCCAAATCAGGCAGGCCGTCCAGCTGGTGGAAACCACCGCATCAACCACCAGCACAACGGCAAATAGGGCTTCGCTACAGCCGTAAATTTCTTTCAGGGCCAACTGACTGCTGCTGCCACCTATCCAACTCCCCGAAATGGTGACCAGCCCTTTCCAGTACTCACCCGCAATGGCCTGCTCCCGGAAGCCGGGAATCAGGGCCATCACGATGAAAAAGGCAATGGGTGCCCCGATTATTATCCCCACTGTGCCGGACAAAAAGGTGATGAGTGCTTTGCTGCCCAGCCGGGCAATGGACCGTAAATCGGCGGTGGACGTGAGCAGCACCAGAGCCGCTGGCAGCAGATACGTAGTCGACACATTGTACAAACTGGACTGCGCGCCCGAAATGATACCCAGGCTGTTCAGCGTAGCCGGGAAAATGTAGCACAGCAGCAGGGATGGTATGTAGGTGTACAGCCGTTGCCAGAAGGGACGTTCGGACTGCGATGTAGTGAAAATAAGGGTCAGCACAACCAAAAACAGGCCAAGCGTGATGGCATCGTTGGTGATAAGAGGCTCACTCATGGGGTACGTGTCAGGAGAAGGTCGGATGGGTGTTTCTTCATGCCGTAAGCCGGGTAAGTCTGGCCACGAATATAAGGGTATAGCCGATACGACCCTCTGCAAAAATGAGGTACCCCAACCTTACCAGATTATTAAAACGGAGCAACGGTTTCGAGACCTAAGGGAAGGGGGAGGGTAAAGCCCGATTTAGCGGGGCCGCTGTCTGCGACGATGGAACCACCAGGCTCCCGCCAAACCTGACACTACGCCAAACCCACCCACCCATTTATCCAGAGGAAGTTGCGTTTCGATGGGTTCAGCATTGCCGACGAGCAACAAACCTGCCCAACGGTTGGGTAATTGATCGGATTGGTCAGCGTCGGCGAGGTAAGCTAGCTTAGCCTGCTGTAAGGCCACATCTTTGGGTAGGCCTTCTGATAGACTGGTGTAAAAGAGTTCGGTGAGGTCATAGGTTGCCCGATTTTCCACGTTCCAGAGCGTGGTCAGTACGCTCGGAACGCCTAAGGAGGCAAAGCCCCGCGCCAGACTAAATACGCCTTCGCCCCGCTGATTGGCCCCAATGCCCGTTTTGCAGGCCGAAAGCCCTACCAGTTCGGCAGGCAACTGCCCGGTGGTCGTTAGTTCGGACAGGCGCAGGGTAGAGTCAGCGAAGAACAGCGTGGGTTCCCGGTCGGTGCTGTCGGCATCGGCATGGGTGAACAATTGGATGATTCGGTACTGCCCCGCCTGTTCGCCAAACGCCCGCCGGGTGGCCCCATTGCCCGTCAGCAATGCCGGAGCTGAGAACTTACTGCTAATCCGGATCAATACCTCGTCTGACCCCGCCAGCGGCACCTGTCCCAGCCTAGCCGAAAATCCCACCGGCGCAATACCCAGAAACGTACCCGACTGCCCGAACCAGCCCGGTTTACGACCCGTATCGGTTGGTTCTTTGAACAGTTGGTTCAGTGAATAAGCGTAACTGAAGGCGTACTGATTCACCAGAAATTCGGGTTTAGTGGCTGAGGTGCTAAGGGCTTCGAAAGGGAGCAGTACCCCATCCGGCGAAATAATAACCCGGCCGGCCGGTAAGCGCAGCGGAGCCAGCAAGGAACGGTAAAGCTGGTTGGAAACCGTGAGGTAGTGTGTAAACTGCCGGTTGAGCGCGTCGGGGTTGGCGTTGAAGGCTAACAGTTCGGCGGCTGGCCTGGTGTAGTAGGCAGCGGGCAGGCGCAGGAGCTTGTTTCCGGAGGGCGTAACACTCAGCGCGTAAAGGGTGCTGTCGCCTATAAAATAGGTGAGGAGGGAAGCGCTGCGTTTAATAAGATGCTCTCTAACCTGGCTTAGTGAAATAGTTTGGTTATCGTACTTGTAGCGGTAGTAGGCAGGGTTGGTTTGTTCGAGGTTTTTTACAAAGGCTTCCTGTTGTTCCTGAGCCGTTCGCAGGCCATCGAGCGCGTTGGCGTAAGTGGACGTATTGGGTTTTTCGGTGGCTACTTTGGTCTGCCAGTCGGCTACGCGCTGGCGGAGTTGCTGTTCCTGTGCGAGTTGAGCCGGGGCAAGTTGCCGACTGGCACCCAGTTCATTGAGTTTGTCGTTGAGCAGTACCGCGCGGCTTTTCTCCATAAAGTGGAAGGCCGCCGGGGCATCGTTGAGCCGGAATGCCGTTTCGATGGCCTGTTCGTAGAGCCGGTGGGTTTTGCTGCGCCAAAATAGTTTGGACTGCTGCCCCGTATGTTCCCAGCGCATGAAGTCAATCATGGTATCGGCCAGAGCGTAGGTTTTAAGTGCGTTTTTGAGCCGGACGGTGTCATTATGAGTGGCTTTGGCCCAATCGAGCCAGGTATCAGCTTTATCCTGAATAATCAGGAGCAGATAATCTTTCTGGTAAATGCTCCGTATTGTCTGAGCCGGAGGGAGACCAACAAGGGTAGTTGGCCTGCTGCCGGGAAACATGGTGGCAATCCCCTGCTGGTAGAGGCTCAGGGCCTTTTTGTAATTACCCAGGCGTGAATGCGTCCGGCCGAGGTAGTTGTACAGATTGACTTTGCTGTATGCACTCTTGTCGACCTCAAGCCCTTTCTGATAGTAGGTTACTGCCAGCTGGTAATTTTTTTGCTTGTAGTAATGATAGCCAATGGTGTTCAGAAAATCGGACAGATTTTGATGCTGATTTTTTTCGGCTAGCCGATAGGCTACATTGAGTTCTTTTAGTGCGTTGTCGGGCTGACCGAGTGCGTATAGGATTGTACCCAGAAGCCGGTGTTGACTGGCCAGGGAGAACCATTCGTTGGGGTAATGCCGGAGTATTCGAATGGCTTTCTCCAGTTCGATTTTTGCTTCCCGGTGGCGGCCCATTTCGTTGAGTACCTGCCCTTTCTGCTCCCATATTTTGGCTGAAGCTATTGAGTCGCCTATGGATAAGGACAGCGTACCGCCCATGTCGGCGTGTGTGAGGGCTTTTTCAATTTCTCCGGTAACGAAGTAGGCATATATCAGATACAGGTGGCAGTTGGCCACGTATTTTTCGGCTTTTTTGGTCGTTTTGCCGAGGGTAACGCCCTGTTTCAGATGCCCGATGGCTTCCGTGTTTTGCTCATTGCTGTTGTAATAAATCCCAATTCGACAGTGCGTTCTAACCAGGTCAATTGCTCTGAGTGCGGGTGTTAACTGTTGATACAGGGGTAGCACCTGTTTTGCCGTGCCAATGGCCGCTGGGAAATCATTTTGGTAAAATTGAGCCAGACTCAACTGCAGCAACGCATCGACATACACCGAATCTGCTTTAGGATAACACCTCTGCCAGCCCGTCACCCATTTTTGCAACGCAGACTCCTGATTGGCTATCGTGTCCAGAGCCGAAATTTTTTGTAGCCTTGCCTGCCATGCCGGTTTAGGCTGGCATTGTGCCCTTAGGGGCATCGTGCCAGCGCAATATAACAGGCATAGCAAAGCAAGGAAGCGTAGCATACGCGTACGGTGAGTAGCTTATTCGTAGCAAATGAGCCGGTTGTCGGCAATCTCGTTATTCGAAAACATTTCTCCTCTGAATGTCAGGTCATCGAGTATTCGCTGCCGGTTGGCCGTAGCATTATCCTTCAGGTAATCAGCGAGTTTGGCCGAGAAAAAGGCGGCTGCAAACGAGGTCGTATTCAGGCCGGAATTTGCGTTCTTGAAAACTTTCGTAAGCGGCTCTACTACGCCCACGCTCACAAACGACTTGCCGTAGTTATTTACCGTTTTGTAAACCGGGGTAACTGTAAATTTTTTTGGAGATTTGAACAGACTAAAAACTATACCCAGTAACGTCCCGATTAATACCCAGATCGACGTTGGGCTTTTCGGTTGCAGGGCAACGTCCTTATCAGGGGACTTCCGAACGGTAGTTACCGTAATTACCGACAGCTCAGGGTCACCCGCAAAACAGGCTGGAAACAAATTCCAGACCTCCCGGGTACTGGTGTTGGCCGAAGGATCAAAGCGAGGGGGTGGGGCTGTTACATTCATTTTCAATTCCCGGCGACTGGTTTCGTCATCGGTAATCTTACGGTTTCCGGCGGCTGCAACGGTCCAGATACCGGCTTTGTGCAGTGCCCTGAATTTAGCGTACAGCAGTTTATAGGCATCGTAGTGAAACTGACCGGCAAGGCTCAAATTGACCACCCGAACCTTGAAGTTATCTCCATGGCAGGCCAGCACATAGTTCAGGCCGCACAGTAAATCGTAGAGGGTTCCCTGCCCGCCGTGGTTGAAAATCTTTACCGGTAAAACAGCGGCTGTACTTTTCTGATTGATAATAGCCGATATCGTTGTCCCATGTCGACCGCGCACTTCCTCCCCGTTAGTTATCAGGTGGTCATCGTAGGGGCTGTTTAGGATTTTCTCATTCGACAATACGGATAATCGGGTGAGCGTTGAAATATTCCTGTAAGCCCTATCGGCCACCGGGTCTGAATCCTGGCTGGCCCGCAGGTAGTTGGTTACCGGGCTGTATCCATTCTTGTTGAGAACGTTTGTTGATTCCGCACCCACTTGAGCCAGTTTAAAGGATTTCATCCGGGAGGGCTGGCTGCTGTCAGGGTATTGGTTGGTCGTAGTACCATCGTCATGGTTGAATTGCGTCTTTATTCCCGTATCCAGCACCGCTACGATGGGGTTAGTAGAGTCCCCCACTGTTCCTTGTGGCGGGTGAATAGTAAAATCGCTGTCTTCAACGAAAAAACCATCGGGTAGCGGGATATCCTCCGCAGCCTCAACCGTAACAATAGGCGGGCCGGGCCTGTTGTTGGGCGGGTCCTGTACGATCAGGTTTTCAATTTGCCCACCTGCAGCAATCCTACTCTTGTCGTCCACAAATGTGCCAAACGGTTTGTTGGACTCACCTAATAACGTATTGATCGGCTGCCACTCGATGAGTACCGTATTCGTCGGCATCCCGTACTCATCGTCGGGGTTAGGGTATTCGCAGACGCGCACTACCCGCACCGGCAGCGAAATGGGGGTGCTGCTGCCAACGGGTATGAAATCAAGAGTTGTCTGGTTATTTGGAGTCAATAATTCCGACGAAATACTCAGCCCTGTACGTACAATCAGAATTTTCTGATACGGAACGGCTATCAACTTCTTGAAGCCCGGAATCAACGCAATAGGGGAGTAAATGCCCAGCGTTGCTTTTATCTCATCCAATTTTTTAAACTGTTTATCATCGGATTCGCTGCCCTGGTGGGGAGTTGAATAAGGGTCTTTAGGGTTAGGTGTGGGTTTCATACATGTAGTCTGATTAGGTAAATTTATAAGTCGTCAATCAATTCTTTTGCCGCTTTTTTGCCATCCAGATTCTGCTCAATGACCGTCTGTAACATTTTTTTGGCCGTGGATTCATCGTCCGGCGCGTTGCGTTTCAGGCGGGCAATGGCCTCATAAAACGGGCCGGGGTTGGCCTGTAGGCCGGTGCGCTGGCTTAGGTTGTGAAACTGCTCAATGGCTTTGTCGTAATTGCCCTGCCGCAGGGAAACAAGCCCGGCTAGTTTTAGTACGTCCGTATTGTCAGATTGCCGTTTCTGTAAACCGGCAATCAGGGTTTCGGCCTGGGCAAACTGGCCGGTGTTGTAGGCTTGCCGCGCCAGTTGGAGCGTGTCGGGCTGGCTGCTCATCGTTACCGGGAGCGTGGTCAGGTTTTCCCGTATATAGCGGTCAGCTACTTCCCGTGCAGATGGTTGCGGGCTAAACAAAAAGAAGCCCAGTAGTAGCAGTACACAGGCGGCAGCCACCCAGGCCATTGGTACCCATACGGGTTGACGCACCTTAATCTGCCGCTCCCGAATGGCAGCCCACTCGGCTCTGCGCCCGGCCTGCGCCTGCAGACGGGCCGTTTGGCGAGCCTGTACGTAAAAGGCTACGGCTTCCGCCAGTTCAGTATCCATACTGATCTGCTGCTCAAACCGCGCCTTTTCCGGCTCGGTCAGCTGCCCGGCGAAGTAATTATCTATGGTGTTAAGATCGTTCATTTTTTTGTTGAGGTATAAGATTCCCGCAATTTCTCCAGGCAACGCAATCGGCTGGTTTTAGCAACCGAAGCCGTGTTGTACTTCATCTGCTGGGCAATTTCATCGTCGGTGTACCCTTCGCCCCAGGCCAGCAGCATCTGTCGGCATTTGTCGCCGATGGCCTCCAGGTGCTGATGTAGCTGTTCGATATCACTTTGTATGATAAGCTGCTGCACCACCGTGCGTGCCGGATCGGGTAGTTGCAGGAGCGTGTCGTCAATAGAAACGGCATTGTGGACCTGCTCCCGGTTAGTCGTTTTTTTTCGGATCAGGTCAACACACTTGTTACTAAATATTTGATAGAGATACGTTTCCAGCTTGGATTGGCCCTTAAACCGCCCGGTAGTAATATGGTCGATACCGGCCAGAATGGTATCGTCGTAGGCCGAAACGCAGTCTTCTTCCGGTAGCCGGTGTTTGCGGGTGCCTTCCCGAATAAAGTAGAGGTATTGTTCGTAAAGCCGGTTTTCGACGCTGTGGCGGGTGGAGCCTCCAGTCTGTATGCCTGCAATAATCTCGGCATCGGATAAGTGTCTGGCAAATAGGCTCATATGTGTTGGGTTGATACTAGAAAGGTACAGTAAAAACCGATTTCTCAAAAAAAAACGGGCTGATTGTTTACCAACCGGCTTCAAGCCGCGACTAATGGGCAGGCTTATCCGTTCAGAATGGCGCATCAGGGCATTTATAGAAACGTAAAGAGGCTGAACGGTGAACCGGTGCATCAAGAATCCCCGCTTCAAACCACATTCTTACGAAACCAATTCGATTACATCTACGGCTGGTCAGTAGACGAAACACGTTTTGCATCGCCACAGCATGCCGTTTCAAGACTTTTTTAGTGCAGTTAAATCAAACCGGCCACATGGCTCCCACACAATCAAACCTCTAGTACCATGTTTCACACCAAAATTGCCCAAATCATCCGTCCGCTGTTATTGGCGTTGACCATCATGTCATTTTTTGCCGCCTGCAAACCCGGCGACCCCGGTCCGGCGGGTGAAACCGGTCCCGCAGGCCCGGCAGGAGCAACTGGTCCTGCCGGGCCTGCGGGGAGTGCTAATGTAACGCAGATAACGTATGGCTCCCGAACCCATACAGGAAGCAGTATTGACTACACGATGTCTGGTGTTTCAGCGGCTATGGCCAGCCAGGCTGCCATCTTTGTGTACCTGAGTAACAGTGCGGCATCATGGTATCCCATTCCCGGCATTTTTAACGGAACCAATGAATACAGAAATTATATAATTCCTGCTGCCAGTTCGACAGTTCGGGTGATTCGGGTATCGGGTGGCCCTGGTGGAACCGACACCTTCGCGGCTACCCGCATTGTTCTGATACCAGCTTCCGCAGTAGTGACAGGCCGTAAAGGCGCCATTGACTACACCGATTATGAGGCCGTTAAAAAAGCCTACAACCTGCCTGACTGACCTTAATCAACGGGTAATTACACCCAATGTATAGTTCAGTCAGCGACCGGGGCTGGTTCGTTACCCGGTTCACGGCAATAACCGAAGCGTTATTTTCTACAATCAGTTTCGGGCGAGGCAGCTGTTACGAATCGGTAACTGGCTACACGCCTGGCGACACAGGCCGGGATTTGTGGTGTACAACGAGTGGGAGATTAATATAAAAAATAATTCCCCTTCCTGTTTCCGTCCCCATCCCAGGCTACGACTAACCAGCAACGGCCCGCAAGCCAACAGTTATTTTTCTATCCACACTATAAACCTTCCTCTTTTTATGAAAACGTCCCTGATTACTCTATTTGCCCTTTCGTCCGGGCTGGCTCTGGGGCAGATTCCTGCTACCAATCCGCTCCTAACCCATGCCCAAATCACGGCTCGCACCGGGCAATACCACAGCCGGGTCAGGCAGCCCACTCCGCCCCCCATTGGGTTTTGGGTAGTCGAAGAAAACGTCGGGAGACCGGCTATTATCCACTTTTACGCCGACAATCGGCAGGTAATCCGGACTGATACGCTGCGCCAGAAACACCTGAATCTGAAAAGGCGCGTTGTCGTGGGTCGGTTGAACAGGCAACTAAATTCCCTGTTCGATGCCCAGCCTGTTCCTGCTTCGGTTGCCGGCCTTCGCCCCTGAATCGTTTACGGGTTGCTTTGTCTACCTGCTTTTTAATCGCTTTGCCGTACTGGTTCAAGTACACATTTATCAAATCTATTCACAACTAAAACAGTAGTAACATGAAAACCAATTGGTCTTTTTTACCCGCTTGCGCGCTGGCCGCGCTGACTACCTGCCTGTTGTTGGGCTCGTCTCCGACCTCCACAGCGCAAACCTACAGTGGTCAACTGAAGCTGACAGAGGCACCTACCCAACTCGAAGCCGTTGTGTATCCATTATCGAGTCGCCCCGCCACCATTAGAGTCAATTTCAATAATCCAACGGGCGGTGCGGTACAGCTCACGATTCGGGATGAGCAGGGGAAAGTCTGGTACGAAGAGTCTGAGTCGATAGCCCTGTATCGCCGGAATTTTGACCTGTCCGGCATGCCGATTGGCAAGTACACCGTTGAACTCGGTAAAAAAAATGAGCATCTTGTCCGGACATTCGCTATCAATCCACCAGCAATGAGCTGGATTACGATAAACACCCCATCCGAACAGGACATTCCCAATGGAGCGAATCCTAGAGGGAAACGCCTAACGAGTAATTAGAGAGTGCGTTCCCTGGCATCAGGAAACAAAGATGTATGTTACCCGTACCTGCTTGGCTGCCCATAAGGCCAATCCGGTACGGGTAATTACTTTTTTGCGTAGTTTGAGGGGAATTTCAACCTACAGATTCATGAATCGACTTCTCCTGCATCTTCTTAATGCGTTCTTGCTTACCAACGTATATGCCCAACCGAGCGTCGGCCCGGCGAGCGTCGGCCCGGCAAGCGTCGGTCCTGCCCTGAAGTTTTCTGTCTCTTTTCCCGCATCGCAGAGTAAAGAGCCGCTGGATGGCCGGGTGTTGCTTATCCTGGCCAAAACCGACAAAACAGAACCCCGGCAGCAGGTGAGCGACGCGGTGGAAACGGCTCAGGTGTTTGGGCTGGATGTAAACGCACTAAAACCCGGTCAGGCGGCTGTGGTGGACGCTGCAATGCGCGGCCCGAGCGAGTATGGCTACCCAAAAGAGGGCCTGCGCGACATTGCCCCCGGTGAGTATTACGTACAGGCCGTTCTCCACAAATACGAAACATGTCAGGTCAAAAACGGTCCCAACGGAACCCGGCGCACCGTAAAATTGCCGATGGATAGGGGAGAGGGGCAAAACTGGCGCACGGCTCCCGGCAACCTGTACAGCAAACCACAGAAAATTTCGCTGAAAGCGGGCGATAAGCAGTCGGTTGCGGTGGTTTTAGACCAGGCGAATCCGGCAATCCCGGCCCCGAAAGACACGAAGTTTATCAAGCACGTAAAAATTCAGAGCCAGAAATTGACCGAGTTCTGGGGCAGGCCGATGTTTATTGGGGCCAACGTGCTTATTCCGGCCGGGTTTGCTGAACACCCCGAAGCCAAATACCCACTCGCGATTTTTCACGGCCACTTCCCCGCCGATTTCTCGGGTTTTAGCGAGACACCCCCGCCTGCCAACATGGATACGACTGATTACATTGCTCGGTTCAACCTGTGCGGCTATAAAAAAATCGTGGCGCAGGAAGCGTATGATTTCTATCAGAAATGGACTAGCAAAGACTTTCCCCGGATGCTGATTGTGGAAATTCAGCACGCTAACCCGTACTACGACGATTCCTACGCCGTGAATTCCGAAAACATCGGACCCTACGGCGATGCCATCATGTACGAACTCCTGCCCGAAATTGAAAAGCAGTTTAGGGGTATCGGGTAGGGGTGGGCGCGGTTCACGTACGGCGGCAGCACGGGTGGCTGGGAGGCCCTGGCCGCGCAGGTATTCTACCCCGACGAGTTTAACGGCTGCTTTGCCGCCTGCCCTGACCCCATCGCGTTTGATGCCTACACCGTGTTTAATCTCTACAAAGACAAAAACGCTTACTACGAAGAAGGCCCGTTCCGGCAGACACCCCGCCCCGCTCACCGCAACAATCTGGGGCAGATTCAGTCGACACTCGAACAAACCAACCATCGCGAACTGGCCCTCGGTACGCACTCCCGCTCCGGCGACCAGTTCGACATCTGGGAAGCGGTCTACTCGCCCGCCGGACCGGATGGGTACCCCAAACGCATCTGGGACAAAAAGACCGGCGTCATTGACAAATCCGTGGCTGACTACTGGCGCGAACACTTCGATCTGATGCACATCCTGAAACGCGACTGGAAAACCCTGGGGCCCAAAGTAACCGGCAAAATCCATATCTACTGTGGCGACATGGACAACTACTACCTCAACAATGCGGTGTACCTGATGGAGGATTTTCTGAAAAATGTCAAGAATCCGGTTGCCAACAGCGAGGTAGCCTACGGCGACCGTTTTGAGCACTGCTGGAACGGCGATCCCAACGTACCTAACTACATCAGCCGACTGCGCTACAATACGATGTACATCGACAAAATGCTGAAACGCATGGACGAGAGCCACCCGGCGGGGGCCGATTTGACGAGCTGGAAGTACTGAAAAGACAGGTCGGCAGTCTGTTGAACCTCACTCCCGGGATTGGTGTTCTGACAAAAACAGCCCGTACTTACCGTACTGTCGGCTAATTAATTATAACACGGTCAGGGGATGGAGGAGAAGCCCACTGGTGCCCGATTTAGTGACTATTCGCATGAAACTACCGCAAACCCTGAACGGGAACCGCGTACTAAAACGGCTGGATTTCGAGCTGTTACAGACTAAATACAAGACCCACCGCCGGTTACAGGTGTTTGCCAACAAGGGTACAGTCTGTGTGCGTTGTGGCGTTGAAGGAGTCCATCTGCTGTCGTCGGTCAATCCGAGTGGCGGCCATCACGTTGACCTGTACACGGCCAATTTCGTGCTGATGACCGTTGACCACATCCTGCCCAAATCCAGGGGGGGAGCCAATGAACTGGCCAACTACCAGCCCATGTGCCAGCACTGCAACGGCCGCAAAGGCAATACGCTGGAGACCATTGCCAGTAAACAGGACGACCGTCCCTGATACCGGACCAAGTCAACTACCACTGGTCATGTATAAACCTGCGCGGTAGTCTACTTTCCATACACTTCGCCCCGGGCGGCTTTCAGGGTGTTCTGCATCAGCGAGCAGATGGTCATCAGGCCCACACCGCCGGGAACGGGGGTGATGAAACTGGTTTTGGGGGCTACTTCATCAAATTTTACGTCGCCTTTGAGGGCGAAGCCACTTTTTTTGCTGGCATCAGGCACCCGCTCCAGCCCGACATCAATCACTACGGCCCCATCCTTTACCATGTCGGCAGTAACGAATTCGGGCTTACCGAGGGCGGCTACCAGGATATCGGCCGACCGGCAAATTTCGGCCAGGTTCCGGGTACGGCTGTGGGTGAGGGTAACGGTACAGTTGCCGGGGTAAGTGTTACGCTGCATCAGAATGGACATTGGCAACCCTACAATCTGGCTCCTGCCCACCACCACGCAGTGTTTGCCGGCTGTTTTGATGTCATACCGTTTTATCATTTCCAGCACGCCCTGTGGCGTAGCCGAAACGTAAGCGGGTAGCCCTTTGGCCATGCGACCAATGTTTATGGGGTGAAAACCATCCACATCTTTGGCGGGGTCGATGGTTTCCATGATGCGGTCGGGGTTGATGTGAGCGGGGAGGGGGAGCTGCACAATTAACCCGTCCATATCCGGGTTTTCGTTTACCGCCCGCACGTTGTCCAGCAGTTCTTCTTCCGAGACGGAGGGGTCCAGCCGGATGAGGGTGGAGTGCATGCCTACCTCTTCGCAGTTTTTCATTTTGGACGCTACGTAGGTTTCCGAAGCGCCATTGCTGCCTACCAGAATAGCCACAAGATGTGGGATTTTGCCGCCCTGTTCGCGAATTTGGGCGACTTCAGCCGCTATTTCCTGTTTTATTTGTGCCGAAAGAAATTTACCGTCAAGGAGTTGCATGTCTTTTGTGTACTTGGAGAAATCCTTGCGGCTGATTTTTCAACCGCAACCTATACAGAGGAAACCGCAACGGCGGCCCGGCGCAAAGTTCGCAAAGATTGTAGAACTAGCCGTACTTTTCCTGCCACTCCTTTCGTAGTTTTTTGTAGTCCGCATCTTCCCGGGCTTCCAGGTATTTACCGTAGAATATGCGGGCCGATTCGGCTTTTACGGGGTCTTCTTCACGGGGAAGCTGATCGCGGCCATGGGCGCCCGACCGGCCTTTCTGATCGTTGGGAACGGGACCGTCGTATTTCTGGCCGGTTTTATGATTCGCGTACCGCCGTGCCCGGGTGTAGCCCATCTGCAGAAACTTCCGGGCCATGTCCATGCCGATGAAGTCATGACTGGCTTTATAATCCAGGAACAACCGGTAAATTTTTTCAGACGATTCGCGGGCTATATCGGGCGTTTTAAATCGCCAGTAGGGGAGAATTTCGTCCTTATAGGGCTGTACTAACAACACGCCCTGCTCCCCCTTGCCAACCCGGTACAGTTCGGGTTGCACACGCAGGTCTAGACCCCGGTAGTCGAGGTCGTAATTAAAGGCGCGGTCGTTTACGGAGCCAGCCACATCATTCTGGATTCGGGTTCGTACTGGAAACAGGCTCTTGTGTGGCCACTTCGGCTGAGGTGAAGGGATTCCATAGCCAGCACCCGGCATTCGATAACCGCAAAGTTTTTACGTCCGGCCTCACTTTCTTCGGCCGAGGGGAGCTTGTCGGCCAGCTGTTCGGGGAAGCCCGGGTAGGGCTGCGGTTGTTCACTACCCGGAACCGGCTCCGAAAGATAGGCTTTGCGGCCACTCACCGCTAACTTCTTCCAGTGCTCATCCGCAATATAATCATCCGTGTGGAGCCGGGTTTCAATCGAAAGACGAAGTTGTAGTTGTTGCCCACTATCCCAGAACAGCAGTGTTGCCATGGGGAAAGCTTCCAGTTGCAGCACCTTTTCGGCGCGGGAGTCGGTATAAAACCAAACGTACTTCCGGGCTTCATCTACCCCGCGCAGCACCACCATGCGCGCATCGGCCCCGCGCTGGGTGCAGGTGGCAATGGTCATGGTTTTAAAGGGGGAGTCGGGTTGCTCTGTGCCCGCCAGAAGCTGGTCCCAGTTACTACGTTCAAGGTCAGAAAGGGTACTAACAGGCAGAGTAGTGGCGTTTTCCGGGTGGCTGGCTGGTTTGGGCGACTCGCTCATGAGGGGGCGTTTTATAGCTTTGTTTCGATTGGCATAACCCCGGGGTTACTTTCTTTGTTTCAGTAATTGACATCACCCATTAGTTACGACCAACTAGTCCGCTCATGTGTTTTCATAAATCGCTGGCCGTTACCGCATCGGAACTGGAAGCCCGCTACGCCGTTAAGTTACCTGATTCGGCTCATTTCGAGCCGGTCTACCATGCCAATGCCTGGCAGTTGCCTGTCTGGCCCATTCTTACCCACCAGGAACCGAACCGGTTGCAGTTTATGCATTGGGGAATGATTCCACCCTGGACTAAAACAGGGGAAGATGCCACCGAAATACGTACCCGAACCATCAACGCCCGCTCCGAAACTATCTACGAAAAACCTTCTTTTCGGTCGGCAGCAAAATCGGGTAAACGGTGCCTGATTCCGGTAACGGGTTTTTACGAATGGCACACGCTGAAGGGGAAAAAATTTCCGTTCTACATCACCATGACCGACCAGAAAATAACATCCATCGCCGGGCTTTGGGATGAATGGGCCGACCCGGAAACGGGGGAGCTGATTAAGACCTACACGCTGCTGACGGGGGAGGCCAACCCGCTACTGGCGGCCATTCACAACACCAAGGAACGAATGCCCTGCCTGCTGACGCAGGAAAGTGAACAAATATGGTTGAACAGTGAGTTGACCGAAACAAACGCCTTAAAACTGTTGGCCGAACCGTATCCGGCCAGCCACATGCATAGCTATAGCATCAGCAAGCGGATAACATCAAGAACGGAGCCAACGGATGTGCCTTTGGTACTGGAACCCGCTACTTACCCGGAATTGAGTACTAACCCGACGTTGTTTTCCTAAGTAATCCGTCCCGTTCGTGTGGGCGACACACCGTTTATGTAGAAGTAGATTATTTGAGGAAATTTGCCCTGATTTTTGCCTGAACACGCTTTATTTTGGGATAATCCCAAGTTTTACCAATTTACAAAAATAGACACCGGCCTACAGGCTGAACCATTTTTTTTAACTTCCTGACTATGAAAAACATACTACCCGCTCTCTTATTCATTTTTACACTGCTAACTCTGCCCGAGGCCGTCAGGGGGCAGATTATTCCGGAAACGCAGGGCAATGGCAAAATAACGGGCATAATTGTCGATTCAACTTCGGGTAAGCCGGTTGAGTTTGCCAGTATTGCCCTGGTTGATATATCAACAAAAAAACCGATTGATGGCACCATTGCCGATGAGAAAGGGGCCTTTACACTGACCAAATTGCCGGAAGGTGATTTCAGACTGCTTATTTCGTTCGTTGGCTACCGGGAAAAAACCATTACCAGCCTGAAACTTGACCGTAGACAGGAAATCAACCTGGGCAATATTAAACTGGCGGCTGATGTCCGGACACTCAAAGAAGTGCAGGTTGTTGGGCAGACAGCTATGGTGGAAGAAAAAGTTGACCGGTTGGTGTACAATGCCGATAAAGATGTTATGTCTAAAGGGGGCGATGCCACCGAGGTAATGCGGAAGGTGCCTCTGCTAACGGTAGACCTGGACGGGAATGTGAGTTTGCGGGGGAGCAGCAACGTGCGGGTATTGATCAACAACAAGCCTAGTACTATCATTGCCAGTAGCGTAGCCGATGCGCTCAAGCAGATTCCTGCCGACATGATTAAAACGGTAGAAGTCATTACCTCGCCCTCGGCTAAGTACGATGCAGAAGGGTCGGCCGGGATTATCAACATTACCACCAAGAAGACGACATTACAGGGGTTTACGCTCAACGTTGATTCCGGCGTGGGCAACCGGGGCAGTAACCTGGGCCTGAATGGTAATCTGCGGCTGGGTAAAGTTGGCTTTAGCCTGGGCGGATTTGGCCGGGCCAATTATAACGTGTTGGGTAACTTTGCCAACACGCAGCGAACCGTAAGTGCCAACGGCCCTATTCTGACGGAGCAAAGTGCCGATACCCGTAGCCAGGGAGCCTTCGGTCAGTATCGGCTGGGCTTCGATTATGACATCAATAAATACAGTTCGCTGAATGTCGGTTTGCGTTACGGTGTTCGGAACAACACCCAGTTCCAGGATAATTTTATCACCAAAACGACCGGTGCCTTCTTCCCGGTGTACAACGCCCGGAACGTGCAGACGAAAGACAATTCAGGAACGCTGGATGCTAACATCGACTATACCCACACCTACGCCAAACCCCAGCAGGAGTTGAGTCTGTCGGCGCAGTATAGCCGCAACAATCGAAATAATAACTTCATCGCCGATATTCTGAGTTCGGCCGATTTTGCCACGATTACGGCCCGCCAGCAGAACCTGAACGATAGTTACAACCAGGAATCAACCCTCCAGGCCGATTACCAGACGCCGGTTGGTAAAAACCAGCAGATCGAGTTTGGGGGGAAGGGGATTTTTCGGCAGGTAGAGAGCAACTACAGCTACCTGCTGGCCTCCGGTAACGGGGCGTTACAAACTGATTTTTTGCGGCCTGCCAACACCCTCAATTATGATCAGAACATTGGTGCAGGGTACTTTTCGTACCTGATTACCACCAAAAATAAGTATTCTATAAAAGCCGGGATGCGTTTTGAACACACCACAATCAAGGCCTTCTTCAGCCAGAGCCAGACAACGGGTGAGCAAACCGTACAGGCAGGGCAGGATCTGGGTATCCCAAGTTACAACAACTTTGTGCCAAGTATCAACATATCCAAGACGCTGAAAGGAGGAAAAACCATTAAACTGGCCTACAACCGCCGGTTGCAGCGCCCCGGCATTCAGTTTCTGAACCCGAACATCAACGCATCCAACCCCACGAATATCACGCAGGGTAACCCTTTGCTGTCGCCCGAACTGACGGACAATTATGAGTTCAGCACCAGTGCGTACGTGAAAAATGTGTACCTGAACGTGTCGTTATTTGCCCGGCAAACGAACAACTCCATCAACAGCGTTCGCGACACGGTCCGGACGAGTGTGGGACAGGTGAATAACCCCGCCCTGGCGCAGGTTATCCGGACAACCTACCTGAACATTGGCCGTGAGTCGGCGTACGGTACTAATATTTTTGGTAACGCCACGCTGTTCTCAAAGTGGCAGATTGGCGGTGGACTGGAAATGTACTACGCTTACATAACTAATAACAATGCCGCATCCATCTACCAGGCCACTAATTCCGGTTTCGTCGTATCCGGACGTTTGTTTACCAACCTCTCGCTCAAAAACGGCTGGGGCGTGCAGGGCTTTGCCTTTGCCAGAGGAAAACAGGTGCAGCTACAAGGGTACGATGGTGGATTTGCGTTTTACAGCCTCGGTGTAAAGAAAGATACGAAAAACAAGCGGGGGAGTTTCGGGATTGCGGCCGAAAATTTCTTTAACTATCCATTTACGAGACGCTCCGAATCATCGTCGCCCATTTTCTCCCAGAGCAGTCTGACAAGTCAGTACAACGCCGGTGTTCGGGTTAATTTCAGCTATAAGATTGGCAAGCTGACCTTCGATGACGGTCAGCAGAAAAAGGGCAAGTCCATCAACAACGACGACGTGAAAGGAGGAGACGCCGGTGGTGACCAGCAGCAGGCTCCCCAGCAACCCGCTGCCGGTGGTACCCGTCGGCCCCGGTAAAAAGTAAGCGTCATTCAGCCAGTGGGGGTTATCTCCTTACCAGTTAATCAGGTAGGGAAGTGACCCCCACTTATTTTGCCCGCTGCATCATAAAAAGGGTTTGCAGTAAACAATCGCCGTGTACAAAGCGATTCATAGGGGTAATACGTATTACTCAACACTAGAAACTTATTCTTTGATGGAACCACTCGATTATCCAAAAGCGGAAGAACTTAACAGTAAAGTACAGGGATTTCCGGCCATTCAGGCCAAAATGACCCCTGAACCCGATAGTGACCTGACAAACTATCAGGCTGCCGGCAAGTTAAAAGGGCAGGTGGCTATCGTGACCGGGGGGGATTCGGGCATTGGCCGGGCTGTGGCCGTCGCCTTTGCCAAAGAAGGAGCTTCGGTGGTGATTTCCTACCTGGCAACTGAAGAAGTAGACGCGCAGGAGACGAAGCGGCTGGCCGAGCAGTTTGATGGCCGATGCCTGACGCTGGCAACCGACGTTCGCAGCAAAGCGAAGTGTCAGGAGGTAGTCGATAAAACCATCGCTGAGTTCGGAAAGCTCAATATTCTGGTCAATAACGCGGCTTACCAGCACATTGTCGAGAAGATTGAGGATATCACTGAAGAGCAACTAAGCCGGACCTTCGAAACCAATATTTACGGGTATTTCTTCATGGTACAAGCCGCGTTGCCTCACCTGCACGAAGGTGATGCCATTATTAATACAGGGAGCATCGTGGGTAAGAAAGGGCAGCCCAAACTGGTGGATTATGCCTCGACAAAGGGTGCGATTCACGCGTTCACCATGTCGCTGGCAACGCAACTGGGTGAACGTAAAATTCGGGTCAATGCAGTACTGCCCGGGCCAATCTATACGCCGTTTTTGCCGGGTGCCGGTATGGGACCGGACGGCGTTGTTGAAGCGGCTAATAAAACAATCCTGCAACGGCCCGGTCAGCCCGAAGAACTGGCCCCGGCATACGTACTGCTGGCCTCCAACGATGGGTCATACATTACCGGTAGTCTGCTGGACGTGAACGGTGGCAGCGCTTAAACGGGCAGGCTGAGAGTGGGAATGGGTCCCGGAAAGCCAAATTTACTGGTCATCCGGGACCCATTCTCGTTTAGCGTATGGATGGATGGGGCGTATAGCAGCAGGAATTTAACAAGCTGACGGGTACACCCAAACGAGCCCACTGAAAACAATACTACCCGGCCAGAGAACTGGCCGGGTAGTATTGTAAATCTATTAGTGTATTAAAACAAACGGACAACCAACTTACTTGGCAATCGTGCCCCGAAGTGCCCGTGGGATTTCGATGCTGGCTACCGGGTTTGATGCCTGTTCGAGCATCTCGATGTTTTTAACCGAAATCTGACTCACCCGTACGGATTTGCCTAACTCAAGGTTGGATACATCGACATCAATAAAATCAGGAATATTTTCGATACTCCCTTTCACCCGCATTTTCCGAACGCGGGTTACCAGTTTACCCCCTTTTTGAACACCCGGCGCTGTACCGACCAAACGAACCGGAACCGCAATCTTGACGGGTTTTTTGTCCGTCACCAGCAGGAAATCGGCGTGAATCAGCGCGTCACTAACTGGGTGAAACTGCGTTTCCTGAAGAATAGACCGATAAATGGTGCCTTCGATATTCAGTTCAACTTCAAAAATATTGGGTGTATAAATTAAGTCGCGGAATAGAATAGCCGGCGCGTAAAAATGCACCTGCTCATTGCCCCCGTACAACACACACGGAACATTGCCCTCGGCCCGAATCGCTTGTGATTCCGTGCGGCCGAGATTCGCTCTTTGATACCCTACAATCTCGAGTTTTTGCATAATAATTAATTTAAAGAGTGAAAGGGCGAGAGAGCGAGAGAGTGAAAAAGACAAAACGCTCTTTCACTCTTTCAGTCTTTCGCTCTTCAATATTTTATAAACAGTGAACTAATAGATTCATGGTCTCTGATGCGGCCAATAGCTTTGGCGAATAACTCCGCCACCGACAGCACTCTTATTTTTTCGTTGGTTTGCTGCATGGGCAGGGTATCGGCCACCACCAGTTCTTCCAACACGGAATTACCGATTATGTCGTGGGCTTTGCCCGACATAATCGGGTGCGTACAAACCGCCCGCACCGACGTTGCTCCTTTGTCCATAATGATCTGAGCTGCCTTAGCCATCGTTCCACCCGTGTCGATCAGGTCATCCACCAGTACCACGTTGGCCCCTTCTACGTCTCCAATAACCTGCATCGACGCAATTTCGTTGGCCCGTTTGCGGTGCTTGTCGCACAGTACGATGTCGGCGTTAAAGTGCCGGGCAAACGTACGGGCGCGGTTGGCTCCCCCCACATCCGGCGAGGCAACGACCAGATTCTCCAGTTCCAGGCTCTTGATATACGGCACAAAAACGGACGTTCCTTCGAGGTGATCGACCGGAAAGTCGAAAAATCCCTGAATCTGTCCTGCATGCAAATCAATCGTCATCAATCGGTCGACACCCGAGGCTGCCAGCATATTGGCCACCAACTTAGCCGCAATAGACACGCGGGGCTTATCTTTCCGATCCTGACGGGCATAGCCGAAATACGGAATTACCACGGTTACGTAATGCGCCGAAGCCCGGCGGGCCGCGTCGACCATCAGCAGCAGTTCCAGCAGATTGTCGCCCGGAGGAGGGGTAGACTGAATCAGGAATACATCGCATCCCCGTACCGACTCCTCAAAACTCGGCGACATTTCGCCATCGCTAAACCGGCGACAGGTGTACCCGCCCAGATCTTTCCCGTAGTAGTGTGCGATTTTCTCGGCCAGGTAGGTTGATTCACTGCCCGAAAAGATCTTAACCGGATTAAACGACGCCATGGTACCAGACAAATTTCCCGCAAAGGTACGAAAAAAAGAGCGCGTTATCCCTTAAGCGCGGAAAGTGTTTCCTGAATAGCCTGAAAACTGGGTGTGTCACCCGCGCTTTCGAGCACTTCGGCGTGCCGGATACTTCCTTTGCCGTCCACCACGAAGGCAGACCGTTTGCTCACCCCTTTCAGATTCATGGCAAAGGTTTCGTAGTAGGATTCATATGCCTGCGACACTTCCTTGTTAAAATCGGATAGTAAATCGAATGGCAGTTTTTGTTCTTCTTTAAATTTAGCCAGTGTAAACGGCGAATCCACCGAAATACCCACTACATCGGCGTTCAGGTTTGCGTAGGTTGCGATGTTGTCACGCATTTCGCAAAGTTCGGCGGTGCAGACGCTGGTGAAGGCCATCGGGAAGAATAAAATCACCAGATTTTTACCCTGGAAATCGTGAAGAGAAATTTCTTTCTTGTCCGTGTTGAACAAGGTGAAATCGGGGGCTTTCTGACCAACCGTGAGCATAGTTTTTATACGTTAAAATGGACTGTCGCTAATTTTTCTCCTGTAAAGCTACGGGCCGAAGTGAATAAAATCGTAAATCGTAATTCCTAAATCCTTCATCATCTATGAAATCATACTGGGGTGTTGACCTGGGCGGTACTAAAATTGAAGGGGTAATCCTCTCTGCATCCTCGCCCGATGCCGTCGTTATTCGACAGCGAATCGACACGGAAGCCCACGAGGGCTACGACCACATACTGAATCAGATTGTCCGACTCGTAGACAGGCTCAAAGCCGAAACGGGGTTACAACCCCAGCACATCGGTTTCTCGACTCCCGGCACCTTCGACCCGGCGCGGCAGGCTATGAAAAACTGCAACACCACCGTGCTGAATGGCAAGCCGCTGAAACAGGATTTGAGCCGTCTGCTGGGTGTACCCGTCGCACTGGCCAATGATGCCAACTGCCTGGCCCTGGCCGAAGCCACGATGGGTATAGTGCCCGATATTGTGCCCGACTACCAGACCGTGTTCGGTGTCATTATGGGGACCGGCGTGGGGGGCGGTATTGTGGTACGGAACACATTCAAAAAGCCCTACAAGCGCCCTTTTGTGCTTAATGGTTTACAGGGACTGGGGGGCGAATGGGGGCATAATATTCTGGAAGAAAATGGTCATGCCTGCTATTGTGGCAAACGGGGCTGCGTAGAGCAGGTCATCTCTGGCCCGGCTCTACAGCGGTACTATAAGCAGGTGAATGGGCAGGACCATTCGATGCAGGAAATAATAAAGCAATATCAGTCAGGAAATGATCTGGTAGCCAGCCAGACGGTGAACCGGTTGCTGGAGTTTTTTGGCCGGGGTATCGCCACTATTATCAACATGCTGGACCCCGATGCCATCGTGATTGGCGGGGGACTGGGTAACATCGACCTGCTGTACACCGAAGGCGTGGAACGGGCCAGAAAATACGTTTTCAACAGTCGCGAGATACACACCCGTTTTCTCAAACCAAAACTGGGCGACAGCGCGGGCGTTTTTGGAGCCGCTATGCTATGAGGAAGCATGTGACGCTTGGTAAAGGATAGCCTATAAGCTGACTGTTCGATAGCGGTTGAGACCGGAGATCAACCCTATGTTGGTCAAATTTGTAGCGAGGACGGTCGGGGCAAGGCAGTAGCCGGGCGTGTTTTCAGGACGCTCAAAAACGAGTGGATAATCCTATACCAAAACGACCCTTATTTTCTGACTTTAGGAGCCTGAAGCGGGGAGGTTATGCCGGTTTCGCCTTGCTCATACTTAGGAACTTTGGCCGCACCGGGGGCTTTAGGCGCTTTAGTTGCCACTTTCTTGATATTCTTGGTTCTCTTGTCCTGATTACCCATGGTATACGATTAATAATTGAAAACGAACTGGTTAAAGGCACGCTGTTATAAAACTTACTATAGCTGACTAACGCTCTGCTTGGTCCGCGTCAGGCCGTGCTATCCGATTTAACTCTGGCACGTAAAGGGAGTTGAGCGAGTAAAACGCGGGAAGTAGGCAGATGGGTAATCTTGCCGGGTTTATCAAACAGTTGCGGCAGTGGCCGGGTAGTCGATCATCTCCTGCGACATCTGACTGCCGATTAGCACGCACCCAGCAAGGCTGGCATCGGTTAAACACGTTTACGCACTGAATGATTACGAACCCGGCCTTTATTTACTGATACTAATTTGTAAGCAGTCCACAGGGTAAATTGTTCGTCAATACGGTATCAGCCTCTTCACACCCGGTATCAGAACAGTGTTGGAGAATCTATTCATCCTATTTCTGAAAGTCCTGTTGCCCTGGCTGACCTGTTCAATGCTGGTCAACCAGCGCACTAACTCAACATAAATGCTGGCCGACATGACGGGTACAGCAGTATTTACCAATTCGGGGAAGTACTGGTCATTCAGGTTGAACAGGCATAGGCGTAATACTTTTGTGTTTAGCTACTATTCGCTGAATAGCTAAACCGGGGTCTTCTGTGGACCGCTCCCCAGCTGGAATAACCCCTCAATAATTTTACCCGTCGCATTACGCCCACGTACCACCAGTGGAGGAGCGGACTTCTTCGGCGATTTAAGACAGTAGAATAAATCCAGTAGTATTGGAAAACGGGCGTGGCTGTTGCACAACTCTACTTAGGGATTTAAGTGGCCTTTTCTGTATCTTGAGGTATGCAAGGCAGAAAAGAATATATCGAAAAGCAAATCACTTGTTTTCAGCTGTCCAGCCGCGTCCCTAAGCACAACTTCTACCGTCGGCTAAAGGAGACGCTCGACCTGACCTTTATCTATAAGGCCACGAAACAGCTTTATGGCCAGACTGGAAACCCTTCCATTGACCCAGTCGTATTCTTTAAGTTCATGCTCATCGGTTGCCTG
>NZ_KB893266.1 GCF_000374065.1 Spirosoma luteum DSM 19990
AGACGCTAGTGCAAGCTATGCCCTTTAGGGCAAGGCTTTAGCTTCTACAAATGTGGGCTAAATTTGGGGATGCAAACTCTACGAAAAGGTAGTCATAGTGTTCACCAACTACAGGCTCATATCGTGTGGAGCACCAAGTATCGGTACGAAGTGTTGCGGGGCGATATTNAAGTACGTTGCCGGGAATTAATTCGTCAGACTTGCGATACACTGGATGTTCAGATTTTAAAGGGTGTTGTGAGTAAAGATCATATTCACCTTCACGTAAGTTATCCGCCCAAGTTGAGTATCAGTGACATGTTGAAACGGTTGAAGGGCCGCAGTGCTAAAGTCTTACTGGAAGAGTATTCAGAACTTAAGAAGCGGTATTGGGGCGGCCATTTATGGGGTATCGGATACGGTGTTTGGAGTACAGGTAACATAACTGATGAGATGATTCAGCAATATTTAGACCATCATAAAGAGGGCCCTAACAGTGACCAGAATTTCATTCTGGAATAAGAATACACTTGAGTGTAGGGTTTCAATAGGCTTCAGCCTACCCCTCAACGGGCTTTAGCCATCTTGTCAACCTATGGGTTTTTAACCCATAGTATTTGAGTAAATCCCTGCCGGTTTCCCGTCATTCCGGGTCTATCTTTGGTAACACGTCAATGAACAACTATGCAACCATCCGAAGAGGCAATTCGTGAGCAACAGCAGGCCGTCTGGAATCAGTTCTCGCCCGGCTGGAAAAAATGGGACGACTTTATGATGCAGTTTCTGCGCCCAATGGGAGCGGCCATTGTCAACGCCCTTGAACTGCAACCTACTGACGCCGTGCTGGACATTGCGACCGGTACGGGTGAGCCGGGTCTGACCATAGCCTCCCTCGTTCCGGATGGCACCGTTATCGGAACGGATCTCTCCGAAGGCATGCTGGCTACGGCGGGGAAAAAGCGCAACGCCTGGGCCTGCATAATTTCCGGACCCAACAGGCGGATGTCAATGCGTTGCCGTTTGAGGCCGACCAGTTCGATGCCGTGAGTTGCCGGATGGGATTCATGTTCTTCCCGTCGATGGAGGGAGCCGCCCGTGAAATGGTTCGGGTACTCAAACCGGATGGGCGGCTGGCCACGTCCGTGTGGGGAGGGCCGGCTGAGAATCCCTGGATAAGTCTGCTGATGGGCATTATCAATCGGCGGCTGGAACTCCCCGCCCCACCGCCCGGTGCGCCGGGCATGTTCCGGTGTGCCAACCCGGGACTGATTGCGGGCTTACTGGAAGCAGCGGGTTTGTCGGACGTGAAAGAAACGGTACTATCGGGTGAGGTACTATTCGACAGCCCCGATTTTTTCTGGACCAACATGAATGAGATAGCCGCTCCGGTGGTTCATGCGCTGGGCAAGGCCAGCCCGGAAATCGTACAGCAGGTGAAGGACGATACGTTCGAACAACTCCGGGCGCGGTACGGAACCGGAACGCTGGCCCTGCCCTACAGCACTCTGATTATTCAGGGACGCAAAAAATAATAAGTCAGTTGGTGCCGGTATCGACCCTGCTATCCGCTTCGTTCCCGAAGCGGATAGCAGGGTCTGCCATAGGGTGGGTTACCAGTTTGCAAACAGCGACAGGATGACCCTTTCTGGCGGAATATGCTGCCAATCTGACAGCAATTTACGTAAGTTGAACAGGCTGGCATTTGTATTGATAGACAGGTTGTATCTGTCAGTTTATACAGAACAAGCAAAGAAACTAAATCCAGTTATGGGAAAGATTATTGGTATTGACTTAGGCACCACGAACTCGTGCGTGGCTGTGATGGAAGGCAACGAGCCGGTTGTAATCCCCAACTCTGAGGGTGCCCGCACAACCCCTTCGGTAGTGGCTTTTATGGACAACGGTAACGGCGAACGCAAAGTAGGCGCTCCCGCCAAACGCCAGGCCATCACTAACCCGAAACATACAATTTCCTCCATCAAGCGTTTCATGGGCAAACGCTTCGGTGAGGTGACGAATGAAATTAAAAACGTCGCGTACGACGTAGAGAACGGACCAAACGGGACGCCCCGCGTTAGAATCGGCGACCGTCAATATACCCCGCAGGAGCTCTCGGCCCTGATTCTGCAGAAGATGAAGCAGACTGCCGAAGATTACCTGGGTCAGACGGTAACCGAAGCCGTTATTACGGTACCGGCTTATTTTAACGATGCCGAGCGTCAGGCAACCAAAGAAGCCGGACAAATTGCCGGCCTCGATGTAAAACGAATCATCAACGAGCCAACCGCTGCCGCACTGGCCTACGGTCTGGATAAAACGAACAAGGATCAGAAAATCGCCGTATTCGACTTAGGTGGCGGTACGTTCGATATTTCGATTCTGGAACTGGGTGATGGCGTGTTTGAAGTGAAAGCAACCGACGGTGATACGCACCTGGGTGGCGACGACTTCGACCAGGTGATCATCGACTGGCTGGCCGACGAGTTCAAGAAAGATGAAGCCATTGACCTGCGTCAGGACCCAATGGCCCTGCAACGCCTGAAGGAAGCCGCCGAAAAAGCAAAAGTTGAACTGTCGAGTTCCAACTCGACGGAAATCAATCTGCCGTATATCATGCCGGTGAATGGTATTCCCAAGCACCTGGTGCGGACACTGAGCCGGGCTAAATTTGAGCAGCTGGCCGATTCGCTGATTCAGCGGAGCCTGGAGCCTTGCCGTAAAGCCCTGAAAAATTCCGGTCTATCGGCCAGCCAGATCGACGAAGTCATTCTGGTCGGTGGTTCAACCCGGATTCCGAAAGTGCAGGAGGAAGTTGAGAAACTGTTTGGCCGCAAGCCCTCCAAAGCCGTCAACCCCGACGAAGCCGTAGCCATTGGTGCTGCCATTCAGGGTGGTGTATTGACGGGTGAGGTGAAAGACGTACTGTTGCTCGACGTTATCCCGCTCTCGCTGGGTATCGAAACGATGGGTGGCGTATTTACCAAGATGGTGGATGCCAACACGACGATTCCGAGCAAAAAAGTAGAAACCTACTCGACTGCCTCGGACAACCAGCCGAGTGTGGAGATCAATATATTGCAGGGCGAGCGTCCCATGGCGGCTCAAAACCGTCAGTTAGGCCGGTTTATCCTGTCCGACATTCCACCGGCTCCGCGGGGCGTTCCCCAGATCGAAGTAACGTTCGACGTGGATGCCAACGGTATCCTGCACGTGACGGCTAAAGATAAAGGTACGGGTAAAGAGCAGAAAATCCGGATTGAAGCATCGAGCGGATTGACCGAAGCCGAAATCAACCGGATGCGTGAAGAAGCGAAAGCCAACGAAGCAGCTGATAAAGCCGAGCGTGAATCCATCGAGAAAGTCAACGCGGCCGACTCGATGATTTTCCAGACGGAGAAGCAACTAAAAGAGTACGGTGACAAACTGTCGGAACCCAACAAGACGGCCATTGAAGGAGCACTGGCGAATCTGCGCACGGCGCACGCTTCCCGTGATGCAGCCGCCATCGACACCGCGCTTGAAGGGCTGAATGCGGCATGGGCCACGGCCTCGCAGGAAATGTACAACACTACGGGCGGTGCCGGAGCCAATCCAATGGACGGAGCCGCCGGTTTCGACGGGGGCAACGCCAACCCCGGAAATGCCGGACAGGGCCAGCCCGAAGGTGACAACGTTTCGGACGTACCGTACGAAGAAGTGAAGTAATCTGAATTATAAATAGAAAAGCCCCGCTGAGGAAACTTAGCGGGGCTTTTTTGTTTGATGGCACGTATAAATTCTTCTGACTACTCTAAATTCTGAGGTATATAAGTAAGCCGCTTTCTTTGTTTTGGCAACTCGATAAATAGAGCTCTGATAGTGGCAAAGTATATTGTGTTTATACTTTATTTAGAAGGCGGAAACCGACCCATACAACTGATTTATCAACCTACAAATCTTTTCTTATTGATCTCTCAACCTCCTCTAACAAGTTTATATCGGTTGTAAATTCGTTGATAATTTCTTCTAAAACGCCCAAGGTTTCTTTTTTTGCCTTGACATACATAGTTGTCATTTGAGGGGTGGTAGCCACAGCCTCTTTCATCAAGTTTATATGTCCTAAAACGCCTATAGTAGTTTCTTTTAAATTTGTCAAATGTCCTAATAAAATCGCCTTTTCTTCTGTATCATTAGTGAGAGTATTATGCAGGCTCAATACTATGTAGTAATATTTGATTAAAATCTTTTGTTGTTTGTTTAATTTAGGTAGTTCGTCTCTTGTTTTTTTATTGTAGGCAAACATATTATTTGCTAATTCATCAACTATTTTCTTCAACTCTCTCATTTTACTTGATTCATCCAAGCCTGCTGTCAAATAAATTCTTTCTGTTTTTTTACTTAATTGTTTTCCTAAAATATCTAAATGACTTGTCATTTTACTGAAAATTCCCTGTAGTACGACGGATTCTTTCAATGTGGCATCTAGAGCCTCTAAATACCCAATATCTTCTATATCAGGTTCTTCTGTATTAGACCCAGTAACCACGTGTGCTTGTAAATATTCCTCTTTAACATTTACAACAATAGGTAAAGATGTTTCAAAGCCTTTTAGAACTGAAATTAAGTTAAGTCTAACTAATTGCTCAAATTCATCAACTTGATTAAATTCTTTGTAGTATACTCCTTGACCTGATAATTGCTTTTGAAACCCTTTTATCTTAGTTAAACCTTCTAAATCAATGTCTTTTAGAGATAAGGGTGTCGTTTTGAAATAAAATAGTACTTCAACTTCTTTTGGGTTGGCTTTATGTTTTTCAAAGGCTCTTTCAAATTCCTCTTTAGTACCAGATTCTGACCTTCCCGTTGGAGAACCAAATCTACCCCACATTATCCCAATGAAAATATCATAACTATCTGCAATTTGTCTATTGATAACATCTTGCGCATCAACTCCAATTGAAGGATAAGTATGAGTTTCCCATGCAACTAGTTCAAGTTTAATCCCATTTATAGCATAGTTTCCTAAATTGATTTCGTCAACAACCTTTTTAACAATTGTTCGCTCTTCTTTAACATCACTAGGTGAGGCCAAGAACAATTTGTAAAGAGTGATAATTGTAGGCATGAATACGTTAGATTGGTTAGCATTGATTAAACAGAAAGATACAAAGAAACTTTTATTGATCCGTGAGTAAGTCTGTAAATTTTATAGCTGATTGGTGTGGCTTTAGAGACCATTCGGCAACTTCTATTAAGCAACAACTTTACGAACTAATTCACGCATCAATAACGTACAGTTACCAATCTGAATCAGGTTAAAGCAACTTATGAGATTACCACTGGCGGATTAGCCAAACCAACTTTGGTAAAGGCTGATTTTTGGTACGAAATGCGGGAACGTTTCGATAGGAGTGAACAGACCCAATAGGAAATATTGGCACTCCTTCGGGAAAGGCTGAAATAATAAAAGGCTCTGCTGGATAGCAGAGCCTTTTATATAGCTACTTTCTCTTATTTAGCGACGCTCAGTGCCCGCAGTTCGGCTTGTCGTTCCGGATCGCCCAACCTCGCTACTTCGCCAATCACAATGATGGCCGGGTTGTCGATAGCCCGTTCGTTTACCCGGTCGACAATCGTGTTTACCCGGCCGAAAACGGTGCGCTGTTCGGGCAGGCTGCCGTTCTGGATAATGGCAACAGGGGTATCGGCTTTGCCACACCGGTCAAACGTGGCCATGATGTCGGCCAGTTTGTGCATTCCCATCAGGATGACGACCGTCGCCGATGACTGAGCCGCCAGATGCAGGTCTTTCGACAACTTTCCCGCTTTGGTGGTGCCGGTTACCACCCAGAAACTTTCGGATAGCCCCCGCGTGGTGAGGGGAACCCCGGCAAGGGCCGGTACGGCGTAACTGCTGGAGAGACCCGGTACAACGGCCGTGTCGATGCCGTGCTGCCGGGCATAGTCAATTTCTTCGTACCCCCGTCCAAACACGAAGGAGTCGCCCCCTTTCAGCCGGACCACGTGGCCGTACTGCTGGGCGTAATGCACGATCAGCGGGTTGATGTCTTCCTGCACGCAGGAGTAGGCACCCCGGCGCTTACCTACGTATACTTGCAAAGCATCGGGGCGGCAGTAGTTGAGCAAATCGGGGTGGACCAGGGCGTCATACATCACCACATCGGCCTGTTGTAAGGCCCTGATGCCTTTCACCGTTATCAAATCCGGATCACCAGGCCCGGCACCTACGAGGGTAAGTTTCATACTTTCAATGATGAATTATAAATGATGAATTATGAATGACAGCAATAGATGTCGGCTGGCTTCGGCGGCCCGGTCATCATTCATCATTTATAATTCATCATTCGTTTTAAGAGTCTTGCGCCTGCGTTAATACCTGAAGTTCGGGCAGGCCTTCCCGCTCAATCTGATTCTCACGGTATTCCTGAATGGCTTCCAGGAAGGCTTCGGCCTGGGCAATGAACCGACGGGCAAACGCTTCAGAGGGTTCCTCTTTGTTAATACTAAACACCAGCGTTTTGAACTCGCCTTCGGTCTGGTGAAAATCAGGTTCACCAACAAACGTTTTGTCGAAGTCGCTGACAATACCGTGCTGGGTATTAGTCGGAACATCGCGACTCATCAAACCCGCCCGGGCACCGGTGATGTACACGTTATAGGTGTGGTAGAGGGCATCGGCCCAGCGGCTTTCTGCCAGGGCTTCCCGCGCCCAGCCGAGCTTTTCGCTGGCTTCGGTCAGGGTCGTGGCGACCAGGTCGATAAGTACGCTGGCACATTCGCCCACACCCACCTCCGTCACGTACTGTTCGGTATGGTCCCAGTCGATATAGTCACTGTCGACAAGGGTTTTCAGGTCGGCCAGGGGTTTTAGTAACTGGTAGAAGTAGTTTTTCCCCTGCCGGGCGTAGTAGTCGCTGTAGTACTCACCATCGAGGGTATTAGCCTCAAAATCGCGCAGGAGATACCGTAACGAGTCGGGACCCCGTTTGGCGGGTACTTTGATCACTTTATCGGCAATCAGCCCTTCACCCTTGCCGTTGAATCCGCCACCCAGCAGCACCTGTAACGCCGGTAGCACGTAAGCGCCGTTCTTCAGCGACGAACCGTGGTACCCAATGTTGGCTACCGAGTGCTGACCGCAGCCGTTCATGCAACCCGAAATCTTGATTTTTATGTCGTCGTTGAAAACCAGGTCCGGAAACTCATCCTGCATCATCCGTTCCAGGGCCCGGGTAATGCCGTAGCTACTCGTAATACCCAGATTACAGGTGTCGGTGCCGGGGCAGGTCGTAATATCGGCGGTGGTATCGAAACCGGGCTGGGCCAGCCCCAGTACCTTAAGACTTTCGTACAAAGCCGGTAAATCCTCGGGTTTGATGAACCGGAGCAGGTACCCCTGATTCACCGTCACCCGGATGTCGTCGGCCGCGTATTGCTTCACCAGCTGCGCCAGGGCGCGGGCCGTGTCCGAATCCATATCGCCCAGCAGCACGCGCAACTGCACGGCGTACCAGCCCGCCTGTTTCTGCTCGAACACGTTCGTTTTCAGCCAGCTGTTGTAGGCCTCATTGCCCGCAACCGGCTGAGCGGTTGGCGCATCGGGCCGTGCGGCCGGCGGGATAGCGAAAAGAGCGTTTACGCCGGTTTCGGCAACGGTATATGATTTCACCCGAAGGGCCGGGGTTTCGTCGGCAACCCGGCGCAGAAATTCCTCGAGGCCAATGTCGTTCATCAGGTATTTCATGCGGGCTTTGTGCCGCTTCTGCCGTTCGCCGTAGCGGTCAAACACGCGGATAACGCCTTCAATAAATGGAATGACCCGGTCTTCTTCCAGAAATTCGAAAGCCGTCTGGGCCGAAAAAGGCTGGGCACCCAGCCCGCCCCCCAGCATGACCTTAAACCCACGCTGGCCATCCTGTATCCGGGCTACCAACCCCACATCGTGCATGTAGCCGTACGCCGAATCCTTTTCGCTGGACGACAGCGAAATCTTGAACTTCCGCCCCATATCCTGACAAATGGGATTCCGCAGGAAATAGTCGAAAACAGCGTGGGCGTAGGGCGTAATATCAAAGAGTTCCTCCGGGTCGATACCCGCCCGGGCCGACCCCGTCACGTTCCGAACGGTGTTACCACAGGCTTCTTTCAGCGTTATGCCGGCATCTTCCAGCTCCGCCCAGAGTTGGGGCGAGTCTGCCAGTTTGACGAAGTGCAACTGGATATCCTGCCGGGTAGTGGCGTGGAGGTTACCCGTAGCAAATTTATCGGACAAATCAGCGATCCGAATCAACTGACCGGCCGTAATGCGTCCGTGCGGAAGCTTGATGCGAATCATCTGCACCCCCGGTTGCCGCTGGCCGTATACACCCCGCGTTAGTCGAAATTTACGGAACGCTTCCTCCGCCATATCCCCCTGGCTAAACGAACTGATTTTCTGTTCCAGGTCCAGAATATCGCGCCGGGCGGCTTTACTTATCGTATCCGTGAGTTGAATCGCCATTGCTTATGTGTTTTCTATAGAATTAATCAACTGATTTAGTAAACCGAAACGCCGGATAGCCCCGGCGCCTGATGCCCACACAAAGATAAACCCGGTGCCCCGTAATAAGTGCGGGTAATGCCCAACTTGTGCTTATGGACTATAATCAGTAGTTATGCTTTTTCGCGCTTCCTGTTCCGGTCTGCAGGCACTGCTTTAAGGGGTTGGTAAGCCCGGCAGATTTGTATAAACAGGGGGAATATGGGTAATAACTAATTTACGATCAGTCTGTTTTGTTGCCTTTTGGATGCGGGAATAGTGTAAGCCGTTGTCCGGGGTAAAGTCTGAAGCGCTGGATGGCTAATCTTATTTTAATGTTCAGGGTTACCTGAACGCACTAAATGAGTCAGAAATAGCAAAACAGCGTTGCCTGGTTACCTCTATTGAAAAATTAGTGACGAATAATGACGATTGATTGTGGCTCCTGTACGGTGCGTTCGTGGCAATATGGCGATGAGGAAACCCTCCCCCGGCACGCCAGCAACTATACTATATGGCTTAACCTGCGCGACACATTTCCGCATCCGTACACGCTGGCCGATGCCCAGCGCTGGATTCAGTACGTCGTCGATCCGGCACTGGAGACCAACTTCGCCATCGACGTAGCGGGGGAGGCCGTGGGAAATATCGGTCTGCGCGTAGGGGAGGACATTGACCGGTATTCGGCCGAAGTGTGGTACTGGCTGGGCGAACAGCACTGGGGCCGGGGCATTATTACAGCCGCCCTGACCGCTATTACCAACATCGCTTTTTCTGAGCTCTCGCTGCTGCGGGTCGAAGCCATACCGTTCGCCCGTAATACCGCGTCGATCAGGGTACTCGAAAAAGTGGGGTATCAGCGGGAAGGTCTACTGCGCTGGAGTGCCGTGAAGGAAGGCATTGCCCTGGACAAAGTAGTTTATTCCTACACCTCCGACGATTGGCTGACCGCTCAGGCAGCCAATGGCTGATATTGATGAGTACCCGGTATGCCGGGGTAGAATAGTTTGATACGAACGTGCCAATATAGTGTAGTGATGGATAACCAGCCGCCGATGCCAATACCCGTTTCTTACCCGAAGGATAAAACAATTGTCGATTTATTCGTCGCCCAGGCCCGAAAAACCCCCGGTCATACGGCTGTCATATTCGGAGATACTCACCTTACGTATCGGGAACTGGACGAGCAATCCAATCAGCTTGCCCACGCATTACGGCGTCTGGGCGTGGTAGAGGAAACGCTCGTTCCCATTTGTCTGCACCGCTCCCCGGCGATGCTGGTCGGGATACTGGGTATCCTCAAAGCGGGTGGCGCCTACGTGCCGATCGACCCCGATTACCCGGCCGACCGGATTGCGTATATGCTGGACGATCTGAAAAGCAGTGTATTGGTAACTGATACTATATCCCGTTCAGTATTGTTTGCCTCCAATGAGTTAACCCATACGCTTTGCCTCGACGAAGCCGGGTCAACCCTGGAGCGGGAGGCAAAAGACGCGGTTCCCAACGAATTAACGCCCCGGAATGCAGCGTACGTCATTTACACATCCGGCTCAACCGGGCGGCCCAAGGGGGTACTGATTGAACATGAAAACGTGGTGCGGCTCTTCCTGACCGATTCGCCCCTGTTCGACTTTTCTGACCGGGATGTGTGGACCATGTTTCACTCGTTCTGTTTCGATTTCTCGGTCTGGGAGATGTACGGCGCGTTATTGTTCGGCGGGCGACTGGTTATCGTGCCGAAAGAAACGGCTAAAGATGCCGCTCAGCTCGGTGCGCTGCTGATTCGGGAAGGGGTTACTGTACTGAACCAGACCCCATCGGCTTTTTATACGTTGCAGGATGCCCTGGTGGGTACGGTTGACAGGGTTTCGGTTCGCTACGTTATTTTCGGGGGTGAGGCCTTGAACCCGGCCAAGCTGAAACCCTGGCACCGGGCCTACCCGACCTGTCAGCTTATAAACATGTACGGTATCACCGAAACAACCGTACACGTCACGTATCTGGCCCTTCAGCCCGAACACCTCGACCATACCACCAGCCTGATCGGCAAACCCATTCCTACGTTAACTACCTACGTACTCGACAGCGCGCAGCAACCGACGCCGATTGGCGAGCCGGGCGAATTGTACGTTGGGGGAGCGGGACTGGCCCGGGGCTACCTGAACCAGCCCGAACTGACAGCCAGCCGGTTTATACCGAATCCCTTTAGCCTGGAGCCGGGCGACCGGCTGTACCGAAGCGGGGATCTGGCCCGCCAGTTGCCCGACGGCGGACTCGATTATTTGGGACGTATCGACGAACAGGTTAAAATAAGGGGTTACCGGATTGAACTGGGTGAAGTGGAGAATGCCCTGCTTCAGTACCCGGGCGTAAAACACGCCGTTGTGGTTGCCAGCGAGGATAAAGAAGGCAGTAAACGGCTGGTCGGCTATGTAGTGATGGCGGACGGGTTCGACCGCAAGGCGATCCGTACGTTTTTGCAGACCACCCTGCCCGACTATATGGTACCGGCCCTCCTGGTGCCCATCGACCGGATACCGCTGACCAGCAACGGGAAGGTCGACCGGAAAGCACTGCCTAATCCCGATGCATCGGAACTGCTGACGGATGCCTACCGGGCACCGGGTACAAAAACCGAGGAGACGCTGGCGGCCGTGTGGAAAACCGTGCTGAACGTGAAACGGGTAGGCACGCACGACAACTTCTTTGAACTGGGCGGGGATTCACTGCTGGCCGTTAAAACCGTAGCCGCGCTGAAACAAACGCTCCAGCTGGACATCCCCATTACCAAGCTCTACCAGTTTCCGACGGTACATGGACTGGCGGACTTTTTGACCGGGCATAAGAAGGGACCAGCGCCGGCCGTTAAGCAGGACTTATCCGATAAGCCGGACAAGGCAACGGGTGACGTCGCCGTTATTGGCATGGCGGGGCGTTTTCCGGGGGCCAGCACCATCGACGCGTTGTGGACGGTACTGACCGAGGGACGGGAAACCACCCGGTTCTTTGCGGATAACGAACTGGATGCAACAGTGCCCGCCGATGTAACCGGTGATCCGGCCTACGTAAAGGCCAGAGGGATCATCGACCAGGCCGATCAGTTCGACGCCCATTTTTTCGGACTGAATGAAAAACTGGCCGCGGTGATGGATCCCCAGCAGCGGATATTTCTGGAGATTAGCTGGGAGCTGCTCGAAAAAACGGGGTATTTACCCCAGCAGTATACCGGGACCGTTGGGGTCTGGGCGGGTTGTGGGAACAACACGTATTACCTGAATAATGTACTGGCCAACCAGCAGGCGGTTAGCGACATTGGTTCGTTCCAGGCCATGACCGTTAATGAGAAGGACTTTATCGCGTCCCGAACGGCCTACCAGCTCAACCTGACCGGTCCGGCCGTCAGTGTGTATTCGGCCTGTTCAACCTCACTACTGGCGATTACCCAGGCCGTTGAGAGTCTGCGTACCGGTCAGTGCGACGTAGCCATTGCCGGGGGAGCCAGTATCACGGCCCCCATCCACAGCGGTCACCTGTACGAAGAGGGGGCCATGCTGAGCCGCGATGGACACTGTACGCCTTTCGATGCCAACGCGGGCGGGACGGTGTTCAGCGATGGAGCGGGTGTAGTACTGCTTAAAGCCCGCGAAGCCGCCGAGCGCGATGGCGACCCGATCTTCGCGCTCATCAAAGGGGTAGGTGTCAATAATGACGGGGGGGGGAAAGGGAGCTTTACCGCCCCGAATGCCGAAGGACAGGCGGGAGCTATCCGCCGGGCCCTCGATGATGCCCGAATCGACCCGGCTACCATCAGCTATGTTGAAACGCACGGGACGGCTACACCCCTCGGCGACCCGATAGAAATCGACGGACTGACCATGGCCTTCGGCGAGCAACCCATTAATCAGTTCTGCGCCATTGGTTCCATAAAAAGCAACATGGGGCACCTGACGGCTGCGGCCGGGGTGGCGGGTCTGATCAAAACTACCCTGGCCCTGCACCATAAAAAGATTCCGGCGTCGCTGGGCTTTCAAACCCCTAACCCCGTTATCGACTTTGCCAACAGCCCCTTTAAAGTCAATACGACCTTAACCGACTGGGTAGCAGACCCGGCGTGGACTCGCCAGCCAAATCCATCAGAACGCCGGGGTGAAACCTTCAAACCGCATCCGCGCCGGGCGTATCCACGCCGGGCAGGTGTCAGTTCGTTTGGGGTGGGGGGGACCAATGTTCACGTGGTGCTGGAAGAATACGAAGGTCACTCTGTTGCGCCGGAGCCGGTTGTCGCGTCGCGCCCGGTTCAGTTGGTCACCTGGTCGGCCAAATCCGCCAACAGTCTCGAACAATACGCCATTCAACTGGCGGAACAGCTTCGCCAGCAGCCGTCGCTACAGCCCGGCGATGTGGCGTTTACTCTCCAAACGACGCGTCCCGCGTTCAGCCACCGTCGGTTTTTGCTTGCATCCACTACGGACGAACTCAGTAGGGGATTGTCGGCCCCCACCGGTGCTCCGGCTGGTACATCTGCCGGCCCCGGCATGCTGCTGGAAAAACCCGGTGAAGTAGTTTTCCTGTTTCCCGGTCAGGGGTCACAGTACCTGAATATGGGCCGTGAACTGTACCGGCACGAAGCCGTGTACCGGCAGGCGGTCGATACCTGCGCCGACTTTCTGCTGCCGCTGCTGGGCCAGGATATCCGACAGATACTGTATGCCGAAACGAGTTTGACCGCCGTAGACCCGGTGGCTATCGAACGACTGAAAAACACCCGGTATACCCAGCCCGCCCTATTCATTACAGAGTACGCGCTGGCCAGTTTGTGGCTAAGCTGGGGCATCCAGCCGACCATTTATTGCGGGCATAGTATCGGCGAATACGTAGCTGCTCACCTGGCCGGGGTATTCTCGCTGACGGACGCGCTGACCCTGGTGGCAACGCGTGGCAAACTAATCAGCGAATTGCCGAGGGGAAGTATGCTGTCGGTACGGCTGGGCCGGGAGAAGGTGCAGAAACTACTGCCCCCAACCTTATCCATTGCCGCCGTCAACAGCCCTAATCTGTGCGTGGTGGCAGGGCCCGACGAGGATATTGCCGAATTTGCGCGGCAGCTGGATGGGCTGGAAATACCCAGTCGCGTACTGGAAACGAGCCACGCTTTCCACTCGGCCATGATGGACCCCATCCTTGATTCCTTCCGGGCGGTGGTCGAACAGGTTACGCTGCACCGGCCCCGGATGCCAATCGTATCGACCGTGAGCGGAACCTGGCTGACCGATGCGCAGGCGACCAGTCCACGCTACTGGGCTACGCACATGCGGGAAACCGTGCAGTTTTCCGATGCCCTGGAAACCCTGTTCACGGCCGTGCGGCCCCTGTTGCTTGAAGCGGGCCCTGGCACGGTAACGGCTACGCTGGCCCGCCAGCAACTAAAAGGCCGGTCGGTACCCGTCGTGGCGAGTCTGGATTCCCGGCAGGGAGCCAGCTCCGAGTATCAGGCCGTTCTGAACGCACTGGGGCAGCTCTGGCTGGCGGGCGTTGAGCCGGACTGGGCGGCTTTTTACGCCGGACAGGCACTGACCAAAATAGCGTTACCCACCTACGCATTTAACCGAAAACGCTGCTGGATTGATCCTCTGCCCGAAAAAGCAGCGGCATCGCTACCGACAAACCACCTTACATCCGCCGAGGAAACCACTATGACACTTACTACCAGCAGTACGACTATGAGAAAAAAAAGGATAATGGATGACGTACTAGCGGTATTGACGTCAACTGCCGGCATCGAATCGGATGGCCTATCACCAACGATGAGCTTTATCGAACTTGGCCTCGACTCATTAGCCCTGACGCAGGTTTCGTACACCCTGAGAAAAAAATTCGACCTGCCCATTTCGTTCCGGCAGTTAAATAGTGACTACAGTACCCTGGAACGACTGGTCGACTACCTGGCTGAGCAGTTACCGGCCGATGCCTACCAGCCACCCGCCGTTACTGCGTCGATAACATTCCCCCAGCCTTCCGTCTCATCCGATACTGTCCCAACCCCGGCACCCGTAACCCCCGCTCAGGCGCCCAGGCCTTTAGGTGCTATGCCCCAGCTGCCCCCCGTTTCGGTCGGGAGTGATGCGGTGACCAATCTGTTTGCCCAGCAACTACAGATCATTGCCCAGCAAATGGCTTACCTGCAGGGAACCAGTCCGGTAGCCGATCCGGCGACATCGGTAACCCAGCCCGCGCCAGCCCGTAAACCGGACCTTCCTGTGGTCATGCCGTTGCCTGCCAAAGCGGGGCCGGCAACGGCTGAGATTAACTCTGCCCGTACCGATCGTACAGCGACGGTGGTAAAACCTTTTGGGGCCGGTGCCCGGATTGAACGGCAGGTGACGGAATTGACCGATACCCAGAAACAGTTCATCGCCGAATTCACCAACCGGTACACAAAAAAAACAAAAGGCAGCAAGGACTACGCGCAGGAATACCGGACCTGGATGGCCGACCCCCGCGTGGTGACAGGTTTCAAGCCGCTCACTAAAGAGCTGGTATACCCGATCGTTATCGACAAATCCAAAGGCTGTCGCCTGTGGGACATCGACGGGAATGAATACATCGACGTACTGAACGGGTTTGGCTCGACGATGTTTGGTTACCAGCCCGATATGCTCAAAGAAGCGCTGTATGACCAGATTGAAAAAGGATATGAACTGGGGCCTCAGCACAAACTGGCGGGTGAGGTGTGTAAGTTAGTGTGTGAATTCACCGGTTTTGAGCGGGCGGCCCTCTGCAACACCGGCTCGGAAGCCGTAATGGGTACCCTCCGGATTGCCCGAACCGTAACCGGCCGGTCGCTGGTGGTGGTCTTTTCCGGTTCGTACCACGGTGTCTTCGATGAGGTAATCGTGCGCGGGTCCAGTACCTTACAATCCTATCCGGGTGCCCTGGGTATCATGCCCGAATCGGTGCAGAATGTGCTGGTGCTGGAATACGGCACCGACGAGAGCCTGCGGATTATCCGGGAACGGTCGGCAGAGATTGCCGCCGTACTGGTAGAGCCGGTACAAAGCCGTCGCCCTGAATTTAGACCCGTCGACTTTTTGAAGCAGGTCCGCACCCTGACCGAAGCGGGGGGCTCTCTCCTTATTTTCGATGAGGTGATTACCGGTTTCCGGATGCACCCCGGTGGGGCGCAGGCCCTGTTCGGTATCAAAGCGGACCTGGCTACCTACGGTAAAGTAATTGGGGGGGGGCTGCCGATTGGCGTACTGGCGGGTAAAGCAACCTACATGGATGCCCTCGACGGGGGCTTCTGGGAATACGGCGACACCTCGTACCCTCAGGCGGACATAACCTTTTTTGCGGGCACCTTCGTCCGCCACCCCCTGGCACTGGCAGCCGCCAAAACCGTATTGACGTACATGAAAGAAAAAGGACCGGCTCTCCAGAAAGGGTTGACAGGTAAAGCCACCCGACTGGCGGATACGATAAACGGGGCACTGGAGCAGCAGCACCTGCCCCTGTTTGTGGCGCAGTTTGGTTCACTCTGGAAGGTGAAGTTTACGGAGGAGGTGCCTTATGGGGATTTGCTGTTCACGCTGATGCGGGACAAGGGAATCCACATCTGGGATGGGTTTCCGTGCTTTATGACCGAAGCCCACACGGATAACGAGATAAGCCGTATTGCCGACCGGTTTATGGAAAGTATCCATGAAATGATTGACGCGGGTATCCTTACAGCAGGCCGTCCCGTGACAAAGGACATTCCGGAAACCGCATTTGTCGACCTGAACCGTCCCCCCGTGCCCAACGCCAAATTAGGCCGCGACGCAACCGGGAATCCGGCGTGGTTTGTTCAGGACCCTGAGCGATCCGGTAAATACCTGCAGCTGACACCCGATCGCCTTCAGTCACTCGTATAACCTCGTATAAACATATAACCATGCGATAGGACAAGGGACAAGAGTAGTCACAAAACAGTCGTTGACGGCCGTCAATTAAACTACCTCATTGCGCTCACCCGTTGCCTGCCAATCGGTATCCATGGCCCGGAACCGTTCGGCAACGCGCGTTAGAAACTCGGTGTCCAGCATAGTGGGCACCGCATCCGGGGCCAGCAGGTCCATTTCGCTGATCTTATACGTCTGTTCATAGGGCCCCGCTTCGATTTTGACAATATATTTGCCATTCCAGGCGTATAAGCCGATGCGGAACTGGGGAAACTGGGGATGGGGTATGTCCTGGACGAAACGCACGTTGAAGGGAATAATAAATGATGAACGATGAATGATTTTCTACTTAGTACCAATTGGCTCGTAAAAGTAAGCAACTTGCTCCATCGGCTGTTTGTCCGGTCATTCATCATTCATTATTTATCATTCATCCTTAGTGTATCATTGGTTCTCAGTGCCTGTTCCAACGCCGGGGAGGAAGCGGCTCAGTTTTTTCTGAAGGGGAATGTGCAGTTGCAGAAGCGGGAATACACCGAGGCCATCCGGTATTACTCGGAAGCGATTGCCAAAAAGCCCGATTTTGCCGATGCCTATAATAACCGGGGACTGGCCAAATTCAGGAATGACGATCGGGAGGGGGCCTTAGCCGACTATACCCGCGCTATCGATGCTGACCCCGATTTCGGAACGGCCTATTTTAACCGGGCCGAAGTGAGGCTGGAGACCGGCGATGCGGGGGGGAGCGTGGCTGACCTGGAACGCATTGAGAAGCAGTACCGCGACTCTACTTTTTACCAGACGCGCCTGGCGGATGCGTATGTCCGGCTGAACAAAACCGCCCAGGCGCAGGTAGCCTACGACCGGGCACTGCAACTGGACCCCAACAATGTAGAAGCGCTGACCAACCGGGGCGCATTTTATTTTAGTCAGAAGGCCTATGATGCCGCCGGACAGGATGTCCGGCGGGCCTTACAGCTAAACCCGAAACAGGATGCCGCCCTGAACAACCAGAGTCTGCTGCTGGCCCGTGCCGGGAAATACCCGGAAGCCCTGACTTATATCGAACAGGCTTTACGGTTAAAACCCCGGCAACCGTATTACCTGAATAACAAAGCCTATCTGCTTCTGAAGTTGAATCGCCCGGCGGAAGCCCTTCCACTGGTAGAGGAATCCCTCCAGCGTGATAATGAAAATGCCTGGGCGCACCAAACGCTGGGTTTGTACTGGCTGGGACAAAAACAACCCGCAAAAGCACTGCCTGCATTCCGACAGGCCGAAACCCTGGATGCTTCCGTCGATCAACTCTATTACTATATTGGTCTGGCAGAGCTGGCAACCGGAAACAAAGCCCGGGCCTGCGACGCCTGGCAACGGGGGGAATCGGCTGGCGATGAGCAGGCTAAAAAGGAACGGGCTTTGCAGTGCCGGTAGGGGAGACCCCTACAGTTTACTTTCGGGATACATCTTCATTTGTTGAGCCGCCAGAATGGCATACTGCTGCGGGGTCAGAATGGCTTTGTAGTTGTGAACCTTGTCTGTTTCTACCCCTACGGCCAGCGTCCGCAGTTTTTTTTGATTCATGCCCGTCTTCTTCAACTGCTTCACCCCGTCATTATAGGCCACAACGGCATTCGTGATAATCTCTTTGGCTTTGGGCAGTTGCTGATCGGTCAGTTTGAGCCGCTGCCGGTCGGCTTTCAGCACGGATTTGATAATCATACCCACCGTTGCGCCGTTGTTGAGGAAAACAAACTTTTCGTTTTCGACCGATGAGGCCGTAGAGGTGGTTGCGGGTTTTGTCTGGGCCAAAGTTTCGGTATTGATACCCGTCAGGAGGGTTACCAGGGTCCAAAGCAGGAGCGTACGGTTCATCATCATAAAGAATTAAGTTGCTAAAGTAATCAAGTTAAGGGGTTAGATAACTATAACTGTAGTTTTAGTTTATTGCCATTTCTTTTTGCAGGGCTTTCTTGTAAAGCAGAAACTGTTCCTGGTTAACCTGTTTATCCGTACTTAGTTCAAGGAGTTTGGCTGTAGGGCCCGGTGCAAAGAAATCGGGTAGGAGGGACAGCAGGCTTTCCACCGAGTTGCAGACTACGTAGTCGATGTGGGCATCGGCGGCCGTGTTTTTAGCGGTGTACCCGTGGGGTGTTTCAAAATAAGTTTCCAGTTCCGGCTGCCGGTCAGGCCCGTCGATCATCCTGAAAATGTGCCCACCGTCGTTATTGAGCAGGACAATACGAAGGTTAGACGGGATGGGAGCGGACCAGAGGGCGTTGCGGTCGTAGAAGAAAGCAACATCCCCAATGAGCAGGGTCACGAGCTGATCGGTCATGAGCGCGGCTCCCAGGGCTGTACTTAAACAGCCGTCAATCCCACTCACGCCCCGGTTCGCTTCCACCCTGATTTGCTGTTCCTGGGGTATGCCGCACAGATTGGCGTACCGTACCGGCATGCTGTTGGCAACGTGGAGAACAGACCCCTGGGGCAGGTGATCCAGCACCGCCCGGGTGCCCAGCCAATCGGTGAGCGGAGCATCCGGCTGGAACAGAACCGCTTCAACCTGTTGGGCCGCTTTCCAGTCCAGTTTTTGCCACTGATGTAAAAAGTCAGCCGAACCGTCATCATCGTCGCCCTGTAGAAAACGCTGGTAATCGATATCGGTAAATAATTGGTGCAGAAAATCAGCCGGTTTGGCGGGGATAAGCCTGGTCAGGCTCTGGAACGAATCGGGAATGCGGTCGACACTGGGCTGGATATGCCAGTGGCGACGGGCTGCCGCATGCCGAAAAAATGTTTTGAGGTTCCGGGTGAGGAACGAATTGCCGATGGTAATCAGCAGGTCGGGGCGGAGTCTTTCAGCCTGTTCGGGTGTGATACCGGATAGAAACGTATCGGTCCGGGTAATAAACCGGTCGTTGGTGGGCAGGTTACTGATAATTTCTCCAACAATCGGAACCCCGAACTCGTCACTCAGTTTACCGAGTACATCCAGCAGGGCGGGGTCCCGGGGCATCTGCCCAACCGCAATCACAGTCCGTACGCTCTCATCCCATTCGGCCAGTAAATCGTGCCAGGTTGTGCCGGGGATGTTCAGTGAAGGCGGCAGTGTGTCAATTACCCGGACCGGCTCAAAGGTTAAGGCTTCATCCGCAGTCGGGTAAAAGGGTTCCCGCAGCGGTACGTTGATATGAACGGGGCCAGCCGGGGCCAGCGTGGTCAGTGAAACGGCTTCGTTGATGGACCGGTTGATAAACCAGCGGGCATCGGGATGGATATAATCGGCGGGTAAATCGTACCAGCGCTTCACGTGCGCCCCGAACAGATTCCGCTGGTCAATCGTCTGCCCATCCTGCTGGTGCAGCCATTCGTGGGGCCGGTCGGCCGTTAGCAGCAGGAGGGGGACCTGCTGAAAGAACGCTTCAGCAACCGCCGGGGACAAATTATAGACCGCACTGCCCGATGTACAGATAAGGACCACTGGTTTGTGGCTCTGCTGCGCCATCCCCAGAGCCACAAACCCCGCCGACCGTTCGTCGGCCATAACCCGAACCCGCAGCTTGGGGTGTCGGGCAACAGCCAGCGTAAGGGGAGCCGAGCGGGAGCCAGGCGAAACAACCACGTCGGAGATTCCTTTCTGGTAGAGTAATTCGGCTAGATCGACGATGGGCTGGAGAACGGGCATGGATACTGGAACAGCGTGACTGGGTTAATAAAGATGCCAGGGGACGTTTGTTTTGCAAACATAAGCCGGAAAGGGGATGCCCTGTTTTCTTATCGGCAAAGATTTTTAGTTACTTTGTTCCGGAGGAGGGCATAATCAGCCCCAATCATAAACGAAGCCGGGTGCAGGAGCGTTATACTGACTGAAACGTAGCTATTCACCGCACCGCCAACCCGGTCAATCGTACATTTACTCCGTTAACCCTATTCCGAATGAACCGTATAACATTTGAGAACGAAGAAGAAATCCGGATGAAATCCCTGGCGGGAGCCGTTATTATCAACGGTATCCTGATTGCCCTATTGCTCCTGGTCAACCTCACCCAGACGGTCCCCGACCCCCCGCCGATTGAATTTATCGAGGTTAACTTCGGTACGGATGCCCGGGGGAGTGGTAAAATACAGACCTATAACAAGGCATCTGACTCACCCAATGCGGAGGACGTGAAAGCCGCCGAAAAACGCCCCAGCCGCACCGTGGAACCGCCCCGGGTGAACACTCCGCCCCGGGTGGAAAAATCGCGGGTGACACCTTCCCCCAAAGTAGTCGATGCCAAACCCGCCAAAACGCCGACGGAGAAACCCATTATTACCAGTAAAGCCGACGAAAGCCCGGTTACGGCACCCGTGCGCCCCGAACCCAAACGGGTAGAGTCACCCAAAGCCGCGGCCCCGGTCGAACGCCCCGCGCCCCCCACACCCGCCAAAAAGGTGGAAACGGTCAATAACGATGCCCTGTTTAAAAAATCCGGCGGATCCGCCCCGTCGGGAGGGGGAGGCTCCAACGGGACCGTCGGGAAAGCGTCGGGCACCGGTGGCAACAACAACGGCGACGATGCCAGCGGGGTGGGTGACAAAGGCAATCCCAACGGGAAGATAAACGCGAAGGAATTTTACGGTACGCCCGGGGGCTCAGCCACGGGGGTGGCCTTTGATGTATCCGGCTGGTCGATGGCCGGGAGTCCATCTGTAAATGACGGTTCGGATGAAACGGGTAAGATAGTTTTCCAGCTTACCGTAGACGGGAGTGGGGATATCATCAACGTTCGTCAGTTGCAGAGTACGGTCAGTCCCGCCGTTAGTGATTTATACCGAAAGGCGGTTCAGCGGCTAAGGCTGCGGCCCAAAGGCGGGTCAACTCCCCCCACGGCCAAGGGAACCATTACCTTTATTATCAAGGCGAAGTAGATGCAGTACGCCGAAGCACTCGACTATCTCTATAGTCGGCTCCCGGTATTTCACCGGATTGGTCCCAAGGCGCTCAAACCCGGATTAGGCAATACCCTGGCCCTGTGCGACGCAATGGGGAATCCGCACCGGCGGTTTCGCAGCATTCACGTGGCGGGCACCAATGGAAAGGGAAGCTCATCGCACATGCTGGCGGCAATTTATCAGTCGGCGGGGTATCGGGTGGGTCTCTATACGTCCCCGCACCTGAAATCCTTTACCGAGCGAATCCGGCTCAACGGGCAGCCCATGGCGGAGGAGGCCGTAGCGCATTTTGTTACTACCTACCAGACCCTGATCGAATCCATCGAGCCATCTTTCTTTGAGGTTACTGTAGCTATGGCCTTCGATTACTTTGCCCGGCAGCAGGTCGACCTGGCTATTATTGAAACGGGCCTGGGCGGGCGGCTTGATTCGACCAATGTTATTATACCGGAAGCGTCCCTCATTACCAACATTGCCTTCGACCATACGGATATACTGGGGGATACCCTGCCGCAGATAGCGGCTGAAAAAGCGGGTATCATAAAAGCCGGCGTACCGGTTGTAGTAGGTGAATCTAACCCGGTTACCGCTTTAGTATTTAGCCATACGGCGGAGGTATTGCACGCCCCGCTTTCCTTTGCCGATGTACGCTATACCGTTCAGGATAACGGAGTCCAGGCGGGTAAGCGGGAGGTGTTGGTAAAACGACCCGAAGAAAAGGAAGAGCAGGTTTACCAACTCGATTTAGTGGGGAGTTATCAACTTAAGAATCTGCCTGCTGTGCTGGCCATTGTCGATATCCTGCAACCGCTCTGGCCTGTCCCGGCAGAAGCCCGGCGAAACGGATTAGCCAAGGTGAGTGAGCTGACGGGGTTAAAGGGACGATTTCAGACCCTGCAAACTACGCCGATGGTTATTGCTGATACGGCCCATAATGAGGCCGGTTTAGCGGCATTACTGGAAACCATTGCGCCGTTTTCCTACCGGATGTTGCGGATCATATTGGGCCTGGTCGCCGACAAAGACCGGTCCCGATTGCTGGATTCATTACCCCAACAGGCGGTCTATTATTTCTGTCAGGCGCAGACACCCCGCTCCTTGTCAGCTGACCTGTTGCAAACGGAAGCCGCCCACGCCAACCGAATTGGAGCAGCATTTCCCGATGTCAATGTTGCCCTGACGGCGGCCCTTGCCGATGCCTCACCCGACGACCTGATTCTGGTAACGGGCAGTAATTATACCATTGCCGAATTAACGAATCTATAACCGTGACACGAAGAAAAACCCACCGCTTTCTGCAAAATGCCGAAAGTCCGAATGTTATTGAAATAGGTAAACCCCTCTATAAAACGATTCGCGGTCAATGGCGGTCGGCGTATTTTGGGAATGATAACCCCATCGTTTTAGAGTTGGCCTGCGGCAAGGGGGAGTATACGGTAGGCCTGGCTCAGGCATTTCCCAACACAAATTTTATTGGTGTCGATATTAAAGGGGATCGAATTGCACGGGGCTCCCAGACTGCTCAAACGCTTGGCTTATCGAATGTAGCCTTCCTGCGGACGGACATAAATTTTCTGCAGGAATTTTTTGTGGAGAATGAAGTAAACGAGATATGGATCACTTTTCCCGATCCGCAACCGCGCCCCAAACAGGAAAAGCATCGGCTTACGCACCCTCGTTTTTTATCAATTTATAAACACCTGCTCGTAGCAGGAGGGACGCTTCATTTGAAGACGGATAGTCCCGAACTCTTTTCTTACAGCCTCGAGCAGGTTAAACCAGTCAGCAACAGTTTACAATATACAACTGATCTCTATAACTCCCCCCTGAACCAAATTCACATAGGTATAAAGACACTGTACGAACAACTGTTCTTCGACAAAGGATTTACAATCAACTATTTACAATGTAAAATGGGTGCAGTTTAATAAACTACACCCATTTGTAATTAATTTTAATGATAAATGTAAATTATCAATTGTATAACATTGTAATTTACATTTATGTACAACTACCGATTGAACAACTTCACAATTAAGTCAGCAACCCGGCTGGAATAACCGTATTCATTATCGTACCAGCCCACTACCTTAACGAGTGTACCATTGGCGGCTGTTAGTTTAGAGTCGAAAATACAGGAGTGGGGATTGCCAACAATATCGATGGAAACAATTTCGTCCGTTGTGTATTCCAGATACCCTTTCAGCGTAGTCTCGGATGCCTGTTTGATGGCGTTGTTGACCTCTTCCACGGTTACTTCCCGCTTCAGGATAACTGTCAAATCTGTTAGTGACCCATCTGGAGTTGGTACGCGCAGGGCATTACCATCCAGTTTGCCTTTAAGTTGTGGCAATACCAGCCCCACTGCTTTGGCAGCACCAGTTGAGGTAGGAACGATCGATAACGCAGCCGCTCTTGCCCGGCGTAAATCGGAATGGGGCGCATCCTGTAGATTCTGATCAGCCGTATAGGCGTGAATCGTTGTCATGTATCCTTTCTCGATACCGAACACATCATCCAATACTTTGGCCATTGGAGCCAAGCAATTAGTCGTGCAGGAAGCATTCGAAATAATCGTTTCGTCGCCCGTTAGTGTATCATCGTTCACACCCAGAACAACCGTAGGAATGTTCCCTTTAGCAGGAGCAGAGATGACTACCTTTTTGGCACCGGCTTCCAGGTGCATACCTGCACCCGCTTCATCAACGAAACGGCCTGTCGATTCCAGTACCACATCAATAGTCAGATCTTTCCAGGGTAGTTTTTTCGGATCACGTTCGGCATAAGCGTTTATACGCATACCATTTACAGTCAGGCTATCGCCATCAGCGGTAACGGTACCGGGAAACTTACCGTGTACAGAGTCATATTTCAGTAAGTGGGCAAGTGTCGCATTGTCCGTGAGGTCATTTATGGCGACTACTTCAATATTTTCCTTTTCAAGAAGCCGTCTGAACGATAACCGTCCGATTCGACCAAAGCCATTAATAGCAACGCGTATTTTTTCCATGAACAGAGAAAATTGGTTTGTTTTCGGGTCCAAATATACGTATTAATTAAGGGCAACCATAATTAGTAGTAGGGGAGGTATTAGCAAATTAAATAGACATATTTAGTAAATAATGGTTAAAAGCCCCTATTATTAGCATAATACCCTAATTTTACTAATTATTAATAGTAATTTTAGTATTATTTACTAATTTATTTAGCAATTACTACCTATTATACTAAAAATTTGGCTAATATTGACTACTTACTAATATATCCTTCTGCTGTATTGCTACCATACTACTAGGGCTCATTACAACAACATTGCCATCTATTTTTTAAACCAACTAACCTTTATAGCAGCACCCACTCTAATTACTAAACAACTTAGCGCGTATACAATCATTTTACGGTGTATATCACGCAGGATTACGTTGCCTATTTTTTTGTTGTGGCATTGACCACCCTGTCCGATGCTACAGTGATATAATGAAGATCTTTGTCGGAATGACAATTCTGCGGTTGAAAGTAATACTATTTAAATCTGCTTGATTACTATATGCATTGGTGTCACTTTTAAACTTTATAATAATCCATACTAAGACTTACCACCTGATTTATGTTTAACAGCACAGACTAGCCATCAATGTGTTTTTTCAGCTAACACGAAAGGAGCGGAGTCTTAAGTCACTAGAAGATTTTCCAATCAATTTATCTTTAACGTCACGATCATTTTATTGCTTCAGCGTGATTCGATTGCCTGAACGACCTAGCTCTTAATCGGACGTTCTTATTCTTCAGTGTGGTTATACCTCTAGCATCAGCGGGCGATTTTAATCGCCCGCTGATGCTAGAGGTAATGGTGATCGTCGCCAAGGGGCCACCACTGATCCACCCCACAAAAACAGCCTTTTGTATTAAGTACAGTTGCCTTCATTTTTAGCTGAATAAACGGAGGAAATAGCAACGTTCCAAAAAATAGGGTTGAACAGGGCCAGTTAAGTAAGTGCCTTATACCAGCTCAACGTATGAAACTTTATTAATTCGGAGAAGAAGGTAAAATTATCAGTTAGCTATATCTTTTCCTGAATGGATCAGAGTGATTGGGTGGCAAGTATTTTGATATATAAGTTATCCACTTAGGCTGCCTATAATAAACTGTTTGGCTTTATGTAAGTCGCAGCGAAACGGGGCTGTTTGCTTGATAAGCTGCACTGGCTTACCTGGCTATTAATTTTTACCAGCCTTATACGATAACTATAATCGCCTTCTGTGTACCTTTGGTAAAACATAGCAATCAGTGTTTATGCTATTGATGTATAACAATATAATATTTTGTCTTAAATTATATATTGCTATTAGTCAACTACTTATCATGAGTTGCTTTAACTTTTACTTCACTTAAATGACACAAAAAATTGAGGCTATCTGGAACGATAGAACACTACTTGCCGAAGAGGATTCGCTTAATAGTATACGGGAAGTAATTGATTTATTAGATAGGGGAGAACTGCGGGTAGCCACACCACCAACGGATGAGTCGGGTTCCTGGACGGTGAATGAATGGGTGAAAAAAGCCATTCTACTTTACTTTGTCAGTCAAAAGATGCAAGCTGAAGAAGTAGGTATTTTCACCTTCAATGACAAGATCCCGCTAAAAACGAATTTTGCAACGGCTAACGTTCGGGCCGTTCCACCAGCCGTTGCCAGATATGGATCGTTCCAGGCACCGGGTGTTATATTGATGCCGTCCTACGTAAACATTGGTGCTTATGTGGACGAGCGTACGATGGTTGATACCTGGGCAACCGTTGGGAGCTGCGCCCAGATTGGGAAAGATGTTCACCTGAGTGGGGGCGTTGGAATAGGGGGGGTACTGGAGCCACCCCAGGCAGCTCCCGTTATTATTGAAGACGGAGCATTTATTGGTTCACGCTGCATTGTAGTTGAAGGAGCACACATTGGCAAACGGGCTGTACTAGGTGCGGGTGTTACAATCACAGGTTCGTCGAAAATTATCGACGTAACGGGGAACGAGCCCGTCGAATACAAAGGGTACGTTCCTGCTAATTCAGTGGTTATCCCGGGAAGTTATGCCAAAAAGTTTCCAGCGGGAGACTATCATGTTCCCTGTGCTATTATCATCGGCCAGCGTAAAGCTTCAACCGATCTAAAGACTTCCCTGAATGACGCGCTACGCGAAAACAATATTTCTGTGTAGGTAGCTGGCTTTAACTAATTAATTTTTTTATCCCACTAAGAGCGCCCCCGATAAAGGCGCTCTTAGTGGTTTTAGCTTCTTTATAGTAAAGTGTTCATGGACTTGTAGGATTGACTCTGGGCTGTAACTGTCATTGAATGAAAGTCGGCTACAGGATCAACAAGAGTAGGATTTGTTTAACCGGATCAAATTAGCAAGGAGGGGCTAACAGTTTTGACTAAAAGAAAAACGTACTTTTCATACGTTAATGAAAAGTACGTTTTTCTTAATCGTGGGGCCTTTCTGTTCCGCCCTGTTTTTTTGACGTGATGAAAAGACTTTACATCATNAGTACACGATGTACAACTGGTATCTACTCGACTATACTTTTAATAAATCCCCATCTGTATTATTGATTTACATCTACGTTAAATTGTTGACTTGGTAAATTGTTTATATTTACATTATTATTTAGACGAATCATTCACTTATGTAATTATAATCTATTGTAATCCTATTGTTGAACTAATCATTTACATTAACTTATTTTATATATTTGTGACGTTTCTATACAGTATGACGATACATCCAATACATTGACTAAAAGGGATATGACTATAAATGACAAAATTAAACAGATACTCATTGAGAAGAATCTGACTCCGTCTTATTTTGCCGATGAGATTGGCGTTCAACGATCCAGTATCTCGCACATTCTTTCGGGTCGAAATCGCCCCAGCTTCGATATCATTCAGAAAATAATTCGTCGCTTTCCCGAATTAGGGTACGAATGGATTATGGAAGAAGAAAATCAACCGGGGTTAAATGACCGACAGATGAATTCATCAGGGTCAAATTATACCAATAGGGGAGTTGGCCGACCAGCACAGAACCGCTCAGACCAATTCAATACAGTACAGCCAGGGGTTTCCTACGCTGCTGTACCCCAACCTACTAGTGTTCGTAGTCAGCGTACTGAAATTCCGCCCCAGAATATGGTGGTACAAGCGGATGATAATCAAGCCAGTGAACCGTTTACAGCCAACGCATCGGGAGAGAAAAAGGTAGAACGAATCCTTATTTTTTATACAGACGGTTCGTTCCGGGAGTTCACCCCAACGGTGTAAGTAAAGAAAAAATTCAGGTGTTTTCAGGCTAAAAATGGTCGGCTGATTCTTCCTTTTTTTCAATTAAAGTGCCCTCAAATGCGTTAAAAATGCGTTTTCACCCATAGACAAGGCTAACTAGCTGTAAAGCAACACTTTAGTGTTCCACGTGGATTATTAGTACGTAATCCTGAAAAAACGTAAGGATATTCCTATTATTGCTTACGGTGCTCCTGGTTACCTGGCACTAAATTGCCGACCTTCGTTACGTCTACTACCTCCTCGCTCATCCGTTATCTCTACCTTCGCTGTGCTAGCTGCTGTTCGTCTTTTATTACTTAGTAGTTCCGTTCTTTTAGGGGTTAGTCTACCAACTGCCTCAGCGCAATCAGACACAACAGCCCGTCCTGAACTACGTAAGCTCTTGAACCGGGGCAACACCGTCGACAGTGTAGCGATTAAACCGGATTCAACCTACTGGCGTAATAAACTCGAAGCCGGCATAAATTTGAACTAGGGTTCATTCAGCGACAACTGGAAAGGGGGTGGGGTTAACTCCATTGCTTTTGGTCTTTTGTTCAATGGACGGCTCGCTTACCGAAGGAACCGTTTCAACTGGACCATAAAGACGCAACTTCAATACGGTATCGTTAAAAATGCGCAGCAGGCACAACGTAAAAGCTCGGACCGGCTGTTTTTTGACGCTAAAGCGGGGTATCTCATTTCCACCCGCTGGCAATGGTTTGGCTCACTCAATGTCTTGTCGCAGTTTGCTCCCGGTTATGATTATATCACCCTGCCTTCCGGGCAGGAGCAGGACAATCAGATTTCCAACTTTTTCGCTCCTGGTTACCTGACGGAGTCGTTTGGCCTGGGATACGAACCAACGGATGATTTTAACCTTCAACTGGGTCTGCTAACGGTTCGGCAAACGTTCGTAACCGATCCAACCGTCAAGCTGTACGTACCGCAAAATTATGGTGTACCGCTCGACCGGACCAGCCGAACCGAGGTAGCATTTCAATTGGTGGCTAACTACGACCATGATATAGCCAGTAACATCAACCTTAATTTTCGGTACCAACTCTTTGCTGATTACCGGAATCTGGCCGCTACTGACCACCGGCTTGATCTGACCATTACGGGTAAGATAAACAAAGTAATGAATGCTAACCTTAGCGGAGTTATCCTGTACGATCAGGATCAGGATAACACGATTCAATATAGTCAGGCCCTATCGATTGGTTTCTTTCTGACACTGTAACTGTTCTTTCTTACGCTGCGTTGACAGGTAACAGCTACTACCTGTTCCAGTACACCTACTACATAGTATATACTGTTAAGCTATTCCAGGATTATACAGTTTGTTGTATAATTTATATTATGTTAAGTAGATAATTAAAAAGGTAGGGCTGGTATTAACCAGCCCTACTCTATTCTATAGTACTACGGCTCGATACAAGCCACCTTCTTCTCTTCAAACTCTTTCAACACCCGTTGGGTAGTTTCCAGGTTGTTCGTCAATTCAGGCTCTTCTTTCACCGCCTTGGCTTTCAGAAAGTACGGTAATGCCTGTTTGAATTTGCCGCATACCTTACCGTCTGCTTCTTTACCGGACTTAGTATATTCGGCCATCGACATTTTGTCGACGCCCTGCTTCATTTTAACCGCTTCGTTAAAAACGTACACCCCCATGTTGTAGTTGGCATCGAAGTTATTAGGGTCAACAGCCAGCGCTTTTCCCAGATACTGTTTTTCCAAGGCCAGATTGTCGTCCTGCGCCTTTTTCAGATCAGCCAGTTTTTTCTCACCAGCCGCAGCCGAAGATGCATTGGCTGCGGCTTCTTTTGCCGATGCGTCCAGTTTAGCATACTCAGCCTTTTGCTCCGTCAACCGCTTCTGCACATCGGCCAGCTGGCGTTTCACCTCAGCCGTTTTACTCTGCTTGTTCAACCGGGCAATCTCACTGTTATAGGCATCAATAATGCTCTTGGAATCAGCCAGTTGTTTTGCCGTGTTATCCCCCTTTTTAGACGAACTTTCCAGTTTCCGGATTTCTTCATCTTCCTTGTGTGCAATGTTATTATACACAATAGAGAGATTAACCAGATTCTGAACGTTGTTCGGATCTTTCTCTACCATCTGCTTCATACTGGTGATAGCCTCATCCATTTTATTAGAAGTCAACATGATATTGATCTTCTCATTGGCCAAATCCTTATTCGATGGATCCAGAACAATGCCTTTGTCCAGGGTTGCCAGCGCCTTGTCCATTTCGTTATCGGCCCGGTAAAGCATCGCTAACGAACCATAAATGGCGGCATCCTTACCCCCACCGGCAATGTACTTTTCCAACTGCACTTTGGCCGTTGCATTATCTTTTACCTGCTGAGCCGCAATCGCTGAGTACAGGGGGGCCAGCGTATCCTTGGGATTGATATTGCCCGCTATGCCCAGGGACTTGATGGCCTCAGCGTAATTTTTCGACTGGAATTTAGCGACCCCCTGCTGCATAAAGGCATTGTACAGGTTCTGACTCGTCAAGGCCTCTTCTGCTTCCTTAGCTAGCTTACCAGGACCCCCTTTTTTGTCTTTATCCAGTTCGATAACCTTTTTATAGGCATCATAAGCCGTAGTCGCAGCAGCCGAGTCCAGCTTGATATTACCGCTGATGGCAATGTTCTGATACGTTTTAGCCCGGTCCAGCCAGGTACTCGCTTTTCCGCCCGCTTTGGCGTCGGTGATATCTTTATCGCTTTTTTCTTTCTCCTTTTTAAAAGCGTCAAGGGCAGCCTGGTCCACGGCTGCGGAACCAGTTTGCTGTGCGTACGCCCCTACTGAGAGGCAACACGCGACGAGAATAACAAAAATTTGTTTCATGTGTAATCGGGGTTGTTTTTTTAATTCAATAACGAAATTACGGATTCTGTCCGTATAAGCATGACCATCTACAAATTGTTTGAGCCGCCGGACTGATTTCTGGTCAGTCCGGCGGCTCAAAACCTACTCGTTCATTCGCTTATTCCTCAACGAGTAGCGGTTCCGAATCGAGGGCGATTGCCTCCTCCCCTTCTTCCTGTTTTATTTTGGTTACGGACGATATTTCGTCCCCGTCACGCAGGCTGATGAGCCGCACCCCCTGCGTATTCCGGCCAATCACACTGATGGCATTGACCGGTGTCCGAATGGCAATACCGGATTTGTTGATGATCATCAAATCATCGTTGTCCGCTACGTCGAGTACCGCAACCAGCCGTCCCACTTTCTCGGTAACTTTCAACGTACCGACACCTTTGGCCCCCCGGTTCGTAATCCGATACCCGTCAATGTCGGATCGTTTGCCGTAGCCATTCTGCGACACAACCAGCAACTGAGCGGCCGCGGAGAGAATGCAGACCATGCCAATCACGTGGTCGGTCTTATCGGATTCGTCCAGCGATATGCCGCGCACACCAGCCGCCGTGCGGCCCATCGGGCGAACGCGACTTTCGTGGAAACGAACGGCTTTACCCGCACTGGAGGCAATCACGATTTCGTTGTCGCCATTCGTCATGCACACGCCAATCAGTTGATCGTCCTCATCAATTGTAATGGCAATGATCCCATTTTGACGGGGCCGGGAGAATTGCTCCAGCATGGTCTTCTTAATGGTCCCCTGCCGGGTACACATCACAATGTAGTTATTGTTGATGTAGTCCTCGTTCTTGAGATCGGTTACGTTGATGACCGCCCGTACTTTATCATCCGATTCAATGTTGATAAAGTTAGCCAGTGGCCGCCCTTTGGACGTACGGGACCCTTCGGGCAGTTCATAGACGGGCAACCAGTACAAACGGCCTTTCTGAGTAAATGCCAGCAGGGTGTTGTGCATGGTGGCCGTAAACAGGTGCTCCGTAAAATCTTCTTCCTTGGTCACAACCGCTTTCGACCCCACTCCTCCCCGACTCTGCGACCGGTACTCGGTGGTGGGTGTCCTTTTGATGTAGCCTTCGTGCGAGATGGTAATCACCATATCCTCGTCGGCAATCAGGGAGAGGTCGCTGATGTTACCATCCCCTACCGGATTGATCTGCGTCCGGCGTTCATCCCCGTACCGGGCCAGTATGTCGGTCAGTTCTTCTTTGATAACCTGCCGCTTGCGTTCTTCACTGGCCAGAATTTCCTTGTAGTCGGCAATTTCCCGCATCAGCTCATCATATTCCGCCTGCAGTTTATCGCGCTCCAGACCCGTCAGGCGTTGCAGCCGCATTTCCAGAATGGCCTTTGCCTGCAAGTCACTCAGGGAGAACTGCGCCATCAGGCCCGTCCGGGCTATTTCCGCATCCCGCGACGAGCGAATCAGCGTAATAACCGCATCGATGTGATCCAGGGCGATTAACAGACCTTCCAGGATATGCGCCCGCTTCTCGGCTTCGCGCAGTTCGTACTGCGTCCGGCGGGTAACCACGTCGAACCGGTGTTCAACGTAGTACTTCATCATATCTTTCAAGTTCAGTATCATGGGCCGTCCCTTAACGAGGGCCACGTTATTGATACTGAAAGACGATTGCAGCGAGGTATGCTTATACAGATTGTTCAGCACCACGTTCGGGATGGCATCCCGGCGCAGGTCATACACCACCCGCAACCCGTCCCGATCCGATTCGTCCCGAAACGCGACTATCCCTTCAATTTTCTTGTCGTTAATCAGCTCGGCCGTTTTTTCAAGCATCACCGATTTATTGACCATGTACGGAATATCCGATACGATAATCTGAGTTTTGCCCCTGTTCTCTTCAATGGTGGCGTTGGCCCGCATCACTACCCGGCCGCGCCCCGTCATGAAGGCCGACTTTACGCCCTCCATGCCGTAGATGGTCGCCCCCGTCGGGAAATCGGGTGCTTTAACGTACTGCATCAACTCCTCAATCGTGATGTCATTGTTGTCCAGGTACGCGATGATCCCGTTCACAACTTCGGTCAGGTTGTGCGGGGCCATGTTCGTAGCCATACCGACCGCAATACCCGACGAGCCATTCAGCAGCAGGTTTGGTAACTTGGCCGGCATAACGGTTGGCTCTTCGAGCGAATCATCGAAGTTGGGCTGAAAATCAACCGTTTCCTTATAAATGTCGTTCAGCAGCTCTTCAGCAATCCGCTTCAACCGGGCTTCGGTATACCGCATGGCTGCCGGAGAATCGCCGTCGATGGAGCCGAAGTTCCCCTGCCCATCCACGAGTGGATACCGGAGTGACCAGTCCTGGGCCATACGAACCATGGTATCGTACACCGACGAGTCGCCGTGGGGGTGGTATTTACCCAGTACTTCGCCCACGATACGGGCTGATTTTTTGTGGGGTTTGTTGTAACTGACTCCCAGTTCAGCCATACCGAACAATACCCGTCGGTGAACCGGCTTCAGGCCGTCACGAACGTCGGGAAGAGCACGCGAGATAATAACCGACATTGAGTAATCAATGTAGGCTCCGCGCATTTCGTCCTCAATGTTGATAGGAATAATGTTACTGGGAGCTTCGAGGTCGGGATTTTGGTCCGCCATTTGATAAAGTAGTTTCGCAGAAAATTACTATTCTGGCCTACGCAGTTCACGCAAGCCTCACTATACACAAATATACAAAATTTTCAGGAGAAAACAGAAATAAACCCGTAAAAGCGCGTCTAAGTGGGCTAAAAACGCGCAAAAATGAATCGGCGCAAAACCATATTATCAGGCATGTACTCAACAATACAATCCATCTGTAATACAATTCTATTTCAACTAAAACATAACCAATTAACAGGGCGCCTGCTCTGTCTGATTATCCTACGATTTGATGCGCGGATCGAAAACAAACCGGTCGGTACGCACCAGGTTTATCCGGCTGAAATCGGGGTGCGCCGGGTTGAGCAGGTAATTACTTTCGTTGGGGATAATGGCGGATGGTACCTTCAAAACGGCCGACCGGCGTTGCTGAAGCCACTCCCCTCCTAGCTGCTGGCAGGTATCGTACCGCTGAAAATCATACCAGTCGGCTGGCAGGGCATCAATAGGAACGGTCTCTATAGAAAGGCTATCCGGTACGTCGATACTCATTACCCGAAAATCGGCGGTGAGTCCCTCCCCGCTCCGGTGAACCACGTTTTCCAGGCAGGCTAACGCCCGGGTAGCGGCTGTGTACAGCACAAACTGACCGGCCCTGTTCCAGCGGGCAGCCCCGCCCGAGGCTACCAGGCGGTTGGCGTACACCGTCTTTGTGATGCGATAGACAAGCATTCGGATGCAATTGGCCTGTTGAGCCGTTATTTAGGCCAGGTCGCCGTACTCGATGCGGGTTACCTCATCCATGACCAGGTCGATGCCGCCGGATGTATACAGCAAGGCAAAAGGCACCTGATTCCCTAACCCGTAGGCGGGTTTGTCCATCCACCGCCGAAAGGCGGCCGCAGACCCAAAAACCGATTCGCCCGCCTGAAAGAGGGTTATTAGTTTGAGGACTTTCTCGCTGTCCTGCGGGTTAAGCTTTTTCTGCTCCCGCTCGTACCGCTGAAAGGTTTTGAGTGAGGTATCGAACACCTCGGCCAGTTGCTCGCGTTTGTATCCGGTCAATTCGGCAACCTCGAAAAAACGGGTAGCCGAAACGCCCTGTAAGGCCTGAGAAACAAGGGATGTCAGGTTGAAAGCAATCATACCGCAAATATAAGAATTTTGTCCCGTAACTACAGAATTTTGTCTTGCTGGATAAAAACTTACCCCCTTTTCCAAACCTAACCGACAGTATATAGTTTTAGTAGGTAATTAACCAAATTAATTAACAACGCTATGAAAAAAATTAGCCTATTGATTCTGCTGGCGGTCAGCACTCTAAGCTTCCAGGCCTGCGACAACAAAAAGAAGGAGTCGGACAGCATGGAGAATGCCGAAGAAGCCAACGAGAACAAGGAAGATGCCGGTAGGGGGCAGAGCGAAGACACCAGTGAGTTTGCCATGAAAGCGGCCAATGGGGGTATGATGGAAGTGGAACTGGGCCGTATGGCGCAGGAAAAAGGCATGAGCAAAGACGTGAAAGAGTTTGGTGCCATGATGGTAGCGGATCACTCGAAGGCGAATGAGGAGCTTAAAACACTGGCCACGGCTAAAAACATCACCCTCCCCGCCACCCTCGGAGAAGATATGCAGGAAGATGTTAATGAGCTGGCCAAACTATCCGGCAAAGAGTTCGACAAAAAATACGTGAGCATGATGGTCGACGATCACAAAGAAGATATCAACGCCTTTAAGAAAGCAGCCGAGGATAATAACGTCGATCCCGAGATCAAGGCATTTGCTGCCAAGACACTGCCAACGCTGCAACAACACATGGACCGCATCAATGCCATCGATAAAATGATGAATTAATCGGTTCTCCGTAGTGAACTAATTATCTATTCGCCCGTAGCGTTTATGCAGCGTTACGGGCGAATCCATTTCAAACGAAACGTGTATGAAAACGATGTTTTTAACGATAGGCTTTCTGGTAGCCATTGGCTGGGTACAGGAAGGCAACGCTCAATCAACAACGGGCGGACAAAGTGGCGGCTCTACGGCCTCAACGGGTGCAGGCTACCTGACTCCCGGCTCAAGGCCGGCCACCAGCAAAGCCGCCAGCATGAGTATTGCTGATGAGGGTGCTTCCCGTTCGTACATGTACGTGCCACCCAGTCAGCGGCACAAAGGCCTGGGCAGGAAAAAGAACCAGGCTGTATCACCGGATGGGACCGACAGTACCCTGGCTACTAAACGAGCGCAGACACCAACGGCTGGCCAGAAGCGCCCCCGGAAGAACAAGGGGCAGTAGGCTAGAAAAGACCGCCAGGGAATTCGCCAGAAAGGCGTAGTTTCGCTGGAGGCCCTTTATCTCCTACCACCAAACATATATTCCGATATTCCGACCGATGCGACCCTGTGGGAACGCAACCGGGATTACTATCACTTTTTGACTACCCGCTACCGTGTCCGGGGTTTAACGAAACACGTGTAAGGGCAGTCTCCACCGCCCTATAGGGTGCGCACAAGCATCCTTGGACGTTCTGGGTGGTGGGCGCCCCTGTTTGAGCCGCCAGATCCGGGTTTGGGGAGCGGCCGAAGCCGAAGAGTACCGAAGGTGGAAAGTACTAAGGTACAGCGGTCGGATGTTGGCCGAGTGGCTGAAAAAACTGACCCTGCTGGGTACCGACTGGCGCAACTCATTTCTGGAAACTGCCCCCTGGCTCATTATCCTGTTCCGGCGTATTTTCGAAACCGACGGTGACCGCAAGCGGCCGACCTACTACGTAATGGGGGCGGGCAGCTTTCTGCTGACGGCCCTTCATAACGCGGGCAGCTGTAAATTCACCCCTTTTGTCACCAGGCTTCTTTTCCAGCCCAAAAAATATAAATCACAAAATAATTACTTACATTTTGGTACGATTATGCAATAAACGATGGTATCCCTTTTTAATGTAGTCTTTTCAGGTGTAATTTTAACCATTACATCTACGTCAATGACTAAGCACTTCAAAACCCTTCGCAGAAGCCAGTGGCTTTTGCTTATTTCCTGGCTTACCTGCTCACTCGCCGGGCGCGCCCAGGATGCCCCAACCTATCAGACGCCCCCCAAAGCGCTGGCGGACCTGGTTACGGCCCCCCTCACTCCCACCGTCAGCCTGTCGGACAAAGGGGATATGATGCTCATTCTCGAACAGGCCGCAGCACCCGGTATTGATGAACTGGCTCAGCCCGAATTCAAATTAGCCGGCCTCCGGCTAAACCCGGCCAATAACGGCCCCAGCCGGGCGCGGTACATAACCGGTCTGAGACTCAAAAAGGTAATGGATAAAGAGGAAAAAGCGCTGACGGGGCTTCCGGCCACTCCGCTAATCAGCTTTGTACAATGGTCGCCGGATGGGTCAAAAATTGCATTTGCCAATTCAACCGATAGCCGAATTGACCTATACATAGCAGATGTAGCAACCGCAGCGGCCCAGAAAGTAGGTTCCGTTGCCCTCAATGCTACACTGGGAGTTCCCTACCATTGGGTATCCGACAGCAAGAGTTTGATTGTAAAAACGATTCCGGCCGGCCGGGGACCGGCACCCGTTATCAGCGCGGTACCAGCCGGCCCCACTACCCAGCAAAATGTGGGCGGGCAGCGGGGACAGGCACCCACGTACCAGGATTTATTAAAGAACCCGTCCGACGAGAAACAGTTTGCTTACTACACGACTGCGCAGGTGGTACGGATGGGTACGGATGGGTCGATGACGGCTATCGGGGAACCGGGCATCATTCGCTCGGCAGACCCCTCGCCGGATGGGCAGTACGTGATGGTTCAAACCGTGCATACGCCGTTTTCGTACCTGGTCCCGGTCAACCGGTTTCCGCTCAGGACGGCTGTTTTCGCGTTATCCGGCTCGCTGGTAAAAACCCTGAACGATGGCCCCCTGCAGGAAAGCGTTCCCTACAGTCGCGACGGTGCTCCCACCGGACCGCGTGACTTCGAGTGGCGGGCCGATATGCCCGCTACCGTCTACTACACGGTGGCGCAGGACAAGGGCGACCCGAAAGTGGTGGCCGATATCCGGGACAAGGTATTTCAGCTGGAAGCTCCCTTTTCTGCTTCGCCCAAAGAGATCTACGCGGCTCAGTTTCGTTTCGAGAATTTTACCTGGGGCAATGGCACAACAGCACTGGCTACCGAACAATGGTGGCAAAGCCGCAAAGCCATCACCAAAATCGTTAATCCGACTACCTGGCAAACATCGGTTCTCTTCGATCGTTCGTACGAGGACCGGTACTCGAACCCGGGCCAGCCCGACACGAAACACAATCAGTACGGGCGCGACGTACTGAACCTGCTCCCCAACGATGAAATACTGATGCTGAACGTGCAGGGGGCCTCTCCCACCGGCGACCGGCCTTTTGTGAGTCTGCTCAACTTAAAAACCAAAAAAAGCACTGAACTCTGGCGGTCAGCCGCGCCGTATTTCGAGCGGCCTGTGGCTGTACTGGATGCCGTAAAAAAGGTTATCCTGACCACCCGCGAAACCCCCGAAGAGAATCCAAACTACTACGTACGTAATTTAAAGGCGCGCATCGCCCCCGTTCAGGTTACGTTTTTTCCGCATCCTTACCCGCAGTTAAAAGGCATTCAGAAGCAGCAGCTCCGCTACAAACGGACCGATGGGGTCGAGTTAACCGCTACGCTGTATACCCCCGTTGGGTACACCAAGGAGCAGGGCCCGCTACCCACGTTCCTGTGGGCTTACCCGGCCGAGTTCAAAAGTAAGGAAGCGGCCAGCCAGGTAAGTGGCTCGCCTTACCAGTTCAACCGGATTAGCTACTGGGGTGGTGCCGCCTTTGTAACCATGGGTTACGCCATTCTGGACAACGCCAGCATCCCCATTGTGGGTGAGGGCGATAAAGAACCGAACGATACCTACGTGGACCAACTGGTGTCCAGTGCCAAAGCGGCCATTGACGAGGGCGTCCGGCTGGGGGTGGTCGATTCGAGCCGGGTGGGCGTTGGTGGCCACTCCTACGGCGCTTTCATGACGGCGAACCTCCTCACCCACAGCAACCTGTTTAAAGCGGGTATTGCCCGTAGTGGTGCCTATAACCGGACCCTGACCCCGTTCGGTTTTCAGAACGAGCAGCGTAGTTACTGGCAGGCAGCGGATGTTTACAACAAAATGTCGCCGTTTATGAATGCCGACAAAATGAAGACGCCCCTGCTCCTGGTTCATGGAGAGGCCGACAATAATACCGGTACGTACCCCATCCAGTCGGAACGGTATTACAACGCCCTGAAAGGCTTTGGCGCTACCACCCGGCTGGTATTCCTGCCCTACGAAAGTCATGGATATACCGCTAAAGAGTCCTTACTGCACATGCTGTGGGAAATGAGCGGCTGGCTGGACAAATACGTAAAAAATCCAGCCCCCGATGGGCAGGTCAACAAAGCAGGAAAAGTAGGGGGTGGAAAGGGTAAGTAGCACCTGTTACTACCCGTTTAATCATCCGAGTACGATTCTTTCTTACCGAAACGCCCCCGCCAGTATTGACGGGGGCGTTTTAATTAGAGTCGACAAGCTTTCCATCAGGCATAAACGGGCAGAAATGCTTTTTATCTGCGCAAAGACAGTAAGTTTACAGGGAAGTAACTGGTCACACACTAAATATGAACAGGTGATTTATCTTCAACTAAATTTACTACATAGAACTACAATGACCAGGCCAAATAATAACTAACTGATTTTCAATCTGTTTGACTTGTTTCCAACGGTATAATACAGTAGTTTTGGTCCTTCTTCTTCCTGTATGACCTGTACTCACCCGGTTAATTGCCGACGTTAACAGGGGTATCGTTGTGACACCCTATACTTTTTACCCATGACACGTTCTTTCGCTTTTACGTCGGCTAACAGGCAAATTTACCCTCTCCCGCTTGTCAATTCGCTCGGTAATCCGTTTATTGGTGCTGCTACCAGCGTGGCTCATGGCTACCCGAACAGCCATAACTGACTTTAAAACTCATGCACAGCGTGATTTCCGCTTCTGGTTCCCTTACCCATCCTGAAAAAGACCTGCCTTCCTGCTCTGATGAAGCACGAATAAACGGCCTGAGAAATCACTCCCCCCTCACCCACTATACGGTACTGATACGGCACAAGATGAGTTACTGGGTTGGCAGTGTCCTTAGTTTACTGTTGTGGCTGAGTCAGTTCAGTAGCCTGCACGGGCAATCGTTACCCGATGTACCGGAAGAAATTATCTTTGCCGATGTGCCTGTTCATCTGACTCAGCAGGCACGCATCCAGATTCAGCAGGAAATACAGCGTCTGTATACGCAACCCAGGGTTATTCAGGCTGACATCAGTGCCCTCCGGCAACTGAACCCGTTACTGAAACCCCTGTTTGCCAAAGCAAACCTACCCGATGATTTTCGCTTTGTTGCCCTGCCTTTCTCTGATGTAGATACGCTGGGATTCTGGGGGTTGTCGCGCCCGTATGCTACCGGCCTTCGGCTTCGGATGGACTCGAATGTGGATGAACGCTATCACCCCATCCTTAGTGCCGAAGCAGCCGTAGCGGATTTGGAGCGTTTGCAAACCCTGAAAAACAACTACGTGCTGGCGCTGATTCGCTACCTCAAAGGTAATACCAGTCAGGACGTTATCGAGCCGACGGATCCGGCTTATATCATGCCCGGGCCGCAGAGCCCGCCCCTGCTCTGGAGGATTCTGGCCCGTAAACTAGTCATCCAGTACGAGGAACCAACCTATCGCCCGGCGATGAGTTACATTTTATATACGTACCAGTACGGCGAGGGGCAGTCCCTCCAGAACATTGCCAATCGGTTGCGCGTCGACACCGAGCGACTGCAACCGTTCAACCAGTGGCTCAAAACGGTAGTTGTACCGACGGATAAAAAGTACACGGTGCTGATTCGGGTAACCCCCGACGAGTTTACAACTGTTCAGGCGCTGGCCGAGCCGGGACTCAGGAATCTGCGCCAGTTAGCCATTGGGTTTCCGATTCTGATTAAGGTCAACAAACAGGAAGATGGCTTCCGGTCAGAAGCTACCTTTTACGAAATAAATGAGCATAAGGGTATCCAGGCACAACAGTGCGATAACTTTATTACGCTGGCCTACTACGGCGGTATTTCCATCGACCGGTTTTTGAAATATAATGACTTGAATGCCAATCAGGATGTTATCCATCCCGGCCTGATCTATTACCTGGAGCGAAAGGACAAACGCGCTAAAATTCCCTTTCACGTAGCGCAGAAGAACCAGACGTTGCTGGAAATAGCTAACATATACGGCGTTCGGCTGGCTTCACTCACCAAATTCAACCGGATGACAACGGCCCAGCGGCTGCAGCGGGGGCGAATCGTTTGGTTACAGACGCAGCGACCGCTCAACCAGCCCATAGAATACGTCCAACTCCCCCCCGAAGAATCTATCCCCATCCCGCAGTCTATTATCACCCGGCCAGCGGTTCGGGATACGGTACAGGCCCGGCCTGAACCCAAACCGGTAGTGCCCCAGATAGCCGGCAAAACACCGGACACCGTAGCGACTCCGGTCAACAAACCGGCACCGGTGGCCGTCGTCACTAAAGCAGTCGATGCCCCGGCGGTGAGTACGGAGAGGGCGGGAAAATCGACCCCTGCCCGGGAGTTAGTGGCGACGGATTCACTGATACAGCAGGATACGATACGGATGGAGATGGCCGAGAAACGCAAATGGCACATTGTTAAGCCGGGTCAGACGTATTACGCCATCGCCAATCTGTACGGCATCACGCTCAGGCAACTCTACACCTGGAATGACCTGTCGGAGAGGATACCGCTCCGGATTGGGCAGCAATTAATCGTGGCCTACAGGCGGTTAAAACCGACGGGCATTGCCACGATGCCCAAAACGCAGGGGAGGCCGGTCCGCCCGGCATCACCAACCAGACCGGCGGGTACGCCCCCTGCCCGTAAAGCAATTTTCCACACCGTTCGCGCGGGCGAAACACTCTACCGGGTTGCCCTTCAGAACAACGTAGCGGTCAAGGATTTGATAGCGTGGAATAATCTAACGTCCACCACCATTGAAATTGGCCAGATACTGATGATCCTGAAATAACTGGTCTGTCGGCCAGTAGAGAAACTTAGTTGACGGCTTGGCTCAATCGATTGCCTGCGCCATAGTTTCTTTCTTCACCAGGGCGGCAATCTCCTCCGCTAGTAGCTTCTGCTGCGTGCCGGTATTCATGTTTTTAAGGGTTAACTGGCCCGTCTGCACTTCGTCTGACCCAATAAGTACGACATAGGGAATGTTCTTATCATTGGCATAGTCGAGCATTTTCTTCACTTTTACCAGGTCGGGGTACAGTTCGGACGCTACCTGGGCAGCCCGCAGCTGATTTAGCAGGGGTAAGCTTACCCGGCGGGCTTCCGCATCAAATGGCGCGATGAGCACAAGAGTACCCTGACCGGCACCCGCCGGAAACAGATTCAATTCAGCCATAACATCGTAAATCCGGTCGACGCCAAACGATATCCCCACCCCCGACAGGCCCGGCATCCCGAAGGCTCCCGTCAGGTTATCGTACCGCCCGCCCCCACTGACGCTGCCAATTGAAACGTCGTTGGCTTTCACCTCAAAAATAGCCCCGGTATAATAGGAAAGCCCCCGCGCCAGGGTTGGGTCGATTTCAACCCGGCTGTCAGCCAGGCCGTACTGCTGCACGAGCTGAAGCGTTTCAGTCAATTCAACCAGGCCCCGTCGGGCCACGTCTGATGCCGAAAGCCAGGTTTGCAGTTGGTCCAGCACCAAATCGGCTTCCTGATTGAGAAAGTCGAATAATGGAGCCAGATTATAAAGAGCAGTTTCCGAAAACCCACGTGCCCGAAGCTCGTCCAGCACCTTCTCTTTCCCGATTTTATCCAGTTTGTCAATCGCTACGCTGAGCGTTGCTTCCTCACCCGGTACGCCAATAACCTCGGCTATGCCTGCCAGAATTTTGCGATTGTTGATTTTTACCGTAAAATTAGTAATGCCCAGGTTGCGGAATACTTCGTGAATCATCAGGATAATTTCGGCTTCACACAGCAGCGAATCCGTGCCAACAACATCGGCATCGCACTGGTAAAACTCCCGGTAACGCCCCTTCTGGGGTCGGTCGGCCCGCCATACGGGTTGCATCTGATACCGCCGGAAGGGCATGGTCAGGGTATTTCGGTTCATGACTACGTACCGGGCAAAGGGTACGGTAAGGTCGTAGCGCAGCCCTTTTTCGGCAATTTTCGGCGTCATTTTTTTGGGCCCCGCCTGCAAGTCCGTTTCGGTCAGGTCAGCGGCAAAATCACCGGAGTTCAGGATTTTAAACAGTAGCTGATCCCCTTCGTCGCCGTACTTACCCGTCAGTGTAGACAGGTTTTCCAGGGAGGGCGTTTCGAGGGGTTGAAAACCAAAACGCTTGAACGTCTGGCGAATGGTATCGAATATAAAAAGCCGGTTGCGCATCTGCTCCGGGCCAAAATCGCGGGTACCCTTGGGCAAGGTTGGTTTTTGCATGGTGCAAAATTACGCAGTAGACCGAAAAACAAGCAGTAGCGTTTACTTTGTCGGTAAAAAACCTTACTTTTGCGGACTAATCGCTCCGGCGACCCGGCGTTCCAGCGCCTTTATTAGACAAACACAGTAAAAACGTATATAGTCATGGCAGTAACAGAATTAAAGCGAAAGGCTCGTCGGAACCGGGCCATTGCAAACAACAAGGTGAATGCAATCAAGCAGTTGCTACGGAAACCAACCATTAAAAATGTGGATGTAGAAGCCATCAAGGCCTCATTCGCGGAGAAGAAAGCAGCGTAAGCCCGTAATCAGTAATATACTGGCATTCGCCTTAAATCCCGTCCTTACCCGACGGGGTTTTTCGTTTCGGGCGGAACCGGGCCCACTCCCGGTCGCGCTTTTTAAGCTCCCGCCTTACAAAGCGCCGGTAATCCAGTTGTACCCGGTACCGTACCGCCAGCCCGAACAGCAGCAGGCCTCCATTTAATAGAATCAACCCGTACACGCCCCACAGGAACCACTGCCGAAACGGAGCCCCCGCCTGATGGGCTACTACGGCCGTTCCCAAAACCCACAAACCGACACTAAAAAGCAGGAAACCCAATGGCCCTACAATCAGGGCTTTCGTTCGGGTACTCATGCGTTTTACTAACTGTTGGCCAGGTGGCTTGGCAAGCTTGGTCATGCGGGTAAGGTAGCTATCGGTTACTAAAATAACACGTGGTCACGGCATTTAGTTAACAATATAGTCACATTCGTGTTGCCCGCTCCACTGCCTGCTCTCGCTATTCATCAGGAAGGATAGTTGATAGAGGACCCCGTTTCCCGGAACTGCGCTGGTTCTCGCAGCCGTTTCCAGCCTTCACGCATGAAACCGATTCCGTACCCTGTCAACTGTACGAAGGCAGCTCCCACACTCAATAGACCAACTTTGGCGCTTTTCTCTTTCCGGGTAGCATCAATCAGAATCAGCATGGCGAACAGCCCGATCGATCCCAATGCCAGGCCAAACAGCAATGGGCTAATCAGGACCCATACCGGTATCAGCAACAGATATACCGTGAACAGGGCCGGAAACGTATGCACCAGCTTCAACTCGTTGGGATAATACCGGGCAATATTGATACGGGCACGGCCAAAAAAACGCAGTTGACGAAAAAACTGACCAAAACTTGTCCGGCGTTTGTGATAAATGAAGGCATCGGCGATCAAGCCGGTTTTGAACCCATGCCCGATAATTCGGATGGCAAACTCGATGTCCTCCCCCATGCGGGTCAGTTTGTAGCCGCCGACGGTTTCCCAGACCTTTCGCGACAAACCCATGTTGAAACTACGGGGATGGTAGGTACCACCGAGATTTTTGCCCTTTCCCCGAATCCCGCCCGTTGTAAAAGGGGAGGTCATCGAGTAGCTGATGGCTTTCTGAATGGGCGTAAAATCCGGATGGGCCGCATCGGGGCCCCCGTACGCATCGAGCCAGGTTCCCGTTAAGGTTTGCTTTACTTCGGCGAAGTAATGCGGAGGAATCAGGGCATCTGAATCGAAAATAACGAAATAATCACCCCTGGCCTGCTCAAAACCAACATTCCGGGTGAATCCCTGACCCGAGTTTTCCTTGAAAAAATACCGAATATCCAGTCGGCCGGCGAACGCAGCGACCACGTCCTCCGCCTTTTCCGTCGACCCATCCTCCACCACTACCACCTCAAAGTTGGCATATGTCTGCCGGGTCAGACTGCTCAGTAATTCGCGCAGTTCGTCGGGGCGGTTGTAAACGGGTATGATGACGGAGAAGAACAATAATGATGAATGATGAATGATGAATGATGAATGATGAATGATGAATGATGAATGATGAATGATTTACAAAAAAATAATTTATAATTTATCATCGCTCCGGCGACCCGGTCATCATTACCAGCAGGCTTTCTTCATTCGCCTGGATAACCTGGTCGATCAGGTCGTCGGTCAGGGCAATGGACGTGAACAGGCTCTCGAACTGTGACGGTGCCAGGTATACGCCCCGCTCGAGCATGGCGTGAAAATAGCGGCCAAACGCAGCCACGTCACACGACTTGGCATCCGAAAAATTCGCCACCGGCCGCTCGGTCATGAACAGCGTAAACATGGAGCCGAGCTGATTGATGGTGTAAGGCAAACCGGCCTTCTGCAAACCGGCCTTAAAACCCGTTGTCAGCTTCTCACCAATGGCGTCCAGCCGGGTGTACACCTCCGGATGCTCATTCAGGTGGTGCAGCATAGCCAACCCCGCCGACATGGCAATCGGATTACCCGACAGCGTACCCGCCTGATAAACCGGCCCGGCGGGAGCCACCAGCTGCATAATATCAGCGCGACCACCGTAGGCCCCCACCGGCATCCCTCCGCCAATAATTTTACCCAGGGTAGTCAGGTCAGGTTTAATACCGAATCGTTCCTGCGCTCCGCCTTTAGCCAGCCGGAACCCCGTCATCACTTCGTCGAAAATCAGAACTACGCCGTGCTGGTCGCACAGGGTACGAACTCCTTCCAGAAAACCCGGTTCGGGCAATACGCATCCCATATTACCCACTACGGGCTCCAGAATGATTGCCGCTACCTGATTGTGGTTATTCGCCAGTAACGTCTCTACGGCCGCCAGGTCATTGAAGGGGGCCGTCAGCGTATCGGCCGCCGTCGCTTTGGTCACGCCGGGGCTATCGGGAATACCCATCGTCATGGCACCACTGCCAGCCGCAATCAGAAACGAGTCGCCGTGGCCGTGGTAACACCCTTCAAATTTGATGAGTTTATCGCGGTTCGTAAACCCACGGGCCACCCGGATGGCAGCCATCGTAGCCTCGGTACCGGAATTGACCATCCGAACCTGCTCAATGGAGGGGACCATGTTCGTTATCAGTTCGGCCATCTCTACCTCTTTCCGGGTGGGAGCGCCGAACGAGAACGAATGCTGGATGGCATCCCGAACCGCTTTTTCGACGGGTTCGAAGGCATGCCCCAAAATCATGGGACCCCAAGAATTGATCAGTTCGATGTACTGCCGTCCATCCTCGTCGTAGAGGTAAGGCCCTTTGGCTGATTTAATAAAAAGGGGCGTACCACCCACGGATCGAAACGCCCGAACCGGTGAGTTTACCCCACCGGGAATCAGGGTTTTTGCTTTCTCAAATAACTGTTCGCTCGTTGTCATTTTAGAATGAGCGAATGAGCCAATGAGTGAATAAACGAATAACTTTTGCGTCAGCTATTCGCTCATTCGCTCATTCACTCATTCGCTAATTAATTTTCACCAGCCGCCCGTCCTCGTACTTTACGATGGGAACGACCTGGTTTTCGTTGGATTGTGTGTAATCGAAACCCGACAGCAGATAATCGTCGGTATCCGAGCGCAACGCGGCATGGTTACCGGGCTGTAGACCGTTTCTAGCCAGTTGACGGCCAAAGAAAAGCATCATGTCGTACCCCTCACTGGCAAAAACGGAGGGGATAGTATGGCGCTTTTCCAGGTACTGCTCCTCAAACTCAACGACCGGCTCACGGGATGTATCGATAAAGTCGGGGTAGACCAGATACAAATCCCGCCGGGTAAAGGTGTTCGCTGAGTTCCGGTAGAAGTCAAAAGCCGAGGCCGTAGCAATAAGGGGACCGGTTACTTTCCGACGGCTCAGGGCATCCAGCATCCGGACGCCATCGTTTTCATTACTGCTGGCAAAGAAGATATGCCCCAGACTACTGGGAACCGCAGGCGTAGTTGAACTAACCAGCAGGGTTTTGCTGCCGGGAGCAGTAAGGAACATCGCATCCGCCATCGACTGTGCGTTACCGCTTACTTTTTTAAAGTCGACAACCTGATACCGTTGCTGCCGAATTTCATCCAGATACGCCTGTGCCAGTAATGAATCCTTACGGGATGTCCCAAAATAAATGGCTACTTTACGGCTGCCACCCAGTTTGCCGGCTTGTTCGGCCGCTTTCCGGGCCTGCTGGTTCAGGGAAGGTTGCGCCAGGTACGACATGGGTTGATTCATGACCAGTTCGCTACTGGTAGCCATTGGGTTCAGGAGCAAGATACCGTTCTGATTGGCATAGGCCGAAGCAATCCGGTTTGGCTCGACGTACAATGGCCCGATAATGAGATCCGTCTGGGCAAACGCCGGGCTATTGACTACTTCGAGGGCTCTGTTGGGGTCATTGTCCAGATCATAGGCGAACAGGTTGACCGTAATGCCTTCCTCCTGCAACTTAGCCTTAGCCATTTTAATCCCGTTGTACAGATCGTACGCGTACTGGTTCGAGCGCCCGCGTTTGTCATTCTCGAAACCGTCCAGCCGAAACGGAAACATCACGGCTACATTATAATACCCTTTTGGGCGGTTAGTACGAGCGGGTACAGTGGGGGGCATTGATGGGCGATTGGGCGCCCCAGCGGTACTGGCTGTTGCCTGCGTTGTGGCAGTAGCTACGCCCGGCACCCCAAACCGGTTGGTCAACCGGTCCGACAGTTCCAGGTCGTCTTTGTCGCTGGATTTCCGTTGGATCAGCTCAATCAGCGTCAGGCCAATCGTCCGATTGCTCGGGTAGGCTTTGTTTAGCTTCTTCAACTGGTCCAGGTCAGTAATACGCGGAATGAAATGCTGTTCGAGTTTCGACAGTAAGGGCAATAGCCTCGAATCACTGACCAGCTGACTCACCTTCAGCGCTTCTTCGTACTGACCCAGTTCCATGTAACTGGCAGCCAGCAGATAACGGGCTTCGTCCATCTTGCGCCAGTCGGGGAATACCTCCATCAGTTGCAGGAGCATCAGCCGGGCCTGACTGATATTCTTTTGCCGAAAGGCGGCCAGTGCGTAGTAATAGCTGGCGTAGGGAGCCAGCGGCCCGCGCTGGAGGATAATTGCGTTCAGATCCGTTTTGGCCCGTTCGTAATCACCCGCCTGCACCAGCCTGACGGCCGTATTATACCGCTTCTGGGCATCGGGCGCAATTTGAGCCGTTGCTACCTGGGCCATCAACCACAAAAGCAGATAGACACCCCCTCTCTTATACCAACACGATTTAATCGTCATGTTCCATTTGCCCATACAGGAAAGCAACGCCATCGCGTTGCTTTCTGTTAACAAAAATGCACTAAATTTATATCCCTGGCACTGCGTATTATTACTCAGTAGGGCTTATGACTTTTTCGACTTTGCTTTCCGCTGGGCTTCGTCGGCTTTCTTGCGGGCGTCCTCGGCGGCTGCCAGTTGCTTTTGCAACAGGGCCTGAAACCCACCCGGCTTTTTCCCTTCGCCGGCTGCGTTTTTCCGCCTGTTTTCGTCCAGCACGGCCTTGATCTTATCTTCATCCACAAACCGGCGGATAAGCTGTTGCTGCGCAATGGTTACTACGTTCGAAACGAAGTAGTAAAACGTCAGACCGGCTGGATAGGAGTTCAGAACGAACATAAACATCAGCGGGAATACGTAACTCATGGCCTTCATGTTCACCGGCCCCGGCTGCGTGGGTGTTGTCTGATTATTATAATAGGCGTAGGCAATGGAGGAAGCGGTCATCAACACGGTAAATAAACTCAGGTGGCTCCCGATGAAGGGGATAGCCGGAAATTTAATGAACGCATCGTAGGTGGAGAGGTCACTAGCCCACAAAAACGGTTTCTGCCGCAGCTCGATCAGGTTCGGAAACAGCATAAACAGCGCGAACAGAATGGGCATGGTAGCCACCACTGGCACACAGCCACTCAGCGGACTAACGCCTACCTCCTGATACAGCTTCATCTGCTCGGCCTGCTGCTTGGTCATATCATCGCCCACGCGTTCCTTCATCTCGTTCAGTTCTGGCTGTAATACCCGCATTTTAGCCATACTGACGTATGATTTGTAGGTTAACGGTGTTAGAATAAGCTTTACGAACACAACCAGGGCAATAATCAGCAATCCGTAGTTCGAAATAAATTTCTCCAGGAAGTTGAAAACCGGCACAAAGAAGTACTTGTTGATGGGCTTCAGTACGGAGTAACCCAGGTACACATTCCGGTCAAATTCCGGGGCTACGCTGCCCAGCCGCTGAAAATCGTTGGGGCCAAAATAAAAGGAATACTGGCCTTTGCCCGCTTTTACATCCGCCATCGACAGGGTTACGTCCGCCGTAGCCGTTTTCACCACACTTTTGTCGGCGGGGTTGACCATTGTTTTGAACTCCGCCGTGGGCAAGGGTGCATTCTTGGCCACAAAGCCGGACAGGAAGTACTTGTGCTTAATGGTAAACCACCGAACGGGCTGCTCGGCTTTAACATCATCATTGGCTTCCCCTTCCTTCAGGTTCTCAAAACTTTCGTCGGCCGTGAGAAAATTGATGGTAGCCGCCTGGCGGTTATTGGTCAGATCGTTTTCATACTGCTGCATCTCATCCACCCAGTAGAATCGGATGTTATCATTGGTAACCGTATTATTCAGTCCATTCAGCTTCAGTCCATAATCCAGCACGTAGCCGTCAACCGGCATGGTATACACCTGCTCTACTGACTGACCGGGGGCTATCTCGGCCCGGAACGTAATTTGCTGGGGCTGTCCGGCTACGGTACCGCTTTGGGCCGTCGTTTGGTAATACAGTTTGCGTAAATCGACTTTCCCACCATTGGTAGGCAAATCCAGCCCGGTCCGGCTGCTTTTCGGGTCAATGAGGACCAGCGGTTTATTGTCGTATGTTTTGTAGTTTTTCAGGACTACTTTCGTCACCTGCCCGCCCAAGGTGCTAAACGTTACGCTAACATCTTTGTTCTCGACCACGATGTCGCGGGTTTCCCCGGATGCGACGGCGGCAAAATCACCAAATCTGGCTTTAACAGCGGCCGAGTCGAGCGGCTGATCCGCTTTTACCGTGACGGCGGCTGGTGGAGTTATCTGCGTTTTTTGGGTGACCTGTGCGCCGGACTTTGCCGGATCGGGCGAATCCACGCCTGGCGCAGGTTTTGGTACCAGAAGCTGGTAGCCAACCAGCATTGCCATAATCAGAACAATGCCGATAAGTTGATTACGATCCATTTTTATAGTTTTCAGTTCACGGTGTATTGTTTGCGGTCTATGACTGGCTGACGCAGTAGCTATTGGTGCGTCGGCCAGTCATAGACCACAAACGATAAACCGTAAACCATGTATGCTGCAAATTTACGCCAATCCGGTCGGTTAATCAACCGCGTCGGCGGTTTCTACAGGAACGGCGGTTCTACCGGCAGGCTCCATTCGTTTTTGCTGACTATAGGCGAGGGCCGCTTTCACGAAGTGAACAAATAGTGGATGCGGATTCAATACCGTACTTTTCAGTTCGGGATGGAACTGCACGCCCACGTACCACGGGTGAATTTCCCGGGCTAACTCCACAATTTCAACCAGCCCCGTTTCGGGGTTAATGCCGGTTGGCCGGAGCCCTGCTTTTTCAAACGCAGTGGTGTACTCATTGTTAAATTCGTACCGGTGCCGGTGCCGTTCGCTGATCTGGGCCTGCCCGTAAATCTGGTGGGCCAGTGAATCCCGCTTGAGTTTACAGGTATAAGCCCCCAGCCGCATAGTCCCCCCTTTGTCGGTAATAGTTTTCTGATCCTCCATCATGTTGATGACCGGGTTGGGCGTTTGCGGCTCCATTTCCGTTGAATGGGCATCGTCAATGCCCATGGCATTGCGCGCGTATTCGATGACGGCCATCTGCATACCCAGACAGATACCCAGGAACGGAATCCCCTGTTCCCGCGTATAGCGCACCGCATTAATCTTTCCATCAATGCCCCGCTCCCCAAAGCCGGGTGCTACCAGTACGCCGTCTAACTGGCTCAGCACAGTGGCACAGTGGTGCTCATCCACCAGTGTTTCGGATTGAATCCACTCCAGTTCCACTTTACATTCATTGGTGGCTCCCGCGTGGATAAAGGATTCGGCAATCGACTTATAGGCATCGTGCAATTCGACATACTTACCCACCAGCCCAATACGAACCACATCGCCCGGACTTTTCAGCCGTCCCAGAAAACTTTTCCAGATATCCAGATCGGCATCTTTGTCATTGTAGATGTCCAGCATGTACAACGCCCGCTGATCGAGTCGCTCCTTCTGCATGAGCAGGGGAACATCATAAATCGTTTCGGCATCAATTGCTTCGATCACCGAACTGACCTGTACGTTGCAGAACAGGGCTATCTTCCGGCGAATTTCCTGCGGCAAAGGGTATTCGGTCCGGCAAACGATAATGTCGGGCTGAACCCCGTTTTCGAGCAACATCCGGACCGAGTGCTGAGTGGGTTTCGTTTTTAGTTCGCCCGCCGACCGTAGGTAAGGTATCAGCGTGAGGTGGATAACGAGCGTATCTTTTTCACCCAGTTCAAATTTCAGCTGGCGAACGGCTTCCACAAACGGCAGTGACTCGATATCGCCCACACATCCGCCAATCTCCGTAATGACGATGTCGTACTCACCCGTATCACCCAGCAACCGGATATTCCGTTTGATTTCATCGGTGATATGGGGCACTACCTGCACGGTTTTACCCAGGAAATCGCCCCGGCGTTCGCGGGTGATAACATTATTGTAAATGCGCCCGGTGGTGATGTTGTTTGCTTTTGAGGTTGGTCGGTTCAGGAACCGCTCGTAGTGACCCAGATCGAGGTCCGTTTCGGCCCCATCGTCGGTAACATAGCATTCGCCATGTTCGTACGGATTGAGTGTTCCGGGGTCGATGTTAATGTACGGATCGAATTTCTGGATCGTGACCGTTAACCCCCTGGATTGAAGAAGTTTGGCTAGAGAAGAGGCAATAATGCCCTTGCCAAGTGATGAAGTTACCCCGCCGGTAACAAAAATATACTTCGCGGATTTAAGTCCCGTAGACGCCATGATTAAACCTGTTTTAGGTCGTTACGGGATATAAAGGTAGATGAAAAATGGACGAAAGGAAAACATTAATCCGGAAAAAATGAGGGTTTTCCCGGTAAACCAATGGCCATCAGTCAACTGAACAATGATCGGGCATCACCATCAAAACCTACGAGGCATCAACCGTACCGATTGACACCGAAAATGTTTCAAAACGATGAGAGTGCCCATTTGCCTTCTTCTGCTGATCAATTGTCTCGTAGGGTGTAAAAATTTCGACTGTATCATAAAAGGCTGGGCAGCAAAACGGATTCTTCACAGATGGTCGCCAGCAAACAGCCTAAACAACTAAATCAGGATGCCTTTTTCGGCTACATTCCCAAACCAGCAGCTACGTTTACCAATCTGACTTTATCGCGCGTTGTTAGTGGAAAAAAAGTAGTTGTTTATATACAAAATCCAGTCGTCGACGTACGCTGGATAAAAGTCAAACAACATCCCAATGATCCTGATTATAGCTGCTATGCCGTAACGCATACGCTAACAATAACCGATGATGATTTAAATTAGCCCGACCGTATGGACCCAAACGTTTGCTCAGCTAACCATGAACAGTGTGAAGCGTGGCATTCAGCTCGTCGAACCAGGACAGGGGCAAAACCCGTCACTTATAGCAAATTTTGTCGGTTCAGGGCTTAGCTTTACATAATGCTCACTTATACAACAAGCGATTACGGTTATATGAGACTCTTAATGAAATCTTTACTTTTAGCTCTACTTTGTATAAAATCAGTTTTTGGGCAAAAGCAATCAGACAGTTTATTCGTCTTTGTTGGTCAGAAGATCAAGGTTGATAAATTTGAACCGAAGCTGGTTGAAGGTCAAATACGGTTTGATGAAGCATTTAAGGCTAAGTATAAAGTAGTTCAGCAGGTATACGGCACCTATCGAAAAAACTCAATTGACTTTGATGCATACGATCACATGGGTACGCCTGCGTTTTCAAAATTTGACAATGTGCTGTTGTTTGTATCCAATCACAATGGAAAGTGGTATCATGAAAAGTATCAATATTTCGATGTATATAAAACCAAAGAAGGTAAATGGGCTAGTTGTGGAGATCCGTACAAATTCGACGGTTACCATCGTAAATCGTTGAAAGCAGTAAAGCTTGAATTTACTGAACGCGTCTCCTTTGATGTAAGCTCCTTAAACGTTGAACAAATTAAGAAGTGGTATCCTGAACCTTACTTTACCATTAAAGACAGTCGAGCGTATTGCCTGATGGGTGCTTATGTTGATGAGTTGTTTCAAGTAAAGAAAGAAGGTATCTTGAAAGCAAGAGGCATTTTTGAATGAGGTATAAATTTGTATAAAACGAATGTTGGCTTCTGTAGCACTTATCCTCAAGACTGACTTTAGTCGAACAACATAATCGTAGTTACAGAACGAGTCTGGAAAACGTAAAATTTGAATGCTATCAGTTTAGGTGTATCTTGTTTAGGCCGAAGGCGTAAAGTGACGGATTTTCCAAAAACGGTGCCATACGAAATGGCAAAATTACCCGCCTAAATAAAAACGTATTTATTTTCAGATGATCGTATGAAACGCAAAAAGCCCGGTATTGAACCGGGCTTCTTATCTACGCTAATCTCTGTTTACTTTACCTGCGCCACAACGGCAGCAAATGCCTCCGGGTGGTTCATGGCCAGGTCGGCCAGAACTTTCCGGTTAAGCGTGATATCTGTTTTATTCAGCGCACCCATAAAGGCCGAATACGAAAGCCCATGCAACCGGGCACCCGCATTAATCCGCTGAATCCACAACGCACGGAAATCGCGCTTCTTGGCACGACGGTCGCGGTACGCGTAGCCTAATCCTTTCTCGACAGCGTTTTTGGCAACTGTCCAAACATTTTTACGCCGACCAAAATAACCTTTGGCCAGCTTCATTACTTTTTTCCTGCGCGCCCTTGAGGCAACGTGATTTACGGAACGTGGCATTGTATGCTACTTGTTTTTTGACGACAGGCGGAAAGGGAGTGTAGCGTGCGGAATGAAAAGTATAGAATAAACCAAATCCATTACTTATCATTCTTTATTCTTCATTCTTCATTCACTTGAAAAGCCTGGCTTCGGGTGAAACGTGAAACCAGAACGCAACCGCGTTCTTTCTTAGTCCTTAGACGTTCAGCAACGCTTTGATACGACGCTCATCGGGACCATCTACCAGCGTGGCGTGCACTAAATTGCGCTTCTGCTTGGTTGTTTTCTTAGTCAGAATATGACTGTGGAAGGCGTGCTTCCGCTTGATTTTTCCGGTACCGGTCAGCTTAAAACGCTTCTTGGCGCCCGAATTTGTTTTAACTTTTGGCATTGCAGTAAACCGCTTTGTGGGTAAAATTTAAGTAAACAGGCCGCAAAGATACGAAAAAGTTTTCAGTTTACGGGTTCATTGTTTTCAATTAGCTGACGCATAATCGCTCTTGCATCAGGCAACTGAAAACAGTGAACCGTACAGTGAAAACCAGGATATTTATTTCTTGGCCACAACAACCTTGGGCGACAGGAACATGCTCATTCGCTTGCCTTCCAGTTTGGGTTCAGATTCTACCTTACCAAACTCTTCCAATCCTTTGGAAAAGCGATCCAGTAGCTGAAATCCCCGATCTTTGAACACGATAGCCCGGCCCACGAACTGTACGTAGGCTTTCACCTTGGCACCTTCTTTCAGGAAGTTAATGGCGTGCTTGAGTTTAAACTCAAAATCGTGATCGTCCGTATTGGGACCGAACCGGATTTCTTTTATTACCACCTTCGTGGCATTCGCCTTGATTTCTTTCTGCTTTTTCTTTTGTTCGTACTTGAACTTAGAGTAGTCTACGATGCGGCAAACAGGTGGTACGGCATTCGGCGACACCTCAACCAGGTCGAGGTTCTGTGCTTTAGCCATGGCCTGCGCCTTGTTCGTTTCGTAGATGCCCTGCTCTACATTCTCACCGACCACGCGCACTTCGCGGGCTAAAATGCGCTCATTTACTTTGTAAGGTTCTTCAACCACGCGACGGGGTGGTCTGCGCTGGGGTAATGCCATAGATTATGTTTAGGGTAACAATTTTTTAAACTGACTTTCCAGAAGTCGCTTGGATAACGTAAAGGTTGCTAAAAAGTTCGACAAACCAGTCAAAATACGGATTCTAACCAAGTTTAAATCAGTTATCCAGCCAGTGAGTCGATGAGTGGATTGGTGACTCACTTTTGCGTCAGCAACCAACCAACCCACTCTCTGCCCAACTGGATAACTGATTTGTTACATCTTCACCTCCGCCTGAAACAAGGCCACAAAGTCATTCACCAGCATACTGCCCAGGTCGCCCTGTCCTTTGCGACGAACAGACACGCCCCCTTCGGCCGCTTCTTTTTCGCCAACAATCAGCATGTAGGGAATTTTATTCACTTCGGCATCCCGAATCTTACGGCCGATCTTTTCATCACGATGGTCCACAAAGCCCCGAATATCGTGTTCCTGTAGTGTAAAGAACAAGTCGTTGGCATATTCTTCGTACTTCTCCGAAATGGGTAAAATAGCAATTTGCTCGGGCGAGAGCCAGAGGGGGAAATTACCGCCCGAGTTTTCTATCAGAATAGCAATGAACCGCTCCATCGACCCAAACGGCGCCCGGTGAATCATAACGGGCCGGTGTTTCTGGTTATCGGCTCCTACATACTCCAGTTCAAATCGGTTCGGTAGGTTATAATCGACCTGTATCGTCCCTAACTGCCATTTCCGCCCCAGGGCATCCCGTACCATAAAGTCGAGTTTGGGGCCGTAGAAAGCCGCTTCGCCCAGTTCCGTTACCGTTGGCAGGCCCTTCTCGGCTGCGGCTTCGATAATGGCTGATTCGGCTTTCTCCCACAGGTCGTCAGAACCAATGTACTTGGTTTTGTTCTCCGGGTCACGCAGGGAAATCTGGGCACTGTAATCCGCAAAGCCAAGGGAGCGAAAAACGTACAGCACCAGGTCGATTACCTTCATGAATTCATCCTTCACCTGGTCGGGGCGGCAGAAGATATGGGCATCATCCTGCGTGAATCCCCGCACGCGGGTCAGCCCGTGCAACTCGCCCGACTGCTCATAGCGATACACCGTACCAAATTCAGCCAGTCGAAGAGGCAGGTCGCGGTACGAGCGCGGTTTGGTTTTGTAGATTTCGCAGTGGTGGGGGCAGTTCATCGGTTTCAGCAGGAACTCCTCGTTGGGGTCGGGCGTCCTGATGGGTTGGAACGAATCTTCGCCGTATTTATCCCAATGGCCCGATGTTACGTACAACTGCTTGCTGCCGATATGAGGAGTCACTACCGGCGAATAACCCGCCCGGAGCTGGGCTTTACGCAGAAAATTCTCCAGTCGTTCGCGCAGTACGGTTCCTTTGGGTAGCCATAAGGGAAGCCCCGCTCCCACTTTCTCCGAAAAGGCGAACAGTTCCAGTTCTTTACCCAGCTTGCGGTGGTCGCGTTTTTTTGCTTCTTCGAGCAGGTACAGGTACTCGTCTAGTTCTTTCTGTTTCGGATACGTGACGGCGTAAATCCGGGTCAGCTGCTTGTTTTTTTCGTTGCCACGCCAGTAGGCACCGGCCACGTTCATGAGCTTGGTCGCTTTGATAAAGCTCGTATTGGGAATGTGTGGCCCCCGGCACAGGTCGGTGAAACTCCCCTGCGTATAGAAGGTAATCGTGCCGTCGTCCAGCCCTTCGAGCAGGTCGAGTTTGTAGGGGTCGCCTTTTTCCTCAAAATAAGCGATAGCCTCCGCTTTACTCATGGGCGTACGAACGTATGCCTGTTTCTGGCGAGCCAGTTCCAGCATTTTGTCTTCAACCTTTTTGAAGTCTTCCTGCGAAAACGGCTGCCCACCCAGATCTACATCGTAGTAAAAACCCGTTTCAACGGCTGGTCCAATCCCAAATTTCGTGCCCGGATAGAGGCTTTCGAGGGCTTCGGCCAGCAAATGCGCCGACGAGTGCCAGAAGGTAGTTTTCCCTTCGGGGTCATTCCAGGTCAGCAGTTGCACATTGGCATCGCTGTCAATGGGCCGGGTAGCGTCCTGCACGACACCATTCACTTTGGCAGCCAACACATTACGGGCCAGTCCTTCGCTAATCTGGGTGGCAACATCCAAACCGGTACTGCCTTTTGGATACTGCCGAACGCTGCCATCGGGCAGCGTTACGCGGATTTGTTCGTCCTGCGCAATCATAGTATTGTTAGTTATTTATGGCACCCACAGCTTGCCTACAACTGCAAACTGCTTATTCTCATTCCTTATTATTTACTTCAAACGGCCCGCGTACTGCTTCCTGATCAATTCTGTCCAATCGGTTTTACCGTTCGCTGCAGCGAATCGCTGGTGCCTGATGTTACACGGCTCCTGGGCTGAATGGTCGAAATACGAATCCGGCTCGTATCGAGTACGGGACGGCTTCGTGTTGGGTTCAGCGTTTTTGCCGCGGTATCCGGCGAAAAAAACGGGTTGTTCCTGACGTATTGATGGCGTTGAGATCGCCATAAACCAGTAGCAGCCTGTCGGTCACCGGCGTTCTGCCGGGTGGCTTTGGTATAAGCCGCAATGGCCAGCTCAAACTGCCCCATCTGTTCGTGGCAGTACCCAATGTACGTATCTATACGCGGAAACGCAGGACTCAGTTCCTGAACGCGCTGGTAGTTGGCCAGTGCGCCGTAGTAATTCCGGTATTTCTGGTTGAGGAGTCCCATTTGAAAATACGCCTGATAGTACGATGGCTGTACCTTCACTGTTTGCTGATAATACAGCATGGCACTGTCTGGTTTACCCTCGGTATGATAGATTAATCCCCGGCCATAGTACAGTCGGGCATTATTCGGGAAGTAGTGCAGGGCCTGTTGATTATACACCAGGGCGGTGTTCATATCGCCAATGATCCGGTAAACGGAGGCCAGTTGATTGTACGTTTCCAGGTAACGGGGTTTCAGCCGTAATGACTGCTGGTACAGTACCAGTGCCTGCGCCGTGTCGCCCTGGCGGGCAGTCATCAGGCCCTTAAAGAAGTACGCTTCGCCATCGTAGGGAGCCATTTGAAGGGCTTTTGCTACATAAAGCTTCGCTTTATCGAACTGATTCTGCTGCTGCAGCAAATCTCCCTGAAGCGTATACAGTTCGGGCGTATCAACACCCAATATTTCAGCCCGCTGCGCATTCTGGAGTGCCTGAGCAGGACGGTGCAGCGCCCGAAGAACCTGAGCACGTGTCAGGTAATACCCGCCTACATTATCATTCCGTTCAATGGCTTCATCAATATCGGCCAGGGCTTCTTTCACCCGCCCCATCATGAGCAGAATAGCCGCCCTTTTAGCATAAGCCGACGGGGGCGATGATTGATTGATAGCCCCGGTTAGTGCCCGAAGTGCACCGGCAACCCGAGTACTATCGTCAAATCTGGGGAAGTCGGGAATACGGGCCACCTGCCGATTATCGTCGTTGCAGGCCATTAAAAAGAGCGAAAGAGCGAATGTGTGGAATAGGGAAAGGGCAAATCGAAATTCCCAATTGGAACGTCCAATCGAGGCTAAATGGCCATTGCTCCGGTTCGGCAGTCCGGTTGGCACTTTCGCTCTTTCATTCTTTCGCTCTTTCATTCTTTCGCTCTATATCTACGAACTAAACCGGTAGAATACGCCCAGCGGCAGCCGTTTACGAGCCTGGTCGGACACGGCCAGCTCACCCCACTCCGCATTTGGTACGCTGCCAAAATTCTGCTGCATCAGGTTGTCCAGGATGAGAGGAGAGAACCCCAGCGAATACAGATTGATGATAAAGAAAAAATCGGTACGATCCAGCAGGTCGGCGCAGGCTTTGAGCAGTTCATTCAGGTGTTCTTCGAGCACCCATTTTTCGCCAGCGGGGCCACGGCCATACGCCGGAGGGTCCAGAATGATGCCATTGTAGTGATTGCCCCTTCGCACCTCACGCCGAACGAATTTCATGGCATCTTCTACCATCCAGCGGATATTGGTCAGCTCACTGTAATCCATATTTTCACGCGCCCAGCTGATAACCGGTTTCACCGCGTCGACGTGCGTCACCTCGGCACCGGCCTGACGGGCTGCCAGCGATGCCCCACCCGTATAGGCAAACAGATTCAGGACGCTGGGCCGGGCTACAGTCGGAGCCAGCGATTTGATTTTATCGTGGATATACACCCAGTTGTTAGCCTGTTCAGGAAACAGCCCAACGTGCTTGAAGGTAGTAAGAGCCAGCTTAAACTTCAGGTTTAAGCCGCCCTGCTGAAACGACACATACCAGGGGTCACGCATGTTGGGCTTGGTTTGCCAGTCGCCCCGCTCCGGCGACTGACGGTCGCGCTGGAAAATGGCATGAGCCAGCCGCGTCCATTCCTGGTCGGCGAGTGATTTATCCCAGATAGCCTGCGGTTCGGGCCGGGCCAGAATGAAGTCGCCAAACCGTTCGAGCTTCTGAAAATTACCCGAGTCAATCAGTTCGTATTCCGCCCAGCGTTCGGGAATGATCAGTTGCATGTCAGCCATGTGTTTTTTTAATGATGAATGATAAATGACAGGTTCGATTATCATTCATCATTTATCATTCTATTCCTGTCCCATTTTTAAAATCAATTCGAATTCATCCGCCCGAACGGGCATAACCGACAGGCGCGACTGCCGGATGAGGCTGAGGTTGGCCAGCAGGGGTTCGGCTTTAATCCGGGCCAGTGACACGGGTTTGTCCAGTGCCATAACCGGCTCCAGTTCGACCACTACCCAGCCCGACGGTTTCGCCCCTTTGCTGGCGGGCTCGCTGGCTGCGGTAGGATCGGGATAGCCTTCGGTAACAACCGTTGCCAACCCAACCACCGCTGGTTTAGTGACACTGTGATAAAACAGGACCTGGTCGCCCAATTTCATGGTTTTCAGGTTGTTTCGCGCCTGATAGTTGCGAACGCCATCCCAGACGGCACGCCCCTGTTCAATAAAATGATGCCAGCCGTACGCGTCGGGTTCGGATTTGACGAGCCAGTAATTCAATGAGTGAAAGAGCGAAAGAGTGAATGGGCGAAAGAGAAATAGAGCGAATGAGTGAAATAAGTAACGTTCCCAGCATACTTTCGCTCTTTCACTCATTCGCTCTTTATCAATAATAATCGTCCTGTTCGTGGCTGCTACTACCAAATGGGGAGCCGTATTCGTCGGCTTCACTGCCCGTATGACGCGCCCCTGCTCCTTTCAAGAGTAGGGTCTTGTACATAATCATGATCTGGCCGGTATGGTACATATCGTGGTTGATGATGCCGTGCAACATGTCATAATACGTATAATCCCGGCCCGGCACGATGTCCTCCAGAAATTCGTCATCGTCCCGTTTGTCGAGTTCGTTGATGAGTTCTTCCTGGCTCAGGCTCAATTCCATCTCCAGTGCTTCCCACTCGAAATCATCAATTCTATCGGGCAGGGCACCAAAATCTTTATTCGGTGTCGTAATATCGAACGCTTCATCGCCCTGCATTTTCTTGACGCAAAAAATTCGCCAGCTCGTCATGTGAAAAACAAGCTCGGCGATGCTGTGCGTATTGGGGGAAATTCGTTTCCCGGCCATGTCGGGTGTTACTCCCCGTAACACATCGACTACCGATGGTCCGTGCCAGGCTTCCTCCCCTTCGTAGGTTGTATTCAGAAGGTCAATAATGCGAATCAGTTCGTCGTTTGGAACCATTGTGAATGGATGATAAGGTGATTGGATGGGCCGGTAGGTTCATTCACCCTAAACGGTATCCTTAAAAAAGAGTTTTTATATTGTGTCGTTACGAGTTGCTTTCCGTTTTGCACAGACTCGTGTATTTGTTTTCAATCGTGTTATCAGGTTGTAAAGTTCCTGGCTATCGTAGCAAACTAATTGGTTCACTACTCCCTGTTCATCAATTTTCCCAGCGTTATTGGTAAACACCGTACCCGGTTTTATAGTATCAGCAAAGGTAGCCAATATTGATGGCTTCCGAAAAAAACTGATAAACATGCCATCAGTCTACGGGTTCAGAATTGTCTTCTCTCCACGCACAGGAAACAACCTCAGACAGCGTAGTCTGGCTGGTATAATGAGTCATAAAAGGGAAAATAGGTCCATAAATCAATTTACGCCTGCCTGTCTGCCCGTTCCTACCCGGGTCCGGCTATCTATCGACGCAAAGACTGCGCTACCGCATTACCATGGGCACGTGGGGTGCTCATTGCCCAAAAACAGGTAGTTTTTATTGTACGGTCAGGAGGGTTGCCAGGCGTTATACCGTAGCGTTACGCCTGCGCTCCAGATTACCTTTCCGGGGTTGGGGATGCAGCAGGTACACATCCAGCAGGGCGTAGGGCCGGGCGAGGTATTCCCGAATCAGGGTACGGAGAGAATAGCCGTCGGGCACATCCTGAGCGGCAAAAGCAATGGCTTCCATGCCCTCATGGTTGCCAATGTACAGGGCCCGGGCGTTGTGGAAATTCTGGGAGATAATCGTGATTTTGTTCTGTTTGAACTCCGACTTACACCGTACCACGGAGTCGAATGTCCGGAAACCCGCGTAATCGAGCGTCATAGCCGATTCCGGCACGTTAAGTTTTATCAGTGCCCGCTGCATATCAACGGGTTCGTTATAATACTCCGAGTCATTGTTGCCGCTTAAAATGAGGTACTTTACTTTCCCCTCTTTCCATAGTCGGGCCGTTGCTTCCATGCGGTATCGGAAGAACAGATTCTCCTTACCCGACCGGACAAACTTGCTCGTACCCAGCACCAGTCCGTATTCATTGGCGGGTAACTCATCCATATTGAAGTAAATCTGGTCGCGGGTGTTATAAACGACCCACCAGTTACTGAGCAATACACCCAGGACGAAGAAAAAGGCCAGCACAATGAGGGCTTTGATGGCCCACTTGGCTATCCGGACGCCAGACGCTTCGTGGGGCGTGTCGTTACTATAGTCCGTTGCCAAAGTCGTGTTCATTTACTTATAGACTAAAATGAGGATTTTCAATAAAACCAACTACGTTTCCAAACGGATCGTTGACGGCTGCGGTCTTTATTCCATCACCTACTTCCTGAATGTTGGTGTGAACGGTAGCACCCCGGTCGAGCCAGTGCGTCATAACCTGCCCAATATCGCCCACGCCCCAGTAAGTCAGGGTGTCGGGATTCGTGACAACGGTGGGTTCGGCACCGGGTACCAGTCCCAGTTCATATCCGCCTACCGAAAACCCGACGTAAAAGGGCTGGTCGAAATAAGGGGCGATACCCAGTGCGTCTGTATACCAGGCTTTCACCGCGGCTAAATCGGGGGCGGCATAAATAACCGTTCTCAGGCCGAGTAATGTTGTTTCTGCCATCGTACTTACTTATTCGTTTACCGTTCAGGAAAACAGTCCTAACTGGGCCGGTTCTTTTTCGACTGCCTCCACCAGGTCAATCCCTTTCGGAGCGCTCACGGGGACTGGTTTTGCCCCCTCTTTCACTACTTTGGGTGCCAGCAGCTTGACCTCTTTCACTTTGGCAAAGGGCAGTTTATTCCCCAATGCTTTCCAGCCCCGCACATCGATAAACCCTTCGGGTTCCAGAATCATTTTTTCCAGCGGTCCCCGCTCTTTGACCTGATGAATAACCTCCATACGCGGGTACTGATCGGCGGTAACAGCCAGATTCTTTGACCCTTTGGCATCGCCGATAAAACTAAATTTCTTATCCAGCGATGTCGTTTCTACTTTAAACCGCTTCACGTACCATGCTTTCTGGTTCGCTTCGTAATACAGCGCCGACAGCACCGTTTCCGGGTCGAATTTCAGCAAATTGGCTACGTCGTTGGGTTCGTAGCGATTGGTCAGGTCAAAACTTGTCAGTTCATACTGCCCGTCTTTATAAACGACCAATATACTGTCCTTCGCGTCGAAATTCCCCAGTAGACGCCCCCGTTCGTCGCGGTTAAGCCGACCCAGGTGTTCATCGTACCAGATATCGACCCCGCCCAGGGTGGATACCCCACCCGATTTCTGCGTGAGTTTCCGAACGGGATACTTGGTGAGAATATTTCCCTGCGCCGACCGGTTTTTGATGCCAACGCTGGCGAAGTCGAAGTCGAACTGCTTGATTTTGGCCGAGCACTGGGCCGTCAGGTTCACCGTAATGACTTCCGCTTCTCCATTATCGTTCGCACTAAAATACGTCAACTTCGACTTCGGGTTGCCCATGGTCAGGTCATACTCCCGGTCGCGGGTGACACCCGTAATCGGGAATCGCTTGGCCATCGAGATACCCGACTTGCCATCCAGGTACACGAGGTTATAAATCTTACGCTCGTCGCCTTTCTTAAATACTGACACGTACACAATATCCTTGCCGACGAATACCTTATCCGTAACTTTCGTTACGACGCACCGGCCATCCCGCCGGAAAACGATGATATCGTCGATGTCGGAACAATCACTAACGTATTCGTCTTTTTTAAGCCCCGATCCAACAAACCCGCCTTCGCGGTCGACGTACAGTTTCTGGTTGGCCGCAGCCACTACGCTGGCGGCAATGGTATTGAAGGCCCGGATTTCGGTTTTTCGCTCGCGGCCTTTGCCGTATTTCTTTTGCAGGTCTTTATAATAGGCAATGGCGTAGCGGGTGATATTAGCCAGGTTATCATCTGTTTCGGCCAGTTCCTGCTCCAGCCGGCGCATCAGTTCCTCCGCCTTAAAGCCATCGTATTTGGAAATACGCTTGATCTTGATTTCGGTTAGCCTAATCAGGTCATCCTGCGTGATAGCCCGGTAAAATAGCTTTTTATAGGGCTTAAGGGCTTTATCAATCGTTTCGAGTACGGCCTCGAAGGTTTCGCACTCTTCAATTTTCCGGTAAATCCGGTTCTCGATGAATACTTTTTCGAGCGAACTGTACAGCAACCGCTCCATCAATTCATTACGCCGGATTTCCAGTTCGCGTTGCAACAACTGCACCGTTTGGTGGGTGTTGACCCGCAGAATGTCGGTTACGCTGACGAAGTGGGGTTTATCCCCGATGATAACGCAGGCGTTGGGCGAAATGCTCACCTCGCAATCCGTGAAGGCGTACAGCGCATCAATCGACACATCGGGCGACACACCGGGTTGGAGGTTGACCAGAATCTCCACATCCCTGGCCGTATTATCGACCACGGCGGCTACCGTCCGGCTGGGGGCTTTGATCCGAATCTTGCCCAGCTCGGCCGCTTTCACGATGGAGTCGATCAACTGCGGGGTGGTCACCCCGTAGGGCACATCGCGAATGGCGAGGGTCTTCTTGTCAACTTCTTCAATTTTGGCCCGTACCCGCACTTTGCCGCCCCGATGCCCGTCATTGTAATTACTAACGTCAATCAGCCCACCGGTCTGAAAATCGGGAAATAGGGAAACGGGTTTATCCTTGAGAATATTGATCGACGCGTCAATCAGTTCGTTGAAGTTGTGGGGTAAAATCTTGGTCGAAAGCCCCACGGCAATCCCTTCCACCCCCTGTGCCAGCAGCAGCGGAAACTTAACCGGCAGAGTAACCGGCTCCCGCTTGCGGCCATCGTAGGATAGCTGCCACTCGGTAGTCTTATCATTGTAAATGGCATCCTGCGCAAACTTCGACAGCCGGACTTCGATGTAGCGGGGGGCGGCAGCCCCGTCGCCCGTGCGGACATCGCCCCAGCTCCCCTGCGTATCGAACAGCAGCTCTTTCTGGCCAATGTTCACCAGGGCTTCCCCAATGGAGGCATCGCCATGCGGGTGAAACTGCATGGTCTGCCCGATTACGTTGGCTACTTTGTTGAAGCGGCCATCGTCCATTTCCTTGAGCGCGTGCAGAATCCGGCGCTGAACGGGTTTCAGCCCATCTTCAACGGCGGGAACGGCCCGCTCCAGGATGACGTAGGACGCGTAGTCGAGGAAATAATTTTCGTACAGCCCCGATACAACGGTCTGCGCATGCAATACATCAGTGGGGGGTTCAATCGGTTGTTCATCCGGTTCGGGGTCGTCCGTCAGTTCGGTTCCGTCGGCACTAAATTCGGCTTCGGGCTGCTGGTTATCGTCCCCAATCGGCTGTTCATTTTCTTCGTTTATCATTGACTTCTTACGGGAACTGCTCAGTGGATTCGCCCGGATTTTACCAAATGGCCGGGTGCTTGTTCAATCCTTTAAATATACAAATAAAAGTTGAAAAAACGGGCATATTACCCATTAAAGGGACTATTTGCCCCATTTTTTTTCAATAACCCCGGTTTAATTCGACCGGATTTTCCAGCGGCTTCCCCGCCCGGAAGCGCTCCAGATTCCGCCTGAACTGCGCCACTTTGCCAGCGGCCTCGTCGGGCTGTCCCCCGCCAGAATGCTGGGTGAGCAGTACATTGGGTAATGTCCAGAGCGGACTATCGGCGGGCAGCGGTTCCCGGTCGGTTACGTCCAGCACTGCCCCCCCCAGCCGACCGTCTTTCAGAGCCTGAATCAGGGCTGGTTCATCGGTGGTGTTGCCCCGGCCTACGTTGGCATACAGGCTACCGGGCTTCATGGCGGCAATCACATCGGCCGAAAAAAAACCGGCCGCCGTACCGGGCAGGCAGTTGATAACGATATCGGTTTCGGGGAGTACGGCTTTCAATTCATCAACCGTGTGTAAATCGGCTTTTGGGTCCGTACGGGCCAGCATTTTTGTCTGGCAGGCGAAGCCGCTCAGCATCCCGAGCACCGCCTGACCGATGGTGCCGGTCCCCAGAATAACGACCCGTTTTTGCCAGAGCGAATTGGTACGGGCGCGAATGGGGACGCCTACCCATTCCGATTGGCTTTGCAGCAGCACCAGTTCGGGAATGCAGCGGTATAGGGCCAGTATACCCGCCATCATGGTTTCGGCGCAGGGGCGGGCAAAATAATCCCCCATGTTGGCCAGTTGAGCGGGAACCTGAACAGCCTGGTACCCATCGAAACCCGCCGAATCCAGTTGCCAGAATTTCAGGGTTGGCAGGGGTTCCGAAAACCAGGCGACCGGCGGGTTACCCAGCACTAAATCGGCCGCGCGAAAAGCAGCCAGCTGTTCCACTTCGGGCAGATCCTGCCGGAAGCGGGCGGTGATATCCGGGGGAAGTTGTTGTTGAAGTTCCGCTTTACCTGTATCGGAAAGGGTTGTACTAACAAAAAGTTGCATGGTTATTTATTTGGGGTTTACGGTTTAAAGTTTACGGTTTATGGCTGGCTGACGCCTAATTGGTGAAGCGTCAGCCAGCCATAAACCGTAAACTTTAAACCGTAAACCATGTTTCATTTCTCCCCTTTCAATTGCCCCATCAGCCAGGCCATCATTTTTTCCGTTTCTTCGGGGTAGGTCCAGTGGCCCGTATCGAGGTAATCTATATCCAGTGTTTTTTGGCCAGGAATCACATTATAGGCAGCGTACATGGAGGTGGGCGGACAGGTCTCGTCATTAAAACCCCAGGCGTACCGACCCGGCACGTTTACCAGCCGGGCAAAGTTAACTACGTCGTAATAGCCCGTTGTTTTAATGCGGTCGGGTTTGTTATTGAACGCCAGATTGTTGCCCGAGAACAGGTGAGGCCAGCCACCGGCCCGGCCGTTGAGGTAGCCCGTTACATCGCTCAGTGCCGGGTAGAAGGCTCCCAGCAATTTGATGCGAGCATCCAGTCCGGCGGTTATAATGCTCAGTGCGCCACCCTGACTACCACCCGTAACGGCCATATTCTGCCCGTCGTACTGCGGCATTTCTGCCAGAAAATCCACCGCCCGAACGCAACCCAAATACACCCGTTTGTAATAATACCGGTCGCGGTTGTCCAGGTCGGCCATCTGATACCCGTTCAGCGGCCCCCGTGCCAGGTCGACATACACGCTGGGGTCCATCGTGACCGGCACGCCATGAATACCCACTTCGAGGGTAATGAATCCTTTATCAGCCTCGGTAATCATTCCGTTGTAGGGCCTGACGCCCGCGCCCGGCACCCGCAGAATAGCCGGGTATTTCCCTTCTTTTTTGGGTACGCACAAAATGCCGTAAAATCGCGAGTTATTGACGTTTTGCAAACTCAGGTGGTACACGTTCGTGAGGGCGGTGCAGCGTTCGGGCAGGAGTGTCATGCGGGCATCGACCGGAATTTTGGCCAGGTCGGCTTTGGCATCGGTCCAGAAAGTAGTGAAATCGGCCGGGTTGGCTACCGTTGGTTTGATGCTCTGTGGCTCAAATCCCGCCGTTGTCAGCCCCCGGTACTCCTTCCCATCAACCTCCACCGTAGCGATACAGCGCAGGAAACCCGGTGTTTTCATCGTGCCCGCATTCAGTGCCAGCGTGCCGTCTTTGAGGGTAACGGTTTCTTTTTTGGTCGGCTCCATCTTCTCCGGACCTATTTCATAGTGGAGTTTCGCATCCCGCAGCAACACGTTGTTCCGGTAAACGGATATGGTAAATTTAACGGGCTCGCCGGGTTTATAGAGCCAGTCGGCATGGTCGGGGGTGACGATAACGTTTACGAGCCGTTGGGATGGCTGGGCTATCCCTTCAGCAAAGCAAAAAAAACATAGAACAAGGAGCAGACGTTTCATAGACGAAAAAGGCGTTTAGGAGCTAAAGTAAAAAGGCTGCCGAACTTACCTGATGGGGTAACCGCTAGTGAAGTGCCCTGATTGGTATCCCGTACTTTTTCAGTAACCAGCAAAAGCCGTTAGCCATGACAAAAAAACACATTTTCCTGTTGCTTTTGGTTCCGTTTAGCCTTGTCTCCGCGCTTCGACCACAACAGACCAACCCCCTGGCCGGAACGTGGCGCTCGCAGGATGCAGGCAGGACGACCCTGATAACCATAGCCGATGGTTATCTGATGCAAACGACCTACGAACCATCCCGGTTTGTGGCTACAAAAGGTGGTCCCTATAAGCAGGAAGCCGGTCAGTTGCGGGTAACGTCGGAGTTCGATACCGCCGATAGCAGCCGGGTAGGACAGCCCGATGCGTACCGGTTTACCCTTCGTGACGACCTGTTGACACTGGCAACTCCCTCTGGCGACCAGACGTTTAGCCGTATTATCGAATCGCCCACGGCCCTGACGGGTCTGTGGCGTATTACGGCCCGGACGGTGCAGGGAGGCCAGCGGACACCTATGGTCAGGGGGCCACGCAAAACCATCAAGCTGCTAACCGGCAGCCGGTTTCAGTGGGTAGCCCTTAATCCGGAGACAAAGCAGTTTTTTGGCACGGGGGGTGGCACCTATACCCTATCCGGTGGTAACTACACCGAGTCCATCGACTTTTTCTCCCGTGACAACAGCCGGACAGGGCGTTCGCTGACATTTGGGGCCGCCATCAATGGTGATGAGTGGCACCATACGGGGCAGAGTTCGACGGGTGGTGCGGTGGATGAAATCTGGAGTCGGGAAAAGTAGGCCAAACAAGTGGGCCGCCCCCGCCTGCTGTTGTCCATCAGGAAACGCGCATCAGCGGTTGCGGCCCGCTGCGGGGTTGCAGGTTCACGATACACCGGCCCAGCAGGGTCATGGGAAACAGCACATCGACGCCCCCCGGCACTTTGGAGAGGAACATACCCAAAAGGATGAATAGGGCGGTGATACCAAAGTAAACCGTTCGCCGACGGGCCGTTGTCCCTTTACCGGTTGCCCAGTAAACCAGTGGCAGGTGCAGCGGCATCAGGTACAGCAGCGTGGGGTTCCAGGCCGTTACGCCGTGATCCGTACCCACCCAGAGCAGGTACAGAAACCAGCCCAGAAAGCCCGAAACCCCAAACAGCAACCGGTCGGCCCAGCGGTCGACCCGGCCAAACTGATACCGGCGGATGGTAAAGACCGTTACCGCGATGGCGATGAGGGCAAAAACGACGTTAGGATCGAAAAACAGAGGAATTTGTTGCCGAAACGTCTGCCGGGCTTCGAATAATGTTTGATCAGACGACACCAGGGGCTCGACCCGCCCATCCGCCTTTTTGAGGGTGGCCTGCCCCATCTGGTCGTGTACCTGATCGGGCAAATACATGGCGTGCCAGCCGTCCGTTTTCACGTCGGCGGGTTGACCAATGGCCAGGTTCATGCCCAGCTTGGCCCAGGGCTTCACGCTTTTATCGAGGTACATATTCATCCAGTCGCGGTACGATTTACCGGTCATCCTATTACGGGACGGAATCGTCAGGCTGTCACCACAGGCTTCGGCCAGTTTGTCGCGGGGCCGGGTGGCGCAGTTGTCGTAAAAGAATTTATACTGGTAGGTCCTGTTTTCGGGCAGCATATTTTTCAGCAGCACGGCGTAAAGCTGCTGTTTCTGCACCGGCGACAGATTCAGCACCTGCTCCCGAACAGTTCGATTCTCGGCCTGATACGCGTATAGAAACGGGTACATGTCATACGCGTCGATGTAGTACGGCAGCGTACCACGCAGAAACTTCACGTAAAAATTATCTTCGTACCGAAAGCCCCCCCAGCCAAACGTCACGTCTACGTTCTGCGCCGGGTCATTCACCCGGATAGCCGTGTGGCCAAACACGGAATACAGGTCTTCTCCCGGCCCCACCGTGAGCAGACTCATCCGGGCGGCCGGGGACAGGGTTTGGCTGAATGAGGAATGAGGAATAATGAATGATAAACAAACGATCAGCAGGAGTAGCAGGGGTTGTTTTTTCATGGGTTCACGCATCGTCATCACCAGTATCGTCATCGTCGGTCTCGTCTTCATCCCGTTCCTCCTTGTCATCCTCGTAGCGCTTGCCGGCTTTGTGGCCCTTTTGCTTTTTCCCCGTTTCTCCCTGCACACAGACAACCAGTTCACCTTTTATCGTTTTTTGGGCAAAATAAGCAATAAGTTCGGACAATGTGCCGCGTTGATTTTCCTCGAACAGTTTGGTCAGCTCCCGGGAAACACTGGCGGGTCGGTCAGCCCCGAACACCTCGGCGAATTGCTGGAGCGTTTTGAGCAGCCGGTGGGGCGACTCGTAGAAAACCATGGTTCGCTCCTCCCCTGCCAGTTCGGCCAGACGCGTTTGCCGCCCTTTTTTATGGGGCAGAAAACCCTCGAACGTAAACCGGTCATTGGGCAGGCCGGAGTTGACCAGCGCGGGCACAAACGCCGTTGGACCGGGCAAACATTCGACCGGGATATTATTCTGAATGCAGGCCCGCACCAGCAGGAAACCGGGGTCCGAAATGCCCGGCGTACCCGCATCGGACACCAGCGCCAGCGTTTTCCCCTCCTTTAACTGGTTCACCAGTCGCTGCACGGTCTGGTGTTCATTGAATATATGGTAGCTATGGAGCGGCTTGCTGATGTTGAGGTGGCGCAGCAACACCCCCGACGTGCGGGTATCTTCGGCCAGAATGGCATCCGCGCTTTGCAGGATTTTGATGGCCCGCAGCGTAATATCGTCCAGATTACCGATGGGCGTCGGCACGAGGTAAAGTTTCATGCCGCAATATAGCGTAGAGACCGGTACGCCGGTGCGGCAATACCTTGCTGGTCCGCCAGTGCGGTCTCATGCCCGGATGGTTTTGGCCGACGCAACCAAAAGATACCACACTGTATTAACCAGAACCCGTCAGTTTGACCGCCCTACACCAGCTTATCAATCGCCTTGGCCAGTTTGTGATCTTTCTCGGTCACGGTATTACCCGCGTCGTGGGTGGAGAGTTTGATGGTCACCTGATTATACACGTTCGACCACCACGGGTGATGGTCCATTTTCTCGGCAATAAGGGCCACGCGGGTCATAAAGGCGAAAGCCTCGCTGAAATCGGCGAACGTAAAATCGCGGGTGAGTTGGTTATCCTGTTCCTGCCACATGGGGTATACGTCTTTATTTTCCTGTCGAATTAACGACTTTCCGGGCAACTATTCACAATCAATGCCGATGAACAGACCGTTCATTTTCCAATCTATGCTGATCAGCATTTAGCCTTCTATCAATTCAGTTCCCCTCTTTTCGTTCAGAAAATCTCACCTCAGCCCTACTCGAAACGCTGAACGATTAAACTGAGCGGTTTTATTGAACGAGAAAAGGCCCTTTTTTTGGCCTCCTCTCTCCTACCTGGGTCACAGTTCACAAAAACCTCCGAATCACCAAAGAAGCCGCGTTCCCCGAAAGGGGCGCGGCTTCTTTCTATAAACCACTCTGTTGAAGATAAGGGCTACTCCGTTTTGAGCAGCTTGAGTGTCTGGCTTTGGGTGGACGTACTGACCCGCAGCAGCAGCACGCCCGCCGGAACCCGGCCCAGGTGGAGCGGCAGACGCTCCACTTCCCCGGCCTTTCCAACTGACTGCTCACTGACCAGGTGGCCCCGTTCGTCCCTCAGTTGCAGCTGCAATGGCTGTCCCTCGGCGCCCCGTACCTCCACGGCCACCGTTTCGCCCGCCACCGGGTTGCCCAGCACCGTCACACTTAGGGGCACCTCCACAAGGGCCGCCTGACGGGCACCCGGGTTGCAGGCCGACAGCCACCCGTAGCTGAAACTGCTCGATACNCCACTTTGCCTTGCCTGAAGCCTAATGACCGGATTGTCCGTGTAGAGCGTCAGACTGTACGGCCCTGGATTGGTGGTGGGCAGCAGCTCGTTGACCACCGAGAAGCTGACCGGACTGCCATCCAGCCCCGCGTACTGGGGACTGAACGTTAGTC
>NZ_KB893267.1 GCF_000374065.1 Spirosoma luteum DSM 19990
TAAGTTCTGAATACTCTTCCAGTAAGACTTTAGCACTGCGGCCCTTCAACCGTTTCAACATGTCACTGATACTCAACTTGGGCGGATAACTTACGTGAAGGTGAATATGATCTTTACTCACAACACCCTTTAAAATCTGAACATCCAGTGTATCGCAAGTCTGACGAATTAATTCCCGGCAACGTACTTNAATATCGCCCCGCAACACTTCGTACCGATACTTGGTGCTCCACACGATATGAGCCTGTAGTTGGTGAACACTATGACTACCTTTTCGTAGAGTTTGCATCCCCAAATTTAGCCCACATTTGTAGAAGCTAAAGCCTTGCCCTAAAGGGCATAGCTTGCACTAGCGTCTGAGACCAGTCAATTGGGTAGTCAGCTACCAGATGACTTGTTCTGTCTTTTACTGATTACCTGACTAACCAACGCACCAATTCACAGACTAACCAACTGAAGCATGCCTACCATTACTGCCCGCATTGAACGAACACCTTACGAAACGCACCTGACAACGGGTACGCAGGTTATTGTTGCCGACGAACCAGCCGACGTGGGCGGTGGAGATAAAGGTATGAAGCCGGGTGAGTTACTGGCAGGTTCGCTGGCTGCCTGCACTGTTATGACCCTGCGGATGTATGCCGACCGAAAAAACTGGCCGCTCGATTCGGCCGTTGTCCATGTCGACTATACCAATGACCCGGTCACGAAGCGGTCTTTGTTCTCGATTCAACTCATTTTGAACGGCGACCTCGACCAGGAGCAACGCGCCCGTCTGCTCGAGATAGCCGACCGCTGCCCCATACATCGACTCTTGCAGAATCCCATTGATTTTGATACCATTCTGGTCGATGATGCCCGACTGGGAGCCACCAGTAGTATTGAACTTATCAGCTGATATAAACATCAAGACCACGATGAGCGAAACGCCCGACATAACGAAAACCTATACCAACGGTGAAATTACCGTAGTCTGGAAACCCAGCGTCTGCATTCATTCCAAAGTGTGCTGGACCCAGTTAAGCCAGGTATTCAACCCGAAAGAGCGGCCCTGGGTCAAAATGGACGGGGCCAGCACAGAACGCATTGCCGAACAGGTAGACCGCTGCCCATCAAAAGCACTGAGTTATTACCGGAATGAAGACGGCATCAACTCCGAAGACGTACAGGCCGAAAGCCTTGTGGAGCCGGTACCTAACGGCTCTTTGCTGGTGTACGGTAACCTGCGCATAAAAGATGCCAGTGGACATGAAACCCGGAAAAACAAAGTCACTGCTTTTTGCCGGTGCGGAGCCAGCAGCAACAAACCCTACTGCGACGGCTCACACCTCAGGATTGGGTTTGTGGGCTAACGGTTTGTTCGGGTCACTTTGGAAGCATCGAACTAATATCTGAGCCACGCGTGGGATAGGCAAACAGTGTTTCGCCTAATTCCGTTGCCGGTATGCCGTACTTTATTGCCAGTGTGAACAGGTTGATGAGTTCATCACTGCCCGCTCCCAGTAGATGTGCCCCTACCAGCTGCCCGCTTTTTTTGTCAACGAGCGTCTTAAACCCACTGAACGGTTCACCAATCCGTTGGCTGGTGTACCAGTCGGACGTCTCCTGAACCGTTACCGTCACTGAAAGTTTTTCTTCTTTGGCTTCCTTTTCCGTCAGGCCAACGGAAGCCAGCATTGGCACCGTAAACACAGCCGACGGAATGGGATTATCGGTGAAGGTTTGCTTGTTCCCATTTAGAATATTTTCGGCCACAATTCGTCCTTCGTACGAGGCCAGGGGCGTAAGAGGCAGCCCCTTATTAGAGACGTCCCCACAGGCATAAATGGCCGGGTTCGACTCACTCTGGAGGTATTTATTAACCACAATGCCTTTTTTATCGACGGTAACGCTGGCTTCCCCCAAATCCAGTTCCGCTACATCGGCCACGCGTCCGGCTCCGTGAACCGCCATCATTGCCGAAACCGTATGGGACTTACCTTTTTGCTCGTAATGAACTGTTAGTTCACCCTCCCGGCCTGCTACAGCCGTTACTTTGGCGTTGAAAATAAACTTGATGCCAACAGCCTTTAACGCTTTCACCAGCAGACCAACCAAATCAGCATCGAAGTTTTCGAGGGGTCGTTTCCCCTGATGAATGACAGTCACTTTGGCCCCCGCCCGGGCGGCAATGTGGGCAAATTCCATCGAAATATAGCCCCCGCCAATCAGCACAACTTTTTTGGGTAACTGGGGTATATCCAGGAAGCCGGTACTATCCGTCAGCAGTTCTTCGCCAGGAATAGCAAGCGGTTGTGGTCGCTGTCCGGTGGCAATAACGATGTGGCTGGCCTGCAACGTTTCACCCCCTACGCTGATGGTATTTTTGGTCAGGAACGTGGCCGTACCGTGAAACGTCGTGATGCCCTGTTTGGCAAATTGAGCTTCGGTGTCTTCCGGAATATCGTCCGTAAAGGTTTTCTTGAACTGCATCAGGTCTGGCCAGGTAATGACAGCTTTTGATTTGAGGCCATTTCCCAGCATCTGCTCCACCCGGTCTACCAGTTCCGCGGCTCCCACCAGAACCTTTTTGGGGTCGCAACCCCGCTGGGAGCAGGTGCCCCCAAACGGTTGCTTATCAATAATGGCTACGGTTTTACCCGCCTTCCGAACGGTTTGGGCCACTGTTTTCCCGGCCGAACCCGTCCCGATAACTATAAGATCGAATGATTGCATGTTCAGTAATACGTAATGAATGGTCAGCCTTATAACCAGCGACTGAACGGACAGGTTATAAAAACGACTGATTCTTTTCGTCGACGTATTTTATTGAACGCGTTGCGCAGCTAATCTATAAAAGGCCGACCGCGTGTTCGTTGTTGAACGAGTCAGCTTTTGCGGACAAGCTCAATCTTCTTCCGGGCGGACAGGTCGGCAAAAATCCAAGGAAACACGCACCGGACTACGCCAGTTTACTGGTCAATTCATTGATAATATGGCTGTACCGGGTTGGGAAAAACTGCGGCTTCAACGGAATGCTCTGGTCCTTAACGTGTAGCGTGTACTCGTCCGGGGCAACGTAAATTGTGGCAAACTCGCCGAACTCGGGGGAGCCGTGCGCTTTGAGTTCATCCAGCAAGGCAGCCAGGTCATCTTTGCTCAGGTCGGCCTCCGTTTCGGCCCGCAGGGTCCGGTCGCCTTCGCGTTTGGTAAGGGTGAACGTAGTTTGTGGCATCTGGGTTAGCTGGTTAAATAAGAGAACGATGCAGGGAGAACGGTAAAAAAGAGGTACACTACTGCTAATTAGCAGAGAAAATTTACTGATTGCGCCTGCTTCTTACACCGTTCCAACTGCGTCTTTCGTTCCCATTTTTCGTTTACAAATTCCAAACGCGCCGGTAGTAATTATCGTGCCCGGAGAGGTATTCGGCCAGCCAGGCAGCAACGGGCTGGCTGGTGTACGATTCGTAATAAGTATAGGCCGGGCAGGGGTTTACTTCAAAACAATATACCTCCCCCGTTGGGCTAATCCGCAGGTCGATGCCCGAAAAATTCAAGCTCAGTGCCTGTGACAAACTTACGCAGTTAGCCGCCACATCGGCCTCCAGTTCGTAGGGAGTCAACGTGGCCGATTCGCCGGTTTGCTGGAGGGCATAGCGGTAATCGGTAGCCTGCGCCGTAATGCGCGTGGCCAGGACCAGTTCGCCAATAACGTGTACCCGCACATCGAAGCCATCTACCTACTCCTGAAATTGCACTGGACAATGGCGGATGAGGACTAATTTTTCGGCATCCGTTCGGGGGTTCCAGGCTTGAACGATGGACCGCACCCCACTAATGGACTTATAAATAACCCGATTTTTATGGCGTTCACAGAAATCCGTCACCAGGTCTGGATTGTTCGTAATCAGCGTATCGGGCGTCAAAAAACCGTGTTGCTGGATGAACTGCGCCTGATACGGTTTTGAGTTATTGGAAGCCATCGCCGGCATACTATTGACCAACCGGCATCCCGACCATTCGGCCCACACACTCAGGTGCTGCATCAACCGCCGGGTGTGTATCCGCAGCGGGTCGTCGGCGGAAAGCTGCTGAAATTCAGGCAGCACCTCATCGTCCACCAAACGCAGGTAAACCCCGGTTATTTCAGTCAGCGGGTAGGCTTGCCCCTGGTAGGTGAGGGTGCCGCCCAGGTTACCAACAGTATCTATCGTCAGTTTTAAATCGGTTTCGGCAAAGTGACGCTGACTAACCGCCACATACGGCTGCCCAAGTACGTCGAGTTCATCAAGCAAACGCCGGATGGGCGATTCGCTCGGTATGCCCCAGGTCAGAACCATTGGTCGTTCGGTTTAGGAGGAGATGAATCAGTTCATCACCATAGTGGTGGAAAGTGGGAAACACCGTTGCCCCTACGAATACGCAGGTGGCATCCTGCCGCATAAAATGTAGTTCGAGCAGGTTAGCCCCGCTCTGCTGGGCCAGGGTAAGACAGGCTTCGGCCGTTATGCCCGGTGGCACACTTCCCAGCAGTTGACCATCCAGTACCAGCACACGCGCATCGGGTATAGCAGGCCCAACAGACTGAGGGCTTTCGGGCGGGGGCCATTCTGGCGGAATGGGCAAACCAGCCCGCGCGGCCAGCAGTTGGCACTCGGCGGGTGCCAGATGCCGCCCTCCCAGCGAGACGGGCGTGGGCGGATTGTATAACCGGTCGGCTCCCAGCGTATGCAACAGGCTCAGGTACAAGGCATTGATTTCCTGTGAAACATACTGGTATTGACGAGGGTCGGTTTGTTTCCAAACAACCGGATCGAGGTGATACAACCGATTGATAACGATTGACACATCGTCCTTTTCAATACGCCGGCCATTTTGCAGGGTAATCGAAAAATCATTGCCCTCCCGCCCAAGCGTATGCCTGACCTCACGGGCAAACAGCAATTCGTCCATACTAAGGATCAGTACGGGCCTGTCGGGGTCAGTCTGCCGCAGCCGCTGGCACAACCAAACCGCATCAACATCCTGCAAATGGCAGAGAATTAGAAGCATAAGCGTTTTCAGTTTACGGTTTATGGTTTTCAGTGAAGTTCAGCAAACGGGGGGGGCATTTCTCCTGACCGCTCTGCGCAGCTGAAAACCATAAACCGTCTGTTTATCGGGCTGCGTTGTCGTGATTCATTTTGTTCATCATGGCATCGTTGGCTTCTTTGGTGAGTTGGTCGGCTACGCTCTGCCCGGACTGTAAATCGTCTTCGTTAGACAGCGCTCCCTGGCTTAGATCAGGGCGCATGTCGGTGCTGATAAAGGTATCCAGCGTTTGTACGTACGCTTCGAGTTGAGCAACCCGGCTGGCCAGATCACCACTCTCTGCTCCGGATGATTCCATCGACTGACCCGGTATAACTGGGTTGCGAATGGGGTCACGAAACGGGTCTGGTAGAGGAATCGGACCTTCCGGAACGCGCTTTATTACGTCGCGCAGGTCTTTCAGTCGTTTGTTCTCGAACAATTCGAGTTTCTCGTTTTTTGTTTCTTTAATCTCGTTCTTTTCAAGTTTAATTTCTTTAATTTCCTTTTTTTCGATCTTCTCGATTTTAGCCTCTTTGATAAGCAATTTCGTGAGCCGGTCGTAAGCCCGTTTGGCCCCGATGATACCCGCTCCCGAATGCTGATCCCAGCCAGCCGGGCCAATGTCTTTGGCCGTAGCAATCAGGGCTGCTTTGATGCTGTTGTGTGTTGCCGACGGCTTAGCCTGCTTGAGCAGGGCGCACACACCAGCCGCAATTGGCGTGGCAGCCGATGTACCACTGTCGGACGTGAAGTAGCCCGTGAAGTGGGTAATACTGCAAAAATCGGGTTTGTGCGGGTCGAGGGAAGCGGGGCCCTGGCTACTGTACCCTACAAACTGCTCGTTTTTGTTGACAGCTCCTACCGTCATCACCCGCGGGTGGCCATTGGCACCCCAAATGCTATTACCAGGGCCACTGGTGGCGCAACGCCCGTCGGGGCAGGTATCCCCGCAGTTACCAGCCGCGAACAGTACGATAATACCCTCGTCGATTGCCTCGACCACTTTACGGGTGAATGGGTGGTTGGGATTGCTGGCGTAATCGGGTGCGGAAGCCGTGTTAAAAATGCCCCAGCTATTGGTCAGTATGTGCGGTGTGCCATTGAGCCGGTGCTGGTTGATGGCCCATTGAAACGCCTGAAGTGCGTTGGAAACAACGCCTACCGTAGAGGAGGCATCGGCAATGCGCAGGTCGTAAATGCGGCAGTTGGGCGCCATACCCAGCACATCGGTCGAACACATATTGCCATGATAACTCCACGATGCCCCCCGCGTGCCCCAGTTAGCCGTGGGCCAGCCCCCAATCACGTTATTGATGGTACGGGTTGGGGTTTCACCCGCTGCTAATGGTCGGCCGGTGGCGGTAATCCCCCCATCTACAACGCCTACTACAATCCCTTCCCCCCGCCTACCGGCACTCCATATCTGATTGACGCCTAAGTAATTGGCCACATCGGTAATGATGCCTTTTGGTGTGGTCGGCGAGCAATCGCAGGGGGGTATGGGGCAGGCAATGGGTTCAATGATCGGGTCTGACCAGATCTCAACCACATTCGGATTAGCCATTGCTTCCTTGCGCTGGGCATCCGTCAGGGATGATTTCACCACGATGTGTTCGTTATCTTCGCCGGCGGCCAGCATTTCCATCCGTTGCGTGTTTGACGGCCTTACGGGCACCGGACTAAAGTCGGAGTCGATAACGAAGCCCATCGTAGAGGCAAGTGTACCGGCCCGCACAGCGGCTCCCAGCATAGATTCGGCCTGAGGTACCCGCATCTCAATCAGAACACTCTGGCTCTGTGCGCTCGACGATTCATCCGTTGGCGCCGTAGTTTTGGTTTGCTTTTTCATTGGGCAATGATGTGTTAACGGGTTTATAGCCGTGAGCGGAATGCCCCGGCTAGTACGAAAATAAGGTGTGCCCAATGTCGATTATTCGTTAAACTGAGCGAACGGTCAACGCACATTATTTAATGGTAAATTCATATTAATTAATCAATTAGTACCTAAAAAGCACAGTTCCTGCCTGCATTATCAATAAGTGAAACAACGGCCTGTTACCGGCTAACCGGTTCATATATCGGTACATTCGGCCTGTTCGTTCCAATTCTGAATAGTATCTAATCAAAATTACCTGTTGTACCGCAATTTATGGGTATGAACAAATGGCTCGCCATCCTGGCTATTCATGGCCTGGGCTGTATCCTGTTCCTGCCCTGCCTTACCTCTCCGCCAACGATGGCCTGAGCAAACTGGCCGAGTTGCCGTGCAATCCGCACGAACAGCAGAATATGCTTTCCTACGCACTGGTAATCCTGTTTTTTTACCTTGACTATTTTGTCCTGATTCCCCGGTTTTATTTTCGTAAACAGTATGCTTCGCCGGAAACAGGCACACCAGAACTCGAGTGATCGCTAATCCAGAGCGGTTCCACCCTAAACCAAAAGCAAAAATGGATACATTAACGCAGGCCCAACTCTACCTTTCCGATCAACGCGGGTGTTCGCAAACTGACTTCTTTCGCAGTTACCATGTATTCAATTTTGGGCTGTACACCGCCGAAGCCCGCGAACCCTTCGGCACGTTGCGGGTGCTGAATGATAATTCCCTCACAGCCGGGCGTGGGGTAACAATGCGGGTGGAACAGCCTACGGATGTACTCATTCTACCGCTTTTGGGAGGACTGGAGTACAAAAGCACGATAGGCAATGGCTTCCTGGAAACCGGACAGGCGCAGCTTTTTTCGTTGAGCAGCGGCATGGACTACACCATCAACAATCCCTACGAAACAGAATCCATTAATTATCTGGAAATATGGCTCACGAATTCCTCACCCGCCTTTACGCCCACTATTACCCAGATGCCTGTTGACTTAACCGTTGACAACAAACTCCTGTCCCTCTTTCCACTCAACGATGCTGATTCCCAAGGCCAGGGGTTCATTGGTCGGTACGCTGGTCGGGCGGAGGATAATTACCATCTCCGACAGCTCGAAAACGGTGTATTCGTGTTTGTGCTGAGCGGTGCTTTTGAGGTGCAGAATCGGCTGCTGCACCAGTGGGATGGCCTAAGCCTGACGAACGTACATAATGGTGAAGTCGACTTCGAAGCGTTGTCAACTGATGCCGTGTTGCTATTACTAGGCGTTCCGCAGTGAGGCACTGGGAAATGGAACTGAGCTAGTTCCAACAAGATCCATCAGTCTTCGGGGATATTACCGGGTCGATTTCACCTGACTATCTCTCCGCTCATCCGTAAGCTCATATCTCGTTGTCAGGCCTATCCACGCCCGAACTTATCGCTGCGCATTATGTCCGGGAGAGGCAAGGTAAATACAAAAAAGCCGCGTCAGGAATTAACTGACGCGGCTTTTTTATTCCTTTTTCCATTGCTTACGCTACGGCTTCGTATAATTCCTCACGCTGTGCTTTTACGCGGTCGTCGGTGAGGTATTCGTCGTAGGTCATTAGCTTGTCCAGAATACCCGCCGGGGTAATTTCGATAATGCGGTTGGCCACTGTCTGCACAAACTGGTGGTCATGACTGGTGAACAGAATCGGACCTTTGAAATCGATCATACCGTTATTCAGCGACTCGATACTTTCCAGGTCGAGGTGGTTAGTCGGTTCATCGAGCATCAGGGTATTGGCCCCCGACAGCATCATTTTCGATAACATACACCGCACCTTTTCGCCACCGCTCAATACTGTTGCTTTCTTCAGTGATTCTTCGCCCGAGAAGAGCATCCGACCCAGGAAGCCCCGGATAAAGCTCTCGTCTTTCTCTACCGAATACTGCCGGAGCCAGTCCACCAGGTTCAGGTCCGTCTCAAAGTATTTCTCTTTCTCTGAATCCGTTGGAAAGTACGCCGCGGTGATGGTAATGCCCCATTTGAATGTACCGGAATCCGCTTTGCGTTCGCCCGCCAGAATATCCAGCAATGCCGAAACAGCCAGCCCATCTCGGCTAAAAAGGAAAATCTTATCGTGTTTATTGACCGTAAACGACAGGTTTTCAAACAGTTTTGTACCATCCTCCGCCGTGTAAGTCAGGTTTTCGACGGTTAGAATCTGGTCGCCGGGTTCCCGTTCGGGTTTGAAATTGACGTAAGGGTATTTCCGTGACGACGGCTGAATATCCTCCAGCGTCAGTTTTTCGAGTAGTTTACCCCGGCTTGTTGCCTGTTTCGACTTGGACGCGTTGGCCGAGAAACGACGAATGAATTCCTCCAGTTCTTTGCGTTTGTCTTCCGTTTTCTTGTTCTGATCCTGCCGTTGTTTCAGCGCCAGTTGGCTCGATTCATACCAGAACGAGTAATTACCGGCGAAGAGTTTGACTTTGCTGAAGTCAACGTCTACAATCTGCGTACAGACCTGGTCCAGGAAGTGGCGGTCGTGGGAGACCACGATAACGGTGTTGTTGAAGTTAGCCAGGAAGTTTTCGAGCCAGCCCACCGACTCCACATCGAGGTTGTTGGTCGGCTCGTCGAGCAGCAGCACGTCGGGGTTACCGAAAAGTGCCTGAGCTAGCAGTACCCGCACCTTCTCGGAGCCATTGAGGTCGCCCATCAGCGAGTAGTGCAGATCTTCTTTGATGCCTAGTCCGGATAGCAGACTGGCCGCGTCCGATTCGGCATCCCAGCCGTTCATCTCGGCAAATTCGGTTTCGAGTTCGGCGGCTTTCTCGCCATCGGCATCCATAAAATCTTCTTTGGCGTAGAGTATATCTTTCTCCTGCGAGATGTCGTACAGGCGTTTGTTGCCCATAATCACCGTTTGCAGCACCGGAAACTCATCGAAGGCCGACTGATTCTGGTTCAGGACCGACATCCGTTCGCCGGGAGTCATACTTACCGAACCGGTTTGGGCTTCAATTTCGCCCGATAATATTTTCAAAAAAGTTGATTTGCCCGCTCCATTAGCTCCAATAACACCGTAGCAGTTACCGGAGGTGAATTTTATGGTGACATCATCAAAAAGCACCCGCTTTCCATAGCGGAGGGAGACGTTTTGTACCGATACCATTGTGTGATTTGCTGTTCAGATTAAGCCGCAAAGGTACGAAATTTTAGTGAAAATTTGGGCCAACACCCCAGACAAACCCCGACCCCGCCCGTTCCCTACTTATCGCGCACGCAGCGAAAGCCCAGGTTATTGCTGCCACTGTTTATTTCTCCTTTGCCCCGGCTCCCGGCTTTGTAACGAATACAATAGTCGTCACTGCACAGAAACGAGCCGCCCCGCTGCACCCGTTTCACGGCACCCGGCTCATCCGGGTCGTAGCTGTCGGCAGGTCCTTGTGGGTCGTTTATAACCAGTTTTGTGTAGTAGTCCGGGCGGTAAAAATCCTGGCACCACTCCCACACATTCCCATCCATATCGTACAGGCCGTACGGATTTGGCGCGAATGACTGAACGGGAGCGACACCCGTAAACCCGTCTTCGGTAGTATTCTTATCCGGAAAGTGCCCCTGGTAGATGTTGGCAATCCATTTACCACCGGGCTTCAGCTCGTTACCCCAATAGTAGGTTTGATTTTCTTTACCGCCCCGGGCCGCAAACTCCCATTCCGCTTCGGTAGGCAGTCGTTTCCCCGCCCAGTTGGCGTAAGCCGCAGCATCGGTGAAACTAACGTGAACCACAGGTTCGTTTTCGTGCCCTTTCGTCGTACTCTCCGGGCCATTGGGATGCTGCCAGTCGGCCCCCTTCACGTAGGCCCACCATTGCAGCGGATTGTCGAGCGATACCTGCTGGGCTGTAGGCGCAAAAACCGCTGACCCCGGCACCAGTTGCTCCACCGGAACGCCCGGAAAATCAGCCGGATTCGGGGCTTGTTCCGCCACGGTTTTATAGCCGGTGGCAGCTACAAACCGGGCAAACTCCGCGTTGGTCACTTCATGTTCGTCCATCCAGAAACCTGTTACCGAAACCGAATGGACCGGTCTTGAGTCAGGAAACTCGTCGGCCCCCATCAAGAACGGACCACCCGGTATCCAGACCATGCCGGTGGTATCGGCCCCGGAGGCTGTGGTTTCCCGAACCGGGTCAGCGACGGCCATGGATGTTTGCGCGTCGGATGATTGACTGGTAGACTGGCAGCCAGACAAGAGTATGGCTAACAGGCCGGCTACCGCTACGGTGTTGGTATAGATAGCCATGCTGAATAATTTTTCAACCTTACATTTCATTGCTTGCGTCAACTGTCTGGTGGATGCATCCCAAACGAAATAATACACTGTCGATATTCAACCAACTTTTCCCGGTTAAGCCGGAGTTCCTTCACCGTACAACGCCCAATGGCAGTGAGACCAATAATCTGCGTAGCATCCTCACTCCATGCAAAATGCTCATTCCAGGTATCCTGACGGGGCGAGAATAACGGAAACCATTTTTCAGTGATTGGATCGAAAACGTTTGATTTATTTGATTTTAACCGGTTGCAGAGAAAGCAGGCATAGGCAAGATTATCGGCATCCGATGTTCCATTCAAACTCTGTGGCTGAACGTGGTCAATCGTGAAAGCCGTAGGAGAGTATTTATCCTGACTTTTGCAGTATTCACAGCATTTTGAAGCCCTCGACATAACTGCTTCCCGTACGGCAGGAGAAATAGTGAATCTAGGCATCGTCAAGATTGATGCCGAGCTGTTTCATTAGTTCATCCAACGGAACCTGACGGAGTACGGCCAGTTGCGACAAGGCTTTTATCCGTTCAACGCTGAATGACTCATAATCTTCCGCCAGCCGGAGCGCTTCTGTCTCTTCTTCCTCACTCAACGCGCTAAACTCTGTTTTCCAATCGAGGTATTGTAGTCGCTCCCATTTTTGAGCATCATATTCATGATTGATTCGCTCTAACAAAGCAGATTCCGCTGCATCGAGCACGGGAAGCCCATACCGCTGAACACGAAGGGCTGTCAGCGTCTGGTATAGTTTTTCAAAGCTCTTTGCTTCTAATTGCTTTGCCTTATGGATTATTTCAGCAACAGACATATCGGTGGTTCATTTCTAACCCGCTTTTAAACGAAAGTACCGAAATTGATTGGTCTAAACAAGGCTCACGGGTGTCAGATTACGTATCCGGCAACCGGTCCTTACGTAGTTAAGAAACGATAAATCAGGCAGTGACCATACCGATCAACTACATTAGTTGCTCTCCAGAATTTTTAGGGCTTCATCATCTTCGTATTTTTTGATCTGCTGTACCAGTTTCGTTTTCAGGTCGGCCGTGATTGTTTCGTAGCCTTTCTGACCGTACAGGTTATGCATGTTCTGCGGGTCTTTTTTGATGTCGTACAACTCCCAGAAGTTGTCGGGGCCGTAAAAACGGGCTATGGTGTACTGGTTGGTACGCAGGCCAAAATGGGGCGATACGTGGTGCGGCTGCGGGTATTCATAATAATGATAATACGCCTGATCGCGCCAGTTTTTCTTTTCGCCTTTCAACACCGGCAGGAATGATTCTCCCTGTATATAAGCGGGAATGGTGGTGCCAGTCAGGTTGAGCAGCGTGGGAGCCCAGTCGACATTGGATACCACCTGGTTCACCCGACTGCCGGGTTTGATTACGCCCGGATAGCGAATGACGAACGGCGTTTTCAATGACTCTTCGTAAATCCACCGCTTGTCGAACCAACCGTGTTCGCCAAGGTAAAAGCCCTGATCCGAGGTGTAGATGACAACGGTATTTTTTGACAACCCGCTTTTATCCAGGTAATCCAGCAACTTGCCGATGTTGCGGTCCAGGGAATTGGCCACCGACAGATAGTCTTTCATGTACCGCTGATACTTCCATTCAACTAACGCCTTGCCGCTGAGCTTCTTTTCATCAAATTCTTTACTGATCTTGGTTTCGTAGTAGTCGTAAAACGGCTTCTTCTGCTCGGGGGTGAATCGATTGTACGTACCATTTTTCTCGTAGTCTACGTGTACTTTCAGGTCCTCCGGCAGGCGCATGGTTTTGTCGATGCTCATATCCTGCTTCTGGGCGGCAAGGCGTCCTTTGTAGTTATCATAAAAGTTGGGGGGCAGCGGAAACGTCACATTATCGTAAGCCCCTAAATCTTCGGCGGCAGGGAGCCACTCGCGGTGCGTTGCCTTATGACCAACGACTAGAAAGAAGGGCTTTGCCGTGTCCCGGTGCGCCAGCCAGTCGGTCGATAGACTCGTGACAACATCGGTGACGTAGCCCATGTGGCGGGTCGTCTTGTTATTGGAGTCGACAAAATCGGAGTTGTAATAATGGCCGTGTCCCGGTAGTATATTCAGGTAATCGAAGCCGTGGGGTAGGCTACCCAGGTGCATTTTTCCAATCCAGGCCGTTTGATAGCCGTTCTTCTGCAACTCTTCGGTGAATACCGGCTGGTTGATGTCAAATACTTTCTCGTTTAATTTGTAGCCATTCCGGTGGGAGAACTGTCCCGTCAGCAGGGTGGCCCGGCTGGGGCCGCAGATGGAATTGGCGACTACGTTATTGTACAGGATAGCCCCTTCCTTCGCAATCCGGTCAATGTTGGGCGTTTTGGCTAGCTTGCTGCCATAGGAGCTGATGGCCTGGGAGGTGTGATCGTCCGAAATAATGAAGACAATATTGGGGCGGGATGGCGGAGGGGCTTCGGCTTTTTTGACCGTATAGCCCGGTACCACCAGCCAGCAGGCAATCAGGGCCGCCAGCCCCAGCAACGATATAGATAATGAATAAAGGCGTTTACGTTTCATGATTTCGGTTAAGAGTGCGCGACGATTTTACCCCTAAATAAGCAGTGTTGTAGCGGCCTATACTTCTTTATGCCCGGCTGTTCCGGTTGTCACCAACTAATTTTCGTTACCGACGTTACTCACTGAAGGTAACTTCTTCACTCGGCATATACCCAATGCGGTGGGCAACAACCCGCAGCGACTCGCCGGGCTGGAGCGTTAATTTTTCGCCACTGTACACTCGCCAGCCCTTCACCGGGCTGCCGCCATGCGTTAGCTGATAGCCGATGGATGCCCCCGGCGTGGCGCAACGTATGGCCACTATTTTACCGGAAACGAGCAATTCAGGCTTAGCCGTTTCGGGTGGCTCAATGCCGCCGTTCCACATCTGTTTCACCATCTCGGCTTCGGGTATAGCAGCCCTGTCCCCCACGCGTTTCAGCCAGGCGTCCATCTGGCTTCGTAGCTCCTGTAGTTTGGTCTTGTAGCCGGGCGTATTCACCAGGTTCATGAACTCGTTGGGGTCGATCCGGGTATCGCAAAGCTCTTCGGCGGGTTTGGTTTGCCGGAACCACCGCATCTGCGTAGCGTTCAGCTTACCAGCATCCCGAAGTTGCAGCAGTTCGGTCATCATGGGAATGCTGAGCCGGTAGCCAATATTCTGGTAATACGGTTTTTCGGGCATGAAATTCCGGTAGTATTTGTAGCGGCCATCGCCCACGGTACGCACCCGGTCCAGCTCGGTATCCATCCGGTCGCGACCTGCAAAGATATACTTCCGGGCCGATGGCGCTTCCTGCTCACCCAGAAATGCCTGACCCTGTATGTAGGCCGGTACCGGCACGCCAGCCAGCGAGAGCACCGTTGGGGCCAGGTCCACAAAGCTAACGAGCCGATCTTCCACATTTCCGGCGAGTCGACTACCCTTAACCCTGAATTGCTCCGGAATCCGCACAATCATCGGCACCCGCAGGCCCCGGTCATATACTTCCCGCTTCACAAATGGTAGTCCGTCGCCATGGTCGGAGTAGAAAAAAATGATGGTATTGTCGTACAGGTCATCGTCTTTCAACTGCCTGATAATCGTACCCACGATGGAGTCCATCCGCATTACGTTGGACAGGTTACGGGCAATATCGTGCCGGACGGTTTTGGTATCCGGATAGTAAACGGGAACGGTTACATCCTCCGGTTTCACCAGCAGCGGCTCTTTTTCCCGCATCCACACCTGCGACTCATGCGTGATCATCAGGTTAAAAATGGAGAAGAAAGGACTATTGGCCTGGGGCCTTTGCCGCCAGTGTGCCTCCGGGTTGCTCTCGTCCCATACCGTTACGGGCGGCACAAACTGGTAGTCTTCCTTGCTGTTGTTGGTACAATAGTACCCCGCCTTCCGCAAAAACTCCGGGAAACAGCGCACCAGCTCCGGCAGCACAGCGGAGTACGACTTTGTGGGCGACGACTTATGCGGATACGGGTCGCCCTGGAGGGTACGCATGTGCATCGTACCGATGGAATTCTGGTACATACCCGTAATGATGGACGACCGGCTGGGTGCGCATACCCCCGCCGTGGAGTACACGTGCGAATACCGAACACCCTCAGCGGCCAGCTGGTCGAGGTTGGGTGTTTTTACTTGTTTATCACCAAAGCAGCTCAGGTGATAGGACATATCCTCGCAGGTAATCCAGAGAATATTAGGCTGAGCCGCCGGTGGCCGTACGGGTTGACGCTGATGGAATGACAGCGTTAGTCCACTCAACAGCAACATAACGATGACTACTAATTGCATGGAAAAGGAGTTCTGGAGAATGTAAGGATACCGCCAAAAGGAGGCCGATACGGTTGTTTACTGAATCAGCTTCGCCAGCTCCTGCCACGAAATCAGGCCAATGGCCACAACGGCCAGGGCCAGCCCAATTTTATTGGCACTGGAGAGGTGCTCCCGAAAAAACAAAGCGGCCAGCAGGGCCGCCAGCAGAATAACACCAATGTTGTAAAGGGGATACACGAAGGCCCCGTTCCCGGCAAAGGCTGTCAACGCCAGCAGCAGGGTATAAAAGCTCAGGAAGTTAGGCACCCCCAGCGTAACGGCCCCTGCCAAACTCTTCCTGTCAAACTGTTCCTTCCCCTGCATCATTCGGATTCCCAGCATTAGTATCCCGGCTATAACAGCTCCCAACACCATCGTCAGCGTGACCTGAATCGTTTTATCGGCAGGAATATAGTGCAGATTCATGTAGTTGATCATGGTGTTGGTGGCCCCATACAACAGGAACACGCCAACGGGTAACAGCACAGCCAGCCCCAGTCGGCGAGTGGGGGTCTGGACTGTATCTCTTGTAGTCGGCTCCGTTTTGTAGGTACTCAGGACCACGGCGACGATAGCCAGCCCCAGCCCCAGGTAGTTCAGCGCATCAAAGCCGGCAGCGGCACTGCCCGCCTGAAAAACGAACAGACTGAAGCAGACCGGAATCACCAGCGAGAGGTTATTGGCCAGTGACGTAACCGTGATGCCCATGCGCTGTGTAGACGCCCCCGACAGCATGAACGTCAGGATAAAACCTACCCCAAGTCCAAGGGCCAGCCAGGTCCAGGTTTGAGAGAGATCAATACTAAATGACTGACCAGCGGGTAACAACAGCAAACCCGTTAGAAAACAAACCGGGTAGTTGAACACAATGGCCTGAAACGTATTGACTTCGTAGCGGGGAAATAAGCGAAAATTCAACAGTAACAGCACCGACAGCACGATGCTAAGACCAAGAAAGAGCATAAGACAGACAAGTATAACCGGTAATTTGGGTCGAAGTTAACCGTCGGATTTGGTTGAACGCGTATCTTGCCGTCCCGAACGACTCATTTCGTTATGATCAGGAAGCTGGCTTTTCTCGTTACGCTCGTTTTGTTTACCAGTACCTTTTCATGGGCGCAACCGACTCTATCCGTATCGGCAACCGGTTCACCAACGTTCGCCCGCACCGTTTACCGATACCGCTTTTTTTATCCCGAAAGCGATGGACAAGTCGTAGAACCGGTGTACGTAAATGGACCCCGCTGGGCAACGGGCTATTCGGCGGGTTTATCCGTCCGGTACGAATACACGCCCGGATGGTCCGTTTCGTCGGGTATCTGGTATCAGTCGATAGCCTCTCAGCAGGCTCGGCAGCCCTCGGCAGGTGAGGGCACCGTAACGCTCCGCAACCGGGTTATTCGCTTTCCGATTCTGTTGAACTATGCCTTATCCAGCAAACGCCTGTCCCCTTATTTTTCGCTGGGTTTCATGGTCGATTTACCGTTAACAGGACGGGTGGTAGTGACGCGGGGAGCGGAGCCAACGCAGAACCTGCGGTTAAAAACAGCACCGCGCCCCGTTTTCCTGGGGATGCTGGGGGCAGGCATACAGTACAAACTGATGAATCGGTACACACTGCTGGCTCAACCGGTCTGGACCTACACTTTTGGGCAGTTGGGCGGAGCCAGTATAGACGATCCAACCGTTGAACTGAGTTTGCTTACGCAGGTAGCGTATTCATTCTAGCATACCCCAGCAAGCCCAACTGCCCCGCATCGGCTCTTTACCCCACCAAAACCTTACCCCTTCTTTTATGCACACGCACCCTACCTGCCTTATCACCCCCAATCAACTACTGGCCCTGCTGATTGGCCTGCTACCGGTGTATGGTATGGCGCAGCCCATTCAGCCGGAACGCCAGCCTGCTCAGTTTGACCGGTTCATGACCCAACTCATGGATAGTGCCCAGGTGCCGGGGCTGTCCATCGTCCTTTTGCGCAACAATACGGTTGTGTACAGCCGGGGCTATGGCCTGACCAACGCGGACTCAACCCAGCGCGTAATGCCCACTACTGTTTTTGAAGCGGCCTCGCTCAGCAAACCCGTATTTGCGTATGCGGTGCTGCAACTGGTGGAACAGGGTTTGCTGGACCTGGACAAACCCCTGTATGCATACCTGCCCTATCCGGATGCGGCCGCCGACGCACGATACCAGAAAATTACGGCCCGGATGGTGCTGAGTCACCAGTCCGGTTTTCCCAACTGGCGCAAAGACCGGAAACTACCCCAGCTTGCCATGGCTTTTACGCCCGGCGAACGCTTCGGCTACTCGGGCGAAGGCTATGTGTATCTGCAAAAGGTGGTTGAGAAAATTACCGGCCAACCGATCAACGCGGTTATGGAATCGCGCGTGCTGAAGCCGCTGGGCATGATGAATAGCAGCTTCGTCTGGAAACCCGATTTCAACACCCACGTAGCCATGCCGCACAACGAAGCCGGAGAGCCGGAGCAGAAATACCAGCCGGGGCAGGCAAACATGGCCTACTCCCTGCATACTACCGCTGAGGATTACGCCCGCTTTATTCGAGCCATCTTTACGCCTACCGGCCTCAAGCCTGCCACTATCAATCAGCTACTGACGCCAACCAGCAAACTCCCAACCCGCTTTTCGGGCGATACGTTATCCACGAATCTGTACTGGGGACTGGGCATCGGACTGGAGCGGATGCCGGACGCTACCTGGTTCTGGCATTGGGGCGATAACGGTTCCTTTAAGTGCTTCGTACTGGCGAATCAAGCCCGACAGGATGCGGTAATCTACTTTACTAATTCCACCAACGGGCTGGACATTGCCGACCGGATAGTAGCGCAAACCCTGGGCGGACAGCACCCCTCGCTACCCTTCCTGGGCATCAGCGCTGACGAGTTCTTCCGCAAGCATCCCTACAAGGGTAAGTGACGCAGTACCAATATCACTTTATCTTCATTCCCGGCACCAGCGGATCGGTCTCTACCAGTTCCAGCGACTTGACCATGTCCTTCGTGCCATTCTTGTATTTCAGGAAATGAGGGGTTTGCAGGTGCGCCCGGTACGCAGCCGAATCGGCGTAGATTTCCAGGATGGTGAAGTGGGTAGGGTTATTTTTCTCAGATACGGCATACAGGGTCAGTACGCCCGGCTCCACGCGCACCGCCGTTTCGGCACCTTCTTTCAGTGCGGCTTTGTAGGGCTCCAGTTGGGCCGGGTCAATAACGAGTTTAGCCAGCCGGACTATCTGTTTTTTCTCCTGGGCTGATGCGTTACCGACAGCACACATGGTCAGCATTCCTATGGCAAGCAGAACACACAGACCGTGCCTGAACTTGGACAGATTCCTGAATTTCTCAGTCGGAAAGACTTTTGTCAGACTCATACCTTTCTCCTGTTTAAGTGAGCAGTCGATGGGCGTAAAGTTACGCAACTCATCCTTTTCTGAATTTCAGCGGACTGAGATGTATATGCTTTTTGAAGAAGTTATTAAAATGGGGGCCCTCGTTGAAGCCAGGGGTACAGGTAATTTCCGATATTCCCCAGGCGCTGTGCTTCAGCAAGGTTTTGCTTCCGGCAACATCCGACCGATAATCAGTTGCGTGGTTGTTTTCTGCGTCGTTTCCTTCACCGCCCGGTTAAAAGGGTTGACATGGTCATTCAACTGAGTGGCAAAGTCCAGAGTCTGGTGGTTCGAGATTCATAAATGAACGCATTTTTTTGTCGTTTCAGCGTAACAGGGGTGGTTCAACTGAAATCAAAAACGTTTTCATGTTATTTTCTATGAATTTATTGCCATAGTTAGTCTAAATTCTGAACTTACTGACTCCATCCAGCCTATGTAATTTACTCCTGTATGAAAACCTGGTTATTTCTGATTGTAGGAATTGCGTGTATCACTAAACTACAGGGGCAGTGCATCATTTTTCAGGAGAAAAATGGACAGGTGTATACCACCTGCGATGTGTATTCTTCAGCCGTACGGCCGCAGTCCTCTTTGGCAGCCACGTATAATCAGGTAACTTACCAGGGCACTCAGTTTTCTACCTTTCCCATTTGGCAGGCCGGTAGTTTTCGTCTGGACACTAAAGGGGAAGAAATTAATTGTCAGCTGGCCTACAACCTGTTTGCCAATGAAGTACTCTGCAAACTCGCGGGCGACTCGGTAACGCGAACAATAACACCTGCGCAATTCACAATCAATGGTATTGACTATACCCGGCAGGCAGCAAACTTGCCAGGTATCGCCAACTTCATCTACTTCAGTAAACTTTACAGCGGACCTACTGCGTTGTTAGTAAGCTCAGGCAAGAAACTGGTACCCGTTCAGTCGGGCGGGAATGGCTACGAGAAGCGGGAAACGGTTAGTGGAGCGTATCAGATTTACCGGAATTACTTCATTCAGAAAGGAAACGCCAGGCCCGAGTTTATTACCCTGACAAAAAAGTCGCTGTTGGCTGCGTTCTACGACCAGGCAGACGAAATGGCCCGGCAAATTCCCGATAAAGACCTTACGCTGAATGATGTGATACAGGTTCTCACCTATTACGACAGCGTATCCATTGGCAGTCAGGCCAACAGACATCCGTTGCGCAACGATGGGGTGTTCAATCAGGAGCTTCATAACAAAATCATCTATCCCAGTGCTGCCTGGAGCCAGGCCGTTTACAGCCGGGTGTACGCCGGTTTTGAGGTAACTGAACTGGGCGATGTAAAAAACATTACTATCCTCAGCCCCGAAAATGCCGGATTCGGCTTTGCCGGGGAGGTCAGACAGGCCCTGGAAAAAATCCCCCGTTTGGGTCCGGGTCTGGCCGGCACCTATGCGCTACCCGTTGCGTTCACCTACAAAAATTCCGAAGAGAGATCAGAGACGCACTGGCCCATCAATCAGTTGGCAGACAGTTACCTGAATGGCCGTACGCTTCTGGAGGAGTTTGTTGTTCCTATTGTTGTCGCTAAACCCGTAATCGGCAGTCGGGAGGTTTGGGGCTATTATAAGTAACATCGGCTTTACTGCGCCACTTACTTTACCGAAGCGGTTGTAGCCCTGTCAGCTGCCGCAATCCTGATTTTCAGACCGTAATCCTTGCCTTTCGATACATCGCTCAGGGTAACAGTTTCCCCTTTCCTACTGGTCCAGATGGTGCCGCCACCGCCGGACTTCGGTGGGCCGTATCGGGCGGTGAAGTAGGGATTCAGGTCTTTTTGATAATCACTGACAGACTGACGGCTGTTAAGAAACAGGTCAATGTCGATAGCCGACACTTTTTTAGCGGTCTGGTAATAGAGTACATCGGCTGTTTCGAGCTTTTCCAACTCAATGGTGTAGCCACTGTGTTCAGTATCGCGCTCAAACGGTTCGCCCTTTTCAACGGCCCCCACCTGTGCGAAGGCATCCCCAATGTTAACACCCCGCCAGTCGCTGGTAGCCGTCAGGCCCAGCTTAGCCAGGCGTTCCGTAATGACAATATCATCCGGCGATACCGGTTCGGCTTCGGTAGCAACAGCCGTTGAGTCAGCCCCCTGCCCCGTCGTCTGTTGACGGTTTTTACAGTTAGTCAGAAAAAGCAGCAGGAACAAAGCCGCTGTAGCCGGGAAATTTCGGGTCATATCTATCCAGATTAGTTGGTCAAAAGTAATGCTTCGCCCTGATTTCCCAACTGGCTTTACCTACAGGCCACGTACGCGGTCAAAAAATAATAACTAACCCTGATAGTAACTTTTTCACGCTAGAATAGTACTATTTCAATAAAAAGACGGCACAAATGAACTGAAATTTGTTAATAGAGTTGGTAGGGTATAACCTGTTACCAATAACTAACTACCCGTATGCCTTTTTCCTTATTCGGTGCCGACAAGATTTCAATGGCAGACATTGACTCTATCGGGCACAGCATACCTAACATCATTTTGTGGGCCGTACCTTTTATGCTCTTCTTCACCGTGCTGGAGATGGCGGTTACATACTACCAGGATCATGAGTTCTATGAGAAGAAAGAAACGATTGGCTCTATTCTGGTAGGTGTGGGAAACCTGGCCGTTACGGCGGTAATCAAAATCGGGCTGCTTTATTTTTTCATCTGGCTCTACAACCTGCTTCCGTGGCGCATGGAATTGAACTGGTGGACGCTCCTTCCGTGCTACGTCATTCTTGATTTCTTCAGTTACCTGGCACACCGCGTATCGCACAGTCAGCGGTTCTGGTGGGCTACCCACGTTGTGCATCATACCGGCGAGCGTTACAACCTGACGGTTTCGTACCGGCTGAGCTGGATTCAGCACATAAAAATCATCTTCTTTATCCCGGTAGCGCTAATCGGTTTCCACCCAATCGTTTTCTTCGTTACCAATCAATTAGCGGTGTTGTTCCAGTTTTGGGTACATACCGAATACATCCGCCGAATGCCCGCCTGGGTTGAGTATATTTTTGCAACGCCCTCCAACCACCGGGTACACCACGGGTCGCAGGAGAAATACATCGATAAAAACTTCGGTGCTACCTTCATTTTCTGGGACCGGATTTTCGGCACTTATCAACCCGAAGAAGAGCAGGTTATTTACGGCGTGACGACCAATTTGACTGGCAATAAAGCCGACCCGTTCTTCATCAACTTTCATGAAGTAAAGGAAATGATTGCCGATGTGAGGCAGGCGAAAGGATTCCGCAAAAAATTCTTCTATGCATTTGGCAGCCCGGTAGCTATTGCGCTGGAAAAGAAAGCGATGGAGGCTCGGGCTTCTGAGCGTGTCGAAGTAGCCGCCTGATGGAATGGCCCGTCTATAGTAGTCGGTAAGGCCACTGACTTTATTCCTTGTTTGCTCACCCCACCGCAATCCCTGATTAGAAAGGATTGCGGTGGGGTGAAATTTTGTACTATAACCTAGCTACTTCGCTTGTTGTGTAGCAGCCTGTCTACTGCGTCACTGAGTGAACCGGCGCGGGTAACTTCACCGGCGTTGATAAAAAATATCTCGTCGGCTGTTTCGATGGTGTTCAGCCGGTGGGCAATGATGATTCGCGTAGTAGTTTCGGGCAGGTTTTGCAGGATTTCGTCCAGCAGCTGCTCCGTTACGGTGTCTATATTGGCAGTGGCTTCGTCCAGAATGAGCAGTTCAGGATTGCGGAGTACAGCCCGCATAAAAGCAATGAGCTGTTTCTGCCCCAGGCTAATCGCATCCCCGCTGGCCTGTACTTTCGTATCCAGACCATCATCAAACCTTTCCAGTAGTCCGTCCAGATTAGCCCGCCGGATGGCTTCGGCCAGTTGTTCCTTTGACTGATTCTGGTAGGCCTCATTCCCATACAGGATGTTTTCCCGAACGGTGCCGGTAAACAAAAAAGGCTCCTGCAAAATAAACCCTATTTTACGGGTGCGCTCCTCAGCACTGTACGTACGAATATCTTTTCCGGCGAGTATAACGGTTCCGGCGGTGGGGTCGTACAAGCGGGCCATCAGCGAAGCCGTTGTCGTTTTTCCGCCCCCGTCGGGCCAACAAGCGCGTAGGTTTTACCCCGTTCCAGGGCAAAGCTAATGTTGTGCAGCACCTCCTGCCCATTGGGGTAACTGAACGATACGTGTTGAAAAGACAGCAGTGAATCGGTTGGAAGCGTTGGCGGATTGCCGATAGTTTTTAGGTTTGTCTGCATGGCCAGCAGGTGCGAAATCCGGTCCCAGCCCGCCAAGGCAACCTGGAAATTGGCCCATAAGGCAGCCAGTTGCCGGAGCGGGTTATACACGTTCGTTACGTAGGAGAAAAAACTGATTAACAGCCCCACCGTAAAATTCCCGGTCGAAATAAGGTAAATGCCAAAGGTCAGCACAATCAGCTGACCCATATTGGCGGCCATGCCGTACACGGGCATAAAAACGTTATTGGCCAGTCCGGCGCCAATGGCTGTCTGGTAATTTTGCTGGTTGGCTTCGTCGAAGCGTTGGCGAAAGTAATCGCGCCGGTTGAAGGCCACCACGACCTTGAAGTTATCGAGGCTTTCCTGAATTTCGGCACTCAGGTTACCTACGCTTTTTAGGTTCACCGCATTTTTCCGCTTCACCCAGGCAGCTGTTACGTTGGTGAACAGCAACAACAGCAACGTTGGCGAGAGGGCCGCTGCACCGAGGGGTAAATCAATGAACAGCAGAAACAAACCCGCCCCGGTCATGATGAAAATACTCCCTACGAACTGCATCAGCGACTGCGAGAAAAACTGGTTTAGCTTGTCGGTGTCGTTATTGATGCGGGAAATAAGATCACCTGCTTTGTTCTGGTTGAAGAAAGCAACGGGCAGTTCCTGTAGTTTATTGAAGACCGCGTTCCGGAGTTTGAACAGGGTGCGCTGCCCTACCCCACCCATCAGGCGGGTCTGGAGGTAGTTGGTACCGAAAGCAATGACGTAGATAACCAGCAGAAAACCAGCGTTCCGCACCACCCCGTCGAACTGCTTCGTCTGAATATAGGTATCGATAGTCCGGCCAATGACCACCGGCCCAACCAGGGTTAGCCCCGAGTTGACGACAATGGCGACAAAGGCCAGCAGGAGCGTTCGGCGTTCATCGTCAATCAGTGCCAGCAGCTTTCGGAGCGCCTTATACGTCGCATTCTTTTCGGCTTTCGAACTGGTAGCGTGGTTTAAATCGTAGTTCATCGTGGTAAACCGGGTTAGTTTACGTATTGGTTGGTACTGCGCTGCGACTGGTAAATCTGAACGTATTCGGGGGTATTTGCCATCAGTTCCGTGTGGGTACCTTTGGCAATAAGCTGACCTTCCATCAGCAGGATAATCTGTTCGTATTCCTCAACGGGCGCAATTTTCTGGGTGACAGAAATGAGCGTCAGGCCGGGGTAATTCTGCTGCACATTCGCCAGGATTTTCTGCTCGGTCTGCGTATCGACCCGCGCCGTAAAATCATCCAGCAACAGTACGGTAGGATTGAGGGCCAGGGCGCGGGCCAGCATAATCCGTTGCTTCTGCCCACCCGACAAACTCGCGCCCCGCTCAGAAACCACGGTTTGCAGTTTGTCCGGCAGCGCGTCGATGAAGTCGCGTAGTTCGGATGTGTCGATGGCCTTTTCCAGGGCTGCGTCCGTTACGGTTTCGCTAAAGGCAATGTTCTCCCGAATGCTTAAATTGAATGTAATACTGTCCTGAAACACGAAACCCACCTGCTGGTGAAAGGCTTCCTCCTCATAGTCGCCGATGGATCGGTTATCGTACAGGACCGTTCCCGACGTGGGGGTTATCAGGCCGGTCAGCAAAAAAAGGAGCTGGCTTTTTCCAGCCGCCGTTGGCCCTACGATGGCCGTTCGGGTGCCTGCTTCCACCGAGAAGGAAACGTGCTGAAGGGCCGGTTTATCGCCGTAATAAACCGACACATCCCGCAGTTCGATATCGCCGTTCAGGCGGACGTTTACCGTGCCGGTCTGGACGGTTTCGGGTGCCATCAACACGGCGTTGACCCGCTCGTAGGAAGCCGATGCCTGGGCAATCACGTTGCTCATAAAGCCGATAACGATGATCGGAAAAACCAGTAGCGCCAGGTAACTGCTGAACGCGGCATAATCGCCCAGCGTCATGCTGCCGATGATAACAAAGTGCCCGCCCAGCACCAGAATAATCAAGCCCGCCAAATTGGCCGTAAAACTGATAACCGGAATCAGACCCGCAAACAGCCGCAGTATTGACATGCCTATGTCTTTGGCATCGGTATTGGCAGCCAGAAACTTTTCGTATTCAAGCTGTTGCGAGTTAATAATCCGAATGAGGGCCGAGCCGAGTATGCTTTCGTTGATTACCTTGTTGAGCCAGTCGATCACCTCCCGCCCCCGCATAAACAGCACCCGCACTTTTTTCATCAGGGTATAAAACGTAATCCCGATAATGGGTACAATGGTCAGCACGGCCAGCGCCAGTTTCCAGTTGATGCTGATGAGCAGGATGGCGGCCCCAATGATGATGCAAAGCGACGACACGATGGAGACGATAGCCTGCGAAACAAACAGCTTGACGGAGTCAATGTCCGAGGTCAGGTTGGTTAGCAGTTTGGCCGGGTTGGTTTGCTGGATATACGCAAAACTCTGCCGCGATATTTTGGCGGCCAACTGCGTCCGTAAATCCCGCGCCACCCGCTCCGACGCGTAGGTCTGAACAACGCTTTGCCAGTAGGAGAAAACGAAGATAAGCCCGGTTGCCGCCAGGAATTCAATGAGAACGGTACGCAGCACAAATGTCCCCGCCGAATAGTTGTCGATGCCCCGCGAGATAAGCATGGGCAGCACCAGGTTTATTCCGTTGCTCAGCAAGGCCAGGAGAACCAGCCCCAGAATCATGCGAGTGTAAGGCTTCAGCAAGACCAGCAGGGGCATAGATGGTTTTTTAGTGGCTTCTTTCGGAGGGATTGTTTTGGCCATACAGGAACCAGGAAGGCGATGCGTGAAGGGAAGTCAAAGGTAGGAAAAATGAAGAAGATAGCGCGAATGAGCAGTCCGCGCTAAGCCAGCACACCAGACGATGAATCAATCGGATACCCGTCGTTCCACAACCGTATGGTAAACTCGGCGTCAACCAAGGTAACTTTTCCAGCCACTATCTTGTATATACCGGTCCTGTATCCTATTCTTACAATTGAATCAGGGTTGAACAAATGTTTGCCTAAAAATAAGAACAGTTCATTAAGCGCTTAATATAAACTATCTGACTTTCATTGACTTGATAGTAAGCGACTTTACGTACATATAATTGTTGGGTGGTGTGCTTCACTCTGCTACGCGCTGCACTCGTTTGCCGGTTAAATCCGGCAGCCTACTTGGGGAGTGTGCGGAGTTGTTAGCTTTTGTCTATACGCGGGGTAAATCCGGCAGGGGAGTTGGTGAGTATACAATTAAATTATGGACTAATAAAAAAAATAACGCTTTTAACTTATTGAGAAAATAATTGTTCTACCTTTGAAATTAACTTATAAGTGAAATTTGAAATAAAATTTTATGAGGCATTTCCTAAATTGTGCTTGTATGCTGTACATATAAAGGGTAAAGAAGATTGTGAGGTAGATATTTTTTTAAAGAAATTTATTGATAATCAGGCGTTTAGGCAAGATGTGCAAGAAATAAAGGCAATTTTAGTAAAAATGGGCAAGTTTGGTGCCCACGAGCAGCGTTTCCGACCAGAGGATAACATACATGCACTTCCAAAGACTCATAACAATTTGAGGCTTTATTGCATCAGATGTACCTCAAATACGGTTATTCTATGCGGAGGGGGCCATAAAACGAGCCAAAGAGTTCAGGATAGCCCGGATTGTTATCCCCATTTTAAGTTTGGCAAGATAGTTGAGAAATTTTTTCGAGACCGGGTTAGCACTGAAGATATTAGGTATAATGGATGCTTTTTAGATGGAGATTTAGCTTTTGACACCGAACTGATTTAAAACTATGAGTTTTCTATTGAATAACATTCCTGTTGACCCGATTATTGAACGCTTTATAGAGCTGTCTTATGGAGTTAGTGAGCGCATAATTCGCTTGCTTGACGAAAAGGGTTTACTGCAACGTGACTTAGCGTTGAAGTTAGGAAAAAAAGATTCAGAGGTTAGCAAGTGGCTTCAAGGGAACCATAACCTTACCTTGAAAACAATAGCGACTATTGAAATAGCCTTGAATGAGAAACTAATCAAAGTGCAAGGACTGGATTCAACAAATATTTTCACTGACAGAATGAGCAAGCCAGCGAATTTACTTGTATCAAAATCGTCAGGCGAAGAGAGTTTGCCACAATCCCTTAAATCAAACAGTGCCGAAGATTTCAGGGGAGAAAAGGTATATTCAATTCATTTTACTCAATCTTAAATAGGTGGAAGGCCAAGCGAAAAATCAACCCGTAGAGGCTCAGGTACGCTTTATGAGCATTCAAGATCGGGAGCTAATTTTAGCTGATATCAGCGAATTGGTAGCTAAAAAGTTTGATTTTAAAAGCTTTACTCAAATACAGATGAAGGGCCAACATCGCGTAATTCCAAAGGCTAAGCAGTTTGAGATGATATTTTCAATTGCCTTCTATAAAGAAGCAACAGAAGATGATCCGGCAAAAACCTTATTATCATTCACAACTTTGACAACATTTGATGTTGTTAACTTCTCGGAAGTCTTTCTGACGGAAGACGATATACATTTTGATATACCTAATGAATTTCTAATAAGGATCGTTGATATTGTTGTTTCTACGATGAGAGGAATGATAGTAGAAAAGACAGCAAACTCGGACTTTAGAAAGTTATACGTACCTCTTATTGACCCAAAAGTGGTATCAGAATTTATATTTGGCGAGAGAGAATCGTAATGTGAATAGGATTTACCAGGCCCCTAACCTACCCAACCCCCACACTCTCAAGCACCTTATCAACAATCGCCCTAGCTTCCTGCTCACTCATTCGCGGCATAGCCTGAATCTGTTTCATCATTGCCCGTTCGCTCACAGTAGTGCGTTTATAGAGTCGTTTGGGGTTGGTTGCGTATGCCATTGTTTGGTTAGTTATTGTGCTGTTAGCGGGCGGTAGCCAGTAGCCAGCACGGCAGTTGGTAAGCCGTACCGTCCTGTATACGCCGGTTTTTGGTCAGCAGGGCACTGGGAGAGATTGCGACGTTCGCACCCAACAAAGCGGGGTCGAAAAGGGCGAAAGCCACAAATGTTCAGGCAGCTTGTTTACGGCCCATCAACACACGGGTTCGTCGAGTGAACCAGATAAATCGTTCCGGTGGTGCAGCGTTGCAGCAAGCAGTTGACACGAGGGAATAAATGGGCCGTACAAGCAAGGCCGACCTTGATTCCCGCCAGCTAGGTCCCCTCATAATGACGCAACAGGAAGCCTGATTAAAACTCCTGCGCCAGATTGAAGAAGAAGCCGGTATTCCCCTGCACGTTTACAGTACCACTAAACCGCATCACCAGGTTATAGAACGAAACCACATCGACGCTCAACCCCGTGCCAGCCAGCAGTTGGTTAGCCAGTCTGCTTTGGTACTGTTCGGCAACCGTACTGCTCACGTAGCCCGCATCGCCAAAAGCCGTCAGGTAAACCGCTATCGGCACGGTATTAAACTGCCGGACGTGCAGCCAGTTCAACTGTTTCCGAATGTTGAGCAGCTGGTACCGGAAGCTGTTTCGCCAGATAGCCGTCCGCTGTCCATCAATGACGTAGAGTTCATAGCCCCGCACCATATCGATGGAACTGCCCAGGCCACGCAGGTTGAAGTAGGGTTGCCGGGTAGGCCAGGTAGCACGGACGCGCAGGCTCCCCGCCCCGTAGAATCGCCCCCCCATCGACCAGTAGCGGGTCATTGACGCCGATAGATCCAGAAAGTGAAAATTATCGGATGGCAGGATGCCCGATACGCCTACGGCTGCCGTAAATAACTTGCCTATCAGCGGGAAAACCACATTATCCCGCCGGTCGTACCGGTAGCTATAACTCATGGCCAGAAACTGCTGCCGGGTACGCCCATCCAGAAAATAATCCGGGTTGAGCCGGGCAATGGTATCGGCAATGGTGTTTCTCGTATAGCGCGTATCGACGGTGTGGTAATGATATAATCCGCGCCGGTTGGTCAGGGTTAGGCTGGCGTAAGCCCGCTCCCGGAGCACATCCTCCGATTTGGTGTACACCCACTTATCGAACTGGGTCCGGTACGGTATTTCCTTGTTGGTGGCGTAGCCAACATCAACCCGTAAACCGATTTTCTGGGCCTTATCGATATAGGGTTTGGAATACGACAGGATGGTGCGCTGGAGAAACCCCCGTTCAATAACCACCTGGAGCCGGTCGTTGGTACCCGTTACGTTCCGGTAACTGAGTCGCCCCCCGTAGATAACCCGTCGAAAATCGCGCCCCCGGTCGTACCACCATTCGTTGAAATTACGGTCGGCCAGGTCAAAAACGGGGTAGGCAATGATGTACCAGCGTTCTTTCATCACCACGGTCAAATCGAGCCGGGCCAGTTGAGTCGAATCGGTAGCCGGGGTAATCCGGGTAGCGATATCGACCGTTACGAAAAGGGTTGTGTTGTTGATGTTGCGCTGGTCCCATTGAACCCGGCCGGGCAAATCGGCCAGCCGCACGGAGTCCCCGATGTGAAGTGTCATTTCGCGAAGAATGATCCGATCCTTCGTTTTAACGTTTCCCTCCAGCGTAACAGAATGCACGATTACCAACTGCGATGAGTCAGTCTGGGCATAGGCAGATATGACCTGAGAAGATACCAAAAATACCGTCAGCACCAGACTAGCTATTGGCCATTTTTGGGGAATCATGCTCGAACGTATGTCTATACAAAAAAATAAGCCAACAATATCTCTGTATCCTTCAAATAGCACCGTATTATTGTTAGCCCTTCAGGGACACCTGTGATAACAGTTTAAAGATACGATAATCTATGCAAACGGGAAGCACTCAAAACGCATCCGCGAAGGTCAGACCTACCCTGAGTTTCTGGCAGATATGGAACATGAGTTTTGGTTTTTTCGGGATTCAGTACGGGTTCGGCCTGCAGCAGGCCAACATGAGTCCTATCTTCCGATACCTCAACGCCGACGAAGCGAACATCCCGATTTTATGGCTGGCGGGTCCGGTTACGGGTCTGATTGTGCAGCCCATCATTGGCTCCCTGAGTGACCGGACCTGGTCGCCACGTTGGGGTCGGCGGAAGCCGTTTTTCCTGATTGGTGCGCTGGTTACCAGTTTAGCGTTGTTTTTGATGCCCAACTCGTCGGCGCTGTGGATGGCAGCCAGCCTGATGTGGATACTGGATACCGGCCTGAACATCACGCAGGAACCCTTCCGGGCGTTTATAGGCGACAAACTCACCGAAAAGCAGCGGGGACTTGGCTTCGCCATGCAGAGTTTCTTTGTGGGTTTTGGGCAGACACTGGCCAACCTGATGCCGTATATTCTGCCCATTTTTGGGGTTACCCTGCTCCAGACCAGCAACGGCGGTACCATTCCCGACTTTGTCAAGTATTCGTTTTACATCGGTGGGGTAGCCGTTGTTCTAGCCGTACTCTGGACGATATACACCACCGACGAATACCCCCCCGACGATATGGAAGCGTTTGAGGAGCAAAAAAAGGAGGGTGCGGGTATTGGGGGGATGTTGATGGAACTGGGTATGGCGCTGAAAGAAATGCCGACTACCATGAAGCAGCTCTGGTGGGTAAAGTTTTTCACCTGGTATGGTTTACCGCTGATGTGGCAGTTTCTGTCGCTGGCCGTGGCCCGGCACGCGTTCAATGCACCCAATGCCACCAGCAACCCACTTGGCTTTGCCGAGGGAACCCAATGGGGTAGTTTGTGTCTGGCTATCTTTAACGTTGGCTGTTTTACCATCTCCTTTTTTTTACCCGGCATTGCCGACCGCATCAGTCGTCGGGGTACCCATGCGTTATTCCTGACCATCGGGGGAATCGGTTTCCTGTCGATGCTGCTGTCGAACGACAAATACATCTTCCTGTTTGGCATGGGTCTGGCCGGGCTGGCCTGGGGGTCTATCCTGTCCATGCCCTATGTGTTACTGGCTAATTCGGTCCCAAAACAGCGGATGGGCGTATACATGGGCATTTTTAACGGCTTCATTGTGGTGCCTCAAATTATCAATAACACCACGGTCAAGTACATTTATGGGCCGCTGCTGAACAACGACCCGCGTAATGCACTAGCCCTGTGCGGCATCTGTATGCTGCTGGCTGCCGGGTCCTGCTTCCTGGTAAAAGAGACAAGGCGCAGCGAAGAAGCGGCCTTCCCCATCGAACCTGGTGGAAACTAATACGCAATCAATTTTCTCTTTCCTGTTCTTCTGAGTAGCTTTCCAGCCGTAAACCCATACGCTGGAAAGCTACTCAACGAATACTTTTTGTCGATGACAGATTCAACCCGCCCTTTCGCTGTTCTTTCAGTTGGTGAATTACTGGCCGATTTAATTGGGCACCATGTGTCAGCCAGTTTGCTCGATGCCCAGGATTTTCGACGTTATCAGGGCGGCAGCCCGGCCAACATGGCGGCCAACATGGCCCGCCTGGGTGGCAAAGTTGCCCTGGTTGCCTGCGTTGGCAACGACAATATCGGCAAATACCTGACCCGGCAGGTAGAAGAAACCGGCGTCAACGTTGACTATGTTACGGCCGATCTGCAGGAGCCTTCTACCATTGTTGTGGTGTCGCGTACGGCAGGTACGCCCGATTTTGTGGCCTATCGCCATGCCGACTGCCACATAAAGCCCGAACAATTACCCGATTCCCTGTTGGCCCAGGCGCAGCTATTTCACACCACCTGCTTCGCCCTGAGTCGACAGCCCGCCCAGGATACAATTATTGATGCGTCCCGGCGTGCCCGTGCGGCTGGTTGCCAGGTTAGTATTGATGCCAATTATGCCCCGACGATATGGCCCGACCGGGATCAGGCCTGGCGTGTTCTGGCGGACTATTTTGCCTCCGGCGCCCTGGTAAAAGTAAGTGAGGATGATGCCGAGCGGTTATACGGAGAACCGCAGGAACCGGAAAAGATCCTGAGCGACTTTCATCAGATGGGTGCCTCCGTAATCTGCCTGACACTCGGTCCCGATGGCAGTATGGTATCCTACGATGGCGGGGCTAAACAAGCCCGGATACCCGGCAAAAAACTAGATATCGTCGATGTTACGGGGGCTGGGGATGCGTATTGGGCCGGATTCCTGACGGCCTATCTGGATGGGTACGCGCCCGGAAACTGCGCCCATGCCGGAGCCACTTTGGCCAAAATGAAACTAACCCGCCAGGGTCCTTTACCGGATAAAGTCGACCGAAAAGTAATTTACCAGGATTTTGAATAAATAAAATGATATTGACATAAATAGAATGATTACATTAACCTTAGTGAATACGACTTAAGTTAACCGTTTCCATTTTTCAACATTTTATCAATCTTTCAACCGATTCTCAATGAAAAACAACGTAACGTTTCGGATTGCTCAGGTCGCGGCACTAGCCCTCACGGCAACAGTACTCCTGGTAGGTTGTCAACCCGTAGACACGGACACCTCCCTTTCACCCGTCACACATTCAGCTGCTAATGCCCGGTTAAAGGCAGATGTGGACTATGTAGATGGTGAGCTTTTGGTACAGTTTGATGAAAATGCTACTGACGATGTCAAAAACAAGGCCCTCGACAAAGTGAAAGGTATCCCTGCCGAAAAAATTCTGACGAAGGCCATGGAAAAGGCGGGCAAAAAAGAGGGACTCATGGTCGTGAAAGTAAACAAGAATGTACTGGAAGCCATTGCCGACCTTAACAGTACAGCCGGGGTAGCCTTTGCCGAGCCTAACTTTATTTACACGCACAGTGCCGTACCAACTGATCCTTTTTTCACGAATGGCTCGCTGTGGGGAATGTACGGCCCGGCCACATCGCCCGCTAATCAGTATGGCAGTAATGCGGCCGCAGCCTGGGCAGCTGATAAAACGGGTTCTGCTTCGGTATACGTTGGTATCATCGATGAGGGTATTCAACTAACGCATCCCGACCTGAGCGGGCAGGTTTGGGTGAACCCGAACGATCCGGTGGATGGGGTAGATAACGATAAGGACGGCTACGTGGATGATACGAACGGCTGGGACTTTGATGGTAATGACCGGACTATATACGATGGAGGAACGCGGGGTAGTTCTGATGACCACGGTACCCACGTATCCGGTACGATTGGTGCCAAAGCCGATGGTAAAGGGGTTGTGGGGGTTAACTGGAAAATTACCCTGATTTCGGCCAAATTTCTGGGAAAGCGGGGTGGTACTACGGCCAATGCAATCAAAGCTGTTGACTATCTGACTACCCTCAAAAACAAGGGCATCAATATTGTAGCTTCTAACAATTCGTGGGGCGGTGGCGGCTATTCACAGGCGCTGTACGATGCCATTAGCCGGGCCAATACGGCCGGTATTATGTTTATTGCGGCTGCGGGCAACAGCGGCACCAACAATGATGCTACTGCCAGTTATCCATCTAATTATGACTTACCCAACGTTATTGCCGTAGCGGCTATCGATAACACCGGAGCATTAGCCAGTTTCTCGCAATATGGCGCCACCACGGTTGATTTGGGCGCACCCGGTGTAGCCATCAACTCGACAACAGCTTTTAATACCTACTCGTCCTACAATGGTACGTCTATGGCAACGCCCCATGTAACGGGAGCCGTTGCGCTGTATGCCTCGACTCACCCCGGTGCTACGGTTGCCCAGATTAGAAACGCGATCCTGTCCAGTGCGGCACCAACTCCATCCCTAAGTGGCAAGACGGTGACCGGTGGGCGGTTGGATGCCAATGCGGCTTTAGCTAGATAAAATTACCTAAGCCCTAAACAAAGAAAGCCGAAGCACATGCTTCGGCTTTCTTTGTTTAGGGAAGTGATTACTTCATGTCTTCCAGTTTATCCAGGTCAATGTCTTCCAGGGCCGCTTTGATTTTGTCCATGCTCACCCCTCGCCCTTTGGCAGTGATAACAAACCGTTTGTTGACCAGCACGTTCAATTCGCCATCTTTATCGGCACTGTCGTATTTTTCATAGGCCTTGTTATCCCCTAGTGTGGTGGTCTTTTCGTATCCATGTTCGGTTTCCTTATCCACCTCTATCATGGACCAGGCGGCCAATCCCATCATCATGGGTGAGCCGCCCCCATCCACAATCGATAACTCGATACGTTCAGTGCCGTCTCCGTTTTCGTACTTGCCCGTTGCGGTAGAAATCGTGAATCCCATGGCTCCGTTCTTTTCGCCGGTAGCCTCCTTACGTGCCAACCCATCGGCATCGGCTGGAAGCAGTTCTTTCAGCTTGCGGAAGTCAACTGTTGCTACGGAGCCATTTTTCTGCATGTCCTCCATCTGCGATGCCATCTCTTTCATGGCACTGGCGGCCCCCATCACCGATACCGATTCGTCGTCTTTTTTCTCCTCTTCTTTTTCTTTGTTGCTCCCGCAACCAATGAGCAATAGCACCGGGAGTAGTCCGGCCCAAAGTACATTTCGATTTGTACGCATAGTTTTTTGGCGATAAGAATGGAACATGAACCAACCTACAGGTAAGGTACACTTTCCTCCTATACAGCCGCCAAAGTTTTGAGTAAACGTACCACGTACTGTTCGTTTACTCAGCTACCTGCTTGCTCAACACGTAGTAATTCGCGTCAATCGTAAGCGTCTTCACGCCCCTGGCCGACAGTTTTTTCCACTGTGCCGTGGGTTGAATAGCCTGATACGGCCCCGACTCGCCCAAACACACCCGCACCGGCATGGCAAAGCCGGGCACCGTATTGGCCCAGCGATACTGAAAGTCATCGGCTACCGGACGATACTCGAGCACAGGTATTCGGGTATCGCGCAGGTACTGGTCAAACACGGGTTTTAAATTCAGACCCGATTGTTGACTCATGTAGTGCTCAATCTGGTTCGTGGTTACGGTTTGGTGGTAGAATGTTTTGTTCAGCCCCCGCAGCATTTGTCGCCATGTGGTGTCGTTGCCAACCAATTGCCGAATCGTATGAAGCATATTCCCCCCTTTGTAGTACATATCGCCCGACCCTTCATTATTCACATTATAGGTACCAATGATGGGTTTGTCGTTACGGATATTGGCCCGGCAACCAATCACATATTGCGCCCCGGCGGCTTTACCCCAGTAGTACTCCGTAAAAAGACACTCCGAATAGTTGGTAAAACTCTCATGAATCCACATATCGGCCACATCCCGGTAGGTGATGTTATTGGCAAACCACTCGTGCCCCGATTCATGAACGATGATAAAATCCCACAGCAATCCCCAGCCCGTTCGGGAAAGGTCGCGGCCTAGGTAGCCGTTCCGGAAGTGATTCCCATAGGTTACCGAACTCTGATGCTCCATACCCAGGTAGGGCGTTTCGACCAGTTTGTAGCCGTCTTCGTAAAAAGGATACGGCCCAAACCAGTGCTCGAATGCCTTCAGCATTCTGGGTACCTCGTTGAACTGGGCTTTAGCCGAATCGAGGTGCTCAGGGAGTACGTAATAATTGAGCGGAAGTTTCCCCTTTTCGCCGGTGTACTCCTCCGACCAGTGCTCGTATCGGGCAATGTTCAGGTTTACACCATAGTTGTTGATGGGGTTCTGCACGTACCAGTCGAAGGTGCGGGTATGGTCGGCATTGGTAGTTACCTGGCGGAGCTGTCCGTTCGACACATCCATCAGGTCTTCAGGAACGGTTACCGAAATAGCCATCGAATCCGGCTCGTCGTACATGTGGTCTTTGCAGGGCCACCACGCGCTGGCACCCAAGCCCTGGCAGGCAGTGGCAATGAACCAGTTACCGGCCTTGTCATGCGACCAGACCAGGCCTCCATCCCAGGGGGGGCGTTTGGCTACGCGGGGCTTGCCCCCATAAAACACCGTTATTGCTTCGGTCTGCCCGACTTTCTGGGCTTTGGCCAGGGTAACGAAGTAGGCGTTACCATCCTGCCGAACGGCTAGTTGTTTTCCATCCTGCTCAACCCGTAGCACCCGCAGCGGCTTTTGTAAATCCACCTGCATCACCTGCTCCGGTTTCAGCACCCGATACCGGATGAGCGTTGAGCCAGTCAGGGTACTATCGGTGGGTTGCACCCGAACCCGCAGGTGATAAAACGCCAGATCCCACCAGGCCCGTTCGGGCGTGATAGACCCGCGCAGGGTATCGGCGTGCGTAAAGCGGGTACGCTGCTGCGCAAAAGCGGGGATTACCAGAAGCAGCGTTAGTAGCTGAAGGAGTGCTAGTCTGTTTTTAGATCGCATTTTATTTGTAGCCTAAACTTTAGTCCGGGTAGCCGTCAGGCTATTTTTCTACGTACTGGCCATTGCAACGTAGCCTACAGATACCCGGACAAAAGTCCAGGCTACCCTGCTATCGCGCCCCCGGCGGGCAGTTTTTCAGTAGGTAGTTAGTGTATAGAGTTCGCAGGTGCAACGTGGTTCCCTCGCCCTCATAAATACCGTGCGAGCGGTTGGGATACGGCATCATTTGAAACTGTTTATTATACTTAACCAACTCATTAATAAGCACCTCGGCATTATCATACTGCACATTATCGTCGCCGGTACCGTGAATATAAAGCAGGTTACCCTTCAGGTTTTTAGCGTAGGTTATGGGTGAACCCGCCACAAAATCTTCCCGGTTTTCCTGCGGTAGTCCCATATACCGTTCCTGATAAATATTGTCGTAAAACAACTGGTTGCCCACGGCAGCAATGGAAATGCCGGTTTTGTAGATGTCAGGGTGCTGGAACAGCAGGTGCAGGGTGGTAGACCCTCCCCCACTCCAGCCCCAAACGGCCACGCGGCTGGTGTCGATGTAGTCATGTTGGGAAAATAATTTCCTGGCCCCCATGGCCTGATCGCGGATGTTAAGCCGGCCAATTTTACGGTAGATGGATTTCCGCCATTCGGCTCCTTTCAGGTTGGGCGTCCCCCGATTATCGAGGGCCACGTATAGGTAACCCGCTTTGGCCATATCACCCTGAAACAGGCGGTTTTGCCCGGTCCCGAATACATCGTTGACCGTAGTTGCCGCTGGTTCGCCATATACGTAAAACACAATTGGATACTTCTTGGTACTGTCAAAATCAACTGGTTTAGCCATCCAGCCATCCAGACTCACGCCATCATCGGTAGTTAATTTGAAAAAGCTGACATTCGATTTATCGACAGGTTTCATCCGTTCGGCAATGCTTTCGTCTTTGTTAACGGGGGTATGGTCGGGCAGGCTTACCCACTCCCGCACGTTGGGGGTGTAGTAATTGGTGAACGAATGCCGGGCCAGCTTACCCGTAGGCGAAATCGCGTAATCGTGCGTCCCGACGAGGTCGCCGGGGGTTACCCGTTCGGCCTTCCCCTTCCCATCCAGGCTGGTGCGAAACAGGTACCGCTGATTGGTATTTTTGGGGGAGGCAATGAAATATACCTGATTACCCGGTTCATCAATCAGGCTGATAGTTTCAATATCGTAGTCGCCGGGGGTAAGCAGGGTTTCTTTTTTTCCGTCGGTAGTCACCTTGTAAATATGCCGCCAGCCATCCTTTTCAGATACCCACACGAAGGATTTGCCGTCATCGAGCCACTCCCACCCGCTGGGGTCATCGTCGTTCCAGCGACTTTTCACATCAATCCAGGTATTGTTGGATTCGGTATGGATGGGGGTAACGGCCTGCGTAGCCGGATTGCAGACGAACACGATGCTCTCATTCTGCTTACGGTTCAGCTGCTGAACAATCAGCGTATTCGCTTTGGGTAACCACGCCATTCGGGTCAGGTAGTGCTGCTGCGCATCGCCGGGGATGGGTAACCAGTTGGTTTTACCCCCCGTGGCAGCTACCACACCGATGCGGGCGGGCGACGGACTCACGCCTACCTTCGGGTATTCGACTGGCACCGTATAGGAGTAGTTGGAATCCGTAGTGTTCAGCATCAGGTAGTCCGGAATTTTGGTCGCGTCGATTTGCCAGTAGGCGATCTGTTTGCTATCGGGACTCCACCGGAAGCCATCCCGGCAACCGAACTCCTCTTCGTAAGCCCAGTCAAAGGTACCGTTGATGCGTTTGCGGGTGCCATCGGTGGTGAGTTGAACGGCTTTCCCGGTCGCTACGTCTTCTACAAACAAGTTGTGCTCACTCACATAAGCAACACTGCGGCCATTGGGCGACAGTGTTGCGTACAGCAGCGACTGCGCCGGACGGCTTTTGCCCACGGGCCGGGCCACGCCCGATTTGCGGTCGACGAGGTAATAATCGCCCCGCGTATTGTACCGCCACACGCGGGCAGTGTTGGTAAAAATCAGCACCTGTGCACTATCGGGCGTGAAGGCAAAATCCGTTACGGGCATGGACTGCTGCGTGCCGGGCTTGTTGAGTTTTTCTTTCGGCAGAATGACACTTTTGCGGCCGGAACGAATGTCGATACTTGTCAGGCCGTTCGGTTCTGGCACCGTATAGGCATTACCATCGGCTGACCAGTGCATTTGCCGACCGGGAACCTGCGCTACTGCGGTGTGGAGGCTGCCAACTACTAAAGCGGGGAGAATGAACCGGGAAAATGAAGAAAATGAGGACACGGAAAATGCGCTATGATTGATGAATGATAAACGTCAAAAATACAGCATTTTATGCATTCTGGTGTTTCCAAAAAAAAGCCCCGGCATTCAGGCCGGGGCAGGTGATACAGGGTATGCGTCGTAATAGGCATGTGTGTCGTTACGATTCAATCGCTCTCGACTTCTCCTCAGCGGGCACCACCACCGGATTCCGGTAGCTGCGAACAACGAAATAGATACCCAGCAACACGATAGGAATGCTCAGAATCTGCCCCATGTTCAGGGCCAGATTATCTTCAAACGCCACCTGATTTTCTTTCAGGTATTCGTAGAAAAAGCGCAGGGTAAAAATCCAGACGAGAAAAATACCGAGCATACTACCCGCTGGTGTCCTCTCTTTGTTCCGGTTCCAGAACCACAGCAGGATAAAGAAAAGAATCAGGCACGAAATGGATTCGTACAACTGGGCGGGGTGGCGCGGTATTTTGGCGTATTCGTTGTTATTCATGAACACAAACGCCCAGGGCACATCCGTGGGGCGACCCACAATTTCGGAGTTCATCAGGTTGCCAAATCGGATGCAGGCTCCCGCCAGCGCTACCACAATGGCAATGCGGTCGGTCACCCAAAAGAACGTCTGGTTGGTCAGTTTGCTCTCTTTCCGGCGCGAGTAAAGCCACAAACCCAGCAAAATACCAATAACAGCCCCGTGACTGGCCAGACCCGCAAAGGGTGGCGTAATGACCGTGAGCGGGTGGTGCAGCAAAACGTCCGGCTCATAGAACAGAAAATGACCAAACCGCGCACCCAGAATGGTGGATACTACCATGTAAATCAGCAGGGAATCGGTATCGGCAACGGGTTTATTTTCTTTTTTGAAGATGTAGCCCATAATCTGCATACCAATCAGGAAACCCAGCGCGAACAGGAGTCCGTACCACCGCACCGAGAAAGAGCCAATGTGGAAAATTTCGGGATCAACCTCCCAGATAATGAATTGCAGCATAGAAAAGCGATATATCGGCAAAGATACGGATTGCGGGAAAGATTTTGGGCGTTTTGCTGTTTATGCGTGTATGATGCGAACAATTCTGGTCGGATTTGTAAAAGTATATCAGGCCGTTGTATCCCCTTATTTTCCGAATGCCTGTCGGTATACCCCTACCTGTTCGCAGTACGCCATTGAGGCAATCCATAAACACGGGGCCTGGCGGGGCGGGTGGCTGGGGCTGAAACGCATAGCCCGCTGCCACCCCTGGGGCGGACATGGCTACGATCCGGTGCCATAAGCAGTTCATGAGTCAATTTATTGGTGCGTTATCGTTACTGACAAGTTGACCTGTATACTAATCCCGCCCGATTTTTGCTACCATGTTGCCAGGCGACCACTAAAAAGACGCCGGGTATTACCGGGACCGCCCGTTCGGTCTCTACAAAATGTATGATAGAAATTACTGCTGATAACAAACTAAAACGCCTGATTGTAGTGGGCGACCGGGTACTCATCAAACCCAAAGACCCCTCCGACCGGACATCCAGCGGGTTGTATTTACCGCCAACGGTGCAGGAAAAAGAAGAAATCCGGACGGGTTACGTCATAAAAGTAGGGCCGGGTTACCCCATTCCCAACCCTACCGAAGACGAACCCTGGAAGGAAACCGAAGAGAAAGTAAAGTACATGCCCCTCCAGGCCCAGGAAGGAGATGTAGCCCTGTACCTCCAGCGAAACGCCATCGACGTGCAGTATGAAGGGGAACAGTACGTGATTGTGCCCCAGGGGTCCATCCTGATGCTGGAACGGCTGGAAGAGTTATAGAAGCGTACCTTCCTATTAAATTTTGAGCCGCAGCCCTGGAATCAGTGTTGCCAGGCCTTGCTTCATGAGCCTGCAAACGAAGGCTGGTTTCTGCCTGCGTACTACCATACCCCTTTCGGGGTATTTTTAAACCGGCAGTCATTCTCGTTCTTTGTATCCATCCACACCCTGTCGCACCACACAACGGTATTTCTGCGATGAAAACACGTTGGCCATTAGCCTGTTTTTTACTACTCGCTGCCAACGGCATGGGGCAGACTGCGTATAAAATTCAGACTGATTTCAGAACTGTTACACTCAGGAATCCATTTTTACTTCAGCTTCGCCAGCCGGTTCAGGCTATACAGTCTCCCAGTGCGTTACCCGCTGAATTGGCGCAGTGGGAACCGGTCGAGAGTATCAATTACGGGCGTCTTCACTACGTTGGCTGGGCGCGGTTTACGGTCCGCAGCGAATCGGCCCGAACGGTCTGGCTCGAACTGACAACGCATTTTCTGGACTCGTTATCGGTATGGACGGCGCAGGGCACTACCCCACCCGTTCCCGTCCGGGGACCGGCTACTTACCGCCAACAGGCTACCCATCTGGCCCCCGTCAATCATCATTACTTCCTGCACGCGCTGAACCTCCCCGCCCACCAAACCACCACCGTCTGGGTAAGAGGTCAGGTTATACCGGGCGACGCCATGAAATTCGACGTCCGGCTGTGGGCACCCCGGTACTTCCTGACGGCTCAGCAGCGCGACATCTGGGGGTGGGCGATATTCGCGGGGATTGTCCTTTCCATTTTGGGCGGGGTGCTAATCGCGTTCTTTTTTTACCAGCGAACAGTGTATCTGCTCTACGCCTGTTACGTCATTTGCCTGTCGGCTTACGCCCTGCTCAATGATGGCTGGGGTGCCTTTTTACCCGATTCATTGGCGGGATTTGACAGTATCACCAGCATCGTACACTGGCTTAACATCGGTTTTGGGGCCTTCTGCCTGTTTAGCAGACGGTTTCTACGGGTTTCCGGGCAACAGAATCGTTCGGTATACCGATGGCCGGAACTGCTCCCGATGCTAATTATTGCCGGGGCTACATTCCTGGCGCAGTGGGCGCAGCGCCAGGAGCAGGAATACATCGTAAAAACGGCTTACGTAATTGGGTATGCTGGTTTTGCCGGATACGGACTTATCTGGTTACGCTACGTAGTGGAAGCCGTTAAGCGCCAGAACCATTTGGTATGGCTACTGATTGGGGCCGTATCCACGCTGCTGATTTTTTTCGCGGTTAACTCATTTCTCATCAACCTGGGCGTAATGCGAAACCCCCTACCCGATATGGTAGCCCTGCGTATCGCGCTACTGGCCGAGTTGACGATACTATCAGCCGGTTGGCTCTACCGCCGGAAACTGGTACAACTGGCCCGTCAGCAACTCGAAATTCAGAACCGTACCTTACAGGCGGCTTTGATTCAAACCCAGGAGTCGGAACGGCAACGCATTGCCGCCGACCTGCACGACGACCTCGGTGGTACGCTGGCTACCCTGCGTCGGCGCATATCCGACCTGTACCAGTATTTGCCCAACGCGCTGATGACCGAACAGATCGATCTGTTGGTTCCCCTCACGCAAAAAAGTAGTGACGACCTCCGGCGCATTGCCCATAACCTAATGCCGCCCGAGTTTTCCCGGATTGGCCTTCGTCACGCGCTCGAACAACTCGTTGGCAGCCAACCGGCTCACCCTATTCAGTTCTCTTTTGTGGTGTCAGGAACGGAGCAAAAACTACCCCTGGACACTGAACTGAATGCCTACCGGATTGTATCGGAACTGATCCATAACATCCATAAACACGCACGGGCTAACCGGGCAGCGATCCAGTTGCTGTACCTGGATAACCGGCTTTCTATAACGGTCGATGACGACGGGGTGGGTAATCAGGCTGATTCATTACCCCACCAACCGGCGGGCATAGGCCTGAAAAACAACCACTTGCGGGCCGAATACATTGGCGCTACGTTATGGCACCATGTAAGCGAAGCGGGCACGTTAGTCATTCTGGAGATTCCCTATCCGTCAACAACGGAATAGATTATGGCTTACATAAACCGTTTGGCTAAACTGCGGGTTGTCTACACATAACGGTAAACACTATGCAAAATCACTGGTTCATTAATCTGATAGTCCTGCTAATGGGGCTTACCCTTACTATGGAAAGTATAGCAAATCAACAGAAATCGCTCAAAGCGATGCTGCACGAGAAAAAAGACAAACGGCGTGTACTACTCGTTTACGGGCGTGACGATGCCCAGCATTATACCATTGAGCAACAGGAGAGCCTGAACGAAGACAAAACTGGATTGGCCGATCGTGACCTGGATGTGATTGTCCTGATCGCTTCCCAGGTGCCGGAACCTGACCGGCAGTTTCTTATGCACGACTACAAACTGAACCCCTCCACTGAGTTTGTGGCCTGGCTAATTGGCAAAGATGGCGGGGTAAAAGAAACCTACGAAAAGCCGGTTTCCACTAAAGACCTCTTCGGACTGATTGACAAAATGCCCATGCGCAGGCAGGAAATGAAAAACTAGTATATGATATGGTTTAGGTGTTTGTGGTCAGGGCAACATCGGCACCGTAAACTATAAATACTCAAACCACGAGCGAAAGCCCATATACTACCAACGAAAAACACCGCCTTCTCAACAATTGAGCAAAGGCGGTGTTTTTCGTTGTATCTGCTATAATCGGGTAAAGAGTTTTCTCGTCTTTATTGCGTAAGCTATCAGCGCCCTAAACGGCTTTTTCCCTGTATGTTCAAAACCTTGGCCTGATTGCGCTGGGTAGAAAAGGAGTAGCGGAGTGTAACACCATAGCTCATGCCCGAACCCGTTCCCTGTAGGGTAGCCATTTGTGGTGCTTCACGGAGCGCCGTATACGTCACGTTAGTCGTTACTACATCGGTAAGGCCCCAGAGTTTACGAGCCGACAAGCCCAAATCGAAGGAATTACTAAGCCGTACGTTGTATTCAACGCCCAACTCAGCTAAAGCAGCTGTTTGCGACTGAACGGTTGTCTGGCTGGTTAAACGGAACGGTTCGTGCGTTTCCCACTGGGAATGATACCGGTAACCGCTGGCGGAGAAATTAGTTGTTGGCTGGTTATTACCGGGCAGCATCCACATACCGCCACTAACCCAGAAACCCGACCGAAGCCAGGGCTTACTGGTCGACAGGACAAGACGCTTCGCGCGCAGGGTAAAGGCGTTACGCACGTCGATAGACCGGATCGAAACCGATGGATTGGTTTGGGAAATAGCCAGTTGCGTATGTATAGGAATCCGGGAATAGCTTCCTTCAACAGCCCACGTTTCGCGGTGAGACCAGCCGAGCGTAACGCCCCCACTTGCCTTACCCACGGCATTGGTTTCAATCAGGCCATCATAGGCGTTATCAAGCTGGGCGCGGTCGGTCTTGATAAAGCCATCAAGGGCAACATACCAGCGGTCACGAATCTGCGGACCACCATACCGACTCAGTAACCGCTGATACTGCTGGTGGATCTGAGTAACCCGGTAATAGTCCGTAATACCCTGCCCACTGGCGGGTAGTACAGCCAAACCGATTAGTATATACAGTAAGTAGTGTTTCATCATGCAGCATCCAAAAAGTCCTATTGCAAATAACGATATAATCATTTGTTTGTTAACCACTTACGGTATTTATTTTCACCAGTGGTCAATATTACCCTTATTTTCATCGTTTGTGGCCTTTTCCAACCAATTTCCAGTCAAAAAACGCCTGATTTCATCCCATTTAGCCGGGGCATAAAAAAGCGAAACCCGGTCTGACTGACCGGGTTTCGCTTAACCTATTTCCGTTACGCTGGTTCGTCTTACGAACCGTGCTTCATGACCGGAACCGAAACGGTCATGTTGTCCCAGGCAATAGCGATGCTGTTGTTGGCCGGGGTAATGGTCATTTTCTCGATGGGTGTCTTATTCATGGACACCGGCACTTTTACCATGGCCACATCGGTACCCTTGATTTTGTCGTAATCGAAAGCACCCCACTGGCCCAGTGTGCTGTTCAGAATAACACTCCACTCTTTTTCGCCGGGGATGGTGTACAGCGTGTAGGTACCCGCTTTCACCATTTTTCCACCGAACATAACGTCACTTTTGAAGGTCACTTCGGTGGCGTTGTTGGCACCGGTACGCCACACTTTTCCGTACTTCTCCAGACTGGCCGACCCTTCGGGACCAAAAATAACCCGTCCTTTTTTGGAGGGCTGGCTGTAAACCACCTGAATGTTTTTGTCAGGACTTTCAACGGTTAATTTCGGACTGGCGGGTGCTTTTTTATCCTGTGCCTGTACCAGTGAAACCATCGTCAGAAATAAAGTGAATGCTGCAATTAAATTTTTCATGATTGCAAAGTTGGTTGGTTTGATAATCAGTTAATAAACGTTATAAATCCCGGTATAGTTTTTTCGGGTATATTAACGTTGGTTTAAAAACGATAAATTAGCTTTTCGTATCCGTTCAGCCGTCAACTGGTTTTATCCCATAAACAACGCCCACTATGGCAACCACTTATTTCAGCAAACGTAATCTACACTTCCTGCTCCACGAAGTATTCAAAGCCGAAGAACTTACCAAATACGCCTATTTCAGTGCCCACGACCGCGAAACATTCAACCTCGTGCTGGACTCGGCTACCTACATTGCCGATACGCTCATGCATCCGTACCTGAAAGAGGTAGATAGAAATCAGCCCGAACTGAAAAATGGGCAGGTGACGGTGCATCCCAAAGTGAAAGAATACATAAAAGCGGTGGGCGAAGCCGGGATTATCGGGGCAGGATTTCCGTTTGAACAGGGCGGCCAGCAACTTCCCGAAATGATCAGTTCCTGCATCGGATTTATCCTGATGGCAGCCAACAACGGGATGATGTACATCGGTCTTACCTCGGGGGCGGCTCACCTGGTCACGTCCTTCGGCACCCCCGAACTCATCGAAACATACGTGCCTAATATGCTGAATGGCAAATGGCAGGGTACTATGGCCCTTACGGAACCACAGGCCGGCTCGTCGCTGTCGGACGTAACCACGTCAGCCACGCCCCAGCCCGATGGATCGTACAAAATCAGGGGGCAGAAAGTGTTTATCTCGGCGGGCGACCATGATGCTACCGACAATATCATTCACCTCATGCTGGCCCGCATCGACGGGGCACCGAAGGGTACGAAAGGTATCTCGCTGTTCGTGGTGCCCAAATACCGCCTTGATGGACAGCCCAACGATGTGACGTCCACGGGGGTGTACCACAAGATGGGCCAGAAAGGCGTGCCCGCCATGCACCTCACGATGGGTTCCAATGACGATACCATTGGGTACATCGTCGGTGAGCCGCATCAGGGATTGCCTTATATGTTCCAAATGATGAACGAAGCCCGAATTGGGGTGGGCATGACGGCAGCCGCCATCGCTACGGCGGCTTATCACGCAGCTCTGGAGTACGCAAAAGAACGCCCGCAGAGTCGGCGATTGAACCAGAAAGGGCAACTGGATGCGCCCCAGACGGCTATCATCAACCACCCCGACGTGCGCCGGATGCTTCTGTTCCAGAAAGCGGTAACGGAAGGTTCGTTATCCCTGCTGATTGAAGCGGCCCGGCTGTACGACATCAGTCAGGTGGCCGAGGGCGAGGAGAAAGAGAACGCGTTTCTGCTGCTCGATTTGCTGATGCCGGTGGCCAAATCGTACCCCTCCGAAATGGGTGTTCAGTCGGTCAGTCAGAGTTTGCAGACGTTCGGCGGGTACGGCTTCACGGAAGATTTCCCGGTGGAACAACTCTACCGCGACATTCGCATTACGCCCATTTACGAAGGCACTACCGGTATTCAGGCGCAGGATTTACTCGGTCGCAAAATGACGATGAAGGGCGGAAAGGCCCCGCAATTGCTGTTTGCCGAAATGCAGCGAACTATTGCCGAAGCCAGCACCCACAACGACCTGAAACGCTACGCTGACCAACTCTCGGACGAACTAAGCCGGGTGCAGGACGTGATGAAAAGCCTGATGCCCCACGTGATGCAGGGCGACATGGAACGGTACCTCTCCGATGCGACCTTATTCCTGGAGTTTTTCGGGATTGTGGTGGTGGCGTGGCAGTGGCTAAAGCAAGCCGTAGTGGCGCAGGAAACTCTACTCACCCAAAACCCGCAGGGCGATGAACTGGCCTTTTACGAAGGCAAGCTGCACACCATGAAGTTCTATTTCCACTACGAAGTCCCTAAAACGCTGGGCCTCGCCGTGCGGTTGAAAGACCCGGAAGTGCTGACCATCGTAACAGAGAAAGAGCTGGCCTTGTAAGGATTAGTCAGGCCATTTCCAGCAGTATATCAGCCGGTATATCCAGTCGGATAGATAGTACTTTACCCGCCGACTAAAAGCCATAGCGAGGCAATTCAATTCCATTTAGCTGATTTTCGTCCTGGACGGTAGACGGTCTGAAACGATTCATGACCTTCTTGACGGCCTTGCTGGATATCAGGCCCGCCAGTTTATTTATGATGGCCACTCCGGTGGCGGTGGTTGGGTAGAGTAAATGGGGAACACCGGGTGGTAGCCGTTGCACCGATTCAACATAAGGGCGCATGAGTTTTTCGTAACTGGCAAACGCATCCTGATACCGCTCATGGCGCGATAATTCACCAGCGAGTAGATAAGCTCCTACCATCGCCAGGGTAACTCCTTTGCCCGTAAGGGGTGAGGGGCAATAGGCCGCATCGCCAATCATGCCCAGACGGCCCCTGAACCAATGAGGAGCTTTAATCTGACCGATACCATCGAAATAATATTCCTCCCCTTTTTCGAGGGCCTCCGTCAGTCGGGACGCTTCCCAACCGGCATCGGATAGCTTTTGTACCAGCAATTGTTTCTGATCATGCGGGTCCAGCTTCTCAAAGGCTGCTGGCGGATAAAGAAAGAAAAAGGACGCCCTGGTCGTTCCCTTGCTATCCGGCCGAAGCAGTAGTATCCGCGACTTATTAGCCGTATACCAGCGGGCCCAGCTGGTATCGGTCTCCGTTCTGGGAATGGTCAGGTAAGCGACACACAGACCCAGGTACTTGAAAACCGATTCGTCGTTGAACATCAGTTTTCTGGTTTTAGACCGAATGCCATCGGCGGCAATGACTAACTCGTAGGTTTCCTGTTGTCCATCCGAAAAGGTGACCCTTACCTGCTCGTCGTTCTGTTCCAGCTGGCTAATCTGGGTGTTGAACCGGTACGTTACGTTTTGCCTGGTGTGTTCATAGAGTATATTGACCAGATCTCCTCTCAAAATCTCCATCTCATCGGTTATACTGAGCGGGTGGTCTCCGGCGAAAGCAGCCGCGACCCGGTTATGCCTGTCAACCCATTGAATACCAACTTCGTTTGAGCCGACCGCTCGGATTTCATCCTCAATTCCCATCCAGCGGGCAATCGGCCTGGCAGGTCCGCTGGCATCAATACTTTGTCCGCCCAATCGGAGCGAAGGTGCCTTTTCAACGATGGTAACCTTAAATCCGTGTTTGTGTAGCCAATACGCTAACGTTGGTCCCGCAATACTGGCCCCCGAAATAAGAATTCTAGTCTTTTCCTGTGTCATAATCGCCTGACAAATTATCGATTGTTTTTTGAGGCTTAATTCCTGTGTGACAAAAAGGACACCTATCAGGTGCCCCTATAATCGTCAAATCTCCTGTTGAATGCCGGACTGTATAGTCCATTTCGCATTTTTTAATACTCACCAACGCCAATATCGCCCGCAAGCTACCCTCTGTTTCACCGTTTTACCCGCCCTTCTGATAGAGCGTCGTTCTACAGGCATGGGATCTAAAGAGCGGACACCCCGCATATTCTCCCTGCCGGATTTGGCTCAATCAGGCGGGTATAGCGCAGCAGAGTATAGCCGGAAACCGCACTACATATTATTGTGCGCGATTTTGTGAAATCATGCACGAATAATTCACTGGTTACTACCACCTTTCAGCTTGTTGAACTCTCAAAAATGCTGTCTTATATTCGTATCAAAATTAAAGAAATGACTCCATTTTCACACATCCAAACCCGTTTCATCCTGTTTACCTAACGGTAGTAAAAGCTCGGAATTCTGCTTGCTCCCCTACCGCCCGCAGATGCCTTTGAAATCGCAGTATTGGCAGGTATCCAGTTTATCGGTTTTGCGAAAAGGTTCGTTCACGTCGAGGAGCCGGTGGATTAATTGTTGCAGCAGGGCTTCCGAATCCCGGATGTACTGGTCGGGGTCGTCGTTGCTGTCGAAGCGAACGGGGTTAGTCTTGAAGCCCCCCTGTACATCCCGGAAGGAGTAAAAACCGGCTTCTACCGGCATGCCTTGTGCGGGGAAAATATCTAGTTTGGCCCGGTCGCGGGGCAGGCCGCCGTGTTCCTGAATGTTTTTCAGGGCCAGGTAGCGGTAAAGCCATACCTGCCGCATCTTCTCCTGCGCCCCGTCGCCCAGCAGTTTTTCCAGCAGGTCTTCTTTCTTCACGTCCGGCAATTTGACGCTACCGGTCTTATAGTCGACAATACGAATGATATCGCCGTACTGCTCAATGCGGTCTACCTTGCCCGCTATCCGAACCCGGATGGTGTCGCCCCCGTCCATTGGCACGGTCAGGTAGGTTTCCAGCGTTTGTTCCGTACCAATTACCGTCAACCCAGTCAGTTTGCCCTGCTCCTGCTGAAAATCGAGCATCAGCTTCTGGGCCAGTTCATAGAGCAGCAGGTTCATGCCCGACTCGATTACCCGCCCTTTCATGGACTTGTTGAACTCTTCGGCCAGCAGGTTCCGGATAATCGTCTCGTCAACAGGCTTGTTCAGCAATTTATAGTCCTGGTCCAGCCGTTCCAGCACCTTGTGGACCCAATCGCCAAACTGGGCCACACCCATTTTTTCCTCGATGTCTTCCTCCTCGCTGATCTTCACAATCCGGCTGAAGTAAAACCGCATGGAGCAGGAAATAAACTGGTTCAGGTAGGACGGATATAGCCCTTTTCCGGTTAGGGTCTTGATGAGTTCGGCGCGAATGGTTTCGGTTTTGGGCACGCTCAGCGTCGATAAATCAGCGACTTTACTATCGCCCTTCCGGCCAAAGCGTACCGTTGGTTTGATCAGCTGAATGCGCGGATGCCGGAGTCGGGTGGCCTCTTCCAATCGTCCTTCGCTAAACAGCGTTTCCCGTTCCGTTTCCGACAGCCGGTTCGCTTTCTCAACCAGTTCATGTTCCAGTTGCCGGATATAGCGGCTTGGCTCCCCTTTACTGTTGCCGTACGCATCGGTCGAGGTGGTGTGTAGTAGCACAATATCGGTAGCCCGTTGCAGCAGCCGGTAGAAGTGATAGGCCATCACGGCTTCCTGCTCGCGGTAGGTGGGCATCTTCAGTTCGGCGGCAATATCGAACGGAATCAGGGAGTTGAGTTTCCGCGACTGGGGCAATATACCTTCGTTGACCGACAGGATAATGACCCGCTCAAAATCCAGCGCCCGGGTTTCCAGCATCCCCATAATCTGCAACCGGCTTTTGCCTTCACTCGTAAACGGAATGCTCGTTTGCCGGATGAGTTCGTACAGAAACTGCCGGAAACTCTTCACCGTCACGGGCGTACCGTCTTCCAATTCGGCCTGCCGGTCCAGCGTGGCTTCCAGCTGCTTGAGCAGGGTAAAAAACAGGTACAGGTACTCGATTTCGATGGCATCCTGGCTCACCCGATACACATCCCGCAGTTGTTCAATGAGGTCGTAGAACAGTCGGATAGCCCGCATGGGGTCTTCGTTCGGCCAGCGCGCAAACAGAATCTGCACTAGCGGATCGTCCTGCCCTAACTCCCTTATTTCCTGTTCGGTCAGGTACACGCGCTGCTCCTTCACGATTTCTTTGGCAATCCACTGGAACAGCGGCTCCGGTGGCAGCACCTCTCCCGTTTCCGCAAAGCCACCCGGCCATGTCAGGTTCCTGATACGTTCGTACTGCTTCACAAACGGGTGATTCAGCACTTTTACGACGTGGCGGTGGTGGTATTTGGGAATGCGCAGGTCGCGCCCGTCTTTCGTTCGGAACTCGTGTACCGTCCGCTGCATCTCGAACAGCGTGTCCACCAGCGTGAACAGTAGCGACGATTTGAGCGACAGGCCCATCGTAACGTTCAGGTCAACTACGCTTTCGTCCAGGGCGTAGAGCACCGGAATCAGCAGGGTTTCGTCGGCGAGAACGATGGCGGTTTTGGGTGAGCGACGGGCTGTTGCCGATGCCGGATCGAATCCGTTCGTGTCGTATTGCTCCTCGGCTTTCCACTCGCTTAAGATCTTCCCGGCCACCTTCGCCTGCATACTGGCGTTGGGCACCCCGACGATACGGATGTTTTTTTCGGTCCCCAGCAAATCGTTAGACAGATCGTTATTATTCTGAGCGGAGAACAGCCAGCCCTCCTTCCGGTACCGGCGCAGGAATTCGCCGGACTCCTGCCGCCAGTCGTTGATATAATACTGGTCGGCATCCCAGAAAATTTCCGCCTTCTGCGCATTCAGCAGTATCTGAATGATGTGCTCTTCGGCACGACTCAGGGCGTTGAAACCCACGAAATACACCCGTTCGTAGGCCAGGTTATCCCGAATCTGCGCTTCCACATTTTGGGCCAGTCGCCGGTAGGCCATGCCCCGGTAGGCCAGCCCCTGCCGGTCAAGCCGCTCTTGTAAGGCCTTGTAGGCAGTGTGCAGGTTCTCGAAGAGTTTGAAATAGCGCGCCGTACCCGCCGTTTCCAGGATGGGAGCCGCCTGGGGAGGGGCGTTCACCTGCCAGCGTTTCAGGGCCTCGGCCGCCGTCAGGTAACTGAATAGTTCGGATGGGCTGACGAGGTACTGGTCAATGCGGTCAAAATCGGCGAGCAGTACGGTGGCCCAGCCAATAAACTGCTCAAACTCGACCAATGGGTCAATCGCCCGGAAAACCTCGTAGAGTTCAAACAACAGGCTGACCGAGTCTATTAACTGCACTCCGGCAGCCTGGGTAATAAAATCATCGACGGCTAGAGCGTGGGGAGCCAGAAAAGGCCGGTCAGACAACGCCGACAGTTCGTCCAGAAAGACCGAAACGGCCCGGCGTGTGGGGAGTATCACCCAAATCTCGCTCATGCTTTCGCCGTGAGCATCAAAAATTCGTTGAGCAGTTTGCTGTAAAAACGTCATTAACTAAGTACTGTGGAAAGCATCGTACAGTAAAGTTAACCCATTACCCGGCGACTACGGCCGACCCGGCAAACTATTCTTAATGCATCCGGTCGCTCCGCAAGCCCAGTGACTGCATAATGCCGGCTTCTTCGACCAGGAATTCTTTCCACCGCTCCCGAACGCGCTGGGCGGGTACGTACGTTTCGGCTAGTTCGATAAAACTACGGTAATGCCCCGCTTCCGAAATCATCAGTTCGTGGTAGAACTTCCGAAGTCCGTCATCAGCAATGTGTTCCGAAAGCAGTTTGAACCGTTCGCAGCTTCGGGCTTCAATCAGCGCGTTCATCAGCAGGTTGTCCATCATCTGTTCCAGGTAGTCGTTGATAGACCGGCGCAGGCGGCTTCGCAACTGATTGACGTATTCGTCCTTCCGCGGCCGTCCGAGCGGGATGTCGCGTTTGTGAAGTTCTTTCAATACCCGCTGAAAATGTCCCCACTCCTCGGCTACAATGGGGGTGAGTACGGCAATCAACTGCGGCTTATCGAAATACTGGACAATGAGCGAGATGCAGGACGAAGCCGCTTTCTGTTCGCAGTAGGCATGGTCGATCAGGATTTCGCCGATATTCATTTCGGCAATGTTGACCCAGCGCGGGTCCGTGGGCAGTTCAAGCCCCAGCGTAGTCAGTGACATATGGCAGCGAATCAAATCCAAAGATAAAGCTTTGCCAGCAAACGGGCGATTTCGCAACCTCCGGCCCTGGTTTTGTGTTCATTCGATATGAAATCAACGTATCGCTATTTTCTTGTTCCCCTATTCCTTTTCGGCCTGTTTGGACTGGTCGGTTGTCAGCAACAGTCATCCAGCGCCACAGTAGCCAGTACGGACACCAGTCCGGCTACCCTGCCCACGCTGCAACCCGGCGAAGCAGTGGCTACCTTTGCCGCTGGCTGTTTCTGGTGTACCGAAGCCCAGTTCGAATCCCTGCGGGGTGTGCGTGAAGTAGTGTCGGGCTACGCCGGTGGTGAGCTGGACAAGCCAACGTATGAGCAGGTCGGCAGCGGGCAAACGGGTCACGCCGAATCCTTCCAGGTGTATTATGACCCAAAGGTTATTCCGTTCGACACCCTCGTCAAAGCGTTTTTCATTGGGCACGATGCCAGTTCGCTGAATCGGCAGGGGCCGGACGTGGGTACGCAATACCGCTCCATTGCCTTCTACCGGACACCCGCCGAAAAAGCCGTTATCGAAGCCGCCATTCAGCGCGAAAACGCATCCGGGCACTACAGTCGCCCCGTTGTAACCCAGGTTTTACCGTTCAAGGAGTTCTTTCCGGCAGAGGTCTACCACCAGGGTTACTACTACAGTCACCCCAGTGAGCTATATGTCAGCAGCGTTTCGAGGCCCAAAGTCGAGAAGTTCCGGGACCGGATGGCGAGCTGGCTGAAACCGGATGTAAAAAACTAATTGTTTCAGACATTCGGCCCGCCCTGGGGCATTTTGTCAGGTCCCGCAACCGTTCGGCCAAATCTGATATTGCGGGAATGAACCGAACCTCGTAACATTGTTCAGTAATTCAACGAACGGATTGCCCCGCATGGAGTGCCCAGCATGGAGTGCCCAGCGGGATTTCCGGTAACTGACTGAATACAATGCCTGAACCAGACAAATCCATTGGCCAGAAAATCCTGAGCTTCTTTGTGAAGGAGGATGAACCGGGCGTTGCCACGGGTACGCCCCCGGCTCCTGCTGCAGCCGCAACACCCCGCCCCGCCCCGGTGCCCGACCAGATCCAGCCCGGCTCCACATCTTCTACCGCCCCCCCTTCGGAAGCAGTCGACGCAAAGTTTGCCGAACACCTCGCCAACGTACTCGCGCAGAGTAATCCGCCGGGACCCGATTATTTCGAGTTTCGCGAAACACTCCGCAGCCTGAATAACCTCGGCCTGTCCGAAGAAAAGCAGTTTCAGGCGGCCTGGGCAAGTTTCAAAGCGCTCGCCGGGCCAAATGGCCCGGCTGACGTAAATACGTTGACGAGCACGGCAAATGGGTATATTGCGGCCCTGAACAAGGACCGGGATGGGTTCGGCAAGAGCGTGGAGGCAGCGCTGGCGGATCGGGTTGGTGGCTTGCAGAACGAACAGAAACGCCTGCAATCGGAAAACGAAGCCCTGGCGAAGCAACTGGTTGAGATTCAGAAACAAATCGATACCAACAAAAACCGGCTCACAGCCATTGAAGGCGATATTAGCGAACAAAGCGCGAAGATTACACAGAACCAACAGCGGTACGAGTCGACCTTTGCCCACTTCCAGAACCAGATTAAAGGCGATATTAACAAAATGACACAGTATCTAAAATAAGGTATGAGGTATTCAGTTTACGGTTTATCGTTTTTGGTTGGCTGGCTCCAGCCTAAGCGATCCAATACAAACCGTAAACTATAAATCGTAAACCACAAACCATAAACCTAATTCCAATCAATGGCAACTCCCGATTTTTCTCAACTTGGCGGTAGAACGGACACCGAAAAACGGTCGTTCTGGAGCCGTCCCGAAGGTATTCTGGGCATGATTGTGCTGGCCGGTGTGGCTGGCTTCGGCCTGGTCTACTTCAACCGGATCATTGAATTTCTGATTCGGGCAACGTCCAATATTCTCGAACTTGGCCTGTTGCTGGGTGCGCTGGGCGTATTGATTTTTCTGTTCACCAGCAAAGACGTTCGCACCGCTGTTTTCTTCCTGTTCAAGTCGATGATGCGGAGCATTACGGGCACGGTTATCCAACTGAATCCCATTGCGATCATGAAAATTTACGTGCAGGATTTGCGTGAAAAGCGTGAAAAAATGCAGGGACAGATTAACACGCTGGCGGGTCAACTGGTGAAACTGAACAAGAAAATCAACGAGAACAACGAAACCATCAAGCAGAAGTTTGCCGAAGCCAACAAAGCAAATTCCCTGAGCGACAGGCCCGGTATGCGGGAGTCGGCCCAGCTGGCCACCATTGAGGGAGCAGGCTTGCAGGAGATGAACGAAAAGCTGTTTCCGCTGCAACGCAACATGAAGCAGGTGCTGGCCTTTATGGAAAAAGTGAACCAGAGCGCCGACTACATCATCAAGGAAACCGAGATAAAAGTCCGCCTGAAAGAAACCGAATACCAGATTGTAAAGGAGAGCTCAAACGCCCTGAAAACGGCGGTCAGCATCTTCAAGGGCGACCCCGACAAGAAGTTTTACTTCGACCAGTCGATGGAATACATTCAGGACGACATGAGCCAGAAACTCGGCGAAATGAAGCGGGCCATGGACCTGTCGATGGATTTTATCAACGGCGTCGATATTCAGAACGGCATCCTGTCTGACAAAGGCGTAGCCCTGTTGGAAGCTTACAACAAAGGTGAATTCAAAATGGTCCAGTTGGATGCACCAGCTCAACCCGTCATCCTCGGCCCCACCCCGGCGAAAGACGCCGGGTACAAAAATTTGTTAGACTAAATTCAATATTGAATGAGTGAATTTTGACTGATTGAATAGAAACGAATAGCTATTCTTTCATTCGACCTTTCACCGCACGAGCGGCCGGCACTTATTCACTTATTCGCAATTGACTCATTCAAAACTAATATTCCTATGCAACGTTTAACCGTGGCCGGTCGGCTGCTCATCACGGCCCTCGTTCTGGCCGGTATCTTCTTCGCGTTCCGCTACTTCGGTGGTAATGAAGCCCTGCGCAAACTGTCGCCCAAAGAACAGGAAACCGCCGAGTCCCAAACACTACCCAGCCCGGACAACCAGACAACGGATGGCTCATCCGACGAAGCAACGTCTACCGCATCGTCCTCCGACAAGTCGGGTTCATCGGACAATACAGCCACCGATCAGCCAAAGCAGGCGTTCAGCTACACTGCCCCCGAACCCCAAAACGGGCAACTGAAGGGAGTGGTTGAACTGGGAGCCAGCGGCTTCAATTCGTTCATTATCCGGGTAGATGGCCAGAAACGCTGGAAACTGGAAAAAGCGGAGTTCAACAACAGCCTTGTGCTGGAAAACATGGCGACGGACAATGACATTCGGATGGGTTTGAAAAGCTACATCGGCAAGATGCTCGACTTTGGTGTGGGTGGGCGCAACATCCACTTTGTGGTCAGTTCAGGGGCGCAGAAAGCCGAGGGGACGCAGAAAATCACCCGCGTACTGAAATCCCTGAACTACGTTGTCAATACCGTTACGGCGGAGCAGGAAGGTTCCCTGGCGTTACGGGCGGTGTTGCCATCTGAGTTTTACAGCAACTCCTTCGTAACGGATATTGGTTCGGGCAACACCAAAATTTCCTGGAAAGAAGGCAGCTCGACCAAAGCACTGGAAACGTATGGGGCCAAGTACTTCCAGAACGGCACCTCTGCCGAAACCGTAGCGACCGAAGTACAGGCGAAAGCCAAACAGGTGCCTGCCGACCATCGCAAAACCTGTTTTATCATCGGGGGCGTACCGTTCGAACTAGCCAAAGCCGTTCGGAACGGGAAAGAGCGTTATACCATACTCGATGCCCCATCGGATTACACCAAAATGGAAGACGCTAAATCGAAGGCAGGTCTGACCATTTACAAAGCCATTGCCGACGCTACGGGCTGCAACCAGTTCGTGTTCGACTGGGATGCCAACTTCACCATCGGCTACCTGCTGACGCTGAATTAACTTACGAACGTACCGCAAACGAAACCGGGGTAGCACGCTGTGCTACCCCGGTTTCGTTTGTATGAATTGTATCTGCACTATCTATTCTTACGAAATCACTTTGAGTCCGTCGGCAAAGGCCTGCATCTGGGGCATGGTGCCCAGACTCACGCGGCACCAGTACTGCCCGTCGAATTTCCACTGACGGATGCTCACCCCCTGATCCATCATGCGGGTTACGAAATCCTCCCCCTTCATCCGAATCGGGAACATCACGAAGTTGGCCCCCGACGGCAGCGGCTCATAGGTATGCTCCTTCAATACGCCGTACAGATACTCCTTCGACTCTTTGGTTTTACCGAGCGAATAATTCACAAAATCCGTATCCTGCATACTAACCATAGCGGCCCGCAGCGTGGTCATACTCAGACCACTCCCACCGGTGGAGAACTTAGCGATCTCCTCCAGAATTTCGGGTTTGGCAATCATATACCCCATCCGCAAGCCAGCAAAACCGTGTACTTTCGAGAAGGTCTTGGTCACGATTACGTTGCTCCCTTTCATCACCATATCCACCATCGAATAGGCTTTTGGGTCGGGCGTGTAATGAATGTAGGCTTCGTCTACCAGGATGGGTGTTTTGGCACCAACGGCAGCGCAGAAAGCGCGCAGCTTAGCCGGGTCTACCGTTATGGCGGTTGGGTTGTTGGGGTTACAGAGGTACACCATACCCGTCTGACTGCCTACCCGCTCATTCAGTTTGTTCAGATTGATGTCGTACCCATCGGCCGCAACCAGTGGAACCTTGTCCATGCTGATACCATGCTTAAGCGACGTGCGGGGCAGGGCATCAAACGTAGGGTCGGGGGCAACGATGGTACGGCCCGCGTTGGGCCGGTAAGCCGCCCAGAGAGAAGCCGCTGTCAGCAGCTCACCCGAACCGGCACCCAGCAGTACGTACTCTTCCGGAACACCCTCCGTTTCGGCTACTTGCTTGCGGAATTTCCGGGCGTATTCCATGGCGTACAGATAGCCATCGGGCGCGGCCTCCGTAATGGTTTTCAGTGCTTTGGGCGAAGGACCGTAAGGGTTTTCATTTGCCGATAGCCGGGCCTTTAAAACACCTCCTTTCGGGGGTAGATAGCCTGCGGGAAGTTCGGGTTCCGGCTCACAAAAAGCAGCCGGAGCAGCCGCTAAACTCAAGCCTGATAACAGACTGGTCCGAAGCCAGTCACGACGATTGATTGCCATAGATGAACGTGTATTTATGCCGTTATACGTAAACTGGAAACACTGTTTTTTGCGGGGGCAGATGCCAGACGTGGTAAAAGAAGACAATCACCTGGCATACAGAACAAATATAAGATACTAGCCGACTCTATCAAGCTATAATTTATCCAGCACATCTTTTCGACACATAATATTCTGTATTATACAATATTTTCAGAATAAAATTATAATTGCTAACTCAATTTCGTTTCGCCATAAATCCGGGCCAGGGTTGGCTTATGGAAAGTGACGAACAAATTCCGGATATATCAGCAGAAACCCTTCAGCCTATTGAAGGAGGCCCGCTGGCCAGTACGACAGGCCAGTTGTTTACCAGATTTACCGGCCGCCAAAAGTCGCTGGTGGTTGGTATTGAGGATACGCTGGGACGGTAGTGGGGAGCCAAGATTTGACAACTACGGTAGCACCCCGTTTTGTTGACTAAACCAGCAGGAAAATAATGTACGAAGAAGCGGCTTACGACGAAAAAGACTGGTTAGTCATTTTTTGGGGTACAATCGGAGCATAATTGATGTACTGGACAAAGCGGGGTTCGTTGGCCGTGTTTGGACTGCTGCCGTGGGGTAAGGCATGGTGCCAGAGAATAAAATCGCCGACACTGGCCGCAATGGGTACTGGTCCCAAAGCAGTGAGGTCCTGCATTTGAGGGTCTTCCTGGGGAGGCAGTTCAGCTAACCAGTTGGCTAACCGGTGCTGGAAAGCGGGTACCAGGGTGAATGCTCCCTGATGCGCCTGCGTATCCGATAGGTAAAGCAATCCCTGCAAGCCAAAAGAAACGGGCCGACCGGCCGCACATCCCAGTGAAGACGGGGACCCGGAAACGACCAGTTTGTTGTTTCGGGTGGATTGAACCCTACCCGGTCGGTGGTGACCCACAAATCAGTACTCCCCCACAACTGCTCATACGCTCTCCGGATGCGGGATGATTCGCGGTTCCGGGTCAAAAGGGGGTGTTGAAATAACTGAACCATGATACCCTGCTTTCCGGGATGGGCATTGTACCAGGTATCCGGACGATGACGGTCTATCGCCAGAAAATCGCAGATCAGCTCAACGGTCTGGTCGCAATCCTGCCAGGGAACAGCATTTTTAACCACCACGTAGCCATACCGATCCCAATGAACAAGATCATCAGCCGACAGGGTTGAGGCTGTTTCCCCGTTGACTGGTTCAGTCTGTGAAGTGCCCGATAGCTGGGCATTAAAAGTCACAACGTTGCCGGCATTGGGAAGCCCGCCAATGGTAGCCTGAATCCAGTCCTCAAATTCAGCGAAGGTCGGAGCCGTAAGGTACAGATACTGAATGGTTGGTTCAAGGCCCAGGTTGAGGGCACTCAGAAGGGCAGTATCCAGATCGCTTTCCCCGTCGACCAAACTGCTGTCCAGCCGCCCCTGCCGGTTGGCCATCGCTTTGGCCCAGTAGCGTTTCAGCTGCATGATGCCTAACCGGCTCATTTCGGTCGAAGCGGCTAATTCGCTGGGTGGTGCTGGCATATTCTGAGAAATTAGGGCTGTAAGGGTAGAAAACAAGGCTGACCGGGGCTGGTTTTACTGCGTAGCTGGAACCCTGACCTTTTAGTTTGTTTACGGGCGCAACCAGCTTGTCATTTGTGGGAAGCCTCCTGCCACTGTCTGGTCCAGCGTCATACCCATCCAGACCAGCAGGGGTAACCCCACATACGTTTCCTGCGCAAACAGGCCAAGCAACCACTCACTGTCACCTTTGTAACCCGCCGGGTGAAAAACCACCGCTGCGGGGATTCCTATCTGCTGACAGGCGGCATAGGTCCATAAAATCACCGCCAGTTCGTCCCCCTGCTTGTCAGGCCGTCCGAGGGTAACGTCTTCGTATAACGACCAGCGTTCGGCGGGCAGGGTTACGGCTATATGGCCCGCTTCGTGGAGCAGGTTGCCCGGATACAGTAGTTTTGCTGGATCGACCAGTAACCGGCCCTGGTCAATCAAAATACCCGGCACAAAGGTGGACTGGCTTAGGGTTGTTTCACTAACCGGAATACCGATTTCGGCCAGAAAGGCATAAATCTGATCCAGGATGAAGGCTGAGGTATTCATGGTTCGTTATCAATCTACCGAAGATGTTCCTTTTTTCTGGCTTACCAACTGCTGGTAAAGTTGCCTGACCGGCTCCATATACGAACCGGGCATTGTCTGGGGTACAGCCTCCTGAAAGGGCTGATCGGGGTACTTGCTGTGGTACTGACTCCGCTGCTTCATGGCAGTCCGTTCGGCCGGAGTAGCATCTATCGTTACCAGCGTAGTGAGCTGCCCCAGCATGGCTACCCCACTGTCCTGATAAGGCAACGGATAAACATTTTCGTCTACCTCCTGTATGGCCAGCATCTGCTGAAAATAGCGTTCAAGCACCGCGGCCGTGTAGTGATCCTGATTCATGTGCCGGGTAAGGGCTGGATCAAACCCAAACAGTTCGGGTTCAATCAGGCCCGGAACGGCCTGCATCCCCCGGCGTTTCTGGTGGGACCGAATCACGGCGTCGGGCGAGCGGAACAACAGGATGAACGGAACCGTTGGGTACAGTCGGCGGAAAGTATCGTAGAACAGCAGATGCCAGCTATCCAATTTGATGAAGAATCGCGTTTCATTTCCCGTTCGCTGGCTGCCTATCAGGCGAATAACTGCTTTCAGCGCAGCATCCCGTTCATCAGGCGATAGGGAGATGGCAGGCTCACGGTAGGGTAACCGTAAAATCTCGTCAAGCAACGGCATTTCGGATAGCGTAATGTGCCGCTCGGGCAACCCCAGCAATTGAGAAAGCAGGGTGGAACCGCAACGGGATATGTGAAAGATAAAGGCGTTGGGCGAAATACTAACGCTTCCCTGAGCCGCCTGGATCAGACCATCCAGCGTAGTGGCCGAATGCCAGCCCGTAACGTTGACCGGATAGCTCTTGCAGCGGATGACTGTTTCCTCGAAAAAAGGCTCCGTAAAGCGGTGAGTACCCACGTAGAGCCACCGGAAAAGAAGTTGCTCGTCTACCACGCGTAGCTGGTAGGGAATCCAGTTCTCTAGCGGCTCATCCATCCATTCATTCGGCATCTGTTTGTACCGTTACGTTTGGTTTACTCCGTTTGTCCCGCCGACAGTTTATCCATTAACCGGCGGGCGGTATCGGTATTGTGCCTCGCCAGTTCTGCCATAATCTGCCGGGTCAGTTCCAGAGAATGCGGATGGACCCGCTGTTCGGCGGCAAAGTCGTAGCCCGCTTTCAGGAAAAGCGCATCGGACCAGGCATTGCGCCGACAGTCGAGTACCAGATGCACCCGATTTGTCAAACCATCGTTACGGACGCTGTGCAACAGATCGAAGTTCGCGTACCAGCATTCGCCTTCGGCCATGGGCAATGCCTGACCGTCTACCCGGAAGGCCACTTCACTTCCTGTTTGAATGAGAACGTGCAGCCGAAAAAATCCGTGCTCATAACTGGTATTCCCATCCCGATGCTCGTGAATAACACTACCCGGTGCCAATGCCAGCAGCCGGACCGACTCCTGCTGACACTGAAACTGGCTCAGGACTGTCTGAAAATAAGGGCACTTTGCCAGCAGGGGCGTATCGGCATACTCACCCGGATGCGCGCGGATATCGATTTCGCTTCCCGATGCAGACCGCAACGCAATGCTGGTCCAGCGCCCCGAGAAATCGGCCCGGTTAAAATGACTGGGCCAGTCAAGCTGCTGGCATACGAGTAAATCGTCTGCTAAACGAACGGGATCGAACAGAAAAGGTAACCGAAAGAAGCGATTATCAGGATGTACGGTTAGATCAGTCATGGTTCAGCCTTCGGATACTGGTTTGATGGTAGTATTATGGTTTTTGTTCAACTAACGGGCTTGTCGGGTGCCGGTAAAACGACGCTGGCTTACGGGGTTCAGAAGCGACTACAGCGCCTGGGCTACTCAGTGGAGGTGCTGGACGGCGATGAGTGCCGGAGTGCGTTCTGGCCTGAGCTGGGTTTCTCGCCGGATGATCGCCAGGAAAACCTGCGCCGAATGGGGTTGCTGGCTCACTGGCTAACCCGGCACGGAATCCTTGTGCTGCTGGCTGCCATTAACCCGTACCAGAAAGCTCGTGACGAACTGAGCCGCCAAAACCAGCCCGCCAAAACCGTTTTCGTCGATTGTGGACTGGAAACGCTTATCCAACGGGATACAAAAGGCTTGTACGCCCGTGCTCTACTGCCCGATAATCATCCGGATAAACTACGCAACCTGACGGGCATCAACGCCCCGTACGAAGCGCCAATTACGCCTGATCTGATTATTCAGACCGACCAGTACAATCAGAACGACTGCGAGGAACAATTGTCTTTGTTTATTCTGACGGCCTTGAATAACACCTGAACGCTACCTCTAGTGATACTTTTGTTTAGCAGGTTTCCTGTTACTACTGCGTGGTAAAGACTATACCGTTTAATAAGTTTTGCTAATAGAATACAATTTTAAAGAAGTAACTAAGAATCCGGTGTGCCTTTAGTTAATCATGAAGGTGCTTTCCGGTTAGTGTCTTCTATCAAAAGCGTAACGTTTATCAATCCTGTCTTAGGGGGTGTTGACAATTAGCTAAAGATAAGGCTGGTCTGCAATTTTGTGAATGCGTCGTTATGGGTGTTCTTCTTCCAACGGGGCGATTTTACACGCTAAGCAACTAAACACCTAGTTTTTTTTGGGGATCCCGAAGCGGTCGCCAATGATCCGAGTCGAATGGTGCAGGGTTGGAAAACGAGTCCTTACCCAGTCAGTTGATGTGTTCAAAACGGCCGGACGACAAGTACTCAAAATGAGCCCTAAATCTGTCAAGCTATTTCAGGGATATACACATTTTAGAACACTACCAATTTTTAAACATGTTGTTAATAAATTCCAAACTATTAGGTAAATAATTGTTTTTTACTCTACATTTAGTTCTAATAACCCCTGGCTCGTGAAAAGAAGAACCTTCCTCTGCGCCTCCATACTCAGTGTAGCCGGTGCAGTCAAAGCATTAGCCACACCTGTCAGTTTTCTGCCCTTACAACAGCAATGGCTAGCTAAGTACCTGGTCGCCGTTGGCGCTCATCCGGTAAATCATTGGCTGGCACCGGATCAGGACCTGAACAGGCAGCTACAGACCGCTTCGGCTTCGTTTTTAAAATCAGGCTATCGGGCCTTAGGTACCACACACTACTATTGTAATAACGACCAGGTTGCTGTTTTTCCTCTGGCGCTGCATGCACCGGAGACGGGTATGATTGATCTGGCTGTTTTATTTTTTACAAAAAATACTGCCACCCACAGCTGGAAATATACCCATACGTTTTCGGGCTTTGATCTGGAGGCTGTAGGCAAGGTTATGGAGCGGCTCGGTATGCCGACCCATGAGCAGCAAGCCATTGATCGGTTCGTACCGGTATATCAAGTGCCTCATCAGAGACGGCCTTTTACCTTTCAGACTGCTGCAGGGATGCTTCAACTGAAAGTAATCCTGGAATCGCAGGAAACCTGGCTGGATGTAAAAGTAGTCGAAGACCGTACTACTTTGCTGGATTCTCGTTTCATTTCTAGGCATACCCTACATAACACCACAGTAGTGTGACAAATCAACTATAACCTAAATACTTTGAAATCATGGCTGAACCTTTTCTTTCGGAAATACGCATGGTGAGCTTCGAGTTTGCTCCTAAAGGGTGGGCCCTCACCAACGGGCAACTCCTGCCAATTAACCAAAATCAGGCTTTGTTTTCTCTGCTGGGTACTACTTATGGCGGAGACGGTCGGGTTAACTTTGCCTTGCCGGACTTTCGCGGACGCACGCCCATTCACGTCGGAAGCGGGCATACCCTGGGCGAACGGGGAGGGGAACAGGCGCATACGGTCTCCATTGCCGAAATGCCCACCCATACCCACGCGCTCCAGGCCGTAGTTCCCGCCGACCCCATTACCAACGTAAACAACCCGGGGGGGGCATTTCTGGCTACCTCTGCTCCTACTACCCTCTACCAATCGGGTAGTGCCCAACTGGTAGCCACGGCTTCTAATACGGTAACTAGCACCGGAAGCAGTCAAGCGCATCTTAATATGCAGCCATTTCTGACGCTTACCTTCTGCATAGCCCTGCAGGGTATATTCCCTAGTCGTAACTAGTATCGGTTGATTTTTCAAACAAAAAAGAACCTAAAAAAATGGCGCAACCTTACGTTGGTGAAATCAGGATGTTCGCGGGCAATTTTGCGCCCGCCGGATGGATGTTTTGTGAAGGGCAGCTCTTACCTATTGCCGAAAACGAAACGCTCTTTCAGCTAATCGGCACTACCTATGGGGGCGACGGGCAAAGTACCTTTGCGCTACCAGACATGAGGGGTCGGCTACCCGTACATCAGGGTAGTGGTTTTGTACTGGCCGAAACGGGCGGAGCTGAAGAAGTTACGCTTACTGTCAATCAGATACCTGCCCACTCGCATCCATTTCTAGCCACTACGTCGGCAGCTGATTCACCCAACCCGGCCGGCAACCTTATTGGCAACTCATCTAACATTGATGTGTTTTATAGTAATACTCCCTCCCTTACCCTGGGACAGCAAAGTATTCCCCCGGTGGGGGGTAGTCAGCCACATACCAATTTTCAGCCTTACCTCTGTATCGATTTTATAATTTCTTTGTTCGGGCTTTTTCCGTCCCCAACCTGACAAGCAGGTATTTACACGCCTATTTTCCAAAATTTTCCCAGTCAATCATTCTATCTAAATCTACCAATTTATGGACCCATTTGTTGCCGAAATACGAATGTTTCCTTTCAACTTTGCTCCCAAGGGCTGGGCCTGGTGTGACGGGCAGCTACTGCCTATTTCCCAGAATACTGCTTTATTTTCTCTGCTTGGTACGACCTACGGCGGTGACGGGAAGTCAACCTTTGCCTTACCTGACTTACAGGGCCGTGCTCCCATGCATCCGGGTCAGGGACCTGGTTTGTCATTACATGATTTAGGCGAAACCGGAGGCAGCGAAACCGTAACGCTTTTAGAATCCGAAATTCCGGCTCATAGTCATGCCTTGCAGGCTACTGTAAGTCTGGCGGACTCTAATTTAGCAACGGGTAATAATTTGGCCCGATCCTCAAATGGAAAAGCTTATAATACGCAGGCTAGTGGCTTTGTCTCCATGAACCCCCAATCTCTCGCACCCGCCGGTGGCAATCAGCCGCATAACAACCTGATGCCGTACCTGACGGTGTATTTCAATATAGCCCTGCAGGGAGTATTTCCGCCAAGAGGGTAATCAGAAAAAGCTAGTCCGGTGAAAATGAAGGTCAGCATAAAGGATAACCCCGTACAGTTACGCCCTATTTCCGACGATGATCTGGAGGTGCTCAGCCGTATATATGCCAGTACCCGCGAAGAAGAAATGAAACGAGTACCGGACTGGAGTGCGGCTCAGGTCAAAGCATTTCTCGAGCAGCAGTTCGGGGCGCAGCACGAGTATTACCAGAAGAATTACCTGGGAGCAGATTTCCGGGTAATTGAGCAGGAAGGGCAGGTAATAGGCCGGCTGTACGTGCAGAAGGACTTTATGAACCGGGAGGTACGCATCATAGACGTTACGCTGCTGCCTCCCTGGCGCAACCGGGGCATTGGGTCAGGTCTCCTCAAAGCAGTAATGCAGGAAGCGGCCCGGTTGCACCGGCCTCTGACCATTCACGTAGAAAGCTATAATCCGGCCAAGCAGCTGTACGAGCGGCTGGGATTTAAAAAAGTAAGTGAAACCAACGGCGTATACCACCTCATGCAGTGGCAACCCTCTGCTTAGTTAATCTTAATAGTAGAATCATATGAAAGAGTTGGATCGTATTAACAGTACTGATTTTAAGGCGCTTCTGCACCAGACACTTCAGGTATGCTTTACCCCCGAGGTCACACTTTCCGCCGAAGTGGTGGAAGTAAGCGAACTGGGAGGCTATACCCCCCTGGACCGGGTACCCTTTTCGATAGTGCTACGTACCGTCCAGAAAAACGAATACTATACACAAGGTACCTATACCCTAGTTCACCCTGCGCTGAAGGCCCTACCGGTTTTTCTGGTACCGCTGGGAGCAGATGGCGGTGGAATGAGGTATGAAGCGGTGTTTTCGTAGGTTTTTTAGTAAGCCAACACTAAACTATTACTATGCAGCACTACTGACAGCGCACCACATATCTGTATCTACATCTTTTACTCTTATCCATATGAAAAACATTTCCTTTTTCCTCATTGCTGCCACTTTTCTGGCCGTTTGGCTCCCTTTCGCATATGATCTGCCGGACTTGCCGGTATACGAACTGTTACGTACAGAAGCTTCGAAGCCGGTAGAAAAGTCCGTAAAAAAAAACAAAACCTACCTCTCCAAATCGCCGCTCAGGGTCAGGCGGGAGGGCGTGGCCGCTTTGCTGGCCCCGGCCATTACGGCTACCAAAACCTATACAATTACCACGGATACGGGGTTGCCGGGTGCCTCAGCTAATGATGAGCTCGAATACACCATCATTATAAGTAATTCGGGCAATACCGACGCTACGGGCGTATCGTTTACCGATCAGATAGACGCCAATACTACCTTAGTAAATGGCTCCCTGAAAGTATCACCCATCGCCCGGAACGACAGCTATACGACGATCGGTAACGTAGGAATAGATATTCCGGCCGGGAGTGGCGTACTGACCAATGATATTAACCCGGGGATTGGCTCACTGACCATTACCACTGCCTCTCCCATCACCACTACCGGCAACGGCACTGTTACGCTCAACACCACTACGGGTGCCTTTACCTATGAGCCCGCTGCCGGCTATACCGGCAACGATACCTTTACCTACACGCTGGGAAATGGCTCGGGCCTCACCGCCACGGCTACGGTTACCATTACGGTTTCCGGCAAAATCTGGTTTGTCAATAACGCCGTTTCCAGCAGCGGCACGGGTACTTTAGCCAGCCCTTTCAAACAAATGTCCGACTTTGGCACTTCCAATACCGGTGCCGTCGGAAAACCCGCCGATAATGACTTTATATTTATATACACCGGCAGCGGTAGTTATACCGGGTCCGCTACGTTGAGAAATGGTCAGAAACTAATTGGGCAGGGTGCTTCGGCCAGTCTGCTGGCTATTACCGGGTACACCGCCCCCTCGGGTACCAGTGCCATCCCGGCAACGGGAGGTACCAACCCGGTACTTACTACCACGGCAGCCAGTACCAATGCCCTCAATCTGGGGTCAGGCAATACGCTCCGGGGCTTTACTATTGGTAACACCACGGGTAGCAAGATCGCCGGTACTAACTTTGGTACCCTTACTGCCACGGAGCTAACGCTCAATGGCAACGGGCAGGCTCTGAATCTGACCAATGGTACACTGGCCGCTACCTTTACCAGCATCACCTCCGGCAGTAGTGCCGCAGCCGGTATCAGCCTGAGCAACGTCACGGGCAACCTGACCAGCACGGGCGGAACTACCATTACCAGTCCTACAACGCAGGGTATTGTGGTCAATACAGCCAGCACGGGAACCTTCAACTTTGGCACTACCCTTATCACCAGCTCAGGCGGAGCGGGCCTGTCCAGTACCGGCTTTGCCAATACGCTGCAATTCTCTTCGCTGACCATCGACGCTACTACCGGGCAGAAAGCCATAGACATCAGCGGGGCGACGGGTACCCTGAATGCCACTTCGGGCGTAATCAGTGATAATATAAGTATAGCCGGAAGTAGTGCTGCCAACAGGATAACCCTGGGTACTACCTTTACCAGTATTTCCTCTACCAACAGTACTACGTCGGGTATCAGCCTGAGTAACGTGGCAGGAAACCTCACCTCCGGTGCTACCACAATTACCAATCCTACCGGTCAGGGTATCAACGTGAGTGGTACGGCCAGCGCTGGTACTTTCAACTTTGGCACTACCTCCATTACCGGCTCGGGCGGGACCGGCCTGTCCAGTACCGGCTTTGCCAATACGCTGCAATTCAGCTCCCTAACCATTACACCCGATGCAGGACAAAAAGGGATCGATATAACAGGTGCTACCGGTACTCTGACTATTCCGACTGGTTCAATCACTACTTCGAACAATTCGGCACTGAGTATTGCCGGGGTCAGTTCTGGCAGCAAAGTGGCTCTGGGAGTAACGCTTACCTCAGTGTCAGTCAATGGCTCATCAATCAATGGTATATCATTGACCAACACGAGTGGTACTTTTCAGATACCGGGGTCCGGTTCGACTGACGGCAGTGGCGGAACAATCCAGAATATTGCCCAGCGTGGCGCGGAGTTTATCAATGCGACGGGTATTACGCTGAAAAACATAAATTTTATCAGTGCCAATACTTCCAACGGCTGCTCCCCTTCGGCTTCACCGACCCCCTTTGCCGGATGCTACGGCTCGGTATATCTGGAAAGTGTGTCGTCGGTTATTCTGGATAACATCAACATCAACAGTACCGACGGAACCAACTCATCCGGTAGTAATGCCCAGCGGGGTATAACCGGAACCGGCGTTACGGATCTGACTATTTCCAACACCGTAGTAAAAAACGCCGGGAACGAAGTAAAGGAAGGGGCAATATTCCTTCGAAACTTGGCCGGTACTGTTAACTTTACTAACCTGAATCTGCTGAATAACCCCGGGGCCGACGACCTGCTCCGGATCGAGAACTACTCTACTTCACCTACCATTACCGTCGACGGAAGTACCTTCTCCAATACGCAGAACAGTCTCAACGGAAGCTACGGTATGATAGTCAGTAACTATGGTACCGGTACTACCAACGTCACCGTCAAAAACAGCACATTTGACCGCATCAGGACGCAGGGTGTAAAAGGAATCGCGGAAGGCAGCGGTACGCTCAACTACAACATTATCAACAGTAGCTTTGACCCGCAGACGGGAATTGGCTCGGCCATTGACCTGGTGTCCAATGAAACAGGTCAATTGAATTTTAATATTCTGAATAATCCTACGGCTAAAGCCCGGGGTACGTCGGTGATCAATGTAGTATCACAGGGGTCCTCTACGGCCCAGGGTCGAATCAACGGAAATACGGTAACCCACGTAGGAGGGGCCGGTGATACAGGAAGTGGAATCAGGGTGCTGGCCGAAGGCAGCTCTACGCTAAAGGTAGAAGTTAAGAGTAATACTGTTTCGGGTGTTTACGAAGAATTTGGTATCCTGGCCCGCTCCCGCAATGGCAGTGGCCGACTTGATGCCATCATCACCAATAATACGGTTACGCTTCCTGGCGGCAACGACAGCTTCGGTACTAATATTAGTGTAGAGGCCGGTACTTCCAGCAGTACCTTCACAAACGTAACTTGTGGGTATGTAGCCAATAACACTACCACCAAAGGTACTTTTGGCCAGAACTTTTTTGCCAGGCAGGCTACGGGAAGCCATACGCTTATTCTGCAGTCAGGCACCAATGCCACTACTATCTGGAATGCGAATGGCAATCTCCCTGCCAGTCCTACTGCCCAGATTGGCCAGGGGGGCACGATAGTCTCAGGTACCTGCCAGGTCCCTGCCAATCCGTTACCTGCGGGAGCCCGGATGATGGCCGATGCCGAAACAGAACAAAACCAGGCCCTAGGCGAAGAATCGGTTATCCCGCTTTTGGCTGATTCGGAAAGTGATACCCTTTTACCAGCTACCCCGACGGAGCTCGTTGCCCCGGTGGTTGAGGAGGAAAAACCAGTAGCGGAACCCGCTCCCCTACCCATAGCCGAAAAAACAGTTACCACCGCTACCCGAAAGTCTGCCCGCGAAGCCGCTACACAAGCCGCAGAAACCGTTACGGTCAACGGTTCCGGCAGTGGCTTTACCCTGCCGGCAGCTACCAGTACCACCATTAAGTTCAAGGTTACGATCAACAGTAGCGTTCCGCTCGGTACCTGTCAGGTATCCAATCAGGGTACGGTGTCAGCTGCGGGCTTAACCAATGTTCTCACCGACGACCCCGCCGTGGGCGGAGGTGCTAACCCTACGGTTACGCCCCTGCAGTCGGCTCCGGTTATCACCACGGCACAACCCCCTATTACCGCTGCTGCCGACCCCGCTACCTGTACTGCTTCCAGTAGCTTTGCTGTGGGTGTTGCCGGTTGCCCTACACCTACGGTGACGTACAAGATCGGCGCTACTACGATTACCTCGCCCCACGCTTTCCCGGTGGGTGTAACCACAGTAGATGTAACGGTATCGAACGGAAACGCGCCTGACGCTACCAGTTCCTTTACCGTCACGGTCAGTCCGGTACCGGCTCCGGTCATAGAAGCCGCCGGCCAACCACAAAACCAAACCATCACCGCAGGAGGCAATGCCAGCTTTACCGTGGTAGCCCAGGGTACCGGCCTTACGTACCGGTGGCAGAAAAAAGTCGGAGCCGGAGCATTCACGGATATTCCGGCAGCCGGCAACGCCAGCGCTGCTACCGCCACGCTTAACCTGACGGCCGTTCCGCTCAGCGAGAGTGGTACCCAGTACCGGGTCGTGGTGTCCAATCAGTGCGGAAGCTCCACCACCTCCGCCCCCGCTACCCTGACGGTGAATCCGCTCACGCTGGTCGTCACGGCCAGCCCAACCACGATCCTGACCACGGGCACCACTACGCTCTCGGCGACCGTATCGGGGCCGGACCGTCCCTACAGCTACACCTTCAGCGGACCGGGAACCATCAGCCAATCCCCCACCAGCAACACGGCCAGCGTGTCGAACCTGCCCGTCGGGGTACAGACCTTTACGGTGGTGGCTAGTGATGCTACCTCCCCCGGCAGCCAGACCATTTCGGGCACGGTGAGTGTGACGGTCAACCAGGCTAATAGGGCGCCCGTGGCCACGGCCAACGCCAACCAGACAGCTACCGTCGGCGTCGCGTTTACCTACACCGTCAACGCCTTCACCGATCCCGATGGGAATGCGCTGACTTATTCGGTGACGGGGCTACCCGCCAACGGGCTGAGCTTCGATCCCGCTACGCGTATCATCTCGGGCACACCTTCAATGAGCGGGGTGAGCAGCGTGACCGTGACGGCCACCGACCCGGGCAGCCTGTCGGCCAGCACTACCTTCACTATAACGGTCAGTCCAGCTCCAGTCGTAGTCACTCCACTGGCCCTGACACTTACCGCTAGTCCGATGATGCTGACTACATCGGGTACAACAACGCTGTCAGCTACCGTATCGGGTGGAACAACCCCCTACAG
>NZ_KB893268.1 GCF_000374065.1 Spirosoma luteum DSM 19990
GTGACCACATACTTCTTCTGAATGACACTTTTCAGATTAGCCTGCTTCATCAGTCTGGCCACCCGGGGCCGGGATACGTTTACGCCCTGGGCTTTCAGATCTCGAGTGATTTTTGGGCTACCATACCGGCCTTTACTAGCTGTGAATAAGCTGCTGATTAATTGAGTGATAGCTTCATTTTCACTTGCCCTTTTGGTAGGTCGTTGGGCCAACCAATAATAATAGCTACTACGGCTTACTAGTAGGACTTTACACATCGTCTCAACGGGGAACTCACGTTGGTGAGCCTTTATAAATCCGAATATTTCCCGTCGCTCCTGGAGAAGATGCCGACCGCATTTTTCTGTACAACTCATTACTACGTCACTGAGAATGAGTGCTTTAAAAACAGCTTCTCCAGTTCCTCTTTGGTTAGTTGAAGAGCTTGTAATTTCTTATCCAGATGCCGTAATTTCATGGCCTTCTGCTTTTGGTCATTGATCTCCACCCGTTGCTTATGATAAGGTTCGGCTTTGACAATCATATGCCAAATGATAACCGCCAACTTTCTGGCAGTAGCGATAATAGCAGCCAGCCGCCCTTTTTTGAAGGCGATGCGCTTAAAGAAGGGCGTCAACTCATGATCTTTCTGATTCCCAACTGAATTGGCCGCATGACGTAGTGCTTTGGCAATGTAATTCTTCCCTGAAGGCGTTCGATTACTGATTACCTTGCCTCCGCTGATTTTATTGTTAGGGACAAGACCTAGCCAGCAGGCAAAACTTTTAGCCGTCGGAAATTTGTGTATATCATGACCCAGGCTAGTTAGTAAACATAAAACAGCATTATGACTAATGCCCGATATGGCAAATAGGTCGGTATGGAAATACTGGTAGGCTAGATGCGAGAGATTAAAGCCAGGTGCATGTTTACCCGCTCTTTTTCGATTGGTTTTCAACTGCTGCTTCTCCTCCATTGAGACCTCGATCGCCGGAGCGTACTTAACTAGAAACGTTTCGATGACCTGGTCGCATTCTTTGATCTTCCGTTCATACAGACGGTAAAAATCCAGCGAGGCCTGTAATTCGAAGAGCAGTTCTTCCCGCCACCAGCCTTGAAGGGCATCGATAATCTCCTGACGGGACTTTTTGACCCGAAAGCTGACCAGAGACACCAGGTGGTCCGGCTCACGCTGTCCAGCCAAGATGGCTTCAATAACGGCCATCCCTGACTGACCAGTGATATCATTAAGCACCACATCCAGACGGATGTTCATCAACCGCAATGCCTTCTGCATTTTGTTGCTATAACGCGCTGATTGCTCAACCAAATGCAGGTGATGATAATAGTAGGTACGTAACTGCTGGAAAGTATCACTCAACAATAGGCTACCCGATAAGAGTCCCAGCGAGTGTAGCTTCTGGATCCAGATGCAATCAATGACATCGGTTTTGCGTCCCTTTACATTCTTGGTCTGATTACCCCCAACTAGCAATACATCAAAACCTGCTTGTTGGAGCGCATTGAACAAAGTCTGCCAATAACTGCCGGTGCTTTCCATCGCGATAGTGGTCACTCCATGCTGGTGGAGATGATCGATCATCTGCTGATGGTCTTTGGTGTACACCCCAAATTCACGCACGTTATCTTTATTCTGGTCAATAGCTACCAGATGAGTGCGGGAGCCTACATCAATCCCGGCAGCTTGGGGATTAACAATGTTGAACGATAGCTGATTCATACCCATAAGTGATTAGTGATTAATGACTTCCAGGGAGCGTATCGGGATTGTAAGAGTTTTCTGTACGGGATTCGCCGAAGCGATCACCAATCAATTCACCAAATGCCTTTCGAGTAGAAAGGGCATCGTACGCTCCAGCCCAGATTTTAAGAAGGACTTAAGAAAGTACCAGTAAAAGCGGGGGGCTTGGTTCAGAAAGCCTCCCCAAAAATAGGGTTTCTGGCCGGAACGTAAGTTGTTGGGCCTATTCAACAGCGTATGCGCTGTACAACGATTTTAAGATATCGCGTCGCTTCGGCGATCCGATCTAATTCGGCCTGCTTAAGCTCCTTTTTCAGGCGTACTATTTCTTGTTGCTCTTGGCTCACCTGGGCCCGGCTAACGGCTGGGGTGCCGGGAGTCACCACTCGTTCTCTGCGCCATCTGGTTAGAATTTGTGGGGTTATCCCTAACTCGTCAGCGGTTACTTTTAAAGAACCTTTTGCTTCTGATAGCTCCACGGCCATCTTTTTGAATTCTTCGTCGTATTGTCTCCTTGTTTTCATGGTCTANTAAGTTAGATCATCCTTAACTTAATGTCCAGTCAAATGTAGCAGCTCCAGTAAAAACAAAAGCCCATCCGGGCACCCTATAATCAGCCCACGATAAGAGCCTTAGTTGAGGATGAGCTTCTTGATTCAATGGGTGCATCTAAAAAAGCACTGCGCAACATCATTATTACAAAGCTCTAATTACGCATTGAGCGACGCAGGCAGGTAGACGGTAAAGGTGGCCCCTTGACCCGGTTGGCTGCTGGCCGTAATCGCCCCCCCATGGTTAGCCACCACCTTTTCACAGATTGCCAGGCCAATCCCTGTACCGGCAAACTCCGCTTTGCCGTGCAGCCGTTGAAATACCTGGAAGATGCGGCCCAGATACTTTTCATCAAAGCCAATGCCATTATCCGCTACGTCAATCCGATGATAGGCTATGGCTACCCGATTGAGCTTGAGGGGCTCAGGCAGCTCATCAGCTGCCTGCCAGCTAGACTCGATCAAAATGTGAGGCGCTACCGGTACTCCAGCCTGGTTCGTACGTCGAAACTTGAGCGCATTAGACAACAGGTTTTGAAACAGTTGATTTAGCTGCGAGGCATCACCCATGACCGTAGGTAAAGGCCCGAGGCTTATCTGAGCCCCCGTTTCGGCAATAGGCAGCTCCAGCGTAGCCAAGACCTGGCTGACCACATTGTCGAGCGACACCGGACTATTGGCTTCCCGCCGGGTAGAGATGCGCGAGAAGTTCAACAGGTCTTTGATCAGGGTGGACATCCGGCTGGCCGCTACCTGCATCCGTTCGATGTAGAGGAGCTCTTCACCGACCGAGTCCGTGTAGCGTGTCTTCAACAGATCGCCAAACTGCTGAATCTTACGTAAAGGCTCCTGCAAGTCATGAGAGGCCACGAAGGCAAACTGCTGAAGATTTTCGTTGGAGCGCATCAGCAACCGATTGGCTTCTGCCAGTGCTTCATTATTAGACGATAACTCCTGATTGGTTTTGGCCAGCTCCTCGGTGCGTTCCACCACCTGCATTTCTAGCTCAGCGGCCAACGCGCGATAGTTTGCTTCACTGTGGCTAAGGTCCAGCTCTATCTGCTTACTGTACGTCACATCGGTAGCGTGGACAATGAGACCAATCACCTGGTTCTCTTCGTTTAGATGAGGGGTATACACAATGCTTAGCCACCGGTCGGCACGCATGCGAGAGGGAGAAAACAGCTCATACTGCACCGGCTGACCCGCATAGGCTTTCCGCAATTGAGGTTCTGTCAATTTATACGCTGTCTCGCCCAGAAACGCTCGAACCGTTTTACCCAGCACCTCGTTCTCATCGACGCTGAACCATTCCATGAACACCTTATTGTAGGATTGGTAGCGCTGCTGGTTGTCCAGATAAAAGATCATAGCAGGCACGGTGTTCTGTAAGAGCTCCAGGTGTTGCTCGCTTCGAGCCAGGGACTGCTGGGCGTCAATTTGGGCGGTTACATCGATAGCAATATCGAGAATGGCATACACCGCCCCATGCTCATTGCGCAAGGGCGTGTACGTGATGTTATAATACTTATGGATCATCACGCCCTGCTGGACAATGGATACCCGCGAACCAGGACTCTGAAACATCTGTCCAGAGGTATAGACCTCATCTAAGGTTTGCAGAAAGGGTTGATTTTCCGTCACCAGTTCGGGCATCACCTCCCGTAGCGGCTTGCCGGCAATGTCTGGTCCCTTACCGACAATATCAATAAAGGTCTGGTTAGGCAGCTCAACAATGAGATCCCTACCCACAAACAAGCCCATGACCGCCGGAGCCGTAGCGATGACTGAGCGCAGTCGGGCTTCACTGGCTTCAATCTGTTGACGGGCCAGGACCTGCTGGGTGACATCGATGGCTACCACCAGGATGCCTGCTACCGTGCCATCGGGATTCTTTCGGGGCTGATAGGTGAAGTCAACGTAGCTGGTGGTCAACTGGCCATCCCGCAGAATGTCCACGGCTACTTCCTGAGCGACAAACGCAGTACCTGTCTGGATGACCTCGGTCAAAATAGCATCAAACCCCTGCCCTTTGATCTCCGGCAGGGCCTCCAGTAAGGGCTTACCGACAAGGGTCTGGGGCGGTCGAGCCACCAGTTGTCCGTAAAAGGCATTGACCCATTCAAACACCAGTTGATCATCGGCGCTGATGGTGGCCAAGCCCACTGGTGACTGCTCGAACAGGGTCAGCAGTTCCTGCTGGCTTTGTTCGATACGTTGCTGGGCCAGCACCTGCTGGGTGACATCCTGAGCCGTTTCGAGAATGGCGTAGACCTCCCCTTCGGGGGTACGTAAGGGCTTAAAGTCATAATTAAAGTAAAAAGTTTGCAACTGGCCCTGGATCACTAAGTCTGCCCGGCCCCCTTTCGACTGGTAGGTTTTGCCGGTGGTGAACAACTCATCCAACGTGGTCAGAAAGTGTTGCTGTTTCAGTTCCGGTAGGGCTTCGGCCAGCGGCAAACCAATCACGTCCGGACCTTTGCCCCACACCTGGATCATGGCCTGGTTGGCCACCTCAATGACCATCTGCCGTCCTACAAACAAACAGGTGGCGACGGGGGCTTCCTGAATCAGGGTACGAAAGCGATCTTCACTATGCTGAAGAGCTGCCGCTTCCTGTTGCTGAGCCTCTACCTGTTGAGTGAGCTCCTGGGCTACCCCCGTCAGGCGAACCGGCTGCCCCCGCTGGTCGACATACCTTCGGCCCGTTGAGCGAATCCAGTGGGTGCGGCCATCCTGGCCAATGCTGCGGTAGGTCACCTGATAGCTGCCATCCGACTGGGGGTTCAGGGCCCACTGCACGGCCTGATTAACCTGCTCGACATCCTGGGGATGGATGTGTTGCAGCGTGTCAGGATAGGAGAGCTGGTTTTGGTCAATGCCAAAGAGTTGACAGCACCGCCCATCCCAGAGGACTTGGTTGGTGAGCAGATTAACTTCCCAAACACCGAGCTCCGCTGCTTGCAGAGCCAAATGGATATCCAGTCGCTCGGTGAGTTGTTTACTTATATCAAAGGACCGTTGATCGCCGATCATAGCGAATCAAAGAAAATTGGGTACAAGTTAGCTAGAACTTGTAATTCAGCTATCAAACTGTCGTTGCAGTCAACTTTTTTAGGAGGGTATATTACTGATTTATCATACTTTTAAGGCCCATTTTTCGGAGATGCTAACGTTGCTTTCAGCGCTATTGCCAACTTTGTCTAAATAGAGTCCATCCGGCGTCGCAGTGGTGCCCCACCCCGGTCAAATTGCCATTCGCAACGGCCCGCGATGGCGTACCATGACCGTGTCGTTGCGGTACCGTTAACAGTGGCCGGTATGCCGGAGCGGCCCCACCCTAGTCACGAATCATTGTGGCAATCGCGCTGTCTCATTTTGACAGATGTAGATGAGTTTGCAAAACAGTGGGCAAGATTATTTATTAGGCAAATTTTCATTGGAAATTGTTTATGCGTTTAGGCAACTAAGCCGATTGCGTGTTTATGCGAATTATCCAATTAGACTCTACCCTAGAGGGTTCGAAATGATATTTTCATAATCAACAAAAAGTACAATTTTGCCTCTTGTAAGATACGTTCACTAAAATGCTCCCACTTGAAATGAAGAAATGTTTATGTATCTACTACTTGGGAAATCGGTCGTTCGGAGAAACGTACAACGCCACAATCGTACCAATCATTGGCGACCAGTTATATTGATCCGTGAGTTAATTCATACAGTTTACTATTGTTCAATCAATTGATTGTCAAAGGATCAAAAGATAGAAAGTTTACAAACTTATTCACACATCAATAAAGAGTTTGTATTTACTTTCCTTTCCTACTTACCTAAGGCAGAGTAGCACAAAAGGCAAGACTATTTTTCAGATCCGTTTCCTGATTAAAATTGATAGAGTTTTCCTTTAAGTATTGTTTAACAACCTGTTTGTTCTTAGCAAATAAATTCAGAAAACCAGCTTGGTTTGCCGGATGAAACTTGCCATTATTATCCTGTAGCTTAAACTCAGTTTTTTTAGAAAATAACATGTCACCATGGGCGTCTAAGCGGGCTAAAGATCCATTCGTACCGGAATATGTGGTGGTAGTTCGTATGGCAGAAGCGCCCGTTGATTGTTTATAGCCCCCTTCTTTTTCCCGGTCAATCAAAACCATGGTTCGTTTAATCAGCAATTTTGCAGAACCGTAAGTAGACACCAGCAGCCAATAAGTCTTTGGATACTCGTAATAAAACGAGTCCGGGCCGATAGCCACGAGTTTAACGGTAGGATCGTTTTGCAGCGCCAGTGTATCGCCAGTAGCGTTAATAAAATGCATTTCATCCAAAAAAAGATTATAGTTGAATCTAGCCACTGACGACTTATTGGATACGTAAACAAGCTGTCCAATGGTAAATGCCGGGTATTGGTAGCGATCACTGAATAAAACAGAATTAGTTAGGTTCTCCCCCGCTTTTACTCGGACATATTGGTTGCTTTGAGCAGCAACGATAGCTTGTATACCAATAAACAGGAAACAAACGAACGACAGAAGTTTCATACCTGAGAGTTTTAAATTGTAGAACACTTTGGGACAACAGTCATTTACAAGGGTTATGTCAGGGGTAATCAAGTCTATAAACTTTCCTATTAATCAACAGGTAGGGCCTTTGAGGTGCTCCGGTTTAGCGGCACACTGAACTGGCAAGTTTTGCGTAATATTCTTGCTCAAACTGTTCAGGGCTTCTGTAGTCCAGCGACGAATGCTTACGCAATCGATTGTAATACATTTCAATATATCCCTCAGGCGGCCATGTCGGAGATTTCAGTTCAAGCATCTTAATATACTTAAGAACGTTCCTCCTTCCAATAATTCCGCTTTCAATCGGCCGCTTCCGCGGCCCCGTCCAGAACGACTCGGCAAAGGCCGGTTCGCCGGTGCGATTGTCATAAGGATCGTAGGCTCGACTTATACTAGGCCTGATCTGCCACAAATTGATCAACTCGTGCAGATCATTTGATATACATTGATCACGGCACAGGCCGCCCTACTCGATCTGAGTGGGTAATTAGGCCAGAGGAAGGCTGGCGAGATTGCAATGCGTTACGCAGTGATATGATAACCAGGTTATATTTCATCTTATCATCGACACGCCACCCTACAATTCGCCGGGAGAACAGTCGTGGTCGCGAACCACTCCATCCAAGCACATAAATAAGCCCATTCTCCCTTCGGTAAAGGCAGATACGTTACTCACCCAAATCAAATTAGGTTCTTGTGGTAAGGACCGATCTAACAATAGGTTAGGCCACACGGGCGGCCCCGCAGTAACCTCTCCTATGGGTACTGGGTAGTTGTGCCGTAAAGTGCGGTTCGGGCCACCCCATGTAGAAATTCGCGCATTCAGTTGGTTTTTTGGCCTTCTATACCTATCGCTACTCACTCATTTTACTAATTTGTCATCTTTGCCCTAAAGAGTTTACGGATGAAATCAACAGCAACGCTCGGAATACTATTCGCGTGGTTAATGGCCGGGCAAACAAGCGCACAGCAGGGGCTGAAGGGTGAGTATTATACCGGAACAAATTTCGAACGAAAGGTTTTCACCCGAATCGATCCGCAACTAAACTTCAATTGGCGGGACCGTAGCCCTGCTCCGGGTCTTGCTGAGTCATATTACTCCATTCGCTGGACGGGTAAACTGCTGGCACCCGCTACGGGGCGGTATATATTCAATGCGAAAGTAGACGATGGTATTCGGGTATGGGTGGGTAACAAAAAAGTAATGGATTCCTGGCAGTTGAACGACTCTGAACATTTTAGGGGTAGCGTTTTGCTGGAAGCCGGAAAATTTTACGACTTGCGGGTCGATTATTTCAATGATATGCTGGAGGGCGAGATTCAATTATTCTGGCAACTCCCTAATGCGCCAGCACCTGTTTTCAATGGAATTAATCATCCTGGTGAACCAATAACGGCAAAGTACTTCTTTCAAAAGCCTGACCCTAATCGACTTACTCTGATCAAAACACCCTTAAAAACTGTTGCTGCCCCGCCCGTAGCCGTGGTTTCCACTCCACCAAAAGTAGCGCCTAAAAAACAATGGATAATTATAGAACCCAAACTGGTGCCTGCACCCTTACCCGCGAAAAAAAGAGTTATTCCTGATACCGTGACGGCAACGATTGTACCGGTTCGTCAGCCGGCAACTGACCTCAAACCCAGTAAAACAGTTATCCTGCACAGCGTTCAGTTTGAGCAAAGCAGTTATATCCTGCTGCCAGAATCATCCGCCGAACTGGATCAGGTGGTGACGACCCTCAAAAAAAATCCGCTCTGGCACATCGACATAGCCGGTCACACCGACAATGTTGGCGACCCACGCCTGAACCTGGCCCTGTCGGAAAACCGCGCTAAAGTTGTTGCCAGTTATCTAACGCGCCGGGGCATTAGTGATGACCGCATAGCAACCAGCGGATACGGCAGCAGGCGGCCCGTTGCTGACAACGCCATCGAACATGAACGAAGTAAAAACCGGCGCGTGGAGATCACCATCCGGTGAGTGTGCTGCGCACTTACAGCAGATTGCTCATGGGGATAGATCTGCGAATCGTACGGCAAAGGCCTCGCCGTGGCGCCCCACCCCTGACGATTCGCCACGGCTCGCGTATTGAATCCCCAAAAAGGCATTTTTGATAACACGATGGATCTGTGAGTTTGTTTTTAGAGAAAGCTACTTCCTTCTTCCAGAAAAAAAGTAATAAAGGCACATAATCGGCCTATTGATCCCTTATAAGAGATGAGGAGCGGCCCATGCTCCAAAGTCAGCAACTCTACTTTCCATTTTCGTCGTGTTTTCACTTGGTGAGGACTCCCTTTCCCCCTCTAAACCGCACCGATAGGGCAACCTACCCATCGCTTGACTTGCAACAGTAGCTGGCGCGCCAGTCCGTTAGTTTCTTATGAGTGCGGGGCTTCTCAGCGTAGTAGCGTTCCGAGGGTGCCAAAGCTGTTAGGAAGGGTAAAGCCCATATCCGGTTGGCCCAATGCACTTTAGTTAATAGCATCACGCTGATCCACCGTAAGCCACTGCACTTAACAAAATGACTATTACTACTACGAACCGCATCGCGGTAGATACCACGGGCTTTGATTTTACTTCCCCAGCGTCGCTCCAGGGTCTCATCAATACCAACAACCAAGGGTTGCTGACCAATAAAAACAGATAAAAGCTGTTGTAGCATGAGCTGGCTAGCTGCCAGCGTTGACCATTGGGCCTGACTAAGTACCCGATGATACTTGTGAAATGCTTTTTCTTGGCTTTGCCCCATAATCCGCAACACCGATGTGATGGTTCGCTTACCTGGGGCCAACAATGCTCCAACTACCAGGAGTCGGGCATGAACGAAAACGCGTTTGCAAAACAGACTGGCATAGGGTAGTATTACAGTCAGAAACTCGCTGGGTAGCGTAGGCATGTAGGTCTAAGTTTGGCAACCCAAATCTACATACCAAAGCCCCAGTGGGCTTCTTCTAAAAGGCTAAAGTCGAGCTTAGTGGATTGCCAGCACTGCTTCCGGTTCGCTCACCTCCATCAATCCATCGCTATTGATTACTGACAAGTGGACGGGCAGCGTTTCATTAATCAATAGGGGGTCGTATTTGGCTACCACGCGAACGTAATTTTCGGTGAATCCCTGCATGAAGCCGTCCGTAACATCTTCTTCGAACAGAACGGTAGCGTCCCGCCCAACCTGCGATTCATAGAAAGCCCGACGTTTTTTGTCGGACAATATGTGCAACATCTTCGAGCGTTCGGCCCGGATATGGCCTGGCACAGTGGGTTTGATTGTCAGTGCGGATGTGTTAGGCCGTTCGGAGTAGGTAAACACGTGTAGATACGAAACCGGCAGCTCAGTCAAAAACTGGTAGGTCTCTTTGAACTCCACCTCGGTTTCGCCGGGATGGCCCACAATGACGTCTACCCCGATACAGCCGTGGGGCATTAGTTGCTTTATTTTCTGTACACGGTCGGTGTAGAGTTCGCGTTTGTAGCGTCGGCGCATAAGGCCCAGTACACGATTGCTACCCGATTGCAGTGGTACGTGGAAATGGGGGACAAACCGCTTCGATTGCGCCACGAACCGAATAATATCGTCGGTGAGCAGGTTTGGTTCGATGCTCGAAATACGGAATCGCTCGATGCCTGTTACTTCGTCCAGCGCCTGTATCAGGTCAAGGAACGTTTCGGGTTGCTGATGTAGCAGGCTGTTGCCGCTGCCCACACCAAAATCGCCGATGTTTACGCCGGTCAATACAATCTCTTTAACGTCACGGTCAGCGATCTCATGGGCGGCCCGAACTACGTTGGCAACGGTATCGGAACGGCTCTTTCCCCGGGCCAGCGGAATGGTACAGTAGGCGCAGGGATAATCGCAGCCATCCTGCACTTTCAGGAACGTACGCGTACGGTCGTTGAGGGAGTAGGCCGCATGGTAGTCGATGGCGGTTTCGATGGGCGAGTTGAATACTTGTGCGGGCTGCCCATTCGGCACCTTCACAAATGTGGGCATCAATTCATGCAGCCGAAATTTCTCGGCAGCTCCCAGTACGGCATCCACTCCCGGAATTTCCGAAATTTCTTTCGGTTTCAACTGGGCGTAACAGCCCACAATGGCCACGTACCCATCAGGGTTTATTTTCTGCGCTTCGCGAACAATTTTCCGGCATTTTTTGTCGGCATTATCCGTCACGGAGCAGGTGTTAATGATGAAAATGTCGGGCTGCTGATTGAACTCTACCCGCTCGTAGCCCTGCTGCTCCATCAGGCGGGCGAGGGTCGATGTTTCGGAGAAGTTCAGTTTACAGCCAAGCGTATAAAAAGCAACTTTTTTCACAGCAAAGGATTGTATGCCGTAAAAGTACAAAAAAAAGTGCGGACGAGTTCCGATGGACGATAGGGTAGGGAGGAGGGTAAATAGAGTAAATCGGGCTTTGTAGTTACTTTCCGGTCAAATTGCTTTCACATGGCCCGAAAACTGCTCCTGACCCTGCTCATCGTGGCATTACTAATTGAACTGGCGCTGACGGGCGGAGCGTTCTTTGCCCGCGCATTTACGCTGAAGCAGTTTGGCGTCAGTTTAACAGCCGACACCGCCTTTTTAGGGTATATTGTTGGCTGGACACTCCTTTTTGTATCCCTGGTATGTGGGCTGGCCACCTGGCAGGTCTGGCAGCGGAAACGCGGATTTCAGACCCTTTGCTACCTGCTTGGCTTTTGGTGGATTGGTATTGGCATCGGTATTTATGTTGCCTTTGGTAAGCCCGACAACCTGCTCCTCGATTCCCTTAAGGGATTACTGCTGTTGATTTTGACGAACCGCACCCTGGCAGACCGCCGTATGCTGTAACAGATGTTGTACAGACCAATAAGCCATAATCTCAACTAACGCTATCTATGAAACGATACGTACTCATTTTGCTGGTTAGCAACGTCCTGTTATTGGGTAACCCAATCGCCCGCGCTCAACAGAGTCCGGTCTCCGAAACGGTTACCTACGGGCCTGATTCGCAGCGGCAGGCGGGTGTTCCCAAAGGGGCGGTTACGAAGTTTGTCTGGACGAGTACCGTATTCCCGAATACCATCCGGGAGTATTACGTGTATGTTCCGGCGCAGTATGACGGAAAAATACCGGCTGCGCTGATGGTATTTCAGGATGGCCATACCTATGTAAAGGAGGATGGAGATTTTCGGGTGCCAATTGTGTTCGATAACCTGATTCATCAAAAAGCAATGCCCGTTACCATTGGCCTGTTCATCAATCCCGGCCAGCATGGTGAGGAACCACCCAAAGACCCGTTTCGGGCCGATAATCGTAGTTTTGAGTACGATACACTAACCAATCAATACGCCCGGTTCCTGCTGGAGGAATTGATTCCCGAAATCAGTAAAGCCTATAAACTGGCCGAATCGCCCACCATGCACGCTATCTGCGGTCTATCGTCCGGGGGAATCTGCGCCTTTACTGCTGCCTGGCAGCGGCCCGATTATTTCCATAAAGTACTGAGCCAGATTGGTAGTTTTACCAACATCAAAGGTGGGTACGTATACCCCTCCCTGATTCGAAAATCACCGAAGCGAAACATCAAAGTTTTCCTACAGGATGGCAGCAATGACCTTGACAATCAGCACGGTAACTGGTGGCTCAGCAATCAGCAGATGGATAAGGCATTGAAATTTAGTGGTTACGATTACAAATTTGTGGGAGGTACGGGGGGGCATACCGGCAAACACGGTGGCTCCATCTTACCCGAATCACTGCGCTGGTTATGGAGCGATGTGAAGTAACTGGTGAACTCTTTTCTGTTATCAGACCAGCAGGCTGGCCCCATGACAGAAAAGTGGTGTGTATCTTTGCCCTATGCACTTATTCTACCAGCCCGGTCGGCCCGCCGATGTGGATGCGCCGGGTCAGGATAATTTTCTGACCGAAGACGATTCACGCCATGCCGTTAAAACATTGCGGCTTGGCATTGGCGGGGTTATTGCCGTAACAGATGGAAACGGAAACCGACATACTGCCGTTATTACACAGGCTGATAGCCGACGTTGCCAGTTTCGAATTACGAATACACAAACAACCCCCCTTCGGTCGTTCTCTATTCGTATCTGCGTGGCACCAACCAAGAATATGGACCGGATCGAATGGTTTGTGGAGAAAGCCGTGGAAATTGGCATCGAACAAATCAGTTTCTTTTTCGGACAGCATTCCGAGCGTCGGGTGTTGAAGCTGGAACGTCTGGAGAAAATTGCCATAGCCGCCATGAAGCAGTCATTGCAATCGTTTCTACCCCGTTTAGATGAGGCCGTTTCATTCAGTGACCTCTTGAAAACAGTGGACGAACCGCAGCGTTTTCTGGCTCATCTGCCCGCCAGTGAACCACCTTCTCCACTGACGAACGTAGCTACTAAAAACGGGCAATACGCGGTGCTGATTGGTCCGGAAGGTGATTTTTCGGGTAAGGAACTACAACAGGCTGTAGATGCCGGTTTTGGGATGGTGACGCTGGGTAACAACCGGCTCCGCACCGAAACAGCAGCACTAACAGCCTGCCAGTTATTGAATTTTATAAACCAGTAATACCTGCTTCAACAAGCTATGAAAAAGCTGCTCGTTCTATTCATCATTCTTCATTCTTCATTCATCATTGCCCACGGTCAGTACGCCTATAAAATCGCCAAACTGAAATACAACGGCGGGGGTGACTGGTACGCCAACAAAACATCGTTGCCCAACCTTATTAAGTTTGCCAACGCTAACCTGCGCATGAATATCTTCCCGGAAGAGGACATCGTAGAGCCGGGCAGTACCGATATTTTTGGTTACCCGTTTGTGCACATGACCGGGCATGGCAACGTGACCTTTAGTGATGCCGACGTTAGCAACATGCGCCGGTACCTGATATCGGGTGGATTTCTGCACATCGACGATAATTACGGCCTGGATAAATTCATCCGTCGGGAGATGAAGAAGGTCTTCCCCGAACTCAGTTTTGTGGAATTACCCTTCAACCATCCGGTCTATCAGCAGAAGTTTCGATTTGCTACCGGCCTGCCCAAAATTCACGAACACGATGGTAAATCGCCCCAGGGTTTCGGGCTGATTTACCAGGGGCGACTGGTTTGTTTTTACAGTTTCGAGTGTGATTTAGGCAATGGCTGGGAAGACCAAAGCGTGTACAACGACCCCGAACCCGTTCGCCAACAGGCACTACGAATGGGCGCTAACCTGCTGGAATACGCGACAACCTCATATTAGTTCAAGTATTATTCGGGGATTGAAACCCAAACGACTCAAAATTGCGTTAGTTTTGTAGTAATATTCCTAGCGAGTCTCTCATTCATCCTTTAATAATCACCATAGTGGTTTTTGTACTAGTTGCATTCCTGGGGCATTGGTATTTGTCGCTGTTCTGCCAAACGTTTTTTCTCCATCGGTATTCGGCACACAAGATGTTCTCGATGAGTAAATTCTGGGAACGGTTCTTTTATGCCCTCACCTACATATCGCAGGGGTCGTCGTATCTGAGCCCACGGGCGTATGCTGTGCTGCACCGAATGCACCATGCTTTTAGTGATACCGAGAGAGACCCGCACTCTCCGCATCATACCAAGAATATTTTTACGATGATGTGGAAGACCAAAGACATTTATAACGCCGTATTGCACCGTAAGCAGACGGTTGAAAAGCAGTTCGACCGTAATTATCCCGAATGGAGTTTCATTGAGAAAGTAGGGGATTCCTGGTTTTCTCGGGCGGGTTGGGCCGTTATTTACAGTGCGTTTTATCTGCTGGCGTTTTTCTACCTGGATATGCACTGGGCGTTTTTCTTCCTGCTGCCTGTTCACTTTGTAATGGGACCCGTACACGGAGCCATCATCAACTGGAGTGGCCACAAGTATGGCTACTCGAATTTTGACAATCAGGACGAATCGAAAAATTCGTTGATTCTGGATGTAGTGATGATGGGCGAGTTGTTCCAGAACAACCACCACAAGCGACCCAATTCGGCCAACTTCGGGGCTAAATGGTTCGAGTTCGACCCTACGTTCCCCCTCATCGGCATCCTGCATAAGCTGCACGTCGTTCGGTTACGGCCATCGGCCGAAGCTAAGAAAGCCCAGTTTGAAGTAGGCCACGACCGCCGGGTAGCGGTAGAAGATGAAGTAGAAGCGTAAACATACAGTACGTTAGACATAGACAAAACCCCAAGCCATCGCTGGTTTGGGGTTTTGTCATTTGGGGGTAGGGGCTGTGTGTTGAATTGTTTATATAGGAGTAATGATATTTTTACTTTCGTTCTCACTTATTCGCCCAACACCTCCATGTGCTGATGGCGACCATAGGGAGCCTTTACACACATGGTCGGATGTACGCATGCTTTCTAACACGCTCATAATCAACTCGCTGACAAGTTAGCAAAAAGACCCAAATCTGCGCCCGTTATTCCAAATTTGGCCAGCTTTTTCTTCATCTGACGGATCTGCTGCTGCTTCACCTGGGCCATATCCCGCATCAATTTCGTTGGCTCATAGGCTTCTCCCGTCGTGAGCATTTTGTAAACCACCACCGCCAACTTCCGCGCTGTGGCCGTGATGGCCTTAATTCGGCCAGCCCGGTACGCAATCCGCTGGAAAAACGCCGTCATCGGATTGGGCTTTTTCATGTTGCCCAACGAATTAGCTACCATCCGAAACGTGTTGGGCAACGTCGATTTGTTCTTCAACGTCTTTTTGGACAACACTCTACCGCCCGATGCCTTGTTATTGGGTGTGAAGCCTAACCACTTGGCAAAGGCTTTGGCCGAGTTAAATTTGGCAATTGACTCACCGACTTCGGCCATGAACGTTAGCAGCGCATCCCGGCCAAAACCGGGATGTTACTCAGGTCAACGCCCAACAGTTTATGAGCATATTGCTCAATGGGTAATTGGGGCGTGTTACGGGATTGGCGCAACTTCTGACGACCTACCGTCGGGTCGGCCATTGTAGCAGGGTGCTCCAGCCCGTTGGTATGGTCGGTGAAGTGGCGGTCAAGTTCCTTATCCAACTCAGCGATTTCGGTTTGCAGATTCAGGTAGAGCCGGTAGTTGCTGCCCACCTCGAAGCGCATGGCTCCCGTCCAGTTGCCCCGAAGCAATTCGATGATTTCTGCGGGCTTCTTTTTACAATGGCTATCGACCAGGTCGGCCAGTTTAAGCGGGTCTTCCTGACCTTGGCAAATGGCGGCAATGATACGCAAACCCGACACCGAGTTGGTATCGGTCAGCACAGTATCTAACCGTACATTGCCCGCCCGCAGGGCTTTCTGAATACGCCGGATGTAGTCGGCAGCATCTTCGACCAAACTCTTCCGCAGCCGCACCAAAGGCCGGATCAGTGTTGAGAACTCGTCGGGCAGGAAGATGGGGGGCAGCAGACCCAGACTGTGCAGGGTACGAATGTGAATCGCATCGGACGTATCGGACTTGAAGCGCCGGTAGTTTTTTGTGTTGGCCCCTGCCGTTACCAGCACCTCAAAGCCTGCTTCCTGTAAGACGTTGACCAGGGGCCGTTCGTAGCCGCCGGTAGCCTCCATCGCCACGTGCCTGACCTGATGGTCGGTCAGCCATTGGGCCAATCGGAATAGCTCTTTGGTGGACACGCCGAACTGTTGAACAGATTGCTTGGGGTCGTCGCCGATAGCCACGACGTGAAACTGAGAGCCAATGTCAACGCCCGCCACCTGTTGGTGGACGATGGGCATGGCCAAATAGTTATCCTGCTTTTTCATGCTTGAAAAGGAGTAAGCAGTTGAAACAAAGGGCTATCAGCGGGCTATTTTAGATAAACGATTAGAAGGATGTACGGAGTAAAAGGCAAGCCTTTTCTACCAGTTGGGTTCTCAAAGCATGGAATGATAACAACACGCCATGACGAATAGCCAAATCGGGCGGTTGGACGGGTTGATAAGCACCAACGAACAAGGACGATCTTCCCACGAAGGGGCTACTGATAGCTACGTAAATATAAGAAAAGAGCCGTTTTTGGGTTCATGCGTTCTTGTGGGTTCGTTCGCGAGCGAACACGGTGGCGGTTGGGCTGAAAACATTGAATTTGGGCCGTACTGCCTGTCGACGGAGACCCACCCACGCAAAACTCCTAAGCGGCCACCAAATGTACCTGCCTCAGTTCGTTGGCAAGCTGGTGAATTGCTGTTTCAATCCGCTTCACCTGCTCAGCCGATGGAAACTTTGTTTGAGATTTGTAATGCCGAAGTAGAGATGGGTTTAGCCCAGCATAATCAGCAATCTTGGAGATTTTCAAGTAAGCGTAGTGCTCAAAAAAGGCATACAGGTCATATGCTAAATCAAACTCCACATTATCTACATCATGAAAATCTAGCAGAAGCTGTCTCATGTTCTGTTGTAAAGCTTCCACCGTATTGGCCTGATCGACAATTAGGTTGTCTTCATACGTCAAACGACCCCAGAAACCTGACTGACTGTCTTGTTGGGCACCCGCTTCAATAATAAGTTGAATCCGTTCCATATTGTGAGTAACTGCCTATTTCAGACCAGCTTGTTTAAGAATAGAGTTGAGCGTGCCAATGGGCATATCGCCTTTGTGGATAGCTACAGTAACTTTGCCGGATTTAGTAGGATGCACCAGTTGTAGGTGGCTTCCTTTCTGGGTTTTGTCAACCCAACCATCCTCATAAAGCAACTTGAGTATCTCTTTCGCGGTCATGTTCAATTATCAAAACCGCTAAAGTCGCATTTTTGTGCCATCTTTACAAATAAATTGGAGTTATAAATATTCTCCATTTGCCTTGTCGAACCCTACTGGCTTATTGAGCCAATGCCTTACTGTTGGGGCACGCTTACCCTGTCGCACAGAGCCGGAAATGGATACCCAAAACCTGACCTCTGGGGCGTGCTATTTGTCGACCGAAAGCCGGAAATGCAGACACTTTATAGACTATCAACCAATATGTTATTGTACGCAAAAATGACTAAGCCTTAACCGCTTGATAACCAAATAATTAATGTTTAGCGCTATCGTAAGTTTGACATTATGTGGTGTGTTGTAAAAGAAATAATTATATCACAAGGATAAAGGGTAGTATTGGTCTGGGCAAGGGAAACGTTGAAAATGCTTTGTTAGCCAGGAAGTTGCGTCATTTTGGCAACCGGATTGGCCGGGTTGCCTACGGATAAAGCATAAAGCCGCATCGCTTTACCGGGGGAGAAGGGGAAAACATCTGGGCATAGGCTTACACGCAAAAAGCCCCGGACCTCAATCCGGGGCTTTTGTATCGTGGAAACTGTCTAGTAATTTTTATCGGGGCCTAAATTCGTGTACCGGCTATTACCCGTGCCACGGCCCGGGCGTTCGCTTGTGCTGCCCGGTTTGTTTGAGCTGCTGCTATTCCCGTCACGACGGCCGGGTGCCGGTCTGTCCTGACTGGCGGGGCGGCTTTGCGAGGTTGCACGGGGTTGCTGCCGGTTGCCCGGCGTTTCGTTCCGGCGGTTGCTGTCATTGCTCTCCCTGCGGAACGAGCCCTGGTTTGATGAACCGTTCGACCGGCCGCCACCACCCTGCCTGCCTGCGTTGCGGCCTTGTCCCTGCCGTTGCGGGGGAGCGGGCGTTACTTTCGTCGTGTCAAAATCCGGTGGATACGGGTGGTTCTCAATGATGGGTACCCGTTTGCCAATCAGTTTATTAATGTCGCGCAGGTATTCCGTTTCTTCTTCATCGCAAAACGAGAGCGCAATACCATCGTGCCCCGCCCGACCTGTCCGGCCAATGCGGTGTACGTATGTTTCGGGAATGTTAGGCAGTTCGTAGTTGATTACGTGCGAAAGTTCATCCACATCGATACCACGAGCGGCAATATCCGTCGCTACAAGTACCCGCGTTTCGCGACTCTTGAAGTTCGAGAGCGCGCGCTGACGGGCATTCTGTGATTTGTTGCCATGAATAGCTTCAGCACCGATACCCTCTTTCAACAGATCTTTAACCACTTTATCGGCTCCGTGCTTAGTTCGGGCGAAGACCAAGGCCGACTTGATTTTTTGATCGTTCAGGATATGAACCAGCAGTTTGCGCTTGTCGTCGCGACCCACAAAATACATGGCCTGCGTAATCGTATCGGCCGTTGATGAAGCCGGCGTCACTTCTACCTTGGCTGGGTTACGTAAAATGGTATCGGCCAGTTTTGCCACGTCGGGGGGCATTGTCGCCGAGAAAAACAACGACTGTCGGCGTTCGGGTAACTTAGCGATGACTTTTTTGACATCGTGAATGAAACCCATATCGAGCATCCGGTCGGCTTCGTCGAGCACAAAAAACTGCACATCCCGCAAGGATATAAATCCCTGGTTCATCAGGTCGAGCAGGCGACCGGGGGTAGCAATGAGTACATCGACACCCGCCTTTAGCGAATTGACCTGTGAATGTTGTGAAACACCACCGAAAATAACCGTATGCCGCATTTTGAGGTACCGGCCATAAGCCGCAAAACTTTCGGCAATCTGGATGGCTAATTCACGCGTTGGGGTCATTACCAGCGTTTTGATGCGCCGGGGAGCGTTAGGGTTTTTGCTGCGCTCTTCATCGAGCAGTTGTAGAATAGGAATAGCAAACGCGGCTGTTTTACCCGTGCCGGTCTGGGCGCACCCCAGCAAATCCCGGCGATTTAGTAACGTCGGTATGGCTTGTTCCTGGATGGGAGTGGGGGTGGTGTATCCTTCTTCGGCGAGGGCCTTCAGGATCGGATCAATTAATGATAAGTCGGAAAATTGCATATGTTGGTTGGACGTCGGTAAGTAATGGAATAGGGGAAATGTTCAGTCCAGCATCCAACGTCTTTGTAAAGTTATACGGTTATAACTGTCCTGTGGCAAATAAAGTGCCATTTATTGGTGAAGTACAATTCGTTGCAAGGGAACGGGGGTGATTCTATTCACACAGAATCACCCCCGTTCCCTTGCCTTATCTCGGTCTTATTCGTAAATACTCCCGGCGGCTTTCTCAACTAACCCCTTGGGTAATAGCCACGCCATGAATTTGCCTGCTTTGTTGAGGAAGCCCGTTACCACTTCGGTTTTACCCGCCAGCGTTGATTCTACGGCTTGCCGGGCTACTGCTTCGGGCGTCATATTTACTTTTTTTGCGGCATTGCGTCCTTTCTCCCCGATTTGCGCCCGGTCAACAAAATTGGTATCGGTAGAACCAGGGCATACGCAGGTAACGGATACCGGCGAGCCTTTCAATTCCTGATGCAATCCCCGGCTAAACTGGAGAACAAATGACTTGGAGGCCGAATACAAACTGAGTAACGGGATGGCCTGATAAGCCGCTGAACTGCCAATATTGAGAATATATGCTTTTGACTGTTGCCGAAGCTGGGGAAGAAAGAGATACGTTAGTTCAATAAGAGCCGTCATGTTCACCCGCATCATATCGGTATGTTCCGCAAGGGCGTGTTTCTCAAAGGAACCACTCAATCCATAACCCGCATTATTTACCAGCATCTGAACCGCATACTTTTTCTGCGTACACCAGTCATATACCTGTTGGGCGGCTCCGGTTTCGGCCAGATCGAGAGCCAGAAAATCCGTCTGGATACCATGTTCCGTCGCCAGTTGGCGGGCGGTTTGCTCAAGCGCCGGGGCCGAGCGGGCTACCAGCAACAGGTTGAATTTTCGGCGGGCCAGTTCTTGGGCAATGGCCAGGCCAATACCCCGGCTGGCTCCCGTAATGAGGGCGTAGGTCATAGAAAAAGGTTTATAGTTTACGGTTGGCTGACGCAAAGGAATTGTTAACGCGTCAGCCAACCGCACCGGCGGCTCGGCATAAACCGTAAACTATGAACTTAAATATTTACTTTCGAGATGAAGCGGTGGTAGAACGGCGTTTTGCTATTCTCGCTTTTGGGCATGTATTTACCCGTTACGACGGGTACGTACATCACGCGCCGACGGCTGGCCTCGCCAACGTGGGGCGACTGCTGCGCCCGGTGCCATAACCGACCGTCGTGTACCGACAAATCGCCGGCGTTGATATCGAAGCCAATTTCCTGTTTGTCGGGGTCATTATCTACGAAATACTTTTTGCGGAACAGCATTTTAATGATACCCTGCTTGTGCGTACCCGGAATAACCCGCAACCCACCATTCTCGTAGGGGGTAGGATTGAGGTGAATCCCAACGTTGAGCATCGGCATGATGCGCTGGCCCAGGAAAATATCGCGGGGGCTGTCGGTGTGCCAGCCCATCTGGGAAAACTTACTGTTGGGCGTGCGAATGTAATGGTTGAGGATAAGGCCGTCTTTTTCGATTTCGGCGATACGACCCTCGTACGGCTGGAGCAGATCAACAACGGCCTGTAGGCGGGGGTCCTGCAAAAATTCGTGAAGGGCGGTGCTATGTTGAGACAGGAAGCACATGCGCTGAATCATGGGGTTGCCAGACTCATCCTGACCAAACTTCAGCGGAATGCCATTTACTTTATCGCGCCCTTCGGCCAGCCACTCTTTTTCAATGCGTTCAACCTCGCTGATAAAAAGTTTCACCGTTTGAGGTTCGATGAAATTGCGGAACACGATAACGCCGTTTTTGTTGAAAAACTGGCGTTGTTCCGGGGTAATCGTTTCGCCCAGTTTAAAGGGCGGCAAGTCTAATTTGCTCATATCGGTGATATACAATGCGGAGGATCCGTAGTTGATGCCTACCGGCTATTGCGCTTTATTTATGGGGCGCAAGTTTGATCGGTTCAATAAAAGCCCAAATCTACGAAATTTACAATTTTAGGATTACTTTGCTGAAATATTATTAATGCGACTTTAAGTAACGGCTATTCCAGTCACGGTTCCTTCTTTTCTTGATAAAAGGTCTTTTTTTCTGTTGATCAGCCAGTTAGCCGGTATACGCGGCACACTGCTGGTACAAATGGCCAGTGTTTCGTTATCATCTCAGACCGCACCACCAACATTCGTAAAACTCGAAATACGCTAATTTTACCCTTTATGACCCAACCAATCGAAACCGACTGGTCAATAGGGGCAACCAGGTCGTTTGCGTTTCGCTTTAATCGCCAGGATACCATTACCCGGACCTTTAACACACAAGCACTGGCTTTGTACTCCCGGCGGAAATAATTTATTACAGCCATCGACGGAAAGACCTACTCTCCCGGCGAACGATGCATCCTTAGTCATCAACTTCCTACCAGTTATTTTCCGGGTAAGTTCCGGGATTGGGGTCTTGGCCAACTGGTAGTTCAGAGACGCTGTCCCTGTCCTGTTTCAGGCACTGAATTATAATTCAAGACTCTTTCACCGCGTTCCACCCACTCAGGGCCAGCCACTTTCCCAGCCGGTAGAGTGGGTACGTGAATACAAAAGCACCTAACACATCGATGGTATAATGCACATGCTGCACCAGCAACAGGCTACCAACCAACAATGAACCAATGAACGCAAACAGCCGATCCCGCTGCTGGCGCAGGCATAAAAAAATTAGAAAGAGCGTAGAGGTGTGGCCCGAATAAAACAAGTCTTTCGTAATGTACACCTCTCCATAAAAGGCATTGGTGATCGGGTCGACCATCGGAAGCAGGCCAATGGGCGGATTGAGCGGGAATAAATTGATGCTCAACATCCGCGAGAGACTGATAATGACGTAGCTGTAAACGAATATCATAAACATGGCTGGATTTCGTCGGGCACGGATGAGCAGGAGTAAAGCAGCCGCCCAGATAATCCCGAAAATTAGTAGTGATACATCCGTAGGCGGGAGTTTGGCCAGGAGCCAGTCATTCAAAACGGGGCCGCTGTGTTGCTCAATGGTGTAAAAGAAATACGGGAACGTACCCAGCAACGCCAGCGCACTGACTACGCCAATGATTAACTTACGGCGAAAAACGGGTGATTGCCAGGCGGCCTGCCAGGCTAAGTCGCCGATGGGGTCAGGGATTAAAATGGACATGTAAAACGGTAAAAGGCCGCGAATTTACGACGCAGACAGGTATTGTAAATACGTTTATCCTAAACCAACACATCTGAGGATGAATAGTTGATCGGCTTTTCGTTATTTTTTGGTCTGCCTCTCGTCACATTCCAGTCTGGATTTGCCTTTTGGCTGGTTTGCCCGGTACCTCTTTCTGGAAGCTTTTTGATTCATTAATACGCCTTATACCATGAGCAACCGCCAGATGCCCGAAATCAGGAGCAGAATCAGTCCGGCGGGGGTGAGCACTTTCCAGCACAGGTGCATCATCTGATCCACCCGAATGCGGGGGAAGGTCCACCGTACCCACATTTGCAGTAACACCACAAAAAACACTTTGGAGAGGAGCCAGAATCCCCCGGTCAGGTGGCCCCATACCGTACCGGGTTCGCCACTCGTCCAGTCGGCGAGCCGGACGGGGCCGATATTGGGCAGGGGTGTGTTCCAGCTACCCAGAAACAGAACGGCACCCAGAAATGATACCAGCAGCATCATGGCGTATTCGGACAGATAAAGCAGCGCAAACCGCATCCCGGAATATTCCGTGTGGAAGCCCCCCACAATTTCCGATTCGCCTTCGGGCAAGTCAAAGGGGGCGCGGTTGCTTTCGGCCAGGGTGCAGATGAAGAAAATGACGTAGGCAACCAGCAGAAACGGATTCCGCAGGATATTCCAGGAGAAAATACCCCCCCAGCCCGTAACATCGATCCCCAGGGCTTTCAGCCCGAAGAGATAATTGGTTTCGTGGGTGTAAATGCCCTGCTGGAAACTAAGCGTTTGCAGGTTGAGAGTCTGGCAAATCATCACGACGCACAGAATCGTTAGGCCAAGGGGAATTTCGTAGGAAATGATCTGCGCAACGGACCGCATAGCTCCAAACAGTGAGTATTTGTTGTTCGAGCCCCAGCCCGCCATTAGAATGCCGACTACATCGAAGGAGACGATGGCCAGCAGATAAAAAACCCCCACTGCCGCACCCGACCCCTGCAAGGTTGGGGTGAGGGGCATTACGGCAAAACCCGCAAACACCGACACGAAAATGAGGGTGGGAGCCAGCAGAAAAAGCGTGCGGTCGGCAGCGGTGGGAACAATATCTTCTTTCTGGAGCAGTTTCAGTAAATCGGCGAAGAGTTGCAGCAACCCCCATTTTCCCGTTTCCATCGGTCCCAGCCTGTCCTGCATAAACGCCGATACCTTGCGCTCGGTGTACACCCCGACCACCACGAAGCCGGAAGCCATTGCCAGGAAAATGGGAACTGCTAGCATAATGAAGAATGAAGAATGAAGAATGAAGAATGATAAATGATGAATTGGCTGACGCGAAGCGCAATCATTCATAATTTATCATTCATCATTAGGTTAAAATTCTGCCTGCTTTGGTGCTCTGGGGAAGGGGATGACATCGCGGATGTTGCCCATGCCGGTTACGAACAGAACCAGCCGTTCGAAACCAAGGCCGAAGCCCGCGTGCGGGGCCGACCCAAACCGGCGCGTATCCAGGTACCACCAGAGTGCTTCCGGTTCGATGCCTACTTCCTGCATCCGGGCCGTTAGTTTGTCCAGGTTATCTTCGCGCTGGGAGCCACCGATGATTTCGCCGATACCGGGAAACAGCACGTCCATTGCCCGCACGGTCTGGCCAAACGTTTCGCCCCGTTCGTTGGTGGCCGGTGCGTCGTCCTGCTTCATGTAGAACGCCTTGATGTCCCGGGGGTAGTTGGTCAGGATAACGGGTTTTTTGAAATGTTTCTCCACCAGATACCGCTCGTGCTCCGACTGCAAATCGACGCCCCAGCTTACCTCGTACTGAAACTGTTTTTTCTTCGCCGGTTTCGAGTTTGCCAGAATCTCAACGGCTTCGGTATAGGTGAGCCGGACAAACTCATTGCTGATGACGAACTGGAGCTTTTCGAGCAAACTCAATTCACTTTGCTCTTCTTTCTTTTTGCTCTTTTCTTCCTCTTTTAGACGGTTGTCCAAAAAAGTCAGGTCGTCTTCGCAGTGTTGCAGGGCGTAGCGGATAACGGTTTTAACGAAGTCCTCGGCCAGATTCATGTTGTCTTCCAGCTCGTAAAAAGCCATTTCGGGCTCAATCATCCAGAACTCGGCCAGGTGGCGGGTGGTATTGGAATTTTCGGCCCGGAAGGTTGGGCCAAACGTGTAAACCTTTCCCAGGGCCAGTGCGCCCAGTTCGCCTTCCAATTGCCCGGACACCGTCAGGTTGGTTTCCCGGCCAAAGAAATCCTGGCTGTAATCGACCTTACCATCCTCCGTGAGCGGTGGTTTGGTGGCACTGAGCGTGGTGACCCGGAACATCTCACCCGCTCCTTCGGCATCGGATGCCGTGATGATGGGCGTATGCAGGTAGAAAAATCCGTTGTCGTTGAAGTATTTATGCACGGCAAACGCCAGCGCGTGCCGGATGCGTAGAATAGCACTGAAGGTGTTGGTCCGCGGACGCAGGTGAGCTATCTCGCGCAGAAACTCCAGCGAGTGCCGTTTGGGTTGCAGCGGGTACTTATCCGGGTCGGCGGGGCCGTAGATATGAACGCTTTCCAGTTTGACTTCCACGGACTGCCCCGCTCCCTGCGACTCAACCAGCTGACCCGTTATAGCCACGCAGGCACCCGTGGTAATGAGTTTCAGGGTTTCTTCAGGCAGTATACCTGTCTCCGCAACGGCCTGAATGGTATTGATGGTCGACCCATCATTTAAGGCAATAAAAGTAGCGTTCTTACTTTCACGCTTGGTACGGACCCAGCCCTTCACGGTTACGGTGGTACCCACCGGACTGGTTTTCAATAACTGCTGAATGGATTGATAACTCATACTAAAACGACGGCCAGCGAATGTTTACGGCGCAAAAGTACGGATTGTCGGTTGAAACGCCCGCAGACAATTTTAATCGGTAAAACCACGGCGTGCCAATTGTCGTTCTATTTTTGTGCCAACTAAAACAGGTTTACGGTTTTGGGTCTACGGTGTTTGCCATAATGAACCGTAAATCAAAAACTGTAAACCGAATACCATAAACCAAAAACGCTCCCTATGCCCCTTACGTTATACATTGTTCGCCACGCCAAAGCCGAAGACCGGGGGACGTTTATGGTTGACCACGACCGGCAACTTACATCCGATGGCACCATGGCAGCCGCCCGTATGGGCCGTCACCTGCACCAGCAGGGCATCAACCCTGCTGTTATTATTAGCAGTACGGCACCCCGTGCCAAAGACACTGCCAGGATGATAGCCGAACAGATAGGGTTCGACCTGGAAAGGATTCAACTAGACGACCGACTGTTCGACGGCGGGCCAAAGGCGTATCTGGCGGCCATTAACGCACTTTCTGGTGAAACAGAAACGGCAATGGTGGTAGGGCACAACCCCGATGTGTCGTATCTGGCCGAGTACCTGACGCATCAGACTATTGGCTCCATGAGTAAAGGCGAGGTGGTTGCCGTAACGTTCGATAATCTCACCTGGGCTGAAGTATCGGGCCGGACCGGTAGCCTGGCGTTTCAGATAGGACCAAAACAACTGGTAAAAGAATGATGAATGATACATTTTGGTATCGGCCATCTTCTGACATTAATCATTCATCATCGCACCGGCGACCCGGTCGTAATTCATCAATAAGAACGTGAACCGTAACCGTCGAATTTTTATCATCGTCTTTATCGTTTTCACCATCATCGTCGCCCTGTTTGCTATCGACATGGCCAGCCGGACCACGGCACCCTGGAATAAACACCGTGAACTGGAACGGGCATTGCCTGTACAAAAAGATGGTACTGCCGTGGACACAATGGCTACAGATACCTTATTAATGCCTTAATTACTATGCTCCAACTAACGGCCGTTCACCACATTGCCATCATCGTTTCGGACTACGAGATCTCCAAACGCTTCTACACCGAAACGCTGGGGTTTTCGGTACTGGGCGAACACTACCGGGCCGAACGGAAGTCGTATAAGCTTGATCTGGCCCTGAATGGCCAGTACCTGATTGAGTTATTTTCCTTTCCGACTCCCCCCGTTCGCCCGTCGAGGCCCGAAGCAGTTGGACTGCGGCACCTCGCTTTCTCCGTTTCTGACCTTGATGCGGCCATCAATCACCTGAACCAACAGGGTATCCAGACCGAACCCGTCCGCACTGATGAACATACCGGACGACGTTTTACCTTCTTCGCCGACCCCGACGGACTACCCCTTGAGTTGTATGAAGGGGCGGTGGTCTGATACCCCGTGGCTTAGGGTTAAAGTCAAATGCCCCATGCCCTACGCCTTCAGTTTCGCGCTTAACACCCGCACCAGCGCATCCACATCTTCGGGTACGTTGTACACGTGCGGGGCGATGCGCATGGCCTTTGATCGGACCGATACGGATACGTTTTCGGCCAGCAGGGCTTGTTGAACAGCCATTGGGTCAGCGTGGTCGGGGAGCCAAAGGCCAATCAGGTGATGACTACGGCCCCGGCTACCGTTTTCCGGTTCGAGCGAACAGCCTAGGTTTTCCAGGACCGGCCAAGCATCAGCCATCAGGGCTTTTGTGTAGTCCTGAATACGAACTGGCTGCCACTCGATAAGCTGCGTCAGGGCGGCTTCGAGCATGGGCATCTGCATAAAATGCGAATGTTCGCCCACGTTGTACCGGTACGCTTTGGGCCGGTAGGCAGGCTGGTAATCCATCAGCCGGTGAAACTGATTACTGTCGAGCCGGTTCATCCAGCCCTCTTCCAACGGAATGCCATCGTCGAAGGCCGGACCAAAGTAAGCCAGCCCCAGCGAGTACGGGCCCATCAGCCATTTGTAGCCCGCGCAAATAACGGCATCGGGCTGGATAGCATCCAGGTCGAACGGCAGAGCACCAATGGCCTGTGTTCCGTCGATGGCCAGCCACGCGCCCACCTCCCGCGCCCGCCGACCGATAGCTTCCAGGTCGAACCGGATGCCGTACATCCAGTGAACGGGTGGTACCACCACCAATGCCGTGTCGGGACTGATAGCCTCCAGCAGGCGTTCGTTCCACAGGGGGCCTTTCGGAAATTCAGCGGGCATGGGAACGGTTACGATGCTTAGCCCCAGTTCGGTGCAGACCCGGTCCCAGGCGTACACATCACTCGGAAATTCATCTCCGACAAGTACTATCTTCTGCCCCGCCCGAAGGCCCGGCCTTGCTGGCAAGTTTCGTGCCACCACCGCCATGCCGTAGGATACAGATGGAATTATGGCAATACGTTCGGGGTTGGGTGATTGGTGTGTCGCACCGCCAGTGCTCCTGTCGTGGATAAGTTCCGAGAATAAGGAACGGACGTGAGTAGCGCCACGAAAAAAATCATCGGGGTGCAGGCCGAAGGGGTTAGTGTCCCGACGAACGGCATCATACCCGGCTTGCTCCGCTTTTTTACTCAGGGGCGAACGGGTGGCGCAGTTCAGGTAATGAACGCCTTCAGGCAACGTGAATTTGTCTTTTTGTGTACTTATTGGAGAATTTTTTGTATTCATGTGGGTCTATCGCTACTGCTTCGGTTATTCTGGCACGAGCTTTGCCTGTATTAATTCGTGAACGTAAATACGGTCTTTTATGAATACCCTGTTGGGCATTGGGTCCCGAATCCGGCATGATGAGTTTGGCGATGGCGTTGTTATCAACCTGAAAGGGAGTGGCTACACCATTACGTTTATCGAAACGGGGGTGAAGATACTAAAATTCGACGCACCCCTGACCATCCTCGAAGCCCTGGAACCCGATAGTGATCTGGTTAGCCTGTTCGATGTTGAACAGTCGCTGACCCGCATCCTTCAGCGGTGGGTTGACCAAACGGAACTGGTGCCGCTGGGCGATAAATGGAAAGGCGGGAAATTGATACTCAAACCCGGCCGGGCCGATTTAGCGACGAAGGAAATGCCCATCGATGCGTTCTTTCATAAACTAGTGATGGTACGCGACCGGTTGCCGGTTCTCGAACAGCGCGTAAACGCCAGCCTGCTCGACAATGAAGAGAAGGTCAATATTCAGCAATACATCACCCGGATTTACGGGAGCCTGACCTCGTTCAACCTGCTGTTCAAAAACCAGCAGCAACAGTTTGTGGGCGACAAGACAACGGTGGATGCCTGACAGGCGATATAAATTTAAAGATAAGAGGAGTGCATTGTTTCATTTAGTTTTGGGTTAGTTAGATCGGGTCTCCCCGCCGTCGTTTCGACAGCGGGGACTTTTTTTGTCTGAACAGCATTGACGCCCCAGTGCAATTTTAAAAGGACCCGGATGATTTCCCTGCTTATCATTTCATCCGTATCGATATTCTGTAAATCATTTAAATCGGCTTAAAATCACGGTTCAGGCTTCTCGGATGATACTCCCGCAGCGTTTGTTGCAGATAGTCGCGGTCGAGGTGGGTGTAGATTTCTGTTGTCGTAATGGACTCGTGGCCCAGCATCTGCTGGATGGCCCGCAAATCGGCACCACCCTCAATGAGGTGAGTAGCAAAGGAATGCCGGAAGGTGTGCGGGCTAATCGTTTTGGTAATGCCTACTTCTGCCGCCAGCTTTTTAATGGTGGTAAAAACTGAAATGCGGGAAAGTTGCTTGCCGCCCAGGTTGAGAAATATACTGTCTTCGTCCCCTTTCTGAATAGCCAGCTTACTGCGAACGTGCTCAACGTAGATGCGGGTGTAGTGCATGGCATCCTCGCCAATGGGTACCAGCCGAACTTTGTCGCCCTTGCCCAGCACCCGGATAAATCCCTCAGTAAAAAAACAGTTGGTCAGGCGCAAATTCAATAGTTCTGACACGCGCAGCCCCGAACTGTACAGCACCTCCAGCATGGCCCGGTCCCGGGGGCCGCCGGGGGTAGAGAGGTCAATGGCCGCGAGGATGTCCTCAATTTCGGGAAAACTAAGCGTGTCGGGGAGCTTACGTCCCAGCTTGGGTGCTTCCAGCAGTTGCGTTGGGTCGTGCTGAATCAGGTTTTCGAGTAACAGATACTTGAAAAACGATTTCAGCCCCGATAGGATTCTGGCCTGACTGTGCGCTGAAAGACCCAACTCGCCCAAGTACTTCAGAAAATTCATCAGTTCCTTCTCCGTCACCTGCATCGGGTTCAGGGCGGGGTCGGTTAGCAGGATGAACTGATACAATTTTTCAGCATCGTGCAGGTAAGCCTCCACTGAATTTTCGGCCAGTGATCGTTCCAGCTTGAGGTAGTTCTTGAAGGCGTTTATATAACTTTGCCACATATATGAAACAGATTCTCATCATCAACGGCCCGAACCTGAACCTGTTGGGTAAGCGCGAGCCGGGTATTTATGGTAACCGTTCGTTCGTCGACTACCTGAAAACGCTCGAAGAACAGTTCTCCGATGTGCAACTACGCTATTTTCAGTCGAACCACGAAGGCGAACTGCTGGATAAAATTCACGAACTGGGTTTTGAGGTGGATGGCATCGTTATCAATGCGGGGGCTTACACTCATACCTCCATCGCCCTTGCCGATGCGCTTTCGGCCGTAACGGCCCCGGCAGTGGAAGTCCATATCTCCAACGTCCATGCCCGCGAGGAGTTTCGACACCATAGTTACCTCTCCGCCAAATGCAAAGGCGTTATTGTGGGCATGGGATTGATGGGCTACGAACTGGCAGTAAGGTATTTAATGATGAATTCTTGATAGTACTCATCATCGCACCGGCGACCCGGTCATCATCCATCATTTATAATTCATTATTCAGATGATTACCTTCTACCCAGGACCGTCTAAAGTATATCCGCAGGTGGCGGAGTATGCCGCCGAAGCCGTGCGTGAAGGTATTGTGAGCCTGAATCATCGTAGTGCTGGGTTTATGACCATTGTGCAGGAAACCGTTCGGCTGCTGCACGAGAAACTCGACATTCCGGCTGATTATCATGTTGCGCTGGTCTCTTCGGCCACCGAATGCTGGGAAATTGTGTCGCAGTCGCTCACGGCCCACGCCAGTTTGCACCCGCATAGCGGTGCTTTCGGTAAGAAATGGGCGGAGTATGCGTACCGCATCAAGCCCCCCACCAGCCTGAACGAAGCCGACGTGCTGTGCATCGTGCAGAATGAAACTTCCAACGGTACCCAAGTTAGCATGGATACGCTGGCCCAGTTTCGCCGGGATTTTTCGTCGCTCATCGCCGTCGATGCTGTTTCGTCGATGGCGGGTGTGGCGTTCGACTGGACGCTGGCCGACGTTTGGTTTGCGTCGGTGCAAAAGTGTTTTGGATTACCGGCGGGGCTGGCCGTCCTGATTTATTCGCCAGCCGCCCTGAAACGAGCCGAAGAAATTGGGGAGCGTGACCATTATAACAGCCTGCTTTTTATCCACGAAAACTTCTCGAAATTTCAGACGCCGTGTACCCCCAATGGCCTGGGTATTTACCTGCTCATGCGCGTACTGCAACAGGTGCCGGGGATTGCAGAAGTGAGTGCCCGTACCAAACAGCGGGCAGCGGACTGGTACGCATTTTTCGACCACGAGATGAACCAGACCCCCTTTACACTACTCATTGACGACCCGGCTACCCGGTCCGATACGGTTATTGCCGTGTCTGGAGCCGAGCAGGCCATTAAAGCCGTAAAGGCAGCCGCCCAACAGGCGGGTATAACGCTGGGGAACGGCTACGGCGACTGGAAAACAACGACATTCCGTATCGCTAACTTCCCGGCTATTGACGACGAAGAGATTGGAACCTTAACGGGGTTTTTTCGGTCGTATGCCAATCAACAGACACTGTAGCTTTCATGTTTAGTTTTAGAGAAGCAGTTTCCGTCACCCTGATTTTGTTCTCAGTCATTGACGTGATTGGCTCGTTACCGGTCATCATCGACCTTCGGAAAAAGACCGGCAAAATCGAATCGGAGCGGGCCACGTTTGCTTCAGGGGTACTGATGGTTTCGTTCCTGTTCGTTGGTGAGCGAATTCTCAACCTCTTCGGGGTCGATGTTGCGTCGTTTGCGGTGGCGGGTGCCCTGGTTATTTTTCTCATTGGCCTGGAGATGATTCTGGGCCGTACTATTTTTAAACCAGAGATTGATTCGGGCGGGGCTACGCACATTGTACCCATTGCCTTTCCGCTGATAGCAGGTGCAGGTACCCTGACGACCATCATTTCGTTGCGGGCCGAGTACCAGACGCTCAACATCATCATTGGTATCATCCTCAATCTGCTGCTGATTTATGGGGTCCTCAAATCGTCGGCATGGCTCGAAACCCGGCTGGGTGCCGGAGGGCTGGCGGTGCTGCGTAAAATCTTCGGGATTATTCTGCTGGCTATCGCCATAAAACTTCTGAAAACAAACCTTATTGCTGGCTTTTAGGCTAACTGATTTATCTATGGTCAGTTAGTAGGAAAGCTGAAATCCTGAAAAAACCACATTTTTTCGTTAAAACGACTATAATGATAAGCTAAAAGAAGGCTATGAGGGCCTTTTTTTGTTTGGATAGCCAAAATGATGACGTGTTAAAAAATGGCAGTAAGTGCGGTCATTTACTGGATCAAACGAATTAAAATTATAATTTTTCTATAAAATCAGTACTAAATATGGCTGTATTGGCAAATGGCATTAATAAATTATTGTAAAGCCGTATTATATTTGCTGAACGTATGGTGACAAAACCCTATTCAATTAATCCACTTGTACATTATGGCAAAGGCGAAGTTAGAATACATTTGGCTTGATGGCTATAAGCCAACCCAGAGCTTACGGTCAAAAACAAAAATTGAAGACGATTTCTCGGGTAATCTGGATGATTGTCCCATGTGGTCGTTTGACGGTTCTTCGACGGAGCAGGCAGAAGGCGGCTCATCGGACTGCTTGCTGAAACCTGTTTTTATCTGCCCTGACCCACAGCGCAAGAACGGTTATCTGGTTATGTGCGAAGTCCTGAACGCCGACGGTACCGCTCACGTATCCAATGGTCGGGCTACGATTCAGGATGACGATAATGATTTCTGGTTTGGCTTCGAGCAGGAGTACTTCCTATGGGATATTAACACGGATAAGCCGGTTGGTTTCCCCGCCGAAGGTTTCCCAACCCGTCCGCAGGGGCCTTATTACTGTTCAGTAGGTGCCCAGAATGCCTATGGTCGTTACGTTGTTGAAGAACACCTGGATGCTTGCCTGGAAGCGGGTTTAAATGTAGAAGGTATCAACGCCGAAGTAGCTACTGGTCAGTGGGAATTCCAAATTTTTGCCAAAGGTGCAGCCGCAGCCGGCGACCAGATTTGGGTAGCCCGCTACCTGCTGGAGCGCATTGGTGAAAAATACAACATGTCTATCAACTGGCACTGCAAGCCATTGGGTGCTACCGACTGGAACGGTTCGGGTATGCATGCTAACTTCTCTAACACCGCGCTTCGTACGGCTGGTAACAAAGCCGTGTACGATACCATCTGTCAGGCTTTCTCACCATCCGATATTATCAAAGCGCACATTGCCGTGTATGGTGCCGACAACGAGCAACGCCTGACGGGTAAGCACGAAACTCAGTCCATCGACCAGTTCTCCTATGGAATTTCTGACCGGGGTGCTTCTATCCGTATCCCCATCGCTACGGTGGAGCGCGGCTGGAAAGGCTGGCTCGAAGATCGTCGTCCCAACTCGGCGGCCGACCCCTATAAAGTAGCGGCCGTTATCATCAAAACCGTTAAGTCGGCTAAAGTGATGGAAGCAGCTTAAGGTCAAAAATACCCTGATAATGAAGCCCGGTTACGCTAGTAGCCGGGCTTTTTTTGTGACCTGCCTGCATCGGCTACCGTTTGATAAATTGACTGAGTAACGGCTATGATGGTATCAAACGAAGTTGTTTCTTTAACTTTAAACGATCAAAGTAGTGTCTGGTTGACAAGATGTAGCGGAACTGAAATAGGCTGATAATCAGGGCGAGTAGTTCCGCAGTTTTGTGTACAATACTATGTTGGGTAGGATGCTCCACTACGCTACGCGAAGATACGTCTATTTGCCGCCCTGTTGTCAGCAATGGGCTTGTGAGTGTGCGGGGTTGGCCGCTTTTGTTTATATGCGGAGTAAATCCGGCAGGGGAGTTGTGGGGCAGGGTGTAAAAATGAAGCGACATGGCAAAAAAGAAGTCTACAATAGAGCAACTTTCTGAATTAGGGAAAATGGACTTTGGTTTATCACATTCTTTATACAAACCCATTGAGTTTACAACTCCAGATTCTTCAAAATTGAAGCCTATAGCGTTGTCAATTGTTGAAGCATTGGAACCAATACAATCTGAATTAACACGCGTAACAGGGGAATTAACAAAGGCTAATGAGCGAACGGAGAAAGCAGAGGAAAGGGCAAAAGTTGCTGAGCATGAAGCAAGAAAAGCCAACAAAAAAACCTTATTTGTGTCCGTACTGGCAATCCTAATACCTTTCACTCAGGCATGGTACTATGATTCAAGAAACCAAGAAAGAGATAAAGAACTAGCATTGCTATCATCCACCGTGAAGCAACTTCATCAACAGCTTGAAGTTTTAAAGAACGAATTTTCCAAATCCAGAATACCGCCACCCCCTGCAAAAGTCCCATTACGTAACATTGGAGTTCATCAGCAAAAAAGGCCATAAGTGCGATATTTAGTTAAAACTAACACCCTAAATATCGAGCATTTTTGAACAACTTCAAACATCAGTTAACAGATAGGTGAACTTTGCCTTGTGACTTAATTCTTGCTCTCTACATTGCTTTGCGCTTTGCTTCCTATAGGACAGTAAAAGTAGCTATTTGACTACTTTTTATTTTGTGGTGAGTATGTAGCGTAAAGCCTAATTAATCAACCGAAAAAAAGCCCATACCCATCAAGCAAGGGCTTTTTCATGCCTAACCTAAATCTTCCACTTCCTCCCACAAATCCCTTATCTGCTCAGAATCGGGCAGTCCTACTGTAAAGAAGCAACTCCACAAACGAGTTAAACGCTATATTATCACAGAATATGTAGGATAGGGTGTTGTTACTCTCCTTATCCATGCTATAGGCGGGTAAGTTCGCAATGGGTACGTGAGGGTTATTCATAGCTTATTGCTCAGTTAGCGAGTGAATCTTGCAGGGTAGTTGGTAAGTCGTACCAGCCTGCATATGCGTATAGAGTCTGGCAGGGCACCGGGAGAGTTTGCGCAGTAGGCACCCAACAGGGCGAGGACGAAAAGGGCGAAAGCTACCAATGTTCAGGGCAATCACTTACGGCCCATCGTCCGTCGCTGGCGTTGGGAGAATTACAATAAGTAGATACGTAAATCGCTCAAAAACAATGCAAAGTCCAGATTGTCTGCTCTCAGCGCGTGTAGCTCGCAAGAGTAACTTCGGGTTTCCATTCCCGAAACAATTGCGATAAAATGCATGCCTGAATTGGGTAAACTATCAGGAAAGTAGGCTTTGGTGAATAGCTACGAAGTTGTTAAGGCGGTCACCATTTCACCGTATCCAAAGAACACTATGACACTGGTATTCGAAGTCTTATTCGTTCTCGTGAACTACCTTCTCAGGAAAATAGCTAAAGAGACTACACATAAACCCGCTTTGTTTCGGTGGTAATTCGCCCATCCTGGTGACAGCCATACGCTTGTTTGAACCCTTACATCCATGAATCGAAAAATTTTGATTGTCACCGGTGATGGTGGCGAAAGTTATGAAACCCTTTATGCCGTTCACCGCTTTCAGGAAGAAGGGGATATGGCCGTGATTGCTGCTCCCAGCAAACGCCGACTCAATCTGGTGATGCACGATTTCGAGCTCGGCTGGGATACGTACATCGAACGGCCCGGCTACTGTCTGGCGGCAGATATGACCATACAGGACGTGGTGGTAGATGAGTACGACGCCATTCTGCTGCTGGGCGGACGTGCCCCCGAGTACCTGCGTAACCATGCTGCGTTGCTGGATGTAGTCCGCGAGTTCGACCGGCAGGGAAAGTGGGTTTTTGCCATTTGTCACGGTATTCAGATTCTGGTCACGGCGGGCCTGGCTAAGGGTCGAAACCTGACCGCCTACGAACACGTCCGCACCGAAATTGAAATGGGTGGTGGCACCTATTCAACTCAGGAAGCCATCCGAGACCGAAACATAGTAACGGGCCAAACCTGGCAATCGCACCCCGAATTTTACCGGGAAGTATTTGCCTGTCTCCGGGAAGCGGAACTGGTGGAGAGTCGGTAAAAAGAAGATAACTACCTGCGCTGGAGGAGTTTATCCGGGTCTTACATAGTCCGGATAAACTCCTCCAGCGCATTCAGGTGGTCGGCGAAGGCTTGCTGACCCGGTTGAGTGGCTGAGTAAGTGGTATTGGGTTTCCGCCCGACGAACTGTTTCTGCACCGCTACGTAGCCCGACTCTTCCAGTGCCCGCAGGTGCGTGGCCAGGTTGCCGTCGGTCAAACCAAGCAGTTCTTTCAGGGCGCTGAAACTCAGGGAGTCGTTGACCATCAGAACCGACATGATGCTGAGCCGTGCCTTGCTTTCAAAGGCTTTATTGAACTGTGCCAGCAAATCGTTCTTCATGCCGTAGTCCGTTCGTATTTGTAGTACATGGCTAACCCATACATGATGTGCAGTACCCCAAACCCAATAGCCCAGGTGAGCAGGTTATACCCCGGCCAGAACAGCGAAATTAATCCCAGCCCAATTTCGCAGTAGGCCAGCGACTCCACGTCGCGCAGGGTGTATTTGCTCCCGTTGAGCAGGGCCATTCCGTAAAAAATAAGCGTAGCCGGAAAGGCGAGCCAAATCAGGTTGTAATGCAGCAGTGCCAGGCAGAACACGCCCCCCGTGGCCAGCGGAACGGCCATGGCCCACAGGAGTCGTCTGGACGACTGGTTCCAAACGCCAAGTCCCTGCCGCCGGGCTTTACGCACCGTGAAGTAGGTACCGGCCAGCAGGGCCAAAACGAGTATAATAACAGCTACAGTGACCAGAAACTGCTGTGTATCCTGCTGGTTTGTTCCAGTGTAAGTAGCTTCCGGGTCGGCATGGAGAATCGTAAACAACCCGGTTCGCAGTCGCGTGTACACAACGGTGGCTCCGCTCAGTGCAATCAGACCCGCCGATACACCGGAGAGGCCACTCAGTGACAGGAACTTGGAAGAGCGCTCCATCAGGCTGCGGATTTCCGTCAGCGTTTGCAGGTGTTCGCGGGATTCGTGCATGTTAAGTAGCGAAATAGTAAATCGGTTCGCCGAAGCGGAGCGAAAGAGTGAATAAGTGCGTGATAGTTAGTAGTCGTCCGCCGAAGATAATAAGGCCCACTATAACCGCAGCGATAGCCAGTATCAACACGGCCCCCGAGGCCATATCCTTGATGGCTTTAATTTGCGGGTGAATGCCCGGCGAAACATAATCACACAGTTTCTCAATGGCGGTGTTAAAAGCCTCAGCCGCCCAGACCAGCCCAACCTGCGTCAGGATGATGGCCCATTCCACCCGGCTAAGCTGTAAATAGAAACCGGCTACTGTTACCAGAACCGCTATCAGCAGATGCACTTTGGCGTTATTTTCGAAACGGAATAAATCCAGGATACCCTGCCCGGCAAATCGGAAACTACGCCCTACTTTTCGGAAATCAATCATTTGGCAAACATACGATGGACCTGTTTAGGATCTGCTTTTTTGTGTTCCGGACCGTTCACGTTCGGATGAAACACTCGGTTTACACGCTCGGATGCGGACCGGTGCGCCGGAGAAGGAGACAGGAGCCTGATTTATAGGGATGATTTTACATCAGGCGTACGTTCGTTTTCGACGTACCAGTAAAACGCCACGTACAGTACCAGCAGCACAAAGCCGTAGGCCAGTGTTAGTTTTATGCTCAGATGGTCGTGGTAAGTACGCGCAATGGCCGATGCCAGCGCGGAAGGACTGGTGATGATATCCCAACTGTTCCAGCGGCCCATGCGCCCCAGATAAATACCAAACCCTGACAAAAACTGACTGACAATCAGCAAACCCCAGGTACGCCACTGACCAAGCAATGGCCGAAGCATCCGGTGCACGATCAGGATAGAATACAGACCGGTTAGCAGCCCCGTCAGCGCAAACAGGAATATGGTCATGGTATCGAACCACAGCAAGGGGCTGTCCACGTGTTTGATGTGGTACAAATCGGTGATGATATAAGGGGCATTAGGTAGAAATACGAGCCAGAGCGCTAAACCAGCAATGAGCAACCATCGGTTTCGAAACCCGGCCGGGGCATCGCTGGCCGCCCGTAAATCGCGGAGTACCAACACAACACCCAGTGGAAACCACGCGAGCGTCAGGTTCCAGGTCAGCATAATGAAAAACCACCAGTTTCCCGTTAGCAGCCCTCGGGTAGTCACTAACGTTAATCCGGCAATGGTCAACAGGATCAGCGCGTGTAGCCCCCGGCCGGACTGACCACCCCGGGGCAATGTATAGGCAGACTTTATGAATAATTCCATAATAAAAGTACTTTGACTTGCAAAGTAAGCACATCAAAAGTCAATCCATCAATAGACAGGCAAAACTATTTTTCTTCTGACTTGGGTAGTAATCGGTTAGCCGGGTGTCAGTTCAGCACAAGTTTTGTCATTACTGGCTGATGGTCAGAGGGGTACCGCTGGTCTTTGGCGTCGGTCAGTACGCCGTATTTCAGTACGTCGAACTGTTTGCTGACAAAGATATAGTCGATGCGTTTATCCATGGGAGCATCGAATTTGAAGGCGTTAAATGTGCCTTCCGGGCCGTAGGGGGGAGTTTTAGTGACGGCGTGGGCATCGTTCAGGAGCGTTTGTATCGTCTGGATTTGCTCCGTTTCGGGCGTGGAGTTAAAATCACCGGTGAGAATGACCGGCGCATTTTTGGCAATTTCCTTAATCTTTGCCGCCATCAGTTTTCCTGATTGCCGACGGGCTTCTACGCCCTGATGATCGAAGTGAACGCTGAAAAAGAAAAACTCTTTTTTGGTTGTCATGTCGCTGAACTTAGCCCACGAACAGATGCGGTTGCAACAGGTAGCATCCCAGCCTTTACCAGGTTTGTCGGGCGTTTCACTCAGCCAGAAATTACCGGAGTCAAGCACCTTGAACCGATCTTTTTTGTAGAAAATGGCCGAATGCTCCCCGGCTTCTTTGCCATCATCCCGACCAGCGCCCAGAAAGGCGAATTCCTTTAATTCGTCGACATCGTTTAACTGGTCGCGCAGTGCTTCCTGGGTGCCAAACAGGTCAAATTCGTGAAACTGGATCAGGGCTTTTACCTGGTCTTTCCTATTGGGCCAGGCATTGATTCCATCGCCCTTATTATTATAGCGAAGATTGTAGGTCGCAACAACCATAGGGGCGGCAGTTTGGGCAATGCTGGTATGGATTATGAGCATGTTACCCAGCAAAAGAAGTACTAGTAAGCGCATAGGAGTAGGGGGTATAAGGTCAGGATACGTTCATCTTGACGAAACAGACGATGGCAAAATCTCCGGGCACTCGCCCTGTTTTGGCAATAGCCCAGAATATTTTTCGTGCGCCACAAATATAATGAATGCAATAAAATAGATAATTCATCGAACTTGATAAAGTTCAAAAACTGTCTACGCATACTTATTTTACTATAGAAAAATTATAAAATTGCCATAAAAATAGTACTTTTTATATAAAACGCTTGCATGATTAGTTGAACTTTACTTAGTTTAGTTATATTTTGATAAAATTCTCAAACTAAATGTAGGCTTCACCCGTTTTCTCATCAATCAGTCAACAACCGGCAACGGAATCAACCGATAGGGCGTAGTTGGCAGAAACTGTTTCAGCATTAGCCTACTCCTGTTGAAGGAAGACGCTGAAGCACGGATAACAAACAACCTGAAAGTAATGGAACGTACAAGCACTTATATAAATCAATTCACTTCATCGAATAAGCGGACCTCGCTCCGCGAGCGGGTTTCTTCCTTTATCGAACAACATGCCGGAGTATTTGAGGCCCTCACCCGTCAGGGAATGCCTTATGGCAGCAACTGGATGCCTACCGCTCAGCCGGACTCGCTCCAGCCACTGGAACTAACCGCCGAAACGATGATTGAGGTCGAACGGGAACTAGATGAAATTATCCTGCGACTCGCTCAGCTAAGCAACAGCCTTGGCCAGTCTGCTGGCTCAACGCAACGTCAGGCCGGTAAGCGGTCGGTTGGGCGGGCGGACGAAATCGGCATTGAGCGGTTTCGTTCACTACAGTTCGAGGTCTAACGCTTCCCTTAACGTACATCAACACAAACCTGCTTTTGCCAGGACGAACGCTTTGTTCCGCTGGTTTCACCTACCCGAAAAAAGAAAGCACGGTCATACCCATTATCATCATGAATCGTTTTTCAGTTTTATACCTGCTCAAAGAGCGGCATCAGCACATTATTTGTCAGACCATTTCAGAAGCCCGGTCTGTTTTACAAACTATTTCAACCAGTAAAGGGCGGATTCCCATTGGCATTTATGATGCCAAAACGGAGTTGTTTGAGTGGGAGCCCGGCCAGCAGCACCACCATTACACGGAAGCTGGCATCAATGAGCAGGGTAATGTCGATGAGCAGATCATTACCATTTCCCAGGCTCTTCGTCGGCGGGATGCCAGTTGGCAGGTAAAGGGAAGTCTGCAACGGCCCAGCATTTTTTGCTTAACGTAAGTCCCTGATTATCCGTTTTATGTTTGTTCTGTCATTTCGACCAAGCTAGAAATAACAGAAATTGACGGACGTACACTGGAGTAGGGCATTTTCCTGGCTTGAATTGTGGTTTTTGACACGGTAGCCAACCAACAGGGTAGAGTGCTGCTTTACCCTGTTAGTTGGCTATTTGATTTTTAGTGATTTACCCGCTGAGATTCCAATTGCTGGCTATCAACTCTACTGACTTGTAACCCATAAATTCACCGTCTCAGGGACTAAACTCCCCGATTTTTTCGACAGTTTTCCAGGGTCGCTAGAAAAGATACTCTTTTATAAGCGTATGATTTGTACTCATTATAAGGGGTGAGTGACTGGCCTGAGCGCGAGCGCAGTAGGGTAAAAGCCGGTAGTTCTGTCATTTCTTTACGTCGTAACTCATCTGCGGCAGACATGAATTCAATCCTTTTTACGCTGGTCTACAAAAACGAAGAAGTACAGGTGCAGACCTCCAAAAACCGCTATTACTCCCTGATGGGCCTGATTTCGGATTACCTGGGAATTTCCGGTTTCGGGTTGTGCAGCGGCATGGGTAGTTGCGGCACGTGCCTGGTAACGATTGATGGAGTAAGAGAGTTGGCCTGTGCAATTTCCATCGATGATGAATTGGCCAATACGCGTATTGTCGTTCAGGAAATAGTCCGATGAACGACAAAATCGATACGACAATATAAGGGTGCATTTTTCTGTATACTAAATAATTAGCTGGTCAAAGCGCTCCCTATAGCAGTTAGTGGAGCTCCTGCCAAAACGACCGGACGAAACTCCGCACTTTCGGATATATACCCTCATGCGCCCCGGCCACCCGAAGCCGAATAGTACCAAACCGCTTCTTTGTTTGCCTGGTGAGTTTACCCGCGTGTCGGTCACTTGACACAGGTTAATGTTCCTACTTCAGGAATATTCCGATAAGTAGACTGTCGCACGAGAACGAGCAAATTACCGTTGAATCGAAAATCACCGCCCAGTGGTAATTTTCAGCGGGGTAGGTAAGTAGTGACAAGCGGCTCATTCCTGTGGCCCGTTAACTCCTGCCATCTAACGCAAGCCAACCGGTGGTAACCTTCCCCGTACTTTTTAAATGGTAGATGTAGAGAAATCGGGGAACCCAGCTAGTCTAAATTTCGATGCGGCACAATTAGTGCCGCATCGAAATTTGGTGAAATAAGGGTAACGGTAGGTTAACTATTTTTACAACCTGCTGTGTCCCTATAGCTCTCTTTTAGTCTAGAGTAATAACTTTACACAGTGCCGTCGATTGATAATCATCGACACAATCCAGGAAAGTGACCTTTATGACAAAAATTTACCGACTAAACGAAAACAGAAAAACCAAGTTGATTAATCCTTTTGCACTGTTTTCAGTGCTTTGGTTGATGCTATTCTTTTCGGTAACCGGACAGGCTCAGACTACGGTTCGATCCGGCAAGCCTGAAAATGTATATATAGAAGCCGGAGGCTTCGTTGTGAGCGGACCAATGCCATTTTGGTTGCGGGCCAATCAGTCGGGAATTGTCCCGTTAGCGGGTTCAACGGGGACGGTCCGGATAGGCTTTTCCGGCGCCTACCGACAGGTAAATCCAACAGACAGTTTGGCTAAGCCCAAAAAAGTGGACTGGGGATACGGCCTGGAGCTGGTTGGGAATGCAGGTCAACAGAGTCAATTTCTAGTTCCCGAAGCCTATTTAAAGGCAAGATGGGGGCGATTTGAACTTTATGCCGGCCGTCGGCGCGATCAAATCGGTCTGGTCGATACAATGCTTACATCGGGTTCCTTTTCCTGGTCCGGGAACGCGCTGCCTATCCCTAAAGTGCAGCTCGGCACGCTCGGCTACGTCCCGGTGCCCTTTACGAAAGGGCTTATTTCGTTCAACGCCCTGTACAATCATGGCTGGTTCGAAAATGTCAATAAACGGGTTATCGACACCCGTTTACACCAGGCCGCGCTGTATGTACAACTCGGTAAGCCCAAATGGCCCGTAAAATTGTATGGTGGACTCAATCATTCGGTTGTATGGGGTGGCTATTCGTCGGCATTAGATAATGGGGTTTCAAACAACGGGTTATTACCTTCTTCGTTGATGGCCTATTTTTATGCGGTTACGGCCCGCACCGCTTCCTCTCTGGAAACAGACCCGAACGTTTCGTTCTTTGACGGGACCAATCGCATCGGTAATCACCTGGGTACGATAGATATTGGCGCTTCGATTAAGTTGCCAATAGGCAAGTTCATGTTATATCGTCAGAATCCTTATGAAACGGGTGCGTTGTTTTATCTGACAACCCTGGCTGATGGACTCAACGGGCTTAGTTTTCGGCGGAATCAGCCTGGTAAGGGGTGGTTTACCGTAGACGGTGCCGTTCTGGAATGGCTTTATACAAAAAATCAGGGCGGGTCGGGGTTTATTGAAAATGATCCTTTTGGCCGTGGGAAAGTCAATTATTTTAATAACGAGCAGTTCATTGATGGCTGGCAATATTACGGCCGGGTCATTGGCACTCCTTTTCTGACTCCCCAGGCTGAAGTGAACCCTAATTTGCCAGTTGGCTATCCTATTGCTAACACGAGGGTGTCGCTGTGGCATGTTGGCTTATCGGGTCGGATTGCCAGGCAGGTACAATGGCTAACCAAAGTATCCTATAGTCAGAATTTCGGCACCTATGAAACTCCCTATCCCGCCGAAACCAATCAGTTTTCAGCCTTGCTGCAAATGATGACTCCAGTAAAGTTACCCGCTCTGGGCCAGGTCCAGCTCCAAACGTCCCTGGCACTGGATACGGGTGAATTACTTAACAAATCATCGGGCGGCTATTTCAGCATCCGTAAAACCCTATCTTACTGACACAGTCTGATGGAGTAAGGCTGTCCGGACTTCCGTGGCCATCAAAAGTACATCCGCCCTGTTATGCTACCGTTTCTGCCGGGCACTGCCATCTCTTTAGCGTGATAACGGCTATCAATTTACCCGGGCAGGGCAGACTTGCTACCTAGTATACACCCCGGTTAAGTAGCCACTGGCCGATCCCGGCGCGTCAGGCTGTGAATGAGTAGCCAGGCCGTCAGGTAGGTACAGCCGCAAACGGTGAACAGCACGTTGTAGCCACCAGTCAGATTACCGACAGCCTTGTAGTTGTCGAGTAAGGTGCCAACCAGCAGGGGAAAGAAAATACCGCCAACAGAGCCAGCCATGCCGGCAATGCCTACGACCGAACTCACCGTTTGCCGGGGAAACAAGTCGGAGGCCAGCGTGAAAATATTCGTGGCCCACGCCTGGTGCAGGGCTACGGCCAGGCTAATCAGGCCCACGGCCACCCATACGTCCGTAACAAATTGAATGCTTATCACCGAAATTTCCAGCAGGGCAATGCCCAGTAATACCGTTTTGCGGGCTCGCAGCACCCGCCAGCCCCGCCGGATTAATTGCGAGGAGACATACCCCCCACCAATGCTGCCCACGGTGGTAGCCAGATAAATCAGCATCAGTTCCAGACTCGGCTTTTTCAGGTCAAGGTTAAAGGTCGACGCAAAATACGAGGGCAACCAGAATAGGAAAAACCAGTAGATGGGGTCGATAAGGCCCTTGCCCACGATTAAAGCCCACGTTTGGGGGTATCGAAAGAGCTGGGTCCAGCGAACAGTGGTGGCCGATTCAACCGGATCACGACCAGCAGTAATGTACGTGAGTTCGGCGGCACCAAGCCGCTTTTGGCGGGCCGGAACATCGTAAAAGATGATCCAGAAAATAAGCCACACGAAGCCCAGCGCCCCCGTAATCCAAAACACTTCCTGCCACCCGTACTGGCTCAAAATCCAGGGTACGATGAGCAGGGCGACCACCACCCCCACGCTGGTACCAGCGTTGAATAGTCCCGTAGCCAGCGCCCGCTCTTTCTGCGGAAACCATTCGGCCACGGTTTTTACCGCGGCCGGGTAGTTACCGGCTTCGCCCAAACCAAGCCCCACGCGGGCCACGCCAAACCCAAAAGCTGAGCGGGCCAGGGCGTGCAGCATACCCGCCACACTCCACCAGACAATCGTAACGGCGTACCCAATTTTGGTGCCTACTTTATCCACAAACCAGCCCATCACCAGCAAGCCCACTGCATAAGCCGCCGTAAAGGCAATGACAATCCGGGCAAAGTCGCTTTCGGTCCAGCTAAACTCAATTTCCAGCAGGGGCTTGAGCAGGCCAATAATCTGCCGGTCGAGGTAGTTGATGGTCGTGGCCGTAAATAATAGCACCACAATACCCCAGCGGTAGATGCCGGTGGTGGTAGTTTTAGGGGCCTGTGAGGTGGTCATGCTAGCTAAGGTTTAGGGGCTTCTATTTGGGTTTTCATCATTCCGCTTTTGTCCTTCCGGGAAAGAAAGAATCGCCAGCCTGTTAACTCAAGATTCATCGTTCCCCGGAAGGACAAAAACCTGAAATTTTTCTATGAATCCTACGAAATGATTTTTCAGCCCATCCCAGTTTTTTTCGTCAATTAACTGCTTGTCAAAAAGATGACTGCCAATGCCGAAACCATCGGCACCGGCGGTCAGAAAATCGCCCATGTTTTGTCGCGTAATACCACCCGTTGGCAGTAGTTTAATCTGATTCAGGGGCGCTTTTATATCCCGAATATAGCCGGGGCCGAGCTGGGTAGTTGGAAATACTTTTACCATACTTGCCCCCAGCGACCAGGCTTTATAAATTTCGGAAGGGGTAAAGGCACCGGGGAAAATAGGGATGTCTTTTTTTACGCAGGTTTTCAGTACTTTTTTATTAATAACCGGCGTAACGATAAACTGAGCCCCAGCCGCTAAGGCCAGGTTCAAATCGGCTTCGGAGCAGACGGTGCCTGCGCCAACATTCAGCGTGTTGGGGTATTGCTGGCGGGCCGCCCGAATCATGCTTTCGGCACCGGGGGTGTTCATGGTTATCTCTATGGTAGTTAACCCCGCTGCCTGATAAACGGGTAGTATCTGGCTGACATCTGCGGCCGAAACATGCCGGATTATGCCCACAATAGGCATTTTATAAAATAAAGGCCACGAGAAGGCAGAATCACTCATTCGGTTGGTTGTTTGATAAGCTGTTGCTGAAACAGGAGTAGTTGCCCCATGCTGGCCGCCCGATCAACCAGATCGGCGGGGGCGGTGTGGGTACGGTGGGTAAGGTGGAGTTCGCTGATGGCGAGTTCGTACAGGGCTGACAAGTTGCTGCCCCCGCACAAAATGAGCGGGCATTCGTTTGTCGATTGAAGCTGGTTTAATTCGGTACCAATCAGCAGGCCACTCAGGTAAAAGGCATTTTCTTCCTTACTGATTTTGTCAAATAACTGATTGGTTCTGACGCTGAATAATGTATTCAGAATATTCGATGAGGCTGTTTGACGAACGCCTTCTTGAAAGGCTTTAACAGCGGTATCCGGTAAGTCGGAATAAGGAAAATAGTCAACCGAGTCTTTTAAAATACTGTGTCGGCGCATCACATCAAAAATCTCACCAGTCATGTAGGTCTTAAAATGTACTAACTTCTCATGCTGAATGTACAAATGTTTGGAATGGGTACCCGGAAAAATGCAGCGTGCATCCTGCACAGTATGGCCCGATAAGGCAAGCAATTTTATCAGGCCGATAAGCTGCGTTTCCTCGCCCCGCATAACATCCTGGTCACTGCGAACGCCCGAAATTAGAAACAAATCGTGCCGGAAACCGGGGCGGCTTTCGAACCGTTGCATACTGGCCTGACAGCCATCCGTGGGGAAGGGCAGGGTGGCATACGGTACTTCGGCCATGCCAATGGACGACGACGCCATACCCGATACCATCACCGGCACATCCGTCAGAGTAGTCGATAGCTGCGTTTCCAGGCGGCTGATGTGCTTTTGCAGCACCTGCATGAAAAAACCGTCCCGGGAAATACCCTGCTGTTTGGCAGCGGTTTTCCAATCATCAAATATCGCCGATATACCCATATCTGACCGGACTTCACCCATGCAGACGTGCGTGGTCAGGTCCATAAGCTGCAACCGGAACGATGACGTTCCCCAGTCGCAGCACAGCAGGTGGTTTGTTATCCGGTTTTCGGGGTATTGCATTGTTTTTACTGTCAGTTGATGGATGATGAAGGAAGCGCAAAAGATACATACGACCCACCGGATTTTAGCCCGTATCGGGTGCCTCCGCAGGCAATAGCCACGTACTGTTTTCCAGCTACGCTGTACGTAATGGGCGTAGCAAACCCACCGGCGGGTAGTTTCTGTTCCCAGATTATTTTACCCGTTTTCCGGTCAAACGCACGCAGTTTCTGGTCGTAGGTGGCAGCAATGAAAAGTAACCCGCCCGCCGTAACGAGCGGTCCGCCATGATTCTCGGTACCGGTATTCATCAGACCTTTCTGGACTAACTCCGGGTATTCGCCCAGGGATACTTGCCAGCGGTATTCGCCCGTGTTGAGGTCGATGGCGTTGAGCGTGCCCCAGGGTGGTTTTATGGCCGGGTAACCGTCCTGATCCCTAAACTGGATGTTGCCGTTGTTGAGATAGGGCGAAACATACGGAAAATCGGCGTTTGGCGCCGTGTCAAGGGTATTGGTTGCCTGGTGCATATCGGCAGGCACTGGGCGGGCAGGCTCAGTATGCAACAGGAAGTTAACGATGGCTTCGCGGTCATCCTTAGGAAGATGGCTGAAGGACGGCATCCGGCCCCGACCCGTTGTCAGCAGGGCGTTAATCTGGCTTCGGTCTAAGCGGTTGCCCACGTTGGCGAGGTTAGGATACGCCTGACTGGTGCTGGCAACGGCCTTGTTCTCTTTGCTGATGGCATGACATGCGGCACAGTTGGTGTTGAACAAACTGGCTCCCCGCGTGAGCGCGACACCGTCAGACGGTGTCTGTGTGTTTCGCATTTTGAGCCACCACAGCATGTTGTTGCCGTTGACGTAAAAAACGCCTTCCGGGTCGGCAGCGGTGCCACCCCATTCGGCTCCGCCCCCTACGCCAAAAATAAGGGAGCCTTCTTCACTGGGGGGCAGCCATTTATTGCCCTGTCGGCTGTTTTTGAACCGGTCCAGCACATACGCCCGTGCTTCGGGTGTGCGGCTGGTAATGGTTCTTTCATCGAGGTGCTGAAAGGCAAACGGGGCTGGTTTGGCGGGTACGGGTTGCGTGGGCCAGGGTTTTTCGCCGGGCAGGGCGGGGGAGGTGGGTGCCGCCATTTCGCGAATGGGAAACAGCGGTTTGCCCGTCTCACGCTCGAACACGAACACATAGCCATCTTTGGTAGCCTGGGCTACGGCATCAACTTTCTTTCCATTGTGGCTTACGGTGAGCAGGTTGGGGGGGCAGGGAATATCCCGGTCCCAGAGGTCGTGGTGAACAGTCTGGAAATGCCAGATGCGTTTGCCCGTTTTGGCATCGAGGGCCAGCAGGCAGTTGGCAAACAGGTTTTTACCCGCCCGGTCTCCGCCATAAAAATCGACCGAAGGCGAGCCGGTCCCGGCAAAGACGATACCCCGTTTTTCGTCGACCACCATACCGGCCCAGCAGTTGGCTCCGCCAATTTTTTTGTAAGAGTCTTTCATCCAGGTTTCGTAGCCATACTCGCCCGGCAGCGGAATGGTGTGGAACGTCCAGGCTAGCTTGCCCGTACGAACGTTAAAGGCCCGGATGTTGCCCGGTGGCGCGTCGCCCCCTTCGTTCATGCTGGAACCGACGATAATCAGGTCCTGATAAATCACACCCGGCGACGTATTGCGAATGGATAGGTTACTCACATCATGGCCGAGCGTTTCTTTATTGCCCAGCCCTTCGTGCAAATCCACTTCACCGTTTTGGCCAAAACTGTTGATTAATTCACCCGTCTGGGCATTCACGGCATAAAGCGAAGCTCCGGACGAATACAGAATACGTTTATCCGCACCACCATTCCAGTACGTTACGCCCCGCAGTGGGTGAAAACGGGGTTGTTTGTCAGGGTTGGAAAACGGGTCAAATTGCCAGATTCGCCTGCCCGTAGCCGCATCAACGGCAAAGAGTTTATGGCGGGGCGTAGTGCCGTAAAGGACACCATCGACCACAATGGGCTGGCACTGAATATCCATACCCCGTTTGGTCGAATCGTTGTTTTCGCCCGTGTCAAACGTCCAGGCCAGTTGCAGGTTTTTAACGGTTTGGGTATTAATCTGGGTCAGGGGTGAATACCGGTTTCCGGCAGCGTTACCGCCGTACGTTGGCCAGTCCTCCCGGGCGGGGGCTGGCCCATAGCTGGAAACCAGTCCCAACGCCCCAATCAGCAGGATAACAGCAAAGCAGCGTTGATAAACTGTTCGGTTCATGGAGCAGTAGTCTGATAAAATTCGTATTTGATTGTCCAGGTCACTTCCTCACCGGGCTTGGCTTTCAGGTGAATGTACGGCTCCGGGCAGGAGGTAGTAGCGCAGGCCCAATACACTAATTTCTCCAGGGGACGATCCCCGGTGGTGTGTATCCCGGCTCCGGTTTTCAGGTTTTCGATGCGTAAGTCATACGAGTCGACTGTTGGACCGAAGCCCTGTAACCCCGCGCTGTACACCTGCTCCCGTTCATTCAGGTTGCGGGTATAGGTCAGGGCTTTATTCTGGGCAACAATGGTCGTGCCAAATCCTTTACCCTCGCCCGTTACCGCAAACGGAAACCGGATGGCTACGGTTGGCCCGGTGGGTTGCTGGTCGATTATCCAGAAATTGTGATTATAAACACTGGTTTCGATAGGCTTCTGCCCCGTGTTTTTCAGCCGGTGTTCCAATACCAGTTCGGGTTTGCCCTTCACCAATCTCACAGTTTTGCTGTATTGGTACCCGTAGCCGCTGGCGTCGGTCAACGCATGCGTAAAGGTTACCGCGTCGGTGAACTGGGCATGCTTCTGCGTTTTCACTGTCCGTTTCCCATAGTTGGCCACGGTATGCACGGTAGCAAAAGCATACGGCTTCTCGTTGGCTCTCCGCAGAGCACCCACGCCGATTTTTACGAACGTATCACCGGGTCTAGCTTCGGCAAAGCCCAGGGGGGTGAACTCTTCGGCGGGGCCGTTGATGGCATCGTGGAAAAAAGGATCATAGTGTTGAAACCACTGCTCAATGTAGCTATGCCCGTTATAGTCAAGGTTTTTAAACGCCCCTGCCCAGTCGAAGCGCGTACCCCGGTAATACCCCTGCGCGGTATCGGGCAGGTACAGCGTAGTGGTAATCAGCCCGTTGGAGAGCGTGATTTGGGGTGGTTCGGCGGTGGGGCGTATTAGACCACACAACCCAAAACCGAGGAGTATTGCCGGAAGTGCCTTTTTCAACGGTGTAAAGGGAGTTTAATAGACCTATAAGGTTTCTCAAACCTTATAGGTCTGATTTCGCTAATTCAGAGATTCGGGTTAATCGACGTGTCCGTGTACGGCAGCGGAAACCAGTAATCTGCCTTTGTGATGGGCTTGATTGGTTGTAAATCGTCGGGGCTTTTGGCGGCATTGGCGGCTTCGACGCGCTCCAGCCGGATCAAATCGAACCAGCGGGTGCGCTCGCAGGCAAACTCCCAGGCCCGTTCCTGCACCACGGCATCGGCAAACTGGGTAGCCGACAGGCCGTCAGCAGGGGAGAGAGCCTTCGTTCCGGCGGGCAAACCCCGCAGCCGAACCTGGTTCAGTGCGTCATAAGCAGCCTGGTCGGGGCCGCCCGTTCCCCTCGCTTTGGCTTCGGCATAAATGGTCAGCACGTGGGGGTAGCGCATCATTACTGATGGCAGCGAACTGCTGGAAGTTACCACGTTTCCTTTGATGTACCATTTCTTGTAGTACGGGTGCCGGGTCAGGCTTTGCTGCCAGGGGATTTTGGTGGCTCCCAGCCCAAACTCCGTGCGGAATGTCGCGTCTTTACGGGGACCTTCGGGAAAGTTTTTAAAGAAATTAAGTTCCGAAAACATATCGTCCCAGCCACCTTCTTCGCCGGGCATGGTTGTATTGCCGTAGGTGGCATTGGCCGTGCCGCTGCCGCCCGCAAACCCACTAATCTGAAAAACGGCTTCGGGCGTACCCAACACGGCTGGGTCATTTTCAAAGACAGCCGCAAAGGTGGGTAACAACTGAAACCCGTATTGGGCACTGTTATCAATAACTTCTTTGGCTTTGGCCGCAGCCAGGTCATACTTGTCGGTTTGCTTGAGGGGCCAGCCCGCCATCGTCAGATAAACATCCGCCAGAAACGCTTTGGCTGCTCCGGCATTGGGCCGACCCGGATCGCGCTTGGCATTGGGCAGCATGGTTTCGGCCTTTTTCAAGTCAGACACTATCAGGTTATAGACCTGTTGGGGCGACGATTTTTTGATGGTCAGCAAACTGTCCGAATACTCACCCGACAGCACCAGCGGAATATTGCCGTAAAAACGGGTCAGCCAGTAGTACGAAAAGCCCCGGATAAAGTACGCTTCGCCCGCAATGATGTCGATGGTAGCTTTGGTGCCAACGGTTTTTGCGTAATTATTAATCACGTTATTGGCCCCCTGAATGGCCTTGTAGCAGCCATTATACACCGCCCCCGACCGCTGGTTGGTGGTCGATACGTTGAACTGGTCGAACTCGCGCCAGTCGGCTTTGTTACTGGCTGGGTGCGTGGTTACGTCATCGGCACCCAGCACAGCGGCATTGGCCGAGGGGTGAATGAATCCCATCGACCACTGCGAGGCAAGCCCTTTGTAGGAACCCGTCAGGGCGGATTCCAGTCCGGCCTGTGTGGACAGAACGTTGGGGCCGTACAGCAGCCCGGTGGTATCTTCTTCGAGGTATCCTTTGCAGCTCGCTACCAGCATAACGGCCAGGAAAATTATCGCTATCTTTTTCATGTTTTTGGCGTTTTGGGAGTTAGAAGCCTAAGTTCAGGCCAAGGGTGTAGTTTTTGGCGTTCGGATAGGAGCCGTAGTCGATACCAATGGCCGTATCCAGGTTTGACCCAACGTTGCTCGACTCCGGGTCGGGGCCTTTGTATCGGGTAAACGTGAGCAGGTTAGTCGCGCTGAAAAACACCCGGATGGTTCCTTTATTGTTGATAAACGCCGTCGGGAGATTATACGACAGGCTCACGTTTTTCAACCGGACAAAACTACCGTCTTCAATGAAGCGGCTGGACTGGGTGAAGGGCTGGTAGGTTCTGGTAAACGCGGGTATATCCGACGCTTCGTTGCCGGGCCGGTAATAATCCCGGATTTCGGACAGGATAAACTGCCGCGCATCGCCCGAACCCGACAGGGCTGCCGCCCGCGTGTAGTTTAACTTGTCGACCCCAAATACGGCGTTGAAGAACACGTTCAGCGTCAGCCCTTTGTAGGTAAACGTGTTGTTCCAGCCCCCGGTCAGTTTGGGGAACGACCGGCCAATAATCTTGAAATCGTCGGTCGTAATCGAGTTGTCGCCGTTGAGGTCTTCGTAGTGCGGGTCGCCCCGCACGCGGCCAAATCTGGCGGCCAGGTCGGCCTCACCGGGTTTGAACGTACCCAGGTAGTTCAGCCCCCAGTACGAGCCGAGAGGTTCGCCGGGCATGAGCATAAACTCGTTGGTGGTCGACATACCCGCCCCCACGCCCGTACCCGTACCCAGCCGGGCCAGACCGCCCAAACTGATGACCTTGTTTTTCAGCGTGGAGAGGTTCAGGTTGGTTTCCCACTGGAAATCAGTGCTCCGAACCGGCGTGCCGCCCAGCGTAAACTCGAACCCTTTGTTTTCAACCTCGCCGATGTTCCGGGTTTGGGTGCCACCACCGGCATAACTCGGCAGGGCCGCATTGAGCAGCAAGTCGGTGGTGTTTTTGTTGAAATAGTCGGCTTCGATGTGAATTCGTCCGTTCATGAATTCCATTTCTACCCCTACGTCCGTTTGGCGGGTGGTTTCCCACTTCAGGTTTTGGTTGCCCTGATTGCCCTGATTCACACCGGCCACAGCCGCCGTGTTGTTGTAGGCTACGAACACCGTGTTATAGGGCGACAGCGTGGCATACGGGTTGATAGCCTGGCTACCCGTCATGCCCCAGCTACCCCGAAGCTTGAGGTTGCTGAATACGTTGAGGTCTTTGATGAACGGCTCTTCCGAAAGCCGCCAGCCGAGGGCCACCGACGGGAACACGCTGTACTTATTATCCGGCCCGAATTTAGACGACCCATCCCGCCGAACGGCAGCCGTAACCAGGTACCTGTCTTTGTAGGCGTAGTTGACCCGGCCCAGCAGCGAGAGCAGCGTCCATTTCTGATAACCCGATGCGACCGAAGCCGCCGAGTTACCGCCGATGTTGTCGAAACCTAACTGCGGAAACCGCAGGCCGGTGGCCGTAGCGGTAAAATTGCGGTTGGTGAATTGCTGCGTTTCCAGCACGCCCACCGCCGTAATGGAGTGGTTGCCAACGGTCAGGTTGTAGGTCAGGTTGTTGGTGTTTTGCAGCGTTACCAAATCGGCCGAATAACGGCTGGCGTTGGGGTTATTGTTCGAGAGTCGCTGGCCGGTAAAGCTCAGGTTCTGGGCGTTCAGGTAATTTACGGCATACTGCACATCGAAAGACAGTCCTTTTATGGGCAGCTTGTAATTCAGGCCACCAATCACGTTAAACGTAGCCCGGTCGGCATTGATAGACTGGTCGTAGAGGAAATCCAGCGGATTCCGGTATACCGAACCGGTAGGGTCCGTAAAGGTGGGCTGTCCATCAGACCCGTAAGCGGGGGTAGTAGGGGCCCAGGCTAGTACCTGAATCAGCGCACCGCCCCCGTTAGTGTTATGATTCTGGGTTTTTGTCCCCGACAGATTTAGTCGCAGGCTTAGTTTGTCGTTGAGTTGTGTTGTCAGGTTGGTACGGAGAATGTACCGTTTGAAGTCGCTGTTTTCAACGATGCCCTTCTGCCCCACGTAGTTTCCCGAAATCAGGAACGTCGATTTATCGCTGCCGCCCGACACCGTTACCTGATGCTGCTGGCCACTGCCTTTTCGATAGACCAAATCCTGCCAGTCGGTGCCGCCGTTTTGTCTGTAGTCGGTTATCTGGGCTGCCGTAAAGGGCGGAGTTGAGCCAGTAGCTGTGGCGCGGGCATTCACAATCTCCGCGAACTCTCCGGCGGGTAGTACATCGTATCGTTTGATAACGTTCGATACACTCGCCTGTCCTTCGTACATCACTTTAATGCCTTTCGCCCCGCGTTTGGTGGTGATAATGACCACGCCATTGGCACCCCGGCTACCGTAAATAGACGTTGAAGCCGCATCTTTCAGTACCTGAATCGTGGCAATGTCGTTGGGGTTTATGAAGTTGAAATCGGCGCCCACGTAGCCATCAATCACGTAAAGCGGGTTGTTGTCGCCCAAAACGGAGTTGGCTCCCCGCACCCGGATGCGGGCATCGCCCCCCGGTGCGCCGTTGGCCTGCGTTACCTGTACACCGGCCGCCCGACCCTGTAATACCTGGTCCAGGCGCGTAATGGGCTGCTGGGCAAATTCTTTTGTAGAAATAGCCGTCAGTGCGCCCGTAACGTCGGTTTTTCTTTGGGTTCCGTAACCGACCACAACTACCTCGCTGAGCGTTTTCAAGTCCTCTGCCAACTGCACATTCACAACCGTTCGCCCATTGACCGGCACCGTTTGACTGGTATACCCAATATTGGAGAAGATGAGCGAAGCCGTACCCGGAGCATTCAGTACGAAGTTTCCGGCGGCATCGGTAGCGGTTCCGGTAGTGGTGCCTTCCACCTGCACGTTTACGCCGGGTAGCCCCTCATTGTCGGGGCCGGTTACCTTTCCGGTAATGCGACTGGTTTGTGCAAAAGCGAAGTTCTGGCCCAGTAGCAGCAGCAGAACAACGAGTTTTACAGGGTTTTTCATGATTATCAGGAGTATTTTGGTTTGGTAAGGAATTGACAGGAGTGTGCATTATCGGGTGTTAATCATAGGCAGTTGGGTTGACGTTCGTTTACCAATCCACTACCGAGCCATCCAGTGCATTGTACGACTCAGGGTTTTTCCAGTCGTGGCCGATTTTATCTTTCATCAGGGCTTCGTCCAGTTCGACGCCGAGGCCCGGTCCTTTGGGAATGAGAACTGTACCGTCTGGTTGTAGCTTAAACGGATTCTTGAGGTAACCTTCGCCCAAGGAGACCTGCTCCTGAACCAGAAAATTGGGTACGCTGGCTGCCAGGTTAAGCCCGACGGCCAGCGAGATGGGCCCCATGGGATTGTGGGGCGCAATGGGTACGTAATAGGCTTCGGCCATGCCCGCAATGATGCGACCCTCCGTAATACCACCCGCGTGGCACAGATCGGGTTGAACGATGCTGGCGGCACCTTTCTCCAGTATTTCGCGGAAGCCCCATTTCGTAAAAATGCGTTCGCCGGTGGCAATAGGCAGGTGGGTACCCTTCGCAATGTCGACCATGGTATCCACATTCTGCGCCTGGCAGGGCTCTTCCACGAACATGGGTTGATAGGGTTCCAACTGCTTAATGAGCACCTTCGCGGTCTGGGGCGAAATATTGCCGTGAAAATCAATGGCAATGTCCATATCGGGGCCGCCGGCTTCCCGCAGCGACGCAAAATTGTCGATGGCGTACTTAATGAATTGGGGGTTTTCGACAATATTGGCCGGGTTCTTATGCGCGACGCCCGTTTTGATAACGGTGAATCCCAGCGCCTTTTGCTGCTTGATTTGTTCGGCGTTGCTGGCGCGCCCGTACACCCGAACGCGGTCGCGGGTGGGGCCGCCCAGCAGTTCATAGACGGGTACATTGAGGAGTTTACCCTTGATGTCCCACAGCGCGTGGTCAATGCCGCTGAGCGCCGAGGTCAGGATGGGGCCACCCCGATAAAAGGCGTGTCGGTAAATGGCCTGCCAGTGGTGTACTACCGCTCGCGGGTCTTTGCCAATCAGGTAGGGCTCCACTTCCTTTATGGCTGTCTGGATGGTGAGTGCCCGCCCTTCGAGCAGGGGTTCGCCCAGGCCGTACACACCCACATCGGTGTGGATTTTCAGGAAGATCCAGCGCGGTTTGACCAGGAAGGTTTCCAGCTTGGTGATTTTTACTTTGCTGTAATCCCGAAACGGGGCGGGGTTGGCGGCATAGGATGATTCGGGCAGGAGCAGACCCGTACCGGCCATCCCCAGTACGGATTGGATGGCGGAACGCCGGGAAAGTTTGGGCGATTTCATATAGGGTTCAGGGTTTATAGGTTACGGTTTTTGGTTTACGGTTTGTAGTCGGCTAACGCACTAGTAGACTCGCGTCAGCTAACTAAAAACCGTAAACCAAAAACCGAATTAAGGTCTGATCAGCGTGCCGTCCATTTTCCGCACCTGCCAGTTGGATTTGGTGCCGATGGGGTACTTGGCGGCTTCTTTTTCATTGATATCTACGCCCAGGCCCGGTACTTCATTTACCGACATATAGCCCTTGTTCATGGTGGGGCAACCGCTGAAAACTTCCTGCATTTTGTCGGAGAAGCTGACGGCCTCCTGAATGCCAAAGTTCCACACAACCAGGTCGATGTGAGCGTGGGCCGCGTGCCCCACCGGCGATACGTCGCCGGGGCCGTGCCAGGCGGTGCGGACGTTGAAGAACTCGCCCAGTCGGGCTATCTTCATGGCGGGCGTAATGCCGCCAATCTGCGAGACGTGGCAGCGCACAAAATCGAACAGCCGGTTCACCATCGGCTCTTTAAACTCGTTAATGTTGTTGAACAACTCACCCATGGCAATGGGCACCGTGGTCGACTGGCGCAGTTGCCGGAACCACTCCATGTTCTCGGGCGAGAAGGGGTCTTCGACGAAGAAAGGCCGGTAGTCTTCCAGTTTCTTGATCATGTTGATGGCTTCCATCGGCTGCACCCGCTCGTGGATGTCGTGGAGCAGTTCAACTTCGTCGCCACACGCTTTCCGGACCACCTCGAACATCTTCGGTACCGATTTTAGGTAGAGCGGTACGTTCATGTAGTTGTCGGTTTCGCCCCCAAAGTTGGCCGCTTTGAAGTCGGGTTTGTCGGCGGTGGCTCCCACAGCTCCGTAGCCCCCCTGTTGAATGCGGATGTGCCGGAAACCGCGCTCCATAATCTTCTTCACATCCTCGGCAACGGCTTCGGGTGTGTTGCCGTTGGCATGGGTGTAGCACGGAATGGCAAAGCGGGATTTGCCCCCCAGCAACTGATAAACGGGCATGTTGGCGCGTTTGCCTTTGATGTCCCATAAGGCCTGGTCCAGTCCGCTGAGGGCGTTGTTGAGCACGGGACCATTGCGCCAGTAGGAGCTGACATACGCCCCATTCCACATATCCTCGATGTTGTCCACGTCCTTCCCGGCGCAGAAATCATTGAGGTACGAGTTGATAGCGGTAACAACGGCCATTGCCCGCTGTGTAAACGTGGCGCAGCCTAAGCCGTACAGGCCCGGCTCGGTGGTTTCTACTTTCACCACAATAAGGTTGGAGCCCTGCGGAGCGGTGGCAATGGCTTTCACGCTTTTAATTTTGACCGGAGCCAGTCCTTTGGCGTATTGGGGTGTGCCCTGCTGTTCACGCGCTTCGGCGGTAGAGAGGCCGCCAAACAGGTTCAGTGCCCCGGCCGATGCGCCCAGACCCAGCATTTTTAACGAGTCACGGCGGTTGAAATCAGGTTTATTCATGTGTATAAATTGGTTTAAGGTTTATGGTTTACGGTTTTTGGTTTACGGTGGCTAACGCATGAATAGCTGAAGCACGAGACAGATTTACGTCAGTGATATTCGTGTCAACCACCGTAAATCGTAAACCAAAAACCGTAAACCATTTTACTATTTATCCCACCAAACGCGGGTATCCAGGTCATTGGGTCCCTGCCGCTTGACGGCCTCGTTTAGCTGGGCCGAATTGACCACAATCTCACTATCGGGGTAGGGCAGCCGGCGGATGAAGTCGCCTTTGATTTCGGAGCCGGGGTAGGGGTTTTTCTTCAGAGCGGGGAAGCCACTACGCCGGAAGTTAGCCCAGGCTTCGGAGCCATCTAAAAAGGACGCTACCCAATACTGCGTGTTGATTTGTTCCAGTGCTTTGCCCATATCCAGCGGATGGGCATCCAGGTAGGCTTTTATGGCGGCTTCCGGAATCGGACTTCTGTACGATGCCATCTGCTCCATATTGGCCCGAATGCCCTTTGCAAAATAGTCAGCTGCCGTACCGGCCACCCAGCCGCGCACGGCTGCTTCGGCCAGCAGAAGCTGCACCTGCGCGTAGGTAATATGGAATTCGGGTGCGTCCAGGGCCAGCACCGTTGTCAGGTTCACCTGCGAATAATCCCACAAACTTGCCACGCCATTTGCCGCGAAGGTGGACGTTATCGTTACGTCGTTATAGCCCACGGGCATGCCTATCTGCACCGCCGGGTCCGATGAAGCGCGTGCCGGTACCTGTTCCGGTCCACCCTTGGCCCCCACATAACGCACCGCAAACACGGCCAGCCGGGGGTCGTTGTTGTCTTTCAGGTAATTCACAAACGGAGCCGCGAGGTAGAAATTGGTTTTTTCGCGGGCCGCTAAGTGGTTGGCAATGTAGTTGTTGTAAATGGCCGTGTGCCGGATAGTAGAGTTGTCTGCGTTGGACTGAAATACCCCACCCGCCACGGCCTTCTTGACGTAAGCCTGCGCCGTTGTGCCATCCACTTTGGTCAGGCGCATGGCGGCCCGGAGCATAAACGAATAGCCGAGTTTTTTCCAGTTGGCCACATTACCTCCGTACAGAATATCCGTAACAACCGCAGGCTGCTTGGGGTCGAGTGCTGCCGATGCTTCCTCCAGTTCCTTCAGGATATCTTTATAAATATCCTGCTGCGGGTCGTATTTGGGCGTGATAATCTCGGTTGTGTACCCCTGACCGGCTTCAACGTATGGAATATCACCGTAGGTATCGGTCAGAATCATGAAGGCGTAGGCTTTCCAGATACGGGCTGCGTTATAGGTGTTTACCTGGAGTGGGTCGCCTTTGGTCTGGTCCAGTACGGCAATCAACTGCTTCACTACGTTGCGGTAGAAATTAGTCCAGACCAGGGGCGTGTTACCGTTATTGTTCTGGTTGTAATTCCCGCCCGACAATGAACTGCCGTAGGGCGTAATGATTTGCTGCACAATCGGAAACGTGTAGGTCAGCATGCCCAGCGTAGACCCCCCATCAAGGTAGGTTGTACTGACAATCGCTTTATTCAGCACCAGCGACGGAGCCAGCGATGTTGGGTCTACTTTGTTGATATTGACTTCATCGAAGCCCTTGTCGCAACCCGTCAGCAGGCTCAGTGAGAGCAGTAGGATGAGGGTATAATTTAGTTTCGTTTTCATGATTTTAAGGTAGGGTGTCTAAAATTTCACATTCAAATTGAACCCGACACTCCGCGTAGGCGGTAGACCCGGCCAGAAGTCCAGGCCGACGCCGTTGTCTGATGATACCAGGGCTTCTTCGGGGTCCATGTTCTCGGTCCACTTCTTGATAATCAGTACGTTGTTGGCTACGGCGTTCAGACGTATTCCCTTTATGAAAAAGCCGCTGGGCAGTAGTTTGGTGAAATCGTAGCCGAGCGAAATCTGACGTAGTTTCCAGAAACCGGCACTGGTCACAAAATCTTCATTGATACCCAACGGATTGATGGATTCGTAGAATGGCTGCACCGCCGTCTGGGTTTTGTTGACTTCGCCGTTTGGGTTCACCCCATCGCCAATCACATAGCCCACATCGCGGCCTGGCAGCGTTCGTTTCGAAAGACCGTGCCGCACGTAGTTGATGTTCCGTCCGGCAATCATGTTAAAGCCCAGTTTGAAGTCAATCAGGACCGACAGGGCAATTCCCCGATAGGTGAACGTGTTGGTAATGCCGCCAAAATATTTAGGCAGGGCATTCCCCACGTTTTGCAGCGTGTTGTTCCGAAGCGGCAACCCGCTTTTGGCGTCAAAAACCTGCCGCCCCTGGGCATCGCGCAGGTAGGTGAAGGTGTATAGCTGCCCAATGGGCTTGCCAACCACCTGCGCCAGATTGCGCCCCCCACCGCTGCTGACGGTGATGATGGTGTCATTGGGCGACAGGCCCAGCTTGAGCACTTTAGAGGTGTTGTAGGATGCGTTGGCACTCACATCCCACCGGAAGTCGGTACTCGAAACCGGTGAGAACGTCAACAGCATCTCCAGACCCTGATTCGCGCTCCGGCCCACGTTGATGAGCTTGCTGGTGTAGGACGAGGCATCGGAGATTTGGGCCGCCAGAATCTGGTCGTCGGTGGTTTTGTGGTAATACGTTAAATCGAACCCAACCCGGTTCTGGAACAATTTCAGTTCCATACCCACCTCGGCTTCCTGAATGCGGAGTGGGCGCAGGTTTTTGTTGGGTACTACGCTGGCATTGATACCCCCCAGCGGTACAAGTTGCCCCGCCGGGTTAGGAAACGAGTTGTTGTCGACGGAGTAATATAACGCGTTGGAATACGGAGCCACATTGTCTGAACCCACCTGGGCGTAGGCCGCCCGTAACTTGCCGAACGACAGCCAGGAAGGCAGGTTATCGAAGGCCTGCGAGAAAACAAAACTGCCCGTTACGGATGGATACAGGATGCTGCGATTTTGGGGAGCGAGCGTCGAAAACCAGTCGTTCCGGGCCGTGGCGCTCAGGTACAGAAACTCTTTGTAGGAGATCGTAGCCGCCCCGTAGAGGGAGTTAATGTTTTTTTCGGCCAACTGGTAGATGGGGTTTTTAATCCGCCCATTGGCCACCGTATATAGCCCCGGCTGCACAAAATCCTGCACCGTTACGCTGTTATAATCGTTGCGGGCGTAGCGGGCGTTACCGCCAAGGTTAACATCCACGCCAATCTTGCCGAACGTTTTGTTAACAGTCAGCAGGAAGTCGATGTTGCGCTCCAGGTTCTGGCGCACGTCCTGCGTATAGGAGCCATTTACGTAGCCAACGGGTGCCTGCGGAATGGGCGCGTAACCATTGGGAATGTTATAATCCTGGTTGCGGACGTACGAATCCTGGGCAATCCGGCCCTGCAACGACAGCCAGTCGGTAAACTGGTATCGGAGGGCGATGTTGCCGAAGAGCCGATCACGATTGATGTTCTCGAAGTGACGACTCATGGAGTAGTACGGGTTGTTGCGCACCAGAAACCGTGAAAACACGAACTCATCGCCGTTGGGCTTGGTCTGATTGTCGCGCAGGGCGTCGAACGGCATGGAGTTGGCCAGCGTAAAGATGACGGTCGAAACCGAGAAATCCTGGGTGTTCAACTGGGGCGGGTTGATGTTATTTTCCTTCGAGTAGTTGATATTTCCCGACGCCGTCAGCCGATTGGTAATGTTTTGGGTAAAGCCGAGGTTAATCACCTTCCGGTTGAAGGTATTATTCTCCATGATTCCCTTGTTGTCGGTGTTGCCGAACGATAGGCTGAACCCACCTTTTTCCGTGTTATTGGCTACCGTAACCGTATTGGTGAAGTTCGTACCCACGCGGTAAAACTGTTTTACCCGATTGTAGACCGGCTCATACGGGTACGTCTTATTGTCGAACAGCACCTGCGTCATGCCCGGCTGAAACTTCTCACCAAAGCTCCACACACCCGATGTCGGGTTAGGGGTAGTAGGTCGTTTGCCGCCTTCGCCCTGCCCGTATTCGTACTGAAAATCAGTGTAGTCCAACGGCGTGTCGGTGGTGAAGTTGGCGTTGTAGGTCACACCGAAGCCTTTGCCGCTCCCCCGGTTTTTGGTCGTAATCATCACCACGCCGTCCTTGGCCCGTGAGCCATACAGAGCGGCAGCGGTGGCCCCTTTCAGCACGGTCATGGTTTCAATATCGTCAGGGTTGATGCTGCTCAGGCCATCGCCCCCGTCGGAGCTGTTGGCCGCCCGCGTGCCAAAATCCCCGCCCAGAGCGTAGTTTGAGTTGTCAATCGGTACGCCGTTTACCACAATCAGCGGGGAGTTGTTGCCACTAAACGACGACTGCCCCCGAATGCGGATTTTAGCCGTTCCGGCGGGGCCGGTTCCCATCGTAGTGATGTTTACCCCCGCCATTTTACCCTGCAACCCGCTCACAAAATTAGGCGTGCGGTTCACGTTAATCTGCTCGGCGTTGACCGTAGCCGTGGCGTAGCCCAGCGTTTTGGATTCGCGCTTAATACCCAGTGCTGTAACGATTACCTCGTCGATAGCTTTGGCATCTTCTACTAATGTTACATCGATGATGGAGCGGTTGTTGACCGGCACCGTCTGACTGAGGTAGCTGATATACGAAAAAACCAGCGACGCATTGTTGGGCGCGTTGATGGCGTATTTCCCATCGGCATCGGTAGTGGTTCCGGTAGAGGTACCTCCCACCAGCACGTTTACGCCCGGTAACCCCTGGTTATCGGCTCCGGTAACAGTACCGGTAACACGGTTTGTCTGGGCGTATCCAAAGCCCACACATAACAGCAACAAGACAAGTAATCCAGTAAACTTTTTCATGGGTAAAGGGGATTTTGGGTTAGCGATTAAGCGTTTGCAGTTTATCCGTTTGGGTTTATGGTGGCGAGGAGCGGTCAGTATGAGTGCCTTCAGACTGCTCTTTACCGTAAACCCAATACCGGAAGCTGTTTACCAGTTATGAATTGCTCCGTCGGGGCTTTTCAGAACGGGATGCGGAAACTTCGTGTTTTCGGTTACTTCCAGCACGAGCGTGGCTTTCTTCGGGTCGAATTTTACACCTAAGCCCGGTTCGGGATTGAGGTAAAGTTTGCCGTTTTTGAAATTGATAAAATCGTCATTGAAGTAGGCCGGGCGTTCGGGTTCGCCCCCGCCCAGTTCCATCAGGCACCGCATGGGGCTACTGGAACCTAGCGTATGCACCAGGGCGGCTGTTGACAGCGGGCCGGTAAAGTGCGGAATCATGCCTACATAGTGCGTCTCGCACATGGAAGCCAGTTTCTTGAACTCCGAGATGCCGCCCGTGTTGGGCAGCGTGAAGCGGGTGTAATCAATGAGCCGGTTCTCGATTAACTCGTTCGAGTCCCAGCGGTCACCGAATTGCTCGCCGACGGCAATGGGTACGGTGGTCATGCTTCGTACGGTTTGGTAAACCGCCGGGTTTTCTGACCGGATGATGTCTTCTACGAAATAAGGCTCTAAGTTTTCGAGGGCGCGGCATATTTTCACTCCCTCGGTGGTATCGAAGCGGGTGTGGAGGTCGATGGCCCAGTTGCCATTGCCACCCACGGCCGCGTCGATGCGCTTGCAGAGGTCGATGGTCTTTTTGGCGTTCTCGTAGAAATCGAAGGGTTGATCGCCGTTGCCGCCAGTGGGACCAATGCGGTAAGCCCGCAGTCCGGCTTTAATGCAATCCTGCGCCCGGCCTTCTTCGGTGGTTGCTTTGGAGGCCCGGAACCCGGTGGCGTAACACTCAATATAATCCCGCGTGGCTCCACCGAGGAGTTCATACACCGGCACGCCGAGGGCTTTTCCTTTCAAATCCCACAGGGCCATGTCGATAGCCCCCTGAGCGTGGATTTTCTCGCGGCCCGGCGGGTAAAACATACCCCGGTAAAGCCGCTGCCAGATGTCTTCGATGCGAAATGGATTCTCGCCAATAATCATCTGCGCCAGTTGCTCCACCATGTCTTTGGAGCCGCCCTCGCCAATGCCTACAATGCCCCCATCGGTCTGAATCTCGACGATGCCCCTCGCCTGGTTGAACAGAGGCTTGGTATAACCGGGGGCCGCATAATACCGGATTTTGGTGATCTTCAGTTTGGGTGCTGTCGCAGCCGACAGGAGCGGAAGACCGGCCAGAGCCGCCGTTGAGCCGAGCAGGGCTGATTGTAAAAAACGTCTGCGTTGCATAGATGTTAAGGTAAGGAATAGTCAGCTTAATCGTTTAAGCAAAGAAGTGAAACTCAGTGTTGATGGATTCGTTTTGGTTTCGACGAGTTTCGGGCCACTAGTTCGGCATTCATGAGTATCTGAGCGGGTTCATCGGGAGACTCTTTCAGCTTTTTTACCAGCAGGCTAACGGACGTTTGGCCCAATAGGTCAATGGGTTGTTTCAGGTAAGTAATGGGGCAGTAATAAAGGTCAAATGCTTCGGCCTGCCCAAAACTGACGATGGCTACATCATCCGGTACGTTCAACTTTTGTTCGTTCAGGTAAATCAGTCCATTTATTGCCAATCCGTAGGTGGCAAAAATCAGCGCATCAACGGGTTTATCGGTCTTTGTCAGTTCATCAATAGCCACCTTCGCTTCCTGTTCGATGTGGGTGAATCTGATTTTTTTCAGATATCCTTTCTGAAAGGGCAACCCGCCATCTTTCAGCGCGTCCTGATACCCCCGTATCCGCTCCTGCATATGGAACATAGCCGATTTGTAGGCAATCATACCAATGCGTCTGTAGCCGTTGGTAATCAGGTGACTGGCCCCGTCGTAAGCAGCCCGGTAATGGTCGGTCGACACAAAATCCGTTTGCATATCCGGAAAATACCGATCCAGCAGTACAAACGGGATATTCTTTTCTTTCAGCAACTGTACCTGTTGGGCCGAGTCTTCGGCCGACACGATAATAAACCCATCTACCTGCCTGTTAATCAATACATTCAGCAAATCCCGCGACTTGTCGGCGTTCTCATCCGAGCTGCCGATAATGACCGTATAACCATTACGTTTGGCTTCGTCTTCAACAATCCGGGCAATATTGGCGAAAAAGGGGTTCGATATATCGGCGATAATCAGGCCAATAGTCTGTGTTTTTCCGCTTCGTAAACTCTTCGCAACGTGATTGGGCTGGTAATTCAGGGCGATGGCTATTGCCCTGATTTTGGTGGCAATTTCCGGCCCTACCCGACTCTCTTTCTCTTTGCCGTTCAGTACATACGATACCAAAGCCGTAGAAACGCCCGCTTCCTGAGCTATGTCCTTTAACGACGTTCTTTTTGCACTCATCGGATAATAATTATGGACAAACTTATGCTTAATCGGTTAATCAAAAAAGTTTTTTACTTTTTTTTGTATTTTTTTACAAGACTGGAGGTTCGCCTATCAGTAAGCTGTCCTACAGCCTTATACAACCAATTCAATGGCGAATGCGCAGAAGAAGCACCAGAACAGGAGTAGAGGGTCTCCCTGAGTCAGAAGTTGTAGATGATCCATTCATATGTCTGAGCAAAAAGCAACTCATCGGTAAATCAGAAAGCCGTCCTGATGCGCAGGACGGCTTTCTGATTTAATGTATTACAGACTTGCCTTATTTATAAGCTTCCGGAAGTTTACGGGCTTTGGTGGCCTGCTCGTAGGCGTGGCCCAGTTTCAGGAGTTTGTCCTCTTCATACGGCCGGGCAATAAATGTAATACCAACGGGTTCGCCGTTGGGCCGGTAACCCATGGGCACCGTAAGACAGGGGTAGTTGGCCGCTGCGGCAAGGCCCGCGCTTCGGTTATTGATGGACAGGATTACATCCAGTTGATGCTGCTGCATGGGCTTTTCGAAATAACTGACCCCGTTTTTGCGGATACTGGTTCGCAACTGGGCCATTTCGTCCGCACTGATGTTGGTCTTGAGTACGCCCCCAAAACGGCCCTGTCCGTAGGGCATTCGGTTGGCCGAGTCCAGCTTGTTATAGGCTACAATATCGGCCACCGACTGGTAGGGAAGCGAACCCGAGCCGTAGTTCTTCATGTAGTTCGGAAGGTCTGCGGTCATGTCGGCATTCAGCAGCGTACTGAAGCCTTCGTTCGTGGCCTGCTCCAGCTCGATGTCGATGACCGTGCCGCCCAGCGAACGGATTTTCTCGACTGTCGCTTTGTACAGCGAGTCTTTCAGGAAGGGTGTATAAGCACCAAAGCGAACCCCTTTCAGGCTGCCCGATTGTAGATCCTGCCAGTAGGTTTTGTTTTTGGGGTTGCCTTTTGTAGCCGGATCGGTGGGGTCTTCGCCCGTCATGGCGGAGAGTAGAATGGCGGCATCCGTAACCGTGCGGGTCATGGGGCCGGGCGTATCAAACGTACTCGAAATGGGCACAATACCACCCCGGCTCAATAAACCTGTTGTGGGTTTGAGCCCCACCAGCGAGTTGGCACTCGCCGGCGATAGAATAGAACCCGACGTTTCGGAGCCTACCGCCCCGGCGGCATAGTTGGCCGCTACGGTTGAGCCACTGCCCGAACTCGACCCGCCCGTGTCGAACTGTTTCCGTCCGTAGGGGTTCAGCGTCTGGCCACCCATAGCACTGTAGCCATTAGGACAGTCCAGACACATAAAATTGGCCCACTCGCTCAGGTTGGCCTTCGCCAGAATAATAGCGCCTTTCTCCTGTAGCCGATCCACAATGAAGGCATCTTTGGCCGAATTGTTTTTGAACGCCTGCGCCCCGGCAGTAGTGGGTAATCCCTCAAAATTGATGTTATCCTTCAGGATAATGGGCATCCCGAACAGGGGGTGGGTAGCCTTTGCTTTGTTTTTATCCCGTTGGCGGGCTTCAGCTACAGCCTTCGGATTGATAGAAATCAGGTTGTTCAGGGCTTTGTTCCGGTCGTTTTCGTAAGTAAGAATTCGGTAGAGATACCACTGCGTTAATTTTTCGTAGGTCAGTTTGCCGGATTTGATGTTAGCCTGCAACGTGGGGATATCCTGCTCCAGAATGAGCGGTTTGAGGGCCTGGTAGTCTTGCTGCGAGAAACGGCCCAACTGACCCGCCATGCTCTTCCAGAGGTCGTTTTTATCCAGGTTTTTAGACTGAATAAGTTTATAGCGCATGCGCTGGGATTCATGGGTCGCGTTTTTGGCTAGTTCGTCAGCCTCATCGTAGGGCGTCCAGGTGGGGATATTGGTTGTCTGGGCCACGGCATAGGAAGCCGTTACAAACAATAGCAGGAAAACTCCTTTATTCATCAGAGTTGCTTTTTTAGGTTGTTGATTGGAAACGGGGTTCAATATAAGCTACAAAAAAAAGCAATGCTTTGTGAAGCATTGCTTTTTTGTCAGAATAGTTTTGAGTTTACCTGGTAAAGGCATTTTTAAGTTCGGTAGTGGCCAGGGCCTGCGCTTCTTTTGCTGCGGGAACCACGGCGGCCATGCCGAAAAATTCGTGCGTTGTGCCGTTATATACTTTATGACTGGTAGACACGCCCGCTTTTTCCAGGTTATTGGCCAGCGTTTCGCCCTCGCTCCGGAGCGGGTCATACTGGGCAGAAATAAGGGTGGTGGGCGGCAGGCCCTTCAGGTTTGCCGTCACCAGCGAAATCATTGGATTTTTCCCTTCAGACGGGCTATTCAGGTATTTTTCAAAGAACCACTTCATCAACCCGGAACTCAGGGGTTTTACACTGTCACTCTCCATGTAGGAAGGCGTTGTAAAATCATACCCGGCAATGGGATACACCAGCACTTCATGTACGGGTAACTGCAGGCCTTTATCCCTGGCCATCATGCTTACGGCAGCGGCCAGGTTACCCCCGGCACTTTCGCCCACTACCGCAATCCGCTTGGGGTCACCTTTTATGGACGCTGCGTTTTTAACGGTCCACTCGTAGGCTGCGTAGCTGTCATTGTGCGCAACGGGAAACTTATGTTCCGGTGCCTGCCGGTAAGCAACGGATACCACTACGGCCTCAACCTGATTGGCCAGCCCCTGGGCCGAAGCGTTGTACGTGTCCAGGTTAGCAATAACCCAGCCACCGCCGTGGTAATAAACAATAACGGGATAGGCACTCTTGCCGGTTTTGGGGGTGTATATGCGCAGGTGAATCTGTCCGCCCTGAACGGGGATGTCTTTCCCCGTAGTATCAACATTGTTGGGCGGAACGGGCAGGTTTCGCTCTTTCATAACGGCCATGGCAGCATCGGCAGGTGTTGGTTGCTGGCGGGCCTCCGGAGCCGAAAGTTTAACCAGGGGCGGAGCGTTATAGCTGGCTAGTTTCTCAATCACAACCGCCATTGGGTCGGTCATGTCCTTACCCCAGGCCGGTTTTGGTTGAGTGGGCGTCAAATTACCCGATTGCTGGGTTGTTTCAGATTGATTGATAACCGTAGTGTCGGTGCTGGTCGTTTCCGTGGTTTTTGTGGTGCAGGATGCCAGGGCTAGAATTGACAAAACCGTTAAGGTGGGTAGACCCTGTTTCATATGCCGTTGTGATGTCATTGAAGAATTTTTTGTGATTGATAAACAGAAGACAATGCAGTAGTAAACATGGGTTTAAGGGATTTGTTTTTTCAGGGCGATTGAGCTGTTTTCGAGCCTGTTGTCCGACTACGAAACATGCGGGGGGAGTTACGCTCAGGGGTGGACCGTGTGGAAGTGATTAAATAGTTCGATGACACCAGTCGTCCCATACCAGATTATACTGCATGGACAACAAAAACCAGGACCCCGACTGGTAGGCCGGGGTCCTAGAAGAAACTGGTTTTCCGGAAAATCAGCTGAGTAGCTTACCAACCCGGATTTTGCCCGAGTTTAGGATTGGTGATTATATCGGCTGACGGAATGGGGTAGTAGTAGTGTTTATCTTCCCACTTCCTGGGAATGTTGTTCAACCAGGTCAGTTCGCCCGATGTGTCGCCGGTCAACAACTGCGAATTGGGTTTGCCCGCTATGGTAGGTGATACGTCTACGTACGTAACGCCAGCAACCTTGGTGGGCAACTTCTTGTAAAACGCTACGTCCAGAATACCATCCTCGTTTAAGTCTAATGGCGTATCCAGGGCGGGAACGTACATACCGTTCCACTCCATTTCCATAAGTTCACCCCGTTTCCACCGGACGATGTCATCAAAGCGGAATCCCTCCAGGCACAGTTCAATACCGCGTTCCCGGCGAACTTCCAGCAGTGAAGGGTCCGTAATACCCGGAAAATAGTTTGCCTGTAAATAAGGGTCGGCAACCGTTGGTTTGGCGGTTAATCCACCGGTGATACCTGCTCTTTTGCGCAAAGCCCCAATGCTCAGTGCCCAGTCGGCATCCGTAAGGGTACCAAGCTCGGCTTTGGCTTCGGCGTAAGCCAGCAGCACTTCGGCATAGCGAAATATGGATACCGAGTTGATATTCAAATCACGGGTGTCGTAGTACATATCATCCAGCGTCCATTTTATGGGCATATACCCCGTAAACGTATAGGAAAACAGGGGAGGGGCCGGTACCAGAACGCCCGCATTTATGCGTTTATAATCGCCAGTACGAATGGTTTGCTGGAGCCGCTTGTCGCGCCCTTTTACTTCATCTTTAAACAACGTTGTTTTATACGCCGGGTCGTTGGTAAAAGGCGTACCATCAATCTTCAGGTACGTATTGATAAAGGTTCGGATAAAGCTGGCCTTATCGCCGTAGGTGCCGCTGGTCCAGTACCAGTTGCCATCGTTGAGGTTATTAAGGGCCAGGTCATTAACAGCAGACAGCATAACTTCCGTGCCAATGGGGGCGGGGTTGATGAACACCTGGCGGTAGGATCGATCGACCCCGGCTCCGTCATACAGCTTGTACCCTCCTTCGTCAATTACTTTCTTGGCGGCTACGGCCGCCTGATTCAGCAACCCGGCCGACGAACTGCCCAGATTCAACTTCGTGTGGTATTTCCGGAAGGTGCCTTCGTGCAGACTTACCCGCGCCTTGAAGGCGTAGGCCACGTATTTGGTAATCAGGCTGCGGGTTGGTTCGCTGGCCGTGGTAATATTCTGACTGGCGTAATCCAGGTCGGCCAGCACCGAATCCATCACCATCACCCGCGAATCACGCTCCCGGTATAGGATTTCGGTGTCCGATACATCAAGCGGTTTGTTAATCCAGGGCACATCCCCAAACCGTTTCACTTTATCGAAATAAAACCAGGCTCTGAAAAACCGGGCAATGCCCAGGTAGTTCTTTCTGACCGTTACCGGAACGGCGGGGCTGTTACAATTCTGAATGAAGTAATTGATGTTTCTCAAATCGGACCACGACCAGCCCGAACTCACCTGCGCACTGTAGTTGCCAGGCGTAATAAAGGCCGGGCTGTCTTTCCGAGCCAAGTAGTCGGACATGGCATCGGCCCGGTGCAGGTTTTTCCCGTTCAGGATGTTATAAAACGAATTGGTGTAGAGCACCAGGCCACTTTCGCTGCTGAAAATGGGGCCTTTGGTGGTGGTCGCTTCCGGGAGTTCCTCCAGATTACACCCCGTCAGTAAAAGGGTAAACAGCAGTATAAGGCTATATTTTGCGTTCATGATCGTACGTTTTGTAGGGTTAGAAAGTGATAGACAAACCACAGGTCACACTTTTCAGAATCGGGTAGTTGTAACCATCGCCGGCGTTGCCACCGGGACTGAATACCTGGTCAGACGCTACCGCACTTTCTACGTCTATATCGCGGGTAATTTTGTACAGGGGTGATAACGAGAGTATATTCTCGGCTGAGAGATAAACCCGCGCTGCTGAAGAGCCGATTTTTGACGTTACGGCTCTGGGTAAGTTGTAGCCTAACTGAATGTTTTTTAGGCGCATGTACGCTACGTTTTGCAGGTATTTTGTTTGCGGGGCCGCCAGCGTCCCGTTGGCGTTGCTGGCAATGCGGGACACGTACCGGGGGAAATAGGCATTCACGTTGTCTTCCGTCCAGATATTACCGAGCTGGCTTTTGGGAATGTCGCCGTAAGGTCGGTTATACTGTCCCCAAAACAGGTTTGCTTCCCGGCTTGGATACCAGTCCTGTTTGCCAACACCCTGCACAAAGGCCGAGAAGAAGAAGTTGTTCCAGTCAGCCCCCAGCATAACGCCATAGGTATAGCGGGGTGTTGAATTACCAATAATGGAGCGGTCGCCTGGGTCAGAAACCCGGCTCAAACCCGGCGTAATGGCTCCATCTCCGTTCGTGTCCTTAAACTTGATATCGCCCGGAAACCACAGTCCACTGGATGCACTTCTGAACAGGTTCTGGCTGGCACTGCTTTTTACATCATCGGCTGAGGTGTAATAGCCATCGGTCGTATAGCCCCATATTTCGCCCAGCGTCTGCCCTTCGTAATAGTCGCTCAACTGCTTTTGCGGGTTGTTGTACTTCGTGATCACGGCATTGTAATCGGCCAGGGTCAGGCGAACATCGAAGTTAAACGGTTTAGTGCCGGTCATGAATTTATCCCGGTACGAGAGCATCATTTCCCACCCTTTGGTTCGCAGATCGGCATAGTTCCCTTTGGGGGCCGTGGCGCCAAAAACGGCTGGCAGCGTCAGGCCCACCGTAAACATATCGGTCGTGTTTCTAACGTAGGCGTCAGCCACAAAGGTCAGGCGGTTGGACAGCATCGACAAATCAATACCGACGTTGGTGGTGGTGGCCGTTTCCCAGGTAAGTCCCTGTGGCACTACCGTTGGGTTGCGGGTTTGCTGCGGCCGTTGACCGTTCAGGATAAGGGCGGATTGAGAGATGCCAAACTGCTCCAGGTAAGCATAGGAGTCAATGTTTCCGTTGCCGAGTGAGCCGTAGGATGCCCTGAACTTCAGGTCAGAAACAACCTGGCCCGGCACATTCCAGAACGACTCTTTCGAGAGTCTCCAGCCTACGGAATAGGAAGGGAAAAAGGCAAACCGCTGGTTGGCTGGAAACTTGGACGAACCATCGTACCGACCATTCACTTCCAGCAGATACCGGTCTTTGTAGGAGTAGTTGAGCCGTCCGAAACCACCCTGAATTTTCCACCGCTCCCAGCCGCCGGATGTTACAATAGCCTGCCCCAGGGCCAGGTTGATGTCGTTGGCATCTTCAAAAATAAGCCCGTTGCGTTGGGCCGCCAGGCGTTTGTAGTTGGACTGCTCGTAGTTGTACCCCACCAGCGCCTTTATGTAATGATCGCTTTTGAACGTGTTTTCGTACTCCGTATAGAAGTTGGTGGTCATGTAGGCCGTTTCCCGGTACACATCGTTAATGTAATTTGAGGTCGTGCCAATGTAGGAAATGATGCCCGGCTTGGTGCTGTACGGTACGGGTACGGCTTTAGTCCGGTCGTTGTTATCGGTGTTTTGAATGGTGAAGTCACCCTTGACTCTGAACTTGTTATTGAAGAATTCAGTGGCAAAACCCGCTGTATTCCGGAATACTTTTTTGTTGTTGTCGATGCCGTTTTTGCCGTAATAGAAGTCACCAATGCTGTAAGCCGCCGAAAAGGTGATTGACCCATCGGGGTTCAGCAGGGGAGACAACGGGTGGCCTTCGTCGGCAATATTGCGCCACACGCCACCGCCTTCGCCCACATTTAAGGGATTGTGGTATTTCATGTCGGAGTACTGCGACATGTTGTGTACCCGCAACCAGGGGTACAACTGAATAGAGCCTTTGCCCATGAAGTTAAACACGCGGTAATCATCCGAGTTGTACCGGAACAATCCCCCCTGCCCAAAGTACCGGCCCGTCAACAGATAACTCGCTTTCTCGCTGCTGCCCGAAATGCTGAGGTTATGCTCATTGGACGTTGTTTTGTCTTTATACAGGTGGCCGTAGTAGTCGGTGCTGGCATAGTACACGTACTCACCCGTAGCGGGGTCAACCTCTACATCGGGTAGTCCGCCTACTTCAGAGCGTCTTTTCAGTTCGGCCAGGTAGGGCTGGGAAAACTTGAGCGTTTTGTTCACATTCTGAGGGAACGTACCCCCAAAGTTGACGAAGGATTCGGCAAACATGGATGCCCAGGTATAGCCATCGGTTACCAGGTCAGGGCGTGCAATGGGGCTCTTGAGGGAGAAGTTGCTGGAATAGGTAATGCTGGTTTTACCGGCCGATGGGTTCTTCGTTGTAATGAGTACGACCCCGAACACACCCCTTGCGCCGTAAATGGAAGCGGAGGCCGCATCCTTCAGTAAGGTGATGCTGGCAATGTCATTCGGGTTCAGCAGGCTGGGATCACCTTCTACGTTATCGATAAGTACCAGTGCGTTGCCCCCCTGCCCAATGGAAGTAGTACCCCGAATATTGAAACTAGGTGCCTGATTGGGCTTGCCATCCCCCAGCTTGATATTAAGGTTGGGCAAAACGCCCTGAAGGCCCTGATTCAGGTTGGTCATGGGGCGATTGTCGAAAACGTCGCCGGTAATCATGTCAACGGCTCCCGTCAGGTTCGCTTTCTTCTGGGTGCCGTACCCCACCACAATCACCTCGCCCAGCGATTTGGTATCTACTTTCAGACCCACCTTCAGCTGGGTTTGATTCCCCACCGTTAATTCCTGCGGCAGGTAGCCAACAAATGAGAAGACCAGTACTGATGTGGCGTTGGGTACGTCGAGCGAAAACCGGCCTTCGGCACTGGTCGTGGTTCCCCGCTGGGTACCTTTCAGTACCACGCTTACGCCCGGCATGCCGTCGCCTTTTTCGTCGGTGACGATACCCGTAACCGTAACATCAGCCGCCAGGGCAGGCGTTATCAACGCCTGATTTACGGTATTCGCCTTAACCGCTTCGTTCCGTAACTGCGTGGTAAGCCGCTGGTCTGACCGTTTCGGCGAGGGCCCATCGGTGGCCCAGGCTGTGCCCATAAGCAGGCAGGTAATGAGCAGGGGAGCCAACGCCATTTTCGTGCACCGACTCCGATAAAGTAGACATTTTTCCATAAGCTTGGAGGTATTTATTTAAGTGTAAAAATTTTGTTGACCGCACAGCCTTTGGCCGTACTCACAACCGGCTCCTTACCTGCTTCGTATGATGCATCAATTGACTGAAAAAGTGCATCGGGGTGCTGGAAAGGGGTTCACCAGGGTAGATTCAAGGCTGACACGACGGAGTAGGGCTGCAAAAGTAGGCGCATAGTGTTACGCTAGTGTTTGCCGAATAGTAAGGTTTATGAACATACTTTTTGCGTTTTATCGGTTGTCAATAACCGAAGCTTTATTGCCGTAACGCTGACAGGTGTGGGATACAGCGTGCCAACATAAAGCTGCATCGCAGACGAAATCAGTACTGGCCGGGAGTCCATAGTGTTTTTGCACGCAAACCGAATTTTTGTCATGAAATGACGTAAATAGTGCTTTTATACTCATTTCGTACAAAAAAAGGTGGGAAAAATATAAGTTAAGACCATGAGCAGCGCTGTAACTTCTTACTACTTTAGGAAACCAGCTGCCGCGCAAATGGCTGATTTGGGCCAACATACCGGTACGTATGGTATAGTGCTTTTCCGGCGACCTGGCCAATAAACACGGCATTCGGGCAGGTTACAACCAGCTTACAGGCGCAACGGATGGATAATTTCCATCAGCGATGAGGTAACGCCAACGGTTATCCCGGGCCCTGCACGATTAGACCAGCCAATGGCAGTTCACCAGCAACGGACCGATAAGGAGCACAGAAATAAAAGTCGATAGGGCCACATTGAGTAAATTTCAATCAAAATACCCTTAGCGTAAGAGCATTCGCTCCGCCTAATTATCCCCTTATGAGAACACAACGCCGGACATTTATCAAGCAGGCAACGGGTTTACTGGCCGTTTCCAGTTTGCTTAACCCAGTAGAAACCCTGGCTAACCGGGTAAAATCGGTTCTCGGGAAAGCTAAAAAACCACTGGTTGTATTTGTGACCGGCGATCATGAGTACAGTGGCGAACTGACGTTGCCCTTCATAGCGGCAGAGCTGGAAAAGAATTACGGGATGCAGACGAAAGTGCTCAAAGCGTACCCCGACTATAACGGAGAGAAGGATATTCCCGGTCTGGAAAGCCTGCGCGATGCCGACCTCGTCGTGTTTTACCTGCGCTGGCGGCAACTCCCCCAGGAGCAGCTAAACTACATTGATGCGTACCTGAAGTCAGGGAAACCGGTTATGGGCTTTCGAACCACCACCCACGCTTTCAATTTTCCCGACGGCGACCCCCGGCAGCGGTGGAACGCCTTTGGAGAATTTGCCTTTGGAGCTCCTCCGGGCTGGGGCGGTAAGGCGCAGCATACCCACTATGGGCATAAGAGCACAACAGATGTGACCATCATCCCCGCAGCGGCTAAAAATCCCATCCTGACGGGCGTGGCGCCGTCTTTCCATGCGGCATCCTGGTTGTATCGTACCCTGCCCGATTATCCTGTTAAAGGGTCAGTGCCGCTGCTGATGGGAAAATCCGTTAACCCCGATAAAGCGGCCGTCGACAATCCTGTAGCCTGGACGTGGCAGAATCAGTGGGGCGGTAAAGCGTTTATGACGACACTTGGCCATCCGGAGGATTTCAACGAAGAGCCGTTCCAGCGATTGGTTATCAACGCTATTCACTGGGAACTGGGCTTGCCGGTACCGAAACGCTGGAAAGGCAAAATTGACATCAACGTGCCCTACGGTCACCCCCAATAATTCTGAACGTATGAAACTCCTCATTGCCCGAAAAAATAGCCTTATGGGCCTGATACTTGTTGTCGGGCTGCTGTTGATTGCAGTTAGTGCCTTTAGAGTCAATACCGCGGAACTGATTCCCGTCAAAAAAGGGGAGCACATCGTTTTGCTGGGTGGTAATCTGGGGTCGAGGATGGTCAATTTCGATCATTTCGAAACCGACATGCAGGTTCGATACCCGGATAGCTCGCTGTTTATCCGCAACATGTGCGACCCTGGCGATACGCCCGGCTTCCGGCCCCGTTCGGCCCGTTTCTCGCCCTGGGCTTTCCCCGGTGCCGAAAAATTCCAGACCGAATACGCTAATCCGTCCGATAGTCAGGGGACATTTCCATCCCCCGATGAATGGCTGAACCAACTCAAAGCGGATGTCATCATCGCGTTCTTCGGGAACAGTGAGTCTTTTCAGGGACCGGCTGGTCTGGAAAATTACCGGGCGGAACTGGATGCGTTTATCAAACATACCCTCGCTCAGAAATACAACGGAGCAGGTGCGCCCAAACTGGTGATCGTGTCGCCCATTGCGTACGAAGATTTGACGGATTCGCTGGATGTGCCGGGCGGAAAAACCGAAAATGCCAATCTGGCCCTGTACACCAAAGCCATGCAGGACGTGGTCGAAAAGAACAGTCAGAACGCCGGATCGGTCTTTTTCGTCGATGCGTTCACGCCTTCCCAAAGCTGGTATAATGCCAGTAAAGCACCGTTGACCATCGACGGATCGCAGCTGAACGATGCGGGTTACCGGAAACTGGGTGCACTGCTGGCGGATGAGGTATTCGGGAAGGCAGCACCCAAAGCCGGTACCAACCGGGAACTGGTGTACCAGGCCGTGCAGGAAAAGAACTGGATGTGGCTCAACGATTACAAAATTCCCAATGGCGTACACGTGTACGGTCGTCGGTACAAACCGTTTGGTCCCGATAACTACCCCGCCGAAATCGAGAAAATCCGGCAGATGACCATCATCCGGGATTCGGCGGTATGGATAGCGGCCACGCAGGGCAGAAGGATAGACCTGGCAGCGGCCGATAAAAATACCCGCACCCTGCCGCCCGTCAACACTAATTTTAACCCCGAAGCCAACGGCAGCCTGACGTATCTGTACGGCAAGGATGCCCTCAATGAACTTAAGGCTGCTCCCGGCTACCAGATTGAGTTGTTTGCGTCGGAAGTGGAGTTTCCCGATCTGGCGAACCCTGTTCAGATGACCTTCGACAACAAGGGTCGGCTATGGGTAGTGACTATGCCATCGTACCCGCACTACAAGCCCGGCGACACTAAACCTAACGACAAAATCCTGATTCTGGAAGATACCGACAACGACGGGAAGGCGGACAAACAAACCATCTTTGTCGAAGGACTGCACGTGCCGGTAGGTTTTGAACTGACTCCCGAAGGCGTGTACCTGTCGCAGGGTACGAATCTGAAACTCTACACCGATACCAATGGCGACGATAAGGCCGATAAGGTGACTATTATCATGAGTGGCTTCGATGACCATGATACGCACCACGAAATCAGTGCCTACGCGTCCGACCCGTCGGGGGCTATTTACATGGGTGAGGGTGTTTTTCTGCATACCGATGTTGAATCAGCCTACGGCACCGTTCGGGCTACCAACGGTGGTTTTTACCGCTACGCGCCCCAACTGCATAAACTGGAGCGCACGGCGCAACTGGCCATTCCAAACCCCTGGGGTATTGCCTTCGATAAATGGGGGCAACCCATCTTTGCCGAAACATCCAGCCCCGATGTGCGGTGGATGCTGCCCGGCACCGTGCTGCCCCGCTACGGCGAGTCGACGGATAAGTCGTTCCAGTTGATTGAGGATTCGCAGCGGGTACGGCCCACCTCCGGCCTGGAGTTTGTATCCAGTCGCCACTTTCCGGACGATGTACAGGGTAATTTTCTGATCAACAATACCATCGGATTTCTGGGAATGAAGATGCACACCCTGAAAGACCAGGGAACGGGTTTCAGGAGTAATTTCGTAACGGACCTGGTAAAGGGCAACGACAGGAATTTTCGCCCCGTCGATATGGAGTTTGCGCCGGATGGGTCGCTTTACTTCATTGACTGGCACAACATCCTGATCGGGCACATGCAGCACAACGCCCGCGACCCGCTGCGGGACCACGTCCACGGCCGGGTGTACCGGGTTACGTACCCATCGCGTCCGCTGGTAACCCCGGCAAAGGTGTACGGTGCCAGCATCGACGAGTTGCTGGATAACCTGAAACTGCCCGAATACCGCACCCGTTACCGCACCCAGCGCGAACTGCGGGGCCGGAAAGCATCGGAGGTGCTGCCCAAAATTACGCAGTGGTTGGCCGCGCTGGATAGAAATGACTCCAATTACGAACACAATCGGCTGGAAGCGCTCTGGGCCACCTGGGGATTGGATAAAGTAGATCAGCCGTTGTTGCGACAGGTGTTGAAATCGCCCGATTTCCACGCCCGTGCCGCAGCCGTGCGGGTGGTTCGGTACACGGGTCATCAAGTAGCCGACCAGGCCGATTTGCTGATGCAGGCCGCCCGCGACGATAACGGTCGGGTCCGGCTGGAAGCCATTGTGGCCGCTTCCTGGATTGGTAAAGAGAAGGGGTTACCCATTCTGGCCGAAGCCAAAAAGAAACCGCTGGACGAATGGATGCTGCCCGCCTACGAAACGGCGGTAGCGCACCTGAACGGTGAGTCGGTTCGGAAAAAGACCGAAGCGGTGGTGAAGTCGAACCTGAAAGGGAAAGAACTGGCACTTTTCACTCAGGGGAAAGAAATTTACGGTCGGGATGGCTACTGCGCCACCTGTCACCAGCCGGATGGGAAGGGGCTATCGGCCTCCCAGTTTCCGCCCATTGCCAATAGCCCCTGGGTGCAGGGTAACGAAGACCGGCTAATAAAACTAGTGTTGAAAGGGTTGATGGGACCAATGGAGATTGATGGGAAAAAGTATTCCGGTCAGGTGCCCATGACCCCCTTCGGTGGCCTGCTTAAAGATGATGAGGTAGCCGCTGTACTGACCTACGTTCGCAAATCGTTCGGCAACGATGCGTCGGCCATTACGCCCGAACAGGTGAAAAAGGTACGGGCCGCCACCAATAACAAAAAAGATTTTTACTCCCCCGGTCAGTTGCTGAAAGAGCACCCCATGGGGAAATAAAAGTCAGTTTACGGTTTTGAGTTTGAGGTTTACAGTGGACCGGCGTCCTCACGGCCCGCGTCAGCCAACCATAAACCTCAAACCGTAAACCGAATACCTTAAACCAAAAACAAACTACATGCCTTCTCCCATTGGGTTCAACCTGCTAGTCTGGACGGCCGCTATATCCGAAAAAATGAATCCCATTGCCGACCGGCTCAAAACGATTGGCTACGATGGGGTCGAGTGTTTCATCGATACGCAGGAGGTTGACGTCTATCGTCAGTTTGGCGACCACCTGAAGCAACTCGGACTGCTTAGCACCTGCGTCACGGTTGTTGGACCGGACACCAACCCCGCCAGTGACTCTGCCAGTGTCCGGGCGCAGGCCGTATCCCATTTGAAGGGAGCCATTGACCGGGCTCACGCCCTGGGTGCGTCGGTACTATGCGGCCCGTTTCACTCCGCCTTTGCCACCTTTACCCGCCGGGAGCCGCAACCCGACGAATACGCCCACAGTGCTGAAGTCCTGCACAAAGTAGGGGATTACGCCCGGCAGGCGGGTATCATACTGGCACCCGAAGCCCTGAACCGGTTTGAGTGTTACCTCTGCAATACCATGACTCAGTTGCTGGAACTGGTGCGCCAGACGGACCACCCTAACGTGCGGGCCATGTTCGATACGCACCATGCCAACATGGAGGAGAAGCACTTCCCGGATGCGCTTAAAACCATTGCACCGGTGCTGGCCCACGTCCACATCAGCGAGAACGACCGGGGTACGCCCGGTTCCGGCCATATTCCCTGGGATGATACGTTCCGGACGCTGGCCGAACTGGACTACACCGGCTGGATGACCATTGAAGCCTTCACCCGGAACGATGTTGATTTCGCCAACTCTATCAACGTCTGGCGGGAGTTCAGCCAGCCCTGGGACATTGCTGAAAATGGGCTCAAATTCATCAAAATGATGCAGGAGAAGTACGCCGTCTAGAGCTGCGCCAGTCGGCCACCGTCGGCTACCAGCGTTGTGCCGTTGATGAAAGCCGCTTCGGACGAGGCCAAAAAGCAAATGGCGGCCGCAATGTTCTTCGGTGTGCCTACCTGCCCCGTAATTGTTTCGGTCCCGCTTTTTACGTTGGGGTTATCCCAGAGCATGGGTGTATCGACCGCGCCGGGTGCTACCACGTTGATGCGGGCCTGCTCGTGGGGGATTTCGAGACTCAGCCCACGAACGAAAGCCTCCATGGCGCCCTTGCTGGCCGCGTAGGGTACCACGTTGGGCGTGGTCTGGTGGGCATGAACGGAACTGACCGCCACAATGGCCCCGCCCTTCATGTGAGGCAAACAGAGCTGACAAAGGCGAAAAAGAGCCCGTAGATTCACGTGCATAACCCGGTCCCAGTCGGCCGGGTCAAGCATCAGGATCGGCTCGAAGGTCATTACCCCCGCGTCGCTGATGAGTACATCTACCCGCTGCCAGGCAGCCAGTGTCTGCTCAACGGCCGCTACCAGCTGGGTATCGTCGGCTAGGTCGGTTTTAACGAAAATAGCGTTACTCCCCATCGCTTCAATCTCGGCTACCACGGCATCGCCATCGGCCTGGTCACGCCCTATACAGGCCACGCTGGCCCCTTCCCGGCCCAGTTGTACGGCAGTAGCCCGACCAATGCCGGAGGTTGCTCCGGTAACGATGGCTACCTTATCCTTAAATCTCATTCTTTGTCCTGTAAATATGGTTAACTGCCTACGTAACGCCCGATGAATGTGCAAGGTTTGAGACCGGTGGGCAACCTCGGGGTTTAATCCCGAAATGGGATAGCCTGAGAGCCCGACAATCAAGCCGGAGTATCGGTCAGTACGTATTAGAATGGATAGCCGATGCCGAAGTTGATAACCAGCGGATTAGGGCCGCTGAAAAGCTGTTTGAAAGAAAACTCAGGCAGAACAAAACGCTTGTCGACCGGCCCGTCAAGCTGACTGATGTATTGCCGGGCGGGGTCCCATACTTTTACACCCCCATCAAAACGGATAACAAAAAAGGAGAAGTCGAGCCGCAGACCCACGCCCGTACCCACCGCGATCTGCGGCACGAACGTGTTGAATCGGAACGCCGTGCCGGGGCGATTGGTACTGTTGCTGAGCGTCCAGACATTGCCCGCATCGACAAAAATGGCTCCGTTTACGTCGGCCCCCAGGTGAAACAGCCGCCCACGCAACTCAGCTGAGCCCTCCAGCAACACGTTGCCCGGCTGCTCGAATTGATAGATAAACTGCCCCGTATTTTCGTTGATGGCGGGCGTGCCGGGGTCATTCTGGTAGGGGAAGGCGGAACCGGGGCCTAACCGGCGGGGTAGCCACGCCCGGATGCTGTTGCTACCTCCGGCAAAGAAATATTTCTCGTAGGGAACCGGGCCGCCATTGGGTCCGTAGCCGTACGCAATACCCGTGTTGATGCGGAAAGCGAGTGTGGTGTGAGTGCGGAGGGGGATATAATGCCGGTAATCGACGTTAGCCCGCAGGAACTTGTAAAACTGGAGACCCGTCACGTTGGTATCGCTCCAGCGGGCAACGGTCTTGTCCGAGAAAAAGTTGAGCGTGGTGCCACCCGATTCCAGTACCGTACGCAGAAAATTGGCCCGCCGGTTCTGGCCGGGGGTGTTGGTGTTATAGGTGTAGGCAAAGCTGAAACTCGAACTGAGCGACCGCCGAAAACTCAGGTAAACGGTACTGCCCAACTGCCGCAGCTGCTCCAGTTGATTCTGGAATGCTTCCCCCAGTTCCGTGTCGAAATTAGCGTTGATGAGGTTAATATCGGCAATCAGAAAACTGAACTGTTTGGTGGGGCTGGTTTGCCAGGTATAGGCCATCGTAGCTCGCAGCAACGACCGCCGGAAGTCGGGCCGGAAGGTGTTGTTAAAACTCAGACTGATCTGGGTGCGCGGGGCGTAGCGGTTAAACCGGAAGCGGAAGCGGCTGGGAAACAGAAGCTGGGGGAATATAAGCGAGCTGCTGATTCCCAATTCCTGCGATTTGTACACCTGGCGGGTAGCATTAGGATCGGTCAGGAAGCCCGTTTGTGCTTCTATCCCGTACCGAACGGAGGTTTCGAAGGTTTCCAGCCCGCCAAACAGGTTGCGCACTCGGAATATCAGACTCCCAAAACCACCGGGGTATCCCTGCCCCTGATACAGCAATCCCGTTAGCCCACCTTCTGCGGTAGCTTCGTACTTATCCAGCGGGGTGGCTGTGATGAGCGTTCGCAACCGGCGGTTGGTGGTATCGGTAAAGTTGAGGTTAACAAACTTGAACTGGTTGAGCAGAAACAACTGCCGCTGGGTATCGCGGTAGTCGCTCTGGCTGTACAACTGACCCGGTCGGAGCAGCACTTTCGACTCCAGCAGGCGCGTCGAAATATCCCGCCCACCCAGCAGATAAGTAATACCATTCCGTTTGACGGTATCCATCGGAGTTGCCAGCACGACTGGTGCGGTCAGGTCCGGCGCATCAGCCCCATTGATGCGTACTTCTACCTCGCCAATGTGGTAGATCGGATGGGCCAACAGGCCCGGTGGATTGGCAATTTGCAGGGCTACATCCACATTACGACGGGTCGAATCGCCGGGTTCGAGTTTATCGTAGAACCGCCGGTCATTACCCCGCCGGATGGTGTCCACATTGGTGGCCCGGATGTACTGGCGTGAGAACGCATAGTAGCCCTGATCACGCAGTTGCGATTCTATCCGTACTCGCTCGCCGGTCATGTTCTCGAAATCGAACCGGTCGCCGGTTTTCAGGAGCGACTTATCGAACGATTTCCGAACGAGAGAATCAACGCGGGGATCGTCAATCTGGTAGGTGATGTTGCGCAGGTAGAAACCTTCGTTTTCCGTAATCAGGTAGTTTACCCGGATCTGCCGTCGGCGCAGGGTATCCAGTGCATAGGTAGTTTGGGCGTTGAAGAATCCTTTGTCGAACAGGTATTTCTGCATCTTGGCCGCATTGGCTTTCGCATCCGCTTCGGCAAAATAGGAGGGAGGCTCGCCCAGACTCCGCATCAGCCAGTTTCCTTCTTCGGCTTTTAGCCGCAGGTGTTTCAGTTTACGCCCGTAGCGCCGGTTGAGTTTTTTGAGTGCCTGCGGCTGGTCGGCCAGTTGCTGGCTTTCCTGTTCAAATTCGTTAGTTTTGGCCTCCAGCTCCTGTACAGCTTTCTGGTGGTCGTACCGGCTCAGGCCCAGTTCATAAAACCAGAGCGGGGGCGTGATGGGCAGGCCCAGAATCCGGCGGTTCGGCTTTTGCGGAACCAGACTTTCGAGGGATTCGCCCGGAACGGTGCGGTTGCCGCGTACGGTTTGAGCGGTCAAAATATACGCGTTAGGGCGTAGGTTTTTGGTACTCAGGCAGCCGGACAGGGAAATCAGGAACAATAGCAGACCTAACCGGGCTAGATGATGTATGTTGCCGGTTGTAAAACCAGCACCCCCGTCACGTAGCCTGGTGCCTATATCATACCTTTCTTTCATGCTTTCTAAAAATAAGCTTAAATATATCCAGTCGCTACACCAGAAAAAATACCGGCAGCAGCAGGGAGCCTTTCTGGTAGAAGGGGCCAAGAGCGTGCAGGAGGTATTACAATCCGGCTTTGCGGTTGAACTCGTGGTTGCCACCGAAGTATTCTACAAAGAAAACGCACACCTGACAGACCACCAACGAACACCGGTCGAAATCGCGTCAGTGGCCGACCTGGAACGGGCCGGAACCCTGGAAAGCAACAACGCGGCCCTCGCTGTGGTCAGAACGAAAGAAAACCGCCCGCTATTGGCTGAACCGGGTGAGATTGCGTTAATACTGGACGATGTGCGCGACCCCGGCAACCTCGGTACCATTTTGCGCATTGCCGACTGGTACGGGGTGCAGAAAATTCTCTGTTCCGAAACCACCGCTGATGTCTATAACCCTAAAGTTATTTCGGCCAGCAAGGGCTCCTTCACCCGCGTCGACTGGTGGTACGGCGATATCGTATCCGTGTTAGACCAACTGGCTGGTTCATCCGGGCAGGCGGTGTACGGGGCGTTTCTGGATGGAGAAGATGTCCACCAACTGGCGGCCAGCCGGGCGGGCGGTTACCTGATTATGGGTAACGAATCGAATGGTATCCGGCCCGCCGTAGCGCAGTACGTAACGAAACGGGTTACTATTCCCCGCTATGGTGAAGCCGAATCGCTGAACGTGGGTATCGCTACGGCCGTCTTGCTGGACAACATCCGGCAGCGAACATCGTGATATTGATCGTGGTGTCATGCCACGGCACTGCACTGGTTTTGAGAAACTGACATCACCACAACAAGCAATATCACCGGGGAAATCTGATAGCCACCACGTACCCACAACCGATGACAAACGTGAGCTGTTTACCATCGACGCCGAAGTCCTCTGAATACTGACGGATTCATCAGCAGAATAATGAGCCTATGAAACCACTATTGTTTCGTATCCCAACCGTGGACGACCGGTCAATCCGGGTGCAGGAAGATAACGATGTCAGCTTTTACAACCGGCTCCATTATCATCCCGAAATTCAGTTGACCCTCATCAAACGGGGCGAAGGCACCCTACTGGTTGGGAACCGGATTGATAGTTTTGGCCCGTACGATTTGCTGCTGATCGGCGACAACCTGACCCACGTCCTGCGAAATCATGCCGACTATTACCAGCCCGACACGACACTGCGTTCGGTGGCGTACTCCATTTTTTTTCGGAAGGACACCCTGCAGCACACGTTATTTTCGCTGCCCGAACTAAGCCCCGTCAACCAGTTGCTCGAGGAGGCAAAGCACGGGGTTCGCATTCGGTTTCAGTCGCCAAATGCCATAACGAAGCAGATGGAATCACTCCCGCACCTGCGCCCGTTCGAGCAATTGATGGTATTATTGACGACGCTGGATTTTCTGGCTACCCATCCCCAGCGGGAGATTCTATCGACGATGGCCTACGAGCGGCCCCGTCGGCCCGACGACCATCAACGGCTCGATCAGGTATTCAGTTACCTGCTGGAACACTATGCATCGCCCATCACCCTCGAAGCCGTTTCTGATGTTGCCAACCTGACTCCCGGTGCTTTCTGCCGGTTTTTCAAGATTCATACCCGCAAAACGTTTTCCGGGATACTCAATGAAATACGCATCGAGAATGCCTGTCGGTTGCTGCACCAATCCAACCAGAGCATCAGCCAGATTGCCCTCGTCTGCGGGTACACGAGCCTGTCCAACTTCAACCGTCAGTTCAAGGGAATTACCGGCCTCACACCCGGCCAGTACCTGAAAACGGTTGAAGGCTGAGAATCACTAGCTGCCTGAAATCATCACTCCTGCGCTGTTTTTTCAACGTCCGCTTCTGCCTGTGCCACTTCTTTTTCCTGCTTCCGGTTTTGGCGTTCAAATACGTGGATTAACACGATGAAGTAGGAAACCAGCAACGGACCCACGACCAACCCCAGGATACCGAAAATGGGCACGCCCAGCACAATACCGCCCAGGGTAACGAGGGGGTGAATATCGCCCATGCGTTTGGCCAGCATAATGCGGAGCAGGTTGTCGATATTGATGATAATGACGACGCCTACCACCAGTATGCCAACGCCTTGGGCCGTGTTACCCTGCGAAAGCTGGATTAACCCGGCAGGCCCCCAAACCAGTGGCGTACCCAATACCGGGATAAAGGCCATGAAAAAGCCGACTGTTCCCCAGAAGAATGGGTCGGGTACCCCGAAAATCCAGAGTGTTGTTCCGGTCAGTACACCCTGTACGAAACTCACCAAGGCCTGCCCCAGTACGTTGGCATTCACGTTGTTACGGAGCGATTCGCCCAGTTCTTCCTGCGTTTCCTTCTTGAAGGGGAGGTATTTCCGCAATCCCGACAAAAAATCTTCCTGTTGTACGAACATGAAGTACAGCGTAAACAGCATCAGACCAATAATAACGATAAAATCCAGGGCACTACCGGCAATGGAGGGTAGTATCCGGCTGGCATACGTACCCGCCTGCCGGGCAATGTTGCTGATATTTTGCTGACTGGTAATTTGATATCCCGTGAGGTCTTCTACCTTCCTCACCAGACCCAGAATATCCTCCGTATGCTGACTGTAATACTGAATTCGATCAACCAGCAACAGACTCAATGTGGCAAACGGCATGATGATTACCACGAAGGAGAAGATGATAAGCAGGGCAGCCACGAGCGGACGCTTCCAGTTTCGCCTGATGGCCAGGGCCGTAAACCAGGGCCGCAGGACCACGTACAGAATCCCCGCTCCCAGAAAGGCGGAGATGTAACCACTCAGGCCAAACACGATGAAGCCGGCAATAATGAACAGACTGGCAATCAGTAGAATGCGCTGCTGTTGGGGGGTATAAATAGTAGACATTGGAGAAAAGTCAGTTAAGGGTCATTTGCCGTGCGTTATTTACTGGTAGTACGTAGCAGGGCATCAATGACGCGCAGTAGATGACTACTTAATGACTATACAAGACAAATTGTTTTCTCAACACTCCGTGGCGCTTAGTGCCAGTCCGGCCTGTGAGGTCTCCTTGTATCGCTTGGACATATCCCTGCCCGTTGCTTTCATTACTTTAATGACCGCATCGAGCGAGATTTTCTGGAAGAACGCTGCCCCCGAGGTGGCCAGCAGATAGGCATTGTATGCTTTTACGGCACCCATCGCGTTGCGCTCGATGCACGGTATCTGCACGTAGCCGCCAATAGGATCGCAGGTCATACCCAGGTGGTGTTCGATGGCAATTTCGGCGGCTGCTTCAATGGCCCCAATGTCGCCTTTGGGTTGGGCGCAGCGGGTCAGTAAAGCCGCTCCCATGGCCGAAGCGGTACCAATTTCGCCCATACACCCCATCTCGGCACCCGAAATACTGGCGTTGTGTTTCACCAGAAACCCAATAACTGCAGCCGCCAGCATCCCGCTTCGCATAGTGGCTTTGTTGTAATGAAAATGGTGCTGGACCAGGTAGGTCAGCCCCGGAATTACCCCCGATGCGCCCGAGGTGGGGGCCGTAACCACAATGCCGCCTGCTGCGTTCTCCTCCGATGCGGCCAGGCAATACGCATTCAGGAAGATCAGAAAACTATCGGAGGACTGACTCATGCCCTTCGCCTGCTGGAACAGAATCGACGCTTTTCGGCTCAGCTTGATGGTGCCCGGCAAGACACCTTTTTGCCGAAGCCCCCGCCGAACGGCTTTGTGCATAAAGTCCAGAAGCTGATCAATTTGCTGGTTAATCTCCGCGCGGCTGCGCCCGGTCAGGGCCATTTCGTTGGCCATCAGCAGCTCATCCAGCGAAAGCGAATTGGTGGTAAGCTGCGCTTTTAGTTCGGTCATGGTACTGTACGGATAGGGTACCCGTTGTGCATCAGCTCCGGCTTCCGGTTCCCCCTTTCGCAGGATAAACCCACCCCCAATGGAGTAATATTCTTCCTGAGCCAGTAGCTCCTGGCCGTGGGTTAAGGTCAGCACCAGGGTATTGGCGTAGGGAGATTCGTACCGTTTTCTCTCGAAATGAATCTGTTGTGATCCTACTTCTATCGTCTGGCCTCCTACCTGAATCGGATAACTTACGGTGGGGTCGTGCAGCAGTTTCATCAGCGCATCCGGGTCGGTTGTTTCGGGTTGCCAGCCCATCAGCCCAGCCATAATGGCCCGGTCGGTGCCGTGCCCTTTTCCCGTGGCACTCAAGGAGCCGTAGAGATACATATGAATCCCATCCGCCCGCGTCAGTACCGATTCCGGTAGTTGGGTCAGTCGCTGCCAGAAATCGTAAGCAGCTTTCATCGGGCCAATCGTGTGCGAGCTCGATGGACCCGGACCCACTTTGAATAGGTCAAAAATGGACGTAGTAATGGGGGATGACTGCATGTTGATGTGCTCGTTTATAGAATAGCGTTGATGAAAGCCCGCCGATTGGCTGATAAATTACCATAAACTGACTACTGCCAACCAGAAACACGTTATTTATCTAACCCCTGAATCTGGCCCAGGTATTCGGTTGGCAAGAGAATACGCTGTATCACCGGCCGAAGCCCAAGCCTGGTAAACACCCCGTACAGGCCAAGTGTATGCAGTAATAGCCAGCTTTGGGGTAAATTCAGCAACTTGTTTACCTGATTGGGAACGATCATTCTCTGTACCTGCCGTAGTAGCTCATAGCGCCAGCCTCCCAACTGCTCCCGGTAGCGCTGAAATAGCTTATCAGTAAATTCGCTGCGAACAAGATCCCGGTTTAGGTGGGCCTCCCGGTCAATTTTCCAGTCAGCGTACGTGGCTGGTAAGTTCGGAACGTGCATCCCGGTGCCTACCTCCCGAAACGTAGCGAATAGTTCTTCCCGTTCTGGATTGGTGAGGGGCCGGTGCAGGGTTTCGTAGGCACGTTCGGAATAGCCGATGAGCATGTACAGTACGTCGCGGTACGCCCAGTCGGGAATCTGATGCCCTCGTTTCTGCTCGACACCCGAATGAATGGCGCCCATCCGGGCCACTGTCTGACGGGCCTTGTCGTCGGGTTGAAACACAATGTCCTGCGCGTAACGGACGGTTGAAAACAGACGGGCAATCGGATCGGCCGGGAGCTTCCCCGTATAAAACAGCCAGTCGACGGCCCGGTTCAGCGCAAACTCAGCCGCCGACCCGGCAAAAACCAGCAAAATTACGTCGGCATCACCCCAGATTTGGCGGACAATAGAGCCGGGTTCAACAAAGTACTTGATGGATTGATCAGAGGTGGTCATTCGTCGTTACTAGTCAGGGATAGCCATTTGCCAATCAGTGACCACTCAATGACAACCAATGACCATCTTTTTACATCGCTACTACAACGAATTCAACGCGCCGATTCTTTCGTTTGTTCATTTCTGTGTCATTGAGAGCCGCTGGTCGGGAGTCTCCGTAGCCGGTATGGTGCAGACGTTCTTCGGGGATACCGTTCTTAACCAGGTAGCTGGTTATAATCTTGGCCCGGTTCTCAGACAGCGCCTGGTTCAGCCGCCGGTCGCCGACATTATCCGTATGACCGGCAATTTCGATAACCAGTTTTGGGGTGGTGAGCAATGTTTTTACCAGCTTGTCCAATTGTGGATAGGATTCGGGGCGCAACACGTAACTGCTCTGATCGAAGTACACATTATCCAGCCGGAAAGCCTGGTTAACCTGTAAATCCCGAAACACACTATCTTTTGGTTCTTCTTTTTCGAGCCGGATAACGTAGCCGTAGTTGGCACAGGTATCGCACGTAACCACCATTAGCTCTTCGGCTTCGTAGTACCCCGGCGAACGGGCAATCACGTTCAGGGTGTCGGTACGGGTCAGGGTAAACGAAAAAGCCTTGCCACCCCGCTCACTTTTACCCGCCCATTTCTTATTGGCCAGTAGGGCCTGAATGGTGTACGCAGCGGGTAGCTCTGCCGACGTTTTATCATCTACTGCCGAGATGGTAAACAACGTTTTCTGCGACTTGACAGCGTCCGATTGCTGAGCGTACGCGTTTGGAAGCATCAGCAGGCCAAAAAACAGGATCAGTAGAATGCGCATGTCGGGTAAACAGGAGGGCGAATACCACCGTTGGTGCAAATAAAATGCCAGCCTCGCAATGAGCTGGCAGTAAGGGTCAGGTAGCTTTCTACGAGTGCTTTTTATCGTCTTTCATTCGGGTAACCAGTTGATGAAAGATGAACCATCAGGGCTGATTACGGTTGCTGCCGGGTGGCAGATTCAACCCGAAACCAATCGAAATTGGCATAGCTGGAATCATTAGTCTGGGAGGCATCGACCCTGGAACGTTGGCCTGTCATGCTGAGCAGACTTCTTTGGACAGTGAGTCCAGGTAGGTAATGGCTGGGCTTTCATTGGCGATAAAGGGCTAGTCTGAAGAAAACCAGGGGTGGGCTGAACAGCGAAAAGATATTCTGTTCTTTTTAACATTGGCTATAAATAAATGGTCAATGCCATTACAATCCATCGGCTCTTGCCCAGATGCTAACAAAAAGATAACTGAAAGCGGTATGGGTTAGTTACCGTAAAATGACGTTTACACCATCAACTGTTGGGTATGCCTGCATCAATTTAAGCCTTCAGGCCGCTAAAATCACGACGAATCGAGGCATGATTCGTAAGACGTTTACCGAGAGGGGCATTGCCTATGCTTCGGAGCTTGCTCTGAAAAATGTGCGGGACTTATTAACCATCGTGGACTGGAACCTTCAACAGGATATCCGGTTATTCCGCGTTTCGTCGGATCTATTTCCCTGGGCATCAGAATACCGTCTGGCTGATCTACCCGATTTTTCCGACATCCGGGCTACGCTCGAAGCGATTGGCAGTCGCCCTATCCGCTTAACGACCCATCCTGGCCCGTTCAATCAATTGGCTGGTCAGGGAAAAGTGCTCGACAATACCATAAAAGACCTTGAATATCAATCAGAAGTGTTCGATTTGATGCAGTTAGTGCCTTCCCACTGGAATAAAATAAACATTCACGTGGGGGCGCCTATGGCGACAAAGTGGCAACCATAGCACGCTTTTCTCAGAATTTTTCCTTGCTCTCGGCCAATCTTCGCGCCCGGCTGACGGTTGAGAACGACGACCGGGCGAGCCTGTATACGGTTGCCGATCTGTTACCGATTTATGAGCATACGGGTATACCGACTGTCTTTGATTATTTTCATCACTCGCTCAATCCCGGCACGCAAACGGAAGAAGAAGCATTCCTGATGGCCTACGGTACCTGGGATGTACGCCCCGTGTTTCACTTTTCGGATTCGCGCCAGGTGCATGAAGATCCCAACGCCCGGCGCGAAGCGCATGCCGATTGGCTCTACTCGCGGGTTAACACGTATGGCAAAGAGGTAGACATTGTTTTTGAGTGCAAGAAGAAAGAGCAAGCCTTGCTACGTCAGCGGAGTGAGGTTCATCAACAACCAGCTCAGGACCTTATGTAGCTACCCTAGCATTACTATTTGGCCGTTTTGATGATTAGTGGCCGGGTAAGAGGGAAGTATATTTAATAGTACTCCATTCTAATCCATAGCATACGCTCCTCCCGTAGTAGTAATAAACAGGCAAGCGTGCTTGAAACCAGTTGGTTTTTACTTTTTAAAATGAACGTTGGCAAATTTTATGAAATTATTCCAGTCATAGGCGGTTAAGTTATGCTCACCTTCCCGGATATGATAACCCAATGGAGAAACAATGACTGGCTGATTTGTAGCAGGCGGATTGGCCGGCAGATTTGATTCAATGCCATATAAAGCATACACCTTTTCGGCCTGTTTCAACGATAAGAATGTTCCCTTCGGGTCGGCCCAAAGGTCTTTTGTTGCATTCGTTGCGTAAAGCGGCCTGGGCGCAATGGTGGCCAGGAGCATATGCTGATCCACGGGTAATGAAGCCTCATTGTCGTTGAATTTTTTGTAGTTTTTGGCAAACCAGTGCGGAAAAGTGGTGTTGATGCGACTTATCGTTTCGCCAAACCGCCGGCGTGATAAAGCCGCCCCGGTGTTACCCGAACAATTTGTAATGCACAGGGCAAACCGCTGGTCCTCAGCTGCCGCCCATAGAGACGCTTTTCCTCCCCGGGAATGGCCAACAAGTGCCACCTTTTTTGCGTCTATAGCGGCATCTTTTTCAAAGTAATCCAGTACACGACTTGCCCCCCACGCCCAGGCTCCTATCGCCCGCATGCCGTCATTAGCGGTCAATTGTTGCGGATAAAGTCCAAGCACGCCGTTTACGTACCGGACTGAATCATCAGGAGCCAGATCACTAACGTGAAAAGCTGCAATGGCATACCCGCTGTCGATAATCATTTCGGCCGGCCAGAAATCGCTTTTATGCGACCGCGTAGGGTCTGTATTCTCTTTGCCCCGGTTGTTAATCAGCAGAAAAACGGGAACTTGCCCCTGCTGTTTAGTCGGTACAAAAAGCACCAGATTTATTGTCAACGGCTTATTATTCTCGACAACTTCAATAACCACCTCTTTCAGGGTAGCTTTACCGGCCATGGCGCCACCGTGTTCATTTTTTATCGAGTACGTAAGCCGCTCATAGGATTTAGGCAGTTGTCCGTACACATTTTCTTCAAAAAGCTTGATGATTTCGGGGCGTCTTACTTTTTCCCATGTTTCCTTATCCCTAACGGTCCGGTTCGTAGTTGTTTTCAACACGTCAGGTAAGGTGTAAGGCGGCACTTGTGATTCGTCGTAATTGGCTACAACCCCATTTTGTGCCTGCGCCTTGATAAGTATAGCAAAAAAAAGGAAAGCAAAACGTTTAAGATGCTGCATGCAGTAGGTAAGTGGAAAATTTGTTGGCCAGTGAATAAACGTGTAAAGCCTGTCAACCTATTTAATTACCTCCTTTGCCAGCTGCGCAGAATGATTACTATCCTGGGAATACCGGTCTTACCAATTCAAATCCTGAGCGTCCTGCCCTGTCAATACCGGGCTTTAGGCACGGCTAGAGCCAACTCCATGTGTCCTTAATGCCAGTTAGGTCAAGCCTGTTATACTGTACACCCGGTAGACCTTGAGAATACCAGGGTTACCGGCCTATTTACCGCTTTCGCCCAGTTAATCTCTCATTTGCAGCAGCTCGAACTACTTGAGCAGAGTGATCAGGCCGTCAAAAATTTAAGCCGACAACTCACCCAGTCCATTGATGAAAATCGGCAGTATCGCCACATATCGAATCACAGCCTTCAGGAACCCCTTCGAAAGCTGCGGCTTTTTAGCGGGATGTTAGCAGATGCGGCTAAACGAAAAGAGAATGATAAAACGGAATGGCTAGCCGAAAAGATCAACATCGGGGCAGAGAAATTCTCTAAAATGATTAAAGACTTAGCCGACTTTTCCGTTTTGGATGATGATACTTTTATTGAATTAACCGATTTAAATGATATTCTAGCGGTAGTCTGCTCCCAAGTAAGTCCGCAACTAAAGGCAAAGAAAGCAAGCGTGCATACTGACCCGTTACCGTCCCTGAAGGCAGTTTCCCTGCAAATGGAACAGCTTTTTTTACCACTTACTTCACAACGCCACTAAGTTTGCAAAGAGAGAAGTGCCCCTTGTTTTATCCATCTCCTGTCGGAAGCTGGCACTATCAGAGCGCCGTGATCAATTGTCACCGAAAAACGACTACGTAGAAATCCAGATTGCCGACAATGGAATCGATATTGAGGGCTCTCAACTGGAAAAGATAGTCGATATGTTTGCTCAATTACCGACTAGTAAGGTTCGGGAAGGAGTGGGCTTTGGCTTAACTTACTGCCGAAAAATTATTCAAAATCATTCGGGTCTAATCAATATTCACTCGGAAGTACGTAAAGGAACTACCGTTTCCCTCATTCTACCAATCGACTGACCATGCCTGGTCAACCGCCTTGCCATCTACCGTTGAAATTACTGCGATGGTCACGGCCATGATGAAGAACGCCAAAGAGAATGGGATCATTAATCCGAACGATGCGTCTTGCCCTTCAGTCTCAGATGCTCCGGTATGTGAGTGCTATTTTGAGCTACTTCCCCAACGAATCCAAGCTTTCGGTGCCGACGCTGTTGCAACTAAAATGCCAGCCCGTTAGGAGGCTGGCATTCGGTATTAATTAATCTTTAGCACTGCCATAAAGGCTTCCTGCGGGATTTCGACATTGCCGACCTGCCGCATTCGTTTCTTACCTTTTTTCTGCTTGTCGAGCAGTTTACGTTTCCGCGAAATATCACCCCCGTAGCACTTGGCCAGTACATCTTTACGGAGGGCCTTTACCGTTTCGCGGGCAATAATTTTCTGACCAATGGCCGCTTGGATGGCAATCTCAAACTGTTGACGGGGTAGTAATTCCCGGAGTTTTTCACAGAGTTTCTTGCCCCACTCATACGCCTTGTCTCGGTGAACAATGGCCGACAGCGCGTCTACAGGTTCACTGTTCAGCATAACGTCCAGCTTCACCATGGTTGATTCGCGGTTGCCGATGAACTCGTAATCGAGGGAGGCATACCCGCGCGAAATGGTCTTGAGCTTATCGAAGAAGTCAAAGACAACTTCGGCCAGGGGCATCTCAAACTGTAACTCCACGCGGTCCTGGGTCAGATACACCTGGTTTTTGAGCAGACTACGTTTATCCATGCACAGGCCGATAATAGCCCCTACGTAATCGGCTTTACTGATAATCTGCGCCCTGATGAAGGGCTCCTCAATCCAGCGGATGGTACTGGGGTCGGGCATTTCAGCCGGGGCCGATACCTGTAGTACTACGTCTTTTGTCGTAACCACCTCGAACCGCACGGAGGGTACGGTTGTGATAACGGTCATGTCGAATTCGCGTTCCAGTCGCTCCTGCACAATCTCCATGTGCAGCATACCCAAAAAGCCACACCGGAAACCGAAGCCCAGGGCTGCCGATGTTTCCGGTTCCCAAATGAGGGCTGCGTCATTGAGCTGTAGTTTCTCCATGGCATCGCGCAAATCCTCGAACTCGCTGGTTTCTACCGGGTAGATACCGGCAAATACCATCGGCTTTACTTCCGAAAATCCCTGAATAGCCTCTTTTGCCGGGCGGTCGAGTTGGGTAATGGTATCACCTACTTTTACTTCTTTGGCTACTTTAATACCCGAAATCAGGTAACCTACATCACCACATTCAATCACATTGCGGGGAACCTGAACCAGGCCCAACGTACCCACCTCGTCGGCAATGTATTCTTTGCCGGTATTCATGAACTTAACCCGGTCGCCTTTCCGAATCCGGCCATTTTTAACCCGGAAAATAACTTCGATACCCCGGTAGGAATTGAAATGCGAATCGAAAATAAGCGCTTTTAATTCGCCTTCGGGGTCACCCTTCGGGGGCGGAATTCGATTCACAATCGCAGCCAGAATTTCGGGGACGCCAATCCCTTCCTTTCCGCTGGCCGGAATAATATCGTCCCGATCACAACCGAGCAGGTCGACCATTTCATCTTTTACCTCTTCGGGCATGGCACCCGGCAAGTCAATTTTATTCAGGACCGGAATAATGACCAGGTCGTTATTCATGGCCAGGTACAGGTTCGATATGGTCTGAGCCTCAATACCCTGCGCGGCATCAACGAGTAGCAATGCGCCTTCGCAGGCGGCAATGGAGCGCGACACTTCGTACGAAAAGTCGACGTGACCGGGCGTATCGATAAGATTAAGCGTATATACTTCGCCGTTGTGCGTATAGTTCATCTGGATGGCGTGGCTCTTGATCGTGATGCCGCGTTCGCGTTCCAGGTCCATGTCATCGAGCAGTTGGGCCTGCATATCGCGGGCACCCACTGTGTTGGTAAATTCTAGTAGACGGTCGGCCAGGGTGCTCTTGCCGTGGTCGATGTGGGCAATAATGCAAAAATTACGGATGTGTTTCACGTTGGACTATAAAATCGTCGCTACGACGGAGGAATCTGCGAATTAAAGAGCAAAAATACGCAAAAAAGTCGGGCCGGTTCGTTAATGCGGTTTCGGTTGGCCTGTAAAGCAGAAAAAAAACAAACGCCGGTCTCATATGGGACCGGCGTGTCTAATTACACTTCATCAACAAACTAAACTTGTTCTGACCGCTCTGGCGGTCAGTAGCTGTAGGAGGGGGACTCGAACCGCCCACGGTGCAGTTAGCTACAGTACAAATCTGGTGGTCAACCCCAGTCGCCCTTGCGGACGGCATTATGCTGCGTTTATCCTTTATCACCACCCCCGAGACAGGAGGGCACGTCTGCCAATTTCGACATCCTACAGTGTGAGGAAAAAATCAAGAAGACCGGCGTGTGACCCCGCTCGATCAACTTGACAATACAAAGATAGTACAGCGTGCATATTCGTTGCAAATTTTGCATAAAAATTTCTAAAAATTTACAATGATATCATAATACGTGTACTTTTGTTGCCATTCATCGAAAAGCAGACTAAAATGAGCGAAAAAAATTTAGAAATTGATAATACAGACCTGAAAATCCTGAATTTATTGATGCAGGATGCCAACATGGCCTATACGGAGATTGGGAAACGTATTTTTGTATCGGGGGGCACCGTGCATGTTCGCATGAATAAATTGAAGCAGATGGGGATCGTTTGCGGCTCCCAATTAGTGATCGACCATGCCAAACTGGGGTGGGATATCAGTGCGTTTCTGGGCATTTATTTGGAAAAAAGCTCATTGTACGGGGATGTATCCAGGCAGTTGGAAAAAATTCCGGAGGTAGTCAATGTTCATTACACTACGGGTATTTATAGCATCTTCGCCAAAATAGTGTGCCGCGATACACAGCACCTGCGCGAAGTACTCCACGATAAAATTCAGAAAGTGAACGGTATTCAGCGCACCGAAACGTTTATTTCGCTCGAGGAAAGCGTCAATCGTCCCATTCCCTTCTCCGAGAGTTAAATACTCGATTTACAGTTTGTGGTTTACGGTTTGTGTTTGGCTAACGCTTCTGCACTTTAGCGCGTTAGCCAAACACAAACCGTAAGCTAACTACCATATACCCTGGACTGTGAACCGTAAACCGGTTTTGGTGCGTTATATTTCCTAATAACTTCTCAATTTCATGCAACCTATAATTCATGCAACAACGGTAGTCGGTATTCGGCACAATGGTCAGGTGGCCCTCGGGGCTGATGGTCAGGCTACAATGGGCAATACCGTTGCCAAAAGTAATGTTCGTAAAGTACGCGTGCTGATGAACGGTAAAGTGCTGGCGGGTTTTGCCGGTTCTACTGCCGATGCGTTTACCCTCATAGAACGCTTTGAAGAAAAACTGAACGCTTACGGTGGTAACCTCAAACGGGCCGCTATCGAGCTGGCGAAAGACTGGCGTACCGATCGCTATCTCCGAAAACTGGAAGCCATGCTTATTGTAGCCTCCAAGGATGATTTGCTGCTGGTATCGGGTACGGGCGATGTTATTGAGCCTGACAGCGACGTAGCGGCTATTGGCTCCGGGGGCATGTACGCTCAATCGGCTGCACTGGCCCTTAAAAAACACGCGGCCGAGTTATCCGCCACGGATATGGTTCGTGAAAGTTTACATATTGCTGCCGACGTATGTATTTACACAAACCATAATCTGGTCGTTGAAACGTTATAAGGTTGATTCGGGTAAAGTAAGTGGCTAATCCGTGCTGTATTGCGTTGATTAAGTATCCGTTTCTACATTTGCTGCCGAAACCTGCTCTTTCCCCGCATGAATCTAACTGCTCAATTTGCCCCCAGACTCATGAACCGGCGCATCGCACTGGGATTCATCAGTGCGATGGTGCTTATTGCGTCGGGATTTGCGATATCATTTTACAGCTACAATCAATACAGTGAAGATACGGGTCGTATCAGGCATACGTACGAAGTGACTGGCACACTTGAGCGAATTTTATCGCTGGTGAAAGATGTTGAAACAGGCTCAAGAGGGTACGTTATCACCCGCGATAGTACCTATCTGGAACCTTACCACAAAGCACTTAAACTGTTGCCGGATGAGATTACCCGTTTGCGAACCCTGACCACCGGTAAACGAGCTCAGGTCAAGCATCGTAATCTGCTCGAAAAACTCGTTAAGGATAAATTGGCCGTAACCAAGGCCCGGCTGGGTGTCAGGCTTTACGACGAAAATAATCTGTCCGTAGGAGCCCAGGCAAAGCGCCGGATGGACGTGCTGCGTGAGCACGTAGCCATGATGATTGAAACAGAAAACGCCATGATGGATAGCCAGAATCGTCAGGCAGCCCGCTCTTTCCGCAACTCAATCATCATTATTTTTGCCCTGTCTTTACTAACGTTTATGAGTCTGGCCGTTTCCCACCGTCTGCTTGAACTGGAATTGACCCGTCGGCAAAAAACGCTGGATCAGCTTCGGGCGTATGAAGACCAGCTGAAAGGGCAGATTCGGCAACTAGAAACATCCAATGAAGAACTGGAGCGGTTTGCGTTTGTGGCCAGTCATGATTTGCAGGAACCGTTACGAAAAATCCAATCGTTTGCCGACCTGATTACCGACCGCTACAGTAGCCTGTTCGATGAGGATAGTATGCTGTTTATGGGGAAAATATCCGGTTCTGCCCGGAGAATGTCTAAGTTGATCAAAGATTTGCTCAACTTTTCGCGCATTTCCAATCATCAGGAATCATTCAGAACGGTTGAATTAAATGCTATTGTCCGGCGTATTCTGGACGATCAGGAACTGCGGCTCAAAGGGATGGATGTGCAACTGGAAGTAGGGGATCTGCCTGTTGTTCAGGCCGTTGCCAGCCAAATGGACCATCTGTTCAATAACCTGATTTCCAATGCGCTGAAATTTACCCGGTCGGGCGTACAGCCTTTGCTGCGCATTCAGTCTCGGTTGGTAAATGGCGAAGCGTACGCTGGTCTGCACCCTAACCGGCCTTATTTCGAGATAACCATAACTGACAACGGCATTGGGTTTGACGAGAAGTATTTAGACCACATTTTTAAAGTATTTCAACGACTACACGGTAAAACGGCCTTTGAAGGTACGGGCATTGGCCTGGCCATCTGCAAGCGGGTGGTAATGAGCCATCATGGGCACATAACGGCCTATAGCCGACCCAACGAAGGGACAACGTTTGTGGTGGTTTTACCGGAAAATCAATTTATTCAACCTTATGACAGATCAACTTCAACAGAAGCCTATTCATATCCTGCTGGTTGATGACGACGAAGATGACCGCTATCTGACGCGGGAGGCATTTCATCAGCATTATCCCTCCAGCCGTATTTCATTTGCCGAAGATGGCGAAGATCTGCTGGATTTTCTGAACTATAATGGCCGCTATGCCGGAGCCTCTCATGCCTTGCCGGAGCTTATTCTGCTTGATCTGAATATGCCTCGTAAAGATGGGCGGGAGGTACTGCGCGAAATCAAAAAGAACGATCAGTTTCGGCACATTCCCATTGTGGTACTGACCACCTCAGATGCTAAAGACGACGTGCAGACATCTTACTTTCATGGCGCTAATAGCTTCATTACCAAGCCTCCAACATTTCAGCGGCTGAGTGAGGTCACTAAAGCCATTGGGCAATATTGGTTTGGCGTGGTAACCGTTTGTGGACATCAGGAGGAATCGTAGCTGTTGATTGGTTGGTTAATTAGTCGATTCATAGTTGACGCATGGCATCGTTGGCGCATCAACCCCTGATCGACTAACTAACCAACTGATAGACTGGCCAGCTAACTCACTTCCCCCTCAATTCCACCATTCCCACAAAAATCTTTTCCAGTTCGTTAGTCACGGTGCGGTTTTGGCCGGGTGTGTACTTGTTGACCAGAACGCAGAAACTCATTAGTTCGCCATCATCGGCTTTGAAATAACCGGCGTAAGCTCTCACGCCTTCAATAGAGCCACTCTTGGCCCGAATGTTCCCCGCTGCGGCCGTGCCACGGGCGAGGCTGCGTACCGTACCCGTCTGGCCCACTACCGGAATCGTTTCATGAAATTGCGAAAACGTTTTTTCCCGGCCAATAGCGCTCAGAATACCCGTCATATTGTCGGCGGTGAGTGCCCCTACTGCCGATAGGCCACTACCATCCTTAATCCGAAATCCATCCAGATTAACACCTTTCTTTTTCCAGAACTGCGTTAGTACGTCGACACTGGCTTCTGTAGTTCGAACCGTTTTGTCGAGGGCAAGGGCCGTGGTTCGCAGCAGGGCTTCCGCAAATAGATTGATACTCTGATAGTTTGTTTGCTGTATCAGGTTAATTAGTATGGGAGACTTATGCTGATTGAGCAACGTACGTCTGCCGTTTGCAGGAACAGCAGTGGCCAGGCCACCACCTATGGAAACGGCCGGATTACTAATTAGTACGTTATCCTGGATAAGCTGATTCTGTAAGGCGTACGCGGCAAAATAAGCCGGATCGGGCAGGGAGCCTTTCACACTGAACTCGTTGGCCGGTGCGCCCAGGGGCACTTTACCCGTTAACCACTGCTGGTTTGTGAAGGGGGCACCGTAAATATTGACCTGATCGCCGGTACGGGGGGCGTCGGTCGTAACGGTATTACTGAAGCTAAGATAGGGTAGGAGTGGGTCGGTACGCAGTACGTCGGCAGGGGCGTTTACACTTCGGCCCGGCCGGAAAAAGACCCGAAACAGGTTCTCGTTGATATTCAGCGCACTCAAACTGGCGCCGTAATAATTGCCCAAATCACCGAAGGGCCAGGTATCGGGGGTGGTCAGGTCGCTGTACAGACTGGCATCGCCAACGACCATACCCTGAATCCGACGTATACCCGCTGCCCGAACGGCTGTAGACCAACTGGAAAGTAACCCGGGTAAGTCGGCGAAAGTAGTAAAGCGCCAGCTTCCCAGCGATGGGTCGCCGGTACCACGTATATACACATTACCCGTTAGCACGCTGTCTTTTATAGTACCATCGTATTCGAGTGACGTGGTATACGTGTACTGACTCCCCAGTACCGATAGGGCGGTGGCGGTGGTGATAAGTTTGAGGGTAGAAGCAGAAGGTAAACTCAGGCGGGCGTTGTAGCCAACGAACTCCTGCCCATCGCGCACCCGCCGTACCGAGAGGGCAACCGTTCCAAAACGGACTGCCGGACCAGCCTGAAAGGCCTCTACTACCCTGATAAGATGCTGTACGCCGGCCGAATCGGCCGGTGGTTCAGGTTGAGGTATTGCAATAACTGGTGTGTAGCAAACGAATGAACAGGCAAGTATGAAGACGAACAGGAACGCGTAAAAATGGGGGAAAAAGCGCATTAGGGAACAGTTAGGCGATTCGGAGGGTATTTCGTACTTTTGCAAACTTACGAAAAGTGTACTATCCTGCTTGCCTTGAAATGACGCTCCTTTCATTAAACTTCGGATAGAGGCTATTGATTAGTTAAAGTTGTACGCATGAAATTATCATTTTTGGGGGCAGCCCGGCAAGTAACAGGTAGTATGTATCTGCTGGAGTTGGAGGATGATTACCGCATCCTGATTGACTGTGGTTCTGACATGGAGCGATCTGGGCCACGAGAGGCTGGTTCAAACGGGCAGGCGGCCCCCGTTGTTACGCACCCCGGCCTGTTCCCCTTCGAAGCATCGAGTATAAACCTGGTTCTGCTGACGCACGCGCACATGGACCACTCGGGCAATCTGCCGAACCTGTTTCGCGAGGGGTACGAAGGACAGATTTTGTGTACCGAGCCTACCTTTGCCTTAGCGAATGTACTGCTTAAAGACGCGGCTTCGCTCAATCAAAAGCGGATAAATGAACTGAACGTAAGCAAAAAACAGCGCGTTAAGGATCGTCAGGTACAGATGCAACAGGATCTGTATTTAGACCTTCAGGTGCGGGAAACAATGGAAAATGTGGTTCCCATTGCCTTCAACCGAAAATTTAGAATAGCGGATAACGTAGACGTTACGTTTTTGCCTGCCGGTCATCTGCTGGGCGCAGCCCATGTTCTGATCAACGTTACGGAAAATGGTGAGCGCAAAAGCATTTGTTTTTCGGGCGATATTGGCCGTAAAAACTACCCGCTTCTGGTTGACCCTTCTCCCGTTCCGCCCGTCGATTACCTAGTGTGTGAAAGCACGTACGGCAACCGGCTGCACGAAAATACGATGTCGCCCGAAGATGCGCTGGCTGATATTATTCAGCAGGCCTGTATCGACATTCCGGGGCGACTCATTATCCCGTCCTTTAGCGTTGGCCGAACCCAGGCACTGCTATACACCCTGAATCGGCTCTACACCGAACGCGGTTTTCCACCAATCAAGGTTTTTTCGGATAGCCCCATGGGTTACGAGAGCACCAAGGTGTACATGCAGCATGTAAAAATGCTGAATGGTGAGGCCCGCGAATTCTACCGGGAAAACGAATCCCTGTTCGACTTTGAGAACTTCCAGTTTCTGGAATCCTCAAAAGCCAGTAAAGCCGTCTCCAATTACGGGGAGCCGTGTATCATTATCTCATCGTCGGGCATGGTGCAGGGTGGCCGGGTTGAGTACCACGTAGCCGAAAATATCAGTAACCCGTACGCTACAATACTCATAATCGGCTATTGCGCCGAAGGGACGCTGGGATGGCGTCTTATGAACGGACAATCGACACTCACGATCAAAGGGAAAGAACATCAGGTACTGGCCAACGTAAAGAAAATTGATGTGTTCAGTGGACACGGTGATCGAAACGATCTGATTAATTTTGTGCAAATGCAGTCACCCGAAACGCTCCGGTCTATCTTTCTCGTTCACGGCGAATACGAGAGCATGGAGTCGTTTAAAGTAACCCTGGCCGAAGAAGGGTATCCGCAGGTGATTATCCCGAAAAAAGGCGAAATATTCGAATTATAAATAATGACTGATGAATGTCTGCAAATGGCTGCGGATCTTAATTCATCATTTATCAGTCATCATCGCACCGGCGACCCGGTCATCATTGAATGAGAACGTACCTGGATTTTGAGAAACCGATTGCTGACCTCGAAGCACGGCTGGAAGAGACAAAAAAACTGGCCCAAACCAGCAATGTCGATGTGAGCGAAGCGGTTTCCGTACTGGAGCGGAGTATCGACAAGCTGCGCCGGGAGATTTTTCAGAACCTGACGCGCTGGCAACGGGTACAGCTTTCCCGGCACCCCGATCGTCCGTATACGCTCGACTACATTTCGCTTATGTGCAATCAGTTCATCGAATTGCACGGCGACCGAACTGTTCGGGATGACCCGGCTATGGTAGGCGGCTTCTGCGAACTGGGCCGCACCGGCGAACCGAGCCAGACAGTCATGATAATCGGGCAACAAAAAGGCCGCAACACCAAGCAGCGGCAGTACCGTAACTTCGGAATGCCTAACCCCGAAGGATACCGCAAAGCCCTGCGTTTGATGAAGCTGGCCGAGAAATTCAATAAGCCTATCATCACCATGATTGATACGCCGGGCGCGTATCCGGGTCTGGAAGCGGAGGAACGCGGTCAGGGGGAAGCCATCGCCCGCAACCTGAAAGAAATGTTTATGCTGACGGTGCCGGTCATTTGCATCATCATTGGCGAAGGCGCATCGGGTGGAGCCTTGGGCGTAGCCATCGGCGACCGGGTCATGATGCTTGAAAACACCTGGTATTCCGTGATTTCGCCCGAAAATTGCTCCACTATTCTATGGCGAAGCTGGGATTTTAAGGAGCAGGCCGCCGAAGCCATGAAGCTAACGGCCCGCGACATGAAAGCCAATAAATTAATTGACGAAATTGTAGAGGAACCCCTTGGCGGAGCGCACAACGACCATCAGGAAATGGCCAACCTTCTCAAAAATGTTATTCTGGACACGCTGGCGGAGCTCAACGCCGTCGACCCTCAGGAACGCATCAACCAGCGCATCGATAAGTTCTGCGAAATGGGCGTTGTGATGGAGTGAAGACAGTGATAATTGCAAAAAAGCCGCTGAGTATGACTTAGCGGCTTTTTTATGCAAAACGTTTAACATTCCCGTGATATAGAATGGCTCCCATATCAGCAAATTCTACCTGCTCGTTCAGGTCAGTAGTTTGTCGGGCAGGTCGCACAGCGGTTCGTCCAACGCAGGCGTAGGCTTCAATCCGTTTCGTGGTAAATGTCATTCGTTCCTGAAAATACTGAATGGTTGCTTTTAATTGGTCTTTTGCTTTCTGATAATGCACAGATCGACGGGCGGCAGTTTCTGTTTCCTTTATTTCAATAAAGCAAAAGGTCTTCTCATCAAAAACGGCGCAATCACAGCGGGTCTTGTCCCGGTCAGTAAACAGACAATGGTCAATCGCCAGAAAATGAATACTACGCCCGGTCGGGTTTTCAACGGTGAAGTGCTTTAAACCGTACGGGTCGGTTTGAATAGCGCACTGTTTAGCTTCGGTATCGAATACAAAAAACTCAGTTTCTACGCTCGTTTGCAGACAAGTCTTCTGGACTGTTTCCGGAAATGTTCGTTCGATCAGGTTACGCACTGGGGACGCTCCTGTACAAGTTCAATAATTGATCCTGCTCACCGGCAAAATCCTCCGACACATTATCTAATTCACTATCGGCAATAAGGCCAGTTTTTTCACCCATTATACTCCGTACTGTACCCTTATCGACATAATAGGCGGCAAACTCATCGGGATTAATCCAGCACCGGGACGGAATGATTTTCTCCACTTCGGCCCGCAACTCGTCGCTCTTTTGCGCTACTTTATGCGCGAGTATGAGCGTGTTAAAAGACGTGAGCACATAGGGGCTGTGCGTCGTGATAACCCACTCCGCTTCTTTGTAGTCAATAGTTGGATCAAGCCCACCCATCAGGTTATAAATAAGATCTTTCTGTGCAGTTGGAAAGAGATTAAGTTCTGGCTCTTCGATGATAAAATGACGCTGGGATTGACGGCGTTGGTGTTCTACCACAAGCAATAAAGGGATGATAGATTGGTAGCCGCTAGCACTTTTTGATAAAATTACATGACCAGATTTATCACTGTAAACCATATCTGAACCCGCTTCAAGAGAATAAAGAATGTCTAAATACGGAATTTCCAGTCTCTTTATGTAATTACGAGCAAATTCGAAGGATGAGCCGAACTGAGTAACTATGTCAGGTAAGTCAGCCCCAGAAGATACAATACCCCAAATATGATAAGAAAGGAGCGAGATTATTGTACGTTCTGCCGGTATATATATAGAAGGATGAGTAAGTAAGTTTTCTAATAGAATTAGAAAGGCTGATTTACTTTCATCAAAGTTTTTTAAAACATCCTGAGCTTCAACACCAGATAATTTTTTTATCCATCTATTTGATAAATCGTTACTAGAGTCAATGTATCTTCTTGCTAATACCTCATACATTGATTCTATTCTATCATTTACTTTAGGGGCAATAAATTCCTTATTATTTTCAAAGGAAATACTATATAAATCATCAAGGTAGTCAACTTTAGTGTCGGTAGAAATATAAGTGCTGATTCCGTACTTTTCCAAAAATATTTCTGTAATTGCACCTGGGAATAATTGAGTATCTCCCCCAATCGCAATCAACTTAGCCAGCGTGCTTTTACCGGAACCTTGCGGGCCGATAAACACCGTGTGCTTTTTGACCTCTACCTCAGCCTCCCGAATTGGGCCGACGTTCTTTACTGTCAACTTTGCCATATTGCTTCGCCGTTTGTCTGCAAATCTAACCTTATCTTTGGCTTCCGGTTCGTACCCGTCCCGAAACGAACCCGTTACTACCCGTTATGCCTGACAAATCAACGCTGAAAAACCTTATTTTCGACCTTGGGGATGTTATCATTCCCATTGATCTGACCGCCCCCGTTCGGAATTTTGCGATGCTTGCCAATATGCCCGAAGCCGAGGTGCGGGCCATCTGGAAACAGTACGATATCTGGAATCGGTACGAAACGGGTTTGGTCGACGATGAAGCATTCCGGTTGCATGTTCGTCAGTTACTTGGTAACGAAAAGTGGGCGGATGAGGTAATCGACACGGCCTGGAATAGTGTACTGCTCGATTTACCCGTCGAACGGGTTGAGCGTATCAAAGAGCTTGCGCCAAACTACCGGCTGTTTTTACTGAGTAATACCAGTCCAATTCATATCCGGCAGGTAAACCAGTTGCTGGTCAATCTGAACCAGCCAACACTGGAAGACCTGTTCGAGCGGGTATTCTATTCGTACGACGTTCGCATGGCCAAACCATCGTCCGCCATTTATGAGCACGTGCTGACCGAGGCAGGTCTGGTAGCCGAAGAGACGGCCTTTTTTGACGATAATGCGGCAAACATACAGGCGGCTGCCGGGTTAGGTATTCAGGCTGTACACGTTCAGCCACCCATGACAATTCTCGACTACCTGAAGGATTATTAATGATGAATAGAGAATTGTTGATGATGGGATGCTACTCCCATCCATCCTTTGCAGTTCATTATTCATAAGTCGTCTATGAATCAACGCGTTAAATCGTACCTCCTGCACGGAGGTCTTTTTTTAGTTACCCTTGTCACCACCACGCTGGCGGGGGCGGAGTGGATGTACGGACGGATTTTTATTCCGTTTGAAGGGTCGCAGCCGCTCGGCTGGACCGAGTTCTTGGCGGGGTTTCAGTTTTCGGTGCCATTTCTGGCCATCCTGACTGTTCATGAGTTTGGCCACTATTTTACGGCGAAAGCCAATCGGGTCCGGGTAACCCTCCCATATTACATTCCTATCTGGTTTGGCATCGGGCAAAGCATCGGTACGCTGGGGGCTTTCATCCGCATCAAGGATTACATCAACAGCCGCCGAAAATACTTCGATATTGGCATTGCCGGACCATTGGCCGGGTTTGTGCTGGCACTGGTTGTGCTGTGGTACGCTTTCTCGCACCTGCCCCCGCCGGAGTATATTTTTACCATTCATCCGGAGTACCAGAAATGGGGGCTGGAATACGGGAAGTATGCGTATCAGAAAATGCCCGCGGGGGGCGCCGTAGCGCTGGGCGATAATTTTTTGTTCAGCTTCTTTAAAACCTACGTGGCCGATCCCGCCCGGTTGCCCCACCCGTATGAGATGACCCACTACCCGTTTGTGCTGGCGGGATACCTGTCGCTGTTTTTTACGTCGCTTAACCTGATTCCCATTGGTCAACTCGATGGGGGGCATATACTTTATGCCCTCATTGGCCGTAAACGGTTTCAGGTAGTGGCTCCCGCGTTGTTCACGGCTTTTGCTTTTTTCGCTGGCTTGGGCATCTATAAACCGGCCGATTTTGCGGTGCCGACTAACGAGGAGTTTTTCTCCGAACTAGGCGATTTTGCTCTTTATGTTGGCTTTCTGTACCTGGCTTTCGCGCGTATCAGCAAAAATCGGATGACATCGCTACTGGTTACCCTCAGCGTAGTGGCTACCCAACTGGTGGTGTCCTGGGTCAATCCCGACCTGGAGGGCTATTCCGGCTTTCTGGTTTTCGTTTTCGTATTAGGCCGTTTTTTGGGTATTTACCACCCGGAAACGGAACTGGAGGAGCCACTCGATCTAAAACGGCAGGTACTGGGCTGGCTTGCCCTGCTGATTTTTGTCCTGTGCTTTAGCCCCCGTCCTTTTATCATCTCGTAGCAGAAAACGGCTAGGCTGGTATTTTTAGCCGTTCACTCAGGGCAAACACCTCTTTCAGGCATTTAGCGGTCAACACCGCATCTTCCAGTGCGTTATGAAACCCGTCTTCGCGGGCAAAACCGAAGTAGCTGGCAATGGCGGTCAGGCTCAACCGATCCGGAACTTTCTGACCGTTGGCTTTTAGTACCCGGAAGCTAAAGTACCCCAGCGTGTGCAAATCGAGCAGGACGCGGGAGTAGGGCCATTTTAACTTCTCGTACCGGTACGCTTCTTTCAGGAAATTGATATCGTTGATAACGCTCTGCCCGCAGATGATGACATCGCGCAGGAATGGTGTTCGATCCAGCTGCCCTTTCGGAACGCGCAGACCGAGTTCCGTGCAAATCCATTCTTCCAGTTCGGGCAATACATCATAAATCATGGGTGCATCCTCCAGTTCGGCCAGGGACAGGTTGTGGATTTTTTCGGACGATGAGGAGAATGCTTCCTTATTCTCCGGGTATACATTGGTGAGGTATTGCCCCTTTTCGATCCAGTTATCGTCGAAGAGTACGGCACCCACTTGGATAATTTCATTGTAGTCCGGCTCCGGGCCGGTCATTTCAAGGTCAAGGACTAAAAAAGGCATTGGATGTTGGCGAAAACGCGATAAGTGATAACGGATTTATTTTTGCGAATTAAACTGAAAAATAATCAATCAGTTTTTCATTTAGGCAACAAAAAGAGGCTATTCGGGGTTTTACTTTCATACATGCCTGCAAATGCCCCGACAGCCCAAATGCCGGGGCTTTGTGTTAAATGACGTTATTGGCTTGCTGAACCCGGAAGTAAGATGGGTTTTATAGGGATTCACCCCAGATGTATTTGCTGAACCACCGGTAATTTTCCTCCATCACCTGCCGCATAGACTTTGGCTTGGTAATACCGTGGCCAAACCCTTTATATACCACCATTTTTACGGGCACACCCTTATCTTCCAGGGCTAACCGCAATTCATAGGCGTTGGCAATGGGTACCCGTTTGTCCAATTCACCGTGCTGAATAAGCGTGGGCGTTTTTGCCCGGTTGATATAGCTGATAGGGGAAGTCTTTTGGTACACATCGGCATTGTCCCAGGGGGTACCCTGAAGGTATTGCCGGGTGAACGGCGTAATATCGGTATTCTGATAATAAGTAGCCCAGTTCGATATGCCGGCTCCTACCGATGTCGCTTTGAACCGATCACTGTAAGTCGTGATAAAGGCCGATATGTATCCTCCCTGACTCCAGCCCATTGCCCCCACTTTGTCTTTATCGACCATGCCTTTACCAATCAGGTAATCGACCCCCGAAATAACATCATCATAGTCACCCAGGCCCAGGTTTTTGACATTCAACGCCCGGAATTTGCTGCCATAACCCGCTGACCCCCGATAATTTGGTCGCAGCACCAGTGCCCCTTTGGCGGCAAACTGCTCGACGGGGTAGTACCGGTCAGCTGTCACGGATGGTAAGTCGATACCCGTAGGACCACCGTGTATCACAACCAGCAACGGGTATTTACGGGCCGGGTCGTAGTTGGCAGGCTTGATTAAAATACCTTCAATGTCGTTCCCATCAACCGATTTCCAACTCACTACCTCACGGGTGGCCGTTTTGTACGAAGCAAGCTGGGTACCCATATCCGTCAGTACTCGGGGTGCAAAAGCAGATACGATCGATGTCTGAATCTCCGGGTACTGGTTCGGCATGGCCCCCACAAAGGCCATCTGTCGGCCATCTTTACTGAAAGAGAACTGTGTAGCAATCAGCTTGTCGGGTTTGGTGAGCCGGTCTATTTTGAGGGAAGCCGGGTCAATGCTGAACAAATGGGCCGCCGTTTTCTGATACCCGCTGAACAAAATTCCGCTTACTGTCCACTCCAGCAAACTCGCGTTTTCATCGAACGTATTGGTCAGTGTTTTGGGCGTTCCGCCAGTGGCCGGTATGGTGGCAATGAGCCGGTTGCTATAAAAATAAAACTCATTTTCGTTGGCGGTCGTGAAGGCAATTTGCTGCCCATCCGGCGACCAGACCGGGTTCTGGTCCGGCCCTTTCAGCGAAACAATCTTGCGGGTTATCGTATCGCCCAGCGTCAGTACGTAGAGGTCCGATGTATGACCGTTGATGATGTCCGGGTTTTTCGACGCATCGAAGGCGATTTTCTTCCCATCTGGCGATACCACAAAACTGCCTACCGAAAACCCGATACCTTTGGTTAAGGCTTTGGCTACGGCAGGTTTCTCCTTATCCAGGCTATCGAGCAGGTACAGGTGAACCATTTTGTAATCGTCCCGAACGACTTCGTAATCACTGTATTTCTCCTTACGCTCCTTGTCGGTTTTAATATCGGGTACGGTCGCTGAAAAAATGAGTTGCTTCCCCGTTGGCGACCATTTGAAGGCCGTTACACCCGTCTCAAATTTCGACACGGGCCGGGCTTCTCCGCCCGTTGGACTAATTACGTAGAGTTGCGCCTTCTCATCACGGGTAGACAGAAACGCCAGCCATTTTCCATCGGGCGACCAGGCCGGACTACTGTTCGATTTCTTGGAATGCGTCAGCTGAAATTTATCGCCGGTTGCCGTATTGGCTATCCAGATATCGGTATCGTAGGCATTATCGTCCCAATTCGCTCTGGTAAGCGTGTAGGCTACCCACCGGCCGTTGGGCGAAAGCTGCGGGTTTGATACGCTCTTCATGGCAATGGACTGGTCGATGGTAGGAGCCTGAGCCAGTCCAGCGTAAGTACCGACCAGGCAAGCCAGCAGAATAAGTGGGGAGAAATAATTCATTTGACGAGATGAATGGGTATAAAAGGCTGAAAATAAAGAACTATAAGCAAATTGGAAAGGGAGTAATTGCGAAATTGACCGGATACTGGCAGCGCGTTGGAAGGATGCTCGCTAGTCTATCTGTTCAACCAGTTTGATAATATCACCACTGATTTGCTGAATAAACTGGAGATGTTCCAGTAGAGAAGTATCTTCCGTAACTGACGCCGGACGATAGGCTTCCTGCATCCCGGAATCCAGTTCAACTTTTTCGGTCGATTTGTTCAGCTTTTGCAGACTTTCTGTTAGTATGAACAACGCCCTTTTAGCGGGTTTCAGGTAGGAAGCCGGATAATAAACCGGCTCACCAGACAGCCGGGCCGACATAATCGTGGCTATGTTGGCTGACAGCACGTAGTTCAATACCACAAACTGGTAGATGAGTTTCTCATTACGCTGTTTATTTTTTGGCTCCGAAACCATCCGGTCGAAGGTAGCGCCCAGGTTAGCCGATGTGACGAAAACCTCTTTCCGGGCCAGTTTGTAGTCGACCAGGCCAATGCCTTTCCCCAACAAACTATCAAGTAGTAACTGAGCGTAACGGACATTGGCTCTCAGCACCGCCTGCATGGGGCTTAGTAGCTGTTCTGACTCCCACTTGGGAAAAAAGGCGTAACCAGCTACCAGCGCAATGCCACCGCCGATAAGCGTATCCAGGAACCGTTCTTCCGCAGCACCCAGGTAATTGACACCCAGAAAACTAAATAAAATCAGCACAAACGGAGTCAGGCAGATAACCATTACCTGGTAGTTGACGCGCTGTGCGCTGTAGGTGCCCAGCATGAGCAGGGTCATAAAACCAAACTGAGCCGTTTTGTTGGGGATGAAGGTGAGAATCAGCACGCCAATGATACCGCCAATCAGCGTGCCGCCAATACGCTCGATATTTCGCTGTTTGGTCAGGCTGAACGCCGGTTTCAGAATAACCGAAATCGTGAGCAGAACCCAGTAGCTATGGTGGCCGTAGGGGAGGAGCTTGGTCAGGATGAAGCCCAGCAGCATGGCGATGGCCACGCGGGCCGAATGCCGGAAGGCAGATGAATCTGGCGTCAGACTGTCGCGAAACGAAGCAGCCGTAATGACCTGATGCGATACAAACCGCCCGTATTCGGGGTCGCGGTCGGATTGGGGATCAATGTTAGTTCCCGACAGGTTTCCCTGAATCGTAGTGATTCGTTGCCGGACGGTACGAAGGCTGACCAGTACTTTTTTAAGCACCAGCGTACTTCCTTCCTGATCGCTCAGGGCGTCGATGTCCTGTTTCAACGACTGGAGCAACGGGTCGAGGGGCCGGGGTTGGCTAAGCGGAATGGGTGACTGAACGGCCAGACCAATGTGATCGAGTTCGGAGGATAGCTGCCTGATGAGGTGGGTAATCTTCTCCAGTACGCCGGTTTTGCCAAAGCGGTCGCGCAGGTCCGAGTAGTCGTAGTACATGGCAATAATCTGCTCATACAGGTCAATTACATCGGTAAATGTCAGTAAGAGCAACCGGCCGGTCTGGGTCGATTCGGCCACGATACGCCTGCTTTTGAACAATACTTCGCGCGCGGCATCCTGATGTTCACTCACAACCACCTGCTGGGCAATAAATCGCCGGTAATCGTCATCCAGTTGGGTAGCAGTGGAATAAAAATCAGCCTTGATAACCATGAGTTTGGCAATTTCATGGATGCACTTCCCCAACGCCTGCTTTGCCAGCAGGTAAGGCCGTAGCTGCGATACGAGCAAGCTAATGACGGTGTACCACACGCTGCCAGCCAGCACGAGCAAACTTTCCTCAATTACCCCCTCCGGGTTAAGTGGGCGGTCGAGCATTAGAATCATGATGAGCAAAGCCGCCGTACCTACCGAAGCAGCCCGGTTTCCCCAGATGGCGAACATCGAGAAAAAAAAGCTGAACAGCAGAATCTCTACCGCCAGAAAATAGGGGTTCATGCGGGCAAAACCCGTGATGAACGTAACCACAAACCCAATCAGGGCTGTAGCAACCATGGCATTCCGGCGGTGCATAACCGGGCCGGGGGCATCGCTCAAACTAACGTTCAACGCCCCCAGCGACATGGCAAGCCCCGTTTGTAGCTGCCCGAACTGCGCCCATACCAGCGAGGGTAACAAAACAGAAAGCGTCGTTCGCAGTCCGTCAGAAAAATACTGACTGAACAGGAAGTAGCTAACTTGTCGGGTGCGTTTGTTCATGGGCTTGGTCAGTTGATTAGTTGGTGGGGTGATTAGTTAATTAATGGCTGACGCGAGTATTATTTTTACATCAGCCACTAATCAACCGATCAACCAACTAATCAACTGACTATCTATCTAATTCCTGAATACGAGCCAGGTGACGGCCACCCTCAAACGGCGTGTCGAGCCAGATTTTAACTAGTTTCAGGGCGGTTTCTTCGTCCATCATCCGTTCGCCGAGGGAGATGACGTTGGCATCATTATGCTGGCGACATAAACGGGCCGATTCTTCATTCCAGCACAGCCCGCAGCGAACACCCTTTACCCGGTTAGCGGCTATGGCCTCTCCATTGCCTGAACCGCCCAGCACCACACCCCGGTCCACGATGCCGGCAGCTACGGCTTCGGCCACGGGCCGGATAAAGAGGGGATAATCGACGGATGGCGTTTCGGCATAGGTACCTTTATCAATGACCTCGTGCCCGAGACTGGTCAGAAATTGCCTGATGGCTTCCTTGTAGTGGAAACCTGCGTGGTCGGAACCAATAGCTATTTTCATGTATTTAAACAAAGTAAGAACAACGCCCAAAAGTAGTGGAATCGGGGGCCAAGATGAAACCTTATGGGACTAAACTTGTTCGGAAAACAGACGGACGGTAATTTGCACCCTCCCAATACAACCAACTTATGATACCAGCTACCAATCAGAAACCCGTTGCTACCGTTTTGTTTATTTTCGGCGGCAGCGGTGACCTGAACCTTCGTAAACTAACCCCTGCGCTGTATAATCTGTACCTTGACAAGTACCTGTCCGATCAATTTGCCGTTGTTGGATTAGGCCGGACACCGTACTCCGACGAATCGTTTCGGGAGCGTCTGGAGGAGGGGATAGCGTCGTTTTCAAGGCGAAAAAACGATGGGGATAAGGATTGGAAGTCGTTTTCACCGGCTATTTCGTACCTGCCGATGGATGCCGGTGATGATAAAGCTTATACGAAATTGGCTGACTTTGTTGCCGCCCGGGAAAAGGAATGGGGTGTAGCGGCCAATGTGGTGTTTTATCTCGCAGTGGCCCCGCAACTGGTGCCCGATATTGCCATGAACCTTGGCAAGCTCTCGCTCTGTGGCGACAAATCACGGGTCAGGATTGTCGTTGAGAAACCCTTTGGGCATAACCTGAAAACGGCTCAAGAGCTAAATACCTTGTTGGGCGGCCTTTTCGCCGAAGAGCAGATTTACCGGATAGACCACTACCTGGGTAAAGAAACAGTGCAGAATATTCTGGCCCTTCGCTTTGCTAACTCCCTCTTTGAGCCAATCTGGAACCGTCGCTACGTGGAGTACGTACAGATTACGGCGGCCGAAACGGTGGGACTGGAAGGACGGGGAGGGTATTATGAAGGCTCAGGTGCCTTGCGCGACATGATCCAGAATCACCTGCTCCAGATGCTGTGTATGGTAGCAACCGAGGCCCCTATTTCGTTCGAGGCCAACGAAGTACGGAACAAAAAAGTCGACGTGCTGAACGCTATCCGCCGGATTCAGCCCGATGAGGTGAAGGATGTTGCCGTTCGGGGGCAGTATGGTCCGGGCGAATCCACCGCACCGGCGGACCGACCGGGTAAGAAATCGGCTGGCAAAAAAGAGGAGAAAGAAATTGTAGGGTATCGGGAGGAGGAAGGCGTTAAACCGGATTCAGCCACCGAGACGTTTGCAGCCGTCAAACTATACGTCGACAACTGGCGGTGGGAAGATGTGCCGTTCTATCTCCGCACGGGTAAAGCGCTGCCCAGGAAGGCTACCGTTATCACGATTCAATTTAAAACCGCCCCATCCTACGCGTTTCCGAACGAAGCCACTAAAAACTGGCAGTCCAACCGGCTCACTATCGATATTCAACCCGATCTGGATATCCGTCTTCGGTTTCAGGTAAAGCGGCCCGGCCAAACACTGGCCATCGATCCGGTCGAAATGGTATTTAGCTATAAAGATACCTACGACGGTCAGGAGCCGGAAGCCTACGAAACCCTACTGCTCGACGTGATGACGGGCGATGCCACGCTGTTTATGCGGGCCGATCAGGTTGAAGCCGCCTGGAAAGTGGTAACGCCGATTCTGGACGAATGGGAAAGTAAAACGCCTGATTTTCCGAATTATACCCCTGGCTCGTGGGGACCGGATGCCGCCCGGCAACTGGTCGAAAAAGATGGATTTGACTGGACGGCAGAATAAAGCTTTACAGTTTATGGTGGCTGACGTATACGTAGCTAACGCGTCGGCCAGCCGTATACCAAACACCATACACCTCAAGCTATATACCTAAACGCATGACGACAACTCAACTGGGTGTTCTTTTTGTAGATGACGAAAGCCTGCCGTGGGAAACGGTAGCCGACGGGGTGCAGCGTAAGATGATGACCTATGACGCCAACCTGATGATGGTAAAAGTCCGCTTTGAAACGGGTGGTATCGGGGCTGCTCACAGCCATGTGCATACGCAGATGAGTTACGTAGCGAGTGGGGCTTTTGCTATTACCATTGCCGACGAGACCCGTACCGTACGGCAGGGTGATGCGTATTATATACCGCCTAACGTACGGCACGGGGCCGTGTGTGTGGAAGCAGGTGAGCTGGTTGATTTATTCACGCCCATGCGTGAGGATTTTGTGTAAGAAACGTCCATGCAACTGATTATCAAGAAAAATCCGGCCGAACTGGCTAAAGAAGCGGCCAGTTTTATTGCGAAGCGCATCAACGAGGTGCTTAAAACGCAGGATCGGTTTACAATTGCGCTATCGGGGGGAAGTACGCCCAAAGCCCTACACGAACTACTGGCTAAACCGCCCTTTGTAGAGCAGATTCCGTGGGCGCAGCTGCACATATTCTGGGGTGATGAGCGGTACGTACCCATCGACGATGAGCAGAGTAATGCCGGCATGGCCTACGATACGCTGCTTGGACATGTGTATACACCCGAAGATCAGATTCACATCTGGCGTACCGACCTGGAACCCGACGCTGCTGCCGCCGACTATGACCGGGTCTTGCATACGTACTTTGGCGAAACAGACGACGCGTCGCCCAGCCCCACGTTCGATCTGGTGCTGCTCGGTATGGGGGATGATGGGCATACCCTGTCTTTGTTTCCCGGCACTGACGTGGTTCACGAAAAAAAGGCCTGGACAAAAGCTTATTTTTTAACGCAGCAAACTATGTTTCGGCTGACCCTGACGGCACCCATCGTGAATCGGGCATCCTGCATCCTGTTTCTGGTAGCAGGGCCTAAAAAGGCCGATCCGCTGAAAGAAGTACTGGAAGGAGCCTATAATCCGGACACCTATCCCTCTCAGCAAATCAAGCCGGAAACAGGGGAACTGGTGTGGCTGGTCGATGAAAAAGCGGCTGAAAAGCTGACTCGTTAACAAGTACTTACCTTTATAATCGTTCTACAATCAACTCACCTCGTCAACTGACTGGTTATCCTGCTTACTCTATTGCTAATGCGCTTTATCCCTTATCCGTTACTTATTGTAGCACTACTTATTCCATACCAGAGAGCGGCCGGGCAAGCGGATTCGTCGGAAAGAACTACGCAGGCTTTCGTAGAAGTTGGTGCATTAGGAAAATCCGGAAGAGGTGTACCCTTCTGGCAACGGGCCAACCAATATGGAGTAGTGCCCCTGGCTAACTCATTTGCAACGGTTCGGGCGGGTGTTTCCTCCGACTATCGGCCAGAGCAAAACCGGCGGGTTGATTGGGGATACGGGGTTGAGGTGGTTGGAAACGTGGGTCCCATACCTGCCAATCAGCAGGTATACGTGCCCGAAGCGTACATCAAGGCACGGTGGCGCCAGCTGGAAGTTTATGCCGGTCGCCGAAAAACCATTGTGGGTTTGGTAGATACGTTGCTAACGTCGGGTGCCTATGCCATGTCGGGAAATGCGCTCCCGCTGCCCACCATTCAGCTAGGGACCCGGGGGTATGTTCCTCTTCCTTTCACAAATGGGGCCATTAGCATCAACGCAACGTTTGCCAACGCCTGGTTTGAAAATGTAAACCGGAAAGTTTCCAATGCACTGATGCAGCAGTCAACGTTGTACATTCGAATTGGCCGACCGTCGGGGCCTATTCGTGTATATGGTGGTATCAATCATCAGGTTACCTGGAATGGGTACTCTCCCTTCATAGCACCCGGCGTGTCGAACGATGGACAGTTACCGTCCAGCTTCAAGGCTTATTTGTATGCGATAACGGCTTTACCGTACCCCAATGCCGCCGTGGATGGCAATGTCACCTCGTTCGATGAAACGAACCGGATTGGTAACCACCTGGGTTCGCTTGATTTAGGAGCCGAATTGGATGTTGGTGACTACACCATTTTTGTCTATCGCCAGAATCCTTTTGATACGGGAGCCATCTGGTACCTGACCACCATTGCCGATGGCCTCAATGGCCTTAGTATTCGCCGGAAGTCGAGGGGGGACAGTTATATTTCGGTAGACCGGGCACTTGTCGAGTTCCTGTATACGGTCGACCAGGGCGGAAATGAATTCGTTATTGAAGACCCCCAACGCCGGGGCAAAGTTGATTACTTCAATAATGCACAATACATTGATAGCTGGACAACCCGCGCTCACACCATTGGCACCCCTTTTCTCACGCCCGAAGGCGACATAACCCCTGCCATACCGTATGGCCCCATTATTAATAATCGGGTATCAATGGTACACGCCGGGTTAAACGGCCGGGTAGGAGAGAAGGTGATGTGGCTACTTAAACTATCGTACAGTCAAAACCTGGGAACCTACAACGCTCCACTACCAGGATTTCCCCAGCAGTTTTCGGGGTTATTCAAAGTAGCAGCCCCGTTGACCCTGCCCTTGCTAGGTACCATGCATTTAACCGCTACCGTAGCGACCGACCAGGGCGCTTTTTTACCCAATTCAACCGGAGGCTATATTGGTCTGCGTAAGAACTGGTCTTCCAAAACACAGAAAGCACCCGTCAAGCAAAATCAGCGGTCTTCCGTCCGTTATTTTTAGTGGGTTTATGAGAAATAGGTCAGTAATGACAAGCAACAAAAAAGACCCTCATTGCTGAGGGTCTTTTTTGTGTTAACAGGTTAGTTTGAAAGGGCGCTTACTTGATGGTGTCCTTCATGGTGGTATCACTCTTCATGGTGGTATCACTCATCATGGTCGTAGAGTCACTCATCATGGTGGTAGAGTCGCTCATCATCGCAGCCGTATCAGTGGCAGTAACTGATGACGCTGTAGACTCGGTTTTCGTGCTCGAACAGGCAGTAGCCAGTGCCATTACTGATAGAAAGAAGAATGCTGATTTTTTCATGGTTGTACTGAATTAAAACGGTTTGTTTACCATTAATGTAGGACAAGTAGAAAGGTAACCCATCAGCTATTCTGTTTTTTTACTAACTGATTATCAAGTGCTAGAGAATAAATCTGAATAGGCACTATCTGCTGATTAAGATGGACAAAAACTCAATCCAGTTCATCAATGGCGTCGTAGGCCAAACCGGCCGCCAGAGCGTAAACGGCATGGTGCAAGGCATCAATAGCAATGGCTTTCGGCTCCTGTTCCGTAACGGGCGGCACCACATTCAGTTTGGGTAATAGGGTGAGGGCAGTCCCCATAATCGTGGTAAAATGAAGCAGGGTAGCGGGCCATCCCTGTAAGCCAACCATGGACATGATGCCCCGGGGTATGCCCCACACGGTTCCGTAGGTCCAGTGAATTTCCTGCGTCACCTTCTCCCGGTTGGTTTTATTGGTTGGCTTGATGTCGAGCACCTTGGATACTGCTTTCACGGGGGTTGTACTGGGTGCCCGATCCGTCAGTTTCATCTCAATCAGTTGCGAGACCGTGATGGCTACTGTTCCGGCAAGGCCGGCCAGCATACCCGCGCCCACGGCCAGGGCCAACCCTTTCAGGGGGTTTTCTGCAATTTCACGTTTCATAAAGTGTTCTCATCGTTTGTTAGATACCCGGCAATATAAGCAATCGGCTACCCCGTTCCCGTTGGTAGTTCCGAGAATGCCGCCTGTTCAAGTATTAGTTCATATATTCTTTTTCTTGACCTGGTCAATTAAATACTCACTCGTGCGCATGGAACCGGCCAGAATGGTCCAGGTAACGTTTTTATCCCCCTGCGACGGGAAAGCGGCTGCATCAACGACAAACAGGTTTTTTACGTCGTGCGCCTGCTGGTACTTATTCAGGGCCGATGTTTGGGGGTCATTTCCCATCCGAACCGTACCCACTTCGTGAATAATCCGGCCGGGGGCCGCCAGGCCGTAGCCGTGTGCCGTGTTAGGGCCGGGTTTAGGCCCGAGAGCAATACCGCCCATCGCATGAATAATTTCCTCGAACGTGTCCTGCATATGCTTGGCCTGCTTCACCTCATAGTCCGACCATTTGTAGTGAAAACGAAGCGTTGGGATACCGAACTTATCAACCTTATTGGGGTCAATTTCGCAGTAATTGCTTTCGAGAGGGACCGGCTCACCCCGACCCGCCATGCCAATGTAGGCTCCGTAGAACCGCCGGTAGTCATCTTTCAGGCTGGCTCCGTAGCCACCACCGGGTTTCATCTGGCCATCCCGACCGGGAATGGTGCCGTTCATGGATTCAATGCCACTGCCAAAACCATAGCCGGGCATGCCCATACCACCCCCGTACTCGATGTGATACCCCCGTGGGAAATCCAGTTTTTTGTTATCCAGCCACCAGGGCGTGAATACGTGCATGCCGCCCACGCCATCTTCGTTGTACCGTTTGCGGTCCATCAGGGCGGGTATAAACGCCGACCGGCTGGCACCGGTGGAGTCGTTGAGGTATTTACCGACTACGCCACTGCTGTTTGCCAGCCCATTGGGGAAGCGGCTCGATTTGGAATTGAGCAGAATCCGGGCGGTTTCGCAGGTGCTGGCTCCCAGCATCACGGTTTTGGCCCGAACGGTTATCTCTTCCATATTGGCCTTGTTAATGTAACTCACACCCGTGGCCAATCCGGTTTGTGGGTCGGTCAGCACTTCGCGGACCATTGCCCCATTTACCAGGGTTACATTGCCGGTTTTTACGGCAGGAATACATAGTACCGATGAGGAGGAGAAATCAGCGTAGGCCTGACAACCCCGGCCGCACTGGTGGCAGTAAAAACAGGAACCCCGCTCGCTGTTGATAGGTTTGGTCAGGATACTCAACCGCGATGGAAGAACGGGAATGCCGATGCTCCGGGCACCTTTCCGAATCATCAGTTCGTGCAGGCGCGGTTTGGGCGGGGGCAGAAAAATACCGTCGGGTTCGTTCGGGAAATTCTCGACGGAACCAAATACGCCAATCAATTTATCGACCCGGTCGTAGAAGGGTTTAATGTCGTCGTAGCCGATGGGCCAGTCTACACCCACGCCGGTCATGCTGTGCCGCCGAAAATCGTCGGGGCCAAACCGGAGAGAGATACGTCCCCAGTGGTTGGTACGCCCGCCGAGCATCCGGGACCGGAACCAGTGAAACTCACCCCCCTCTTTGGAGGAATAGGGTTCGCCCTCGATATCCCAGCCACCCCAGGCCGCATCAAAATCCCCATTGGAGCGAAACTGTGTGGACGCCCCCCGACGGGGCGATTCATAGGGCCATTTCAACTGGGTGATGTATTTTGGGTCGGCCGGGTCGTAATAGCCACCCGCTTCGAGCAGCATTACTTTGGCACCGGCTTTGGCCAATGTATAGGCTGCCATGCCGCCCCCGGCACCGGAGCCGACGATGATAGCGTCGTAAATGAGGGGGGCTTTTTTGAACTGAGGAATATCCATTTCAGTAGTCGGTCAATGCGATTTAGGGTAATAAGCCAAATGCAGCCCCTGTTTACTGATTGGCGGGAATCCCTGAAAAGAAAAACCCCGGCATGGGCCGGGGCGGGGNAAGCTGGCAAGAACTAAAGTTGAGCATGTTTACTCGTCCAACAACATTTCGACTTCAATTTGCAGGATTGGAAGGTGTCTAATGACAATCCCCCAAATTACATCGTCAGATACAGAGTCGTAACCATGAATGAAGTTTAATGATGGCTGGTAGGTAAGCTTCAAGTCTATCCAACTGTTCCCGTCAGAATGGTTACGCCCCCGGTGGCAAAATTAGCAATGTCGTCTACTGTGACTTGTCCTTCTGGTGAACCCATAGTTGTCTGGAGGGCTTCTGCATCAGCAAACCACAATTCGGCCATTCGATAGTATGCAGCCTTTTCGCCGTCTGGGGAGTCGAGAAACTTGGTAAGTTCAGCTTTTTCAACACCTTTCATTTTTCCTACCAGCGGTACATGCGTATCGGCGTAATAATTCTCGAAAACTGTTGGGTCACTCGGATGTCCGTAAAGTACCGTTAACTTGATCATGCTGTTTGTTAGTTGGATTGGTTCGATTTTAGTGAAAATTACTAATGTTCAGGACTTACCGAAGTACGAAAAATTGAATTTATTTAAGCTAATTAATCGCGCAGATTCAAACTTCATCTTGACAACTGGAGATTTCTCCTGCCGCACCGGCGGACCGGTCGGAATGACAAAAAGAGTGCAACCTAAATTTGCGTGATTACTTATTCGAGCCATACTTTCTGTATTGTCACTACCCTTCTAAATTGATAAAACCAATTCAACCTCCGCTTTTACCGAAGTTCCTTCGAAGCTTCCGCCACTTTATCCGTATTGATAATATCGACTCCTGCCTTTTTTAGTTGTTTCCAGGCATTGGGTGTGTCGGGGATGGCCCAGAAACGGAAGGGTTTGCTGTCGCTGTGGGCGCGTTTTATCACCCGTTTTAGTTTGTCCTTATCGTCTTTCGGGATGTCGTCGTTGCCGTCCCATTGGGAGTAGGACCTGAAGTTGTCGCTAATGAGGGCTATTTTCCGCAGTGTTTCCTCATCGTACACTTCGCTGGGGCGGCCATCGAACTGGAGCAATGGATAATCGAGAAAAGCTGTAATTTTCGGACGCTCACCGCTAATAATTACCTGTACGGCCTGCGCATTGGCACCCCGGTTAAAATAAGTCAGGTGTTTGGATAATGTGGCCAGCAAGATGGGCAAAACCTCGGCCGAATTAGCCTTGATATCGATTACCAGACTAAAGGTATAGTCCCGGTCGGGGCTGGGTTTGTTATTGTTCTGCTCGAACAGGGCCACAATGGGGTTGATGTATAAAGAATCGAGCGTGGGGGCATTGTCTTTGGGTTTGTTGTGGGACACAACCAGTTTCCCATTCTGGAGCCACACGTCGGCTTCGATGTAATCGGCCCGTTGTTCGTAGGCATTCACAAAGGGCCGGGGTTTTTCGTAGTCATTGTGAGCATGAATTTTCTGGGCCAGCGTGATTGTAGTCGTCAACCACAGTAAGGCGGGTAGGAGATAGGGGCGCATAACAAATGGCTTATTTTTTGCCAAGGTACTGAGGCTCGTCCACGAAACCAAAACCAGCCGCTTACCTTGCCGTTTGCGGCTAAGTTGCTATTTTTGCCCTGTTTATTTTTCGCTTGATGAGTTATCTGGAAACAACCGCAGACGTGTACCGGCAGGCCGCCGAAGACCCTCAGATTGGGTTATGCTGCACCACGAATCCGGTGTGGCAACTGCCGGGTCTGCGTATACCGAAGCGGATGCTGGAAATGAACTACGGCTGTGGCAGCACCGTGAACCCCCGCGATTTGGTGAATAACCCAACCGTTATGTACGTGGGCGTAGGTGGTGGGATGGAACTGTTGCAGTTTTCGTACTTCAGCCGTCGACCGGGCTCCGTTATCGGGGTCGATGTGGTGCCGGAGATGATTGACGCCTGCCAGCAGAACCTGGTTGAAGCCGAAGCGCAGAACGACTGGTTTCACCGCGATTTTATGGACCTGCGGCTGGGTAGTGCACTGGATTTGCCGGTAGAAGACAACAGCGTGGATGTGGCCGCGCAGAACTGCCTGTTCAACATTTTCAAAGCCGACGACCTGAAACGGGCACTGGAAGAAACGTACCGCGTATTAAAACCACACGGCCGACTGGTAATGTCGGACCCCGTTTGCGAGCAACCCATGTCCGACGAACTGCGCAACGACGAACGCTTACGGGCATTGTGCCTGACGGGTTCTGTTCCCCTCCAGGCGTACCTGGATTTTGTGACGGGTGTTGGGTTTGGTACGGTCGAGATACGGGCCAAGCGGGCGTACCGGCTACTGTCGCCCCGGCACTATGCGACCAATGAGTTGCTATACATTGAAAGCGTGGAAGTCTGCGCCATTAAAGACCCCATGCCCACTGATGGCCCCTGCGTGTTTACCGGCAAAACCGCCATCTATTACGGCGATGAGGACTACTTCGACGATGGAAAAGGCCACGTACTAATGCCAAACCAGCCCCTGTCCGTATGCGATAAAACCGCCGGTGCATTCACCCGGTTAAATCGCAACGATATTTTTATTTCGCCCTCGACCTACTTCTACGATGGTGGAGGGTGCTGCTAAACGTACCGGTTTATACAGTAGGAAGGGCGCAAATTAGCATTTTGTTGAGGGGCCTGGTCGAACCCAGGCCTTATTTTTGTTTATTAAAGCCTGTCATACGTTAAAACGGGCATCTACTTTAAAAATGGATTTACTGAAAGGAAAAGTCGCCCTCATTACCGGTGCATCACGGGGTATCGGTCGGGCTATGGCGCAGAAGTTCGCCCAGGAAGGAGCCTCCGTCGCATTTACCTACTTGTCGAGTGTTGAAAAAGCACAGGCGCTGGAAGCAGAACTCAGTGCGTTTGGCGGCCAGGTAAAAGGATACCGCTCCGATGCATCGGACCACAAAGCCGCCGAAGACCTCATCACTCAGGTACTGGCCGACTTTGGCAAGCTCGATGTACTGGTCAATAATGCCGGTATTACCAAGGATGGTTTGCTGATGCGGATGTCGGAAGAACAATGGGATACCGTTATCAACGTTAACCTTAAGTCGGTCTTCAACCTCACCAAGGCGGCTATCAAGTCGATGATGAAAGCCAAATCGGGTTCTATCATCAATCTGACATCCGTAGTGGGGATTCGGGGTAATGCGGGGCAGGCCAATTACGCAGCTTCCAAAGCGGGCATCATTGGGTTTACCAAATCGGTCGCGCTGGAACTGGGTTCGCGTAATGTGCGGTCCAACGCCATTGCACCGGGCTTTATCGAAACCGAAATGACCGGTGAAATCAATGAGAAAGCCCTCGAAGACTGGAAGCAGCAAATCCCGATGAAACGGGGGGGGCAACCCGAAGAGGTAGCTGACTGTGCCGTTTTTCTGGCTTCCGACCTCTCCCGCTACATCACCGGCCAGGTGCTGCAAGTGGATGGGGGAATGTTGACTTAACTGATAAATGATGACTGGTATCATTGTTATCGTTTACCATTAGGTTAACATCCGGGTCATAATTTATCATTCATCATTTATAATTGATTACGTGCGCTCTGACGTTATTTTTCAATCCTCACCCTGGTGGATTTTAGTGTGTTTGCTCGTTGGGGCGGCTTACGCCTGGGCTATGTATCAGCCACTGCCCCGCCTGACCGGGCCTGGCCTGGCCGGTGGTGGTGCAACCGTGGGTGGCTTCGATAAACGAACGACCTACGGATTGGCGGCTCTGCGTTTTGTGGTGGTCAGTTTCCTGTGCTTTCTATTGCTGGACCCGCTCATCCGTAGCCTGCGAACCTTCACCGAAAAACCCAAAGTGGTACTGGCTGTCGACAACTCGGAATCGGTAGCGGCAGCGGGTCGGCCCGCGCTGAGTCGGTCCCTGGCCAGTTTGCAGACCCTGCGCCAGCAACTAACCGATAAAGGACTGGATGTAGCCGTGCGCACCTTTGGCGACAGCACGACTGCGTCGGACCTCACCCAGATTCCCTTTACCCAGCGTACAACGGATTTGTCGGGTATGCTGTCGGGTATCCGGTCAGATTACGAAGGGCAGAACCTGACCGACGTGGTGCTGGTGTCGGATGGTATCTTCAATCAGGGACTGTCACCCACGTTTGGGCAGTACCCCTTTTCGGTGCAAACCATTGGGCTGGGTGATACAATTCCGAAGAGAGATATTCAACTCAAAGGCGTTATTGCCAACCGGATTGCGTATCTGGGTAATCAGTTTCCGGTGCAGGCCGAAATCGTGAGCAACGGATTTCAGGGGCGTAGTGGTACGGTGGTGTTGCGCCAGAACGGGAAAGAATTAGGGCGACAGTCGGCTAATTTCTCAAAAGATGAAGGATTCAGTCAAGTGACTTTCCAGATTACGGCTACGCAGAAAGGCGTTCAGCATTACGTGGTCGAAGTGCTGCCCCAACCCGGCGAATTCAGTACCCGAAACAACCGGCAGGATGTGTACCTGGACGTAATTGACGGGAAAGAAAAAGTGTTGCTGCTGGCCCTGGCGCCCCACCCGGATATAAAAGCCCTGCGGAGTATCCTGGAAAAGAACCAGAACTACGAACTGGACATCCGTATTCTAACGGGCACTCCCGCCGAAGCGACCGCATCGGCGGACCGCGCACCCGCTGATAAGCAGTACGATCTACTGATCCTGCATCAGATTCCCGACAATGGGGGAACGGGCAACGCGCTGCTGCAAAAATACCTGGCTAAAAACACGCCCATTTTGTTTATCCTGGGTAATCAATCGGCCATCGGCTCCTTCAATACCTCCAATCCGGTGATGCAGCTGGCAGCTCAAATGAACCAGAGTGATAAGGTGACGGGCGCGTTGAATTCTGACTTCAAACAGCTCAACTTCGACCCGGCCCGACTCGATATTCTGAGTAAGTTTCCCCCTTTGCTGGTTCCCTACGGCGATTTTCGGTTACAGCCTGGTTCCGAAGTGGTACTATGGCAGCAGGTAGGCAGCATACGCACCAAAAAGCCTCTTCTGGCTATCAACGTGACCAGCCCCCGGAAAACAGCCGTACTGGCCGGAGAAGGCATATGGGGCTGGCGACTCGAAGAGTTTGCCCTGACGGATAAACAGGAGGTGGTAGATGACCTAATCCAGAAGGTTATTCAACTGATTTCCGTAAAAGAAGACCGGCGTAAACTCCGGGTGTATCCCATTCGGAACGAGTTTGTGGCGGGTGAAAAAGTTATTTTTGAAACCGAACTCTACAACGACATCTACGAACGCCTGTACGACAAGCCTGTTCAACTCGCCATCAGCGACGAAAAAGGGATAACCCGGTCGTTCAATTATACGCCTACTGCTGACAATAGCCGGTTTGAGATCAGCCGCCTGCCCGAAGGGGCGTACCGGTTCCGGGCCAGCGTGACAATCAATAACAAAGCCGAGCAATCGTCGGGGCAGTTTGTGGTGCGCGACCTGCAACTGGAAGCAATCAACACGACTGCCGACCATGGGTTGCTTCGGCAGCTGGCGCAGCAAACGGGCGGGCAGTTTTACAATGCCAGCCAAACGGATGAACTTGTCAGGACCATAACCACCAAGCCGCACCCGGCCCGCCTGACCAGCACCGAAGAAATGAATGAACTCATCAACTGGCGATGGCTGTTTTTTGTCGTGCTGTTGCTGGTTTCCGTTGAGTGGGGATTACGGAAGTTCTATGGCGGATATTGATGGGGCATAACCCACGAATAGATGCGAAGAATTAAAGTTACTTTTTTTGGAGATTATTTATTTTACAGGTAATACCTCTTGAAAGAGTAACTTTTTAATAACTAAATGTTACTGAAAAAGAGAAATAAACTATATGTTTTGCTACTATATTTTCTTTTAAACGAACTATTGAGTGATTTTTAACCAGCAAAACCATTAAACGGTAACCTGAAACTAAAAATTTACCCTTACATTTGACAGAATCAAAGGGTAGACCCCAAAATCTACCTTTATGGTGTGGATAGAAACAGGAAAGCAGGCCGATTATGTCAGCCTGCTTTTTTCATTTTTAGTCAGCCACGCCCCTTTTTAACCCGCGTTTGCCTGTAACGCGGTTACTTACTCAATCGAAGATGAACGTGAATATGAGTAAGTAAATTGCTGCCAGTCAACTCATTGCACATCTGCCTGTCAAACTCAGCTTATTGATTGACTTACTTCCGCCTGGGGGTACTGCTCAAAATGGCCGTCTGGCCCGATTGATAATAGTCGCATTGCGGACGTAGCACACATTCACTGCATTTGGGATAATACCAGCTACAGACGCGCTGACCATGCCAGAAGAAGTGTTTGTGAAAATTGAACAGCTGCGTGGCATCCGCTGGTAGGTAAGAAAGCAGCAGGGCGTGGGCCTTTTCGGCACTGACTCTTGGCCCAATCAACCCCAGCCGTTGCGTAACCCGATGAACGTGGGTGTCGACGGGAAGAACGGGCTTTTGAAAGTTAAACAGCAGCAGAAGTGTAGCCGTTTTCTGACCGATACCCGGCAAAGCTGTCAGCCATTTCATGGCCTCTTCCGTTTCCATATCGGCCAGGAAATCGACCGACGCTGCACCCCTTTCCTGGAAGAGATACGCCAGCAAATTTTTGATGTAAGGGGCTTTTACCTCCGGGTAGGTAGCCGTTTGGATGGCTTCGATTAACGCAGGCAATGGCGCATCGCGCACCTCTTCCCAGGTTGGAAATCGTTCGCGCATGGTATGGTAAGCCGTCTCTTCGTTCGCGAAGTTGGTCCGGTGGGATAAAATGGTACCAACTAGTTCGTGCATCGGGTCTGCCCGGCCGTAAATGGCCTGAACGCCGTAAAAAGCATTCAGTTGCTCATGGCATTCAAGGGTTTTAGTGGCAGCAAAGGAGTCCAAACGGGTACGAAAAGAGATAAAGTGAAAACCTCCGGTACTGGGTTATTCTCAAGAACAGCCGTTGAAAAGGAATGTTTATACCGGTGGTATCGCTTTTCGCCATTGACCAGCCCGAAACTGCGTTGATTCGCTTACGTATGGCTGAATGAAAACCTGCCGTTGTTTGTCCAACTTATTGGCCGGCGTACAGCGTTGCTATTCAACACGGCTATAAAGTAGTTAGTATGGTAGTTACGGATTGGGCCGCCAGTGTCAGGTTTTTAGCCGATACCGTTCGTTTGCGCAGATTGGCCGTAGCGGACGTTTCGTACACCGCCAACTGCCTAACCGACGGGGGTAGACCAGCGAGTTGCAGAGGACGTTCCTGGCCGGGATTGACCACGACCAGAACTAGCTGTTTCCCATCCTGACTTCGGTAGGCCGATAGCTGTGGGGCATCAGTTGGTGTAGTTGGGCTGGTTTCAAGGGCTATCCGCACCATGCCGGGCCGAACAAACCGGGCGTAGTTGCCCAGTGCCCACAGCGATTTGGAGGCCATAATATCACCATTTTGCGCGTTTGTCGGGTTTTCGCCCATCTTGCCGTTATTCTCAACGTAAATCAATCCATCCTTGTAGTTGCTCGGACTAAGCGCCAGCCACCATTGCCAGGAGGTAGCATTCGCCAGCGTTATATCCGCCTGGATGACGCGGGCTACATACAGCGCGGTTGTCATGCCCAGGTCCCGGCCGCTGCCGTTTATTTCCCCATCGTTGTCTCCTAACACGCAGTATTCCGATTGCCAGAAAGGCACTTTCGCTTTCTGGAGTGCCGAGGCCAGGTCACGCCTGACGCTTTCCAGTTTGCTGACCGGTGAGGTGGTAAAATAGCTATGTCCACTTGCCACCGGCTCAACGGCGGGCAGGTTGCCTATAAATGCCGGACTGTGGGATGCGAAGAGGGCATTGATAACATCGTCCTGATTGGTCTGACTGCGATTTGTGCCGCTTTGGGAGAGGTAATTTAACTGGGCGGCTTCGCCAATAGTCAGGCGGGTTGGTACGTTCCGGGTGGTCAGTTCCTGACTCAGAGCGCGGGTCAGTTCGGCCATGTCCGCGTTAGTGGCGGGGGTGCCCTCCTGTGTCGCCATCGTTTGCCCCTTTTTGATACCCCAATCCCACTGCGGTTCGTTGAAAGGGCTCAGATACTGCATGGGCCAGCCTTCCCGGTTGAAGTAATCAGCTACATCGGTCAGGAAACGGGCGTATTCCGTTAACTTCTGCCGATTGAAGTTATAATCGCCCAACTTACCGGATGCGTACGCTTTGCCGTTTGCCGTGAACTGGACGGGGGGAGAGTTGGTAAAGCCGAGCAGGTAAGGCACCCTGCGCCGGTGGGCGGCCTCCACAAACCACTGCTGACCCGCCTGTTTGCTCCAGTCGTACGTGCCATTGGGCCGCTGGAAACATTCGGAGCGTCGCCACGGGCTTTTGATACCACTCGAATCGCCCTGCTCGGTACTGCCCGCGCCGATGTTGAACCGCCACAGCGATAGCCCGATACCTTTTGGATTGCCTGCTGCGTCGGTATCGAGACTGAAAAGCCAGTCGGCAATCTGTTCGCGTTTGGCCAATGGGTAGTTTAGACCAATAAACTGTGCCGACCAGCAATCCGATGCTCCAAAGCTGTGCATGGTCTGGTAGGTCTGGCTGGGTAGCACCCGTACCACAAGGGGCGATGGGGCCGCGGGCCGTTTTTTGGCGTTGCGGGCATCAGGGGGGGTAAATAAACTGCACCCGGTTATCACGGTCAGGGCGGCCAGGCTACTCAGGAGGAAAGTTTTCATGGCTTGCTGTTGGCTACGGGTAGTTGGGAAAGTTCCTTGCGCCAGGCGAGGAGTTTTGTGCGCATCTGGCCGGTCATCATGGTCTGCTTTTCGGCCACGTTAGTCGTCTCTGACGGGTCCTGGTTCAGGTCATACAATTCAACGCCCGAGCCGTTATCGTTAATCAGAAGTTTCCAGTTACCCTGCCGCATGGCCAGATTCGGACTGCGGTCTCGCCCCTGCGGATACCGGAACGATTCATTATTGCGGCCGTACTCCCAGAAAAGGGCCGTCTTGCGGAAATAAGGTTTGCCCTCAAAAGCGGAGGCTACATTCTCTCCGTACGTGGAGCCAGTTCCTTTCTGCCCCGCCAGACTGTTGACGGTGGGAAACAGATCCGTGGCGCATAGCACAGAGCGGGTATCGACCTGCCCCTTCGGTGTTTTGGCCGGATAACGGACCAGAAAAGGCATGCGGATACCCCCCTCGTACAGGGACAGTTTCGTTCCCCGATAGGGAGCCGCCCGGCTACCCTCGAAACTGGGCAGCGGGCCGTTGTCGCTGGTGAAAATGACCAGCGTATTGTTGTCCACCCCCTGCGCTTTCAGGCCTGCCATTAGCCGACCAATCTGTTTGTCCAGCTCGGCCAGTACGCCGTTGAACTCGCGGGGTTTCTCGGTGCCTTTGGGGAATTCGTCCAGCGTAGTTTCATCCGGTACCCAGGGCGTATGCACATCGTCGGGCCAGAGATTGATATAGCAGGGTTGGTCGGGGTGGCGTTTCAGGAAATCGAGTGTTTTATCAACGAAATAGGCCGTGCGTTTCCACCGTTTGATACTATCCGTTCTGGCCCATATCCAGTTCGTTGAGGTCAGCAGTGGGTCGGGGTCGGGGCTTTCGTAGGTGCTGGCATATTCATCGAAGCCGTAGGCGGGTATACCGGGAGCGTCGGTCACGTCGCGGCCACCGCCCATGTGCCACTTGCCAAAGTGAGCCGTGGCGTACCCCGCCGTTTTGAGCGAACGCGCTACCGACGGGGCCGCGGAGTCCAGGAAATCGGCCTGCTCGCAGGTGCGGTTGTGTTTTCGGTTATCCAGATACGAGGTGATGTTCCATTTCCCCGCAGCCATACCCGTCGTCAGAGCCACCCGCGAGGGCGAACAGATGGGGGCGGCACTGTAGTAGTTGGTAAACTTGATCCCCTCGGCCGCCAGCCGGTCAATGTTGGGTGTCGGAACCAGCTTATCGGCCGCGGCTCCTGTACGATTCCGGTAGCAACCCACATCGGCAAGACCCATGTCGTCAACCAGCACCAGAATGATGTTCGGCTGAGGGATGGGGGCGCTGATCGGTTCGGGGGCACCCGGCTGGCTAACGGGAAAGGAACGATGGAGAAACGGGCTGGCAACGGCCGAGCAAAGGATGCCTGCCAGTATGAGTTGGGTAGTTTTCGCGAACATTCATTTCTGCATTAGCTGAACAAAAGAGTGATAATGGCGAATGTTTACCCATGAATGCCCTGTTTTGTGCGTCTATTAGTTGTCTGTTTTATCAAATAAGGACTGATGTTCACTTGGCCTGCTACTGGTTTTTAGCATCACTTTTCCAGAAAACGCCTTCAGGTAGTCGCCTTTCTGGTTCAGTCCCGTCTGCTAGGTGTGTCCGGCTCCCGCAAACGGGGGCAGGGTTGGCAAAGGGTGCCAAAGGATGTGTAGCCAGCCTATAAACAGGATAATCTTTATTCAGCAACTGGTTTTCTCTGCCGGAAAAAGCGCCCTACCCGTTTCCGTTTTCTGGTATTTATCCCGTAGCGTGGGGTGTTCCGTTACTTACTTTATCCGTTTCTTTACGGCATGAAAGTAAATCAGCCCGTTCGGCTCACGATGGTGGGAGGAGGAAGCTGGGCTACGGCCCTCGTTAAAATTCTCTCCGAAAACAATGTCAGCGTTAAATGGTGGCTTCGCAAAGCCTCCGATGCGGAGCATATCAAAAAATTCGGGCATAATCCAAGCTACCTGAGCGATGTACAAATCAACACCCGCAAAGTGAAGGTCTGCACCAAAATCGTTGACTCCTTCAAAGACAGCGAGTATGTGATTCTGGCCGTACCAGCCGCCTTCATTGGCGATGCGCTGACGGGCCTGAAACCAGGACATTTCACCGGTAAATCAGTGGTTTCGGCCATTAAAGGCATGATTCCGGGGGCTAATCAACTGGTAACGGACTGGGTGAGCGAGCAGTATGGAGTGCCGGTGGAACAGATGGCCGTTATTGCGGGGCCGTGTCACGCCGAAGAAGTGGCCCTCGAAAAACAATCCTACCTGACCATCGCGTCGAAAGACCCGGTCTGTGCCAGCAACGTAGCGGATTTACTGCGGTGCAGGTTTGTGCAGACCACCCCCGTGGATGACATCTATGGCATCGAGTACAGTGCCGTCATGAAAAATATCATCGCACTGGCGAGTGGTATCACGCGGGGACTGGGGTACGGCGACAATTTTCAGGCGGTACTGGTATCTAACGCCATGCAGGAAATAAAACGGTTTGTGGATGCCATCTACCCCAAACACCGCGACCTGAGCGGCTCGGCGTACCTCGGCGACCTGCTCGTAACGGCCTATTCGCCGTTTAGCCGCAACCGTACGTTTGGGACCCTCATTGGCCGGGGGTACACCATCCAGTCGGCACAGGCCGAAATGAACATGATTGCCGAAGGGTATTACGCCGTCAAAAGTATCTACGAGATTAACCGTCAGTACGGGGTCGATATGCCTATAACGGATACCGTTTATTCGATTCTCTACGGAAAAGCGGCTCCCACGGCCGCCATGAATGAACTGAAGAAGGTGCTGCTATAAAATGTACGCTGGCGACAGGGTGGAAAATAGCCCCGACTTCCCTACCGGTTGCTAGGTTCGGACTGTTTGTTGGTGCGGCAACGGTCGCTGCAGTACTTTACATCGTCCCAAACGGCCTCCCACTTCTTACGCCAGGTAAACGGCCGGTGGCAAACGACGCAGATTTTTTGGGGCAGGTTTTGCTTCTTTACGTGCTTCATCGAAAACAGTCGAATCGGTTGGTATCAGAGAGAAACCGGCCATTTGTCCGGTTTGGCGTAGGTCAACCGGCTCAGAAGCTGAGCACTGTAGTAGGCATCCAGACCTGAGCAGGCCAGTACATCGGCCCGTTCGAGGTCTACAAAGCCGTCATCGCCTACCACGCTGTCATCCACCTCAATATGCTGGATGCTACCAATAATCAACAGCGTACCATTGAGGGGAATCGGGATTTTATCGGCAAAGGTCATGGCAATTTTTACGACCGCTTCCTGCACGAAGGGTGCACGGGAGGCAGCTGAAAACTGCTCGGTAAACCCCACTGCTGCAAATTCAGAAACACCGGTATCGTAACGGGCCGACGTCTGGTGGGCCTTTTCCAGGTCGGACGTTTTTACGTAGTTCAGCGTGAATTCGTTCGTTGCCAGGATGTTATTGAGCGTATCCCGCTGCACCGTGTCGGGGCGACAAATGAAGCCGTACAACGCGGGGTTGCTGCCAATATGAATCAGGGAATTGAACAGAGCTAGGTTGGTTTGACCCTCCAGCGATCTGGTGCCAATCAGTACCGCCTGCTTGAACCCCGCCAGCGAATTGATGAGCGTAACCCGGTACCGCTGCTCCAGGTCGTTCAACGCTATTTGCGTAAATGTCTTAGTCATTCGTGTGGTCTGTTCGTTACGGGGATTTACCCTATCGCTTGCTGATTTTGTTCAGCGAGATGGGTTGTTGACGGGTGCATTTGAACCGGTCAATATCAGCGTTCCTCTTCTGGGCGTGCTTCTGACTGACGCCACTATTCACCCGTTTCCGCCATAAGTTAAAGCTGCTCCGTTTCAGCTCGCTCCGCATCACCTTGATAACGTCCGCTTCGCTCAGGTCGAATTGTGCTTTGATGGCTTCAAACGGAGTGCGGTCCTCCCAGGCCATTTCTATGATTCTATCGGTATCTCTATCCATTATATTGGTTGTTTCAGCGCCAGACTACGGGGTAAATGATACTTGATGCGCTGGATAAGCCCGTTCACATGTACTAACAGAACGCCCTGTGGTGAGCGAAAGTTTTGTACTTTTTCACCGTATCAGGTCAGATTAATAGCCATTTCTTTATTCGAGAAATTAGTGCCTGAAGACACGTTAAAAAGGGGGACTATCTTGCTCGTATGAAATCGTTTTAGCCATTCCTGATAGGAAAGCATGTTTTATGATGGGCATATTCGGCCGTTGATGAAGCGGAATAATTGACAGAAAATAAGTACATTGCCCGAAAAATGAACCCTGGCAATGAAGCTATGGCTCATTCCTCTAACCCTGACAAACTCATGGCAAAATCAGCCTTTATCCTGTTACCTGCTCTATTAGTCAGCCTGATTTCTTTGGTTCAGGCCCAGTCAGTTGAGCTAAAACCCGTATGGGAAACCGATACGACGCTCCGTACACCCGAAAGTGTTTTATTCGAACCGGGACAGAAAGTCCTCTTCGTAGCCTGTATCAATGGCAGTCCAACCCTGGAAAACAAAAGCAGTTACATTGCCAAAGTAGGCCTGGATGGTAAGGTAATTCAGTTGAAATTCACCGACAACCTCAATTCGACCAAAGGGATGGGCATATTGGGGGATAAGCTGTACGTGACCGAAATGACACAGGTTGCCGAAATTGCTCTGGCCACGGGAAAGATTCTAAACCGGTATCCAATACAAGGCGCTAAATTCCTCAATGATATCGCCATTGATACCAAAAAAGGGGTGGTATACGTCACCGACTCAAATGACAGTAAAGTATGGGCCATAACGAATGGGCAAGCCAGCCTTGTTTTAGCCGGTGAACCACTCAAAGGTACCAATGGACTCCTGTTCGAAAACAATCAACTACTGGTTGGCAATGGTGACGGCTCCCTGTTGAGTCTGGATCCCGCAACAAAACAACTCCGCACGGTGGCCAAGGTTTCGGGCGGTATTGATGGGATTGTGGCTTTAGGAAACAAGACCTACATGGTTACCGAGTGGTCCGGAAAAGTTTGGCACGTTCGCGCCGATGGCTCGACTGAGCTAAAAATGGATACGTCCCCGCAGAAAATAAGCTCGGCTGACATTGGCTATAATCCAACGTCAAAAATGCTGTTCGTTCCTACCTTTTTCCATAATACAGTCAAAGCGTACTCGCTCAAGTAAGCCGACCTTACAAAGTAAACCGGCCATACAACTTGGTAACTCGAAAGAGGTTAACAAGTTGTATGGTCGATTTATTCTTCCGGTTTCAACCGCCTATCCATGCGGTCGTTGTAGGTAGAAACACCAATTGGATAGGCGAAGGACCAGCTACATGACCATCAGGGAATACTGGATATTATTTTTTATCGATGCGGTACAACCTGCCCTGGTCAGTAATGGCATATAAGGCCCCGTCCTTACCCTGCGTTACATCCCGAAAACGCTGATACTGATCTGCTAACAGCCTTTCTTCACCAACTACTTTATCATTCCTGATGATAAGCCTTAGAAGGTGCATCCCACTCAGGGAGCCAATAAAGAGGTTGTTCTTCCATTCCGGGATACGATCGCTGCTATAGAACGTCATCCCACTTGGCGAAACGACCGGGTCCCAATAATAAACCGGTTGTTCAAGGCCTTCTTTTTGCTGAATGGCGTCGCCCACTTTTTTGCCACTGTATTCGATACCATACGTAATGGTTGGCCAGCCGTAATTCTTACCGGGTTGAATATGGTTTAGTTCATCCCCTCCCCGTGGTCCGAATTCAGCTTCCCACAAATCGCCCGTTACCGGGTCGAGCGCCAGGCTTTGTACGTTCCGATGCCCATATGAATACAATTCAGGTCGAGCACCGGCCTGACCGGCAAATGGATTGCCCGGAGCAGGTTTTCCTTCCTTCGTAATTCGAATGACTTTGCCCAGGCCCGAATTGAGCGACTGGGCTTGTGGCCGGGTGACCAGATCCGACCGCTCCCCGGTGCTGATCAATAGATTGCCGTCCGGAGCAATGAGTATACGTCCGCCGTAATGCAAATTACCTTTGTAAGCGGGGGTGGCCCGATAAATGACCGTTGCGCCCTCCATCTTTTTTTCGTCGGCAGATAATTTACCTTTGGCAACCGCCGTCACATTGCCTTCGGGGCTTGGTTCAGAAAACACCCAGTATACCATCCGGTTCGTCTCAAAAGCGGGATCAACCCGAATGCCCAATAGACCGCCCTGACCAGACGGATTGACTTTGGGAAGCCCCGTAATAGCGTCCCCTACCTGACCGGCTGGTGTAACGATGCGCACCGCCCCTTCCCGTTCGGTAATGAGCAGTCGGCCATCGGGTAAGCTCGTGATCCCCCACGGAAATTTAAGCGCTTCAGTTAGTACTCTACCTTCGTAGTTTGTGGCTGACTTCACACCCGCGACTCTGGTTTGGCCGGCAAAAGCAGGTTTGTAGTTAGAATTAGGCTCTTTGGTTTCTACAGGACTCGTCTGCGTCGAAGCCGTTGCGTTGTCAGAGGTAGATTGGCTACAGGCTGGCAACGTCAGCGAGGCAGCCGCCATAAATAGCAGAATTTGGGTCTTCATGATTAATTCAAATAGTTAATGAACGTAAATTTAGGTTTTCCCTGAATACACTTACCAGACAAAAGAGCTTCGTGTACAAAAAACCTACTTGGCTCAATCGCACCCATGTCGGCTATGGCCTGGGAGGCAGTCTCGAGACGGTAGTGAAAGGGGATCCCAACCGCAAATTAGTAGAAGGATTTACAGCCAGGGCGGATCGGCAAGCAACGGCCAATATCTTGTTACCAAGGGAGAAGAGGCAGTGGTAGCATAAACTGAAGTAATTTCCTGATCTGATGAGTTGGCATTTTTTACGGGCTACCCGTAGCTCTCTGACGGCAGACGTTTCTCGTGTAGCCGATCATCTTATGAAGGACTGATAAAACAAGTGTTGGCTGCTTTATGAGAAGAATTACCCCTGCTTAACACAAACAAGTATCCAAAAGGGAACTCCCTTTTGGATACTTGTTTGTCGAGTAAACACCCCGCTTACTAACGCCACGTCCAATCGGCCGAATCTGTCACGTTCCAGGTAAGGGACAATGATTAGCGACCTACGAGGCTTTCGTTGACTTTGAGTACGACCAGACAATCGGGCACGGGACCTAACACGGTCTCTAATGCCACTGTTCACCCGCTTCCGCCACAAATTGAAGCTGCTTCGTTTCAACTCGCTCCGCATTACGTTGATAATGTCCGCTTCGCTCAGGTCGGATTGTACTTTGATGGTTTCAAACGGAGTTCGGTATTCACTGGCTATTTTTATGAGTCTATTGGTTGGTATCTCTATCCATTTAATGACAGATTAATAGCTATTTCTCGATCCGAGAAATTAGTGCCTGGAGACACGTTAAAAAGGGGCGGATTTACTATCTTGCTCATATGGAAATCCTTTTAGACATCCCCGATAGGAAAGTGAGCTTCATGATGGAGTTGCTACGAAGCCTGTCGTTTGTGAAAACTAAGCCGCTACCAGTGGGTATATCCCATGAAAAAGTCCTGTTTTTTTTATAAGCCTCAGGGAATCAAGAATCTTAATGGCGTGATGGGTGGCAAAACATAGGTTCGTGACGCTTACGGATTACTCAATGAGCTATGACCTCAAACGGTTGGTCAAAAATATCCGTCTCCGAAAAACAACTTACGGAAATTGTTTGACTTCCTGCGGAAAGACCCTACTCAGGGCACCATCAATGTACCTTTCTGGAATCCCGACAGTAGAAAAATAGCCTTTGTCAGTTATTTAGTCAACTAACGTTTGATTCCTTACATTACAACAATCATGAAAAAAGACAATCGGGCCTCAAGACGGCGCTTTTTGCAGCAGATTGGCGCAACCAGTCTGGTAGCCGCTTCCTCGCCTTTATCCTCGCTGGCTGCTCAGGCAAAAGCCGAAGAACGCATCCTGCACTACGAAAAGCCCACCGGGCCAAATGATAAAGTTCGACTGGGTGTGATTGGCTACGGGGTCCAGGGGCATTTTGATTTGGGCTCCGCCCTGAAAGTTCCCGGGGTTGAACTGGCTGGTATCTGCGATCTGTACACGGGCCGTATTGAAAACGCCAAAGAACAGTTCGGTAACGAACTCTACACCACCCGGAACTACAAAGAACTGCTGGACCGTCCGGATATTGACGCCGTCATTATTGCCACCCATGACGTCTGGCACGCCCGCATAGCTCAGGACGCCCTGGCCAAAGGTAAGCACGTGTACTGCGAAAAGCCGATGGTTTATAAAATCAGTGAAGGGTACCCAGTCATAGCAGCTGCCAAAAAGGCGGGGAAGGTTTTTCAGGTCGGTAGTCAGCGGGTAAGTAGCATCGGCTATGCCAAAGCCAAGGAACTGCTGGCGGCCGGCGAAATTGGCAAACTCAACATGGTCAATGCCGTCTACGACCGGCAAAGCTCCATTGGCGCCTGGGAGTACACCATTCCGAACGATGCGAATGCGATGACCACCGACTGGGATCGGTTTATCGAAGTGACGGCCAAAATGCCCTTCGATGCCAAGAAATTCTTTTGGTGGCGGGCCTTCAAGGAAGTCGGGACGGGCGTAGCGGGCGACTTATTTATTCACCTGTTGAGCGGCACCCATTTTATCACGGGCTCTAAAGGTCCCAACAGCATCTACAGCACCGGGCAGTTCAGCTACTGGAAAGATGGGCGGAACCTGCCGGATGTCATGTCGGGGGTCATGCAGTACCCGGATAGCGCCGAGCACGCTGCGTTCCAGCTGACCTTACAGGTGAATTTTATTAGTGGAACGGGCGGACAGGAAGTGATCCGGCTGGTGGGTTCGGAAGGGGTCATTGATGTGATGGGCAATAACCTGAGTGTCAAACACAGCCTTATGCCCCAGGCCCCTGGGTTTGGTGGTTATGATTCGCTGTTCACCTTCTCCAAGAGTATGCAACAGCAAATGCAACAGGAATACGATGCCAAATGGACGGCTGAGCAGCGCAAGCGGCCCGTTAAGATGGATATCACCTTCAGAGCGCCGGAGGGCTATAGTGATCATGTAGATCATTTCACCAACTTCTTTGATGCCATCCGGCTGAATAAACCGGTGGTGGAAGATGCTCAGTTTGGCTTTCGGGCAGCGGCCCCCGCCCTGTCCTGTAACGAAAGTTACTTCAGCAAACAGATCGTCCATTGGGACCCAGCTACCATGAAATTGACCTAAGTCTTCGTACTTCTCCGAATTTTGTTATTGATCCGAATCTGAAAACCAGTGCTTATCAGATTCGGATCAATTCGATAGTTAAACGAGAAGTTTGGCATACAGGTCTGTTTGCTTAGGTTGCATCGATGGTGTGTCGGTAGCCTTAACCTACTGATTATGGTTTCTAATCATAAAGACCTTACTCAACCCGCCCAAATGTAAAGGCAATTGGTCATCCGCTTCGCATTCAAATATCACTTGCTATCGTTAAGGAAGACTTGGTCCGTATTCCTGCCATCCAGAAGGAATTGCGTAGTATTGACCCCTTTGTCCTGTACAGTAATTTACGGTATAGGCTGAAGAGGCAGCTGGTTAAAAAGGTTCGTAAAGGATGGGGAATCTATTATAGCCCATCCGACAGGGTCATTACAATCGGATTAGCTGGATTTATCCAGTCCGTTTGCAGAGCACGATTGGCTCTCCTAAGATGAAACGGGCCTTACAGGTCACCAAGCCAGATTGCCTACTTCGCTGGATGTCCATGTTTCACCTGACAAAAGTCTTACAAGCTAAGGGCATTCCTGCCCGCTTTTAAGAGGTAGGGGCAGAGTTTCGAGATTTTCGATTAGGTGGAGGTAAAGAGCCGGGTTATTTTCACGACCTCTTATGATGAATATGCCCTCCAGGCCTTTAAAGTCAACAGTATCGACCCGTAGCCATTGGCCAGGTTTATGTTCGATCCCTTGTTCCCTTTGATACTAACCCGCACTTACAGTTTGTTGTAGTAGGAAAACACGGAGAGCAGCCCGGCCCGGGATTTGAGGTCGGGTTTCTCGGCTTTCAGAAAAGCCTCCATCTGCTCTTTTTTGTCGGCCATCAGTTCCAGCACCGCTTTTTTGCCGGGCGAAAACTTAACCGCCTTCTTATCGCGGGCAACGTACCAGCTTTTTTGCAGAACGAGTTCATCGTCTTTCGTGCCGGTATTCATGGCGACATTGAAATTCGCCCGTTTGATGTGGATGGAGGGGTGTTCGAGCAGGGTAAGTTTTCCGGGCGCAATCAGTTCAACGAAACCCGTCAATTCGTCGGCCTCACCCCGGTATTCGCGGGCGTTGATAAATAAACTGGTGGTGCCCCTCGTGTTGTTCATCAAAACGTACCGCACCCGGTTGGCCTGAGCCGACCGAATGTCTTTGGCACCCGCCCGGATCTCAACATCGTTCGCTACCAGATCGAGTCGCACCGGTACCCCGGCCAGCGAGTCGGCATTGGCCGATATGCCTAATTTGCCATAAAACTTTACGATACCTGCCTGCCAGGTGGTATCGAGGTACGGATTCCCGATAAGTCGGCCGGATTCGCCTTTGATACCCCAAAGCGTACTATTGCCATTGTTGGGAATGGTCAGATTCGTGAAGTTGATACGGTCGCGGGTGCTTTGCGCCATCATATCGGTATTGTCCTGTGAGAAGGCAAGGGAGGAAATCGCTAAAAAGCCGAGACAAACGAACAAAAAACGCATGGTAATGGAGTTGACCGGGTCCTGATGAAAAGCCGTATTCACAACAAAAATAAGCTATTTATTCTTTGCGTTGATACGAAATCTTATTTGGGTAAATTGGCGGACAGCCTATTAATTTACGTACTTTTGGCCGTTATTCCAATCATCAACTCATGTAACTCATGTTAAAACGTTTCCTGTCAGGGGTGTTTGTCTTTGGCCTGGTCGGCTCGTCGATAGCCCAGACAACCTTCCCCCGAAATGGTGTTTACGATGAACGACCGGGGCTTTACGCCTTCACCAATGCCACCATCGTTGTTGACCCTAAAACTACGTTACAGAATGCAACGCTGCTCATCCGGAACGGACGGGTGGAGGCCGTTAGTACCAGCCTGAGTGTACCTGCCGGTGCCGTCGTGACTGACCTGACGGGTAAAACCATCTACCCGGCGCTGCTCGACATCGACTCGGACTATGGCATGCCCGAAGTAGCCCGCAGCGGTGGTCGGGGCGGTCGGGGTGGTGTGCCCCAGTACGAATCCAATAAAAAAGGAGCCTACTACTGGAATCAGGCCATCCAGCCCGAAAATGAAGCCAGCGTTCTCTTTAAAGCCGATGCTAAAAAAGCGGATGAACTCCGTAAACTGGGCTTTGGAGCGGTGCTGACCCACCCGCACGACGGCATAGCACGGGGAACCGGCGCGCTCGTATCCCTGGCCGACGACCTGGAAAACACGCTGGTACTCAGACCAACGGCCACGGCTCATTACTCATTCAGCAAGGGAACGTCCGGGCAGCAATATCCCAATTCCATGATGGGGTCGGTGGCGCTGCTTCGTCAGGCGTTATACGATGCCGACTGGTACAAAAAATCAGGTAGTAAAGAGCAGGCGAACATGTCGCTGGATGCGATTAGTCGAACCAGTTCATTACCCGCTATTTTTGATGCCAATGACAAAATGGGCATTCTTCGGGCCGATAAAATTGGTGACGAATTTGGGGTTCAGTACATTGTCCGGAGTACGGGCGACGAATACCAGCGCCTGGATGAGGTGAAAGCAACGGGTGCTCCATTGATTGTACCGCTGAATTTTCCGGCTCCCTATACCGTAGAGGATGCCTGGGATGCGGATAATGTATCGCTGGCCGAGATGAAACACTGGGAAATGGCCCCCCTGAACGCCGGGCGGGTAGCAAACGCCGATATCCTCTTTGCCCTGACCACGGCCGACCTGAAAAGCAAAGCTGATTTCTGGCCCAATCTCCGCAAAGCCATCGAGAACGGACTGTCAGAGCAAAAAGCCCTGGAAGCCCTGACCACCGTACCGGCCAAACTCATCAAGGCAGATGATCTGCTGGGAACGCTGCAAAAAGGACGGCTGGCTAACTTTATCATCACGTCCGGGAATCTGTTCAGCCCCGACAATGTGATCTACGAAAACTGGATGCAGGGTAAACAGTACATTGTGGCCAACAAAAGTGCCGCCGACCTGCGCGGTACCTGGAACCTGACGGTTGCCGGACTGGACGGTCGTGACCGGTCTAATCTTAAACTGAACATTACGGGAAAAACACCAGCAAAACCGGAGTTTCAACTCATGGTCGATACCGTGAAAACGACCCCCAAAGTAACGGTGTCCGATGACTTCATAGCCATGCAGGTTCAACTGGACCGCCGACGGGGAACCTCGCGGCTGACGGGTTACCGCACCGGCAATACGATAAAGGGCGAGGGCGAAACGCCTGAAGGTAAAGTGGTTAACTGGTCCATGACCCGTACGGGCGATGCACCAGCCTCCACGTCGGCCGTATCCACATCGGCAACCAGTACGGCGGGTGCGGTAGCCGGGGCCACCAGCACCACGGCGGTTGGTACGCTCCTGTACCCATTCGTGGGCATGGGTAACGCGCAGAAGCCCAAACCGGAAACGATGCTTATCCGGAATGCTACCGTCTGGACCAACGAAAAAGAGGGTGTACTGGAAAATGCCGATGTGCTGGTCTCGGGTGGTAAGATTGCCAAAGTAGGAAAAAATCTACCCGCGCCTGCCGATGGGAAAGTAGTGGACGGAACGGGTAAATACCTCACCAGCGGCATTATCGACGAGCATTCGCACATTGCCCTGTTGTCCATCAACGAGGGCGGGCAGTCCAGCTCGGCGGAAGTACGGATGGCGGATGTGATCAACCCGGACGACATCAACATTTACCGCCAACTGGCCGGGGGCGTTACGGCTTCTCAACTCCTGCATGGCTCGGCCAACGCCATTGGCGGGCAGTCGGCCCTGGTGAAACTAAAGTGGGGTGAATCGGCGGAGGGGATGCTCATTAAAGGAGCCGACGGCTTTATCAAGTTTGCCCTGGGTGAAAACGTCAAGCAGGCCAACTACCCCAATCCGGGTGTGCTGACGCGCTTCCCGCAGTCGCGGATGGGCGTGGAGCAGGTGTATATGGATCACTTCACGCGGGCCAAAGAGTACGCCAAAGGATGGGCGGACTACAATCAGTTGTCTACCAAGCAGAAAGCTACGGCACTGGCCCCGCGCCGGGATATTGAACTGGATGCCCTGGCCGAAATTCTGGCGAAAAAACGGTTTATCACCTGCCACTCCTACGTGCAGTCGGAGATAAATATGCTGCTGAAAGTGGCAGATTCGCTGGGTTTCAAAGTGAACACGTTTACCCACATTCTGGAAGGGTATAAACTGGCCGACAAGATGGCGAAACATGGCGTGGGTGCCTCTTCCTTTGCCGACTGGTGGGCCTACAAAATGGAAGTACACGATGCTATTCCGTATAATGCCGCCATCATGCACAACCAGGGCGTTACGGTTTCCATCAACTCCGACGATGCCGAAATGGCCCGTCGTCTGAATCAGGAGGCCGCTAAAACGGTCGAATACGGCGGGATGACGGAAGATGCCGCTTGGAAAATGGTAACGCTCAATCCCGCCAAACTCCTGCACCTGGACGACCACATGGGTAGTATCCGTGTCGGGAAAGATGCCGATCTGGTGCTCTGGAACGCGAATCCGCTGGCTATTTATGCCCGCCCTGAAATCACAATGATTGATGGTGCCGTTTACTTTAGCCTGAAAGACGAAGCGGCCAAACGGGAAGCCCTGCAAGCCGAACGCGCCCGGCTGGTTCAGAAGATGCTGGCCGCCAAAGCCAGCGGTTCCCCGGCAGTACGGCCCGCAGTCCGCCGGGGAAGGATGTGGCACTGTGAGGATGTGGAGGGAATGTACACGGAAGAGGAGAAATAGGCACTCAGTTTATGGTTTATGGTTGGCTGACGCATGTATTACTCGTGCGTCAGCCAACCGTGCGACGGACCGCCGTAAACCCCAAACCATAAACCTCAAACCATAACACACATGAAAGAACTACTAACACTTATAATTACCCTGACCGCGCTCACGAGCTACGGGCAGAACCCTGCTCCGGCGAAGCCACAGACGAAAACCATTGCCCTAATGGGCGGTACGGTGCACGTGGGCAATGGGCAGGTTATCCCAAATGGCGTGGTCCTGTTTACCAATGGCGTCATTACCAACGTGGTCGATGGTACCCTTGTCCGGCTGAATTTGACCGATGTGGATGTAATTGACGTGTCGGGAAAGCACGTGTATCCCGGCATCATTTCGCCCGCTTCTACGGTGGGTTTGCAGGAAACCGGTGCCGTTCGGTCTACCGTCGATAAACAGGAAATTGGGGTGTTAAACCCCAACGTTCGGGCACTGATTGCCTATAACACCGACTCCGAAATAATCCCCACCATACGTAATAATGGCGTGCTCGTTACCCAGGCTATGCCGCAGGGTGGTACCGTGTCGGGGAGTTCGAGTGTGATGATGGCCGATGGCTGGAACTGGGAAGATGCCGCGCTGAAAAAAGATGATGGTATCTGGCTCAACTGGCCAACCTATTTCTCCCGCGAATTCAATTTCGAGGACTTTTCGACCGTCATCAAAAAAAGCGATAAACGCGACCCCGCCATTGCTGCTCTGCGGGCTACGTTTGCCGATGCCAAAGCTTACGCGGCTATGACCAATCCAACGCCCACAAATCTCAAACTGGAGTCGATGCGGGGGTTGTTTTCCGGAAAACAGAACCTGTACATCCGGGCCGATTACGCCAAAGACCTGATTGAAGCGGTCACGTTTGCCAAAGATATGGGCGTGAAGAAGTTTGTGCTGGTCGGGGGCGAAGAAGCCAACCGGGCCATCCCGTTTTTGAAAGAATTCAATGTACCCGTCATTTTGAGTGCATTGCACCGGCTCCCCAACCGTGAAGACGAAGATGTAGACATGCCGTACCGGATGCCGGGTATTCTGCACAATGCGGGTATTCTGGTTAGCCTGAGTTACGCCGATGAGTGGTGGCGGACCCGCAACCTGCCTTTTCAGGCGGGTACGGCCGCCGGTTTTGGCGTGGCCGACCGCGAAGAAGCCCTGAAAATGGTTACGTCGAATACCGCCAAAATTCTGGGCATCGATAACCTGGTAGGTACCCTCGAAAAGGGGAAGCAGGCAACCCTGTTCGTGTCGGCGGGGGATGCGCTCGACATGCGGACCAACAAAGTAGAACACGTCTTTATCCAGGGCCGCAAAGTAAACCTCGACGACCGCCACAAACGGCTCTACAATACGTACAAGGAGAAGTACGGGAAGTAGGTTTATGGTTTACGGTGTTCGGTATTTGGTTTACGGTGAGCTGACGCATAGGATAAGACCATTGATGCGTCAGCTCACCGTAAACCAAATACCGAATATTGTAAACCTACTTCTGATACGCCCGTAACGGTTGCTGATTGATGCCGAATAATAAGGTGTTATTGACCGGTAGCACCGCCCGCACATCGCCGGTTAGGTCAAAACCGGCTTTTTGTTGGGGTACTGCCGAAAAGTTACCCCGTCCATCGCCCCGTAAGAGCAGCCCGTAGTTAGCATCGGCCCGGCCAAAACGCAGCCGCGCCTGCACCGCGTTGCCACAAAATAACAGGTCTTTCTTGCCATCATTGTCGTAATCCAGGGCTGTCAGCGTGAAAATGGGGGATGTCTGAACTGCCAGCGGCAAGGGTTTCTCCACCAGTTTTCCCGTTGGCGTACTGACGAACAGTGTCGTTTGAAAGTGATTGGCCGTTAGCTTTTTGGCATCCTGTAATTCCTCCTTCGTGAACACATCCGCGAGGGTAGCGTTGGAATAACTGTCGTAGGTCGTGAAGCGGTGGCGCAGCATCCCAACCTGTTCCAGGATTTCGTCGCGGGTGGCGTGGGGGTAACTTTTTCCCTGCACGTACAGGCACAGGATTGGGTCTACTTTCCCGTTATTGTCGAAATCCTTGAAATACAACTCGGCGGGTTCCGTTTCGCTGGCCCGGCACTGCGTATTCAGCCCCTGATTCCCGATGACCAAATCGGGCTTCCCGTCGCCGTTGAGGTCATCGACCAGCAATTTGTTCCACCAGCCGCTATACTGTTTTTCCAGATACGTTTCCGTCTGGTCGGTCAATTTTCCGTTGACCAAACCCAGTATCGTTACGGGCATCCATTCCCCCACAATCACTAACTCGGGTTTGCGGTCGGCGTTGAGGTCTACCCAGGCGGCATCGGTAACCATGCCGAGCGTAGAAAGCTGAGGGGCGAGTTGGGCAGTCCGGTCTATGAATTTACCCTTTCCATCGTTGATGAGTAAAAAGCTTTTGGGCGTTTCGGGGTAACGCCCCGGAATGACGCGTCCTCCCACAAATAAATCGGGTTTGCCATCGCCGTTTATGTCGGCCACCCGGGCGCAACTGGTGCTGGTTTGCAGATTGGGAACCGCAGTTGGACTCTTCGTGAAAGTTCCTTTGCCATCGTTCAGGTAAACCCGATCCTGTAAAACCGGGTCGGCTGGTTCGCTATTTCCGTAGCCGCCACTGCACACGTAAAGGTCAGGAAAGCCGTCGGCGTTGGCATCGAAGAAAACCGCATCGGCATTGTTGCTGAGTTTGTCCGTTTCAAACGCAGGTTGCGCTTTCTGGATAAATTGCCCCGACGATTGCTGGACGAAAAGGGCGGCTGCCTGACCACCGCTGCTCCCTACAAATACATCGTCAAGGCCATCGCCGTTTACATCAGCTCTGGTCATGCATGGTCCATTGAAGGATTGCGCATTGACCAGCAGCGTCTGCCGTTTAAAATCGCTGGATTTATTGACGGGGTCAGTAAATGGAATGGGTGTTTTTATTTCCTGGTAAAGGGCAGGAGCGGGGCGTAGTGCCCGATAGGTTGCGTTGGCTTCCTTTTCCCGAAGCACCAGCAGCTGATCTGATTTTACGCCCGTTAGCAGTTGTTGCTTTCCCGTTGGCCAGACCACCCGCAATGAGTCGATAAGGGGGTCGGTACCCAGACCGAAATGCAGCCGAAACGACATGCCGGACTGATAACCCCGCGTAGGCATCTGCTCCAGATACTGCTGCTGGCTTTTCCGATACACGGTCACGCTGGCTCCTACGCCCTGCGTGTTGGGCGCGTTGCCCGCCAGTTGGAGGGTTAGGTAGTGGTGTTGACGTTCTTTATTGGTTTCGTTCTGGAAAATAAAGGCGGGCTGATTGGTATTGTTGACGATGAGGTCCAAATCACCGTCGTTATCGAGGTCGGCGTAAGCGGCCCCGGTGCTGTTGGCAGTCTGGGTCAATCCCCATGCCTTACCGGCGTTGGCAAAGGTCACCTCACCCGACGGAGTACCACCTCGATTGCGAAACATATAATTCGCTACGTTTGAGGAGGGTATTTTATGGACCAGGTCCAGGACATCTTCGCGCCGGAAATTGGCGGGGCGATTCTGCATGTAGTCGGTCATGAATTTCAGAAAATCCTGATTGGTATAATCCCGGACGTACCCGTTGGTGACATACAGGTCTTTCCAGCCATCGTTGTCATAATCGGCCAGTAGGGGTGACCAGCTCCAGTCGGTGCCGGAGACACCAGCCAGCTGACCAACTTCACTGAAGAGCGGGGCTTTTGCCGATGATTTTTTACCGGTCTGTACGCCTTCGTTCAGTTGCAGCATATTCCGCATGTGCTGGTAATGAAAACCGGAGGACACGGCCAGGTCGAACTTATCGTAGTTGTCGGGGGCCATCAATAACTTCTGCCGCCGGTTGTCTTCGGGCAGCATATCGAGGGTCATGATGTCAGGTAGGGCATCGTTATTGACATCAGCCACATCGTTGCCCATCGAAAACTGGGAGGTGTGCCGAACGCTGGTTTTTAGTTGGTTCGTGAACGTGCCGTCCTGGTTGTTAATGTAGAGGTAGTCGGGGATGGTATAGTCATTGGAAACATACAGGTCGGGCCAGCCATCGGCGTTCAGATCAGACACCCCGATACCCAGGCCGTAACTCAAGACTGAACTGCTCAGTCCCGAACGCTCCGTAACGTCCTCGAAACGCTTGCCTGTATTACGGTATAGCCGAACCCCAATTTCGGGATTACTCTGTTTCAGCAGGGCCGCCGTTGGAACGGGGTCCAGCACGGGCAGCAGCCGGGGGTTGTGGTTGAGCAGAAACAAATCCAAGTCGCCGTCGCGGTCGTAGTCGAAAAAGGTGCCCTGCGTGGTCTGTCCGGGATTGGCCAGGCCCCACTGTTCGGTTTGTTCCGAGAAATGAGGAACGCCCTGTGCGTCTGGTCCATCATTGATAAATAATTGGGGAATCCGCTTTTGGGGGGGCAAAGCACCCGAATAGCAGAGGAGTAAATCCAGTCGGCCGTCGCCATTCACATCGGCCATCGACACCCCTGTTTTCCAAGGCCCTTCCCGTCCGGCCACGCCAGCCGTGGCAGTTACGTCGGCAAATGTTAGCTTGCCCGGTGTTGACCGGTTCAGGTACAGTTGATTGGGTACCATGTTGCCGCTGAAATAAATATCCTCCAGCCCGTCGCCGTTAAGGTCGCCAACGGCTACGCCCCCGCCATTGTAGAAATACTCGTACATCAGCACGTTGGTGTTGAGGCCCTCGGTCAGGTTATTGGCGAAGGTAACCCCGGTTTGTTCGGGGGTGAGGAGGGTGAACAGGGGAGGGGCACTACTGGTCTCTTCCGTATCCTGTTGCTGTTTGTCGGAAGAGCCGCAACCAGTCAGGTAGAGCAGGATAAGAAGGAAGGGGATACGCGTTTTCACAGAGTTGGGTTTAATTCGGGGTTTTCTACCGCAACGTTGCCGACGCCCTCGGCCGTTATGTCCTTACGGGACAGGCATCTGGCTGCGTGCTGTAGGGACACAACAGCGCAGCGTCGGTAGGTGGGTAATTAAACGGATGTTAAAAATACAAACAAAAATGCCAGCACCCACAGGTACCGGCATTTTTGAGCAGTTCGTGCGTTATGAAAGACTAGTAACCGGGGTTCTGCACTAACTTACTGTTCCGGTTAATCTCGTCGCGACTGATGGGCAGGAAGTAAATCTTATCCGCCCATTTCCGGTTTTCCTTACCCGTTCCCAGATCCTGTACCTTATACGAATACGTGTAGTTTTCTTTACTGTATTTGTAGGTCGTTACCGACTTGCCTGGTTTAAGTTTTCCGGTGATGATAACAATCTGGGCCTGCCTGCCAAGTGTGGCTGGCGCAGTCATCCACCGGCGAACGTCGTAGAAGCGCTGATCCTCCATGAACATCTCCACGTTGCGCTCATTCTGATAGCGGGCTATCAGGGCGGCACCCGTTTCGGTCATGGCAGGCATCCCCACCCGGAACCGGACGGCGTTGATCCATTTTTTCGCTTCGGCTTCCTGTCCCAGCATCAGGCACGTTTCAGCATAGTTCAGCACTACTTCCGTAAACCGAATCTGAATCGATGGAATCTCCTGACGGATGTTCTGATCCACAATAGACACATCGGTATTAAAGAACTTACGGATGGCGTAGCCCGTCCAGGTACCGTTCCAGTTCTCAATGGTGCTGTTACGCGTATCCAGCCCAGAAAATTTGGTAGGGTTGGCTGAGGTACCCACTTCGTACTCACCCATCTGAATCTGCCCGAATGGGTCAATACCAGCGCCATCGGGGGTACGGGGTTTCCACTGAGCACCATCATACAGAATAGACGCGTAGAAACGGGGATCGCGGTTTTCGTAGGGAGTAGCTGCGTGAGTCGGGTTAGCCCAGTCGAATTTGGTGCCATCCATCATCTCATAGTTATCCACCATCTGCTGCGTTGGCTCGGTGGAGGTCCAGCCATGATACCCGTTAGGCTGGTTGTTGCGCGGGAACCAGGAACCCCAGTCATCTGCCGATGCCCGGATGTAATATTTTAGGAAAATACCGTCGGCCTCACCCCCGTTTTGTGATAAGGACAGGTTCACGTAGTTCTGCTGTCCTTCGGCTGCCGTAACGGGAGCCGCCAGATTCAGTTTATACCCGTACTGGTTCAGGTCCATCACAGCTTTTGCAGCATCCTGGGCTTTCTTCCAGCGGGCAGTCCGATCACCACTGACGTAGCCCAGCAGTTCTGGATTAGCGAACCCGGCAATTACGCTCGACTTGGCTTTGGCCGTTGGAATGTCGTGCAGATCGCTGGCAGCATACAGAAGCACCCGTGCTTTCAGGGCCATGGAGGCTCCCATCGTTGCCCGACCGGCGGCCATGTTACGGCCCTTCAACAGCGCCGAAGCTGAATCCAGATCGCTTACAATGGCGTTAACGCACTCCTCGTAAGTATTACGGGCAACGGTAAACTCCGGCTCATCCAGCGTGTAGGGCGTTTTGATGATGGGAATAGCTCCATAATAACGCAGCAACTGGTTGTAGAAGTAGCCCCGCATAAAGTACATCTCACCGCGCATCCGTCCGGCCAGGTCACCACTGTTATCAAACGTGGGCTTGGCTAGTTTTGCCAGGGCAATGTTTGCGGCCCGAATTCGGGCGTAAACGGTTCCCCATTCCATGGTACTTTTAACCGTTCCGGTATTGGAAGGACTAACGTTCGCTTCGTTTACGTCCTGTTTGCCGAAGCTGTAGAGGGCGTTATCAGTCTGGCAGTCAAAACTCATCTGATCCAGCAGACCATCCCGAATGCCATTGTACACATCCGTTACGAAGGCTTCGGAGAGGGCACGGTCGGCCCAAACGGCATCACCCGACACTTTATCGAGGGGTTTGGTATCCAGAAAATCGCTGTTACAGGCGATCATCGTTGTGCCCAACAGCAGGCCGAACGATAGACACTTTGCTATATAATTCATACTAGTCTGATTAATCGGTTAGAAACTAACTGTTACACCCGTGTTGATAACCCGTGCCTGTGGGTAATACTGTCCACTGCTACTGGTTGATTCGGGATCGAAGATGCCCTTCATGGCTGGCGCGTACGTGGCCAGATTCAGGCCATTGACGTATACCCGCAGGTTGCTCAGGCCAACTTTACTGGCAACAACATCAGGCAGGGTATAGCCAAACTCCAGGTTTTTCAACCGAACGTAGTCTGTGCTTTTCAGCCAGTAACTGGTACCATTGGAGAAGTACTGGTTGCTACGATCCACAATGCGGGGGTTAACCGTGCTTGGGTTATCCACCGTCCAGCGGTTGTCATAGCTGTATTGCAGGAAGTTGCCAATCGTGCCTGATTCGGTTTGCAGGAAGATCTGGCCACCAGCCGATCCCTGGAACAGAATACTCAGGTCGAAATTTTTCCAGCGGGCACCCAAGTTCAAACCACCCTGAAAACGGGGCTGGTTGTTGCGGTCGGCCCGTACGCGGTCCTGGGCATCAATTTTACCATTACCGTCGATGTCCTTGAGCCGCATGTCGCCGGGGCGGAGCAGACTGGCACCAACGCCGGCGTAACTAATGGTGTTGGCATCAATTTCGCCCTGGGTGGAAAATATGCCATCGTACTGATAGAGCAGGGTTCCGTTTTGATCATTCGGGTTGTTGACGTTGCTCGGAATGGGCTTACCCGTCGAACGCTGCCACTCGGGTGCTCCCGGTGTTTCGTCCCAGAAGGTAATCTGGTTCTTGGCATAACCCCCGTTTACGCTCACGTTATACTTGAAATCGCCCGCCTGACCATTGTAGCCAACCCGGAATTCGTACCCTTTGTTGGTAACCCGACCAATGTTGGTAGCGGGCAGGGTAGCACCGGTTGTTTGCGGGATGGAAGCACTCTTGCGCCACAGGATGTTCGACCGTTTGTTCTGGAATACGTCGAACTCGAAGAACACTTTACCATTTAGTAACGATCCCTCCAGACCGATGTCCGAATTGTTGGCAACCTCCCAGGTCAGAGACGTGTTAGGTACGCCGTTTTCGTATAGTGTCTGCGCTACCTGATTGTTGATTACATAACCCCAGTTTGAATTGACGGGGTCTCCGTACGCGTAGGTTGGCAGATAATCATATTCGCGCAGGTTACCGTTGAAGTACACCTGGTCATTACCCAACTGGCCCCAGGATGCCCGGAGTTTCAGCGAACTGACTGCTGGCAGGGCTTTCTTGAAGAAATCTTCCTCTGAAATACGCCAGCCTGCCGTTACGCCGGGGAAGAAGCCCCAGCGGGAAGAACGGGGAAACATATACGAACCATCATACCGCCACAGGAACTCGGCCAGGTATTTTTCTTTAAAGTTGTAACCCGCCCGGCCAAAGTAACTCATCCGGGCCCGTTCCCAGGCTGCAGTTGTATTGGCTACCTGCTGGGTTTGGCTACCCGCAAACAACTGGTCGATAGCCGACGAGTTGTAATACTGCCGGAAGGCCGAGAAGCCGTTTGAATTAGACTGCTCTTTGGTAATACCAGCCAGTAAAGTAACAGCGTGACTTGCTCCAAACGTATGGTCGTACGACAGGATACCCGACAGCAGCGAGTTGAACTGATCGTTCGTGTACTGATTGAGGGTAGACTGAGCCGGTCCTTTCTGCACCCGCTGAAGCATGGGCTCTTTCGTATTAGGATCGTAGGAAGTGTAATCCCAGCTATACACAAACCAGGGTGTCTGCCACCGCTTACCCTGCTGAATGTACTTATCCAGGGCTACGCTGGCGGTCAGTTTTAGGCCCGGTATCCAGGGATTGGTGATGTTTACGCTGGCATTGCTTTGCAGATAATACCGGGTGTCCCGGTCGTAACCCGTAGCGCTGGTCGTAACCAGTACGGGCTGCTGGCCATTCTCGATATCGGGAGCCGGTAAACCGTTTGGCCAGAAAGCAGGCTTGTTAGGATAACCCCGCGACAGCATCCGGAAAATAGCACCGGCACCGACCGTTGGGAAGAACCGATTTTCCTGACGGGCTACTACGCCGGTTACCAGGTTGATATACTTACTGACTTTGGCATCCAAATTCAGGCGGAAGTCATATTGCTTATAACCGGTAGCCGAATTTTTGTAGTAAGCGTCCTGATTTTGGTAGTTGACCGACGTTAGGTACTTGATATTCTCCGAACCACCCACCAGCTGCAGCGTGTGCCGGGATTGGGGTGACCAGGTTTTCAGAGCCGCCCCAAACCAATCCGTGTTGGGGTGTCCCCAGGGGTCTGAGCCGTCATTGAATTTCTTGATATCATCGGGTGTGAACGCTGCTTTGGCAATGGAACCGTTGTCGGGGCGCGTGTAAACGCCGGTTGTGTTAAAGGCATCCAACGCAGGCTTCCAGAACTGCGAAGGCAGATTGTACGCATTGATTTCGTTGTTCAACTGGGCATATTCGGCCGCATCTGCCATTTTAGGAATGACCGTTGGCTGACCAAAGCCCTGATTGAAGCTATACGAAAGTTCAGGTCTGCCCGTTTTTCCCCGCTTGGTTGTAACCAGAATTACGCCGTTAGCCGCCCGCGACCCGTAGATGGCTGCTGAAGCATCTTTCAGTACGGAAATACTCTCGATGTCGGCTGGGTTCAGGCGGTCAATACCACCGGCACGAGCCGGCACCCCGTCAATAACAATCAGGGCATCGTTGTTTCCCAATGTGTTGGAACCCCGAATTCGGATAGCCGCCCCATCATAGCCCGGCTCACCGCTGTTGTTGGTGGCAATAACGCCCGGCATCCGTCCGGCAATGGAGTTCGACAGGTTGACCGCCGGGGATTTTATCAGTTCGGTGCCTTTTACGGAAGCCACGGCACCCGTTACGGTTTCTTTCTTCTGTTCACCGTATCCCACTACAATAACCTCACTCAGCATCTTGTCATCCGATGCCAGGGTCAGGTTAACCGAATTACGGCCGTTGAGGGCTATCTCCTGACTGGTAAAACCAATGTAGGAGAACACCAGCGTCGAGTTTGGACTGGGCACGTTCAGGGTGTAATCCCCTTCGGCAGAACTGACAGTACCGGTAGTAGTGCCTTTTACCACGATGCTAACGCCGGGTAAAGACTGCCCCTGGGCATCAACCACCTTCCCGGAAACTTTTGTCTGAGCCATCGCACCAACTGATACAAATAGACTTAGAAACAGAAGCAGACAGAAAGCGCGTTGGTACGTCCAGCGGGGCTCCGTAAGGAAGGTGTCGTCGCGTATCGTGCGGACCTTCTGTTGGGTAAATTGTTTTAGCATAAGTTTATGGAGTTAACTTTTTGTAACACCCCCAAAAGTCTGTTTCGTAGTGCTATCTACTTACCGGATTTTACTCAGATTTGACTTTTTTTTACCTTTATTATTATTAAAACTTGGTATAGTTCAATCAAATGATATTTATCTAATTTGATAAATTTTCACTGTACAACAGGAAATTTAGGCCATGCGCTACCGATTTACCTGCCTAATCTACTACAATTTGACTACCACTTGCGTAAACACACAAAAGGCCAGCTCCTCGGGAGCCAGCCTTTTGTGATGTACCTATTGAGGAGTGATTAGTACCCCGGGTTTTGCAACAGCTTAGCGTTACGATTCATTTCATCGCGGCCAATGGGCAGGTAATACATTTTGTCAATCCAGGTACGGTTCTCTTTACCGGGATCCGCATCTACTACTTTATAGCTGTAGTCGTAGTTGGTGGGGTCGTATTTGTAAAGGCTCACCGTCTTACCCGGTTTGAGCGTGCCTACGATGTTGATGTAATTGGCTTTTCGGCCCAGCGTTGTGGGGGCAATCATCCATCGGCGGGCATCATGGTACCGCTGCTCTTCAAAGACCATCTCTACACGCCGTTCATTCCGGTACCGCTGGCGCAGCGCATCCCCCGACTCGGTGATGGCGGGCATACCCGCCCGGAACCGGACTTTGTTCAGCCATAATTTAGCCTCGGCATCTTCGCCCAGCTCGATACAGGCCTCTGCATAGTTGAAAAGGGCTTCCGTATAGCGGAAGAAAGGCCAGGGAACTTGCTGGTAGGTGTTCTGGTCGACAATGGCTGGATCGGGATCGATAAACTTACGCATGTAATAACCCGTGTAACTACCATTCCAGTCCTCTACCGAACTTTTGCGGGTATCCAGACCGGGCTTAAGAACTTTAGCCCCCCCTTCAATTACTTCGTATTGTCCAGTCTGAATCTGGTTGGCCGGATCCTTGGCTGCTACGTCGGCCGTGCGGGGTTTCCACGGGGCTCCGTCGTACAGAATTGAACTGTAAAGACGGGGATCACGGTTGGCGTAAGGCATGCTGGCCGTGGCGGGATCGGACCAGTCAAACTTGGAACCATCAATCATCTCATAATCATCAACCAGCAGCGAGATCGGCGTATTTCCGGCCCAGTTATGGTACCCATTAGGGCCGTTGAACAAGCCTTGCTGACCACCCGCTTCCTGCTTGCCATTGATAAACGAACGGGAGAAAATAACGTCCTTTTCACCCCCGTTTTTTGAAAGGGCAATGTTCGTGTAGTTCTGCGAACCAACCGCTTTGGTGGCCGGTGCCGTTAAATTGAGCTGCGAGCCATAGGCGGTCAGGTCAAGTACTGCTTTGGCCGCTGCTTTCGCTTTCTGCCAGCGCTCGGTTCGGCTACCGGTTACGTACCCCAGCAATTCGGGTTTGGCAAAGGCAGCATGGGCCGTCGATTTCTGTTTAGCGGTAGCGGCATCGTACAGATCGCTGGCGGCATAAGTCAGAATCCGGGCTTTCAGCGCCAGGGCAGCCCCTTCATTTGCCCGCCCCTTAGCCATCGACAGGCCTTTTAGCAAAGTCGCAGCCTCATCACAATCCTTCACGATGAAGTTGATACACTCCTCCATCGTATTGCGGGGTACTGAGTAATCGGCCTCACCTAAACCATAGGCCTTATCAACGATGGGAACTCCTCCGTAATACCGCACCAACTGGTGGTAATAGTAGGCGCGCAAAAACTTGGTTTCCCCGGTCAGGCGTTCCACAATCTTATTCGTGTTGGCAAAGCCCGGTTTAGCCAGATTCTCCAGGGCGAGGTTAGCCGCCCGAATACGTCCGTACATGTTGTTCCAGTCAATCGTTTCGTTGATCCAGCCGGCATCAGCCGGATTGGAACGGGCTTCCGTGATGGTCGTGATGCCCCGACCAGGGTGGGTGAACATGGTCTCGTCCGTAAGGGAGGCTAACTGTTGTTCGTTAAACCCACCCTGCCCTAAACCGGTATATATGCCCGTAACAAAAGCTTCGGCCAGCGCGGCATCAGACCATACCGCCGTACTGGCTACCTGATCTAAGGGCTGCGTGTTTACGAAATCATCATTACAGCCGGTGATAGCAATGGAGGCCAGAAAAGCGGCCAGCGTTATCGTTTTGAATTGTCGTATCATGTTGAAAGTCGATTAAAAGCGCAGGGATATACCGGTGTTTACGATGCGCGATTGGGGGTAATACTGCCCCGTTGAATTGTCAGCCTCCGGGTCAAAAGAGCCAAGTTTGTTTACGATGGTCAGCAGGTTCAGCGCATTGACGTACACGCGCAGGCTGCTGATGCCTACTTTTTTGCCAAGGGTTTCCGGAATGGTGTAACCCAGTTCGAAGTTTTTTAACCGGATATAGTCGGCAGAACGCAGCCAGTAGGTATTACCGCCGGAATAGTACTGGTCGCTCCGGTTGGCAATGCGGGGATGAACGCTGCTGGGGTTATCCACCGTCCAGCGGTCGGTATAGAACTCCTGGAGGTAGTTTCCGATGTTGCCCGACTCGCCTAAGCTGATGTACTGCTGAGCACCGGCCGAACCCTGGAACAGAATGGTCAGGTCGAAGTTTTTGTACGAAGCCGACATATTCATGCCACCCTGAAACAGGGGTAGATTGGTCCGATTATTCCGTACCCGGTCATCCGGCGTTATTTTACCATCGCCGTTGTAATCCTGATACTTCATGTCGCCGGGCCGGATGGTTTTAACGACCGCCGAATAATCGAGTTTGTTGGCGTCGATATCTGCCTGATCTCTGAACACACCATCATACTGATACGCTACGTACGAATTGATGGGGCGGCCCGTTGACCGCTGCCACTCCGGCGCACCGGGGGCTTCGTCCCAGAAGATAATCTTGTTCTGAGCATAACTACCGTTAATACCAACGCTGTACCGCACCGCACCCGCCTGACCATTGTAACTGATCTGGCCATCGAACCCGCTGTTGCGCACTTTGCCGATGTTTTCGGGGGGCAGAATCAAACCCGTTGTCCGGGGAACGGATGCGTTCCGCGGGTACAGGATGGACGTACGCAGGTTGTTGAAGTAATCAAACTCGAACGCAATTTTACCGTTAAACAGCTGACCCTCCAGGCCAATGTCGGCGTTGTTGGCAACCTCCCAGGTAATATTCGTGTTGGGTATCCGACTTTCCTGCAGGATTTTCTGCTGGGCATCGTTAATGATGTAGGTATTAAACCCGTACGTGCCCAGGTACTGGTAGGTGGCTAAAGTAGACGTTCCGGGCAGATAGATCTGGTCGTTTCCTAACTGACCCCACGATGCCCGCAACTTAAAATAGTTGACGAGGGGAACCGAGTTTTTCCAGAAGCTCTCCTCCGAAACGACCCATCCGGCCATCACACCAGGGAAGAAGCCATACCGGGTCTCTTTTGGGAAGATGTCGGAACCGTCGTACCGGCTCAGAAACTCAAACAGGTACTTGTCTTTGTAGTTGTAGGCGATCCGGCCAAAGTAGTTCAGACGGGCCCGGTTGTAAGCACCACCCCCGTTGTCTTTGCTCAGATCACCACCGGCAAACATCTGATCAATGGCGGGTGATATGAAGTAACGACGGAAAGCGTTAAAGTTATCGCCCGCAATCGTCTCGCGGTTTACCCCGGCCAGAAGGGTCAGGCCATGATCGCCGTATTTACGTTCGTAGGTAGCAATACCACCCAACAGAATTTTCAGCTCGGTGTTGTTACCGAGTGACAGGCGGGGTTCGGCTGGTCCGCGAACGCTGGCAATCAGGTTCGGGTTTCCATTGGCGTCTACCCCCGTACCCCGTTCGTACAGCGTCCAGGGCGTTTCCCATCGCTTGTTGTTCTGATTCAGCTTATCGACAGCGGCCGTACCGGAAATTTTCAGGCCCTCAACACCGGGTACTTTGAAATCCAATTGGCCATTCGTCTGAATATAATCCCGCTTGTCCCGGTCGTAACCCGTTGCATTAGTCGTGATAACGACCGGATTTTCGCCGTTCTCGATGTCGGGCCCCGGCCGGCCATCGGGCCAGAAAGCGGGCTGGTTCGGCTTACCGCGCATCTGCATCCGGAAAATAGCTCCGGCTCCCCGCGTTGGGTAATAACGGAACTCTTCGCGGCCCAATACGCCCAGGGTCAGGTGAAGGTTTTTATTGATGTTAGCATCAATGTTAATCCGCATGTCGTACTGCTTGTAGCCCGTGGCCGAGTTCTTGTAGAACGCATCCTGATTCTGGTAACCCAGCGAGGCCAGGTATTTAAAATCTTCCGTACCACCGGTCAACTGCAGGTTGTGCCGGGTCTGGGGCGACCAGGTTTTCAGGGTCGATTTGTACCAGTCCGTGTTAGGATGCCCCCAGGGGTCGGAACCATCATTATACTTGGTTATATCGTCGGGTGTGTAGGGTGCCTTACGGATGGTGCCGTCCGGGCGGGTATACGCACCTGCCGTCTGATAGCCTTTCGTGGCGTTCGACCATTCACTAACCGGCAGTTCATACACACTCAGATCATTGAGCATAGTGGCGTACTGAGCCGCATTAGCCAGTTTAGGCACGAGCGTTGGCTGCGCAAATCCCTGATTGAAGGTATAGGATAACTGAGGCTTGCCCGTTTTGCCCCGCTTGGTCGTGATCAGAATGACCCCATTGGCTGCGCGGGAACCGTAAATAGCCGCCGACGCATCTTTCAGTACGGAAATACTCTCGATGTCAGCCGGGTTGATGCGGTCCAGTCCACCGGCACGGTCTGGGATACCGTCAACGACAACGAGCGCACTGTTGTTACCCAGCGTGTTGGTGCCACGGATACGAATAGCCGAACCGTCATAACCGGGCTCGCCACTGCGGTTAACGGCAGTGACACCCGGCAGGCGACCAGCCAGCGAGTTGGAGAGGTTGGTTGTTGGCGACTTGACCAGATCGGCGCCTTTAACCGCTACCACGGAACCCGTTACGGTTTCTTTCCGCTGCGTACCGTAACCAACCACTATTACTTCGTTGAGCGATTTGGTATCGACGCCTAATGTGACATTGATGCTGCTTTTTCCCCCGATGGGAACTTCCTGGGTAGTAAAGCCAATGTAGGAGAAGATGAGGGCCGTTGCGCCCGAGGGTGCATTCACTGTGTAACGCCCTTCCGTATCGGTCACGGAACCTGTTGTGGTGTTCTTGACAAGGACACTTACACCGGGCAATGCCTGGTTTTGTTCATCAACAACTTTTCCCGTAATCCTAGACTGAGCATATGCCCCGAATGATGAAAAGAGCCCCCCTACTAGCAGAAGTCCGAAAATGGCCTGTCGGAGGTAATTTTTGTCCATGTAAGAAGTATCACCGCGTGTCGGGTAAATCTTCCTCCTGGTAAACTGTTTGTACATAATCGTCATTACCGTTTTTGTATGTTATAAACGACATATAAAAGCAGTAGACTATGCCCATATACTGACTAATTTTAACCCTATTTTAATACTATATTGATATTTTTGATACTATATTACCATTATTTCTGTAAGATACTATATGTATGAGCAAGAATAAGCTTAATGACGCCCTAGGATATACGCCCCCAGTTGTTCTCGCTTTGCTTGTGGGAGTCAACATGGTTTCGGATGGGGGCGTGCTGGGGCAGGAGTAATTCCGGGTCTTCATTCAGGATAGCCTGCGCCGATTCGCGGGCAACCGTCAGGATAGCCCCGTCTTTGGCTAAATCGGCAATCATCAGGTCCAGCGCACCACTTTGCTGGGTACCGGCCAGGTCGCCGGGACCGCGTAACTGGAGGTCTACGTCGGCAATCTCGAACCCGTTGTTGGTGCGTACCATCGTTTCGAGCCGGGTGCGGGTGTCGCTGCTGAGTTTGTAGCCGGTCATCATCACGCAGTACGACTGGTCGGCACCCCGGCCCACACGTCCCCGCAACTGGTGCAACTGCGACAGGCCAAACCGTTCGGCACTCTCAATGACCATCACACTGGCATTGGGTACATTTACGCCGACTTCGATAACCGTAGTAGCCACCATGATATGGGTTTCTCTTTTGAGAAACCGCTTCATCTCGTCGTCTTTCTCGTAGGGCAACATCTTGCCGTGCAACATGCCCACTTCGTACTTAGGTCGCGGAAAGGCCCGCTGCATACTCTCGAAACCATCCGTCAGGTCCTTGTAATCCAGTTTCTCGGATTCTTCGATGAGCGGATACACGACGTATACCTGCCGCCCCAGTTCAATCTGCTGCCGCATGAAGCCAAATACCTCGGCCCGGTGCTTGTCGTACTTATGAACCGTTTTAATGGGTTTCCGTCCTTTGGGTAACTCGTCAATCACCGACACATCCAGATTACCGTAAAGGGTCATGGCCAGCGTGCGGGGAATGGGCGTGGCGGTCATGACCAGAATGTGCGGGGGTACCACCTCGTTTTTAGCCCAGAGTTTGGCCCGTTGCGCCACGCCAAAGCGGTGCTGTTCATCGATGATGCACAGGCCCAGGTTTTTGTACTGTACTATATCTTCCAGCAGGGCATGCGTACCCACCAGGATGTGCATCTTTCCCGATTGTAATTCGTCGTGGAGGACGGCCCGGCGTTTTTTGTTGGTGGAGCCGGTCAGAATACCCAGGTTCAGCCCCATCGCTTCGGCAAAGGGCTGGAGACCGTTGTAGTGCTGGTCGGCCAGAATTTCGGTGGGTGCCATCAGGCAGGCCTGTGCCCCATTGCCAATGGCCATCAGGCAGGCAATGAACGCCACAATGGTTTTACCACTGCCCACGTCGCCCTGCAACAGGCGGTTCATCTGCCTGCCGGTCAGGAAGTCGGCGTAAATCTCCTTGATAACCCGCTGCTGGGCACCCGTCAGTTCAAAGGGTAGCAGCTCGTTGTAGAAATGCTTCATCAGGGTCGTATCCCGGAAAATCTGCCCCGGAAACTCCTCCTTCTGAATGAGTTTGTTCTTGATGAGCCGCAGTTGATTGTAGAATAACTCCTCAAACTTGAGCCGCCGTTGGGCCTGTTTGAGCCAGCCCTGATTCTGGGGCAGGTGAATGTTCCACATGGCTTCCCGTTTGCCAATAAGCCGGTACTGCTGAATCAGCGCATCGGGCAGGGTTTCGCGGATATGAGGCCACGCCTGTTCGAGCAGGGTCCGCATAGCCTTGCCCAGTGTTTTACTGTCGAGGTGACGCTTGCGGAGTTTATCGGTGAGGTTATAGACCGGGAAAAAACCGGCCTCCTGTTCGGAGCCGGTGGCCGTATTTTCCAGTTCGGGGTGAACGATGCTAAACTGCCCGTTGAAGGATTGCGGCTTGCCATAGGCAATGTACTCACCATCGCGCCGAAGGATTTTCTCGATATAAGTAACGCCTTGAAACCAGACCAGACTCATGGTGCCGGTGCCATCCTGAAAATTGGCTACCAGCCGTTTCTTCGGCCCTTCGCCCTCCATGTACCAGTCGCGGAGTCGTCCGCGCACCTGCGCTGAGGGCATGGAATCCATCAACTCGCTGATGGTGTAATAACGGGTACGGTCGTCGTAGCGGAAGGGGTAGTACTGAATCAGGTCACCGTAAGTGAACAGGTTCAGCTCTTTGTTGAGCAACTCTGTCCGCTGCGGACCTAACCCTTTCAGGTAAAGAAGCGGGGTATCGAAAAAAGTGGCGCGTTCGGTCATGACATATCCGGTCTGGGGTGACCCGGTCTGGATTGACCTGGTTTGGAATGACCCCGTCCGGACTGACCAAAATTACAAAAAATGTCATGTATAGCCATTTTATTGTCATTGCTCCGCGTCATTCAATAATCATTTGGTGATGGTTTTCAAAGCCAATACACTCGCGTTAGCAAAAGCGCCGGTTTTGTGCAACCAACACTACATCAGTCTGCCAATGAGTTGCTTTTTTACAGGAAGTCTCTGTCAGGTACGCCAATCAGTGACTACCAATAACCGCAAAACAACGCGAAATTATTGGCTATTCATCTACCTTTCCCAGGCCAAACGCGATGCCTGCATATACATCCAGACCACGGGGATTGATACCGTTGGCTTTGCTGCCTATAAGTCCGAGGAAGTTTTCAGTACCCAGCCAGGCGGGGCCAACCCGGATGGAACCACCCGCCGTTATGCCTCCATTCAGGTACGCTATTGGTACCGCAAGGCTCAGCCATCGGGCGTCATAGCGGGGGGTAATGGCCACAAGGGTGGGTCGGTGAATAGCCGTGGCCTGTACCGACCGGGCGTCGAGCAAACAGGTTAGGTTGATGCCCAGGCCATCGGGCAACTGGTAGTCGGCAGTCAGGTTCAGCGAAGTCGGCAGGCCTTCTCTAAACGTGGTACCATTAGGTGTTCGGCTGTTGCTTAGCTTATTCTGAATAACCTGAAGTACGGCACTCGTGCCATTCAGATTATTAAAATCATTTCCATTAAACCGGACCGGATTCGTCCCAACATCGGTATACGCGTATTGCAGGCCCTTGTAGGTCAGTCCACCAATATCGGTCAGGGCGATACCCAATTGCAGCGTAGGACTGTATTCATCGTAGTGATCTATGTACGTAAGGCCAATATCGGCCCCGAAACCCCGGCCCGGTGCCGACGTGCTGAACAGGGCAGCAGGGGTTAAACTTCGATTCTCAAGGAAGGTGGTATAGGCAAGGCTGGCGTCTAATTTTGTCACCTCCAGGTAGATGTCATCCCGATTTTGTGGGTTTTGCGTAATTTGATACGTAAGCCCCCGATTGATGAGATGCTGGGCGTTGTAGCCCAGCAAGAATTTGGCGGTAGCTCCAAGCAGTAGTTTTCGCCCGTCATTTTCCATAAGCGTTCCGGCGTAGGTCAGCCCTACTTCGGCAAACGTGCTGGTATTACCACTCAGTTTGTTATCGCGGCTGGGAATTCCGTACAGCGAGCCATCACTTAAACTGGACCGCAGTGAGGATAGCAACGATTCTGATGCGCCGAATACCTGAGCAACGGCCCGAAACCGGGTGGTTATCGCAAAGGCCGACCGTTCGGTCGTCTTTATCAGGAAAGAAGGCCCCCGTACTTCGCCCCATACCGTTCCGTTCTTCGGCTTTCCATTCAGCGTTTCGCGGGTGTAGTCCGTTTCGAACTGAACGGTACCATTGGCATTTTGATACTGCGGCTGTACCCGGCCGGTAAGTAGACGAAGGAGTGAAAACGGGGCCTGATACCGTACGTAATTGTTATCGATATGCCCGGTGCCGGTAATAACGTTCAGGTAAAATTTTGATGGGGAGTCGGCCGCCAGGGCCGGGTTAATATAAAGCCGGTTTGTTCCTCCGTATCGGCTTGTTGAAATGCCAAGCATGTTTTGAGCAGAAACAGACGTAGCGGCCAGTAGAAACATCCCCTGGATAAGTAAATACTTCATGTAGTGTATATAAATGGGACTTGTATCGGTAAAGAAACGCAAAACCGCCGTCGGGGGTTAGCCAATATCGGTTTTAATTGAGTGAACGGTACGAAGTAACGGCCGGTTTGGATCTATACCACCAAAAAGGGGATTTTACCCGGACAAATCGGGTCTGTTAGCCAATAGCGGGCTACGAATGGCGAAGGACCGGGTGGCAGAAAAACCGTTGACAGAACTGGAGCCGGTGAAACATCTGCCCGTACATCCGGTTTAAACGGGTACTGTCGTCATACAACTTAATTACGAACCTATTCAACAACTTAAATACAGAACCATGGATAGCATCAATCGGGAACAGGAGGAAGAAAACCATAAGGATTTACAGAACGCCGAAGCCGGTAAGAAAATCAGGGAACTGGCCGACAAAGCGAGCACCTGCTTTTTTGGTACGGGCATAAAAACCGGCAAACCACTCACGGTGCGCCCGATGGCCGTTCAGAAATTGGATGACGCCGGAAATCTCTGGTTTCTGAGTGCCAATGACAGCCACAAGAATCAGGATATAGCGGAGGATAATCATGTGCAGTTGCTATTCCAGGGGTCAACCCACTCCGATTTCCTGAGCCTGTACGGACGGGCCACTATCTCGACCGACAAAGCACTCATTAAAGAACTGTGGGAGCCAATTTTAAAAACGTGGTTTACGGAAGGAGAAGACGACCCCCGGATAACGGTTATTAAAGTAGAAACCATCGAGGGCTACTACTGGGATAACAAACACGGCGATGCCGTTGCGTTTCTAAAAATGGCCGCCGGCGCCGTCATGGGAAAAACCATGGATGATTCCATCGAAGGAAAGCTTACGGTGTAAGGGCATTCCGGTAAGGAGCTACAGCACCCGATTTTTTGAAACGCCCGCCACAAACGGGCGTTTCTTTTTGTGCGGGTATCGTAGAACAGGGTTTTCTCAGAACGTGTCTGCGTTCACGTTGATTCTCGCATTCGATACCATCCATAGCCAGCACGGAGTTGCTTCCCACACGTCGGGTAAGCTCATTGATCGACTTGAAGGTTGCAATAAGCTGACGCGGGGTCTTTCAAGGAAATGGCAAATCGAGTAGGCTGGTCAATGACATGCTTCCCTGAATCGGCACCGACACAGTCTGATTGACTACCAGCCCAGGTAGCCTTCAGGCGTTACACCCTTCAGCCGAAGGTAGACCATGCACTGCCCGCGATGGTGGATGATGTGATTCTCCATCGCGTACAGATACCGCCAGTGGGGAATCTTACCCCCTACAAACTCGGCCTGCTCGAACAGTTTCGCGTCGGGTATGGTCGTGATGGTTTGCCGCATAAAGGCGTAGAGGGCTTTCACTTCATCGACTACCTCCTGTTTGGTCACGGCCTTCGACAGCTCACGGCCTTTTTTGTAGGGATTGTCAATGCCAAGCCGCTCTGCCAGCAGCGTTGTGGTGAACTCGCAGCAATGCCGCCACTGCCCGGCAAAGCTCATGGCTTCGGCCGTATACTTAAAGTCGTAGGATTCGGCTGGCATCTGGTTGGCCGTGATCAGGGTAAGCTGTTCGGACCTGGCCCAGGCCTCAAGCAACTCCCGGCGCACGCGTTGGGCCTGGGATTCGAGGTCGATAGTGGCCGGGCGAGCCAGTGCGGATGCTGGCAGCAGACTGGTGCCTAGCAGGTTCCGGAGGAAGTGGAGTCGGTTCATGCCTGTAAGTTGCCAAAAAGTTGATTATGAAGCAAGTAACGTGATCGTACTTGGTTTGGATACGTTGCCATTGACGAGTGTCTGCCCAAGAGCAGGGGCACCTACCGGCTGCGGTTGCTTGCCGTTTTCATTCGCCAACAGTATCCCGAAGAAGAACTCCAAAATCTGAAAATAATGCAAGTGCCAACGGTAACCGCGTTATTGTCCCAGTTCATGAGTACCTGAACAATATTCGGCTTGCAGATTAAATCGATAAAGGGAACAAAATCGGTAATTTGACGGGCTAGCCGTGCTTGTGCTAATAACATTGATACGGTGAAAGTGGGCAGGTATAAGCTGTTATGATTGTGTAGCGACTATTTAGCTTGCATACAGTTTTCTTGCGTTAGCCACCCGTTTGTTTCAGCGCGTTGTAATCCGATACACCCGAACAGGCGTGTCGGTTGGCCCCGTTGGGAACGTGAGTGCATCACCGGTCTGCTGAAACGCAATGGCTTTGTCCTGCTCGTTTACCACCGACACAATCTTACTGTCCAGCGCGTTCAGCGTCAGATTTTTGACGTTTTTTATCGAATAAAAACAGGTTGATCTGCTTTCCCTTCCGGGTGCTGGTGTACTGACCATCCACCACAAAAGGCCCGCCAGTTGTGCCGTAAACCGTATTGCCGTGCCGGGCTAACCACTGGCCTACCTGCTGCATACAGCTGATGGCCTCCGGCTCAAACGTACCGTCGGGGCGGGGCCCGATGTTGAGGAGGTAGTTGCCCCCGTCGCCCACCGTTTTCAGCAGGTCATCTTCCTGACGGGTTCTGCCGTTAATTCTACGTCGGCTACCCTGGCGCCTATTTTAGTCGACGCCCGATTGATCAACAATACAAGCTCAGCACTCAGGGAGTGCCTGTTTGTTTGGTGTTGATTCCCTTGAAGAAAAAGAAAAGACGTTTCGGGCCCTTTGTCAGCACAAGTTTCGCCACCTGACAGGTGGCGAAACGCTTCTGATTTTACCAACTACTGAATAGGAGGTTACTCCCAGCACTCCCCGGCTAAAGTAGTGATTCGTAGCAGGACGATATCGGGATCATCTTTGCCTTCCGGAAACCAATCCCGTAGTGAGTCATCCCATAGCGCATCAACCTTAGCTTGATCGGTGATTACTTCGGCATGTCCAGCCGTGCTTACCGATACGTGTGATTGGGGATTGGAAAAACCCAAAGCAATAGCGGAATGCTCTCGGATGTGGGCTACTTTCTGAGAACCTTGCCGGGTAAAAAACCACATGGTCCCATCAGGATCAAGTTGATGGGTAGCCATCGGTCGAGTCCGCAGCGCTCCCGTGGGTGCCTGGGTGGTGAGTAAGGCAATGCGAATATCTTGTATGTGGTGTTTGATCTGGTCAAACTCCTGATCCGTAATTGTTCTGGTATCGGGCATCCGGGTTAATCATTAATGACAGGCTTTTAAGTGAGCGTTGAATGGAAAGGTTTTGTAATTCGTAGGGCTAAAGAGAAAGACTATACGGTGAATCTTTTCTTCGTATATTTATCGTCACCAGAAATGGCAGTTAGTCGGGTGGCTAAACGGGTTGAATCGGGAGGACATAACATCCCGGAAGATGTAATTCGTCGCCGGTATGAGCGGGCTTTAATAAATTTTTTCACGCTTTATCTACCAATATGCGATTTTTTCCTCTTCATCAATAGTAGTGGGAAGGGTCTTGTTGAAATAGCGAAAGGGAGTATGGATATTGACGTGTATGATTATAAGTTGTGGGAAAAACTGAAAAACGACTATGGAAACAATCGCTGAAAAAGATATTTCAGAAAAAGTAATGAACGGCTTCCGACTCGCTCACAAACGGTTGGTCGAAAAAGCCAAGCACGACGACGAATTGATCATTGCTGATAAAGAGGGTAAGCCCGTTCGCGTGAAAGCCCGCGACCTGTAACGTATAATCCTGTTTAACGATATGAAAAACGCCCGCTGCAAACGGGCGTTTTTGTTTTTCCCCAATACCGGTGCTATCGCTATCTTTACGGCCTACAACTCCATCAATACCCATCTTCTTTTATGAAATACTGGCTTTCCATTTGTTTTGCCGTTATCCTCGTTCTGCCCGCACAGGCGCAACTGACCACCAACGGAAGTTTCGTCCGTGATAATTACCAGAAAACAGAGTATAAAGTCGCCATGCGGGATGGGACCAAACTGCACACAACGGTGTACGCTCCCAAAGATGCCTCGGCCACCAATCAGTACCCTTTTTTGATGCAGCGGACCTGTTATAGCGTGGCACCTTACGGCCCCGATGCCTATCCGGCCCAGCTTGGCCCGTCGGAAACGCTCATGCGCAACAAGTTTATTTTCGTGTATCAGGATGTTCGGGGACGCTGGAACTCGGAAGGCACCTGGACGAACATGACCCCCAACCTGCCCGACCCACCAGCCGCCACCGCCAAAAAAGGGCGAAAAGCAGCAGCGGCCACATCGTCTACGGCTGGAGCACCCGATGAGAGTTCGGATACGTACGACACCATCGAGTGGTTACTGAAAAATGTGCCGAACAACAATGGTCGCGTGGGGCAGTGGGGTATCAGCTACCCCGGCTTTTACACGGCGGCTTCTCTGCCCGATGCCCACCCCGCTTTAAAAGCCGCTTCTCCCCAGGCACCGGTATCGGACTTCTTCTTCGACGATTTTCACCATAACGGCGCGTTCATTCAAGCCTATCTGTTCACCTTCCCGGTGTTTGGTATTCAGCACCCGGAGCCAACCACGAAGGCATGGTACAACGACGGGTTTATTCAAACCGGTACTAAAGATGGGTTTCAGTTTCAATACGACCTTGGGCCGCTTAAAAACGTCGACAAATACTACAAGGATAATTTTTACTGGCAGGAAACGGTCAACCATCCGAACTACGACGAATTCTGGCACAAACGCAGCATTATCCCCGCGCTGAAAAATGTTCGTCCGGCGGTGATGACCGTGGGGGGCTGGTTCGATGCCGAAGACCTGTACGGGCCGCTGACCATTTATAAAACCATCGAGAAAAATAACCCTAATACCTACAATACGCTGGTAATGGGGCCATTCGGTCATGGACGGTGGAGCCGCGAAACGGGCCATACGCTGCACAGTAATGTGTATTTTGGCGATAGCATCGCTACGTTTTACCAGCGGAACATTGAAGCTAAATTCTTTAACCACTTTTTGAAAAGCGCGGGTGATGGCAAAACGGGCGAGTCTACGTCGGGCCTGCCCGAAGCATACCTGTTCAACACGGGGCGCAATGAATGGCGGCAGTTTGATAAGTGGCCCGCGGCCGACGCACAAACGAAACAGTATTTTCTAAACGCAAACGGATCGCTGGCCAATGCCGGTGGAACGGGTTTCTCGGAGTTCGTAAGCGACCCCATGAAGCCGGTACCCTACACCGAAGACAATACTACAACATCGGGCTTTACGCCGTTCAACTACATGTCGGAAGACCAGCGGTTTGCTGGTCGGCGCCCCGATGTGCTGACGTTTCAGACCGATGTACTGACGGAAGACCTGACGCTGGGGGGCGAAATCATGGCCAAACTGAAAGTGAGCACAACGGGAACGGATGCCGATTGGGTGGTAAAACTCATTGACGTGTACCCGCCCGATGAACCGAATCATGCGTACATGCCGAATAAAAATATAACCCTCGGCAACTACCAGCAGATGGTACGGTCGGAAGTCATGCGGGGCCGGTTTCGTAACTCCTTCGAGAAACCCGAACCGTTCAAATCGGGCGAAGTGACCGACGTGAATTTCCGGTTGCAGGACGTGCTGCACACCTTCAAAAAAGGGCATCGGATGATGATTCAGGTCCAGAGCACCTGGTTTCCCCTCATCGACCGTAACCCGCAGACATACGTAGACAACATTTACAAAGCCGACGAAAAGGATTTTCGGAAGGCAACCCACCGGGTGTACGATAATTCGGTGATTGAGGTACAGGTGCTAAAATAAAACCAGTTGCTATATCAGGCAGTTGTTGACGTATGTTCCGTAAGTGGGCGATTTAAATCGCCCACTTACGGAACATATATTGTCACTAGTGGAACATACACCCAGCTGACATTGGCATGACATTAACAAAAACTTTATACTATGAAAGCGATTTGGAATGGCGAGACAATTGCCGAAAGTGACAACACTGTTGTTGTCGAAAACAACCATTATTTCCCTAAAGACTCGGTAAAGCCCGAATACCTGACTGATAGTACCACCCACACGACCTGCCCCTGGAAAGGACTGGCTTCGTATTATTCACTGTCGGTCGACGGGAAAACAAATCCCGATGCGGCCTGGTACTACCCGGAGCCCAAACAGGCGGCCAGCCAGATTAAAGACCATGTAGCCTTCTGGAAAGGCGTTCAGGTCGTGCAATGATCGAGATTACAGACCTGACCAAACGGTTTGCCGGTCAAACGGCCGTCGATGGGGTGTCCCTGCACGTTGGTCAGGGCGAAACGCTGGTGCTGCTGGGCACCAGCGGCTGCGGAAAAACGACGACCCTGAAAATGATTAACCGACTGATTGAGCCTACCAGTGGGTCAATCCGTGTCGATGGTATCGACGTTCGGCAGCAACCCGGCCCCGAGTTCCGCCGGCGTATTGGATACGTTATTCAGGACGGTGGGTTATTTCCGCATTATACGGTGGCAGAAGCCATTGCTACCGTCCCCAAACTACTTGGCTGGGAACCCGACGCTATTCTGGAGCGAACCCGCGAACTGATAGCCAAACTACAACTGCCCGAAACGATCCTGTCGCGCTACCCCGGCGAATTAAGCGGGGGGCAGCGTCAGCGCATTGGGCTGGCGCGTGCACTGGCTGCCAAACCTCCGGTGGTGCTGATGGACGAACCATTCGGGGCCCTCGACCCCTTCACCCGTCGACACGTTCGGCGGGAGTTGTTCGGGCTGAACGAACTGCGCGAAACAACGGTGGTGCTGGTGACGCACGATGTCAGCGAAGCCCTCGAACTGGCCGACCGCATTGCCCTGATGGATAAGGGGCAGCTTATCCAGATTGGCCCGCCGGATGACCTGCTGAATCAGCCCGCTACCGATTTCGTCCGGGAGTTTCTGGACAACAAACCCCACCGGCTGCCTGACTGATATAGCTCAGGTCAGCCCTAGGCACAAAGATGCCGGGATAACGGTCATAATAGCCACTCGCTGGTACATGTACCAAGTCAATCCGTTAGCCACTAAGAGTACTATTTAGCTTATATAGTGTACAGGTCTCTGATAATCAGGTAGATGTACGTTTTATTTCGCGGGGTTTCACGCTTTATTCACTCGTTGACAGGCCATACTTTTACTCAAGTTTCTGCTCCAGCTAGCCCGGGTGAGTGGTAAACGCGAGAAAATTAGTAAAACGTCAAAACCTTAACTACTTAAAACTATAACACTCAGATTCATACGGGAACGCATTGTTTTCGATCCCTCTAAAAACATAATTCAAAATGAGCCACGGACGGTGGCTTTCCCCAGTGCTGTTCGCTCGGCACATGTTGCGCTTAACGGGTTCGATGTAAGTTATACAGATGGGGACCATCACATTTTGAGGCAGCTTGTGGATATCAGTGACCCAACCATCGTTGGTAACGCAGTGACTTACAACGTTAGCCTGTTATTGAGAGATGGTTCTGGAACCATCGATGACCGTTACCAGGGTACGGTAGATACCTTAATTATTGCTGATACCGTTAACTGATATAGTTTTCTATCGATAGGCAGGCAGTACTGAGTGGGCTATCCGAAAGGGTTGACAAAAGTGGGTAACTACTTTTGTCAACCCTTTCGGGTGTTTTTATGAACCAATTGAGCTAGCTTACACGTGTGGTCGTACCAATCCCACGGAACGCCAATCCAGCAGTACGATTAGCACGCTCTCACTTTCATGACCAACTTTTTTTCCTTCGTCCGCGACCACGCCGATAAATTGCTGGAGCAAACGCTGACGCACATTGGCCTGACGTTTCTGTCGTTGCTGGTGGCCTTGCTGATTGGCGTACCACTGGGCATCCTGATTGCGCGTCGGCAACGGCTGGCGGGTAGTGTGCTGGGCGTGGCAGGGGTGTTGCAAACGGTACCCAGTGTGGCCCTGCTGGGATTTCTGATTCCGGTGCTGGGCATTGGCGTCGGCCCCGCGCTGGTGGCGTTGTTCCTGTACGCACTGCTGCCCATCATTCGCAATACCTACGTCGGCATTACAGAAGTGAGCCCGTCGGTGAAAGAAGCGGCTCGCGGACTCGGTATGACGCCCAATCAGGTGCTGACCAGGGTGGAATTTCCACTGGCGCTACCCGTCATTTTCGCGGGGGTGCGTACCGCTACGGTCATCAATGTGGGCGTGGCTACGCTGGCTGCCTACGTGGCAGCCGGTGGACTGGGTGAGTTTATTTTTAGCGGCATTGCGTTGAGTAACGTCAACATGATGCTGGCGGGGGCCATTCCGGCGGCTTTACTGGCCGTGGGCTTCGATTTCGGATTAGCCCGGTTACAGCAACTGTCAGGGCGTAAACTACGGGTGGGAGCACTGGCTTTTGTGATACTGGTCCCCTTCATATCCGCTTTTTATCTGCTGCCCGGTCGGCAGGATAAACTTGTTGCCGGGTTTGCCCACGAGTTCTACGGCCGCGCCGATGGGTATCCGGGTCTGCAAAAAACGTACGGCCTACACCTACAGCCCCGGCTCATCGACCAGAATCTGATGTACGAAGCCATCCACCGGGAGCAGGTCGATATTATCAGCGGTTACTCTACCGACGGGCGTATCAACGCTTTTGACCTGCTGGTGCTGGACGATAATCGCCATGCGTTCCCGCCCTATGCTGCTGCCCCCGTTATCCGTAAAGCGACCCTGATTCGCTACCCGGACCTGGAACCGACGCTTAACAAACTGGCGGGTAAGCTCACCGACTCAATCATGACAGCCCTGAATTACCAGGTCGACTATCAAAAAGTATCGTCGGAAATTGTGGCCCGAAATTTTCTGACCCAGGTCGGTTTGCACAAACCCGGCGCAGGGAAATCTTCCGAACGAACCGAAACGGTGGTGGTGGGCACGAAGGTGTTTACGGAGCAATACATTCTGGCGGAGGTTTACCGGCAACTCATCGAAGGGCAAACGAACCTGCGTGTCGTTACCAAGACGGGACTGGGAGGCACACAAATCTGCTTCGATGCCCTGCGGACGGGTACCATCGATTTTTACCCCGAATACACCGGAACGGGCCTGCTGGTTATTCTGCAACCACCGGTCAAAACCCTACAGCAACTGCCCATGCAAACGGACTCGGTATACCAGTTTGTACAGCAGCAGTTTCAGGCACGCTATCAGATGGACTGGCTAAAGCCGCTGGGTTTCAACAACAGCTATTGCCTGATGATGCGCCGGGAGCAGGCCCGGCAACTGGGTATCCGTTCTATCGAGGACCTGGTGCAGTATCTGGCCCGGAAGTAACGTGCCGCATAGAGACGCGCCCATTTTTACACTCTGTACAATCAAAAATAAGCCTGAAACCAGTTCCGGTATCTGTACTGTCTGTAAGTAAGTGCGAGACGTAGTCGTACCGTTTAATTGGCTTATTCTTTATACAGGAAACCGGTACTATTCATATGATATTTCTTTTTTGATTAAAAAGTAGAATTTATATAACTATATGGTTGATAACTCTCTTAACCAAACATTAAGCTTTATTTTTGTTTTTCATCAAAACTTAATTCAACCAAATGAAATGTTTTCTACTACTTTTTCTTATGGTTCTTGGTAGTGCTTTTTGCACTATAGCCATAGGGCAACAGGAACGGCAGGTGACAGGGAAAGTTACTACAGCCGAGGATGGAAGCCCTATACCGGGGGCATCGGTGGTAGCCAAAGGCACCACCAAAGGAACGCAAACGGATGCGGAGGGTAACTTTACCCTGACATTGCCCGACAACATCGGTACACTGGTGTTTAGCTTTGTGGGGGTAACAACTCAGGAAGTAGCCGTCGGAAACCGGTCGGTAATAAACGTAGTCCTGAGTAACGATTCCCGCTCGCTGGATGAGGTGATTGTAACCGGATACGGTTCGCAGTCGAAGCGTAACCTGACGGGTAATATTGCCAAGGTGGGGTCGCGGGAAATTGAAAATATTCCGGTTCCCAGCGTAGAGCAGGCCCTTCAGGGAAAAGTGGCCGGGGTGCAGATCACGGCCCTAAACGGTAAAGTAGGGCAGGGGTTGCAGATAAAAGTTCGCGGTTCGGCCTCGCTGACCGCTAGCAGCCAGCCGCTGTACGTGGTGGACGGAATTCCCATCACCTCGGCGGATCAGTCTTCCACAACGGCTCCCACCAACCCCATTGCCGATTTGAATCCCAACGACATCGAGTCGCTCGAGATTTTGAAGGATGCCGCATCATCGGCTATTTACGGGTCGCGGGCCTCAAACGGTGTGGTACTCATCACCACCAAAAAAGGGCGGGCCGGTAAAACGACCTTCGATGCCGGAGTGCAGGTTGGGGCCAGTACGCCTACGCACCTGCGGCAGTGGCTCAATACCCAGCAGTACGTTGAGTTGTTTCAGGAAGCGCGGGCCAATTCGGATGCGTTGGGGATTCCGGTTTATTCGGAAACCTCGCTAACGAACCGGTTCACCCGCTATGCAGCCGGTGATGCCGCTGGCTGGCAGGGTGCCAACCCTACCTACAACACGGACTGGCAGCAGGAAGCTTTCCAGAAAGCACCTTCGCAACAGTATGACCTGAGTGCCCGTGGGGGCGATGCTAAAACCCGTTTTTTTATCTCCGGGCAGTACTTCGACCAGAGTGGCATTTTAATTAAAAACCGGTTTCGCCGGTTGAGTGGCCGCGTTAATCTGGACCACAGTGCTACGGACAAGCTGACCCTGGGCGTGAATATGAACCTGTCACACTCGATAAACGACCGCGTGTCGAACGACAACGCCTTCTCGACACCGTTGCAGATTGTGGCGCTGCCACCCATAACGCCCGTCATTGACCCGCGCACGAATCAACTCAGTGGCGATTATACCCTGTATTACAACCCGCTGCTGAACCGCGATTTTGCCGCTATCCAGGCACGGGTGTATCGTATAATCGGCAATGTGTATGCCGATTATAAACTAATGCCGGGCTTGTCTTTCCGGACTGAGTTCGGAACGGACTTGCTCAGCCAGCAGGAAGAAGAATATTACGGTCGCGAAACTGCCCGTAACACCGGTGCCGCCAATGGTCTGGGTTCGAACAGCTTCCGGCAGGTGACCAACTACACCACGAACAACTTCTTCTCTTTTGGGCGGACCATTGCCGAAAAGCACGACGTAGACGCTACCCTGGGAATGTCGTACCAGGAGTCACGGGCGAACTTTAACTCGGTAACGGGTCAGCAATTTCCGAGTGATGCCTACAAGCAACTTACGGCTGCGGCTAAGGTTACGGCGGGTACCGGAACGGAAACGAGCTATAGCTTCCTGTCTTATTTTGCCCGGGTGAATTACCGCTTCAATAACCGGTACCTGATCGGTGCATCGGGTCGTATCGACGGTTCGTCGCGCTTCGGGGTGAACAATCGATACGGCTTTTTTCCGGCGGTTTCGGCAGGCTGGATCCTGACGGAAGAAGACTTCCTGAAAAACGCAGGGCCGTTGAGCCTGCTGAAAATCCGGGCCAGTTACGGACTGACGGGTAATGCCGAAATCGGTGATTTCAGTTCGCTGGCGTTGTATGCCGCTACGAACAATGCCGCTACATCGGCGGGGTATGCCGGGGTACCGGGACAGGCTCCTTCGCAGATTCCGAACCCGGACCTGACCTGGGAAAAAACGCTGCAAACCGACATCGGACTGGAATTTGGCTTCCTGGAAAATCGCTTTTCGGGCGAACTGGACTATTACGAGAAGAACACCAGCGGGCTGCTGCTGAACGTGAACGTGCCAGGTTCATCGGGTTTCCGGACGCAGTTGCGTAACGTGGGTAAACTGCAAAATAAAGGGTTCGAGTTCGTTTTCAATTCCAGAAATATATCGGGCGCGTTCAACTGGACAACCTCGCTGAATATCGCCTATAACAAAAACATCGTGACCGACCTCGGCGGCACTACCATTACGGGGAGCTTTCTGAACCGGGCGCAGGAAGGGCAGCCGCTGGGTGTGTTTGTCGGGCCGGAGTACGCGGGTGTTGATGTGCAGAATGGTGATGCGCTCTACTACAAAAATACGACCAACACGGATGGTAGCCTCGACCGTGGCACTACCAACGACTACAACAGTGCTGCGTACGTGCCGCTGGGCAATCCCTCTCCCAAGTTCATTGGCGGCATCACTAATACGTTCAGCTTTGCGGGTGTTGATCTGAGCGTGTTATTCAATGGTCAGTTTGGGAATTACATCTACAACGGTGGGGGTAAATTTCAGTCGGCGAACGGAGATTTCTTCGATAATCAGTCGGTCGATCAGTTGAACCGGTGGCGAAAACCGGGCGATGTTACTGACGTACCACAGGCCCGCCTGTTGGGTGGCAACGGTACGGGGGAGTCGTCCCGCTATCTGCAAAAAGGGGATTACGTTCGCCTGCGAACCTTTACGCTGGGTTATACGCTGCCTAAAGCATTGCTGAGCAGTATTCATCTGAACCGGGTTCGGGTTTACGTGACGGGCCAGAACCTGCTCACCTTTACCAAGTACACCGGCTGGGACCCGGAAGTAAACTCCGACGCGTATGTGACGGGCGTAAGGGGACCAATCAACATTGGGGTTGACTTCTATTCGGCTCCGCAACCGCGTACTATCATTGGTGGACTTCAAATAGGTTTTTAATCAACGACGAAAGACAGATCATGAAAAGCTATAAATCAGTTTCTACGGCGTTGGCCCTATCGGTCGGTCTCTGGCTGACCGCCTGCAACAGCCAACTCGATATTAAGCCGGTCAACTCGGTGGCTACCAGTCAGGCACTCAGCACGGCTGCCGACTTAAACGCCCTGCTGGTGGGTGCCTACGATGGGCTGGGCGGTGTTAACTTATACGGCGGTAGTTTTATTCGCGATGCCGAACTGCTGGGAACCACACCGGCTACGGGCGATGTGCTCTGGACGGGGACATTTGTGGGTCCCCAGCAGATTTACGTTAAACGTATACTGGTAAACAACGATCAGGCTGATGCAACCTGGACCAATGCGTACCGTACCATCAATATCTGCAATACGGTGCTGGCTAACCTAAGTCTGGCCCTGGCGGCCGATCAGCCCCGCATTGAAGGGGAAGCCAAGTTTATCCGGGGATCGCTCTATTTTGAACTGGTTCGTCTGTACGGCAAAACCTGGGGTGATGGGGATAATAACACGAATCCCGGCGTACCGATTGTGACAACACCAACGGTTGTACTGGATGCCAATTCCAACGTGCCACGTAGCTCAGTAGCGGCTGTGTACACGCAGGTACTTCAGGACCTGACCGATGCCGCAGCCAAACTTCCGGTTTCCAATGGGTTCTTCGCCACAAAAGGAGCCGCCAATGCGCAGTTGTCGCGGGTGTATCTGCAAAAAGCCGACTACCCAAACGCAGCCAAAGCCGCTGATGCGGTCATTTCCAGCAAAGCGTATCAGTTGGTACCACTGGACAATGTGTTCGACACGCGGGAATCGCAGAATGGGGTTAACACTCCCGAAACGATTTTTGCCATACAGACTACCGATCAGGATGGCATCAATGATCTGAACACGTTTTATGGTTCATCGGACGTGGGTGGGCGTGGTGATATCGAACTGACCGAGACATTCCTCAATCAGTTTTCACCGGGCGATGGCCGGGCTGATTTGGTGTATACCGATGCTGTCGATGCGATCCGAACGGTTAAGTTTATCAATCAGTACGGCAACATTCAGGTGCTTCGGCTGGCCGAAATGTACCTGACCCGCGCCGAAGCCAACTTCCGGGCGGGCACAACCCTGGGCGATACACCCCTGAATGACATTAACCTGGTGCGTGCCCGTGCCGGGGCTGCTCCACTGACGGCGGCTCAGCTTACCCTGGCGAATATATTGAAAGAACGTCGGCTCGAGCTGGCCTTTGAAGGAACGTACATTCACGACCTGAAACGGACTAAATCCAATGTGGGCACACTGGCGTACAACGATCCGAAGCTAATTTTTCCGATTCCACTACGGGAGATAACCACCAACCCCACACTGACTCAGAATAGCGGTTACCTGTAAAAAGAGTGGCAAACAAAATGCGCCCACCCTAAAGTAGGGTGGGCGCATTTTGTTTGTATTAAACCCTAAACTACCGGGCATGGTCAAACGTTTATAGAGTAGAAACCACAACAGGAAATGACCATGAAACGTCGATTACTTACTTGTCTGCTACTGCTACTGGGTGCGTCGGGACTGCGGGCGCAGGTGCAGTACACGACCGAGAGTCCGCGTGTCGATGATATCAACGACCGCGACGTAGTCATCAAGCGCGTTGAACTAACGGAGCAATATACCATTGTGTATATGAAATTTGAGGCTCCTGGTACTACAAAAGGCATACCCGGCAGCGACTGGCCCTTCCGAATTCCGATGCCTAACGGCAATGGGCGGGGCATTATAACAGGTAGTAATATTGGGTTTCAGCCCTCTGCGCGTCTGTACGTCAATCAGGGCGAGCGTTCGTATAAATTTATACGCGCAGAAAATATACCGCCCGAAACCAGGAGAAGCGTTCAGCCCGGTGAGCGGGTAGACTTTGTCGCTTATTTTGAACGGATAGATCCTGGCTATACCGTTTTTGATTTGTTTGAATGCCGGGACACCAGGAGCACCGTTTGCTTTAACTTCTGGGGCGTACATATCATCAATCCTAAAAAGAAAGATACGTACGCACAGCGAACGCCGAAAACACCGGTTCCGGTGCAGCCAAAACCCCAGACTCCGCAGCCGAAGTACACGCCCCGTACGTCGCCGGGCTTAGGCTCACCAGAACCGGAACCCAAATCCGCTGAACCCGTTGCACCTGCGCCCACAGCGGTGGCTATAAAGGGCGTAACGCGAAATGCTAAAACGAAGAAGCCCATTGTAGCTACCGTAACCTACCGGCTCATTTCGGGGGCAGAATCGGCGGGGGATGATCCGGCCGACTCTGTACGGAGCGTCAGCCCGGCGGGGAACTACAAAATTGACATCGAGAAGCGCGGTGTCTACGCCGTTACGGCCTCGGCCAAAGGATATTTCAGCCAGAGTGATACCCTGGCGACGAACCGTACCGACGTGGCGCGTAATTTCGACCTGGTACCCATTGAAGCAGGGGAGAAAATAACCCTGAAAAATATTTATTTCGACGTGTCGAAGTACGATCTCAAACCGGAATCCTTCCCGGAACTGGACCGGCTGGTAACGCTCATGCAGGAGAATCCAACGATGAACATCCGGCTGGAAGGGCATACCGACACGGTGGGTGAATTCGACGCAAACGTTGAACTGTCGCGCAACCGGGTTAATGAAGTGAAGGCTTACCTGGTTAACAAAGGCATCAGGACTGACCGCATCGAAACCGTTGGCTACGGACCTTCACGGCCCATCAACACCAATAAAACCCTGAAAGAACGCTCCGAAAACCGGCGGGTAGAGATGGTGATTGTGAAAGTTTAAAACCAGTTTACGGTTTTTAGTTTACGGTGGGCTGACGTGGGATAAATACTAACATCAGCCCACCGTAAACTAAAAACCAAAACCGTAAACCAAAGATCGAATACCACAAACATTTATGAAACAACCCTTCGACCTCAACACTGTGCTGGCGCATGTGGAAGAAGCTATCCGACCTTATCCCAAAGCGGCTATGTTCGATTTGTTTGAGCGGGGGTACAACAGCCTGTTCGAGCAACTGATTTCGTGCATCGTCTCGATCAGAACGCTCGACGAAACGACCATTCCGGTATCGTTACGGCTATTCGAGCAGGCCCGAACGCCCGAACAACTCCTGGCCCTCGACATTCCGACACTGACGCAACTGCTCTACGGCACCACCTACCCCGACCAGAAAGCCTATACCATGCGTGGCATTGCCGAGCGAATCATGACTGAATTCGGTGGACAACTCCCTGCTGATTTTGCTACCCTGACCTCATTGAAAGGGGTTGGTCCCAAGTGCGCCAACCTGGCATTGGGCGTAGCGACGGGGCAGGCGGCTATCAGCGTGGACGTACACGTGCATCGGGTAGTCAACCGCTGGGGGTATGTGCAGACCAAGCAGCCCGAACAAACGCTGAAGGTGTTGGAAGTGCAGGTGCCTAAAGAGCAGTGGACGGATATTAACCGGCTGCTGATGCCATTTGGTAAGCACATCTGTACCGGCACGCTACCGCACTGTTCTACCTGCCCGGTGTTGCCCTGGTGCCAGCAGGTAGGGGTAGAACGGCACCGCTGAATTACCCCTTCGTCAGCGCCTGCTTCAGGTTAGCCAGTGTATTCCGGCAGGCTTTATCGATCTGGTTGTATAAGTCGGCTTGCTGGTTAGCCGCCTGCTCGACTAGTTTCTGATCGGCCGTTTTGCTACCGGTCGCCCTGGCTATTTCGCTGGTCGTTCCACTACTGGCCAGAACCGGCACCGTCAATCCATTGCCTTCAACGATTAGCTCGGTAATGGTAGCCCGGTAGCGGCCGTATTTGGGCTCAATAGTGAGCACGTACCGGACAAGCTGTTTATTGATGGAAAAGGATGATTTGACGAACAGGATATTGTGTTCCTGATCGAACTGCTGCTCTGTGGTAGGGTTGCCGGCGTAGTGACTGCTGGCCCATGTGCGTACCTGCTCCATCAACTGCCGGGCGGGCAACTTGGCATTTGGAACCCGCACAATTTCCTGGTACTGAACCTGCCCCACTTCATTGGTTGGCAAGCGTACCTGCGCCAGGGCAGGTGTTGAAAACAGGAGAGAAAGAATGAGTAAGTATTTCATAAAAATGATAGTCGATAAACTGCACTGAAAGGGTATCTATTTGGGAAACCAACGCGACAACTGATTATTCTCCCCGTTGCCAGATGATAAAATCCGTTACCGGGGCTTCGGCCAGCAGCGGTCTGATTAACTGGACAATTTGCCCCCGGTGGTAAGCCGCATGGTGGCTCATATGGGTGAGTATCTCCAACGGCGTATTTTGGTATGCCATACCTTTGGAGTTGACATAGTGTACGGATTGATTCAGTTTTTCCATGGTTAAAATCCTGACGTAGCTAACCACCTGATCATGTTGTCGCTCGGCGGTTTCAATCATCCAGCTCACCGGAATATCTTCCCAGATGGGCTGGATGGCCGACTCCTGCCGCATCCGGCTGTACCAAACCTGCTGAGCCGATAAAACGTGCCCCATGATGGTAATAGCCCGTTCGGGCGCGTTGGGCTGGGAGGACAGCGCATTGATAATCCGCAGGTTGGCCCACTGTTCGTAGTCGAGTAACTGTATCAGATAGTCTTTCATGGTAATCCGCGTTTGGTGGCCTGATAGAGTGCTTCCACAATGTTGGTGCGGGTATTCAAATTGCCCATCGTTGGGTTATTCCGGGTCGGGTACACCCGGTTGCACAAAAATACGTACGTCAGGTTATAGGCCGGGTCGGGTTCAACCCAAACGAACGTACCCGTAAAACCGGAGTGGCCATAGCTGGCTGGCGTTGCCGATTGGGGGCCGTTGCCGGTGTATTTGAACGAGGGTTTGTCGAAACCCAGTCCGCGCCGGTTGCCAAGTTCGGGAAACTGATAACGCGTAAAGTCGGCTATGGTCCGTTCCGAAATATACCGCTGCCCGCCGTAACTACCCTTCTGCCGGTACATTTCGTATACCTTCATCAGGTCGTTGGCCGTTCCAAACAGGCCCGCGTGTCCCGATAAACCACCGAGCATAGCCGCACCTTCGTCGTGCACCCGCCCCCAGATGAGGGTTTTGCGAAACAGTGAATCGTATTCGGTTGGCGCAATGCGGGTAAGGGGATAAAACCGGCGCGGATTGAACGTCAGCGTGCTGGCTCCCAGCGGTTCGTAGAATGTCGTTTTGAGGTATGTCTCAAAGTTTTCGCCCGTCAATCGTTTCACCACCAGCGGGTAAAGAATAAAAGACAGGTCGGAGTAAACATACTCTTTCTTGGCGTTCAGGGGCGACTCCTTTATCCGGTCGTAAAGGATTTTGGGATACCCTCTAAACTCGTACAGGCTATCAGTTATCTCGATGGGGAAGCGGGCCGTTCGTTCCGCTTTGAACGTTTTGGGTTTAAAGGTGCCGTCCGGATTTTTCGTTTCTACCCAGAAGGGAATAAACGCTTTCAGTTGAGCCTGGTGCGTCAGCACATCGCGCCAGTTCAGGTTGGCCTTGTTCGATTTTTTGAGAAATGGCAGGTAATCGGCCATCGTGCGGTTCAGGTTGAACTTGCCTTCGTCTACCAGGCGCATCAGGGCCGGTACAGACGCACTCACTTTCGTGACCGAAGCCATATCGTACAGATCGTCCAGCGCAACGGAATCGGGTTCGGCGCCGAGTGAGGAATCGTAGGTCAGTTTGCCATAGGCTTTCTTAAAAATCACCTTCCCGTCTTTCGCCATCTGCACCACGCAACCCGGAAACGCCTTTGCGGTCAGTCCCACGTTCACCAGCGAGTCGACCTGCCGGGTCAGGTACCGGCTGTCGATACCCACTTCTTCGGGGATGGTGTATTTAAGTCGCCCGTTTGGCTGGATGATAAGTCCATCGCCCATCCGGAACGACTGGTTGACCGTAACGGGCAGTTTCCCCGACGCGCCAATGGCCCCGAATATTAACTGGGCGGCTAACTCTTCGGTATAACTGGTGAGCTGATAAGGCATAATCAACGCCCGCGCCTGTTCAATGTTGCGGTTCGGCTGAATGGTATCCATCGGAAACGTCAGTTTGTCCAGTGCGTACACATTCCCGAACACCGTTACCACTGCTTTGCCGGTGGCGACCAGCTCGCTTACCAGGCCGGCGGTTTTGGCCTTTAAGCCGTATTTCGCACTGGGGCTGATGCTGCTCAAGTGTACATCGACCAGGAGCAGGTTGTAGTTTTTCAACGAATCCCGTACCTGCGCCAGTGCCGAATCAGCCATTTGAGAAGTCAGTTGGAAGTGGTCGACTTTAGTGTAATTTCCCGCCATTTGCTGGAAGGCGGTTACTTTGTCGCTTTCAATCGCAACGGATGCGATGCGGAGCGTATCCAGCCGTTGCAGCGGTAGCAGGTTCCTGTCGTTCTTCAGGACGGTCAGGCTGGCTTCGGTGAGTTTACGGTTAAGGAGGTTATCCTGCACGGCGTTAAGGTCACTTACCAGATTATCCAGCACAATGGGTTTGTTCTGATCCAGGCCCACCCAGGCTTTTGCCCGCAGTACCTTGAGGCAGCGGGCATCCAGAGACGCCTGCGAAACCCGTCCGTCGATAACGGCCTGCTTGATGAGCGTAAGAGCGGCCGGTACATTTTCCGTGAATTCCAGGATGTCCATCCCTGCTTCGATACCCAGCTCGTCGGCCTGACCCGACGGGAAATATTTCGTGACACCCTTCATGTTCATGGCATCCGAAAAAATCAGGCCCTGGAAACCCAGTTCGTTCTTGAGCAGGTTCGTCACAATGGCGGGGGAGAGCGTCGACGGCCGGTTGCGGGTAGTATCGAGGGCGGGAATGTTCAGGTGGGCAATCATCACGCCCAGTGCGCCGGCATTGATGAGCTGCCGGAATGGATACAGTTCGAGGGAGTCCAGTTCTACGCGGCTCTTGCTGATAAGGGGCAGGTCATAGTGCGAATCGGTACCCGTATCGCCGTGACCGGGGAAGTGTTTAAGGCTGGTGATGAGGTTATTATCCTGCATGCCCCGCATGTAGGCAAGGGCTTTTCGGGCCACGTTGTACTTGTTCTCACCAAAGGACCGGAAGTTGATAACCGGATTATTCGGGTTGTTATTTACATCCACCGACGGCGCAAAATTGACGTGTACCCCCAACCGGCGGGCCTGCCGGGCCAGATTGGCACCCATCCGGTAAATCAGCGAATCGGACGCTGCCCCCTGCATGGCACCCAGGGTCATCTGATAGGGGTAACGAACCGTGCTATCCAGTCGCATGGCCAGCCCCCACTCCGCATCCATGGCCAGCAGCAGCGGCACGGACGCAGCCGCCTGGAGCCGGTTGGTGAGTTGCGCCTGTCGTACCGGCCCCCCCTGAAACATAACCACTCCACCAACTTTGTGCCGCTGGATGAGTCTGACCAGCGAGTCTTCGTACATCCCATTGCGGTTAGAGTAGCCTGCTACCATAATCAACTGGGCAATCCGGTCGTCGGGGGCCATGTTGGTAAACACCGAATCGACCCAGCAGACCTGACGGGCATTGAGTGGCAGAAAAGAAGGCGGAGTGGATTGAGCGAACGCCGTTGTCCCTATTAGAACGCTGAGCAGACCGATTAAAACAGGTCGGTAATGGGGCATGAGTGATGAAAGTGAATCGTGAAGAAGCCAAAATTACAAAAAAAGTCCCCGACACTTTCTCAAAAGAAATAATGCCGGGGACGAAAAATTAGAATGACTGTGCTACCTGCTATCGGCGGCTTCGGTACTCGGGGCCAACCCCAAAGCTATAACCCAGGGTTAGAGTGATGGTTGAGTTATTGATGTTCTGGTTTGGGTCGATGGTAATATCGCTCAGGCCGTAGCGGTAACGGGCATCAATCAAAAAGTGCTGCCGTTCGGCCAACCCTTTAAAATTAAGCTGAAAACCAGCAATCAAGCCTAAATCCAGGTCATTGAACTGAGCACTGTTATTAAAATCAGGTGAGGCAACACTTTGCTTGACATTATCAGTCCTTTTCGCGTTGAGCTTGATACCCAGGGAGGGACCAAAAAACAGGTTCGGCCGGAAGTTGCCGCTCAATGTCAGGAAGTAACGCAGGGCTACCGGAATTTCGAGGTAATTGATCCGTTGTTTGTACGATTCGTTGTTCTGGGAGAATTTGCCCCCCATCTGCGAATACAGAACATCGCCCGATATACCGAAATGGTTTAGGGAACTGTACATCAGAAAAGCACCGGCTGTTACGCCGGGGCGCAACATATAGCCTTGTGCATCACGGCCGAATGTGGACATATTCAAGCCTACCCGCGGACCCGCGCTGAAGCGCTGCTGGGCGTAACTTGCTGACAGAGAGCAAACCGTGAGGACGGATACTAGGAAAGTAGAGCGTACTAAAGTTGGGCGAAACATAATTAAATTAATAGTTAATATTCGGGAGTAACGCCCAATGTTTCGCAAATGTTACAAAGAAGTTATCCTGTAGTGATAAAAAAATGGGTTGATTACCGAAAACGGGGTGGGTAGCGGGTGCAAATCGACGCGTATATAAGCATTAGCGCCTGTAATGAATGGAGTATTGTTACCTATACGTAAACGTACCTGCTAACCTATCAATGGGTGCTTTCAAGTGCGTCCCGGGTTAATCTGAAAAGATTCTCACATTAATTTTTTCTTTTACTTTGAAATGCAAAGTACTTTTTAGTAGCTTTGAATCGTGAATTAATCACTATAGAACAAAGCAATCATGATTACTCAGAACAGACGACTTTTTGGCATTGTGCTTACCGTGGTATGTATATTGCTCATCCCGTTACTGGCGATGCAGTTTACGGATGAAGTGAACTGGACCCTGGCCGATTTTGTCGTTATGGGTGTCCTACTGCTTGGTACCGGTTTTATGTGTGAACTTGTAATAAGAAAAGTAAGCAGGACTGAGTACCGAATCGCTATCTGTGGGGCAATCCTGATAGCCCTCATCCTCATTTGGATAGAACTTGCCGTCGGTATATTCGGATCACCCTTCGCCGGAAGTTGATCAGCGAAAGAGGGAAGCCGAAACGTATGGAACCGGTTCCGGAGGCCATGTTACCTGGTGGCAGGACCGCGGGAGTTCCAGCGAAACGATCCTGGCTAGTGTTGCGGGAGCTACTTGTGAAAGCAAACGAACTCGAGGTGGTAGCGGCTCCTATTTTCAGCCTGGCACAGATCGTAGCCGCGTTGACTTTCCCAATTTACCCCAATCCCAGCGCCAGTACCTGATTCCGGTGTCGGTCAATGTGGAAACGCAGGAACTCGAATCGCTGCCGGATATCCAGTGGGCCGGACAGAACGTGCGGGTGAATAATCGCTTCCAGGTCTTCGTTCGCCAGCGTTGCGGCTAACGCACTGAGTGGCTGTTGCAGGCTGGCAAAAGCCGATAACCAGAAGGCCGAAGGGCCGCCCATGCGGGGGGCAGCAATGGCCGGAACTTGCTCTTTGGGTTGCCAGGTACGCTCAATGATGGTTTCGATGGGTAAACCCCGATGCACCCTTTCCCCTTCCCAGATGGGCGTACCCGCCTGTTTGGCCTGAAAGGCCCGCCACATCCCCCAGATTCCGCCGTGTTCGGCCCAGTACAGGTGCTCGGTATTGTCAACGGCACTCCACCCATCGGGGGTGGGTTTCCTGTGAGCCTGTTCTTCGCTTAGTTTACTGACTTCGTCAATATAACGTGTTCGGGCCGTGGCTACGTCGTGCAGGAGCTGATCGAGTGGGGGCATAAACCGATTTTGGTAAGGAGAAGCCTGAAACTACGCAGAATCCGGATTGGCTGTATCGGTAATGAGGACTGTTTTTAGGGAACGGCAATTTTCCATACTCTCATAATGCCAAAGCCTGAACAGAACGCCCAGGCTTTGGTAATAAACAGTACGTGCTAGTGGTTACGAAATAACTTTCAGCCCATCCGCAAAGGCCTGCATCTGGGGCATGGTGCCCAGGCTCACGCGGCACCAGTACTGCCCGTCGAATTTCCACTGGCGGATGCTCACGCCCTGATCCATCATGCGGGTCACGAAATCTTCACCCTTTATCCGGATGGGGAACAGCACAAAGTTGGTGCCTGAGGGCAGGTAGGTATAACCGTTGGTTTTCAGCGTCTGGTACAGGAACTCCCGCGATTCCAGCCCTTTGGCCAGCGAGTACTTGATAAACTCATCGTCTGTATAGCAGGCAAGGGCCGCACGCAGCGTTGTCATGGTTAGTCCGCCGGGGCCACCGCCCCACTTGCTGATAGCCGCCAGCGTATCGGGTTGCCCAACCAGGTAGCCCAGTCGCAGTCCAGCCATGCCATAGATTTTTGAGAAGGTGCGGGCCACGAGCACATCCTGCCCTTTTTTTACATTCTCAATGACCGAAAACTTCTTCGGGTCGCTGGTGTAGTGAATGTAAGCTTCATCCACGAAGACCGGCTTTTTGGCCGAAACGCGGTCGACGAAGGCCCGTAACGCAACCGGGTCGATGGTTACACCAGTTGGGTTGTTGGGATTACAGACGTACATCAGGCTCGTATTGTCGCCCACGCGCTTTTCCATTTCGGCCAGATTATGATCGTAGTCACCAGCCGTAAGGGGTACTTTGTCCCACTTGGCACCGTGCATGGTGGCGGCCCGCATGAGTTGGTCGTAGGTCGGGTCGGCCGAAATGATCGTACCACCCGGCTTGGCATTGCTGTAGTACATGGCAGCCGCCACTAGCAGCGACCCTGAACCGGGAGCCAGCAGAATCTGCTCCTCGGCTACTCCTTCCTGCTCCGCAATCATTTTACGAAGCTGTGCTCCGTAACTGAATGGGTAGAGATACCCATCGGAAGCGGCTTCCGAGATGGCTTTCAGTGCCTTCGGCGACGGGCCGTACGGATTTTCATTAGCCGACAGCCGCGCTCTCAGTATGCCACCTTTCGGGGGCATCATCGGCATGGTTTCCGGCGTGTCGAGCCAGGGTTCGCAATAGGCATTGGCGGGTAATAGGGCAGGGGCCGCTACGGCTCCGGCACTCATCATCAGGCTGTTCTTGAGCCAGTTGCGACGGTTGAGTTGCATGGTTTTTTTAATGAAAAATGGAGAATGAAAAATGTATGATAAATCTATTTTTTTGTCATTTCGACGCAGGAGAAACCCTATACACGAAGTTGAGATTTCTCCTGCGTCGAAATGACAAAAAGTAAATGCAATCAGTTGATTGCCTGTACCCGCGACAGGCGCGAGAAGGCCTGCCCTTTGTATTCGCCGGTCCAGGTCAGTTGCACACTGCTCCCCGCTGCGGGGGCGGCAATGCCCAGTTCGGCCCAGGTTTTGGCGATACTTGCTTTGCCGGTGGCATCCGTCTTCAACTCGCCGAGGGGCGTACCGGCCCGTGTGCTTAGCTTCAGAGCCAGCGAGGCTACGGGCAGGGAGTCGATACCAACCTTGTTGTTCAGGATGCCAGCCTTATCGAGTTCGTAAATCCGAACAGCCAGCGTAACCGGTCCACTTACTTTTTGCGACACTACCGGCTCGCCCGTTGACCCGCCCCCGTCGCCGGTTGCATTGTCGATGATGACCAGTACCGGTGCCACCACGCGGTCCACGAACGGGTCGTCTACTTTGGTGCAGCCCACCAGGCTCGCGGCTCCCAGCAGGACGCTGATGATCAGGGTATGTTTCATGATTGATAAGTTCAGAATTTGTTTGATGTCTGTCGTTTGATGTTTTTGTCCAGTTCTGTATGCGTGTTATGATTTACTGTTGAACTGTAAACCATCAACCAGTTATTTCTCCGCCCACCAGAGTTTGGTTTTCATGCTGTCATCACCCCCGTTGACGGTGACGCCCTTCCGCACATTTGCTTCGTTGAGCGAGTACTCGGAGGTGGGGTATTTGATGCGGGTGGGCAACACCCCGTCGTTCTCGAAAATGGCGCGTGGGTCTTTCGGTGGCAGTACGGGGAGCCCCGTCCGGCGGTACTCGGTCCAGGCTTCGATGCCCTGCCCAAAGAGGGCAATCCACTTCTGCTCCATGATGGTCTCTTTCGTGGCCTTCCCCACCGTGGCGAGGTACGCATCCGTAATTTTCAGGCCATACTGGTCAAAGGAAGCAGCCATACCTTTCGTAAGGTACGCCTGCGCATCGCCCGCTATGTCGCCATCAAAAGCGGCTTCGGCCAGCGTCAGGTTGAGTTCCGCGAAGGTCATCAGCACACTGGGCGTCGTGGTTTGGGTGAAATACGTCCCCAGCATCGAACTGGTGGCCAGGTAGGTGGTGGCAATGGCATCCGGCAGTCCATTGGCATGCCCTATGTATTTTCCTTCCTTGTTAGGCTGGGCGTATACCGTAATCCGGGCATCGCCCAGGGTGTTGAGCTTGTCGGCCAGGGTCTTGCTGATGTTCCAGTCGGTGCGACTGCCAAACACCATTACCTCGTTCCATTCATTGTTACTGGGGCGCGTGGCGGTGTGTTTCAGGGTTGCATTGTCGGCGTTACTGGTGAAGATGGGGTACTTCGTGGCATCGCCCAGAATTTCGGCCATGATGGCTTTCGACTCCGCCGATTTTTTGGCCGCCTGCCGGTTCGCCAGCCGCAGCCGCAGTGAATTGGCAAACTTTTTCCATTTCAGGATGTCCCCGTTGTACACAATATCACCGGCTACAGCCGGGCCGGTTGTACTCAGCTTCTCGTTGGCGGTTTTGAGGTCGGCCAGCATACCGGCGTATACCTGCTCCATGGCATCGTAGCCGGGTGTATAAACAGGGGCCTCGGCGGTTCCTTTGATGGCTTCGGAATAGGGTACGGCCCCGTACACGTCCGTCAGGAGGGAGTACACCCAGGTGCGCATCACGATGCCAATGCCCTCGTAGTTAGTGTTGGCGAACTTGCCACCCGGCTGCGAGAGCGTAACGATACGCTGAAAATTGACCAGCCCATCGTTGTAGAAACCTTTCCAGTTGTTGTTGTACAACGCCACCGAAATGCCGTAGTTGTCGCCTTCGTTGGAGTAGATGTTCCGGCTCAGGTACTGCATCCAGAGCATGGCTCCATCCAGATTAAGTCGTTCAAAACGGATGTTGCTGCCCCAGTATCGGTCAATGGAGGCTTCAAGCGCGTAGGGCAGCAGGTACTGCGGGCCAACGGCCGTGGGGTTATTAGGGTCCACGTTCATCGTGTCGAAATCCTTCGTGCAGGAGCCGGCTGTGAGCAACGTGGTTATGAGAAGTAAGAGGATTCGTTTCATTGTATTTCGGTTTATGGGTTTCGGTTTATGGTGAGCTATCGAATCAGCTCACCACAAACCGAAAACACATTAAAAACTAAGATTGAGGTTGGCGCCCAAACTGCGGCTGCTGGGAAGTTCACCGTAGGCAAAACCCTGCGAGTTGGCCCCGAAGCGGTCTGCTTCGGGGTCGATGTGGGGCGTATTTTTGAACAGCATCAGCACGTTGCGACCCACCAGCGAAATTTTTGCCGACCGGATTTTGATGCGGCTCAGCAATGCGGCCGGAATCTGGTACCCCAGCGTTACTTCGCGCAGTTTCACGTAACTGGCGTCGAAAATAGCCGCTTCGTGGTACCGGCGCGGGTTGTTATAGCCATACAGGGCGTTGCCGGGTACAATGGTGGTGTTGGGCACGAAATTGGGCTGTTCGGCGCTGCCCATATTCACCACGCCTTTGCCAATGACCCCTTCTTCCCGACCCAGCGCCGTTTCGGCGTACTGCCCGGTCCAGCGTCCGGTGCCAGTGCCCTCATCGAACAGACTACCGCCCGACCGTACGTCGACCAGGGCCGACAGCACGATGCCTTTGTAGCTGAAGGTGTTCTGCCAGCCGCCCGTCCACCGGGGCTGAATGTTACCCAGTACGCGTGGCGTAGCCGATACAACCGGGTAGCCATTGGCGCCGTAAATCCGCTGCCCGTCGGGTGCGTGGTCAAAGCCAATCCCGAACAGGGTGCCATAGGCCTGCCCCACGCGGGCTTCGGAGTTGAGCCCCTGACGGCTGTAGAGTACGTAGGTGGTCAACCCTTCGGCCAGTTCGAGGACTTTGTTGCGGTTGCGGGAGAAGTTCAGCGCCGTTTCCCAACTGAAGCCATTCGCCAGCCGGACGGGTGAGCCAGTCAGCACAATCTCAAGCCCCTTGTTGGAAATTTTTCCGGCGTTCAGGATGCGCGAGTCATAGCCGCTGGCTTTCGATATTTCGACCCCCAGGATCTGGTTGCGGGATAGCTGGTCATAATACGTCAGGTCCAGACCGACGCGGCCCTTCAGAAACCGCAGGTCGATGCCCAACTCCGTACCGGTCGTTATTTCGGGCTTCAGGCCCGAATTGGCAATCTTTTTGTTTTCATAAAACTCAGGCACCGAGCCATTCCAGGAGCCATTGGCCCGGAACGTTTGCAGCAACTGGTAAGGGTCCGCATCGTTGCCGACCTGCGCCCAGCTGGCCCGCACCTTGGCGAATGACAACACGTTACTCCGCAGATTGAGCAGTTCCGACACCACGGCACTCACCGATACCGACGGGTAGAAATACGAGCGGGCTTCGGTGGGCAGCGTGCTCGACCAGTCGTTGCGGGCTGTAGCGTTCACAAACAGCGCGTTACGCCAGCCAAACTCCGCCGACCCAAACGCACTGTTCACCTGCGATTTCTCGATGGCACTTTCGGCCGTGTTCTGGCTGGGGTTGGCGTTACCGGCGTTGTACACCCCATCTACCACCAGCTGGCCCACTTTCAGGTAGTTGCGTTTGTAATAGTTCGTTCGGTTGATGCCCCCAGCCTGTACGTTAACGGTAAAATCAGGGGTGATGGCTTTGTTGTACGTAAAAATGAAATCGCTGTTCGATTCCTGCCGGCGCAGGACCTCTTCGGAGTAGGAACCCGGTGTGGTGTTGCCGTTCCGCACCCGCTCAAAATTGAGGACGTTAATCCGCGTATCGGTCCAGACATCGGTGCCGGAGCGGAGCAACAGACTCAGCGAAGGCAGGATTTGGTAGTTGAGCGCAATGTTGCCCACCAGCCGGTCTTTGTCGTTGCCGGAGGGCAGGGCTTTCTGGGTGAAGTAGGGATTCGTGAAGAACGTGTGCTGCCAGTTGGGCGGGTCGGTGTCAGCGGGTTTACCCGCTACCGCCCGGTTGATGCTGATGCCCTGGTAGGCTTCGTAATCCCGCAGTTGGTCCCAGGAAACGTGCCGGTGCGACCAGATAAACTGCTGCCCTTCCGTGTAACCCCGGTTTTTGGAGCCGGATTTGATGTACTCCGCCGACAGGGTAATGCTCAGCTTAGGGGTGAACTTATAGCCCGAATTGAACTTGAAATTATTGCGATGGAAATCGTTGTAGTACATGATTCCCTGCTGGTCCAGCCGACCGATGCTCAGCCGGAAGTTTCCTTTATCGTTACCGCCCGACAGGGCAATGTTGTTGGTGAAGGTTTTGCCCGTTTGCCAGTATTCATCGTAATTATTGGGCTGGGGCGTCAGGGGAGCTACTTCTTTGCCCGTCCACCACTGCCGTACCAGCCGACCGTCCATCGGGGCACCCCAGCTTTCGTCGGTGCCTTCCGTGCCGCTCAATGGGGCGTTGGGGCCGTACGCAGCCCGGTACTGACTAACTTCGAGTGGGTCGGTGATGGAGCCGCTCCAGCCGTCGTTGTACCAGGTCCGGTAGCCATTGCCACCGCCGTAGGTGTTCTGGAAATCAGGCTTCACCCAGGGACGTTCGAAGGTGGTGTTCGAGTTGATTTCAACGCCGATTCCTTTAGTACCCGCTCCCGTTTTGGTGGTGACCAGAATAACGCCGTTGGCCGCCCGTGAGCCGTAAAGCGCGGCTGCGTTGGGACCTTTCAATACGGTCATTTCCTGAATGTTGTCTGGGTTAATCTCCGACAGGCCGGAGCCGAACTGCTTATCGAACGTTTGCTGAATCGGTACGCCATCAACAACGACCAGGGGTTGATTATTGCCCGATACCGAGGAAGCTCCGCGAATCTGAATGGTGGAGCCGCTGCCCGGCCCGCCGTTGCTGCTCACCCGCAGACCCGCCACCTTGCCCGATAGTCCGTTGACCACGTTGGTGGCCCGCGCTTCGGTGAGTTGACTGCCTTTTATTTCCTGCACACCGTACCCCAGCGATTTCACCTCTTTTTTAACTCCGAAAGCCGTAACGACCACTTCGGAAAGTGCCCGAGTGTCGGCTTTGAGGGTAAAATCGAGTGTCGACCGGCTCCCTACTGTTAGTTCGTCTGTGGCGAAACCAATGGAGCTAAAGGTCAGTACGGCCTCATCGGTGGGTACCGAAATTGAAAACTTGCCGTTTGAGTCGGTGGTGGTACCGGTGGTGGTCCCTTTCAGGATAACGTTAACGCCGGGTAACGGGCCTTCTTCTGCGGAACTAACCGTTCCGCTCACCAGCCGGGTTTGTGCCTGAGCCGTTAGCCCGCCCCAACAGCAAAGCAAAAGCCAGATAAGTAGTCGTTTTTGCATGGATCATTCAGGTTAATGTGTCGTTTATTGAGTTGGAAACAGCCACCGATTGACAGCTATTGTGCTAGCGATTATGTACGCCTGGCTGCCCGGACAATGCCGAATACTAGCCGCCCGATTCGAGATTATCCGAACTGACCAGACGTAACATAACTGCCCCCGAACCTTCCGGCCGGGTGGGTATACTGAATTGAATTTGGTTACTGAAGACTCTTGATTGTAACGGCCGGACCGTGCAGGCCAACCGTACAATGCATGCTACTGATGGTTTTTGTCGCACAGCCCGGGGCGTATGACAACCCATCTCTCACGTACTGACAGGCTGTGTCGGTACTGAGTTGTATTGATTACTCCACAAGTGCGGCCAGTGAGTAATCAATTTGTGAAGGATACCTTAATGAATAATTAATCTTATTGGCAAATGTAGCTATTTGCTATATATTCCAAATACTATTTTAATATTTTTTTATTATACCTACTTAATATTTTAGGAAAAACAGAATTTGCCAAATATAATGCAAGTGAAAAGGAAAATTTTTTCTCGTTTTAATCCTAAATAAACCTATTTGCGCGTAGGGTAACCGGTTCGTGTTTGCACGTGTAATGGATGACTGATTAATTATCAACATCCTTTACCACCGGCCGTTTATCATCGACCCGTTTTTCGTAAGAGAGCCCAAACCGGCTCAGGTTGGGGCTGTGTTGGCGTTTTCGGTCCAATTCGTACTGGTACACTGTCTGGCCAAGCTGATACAGAAACGGGTGCCCAACGGTATCCTCATCGTACTTATTATCGTTCAGAATGCCATCGCTGTTCACGTAAACGGTGGCAGTCAACATGAATTCAACTTTATTTTTGAAATCGACCACGTATGATGCGTCGGTCAGGAAGCCGTACGCCCAGCCCACTTTATTGAACACCCGCACATTGGCGGGTATCCGGTGGTGCAGGCTGTCCATGAAGAAGAATTTCACGTAACTATCGTAGTATTGCCTGGAGTCGTATTTGGGGTAGTTGGTTTCGCCGGGGTATTGCGACAGATACTGGTAGAGGAACCGGTAATCATCATCGGTCAGGTTGAACCGCTTTTTGGCCGGAACCGATTGCGGAAACAGCGTGGACTGAAGCAGTTGTTGCAGCGTTTCGAGTGGGAGTTTATTGCGTTCGGTAAAGTCGAACGGAGCGTGTACCAGGCTATCGTTGCCGGTCCTGTAGCCCTTCCCCAGTTTGGCTACCCGACTGAAATCGAACGGCACTTCGTTGTAGGCTGCGGGTTGGGCATAAATCAGTGTTCCCGCCTTGTCGATGAAACGAACAGGGTTGGTATGCCGGTTTTCGTCGGGGGTCATGCGAACGAACCGGTGCGTAATCCGCGTATCGAGGTAACCCCGTGCGTGCAGAGCCCGGTTAATTTCGGACTGCCCCACAAACTCGTACATGCGGCTGTACGGGTCGTTTTCACTGACCAGAAAAGCTTTTCTAATCAGATGGGCGACGGAAGGATAACCCGTTTCCGATGTTTCATCCCGCCATTCTTTCGTTTGCCGACTGTACGCACTGTCGAACTGCATTGCTGTGAATTTCGTGATGGCAGGGTTGTGCAGGGTATTGATTTTATCCAGCGACAGGAGCGCCAGAGGCAGTTTTACCGTAGAGGCCGGGTTAAAATAAACCGTACTGTCGACGTTAAAGTAGTAGTTTGTAAACGAAGGGTTATTGGCTTTATCCCGGTTTATCTGCGTATAAATTACCTGGAGCCGGTAGGTGTCCGGATGCTGGATTATTTCCTGGAAAATAGGGTTTCTGCTGGCCGAGAACAGCTTTTTCAGGAAAGCATCGGTACGCACCTGACCGAAGGTGGATGTACTGAGAAGCGCAAGGGCCCCCATAAGAATTTTTGTCTGTAATTCCATTGCCTTGACGCTGGTGAGAATTTTAGAAATTGGGCGATTGGTACGAAACAAAAGCCCGCTGAAACCCTTTATGTGTAAACAACAAACCGTATCGCTATGCATTCAGACAGAGAGTTAAAGCGATTTCTGGAGGCTCAGTCTAGTGACTACAATCGGGCGCTGGGCGAAATTAGGAATGGAAAGAAACAAAGCCACTGGATGTGGTACATCTTTCCGCAGATTGCCGGACTGGGTTTTAGTGAGACGGCAAAATTTTACGCACTCCACAACTTGGAAGAAGCCCGCGACTACCTGGCGCACCCGGTTCTGGGAAGTCGGCTGATCGAGATTTCGCAGGCTTTACTCACCATTGAGGGTAAAACGGCTAATCAGATTCTGGGCAGTCCGGATGACATGAAGTTACACTCCTGTATGACCCTGTTTAGTCGGGTTGAGCCAGCTAATCCGGTCTTTAAGGCTGTGCTGGACCGCTATTATGGCGGTAACCCCGACCAGCGAACCCTTGCCCTTGTGTAAAGGAGTCCGTAAGAACGAACAGCCCACTTTAGTAAGGCGTGGTGCAATACAGCCGTACAGGCAGTTGATTCAGGCAACCAGCTTAGCAAACAAATCTGCCAGCGTTTCACCCGCATCGGTACACAGACCGGGGTGTACGGGCGAGGTCTGCACAACCGTGCTGCGCGTGGCGGTAAGCCAGCGAAAACGCCCGGCAATGGGTAGCTGGCCAATCAGTCCACCTGCCTGGCGACCCGCGCATATTTTCTCGAAAGCACAAAGGCGTTCGTGAAGTTCGTCCATATCCAGTTCACCACAAAAGGGCCGGAGTCGCTGCTCGTTCAGCACAAACTTCGTTTGCAGGAACCCCTGCGCAGAGCAGTACAGAATGACGCCGACGTTGAGAAATTCCTCCCGTTCAACGCGCGGAACGACCCGGATAACGGCGTACTCAAACAAGTGCTTGTTGGGCATCGATAGCAGCGTTGACAAAGGTTTCGGAGGTGGCCAGTCGGGCCACTAAAAATTGCACATACACCCGTCGCTGTTCGTCGGCGGAGTCGGCCGATGGCTCATTGGTTAGCCAGTCGTCGGGAATCAGCGACACGATAGACTCGATGCGTTCGGGCGTAAGAATCGGGCGAAACTCAGCATCGACAGTACGCAAGTCGGTAGCGAATGGCAACAGAACATGGTCTTTAACCGGCAAAAACGGCCGACGGCTTTGTTCTTCCCAGTTTTGAGAGGAGTGATGAAAATAAAGAGCCGCGCCGTGGTCGATCAGCCAGAGTTCTTTATGCCAGATGAGCATATTCGTGTTGCGGGCGGTGCGGTCCACGTTGGTAATCAGGCAATCCAACCACACAATCTGCGAGGCCAGCCGGGCATCGACCGTGTTTATAATGGGGTCGAAGGTGATGGCGCCGGACAGGTAATGAAGCCCCAGGTTCAGACCTTCGCTGGCCCGCAGCAAATCCTGAATTTCTTCGTCGGGTTCGGTACGGCCAAAAGCCTCATCGAGTGTGGCAAAAACCAGTTCCGGTATCCGCAGACCCAGCGCACGGGCTATCTCGCCCCCAATCAGTTCGGCAATGAGGGCTTTGGTACCCTGACCGGCACCCCGAAACTTTAGGACGTACAAAAAACCATCGTCTGCTTCGACCAGCGCGGGTAGGGAACCCCCTTCGCGCAGGGGCTTCGCGTAACGGGTTACCTGAACGGTTCGGATTGAAAGAGAATCTAATAACACGACGACGGGTTGTTTCCGGGAAATTTAGAATGAAATGTTGAAAAAATAGCTACTTAGGTTTTCCGTCAGCGGGGAATTAATTCCCCGCTGACGGAAAACGGCTGCCAGTTGCTAATCATCCCGTTCCCGCGTTTGCCTTGCATCCGTGGTAAGAGCATCATTGTTCTACCGATTAAGCGATGTTGAACTGATGTTACACGCAGTAAAAATAGCCTGAATAGAAAACAAGTACCTGTTTTTGCCTTAAACTATACGCCCAATGCCCGCGCAAACGAATTGATACTTTATTTTGTAAAACAGTTGACTAACTTCTACATGATAAGACTTTTTGTACCCTTCACTGTCAGTCTGCTTCTGGTACTGTCAGCCCACGCCCAGCAGCACTCCGAACAGAACCACGTTAACTATATTGCCCCGAAAGAAGAGGCTGTCAAACAGAAACTGGCTACCTGGCAAACGGTAAAGTTTGGGCTGCTCATGCACTGGGGCACCTATAGCGAGCGGGGCATTGTGGAGTCGTGGTCGCTATGCCCCGAAGATGAGGGCTGGTGCGAACGCAAAGGCCCGACAGCCAGCAACTGGTACGAATACAAAAAGGGGTACGAAGCGCTACAGACCACCTTCAATCCCGTCAAGTTCAACCCGGAGCGGTGGGCCGATGCGGCCAAAAAAGCGGGGATGAAATACATGATTTTTACCACCAAGCACCACGACGGGTTCTGCATGTTCGATACGAAGCAGACCGACTATAAAATCACCGATGCCAAAACGCCGTTTTCCCGCAACCCCCGCAGCAACGTAACCAAAGAGATTTTGGGCTCGTTTCGTGACAAAGGGTTCCTGGTCGGCACGTATTTCTCCAAGCCCGACTGGCATACTGACTCGTACTGGTGGCCGTACTTCCCACCCAAGGACCGCAATGTGAACTACGACCCCAAAAAATACCCTGACAAGTGGAAGCAGTTCAGCGACTTTACCTACAACCAGATTCAGGAACTGATGACGGACTACGGCAAGGTGGATATTCTGTGGCTGGATGGCGGCTGGGTACGGCCCGCCAGCACCATCGACAGCACCATTAGCTGGCAGCGCACCATTCCCTACAGTCAGGATATAAACATGGCCCGCATTGCCGGAATGGCTCGTCAGCACCAGCCCGGTCTGCTGGTGGTGGACCGCACGGTGGCGGGGGAGTTCGAAAACTACGTAACACCGGAGCAGTCGATTCCTGACCACTACCTGCCCATTCCCTGGGAGTCGTGCATGACGATGGGTGATAGCTGGTCGTACATCCCGAAGGAGAACTTTAAACCCGCCCGCAAACTGGTACAAACGCTGGTCGACATTGTGGCGAAAAACGGCAACCTGCTCCTGAACATCGCCCCCGGTCCCGACGGCGAATGGCACGAAGAAGCCTACACCCGCTTGCAGGAAATTGGCAGCTGGATAGCCGTAAATAGTGAGTCTATTTACGATACCAAACCCCTGGCTCCCTATCGGCAGGGGCAGTGGGCCTTTACTACCAACGGTAAGGCGAGCTACGCATCCTACCTGCCTGCCGACTCGGAACAACAGCTGCCCGCCAGCGTTACCCTGCCCGCTATGAGTAAAGCATCAAAAGTTGTCGTGACTATCCTGGGTGTAAAGCAGACGTTGAAAGCGACAAAAACGGCCGATGGCATGACCATTTTGATTCCCGAAAAAGTACGGCAACAACTGGCCGGGCAACCCGTTTGGGTGTTTAAAGTCGTATAATGGCCAGGTAGTACTGCCGGGGTGTGCGGTCTCCCCGGGTTCCTTTTGCGTGATGCGCCGTACCCGGAACGAGGTGTTGTGTACCAATCAGGATAGCGGTTATTCGTTAAAAAATGAAATGTAAATACGGGATTGGAAATAGGCTTATCGGACCGTCTTTACGCCCGTATTCACGTTGAAAAGGAAAATTTTTTGTAGCGGTCAGGTCTACTTTCTTCATAAAATAATCCCTTTGCTTTATATTTATAAAAAATTTTAAAATAGGTGATGAGCCTATTTCTTTATGGGTTATCCTATCTGCTTACCTGATGAGTCAATCCTGTAAATCACATAGTTCTAAACGGCCCATTTACTAATTGAAACCCCTACTTATGAAGAAATCGCTGCTTATCTGTGGCTTACTCCTGCTGCAAGCTACGTTGGTACTGCACGCCCAGTCCCGGTATGCCATTATACCCAAACCAACCCGGCTAACGGAGCAGAAAGGGAGTTTTACCATTCCCCGCGATGTGGACATTATTATTCAGTCAACCAACGCGCAGTTGCTTCCTATTGCCAGACTGTTGGCCGATCAACTGGCTATTGCCACGGGCTATAAACCGTCCGTTACAGCGGGCAAAGCGGGTAAAGGGATTTTGTTTGTGAGTGCGAAAGGCCCTCAGTTTGGCGCCGAGGGGTACAAGCTGACCGTTTCGCCCCGGCAAATTGTTATCACCGCCGAGCAGCCCAAAGGGTTTTTCTACGGCGTACAGACACTGATGCAACTTATGCCTCCGGCAGTGTTCAGTTCGACTCAGGTAGATAATGTAGCCTGGGAAGTTCCGGCTTGCACCATCGAGGACCAGCCCCGCTACGGGTATCGGGGTGGGATGCTGGACGTGGGACGGCACTACATGCCGGTGGAGTTCATTAAGAAGTTCATCGACCTGCTGGCTCTGCATAAAATGAACACCTTTCACTGGCACCTGACCGAAGACCAGGGCTGGCGCATCGAAATTAAAAAATACCCGTTGTTAACGAAAATCGGCTCCATCCGGAAACAATCGATGGTAGGGCGCTACGGCGACAATAAATACGATGGCAAACCTTACAGTGGTTTCTACACGCAGGACGAAGTACGCGAAGTGGTTAAATACGCCGGGACAAAATTCGTAACCGTGATACCCGAAATCGAGATGCCGGGCCATTCGGCGGGGGTGTTGGCGGCCTATCCGCAATTTGGTAGCAACCCGGACAAAATCGTGGATGTCGTGACCAAATGGGGAGTAATGGATGATGTCCTGTTCCCGCGTGAGGAGACGTTTACGTTTCTGGAAGACGTGCTGACGGAAGTCATGGATTTGTTTCCCAGTCAGTACATTCACATCGGGGGTGACGAGTGCCCCAAAACGCAGTGGAAACAAAGCCGTTTCTGTCAGAATCTGATGAAAGAGAAAGGCCTGAAAGACGAACACGAACTGCAGAGCTATTTCATCCAGCGCATCGATAAGTTTGTCACGTCAAAAGGCCGTCGGATCATTGGCTGGGACGAGATTCTGGAAGGCGGTTTGTCGCCCAACGCGACGGTGATGAGCTGGCGTGGCGTAGCGGGGGGCATTGCCGCTGCCCGGCAGAATCACGACGTCATCATGACCCCCACTACTTACTGCTACCTCGATTATTACCAGGTGGATAAATCACTGCAGCCCACCGTGCCCATTGCCATTGGTGGGTATCTGCCGCTCGAAAAGGTGTACAGCTTCGACCCCTCGGTAACCGATAGCCTGACGGCTGAGCAGGCTAAACACGTACTGGGTGTGCAGGCCAACCTCTGGACGGAATACGTTCTGACCCCCGCCTACGCGGAGTATATGCTGTTTCCGCGCCTGATTGCCGTAGCAGAAACGGGCTGGACGCCCCAGGCCAGCCGTACCATTGATGATTTTAAAAAGCGACTGGAGATTCATAACAAACGGCTCGACTACCTGAAAGTCAACTATTACGGTGCGCCTATAAACGGTGGTTTTGAATACCAGATGCCGAAAGAAACGGCGAGTAAATAAGCGGGTTATACCAGTTGTTTTCGGAAACAGGGACTACGGATTCGTAGTCCCTGTTTCGTTTGTTAGGGGGTGGGGTACAGGGTGCATCCGGCCAAAAATAGGCATGTTAACTAATCTTTGTGACGAAAATTGTTGGTAAAGAGCTACTTTTAGCTACTAATTCGTAACCCAATCAGAAGGCTTCTACCCCTGACAATTTGTGAAAACTACCCCGATTCAGTACCTGTTTGCTCTTTTACTAACGCTGGGAATGGTGGTGTCCACTACGGCCCAAACGACCGGCGATACCTTCGTTATTGGCGATCCGCTACCTAATGCCCCCGAGCTTTCTCCGCGTGGTACCTATCCTGTTGGAGTGCGCACGCTGACTGTGACGCACCCGGCGCAGGTTGATGTGCTGCACCAGACGGACGGTAAACACCCGCTGTACGACCGCCCCCTAACCCTCGAAATCTGGTATCCGGCCCGCCTGCCGACTAATAAACCGGCTTTGGTGACTTACGAAGAAGTATTTGGCCGGGCCAACGACCCCAAGCGGCCACTCATTCCGTTCACGTTTACGGGTCGCGCCAGTCGTGATGCCGAACCCGATGCCAGCGGGGGGGCTTATCCGCTGGTTATTGTCTCACACGGCTATCCCGGCTCGCGGTTGCTGCTCACTTACCTGACCGAAAATCTGGCCTCCAAGGGGTATGTAGTGGTGGCCATTGGCCATACCGAATCAACGTACCGCGATCTGGCTGCTTTTCCCAGCACGCTGGTTAATCGGGCACCCGACGATTTGTTCGTGCTGAACGAAATGGCTCGCCTGAGTGCCAAAACCGGCAAGACGTTCCTGTCGGGGTTGCTGGATGCCAACAATACCGGGCTGGTGGGTTATTCGATGGGCGGGTATGGGGCACTCAATGCTACCGGGGCTGGTTTCAGCCCGCAGGCAATGAAACTATTCGGGCAAATGGGCGGAGGTAGCACTGCCCTCGAACCCCGCACGATGGACTCACCCACGTACAAAGCATCGCTCGACCCGCGCATCAAAGCCGTGGTGGCTTTTGCCCCCTGGGGGATGGAACGCGGCATGTGGGATGCTGCCGGACTGGCGGGGCTGACCCTGCCCACACTGTTTGTTGCCGGCAGTAAAGATGATGTGTCGGGTTACGAAAAAGGAATTAAAGCTATTTACGAGGGAGCCGTCAACGCTGACCGTTATATGCTGACGTATGTCAACGCCCGGCACAACGTAGCGCCCAATCCGCCCCCGGCGGCATCGCTCCTGCCCGGTGTACCGCCCGAGGAGTATATGCACTACGCCGAACCAGCCTGGAACGAGCACCGGATCAATAACACCAACCAGCACTTCGTTACGGCTTTTCTGGGTATCCACCTCAAAAAGATGGATTACGCCAGGTACCTGAACCTGCCCGAAACCGACGCTGTTGGCCCGTGGACGGGTTTCAAACCCCGTATGTCGGTAGGGCTTGAGATGCGCCACGCGGCACCGGGTGCCCGCTAAGGTTTACAGGGCATCTTAGGCTGGCTCACTCAACAGCGTAGGCGATGTCGGTGATGACCATTTCGGTTTCTCCCTTCACGGTTCGTAGCGTAATGGTTTCGCCCGTACGTTTTCCCTGCATGCTGCGGGCAATGGGTGCCGTAAAGGCAATAAGCCCGTTTGACGCATCGGCCTCATCGACCCCAACCAGCGTGAACCGGCGCGTTTCCCCCACTTTTTTACCTATCCGTGTTTGCAGAGTTACCGTTGCTCCGAAGCGAACTTCGTCGTGGGGCTGGTTAGCGGGGTCAACAACCCGGGCACTGGCAATGCGCTGATTTAGGTTGCCAATCTTTCCGTTCAACAGGGCTAGTTGCCGCATGCGGTCATTGTCTTCGCTGCTATCGGTCTGAATTCGGCCGTGCTGAGCTTCCAAATCGCTGAGTTCTTCACGCAGCAGCGCAAGGCCACGGGGTGTAACGTAGTTGATTGTACCCGGTGGTAGGGGCGCCCGCGCCGGGATAACGACGGGCACATCAGCCGTTTCATTTTTTAAGAAGGCACTGCTCATGGTTGAAATGCGGGTTTCATAGCGCTGATTAGTCTATCAACGCACCAATTTGTCAGGGATGTTGCGGGATTGGGTATCCCAGCCAGATGGCCTGCTATTGGTATCTCCCTGACCATTTGGCGGCAGCAGGAGGGGTTACCTATAGCAAAAAGCCTCAAAAAGAGCCGGTAAGTTCGTCTTTCTGAGGCTTTCCGACTCTTCTTCCAACCGGGTTAACGGTTGTCCGACTCATTGGTTTGCTGGTGGCTATGGTCACCCTTGTGTGGGTGTTCCACGGAACCGGTGGCATCGTGTTCATCTTCGGTGCTCTGTTTGGTTTTATGCTTACCCCGTGCCGTTTTGCCCTGTGCTTCGTCGGGCAGGTTGGTATCTAATTCGTATTTCTTGGTTTCGTCGGCGGTCTCGCGAACGGTAGGTTGACTGGCTCCCTTACTCATGTTGTTTGTTTATCTACTGAATTAGTAGTTAACCACTGGTAAAGAACGATTGTTTGCAGGAAGAATAAGTCAACCGGTAATAGAATAAGGGGCGTCTTCGCGTCACGCAGCTCCGGCTGGTAGCAAGCAGGAGAGGGGAATGCTGGTTATTTCTTTCCCGGTTTCGGAAAAACCTGATGCGTGTTGGCCCACTGGTGCCACTGGCTTTCCAACTGGCGTACCTTGTCGGGATGCTGAGCCGCTACATCCTGCGTTTCAGATTTGTCGGTGGCCAGGTTGAACAACTGCCAGGTGCTGTCGCGGCTGGAAGAAACCAGTTTCCAGTCTCCCTGTCGGGCGTACCGGGCGCCAAAGTGCTCATTGAACAGCGATTCATGGCCCTGTGTAGCCTGACCCCTGAAAGAGGGTACCAGGCTGATTCCGGTTGTTGGGGTAATAGCGTGTCCCCTGAACGTCGCAGGATACGTAGCACCCGTCAACTCAACAAAAGTGGACATGAAGTCCATTACATGGCCAACCTGCGCGCTGTAGCTGCCTTTCTTCGCCGTAATCCCTTTTGGCCAGAATGCTACCAGGGGCGTATGCACGCCCCCTTCGTACGATTCTGCTTTCCAGTACTGGTAGGGCGTATTGGCTACATTCGCCCAGCGCTGCCCGATGGAAGCATAAGAAGTTTCGGCGCCGGGGAGTAGCTGTTTTTTCAGGTCATACACAATCGGCAGACCGTCTCTGGTTTTGTTGGGACGGTCGAAGCCGGGGCCGTATGCCGCACAGTTTTCGGGACTGGCCCCATTGTCCGACAGGAATAAAATTAAGGTATTATCAAGTTGACCCGTTTTGCGCAGGGCCTGAATAATGTGGCCAATGCCCTGATCCATCCGGTCGATCATGGCGGCATGGACAGCCATAGCCCGGGCATCCCATTGCTTATCCGGGTTTTTCTCCCAGCTCAGGTCGCCCTGCCAGCGTGCGGATAGTTTGGTTTTAGCCGGGTCTATCAGGCCCAGTTTACTCATCTTCGCGTACCGGGCTTTTCGGATAGCATCCCAGCCGCCCTTATAAGTGTCCTTGTACCTGGCAATATCGGCAGGAAGGGCCATCAGGGGCCAATGCGGGGCGGTTTCGGCTACATAGATGAAAAAGGGCGACGAGGTTTTGGCGAAGGAGTTAATGTACGCTACCGTTGTATCACTGATGGCATCGGTGTGGTAATAATTCTTCGGGACGGTCTTAACGGGTTTGGTGCCACTAACCAGGCTAAACGGGTCAAAGAAATCGACCACACCCCAGATATTGCCGAAGTACTTGTCGAAACCCCGGCTGGTTGGGTACTGGTTGAGGGGGGCGAAGTCGCCGTAGTCTTTCTGATGATTCAGCCAGGCCAGTTGATCAGCGGGGTTTTTCTGGACGGTGGTATTCGATACGTGCCACTTGCCGGTCATGGCCGTCTGGTAACCGGCAGATTTAAGTACTTCGGCCAGGGTAACGGTGTTGTCGGTCAGGTGACCCCAGTATCCGGGTTCGTCTTCGGCATCGGTCATTTTACCAATGCCCGCCTGTTGATTATACAAGCCGGTCAACAGGGCTGCGCGCGTTGGACAGCAACGCGACGTATTATAAAATTGCGTGTAACGAAGACCGTTGTCAGCCAGATAGTCGATGTTTGGGGTGTGGATTTCGCCCCCGTAGCACCCTACGTCCGAAAAGCCGAGGTCGTCGGCAAGAATCACGATGATATTGGGCTTACGGGCTGCCTTGGGTGGGGTTAATGACGGTTTACGCTTCCCGAATCCGCTAAAAAGTAGTAGCGCTACCACAAACATGAGCGGGAATGATATCAGGAACAATTTTTTTTTCATGCTTACTTTTTGCCCGTCAGGGCGTTTATTTTGCTACTTCGTACTGACTACACGGAGTTCTGTTTGTCCGGTAAATGTCGTGGAACCACACTGCAGGTTCCTTGCCGTTGGGTAGCGGTGTATCCCAGGCAAAGATGGTATTTGTTTGGCCGGAGACAAACCCCCGGATGATCCCACCAACGTTTTTCGGCTTCAGCATGGGCATGGTCGTCTGAAACAGACTGCCGGTGGTAACGTTCTGGTATTTTGCCCTCAACGGCGATCCACGCATCGGCGAGGTGAATAACCTGTTCGAGACGCTCCGAATAACGGGCTTCCCAACGTAGTAAGAACTTCATACCTATGCGTTGGCTAAAAGCAGTGGCCCATTGATCAGGCATCTTTTTGCGAATAAATAGCCAGTTAAAGATTGGTTTCTCTTTTAGTCTAATAAATTTGGGGTTTAATCCTGTTTTATTCGTCCCCCTTCCATGTCTGTTTCACAACTGCCATCGGCTTTTCGCCATCCCTATTCCTTTGCCCCTGCTTTCCAGAAATCCGTCGTTTATTTTTCGATGGAGTTTGCTATCGACCAGGCCTTGAAAACCTACTCCGGTGGCCTTGGCTTCCTGGCCGGATCGCACATGAGAAGTGCCTTCGATGAACGTCAGAACCTGATTGGTATCGGTATTCTCTGGAAGTGTGGCTACTACGATCAGATCCGTCAGGCCGATAACTCAATGGACGTTCAGTTTCGGGAGAAAATGTACGGGTTCCTGCAGGATACGGGCATTCGATTCACGATTACCATAGCCGGCCGGCCGGTTTGGGTACAGGCGTTCTTTCTCGACCCAAAGCACTTCAGCACGGTGCCGATGTTTTTCCTGACGACCGATGTGGATGGCAATGATGAAGCCGCCCGCTCGATCTCGTACCGGCTTTACGATGCGGACTCGGAGCGGAAAGTAGCGCAGTGTATGCTGCTGGGTTTGGGGGGAGCCAGGTTCCTGGATGAACTGCACTATCAGCCTGCCGTCTATCACCTGAACGAAGCCCACGCCGTGTCGGCGGTTTTTCATCTTTACAAAACGCTGGGTAGTGCTGCTGCCGTGCGGGAGCGGATGGTGTTTACCACGCACACGCCGGAAGAAGCGGGCAATGAAAAACACGACATTGGTTTTTTGGAGAAGTTAGGCTTTTTTGGCGACTTGCCGCTGGAGGAAGTTCGGCAGATTACGGGCATCAGGGATTCGATTTTCAACCACTCTCTGGTGGCGCTTCGGCTGAGCCGGAAGGCCAACGGTGTTTCAAGACTACACGGTGCCGTATCCCGTCTGTTGTGGGGAAGTTACCCGGATATCTGCGAGATTACGCACATTACCAACGCTCAGAATCATGGCTACTGGGCCGACAGTCAATTGGAAACGGCCCGCCAAACCGGGGATGTCTCGGCCCTGGCAGCCCGTAAAAAAGCCCTCAAAGAACCATTGTTCACCTTTGTAGCCGATCAGGTAGGTAAACTCTTCGACCCGAACGTGCTGACGATGGTGTGGGCGCGCCGGTTTGCGGCATACAAACGCCCCGACCTGCTTACGCAGGATGGCGAACGGTTTAAACGGTTGATGAAAAATCGTGATTATCCGCTTCAGATTATCTGGGCCGGCAAACCCTATCCCTTCGATGACGGAGCGGCCCGGACGTTCAACCATCTCTACTACCTCAGTCACCTGTATCCGCGTATGGCGGTGTTGACCGGCTACGAACTCGCCCTGTCCAAAGTTCTCAAAGACGGTGCCGACCTGTGGCTGAATACCCCCATCGTACCCCGCGAAGCATCGGGAACCAGCGGTATGACGGCGGCCATGAACGGGGCTGTCAACGTCTCGACCAACGATGGCTGGATTTGTGAGTTCGAAAAAGATAACGGCCCCGAACAGAATGCCTTCATCATACCCACCGCCCCCGAAGGTAACCCCGATGAGCACGACCGCAATCACCTGTTCCGGCTCCTCGAAGAAGACATACTACCCATGTATTACGAAAGGCCCGCCGACTGGCAGGCCCTCCAACTCCGTAGCATGAACGATGTAAACGCTTATTTCACCTCGGCCCGGATGGCGCGGGAATATTACCAGATAATGTACGAATAATTGATTAGTAGGTAACCTTCAACAGGGCGCCACTCCCCAGGCTGGTGATGTAAGCGGTGTGGGCATCACTTAGTTTCAGATCGGTGGGCAGGTTCAGCTTGTCGAGCAGGACGGTACTGGTTGCTCCGTTAGCCCGTAACAATCGGCCCGTGTTTGGCGTAAAGCCCATCGGACCAAATACGGCAAACTCGAGCACCAGTGGCTTGCCATTGCCGTCATTCTCCACATCGACCAGGCTATTGAAGGTTTGCTGATAAATTGTGAGGTTACCCGCGGGATTCATCTGGTACAGGATTGATTTCCCCGCCGGAAACGGGAACCCGAGCAGGGTGCTGATCAAAAACTGATGCCCATCGTACGTAATGCTGGTGGGTACCGACTGAATAAAGGGCGGGCCCGGCGGGGGACCAGCCGGGTTGGGATTGGCAATACCCGGTACTTCGGTTACTACGCTCAAATCGCCGGTTTTTGACCGGCGGATAATAGCGTTGGCAGCCGCGTCGGTAATATACAGCGCACCGTCGGGGCCGAGGGTCAAATTATAGAGGTGCGATTCGCCGGTGTCATTCGTAAAGTTGTGAGCAATGACGAAGGAACGAATATCCTGCGGAATGAGACTGGCAGCCGGGACGGCGGGGGTAACATCCGTTTTATAAGCCGATAAATCGACCTGGTAAAGCCCTTTTGGATTCAGGAAATAAAGGGTTTTATCCACGACCAGCAAATGATCGACGGCATCGAGATCGCCCTCGATATTGGTTTGGGAAAAAATACCCGTAACCATCGGATGCTTCTTGCCATCCTGCGTAATTTCGGACACAGTACCGTCGTTATGGCCAGTGCCCTGTTCGGCCACAAAAACGCGTCCGGTGGCATCCGTTTCTACGCTAATGGGCGCAATCAGGCCGGTAGCCAGCGTAGTGGTCGTAAACATTGGGTCAGGGGGAGCCGGTATCCGGTGATCCTGACAGCTCATGATCAGACATAGAAGTAAACAGCCAGCCGGAGCAGATAGGGTAATTTTCATGTTAACTGGTTTTTGGTGTATAGAACAGACTACGGTGGTAGCCACTCAGACCGCACCGATTGTCGTAAATCTACAGACTTGGTTGAGTACGTGTGAAACCTATTGAGCAAACGGATTGATTTATGAGCAAACGGTATATGTTGCCGCCAACAGCTGTCAGACCGACTTTTTTAAAGGCTATTTAATCAAAACGTATGCATGATTCAGGGCTGATTTACGTTAGGTAAAGGCAAGCTGTTTGGCATGAACAGGCAGCTACAACATAGGCTATGAAAAATACCGCTACTATTGGGTTACTTGCCGTATTGTGTATTGGACTGGCCGTTTTTTCCTGCAATACCGTAAATCCTGATAGTACGAATACGACGGGGAAGCTTCGTCTCGCGTTCGATAACAGGCTGGGCGCATCTGACCTGAATCTGAGAACCGGCTCGTATCAAAATGACGCTGGTGAAGCGTTCTCCATCACTAAATTCAACTACTTCGTCAGCAATATTCGCCTTCGCAAGGCGGATGGCAGTGAGTATGTGGTGCCGCAGGATAGTAGTTATTTTTTGATTCAGGAGGAAAAACCAGTATCCCAAACGATTACGTTATCCAACATACCCGTAGGTGATTATACGAGTCTGACGTTTATGGTAGGCGTAGACAGCCTGCGCAGCCTGGCCGACATCAGCAAACGGACGGGGGTGCTCGATCCGGGTTTAAACGATGGCATGTACTGGGAGTGGAACTCGGGCTATATTTTTATGAAGCTGGAGGGACAATCGGCCTCGGCACCCGCCACACAGAACAATACATTTTTTTACCATGTCGGTGGGTTTGGGGGTGGGTATAACGGCAAGAAAACCATTAACAACCTGCGTACGGTTACACTCTCCTTCAATAATGACGTGGCGAAGGTGCAGGCTGCGTCGACGCCAACCGTCCAGCTCACGACCGACGCCCTGACCGTATTCAACGGTCCAACTAAACTGAGCATTGCCGAACACTCATCCGTCATGTTCGACCCGTACTCAACTAACATCGCCAATAATTACGCACGGATGTTCACCTACACACGTATTCAGACTAGCCTGTGAGTTGGGTGTGGACGATATCGCCCACTAAAATCGGGTTGCTGGCCAGCCTGGGTCTGTTTGCACTGGTGGTGAGTTGCCAAACCCAGCAGGCTACTGACCCCACACCCAATCCCGTCCCGATAGAACCGGATGGTGTAGAGTATCAGGCAACGCCGGTACCGATTCGGCAACCCGCCAATTTCCCGCCTATAACCTACCAACTGAGCCAGAACCCCCCAACAGTGGAGGGCGTAGCGTTGGGGAAAACCTTATTTTATGACCCGCTCCTTTCGCGCGATACAACCATTAGCTGTGGGTCTTGCCACCAGCAGTTTGCGGGCTTTGGCCACTCCGACCACCCGCTGAGTCATGGTATTGGCGGCAAGTTCGGTACGCGCAACGTGCCGGGATTGCAAAATCTGGGCTGGGACCGTGAGTTCTTCTGGGATGGGGGCGTTACCAGCCTGGACGAATTGCCACTCTCGCCCATCAAAAATCCGGTCGAGATGGATATGGTCTTTGCGGATGCGCTGAACCGGGTGCAGAAAAATCCCCGATATCCAGCCCTGTTCAAAGCCGCTTTTGGCTCCGATACGGTCACGACGGTCCGGTTTCTAAAGGCTATTTCGCAGTTTATGCTTACCCTCGTATCGGCTGATTCGCGTTATGATAAATACGTTCGGAAGGAGAGTGGGGGAGACTTTATTGCGGATGAACTGGCCGGACTCGTGCTGTTTCAGCAGCAGTGTACGGTCTGCCACGCCACGGATCTGTTTACCGACAGGAGCTACCGGAATAATGGCTTACCCATGAGTGACGGTATTAAGGATCAGGGCCGCTATACCATTACGCTTGACGAAGCCGACCGACTGAAATTTCGGGTGCCCAGCCTGCGCAATGTGGAAAAAACATTTCCCTACATGCACGACGGTCGTTTTGCCACGCTGGAGCAGGTGATCGACCACTACCGCAGTGGCGTAAAAGACAGTCCCACCCTCGATCCGGTGCTGAAACAGAACGGGCGTTTGGGTATTGCACTGACCGATACCGAGAAAAAACAGGTGGTTGCCTTCCTGAAAACCCTCACCGACGATACCTTCATCACTAATCGGGCTTTTAGTGCCAACTAGTGAGCGTGGGTGAGCCGGTGCTGCCGGATATTGACCAGGTGGCTAATAACCAGCCCGGCCGAAGCGGCATAGGCAACGTACGTAAAAAAGGGAATGGTGTGTTCAAGCACCAGGGCAATACTAAACACGGCCAGAAATCCCCATAGGCTTCGTTTGAGCGACACCGATACAACGTGCCGGGTGGCAAAATAGACCGCTACGGCGTTGATTCCGATAAAAATATAATCCAGACTCAAATACCCGGCACGGAGCGGAGAATTCTGCAATAACGAAGACGAAACCAGCAAAACGGGCGTAACGAGACAGTGTATAATGCACAGTACGGAGCCGGTAATACCGATATAATCTGCTTTGCGGGAGAGGTCGTCTGTTTTCATGAGCAAAGGCAAAAATACGACGCTTATAGCAATCGAACGCCTACTTAACTCACTTTTTTGCAACAAAGTTGCGAATTGGGCTGTCATTTGCCAAATACCCTCAAAACTGCGCAGAAAAGCCGGTTTTAAGACAGATTGCCTCTTTCCTTTGTATCTCGCTCTTCTCCTCTACCCGCGTTAGTTCGCTTTCGTCAACAGGGTATATCCTATTAATTTGCCTTTCCTGTACGTTTCCGATTTAACGTCCAGTATCTGATTGAGAGCCCGGTAATTCACTACTTGCATAGACGAACGGATGGGCATACCAAATACACGGTTTTCCATGTTCATGTCGGACGTGATTTTATAGGTATCGAAGGTACCGGCGGGCGTGGTAATGGATTGCTGGCCTTCTACCTGCCTATTGGCCATTGTCATATTCATGGTGGACATGGTCGTCCCGTTCGTAACCAGTTCGGCTTCAATCTGACCATCGCTTAGTTTTTGACCCACACTGAATTTGGACGGATAAACCAGCTTATTCATTTTCATCTTCAACTCCATATCCTTCATGTTCGACTGCATAGCCTGCATCATGCCCGATAAGTCGGCCACGAGTTCATCGCCGGTACAGGTATAGCGGACGCTGTAGGGTGGGCGCTGTTTGCCTTTTTCATCGTCAAACTGCGCCGTCAAGTCCATTATCGTCGAGCCACCTTCTTTATGAATGTCTTTGACGTTATAGCTGATTTTGCCGGTGGGTTTGTTTTTGGCATCGAACATACTCATCTCGAAATTCATTCCGGGCTTAAAGGTCATGCCGAAGCAATCCTGCGCCTGTAATTTACCGGATACGATAAAAATGACGAGTAGCGAAAACGTGAGTGATTTCATATGAATAAAGACGGTTGGTTTACAAAAAGATAAAAATAGGTGCAAACGGCTTCCGAGGTTCAAAGCTTTGAGTAAACGGCGTTTATGTGAACCATCATCATTCATCTTACGTCCAGATCATGCTCATGATACCGAGAAGCATGATGAGTTTGCAGAGATTACTGAGGTGCCCGAAGTCGCGCCGGGTGTCGGCCAGAACGAGCCGGTAGGTAAGCCACCCAATCGGGATGAGCAGCAGGAGGAAAATAAAGACGAGCTGGTTGTTACGGAGCAACGCAGCAATGGTGAAAAGCGACCCGACAAAGGTGGCCAGCAAGCCGTAGAGGAGATATTTCGTCCGGCGAAGTCCCCAGATGATGGGAATGGTACGGCAGCCAAAACGGGCATCCCCCCGGATGTCCTGCATGTCTTTGATAATTTCCCGAATCAGCGAAATACCGAAGGAGAACAGGGCATAGATCAACAGCATCTGGGCATTATTGCGGTAGTAGATAGCCAGCACGATGAGAGAAAGTGCCGTTAGCAACGAAATGACAATGTTTCCTACCAGCGGCTGCCGCTTAAACTGGGCCGAATAAAACCACAGCAAGGTAACGGCCAGTACATCGGCCAGGAAGACCCATTTGCTGAGGTACAAACCAATCATGCAACCCACCACATTGAGCACCTGATGCACCCCCATCGCAATCCGGCGCTTGAGAAAACGACCGATAATAACCCGCTCCGGTTTGTTGATCAGGTCTATTTTTATGTCGAAATAATCATTGATGATATACCCCGCAGCCGCAATACAAACCGTCGACAACGACAGTATCCAGAAGTTTCGGTCCGGAAAAAGGATAATACTGCTCGGCTTGGTATCAATGATAAACAGACGGGCAAGCAACTGGGTGGCTACAACAATCAACAGATTCTGAAGCCGGATGAGCCGCAGAAAGCCAAACGCGAATGCTGAAAAGGGAACGGACTGGCGTGCCACCATGCTGATTTTTTATCAAAAATACGGATTTTGACAAGGCTGGGAAAGCGAAAAGGGACGACTGGTATTAATTGTATGGTATGCATTGTTCCCTGTCAGGTACTTTTAACCGTTCCGGGATTCTTTTTGCTGGCATTTGTTGTTGAGGAACAAACTTGTTCTCTCACGATGAAAATTGGTATAGTATGCTACCCAACATTTGGTGGTAGTGGGGTAGTCGCTACCGAACTCGGCAAGGCACTAGCCAAAAACGGGCATCAAATTCACTTCATTACCTATCAGCAACCACCCCGGCTCGATTTTTTCAATGAAAATGTCTTTTACCACGAAGTAAATATACCCTCCTATCCGCTGTTTCAGTATGCCCCCTACGAATCGGCCTTAACCAGTGAAATGGTTAACGTGGTGATGAACGAAGATGTTGATTTACTGCACGTTCACTACGCTATTCCGCACGCGTCGGCAGCCTACATGGCCAAAATGATTTTGCGGTCGCAGGGGCGCAATGTGCCGGTGGTGACTACGCTGCACGGTACAGATATCACACTGGTGGGTAAAGATGCTTCGTTCGAACCCGTGGTTACGTTCAGCATCAATGAATCGGACGGGGTAACGTCGGTGTCGGAGAATCTGCGGGAGGATACGTACAAACATTTCAAGGTGCATCGCGAAATTGAGGTGATCCCCAACTTCATCGACCTGAGCCGGTTCAACCGGCAGAAGAAGGAGCACTTTAAAAAAGCAATATGCCCTAACGATGAAAAGCTGATCGTGCATACGTCCAACTTCCGGCGGGTAAAACGCATCGACGATGCCGTGATGGCTTTTTATCATATCCAGCAGCAAACCCCCGCCAAGCTCTTACTGGTGGGTGATGGTCCCGAACGCGCCCGCATCGAGCGGCTCGTGCGCGAACTGAACATTTACGACCAGGTCCGGTTTTTAGGAAAACTGGATGCCGTTGAGGAAGTACTGTCGGTCGCTGACCTGTTCATTATGCCCTCCGAAAATGAAAGTTTCGGACTGGCTGCGCTGGAAGCGCTGGCCTGTGAGGTGCCGCTGATCACATCGAACGCCGGTGGACTCCCGGAGTTGAACATACAGGGTGTAACCGGCTTCCTGAGTCCGGTGGGGGATGTGGATGACATGGTCAAAAATGCACTGTACGTGCTCGATGATGCCAATCTGCCCCGATTCAAGGAAAACGCGCTGGCCAGAGCCAAGGAATTTGAACTGTCCCGCATCCTGCCCATGTACGAAGCGTATTATGAGCGGGTGTTGCAGGCAAGTTTGGTAAGTTAGTTGAACCGTTTATAGTTTATCGTTTTCGGTTTGTAGTGGCTTGGCGTGGTTCAACAAACTGGGCTATTGGTCGGAAAAGACCACACTGCGCCCCTGGAAACCGTGAACTGAAAACCGAAAATATGAATCCAAACATACCCCAAACAGACCGTAAGCGAGTAGTTATTGTAGGAGCCGGATTCGGTGGGTTGAGACTGGCCCGAAAACTATCGGGCCGGAAGGAGTTTCAGGTTGTTTTGCTGAACAGACAGAACTACCACGAATTTCAGCCGCTGTACTACCAGGTTGCTACGGCCGGTCTGGAGGCCAACGCCATCCTATTTCCATTGCGGTCGGTATTCAGTAACTGTAAGAATGTTCATATCCGCGTAACGAACGTGACGGGTATTCGCCCGGCCGACAAGGCAGTGGATACCGAACTGGGGCCGGTTACCTACGATTACCTCGTGATGGCTACCGGAGCAGACACTAACTTTTTCAATCAGCAGAATATCATCGAAAAAGCACTGCCCATGAAGTCGGTGTCCGAAGCGATTGCCCTCCGTAACCGGATGCTGCAAAACTTCGAGGATGCGCTGAGCGTGCAAAGCGTGGACGAAAAAGAAGGATTCATGGATGTGGTGGTGGTAGGTGGGGGGCCAACGGGCGTTGAGCTTTGCGGTACGCTGGCCGAGATGCGGAAAACTGTGCTGCCCAAAGACTACCCGGAACTGGATTTCAGGATGATGGATATTTACCTCGTTCAGTCGGGGCCGGTATTGCTGGAACCCATGTCCAAACAGTCGCAGGAACACTCATTAGCGTATCTGCACGACCTGGGCGTAAACGTGCGGCTGAACACCCGCGTGAAGGATTTCGACGGGCGGATTGTGACCATGAGTGATGGCTCCACGCTCCGAACCAATAACCTTATCTGGGCGGCTGGCGTAAAAGCTAATCCACTGGCGGGCCTGCCTGCCGACGTGCTGGGCCGGGGCGGACGGGTACTGGTGAACCGCTACAGTCAGGTACAGGGTTTTACGGATATATTCGCCATTGGGGATGTGGCCCTGATGACCGAAGAAAAATGGCCCGACGGGCATCCACAGGTAGCACAACCCGCTATTCAGCAGGGAAAGCTGCTGGCTAAAAATCTGCTGCACTGGTTGCGTAATGAACAACCCGAGGAGTTTACGTACCATGATTTGGGGACGATGGCAACCATTGGCCGGGGGCTGGCGGTGGTGGATTTGCCCTTTTTAAAGTTTCAGGGATTTTTTGCGTGGTTAACCTGGTTATTTGTACACTTGATGTCGATAGTTGGGGTCAAAAACCGGCTCTCTATCTTTCTGAACTGGATGTTCAATTACCTGACCTACAGTAACTCGCTGCGGTTGATTATTAAGCCTAAACTGCCCAAAGGCAATATAGATGCGATGCAGGAGAAACTGGCAGACCAGGTAGAAATGAGTAAAACCTAATCATTATATAGTAAATCAAGTTTACTATAATCTTCGGTGAAATCAATTTTTCATTGTATTTTCGCCCTATCAATTGACTACTATCTCTATGGAATCAACAACGGAAAAGCTGCATACGATGGCCGGACATGGCAAAACCCGGCCCAAGCATACCGGAACCAAGCAGTTATTCGATAATCCCATTCTGGAAGCCCTCTCGCGGACGCATATCATGATTCCTATTTCGATGTGGCTGTCGCTGTCGGTATTCCTGGGCTGGTATGCCTTCACTCATACGGACATGAGCGCACCCATGATTGCCATCCTGTTCATTACGGGTTTGCTGGTGTTTTCGCTGTTTGAATATGTACTGCATCGCTACCTGTACCACATTACGCCCACATCGGAACAACGCGCCAAACTGCAATACACGCTGCACGGCGTTCACCACGAATACCCGAAAGACAAAACGCGGCTGGCTATGCCTCCAGCGGTGGCTATTTTTATGGCAGCCGCATTTTTCGGTTTATTTTTCGTGATGATGGGTGAAGCCGCCTATGCGTTCTTTCCCGGTTTTCTGGTTGGCTACAGTGGCTACCTGTCCGTGCATTTTATTATTCACGCCTACACACCACCCAAAAACTTCTTCAAGCACTTATGGATAAACCATAGTGTTCACCACTACAAGAACGAAGAGAGCAACTACGGCGTTTCGTCACCCATGTGGGATTATGTTTTTAAGTCGTTTCAGAAGTAAAAAGCTTTCTGTCTATAAAAATGCCCCGCTGAACGTGATTTCAGCGGGGCATTTTTATAGATAGAAGGTTATCAGGTAAATGACCCTATAAGGTCTTTAAGACCTTATAGGGTCATTGTCATATGGTGTCATTTCAACTTCTCATTCTCCCGATGCCGGGTGGCATCCCGGCCATTCTTTTTATCCAGGTTCTTCTGAAAAGCTTCCGTCAGGTCAACGCCGGTCTGATTCGCCAGGCAAATGACTACCCAGAGTACATCGGCCAGTTCATCGCCCAGGTCTTTGTTTTTGTCCGATTCCTTTTCGGACTGTTCCCCGTAGCGCCGGGCAATGATGCGGGCTACTTCACCAACCTCTTCGGTCAGTTGCGCCATATTGGTCAACTCGTTGAAATACCGAACGCCAACGGTCTTTATCCAGTCGTCGACGGTGGTTTGGGCATCGTTTAGGGTCATGCGTAAAAGTCGTAAGTTTCGGGTAGTTAACAAAGGGGCTGGGTTACCGGCTTATTGTTACCCGGAGGGTGGTCGGTTGTTGGTCGGGTGTCTGTATAGTTATGAGATAGGCCCCGGCTGAGAGCGAACGGGTATCGAGTTGGTAAATTGGCTCCGATGCCGAATTAACGCGGGTGCGATACACGAGTGAACCGGTGAGGTTGAACAGAACAATATCGGTGGGTTGTCCGGCTGCGGATCGTAAGTCTATCTGCACGTAATCGTGGGCCGGGTTTGGCCATAGCCGAAATTTGGTTATCGGCTCCTGATGGGCGGCTGCTGTCGCCGGTGCGGTGGCTTTATCTCCTAAGCGAGCCGCGATGTTGGTAGAACAGGTTGCTTTTTCAATGCCCCACTGCTGACTCCAGCTCCCGCCCACGCTATACTGAACAACGTCGACACCGTCCCACTTGATGTCCATGGCCTTGCCCGAATGCCGGGCTTTGAGGGCGTAGTAGCCATCGCCGTTCGGCTCAATAGTCCACTGCTGATTGGTATTGCCGCCAAATGGCTGCTGAACCAGATTGGCGTAGTCCTGTTGCGAATTCCCCAGCACGGTCAGGGTCTTGCTGCTGTGAACGGCCTCCAGCCGGTAGTAGTTAGTGGCGGTGGGTTTGATGCGCCACTGCTGCCACATCCTGCTGGCGTTAGCCCGCTGGCGAACCAGCGCGTCATTCGCCAGGCTGCCACCGTCGATACCTATTACTGAGCCGCCACTCACCCGTGATGTAATCTGGTAACAGGCCGTGGTATCAAAAAGCTGGCTCGTCGGTGGTTCCGTTGGGGGCGTTACGGGGCCTGTGGCGCAAGTGGCTTTCTCAATGGCCCACTGCTGACTCCAGCTCCCGCCCACGCTATACTGAACAACGTCGACACCATCCCACTTGATGTCCATGGCCTTGCCCGAATGCCGGGCTTTGAGGGCGTAGTAGCCATCGCCGTTCGGCTCAATAGTCCACTGCTGATTGGTACTGCCGCCAAATGGCTGCTGAACCAGATTGGTGTAGTCCTGCGCAGATGCTCCGTCAACGGTCAGCGCCAGGCCGCTATGGAGGGCTTCGACTCGATAAAAATTTGTTGTGGCGGGTTTGATACGCCACTGCTGCCACGGTTGACTGGCATTGGTACGCAGCCGGGCCAGCATACCACTGGCCGTACTGCCGCCGTCGATACTGACAACCGATCCGCTACTTACGCGCGATACAATCCGGTAGCAGGCCGTAGTGTCGAAAAGCAGGTTGGTGGGGGGTGGGGCGGGGGCTGTTGGGGTAGCACTGACTTCCACACCCCCCGTCCAAACGCTGCTACTGCGGGTATAAATGCGGAAATAGTAGCGTTGTCCGGCGGTCAGGTTTGTGATATTTACTGATGTCCCAACTCCCTGATACACAACTTTCCCCCCTTCCAGTGAGGCCCCGTTGCCGGTAAAGTCAGCGTTGGCCGAATAGCTCGTGCTCGTCGGTTGTCCCTGAAATCCCGAACCCGCTTTGGCCACGACCAGTACGTCGCTAAACGGAGTCGTGGGATTCGTCCATTTCACGAGGGCTGAGGTAACACCGGGCGTGGCAGTCACGTTCGTAACGGCCAGGTTGATTGAGGCACAGTTAGGGTAGATTTTAACGGAGTCGGTAGCGGTCAGCCCGCCCGCGTCGGTAACGGTCAGTTTGATAAAGTAATAGTACGTTTCGCCGTCGCATCCCACGGGCGATAGTATAACCGTTGGCGAGACGTCGGTCTCTATGGGTTCGCGGTGTTCATGGTTATTATGGCGCAGACTGACCTGCCAGGCGTAGGTAAGCGTGGCCGGGTTTTCGTCGGTAACGCTGGCCGTGAGTTTGTACGAACTTTGGCGGTCCAGGGGGTACTGGGCGTTATTGAGCGGAGCCGTGATTTTAGTGGTGGGTGCCGCATTATTGATCGAAATAACGAGCGTTTGGCTATCGGTCAGGCCGCGCCCGTCGTTTATGGTGAGCCGAACCGTGAAGCCCTGCGTGGTAGTGGCGGTAAAGGTTTTGGTAGGATTAGCGACCGTTGAGGTCGTGCCATCCCCAAAATCCCACAGGTAGGTAAGCGGATCACCGTTGGGGTCCGTGGAGTTGCTGCCGGTGAAATTGACCGTCAGGGGCGAGGTGCCGCTTTGCGTAGTAGCCGTAGCTACAGCTATCGGTGGCTGATTACCCCCATAACTGATTTTCATAACCTCGCCGGTATTGATATTGACGTAATACAGCGCCCCGTCGAGCGGGTTAAACTCTATATCGACTATACCGTTTCCAACCCCGCCGGGCAGGAACGCCTGCACGGTATTAAAACTGCCATCCGCATTGAGGGTAGCTCTCCGAATCCAGTTTTCGCCGTAGTCAGCAAAAAAATAACTGTTTCGGTAAGCTGCCGGAAAAACCATGCCCGCGTAAAAGGCCCCGCCTATCGAGCAATTACCCCGGAAAGGAGTCCCCAGCGTGCCCGACAGGGGGGTAGTTGTAGCAATGTTTCCGCTAAAGGAGGGCACCCGGGCAATATCCTGGCCATGCTTCCAGTCCAGCGCCGGGCGGGAATGGAAATACCGGCGTTGCAAACCCGGCAGCGGCTGCAAACTGCATGGATTGAGAGCCTGCGTTGTTCCCTGGGCTGGGTTGGTAGCCTGTTTCAGCAGATCACCGAAGCGCAGAAACGGTACGTTACAGGTATTGGTTGGGTTTGGTTCGTCTTTATTAGCAAGAGTTTTGGCAGCCGCGCTGTAGCTTGGTTGCTCATCCAGGCCCTCAAACACAGGCCAGCCCGCATTCTCTCCGCCCTGCTTTATCACGTGCATATCTTCCCAGGTGTTCCAGCCTACGTCGCCGATGAGCAACGCACCCGGATTGCCGTCGGTCATAGTAGTGCTGCCTGTAGTAGGCTGGATGGTCATCCGGCAGGGATTGCGTAGCCCCAGGGTCCATACTCTCGACCGGGCTGAACGGGGGTTGGCTCCATCGTAAAAAGGATTGCTGCTTAACCCGTTTCCGGTGGCGGGGTCTATCCGTAGTACCTTTCCGCATAGCGAGGTAAGCATCTGCGCCCGAAAAGCGCCCACATTTTCATTGGCGGTCATAATACCGTCGTTGATAGCCTGCTGGTAGTACGTTTCTGACGCACTGCCAATGTCCGTACTGCTGTAGCTGGCATTATCGCCGGTCGATACCAGCAGCGAGCCATCGCGACCGAACAGCAGGGTGCCGCCCGCGTGCGACTCGTACGTAAGTGGAACACCCGTGGTGCGGCTTTCTCCCAGCAGTATTTTCCGGCTGGCCGGAATGGCTACCAGATCAGTGCCGCCTGCCTGAACCTGATAGCGCGTTACCCGGCTGATGGAAGCCGTAAAATACTGGTTTTGGGTGGGGTTGTAGGAGGCCGTATTTGCATTGAAGAGGTGATACCGGTCAACCACATAAAATAAATAGACCAGGCCGTTCTGTCCGAAATTTGGATCAAGACAAAAACTCAACAGCCCAAAGTCGCGCCAGTTGCCTACCTCATCACTCAGGTCCAGAACGGGATTTGTTTGCCTGATGTATTGGGTACCATTCCAGTTCGATACCCATACGCGCCCAGCCTTGTCCCACACAAAAAGCCGCTTGCCGTCCGAAGTGAAAACGGTTCCCATGGGGGTAGTATAGCCGTCCTGCACTTTAGCGTTTAAAAAACCAGTAGGGAGACTTTGGGCCGAAACACCCGGTTGTCCGGGTGTTATAAAGGGTCCGTAAAAAAACATTAGTAAAGCAAGACTACGGGATAAATTGTAGACTCTTTTAAGCATAGGTTTATGGGTTTTACCTATAAAATCGCGGGAATATACATTTTTTGACTGGCCATGAGCGTTCAGTCACACAACGTTTATTAAACGGTTACGTGTCTGATCGGGACAATAGGCGTTTTTTTGGTAATACGTTCAGCCTCAGGGCAGTTCAGCCGGTCTCACTGTAGCCTTTCATGCACGCGCATACCGGTCAGAAAGGATACTGACGAAAAGCGGACGGGCAGGCTGGTACCGGGAATGTTGGCGTGACGTGGCAGTATAACGGGCAGGAGTAAACGCTGTTGTGCCCGGATAGACAACCCTGCGATTCATGCCACTTCTACTGCCCTATTTCTCCGGCACGAAGGTCAATGAACTAAACTGACTTTCGTCAAAGCTTTCCTGGGCAAGGTCTTGCAATTGACCGGCCGTTACGGCTTTTATATCATTGAAAATGTCGTTCAGCGACTCAACCCGGTTGATGTCGAGGAGGCTTTTGGCCATCATCAGCATAAAACTGTTGTTACTTTCTTCGGCCATTGCCAGCTGACCGACTAGTTGTTCCTTCGTCTGATGCAGTTGCAGCGTCGTTAACGGCTGTTCGCGAAGTCGCTTCAGTTCTTTCATAATCAGCGACTGCGCTTTGTCTACTTTTTTGGGGTCGGTACCGAAGTAGATGCCCAGAAAACCCGTGTCCAGGTAAGGCGTATAACCAGCATCGATGGAATAGACAAGCCCGTATTTCTCGCGCAGGTTCAGGTTAAGCCGCGAGTTCATGCCGGGGCCACCCAGCAGGTTGACCAGCATAAAAAAGGGCAACCGTCGCGGGTCTTTCAGGCCATAGGCCGGTCGGCCGAGGGCGCACTGTGCCTGCGTAATGGGGCGCTCCACCCGGGTGTGGCGGGGTGCGTAATCCGTGGGTGTTTCGCGCTGCCGGACCGAATGCTGCACCGGAACATCCCGAAAATACTTCTCGGCTACTTTCACTACCTGTTTGAACGGTAACCGGCTAACGGAAGCAAACACAATCCGACTGGTGTCGTAGTTTTCGGCAATGAACTGCTGGAGGTCTTCCCGACCGAATGAACTAACGGTTTCGGTAGTGCCCAGAATATTGCCACCCAACGCGTGGTTCGGGAATACCAGCTCGTCGAAATCATCCTGAATGGCATCTTCGGGCGAGTCGTAATACATCGCCATCTCCTCCAGAATAACCCCCCGTTCCCGCTCAATTTGCCGTTCGGGGAAGATGGAATGAAACGTGATGTCGGCCAGCAAGTCAACGGCTTTCTCGAAATGAGCATCCAGTACCGAGGCATGGAAGCACACTTTTTCTTTAGTGGTATACGCATTTAACTCACCACCGATAATTTCGAGCCGGGTAATGATATGGTATGATTTTCGTTTCTCCGTACCTTTGAAGGCCATGTGCTCCCAAAAGTGGGCAAGTCCCTGCTGGTGTGGCTGCTCATCGCGGCTGCCAATATCGAGCATGATGCCGCAATGGGCAATCTGTGTATGAAGAATTTGTTTATGCGCGATGCGAATTCCGTTCGGCAGGGTATATACGTCGTAATCTTCCATTCTTACTTATTCACGCACAAGGCGTACTGATGATAACCGCAACCAATCCGCCCCGGTTCCTGCTTATTCAAACCGCTTTCATCGGAGATGTCATTCTGGCTACGGCCCTGCTTGAACAATTGCATCAGGCTTTCCCGGATGCGTTGCTGGACATACTGGTTCGCAAAGGTAACGAGGGTTTACTGGTTAATCACCCGTTTCTGAACGAGGTACTTATCTGGCATAAAAAGGGCGCTCGGGGCGCGTTCGTCAAATACCGGGATTTATGGCGACTCCTGCAAACCATCCGCACCCGCCAATACAACGCCGTATTGAACCTGCAACGGTATGGAACGATGGGTATGCTAACCGCTTTGTCGGGTGCCGGAACAACGGTTGGCTTCGACAAAAATCCATTCGCCCGCTTTTTTACGCATCAGGTCGGCCATCGGTTTGAACCGGGTAGTCATGAAGTAGACCGTAATGCCGAAATGCTCAATGTGCTGAAACCGGGCATCCAATGGCAGGAACAAACCCGCCCAAAGCTCTATCCATCGGCGGACGATTATGCTGTGGTGCAACCCTACAAAAAGCAGCCGTACGTGTGCATGGCACCCATGTCGGTCTGGTTTACGAAGCAGTACCCGCCCCAACGCTGGGCCGAACTTGTTCAGGCCCTGCCCAACCAACCAACAATCTATCTGCTGGGTGCCCCCACCGACCGTGATGCCTGCGAAGCCATACGGGTTTCGGCTGGTAATCCCGTAAACGTACTAAATCTGGCGGGGGAGTTGAGTTTGCTGCAATCGGCGGCTTTGCAGCAGGATGCCGTGATGAACTACGTAAACGACTCGGCCCCCCTGCATCTGTGTTCGGCTATGAACGCGCCGACTACGGCTATTTTCTGTTCGACCGTACCTGAATTTGGTTTCGGTCCCCTGGCCGATGTATCGCGGGTGGTGCAAACGCCCGAAAAACTCGAGTGTAAACCCTGCAACCTGCATGGGCGAAAAGCCTGCCCGCTGGGTCATTTTCGGTGCGCCTGGGGTATCCGGGTGGAGGAGCTAACAGAACGGCAACAACGTAGTTGACCACTACCTTTCGTTAGCACCGTAAAAACTTACTTCACCTCCGTCACATCCAGCACCACACTTTCCCGGCGGGCACTCACCTGCGGGTTGAAGCCAATGGTCATCAAATAGTTACCGGAGTAAACGGATGAATCGGCGTTGATGGCGGAGCGGGTGCCTGGATACACGTTAAGTTCCTGAACTTTATAGCGCTTGTCCGGATTGAGTCCCTGTAGTTTGATGGGTGCCACGCTGCCCGCTTTGTAGCGGTTTTTGACCAGGTAGCTGAACCAGATGGCTTCGTCCTTCGCATCGTTCACGTAAGCCAGAGACGCCACATCGTTTGTATACGGCGAGGCCAGCCGGTACAAATCGCCCTGCCAGATGGTGGTTTTGATGCGGTCGTAGGTTTTCAGGGCTTCCTGGCTGAACTGTAATTCGGGTTCGGAGAGTTTACTGACCACGATATCGTACCCGATTTTACCCATCATGGCCACATCCGTCCGAAACTTGATGGACTGCTTACCCCAGTCTGTTACGTGGTTGCAGGTAGCAATAGACGGGAAGAAATAGGAGTAGTTCCACTGGATAAACACCCGCTCCAGCCCGTCTGTGTTGTCGCTGGGCCAGTATTCGGTAAAGTACTTTAAGGCACCGTAATCCACGCGCCCACCACCGCCGGAACAAAGCATCATGGGCAGGGTAGGGTACTTGGTCCGCAGCCGGTCCAGCACCTTGTATAACCCCTGCACGTAGTTGACGTATAGGTTCGACTGATCGGCAAGGGTAGCCGAGTAGGCGTTATAAATAACAGCGTTACAATCCCATTTGATGTAGCTCACCGTCGGATTCTTGGTCATCAACTCGTCGACGACATCGTACACAAACGCCTGCACTTTCGGATTGGTCAGGTCAAGTACCAGTTGATTCCGGAAGTAATACTCCGCCCGGTTTGGTTGTTTGATGACCCAGTCGGGGTGTTTCTCGTAGAGTTCGCTTTTAGGGCTAACCATTTCGGGTTCGAGCCAGATACCGAATTTCACCCCCGCACTTTCAGCATCTTTGACCAGATAACCCAGCCCGTGGGGGAGTTTCTTCGGGTTCTCCTGCCAGTCGCCCAGGCTGGTGTGGTCGTTGTTACGCGGGTATTTTCTGCCAAACCAGCCATCGTCCAGCAGGAATAAATCGACTCCGAGTTTGTCGGCATCTTTGAAGAGGGCAGACAGCTTCTCTTCGTTGAAATCGAAATATGTGGCTTCCCAGTTGTTCAGCAGCGTTAGGCGGTTGCCCTGCCCCTGCGGAATCCGGTATTTCCGCGCCCAGCGGTGCAGGCTCCGGCTGGCTCCCCCCTTGCCGGTAGTAGAATAGGTATAGATGAACGCCGGGGTGGTAAACTCGGTGTCAGGGGCCAGCGTGTAGGCCGACGCATAGGGGTTAATGCCGGGGATGATGCGGAGATTATGCAGCGGGTCGACTTCAAACGCCAGTTGGTAATTCCCTGACCAGGCCAGCGTACCGGCAATTACTTCACCCTGCTCTTCTTCGGCGGGTTGATTGAGAGCGACCAGGAAGGAGGGAGGCTGAAACAGATCGGCTCGGGTGCCCAGCTTGGAATCCAGCACTTTAATGCCTTCGGTCAGCATCGTTTCGGACGGGTTCATCTCGCTGGCCCAGTCGCCGTGAAAATGCGTCAGGTAGTAGTTCTGCGCCGGGATATACAGGTTGGCCGACGCGTATTTATGCAGGGTAACCGCTTTTTTTTCGGTGTGCCGGATGGTGGACCATTGTTCAATGACATCCTCGTTCTGATACGCCTTGTAGTACAGCGTCACGTCAAACGGGTATTGCGGGTCTTTGAGATAGACTTTTGTCAGAATAGCTCCATTCGCTTCAGGGCTGGTCTCGTGCCGAACGTACTTAAGGTCGAGGGATGCGTTGCCATCGGCGTGGGTTACCTGAATGGCGGGTTCCAGCAGGTTACGGCCTCCGGCGGGGGTATACACTGAATTGTAAATGCCGGTATAATCTTCGCCCCGCTTGCCGTTGCCTGGAATAGCCCCGTACTCGGTCCCGTTTTTCAGGCGAATACCCAGATGGACCATCGTGGGCGTCTGTTCCTTATCGACCCGGATAACCAGCGCCGTCTGCCGGGTCTGGATAACAATGTGGGTATCGCCGGGTGCGGCTTTAGTGGTGAGCGTGAGGAGGAGAAAGACGAAAAAGGTCGAAAAAAAAAGTTTCATCAGTAAGGTAGGGGTTAAGCGGTTGCGACCGCCCCATCAGTGTCTGTCAGACAATGGGAATTTAACCGGTAAAGTAATCCAGAAATTTCTTTCCTGCCCAATGTCCTGACTGAATTTAGCGTTTAAACCCATCCAAACCGTTCCATCAGTCGGTCTTTTTGCTGGCGGGCCACCGGAATGCTGGCCCCATTGGTCATTAGTAGATAGGTGCCTTCTCCCTTAACCAGTTTCTGAATGTGTTCCAGATTGACCATGTACTGCCGGTGAACCCGCACGAAATCGCCCGTTTCCAGTACATCCTGCACGTCGCCCAGGGTTTTGGTTACACTATACATATCGCCACTTTGCAGATGAAAACGGGTGTAGTTGCTATCCGCTTCGCAGTAAATGATCTGTTTCGTTTCAATAAATACCATACCACTGGCATGGGGTAAGGCAATGCGCCCTTTAACAGAAGAACCAGCACTGCCCTGACTGCCGGGGTAATACTGGCGCATCAGTTCCAACTGTTTGGGGTTGATGCGGGTAGTCGTTTCGGCCCGTCGCACCGTCGCAATCAGGTCAACGGTGTCGATAGGTTTGAGCAGATAATCCAGCGCACTGAATCGGAACGCCCGCACCGCATACTGGTCGTAAGCCGTAACAAAAACGATGTGAAAGTTAACGTCGCCCACCCGTTCCAGCAGTTGAAACCCGTTCATGACCGGCATCTCGATGTCCATAAACACCAGCCCTGGCTGTAGGGTCTGAATAGCCCGTAGTCCCTCCGTACTGTCGGTAAACTGACCTGCCAGGTCAATTTGTGGGCAGTGCCGGGCTAGTTGCAGGGCCAACAGCCGGACATTGTCGGGTTCGTCGTCGATGATCAGTGCTTTCATAGTGGTATCTGCAAAACGACTTCCGTTCCAGCGGGCTGGGCATCGGCGTCAACGAGGTCTTCAATCAGTACCTGCGTGTGGGTCTGGTACAATTGATTGACTAAAGCGATCCGCTCGGAGGTCATTTTCAGACCAAACGATTTGCGGTGATTGGCCGACTTGCTTCTCAGTTCGGTTGCTCTAGCCCGGCCTACGCCGTCGTCGGTGATGGTCAGTTGAAGCAGATTTTCCTGCGGTAAAGTGACCTGGACGCGCACGGTGCCACCCTCGGGCTTGTGCATCAGTCCGTGCCAGATGGCGTTTTCGACGTAAGGCTGCAACAGCAGGGGCGGTATCTCAATAAACTGCGCATCAATGCCGGGTTCAATTTCTACGCAAAACGACAGCTTCTGCTTGAAGCGCATGATCTCCATATCGGCATAGAGTTGCAGCATGGTCAACTCATTTTGCAGCGTCACACGCTCAGAGCGGGAGTTTTCCAGCACCATCCGAATGAGCCGGGAAAATTTGGTGAGGAATGCCGATGCTTTTTCCGCGTCGTTTTCGGTGGCGTACAGCTTGATGGAGTTGAGGCAGTTGAAGATGAAGTGCGGATTCATCTGCGAACGCAGCCCGGCCATTTCGGCTTCAGCAACCCGACGCTCAAAATCGGAGCGAAGCTGATTAACGCGCTGTTCTTCAAGCTCATGCGCTTTGGCCAGTACCTCGGTTGTTCGCTGCGCCAGCCGCTGCTGCAACTCACGAGTATAGGTTTGTTGCTGGCGCTCGTTTTCCTCCAATTGCTGAATCAATTGCTGCTGCACCTGAATTTTCTCTTCTTTATTTAGCTGGAAGCGTCGCCCCAAGGCTAACGAAAAACACAGAATTTCGAGTAATATGCCAACCGCTACGTAAAAGTATGGTGTGTGGCTTAATCGGTCATTTGATGCGACATCCGTAAAATTGAGCAGGACTGATGTGATCGAACCGCCTACTAAAAATATCGTCCCAGCCAGCGCATAACGCTTCAATGGATGCCGAAGACGCACTATCTGGACCATGATGAGTAACACACCGACGTAACTAAAAACACCAGTAGCTATGTATACAAGCAACGAATTCCACACAAACAAGCTGGTTAAGGAAACCAGCATGGATATGGCTAAGTAGGCAAAAAAGTAACGAAACCAGCGCTCTAACCGAGGGTGTTGCTGAGGCACTTCAAGTAGGTAGCTCATAAAGCGGAGGTCGGATACCGTTATTCCATAGCCGAGCATCAGCATGAAGGCAAGCGAAATACCATGATCGGGTAGCCGTGGGACGATATCGAACGATGAACGAATTGCCTGCCACAGCCAGACCGATGTGAAGGTCAGATAGGCAGTATACCAACCGTAGGGAGCGTCTCGATTGAGCAGAAATTGCGCGGCTGAGAATAAACTCATAAATACTAACGCTCCGATTACTCCACTAAAAAAGTCCAGCGTAGCTGCCGGTGTCTGGTTAATCGGCGAGAGCGTAGACTGCCCCCAAGCCAATGGGCTAATCAAGCACAACAGTCCAATAATGAGCAGATAACAACGTAGTACTTTCATACCGGTATCTCTAAAATTACCCGTGTGCCACACGGCTCGCCGAAACTGTCTACCAAATCCACGATCTGGGTTTTGGTCTGGGTATTGTAGAGTTGGTTAATCATCCGGATGCGGTCGGCCGTTACCTGCATCCCGAACGACTTATGCCGGCCCGCCGACTTGCTTTTTAACTCGGCCGCCCGTTCCCGACCTACCCCATCGTCGCTGATTTCGATGTACAGCAGGTTTTCTTCTTGCTGACTGACCTCCACTGTTACCGTGCCCCCTTCGGGTTTGTGCATCAATCCGTGCCAGATGGCGTTCTCCACGTAAGGTTGCAGTAACAGGGGCGGAATGCGAAGATACTGCTGGTCGATGTTGGGCGATACGTGGATGGCGAACTGGACTTTCTGCTTAAAGCGCATGGCTTCCAGTTCGATGTAGAGCTGGAGGGCTTCCAACTCGTTTTTCAGGGGTACCATCTCGGAGCGGGAGTTTTCCAGCACCAGGCGAATCAGGCGGGAGAACCTGGTAAGGTAGTCCGATGCTTTGTCGGCTTCGTTGTCGAGGGTATAGAGTTTGATGGAGTTGAGGCAATTGAAGATGAAGTGCGGATTCATCTGAGCGCGGAGGGCGGTCATCTCGGTATCGGCCAGTTTCTGCTCGAACTCGGTTTCGAGCTGGCGGATGTGCTGGGCTTCCAACAGGCGGCTTTGTTGTTCAATCTCCTCTGTACGCTGGGCTAACTGGGCTTCCAGGTCCTGCGTGTAGCGCTCCTGAATCTGATTCCGCTCCACTTCAACTAACCGGCTTCGATAGGCTAGTGCCATGGCGAAGCAGAACAAGTCAATGACCATACCGACCGACATAAAGAATGGGGGGTAATAGGTAAATGTTTCTTGGACCGGAGTTAAGCCATAGAACCGAAAAAAGCCGTGGAGCGGAAAAAACGTGATGAGGTACAGGGCCAGGCCTCCCGTCAGCAAGTACGGCTTCAGGGGTGAGTGACTACGCGCCGTAGCAACAATGAGTAACACACCGGTTAAAATATTTGGCAAGTCCTGGAATATATAATACATGTTGCTGGCAAACAGCCATCCTCCAAATGCCTGTACGAATGACAGCACCTGCTGGCCGACTAAGAGCCAAACTAATCCGCGAATCAAACGAGTGAGCTTTGGCTGCTGAGTGGGCAAGTCCAGAATCTTCAGCAAAAACATGGCGTAAAATATGCCAATACTAAACGACAGTGAGGGTAGATTAGGGTGATTCAACAATGAGTAAGAGGCGGAGATTAGACCTAATCCAAACCGACTGTTCATCATTTTAACCACCCAGATGAAAGCTGTGCCGGCATAGAGCGCGTAGTACAGGAAAGTCCGGTCCCGGTTCAGGAAATACTGGTAGAAGGTGTATGTACCCATTAGTAGGAGACAACCCAGAATCATAGCCATCGCTCCGAACAAATGAGCCGCAATTCGAACCCAATAGGCATTCCACAATTCGAAATCTCGGCTGGTGAAAAGTGAAATTTTTAGCTCATTAAACGTTCGTACGAAGTTAACCACCTGGATGTAGTATTGACGAGTCGTTCGGGGTGGAACAATGACTGGCAACGCCAACGGTCCAAGCGGACTGCGATCCCAACGCCACAGAAAACCAGCATGACTACTGTTGGGAGGAGCCGTCCGGCTTAGTTCATACAGAGTAATGTCGGCATGAACACCCATGTGGGCGTACAGGCGCACAGTATCTGTTGGATGCGTATTGGTGATTGAAAAACGAAACCAAACTTGTTGCCGGGACCAACTCGTACTCACATCCCATCGGTAGCGCAGGCCGGGTTTGAACGGATAAAATTGCTGTTGCCGTATCCAGGCTAGTGACCGATTTGGGTCAGACGATGAATCGGGGAAGAATTGGCTATTCGGGCGAATATCGAAACCACCCGATGTAACAGGCTGCCCATTGAAAATAATCGGCGGCAGACCCTCCTGCGCCAATACGGTCAGCCTCATCAGCCACAACCAACAAAATAGACACCAGCGCATAGGTTCGGTATTTCTTTAAAGATACTGACGATTAGTGCGTTTACGCATCCCGTCCCGGCTGAACAGTCTCTTCTTTTGAGTGAATGGTCGTTTTTTTGAGTGAGCGAATAACCTGACCGTTTACCCGCTTCACTCAGAAATTCTACGGTCTACGCGAAATTATATACCATTCATCCTGTCCTTCTTTTCACTCCTTTGCCCGCCCGGTACGTTTGGGGTAGTCAACCAGTGACAGGTTGTGCGCACCGCGTTCAATTAAGCCAGCTTTCAGATTGATAGACACAGGTCTGTTTGCAGAAAGCTGATGGTCAACGACTAAGACAGGAAACCCATTTTTCTATCCACACCATGAAAACGATCAACGCATTTCACGTTCCGCGAAACGTCATCAACCGCGTGCTGCTCGCTGGTTTAGCTTTGGTTTCGCCATCGCTCTATGCCCAGACCTTCACGGGGCGGGATTACCTCGACGAATCGCCCGTTAGCATCCGCGCCTTTGTCTATCCTGATGCCCGAAAAGAAGCCATCAAAATTCGCCTGGAGAATCGAGGGGCTAAGGCGGTTCGCATTCGGATTTTGGATGAGAAGCAAAAGCCGGTTTATGACGACTATGTAACGAAACTGGCTTACTACAGTCGGTTCGATGTATCGGCTTTGCCTTACGGGGCCTATACGGTTGAGCTAAGCACCGAAACGGTCCGGCACCGGCAGGGCTTTCGACTGGAGCGGCCACTGGCTGGGCAGGTTGCCGCCGGGCACCTCGTCATGGCTGTTCAGCCTACGGAATCGGACAGTCTGGTTGCCCAAAACCTATTTGTAGTGAAGATAGGGTACTGAACGAAAAAACGTAAGGTCTCTGCTGCCAGGTTCGGACGGCTTCCCTGACCGTTCACACGCTCTACTCAGCATTTCGACAGCTCACGCGAAATTCCATACCACTCATCCCGCGCTTTTTTTTACGCAATCGCCAACCCGGTATGTTTGATGTAGTCTGTTACCGCCCGGGTTTCGAACAACGAACAAACCATACAAACCCAATACATCCATGAAAACGCTGTTCATTCTTCTGACCTTCTCCGCTGTTACGCTCCTGGCAACTAGCGTCCGCGCCCAGTCGGCCGGAACCGCACCGGCGGACCGGCCGGACCGCGATGAAAAAGCCCTTCGCAAAACGGTAGACGACGCACGGGCCGCGTTCGACAAACGCGACCTGAACGCCTTCACCACCTATTTTATCAACTCGCCGGACCTATACTACCAGGTGACGACTGGTGATCATCAGCTCATTCTGGCGCACGGCTTCGAGAATATGAAAAAGATGGTTGGGGGTTATATGAAGGACAACCCAACCCCAGCCAAAGCGGGTAGTTTCAAAACGACCGACCTCCGCCTTCGGGTGAACGGAAACGTGGCCTTCCTGTCGGGTAATAGCGTGGACAGTTCCAGCAACGAGAGCAGCCAGGATTTTATCATACTGGAAAAACAGGTAGGTAACGGTTCGGGACCCCAATGGAAAATTTCGGCCCTGACCGCCCAATATTACGAAATGGGGAAACGGATAGAGGTAAACTAAAGCCGTAGTTCCGATTTCAATTATCCAAACACAATCTTTCTATCTACACCATGAAATTGATTTACCTATCTCTGCTAACGCTATCCACACCATTCTCTATAATATGGGCGCAGACTACGCTGATTGGCACTGTCCAAGATGGGGTAGGTAAACCACTGCCCTTTGCCAGCGTAGCCCTGCTCAATACCCGCGATTCGACCGTAGCCAAAGGAACTGCCAGTGACCAACAGGGAGCCTACGCGTTCGAAAACGTCCACGCCGGAAAGTACCTGGTTCAGGCCACGGCGGTTGGCTACCAGAAAGTCCACTCAACAGTGCTGGACGTGACAACTAACCCTGTCAATGTGCCGGTACTGGTGCTGCCGGAAGTTACCGGCAAACTGGCCGAAGTGCAGGTGACGGCTAAAAAACCGTTCGTGGAGCAGCAACTCGACCGGATGGTGGTCAACGTAGCGAACAGCATTGTGGGCAGCGGCAGCACGGCGTTGGAAGTGCTCGAAAAGTCGCCGGGTGTAACGGTCGATTATCAGAATGAACGGCTGCAACTGCGGGGAAAAGACGGAGTTATTGTGCAGATAGACGGAAAGCAGACCTACCTCTCGGCGCAGGATGTGATTGCGATGCTGCGGAGCATGTCGAGCGATAACATCGAAACGATTGAGCTGATTACGAATCCATCGGCCAGATACGACGCGGCTGGTAATTCTGGCATTATCAACATCCGGCTCAAAAAGAATACGAACGTCGGCACCAACGGCACGGCCTCCGTAGCGGGTGGCTCAGGCCGGTTCGACCGGGAGCGGAGTAGCCTGCAACTGAACAACCGAACCAAAAAGCTGAACCTGTTCGCTAATTACAGCCTGAACCGGGGTGGCAACTACTGGGATTTTCTGCTCACCCGCAACCAGCCCGACCCTAGTACTACCGATGCCTCCCGGCGGAACATCGTCAGCCAAACCACCTATCTGACCTTTCGTGATGTGGGCCATAACGCCAAAGCCGGACTGGATTTTTCGCCGTCTAAAACGACAACCATCGGCATCGTCTGGACGGGTTTCTGGAGCGATCACCGCGAAACCGGCCCTGCCGGAGCCAATTTTCGTCGTAGTGAAGACGGGCCGGTGTACCTGCAAACATCGACCGACAAGACCTACACGACCGTTTCACAAAACCAACTCATCAACCTGAATGTACAGCAGTCGTTCGGGGAGAAACACGGCCAGTTGACTGCCGATTTCGATGTTGGCCATTTCAGTCGCCAGTATAGCAACAGCCTGCTGACCAAAACGCTCATCGCGATTGGCGACGTCAGTCAACCCGTGGCTGGTCTGCTGATTACGCAGCCCTCGACCATCGACATCCGCACGGTAAAAATCGACTACAACCGGCCATTGTCGAACGGCTGGAAGATGGAGACGGGTCTGAAAGGCGCATCCGTAAAAACCGATAATGACCTGCACCTGAGCAGCGGACCGTCCGGCGCATTGGTGATTGACCCGGCGCTGTCGAACCATTTTCAGTACACCGAGCGGGTCAATGCAGCCTACGCCAGCGTATCGGGCAAGTGGGGGACTACGAACGTGCAGGCAGGTCTGCGGACGGAGCATACGCACTCGGAAGGCAAGCTCATCGACGCCCCGGTCCTCACCCTGAATCAGGTTGTGGTGCGTGATTACCTGAAATGGTTTCCGAGTCTGTTTGTCTCGCGGCCTTTGTCACCTGACCAGACGCTGACTTTCTCGTACAGTTACCGCATCGACCGACCCAACTACCAGAATCTGAATCCGGCGCGGGGCTATGTCGACCCGTTTGCGTATTCGATTGGCAATGCCTACCTGAAGCCTCAGTTTACGCACGCGCTGGAAGGCAAACTAAGCCTGAAGAACGGCGTATTTGCGTCGCTGGGCGCCGATTACACGTCCGATCTGATGTTTTTTACGATCCACGCGCTGGAAGGTAATAAGACCTACGTTACGACGGAAAACCTTGGTCACTCACAGGGCTATACGCTGACCCTGAGCTATCCGCTGACGGTAGTGAAAGGGTGGCAACTGCAAACCAATGTGCTGGGCTATTACAACCGCTTTCAGTATGACTATGAAGGAACAGTTCTGCAAATCCAGAACGTAGCGGGGCGTGTAAATGGTAATAACGCCTTTACGCTGGGCCACGGCTGGACGGCTGAACTCAACGGCTGGGTCAGTACGCCCGCCGTCAATGGCATCTGGTCATCGCCCTGGCTGGGAGCGCTGGATACGGGCGTACAAAAGCTGGTATCGTCGGCGCTGAAAGTTAAGTTCAGCCTGCAGGACGTGTTTCATACCAACCGGTTCCGCCCCAGTGTGAATACGCCGAATGGAAACCAGGCCGGTATTCTAACCTTCGACACACGCGTAGCCCTGCTGAACCTGACCTACACCTTTGGCAACCAGAAACTGAAGGGCGAACGGCAACGGCGTACCGGTTCGGATGACGAAACCCGGCGGGCTAATTAAACGAACCTGGTCTCGCTGATTACCTTAATCTCCTGTACGGGGCAAATGCACTTGCAGGAGGGCTCTCTCTACTCATTATCCTGTTATTGCCAGGGAAACGTAAGAGAATCAGTAAGTTTGTTTTTACTCACATGATACACACGCCTGATTCATCCGTAATTCAAATCACATTTCAGTTTACCCGGAAAGAGCTTTTTGACGGGTTACTGGCCGTTTCGATAAGTCGCCCCGGCACGAGAGTGTTTCGATTAATTGGAATAGGGTTAACGCTGGCAAGTTTCCTGATCGTGTTTATTGATGTTTTCTCCGGTCGTTACCCAGCCTGGTATAGCTGGTTGTTTATCCTGTTCAGCTTATATGTCACGTTCAGTCCGGAGACCGCAACCTGGTTCCAGGCGAAAACCCTGGTAAAACGAAACGCCCAGATCACCGAGCCGGTAACGTATACGTTCAATAAAACGGACTATAGCCTTGTTGGTGAGAGTTTTTTAACCCGTATGGATTATGCCAAGCTGTATGAAGTCAGGGAAACGACTGATTTTATTTTATTGAAGCTATCAGAGGGCACTGCCCACGTAATCCCCAAACGCGCTGTGTCAGTCGACCAGTTCGCCGTATTTAAAGAGATAATACAATCGATACCAAAGCTAAAATCGAGATTTGATTCCTAGAAACTCGATCTATTTATTCTGGCAGTTCACGCAATACCTGTAGCGAGCCGAAATAGTCCAGAACCCTGGCCTGATAAATGAGGCTTGCCGCGATCTCAGAAAGATCACCGATTTTCGGGGTAAGAAACACCTGCCGAAGCATTTTTTTCAAAGCTGTTCCTGATCGTACTGATGGAGAAAGAATGGTCTTGTCAAATAACCGTGCCACCGTCGGCATAAAACAAGCTGCCAGTACTGTACGATGACGCATCGGAGGCCAGAAATAGGGCCAGCGGGCTAATTTCGTCGGTGGTGCCCATGCGGGCGATGGGAATGCGTTTGGTGAAATAATTCAGTGTCTTCTCATCCTGCCAGAGTGCCTGACTGAACTTTGTCTTTATCAGGCCGGGACAAATGGCGTTTACCCGAATACCGTCCGGCCCCCATTCCTTTGCCAGCACTTTGGTCAGCATATTCAGCGATGCTTTGCTGACGCTGTACATCCCCAGGCCGGGGTCGGGGGTGTGACCGGCAATGCTGCTAATCATCAGGATGCTGCCGCCCCCCCGCGCTTTCATGCTCGGATAGCATAGTTTGCTCAACTCAAAGGGGGCTTTCACATTGGCCTGCATAATCTTGTCGAACGCTGCCCCGTCGCAGTCGAGGGAGGGACCGAATACGGGGTTCGTGGCCGCGTTGTTGACCAGAATATCGATGCCGCCGTAAGTCGCGATGCTCTTGTCGACCAGTTGCCGGAGTTGGTCCATATCGCCCACGTGGGCGGCTATGCCGGTTGCTTCGCCCCCCTGCGCGCTGATATCGCTGGCGAGAGCGTCGCAGGCGTCCTGCTTGCGACTACTCACAATGACCTTAGCACCGAAGCGGGCAAAAACGCGGGCCATATCTTCGCCGATTCCTTTGCTGGCCCCGGTGATTACGGCCACTTTGCCGGTAAGGTCGAACATTGCTTTTTCCGCTTGTATAGCCATAACCGATAAATCTGTTTTTATTTCTCGAAAAAGCAGATTGTGCCACCTACCCAATCTTTATTTTTGTTGAAATCCACGCCAATCATTTCGCCCCGGCTCAACCGCCCCAGGTTCGTCAGCAGCGTCGGCTTTTCATCGCCCTTCGGCCAGATAAACAGCATGCGAATCTCGCACTTGACCAACCCATCCGGCGACTGGATGACTGGTTCATACACTACCTTTTTCTGGAGCAGGTAACCGTCCCGCTGATCGAACGGAATAGCATCGAGGTCGGCGGGTGTAACGTTGAGTTTGACCCCGCTACCGGCAAACGAGAACAACGGTTTCAGCACGTAGTTTTCCAGGTCGGCCGGGTATTCGGGCAGATCGGACAGGTAATAACTGTCTGGTACGTACGGGCTTTTCAGGAGTGGCAGCGTGTACTTGCTGATGCGAAAAAACCAGTTCGGGTGCCCGATCCACTCCACATCCACATCGTCCGTGAGCTGAAAATCGGTCTTCAGGTCGGGGAAATGCTTTAGGTCGTCGAAGATGAGCCGGTTATAAATTCGTTTGATACGGATCTGCCGACCCTCTTTTTCGTAGTAGAGCGCCCGGCCTTCTTTCCTGATTTTGGTTAAGCAAACGGGTGCTACGCCGGTGGCTTTTTCCGTCAGCACAAAGTCGATACGGGTCTTTTGCTTTTCGGGATAAATTTCCAGCAGGATCACCTCTTCGGGCTGGCAATCGCCCACCAGCATCTGCCGTAATTGCCCCAGATAATCAATATTGGTAGCTGCATTGAACAGATGCGAGAGGTTATCAGGAATGGGATAAAAAGTACGAAAAAGGGTAGCCAGGTAAGGCTGATACCCGTACAGCGATGGGAATCCCTGTAATTCGATAAGCTGCGGGACAAATTCTCCGTTTGAGGGATCTTTGCAAACGGCAAAATCGACGGCCAGGAATTGGGTGTGGGCATCCGGCCCGTCGCCCGGTTCGTTCGGAACCCGCTGGCTGGCTGGTATTGCCTTTTCGGATAGGGCTCTGAAATCGTCGCGGGTAATTACGTCGATAATATCGTCGCAGGCTTGCAATAGCTTGCCGGTCAGTAACTTGGGGATGAAAATAGGGCTTTCGGCTACGCGAAAGTCAAGCTGGCCGGGTAGGTCGGCTTCAATTCTATCCAAAAAAGCCCGGTATAGTTCCGGGCTAAAAACTTCGTTATAACGCTGGCGAACAGACTGTATCATAACACTATACGCTTTGTGGTTCTTCGGCCGTAACGGACAGGGCCTGGATGGCCTCCCGCAAAAAACCGGGTATAATAACCGACTCGGTCAGGGCAATTTTGTCGGGGTCCAGCAGGTAGGCGACCATATCGTCATACTTCTCCTGCCCAAAATTCAGGACGATGTGATTGCGTTTTTCGGCGGTCTGGAAATACCGCAGCATCCCTTCGTTGTCGGCTTCGGGGTGAAACTGGGTGCCAACTATTTCGGGCGAAAACCGGATGGCCATCACCGCCCGGTCGAGGGGAACGTGCGGGCGGTATTTCTCCAGGCACAAGACCTGAGCACCCAGCTGTTCCAGCCGTTCTGCGTTTGGCTCCGTAACCTGATAGTCCCGCGAATCGACGGCAAAAAACGGATCATCCAGGCCCGTAAGGATGGGTGCCGTATCGCCTTCTTCGGTTTTGTGAACCGGAAAAATACCGAAGGAGGTTGATTTGCGCTGACTGAGTAACCCTAACTCAAGATGCCGGACAACCAGTTGGAACGAGTGGCAAATCAGAAACACAAACTTTTTGCGGTCGTTATGCCGGTTCCAGTCAAAAAGCTGGTCGATCAGCGTGAAGTAGTCCTGTTCCCAGGCCTCATCCGACGGCATTGGACTACCCGGTCCGCCCGATGAAATGTAAATGTCATAGCTCAGGTCGGGAACATCATTGCTCCCCCGGATATCGAACACGTCGACCGTTAGTTCGCTGGGTTGCTCTGACTGGTGGTTTTCCCCCTGTGCGTTCCGGATCAGGTGCATGATGCAGCGCATACTTTCATTAGCATGCTTATTATTCATGTCCAGAACGGCAATTTTAACTGAATTCATAGCGTTGCGTTACGGTTGGTTTATTGATGAAATTGGTTCCAGAAAGAACGGTCAGATTCCGTAAGAAGTTTCTTTAACAATGTAATCTACAACCTGTTTCAAATCATTCGTTTCCTGGAAAACGGCTAACTGACGGTCGGCACCGGTACCCATCTCCATAATTTTGAGCAGGTATTCGCATTCGGCGCGGCTGCCCAGCTCGTCCACCACATCGTCGATAAAGTTGAGTAACTCGTGCAGCAGCTGATGCGTGGGCACTTCTTCCTGCTTGCCAAAGTCGATTAGTTTTCCCTCAATTCCATACCGGGCGGCCCGCCATTTGTTCTCGTTGATCAGAATACGGCGGTAGGGCCTGAAATTCAGATTCTGCTTGTGGAGTTTATAAATCTTGACCACTAACGCCTGCATGATAGCCGCCAGACAAATGGTTTCGTCTACGCGCATGGGCACATCACAAATCCGGAACTCGATGGTATTGAAAAAAGGGTGGAGCCGAATGTCCCACCATATTTTCTTGCCGTTGTCGATGCAGTTGGTTTTTACCAGCAGGTTGATATAATCATCGTACTCTGCTGCGGTAGCAAAAAAATCGGGGATACCCGTACGCGGAAACTTGTCAAAAACTTTGGAGCGGTACGATTTGAAACCGGTATTGCGGCCCCGCCAGAAGGGAGAGTTTGTCGAAACGGCGTAGATGTGGGGCAGGAAATACCGCACGGCATTCATAATCTGAATACCATCGTTGCGGTTCTCGATACCCACGTGTACGTGCAGGCCAAAAATAAGGTTCGACCGGGCCACATCCCGCAACTCGTCAATGAGCTGGTCGTACCGTTCGTTGGGGGTAATCAACTGATCCTGCCAGTCGGAGAAGGGGTGGGTACCAGCAGCCGCTACCTTAAGGTTTTGATTATCAGCTAACTCGATAATCATCTTCCGTAGGTAGGTTACTTCTTCACGGGCATCATGAATGTTGTTGCAGATGTTGGTGCCCACTTCCACCACGGCCTGGTGCATCTCTGCCTTGACGCGCTCGTGCAGTACAATTTGCCCACCCTCAACAATCTTCGACATGTGCGACCGTAACTCACCGGTGTCCGGGTCAATGGTTTGAAACTCTTCTTCAATTCCGAGTGTAAATGCGGGCATAGGTGTATACGTTAGAAAGATGCCGGTTAATGTGTATCGGGAAACGATTTGGTAAGATACTGTTTTTTTGAAAACCTGCTGGCGCACCAGTTGTTTTTCCTGCAAACGGACTTTTATTCTAAACGTACTATGAAAACGAAACGTGAAAAAAAACTGATGACAAAATACTGGCTATTTGGTGGGGGTGGAGCGATGTTGCTCGGTAGCGGTCTGTCCGTATTGCTGCACGGGTCCAAACTCCGGGAAATCAACGCCGACCCCTGGTTCTGGGTAAGCACGGGGGGATTTGCCCTCATCATGTCGGGCCTTGGTTTTATTGGTGATGCCAACCGGTTCCGAACCATGGTCGATGTACTGCGGGAACTGGACAGTCGTACAAAATCGTGATGGAAAACCCGTATTGAATGCTACTTTGCAGGACGCAAGCCTGTTTAAATACGAGTGGCAGTAACCCGGATTCCGGGTTACTGCCACTTGCCTGAATAATTCCCATGCCCGAACCGCCCCAACGCACCATTATCGAGACCGTTAAGGAATACGGGAATCGGCTGTCGCGGTTTATTCGGGGGCGGGTAAAAACGGATGAGGATGCCGAAGATATTTTGCAGGATGTCTGGTATCAGCTTAGTAACGTAGTGGATTTGAACGGTATCGAGAGCATTAGTGGCTGGCTGTTTCAGGTGGCCCGCAACCGGATAACGGACACCTATCGAAAGAAGAAAGAAGATTCGTTTGCGGACCTGATGCCCGATGATGAGGCCGACGACTTCAGTATTCGCGACCTGCTGCTGGCCAATGCCGAAACGCCCGAAGACCAGTTTTTCAAGGATATGTTCTGGGAAGAACTAATGCGGGCACTGGACGAACTACCCGATAACCAGCGAACCGTGTTTGTACAGAATGAACTGGACGATGTAACGCTACAGGAAATAGCCAACCAGACGGGTGAAAACCTGAAAACTATCATCTCCCGAAAACGCTACGCCGTACAGCACCTCCGAAAACGCCTGAAATCCCTGTATGATGAACTCGATAATCTGTAAGCTCCTAAACTGCCTTTGATATAATGAGAAATTACGCTGGTAAAAAACGCTTTTTCATTCCGGTATTCATGCTGCTGGCGTTGTTTGCTGTTACGTTTGCCGTGTACTGGCTCTGGAACAACGTGCTGGTGGCGGTAATAGCCGTAAAGCCTGTTACCTACTGGCAGGCCATGGGGCTGCTTATTTTATCCCGCATTCTGCTGGGTGGTTTTAAATTCGGTGGCCCGTCCAACCATCCGCCTATGGGGGGGCAGAGCGACCACTGGCGCGAAAAATGGCGCAGGATGAGCGACGAAGAAAGGTCCGCCATCAAAAATAAATGGCGACGCTGGGGGCATGACAGCGAGTAACCAACCCTACCTACCATGAAACTAACCTGGACTTTTTATCCCAATGGGCAACCCAGTATTACCTTGACTGTAGTGTATGTTCCCAGACTGGATGCCGTACCGGTAGCGGGTTACCTGGATGTCAATACTAACACGGCCTTTGTGAACTGGGCTACTTTTCAGGTGTTCAACTCCACCGATCAGGTGTCGAAAAAAGCCGTTTTTGCCTCCCTTGTCAGGATGTCGGCGGAGGACAGGCAGGCGGTGAACCGAATCCCCGGGCTGACAGACGCAGACTAACGGATAACGGCCAGATGCCCGGGAAAAGGCGCTCATTTCCCTCTCTTCCAATCTTATCATTGCCGTAATACTGGATTAACGCTGGGGTAATAAGCCAGGAATAGCTTTGTGGAAATTTAGCTGACCCCCTTATTGCGTATGTCTACAAACAAATTAATCCTGCCCTCTTCGGCCCTCCTGATGTTCCTTGGCCTGGCAGGTTGTACTGATCATCGGGCACCCGACAGCCCGGCCATTGTAATCCAGAATCGTTCCGTTACGCCCGTGTTGGCCAAATTGCTGCCCGGTGCCGCGGGTGGTCGACTGGCGGTCGGTGGCGTAGCTATGTACTCCCTGCTCAGCAGTGATGATCAGTTGGCCCAATCGCCCAATTACGTATTTGGCGGCTCGGCCGACGGGGCGGGTATCTTCCAGAACCCCGATGGTAATTACTCGCTCATCGTGAACAACGAGGATAACTTTGCCGTATCCCGCATCACCCTCGACAAGGCGTTCAAGCCCATCAAAGGCGAGTACATCCTGAATTCCGACGGTGGAACCTGGCGGTTGTGTTCGGCCACGCTGGCTACGCCCGTTGAGCATGGTTTTGGCCCGGTATTCCTGACCTGCGGTGAAAGCGGGGTCGAGTCGCGGACGCACGCGCTGCGGGTAGATGCCGATCCGCAACAGGCGGCCATCTCGCGGGAAGTAGCTGGCCTGGGCCGGTGGAGTGCCGAGAATGCGGTGCCCCTGCCTAAAACAGCCTATCCTGACAAGACCGTTATCGTGATTGGCGATGATGATTCGGGTACCGACGGTGGTCAGGTAGCCATGTACCTCTCCAATACGGTGGGTGATCTGGATAACGGTTCCCTGTATATGCTGCGCCGGACCGACGGTAATCAGCGCGAAATGGATATGAATCCGGGAACGCTGTATGATGTGGAATTCGCCAAAATCGATAACCACAAAACCCTGACGGGCGCTCAGATCAACGGTAGAGTAAACACGCTGAAAGGCATAAAATTTGGCCGGGTAGAAGACGTCGATTACCGGAAAGGCGGTGGTGCCAATGGTCGGGACGTATTCTTTGCCGTAACGGGCCAGGATAATTCGGGGGCCAACGCCGACTATTCCCGCTCTAAATACGGCCGTATTTACAAACTGATGCTGGATGCCAGCGACCCAACGAAAGGTAAGCTGGAAGTGCTGCTGAACGGCGACGACCGGTCGGGCATCGCCAAAACATTCCAGGACCCGGACAACGTTTGCGTGACGACCAACTACATCTACATCATGGAAGATCCGAACGGCTACGGCGACGAGAAGCATGATGGCTACGTGTATCAGTACAACCTGAACACGAAGCAGTTGACCCCCATCATTGAACTGGACCACCGCCGTACCGCCGTTGATGCTGCCAAATATAACGTGGGGGGTACATCCGCCCTGGGCGACTGGGAAAGCAGCGGTATGATCGACGTGTCGGACGTAACGGGTCGGCCCAATACGTTTATGCTCGGCATTCAGGCCCACACCTGGCGGGGCGATAAGTACAAGGGCGTCGATGGCGGCTCGAAGCGACTCAACGAAAACCAGGCCAGTCAGCTTATCCTGATCGAAGGACTGCCCCGGTAACCAACCAAACCAAGCGTATCATCCTGAAACCGCCCGACCGGATGCTTCCGATTGGGCGGTTTGCTACACGCTTTAGTCATAAAACGCTACGTATCAATGCCTGCCGAACAACCCACTGTTTCTCAAACGTTGATTTCTCAAACGTCGGTTTCTCACGAATCAAAACTGCCCCGGCCCGGTATCTGGTGGCTGCTGGTGCTGGGAGCCGTTATCCTGTCGTTCATCTGCGTATACGGCCTGCTCAATGGTCCAAAACCGAAGCCGGCTCAGTTGGTAAAACAGGCATTTATGCAGGACATTAATGGGCTGGACAGTGCCGCAAGTCAGTTGCAGATGACTATTCGTACCCGGCAGTCGGCCGGGGCAGTTCAGGCGGCTTTTTTGCGGGCGCGGCTGGCCTACAAGCGGGTCGAGTTTATAGCGGCCTACTATAGTCCCGAAACCACCCGCGCCCTCAACGGGCCAAACATCCCCGAAGTAGACGACGATTTGCGGGTCAATGCCCCCGAAGGATTTCAGGTGTTGGAGGAGCTGATTTTCCCGACAATGGATGCGTTAAACCGGGCCGAAATCGTGCTACAGGCCGCCGTTTTGCGTTCCAATGTGCATCGGTTACGCACCATATCCCAAACCAACGAACTGACGGATAGCCACGTGTTCGATGCCATGCGGCTGGAAGTGTTTCGGATTGTCTCGCTGGGAATAACGGGTTTCGATTCGCCCATCGCCTTTCAGTCGTTACCCGAATCAGCTGCCGCGCTGGAAAGCATGCAGGAGCACCTGAGGTATTACCCGCTAACCGAAACCGACGCAGACCTGACCACCCAACTAACGAAAGCATTCGGACAGGCTATCGGCATCCTCAGGTCGGCCCGAAACTTCGATTCGTTCGACCGGCTGACGTTCATCGACCAGCGGACCAATGTATTGAGTGGTTTGTTGTTCGATGCTCAAAAGGCGTTGCAGATTCCGGTTTTTACCGAAAATCGACTCCTGTCACCCTCCGCCCGAACGCTGACCAACACGGGCGTTTTCGATAGCAGCTACTTCGTTGATTTTGCTGAACAGCGCAGCACCCCCAACCGGGTTGCCCTGGGTAAGAAGCTATTCTTCAATCCCGTTTTGTCGGGCGATGCTAACCGAACCTGTTCGTCCTGTCATCAGCCGGAGCGTGCCTTTACGGACGGCGAACCAACAAGTCTGGCTATCGGCACGAACGGGAGCCGGATTAACCGCAACGCGCCAACGCTGCTGAACGCGGCCTTTCAGGCGGTTCAGTTTGCCGATTCGCGGGTGGTTTTCCTGGAAGACCAGGCCAGCGATGTGATCCGAAACCGGCAGGAAATGCACGGGTCATTGCCCGAAGCGGTGAAGGCGTTGCAACAACAAGCGGAGTACCGCATGTTGTTTGCCCGTTCGTACAAAGAAGGCATAACGGAACGAACACTCAAAAATGCCATTGCCAGCTACATCCGGTCACTCACCACCCTCGACTCGCGGGTAGACCAGTATTTTCGGGGAAAGCCCAATGCCCTGAGCCAAGAAGAAAAGCGGGGGTTCAACCTATTTATGGGCAAAGGTAAATGCGCTACCTGCCACTTTTTTCCCCTGTTCAACGGGACCGTGCCACCAGGCTATCAGGAAACGGAGAGCGAAGTGCTGGGCGTTCCGGCCACCGCAGACGGGAAGTTGGTGGATGGTGATGTGGGTAAGTTTGTCCTGACAAAACGGGAACCCCACCGCTACGCCTTCAAAACGCCCACATTGCGGAACGTAGCCAAAACGGCTCCGTACATGCACAACGGCGTGTATGAAACTCTGGAGGAAGTGGTTGATTTTTACAATAAAGGCGGGGGCAACGGGCTGGGCTTTAACCTCTCCAACCAAACCCTGCCTTTCGACAAACTGGACCTGACGCAGCCGGAAAAAAGTGCCCTTATCGCCTTCATGAAAGCATTGTAGCTAAGAAAAAGCCCTAGGCTAGAAATTGATGCCGGTCGTCAGCGAAACGGTCTCGAATTGAACGGGCGTTTTTCGATCAGTGTAAGCACTAGGAAACAGATAGCTACTAAGATATCGTTCATAGCGTAGCGTAACCGGAATGGTAACTCTATTCACTGGTATATCGACTCCCAAACCCGCAATGCCACTTACCGCCGATTTGGTTAAAGGTGGGATTTCGGAGCCGTAGAAGGGCGGACAGGGAGCTACTATACAATTGGGTTGTACTACCTCCCGATAGTTACTATCTACGATTCGATTGTAACTCACACCTACCTCAAGAAAAAGAAGTTTGTGAGTCGGTAGTACGTAGTTTCGGTACAGAACCGGGATTTTTAACGTGCTAAGGCTAAATCTCTGACTTCCTCCGCCGATAGCAGTAATGTTAGAAACGCGGGTCCAGGAAGGCTGAACACGCAGCGATGCCCGATAGTTGAGTCGGTAGTGCACATCGGCACCGGTGACCAGATTGGCCTGCGGGCTAAAGTGGGCAGGTCCTTCGGTACCTACAATGGGATATGAATAGTTTACTCCCGCAAAAACACCCCATCCCCAGGGATTGCTTTTAATAGCAGGACTTGTCTGTTGCGCCTGTACACTATCAATGATGAGGCTGATAATGATGAAGGTAAAGTAGATTTTTTTCATTGGTATAGCCTGTTTTTACCAGGGATTCCTATCCGGTAAAAATGGTTGGAACGCCTGCTAAAAACTACACGTGCTTCACAAGGAAATTAATCAACTTCTTCACCCTGTCGGTATAGGGCGGGTAGATGAATTTCATGGTGCCAAAATCGCGTTGCATCACCCCCCGCTGATTGGTGAATTCCTGAAAACTGAAGTAACCATTCGATTTACCAATGCCGCTGTTGTTGACCCCGCCAAAAGGTAACTCGACGTTGCCGAATTGTACTAACGTATCGTTTATGACCGTATCACCCGCCGAGGTGCGGTCCAGAACATACTGAGTTGTTTTCCGGTTGCGGCTGTGGATATACAAAGCCAGTGGCTTCTCGTGCTGGTTGATAATCCGCAGGGCATCATCGAGGTTCGTATAGGTCAGTACCGGTAATATTGGCCCGAAAATTTCATCCTGCATTACCTGCATGTCACCGGTTACGCCTTCCAACACGGTTGGTTCGATGAAGTTTTGACTCGCATCGGTTTGGCCGCCCAGTGTGATTGTTGCTCCCTTCGCCTGCGCATCATCCAGTAGCCCACGGATGCGGGTAAAATGACGATTGTTCACGATGCGGGCGTAGCTATCCGATACGGCAACGGGCTGCCCATCGGGACTGTACATGGCGGTCAGCGATCCGCGGAGGGCCTGCATGAATGGTTCTTTTATGGATGCGTGAACCAGCAGATAATCGGGGGCAATGCAGGTCTGCCCGTTGTTCAGGCATTTACCCCAGGCCAGTTGTTGCGCGGCCTGTTTCACATTGGCCGACTCATCCACGAGGGCGGGGGATTTGCCACCCAGTTCGAGGGTGACAGAAGCCAGATGTTTGGCCGCAGCGGTCATGACTACGCGCCCCACCGCCGGGCTGCCGGTGAAGAAAATATGGTTGAAGGGCAGTTCCAGCAGGGCCTTCGACACCTCGGCATCCCCCTCAAAAACGGCGACCTCTTCGGTAGGGAACAGTTCTGTAATCATCCGGCTAATCAGCCCGGCGGTATTTGGGGCCATTTCCGACGGTTTCAGGATGGCGACATTACCAGCCGCAATGGCAGATACCAGCGGGCGGATGGCCAGCACGAATGGGTAATTCCAGGGCGAAATAATGAGTACGTTGCCTTTGGGTTCGTGAACCAGATAGCTCTTGGTGCCAGTCAGTGCGAGGGGAGTGGGTAATGACCGGGGCTTCATCCAGCGTTTCAGGTGTGCGACGGTGTACTTGATTTCTGCGTATAGAGCCATCAGTTCGCCCAGCATCACCTCGGCCGATGGCTTCCGAAAATCGTCAAACATCACCCGCTGAATGTCGGCCTCGTGGCTACTCACCCAGCCCTGAATGCGCCGGATGCGTTCAATACGCTGGTTGGCGGTGGTAAGGGCCATATGGGGCGCGTGCCGACGCTGAAGGTCAAACGTCGTTTGGATGTCGGTTTTGGGTTGAACGGCCGTCATAAGCTGTTGTTTTTTTGAAGTATAACCCCTTGAAACCGTTCAAGAAAGTACGTTAAAAGTACAAAAAAGCACGATATGTGGTTTTAAATCGTGAATCCTTTATCTTAGCTAAAACTTTAGCCAACCCGAACTGGATGACGCTCGTTAGTGATAATATCCGCTACCTACGCAAACTGAATGGTTTGACCCAGGAGCAGTTCTCCCGAAAAATCAACATAAAACGTTCCCTGTTAGGGGCTTATGAAGAGGGACGTGCCAATCCAAACCAGCAGAATATTCAGGCTATTGCCAAAGCCTTCAACACCACCGTGGAGCTGTTGACCCGGCAGGACCTCCGGAAAATCCGCGAAACACCCAGCCTGAGCATTCCACTTGGCCAGAAAGGAGACGATCCCTACGCTGGTCGGAGTAGTAATGAAAATGGGGTCGCTATCCGATCCGATGGAAAACTGACTACGGACGATGACCCGTTTCAACACCCCGACTTCCCCGATATTTTTGCACAACCTACGGCACCCACGCCCGAACCGCAACCACTGGCTACGGTGCTGAATAAATACTATAAACCGGCAGAAGCCAATCCAGGCGGGGAACCGCGTCGGGAACCCGTTGCGCCCCCCGTCATTACCGCCCCGGTGCGACCGGGGAGCCAACCCAGTTCGTCCGGCGACCGCCCGCAACCAGCGGCCTACCAGTCCCGCCCGGCCGATTCCAGGCCACCGGAGCGGAACGCAGCTCCGCCCGTCGAACGGCTGTTTTCGTCCCCGCCGGAACCCCGGCCTACCCCCGCCAGCCGCGCCAATGAAACACTGGCCTTTAACAACGTATACGAAGGAGCGTCGGCATCGGCGCATCCGGCATCGACCAGCCAACCCGCCACGCCGAGTTTCCCCGTGGTGATGCAGCGCCAGTTTGCCGAGTACGGTCAGCGGTACCGACAGGACGATTTCCTGCGTCGGTTACCCGCCATGCACCTGCCAACCCTGCCCGAAGACCATTACCGGGCCTTCGAAGCGGGCGATGATTTTGCCTTTCCGGGAGCCTTGCTCGTGGGTAAATTCATACGAAACTGGTTCGATATTGCTGATGGGAAGCTCTACGTGCTACTCATTCAGCAGCAACCTACCGGAGCCGGGATCCGCTGCCGACGCGTTTATAATCAGGTAAAGGCGAAGGGGTCACTGCTCCTGACTACCGACCGGGTCGATTTGCCCAACCTGGATGTAGCCCTGAATGATGTGCTGGAGGTGTGGGAAGTCTGCGCCTTCGTCAGTCAGCAACTCCCGCCATCGCCCCCCAATACCGACCGGCTCCGGCAATTGGTCGATGAATTGAAGTTTGAGGTAGAGCGGATGTAGGAGTGGGTTATGCATATAGCAAAATGAAGGTTTTAGAAAGACACAACCCGTATTTTTACCGGTGCGATGCGTTATTTTCTTGAACTGGCTTACAAAGGAACACACTACCATGGCTGGCAGCGGCAGCCCAACGGACTGAGCGTGCAGGAGGTGCTCGAAACGGCTCTGGCTACGGTACTCCGGCAACCCATTGCCATCGTCGGGAGTGGGCGCACCGATGCCGGGGTGCATGCCACACAGCAATTTGCTCACCTCGACCTGGATACGCCCCTGCCCGAACACCTGCTCCGGTCGCTCAATAGCCTGATACCACATGATATAGCGGTGTATGACTGCTTTCCCGTCCGTCCCGACGACCATGCTAGGTTTTCGGCTATGTACCGCTACTACCAGTACCACATCAGTCGCCGGAAAAACCCGTTTCAGGAGGGGATGTCGTATGTTTTCACGTTACCCCTGAACGTGGAGGCCATGAACGAAGCGGCCGCCATTTTTCTGAATCACACCGATTTTGAAAGTTTTAGTAAGGTCAAAACCGATGTCAAAACCTTCAACTGCCGCATCGACCGAGCCAGCTGGGAGCAAAAACCAAACGGCGATTTAGTGTTTCATATTCAGGCCAACCGCTTTCTGCACGGCATGGTCCGGGCCCTGGTGGGCACGCTGCTGGACGTAGGGCAGGGGAAACGAAGCGTTGCCGATGTAGAACGTATTATTCTGGTCCGCGACCGGAAACAGGCGGGTCGGGCCGCCCCCGCTGCGGGCTTGTTTCTGACGGAAGTAGGGTATGATTTTCCGAAAACTGAATGAGTGTCAGTAGGCATATTTTGTATAACGTGTAATCCTATAAGGTTTTGAAAACCTTATAGGATTGGTTCACCGGGTTGACTACTGCACCGCCACAGGCTTCGTGGGGTCGATACGGAACCATAGCAGCGCACTCACCAGCAGGCAACCCGCAATCATAAACAGGGGGTAATTGAAGTTTTTGGTTTGCTCCACAATGATGCCAAACAGGATGGTGATGAAGAAGCCACCCAGTTGCCCGGCAAAATTCATTGAGCCCGCCACCGTGCCGGCATTCCGCTGGCCAATGTCGACACACACGGCAAAAGCAACGGGCAGGGCCAGGTCTTTCATCAGTACGCAGGTGGCCAGCAGATAACCCGCCAGCTGGTTATCCGTGGTTAGTCCGGCCAGCAGGAAAAAGAGACTCGACAAACCCAACCCTGTCACGCCTACCGCCCGGCGCCCGATTTTCAGCCCGTAGCGTTTGGTCAGTACATCGCTCAACCCACCGCCTATCAAACAGCCAATAGCCCCCAGGAAATAGGAGAGGGAGATGAAATTCTTTGTTTCGTCTTCACTCAGCCCGCGCCCTTCCTGAAAATATACCGACGACCAGTTAGTGAAGAAATACGACCCGTAAAAAAACAGGTGGCACATGAGCATCAACGCCCACAAATCGGGGTTGCGGATGATGGTTGTCCAGGGAATGCGGTGGTCGGTTTTTTTAATGTGCCGACCGGCTTCAATTTCCGCTACTTCGGCTGCGGTGATGCCGGGCATCTCGGCGGGTTCGTCCCGAAACCAGGCGTACCAGCCAATCGCCCACATCACGCCCAGTATCCCCAGTAAACCAAAAGCCCAGCGCCAGCCCGCCCAGTGTACCAGCGGAATGACCAGCAGGGGCGTAAGCGCACCCCCCAATCGGCCAGCGGCCCAGATGACCGACTGCGCCCGGCCCGTTTCTACCGCCGGAAACCAGCGGGCAATCACAATGGACGCATTGGGGTATGCACCTGCTTCGCCCGCGCCAAATAAAAACCGCACAACAAGGAGGTACGTAAAACTGAACGCCGTACCGGTAAGGGCCGTAAACCCCGACCACCAGAACACCACCCGCGTCAGTACGCGCCGGGGGCCAAGGGAATCACCCAGCGAACCGGTAGGAATTTCGAACAGCGCGTACGCCAGGGAGAAAGCACCCAGAATCCAGCCAAATTCCTGATTGTCGAGGTGTAAATCTGCCTTGACGTATTTACTGACTACGTTCATACAAACGCGGTCGAGGTAGGTGATGGTGGAGAGCAGGAATAAACCGGACAGAACACGGTAGCGAACGTTCATAGGGGCAACTGAATGGAAGGCGAAGGAAAGTTCAAAAATAGGTACGAATTCGACTTTCTACACTGAACAGGCTGCTGTACTTTTACAGCATGTCAACTGTAACCATCGCCCCCCTGGCCGAAAGCCTGCCCGCTTTTCTGAATACGCACGATTTTTCGGCCATCGCCGTCATCGTCGACAACCATACCTTCCGTTTCTGTTATCCCAGTGTGAAAGAAATGCTACCGAAGCATACGCTGATCAGAATCAAAGCCGGGGAGGAACAAAAGCACATCGCCACCTGCGAACTGATCTGGGATGCGTTTACCCGGGCCAACTTCGATCGGCACGCGCTGGTGCTGAACCTGGGCGGGGGCGTTATCGGGGATATGGGTGGATTTTGTGCCGCCACCTATAAGCGGGGTATTGATTTTGTCCAGCTGCCCACCACTTTGCTCGCGCAGGTGGATGCCAGCGTAGGGGGGAAGCTGGGCATTGACTTCAACGGATTCAAAAATCACATTGGTGTATTCAAACAGCCGAACGCCGTTTTGATTGATCCAACCCTGCTGGAGACCTTACCGGAGCGCGAACTACGGTCGGGGTTTGCCGAAGTGATAAAACACTGCCTCATTGCAGACGGTACTATGTGGAATCAAATTCGTCGGCGCGACCTCGATGAGCAGAACTGGTCTGCGCTGGTAGCTCATTCTGTAGCCATAAAAGAGCGGATAGTGGAGCAGGACCCGACCGAACGGGGAATTCGCAAGATTCTGAATTTCGGCCATACCATCGGGCACGCCGTTGAAACGTATTTCCTGACCCAGCCCCGAAAGCGGCTTCTGCACGGCGAAGCCATTGCGGTAGGGATGCTGGCCGAATCGTACATCGCCTGCCACAAAAAGATGATTGACGAAACACTGCTGACAGAAATCGAAGAGTACCTGTTTGCCGTATATGGAAATGCACGAATAACGGAAGCGGATACGGAGCCGATACTGGCACTTACCTTACAGGATAAGAAGAATCGGGGGCGGGAAATTCGCATGTCGCTGCCCGACGGCATCGGGAGTTGCGCATTCGATATACCGGTATCTGCCGCCGAGATGCGCAGAGGACTGGAGTTTTACCGGGGGCTAAACAAATAAAAGATTATTTGGCAATAGAGCATTGCTTGCCAAACATTTACAATTATATTTGAGTTGAAACCAAGTTGCTTAGTGTGTATTTATCAACCATAATTTATCTATTGAAAAACTCTTTACAATCGTGAGTATGAAAAAGTGCATCGGAGTATTGTGTATGCTGGCCGTTGTTGCTATGGCGGGTTGCTCATCGAGCAAATTATTCGTGGAGCATGATTATAGCTACGAAGGCCATTTCAAAAACTATGAGTCTTTTAATTTTCTGGAATGTGAATTTGTTGATTCCACGTTACTATGCTCCGATATTCAGGATGCCATCCGGCATCAGATGGAAGCACGGGGTTACCGGGTCAGTAACCGCAGCCCAAACCTGCTGATTTCCTATAATATCTTCCGTTCCGACCTTCGATTCCGCGGCTATCAGCAGCCTGTCATTAAGGATTGGGTAGTGCGTGAAGATGATGAAGCCACTTACAAGCGCATTGACTATAACCTGGATGAGGGTACCCTGATGATTTCACTCATCGATGCTGAGTCCTATCAGGTAATCTGGAAGGGGTACGCGTCCAAGATGATGCGCAACCAGAATTTCAAAAACAATTACTTCAAAGGGATTGTCCGGTCCATTTTTGACCAGTATCCCCTCATGGCAACGGCACGATAATACAAGGGGTAATTTCTTTATCATTTCCACAGGCGAGGCATATAGTCTCGCCTGTCTTTGTTTTGTCGCTGAATAAAACGGGTGACTCAGTCTGTCTTTCCGTCCAACCGGCTCCGGCAGGTTTACTACACTGAACGAAAGCCGTTGAGGCTTCTGCTTCTCCATCCTCACTTGCTTCAGAATTGGTTATTCCGTTACCTTTACAAAACTGTATGCACGCATACCACAGGAAAGGAAAATGGAACAAACGTATCAATCATTAGCCCTATCGGAGAAGGATGGCGTCATGACGGTTTCATTGCTGGGGCCGGGTAAAGGTAATGCCATGGGGTCGGAGTTCTGGGACGAACTGCCCGTAGCGATGGACGAAATCAACAAACTGTCGCACATTCGATGCCTGGTTTTTCGGGGTAGTGGCGACCATTTTAGTTATGGTCTCAACCTGCCTCAAATGATGCCCCACCTGGGGAAAATGACTACCGGTACCGTTCAGGCCGAACAGCGGGTGGCCCTGATGGCGCAAATCCGGCAGATGCAGTCCGGCTTTCAGAAAATGCATGAGTCGCCCAAACCGGTCATTGCAGCCGTACATGGCTGGTGCATTGGTGGGGGAGTGAACATGATAGCCGCAGCCGACATCCGGCTTTGCTCCCGCGAGGCCCGGTTCAGCCTGCGCGAAGCCAAGCTGGCCATCACACCCGATATTGGCGGGCTCCAGTTTCTGCCCCACATCATCGGGCAGGGATTTACCCGCGAAATGGCCTTTACCGGTGCTGACTATGACGCTGCTTTCGCCGAACGCATCGGGCTGGTTAACCACGTGTACGATACCCCCGAGCTGCTGTTCGAAGCGGCCGATACGCTGGCTCATCAGATTGCCAGTAATTCAGCGTCGGCGGTGCAGGGTGCCAAACGGGTACTCAATTACGGGCTGAATAAATCCATCGAGGATGGTTTGCAATACGTAGCGGTCTGGAACGCAAGTCAGCTGCAATCCGACGACTTCTCCGAGGTAATGCAGGCTACGCTGGAAAAACGAAAAGCAGCTTTCAACAAAAAATCAAACCGGGGCTATTAATTCAATGAGTGAAAGGGTTAAAGAGCGAAAGAGTGAATGGCTGACGCGCACAAGTGGTATTTGCGTCAATCACCCTTTCACTCTTTCACTCTTTCGCTCTTTCACTCTTTCACACTTGAAACATGATGACAACTGGAATGCTGCGCGATGACGCGCTCAAGGGGAAAACCATTATTGTAACCGGGGGGGGCACGGGCCTCGGCAAATCCATTAGCCGGTACCTGCTCCAGCTGGGTGCCAACGTAACCATTTGCAGCCGTCGGCAGCACGTGATTGACGAAACGGCCAAAGAACTGATGGCCGAAATAGGACGGTCCAACGTTTTGGGGGCCAGCGTTTTGGGGGGAGACAGTTCGCAGAACGACGCATCGGGTAGTGTGCTGGCGGTGCCCTGCGATGTGCGTAACCCGCTGGAGATTGAAAACGTGATGGCAAAGACGATTGAGCAGTTTGGCCGTATCGACGGACTCCTCAATAACTCCGCCGGTAACTTCATCAGCCCCACCGAGCGGCTGTCGTACAAAGCCTTCGATACCATTGTGGACATTGTGCTGCGGGGAACGTACTACTTTACGCTGGCCGTCGGAAAATACTGGATCGAAAACAAAATTCCAGGCACCGTACTGAACATCTCGACCACCTACGCTACCACCGGGTCCGGCTACGTGGTTCCTTCGGCGGTAGCCAAAGGCGGGGCCCTCATCATGACCAAATCGCTGGCGGCCGAGTGGGGCAAATACGGCATCCGGCTCAACGCCATTGCACCCGGCCCCTTCCCGACCAAAGGTGCGTGGGACCGGCTCTTTCCCGAACCCCTGGCGAGCCTGATGGACCCCACCAGTCGTATTCCCCTGCACCGGGTAGGTGAACACGGCGAACTGGCCAACCTGGCCGCTTTCCTGCTCTCCGATTACTCCGGGTACATCACCGGCGAAAGCATCACCATCGACGGGGGTGAGGTCCTGATGGCTGGCGAGTTCAGCCACCTCGAAAAAGTAACGAATGAACAGTGGGACGAAATTGGAAAAACCATCAAACAGGCAAATAAAGAGAGTAAGAAAGAGTGATCTTAATGATGAATTATGAATGATAAATGATGAGCGGATAGCTTGTAAAGCCATAATTAATCATTCATAATTCATCATTAATTTTCGCACTTTTACCCACTCAAAACTGTTCTATTTACGGACTAAAACACGTTAAAATGCCAAACTGGTTTCTCGGAAAAATCCGCTATCAACAACCCATCGACGAGGCCACCGTCGGAACCCGAAACGAAGAATTTATCAAGCAGAAAACGGTCACCGAAGCGTATCTGGTGGACGCTGTCAGCTACACTGATGCCGAAACCCGGCTGTATCAGGAGATTGCGGCCAACACCCCGGATTTCGAGATCACGGATATTTCGCGGATGAAACTGGCCGATGTTTTTCATACCGACGACGGGGGCGACATCTGGTACAAGGTGAAGGCCATGTTTATTACCGAAGATGAAAAAACCGGCAAGCAGAAAAAAACGCCCAGCCTGATGCTGGTCAATGCCCACAGCCCTAAACAGGCTTATGAACAGATTGAGGTGAGCTTGAAAACGGCCCTCGATCCGTTTGAAATCACAGATGTGAACCTCACTAAAATTCTGGATATTTTTCCGTACAACGGAGAAGAGAAGCGCAACCTGCGGCCCCTTAGTGAACTGGTGTCGGCAGAACCGGAAGCGGAAGTTGCCTGACCCCCTCAGCCTACAGCCGTTCCCTAAAAGAACGGCTGTATTTTACGAAATCTCCCATTTTCAACCCTTAAAAGTTGCGTTGAACCCGTTGAATGCAGATATTTGACCCATTATGAAGCGCATTCTGTTCCAGTTTCTTAACCTGATGATGGCCTGTGTCATACTGCTGAGCAGTACTGGCTTCGGGTTACTGGAACATTCGTGCCAGATGCGTGGCAAGAAAAAAACGATGGTTGTCGCTTTTACCGAGCACAAAACACAGCCCGGTTGTGCGTTGGATAACCAGCCTGCTGCCGATAACCAGACTATCGTTAAAAAGGCGGAGTGTTGCGTGGATGGACAGCATTACGAGAACATTGATGTCTCTTCGTCGCTGAGTCAGTTTGTTGCCCAACTGGTCAAGGTCCTTACCGAATCTGTACTGACGGGTATTGTGACGGTCTTTACCTGGCTTGTAGACTGGGTTTTTGCCCGGGATTCGGCGTCGGTTTCCGTTTTCTCCCCTCCGCCCTCACCCTCCGGGCGGACTATCCTGACGCTTATTCAGCGCCTGCTTATTTGACTTTGTTGATTGATATGACTGCTCAGCGTCCTGTACGACGCTGATTTTTAGCATTTTATCTATAATCAACGAACGCATGCGTTTTCTTTCAATCATTACTATCCTGCTACTCAGCGGGGTCTCTTCGGCTGTTCTGGCGCAGACCGACTCAACTATAAATACGAATGCCCAAGTCCTGGTTCGGGGAACCATGGGCGAACTAACCAATGGCAAGCGTGTACCCCTCGTTGGAGCAACGGTCCAGTGGCTCGGCTCTACCGTTGGAACCGTCACCGACGCTGATGGCCAGTTTCAGCTAGCCATTTTGTCTGGTTATACTAAACTGATTGCCAGTTATGTAGGGTATAAACCCGATACAATAACGGTCGATACCCCATCAACTGAATTAATACTGACGCTTCATAGCGAACAGACATTACAGGAAGTGACCGTTTCTGGGGCACCGGGTCAGGTAGACCGAATGAGTACCATCCAGACGGAATTTATCAACCAGCGTACTCTGGCCAAGGCGGCCTGCTGTAATCTGTCGGAAAGTTTTGAGACCAATGCGTCTGTAAGCGTGTCGTATAGTGATGCCGTTACGGGGTCGAAACAGATTCAGTTCCTGGGATTGGGCGGGCAGTATGTACAGACCAACGTTGAGAATATCCCAACCGTGCGCGGGCTGGCTACTACCTTCGGGCTTAACTACATCCCCGGCACCTGGATTACGGGTATCGATGTGGGGAAGGGGGCCGGGTCGGTGGTGAACGGCTACGAGTCCATGAGCGGGCAAATGAATGTTGAGTTGCAGAAGCCCGACGATGAAAACAAACTCTTTCTGAATGGCTATGTCAACAGCTTTGGTCGGCTGGAAGGCAATGTCAACTGGTCGCAGCCGCTGAGTAAGAAGTGGAGTATGGGCGTGCTGGGGCATGCCAGTACGCTGCGTACCGAACTTGACCAGAATAAGGATGGTTTCCGCGATTTACCGCTCTATACCCAGGTGAACGCAGTGAACCGGTACAAATACAGTGGGGAACGGTTCATGGCGCAGTTTGGCGTGAAGGCGTTGTACGAAGACCGGGATGGCGGGCAGCTGTCGCGGTTTGGTGCTTCCCGGTATCGTTTTCTGAACAGCACCAAACGGCTGGAGGTGTTCTCCAAAACAGCAAAACTGTACCCCGATAAACCCTACAAGGGGTTGGGCCTGATCCTGAACGGCGTACACCACGAGCAAACGGGGCGCTTTGGATTCTCTCCCTACAACGGCCTGCAGCAGACGTTCTATGCCAACCTGATTTACCAGAGCATAATCGGTACCACGAATAACGCGTTTAAGGCCGGCCTTAGCTACTTGCTGGACGATTACAGGGAACAGTTTCGGGCTATCAATACGGCCCGTACGGAATCCGTACCGGGGGCGTTTTTAGAGTACACGTATACGTACCCCGAAAAACTGACCCTAGTACTGGGTGGCCGGTTCGATTATCATAATCTGTTCGGGGCGCAGTGGACACCTCGGGCCCACCTCAAATATACGGTGAGCAACAACGTTACGCTGCGGGCTTCGGCCGGACGGGGTTTCCGGACGGCAAATCCATTTGCTGAAAACTTTGGCTACTTCGTCAGTGCAAGGACCGTCTTGCTCAATCAGCCATTGCAGTTCGAATCGTCGTGGAATTATGGGCTAAGCCTCACGAATGATTTCACTTTGCTGGGTAAGAAAGCGTCCCTGGTGCTGGACTACCACCGAACCACTTTTCAGAACCAGCTCATTGTGGATCTCGAACACCCCGGCGAACTGTATTTTTACAACCTGGCTGAGTCGGGCAGAAGAGGCCGTTCGTTTGCCAATAGTTTCCAGGCCGAACTGAACGTGCAACCGGCCAAACGCCTGGAAGTAAAAGCGGCCTATCGGCTTTTCGATGTGCAGCAAACGATGGGGGGGCTCTTCGGCGAGGAACGGCTCTTACCAAAAATGATGGTGAGCCGGGACCGCGTACTGCTCAATGCGGGCTACGCGCTACCCTACGATAAATGGAAGTTCGATGCTACGCTGCAATGGAACGGCCCCCGCCGGATTCCCTACCTGCGCGAAGGCTACGTGCATACCGGTTACCAGAACATGCCCGTTGATATGGCTCCTGGATTTTACAACCTTAATGCTCAAATCAGCCGGGCATTTCTCAGCGGCCTAGAGGTATATCTGGGGGGCGAAAATCTGACGGGCTTCCGCCAGTTAAATCCAATCGTTTCGGCAGAGGACCCTTTTGGCACCCAATTTGATGCTGGTTCCCGGGTCTGGGGGCCAATTACGGGTCGAATGGTGTACGTAGGTGTTCGTTTTAAACCCCAGCGCTAATGACACTCACGATTCGAAATATGGTGTGCGACCGCTGCAAGCGGGTGGTGCGCGAGGAGCTGGAAAAGCTGGCTATTGTTGTTCTCGACGTTGAGCTGGGCGCGGTGATTATTGATTCACTGCCTGCCGGACTAACCCTGGACGAAGTGCGGCTAACGCTGCAAAAAGATGGCTTTGATTTAATCGACGACAGAAAGCAGGTGGTGGTGGAGCAGATGAAAGTAATTCTTATCAATGAAATCCAGCACCTGAAAGGAGAGCGGCTGCCTGCCGAGAATTACTCCGCTTTTCTGGAACGGAAAGTAGGGTACGAATACTCGCACCTGAGCCATTTGTTTTCAACCAGCGAAGGACAGACACTGGAAAAGTATATCATTGCGTTAAAAATAGAGAAAGTAAAAGAGTGGCTCCGGTATAATGAATTGACCCTGAGTGAAATTGCCTGGCGGTTGAGTTACAGCAGTGTTCAGCACCTGTCTACCCAGTTTCGGCAGGTGATGGGGCAAACGCCCAGCCAATTCAGGAAAGACAATCGGGTAGGACGGCGTAGCCTGGATACGATTTAACCTGCCGGAATGAATTAATTGATAACCGGGTCAACTCTTTGTGATATGTTTACTCCCTATTCCACGCGTAGCAGACTTATATGGCGAACCCTATTAAACGCCTGTTGGGAAAATTGACTGGATTGCTCCTGAAGGCGTTTCGCCTTGATTTATTGACGAAGGAAGAAACCGTTGTCTACCTGAACAATTTTCAGATCGATAATAACTCGCAGACTCGTATCGTGCTGCCCGACGTGCCCAATCAATCGGGCGGGGACAGGCTCATCTTTAACCGGACGGATGCCATTACGCACCCCGCCTTCGTCTGGCAGTTTGATGATACTACGGCCCAAACCACTCAGTTACCGTATGGTGGTATACAAACGAATGGTAAAATTTTGTGTACTGACTTCCAGACGTACCATCTGGTAAAGAATTTTCTCGGTAGCAACAAACGGACCGTAGTTACATATGATACCCTGCTGGCTCCGTGGAGTCATTTTTCCGATGGAATAATATTTGGTGGGTATTATGATTTTGTAATGCTGGTAGCGGCCAAATTATGCCGGATGAAGGAGGCACTGCTGCCCGAAGTTTTTGCCGAAGCGGTCGTTTCCTACCCCTTCTTCCAGACGGCCTATGAGCAGGAGTTGCTGGCACTGATTGGCATTGCACCCAACCACGTTTTTGATAGTCGTACCTATGATGTTCGGTTTAAGCAGTGCATTCTGGGTAATAGCGGGCATTGGTTCTACCCGCACCCGGCCGATATCAGGGCTTTAAAAAAGCAGGTAGAGAAACAAATACGGGTTCCTCCATCAGTAAAGAGCCGTATTTACGTGAGCCGTGCCGGGCGCAGGCGGGTCATCAACGAAGCGTCGCTGGTTGAACTGCTCAAAAAGTATGACTTTACTATCATTGAGGATAAGCCCCGTTCCGTTGCTGAACAGGTGGCTATTTATAAAAATGCGTCCTTCATCTTGGGGCCACACGGTGCCTCCTTCACCAACATTATCTGGTGTGAGCCGGGTACACATCTTGTCGAACTCTTCGCACCTGCCATGATCGTCGACCATTTTCGGTATTTATCCCGGATCATGAACATGACTTATTCGGCCTACCACCATGTACTGACGGTAAGCAATAGAAAGAAGGCATTGGAGGAAGATATTTTTATTTCTATTCCGGATCTGGAACGAAGCCTCGATGAACTGCTGGGCAAGTCCCAAGCAGAAGAAGCCGATTTGTAAACATCAACCTGAATTATATAAAAACCCTGCGTCGTTTCAGGTGTTATTCTAGTAGATCCAAAACGGGAAATAACACGCAACTTAACGACTACTATGGAAACCACGATGACGAATAAGCATGTCGATACCTGTTTCGACTGTGCTCAAGCCTGCGAAGCCTGTGTAACAGCCTGCCTGGAGATGGGCGACAAAGATGGAAAGGGCCACGATATGACGGCCTGCATCAAACTGTGCCGCGATTGTGCCGACATCTGTACCCTATGCGCCCGGCTAACGGTGCGTGGATCACAGTCGATGGCTTCCTTCATGACCGTTTGCGCAGAAGCTTGCGAAGCCTGTGCCGCCGAGTGCGAAAAACACGCTGACCATAGTGCCCACTGCAAAGCCTGCGCCGAAGCCTGCCGTAAGTGTGCGGCAGAGTGTCGCCAGATGGCGGGCTAACCAGCACCATAAAGCCGCCATTCCTGCCTAAAAGACAGGTTACTAATGTACAACGATGACGTATTTACTTACCCTGTTTGTTTTTCTACTATCGCTGATTCATTCCCCGGCTGAGGAAGGAAAGCCGATTGGCGCTGGCATCCACCCGGCCGTAACAACTGATCCTGCTGGGGTTGTTCATGTTGTTTATGGCCGGGGTGGACTCATCTTCTATGCCACATCGCATGATGGCGAAACGTACAGCGAACCCGTGCTGGTCGATAGCGTACCAGGATTACACCTGGGGGCCTCACGCGGCCCGCAAATTGCGGCTACTGCCACATCGGTGGTGATTACGGCTATCGACAAAGCGGGAAATGTATGGGCCTATTCGCAGAGTCGGACCACCGGAAAGTGGCTGCCACGGGTGCGCGTTACCGATTTGCCCGATGTAGCCAAAGAGGGATTCGTGACCCTGACGGCCGGACCGGGCAACACCTATAACGCAGCCTGGCTCGACCTTCGGGATACTAAACGCAATAAGATAGTTGGCGCTCATTCGACTGATGGCGGGCGAACCTGGTCAGCGAACCGGATAGTGTACAACTCTCCGGATGGCACCGTTTGCGAGTGTTGCCAGCTTTCGGAGGTGAGTCAGGGGGAGCACGTGGCAGTTATGTTCCGCAACTCCCTGAACGGGTCGCGGGATATGTACCTGATCGAATCGATGGATGGCGGTAAAACATTCGGTAAAGCCCGTAAACTGGGTGACGGCACCTGGAAACTAAAGGCCTGCCCTATGGATGGTGGGGGGCTGTTCATGACACCGAATGGGTCTGTATCAACGGTCTGGCGACGGGCCGATACGCTGTTCACGGCTCGACCCGGTCAGCCGGAAACCGAGCTGACAACGGGCAAAAACGCAAAAATTATTACAACGCCCAAAGGCAATTACATCGTGTTTCAACGGGGAGGTCAAATCTGGACCATCACCCCCGACCAGCCAAATCCAGCCGCCGTGGCTCCCGGAGGTTATCCTAAGTTAACCCGGTTACCCAACAATCGGGTGCTGTGTTTGTGGGAACAGGAGGGCACCATCCGCGCCCGGATAATTGGCTGATTACTCACGCAACAACGGTATGAAAAAAAGTCTTTTACTGCTGCCACTGAGTTTAATGACTGTAGTGGCGGTTGGTCAGCACCAACATCATGAAGGCATGTCCATGCCAGCGAAAGGGAAAGCCATGGCTGATTCGGCCCGGCCGATGAATAATTCCAGGCATAGTAACACGAGCGAAACACATCAGGGTATTGTCATGGATAGCGCATCCGGTAGCTCGATGGCCATGCCCAACTACGGCCTGACGATGGACCCCGCTATGGGCGGCATGACCCACTCGCTGTCGCGGAATTTGTCCATGAACCGCAATGGCTCCGGTACGTCCTGGCACCCGGACAATACGCCCATGTACGCCTACATGAGTCAGCCATCAAACAATAAGTGGAGCTATATGCTGCACTACGCCATTTACCTGCGCTATACCAGCCAGAACGTTAACAATACCGACAAGCGGGGGAGGGGACAGCAGTTTGGCGTGCCCAACTGGTTTATGGGTATGGCCCAGCGCAAAGTAGGGCAACGCGGACTTTTCCAGGTACGGGCCATGATTTCCCTCGACGCGCTCACCGTTAGTCCGGGCGGCTATCCGCTCCTGTTCCAGACCGGCGAAAGCTATAAAGGGCAGCCGTTGATTGACAAACAGCACCCGCATGATTTGTTCTCGGAATTGTCGGTTAGTTACAGCCACGCCTTCAGCAAAGACATTGACCTGTACGGGTACGTCGGTTACCCCGGCGAACCGGCCATGGGGCCACCGGCGTTTATGCACCGGATTTCGACGTTCAATAATCCCGATGCACCGTTGAGTCATCACTGGCAGGATGCTACCCACATTTTGTTTGGCGTAGCTACGGCCGGATTCCGCTACAAATGGGCGAAGGTGGAAGCATCCAGTTTTACCGGTCGGGAACCCAACGAAAACCGGTATAACTTCGATAAACCCACGTTCGACAGCTATTCGTACCGCCTGTCGGTGAATCCATCGCCGTCGCTGGCGCTGCAGTTCTCGCAGGGATTCATTCATAGCCCCGAAGACCTGCATCCCGAAGAAGACGTAACCCGCACTACGGCATCTGTTTTGCACAGCAAAGGACTGGGACCGAACAGCTACATTACATCGGCGTTCGTGTGGGGGCGCAACAGCCACCATGGAGAAGGCGACAACTCGTTCCTGGCCGAAAGTAGCTGGCAGATGAACCGGACTGCCGTATACGGCCGGATCGAGAACATAACAAAATCGGCGGAAGAACTGGCCCTGACGCCGTCTGACAGTGGTTTTCCGTATAACGGATCCTCCGAACTGACCATCAACAGCCTGACGCTGGGTATCAACCACCGGCTGGCACAGGTCTACAACACTGATTTTGTGCTTGGTGCTCAGCTTACGGGTGCCATACCAGCCAAAGCCCTGCAGCCAATTTATGGGAGCATGCCCCTTTCCGGTGAAATTTATCTGCGCCTGTCGCCGAGCCTGATGACCATGCGTAGTATGAATCATTCAGGGCATAGCGGTATGGGCGGTATGAAAGGCATGCGTCACTAAAAGTCCCATTCATGGGGCACCAATTCACGTTAATTACCGTTATTTAAGCATCGTAAACCATTGACCACTATGATACGTAACCTGTTTTTGACCACCCTGACCTCCCTTATATTGTTAGGAAACGTGTTTGCCACGGCTTCCCTGCGCGACGATAAAGACAAGGAGGTGAAAATCAAAACATCCGCCATCTGCGGTATGTGCAAAGCCCGCATCGAGCGGAATCTAGCCTTTGAGAAGGGGGTAAAGGAGTCCAGTCTGGATGTGAAAACGAAGATTGTAACCATTAAATACAACCCGGCTAAAACGGACGTTGCCAGATTGAAGGCGAACATCAGTAAAGTTGGCTACGATGCGGAAGAAGTGCCTGCCGACGAGGTGGGGTATAATAAACTACCCAGTTGCTGTAAGAAAACCAGCACTATGAACCACCAGTAACGTATTGGAGTTGCTTTTATAGTAAAGAAGCTAAAATACCCTGGAAACAGGCCAATGACAAAACCGCCCGGTATCAGGTTGATACCGGGCGGTTTTGTCATTGGCAAGTAGAAACCTGCTTTACCTGAATGCGTTGATCAACTGAGTAGCGGCCAGCGCCTGCGCCTGCTGGGCTTCGGGAAGGATTGCGTACATGCCGAAAAACTCATGGGTAATCCCCCGGTACAGTTGGTACGTAACCGGTACCCCCACCGACTGAAGCTTGTCCCGAAGCAGCATTCCTTCCGTTTGCAGCGGGTCTATTTCAGCCCCTATAATGGTGGTAGGGGGCAGGCCTCTCAGGTTAGCCGCGTCAACCAGCGAAATCAGCGGGCTGTCGCCATCGGCAGGCGTATTGAAATACTTATCCACGAACCATTGCACTGCCGGCCGACTCAGCGGCCTGGCATTGGCATACAGGTCGTACGAGTACGTGTGAAGGTTATTGTCTGCTACCGGGAACACCGACAAAATATGAACTGGTAAGCTTACACTGCTGTCGCGGGCCATCATACTTACCGTAATGGCCATATTACCCCCGGCACTTTCGCCCGCTACGGCTACTTTCGCCGAATTTCCGTTGAGTAAGCCTGCATTCATCTTAACCCATTTATACGCAGCAAAGGCATCCTGGTGCGCCGTTGGAAACTTATTTTCGGGAGCCAGCCGGTAATCGACCGAAACGACCACGGCACCGGTTCCCTGCGCCAGGGCCAGGGTGGAGTATTCGTACACATCCGCATTGGCAATAACCCAGCCACCCCCGTGGAAATACACGATAACGGGCAGCGGACCGGTAACGCCGTTTGGCGTGTAGATTTTAGCCCGGAGTGGTACGCCACCGTAGCCCGGAATCATCCGTTCACTAATGGTGACATTAGCCACCGGTGGAGCAATATTGTTCTTGTCGAGCAATGAAGTAACCGCATCCTTGAACGATGGCCGGGAACGGGCCTGGGCTGGTGTCAGACTTTCGAGGGGAGCGGGCGCCAGCCGACCCAATTCCTCAATGACGGCCAGCATCTGTGGGGTAATGGTTGGCCCCCAGTCGGGCTTGGGGCCGGTTGACTGAATGACCTGCCCCGGTAATGGAATCCGGTGATCCTGACAGGAAAATGTAGCGGCAATTAAACCTGTAATGGCGGCAAGTGTGCCGAAACGAAGGAGTAGGTTAAATTTTTTCATAAACATTGAGCTATCTATTTATTCGACCTAACCAGTATCTAGGTATATAGTTTTTCTAGAATTAGGCAAAGACCCGTTAATAGCAAAAGGAACCGTTACATTTACCACTATGATGTACGAAAACTCGCTGGACTTTGCCCGTCAACTCGATGCCAATGACCCCTTGAGGTCCTTTCGTGAGCGGTTTCATAGTCCCCGACAGGCTGGTAAATCACTCATTTATCTATGTGGAAATTCGCTGGGACTACAGCCTAAAACGGCACGGGAGGCTCTGGAGCGGGAACTGGATACCTGGCAGAATCTGGGCGTAGAGGGGTGGTTTCATCAGGCAGAAGCAACAGAACAGCCCTGGTTGAGTTACCACGAAAGCTGTAAGGCCGACCTGGCCCAGATTGTAGGGGCGGAGCCATCGGAGGTGTGCCCCATGAATGCGCTGACCGTTAACTTGCACCTGCTGCTTGCTTCGTTCTATCGTCCTACCGAAAAGAGATACAAAATTCTAACCATCAAAGGCGATTTTCCATCGGATCAGTACGCGCTGGAAACCCACGTCAAACACCGTGGCCTGAACCCCGCCGACACGATCATTGAAATAGCACCCCGCCCCAACGACCGGCTCATTCACGTGACCGACATTCAGCACGCGCTGGCCGAACACGCCGATGAACTGGCGCTGGTCTGGATGAGTGGCCTGAACTATTACACGGGTCAGTTGTACAACATGGCGGCTATTACCGAAACGGTCAGGCAACACTGCCGTCGTGGAAACGGCCGTTCCCAATGGGACATACCCGTTGGCTTCGATCTGGCGCACGCCATCGGTAACGTACCCCTGCAACTGCACGACTGGGGGGTCGATTTTGCCACGTGGTGCTCGTATAAATACCTCAATGGTGGTCCCGGTGCCGTGTCGGGGGTGTTCGTTCACGAAAAACATCACGATAAAAATTTGCCGCGGCTGGCGGGCTGGTGGGGATACCGGGAAGACGAACGCTTTGCCATGACGCCCGGTTTTGTGCCCGCGTCCGGTGCCGACGGCTGGCAGGTAAGTACGCCCAACATTCTGGCCCTGGCCCTGCACCGGACCTCGCTCCGTATCACCGCTGAAGCCGGTATGACCGCCCTCCGGCAGAAAAGTCAGCGGCTAACGGGTTTTCTGGCCCATATCCTGGCCCCCTTCACCGACATTCAGCTATTGACGCCCGATGACCCGAACCAGCGGGGTAGCCAGCTTTCATTGCTGGTACGTAAAGACGGGAAAGTACTGTTTCAACATCTGACGGCTCAGGGTATTATTGGCGACTGGCGCGAACCCGACTGCATTCGGCTGGCCCCCGCGCCCCTGTACAATAGCTTTGAGGACGTTTGGCGGGTAGGAGAGGCCCTGACACAGTTTTTTCAGACGAGAAAAGAAGGGGTTTAAAGCCACCGGGCCGTGTCAATTGTTGACACGGCCCGGTGGCTGGTTTGTTAGATAAGCGATAGCCTTATCGCCAGCCGCCACCCAGTGCCCTGTAGGTATTCACTGTGGCGTTCAATTGCCGCATTCTTGTCTCTACCAGTTCCATCCGCGCTTCCAGCACGTCGCGCTGGGTCAGCAGCACCTCCATGTAATCCGCACGAGCCGAGGTGAACAGTTTGAGCGAGATGTTGGTCGACTGAACGAGAGCATCCACCTGGCTGCTTTTGGTGGTGTATTTCTGCTGTAGGTTGTTGATGTTTGCCAACTGATTAGCCACCTCAATATAGGCATTCAGTACTGTTCGCTGGTAGCTGTAAACGGCCTGTATCTGTTTGGCACTGGCCGAACGGTATAGGGCCGTAATGGCGTTTTTGTTGATTAACGGGCCAGTCAAATCACCCAGCAGCGAGGCCATTAAGGACTGGGGCAGGTTGAGAATATACAGGGGGTTGTAGGCCATTACTCCCAGCGATGCCGAGATGTTCAGCGAGGGCAGGAAATTGGCCCGCGCCACGCCAACATCCAGGTTAGCCGCTTCCAGATTCCGCTCGGCCTGCCGGATATCGGGTCGGTTTTCAAGCAGTTGCATTGGTACGCCCGATGCCATTGTATTGGGAACCAGGTCGTTGAAATTCTGGGGGTTTCGGTCAACGTGCTGTGGAAAGCGACCTGTCAGGAAATTAATCCGGTTTTCTTTCTCAACAATATTCTGCTGAATGTCGTACTGCAGGCTCTGTGTTTTGAGCACTTCAGCTTCAAACCGGCGCACGGCCAGTTCGGTTACTTTGGCGGCTTCCTTCTCCTGCCGGGTTATAGACAACGCATTATTAAGAATAACCAGGTTCCGCTGAATAATGCTCAATTGCGTATCGAGCGAGAGTAATTCGTAATAGTTGTTGGCAATCTCGGCGACGATGTTTGTTACCATGAAATTCCGACCTTCTATGGAGCCAAGGTAACTGGCTATCGCCGATTTTCGGGCGTTGCGCAGCTTATGCCAGATATCGACTTCCCAGTTGGCAAACGCACCAAAGTAGAAATTGGGCAGGACTTCGGGCGTTTCTATACCGGGTTTTATGTCCGTAACCGCATCGGCCGCTCCCTTGCTGGTGTACCGGGATACTTTTTCGACGCCAGTTCCACCCCCCAGACTTACTGTTGGCCGGTAGGCGCCAGCGCGGGCGAATACCTCATTGGTGGCAATCTGAATTTCCTGCGTCGTGATGTTCAACTCCTGATTATTGTTCAGGGCCGTATCAATCAGGGCGTACAGGTAAGGGTCCCTAAAGTAGTCCCGCAGGGCCAACCGGCCCGTATTGGTCGTGTCCTGCGAGCCGTTATAACTCGCCGGTATCGATTTATTTACTGATCGTAACGCAATGCGTGGAATAGTACAGGCGGTAGTGAGCAGTGAGATAAGCGCGATTCCGGCCCAGTTTGTTAGTTGTTTATTAGTCATGGGTTGCAACTTCTTCAGGTTGGGGAAAAGTGTCTAGCGAATGAACAAGCTCTTCGGTCAGTGACCCGTCTTCTTCATCCTTAATCATCCTCCGGCCATCGGCCAGACTGCCAAATATGAAGTATAGTCCGGGGATGATGATGACGCCAAAAATGGTTCCGAACAGCATACCACCCATGGCCGAAGCACCAATGGTACGGTTACCGATAGCACCGGCACCCGTGGCACGAATCAACGGTATCAATCCGGCCACAAACGCGAAGGAGGTCATCAGGATAGGCCGGAAACGAACCTTGGCTCCTTCAATGGCTGCGTCCAGGATCGTGGCTCCCTGCTGGCGTTTCTGCACGGCAAACTCTACGATCAGTACGGCGTTTTTGCCCAACAGACCAATGAGCATGATAAGCCCGATCTGGGCATAGATGTTGTTTTCCAGCCCCATCAGCTTGAGTAGCATAAACGAACCAAATACGCCAACCGGCAGGGAGAACACCACGGCCAGCGGAATGATGAAGCTTTCGTACTGGGCTGCCAGCACGAAGTAGACGAAGGCCAACACGATCAGGAATACATACAGCGACTCATTTCCCCGGATAGACTCGTCGTAGGAAAGGCCTTCAAACGCGATGTCGTAATCTCTTGGCAACGTCTTGGCGGCTACTTCCCGAACGGCCTGAATGGCGTCGGCAGTAGTATAACCCTTAGCTGGCTGCCCCTGAATAGCGGCTGAATTATAGAGGTTGAATCGGGTAATTTCATTAGGCCCCTGCCCTTTTTTAAGCCGCATGAACGCCGAGTAAGGCACCATTTCGCCCGCATCATTTTTCACGAAAAGGTTCAGCAGATCGGATGGGAGCCTTCTGAAGCTGGGGTCGGCCTGTACGTACACCTTAAAGAACTGGTTGAACTTGATAAAGCCTTGCTCGTAGGTACTACCAATCATAATGTTGAGGTTATCCATCGCTTTTCCGATAGATACACCTTTCTGCATGGCCAGGTTATTATCGATCTCCAGTTCGTACTGCGGATAGGTGGCGGCAAAAAAGGTAAACAGCCCGGAGAGTTCTTTACGTTTGCCCAGATCCTCCATGAACTTCTTGTTAATTTTGTCAAATTCCTGGTAGTCCGTTTCCGTTGTTTTATCCAGCAGACGCATCGAGAAACCACCCGACGTACCAAATCCGGGGATGGCCGGTGGCTCGAAGAATTCGACAATGGCTCCAAGACCCCTCGATTTCTCCTCCAGCTCTTCCATAATTTCTTTCACGTTTTGTGTCCGATCCGACCAGGGTTTCAGGTTGATAAGACAGGTACCGGCATTGGAACCCCGGCCTTCGGTCATAATCTCGTAACCCGCCAGCGATGATACGCCTTCTACCCCCTCAATTTTTTCACAAATTTTCTGAAGGCGTTGGGCTACCTGGTTGGTTTTCTCCAGCGTAGAACCCGGTGGCGTTTGGATAATGCCATAAATAGTACTCTGGTCTTCATTCGGGATAAAGCCAGACGGCAGAATGGTGCTTTCGTAGAAAATGCCGGCACCAAATGCCAGTAATATAGCAAACGTAACCACCCGTCGGTTCACGATTAATCTTAACAGGCCTACGTACCAGCCGGTCAGATTTTCAAACCCGCCGTTAAACTTATCGAGTGCTTTGGTTAGCAGGTTTTTCTTCCGCTCATGGCCAGTATGATTTTTCAACAGCATGGCGCATAACACGGGTGTAAGCGTCAGAGCGATCAGGGCCGAAATGACAATGGCACTGGCCATGGTGATGGAGAACTGCCGATAGAACGTACCAACCGGACCCGACATGAACGATATGGGCAGGAATACCGATACCATGACCAGCGTAATGGCGATGATGGCGCCACTAATTTCACCAAGTACTTTTTTGACGGCCACGAAAGGCGTCAGGTCGGGCTCTTCCTCCATCTTGGCGTGTACGGCCTCCACCACCACAATGGCATCATCCACCACAATACCAATGGCCAGCACCAGGGCAAAGAGCGTAACCAGGTTAATGGAAATGCCGAAGAACTGAATGACAAAAAATGCGCCTATCAAGGATACCGGAACGGCCAGAATTGGAATAAGGGTAGAACGCCAGTCGCCCAGGAAGATGAATACCACCAGGGCAACCAGGATGAACGCATCGCGTAGGGTATCAATCACCTGCTCAATGGACGCGTCCAGGAACTTAGATACGTCGTAGCTGATTTTATAGTCCATTCCCGGAGGAAAGGATTCTTTCATCACTTCCAGCTTCTCTTTTACGGATTCAATTACGTCACTGGCATTGGTGCCGTAGTTCTGCTTCAATACAATAGCCGCCGACGGATGGCCATCCAGGTTGGAATAAATATCGAAGAATTCGCTTCCCAACTCTACCCGGGCTATATCCCTCAGGTGGATACTTTCTCCCTGCGGATTGGCCCGAATAATGATGTTTTCATACTCTTCCGGCTTGTTATACCGTCCTTTATAGGTCAATACATACTCCAGCGACTGAGCCGATATACCGGAACTTTGCCCTAACCGGCCCGGACGACCGACCACACTCTGCTCGCCTATGGCGTTGTTTACGTCTTCTACCGAGACTTTATAGGCCCGCATCCGGTCGGGGTTCAGCCAAACGCGCATGGCGTACCGGCGGCTACCCAGTATCTGCGATCTGGCTACCCCTTTAGTGCGGTTTATCTCCGGAATCATCTTCACGGTAGCGTAGTTGAACAGGAATTTCTCGTCCATGCTCTTGGTCGTGGAGTAGAGGTTGACGTACATCAACATACTCGGCTGGATGGGCGTAATGATAACTCCTTCCCGCTGTACCAGTTCGGGCAACAGTGGCATGACCTGGTCTACCCTCGTTTTTACCCGGATTACCGCGACATTGGGGTCGGTCCCGGGCTCAAAAATAATCCGGAGGGTGGCTTCACCGGCACTGGTGGCGTCGGTAGCGATGTACCGCATATCCTGCACCCCGTTGATAGCCTGCTCCAGGGTAATCAGCGTGGATTTAACCAGTACATCGGCACTGGAGCCAGGATAAGCGATAAATATATTAACCGTTGTAGGGGCAATATCAGGAAATTGGGAAATAGGTAACCGCTTGATAGCCAGCACACCGACGAAGACTATCATAATCGAGATTACAATAGCAAATACCGGCCTGTGTATGAATTTTGTGAACATATATTTATCCGATTTGAGGGTGTTTACTTACTCGGCATACAAACCAAGATTGGCGATAACGGAGTCAGGCTTCGCGAATGTGTACTTTATTTTTTCGTTCTCTTTTACCTGCCGCAAGCCTTCCAGCAGAATTTTATCCGTTGCCGCCAGCCCCGCGCTGACGACAAAAATGTGCGGCATCTCCGAGGCTATCGTGATTTCCCTAGAGCGAATCTTGTTGTCTTTGTCGATTACGTAGACGTACTTCTTTTCCAGCACTTCGAACGTGGCTTTCTGGGGGATTATCAGGGCATTCTTGAGCGGTACCGTCATCTGAATAGTGCCGGTTTCGCCGTGCCGTAACAGCCCGTTGGGGTTGGGGAAAGTGGCCCGGAAAGCGATATTGCCCGTTTCGTTGTTGAAGTCGGCCTCAATTGTTTGCACAACACCGGGGTACTGGAACAACTGCTGGTTGGCCATCAACAGGCTTACCCTATTCAGGTTTTCCTGTTGGGTATGGGCTTTGTAACTCAGGTATTCGGCTTCCGGCACGTTGAAATACACCCACATCTTACTATTATCCGATATGGTCGTCAGCAGATCACCCTCATTGATCAGGCTACCCAGTCGTACCTGAAATTTATCCATGATACCATCGAAGGGGGCACGTACCTCCGTAAAGCCGAGGTGTATTTTGGCGACCGATACTTCGGCTTTGGCCTTATCCAGTTTGGCTTTGGCAAGGGCGAGTTCATTTTTGGAAACGATATTACTGTCGGCCAGTGCCTTGGTATTTTTGAATTCGACTTCAACAAAATTGGCTTCGGCTTCGGCTTTCTGTAGTTCGGCCTGGTACTGGATCGGCAGAATCTTAAACATCAATTGTCCCTTATGAACAATCTTACCCTCGTCAACAAAAATTTTCTCCAGATAGCCCTTTTCCAGCGCCCGCAGTTCGATGTGCTGAATCGAGTGAACCTGACACACATAATCGCGGGTGACCGTCGTATCTTTTCGAAGTGGATTGGTCACTAAAAACTCAATCTCCTCTTCCTTCTCTTCTTCTTTTTCAGAACAGCCTGTGAAGAATACCAAGGCACTTACGCTCATGAGTGATAGCAGGAGGGCTTTTTTTATCATTATCTTGTTTTTTTTAATGGTAAGCATCGGTAGTCTCGATTAATGAAAGGTGTTGACTGGTGCAGCAAGGAGGGATTACTTTGGCATGATGCGCTGAATAGCAATTTTTTTATCGGGAGGTGCATTAGGGAGCTTCGCCAGGCGGTTAATCAGGCTGTCTTTCTGTTCATTGGCCCGCTTACAGTCGGAGAGTTGCTCCTGCCAAACCAGAATATCTACGGGGTTAACTGAATTACCTGATTCGTACTCGTAACCACTACGTTTATCCCGCTGCTCATACAGCAGAAAACCATTGAACAGGAGGGAAAGAGCCAATGCCAGCCCGAAGCAGTAGAGCAAGATCGAGTTGCCCGGCACGGGCCGCCCCGTGCTGGGCGGAAAATTCCGGTGTTGCATCGCTGGTGACTGTGTTGATTTTACACAAATGAAGCATCAGGACATTAAAACGGTGTGAGAAGGAAATTAAAAGATATTAGAAAAGTTAAAAACACGCTATACCTGTCCCCGCTATGAATAGGTTTTTGATTGAAAAAATCCTATAAATTGTGCTTTAGATTAAATTGGCTGTCTAGGAATGTAGCGCATGGACAACGCCAGTAAGGGGTTACCCTAACGGGAGGCAAAGCGATACAGACGGCTGTTTTGACACATAGCACTCAGGTTAGTGAGTACCTCGACAAAGCTCGTTTAGTCGGGGTTTCGGCCAAGACCTCATTGTGTATCCACATCATCCACCCGCATCTGTCAGAAGTTTAAACTTAATCAAACCAAGATGGCGACTCCAGATTGTTATCGTAGAGTCTATTACTAGTCGAGTTTCCTATGACTTCTGCTGTTGGGGGCCAGTCCACTATCAACCATCCTTCAAAAGCTATAGGATGATGAGTGACGAATTGCTGGTTGGAAAGGGACAACGGAATTGCTGAAGAATAGTAAGGAAACACCCGTAGACTGGCTTGATCCATGGTGAGTAGAGTGCCCTCAAAAACGACTTCTGAGTTGACTATAAAGTAGGATTGGCGTATTAGCCGTCCCCTTTAGCTTTGTTCATCATCTATTTATTTAAACCTTTTTTTGTGTAGAGTCCTATGCATAATTTGACCATTGCCACGGCTCAGTTTGAGAATGCCAGTGGGGATAAAGCCCACAATCTGCAAGTGATTAGTCGATTGGCGGCAAAGGCGGCTCAACAGGGCGCGCAGGTTATTGCCTTCCATGAGTGCTCGATTACGGGGTACACCTTCGCCCGACATTTATCAAAGCCAGCGTTACTGGACTTAGCCGAAGTCATCCCAGAGGGGGACAGTATTCAACAACTTATCCAAATTGCCCGGGCCCATGATATTGTCATCCTGGCAGGCTTGTTCGAGAAAGACCATGACAATCAACTCTTCAAAGCCTACGTGTGCGTCGATAAAACAGGTTTACTGGCTAAATACCGCAAACTACACCCGTTCATTAATCCGCATCTACTACCCGGTGATCAGTATGTGGTCTTTGACTTGTTGGGCTGGAAATGCGGCATTTTAATTTGCTACGATAACAATATTGTAGAAAACGTGCGGGCCACGGCCTTGTTAGGGGCTGAGATTATTTTCATGCCTCATGTCACGATGTTAACGCCTTCCACCCGTCCCGGTGCTGGCTTTGTTGATCCACATCTTTGGGAAAATCGGCTGACTGACCCTACGTCCTTACGCCTGGAGTTTGACGGCATGAAAGGACGTGCCTGGTTGATGAAGTGGTTACCCGCCCGGGCTTACGATAATGGTATTTACGCGGTATTTTCCAATCCCATTGGTATGGATGATGACCAGCTAAAGAATGGATGTTCCATGATCATTGACCCGTTTGGGGATGTCATCGCCGAATGTCGTGCCTTAGGCGATGACATTGCGTTGGGGGTGTGTACACCAGAGAAATTGCAACAGGCAGGTGGCTACCGCTATCGCCAGGCCCGCCGTCCCGATTTATACAAGGCTATTTTAGGTCAGGACCACCTTCCTGAGCAAAAGGTGATTTGGTTAAGCTCTGATACGGATACTGAGTAAGGTAATCGGCTATGAAGTAAATCCTGTTCTGTGAAGATGATCGTGAGCATCCCGACACAGTAATGCACAAGCGCGGGTCACTGTGTTTTATTGACCCTTTATTAACGTAAGTTTATGGTCAGTTCCAGCCGTACCACCCGTTGACACAATCAGATCAGCAGCCATGAGAAACCGTTTTTTAGCCCTCCTTTTTTTGGGATTTTCCCTTTCTTCTTTTTGTGCCCGGGCGCAGCAGAACGATGAGCAAAAAAAGGTGAATGCCGCCATAATCGGACTATTCGACGGCCTGGCAACCCTGGATGAGCAATTGATGAGACGCCACGTGACCGCTGATTTTCTGCTGCTGGAAGATGGGGCCATCTGGACGATAGATACACTGATCAATAAAGTATCCCCCTTAAAAAAGGTTGCTTTCAGCCGGGTCAACCACCTGGACTTTATCCGCACCGATGTATCGGGCAACACGGCCTGGGTGGCCTATCATAACAGAGCCGATGTGGTTGTTAACGGCCAAAAGCGCAACAGGCAGTGGCTGGAAAGTGCGTCGCTGGTGAAGCAGGGAAACGATTGGAAAATCACGCTGCTTCACTCAACGGTAGTGAAGCCGAAAAGCAATTAAGTGCTGTGTTTCTTTTTGCCTTTTGGTTATAGGTTGGGCATAGAGTTGGATTATAACGGATGCCTTAAGTGAAAAATTCGCCATGAGCGAATCGACCCTGAAACCTCTGTTTATCCAGATTAAAGTAATGGCCATTTGTGGTGTTCCGGAAAACAGAATGGCACAAAACTCGTTATGGAAAATGACGAGCGGCCGGTGGAATAGGATAGCTCGGGTAAACCGATATGGGTTTCCCGCTGATTTTTTTGACTATGTCAAAAAAGTGCAACCTGGAAAAAAGAGTACAGGCTGGCGCAAGGAAATGCGCCTACACACCTTACACTAGCCAATTATAACTTATGAAAGCCAAACTATTTATTCTCCTTGTGGTCATAACGCTAAGTAGCTGCGATACGAAGAAAACGTCAACTGATAATTCGACCACTACAACGCAGGATGCCTCCCCAGACGCCGGGCTCACTGCCGCCGATATGGCAAATAGTCACGTACAGTGTTATGCGATGATGACTGACCGTGATACAGTCCTGCTGAATGTGACACAGAAGGAGCTCAACGTAAGCGGTACCCTGCAGTATCGGCTGGCGGAGAAAGACCAAAATTCGGGAACCCTGCTTGGAAAAATGCGGGGTGACACGCTGACCGCTGATTATACGTTCCAGTCAGAAGGAAAGGAGTCGGTGCGGGAGGTGGTGTTTCTGGCCACAAAAAACGGGCTTGTGGAAGGCTATGGCCCCGTTCAGGAACAAAATGGCAAAATGGTCTTTACCCCGAACCAACCCCTAACATTTGAGTCAGATCAGGTATTCAAGCGAATTCCCTGTCACGAAGAAGAATAAAAATGTTCGCTGATCAGTCCTTCATGATGGCGCATTCGTACGTAAAATGAACTTAGGTAATATACTCATTGCCAGGTAAACGGATGCTAACAGTAGTGCCCTGGTTCACAACGGAGGTGATTTGGAGGATACCCAGGTGCAGGTCAACGATTTTCTGCGTTACAGCCAAACCAATGCCGTAGCCGGGGACTCCCTCTACGTTTTTACCCCGGTAAAGCGGATTGAGTATGTGCGTTGTGTCGGCTTCGGCAATACCTCGTCCTTTGTCAGTTACGGTTACAGCAATCTGCCCATCGCTGGCTTTCAGCTGAACGGCCACCGGTTCGGTGGAGTACTTGCAGGCATTATCCAGCACGTTCAGGAAAGCCGTAGTTAGCAGGGTCGCGCTGCCTTTTACCGTTAATGATTCGTCCTCATCGGTCATAAATTGAAGCGGCAGGTGACGGCTGGGGTACTTGGTTTGTACCTGCCCAATGGCCGTAAGCAGGCAATCATCCACCTGAACGGCAGTCAGGGCAACGGTACCATCGGTAACTTTAGCTAACCCCAGCAGCCCATTGGTCAGCGTAATCACTTTCTTGAGTTCTTCAACGGCCACTTCCATGCTGTCGCGCCAATCGGTGGGGTTCTGATCGTACCGCAGGGACGTTTCCAGCGTACCGAGGGTGTTAGTGAGTGGAGTGCGCAGCTCATGCGATGCGTGCGAAACGAAGCTGCGCTGGGAAACGAACGAATCTTCCAGCCGGAAAAGCATCTGGTTGAAGGTCATGGCAAGCTGGGCAATTTCGTCCCGCCGGTTTCCTTCGTTCACCCGTTTGTGCAGGTGCGTAGCGGTGATTTGTTCTACTTCGTCTACAATCCGGGAAATGGGTTTTAGTACCCGCCCGGAAAAATACCACCCGGCCAGTACAATCAGCGTAAAACCCAGCAGATTGGCCAGTAGCAGAATCTGTTGCAGCGTGGCTAATTTGGAAAGGCCGATTCGGTCATAACCAGAGGCAAAAATGTAAAACAGTTGCCCCCGGTCACGGTACGAGATTACAATGGATTCGAGGTGGCCGCTTTTAAATTCAAACAGCGAAGCCCTGTCGAGCAACGGAATCTTTTCTTTGTAGTAGTCCGATTCTTTTAGAGTTCGGTTGGTGAATACCAGGTTACGCCGGTCGTCGTAGATGCTGATTTGTTCCTCCACAATGGTAAGCAAATCGGTGCGTACCATATTCTTGAAAAAATCGTCGTGCAGGTGCCGTCGGGAAATCAATACCCGGCCCGTTACCCGGGCTTTTCCTTCCAGTCGGCTGTAAAATTCCTCCTGCCGGTACACCGAATAAAAGTACCACACCAGCAGAGACAGCGTAATCTGGATGGCCGTGGCCAGTACCGTAAAAATAATTGTCAGGCGATTTCGGATGAGCATAAAAACGGGTCATTAACGATCATTGAAAGGTCAATCGGTAGTCATTTATTACCAGCTGATGATAACGATACCTGAAATCAATGAGCATAGCCCTTTAGTCCTCCCGGAGAACGTACCCCATGCCAACAATGGTGTGTAGCAATTTAGGCGAAAAACCTTTGTCGATTTTTTTGCGCAGGTAGCTGATGTACACATCAATCACATTCGTAGTACTATCGAAATTCAGGCTCCAGACCCGCTCGCTGATATCTACCCGCGATATAATTTTCCCTTTATTCAGCATCAGGTACTCCATAAGGGCGTATTCGCGGGTGGTAAGATCGATGCGTTTGCCCGCCCGTGCCACGGTCTTGGCATCGAGGTTTAATTCCAGGTCAGCCAGCTTGAGGACCGATTTTTGCCCGGTGCCACTATTCCGGCGCGTCAGTGCTCTCAAACGCAGGAGTAATTCCTGAAACTCAAATGGCTTGGCCAGGTAATCGTCGGCCCCGGCGTTGAACCCATCCGACTTGTCGGCCATGCTATCCAGGGCGGTGAGCATCAGCACAGGAACGGCCTGGTTTTCTGACCGGATTATCCGGCACAGGTCAAAGCCGTTCATCTGCGGCAGGTTGACATCCAGAAGTATTATGTCGTATATATCGTTGCGAAACAGGGATAGGCCAATGCGCCCGTCGTACGCCACTTCCACTTCGTAGCCTTCGGCCGACATCCCTTTCCGGATAAAAGAGGCCAGTCGTACTTCGTCTTCAACTAACAGGATTTTCATAAGAGAGACAGGTTCATCACTTACGTTGGCTTACTGAAAGCGATGTTACGTTTTAGGCCCGCCAGTTTGGTGCGCTTTACCGCCGACCGCCGGAAAAGGGTCTGGAAAACATCCTCCGTTATTTCCTCCCAATCCGATTGCTTCATAGTGGCTAACTCGGGGTGGGGGGTAAAGGCGGGCGTTTTATGGGGGCGGGCAAACCGATTCCACGGGCAAACATCCTGACAAATGTCGCATCCGAACACCCAGTTATCAAACTTCCCCCGAACAGTTTCCGGTATGGCTTCTTTTAGTTCAATGGTAAAGTAGGAGATACACCTGCTGCCATCCACCACGTACGGGTCCGTGATGGCATCTGTAGGGCAGGCATCGATGCAGCGGGTGCAGGTGCCGCAATAGTCGGTGATGGGGCCGTCGGGTTCCAGTTCCAGGTCAAGGATCAGTTCACCGATAAAGAAAAACGAGCCAATCTCGCGGTTGATCAGATTGGAGTGCTTCCCCACCCAGCCCAAACCGGCCCGTTTGGCCCATGCTTTGTCCATTACGGGGGCTGAGTCGACAAAAGCCCGCCCGCCCACTTCGCCGATTTCCTCGTGAATAAAATCCAGCAGCGCCTTTAATTTGTCCTTGATAACGAAATGGTAGTCAGTGCCGTAGGCGTATTTGGATAGTTTATAATCGGTATCGCCTTCGGGCAGGGTTTGCTCCGGGTAATAGTTGAGCAGAACCGTAACGACCGATTTAGCATCATCGACTAGCAATCTCGGGTCGAGCCGCTTATCAAAATGGTTAGCCATGTAGTGCATCTGCCCGTGCCGGCCATTTTTGAGCCAGGTTTCCAGCAGGGGAGCCTCCTCTTCCAGAAAATCAGCTTTGGCCACGCCACAAAAGTCGAAGCCCAGTTCCGTTGCTTTGGCTTTGATACGCTGCGTATAGTGATGGGCGGGTGCGTGCATCAGAAATGATGGATGATTAATGGAGTATTGCTTATAAACATCGGTGCTTACTTTTTAAATCCTGCAACTGAGTCTAATCACCTATATCCTGCCGAGTGGGCCGGTGCCAGGTAGATAATGTGCCAACTTGTCAGGAATTGTGATTTTGGCCGGTGTTTTGCCCATCTTTGCCTATGAATTTCTGGAAGCGAAATAGAAACTCAGTAATGGAAAACAACGACATGTTGGACGAACAAACGTCTATGAATACAGAACAACCTGACAACCTGACAACTGAAGAAGCGTTAAACGTCAATGGTGGTGTACCGGAAGAAACCGGGGACGCAATACCAACCGCCGACGTTACCGCCGAAACCGAAGCTGCACCAGCTGATAAAACGGCTGGCGAACTGGCTGAATTAAAAGATAAATATCTCCGTTTATACGCTGATTTCGAGAATTACCGTCGGCGCACCGCCAAAGAAAAACTCGACCTAATCAGCAATGCGAATGAAGGCGTACTAAAAGCACTCATTCCGGTAGTCGACGATTTTGAACGGGCCATGCAGTCTATTCAAACAACCGAAGATGTAGATGCCGTAAAAGAGGGAGTTGAGTTGATTTACACTAAACTCTTCAAGACGCTGGAAGGTAAAGGATTGAAGTCGATGGTATCGAAAGGTGCACCGTTCGATGCCGATCTGCACGAGTCCGTTACCCAATTCCCCGCCCCGAGTGATGACCTGAAAGGGAAAGTCATCGAAGAAATCGAAAAAGGATACTACCTGAATGATAAAGTCATTCGATTCGCTAAAGTAATAGTAGGAAGCTAATGGTAAATGAGTGAATGTGCGAATGAGTGAATACACCCGGCAGGTTTTATTCACTCATTCGCACATTCACTCATTCACTCATTCAAAAATATGGCAACGAAGCGCGATTATTATGAAATCCTGGGCGTGGATAAAAACGTCTCATCGGAGGACCTGAAGAAGGCTTACCGGAAGATGGCGATTAAATACCACCCCGATAAGAACCCGGATGACCCTACCGCCGAAGAAAAATTCAAGGAAGCCGCCGAGGCCTACGATGTCCTGAACGACCCTAATAAAAAAGCCCGGTACGACCAGTTTGGCCACGCGGGGATGGGTGGCGCGGCTGGTGGCTACGGTGCCGGTGGGCCTTCGATGGAGGATATCTTCAGCCAGTTCGGTGATGTATTCGGTGATGATTCGCCCTTCGGTAGTTTCTTCCGGGGAGCCCAGGGCGGTGGTGGCGGAAGGCAGCGCGTCCGGCGCGGCTCCGACCTGCGCATCAAGCTGAAACTGAACCTTCAGGAAGTTGCCAATGGGGTAGAAAAGAAAATAAAGGTAAAACGGCACGTAACCTGTAATACCTGCGGGGGAAACGGGTCCAAAAATGGCACCGCCGTTCAAACCTGTTCTACCTGTCAGGGCACTGGCCAAACCCGTAAAGTGGTGAATACCATGCTGGGTCAGATGGTATCGACCAGTACCTGCCCCACCTGTAATGGCGAAGGCAAAATCGTGACCGACCGCTGCGATGCCTGTTTTGGCGAAGGCCGGGTATTGCAGGAAGATGTTATCCCCATCAAAATTCCGGCTGGCGTAGCCGAAGGCATTCAGCTATCGGTGGGCAGCAAGGGCAACGTCCCTCCGCGCGGTGGTGTAGCGGGCGATTTGCTCATTGTCATCGAGGAAGAAGAAGATGCCGACCTGAAACGGGATGGCAACAACGTCGTTTTCGATTTATACGTCAGCTTTGTCGATGCGGCTATCGGTACCAGTGTGGAAGTGCCCACCATTGACGGGAAAGCCCGCATCACGCTGGAACCCGGAACGCAGAGCGGTAAAATGCTGCGGCTGAAAGGCAAAGGCATCAAAGAGTTGAATGGCTACGGCCGGGGTGACGAGATTGTACATGTCAACGTCTGGACGCCTAAAGTACTGTCGATGGAGGAGAAGTCGATTCTGGAGCAGTTACGCCATTCGCCCAACTTCCAGCCCAAACCCAATAAAAATGAGAAAGGCTTCTTCGACAAGATGAAGGATTTCTTTCACGGTTGATTTTAGTGGCACCTTTATACAGTTGAAAAGCTCCGCCGGTATCGGCGGAGCTTCTTTTTTTGTGAACATATAAACGGGGCTGGAATTGTTCCGAAAATATGAGTGCAGTTGGCTGGCGACAAGGTCCCTGCCAGTTCACATAAATGAACTCATGGCGGATTCATTCGCCAGTTCTTCGGCGTGTTCCTTACCCAGGTAACGGTCAATAAAATAGTGGGCTACATAGAGCAATGGTGTGAGCACAACGGCTGATGTAGCTTTATAGATATAGTTGATAATGCCCACGGCCAGCACCTGCGTCAGCGACCAGTTGCCAAATACGTAGAACGCAATGCCCAGCACCACGAATGAATCTACCAACTGCGAAACGAGCGTGGACCCTGTGGCCCGCAACCATATTTGACGGCTACCGGTAATTTTACGGAGGGAGTGGAACACGTACACATCCAGAATCTGCCCGATCAAAAAGGCGGTCAGTGAGCCAATGATGATGCCCAGCCCCTGCCGGAAAATCATCTGAAAAGCATTGTTGATATTGATTGGATTCCCGGCCCCATCTTTTGCATTGACATCGAGCCAGAACTGAGCGGGCGGGAGTGCCGTGACGGCGAAAATAATCAGGAAACTGAAGCCCACGAATCCGGCCGTCAGGAATGAGATACGCCGAACCCCCGCCTTGCCGAAGTATTCGTTGATAATATCGGAGGTAATAAAGACAAAGGGCCAGATAACCGCCCCCGCCGTCAGGTTGAAATCAAGGATAAAATCATCGAACAGGTGAATTTGAGCGGGTTTTGTACCCAGCAGGGCTTCGACCGAAAAGATTTTGACACCAATGATTTCGGCAACTAAGGCATTGGTTAGAAAGACTGCACTCAGGAAAATGTACAGGTTAGCGCGTTTGTTTATAAAAGAGGAGGCCATTCTGTTTATGGTTTGACGTTTATGGTTTCTTCGTTCAACCTGCGAACTACAAATGGCTATCTACGTTTGTAAACATCCGTAATAGCCGTCTTTTCATACTGGTTGGCCAGGGCCGGAGCGCGTTGAAATAGTTTCTCAACCACGTTTTCACGATCCAGAATATAATCGGGCGGGTCTTTCCGGAAGTGGTCGAATATGTTGATGACCGATTCGTAGTTATCCAGATTTTTCAGGTCATACTTCGACAAATCCCAGTTGAGGTACGGTGTTGCCAGCCGGTTGTACCGATACGCACTCAGGTCTTCGCCAATAATCAGAATACGCTGGTTTCGGATGGTGTTGGGCAGGGGAGATGGCTGTACCTGTAAGCTGCTCAGTCGGCCCAGTCCGGAGCCGGGAATGAGGCCCAGCGCGCCCTGATAAAAAAACAGTAAAATCAGCATAAACGCAATGGTGAACGTTAGTTCGGCCAGCCAGGCCCGGCGAATTCCCTCGAAGTAAAAATAGGTGAAATAGGCCATGGGGGGGACAAAACTCAGGAACATCATTGGTGCCAGAAAAGGCATCAGCCCAATAGTCAGTACGACGACCACAAACCAGATAGCCATAATCTGCTGAACGCGCTGCTGGAAGTTGACATACCGGCCCGCCCGGTTGAACAAGCTCACGAAACCCAGCACGCCCAGGCCCAGCGGGATAAACAGGGAAACCAGCAGCGACTGAAAATCGGACAGGGAATACTGACGAACCCGGAAAACGGCTGCCAGCAGGTTCCGGTTAAAATCATCCAGGCCGTCGAACAGGTAATAGAAAAGAATGGTAGCGGCAAAGGGAAACAGGAAACCAAATAGCGACAACGAATACTGCCGGAAGGTAGCTCCCGTATAAAAAAGCAGCGACAGCACTGCCCAGATGATAAACAGGGCGGATGGCAGGTAGAAAAGTGCCGCAATGCCAATGTAAAAACCCACTTCAAATACTTCGTCGGTAGCCCCCCGCCGATCCATCTGCCGCACGAGGGTACCAAATGCCAGCAGTAGAAAACAGGTTGACATCAGCACCGGAGAGAGCGTCATACAGTCGAAGGAAAGGTGCATGAACAGCATATAAATCAGGCCCGGCCAGAAGGTCCGCTCCGGAAAAATATCCCGCGTATTGATGAGGTAATTGAAATAAACGACCTGAAAAACGGCTACCAGGGTGGCCGCCCCGTGCAGCGCAATCAGCGACCGGCCAAACAGCGCATCCATCCCCCAGTACACCAGGGCCGACAGAGGACTTACGCTATCCCAGATGTCGCGGTACAGTAAATTGCCCTGGCTAATCTGCTCACCAACAATCATCCAGTTCAACTCCGGGATCAGGAGCGGGAAGGAATGGAGCAGCAGGGGTAGCCGAATAAGTAGCAGCAAACCCAGCAAGCTGACATATTGGTAAGGAAAATACGATTGAAAAAAGCGTAGCAAGGTTAATCAGTTAATCAGTCGGTGAGTTAATCGGTTAGTCAGTCGATCCGGTAGTTAGGAGCTAAGGCGAATAGTCTGTATGTAAGCCACTGACTAATCGACTCACTAACTAATCGACTGACTAACGGCGAATTTACAGTCAATTTCGGCAGAACGGAAAAATGGGTGGATATTTGCAAATACATTACCTATTTAGTGCTATGGAATCGAAACGACAGCAGAAAGTTGCCCGGCAATTGCAGAGAGATTTAAGCGAGATTTTTCAGCGCGATGTACCGCATTTGTTCAACGGAGCTTTCATCACCGTTACCAGTGTACGCGTTTCGCCCGACCTGAGTGTGGCCCGTGTGTACCTGAGCTTTCTGGCGACAAAAAACAAGCAGTTATTGTTGGAGAGCATTCAGGAGAAGGGCAAAGTGCTCCGGCAGCACCTTGGTGAGCGAGTCCGGCATCAACTGCGCATTGTACCCGAGGTTAGCTTCTACCTGGACGATACGGCCGACTACGCTGACAAAATGGATAAACTCTTCTCCGGCCTGGAAATTCCCCCCGAGTCGGAAGAAGAAGAATAAAATAAAGAGTGAAAGAGCGAATGAGCGAAAATCGCTGATGTAAACTGGCTAACACTGAATAGTCTTTCAATATTACTCTGTCACTCTTTCTCTCATTCGCTCTTTACCTATGAACCTTCCCGTCTGGATTGCCCGTCGGTATTTTTTCTCCCGCAAAAAGCGCAGTTTCATCAGTTGGCTGTCTATCCTGTCCATGCTTGGTGTGGGCGTGGGCACTATGACGCTGGTAGTTGTGCTGTCGGTTTTCAATGGGATGGAAGAGCTGAACCGGCAGATGTTTAAGACGTTTGAAGCCGATATGACCGTTTCGCCCAGGCAGGGAAAACGGTTTATGGCTCCGCCCGCGTTGCTGAGTCGACTGCAACGAGTAAGTGGTGTACAATTCATTACATCAGTTGCTCAGGACAATGCCCTGGCTCGCTACGACCGTGCGCAGACGGTCGTTAAACTCAAAGGGGTAGATGATAATTACCTGTTGCGCCAGCAACTGGATTCGGCCATGCTGGAAGGCCGGTTACTGCTCCAGCGTGATGGCGTTAACTACGCCATCGTAGCCGATGGTGTTCGCAACGACCTGTCTATTTCGCCGGTCGATATTTTAACGCCCCTGGAAGTGCTCTACCCGGAAAGCGGTAAATCCTTCAGTGTACTCAATCCCGATGCGTTCAATCGTGAATCCCTAACCGTGTCGGGAATATTTTTCATCGAATCGAAGTACGATAATTTCGTGCTGTCGCCCCTAGCAGTGGCCCGGACTTTGTTCGAATACCAGCCAGATGAGGTAACGAGTCTTGAGATTCAACTCCTGCCCGGTACTAATGAAGAGACTGTCAAACGGGCCTTACAGGCGGTGGCGGGAGCCAAACTCGATGTAAAAAGCCGTGATGATCTGAATATCGATTTGTACCGGGCCATTTATATAGAAAAATTATTCGTTGCCCTGACGCTCTCGTTTATCATTCTGGTGGCGAGTATCAACATTTTCTTCTCCCTGTCGATGCTGGTTATCGAGAAGAAGGCCGATATCCAGATTCTGTTCGCACTGGGAGCCACGAAAATGATGGTGCGCCGGATTTTCCTGACTGAGGGGGCTATTATTGCCCTGGTAGGGGCATTTACCGGTCTGGTCCTGGGTGTTCTGATTTGCCTGGCGCAGGAGCAGTATGGCTTTATCCGGATGGGAACCGTCAGTTCCATCATTGATGCCTACCCGGTTCGGCTGGATGCGCGGGATATTATCCTGACGGGTCTCCTGGCCATTGTGGTGACCGTTCTAACGTCGTGGTTCCCCGCCCAGCGGGCTGCTAAAGTGGTGTAGAGAATGGATGCCTGATCGCTATCATACTGTCATTTCTGAAGAGAAAAAGCAGTAACCCACTAATCTTTAAAAGGACAGAACTTCTATCTGGTGTTTCTTAGCGCGGGCTTCTTCAACAACCGTTTCTATTTGTTGAGCAATCTTGTTGTCAATCCATTCCTCACCACACTGATTGCAAATGGTAGCCGGCACATTACGGATCACAACAAGGTTTTCACCTAGGTCAGCCGTGAATGTGGTAAAACCCGGTTCTTTATAACCATTGCACACTGGGCAACGTAAGGAGTTCATACTCGTTTGGTTTTATAGTCTGACTCAAAAATATCAGGCGATGGCTCGTACGCTGTAATAATGAAGGCTGTAGTCGTCTCATCGTCGAAAGCTGCTACTACATGCAGAGGTCGTTCATCTATCCATCCCAACAGTAATATGCTTGGAAAAGGTCTGTCATTACTGTATTCTCGAATCACTTCTCCGGAAAGCAAAACACGAATTACATCCTTCTGTAAAACATGTCGTTCCGCCATCCTGATAAGTACGTGTTTCTGCCAGTTGATTTGGCCAGCAGCAACGGCTATTCGAAAAATCGCCAGTCCGAAGCGTCTCACCAGCTCGTTTTTTTGTGCCCCGAAATGGCATAGTACAAGATGAACCCGAACAGGGGAAGCAGCAGCGCGTAGGCCGCTTTGGGACTAACGGAGTCCGTCAGGTAGCCGTGTAGCAGTGGGAGCAGGGCACCGCCTGAAATACCCATAATCAACAGGGCAGAGGCAAGTTTGGTGAATTTACCGAGCCGGTTTAAGGCTAGTGGCCAGATGGCAGGCCACGTGGGCGAAATGGCAAAACCCATCAGCGCAATGCACAGTACAGACGCAAACCCATCCGTTACCAGTGCCCCTACGGTGAGCAATAAGGCCAGTATCATACCGTAGCGCAGGGCATTTTGCTGGCTAATAAAACGGGGAATCATGATGATACCCAGCATATAACCTACCAGCAGACCAATTAAGGTGTAGGTGGTGAAGTTTTTAGCCTCATCGTTAGTAAAGCCAATGGCGTGGCCGTAGCTAATAATCAAATCGCCGGTGATGACTTCGGCTCCCACGTAGCAGAACAGGGCCAGTACGCCCAGCACCAGGTTTGGAAATTGCCAGACACTGGTGTGGATGGCCGTAGTATCGGTTGGTACATCATCCTGCTCCTCCGATACCTCCGGCAGGTTGGAGAAGCGGATCAGCCCCGCCAGCACAATTAAAATGCCGGTCAGAATCAAATAAGGGGTAACGACTTTTTCGAGCGAAGCCGCGTTTATCACTTCGTTGGCGCCCGATAGTAGCAGACCGCCAAAAATAAACTGACTGCAAATGCCGGCGAGTTTGTTGGCAATACCCAGGAAACTAATGCGCTGGGCAGCACTCTCGCGCGGGCCCAGAATGGTGGCGTAGGGGTTGGAGGCCGTTTGCAGCACGGTAAGCCCGATACCGATAATGAAAAGCCCTACCAGAAACAGTGGATACGATACTGACTTAGCCGCCGGTACGAAAATAAGTGTACCAATAGCCATCGTCACCAAACCTATCGACATCCCATTTTTGAACCCCGTTCGTTTCAACACGGCCGATGAGGGGATGGCCATGATGGTGTACGAAATAAAAAACGCGAACGCTACCAGCGTTGATTGGAAGGAGGTCAAACTAAAGGCCTGCTTGAAAAAAGTAATCAACACACTATTGACCCACGTAACGAAGCCAAAGACAAAGAAAAGCGCACCGATAATGAGCAGTGGGCCAACGTAATTCTGGGTTTTGGCAGAAGCAGTAGCTGGAGTCATTCGTTTAGGAAATCGTTAAAGGCAGGTAAAAGGAAAAGATTTTAAATTATTTTACAAAGTAGGAAAAGAACCAGAATAATCGCCCATCGAGCGGTTAATAATTATCCGTTAGCCCGAAAATAGGTTTGTTGGTTTTCCACTTGCCCCGCGTGAAATCGGGAATTTCAATGGGCTTGCTACCCCCGGCGATACTTTCCTCCGATAAAGGGCTGATAGCACTCCAGACGGCAGCATCATACACGTCGATGGGCGGTGCCGTTTTAGCCTTGATGGATTCGATAAAGGCCCGAAGAACGAAGAAGTCAATGCCACCATGCCCGGCGTTCTCGGCCGTTTGTACGTGGCGTTTCCAAAGGGGGTGGTCATACTTGTCCTGATACGGCGCAAAGGGTTCCCAGTTATGAGGCTTGGGTGATACGCCTTCCAGATAGATCATGTCGTTGTCGTCCATCCAGATACCTTCCGTACCCTGCGCCCGGAAGCCAAGCGAGTAGGGGCGGGGCGAGTTGGTATCGTGGATGATCACGATGTTCTCGCCGTTGGCGCACTGAATCATAGTCGTAACCACGTCGCCGAGTTTGAAATTGACTTTGGCATTGGGGTGATCGGCTCCTCCCTTATCGACTACGTACTTGTGCAGCCCCCGGCTTTTAGTGGCCATGCTGGTCAGGTGCGTGAACCGGTTGCCTCGGTTAATATTGAGCCAGTGGGCCACGGGCCCCAGGCCGTGCGTCGGGTACAAATCGCCGTTGCGGTCAACGGAGTGCTGCGTACGCCAGTGGGCTTCGGAATATCCTTTGGCCCCAAACTCCGCGCCTACGCCCCCAATGGATTTGCCATCGTTAAATTTAATGTTGCGCAGGTCGTGCTGATAACCACAGTGGGCGTAGGTCATCTCGCCGAACATGCCCTTTCGGATCATATTCAGAACGGCCAGCACATCGCGCCGGTAGCACACGTTTTCCAGAATCATACAAGGCGAGCCCGTTTTCTCGAACGCATTGACAAGGTCCCAGGATTCCTTCAGCGTCACAGTTGCCGAAACTTCAACCCCGGCATATTTTCCGGCTTCCATTGTGGCAACAGCCATCGGAACATGCCATTCCCAGGGAGTGGCAATCACCACACCGTCAATATCGTCGCGTTTGAGCATTTCCCGGAAGCCCTCATCCCCCTTGCCGTATGTAGCGGGTGCTTTACGGCCTGCTTTTTCAATCATGGCCATCGTACGGCTGATGGCTTCGGGAGCGGGGTCGGAAATGGCAGTTATCTCGACATCATCCCGGTAGAGGGCCTGCTGCACGTGACTGCGTCCCCGCCCCCCTACGCCAATGAAGGCCAGCCTGACTTTAGCATCGGCTGGTTTTGCGTTGGTGAGAATCGTCGGAAAAATGGACGTTGCCGCACCCGTCAGGGCGGCTGTACGAATAAACTGGCGTCGGGTAGGGGTTTGCATAAGGAATGCGCGGCACAGTAAGTGTTTTCTGTTCAAAGAACGCAGTTTCAACGTAAAAAACATACGCCTTTCCCGGATGAAGCCATTTATTACCGGCCAACTCCATAGCCAACCGACAGTACGTAGCTATTAAGCAGGTAAGGTATTTTGGTGATGCCCGGGTTTCCAGGACCGCAAGTGTGAACATAATGGCATGGGCACTGTTCATTTCTGATATGAACGACAAAAAAACGGATCACTTCGACGCCCTGATTATTGGTGTGGGACAAGCTGGCAAGCCGCTGGCTTTGGCCCTTTCTGAAAAAGGGTGGAAAACTGCCCTGGTTGAGCGTAATTATGTGGGGGGAAGCTGTATCAATTATGGCTGTACCCCCACTAAATCACTGATTGCTTCTGCCCAGGTGGCTCATCAGGCCCGCCGTTCGGCCGAGTACGGCATTACTACGGGTGCTGTTCAGGTAGATTATCCCGCCGTAAAGCAGCGCAAGGATAAGATCGTTGAACAGTTTCGGGAAGGTATCCAGAAGAGCGTTGATAAGGCAGAGCATCTAACGCTTATTCGGGGCGAAGCCCGCTTTGGCGGCCCTAATCAGATTAACATAGCACTGAACGATGGAGGGAATCAGACCCTCACGGCCGACCATATTTTTATTGATACGGGTACCAGCCCCCGTGTACCTGAGATCAATGGCCTGGATACCGTACCCTGGCTAACGTCTACCTCGCTGATGGAGCTGGAAGAGATGCCTGAGCACCTGCTCATTCTGGGTGGTGGCTACATTGGGCTGGAATTTGGGCAGATGTTCAGTCGCTTTGGCAGTAAGGTTACCCTGATAGAACGTGGCGATCAGTTACTGAGTCGGGAGGATAAGGATGTAGCCGGTGAACTAGCGGATATCTTAATGGCAGAAGGGATTGACATCCGGCTGAATACGGAGGTTTCCCATATAGGCCGGAACGAGTCCGGCCTCGTTGAGTTATCGATCACGTCCGGGAACGATTCTAGGACAGTGACAGGCTCACATCTGTTGCTGGCTATTGGTACGACACCTAATACCGGGGCACTTCAGCTGGATGCTGCGGGCATAAAAACCGATAAACACGGCTATGTAGAGGTAAATGAAAAGCTGGAAACAAGCCAGCCCGGTGTTTATGCACTGGGCGATGTGAAAGGCGGGCCTGCCTTTACCCATATCTCATATGACGACTTTCGAATCATAAAGCAAAATCTGCTGGGCAGTGGGCAGGCGTCTATAACCGGCCGACCCGTACCGTATACCGTTTTTACAGACCCTCAGTTAGGCCGGATTGGGCTTTCGGAAAAGGAAGCGCAGGAGCAGGGGCTGAACGTTAAAGTAGCAACTATGCCCATGGCGTGGGTAGCCCGCGCTATTGAAACCAGCCAGACCAATGGCCTGATGAAGGTGGTGGTAGATGCCCAAACAGGACAGCTACTGGGGGCGGCCATACTGGGTATGGAAGGGGGCGAACTGATGGCTATGCTGCAAATTGCCATGATGGGTCAGGTGCCCTACCAGCAACTGCGCGATGCCATATTTTCTCATCCTACACTGGCCGAATCCCTCAATACGCTGTTTGGCCAGCTCGACTAAGATATGTTCCATAGGGTGTTTGGGCCAATCAACAGGGAACGCAAATTGCCTTACGTATCAAAAAGACAGCTATGGAATGGTGGAGTCAGGTGCAGGACTGGTTTTGGAGTCTTAGGGAAAAATACCACGTGAATCTGCTGGCTCCCGAGCCTCAACTTGTTGGCCACTCCCTGATTAGTGTTGCCGGGCAGTTAATCGACTGGTAAGACTTTCAGTTATTACTCATGAGCAACTAACAGAACCATGGCTGACGACATCACAGTTGAAAAAATAATTGACGACCATCAGTCTTCGGGTCGATTTGTTGAGGTAGACGGAATTCGAACCTTTGTGCTGGATCAGGGAACCGGAGAGCCTGTTTTCTGTATACATGGTGTACCTACCTCCTCCTTTTTATACCGGAAAGTGCTGCGCGAATTAGCCAGCAAAGGCCTTAGAGGAGTTGCCATTGACTTACCCGGGCTTGGACTATCTGATCGACCGGAAGATTTTGACTACTCCTTCCCCAATTTTGCCCGGTTCTGCGCCAGAGCTGCCGAAACATTAGGGCTGACCAGGTACCACCTGTTAATCCATGACATTGGGGGCCCAATCGGGTTCGCGATGGCCGCCGAAAACAAAGAAAAAGTGCTGTCGCTGACTATCCTGAACACCTGGATTGATGTGGTGAATTTCAAAAAACCGTTACCCATGCGGCCTTTTGAAGTACCATTGGTAGGGGAGGCTCAGTTAGCCCTGACTACCCACCTTACCTGGCCGCTGCTGTTCAATACCATGGGTGTAGAAAGCGATGACCGGATATCGAAAGAGGAAATCAATGCGTATGTTGATCTGTTGAAACGTGGTGATGATGGAAAAGCATTTCTGAAAATCATGCGAAATTTTGACCACTCGGAAGCATTCAGGGCGTTATGCTATAGTGCTGTACAACAGGTTCCTTATCCGGTTCAGGCGATATGGGGCGCAAACGATCCGGCCCTCTCCCTGAATGAATATGGAGAAGAAATTAAGGAGGTAGCGGGATTAGATACTATTTATACCCTGCCAGCACGGCATTTTCTTCAGGAAGAGCAGTGGGAGGGTATAGCAGATCGGGTAGCTATTATTGCAAACAGCTCATCGGATGCCTGAGCGATTGGTTGAAAACCAAAAGGCTGCCATCAAGGCAGCCTTTTTCATTGAATACGTCAGCAGGGATCTGTAGCGGTTCAGAAGTTCCACCAGAGGGTCCGGGGGTAGTTTGTGTTCAGCACTACGGGTTCGCCAATCATTGGCGTAGTTACGTCCAGTTCCAGTTCGGTGGCCCGTTTGGTAAATCGTTCAACCGGTTCCTTCCAGCCGTGGATCGATAGCGAAAATTTAGCCCAGTGAACGGGCAGGATGGTTTTTGCCCGTAAATCCTGCGCGGCCGTGGCTACTTCTTCCGGAAACATATGGATGTTTGGCCAGTCATTGCCATACTGGCCACATTCGAGCATGGCCAGGTCAAAAGGACCGTACTTATCGCCAATTTCCTGAAAGTGTTTGCCATAACCCGAATCGCCACCCAGGTATAGCCGGTAGCCATGCAGGTTGAGCACAAAAGCCGTCCATAGGGTTTTGCCACGGGCGAAACTACGACCCGAAAAGTGCCGCGCCGGAACGGCTGTCAACTCAATATCGGTCGAGACGGGCTTATTCTCCCACCAGTCGAATTCCACAATCCGGTCGGCGGGTACGCCCCACCGTTCCAGGTGAGCCCCCACCCCCAGGGCAGTATAAAATTTCTTCACCTTCGGGATAAGTTTGGTAATGGTCTCGTAATCAAGGTGGTCGTAGTGATCGTGAGATAGTACCAGCATGTCAATAGCGGGCATGTCATCCACGCCATACACATCCGTTCCCGGAAATGATTTGCCGAAAAAAGAAACGGGCGAGGCATTCCCACTGAAAACCGGGTCCATTAAAATAACGACTCCTTTCGATTTGATCAGGTACGAAGAATGCCCAAACCACACCAGCGAAGGAACCGAATCGGGCAGCGCATTGAGGTCTGTTTTAATGGAAGGCAGGGGTCGCTCGGGGATATTGTCAGACGCCTTGTTGAAGAAATCCATCATCATACCCATGTACGACGCATTTTCCTTCATGACGGCAGTAGGTTCCAGATTTTGAAATACGCCCTCCCGGTAATTGGGCGAGCGTTTGATTCGCTCCAGGCGAACTTCAGCAGGGTCACGCCCGAAGGTACTTTGCTGCATGAACAGGAACGTAGTTGCCACCAGGCCGGTAAGGATAAATATAGTTAGAAGCATAATCTTTTTTAAGCGGTTCATGGCGACAAAACGGGCACTGTGTCCATCGGGTTCCGCACATTGAATGGTTTAGATGGGTGGGAACATTACCGGATAAGCGGACGTTATTACGATGAATTACTTTGTATGTTGTTTAATGTTTTTAGTAAAACGTTGAACAAAGTAACGAATTCGCTGGTTTACTAGGAACAATCGCATACGAAAGAGCGTCCTGGCTACTCGCTCTGCTGTCTGCCTGTGTTGTACACATACTTTGTAACGACAGGTTGATCGAACCCTATTTCGATTCAGTTTATTATGGATATTTCCCCAGTGGATGCTGACAGGGCTACTGCTCCGGCAGACAATACTCCCCGGGTTGCGGTGTTCCGAAAAGAGCATTTCAACGCGGCTCACCGCCTGAACAATCCAAACTGGTCGGATGAGAAGAACACGCGGGTATATGGCAAATGCAACAACCCCAATTTTCATGGTCACAATTACGATCTGATTGTACAGGTAACTGGTCCTATTGACCCCGAAACGGGTTACGTGATGGATATGAAGTACCTCGGGGACCTGATAAAAGAACACATAACCGACCGGTTCGACCACAAAAACTTAAACCTTGACACCACCGAATTCGCCGACCTGAATCCGTCGGCCGAAAACATTGCCATTGTCATTTATACCATTTTACGCAACAAACTAAGCGAGGGCTTAGACCTTAAAATCAGATTGTATGAAACTGAACGGAACTTCGTCGAATACCCAGTCTAATGGAACCCCGCTAAATGGTACCCACAAAAACAGCTACGCGCTGAATGGTTACCACGACGAGCTGGTGGATGAACTGGGTGACGCCCACGGTGCTTCGTCCCTTGAAACGCCCATGCGTGCCGATGCTTTTGCAATGGATGATGCGCTCAAAATTGACCTGATTGAAGAACACTTTCGGGAGATAATGACCATTCTGGGCCTTGATCTTACGGACGATAGCCTGAATGGGTCACCCCGGCGGGTTGCCAAAATGTACGTCAATGAGGTATTTAGCGGGTTGAACCCGGCCAATAAACCAAAAGCTACGCTGTTCGACAACAAGTTCAGGTACAATGAAATGCTGGTGGAAAAGGACATCACCGTTCAGACGTACTGCGAACACCATTTTGTTCCTATCATTGGTAAAGCACACGTGGCGTACATATCCAGTGGCAAGGTGATAGGGCTATCTAAACTTAATCGGATTGTGGAGTATTTCTGCAAGCGGCCTCAGGTGCAGGAGCGGCTTACCATGCAGATTGCCGGGGAGCTGAAACGTGTACTGGAGACGGACGACGTAGCCGTAATCATCGACGCCAAACATTTGTGCGTATCGACGCGGGGTATTCGCGATACCCACAGTTCCACGATCACATCGTCCTACGGTGGTAAATTTGAGGAAGAAAGCACCCGGCAGGAGCTATTGCGTTACGTAACGCAACCGGGTGTAACAATTTAACTAAACGTCTTATTACGTATGGCGGG
>NZ_KB893269.1 GCF_000374065.1 Spirosoma luteum DSM 19990
GAGGATCCCGGCGGGATAGGCAGGGTCCTGGGTATTGAAGCGGAGAAGGGCACGCCCACTATGGCCGTCAGGCTGATGGGGGGCGGGTCGACTGGAGTTAGTAGTTTGAAGAACTCACTAGACTGAACCAGATGGCCAGTATCGATACGCCCTGGGTTGCCCTCCGCCCGTAAGTGCCAGGACAAGAGCAGCATCGAGCCCAATAACCAACCAAGAGAACGAATCGTATTTGTATTATTCATAACCGCAGGGTTTAGGATTACGATGATTCAAGTAACTCGTAATACTAATTAGCTCTGGTTAACAAACCGCTATACTTTTGTACCAACGGTAAATAATATACTGAATCGCCCACATTCATACTGTCTCGCAATTAGTTGGACAAATCTTTTGAAACGATGGTCAGCATGTTGTGGGGAGGGGGCATTGCCCCGTTATTCACTTTTCAAGAACATTTATAATCAAATTTACAATTAGTCCTATTACCTATTAAATTCTGGGAAAAGCTGTTTTTGCCAATTTTTTTTAGTACTATATTGCATGACTTTGTCACAAACGCCCGTCAGCCCGGTTACTATCTGCATATTCAAGCATAGGCCAGGCTATTCGTTACTTTAGATTTTCTCAATTTTCGCTGCCTTTTTTTGCTATTTTTCTAAGGAGAGTAGTAAGATAGGGCCTTACCCAACACTGTTACGACCATGTCTGATCAGGTTGACCAACCGGCGGGTCTTTACCGCCCCGAATTCGAACACGATAACTGCGGTATCGGCTTTGTGGCCCATATCAAGGGTCGCAAGTCTCACCAGATTGTTGCCGATGCGTTACAGATGCTCAGGCGGATGGAGCACCGGGGTGCCGTTGGCTCAGAACCAAACTCCGGCGATGGAGCGGGGTTGCTCATTCAGTTACCCCACGAGTTTTTTGTTGACGAAACCCGCAAACTTGGTATTCATCTTCCTCCCGCGCTGGAATATGGTGTGGGTATGGTCTATTTTCCCAAAGATGTATGGCTGCGCGAAGAGTGCCGTGCCGTGCTGAACCGGAAAATGAAAAAGATTGGCCTGGAATTGCTTTGTTACCGGGTAGTACCCGTCAATAATAGTGATCTGGGTAATGGCTCACGGTCGGCAGAACCCCAAATGGAGCAGGTCTTTATCAAACGGCCGTCCGAAATAACTAACCCCGACGACTTTGAGCGGAAACTATACATATTACGGAATACCAGCACCCGTATTATCAATGAAACGATAAACGGTGTTGACCATTTCTACTTCTCGTCCCTTTCCTGCCGCACTATTACCTACAAAGGGCAGCTAACGACCCTGCAACTGGAGCCTTACTTCCCGGATCTTCAGCAGGAGGAAGTTGTTTCGGCCATTGGTGTTGTCCACTCCCGCTTTTCAACCAATACATTCCCCTCCTGGAAACTGGCGCAACCTTTCCGGTATATTGCTCATAATGGCGAGATAAACACGGTACGGGGCAACGTGAACTGGATGAAGGCGGCCGAAGGCCTGCTTAAGTCGTCTAAGTTTACCCAGGATGAAATGGACATGCTGCTGCCCATCTGCGACCCCAAGCAGTCGGACTCGGCCAACCTGGATAATGCCATTGAATTGCTGGTTATGAGTGGCCGTTCACTGCCCCACGTCATGATGATGCTTGTTCCCGAAGCCTGGGATGGTAATGACCACATGGACCCCGTTCGGAAAGCGTTTTACGAATTCCACGCGGCCCTGATCGAACCCTGGGATGGCCCGGCTTCTATTTCCTTTACCGATGGCCGCATTGTAGGGGCTACCCTCGACCGGAATGGCCTGCGCCCTTCCCGTTTCTGGGTTACCAACGAGGATATCGTGATTATGGCCTCTGAGGTAGGCGTACTGGATATCGATCCCGCAACGGTGGTAACGAAAGGGCGTTTACAGCCGGGTAAAATGTTTCTGGTCGATATGGAGCAGGGACGGATCGTGTCGGACGAAGAGATTAAAGCCGAACTGTGTAGCCGCCAGCCGTATCAGGAATGGCTCGACCAGAACAAGATAAAGCTACAGGATTTAGAAACACCCATACGGACCTATAGCCATTATGACCCGGCTAAACTGCTCCGGATGCAACAGGCCTTTGGCTTTACCTCCGAAGACCTGCGGATGATTCTGGCCCCGATGGTAGAGACGGGCAAGGAAGCCCTCGGCTCAATGGGTACAGATGTACCACTGGCTATTCTGTCGGAACAGAGCCAGCATATGAGTCACTATTTCAAGCAGCTGTTCGCCCAGGTAACCAATCCACCCATCGACTCCATCCGGGAGCGGTCTATTATGTCGCTTATCTCCTTTGTGGGAGCAACGTATAACCTGCTTAGCGAATCGCCGGTACACTGCCGTCAGATCGAACTCGATCAGCCGGTACTGACCACCAAAGAGTTCGATAAACTCCGGTTCATTGACCGGCCCAGGTTCCAGGCTAAAACCATCAACTGCCTGTTCACTGCCGATGGAAAAGGGCAGTCACTCGAACGAGCCCTCGACCGTATTTGCCGCTACGCCGAAGATGCCATTCATGATGGGTACTCCATTCTCATTCTATCGGACCGGGCTATCGACTCCAGTCACGCCCCTATTCCATCGCTGCTGGCCACTTCGGCCATTCACCACTACCTGATTCGTCAGGGATTGCGGGGGAAGGTCGGTCTGTTGGTCGAAGCGGGCGACGCCTGGGAAACGCACCACGTGGCTACGCTTATTGGCTACGGGGCATCGGGCGTAAACCCGTATATGGCCTTCGAGACCATTGCGAACATGAAGCAGAAAGGGCTCCTGACTGTTGACTACGACCTCGATAAACTTTACCGGAACTACATTAAAGCCGTCAACGGCGAGTTGCTGAAGATCTTCTCGAAGATGGGGATTTCAACCCTGCAATCGTATCAGGGAGCCATGATCTTCGAGTGCCTTGGCTTGAACAACGACGTCATCAGCCGGTACTTTACGGGTACTATTTCGCGGATTGGCGGTATGGGGCTGGACGAAATTGCCCGGGAAATTCTGGTGCGGCACTCGGTGGCTTTCCCCGATATGCCCGTGCTGGCTCCCCGGCTGGAAGTGGGTGGTATTTACCAGTGGAAACAACGGGGTGAACGCCATATTTTCAACCCCGACACCATCCACCTGCTGCAACAGTCGACGAAGAAAAACGACTATGCGCTCTTTAAGAAATATTCCAAGCTGATTGACGATCAGACGCAGAAAGCCATTACGCTGCGCGGGCTGCTGAAATTCAAACGGGGTACGCCCGTACCGCTGGACGAAGTAGAGCCGGTCGAAAGCATCTTCAAGCGCTTTGCTACGGGTGCCATGTCGTTTGGGTCTATCTCGTGGGAAGCGCATACGACCTTAGCTATTGCCATGAACCGCATCGGCGGAAAGAGTAATTCGGGCGAGGGCGGTGAGGATGAACTGCGTTACACACCACTGGAAAACGGCGACAGCATGAATTCGGGTATCAAGCAGGTAGCTTCGGGGCGCTTTGGCGTAACGAGTTACTACCTGACAAACGCCCGCGAACTACAGATTAAGATGGCGCAGGGAGCCAAACCCGGCGAAGGTGGTCAGTTACCCGGTTTTAAAGTCGATGACTGGATTGGACGGACCCGCCACTCTACGCCCGGTGTAGGACTGATTTCGCCCCCGCCCCACCACGATATTTACTCGATTGAGGATTTAGCCCAGCTCATCTCCGACCTGAAAAATGCCAACCGGGCCGCCCGCATCAGCGTGAAGCTGGTGTCGGAAGCCGGGGTAGGGACCATTGCTGCGGGGGTTTCCAAAGCCCACGCCGACCATATCCTGATTTCGGGCCACGATGGCGGTACGGGAGCCTCTCCGCTGTCGAGTATCCGGCACGCGGGGCTTCCGTGGGAACTGGGACTGGCCGAAGCGCACCAGACCCTGGTCAAGAACAAACTGCGTGGTCGGGTAACGGTGCAGGCCGACGGGCAGATGCGCACCGGTCGCGATCTGGCGATTGCCGCGTTGCTGGGTGCCGAAGAATTCGGGGTTGCCACGGCGGCTCTGGTTGCTGCCGGTTGCATCATGATGCGGAAGTGCCACCTGAACACCTGCCCGGTGGGTGTGGCCACGCAGAACAAGGAACTCCGCGCCCTGTTTACGGGTAAGCCAGAGCACGTCGTGAATATGTTCACGTTCCTGGCGATGGAACTGCGGGAGATCATGGCCGAACTGGGTTTCCGTACCATCAACGAAATGGTGGGACAGGCGCAGATGCTGGAACTTCGCGACAACCTGCCGCACTGGAAATACAAGAACCTCAACCTCGATGCTCTGCTGTATAAAGAGCCAACCAACCTGGACGTGGCCCTGTACCAGCAGGAAGAACAAAACCATTACCTGGACGATGTGCTCGACCGGAAACTGATTGAGGTCGCTAAACCAATACTGGAGAACGCCGTACTGGGCGCATCCGAATCGGTTTATGCCGAGTTTACGGTCCAGAACATTGACCGGAGCATTGGTACGATGCTGTCCAACGAAATTTCGAAAGTGTACGGAGGTCCGGGTCTGCCCGAGAGTTCCATACACATCAAACTTCGGGGAACAGCCGGTCAGAGTTTCGGGGCGTTCGCTACGAGCGGTATCAAACTCGAACTGGAAGGCGACGCCAACGACTACTTCGGTAAAGGACTCTGTGGTGCCCAGCTCATTGTGTACCCCGACCGGACGGCCCAGTTTAAGCCGGAGGCCAACAGCATCGTTGGTAATGTGTCGTTCTACGGCGCCACGTCGGGCGAAGCGTTTATCCGGGGTATGGCCGGGGAGCGATTCTGCGTCCGCAATTCAGGGGCTAAAGTGGTGGTAGAAGGCGTGGGAGACCACGGCCTGGAATACATGACGGGTGGCCTGGCCGTTATTCTGGGGCAGACGGGGCGCAACTTTGCCGCCGGTATGTCGGGCGGGGTCGCGTACGTGTACGATCAGGATGGTACGTTTGCGGCCAAAGTAAACCCCGACATGGTCGATCTGGAAACCCTGACCGACGAGGACCAGGGTATTTTGCGCGAGTACATCGAGAAGCATTTTCAATATACCACCAGCAACGTAGCCCTAACCCTGATTCAGGACTGGGATAACCAGATTGGGCGGTTTGTGAAGGTAATGCCGGGCGATTTCCGACAGGCATTGGCCGGACGCGGTATTTCCCTGGCCGATCAGCTTCGCGACAAAAGTATTGTGTACCAGGACATAACTGTGGATTTGACGCAGGGGTAATGAAGCTCCCAAACTGCAAACAGGTCGAGGTTCAGGAAACTAAACTGACACACTATTACCTGTTGATTTATCTTCAACAGGTAAAGCTTTCATTAACGTGATATTTTCGTGCACATCCAGATTGCCTTGTTGAAAGGTAATCTGATCGATGAGTGACAAGGGTGATTTATCAATGGATTACTACGTACTGACTGGCTGTACTTTACTATCGGCCTGAATTATAAGATGGGAAAACCTACCGGATTTTTAGAATTTGCGCGCGAACTACCCAAAAAGCGCGACCCGCAGCAGCGGGTTCATGACTATAAGGAAATTGAGGTGCAGTTCACCCCGCAGGATACCCAGCGGCAGGCTGCCCGGTGTATGGACTGCGGAACGCCGTTTTGCCATAGTGGTTGCCCCCTGGGCAATATTATCCCGGAGTTCAATGATGCCGTGTACGAACAGAACTGGGCCTACGCCTACGAAATTCTGGCCAGTACCAACAACTTCCCGGAGTTTACGGGTCGTATCTGCCCGGCTCCCTGCGAAGCGTCGTGCGTGCTGGGCATCAACAAGCCACCGGTAGCGATTGAGTTTATCGAAAAATCAATCGCCGAAGAAGCCTTTAAGCAGGGATATGTAACACCCATAATTCCGAAAGAACGGACGGGTAAGCGGGTGGCCATTGTGGGTTCCGGCCCGGCAGGGCTGGCGGCTGCCGCGCAGATGAATAAGGCCGGGCACTCCGTTACCGTATTTGAACGCGCCGACCAGATTGGCGGACTCCTACGCTACGGCATCCCTGACTTCAAACTCGAAAAATGGACCATCGATCGTCGGCTGGCCGTTATGGAAGCCGAAGGGATTATATTCAAGCCGGGTGTTAACGTGGGTAAAGACCTGAAAGCGAACGACCTGCTGAATGATTTCGATCTGATCATGCTCACCGGTGGCTCAACCGTACCCCGCGATTTGCCGATTCCTGGCCGGGACCTGAAAGGGATTTACCCTGCTATGCAGTTCCTGAGTCAGCAGAACAAACGGAATGCCGAACTTCCGGTGGCGGTAGACCATCAGGGGGAGAGCTATACCGACGGCGATATTCTGGCAACGGGGAAAAACGTGGTGGTTATTGGTGGTGGTGATACCGGTTCCGACTGTGTTGGTACGTCTAACCGCCACGAGGCTGCCAGCGTAACCCAGATTGAGTTGATGCCCATGCCCCCGCAGGATCGGGCCGAAAGCACGCCCTGGCCTAACTGGCCCATGATGCTCCGTACCAGTACCTCGCACGAGGAAGGCTGTGAGCGACAGTGGTCCATCAACACCAAAGAGTTTATTGGGGATGAGAACGGAAACCTGAAAGCCCTACGGCTGGTTGACCTGACCTGGGAAAACAAGAATGGTCGTATGCAGATGGTGGAACTACCCGGTTCGGAGCGCGACGTTCCCTGCGAACTGGCGCTGCTGGCGGCTGGTTTTCTGCACCCGCAACACAACGGCCTGCTGGACGACCTCAATGTAGAGTATGATGAACGCGGCAACGTGAAAACTGTTAAGTACCAGACCACTACTAACCCGAAGGTATTTGCGGCTGGCGATTTGCGCCGGGGGCAATCCCTGGTGGTATGGGCCATATCGGAAGGCCGCGAAGCCGCCCGTGCCGCCGACTGCTACCTGATGGGGGAGACCATGCTCGAAGCCAAAGCCGTATCGATGATTTCGGTGGAGTAACGGGACAAGAGTAAACAGCGATTGCCCGGTAGTTGGTCTCAGGACTCACTACCGGGCAATCGCTGTTTTGGAGAATCAATCAATCGTATTTGTGGCTCGCCTTCCTGGATAAATTTCCTGCTAAAACGCAGGCGTAGCCACTTATTATTCCTTGCCTTTTTTGCTGGCTTCGGCTACGGCCTCCACAAACTCCTCAGTAGAAACGGTTTGCACGTACGGCTCATCCAGATCCTCGTCAACTAGTTGCTCCGGGTCAGGGGTTTGTTCGTCTGCATTCATGTGGCTGTTAATTTATGAGTGTCTAAAATCTGTAGTATGACCACGTTTATTAGCCCTCTCCGAGAAAAATGCAAAAAAAATGGCCCGGCTGCACCACCAGCCGGGCCTGGTAGCAAAACCGAGGCTTTACTCCCATTTGAGAACTCAAAGGTAAGTTAACAACCAACGCCATCCAAGAACTGATTCTGGTGAGGAATACCTATACCAATCGGCACATCATTAATACGCCATTGCATGAAACTATGTCCTGAACGCAATAACAATTATAAAGTACGCACTATCCACGATGAAAGGAGCAAAAAACGTGACTGCCACCTTGATAATGACTACGCCGGACGCTCTGCCATAGCTAAGACAAAGGTATTGATTGTGCATATGAAAGACCGATTAAGTATTATATAACTGTAACGGCATTCTATTTACACAATAAAATATGCTTACGGAATTATTCAGATGTGCTTCAATTTAGATAGTAAAGGAAATAAGAGTAACAGTCTGTTTAATCATCCTAGCTATTCACCAATAAAATTTTAACTGGTAGAGAGATTAAATTATTATAAGATAAATGTAGAAATTTAAGTATTAGCGATTAATACACCGATAAAACTAAGTTTATTTGCCTATAATGAAATTAGTAAAACAAGAGTACATGAATCAATTTAATCTATTACAGCCAGTGTGGAAAATCATTAAGGATGAAAAGAAATAATTGTAAATTATATGGCTAACCTTAAAATTTTTGTGTGATTCAATTGTTTTGTAGAAAGATAATCATTCTTAAAATTATTTCTTGTACATTAATTAAACCTAGTTTTTCGTATTCTTTTTTAATATAATTTCAACTTTTCTCCAAGTTGAAAGATTAATACGTTCATAGTATGGTAGTTTTATGAAATTTGGTGTTCTAGAAAACAAATTGCGAGTGATAATACATAACTTTAGATCTTCCTTAATTTCAATAGTACAATCGTTTAAAAAAAGTAAAGTTGAATTACTAACATTTGGTATTGTTAATAACTTACGTACTAAGCCAAATATTTGATCTTTATTTTGAAAGTTGGGAATTAGATAAACTATTGTTGCTCCTAATTCGAAAGACTGAGTGAAAATAGGAGCTTCATCTATTAACCTAGATAAAAGCCTTGAAAGAGAATTTTCGAAATTACCCCGATTGTAACTATTTTGGGGTTTTGTTTTACTAGTGGTGTAGTTGGAAATATCTAAATTTTCGTTTAACAATAAATTTGATAACCACAATCCAGAATCTTTGCTTATACAAATTGCGATAGCTAATGGATCTGGCCTCTCAAAAAAATAAGTAATTGTATTTCTAGAATAGGGTAATGATATTAAGTACTCTGCACATAAGTATTCCTGTAATGTTAAATGGCTAAATTCAAAAGTTTCATAACCCGCTTCTGAAATAATGCCGTTATGAGATTCTATTTCTGCAATGACTTCGTCTATTTCATCTCTTGGTAATGAATATTTATTGTGTATTATTTTATATATTTCGAATAATAGTTTCGAAGAGAATACATTACTTTTTATTTGGTAAGTCAAGTAAAAGGCAATTTCTTGTAAAAAATCTAATTTTTTTCGCACATTAAAATTAGCGTATTTCGACAACCTGACAATGTCACGACCATCATCCCAATCACGAATGATAAGGTATACGGCTTCTCGATATATTTCAAACGGACTCAGCGGCAGTGTTTGAGTTCTTTCGAATAATACTAATAATAAAGTAAGGTAGATTGGCCTATTCGCTAATTCATGATATGGTTTCTTATAAAGTAATTTTATGAAGTTAGTATTATCACCAAGCCATTTTTTTGAGATTACTTTTATGTCATCATTATTCAACGGCTGAATCTCATAAACATCAAAACCGTCTATAACTTTATTATTGATAGAGGATGTTCTAGATGTTAGAATGATCTTTGCGTTATTAATCTTTAATCCTAATTTTTTGCTATCCTTTAAAACTTTTCGTTGCTCAAAAGCAGAGATTTCATCAAAACCGTCTAGGAAAACAATCGCATTTATTGAATTTAAAAAATCTACAATAAAATTTTCTGCTAATATTTCAGTATCCCTTACGTGAATATTCGTTATCTTAATTTGTTTTTTATGAGTGACATTTTCACTGTCTTGTTCTTCAATCTCTTCAATGTGAGTTACGATTTTAGTTGTGATATTAAAAATTTTAAGAATCCCACTGTAAATATCACCACCATTATTTAATTCACGCAGTTTGATTAATATTGGAGTTGTGTACGAGTTCTCAAGATATTTTACTGAAAAAAAACTATTGATTAACCTTTTTACAGTTGTTGTTTTCCAGCTCCTGGTTTTCCTAGTATGATTATATTTCTATTCGCATTTAATATATCCTTCTCTGAGAAGTATGTCTCATTTTTATCCTTGCCGTATTTCGAAATTCTCGAAGATATATTCAGTTCAATTGTACTTTCCTCTACATGTTTTCGTTGACTCAAACCTATAAATGGAATATCAAATGACCAGTTTATAACTTCAGTGTAGTGATTTTGGAGGATCTTTGGAATGTCAGATTTTTCTAAAATTATTCCATCCTTTTTTAATATAGGAATAAATTGAAAAAAACGCTCTAACGCTTTCTCAACAAAAAACTCTACAGTTTTTGATCCAATGATAGATAGCATTATAAATTAATTAAGCATTATATATCAGCAAGATAGTTTTTAATGTGGTACAAAAATAATTTTTTTCAAAAAGGGCACCAATTTAAATGTGAGTAAACAAAAAGGCACTCAAATCGCTGATTATGAGTGCCTTTTTGTTCCTTGCAGAGAGAGAGGGATTCGAACCCCCGGACCTGTTACAGTCAGTGGTTTTCAAGACCACCGCAATCGACCACTCTGCCATCTCTCTTTCTGGATGCAAATATACACGCGTTTTGAGATTTGTCAACGACAGACGGGCCATTTTCCCCTAAATGCCGTAGTTTTGTGAATCTTTAAAGAGCGAAAGGGTGAAAGAGCGAAAGAGCGAAAATGCTGACGCGAACCTTTTGTTCTTTCACTCTTTCGCTCTTTCGCTCTTTCGCTAATCATGGATACCCTCGAATCCCTTCCCACGCTGGAAACTGCCCGCAAACTGGGCGTGTTACCCGATGAGTTTGACCGTATTGCCGAGATTTTGGGTCGTAAGCCTAACTTTACGGAACTGAGCATCTTCTCGGTGATGTGGTCGGAACACTGTTCCTACAAAAACTCCATTATCTGGCTTAAAACCCTACCCCGCGATGGGGATCGGATGCTGGCTAAAGCCGGGGAAGAAAATGCCGGTCTGGTTGATATTGGCGATGGGCTGGCCTGTTCGTTCAAGATTGAATCCCACAACCACCCCTCCGCACTGGAACCGTATCAGGGCGCGGCAACGGGCGTTGGCGGCATCAACCGCGATATATTTACGATGGGCGCCCGGCCCATTGCCCAGTTAAATTCGCTCCGTTTCGGTGCACTTGACCTCAAGAAAACCAAACGACTGCTACGCGGGGTGGTCAAAGGCATTGGCGACTACGGCAACGCCTTTGGCATACCAACCGTGGGGGGGGAACTTCATTTCGATGAATGCTACAACACCAACCCCCTTGTCAATGCCTTTTCGGCGGGTATTGTGGAGGTGGGGAAATCCGCGAAAGCAACCAGTTTTGGCGTGGGTAACCCGGTATTTATCGTTGGCTCGGCTACGGGGAAAGATGGGATTCACGGTGCCACGTTCGCGTCGGAGGATATTTCGGCCGCATCGACGGATAAACTGCCCGCCGTGCAGGTGGGTGATCCGTTCATGGAGAAACTGCTGCTCGAAGCCACGCTCGAAATCATCGCCACGGGTTATGTGATTGGTATTCAGGACATGGGAGCGGCTGGTATCATCTGCTCCACGTCCGAGATGAGTGCCAAAGGGGAACACGGTATGATTATCGACCTCGACAAAGTACCGACCCGCCAGCCCAACATGGCCCCGTTCGAAATTCTGCTGTCGGAGTCGCAGGAGCGGATGCTGGTGGTTATCGAGAAAGGAAAAGAGGCCATTATCCAGGGAATATTCGACAAGTGGGACCTGAACTGCGCCCAGATTGGGGAAGTGACAGCACGGGGCGAAAACGACCTGGGACGGCTGCACTTCTACCGCTACGGCGAACTGGTGGCCGATGTTCCCGCTTACGACCTCGTACTCGGCGGGGGGGCTCCCCAGTATCAGCGCGAATATAAAGAACCGGCTTACATTAAGGAATACGCCAAGTTTAACGCCGACGACGTAGACGACATTGAGGTGGACGACATTAAAAAGATAGCCGAACACCTGCTGACCCACCCAAATATCTGCTCCCGCAAGTGGGTGTATGAACAGTATGACTCCATGGTGGGAACGGCCAACCGCAGCACCAATGCGCCTTCCGATGCGGCCGTGGTGCGTGTAAAAGGCCCCGGCCTGCCCGCTACCGATAAATCCATCGTTATTACGGTAGACTGCAACAGCCGGTACGTAAACGCCAATCCGCGTCAGGGAGCCATGATTGCTGTGGCCGAAGCCTGCCGCAATATCGTTTGCAGCGGGGGTGAGCCGCTGGCCGTTACCAACAACCTGAACTTTGGGAATCCCTACGTGCCGGAAGTATACTGGCAATTTGTGGAAGCGGTGCAGGGTATGGGCGAAGCCTGTAAGCGGTTTAGTACGCCGGTGACGGGCGGGAACGTGAGTTTCTATAACCAAAGTTCGGACGATGGGCCGGTATTTCCGACCCCAACCATCGGGATGCTGGGGCTGATGGACAACCCTGACCACCGCATGACGCTGAATTTCAAAAATGAAGGCGACCTGATTTACCTCATTGGACCTTCCACAAATGACATTGCATCGTCGGAGTATCTGTATTCGTACCTCGGCATCAAAGCCTCGCCCGCTCCCCATTTCGATTTTGAAACGGAATGGCGCGTGCAGGAAAGCATCAAAACCATGAACCGGCACGGCTGGCTTCAGTCGGCGCACGATGTGTCGGACGGGGGGCTGTTCATTACGCTGGCCGAATCGGCGATGGCAGGTAATCTTGGCTTCGACATAGGGATTGATACCCGGCACCGCACGGATTCCTTTTTGTTTGGCGAAAGTCAGAGCCGGGTTGTCATCTCCATCACGCCCGACCAGCGGCAGCACGTAGTGGGCTACCTGGAAGACAGCGTCCTGCCGTTCCGGCACCTAGGCACGGTAACGAAGAGCAGCTTCGTAATGGATGAAACGACCATCATGACGGTTGATGAGGCAAAAAATCTGTACGACAACGCATTGGGCGATATTATGCAGTGAATTTGTTAAAATCAATCCTGTAAAAAATAGGTGCCCAATCAGAACGGGAAAAAGTGGGAAAAATAAACTACTTGTGCTTGTCATTTCGACGGAGGAGAAATCTAAATTGTAATGCCTAGAGAGATTTCTCCTGCGTCGAAATGACAAAATTGGAAGACAAACACAGTTTAATTTTTCAACCATTTTATTATCCGATTTTATTTACTCATTATGCTCAACGATTTAGCCGCCCTTACCCGCGAAATTAACACGATTGCCAAAGATGCCGGGGCGTTTCTGCTCCAGGAACGAAGCAAGTTCCAGCGCGATGCCATTGAATACAAGGGCCTGAACAACCTGGTGTCCTACGTCGATAAGGAAACCGAAAAAGAGTTGGTCAAAAAGCTGAGTCAGCTACTACCCGAAGCCGGGTTCATCACCGAAGAAGGCACTACCGAGCAGGAGGCCGACCAGTCGGCCCTGAACTGGATCATCGACCCGCTCGACGGTACGGCTAACTTCATTCACGGACTCCCCATTTTCTCGGTCAGCATCGGACTGGCGCAGGGTAAAACACCCATCGCCGGGGTGGTCTATGACCCTAATCGCGACGAGTGTTTTTCGGCCTGGCAGGGTGGGGGAGCGTATTGCAACGAAACCCGTCTGTCGGTTTCGCCCGTTACCAGGCTGGGTGAAAGCATGATTGCCACGGGCTTTCCGTATTATAGCTTCGACAAGATGCCTAAATACCTGCGCATTCTGGAAACGCTCATGCAGCAAACCCACGGCCTGCGTCGACTGGGGTCGGCGGCTATTGATCTGGCCTACGTAGCCGCCGGGCGATTCGAGGCTTTTTATGAATACAACCTCAATTCCTGGGATATGGCCGCCGGGGTGCTGCTCGTGCGCGAAGCCGGTGGTCTCGTTACCGATTTTGAGGGGGGCGATGAATTCCTGTTTCGGGGCGACGTTATTGCGAGCTGTGGCGTACATCCGGAACTGATCGGGGTTATTCAGGAATACTGGGCTCAATAAATACTTAAATCGACTATCATCAGCCATGGCCAAACGTCTGCTTACCAGTGTGTTCATGACTCTTGCACTGGCTGGTCTGCTGGCCTGTAGCCATCTGGACGTTCTTCAGCCAGTTACCCGGTCTACCGATCAGATTGCCCGGATTCGGGAATGGCTGGTTACCCGGCCGGCTGTGACCAATCAGTCATCCGTCGATTCACTTCGGAATCTGAAACTGGAGGATGGCTATCATTTCGTTGAATACGCCTGGAGCAGCACGTTCACCTATGATGCCCGGGAGCGGCTGATTGCCGAGGATATGGACGGGTATCGGGATTCCGGTGATTATGGGATTGAAAAAAAGAAGGTAGCCTATCGGTATTCATACCAGCCCGATGAACTGGTGGCCACACAAACAACAACATTCGGGGGGAATTATCGATCAGAGACTAGTCAGCATCTTTCGCTCAACCAACAGGGCCGGGTAGCGGCAGCTCCTTTACTGGCAGGACTGGGTTATTGGGGGCAGTATTCAATGAGCCAATTGGTGAAAGATGCCGTAATGCCCTTTGCCAAAGATGTGCTCCGCACCTACAATGCGGAGGGATTATTGATCAAAACGCAGTCGGACCTCGTTGCTGCGCCACCAGAATTATTCAGGACAGTGCGGGTGCAGCAGGTTGATAAAGGCAATGTTACCAGTGTACAGATTCAACGTCTGGATAAGAATTTAACGACTACAGCGACTTCTGCACCAGTCGTAGTGGAGTCGATTCGGTATACGTACGATCCGGCAAAGCCCGGTTTCCGAAGCCCGTATCAGTTTATGGGCGTTACTAACCGAAACCTGATTGTTCAATCGGTCAGGCATGTTGCTACTGGTGGCGCCGACCAAATTTCAGACTACCAGTACGAGTTTGACGACAAAGGCCGGGTGAAGCACTACATCATCAGGAATAGCGTATATGACACTATCGTTGGCGATATTACCTACGTGCAACCTTAATTATGAACCCAATGCAGCATCAAACGTCAGACACCCTTCGCTACCCCATCGGTGATTTCGTGCACGGTCAGGAATTCTCCGGCCCGGAAACGCAGCAGCACATCGCTACCCTTGCTGAACTACCTGTTAAACTAACCCGACTCGTTGGGAAATGGGGGGATGACCGGCTCGATACGCCCTACCGGCCCGATGGCTGGACGGTGCGGCAACTGGTCCATCACATGGCCGATAGCCACATGAATGCCTATGTACGTACCAAACTGGCGCTGACGGAGGATAACCCAACCATCAGCCCCTACGAAGAAGGCGAATGGGCCAAACTCCCCGACTCCAGGCTCGACGTGGCTCCATCACTGGTTATTCTTCATAACCTGCACCTGCGCTGGGTCGCTATTCTGGAGGCACTGGCGGAACCGGAGTTGGAACGAACCTATTTCCACCCGGCGAGTGAAAAGACGTTTCCCATCCGGCAGGTGATTGCCCTTTACGCCTGGCATGGTGAACACCACTATCAGCACGCCTATCGACTGGCCGAACGGAACGGATGGGAATAAGGTTTATAGAATACCATGAACTGAATACAGGCAATGCAGGAACTCATCATTTTACTGGTATTTGTTGCGGCCCTGGTCTATTTAGGCCGTCGGCTGTACGGGAGCTTCGCTAAAAAACAGGCAGGTTGCGGCAAAGGCTGTGGCTGCGCAACAGAGGCAAAATCATCGTCCCTGCTCGTCACGAAAAGATATAAGTAGCCTTCGTTAACATTTCGTTAACCTAACAGTTCTGTTGTAGCCATGAACCTACAACGAACCATCAGATTATTACTTCTATTCGCGTCAATACTTGTATTTGACGCCTGCAAAAAGCGTGTCCAGTCCGACACGCCCCTACAGGAAGCATTTGAACCACCGATTGAAGACCCCATATCCTACGTAGCGGGGAACCTCACGTTCAACATCCGGGACCTGGAAGCCAAAATCAACAAGGGGCTATCAACCACGCTGGTACCGGAAGAAACCTTTAAAGGTAAGAAGGGTGAAGCCTGGAAACTTCGCGTTGAACGCACCGGCCCCATCAAAATTAAGTACGCTAATCGGCAGGTCATTTTATCGGCCCCATTGCAGGTATGGTACAGTAATCCCATTGGGCTGCGCCGGAGCGACAAACGGAAAAGTCGTTCCCTTTGCGCACTGGCCATTAATTTAAAAAGCCCTATTTCGGTTAGTCCAGAGTGGCGGTTAATTACGAAAGTTAAGTTTGATGAATACCAGTGGACCGAGGAGCCGAAAGTTCAATTGCTGGGTATAAAGATAAACGTCCGGAAACTGGCCGAAACCATTCTGGACAAGCGACGACCGGAGATTGAACAGGCCATTGACCGGGCGGTTCGTAAGGGACTACGCCTGGACAAACAGGTAAGTAAAGTATGGCGCGATCTGCAAAAACCACTTCGAATTACCAAAAAACCCGAAAGTATCTGGCTGCTCCCCAAGCCCTTCAGCATTGCATCGGCCCCGGTGTATGGCAACGCCAACGAAATTACGGTGCCTATCCAGATTGCATTCCGGGTTAAAACCCACATTGGCGAACAGCCGGTTATTGCCCCTGATTCGCTGGAGCAGCTACCCCGGCTGCTGCACCGGAATGAACTGCCCGACTCTTCCCGGCTGGAGGTGCTGTCCTTTGTACCCTATAAGGATATTAACCAGGTACTGGAGCAACTCCTGCACCAAAAGAAAATCAGCCTGGCGGGGGGGGATCTGAACGTAAAGGGGGGGGCGGTCTACGGCAGTGGTAAGATGCTGATTTTGAAAGCTGATGTGGGTGGTGCCGTCAATGGAACGCTGTATCTCCATGGCCAGCCTACCTACGACACCCTGACCAACACACTACGAATTAAGAATGTCGATTTCGACCTGGTGACGCGGGAATACCTGATGGCCACAGCCGACTGGCTGCTGCACGATCACCTGCGTGATACGATTCAGTCGAAACTGGTAATACCGCTGGGGAAACCTATATCTACCATACCCGAAAAAATTGAAACGGCTTTTGCCAAAGCCAAAGTAAGCCAGAAAACGGACCTCGATATTGATACCTTCCAGATGGTACCCCAGCGAATTCTGGTGCAGCCGGAGGGAATCCAGGTGCTGATTAAGGTGAAGTCTAAACTGGCCGTAAAAATGAAGCGGTTATAAACCTGTCTGGCAGGTGCCAGCCCGTTAGGAGAGGGGTTTCCAGCGCCAAAGGTACCGGCTGGCGGTGGTACGATAGGGTCGCCAGGCTTCCGCAATTTCCTGCAATACCTTATAAAGGGCTTTTCCCGTCAGGCCATTGGTCTGTTCGGGGTAGGCCAGCATCATTCGCTGCCGGATAATCAGGTCATCGATGGGGAACACGTCGGGCCGGTCCAGCACAAACATCAGCAGCATCTCCACCGTCCACCGCCCCACACCTTTTATCGGCAACAGGTACTGTACGATCTCTTCATCGGTCATGGCATCCAGATACAGCCGCGTCAGCGGGCTGGTGAGCGAAAACTCCGCCACACTTTGCAGGTACTTTATTTTTTGAAACGACAACCCCGCACTGCGTAATTCTTCCGTTGTTTTCAACAGTAACGCGTCGGCCTGCGGGTAATTGTCGGGAAACAAGGCACAGAATCGGGCAAAAATCGCATCAGCGGCTTTCACTGAAATCTGCTGCGACACGATGCTTTCCAGCAGGGAAACGTACACCCGATTTCGTTCCGGCAAATCACCCGTATAGGTATCGGCGAAAGGCGCAATGGGTTTAGGCGCGGGTGTTTCAGCAATAAGCCGGGCCATAACAGGGTCCTGCGCAAGGTGGAGCAACGGGTCGGAATTGGTTGGGTGCATGCGTACGTGAAAATAGACAGAAATGGGCTATTGAAAATGACCAATCAGGTAGGTAAAAGGATAAACAGATGAATCGTTCGTATTGGTACAAAAAATGCGCTCCCTGGAATAACTACGCCCGAAAAATTATTTTCCCGTATTCCTTGACTTAGAGAAATGATACTGTTACTATTGTAGTGTACTATGCATCTAATACACTACAATAGATTTTCCTTTATGATTGATTTACGAACGGTATCATTTGGGTACCAGCGAAATAAACGGCTGTATGAAGGGATAAACCTGAGCCTTTTACCCGGTTCAATTTATGGCTTGCTGGGGCCAAACGGAGCCGGAAAATCAACGCTGTTACGGCTCCTATCCGGCTTGCTGTACCCCAAAGAGGGCAGTATTCAGGTGAATGGCTATAATCCCGGTCAGCGTCGTCCGGCCTTTCTGGAGGAGTTGTTTCTGCTACCCGAAGAAATTCACGTACCGGCGGTACGCATCCGGGAGTTCGTTAATGCCAACGCCCCCTTCTATCCCCGCTTTGACCGGGCGCAGATGGCGGGTTACATCCGCGAGTTTGGCCTTACCGACGACCAGAAACTACATGAACTGTCGTACGGACAGAAAAAGAAAATCCTGATTGGCTTCGGCCTGGCTACGAACACGGCGGTGTTGCTGATGGACGAGCCGACGAATGGCCTGGACATCCCTTCGAAAAGTCAGTTCCGGCGATTGGTAGCCGGGGCCGTCGATGAAAACCGGACGGTCATTATTTCAACCCATCAGGTGCGCGACCTCGAAACTCTCATCGACCCAATCGTCATTTTATCCGGGCAGGGTATTGCGCTCAAAGCCAGTGTCGAACGAATTACGGAGCGGCTGTGGTTTGGGCTGGTATCTGACCTGGACCCTGACCATCCGGCCCTGTATACTGAACGGGCCGTGGGCGGATATGCCATCGTGACCGAAAACCGCACCGGCGCACCCAGCCGGCTTGATTTAGAGCGGCTTTTCAACGTCGTGCAGGCGGAGCCGGAACGTATCCGGAAACTATTCTCATCTACTTTAACCCCCGCCAACGCATGAATCAGACGTTTTTAATAGCCCGTTTCGGGCGGTTGCTGCGCAAGTATTTTACCGACAACCGGGGTCAGTTGCTGGCTAATGCCGGATTGCTCATCGGGGGTTTATTTGTGGCGAGTGTGTTCGCCTATCAGGGTTCGCCCGGAGCGGTAACAGAGATGAGAACAGTGCTGTTTTTTGTCCTCGGCTGGTCCTGTTGGTACGTATTTGCCGTGCAGCAGATCAACGTATTAAATCATAAAGAACGTGCCATGAACTACCTGATGCAACCAGCCTCGCAGTTCGAAAAACTAGTGCTTATCTGGCTCGTTTCGGGTGTAGGCTTTGTGCTGGTTTTTACCTCGGTATTCGCTCTGTCTGACAGCGTGGGCGTCTGGTTCGTCAACCACCGCGACTGGTCGCCGGAGCAATTAGCCATGATTGAAGGGCAGGGAAGTTTATTTACAATAAAGCCTTTTTTTGTCGATTCCCATACAGGTAACGTACCGGTGCAGTTATGGGCTTTTTCAGCTCTGCTTCATGCGTTCACGATGGCTTTTGCCCTGGTGGTCCGGCGTTATACGTTGCCATTGGTGGCCGTCATTGCGTTTGCCCTGCTCATTTTCAGTTACCTCGGCAACAACGCTCTGCTGCATATGCTGACTGGCTCCGGCAGAATCAGCAGCGTTAGTCCTTTTGCGCAGGCCACTGCTCAGTCTCCTGTCAATCTGTATGATTACCGGACGATAGTACTGCCCCAACCCCTGAGCAATCAGTTGCGATACGCTGGGGGTATTATCGCCGTTATTTTATTGTATGTCACGGCCTACGTCCGGCTGAAAGAACGGGAGGTATAGCGATGGATTTTAGAGATAAACAAGCCATTTACCTGCAAATAGCTGACTACGTGAGCGAGCAGATTTTGCTGAACCGCTGGGCTGCGGGGGAAAAGATTCCGTCGGTGCGCGATTTGGCCGCTGAACTGGAAGTAAATCCTAATACCGTAATGCGGACCTATGAATTCTTAAGTCAGCAGGGCATTATTGCCAACAAACGTGGCATCGGGTATTTCCCGGCCGAGGATGCCAGCGACCGGATCAAGACCTATCGACGGGAGCAGTTTCTGGCGAACGACCTGCCGGTTTTCTTCCGGAATATGTACCTGCTGGGCATCGAATTGACCGAAATAGAATCCCGCTACGAGCAGTTCGTAACCGCTCATTATGAATGAATAAACCATGAAAAAAAGCCATATTCTGCTGATCGTGATTGCGTTGATTACTCTTACCGGGATGGTTGCCACCGATGTGCTGCTCAAACAGCAGTACGGGCGTATCGACTGGCGCAACCCGTACCAGAATTTTGAAAAAAGACCCCTGCCAATGGCAATACATTGGGTTATTGAAGGCACACCCAGCGCCGAAATCGTGGTACTGGAAAGCGTAGATAGCCTACAGGCGTTGATAGCCCCTGACATGGCCGAATTTTACAGCACCCGGCAGCATGGGGATACGTTATTTGTGAAATTTACCCCCGACTATGTTGGTTATCAGGGAGAGCCACGTAACGATGCTGATCCTGATCGAAAATTGAGTGTTCGGCTAGTGCTTCGATTACCAAAACTGCAAACCCTGCGGATTAAGGACGGGCGGGTAACGCTGTCAGAATTAAAAAAGGACAGCTTGCGGGTAACCTTACAGAACAGCCGACTCCGAACGGTAGGAATGACTATAGCTGATATGTTTTCGCTGGTAGCCAGTCAGAATAGCTTCGCCGTTTTTGGGTCTGACCAATACAAGTCCTTACAGGCTACGGTGCAGGATTCCAGCGGTATCTGGCTGAACGATACGCAGGTAGAGGCCTTTGCCGTACAGACATCGCCTAAGGCAGAAGTGCAGTTGAAAGGGCGGGCGCTGACGTGGGTGAAGTGAACCGAATAGTCGTTAACGCCACACGTACGTTCCCACCGCCCCACCGGCCAGCGTTGCGTTTACCTGTTTCCCCTGGCTGTCGATACTGAATCGTTGAGGTAGTTTGCTGTCGTTCAATACGATGAGTACCAGATGGCCATCGGGCGTTTTGAACGCCACGTTTGGTAGGTTTTTTGATTCGTCGGAGGCAATGCGGACGGAGCCGGGCCGGACGAACTTGGCCGCCACGGCCAAATTGTAATAAGCCGGATTGCGGGTCACCTGATTGCCGTCAATGGTCAAGGCACCCAGCACTTATCGCAGCCGCCCGGCGTGTGTGGGTTTTGGTTTGGGTCGGCGGCTAAATTCCATTGTAACACGTTCCGGCTCCAGTTGCGGGTGGCACCAATAATCAGCTCGCGAACGTGCCACGCTAAATCCCCTTTCATGTTGCCCGGTGCGCCAATCCACTGCTCGGTGAAGTACAGGTTTTTGTCGGGATAGGCGTTGTGTACCTCCGACAGAGCACTGATCGGCCCAGCGTACAGGTGAAAGGCCGACCCATCCACGTACTTTTAGGCTTCCGGTTCGTTGAGCACCGTAATCGGTTTGTCGGGCCGGTCGGCATTGTGGTCGTACATAATAATTTTCGTTTTCAGGTTGGCTGCTTTGAGCTCGAAAGGTTATTGATTGCAGACCTTTGGAAAAACGGGGATTTGAATAAGATTAGCCACATAGTTGACGGTGTTTTGCAATCTAATGAAATGAGATCCGACTATGCTTTGGTGTTTAAGCAATTTGGTAGCAGTTTATCAAATCCCTCAGAACCAATTGTTGATCAGCATGTTTTGAGGGCGTTTGAAATTGGTACTTTGGAGGAATTTTCTGAAACCCAAGTGGCTCACTTGCGGAAGAAGAGCACTTACAAATCGTCGGACAAGAAAGTACTAGATGATTATCGGAGATGGTTCCAGGCTACAATTTTACGCATCCCGGAACATGAAAGGGACGTTTACAAAGAAAAGTTGGACAAATTTCTTTTCTTAAAAGGCAAGGCTGTGAAAATTTGACCGCACTACAAGTAACATCGGCTTGCCAAAATACGGGCTGGAGAACAGGCTTTGGGTAATGGAAATTCTATGCTAATTTAGAATGTTGGCCGAACGAAAGTAAAACGCAAGCCCGTACTGCGCCAAGCCATTTACCGTATCTACTGTGCTAGCCTCAGTTTACTATAGTGGAGATAAATACATACATACCGACTAATGCACTACAGGCTTATGTGCAATCTATCCTGGTTTTCCGTTTGGCGACGGAGAAGACCATTCCTATGCCGGTAAACCCATTTCCGTCCACTCCGCAACATAGCCTGTTTTTTTACCTTCACGACCCGATACAAACCCTTTACAGCACCAATGAATTTGTTACCGGCCCACCCACGCTGCTTGTTGGTCCACAACTGACAAGAGTTGATATCAAAATGGGCCACCAGCACCTGATGATCCATGTTGGTTTTAAGCCGGGCGGCCTCCACCAACTCATTGGGGTTCCCATGCACCAGCTAATCGACAGGAGTTATTCGGCTTCCGATGTGTTGGGCAGCGAGGCCGATGCCGTATTGGAGCAGCTAAGAAACACCACCGACTGGCGACAACAGGTTGCTGTTGTAGAAAAGTTTTTACTCAGGAAGCTATCGCGGCATAAACCCGCCGAACCATTTGACAGGGATATTTCTGTTCTTTTGGCACAAAATGGCAACCTGCCCATTGAGGACGTGGCTGCATCCGCCTGCCTGAGCTTAAAACAATTTGAGCGGAAATGTAAAGAGCGGATTGGGTTGCCGCCAAAGCTGTTTGCCAGGCTTATCCGGTTTTCCAATGCTTACCGCATCAGAGAAACAAACCCACAGCTAAGCTGGTCCACCATCGGTTATGAAAGTGGTTATTTCGATCAGATGCACCTGATACGGGATTTTAAAGAATTTGCTGGAGTGACACCAAAAATCATTACGAACGACCTAAAGCATACGCCTTACCGCCTGCAGGTGAACATTCAGTTGTAAAATGTCTTTTTTGTACTATTTCTATCCTACCTGTTGGGGATAGCTTTGGTGTAAAAAACGCACGGACATGAAACAGATAATTTTATGCTGCTACCTACTGGCAGGCAGCCTCCTGGCAGGCAGCCTCCTGGCAGGCGCTCAGGACAGAGCAACCGATGAAAAACAGATCAATGAGCAGATCGATGCCATGATTGCGGACTGGAACCGCCACAACTTCGACAACATAACAGGGGCCATTGCTCATCTTTTCTGGAGTGTAGGCGCATTTTATCCGCCCGATGGCGTGGATAGAGGGACTAATAAAATGGGGGACGACCATGAATTAGCAACCCTTGTTATGATAAAACAAAATGGCAAATGGCTACTTACAGCCGGCCATAACATTGTCATTGATGAAGAGGCAGCCAAGGGCAATCCAGTCAATTACATGCCTAAAAACTAATGGTCAGGTTAACAAGGTGCCTTGTAGCGGGCAGGTAACATTGATCTTGCAGCACAAGGCACTAGCCCCTGCCCGTATGTGGGCGGGAGCTAGTACCTTGTAGGTACCAAACCGGATTGATGACTACTGTATTGGCTGGAATAATTTCACGAAAAAGACTTGTAGGTATAGGTCATGCGAATCCATAAAATAGCCGCTGACTAAATACCTATTACTGTACAATGAACAGATTGCAATTGGCTAAAAAACTATTCATAAATTATCGGCAGTTTTCCGAAATGAATTGGCGAAAAGTCACATAGAACGGGCGGCACGTCGCCCTCATTTTATCCGTAAACGTTTATGCGCTTCCCACATCTGGTAAAAACAGGCCCCTACCTACTCCTGAGGAGCTTCATGTTTGTCTGGCTGACTTATTCTTCCTGCATGGGGCAAAATAGCCCACCAGGACCCAATGGTGCAGTACTGGACGTAGGCATCCGGCTTCAGAAGACCATCAATCTCTACGCCGAAAATGGCATTACCGTCCAGTATACCAACCCCAAACTGGTTACTCAACGTTTGTACGTAGGGCTGAGCTACGTAACATCCCGGTTTGGTACGGCCCTTGGCTCCAACGCCATTAAACAGGATAATTTTTTAGTCCACGCTGCCTATTACTTTCGACCGAACTGGCTGATTCGGCCTATGGTCAAAGCGAATGTAGGCTATTTCAAAGCCGATTACGGCGACGCTATGTTCAACGTACTGCCCCGAACATCGCTGTTGGCTTCGCCCGAAGTAGGCCTTTGTTACTGTCCTAACATTCCGCTCAAAGTCAACGCATCCCTTGGCTATAATTTACTAACCGGCAACGGAGTAACTGGTCCGGGTACGCTATACCCGGTTTTCGTACAGACGAGTATTACCTGGAACATCCTGAAGAAAACGACAAACTGATATGAAAGCAATTATTAGCCTGCTGGTTATGATCGTTGGCGTGGCCTGCTCATCGGAGCCAACCATTACGAAAGATATGCTCGACGGGGGAACGTTGTTTGACCCGTCGATTTACAAACCTGAAAATTACCTCGTCTCAAAAGCAATTCCGACCCCAACCCCTGAGCAAGCCCGAAAACCGGTCATTATTGCCTGCCATGGCTACACCGCTACAACGTTTGAGTGGGATGAACTGCGTACCTGGGCTGCGGGCCGAACCGATATTTTACTATCGCAGGTATTGCTGGGCGGTCACGGACGCAGCTACGACGAATTCAAGAAATCGACCTGGCGCGACTGGCAGTCTGCCATCACGGATGAATACGATCGCCTGGAGAAATCAGGCTACCAGAACATAAACCTACTAGGGTCTTCTACCAGCGGAGCCCTGCTCATGGAACTGGTGGCCTCGGGCTATTTCGCGAACCGGACCGCCCCCCGTAATATACTGCTGGTTGATCCCATCGTGATTCCGTCTGACAAAACCCTGTCGCTGGTTAAGGTATTTGGTCCTATGCTGGGCTATGTCGAGACCGACCAGTCGGCAGATGAAGATAAAGTGTATTACCGGTTCAGACCTCAGGAAACCCTGCAGGAGTTGCAAAACCTGCTCACCACCGTGCGAAAAGACCTGGAGAAAGGCATCAAACTTCCCCCAAACTGTACTCTGAAAGTCTACAAGTCAAGCAAAGACTCGTCGGCCGATCCGGTGAGTGCCGTACTTATTCACAAAGGTATTACCACGGACCAGGGCAAACCGATTACGGTCGATTTAATTGACTCCGACCTGCACGTTTATACCCGGCTAAACCTGCGCAGCAACGTGACAACCAAGGATCGAACCAACCAAACCGCAACCTTTACTGACATTGCGGCAAGGGTGCTTCGGTAATCAGGCCAGGCAACCAACAGTTCAGAGACAATAACCGGCCTACCAGGTATGGCGTGAATGAATCGCTTATTGTGAGCTGTCAACACGGGCGGTTAAGCGGGGACGCATCCTGTTTGATGAAGACTACTATTCGAGATGAACCTTGGTTTCCTGCTCCCCTTCGACAATTTCATACTCCTGACTAATCTTACACAGACGGAAGTAAAAGCTCGGTTTGAACGCATCACTGAACCCCAAATCGGTTTTCGCCTATTTCCTGAAAGAAGAGAGAAACCTTACGAAGGCAAAATCATCGGCGAGACTTTTGAAATTAGCAGAATAATCAGAGGACGAAACTCATTTCTTCCCCTTATAAAAGGACGTATCTCAACGAATGCAGGGCAAACTCAGATAGCTATCCGGATGCGACCTGTAATTGCCGTTTTACTCTTCATGACCTATTGGTTGGGCACTGTTGGGTTAATGTGCCTTGGTCTTATCGCTTCAGGTGCGCTGCAGTTTAAGGGCTTAACGGTACACAGTGATTCACCTGCTACGCTTGTTCCATTCGGCATGCTTGCTTTTGGGTACGGTTTATTGATGGTAGCGTACAGGGTAGAAAGCCATAAGTCAAAAGCATTTTTCAAACAGCTATTGGAAGCAGAGGAATGGCTAGAGTAAAACTCCATTGATTAGGGCCTGCGCTTATTGATGCGTGAATTAGTTCGTAAAGTTGTTGCTTAATAGAAGTTGCCGAATGGTCTCTAAAGCCACACCAATCAGCTATAAAATTTACAGACTTACTCACGGATCAATAATAACAGAAAGTTGGATCGGCAGATGTTTTCCAAATAGCCATGCTGCCGAAAGTTTTAGAACGTGTTGGGGAATTGAAAAGGACTGAAGACGTGCCAACTTTGCGGTCGCCAAACTACAGAATCATGACCAAACACGTTATAAAAGGCGCATGTCCAGTAGTTAATTCGACTACAATAATCACAAATCCGGCTACGTCTGTAGGTTGGGTAGGGCGGACCTTTGTCCTAATCAAAACCGAATAACGCCATGATCTTAGTAACCGGAGCCACCGGCCAGTTAGGCACCGCCATCATCCAACAGCTCCTGCAAAAAGTACCGGCCAGCCAGCTTGCTGCCTTCGTGCGGGACGAAACTAAAGCTGTCAACCTGATTAAACAGGGTGTGACCATACGTTTGGGTACCTACGATGACATCGAGTCCCTTGACAACGCAATGGAGGGTATAGAAACGGTCTTGTTGATTGCGGGTACCGACGAGCAAAACCGGGTTCGCCAACACCAGAATGTTGTAGATGCGGCAAAGAAAGCCCGTATTCAACGGATTGCCTACACGAGCCGGGCGCTGAAGGACCCGGCCACGCTGGTTAACCGGTTGATGGAAGGCCACTTTCAGACCGAGGATTATATCAAAGCTAGTGGACTGCCCTACACGCTGTTTCAGAATATCCTGTATATGGATGCTATTCCGCAGTTTGTGGGCGGTGATGCCGTTTTTGAGCGCGGTATCTGCGTACCGGCCGGGCAGGGCAGGGTTGCCCTGGCCTTGCGAAGCGAGATGGGCGAAGCCATAGCGAATGCCCTGGCTACTAACGCCGAAGGCAACGTAACGTACCAGTTGACGGGTAGTGAGTCGTACTCTTTTTATGACCTGGCCGCTGCTCTGACCAGCCTGTCAGGCAAGTCAGTTACGTACACACCAGCGGAGCCTGCTACGTTTGAAGCCCAACTTGTCGGACGCGGTTTGCCAGACGTAGTGGCCCGGCGAATCACTGGATTTATAACGGACATCGCCAATGGGCAGGAAGACATTATAAGCCCTGACCTGGAAAAGCTGCTTGGCCGAAAGCCGGCTGCACTTAAAGAGGGGTTAACCTTGTTGTACAAACTGTAACACCCGTCGCCTGGCTTTACGTAGCACAACGCCCGGCGATAAGCCCATCGAATTATGCCAACTGAGCCGCTTCTCCGAATCGATACCCTATCTGCCTATCATCAATTCGCTGGCCTTCCCAAACCAGCCCACCCGCTCATTAGCGTGGTCCGGTTTGACGACATCAGACCACGGAAGACTGAGCCGCCCAAAAGCATTGTTAATAATTTCTATTCGATTGCGCTGAAACATAATTTCAGAGGCCGGATGAAATATGGACAACAGCCGTATGATTTTGACGAAGGCGTGATGGTCTTTTTAGCCCCCGGTCAGGTGCTTTCTGTTACGGCTGATGAGTCCCATGAGCACAGCGGCTGGCTGTTGATGATTCACCCTGATTTTTTGTGGCATACTCCGCTGGCCAAAACGATTCGACAGCACGACTATTTTGACTATTCCATTCGTGAAGCCCTGTTTTTGTCTGAAAATGAGGAGTCAATGATTGTCAGTATCATTCGGCAGATTCAGCAGGAATACCAGGCGCCAATTGACAAATTCAGTCAACACATCATCGTCGCTCAGCTCGACGTACTGCTCAACTATGCCGACCGGTTTTACCAGCGGCAGTTCATTACCCGCAAGATTACTAACCACCAAATTCTTGATCGATTTGAAGCAGTACTTGAGGCCTATTTTGAGGGCGACGAGCTAACTGGTTTGCCATCAGTAGGCTATATGGCCGAACAACTCAATCTATCGCCGACGTATCTGAGCAGTTTGCTGAAGACACTGACGGGGCAAAACGCCCAACAGCATATTCACGATAAGTTGATTGAAAAGGCCAAAGAAAAGCTGTCGACGACTAAGTTGTCTGTTAGTGAGATTGCCTATGAATTAGGTTTTGAACACCCCCAGTCGTTCAGTAAGTTGTTCAAGAGCAAGACGAACTCCTCCCCGCTGGATTTTCGCCATTCGTTCAATTAGGCCAATCGCTAAGCTGCTGTATAATCAAGACTTGGACTTGCAACAGTATATTGGAGAATTTTTATACGGCCATTGAGGAAGTGTAAAAATAAGATTCCTGCTGACTGGGCGTACCGTAATTCAATATTGAATGCTTCCGTCGGCGCAGGGCGGCCTGTGCCGTTGTACCAACCCTCGATATACTCGAAGGTGGTCAACCGAGCCGCAGCCCGCGTCGCAAAATAAGTATGGTTGATCATCTCGCACTTGAGGGTCTTGAAAAAGCTATCAGCAACCGCATTATCCCAACAATTGCCTTTACGACTGCTCCGGCAGCCTGGTCATACTTTGCACCACCGGCAAATCCTTTAGTTCATCCCTAAATTCAGTGCAGGCATATTGGATACGGCACCGGCCGCCCGGCTCGGTCCGAATGAAACAGAAGTTGACCACCTATTGATCTGTTTGTGAGGGCCATACGCCAAGCTTCTACACTTGTCTCCACTACTTTCATACTATCTCTCATGGCCCAACCAACCACTTTTCGGTCGGCCAGATCCAAAATTACGATTAGATAAAGACACCCCTGACCCGTAGCGATGTAGCAGGGCGGCCTGTGCCGTGATGTCTGAGACCCACTTTTGCCCTGGTTTATCAGCCGTGAACTCTCTATTCAGCACGTTTTTAGCTATTGGGTAATCACGATTTGATTCCGTAGTCTGCCCCCGATACTTTTTACACGTAATGCTGCGAATCCTGGCCTTCTTCATGATTCTGGCAATGCAGTTACGGGATGCTTTCACGCCCTGCTCGCGGAGCTCATCCGCAATCCGGGCCACCGTGGCGCGGGACTTCCGTAACGACACTGGCTTTTGCCATGTACTCGTCGGATGCGATATTTCCCGTCTCCCCTGGAGAAGATGCTGACCGCCGGGGTATATCGCGCTCCATCTGAGCCTCTCTAAGCTCTCGTTGCAACCTTCTGATCTGTTGCTGTTCGTCCGTAAGGGTGGTATTGGCAAGCAGGATTCGATCGTTTTTTTGTGCCGTTGCCTCCATTTACTGATTCGTCCCGGATCGATGTCCAGTTCGTTGGCGGCCTCTTGAATTGATCCTTTTGCATACGATAACTCGACCGGTACGCCGGAGCGGGCCATTTCCTTGAAGGCTTCGTCGAACACACACGGTCCGCCGTTGCGGTCGTTTAACCATGGTCAAATTGAAGTTTGTCCCCAAATCTGCCTAAAAAAAGTCTCCAGTCAAATGTAGCAACTCCAGATCAACAGTACAGAGTAATTCACCTGCTACGTTTGTTCCATTCGGCATGCTTGCTTTTGGGTACGGTTTATTGATGGTAGCGTATAGGGTAGAAAGCTATAAGTCAAAAGCATTTTTCAAACAGCTTTTAGAAGCAGAGGACCCGGCAGCCGGTCTATAACCAGCAAGCGATTTTCGGGAAGTCCCATAAGCATTTTTCTGCCTGTTGGCCAAGCTAACAGCTTATCAAAGAATAGTTAGGCCTTTTAACTCAATTGCGTCCACACAAGCTAAACGGCTGTATAGACGCAATTGAGTTATATATGTTTACGAGTTAGCGGTCATTGTAACGGACAGCCCAACGAATCCTGACCGTCTGACAACTTAGGATTAGACAACAGGCCTTTACTTTCCTGCTCCTTTCTAAATACATTAAATATTTATTAATAAACAATAAATATTTATTACGTTTGCTACACAAATAAATATATAACATCACTATGAAAGGAGTTTCGATACTATTTCTTCAGGCAGTCATCGTGCTTATCGGCATCGTGGTACTGGCCATTTTGATCCGGGTTCCCCTAACGGAGGGAAGAGCCACCAACCGGGACTTGTTCAGCATTTACGCTGACCCGTTCATCCTGTATGGCTACGCAGCGTCAATTGCTTTTTTTGTTGCCCTGTATAAGGCGTTCAAACTACTTGGCTACATTGGCCAAAATAAAGTTTTCTCGTCAGACTCGGTTAATACCTTGAAGAGTATAAAGCACTGTGCCATCGTACTAAGTGTTCTGATTGTGTTGGCGGGACTATACATCAGACTATTCCACGATAAAGAAGACGACCCAGCGGGTTTTATCGCCCTTTGTATCGTGACTACTTTCGTGTCTATCGTATTTGCTACGGCTGCGGCAATAGGCGAAAAACTCCTGCAAAATGCCATTGATCTGAAAGCTGAAAACGACTTAACAATTTAAGCTATGCCCATTATTGTAAACGTAGACGTGATGATGGCAAAGCGAAAAATTTCATTGAATGAGCTTTCTGAACGAGTTGATCTAACGTTATCGAACCTTTCTATCTTAAAGACAGGGAAGGCGAAAGCCATACGCTTTAGCACTTTAGAGGCCATTTGTAAAGCACTAGACTGCCAACCAGGTGATATTCTGGAATATGTAACTGACGAAAAAAATCCAACGACCCCCTAACAGGCGGTTTGGCAACAGGGCGGGGCGCCGACTGTATGCTCCACTTTTATTCTCCACTCAGCAGTAGTCCGGGCTTGACCAGTAAAGCCGAGCAGTAGAATAAACTATGAGCGTTCACTTATACATTTAGCATCGGTGACGGCTGACGATTTCCAACTACCGCCACATTGCCAAGCCACAAATTGATTGGTGTCACTTTACAAGACCTTCAGAGTTCGACAATTCTTTATAAATTTGTTTTTATGCAAGTACAGGTAGATATAGACTTCAATCAGCTGCTCAAAATTGTGAAAACCCTGCCTTCAGGACAATTGCAACAATTAAAAGCCGAACTAGAAAAAGAGACAAAAAGCGACAAGTCCGCTGACTTAGAAAGGTTGCTTTTGAACGGTCCGACTGCCACTAAAAAGCAATTGGATACTATGGCTAAGAACAGAAAAGCTATCAATCAATGGCGGACAAAATAATATTGGTTGACACCTCCATACTTATTGACTATTATCGTAAGACCGACAAAGAAAAATCCGTTTGGATAAGCTTAGTGCGACAAAGTTATTCGTTCGCCGTTTCCACCGTGACCAAATATGAGATTTACGCAGGGGCGACAACCAGTCAGTTAACATTTTGGGACACTGTTTTTCAAGCCATTACTGTAATACCGCTAGATGAACTTTCGGTAGACACCGCCGTGATTCTCAATAGTGCTTTGAAAAGAAAACGGAAGCAAATAGATCTAGCTGATCTATTCATTGCAGCAACTGCAGTTGCCCACAACCTTTCCTTAGTGACATTAAACAGAAAGCACTTCGACAGGATAGACAACTTGAACGTGTTAGAATAAGGCAAATGCACAAAAAGGGTGTTGGTGCATGTGGAGCGGGGCGTTGGAGCAGTCGATTTCAGTTCCCTATCAGCAGCATCAGATGGACGTTAACTATTTGGCTTTAGCTCTTGACTTTAAATTGAAATCGAGCAGCTGTTCTAGACTGAACGTAATAAAATATCCTACCTACAGCAATACCTGTCCGTTACTTTTCCAGCCTAATTTAAAGAAGCGAATTTCTGGGTAACTATTATACAAAAATGGGAACCACCCGTACGGCCCGCCGTCGAGGTTCCCATTTTTGTATCAAGTGCGTTTCAATTAGTTCGTTGCCAGCTTAAACAACGTTTTGAACATTGGCTAAGTCTCAATCTTCACCAAACTACTATCCGGTCCTTTTCGGGCTTGTACATTTTATTGCCCGGCTGCACACCGAAGGCGTTGTAAAAAGGCGTGAAGTTCATGAGCGGGCCGTTTACGCGCCACCTGGCTGGTGAGTGTGGATTGGTGTTTACATACGTTCCCATAAACGCATCCGTGGTTTTTACGCGCCAGATTCGGGCAATCGAGATAAAGAACCGCTGCTCGGGCGTGAAGCCATCCAATTTCGTCGTACTCTTCCCCTGCTCGGTCAGTTTAAAGGCATCGTAGGCAATGGCCACCCCGGCAATGTCGGCGGTATTTTCGCCCACGGTCAAGGCCCCTTTCACGTGTACGGAATCCAGCACCGTAAATTGGTTATACTGGTCAATCACCTGTTGGGTTCTCGCTTTGAATTTGGCGTAGTCCGCTTTGGTCCACCAGTTGGTTACGTTGCCGACTTTGTCATATTGGGCACCCTGATCGTCGAAGGAGTGGGTTATTTCGTGGCCAATCACCATGCCGATACCGCCATAGTTCAGCGCATCGTCGGCATTCACGTCGAAATAAGGCGGTTGCAGGATGCCTGCTGGAAAAACGATTTCGTTGAGGGGTGGATTGTTATAGGCCGTTACCGTGGGCGGGGTCGTGTGCCATTCCGTCCGGTCGACGGGCTGCCCTACGTTAGCCAGGCTGTAGTCGTACTCATTCTTAGCCGCCGACAACCGGTTTTCAAAATAGGCGTCCCGCTTCACGTCCACCTTTGAGTAATCGCGCCATTTGTCCGGATACCCGATTTTCTCGGTGAAGGCATACAGTTTGTCTTTCGCCCGGGTCTTGGTCGAATCGCTCATCCAGTCCAGTTTGTTGATGCGGGCTTCGAAGGCTTTTTTGAGGTTACCGACCAGCACTGCCATTCGTCTCTTGGCCTCCTCCGGGAAGTACTTTTTCACGTATAACTGCGCTAGTGCTTCGCCCAGCGAACCATCGACCGCCTGCGTCATGTCTTCGGCCCGGGTTTTCTTTACCGCCTGTCCGGTCAAGAGTTTGGTGTACGCAAAATTCGCATCCACAAACGGCTGGCTCAGGTACGTGGCGTAGTTGGTCAGGGCATGGGCTTTCAGATAAACTTTCCAGTCATCGATGGGAATGGCGGTCAACAGCGTATTCAGTTTGTCGTAATACCCCGGTTGGGCCACATTGACGGAGTCAGCCCGTACCCCCAGGTCGGTTAACAGGGTTGTCCAGCGCAAGTCAGGCTGTTTTTTCGCCATATCAGCCACCGCCATTTTGTTGTAGTTCGCCTTTACTTCCCGGCGTTCGATATTCGTTTTGTGGGCCGTAGCCAGTTGTTTCTCAATATCATAGGTAAGGGTCGCATTTTTCCCTGCCGTAGCTGCGTCGGTTCCGGCCAGTTGGAACAGGCGGGTGAGGTAGTTCCGGTACCCTCGTTGAATACCAACCGTCGACGAATCGGTCTTCATGTAATAATCCCGCTCTGGCAAGCCGATGCCGGTTTGTGCAAACTGCGCAATATTGACCGAACTTCGCCGGTTATCGGGCCCTACGTAAAACCCAATGATGGACCGGTTACCGGCTTTCTGCTCATCGGCCACTAACTTCAGCAACGAAGAAACATCGTTTACGGCATCGATACGGGTGAGCAGGGGTTTGATGGGGTCATATCCCCGTTTGTTGTTGGCCGCTATGTCCATGCCCGACGCGTAAAAATCGCCCACTTTTTGTTCGAGGCTCCCGGCCGGAAATTGCCCGGCCGAAACGCTGTCCAGGATACCCTGCAGCCGGATGCGCTGGGGGTAGTTCATAAAGGAATACGCCCCCACGCCCGCCTGACTGGCTGGTATGCGGGCGGTGTCAGTCCAGATGCCGTTGGCGTATTTGAAAAAATCATCGCCAGGCTTTTTCGTTGCGTCAATGCCCGTGATGACAACGCGGTTTGTGGTCGGCATGGACGCTCGCTGACAGGCAACTGCCAGTAACAGCGTCAGCGAGAAATAAAGAAGTCTTTTCATAGTTTGTTATTCACGTGTACTAGTCAATTCGTACCATCTAAAGGTAGTCAATATAGGAGCGGAACAGATACTGCCCGATTCACTCCGTAATTTTGTTCCCGGTCAATGTGGGGCGACTGTCCTGCGCGCTGTTTAAACAACCGGTCGTTTCGGCATTCCAATAGAGTGCTGTGACTGGCTGAGCACCAGCCAATAAGCAATCTCGTTAACGGTTTTGCTCCGGTCAACGATTTCCTTTCCGGATAGCACAATTGGGAAGTCATAATCAGGAATATTGGTAGAAAAATCAGTAATCTGTATACCATTCATTTCAGTCGTATATAAGACCTTTGTAACAACCGCCTTTACCTGCAATCTGTAGGCTTAGGCTTCTCCGACATAACCCCCAGAAACGTGGCTACGTACAATCTAAAAATCAACGGAAAAATCAGGCAGGTAAACGTCGATTCATCGACGCCCATGCTTTGGGTATTACGCGATCATCTGAATATGCCCGGCACCAAGTACGGCTGTGGCATCGCCCAGTGCGGAGCCTGCACCGTTCATCTGGACGGAACGGCGGTTCGCTCCTGCCAGTTGCCGGTGTCGGTTGTCGGAAAGCAGGCAATTACTACCATTGAAGGCTTATCGGCCAAGGGCGATCACCCCGTCCAGAAGGCGTGGCTGGAACACGACGTAGCCCAATGCGGCTATTGTCAGTCGGGTCAAATGATGAGCGCGGCTTCGTTGCTAAATACCAACCCAAAGCCCACCGACAGCGATATTGATGCCGCCATGAGTGGCAACATTTGCCGCTGTGGTACGTACCTGCGCATCAAAGAAGCCATCAAATCAGCCGCTGTAAAATAGTCATTAATTGGTCATTTATTGTCATTAAGTAGTCATTGATAGTCGTTAATTGCAAAAACAGCTAATGACTATCAATGACCACATAACAACCACCCAATGAACCTAAATAACTTAAGACATGAAAACAACTAAAACTTCATATAGTAGTAGACGCTCTTTCCTCAAATCGTCTGCGCTGGCAGGAGGTGGTTTGATGCTTAGTTTAAGCTGGTTTTCTAAGGCGAAAGCGGTCGACAAACTACAGGAACTGAATCTGCCCGATCAATGGTCAGAACTGACAGCCTATATCAAAATCACGCCCGATAACGTCGTTAAAATTCTTTGCCCTAACCCCGAATTTGGTCAGAACGTCATGACGTCGCTGCCCATGATTATTGCCGAGGAGTTAGAAGTAGACTGGAAGGCAGTAGTGGTCGAAATGGGGCCGCACGACAACACGAAATTAGGGCCGCAGTTTACGGGTGGCAGTAATTCGGTCAGAATGTACTGGAAACCCCTTCGGGAGGCCGGGGCAGCCGCCCGACAAATGCTCCGCGAAGCCGCAGCTCAAACGTGGAGTGTGCCGGTCGAAGAAGTTACAACAAAAGGAGGGTTGCTCATCCACGAAAAAACAATGAAAGTGGCTAAGTACGGCGAATTGGCCTCGAAAGCCGCCAAAATTCCCGTACCTAAGGATAGTAAACTTAAAGCCCCCAAGGATTTTACGATTGTAAGAAAACCGACGAAAAATGTCGAGGGCTTAAAAGTCGTTACCGGCAAACCGATGTTCGGGCTGGATTATCGGGCTGACGGCATGCTCATCGCCATGATACAGCACCCGCCAGCCTTCGGGATGAAACTTAAATCGTTCGATGCGTCACAAACGCTCAAAATGCCGGGCATCAAAGAGGTCTTCAGCCTGAAATTGTATGAAGACGGTTTTGAGCAGGGCGGTTTTGATACCCGCACTTTTAACGAGTTGCTTGTCGTGGTGGGCAAAACTACCTGGGAGGTGATGAATGCCCGCAAAAAGCTGAAGGTCCAGTGGGAGGCTGCGGGTGATACCAAAGATACTATGGGCGGTAGGCGTGGCAAAAAAGAGGTTACCGTTCCGGGCGGGCTTGAAAGTACTACTGCCCAGCTTGAAAAAATGGCGGAGTGGGCCAATAAACCGGCGCAGCAACTACGGAAAGACGGCGACCCCGAGACGGCGTTTAAAAACGCGGCTCAGGTTATCGAACGTACCTATAATGCTCCATTTCTGGCTCATAACTGCATGGAGCCAATGAACTTCTTCGCGCATGTTACCGACGAAAAAGCCGTGTTGGCAGGCCCGTTGCAGGCTCCGGGCTGGGTTGAACCTACTCTGTCGAAACTATTAAACCTGCCTGCCGATAAGATTGAGATTCAAATGACCCGGATGGGTGGGGGTTTTGGGCGTCGGGCCTACGGTCAATATGTCTATGAAGCGGCTCTGATATCCAAAAAAGTTAAAGCGCCTATCAAACTCATCTACACTCGCGAAGATGACATGACCTATGGCATCTACCGGCCGATGTACACGGCTACGTATCGCGCAGCTCTAGATGCCAATAAAAACCTGATAGCCTTCCATGTGAAAGGGGGTGGTATACCGGAGCATCCCATCCATGCCAATCGGTTTCCGGCCGGAGCGATTGAGAACTACCTGGCCGAAGGCTGGGAGATTCCCTCCAACATAACCGTTGGTGCCTTCCGGGCCCCGCGTTCCAACTTCAACGCAGCCGCCGAGCAATCCTTCCTGGATGAAGTGGCCGAGGCCATGGGCAAAGACCCCATTGAGTTCAGGCTGGAGCTTTTAAAACGGGCCAAAGAGAATCCGGTCGGTAAGAACAACGAATACGATGCCGACCGGTATGCAGGTGTACTGACGTTGGTACGGGACAAATCGAACTGGAAGAAGGCGGGCGTCGCTACGTCAGGCAATGAGAAGTATCATCGGGGCGTAGCTGCTTATTTCTGTCATAACTCTTACGCGGCACACGTGGTCGATATGGTGACGCGGGATGGTCAGCCGTATGTGGAGCGGGTATTCAGTGCCATGGACTGTGGTATCGTAGTAAACCCCGAATCGGCCAAAAATATGGTGCAGGGAGCGGTGGTCGACGGGATTGGCAATGCCTTCTATGGGGCTTTGACGCACAAAAACGGCGCTGCCGAGCAAAGCAACTTCCACAACTACCGCCTGATTCGGCATAATGAGGCTCCCAAACAGATTGAGGTCTACTTTGTCGAAAACGACATCGACCCGACCGGCTTAGGCGAGCCACCTTTCCCCCCGGTATTTGGCGCAGTAGCCAATGCCTTGTATAAAAACACAGGCAAACGGCAGTACAATCAGCCGTTTAAGACAGACCCGGAAAAGCGGATTTGAGGGCTTATTGATTCAATGCAACGAGCCGGAACCGATCTAATCGGTTCCGGCTCGTTGCATTGAGGGAAGTGCAGTTCAGTCTTTTAAATCGTTAGGAAGCATTCGCATCAGCAGTCCGACGGTATTCGTTGGGCGATTGTCCGACCCGCTGTTTGAATAACCGCATGAAATGCTGGGGGTACTTGAAGCCTAGTTCATAGGCAACCTGGCTAACCGATTTGCTGTGGTCAAACATCCGCTCTTTGGCCACATCCATCACCTTCGCCTGAATGTATTCCTGAGCCGACTGGCCCGTTTCTTTCTTTACCAGGTCGCCAAAATAATTGGCCGACAGATTTAGTTCACCCGCACAATAGCCTACCGAAGGCAAGCCCATCAGTTGCGGCTTATCAGTCTGGTAATAGGCATTTAGCAACTGCTCAAACCGTTCTAGTATGCCTTTGTGGGCATTATCACGGGTGATGAACTGGCGCTCGTAAAAACGGACGCAGTAGTTCAGAAACAGTTCAATGTTGGATACAATCAACCGCTTGCTGTGCTTGTCAATGGCATGCTCCAGTTCGTAGTCGATTTTAGCAAAGCAGTCCAGAACCAGCTGCCTTTCCCGATTGGACAGATGCAGGGCTTCATTGGATTGGTAGCCAAAGAAGGTGTAGTCCTGAATATGCCGCCCCAGGGCTGTTCCATGGATTAGATCGGGGTGAAAGATCAGCGCATAGCCTTTGGGCTGATACGTCTCGCTGTTGCTGTTCATGCCCGCCACCTGGCCGGGTGCCAGAAAAACCAGGGTTCCTTCCTGGTAATCATAGGTATGCCGACCATACACCAGATCACCGCACTTGACATCTTTAAGGAAGATGGTGTAAAAGCCGAAATACATTCGGGAACCCTGTCTGGGGTCTGCCTTCGACAAGTCCACCACACTCACCAGCGGGTGGCGTGTTTCGTTGTTATTAAAGACGTTGTAATCGTTTATGGTCTCAAATCGGCGCAGGATATCCATAGCACAGTGGTTTATCTACTTCAAAATTAGCGCTTTCCTGATACGTTACCTGGTGCGTAAACCGCAATCAGTAATAATGGTTGTACTATCCGTAATCTGTATACCATTCGGGCGAAGAAATGGGGGGACCTTTGTTCTGTCAACGTAACATACCTATGCAACAAGTCATTTTGAACAACGGGGTCGAAATGCCCATCCTTGGTTTTGGAGTATTTCAGGTGCCTGATCCGGCCGAATGTGAACGAAGCGTGCTGGATGCCATCGCAACCGGTTATCGCTTAATTGATACGGCAGCTTCCTATGGCAACGAAGAAGCCGTGGGACAGGCCATCAAAAAGAGTAATGTATCAAGAGAAGACCTATTTATCACCACCAAACTCTGGATTCAGTCCAACGGGTACGAGGGCACTAAAAAAGCGTTTGACCTATCCCTGAAAAAGCTTGGGCTTGATTACCTGGACCTGTACCTGATTCATCAGCCCTATGGGGATGTATACGGCTCCTGGCGCGCCATGCAGGAGCTATACAAAGAAGGTCGGGTGCGGGCCATTGGTGTTAGCAACTTTCATCCCGACCGGCTCATTGACCTGATTATTCACAACGAGATCGTTCCGGCCGTCAATCAAATCGAAACCCATCCGTTCCATCAGCAGGTTGAGACACAGCAATTCCTGATTGAAAATGGGGTGCAAATTGAGTCGTGGGGGCCTTTCGCGGAAGGCAAAAACGACATCTTCCATAACGAACTACTGGGATCAATCGGCGCGAAGTACACTAAGTCCATTGCTCAGGTTGTCCTGCGCTGGCTAACCCAGCGGGGTGTCGTGGCTATTCCCAAATCCGTTCGCAAAGAGCGAATGGAAGAGAATTATAACAGCCTCGATTTTGAGCTGAGTGCCCACGATATGGAAGCCATCAAAACGCTGGATACGAAGGCAAGTCTTTTCTTCGACCACCGCGACCCGGCTATGGTCAAGTGGTTGGGGGAACGAAAGCTTAATGAGTAAATCACGCGTATAAGAAATATAACAAACCAGTATAAACGGATAAAATCAGTATGAAAGCAATCATTCTAGGACTGTGTTTCTTTAGCATGGGCATCCTATCGGCCACTGCTCAAACAAATTCTTCGGCAGGCACTCCCACAACTGCCGAACAGGAAATTATACAGCTCTCCAAAATCAAATGGCAGTGGATGTCCGATAAGAATGTGGATAAGCTAACTGCCTTGTTCGATGAGAAATCGATGTTTGTCCACATGGGTGGCAGTTGGGGCAAGAGCCGGGAACTGGAGGTCATTAAAAGCGGAAACATCTGGTATAAGCAAGCGAAAGTTTATTCAACGACAGTCAATATGATTGGCAACACGGCCATCCTGTTAAGTGACATTGACCTGGTGGCCGTTGTGGGCGGAAATGAAGTTACCAATCCCTTTATGGTGACGGAGGTATATGTGGCCCAAAACGGCAAATGGACCATGGGCCAACTCTCGTTCTCCAGGCTGATGAGGCCCGTTAAAAACTAACCCCGTTGACGCCGTCCGCACTACAAGCGTCGTGAACACGGAAAGTTGGCATGTACAGATAACCAGATAAGTAGTTAACCCTTTACATCAATCGCTCTATGAAAGCATCAATTCTCGGCCTGTGTTTCTTACTGATGGGTATGCAGGTATCCTTCGCTCAGCCCCCAAAAACAGGCACGAACGCCGAGCAGGAAATCAGTACGCTCTCGAAGCAGAAATGGCAGTGGATGTCCGACAAGAATGTGGACAAGCTGGCTCAACTCTTCGATGACAAGGCCAAATTTGTTCATATGAGTGGTACCTGGAAAAAGGCCGAAGAGCTCGACGTCATTAAAACCGGAAGCATCTGGTACAAGAAAGCGGATGTGTACGATACGGCGGTAGAGATTGCTGACAACACCGCCATCATCTGGAGTCGTATTACGCTGACCGCTGTGGTCCGGGGTAATGACGCCGTGACTGAATTTACCGTGACTGAGGTCTATAAAAAAGCAGGGAACGACTGGAAACTATTAGCCCTGACATTTAGCAGTGTACGGGACACCCATGCGATTAAGCATTAACCAGGTGGCTTGTTGTCACGCGATTGAGGTAGTTGCCAGTTAAAATTGGAACAATATGAAAATGATCATGCACAGTCTGCTGGCATTTCTTCTGTTGATTGGGGCTTGGTCATCGCAAACGGAGAGCGTTCAGGGTACCGATGAGGCTACCGTAGCCCCCAACAAGGTATTGATTGTGTATTTGTCCCGAACCAACAACACGAAAGCCATTGCAGAAATTATCCACCGCCAGGTAGGCGGGAAATTAGTAGCCCTTGAATTAGAAAAACCCTATCCCGAAAACTACCGGGCTACGGTGGAGCAGGTAGCGAAGGAAAATGAAACCGGTTTCCTGCCCCCGTTGAGGACAAAAATTGACAACATCGGGCAATACAACGTCGTGTTCGTTGGCTTTCCCACCTGGGGCATGCAGCTGCCCCCGCCCATAAAAAGCTTTTTGCGTCAATACGGCGGACCGCTAAAGGGTAAAACCGTCATTCAGTTTAATACCAATGGCGGCCATGGTATTGGCAGTACGTTCCAGACCGTAAAGGAGTTATGTCCCAACAGCAACGTACTGGACGGTTTTACGATGCGGGGCGGATCGGAACGGGATGGCCAATTGCTGGTTATCGAAGGAGCCAGGGCAAAAGAAGCCGAAACAGCCGTCATGAAATGGTTGAGGACGATTAACATACTGAAATAAGGCCGCACCCCTCAATATATACGACAATGGAAACAAGAATAGTAGGAAACAGCGGCCTGGCCGTGTCTGCACTGGGCTTAGGCTGCATGGGGTTAAGCTATGGCTATGGTCCGGCAACCGACAAGCAGAACGCCATCGGGTTAATTCGTGCCGCTTTTGATAAAGGCGTTACTTTCTTCGATACGGCGGAAGCCTACGGCCCGTTTGCCAACGAAGAGCTGTTGGGCGAAGCGCTGCAGCCTTTCCGGGACCGGGTGGTGATTGCCACCAAATTCGGGTTTCAGCAGGGAGACTCCACCAAAGGGCTGGACAGTCGCCCTGAGCGTATTCGTCAGGTGGCCGACGAAGCACTGAAGCGGCTAAGAACAGACCGGATCGATCTGTTTTACCAGCACCGCGTTGACCCCAACGTGCCGATGGAAGAGGTGGCCGGAACGGTCAAAGAACTGATCCAGGAAGGAAAAGTAAACCACTTCGGCCTGAGCGAAGCGGGTGTAGCGTCGATTCGGAAAGCCCATGCCGTACAGCCGGTTGCCGCCCTGCAAAGCGAGTACTCACTCTGGTGGCGGGAGCCGGAAAAAGAAATACTACCGACCTTAGAAGAATTAGGCATTGGTTTCGTTCCGTTCAGCCCGTTAGGAAAAGGATTTCTGACGGGAAAAATTGACGAAAACACGCAGTTCGATAAGACGGACTTTCGCAACGTGGTCCCACGCTTCTCGGAGGAGAACCGGAAAGCCAACCAGAAGCTGGTGGACCTGCTGGGCGAACTGGCAATGCAACGGGAGGCTACCCCAGCGCAGGTTGCGCTGGCCTGGCTATTGGCCCAGAAACCCTGGATTGTGCCCATTCCCGGTACCACAAAACTGCATCGGCTGGAAGAAAATATTGGGGCATCGTCAGTCGAGCTTTCTGCCGAAGACATCAGCCAGATTGATGATGCCTTCTCAGCCATACCGGTACAGGGTGATCGTTACCCGGCGCACCTGCAAAAACGGGTAGGCAATTGATGAAAATTCAGATCAAGAGGGCAAGGCAGCGGTCTGTCCACCGGCTTTGGTATGGAAATTCGACCGGGAAGTCCCCGGATTTACCCCAGAATGTATATACGTTTCTACCTGCTCATGCAGGGTTGAGCAGGTAGAAACCCTCGTGGAAGAACAGGAATAACTACCCTTCTCGAAGGCAAGGTTGCTCAATTAAAATAACCTGGCGGGGCTTCATAAATGCCATCGAGCCGGTCTCATGATCGAACCGGGTGCGGCCGTAGCGGATATAAATAGAACAGTTGGGGAAGTGTTTACCGTCCATTGCGGCAGGTACAGGCTTAATTGACCTGGCTCGCCTGTTTGCTTACAATAGGTTTTCCGTTACGGCGGCTCAGGCGCACCTCCTGAAGTTCGTACGTAATGCCCTGCACCTTTGCCGTTTCCTGGTAATCGTAAAGCATGTTATAGATGTCGTGGTCGATGAACGGGGCTTTACTGCCATCAATCAACACGGTATCGCCGGGTTTAAGCGAGCCTAATGCTTCTTTCAGCTGCGGCTTGCTCAGGAAGTACAGGTCTTTCTCAAACACAATGGTCACCTGCTTTCCCTCCCGGGTCAGGTGAAAGGTCGTCTGGAAATTAGTGTAGAGCACAAAGATTATTCCTACCACCGTGCCCACCGCAATACCGATCAGCAGGTCGGTGAAAATAATGCCGACTACCGTTACTATGAATGGAATGAACTGGTTCCAGCCATCCTGGTACGTTTTTTTGAAAATAGCTGGTTTAGCCAGTTTGTAGCCTACCATAATCAGTACGGCTGCTAGGCAGGACAGCGGAATCTGGTTAAGCAGGGCACCCCCCAGAAAAACCGCCAGCAGTAGCAGTACACCGTGCAGGATGGCAGACACCCGGGTGCGCGCTCCCCCATATACGTTAGCCGATGTACGAACCACCACCGACGTAACGGGCAATCCGCCAATCATCCCCGACAGCATATTGCCAATGCCCTGAGCGATCAGTTCCTGATTGGTTGATGACACGCGTTTGGCCGAGTCGAGCCGGTCGGATGCTTCGAGGTTCAACAGGGTTTCCAGGCTGGCTACCAGGGCAATGGTGGCCGCTATCCCGTAAATCTGCGGGTTTGCCAACATGCTGAAATCGGGGAAATCAAAGATGGAAAAGAGGCTTTTTCCCGGCGCAATGATAGGAATCTGCACCATGTGCTGCTGGGCCGTATCGCCCAGGTACCAGCCGGGTACCGCCACCCGGAAATACTCGTTGAGTGCTATTCCCAGTATCACTACCACCAGAGCCGCCGGGAAGTTTTTAATGAGCGGGCGTTTATCGCGACTGGTCAGTTTCTCCCAGCCAATCAGAAAGCCCAGCGAAAGAACACTGATCACAACCGCCCCGGGACTGGCCGTTTCCACCGCCCGGTATAGTTCAGACAGCGTATTCTCCCCATCGGCCAGTTGCTGAAACTCATAGTCGCCTTCGTAATCATTATCGCGCCCCAGCGCGTGCGGAATTTGTTTCAGGATAATAACGATGCCGATGGCCACCAGCATCCCTTTAATCACACTATCGGGAAAGAAACCACTGAAGCGACCGGCTTTTATCAATCCCAGGATGAACTGCATCAGGCCCGCCAGCACAACGGCTACCAGAAATGCTTCGTAAGACCCTACCTTTGTAATGGCGTCGGCCACGATTACGGCCAGACCGGCAGCGGGGCCGCTCACGCTGATTTCCGAACCCGAAAATAACCCAACCACAATGCCGCCGATCACACCGGCCACCAGGCCCGAAAATAACGGAGCACCCGATGCCAGGGCAATGCCCAGGCAAAGGGGCAGGGCAACAAGAAACACCGACAGACCGGACGGAAGATCCTGACGAAAGTAAACAGAGCGATAATCCCGGAGGGTACGAAAAGGGGTAAACAGTTGCATAAAAGTATATTGACCGTGTTGGTATTGTGGTTATAGGACGTAGACTGCTAGTATGAAGCTGTTCAGGGTTTCACTTTCTGCTTAATTTTAAGCGTATGTAAGGGGCGATTTTTTGTCATTTCCTGAAATCATAAACAGCTACTATCATTCAAAGGTACAAATAGATTAAAACAAGATTAAAATAACTTTATATTGATTCCACTAACCGACGCTGAAAAATCATTCATACGGGAAAACCTGTCTACCGATGTCCGGTCATTGCTACTCCGCAGTCATCCCGTTGGTACGGACATCAGGAAACTGGTGGCTCAGGTACTGGCCCGCCAGAAAGCCCGCGATAAACTGCCGGCCTGGTATGCGACGGATGCACTGATATTTCCCCCGGCGTTATCGATAGAGCAGGCTTCCTCGGAACGCACGGCCCGGTATAAGGCATCGCTGGTGCAGGGCGCATTACTGGTTGATGTTACGGGTGGGATGGGGGTTGATACCCTGGCTTTCTCCCGCCGTACGGGCCGCGTTGTGTACGTAGAACAGCAACCCGAACTGGTTGAACACGCCCGCTATAACCTGCCGCTGCTGGGCGTGACCAATGCCGAATACCTGATAGGGGATGGGCTACGAATGCTCGACGGGATTACGGCCGCCAGTCCCGAAAAAAAGGCCGACTGGCTCTACCTCGATCCGCACCGGCGCGATGAGCAGGGCGGTAAAGTAGTGAAACTGGACGACTGCGAACCCGACATTACCCAGCCGGGCGAACTGGATCGGTTGCTACGGTACACCCGTAAAATTATGGTGAAGGTTTCCCCGCTGCTGGACATTGATTTAGCCCTGAAACAGCTTAACAGCCGGGTAGAAACGGTGCATATTATAGCGGTACAGGGAGAAGTGAAGGAGTTGTTATTTGTTATTGGGAATCAGGTTGTTGACAAGAATGATGTTAAATTTAACACTGTTAACCTGCTGCCGGATGCGGTAGTTGATTTACAGTTTCACTGGCAGGAGGAATTATCCGCAACCGTTGACTTTGGTAACCCCCGAACGTATCTGTACGAACCCAATGCCGCCGTACTGAAGGCAGGTGCTTTTCGGGTAACAGCCGCTCGATATGGTTTGGTTAAACTAGCCCCCAATAGCCATTTGTATACCAGTGATAGCCTGAAGCCTGATTTCCCCGGTCGAATATTTATACTTAACGAACTAATCAAACCCGACAAAAACACCCTTAAAAAGCATATTCCCGACCTGAAAGCCAACCTGACTACCCGAAACTTTCCGCAGTCCGTAGCGGAACTGCGGAAAAAATTATCTTTACGGGAAGGGGGGGGGATTTACATTTTTGCCACCACCCTGCTGAACGGGGACAAGCGCCTGTTAATTACCCAAAAGGCAGACCTTGTTCAAGCGTAAACCGAGTTACATACCTAGTTAGTTAACCTTTAAATCAGACCGTAACCATGATACCATATGTGCAGTTTATACTACTCGGCTGTTTATTGACAGTCTGCAATTGTAGTCACGCTCAAACCGTTTACGCGGGTGAAAGTACGGTTGACAAGGGTAAAATTTCGGGGCTATACCTGACCCTCCAGGGAGATGGGAAGCAAATTGAAAAAGATTGGGAGACCCAACTCCAGAAGTACGGACGCGTATCAGCTTCGCGGGGCACCTACCGCGTTCCTACTGCCAGCATACCATCCATATCATCGGAACCCATAAACCTGGTCAGTACCGTAAAATCATCGCGTACATCGGCTACCATTTTTGCCGCGTTTGACCTGGGGAGTGGTAATTACGTAACAACGGGTGGAACCGGGTATTCCGGCGCTGAAGAACTACTCAAAAACTTTAGTGGTAGCACCCTCTACCAACAGGAAGTACGAGGGGCGCAGGGGAGTTTTGACGAGGCCCAGAAAAATCGCCAGAAACTGGTTCGCAACGGCGAGCGACTTCAGCGTGCCATCGAGCAGAACGCCAAAGAAAAAGAGCGGCTGCTGAAACGAATGGAGGACAACGACAAAGAACTGGTACAGCTACAGAAGGATACGGAAACCAATAAAACCGAACAGGAGAAAGCCCTTCTGGAACTGGAAAGCCGAAAGAGTAATGTAGAAGCAGTAAAAGCAAAGAGCAGCAATTAATACCCCGGGTCTGGTAAGGTGTTACTACGTATACCTACTGTGGCTAATCAATGCTACGTTTGCCAGCCTTATGGGAATATAATCTCCTGTTTAAGCTGTGATTACGCCATCTGATAAATTTATTTGACATAAGCGGCTACTATTTCTATACAGTATAGTATTATTACAAAATAATTTGTAATTACCAATCCATAAATAATTTGTAACTCCTCATGCAGATATGGATACAGCTATGACAGACGAAGAAATGATTCGTCACTATCTACCCCATAACACAACCCAATGCTTTGAAACACTCTACAATCGTTATGTAAATAAAGTCTACCACCGATGTTTGCAAATGACAAAGGATTCGGACAAAGCGGAAGATTTTACCCAGGATATCTTTATAAAAGTATTTGGTAAACTGGAGGGGTTTCAGCAACGGTCCAGCTTCTCGACCTGGCTTTACTCCATCTCGTATAACTACTGCGCTGACCAGCTGCGCCTGGCCAAACGATTTTCCACGACGCAACTGGAAGAGAGCCACGAGAGCACTACGTACGAAGACTCCATGGAAACGCAGTTGCGGGAAGAAACCTATCAGGTCATGCAACAGGTTATCGGCACTTTATCCGCTCAGGAACGCACTATCCTGCGGCTGAAATACGAAGACGGACTGAGCATTGATGAAATTGCCCAGCTGTATGACCTTAAGATAAGTGCGGTCAAAATGAGACTAAAGCGAAGCCGGGCAAAAGTGCAGCAGCTTTGTACACAGCGATTTAGCGATTAACCAATTAGTGCGGCCACCGGTTGGGCGAATACGATAGTACTGGTTTTATTTTCTCTTACTGAAAAGACGGCAAAAGCTCCTGGCTGGAGCTTTTGCCGTTTAACGCTGGGTTGAGCCGCGACAGGCAACTTAATTACCTTCTTTGAAAAATACCCGTTTTACCCGCTCACTGATGCCGGTTAACAGTTCATACGGAATGGTGCCAATTTGTCGGGCCAGCTCACTGATGGGTAATTCAGGACCGAAAACAATAACGGCATCCCCTTCCGAAGCCACCGCCGACGTAACATCAACCATCGTCATATCCATGCATACGTTACCCACGGTTTCACAGCGTGTTCCGTTGATCAGTACCTGACCCGTACCGTTCCCGAACCGGCGGTCGTAACCATCGGCGTAGCCAATGGCCAGCGTAGCGATGCGGGCATCGTGCGTGAGTACACCCCGGCGGCTGTAGCCCACGGACTCACCCGCCTTCACCGTTTTAATCTGGCTGATAACCGTTCGCAGCGTACCGACCGTGTGCAGCACCGAGGGGTTCAGCCCGCTGGCTTCGACCCCGTAGAGACCAATGCCCAGCCGAACCATGTCAAGGGTGTAATCCGGAAATCGCATAATACCCGCCGAATTCAGGATATGCCGGGTAGGCCGATACCCTAAAGCCGATTCCAGTACGGTCGAACTCCGCAGGAACGTATCGTACTGCTGCTGCGAAAATGCATTGAACCGGGCATCGTCCGAACCAGCCAGGTGACTGAATACCGACGCTACGTGCAGCGTGGGGTGGGTATTCAGGTAAGCGGCCACCCCGGGTAGTTCGGATTCCAGAAAACCGAGCCGGTGCATGCCCGTATCTATTTTCAGGTGGATGGCGCGGGGGCTGGTATCGTCGGTAGCAGGCATCTGATTCCGCAGAAATTCACCCCACTCCGTCAGCACCCGCCTACTATAAATCTCCGGCTCCAGGCGATACGATAGCAGGGCGGAAAAGGTTTCGGGTGCGGGATTCATCACCATTATGGGTAGGTTGATACCATTCTTTCGGAGGGTTACCCCTTCGTCGGCATAGGCAACCGCCAGGTAGTCGACGCGGTGGTACTGCAGCAGTTGGGCTACTTCCGTACTGCCACTTCCGTAGGCAAATGCCTTCACCATCACCATGATCTTGATGCCGGAGCCGACCTTTTCCCGGTAGCTGTTCAGGTTATGGGTCAGGGCATCGAGGTTGATGTCGAGCACCGTGCCGTGTACCTTTTCCGCCAGTCGGTTGCTGATCCGCTCGAATGAGAAGGACCGTGCTCCTTTCACCAGCACCGCACTGTTTTGTACTGTATGAAACGGGAATTGAGTCAGTAAGGCATCGGTCGTAGCATAAAACAGGCTGTTGGCAGCAAAAAGGTGGGCATGTCGGCTCAGTACAGGCCCAATCCCAATGAACTGAGCTACGTCAGCCTCCCTAATCAGGGTACTCACCAACGCGTACAGGTCCTGTTCCGGTTGCCCCGACTGGAGAACATCGGACAAAAAAACGACCCGTCGGCTTCGGGTGGTCTGCTGATTCAGAAAGCGGAGAGCCAGTTGCAGCCCCGCAACATCGTTATTATACGAATCGTCAATCAGCACGCAGTGGTTGATACCCGCTTTTAGTTCCAGCCGCATCGACACCGGGCGCAGGCGGTTCAGGCGGGGCTGTAGCTGCGTAACGGTTTCGGGGCGTAGCGTCAGCATCGTGATCAGGCAATGCGTCAGGTTCTCCACGGAGGCCGGGTCGGTGAAGGGGAGGGTTACCCGAATGGAACCGGCTTCCGGGCCAGTCAGGGTTAGTTCGCTGCCTTCCAGCTGCCCCTGATACGTTGCCTTGTTTCCCTGCATGGACCAGGTAACGCACCGGATGTGGGGGTTAACGGCCTTTAGGAGCAGGTTCACTTCTTCGTCGATGTCGGTATAATCGATGCAGTAAATGAGGCTATCCGAGTGGGTAAACAGCCGGAGTTTCTCCGCAATTTTCTGTTTACGGGTTCGGAAGCCTTCATCATGGGCCGTACCAATAGTGGTAAACAGGCCAATGGTTGGCCGTATGATGCGTTCCAGGGCGGGCATTTCCTGCGCCTGCGAAATCCCCGCTTCAAAAATGCCCAGCGTGTGCCGGGGAGTCAGTTCGTGTACCGACAGGGGGACGCCCAGTTGAGAATTGTAACTTTTGGGGCTTTTGGCAATGATAAAGTCATCGGACAGCAGCTGGGCCAGCCATTCCTTCACGATCGTTTTGCCGTTACTGCCCGTAATACCAATCACCGGAATGGGCACCTGCTGCCGGTGTTCGGCCGCCAGCGACTGGAGGGTGTGCAAACTACTGTCTACCTCCCGGAATTCGGCTTCGGTGTACTGGCTGAGTTCGGCCCGCCGGTCGGGACGGTCCGGGGCTCCGGTTAGGGCCGAGCGCTCCACTACAAACTGCCGGACCCCTTTTCGGTAGAGTTCGCCAATGAAAGCGTGCCCGTCGTGGTGCTCACCCCGGATGGCAAAAAAAACAACATCAGCCAGTTGTTTTTCGCCGGGGAGTCCGGTTAGCTGTCGGGAGTCGGTCAGCCATTGCCGGTTTATGAGGGAAGAGTTCGTCATTATCATGTCAAAAAACAAAGGGGATGAATGGTGAATAATTACAAAAAAATAATTCATCATTCATCACTGGAACGCCAGCCCGGTCATCAGTCAATTTACATCCAGCCACGCCGTTTAAAGTAAATAATTTCGCCGATGGCGATTACCACCATGATACCCCAGGTATAGTAATAACCGTGCGGGCTTTTGAGTTCGGGCATGAACTCGAAATTCATGCCGTACACCCCAACAATGAAGGTCAGCGGAATAAAGATGGCCGATATGATGGTCAGCGTTTTCATGACCGAGTTCATTCGGTTATTGACAATCGAATAATACACATCCATCAGGCCCGCAATGAGTTCCCGGTACGACTCCTGGGTTTCAATGACCTGACTGATATGGTCGGCCAGATCGCGCAGGTACGGCAGGGTATTCCGCTGGATCAGGTCCGATTCTTCGCGGAGCAGCGTGCCGAGTATTTCCCGTACCGGATAGATGGTCCGGCGGATAAAGGCCAGTTCACGCTTCAGCGTATAGAGGGTTGCCAGCGTTTGCTGGTTGGCGCGTTCCTGCACCAGCTGCTCTTCTATTTCCTCCATCTTATCACCAATGTGTTCCGTCACCAGGAAGTAGTGGTCAATGATAACGTCCATCAGGGCGTACAACAGGTAGTCGGGCCCATTGCGCCGGGTTTTACCCGACGACGCTTTGATCCGTTCGATTACCGGCCCGAAAATATCGCTGGTTCGCTCTTCCTGAAAGGAAATCAGGTAGTTGGTTCCCAGTACAAAACTGACGTGCTCTACGTCGATTTCCTGGTGCTGAACGCTATGGTGAATCATTTTCATGGTGACAAAAACGACCTGACTACCCGGTTGGGTGCCCTCTTTTGTACCCTGGGGCGTTTCATCGTACAAATCGATTTTGGGTTTCTGCTCCGTGTTGAGTACATCTTCCAGCAACAGGGCGTGCAGGTGGTACTGCTGGCCCAGGGCTGCCAGTACTTTTGGTTCATGAATACCATCTACATCAATCCAGTGGATGTAGGGGGTTTCGGGAAGCGGTAATGTACAGTCACTCAGCTTACTGCTGTTATCAATTCGGTAGTCGGTGGCATTATAGTCGATACGCTTGATTTTTATGGCATGTTCAATATCCGCTCCTACGTACGTCAGGGTACCGGGAGACGTGCCGAGGGTTTTTTCGGCGGAGCGATAACGCTTTCGTTTCGACATAATGAACCGGGGAGTCTGTTTGGCAGAAGGCCACTGCTGGCCTGTTTATATCAATGGATAAACGAACGGCCGGGCGAGTTGTTGATGGGAAAGCAAAATTCGCGGTAGAACCTACTAAACAAAAAGAGGCAGGCACCGATAGCCCCTAGCCCCCAATAACAAAGCAATCCCTGTCCATAACGGACAGGGATTGCTTTGTTTATCGAAACGAACCGTACCCGTTTCGTTTACTTGATGTCCCCCCGGATTTCGCCCGCCGGAAACATTGTCGTGTGCAGGTTGGCGTAGTAGTAGCCATTGAGCAAACTATCCACCCGTCCGGCAGTCGTCAGGGTCGTGGTGCCGATGATGGGCGAGGCCAGCCCTGGAAATGGAATCTCGACCGGACCTGCACCTGTAGCCGCATTGATGCGATGCAGGTGGCCCATTGTCGGCGTGAGGCCCGAATAGGTCACGGTATAACTAAGCACGCGGGTCGATGGGTCGATAACCCCGGCAAAGGCACCCGTAGCAGTCGATGCATTCGGGGTGGGTCGCTCAGCGGCTCCGCTCATGGTAGCCTTCAGTTGAATGGGGCCGTTTACCCGGACATTACCCCGGATTTCGCCTGCTGGATAGGTCGGCGTGTGCAGGTTGGCGTAGTAAAAACCATTGATCAGGCTATCAACGCGGGTCGATGTGGCCAGGGTGGCGGTACCAATAATAGGCGAGGCCAACCCTGAAAACGGTATCTCGACTGGTCCCGTGCCATTAGCTGCGTTGATGCGGTGCAGATGGCCCGCCACGGGAGTCAGACCTGTATAAGTAACCGTGTAGCTCAGTACGCGGGTGGACCGGTCAATCACCCCAACGAACGAGCCGGATGCTGCGGAACTAACCGAGGTAGGTTTTTCGGCGGCTCCACTCAGGGTAGATACTAACTGAATTTTGGCATTAGCCGGGAAAGCGCGGTGGTCATTACAACTCAGAAGGGTGACCGACAGGGAAATCAGTACTACGAATGACAGGAGGGTAGAGGTTTTGTTCATGTGTTTTAAGTGATTAGTAGTGAAAGTGGGACTTGGTAAGCTATGTAGCTTACCAGGCTGTAAATCAACAGGTAAAGGTGCTGGAAATTCGTTTTGTATAAAAAAAAATTAAAATGGTACAAGTACTTACGCAGGAGTTGCCGATGGGGTTCTGTCGATGACTGAAAAAAAGTTAGTTACTTTTAAAGTAAATGAATCCATTCATCCGTCATCCATTCTGACGCCCCGAAACAGAAGCGAAGGCAACAAAAAAATAACTGAGTTTCCGTCGTTTATTGCGCTGAATCACTTCTGGTCAGGTCGGGCGTAGTTGCAAATCATAACCATTTAAACAACATGAACATCATCTGGAGAATTGCCGGTGTCGCCGTAGTGGCCGGACTGGCCCTGTTTCTGCTATCACTGGTAGTGAAGTTTTTACTCATTGGTACGGCCCTGTTTCTGCTCGTCCGGATAGTTGGGCCGCGTTTGATGGGTCGGGCATTTGGGCGGATGGAGCGCGGTGACTGGCAGCGGGCAGACAGCATAGCCATCGATAACCCTGGAAACTATGCTGGTAGAAGCACCGGTCGTTTTGACCGGGTTATTGCTATCAGTTAAATCAACATCAGTAAACAATAAATCGTAAATTAGTAAACACAACAAATCATGTACAATAAACAAGCATTCGAAACAGGTAATAAAGGGGGCTGTGGCTCATGGGCCGGGGCAACATTTGGACGAGGTGGCTCATGGGCCGGGCCAAAATTTGGCCGTGGTAAGTTTGGTGGCCAGGGGCATAACGCCTGGGGTGCCTACCGCCCCCCCGTTAATATTGAAGAAACTGATACGGAGTACGTAATTGCCCTGTACGCGGCCGGTCTCCTGAAAGAAAAGGTAAAACTAACCGTCAAAGACGATATGCTAACCATTTCGTACGAAGCCGTGGACTCGGCTGGTTCTGATAATTCAACCGAAGCCGATAAAACCGCAACGGGTCGTGTTACCTACCAGGAGTTCAGCAGCCGTTCCTTTGAGCGGTTGTTCCAGCTCAACAACAAAGTGCTGACAGACAGTATATCGGCCACCTATACCGATGGTATACTAAGGGTCACGCTGCCCAAAAATCCGGCAACCAACGTTCCGGCGCAAACCATTACGGTGGGGTAATGCAACGGGGATAAATACAACAAAGGCCAGTCCGGTGTATCGGACTGGCCTTTGTTGTTGCTGGCCGGGTCAAACCGGCCAGCGCAAAAAGAAGGATTATCTCTTTTTGATATCCCCGCGAATTTCGCCCGCTGGATAGGCTGTGGTATGCAGGTTGGCATAGTAAAAACCGTTCAGCATACTATCCACTTTCGACTGAGCCAAAGCCGCCGTAGTGCCCGTAATAGGACTGGTCAGCGATGGGAATGGGATATCGACGGGCCCTGTAAGGTTAGCGGCATTAATGCGGTGTAAGTGCCCCGCTACGGGGGTTATCCCGGAATAAGTGACCGTATAACTCAGCACCCGGGTATCCGTATTCAGATTTCCGACAAAAGAACCCACCGCTGTCGATGTGGTCGACGCTGGCTTCTCGTTGGCTCCGTTTATGGTTGCTGTTAACACGGCTACATTTGTTGTTGATAACGTAGCCGGGTTGTCTTCCTTGCTACACGATGAACCGATCAGACCCAGTGCCAGAAGTGCAGCAACGGAAAGTAATCTACTTTTTTTCATGACAGATAGTGATTAATGTAATTGCCACCAGCACAATAGCGGGTGTCAGTTGATAAACCGGATATAACCGTTTCGGTTTTTAAAAAGTGACTTTTTACGCCGTTTCGTCGAAAAAAATAACTTGTAACGGCAAAACTGTCTGTCAGACAGGCTGCTGACTGCACCCGCCGGTACGCAGACGCACCGCTCAGGATATACTTATTTCTTTTTGATGTTCCCCCGAATTTCGCCCGCCGGGTAAGCTGCCGAATGGAGATTGACGTAGTAAAAACCGTTCAGCATACTATCTATTTTCGACTGGGGCAACGCTGTCGTCGTGCCCATAATGGGGCTGGTTACCGATTTAAACCCCACATCGACACCCCCCGTGCCGTCGGCTTTAGTTATCTTGTGCAAATCGCCCATCGTTGGGGTAAAGCCCTGATAGGTGACCGTATAACTCAGCACCCGGGTAGTCGTGTTCAACGTACCATCGAAGGTGCCGGTAGCGGTTGAAGGCGTTGGCGTTGTCTTCTCGCTGGCTCCGTTCAGGGTGGCCGTCAACGAAACCATGGCTTTCGGAGCGTGTTTGAATGACAAACTAAGGAAACCCAGGACCAACAGGGCCGCAACGGATAAAAGGCTTGTTTTTTTCATGAGCATTCGGGGGTTGAAAATTGTCCGATACCAACGCAGGTTCACATGAGTGAACCCCTAATCCGTAAACGGGTAAGCAGCGTAAAACCACCTTATTCAGGCCTATGTCGACCCGGATTACCATCCATTTGTCAGAATATTTTCAAAACGAGTCAGAATCTTCTAATTTTGACCCGCCACCCGAACCCATTTTCTGATACCGGTGGTTCTACCAGTAGAGTATTCATTCAGTAACCCGTTATTCCTGTTAGTTATGGCTTTTGATGTAGACATGATTCGGCGCGTGTACGCGACCCTTGGCGGACGTGTAGAGGCAGCCCGAAAGGCAGTTGGTAAACCGCTGACCCTGTCGGAGAAAATTTTATACAGTCACCTTTTTTCTGGTGCTACTACCCAGGCATTCGAGCGCGGTAAAGCCTACGTGGACTTTGCCCCCGACCGCGTGGCCATGCAGGATGCCACGGCCCAGATGGCGCTGCTACAGTTCATGCAGGCCGGTCGGCCTAAAGTGGCTGTCCCGTCCACCGTTCACTGCGACCACCTGATTCAGGCCGAAGTAGGGGCCGTGAAGGATTTGGATATTGCTAAAAACAAGAATAAAGAAGTATATGACTTCCTGGCGTCCGTTTCAGATAAATACGGCATCGGTTTCTGGAAACCAGGCGGAGGAATTATCCACCAAGTCGTGCTGGAAAACTACGCCTTCCCGGGCGGTATGATGATCGGTACCGACTCGCATACGCCAATGGCGGGGGGACTCGGTATGATTGCCATCGGTGTGGGTGGTGCTGATGCCTGCGACGTGATGGCTGGCTTAGCCTGGGAGTTGAAAATGCCGAAACTGATTGGCGTTAAACTAACCGGTAAACTGAGTGGCTGGTCGTCGGCGAAAGACGTTATCCTGCGGGTAGCGGGTATTCTGACCGTAAAAGGCGGAACCGGTTGCATCGTGGAGTATTTCGGCGAAGGGGCCGAAACACTGTCGGCGGCTGGTAAAGGAACGATCTGTAACATGGGTGCTGAAATTGGCGCTACGACGTCGATCTTCGGCTACGATGATAAAATGGGCGATTACCTCCGGGCTACCAACCGGGGCGACATCGCTGATGCCGCGCAAGCCGTTAAAGCCGATCTGCGGGCCGATGAAGAAGTATACGCCGATCCCGCTTCGTACTACGATCAACTGATCGAGATCAACCTGACGGAACTGGAACCGCACATCAACGGGCCATTCACGCCCGATCTGGCGTGGCCTCTTTCTAACTTCGCTAAAGCGATAAGAGAAAATAACTGGCCTGCCAAACTGGAAGTAGGCCTGATCGGTTCCTGTACCAACTCCAGCTACGAAGACATGACCCGGTCGGCGTCGGTAGCGGCTCAGGCAACGGCGAAGCATCTGAAAACCAAAGCGGAATTCACCGTTACGCCTGGTTCTGAACTGGTTCGGTTTACGGCCGAGCGCGATGGACTGCTGGATACGTTTGAACGGATTGGTGGCGTTGTGCTGGCCAACGCCTGTGGCCCCTGCATTGGGCAGTGGGCGCGGCACATGGACGACCCAACCCGCAAGAACTCGATCATCACCTCGTTTAACCGGAACTTCGCCAAACGGAATGATGGCAACGCCAGCACCCATGCCTTCGTGGCTTCGCCCGAAATCGTGACGGCCTTCGCCATTGCCGGTGATCTGACGTTTAACCCCATGACCGATACGCTGACCAACGAAGCCGGTGAGCAGGTGAAACTGGATGAGCCACAGGGCATTGAGCAACCCGTAAAAGGCTATGCCGTGGAGGATGCCGGGTATCAGGCCCCCGCCGAAGATGGTTCGGGTGTGCAGGTTATCGTGTCGCCAACGTCCGACCGTCTCCAGTTGCTGGCCCCGTTTAAGGCCTGGGAGGGAACGGACCTGACAGGGCTGAAACTGCTCATCAAAGCCAAAGGCAAGTGTACCACCGACCATATTTCGATGGCGGGTCCCTGGCTGAAGTACCGGGGTCACCTCGACAATATCTCGAACAACATGCTGATTGGTGCGGTAAACTTCTACAACGAGAAGACCAACACCGTTAAAAATCAGCTAACCGGAGAATACGGCGAAGTACCCGCCGTACAGCGGGCGTACAAAGCTGCCGGGGTTGGTTCCATTGTCGTTGGCGATGAGAACTACGGTGAAGGGTCCTCCCGCGAACACGCGGCCATGGAGCCCCGTTTCCTCGGTGTGCGGGCTATTCTGGTGCGGTCATTCGCCCGGATTCACGAAACAAACCTGAAAAAACAGGGGATGCTGGCGTTGACATTTGCCAACCCCGCTGATTACGACAAAGTGCAGGAAGACGACACCATCGACATCAACGGTCTGACCGAATTTGCACCGGGTCGCCCGCTGGAAATCGTGCTGCACCACGCCGACGGTACGGAAGACGAATTCCCAGTGAATCATACCTATAACGAAGGCCAAATCGAGTGGTTCAAAGCGGGTGCCGCGCTGAACATCATTCGGATGAAGCAAAACGCGTAGTTTTTCGCATACAACACAGAAAACCCGGCTGATTTTAAAATCAGCCGGGTTTTCTGTGTTGTAAAGTCAAGGTTGAGTTTAGTAAAACCGCCGGTACACCCGTTCCGCAATCAGCCCGCAAAATTCCTCAAATACGGCTTTATCCAGTATAACCGGCAACGACAGAATCTTCATCGGAATAGCCGGGCTTCCGGGCTGGTAGGGCGGCTGGGCATAGAAGAAGTCATTGACCTGAAAGCCCTGCCGTTCGTAAAATCGAATCCGTCTCCTGCTTAGGTCATCCGTCGGGCGTTCGGTTTCCAGCAGATAATACGCAGCGGGGATGCTGATCACTTGCGCAAGGGCCTGCTGTCCCAGTTGCTGGCCCCGCAAGTCAGGGTCGATGGCGAAGTGCTCGATGAACAGTACACCGGCATCGGGCCACTGCCAGTAACTAATGAAACCAACCGGTTGCCCGCCCTGAACCAGGGCGCAGAGGTGCAGGTCCGGATAGGGGAGGAGTTGCACCAATTTGCTAAACTGCCGCCGTTCTTCCGGGGGGAAAGCGGCTTCGTACCAGCTTCGAATGAGCGTTAAGTAGGGATGTTGCCCCCTGATGCGGACAAGCTCCATGAACTAGTCGAGCCCTGCTACCGCTTTTCTGAGCGCGTCGAACTGGCGTTTCTTTTGCAGTACCGCGGGAGCGGCTACCCGCTCCCGGCAGTCGAAAATAGCGCAGCGTTCGCAGGTCTGGTTCACCACCCGGAACGGGATATCATGTAGGGACTTCACGCCAGCCGGGTTGTTGAGGAACTTCATTTTGCTTTTCAGGTTATCGTTGACCGCAAAGCACATCGAAAGGCTAATGTTTTGCCCGGACTCAGGCTGGAACGGATGCGCCACCGAAATAATCAGGTATTGCTGGCCGGAATCGGCATACTCGGAGAGCTGCGCCCGACAAAGAATACCGTCGAACGATTTATGTTGCTGGATAAACTGCAACTCCTCCAGGATGGTCCAGGCTATCCACCGGCGGCAGAAATGCTCGTCGACGATACCGCGCGGCCCCTGCTTCCGGGACAGGTGCATCTCTTTGGTCAGCTGGAAGGTAATCTGGCCGGGGGTGTGATTAAAGCGGTAAAAAAACAACTGGTCGATACCAAACTGACTGGGCAGTACCGTACTGAGCCGGTAGAAAAACTGTTCGGGGGTTGTCTTGAAGTGATCGATGAGTTGCAGAAAATCATCGTTATGCCAGGTGTCGCGGGCAAACAGGTCACTTAGCTTCGCCACCAGCTTCTCCCGCCGAATCAGAATGGCACCGGCAAAATACGAGGCCTTGTAATTGTTCAGTATCTGTTCAAACGACTCAGCTTCTACCCAGGAATAGGTATAGGGCCGATTTTTTAACTGCATAAACTGGAAGCCTACTTCCCGGGCCAGAATAAAAACCCGCTGCCCGGCCGACAAATCGGCGTTCAGGTACAGGGTGTGGGTTTCGGGCCGCAAAATGGAGCGCAGGGCTACCAGTTCCGGCTGGGTGCGGGCATCGAACTGTTCGGGGCGGATGTCGTAGCGGGTCTTGAGCAGGTTGATGAGCAGCGCTTCGCTCACAACCTGATCGGCGGGGGCAAACTCGTCCAGAAACCGGTCAGCATCGGCTTCGATATCCGGAAAGTAATTGTCATGCAGTTCCTGATACGACCGCAGCATGGTCAGGTACAGGCGCTCGACGCTCATGTTGTAGCTGAGGGCAATATCCATGAAGGTGCGCACCATGGCACTCACTTTGGCGGGTGCTTCGGCCAGCAGCTCGAGCAGGTCGGAGGGGTCAATGCCGAAGAGTTCCAGTGGTATTTCCGTCAGGAATTTAGAGCGTAACAGGTCGGAGATGGGCTCTAACTTCTTGCTGAGTTTCAGCGAAACCAGCGAGTCATAGTCCACCTGCAGGGCATTGGCCAGGGCCGAAATCTTATCGGTTTTTGGGTATTTTCGCCCTTTCTCAATTTCGGTTACGTAGGATATGGATAAACCCGACTGGTGAGCCAACTCGCTGACCGAAAGCCCTTTGTCGAGTCGTAACTGACGAAGTTTGAGGCCAAATAACAGACGGATATGATCGGCGGGGAGGTTCAAAGGGTTGCGCGTTAGGTGTGTAGTGGCTCGGACTGGCCACCCTGTAGGGGATTCACATTCCAGGATCGGGCGGTATCGTAGTGCAGGTAGCCACCGGCTGTATACAACGGGCTGGAAACGTTATTGGTATACAACTGACCTGTTCCCAGCCCCTGCGGTAGTACATTTTTGAACTGCCCGGTATACTGGGCAATGGCATTCAGGCCGATGTTCGATTCCAGGGCAGAGGTAATCCACCAGCCGATATTAAGCCGGCCAGCGAGTTCGATCCACTCATCGCAGTGGCGTAATCCGCCCAGCAGGGTCGGTTTCAGGATGATAAACTGGGGATGAATCTTTTTCAGCAACCGGTATTTCTGCACGTATTCCATTTGTCCGATCAGCTCCTCATCGAGTGCAATGGGCACGGGCGAATGGCGGCAGAGGTCGGCCATGGCATCCGGTTGACCCGCCCGGATGGGTTGCTCAATCGAGTGCAGCTCGTACGAAGCCAGCCTGGTTAGTTTTGCCATAACCTCGTCGGGCGTGAAGGCCCCGTTGGCATCCACCCGAAGGGTAATCCGGTCGGCCGAGTAGCGGGACCGGATCATAGCCAGCAGGTCGCACTCCTCCTCAAAATGGAGCGCACTGATCTTTAATTTCAGGGTGGTATAGCCGGCGTCCAGCTTCTCGTCAATTTGCTGGCGCATGAACGCCTGACTGCCCATCCAGATCAGACCGTTGATGGGCAAAGCCCGTTCACCGGTCGTGAAATCGGAGGGTTTGATCAGGCGATGCCCACCGGCCAGAAAGTCAAGCATGGCCGTCTCGAAACCGAAAAGAATACTCGGGAACTGTGGGCTGATAACCTGATTGAGAATGATGGGCAGGTTCCAGCTAAACAGTTGAAGGTCCAGTTCATTAAAGTCCTGACAGCACTGCTCCAGGCACTCGGCAAAATCGGGCCGGTCATCATAACTCAGCCCGACCAGCGGGCCACATTCGCCGTAGCCGATAACCGACAGATTCTCATCGTCGTACAGGCGAATGATATAGGACGTTTTCTGCGTGAGGGTGCCGCGCGACGTACCTGCTTCGAAGCGAAAGTGCAACGTGTATGGGATGAAGTCGACTTTTAAACTCATTGGTCAGGTGGGCAGGGCAAAAAATTATCAGTCCTAAAAGTACTACTTTTGATGGCTCAGGAGGGCAATAATACGAAAATAATAATGAAGCGTTCGGTCAGGGAATGGGTACTCAGCCCATTCAGTGGGGTGTATGGCGGACTAACCGATATCCGTAATTGGCTCTATGATAATGCCTTATTAACGGCTGAACGACCAAATGTACAGTCGGTCAGTGTCGGTAACTTAACGGTTGGGGGAACCGGAAAGACACCCATGGTCGAATTTTTGATTAAACGGTTTCTGGCTACCAACGAATTTCGGGTGGGAGCACTCGCCACGCTGAGTCGGGGGTACGGCCGAACGACAACCGGATTCCGGGTGGCAACCGCTGCCGACACCGCCGACACCATTGGCGATGAGCCCCGGCAACTCTACCGTAAGTTTAACTCCTCCGTTCGGGTGTGCGTGGGTGAACGCCGGGTCGAAGCGATTGAATCCTTACTTCAACTACACCCGGAAACGAAACGGGTCCTGCTCGATGATGCCTTCCAGCATCGTCCCCTCGCACCCCACGTTTCCATTCTGCTGATGGACTACAACCGCCCGTTTTATGCTGATCAGCCCTTCCCCGGCGGCAGGCTCCGCGAACGGCGGAAAGGGGCCCGCCGGGCCGATGTCCTGGTGGTGACCAAATGCCCCCTTACCTTGTCTCTGGCCGAACAGACGCAAATCGCCAGTCAGATTCGTCCGTATACCAGGCCCGAAACACCGATTTTTTTTGCCGGTCTGGCCTATGAGTCCCCCGTATCCTTCGCCACGGGCCAGGCGGTAACGGAGCTGGGGGCGGTGGTGCTGGTATCGGGCCTTGCCAATGCCACACCCCTGGAACAGTACGTCCGGCAGCACTTTCCCCTGGTTCGGCATGCCCGTTTTGCCGACCATCACCCCTATACCCGCCCAACGCTGGAGCAACTGGTAACCGACTTGCCGGCGGATACGTCCCTGCTGACGACCGAAAAAGACTGGGTGAAACTCGACGCCCTGCTCACACCCGCCGAGCGGGCCACGTGGCCCCTCTATTACCTGCCGGTGTCCATGCAGTTTTTAGCCGGTCAGGAACCCGCTTTCCTGGCCGCAATGGAGGAGATGGGGCTTAAAAATCGTTAAATACCCAATAACGGCTACCGGTGGTATCCTGCTGTCCGGCGTTTTGCCGTACTTTTGACGGAATGAATCGACGGTTACTCCTCCTTTTTTTATTGATCGGGCTGGTCAGCACCGGCCGGGCGCAGCAATTTCCGGGCTCAACCCAGCCGGGTGGCTTTCCCGGTGGGTTTGGCGGGCGGCAAACGATGCCTACCTCCACCACGGGCGGCACCGGAACCGGTACCAGCATCATCGACGACTCGACCAAAGTTATTTACGGACCCAAATCGACCCGGTACGTACTGGAAGACGATATTTTCAATAACCGGAAGAAGCTGTACACCGTGGATACGACCATGGATAATGTGCATCGGTTCACCTACGTACAGCGGAGCCAGAATCTGTACCAGGATTTAGGTGCCCTCGGCACCCCCATCCGGCCGGTATTCGTGCAGGAACCCACGCAACTGGGTGCCCAGTCGGGGTATTACGTCTTTGAGCCCTATGCGTATCCGACAATGGGGGTGAAATATTTCAATACGAAGTCGCCGTTTACGGATATGTACGTGGCGCTGGGTGGGAATGACCAGAATATTCTGCGGTTCGACATGGCCCAGAATATCAATTCCCGCTGGAATGTTGGCTTCAATGTGCAGCGGTTTACCTCCCAGAAACAGTTCGGAACCAGCGGAACCAATGACCCCTACAAACTGCTGGCGCAGAACTGGGCCGTTGTGCTGCACACCAACTACACCTCGAAGAACGAAAAATACACCCTGCTGGCGCACTTCAACAACATGAACCACAGCCTCGATGAGCAGGGCGGAGTGTTGCCAGGTCAAACCATTACGGCGGACGGGAACCGGATCCCGATTATTTACAACTATACCGGTGATCCGCGGCTGCGCTCCGGCGTGGGATCCGTGCAGGGACCGCACGGCTGGGAGATTCGCAATGATTACCATGCGTACCACCAGTTTGTACTTGATAAAGGGTTTCAGCTCTACCACCGTTTCGATTATAAATCCCACCGGAATTTCTATCAGGACGATACCCTGCGGCTCAACCAGTCGATTACCCCAATAACCAGTACGGAACCCCTGCCATTTTACCCGACGTTTACCGGCGACACCTCGCGCATTTTCCAGCTGGCGCGTTTTCGGCTGCTCGAAAACCAGTTTGGCATCAAGGGAATTGCTCAGTTCAAAGGATCGTCGTTCAATTACCGCACGTACCTACGCGTCCGGAATTACCGGCAGTTCACCCGTTACAACGAAACGCGCAACAGTTTCAACGAATACGCCACGCCCCGGCTCGAAACCTTTCTGGGTGGCTGGATGGGCTATTATTTCCCCGACAGCCTGTCGCAGGTAACGGCCGAACTCGAATACCAGGTGGGCGGGGGGTACCGGCTGCAGGGGCAACTCGACAGTAAGTTGCTGACGGCGGGGTACAGTTCTATGTTTGTCAACCCAACCCTGTTGCAGGAGCGGTTTCAGAGTCCCTTATTCTTCTGGCGTAACAACTTCAGTCTGCGCGGTTATAACCACGCCTTTGGCAAACTCAACCTGCGGTACAAAAACATCCGGCTGGAGCCGATGCTGGATTATTACCTGCTGAGCAATTACATCTATTTCGACGAAAAAGCGGCTCCCCAGCAGGTTGATGGCTCGTTTAGTGTGCTCCGGACGGGTTTGGGGTATCACCTGCAGGTGGGTAAGTTTCTGCTGGCGGGGCAGGGCTATTACACCGTTCAATCCCGGACGGATGTATTGCGCACGCCCCCGTTTTTTATGAACGCCCGCCTGCAGTACGAGTTTCTGTACGCCAAGGTGCTGTATATCCAGGCCGGTATCGACCTGCATTATAAATCGTCGTATTACGCCGATGCCTACATGCCCGTTACCCAGCAGTTTTACCTGCAAAACCGGCAGGCCGTGGAAGGGGCCGTGCTGGCCGATGTGTACGCCAACCTGCGCGTAAACCGAACCCGCCTGTTCGTGAAGCTGACCCACGCCAACCAGGGCGTTTTTCAGCCCGGCTACTTCGTCGCCCCCGATTTTCTGCAAATGCGCCGGGGTTTCGCCTTCGGGGTCGACTGGTACCTGTTCGATTAACGATAGTGGTCATTTTTTTGGGTAAAATCAGGCAGGTAACTGCTTATAGAACTGTTGTTACCCCAAACATGCTATGATAAAGGCCCTGTTACTGGTATGCCTGTTCGTCTTTTCTGGCTTTATTGAGTCACCAGCTCCGCCGGTCAGGCTGTTCGATGGGCGAACGTTCCGGGGCTGGGAAGGCGATACAACGGGTACCTGGCGCATTCGGGATGGCGCCCTGGTGGGCGGTTCGCTGGAAAAACAGGTTCCACACAACGATTTCCTGTGTACCACCCGCAGCTATGCCGATTTTGAGTTGACCCTCCAGTGGAAACTGGTTGGTACCGGCTTTGTGAACGGCGGGGTGCAGCTTCGCAGCCAGCGACTAACGGATCCGGCCTACGAAATGACCGGTTACCAGGCCGATTTGGGTACCGGTTACTGGGGGAGTCTGTACGATGAGTCGCGCCGGAACAAAACCCTGGTTGCGCCCGATTCCAGCCTGATAAAACGCCTGTTGCGGCCGAATGACTGGAATGACTACCGAATTCGATGCGAAGGCCCCCGCATCCGGCTCTGGCTCAATGGTAAGCAAACGGTAGATTATGTGGAGCAGGACCCTGCTATCCCCCGGGCGGGTTTGATTGGTTTGCAAATCCACGGCGGTGGAAAGGCGGAAGCCGCCTATAAAAATATTGTTTTACGGGCATTGCCTTGATTAGTAAGTAGGCCTGTGCGTATATTGCATTTCTTAAAATTTATTAAAAACTTACCTACTGCATGAGTTCATTTCATAGTCCAAAAGCACCGGTTGAGTACGATGTTGCCATTGTTGGCTCAGGCGCGGGGGGCGGTATGGCTGCTTATACCCTGGCCAAAGCGGGGGCGAAAGTCGTTCTGCTCGAAGCGGGCGGTTATTTCGACCCCGCCGATCCGAAGTACATCACCCAACTGAAATGGCCCTGGGAGTCGCCCCGGCGCGGAGCCAGTACCACGCGGGCCTTCGGCGATTTCGATGCAGCCTGGGGCGGCTGGGACATTGAAGGGGAACCATACACGAACGCGAAAGGGTCCGATTTTCACTGGTTTCGTTCCCGGATGCTGGGCGGCCGCACCAACCACTGGGGGCGTATCTCACTCCGCTTCGCCCCCGACGATTTTCGGCGGAAAAGTATGACCGGTGTGGGCGAAGACTGGCCTATCGGGTATGAAGATATCAAACCATTCTACGACCGGGTCGACCGGCTCATCGGTGTATTTGGCTCGGTAGAAAACATGCCCTCCGAACCCGACGGTATTTTTCTGCCCCCGCCCAAACCCCGCCTGCACGAGCTGATGATTCGGAAGGGTGCCCGTTCGCTGGGTATTCCGGTTATCCCTTCCCGCTTGAGTATCCTGACCAAATCCATCAACGATGAGCGGGGCGCCTGTTTTTACTGTAGCCAGTGTGGTCGTGGCTGTCAGGCGTATGCCGACTTTTCGTCCTCGTCGGTGCTGGTGAAACCCGCCATGAAAACGGGTAACGTGACGCTCATTAATGGCGCTATGGTGCGCGAAGTGCTCACCGACCCGCAAACCGGACTGGCAACGGGCGTAAGCTACGTGAATACCCAGACGTTGCAGGAAGTGACTGTCAAAGCAAAAACGGTGGTGCTGGCGGCCAGCGCGGGCGAAACAGCCCGGCTGCTGCTGAACTCCAAGTCGAGCCGCTTCTCCAATGGCCTGGCCAACACCAGTGGCGTGGTGGGTAAGTACATCAATGACTCAACGGGTGCCAGCCGCTCGGCGTTCATTCCGGCCCTCATGGACCGCAAACGCTACAATGAGGATGGCGTAGGGGGAATGCACGTGTTCACGCCCTGGTGGCTGGACAACAAAAAACTGGATTTCCCCCGCGGGTACCACATCGAATACTGGGGTGGTATGGGCATGCCTGCCTACGGCTTTGGCTGGGGCATCGAAGCCATGAACGGCATGATTGCCGGTCGCGACGGCAAGATGAAACCCGGTGGCGGCTACGGTGCCAGTTTAAAAGATGATTACCGGCGGTTCTACGGTGCCTACGTGGGCATGGCGGGCCGGGGTGAACCTGTCCCCCTCGAAAGTAACTATTGCGAAATCGATCCGAACGTGGTGGATAAATATGGTATTCCGGTGCTGCGGTTCAACTACAAATGGTCGGATTACGAGATCAAGCAGGCCAAACACATGCAGGAAACCTTCGAGGAAATAATCCATTCGATGGGTGGTATTGCCCTGGGCGACAAGCCGAATGCGACAAACAACTACGGTCTGGCCGCGCCGGGACTGATTATCCACGAGGTAGGCACCGCCCGGATGGGCAACGACCCCAAAAACTCGGTGCTGAACAAATACCAGCAGGCGCACGACGTAAAGAATCTGTTCATCGTCGATGCGGCTCCCTTCCCGTCGCAGGGGGATAAAAACGTTACCTGGACCATTCTGGCCAGTTCCATGCGCACGAGTGAATATTTAATCGATCAGGTCAAGAAGAAGAATATATGACTAGTTTACGGTTTTTGGTATGTGGTTTACGGTTGGCTGACGCAGATAATGTTCGCGTCAGCCAACCGTAAACCACATACCAAATGAACCGGAAGCTATGTATGAACGTATTGATTTTCCGGATGAGTAATGTTAACCGTAGACCGAAGACCAAAACCGAGAAACTTACTAATATGAAACGCAGAGACACCCTAAAAGCCCTATCACTAACTGGTTTTGGCCTGGCCGTTACGCCGGTTGAAGCCGCTGTGCCCGAACCACAGCCCAAACCCCTGAAAATTCCGGGAGGTCGCCAGAAATTTGAAGCCGAGCGGGATGCCCAGCTCATGAGTGAGAAGTTCTTCACCCCCCACGAACTGCAAACGGTTACGGTACTGTCGGACATCATTATTCCGGCTGATGCCAAATCGGGCAGTGCATCGCAGTCGGGGGTTCCGGCCTTCATCGAATTTATGATGAAAGATCAGCCCAACAACCAGACCCCCATGCGGGGCGGCATCCGCTGGCTGGACAACACGTCGACCAAGCTATTCGGTAAGCCATTTGTGCAATGTACCAAAGCGCAGCAGATCGAACTGGTGGACCAGATTGCCTACCCATCGAAGGTTAAATCCAACATGTCGCAGGGGGCTTCGTTTTTCAGCCTGATGCGGAACATGACCGCCACCGGCTTTTTTACCAGTCAGATGGGTATCAAAGACCTGGGTTACGTGGGTAACGTGCCTAACCAGTGGGAAGGCGTACCCGCCGATGTACTAAAGCAGTACGATCTGGCCTACGAAGAGCGGGAACTGAATCAGGATAAATGATTTATTTGTTGTTCGTTGTTTGTGGTTTGTCGTTAATTGCATAACCGCGAAGTGTTTACCAGTGAAACGTCAAACCACAAACAACAAACCACGAACAAATTACGTCTGCACCACTTTCGTTTTAAGCCCCGCCCGGTCGCCACTTTCCTGTCGGCCCAGCAGGTACACATCCATTTCCGTTTCGCCCACCCGGAATACCTGCCGAACGGTTAGTGCCTGCTCCACCACGTATTTCAATTGCTGAAATTTCGCGGCTCTAATCTTTTCTGCTTCCTCATACCATTCCTGCTGCGTTGTGACGGGTTCCCAGAAGTCAGCTTCCGGAATTTCTTCCACATATACCGAGGGCGGAAGCATCTGCCAGTCCTTAATATGGCTTACGGTGAGTGGCTCAGCCTGTTTCAGGTAGCAGGTCGTTAGTTCGAGGGGTTCATCTGACTCACTCGGGTACAGCAAATCGGGGAGTAGGGGGGCAGCTTTTTCGGCGAATTGATTGAGTTCAGGCGTTGAGTTGCTGTTTTGTTGGTCTTCGTTATGGACGGCCGTGATGGGGGCCGACTCCGAATCTGTTGTTGAGTTGCTGCTCTTTGGGTCTTCGTTCGTCATACAGGCAGGAAAATATATTCACGACAAATTAACGGATTCGGGTAGACTAATCGACCGGAATCTGGTTAATTTTAATACGGGGCGTCCTTATACCTATTCCCGTTTACTATTTTCTAAAAAATCAATACTATGTTAGAAACATTGATGAACCTGGTTAAGCAGCAGTCAGGTCAGGCAGTCGTAAATAACCCGGCTATCCCGAACGAGCAAAACGATAATGTGATGCAAACTATTACCAGTACCATTATGGGTAGTCTGGGGCAGCAGGCCCAGGGCGGTGGCCTTGGCAATTTGTTAGGTATGGTAACGGGCGGTGGCCAAAACGTGCACGAAAACCCTGTTACGCAGGGCGTTCAGCAGGATGTGGAGCAGAACCTGATGCAGAAATTAGGTATCTCGCCCCAGGTAGCCATGTCGATAGCCGCTTCGGTGGTACCGGTCGTACTGAGTAAATTAATGCACAAAGCATCCGACCCCAACGATTCCGATATTGACCAAAACACCATCATGGGAGCCGCAACCGGCAAACAGGGCATCGACTGGATGGGGGCTGCGTCATCGGCAATGGCCGATGGCAAACTGGATATGAGCGACCTGATGCGCGCAATGGGTAATCAGGGCGGGCAGAGTAGTCAGAGCAGTGGTGGCGGTCTGGGCGGCATGCTCGGTGGCCTGTTCGGTAAGTAAACCGGTGTAAACACGAGTATAAACGAGTTCCCGCCGTAATATCCTGCAATGGGGTGTTACGGTGGGAACTCGTTTATACCCCTGGTATGCACTTACCGTACCGTTGACTGGTCTCAGACGCTAGTGCAAGCTATGCCCTTTAGGGCAAGGCTTTAGCTTCTACAAATGTGGGCTAAATTTGGGGATGCAAACTCTACGAAAAGGTAGTCATAGTGTTCACCAACTACAGGCTCATATCGTGTGGAGCACCAAGTATCGGTACGAAGTGTTGCGGGGCGATATTTAAGTACGTTGCCGGGAATTAATTCGTCAGACTTGCGATACACTGGATGTTCAGATTTTAAAGGGTGTTGTGAGTAAAGATCATATTCACCTTCACGTAAGTTATCCGCCCAAGTTGAGTATCAGTGACATGTTGAAACGGTTGAAGGGCCGCAGTGCTAAAGTCTTACTGGAAGAGTATTCAGAACTTA
>NZ_KB893270.1 GCF_000374065.1 Spirosoma luteum DSM 19990
TGAGCGACTGGAAAAAGTATACGGCGATCAGGCCTACAACGGTGTATTCAAAAAAGCACTTGGGGAATGGAGTATTGATTTTGAAAAAGCTTCGCGAGCGGAGNCAGCGAAAGGGTTTGTTCCAGTGGCAAAACGGTGGGTGGTGGAGCGGAGTATTGCTTGGACAAACTTCTTCCGTCGGCTAGTAAAAGACTACGAACACACGCTGAGTTCATCAATAAACTGGCTTTATTTGGCTAACATTCAGCTCATGCTACAGAGAATACCCTCAGAATCAAGCACCTAATTCCCCAACACGCTCTAAATCAACAAATCCATGAGAATCAATCTAGTAGTAGCCCTTGTGTTAACCATTCTTGGCGGTAGTGCCGCTATGGCGCAGCCTGGTCAGCGGAAGATGCTCCTCAATAGTCTGGGTGGCATCCTGCCGGTTAAAGCTCAGGTATCCGTAGAGACCTACCTGGGTAAAGTCAGTGTACGCGTGGTCGATTCAGTTATGGCCAACAATACGGCTGGTTCGGAAGTAACCCATGCCAAAATCCGCAATCAGCGTTTTCACAACGGCAGCATTGAACTAGAACTGGCCGCTAAGCCACTGGCTACGGCGGGTGAAGCTGCCCGGGGTTTTGTAGGCATCGCCTTCCGCATGGCCGACGACGAGTCCAAATTCGAGTGTATCTACCTGCGCCCCACCAACGGTCGGGCCGAAGATCAGGTTCGGCGGAATCACTCGGTGCAATATGTTTCTTACCCCGACTATCCCTGGCAGCGATTCCGGAAAGAAACGCCGGAAAAATATGAGTCGTACGTGGACTTAGTAGCGGGCGAATGGACGAAGATTCGGATTGAGGTGCAGGGCGATAAAGCCCGGCTGTATGTACACGGGGCTAGCCAACCTACCCTGATTGTCAACGACCTAAAGCATGGCCCCAACCAGGCGGGGGCCATTGGTCTGTGGATAGGCTACGGCACGGATGCTCATTTTGCGAATTTGGTTGTCACGCCAAAGTAGTAATTATCAACTGTCTTATCCGGGACTTATTGGGACGTTTTACCGAACGAAGACTTGCTCGGAGCGGGCTACTAGAATGATAAATTAAGTTGGTAAGCCCTGCAGTCGCCATGGTATTAAATGGAGTCTATTCTAGGAAAGCTATCGTTAAAAATAAAGCGGCAACGTTGCTTCGCTACCGCTTTAGGAGACTGGCCAGGGACCACCCACCTACCGGTGGTCGACTTTTTTCGCTTCGCCACTAATGGCCCGACCCGTTGCTTTGGTCGCTTTCGTAACAGCGCTTCCCGTTGCCTTTGTACCCTTAGTTACGGCTCTTCCGGTGGCTCTGCCAGCGGTGCCAACCGCGTGTGCTCCATCAGCAACACCGGTTTCCACTTTATCACCAGCGCGCCGAACATCTTGTCTGGTTTTTTCCTTACGGGCCGCCCGTGTAGCGGCATGATCATCCTGGGCAAATGCGCCGGTTGTTAATACCGCGCAAAGAGCAAGTGATAAAAGCAGTTTCGTTTTCATAACTTTTTTGTGATGGTAGCGGAGCCTTACTCCAGATACGTTGATTGCGTTGGCAGAATAACGTTTTTCGTTGGTTGTTTGTTTTTTGAGCTAAACTAGATGGGTATTGGAGGTATCAATTGTAGACTTACCTTATTGGTTTAGCGTCCATTATGCAAGGCGTTTACCCGCGTTCAGCAACGTTTCGTCGTCTTTGGCGAAGCAGAAGCGCAGGACCTTGTCCTAGTTTTTCCGGTTGTAAAAAACCGATACTGGAATCGATGCAACGTCAATTTCCCGTGTCAGACAGATGCGCTGCGCCTGGGCCAGCTTCCGGCGGGTGTGCTGCTGCGGGTCAGTACGTCCACCCAAAACCAGACCGTGAAGCTGCTCAAAGCGGAGTAGAAATTATCTTCGACAGACTGGTTCACCAAAGAAGCCGCGCCCCTTTCTGGGAACGCGGCTTCTTGGTGATTCGGACCTTTAATTGACCGATTGCAACACTGACCCGTCCTAGGTTGTATTGACTGTTGTCCTCCCCTAAACCTGACCGGCCTTTACTTGGCAACTAAGTAAAGCATGATCTGGTCTGCTATCCAGTTAAAGGGAGCAAGTATAATAGAGTAAGTGTAGCCTACACTAGACACACGAATAGACCTGATAGTATCAATAGTCCGTCCAGATAGGCATAATACCAATAATCAGATACCCAATACGGAATAGACTGAACAGTTCCAGCTAACAGCAACATGGGCGTACCTATGCCTATTATAGATCGAAATGTCATTCCATGTAGATACAGCATCACTAGTGACACCGTGAAGCAGCCCGCCAAACCATAAAATATATAAAGTGCCCGCTGGTAGGTCATCATCGACACGAGAGTCAGCCATCTCGACCGCCTGTCGTCATCTCGATCCCGGTAATCGAACCAAAAGCATAGACAATAAAGGAATAAAAATCTGTTTATCGCCCACAGGCTCATCGTAGCAGTCCAGGCAGTAGTAGCCACAAGAAGTGGTAACACCGCCGTCACGAAGGTCCAGACAAAAGCCAGGTAGGCTGTTTTGAGAATAGCAATCTGACGCAGATATCGAAATGGACGGTGGTTAATTTTAGGTGCCGTATAGAGAAAGGTAGCTACGATAACAGGCATAAAATAGAATAGATAGGGTAGCAATTGACTCAACAAAGCCAGCAAGAGCACGGAGGAACCAATAAATATCCCCAGTAGGGTAGGCTTATGACGCCTATTCCATTGGTTGCGCTCACGCTGGTTTAACGCTGTGGGCGTCAAATACCAGTGCAGGGCATAGCTGCTTAAGGTACCTAGGAAAATAAAGAGCAGGAAAAGAACAGGAAGTTTGAGGTGAAACAAACGGGCCGTTATCCAACACATCACCACCGCACCTAGGGCTATATAGCTATTACTAAACAGAAAAAGCTGAAGAAGGGTAATAGAAAGTTTACGCGCTTGCCTGAGCATTATTTTTTGTTGACGATAGGGGAACATTAAACGGGCGTTTTACACCTTTTCCAGTTACGTTTAGAGGAGCGTATCAATACGTATTAGTACCAGGAAACCAGTTTGATCATTCGTTTCCGCTCAACGTACCTTATTTCCAAGGCGTCTGCTTCCTTTTCCTGGCATAGGCAAATCGTTTGCTTAGGAAGTTTCTGACCGAAATGTGTTTTTCCAGGTGCGTGTATTCACGCAAACCCATCTGATAGGCTGAAAACAAATCAGTGTAATCGAGAATACGAATAGTCGACTCGTCGGCCGACACAACCGTCAGCATATCAACCTGTTTACGCGTCATTAGATCAATGGCGTCCTTCAATGAACTGGTAGACGAAATAGACGGGTACTGCCTATCGGCCATCACGACGTGCAGAGGGGCGGTTTGATCGGGGTACGTGATGAGGGCTGACAAACTCACGATGCCACGGATGTGGTGATCGTTATCCATTACGGCAAACCGCTGGCATTTAGTGGCGGCTTGCCGAAGGTATTGATAGACCTCAGGCAGGGTACTTATATCGGCAAAGAAAACCTCACAACGGGTAGCCACATCCCCGACGGTCCATTTTTCCAGCCAGTCGGGCTCGTATGAATCAGGCGTTTTTGTGCCCCGTCGCGCTATCTTCTCGGTCATGATGGTATTCTCCATCATCAAAAATGAGATACTGTACGAGCCGACACAGGCGGCCAGCAGGGGCAGCAGACTGTTGGTCTGCCGGGTTGTCTCCAGGGCAAAAATAATGGAGGTCAGCACCGCCCGGCTGGCTCCGGCAAACAGGGCCGACATACCGACCAAAGCGGCCAGGGGCAGGTTGATATCAAGGCCAGGGAATACCAGTTCGACGGCATGACCCGCCAGCGCTCCTATAGCCCCGCCAATGGTAAGCAACGGGGCCAGGGTACCGCCCGATGTGCCGCTACCCAATGAGATGGCCCACGAAAGGAGTTTGAACAGACACAAAGACAGCACAAGGGATACGGGCATTGTCCCCGACAGAATATCGCTAATATTACGGTAGCCTACTCCCAGGGTTTTAGGAGAAATGTAGCCAATAAGGCCTACCGCCAGCCCACCCAGCGCGGGCCACCACATCCAGTGAAGGGGTAATTTTTCAAACCCATCTTCAATAAAATAGACCAGCTTGGTAATAGCTACCGATAGAACGCCAATCAGCAGGCCAATAGCACTGTAGGCCAGCAAAGCGGCATTGCTGGCTTCGGGTATGATTTCGGACACGGCAAAAACCGGCTCGGTGCCAAATAGCAGGTGATGACCGGCGGCTCCTGTAATACAGGCCAGCGCAACGGGAATGATTGACCGGGCCGAGAACTCGAATAACAACAACTCGATGGCCAGGAAAATAGCGGCTAAGGGCGTACCAAAAATAGTGGCCATCCCAGCCGTAGCCCCGGCAGCCAGCAACGTTTTTCGTTCGCTATCGCTGATGGTAAGAAGCTGGCCGATGGTGGACCCCAGGGCGCCACCCGTCGCAATGATGGGACCCTCTGCTCCGAAAGGTCCCCCTGTTCCAATGGAGATGGCCGCTGAGAGGGGTTTTAAAAAAGCGATAATTGGTTTAATCCGGCTTTTATTGACCAGAATCTGTTCCATGGCTTCAGGGATGCCATGCCCCCTTATGGCTTTGGAACCATAAAAAGCCATCAGGCCCACTAGTATCCCGCCCACTGCCGGTAAGGCAATGACCCACAGGCCCAGTGTTGCATCAGCCGGGCTGCTCTCGGCCAATGACCACCGCCCAAAGAACGAAAGGTTGGTAACTAAATTGATAAGGCCAACCAGCAGGCGGGCAATCAGCGCTACACCACCCGCCAGCCCTACGGCCAGCATAGCTATGTATAGAATGCGCTTTTTTGAACCGGTTCGCTTTGGTTTTAGCGGCTCCCCATTGAGAAACTCTCTCAATGAAGTAGAAATGGGAATGGGTGCTGGCCCTATATGGTGGTGATGCATATGCGAAAATGACAAATATGATTTATATCATAGTCAATTCATTAAAGCATAAAATAGTTTGCCTAGATTTGTGATTTGAATAATACTACAAATAAACCTATGCTGAAGCTGATAGCACGGAGGCAATACCGGATCGTTCGGTATGTGCTGTATCGTCAGACGTTAATTGAACCCGCCGATCATTTCTGGACATTCGTCGGGGCGTTTACGGCCATTGCTTCGTTTGGATTATTGAATAAGTCGCAGCTGCTTCCCCAGGATGGCGTGTTTCTGATTGGGTCGTTCGGGGCCTCCTGCGTGTTGATCTTTGGAGCCACTCATAGTCCGCTGGCTCAGCCCCGAAACCTGGTAGGGGGGCATTTGCTGGCTTCGGTGATTGGGGTGAGCATCTACAAGCTGCTGCCCGATCAGCTCTGGCTGTCAGCCGCCCTGGCCGTTTCGCTGTCCATTGTGGGTATGCAGATCACCAAAACCATGCATCCACCGGCGGGCGCTACGGCGCTGATTGCCAACATTGGTTCCGATAAAATAAAAGCCCTGGGTTTTTACTACGTACTGACACCCGTGTTGATGGGGGTGGTGATTTTGCTCGTTATGGCACTAATCGTTAATAATATCCCCCCGAACCGGTCCTATCCCAGCCAGTCTATTCGCCTGACAAGACGCCTGGGCCGGTGGCATAAGCCGCTGAAAAACCTGCGCCACCGGGCAGCTTCCCGGAAACGAGCGCGCGCACGAGCCCTGTCATGAAAACGAATAAGATGCCTTGTGATTTAAGCAGTTGCCTCCTCTGTAAAAACAGTCTGGCAGGCTGGCTTCCTCTGATCGATGGAAATCGGCAGATGCTGTCCTTCAAAAAAAAGGAAGTGATTTTTTCGGAAGGGAGTCAGGTGGCGGGGGTCTACTTTGTGTATGAGGGTACCGTGAAAATTCACAAGGCGTGGAGCCAGCAAAAAGAACTGATCCTGCAGTTCGCCCGAAAAGGCGACATGATTGGCTATCGGGCGCTGGGCAACGACCAGATTCTGCCCATCACCGCCACCGCTTTAGACGAGGTTACCCTCTGCTTTGTAGCCTTACCTTTTTTTGAACTCTCCCTCCAGTCCAACCATTCGCTCACCTACGCACTGATGAGGTTTTACGCCAACGCCCTGCAGGAAGCCGAAAAACGGATGCGGAATCTGGCCCTGATGGACGTAAAAGGCCGGGTAGCCGAAACGCTGCTGATGCTGCAGCATAAATTTGGCGCGGACGAAACGGGGCAGATCGTGATGAACCTGACCCGGCAGGATATGGCGGCCTATGCCGGCACCACCTACGAAACATTTTTTCGTACGCTTAACGAGCTAAAATCCGAGGGGTTGATTCAGCAGACCGACAAGAGTTTGATCCTTCTGAATGCCGGGAAACTGGCTATGCTGACGCATACGGACCCTTAATCCCCGATGCTGCTTACCGGGGTTCTCGTTACAAACGGGCGGATTTATACGGTAAGCAACCGCTCCAGCGGCCTGGCGCAGCCGCGGACGGTGGGTTTTATAGTTAAATAGGTATGATTTGATAATCAGCGTCTTATCAAAAAAATATCTGAAAAATGAACCAAAAAACCGCCATTCTGACTAATCTACCTGGGTAGAACAGTTTATCAAATAGGAAATCCTTATTGATAAGCACTATTTTAATGTACTGATAATCAACTTTCACCAAGACATATAGTTGCTTAGCGTACAAAGCCGGCCGTTTGTAACGAGAACCCCGTAAGTGGACATCATTAAGAACCTAAACCGAAAGAGGCTATAAATTTTAACCTGATATGCTTAAGAAACGGACCTTCTCTCAGGAGCCGTTGGCTGATGCCCTCCTAGATGGGGTAGCCTGTGGGGTCATTATTTGTCAGCCCGTACCCGGAGCTACTCCTGATTACGTGATTCGCCTAATCAATACGGCCGCTGAGCGCGTAACGGGTTATAACCGAATGCTAGTAAAAGATCGCCCACTGACGCTACTTGTCGATCAACAGCAAGTCAATACATTGTCGTTAGCGAGTTCATCTGCCTCCAACTCAACCCACTTCCTTCCGATCTGGCTCAAACATCGGAATGATCACCGGTTTCTGCAGTCTGTAGCTATTGCCTGTCAGGATGAACAACTAACGCTGACGTTTCCTCTGGTCGGTCAGGAGTTTAGCTTGTTCGATGTGATGGCAGGTGTTATTCAGCAGTCTCCCAATGGTATCGTCGTTTACCGGGCTAAACGTGATGGGGCTACACAGGCCATTGTAGATTATCAGACCATCTTTTATAACGCTCGTGTCCTGGACATAACCGGGTACGAAGAAACGGAACTTCGGGAGTTAGGTCTTTTTGAGCGTCAGCCGGATGCACGTCGGCTAGCTGCCAGTTTTCAGGCCCTCGTCGAGCAGGGGGAACCGATTGACTGGGAGTATTATAATCCACGCCTTCAGCGCTGGTTTGAAGTGCAGTGTAAGCCGATGGGTGATGGTTTTTTCACCTTGTTTCGCGACCTTACCCAGCTTAAGGAAGCCCATAAGCAGCTGCAGCAGCAGGCTGAATTGCTGACCCGGATTCTGGACACATCCCTGAGTGGTTTGTTGGCTTGCGAAGCCTTACGCGATTCGCAGGGAAGGATAGTTGATTTTCGACTGACGCTGGTAAACCAGGCAGTTCGCGCTATGGTGCCTACTGGCCAATCCCTCGAGGCAGGACGCCGGTTATCTGACTTTTATCCAGCCAATGAGCAGCCGGCACTCTTCGACCGGTACGTACAGGTCGTTGAGACGGGCGAACCGTTTACGGCTGAGTTACATTACAAAGTCGTCAATGAATGGTATCACATTGCGGTGGCGAAACTAGGCGATGGCTATGTAGCCTCCCTGACCCAGTTGACGGCTAACAAGCAAACCGAACAACTGTTGCATCAACAGGCCCAACTGCTACAGAGCGTTCTTGATACAACTTCCACGGCGGTAGTTACCTATTATCCCCTCCGGGGTGAGGAGGGGCAGATTGTTGATTTCCACTTTGGACTGGCAAACCAGGCTGCCTTATCGATCCTCGGCCTGACTCATGCCCAATTACAGGCTCGTACGCTTCTGGAGTTAAGCATGGCGCTCGAGAGTAATACTGCCTTTGTCGACTATATAGGAGTGATTCAAACAGGCCAGCCATTCACTTTCGAACGGTATTTCCGCAACCGCTGGTTTCTGACTACCGCTGCGCGCCTTGGGACTGATGGGCTCATAACGTCTACTATCAACATCACCGCCATTAAACAAGCGCAGGAGCAGATTGAGCAACTCAATCATCAGCTTCAGCATTCCAATGCCCGTCTGAATCAGTTTGCATCCGTGGCTTCGCACGACCTGCAGGAGCCGCTTCGCAAAATCAATTCCTTCGGCAATATCCTTATCGACCAGTACGGCCCGGCCCTGGGCGATGGGCTAAATCTGTTGATACGGATGCAAACAGCCGCCAGCCGAATGCAGACGCTTATCCGCGACTTATTAACCTACTCGCGGCTGTCGATGGGCTCACCGGTTGACTATCAGTCCATTGATTTAAATCGCATCCTGGGTGAAGTACTTGTTGATCTGGAAATTGCTATAGACGAAAAAAATGCAGTCGTGGAGGTGGTTGACCTTCCTACGATAACGGGCGACGCACTGCAACTGCGGCAGGTATTTCAAAACCTGTTAAGCAATGCCCTTAAATTTACCAGGCCCGGCCAGCAGCCCCGCGTAACCCTGATGAGTAAATGGGTGAATCGGGAAGATTTACCTCTGGGCCTTCCTGTTAGTGGCTGGAATCCTAACCCACCTGCTTACTGGCAGATTACGGTGGCCGATAATGGCATTGGCTTTGATGAAAAATATCAGGACCGCATTTTCAGTGCCTTTGAGCGGTTGCACAGTAAAAGCAGCCCTTATGGTGGATCAGGTATCGGCCTGGCTATCGTACGGCAGGTAATGGATAACCACCTGGGGGCCGTGAGGGCGCATAGCGTTGCGGGTGAAGGAGCTACATTTACCTTGTACCTGCCTGCTTGTCCCTAATCAGAATAAACTATAGATTTCGATAGGTCTTAATGGTCGTAACAGTGCTACGGTCCAAATCCTTGGTTGATGTATAGCTCTTAACTTGAGGAACCGGGAATATTCGTACGGGCCAGCTCATCGACAATGACCAGTTCGGGGTGCGTGTTGATAACGGCCTGCACATCCATCTCGTCGAGTTCCCGCCCTTTGTAAAACAGTTTACGTCCTTGGATAACCGGAAGTCCCGCTACCAGGGCCATCGTTTCGGCCCGGTTGTGCGTTCGATAAAGCCAATTTTTACGTCGCTACCACTCCATAGCAGCGCATGAGCCTCCTGCAACATCCGGTAAGATTTTCCCACGCCCGCGCTCATGCCTTGAATTTGCCACGTCGGGACTCGCGAATCAGGGTCAAAAATCGATCAGCGTTTTGATCGTTAGGATTCATGGTTTTTCTAGAATACAGGATTGCACTGGTACGCCGAAGCAGGAGGTTAACAGCTATCCCGCTTCGGCGACCAACTATGGAGAAGATGCTTCAGAATGAAACAGCTAAACTCGTTGTTAAGCTCGTGTTTTGACGACAAAAACCACTGGTTGTTTCAAAAATAGGGGTCTTGCTGTCATATATTTTCCCTTCAATGCGAAACAGGGCCTGTGGTAAAATGTAGTAGTCGTAACCCAGCGAGTAGCCCATCGACTGAAAACCGAGAATGTCAGTAATCACCGCTTTTTTGTCATCGTAGTACTCAACTCGTCCGTTCAGGTAGCTTCGGTCCGATGTCTTGTACCGCGCAATCACGACGGGAGAATACCAGATATATGCTGCCCCGCCCTCAACCCGGTCCACACTGCCCGTGCGCACGACCGGCTTGCGGTCACTGCCAATGTCGAAGCCCAGAATCACGCCAAACCGCCCGGCGGGGTTAATGATGGTATAAAAGTTGTTGAAGAAGCGACCCTGCTTGAGCGAGTCGGGCCGGTCGCTGCCCAGAAATGTGCTCCAGTTCAGCGTCACCTTATCGGAGGGCCGGAACTGCACCTGCGTACTAACTGACGGTCCGCTGTAGCCCGACACTTTGGCGATGCGCTGCCAGCCGTTGAGCACTGACCCTAGCAGGGTCCATTTTCCGTTGGTATAGGTCAGTTTGACACCGGTCAGGTAATACGGTGAATTTTCGGCCAGGATGCTGCGCGTCAACGTCCAGCAGTCTTTGGAAACGGCACTCTCAAAACCGATGTGCGAGCCAAAAACGCCCGCATTGAGCCATAAATCGTGGGTTCTACTCAGCTTTACGCCGACGCTCGCTTCGTACACATTTTTCAACAATGGTTGCTCGGCGGCATAATTGTATTGCGCGTAAGTACCAACCTGTAGGGCCAGATTCCCGCGTACCCGGTCGGTAACATATGCCAGTTTGAGGTACGCATGATTGATGTTGAATTCCCGGTTTCGCTTGTGGTTGTATAAGAAAGAGGGCCGCTCCTGGGCCGTTTTGGGGGCCGTAAGATCGAACGTATAAAAGGCTTCTACGTAGCCCGTCAGCGTCAACGCCGGGGCTGTAGGTGCCGGGGCCGTGCTGCCCGTACTATCAGCAGACTGGGCCACAGCTACGGATGAAGCAGCACAAAGGCAGGCCGCAGAAAAAAATAAAAGCTTGTTCATGTTCGTGATGCGATACCCTGGTCCGGACCTAGCCGGGGTTACTGACTAGTTTAAGGCGTCGAGCGCAACATTTAACTTGAGAATATTGACGGTTGATGGACCAAACAGTCCCATCAGCGGACCTTCGGTTTGTTCATCAAGGGGTTCTTCTTCCAAATGGGCGGATTTATACGGTAAGCAACTAAAGGCTTAGTTTTGATTAAAGAGTTGGAAGAAGAACCCAGTTACTGGTGAGTAGTAAAGGCCGGTTGCCCCTCGCCATGACCACAATCTTGGCATTGGGGAAGGCTAGTTCTTGCTGGGCATTGATTTGTTCGTACTGTAACTGCTTATCCGACAATCCAGTCGATAAAATCAGCTGGTAATCGGCAATACCCCGCGCTTCGACGCGTTTGCGCTTGGCTCCCTGGCGCTCTTTCTGCAACACAAACTGCATCTTCTGAGCGTCCTGCTCGGCGTTAATCTTGGATTCGATCGCCTTCTTGACCGAGACGGGTAGGTCATTGTTGCGGATGAGCAATTGCTCGAGCAGCAGACCCCGCTTACGGAAATCCGCTTCTATGGACTGATAGATCCGGCGTTGAAGCTCATCGCGTCGGGTCGAATAAAGGGCTACGGCATCGTAATAAACCGCATTGTCCCGAATCCGGGCCCGGGTGATGGGCCGCACGATCTTGTCGTAGTAATCCAGGCCCACTTCCCGGTACAGTCGGGGGGCATCGGCGGCCACAACCCGGTACAGGACAGTTAAGTCAATGACCACCTCTAGCCCATCCGCCGTCAACACGCGTATGCCATCATCCCCCTGTTTGGCTCCTTCATCATGAATAACCGACATCGTGTAATTCTGGGTTTTTATATCAAATTCGTTTATCTGGGCCAGGGGGTTAACCCGTTCAATCCAGCCGGCAGGGCGCTTGGACCCACCTGACCGAAAAGCGAAACGACCCCGACCCGACCCGTTGATACGGGTCGGATGCTGGCGGTGATTAGTCCCCCGGCCATCAAAACAAGGCCAATCACTTTGCTGGGGCCCGAAAAGCGCGAGATGCTCAGCGAAGGCGTTTGAATGGCGAAACCAGCCAGAGGGACCAATAAGCCAAGAATAAAGAGGATCATCATGGTCTATTAGCGAAAGGATTATCAAAAAAAGCCTTTCGGGGGCTGGTTAGTCCCTTAGGTGGTAAGTCGTTTTAAGGGCACATTTTCAACCGGGCGGATCACCAGAGGCACCTTCTCTACTTTCACCGAACTACTGTCCAGGCCAAACCACCGGTCTTCGGGCGTAGTGAAGCCTTTAACGGTGAAGTAGATAGTCATGATGAACCGTTCATAGACAGACAGTTCGTTTTCGTAGGAAAGAAACTTCTCGAGCACCACAAACCGGAAATCGCCGATCACGTTCTGGCGGCTGAGCGATTCATAGCGGCTGGTGATATCCACCTCTTTGTTCCTGACCATGTCCTCGATCACCTTCCGAAAGAACAGGTTAATGCGCTGCTCTACCCGAAATCCGAGTTTGAAGGTCACTTTGTAGGCATCGTCCACGGCAATGGTGTTCACTTTATACTCCATCGTGTAGGGGTCATCGGTGATGTCGACGTGCACGAACCAGTAGATGTCGGCCCGTTTGGGGCGCTTTTGAAAGATGGAATAAATGATCTTTGACTCAATCTCGGACTGCCGGGCCGCATTGCTCATAAACACCAGGTGGGTGGCGTACTTGGGTACGCTGATGTCGCGACTGAGTTCTTTAATGGACTGCGTATACTGTTCGATGCGCACGTATTCGGTCAGTCGCAGCTTAATCTGGAAGGCTTGCAGCCAGATATACATGACCCCTCCAATGGCCGAGCCGATCAGAACAGAGACCCAACCTCCATGGGGGAACTTAATTAGGTTGGCCACTAAGAATCCTCCTTCCAAAGTTAGATAGAAGGTCAGAAACAAAACAACCCCCCACGCCTGGTACTTGTGGGTATACAGGTAGTACGACATCAGCATAGTCGTCATCAGCATCGTCAAGGTAATGGCCAGCCCGTAAGCCGCTTCCATATTGGCCGATTCCCGAAAATAAAGCACCACCCCCACGCAGCCCCCCCAAAGCAACAGATTAACACTTGGCACATAAAGCTGCCCCTTTAGGGCACTTGGATAGCGCAGCCGAACCTTGGGCCAGAAGTTGAGCCGGATGGCTTCACTTATCAGGGTGAAGGAGCCGCTGATCAAGGCCTGGCTGGCAATGACGGTGGCGGCCGTGGCGATGATAATACCAATCGTTAGGAACCAGGGCGGCATGATTTCGTAGAAAGGGATGCGCTCGGCCAGACGCTGTCCTTCCTGGCCTAACAGCCAGGCCCCCTGGCCAAAATAGTTGAGCAGCAGGCATGTCTTGACAAATACCCAGCTCAGGCGGATGTTACCCCGCCCGCAGTGGCCCATGTCTGAATACAAGGCTTCGGCCCCCGTGGTGCACAAAAACACCGATCCCAGCAGCCAGAATCCACCCGGGTACTGGGTCAGCAGCCACCAGGCATAATACGGGTTCACGGCTGAAAGGATCTGGGGAGTCTGCACAATCTGAAGGGCACCTAGTGTGCCCAACATGATAAACCAGACCAGCATAATGGGGCCGAAGGCCGTGCCTACCACCCCCGTACCAAAGGCCTGAATCAAAAACAGCACCGTTAGTATGGCAATGACGATCTCAATAATGAGTCCGTGGGTAATGTCGGGATACAGCAGGCGGAGCCCTTCAACGGCTGATGAGACCGAGATGGGGGGCGTAATGATGCCATCGGCCAGTAGGGCTGCCCCCCCGATAATGGCCGGTAGGGTAAGCCAGCGGGCATGCCGACGAATTAGGGCATAAAGCGCAAAAATACCGCCTTCCCCCCGGTTGTCGGCCCGCAGAATTAAAATGACGTACTTCACCGTCGTTTGTAGGGTGAGCGTCCAGAATACGCAGGAAATCGCTCCCCGGACGAGGTCGGCCTGGATGACGGTTGACGTACCAATAATGGCCCTGAGGGTATACAGTGGAGAGGTGCCAATATCGCCGTAGATGATGCCCATGGCGACCAGCATGCCGGCCGCCGTTACCTTATCAAGGTGTTTTTTATCACTCATAAAACAGGATGAATCAATTAAAGAAGGGATGAATAAAAAGCCCCCTGGAGCCTGCCTAGTTAAGAAGGGACGCCAACCAGGGGAACAGGGACACCAAGTGGCGGGTGTCAACCGGATGGACGCCGAATCGCCTCCATCACCAACAGCACGGCTAAGGCCAGCAGATTGGCGGTAACGCCGATGGTCCACCGTTGCTCGCTGCGGGCAAAGACCATCAACACCGTGGCCAGCAGGTTGACCCGAATCACCACTAGGCGAGAAAGGCTGTGCAAGAGGCCCAAAGCCACGGTTGGCCGGTTGGCGGGAGCTGGTTTGGCCTCTTTATGCGGGCGGGGTAAAGGATCAGGAATTAGGAGGTAGACCCCAGCAGCTCCAAACAAGGCCAGTAGCACCGGCAGGTAATCACCTGTCTGGTAAACAGTCCTGGCAATCAATAAGCCAAGCAGGCAGCCGACGAAAGCGGCCGATAACAGGTAAATCCGGATATACCGCCAATCCTGCTCGCGAAGGCCTAGGCGTTTACCCAGCAGGGCCAGCGCCCCGCTTCTCAGAAGAACCAGAATAAACAAGACACTAAGCAGCATACCCAGCCATTCGGGCCGGGAAGCGAACCGATCAGGTTGATGGTCGGGACCAACGTGCACCGGTAGGCGAGAGGGCAATTGATGCCACTGCCCCCAAACCCATAGTAGGGGTCTGCCCAGCAGTAAGCTACTCATCAACCGGTAAATGGTTTTCATAACAACGACCCAGGTCATTAGGGCGGAATGGGGTAAAAAGCCGTTAGGCCACAGCTAGCTGGAAGAAGAACGTGGCGCCACTCCCCCCGTCGGGGTACAGGCCGATCCGGCCACCCATGGACTGGATAAATTCTTTGGATATGGACAGGCCCAGGCCCGTTCCGCTGAAAGAACCCGGCAAGCTCGGAGCTTTGCCATAGCGCTCAAAGACGCGCTCATGAAACTCTTCGCGTATGCCGGGTCCATAATCGCGCACCCGGAATTCAATCTGGTCGCCAATCTGCTGGGTCGTTATCTCAACCCTCGATTGATCGGGGCTATGGCGAAGGGCGTTCGATAAAAAATTAATCAATACCCAGGATGCCTTGTCGGGATCGGCCTTGACGGCGGGTAAGTTGGGCGACAGGCTGACCGCGAAGTGAATGTCTTTTTGCTCGGCCTGCATGGTTAGGGCACTGGTGGCGGCCCGGACCAACTCGTCGGGGTTTACCGCCTGCATGTGAAGCTGGATCTGGCCCGATTCCACCTGCGCCATATTCAACAGTTCGCCCGTAATAGTCAATAACCGATCGGCCGAGTCCCCTACGTGGTTGACGAGTTGTTTTTGTTCGGCATTCAAGAGACCCACCCGCTGATCCTGGAGTAGCTTTAAACTCAGCTTGATGCTCGATATCGGTGTTTTAAGCTCGTGGGAAACTGTAGCAATAAAGTTAGTTTTGGCCAGGTCACGTTGTTGGTAGGAAGTGACATTCTGCAGCACAATCAGGTAGCCCGCCGGCATGGCATTGGTTTCCCCCGGCGGGGCTACCTCCACTGCGTGAATCTGTTTGACAAAATAACTGTCGGGGCCGTTGCCACTCGCCGGATCGGTTATCTTCAGCAGGTTATTACCCGTTGGGGGGCGGGGTAGCCCCTCCGTCATAATGTCACTGATCAACAGGCGCATCAAATCGTTAGTGGCGGCCAGATCGGGCGCGTACTGACCCACCGCCCCCTGGCGGTCTACCCCCAGGAGCCGCCCCGCCACTGGATTGATGAACAGGATGCGCCGCTGTTCATCGAGGCCGATCAATCCGTCGGGCATTATCTCGACCAGGGTATCGACTCGTTTTTTTTCAAACAGGACCCGGGCCAGGCTGGAGTGTTCGAACTCGTGGAGCTTTTGGGCCATGGCGTTAAAGGATTGAGCCAGTTCCCCCCACTCATCCCGTGAGCGCACCGTCAACCGCTCCTCAAAATTGCGACTGGCAATCTGTTTGATGCCCTGGGTTAGCTCGCGCAGCGGATTGGCAATGTAGCCCGGTATGCTGATGACGAACGAGAAAACAACCAAAAAGCCCAGTGTGCCCATAAAACCAAGCCAAACCATGGCATCCCTGGCAGTCTGATCAGCCGTGTGGCTTTTGCGCACGATAGCCTGCCGGTTCAACTCATTAAGGGAGAATAAGCTTAGTTGCATCCGGCCCAGAATCCGCGCGTCCAGGGCCTGCCCTTTGAGTCGGTTAAACTCGCGGCGGATGTCGCTGGTCGCTTGCTGTTCACCCACCTCGGTAACATTGGCTTCCTGTTGCTGGAGGCTGGCCTCAAAGTCCGTCAGGGCATCGGGTCTATCCAGCTCGGTTAATGCCTTTTGCATGTCGCTGACGAGTTGAAGGGAAACCGAGTTGTCTTTTAAGATGGCCCTTGAATCCCGGGCGAGCCGGTTGAGATAAAAGGCACTTAATCCCCCTAACAGGAGAATAATGCTAAACAGGAAACCCAGCGAGAGGGCTATTTTGGTTTTGAGCGTCATTACATTATCAGACCAGGGGCCCTTCACGAGCCCAACCCGCTTTTAGGAGTCGTTACCTTTAGGATTGATAAAGCATGGACAAAAATTCATCCAGTTTTTCTCTTCCGGGCCAATACAAGGAATAACGGTCTAAAAGACAATTCGTTACGACATCTCTTTAGGCGGGAAATTCAGGAGAAGGTGCCCGTGAGGATACCATTTTGACACGGTCAATTCTCAATTTGACATGGTTGGGGGTTACAGTCCGTACTGATCGACTTTTCGGTAGAGCGTACTCAGGCCAATCCCGAGCAGACGGGCGGTTTCGGTTTTGTTGCCATTGGTATGACGGAGGATCTGGGCAATATGCTTTTTTTCTACCTGGGCCAGATCAAAAGCCCGCCCGTTGGTTAGCGTCGCTGACGACTGGACATCCAGCGGTAGATGTTCGGGTAACAGTTGGGGTCCGTCGTTGAGGATTACTGCCCGTTCGATGACATTCTTAAGCTCGCGGATGTTTCCTTTCCAGGAGTAGCCCATCAGCACCGCTAAGACTTCTGTGGTTAAGGACATGGGCTTTTTGCCAATTTTTGCCGTATCCTGGCGGGCAAACTGCTCCGCCAGCAAGGGTATGTCCTGGGGCCTCATCCGAAGGGGGGGCAATTCAATTGAAAACACCGAAAGGCGGTAAAAGAGATCGAGCCGAAACTGACCCCCACCCGCTTCCTGTTCGAGGTACTTATTGGTGGCCGCTACTACGCGCACGTCTACTTTAGTAGGCTTGGTATCGCCTACCCGGGTGAATTCCTGGGTTTCGAGTACTCGCAACAGTTTGGCCTGCAAATCCAGGGGCATATCCCCAATCTCGTCTAGAAAGAGGGTTCCTTTATGGGCCTCGTCGAATAAGCCTTTCTTGTCCCGCGTTGCACCGGTAAAGGCCCCGGCCCGGTAGCCAAAGAGTTCACTTTCCAGCAGGTCTTTGCCTAAGGCACTGCAGTTGACGGCCACAAAAGGGAATGTCCGGCGGGGGCTTTCCTGATGGATGGCCTGAGCAAACACTTCTTTGCCCGTACCCGTCTCCCCCGTCAATAGAACGGTCGTATCGGTGACAGCCACCCGACGTGCCAATTCAATCGCCTGTTGGATTACTGGCGACTGGCCGAGTATTTTGTCAAAGGCATACCGGCGCTGTACCTTTTCTTCTAAGTGTTTGATTCTAAATTGCAGGTTGGCCTTCACAATGGCCCGACTAACCAGGGGTATGATTTTATCGTTGTCATCACCTTTGGTAATGTAGTCGAAGGCTCCATTCTTCATTGCCTTTACCCCATCGGCAATGGTGCCGTAGGCCGTCAGGACAATGATTTCAGTGGCCGGGTAGCGTTGTTTGATCTGGGCCGTCAGGTCAACACCATTGGCGTCGGGTAACTTTACATCGCAAATGACAAGTTGAATTTCCTGATCCTCCAGCAGGCGCAGGCCACTGTGAGCATCATCGGCTTCGAGCACTTTGTAGTCTTCCAAACTCAGGATCCGGGCCATTAACTGCCGGAGTTTGGGTTCGTCGTCAATGATTAGAACTGTGTTGGGCATATACGTCCAGTAATGGTAGATAAAGGATCTATGTAATAACGATGATTCGTGTCTTATTATAGTTTATTTATAAAAAATGGACTTGCTACCTTTTATTGGACAAAAAGCTAAGAAATAGTAGTCCAGTAAAAGGTAGCAAGTCCAATCTTTTCATGATGATGAAATTTATAAATCAATTTACAAATGAAATCAAAATTAATAGGTGCATTCTTATGCTCTATGATTAAAGTGAAAAGGGTGCTAGCGTAGGCGAGCATCAATTCAATCCGTCGCTTACATTCGTTAGAAAGTGGCGCTTGTTGCCTAATGGGGACGAACTGCCGCTGGCAGTTTTACATTTGAGTCGGGCTTTACCGTAGTAGGTCGACCCATTTTTTACTACGTTTGTAGAGCCGCAGTTGGGACTGTTATGTTGGTGCCCGGGTGGACATACCATTGCGGGTCACGGTGCTGGGTAACCCAGTCCTGGGCGAGCGGGTCACGGTGGAAATCCAGGGGGCGGAAGGCCAGCGGCTAGAGCTGGAATTGGGCGACGAGTGGGGCCACCGGGTGAGTGATCAGGTAGTAGAGCGTGCCGGTTTGGTGGAGCGGCAGGTGCTGTCGCTGGGTCATCAACCAGCGGGTGTTCTGCTGTTACGGGTAAGTACACCTAGCCATCATTAAACCATAAAGTTACTTAAACTGGACTAGTTGCCGTGAGCGGCCTTTATTTCTGACGATCATTGCAAAGAAAGTTTTGCTTTAAAAAAGGCACGGCTTTTTGCTACATATGCTACGGCTGCAGTTGACAGTTGTTAAAAGATGGTAAAGCCAAAATCAGGTGATTGGAACAACTCGGAAACGGTTTGTCACCGGAAGAAACACAATGGCTTGACAGCGGGTATCATGGATGGTATGTAACCAGCGAAAGCTGATTTAATCAGCCCAGTCAGTGGCCCTTACTCGGATAAGCTGAACCAATCTACATGCGGTTCAATCCTGTTGTCATCCATCGTTTTTGGTCAGTTGGGCTTTATCTTTACCCGGGTAGATGCCGGCCAATCGGCCCAGATTGGGCTATTTGTGTGTTTAAGTGCCTAATGATTGTGTTCATGTAGTAGACACTATCCCAGAAATTCGGTCGGTTTAGGCCAAGTATTACCAACATATCTTGACTAACTTTCTGTTGACAACTGAGCGGAAATAATATCGTTTAATCAGTGACATCATGCCCATTATCATCCGCTAAACAGGCACAGTCTGCTTGAGATACATCGTTTTGGTGAGCAGTACGAAACACTAGATCAGGTGGTTTTAATAAGTCAACTCTCACCAGTAGTATACGGATGGGAGCATACTCAACGTATTGAACAGATCCGGGGGTCAATTTTTGATTATTGACCGTGTGATCCCTCAGGCTCAGCTGGTAACTTAATATTCTTAGCCGTGTACCGAACCACAAAAAAGGTCAGGGTATCCTTACCGGTATTGACCAACCCGTGAAACTTCCACGGATCAATGTACAAAACATCCCCTGCTTTGGCCCTTGATTTCTTTCCGTCAAGGCGCCATTCCCCTTCTCCCCGTACCAAATACAAGTATTCTTCCATCGCATGACGATGCTCAGGGTGTGCACTTTTTCCGGGCAGCACGTGAGCCAGCGCCACCAGACCGTCCTTAGTGCCGTAGCTTTCGGCTTTATCCGTATAGAGCAGCATTTGCCCCCAACTGTTATTGAGCACTTGGGCATCGCTTTGGTGCATGATCTGCGTTTGCAGTGTTCCTGATTTTGCCTGCGCGGTAGTATCAGTAGAAAATAAAAGAGAAATGCACCCAATCAGGTAAAATACACCAGTAATTCTAAATCGAAATTTCATAAAACAGAAGTTGGGGTTCAGGGAGAGAACACTCGTTAAATCAGCTTCTAAAGATATAGAAAACGCTGCCAGCTCCGATTTATAAATCAGGATCAGCAGCGTTTTTTAACTAGGGCGGAGTAGTCAACTGAATACTCCGCACAGGCTCACCCGTAGCCTTACACGCCCCTGATTTCCCACCCCTTACGGTACGTACGACGCAGGTACTTGTCAGCAGCCGGATAGTTAGAGAACTTCATCCGGGCGGAATCCCATGTCAACAATTGGCCCGGTACCCGTATGGCCACTGTACCCAGCAAAACGGCCTCTGCCATTGGACCCGACTGCGCAAAATGCGATTCTGTTTTTTCACCGCCCAGGCAGGCATCCACAAAATGATGGTAATGGTTTCGCTCTTCTAAGGCAGGGTTGCTATGCGCTTTCATGGTGCCCGTCGGGATAATCACGGGCATTTTTTGGTGGGGAATCAGCAACGCCCCTTCGGTACCAATCAGCATGGCCGATTCGGCCGGGTATTCCCCTGCGGTGAATAAATCCCTGATTTCCTGGGGGGGATAAAATTCCCCATCGAACCACTCCACCGGTAAGGTATCAGACTCGGTTAGCTCGTTGCCCGGAAACACCCAGCTAATGTGGTTACCCTGGGGCCAGGTATCAGCCCGACGTTCGGTAGACGCTTCCCATGATTTTTGTACTTCGGCCTGCACCGACAGGGGAGCTTTCATGCTCAGGCCTTTCCAGACGGCGTCAAAAATATGGCAGCCAATATCCCCCGACCAGCCCGTACCGAAGTCCTGCCAGGTGCGCCAGATGGCAGGGTGATAGATGTCTGGTGCATAGGGCCGGACAGGGGCAGTGCCAAGCCACTGATCCCAGTGCAAATACGCCGGAACCTCCTGACCCTGGGCCGGGCGAGGGCCCACGAGCCGATACTTTGCCACCGCTCCGGGTCGGTTCGAACATAAATAGGCATGCTTTACTTTACCGATAATACCCTGCCTAAGCCATTGTACGGCGGTTCTGTCGCCAACGCTAGACGCTACCTGAGTACCTAGTTGCGTGATTACGCCAGCTTTCACAGCCGCTTTGGTAAGCTCCCGCACTTCGGCCACGTCATGGCACATTGGTTTTTGACAGTACACATGCTTTTTTAGCCGGATAGCCTGGTAAGCAATGGGAAAGTGATTGTGATCGGGCACGGTTACATTGACCGAATCAAGGGCATTAGCTTCCAGCCGGAGCATTTCCCGCCAGTCGGTATACGTCCGGGCACCGGGTACTAGTTCAGCGGCTCGTTTCAGGTGATTCTCATCCACGTCGCAGAGCGCTACAATGTCTACCTCCGGATGTTTTTTAAACTGGTTCAGGTCTCCCCATCCCATACCGCCTACGCCGATACAGGCATGTCTGAGTTTGGCAGTACGGCCAGAAGCCTGTGCGGAGGCACTTAGTAAGAGCGGAGCAGCCATGGCGGCCGTAGCGGCCTGCACCAGAAATTCGCGACGGGAATCCTGACTAGATTTATAGTTCATTGATCTACAAGGTTTAGGTAAATCGTTACCGGGCGTTTTTCCATAAAGGAAAAACGCCTGGTTTTATCCTTACGCCGTTCTGATAATCAGTGAATTTTGGCTTTTTAGACGTCGTATAAAGCCAGTCCCTTGTCCTAACGTAGTGCCGGATAGTATTTCCTAAGGATAACGGTCGTGAGCTGGGCACAAAAAAACATCAGGCTATTGAAGTAGCCTGATGTAAACACAAAGTTCAGTAGAAAAGCTTTACTCAGATATCCGAATACTCGGTAGGATACAGGAAGTACTGCGTATTTTTAGACGTGTTGTTTTTGTATTGTTCGTCGGCTATCAGGACTTTCCATTCCGGTGAATCGACAAAGGCTTTCCAGTGGGCATCGCGATCGGCCTGGTTGACGAAAGTAGTCATGTACATCAGGTTGGGCATGTGGCTGCCGGTAATCACTTCACCATAAAACACCGCATTGAAGTTCAATCGCTTAAAAAGGGCGACTTCGCCACCCGTATTAAACATTTTCACCTTATTCAGGTAATATTTTTCTGTGGGTCCTTCATAGCTGCGTAGCTCGTAGATACGATCGCTTTTCGGGCCGTTGAGATTGGGTAGCATCAACTGAGGGGCTTCGCTAAAAGCCAGTAAAATAATGGACTCAAAACGGTCGTAGGGCTTGTTATCAAATTTAGCGTTGATATACGCATTCCCTGCCTGTTGATAGACTGCGTCGGCATCCAGTTTTTTAGTAATAGTCAATACATGGTTTTGCGACTTCAGTGGCGTGAGAACATACACTTTTTTACCGGCATCGTCTGTAGCTGATCTCGGCTTGAACACCCCGATCGTTTTAATTCCCTGCCTGTGCAGGGCCGGAATGTAAGCATCCTTCAAATAGGCGTCCAGGGCCTGTTCCTGGGCAGAGCTACTGATGGTATAAATCTTGATTTCGTAAAATTCTCTCTTGGCGGCCTGAGCAAAAACTACGGTTCCAAGAACAAAAAGCAGGGAAAGCATAAAAGATTTCAGGACTGGTTGATGGTTATTCATACATGAAGTTTTTTGTTAATTGTCAATTTAACAAGTAGAAATTTAGGGAGATTGCATGAAAGTGCAAGTTAGCCATCTTTGTCAGATGGATGTAGCCGAATTCTTTTTTGAAGTAGATGATCCGTGTCAAAGTGGGATGAGTTACCGTGTATCATTGGACATCACCATGATCGTTTTATGTGGTTATTTGGCTAATTGTGAATTGTGAAGGATTTGAAAAGTGTATGCTACTGAATGTGTCGAACAGATCTTAGAATCAAAAAGTGGCGATTGAAACACCTCGGAGACTTTACTATCCAAGAAAACCACAGCAGCTCACATTCGCCTTGGTTTGGCAGCTGCGATTCTACTCCCTGTTTCACTCAACCCCTAGCCTATGGTAGAATCTGGTTTCAGTTCCCTTTGTCAGGCGTTAAGGCCGTCGGCGCTATTTTCCACATAAAAGCTGTTTTTGCCCCTTTTCTGCAGCTGGCCCCTCCATTATCCCAATGAGAAAATACTATCCCATTATCCGAACGCTACACCTGTACGTCGGTTTAGTCAGTAGCCCATTCATTCTTATTTTCAGTCTAAGTGTCCTGGTCTTTAACCACATTGGCTTTTTTAACCGCTTTACTCCGGTACAGGAACTCCCACCTATAAAAACCAGGCTAGCCAGTTTTCCGCTGGATACCAACAATTTAGCCATGGCTAAAGCCATCTGTACCCAATTGGGTATTAACGGCGAGATTGACTTTATCGCCAGAGATGCCGACCATATTTCCTTTCCCGTCGTTAAGCCGGGCTTAAGAACGATAATTAACGTGAACAGTCACACCGACAGCGTCGTAATTACCCGGCAGCGGGAGGGAACCCTGCGGGCGCTGAGTTTCCTGCACCGGATGCCGGGGCAGCATAATGCGGCCTTACGGGGTAATTCGATCTATATGAAGGTGTGGAAAGTCATGGCCGACGGCGTGGTCTATCTGCTTTTATTTCTAACGACCAGTGGTATTTTTTTATGGTGGTTCCTCAAAGCAGAGCGTCGCCTGGGGTTTATAGCAATTGGATTGGGCGTTTTCATCTTTTCAACCCTTCTCCTGCTTATTTTTTACTGATACATGCCTACCAACACCTCGACTAAATCGTACCCCAGCGGGTTTACTCACTGGAACCGCAAGCTGCACATCCATGTGGGATTATTCTTTGTTCTGTTTGTCTGGTTATTTTCCTTTACGGGTCTGTTACTAAATCACGGTGGGTGGAAGTTTGCCAGTTTTTGGGAACAGAGACAGCAAAAAATGACGCAAACACCCGTTCAACTACCGGCCAGCCGGGATAGTGTTGTCCTTCTCCATAGCCTGATGCGCCAGTTGCATCTTGCCGGGGAAGTAAGCGAGGTGAAACTAAGCCCTGACAGCCTTGATTTTCGGGTTACCATTCCGGGGCACGGCCGGAATTTACACATTGACTTCGCCCGAGGGATGTGCACCCAAAAAGAATTCCAGTTCAACGTGTGGGGAAAAATACGGACCCTGCATACCTTTAATGGGGTTAACAAAACGCAGCCGGATGCCGGCACTAACTGGCTAATCACCCACCTGTGGCTTTGGACTATGGATGGTCTGGCGGTCGGTCTGGGGGTTTTGTGTATGAGCAGCTGGGTAATGTGGTACAAGGTGCGAAAAGCCTATAAGTGGGGAATGATAGCCCTGGGACTGGGATGGATGGGGGCTCTCTACTTTGTGTTTTTAATCGGCCTGCGATAAACCCTCGTTTGAACGTGGACTTGCTACCTTTTATTGGACAAAAGCTAAGAAATAGTAGTCCAGTAAAAGATAGCAAGTCCAAAAGGATAGGTCTCAGCCTTCCAGACAAAATTACCAGTTGTTCTGGCGGGTATATTGATATCGGCCTTGAGTTTACCCTCCTCCTGCTTTTAATTGGGGAAGCTGACACAGTTGGGACGGACGGCCGCTGCCGTAAATCCGCCAGATTACTGGACATACATCCATTGGGGTGTTAAAAGTGTTTGAGCGATGGATTCCAAGTAATGAATGAACATGGTTAAAGACTTAACATGCCGTCGCAAACATGTGATGCCTTGTCGAAAGAACGAAACGGACAATAAGCGGCTTCTATTTTGATACACTTTCTTCTTTAAGGAGCAATATTTGTTCTGGCCTGTTCCCCAAAGTGAAATGGATGCGAACCCTATTCTACAGCCAAAAAATAAAGGCAGGTAATCAACCTAAAGACTTCAATCAAATGATACAAAGAATAAAAATGCAGGCTCTGTCTGCTCTGTTTTGCCTGATCAGCCTGTTGGCACTAGCCCAGCAGCAAAATCAAGCTTTCTTCTTTATCCAGATGACCGACACCCAATTCGGATTTTTTACCGATAACAAGAGTTTTGAGAAAGAAACCCAAAACTTTGAAAAGGCTATTGCGGCGGCCAACCGGTTGCATCCCGCCTTTGTCGTCGTTACAGGCGACCTGATCAATAAGCCCGCAGACAAAGCGCAACTTAAAGAGTACAAACGAATTGTAGCCTTACTTGATCCCACCATACCCATTTACCACGTGGCAGGAAATCACGATGTGACCAATGATCCTAAGGAAAGTGATATCGCCGTTTACCGCAAAGAACTTGGGAAAGACTATTATGTAATTCGATATCAGGGAATGCGCGGGATCGTATTGAATTCGCTGTATTTTAAAAGTCCTGCAGGGGTTGAAAAAGAAGCGGCTGCGCAGGCTAAATGGCTGAACAAGCAACTAAAAAAAGCCGACCGTTCGTCAGCCAAGCCGTTGCTGGTATTTCAGCATCACAGCTGGTTTTTGACAGACGCCGGTGAAAAAGACGAGTATTTTAATATCCCGACCGTGACGAGGGAAAAATACCTGGCAATGTTTAATGCCTATGGCGTCAGCCACATATTTGCCGGGCACTACCACCGCAACGCATTCGGTAAATCGGGGGACATGGAAATGGTCACAACCGGACCGGTAGGAAAGCCGCTCGGAAAAGATCCGTCAGGCTTTCGGATCGTGAAGGTATCTGGAAGCACCGTCAGTCACCAGTATTACGAACTTGACCAGGTGCCGGAGCGGATCGTTTTGGATTAATAGGCTATCCACTCTTTCTGTAAATTGGTGTGTATCTAGTACAAGTGCGATTATGAACCGTAAAGAAACATCTCAATGAACGCCCATTTTGTCGGGACGTTGTAACAATTTCTCTGTGATGATGGCCAGTTGCTTTATTGCATTCTCAAATTGCCTACTCACAAATCAAGGTTTCATTTAAGCAGACGGGATGGAGTTTGTTCGACATTAACAGGTGATTATAGGTTTACTGTAAACTTTACAAAAAAGGTAGGTCAGAACAATCTGGACTCGGCTTTTTTGTGTAGTTAATCGTTCGGTATAAGCGATTGAAAGCAATGATGAAAAATTAGCCCTCCTCGGCCATCTAGAGTCTTGTCAGAGAATCATTTGGAGCTTTTTCTGAACTAATATAAAAATAATTGTAAATTCAGTTACAAATTTTTTTACAGAAACTGTCAAATATAATCCGTAGCATACGGTCATAAGGACGAACTAAATGTGTTGTCGCTTCAAACAGCCAAAAGGCCCTAACTAGTAGCCAGGACCTTTTCACTCCCCGAGTAATAGGGGCATTAATTCACTTTCAGAACCCTGACGGTTTGTAATTGGCCCTCGCTGCTGGCCCGTAGTAGCAGAGTGCCTGGGGGCAGATTCGATACATCGAACCGATAGTGCTCACTGGCACCCGCTCGCTCTGTACGTCTTTGGTCAATAAGGCGTCCCTTAATATCAGTTAAGGACACATATAGCGTCATATTATTACTACCCGTTACGTCAACTTCAAGGGCCTCACGCACCGGATTGCCCAGTATCTTCACCTGTAGTTTAGCTGTCGGCTCTGTGCTCACTCCCATTCGGGTTGAACTACCCCCGTTACAGGCGGCCAGCCAGTTATAATTAAAACTGGCCTCACCCGGTGTGCCACTTTGAGTTGCCTTCAGGGTGATGGTGAGGTTGTCCGTATAGAGCCGCAGGGTATAGGGGCCGGGGCTAGTGGTGGGTAACATCTCATTGACTACGGAGAAACTGATGGGCTGGCCGTTCAAACCCGCGTACTGGGGAGTCAACATCACCCGTCGTTCGGTCGTACTCACGGTTTGGCAGTTTACCGTGGCTCCGGTGATAGCGAAGGACGAGGTTGGTGACGGTGGGCAGAATGATAATCCCCCCTGGGTAGCGGCATACACCGTCGAGCCAACTACATACACACTCTGCACCTGATTAGCCCCCAGCCCATTGGCGATGGTCCTGGTGGTAAAGGTGTTGCCTCCATCGGTTGAAATCGATAACCCACCCAAAGTAGCGGCATACACCGTCGAGCCAACCGCGTACACATCAAGCACAATACCTCCTCCCAGCCCATTGGCGGCAGTCCTGTTGGTAAAGGTGTTGCCCCCATCAGTCGATATTGCTAATCCGCCACCAGCTATACCGGCATACACCGTCGAGCCAACCGCGTACACGGCAAGCACATTATTACCCCCCAGCCCATTGGCGGCAGTCCTGTTGGTAAAGGTGCTGCCCCCATCGGTCGAAATCGATAATCCCTCCTGGGTAGCGGCATACACCGTCGAGCCAACTACATACACGCCATTCACAACATTAGCCCCCAATCCATTGGCAATGGTCTTATTAGTAAAGTTGGTTCCCCCATTAGTTGATATTGATAACCCACCCAAAGTAGCGGCATATACCGTCGAGCCATCTGCGAATACGCCCTGCACATTATTACTCCCCAGCCCATTGGCGGTATTTCTGTTGATAAAGGTGTTACCCCCATCAGTCGATATTGCTAACCCACCATTGGTAGCGGCATACACCGTCGAGCCAACCGCAAATACGCGCCACACATTATTACTTCCCAGCCCGTTGGCGGTATTTCTGTTGATAAAGGTGCTGCCCCCATTGGTCGATATTGCTAACCCACCATCGGTAGCGGCATACACCGTCGAACCAACCACGTATACTCCCCGCACATTATTATTCCCCAGCCCGTTGGCGGTAGTTCTGTTGGTGTAGGTGTCACAGGCGGGACCGTTCTGATCAACCGGGGTGCTGCTACAGGAGGCTAACCAGTTGTAGTTGAAACTTGCTTCACCTGCTGTGCCACTCTGGGTGGCTTTAAGGATGATGGTGGGATTATCGGTGTACAGACGCAGGGTGTAGGGGCCAGGGCTGGTGGTGGGTAGCATTTCGTTGACTACGGAGAAACTGATAGGCTGGCCGTTCAAACCCGCGTATTGGGGCGTGAAGGTCAACTGGCGCTCCGTGGTACTCACCGTAACGCACCGCACCGGGGTCACGCTCGCGATAGTAAAGCCAGCAGGCGGGGCGCAATTGATCAGTATCGAGAGTTCATCAGCACTGGAACCGCCTGTTGAAACTAAGTCGGGTCGGCCATCGCCATTGAAGTCGCCTACGGCTATCCGACTGAAAGTCCTGCCAACAGGAAACCTAGTAGCCGCCCCAAAGCCGCCACTGCCATCACCCAGCAACACCGAGACGTTATCAGGTAATGGGTCGTTGTTAGAACGTCGGATGGTTGCAGCCAGGTCAGATCGGCCATCGCCGTTGAAGTCGCCCACGGCTACAGAGCCGGGAGAAGCATCAACCCCAAAATTAGTGGCTGCTCCAAAGCCTCCATTGCCAGTACCCAAAAGCACCGAGACCGTGTTTGAGCTTCCGATGGTTACAGCCAAGTCAGCTCGGCCATCGCCATTGAAGTCGCCCAATGCTATCCCACGGGGAGACCTGCCAACAGGAAATTTAGTAGCTGCTCCAAAGCCGCCACTGCCATCACCCAGCATCACCGAGACGTTATCAGGCAGTAAGGGGTCGTTATCAAAATGTAGCATGGTGACAGCCAGGTCAGATCGACCATCGCCGTTGAAATCGCCTACTACTATTAAACTGGCATTAGCATCAACCCCAAAATTAGTAGCTGCTCCAAAGCCTCCACTGCCAGTACCTAACAGCACTGAGACGGTTTTTGAACTGTAATTAGCGGTTGCTAGGTCAAGTCGGCCATCGCCATTGAAGTCGCCCACGGCTATTGAAGCGGCATTGCCACCAATAGGAAAGTCAGTAGCCGCCCCAAAACCACCACTACCAGTACCCAACAGCACTGAGACATTGGTAGAACGATCATTGGCCACAACCAGGTCAAGTTTTCCATCGCCATTAAAATCCCCAGCGGCTATTGGATCCGGCTGATTACCAACACGAAATTCAGTAGCCGCCCCAAAGCCACTGCCATTGTTTAAGCGCACTGAGACGGTGCTGTTACCTACGCTCGACGAAGCCAGGTCGAGTTTTCCATCGCCGTTGAAGTCACCTACGGTTACGTCAAGAGTACCCGGCTGAGCATATAGGGTTGTCCTATTGAAACACTGCCCCAAGCCCACCGTACTGAGTCCGGTGAAGAGCAAAAACACCAGCCACCAGCAGGGGACTACACCAACGTTAACTGGCTTACTGGATAAATTGTGGTTTCGTCGGCCCAGGGGGCTGATGGGTAGAGAAGAATTCATAGGAGGGATGGAAGTTTAAGATAACTACGCTAGTGTCACACACTCATTAACCACGGACGAGCAACCAAATCTGATCTTACTTTAGATAGCGACGTTGGTAACTAATCGGCTAAATTGACCTCATGGCAAACAAGGTCAAAACAACGTACTGTAGTAGCAGGCAATCCTAGTGCGCCGCCGCATCGGAAAGATGATAGTCGTGTGCGCTGGGTAGCACCCATGGCTATGACAATAATACTGTAAATTAGGAGGATACTTATGCGTTTTTATCTAACGGTAATTAGCAGTGGGCAACGATGAGAATCGTACGCCACTAATTGTTGTTTACAGTTATTAAAGTTTTGCGCATCGGATTCAGATTAAAGTCGGACGTTTTTCTGAACGCTGTCTGGACAGGTGAAAAGGTAAGGATAAAGAAATATTTTATATCTGTTCAGTGGTCCGCCACCACGGCTCTATCTTCGACTACACGGCCTACCTCGACGTCCTCTAATTGAAGGAGTGGCTACTTTTGCAGTAGACAAGGAGAGTATGAACATTGAACAGCCTGGCTTTGTTAGCTTAGTTCAGGGTGATAACCAGTCGTCCATAGCCCTATTCGTTGACTGAGTCGGACCCTAAGGGGTATCGACCAAAATCCGGGCTAAATCGTTTAGCCCCGCATAAACTGAAAGCGAATGCTGCTAGGTATGCCCCAATGGGCGCAGGCCGGCCTCTGGGGGCTGGTTTCAGGGAGCGCCTTGCTCATGGGCGCCCTAATGGGCTACTTCCTCTCCGTGCCACAACGGCTTATTGCGGGCGTGATGGCCTTCGGCAGTGGCGTGCTGTTTTCGGCTCTCTCGTTTGAGTTGATGGATGAGGCTTACCACACAGGCGGATTTGTAGCCACCGGGGGTGGGTTTCTGGGGGGAGCCCTACTGTATTCAGGGGCTAATTACGTTCTATCCCATCGGGGGGCTAAACACCGTAAACGCTCGGGAGAAGAACACCCCAAAGAGAGCGACCAACCGGGCAGTGGCTTGGCTATCGCCGTGGGGGCCTTGTTAGATGGTATACCCGAATCGATTGTGATTGGGTTAAGTCTGCTGGGTGGAAAAGGGGTCAGTATGGTGGCCGTCATTGCGGTCTTTCTGTCGAATATCCCCGAGGGTTTATCCAGTGCGGCAGGCATGAAAAAAGCGGGTCGATCCATGGGGTATGTGCTGGGGGTGTGGCTTGGTATCGCCCTGATCTCGGGCCTGGCCGCCCTGCTGGGTTACAGCGTTTTTCAAGACTACCCCAATGCCGTCATTGCGGCTACCACCGCTCTGGCAGCGGGGGCCATCCTGGCCATGCTGGTCGATACGATGATCCCCGAAGCCTTCAGCGAAACGCGCGAGTTTGCGGGTCTGTTGACAGTGCTGGGCTTTTTAGTGGCATTTGTGCTCTCCAAGTGGGAAGGGTAGTGGGTGATGGTATTTTCCCCTCAGGTAGTCGGCTACCTATGATGTCAGTTCTGTTGGGGCCCGAATCAATCGGTTACCAGATGAGCCTTACTCTCGACTGAATCGGCCGTTTTAATGAACCTTTGCCGGGTAAAAGAGGTGTTCCTGACGCGTTGCCTGATTTACTAATTGTCAAGTCTTAGCTTAGCGTACGGGTGCCTTGTCTTGAACTCAACTAGAGGTTTATCTGAACCGAAACAGAGAGACAGGGTAGGAAGAAGATCCTTTAAAAGACAATAGAACCCCTTCGTCAAAGGGCTTACCGTTAGTAAGACCGTGGTGGTTTCCTTCAGTAAGTTGGGCTTGCCGTCGGTAGACGGGGATCGATGGGGTAGGGCTCGATGCGCACTACCCTACACTCGCTTCGAGCCGCATGCAACGGGTCTAACAGCACATTACGAGAAGGCGAAAGCGGCACTACCGCCGAGGGTAAACCTAAACACAGCGTCTGATGCCGCCCAAACTGCTCCTGGGCAAAGCTCGCCAAGCCCGTTGGGGTGGCGTAAGGATTATCCCAGCCGGCCGGTAACTGATCGACAGCCAGCAAGGTGAGCGAATCGTCGGGCACGACAATCTCACAAAGAATCAGCGGGGGCAGATCGGCCAGTGAGGTACCCTCCAAATGCACCATGTACTCCAAAAAGCATAACTCGGGTGTGGTAGCGGTATAAACCATTGGCCGACCTTTGGCGTTCCAGCGGCCTCCCCGTAGTTGAGCACCAATGCCGTCTAATATCGTGTCGCGGTGAGCGTCGGTCTGAATCCGGTATAGTGTCAGCGCCATCAGCTAAAGACCCCATACTCAATCCTGCCCAGAATGTCTTCCACTAATTGAATCCCGGTCGGGCTATCCATCAAGTCCAGGGGCGAGCGGTCTACCAGTAGGCGTAACGGACGGCGCAGCCAGCGACTAAATTTAGCCTGATCCTGAAAGACGGCCGAGCCATAGGTAGCCAGTCGTCCTAATACTAAGAGCCGTTCGGAGGTAAGGGCATCCAGCCGACCGACCTTGGCCTGCCGGTGAAAGGTAGCCGTTGATTGGTTCAACAAGCGGGCCATCTCCTTATCTGAAATACTGAGCAGCCCAGCGATCCGGCTCGTTTCTGTACCGGCCAGTCCTTGTCGGGATCGGTCAATAAGTTGAAGCGGAGTGAGGGGGATGGTAATCGTTTTCGTGTCAACGTTTACTGGCTGATGGGCAACGATCGGAGTAGGTATCATATTTACTCAATGATTCGGGTGTAAAGAATCATTTGATTGCAATATAACACGCTTTTGATTCTATTTGTTCCGGACAGAAACAAATTTGATTAGACCCGTAGTCTTCCCATTGGTATACACGCTACGTATGGCATAACCTAGATTTAACAATTCATGAAAGAAAGTGGTAAAATGTCGCTTGTGGAATATAATGCGTGGTCGAGCCATATAGTGACTATATAGTGGGGCTCTAGGAAGGTGATCAGCTGAAAAGAATGGAAAAGAGAAACGAGACACAGTTTTTACGTCCCTTCCCAAAATAGTTTGTCGCGTAATTAATGAGAGGTTTTCATGGTCGAATTTTCTGATTGCAAAAATACAAGATAAGCTGCTGACAATACCAAGCTTATCTTGTCCAATAAATGGCAGACAACAGCCTTTTATTGGACGAAAATAGTGTGATCGGTTCTGAATTGTGTTGACCGTTGTCCGATCCAGCCCCTCCCAGGGTCCATAGGTATAGGACTAGCCTTGGTCAAGCAGATTTGCGATCGATACGGAATGCCGCTGACCTATCAGTATGAACAGGCCAACCAAGAACATACATACCAGATCGGATTCGTAAATGCAAAAAAGGAAAACTTCAAATTTGCTTCATAATTGATGCCGAAACTTACCGGTAAATTTTCTAGCTGATGAAACAGTTTATTCTTTTTGCGTTGCTTACGCTGGCAACCGCGTCGGTATTCGGCCAGACGATCCGAATGGTTCGGGTGGAAGACAGCGCCACGCATGAACCCATTATTGGGGCAACTATTCGTACGCCTTCCAGCGTAAAACCGGTCACTGGCGCCGTCACGGATGTAAAAGGCGTTGCCACAATGCCGAATACACCAGCCAGCGTCACGGCGCTTACGGTGAGTGCGGTTGGCTACGAAACCGAATCGTTCCCGCTTACAGCGGGTAGCGATACGCTCGTTTTTCAACTACATAGCCAGGATGAGTCGCTGGACGAAGTAACCGTTACCTCGACACGAACCAACTCGCGCATCGAAGACTTGCCCATTAAAGTCGAGGTGCTGGGACAGGAAGATATGGACGAGGAAAGCGCGGTCGTACCGGGCAACGTGAGCAGTATTTTGGGCGATATTTCCATCATTCACGTCCAGCGAACCTCGGCCGTCAATGGCAACCAGGCCATTCGGATGCAGGGGCTCGATCCTAAATACACCCAGATTTTGCGTGATGGGCTGCCGCTTTATGAAGGATTTTCCGGAAATCTGGGTGTTTTACAAATCCCACCGCTGGATTTAAAGCAGATCGAGGTGGTAAAAGGTTCCGTATCAACACTCTACGGCGGAGGAGCCATTGGTGGTATGATTAATATCGTCTCGAAAAGCCCTCACTCGGAGACCCCCGAATTTACGGCCCTTCTGAACCACTCCAATCTGAAAGAGACCAACCTGAATGCGTACTACTCGCAGCGCTACGGAAAAACTGGTTTGACCCTCTTTACTGGCAATACCTACCAAAAGGCGGTCGATGTAACGGGCGATGGGTTTACCGATAGCCCTGGCATTAAGCAGTTTAATTTCCACCCCAAGTTTTTCTGGAACCCGACCGATCATACCAAACTTGATATCGGGTATGCATTCACTACCGAAAATCGTACCGGTGGGTATCTGCCGGCTCTTGAGGGTACAGAACCTGGTTCCTATAAAAACGTTACCGATCTACAGCGCCATACGGTTGATTTCAACGCCAGCCACAATACCTCGGAAACCAACGCGCTAACGTTCAAAGGGGCCGTCAGTACGTTCCATCGGCAGAACACGGATTATCAGAAACTGTCCGATGGTCGACAGTCGTCCGTGTATCTGGAAGCCAATGATTTAGCCCGCTTCGGTAAACATCAGCTGATTGTGGGGGCTAACCTAACCCTCGAAGCGTTCCGCAAAAATCCTGATAGTACCCGCCTGGTCGATTATACCTACAATACCGTTGGTGGATTTGTGCAGGACGACTGGCAAGTGGGTGAAAAAGTCGCGATCCAGGCGGGACTTCGGTTCGATCACCATAATACGTTTGGGAGTTTTCTGCTCCCTCGCTTATCGGTTAAACTCAAACCATCCGATCCCTGGACAGTGCGGTTAAGCGTGGGAACGGGTTACAAAACGCCAAACTTGTTCGTCAACCAAACACCAGGGGCCTTAAATGTTAGTTTGATCTTCCCCCGTTTACTACCGATTGACGTTTCCACGGTGAAGGCAGAACGATCGGTGGGCACTAACATTGATATCGCTTATTCCAAAACCTTTGAAAGTGGGTTTTCGGTGCAGGTCGATCAGGCGCTTTATTACACTATTGTCAACTCCCCCGTGGTATCGGCATTTTCCAGTTTATCGAGTAATCTGGGGGCTTACACTCAGTTGATCAATGCGCCTTACAATATCTTCAGCGTTGGAACTGACACCTACGTTCGGCTCGAATACAAAGCGTACGAGCTGTATTTTGGCTATAACCATACGCTCGCTCGTCGGAACGGCCCAACCGATAATACCTACCTTCCATTAGCGCCCCAGGATAAATTCTCCACGACGGTAGCCTGGGAAAACGATCACTTCCGTTTTGGTGTCGAAGCCAGCTACGTGGGTACTCAGTATCTTTACAACAACCAGAAAGTGCCTAATTATACCTTCTTTGCCACAGCCGCTGAATACCATTACAACGACCACTGGCGGCTGGTGCTCAACGGAGAGAATATCTTCAATGTGAAGCAAGCTAATTACGAAACGGTTGTACTCGGCACCAACCCGACGGTACAACCCACCTTCCGGCCTATCTGGGCACCATTGGAAGGGCGTATTGTGAATCTGGCGCTGAAGTTCACCTTATAAGCTCAACGTTACCGTATACTAAACTGGCTCCTAGATAGTTGATCTTCAGGAGCCAGTTTAGTGAGTAGTCGTTTGGGGAGGTGAATAGAAAAGCTAAATGTCAAACTTTTCCAGCTTGCCTTTTCGATAGACATAGACTTCGTACGTATGTTTACCAATACCGAAGACTTCCTCCACCACGACGTGATCGGCTCCCTGGCTGAGTTTCTTCGCGTCAATTTGCTTGTCTGAAGGAAGTTCACTGAGCGGAATCGACAATTTCCTCTTTGGCCATCCCGTAGCGCAGATAGAATCGGTCAAATAACAGACCAATCAGCGCTAAATAGCCTTTAGGTAAGGAATGAATTACGTCCAGCTCTTTAGACGAGCGAAAAATCAGGGTAAGGTTGGCCATCAGAAATAAGCCCATCATAAACTCCAGATAGAGCGGGTTAATATAGGTCAGTAGCTTGGCACCTATCCATACGGCGGGTAAGGCAGGGGGCACAAACCATACCACTACGTCCAAGCGAATGCGGGACCAGAAGGCAATGATGCGGGAAATGGAACTGGAAACTGTGCCGATGGAAAGTGCCGCCGGAACCTGGGCACCAGGTAATAGGGAACCTACTACAGGTAATAGTAAAAGCCCTGCCCCGCCTCCAAAAACCGCGCTGAGTGAAAAGCCAATAGCGCACAGCCAAATAAAAGCAAACTGGACAAAAACATAAGAATACTGATTAGTAAAAGCAATGGGTGTACGTTAGCCAACATTGGCTGAATGGGTAGTCCGTTGCCACTCGGTAAGTACAATGCCCACAATCAGCCAGCAGGCACCCAGTAAATAGCCGCCCAGCACATCGCTCAAAAAATGAACGCCTAAATAGATTCGGCTAAACCCAACCATTAGGATCAACCCGACGGCACTGAATCCCACCAGCCACCGGTGCCGAATCCGACGACGTCCCCGAACCAGCCAGTAACCCAGTAATCCATAAAGAGTCATGGCCGTGGCCGAATGACCACTGGGAAATGAGTAGCCCGTTTCCGCATAATAAGCAACCTGAGCAGGGCGCTGCCGGATAAATGTTCGTTTCCCAACCTGGACAAATAAGCCGACACCCGCCATTAAAATCCACAGAATTACCATGTTGCGCCCCTTTTTTTGACGGTACAAAACCAGTGATCCAATGAGTGTCAGACCAATTGTTACGTACGCCGATCCCAGCCAGGTTAATGCATAGAGTAGTTGGCTGATTGTCGTACTCCGCTCCTGAAAAAGCCAATGCGTAAACCCCTGATCCACCTGGACCATAGGCTCAGCGTTGACCAGATTCTCCGCAATTTCGGAGAGCACCATCACGTTGATGATCAGCAATCCGGCCAGTACTGTCAGGGGTAAACCTCGGAAATGGTCGGTCGACAATCGTTCGGCTAGCCAGCGAACAAGGCTTGGGTAGCGAGTAGCCAATCGGCCAAAGCGATGGTGTATATGATATTGGAGCTGGTTTGTCGTCATTCGGTAAGGGCTCACTCAAGTGCGAGGATAATGAGTACAAACTAACGATGGCATTCTGAAGATACATTGAAGTTGCTCGTTATCGGGTTAACTCACAGAATCAACACCAGCGTGCCGCCAATAATCAGGACCGCCCCAATAGCGGCCTTCCAGGTTAAAACTTCGCCCAGAAACACAACCGAAAGTAGAATGGCGATGGCCACGCTAAGCTTGTCGACAGGTGCCACCTGCGAAACCTTGCCAAGCTGTAACGCTTTGAAGTAGAATATCCATGAGAGTCCAGTTGCTACACCCGACAAAACCAGAAACAGCCAGTTCTGACGACTAAGCGCGGGTAATGTATTAAAACCTCCCCGCCAGAACACCAGCCCCCAGGCCACAACTAAAATGACGACCGTTCGGATGGCCGTTGCTAGATCGGTATTTACCCCTTTGATGCCTATTTTAGCTAATATGGCTGTCAAAGCAGCAAAAAGGGCTGAGAGTAATGCGTAAATCCACCACATAGATAAGTAGTTTAGAGAGGTAGAAGGCAGTTGGCGAGTACACTGCCAGATGCAGAGTAGCTAACCGCTATGACCTGTAAAATGCATAGACAACCTATTTATTTTGCCGAGTAGATATTGTAGTGCCCCCCGCTAGTAGAATTTAGGGGGGCATTTTATAATAGCGATTCTGCGCTTATTACTTCGCTGCATATTCCAGCACCATGAATGTTCCCGGCTTCACCGAAGGTCGGGGCTTTGGGTTTTCTGACGTGGCGGCTGGGGCGGGTCCGTACTCGGCGGTTATTACAAAAATGTGATGACTTACTGGGTCGATGGTAATGGTTCGGGCACCGCGCTGAGTCGTTACCGTTTGAACGGCTTCGAATTGGCCCGGCTTTACTTCCTTCACCACCGTTAACGTCCCTTCGCCGTTGGAACTGATAGCCGAACCCGTCGAGGTGTCGAACACGGCCCCGTCGGTTCCACTTCCCGTTGGTACTTCCGCCAGCACTTTACCCGACTGCGAATCCAGTACCACCATAACCTTGTTGCAGGTGCTGAACAATTGGTGATGCGGTTTGTCAAAAGCCAGTCCGGTGGGTTCTTCGCCCTTACCTAACTTCCAGTGATGCTTCACCGCCAGCGACTTGGCATCAAAAACGGCGATCTCGTTGGTGTCTTCCAGATTCACGAAAATCGCCCCGTGGTCATCGCTGACGGCTGCTTCGGGTGCCCCGCCCAATTCGACCGTCCCCGCTATGTTGCCAGTAGTTGCATCCAGCACCGTTGCACTATTGCCTTCGTTGTTGAAGATGAAGACTCGTTTCGAAAAGGCGTCGTACATAATGGCGTCCGGCTTTTTACCCGTCGGGATTTCTTTGGTGGCTTTGAAGGTCTTTGTGTCAAACATGGTGGCCGTATTCGGGCGGCCATTTGTCGTGTAACCAACATTGGCACCGGGCACAACGGCAATGCCATGAATACCCGGTGTCGGTGTGATAACCCCCAGTTTTTCGTGGCTTTTCAGGTCAAGAACTTCTACTTGCGTCCCGTGCGAGACGTAGAGCCGACCGCCATCCGCATCGGCCAACAGATAATCCCAACCACCTTCACCCCCGATGGTGGTTTTCTTGACGAGATGATAATTCGCCGACTGGGCGAAGAGAGCGCCCGTTAAACACAGGCATACGGCAGAAATCCAGAAAGTTTTCATAATCATCCTATTTAGTTTATTGGTTTGTCAATCAATTGGTTAACTGGTTTGTCTTTGTACGCTAAGCGTAATAGACCCGGAAAAATCAGGAGCAATAGAGGCAGGGCGGCACAGAACCCGCCGATCACGGCAATGGCTAACGGCTGGTGAAGTTGCGCGCCCGTGCCAATGCCTAAGGCCAGCGGCATCAGCGCGATAATGGCACTGGTAGCGGTCATCAGTTTAGGTCGAATCCGAGCAGAAATGGCAAACTCGATAGACTCCGCAACCAGGGCTGTCTGGTGGTGAATAGCGAACTGCTGAAAGGTGAAAATGGCGTTCTCAGCAATGATGCCCACGATCATGATAATGCCCGTATAGCTGCCCACGTTGAGTGGGGTTTTGGTAATGAACAAGGCAATAAAGGAACCCGAAACGCCCAGTACCGAAATGAACAGAATCAGTCCGGCGGCTTTCAATTCGCGGAACAGAAAAAGCAATACGATGAATACCAGCAGCGAGGCTGAAACCAGAATGAGCAGCAACTCCCGAAACGATTGTCGTTGCTGGGCAAACGCTCCGCCGTACTCAATGTGCTGACCCGATGCCAGCGTTATACCACTGCTTACTTTCTGCTGAATCTCGCTCATCACACTGCCCAAATCGCGATTCGCCAGGCTGGATGTGATGGAAACCATCGGTTGCAGGTTTTCCCGCTGAATCTCGGCGCTACCCGAATCGACTCGTACGTTGGCGAAGTCGGATAGGAGACGGCTCCGACCATCGGCAGTAAAAACGGGGCTTTGCTTGAGAAGCTGTAAATTTCTGCCCATGCCCGGATATTTGAGCCGCATTTTGATGAACTGACTGCCTTCCAGAATATTGCCGACCTCGTTGCCCATCAGCCGGGTCGTCAACTGGTTTTGTAGATCGAGGGGTGTCAGCCCATATTGAAGCAAGGCACTGGATTTTGGGGTAAATACTACCGATGGCCCAGCGATGGTAATGCCGTTGAAGACATCGGCCGTTCCGGGAACCTGGGTCACGATGCCACTGATTTTATCAGCCAAAGGGCGAAGTTCGCCGGGTTGATTGCCAAACACTTTCACTTCGACGGGGTTAGGTTCGCTCATTAAATCACCGAGCATATCGCCGATGACCTGCCCAAAGTCAACGGTTAGGCCAGGCTGGGTCGCTTCTATTTTCCCCCGCAACTCATCGATAACTTCGTTGGTGGAGCGGCTGCGGTCTTTTTTAAGCGAAATCAGGTAATCGCCCCCGTTGGGTTCGGTAATAAAAAAGCCCATCTGCGCACCCGTCCGTCGCGAATAAGCGGCTACTTCCGGCATGGTCTTGATCTGTTTATCGACCTCGGTGAGCATGACATCCGTTTCCGCCAGCGACGTGCCGGGTGCGGAATGATAATCGAGGACAATGGACCCTTCGTCCATGTCGGGCAGAAAACCCGTTTCTAACTGGCTGTAAATCAATCCTACGGCGAGGGCCATTGCTCCCGCCAGCCCGAGTGCGATCCAGGGATAGTGAATGAAAATGGACAATATGTTGCCAATGGCGGGGTGGGTCGCGGTATCTTTCTTCTTTTTCTTGCCCGAACCAAACAGGCTGTAAATTACGGGCAGGCCCAGCCACGTAATCAGAAATGAGCAGGTGAGCGTAACGACCATTGTCATGGCCAGCACCTTGAAGAACGCGCCCGCCACCCCACTCATCAGCGAAAAGGGGATGAAAATGACGATGGTGCTGAGCGACGAACCAACCATGGCCGGGAAGAGGTAGCTGATCGCTTGCTGAATCGTTTGGGCATCCGATTTCCCCTCATACTCTTCTTCCACTCTATGAATTTGCTCCACAATCACAACGGCATCGTCGATAATCAGCCCTATGGCCGCTGCGATACCGCCCAGCGTCATAATGTCGAGCGTGTAGCCCATGACAAACAGGACTAAAATGGAAGCCGCCAGAATGATGGGGATCGTGATCAGAATAACGAAACTGGCTTTCAGCGACCGCAGGAACAAACTGGTGACGATGATCGCTAATATCAGCCCGATGAAAATGCTGTCGGTCACACTTTTCACCGCATCGCTCACGAAATCGGCCTGTACGTAGGTGGGTGTCAGGGTGACATCGGCGGGAAGCAGGTTTTTTAATTCGGCTACTTTCTGGTTGATGCCATTGCTCAAACTAATCAGGTTGGCCGAAGGCTGCTTGACGACATTGACCAGTACCGTTTCTTTGCCGTTTGCTTCAATTTTGGTGTATTCCTGTTGTTCATGCAGTTCGATCGTCGCTACATCAGCTAAACGAAGCACTCGTTGCCCATCACTGCGAATGATGATGTTCTCAACATCCTGTCGGGAGTGAACTGTCGCGTCGGTGAGGGTCAGATATAGGCGGTTGTAATCTGAAACCAGCCCGTCGGCCTGAATGAAATTCGTTGCCGCCAGAGCGGTCGTGATGGCCGCTGGGGTTACGTTGATGCTGGCCAGTTTGTCGGGTTGGAGAATGATCCAGTACTCTTTGGTGCGACCGCCCATTACCTGCACGTTCGACACGCCCGTTACCCGACTCAGATACGGCCGGATGGTGTAGATCGCCAGCTTGCGCAGCTCAATCAAATCGCGGCTATTCGAACTGAGCGCGAAATCCATCACGGGCAGAATCGATGGCGACATTTTCTCCACCGACAGCACCGTGTTGGGCAGTAACGTATTTTGAATCTGGTTGATCCTGGCGTTTACCCGCTGTAATGACACGTCCATATCCACCGACCAGTTCAAATAAATCGACAGTTCAGAACTGCCCCGGCTGGTGGTACTGCGCACCATGTCAACGCCTTCCACCTGATTGACAGCATTTTCCAGCGGTTGCGTAATGGCCACCATCATCAGTTCCACAGGCTGTTCACCCGCATCGGCAATGACTTTGATTTTGGGAAACGTTCGGTCAGGAAATAAAGAAACCTGAATACTTCGGTACGCGAAAATGCCACCCACTAGTAGCAGCAGAAGCAGCCCCAGAATTGGCTTACGAAAGCTAAAGAAACCGGGTTCTTCAGTGGGCATTGGCGATGCGGTTTATGGTGATCGATGCGGTGTCGGCCAGGCCGTAGCCGCCTTTACTGACGAAGCGGTCTTTTGGCCCAAACCGTGGGCTGAGAATTTCGATGTGAGTTTCGCGCTGGAGGCCAATTTTGACCGGTACTTTTATCGCGGTGGTATCATCAATGAGCTTCATGACCCAGAAATCGGTCTGAAGTTCATTTGCCAGAACCGCTTCTTTGGGCAACGACTGCGCGTGGTTATGTTGTTGATCAGTGAAGGTTATGTTGAGGCCCAGTCGGGCGGGTAGTATCATTGGTTTGTCTGGCTTGACCACGAACCGCTCAGTTTGTGAGAGCGAATCGGCCATGGCCAGCGTCTGGGAGATCTTACCGGTTATTTTACGCCCGTTGGGGAGTTGAATCATGCAGGCACTCCCGATATGCACCGTTGAATCCTGCTCGGCAGGTACTTCAATTAAAAAAACAAACATATCCGGGGCCGAGAAACTAGCCAGCAGTGCACCATCCTGTATGTACTCGCGCTCCTCGGCCTGCACCAGCGTTACCAGGCCCTTGTCAGGCGCGCGGATAATCAACTGGCCGATATTTTTAAGCGTTGGGTCATTGAGGTAATTTTTACCACCCAGCGCGTAGGCCTCTTTGGTTTCCAGCCCAAATAAGGGCGCCCCTTTGCGAAGCTGGTCACCAATTTTAACGTACACTTTGGTCACGTAGCCTGCAATGGGCGATTTTATGTCGCCACTGGTGAGGTAGTACGTCATGCCCCGAAACGTTTTTTCCACCCGAAACGTATCGGCAGTTACGGTCGTCACCTCCACGGGTGTTTTTGGCCTGGAGACGTCGGCTGTCTGGGTACTGGTGTCGCTGGTTGACGACGAGCCGCAGCGGGTCATCAACAGAGATCCGATAAGTCCTAGCAGATACAATTGTTTAGTCATGGATTGGGCCAACGCGTTAAAAGTTGCGGTAGTTGAATGTGTTGATGAACCGCTGCCGCTGGACTGTTAATTGATTCAGGGACAGTTTGATATTCAGGTATCGCTGCACGATAAGTAGGTAATCAATGGCTGATATATCGCCCCGGTACAGCCGGGCCTGACTGATTGTCAACAAGTTTTCGACGTCCGTATTTTGCCTCTCGGTGATGGTGATCAGGTTCTGATTGACGCGTAATTGTTCATTTACCGTTCGTAGTTGCAGATTGAATCGGTTGAGGTACTGATTACGGTAATTTTGGATGGTGAGCTGCGTGACGTCAAATTTTTGATATTGCAACTTTCGCTGGTTCCCGTTGTAGATGGGCATGATGAAATTCAAGCCCAGGCTATAGCCAAAACGCCGGGTAATCAGATCGGAGCTAATCGCGTTTGTACCTGCGTTGGCCACTACGTCCAGCGAGGGCCGGTAAAAAATGTCGACAACCCGGCGGTTTCGTTCCACAATCACGCTGTCGTAGCGGTAGCGTAGAAAATAGGGATTGTTGTCGAGGGTAAAGCGGGCCAGGGGCGTCAGGGCCGGCTTTTCGAGATATACCAGGCCCGTTTCGGGAATATTACAAAATGTATTGAGGGTCAGCATATCCTGCAAAAACTGAACCTTGGCTCCTTCAAAATTTACTTCGCTCTGCTGCCAGTCGACCCGAAACGTCAGATAATCCGACTGATTGAACAGGGCTTTCCGAAGTAGCTCTTTGAGCACTTCATTCTGGCGGGAGAAAATCTGATACAAATCGCCAAAAATGACCATCTGCTGGTAATCCTGGTAGACCGTCAGGTAGAGATCGACAATGGCTTTTTGGAGATCGTTCTGATTGATACGAACAGTATTGACCAATGAATCACGGTGGGCAGCGTTTAGGTTATTCTGAATCCGTAGGTTCCGGCGGTAGAGCAGGTTTCGATTTGCCTGAATCAACCCCGTATAAGCGCCACCGTTGGTTGTATTCTGGTCGTAGCCCCAGTTGGCGCCAGCTGGTGCGTAGAGATACTGACCGATGGCCTGCACATAGGGTTTGTTAATGGCAATGTTGAGCAGGCTGTCCAGCCGATTTAACGTAATGGCATTGATATTATCCTTCAGCAGGGGACTGTTTACAAGTCCCACTTCCAGGTAATAGTCCAGCTTTCGGTGAGCCAGCGTGTCCTGCCCAAAGCCGGGAGTGGCGTAAAGCAGTAACCAGATACTTACCCATATTAGTCGTTTATCTAGTCGCATACGGTTTTTTTAGGGGGCTTCATTGCGTAATACTGGATATTAAGCGTACGTGAGCATTTGTTTATAGTATTGTTTGGCTTGCTTTTCCTGCCCCTGAAGGCGGGAGAATCAGATACGCATAGGCCCGCACGGGTTCATCCCGCACCGAGCTGCGAATCACTTCGTCGGCCAGAGTTTGTGCGGCTGATCGCTGCCCTTTTTCCAACGCGTAGCGAGCCTTTAAAAGCGTTCCCATCTGCTGATAGACCACTGCTGAAGCCGCCATCAATTGAGTAATTTCGTGGGGAATGGCCTCTAACTGGTGCGTGTTGAGTAAGGCTTCTGCATACTTGTATCGCCAGTACGGATTGTCGGGATAACTAATAACCAGGTGTGCCAGAGAGGGCAGTGCATCAGCTGGTTTATTTTCGTAATCCGTCAGTAGATGGGTATGATACAGGATGGCCTCTGTTCGTACGAACAGGGCTTTTTGGGTGGCGATCTGAAGTTGCGACAGGCCCAGTTTTTTATCGCCGGACGTCATGACCCAGGCCACAGTTTTATAAAATGGGTGAATTTCCGGATAGATTTCCCTATAGAAATTGTAGAGTCCTGTGGAGAGATAAAAGTCCGGGTATTGCTGCTGGAACGTTTTGCCTTTCTGAATATACGGATAGGCGTTCTTAGCGTGCCGAATAGCCGCGAACGGTTCATGTTCGAGATGACTGATTTTAGCCAGCATAGCCTCGGCGGTGAAGTACAAAAACATCGCTTCAGGCCGGTCAGTCGCACTGCGGTCAGTCGTACTGCGGTCAGCACCATCCGTTTTTTTTTGCGTATTCTGCCAGTCGTCGGCTTTTTTAGCCGCCAGTTTGAGCTGTTGAATGCATCTCTGCTTCAGCTTTGCATCGGTGCGGGCTGGAAACCACTGGTAATACAAACGAACGCCCCGAAGCAAATCAAGGGACGGATGATTGGGCGCTAATTTCGCTAGTTGAGAGAAGGTTGCTTCAGCTTCCGGAAATTTATTATCATAGACTTGGTTCAGACCCGTCGTTACTAGCGCCCGAGCGGCTGGATTGCCATTAATAGCTGGGTATTGTGCCAGCGTATGATTGGATACCAGAAGAAGCAGACCGCCAAAGGCAAAAAGCCTTTTTAGACGAAATTGAGCTTTTTTTAGGTCAGTCATTTTTCTAAATATTAAGTCCTATCTCTAGGCATCTTCGCCCACACTCAACCTAATGAGGGGTGATTTTATGCCAACCCAAGTTGCGTTTTAACCACGGATAGACCCGGTAGGCGACTTCAGTGGACAGCAGACCAATACCGGCTCCAACCAGTACGTCCGATATCCAGTGTTTATCATTGGTCATCCGTAAAATTCCGGTCGAGGTGGCCATTGCATACCCACCAATCGGAATCCAGGGGCTGACTCCCCCAAATTCCCGATCCAGCAAACTCGCTCCCGTGAACGCATTGGCCGTATGTCCCGATGGAAAGGAGAGGTAATTGGACCCATCGGGCCGAAGCTCATTCGTGGTATGTTTCAGCCCCAGCACCACCACTGAGCTAATACTATATGCGAGCACGCCGATTAATACCCGGTCAACGGGCTGCGATCGGCCTTTCACGCCCGCCAGACTCAAGCCCGCCCAGGCCACGGCTGGTCCGTATTGCAGGTAATCATCTGCATGGGTACGAAAATGGATTTTATCCTGAATCTCACTCCGAACGTAAAAGCGGTCGAAATGACTATTCGGATAATCAGGCGATAAGGCCAGGCCAACGGGTACCAATACGACTGGAGCCATCCATCGGAACGTAACGGGACGCGTTGGAACAGTATCCCAGAATGCCCGCTGAGAAACGGTATTTAGCGGTTGCCCAACGGCTGAGAGTAACGAAAATAGAAAAATCCAGCAGCCCAGCAGCCAGGAAACCAATTGCTTGTTTTGTTTCATCAGTTAATCATCCAGTGAATTGCTTCTAGGCCCAGTACGGGTGCCAATTAATAAGGGTAGGTCCCAAGTACGTGAAAGAGGACGGGCATGGTAAAGGAACGAAGTAAACCTAAAGAGAATCTGTAGTTGATCAGGGAGGCAATGGGCCACTACATAAGCGCCTTACTTCAAAATGTATTCAGTTTTGCATTGCAACTTTGGCGAAATAAGCCAACAGCGTGACCATGAAAATTTTGCTGATTGAAGATGAACCCTCGCTACTGGTGGCCATACAGCAGTATCTGGAAGGTGAACACTATAAGGTATCGACGGCATCTGATCTTCGTACAGCCTCGGTGAAGGTGCATGATTATGACTATGATTGCGTCGTGGTGGACATTACCCTGCCCGATGGAAACGGGCTGGCGATTGTAAAAGAACTGAAGGAGGCTCATTCCCAGGCGGGTATTATCATCGTGTCGGCCAAAAACTCGCTGGATGATAAGCTCTCCGGGTTGGAGTTAGGGGCTGATGATTACCTGACCAAACCGTTTCACCTGCCTGAGCTAAACGCTCGCATCCGGTCATTAATGCGACGACGTCAGCATGAGGGTGAGACGCAACTCAGGTGTGGGGCCATTACGATTGTGCCTCATCGCAAACAGGTTCTTGTGGCCGATCAGCCGATGGAAGTAACGGTCAAAGAATATGAATTGCTCCTGTTTCTGGTCACCAACAAAAACCGACTCTTATCCAAAGCAGTCATTGTTGAACATGTGTGGGGAGACTACATGGATGGCCTTGATTCGCATGACTTTCTGTATACCCATGTTCGGAATCTACGCCGAAAACTGCTGGATGCAGGTAGTCCGGATTACATCACCACGCGGTATGGGGCCGGGTATATTTTTACAGTAGGCGAATGAAATTGCTCCATAAAACAACGCTTTACCTGCTCCTGGCGGCCCTCCCCATTGCGCTGGGGGGTGTTTTTCTGCTGAATGCGTATATCCACCGGGATATGCTGTATGAAATCGACGAGTTGCTGGCCAGTGAACTCATCCAGGTAAAAGAGCAACTTCGCCAGCATCCGCCCAATACCACCAACTTGCCGTACTGGGATCCAAACGTACGGATTACTCGGACTACCTCAAGACATCCAGTAGCTCCAGTTTATATGGACACAATAGCGTTTGACCCAGTCGAAAAGGAACGGGTTCCGGTTCGTTTGCTACGCTCGATGTATTCCGTTGGTGGTCAGAATTATACGATAATCCTTCAGCAATCGTATCTGGAGTTTGACGAAATCGCCAGTGCGGTATCAGTAGGGGTTATTGTTTGTTTTCTGGTCGTTGTGCTGCTACTGGTGCTGGCTGATGTGCTGGTTACCCGGCGGATCTGGCAACCCTTTTACGGAATCATTCATCAATTACACCAGTTTCGGGTCGATGGCCCGGATGAGGTGGCCTTTCCAGTAAGTGATGTGGCAGAATTTAAGTTGCTAAGTCAGTCGCTCGATGAAGTGAGTCGCCGAACCCGCCAACAATACGCCCAGCAGAAGCAGTTTACCGATAATGCATCGCACGAAATGCAGACGCCCTTAAGTGTGCTGTCGGTCGAATTAGATCTACTGCAACAGTCGGCAGGGTTAAACGAAGCAGACCTGGATCGGATTCATCGGTCGCAGCAGGAAATTAAGCGGCTCTCAGCCATGAATCAATCCTTGTTATTGTTAGCCAAGATTGATAATCATCAGTTTGCCCAAAATGATTCGGTGGCTATTGGGGAACTGGTCAATCAACTCCTGGATAACTATTTGGATTATGTGGCCCACAGAGACATAACTGTTAACCGGATGATTAAAGAAGACCCAACCCGATATCTGAATCGGCAATTAGCGGACGTACTGTTTTTAAATCTGATCAAGAACGCGGTCCGCCATGCCGACTCGGGCAGTTCTATTTTCGTGCAAGTGGGCGCAACTAGTTTTATTATCACCAATGAAGGTGACCCGTTGCCTTTTCCTACGGAACAACTGTTTCGGCGGTTTGTTCGTAATCAGGCGTTGCCCCAGTCCACTGGCCTGGGCTTAGCCTTAGTGAAGGAAATTGCCGATCAATATGGCATGACAGTAACATACAATTATGCATCGTCCATGCGTCGGCACATGTTTCAGGTTGATTTCTGAAGAAGGGCTACCGACGGCTACAACTTCAAAATTACTTTAGATTCAGAGGGTAGGTTTAATGCGGAAACTAAACCCATCTGGAACAATGAACAAGACCTTATTAGGGAGTGCCCTGGCGTTAATGGCTTTAGCCAACACAGTATCAATAGTAGCTGCCCATTCCGTAGAAAATACCCATACAACCGTGATACGAACTAATATTGTTGTGCCAGCGGCTGTCAAGGCCACAGTGGCCAAGCTCTATCCGGGTGTAAAAGATGTGAAATGGGAGAAAGAAGACGGAAATTATGAAGCGGGGCTGACCCATAACGGAAAGAAGTTGTCGCTGGTGATCGACGCAAAAGGCAATGTTCTCGAAACGGAAACCACTATCATGGGATCAGCACTGCCCGCATCCGTTCAGGAGTATGTTGCCAAACACTATGCAGGTAAAAAAATTAAGGAAGCCGCCGAAATTGTGGATGCGAAAGGGAAGAAAACCTACGAAGCCGAAATTGGTGGTAAAGACCTGATCTTCGATGCTAAAGGTCAGTTTATTAAATAAACCAATTTATTACATAACGTGGTGGCCTACTTATCAACTCAAACGAAGCAGGCCACCACGTTATATTCAACCAGTCAATATAGCCTTTCAACCAGTTATAAAAGGTATAGGGCACGTTTGTATTCTATTCATCAAGGGCCAGTGGCAAGTTTGTACGGCCTGGCAACTCTCTTTTTTTTCAATTTCACGTTATGTGGATTAAATCTACGGTACTTCTTTTTTTATTGACTACGTGTATCGCGCTGGCACAAATACCAACTGGAGTTCTCTCACAACCGGCGGCTGCTCAATCCAGCCAGCCAGTAGTAACCTCAACGGGAGAAATTACCCAAAAAGGCAACGCTAAAATTTCAGGGTATGTCGTCGATTCTTCATTGACTAAAGCGGTTGAATATGCCAATGTCGCCGTCTATAATACCTTAACCAATAAACTCGTTGATGGCACTATCGCGGACGATAAGGGTAAATTCAGCCTCGCAAAATTAGCGCCCGGTACCTACAAAATCCTGGTTTCCTTTTTGGGCTACGATGCCAAACCGATTGACAACGTCGTGCTGGCCAAAGGGCAGACCAAAGACCTGGGTGTTGTCAGGCTTAGTGCCAGCACGCGCACCCTCAATGAAGTCACCGTAGCCGGAACCAAAGCCCTTGTAGAAGACAAGGTTGACCGGTTGGTCTATAATGCAGATGTCGATTTGGCAGCCAAAGGCGGTGACGCGACGGATATTCTCAAAAAAGTGCCGATGCTATCGGTGGATTTGGCGGGCAATGTGTCTTTGCAAGGAAGTTCCAACGTGCGCGTCTTAATCAACAATAAGCCTTCTTTCATTTTAGCGGGTAATCTGGCCGATGCACTGCGACAAATTCCGGCTGATTTAATTAAAACCGTGGAAGTTATTACCTCACCCTCGGCTAAATACGATGCCGAAGGTTCGGGTGGTATCATCAACATCATCACCAAGAAAAATACCTTGCAGGGATTACACCTCGATGTAGATGGGGGCGTGGGTAACCGGGCCTCGACCCTGGGCTTGAATGGTAGTTTCCGCAAGGGTAAACTGGGCGTAAACCTGAACGGTAATGGGCGGGGGGTGTACAATAAATCGGGGTCAGATTTGAATCAGACGACCTTTCTGGGCGAATCCATCGCCCCTGTTCGGACGAGTCAGCATTCGGATGGCTTCGATAGGGGATTATTTGGGCAATATGCGCTGGGACTAGACTATGACATCGCGAAAAATCAATCGCTGACCGGTGGGGTTCGGTTTGGGGTGCGCAACTTAAGTCGGGATCAGCATCTGGCCACCAGTTTATTGAATGGGAACATCGTAAAGGCACCGTCGAGACGAGACGTGAATAGTCAGGATTTGTCCAATTCGGTCGACATGAACCTCGATTACCTACATACGTATCCCGGAACTGGCGACGGGCCTCAGCGGGAATTAAGCATTTCCACCCAGTATAGCCAGAATCACCTGACCAATAATTTTGACGCCAACAATCTGGATACGCTCGGTATCATGAGCACTCGGCAGCGGAACCTGAATTTCAATACCAGTCAGGAGTTTATTCTGCAAGTGGATTACCAGACGCCTATCAGTCAAACCCAACAGCTGGAATTTGGCGCCAAGGAAACCTACCGTAAAGTAAATAGCCAGTATCAGTACTTACTGGCGGGACCAGTCTCCGATTTTGTGAATGACAGCCAGCGTCCAGATGGTTCCTTGTTGTATGATCAGAATATTGGGGCTGCTTATTTATCGTATACACTGACAACACATAATAAGATCACGATTAAGGCGGGGACTCGTTATGAGTATACTGGTATTCAGGCCCAGACTGGAGGGTCCCGGACTGGAGGGTCATCGGCAGGCGGACAAGGCCCCATTTCCATTCCGAACTACGGCAAACTGGTTCCGAGCATCAATCTCTCGAAAAAGCTTAACGAATCGACCACGATTAAACTGGCCTATAATCGCCGGATTCAGCGCCCGAACGTTCAGGATCTGAATCCTAATTTCAACGCGGCCAATCCCTACAATATTTCCATCGGCAATCCGTATTTAAAGCCGGAAATAACTGACCGAATTGAATTTGGCTATAGTACCTACGTCAAAAAAACGTACCTGAACCTGACGCTGTATACCCGACTCAATCGGGATGATATTCAGTCGATTAGCCAACGATCTGATACCCTAATCGGTGCGGTGGTTAGCCGCCGGTCAAACATTGGTAAGGAATATAACTACGGCACCAACCTATTTGCGACAATAAACATTACACCCCGCTGGAGCATCAATACGAACCTGGATATCATGTACCGCTATATTAGCGGGGTGACCCTGGATGTGTCGGGACTATCCATCCCGCTCAGTAATACGGGTATTCGCTGGGGTGGGCGGTTCGATAGCCAGATACAATTTGATAAGGGCTGGGCCATTCAGGCTAACCTGGGGTACCGGGGTAAGGATATCGCGTTGCAGGGGTATCGAATTGGATTTGCCCAGTACTCGTTGGGCGCTCGTAAATCATTCACCAATAAACGGGGTAGCTTAGGCTTAGCCGCTGAGAATTTTCTCACCAACGGCATGGGCTTCACCTCGGTGCTGAATTCGGCCCAGTTCAATCAAGATTTTCGCCAATATATCTATAACTCCAGTATCCGCCTGACATTCAGCTATAAAATTGGCAATCTGAATGGGGCCAAAGTGAAGAAAGGCAAATCGGCGAGTGGCGACGAGGAAAACTGAATAAGTCGCTAGGTGGTGGGTGTCATCGTCTGTAGTAACTTTAAATCAAATGGACGTTTTTCTGAACGGTGGCCAGGTATGGCTAGGCGGCCTAAAATAGCCCTTATCAGCGTTCAATAAAACCGTTCATTCTAGTAGTTCAGCGATATTAATCGAGTTGACGTTTTTTTGAACGATTACTACCAAAAGGAGAAGTAAGATTCAACATAAAAAAAATAATCTGGTAAAATAACCTTGAACGGGTAAGGAACAAACCAAGTTAGTCGCTAATGATTGTCTAATAATAGTGCCTGACATTATACTTTTTGTTGGATATTTTAGCTTTATTGAGCACTTATCCATCTAACCATGTCTGCTCAACAAAACCTTACCCGTACCCTCAAACTTATTCGGCTGCTAAAGCAGCGGCCCGGCAAAACCCTCAACCAGCTAGCTCAGATTCTCGATTGTAGCCCGCGCCACGCCCGGCGGTTTATGGATGCGCTGAACGAGGCCGGGTTCATTATCGATAGCGAAGGAAAACGACCCCCTCGTTTCTTTTTGTATGAGGACGAACGCAGGCAACAGGCTGATTTCACAGAAGAAGAAGCCCAGTTGCTCAGGCAGGCGCTGGCGACATTGCCCGATACCCTGCCACTGCTGGCTCCACTCCGGCAGAAGATCTATCAGCACTCAACGCTGTTTCCCCTTTCCGATACCCTGGTCGATCAGCACCAGAGTCTGGTCGTGAACTTGCTGGCCGAAGCCATTCGTAACCGCCAGCAGGTGAAGTTGCTTCGCTATTACTCCGCCAATAGCAACACCATTGATGATAGGTTGGTGGAGCCTCATGCGTTCTCGGATAATTTCTCCCAGCTTACGGCCTACGAACCAGGCTCCGATACGGTGAAAACCTTCAAAACACAGCGTATCGATGATGTGATTTTGCTGGATACTTTGCAGACGAAACCACCGGCCGAAGCACCTACGGACCCCTTCGATTGGCCAGGAACGCCCGTTCGCATTTCACTCCGGTTGAGCCCAATGGCTTACCGGCTATTGATAGAAGATCGTCCGCTTACCCAGCCTGACATCCGGCTTACTCCGACCGACGAGGCATTTCCGTATACCTACACGGGTGAAGTGCGTAGCTGGGTAGGTATCGGGCGGTTTGTGTTGGGATTGCCTGGACAGATAATAATCAATGGCCCAGACGAATTTCGGGATTACGTGCGGGGACGGGTCAACGAATTTAGCCCATGAAGTAAGGTTACGCGGGTGCCCAGCTCAGAAAATCAAATGGGGTTACAATAGATACAGTCAGGTACGGATGCAGTACCAACAAGTCTTGATCACCCGTGATGATACAGGTAGCAACTCCGTCAATGGCCAGTTCAAGAAACTTATTGTCCTTAGCGTCACGGCAATCTTTGATTACACTACTAACATCGACAACGGTTGCTTTCAGACTATATTGATTGATGAACAAGTCTGCTTCAAAGGAAGTCAGGTAGCGGGCAAACTTAGGGCGATGTAATACCTGATTAAGCTCGGCTAAGCAACTCTCAGATGTTAGGAGTTCACCCCGATCTAAGGCCGCATCAAACGCCTGACGAGGAGCAGACTTGACAAATAAGGCCGCACTAACGAGGGTATTGGTATCCAGAACGAATCTCATTCTTCATCCAGTAATTGCTGTAGGATATCGGGCGTAAGGCCACGCTGGGTGGCTTTAAAGCTGACGTAATCCATGACATCGGTCAAACTGGTGGGTTCGGACAGGCAATCCGCCACTAACTGTGAAACCAGCGTTTGCTGTTGGGCAGACAACGTTTGAAAACGTTCAGCGGTAGTTGCGGGAACGGGAAGCTGAAGAATAGTCATAGATGCGACAGGTTTTGGACGAAGATACAAAAGAGTAACAAAATAGATTTCGGTTTGGTGACAGACTGTGTCACTTTACGGTAGTTGATTTGCTAACAGGAAAAACGACGAAAAGGTATGGATGGTGTAAGCTTTCAACGTAGTACTGAGATTCTATATCAATGCAAAGTCGTGCTACAGTCAGATGAATCTCTACCTGCTAATATGCAGAGTGAAGAAAAGTATTCAATGTACTGGTTTGGAATAACGAAAATCATTCTTCAGATTTGTGACAAGCAAGTTTTGGTTTTCCTTTATATCCTTTCCAATATATACAAAAATCTAAGGAGAAGTAAGTTTGAAATAATATCTTGGACGGATAATCACTTGCGAATAACAGAAAAGCCAACCAGTCTTTGCGAGGGACGAGGGTTGGCTCTCTGGGTTTTTCACCATAAAACTGTTATTCTATGGTTAACAAATTTAGGCTTTTGCGACCGTACTACAAAGCGGTTAGCCCTGATGTACTCATCAATCGCGAGAGGGACGATCTTCTCGGGTGCTCTCACTGCATCTTGTGCACCTTTCTCGAAGAAGGTTTTTGCACTGTTTGTAATCACCGATTTTACTGAAATCTGTAGTCGTGGTTCTTCAATTCATGTTTTACACTTGAACTGAAGAATCACGGCTATAAATCACACCGCAATGCTACAAACCCAAATTAGAATAGGCCAGCAACTCAGTCTGGGACGAGGAGATTGGGATGATATTCTGGACGCGCCAAAGATCGAGACGGAAACCAAGAAGGGTGATCCCATAACGAACTACGTCATACCATTGATTTTCGACTTAGATGCGCACCGGGTCGATTTTGGAAGTTTATACGAATACGACCCCGACGAGTCGCCAGGCCGGTACTTCAATGTCAAGATTCAGGGTGGAAATAACAAGGCTGTCTACACCTGTGTCGAATGGAAAAAGCTGGAGCAACTGCGTAAAGCTTTCTTTGGTATTGTCGACAAAAAAGGAGCTGAACCCGACCGGGGGCAGTTCACCGATGCCATTGAAACCGGCTTTGCCGATTTGCAAGGGACACCACTTTATGAGGTGTTAACCGAAATCTTCAAACTGCGTCCTGAATTTGAACGGCGGTTGGCTTTACTGGATAATGCCAAACTTGCCAATGCAGAAAAAGAAGAACTCGCTGAAGAAGACAGACAGTTTTTGAAAGCGGTTTCGCTGCGACCATCGGAGCGGCTCGTGTTGGTAGTGGCACAAGTTATCTGGTCTGAAAAAGGTTATACAAAGCCAACGCTATTCAGTCAAATCGACGGCTACCAAATGTTTCTGAAACGTAAGTTTATCGGTCAGGAATTGACACTTTCATCAGGCGAAGCCACTGAAAAAATTTGCTATGCAACCGGTGAGCGGTCACTCGAGGTGGGAGAACTAGATATTTCGGCTCGATACAGTCTGAATAAGATGTTTGTTACCACGACTGTCAATTACGCGAGTGGTTGGGAAAATGGGGCATTTCAAAAAAATTACCAAGTCGATAAACAGACGCAGATGTATCTGGAGCGTGGCTCAAAATACCTGCTTGAAAACTACAAAACACGCATTGCGGGTATTGACCACTGCATAATTCCTCAGCTTTTGAACCGGGATGAATCCGACATAGAAACTACCCTCCGTAACCTGAGTCGCAAATCTGATCTGTTGTTTCAGTTCAGTACCTATCAGGAAATTGTCGGTGATATTGACACAGAGACGACTAACCCTTACTGGATTACCTTCTTAGGTTTTGAGTCAGATGGTAATTTTTTCAAAACTATCAATGTCATAAAAGACGTTAGCCGGACGCATTTTGAACAGTTAATTACAGCTTTTCTCAAACTCAATAACGAATGGAAATCAATGCCGGGTGTCAATTGGACGAGCATCATGAGTATAGGGAAAGAACAAATTCTACTCGACTTCAACCTGTTCACCGTTTACACGCTTATCCCCGTTCGAAAGGATAAGGAAAAGAAGAATGAAGCCCTTAACCTGTTCAAACAGGTACTTGAAAAACGACCCGTCGAACGCGAAAAGTTATTCAGTTACTTCAAAGAATTAATCCTCTGCCACTACTACGGCCGATACGCTGGCTACACCAACATTCGCGAAAATACCGAGTTTGATTTTGCTGTTCGTAACGCGGTGTTCCAGTACCTAGCCTTCATCCATATTCTTAATCAGTTTAACCTTATCAACCCAATGGAAGAAAATCAAACCGATGATCCTGAAGAGATTACGCTCGATGCCGCGCCGGAAGAGCAAGTGCTGCCAGAATACCAGCAGAAAGTAGAAGAGTTTTTTGTGCGGATGAATTACAAGCCGGAACACAAGGCACTTTTTTACCTCGGACGAGTACTTAACACCGTAGCACAAACGCAGTACAAGAAAGAACACAAGACCAAGCCGGTGCTTAAAAAGCTGAATTATAACGGCATGGACCGGGATGACATTCGCCGGTTGCACCGCGATCTAGTCGAGAAAACTCAACAGTATAGCATTCACCGGTATACCGAAAGTACGCTGAGTCGTTTCATGATGCTTTTTAATCACGAAAACTGGACCATGAAACCTGATGAAGCTCTATTCTTTATCTTATCGGGATACTCCTTTTTCGCCGGTACCAAGAAGAAATCTACTAACAACGAATAACCTAAACCACCCCACAACAAATGGCAACGATTACGAAGAATGCTGATTTCCTGTTTCTGTACGATGCAACGCAGTGCAACCCTAACGGCGACCCCGATCAGGAAAATAAACCCCGTATGGATTATGACACTGACACCAATCTGGTGACCGATACTCGCCTGAAACGCTACATCCGTGATTACCTGAAAATGACCGGAACCGAAATCTTTGTCGACATGGAGGACGGCCGCAAAGTAAATCCCGAACAGAAACTGGAAGCGGTTGTAAAAAGGGCTTTAGCAAACGACGAAACGATTGGCGAACTGTTTGCCGAAAATGCAACTATGGGCGATGCTCTGGCTAAGATTACAGAAGCAGAGAAAACGCCCGAAAAGATTTTTAAGAAGTTGCAGGCGAAAGAGAACCGGTCGTTGAGTGTCTATTTGCTGGCGCAAATGGTCAAACAGAAGTTTGTCGATATTCGCTTGTTTGGTAGTGCCTTTGCCGTTGAAGGATTTACCCGTGCTTACACAGGACCTGTGCAAATAAATTGGGGCTATTCACTACACAAAGTACAATTGATGGAATCGAGTTCGATTGTCACGACGATGAACGACGATAGCAGCACCTTTGGGAAAGATTACCGGGTGCATTACAGTTTGCTAGCATTTAATGGCACCATCAATAAGTTTGCCGCCCAAAGCACTGGTCTGACTGATGCTGACATTACTACATTCCGGGATGCCATGTGGCAGAGCGTGCCCGCTATGCCCACCCGGTCAAAGCTCAATCAGTATCCCAAACTCTATGTCGAAATCACGTACAACGATGGTTTTTTCAATGGCAACTTTGGCGACCTGCGCAACTATGTAAGGGTTGAACCGAACGGGAATATTGAGGAAAAGCAGATTAGACGTTTTGAGGATTTACAACTTGATTTATCGGCACTTCAAAAACTCCTGAAAGAGAATACTGGTGAAGGAAAGGCCATAAAATCGGCCTATATCAAATCGGCTACTGGTATTGAGTTATCGGCAAACTGACCAGACATATGGAAGTTTTGCAGATAGATGTTGGCGGTAAACTCGCCCACTTTCGCAAATATTATGCGAACAATACAGCCATGAGTTTTAGCATACCACCCCGTACCACCCTGATGGGTATGCTGGCCGGTATGCTTGGCCGCCCCCGCGACAGCTATTACGACGAACTGGCTTCGGAGCGAATTCGGATTGGTGTGCGTGTCATGCAGCCTATCAAGAAAACGTTTCACCGGCTCAACTTGCTCAAAATTGTTGGTAAGGGTGATTTCGACGGGTCGAATGGGCGGATTCAGACTCCGTTTGAGATAGTGAGCGGGCTGAGTATCAGCCGTGGTTTGGTTGTGTATAGGATATATGTAGCTGCTCACGAAGGGGGCAATGAAACGTTTCAGGCACTGAAGCAAGCCCTGTTAAAACGTGAATTTCAGTATGCGCTAACATTCGGTACCGCAAATTTCACCGCGTCTTTACTCTCGGCAACGCTTATCACGGATGCGAAGCTAGTTGACTCAAACGGTTGGGTACTGGTTCATTCAGCTATGCCTTCTGATGCCGTTGAGCAACTGGATTTTGACCGACAGCGAACGGAGGATACACTACAGTCAATCGAAGAAGAATTACTGCCCGGTGATTTTGTGGGAAACTTCGACCGCGAGCTCCGGCGTATGGACCGGGTGCTGTTTTCAACTACAGCATCGGGCGTGAAAGTAAAGCTCAATAAGCCTTACTACGCATTAACCCAGGCTACCGAAACACAACATATCCTCTTCATGGAATGACAACGTTCTACTCCCATAGCAAGCAAAACGAGGACGGTTCCGTTTACGGTTCGAAGCATCTTGTCAACCACACAATGGCGGTTACAGACAAAGCTTTACAATCATTTCATGGACACGTAACGATGCAAACTGACCTACCGCTGACTGATGTTTTGCGGTTGGTTGGTATGTATCACGACCTCGGCAAATACACGACTCACTTTCAAAATTATCTGCTAAAAACGGGCACGTTCGATCAGGAGTTGAAACAGCACGCAAAGTTTGGTGGCTTTACGCTCTACCAGAAATATCGGTTGCAGGGTTTCGATACGCTGGCCTTATGGGCAGCGTATTTGATTATTCACCACCACAAAAGCCTGACAGATATTAATGACTTGAAAGGCTACGTTGTGGAGGAGAGTAAGGATGAGTTCATTTTCTATCAACAGGCTAAAACGATCGTCCCCGTATTAGCTCAGATTTCCAATGAACTTAATGAGCAAAACTTAGAGAATTACATCAGATACCCTGATAGAACGCTCATAAAAGCTATCCGGGAGTTGGCCAAAAAGCCAGATATTCATAATTACTTCCTGATAAATTATCTATTCTCGCTCTTGATTGAATCCGATAAATTAGATGCTTCCGAAACCGTTCTGTACACTCGCCAATCACTGTCCCCAACTTTGGTCGACCAACGGATTGCTCCCGTTGTGTTTCAGCCCAGAACAGCGGATGAGTTGACAAGGCTTGGTCAGAATGAGTTACGGAATTATGTGCGTGGTGCGGTCATGCAGAAGTTGGATCGAACAGATATTCTCGAAAAACGGCTGTTTACGTTAACAGCTCCTACAGGTATAGGTAAAACATTGGTTGCGCTGGATTTTGCCCTGCGACTGAAAGCAAAAATACGGGAACATGAGCGACACGAAGCCCAGATTATTTATGCGCTGCCCTTTATCAATATCATCGAGCAAGCCATTGTTGAGTACAAACGGGTGATACCAGATAAGGAGGGACGGGTGTTGGCGCATTATCAATTTGCCGACGCTTTAGAGCAACTATCGAAGAAGAACGATGACGAGGAAAATCAGGGATGGAATCAGAAAACGATGTTGCTGGATACCTGGCAGAGCGATGTAGTTATTACCACGTTCGTACAGTTTCTGCAAACGCTGATCGGGCATCGGAACAAACTCCTGAAAAAATTTCATCATTTCGCGGGTGCTATCATCATTCTGGACGAGGTACAGACGATCCGATTAGAACAGCTACCGCTTATAGGAGCAGCATTATACTATGCCTCGAAATTTCTCAACTCACGAGTCATTCTGATGACGGCTACAAAGCCAAAAACGTTTGAACTGGCCAACCGGGAAATCATTGCGAAGGAAGGGGATAAGCTCGATGTAACAGAATTACTCACTGAACACGAAGCCGTATTTAGTGCGTTTCAACGTACGAAAATCATCCCGTTAATCAGTCATCCCGTTGCTGACGAAGCCGCGTTTGTTGACGACTACTTCGCTCCCTTCTGGTCAGCCGGAAAGTCCTGCTTGATTGTCTGTAATCTGGTGAAACGGTCGGTAGATTTATTCACCGAAATTCAGACTTATGTTGGCAATTGTGGGTATCTCAATAAAGTATATTACCTATCGACCAATATAGTTCCGGCCCATCGGCTTTACGTGATAGACCGCGTTAAACTTGATCTTAAGTATGGTTTCAAGCCTATTTTGATTGCTACTCAATGCGTGGAAGCAGGTGTTGATCTGGATTTTGATATGGGCTTCCGCGATGTTGGGCCGATTGATTCTATTGTGCAGGTGGCAGGACGTATTAACCGAGAGAACTCATATGTCCGTCGACATTCGCCTTTATACGTGGTTGATTTTGACGACTGCGAAAAGATTTATGACCGTACTACGGCAACCCAATCGCGGCAGGCATTAACCAAGGGAGCGGCTGAAAACAATGGTGAAATTCCCGAAGAAAAGTATCTGACACTTATCGGCGAATACTACGATAATCTGTCTGCCGATGGTGTGAAATCGTTTAAGATGGCCCGCGATATTTTCGGTAGCATGAAACGCCTGAATTATGACAACGATGATAAAAATACCGCTCCGGTTTCAAGTTTTCAGGTAATTGACCATAAAGGTTTTGCCGTATCGGTATTCATCGAATTAGACGATGAAGCGACAGCGGCCAAAGAGGCCTTCAAGAGACTCATTCGTAAAAAAATGAGCAAAGAGGAGTTTGAAACTAAGCACAAACTGGCTTTCAATCAGCGAATTATAACTGTTCCTAAATACTTGAATAAGGTCAAGGAATTGCAGCAGGATAAAAAGTTGAATGAACTAGCAGAAGGTCTATACATTGTCAATCGCAACGAAGTTCAGGATTATTACAATGAGATAACCGGTTTTGATCGGAGTAAAGAAAATAATCAGATGAATCCTGTAGTCTTGTTCTAACCCACCACCATTAAAATGCCAACCCAAACCTTAATCCCCATCACGACTATTACCTTCCCCGAAATTACGCTCCGGACGCGGGATGCGCATAAGATGCGGGGGTACTTTGGCGACCTTTTCAGGGAACAATCGCCCCTGTTGCACAACCACCTGGAAAGCGATAATGAAGAAACCGGCGACGTGGCTACTACAGTTGTAAAGTTCCGGTATGCGTATCCGTTAGTGCAGTACAAGGTGTTACGCCAAACACCTACGCTAGTGGGGCTGGGTGAAGGCGCAGGACTTCTGGCACAGCTGTTTTTACAGATGCGGGAAATCGATATCGACGGTCAGTCCTTTCCCGTCCTGAGTAAGCACATACGGCACGAACAGGCTTCTGTTGGCATCGCGGACGATTTGATTGAATACCGGTTTGAAACGCTCTGGATGGCTCTCAACCAAACCAACTACCGCGATTACCGGCATTACTCTCAAGCTGAACAGCAGGCCCAGTTAAAACGGGTGCTGACGAGTCAGTTACTGGCCCTGTTCCGGGAGTTTGGACTGTGGCTGGAGCCCCATGAACGGATAATGGTAAGGCTGGATGTGCAGGAACGGACTACCCAGTTTAAAAACCAGACGATGGTTGCTTTTACGGGTAGCTTTCTGGCCAATGTTGTCCTACCCGATGGTATTGGCCTGGGCAAAGCGGTATCGCGGGGGTTCGGGACTGTTCAATTAGTGAATAATAGAATGAGTGTTTGACTGCTGTGCTGTGCGATGAATACCGTACAGCGTACTATTCACCCTTAATCCATGCAACTCCACATCACTACTTACGGAACGTATCTACACGTAAAAGATGCCATGTTCGATGTCCGAAGGAAGGGCGAGGATGGCAAAGTGATCAGTGCGACCTATTCGGCCGAAAAAGTGACGCATATTCTGCTGGCAACCGGTACCTCACTCAGCACCGATGCCGTACGGCTGGCCATGCGGCACAATGTCGATGTGGTGTTCATTGAGCAACAGGGCGATCCCATTGGACGAGTGTGGCACGCCAAACTGGGCAGCACCACCAAAATCCGGAAACGGCAGTTGGAGGCCAGTCTAGGAGCCGACGGATTACGCTGGATACGAACTTGGCTGTTGGCCAAACTAGATAACCAGACCGGGTTGATACGCGACCTGAAAAAACACCGGCCGCAACACGCCAATTATCTGGACGATAAACTGGTGCGGCTACAGGCGTTGTCGCTATCCATCACCACCGTGGAGCCATTGGCAGGTCGCCCGGCGTGCGTGGCGGAGGTGTCCGATACCCTGCGGGGGCTGGAAGGCACGGCGGGGCGACTGTATTTCGAAACACTGAGCTACGTACTGCCTCCTGATTATCGGTTTTCCGGCCGCAGTAGCCGACCGGCGCAGGATGCGTTCAACGCCTTTTTGAACTACGGGTATGGCATGTTGTACGGCAAAGTAGAAAAGACACTAATGCTGGCCGGACTGGACCCATACCTGGGATTTCTGCACCGTGATGATTACAATCAGTTGAGCATGGTGTACGACTTTATTGAGCCTTACCGAGGCTGGGCCGACGAGGTGGTTTTTCGATTGTTTTCGGCCAAGAAAGTAAATAAATCGCACATTGGTGAAGTATCCGGGTCGCGGTCGGGTTACTCGCTCAACGCGGCTGGCAAAGAATTACTGGTAAATGCGTTCAACGACTTTCTGGACAATGACCCCATTCGGTACCGGGGCCGGAATCTGGTACGGAGCCATTGCATTCAACTCGATGCGCACCAGTTTGCCAATGAACTCATCGGAAAAACCGGCGGACCGCCTGACCTGATAAAGCTATGATCGTGTGGGTACTCTATGACATTGTGAAGGATAAGTCCCGTACAAAAGCGGCCAAACGGTGTCAGCAGGCGGGTCTGTACCGGGTGCAGTTTTCGTGTTTTCTGGGTACGCTGACTCAGAACCAAAAAGACACGCTGCAACTGCAACTGGAAGAACTGATCGACGAAACGACAGATAAGGTGTATATTTTCCCCATGAGCCGTGGCGAATTACAGCAGACGGCTCTGCTGGGACAGGCATTCGATAAAAAACTGGTTACGGACGAAATCAGGGCGTTATTCTTCTAAGCTATGACCTTAACCCCTTCGCACATCATCGAGTATCTATTCTGCCCTCGTTTCACCTACTTTGAGTATGTTCTGGCCATCCCGCAGTTTGAGGAGAACGATTACAAAGTAATGCGGGGGCGGCACTTGCACGACGAGCGGCTGGAGCGCAACAAAGACTATCTGCGAAAGCGACTGGGTCGGCCTGGTGCTCCCGTTGTGGGAAAACACGTCGATCAGTATCTGACCAACGAATTGATTCGGGGCGTGGTGGACGAAGTGATCGAATTCGGCGATGGTACGATGGCTCCGCTGGATTACAAATTCGCCGAGTACAAGGACAAAGTGTACGACACGTATAGAACGCAGTTGTACTGCTATGCTTGGCTGATCGAAGTCAATTTCGGTCGTCAAGTGGATCGGGGTTTCATTGTGTACACTCGGAGTAATAATCGGGTCATTGAGGTGCCAATAACGGATGAAAATAAGGCGGATGTTAAGCAGGCGGCAAATTCTATATTCTCAATTATTGACCGAAATTTTTTTCCGAAGGCCACCAAAGCAAAGGCCCGTTGTGTAACTTGCACATACCGCAATGTGTGCATTAAATGACCGGCATCCGGGCAGCTTTATATTTTAAACTTGCCCAAAATTGCCTATAAACAATTGATTTTTAGATGTTTGCCTTTACGGAAAGGGTAGAAAAAATGGCTGATTCTGATGATCTTTGACCTGCTAAATAACAAAAAAGAGTGTAACCAGACTTGGGCTATATATCTGACTATGAGAACATTATCTCAAAGTACGGATTCCAGAGGCTAATCCATCACAAGAAGGATTGAAACGATATGCACCATCTAGTACGTACTGCAAGTCACCCAATTCCAGAGGCTAATCCATCACAAGAAGGATTGAAACATAACATATTATCGGAACTAGATAAAACAACCTTAAATTCCAGAGGCTAATCCATCACAAGAAGGATTGAAACACGAGGAAATCAACGGCATCGTTACGCCGGGAGTCTACAATTCCAGAGGCTAATCCAT
>NZ_KB893271.1 GCF_000374065.1 Spirosoma luteum DSM 19990
TTTGACTTTTCACGTACGCTAGTTCAAGCTATGCCCTTTAGGGCAAGACTTTAGTTGCTACTCAATTTTGGTAATTTTGCTTGATGAAGCAGCAACGGTCTGGTAGTCATTCGGTTTATAATTTACAAGTCCATTTGGTGTGGAGTACTAAGTATCGCTACCATGTGCTGACAGGTGATGTACAGTTGCGTTGTCGGGACTTATTGCGGCAGACCTGCAATGTGCTGGACGTGCAGATTCTGAAAGGCGTTGTGAGTAAAGATCATATTCATCTGCACGTATCGTATTCGCCCTCGTTAAGTTTGAGCGATTTAGTCCGGCGGCTAAAAGGCCGCAGTGCGAAGTTGCTTTTGCACGAGTTTCCTGAACTGAAGCGTCGGTATTGGGGCGGTCACTTCTGGGGTGTTGGTTACGGTGCTTGGAGTGTGGGTAGTATCACCGACGAGTTGCTGCAATCGTATTTAGATCATCACAAGGATCATCCTAATGGGGATGAGAATTTCATTCTGGAGTAGGTCACTTAAAGTGGTATACCTTCAGTCGGCTTCAGCCGAAACAAACGAATTCCATTCGTTTTTAAACCTATGGACTTCCAGTCCATAGTCGTTTAGTTAAGGTGTATTGTGTTTGAACAGTAAACAACAATTTAGACATTAATAGAAATCATGGCAACCTTAGCTCGTTACAACCAACTCCCCGCTTTTTTTAATCCGCTCTACGGTCGTCCGGTAATCAATCGGTATTACAACACGACGCCCAATGTACCGGCTGTGAATGTAAAAGAGACCGAAACCGCATTCGTTCTTGAACTAGCCGCTCTTGGCCTGAAAAAAGAAGATCTGAAAATTAACCTGGCCAAAAATACCCTCACGATTGGATACGAGTCGGAGCAGAAAAACGAAGAAACGACGGACAAATTCACCCGTCAGGAGTTTTCCTTCAACTCGTTTGAACGGAGTTTCCGTCTGCCCAAAAACGTGAACGCCGACGAAATCAAGGCGGCTTACACCGATGGTATTTTGACAGTTGAACTACCAAAAATTGAAGCAAAAGAAGAAAAGTTAGTGAAAGAAATAGCCGTTGCTTAATGGCTTCTTTCCTTTATCAGAAAGCCCGCGCTACTCAGTGCGGGCTTTTTTGTTTTGCCGCAGGCCATGTATTTACCGGACCAACTGCATGAATGCTTCCAATTTGTGCGCATTCAGGTGCCCATTGGTACGAACGCCACTACAAATGTCGAGCCCATAGGGTTGCACGGTATCCAATGCCTCCTGCACATTTTCGGGATTCAAGCCGCCAGCCAGGAAAACCGGCACCCGCGATTGTACGACAATCTGCCGGCTCACCTGCCAGTTATGTACCCGTCCCGTTCCGCCCAGTTCCTTTATGGCAAGAGTAGGATTACCGGAATCCAGCAACAGGGTATCGACTCCGAGTTCAACTGCCTGTAGCGCTTCATCGATGCTTCGTTCGTCGATAATGTGAATGACCTGTACCAGTTTTATAGCGGGCAAAGCCGCCCGAAGCTGCGCGTAGGTCCCGGCGGGCACGGTGTCTACCAGTTGAATAGTATTGGCTCCCACCCGTTGCTGGTGCGCGATAATGCCGCCGACGGTACTTTCGCTAGTGAGCATAAACGTGGCTACGGGCGGAGGAGTCATTCCGGCAATCTCGGCCGCCACATCATCCGACACCACGCCGGGGCCACTGGGCATCTGGCCGACCAGCCCAAGGGCATCGGCGCCGAACCGGATGGCTAGCCGGGCTTCTTCCAGGCTGCTGATGCAGCAAATTTTAACCCTTGTCCGGAACGGAGGTTCCATTGTTTTCGGTTGAATAAGCAAAATATACGTCGTAAACATACGATTTGTGTCTGAATGATTCCACTGACCCCTCCTGATGCGTTTGCTTCGTTGCGCATCCCCGATTTTCGTTACTTCGTTATGAACAGTTTCCTGATCACGGCCGCGCTGCTGATTCAGGAGGTTACGCTGGGTTACGAATTATACAAAATGACACATAACCCGCTCGCACTGGGTCTGGTAGGTTTGGCCGAAGCGCTACCGTTCATTGCCATTTCGCTCTTTGGCGGGCATCTGGCCGACCGGCGCGATAAGAAACGTATCTTGCAATGGAGTCTGCTGGTTATCCTGCTTGGCTCCGTTATCCTGTATCTTGCCTTTCAACCGTCCATTGTCTCCGGCCTTTCGCAAACCACGCAGTTGGCTACTATCTACGGAACAATCATGCTGATTGGCACGGCCAAAGGGTTTTACTCACCGGCCAGCTCCTCGCTGAAACCGTTTCTGGTCCCCCGTGAACTATATACCAATTCGGCCACCTGGAGCAGTTCATTCTGGCAGGCCGGGGCCATTGCCGGGCCTGGTATCGCCGGGTTTTTGTACAGTTGGTTTGGCTTCGACAATACGTTGGTTTTCGTCATCATTATGCTGGCCCTCTGTTTCCTGCTGCTTTCGCTGGTTGAGAGCAAGCCCGTACCGATGAACAATCAGCCCGCCAGGAGTTTTCTGGAGAGCCTGAAGGAAGGCTTTCGCTTTGTATTCGACACCCAGATTGTATTCTACGCCATCTCGCTCGATTTGTTCTCGGTACTGTTTGGGGGCGTGGTGGCTATCCTGCCGGTTTTTGCCGAGGATATTTTAAAAGTAGGGGCCGAAGGACTTGGTTTCCTGCGGGCAGCTCCGTCCATTGGTGCCCTGCTGACAATGGCGTACATGACCAAGCACCCACCAACGCATAATGCCTGGCGCAATATGCTGTTAGCTGTGCTGGGTTTTGGGGTGGCTACGCTCGTTTTTGCGCTGTCCACTAATTTTTACCTGTCGCTCCTCATGCTTGCCCTGACGGGAGCATTCGACAGTATCAGCGTCATTATCCGGCAAACGATTCTACAGATTTTCCCCCCCGACCACATGCGTGGGCGTGTCGCGGCTGTAAACGGTATTTTTATTAGTTCATCGAACGAAATTGGCGCGTTCGAGTCGGGGTTGATGGCTAGTTTGCTCGGCACCGTGCCGTCAGTAGCACTGGGCGGTCTGGTTACGCTGGCGGTGGTGAGCTATGTATACGCCAAATCGAAGGCATTGTTTTCGGTTCGTCTGGACGATACTATGACCAGTTGATAGGTAAAACAGGTAGGTCTGCTATGTTGAAACGTGCGCTGTATATGGCTGCTTAGTTAGAAAGTCCGCATTTACTCTTTTACATAAACCTGAAACAGCTGATTGTCCGGTTGCTAGGCGTAGCCAATTGGCAAATGAATCGAAAACCAGTCAAACCATGAAACATCCGTACTTATTGATTACCGCCGTTTTTGCTGCTTTCAGCTTCATTGCCCTGACACCGGCCACAGCACCCAAGCCGATGAAACTGCTGAAAGCGTGGGAAACGGACACCACGCTTCGTACCCCGGAGTCGGTGTTGTACGATGGCCGCAACACGCTGTACGTAGCCAATATGGACGGACAGGCGGACGCGCTCGATGGCAGTGGCTTTATCTCGAAAGTATCCCTCGATGGTAAAATTGAAAACCTGCGCTGGACATCGGGCCTGAACGCGCCCAAAGGAATGGGTCTGTACAAAAAACGGCTGTACGTAACGGATGTGTACCGGTTGGTAGCCATCAATACCGAAACGGGGCAGGCTGAAAAGACGTGGGATGCGATTGGGAAAGGCTCCTTCCTGAACGATGTAACAATAGCAAAAGATGGTACGGTCTACGTATCGGATAGCCGCATTGATAAAATTTACCGCCTGAAAGACGACAAGTGGGAGGTTTTTATGGAGGGCGAACAACTCAATAAGCCCAATGGTCTGCTGGCCGTTGGTACCGGTAAACTCATGATAGGAAGTGGGAAAATCGGTGCGCTGCGGTCGGTGGATGTAGCGACGAAGGCTATCACCACCCTGGCCGACGGCATGGCCGCTACCGATGGTATCGTGCCCGAGGGCAAGGGTAATTATTTCGTTTCGGACTGGAACGGGCAGATTTTCCACGTCAATGCCGATGGGACTAAACAGCAACTGCTGGATACCCGCGCTGGAAAAGTAAACTCGGCAGACATTGAATACGTCGCGAAGAAAAAGCTGCTGGTTGTTCCTACGTTCTACAAAAACAGCCTGGTTGCTTACAAGGTGGAGTAGGGGATTGTATTAATCGGGTGAATAAAGCAGAGTATGTCCCTCCCTCGCCAGTATAGGTAGATTCTTGTTGATTACGTCCCAGACCACTGTTAGATCGACAGCATCGTAGGCAGGACAAATTGTTCTGTATAGACCAACCCGAAGGCCTGCGCCCGCTTCGCCTGATTCCGTTTTAGAGTCTGCGTAATTTGGGGAAGGGTATGGGTTAGGCTGGAGTATCATGAATTTATACGTTGGTATCTATCATAGTACCTTTAACGCAGGGCTGCCAGACCGAACGGCTGGGTTTGAGCTGATGTATTGCCAGTGGTCGTTTATAGTCAAAGATCCCAAAAATTCTGCCCCTGGTATTAACCAGTATCCGTTTCAGTTTGTCGGCAACGATAGTGAATAAAACCCTTTTCCCCTTCATCTTTGTTATCCTGATAGTACAAGCAAGCATTGAGCTATGAGCAGCCAGCCACCGGCTGAAAAACCATTTGCTCATTCGCTCTTTCACTCATTCGTTATTAGAAATGAAACTTCTTAAAGTAGCCGCTGGCGTTCTTAACCAAATTCCCCTTGCCTGGGAGCACAACAAGCAAAACATTATCAACGCCATCGGGGAAGCGCAACGGCAGGAAGTGAGTCTGCTCTGTCTGCCCGAACTCTGTATTTCGGGATATGGCTGTGAGGATGCATTTTTTGCCCAGAATACGATGGACCAGTCCCTCGAATCTTTGCTGGACATTGTACCGTATACCAACGACATTACCGTAGCCGTGGGTTTGCCGATGCGCCACAACAATCGCACCTTCGACGTAGCCTGTCTGATGGCGAATAAACGGATTCTGGGCTTTGTCGTAAAACAATACCTGGCCAATAACGGCGTCCACTACGAATCGCGCTGGTTCCAGCCCTGGAATCCGTATCTGCGCGATGAAATCAAAGTGGGCGAATTCTCTTATCCGTTTGGCGACGTCGTGTTCGATTTATCGGGTATTCGGATTGGTTTTGAAATCTGTGAAGATGCCTGGGTGGCCAGCCGGCCGGGCCGGATGCTCTATGAACGGGGCATCGATATTATCCTGAACCCCACGGCCAGCCATTTCGCCTTCCTGAAATCGCAGGTGCGGGAGCGGTTTGTGGTCGATGCGTCGCGGTCGTTTGGGGTGAGTTACGTGTACGCCAACATGCTGGGCAACGAAGCGGGGCGGATAATATATGATGGCGATGCCATGGTGGCCTCCAATGGCGAACTGCTGGTGTCGGGAAACCGGCTGAGTTACGAAGATTTTCTAATCGTTCCGGCGGTGGTCGATGTGGAAATTACCCGCCTGAATCAAACCCAGAATCGGGCTAATCTCGCCCTAGTGTACCCAAATTTACGCGTGTCGGAGCGGTTCGACTGGCCCGATATTGCACCCGTTATCCAGAAGGCCGAACTCGAAGCCTGGGAGCGGGGCGGCTATCTGAAAGAAGAAGAATTTGCGCGGGCCGTAGCCTTGGGACTATTCGATTACCTGCGTAAAAGCCGGTCGCACGGGTACGTACTGTCATTGAGTGGCGGTGCTGATTCCTCGTCCATCGCGGCCCTGGTCTTTCTGATGATTCGGATGGCGGTGGAGAACATCGGCATCGACGGCGTGAAGAAAAAGCTTGGACATATCAACGCCATTCAAAAATGTAAAACGCCCGAGGAAATGATGGGTAAATTGCTGACCGTCATGTATCAGAGTACCGAAAACTCATCCGACGATACGTTTGGTTCGGCCAAAGAACTCGCTGATGACATTGGCGCAACATTCCTGAACATCAATATCAACGGCCTGGTGGAAACCTATCGCGGACTGATTGAAGGGCAACTGGGCCGGGAACTGTCGTGGGATACCGACGATCTGGCGTTGCAGAATATTCAGGCGCGGGTTCGGGTTCCGGGTATCTGGATGCTGGCCAACATTAACAACGCGCTATTGCTCAGTACGTCTAATCGCTCCGAAGCGGCTGTTGGCTACGCCACCATGGACGGTGATACAGCGGGGAGTATTTCGCCCATCACCGGTATCGATAAGCATTTTTTGCGGGGGTGGCTGCTCTGGCTGGAAACCGTTGGACTAAACGTCAAAAACGAGCAAACCCCCGCCGACCGGACGGGTGAAGTAATCAGTTCAATAGGCGATAATGACCTCATTAAAGTGAAAGGACTGCACGCCGTTAACAGCCTACAGCCCACAGCGGAGTTGCGCCCGCTGGACAGAAAACAAACCGACGAGGACGACCTGATGCCGTATGATGTGCTGAACTCCATTGAAGAGGCCGCTATCCGGGATAAGCAGCCACCGGTAGAGGTGCTTAAGTTGGTAGAAGTTCGGTATGCCAATGTGTATGACCGTGACCGGCTGGCTGGTTGGATCGAGCGGTTTTTTAAACTGTGGAGCCGCAACCAGTGGAAGCGTGAACGCTACGCCCCCAGTTTTCACCTGGACGACCATAACCTCGACCCCCGTTCCTGGTGTCGTTTCCCCATCCTGTCCGGTGGTTTCGAGAAGGAACTCGCCGAAATGCGCGATTGGGCCGCCGAACAGAAGCCAAACGGCCGAAAAGGCAAAATTGGGTTTTAGGATTGCCTGTAGCACATTAGGCTAAAGATTAGGATTTTGTGAAGGAGTAATGAAGCTGGTAACAAGGTGAAGGTAATTCGGCGGTTGTAAAGGCAGGAGGGTGGCTGGTGCATCTGAAGGCAGGCTTACATAGATTCCACGAAGAAACTTTTGCAGATAACGTAATGCTAATGGAAGCAGACAGACTTGGAGGTGAGTCAATGGGGGCTACCCATGACCTGGGTTCACAGACGTTCTATCATGGCACGAAAGCCAATTTGAAACCGGGCGACCTGATTGAACCCGGCTTTACCTCAAACTACGGTACTGGAAAGAAGGCATCTTATATCTATCTAACCGCCACCCTGGATGCGGCTACCTGGGGAGCCGAACTTGCCTTGGGCGAAGGACCGGGCAGAATTTATATAGTAGAACCGACTGGCCCATTTGACGATGACCCTAATCTGACGGACAAGAAGTTCCCTGGCAATCCAACAAAATCGTACCGCTCCCGAAACCCGCTTCGAATCTGTGGTGAGGTTACGGATTGGCAGGGCCATTCCCCCGATAAGCTCGAAGCGATGAAGGAACACCTTAAGCGACTGAAGCTACTTGGTATTGAGGCAATCGAGGACTGAGTTGACTATGACAATCAAGCTGACACGTCAAATGACAACAACGCCAGGTCGAAAAAGGTAGAATTATATAATTCCCGTAATTTGTTGTGCTTTATCTTTGTTAAGATGAATCAAACGAGTTGGGATGCGCTACGTAGGCTTTTTGTGCGGATTAGCATTTCTGGGGATAGTCAGTTGCCAGCCTGACCTTCCGCAGGAGGTGAACAGTGCCCTGACCTTGCTGCCCGCCGAGTTGGATTATAATCAGCACGTAAAACCCATATTATCGGATAAATGCTTTGCCTGTCATGGTCCAGACAAAGCCAAACAGAAGGCAGGTCTGCGCCTTGACCTGGCCAGTAATGCCTATGATGACCTGCCCGAAAGTCCCGGCAAAGTGGCCATCGACCCCGGCAGTTTGAGAAATAGTGAGGTATTCCGGCGCATCCTTTCTACCGACCCCGACGTGATGATGCCCACGCCCGAATCGCACCTGAGCCTGACTGCCTACGAAAAAGCGGTGCTGGTCAAATGGATTCAGGAGGGAGCCGAATACAAACCTCACTGGGCGTTCGTAAAACCCGAAATGCCAAAAACCCCGTCCATCGATAACGAAGACTGGGCCGTAAACCCCATCGACAATTTTGTAGCGGCCAAACTGGCCGAGAAGAAACTACGTCCGGCCCCCCAGGCCAGTCGCGAACTCCTCATCCGGCGGGTAACCTTAGACCTCACCGGCTTGCCGCCTACACTGGCGGAAATCGATGCGTTCCTGGCCGACAGGAGTGATAACGCCTACGAAAAATTAGTGGACAGGTTGCTCAAGTCGCCCCACTACGGCGAACGTATGGCCGCCGACTGGCTCGACCTCGCCCGCTTTGCCGATTCGCACGGCTACACCGTCGACCGGCTGCGCGATATGTCGCCCTACCGCGACTGGGTCATCAACGCATTCAACAAAAACCAGCCTTACGACCAGTTCATCCACCATCAGTTAGCCGGTGATCTGATGCCGGGCCACGAGAGGCCGGGCCACGACAGGCCGGGCACGAATGGGGCAAAGCCTACAAAAGCGATGCTAGTTGCCACGGCTTTCAACCGCAATCACCAGCAGAACCTGGAGGGGGGGATTGTGGAGGAAGAATTCCAGCGGGAGTATGTTTTGGACCGTACCAACACGCTGGGAGATGCATTTCTGGGCCTGTCGGTGGGGTGCGCCCGGTGCCATGACCACAAATACGACCCTGTTTCGCAGAAGAATTACTATCAGTTATCCAGCTTTTTCAACAACGTAGAAGAGGCCGGACAGATTTCGTGGGATGATGCCATGCCTTCACCTACCCTGTTGCTGCCCACCAAAAAGCAGGAGCAGTTAATACACTTCATCCAAACCAAGATTAGTCAGCAGAACACACAGGTAGCAACAGTCCAGCAGCAGGGAGCGGCCGATTTCAGGCAGTGGCTGGATAAGGGCGAATATGCTGCATTAAAAGATGAAAGCTTCCCCGCAAAGGGACTAATGGCCCGGTACACCTTTGAGGGTAAGAAGCTGTTTAACGAGGTCACCCGAAAGGATACGGCCCAGACCAAACGCGAAACCGGCAAAGAACCAGAACAGTGGACTACCGGCCACCACGGGCCGGGCCTGAAACTCAACGGCGATGCCTGGCTGGACCTCGGTAAAGTCGGTATTTTCAGGAAGTCAGAGCCGTTTACGGTGGGGCTTTGGGTAACTATTCCGAAGGACATGACCGAAGGTGTACTGTTTCATAAATGTCAGGCCGAACGGCTCTACAACTTCCGGGGCTACCACGTGTACCTGCGAAACGGCAAACTGGAACTCAGCATGGCGCACGTAGCACCGTCTAACGCCATTACCAAAATTACGACCCGGCTCGTTCCCCGCGACCAGTGGCTGCAACTCACTATTACGTCCGATGGGTCGGGCCGGGCAGCCGGGCTGAGGTTGTACGTAAATGGTACCGACCAGCCCATGCGAACCAACATGGACCAGCTGACCAAAGATATTCTGTTCGACAGTACAAAAGTTAAACCTGAACCGGGTTTGCAGATTGGCGGCTGGTATCGCGGGACGGGTTTTAAAGATGGTATTATCGACGACATCGTAGTCTATAACCGGACCCTCACGCCCTACGAGATTGCCGTTCTGGCCGAACGTTCTAACTGGCTTGCCATAGCAGCTAAACAGCCCGCCCAACTTACCCCCACTGACCAGAAAATTCTGAGCGATTACTACTTCTCCGCCGTTCATGCGCCTACGCTTCTGGCCCGAAAAAAACTGACGGAAACTCGCAACGTGCTGGCCGACAGTACGGAGAAAGTACAGGAACTGATGGTGATGCGTGAGTCGGCTACGCCCAAACAAACCTATGTGCTGGAACGGGGCGTTTACGACTCGCCAGGCGAAAAAGTGTACCCTAACACGCCGGAGCGTATTTTTGCCTTTCCGGAAAACCTGCCTAAAAATCGTTATGGGCTGGCGCAGTGGCTTACCGATGCTGATAACCCGCTTACGGCCCGGGTAGCCGTCAACCGCTACTGGCAACTGTTTTTTGGTACCGGCATTGTCAAAACGACCGAAGACTTCGGCAATCAGGGCGAACTGCCCTCGCACCCCAAACTCCTCGACTGGCTGGCCATCACCTTCCGGGAAGGGGGTGGTTCCCGGTCGCATGGATGGGATGTGAAGCGGTTGGTGAAAATGATGGTGATGTCGGCCACTTACCGGCAGGACTCCCGCGCCAGTCGCGAGTTGCTCGAAAAAGACCCGCAAAACCGGCTGCTGGCCCGCGGCCCATCCCGCCGGCTGTCGGCAGAAATGATGCGTGACAATGCTTTAGCCGCCAGTGGGTTGATTAATTACGCTATTGGCGGGCGTAGCATCAAACCGTACCAGCCCGACGGGTTATGGCGCATCAACTCAGCTACTTACAAACCCGACAGCGGGGCCATTGTCTATAAACGGAGTGTTTACGTGCTGGTCAAACGCTCGGTACCGAACCCTACGCTGGGCACGTTCGATGCACCATCGCGGAGTTTCTGCACCGTCCGACGGCAGAAGACCAACACGCCGTTGCAGGCGCTGGTTACGCTGAACGACCCTACGTTTTTAGAAGCGGCCAACGTACTGGGCGAGCAGATGACCCGCCAGAAAGACGAGAAACAAGCTATCATGCTGACCTATCGAAAGCTGACCGGCCGCCGACCCACCCGCCCTGAAGTAGACCTGCTGACCAAAATGCAGCTCGCCCAACTGAAGCGTTTCAGCCAGGCACCCGGCAAAACGAAAGGCTGGCTGGCAACGGGTCAGTACAGAATAGACAGTACACTAAATGCCGCGCAGGTAGCCGCCAACGCCGTAGTAGCCAGTACCATCATGAACTCCGACGCAACCCTTACGAAACGCTAAACGCTTATGGAACAGCACCACGACGATGAGTTTCGGGTTAATACACCGGATTTCGCCAGGCTCAATGAGAAACTGGACCGGCGACGGTTTCTGACCAAAACCACGCTGGGTCTGGGTGCGCTGGCGGCTGGCACGCTGTTCGGTGGTCAGCGGCTGTTTGGCGGGGCCGCTGCCAAAGCGCCTGATGAACTTAATGAAGACACGCAGGAAGCCATCTTGCGCGCTCTGCCACACTTTGCGCCCCGCGCCAAACGCGTGGTTTACATGTTTATGAGCGGAGGGCCGTCGCAGTTTGAAACCTTCGACTACAAACCAAAACTGGCTAACATGTTTGGTCAGCAACTGCCCGATTCGGTGCGGAAGGGGCAGCGGCTCACGGGCATGAGCGCCAACCAGAGTAGTTTACCCATTGCGCCGTCGGTGTACAATTTTAGCCAGTACGGCAAATCGAATACGTGGGTGAGCGAACTGTTGCCCCATACGGCAAAGGTGGTGGATGAGTTGTGCATCATCAAATCGCTGTATACCGAGCAGATAAACCACGATCCCGCCATCACGTTTTTTCAGACGGGTAATCAACTTCCGGGTCGCCCGTCTATTGGCTCGTGGGTGAGCTACGGGCTGGGTTCCGACAATGAGAACCTGCCGACGTTTATCTCCATGATTTCCAAAAATGGCAACGGTCAGCCCCTATACTCGCGGTTGTGGGGCAGCGGTTTTCTGCCCACACGCCACGAGGGTGTTCAGTTTCGGTCGGGAAAAGACCCGGTGCTGTTTCTGAATAATCCCGAAGGGTACGACGGCGCCGACCGGCAGGAAATGCTTACCTACCTTAAGCAGCTCAACGAGCTACAGCAAAGCGGCTTCGGTGACCCTGAAATTGAAAACCGCATGGCGCAGTACGAAATGGCCTACCGGATGCAGACTTCCGTGCCGGAGGTAATGAGCGTGGCGGGCGAACCCGACGAAGTGTTTGACCTTTACGGCCCCGACAGCCGGGACCCGGGTACGTACGCGGCCAACTGCCTGCTGGCGCGCAAACTGCTGGAAAAAGACGTGAAGTTTGTGCAGTTGTACCACCAGGGCTGGGACCAGCACGGCGGCTTGCCGGGTGGCATCAAAAACCAGTGCAAAAATGTAGATCAGGCTACCGCAGCCCTTGTTACCGACCTGAAACGAACGGGTTTGCTGGAAGACACACTTGTAATCTGGGGTGGTGAGTTTGGCCGGACGGTTTATTCGCAGGGGAAGCTGACTAAAGATAACTACGGACGCGACCACCACCCGCGGTGTTTCACAATGTGGATGGCCGGGGCGGGGGTGAAAGCTGGTATTAGCTACGGCGAAACCGATGATTTCAGCTATAACATTACGAAGAATCCGGTGCACGTCCACGATTTTCAGGCTACGCTGTTACACCTGCTGGGTATCGATCATGAGCGGCTCACCTTCAAAAGCCAGGGCCGGCGTTTCCGCCTGACCGATGTACAGGGTAAGGTAGTACATGATCTCCTTTCCTGATGCCTACTTTGAAGGCCGTTATGACTGTATGGGTAAGGTATTGTGATCAAATTATTCGAGCTTGTTTGAGTAAATCGGGAGCGAAACTGACTATACTATACATGAAGAAGACCAGCTTACTCATTCTTACTGCCTGCACCGTACTGCTCAGTGTTTTCGCTCAGGCACAGAGCCTGGATGGTTTTGCAGCCGATGCTGTCTGGAAGGCAAAAATCGAACAGATAGCCCCGGCAAAAACCACGTATCCTGCAAAGAAGAAGCACAAAGTTTTGCTCTTCTCGCTGTTTACCGGCTTCGACCATTGGGTAGTGCCCCATACTAACGCGGTTATTGAGATTCTGGGCCAGAAAAGTGGTGCCTTTGAGGTTGTTCAGAGCAATGATATCAAGCTATTCCAAAAGGATAAGCTGAAGGACTTCGACGTGGTCGTGCTGAACAATAACTGCTCAATTGGTACCAACCGGGATTTGTTTCGGGATAAACTGAGCGAAGATAAATCACTGACCGAAGCCCAGGCCATTGCAGGAGCTAAAGAACTGGAGCAGAATCTGCTGAATTTTGTCCGAAAAGGGGGTGGGCTTATGGCTATGCACGGCGGTATTGTGATGCAGAACAAGTCGGCTGACTTTAGCGAGATGATGGGCGGCAGCTTCGATTACCACCCTAAGCAGCAAATGCTCCACGTAAAACTCGTCAACCCGCAGCACCCGCTTGTGCAGGCTTTCGGAGGTGAGGGTTTTGACCATATTGACGAAGCGTACATGTTCAACATGGCCTATAGCAAGCAGAATTTCCGGCCCCTGCTTTACCTCAATACCAGCGAAGTAGAGGGATTAAAGGGCGAAAATCCTGAACCGGTAATATATATTTCCTGGATTAAGCGATACGGTAAAGGACGTGTTTTTTATACCTCTCCGTCCCATAATGCCCAGAGTTTTGACAACCCCAGGCTGCTACAGTATTTTCTGGACGCCATGCAGTATGTGGCGGGCGATGTGAAAGTAGACGATTCCCCCATTGGCAATAACACACCCTAATCCTGACTGATACTCCTGAACCAATAAACGGATAAATCCATGAAAAAAACAGACGAAACAACGGACCAGAGCCGCAGGGCATTTATTAAGTCAACCGCTGCCGGCACTGCCGGTCTCATCGCTACAACGGGTTTCCCAACCATTGTGCCATCGAGCGTATTCGGAAAAAATGCCCCCAGCAACAAAATCAACATCGGCCAGATTGGTTTTGGCCGTATTGCCTCCGGCCACGACCTGCCCGAAATACTCAAGAACGAAGTTGCCCGCGTCATAGCAGTAGCCGACCTTGATAAAAACCGGCTGGCGATGGGCAAAAAATGGATTGAGAAAAAGTACGCCGACAAAACCGGCAAGGATAACTACGTCGACGTGCAGATGTTCGACGATTACAAGGAACTGCTGGCCCGTAAAGACATCGACGCGGTCATTATCAGCACCCCCGACCACTGGCACGCACAACCCGCTATGGAAGCTGCAGTGGCTGGAAAACACATTTACATGCAGAAGCCTACTTCCCTTACTATTCAGGAAGGCCGTATGCTCAGTGATATGGTTCAAAAGAAAGGGATAAAGTTCCAGTTGGGTAGCCAGCAGCGTTCTGCCAGTCCCTGGCCGCAGTTCAAACGAACCTGCGAACTGGTCCGTAATGGTCGTATTGGTCAGCTCAAAAAGGTGTACGTGGGCCTGCCCGGCGACCCCGCTGGCGGGAGTACGGTTAAGACACCCGTGCCTACAAACCTTAATTATGATATGTGGCTCGGCTCCACGCCGGAGGTCTATTATACCCCGGACCGGGTGCATTCGCAAACCAGCATCAACGACCGGCCCGGCTGGTTACGCCTGGAGCAGTTTGGCGCGGGAATGATTACAGGCTGGGGGTCGCACCACGTAGACATAGCCCACTGGGGTATGGATACTGAATTGACCGGCCCCGTTGAACTGGAAGGGCTGGGTGCTTTCCCCCTGCCTGGTTCGGGATTATGGGATGTGCATGGCAACTTTCTGGTCATGGCGACGTACGCAAACGGGGTGGTGATGGAAATAGGGGGTAACAACCCCAACGGCGTGATGTTCGAGGGCACCGATGGCTGGATATTTGTATCCCGGGGTAATGTGGGCGTTACGGCTTCGGACCCCGGCGCAGCACAGTCAGCTAAAGAAAATGAGGCTTTCAAGGCAAGCGATAAGAAAATTCTGGGGTCGGTGATTGGCCCCGACGAAATTCACCTGTACGATAGTCCCGAACAGCACCGAAACTGGCTGGAGAGCATCCAGAACGATAAACAGACCATCAGTCACGTAGAAATTGCCCAGCGTTCCTGCTCGGCCTGCTTGCTCGCCCATACTGCTATGAAGTTGGGCCGCAAGCTGAAATGGAACCCTGAAAAGGAGCAGTTCCTGAACGATAAAGAGGCCAACGCTACATTGTCAAGACCACAGCGCGCCCCTTACGGTACTACGAACGTAAAAGGATAGTTGCTTTTAGCTGCCCCAACCTGTTGCTTCGGCTGAGCACCAGGTTGGGGCAATAGTTTGTGGTGAAGCTAATTCACCTGACATGATCCTGTTAACTATCACCACGTTTTTTGGGCGAATGCACCCATTGGTAGTGCATTTGCCCATCGGCTTTCTGGTTCTGGCAGCTCTGCTGGACTGGGCTTCGTATTGGCCGAACTATAAAAACGTTCAGGCTGCGGTACCGCTGGCGTTGCTGGCCGGGGCCATTTCGGCGGTGGTGGCCTGCGTGCTGGGCTGGCTTCTTTCTACCACCGGCGATTATGCCCCTATTCTGCTGGATAAGCACAAATATTCAGGGATTGCCCTGGCCGGAGTGGCACTTGTACTGTACGCCCTGACTACTCCAGCGTTTGTTCGCTACGTGGCTCTGCCCCGGAAGGTTTTTTCGGTCGCGTTCGTGGTCGTTTTAGGATTGATGAGTTACGTCGGGCATCAGGGAGGAAGCCTGACGCACGGCAGCGATTACCTCTCGCTGGCTACCCTGACCAAAACTGAGCGGCCTAAACCAACCCGTATAGAGCAAGCCTTTATCTTTGAAGATATAGTGCAGCCCCTGCTGGAGAAACGATGCGTACAATGCCACCGGGCGGGGAAACTGAAGGGGAATCTGCGCCTGGAAACCCACGGCGATTTGCTGGAAGGGGGCAAGCACGGCCCGGTCGTAGTAGCGGGTAACCTGACAAAAAGCGAGTTGTACCGGCGTATTACACTCGATCCTGCTCACAAGGAATTTATGCCGACTGATGGTAAAACTCCCCTTACCAAAACGGAGATTACCCTCATCAAGTGGTGGATTGAAAAAGCCGCTGCCGCCGGTACTATTAAACTGACCGAGGTGAAAGGGTATCAGAATGTGCAACCAATAGTGGCAAGCGTGCTGGGTTTTGCCGGGCCAACTGGTGGCATTGTTGCCGAAGAAGGTAATCGCAGTCGTCCTGTCAACCCAGACATTCCCCCGTCGGGCGATACTGCGCAGATCACGGTAGTCCGGCGAGAAGGCTTCGTTGTTCGGATAATGAACTACCAACCCCTGATGCTCGATGTAACGCTGCCCCCAAAAGCAGGCAAGTCGGGGGTCAATCTGTCTGTGTTGAAACCACTGGCCCGGCACATTATCTGGCTTAACCTATCCGACCTGAACCTGACCGATGGTCAACTTAGTATCGTTGCTACGTTCAGCAACCTCGAAAAACTCCGGGTGGAGAAAAATCCCATTAGTAACGAAGCCCTGAAAAGCATCTCGGGGCTGACACACCTGCACGCCCTGAATATTTACCGCACAAAAATTACTCCCACCGGTTTGGAAACGCTGAAGCACATGAAGCAACTTGAAAACCTATACGTCTGGCAAACGGGTATAACGGCCAGCGACGTGAAAAAGGTATTTGGCGACAGCACATCAATCCGGGTTGCTTACTGACGTATTTTTCTCTGGGCGTCAGGGTATCCAATCGATTAAAACTACTCTTAACTTTTTGTTGACAACGCGGCTGAGCCTGCGCTCAGTCGTCCAACTGACTCACCACATGAAACGCTATTGCCTCGCCCTCGACCTTATTGACGAACCAGCCCTGATTGAAAAATATAAATGGCACCACGCGCCCGAAAATCAGTGGCCCGACATTAATCAGAGTATCCACGATGCGGGTGTAGTCAGCATGGAGATTTACCTGTTTGGCAACCGGATGTTCATGATTATGGAAGTAGACGACACCTTTTCGTTTGAGCGGATGCATGCCATAAACCAGCATCCCAAATCGGTAGAGTGGGAAAACCTGATGTGGGGGTTCCAGCAGGCCGTGCCGGGCGCAAAACCCGGCGAAAAATGGGTGCTGATGGAGCAGATTTTCAATCTGCCAAAGTGAACCTGTTACCATGGCAGATGATGGACGTTCATAAACAGAAACAAATTCCTGATAGATAACACGTACCAATTGATGACTTACCTTACGACCAAAAATTACCCCCATCCAGAAGTACTTGATTACCCGGAAAAAGCACTGTTCTTCGGTACCGGTGTGTTACTTCGTGGATTGCCACTCTTTTTTATCGAAAAAGCCAACCGGCAGGGCGTTTTCCGTGGCCGGGTAGTGGTGGTAAAGTCCACGACGCGGGGCGACACGACGGATTTCGATAGGCAGGAAAACTGCTTCACCACGCTGGTTCGGGGTATCGAAAACGGGCGGGAGGTCAACGAAGTATCCATCAACTGTGCCATCAGCCGGGTACTGACGGCATCGACCGCTTGGGCACAGGTGTTGGCGGTAGCCGAAAGTCCGGCGTTGAGTCTGGTCGTTTCCAATACCACGGAAGTAGGTATTCAATACGTCGAAGAATCCATCTTCGCTACGCCACCCGCGTCATTTCCGGCTAAATTGCTGGCCGTTTTGCATAAGCGGTACGAGACTTTTAGTGGTGACCCGGAGAAAGGGCTGGTTATCGTACCCACCGAACTCATCTCCGAAAATGGGGATAAACTGCGGGCTATTGTGCAGCAACTGGCCCTATTCAATAACCTCAGTGCATCCTTTATCATCTGGCTCAACGAAGCCAATGATTTTTGTAATTCGCTGGTCGACCGGATTGTACCCGGGCTGGTTACGGGTGCGTTGAAAACAAGTATGGAAGCCGAGTTGGGTTACCAGGATGATTTAATGATCATGGCTGAACCGTACCGCTTGTGGGCCATTGAAGGCAACGAACGGGTCAGGCAGAAACTGACGTTTGCAGCGGCCGATGCCGGGGTTAAAATTGAGCCATCCATCACGAAATTCAAGGAGCTTAAACTGCGGCTACTCAATGCCCCCCACACGTTATGTTGCTCCATTGCCCATTTGATGGGGTTCGTTACGGTGAAAGAAGCCATGAAGAATGTGGAGTTCCTGGCCTTCATGCGAGGGGTTATGTTCGATGAAATTAGTCCCTGTCTGGGTGAATCCATTGAACAAGATGAGATTCATGCCTTTGCCAATGCCGTGCTGGATCGCTTCCGAAACGAGAATCTGGATCACAAATGGCTGTCCATCAGTATGAACTACACCGCGAAAATGGCCATGCGCTGTGTGGGGCTGCTTGAAAAATGGTACCAGCAGCATTCTACCGTTCCGGCACACATGGCCTTTGCGTTTGCCAGTTATCTGTATTTCATGCGGGTTCATAAAACGGACGATGGCTCGTACGCCGGGTTTACCAACGGGGCTTCCTATTCCCCCAACGACCCGGATGCCAACGTGTTGGCGTCGGCCTGGGAAACGGCTGCCAATAGTGATGAACTCACTCGTATGGTGTTAACGAACAGCGATTTATGGTCCGTAGACTTAAGTGCCCTACCTGGTTTTTCGGGGGCTGTGTCGCAATATCTGAACACTCTGCTGACGTCTGACTCCTTTACGTTACCCGACTTTACTCCGGCTGTTCACTGAAATTCATTCTGCTGAGGATAATTTTATCAGACCCCGATTAAATCAGGGTTCAATGAAGCGTCAGAATCATATACGCGGCCTGATTGGGCTGGCGGGTGCGGGTGCCAATGGTTGTTGGGACGCGGTCATCATCCGCAATTAACAGAAGCTGGTTGTTGGGCAGTACAGTAAGGTCTTCTGCTTTGTGCCCTATTGTGTGCAGCGGTTTCCCCTGCGAATCGCGGATGAGGGAAAAGGGTTTACCAGCGTATACATCGCTGAGGGGCGCGGCCCAGATAAAGGTATCCAGCTTGTTGTCGACTTCCTGCGAGGTAAGCATCCAGACGAGCTGACGGGCGGGGTCGTATTCCAGGCTGGACAAACCCAGCGGTTGTGGTAATGTGGTATCGGCTTTGGCAATCACGAAGTCGTTGATAACCTTCCAGTCATTCTCAAGCCGCATTCGTTCGCCATCACCCGTTTTATCAACCCGATATGAAACGCTCACTATCTGCGCCTGGTAGCTGAAATCCTTGTAATCTTTGCCCACCTCCCGAATTCCGAACAGTAACTGACGATCGGTAGCAGCCAGCCCTTCCACCTTGAAATACGGCATCCCGCCCGGAAATTCATTGTTCGCTAGTACTTTGGCAAGCTGTTGCCGATACCCCATCGAGGTTCGGCTGGTATCGTCGGGAGCCAGTACGTGCGGGTGTTGCTCATCGCCGGTGCGCCAGTACAGAATCGTGTTGTATCCGTCCCAGTCGCTGCTTCCGGGCTTTACCCGGTCGAAGGCGGTAGTGAGTAATACAAAACGCCGGTCGGGCGTCTGGGCAAAATCCTCGTACTTATGAGCTGCCGAAAAAACGGGCTGCGTCAGATAGGACGGGGGCTTTGTCGAGCCGCCCAGCGCAGTAGATGGCTTCATGAACACCGGACTCAACCCATCGGGCATGTCTTTATCATTGGCAATAAGGATATTTTTACCATCGAATGCCACCGCCGACGCTTCACACCAGACGGTCTGCCCATTCAGGCTCGTGCCCGGTGTAAAGCAATCGAGAAATCCTGCTTCTGTGAGGGTAGCAGTGGGCAGTGTTTTCGTAGCAGGAAGTTTCGCTGTTTTGCAACCAAAAAACAGCAACAGACTAGTTACCGTAACAAGCGATAATCGGCAGTACATAGTTGTTCAGATTTGAAAGGCCCTAAGAGAAAAGGGGCAAGATACATACTAGCTGTATTGCGCCTTTTCTCTTTGGGCATACTATCTTCTTTCTATTTAGTTATCGGCTATTTGTCCGATACGCCATACTTCATTTCGCCCCGGTCTTTCTCCACGGCGGAGCGGCCATCTTTCATCCAGACGGGTTCCGGTGCATCCTTGAGGTAATAATCAAAGAACTGGTACATACGAATGCTCAGGTCTTTGGCATTGTGCCGCCCGGTCAGGTTGTGGGCTTCGCCGTTGTATACCACCATCCAAACGGGTTTATTCAACCGGCGCAATCCCGTAAACAGCTCGATTCCCTGCTGATGCGGCACAGCCCCGTCGGCATCGTTACTCATGATGAGCAGCGGGGTTTCTACCCGGTCCGCGTAGAAAAGGGGTGAATTTTCGATGTAATTCATCGGCTTCTCCCAGAGCGTACCCCCAATCCGACTCTGTGTTTTTTCGTACTGAAACTGGCGTACCATGCCCGTTTCGCCCCGGATGCCGCCGTAGGCCGAGGTCATATTGGCCACGGGTGCACCTGCTTCGGCCGCCCGGAACAAATTGGTACGGGTAATGATAAACGCTGTCTGGTAACCGCCCCAGCTTTGGCCCTGAATGCCCAGTCGGTTACGGTCAACAAACCCCCGGTCCAGCAGGCTCAGTACGCCCGGAACAATACAGTCGTACGCATCTGGTCCCGGCTGCCCAACGGTGTAGACGATGTCGGGTACGAAAACCAGGTAGCCATTCGATACACAGTAGGGAATATTAATCGTGGAGCGACTGGGAGCCGGTGCCCGGTAGTCATTCAGAGTCTCTACGTTGCGCTCGTAGAAGTACGTCAGCATTGGATACTTCTTTGTGGGGTCGAAACCTTCGGGTTTGTACAGCAGCCCCTCCAGTTTGGTACCGTTGGTGCCCGTCCATTTTACCAGCTCTACGCTCCCCCAGCGAATGCTATCCTGTTGTGGATTAGCTTTGGTGAGTTGTTTTGGATTGGCCAGGGTAGTGTCTGTAATAAACAGGTTGATTGGTTCCTGAAAATTACCCCGGTAAAAAGTCATGGTCGGGGCGTTTTTCGCTTTGCTCAACCCGGAGTACCGGTGGTTGCTCTGCTTCAGAACCGTGGGAGCCAGTGCCGAACGCCCATTCGTGCTTTTTAAGATTCCGGTCGATTTGTCACTCTCCCAGATTCCGGTCAGGAATAGTGCGGCTTTGGGGTCAATGGCTTTCTCGGTGCTCAGACGGCCGCGGGTGTTGTCGTCGTCCAGTTCCGCGCGACGGAGCCGGACGTTATTTTTACGGCCCCAGCCAGCGGTCAGGTTAACGGGTTTCTCTTTGCCGGTGGGGTCAATCTGCCAGATGTCGTAGCGGTCATAAATCCAGACGTAACGGTCGCCGGTGGTCCAGCCCGCTGAGCCATAGGAGCCGGGAAGGCTGGGCGTATCGTGTTCTTCATCGAAAAACTTACTGGGTAGGCCACGGGTCAGGTCAATATGTTTGCCAGCGGCCACATCCCACGCCCGCCAGAGTGAATCGGCCTCATCGAACCAGTAAGCATACTGGCCGCCGGGCGATAGTTTCGGCTGCGAGGCCATCACATCACGGGCAATGCGTTTTTTGTCACCCGTCTGGCTATCAATCAGGTATAAGTCCGTGTGGCCGGGGTCCCAGGATGACTGCACTTGATAGGGCAGGTCGCTCAGGCCCAGCACATAACGCGTGGTGACTTCGGGATCAAAGGCAACCGTGGGAATCTCCCGGTTGGCCAGCGGAATGATTTTGCCGGATTTAAGGTCATAAACGGCCAGAAAACCCCGCTCCTTTTCTTCCTTGAGCCGCTTTTGCTGCATGGGCTGTAGCCGACTGTCGGTCCAGGTCCAGATGTCCATTTTTACCTTCTCATCATCGGGCGTCAGGGTGTCTTTCGTCGGTTTGGGTGGAATGGGCGAGGTGGAGAAATAAAGTCGGCTGCCATCGTCGGCAAACTTCGGTTCGCGGAACTCATTCACCGACCAGCCTTTGGGCAGGGCCGCCGTTGTGGTATCGGCAATAATAGTGAACGGAGATTCGGGGGCTGTTGCTTTTGCCCGTTTGCCTTTGGCCGGTGTAACTGGCAACCTATTTTTGTAATAGAGCGAAAAGACCTTTACGTCGGACCCGGCACTGTCGGCCGATGCCATCCAGGCCATTTTTTGCCCTGTTTTGTCGATGGCCAGTCCTTTGTAAATTTTACGCGTCGAACTGGTATCCACTAAACTTACCTGGCCATTCTCCGTATTGAACAGAAATACTCCCGGAATGGCGTTCGTACCCGCTTTCAGCGAATCGTTGGCTGATTCCCGGCTGTAAAAAACGGCTTTCCCATTGTCGGACATCACCATATTTGACACGTACCGGACCGTTTTTCGGGTGCCATCGGCCAGATTCAGCAGTGTCATATTATCACCCTTTATTTTCTTTATCGGCCCCTTCCGGGTGGCTACCGTTGTGGTCGAAACGGCGGGCGTTGGGGTAAGGGTGTCACTCTTTGACTGAGCCGGTGTTTTGGCCGCTCCCTTCTCTTTTTCGTCCTGACTTGTCTGAAGCACAGCCAGCCAGGAACCAGCCTCTTTCCCAAACGAAAACGACTTCACATTAGGAAGTTTCGTCGTTTTGCCGGTTGCCAGATTGAGGGCCAGCATGCTATCTTTCGGCATCTCGTCGGGCTTCTTCTTTTTGAGTTTAGCCTTCCGGGTGTCGGCAAGCGGTACTTTTAGACGCATCACCAGAAATTTACTGTCGGGCGTAAACTGCGCCATGTAGCCGCGCTGAAAAACGTAGCGCGTTGGGGTGCCGGTCGGACTGTTACTGACCACTTCCAGGCGGCCATCGCCTTCCTGCGGGTCAACCTGATAGGCCACCCAGCGGCCATCGTCGGAGATTTTTTCGGACCGTACCGCTTGCCAGCGGTCGTAATCGGATGCATTGAGCGGTCGTTTCTGAGTTTGCGCGAAAAGCGACGTTGAAACAAGCAGCGCGAGGAGAAATGGATACAAACGAGTCATTGATGAGTGAGATTGAGACTTACCAAACCACTAAATTACTCATCAAATCTCAATACTGACTGTAAATTCACCGCTATTCTGTTGAAGTAACTCTATTTCACCGTAGTTTATGCTAGGAAAAGCCTGAAAGGCCGATTTTTAAGGTAGCTTCTCACTACTACGCCTTTTATGTTCCAGCCACACACCCAGGTTATAAAATTAGTTTGTGGAGTAGGCAAAACAAGCCGTCAGGTGGCTAGTATACGGCTACTTCTTCGGTTACAAGTTCCCGATTGATGCCAGCCCCGGCCGCTACGCCATTCGCACTGGCAACCGCTAACTGACGCATGGGCGAACTGTTGTCGCCAGCGGCAAACAGGCCCGGCACATTGGTTTGGCCCACGATCGTAACTTGAATTAACCCGGTTGAGGTAAGTGTGCAGCCTAGCTGCTGGGCCAGGTCGGAGTGCTGCCGAAAAGGCACCGGAGCAAACAGGGCCGTCAGGTCGACCTGGCTGCCATCCTGCAACATAACGGCGTTCATCAAGCCCTGCTCGTGCTTAATCTGCGCAATCGGTGTCTCTATAATGGGCACGTTGAGCCGGCTTATCGTGCCGCGTTGGTCATCGGTCAGTGTAGCGCTACCATTAGTGAACAGGGTGAGGTTTTGACTCCAGTGATGGATTAAGCCCACGTAATCAGCTGTATGTTCGCCGGTTATCAGTACACCCAACGGCTGGTTGCGCACCTCGTATCCATGACAGTAAGGACAATGCAACACCGAAACTCCCCAGCTTTCGGCAAATCCATCGATAGGGGACATAATGTCCTCCAGACCGGTGGCTAGCAAAACTTTACGAGCCTTGATACGAGTCTGGCTGTCGGTGGTCAGGGCGAAGCCGTCGGCATTTTTCGATAACGTAGTAACCCGGCCGTTCAGGTACTGGACTGTTGGGTAGGCGAGGGCCTGCTCCCGGGCAAGGCTGGTTAGCTGAGCCGGTGTTTCGCCGTCACGCGTCATAAAACTGTGCGAGTGAGGGGTTTGACGATTGCAGGGCTTGCCGCTATCGACTACCAGCACCCTGCGTAATGACCGGCCTAATACCAGGGCGGCACTCAGCCCAGCCACACTGCCACCTACAATTACGACATCATACTCTGTTTGTGTATCCATCTAAACCAGTTAAAATAAAATGCGGGGGTTATATATGCAACATAGTTGCATATATAACCCCCGCATGCTGGAAAGGTTCCGCAAAACGGTATGACTCTGGTACATACAAAAGCTTACTCAGCTTCTGCTACTTTTTTGAGTGCCTCCAGCCAGCGGTCGGTAGCCTCATCCAAGTTTTTTTGTAAAACAGAGCCTAATACGCTTACTAGCCAGCCTTCCATGCTTTCTTCGACCCGCACTTCGGTCGTGCCATCGGTGAGGGGGTTGAAATGCCAGTTGTGAACCGCAAAAGCACCAAAAGCTTCACCCGACCAACCTAGGGCTTCCGGAGGTGTAACCGTGTGTAGTGTCGAATGAATAGCCATACCACTGGTGTTCCAGTCGAAGGTAGAGCCTGCCTGAAGTGGACCGTTTAGCTTAGCCTTGCTGATATCGGGTTGCCAACCGGCCCACTGGTCAATCTGGCTCATTGCCTGCCACACCCGTTCGGGCGGGGCTGCAATCCGGGTTGTTTTATCCGTGCTGGCCGGAGCATTGGGATTAAGCCTGGAAGACCCCGGACGTTTGATGAATTTTTCGGCGATGATAACGGCGGTTACGACGGTACCCAGCAGGACAGCCCCGTATAGTAATGGTTTCTTGTTCATGGATTTCAAATTGATTTACAAACAGTTAACTGGTTTTTAAACTTGGCGGTTATCACGATTAAGTTCCGGGTGGTATAGTAATCGTTCAATCACTTTTGTTTACGCTAGTCAGCGTGCGTCGGGCACTGTTACCAGTTCTGCCAACCCTACGCCCGAATCGGCGGCCCCATAATATACCCAGATTTGTCCCGCTTTTGGATGACCCTCCGGCCACTGAATCCAGCCGTTTGAGAAAACTACGTTCGGGAAAAAACCTTCGCGCTCCCAAAGTAACTCAGGCGTAAGCAGGGGCAGGGTCGAGCGGTCCAGAACGACCGACGGATCATTCTTATCCAGCAGGGCAAGAGCAAGTGCGTAGGCGTGGGTGGCACTGGCCCCGTGGTAGCAAACCAGCCAGCCCTCGTCGGTCAGCATTGGCTCCGGCCCGGCCCCAATCTTGGCCCCTTCCCAGGCGTATCGGTCATCCGTCAGTGCACGACCTCCGAACAGAAAGCGATGCTTTCCCCAGTGGATACCATCTTCCGACTCTGCCAGCCAAACGGATGGTTTGCCAATGTCCGACACCATTGGCCGGTGCAACAACCAGTATTTGCCGTTAATCTTTTTGGGGAATAAGGCTACGTCTTTGTTCGGTGGCGGTAGTATCATACCCACCCGCTCGACGTTTACAAAATCAGTCGTGACGGCCAGCCCGACGCCGGGTCCATGCTCCGACACTGCCGTGTAAGTAATCCAGTATTTACCTTCCAGAAACGTGATCCGGGCATCTTCAATACCAAATGATTCATCCATCCGGGCCGGAAACAGGAATGGTTTATCGTCAATAGTGAAGTGAATACCGTCCCGGCTGCGGGCCAAACGAAGGTGGCTCATTGACGTTAGGTAGGTGTTGCCTTCAATGGTAACGACGCGCGGATCGTAGGGTTGCGTTGGTTCTGGAAGGTACTGGATGGTGAGGGTTGGTACGCCTTCCTGGTCCACCAGCAGAGGAATCGCTAACTGCCCCAGCGTTGGGGTTGGGGCTTCGGCTACGCGTATCAATAGAATAACCTCATCGCCAAAAAGACAGGCTGCCGGATTGAAAGCCCCAAGCACAGTAAAACCGTCGATGGCTGGTTTTACATCGTTCGTTTTCAGAATAGGCTGGTTAACCAGTCGGCGGAGTTGATAATTTTTCATTGTAAAATAAACCCGTGGGGCTGGTGATTTCCTGGTGAGTAATTAGGGTAAGCCCTGTAACGCTGTGTCAACTGCCTGATTGCAAAGGTAAAGAGAGCAGGGAGCCGATAGGTACGAAAGAAAACAGCCTGATACCGGTATGATCAATGAATAAAATAACCATTAATTTGTTTCGCTTACGTTCACTGGATACCTATTTCCATTAGTTTTGGCGCAGGCTAAACCTTCCGGGAAATAGCCGAGTTATGACGATCAAACCAATTATACTACCTTTTAGCCATGATTTACCAGCCAACGTTTGATCAGGACGAAGACGTGCTGATGCTCAACCCCGATCCGGAAACAGCTTCTATGGACGATGATGAAGATGACTTCGACAACGATGGGGCAGAATTCGATGATTTGGGTTCAGGAGCCGCCAGTGGATACGGAGCCGATGATATTGACGACATCGACGAAGAGTTCAAAGACGATGATATCGACGACGACTTAGACGACGACATTGTGGATGATTTGGACGATGACGACGACAGTCTATAATATATTCTTTTTCGTGGAGTCAACGGGATCGACCATTAGCTGATTTACTGTACCCTTTAGCAAAACCACTAATTATGAAAAACTCGGAACAGAGTACCGATCCTGAAGATGAGCTGTACGTTACGACCGAAGACACCGTGACGGAAGGCACTGCACCCGATGCCGATACCCAGTCGTCGGCCGCCAGCGAAGCCGGTGATCGTATGGCAGAAGAGGGTTCCCGCGCCCCCAGCGCCCCCGCCGAAGGAGCTTAAAAAAATGATGAATTATAAATGATGAATGAGTTCACAAAACATAATTCATCATTTATAATTCATCATTCATAATTACCTTCAGTAGCGTCTGGCATTTCATTTCGGTTTCCAGCCATTCCCGCTCCGGCTCCGAATCCTCCGTTAGTCCGGCTCCGGCGTAGAGAGTAGCCAGCCTTCCTTCCAGCTTCATGCAGCGGATATGAACAAAAATGCCGGTTTCCGGCCCTTTGCCATCGGCATCTATATTCACTGGTCCCAGAAAACCGCTGTATAGTTCGCGGTCGTGGATTTCATGTTGCCGGATAAAGGCGAAAGCAGCATCGCGCGGGGTACCACAAACCGCCGAGGTAGGATGTAAAAGTTTCAACATCACCGTGCCCAGTTGTGGGTATCGTACTGCCTGGGTATCCACTGTGAAGGAAGTGCCTAAGTGCATCAGATTACCAGCCACAACGGTTTTTGGACCTTCTTCAATGTATTCGCGCAGCCTGATTTTTTTAAAACATTCAATAATGTAGCGGCTAACCAGTGCCTGTTCTTCAATTTCTTTCTGGGCCCACATCGCCTGAGTCGGGCGTTTCGACGTTCCGTCCGGATGCGTAGCCGACTGGGTGCCCGCCAGAGAAGCCGTTCTGAAAATACCGTCGGCATCCACGCTCACCAGTCGTTCGGGCGTGGCGCTAATCCATATCTGGCCCCGTTCCGGAATTGAAACCGCCGATACAAACGCGTTCGGATACGCTTTACAGAGTTTGTCGAACAAAGCAACCGCATTCGGTGCATCGGCAAACTGCACCCGCCTGGTGCGGGAAATGACTACTTTTCGCATCTCCCCCCGCTGTATCGCTTCAACGGCCTGGGTAGCGTTACGAACATAAATAGCCTCCGCTTCTGGATCGGATAAGGGCGTGGGCGGAGTCGAAACCGCTTGCGGATGGTCGGCATATCGAGGTGACCGATCGAGTGTTTTCCAAAATAGGTCAGCCTGTCTGGTAAAATCAGGGGAAACGTCGCCTGGCGTTGATTCGACCCGTGTGGTTACACTCTGGTCGGCTTCTGACATAACGGCCTGAATGTCGGCGCGTATGAACAGCGTACGGGCCGTATGACTCGCTTCATCCGATAGGGGGGCGAGGTTATCGAACGGACTAACCAGGAAACCCGCCGGTAATTCGTCAAAATCAGCCGATACGCGGGGCAGCACCTCATCGAAGGAAACGATCAGGTGTTTGTCCCGCTGGGCGGGAAGTCGCCACAAAGCAGCCGGAAGACCAAGTGTGAATGCCGTCTCCCACAGATCGGTGCACCGGGGTTCGGGTAACAAAGTGCCTGGCCCGGTAAAAGGCGCGGCTAAATCGGTATGACGCTGAGCGGATGAATACATAAAGCATAAACAGCCGGATTCGGGCTGCCTGAACAGATAACAAGTATGACTGCTAATTTGTGCTTGATGACCTAAAACACTTTTCCGGGGTTGCTGAGTATAGCTTAATCAGACAGGGCAATCCGGACACAATGGGAAATAACAGACTCTGTATTCGTCAGTGCCCGTATTTTCTGCGAACTTTACGGCTCGACAAACTACTCGTCATTGTATGATTCGTATCTTTCAGCAGGACGAAACCTCCGTTCGCAAAGTCCGTGATATTGACTCCTTCTCCCACTCAGCCCGTACCCTCTGGGTGGACCTCCAAAATCCAACGGCGGCCGAAATCAAAAGCGTGGAAGAGAAATTCGATGTCGATTTTCTGAGTCAGCAGGAGCAACTGGAAATTGAAAGTAGTTCGCGCTATATTGAAGAAGATGACTTTTTGATTGCCAACTCCAACTTCCTGGTACCCGACTCCGAGCATCGATATGCCAACGTGCCGGTTAGTTTTCTGCTCAAAGACGAAATGCTCTTTACATACCGCAATGCGGACCTGAAATCCTTTGCCGATACCGTCAAACGAATCAAATCTAAACGGGCGGTATTCAGTGACGGGGCACAGATTATGATTTCCATCTTCGAATCGCGGATTGATTATGATGCCGACCTGATCGAAATGGTATCGGGCGAAATTAAGGCCATAAACAAAATGCTCGACCTGGATGCTAATCTGGACAAGGAAATGCTGCTGAACATCAACGACTACCAGGAACTGACCATGTCTATCCGGGAAAACGTGGTGGATAAACAGCGGGTAATATCCTCCATGATTCGTTCCGATGGGTGGTTCAACGACCTGGAACAGCAACGGCTGCGAACCCTTATCAAAGACATCAACTCCCTGATTGACCACACCAACTTTATTTTCGAGCGGCTGGAATTCCTGCAAAACACCTACCTCGGTCTGATCGACCTGGAGCAAAACCGGGTCGTGAAGATATTTACCGTCGTATCACTGGTTTTCCTGCCGCCAACCCTGCTGGCCAGTATCTGGGGCATGAACTTCGACGTGATGCCGGAAATGCACTGGCAGTATGGCTATGCCTTCGCCCTGGCTATGATGCTCCTTTCCTCCGCCCTGACGGTCTTTGTATTCCGGCGCAAAAACTGGCTGTAGCCTTCGGGCATAGTATTTTGGGTAAGATTAGTTGCTGTTCTGCTTCATAAAGTATGGGCTGCTCCCATCGCAAACGATAAAGCGTATTACCTATGAAAGCCGGAAAAAACACCCTCTTACTACTACTTAGCTTCCTGGCTGTTGCTCTGACAACGGCCTGGATTTCTTCCCCCAACGCTACCCCGACCATTCCCAAACCCGCTCCCAGCGTACAACGATACCTATACGTAGTTACGCCGGGCGTACGTAATTACCTGGGCTATGGCGGGCACGGGATTCAGGTGTTCGACATGGCTACTAACCACCGGTTTGTGAAGTTCATTAAAACGGGTGGCTTTAGTAAAAATGGCAAACCGTCTAATGTGAAGGGTGTAGATGTGAGCGTGGCTTTGAACTGTATTTACATCAGTACGCTCGAAGCCATCCAGTGCATTGACCTGACCACAGAGAAACTCCTGTGGGAAAAGCAGTATGAAGGAGGTGTGGATCGTATCTCCATCTCACCGGATGGGAAAATAATTTATGCCCCATCGCTGGAAAAAGAATTCTGGACCGTCGTTGACGCTAGAACGGGGGATGTTATCAAAAAAATAGTGACTAACTCCGGGGCGCATAACACCATCTACGGACCTGATGGAAAGTACGTGTATCTGGCCGGGCTAAAATCAACCATGCTGAACGTGGCCGATGCCAAAACCCACACCATAGCCAAACAGGTTGGCCCATTTGGTGCCGACATCCGCCCGTTTACCATCAACGGGGCACAAACGCTGGTGTACGTGAATGTAAATGGGTTGCTGGGCTTTGAAGTGGGTGATCTGGTAACGGGTAAATTTCTACACCGCATAGTGGTAGAAGGCTTTAACATTGGGGAGGTGAAGCGGCATGGGTGCCCCAGTCACGGTATTGGCATGACCCCGGATGAGAAAGAAATATGGCTGTGCGACGGAGCCAATAACCGGGTACACATCTTTGACAATACGGTGATGCCACCCATACAGAAAACGTCTATTCTGGTGCGGGACATGCCCGGCTGGATCACGTTCAGCCGGGACGGTAAATACGCCTATCCCTCAACTGGCGACGTAATTGACGTAAAGACCCGAAAAATTGTTGCGACGCTGGAAGATCAGGATCACAACGCCGTGCAGAGTGAAAAAATGGTTGAAATTCAGTTTAGCGGAGGCAAAGCCGTAGCCGCCGGAGATCAGTTTGGTATCGGTCAGGTGAAAAAGTAGCCCACCCAGGTACCGTTGTGAATGGTAGAATAACGCGATTGTCACTTTTGTCAGTGAACCAACGCTCGGGTTGTTACCTGACCAGTTACTGATTTCTTACACAAATGATACACGTAAAACGTACTCTTCTGACCTGTTTGACAAGTCTGATGCTGACCGCCGGTTTCTCGGCACTGGCGCAAAATCCAAATCTGGGCATATTTGCCGGGCAGGGTGATATTGGCGATGTGCTGAAACCAGGCTCGGCTCGTTATAATGCCCAGAACCACACCTACGAACTAGCCGGTTCGGGCTACAATGTGTGGTTTGATCACGATGAATTCCATTTTATGTGGAAAAAGATGACCGGCGATTTTATCCTGTATTGCCGGGCGGAATTAGTGGGTAAAGGGGTTGACCCACACCGTAAAGTGGGCTGGATGGCCCGCACCAGTCTCGATCCTAAATCGGCCCATATTAACGCAGTGGTGCACGGCGATGGCCTCACATCCCTGCAATTTCGGAAGACGACCGGTGCTAATACTGAAGAAATTCGCGCCAAAATTACTCATGCTGATGTGATCCAGCTGGAGCGTAAAGGCAATACCTACACCATGCGGATGGCTAAATTCGGCGAACCGTTCGTAACCGAACAGGTAACTGACCTGAGTTTGGGCGATGAGGTATACGTGGGCTTATTTGTTGGGTCGCATAATAAAGACGTGCTGGAAAAGGGTGTTTTCCGGGATGTCCGCATCAGTGTACCGGCTACCGACGCCCAGGTTCCGTACCGTGATTATCTGGCCAGTAATCTGGAAATACTGGACGTATCAACGGGCAACCGGCAGGTTATTTTCAACCATCCCAAATCCATTCAGGCACCCAACTGGATGCCCAACGGGAAAACGCTGCTTTACAACGGCGATGGTAACATCTACACCTTTAACATGGCCAAAGGACAACCGACTCTGTTGAACACGGGTGAGGTGAAGAATAATAACAATGACCATGTACTGTCTTTCGATGGTAAAATGTTGGGCCTGAGCAGTGGCGTTAAGGAGTTGGGAGGCTCTATTGTGTACACCGTTCCGGTAACGGGTGGCAATCCAAAACAGATTACGCCCAAGGGGCCTTCGTACCTGCACGGCTGGTCGCCTGACAGGAAAACACTGGTGTTTACCGGTTCCCGCAATGGTGATTACGACATTTATAGTGTCCCATCGGCGGGTGGTCCCGAAGTACGGCTCACCGAAGCAAAAGGGCTTGATGATGGCCCGGAATATAGCCCCGACGGGAAATACATTTATTTCAACTCCGCCCGTACCGGTACCATGCAGCTCTATCGGATGAAAGCCGATGGCAGCGAAGAGGAAGCCATTACCAACGGCGAATTTCACGACTGGTTTCCGCACATCTCGCCCGATGGAAAATGGATTGTGTTTCTCTCCTTCCTTAAGGAAGAAGTAAAGGCAGACGAACATCCATTCTACAAACACGTGTACCTGCGAATGTTGCCCATATCGGGACAGGGAGAGCCTAAAGTAATCGCCTACATCTACGGTGGGCAGGGCACCATTAACACCCCTTCCTGGTCGCCGGACAGCAAGCGGGTGGCGTTTATCAGCAACACAGCGGAGAGCAGCATGAGTCCCGTTGAGAAATAAGGAAGCTAGTAGCAGCTCCGAAAATCAGTTGCCGGGCAACCGCTTAATGATAGTGCCAAAACCCTGATCATATACCAGCGGTTGTGACACTGTATTTTACCAATCAATTTTATGGAGTATAGAAAGTTAGGTGATTCAGACCTTACTATTTCAGTAATCACCTTTGGGGCCTGGGCGGCTGGTGGCTGGATGTGGGGCGGTACCGAACGGAGTGAAGCGGTGAAGGCTATTCAGGAGTCATACCACGTTGGTGTAACCTCCATCGACACCGCACCGATTTACGGGCAGGGCCTGAGCGAAGAAATTGTGGGCGAAGCCATCAAAGGTTTTCCCCGCGATAAAGTACAGATTCTGACCAAGTACGGGATGCGGTGGGACCTTGCCAAAGGGGATTTCGCCATGCACAGCAAAGACAATAGCGGCAGGGACATCGATATCTATAAGTACGCTGGAAAAGAAAGTATTATCGAGGAGTGCGAGAACAGCCTGAAACGCCTGGGTACGGATTACATCGACCTGTATCAGATTCACTGGCACGATAAAACGACGCCCATAGACGAAACGATGGAAGCCGTGACGCGGCTCATTGAGCAGGGGAAAGTGCGTTATGCGGGCGTTTGTAACTACAGCGCCGAGCTGATGCGGGAAGCGGCAAAGACTATCAACCTGGTTTCCAATCAGGTGCCCTACAGCATGGTAAAACGGGATATCGAAGCTGAAACGGTTCCGTACTGCATTGAACATAATAAAGCCATTCTGGCCTATAGTCCACTGGAGCGGGGGTTACTGACCGGTAAAATGAAACCAGGACACGAATTTGCTCAGGACGACCACCGGGCATCGCTCTATTTTTTCAAGGATGAAAACCTGAAACGTGTCGATGCCTTCCTGGATAAAATCAAGCCGATGGCGGATGATAAACAGGCAACGGTAGGTCAGTTGGTCCTGCGGTGGACGGTAGAGCAACCCGGCATCACGATTGCCCTGGTAGGGGCGCGGGATGCCACGCAGGCACTGCAAAATGCGGCATCTATGGACATAAAATTAAGCGCGGAAGAGATCGGTCAGATTACGGAAGAACTGAACAAACTGGAACTGGTCAAGTAGAGTGAACCGTCTGTGTGGTGCCGGTTGCTCACAACCGGTGCCACACAGACGGTTTGATAAAAGTGCGATGGGAGGGTGCCCCGTTATCGAATAGCCGCCCCCGACTTAATGACTACCGGTGAGCCTTCGGCCAGAAATACTGACGTGGGCGGGTGCTTGAAAAAAGGCGCAAACGCAGTACCATACAACTTGGTTATACTACAGCGAACATCGTGCGTATGTACCGGGTAAATCAGCCAGGGCGGGTGTACGACTTCGTATTCTGACGTACGATTCGAACCCCGGCGGGTATAGCCCCAGTAATGCTCCGTAATAAACGCTTCTTCGCTGGCTGGTACTAACGGGTGGCCGGTCTGGTCGGCCGTGACGCTGATGTGGTTCCAGTCCGAACCAACTTTCCACTCGTACCGAATTTGCTGTGTTTGGGCTTCCTGTTCAAACCGATGCCGCATGGGATGGGTAGCGTATGGTTCGCCGTAGAGGGTATTAGCGACCAGCGTAATGGCAAATTTTGGCACAATTTCTTTGATGAAGACAACGCCCCGTTTCCAGCCATCCGGCGTTTTTCGCCGAACGTAGAACCGCAGGTTGAATTCTTCAAATTCGGTGTGAAAAGGCACCGGTAGAACACCGAACATCTTTACGCGTTGAAAATAGAAACCAACTAAACTGCCGTAACAAACGCCATTAAACTCATCAAGTTCGGTGCCGTAAGGGAGCAGTGGCTCCAACACCCGGCGGTCAATTGCGTAGTTGGCAAAAATAAGCTTTCGCCATTCGGCGCTTAGAAAGGTGGTGGCCATTGGCAGGGGCTTAAACGGTTTGTTGGCAGTTAACAGACTGTTTAAGGGCAGTGTTACCCTATTTTTTGGCCAGTGGTTTTACCGAAACCTCTTTGAAATAAACTACGTCAGAATCGCCGTGATTCTGCAGGCCGATGTAGCCAGACACGGGGCGCAGGCCACGGTAAGGCTCGAAATCAAATTTACGGGCGGGAACGGCCTCGCCTTCCCGGTAGTCGGTCACTTTCACGCCATTTACGTGAACAAGCGTGCGGGTGCCATCCAGCGTAATATCCATTATGTTCCACTGTGGGCCGGGTTTCCCCGGTTTTGCCAGTGGTTTGGTCAGCGAGTAAAGCGTTCCGGTATAGTGATAGTCATCTTCCTTTGATGTTTCGGGGTGGTTATCAATCTGCACCTCGTAGCCGTAGTGAACGGGCATCCACTCTTCGTGCGGTTCAACGGGAATCCGGATAAACACGCCCGCATTGCTGTTTTCTTTCTGCATCCGGTACACTACATGGATGACGCAGTTACTAAATTTCTCCTTTGTCCAGTACAGCAGCCCCAGTCCACCGTGGCCCCGAATCATACCGTTTTCCACAGACATGCGCCCCTTACCCACGTGTTTCCAGCCGGTTAAATCTTTCCCATTGAATAGCTGTCGCCAGCCATTGGCCTGACCGGGTTCATCGCTGCGAGGCTCGGTAGCGCTATTAAAAGCAATAGCCGTCATTGGCCGACTCAGGCTGCCTGCCAGCAGAAGACTGATGCCGACCAGCCAGTTCGTTAGTTTTCTCATAGGATTGTGAAAATGGTCACTTTAGCCTCAAGCATGACACGGCAATGTACAAAGTGAATGCACTAGTACAGGACAATTTTCCTAATCTTTTGATAGGTGATGATAAAAATTAAGCTAGGTTAAATTACGCTCAACGACTTGTTAGACCACGATACTTTTTCATCCATGAATTTCGAGCAGACATGCTAGCCTGGATTTGCTCTATCTCTGAAGGAATAATCCTGGATTTGCTGGGGACCAAAAGCTGATTTACAGGTGAACCAGATAATCGGTCAGGAGTTTCCACTGCATTTTTTGATAAAAAAGCCAACCCGCTTCCGCAATGAGTGTATTGATCAGGCCCCGTTCTTCGGCCTGAGGTTGTTGGTTGTTAATGGATTCCTGTTGGCCAATTTCAAACGCGCTGATTGTACAGCCGGATACGTCGACCCGAAAGATGCTGCGCGCGTGTTCAGTGAAAAAATGCTCAATCTGATTCGGGTTATCTGCCAATGGGTCCGGGCAGGGTTGAACCGTAAACTCAGCTCGTGTTTCGCCTGTCTCCCGGTGAATGACCTGTACCCAGTTTTCTGGCGTTGGACCAGGTAAATTAATCTGGATGAAATCCCCGATTTCGGCTGGTCCAGCGGGTTTGGGCCTGCCAACCGGGTCATACAGCATGAAATCAGCGGAAAGGCCGGAAAGATTCGACCATTCGTTCACATTCAGCAGTTTGGCTACCGACTTGGCAAAGGCTTCTACTGCCGCTGATTCGTCTGGATACGTATGGTGACTTTCATAGATCTTATCCTTAGTAGCCTCGCCCTGAACGACTTTACTTTCGTGTTGAATCTGCTCAACAATAGCCTTGAGTTTCATAGGGATTCATGTGTTATAATGTGCCTTACCCGTCCTGGAGAGACAATTCTTTATTTCAGAATAGCAGGGGTTCGACATGGCGTAACCGCCACTTTTGCAAGTATATTTTTATACAAACCCACTGAGTCACTGAGTTGATTTAGCTTGATGACCGTCCTTCCAACGTAAACTGGCCTATCAACGGCAGGAGAATGGGAAGTGAGGGAACGGTACTCAATCTGCTGATCTGTTCCAAATCGGGGCCATTCCGGGAAGTAGATTTCACTGACGGAACTGCCTTTTTCGTATCGGGCTGGTTCGGGAAGCCGATTTATGACTGACGGTGCGTATCGATCTGACTGGAACCACTGCCTCACACCCTTCGTGTCTGTAAACACATCAGAGGGCTATAGGCTGTTTTTGGAACATGAAGTTTTTTGTTCCCTTTACCGTTGGCCGTCTACAAGCCGAAGAGACCTACGACCTTAGTAAAAGAAGGCTGGAGGAGATTGGTTTTCGGGTAAATGATGTACGTATTGAGCAGCTTCTCTACCTAAAAGAAGGCGAACTGATTAATCAGCAGGTTGGTGACGGGGCACCAAATGGAGAGATCATTGCTGCTATTCTCCACAGTGATGTAGGTTATTTTGTGTGTACGTTTACGTCGGCCGACGAACCGACCAAAGCAATCCCCATTCGGTATACGCAATTGATTACGGATGCCAGTATTGTGGCCGTTCGCTATTTTGATTACTAAGCATGCACGCTTTACCCATTATTAGTGTGCGGGTACCGTTTCCTCACTGGGTACAGCCTTAATCAGTCCGTTATCTATGCAGGCAGTAGTAGTATTGGCGAGTTGTCAAAGGTGGGCCAGTATAAAAAACGCTATGTACTAAACTGCCATTATACGAATGCATTGAGATTCCATCTGAACTAATTTCTTATGTCATACCCAATACATGGAGATCATATGCCACTAACCAGGCCTGTAAATCTGGAAATATGGGGTGGCATCGAATGTACAGTAAACCGGGTAAATAATGAGTATCAGGATCAGGTAAGACGAAGTGGCCACCATAACCGGGTGGAGGATATGGATTGTATTACTTCGCTGGGTATCAAGTCGATTCGGTACCCCGTATTGTGGGAAAGAGTAGCCCCTGAACACCCGGAGCACTTGGATTGGAACTGGACCGATGAGCGGTTAAACCGGTTGCGAGATGCAGGAATCAACCCTATTGTCGGGTTGATTCATCATGGTTGTGGGCCCCGATATGCCACTTTCGACGGCCCGGCTTATGCAACCGAACTGGCCCGCTATGCCCGGCGTGTGGCAGAACGGTATCCCTGGGTGACAGACTATACACCCGTTAATGAGCCGTTGACAACGGCCCGTTTTGCCGGCTTGTATGGGCACTGGTACCCACACGGACAGTCTGATGCGCATTTTGTGCGGTTGCTGCTACGGCAGGTGCAGGCTACAATCCGGGCTATGGCCCAAATCCGGGCCGTTCAACCGGCGGCACGACTGATTCAGACGGATGATTTAAGTTATGTACATAGTACGTCTGGCGTTCGTTATCAGGCTGATTTCGAAAATGAACGGCGCTTTCTAACCTGGGATCTACTTTGTGGGTGTGTCGTGCCTGATCATGCCCTCTGGAATTACCTGCTGGCGTCAGGTGCTACGGAAGCGGAGCTGTGGGCCTTCGTCGAAAATCCGTGTCCGCCTTCGATAATTGGTGCGAATCACTACGTGACCAGCGAGCGCTTTCTGGATGAGTATACCACAGGATACCCCGACTGGATACCTGGCACAAATGGAACGCATTATTATGTCGATACGGAAGTGGTTCGGGCGTCTCCTGAGCAGCGGTTGGGTGTAGGTAAACTGTTGATGCAGGTTTGGGAACGGTATGGGCTACCAATCGCGGTGACCGAAGCCCACCTGGGCGATTGTGTGGAGGAGCAAAAACGTTGGTTAGGTGAAGTATGGCGGCAAGCCGAAGAGGCTAAGCGCGCTGGCGCCGATGTGCGGGCCGTTACGGTCTGGGCACTATTCGGCTTGTACGATTGGCACTGCCTGCTGACGCGCCAGGAAAATAGATATGAACCTGGCGCATTCAATGTTAGCAGCGGTCGGGCAATCCCTACGGAGCTGGTTGAGATGATCGTTCAACTGGGAAATGGAAGGCCAGTAGAAGAATTGATGCCGCCGGGAGAAGGCTGGTGGCAAATGAAGCAGGAGGCTTGTCATCCGATGCTTGTTTAAAGCTACTTAAAAATGCTTACCCTAAAAATAGCTATCAACCTTACGTTAACAGCGGTAAAACAAGGCAGCATCGCCGGAAAATTAATCGAGAGTAAACTGGCCGATGTCAGTTTGTCATTTGAACAAGCCACTTTTCTGCCGGTTAATTCAGGGCGCCTAAAAATAAGCTATTGACTGTCTATCAATTATCGTTCTGTATGCCAGACTTCACTGTTTTCTTAGGGAAACCAACCAATCGGTAAAAGGCCGGATATACGTCTATGGAACCCACTCACGCTGACAATCCTCAACCCTTATCGGCCATTACCGCCTATTTATTCGCGCAACGGGAAACCATCCTGAATAGATGGCGAACGGTTTGTCAGGAAGATGCCACGTTAGCGAAAGGCCTTACGCTGAGTCGTGAGGAGTTTAATGACTTACTGCCGCTGATTTTAGATATGCTGGAAGCGCGGCTGCTGGAGAAAACGCCCCAGGCGGATCCGGCTCTGACGGCCCAGGCGCATGGCCTGCATCGCTGGCAGAAATCGTTTACCCTGATTGATACGATGCGGGAGGTTTCCTACCTAACCCAAATTCTGTATAGCGAGCTTAAGCGCTTTCAAACGCTGTTTCCTCAAACAGATGCTCAACTGTTACTGGACGTTAACCAGCATATTTCTCAGATTATGCAGGAGGCTATGGAGGGCAGCGTCATAAAATATGACGAACTGCAACGCTTGGAGGCCATTCAACGGTCTGCTACGCTCCAGCAGGTTGTGGAGAAAATGACCGCCTTATCTCAGGAGCGGACCACTATCCTGCGGGCGTCTGCTCACGACCTGCAAGGGGGATTAGGTATTATCAATGGAGCCGCTTACATGCTGAAGCTGGAAGGGTTGCCTGATGACCAGCGGGAGCAGTATCTGGATATGTTAAGCCGTAATCTGGCGAGCGTTGAGGGGATGCTGACAAACTTAATGGACCTCTCCCGCCTGGAAGCAGGTGAAGAAAAACCGGAGTTTAAGTCCATGGACGTAGCACCTCTCCTGCATGAGATGGCCAGGAGTGGGCAGGCACTGGCGGCTGAACGAAAACTAGCACTCCGGGCCGAGGGCCCTGCTTCTCTACTCATTGAAACAGATCCCATCAAACTACAGCGGATAGTACAGAATTTATTGCTGAACGCTTTAAAATATACCGCTGATGGATTTATTTCGATTTCCTGGGCATTGGAAAATGATGCCCGCTGGATCGTGAGTATTCAGAATTCAGGACCGGGGTTGCCCTCCACGCTGGCCGGCGTATTGGGTGATCAACTCAAGCCGACCGTTGAAGCAACCAGTGTATTGTCCGTTGATGCAGCAGAGCCAGTGAGTGCTCTGCCGCTTAACGTGCCCACCGTTCCCCCGACTGAACAACTGAGTGAAAGGGGTCGGCAGACTTATCAGGGAGAAGGAATCGGGTTGCAAATCGTTAAGCGCTTGTGTGAACTACTAAGTGCCAGTATGGAAATTGAAAGCATTACAGGGCGGGGTACCTTGTTTCGTATTCGGCTACCCATACGGTACACCACTAAACAGATAGAGGGTGAACAAATCAATGCTGGTAAAGACCGGCAGGGTTAAAGTACGTACCATGATTTGTACTCGAAGGTCTGCGGAATTCTATACTGACGGTTGACGGTGAAACGGGCTGGTTATGCAGGTGAATTTTAAAATGGCTAGTAGGTGCTGTTGCCTGCCCGTAAAATGGCTTTATACGTTTGACTACTTATTAAAAAGTGTTCTGTAAGAACAATCAGCCTTCATGAATAAGCCATTGATTTACATAATCGACAACGAAGCCGACTATCTAAAACTGGTTCAGTACGTATTTGCTGAATCCTTTCCGGAGTATACGGTCATATTGTTTTCAAGCGGTGAAACAATGCTCAATAGCTTGCAGACGAGTTCAGAGCGACCGGCTTTACTGTTACTTGATTTGCACATGCCTGGTATGAGTGGTCAGCAGACCTTATTGCAACTCAAGGCCAGACAGGACTGGAAACAAATTCCGGTAGTTATGGTAACCAGTGAAACAGCAGAAGGCGAAATCCAGGCCTGTTACCAGGCCGGAGCGAATTCCTGTCTGGTCAAGCCTATGGGTATAGCGCCGATGAAGAAGCTATTTAAACAGGCTTGTGCCTATTGGATTGAAACTAACAGTTCCTTAATGCCTTGAGATGGGTGAAACAATCGAATGATTTCTTATCCAACGCTCATTCGACTAACAAAACGAAACGAAACAAACGTGCTACTCATTCACCAACTTCTTGAACAGCCATCTTTACTGGCCTATTTCATCGGAGCTGATAATTATGCCTGGCTTCAGTTTCGTAGTGGCGAACGACGATTGTTGGCCAAACCCTTGGTTTATTTTGAAGAGCGGCTGCCGACCTTTATTCGCATTCACAAAACAGCCCTTATCAACCCGACTTATGTAGCCTGTGTACACCAGCCTCCCCGGCCCAAAATGGCGGGATCGGTGCAGTTAATGGATGGAACCGAACTACCCGTGAGCCGTCGGCGATGGAGGGAAGTATCTCATTTACTACAAACCGATTTTGTTACGGTTGATATAGCCAAATCAGCGGAGTCCAGTCTGCCCAATGTGAGTCAGGAAGAGGTAACCTCACCACGTATACAGGCAATTATGGATGGTGATACGTTGCTGCTGACTGAGCAGTGCCTTCGTGAACTGACAGTACCCTACATGTTGCAGTCAAACAAAACAGGTGCTGAGTTGGCCTCTGCGTTGCTGCTTAGTCCTCCTGCCGAATGGCCCGTCCTCATTCTTATTGACTCACGCCGAAACCGGGTTGATGGGCTGCTGACTTTGCAATCAATTAAGGGCCATGCACAGTTGCGGGCAATTCCGGTAATTTATCTGGCATCGCCAAGCGAGAATATGATGCAGGCTTACCTAATGGACGCTAATTCCGTAGTAGTTGTCCCGGATGATCCAACGGCATTGGTTCGCATCCTGAAGCAGTTGTTCGACTATTGGTTAATGACCGCTCAGCTGGCGGCTTAGCTAAACTACTTGCGACTAAAACAAAGAAATCTCAATCTTGGGTAAGGTAACGGTTTCCCACCAGTACGTGCGCAGGCTTTGAAAATAACGCAGCCAATCGGCTTGCAGACGGGGTTTAACCACATAGGAAGAGCAGCCACGCTGGTAGGCTTCGGCAATATCGTGCTGGCTACTCGATTGACTTAACAGCACAACTGGAATTTTACCCATTGCGGCTGGCATTGCTTTAATCTGCTCCAGTATTCGCCAGCCATCCTGGCGCTCTGGCAGGTATAGATCCAGTAGAATTAGTTTGGGATAATTCCATTCTTCGGTGCGGCACTGGTCTAAAAAGGAAAGGGCTTCCGCTTCGGAGGAAACCAGCGCTGTTTTTACTTCCGGTAAACACTGGTCGATTGAATCTTTCATTAGTTGCCCCTGATCCGGATTATCTTCAATAATCAACAGGTTGGCATTTTTGAAGTTACCTCGAAGGACTGGGTTAGTAATCAATTGACTTTTCATGAACGTTGATTGGGTATGTTATCAATCAAATATACAAATATACTAACCAAAACACAACGCCTTACCAGGTGAACCGGTAAGTTTTTGGGTATGTCATTTTACTGGGTAAGCGGGCCGTTCCCTCACTCTTAAAGCGATGGAATCGTTAAAATTTTGGTTGGCAGGTTAGGCTTATATACACTCTTTACTATAAGACAACTACTCAATTAATAGGCTAACCCCTACGCGCTTAACTATCAATACTATGTCTGAACCAATCTCGACTTTACCATACAAGGCGAAATCAACCCAGGCCTTACTTCATGAATGGCCAACCCGATTGACTACCTCCACATCGGCCGGTAGGCCAATATCTGACCAGGGTTTTACCGATTTACTTTGCTTCGCGCACCTGCGCTGGAATTTTGTTTATCAACGGCCACAGCATCTGCTTAGCCGGGCGGCCAGCCAATGTCGGGTTTGGTATATCGAAGAACCAATCTGGCATGATACGCTCTTTCTCGACGTAAGGAAAGTAGCTGAAAATCTAACCGTCGTGGTGCCTCACCTACCCCGGGGAATCGATGAACAGTCGGCCATTCGGCTTCAGCGGCAATTAATCAATCAATTGATTGAGCAGCAAGCGATAACCGATTTTATTACCTGGTATTATACACCGATGGCACTTCCCTTTACGGACCATCTTAAACCCAGGCTGGTTTTATATGACTGCATGGATGAACTTTCGGCCTTTTTGGGAGCGTCCTCACAATTAATTGAACAGGAACAACGGCTTTTAAAAAAGGCTGATGTCGTATTTACCGGCGGGTACAGCCTCTACGAAGCTAAGAAAGAGCGTCATTCAACCGTGTATGCCTTCCCAAGTTGTATCGACTACAATCATTTTTGTCATCCCAGTGCTAGTGCCTCGCAAGCTGATTCAAACGATCCTGCCGATCAGGTAGCTATCGCTCACCCCCGAATTGGTTATAGTGGCGTTATCGATGAGCGCTTAGACCTATCCTTACTACGTGAGCTGGCCAACCGGCGACCCGACTGGCAATTTGTGCTATTGGGTCCAGTGGTTAAGATAGATCCGGCAACATTACCAGCCGGACCTAATCTGCATTATCTGGGCATGAAGGATTACAGGGAGTTACCTGCCTATTTTGGCAACTGGCAGGTCGCGATGATGCCCTTTGCAATCAATGAATCGACGCGCTACATCAGTCCGACTAAAACACCCGAGTATTTAGCAGCAGGATTACCGGTCGTCTCTACCCCCATCCGCGACGTAGTACGGACTTATGGTAACTGGAGCCGGGTCACCATTGCCGATACGGTATCTGCCTTTGAATCGGGCATCTCGGCCAGCCTGCATCGGTCCGTTGGAAGTGATGAATCTGAACTCAATCAATTTTTACGTGCGCAATCCTGGGATCAAACGTGGAAACAGATGCATTACATTCTAAATGAGCAGCTTGCCCCTGTGCTTCTGCAGGAATAAGGGTCGACTTACATCCACTCATTACGACTTGATTTCGTTCAAAATTTTGCACTAATTAAGTCCACAATGAGCGGTACAATACAAATCGGCACCTGTGGTCTAAGCGGTTCAAAGGCTACTTATGCTGAACTGTTTCCCAGTGTAGAGATTCAACTTACTTTTTATCAGCCTCCCCGGCTAACCACCCTGGAAAAGTGGCGAAACGAAGTGCCCGTTGACTTCGAGTTCGTACTGAAGGCCTGGCAACTTATTACGCACCCGGCAAAAAGTCCAACCTACAAACGATTAAAACGAAAACTATCCGAATCCGAACGATCAGAAGTGGGTTACTTTAAACCCACTTCGATTGTTGAAGAAGCCTGGCAAATCACGCTGGCCAGTGCCCGGAAGCTACGCGCTAAAACGATTCTGTTTCAATGCCCCGCTAGTTTTACCCAGACACCGGAGCACATCTCGGATATGGTTCGGTTCTTTAGCCAGATTGAACGCAACGGGCTAAACTGCTGCTGGGAGCCGCGTGGCTCATGGGACAAGGAAGTGGTGCAAACTTTGTGCGAAGACCTGGCCTTATGGCACGTTGTAGACCCGTTTGCCCAGTCGACAACGACACCGGAACAGTGTTACTTTCGGCTTCATGGCCGGCACGGCTGGCGGTATCAGTATGAGCCGGATGAATTAGCTGACCTGGTAGAGCTATTACCAACCGAAAAAACCGGATATGTTTTCTTTAATAATATCCACATGAAGCAAGATGCCCTGACGTTTAAACAGCTGTTCGAGTCCACGTCTGATTAAGCGAAACCTTCGCAAAATTCTTACGCCGAATACACTTATGTCCAAACTGCGTAAGGTAGCAGCCTTCAGAATGATTAAATCAGGGACGTTACTTTTCCGTGTTGGCTACAGGAAGCGTTGCAAATCAAGCTCGGTGGTGGGGGTTGTGTCAGCCCGAAGCACGCGCTGCATATAAGCCAGGCTAGACTGGGTCTGTTCCATACAGGCAGATGCCACGCAGTTTGATGGAACCGATATATCCAGGTCCCGTAGGTAGGCATCCTGCGCCGTAAACTGGACACAGACGTCTGTGCTGAGCCCCGTCAGAATTAAGCGCTTCGCACCCAGGTAGGTCAACAAAAGGGCTAATGTCGTTTCAAAAAAAGCTGAGTTCTTGGGCTTTAAAACGACATAATCAGTGGGTTCGGGTTGCAACAGCTTCACAAGGGGTTGACCACGCACGTTCGTCTGCAGGCAATGTTGAACCAGAACGGATAAATCCGAACGCCAGTGGCCAAAATTATCATTTGCATAAATGACGGGGATACGCAGGTCTTTTGCCTTCTTTTTTAACTCAGCAATACAACTTGCGGCTTCGATAGCGGGCTGTAGTATCTGTGGACCTTCAGGAAATTCCAGGTCATTGATCATGTCAATAATCAGGATGGCGACCGGGCATGTATCAGGGGCGTTTCCGTGTAAGTCAGAACTCTCTTTTTCCATTGGCTGGCACTGATATAATGGATTTGTTAGCCTATTTCGACGTGCAGAGTGGCTTTTTTACAATCGTTTCTTACCTGTTTTATTTTGGAGTCAGGGTAGAAGTTGGACAACCACTGCCTGGCTACCATCCGTATTGGACTGGTGCCAGGCAGAGAGAATCAGCGGTACATTTCAACCTCCAGCACCAATTGGCCATAGGCATAAGTACCCGTGCCCCAGGAACTATGTTCGGTTATAAATAAATTTAAGTCGGTTTGACCCCCTCCTCCCAAAGGAAGATTTTCAGTCAACTTAACCGTTTTTTGTGCATTCATGAGGAGTAAGAACGCATAGGGCACCCGAGTGTTGGCATCGTGATGCGATTATTCACCTCTCATCATGGAATGCATCTGCCGGTTTGAGTTCCGGCGATCCTTACTGATGTAAATAAACCAATAGTACACTGATTGAAACTCACTTTACCAGTCCAGATGCAACGGCTACTGGTTAAATAAACCAGTAGCCTGATAGCAGCCCGGCGGCAGTCCCTTGACCCGTCATAAAACTCACGCCAGCCCACAACAAGCTGACTTCCTGAGGGTAGCGATGTCGGGTGAAGGCTGTTTTCGCACAGAAACTTCTTCAGTCAAAAAAGGAAATGACTCAGTTCTGCACTACATCGTGGAGCGATTCCGCCCCGACCAGTTTTTTGTAGAGGGTTAATGCCTGGGCTACCACCTGGTCCATATTGTAGTAGCGATACGTTCCTAACCGTCCTACAAAATGCACATCCGATTGTGAATCCGCCAACTGCTTGTACTGCCGATAAAGGGCCGCGTTTTCGGGGCGTGGTACCGGGTAGTAGGGGTCGCCCTCATCCTGTGGGTACTCGAAAGTAAGGCTGGTTTTAGGATGTTCCTGCCCGGTTAATTTCTTGTACTCTGTAATGCGGGTATAGGCATGATCATTAGGATAATTCACCACCGAAACGGGTTGGTAATCAGCCACGTCCAGGGTTTGATGGTCAAACCGGAGGGATCGATAGGGAAGTTTGCCGTAACAGTAGTCAAAATATTCATCGACTGGCCCCGTATAAATCAATTGATTAAAGGTTACCTGATCTTTTACCTCCTTAAAATCGGTACCGAGCATTTGATGAATATTCGGATGGGCAACCATGCTTTCGAACATCTTTGTATAGCCATGCAGGGGCATATACTGAAACTCGTCGGTAAAATAGCGGTCATCCTGGTTAGTTCGGGTTGGAATGCGCGAAGTCACCATTTTGTCCAGCTCCGATGGGTCAACACCCCACTGCTTGCGGGTATAACCCCGGAAGAATTTTTCGTACAGATCGCGGCCTACCTGACTGACAACGACATCTTCGGAGGTACGAATGTCATCGACTTGTTCGCCAACTGATTTGAAGTACTCCGCCAGCTCTTCGGACGTAAACGTATACCCATAGAGCTTATTGACCGTGTCCAGATTGATAGGGATAGGGAGGAGTTGTCCGTCGACCGATGCCAGCACCCGATGTTCATAGGGCCGCCACTCGGTAAACTGCGACAGATAGGCAAATACATCGGGCGAGTTGGTATGAAAGATATGTGGTCCGTACTGGTGAATCAATATACCCGCTTCATTAGGGCAATCATACGCATTACCACCAATGTGAGGGCGTTTGTCAATTAAAAGAACTGTTTTTCCTGACTGACTAGCTAAGCGCTCGGCCAGCACACTTCCGGCAAAACCGGCACCAACTATGGCAAAATCGTATGTCATAAACTGAAAGTATACTATGAATTGTATAACTGATTTAACAATAACTCATCGAATAAGGGAAAGGGTTTTACTATTTTATGACCTGTGAGGGAATGGTGCCTCTCTGGTGGTCCTATATAGCTGGGGCAGTAGCTAGATTACCTGATTAAATTGGATCGTAAATTGCTGATCCATAGAGGTATAATACGCTAGAACCAGGCCATGTCCGGTTGAGAACCGGCGAAACCAAGCTGATAAAAATAGATAATAAAAAAAGCCGCGTCAGCGTAAACTGATCGCGGCTTCGAATTAGAACAACTATCTAATGAGCAGTGCTCACTAATCACTTCCCTTTACCTGGAGGATGTCAGGAAAGTCTTTCCTAGTAGAAGCAACTTATCGTTCTTTCTTTTTCGACAAAAGAAAAATCACAGCGGTGGTAACGGCAACTCCAATCAGCGCCTGTTGAATCAAGCCTTTCCGATTATATTTCCACGCTGCTTTCATGCCCTTCTCGGCAAAAATATTAGGCGTGCGACCCTGCTTAAAGTCATCCACAATACCTTCGATTACGTTAACCCGATCAGCAATCAGAAGGGGTAACCAGTGACCATATTCTGACTCACTGAACCGAAAGGCAAACCGGCGGATTTGTCCGCTAAGTCCAGTAGGTGGGGTAGACGTGCCAAATACCGCACTTACATTGGGCCGTTCGATGGATCGGAGTACTTCTACATCAATCGGTTGTTGCTGCGGTCGTTCCCAATTATAGCCATGCTGCTCTATCGGTTGGCCAGTGCCGTCAGTGCGGTGCCTGATAGGGTAGGTAGGATCATTTTCAGCATCCGCATCGATACCCCAGCCCAGAATGTGTGAATAGTCCTTCGCTTTTGTTTCTATCGTTTCCATAATACGTTGGTTTATCCTTTGGCTGAAGGAATGAGAACGGGTTTGATACAATTGTCCAGCTTGTTGGAAAAGATGTTGTAGGCATCCGCGACCTCTTCCAGTGGTACCCGATGGGTGATGATGGCTTTAGGGTTAAGAATACCATTTTGTATATGCTCAATCAGGCGCGGGAGCAGTCGTTTTACCGAAGCCTGATTAGCCCGAATGGTGATGCCTTTATTCACTACGTTGCCAATGGGGACCAGGTTATCAGTAGGGCCATACACACCCACAATTGAAACGATTCCGCCTTTCTTGACTGAGTTAATCGCCCAGTGAAGGGCCGTGGCGGAGCCGGCCTGTATCAATAACTTCCGCCCGGTAATGGTTTGCAGGGCACTGCCTGCCGCTTCTGCGCCCACGGCGTCAATACAAACGTCGGCTCCCAGCCAGTCGGTCATCTTCTTGATAAATACGACCGGATCATCCATTTCCTTAAAGTTGTAGGCCTCACAGGGAGCGTAATTTCGGACGAATTCAAGCCGGTAATCTACCTGGTCAATCACAATTACACGACCCGCGCCAAACAGCCACGAACATCTGGCGGCCATAATGCCCACCGGTCCTGCACCAAACACCACAACCGTATCACCGGGTTGAATACCACCCATTTCAGCAGCCTGATAGCCTGTTGGCACTACGTCGGTTAGCAGAACCGCGTCATCAGGGTCCATATCCGGAGGGATGACCGTTGGCCCAAAATTGGCGTAAGGTACCCGGACATATTCGGCCTGGCCACCATCATATCCACCAGCGGTATGCGAGTACCCAAAAATGCCACCCACAGCCGTTGCCTGTGAATTTGATTCGTGACAGTTACCGTATAACCCCTGCTGACAAAAAGTACATTTACCACAGGCAATATTGAAGGGAACCAGTACCTGGTCGCCTATTTTGAGTTTGTGGACTTCTGGACCAATTTCTTCGACCACGCCAATAAACTCATGGCCAAATGTCACCCCAACCCGGGTATCAGGTACGTTGCCATTGTATAAGTGCAGGTCTGACCCACAAATACAGGAGCGTGTTACCCGTACAATAGCATCCTCGGGATGCTTGATAGTCGGCATGGGCTTATGATCGATACGGACCCGTCGGGGGCCCCGGTAATTCATGGCTAGCATAGGCTAATCTGTTGAGTAAGTTCGAAGTTGAATGGCCACGTATAAAGGTGGTTGACAATACTAGCCAATAAACCTGTTGCAGGAGGTGTGAGTTATCTGTCGATACCATAAGTGAGGAAACGGGCTTTATCCTATTTTCTCTTCTATGAATTGGCTACTACCGGGCTCTGGCCTATTCGTAAGCTTATTCGCTTCAAGAGTGCATATCCCTAATGTATAGAACCTCCTAATCTGCGTGAATTGAGGCAGCTTTTGATCAGGAAAGTACCTGAGGGGAAAGTGGATTACCTGGGCATCGCTTGTTATCAGCCGTGTGAGTGAATCGCTTTATCAACCCAATGCTCCGTTTTGTTTGAGCCGAGTGCAAAGCGCTTAATTCAAAGAGTTTCCAGTGACAAATCGGCCAATCATTGGCTAACCACTTTCAGTTCAGTTGCTGCGAGAATTAGGTCTTCGTTTAGAAGTGTGCTTTAGCGTCATGAGCCGTTCCCTCATTGCCGCTTCCTGTTATCAATCATTTTTATGGAACCTAAGTAGTGTAAGCAATTACTGCTGGAAACAAACTATATGAAACCAGGTGATTGGTTGTTTCTCGGTTTGGCTACTACGACGTAGCAATAACAACCGACGAGCGGAGCAGTGTCATAGGCGACCAGTACAATCGCTGGTTGATGGTAGAGGCTGATCGGGCTACAAGGGGAAGTATAGTTTTTAGGCTTATCAATAGAGGATAGTTATGAACGTAACACTGAAAGTCTGGCGACAGAAAAATACCAGTACGCCCGGCAAATTAGTCCAGTACAACATGGCGAATATTGACCCCGACATGTCATTTCTGGAAATGTTCGATGTACTCAATGGCGAGTTGACGCACAAAGGTGAGGAGCCTATTGTCTTCGACCACGACTGCCGCGAAGGAATATGCGGGTCCTGCGCTATGTACGTCAATGGTCGGGCGCACGGACCGCAGACTGGCGGAGCCGTTTGCCAGCTGTTTATGCGGAGCTTTCGGGATGGGGAAACGATTGTGGTCGAACCCTGGCGGTCACGGGCTTTCCCAATCATCAGGGATCTATCGGTAGATCGGACGGCCTTCGACCGAATTGTACAGGCGGGTGGCTATATCTCGGTCAATACGGGGTCAGCACCGGATGCCAATGAGATTCTGGTACCTCGGCAAATTCAGGAATCGACCATGGATGCAGCGGCCTGTATTGCCTGTGGGGCCTGCGTAGCGGCCTGTAAGAATGCCTCGGCGATGCTATTTGTAGGGGCTCAGGTATCCCGTTTTGCTCTCTTGCCGCAGGGCCAGTCGGAACGCCGGGAACGAGCCGAGCGGATGGTTGCCCAGATGGACTCGGAAGGTTTTGGCGCCTGTTCGTTTACGGGCGCTTGTGCCGTGGAGTGCCCGGCCTCTGTACCACTGGAAACCATTACCCGGCTAAACCGGGAGTACTTAGGCGCGAAAATTATTTCTCCCGGAAATGACTCCTGATCAATAACTATAGTTCATACGGAGACTTTTACAAACGGCCTCAGGAATCAATACTATGTTTTATGAAACAGATTGAATCCGGCGTTTAATAAGGAGACCAGATAAGGGTGGTTGTGACTGGGGTTATTACCGGACTATAACTCTCAGTAGTAAATCACAACGCATTACCTATAGAATGGCATTGACTACCTTCCGCAGATGGAGCGGGGTTCCCCGGCCCGTCGACTTATTTTTTGGCGTTGCCAATAGCCATGTCTAATGTTGTTGGTTAGAGAGGTTCTTTCTGAAAGCTTTCTGTTTACTTTTGTACCAAGGTATCTGAGCGGGGCGTTTTGCAGTTTGGTCACTACAAAATTTCCTTCTTATCGGATGCCTTTTTCTATGGTCACCAGGTTTTCAGGCAGTTTCTCCGGGAGATCGGTAGAATGGCTATACCGACACAATTTTACCTGTAAAGTCCATGACCGCATTTCGTTTCTCAGTTAGCCTGCCACTGCTTAGCAATACTATATTCTTTCAATGCGTGCTACTGTTTCTTTCAATAGAGCATTTGCAGGCACAGCCAACTCCCGATTTCCGGAAAGTAAGGTGGAGTTTCAGTCGGTCACAGGTTAAAGAAGCAGAAATGCCCAATACCGCGTCCCGCAAAGGGGATAAACTGGTTTACAAAAGAATTTCCCTAAAGGATCGGCCGGTTGGTTTGGAATATGATTTCCTTGATGATCAGCTGCTGTCGGCTACTTACTATTACTATACCACTACGGGCATAACAGAAGCCGAGGTCCGGGCTACGGCGGCCGATTTTGAAGTCAGCTTAGAGGAAAAATACGGGAAAGGGAAAACGGGTATGGTGGGCACCATCCGGGAGCGGGTCTGGCTTACACCCCGTACCCGGATTAGCTTGCTGGTTGGCCAGATGGATAAAGGATGGTCGGTTGAGATCGTTTACCTCTGCCGGGTCTGTTCAGGTGATCCGGGCACGGGGGTTGTTGTACCAGGAGAAGTTACCCCCAATGTAACCAATAAAGAACTGGCCGATTTTTGACCAGATGCTATGTGTGAAAATGGTTAGGGGCCGTACTTTGTCCGTGCAAAACGTGAAGGGAAAATTGACCGAATCTCGTAAAGAACCCTACCTGACAGGATAAGAATTACTTGTGCCCGGAAGGAAACTGTCGGATACTACCCAAGGTGCTGAGAGGGTTTTGCCAGTTCACTATTAGTCAATTACTTATATTCACATCTTTGTATATTATATATTCTTTTTTGGTAATATCGTATATATAATAAGTATATTATTCTTGAAAGGTGAATCTTTCTATGTAGTCGAAACTGGGTTCTTTGGATACATAGCACACCGCCCAATAGATTTAAAGTCAACTTCTACAAATACCCAAAACCAAATGGCGGGAAAATAGTGTATATACATTAGTTTCGTAAACTAAATATATACGCTATTCCCACATGCAAGCTAACCTGAGCGACGAAGAAGTGATTCAACATTATTTTTCTACCCAACCTGATCATTGTTTTGAAGCCCTCTACAATCGGTATGTGAAGAAAGTGTACCGGCGTTGTTTATCGATGACTAATGATTCTTTGCAGGCCGAGGACTTTACCCACGACATTTTCATCAAAGTTTTCCATAAGTTAGATGGCTTTCAACAGAAGTCCAGTTTCTCAACCTGGCTCTATTCAATTTCCTATAACTACTGCGCTGATCAGCTAAGGCTGTCCAAACGCCTTCCGACCACCACACTCGAAGAAAACACCGACTGGTACAATTCCGATTCAATAGAGGCCCAGTTACGGGAAGAAACGCTGCAGGTAATGAAGCTGGCCATGGAGAAACTCTCGGCTCAGGAACGATCCCTGCTCCGGCTCAAATACGAGGATGGATTGAGTATAGAAGAAATTGCCAGTATGTATGATCTCAAAGAGAGTGCCGTAAAAATGCGCCTGAAGCGTAGCCGCGAAAAAATTCAACGGCTGTGTGCTAAACATAACTAGTGGCACTACTGACCTCAACACAGTACGTTACCCGTAAAGAAACAAGAAAGCCGCTCCCGTAAGAGCGGCTTTTTACTGATATATAGCGACAGGTCATAACAACCCGGTAGGAAAATTCACAGAAGTATACTCAGAATAAATTCTTGATATCAATCCGGCGGTGCAGGTGTTCTTCATATTTGAAGGGAAGCGTTACCACTACCCGACTCTGCTCGTGAACCGCTTCAATTTGGTCGGCATCAATAAAAGCCGGAATATCCAAAACCCGCAGGAACATCGGTACCGCTAACCGCTGGCTGATACCTTCCGGCTGATGGTCGGAATTACTAATTAACAGGGTATACAAAACGAGTTTGTTGCCTTCAACCAGCACGTTAAAGGAACTGGCTTTTACACCCGGAGCCGAAAGGGTAATTAACAAGTGTCCCTCTTCCCGCTCAACATTCATGGTGGTCTGACTTGACCCACCATATAGGGTATTCAGCAAGTCAATCTGCCCGCCTGTTCCCTGAAATACGTTTTCTATCGCCTTCATAGTGGATGTTGTTTACTATTCAATTTATTAGTTATTAGACAAACCTCGTGCCTAATGGATTAATGTTGCTTTTCCCGGCCAACGTGTCAGCCGAAAAGAGTTTTTTTTGTTCAAATATGCCGTTTTGGCATCACATGAGGCTATTATGACAGTACTACTCCTTATCTACGTTTAACCGATGGTGTTGCGATTTAGGGGCTGTATGTGGGTAGCTTTCTACACATTATCACCACACTTTCCGTTACCAGAAGCTTTTTCGTAGTGTATCTTTGTAGAACTATGCATATCAGAATTGGAACACGAAGTAGTCGGTTAGCCGTCTGGCAGGCCGAATACATACGAACGATACTTAAGAGCGGGGACGTCTCGTCGGAGTTGATCTTCATCGAAACGAAAGGTGATCTGGTGCTCGACCGGTCCCTGTCGAAGATTGGGAGCAAGGGCATATTTACCCAGGAACTGGAAGATCAGCTACGGGATGGCCGGATTGATATTGCTGTTCATAGTGCTAAAGATCTCCCATCAACACTACCACCCGATTTAGAAATCATTGCCTTTACCGAACGTGAACAGGCGAACGATGTGCTGGTTAGCCGGGATAAAACGTTGTCGCTCACCCGGGATACACCTTTCCGGATTGGCACTTCATCCACCCGCCGGGTAGCCATGTTGAAGCACTATTGCCCACACCTCACAACGGTTGATATGCGGGGCAATCTGCAAACGCGCATCCGTAAACTCGACGAAGGACATTGCGACGCGTTGATTCTGGCTTACGCTGGTGTACACCGGATGGGATACGATGACCTGATTGTGGAGCACTTGCCCGTAAATGAGTTTACACCCGCCGTGGGGCAGGGAAGTGTAGCCATAGAGACAGCTACTTCGCTGGACAGTCAGTTACGGAAAACCCTGATTCAGCTAATTAACCATGAACCTACCGCTGCCTGTTTACGGGCAGAGCGGGCTTTTCTCGCCCGGCTGGAAGGCGGGTGTAGTATACCCTCCTTCGCGCTGGCAAGCCTGACGGATGAGCAGACCGTCAGCCTGACGGGTGGGTTGGTTAGTCTGGATGGTTCCCAGTTACTGCGGGACACTTTTTCCGGCCCTACTCCAGAAGCGTTATCGTTGGGGCAATCGCTGGCCGAAAGTATTCTGGAACGGGGTGGCGACGAAATTCTACAAACTATTCGCGAACAGCCATGACCACTGCTATTGCCCAAACCGATGCCGAGATTCGGCAGTGTTTACCAGCTATGCTGGCTCTTAGGCAGCATTTGAACCCTGATCAGGCGTTTGACAGGATTCGTTTTCAGCAGGTAAATGATGGGTTTGTACTGGCCTATGTAAAAGGTAATGATACGTTGGAACCAGTCCCTGCCGTGGTCGGGTATCGGTACATGAATCTTCTGTATAGCGGCAAAACGCTTTATATTGATGACTTATCGACCCTGCCCAGTGCTCGCGGGAAAGGGTATGCCAGCACCCTGCTCGATTTTGTGATTAACGAAGCCCGAAAAGCTGGTTGCCAGTGTGTATCACTCGACTCTGGACAGAACCCAGCCCGATACGATGCCCACCGCCTGTATCTTAAAAAAGGGTTCAACATTACCAGTCACCATTTTAAACTGGATTTTTAAACTCGCTGGAGTTGGTCCAATCTTCTGACTTGCTATATTTACATTACTGAAAGTCAACCTACATACCGCCGACCTTTATTAAAAGCACTTATCAAGTAAGATCAGGTGTTTTTGATATGCTCTGATTCCCTTACTACAGAGCAATAAACTCATTGTTTTCCTTCGATGAGTGTCAGGTCAATTCTAGTCAATTTACTTCTTTGTACCGATGGAAATTCTATCGCATGTTCACTATGCTTTCGCGTAGTGCAGACGCTGTACATGCCAATCAATTATTCAGGAGACTTTCACATAAGCTATATCATGCAGCAGGAATCAATAAATAAAGCCATCATTCGTGATTTTTACCGGCGGGCCGTAGGTCAGGGTGATCTGGCATTTGCCGAAGAAGTTATTGCAGACGATTACAAGCAGCATAGTTCATCGGTTAACCCCGGAAAAGCAGGGTTGATGGAGGCTCTTGCTTATATGAAACAACTACCGAAACAGGATACTACAGCCAAACCCTTCCTGCGACTCATTGCCGAAAGTAATTACGTAGTTACGAATATGTCCTTTAACTGGGGTGGTCAACAGAAAGTGGTTGTAGATCTATTCCGGTTCGAGGACGGGAAAGTTGCCGAGCATTGGGATGCCATACAGGATCAACCCGAATTAACGGTTAATAATAACAGCATGATGGATGGGCCACCGCCTATCGAAGATGCTGAACAGACCCTTGTTAACAAGAAACTGGTCAGTGCTTTTTACGAACAGGTTTTCATTAATCATGACACAAGTGCCTGCTATAACTTTGTGGCGACCGATTTGATCCAGCATATTCCCGAGATTGATAATGGCCTTATCGAACTAATGGATTATTTGCGGCAGCAGCCCAATCAATGGTCTATCGAGAAAGTACACCGAATTATTGGTGAGGGGAATTTTGTTATTGTACAATCGTCGGGGTATTGGGAGCAGAAACCAGCCATGTTTTATGATGTAATTCGACTGAATGACGGGAAAATAGTTGAGCAGTGGGGCGTTCGACAACTTATTGGGTAACCTTCTCTATCACACCGGAATGCGACATGTGCTCCGGTGTGATAGAGAAGGTTATTCTTCCCAGCTTTTTATAATACGACTGCCGTTCTCGGTGTTTTCGGCCCGGATGTAGTTGTCGACTTCGTGCTGTAACTCTTCCACATGCGATATTATACCGACTACGCGGTTCTCGGTCCGGAGGGCTTTCAGGGTTTTAAAAACGGTTTGCAAGGCGTCTTTGTCGAGCGTACCGAAGCCCTCATCCAGAAAGAACAGGTTCTGCTTCGCTCTTGTCAGATGCTGGATGTTATCGGATAAAGCCAGTGCCAGCGACAACGCTGCCTGAAATGTTTGCCCCCCCGATAGTGTTTTGACGCTTCGCACCTCCCCACCGTTCATAAAATCACGTACCTGAAACCCGTTTCTATCGTCTAATTCGAGTTTGAGCTGGTTGTTGGTGAGTCTGAAGAAGCGATCATTGGCCGATTGGCACAGGTTATTTAGGTATACGGAGGAAACGTAATCAACGAAGCCCTGCTTTCGAAACAGGTTTTCCATCTCTTTCAAATCCTGTCGTCGAAGGTCAAGTTCGTCATACCGTTTCTGGTGTTTCTGCTTCTCGATCCATTGTTTTTCCAGCGTTTCCAGCCTATTGGCGGCTTTGCCTAAGTCTTTATTCAGTTCATCCTTCTCCGCCCGAACTCCTCTCAATTCTTCCTGAACCGCATTCAACTCAGCCAGGTCGAAGGGTTGCTCAGCTAGCTCAGTCTCCAGGCTGGAAACCTGATTCTGGAGATTCTTTAGTTTGTCATAGTAGCTATCTACGCGCTTTTTTCCGTCTTCAACATCAAACCCAGCCCGCAAAATTTGCTCGACCTGCTCCCGGATTAGCCCTGCATCGGCCAGATTTTTTGTCAAAATGATTTCTTCATTTGCTCGTTCATTGGCCAAATCAGCCAACTGCTTCGTCAACTGATCGACCTGCCCCCGGAATGTAATCTCATCTTTCTCGGCTTCGTTCTTCCGCTTCTCTACCTCATCGAACGTCGTTTTAGTCTGGTCGTATTGTTTCTCCAGTGACTCCCGTAGGTCGGCTATGTGTTTCAGATTCCAGTTGGCAACCTCGGTCAGTGGGTAATGTTGCAGGGATTCGATCTGCGAACTAATGTGTTTCTTACGCTCGGCTATTGTTGCTTCGATACCGCTTATTTCCTTTCCCTGCTGGTTATACAGGTCTTCCGCTTTGTCGATTTGTACCGTCAATTCCTGAACGACTTCCTGCGCTTTGGCTAATCGTTTCTTCTGGTCATTTTCCTGGTTAATCGCTTCGGCCACGTTGCCCTCATTCTCTTTGGAGAACTCCGGCCATACGAACGTATCTTCGTGAGCCGTGAGTTGCTCAATCACTTCACCCCGTTCACGAATCAGTCGTTTACCATTTTCGTGAACACCACGCAGTTCAGTTTCCAGCCCTTTCACCGTTAGCCGAAGTGATGTCATCTCCTTTATCCGCTGCTTTACTTTCTGTAGTGCCTGCTCACTTTTCAATACGGCATCGCCAATGGCCGTATAATCCTGTTTTTGGGGATGATGCACTGAGCCGCATAACGGGCATGGCTTCCCATCGGTCAGCGAGTCGGCGTAGCGCTGCAATTCGTTCGTCAACAGCGTTTGTTGATGAATAAACGCCCGTTCCTGCTCAATTTTTTCCAACTGAGAAAGTGCCTCGGCTATGGTATCGGGTAGTACTTTGAGCGCCAGGTCTACCCATTCGGGGGGAAACCCGATTAGGGCGTCTTTTTTTCGTTGTTTAACCGAATCAAGGCTCTTCTCATACTGCTCAATCTGTGTTTGCAGGTCATCGGCCTGCTTTTTCATCGGCTTGTATAATCCAAACCAGTGCCTTACTGCATAGAGTCGCTCCAGATTCGAGTTACGTTCTACTAGCGTATCGATTGTGGTCTGATGTACTTGCCGGTCTGCCTTTCGCTCATCGATACCCGCCTTTTGGCTACCAAGGCGTGCTGTTAAATTAATAAGGTTTCGATTTTGCTGGTCTACCGATTCCTGGGATAGTCTGATTGTTTGAACGGTGTCCAGTTCATCGATCTGGTCCTGTAACTTTTCCCGATTCTCATAAGCCAGCTTCGCTGACGTATAACTTCGTTGTAAATCCGGTAGCCGACTCACTACAGTTGTAAGCAAACGCTGGGCCTTCTGCTGCTCTCCAGTAAGGCCATCGTATTTATTTGTCAACTTACCAAGAGCCGTCAAACTCGAATCAAACAGTAATCGACACTGCTCGTATTGAGTAATATCCTGTTGTATTTTCTGGTACGTCGGCTCCTGCGCTTCCCACTGTACCAAATCGATTCGGGCCGTAGCTAACGTTTCACTCTGTTTTTTTAATAATAGCAGTAGTTTCTCGACCGGTTCCAACTGGCTAATATGACCGGCCCGTTCGGCCACCGACTTCCGAATGGTAGCCACGTCAAGCTGAGCCTGTTCGATAACCTCCGGGGTTACCTCGTCCAGGGAGGCCATTAAACCGCTTAATTTGGAAAACTCATCGTCGTTGGCTTTACTCAACTTCCCAACCCGCCCCGCCAAATCATACTGATCCAGTTTGAACAACTGGTTCATCATTTTGGTCCTGTCCGTTGCACTCAGTTCCAGAAACTCCCGAAACTGATTTTGGGGGATGATGATTGTCCGTTTGAAATTTTCGTAGTCCAGTCCCAGAATCTGCTTCGATAAGACCGAAACATCATCTTTTTCGTTGCCAATCGGGGTCCAGTCATCTCCTTCCCATTTAAACATACGCCGTTCACCCGGACCAATTTCGTGGTGTTTCCTGGCGTGCCGCTTCGCTTCGTAAACGAATTTGTACAATTGCTCGTCGGGACCTGCCTGAAACTCAAAGTCGATAATCAAGTGCTTCGACTTCAAATTCATCATATTATACAGGAGTTTGTCCTGGGTATTCAATCGCTCCGTCTTTCCGTACAAGGCAAAGCTGATAGCTTCCAGCAAGGAGGTTTTGCCACTGCCCACCTTACCAAAAATCCCAAATACACTCGATGCAACTAACTGGCGAAAATCAATTTCCTGTAACTCCTGATACGAATAGAGGCCCTGAATGGACAGCTTAATAGGGATCATTCGGGGTCTGTGGCTAAAATCTCACTGAATAACTGGCGTAACCGCTCGTTCGGCTCCTGTCCTTTATTTCTGTTTTTGAAGTAGTCTGTAAACAGGGCCTCCATACTTTGCGATAAGTCAATGACTTTCGCAGGAAGCTCTTCAACCGCATCGACATCCCGAATATCCGGAATGATACTCCCCGACGAAAGTGAATCATGCGCCTGAGAAAGCCGCCGGCGATCTTCCGATGTAAGGTAAGTGGGCGTTTGCAGGGTTATTTCCGGGTAACAGGTCGGGTTAGCGTTGAGCCATTCAACCGCATCGTCAACCCGCGTGAATTTCTTTCGAAGCAACCGCTTACCCGCTTGTAGCGGTACTGAGTTTATAGTTACGGTTTTCCCGGGTTCGGCATCAATCAACATAACATACTTCTGCTGGTCGGCTTCGGCAAAGCTATACGCCAGTGGGCTACTACTGTAAACTACCGGGCTGGGTCCTCCATTAATTTCCTGCTGCCTGTGCAAATGCCCCAATGCGGTGTACTGTATCTGAGGTGGAATCATGTCTGTATATACTACGGACGCACCACCAATTTGCAAAATACTTCGTTCGTCACCTGTTTCTTCGGGTTGTGAGCCGCCCCGTTTCATCACAAACAAGTGCGCCACCAGTAAATTGACCCCCTGCTCATCCATATAGGCATCAGCCAGCGCAGCCCAATGAGCTTGTAAGGACCGGCGCATCTCGTCTTCAGCGTCCAAGAAGCCAAAGTAGGCCCGCATCCGGTTCTCATTGGCATACGGAGTTAGTATTAGTCGTACCGGAGCATCATGCTTAGGCAGTTGGATCTCTACAAATCCCGGAGCCGTTCGGACTATTTTGGCATCGCAGTTCAGCACGTGTGAACGAATCTCCGTCTTGGGAAAGCCAGCGAACACAATACCACACTCCCGACCGAAGTGGTCCTGGGCTTCGATGCGTTCTGGATTATCATGATTGCCAGCAATTGCTATCACCGGTCGGCTACCACCAAGAGCCAGCCGTTTAAGCGTACTATATAATAGGTCCTCTGCTTCGGCCGGCGGATTGAAGGTATCAAATAGATCCCCTGCCACTATAATCAGGTCCACCGATTCACGATCTGCTAGCTGTATTAGCTCTTCCAGTACATCTTTTTGTTCCTGATGACGCTGAAAATCTTGTAACCTTTTGCCCAGATGCCAATCTGCGGTATGTAAAATCTTCATTTTAAGTAGCAATCTTCTTTCCAGAAATGGGTCTGGAAGGTAGATGCAATATACGCCCGACAAGCTGGAATAAGCGTTTTGATCAGAACAAGTTGCATGCATATTGCTATCAGAAAGCGCGTCTATGCACTGTCTAATAAAAAAGTTTAGCTTTTTTATTGCGGCTAAGTGGCCATTTATCAATCACTTACCGAATTATCTTTGGTATGGCTAAAATTATTTTACGGCCTGGGCTTGACAAGAGTGGAAAGAGTGGGTATCTTTGCACTCCAAAATCGAAAGAAACAGAGCTATGATAGATAAGCAACGGCTTGACTATCAATGAGTTGAAGGTAAGTGTCTGATGATCAGTATCGAAAATAAATCTTCACATTTACTTGACAAACGAGAAATAAAGCCTACCTTTGCATTCTGAAATCGGGGTAGGTAGGGGGAAATAGTCGGATAGTAGTCTGGCTATCAAGTAGTTAAGGGTAACAATCTGAGAATCAGTACCAAAAATAAATTTCAGATTTTGCTTGACATCCGGGAAACAAAGCGTACCTTTGCACTCCCAATCACAGAGAAACACAGAAACAACGGTTTCACTTTCTCACTTCGGGCCGGCCAACGGGCCACCCGAAAAGTTCTTTGACAAACGGACAGCACAACAAAAAACGCAACTTTGTGATTTCGATCACCGGTTGAACAACATAGTCCCGCTTTCGGGCGGGACACAATTATTTACGATGGAGAGTTTGATCCTGGCTCAGGATGAACGCTAGCGGCAGGCCTAATACATGCAAGTCGAACGGAAGTAGCCCTCGGGCTGCTTTAGTGGCAAACGGGTGCGTAACGCGTAAGCAACCTGCCTTCTACTGGGGGATAGCCCGGCGAAAGCTGGGGTAAACCCGCACGGTCCCACCGAATCACCTGGTCTGGTGGGTAAACATTCATGGGTAGAAGAGGGGCTTGCGTCTGATTAGCTAGTTGGCGGGGTAAC
>NZ_KB893272.1 GCF_000374065.1 Spirosoma luteum DSM 19990
CAAGTTGGATTTCCATGTGAACACCGCTTTGTCAGCGGTCAATATCGCCAAAATAGAGCAGGGCGTTGGTCAGCAGCCTTTTTCGATGGCTGATGTAAAGACCCTGTATCACAACAAGTTATTACTGGATCGTTTTTTTTCCATCTTACCGCAAGGCACTGAGCTGACTAAAAATGACCCTCAAGTGCGTCAACTGTATAGTTTCGGCTGTATAGCTGCTTAATTATTGACGAACTATTGACGGTATCTCAACTTACATCAAATAGTCGACCACTTATGAGAAAGGACTTTGAACAAGACAAATAGCGTGCTTATTTTGATTATAAATGGTTACCATATGCCCTGTTGATTTTTCACTACTACGTGATCGGTAATCGAATCTTACAGACTTTAAACTTACCACATCAGTTTATGGACAGAATCGTTGTTAGACTGGAGGAAACCGAAGAAGCCGGCAGTCTTTTTACCGTCACTTGGCGAATAAAACTGCTCATTTGCCACACACCTATAATTCTAAATTACTGCCTGTTAGCGCCTTAAGTCGAGACAGACCTAAAACACTTGACTACGACACCTATCTCGCTTATTTTTAAGTATTAAAGGTTTTCTTAACAACAGGACTCTGCCGGTCAACAAATCATATCTAAACGACAAAAACGATGAATGTCTCCACTGAATCCAAACCCGTTTCTCTGCAATTCAATAAACGTAGTTTTTGGGGTTTAGATACTCAAAAGATGGATATCAATAACCCAGTCGATGCGGATACGATTATAGCGAGGGTAATGGACAATGGTACGCATGAGGACCGAGCCATAGCAGTCCGTTATTTTGGTATTGAACGAATTAAACAGGCATTATTTAACGCCCCCGAACTCCAGTCGACTACCATTTCTTTCTGCAGTTTGTGGTGGAGTGTTGAGCCAACTGCTTTCCTGAGCTACCGTAAAAAAGCCGCAGAACCCATTCAATTCGTCAGTTTTTAAGAACATACTCGTAGTGAAAGCTTTCGAAAGCCTATTAATGAGCAATTATTAACGATAAATATTTTCTATATTGTCTATTGAAAATTCATTTTATAATGACAATGCGGAGTGTTTAACCTGCGTAGAAAATGATGCTGCATTATCAGAGCCTGGATACCAGTACGTTCAACGTACTTCATGAATTAATGGCGAACCCAACCCTTAAGGAGGCTGGATTTGTCCTGTGCGGAGGAACGGCACTAACGCTTCAACTGGGTCACCGCATGAGCACTGACATTGACCTCTTCAGTCCCCTTAATGTAACAGCGCCCAAGATGAAATCCTTTATGGAGAAAACCTTCGGGGACCGGTTGGATATAACGTCTATGGGTGACTTGGGAATCAGGGGCTTTTTGGACGGTGTTAAACTGGATATGATCAAGTTTCCTTACCCAATGAAGCACAGCCCGCTTGAGGTCAATGGGTTGAGAGTACTAGGTCTCGATGATGCATCGGCCATGAAACTTCATGCGGCCGCTAACCGGGGAGCCCGTCGGGATTACGTTGATTTAGCCGAGTTGCTCCAGAAAATGCCATTTGAGAGAATATTAATTAACTATCAAAAACAGTTTAACCCTTCCCCACAAGCACTTGAGCATACACGCCGGGCAATTACATTTTTTGATGATGCTGAACGTACCACTACTGCCATTGATATGCTAAATGGCCGCAGGTGGGAAACAACTAAACAGATCATCCGGCAGAGCGTCGCCAACCCACGACATATTCAACTCCTTCCCCCGCCCAAACCACCCCTGGCCGCTAATCCGCATCAACAGGGTATTCTAACAGTAAGCAACTCAACGCCAGCACTGCCAGTAACATTTCACCAGAAAGGGACTACTACAAAGCCAAGGCAATCCCCGAAACATTAATAGAGCAGTTTTCCTGAGTGAAAGCCAATAGGTAGTATATTTGATAGGATGCAGGATGCACTCCCAGACTAGTATAAAAAGGATAAACCTTACAGGGCTAAACTCATGACGGTTCACTTTGACGCAGTTAACGATTTGTACCCACAGGCTCAAATACTGGATTTGTACGAATACTATAAAGGCAGGACAAGAACCGCCGTTGCACCACTTCAGCAACCATCGGACCAGCCTCAACAGCGGGAAAAACAAATTCAGCAACTGGTTTCATCAGTCATCCAACAGGGTGCAACCCGTATCGTGCTTACCGTTCAAGACCCAAATGGGACGGTCTATCATCCGGACTTTAAAACAGATGAATTAATTTGGCACTGAGTCAATTTTCCGGTATAAGTAACGGGACAGAGGGGATAAGTCTTTTGTATTACTCTGACTGTTAACTGTTTAACTTCGGTTGACGCTAATAATTTACTATCTTTAGTAAATCAATAATCGTGACCGCTATGACTACTCAACAAGCCTCTCTACTTAGGGATGCCAACCAACACGGTATTCAATACATCAACAATAAACTGGTTATGCCAACCGTATTGATCGGTGAGGGTAAGTATTATTTGGCCTTCAATGAGTCAGTTGATGTTGTCCAGAAAGCTACGGGTAGCTTTTTCTGCGTAGGGGAAGCGGATGTTTACACTGCGTTTCCCAAAGCCTGGCTTATTGATCGAAATTTGCTACACATCATCAGAAAACTTTCGAACGGTAAAGTACTCGTTGTTGATTCCTTGTAAGGAATTACCTGAATCCCATCATAGCAATGAGCCAGCTACCAGGCTCATTGCTGATTTATTCAAACGCTACCGAATCTACTGACAGTAGTACGTGCCAGGCGGCAGGGATTAAGCAAAGAACTACTGCACCACACTATATTACACAATACCATTTTATTAAACGTATAGAAAATACCGTTAGGCACAGACACCCTCACCACAATAGGGAATAAGGGGAAAAGCGGCTAATCGCTTTCGTATATTTGATTTTATAGTTGTTCTTTTGAAAATAAAGGCGTATTTTAGTAATAGATAATCGCAACAAATACGCCCTTTTAATGAACCGCTCCGTAAAGAAAAAAACGACGGCTGGACAATCTTTGTACCAGCAGTTGAGCATCTTTGATTCCATTGGGTTTGATGCCCTGACTAAAGAGGTCGTCAGCCAGCTTACTCAGCCAACTGCGCTTGCGGCTTCTGGACTGCTTGACGCAATCCCCCCCCTGCATTCCTATTTCCGAATTAATCATAATACGGTATTAACCCCTTTTGGAGAAAAGGCCAAATTAATTGCCAACGTCACGGCTATCCGGTTAGCAAAACAATTACTGCGGGAAGATCGACCGGCTACCGACGACGAAAAAAAGCTGTTAGTTCAGTTTTCAGGCTGGGGGGAACTGGCAAACGTGTGGAATCTGGAAGCCTTTGCCGAGTACGGAGAAGCTACCGCCCAGCTCTCGCCCATGAGCGCCGAGGTGGAACGTTGGGGTAAACGCTATTATAAAGCACGTTTGGAACTAGGGGAACTGTTATCTGATGAAGAAATAGAACGTGCTTCCCAATCAACGCTAAATGCGTATTATACCAGTCATACCGTTATCAAAGCCATCTGGCAAGCCGTTGTTTCAATGGGATTTACCGGAGGGCGCATAGTAGAGCCCGCGGCGGGTAGTGGTCATTTTATTGGTGCCATGCCGGACAATTTACGTCAGCAAAGCCGCGTAACGGCTATCGAAAAGGATACGCTGTCGGCGCAGATTCTAGGGTTGCTGTATCCTGAACTTGAAACCCACGTGAGCGGGTTTGAGGACGTACAGATTCAGCCTGAAAGTATTGATTTAGTCATTGGAAATGTACCCTTTGGCAACTACAAAGTGTACGACCGTCACAATCGGGATTTATCCGATCTACCAATTCATAATTACTTTATTGGTCGTTCAGCCCGGTTAATTCGGGAAGGGGGGTTACTGGCTCTGATAACCTCAGCGGGAACGCTGGATAGTGGAAGCCGTAAGTTTCGCCAACACTTGCATCGGGAAGGAATGGAACTGGTAGGGGCTATCCGGTTGCCAAGTTGTGCGTTTGAGCAAAACGCAGGTACAGAAGTAACGACCGATATTTTATTTATGCAAAAGTGCGTAGCTAGTGTACGCCGGTTTAGCCAATTTTCATTTGTCGGAACAACGACTGTACGCACGATAGCCCCGGTCGATGAAGAAACCGAAATTGCAAAATCGATTATCATTAATGAGTATTTTGCCGAGCGGCCTGCAATGATGCTGGGTGAAATGTTTCTGGCCGAAGAAATTGGCAAAGGCGGTTTATACCGGGGAGATTCCCAAACGTTATTTCTGGCTAATCCCAACGAATTGACCACTCGTCTTGACGGCGCATTAACCCTTTTGCCAACAGCCATTTTTAAACCCCTTAACCGGAACCCATTTGGCGAATTGGGCCGTATGGCGGTGAATGGCTATGCAGGACGCGTAAACATCAAAGGGCGCAGTTTTACCCAATCCCTGATTATCCGCGAGTACGAGACCTTAAAAGCCGCCTTCTCCGCGTTGCTACGTGCGGAACTGAACGCAGAAGCCGATGTTGTTATCGACCCATTGCGGCAGGCATTAAACAACGAATATTACCGCTTTACGGGTTGTTTCGGTAGGCTTAATAAAAACCGCTCAATTGCTTTTCTGGAAGGGTACGACCCTAAATTTTTGATGGTTCAGGCCCTTGAACTGATTGAAAAAGGAAAGGACGGAAAAGATGTCATTAGCAAATCGGCTATTCTGACCGAGCGGGTTTATCCGCTCCGTCCCTTGTCAGTGGTCGAAACCGCCGAGGATGCATTACGGGTTTCCCTTTATGAGTGCGGACGCATAGACAGCGCCTTTATAGCGGCAAAATTAACCAAAACAGTTTCCGAAGTTGAGCATGAATTAATCACAAAACGATTGGTTTTTCGACACCCGGCGACTGATAAGTTGATTAATCGTGACACGTATTTGTCAGGGGATATTCGGGAGAAGATAGTACAGGCAAGATTATGGCTGGATCAGAAACCAGCATTACAGGCCAACATTCTTGCCCTGGAAGCTGTCATGCCCCCAACGGTTCCGCTCTCATTAATCACTTTCCAGTTAGGTTCCGTCTGGCTACCAGCCGAACTAATTACGGGATGGGTAAAGCACGAACTTGAACTGGATATACGCTTACGGTATAACGACCAGTCCTGTGCGTATGATCTTACGGTCAACAATCCGTACGCGGTGAAAAACCGATCTATGGGAACGGCAGAACGTAAAGCATCTGATTTGATCGAATCCGCGCTTAATGGACGTAGCGTCGTAGTTACAAAAACCATTCTTGACGCAGAAGGTAATAAGCGGGAGATTAAAGACATTGAAGCCACTTCACAGGCCGTACAAGCGCAGGAAGTCCTACAGGAGCTGTTTATTGACTACTGCCGGACAAACTACGTGGAACGCATAGAAAAAGCGTTTAATGACCGTTTTAACGGCCACGTATTTAAAACGTACCACCGGCCACAGGTTGCCCATTATCCCGGTGCCAGTCCGTTCATTTTTTTGCGGAACCACCAGTTTAAAGGCGTTGAACGGATAAAGGATGAGGATACCATGTTGGCCCATGAAGTAGGTACGGGTAAGACCTTTACCATGATTTCAGCGGCAATGGAAATGATACGGCTAGGGCGATTGTCGAAGGTCATTATTGCCGTGCAAAATTCAACGGTAAGGGATTTTGCTAGAGCGTGGCGAACGTTGTATCCGTCCGCGTTAATTTATGTACCGGAGAAATCCGATCTGGAAACCACCAATCGAAAACGGTTTCTACAACGCATTGCCACCAATAAATTTGATGGAATTGTTTTACCGCAATCATTCTTGAAATTAATACCTTCCGACCCGACCGCTGAGGAAGAATTGATCAGTGAAGAAATTGCCCGAATTGAAGCGCAGGGCAGTTCATCCAGAGAAGACCAACGCGCCAGTAAAAAGCGCATTAAGGCGCTGAACAAATTAAAACTGAGCGTTGAGGTCAGGCGCAAAGCGCAGGCCGACCGCAAGCAGGACGATATTTTACATTTCGCGCAGTTAGGTGTAGATGGTTTATTCTTAGACGAGGCCCACAAATATAAGCGCTACGGCTTCCACACGCACCGCCGAAATGTTAAAGGGATCGATTCGGAGGGGTCACAAGATGCATTCCAGGCAATGGCAAAATGCCGGACAATTCAACGCAAAGGGGGGCGGGTTGTACTGGCTACGGGTACGCCGATCAGTAACACTATGGCCGAGGCATGGACGATGCTACGCTACCTTGCCATTGACCGGTTGGAATCCCTGCAACTGACTACGTTTGACCAGTTTGCGGGCACCTTTGGACAAATTATTCCATCGTTTGAGTTAACACCGGGCGGCCAGTTTAAGGCAATTGAACGGTTCGCAAAATTTGTGAATGTTCAACAGTTATCAGACCTCTACCGAAGTCACGTTGACGTCGTGCTGAATGAGGATGTAGTTGAGTTTAAGGAAGACGCCACCTTACCCGTTCTTAAGGAGCAAACCCAAACCCAGGAAGACGGTAGCCAGCGCATAGAACCCGGTTATACCCGTATTTTATTGCCCCAAACAGAAGGGATTGCGGCAGAATTAAACGTGGTCCGACAGACGCTATCCTGGTACGAAAAATTGTCGGGCAAGCAGAAAAAGGAAAACGCTCACGTTCCGTTAGTCATGTTCGGGCAGGCCAAAAAAGCCACCCTCGACATTCGGTTACTATCGGTTAGTAATCCCGACGAAGACGGTTCTAAAGTTAACCGCGCCGTAGCTGAACTATTCAGCCGCTATGTTCAGACCGCATCTTATAAAGGAACGCAACTTGTGTTTTCCGATTTGTACCAGAGCCCGGCCACTACGGACGAATTTTGGGACGACGAACAACGCTACCCAAATCCTGATTTTGGCAAACCTCGTTTCAACCTGTTTGAGGATATAAAGGCTAAATTAATCGCATTAGGCGTAGAAGCTAATCAGATTGCTATAGTTCCAGCAGACGCCAATAAGCGGGAACCTATCTTTCAAAATGTAAGAACCGGCGACGTACGGATATTATTAGGGTCATCGGAACGCATGGGCGTAGGAGTAAACGTTCAGGAACGCCTATACGCGGTTCACCACCTCGACGCCCCCGCACGGCCAACGGATTTCGGCCAGCGTAACGGGCGAATCCTTCGCCAAGGAAACTTACATGCGCTTTGGAAAATACCAGTAGAAATTTTGACCTACGGCGTGGAACGAACCCTGGATGCAACCGCTTATGGCCGGTTGGCAATCAAACAGAAGTTTATTAATCAGGTCCTAAAAGGCACCAATTTAACCGATTCTATCAGTGATGTTTCGTCCGATGATGATTTTTCGTCCATGTCATTTGACCAGATGATGGCAACGCTTTCGGGTAGTCAATACGCCTTGATGTACACGGCACAAAACCATGAGCTTACGCGCCTGAAACAGCAGAAAAAGAACTGGAAACGGACGTTGATAGACGCGCAGGGAATGATTGAACGAAACCGAAACGTAGTAAACAAACTACTTGCCCAGCTCCCTCAACTGGACCTGGAAGCTGAGATAATAGGCGGTAAATTTCCCAATGGATTTACGGTTGACAGCGTAGAATTTGCGGGTAAAATGTACTCGGAGAAGTGGGGACATGATTTAGAAGATTATTTTCTTCGGTTAAGACACCTTGCTAAACGGGGAGCCGAAGCGCGGGGAACGCTGAAAATAAATGGATTAACGATTGGCTTACAGGGACTGCTTATAGTTGACGATTTTACAGAGCCTACCTATGGAATTGAGTACAGTTGGGGATTGAGTTTAATGGTTGCTATAAAACACGCCAGCGGCTTAATTCCATCCCTACGAGCTAATTTAGAACGGATTACGGATGCGCCAGTATCGGCCCGGCAGTCTATAGCGTACAGTCAGCAGGTAATCGATGAATACAGCCCCCGACTAACGCAAACCTTCAAACGGCAGGCTGAATTAGACGCGCTCGAAGAATCCGTGCAACAGCTACAGCAACTTTTAGAGGCCGAAAGTAACGCGAGTAATCTACAGACGGAAGCCTTACCCGTTGCGGCTTAACTACCCTTGTCCGTTGTGTATCCCGGTGGGTATACAACGGACAACAACCGCCCCTACAACACTACACCATCATTACACAGACACTCTACAAACACAACACGAAATTCACAAAGTGATAAAGGGGGGGAGGACGGGCTTATAAGAGTGCTAAGCCATTCATTCTGTTGCTCCTTCTAATTCGATTGATTATATTTATATAGCTGATAGACAAAGGTTTATCGTTTATAAACAGTGTCAAGTGGTCCTGCCTCCCTTCATTTAATCGGTCGATCAATTCATAAACATATAAACGGTCGATTTACCGGCTGCCTGCTCGTCTATGTGGAAACGGAATGCTAAGTTGGGCCTGCTAACTAAACCCACTATTGTCTTATTTGTGGGGGGGGGGCAGGATTCGGTGGCTCTCTTACTGAAGTATTATTATGATGTTGCGTTTAGTCGCCAGTTTGTTCAAGGCCACTTTGTTTGTATCATGGCGGATACCGGTAACGAGTTTCCCAAAACAATGGCGTACGTAGCCAGCTTGCAGCACTGGTGTCAACAAGTCGGCATTGAATTTTACCTTATAAGCGCGGATATGGGGTATCATGGCCGTACCTGGCAAAGCCTGATGCACCAGATGGGAAAAAATAATACTATCATGGGTGTAGGCTTTCAAAAGTCCTGTACCGATCAGTTGAAGGTCCAAGTCTGTTACCGGTTTTTAGGTGACTGGCTACGCCAGGCCTACGGCTTTAAAGCGATTGGGCACAAAGTGTATTATGAGTACAAAGCTCATTAACAGTTATGTGGAATAAGAAAAAACAGATTTATTCCCTTGCTTTTCGATCTGATTTTTTCCAACTTCGCTAACTACCTACACCGTCTGGGATCATCTTCAGATCCATTTTATTTTAAGCCACGTTACCTCCAGGCTTTAACAACTTTTTCCGATGGTTGGCTATGGACACGAATTGGATTCAGCGTTTTCCCCTGTTATATGCCTTGCCGGCGGCCGAACACTGGTTCTCGATCCAGATCAACTTAGGCTTGGCCAATGCTACTATTGATGCCTATGGCCGAAACCTGGTTGACTACCTACGGTTTTGTCTGCAGCAAAGCATGGTCATCGAGACTGCGACTCGGGAACATATTGCCCACTACGTCCATCACTTAGCGAATCAACCCTTAGCTCGTCCAACGGCCGAGCGTCAAGTGGGGTTAGCCAATGCCACCATGCAGCAGCGGCTGGTGACCGTTCGCTTGTTCTATGATTTTTTGGTCGAGGAGGGGATTCGTACTCAGGATAACCCAGTGCGACGGGGGGTGTACACGCCCTACAAGGGCTTCGCAGGCTATCGGGATCGGGGTTTGATTCCCCACTATCAGAAGCTGCCCTGGATTCCTTCTGATGAGGATTGGAACCAGTTAATGACATACCTAAAGACCGAGACCCTGCGTAATCGGTTAATGTTTGCCCTCTCCTACGATGCTGGCCTGCGTCGTGAGGAAGTGTGCTCTCTGCAAACCGGCGACATTGACCCCTCTCGACGGCTCATAACGCTACGTGCCGAAGCGACCAAAGGCCGACGCAGCCGAGTAGTACCCTATTCGGTCGCAACAGGTGAGCTCTACATGGCCTATTTACGACAACGTCAGAGTCTAAGTCGGAACCGTGGTCCCCTGTTTTTGTCTGAGTCACGGCGCAATCGAAGTATGCCTATCAGCATCTGGACCTGGTCGAAAGCGGTTCAGACTATCGCCCGAAAAGCCGAGCTGCTCCGATTCACTTCCCATACACTACGCCATCTATGCTTAACCGACTTAGCGCGGGCCGGTTGGGACATCCACGAAATTGCTCAATTCGCGGGTCACCGGCATACCGATACGACCCTGATTTACATTCACCTCAGCGGTCGAGACTTAGCTGACCGCTTTCAGCGGAGTATGAACTCGATCCATGTTCAACGCTTGGCATTGTTACACGGGATTACGTCTACGATTGACCCCAACTGACCCTATGAAAGCTTTTCCACCAACCAACTGGCTGGACTTGATACCACCTAGTCATCTAACTCCTGTCCTGACCGAAGAGGAACAAGCCGCCTTAGTGCAACGGAAGATGTATCGTCAGGCACACCGGTATGGGTGTATGGCTGAATGCCAGAAGCAGCACTTGGGGCGTCTGGTTGCTCCTTTTAACCTGATACATTCCCGAGTCGGGGGGTGTCAGGATGAGTATCAACTCGCCCTGAACACCTTAATGACCGAGATGCACCAACGTCAGACGCCTTGGTGGACTTGGCTGGAAGGGGAATGGTGCCAGATCCTGAGCACCAGCGGAACCAAGTTTAGTCAAAGGTACGGCCTTCGTAGTAATGGGAGTTCAGGACGTCTGCTGTTGCTGGCGTGTGCCTATTTACCCGGCAATTTTAGCGCCTTTTCCCAGTACGGATTTTTAGAACAGATTTTTTTTGCTAAGCGGGTGTTCGGCACCGAGCCAGTCCAGGCGGCCACCCAAAGAGTAGCCACCAAGATGAAGCAGATGGGTATGGGCCAATCATTGATTGAGAATAGCATGCCTATCGTTTTAGCCTACTCAATGCTATTAGCTCGCAGTACCGATCTGGGTGACCTATCCACAGATTTGTTGAGGCGAGTACGGCAGGAGATGGACCCTTCCCCCCGTCGGTCCTGTGTTCCACTTTCCCGGGCGTTATACCAATTAGGTGTTCTGACCCAACCCTTAGAACTAACTCCAATGGGTTGTCGTCCCCGCGCCGGAGTTAACGATGCCGTTTCAACCGAGTGGGTAAGCTGGTGTGAACGATGGCGAGCGGCCTCGACGGTCGTTCCTCAGTGCCGGGACGCTAAGGTTGTTGTCTTGATCAAGGTCGGGCGCTGGTTAATGGCCCAACACCCCCAGATTACTTCTCCTGAGCAGTGGTCACGGGATCTGGCCGCTCAATGGGTGGTGGCAGTTGATCGAATGGTTGTCGGTGAGTGGAACCATCCAGAGGCTGCTCCCCATCCTTTAGCGGGCAAGCCCCTCATGACCAACACCAAGTGCACTTATATCGCTACCGTACGCACCTTCTTTTTTGACTGTCAACGGTGGGGGTGGATACCGGTTCGCTTTGACCCCCAACGGAGTATCATCACCCCTCGCTCACTAAAAGCCCAACGGGGTCCTAACCCACGGGTGATAGCCGATGACATATGGGCCAAACTGATGAGCGCTGGTCTCACCTTGACGCAGGCTGACCTGCCCCTTTGTCTGCACCAGGTTTTGCCCAAAGGCCATCCCGCCAAGGCACAACGGGTTCTTCAACCGCAACCGCAACCCTGGTACCCATTTGAACTGGTTCGGGCAATTACTCTAACTTGGTTGTTTGGTGGCCTACGTTCTGACGAGATTAAGCGCTTGCGAGTAGGCTGTGTCCGATGGCAAGCGCCAGACCCTTCTTCGGTTAACAGTTCAACCAATAATAGACCGATATGCCTTTTGGAGGTACCTGTTAACAAGACCGGTCGGTCGTTTGTCAAGCCGGTGGACAGTTTGATGGGCGAAGCGATCAATACCTGGGAGCAAGTTCGGCCTAATGCATTGGACAGTTGGGACACTAAAACGGGGGAGAGTGTTCAGTTCCTGTTTATTTACCGAGGGAAGCGAATTGGCAATACGTACCTTAATACTACTCTTATTCCCATGCTCTGCCGGAAAGCCGGTGTGCCAGAAAAAGATGCTCGCGGTCCCATTACCTCTCACCGAGCTCGCTCGACCATCGCCACCCAACTTTATAACGCCCGTGAGCCAATGAGTTTGTTTGAGTTGCAGGCCTGGTTAGGTCACCACTCGCCGGACTCTACCCAACAATACGCAAAGATTACGCCGACGAAATTGACCAAAGCTTACCGGGATGCTGGATACTTTGATCGGAACGTGAGGATGATCGAAGTGTTGCTGGATCAAGATGCCATTCAAAGCGGAGCGGCTGCCAACGGGGAGCCTTGGAAGTACTATGATTTAGGCCATGGTTACTGTACGTATGATTTCTTCGATCAATGTCCCCACCGTATGGCCTGCGCCAAATGCTCGTTCTATCGCCCCAAGACCTCGTCCAAGGGTCCGTTGTTGGAGGGCAAAGCCTATTTGCAACGAATGCTGCAGATGATTCCTCTACTAGAGGATGAACGGGCCGCCGTCGAAGATACAGTTGGGGCCATGGATGCACTATTGCACCGCTTAGTGGATGTACCCATGCCTGACGGCCAGCGACCTATTAAATCGACTAGTTTAAGTCCCTTACCAGTTATCAATCAGCACAGAGCTCTCTCGTCTGAGGAAACAAAAACCGACTAAGTACAGGTATCTAATATAATCAATATTGATTCTTGTCAATCAAAATCAGCCTAAGTTGATCTATTATCTTAAATGGCACGCACTCCCTACGTTGTCTTTTTCCGTATTTGAAATTGCACTGTTCAATAGATAATAAGAGTAGAAATATATGTATTAATGATAGCAATCTCTTATTCCACATAATACGGGAAATTGGTAAGCTGGATTGGATTCGCGGCCGGCGAAGAAAAACGAATTGAAAAGGCAATCGTTCAAAAACCGGTTGTCATCGGCGAGACACTACCCGTATTTGAACAGCAATCCCAAAAAACGGATAGTATTCCAGTATGGCGGCAGGTTTGCGTTCGTCATGAATACCCACTGGTCCACTTAGGGTTGAACCGGGCAGCCTGTCAACAATTAATTGCCAATTATGGCCATCAGGTCCCCATCCCATCAAACTGTATGATGTGCCCGTTTCAAAGTCCCGCTGAGATCGTCTATTTATACAGAGCGTTCCCTTCTACCTGGTCTTACTGGGTTGAGCGAGAGCAAGCGAAACTGGATAAGTTCAAGGATAAAAAAACAAATTTGGGCGTGAAAGGAAAACTTACCCTGACGGAGTTTCTACAAAAAGCCTTGACTACGTATAACGACTGGTCGTTAGAAGAACTTGAATCGTACCGTTTCTCCCACGGCCACTGCGTGATGAGTCGTTATTAATTCCTTTCCCCTTTTTAGCTGTGAATGAAGATAAACATCTACCCGCCGTTGACAATACTCATCAGGCAAAGCGGGGTATCTTAAGTTATAGGGTAAATCTAAAATACGGACCAAATTCGTCATTTGGGGAAAAATCAGTCTCACAAACTCAGCTAAAATGTGAGATTTCGATTTTGATTAGTGAGATAACATTTTGAGACTTCATATTATTTAGATTGTCCTTTCGAAGACAATAATCATCTACATCACCTAAAACGGGCGTTTTAAGTAACGGTTTCTTACCGGTTATTCGCTACGTAATATTGGGCATGACCAAGCAAAGAAGTTGGAAACGGTGGGCCGTCGCGGGCCACTGCGGCAAAATTCCGACCAATGCAGTGTGCCGCATATGATCAAAAGGTGGATCATGTAACTTAACACAAGAAAGGTGTGCTGAAATAGACGCTTGGTTAGATAACAAATTTGACCATGAATCTCTTATCTGTGCCAATTTGACTCTTTACTTGCCCAAGTAGTAGTGTACTGCCTGAATCTCCTGTTTCGCATCTCCTATTCCGTTCGATAAGATTAAGGTTCAGGCACTTGAAGACGTACTGTATTTGACTACTTTAGCTTCCCATTAGCATGGCATCCGAATCTTAATTATTCGTAGACATGGCAGCACTGGATCTGGGCGATGTCGTCCAACTGCGGACCGGTAGTCCGCCGATGATTGTCGTTGAGTACGCTACACAGGACATTCGTCACGCCGGATGGTTACATTCAAATCAGTGGATCGAAGACCCGGATAGCTTCATCTGTATCTGGTGGGAAAGCGATGTGCGTTACCAGGGCTTGTTCTCCCGGTACCAGTTGGAGAAGTCGTAAACCAAATCGGCTAACCCCCTTCTCGTTCCCTTCCCCAAAGTGATTGACGAAAAGACAAAAATTATTCATCGCAATATTGCGATATAGATAGAATCGCTTACCTTTGACGCATGGGAGTGACCAAAACTGAAGTATTTACGGCGGAACAAAACCGGGTCGCTGAACTCGCGAAGGCCTTCGCTCATCCGGCACGAGTGGCCATCCTGCAACTGCTGGCCCAGAAAAAGGCCTGCATTTGTGGTGATTTGGTAGATGAATTACCGCTGGCGCAGGCTACCGTCTCTCAGCACCTGAAAGAACTCAAGCGCATTGGTATTATCCAGGGCGATATTGATCCGCCCCGCGTGTGTTACTGCATCAACGAACCTGTCTGGGAAGAAGCCCGGCAAGCGTTCGGGGGGGTGTTCGACCTGTTATTAGTTAAGGCCTGCTGCTGACGAGCACTTATTTTTTGACCTATCAAATCGTAATATCACAATAAACCAATAAACAAGATGACAACCGATCAACAAGCGAGCGATAACGCACTCAAGAACGTCGTGCAGGAAGCTTATGGCACAATCGCTACTCAGACGCGGGAATACAATGCGGCCTCCTGCTGCGGAGCCGGACCCAGCGTGGCCGGACACGGCATCATGGCCGATGATTATACCCAACTGGCCGGGTACGTCGCTGATGCGGATCTGGGCTTAGGGTGTGGCCTTCCCACACAGTTTGCTCGTATCAAACCCGGCGACACCGTGATCGACCTGGGGTCGGGAGCCGGAAACGATTGCTTTGTCGCCCGGCAGGAAACCGGCCCGGCAGGTAAGGTGATTGGGATAGACTTCACCGATGCCATGATTAGCCGGGCCCGCCAGAACGCGGATGCATTAGGGTTCAACAACGTTGAATTCCGGTCCGGCGACATTGAGCAGATGCCGGTAAGCAGCCAGATGGCCGATGTGGTGGTGAGCAACTGCGTCCTCAATCTGGTACCCAACAAAGCGGCCGTGTTTGCGGAGATATTCCGGGTACTGAAAGCCGGTGGCCACTTCAGCATTTCCGACATCGTATTAGTCGGTGAATTACCTGACAACCTCCGCCAGGCCGCCAATATGTACGCGGGCTGTGTGTCCGGTGCTATTCAGAAAGCGGATTATCTGCAACTCATCGAGACCGCTGGATTTACGAACATGACCCTGCAAAAGGAGAAGACTATCTTCTTGCCTGATGAACTCTTGATGGCCTACCTGACGACTGACGAGATAGCGGCATTCAGAGCCTCGGGTACCGGGATTGTCAGCATTACCGCCTACGCCGAAAAACCGGTTGTGACGGGTACGGTAAGGATACCGGTTCAACTGATCGATGTGATGCCCGCTTCTGGTTCTGTCTGTCAGCCGGGCGGTGGTTGTTGCTAAGGCATTCATTATCACCGGCAGGGTATTATTATTTTGCCGGTGAATGATCATTGATTTTATCACCTCACTACCTTATCATAACTATGAACTACCGTCTACTGTTGTTTCTCGCGCTGGCGCGATTATTTACTACGGCTTCGGCCCAGACCAGACCTACCGTTCCCATATCGGGCCAGTACCAGCGGCTGGCCGGGATTGATCGGCGGGTTAATCCCGCGCGGGCCAGTATGGACACGGTTCACTTTTTGCTCAAGGATGCCAGTAAGGGTTCTTTTGTGAGTACCCGGCTGCGAGGTGTTTACCTACCCGCCGACGTACCCACGTTGCTGACCGTACCAGCTCCACCCGCCAATTCATCAGATCAGACCCACGCCGAACTGGATTACCTGCTCGACCTACAGGCGAATCGAACACCCGCCGAGGTTGAACACTACACCAAATTAGCCGCTATCTACCATAGTCCCACGGTCAGTAATCCATACGATCCCGATTACATCCGAAACTGGACCAGCCTGTGTCATGTGGGTAGTCCCCTCGGCGATTGGTATACGTATCAGAATGTGCCCCTGACGGCCGCGTTGCTGTCCGGCGTTTACCAGGATGCGACCTATTACTTTTTTACGCTCAAATACCGCTACCTGCGCCCCCGTCCCTACGCCCTTGAACCTAGGTTACAGCCCGTCGAGCGGCCCGGTCACCCGGCGTATCCCAGCGGTCATTCAGCGGCTTCCTACGCCAACGCCTACGTGATGAGCGAACTAGCTCCTGACCTGACTTCGGAGTTCGTTAGGATGGCGGCTGAGATGGCGTATTCCCGTGAGGTGATTAGTGTACACTATCCGAGTGATTCGGAAGTGTCGCGGGGATGGGCTCGTCGGTTTGTGAATGAACTCCTGAAGCAGCCCAGTTTTCAGGCGGATCTGGCCAAAGCGAAAGCCGAAATTGCGGCCAAACGGTCCTTAGCCAATCGATAAACAAATCCCGCTATGACGATACGCACCGCTCGGCCGGAAGACTGGCCCGCATTAGTCTTAATCTACCAGCAAGGCATCGACACCGGTCAGGCTACGTTTGAGACACAGGCCCCGCCCCCAGACGAGATGGCCATTAAATACTTGCCCGCTCCGCAACTCGTGGCCGAGCAGAACGGCGCGGTCATTGGGTACGCGCTGTTATCAGCCGTATCGGGCCGCTGCGTCTATGGGGGCGTGGCCGAGGTGAGTGTTTACGTCGGCGCTACGGCGCGGGGGCAGGGCATTGGTGGCCAGCTCCTTGACCGGCTGATTACCGACAGTGAGACCCTTGGATTCTGGACGTTACAGGCTGGTATTTTCACCGAGAACACTGCCAGTGTCGCCCTGCACCACCGACACGGATTTCGGACTATCGGATACCGGGAAAAACTGGGGCAGCACAATGGTGTTTGGCGGGATGTGCTACTGCTTGAGCGCCGGAGCCTGGTCGTTGGCTGAAGGCACGTGTGTGTTAGGCTTTGATCTTCACCTTTGAGAAAACGTAGAGGGTTTCTGTGGCAATTTGCTTACACCGCTCGTCGTATTTCGCGGTTTCCTCGGGTTTACCATCGAATGCTTTGGGGTCGTCATAAGGCGTGGCTACCCGTGTGGTAGCACCCCTAACGATTGGGCATGCTGCATCGGCTTGTGAGCACGTCATGACCGCACAAAAATCGCGCTGAGGATTGGTGGCATCGTCGTACTTTTTGGAAAAGGCCTTGATGGGTTCGGTATCGGACGCATACTGCACCTCGTATAACGCATTAGGACCCTCCGATACTTTTTTGATGACGAAACCAGCCCTTGAACAGGCCGCTACCGCCCGTTCATTAAAGGCGCTCACTTCCGTCCCACCTGAGAAAGTCTTCACATTTGGAACGCCATAATAAACCGCAGCCGTAGCCGCCCAGATTTGCCCAAAGTGGCTGCGCCGGGAATTGTGGGTGCAGATATAAGTGAGCTGCACGGGTTCACCGGTGTTTACCTGCTGCTGAATGAACGCAGTAATTTTATCCAATTGAGCTTTGCGATCATCCGGGATTTTAGCAAAATCAGGTTTGAGAGCGTTGATGTATGTGACTAAAGCGTCATTCAAAACGCCTTTTTTGATGGGGTCGTTACCCAAGCTGATGGTCGTTGCCATGAGAAGGAGAGAAAGAGCTATGTTGAAAAACCTCATAATAGAGTCCTTTTTGGGTAGATGATCAGCGTGTAAAGTCAATTATCATCGTAAATATACGATTAAATATCAATTCGGTTGGTGTATTCTTAATTAATCGTATATTTGCGATATACAATCAAACACATGGCCACCAATAAGAAGGAAGCATTTGATACGGCCGAAGTCTCCTTAGCCGACTTCGCCAAAGCCCTCGCCCACCCCGCCCGCGTCGCCATCCTGAAAACCCTGGCTGAGCGGAGCACCTGCGTCTGCGGGGAATTGGTCGATGTGTTACCCTTAGCGCAGGCGACGGTATCCCAACACCTGAAAGAACTTAAGAAGGCCGACCTCATTAAAGGCGAAATCGACGGGGCCAAATCCTGCTACTGCATCAACTGGGAAGTATTTGATCTGATGATTGGAGAGTTTAATCACCTCTTCGCCGGTCTGCATCGCCCGCCCGAATCATCCGAATGTTGCTAAATCCGTCCATTGGTCTGATAGTCCGTTACTGATCCTTTTCAATTTATGCGCCTTGCCTTTATCAGCGATATTCACGCCAACCTACCCGCGCTGGAAGCAGTACTAGCCGATCTCGACCGACAACGGCCGGATGCGGTGTATTGCTTGGGCGATCTGGTTAGCTACGCCCCCTGGCCCAACGAAGTTGTCCAACTCATTCGACAGCACCGGATTCCAACGCTGATGGGCAACCATGATTATACCCTGAGCCAACTCACCGAGGGGCAGATCCTGCCGACCGTTCCGCCTGACCATAAAAAGTGGGCGGGGGCACAGTCACTGGCCTTCACCCATGCCTTGTTGGGAAATGAGGAACGGGCCTTTTTAGGTAGCCTACCCCGGCACATTCGTCTGGAGTTTGATACCGCCGATGGGCGGAGTGATCTGCTGATGGTGCATGGCAGCCCGACCAGCCTGAACGAATACTTGCTCGAAGACCGAACCGAGACCGATATGCTATCCGTCATGGAGAAGGCCCGCGCGGACATCCTGCTGTTCGGTCATTCGCATCTACCGTATCATCGACAGCTACCGGGCCACAACCCAGAAAAGCCAACCTATCGCCACGCCATCAATACCGGTTCGGTCGGTAAGCCCAAAGACGGTGATCCACGGGCGGGCTACGTGCTGATGGAGTGGACCGGGGGCGAACCACACGTAACCATGATCCGGGTAAGCTACGATATCGAGCGGACGGCACAAGCCATCGAAAAGAGCCAATTGCCCGATGAGTTTGCCAACCGGCTCCGACGCGCCTATTAATCCTGACAGCGATGAATCAACCCTCCAGTAAAGAAATAGACATTGTCGTTATCGGCGGGGGACAAAGCGGCCTGGCGGTGGGCTATTTCCTGCGCCGGACGGGGCGTTCCTTCGTCATTTTAGATGCCGGACCCGCGCCGGGGGGAGCCTGGAATCAGGGCTGGGACTCGCTGCGGCTCTTCTCCCCGGCCGAAGCCTCTTCATTACCCGGTTGGCCAATGCCCCGTCCTACGGGTAGTAATGACAGTGGTGAATTTCCCGGCAGGCAGCAAGTGGTCGATTACCTGGCCGCGTATGAAGCTCGCTACAAATTACCCATTCAGCGACCGGTACTGGTCGAGCGGGTATCGGCCAGCGGGAACGGTTACAAGATTAAAACGGATCAGGGAACCTGGCAGACGAACGCCGTGGTCAGTACCACCGGAACCGCCAGCCATCCGGTTATTCCGTCCTATCCGGGCCTGACTGACTACACCGGTTTACAACTTCACTCGGTAAACTACCGGTCGCCGGATGGGTTCGCTGGCCAGCGGGTGTTGATCGTTGGCGGAGGGAATTCGGGGGCGCAGCTTTTGGCTGAGGTCTCGCGGGTAGCCCAAACCGTTTGGGTGACGCTCACCGAGCCAACGTTCCTGCCCGATGACGTTGACGGACGGGTATTGTTCAGCCGGGCGAGTGAGCGGTACCAGACGTTGCAGACCGGCGAAACCCCAGCCCCCACGGGTAATCTGGGCGACATTGTGATGGTTCCCCCGGTACGGGAAGCCCGGAGCCGGGGCGTGCTGCACAGTGTTCGTCCCTTCACGCGACTTACCCAAACGGGTATTCAATGGGCCGATGGCCGAAGCGAGGCCTTCGATGCAATTATCTGGTGTACCGGTTTCCGCCCCGCGACGGATTATTTACGACCGCTGGGCATCTTGGACGCACAGGGGCGAATCGCCACTGAAGGTACGAAAGCCACTCAATCGCCGGGTTTATGGCTGGTCGGCTATGGTGCCTGGACGGGCTTTGCCTCGGCCACCCTGATCGGCGTTGGTCGGTCGGCCCGCGCGACGGCTGACGAAATTAACACGTATCTCAATCAACTCACGCCTGCTTTAATTACTCACGACTAACTTCTTATGCTCAGTACTCCAACGCTTACCCAAAAACCCCGGCTCTCGTTTTTAGACCGTTTTTTAACCCTGTGGATTTTCTTAGCCATGGCCATCGGTGTCGCCATCGGCTACGGGTTTCCCCAGACCGAAGGGTTTATCAACCAATTCAACGTCGGTACGACGAACGTGCCGCTGGCTATCGGGCTGATTCTGATGATGTATCCACCCTTAGCCAAAGTCCGCTTTGGGGAACTGCCTAAGGTGTTCAGCAATCCTAAAATTCTGGGCTTGTCCCTGCTTCAGAACTGGGTGATCGGTCCGCTGCTCATGTTCGGCCTGGCGGTCATCTTTTTGCCCGACAAGCCCGAATACATGACGGGGCTGATTATGATCGGCATTGCCCGCTGCATTGCGATGGTCATTGTCTGGAATGATCTGGCGGGCGGTGACCGCCTGTATGCGGCTGGCCTAGTCGCCTTCAACAGCGTATTTCAGGTGCTGTTTTATTCAGTCTATGCCTACGTATTCATCACGGTACTTCCTCCACTGTTCGGGTTGCAGGGCTACACGGTTAATATCACCATCGGGGAGGTCGCTCAAAGTGTATTCATTTATCTGGGACTGCCATTTCTGGCCGGTATCCTGTCGCGCATCGTGCTGACCCGGCTAAAGTCCGTCGACTGGTACGAGAAAACGTTTCTACCGGCCGTTAGTCCGATTACTCTGATCGCGCTGCTGTTCACCAATGTGGTCATGTTCAGTCTGAAGGGCCGGTTGATCGTCTCGATCCCGTTCGACGTGCTTCGCATCGCCCTGCCCCTGACGGTATACTTCGTCATCATGTTCTTCTCGGCCTTTTATCTGGCCAAACGCGCCGGTACCAACTACGCCAAATCGACCTCGCTGGCTTTCACCGCTGCGGGCAACAACTTCGAGCTGGGAATTGCGGTGGCCATCGCCGTATTCGGCATCAACTCCGGGGCCGCCTTTGCCGCCGTGGTTGGCCCCCTGATCGAAGTGCCGGTGCTGATTCTGATGGTCAATTTTGCGCTGAAACAAGAAAAGAAGTTTGCCCACCACTACACAAAAGCCTTTCAAAAACCTGCATGAAAATTGCCCTGTTTTCAGACATTCACGCCAATCTGCCCGCGCTCGATGCAGTATTGGCCGACATCGACACCCGCCAGCCTGACGCGGTGTATTGTTTGGGGGATCTGGTCGGTTACAACATCTGGCCGAACGAAGTGATCCGCACTATTCGCAAACGGGGCATTCCGACGATTGCCGGGAATTATGATTATGGCATCGGTCGCAGCTCCGACGATTGCGGATGCGCCTACAAAGAGGAGCAGGAAAAGGCCAATGGTAAAGTGTCCATTGCCTACACCAATGCTCATGTAGGCAACGACGAACGGCAGTATCTACGTACGCTCCCAACCCATATTCGGCTTGAATTTGAGCTAGGCAACGACCCTGAACACCTTTGGCAGCAACAACCCCCGTTCACGTTGCTGCTGGTGCATGGTAGCCCCCGGCGCGTGAATGAATATCTTTTCGAGGATCGGGGCGACCGCAGTTTGGGCCGGGTGATCGAGGGAGCGGGAGCCGATGTGATGTGCTTCGGCCATACGCACAAACCCTTTCACAAAGTGGTCAGTGCAGAGCCGGAGGGGGAAGAGACTTATTTCCGCCATGCCATCAATATCGGTTCAGTGGGTAAACCCAAGGACGGTGATCCGAGGGCCGGTTATGTGCTGTTAACCATTGATGAAACGGCGCGGCCAGGTTCGCGCGAAGGGGTCGCCGTGGAATTCGTGCGCGTTGCCTACGACGTGGAGAAAGCGGCCCAGGCCGTTGAGCAATGCGAATTACCAGATGCTTACGCCGAGGCACTACGCATAGCCCGCTGATGAGCGATGAAAACCATCCTGATTCTGATAACCATGCTTTTCCCCAATCATTGCCCCGCCCAGGGTGATGATTGGACTATGAAAACCCAGCCTGGCATTGGTGAGCAGCTTGCCCGAATGATAACACCGCCTGATTGCGAAAAACGGCGAGTTCTGGGCATTGTGATGGTACAGTTTCAAATCAGCGAAGATTTACGCATTTGCCGGGTTCGAGTTCATTCCAACGACGAAACGATCAGCGGGCATTTGATTCGGCAACTGACAGGGCAAAAGCTATTTGTGTTGTACCCCGACTTTTTGGAAGTTCACACGATCAAAGTCCATTTCCAGCGCCCGGAACAATCGTGATCCGGTTTTTTTTATGATGTTTTGTTCACAAGCATACGGTCGTATGCTTGTGAACAAAAAGAGTACAAATAATGCCGCTGTGAAGATCTTTTGTAATAACCACTATCTCTACAATCAGCGAGCGATGATCAGGAATGGCCGTATCGTATGCTACTACCCATAGTTGACAGTTATTAGAAAGACAATCGTCTCACAAATCACTCCTTAAGTCAGTCATTTAAAGAGTAACAAAAGCGCTCATCTCCCTTACGTCAGGGTGCCGCCTATCTTAACCCATTTTATCAACCATAATGACTGAATATCAGACACCCAAAGACCGTGCCTATACCAACACGCTACTAAATGCAGCTCCTAAAGAGGCCGCTGCCTTCATGAACCTGAAGCATACCGCCGAGCGAACCGATGGCGTCATTCCGATCAAGTATCGGGAGCTTATGTCGGTGGCTGTTGCTCTGACCACTCAATGCGCCTACTGTATTGAATCTCATATTAACAACGCTGTACAGGCGGGCGCTAGCCGCGAGGAAATAGCCGAAACGGTCTTTATCGCAGCCGCGTTACGGGCAGGTGGAGCCGTGGGGACGGGCTTAATGGCGATGCGGCTTTTTGAAGAGGCCAGCACAGTCAGCAAATAATAGAGTAAGTGATAACTTCCCCTGACACCTTCTTAAGTTCACTAACAGATTGCACCTCCAGAATTTAAGTTCTAAAATACGCTCTATTCCTGCTACAGCTTTCTTAAAGGCGGGTCGTGAATTATCCGCTAAAAAGGCAAAAAACCAAGTGACGAATCTATTGACTACCCTGGGATTTGTAGATAAAACTCCTTATCCGTAACGGGCCAGGTAGCTGAACTAATTAGGCTTGCCCGAACGCATAGCGGAAAACTCAGCACCCACACGGCACGTAACAGGCACTAAACACCACCAACACATTCAAAGCGATAAAGGGGGAAGGACGGGGACTATAGTGCTCATTAACAGCAGCTAAAGCCAGGAAATTCGGGGGGTTATGCGTAAATTGATACAAGTAGCAAGCCCACTTATGAAAGCTAAATTACCTAGTACAGGTCAGACCCAGCTATTTGAAAATTTTGAGTTTTCTTCATCCCAAATCGGTCCAAAAGGTGGTGATATATCGGGATATGGCTTTCCTGGTATTGCCTGCACTGACGAGGTTAGAGGGCTGATTACTCAGGATGCACCCGTTGCCATTGGCGTAAGCGGAGGAAAGGATTCAGGGGCGGCCGCACTTGCAACAGTTCAGTATCTGGATCAGATGGGACACAAGGGCCCCCGGCTGTTAATTCATTCGGATTTAGGCCGCGTGGAATGGGAACAGTCAATCCAAATCTGTGAAAGGCTGGCTCAGCAACTGGGCTTGGAGTTAGTGGTTGTTCAATGGAAACAGGGTGATATGGTTAATCGCTGGCAAAAACGTTGGCAGGATAATACACTCCGGTATGCGAATCTTGACTTAGTGAAGGTGCTACTACCCTGGTCAACTTCCGGAATGCGATTTTGTACAAGTGAGCTTAAAACATCAATAATCAGTCAATACTTAACCACGCGTTTTCCGGGTCAGACCATCTTATCCGTAACGGGTATACGCCGTCAGGAGTCGAGAGAGCGACAAAAGAAACCGGTTGCCTCCTGGAGTAATGATTTAAGCCGTACCCCTCGTAATAGTCCGCCCACCGCTGGAATGAATTGGAATCCAATAATTGAGTGGAAGCATTCGGACGTCTGGGCCCTGCATCATCGCTATAATCTCCCAATCCATGAGGCATACACGGAGTATAGTATGAGCCGGGTTTCCTGCGCTTTCTGTATTCTGGCGAGTCAGACGGATCTTCTCAACGCAGCAACGTATACCGGTAATCGGGTAGCTTACTCGTTACTGGTAGATTTAGAAATTGAATCGTCATTCAGTTTTAGAGAGGGGCACTGGCTTGCAGATATTAAACCCGCCTGGCTAACGGAGCCTCAAAGGGCTGGTTTGGTTGAAGCAAAACGGAAAAGTCGAGAGCGTCAACGAATCGAGGCGGCAATACCTGGTCATCTGCTTTACGAAAAAGGTTGGCCCGTAGTGATGCCCACGCCAGCTGAGGCCTGTTTATTGGCCTCAGTACGAAACCGGATAGCGGATCTACTGGAGTTAGCCATTCACTACAACGAGCAGGCTACCATTCTTGATCGATACCAATTTCTAATGGCGGAGAAAAAGCGTAAGAAGGTGCAAAAAAAATGAATCCGGTGAAGCAATCAGCCACCATGGGCCTGAACTGCTAACTCCTTACATTATCTAATTTTAGTAAACTTGTTTGCCAGTAAAACCAAAAAATATACCCGCGCTTTAGTAGTGCGCGGGTATATTCAGTCTAGGGAATATTAATTAAGTTCTTATTGTTCCTGTACGCTATCAAGTCTACCATTTCCGAACTTTTCCAGTTGAGCACCTAGTAATTCTAAAGCACAAAGTAGTATTGTGACTTCGTAGCTAGCCAGTAGTTTTTCCTGGCCACATTGATTCACAATGTGTTTAGCGCTACTGATTTCAGTCGCTATTGTTTCCAGGACTAAATCATCGCAACATTCTAAATTGATTAATTCATAGCCAGGAAGAGCCTCGCCAGAATCATCCTGGCTGGCCAGTTCCATCTCAATACGAAAAATCTGCAAGCCGCTTCGAAGCAGGATGGCATGAAGCGAACTCAAACGATTTGTTAGTCGTAACCCATTCAGACGTTCTTGCGCGTATTCAAACAGAACTTGCAGCTGTGAATCAGCAATGACAGAAGACAGGCGCTGATACGTCAAAAATTGTTCATGAAGCTGTGATTCACTTTTAGGGCTAACGGAAGGATAAAGAAACATGGCTCGGGTCATTTATAGGTTACCGAAAGTAAGTTTTACAGCCCTAAGTTGCTATGAAAAAAGAAATAGGAGAAATAAAGTGGGCCAACTACGATTAAAGTTGGCCGGGGGGTGAATTTCGGTTCAAAACGGGGTTTTGCGGGGGTGAAATTGATTCTGTCACGTACAAAATACTGGTAAAAGCCAAATGTTCTAGACTGAATAAGCTGATCTTTAGCCTATTTTAGATGACTTGTGCAGGCCGCAATGAATTGATTACCAAATTATTACCTACTAAATATGGCAATGAATTACTTCGTAAAAACCAATTTTTGTTTCGCTAACGTAGCGGCATAATACCGAGCTAAGAAATGATAGGTCACCATTTCATGCTGCCGGTTTTGACCCGTAAATATTCGGGTTAAACTCATGTGATTATGGTGCATTAACCAGTCCCACAGCGCATTAGGATCCGGTTGACTCTCAAAATAGGTCTGAACGTAAGTTACCTGGTTGTGAATGCTGCCGCTCCGCGTATGAAACAGAGGTGCCAAATCGCGCATCCCCTCAATCAGCGAAGCTTCCCAGGATCGGTAGGTATCATTAAGCTTACGTTTAACTTCTTTGACTGAGCCGTGTTCCTGCCAAAATGCCTGTTGCAGTTTAGTGCTTAGAAATCCCCGAAGTTCCATCGACAGGCCAAAATCGGCGTACAACTGATCGATACTACTCATCGCCAACGTGTAGCGTTCGAGTTCATCGGGTTGTTCTGTTTGCTGCAGAAACTGGAACATCAGTTGACTATCTGCCGCAAAAATGGCCTCGCTGTAGGTTATCAAATCCGGGTTATACCGTTCAAGTTCTCGTTGGTAAGTATCAATCTGGTACCGTTCAATTAGCCCAGAATCCAAAAAGGGTGAAAGACAGCCGGGGAGAAGCTTAAAGATCGCATCTGTCTTAGCCGGATCACATAAAAGTCGAATCCGGAGATGGTACCCAGGATCGGTATAGCGGATAAAAAACAATTGTGAACTCCAACCCTGCCGTTGAACCTGTTCCCAAAAGGGCAAGATCGCTTTCAAAAGCACTTCATCACTGGCTAGTTCCTGACAGTATACTTTGACATAGAACCATTCCTGCCCAGGAAAGTAAGTGCGTCTAATGGCCGTAAGCTGGGGTAATTTACTAGAGTTGACAGGACTATTTGCCGTTCGAAAAGGAATAATAAATTCAGATTCATACCGGTTATTCCCCTCACTTACCCACTGTTCCAATTGATCACCCAGCCATTCGTAGAGAAGCACAATTCGTTTGTGTAATGCGTCGAGTATAATGGTTTGAGCGGGTACAAACTCCAGATCGAGTAGCAGTTTATTATCGCCCTCAATCAATAGAACATAACGAGGTAATTTATAAAGCGTTCGCAGATCATCAATAGTAGCGGATTGACCCTTCGTGGAGGCAATCTGGTCAAGCGTCCACTGAGCGGGAGCAATAATTAGATTTTTATACACTAGTCTGGGTAAAAAGGGCATCTGTTCAAAATGCCCCCAACTCCAGAAATGCACGTTACTTTCTGCCTGCTGCAGGTGAGCCATAAACTGGTAAACTTCATCACCGCGTAGGGAGTTATGGGCGGTACTATGGCGAGGACGTACGCGCTTTCCGGTCGGTTTGTGCGTCAGAATAACCTGATCATCAACCCCTACGCTTACGTACAAATCCGCTAACAACAGGGTATGCGGGCCATTCACCGAGGAAGGGTTAAGGTAGGGTATTTCGTAAGGCCGAAGCACTGGCCGAATAATTAAATTACCCGTACTGGTTGATTTAGTCGGTAAATGGACAAATTCAGCCAGTATATCGTTCGGAAACTGCGCCTGTTCCCAGACGCACATACGGTGCACCTGGTCTGAGAGTTCGGGATCTCCCAAACAGAATCGGCCCAGGAGCGAAGAAGGGCTATTGCCTATACTGGGATTGACCAGAAACGACCAATTGGACGATGGGTCCGCTCCGGCAGCTTTGATGGTTTTTTCCTTGCTCCGGTACATTTCACCGTGTACAAACCAGCAGGGTGGTAACGGCAACTGGGCTTTACGTTCCCGAAGCCGATCTATATCCGTCTCGGTAAGGCGTAGTTCATGGTTTTTCCCTAATAGATATCGTTTATACAGACTTTTTCTGAATTCATCCAGATCAGCCGGTAATGTGCTTACCAAAGTCGATTTCTTGTTAACATGCGCCAGTTCGGTTAGTAGAGGATACTTGGCTAATTCGTCAGAATTGTATCCGATGCCAATCTCGGGATCCAGGACTTCGAGCAACGCTACACTTTGGTGACCGTACCGTTCTTTAAACTGAGACTGAAATTGTTGAAAAGGTGGATTTGTAGTCGATTGAATTAAGGAAAGAACCTCGTTAAACTGGTGAGCAATCGATTGAACCAGTGACTTATCCAAGGATAATATCGCTGGTTTAAAATAAAGATCTGTCTGAATCAATGATTTTGGCGCTGTGGCGCCTGGATTCGTTTGAATCGCTAGCTGAGCTAACATATGTTGAGCGCTGAACAGGTTTTGAAGAGTCAGCGCCGGAGTAAGCCGCTGAAGGGCTGCCTGAAGCTGCCCGGTCCACTGGTCAACCTGTTCCAGGTGCTCTATTGGAATCAACTGCTCCAGAAGCGATTCATGCAGATTACGCCCCGTAACAGCCAACTGTAAATTACTAGTCAATACCTGGGCCTCGATCAACGCATCGATAATATCGGAAGATAGTTCAACACCTTGAGCCAGTTTAAGGAGTTGATCGTACGTATCAAATCGGGTTGGTGAGAACTTGGTTAATAGGCCTTCCAATTGAGGACTGCTTTCGACGGAAGATAAAATGATCCTGGTATCATCTCCATCGTAAACAGCCTCCGCGTACCTGAAAGAATCGACCGCTTTATAAACACTATTGTTGAGTCGATAGGTCAGGTAGGGACGAAGTAGAGGTTGCAAGTCTAAAGCGTGAACAATACCGATTAAAACCGATGCATCCGGCCGGCTGTAAGGTTGCCAGGGGGTCGGGCCAAAGCTGATCACTGATTCAGTAGTGAGCGTGCCCACTGCAGTACCCGCAAATAAACCAAAGGGCGTTGATCGACTGAAGAGTCTAAATACGTACCGCCAAAGGGCTTGTGCTACCGCCTGCCCCGGTTGCTTACCTGATTCCAGGGCTGAGAACCAACTGGTGTATAAGTTAGGAGATGCCAAATATAAGGCTTCTTTAACCCAGGGTAGCTGCAAAATAGGCTCAAGCAGGACGTAGCTATCAGGCGTTGGTGACGTTGCCAGGAGTTCATCAATCTTCTCGCGTAGGTAGGTGATTGGCTTCTGAGCTACCCGCAGGCAAAAAAAGTCAAAGTGAGTAAATACAGGGTCCATGAGTAGCAAAAGGTCTACAAAAAATCCCGCTTAATCGAGGACTAAGCGGGATTTTTTGTAGGTAAAAAAGCTAAGCAAATTTAATCGTAGGTATTAACACTACCCGTTGAATTACCGCCAACTGCTTTTGGATTATTGCAGCCCTTAATGCGGGTCATCCTTGAATTAAGCTTCTTTTTACCAAGAAGTTGTTGAGCTGAAAAGGGCATTACTTTTTCCATAGGATCAATACGAATTAGGTTTCAACAGTAGTAAAAGTAATAAATTTCAAATTTTGTTACTAAACTATCTGCTGGTAATCATACGAAAAGTATTTATACCATCCTGAAACCCCATATTCCTCTGTTATCAGCCAACGACCTTGCGTCCTCAGGCAATTGTGTTGACAATCGTTGAGCCTGAAATAATTCGCCCATCGCCTTTTCGCATGGTTTGGCGGCTGGCAATCTGACGCTTCATCAGTCTGAAGCGTACTTCCGGTTGAGTTTGGCTTTTTTTCATAATCACTTTGCTTTTTTTGATTGCAAGTAGAAGAAAAATCATGCTGCACACCTTAAAAAGTTGGCGAATTTGAAGAATAGTTGGTTAGTTGGCGAATTTAAGGTTCAAATCGAACTAGTCAGGTACGCAAAGAAATCTTTAATGTACGATTTGTAACTAGAACCGATTGGTAAGTCATGACCTGAAGCCAATCTGACACTAGTTGAGGTAACTTTTTTAACCTGGTTGATTTTGACTACGTAACTACGATTGATTTGCACAAACTCTGTATTACCAAGCAAGGAGGCAAGCTCCTTCATCGTGACTTTAGTTATAAGGCTATTCTTGGCTGCATTCAGGAGGTGAATTTTTACGTAATTATCGGCTGATTCTAAATAAATGATCGATTCAATGGGAATGTCTTTATCAACTCGATCCACTTTGACGGTTAAAATCCGCGAAGACTTCTCAATGTGGGATTCCTGGATGCCGGCATCAAAATCGGATCGTTTAACACCCAACTGCAGCTCTACCTTTTGAACAGCATCCGAAAACTCTTTGTAATCAAACGGTTTGGTTAGGTAATCGACAACGGCGAATTTAATGCCTTTGATTGCATATTCGTACTTTTTATAGGCCGTCGTTATAATTACCAGCGGAACGGGCTTGGGCAGCATTTCCAGTAAGTCAAAACCTGAAAACCGGGGCATTTGTACGTCAAGCAGCAGTAAGTCAGGCTTCTTTGTCACGCATAACTGATTCGCTTCCTGAGCGTTCGACGCTACACCAACCAGCGTCAGGCTTGGCGTTGACTTAACAAAATCCAGCATCAATTCCTGGGCAGACGGCTCATTTTCTACTATCAGACATTTAATCTTAGGGACGATGTTCATATACTTAAGCCCGGTTTAAAGGGATACTTAATTGAAGATGATACTCATTTTGCGGCTCACTAACCAGTAATGTGTATTTATCCTTAAAAAGATAATCCATACGCTTTCTGGCATTCTTCAAACCAAGCCCTCCTACTTTAGGTAGTTGTTTAACTGCCGGCAACCCATCCGCAGGCTCATCGCTGGCGACGTAATTTGTTACTTCCGCTTCAAGGCAATTCTTATTTTCGTTAATGCTTATTTTAATGAGCACCCAACCTTCCGAATAGCTGTTATCGATGCCGTGTTTAAACGCATTTTCAATAAAGGTGATCAACAACAGGGGGGGCACTAAATAATTGCTTGGATTGCCTTCGATGGTAAGTTCTATGCGCTCTGGTGAGAAAATACGCGTTTTTTCAATATCTATGTAATTACTAATAAACGTTAACTCGCCTGAAAGGGGCACAAAAAGATCACTTGTTTCGTAGAGCGTATAGCGCATTAACTTCGATAAATTTCCTAGTAACGAAGCCGCACGCTTATTGGTTGAGTGAATCTGTGCGTATATATTATTAAAGACGTTAAACAGAAAATGAGGATTGATTTGCTCCTTGAGCGTTTTGAACTGATCTTCCAGCAATTGCTGATTGACCTCCAATACCTGTAGTTGGTCCGCGATCAGCATCTTATTTTTTTCTGTTGCTGAAATTCCATCATAGCCATAAGCGATGGATAAACGAATGATACGGAGCAACAGCGGTAACAACACGTAAGACACGTTAAAGCCCGAAACAAACGTATAAATAAAAAATTCGCCCTTGACGATTTCTGTCAGCCAGCCGATTGGTCCCGTCTTCTCCAAAAACGTCCATACACGCGTTACGTAGGGAGGAGGGGGCGTAAAATGATGAAAAGCGTAGTCAAATGACCAGTAATCTATAACGTTGAACAGGCATAGCATGGTAAACCAGCAACCTGCCACATAGACCACATTGGCGAGTAAAATTTCATTTTTCCACCGTAAAGCCAGCAAGGACCTCATAAATGACGGAACAACTCTATAACCCACTATGTAAAAAGCTAACAGCGTAGTAATCATGTGGACGCCGGCAACAAACACAAACAAGTTTGTCGATGCAGGCTCGTCCGGTGAGGGCTGTAACTGTTTTTTAAAGGCAAAAAAGGATGTTGAAAAATTGTAACCCCAGAAGATGATATGGCAGACAATTCGCAGCCAGTTCCAGGCTCTTCTGGGCAGATAAACCTGAGGCCCATCCGAAAATAACAATTTTTTAGTAGTTTTAAAGTTGAAATGCAGCATAAATTAATATGATAAATTTTAAATTAAGCCGAACACGCCAATTAGACCTCATCATCTTAATTCTGCTGATGAGTGTGTCGGTTTGTCGTGTTAATGCACAAAAAACAGGAGATGCAACGGATACTACTATTGTGCCAGTAAAGATACTATATGGCACTTTAAAAAGCATTCAGGGTGAGTTCGTATCGAATGCGTTAGTGACCCTTTTAAAAAAAGATTCCAGCCTGGTTAAAGCAACGTTCTCAGACGAGAGAGGGGCCTTTAGTATTCGTTACAGCACTCGGGACACGCTCCAGCTCATCATTTCACACATCAGTTTTTTACCCCTGCAGCAACTCCTTATAAGGTCCGATTCGGTAGCCCCCGTTCCGATGAATGTAACGTTACAACCCAAGTCTGTTTCGCTAAGTGAAGTTACCATCAAAGATAAAAAGCCACTATTTGAGTTAAACGGAGACCGTATACTCCTAAATCTGGAAGATAATCCCGCTTATGCCGGTCGGAACACATTCGATGCGCTGGGAGCAGCTCCCCGTCTGACGATAGACCCTATTTCCAAGTCCATAAGCTTAGACGGCAAAACGGGATTAGTGCTGTATGTAAATGGAAAGCAACTCTATTCGACACCCAGCGAGATTATAGCTTACCTTCAAACGTTACCCGCGGCTAACGTAGTAAAAATTGAAATATTGACATCTCCACCGGCAAAGTACGACGCAGCTGGCGCTGGTGTTATCTTGATCCAAACCAAGAATATGATCAAGGAAGGATTAACGGGAGAACTTAGTGTGACCGGGGGAGCCGGCCGCTATGTAAAAAGTAACGCATCACTTTCCCTTGGTTTACAGACCAAAAAGCTTCAAGCTGCTTTATTTTTTGCCCCGAATTATCAACCAACTTATTACAGCTGGCAACGGCAGCAGACGCTGTTTAACGCCAATAGAGCGGATGGCTATTCATCGGGCAGTCAGTTTAATTACGTGGATTGCTTTGGTCAACTACTACGGTCCAGCCTGGATTGGACGGTTAGTAAAAATACGGTGATTGGCAGCGTGCTTCAAGGATCCCACAATAACGAAACGCAAAATCCGGTAGCATCGCTCGATTACCGGCTCTCCTCGCCAAACGCGCCCCTGATGCATATCGATGCACAGAACCAATTGCAGCAAAAAACGTGGAATCTGGCGGCTAACCTTAATTTTCGTACCAACTTTACCAGCACCAGGTTGCTGACGGGTGATATTGATATTGCCAGCTATGATGACAAGTACCGATCTACCGCTCTGTTTAATGAGCGGGAAAATAACGTACCGTCTACCGAATTATTTAATATAAACTATCCAAACCGGGTCACCATTAAAACGGCTAAAATCGACTATCAATCTTCCTTCATGAAAAAAGGCAGTTTTGAAACGGGCGTAAAATACAGCACGATTTTAATGAATAATCAACCGTTTGTAAATACCCTTACAGATGGTTTTTTGGATGTAAAAGCTAAACTTGCCAACGGGTTTCACTATCAGGAAAACACCAGCTCGGCTTACAGTAATCTGTCGTTCAGCGTAAAGAAAGTCAATGTTTCAGCCGGATTACGGCTTGAGCACACTAGCTATGATGGCCGTTCAACAAGTAACGAAGCCGTTTCCCGAAATTATACCAACCTATTTCCCTCCTTATCTCTAAATTATCGAAGTAAGAGCGAATATGGTATAAGCGTATCCGCGAATCGTCGTATCGTCCGCCCGGCCTTTGACTTACTTAATCCTGCTTACCTCTATTTCGATCCCCTAACACTTTATACGGGCAATCCACTGTTAATCCCGCAGTACACGACAACCGTTCAAACTACGCTGACAACTCCGAAACGCTTGAGTTTAACCCTACTGCACTATGAAACGCAAAACAGAATTACTGAAGTCGTTTATCGAATTGATTCAATCCAGGCCACTACATTAAATACGAACATAAACTTTGACTGGGAGCGCCGCTGGTCAATGACGCTTTCTTACCCATTTACTATCAAAACTGGTTGGCAGCTGCAAGCCGCAGTAACGGCGCATAACACGCGCTATTATTCTAATTACAATGATATTGATGTCTATACAGGTCAATCAACGGCCATTCTTAGGCTTTTTAATACATTTAAAACAAAGTATTTTACGGCAAATCTTAATTTCATTGGTCGAACCGGAGCCGTCATCGGGTATTTCCGATACGATCCACTATGGAATATTGACGCCGGAGTACAAAGGTCAGTAGGGGAACGAGGTTCACTTAAGCTGGCTGCTACGGATATATTTCATTCAGCGATCATAAAAAATCATGGCGTTTACCTAAACAACCGTATTGATTTTGCGCATCGATACGAAAGCCAGCAGATTTTGCTGACCTACACCTACCGTCTCGGAAATTTAAAAGCCAAAAGCGTGGAGGAACGCTCTTTTGGCTCCCAGACTGAACAGGACCGTTTGCAGGGAAACGGAACACGCAAATAGTTACCTTCCCTCTTGCAGGGGGTATATACGCTTAATAAGGGCATACCAAATACAACCTCTCTACTCATAAACTGACTTAACTCATGAATAAAACAACTTACAGACTGATTCTTGCTTTATTACTCCATCAACTCAAAATCTTCGGCCAAACGCCTGCTTTTGTTACGGATAGCCTCGATACGTACATTAAACGGAATATGGCAGCGAGCAAAATTCCGGGGTTGGCCATTGCCATCGTTGAAAACGGTAAGGTGATTGTAGCCAAAGGGTACGGCCTCAGACAGGTTGGTAAATCTGATTCGGTTGATGTCAATACGCTCTTTTACATGGCTTCCAATACCAAGCTTTTTACAGCTACCGCCCTGGCCAGCTTAGCAGATCAAAAGAAATTATCCCTCGACGACAAGATACTAACACACCTGCCCGATTTTGCCTTGTATGATACGCTGGCCACAAAAATGGCGACCATTCGTGATTTACTGGCGAACCGACTTGGCGTAAAATCGTACGAAGGAGATTTTGTCTACTGGAATTCAGATTATACCATGCAGGACGTCATGAAGAATCTGCGATTAGTAAAACCAGCGGGCCAGTTTCGACAGGATTATAGTTATTCCAATGCCGGCTTTGTAACAGCGGGGTTAGTCATTCCTAAGGTGACGGGGCAGTCCTGGAATTCATACGTTGACCAGACTATACTCAAACCGTTAGGAATGACTAATACTTACCTCTTAACGGCCAATTATGCCAAGCGGAAAAATATTGCTTACGGCTATACAAACTGCTGTACAAGTGGGGGGGAGCTAATGCAGGTAGCCTTTGACAATCTTGACAATCTGGGGCCTGCCGGCGGAATGGTCTCATCAGTCAACGATATCAGCAAGTGGTTAATCATGCAGCTGGACTCGGGTCGCTATGAAGGAAAACGTATCTTACCCTACTCCGTTCTTGAGGCTACCCGCCGGGCCAGTACAATTATTACGTACAAAAAACACCCAATAGCGCCCTTTACCTATGAATTTTATTGTCTGGGTATTGGCTTGTTTGACTATCAGCATATGGACGTCTATTCTCATGCTGGAGGAGCCTTTGGCTTTCATACCAATGTAACCTTTGTGCCATCCCGAAAACTGGGAATCGTCGTTTTAATAAATCAGGATAACAGTAATTTTCATGAATCACTACGCTTTCAAATCCTGGATGCTTATGCAAAAGCGCCCTATGAGGACAAGAATGCCTACTTCTATGAACGAAGCCTTCGTCGGGATAAAAAGCAAAGCCAGGATATAAAAGAACTAGAAAATAGAGTCGCTAAAAATAATCAACCCCCAATGCCGCTATCGGCTTATACTGGAACTTACCGAAATCCACTTTATGGAACGATAAGGATAGAAGTAGCCCCCGAAAGCAAATCGAAAAATAGCTTACTGATCCATTTTCAACATCATCCAGATTTAACGGCCAGACTTGATTATATGGATAAGGATGAATTCCGGATTACATTTTCTAACCCCCGTTTTGGCATAGCACCTGCTTTATTTAGTACCCAAAATGGTAAAGGCGTGAGCGTTGACGTGAAAGCAACTGATTTTGTCGATTTCGAACCTTACCGGTTCACGCGCTGATGTAACCCGCTTCATTACTAAAAAAGGAAACCAGATCTGGTTTCCTTTTTTTTATACTAGCTTGAATTGATACGTTGGTCGTCCGAACTTCCCAGTTTCATACGTGTGTAGTGGTAAGAAACAGAGTAAAGGATAAAACAGATACCCATCAGGAAGCGATCAAGCGGGTAAACAAATTAACAAACAGTTGCCTATATGGAACTGCACCCGGTTTGATTTCTGATCGGTAATGAACCAGGGAAGTATATAGACTGGTAAGCCAACCAGAGAAAGCAGATCCCGATAAGGACAACCGCTCCAATCTCCGAAAGGATGACCAGGTGATCAACCAGCTGTTGAATCATACCCAATAGAGAGTGACCTTGAATCCAGTCCTGTTTGCCCCTGTAAGCAGTTTCGTTCACATGGGAAAGGAGCGTAAGGGGGGCTTTTAGCACGAGCCAAGACCACCCATTGAAAGCGGTGGTTAGCAACATGAAACCAATAAATTGTTTTTCGCTTCGAGTTATCATAACAGCTAGCGTTTATAAGTTGATTTAAGTGGAAACAACTTACTAAATAGAATTTAGATAGTGAACTGATTTTTATTGCTAAGAGGACAAAATAAGGGATGGTTTACGTTTTCTTGTATAACGATTAAGGAGCGGCTTTTCTAGGGCATACCAAGATATACTGGCCAGACAGACAGTCAACAGAAAGTAAAAAGTTAGTTCAAGGGCAGGATGCGGGATAGTGGTCGTCGAATTACTGGAAAAAAGAAGCTGCTCAATCTCGCGCCAGGCGTAACGCGTCGGGTATGTTACGGACATTTGCGCGTTATAAATTAGATTGTGAACTATATAAAGTCCGTAGCTGATAGACCCCAAATATTGAAAAACTGGGTTTAATAACAGATATCCCCCCCAGCGACCTAAACTCTGATGACAGTACCCGATCAGGTAACCGCCGAAGAGCGCAACCGCCAGCCGCACACTCACTGCCGTGACGGGGTTGCAATAAGCCCCAAATCCACGCACTTCCCAGTAAATTCCCAGCAGGAGCACCGTTAACCAGAGTATAAACAGGGTTCTGAGAACAAGCGCCGAGGAAAAAAACTGGCTTGCCCACTGTGGTTTAATTAGTTGTAGATAAGCAACCAACAAGCCAATGCCGTAACAATCAAAACATCCCAGAACGGACTCATAGCTGAATGGCCACCAACTGGGTTCACTTTTCCAGTAATAAGCGGCCCCCCGAAATACACAACTGCAACTGATAAGGAGGAGGGCCAGTACTGGCAACCGATTGAGGGGACACAACCAGATTAGAAGTGGTATGAAAATATAAAGTTGTTCTTCAGCAGATAACGACCAGAAGTGGTCCAGGAGCGAATTAGGGTTGTTGATTAAGTAATAGTTTGCCGTAAACGTGAAAAAATAAACCCACTTCTGACGCACTACGTCATTTCCTGCTAACAACAGGATTAATATGGTCAGAAAATAAAGCGGAAAAATTCGCTGAGCCCGTCGGCGGTAAAAGTGCGACAGATAATCGTTAAAGCTGGTATTAGTCATTTTTGACTCGATTAGGAGTCGACTGATTAAAAATCCACTTAATACCAGAAATAATGAAACGCCCCCGTTTCCAGCCATCAATACGTGGTGAAAAATAGGTACCCAGTGATCAAGCAATACTAAACCAAAAGCCCAGACTCGAAGACCGGTTAACGCAGGAATGTGCCTAAGGGTAAGGTGTTTATGCATAGGTAAAGCTGTTGGACTGCGAACGAAATACTAGGATGATAGGGTTGATAAAAAGTCAGTATAGTTCTAAAATTAAACTATGTTTTATTTAAATTTACTAAATTGATGTGGAAATTATTTCGTTTTCATGAAAGTCAGCCGAATCTAAGTGCCTGCCATTCGTCAAAAGGAGTGAAGATCATACAAAAAATATAGAATCATTTATACTTGAATATCCCTATGCAAACAGCAACAATGAGTCTTGATCGTCCTTACACTGATCTTATGCCCAAGGACATATTTATCTTTTTATTATATGGAACTTATTTCACCATGCCTCCAGGAAGTGCATTCTTGAATTTTGTCATTGCCTCTTATTGGCTGTGGCATTTTCCAGTATCTCACACGGCCCGGCTACTGCCAGGATTATACAAAAACGTGGAGAAGGAACCGTATTTTAAGATCATTATAGACTTTTATAAAGTACTTAAGTCGATAAAAAAGCAGGGGTTAGCCACGCTTGAAGAGAAGAAAGAATTGAAGCAAATTGAGCAAACTATAGAAGAAATAAGTCCTACACCTCGATTGTTATTAGCGAAATACTATCCAAATGTGCTGCTTGGGGCAGTTGTACTAGCTTTTGTAAATTACCGGTTGCACAGGATTTTCCCTGAGACGATGAAATTATTATTCGGTGAAAGCATCTGGCAACATTTTCAGTAAAATTTTGAGAACTTAACTCAAATCATACGTATTAAAAACTGATTGTAACCGACAAAATCTAATCACATGAAACTCTTTACACAAACCCGTTACTATCAATATTTTTCCCCATTTATCTGCCAAATCATTCCGGCTCATCCAGCCCGAGATTTTTGGACCAGGATTTTACTGGCTTTTCTGTTAAGCCGTAGCTTGGAGAGTTTAATTGACCTGGTAGAACCTGTACTGGGATCACCAATCGATAATACCTGGCAATACTATACGTATCTGGGTCTGGAGACACTTAGGTATGGTTCATGGTTTTGGGGAATCTGGTACGGCCTGGTACAGACTATAGATTTTGCCTTCAACCCGCATCCGAAATCGCTATTTTCGGCTGCTAACTCAGCCTTTGTGCTGACCTGGATATTGGTGATGGGTGCCATTCAGTTTGTAAACCGTACCGTTGAGGCAACGTACGCCGAGGTCATAACCGTTTCGCTACTAATTGCCTTTATGGTCAGTGTTATTATCCCCACTTGCTTCGGTCCCCGTCGCTCATTCAGCCAGGGCGAGTCCGTAGATTGAATCATTAAATAAGGTAAGCTCACCCGTGCGCTAGCCAAAAGATAACGGCTAATTAATGGCCTGCCTAAGTCGAATTGGCGTCCCCCTTGATCACCATCCTAAATTGATTACTAAATGCCAGGTTCATCTACTGGAGTCTGGTAATCTGTCAGCTACCCCAACTGGGGCCATTTACAACCATGCTTTACCAATCTTTTTTACTGGTTCATATTCTCGCCGGCAGTATTGGCCTGCTGACGGGGCCCCTGGCTATAGCGGTCAAAAAAGGCGGGCTAGCTCACCGCCGCCTCGGTATCGTCTTTTAATATACCATGCTCGTGGTGGCTAGTTCAGCCCTGGTACTGGCCATCCTGCACAACATCCCGTTTCTGTTTGCGGTGGGTATTTTCAGCGGTTACATGAACATTACCGGTTACGCGATTCTGCGCCAAAAACGGCAGGGATTTCTCAACCAAACGGGTCTACTAGAGCGGGTCACTTCCGTTTTAATGCTGCTGTTTAGCCTCTACTTCCTGGGCTACGGAATTTACATTCTTTTTCAGCGCGATTATTTTGGGTTAGTCTTCATCTTTTTCGCCCAAAGTTCGTTTCGCATGTTGTGGCAGGACTGGCGCTTATTCAAACAACAGGGAGTAGCACCATCCACCTGGTTACTGGTTCATTTAACGCGCATGATCGGTACGAGTATTGCCGCCTACACGGCGTTTCTGGTCGTCAACAGTTCATCCAGGGTGAGTCTGGTGGGCTGGTTTTTGCCAGCCCTGCTGGGCGTGCCCATTATCGTGTACTGGAGCCGGAAACTAAAGAAAAAAAGAACCCTATAATTAATTCGCATGGAGATGATTTTACTTCGTACGCTTCACTTCCCAGGCGACTCAAGCGCGAAGTCGACGTTGCTTACGGCCATAAGCGAACCGTATGCGCGGGAGTCTGCCCGGCGGCCCCGATACGGTTCATGCGGATCTAAGAAAATTCGCTTCATCAGGACGTGTTCTAACTATAACTACAGGTGCCGTTATCTACGATAACATTTAATTATCGTAGATAATCATTTTTTCTGTAAATTGCCCGTCAATTCTAGATAAACGGGCAAGTTGCCTTGTAATCGTCGCCCTAGTGGCGCACTTATTGCCGCTTGCAACTAGGGCGCCAGTGGTGGTCCTGTCGTTTCGGGTCAACTACCATAAAGCTAAGAAGAGAACCAGGCACAAAAGCTGTATCCGTAAAACATCAATCATATCATGGACTTAAACCAAATCCAACAGGCAATTGCTAATTTACCAGAGGCCGAGTACAAACAACTCACCGAATGGATTACCGAACACGATTTCGCCAGATGGGATAAACAGATCGAACAGGATCTGGAGAGCGGCCGCTTAGATCCGCTCCTGAAAGAACTAAAGCAGGAGATACGGGAGGGTAGAACGACCTTACTGTAACGGTGGGCAAGCCCTGCTGCAATCATTTTTTACTTCGGCCATCGCCCCATCTTACTTTATGGAAACAGGTGAGTCACTACCGGCTGTTTATAGTCAGATCACAACCGATGGTCAACGACTGCCGGGCCTGAATGAACAGCAACAAAAAGCACGGGAGTTCTATGAAAGTGGACTCTACGGAGCACCCAATTCAAAAAAAGCCTACCAATCCGATGTAAAGCAATACCTGGCCTGGTACCACCATAAAGGCTACGAAGCCCTGCCGTCTACATCTCAGGCGCTGGCTGAATACATGACCGAACTTTCAACCGACAAAGGCTATTTTACGCTTCAGCGGCGGCTGGCCAGCATTGCCAAATACCACCGGATTCATAACCTGCCTTCGCCGACAATCCACGAGCAGTTTAAGCTATTTATGAAGGGGGTGAGACGAGAAAAGACGATTCGGCAAAAACAGGCCATGGCCTTCACCCTGGACGAGTTTAGACAAGCGGTCGACAGCCAACCCCTGACGCCTACCGGTCTACGTAACCGGCTTATCTTGTTATTGGGCTTCACGGGCGCCTTCCGGCGTCAGGAGCTGGTCGATATCAATGTAGAAAATCTGGAGTGTCGTTCCGATGGTATCTTAATTACAATCAATCATTCGAAAACGAATCAGGATGGGGTTGAAGAAGCCAAATTTGTAGCAAAGGCAAAACAGGAAGCGTATTGTCCGCTTCGTACCCTTCAACAGTGGCTGACGCTCATCGGCCGGGCCGAAGGGCCTTTATTTGTTCGCATCCGCAAGGGAGAACGGCCAACCCTGGACCGTTTATCTGATGATTACGTGAATCTGCTGACCAAGGCTGCCTTCGGTCAGTACTATTCCGCCCACTCCATGCGCGCCTCCTTTGTGACCATCTCCAAAGACGCGGGCGTCGATAACCGGAAGATTCAGAATCAAACCAAGCATAAAACAACCCAGATGATTGATCGATATGACCGTCGGCGGGATGTCATTTACCAGAACGCATCAACGGAACTCGATTTGTAATTTTTTACCAAGACAACGACGAACGAACACTTATTCGTAAATACGTCCTATGCCGCCGGATTGATGGCCATCAATCAACACAGCATTCAGAAGTCATGCCTATACTCGATAATCAACGTTGAAGATAAAACCGGAAAAAGCGCCATCCCGACTACGAAGGCTAACCTCTTCCGGTTTTGGTATGATGTTTCAGTACTTAACTTATACAAATGATTTCCTCACCCGTAACTGTCGTGGCCAGTGGCAAAAAGCAAAGGTTAGGGCTACCGAAACATAACATACCGCGCTCAGTACCGTTGCTCTGTCCGCTGTTATGACAGTTAAAGCCTTTAGCATTTCTTGGTTGGCCATAGGTAAGCCCCACCCTAAAATCATTAGGATAATTAACGCACCGATAAGGTCAATTACAGAATTTTTATCAGTCAAATCTAAATTACGAATCGCCCAGCAGGATGGTAAAATTAGTGAAATGGATGTCAGGCACATTACTGGCACAAAAAGCAAAAGGTAGCTAAGCGAGTACTCGGTTTCAGTCCCTGGCGCAAACAAATGAAGTGGCTCGATTACCGACCAACAAAAGGAAAANATTTTACTATAAAGAGCGGCAACCGCAATTGGCAGAGTAACTAATACAATTCGTGCGATCGGCTGGGTCAGGTCTGTAAAAAACGGATACCTCTGTTCCAGATTAGTAGACAGACGATCAATCCTTTCATTAATTTGAAAAATATCCATGGCGATTTAACCGGTTAAAAGGTGAAAAATGACTTATAAGTCGGGGGAAATTAATAAGGCTGTGAGCGAGTGAATAAACGAGGAAAGGTATTAGCCTGACGAATTCATTGAATCGTTGTCAGGCTCACGGTAAGGAGCGAAAAATTCTTCGGGACGGGGAGATAAGGTCAAGCTTATTGATTGCTGCCAAGGTAAATGCATGAGGTGATACCCGATAAACCCTGCTACCAACAGACAGCACAAACCTGTAGTACAGTAGTAGAGAAAGATTAGTAAAGAGCCAAGAAAATCAACCAGTGATTTATTGGTTATAAAGGTTGAGCCGGGTAATAAATCAACTAAATCAGTACCACCGACTACGCCCCGTAACGGACTGCTTCCCGGTAGATAATGGGTTCGGCCAAAAGGTTCAGACATTACATCGGACGGCTGAGCAAACTCGTCGCCTAGCGGATTATGTAGAAAATGGCATACCGAAAGTCGGTAGGCATACTGGTTGGCTTTTTTGGGTTGTTGCCGAATGAGTGTTATCCCGTACAGTATAAGCCGGTTGAGATCGTCCTGGCTTAAGCGTTTAGCGACGTAGATAAAACTTTCTCTAGGCAAATCGAATAACCCCTTAAACTGATGGTTATCCTTTCTGGAGAGCTTAATGTGATTTGGAAAATTCGTTGCTGAAACTAGATCAGATTCGGCAGTAAGGTTACTACCTGGGGGAGCATACAGATAAGAGCCAGCAGCCTTACCGTATCTAAATGGTTTATAGGCAAATGAATTAGCCGCATGGTGATCCGCTTTTGCAGGTGGATTTGACCTATAGCCCATGTAGCCTAGAAAACCCAGGGTTCCGGCGCAAAAAAGAAAAAGCAATGTTTTCATAAAGGTCTTTTATACAGCACAATGCTGATTTATGAGGTGGTACGTTGACAACTGGGGTACGAGTAAACGGCAAGGCTTTAGTACGCAGCTGCTGGTAAATCATGTAGGTTTACCCCTGGGTAGCCAAAAACAAGGCAAGGATTCTTCACCACGTACCCAGACCTGAACCCCATCACTCAGCCGTTCAACAACCGTAGGCGGCTTAAATTCAGGTTTATCATGTAATTCAAGGGCGTACCCCTAGGAATCACTAATCAGCTTGTGACGAATTTTTCGAACCGTTTTAATGAGCATGACCGAAAGCACACCATCATACGTCTGGGGCCGTCGGTTGCGGCTTAGACTGATTGTGACCAGGAATTGTCCTGGACGAGGCTGCTCATCATCAGGATGGAGATAATAGGTTATCTTTTTGAGCGCTTCCATAACTAGCGAATTTTAACGACTGTATTCGGCCTACGGACAATAGGTCCGAAGGTGGTGCGAATGTGTTTAGGACAGAGCCATCTTACCGGCAGATATCATATCGAGCTGCTCTAATTCAAATCGACCGAAATACACGTCTCCTCCTTCAGCAATCGTTGCAATTTGTTGGCCGTTCAGGCCCAGCGATCGACAGAAAGCAAGCGATTCATCGCTATGGGTTTGAACCGACCAGTCGAGTACTTTTCCGCTCTCCAGCACGTATTCAACCGTGCGGGCTAAATGAAACATGCCAACGGCGTGTGAGGCCAGTGATTTAGGGCAGTTCAATGAGAAATAAAGTCGAAAGGCTGCACTGTAGAGTACGTCGCCAGTAACTGTTGTATAATTCTTATGGGAATTAATCAGGCTAATCAGTCGCTTTACTTGAAAAACGCTACCCCCTGTTGAGCATATCTGAATAGATACCCGGTCTGGACTGACCCGGTTGAGCGGAACTCGCTGGGCATAATCCGTTAGAAACTCACTGTATTTAGCTTCCAAGCCTTTATAGGTTTCCTCATCGATGATCGCAATGCTAAAAAAGTAAGCCTTCGAAACCGGAGGTATTATAAGTTGGGATGAAGGTGTCGACTTGTATGACACCTCCGGAGCGAAGTAGCGGGTTTTCAGCCGATCGACTAAAAACTGACGATGGCGAGTAATAGCAACCGCTGGATTAGCCGTGTAGGATTGGTAATAATAAGGTCCATAAACCGTTTCGACGCGTGTACGGCAGGTCTGGCAGTACGTTGTCATCTCGTTTACCGGTCGTTTACGCTCGACTAGCGACCGGCCAAAACACTCGGGGCATATCTTTACCTCACGGGTAGGTAATGAAGTAAGTAATTCATAATCCGTTAATTTAAGCCGATCTAAATACTGATTTCGGGAATATGTATTTAACTGATTATTGGAAACAATCTCATCCATGGGAACTTCGTCTGTTAAATGATCCCGATGGGTTATTTCCCCTGATAAATCGTAAATAGAATACTCATTTGCTTCAGATATAGGGCCTATACTAGGCTTATGAGACAAAGAAGAAATAACTTGGTTAGCCAAGAATTGAGAAGCAAAGTCTATAGAATCACCCCGATTCTGCTCATTGAAAGCGACCTCAATGCAGTCGGCAATGTTAGTAAGCTCTGATTCGTAGCTAGCATCAATTGTATTCGTTGACAAATCAACGGCTAAATCTACCTGATCGTCATTTTGCGAGCGGGTATCCAACTCAGTAAGCATTTGGTCCAGCTCAGGTGAATCAGCTACAAGCCATCGGTTTAATACCAGGTACGCGTAACGACTTAAGGTATAATTGAATTGATGGGCCGGTATGGCCCGCCTGTCATCGTTATCAAAATAGCGTTGAACGGTTGGTTTCACGTTGGTCATCATTGATCTCAGGTGATCAATACACTCGTTCTCGTTATAGGCCAGGTGGGTTAGGTCAACCAGTAACTGCGCTACCTGGTAGCGTAATAAGAAAGCGGTTGCCGGATCGTATTCTGGTTGGTTTTCTAGCGTTCGGCGTTTGGGCTTCAGAAAACTACCTACGTGCCAAGCCGAGTGCTTGACCTCAACTGACGAAGTCGACGGAAGAAAGAGCCCTTCGTTGATAAATTGATTTATAACTGTATCAGCCCTGTTTAACTGGAGTTTAGTGAACTGCTTCAATACATCAAATTTTTCCTGTAGGGAATCCATAGTCGTCGGATTTAGTGGTCAAGCGACCTTGGTTAGAAAGTCAAGTGAATCCGGTAAAGCGGCTGAACAGTGCCTTTAGCGGGTGAGACAGGATATTGCTTCGCACACACATGGACAATAAAATGCGCAATGCTTACCCCTGTGAGCAGGCAAAACAGACCGATAGCAACCAATCTAAAAAGCCAGATCCGGTAAGGCCGGTTTCGGGTAAGTGAGCTGGATTTCATTATATAGCTAGTTAAGTGGTAATACGGGCTGAAATAAGCGTAGATAGGTTTGTTTCCAGCACCTGGAAGAGCCAGGCCAATCGATTATCCTGACGAGTCAGTAAATAGATCAGGCGGCTGCCCGATAGTAGGTGAATCGAGCAGGCCCAGCCAAGGTGTACCGCGTGGGAACGGTTGGTCACCCCCAGATGGATAAAAAGACCACTGACTTGATTGATCTGACACAGGTGACCGAACTCGTTGGCCCAGGTAGGGTTTTTGCGGAGGGAACCCTGGCAACAGGCAACCAGCAGCCGTTCCCCATTAATCCCTCTTAGGGCAATAACCGTGAAGGCTAATTTGTCGGTAGTTAGCTCAACCTGTAGATCGTCGGCAACCAACTGGCGAAAGCCAAGCTTGATAATTTCAACGAAAATGGGATAGTCTACCTGCTTTAAAAACCTCAGACGGCGGGCTTCCAGGTTAGGTTTAGCTAGAGTCAGGAAATCAGCGTAAGCCGCTGAGCTGGCAAAATGCAAACTCCTGGGGTTTTTGGTCAAATCGGGTTCGAAGCCAAACCAGACCCAAAGTAACCATATCCCCAGCAGAAGTAGCATTATGCCGATAATCCAGTGTTGAGCCAAAGCCATTATCTAAAATTCATTTCTTTTACGACTATTAAAATAAATTTTAAATATTTTTACATCCTAATATTTTGTTGTTTTTAACGACATAATTTTCAGTAACCGGCCGACTCCTATCATGACTACGCGCGCAAAATCCATTCCGACACTCCCTCGTGTACGTCTGCAGTTGACCATGTATTTTGCGTATCAGGGCCAGCAACGACCTGATTACGCGGCGTATACGACCACCTTCGAAGCGGTCAAAGCGGGTAAACGAACGGCCACCTTACGGAAGAAAGAATGGTATAAAAAAACACCTTGGCATTATCAGTCGCTCTTAACGCTGCAGCCGGGGGACTTACTGGTATTCTGGTCGGGGAAAGTGGTAGGCCAGGGCGAGCGGCTTATAGTTAAGGTGTTACAACAGCCTGTTGAGTTAGTCGGCAGCCTAACAGATGATAGGTTGGAAGACCTGTCACAATGTGAAGGATGGACAGTAGATTACCTTAAGCACAACGGATACCAGCGGCCCCAGGGTTGCATTCAACTTCTATATACAGTCGTGGAAGACTAAAATCGTTGGGTCGTAAAAAAACATGAGTCATCCCGAATTTTTTGGGTCTGACTAGAAAAGCGAAAACCTCCTGAACTTTGTGGTCGCCAAACTACAAAACAGGAGGTTTTCTGATGAATACTACTGCAAAACAAACCAATTCTGAGCAAGAATGGCCGCTATCAGTAGGCCTTTTTTATCAACAACGCTTAACTCAGTTCACCCGAAGCATTGTTGAGGAGTTAACAGCCTTGATGGATGTGCGGCTGGTGCGCACCTTTAGCCAGCTTCTGATCACTTTGTTACGCTTTAGGCACCGAAATAATGGGCTGTTATTGAGCGAATTAGGCGAACATCTACTCTCCGCTCGTCAAGCCCCAGCGGGTACCAAACGAATCTCCAATTTGCTAAGATGCCCTCATTGGAGTCATACCCTAATCCAGAAAGGTATTCGGACCAAAGCCCAAACCTTTTATGACCAACTTCATCAACAAGGCCAACGCGTGTTGATCCTGTGGGATGAAAGTGTGATGGAAAAGCCTGAGACACTGGCTAGTGAGGATCTGGCAGCCGTTCGCAGCAGTAAAGCTCGGAGACTCAAACGCATTCGTCCTGGCTACTTCAATCCACCCGATGGCAAACCCATTTGTGTCCCAGGCCTGGAATGGGTAGGCATTTTATTAGCTGGTACGAGTGGGGCTCCTTGCCTCTATAAGTTTGAGTGGTGGACTAGGCGGGGGGAGCATGCCCGCCAGCGGACGGATGTGCTCGATGATACTTTGAGCGAACTGACCCAGCGTTTTGGTCAGACCGTCTTGCATGTCTTTGATCGAGGCTATGCCTCCCAGACTTGGTTAGGAAAGTTATTGACGGCTCAACTGAAAGGCCTGATTCGGTGGCAAACCCATTATCGCTTACTGCATCAAGCGGGCGAATCAATAAAGACTTGGGAAATAACCCGTGGCAAACGGTCAGTCGATCATCGGTTAGTGTATGATGCCGTTCAGAAGTGTTATCGAAAAATGGGTATTATTTACCAGCCAGTCCGGCATCCAGCTTACCCTGATGTGGCTCTGTATTTGATTGTATCGCGCCCTGGTAAGGGGCGTACGCCTTGGTATTTGCTGACGAATGAGGTTATTGACTCAGTGGAAGCGGCCTGGCAAATGGTATTTGCTTATGCCCGTCGTTGGCAGATTGAGACCGCCTTCCGCTATTCCAAATCGGAACTGGCTTTAGAATCCCCTCGCTTATGGTTCTGGGAAAACCGACTCAAGTTGATGATGATCGTCGCTTTGTTATATGCCTTTTTACTTTCCTTACTACGGGCTGAGCTAAGCCACTGGCAGCAATTACTCTTGCGACTGGGTTGCCACCGAACTGGAAAGCGGTGCCGAGAAGCCTCAGCACCGCTTTACCGAATCCGAATTGCCTTCACTCATCTATGGAGCCAAAATTCGGGATGACTCATGTTTCAGCCGCGCGGGCGGCCCCGTTCTATCCTCACCATATCCGCCAACGCAAACCAGCGGTTCAACGTCTGGCAGATTGAGTTATTAAAAGTACTATTAATTCGACTATATTAGTTTAATTTAAATGAATTTTAAATTAAATTTTGAGTCCAATCAAATTGCTATCGCACGAATCAAAATCTAATTTTTAGGGATATAGCTGCGTTTGTGACCGGGCCACCACGGGCTCCGCCGGTGCGGGATATTTTTTTTCTCTCAAATGGCCGCAAGCCGAGCGCGGCTCCGAGTCGGACCGCTCAGGTGGCCCCGTCCCTCTCCGAAGAACTACCCAAGGATCAAGAAAAAAATAGAGCAATGGCCAGTACCAGTACTAGCCATGAGCCCATACTGGACGAACTTTTAGAACGAGGAGTTGAGGGCCTCCGGTAAGCAGCTGATTTTGTCGACCTAGCCATCGAGCGTTGCCCTGCTTTCGTTAGGGCCTTGCCTACTTAAAGGATTTGAGCAGAAGCGTTTCCATGATCTTGGCTCCGCAATCAAACCCTTTGCCTGGTGATAAAGGGGATCGGGGTCTTCTCCTGGCCATAATGATTTGTCTGTTCTGTTGCGGTCCCTCTTTTTGGACGCCCTTCTTTGCCACCCCGTGCAGTCTGGTTATTTATTGGTTGGAGGATACGCGGGCAAATAAAGCAGGCCGTAAACAGGTTAACGCCCAGGCAAGCACCAACACATAGCGTTCATGTTGATTCAGATCAGCGTTAGAACTATCACTAACTGATAGCATCAGCCACATCAGCATGACCCCACTGATCAACAACGGTCCGTAGCTACTCGGTAGATAATTAATCATAATCGATAAGCGCGTCAGTACCAGCCAGGCTACCCAGAAATTAGCGCATACCATTGCATAAAGGGCGCTAGTATATAGAGCAGCTCCTAATAGATTATCCGGCAATACATTGGCTACCAGGTACATAATTCCCCAGGCGGTAGCTAAGATGATAACCATCAGACAGGCGGCTAAAAAAGAAACAATCCGCTTCCTGGCCACTTCTGGAAATTCATAATAGCGGTCAGATTGACTTAAAGTGGAGGTAACAAATTGACAGAGCTGTTTGAATAGAAAGGTTTCTTCAGAGGATTTCATGGGCAGTTCAAATAGGATACGTTGACTAAGTTAATCAAATAACAACTTTGTCAAAATTGCTTCCTTAAATTCTAATTAAACGGCTTTTAGCTGATGCTTTAATCTGACTTAAGTTATGGGATACCATTGCAGTGCCTTTTCTATGGCTCGGCGGTAGTCAGTATCAATTTGTTTTGGAGCTTTGCGAATATATTCTTCCGCCAACTTTTTAATGTCTGGCTCCACTATATTAGAAAGGTAGTCTATGACTTGATCAATGGTATATCTTACAAAATCTACTCCGTAGAACTTACAAGGAAGCCCAGTCCATATTACAGCATCAATATCTTTCGTTATCATCCATTGGCGTATAGACTCTTTTATCGGATCTTCTGTAGTGTCTGTCTTTTTTATAAAATGAATACATTCCCGTCTCGGTTTACCTTCTCCAACCCGAAGCAACTCTTTGGCATCATCTTAGTTGGTAACTCTGGTCAGCGTCCATAAGCTACGGACTATTCTTTCGGATTTATTAATTACGAGTGTGATTCTACCATTTTGGGATTGCCATATAAATTCTAATGGTAAGAATAGGCCATCTTCAAACCAAACCTTTTGAACCTGTAAATCTCCCGGCTCCCAAACTAGAGAGCCCCATCCTAAACAAGCAATTTTCATATTTTAAGCTATCGTTTCTATTTCCACTAAGCGATTTAGTATAATTTCATCAGTTCTTTCCTTTTTTTGGGCCGCTCGGAGCCGGTAACTGATTAGCGCCTATTGGAAAGAATACACTTTTACGCATATAGGCATCATGCTTGTCCCGCTTAACCTGACCCGAACTGATGTAGCATTCAGCGACACAAAAGCGGTTTAAATACTCTGGGATATTCAGTATTTGGTTCTTTTCATCGGCCGTAAACTGGTTATAATAATCCCGTAAACTATTATGGACAAAGATCTGCTTTTCCTCCATCGTGTAATTAGCAATCGTTTCTAAAGACTCTTTCAACTTGTGTTTGGCCGTCTCTTCGATTTCCTGACTGGCTTCGAGCGAATTAGCTTCTTTAAAGGCAATCGTAAATTCGAGTGAACTGACTTTCCGTCCGACTCCCAATGTGACGTACGATACATCCAAATCCGTGAATTTGCTGATTTGCTCCATTGCTGGCTCTAAAATCCGAATTCGGATGTTAGAGAATTCTTCATAGGATTTACTGGTGGCACCCATAATTTCTTTAAACGCATTCAGATCAATTACCCACTTGCCCCGCCAGGCATGCCGGGATAAATACGAATACAATAACTGCGCGTATTCGCTGGTTAGTTTTAGTGCTGCATACAGTTCAAATTGCGCAAAGTTATTGCCTAGCTCAAGAAATCCTGGAATCAACAGTGGATGGAGTTGCAGCATGATGACGCCTTTACCGCGTATGTATTGAGCGGTAGGAAATACAGTTAAATGCGTATAAACGCCTTCCTCCGTCTCCCAGTCAACGGCGCGCTTACCCAACAATTTTATCATGTCCTTGATGTAGGTAACGCTCCATTTCACGTCATTGGCAATAATGTCTGACGAATGAAAATAAAAGGTCAACGCGCCATAGGGCTTAACCTGATCTGGGTTTCGATACTGAATGTTCCGAATCTGATTCAATACCAACCAGTACAGTCTTCGTTCCAAAACAGTCAGATGCATAAGCGCATGTAACAGGCGCATAGGCTCACGTACAATCGATTTGACAATGAGTTCATTGGTATGAGCCGAGTGCAACCCAAATGATAGACTTTTCGTGTTTGACTTTTTGACGGTCTCACTGTAGAAATCAATGGCTAGCTGATTATTCTCTTGAGTCACTTGTTGATGCCGTCCTTTCCGGGCCGTATTTCTTGAGGGTCGGTCGGAAAGATTAGAGGGTTGCATTGGCTCAGACATGGTCTACAAGGTTAAAAGCAGTTAAAAACAAGGTCTTTCGTGCTGACTTATAAGCAAATGTAAGCTAACGGAGTAAGATTACAAGAAGACAAGACATGTAAGGATAACTTTTTCGCTGAACAAGTAGTAACATAATGAAATTTAGTTTTTCCCTGCATTTTCATTTTATTTGACAGCTTTATTTTTTGGTAAATCTACTTTGTGAAAGATTGCCCCCAGGAGCTTAAGGCATCGTAGTCTAATTTCCAAAATGAAGCTGTATGGGCGTATAAAGTCACTTTTTGCCTGTAATTTTTGTTCAAACCGTAGCGGATTTGTAAGGTTAAATGGCTATAAATAGTAGCGGATTTGTAAGGTTGATAAGGAATGTTCTGATAAGCACAAACTAATTTAATTTAAAAATTAGTTTAAATACTATTAACTAAATAAAATGTAAATTTTTGCCCGGTATAAATGCTGAAATCATCGCCTGTTGTGAGGAAATATAACCCTGAAATTGCCAAGCAACTTGGGTATACCGAATAGAGCAAATTTGTAAGGGAATGGAGCAAATGAACTAAAACTTTTACTAATATACTGTTGATTATGAAGTAAATAGCCAGCTAGCTTGTTGGCCCATGTGCATTCGGGCTCAACGCTTTACTATTTGGAGCGGATTTGTAAGAGTAGTAGTAGATTTGTAAGGACAAACAGCACAAATAGAGCGGATTTGTCAGGGAATAGTAGCGGATTTGTAAGGATAAAAGCAGTGGATTTGTAAGGTAAAGCAGTGGATTTGTAAGGTAAAGCAGTGGATTTGTAAGGTGAAGTAGCGGATTTGTAAGAATTAAGCATGATAAAAAGCTAATCATCAACTGGTTAGACCTCCCCTATTATCTATCATATCCATTCAATAGAAAAAAAAAGACTATAACTATCTATAAATAATGAATTGTACGGCTTTTGTGGAAATGATAAAAGGAATGAAAATCAAAAATAAAAGAAATCGGATAAGATATTTGTTGATAACAATTACTTATTTACTTTTATAGTAAATAAGTGGCCTATACTTCAAGCTTGTACTAATGCCCAGAAAACCCGCCAAACGAAACGACGAAGCACCCCTTTCTGCCCTGCGCACCGTCCTCAAAACACAGGCCGTTGTGCTTTCGCCGGGTATTAACCAGATTAGCAATGCACCCCCGGCGGACCCCCACCTGGAATACTACTTCATTCCCATGCAGTATATGAAGCAGTACCAAGCCTACAACCGGCCGGGTAAGCCCCTGAAAAACCTGAAACTGGTCAACTACGACAAGCCCGCCATTTCCCTGTCTTTCTTTTTCAAGCACAAGTACTCCATTGAGCGCGCCGTCACCCACGGTGATGTCGTGCAGCATATCAAGAATTACCGGGACGAATTATTGAACTTGTCCTTAATGCAGCAGCTTAGCGTGGGCCAGCTCAAAGAACTTCAACAGACGGACGAACTATTACGTACCATTCGGGAAGAGCCCGATGCCTACCAGGCCTGCTTCTCCAATTACCACCACAAATATTACTACTGGTATTGCACCTACCGCTATTTTGATGATCTGGCTACCATGAAAACCACCACCTCGAGTGAACATTTGCTCAAGCATACCGAGCGGGTAGGCCATGAGGTACATGAACGGCTAAACATCATTTTCATTGATCCCGAATACATCAATGAATCGGTGCCACATGATCACAAATTGATCGATCGGGAGTTAAAAACGTTTCCTATTCAACTCCGGCAGGGAATTACCACGCTATATCTTCGGGAGATTTGAGACCACACAGGAGTTAGGCAACGAGTAACATACGCTTTTACACCTGTTAATGATGGACTAACCATGCCCGAGTTTTTGACCTACTTCCTGAGCCACATGCCCTCCCGTGATGAGTGGTTGGCCTTTCTGTTGGTAAACATCGTAGCCTACCTGGCCGCCAGAAATTCGGTGCTTCGCCGGGAACGACGGACTGAAAAGAAAACTTATAGCGAGCAGATAGCGCGACTGGAGACTGAGCGAATACGACACAGTCATTTTTTACAGGAGCAGGAGCAACTGGTCAAGGAGCACCGGGCAATGATTCAACAGCAGGCCAATCAACTGGATAAGTTAAACCAGCATCTGTATGCCCTCAGGCAGCTCCATCTCAACTAATGTAAACGCTGAGGTCAGGACTCCGGGTACCTGCCAACATTCCGGGAAAATGTTTCGTCAGATGAGGTTTACTACTTGATAAACAGTGATTTATCTAGATTCCGGTCTCCCTCTTGATACGAATGTTGATGGTCCGCCACTGCGGCCACTCCACTGTTTTCATTGGATTTGTTCAAATTAGCTGACGGATTAACCGAATAGTCTGAACCTTGATTGCTGAACAAGTTCGATTAACTAATTTGAGCACTTAAGAATGAGTTTATTGATCCTTTTCCTGCTCGGGGACAGGTACATTCATACGTTCGTTTCACTTTACTCCCTCATGACGCTCAGAGAAATCCTACCCGCCGATCTTCTCCTATAACGCACTAAAATTCAGAGTGTTACTACTGGCTGATGAAACATTTTCAGATTACTGGACATAGACCCATTTGGGGGTGATGAGTGTCTGCGCAATGGACTCCAAGTAGCGAGTAAAGCCGACCAGCGACTGAACATGGCTACGTAAACAACTGATGCCTTGACGAAAGAACGAGATGGCCATTGACGAGCGGCCATCTCGGTACACCTTTTGCTTCAACGAGCCATTCTCGAAGGCTTCGCGCAGGGATAGAACGTAAGCCATTACGACGATAGCGATGAGCAGCATAATCTTCCCATCGTCCTTGAAATTAAGATCTTCGATATTAAAACCCTGTGTCTTTAGGTGTTTGAAACACGTTTCGATCCGCCAGCGACGGCGGTAGGCTTCTGTGATCTTGACCTTGTGAATCAAGCTGGATATGAAGTATAAAATTGGCTCCTCAGGATCAGTTTTGGGGTTTTTGAGCATCACAATGGAGAGCGAACAGCCGTTCAGGACGAACCCTTTGATCACGCCCCGCTTGCGGTGGTGGGCTTGTCGGACTAACTTTGAATAAGCTGGACCGGGTGCTGCCCCAATAGGTAGCCGGTAACAACCCGCGCTAAGCCGGATGACAAAATCGACCCCTTGCAGACAAAGATAGCGTAGCCATTTCTCGCCAACGTATTCGCGGTCCGCTAACAGAATTTTACCCTTTAGGCGGTAATAGCGCAAGGCTCCGGTCATCAACTCTTGTCGTTCCACCTCACTACTATGTCCCTTCTTATTGAGCTGAATCCAGTAGATAGGAATGGCAGTGTCTCGATAAAGCATGCACAGGGTCAGCAAGTGGATTGGCTTCTTACCAACCCGCCAAGTGGTGGCATCCAGAATTAGGTACGTGAACCGGCTGTCAAAAAGTCGAAAGACGAACTGTAGAATGCAGATTATCAATTGATTGGGCGTCGTCAACCGAAAGAAACGAATGAGCCGCTTGTAGTGCGAGTCTGCTTTGGTGTGATCGTTATCCAGCAGCTGGGGCAAGTAGTCTTTGAGGACATTGAGCCGGGCCGCCGGGCGGTTAGTTGAGCGAGCCAGCACAATAGCTGCACAGACCAGCAGCAGGTTTCGGAAGACGTGTTCTGGCAGATCCGGAAAGAAGCGTTTACATTTGGCGAAAAGTGGCTTGGCCATAGTGATAGTTTTGATAAGTTTTAGCGAACTTAAACTTACCGTCGGTCAGCCACTTTTCTGTTTTTTACCCTCCATGTCCAGTAATCTGAAACATTTTCCCGGAATGTTGGCAACCTCCCGACTCCGTTCAGGTATAAAGGAATCCAACGGCAGTTCGGCCGTTCATCCTCAATGAGGGTTACCATCTACCTGGTAGGTAAGCCTTAACGCTTAGCAGCCTGGATCTTAGCCGTTCGCAGCATTTCCTCGGCTACGGCTGTCGCTTCCTCGTACCCGTGCCGCTCTAACGTCACGACATAGCGCTCATAGCGGGTGATTACACTGGCTACATTAAAGCTTTCCCGCCGTAGTCGCAGCGCGTGGTAGTCAGCGGGCAGGATGGAAACTAGTCTGGGAGACAGCTCAACAGATACTAAGGGACCATTGGCCGGAAACGCGATGGTATCCACAAAAACCAGCCGGCCAACGGCCAGCGCATTCAGGGCAATTTCTCTCTCTGTCATCGTATGTAGTAACGAAAAGAGCGTAGCCGATGTGATGTCTTTTATATGTTATTTGTATTATATATAACAAATAAGTATTATAGCGGTTTGATGCCGTATGCATCAACCGCCTATGATTGATACCCCGGACCGCATCCCACCCGAAAATATCTACCTGGTTAACGCCGCCCGGCGCAGGCGACTGCCGTTTTATGAGTCATTAGTTCCCGCCGGATTTGCCTCTCCCGCCGAGAATTATATCCGTGAAAAGCTAAGTTTGGATGAATTATGCGTGGCCCATCCCGACTGTACGTACTTTGTTAAGGCAGTAGGGGAGAGCATGATTGGCGACTACATTTATCCGGGTTCAATTCTGATTGTGGATTCGGTTAAGATGGTGTTTTCAGGCAGCGTGGTGGTGGCCTGGGTCAACGGGGAGTGCTGCGTCAAGCGGTTCGTCCGCAAAGGGCACATGATTATGCTTGAATCCAGTAATGAGAAGTACCCGCCGATCTACGTCCACCTGGACAAGGATCAATTTCGGGTGCTAGGTGTGGTCACATTCATTGTTTCTAAACCACCTAAGTATGTACGGCCTCGTTGATGGTAATAATTTTGTGCGACGTGAAAAGTCGAGTTCTGAATTGTTTTGCCGGGGACAACCCCGCGACAAAACCAGCCATTCCACTGGCTGTACGCTAGGAAGACGTGCGGACGGGCAACTGTCGGTACTAAGCATTCTGACAACGTACCAAAATCCACCCTAACCGTGAGGCGAAGGTGGTTCCGTTAGCATCCGACGGAATAGGGCAAGCGTGGATGGTATGGCTAACTCAGGTGAATCTTCGATAAACGTCGTTATCGCGAACAAGCCAAATGATGCTGATAGGCTTGAACCAAAAGGTACTGTGGCTGGTGTTGGGGCTGAATATTTCCCCAACCGTGGACAAAACAGCCACCGGCGGAAAGAAGGAGCCTAACCCATTCGATGTTCAGAACTCGAAACACGGTAAGCCCGTAGTTTTCCCACTGGGGTAGAGTTCCCGTAAGGAAACTCGACGAAACTGCGGGTAAAGGAGAGTGGAGAAAGCGAAGGCTAGTCTGTAACGGACTGGATAGGGGCTGCAATATCGCCCCACGCGAAAGCGGGCCCACTTCCACTTGGTCTCACTTCACAAGATAAACTGACTAACCTATGCAGGAGACAAAGCAGATGACGGAAGGGCCGCAAGGCACAACTGGTGCGGTTTCCGGCGAGATGGAAAGCTGGTTTGCCATTGAGTGGCAACGAGCTAGCTACCTGGTCAAGCGGCTTCAGGCGCGTATTGTGAAGGCTACTCAGGCGGGCCGTTGGGGTAAGGTGCAAGCCTTACAACGACTGCTCACCCGCTCGTTCAGTGCCAAAGCCTTGGCGGTGCGACGAGTGACAGAAAACAAAGGGAACCGTACTAGTGGCGTGGATGGTCAACGGTGGGCCAATCCACCCCGTAAACGGGAAGCAATCGGTGAGTTGAGAAGCCGGGGCTATTGTCCTCAGCCGCTCAAACGTATTTACATTCCCAAACGCAATGGCAAACAGCGACCGCTGAGTATCCCAACCATGAAGGATCGGGCCATGCAGGCCCTCTACCTGATGGCCCTACAGCCAGTGGCTGAAACGACGGCTGACCCTTGTTCATTCGGCTTCCGGCCAAGTCGGCAGGTAGCCGATGCGGTCGAACGGTGCTTTGGCCTGTTAAGCCGTCAGGACAGTCCCCAGTGGGTAATGGAAGCCGACATTGAGGCTTGCTTTGACTGCATTGATCATGAGTGGTTGCTCCAACATATTCCGATGGAGAAATCAATTCTACAAAAGTGGCTCAAAGCGGGTTATCTCGAAAAAGGCAACTGGTGGCCTACTACGGAAGGCACTCCGCAGGGTGGCATCATCTCGCCGGTACTGGCTAACATGGCCTTAGATGGTTTAGCCAAGGAGTTAGCCACACACTTTCCAAAGAGTCGCAGACAGCCTGACCGGGGCTATAACCCCAAGGTGCGGCTGGTACGCTATGCCGATGATTTTATTATTACCGGTATCAGTCGTCAGCAACTGGATGAACAGGTCAGACCTGTCGTCCGTGATTTCCTAAGGAAACGAGGTTTGCGACTCTCCGAATCGAAAACCAAGCTAACGGCCATCACTGAGGGATTCGACTTTCTGGGATTTACCTTCCGGAAGTTCAATGGGAAGTTGCTCGTTAAACCAGCCAAGAAGAGTTTACTCGCTTTTGTGCGATCGATGCGCCAACTGATCAAGGCCAATAAAGCCGCTTCTGCCGGCGTGTTGATTGCCTACCTCAATCCTAAAATCAAGGGGTGGGCCTACTTTTACCGGCATGTTTGCAGCTCGAAAAGCTTTCGTTGGCTGGACGCTCAACTCTTCCGCTGCTTGTGGCGGTGGGCACTCCGGCGACACCGGAAGAAGGGAAAGCGGTGGATTAAACAGAAGTATTTTAAACGATACGGCACCCGTAACTGGACGTTCAGTGGCGAAGCGATCAAAACAAATGGTCAGCCAATTGAACCGCATCTATTTTATGCTTCAGACGTCAAAATCCGGCGCCATGTTCGCATCAAAGAGGGAGCCAACCCTTTTGATGTACGTTGGGAAGAGTACTTTGAGCATCGACTGACCGAACGGATGAAGGCTACCTTTCGGGGTAGAGAGCAGCTAAACTATCTCTGGCGCGAACAGGCTGGTCGATGTCCTGTCTGTTCGGAGTATATTACCGACCAGACGGGTTGGCATAACCACCATATCCAACCCCGTGTGCTAGGTGGAGCTGATACGTCGGAGAATCGGATACTGTTGCATCCTGACTGCCACCGGAAAGTACATAGTCTTGGTCTTTCTGTCGAGAAGCCGCGTCGGGCGAAGGTCGGGCGTTTGTGAGGCTTGAGCCGTATGAGGGGAAACTCTCAAGTACGGTTCTTAGAGGGGTGGAGGGCAGCAATGTCCTCCGCCTACTCGACTACTGTTCAGCCCACCGCAGCTTTGACCCTACATTAGAGGGAAAGCCCATTGTTGTACTCTCTAACCGCGACGGTAATATTGTGGCCAGGTCCAATGATTATGTGGAATAGAATAAGGGCTTAAAGATTAAAAACAGCAATCGACTGGTGGATTAGCAAGACCATTTTTTTATATTTGAGTACTGATCGACTTGGTCTACACCTCTCTGATGAGTGCTTTTAGGTACATCATTGCAACCGCACGAAAGCGATGGAAGTGATTAGCATTCAACGTTGGTTGACAATTCAGGCTAACTTTGGTCTAGCCGCCAATACGGTTACGGCTTATCGACGGGCCTTGGATGACTTTGCGACTTTCTGCGTTACCGAGCTTATCGACCCGACTAAGGCTACCCGCGAACACGTTGCTCGATACGTACACCACTTAACCACTAGAACGCTGACATCCCGCCTGACTCAGGTAGGCACGCAGACTGGCTTAGCGAATGCGACTGTTCAACTGCGCCTAACAGCCGTTCGACTCTACTACGATTATTTGATGGAAGAAGGACTTCGGCCAGATAACCCAGTAGGTCGAGGTCGCTACACACCTGGACGTGGTTTTGCTGGTAATCGGGAACGAGGACGGGTACCCCGCTACCGAACCCTGCCCTGGATACCGAATCAAGAGGAGTGGTTGGCTTTACTGCAAGTGGTCAGACAGCAGCCACTACGAACTCGGCTCATGCTGGCTTTGGCTTATGATGGGGGCCTGCGTCGAGAGGAGTTGTGTTCCCTGCAAACAAGCGATATTGACCCCGCGTATCAACTAGTGACGATTCGGGCGGAGACTACAAAAGGAGGCAGGGGGCGAGTTGTGCCTTATTCGGTGGCCACTGGTAAACTATTAACGGCCTACCTGGAGCATCGACGCGAACTCACTCGACTCAGAGGCCCCTTATTTATCTCCGAGTCGAACCGAAATAGGGGTAGTTAACACATTTGGGGTAAATCCGCCACGTAAGCCAGATAACCTACTGTCATACAGTATATTATGCTAAAGTTTCCGCTTTTCAAGGTATTCTTTCAGCGATACATAGCGGCCATATTGTAAATGCACCCGAATGATGGTGTTTAAAGGGACACCCAGACCATGAAGATGTACGATTTTGCCCCGGTCTTTGTCATAAATTGACTTTTGAATTACTCCTTTGGGTTTACCTAGGGTGATACCCTGCTCTTTGCGAGCACGTAAGCCTTCTTTGG
>NZ_KB893273.1 GCF_000374065.1 Spirosoma luteum DSM 19990
TCGGCATACCCGGTTTTAACTATATCTACGTAGACGGTTGCAACCGATATGATCCGAACAGCACGGCCCGCGACGCCAATGGAGACCCATACGCGCCGTCTTTCTCTAACATCATGTCCTACTATAACAATTGGACTGACGCTTGTCCGCATGACTTCACACCCGGCCAGAACGACCGAATGCTGGCCGGTTTAGCCCTACGCCAGAGTCACACCAGTTATACCCTGAATGCACCGGCCACCAACGTGACAGCCGTAAGCAATCTGGTCGGCAGTTTCAACGGAACCATGATCGTATTGAACTGGCAGGATAATGCCAACAATGAAATGGGGTATTTTATTGAACGCTCCACCTCCGCCACCACGGAGTTCGTTCCCATTGGTGGGGTGGCTCCCAACGTAACGACATTCAGCGATACTAAAATTGCAAACCGAACAACCTACTATTACCGCATTCGCCCCTCTAACACAACGTCAGGCAGCCTAAGCCCGGTTATCAGCGTGGCCGCTGAAATCCCCCCGGTAACCGGGCTAACAACCACCAACATTTCTGCCAATAGCGCGCAACTGAACTGGAATAGCCTTGGCACCGGAGCCGTGTATGATGTGCAGTGGCGTGCGGTGGACAGCGCCAGTTGGAGTTCGATAAATGGCCTGTCAACAACGAGCGTTACGCTGTACGCGCTAACGATAAATAAAGCCTATGAGTGGCAGGTGAAAGCATCGGCCAATGACACCTACTCCAACCCTGTGAGCTTTACCACCACATGCCCAATCTCCCAATACTACAGTAGCAACCCCGGTAGAACAACTACTTCGTTATACTGGCAAGGGTATACCGGTCAACTATTTACCCTACAGTGGCGACCGACCGGGACTACTGACTGGCTGACGATCAGCAACCTGACGAACTCTTCCTACCAGCTAACCGGCTTAGCCGCAACAACGCCTTATGAATGGCGGCTTGCCAGCAGTTGCCCCGGCTCAACCACCATAAATAATGGCTATTCCTCTGTTCAGTCGTTCACTACGTTATCGTGTCAGCCCCCTATTCCCTACACTGGGTTAGTCTTTGCTGAGTCTGCAACCCTTTCCTGGAGTTATACAGCATACGAAGTGGGCCGAACCACCGAACTCCGGTACAGGCAGGTGGGCATTGCCAGTTGGACAACCATCAGCAACCTGACTGGTTCGGGCATTACGCTGACCGGACTTCTGTTCAATACGTCCTATGAATGGCAGATAAGGGGCGTTTGCAGCGCGACTGATATCTCAGCTTATTCGGCGCCAACGATCAACACATTCACAACAACCTGCCGTGTGCCGACAAACCTAGCCAGCACTGCAACGGCTACGGGAGCTTTCCTGACATGGTCGGCCAACTACCAGCCCGAATTAGGAAGTACTTACGAGGTGCAATACCGGCTGGCTACCAGTCCCGACTGGATTACGGTCGGTGGCGTCACTGGTTTTTCGTACACCTTGGCGGGTCTGCCTGTTAATTCTACTTACCAATGGCGGATTCGGACCGGTTGCTCAGGCGGCAATCAATCCACGTATACCGATACAAATTTTTTCACAACTAACTGTAATGAGCCTTTTAATCCTTATGCTTCGTTGGTATCCTCCGGGTCGGCTCAACTAAACTGGTCGCAGGTGGTCGATTCGGAAACTCGCAACGAACTGCAATACCGGCCCGCTGGAACGGCCAACTGGACCACCGTCAGTAACATCGTTCCAACCGTGAGTACGGTTAATAATATGTATGTTGTAACCAACTACAATTTAACGGGACTCATTAATACGACTGCCTACGAGTGGCAGGTAAGAAAAATTTGTTCAGCAAGTCAGTCTTCTGCTTTTTCGCCTGGATCAAACTTCACCACCCAATGCCGGGTCCCCCCCTATATATCCGCATATGCTCAGGTCACTTCGGCTACGGCATATTGGGATCGAATGGGAGTTGATGTTCGGTACGATCTTCAGTATCGGATGGCTGGAGCTGCGGACTGGTCAACGTTCAGCAATTTGACCAACCCTATTCAATTAATCCAAAACTTAACCGGCAATACCCCCTACGAGGTCCGAGTCAGAACTGGCTGCAGCGAGACTATCTACTCCGATTATTCAGCCGCCTACACCTTTTCTACGGGGTCGTGCACCATTCCCACGTCGCTAATTACCAGTGATATAACAATAAACTCTGCAAAACTGAACTGGAATTTTTATTCGGCCGGTGCTGACACCCGCTACGAGGGTCGGTATCGGGTGATAGGGAGCGCCGACTGGATGCCATTGACCAGCATTACCAGTTCCGGCGGAACTGCCTATCAGGTGCTGACGGGGCTGGCCAGTGACACGCAATATGAATGGCAGATAAAAACCGTTTGTTCGTCCACCGAGAGTTCGGGCTTTTCGTCCTCCAATACGTTCAGAACGCTCGTGCTTTGTCCCGACATGCGTACTGTAAAGGATGGCACCTGGTCCGATCCAGCAGTCTGGTCCTGCGGCCGAACTCCTACATTCTCGGATCTAGTTACCATTAAGCACATGGTACAAATGCCCAACTATTACCAAGCCCGGGCGATGGGGGTTACCTACGATTTGGGGAAGCAACTGCTATTTGATTTTTACAGTGTGCTTCTATTCGGGCAATAATTGTCAATAGGGTTCCGCCAGTCAGTGAATTTTCTAACGCATTTAAATCAAATCTTTAACCAGTATCAGCCATGAAACTCAATTTCATTTGCCTCGTTCTTCTCTTTTTCGGCCAAAGCCTGCGCGTGTGGGCTCAGCAAATAATTACCCCCGACAATCAGGTAGTTAGCTTCCGCACTCTTAATGGGACAAGCAACCTACTTATTGGCCAGAGCACCGGCTACAATACCTTTCTGGGAAGTGGGGCAGGGCAGGTCAATACAACGGGAAGCCAAAATGCCTTTTTGGGAGCCTTAGCTGGTCAGTCGAATACCACCGGGGCCGACAACTCCTTTGTGGGCTACCGGGCGGGCTACAACACCACCAGCGGCATCCGGAATGTGTTTCTGGGCTCGGGCACGGGGTATAGTAACACGACCGGTGAGCGGAACACGTTTGTGGGCACCTATGCCGGGGTGGCCAGCACGACGGCCACCTTCAACACGTTTGTGGGCTACGAATCGGGGAATGCCACCACCAGCGGATCGGACAACACGTTTTTGGGTGGGGGGAGTGGCAAAGCCAACACCACTGGCAATAGTAATGCCTTTCTGGGTACTGACGCCGGGTTAAACAACACAACGGGCAACAACAATGTGTTCAGTGGTTATGCTGCGGGCTACAAGAATCAAACCGGCTTCAGCAATGTAGCCATGGGCATCAAAGCTCTCTACTCCAACGCCAATGGTACCAACAATGTGGCTCTGGGCGATTCGGCGGGTTATGCTAGTAAGGCCTCCAATAATGTCTTTCTAGGCTCAAAAGCCGGTTTTAATAATAGTGGTGGTATCAACAATTTATTTATTGGAAACCGGGCTGGTTATGGCTCAAGTGGCTCTACCGCCTATGGTAATGTTTGCGTTGGGCCCTATACAGGGACAAGTTTATCTACGGGTTTTTTTAATTTGATTCTAGGCCCCTACTCGGGAGGTAATATGACCACGGGCAGTAACAATACCCTTGTGGGGTACGGGACCGGAGGTAACAACAGTACGGGGCAGTACAACACCCTTATTGGTAGTGCCTCTGGTTACAACCTAAATTCAAACTACAATGTGCTCATCGGCTCACAGGCCGGATACGGCGTAACCAGTGGCCAGAGTAATGTGAGCATTGGGGTTAATTCGGGCACTACTATTCAGACGGGTAGTAACAATACCTTCTTGGGAACGGGTGCCGGTAGTCCAGAGGGAGCATCTGCTCTACAGAACTCGAGCGCTCTTGGTGCCTACGCGCAGGTATCCATCTCGAATGCCCTTGTGCTTGGCAATAATGCCAACGTTGGTATTGGCACATCGGCACCGGCCAACAAACTAGAAGTGGTGAGTGCTGCTGCCAACACGTCAGGATTACGCTTAACCAATCTAAAGAGTAGTAGTCCAGTAACGATAGCAGCTACCAAGTATTTAACGGTGGATGCCAACGGGGATGTCGTGCTGGGCAATGCCAGTGGGTCAGGGCGGATTGGAGCCGAGAACTGGACGATTGCCGGGGAGTCTCTTCAAAATACCAACGGGGGCAGTGTTATTATTGGGCAGGGTGTTAGCAAGACACCAGCGGGTTACAAGTTATTTGTCGAAGAGGGGATACTAACCGAGAAGGTAAAAGTAGCCGTGAAGAACACGGCCGACTGGAGTGACAAAGTCTTTGAGTCGGGTTATCATTTACAAGGATTAGGGGAGGTCGAGACTTTCATCAAGGCCCACAAACACCTACCCGGTGTTCCCTCGGCCAAGCAGATGGTCGAGCAGGGCAATGATTTACACAAGACCGATGCCAAACTCTTGGAAAAAATCGAAGAACTGACCCTATACAGTATTCAATTAGAGAAAGATAATCGGAATCAAAAGGAAAAGTTCCAACTACAAATTAACCAACAACAGAAAGAGATTGACGAACTGAAACAACTCATTCGTCAGGTGATTAAATCCCGATAGAGCGGGTACTAATAAAGTCACTGTTCGTTTTTTATCGGGTCGGGTGGGTGGTTCCCCCGGCCCGTTTTTTTTGCTCCACTCTTGTGATTATGCTTCGCGGAATTGATTGATGCCTGAGCCTGATTAGCGCATACAGCACTAGCAACCAAATCAGTTATTTTATTTCCAATCGACTGAAAATCTTTCATTTTATCTAAAAACGATTCAGCCCCAACTGCATAGCATTTGTCTATTTCCGGTCTACTTGTCTCGGCAGACAGTATAACAACCGGAATCGCCTGGTAGCCAGGTTTCTCCTTCAAATAAATCAGGGTTGTCAGCCCATCCATGCCGGGCATGTGGTAATCGAGTGTAATTACGTTGGGGAGCCGTCCAATTTTTGATAACTCGTCTAAAAAGACCCTACCGTTAGCAAACAACTGAGTATCACACTCAGGGAGAGACTTCTTAATCAGTAATTGAATTAGATAACGGTAGTCGGCGTCGTCATCAACAACACAGATTAATGGAGTTGCTGTCATACAGGTTGTAGATTTAGTCTACAACCTGTATGACAGCAACTTGTGGAAAACTGCCATTAAAAAGTTAGGAATTGGTACTTGATTAATATCCAAAACGCACTATCCCCACCCCTGAATTTTGGCACCGTTTCTTTTAGGTTAGGCGAACGGTCGTAAATCTCTTTATAATCTGAAATTTGGCATACCCCTCCTTATTTGACATGTTCCCTAATTAAATAAATCCCTTAGTTAGACATAGTAACTACTGCCTAGGTTGATTTACATAGGCAGCTAAATCAGTTTGTGTTTATCGGGCGATGCAGGTTGCGGTTTGTGAAGCAGTAACGGTATTCGTGCCATCTGAATAGATTGTTGTGCCATTCCGTACCAGCAAATCATTCCTTTCTTTGGACCCACACACCGTTATTACAGCTGAGTAGGTTGGAGGAATGTAGCCTACGGTTGGTCCAGTCCCGGTCATAACCGATTTCACGGTACAATTATAGCACTGATTGTCATATACAATTTCCTCATGATGACAGGCTACCAGTAGGGTGGTAGCTATGCCCAAAAAAGTGAAGATGTACTTTTTCATTGAGCTGTTTGTAGTTTACTGCCTGTTTCGACTTTCCGGCATGTGCGCTTGAATGAGTCAAAGCTGGTCATGTCTATACAATGTAGCCAATAGTAGTTAACGAACGGATAGGTTGAGTTTATGATTGGTGAAAAAGGGTTTTTCTCCGGTGATCAATTTCAGTCTTATAACCTTCTCCTTTTAACACAAAAATCCTAAGTCCGCCAAATCATTCAGAAACTGGTAGAGTAGATGTATTTAGTATATAACTGCATGTCCACTCCAATTGACTTTTAAGCCATTGTCGATAAATCATTGGTTAATGCCTGCTCATCATACAGGGTAAGTGGGCCCTGTCGGACAAATCCGTAATATGTTATCAAGAAGCCAGTCGTAAATAGTTTCCATGCCGAGGCTGATTAGAGTAGACTTAGTAACAATCATTATCTTTCGGGCTGTTAAGTCATTGTATTGTTTAATCATATCTGTTCGTCTTTCAATACCCTGTGACGTATCCCGATTTGAAGCTCGCTGGAAACCGGCGGGTGGTGCCGAACGTGCCATGCCTACGTACTAGAACGGGCGGTGTAGTTTTACGACAATGGCAAACGGAGTACAGGGCAGATTGACCTCTACAAACGCAGCTGTCTTGTGGTGGAAACCAAACAGGGGCGGTCTGTCGATACGGCTGAGACACCTGATTAACAAAAGACACTGGACCATGCTGAATTAGGGTTGCCGCCTTTTTTGCGAAAACACCCCCCAGCAAAGTACAACCCTTGCTGGACACATTAGCCGCCCTTTCCCTCTTACGACAAACCGCTGACGGAGCCTACGCCATGTAAAACAACTCGATCGGCAACTTATATGGTGTGCCTTTCCAATAGCCAACATACGAGGTCAATAGTATTTATTCCCAAACTTTTAAACTGTCTCTCTTGTCGAAGTATAGGGTAGGCGAAAATGCGTATAATAACAACTACACTTTTATCAGTTACCGTTCAATAAAAACAAATAGATATTATAATATATTAAATTATTATTGTTACATAAATCCCACCTAACCTAGCTCATGTGGCTTTATATTTTCAGAGTTGACTCACATTGGTGCTACGTGCCATTATAGTACGTTGTTTTGACCTTATATACCGTGAGGTCAATTTGATTACGCGCTGATTAGTTATCTGTACTCTTATCTAAAGGCATGTCAGATTTGGTTACTCTTCCATGATTAATCAATCTATGACTTTGGTGTAATTATTTTAAACTTCCATCCCTCCTATGAATCCTTCTCTACCTAACCGACCCTCCGGTCAACGAAATCACCAATTATCCAATAAAGTAATTAGAATTAGTATAGCTCCTTGCTGGTGGCTGGTGTGTTTGCTCCTAACCGGCCTCAGTACAGTGGGCTGGGGGCAGTGTTTCACTAAGACAACCCTATCTGCTCTTCCGGGCACCCTTTCCGTAGCAATAGGTGACTTCAACGGTGATGGGCGGTCAGACCTGGTTGCGTCGAACGTAGGCGATAACACCGTCACCGTGCGGTTGGGCGATGGCAGTGGCGGATTTGGGGATCCCATTAGAACCACTGCTGGTCAGCAGCCTATTCCAATAGCAGTAGCCGACTTTAATGGCGATGGCAAAACCGACTTGGCGCTGGGTAATGATCGTTCTAATAACGTCACGGTATTACTGGGTAGTGGCAATGGCAGCTTTGGGGCGGGTACTGACTTTCCTATCGGCCGTGGTGCTTCATCGGTGGTGGCAGCCGACTTCAACGGCGATGGCAAAACCGACATAGCGACCGCTAATCGACTTGCTGATGACGTCTCGGTGCTATTGGGTACGGGCAGTGGTAGCTTTGGAGCAGCTACTAACTTTCCGGTTGGTGATCTCCCCACTTCAATGGTAGTGGGCGACTTCAACGGCGATAACCGACCTGACCTGGCCGTGACGAACGGGAGGTCTAATACCGTTTCCCTATTGCTGGGTACGGGCAGTGGCGGATTTGAAGCAGCTACTAATTTTCCGGTTGGTGCTTCTCCCGGTCCAATAGCCGTGGGCGACTTCAACGGCGATAGCCGACCCGACCTGGCTGTAACCATCGTACGCTCTAATGTCAACTTTCCCGTGAATGATAACGTCTCCGTGTTGCTAAGCGATGGCAGGGGCGGTTTTATGGCGACTACTGACTTTCCCGTTGGTGGTGATCTCGGTTCAACAATAGTGGGCGACTTCAACGGCGATGGCCGACCCGACTTAGTTGGAATAAGCGGCTCAAGCGCTAGCGAACTCCTGGTCTTGATCAATTGTACTCCGCCTGCTGGCTTTGGTATCACGAGCGTGACTCCGGTGCGTTGCAATACCGTAACGGCTACGGAGCGCCAGTTTACCTTCACCCCCCAATACGCCGGGCTAAACGGCCAGCCCGTCAGTTTCTCGGTAATCAATGAGATGCTGCCCACTACCAACCCCGGCCCCTACACCCTGCGTTTGTACACCGACAACCCCATCATCAGGCTCAGGGCCACGCAGAGTGGCTCACCGGGTGGGGCCAGTGTGGACTACAACTGGCTGGCCGTTTGCCAGGCCGGTTTCACCCCGCCTGCACCCTTCGGTATCACGGGCGTAACCTCCGTGAGCTGTGCTGCGGTAACGGCCACGGAGCGTCGGTTGACCTTCGCCCCCCAGTACACCGGGGTGAGCGGCCAACCCATCAGCTTTTCGGTTATCAATGAGATGCTGCCCACCACCAGCCCCGGCCCCTACACCCTGCGTTTGTACACCGACAACCCCATTATCAGGCTCAGGGCCACGCAGTATGGCACAGCGGGTGAAGCCAGTTTTAACTACAACTGGCTAGCCGCCTGTAGCAGCACCCCTCCGCCGGTTGGTGGGAACGGTCCCACCTGCGACACTTATACCAACAGAACCACCGCTAACGGGCTGGGGAGTAATAATGTGCGTGGCGTGTATGTGATTGGCTCGAAGGTGTATGCCGCTACCGATGGTGGGTTAGCCATTTCAACCGATGGAGGCAACACCTTTACCAATAAAACCACCGCTAACGGACTGGGGAATAATATTGTGTGGGGCGTGTATGTGGTTGGCTCGACGGTGTATGCTACTACCGATGGTGGGTTATCCATTTCGACCGATGGAGGCAACACCTTTACCAATAAAACCACCGCCAATGGGCTGGGGAATAATTTTGTGCGGGGGGGCGTGTACGTGGTCGGTTCGTCGGTGTATGCTGCTACGTTTAGTGGATTATCGATTTCAACCGATGGAGGCAATACCTTTACCAATAAAACCACCGCCAACGGGCTGGGGAATAATTTTGTGTATAGCGTGTATGTGGTTGGCTCGACTGTATATGTCGCTACCGTGGGTGGGTTAGCCATTTCGACCGATGGAGGCAACACCTTTACCAACAAAACCACCACAAACGGGTTGGGGAGTAATAATGTGTATAGCGTGTACGTAGTTGGCTCGACGGTGTATGCCGGTACCCTGTTTGGTTTAGCGATTTCGACCGATGGAGGCAATACCTTTACCAACAAAACCACCACAAACGGGCTGGGGAGTAATTTTGTGCGGGGGGGCGTGTACGTGGTTGGCTCGACGGTGTATGCCGGTACGTTTAGTGGGTTAGCCATTTCAACCGATGGGGGCAACACCTTTACCAATAAAACCACCACCAATGGGCTGGGGAATAATAATTTGAATAGCTTGTACGTGGCTGGCTCGACGGTGTATGCCGCTACCGTGGGTGGGTTGTCGTTCTGCACCCCTTCAACCCCCTCATCTTTCGCCATCACGGGAGCCACGGTGAGTTGTGCGACGGTGAATGCCACCGAGCGCCGACTGACTTTTACCCCCCAGTACGCAGGCGTAACCGGCCAGCCAGTGAGTTTCTCAGTCGTTAATGAGATGCTGCCCACCACTAGCCCCGGCCCTTACACCCTGCGCCTTTACACCGACAACCCTGCCATTACCCTGAAGGCCACCCAGAGTGGTACACCGGGCGAAGCCAGCTTTATTTACAACTGGCTGGCCGTCTGTAGTGGGGGAGGTGCTCCCCGTCTTGGTGTGAGCCTGGAACCCACGCCTAAACTACAGGTCAAGCTACTGGGCAACCCCGTACGTGAGGCCGTCGAGGTGGAGGTAACGGGTGGTGAAAACACGATGTTACACCTGTCCCTGACGGATATGATGGGCCGCGTTGTTGGCGAAACTCGAGTAGAGCGAGCTAGTGCCAGCGAGCACTATCGGTTTAATGTATCCACCCTACCCGCAGGTACACTCTTACTACGAACCAGCAGTCAGGGGCAATCGGAAACGATCAGGATTCTGAAGGTGAATTAATGCCCCCATTACTCAGGCAGCCCAAAGGCCCCAGCTACTAGTTGGGGCCTTTGGGCTGTTTTGTGATGTAACCCACTATCAAACTCACCGGGTTCAACCACTGAGAACTTAGGAAACACTACCTACCCCCACCCCTGAATTTTGGCACCGTTTCTTTTCGGCTAGGCGAACGGTTGCCCGGTCGAGCGGTGGCAGAGAGTTGATATACCCCCTCCCCCTCTCTCCAAACTATACCTGAATAAATCAGCCAAAGGTTTACCCGCAATCATTATCTTTTGGGCGTATTTGCCTTTGCCTTTTTTGATCACACCTGTTCTTACTTTCTTCTTTCTGTGACCTATTCAGAATTTGAAGCCCGCTGGAAACCTACGGGCGGTGCTGAACGTGCCAACTACAGCCCGTTTCTACAAGACCTTTGCGACCTTATTGGCGTACCCCGTCCTGATCCTACCACTGAAAACCCCGCTCAGGACGTTTATGTATTTGAACGGGCGGTGGAGTTCAATGACAACGGTAAACGCAGTACCGGCCGGATTGACCTCTACAAGCGCGGCTGTTTCGTGCTGGAAACTAAACAGGGCACCGATACCCCCAGCCAACAAAAGGCCGTTGAACAGGCTGAACGGGTTGAATTAGGTCTATCTCCCGAAAAACGCCGGAAAGGGCACGCCTTACGCGGTACAACCAAATGGCAGCAAATGATGCAGACCGCCCGCCAACAGGCATTAGGCTACGTGCGGGCCTTGCCAACCGACGAACCCCGGCCCCTGTTTGTGCTGGTGGCTGACGTTGGCTATTGTATTGACCTCTATAGCAACTTTTCAGGGGTGGGTGACCAGTTTGTACCATTCCCTGACCAAACTCGTTACCGGCTCCCATTGGCGAAACTGGCGGATGCCGAAACGCGGGCAATGTTACGGGACATTTTCACGGACCCCCGCGAACTGGACCCCAGCCGACGGGCCGCCCGTGTAACGCGTGAACTGGCGGGTTATCTGGCGAACCTATCTGCCCAATTAGAAAGGGCAGGACATACGCCCGATTTGGTGGCTCAGTTCCTCATGCGGTGTCTGTTTACCATGTTTTCAGAGGATGTGGGCCTGATACCCAAAACATCATTTACGGGTATGTTACGGGAATATTCAAAAGCGGAACTACGTGACGTTTTGCCCGATGCCTTAGAAAATCTCTGGCATACAATGGACAAAGGCGGGTTTTCATCTGAGTTAAGGGCCCGGCTACGCAAGTTTAACGGCAAACTGTTTCACGATGCCCGGGCGTTGCCATTAAATGCTGACCAGATCGCCTTGTTGCTCAAATCGGCTGAATCCGATTGGACCGCCGTGGAACCCGCCATTTTTGGCACCTTGCTGGAACGGGCGTTAGACCCCCGCGAACGGCACAGCCTGGGAGCGCACTACACCCCACGCCGGTATGTGGAGCGGTTGGTATTGCCGACGGTGTTGGAACCCCTGCGCCGGGAATGGGTAGCGGCTCAGGCTGCAGCCGCGCAACTACTGGAGGAGGGAAAAGAAAAGAACGCACGCGCTGAACTGGAACGGTTTTTACGTCGGCTGACGACCATCAAAATTCTGGACCCGGCCTGTGGTTCGGGCAACTTCTTATATGTGACCCTTGAACACCTCAAACGGTTGGAGGGTGAAGTATTAGCGGCTATTAACTCCTACGGCGGAACGGGTTTGCTCAACCTCAGCGGAGGTACGACTATTTCACCCCGGCAACTTTTGGGCCTTGAACTGAACCCCCGGGCGGCTGCCATTGCCGATGTGGTACTGAAAATTGGTTATCTGCAATGGCATTTGCGCACCCACGGCGAAAGTGAACTACCCGAACCGTTGTTAGACGAATACGAGAATATTCACCAACAGGACGCCGTGTTGCAGCACGGCCCGCCCGTTCCGCGATTGGATGCCAGTGGCCAACCCGTTACGCGCTGGGATGGAGTAACGACTAAACTACACCCGGCAACCGGGCAACCCGTACCCGACGAAACCGCCCAAACGACCGTTTACGATTACCCAAACCCTCAACCCGCCGAATGGCCGCAAGCTGATTTCATTGTTGGCAATCCGCCGTTTGTTGGTACGGCCCGTATGCGTGACGCCTTAGGCGATGGCTATACCGAAGCGTTACGCAAAACATACAAAGGCAAAGTGCCGGAATCGGCTGATTTAGTCATGTACTGGTGGCATAACGCGGCTGAGCAGGTAAAACAGGGCAATGCCGAACAATTCGGTTTTATCACAACCAACAGTCTGAAACAGACCTTTAACCGGCGCGTGATGCAACCGTTTTTAGAAGGTGAAAAGTCTCCGTTAATTCTAACGTTTGCCATACCAGATCATCCGTGGGTTGAAAGTGCTGACGGTGCTGCCGTACGAATAGCTATGACAGTAGGAGAACGAAGGAGCAACGGGGTAGCAAGCGGTAGTCTCTTGACGGTCAAATCTGAGAGTGTGCCAAATGGAGAAGATGCCGCCGAAGTAGCATTTTCGACACAACAAGGTACAATCTTATCTGATTTGACAATCGGTGCTGAACTTGACTCAGCGAAGTTATTGAAGGCGAATGAGGGTTTGTCCAATCCCGGCGTAAAGCTCCACGGTGCCGGTTTCATCGTAACGAGCGATCAGGCAAAGAATCTAGGTCTTGGAGAATTAACCGGTTTGGGACAACATATCAGACCATACCGCAATGGGAAAGACTTAATGGATAAACCCCGTTACGCTCTTGTAATTGACCTGTTCGGATTAACAGCAAAACAGGTTTTTGATATGTACCCCGCCGTTTATCAGCACGTAATGGAAAACGTAAAACCAGAACGGGATCAAAATAACCGAGCGTCTTATCGTGACAATTGGTGGATATTCGGTGAAGCTCGTAAAAGTTTCAGACCTGCCTTGCAAAACCTCTCTCGTTACATTGCTACAGTCGAAACTGCAAAACATCGTACTTTCCAGTTTCTTGACGCCGAAATTTTGCCAGACAATATGCTGATCGCTATTGCATTAGATGATGCATATTGTTTAGGCATTTTATCGAGCATCATTCATATAGTTTGGGCGTTAGCAGCTGGTGGAGACTTGGGAGGAAATACGCCCCGATATAACAAAACACGTTGTTTTGATCCGTTCCCTTTCCCCGATGCAACACCTCAACAGCAGGACCGTATTCGTGGACTGGCTGAACAATTAGACGCACACCGTAAACGCCAACAGGCCGCACACCCTACCCTAACGCTAACGGACCTCTACAATGTGGTTGAAAAGTTAAAGGCGTGCGAACCCTTAACCGCCAAAGATCAAACCATCAACCAACAGGGGTTGGCGTCGGTAGTGCTCAGTTTGCATCAACAGCTAGACGCGGCCGTTGCTGATGCCTACGGCTGGCCTCATAACCTGCCAGAAAGTGAGATATTGACCCGCCTTGTTCGGCTCAATCACGAACGAGCCGCCGAAGAAGCCGCCGGAAAAATCCGCTATTTGCGCCCCGAATACCAGGCACCCGGCCAACAGCAGTTAATTGGTCTGACAAATACGGCAATCAAAACCAGTGCCCCCGTTGCCGATGCCATTAAACAGGAATGGCCGAAAGAGTTGGCCCAACAGATGCAGGCCGTTCGAGATACGGTACAACAGTCGGGCGTTCCGCTCAGTACCAAACAGGTTGCCGCCTTTTTCCAGAAAACACCCCCCGGTAAAGTGCAACCCTTACTGGACACCCTAGCTACGCTGGCCTTGGTACGCCAAACCCCCGAAGGAACCTACGCCATGTGATTTTTCGATCAGTTTACATATGGATGTTATTAGAATCGTGAGGGCGTTCCATATCGGAGTCGAGTGTGGCCCGCAGATCAGTATTTAGTGGTAACGTATTAGTCACATTAAACAGGGGTCAGACCATGAAAGACATTTATAAGCTGATTGTATCAAAAGATAAATTAAACAGAAAATTTGAATTGTTGAGCCAGAGTAGAGGTTTTAGCCCTGCAAAAGTTATTATTGAAAATATTGCCAGGTTAATGACTGACAAAGATGGAAACTTCATCCAACAATTTCAATCAAATGGATTTGAAGCTCGTCTTTGGGAAATTTACTTGTTCGTATTATTTAAAGAAATTGGATTTACGCAAAGCAATAAATACGATAGACCTGATTTTCATTTGATAAAAGGTGATACAGAAATATTTGTTGAAGCCAGTGTATCAATTGAGAAAGAAGATGAAATATTTAGTGAGGAAAATATTAAAGATGCAATATCTAAAAATGATTTAATACAGCAGCAACAATTAATTAACTACTATATAATCAGAATGGGAAGTGTCTTGTTTTCAAAACTTAACAAGGAGTATTGGAAATTAAATTGGGTAACAGGCAAACCGATAGTATTGGCAATTACCCCGACTCATAACTATTTAGCATCTTTTCTTCCAGATGCGAAATTAACTGAATATTTATATGGGATTAGGCAAAAAGTGAAACTTACGGAGGATGGTTTCGAGGATTTAGGAGCAGAGCAAGTAGAATACTTTCAGTTTGATAACAAAAGGATTCCTGCTAACTTCTTTGCACAACCATTGTCGCAAAATATAAGTGGGGTTTTGTTCACAAACAACGCTGATCTACATAAATTCAATAGAATGGCTTATGAATCTGCTTTAACCAATGAAGAATTAATAATTGTGAGAACAGGGGCTAAATATAATCCACAATTAAATTCTGTAGCAATTGACTTTACTTATCAGGTAAGACATAATGAAGGAATCGAAAATTGGTGCGAAAGTGTAACCTTATTTCACAACCCGAATGCACTTCATAAAATTGATAAAGAAACATTCAATTATATCAGGCAAGTGTGGAAAGAACCAGATGATACCTTTGACGGAATTATGCCAAATGAATTTGTTTTTTCTTCCGTAACAGGAGTTATGTTTAGAGAGTAAAGACCATACTGCAACTAACAGGGTATTTGCAGTATGGTAGCTAACTAAGCGAGGAAGCGGCTTTACAACCGCACTTCGTAGGGCGTTCCCGGCTACTGGTCGAGCGCGGCCCGCTGGTCGGCCGTCAATCGTAACGTCTCGGACACATCGAACAAAGTAGGGTTATGGTGAATCTTGTTAATGCTGCGCCGTAGATTATTGCGCCGGTTACTGTACACGTTACGGACGTTATGAGCCGCCCGGCTGTATTCGTCCTCTTTCGAGCCTTTGGCATACTGCCGGTGCTGATTGTCGAGCGTCAGCATTAGGTCGTCGTCGTTGCGTAGCATGCTAGCCGATACAAACCGTTGCCCCGGTTGGGGTTCCTCAATCAATACCCCCGTTACCGGACAGATAACCGGGTCGGGTTGGCGGTCGGCCGGTGTATTCTCCGTGTCAGATTGTAACCCTGAATATAAAGGGTTAATTCGTGACAAATCGGGGATTTCGATGTAGGTTAATTCGTGACAGTTTCCGCCCGCCAAATTCCCACAATCGAGACTGACTAACCCGGTTAATTCGTGACAGGTTGAGGGCGGGTTTATAACAGCTCCATTACAGCTATTGGGGATTTGTGGAGGGTCCGTTTTTGGCGGGTTTCTCTTATTATCCTCTACTCTTTCGGCCTGATTTTCCTCTGGCAAAATACCGTGTTTTGTCAGGTGTTGCCATGCCGCCCGGCGTTCGTCAATACAGGTCAGCAGGTGGTCAGAAACGTTGGTTAATTGCTCCCACGTTTGGGCAATCAATGCAGCCGTTTGAGCGGGCCGGTTTTCGCCCCGTCGGTGTTTATCGAGTAGTGCCCGGTAACGTCGTTCTGTGCGTAGCAACCGTTGATTGTGGGTGTTTGCCTGGGTGGTGGTCAAGTTGTCGGGTATCTGCCAGAATCGGGGGTTGCATCCGTTCCGGTAAATTTCCCGTTCGCGGGCTGAAAGGGTATCAGGGTTGATTGTCGGGTCGTCAAATAGAATCCTGTTGAACGTATCTGTCAGCAACACCCCCAGCGGGCGGTAATTGGCTATTGTCAGCAAATCGGCCAACGTGTTGAGGTGCACCCCCGTTTTATCGAAGTAAATCATTTTGGCAACCTTGACCTCAACCCGTAGCAGGTTCCCATCCAACCCCCGTTGTTTGCCCTTGTCGTACAACTTCACCGTAAACCGCTGGAACCGACATTCATAATACGGGGTCTTACTGCCCGTATCACACCTAAAAGGTTTGTTCTTATAGCAGATCAGGTTATCCAGTAGCTGAGCAACTGGAAAAGGCAGTTCCAAATTCACCCCAAATTCAATAGTATTGATTTTTGAGGTAAAGGGGTCAATTCCGTAGTTAGTCACCAACTGATCGAGCGTCAGCAGCAGGTCATTAGCTGTGAACTGATCGGCGTCATGTTCGCCGAAGTTGCCGAACTTGTGTAAACTTCCTTTTGTCTCAACCCGCTGGCCTTCGCCCGTTCGTCGGGGAACGATCCGGAAAGTCAGCCCCCGGTCAAAGGCCTTCCGTATTGGGTTGATAATAGCCCCGGTATTGGTATCGACCAACGCTCCGAACGTCAGCCGGTCGTTATTCAGCAGCACCGGTACGCCGTTCGGGTCATGCCATAGTCCAACGTCCAGCATTTTCATACCATCAATCATAGTTGTAGTAAACCGCCCGACACGAGCGGCCGGGCGGTAGGGTTACGATGTGGATAGAATCAGAGAAGCCCGCGATTGATAACCGTCGATACAAACGCGTCTCGCTCTTTGGGATACGGGTAATAGGCTGGAAAGTAACGGAGGGACATACGCCCGGCATCCGCGGCAAATCGTACCAGAACGCCGTTCTGAACCTTATTGCCATTGCGCCCGAACGTCAGCACGTTGCCAATATATACGCCGGTATGGGCGGTAGGTTGCAGACCCGTAAAAAACGTAATCTTCCGTTTACCTCCTTTGCCAGTACCCCCTTTCTTTTCGGTGTTGGGACCGCGCAGGATAATTTCAGCGTCTATGTTGTCATTGAACCGTCGTTCTTCAGCAGTGACTTCGCGGGGTACTTTGCAAAACCCCGGCTCACATTCTTTCACTACATAGCGGCCTTTGTCGTAATCGAGCGCAAAGGTCATAAAGTGCGAAGCTGGTAGATAGGTCATTGCCCCCGGCCCTCCACTGCCTTAGTGTGTTTAAACCGTCGGGATTCTTTCAGCGCGGCCAATACGTCAGCACGCCGGTAACGAACCCGCCCGTTTATTTTGAGCGGAACCAGAACGGCCGGGCGGTCGTCTGAATCTTTCGCCCAATCGTGAAGGGTAGTGAGTGACACCTGAAACCGGTCAGCCGTTTGCCGACGGGTCAGCAATTCGGGCAGGTCAGCCCCTACGGGCGCGGGTGGTGTGTAGGTCGCTAACTCCGAGCGAACCGCCCCGCGTACCAACTCTGTCAGTTGATCGGGGGTAATCTGAATTTGTGTGATAGTGCCGTACATTTTTGAGCCGTAGTTTATTGTCTACGATTCAAATTACGCGGGTCTGTATGGCGGGGGTAGTAGTTGGAGTACTCCAAAAATCACGGTTCAGTCAACTTCTGTTCAGTAATGCCATTAGTTCATCTACTGCATTTACGTTTTTTTGATTTCGGTATGGATTATTTTCCAGAGCCGTTCTTTCAGGGTCACAATGTCTAATATAGTCAACGGCGTTGTCTGCACTACCTCCGCACAACGTACTAATCAGTTTACCTTTCGATTCAAAAGATAGTTTCTGCACCTCTGGTAATTTAAAGAATCCTAATTTGTCGAGCAGCAGGATTTTGGGTGGTAGGTTTTTCCATTGACCTTTTATGCCTGACTCGTTTGGGGTTATGTTAGCTATCGGGTTAGCTGGTTGATTGCCAACGACACTTTCTCTGTATTCGTTTAGTACTTCAGGTACGAAACAGATTAAATTTTCTTTTATTGTACGTAGCCAATCCAATAGATGTTCTTGCAGTCCCCCCAAAAAACTAATTGCATGAAGGAAGTTTTTTTGTTCTTCTGTTCTATCCTGCCTTTTCGGTATAGCATTTATGTATTCTACAAAATCCAAATGGGACTTTTTATGTTTGGATTGGGTTGGCCAATTACTCCAATCGTAAGTAGCGGCAATATCATTTACATACTTCAACTTTGACTCTATCAAATCTACGGTGTATTTAACGGGATACTTATAAATATCAAGTAAGTATCGTCCATATCTTTCCTGCGTTTTTGAATCGTCTAAAGACAAGAAAAACGATCTGATTTCTTTATCCAAGTCCTCTATTTCATCTATTCGTTCTGGTCCAATGCTATGACCGTACTTCTTGTAATATGGTGTTTCCTCAAGAAGTAAATTATTTTCATCATTTTCACCGTAAACCCAATTATCCACAACTGGCAGAATGTAGTATGTTGTCTCCTTCACATACTCCATCAAGTCAATTCCTTTCGCTAATGTGGGCAACTTTTCGGGTGGTTGAACTTTAGTGGTTTTATTCGTTTCTGTCGGCTGTGGCTCTTGACTAACTGAGTTGAGAAGATTATAATACTGTTGCCACTCCTCAGGTGCGTTACTTTTTAATAACTTATGAATAGGTAGCCGAATCTTGTTTAAGTTATGGAGTGAATCCTGAACCGCAAGTGAATCCTCTAATGCCTTTCCTGTTATTCGCCCTCCATCACCGTTTACCAGAACATCATCCGCATTCTCCGCAAAATTTTGATACTCTTTTATCTTGCTGAACGCGGTGTCTAATGAATGTTTAAGTAGTCCGAACAATTCTCCACTGTAGCGGTCTTGGCGTTTCGTTTCTGTAAATCGGTGAAAATTTTCTCTTATTTCCTGCTCAAACTCATTACCCAATTTTGTGCAATAAGGATTATCAAGGAGATCAGGTGCAAATGTTTTGATAATATTTCCAAAGCCATTACCCTCACCTATGTATTCTATCTGAACCAGAAACTGTAATGCGGATTTCACTTTAGCGTGGAAATCAACTACGCTATTGAAATTAAGGGAATAATCAATCATTCGGTTGAACTTGGTTTGGTCATGAATCAGTGATCAGAATGCGGTTTCCAGCCCGTTCTAATGCAGCATGACGCTGCCTAAATCAACGGCCCGTACTTCATCGGCCTTTAGGGTATCTACGCCTACCGTGTCTCCTTTAGCGTTGATAAATTCCACTTCGTACAGATCGTTACTACCATAGATATGAACGACGGTGCCCACATCACCCCGGCGCAATCCGAGTGCCGGGCGGTCAGTCAGCAAGGCTACTAATTCGAGTTCCTGAATCATACGGTTGTTAGATAGTTCGGGTCAGGTAGTCAGCTAATCGTTGCAACAGGTCGGAGTGTAATCCATCCGGTATGTAGCCGATGGCCCGGTCTATGTCAGCAGCCGGTATGGCAATCAGGTTAGCCAGCCGAACAACCGACGCAACCCGTAACCGGTTGTCAGGATTTGGCTGTAACACCTCATCGAAACCCGGTACGGTTTGCCGTAGCTGGGAGGAAATACCACATACCAGGAAATCACCGTAGCCAGGCAACCGACGCAATAACAGGACCGGGCGCGGTTTGTAGGCTCCGTCTGACTGTTGAATTGATGCAATGGCTATATCTCCCTCCTGCATGGTTAAGAACGGTTGCGGGCGGTGTAGGCGGGTACGTCAGAGTAATCAGGCTCATTGTCACCGTAGGACCGGTTCAGCGCGGCATGAGCAGCCACCCGAAAATCAGCCCGTTCGGTTTCTTCGGCCTGTTGCTGTATCAGATCCAGCAGACCACTCACAAAGGGGTCTAACTGGTTATCGTGTTGCTCAATATCAATCGTCAGAATTTTAGGCTGTCCTTGGGGGTCAGTAATGAGTGATACACCTTGCATGTTGGCTATTGGTTGAGGTGAAAAATCAGGCTACTTTGTGCAATGGAACAACCGGAACGGCTGGACTGATACCGGAAAAATGCGGATGCGCCAGCATCAGCAGGGCGTTTTGCTCCGATGAAACTTTAATGTACTTCATAAACATTACCTCCGATTTGTGCCCGGTTATTTTCATAATCGAAACCGTTGGCACAGCCGCTAAAAATGCGTTTGTAGCGAACGAACGGCGGGCGGTGTGCGTGGTTAGCATTTCCCATTTTTGCGCGGTCAGTGTCGAACGTTTGCCGCCCTGGGTGCGGGTCCGTTCTACCGGCGTTGTCAGCCCGGCTACCTGTCCCAATTCTTTGAGGTACTGATTAAACTTCTGATTCGACATCGTGCGGGGTGGTACGCCTTCGTATTTGGCGAGTATAGCCAGTACATTCGGGTTGAGGGGTATGGAAACCCGGGCGGCTGTCTTTTGGGTCGTTACGCTCAAAATACGGCCCCCGTAGGTAATGTTTACCGGGCTCAACTCCGAGTAATCCGAAAACCGTAATCCCGTATAGCAACCAATCAAATACAGATCCCGAACCCGGTCGAGCCGTAGATCATGTCTCAGGTTGAGGTTGTAAAGGGTTGTCAGTTCGTCGTTATCGAGGTAAATGGTATCAACCTCCTCCTCAATCTTTTTAAAGTCTCTAGATTGAAAGTCGGTGTTCTGGTGTAGTCCTTCGGCGTGGGCGTGTTTCAATAACATTTTAACCCCGTTCAGCACGGCCCCCACGTAATTGAGCGAATGTCCCTGCGCGGTCAGGTACTTTTTAAATCGGTTGTAGAAGTCGAGCGTAAAGGCATCGTACTCCAGCCCCCGCCCGATGTTTTGCTGATAGTCGGTCAGGATATTCCGAAACTTCATGAAGTTTTTGAGGGTCCCATCGGCAAACCGCGAATTTTTGGCGTTCAGCCGTTTCCCGGCCTTTGCATCGGCTACGAACCGGGTAATAAACTGCGTAAACGTTTCTTTCTCCTCAACCTTTGCCGGTTTAACCGCCCTGATACGCCCTAACTGGTTGTCGAGGTGGTGTTTGATCACGGCGTTATCAAACGGCTCTCCAGCCAACTGTAATGCATTCATAACCCGCACGAATGCCGCCCGGTGTCGGTCGAGGTGGGCGTTAATGGTTTCGTGTTGTTGCCGAACGATACGGTTTTTCTGGTTGGTGTAGGCGCGTTGGTTATCGGTATCCCATTGGTAGGACTCAATAAATTGCCCGGTTGAATAGACAAACCGACGGTTTTCGTAGCGAAAAATCAGTGAAACGAGGGTGGCATCTGTAGCGCGGGGGTCTTTCAGCAGGAATTTTACATCTGCGGCAAGGGTATTTTGCATGGTCGTAACTTGGTTGGTCGATACCAAGTTACGAATAATCCGTCAACCAGCCTATATCCAGTTGACGGATTGGTTGACGGTTTTACTTTATTTTATCGAACTATTCTTAATAAAGTACAATCAACAAAAAAGGCTAATCAGTTGATTTTGAGCTACTTTAACTCTAATCCTGATTAGCCTTAATTTGTAAAAAGTGATCCGGCTGGGATTCGAACCCAGGACCCATACATTAAAAGTGTATTGCTCTACCAGCTGAGCTACCAGATCGTTTTTCCATCGTTTCGACTATTTGTCGTCGTTTGGGAATGCAAAAGTAGGTGTTTGCTTTTCTAAACGCAAGCTTGATTTAAAAAAAAGTTAGCTGCTGAGTTAATTTTATGGCCTCTACAGCCTCCCGAACGTCATGTACCCGTAGAATGGACGCTCCCTTAAGCAGGGCAGCCGTGTTCAAAACAGTAGTCCCGTTTAAGGCCTCATTAGCACTGATTTTGAGGGTTTTCCAGATGGTTGTCTTTCGTGAAAGACCCACCAGTAATGGCTCCCCCACTACCCTGAAAACATCTAGCTGATCAAGTAGCTGAAAATTTTGTTCAACAGTCTTGGCAAACCCAAATCCGGGGTCCAAAATGACATCTTTTGCTCCTAAAGCCCGTAACGTTGTGAGCTGGATAGCCAGTTCATCGATAATTTCGGTAACCAGATCGGTGTAAATTGCCAGCGAATTCATGGTTTGGGGCGTCCCGCGCAGGTGCATCAGTACGTACGGAACGGAATCTGACTGGTTCAACCCGCCCACAGTGGCAAACATGGCCGCATCGAGCGTACCCCCCGATACATCATTGATGATTACAGCACCTGAGGCAACTGCCTGACGAGCTACAGCTGCCCGGAAGGTATCAATGGATAGCAGGGCATCAGGAAAGTTGGCCAGAATAGCTTCAATGATGGGTAGCACGCGGTCGGCCTCTTCAGAGGGAGTTACCGCATCGGCTCCGGGGCGGGTGGAGTAACCGCCAATATCAAGGAATGTAGCACCTTCGTTCAGCATGCGCTGAGCCCTGTCAACAACCCGGTCAATAGATGATTGTTTGGTACTGACCCGGCTACCGGCAAAAAATGAGTCAGGCGTAGCGTTTAGAATACCCATCACAACGGGCTGAGTTAAATCGACCAGCCTGCCCCGGCAGTTCACAAAGTGCCGCCCGAGCGGAGCACCGCCCAGCGTTTTTTTCGTATCTTTCGGCATAAAATCAGTTTTCGGTTCTCAGTCTCAGGTTTACGGTTAACGAGTCCGAAACGATGATAAACCGAATACCGTTAATCCAGAACTGTGCATCATACTGAATCTCAATATCGGCAGGTTATTCAGCACTGCAAGGATTTATTTCTGAAAAAAAATAAAGACTACGGTACGGCCTGGCGTATTCTGCGCCTGCCCAGCATTACCGACCAGATTTTCATAAAAGCCCAGCGCATCCGCACGCTACAGGACATGGGCGCTACCGGTGCATCGGGAGGCCGTGTTGGGGAAGGTATCGAACCGGAGTTTGTGGGTATCATCAATTACTGCGTAATGGCCCTGATTCAACTGCAGTTAGCCGCTAATACGAGTACGGGCCCGGCCAGTATGGACATTCCGGTTGGTGAACTTGAACAACTGTACGATGCGGAAGTTAATCGGGTTATGGAGCTGCTGTTTGCCAAGAATCATGACTATGGCGAAGCTTGGCGCGACATGCGGGTTAGCTCCATGACGGATATTATTCTGATGAAATTGCTCCGTACCAAACAGATTGAAGACAATCAGGGGGCTACGCTGGTTTCGGAAGGTATCGATGCCAATTATATGGATATGATCAACTACGCCGTTTTCTGTTTGATTAAACTCAGTGAAAAGAATGATAAATTATGAATGATGAATAACCGCCTGGTTGATATACCTATTCATCATGGCACGAATATTTCCATCATCATTCATAATTTATCATTTATCATTCCAAGACATGAACCCAACAACCTTACCCCCTAAAATCAAAACCGGTACGCCACCGATGCTGATTGCCGCCCGAATTGCCCGAATTCTGGTTGGGTGCGTTTTTATATTTTCGGGTCTGATTAAGCTAAATGACCCGGTTGGTACGCAGATAAAGTTCGAAGAGTATTTCGAGGTTTTTGCCCAGGATATACCTATTCTGCATGATTTTTTCATGGCCTTGGTACCCTTCACACTGGTGATGTCGGTGCTGTTCTGTGCGGCCGAAATCATTCTGGGGGTAGCCCTGCTGGCATCCTATAAACCCAAAGTTACGGTCTGGCTGTTGTTTTTTCTGATTACCTTCTTCACGTTCCTGACGTTTTATTCGGCTTATTTCGACCGGGTAACTGACTGCGGTTGTTTTGGGGACGCTATTAAGCTAAAACCCTGGACATCGTTTGGAAAAGACATTGTGCTTACGGTGCTTATCCTGTTTATTATCGGCCACCGAAACCGGCTGCGCTCCCGCAAAACGGGCTGGCTGGTGGCCCTGACTACCGTACTGACCCTGGGACTGGGTATATATGCCGTTCAGTTTCTACCCCCTATTGATATGCTCCCCTACGCCGTGGGAAAAAGCATACCAGCCGGTATGAAACCCTCGGAGCCATTACGGTATAGGTACGTTATGGAAAAAGACGGTAAAAAGGAGGAGTTTGACGCCTACCCGACCGATAAGGCTTATACCTTTAAGGAAATGGTGCTGGTGAATGAAAAAGCGAAACCCAAGATTACGGACTACCGGGTCTGGAATGATGAAGGTGATTTTACGGAGCAAACGTTCGAGGGAAATAAACTTTTTATCATCGTAAAAGATACCAAAGACATCGATGCCGGCAGCCTGCCTGCCATTCGGTCCCTGGTAGAGGGCCTGAAAGGGTCAACGGTCTCTGCCTATATTCTCACCTCTACCAATGACGACGACATAAAGGCATTTCAGAAGGAGTATCAGCTTACAACTTTGCCTTATTACAAGGCCGATGCGACCGTCCTGAAAACGATTATGCGTTCCAATCCTGGCACCTGGCTCATGAGCAACGGGGTCGTTAAAGGCAAGTGGCATTATAACACAACTCCGGGTGCGGAGGAGGTTATTCAAAGAGTAAAATGAGCGAAAGAGTGAAAGAATGAAAGAGCGAATAGACAAGACACTCTTTCACACTTTCGCTCTTTCGCTCTTTCATCATGAAAAACATCTTCCTGGTTGGCATGCCATCCTCTGGCAAGAGTACGCTGGGTAAGCGTATTGCCGCTACCCTTCACTATCATTTTGTTGATACTGATAAGGTCATTATTCGCGAAGAAGGCCGCTCTATAGCCGAAATCTTTGCCCGGTCGGGCGAAGCGTACTTCCGGGAGATTGAACGGGATGTGCTGCGGTCTATCCGTGCCGGAGCTAACCTGGTTGTTTCAACGGGTGGTGGAATGCCCTGTTTTCATGATAACATGGACTATATCAACGCTACCGGTGTGTCTATCTTTCTGGATGTGCCGGTACCGGTGCTGGCCCGTCGTATTCTGGCCCACGCGTATGAAGACAGACCGCTAAACAACGCCAGCGATCCCGAACTACTGGCCACGCTACAGAAACGCTACGAAGACCGACTCCCCATTTATACGCAGGCTAACATCATTATCTCTGGCGAAACAACCGAGGATGATGTGTTAAGAAGGGTGGGTGAATGGCTTTAATGCAAAAGAAGACGGTCTTATGGCCGTCTTCTTTTGCATTAAAGGACTATCCTGTTTCAGTCAACGCGTTGTATTTAGAAAAAAGTACCTACCGATAGCGTAACAGTTGTTCTTTTATTGTCGATCTGAGCTGATCCGTAGTTAGCCGTATTGGGCAGCGTATAGGGCGTATAAGCCGATTTAAACGTATTGTACGTGCCGGATACGTCAGCAAAGAAGCGATCGTTTCGTACGCCAAGCCCACCGGATACGAGGAGTTTACTCCGGTCTATGTTGTCCAGCTGACGCAGGTATGGATCGGGTAAATAGGCTGCTCCCCCCCGGATACGGAGTAATCCAGCCCGGAATTCGGCCCCGGCCCGAAAGTTAATCACGTTCTGGTAGGTGTTCTGAACGGAGGTGCGTACGTCATTTTTAAAATCACTGTTCGCCTGTGCGTTGCTGTTATCCGATGTACCGGCTCCCAAGCCACCGTAACCGACGTATTCGGCCGAAGCGGTCAGGAAACCGACTTTATTCTTCCCCAGAAACACCGTAGCTCCACCCGAGGCCCGAAACGGAGATGTCACGCTGTAATTGAAGTCATTCGGCAGCACATCTACCGTACTATTCCTTAATAGGGTACGGTCAAAAGCAACCGCACTCACACTTTGTGAATAGGTTTCCCGTAAGCTCATGAAGGTTGGGGTGGCTACATTGGCTCCAATCTGGATATCGGGCGTTAGTTTGTAGATGGCACCAACCGATAAATTAAACCCGTTGCCCCTAACACTCAACTGATCGCGCAGCGAGTAATTATCGAGCACAGTTCCGTTCACTACAGTTTCGGTAAGCACATTATCGGAGGTGTAGCGCACGCTGGACAGGCCGATATTCACACCCAGATAGAGTTTATCGTCCAGGTTGCCCGCATACCCGAATGTCCACTGCGACTGCGCCCCGGATGAGGTGAAGGTGTTGCGCTGGTCGCGGGGATTGAGGGGATCGAACCGGCTGTAGGGTGGCCGGCTGTTGGGCTCTCCCTGGGCATCGGTAAAGGGGGTGCCGTCGATCAGGTATTGCTGATAGGCAGCGGCCAGCAAATCAGTAGCCTGATTGGCGTCGGGATCATATTCGGCATCAATCTGAGCACCCGTTACGTTGCGGCTGTTCGCATCCAGAATGATCGGGTCAATCAACGAACTCCTGTTGTTGCGCCCCTGAAAGGTAAACTGGTTGAAATAATTGATATTCTGCTGGTACCCTACGCCAAACGTAGACCGCTTCCAGCGACCGCCGTCCTTACCCCCCCCGGCAAAGATAAGGCCCAGCTGACCGATCGAAAACTTGGTTCCGTTATTCGGGGTAGTAGTGCCCAGATACGTGGATTGCGTATTATTCAGATTGACGGTAGGGCTGATACTAACTTCGGAGCGGTTATAGAAGGCAAGACCCGCCGGGTTACCGAACAGCGAGCTGGCATCCCCGCCGAGGGCGGTCTGGTTGCCCCCAAGGCCCCGAAAACGAGCGGTGCCATTCTGTTGTATTTCCGAGAACCGGAAGGCTTCCCCAGCGTAAATATCACCGGTTTGCCCGAAAGCGATGTCAGCACTCAGAAGAAAAGCTGACAGGAGAAATAGTCTGGTAGTCATGGAATGATTGTGATAGGTCCGCATATATCCTTTGACAACAAATACGGCTTTATGTTTAATTGTACTACCAGTAATAACGAAAAAGCCCATCGTTTGTCCTGAACGATGGGCTTTTATTTTGACAATTTTTGTCAGATTTTACCGGGGACCTCTGGAACCACCACCGCCACCGCCACCACCGGAGTAGCCACCCCCGCCAGATGACGGACTTGGCGCACTATAGGTCCGCTGGGGAGCACTATAGGTTGGTTGTGACTGCTGCATGCTGCGCTGTGGCGCACTGTAGCTAGGTTGCGAGGATTGATAACTTGGCTGGCTGGCACTGCCCCGCCCCCCGTTATAGCTTCCTGAGTAGTTAGGCGAACTATAGCTACCCCGGCTATTCTGGCGGGGAGCAGCGTAATAATCACTGCTGGAGCTTCTGCCCGACGAAGGAGCTGAACTGTTGTAGGACGGTGCTGGGCTGTTTGCTGAACGACCACCCCTGGAACTATTGCTGTTATCGTAGTAGTAGCTACTGCCACCCCGGGAATTACTGCGCGGTGTAGCATAGTATCCGTTGGATGTGTTACCGCTGGCTGTGTTGCCTGTATAGGCGGGCGTACCGGCGGTTCTACCACTACTGCTGCGGGGGGTGTTCACGAAAGAATCATTGTATCGGTTGGTTGCACTACCGGCACGGGCACCGTACGTACGGTTGCTGGCACGGTAAGGATCAGCCCCGGTTACGTAACTGTTATTGATGTAGGAGTTACCATAGTAGCCACCGTACCCACCACCATAATAGTTACCATACCCACCACCGTAGTAGCTACCGTATCCACCAAATCCGCCGAAAGCATACGAGTTAAACGGTGAGTAGAAACTGTTGTAGCCAAAAGGCGAATAAAAATTATTGTAGCCGAACGGCGAGTTGAACGGGCTGCCGAAGCCGTAACCAAACGGGCTTCCATAGCCATAACTCCCCATGCCGATACCCATGCCAAGACCTAAACCCAAACCGTTGTAAAAGCCCGTGTTATTATACCCCCAGCGATTCCAGCTGTAGGCCGATGTGGTGGCTGAGTTATACCCGTTAACAAAGCCGGAGTTGTAGGCATTGGTGCCATTATCATTCCAGCCCGGATCGGGCGAAAGGCCCCGGTTCAGTTTACGGGCACTCAGTTCCGTATAGTACTCATCGGTATTGGTGCCGCCATTGGCTGCGTACTGTTCGTCGTTATAATCCGGATTGGCATTACGAAGCGAACGTTGCTGCTGGCGGCTATACCGCTGTGATGGGGCATCTTTCGAAGCCACCGAACTGTAGTCAGATGAATTACTGGCGTACACGGCTGCGTTGCCGGAGTTGCCATACAAATCATCCACTTCACCCGTATTCTGAGCAGTCTGAAGGCTAGAGGAACAACTCCAGAAACCCATCAGCAGGGCCAGTGTCAGGTACGAATATGGTTGTTGCTTTTTCATTTGGCAAGGGAATTATGGTAATAAAGGCTCGTCTAAATCTGCTCTAAATATATAACACAGAATTAACCTGTTTGATTACAAAAATAGTGTAAAAAACTATCTTTGCAAGTTATCAGGTATTAGATTTCAGTTAACCAGTCAAGGTTTAATCCTTCATTAAAAAAAGTTAGTTGGTTAGTGAATTGGTCAGCTACCTCACTAATCAACAGACCAACCAACGCATGGCAAAAGCAATTCCGTCCCGTAGTGAAAACTACTCCGAGTGGTATAATGAGTTAATTAAAAAGGCCGATCTGGCCGAAAATTCAGCCGTCCGGGGCTGTATGGTCATCAAGCCCTACGGCTATTCCATCTGGGAAAAAATGCAGCGGGCACTGGATGACATGTTCAAGGAAACGGGCCACTCAAACGCTTATTTCCCGCTGTTTATCCCGAAGTCATACCTAAGCAAGGAAGCCTCCCACGTGGCGGGGTTTGCCAAAGAGTGTGCCGTTGTAACGCACTACCGGCTTAAGAATGCGGAAGATGGATCGGGTATTATTGTGGACCCCGATGCCAAGCTGGAAGAAGAACTCATTGTGCGGCCCACATCGGAAACCGTTATCTGGAGTAGCTACAAAAACTGGATTCAGTCGTACCGCGATCTGCCGCTGCTTATCAACCAATGGGCCAATGTGGTGCGCTGGGAAATGCGCACCCGACTGTTCCTGCGTACCGCCGAATTCCTGTGGCAGGAAGGACACACCGCCCACGCCACCTCCGACGAAGCCCAGGCCGAAACCCGCCAGATGCTCGACGTGTACGCTCAGTTTGCCGAAGAATGGATGGCCGTACCGGTCATACGAGGGGCTAAAACGGCCAACGAGCGGTTTGCCGGGGCCGAGGATACGCTTTGTATTGAAGCCCTGATGCAGGATGGCAAGGCGCTTCAGGCGGGTACGTCCCATTTCCTGGGGCAAAATTTTGCCAAAGCGTTCGATGTACAGTTCCTGACGAAACAGAATCAACTGGAGTACGTATGGGGCACGTCCTGGGGCGTATCAACCCGACTGATGGGTGCGCTTATCATGGCTCACTCCGACGATGATGGCCTGGTGCTGCCGCCAAAACTGGCCCCCATTCAGGTCGTTATTGTACCCATTTACCGCACCGAAGAGCAACTGGAGCAGTTGTCGGCCAAAATCAAGCCGTTGGTGCAGGCACTCAAAAAAGCGGGTGTGCTGGTCAAATACGATGATTCCGATGCCAACAAGCCCGGCTGGAAATTTGCTGAGTACGAACTGCGGGGCGTTCCCGTTCGGCTGGCTATGGGCGGACGCGACCTGGAAAACGGTACGGTTGAAATTGCCCGGCGCGATCTTAAAACCAAAGAAACAGTCCCCTTCGACGGGCTGACGGAACGAATTGTGGCCCTGCTTGATGACATTCAGCAGACTATTTACGAGAAAGCCCGTGCCTTCCGGCATGAAAACACCTTCCGGGTCGATACGTTCGAACAGTTTCAGGAACAGATAGAGAAGGGTGGCTTTATACTGGCGCACTGGGATGGCACGTCAGAAACCGAAGAAACCATTAAGGAAATGACCAAAGCCACTATCCGCTGCATTCCCTTCGATCAGGAACCGGAAGAAGGTAAAGACGTGTATTCCGGCAAGCCATCGAAGGGCCGGGTCGTGTTTGCCCGTGCCTATTAGCGCCAGAAAATCCACGGATTGATTCAGGGAAACTGCGTAGGTAAAACACGGGTAGGTAAACCCGAACAAGGAAATATTGTGTGTTGGAGGGGCTCTTTCCAGGTACTACCCGTTTATTTTCTGGCTAAAATCCTGAACTTTTGACCGTAGTAGCGAGTTGGTCAAAAGTTAGCGTACAACCAAACCATGGCGGAAGATCCGGCATTTAATGACTACGCTCCCAACAAAACACATAGCATTATGGCACAAGCAAAATCTGGTGACACCGTTCAGGTGCATTATACCGGAACCCTCTCCGATGGCACTATATTCGATTCATCGGAAGGGCGTACTCCCCTGGAGTTTACCGTGGGCAGTGGTCAGGTGATCAAAGGCTTCGATGATGGCGTGGCGGGAATGAATCCCGGTGAGAAAAAAACCATAAATATTCCGGTAGAAGATGCCTACGGGGCAACCAACGAGGAAATGATCTTTACGCTGAACCGGTCGGAAATACCGGAGGATATTCCACTGGAAGTAGGCTCAACCCTCAACATGCACGAAGACGGGAATCCACGCCCTATTCCCGTTATTATCCGCGACCTGACCGATACCAGCGTGACGCTCGATGCCAATCATCCTCTGGCCGGTCATTCTCTGACCTTTGACGTTGAACTGGTTGGTGTAAAATCGCCATCAGGCTTGATTTTGTAAGTAATAAATACCAAAAATGGGAAGCGGGAAGGAGATAATAAATCTCCTTCCCGCTTCCCATTTTTGGTATTTATTCGTCAAGGATTACCAGGTGTTCCAACTCACGCAGGGCCGTTTGAATGCCCCGCAAATCGGCGCGGGCTACGTAGGCGGCCAATGCTACCGTAAGGGCACCTACGTTAAGGGCAACGACCACATTTCGGATTCGTTTCAGGCTGCCCCTGGCATCGGTTATGGTTTTCTCAATGCTCGCCGACACGGCAATGGTGTTCGTATAAGCAGGTCGGGCGCTGCGTGTAAGCAGATCCTGCGCTCGATTGAGCAGACTGCTCTGATACGCATTAAGGTCCAGTTGCTGCTCATGCGAAAGCTCAACCCAATGAGTAACCTGATATTCATTCAGCGCACGAGCCATACTGTAGTAGCCTTTGGTGATACCGTTAAGTTGGTCTGGCGTAAAATCTTCCATATACAGATTCAGTTCTGAATCAGGGTACTCTCCATAAGTTGCTCTATTTCGGTGCTTATGCTCCCTGGTACGATGCTTAAGTTATAGTAAAGTATGTTCAGGTACACCCAACTTTTTAACGAACGGTCAGAAATCAGCGGATATGACTCCCCTGCCTGACGACAGTGAGCCTACTCTGCTCATCGCAAAAAACCCGCTACTTTCTGACGAAAGTAGCGGGCGGAATAGAGTTGGCGACCGAGCCTGTCCGAAAAGGCTGGCTACGCCTTGTGTGTTGAGGTAGTGAATGATGAATACCCAAAGGGGCATCCTGGTTGTTTAGTGCTGAATAGCAATACGCGTTGTAAATTGCTTCTGATCCGGGCCAACCACAAAGGTGTAGGCACCTGCGGGCAGACTCGATAAATCAAACCGACGCACCGACCCTTTGAACGAATCCGTTTGTACCAGTACGTTCTGAGGGTCATAAATTGCTACCGTAGACTCATCTACATTGTTAACCGGCAGCACAACTTCAACCTTGTCTTTCTCGTAGGCTGTCAGCGTAGGTTTGGCAACCTGCTGGATGTTGCGCTCGTCGACGTTAACCGAATTGGCTTTGATCGTTAACCCCTGCGACATCCACCAGGCGTTGTTGCCAGCGGTCAGGTAATACTGACCATCGGGTAGGTTGTTCAGATTGAGCGAGGTTACCAGTTGCTCATTTTTGGCGATAACGCCCCGGTAAAGTACGTTTCCATTGGCATCGATAAGGGCCAGATCAACGGAGGTACCAGGCTTTGTGTATACACGTACTTTCTTGCTTGCGGACTTCTCAACTTTCACACCACCCATTCCTGATCCATTGTCGGCTTTGGCTACTCCCAGACCTGCCAGACTCCATACTGATAACAGTACTGCGATTGATAGACGGATTTTTTTCATGGTTGTATAATTTATTTTTTTTCGGTTGTATATTTTGTTTTTCCGTGACAAAGGTGTGGCAGGAATGCGATTCGTTGCAAGAGTGCTACCCTTGGAAACCAGTGTTTTACGAAAACTTCATTTTATAATTATATCTATTCTAGCCAAATTAGGGCGTTTATTGAAAAAGTACAACAAGTCCCTATTTATACCGTATGAATTGTATTTTTCTAATATTTCAAAAAAGTTGTACTCTATTCATTTCAGGGTCTACTTTTCATATGCAAAGTACAATTCGGCCAGGATAGGTCGAGTACACCTCTAGCATTCAGGCGGCATGCTTCACGGTTCCGTTGTTGATTTTAGCCCCTTAGCCCACAGTTTTCAGGGGCCCCGACACTGTGCCGGACCGAAATGAAGGGAAGGTATGGTCAATGGAGCAGCCGAACTAACCCGGCCGGTGCACCAGCGGTAGCAGTAAGTCGGCTCGCCAGCTACTACATGAGAATATCCCGAACTGCCTGAACGCGTTTGGGCAGGTTGGTTTCGCCCAGCATATCGCGGAGGTCAATTTCGATGTTGCGACAGATGGCGGTCATAGGCACATCATTGATGCTATTTTCAAATGGGTTTTCGCTGGTGTCCCCCACGACTTCCATCGTGTTAAAGATCCACGCGATAACGGTATAGAACGGCACCGTCAGCCAAATATGCCAGCCGCTGAATTTGGCCATCTCGGATAATAGCCCGTAAGGCAGAACAAAAATGAAAAGCCAGGTAAACACGAAACTAAAAAAAGCGTACTGTCGCGGGAAAGGGAAGGATTTTATCCGCTCGCAGGCACCCTGCTGGTTATAGAACTCGGTTAGCATCCGTTCCATGTCGACATGGTAGTAGTCGCTCAGGTAGTGCCCCTTCCTTAGTTCCCGTAACTGGGCTGATTGCTGGCGCAGTAGAAACGTCGCCGGATTGGGATGCTTCATGATTTCATGGATTTCCTCGTCGGAAAGAAACCGGCTCAGTTCTTTGTCCAGACTACATTGCCTGAAGGCCTCGATGCGCTCAATAATAGTATGAGCCATATCGTGATGAAGTTCCCAGACTGGTTTTTGGCGTAACTGTATCCGTATGGCGGTAATATAGGCCAGATGCCGGTAGATGAGTTGCCGGTGAATCGGTTGCAGGGATGCAGCAGACTGCGACTGTTCGCAACTACCTGACGATACAACGTAGTCGAGTACCAGAATACCCCACGACCGGCTGGCATTGGTGATGCTACCCCATATGCGCCGGGCTTCCCAGAGCCGGTCGTAGGAGGAGTTATTCTTAAACCCCACATAAAAAGCAACGGCGGTACCAATAGTAGCAACCGGTACAAATGGAATGGCCAGGAACGTCCACCCGAAATAGGCGTAAAGCAGGCAAACAAAGGCCGAATAAGAAAAGAAGAAAAAAACGGAAGGCCAGGCGAATGGTAAAACAACCCGAAACGGAACTCGTTTGGCAGTGAACATAAGACAGATAGTAGCGTTGATGCCTTACAGGCGTATTTTTGGAAAGGGAAAGCTACTACAATAACCAGTAAATCTGGTCAGCAAAGCCGGGATTTTACCGCAACGCCCGTCCAGGAGGGACAGACTAACAGTAGATTAATTTGTTGTTTGCCTGCTTTGCAAGCCGTAGTTTGCGCCCCCAAACGGGTCTGATTCACCCGAACGGTGCGTGAAATCAATACTACTCTGAGGTTGAAAGAGCTTACCAATAAACCACAAGGTACGGTTACCTATATACTATGGCTTTTTTCCTGAAGCTATGTTCGCCTGAGTTAAGCTAACTGATTGTAAAAGAGTTACACTGAACGATAATTCTGTCAATTCATGGAAAACACACTAAAAGGCCAAACGGCCATCATCACCGGTGCCAGCAGTGGCATTGGAACGGGCGTTGCCAAAGCACTGGCAGCTGCCGGGGCTACCGTCGTTATCAACTACCCCGTCGAGTCGTCGAAGCCGGATGCAGAAGCCGTTCTAACCGATATAATCAACGCTGGTGGTACGGGCATGACGGCCCAGTGTGATGTGAGTAAGGAAGACCAGGTCATCAGGATGTTTGCGGATACGGTAGCTCAATACGGTACGGTCGACATCCTGATCAATAACGCGGGTTTGCAGCGCGATGCCAAGTTTGATGAAATGACCCTCGACCAGTGGAATTTGGTCATTAATGTTAATCTGACGGGACAATTTCTTTGCGCCCGCGAAGCCATCCGGGAGTTTCTGCGCCGGGGACCACGCCCGGACGTATCATTGGCTACCGGCAAAATTATCTGTATGAGTTCGGTGCACGAGTTAATTCCCTGGGGGGGGCACGTCAACTACGCAACGTCCAAAGGGGGTATAAAAATGCTCATGCAATCGCTGGCGCAGGAGTACGGCGACCGCAAAATCAGGGTCAACAGCATTTGTCCGGGGGCGATTCAAACCCCCATAAACCGGGCTGCCTGGGAAACACCCCAGGCCCTGAATAGCCTGATGAGCCTGATTCCGTATAACCGAATTGGCCAGCCCCAGGATATTGGAAACCTGGCGGTGTTCCTATCGTCCGATTTATCGGACTACATCACCGGTGCCAGTATTTTCATTGATGGGGGCATGACCGTGTTTGAAGGCTTCGCCACGGGGGGGTGAGCAGTTTAACCCAGTTTGTAGTTTGACGTTTGTGGTTGTTTCCACTGGCGCGTTAACAACTACAAACGTCAAACTACAAATTTTACTGTGTCCATCGAAAAGCAGCGCCTTGACGACCCCGCCTGGCGACAATGGGGTCCCTACGTGTCCGACCGGCAGTGGGGAACCGTGCGCGAAGATTACAGTGCCAATGGCGATGCCTGGAATTATACCACCCACGATATGGCCCGCAGCTATACGTACCGGTGGGGTGAAGAAGGAATAGCGGGTTTCTGCGACGATAAGCAGCAGCTTTGTCTGGCACTGGCCCTCTGGAACGGGCAGGACCCTATTCTGAAGGAACGGTACTTTGGCTTATCCAACAGCGAGGGAAATCACGGCGAAGATGTCAAGGAACTCTATTATTATATAGACAACATCCCTACACATTCGTACCAGCGGATGCTGTACAAATACCCGCAGGCTGCTTACCCCTACGAGTGGCTCATTCAGGAAAATCGCCGGCGAACCCGGCAGGACCCAGAATTTGAACTGCTCAATACCGGAATCTTCGATGATGACCGCTACTTCGATGTATTCGTCGAGTACGCTAAAGCCGGTCCGCAGGATGTACTGATGCGGGTAACGGTGCACAACCGGGGGCCTGAAGCCGCCGATCTGCACCTGCTGCCCACGCTTTGGTTTCGGAATACGTGGGCACACGGAGATGATACGGATGGGGTACCCAATTACAAACCGATGCTGGTTTTGTCGCCCGAGGGCAACGTGTCGGTCGAGGATTCGGCCCTGGGTTATTACGTTTTACACGCAGACGGGCAACCGGAATGGCTGTTCTGCGACAATGAACCCAATGTTGCCCGGCTCTACAACACCCATACCGGTTCCCGCTACCCGAAAGACGGCATCAATGACCATGTTCTACACGGGGCAAACACCGTTAACCCGCACCACACGGGTACCAAAGCAGCCGCTCATTACAAATTGACCGTTGAAGCGGGGCAATCCGTCACCCTGCGGTTGCGGCTTGAATCGGTTTCGCTGCCGAATCCCTTCGTAGATTTCGACGCTATTTTCTCGAAGCGGCAGGTAGAGGCCGATGAATTCTACGCCACCGTTCAGGCCGAACAGGCTACCGACGACGAAAAGCGGGTGCAGCGCCAGGCTTTTGCCGGAATGCTCTGGAGCAAGCAGTATTACTACTACGACGTATCGCGCTGGCTGGCTGGGTCGCCAGCCAGCCCTCCCCCACCCCCCGAACGCCGAAACGGGCGTAACCGCACCTGGCTGCAACTCATCAATGCCGACGTTATTTCCATGCCCGATACCTGGGAGTACCCCTGGTATGCCGCCTGGGACTGGGCGTTCCATTGCGTCACCCTGTCGCTTATCGACCCTGGCTTTGCCAAGCAGCAGCTCATGATACTGACCAACGAGTGGTACATGCATCCCAATGGGCAACTACCCGCTTACGAATGGAACTTCTCCGACGTGAATCCACCCGTGCAGGCCTGGGCGGCCTGGCGAATTTTCCACCTCGAGCTTGAGCGCAATCCATTTGCGGGCGAGGAAGATTTGACGTTCCTGCGGGGTATTTTCCACAAACTGATGATCAACTTTACCTGGTGGGTGAACCGGAAAGATGCATCAGGGAATAATATTTTTGAAGGGGGGTTCCTGGGCCTGGACAACATCGGCGTTTTCGACCGTAATACCGTTTTTCCCGATGGCAGTCATCTGGAGCAGGCCGACGGAACGAGCTGGATGGCTATGTACGCGCTCAATATGATGCGTATTGCGCTGGAACTGGCCCGCCACGATGCCGTGTATGATGAGATGGCCACCAAATTCTTTGACCACTTTCTGTACATTGCTGGTGCTATCACCAAAATTGGTGGTACTGATACGGGGCTTTGGGATGAAGACGATGCGTTTTTCTACGACCAGCTTCGGATGAGCGATGGCACGATTCACCGGCTGCGTGTCAAAACACTGGTGGGGCTGATTCCCCTTTACGCCGTTGAAATACTGGATGGCGAACTACTAAAAGCAAATCCATCCTTCGTGGAGCGAATGGACTGGTTCCAGAGTCACCGCCCGGATTTGTATAATCAGGTATCACGCTACACCGAAAAAGGGATGAACCAGAAGCGGTTACTGAGTCTGTTGCGCGGCTTCCGGTTAAAAGCTTTGCTCAGTAATGTACTGGATGAAAACGAATTTTTAAGTCCGCACGGGGTCCGGGCGGTATCGCAGGTGTACCGGGAACGTCCTTACCAATTTACGCTGGATAATGCTACGTTTACCCTTACCTACACCCCTGCCGAAAGTACGACCGATATGTTTGGGGGAAACAGCAACTGGCGTGGTCCCGTCTGGATGCCAACCAACTACCTGATGATAGAAAGCATCGAACGGTTTTACGATTATTTCGGGGACGAATTCACCGTCGAATACCCCATTGGGTCGGGGCAGCAGATAACCCTCAAAGCCGTAGCACTGGAGCTGACGAACCGGCTAATTGGTCTGTTTACGAAAGACAGTGCCGGCAACCGCCCTGCGTTTGGCCAGCACCCCAAACACAAAGACCCGCACTTCAGGGATTACGTCCTGTTCTACGAATATTTCGATGGGGACAACGGCCGGGGCGTTGGAGCCAGCCACCAAACGGGCTGGACCGGTTTAGTGGCGGAACTTATCAATCGGAAGTACAGGCTCCTGACCTAAAATGCCCGTATAATGTCGGCACTGGACATCATACGGGCACCGTTGTTTGTTAGTCTATTCGGTTGTCAGTCGTTCAGCCTTACCGGACGTAATACGGTAAAGCGTTGCTGAAGCAGGTAGTAACTACCAAACAGTACCGCACTGAAAAACAGATCACCCAGCAGTCCATTCAGGAAGAAGGACGTGCCGTTATAAAACGCCAGCCCGGCTACGTAACAGCCCATCAGACCAGCCGCCGTTTGTGGATAAAACGAGCTACCGTACCATACTACAAAGTTGGTAATCAGAAAGAAGAGAATGGACGAGCTAACAGATGCCAGGGCGATGCGACCAGCCGACGGGCGCTGTAAACTCCATAGACCAATGAGCCACACCAGCGCGAAGCTGATGTAAACTGCTCCCATGCTATTATGAAATCCAATTAGTGTATCACTTAAAAGCATGGCTGCAAGCGGAACAAACAGCCCCAGCCATTTACGGTCGAAGGAAGCAGCCCCAAATAGAGCCAGCGCAGCTACGGGTGTAAAATTGTACCAGTGCGGTACCAACCGAAACAGGGCCGTAGCCAAAATAAGTATAGTCAGTAATGTCAGGCGAATCTGTAGGGGCTTCATATGTATAAAATCAGCAGTTAGGGAATCAACGTAAACGAGTGGCGAATTGATCCTGCAATGTGTGTGGCAAAGATAACCCCTTAAATAGTTATGGCAAAGCCTGCCGGTAGTTGTGCAGCAAAACAGCACTGATTCGCCTGAATTTACCCCATAAAACCGGGTATGGCAGAAGAAAGTCAGTTAGCTGTGTAGTGGTGTAGAAACGTAATCAGCCGCTCGAAGTGGGTTTGTTCGTAGGAATTTTGCGTCAGGCGAACAAGCGAGTGCCGGTATTCGTCCACCAGCCTGTCAAAATAGGGATTGTGGTTCAGCCGGGCCGCTATAAGTCCTTTGTAGCACCGGTGGGTTTGATTGTACACATAGCGACAGGGCTGGTCGGGCTGGTCGTTCAGTAACTGATCGATAACGGCTATGGCGTAGGCTTTCTGCATAAATTCAAATCCCTGCTGGTCGAAAAATAATTCTATCTGTTCGCAAACGTGCATAAGTTCATCCTCCGAATGAATTCTATACCGGAAATACTGGAGGCCCCTAAACCGACCGATAGATAATAAAAACGTGTTGGCATCAGACCTGAACTCAGTCAGGTTGTGTAAAAATTGCTGGGCAATCTGTTCAATCTGATCATTTCGGCAGCCAAAATTTACCTCCAGCATGGTATCGTCCGGATATGGTACAGAGGAAAGAACAATATTCTGAAATCCATTGGCCGTTTCCCGGCGAAACTGTTTTTTTTCGGGCAACAATCCGTAACCGTGTTGCGCAAAAAACGGTGCCAGGCACTCATACAGTTTCGTTTCAAAAGGAGTAACAGTCATGTCATTTAACGTTACGGAAATGGCACAGGTCGCCTTCCGGTACAACTACATTTAAGCACCTATTGTTACGCGATTTGCCCCTACCCCTGATTTCTTCCGCTGAGCAGAACTAAACGGGGCAGTGAACAGTTACATTATTTACACGCCCAAATCAGGGCCGTTAATTTGGGGACGACCGGAATTGACAGCTTGCAGAGGTCGCGTGTAAGCATGCCGGGAGTTGACGGAATTTCCCGCCCAAACAAATCGTCAAAACAATAACAGGCGAGTATAACTACGCCATGGCTGCCTAATCCGGAGGATTAAGCATTAGCCATTGTCTCCCCGGCCTACGTGCTGCTGGCTGGATCAGGAGGCACCATCTCGCAGCGCTGGCTCAGTTTATGGTGTTAACGGCTGAGCGAGACACAAGCACCTACGGATGACGATTGGTTTGGTACACACCGGTCTGATTCCCGACAATCCCAAGCGTACCTAAGCATGTAGAAAGCACGACGGGTTCCTTGACTGGACGAGGGTTCAAATCCCTCCGTCTCCACAAACAGGATTGTAAATCACGTAGTTACAAGATTTACACACAGTATTGCACACAAAAGCGGGTTATGCACAGGCATTTCCCGCTTTTTGTTTTTTAAGGAAAGGGGGTACGCTTTAAACGCGATCTTTTGACTATTTGGTGATGGCTTAATTGCGTTTATCGGCAAAGAAAAATTGATTAATGAATAGGCCTATTATTGTGTCGTGAATCACGACTGACTTTGAGAAGCAAATGGTTCGGCGGGTCAATCGTTTTAAACGCGTTCGAAGGGTCAGGTGCTTACGTTCAAGACTTTGCAAAGATGCTTTACGGATTAAGCGAAAGCGTTGGTCTAAGCAGTCAAAATAGGCCCACCAAGAGTCCTTTATCCACCTGATTACTTCAATTTTAGCCACCTCCAACAGATTCATCAAGTGGCGGAACGTTTGGTGGGTACGGCCGCACCGGCGGACCGGTCCCAAAACAAAGGCAATAATCTCGCCTGTCACGGCATCCTCCACCCACCACAGCCAGCGGGGTTGTTTCTTCTTACCCACGTAGGACCGCCCGGCGGCCCGGCACATCTCATTGACTTTGAGACTCATTTTCAAGCCTCTATCAATATACAAGGGGTTAACATGAATGACTTCACTACTTTTTTTCAAACTGAGTGCTGACGGTGTTCCGATTAACGCCTAAAATACGGGCGGTATCACGTATGCCTGCTCCGTTGAGTACCATCTGAGTGATCTGCTCGTTGACCAAGGGGTCACGGGCCTTGTGGGTGTAAGTTTGAACAAACGTTCGGCTACAGTCATAACAGCGGTAACGTTGAGTGCCTGCACGGGTTGTGCTATAGCGTTTGACTTGTTGAGTTTGACCACAATGCTTACAGGCAACCGCTTCTAAGACCATTCACAAACATATCTGATTCAACGCAGTTAGGCCATTACCAATCATTGAAACAAAACTGGCACTTGGCTTTACTTCTCGTCGAATCAACTCTGTTGCGATAAGAATTTTCCAAGAACTGTACAGCCTTTACAAAAGCATAAGTTCTTCACGGTAACCAACGTCATTGGCCATGCTACTTAATGACAACATGCAAGTCAGTGCCTAGTTTGTGTAAATGCAGGTCAATTGTTTCATATTGAGCCTTTTTGAAATTTAAGTACCTAATAAGTGTGGGAATATTATGGTTACTACCCTATAAATCCAGTCGGTTCAGGACAGGGATTACCAACATATCTTGCCTAATTTCTTGCTAACAACTGAGCGGAAATAAACAGGATTGGCCTTGGTAACATCACGCCTGCAAGCCTTTTGCAAACGGATCACCATGCCGAAATCCCTAATACGGGCGGCCACAGCGATCCGGTAGCCCTATTAGCAACAGTTAAGTAAACAACTAGCCAAGCTCTCCTCCCAGTTCATAGCCTGCGGGGAGGGCTTGGTTGGCTGCTTACTTAAATGTTAAGTTCTGTACCCGAACGGCGTTCAGAATCGCCAGCATAGCTACGCCGACGTCGGCGAAAACGGCCTCCCACATCGTGGCAAGCCCGCCCGCACCCAGTACGAGTACGATGCCTTTTACGACTAAGGAGAGCGTAACGTTCTGCCAAACAATCCGGCGCGTTGCCCGACCAATCTCAACCGCCATGGCAATTTTAGCCGGTTCATCGTTCTGAATAATAACGTCGGCGGTTTCGATGGTCGCATCGGAGCCTAAACCGCCCATCGCTATGCCCACATCGGCCAGGGCGACTACCGGCGCGTCGTTCACGCCGTCGCCAACGAAGGCCAGCTTCGCTTTCGGATTGCCAGCCAGCTCTGCTTTAAGCCGCTCGACCTGCGCCACTTTGTCTTCGGGTAACAGATCGCCGTGCCACTCGCCGATACCCACCTGCTTAGCCACCAGTTCGACCACCGCCGATTTGTCGCCCGATAACATTACGGTGCGGATGCCGTCGGCTTCCAGGCGTTTCACAGCCTCGGCGGCATCGGGTTTCACTTCGTCGGCGATGGTAAAATAACCCGCAAACTGTCCGTCGATAGCCGTCATCACGATGGTGAAGGAAATCTGGGTCAGTGCCTCATCAAACGCAACATTGAATTTACGAAGCAGTTTGGCATTCCCCGCCAGCATTGCTTTCCCATCGACCTGCCCTTTAAGCCCGTGCCCGGCAATCTCTTCTACGTCTTCGACCACTACCGTTTCGTAGCCCGTACCAGCGTATTCGATAATGGCCGTGGCCACCGGGTGCGTTGATTTACTTTCCAGCGCGGCTGTCAATCGAGCCAGTCCGGGCGCGTCGATACCTACGGGTTTAACATCCTGTACCTTGAAAACACCTTTAGTCAACGTACCGGTTTTATCCATGACCACCGTTTTTAGCTGGGTCATCAGGTCCAGAAAGACCGAACCTTTGAACAGAATACCCTGCTTTGAGCCAGCCCCGATACCCCCGAAATAGCCCAGTGGAATAGAAATTACCAGTGCGCACGGGCAACCAATCACCAGGAATACCAAACCCCGGTAGAGCCAATCCTGAAACTGATAGTTTTGAACAACGAAATATGGCACTACCGTAATCAGCAGGGCGAGGGCGCAAATGGCGGGGGTGTAGATTTTGGCGAAGCGGGCGATAAATTCCTGCGTCTGCGCTTTGCGGCCCGTAGCCTGCTGTACCAGTTTGAGAATACGCGACAGTTTGGAATCCTGGTAGGGCGTGGTAACATCCATCTCCACCAGCGACTGCCGGTTGATCATCCCCGCCAGCACGGCTTCCCCTTTTGCAATGGTCCGGGGTACGCTTTCGCCCGTCAGCGCAGCCGTATCGAAGGTACCGTTATTGGAACGCATCACCCCGTCCAGACCTACTTTCTCGCCCGGCTTTATCTGAATGACATCGCCCACCCCAACGGTAGCGGCTTTAACAGTCTGCGCCTGTCCATTATGCAGCACGGTCACCTCATCGGGGCGTACGTCGAGCAGGGCCTTGATAGAGCGACGTGCCCGCAGCACGGCCGCATCCTGAAATAACTCACCAATGGTATAAAACAGCATCACCGCTACGCCTTCGGGGTATTCCCGAATACCAAACGCCCCCAGGGTCGCTACGCCCATCAGGAAAAACTCGGTGAACAGTTCGCCTTTGCCAATGCTGCTCACCGCCCGGCGCAGTACCGGCCAGCCCACGGGCAGGTAAGCCAGAACGTACCAGAGAAGCCGGCTGGGGTCCTTGAACCAGCTTTTGGCGTAATAGTCGAGCGCAATACCGGCCAGTAGCAGCACCAGGCTGATAGCTGCCGGGGCATAGGTGCGCCAGACCTGATCCGGGCCTTTCTTAGCGGGGGCCACATCGGCCACCGGGGTCGTGCCTTCTTCGATTAATTCGATGTCGTCATCATCGTCGTGGTCATGGTTGTGGTCGTGGTCGTTAGCCATTGGGATGTCAGAATTTAATAAAAAAGATGAGAACACCGAGGGTAATCAGAATACCGCCGGTTATGCGTTTTTCGTACTGATCGAGCCAGTGCCCGTTTACGCGGGCCAATCCCCGGTACGACACCGCCGTTAGCCCCACCATGCAGGCAATGGTCACAATGGTATAGGTTACGGCCAGCGTAGCGATGGCGGTCCAGCCCAGGGTACCCGCCGTGAAGAAGAATGTTTCAATTTCCAGGCAGGGCGAAAAAAGCATCGCCACCGACAGTGTCGTAATAATGGTCGATTTGGAACGGCCCGTCAGTCCTTTTGGCACGTGTTCGTGAGGGTGGTCCGGCGATCCGGCATTGGTGTCGTGCATAGCAAAGTAGATTAGGCCCATGAACACTAACAGTAGCGATGCAATTAACCGGGTCTGCGCTTCTAATCGTTCAGATACTTCCATGCCGATGGCCCCGATAACGACGCCCAATGTCACCGTACTCAGCGTATGAAAAAAGCCGCTCAGTGCTACTACGCCCAGTGTTTCCCGTTCTGACCAGCCCTCGGACCGACCAATCAGCACGACCGGTAACCAGTGGTTAGGAATGGCTGCGTGAACGGACCCCAGCAAGATACTGCCGATTAGTAAGTTCCAGAGCATCTAATTATTTTTTGGGCTACATGTCATGTTAGATGTGCAGCCGTTTCTGGCTTTTTACCAACCCGGCGTAAAACCCATCATACGAATAACATTGAATAGTTTACATAGTTTGCTCCCTTGATGGCCAGGCTTAATCCCAGCGCCCCGCCAATGAGCGACTGCCGTCGGCGGGGTGAAGTGTCAAAACTACCTGATAGAAACGCATTCCCGTGGCAACAATGCCAAGTGCCGCCATGACCAATTGATTTATCTGAAGCGGCTTTTTTCGAGCGTGATTATTTCAGCACACCTGGCCCTACAAGCATTGACCTGGCTTTACGACGAACAGCAGATCCAGTGGCAAATCTGGCCGCTTCGTTCAGGTACAATACGCTTGTTTGTTGTTGAAGAGTAGTCATTGACACGGGCCACCGGGGGGCAGGGCTGTGGCAGTTGGACTACCAGTACCAGTGTACTTAGTCCACGCTGTTTGTTAGGACGTGTTGGCGAATTGACCAGTAAAATCATAGCAACGGCTAATTAGACAAGCTGCGTTCCTGATTTGATAAGGAAAGGCACGTTTATCTTCAACCAATAACCGCCCGCTCATCTGTTGGCTAAATTAGTAGCCAGATTAGGACATGTTCGAATAGCGATAGCCCATAAAAAAGATGTCCACTGACTATTTGTGTAACTCAGATCAAGTTAATACCAGCCCTATCAATGGCTTTTTTGTATACCTTATAGTAGATTTTAGTGATTATTGCCCTATCGCGGCCGTTCTATCAGCAAATGCTCGCCCGGCTTAACCAGATGATTATTTGAGGTAACCGTTATAAGATAGCCGTCTATGTCCATTTAACTACCGGTCTGCCAGTCAGCGAAATGAGCCTGGTGGAGGCCAACCAAGAAGATGTTGTTTTAGCCTTCAACGTTATGTTTAAGCGCAATAACCCCGAATCGGAATGGCTATTGGTGACTCCCCTTACCTTTACGGATGATCGGTAACGCTACCCAATGAGCCTAGTGATGAGGTCATGTTGGTCTGGTTAAATAAGGGATTGATCGAACCTAAAAATAGGCTGTTTACTTACCTTTCCAGAAAAAATACGTCGAATGCGCCTTCTTTGTCTGGTATTCTGTTTACAGCCTTTTTTTAGCTTCGCTCAACTTAAGGGCTGGCAGGAAATCACCATATCCGAAGGCTTGTCGCAAGGCATGATCTATGATCTCAAACAAGATCATAAGGGCTTCATTTGGGCCGCTACTAAAGACGGACTGAATCGCTATGATGGCTACAATTTCACCGTTTTTACCCACAATGTTAATAACAAGTACAGCCTGTCGTCCAATGCCTGTTCTACCTTACTGGTTGATCGTCATGGGCGCTTATGGATAGGAACGTTAAACCGGGGACTCAATCTATATGATGAGCGAACGCAACGGTTCTACCCTGTCGACATGAGTGATCCGGCTTTTCCTGACGCCGGAAATTATGAGATTAGTTTGTTGGCAGAAGATCCGGAAGGTAACATCTGGGTAGGCACCAGTCAGAATAAACTCGTTAAAATTACCTTGTCTGATTCGCTACGCAACGGTTTTCCCCAGCAGGCTGATGCTACGCCCCAGGTTCGATTCAGCCGATTTTCATTTCCATTACATGGAGTAAGCAGTGGTAGCGCGCCGACACGGATTAGCTTTCATAATGATGGTCAGGCGGTGGTCAGTGCTGCCAGAGAGTTATACACACTGAACTGGCGGAAGCCGAAACCTGCCAGCTATTCGCAAATCAAACGCTTTGGCTCATTGGCCACGCTGTTTAAGGCAACACCAGATGGGCAACAACCTGACTACTGGTTTGGATTTAGTGCGGATACACTCGTTGGCTGGCAACAGACCAGACGAAAGGTTATCAGGAGGCCACCTGCAAAAAACATCAATGTATATCTGGATGAAATTGATGACCATACTGTAGCCGTAGCAACGCCAGACTTTTTGTGGCTTTTGTCGCCTGCTCAACTCTATGCCCAGGATAGCCTGTCGGCCCGCAATGCGTTTGCCGTTATGCCGCCGAATCTATTTGGCGTTACGAAACTCCTCATTGACCGAACGGGCAATATCTGGGTGGGTACAGCAGGCTATGGTCTGCGTAAATTTAGTCCCCGTATCAAGCAGTTTAAAACCTACCTGCCCAATATCTCCCTCTCGTACTTATTTCAGGATAAACAGGGGCAGACCTATGTTCGGAGTCAGTTCGACTTTGGACGGTTAGACCGTTCCAACAATCGCCGAACCCCTTTTTTAATTAAAAGCGGCATAACGTTAGGTGAACGGCCCGCTTACATCATTCAGGATCATAAGGGATTTTTCTGGGCATCCATGGTTAACGATCAGGCCGATCCTCCTGCTCATCGACTCGTTAAGTTTTCAACGAATTGGCAACAACTCAAAACCTATTTGCTGCCGCCTGGCATTGCCTTTGGTTTTTATGGGAACCAAACCCGGGAAGACAAAGCCGGAAATCTCTGGATCGGGGCGACGAATGGTAAGCTCTTAAAGTTCGACCCGGCAACAGAAACCTTTACTGTCTTTTCTTACCAGCGTTTGCTACCCAGGCAGGCTGCCGAGATAGAGACATACTCCCTGTATTTCGATGGGGCCGGTACGGGCTGGATTGGTACACGGAGTGGTCTTATCCGGGTCAATCATCCGCAGTCAACGCCGTCTTTTACGATCTACAAAAACGATAGTACTAAACCTGAAAGCCTGAGCAACGATTTTGTGTCAAGTACAATCGACGATCCTGATCGGCCGGACAACTACCTCTGGATAAGTACGAAAGGGGGCGGGTTGGATCGGTTCGAAAAACAAACAGGGCAGTTTCGGCATTTCACCGAAGCCCAGGGACTGCCCAACAAAGTGGTCTATGGCATCCTGACAGATGAGTTTAAAAATCTCTGGATGAGTACCAACCGGGGCCTGGCTCAGTTTAATCCCCGCACATTCAGGTTTCGTAAGTATACCAAAGCGGATGGGCTTCAGGATGATGAATTCAATACGGGTTCGTTTCTTAAAACCGTATCAGGCGAGTTACTCTTTGGGGGCGTGAACGGGTTGACAGCGTTTCAGCCCAGAGACGTAGTCACTACGGCTGCCGGATCGGCTCCCCAAGTCCATATCATTGGGCTGAAAATCAATAACGAAGCCGTTGCTGTGGGTGCCGCTAACGGCATTTTACCGGAAAGTATTGAGGATACCCGACAACTCGATTTGTCGCATACCCAAAACTTACTGACCCTGGAATTTGCGCTGATGGACTATGCTAATTCGGCTAAAAATCAATATCGATACCGGCTGGCTGGTATCGATCAGAGCTGGGTAGAAGCTGGCACTAACCACTTCGCCAACTATGCCCAACTGCCCAGTGGCACCTATACGTTTGAGCTGGAAGGCTCTGCCAATGGGGAGATTTGGAGCAAAGCCGTCCCGTTAACAATTCAAATTCATCCACCCTATTACCGTACCTGGGGGGCGTATCTGCTCTATTTCTTTGTACTGCTGCTCGTTGGTTGGCAACTGTACCTGTTCCAGAAACAACGATGGTTGTTGCAGCAACAGCTAACTCTTGAGCACAAAGAGGCCAGTCGATTAGCGGAGCTCGATGCACTTAAAACCCAGTTCTTTACCAATATCTCCCACGAATTTCGGACTCCTCTAACCTTGATCCTGAGCCCCATCATGGATCTGAAACGTAAACTGCCCTCCGAACCGGTACTGGAGATAATGGAGCGTAATGGTAACCGGTTGCTGAGTCTGATCAATCAGTTACTCGACCTAAGCAAGCTCGAAGCCAACCAACTGAATCCCGAACCCGAACCGGGCGACCTGGCTGTGTTTCTATGGACACTGACCAGAGCGTTTTCCTCCCTGGCAGAAAGTCGCCTGATTCAGTTTTCTTTTACCCAGAACGCTGACAGTTGGTGGACCGAATTTGACCACGATCGAATCGAAAAAATAGTTACTAACCTGCTGTCAAACGCCCTTAAGTTTACTCCCCCCGGGAAGCAGGTTCAGATGCGGGTTGAGTATCCGCAATTGGGCCATTCGGCAGCGGTAAGGATCACTGTTGACGATACCGGTATTGGTATTGCTCCTGATCAGTTGACACATATCTTCGAGCGTTTTTATCAGCGGTCATCCGATTCGGCCGACGGACAGATGAATCGTGCCTATGAGGGTACAGGTATTGGGCTGGCCTTGGTGAAAGAACTAGTTCGGGTACTGGGCGGAGAGGTAAGCGTGACCAGTACGTTGGGGGTAGGAACAACCTTCACCCTATGGCTGCCCATGACGATCCTGGCCAAACCAGCCGGCATACCCCTGTCGGTAGATAGTGAAACAAGCCAACCCGCCCTATTGAACCTGCCGACCTCCATAGCCGACTTGGCGATATCCACGACGAGCGTCCAGCCCGGTACGGAAAATAGTCTGCTCATCATCGATGATAATGCCGATATCCGGGCTTATGTGCGCCGTATTTTTGAAAACGAGTACCAGATTATCGAAGCCATGGATGGGCTTGAAGGGCTGGAACGGGTTACAGAGATGGTGCCTGACATCGTAATTTGTGATCTGATGATGCCCCGACTTGATGGCTTCGGTTTTTGCCGAGCCCTGAAAACCCAGGAAGCCACCAGTCATATTCCGGTGGTGATGCTCACGGCCAAAACCACGCCCGGGGATCGGATCACGGGCTTCGAACTAGGGGCTGACGATTATCTGACCAAACCCTTCAATCAGGCTGAACTTCGTGCCCGGGTACGCAACCTGATTGACCAGCAACAGCGGTTATTCCGGCGTATGGTAACGGACAATTCTGTTCCGCTCCTTACCAAAGGGACTGCTGAATCGGTTGACGTTGTTTTGCCGGTTAGTGAACAGAAATTTTTAGACCGGCTGTCGGTCGTAATCCATCAGCACATAAGTGATCCGGACTTCTCTGTCGAAATGCTTGCCGAAGGAGTCAACATGAGTCGGACGCAGCTACACCGAAAACTGAAGGCGGTCACCAACCTGAACGCCACCCTTTTTATCCGCAATATTCGGCTGACGAAAGCTGCGGAGTTGCTGCATGCGGGAGAGAGCAATGTAACTCAGGTAGCCTATGCCGTCGGGCTTGAAAATCTCTCCTACTTTGCCCGAGTGTTTCAGGAGCGCTACGGGGTAGTACCCTCTCAGTATAGTAAATCAGCCGCAACCCTGGCAAATTCACAACGGAATGATCTTTCTAAAACAACCTGATTTCAGCTGCTTTTTGAGTAAAATGAAACGTGGTTGTTAATTATTGAAACGTGAGTGGCAGCGGTTAAGTGGGAATTGGCAGTACTTGCACCCGTATTTGACGATCATTTCGTTGCCTGTATCGATCCGCGTTGGAGTAGATAGTCAGGTGATTCGGGAGGCTATCGTTACGTGCGCTTTAGTCCCATTATCTAACCCATATTTACTTCATGAATTCAATGTTTACGTACATCCAGAAGCTGTATGCTACTGGCTACAGTCTTTTTATTGGCCTCCTTTGTTTGTTGGGGTGCCAAACCGTCGTTTTTGGTCTGTCACTACCGGCTGGACACAGCGCCATTGGTGAGAAGATAAAAATCAGATCCGGTGTTAACCAACCATCTGAAGCGGTCTTCTCACCTACACGAGCAGTAGCCCCCTCCTCGTCACCGGGTTCTGTTTCGGTGGTTGAAGCCAATAAGTGCTATCGACTCGTATCCCGGCTCAGTGGAAAAGTACTCGCCGTAAGCGGCACCGCCCAGAGCGACGGCGACCAACTTACCCAGCAAACCGATGCTACTAAACTGACCCAGGGCTGGCGCTTCACGGCCGCTGGCGGGGACTACTACAGCATTCAGGTGTTGTCTACCCAGAAAGGCATTCAGGTGGCCAACTCGTCAACGGCCGATGATGCTTTGCTGGAGCAATGGACCTATTGGGGGGGCGCTCATCAGCAGTGGCGGCTGGTGCGCAACGGGGAGGGNTATTTCACCCTGCTCAACCGCAACGCCAACAAGGCCATCACGGTGCGTGCTGCCAGCACGGCCGAGGGGGCACCGATCAGTCAGATGGCTCTGGGAGTGGGGCAGGAACAGCAGTGGAGCATT
>NZ_KB893274.1 GCF_000374065.1 Spirosoma luteum DSM 19990
TGACCCTAAGAAGATGGCCTGTCATGCAGGCGTTGCCCCCTTTGAACACCGTTCAGGAACCAGTGTGCGTGGTAAAACCCAGGTGAGCCATCAGGCTCGTAAACGGTTGAAATCCCTGTTTCACTTGGGAGCCATGTCGGTCATCCGCATGAAAGGAGAACTTCAAGACTACTATCAGCGAAAGGTGGGCGAAGGCAAAAATAAAATGCTAGTGCTAAACGCGGTTCGCAATAAACTTATTCACCGCATCTATGCCGTTGTTAAGCGGGGCAAAAAATATGACAAAAAGTATGTCTCATCACTTGCATAAACCATAGAAATCCGTGCGGATGAATTATAAATGATGAATAGGCTCGTACAGCAACAATTCATCATTCATCATTCATCATTCCTATCACCACCCCTTTGCCAGCGTCCTGATTCGGCACAGATACATGTCAGCGGTGACGTAGAGCGTTGAGCCATCATCGCCCCAGGCGCAGTTGGCAGTAGCTCCGCCGATGCGGATATGTCCCAGGAAATCGTAGGGACCGTTTCCGGGCGTTGGGGCCAGTACCAGTACGCCACCGCCCCCCGTTACGTACAGGTTCCCTTCGCGGTCTACTTTCATGCCATCGAAGCCGCCGGGCAGATTCTGTTTCTTCATCTCATCGGGTCCGAACGCTACCCGACCTTTTCCAACCGACCCATCAGCCAGCAGCGGATACGCCATCACCAATGGGCGCATCGGGTCCGACTGGGCGACGTACAGTATTTTTTCATCGGGGGAAAGGGCAATGCCGTTGGGCCGGGTCAGATCACCCACCACAATGGACACGGCACCCGGTACGCCCGCGCGTTCGGGTCCTATTCGGTATACGCCCCAGCCGTCGGTTTCGCGGGTGGGATCGTTTTCTTTTTTGGGCATTCCATACGGTGGGTCGGTGAAGTAGTAACTCCCATTGGTATGCGCCACCACATCATTAGGACTGTTGAACCGCTTGCCGTTGTAATTATCGGCCAGGGTGCGTTTGCCGCCGGTGCCATCCATCGCCATGGCCGTAATGCGCCGGTCGCCGTGTTCACAGGCAATCAGTCTGCCTTTCGGGTCGATGGTCAGCCCGTTCGAGCCGGGTTCGTCACTGTAAGGGCCCAGCCCCGTGTAGCCCGACGGTTTCAGGAACGGAGTTACCCCCTCCTTGTCGGCCCACTTAAAAATGGTGTTTTGCGGCACATCGGAAAAGAGCAGAAAGCCGCCCATGTTCCCACCCTGATTTTTGACCCAGATAGGCCCTTCCGTCCAGACGAAACCACTGGCCAGCACCTCGATTTTGGCCCCGGCGGGAATAAGTTTATCCAGGCGGGGGTCAGCCCGAACAACCTGGCCAATGGAGGGCAACGGGTTAGTTTGGGCGGTAGCGGGGCTTAAGGTCGCTGTCAGGCAACAGGTCAGCAATAAGGATAGGCTTTTCATACGACATCAGGAATTTAGGTTCAATGGTACAACGAATTTAGGGGCGCAGCAAGTAGAAAAAAGGGATTTACAGCTACTTATAATTCCGCCAGAAACTATTTTCCGTTCACAAACCTTAAATTTATGTAAGAACGGTTTTCAGGTATGTACTTTTTACATCTCAACTGAATCGCATGAAGAAAAACAATAAACGCGCAGTGCAGTCGGCTAACGATACAAACAGTTCCCGGCGCTCCTTTCTAAAAACCCTCGGTCTGGCCAGTACAGCCGCAGCCACCGCTCCGGCCGCTTTTGCCAGCACACCGGTGGCAATGCCTCAGTACCTTAATCTGGTTCGCAGCCACTCCAGCACAGCCGCCAATGATAAAGTTCGTATTGCCCTGATTGGCACGGGCGGCATGGGTATTGGCGATACTCAAACCGCCCTGATGGTGGATGGGGTAGAAATGGTTGCCGCCTGCGATTTATACGACGGACGACTGCGCCGGGCTAAAGAGCTTTGGGGTGATCAACTGCCCGTTACGAAAGACTACCGGGAAATTCTGGAGCGTAAGGACATCGATGCCGTCATTAATGCCACCACCGACCACTGGCACGAAAAAATATCGTCCGATGCCATGAAAAAAGGCAAGCACGTATACTGTGAGAAGCCGATGGTGCAAAAGGTGGAGGATGGGCACACACTGATCGACGTGTCGAAAAAAACGGGTAAAGTATTTCAGGTGGGAAGCCAGTTTGCCAGCTCGTTACTCATTGCAAAAGCCCGCGAACTGATGAAAGCAGGCGACATTGGTGAGCTGGTCTTCGCCGAAGCCATTTACGATCGGCACAGCGCGATGGGTGCCTGGCAGTACTCCATTCCACCGGATGCGTCTCCGCAAACCGTCGATTGGGATACCTACCTTGGCAGTGCACCCAAACGCCCCTGGGACCCCCTCCGTTTTTTCCGGTGGCGCAACTACCGCGACTACGGAACCGGTATAGCCGGTGACCTGTACGTTCACCTGCTCACCTCGCTCCACTGTATTACGGGGTCGAAAGGGCCAAGCCGAGTCTACTCGTCGGGGGGCACCCGCTACTGGAAAGACGGCCGCGACGTACCCGACATTCAACTCAGCATTTACGATTACGCAAAAACGGCCGAACATCCGGAGTTTAACCTGACTACCCGCTCTAATTTTGAAGATGGGGGTGGCGGCAATTACCTGGTTCGGATTGTGGGTACGGAAGGTGACCTGTCCCTTGGCTTCGACAGTCTGACCGTACACCGGACCAAATTTCCGAAGGCACCGGGCATGTCGATTGACAATTTCCCCAAAGATCAGAAGGAAAAGTACATCGCCGAATACCAGAAAATGTATCCCGAAACCCCCGAACTGGTGGGTCCGAAAGAGTTCAAATACGCGTTCCCGAAAGAGTACAAGGGCGACCGTTACGAGCACTTTGTCAACTTCTTCAATTCGGTGCGTACCGGTAGCCCCAACGTGGAGGATGCTACTTTCGGTTTGCGGGCCTGTGGACCGGCACTTTGCGGCAACATGAGTTATTTCGATAAGAAAATTGTTGGCTGGGACCCCATCAATATGAAAATCAAGGGCGTCGTTTAAATTTGCTTTATCATCCTGTCATGCTTGTAAGCAGGGTATCAAACGGCAACAACCAGCCGTTTGATACCCTGCTTGCTTATTCCACTTTCACGCTCCCCTGCCCTACGCCCGGCATTCCGCTTATCGTTATTCCTTCGGCCCGAAACCGGATTGGATTTTTAGCATCGGAGGTGAAAAAGGAAACGCTGGCCTTGCCCTCCGCGTCGGTTTGTATCATAGGTGCCCAGAACAGCGTAGCCCGATAATCAGGTTGACGGTCCGGCGATCCGGGTTGTTCCGGTTTTTTTACATCGTACCGGGGAGCATAAAACTCCCGAACGGGAGCGTAGCCGGGCAGCTTGGCCAACAATGTACCGGGAGTAACCTCCTTCGTAAAATCATAGTCGGGTGCGCCCCGCTTGGTGAGTACCGAAATGACTCCGCCCCCACCCCGCGAGCCGTAGATAGCCGCCGATGCCCCTTTCAGCACATCCACCCGGTCAACATCCGACACCGGAATATTGATGACCCCCTGCAAATCGGTAGGCATTCCATCCAGCACGAACAAGGGCTCGACGGGACCACTGAAATTAACCGCTCCCCGGATTTGCACGCGTGCCTGAAAGCCGGAACCCGTTACCTGCACACCGGCAATCTGCCCCTGAATAACATCCAGAATGGTTTGTCGCCCCGCCGAGTTCAACGTAGTAAACTTAACACTGGCATCGGGATTGCTGTAAATCACCCGCGAGTCCCGCTCCACGTACTTTTTCGCTTTCACCGTAACAGCCTTGAGAAGTACTTCCCCATTGCGCCGAATCTGGCGTTCTATTTCGAGGTATTCGCTGGCCCGTTTCATGAACTCAGCCAATTCGTCGCGCTGAAATTCAACCGGGTTATAAGGTATTTTCGTCAGGGTAACGGTGGGTAACAGCAACTGATCGAGCTGGATAACCAGGTCGCGGTTGGCCCGGCCTTTTACGCCTTGTATGCGCACGATGGTCGTATCCGTAAAGTTGAGGTCGTAGGCCCCAAAATTACCGGCCTCATCACTTTCACCCAGCAAAAAATCCCGGGTGCTATCGCCTTTCACCACCATAAAATTCAGGTTTACCTTACCACCGATGTCTTTTCCGTTTGGCCGAACCACCCGGCCCGTCAAGGACAGGCCCCGCTCCACCGGGTGTTTTATGGGCGGTATGGTTCCCGCCAGTATATCAGACCAGGCAAAACGTCGCCAGCCCTGGGTCATCAGCAACAGATCCAGCATTATCCACCGGTTTTCGTGCGCAGCGTTGAAATACCAGGCGGGCTGCTCGATAGTGCCGGTCAGATCGGACGATAGTAGTAGGTGTGATACAATGGTAGCGCTGTTGGTGTCGGCTTCGGGCGCGAGTCGGGCATCCAGAGCCGCCAGCGACAGATTGGCCGCAACGGGTTTTCCGTTAGCATCCGTGGTGGTTAGGGAAAGAGCTACTTTCTCCCGGTTTTTGTACGTCTTTTTGTCGGGTGTCAGCGTAATGTTGATTCGCTCCTGCTGGTTCACAAAGATCAGCCGCTCACAGGTGGGCTTGTGAGTCTCGTCAAAAAGGGTCAGTTGGGCGATTCCTTCGGGAAATTCTTTTTTTGGCAATTGAACCATCAACACTTTTTTGCTGACGGGTATACTCACTTCATGAATAGGCTGGCCGCGCGTGTGGGCCAGGAGTGTCAGGGTAGCGGCTTCGTCGGAACTGCTCCTGTTATGCCGCACGTACACCTTTACCTGCTCTTTGGAACTCATGTTGTCAACCTGCATGATAATACCCTGTTCCTGCACTGCCGGTATGGAGTAGGGAATTACCGTTCCCGGAGCCACCTGTACAAATGCGGTATAGGCCTGCCCGGCTTCTGGTTTGACCGTAAAAAAACCCATACCCAGGTGACTACTGGCAAAACCGGTCACGGTATCTTTCTGCGTATTCAGCACAAATCCACTGACCGGCATACCCCGCCCCGATGGCCCAACCGCTTTAAAAGCTACCCGGCTCTCAATACCCGCTACCAGTTGCCCCCCTTCCGGCAAAAACTGCACATCGGGTTGAACGGACACAACCGTTGGCCGTACCGCCTGAGTGGCATCACCCCGTGGTAAGCTGGTTATTGCCCCATTACCGGGAAGGATGGTCAGGGTTTTAGTGAAATAATACGCGTCCGGCTCATTGCGCATAAAGTTCGTGTAGGCCCGTAGTTGATACGTACCGGCAACCAGCGAATCGGGCAGCAGCAGTTGGCCAGGTGCGTACCCCGCCGTGGCCCGGAGTTGCGTCCGTAGCCGGACCCGGCTGGCTACTGGATCGACCAACTCTACGTACAGTACCCGGCTAACGGTATCGTATTCGTGCGTTGTTCCATTCACTAGATAGCCTTTGAGCCATATCGTTTCACCAATCAGGTACGCATCGCGGTCGGTCTGGATATAAACCTTTTCGGTAGGTCGCTCCTGAGAGTAAGCCCGGAAGTTAGCGATCAGCCGTTTACTGAATCCATCGTCGGCTCCGTAGCGAAAAGCCACCAGAAATAGGCTGAATACCACCCCATAAGGGGTAAGTTTACGAAAAAAGTAAGGCGGCATAGGATAGATTTCTACTTGCTTTATGGTCATTTGGCCATGAAGCAACTAAATTAGCAGAAATCCCTTTTCGTAACCATGACCTTACCCATACAAAAAACGGCGTTGGTACTTGGTGCCAGTGGCCTCATTGGTGATTCGCTCACGCATTATCTCGTCGAGTCAACCTTCTACTCCAACGTTAAGGTGCTGGTACGTAAATCGTTGAGCTGGCAGCATCCCCGCCTTCAGCAAATACAGTTTGATTTCAAGAACCCCAATGGCTTATTAATCCAGGCCAATGATATTTTTTGTTGTCTTGGCACCACCATAAAAAAGGCGGGATCGAAACAGGCGTTCCGACAGGTAGACTATCAGTATCCAATTGACATTGCGCGGCTTGGCCTGGCCAATGGTGCCCAACAGTTCGCTATCGTTACGGCCATGGGGGCTGACCCGGATTCCCGTATCTTTTACAATAAGATCAAAGGCGAAGTCGAACGTGACTTGACGGTTCTCAACTACCCGACGTTCCTCATCTTCCGCCCTTCGCTCCTGTTCGGAAATCGCACCGAAAACCGGTTGGGGGAGCGGCTTGCAGCCGGAGCGATGCGCCTGTTCAACCCTATTATTCCAGCTAAGTACCGGGGTATTGAAGCGGACAAGGTAGCGAATGCCATGCTACAGACAACCCAGCAGGATTTGATGGGTAAGCACGTTTTCGAATCCGATACGCTACAGGATTTCTAAAATGGGCACCCAATCTACTCCTGCCGATGGTGTACTCATCCGGCGAGCCACCGCGGCTGATGCCGACTTCGTTTATGCGTTCATCTGTGCGCTCGAAGATACAACCATCGACCCGGGTAGATTCCAGGCCATCTACCAGTTGAATATAAATTTTCCCCCTGTTCACTATTTCGTGGCCGAGCAGGCGGGTGAGGTAATTGGTTTTATAAGTTGCCACACTCAGCATTTACTCCACCACGGCGGTAAAGTGGGCGAAATTCAGGAATTTTTCGTTCGGCCAGACCGGCGCGGGAAGGGTATTGGCCGGCAGCTTTTAGCGGCCGTTATGGCTCTGGCAACAGAGAAAAAGTTCGTTAATCTGGAAGTGACTACCAACCAAAAACGGCAGGATACCATTCGGTTTTACGAACGGGCTTCCTTTCTGCTATCTCATTACAAACTAGTAAAACCAATCAGGCCCTAATGCGTTTTCTTCTTGTCTGCATTTTATTCGTTGCCTGTTTCTCCGCTACATTCGGTCAATCACCGACACGAACGGATAAGAAGCTGGAGCAGAAACTTCAAACTGCTTTCGCCAACTTTCGGGGCGATGTGGGCGTGTACGTCCATAACCTGCGCACGGGAAAAACCGTAGCGATCAACGCGGACACGCTGTTTCCAACCGCCAGTACTATCAAAATCCCCATTCAGTGCGGACTATTCGACAAGATTCAGCAGGGTGAACTGAAATATGGACAGGAGCTGATCTACAAGGACTCCCTTCATTACGACGATGGCATTGTCGGCTCCCTGAAAGATGGCAGTAAAATACCCCTTAGCGAGGTGGTGATGCTCATGGAAACCGTTAGCGACAATACGGGTAGTTTATGGTGTCAGGCACTGGCTGGTGGGGGTTCCTCCATCAATGACTGGCTCGAAACGAATGGCTTTCACCAGACGCGCGTCAACTCCCGAACACCGGGCCGCAAAGCAAATCAGGCGCAGTACGGCTGGGGGCAAACAACTCCGCGCGAACTGGCCAACTTACTAACATACATACGGCAGGGCAAGGCTGTTAGTGTTGCTGCCAGCGACGAAATGTATCGGAATTTAGGGCGGCAATACTGGGACAACGACGGACTCTCGCAGGTACCGCCCGATGTAAAAACGGCGTGTAAAAATGGAGCCGTGAATCAGTCCCGGTCGGAGGTAGTGCTGGTACATGCACCGCATGGAGACTATGTGTACTGCGTGATGACGAAAAACCAGAAAGACGAAAGCTGGGAACGGGCCAACGAGGGGTTTGCGCTGTTACGCGCTGTGGGCGCTGTCCTCTGGCATCATTTCGAACCAAAATCGACCTGGAAACCGGCCGTAGGCTACGAGAACTGGTGGTAAGTGCTATCGGTAGTCTACGCTAAAAAAGCTATCTTTGATTAAGCCAACCGAAAGCTATTACAGTATGACAGCTCCCCAGTCTATCCCCAAAACATACACATTTGATGAGTATGTAGCTCTCGAGCAAGCCGAGGGTATTCGCTATGAATACTGGGATGGTGAGGTCATTGCCACGGACGGAGCTACCAAGCGGCACAACATACTTGTACAGTCTTTATCAAGGCTTCTCTACCCCTATGCTCGAAAAAAAGGCTGTCAGGTTTTTGCGGAGAACGTTCGACAAAAACTTAAGACAGGAGAACGGTATGTTTATCCAGGTATCATTTATACCTGCGATCCTGCCGATTTGGAAAACGATATGGGCGTGTGGGTCAACTCACCAAGTTTACTCATCGAAGTAGGCTCAAACGCGACACAAAGTAACGATTTTCACGAGAAGCGACCTCACTACACAAAAATCCCTTCCTTACTATATTATTTGTTAGTCTCCCAAACCGAGTACCGCATTGAAGTATTCGAGCGTAATGTCGACTTCTGGAAGTATCGGATTACCGAGGGAGTAGAGGCCATTGTCGACTTGCCCTTATTGGGTATGAACTTACCTTTAGCGGATGTTTATGAGGGGATCGTTACTGTAGAAGAATAGCCTTTTCGGTCACACCATAGGCATAAAAAGAGCCATCTTTCTCGCGAAAAATGGCTCTTTGCGTAGGTGTACAGTCGATTTCTTAATTCAGAAACTGAAGACGCAAATCGTTTAACTGGTTGCGGAGTGATTCGTCAACCTGCCGGTCGCCCAGACGCAGGACATAGCCACCAATCAGTTTGGGATCTATTTTTTCTTCCAGCTCAACCAGTTTTCCACCGGTTGTCTGCATAACCATCGCTTTGAACTTCTCCCGCAAAACAGGTGTCAGCGGCACGGTTGTTATGATGGTGGCCCGTTCAATATGGTTCAATCGGTTGTACTGATTGATAAACTCTTCGGCAATAGCGTCCAGAATGGCTTCGCGGTTCTTCTTGGCAATGATCTGAAAGAAAGCCATCGTCATAGCGTTCAATCGACCCTCGAAAACGGCTTTGATGATATTGTTCTTCTTCTCTGCCCGGACGATTGGATTTTTCATCATCAGCAACAGCGGCCGATTTTTAGCCACCGTTTCCTTGAAGAACTGCATATCCTTGTGAATCGTCTCAGTGAGACCTTTTTCCTGGGCCAAATCCAGCAGTGATTTGGCATAACGGGCGGCTACAGTAGCAACGGCCATAAGTGTATTTCAGTTAGGAAGTCGGTTAGTTAGAGAGTCGGTTAGTCAGTTACTAACTGATTGACTGAACAGCTATCCAACTGACGGACTAGTTTAAATGCGAGTTAGCGACCAGATCGCTTATCAATTTCTCCTGCGATGGTTTATCGCTCAACTCTTTACGGAGTACCTTCTCAGCAATATCGAGCGACAGTGTAACCACTTCTTTCTTCATCTGAGCAATCAGGGCCTGCCGTTCGTTATTCATCGACTCGCGGGCCTGCTCCAGAATACGCTTTCCTTCCGTTTCTGCTTTTTCGCGCGAATCAGCAATCATTTTGTCAGATGCCTCTTTGGCACCCCGTAGAATGATATCACGCTCAGTGCGGGCCTGTGTCAACAACTTTTCGTTGTCGGCTTTCAGTGCGGTCATTTCGAGCCGGGTTTTCTCGGCCAGATCGAGAGCACTTTGAATGTTGTTTTCGCGCTCGTGCAGGCTATCCGTGATGGGTTTCCAGGCAAACGCACGCAGAATCAGAAACAGGCCCAGAAAGACTATTACCTGCCAGAATAAGAGACCGAGATCGGGGGTAAGTAAATCCATTTGTTTAACGTATATAAAATCAATACTATCAGTTTATAGCAATCTTTTGCTGGTCAACGTTCGCCCGTCGGCAACCCCAAACGGGCGAACGTTTTCCGGGAAATCAGTGAGCTGGGATGCCAGTGCCTAGTGCAACCAGCAAGCTCGTACTCGGTGACTATCAGCTTGCGCCGACCAGATTAGGCCGTAGCAACCAGTAGACAAATAACGGCTGCGAACAGGGCAACGGCCTCGATCAGAGCGGCAATAATCAGCATGGCAGTCTGGATACGACCAGCCGCTTCCGGCTGACGGGCAATACCTTCCATGGCACTACCACCAATCTTACCAATACCCAAACCTGCACCGATAGCGGCCAGGCCAGCACCAATAGCAGCACCCATAACGGCAACACTACCGGTAGCTTCCAACAACAAAGCAAACAACATTGCAAACATGATAAACTAGGTATTAAACGTGAAACAAAAGATTGCAAAAATAGGTAAACAGGCAATTAATTAGCCAGGTAGTTGATTAGCTAAGTAGTCCATGAGTAGAATAACTAAGCAATTGATATCAACCAGTTGACTATACTCAGTGGGCTTCAGCTCCTTCGTACCCAATTCCATGATCGGCTTCGTGGTGGTCTTCAACGGCACTGCCAATGTACATGGCTGTCAGCAGCGTGAAAATAAAGGCCTGCAGGAAAGCCACCAATATTTCGATCAGATTCAGAAACAGGGTAAACGCCAGCACTACCGGGCTAATGGCAACACTCGTCATCATACCTCCCAGGTTATTGGCCATAAAAATGAGACCCAACAAACTCAGAATGATAATGTGCCCGGCAGTAATGTTGGCAAATAACCGGATCATGAGCGACAGGGGCTTCATAAATACACCCACAATCTCGACCGGCACCATGATGGGTAACAACGCCACAGGAACGCCCGTTGGCTTGAAAATGTGCATCCAATAGTGTTTGTTACCACTGAAGGTAACAATCAGGAACGTGATAACGGCCAGTACCAGCGTCACGGTAATGTTTCCCGTCAGGTTAGCCGAACCGGGCAACAGCCCCAGCAGGTTATTGATCAGTATAAAGAAGAACAACGTTAGCAGGTAAGGCAAAAACTTCGTGTAGCGAGGTCCAATGCTGGGTTTGGCCACTTCATCGCGAACGAAAAGGATAATCGGTTCCAGCAACGACTGAATACCCGACGGCGCCCGGCCTTTGTTTTTGGCATATCCCCTACTAACAGCCGTAAATACCAGCAACATAATAGCCGCACTCAGGAATAGAGAAGCTACGTTTTTAGTGATCGAGAAGTTGTAAAATTTAGCTTCCTCATCAACAACGCCGGCTTCGTTTACGCGGTGAATTTTGCCGTGTACGTTCTTGTACCCATTGTGTACTTCTCCATGTGCCAGGTGGGACGACGAGAACATCTCAAGCCCCCGGTCCGCCGAGTAAAGGATAACGGGCAGATGCAGAGTAACGCCATGAGCAAACTCCCAGCCGTAGTCATCTTTAATGTGGTGCATAATCATTTCACCAACATTAAATTTTCCTTTAGCGGCCGCTTCCCCGCCCAGCTGTGGTACGCCCGGCTCACCTTCCTGATGGTGCTCCTGTGCCTGAACACCTACTAACGAACTCAAAATGAGCGCCGTTACTACTAAGAATCTTTTAATTGACGAATGCATCATATGATGTAACCAATCCATTTTATGAATCGCGTCGCAAGTTACGAGTAAGGCTCCAAATCTCAAAGCCTGTGTAACATATATATAGTACAAGAAAGTCCAAAATAAAGGCTCGGCGCTGTTCAATATGGTGGAACAGAAAGAAACCCACAAAGGCAAGGCCCAGTATCAGCCGGGAAACAGTAGCGGCCAGATACAAGGGGATCAATCGTTCCTGATTACCCTGTAAACCAGTCTCAACCAGTCGATGTGTCAGGAGTGATATAGTTAGAAAGAAGCCTAACAGAATTTTCCAGTAAGGGTGTAGCCAGGGGGAAACAAAATATACGTCGGCTACGAAAAATCCAATTGCGAGTAAAATGGTAAAGAGAAAAGTTCGCAGCATGAAAAGAATAGAAACCGCTTACCGGCTCTTCCAGTATTCTATACAAAGCTATGGTATTTCGCCTTATATCGACGTTACTGTACGGCCAGATTTGTCCAGGTAACTGCAATATTGAAGATATCAGGGCGAAGTCATACGTTGTAGCAACATACTGAATATTAAAACACCTGATATTTGGCACCCGTAGGCAATTAAACCGTTCATCATTTTCACCTGACCTGAAACCCTTTTGGAGGTACGTAGTCAAGCGATTTACCAGGTTTCCCATAAAGGGTTTATACTCAACCCAGATACCCATTCCCAGTAAATCAACTTCAAAGGTGAACGTCACGAATACGGGCTTCTTTTTCGGAACATGTAGCGCATAGTGCTTAAGCAGCAATCGAATCAGGCAGATAATGCGTATGTAATCACTAAAAATCGTCCTGAACACCTTAAAGGAGGGCTGCTCCCCAACAGATGACCAATGACAATGAGTATCCGCAGTTCATCTTACACCGAGTGTATGTAACCTCCCTATTGAGTACAATTACAATGCTTTCTTATATTTGCACCATTATACTTACCTCCCGGTTCACAAACCTACTCGCTGCGGAAGTGTTGGTCCGCGTGCCAGTACCAATTCAAACGATACACCACGATTCTTACCGCCGTCCCGTAGATTAATCCGTACGCCTGTTAGCCCCTAAGGGGCTAACCGACAGTCCCATTGCATTCGTTTTCTATCGCCTACAGGCAGTTTTACTTTTTTCTCTACTTCTCATTATATGCGGTCAGTACTACTTATTACCTTTCTTTCCCTGTTACATATTGCTGCATCTGCCCAGAAATTAACCGGGCAGGTTATCGACCAAACGTCGCAGCAACCCATTGTGGGTGCCACCGTGCAGGTGAAACGCACGCAGTCGGGTACGCTTACCAATGCTACGGGCACCTTTACCCTCGCCAATCTCCAGCCAGCCGACGTCCTGACGTTTTCCTACCTCGGTTTCCGAACGCAGGAAGTTCAGTACACGGGTCAGACCAGCCTGACCGTCGAACTCGTTGCGGGGGTTTCGCTCAATGAGGTCGTCGTAACGGCCCTGGGGCTGGAGCGTAATGCCCGTAGCCTGGGCTATGCCATTCAGAAAGTCGATGGCCGGCAGGTCAGCGACGTAAAGGCACCTAACTTCCTCGACAATCTGGCGGGTAAGGTAGCGGGCGTGATGATCACCTCCGGCTCAACAGGAGTGGGCTCTTCGTCGCGCATCACCATCCGGGGCGAATCGTCCTTTACCAACAACAATCCCCTCTTTGTGGTTGATGGCATTGTGATCAACAACGCCACGGTGGTCAACCGGGTCAACGACGATGCCAACGGGTTTCAGGAAATCGACTTCGGCAACGGGGCCATGGACATCAACCCCGACGATGTGGCTACGGTATCGGTGCTCAAAGGTCCCGGTGCGGCTGCGCTCTACGGCACCCGGGCGGCCAATGGGGTTATCCTGATTACAACGAAAGACGGTTCATCGGCGGGCAAAGGCATTGGCGTTAGCTTCAACAGCACTTTCTTCACCGAACGTCCGTTCCAGCTGCCCCGCTTTCAGAACAGCTATGGGCAGGGTAACAGTGGTGCGTTCAAGTACGTCAACGGTCTGAGTGCGGGTATCAACGACAACATCTCGTACAGTTACGGCCCCAAACTGGACGCAGGTTTGCTTATTCAGCAGTACGACAGCCCCGTAACCCTGCCCGACGGCAGGGTCGTTCGTGGAGCCGATACGCAGGTGTACAGCGGGCTGCCCATCACCCCAACTCCGTTCGTGTCGCACCCCGACAACCTGAAAAACTTCTACGAGACAGGACATACAGCCATCAACAATCTGGCTATTTCGGGTAGCTACGACAAAGGCAGCTACCGGCTTTCCTTCACCGACCTGAACAGTCAGTCGACCATTCCCGGCGTTGACCTGAAACGTAAGACGCTGGCTGCCCGGTTGCAGTTTGAGCCTATCAGGCGACTAAAATTCAGTTCATCCATTAATTACATCAACAGCGGCAGCGATAACCGCCCTGCCACCAAGTACGGCTCGGAAAACACAAATTATGCCCTGAGTGCCTGGCTGGGTCGACAGACCGACGTTAACCCCATGAAGCAGTACTGGCAGCCGGGTTTAGAAGGTATTCAGCAGTTTTCCTACAACTATACGTTCTTCGACAACCCGTATTTTACCCTGTATGAAAATCGCAATTCATTCAATCGCGACCGGCTGATTGGGAATCTGGCCGTAACGGCTGAACTGGCCACCAACCTGACACTAATGGTGCGCAGCGGTATGGACTACTCGAACGAGAATCGCCAGTTTCGGCGGGCGTTCAGCAGCAACCGGTTCAAGAGCGGAGCCTACGCCGAGAACGCCGTTTTTTTCCGGGAAGTCAACACTGATTTTCTGCTGAACTACACCCGCAGCCTGGGTCCACTCTCACTCGATGTATCAGCCGGGGGAAACCGCATGGATCAGCTGGCCTCGTTTGACCAGTATCAGGCCCTGACCCTGGCGCAGCCGGGCGTGTTTAAACTCAACAACGCAGCCTCGCCGGTGGAGGTGTACCAGCAGAGTGCCCGGAAGCGTATCAACAGCTTGTACGCGCTGGCCAAACTAGGTTTCAAAGACGTGCTGTTTGTGGACATTACCGGCCGCAACGACTGGTCGAGTGCGTTGGCTACGCCCACTTCCACGGCTAATACGGCCTTCTTTTATCCGTCGGTATCGGCAAGCTGGGTTTTGTCTAACCAGTTTACACTGCCCGCCGTTATCTCCTTTGCCAAAGTACGAGCGAGCGTCGCCAGCGTTGGCAATGACACCAGTCCCTACCAAACGACGGGGGTTTATAACGCCCGAAACCCGGTTTTTTCGCAGCCGGCCTTCAGCGACCAGTCTGCCATTGCCAATACCAACCTGAAACCGGAGTCGATCACTTCACTCGAAGTAGGTACCGACGTCCGCTTCCTCAACGACCGACTGAGCGTCGACCTCACTTACTACGATGCCCGTACCAGCAATCAAATTCTGTCGCTGCCCATTGCCATCCCAACGGGCTACAGCGAACGGGTCATCAACGGCGGAGAAGTACGATCTATGGGTGTTGAAGCCGTAGTAACGGCAACGCCCATTCAGACCAGCCGCATCCGGTGGAACGTCGGTCTGAACTTCAGCCGCAACCGGACCACCGTAGTATCGCTACCCGAAGAGGCTGGGACCCTGACACTGGGCTACAACCGCATCTACGACAACGTGAACCAGACCGTCTGGTACCAGGTGCGGCAGGGCGACCGGATGGGCGATATGTGGGGTACGGGCTACCGGCGCAACGCGCAGGGTGACTTTATTGTGGGTAGCAATGGGCAGTACATTGCCGATAACACCCTGAAGAAGTTGGGCAACTACAATCCCGATTTCATCGTGGGTCTATCAAACCAAATCAGCGTTCAGAACTGGAACCTGGGCTTTCTTGTCGACTGGCGGCAGGGCGGTATCCTGGTATCTCGGACGCTGGCCCTGGCGGGCGTAGCGGGTCAGTTAATCGAAACGGCCGACCGGCCCGAAGCGGGTATCGTGGCCAAAGGAGTAGTGAATACCGGTACAACCGAGAACCCGACCTATCAGCCTAATACCCGCGCCATTCCGGCTGAAACCTATTACCGAATGTACTACGACCGGAACCACGAGGAGAACAGTACCTACAACGCATCGTACGTGAAACTGCGGGAACTGACCATCGGCTACACAGTGCCCGAAACAGCCTGGCTGGCCAAAAAGCTGGGTATGCAGCGGCTGACCGTGGCTCTTGTAGGGCGGAATCTGCTGGCTCTATCACACATTCCGCACTTCGATCCCGAACAAACCTCGTTCCAACAAAATCAACTTCAGACGGGTGTGGAAGACATGACCTACCCCACTACCCGCAACGTGGGCGTAAAACTAAACGTAAATTTTTAAGCCCTACAACTACCCAGGCACCTGACTAACTAACCATGAAACGGACGCTATATAGTACCCTCCTGCTACTCGCACTCGCTGGCTTTGTGCCGGGCTGTACGGATAAATTCCAGGAAATTAATACCAACCCCAATGCGCCAGTCGACGTACAGCCGTCGCTTCTGTTCCGCAAAATCCTGTTCGATTACGGCGAACAGATGTCGTACGAAGCCTTCGTAGCGGGCAACCTGCTGGGGCAATACTTTACAGCCATTGACTTCAACCTGTTTGACCGGCATAGCCTTAGTGAGCCGCAGTACGGCGGCAATCCATGGCCGTTCCTTTATACCAACCTGCGCGACAACGAGATTCTGCTGCAAAAGGCCCGCGCCAACGCTGCTTTTGGCGTCTACGAAGGACCGGCCCTGATTATGAAAGCCTACATGGCCGCCACGCTGACGGACCTGTACGGTGATGTTCCCTACAGCGAAGCCCTACAGGGAAAAGCGGGCGTTATTACTCCTGCTTACGACACGCAGGAGGCCATTTACACGGCGGCTGGGGGCATACTGGACAACCTCGACAAGGGAATTGCTTCTATCAACAATTACAAAGGTGCTACGGCCCTGGATGGTGATATTCTGTACGGCGGCAATCGCAGCAAGTGGATATTGTTTGCCAATTCCCTGAAGATTAAGTCGCTGATGCGCATTTCGGGGAAGGTAAACGTGAAAGACGCGCTGCAAAAAGTGTTCACGGAAGGCAACTTCATCAAGGCCAATACGGACAATGCCGTGTATCGGTTCTCGCTATCGCAGCCAAACAACTTCCGCATGTCCACGGCTCGCATTGGCGATTACAACCTGTTCATCATGTCAAAAACCAGTGAGGAACTCCTGACCACGCTGAACGACCCGCGCATTGGGGTGTACTTCCGGCCTACCTCGGGCAAACCGGGTACCTACAAGGGCCTGCTCAACGGACCTGATGCGTCGAAACTCTCTATCTCATTAGCCGATTATTCGTTTACGGGAACTATATTTCGGGAAGAGTCGGACAAGCTGTATGCTAACTACATGACGGCCTACGAAACCAGTTTATGGCTGGCCGAAGCCGCCGAGCGGGGTCTGGTAGCGGCCCCGGCCAAAGAATGGTACGAACGCGGCATCACCCAGGCTTTCGATTACTGGCGGACAACGCTACCAGCCAATTACCTGACCAGTAGCCTGGTGGCGTACGGACAGAATGGCCAAAACCCGGTTGAGCAGATTCTGACCCAAAAATGGCTGGGCAACATCAACAACGGCTACGAAGGCTGGACGGAGTACCGCCGAACTGGTTTCCCGCGTCTGAAAACGATTTCGGCCAGCCTGAATAATGGACTGATTCCCGCCCGCATGCCCTATCCCGGTACCGAGAGCGCCCTAAACACAGTACAGTACAAAAAAGCTGCCGACAAGACCCAGAGCAACAGTATCAACGTGCCCGTATGGTGGGCTACCCGCTAATTCCTCCGCATGACCACAACCCTGTTGCAATGGGCGCTGGTACTGGCGTCGAGTATTACGCTGTATTTCGTATCGCCCCTGTCCCGGACCGCGCCCGAATTTTTTAAAGGAGCTCGTAAAGAGCGCAGTCCGAATACCATTTTCCTGACGAGTAGCCTGGTCATTTCCTGGCTGTTTGCCAAGTCGATTACCAATGCTGCTAATCTCGGTAATAGCTTTGGACTGGTGGGGGGCGTGGCTTATGCAGGGTATTACCTGTCGTTTCTGGTAGCTGGTTTTGTCATCGTATCAATGCGCAATAAAGGTGGCTACCGCAGCATTCACCATTTTCTTAAGTCGAAGTTTGGGGGGAGTGCGGTAGTAGTGTTTACATTCCTGATTATCATTCGGCTGTACAACGAAATATGGTCCAACACCATCGTTATCGGCTCTTATTTCGGGGCGCAGGGCACTACCGATTACTACGTGGCCATTCTGGTTTTTACCCTGCTAACGCTGGCCTACACGCTGAAGGGTGGCATGAGCAGCTCCATCATGACCGACGTAATTCAACTGGCGCTGTTTATGGTATTGCTGACGGTTATTCTGGGCTTCATTCTGCCGCAGTACGGCGGTAGCCTTAGGCCTTTTCTGAGCAGCGGACGCTGGGAACTGAGTCAGGGTGTCGATTTGCTGCTGGTGGCGTTGGTGCAGTGTTTCAGCTACCCATTTCACGACCCCGTCCTGACCGACCGGGGATTTATTTCCGACACCCGTACCACGCTGAAAGCGTATTGCTGGGCCGGTGGCATCGGTGCCCTCTGCATCATCTTCTTCAGCTTCGTGGGCATCTTTGCCAAACTTAACGCCCTGACGGGTGAAGCACCGGTGGCTGTGGCCCGGTATTTTGGCGTACCGATGTTGCTGCTGATGAACCTCATCATGGTCACCTCGGCGTCCTCAACCCTCGATTCGGCCATGGCGTCGTTCTCCAAGCTAATCAGCATCGACCTGAGTAAAGCCGCCGTGCCGAGCGTAACGAAAGGACGGTGGGCAATGGTGGCTTTAACAGGGCTGGGCACTATTCCGGTGTTTTTTGACCCCACTATCCTGTCGGCCACTACCATTAGCGGTACGCTGGTGCTGGGTCTGGCGCCCGTATTTTTGTTCTGGCATATTCCCGTGCCGCGTTTTGCCTTTCACCTGTCGGTGGTGGGTGGGCTGGTGCTGGGCGGTTTACTAACGTTTTTACCCCTGCCCAACGCTCTGATACTGGGCGGTGGCAAGTACGGATCGTTGCTCAGCGTGAACCTGATTACATCGGGTTTTTGTTTCCTGGTTTTCGCAGGCAGTACTGTTTTCCAAAAAAAGACCTATGCCAGTTAGCCCGGACACGCATAATTTTAAAACCCGTAATGGAAGGCTGCTCGTATTTGGGGGCCCCTACTCCAACCTGCAGGCACTGGAAACGCTCAAAGACATAGCCGACCAGCTTGAGATTCCGGCTGGCAACATCATCTGTACCGGCGATATTGTAGGTTACTGCGCCCAGCCCGAGGAGTCGGTGCAATTAGTAAAGGATTGGGGTATCCATGCCATTCAGGGCAACGTGGAGCAGAATACCATCCGGGGCGAAGACGACTGCGGGTGTAACTTCACTGAGGGTGGTCGGTGCGATTTGTTCTCCCGCACCTGGTTCCCCTACACGGTGCAGGCACTGTCGACCCAATCGGTGGCCTGGTTGAGCACCCTGCCGCTCCACCTCTCATTCCGGTATGCGGGTAAGTCGGTAACGGTGCTGCACGGGGCCGCCACCGGCATCGCTGATTTTGTATTTGCCTCGACGCCCTGGCCGGTGAAAGAAACGAGTTTTGCCTATACCGGGGCCAATGTGGTACTGGCCGGTCACGCCGGCTTACCCTTTGCGGAGAAACAGGATGAACAGTACTGGCTCAACGCGGGCGTTATCGGGATGCCCGCCAATGACGGCACTCCCCGCGTGTGGTACCTGCTGCTTGATGATACCGATGACCAGTTCACCTATACATTCCATGCCTTCACCTACGATAATCGCAGTGCTCATCAGTTAATGCTGAACAATCAGCTCCCCGGCTCCTACGCACAGACGCTCCTGACGGGTTTATGGGACAACTGCGAGATTTTGCCGGACGCCGAGAAGGCGCTGCAAGGCAAAACGATTATGCTTGATCAGGTGATTCGCGAACAGGCCGTTTTGTAAACTGGCACCAACAGCCTGCTACTTGCTGTAGTCTGCGGGGTTTGGTCATGATTCCGTTTCATGAAAGCGGTTGGCTCCGGATAACGTCAGCAGCGTGACTAGTTCTCAGTTTTGATAAAGATTGACGGCGCATCATACCTAATTATAACAGACGGTGGATGTGGCATGTAACGAGGTAACCGATACCCTAAAACCAGCGTAAGAACGAGATCGCCCGGTAACTGAGTGGGGACTGCTACCTCGTTTATCCTGCCTACTTTCAAACAATTTCCACTTTTTTCACTCACGCCCGTAACAATTACACCACACAAAGAATTAAAACCCCGTTGATGTGACAATGAACAGTTTATTTATCATTGTTACGGACGTAACTTTGTACTTTCTACCTTGTTGCTGTATTCAAAATACTTACTTGTATGGATGACCAACCCTTTGAAATCCTGGTAGTTGATGACGATCCAAGCGTTATTGATTTGTTTAAACGAATAGGCAAACATACGTTTTCAGAAGCAACTTTTACCTGGACACAATCACATCAGGAAACCATCTCCTATTTGTCACGCCCAGCCAGCACTCTCCCCCGACTAATCTTGCTGGACATTGATTTCCAGACGGGTCCCGACGGCTTGTCAGCACTTCCGGAATTGGTTAACCAATTTTCCGGGCAGTTACCCATTATCATGTTCTCCAACTCAAACGAACAGGATCAAATCAAACGGGCATATTCCTACGGTGCGGTTGCTTACACCCAAAAGCCGCAGGAGTTGCAGGAGTGGAAGAATTATGTCAGCATTTTAAGAAGGCACTGGTACGAAACAGCAGTTCTTCCGCCACAAATTTGTAAAAAGGCGTAGTGCTTTTACACGGGAGCAGCCACTTCGGTGGGTAACCTGAACTATACCCACAGCCGTTTCCTTCGCTACCTGTTGGTTAATTGCCGGATAAATAAATAGAGTGATGCGCCAATGGCGGTCAGAGACAAGACAATGGTCCAGACGGGCCGTTGGTTCTGCTGCCAGGCATCCAGTTTCATACCTGCCCATACGCCCAGCCCAATGGTAGCCAGCATTTGAAAGGCAATGCCGCTGAACTGAGCAAACGACGTTGTTTTCTCCGTCACTTTCTTTAACGGCTCGTCCGCCCGGGCGGGTTTGCGGGGGCTTTCAGAATCAGCCTGGTCGGGGGCGTTCTCCATAGAGTTTACGGTTTGGTATAATATACCGTGCAAAATTCGTTAATTTGACCAAACGTTCCATATAATCAATGCATATGGCAACGTTTTACTACGATTGACCACGCGTTTTTGTTCGGATGTTCCGCTATCGTCATACTCCTTTTCTACTTTTCCTTACGGTCCTGGTTGCCCTGACCGGTGGGTTACTTTCCTGCTCCCAGTACAGCACCGGAACCGTCAGCAAAGGCTACCATAATCTCACGGCGCACTATAATGCCTACGTTATTGCCCGCGATGAGATTAATGAAGCCGAGCGTGTTTTGTTCAAAAACCGGCAGGAGAACTATAATCAGCTGCTGCCCATCCTGTTGCCCGTTGATTCCAACGCCACCGCTCCCGTAAAACAGGAGCTGGAGGATGCCATCAAAAAAGCATCACTCATTCCCGAACGCCACCAGAACAGCAACTGGCTCGATGATGCCTACAACCTGATTGGCCGGGCCCGGCTGCTGAAACAGGATTTACCCAATGCCATCGAGGTATTCAAATACGTTAATACCAAGGGCACCAATGAGAATGACAAGCACACAGCTCTGGTAGGCCTGATGCGGGCTTATGTAGAGGGCGGGGACTATACCAATGCCCTAAACGTAGCGGAATACCTCCGTACGCAACCGCTTAACAACGGTAACACCCGTGATTTTTACCTGACAAAGGCGTACCTGCACCAGCGGGCGGGTGAATACGCCACCGCCGTCGGTATTCTGGAAGCCACGTTTCCCAGCCTGAAAAAAGGTGAAAAAACGGCCCGGCTGCACCTGATTGCGGGGCAACTATACGACCTGATTGAGCAACCGGCCAAAGCTGTCGAGCAGTACCAGCAGGTGCTCCGGTCGCGCCCTACCTACGACCAGTCCTTTTATGCCAACCTCTACGCTATTCAGAGCAATGGCCTTACCGGCGACCAGAAGCGGATGGCCCAGTCTTCCGAAACGTTTGACCGGTTGCTGAACGACCGGAAGAATGAAGACCTGAAGGATAAAATCTATTTTACGATGGGCCTGCTCGAAGCCCGGAGTGGGCACATCGACCAGGCCATCAAACGTTACAGCCAGTCGATTCAGGCGGCCGGGTCCAATACCACGCAGGTTCCCTACACCTACCTGGAAATTGGCAAATTGTATTTCGAAAAAAAGACCGATTACCTGAACGCCAAAGTGTATTACGACAGCGCCCTGGCCCTGCTGCCTAAACAATCGCCCGATTATGCCACCCTGCTGAGTCGCAAAACGACCCTCGATGAGTTTGTTCAATATAAAACAACCATCCGGACAGACGATAGCCTGCTGGCACTGGCTAAACTGGACCCAGCAGCCCTCGATCAGCTGCTCGACAAAGTCATTGACCAGCGCGAAAAAGAAGACAAAGAACGGGCCGCGCTGGCGCAGCAAATCATTGATAAGGCAACCAACGGAAACAGTACCGTAGTGCCGGGGGCTACCAACTCGAATCTGGCACCCGGCGAACGATGGGTGTTGTATAACCCCATTGCGCTGAGTCAGGGGAAGCAGGAGTTTGGCGTAAAATGGAGCAACCGACCGCTGGAGGATAACTGGCGACGAACCAATAAGGAAGAATCGGCAGCGATAGCGGGCGTAAATAGTCCGGTGCAGGGAGGTTCGCCATCGGTTCAGGCCATCAACCCCAACCCTACGCTTCCCAACTCCCAGGCAGCCCAGGCAACGGATGCCACTATGGCACTGGCAACGGGTCGGAAATCGCAGAAAGAGGGGATGAAACTCAAAATTCCGTTTGCGCCGGGAGCACAGGTAGCTGCCAACCAGCGGATTGAAAGTGCCCTCTATAAGCTGGGGAAACTGTATAAGTTTCAGTTCAATCAACCTGTCGACGCTATCCAGACGTTCGAGCAGTTGCTGAGCCGGTATCCCAGCACGATTCAGAAACCAGAGGTGTATTACCTGTTGTACCTCTCAAACGAGCAACTGAGCAGGGAGTCGTCGTGGAAAGATAAACTGTTGGCCGAATACCCGAATACCTCCTATGCCCGTTTGACGGGTAAGGTCGTTAATCAAACAACGGATTCGGAAGCGCAGGCGCAGAAAACGTACACCGAAATCTATGAACTCTACAAAGCCAACAACCCGACCGAAGCCCTGGCCCGGGCCGAAAATGCGCTCGGTCGGCTGGCCGGTAGTCAACTGGAGGACAAATTAGCGTTATTGCGTGTTATCCTGATTGGCAGGGTGAAACCCATAGATGCCTACCGCCAGGCCCTGGCCGAATACGTACGCGACTATCCGGGTAGCCAACTCCTGCCAAACGTGAAAGAGATGCAGGCTGCGGCTGAACAAACAGCCGCCAATAGAAAATAATCCGTTTCGGCCCCCGAGCCGACAAGCTATTAATCCTTAAAGCAAAAATGATTGACTTTGCCCCCGGAAAATTCCGGACCATTATAAAAAATCTGTGGCGCTTTTCGCTGCTGGGTATCCTGGCATTAGTGCTCTACGTGCTGGCCGTCAGCTATAATTTCCTGTGGCTCTTCGGTGGTATGCCGAGTTTGAAAGCATTAGAAAACCCCAAGAGCGAAGAAGCCTCGGAAGTGTACACGGCCGACAACCAGCTACTGGGGAAGTATTACTCCGAAAACCGTACCCCCATTGAAATATCGCAGGTGTCGCCCAATGTCACCTCCGCCCTGCTGGCAACGGAGGATGCCCGTTTTGTCAAACACGCTGGTATCGACCCCCGGTCGCTGTTCCGGGCCGTTAGTGGTATGCTCACCTTCCGCGACGCGTCGAGTTCGGGGGGCGGTAGTACGCTGACCCAGCAAACGGCTAAAAACCTGTTCGATACCCGCCGGGAAGAGCTGCGCGGCCCACTGGGCAACGTTCCCCTGCTGGGGCTGGTAATCGCCAAAACCAAGGAGTGGATTCTGGCCGTTCGGCTGGAGCGGAACTACACCAAGCAGGAGGTGATGATGATGTACCTCAACACGGTATCGTTCGGTAATAACACCTATGGTATCAAAACGGCGGCCAAAACCTACTTCAGCAAAGAACCCTGGGCACTAAATGTGGAGGAAGCCGCCCTGCTGGTCGGGATGCTTAAAAACCCCACCCTGTACAACCCCCGTTTGTACGAAGACCGCACCCGCGACCGCCGGAATGTGGTGCTGAGTCAGATGAAAAAGTACAAATTTCTGACGGCCGAACAGTTTTACACCTATAAGAACAAACCCCTGAAACTGGATTTCAGCATCGAAAACCAGAACACGGGTATGGCCGCTTATTTCCGGTCGGTCGTTAAGGAGGATATCAAACGGTGGATTAAGCAGTACAATGAAGAAAACCCCGATGCCGACCTGGACCTGTACACCAGCGGGCTAAAGATTTACACCACCATCGACTCCCGGATGCAGACCTACGCTGAGGAAGCCGTGATGGCCAACATGCGCGACCAGCAGACGAAATTTTACGAGCACTGGCGCGGCCGAAACCCCTGGGTACAACCCAAGAAAGTGGGCAAAAAAACGATCTATGAAGAGAGTCCCGGTTTCATTCAGCGGGTAGCGCGCCGAACCAGCCGCTACAAGCAGCTAAAAATCACGCACGGTGACGATGAAAAGGCAATCTGGGCGGAGATGAATACACCCGTCAAGATGAAGGTGTTCGTGTACAGTGGTCGGGGCAATCGAAACGAGAAGGACACAACCATGAGTTCGCTGGATTCGATTCGCTATTATAAACGATTGCTTAACACAGGTTTCATGTCGATGGACCCCCGAAATGGGTATGTAAAAGCCTGGGTGGGCGGTATTAATTTCAAGCATATGAAGTTCGACCACGTGCGCCAAAGTCGTCGGCAGCCGGGTTCAACCTTCAAGCCATTCATTTACCTGACCGCTATGGACCAGGGTTTTGTAACCCCCTGTAGCCACGTTACCGATCAGCCCACTACCTTCCTTCATGGCGAGGATAACAATGGCGGCCCCGCCTGGACCCCTAAAAACTCGAATGGAAAATACAGTTATCAGAGTTTATCGCTTCGGGAGGCATTAGGCCGATCGATAAACACAGTTAGTGCCCAGCTAATCAAAAAAACCAGGGCAGCCGAAGTTATAAAATATGCCCACGAAATGGGTATCCAAAGCAAAGACCTGCCCGAAAACCCAACGCTCTGCCTTGGCACGGGCGATGTGTCCGTTTATGAAATGGTCAGTGCTTACTGCGCCTTTGCCAACGGCGGTATGCGCGTTCGCCCGATGATGCTGATTCGGATTACCGACAAGAATGGCCAGGTACTCAAAGAGTTTTCGCCCGATGCCAAACAGGTTATCAGTGCCAACCGGGCCTACGAAATGCTGCACCTGATGCGGGGAGCCGTGGAAGAACCCAATGGCACCGCGCAACGGCTGCGCACGCAGTACAAACTGTCGGAGGGGGGCAATGAGATTGCGGCCAAGACCGGTACGACATCCAACTACTCCGATGCCTGGTTCATGGGGCTGACCCAGCACCTGGTGTCGGGTCTGTGGGTGGGGGGCGATGACCGGGCCATTCACTTTAGAACGATCGAACTGGGGCAGGGTGGCCGGATGGCCATGCCCGCTTGGGCCATGTACATGCAGAAAATATACAAGGACCCGAGTCTGACGCAGTATCGACCGGAACCCTTCCGCAAACCGAACAACTTCCAAATCGACTGTGGTGGGTACTACATCGACTCATCCCAACGGTATATTCCGCCCAAAGTGGTGCCGGAAGATGAAGACGAGATTTTGCAGTAATAAGAAAGAAGCCAGCCTGTTGCTGGCTTTTTTCTTGTCGGAATAACTGGCAACCTTTAGGCTATATTCTGTGTTTTATAAGGCAGCTTCGTCTGCCCGTCAGTGATTTTATTTACCGTTCATTTCGGCCCGTTGCCGACCCGTTTTATGCCCGAATTCGACTACAAAAAGGAATTAGCCAAGGTACCTCATGAGCCGGGTGTTTACCGGTACTTCGATTCATCGGGTGAGGTTATTTACGTCGGCAAGGCCAAAGACCTTAAGAACCGCGTCAGTAGTTATTTTACCAATTCCAAAGGACACGACCGGAAAACGCTGCGGCTGGTCAGCCAGATTCGGAAAATCGAATTTACCATCGTCCATACCGAGTTCGACGCGTTGCTGCTGGAAAATCAACTCATCAAACGCTACCAGCCGAAATTTAATATTCTGCTGCGCGATGATAAAACGTACCCCTTCGTCTGCGTCACCAATGAGCACTTCCCCCGCGTATTGACTACCCGGCGTATTGACCGGAAGCAGGGCACTTTTTACGGCCCTTTTGCCAACCTGAAACCCATGTACACAGTGCTGGATATGTTCAGTCAGTTGTACACGATTCGCACCTGCAACTATAACCTCGCGCCCGAAAATATTGAAGCGGGCAAGTACAAAGTGTGTCTGGAATACCACATCGGCAACTGCAAAGGCCCCTGTGAGGGCAAACAGACCGAAGCAGATTACGACAGCGACGTGGAGCAGATTCATAACATCCTGAAGGGTAATCTGAAACCGGCGCAGGAGTATTTCAAAAACCACATGGTAGAAGCGGCTGGCAATCTGGCCTTTGAGCAGGCGCAGAAATACAAGGAGAAAATGGACGTGTTGCAGCGGTTCCAGAGCAAATCGACGGTCGTAAATCCGAAGATTGCCGATGCCGATGTGTTCTCCATTGCCTCCGATGAAACAGCCGCGTACGTCAACTTCATGAAAGTGGTGAATGGCACCATTGTGCAGGCCCACACGGTAGAGGTGAAAAAGAAACTGGACGAACCCGACCCGGATATTCTGGCGATGCTGATTATCGAGTTTCGGGAGCAGTACGGCAGTCAGGCCAAAGAGTTGATTACCAACATCCCGCTCGACATTGACCTACAGGCCGAAGTGACCGTTCCGCAGATTGGTGATAAACGAAAACTGCTGGATATGTCGCTGAAAAATGTGCTGTACTTCCGGCGCGAACGGCAGGAACGGGCAGCCGCCGAAGCCACGGCCAACGCCAGCAAAAAAGACCGCGTGCTCATCCGGCTCAAGCAGGATTTACAACTCAAAACCATTCCCAACCGCATCGAGTGTTTCGATAACTCCAACATTCAGGGTACCAATCCCGTGGCGGCTATGGTCTGTTTTATTGGGGGCAAACCGGCGAACAAAGAGTACCGGCACTTTAGTATCAAAACCGTTATTGGGCCCAACGACTTTGCCAGCATGTATGAGGTTGTTACACGCCGGTATAGCCGCGTGCTTACCGAAGGCCTCGATATGCCTGACCTGATTGTGATTGATGGCGGTAAAGGGCAGCTTAGTGCCTCCTGCGATGCCCTCAAAGACATGGGCCTGTATGGCAAAGTACCTATCATTGGCATTGCCAAGCGACTGGAAGAAATTTACTTCCCCGAAGATAACCTGCCCCTTTACATCGATAAGAAGTCAGAGTCGCTGAAACTCATTCAGCGCATTCGCGACGAAGCCCACCGGTTTGCCATCACCTACCACCGCGACAAACGCAGTCGAAACAGTTTGATCAGCGAGTTGGAAAACGTGGAGGGAGTAGGTAAGAAAACGGCGGCCAAGCTGCTAAAGCACTTCAAAGGCGTGAAAAAAATCCGGGAAGCTACCTTCGATGAAGTGGCCGAAGTTGTGGGCAATGACCGGGCGACCAAGCTGAAGAGTTACTTCGACACTATTCAAAATGGCTAGATCACCGGGGTCAATGCCTGGTTCACACCGGGCTAAACAGCAAGGCATCGTCGGGGCATCGACCAGCCGGGCTTTGAGGCTTTTTGTTGGGGTAAAAAGGCCTGTTTCTTTTAGAAAAATACTCACCTTTTAGTTGCTGTAAATACTCAAATATTATTTCTCAATAAGTAATTTCCCATATTGATTATGCTAGTAGCTATTTCGCCATTTATCACTACTTAGTGACTATTTTTTTATTATTTTCCAGCCGTATCAACATACACATTTGTTATTATTAGGCATCAATAATTCCGCATATATATATAAGGTGAACCAAGCCTGTTTCCCCGTCAAATTCTGCTCCTGTATCGAGTCAGCCCAGCAGCATTAAACGAGCTGACACTAAGATACTTATACGTTCATATGACTAAAGAAATCAAGGCAAGATTAAAACAAGTAGATTTTAAAACAATTTCGTTAAACATCCGTTACACATATCATTTAAGCTGTCCTTAATAGTTTTATCAAAAGAATATTCTTTATCCTTTATTCCAATAGTTAATATAATAGCTTTGACTGAGAAAAAGACAACTTTTACGTCATTATTACTTTTTTTTGTCTAAATGCATTCCTCTTTAACCTTATCTTAATATATTTGGCATTGCACATTATCCGATTTATACATTTTCACAACTTAAACTATGTCTTATGCGTAATTTTTTACTAACACAGTTCCTGCTGTGTGTATTCGCTATTCCACTATTGGCTCAGGATATAGCCGTAAGTGGCAGGGTTACATCCGGTGAAGACGGCTCAGCGCTCCCCGGTGTAAACGTTTCGGTAAAAGGAACCTCACGGGGCACTAGTGCAGATGCTTCTGGTTCGTACCAGATTAACGCTCCGGCAGGCTCTACGCTGGTATTCAGTTTCATCGGCTTCACGACACAGGAGGTTGCAGTGGGCAATCGCACAAACGTTAACGTAACGCTGGCACCGGATGCTTCTCAGTTGCAGGAAGTAGTAGTTACAGCCCTGGGTATTGCCCGCGAGAAAAAGGCTCTGAACTATGCTGTGCAGGAAGTAAAGGCCGATAAACTAAACTTCGCCCGTGAGCAGAACGTGGGTAATGCACTGGCTGGTAAAGTAGCCGGGGTACAGGTTCTGGGTCAGTCGGGCGCTAAGTTTGGTAACCCCAACATCCGTATCCGGGGCGTAAACTCCCTAACGGGTGGCGACCCACTTTACGTAGTGGACGGTACCGTAACCGACATCAGCCAGGTGAACATGGATGATGTAGAAAACCTGACGGTACTGAAAGGCCCTTCGGCTACAGCCCTGTATGGTAACCGTGCTTCGGCGGGCGTTATCGTGATTACGACCAAGCGCGCTAAATCCGGTGAAACCCGGCTGGATGTTAACCACAGTACTACGCTGGATATGGTAGCCCTGCTGCCCAAATACCAGAATGAGTACGGCGGTGGTTACGCCCCGACGTTCGATAAATTTGAGTATGACCCTACGCTGCACCCGGCTAGCTGGCAGGCCTTTAATGGACAGAACCTGATTGACTACTCGGCGGATGAAAGCTGGGGACCTAAACTGGATGGTACACTACACCGTTCGGCGGCATCGTGGCTGCCCGGCCCGCAGTTTGGCCAGTTGACTCCCTTCTCGCCCAACCCGAACAACGTGCGTAATTTCTTTGAGAAGCCCATCAGCAATAACACCAACATTGCTTTCTCGAAAGGAACGGAGGCCTTCCAGAGCCGGATTTCGTACACGCACATTATCAACAATGGTATTATTCCAAACTCGTCACAGACACGGGATTATGTGAGTGCGAAGAACTCCATCAAGTTTGCCGAGAAACTGACGGCCAATCTGAACATCAACTACACGACGGTAGGCACCAAAAACCAGCCTGCCGACCGCTACGGTTCAACGGGTGGTACTACTCCACAAAACAGCCCGCTTGGCATCAGCAACGCGACGCTGAATGGCTACAACCAAACGATTGGTTCGTTTAACCAGTGGTTCCAGCGGCAGTTACCCATCGAAGATTTGAGGAATTACAAGAATCCCGACGGTACGTACCGGAGTTGGAACATTGGTGGCCCAACGGACCCCCGCCCTAAATACTGGGACAGCCCCTACACGCAGGTGTATGACAATACGAACGAAAACCGGAGCAATCGCCTGTTCGGTGATTTTGGCCTGACGTATCAACTTCTGCCTTCCCTGAAGGCATCGGCTACGGTACGTCGCGACCAGAATAACTTCTACCAGCAGGCCCGCATTGCTACCGGCACCCTGAACGCGGGTGGTAAAGGAGCCTTCTCAACGCTGGGAGCCAACTCGGTCGAAAACAACTATGAAGCCCTGGTTAATTACAACCAGAATTTTAAAGACCTGTCGGTGGTGGCCCTTGTGGGTGGCAATGTTCGGTACAACCGGACCGAGGCCCTGTTCCAGGCAACGGTGGGTGGTTTGAACGCACCGGGCTTCTACAACATTGCGGCTTCTATCGACCGCCCTTTGTCGAACAACTACACGTATGAGCGCCGGGTAAACAGCGTATTTGGTAACGTAAGTTTAGGGTTCCGGGATTTTGTCTTTGTGGAGGCTTCCATCCGGAACGACTGGTCCTCAACGCTGCCCGCCGGTAACAACTCGTACCTGTACCCGTCCATCTCGGCCGGTTTGGTTTTCACCGAGCTGATACCTAAAACCAATTGGCTGTCGTACGGTAAAATCCGGGCTGGTTACGCGCAGGTAGGTACCGACGTTGACCCATACCGCACATCGCTGGCCTACAACATTGGTACGCCTTACGGCGGTTCGGCTACGTCCTTCCTGCCGGGGCAGTTGCCCAACACGAACCTGCTGCCGGGCCTGTCGTCTTCATACGAAGGCGGTATCGACCTGAAATTTGCGCACAACCGCATTGGTCTGGAGTTTACAGCCTATCAGAACGACAACAAGAATCAGATTATTCCCCTGCCCGTAGCGCCAACGAGCGGCTACTCGAACGCCATTGTCAACGCCGGTCTGATTCAAACCTCTGGTCTGGAGTTGCACATTTATGCCAACCCCATCCGCCGGCCAAATGGCTTCAGCTGGGAGTTTGATATCAACGCCGACCGCAACCGCACTAAAGTGGTTAGTTTAGTAGATGGCCTGGACAACTACCAGATTGACGGACCACAGTGGCGTACCCTTACGCTGAATGCCCGCACAGGCGAAGACTGGGGCCTGCTGGTTGGTCAGGGTATCAAGAAAGATGCAAATGGCAAAAACATGGTTTACGGTTCGGGTGCCAACGCTGGCCTGTACATCAAGGAAAACAACGTGAAATTAGGCACGGTACTGCCCACGTTCAAAGGCGGCTGGTTGAATACGTTTACGTACAAAAACGTAGTGTTGCGCGTGAACACAGACTTTGTGGTAGGCGGTAAGTTCTTCTCGACCACCAAGATGTTCAATGCTTATTCTGGTCTGGCAGCTGAAACGGCGGGTGTTAATGAGTTAGGCAAAGAACTGCGCAGCGATCCGGCTAGCGGAGGGGGCGTGTTGCTGGATGGCGTAACCGAAGACGGCAAACAGAATACGACGCGGGTAGATGCCCAGAACCTGTATGAAAACTGGCTGTTTGCCCTGAACGAGCGTTGGATTTACGACAAAACCTACGTGAAACTGCGTGAAGTGTCATTTGGCTACAACCTGCCCAAGAAATTTCTGGGTAACTGGGCTAAGTCGGCAAACGTCTCGTTTATTGCCCGTAACCCATTGCTTATTTACAGCGCTGTAGGCGGTGGTATCGACATTTCCGAATCAGAAACGGTATGGTATGAAGGCGGTCAGTTGCCACCAGTTCGCTCCTTCGGGGTCAACGTCCGGCTGGGCTTCTAAATCAACAGACACAACCGATAATTAAAGGTAGTTTTCACTCGTTACATGATTAAACTGTCCTTTATTATCAACACGTATAAATGACTAAAAAAATGAAAGGATATAAGTATCTGTTTTTTGCGGGCCTGTTGTCAATGACAACCGCCTGTAATGACTTTGGGGATATTAACGTCAACCCCAACAGTCCATCAGCCCCTAACACGTCCAGTTTATTTACCGGAGCCATTCGCACGGTGGGTACCATTAACAATCAGGTTGGACCGGCTTCCTACAACGGTGTACCGGCCATTTATGTGCAGCAGATTGGTGATGTAACGTACATTGAGGAATCGCGCTATAAGACCATTAATTTCAGTTATAACGCCCTTTATTCGGGTCCGCTGGTCAACCTCCAGCAGGTTATCAACCTTAATACGGCTGCCGACACCAAGGTTGCGGCAGCCGCTAACGGTTCTAACGCCAATCAGATCGCTATTGCCCGGATTCTGAAAGCCTATTTCTTTCAGTTCATTACCGACCGCTGGGGCGATGTACCCTACTCGCAGGCGCTGAAAGGAAGTGAGAACTTCTCGCCCGCTTTCGACAAACAGCAGGACATCTACACGGATTTGTTCAAAGAGTGGAAGGAAGCGGCCGCGCAGTTTGACGGGGGTGCTACCGTTTCCGGCGACATCCTGCTGAATGGCAACGCTGCCCGCTGGAAGAAGTTTGCCAACTCGCTGCGCCTGATTGCCGCGCTGCGTATCTCCAAAGCCGACCCTGTTAAAGGAAAAGCAGAGTTTACTGCGGCTCTGGCCGATGGTGTGCTTGCTTCCAATGCTGACAATGTTCAGTACAAGTTCCTGAGCGATCAGAACAACTGGAACGGACTATATGACAACTACGAGTTTAGCAACCGGAAGGATTTTGCCGTGAGCGATACCTACGTGAACTACCTGAAGAGTGTTAACGACCCACGCCTGCCCTATCAGGCCGCTCCTAACCAGAAAGGTGCTTACGTGGGTGTTCCCTACGGTGTGTTCCCCGCAGCGGGCAAAGCGCAGGATTTTTCACTGGCGGGTACAATGGTAAGTCAGCCAACCTCACCAGCCAACGTTATGACCTACGCACAGGTACTATTTGCGCAGGCCGAAGCGGCTAAACTGGGCTGGACCGCGGGCAATGCCAAAACGTTATACGAAGAAGCCGTAAAAGCATCCCTGCAACAGTGGATGGGCACTGGCTACACCGACGCAGCGTATACGGCTTACATTGCACAACCGGGTGTAGCCTACACGGATGCCAATGCCATCGAACGTATTGCCACCCAACGCTGGATTGCCCTGTTCCTACAGGGTCAGGAGAGCTGGAACAGCTGGCGCCGGACGGGCTATCCCGTGCTGAAGCCTGCCCCAACCACGCTTAACGGTGGTACTGCCATCCCCCGCCGACTGGCTTACCCCGTAACGGAAACGACACTAAACGCCAAAAACTACGCAACCGTAGTGGCCGCTCAGGGAGCCGACGATCAGTATAGCCGCGTGTGGTGGGATAAGAAGTAACAATAGCGTTAACTGATTACCAGGAGCGGACCGATTGTATCGGTCCGCTCTTTTGTTTCCTGACTGCGTCAGTAACCGTATAATAAGTAGTTCATCAGTAAATAAATCAAATTTTTCTACATTTAGCCATAATTTGTTTACCATCAGTTATGGCACGCCCATCTCTGTCAGTGCTTCTTTTTCTGTTTGCTCCCCTACTGGGATTGGCTCAGATAACTCAGCCTGGCGGTGCATATCCAACCCAATTCAGTGACCAGCCTACCACCAATCAATTCGACCATCTGTCGGTTGAGAATGGGTTATCGAATAATTCCGTCAGTTGCATTTTACAGGACCGGGAGGGCTACATGTGGTTTGGCACCAATGATGGGCTGAACAAATACGATGGCCATACTTTCACCACGTTTAAGCCGGACCTGAACAACCCGGCGCATAGTTTTCAGAACAACCAGATCTACCACTTGTGCGAAGACCACGCTAACCGGCTGTGGGTGGCCACACTGGGGGGATTGCACGAGGTAGATAAGCAAACGGGCCGGGTTACTCCCCACCTCATTTACGCGGTCGATGCCGACAAATGGAATTACCAGCATTCCGTTTATGAAGACAGTCAGCACGTGCTATGGGTCAGTACACTGGCGGGGCTGGCCCGGTACGAACCCGGTCTGCATCGGTTTACACTTTATCCGCTCCCGCAGCCAATGGCCAGTATCAAAACGGTGTTTGAAGACCCTCAACATCGGTTTTGGGTGGCTACCTACGAAGGGCTGTATCGCTTCGACCGGACCACGGGGCGGTTTACACTGGTACCCGCTCAGGTTGCTGCCGGGGCGGCTCAGCCCACCTTCATTGCGTTTTATCTCGATCCGCAGCAGGTACTCTGGCTGGGAACATCCACAGCCGGGTGTGGCCTGTTTCGACTCGATCTGCGCCGTCAGCCCTGGCAGTTGGAGCGGTATGATTCTGTCGCAAATCCCATCTCCTACACCTTTCTGAATTCCATCCACAGCGATGCGAAGGGCATTATCTGGGTAGCCACCACCACCGGGCTGGTACGCGTTAACCCAAGAACGAATCAGGTATTCACGTATCATTCCGATCCGGATGCGCCCCGGGGAATCAGCAGTAATTTTGTTCAGACGGTTTACCACGACCGGGCCGGGACCCTCTGGGCCGGAACCGACAATGGTATTGACCGGCAGGCTATCAACACTAAGCCGTTCATGACTTACCAGGCCCGGCCCAGCCGGGGCACCGCCAACCTGCTGGAGAACAAGGTAGTAGCCTTATTGCCCGACACCAGTGGGCATTTCTGGATAAGTACGGGCTTCAGCGTGTATAAACCCGCAACCAGCAAGGGGCCACCACCACTCCTCCCGCCCGAAAAACTGGGAGCTACCAGTCAGTTTAAAAATTTTACGCAGGCGTTTATGCCCGATGGCTCCCGGGGTATCTGGCTGGGTACATGGGCGGGTTTGTACCACGTTGACCGGGCAACCGGTCGTTTCGACTTCTACCCCTCCGAGGTGCCGGTAGAATACATGAGCCGGGCACCATCGGGCGAAATCTGGGTGGGTGGTTTTATTGTTCCCAATTCGGGTATTGCGTCCTTCAACCCCGTTACCCACCGCTACCACTATTATAAATACGCTCCCAAAGACCCAAACGGACTACCCGAACAGTACATTCATGGCTTACTGGTTAGCCGGACGGGCGATGTATGGATACCCTTCCGAAAAAATGGCCTTGGCCGCCTGTCTCCCCAAACCGGGCGTTTTACCCATTACCGGGCTGGCCCGCAAACCGGCTTGAACAATAATGCCATTCAGACCATTTACGAGGACGATGGGGGAACCATTTGGGTAGGTACGCAGCAGGGTGGTATTAACCGGTTCGATGCCCAAACCAGTCGTTTCTCCGCCTACACGACCCGCAATGGGCTACCCAGTAATAACATTGCCGGAATTACCAACGACAAAGCAGGGCGTCTGTGGCTCAGTACCGACAAAGGGCTTTGCCGATTCGATCCCCGTACGAAAGCCGTTCGCACCTACCTGAAAACGGATGGGTTGCCCAGTAATGACTTTCTCAGAAATGCCGTTTACCAGCAGCCGAACCGGCTCTTTTTTGGCAGCCTGAACGGCATTGTTCACTTCAATCCCGATAGCATCCGCGACGACACCCGTCCTTTCCAGGTTTACATTACAGCATTACGGGTGCTGGACAAGCCCCGCCTGCTGATTGATAGTGTTATCACCCTGAAGCACGAAGAGAACTTTTTGTCGTTTGAGTTTGCGGCTCTGTCTTACGCCCATCCGGAGCAAAACCAGTATGCCTACCAACTCGTTGGCGTCGATAAAAGCTGGGTTCAGAACGGGAACCGGTATGTGGCTAACTACACCAGTTTATCGCCGGGGCACTACACATTCCGGGTCAGGGCGGCCAATAGCGACGGCGTCTGGAACAAAAAAGGAGCTTCGGTTCAACTGGTGATTCAGCCACCCTGGTGGGCCACCTGGTGGGCCTATGGCCTGTACGCCCTCCTGATGGGTGGAGCCATCTGGGCATACATCCGGTTTTATACCAACCGTATACGGCAACGGCAGGAACTGGAACTTAACCGCCGGAAAACGGAACAACTTAAAACCGTCGATGAGCTTAAAACCCGTTTCTTCTCCAACATCACCCACGAATTCAGGACGCCCCTTTCCCTGATCATATCGCCCGTTGACAAATTATTACAGGCTGATCGGTTTGATGAACCCACCCGACAGACCCTGGCTTTGGTGCAGCGCAATGCCAATCAGTTACTCCGGCTCATCAATCAGTTACTGGACCTGTCCAAACTGGAAGCGAACCACATGAACGTATCGCTGATGCGGGGCGATGTGAACGTTTTCGTTCATCAACTGACAGAGTCATTCAAGCCAATGGCCGATCAGAAGTCGATACGTCTGACCTACACAACCGAAGGATTCAGTCAGGATGAGTACTTATTCGACGCCGATAAATGGGAAAAGATACTGACGAACCTGCTATCGAACGCGCTGAAGTTTTCAAGTAGCGGTGGGCAGGTATCCGTGGCTCTTACAACCGATCTTTCGGTTCCGTCGGACGGCCGTTTTCCCGTAACCATTCGGATTAGCGATTCAGGTATCGGTATTTCGCCCGAAAACCTGCCGCATATTTTTGATCGCTTTTACCAGGTAGATACCTCCCGTACCCGGGCCTACGAAGGCACCGGCATTGGGCTGTCTCTCGTAAAAGAACTGGTTGACCTGATGGGGGGCACCATCAGCGTTGACAGTGAGCCAGGTAAGGGTAGTACGTTTCTGCTGACGTTACCGGTTTACCCCGTGTCCTTCCAGACCGAAGCCCCAAAGGTGCATTTATTGAGCCAAGCCCCTGCCCTACCTGATAAGGCCCCTGTTTCGGCAGTGGAGGGGCTCCAGCCAACAGAAGACGAAAACATACCGCTGCTTCTCATTGTGGAAGATAATGCCGAATTGAACAGGTTTCTGGCTGACTCCCTGACCCCTGCCTACCGCGTTTTGCAGGCAACCAATGGCGAGGAGGGCTGGCAACTGGCGCAGACCGAACTCCCGAACATTGTTATTTCGGATGTGATGATGCCGAAAATGGACGGGTATGAATTAACGCATCATATCAAGAATCACCCCGCTACCAACCATATAGCCGTGGTCATACTGTCGGCCAAAGCCGCCCACAGCAGCCGAATCGAAGGGTTACAGGAAGGAGCGGATGACTACATAGCGAAGCCTTTCCACCTGGACGAGTTACTACTGCGCCTGAGAAACCTGATTTCCTATCAGCAGAAACTGCGCGATCAATACCGTCGGCAGTTTACGGAGCCGGATACCCCCAGTCCCATCAACGGAGTAGACGATGTGTTTTTGCAACGGACCTATGAACTGCTGGAAAAGCACCTCAAAGACCCGGCACTAAGCGTCGACTGGCTGGCCGATGAACTGGCCATGAGCCGCAAAACCCTCTACCGAAAAGTTCATAGCCTGGTGCAGTTGAATCCGCACGAACTGATACGGCAGTACCGCCTGCGCCGGGCAACCGATCTATTGCGGGCTGGTCATAACTCCTCCCAAACGGCCATCCTGACGGGGTTCAAGAATCACTCCTACTTCACCAGTGTTTTTAAAGAATTTTATCACAAAACACCTACCGAATTCACGTCCGGCGATGCCGGCAATAGGCCGTGAGCCTGATACATACAATTAGCTCACTATCAATCCTGGGACTATTCCTTTCGATTACGGGACAATTTACGTTGTGGACAAACGGATATGCCTTCAGAACCATACATTTACCACAGATCTGGATGTATCCAGCCTTCTCTCAATTAATCACCCTTTATGTTCAACACACATGAAAAAAATCTACTTACACCCAACACACCGCGTTCTACTGTCTTTGCTCTGGGCATGCCTGTTCCTGGCCAAAACCACCTGGGCACAGTCTATCCCCGACCCTCAATGGGCACGAGTTGGTAGTACGCTGGCCATCACCACGGATGGTAACATTGTAACATCGGCCGCTTTACTAGGAACTGGAATCCCGCTTACAACACCAGTAGGGCTCAAAAAATATGATCTCCAGGGCAATCTGGTCTGGCAAACCGGCCCGCTGGCAGGTGTTTCCTATATAGCAGGAAAAATTCCAAACCCCAGTTTTTGCCCCTGCGTTGGTGGGTATGCCGTTATTGATAGAATTGGACAAATAAGCCCGGCGTCGGATGGCGGTATTCGGCTTTTGGGTAATGAATGGGGTGGAGGCCAGGTTCTTACCGGTGTAGACGCTACCGGCCGCCAGACTGGGAGTAGCTCTGGTGGAGGCTCCAACTTTCTAGCAACACCTGACGGTGGTAGTTTATACACTAGTTCGTATTTTGATAACCTAGGTTTTGGCCTTTCCAGAGAAGGCGTAGTGGTTGAGAAAACAGGCAATCCGTCCTGGACAACCAGAGTCGCCTACCCCGACGGATCAGATGCCTATGCTATAACAAGAGCCCATGTAGCCATTAACACGCCTGATGGTGGCTACCTGCTGGCAGGCCAATACCTAAACTCCAGGTCTGCAACCCGGGCTTCCTGGGTAGCCAAACTGGATGGACAGGGCAATAAATCCTGGCAAACAATTATTCTAATCCCCTCTCCAGGCCCGGGTGATGTTTCTAGGGTGGATGACTCCTGGGATGCCATCGTGTCAGCCGATGGCACGGGCTATGCGCTGGTGGGACAAGGAAGCACTTCCCCTAATACCAGTGCTACTGTGCTGTTAGAGATTGATTTCAGTGGCAAAGTCAAAACAGGCAGGGTGAAAGCCATTGACGGGCCACTGGTCAACGAAGCCTACATCACTATTTACACCGGCGGCAATGGCAAGAAATATTATGCGGTGGGCACTACCAGCGAACAGGACCGACGTGACCCGCAGATTCTGCTGGTCGATTCCGGCCCGTTGACGACCGTAGCCAAACGCATTTTTCCCGGACCGGGTGCTAGTTCCCTCATCGACATTGCCACCGCCGGAGATGGCAGTCTGGTGTATGTCACTAATAACAACCAACTGGTCAAACTCCAGCCCGAAGCAATCACCCCCAACCCGCCAATCGGTGGTTCCCTGGCTCTGATCGCCCCCACCTACAACTGCGCCACCGGGGCATTCACCTTCAACACCAGTGGGGGCAACGGCTCTGCCATCGAATATCAGGCTGCGGGCATTACAGGCTGGACCACCAACCCCAATCAGTTCGTCGACACAGAAAGCAGAACCGCCCTCGATGTGCAGCCCTTCAACCTGATGGCCCGTCAGAATGGGGTCACCGTCACTTACGTCTGGGACCTCAGAGCCTACTGTAATGGTACGCCACCCCCACCACCGCCCGTTTTACCACCTAATCCACCCGTTGGTGGTTCGCTGGCCCTGCTGGCCCCCACCTACAACTGCGCTACCGGAGCTATCACCTTCAACACTTCCGGGGGCGATGGCTCCCCCGTCGAGTATATGGCACCGGGCATCACCGGATGGACCACCAACCCCAACCAGATTCTTGATGGCTGTGCCCGTACTTGTGCTGATACCCCCCCCTTTCTAATCTCGGCACGGCAAAGCGGGAACGTGGTTACCTATACGTGGTCACGACAAACCTACTGCACCAACCCCCCACCACCCCCACCGCCCGTTACCCCGCCCACCGGTGGGGCACTGGCCCTGCTGGCCCCCACTTACAACTGCGCTACCGGAGCCTTCACCTTCAATACTTCCGGGGGTAACAGCTCTGCCATCGAATATCAGGCTGCGGGCATTACGGGCTGGACCACCAACCCCAATCAGTTCGTCGATAGAGAAAGCAGAACGGCCAACGATGTGCAGCCCTTCACCCTGATGGCTCGTCAGAACGGGGTCACCGTCACTTACGTCTGGGATTTGAAGGTCGCCTGTGGCCGGGCCCGCACAGCCGCCCTGCCTGAACCAGGCACTCAGTTACAGGTGCGGGTACTGGGCAACCCAGTGCTCAACCAGACGGCGGAGCTTGAGGTTACGGGGGCCGGGCAGCAGGCAGTGCAGCTGAATCTGGTTGATTTGCAGGGTCGGGTGCTCCATCAGCAGCGCATCCAGCAGGCCGAATCCACCCAACGGGTGCGGGTGCCTCTGGGTGAGGGCAGTGGTTTGTTGCTCTTAAACGTCAGCACTTCCACCCAACGCCAGCAGGTCAAACTGCTGAAACCCTGAATAAACATGACAGGCTTTGCCCGGTCGTGCGCAAAGCCTGTCAAAAGATCCGCTTCACCCTTTATTCTTTACAATCATGAAAAAGCACTATTTACACCTAACACACCGCGTTTTACTGCCTCTGCTCTGGGCCTGCCTGTTCCTAAACCAAACCACATTTGCCCAATCCATACCCGACGCCCAGTGGGCACGGGTAGGCGACAGGCTGGTTATTACCAATGATGGGAACATCGCCACCTCAGGGGAACTGAGTCCAGGCCCCGAGGGGGTACGACCAAGACAAGTTGTAAAATATGATTTGCAGGGTAATGTACTTTGGCAGAGTGGCGTACTGGCAGGACAGTCTTATTTGGGAGGGAGGCTACCGCCAGAATTCTGTCCCTGCATTGGTGGCTATGTCATTATTGATAACATCCTGCACATGAACCCAGCCCCGGATGGCGGCATCAGGCTTACGGGAAGGGAATATAAGGGCAGTGGGGTAATCACCAGCCTAAACGCAGCGGGCCAACAAGGCTTAAGAGATTATGGGGGTGGGTCGGACGCTATGATCGCTACGCCCGACGGGGGTAATCTGTACGTCAACACGGTCCGGGAATTTGTAAGTTCAGGGGTTGAGAAAACAGTAGTCTCCGTGGAGAAAAAAGGAAGTACTTCTTGGACAACCAAGCTTTCCTACCCGTCATCTGCACCGGATATCGGTTTGACGAAAGCCAATGCGGCCATCAGCACACCCGATGGTGGGTATCTTATTGCAGGTTACTACAATCCTGGCGGTGACGAAAGTCCCTTTAGTGGCTGGATGGCCAAGCTGGATGGGGAGGGGAATTTATCCTGGCAAAAGTTAATCTCCCCCGGCCCACTTACTACTAGCTTTCCTAGCAAGGGTGACATCTCCTCCGTGAGTAACATCACGGATGCCATTATATCGGCCGATGGCACTGGTTATGCCCTTGGCGGCTATGGAAGAGCCTACCCCAACAGTGATGCTACCGTGCTGGTAGAGATTGATGCCAATGGAAACAGCCGGGCAGGCCGGTCAAAGGCCATACTTTTAGGATTCAATAAAGCATATCTGACAGTCTATACCGCAGGCAATGGCAAAAAATACTACGCTTTTGGTAGTACTTCTACGCAAGGCCGTGCGGACCCACTAATCCTACTAGTTGATCCGACTACAGTGTCCAGCGTAACCAGCCGGACTTTTCCCGGACCGGGTCAAAGTCGCCTTACCGACATCACCACCGCCGGTGACGGGAGTCTGGTGTACGTGACCGACAACAACCAACTGGTCAAACTCCAGCCCGAAGCTCCAACCCAACCCCCCACCAGCGCACTGGCCCTGACGGCCCCCACTTATAACTGCGCCACCGGAGCCATCACCTTTAATACTTCCGGGGGCGATGGCTCCCCCGTCGAGTATATGGCACCGGGCATCACCGGATGGACTACCAACCCCAACCAGATTCTTGATGGCTGTGCCCGTACTTGTGCTGATACCCCCCCCTTTCTAATCTCGGCACGGCAAAGCGGGAACGTGGTTACCTATACGTGGTCACGACAAACCTACTGCACCAACCCCCCACCACCCCCACCGCCCGTTACACCCCCGCCAACGGGTGGTTCGCTGGCCCTGCTGGCCCCCACCTACAACTGCGCCACCGGGGCCTTCACCTTCAATACTTCCGGGGGTAACGGCTCTGCCATCGAGTATCAGGCTGCGGGCATTACGGGCTGGACCACCAACCCCAACCAGTTCGTCGATAGAGAAAGCAGAACGGCCCTCGATGTGCAGCCCTTCACCCTGATGGCCCGTCAGAATGGGGTCACCGTCACTTACGTCTGGGACCTCAGAGCTTACTGTAATGGTACGCCACCCCCCCCACCGCCCGTTACACCCCCGCCAACGGGTGGTTCGCTGGCCCTGCTGGCCCCCACCTACAACTGCGCCACCGGGGCCTTCACCTTCAATACTTCCGGGGGTAACGGCTCTGCCATCGAGTATCAGGCTGCGGGCATTACCGGCTGGACCACCAACCCCAATCAGTTCGTCGATAGAGAAAGCAGAACCGCCCTCGATGTGCAGCCCTTCACCCTGATGGCCCGCCAGAATGGGGTCACCGTCACCTACGTCTGGGATTTGAAAGCCGCCTGCGGCCGGGCCCGCACTGCCGCCCTGCCTGAACCAGGCACTCAGCTACGGGTACGGGTGCTGGGTAACCCGGTGGCGGGTCAGACGGCGGAGGTCGAGATTACGGGGGCCGGGCAGCAGGCATTGCAGCTGAATCTAGTTGATTTACAGGGTCGGGTACTCCATCAGCAGCGCATCCAGCAGCCTGAATCCACCCAGCGGGTGCGGGTGCCTCTGGGTGAGGGCAGTGGTTTGTTCCTCTTAAACGTGAGCACTTCCACCCAGCACCAGCAGGTCAAACTGATCAAGCCGTAAGTAAACCTGATGGGCTTTGCGCACTCGTGCGCAAAGCCCATCAACAGCTCCTCTTCACTCTTTTATCTTTACAATCATGAAAAAGCACTATATACAGTTTACACAACGGCTTGGCTTACTTCTGCTCTGGGCATGCCTACTCATAAGCCAAACCACCTGGGCACAATCAATCCCAGATGCCCAGTGGGCCAGGGTTGGCAATACGCTGGTTATCCTGGCAGATGGCAACATAGTAACCACACGATATTATTCTTCTCCTTCACCGTTTTCTCCATTTAATAATGGAGGAGATGTGTTGACCAACTATTCCCTGACCGGTGATGTAATTTGGTCAGTGGGTCCGCTAAAGGGTGGTAATTATATTGGTGGGCAATTGCCGGGGACTGATTACGAATCCATTAGAAAAATTACCGCAGCGGGTGCGGCTACCAATGGTGGACTAACCGTGGCCGGACCGCTCAATGTCAGGCAATCGTCCAATGCACCCGTTCAAATCAGTGCCAATGGACAAAGTGGCTCCTGGTCAGATAGGGACCTTTTCGCTTCGTTTGGAAATGATGATTTCCCCCGCGATTTAATTGGCACGTCCGATGGTGGATTCATTATACTATACTCTATTAAGCACTCCGATGGCCCTTCCAGTGCTGTTCTCCGAAGATACAATGCGGCCAAACAGTTTTTGTGGACACGGCAAATTGACTACCCAAATCCCAATCCCCCAACCCCGAATCTGGGATTAACGAAAGGGACAAGGATTGTTGGCACACCCGATGGTGGCTTTTTAATCGTCGGATTCTATAACCGATCAGGAACAGCTGAGGATAAAAATTCCGGTGTCAGTCAAGGTTGGATGGCGAAGCTGGATGCAGACGGCAATGTATCCTGGCAAAAGTTAATCTCCGCCACTGGTTCACTATCTATCATCACGGACGCCATCATATCGGCCGATGGGGCAGGCTATGTGTTAGTGGGACATAACTTTGATGTTACACGTCTGGTAGAAATTGATTTCAATGGCGATGTCAAAATAGGCAGGGTAAAAGTCGTTACTGGACTAGAATCCACCAACGCTTACATCACTACCTACACGGGAAGCGGTGGCAAAAAATTCTACGCCGTCGGCAACACCGCACAGTCAGGCCGATTGGACCCACAAATCCGGCTGGTCGATCAAAACGACCTCTCCGTCGTAGCCAGCCGGACTTTTCCCGGACCGGGTCAAAGTCGCCTTACCGACATTGCCACCGCCGGGGATGGCAGTCTGGTGTACGTGACCGACAACAACCAACTGGTCAAACTCCAGCCCGAAGCGCCTACCCAACCCCCCACCAGCGCACTGGCCCTGACGGCCCCCACTTATAACTGCGCTACCGGAGCAATCACCTTCAACACTTCCGGGGGCGATGGCTCCCCCATCGAGTATATGGCACCGGGCATCACCGGATGGACTACCAACCCCAACCAGATTCTTGATGGCTGTGCCCGTACGTGTGCTGATACACCCCCCTTTATGATCTCGGCACGGCAAAGCGGGAACGTGGTTACCTATACGTGGTCACGACAAACCTACTGTGCCAACCCTACGGACATCGTTAGGGTGAGTCCGATAGCTGACATAACTGCCACCGTTGGCCAGGGTATCAATTTCCCGATAGGCCTGGCTTTTTCCTCCTCGGTGACCACAAGCTGGAGCGTTAATGCACGGGGGCTGCCCCCTGGTGTCGGCCAATTTTTCAGACAGGAAGGCGGAGGCAGTCCAAACCCTACCTGGCTACTTATCGGCACACCCACTACGGCAGGTGTTTATTCGGTAACAGCCTCTGCCAGTGCCAATGGCGGCAGTGCGTCCACAACGTTCCAATTCATCGTTACCAATGCCAATGCCGGTAATCCGTTCGCGTTGACCGCCCCCACTTACAACTGCGCCACCGGGGCATTCACCTTCAACACCAGTGGGGGCAACGGCTCCCCCATCGAATATCAGGCTGCGGGCATCACTGGCTGGACCACCAACCCCAACCAGTTCGTCGATAGAGAAAGCAGAACGGCGCTCGATGTGCAGCCCTTCACCCTGATGGCCCGTCAGAATGGGGTGACCGTCACTTACGTCTGGGACCTCAGAGCTTACTGTAATGGTACGCCACCCCCCCCACCGCCCGTTACACCCCCGCCAACGGGTGGTTCGCTGACCTTGGTAGCACCTACTTACAACTGCGCCACCGGGGCCTTCACCTTCAATACCAGTGGGGGTAACGGCTCTGCCATCGAGTATCAGGCTGCGGGCATTACCGGCTGGACCACCAACCCAAACCAGTTCGTCGATAGAGAAAGCAGAACCGCCCTCGATGTGCAGCCCTTTACGCTCATGGCTCGTCAGAACGGGGTGACCGTCACTTACGTCTGGGATTTGAAAGCCGCCTGCGGCCGGGCCCGCACTGCCGCCCTGCCTGAACCAGGCACTCAGCTACGGGTACGGGTGCTGGGTAACCCGGTGCTCAATCAGACGGCAGAGGTCGAGATTACGGGGGCAGAGCGTCAGCCCCTACAGTTGAACCTGATTGACTTGCAGGGCAAAGTACTTCATCAGCAACGCATCCAGCAGGCCGAATCCACCCAGCGGGTGCGGGTGCCTCTGGGTGAGGGCAGCGGTCTGTTTTTGCTCAACGTTAGCACTTCCACCCAGCATCAGCAGGTCAAACTGGTTAAACCGTAAGTAAGCACCAACGAAAATCGCATCTGAGTCGCCTTATGGGGCAACTCAGATGCGACATGATTTCTATCTGTACGTGCGATTTGACCAGCTAAAAATAAGGCTCAACTTCTTTGTGGAGAAACTTGCTACCTGGTCTGGAACCCTAAAAAATTAACCTACCTATAGCATGAAAAAATTACTTTTTGTATTCCCTCTGTACTTTTAATTGTCTCAGTGGAGAAGTCACCTTCAACGTTACCGGGGACGACGGCTCCCCCATCATCTATCAGATGCCCGGTAGTACCCGCTCGCCCCTGACGAGCAATACCGGTGTCGTGGAGCGGGAGTTACGAAACGACCCCAGGCCCATTCCCATTACAGCCTTTCAAAGCGGTCAATTGGTTAGCTATACTTTCTTCAATTTGGTCTTTCTTTAGCGTATGCGATACCTTATTTTACCCGTTCTATTAGCCATTGGTGGGTTGCTGGGACTCAGCTCCATCCATTCCGCCCAGGCTCAGTCCTTACCGGTGTCAACTTCATTCAATTGTGGTGTCCCGGAATTGACCCGGGAACAGGCCATCTCGCTGGTGCAGGCTGCTGAACTGGCTTTTAGACGAAAAAAAGCCTCCATAACCTCCGGAGAATCGCCACCACCGATTTCGTATGTACCGATTCGGCCCCACATCATTCGCCGGAGCGACGGTACGGGTGGCTTCGATCTGGCCAGTCTGAATCAGGCCATGGCGCTCACCAACGGCCATTTCCTGAGCAACGGCCATGGCATCCAGTTTTATTTTTCGGGAAGTACGCCCGACTACATCGACGATGACGCGCTATACAACGGCTTCGAAGGTAATTTGCCTCCTAATCACAGCGATAATAACGCCATGAACCAGTATTACGTCAACCGGTTCAGCGGATGGGCGGCAGGCTACGGAGGGTGGGCCGCTTTCCCGGCGGACTNTCCTTCTTCTACCCAATCGGTCGTTCTGGCCAGGCCGGGCGATAATCTGTACACTTTAGGCAGCTCTCTTTTCCCTCATGAGCTGGGCCATAACTTTAATCTCTGGCATACATTTGGCCA
>NZ_KB893275.1 GCF_000374065.1 Spirosoma luteum DSM 19990
AATGTACGGGGCAAAGCTGGAGCTCACAAAGTGATGCTGATGGCGGCTATTGCCTTCAACCTGAAGAAGTATATGAAGTTCACCACCAAGTTCACTCTCAGCCAGGCCATAGCCCTAAAGGTGGAATGGTCATCACCTTCTCAAGACACTTTTCCGGGTTTTGGCGTGCTTTTTCTCAACTAAGAAGAGCAGACCGATGGTATAAAATCTTATTAGCCAATTCAGACACTGAAAATCGATCTAGAAAGCGGAGTTGTGCAACAGCCACGCCCGTTTTTCCAAGACTATCTACCGGCATCCCCAATGAATTAATCCAAACGATTTTCCTGATTATCACAAACTCATCTCACGTACCAAAATCTTATTTTGGTACGTGAGATGAGTTTGTGATAATCAGCGGGTATGACTAACAATCGGGTAAATCTTAGAGCATTTCAATCCCTGTAAATAAAAAATATCAAAGCAGTCCTGATACCTCAAGCCTTACGCTAAATCATAAAACTTGACGGAGAGTTTATGGGAAAGTGGCTGACCACACCATACTCAACTATAATCTAGTTTTATAGATTTGCATTAGTAATGCAGGGTACTAAGTCTGGTAGTAATAAATAGAAATTAGTCACCTGATCGGCCTACTTAATCGTTAGCTGATTAACCATATTGCCTACTTTGGTTCCCTGGCTCAGTCCAGCGCTAATGGACGGTCCATAATGAATACCGCCCACCAGCCGCGACCGGCCCGCTTCCTGAACATACTCCTGAAACGTAGTGTAGGACCGGACGCCATAACTCGAGGCATAGCTGTTATCAGTAAAGGTGTAGCTGGCTCCAAACAATTTTTCCAGGACGGCGCCACTGGCTGCCGATACCACCGCGTGAGCGGCCGAGTATTCCGGATGGGGCGGAGTAGGGAGGAGGGGGCTCCAGGTAGTCTTTTTCAACACATTGCGGATGTAAGTAAAAGGCCGAAGCAAATTATAGGTGTACTTTGTTTTGAAGGTCGAGACGGCTGCGTCACTCAGGGCAATGCCGTGCCGGGCATAAGCAGCTGCGGCTTTGAACAAGTCCTGGTTGGTTGCTACCAAAAGCTGGGTCAGGATGTTGGTGGCGTGGGCCGGGACGTTCAGATTGCCCGGTGTATCGGCCCAAAACCTGGCCGTGGTCGTATCGGTTTTGGTGAGCGATTGTGAAGTTGTATAGACCTCGTTCACCATCGCATAGAAAGCAGAGCCGGGGTCTTCGGAGTAAGCTATTGGTGGCCCCGGCTGCGAACTAACCGCACTGTTGGCTATAAACGTCCGGTTGTTACCCCAACGCGGTAAAATGGGGGCTGCGGTGGGCGTAGGGACCCACAATCCTGGCCCGACCGGGGGCGTGTAGGTGGGGTCGGTCACATTTTTATTGGCCTGATGGGCGCCATCTGTTTTCGACCACTCAAAGATCGCATTGGCCACCTGTCGACCGTACGTCTCGGCATTCATTAATTTGTCAGGATTGGTAGCGGCCTGGAACTGATTTTTATAAACCGTTTCCAGCGAATCGATGCTTTTCAGGTTGGCCGCCGATGTACTTTCAAATAACTGTTTGGTAATGCTGGCCATGGCTGCGTTGAGACTTTCGGGCCAATAGTACTGATCGGCACTTTGGCTGGGTGTGAGGGAACTACCACCAATCTGGGCCAGCAGGGAGGTGCTGCCTTCGATACCGGGTAATACCGCTTCGTACATCGTGATTCCAGCATAGCCAAATGAGCGGTCTGAGACGACGGAATTGTAGCCGGTGGTGCTAAGGGTCAGCCGGATATGCATCTGCATCCAGGCATGGGCTACGTCGGCCGACAAGACTTGGGGGTTGAGCGGGCGGTGATCCTGGCAGGAACTTACCAGCACGAGACAAACGAGCAGCCAGATGGAGGATCGCACCAAGCGTTGTGGGGGGGTAGATCGGTTCATTGTTGAAACTATGCCTTTTTGTTCCGTTTGCGCGTAGCTAAACAGCACCCTAACTAAACCAATGAAGGGGATCGTAATTCGTTTCATAGCTATGTTTTTAAAAGGTAGTCATTCATTTATATGTTCTATTGCGCGTGCGTCGGTCTGGAAGGTAGACGACTTCCGATAGCCAACCGCAGGCTTAAGCAGAGCGCTACGTGTCTGATGAGGGCGGTGTAAAGTTAAATTGGTGATATCATCATATATTGTAAAAAAACGTCAACTTCGTTACTGGCAAAAATTTGCGAACTGATGACTGAAGGCTTAGCCATCAACGTACCGTCTGCTCAGGGCTAGGTATTGGGAAATAGGCCACCAAATAACCGTTCACTCAATTCATCCCTAAAAACAGTATTGAAGTTTCTGGGGAATCAGCCATGAATTACGGTTGAAACTTTTATGCTGAATCGCTTCCATTTTTACCGTAAAAAGGCCATATTAGGCTTTCAGAAAAGTAGCCTATCAACTGGATATGAAATACGTTGAATATCCCCTTAGTCCCCTGTTAAAGCCCTTTGTTAATCGAGTTTGGGAGTTTGAAATGGACGTACCGATGGGTGAAGTGATCCATCAGCCTGACTGTTGCACAACCACTACTCACTTCATGTTTAATCTGAAGCCCCCGTTTAAAACAAAGCGGGGTGATACACTAATTCAGGCGAATGCTACGAATTTGATTACGCCCCTCACGCAGCCTGTCATCAATATTTTAGAAGGTACTCATCTACATATTGGCGTAGAGTTTACTATCACTGGTTTTCATCGACTGTGGCAAATTCCCTTGTATGCCATCAATTCGTCGGATACTGTACTCTATGATTTACAGGCGGTTATTGGGCCAGAAGCTCTGCGGGTATATAACCAATTAGGTGAAGCCCAGACAATGGCCAAACGGTTTGATCTGATAGAAAAATTTTTACTTCAGCACATCAATGGCAAACCCACCAAGGCGGGGTTAGTGGAGGGGGTTGAACAGCTCGTTGAGCAAGAACCCGAATCAGTATTGATTGAGAAGCTCATTAAACAACTCTATTGTAGCGAGAGTACGCTCTTGCGTCATTTTAAAGAGCAACTCGGAATTTCTACTAAAACGTACCTTCGTATTCAGCGGTTTCAACGAATCCGCAACCAATTGCTTGAAAAACCGGGCTGGAGATGGCAAGATGGGTTGGTCAATGTAGATTATTACGATCAAGCCCACTTTATCAACGAATTCGTGGCCTTTTCCGGTCGGTCGCCTTCCAGTTATAAAAGTAGCATGAATGAAGTAGAGGAATTTTTTTCTAAATGCTTTCATTGACAACTTTCCGTATACAGTAAATCCGTAGCATACGTACTGTAGCTGTAGTGTCGGAAATAGTTAATTTAACCGTATCGAATTCAGGTGAGACATTACGAGTTGCTTCTTCACTAAATACAATTTTTAGTGTTTAAAATTTCGTTCAGCTAATCACTTCAATAAGTGAATGGCTGTTTCAAACAAATTTTTTGTATGAACTGTACTTCTCAAGCCTGAAAACGTTCACGAAATGGTTGCGTTATCTGAGCGCTTACTATGAAATGTACAAATTTTAAAAAAGTGTGAGTACAACTTCCCTTTATTTCAGATAACGGTAAAATACTATTTGGAGATCGGATTAGGCCTCTTTAAACACCCGAAGCATCACGATTTACTTCGGAGTGGCATCGGCCATCCGACGCGTACGACTGGCTGGCGTGGTCATGTTGGAAGTATATATATGAAAGATACATCGTCTCACTTAGGAGCGTTTATTGAGATAGCACATAGCACATCCGACGCTCACCATTGTCCGTCGTCAACCGAAAGTTGACAGATGCGGACGGTCCGCCACAGCGGTATCACTTATACAGGATACCCGTAGATTGTGCAGTGTTAATCGCTCAGATACGTTTAGTGCTTCGGCATTTGTTTCACCGGGTCAAACGGTTCAGCTCCTTTATCAATTAAAACATTTTCTCCCGCATCCAGTAACCATTTCCCATTTTGTTTTACAAAGACAAGTGTGGCCAGCCCATCGGTAGGGCCGGGTTTCTTTCCATCTGGTAACGGAGCCGGGTGCGGGTCAGAATCATAAGAATGTAAGACAACGTGGGCTATAGCCACATCCTTTGTTGTGAAGCGAATGGCCACCTCCTTTTTCTCCATTACAGACGTTTTAAAGATGGTATTATGATAAACCTGGTGTGCATATTGGGATTGCTTTCGACCTTTCCACCACATGCCGACAACGTTCACCCAGTCGGTATCTTCGGTCGTATAGTTTTTCAGATCATCATACTTATGATGGTTCCAGCTATAGATCATCGCATCAATCTGTTTATGGATGGCCGATTCGTCGGCGGTCCGAGTTTGGGCAAACAGGTGCCCACTCATCAACACCAGGAGGGTGGTCGTCAGTATTTTTTTCATCACTGTTTTTTTTGGTAAAACTAGCTTAGCGAGAACGCAAAAGCCTAGTACAAACGCGACATCTTAATCAAAGAGCCGGTTAAAAAATTTGACCTCGGAGGTCGAAAGTGCTGATTCAATCACCGAAGGGTTAACCCCCGCAAATTCCTGGAAGTCGCGGATCAGGTGCATCTGGTCAAAGTACCCACATTCAATAGCAATCGTAAACCAGCTACGCTCAGGCTGTTGTTCTTTCATAATCCAGGCCTGGGCAAATCGGACTAACCGGGAGTAGTGTTTGGGCGGTAATCCGATTCGTTGCCCGAATACCCGCTCAAATTGGCGGATACTCAGGCAGGCATAGGATGCCAATTGGTCTATTTTAAGTAATCCCCGTTCTTTAATCAGTAGCGGAAGCACCTGATCAATGGGTAAAGCAGGTTTTAATCGGCCAACCTGTTTAAGCAGAAACCGGTCAACAATCATTTTCATGTTGGCAAAAGAATCGGCCTCTCGTAGTTGGTCGGTTACTTCATCCATTTTTCTCCCCAACAGGCCTACTGCATCAAATGAATCCTGACTCAATAGTTCCCTCATGGGTATGCCTAACAAGCGATACAATCCGCCCGGCTGAAATCCCACCTTGATCATCAAATGATCACGCCCCGGCCTGATAATATGCCGATTGACATGGGGTCCAACGATTAGCGAAGAGGAAAGCGTTTCTTTTTTATCGGTAGCCATATCCTCTGCACCCGAACGATCTCTGAGGTAAAAGAACAAGCAGTGCTCGGGCAGTGGGGGCACTAGGAATTGCGGTTGGATAGCCGATTCATCAAAGTTGACCTGATGAATCATGATGTTGTTGACAAACCCTTTTAAGGCCGGATGCGGCTCGTAGAATTGTTGAAACATAGCCCTACGGTTTAGTATTACTGTTGGCCATTGCTTAGCCGCATCTGTTAGCCAGGAAGAGGTAGAGACATTCACGCAGAATTTACAGTACTGTCCTTACACTCCTTATAAAGCGGTGATACACTGTTGTCTAATTAAGCCAAAGATCTGGTTTTATCAATCTCCTTGCTTCATGGAAGCGTTAACGACTGGGTAGTCCCTGCGTTTCTTTGAGCGAAGCGGATGCTCAAGTACTTGACTGCTTGATAACTCTGTAGAGCATGGCGAAATTGATGCCAGCTAAAAGGGCCATCGGAATGCGTCGGTAAAGCAGGTCCGTTGAGATAAGCCGGTCGATTAGCCTTAGAGAAAACCGCTTATCTAACTCTACTTGAATAGGAATTTGAATGAATAGGGTTGACAGTAAAGTAATTAGATAGAAAAGTAAGGCTACCCAAATCATCCACGTTGGTATGATAGGTGGTCGAAACCAGAATAAGAGTATCAGGGGAATCAACAGCAAGAAAAAGAACACAACAAAGAAAGGAATAATGAGCGCACTATCAATTTGGTGGAACGCCGGAAACTCTTTAGCTCCTACCCCTCGCCAAGTGCGGTAAGCCACTAGTGAATTAGTGATACCAGCGCCAAACACATAAAAGGCCAGAAAAATATACACAGTAAATACAATAGGTGAAAGACGGTGTCTGTTGGTCATGGACTATTTGTTAAAAGTGTTTGCTACGGCTAGTCGTTGACAGGTATTAAAAGTGGTCGTGCAATTATATGCCCGCTACGGCATCGCAGTGGCCGGTACGCCGGTGCGGCCCCACCCCGGCCAATTGAGAAGTATACGCATGCAAGCCCAAGCGTTTCGTAAAAGAGCGTTTTATGGGACACATGATTGTAATAACTGTCCAATGCTATCCATAACATACGCTCTAGAACTACCATTTAGACTTTTGCAACAGCCACTGGCATTATGTAAAGCGGAGTTTGCGTCGCAGACACTTACTAATATACTATTGCGGGGGATGCCCAGTCTTCATGATGAGCGACGGCCGAAAAAGTATTCCTTAAGACACAAGATTGCAAGCCCAAACATCACCACTGTGCCGATCAGGTGTGCAACATCTGCCCCTCGCATGTTCTCAAAAATGGGACGACCTAGCAGGCTTGACAGGTTGAAGCCTCCAAGAACTGTAAACACGAAGAACAGGAGAAGAGACCTGCGTCGATTTTTCATAGTTTTGGGTGTATTAAGGCCGCACTACTAAGTACTAATAAAGGCTATTGACCAATACTCTTTGCAAACTCTTTAGGCTACGGTGATTCTTATATGCCACTGAAACAGGTTTACAAATGGGATAACAAGCCGCTTGGTCTCAGGAAGGAGGGTTTTATGGGACAACTAGTTTCAATACCTGTCAACGACTACCCGTAGCATACGTTCTAATTCAGCTTGCTTAAGCTGCTTTTTCAGGAGTAAAATTTCTTGCTGTTCTGGGTTCCCTTGGATTCCGCTACCAGCTCTAGGGACTTAAGAAGGCGCTCGTTCTCTACGCCATCGGGTTAGAATTTGTGTGGTAATGCCCAACTCTTCAGCGGTCGCTTTTAGAGAGCCTTTGGCTTCCGACAGCTCCACGGCCATCTTCTTGAACTTTCCGGTCCGCCGGAGCGGTCGTATTGTCGCCTGATTTTCATGCAGGACCGCCTGAGCGGTTCACTAAGTTAGAACATGCTTAACTTAATGTCCAGTCAAATGTAGCAGGACCATGCCAATAGAAGATAACAAAAAAGACAGGTACATCGGATGCCGGATGGCCTGGTAGTAATGACCGCTAGCTATACCTTTCGCTCAAATGCGTAGGTAAATAACTGGTCATTTACCTTTCGCTTCCAGGTCATTACTTTCGATTTGGCCCCGCTCGATAAGGTCCCATCCGTCAAGATTAATTCGGCATTATCTTTACTGCCATCAGCATGGGTGATGGTGATAGTGCTACCAGTGACGGACTAGGTATCCCCCATCTGTGGCCCCATTTCTAAGGCACTATTCCCACTGCTAGCACAAATAGTCTGCTCTAGGGGAACCACCGTGCCATCGCTTTTAAACTCGTACAAAAAGATCGGCAGACAGTTGCTGGTGATCAGATTGAGTTGGATATAAAAATCAAGGATATCGTCAATGTTGCCAACAGGTGGGGAAACCTGTAGTTTTTGCCATGCCCAGACGCTGGCGACGCTGGCGGGATGGGTAGCCGCAGGAACAGGATCGGAGTTTTTGTTGCTACAGCTGGGTGCCAGCAGGGGCAGGCTCAACAGGAGCAGAACAGGCAGATACAGAAAACGAATAGGTTTCATAACTGAGTTGGTTACTAGTGAAACTAGTTAGAGTACGGGGGAGTCGAAGGTTCCTTCAAGGGTGTAGGTTTTACCATCTTTGGCATTTTTACCCGTTCCGCTAAAAGTACCGCTACACCGGGTTTGGGTAGCCGTTTTTAGATCGACCTGGCCAGTACTGGGTTCCAGTATGCCGACCGTACCCTGAAAGGCTTCGGGTAAGGCATAGCTTTGATACAAAAAATTTGCTTTTCCGCTGCCCAGGCTTTGGCCAGGGGCGATGAAGGGGTAAGTCCCGGCTGACTGACCAGTAATAGTTATGAGGAGCGAATGTTTTTCATCGGCACTGTTGACTACCACATCATATCCACCCCCGCCTATGGCCGTTACCTTGGTGGTTTGAAACTCGGTAATAACCTTTCCATTTTGAGTAAGCTTGATACTACCCGTGCCGGTGCCCGTACTGGCGGCTTGGGGATCGGCCCCGTTTTTCTTGCAGCAGGCCAAGGTAAGTGCGAGTAGCATTACCGCAGTTAGGGAATAGATTGGTCTCATCGTTGGTCTGTTTTTCGTATTTAAATTAGTAGTCTGCGGTTAGTTTTAGTGAGCCGCCAACCGTCTTCGTTCTTTTGGCAGGATATGAGCAACGGAATGAAACAATCCGTCCCCTCTTTTCATAAGGGAAGGTAGTTTAAAAAGTAAAGCCACTGGGTTAGCTTTTGAGCAAGCGGTCGATTGGCTACGGAAGAAAAGTACCGTATTGGTCCTAGTAATTGGCTTCATTAGGATTAACTCATTTAGTTGATGCAATTAACTTATTCGACAGTAACAGAGCTTTACAGAACATTAACGGGCATTAATGATCTGTAAAATAGGCGTGGAACACTAATTTTGACAAAGTAGGGTGGTTGCCAAGATGCCGGGAAAACGATCCAGATTACTGGACATACATCCAGGTGATTTACAGCAAATGTACAATATCGACAAAGTAGGTATAAGTGATAAAAGTATTACCTCAATCAAGTAATTGTACAAATAGACATGATCATTATTCCGTTCAGGAAAAGGCTTCTTTAACTGAACAACTAGGCCAGGTAACTGTCGTGTTTATCACACAACTTACCAGTCTGAAAACGATCACGAAACGCTTCTATGTCTAATTAATCGTTTTGCTACTTGTCAGCTACAATTCATGGCCTACATCCCACCAATAACAGACGGCGGGTAACACTAGGTCGATAATACCTGCCGGATAAGGGAATAGTAAACTCAGGCCTGTTTAGCCTTAAAAAGAGACTACTTTTTAAGTAAACTCCTGACGCTTTTACCCTTCTCCGTTCATGAATAAGACCGACCCCCGGAACCTGTTGCCCAGAAGAGAATTTTTTACCCGTGTCACGGCACTGGCAGCGGGCTCCCTGCTGACGACCCAACCAACGATAAGTACCCCTCAGCCAGCACGACGACCAACCCTTACCTTGACCGTAAAGCAGGTTATTGATACTATACTAAACGAAATTCCAGGTGCCCCCTTCGCCAAAACGGTCGATCAGTTACGGGCGGGAAGTCTGCATCAGCCAGTGAGCGGTATTGTGACAACCATGTTCCCCACCCTGGAGGTCATTGAGAAAACGGTCAGGTTGGGAGCTAACCTGATCATCGCCCATGAAACGCCCTTCTACAATAATGAGGATCAAACCGACTGGCTCCAGCAGGATGACGCGTACCGATATAAAGTAGACCTGTTAACAAAACACAAGATTGCCCTGTGGCGCTTTCACGACTATTGGCACGCCCATAAGCCCGATGGGATCATTATGGGCAATTTAATGAAGCTGGGGTGGGGGGAGCTGTATGACGCGGACCAGTCCCGATTGGTAACCTTACCCAAACCGATGCGATTAGACGCCATCGTATCGCTGGTAAAACAAAAGCTGGACATTCCGTGGGTACGGGTCGTTGGTCATGAACAACAGGTATGCAGCCGCATTTACCTGGCTTTTGGTTATATGGACAGTAAACAGCAGATAAAAGCCATTCAGACCTACAAACCTGACTTGATTCTAAGCGGGGAAACCCGGGAATGGGAAACGGTGGAACGGGTACGGGATGGCTTGTTAATGGGCGAGAAGACATCCCTGCTGGTGGTCAGTCATGCCCTGAGTGAAGAAGCGGGTATGGCGTATGCGGCCCAGTGGTTAGCGCCTAAACTTACCGGTATGAGGATAAGTCACATTGCCAGTGGGAGTCCATTTCGCTATCTATAGGAGAAGGTCGAAAAAGAGGGGGCGTTAGTGTGGTGTATGTGTTTGAGGAAACCTTCACGAAAACCCTCGATTTTTGTCTGACAAAGGTCGCTTTGTAATGGTTGACTTTACGCCTGGAGGTCGGCCATATAGTGCCATCATAGTGAAATTGGCGACCGATTCGGCAACTCAAACCGCACATCTGGTAGGCCCATAGCCGGGAGTAACTAAAGGCCCCGTACCGCGAGCTTAGTTACTGGCTATATCCGGTCAAGGTCTCTTACTCGACAAAGCGCCGTTGGCGGGTAGCCGTGGGGGTGGGAAAGTCCGAGGGGATGGGAATGTCCACTTTACCCGTAGCGGCCCATTGCCCCCCCCGTTGCAGGCAGGTGATAAACCCAACACATTCAACCGAATAATCCATATGGCCCAGGGGGGTGTGAAAAATCCGGCCTTTCCCGTAATTGATGGTCATCAACATAGGTTCGTGACGATCGGTGCCTTGGTTTTCTTTTGACGAGTAGGCCGTGGCCAGCACTTGCAGGTGCTCGGCGGGGCCCCGCAGACGGTCATACAATTCATCTTTGGTGTGCATCCAGGTTAGGGGCATGCCCTGGGTGATGGGATGACTGGCTTGCCGAATTCTTATTAAAATCTGCTGCTGCGCCCCGTGCGATCCGGCCTTTCCGGGTTGGGGGTCTCGAATGAGGGCCCCTTCGTTGTTGTAATACACGTAAGGACCATCTTTCTCGGTGCGATCGCCCCACCCACCCAGGCCGATCATTTTGTTGTAGGCGGGCCAGCGGGGAAACGAGTTATCAGCCGCATGGATGACGACCAGACCGCCCCCGTTTTTGATGAACTTGTCAAAATCACGCTGGGTTTCATCGGACCAGGGGGCGGCCTCCCAGCCAAAATTGCAGACGATTAGGTCATAGCTGGCGAAGTCGGGATGGAAGCTGGAGTCGGCCCTGGGTTTGGGTAAGGATTTGGTCGTCCGGACACCGGGAATTTTGTATTTTTCCATTAACTCATCGCCATTCCAGGTATAGTACGAGCGCTGTACATCGACCGAAAACTTACCCGTTTCTTCCAGGTATCGCTTGACCATAAAGGTGATTTTGGGCCATTGTTCGTGGTTATTCTGTCCATCGACGATGAGCGTGCGAATAACTTTAGGCTTGCCTTTTTGTGGTAGTTGAGCCTGAACAAAATTGCCCCCAAGGAGCATCAGTAGTAGCAGCGTGATTAAGGATTTCATGAACGATTGGTAGTTAAGGGAAGTGGGGCATAAGGGCTCTGGGTCAGCCACACCGTATGCCTACACCGGGTCGATAGTTTTCAAACCGAGTACTGGCTTGAATCTACTTTTGTCTGGTCTATCTTCCTGTACCTAAATCCCTTTTACTGACTTGACTTCGGGTAGTTATGCCGAAAGGTACGGCACCAGCCGCCTGGATAATTCACGGTCCCGCTCCGGCGTAGCGGCCGGAGCGGTCGTCCGTCCGTCTGTACAAGCGAATAGTGCGTCAATGACTCAGAAGGCGTAAGCGTAGATTTAGTACGCTGCTCGCTTTGTATTCCTTAGCATGTGCAACGTCATCACGCTGATCGGGTGAGCGCTGCTGATTAGCCAATACGACTGCATTCGGCGGAGATAGCCGTTGAGCCAGTTAAATGCGTAGTTTTAAACGGACATTCCCAAATCGAAATGAGCGACCTGCGAAAAGAAGACATCAACCAAGAAGTATTCGACCTCTACGACGACTTTGCCCACAGCCGCATCGACCGGCGTGACTTCGTACAGAAATTATCGGCCTACGCCGTGGGCGGGCTGACCGTTACCTCGCTGATGGGTTTTCTGATGCCCAACTATCAGGATAACATTCAGGTGAAGGCCGACGACCCACGACTGAAAACTGAGTACATTACTTATAGCTCGCCCAAAGGAGGGGGTACCATCAAGGCTCAACTGGCGATGCCTGCCGACGCGAAAAAGAAACTGGGTGGCATCATTGTCGTCCACGAAAACCGGGGACTCAACCCCTACATTGCCGACGTGGGCCGACGGGCAGCCCTTGCCGGGTTCGTGTCCATTGCGCCCGATGCCCTAACCCCGCTGGGTGGCTATCCGGGTAACGACGAGCAGGGGCGGGAGATGCAAAGCAAGCGCAACCGCAACGAGATGCTGGAAGACTTTATAGCGGCCTATGACTACCTAAAAAGTAACCCGGCCTGCAATGGCAACATCGGCGTTGTCGGGTTCTGCTTTGGGGGTTGGATTGCCAACATGATGGCCGTGCGCGTACCCGGTCTGGCAGCTGCGGTTCCATTCTATGGTGCCCAGCCCGCTGCCGAAGACGTACCTAAAATTAAGGCGCCCCTGCTAATTCATTATGCCGCCCTCGACACACGGGTCAACGAGGGGTGGCCCGCCTACGAAGCCGCACTGAAAGCGAACAACAAGCCATACGCGGAGCACATGTACGCCGATGCCAACCACGGTTTCCACAACGACACCACGCCCCGCTACGACAAAGCAGCCGCCGAACTGGCCTGGAAGCGCACCATCGATTTTTTTAACCAGAAACTGGCCTGAGCAGCAGCCCGGTATAGTCTGGTACAATAAACGCCAATGCCCCTGACACAAATTGTATCAGGGGCATTGGCGTTTCGACTGACTGCGTGTGTGATAACCATGAAATAAGCCTACACTACGCTGCCAATATCCCGGGAGTTTAATAAGCCCGCTGGTACGGTAAGTTCGCCCGTTTGCGGGTCGATAATCCCGTTGCGTTCCTCTTCAATGTTGGTTGCCTGCGTGTAGATATCGCCGGCAATGGAGCCCCGTCGCAATTCATGTTTAAAGAGTCGGATACGCTCAGCCCGTTCTTCTGCTTCTGCCGGCCCGCCGTAATTGGCGAAGCCGAAACCACCCCATTCGCTAACGATCAGTGGCACCTGTCCCCGGTAGAAAAACGGGTCGCCAACTACCAGCGGGTAAGCAGCTACGTTTGTCAGTTCACCCGCTTCCAGTCGCTGGAGAAGGTCGCGCCAATGGTTCAGGTCAGGTGTATAGAGGTGAGCCGTGAGCAGATCCGATTTCAGACGGCCTTCCCACGAAACATGTTGCCACCCATCATTGTCGACAACCAGGTACTGCGGGTAGGCAATCTGCATGAAGTGGTACATATCGATGATGTACTTCCTTGTTTCCGGGTTCGTTGCTATGTCCTGAGCACCCCAGTCTTCATTGTACAGGCTCCAGATCACAACGGACGGGTGGGAACTGATCAATGCCACCATGCGCAGCAGTTCGGCCCGGTGGTTTTTACGACTTTGAGCCGTTGAGCTATGCGGACTTGGAACCTCTACCCAGAGCATGAGGCCCAGTTTATCCGCCAGATTATAAATGCGGGGATCGACCCCGGCAATGTGAACCCGTACCAGATTGCAGCCCAGCTCTTTCATGGCCTGCATGTGTCGCTTCATTTCCTCGTATGAAGCCGTACCCGGCTGATACAGAATACCGTCGAGGTAAACAGATTTGTTGTTCAAATAGATGTAGCGGCCCCGGGCTTCAATTTTACGCAGACCAAACTGCGTTTCTATCTCGGCCACATAGCCTCCGGAGTCGATAAGTTGCGCAATGAGCTTGTAGCGCATGGGTGTTTCGGGCGACCACAGCTCGGCCCGGTCTATATCGAGTACGACGCGTTGCTGCTTTTGCCCGGCTTCCAGCCGGAGTGGGTAGTCGGACGTTGCCAGCAGTTCGGTTCCGTGATGATCATAGGCCTTCAGGCGCAGTATGTATTCGCCGGGGTCATGGATGCGGGTCGTTACACTAAAGCGAACCAGCCGGTCTTCTACCACGCTGACGACACCCACCCGCGAACGCAGCCGGTTCCTCTCCACCGATTCGAGCCAGACGCTGCGTACCGCTCCCGAGTAGGTCTGATACCAGATGCCACCGCGTTTGTAGACGTGCGATTCCTGTTTGCCCCGCGTAGTTTCGGCATCCATCGTATCCGCAATCCGGACGGTAAGCCGGTTTTGCTCGTGTAGGTACTCTTCAGGTAGCTCGTACGAAAAGGAGGTGTAGGCTCCCAAATGGACTTCTTCATCTTCAATGGTGCGGAGTGGGTGCCCGTTGAGCCATACGCGGGTTTCGTAGCCACAGGCGCCAAACGTGAGCTGAATGATGGAGCGGGAGGCCGGTTCACTGCGCTGGGGGAGGGGGAATTCCCTTTCGTACCAGGCCACTATTTTATCCTGCCAGCCAACGGGCATTACCTGTCCTTTGGCCTGCGCCATATGCGCTTCTATTGAGCCGGGCCAGTGAGCCGTTTCGGTAAAGGGATAGCTTACGTACCATTGGTCATGTATCCCCCTATCATCAGGATCAATCATAAACCGCCATTCTCCGTCAAGCAGCATGTAAGTGTTGGGCCGAAGAACCGCTCTGGGAAGTTCATTTATCGGCTCGGTAATGGGGGCTTTTTCCGGGCGGCTGGCCGAAAAACTGTTATTGGTGTACTTGGTTTCCATAATACGTGGGGAGCGAAACAAAAACAACGGAACTTAATCCCATAGTGTTTAAATCCGGCTAATTTTGGGCATTCCCCTCCAGCCGATTGCCAGAAGGGGTACGAAGAAAAGAATGGCTTTTGCCCGGAACTCCCTTTGTGAATAGCAGTGGGTCGGCAGACTGTCACTACCGTTGCACACGCGGGTGATGACTGAGTGTGTTTGCTGGGTTTCCAGGTGAACTGAGCCGGTTCAGGCTGCTGACTGGTCCTTTCTGATGAGCGATGCGTACTTTCTCTGGCTAAAATCCGCTAAAGACGGCCATTCCTAATCAATTTGGCGGGTTCCCCGGTTAACTATCCAAACATTTCGCTCGCACATGAAACTGACTACCCGCCCCAGGGCCCTCATTTTCGACGTCAACGAAACCCTGCTGGATTTGAGCGCGGTGCAGGAGGCCTTCAACCGGGCCTTCCAGAACGACTACGCGTTCAAGTACTGGTTTCAATTGCTGTTGCAGTATTCGCTGGTGGATACCTTGACCGGACAGTTTCATGATTTCAAGCAGATTGGTGAGGCCGTGTTGTCCATGACAGAGGAGTTTTTCGGGCACTCGCTGCCGACAGAAGAGAAACGGGAACTTTTACAGACGATGGTTCAGGTGGAGCCTCATCCGGACGTTGAACAGGGACTGTCCTTATTGAAAGAGGCTGGATTTCGGCTTTTCACCCTCACCAATTCCCCCGACGAAACCCTGAAAAAGCAGATGGAGGCAACCGGGCTGGGGCATTTCTTTGAAGCAACCTGGACGGTGAATGCCGTAAAACGCTACAAACCACACCCCGATACCTACAATCAGGCGCTGCGTGAACTGAACCTTCTCCCTGACCAGACGATGCTGATTGCCGCCCACGGCTGGGATATTGCCGGGGCCGCTCATGTGGGCATGAAAACGGCATTTATACACCGTAAAGGGCAGTCACTTTACCCCCTTTCGTCCCCATCCGACCTGCAGGGCGAAACCCTGATTGACCTTGCCCAGCAATTAATAAGCTTACCGGCCTGAATGCCATTTGCTGACGAGATAGCGTACGCATACCCAGGGAAATCACGCTTCATCGACCCCGTATGCAATGATGTAGGCCAAGTGCAGGGGCCAGCCCGAAAAGCGGTATTCGCCCATCCTACTGTCGCCATGCCGCAGAAAAAGAACTGAAAATACCAGGTAAAACCAGCCATCGCGCAAAAGATGATGTTGCGCACGATGGGCGTCGAGATGTTCCGGTAATCGGTATACGTCCGGTTTTTTATTCAGGTAAATCGTCCGGATGGCGTTGGTTGTCAAACCACCCGGCAGGAGAATAACCAGAATAGCGTTGTTCATGAAAAGTGGATCGGCCCCCTGCTGAACCGCTATGTCGGCAATAGGTTGCCCGGCGGTGAGGCCAAACGAAAAGCTAACGAGTTCATTCTCTGCTCAAAGAGAATTGCCGATCCCTACCAGAACGATTGAAATAAGAATCACGATAATGCCGGTGACGAAGGTACGGAAGGTAGCGGCCGACACCCCCGACCACTCCTTCAGATACAAACCCCACATATTGGCGGTCAGAATGATAGTGGCCATGTGCGTAATCCAGGAACTGGCGCCATTACCCAGTTTACTTTCACCCATCCCGTAGAAGAAAAACTGAAGAAACCACATGGTACCAGCGGTTGCCGAAAAAAGAACATTAGCCAGAATAGGCGTCCGGGTATCGGTGTAATTGCCGAAGGTTTTATTTCTGGCGTTTAAGTACATGCACCACAAAAAATTAGTGGTCAGTCCGCCCCATAGTAGTACCACGTAGGTTACGTTATTCTGAAACAGGGGATTGCAACCTTGCACAACAGCCTGACCGGCCAGGGGTTTGCCCGCTTCGATTCCGTAGTTGAAGAAGGCACTTAAAATACCAGAAATCACGGCAATTGTCAGGCCCTTCACGATGCTGAACTCTTTGACAGAAGCTTTCTTCTCGGCTTCCGAAAGTTCAGCTTCTTTCATCATGCCCGCTTTACCCGAGATGGCAATTCCGATGAGGCAAACCAGTACGCCCAGCAACACTACCTGCCCCCCGGCTGAGCCCAACATATCGGTAAACGAGACTTTCCCTTCAACTGGGTTGATATTATAATAGATGGAAGGTACCAGTGCGCCGAAAGCCGAACTGAACCCTAATACGACTGAATTACCCAGTGACATGCCCAGATAGCGAACGCCAAGGCCATACGTTAGCCCACCGATGCCCCACAGCAAACCAAATACAAACGTGAGCATCTTAACATTCGTATCAGCCGAGGCAATGATAGCGGCAAAATCGGGGATGGTTAAGTAGGCGGCTAAGGGAGGTAGGATGAGCCAGGAAAAAAGGCCCCCAACAATCCAGAAGCTTTCCCAGGCCCAGCCCTTCACTTTGTTAAAGGGCATGTAAAAGCTGCCCGAAAAACCGCCACCAATCGTGTGGTAAATGATGCCAATCAGAACTTGCATAAAGAAATCAATTACAATACTGTTTTAAATCGTTGGTAGGCGTTACGACCTGTAGTTTAACGTTGCCAAATTTTGTCCGACTCAATTCTGAATTTTTGTCGTTAGTGAGGCTCCTGGAAGCTGTTTGATTTAACAAAAACACGTTTGGTAGTCCATCGAATGTGCGTAATCCACATAAAACTGCGGGACGCCGGTGCGGTTGCTATCAGCAGCTTGCTTATTGATTGGCTCCTTTGGGATCATCACTCGCATGGCATAAACCGTTTCTAATTCCACCAAAGGGTTTTGGAAGGAGACTGTTTCAATACCTCAATCAGGGTCGGAACGGTGAGCAAACCCAGTATCCAGGGAGCGGCCACCCAGGAGAACAGGCCCCCAATGAGCCAGTAACTTTCCCAGGCCCAGCCCTTCACTTTGTTGTATGGTAGGTAGAAACTGCCGGAAGCAAAACCTCCCGACGCATGAAACAGAACACCCCAGAGTACAGACACTTTTCTTTAGTTTTTTTACAAATTTATCTTGACCGTGTTCTAGAACTTACCTGTTCTCTCCTGTAACTACCCGTATCTGTGACAACCGGCTTTTTTGTTGACACAACAGGAGAGTACATGAAGCAGGAGAAAACAGCAGTTATGTACTTTGCTTCAAAACAAGTTATCAGACGAATATACTTACTTCTTATCTATGAACACGACACAGGCGTTCAACTATGTTAGTTACCTCTGGGACGATAAAAAGGCCGCTGAACTGGCGGGCGATGAAGTCGCTCTGTTTATCTACCGTTCTAACCTGCTCGGCGCCGACCTGCGCCTGACCAACTACGCCGGGGGCAACACCTCGGTGAAGGTGATGGAAACGAACCCCGTATCGGGCGAACCCGTTGAGGTCATGTGGGTGAAAGGCTCCGGTGGAGACATTGGTACACTCACCAAAAAAGGATGTGCCAACCTGTACGTCGAGCGACTTCAGGCGTTGAAAAAACGCTATCGGGGTCTGGAGCATGAAGACGAGATGGTCGAACTGTTTAACCACACCCTGTTCGACCCAAAATGTGCCGCTCCGTCCATTGATACACCGCTGCACGGTCTGTTGCCGTTCAAACACATCGACCACCTCCACCCCGACGCGCTGATTGCCATTGCCGCCAGCAAAGACGGGGAGGCCATCATGCATGAGATTTGGGGGGACACAATGGCGTGGCTCCCGTGGCAGCGTCCCGGCTTCGACCTGGGCCTGAAACTGGAAGAAACCGTTCGCGCCAACCCCAACCTGCGGGGTGTTATCCTGGGCGGGCACGGCCTGTTTACCTGGGGTAATACTTCTTATGAATCGTACATGAACACGCTGGAGGTAATCGAGCAGGCGTCGGAGTACCTGAACGCTAACTTCGGTAAGAAACGTCCCGTTTTCGGTGGTCCGGCTGGTCAGAGCCTGGATGTACAGGCGCGGAAAGAGCAGGCGGCTGCGCTGATGCCCACGCTGCGGGGACTGGCCTCCGGCCATCGGCAGATGATTGGGCACTTTACCGACGACGAGCGGGTGCTGGAATTTGTCAACTCTAACGACCTGTCCCGGCTGGCCCGGTTGGGTACGAGCTGCCCGGACCACTTTCTGCGCACCAAGATTCGCCCGCTGGTACTTGACCCGGCTCAGCTAGCCGGCGATGATAGTACGGGGTATCTGGAAAAAGCCTTTGCTGACTACCGTGTAGACTATACGGCGTACTACGAGCGGAGCAAGCATGCCAACAGCCCCGCCATCCGCGACTCGAATCCGGTGGTAATGCTGTTGCCCGGCGTGGGCATGTTCACCTTCGCCAAAGACAAGCAGACGGCGCGGGTAGCCGCTGAGTTTTATACCAATGCCATCAACGTCATGAAGGGAGCCGAGGCTGTATCGGACTACGTTGGTTTGCCGGAGCAGGAAGCCTTCGATATCGAATACTGGTTGCTGGAAGAAGCCAAGCTCCAGCGGATGCCCAAGCCCAAGCCCCTGTCGGGCAAGATTGCGCTGATTACGGGCAGTGCGGGTGGTATCGGCAAGGCCATCGCCAAGAAATTCCTGGCCGAAGGGGCCGTCGTCGTCATTAACGACAACGACGCCGATCGGCTGGCATCAGCTAAAGAGGAGTTTCAGAAAGAGTACGGTAAAGATGCCTACGCATCGGCGTTGCTGGATGTAACGAAGGCCGACACGATTAGTACCGCTTTCGATGTGGCCGCCCTGGCCTTCGGCGGAGTCGATATTGCGGTGAACTGCGCGGGCCTGAGCATCTCCAAGCCGATTGAAGAGCACACCGAAAAAGACTGGGATATCCTGTATGACGTGCTGGTAAAAGGTCAGTTTTTTGTCACGCAGAAAGCCGTTGAGATCATGCGGAAACAGAAGCTGGGCGGTGATATCCTGAACATTGTCAGCAAGAACGGGCTGGTGTCCGGCCCCAACAACGCGGGCTATGGTTCGGCCAAAGCGGCACAGTTGCACCTGAGTCGCCTGAACGCGGCCGAGCTGGGGAAAGACCATATCCGGGTTAACGTCGTCAATCCCGATGCCGTTATTTCGGACTCGAAAATATGGGCGGGTGCCTGGGCCGAAGGGCGGGCTAAAGCTTACGGCGTAACGGTGGCCGAGCTCCCGGCCTACTACGCCAAGCGGACCCTGCTGAACGAAATTATCCTGCCTGACGATATTGCCAACGCCTGTCTGGCCTTCGTAAACGGCCTCTTGTCCAAATCCACCGGCAACGTTCTGAACGTAGACGGCGGTGTAGCGATGGCGTTTGTACGGTAGAAAATCAATGTAGAATGGATAATGAACAATGTACAATGGAAGGTCAGCGTACTGGCCATTGTTCATTATCCATTCTGCCAGCCCACACATTCATTTGTGGGTTCAAAAGAATCGAAAGTATCTATTTGCCAACCGTTTTAACGGTTTTATGAATCAAACGAGGTCATCACCCGGTAATCCATAATGAGCCATAAATCGATGGTATTCATCCATGAACGTAACGGTACGGTGATGTTCCTCCTGATTTAAAATGTAGGCCCGAACACGCGGAACATGCGATTCGCTGACTGAAAAAGCGCCGTAACCCGTTTGCCAGGCGAAGGGTGTCGTTGTTAATTTGACCTGATTATACGCATGTGAACTACCGCCTTTCATCTGTTTCATCAGATCGGCCATTGATTTTTTGGGATTGAGCAGGAACAGGATGTGCACATGGTCGGCAACGCCACCGATGCAATCAACAGAACAGTCCATAGCCCTGAGTTGACTTGTCAATTCGTCATGCACGACCGGACGAATGGCAGTATGAATCAGTGGCTGTCTGTTTTTTGTGGAAAAAACGGCGTGGACCCAAACTTTTGATTTAGAGTGACTCATAGGTGAATGGGTAAAAACCGTTAAAACGGTTCAAGATATAATAAACCTGTTTTTTCAAACCCACACATGAATGTGTGGGCTGATAATAAGACGGAATTTCCATAATGTGGATACATAGACTCTAAACCCTTATGAACCTCCAACCCGATTATATTGCCGATTATAACCAAAGTCAACTGGAAGCGCACCAGCGTAAACTATCGTACTGGACGCAGGAGGTAGCGACGGCCGAACCCATTATTCGGAAACTGGTTGATTTTCAAATTGCTATTCCAAGTTGGGCACTGGGTACGGGCGGTACCCGGTTTGGCCGTTTTCCGGGTGGGGGAGAACCCCGTTCACTGGAAGAGAAAATGGCCGATGTGGGGCTGCTTCACGCCCTGAACCGGGCCAGTGGAGCCATTTCCCTGCACATTCCGTGGGATATTCCAACCGATGCGGGAGCCATTAAGCAACTGGCCAGCCAGTACGGGCTCCGCTTCGATGCCGTAAACTCCAACACTTTTCAGGACCAGCCCGGGGCTGAACAGAGTTACAAGTTTGGTTCCCTGCAACACACCGACCCCGCCGTACGGCAACAGGCCATCGACCACAACATCGAAGTAATTAAACATGGCGTGGCCCTGGGTTCCGATGCGCTGACGGTCTGGCTGTCGGATGGATCGTGTTTTCCGGGGCAGCTTAATTTCAGAAAAGCGTTCGACCGTACCCTGTCGAGTCTGGAAGCGATTTATGCGGCCCTGCCGGACAACTGGAAACTGTTTGTCGAGTACAAAGCGTTCGAACCCAATTTCTATTCGATGACCGTAGGCGACTGGGGCAGCAGCTTCCTTTACGCCAACAAACTCGGCCCCAAAGCCTATACCCTCGTGGATTTGGGTCACCACCTGCCCAACGCCAACATCGAACAGATTGTGGCTATTCTGCTGCATCAGGGCAAACTGGGTGGATTCCACTTCAATGATTCCAAATACGGGGACGACGACCTCACGGCGGGTAGCATCAAACCCTACCAGCTCTTTCTGATTTTTACCGAACTGGTCGACGGACTGGATGCAAAAGGGATGAATCACGCCAAAGACCTTGGCTGGATGATTGATGCCAGCCACAACGTAAAAGACCCGCTCGAAGACCTGCTGCAATCGGTCGAAGCCATTCAGCTGGCTTACGCACAGGCGTTGCTGGTGGACCGGGACGCCCTGGAAGAAGCCCGCGAAGCCAACGACGCGGTTCGGGCGCAGGAAATTTTGCAGGATGCTTTCCGAACCGACGTTCGCCCGCTGGTGGCCGAAGCCCGACGCCGGGCCGGGGCCTCTCTGAACCCACTGGCCCTATACCGCCAGCTAAACGTCCGTCAGCAACTCATCGACGAACGTGGTGCCAAAACAGTAGCAACGGGACTGTAAACTAATGATGAATTATGAATGATAAATGATGGCAACGTTACCGGAGCGATGATGGCTGACTGGTGAAACCGCATTATTCATTTATCATTCATAATTTATCATTCATAATTCATCATTCCTTCAAAATGACGCCAGTTATTGCCATCTTCGATATTGGGAAGACCAACAAAAAGCTGTTTCTCTTCGACGAAACGTATCAGATTGTCTGGGAAAAGTCGGAGAGTTTTGTGGAGATACCGGATGAAGACGGCGACTTTTGCGACGACGTACACCAGCTGAAAAGCTGGGTAACTGCCTCCCTGGCCGAAGTACTGGCATTGCCCGACTATTCGGTGAAAGCAGTAAATATTTCGGCTTACGGAGCCAGTCTGGTACATATCGACCAGGCGGGGCAACCCCTGACTCCGCTGTACAGTTACCTCAAGGTGTTCCCGGCTCCGCTGCAACGTCAGTTTTTCGACACCTACGGGACCGAAGCCGACATTACCCGGCAAACGGCTTCCCCATTGCTGGGTAACCTGAATTCCGGCCTTCAGTTGTATCGACTGAAATACGAGCAGCCGAACGTAGTGAGAAAATTGGCCTTTTCCCTCCACCTGCCGCAGTACATCAGCTTTCTGATAAACAACAAGCCCGTCTCTGACCTGACCAGTATCGGGTGTCATACCATGCTCTGGGATTTTGACCGGCAGGCCTACCACGCGTGGGTCGGTCGGGAAAAGCTGGAACGGTATCTGGCTCCAATTACGGCCTCGGATTCAGCGGTGCCCGTTACAATTGATGGGAACCGGGTACAGGTGGGTGTTGGACTGCACGACAGTTCGGCGGCATTAATTCCGTATCTGGCTTCGTTTCAGGAGGAGGGCGACGCTGGCTCCTTCGTACTCATATCGACCGGTACCTGGTGCGTGAGCATGAACCCGTTTAACAGCAATCCCCTCACGCCCGAGGAGTTACAATACGACTGTCTGACATTCATGCACTACAAAGGTCGGCCCGTAAAGGCGTCGCGGCTGTTTGCCGGGAATGAACATGAGCAGCAGGTAAAACGGCTGGCCGGCCATTTTCAGGTGCCGGTGGATGCGTATAAGAAAGTGTCGTATAATCCAGAATTAATCAATCGGTTGCGTCAACGTGTAGCGCAGGTGACTACGGAGCGGGAAGGTAAAGGCGATCAGCTTATTTCCATGCACGGCTCCCTGTTCCGCGACCGCGACCTGTCGGCATTTACCGATTACGGGGAAGCCTATCACCAGTTGATCCTCGACATCATGGCCCAGCAGCTCATCTCAACGTCGCTGGTACTGGCCGACTCGCCCGTCCGGCGCATCTTCGTTGACGGTGGTTTTGGCAACAACCCCATCTACATGAATCTGCTGGCTATTGCCTTTCCGGACATCGAGGTATATGCCGCATCGGTAGCGCAGGCGTCGGCGCTGGGTGCTGCCCTGGCCATCCATCAGCACTGGAATAGCCAGCCGATTCCCGACAACTGTGTCGCCCTGAAAAAGTACACGGCTCCCCCGGCAGTCCATTGACCAGCTATTTTGGGATAAGACCAATTGCCAATCAGTGCTTTTGACCAGGACGTATGCAACACCGGGTTCAACATTAGCTTAACCCGGTGTTGCGTGCCTCCTGTCGCCTATAACCATCAGAAAATACATGAAACGAAAACGGTTTATAAACCGCAGTTTGCTGCTCCTTTGTACCCTGACTGTCTTCACGGCACCAGCTCAGAAACTCCCTGCCAAAAAAGAAATCGTGGCCAGAATGACCCTGGCAAACGATTATTTTATGAAAACCTGGCCTGATCCGGGCAAGGAAATCGTGACCAACAAAACCCGCCCCAGCAACATCTGGACCCGGGCCGTCTATTACGAAGGACTAATGGCCCTGTACGGTATCGACAAACAGAAGCGGTACTTCGATTACGCCGTTGACTGGGGCGAAAAACACCAGTGGGGATTGAGAAGTGGTACTAACACACGTAATGCCGACGACCAGTGCTGCGGGCAAACCTACATCGATCTGTATCAGATAGACCAGGCTGTTGGCCGGGCCAAACCGGAACGCATTCACGACATTAAAGCGTCCATGGACGCGATGGTGAACAGTGATAAAGTAAACGACTGGACCTGGGTGGATGCTCTGCAAATGGCGATGCCGGTATTTGCCCAGCTGGGGGCAATGGACAACGGACATAGTGCCGGAACGTCGCCCTACTACGAGAAAATGTACCAGATGTACCTGCATACAAAAACGAAAGAGGGCGGCAACGGGCTGTACAATCCTAAAGATGGGTTGTGGTGGCGGGATAAAGATTTTGTGCCGCCGTACAAAGAACCAAATGGGCAGGACTGTTACTGGTCGCGGGGGAATGGCTGGGTAGTGGCTGCTCTGGTACGGGTGCTGGATATCATGCCAAAAAATGCCGCCCACCGGGACGAGTACGAAAAAACGTTTCTGGAAATGATGCAGGCGTTACCACCTCTGCAACGCCCCGATGGCTACTGGAACGTGAGCTTGCACGACCCTGATAATTTCGGCGGTAAAGAAATGACCGGAACGGCTTTATTTACCTACGGAATGGCCTGGGGCGTTAACCACGGTTTGCTCGACGGGAAAAAATACCGGCCCATCATCGCCAAAGCCTGGAACGCCATGGCGACCGAATCAGTCCACCCGAATGGTTTTCTGGGCTACGTGCAGGGGACCGGCAAAGAACCCAAAGACGGCCAGCCCGTTACCTACGACAGTAAGCCCGACTTCGAAGATTACGGTCTCGGCTGCTTCCTGCTGGCGGGAACGGAACTGTGTAAAATGAAATAGTTTACGGTATTGGGTTTATGGTTCATCGTTGCAATTCGTGCGTCAGCCACCGTAAACCAAAAACTGTAAACCTTAAACCCGACTACTGCCATGGAAGAAATTGCGTTTACGATGAAACTGAAACCCGGTGTGGAGGCTGAATACCAGCGTCGGCACGATGAAATCTGGCCGGAGCTATCCAGCGTACTGACCGACGCAGGTATTCGTGATTATTCCATCTACCTGGACCGGGCCACCGGCACCCTGTTTGCCGTTCAGAAAAGGACGGATACCCATACGGCAGAAACATTGCCGGAATTACCCGTAATGCAGCGGTGGTGGCTGTACATGGCCGACCTGATGGAAACCAACCCCGACAACTCGCCGGTCGTTATACCATTGGAGCGGGTATTTCACCAGGAATGATGGGTGGATGGGCCGAGTGTTACTACGCTTGTCAGGCCAGGCATTGGTGTGGGCACTTTGGAAAAGCTTTTCAAATTAACGAGCTTGCCAAAAAACGGGCGTTTAAAAAAGGTATTCGCGAGGTATGAATTTTACAAACGTATAACCAACGTCATATGTTTGTAAAACTAGACCGTTCGGCTATGTTCAGCCCATGAAACGAGCTGTTGCCTCCCCTCCCTGTATGTGATATATTACCGCGTCAGCACTAAACGCCAGGGCGTAAGCGGTTTGGGCTTAGATGCCCAACGCGCTTACGTCGAACACTTTTACCATGACAAGTCGATCATAGTCGAGTTTACCGACTTGCAGAACGGGAAGGACGTGTTCAACCGGCCCGAACTGATGAAGGCGTTAACGTTGTGTAAAGAGCGACGCGCTGTGTTGGTGGCCAAGATTGACCGATTAAGCCGCAACACGGAACAGGCATTAGCCATCTATCGGGAATTGGCCGGACGCTTGGAAAGTTGTGACATTCCCAACCTGGATAAATTTACATTGCCCTTGCTGGTCGAGAGCGGGAATTAATAAGTATCCGCACGACCGGCGCACTGGTTCAGAAAGTAAAGCGTTCCGACCAGTGGCGTAAAGGAAGCCAGTTGTTTAAAACAGGCCGAGCCGCCCGGTTAGGTCATGCTACGATCACCACCCAGGCCGCAGACAATAGCCACAGCCGCCCGGCCAGTGCCATGATAAAGCAGCTTGTACAGCAGGGTTATAGTTGGTCGGAGATTGTCCGTAAATTGAACACAGATAGCTTTAAAACGCCGAAGGGTAATCAGTATCAGGCCGTACAGTTACAGCGTCTTTATAGCCGCCTAAGTAGGGGGAGCTAGCAATGTTAGGTATAACTTAGGGTTTTTGGTTTGGCTGTTTAGCTACAGTTTCTTCACTAGGTTTATCATTTGAAAAAATAGAATACCCAAAACCGATACTTATCCAAGGCTTACCTTGGTAATGCCAACCAAACTGAGTTTGATTTACATTACTTAAAATATCAATCCCAGTAAAGATTCCTGCCTGAACCCTTTTATTTTCTGCCATTAAGCCTAATGATATTGATAAACCGGAATAATTATTAGTTTTCTCTAAATCGGCTGAGTTTCTAGTAACTGCCGGAGCATCAATATTTATATTAGAAAGACTATAAGCATTTATTATAGTAACGGTTGTGTTAACTGATCCTTTGTGACCAAGTTTGTAACCTAAGCCGGCTCCGAAATTAAAAGCACCAGCAAAGTCATTCCGGCCATACTGTGGCCTAAATTTGAAAGGAAAATTAATAAGGCCAAACACAAAACTTGCAGGAATTCTCTGGGCAGCATGTAGCCTGACGATAGAGGGCTCAACTCTAAAATAAACTGTTGTATACTCGCCAGCAGTTTTTTTTTCATTGCTTAGACTATTGTATGCAGTTACGCCACCTTTGACATTGTATTCATAAAAGTTTTCTACTCCTTTATTATAGGGAATGATTTCAATTATAGCCCAATCTTTATCATCATTCTTGGTTTCCTTTATAACTTTAAAATACTGGTTTGGAATCGAAGTGACCGTTTTAGCCTGAGTATCAGGCTTACCATCGAGAGTTGCAGCTTCAAGCACAACTGAGTTGATCCAATAATATGTACCTATTAATGATTTTTTTTCTTCTTGGCCGAAAGCTACTGAAGAACAAATGAAAAGTAGTATAAATGTATGATATTTCATAAGTATGGGGTTTGCCAATATTAAAGAATATTAATTGATATTTAATTTAAAATTAGCCTGAATTTATCCAACGGTTGCTTTTTTATAAAACGTAAGAACGATAATCCCCTTTAAATTTAATCTTGGTCTTATGATTGCCATTATTGATGCGTGAATTAGTTCGTAAAGTTGTTGCTTAATAGGAGTTGCCGAATGATCTCTAAAGCCACACCAATCAGCTATAAAATTTACAGACTTACTCACGGATCAATAACTCATTTAATAAATTTCTATATTGTATGTTGTGAGGAAAGTCCAATTGGACTCCAAAATACTTTAATGGTACTGACATCTACATTGCGCCGGGCCTGGGCAAGATCGTAATTCTCCTGCACCGTTAGCCAAAATTCCGGCGTAGTGTTGGCAAAAGCGGCACCTAAGCAAATGGCCATTTCAGGTGTGACGCTCTGCTTGCCGTTGATAATGGCTGACAACGTTTTGCGGGTCATGCCCAAGCCGGTCGCCACTTCCGAAACAGTCATTTTTTACCCGATTCTTCAAAGATGCCTTCTAACGTCTCGCGGATAAGTGCGCCGGGGTGGGCGGGGCGAATAAAGCCATAGTCTGTTTCTCCTGTCTTAGTGACGGCTAAGCGGTTTGCAAACTTGTCCATCTTGCCAAAAATGGCGAACGGTCGAACGATTTACTTTTTTTTCTGCATGCCACACTTCGTAGTTCTTTTGCAAATTGACCCAAAATTGGGTGGTATTGCCAAACGCTTCGGATAGTTTCACCGCCATTTCAGGGCTTATTCCGGCCCGTTCATTGACAATGGCTGATAGATTGGCCCGTGCAACGCCTAAGCCTTTAGCGACTTCAGTAATCGTCAAATGGCGCTCGTTAATATAATTTTCCCGCAAAATCTCGCCGGGGTGTACTGGTGGCAAAGTTCGTTTTAGCATGATCTTACCCTCCTAGCTTCAAATTAAACTGGCTGCATTCCAGCATCCGACGACTGCCAAAAGCGCTGCACCGTATAATTCTTCTCTTTCTTCTCTGCCTGACGTAAATCAAAATTCTGCTGCATATTTAGCCAAACTTGCGGAGTCGTGTTAAAGGCTTCAGACAGGCGTAAAGCCATTTCAGGCGTAATTCCATGATGGCCATTGATTAGCTGCGACAACGTTTTCCGCGTCACGCCTAAGCCTTTAGCAGCATCCGTTATGGATAGTTCGAGGGGTTCTAAATACAAGCCCTTCAAGATCTGGCCAGGGTGGGGCGGGGTCTTCATCGGGCCTTTCACGCGATTGTCTTCCATATTCATATTTTTCGTTCTAGTGGTAGTCCAGGTAATCAACGTCGGTAACGCCTTCATCATCAAATTTGAAGATAATTCGGTAATTCGCATTGACCTTAACGGCCCAAAAACCGTTTAATTCTCCTGATAATTTATGTAGTCCAGAACCGGGAAAATCCATGTCCTCCGGCTTCGCGGCCGCATCAAGCAAACCCATGATTAAGCCTATTTTTCCCAATTGCGACGCTGGGAGTTTTGAGCCATCGTCTTTCTGGTGAAACAGGCGTAAAGGCTTGCTACTGATACTTCTTATCATTACTCAAATGTAACACGTTCCGTAACGGGTGTCAAGTAATTCACCTATTGTTTAGCACAGGTCGTTTTCGCACGTAGATGACCAGATTGAGGCATGGGTACTATTCAATTTTTGTTCTCTGTCAACGCGGGCATCCGCGATTATCCCATTTACCTGGACCGGGCCACCGGCACACTGTTTGCCGTTCAGAAAAAGACGAATACCAATACGGCTGATACGTTGCCAAACCTACCCGTTATGCAGCGGTGGTGGCTGTACATGGCCGATTTGATGGAAACCAACCCCGACAACTCGCCGGTCGTTATACCATTGGAGCGGGTATTTCACCAGGCGTAACAGCCAACAGGCCTGGCCCCTGAGTAAGCTATAACGGGCTTATTTCAACAAGAGTCAGGTTCCAGCCCCTACGGTGGTATCCGGATTGTGTCGATGACCCCTGCATCATCGAGGGTTACTTCTCTGCGCCCAATTAGTAAGCTGGTCCAGTTGCTTCGTACCAACCTGCCATGCCTGGCTACTCGTAAGCGGTTGCCAGGCATGGGAATTTTCAGCGTCTTGTTTCCTCCTGAATCGGTCAGGCTATTTTGGGCTGGTACAAAGTCCACTCGCTCACTTTTTGGTCAGCTACCCTAACCCAATGAATCCGGTGGAGTTTCTGGGGTTTACGCCAGCTTATGACCCTCGCCGAACGGATCATCCAGACAATAAAGCAGCAGGGGCCCATTCCGTTTCAAGAATTCATGGAGATGTGCCTCTACTATCCCGACTTAGGCTACTACACATCACCCGCTACCAAGATTGGCCACACGGGAGACTTTTTTACCAGTTCCTGCCTAACCCCCGTCTTTGGTGCCCTAATTGGTAAACAACTCGAAGAAATGTGGGACATCCTGGGCCGGGAGCCCTTTACCGTCGTTGAATATGGAGCCGGTACCGGTGCCCTATGCGCCGATATCCTGTTGTACCTGAAAAACAATTCCAGCTTATACGATTCCTTACGCTATTGCATCATTGAAAAAAGTCCGGTCATGCGGGCCATTGAACGAAGCCATTTACCCGCCCAGAAAGTGAGTTGGCACGAGTCGATTGACGAGCTACCCCAAATCACGGGCTGTATCCTCTCTAATGAACTGGTCGATACCTTTGCGGTTCACCCCGTGGTGATGAATCAGCAGTTGATGGAAGTATTTGTGGAGTATGATACAACCTTTCGGGAGGTTTTACAACCCGCATCCCTGGAACTGACCCATTACCTGAACGAACTGGGTGTTTGCCTGCCGACCGGGTACCGCACCGAAATTAATCTGGAGGCCGTTCGCTGGATCCAGACCGTAGGCACCGCCCTGAAACGGGGCTACGTGATGACCATTGATTACGGGTTTGACTCCAAGGAGCTGTATAAGCCCAGCCGGAGTCAGGGAACGTTGCGCTGTTACCGGAACCATACGGTCAATACCAGTCTATATGAGCACATTGGTTGCCAGGACATAACCACGTACATTAATTTTTCGGCCTTAGCCCACTGGGGCGCCAAATCCGGGTTGATTACAGGCAGATTGACCGATCAATGCCATTTTCTGTTGGCCCTGGGCATTACCGATTTAATTGAGCAGGCCTTTTCCGGGGAAACCAACATCGTACAGGCCGCCCGGAACGTGGCCCGGCTACGGCAGACCTTACTGGTCGATATGGGCACTAAATTCAAGGTTTTGATTCAACAGAAAGGGGTCCCCGACCAGCGTCTTAGGGGCCTTAGCCTGGATGGTGCCGCCGGGGGATAATTCATTTTACGTTTCCGGGGTGCGGCCCGACGGAATGCCGGTACCCCAGTGTGTAATTATGGGGTGGGGGCGTCAATGCCGTATAAAAATCCGTATTTCTACGGGCTGAACTGCGCTGAATTTACTTTATTCTTGTCCTGCAAAATTAGACACACCATTTTGCCATCAACCAATGAAAACCAAGTCGCTTTTTCAGGGTACCAATCTTGCGGGCTGCGTGCTGTTGAGTTTACTATTGACTAGTCGCGTAGGCCTGGCTCAGGCACCAACCGAATTGGCTCGCGAGAAAACGGTATTTACCGTGGTGGAACAACAACCCGAATTTGTGGGTGGTATGAAGGCGTATCAGTCGTTCATGCAAAACAGGGTGCGTCAGCTAAAGGATACTACCAGCAAGCCGCTGACTGGTAAAGTGTTCGTCAGTTTTATCGTCACCGATCAGGGGGCAATTGAAGAGGTTGCCGCCCTGAACCGGCAGGGGTCCCCTGAAGCAACCGAAGCCGTGAACCTGGTGCAGCAGATGCCTGCCTGGAAACCCGGCAGACAGGCGGGCCGGGCGGTCAATGTCAAGTATAATTTACCGATCAACTTTAGCGGACGGTGAGGTGACTTCCCCGGTTGGCCGGTGCCGTACAAAACGGCAAACGCATTCCGGAGGATAGTGCGGGCAACATCGCTAGTTTTTTGCGAACAGGTATGTAAGACCAACCTGGGGTTGACCGATATACCCGGTACCGTAGCCAGCGTTCAGCCACTGAAAGTGGTAGTTTACTTCTGCCCGTAGAAAGGGCGTAACGCCAATGCTTACCCCAGGACTGATATAGCCTGTACTCACCGCCTGGTTTCCTGACGTGAAGCCTTCCCCAGCCATTCGTTGGCCTATCTGGTACGATGCGTCGATAAAGGGCGAGAGTCGGGTACGCGTAAACTGGTACCGAAGGTAAGGTCCTGCGGTGACATCCTGGAAGGCAAAGGGACCCGTAAAGGATTTAGACCCCTCCCTGGCCCACGTAGTACTCAAGCCCACCGCCAGCTTGTTAATCAGGTAGTAACCAGCGTGCAACTGGAGCGTATTTCGAGTCCCGATCAGATTTCCCCCTTGACGGCCGACGCGTGTGCCAGCCTGCCAGCTTCCTTTGCTAAAACTGTTGCTATATGGCCGGTTAGCGCCGGTTTGGGCGGATGCTGATATAATTGAAAAGCAGGTGAAAACGAGGAGAATCAGGAGGGGTTTCATGCGGATGATCAGGTATTTTCCTGATAACGGATTTGCCCATCAAGCCGTATGTTGCCTGCCGTTTAATCAATCATTTAATAGAAGCTGTTCAGGCTTTAGCCAATAGTACGCGAATAGACGGTTTTTTATAAACAACCCTGGCTTCATGGGGTTTTGATACTATATAAAATCAGTAGACTCAATCCAATTGATTATGACCCTTACGGAAAAAGCTGCTCCGCCAATGAAGCAACCGCCTTCGCTGCCCGCCATGCATACGGTGAAACTAACCGTCAATGGTACCGAAACAGAACTACAACTGGCTCCCTGGACCTCACTGCTCGATGCCCTGCGCGAATACATGCACCTCACCGGCACAAAAAAAGGCTGCGACCACGGTCAGTGCGGGGCCTGTACGGTGCTGGTGAACGGCAAACGCATCAACGCCTGCCTCACGCTGGCTATCATGCAGGACGGGAATGAGATTACCACCATCGAAGGGCTGTCTCAGAAAGATGCCGACGGGAAGGACGGCTTGCATCCCATTCAACAGGCATTCATGGACCACGACGCATTTCAGTGTGGCTACTGCACGCCGGGGCAAATCTGCTCGGCGGTGGGGATGATGAACGAAGGCCACGTCAAAACCGCCGACGATATTCGGGAACTGATGAGTGGTAATATCTGCCGTTGTGGCGCGTATACCAACATTGTGGATGCCATTCAATCCGTTATGAACCCTCAACCCGACGCAGCATGAACAGTTTTGCCTATACCCGGGCCGACGGCGTAACGCATGCCGTGGCCGAACGCGCCGACGAATCAACCGCTGCATTTATTGCAGGAGGTACAAATCTCATCGATCTGATGAAGGAAAATGTGGCCCGTCCCACGCGGTTGATCGACATTAACCGTCTACCCCTGACTACCATTACCGACACCGAAAATGGCGGGTTGCGGCTGGGAGCCCTGGTAACTAATGCCGACACGGCGTATGATGATAAAGTAGCCAAAAATTACCCATTATTAGCGGAGGCTATACTCGCCGGTGCATCGGCCCAGCTTCGTAATATGGCTACGGATGGCGGCAACCTGATGCAGCGGACGCGTTGTTATTATTTCTACGACTTAGCCACACCCTGCAACAAACGGGAGCCTGGTTCCGGCTGTTCGGCCATCAACGGGTATAACCGGATTCATGCCATTCTTGGTACTGGCTCACCAACCGGCGATGTGCAGTGCATTGCCACCCACCCATCCGATATGTGCGTGGCCCTTGCCGCCCTCGAAGCGACGGTGCAAGTAACCGGACCCGACGGCGACCGGACGATTCCCTTTGCGGAATTTCACCGGTTGCCCGGCGATACACCCCAGATAGACAACACGCTGGAGGCCGGTGAACTCATCACGGCAATTGACCTGCCCGCCAACGGATTTTCAAAAAATTACGCCTACCTGAAACTGCGGGATAGAGCTTCCTACGCCTTTGCGCTGGTCTCGGTAGCGGCTGCCCTGGAGATGGAGGGCGAAACAATTGTCGATGCCCGGATCGCGCTGGGTGGCGTAGCCCACAAGCCCTGGCGACGCCCCGAAGTGGAAGCGATGCTGCATGGGAAATCGGCCAGTAACGATGTGTTTCAAACTGTGGCGGATGCCATGCTGGATGGGGCGCAGGGATACGGGCACAATACTTTTAAACTAGAACTGGCCAAACGCGCCATCGTCCGCGCTTTGGCTCAGGCCGCTAAACTGAACTAACCCCATGACCCAACAACCATACATTGGAAAACCAATAAACCGGCTCGATGGCCTGGACAAAGTGACGGGCAAGGCGAAGTACGCTGCTGAGTTCGATACGCCGGACCTGCTGCACGGCTACGTCGTGAACAGCACCATCGCCAAAGGGAAAATAAAAAAGATCAACACGCAGGACGCGCTGAGTCTGCCGGGGGTAGTAAAGGTGTTTACGCACGAAAACCGGCCCAAGCTGGCCTGGTTCGATATAAACTACAAAGACCAGGACGCCCCGCCGGGGTCTCCCTTTCGACCGCTGCGGGATGCAAAAATTCGCTATGATGCCCAACCCATTGCCCTGGTCATTGCCGAAACGTTTGAGGTGGCCCGGTACGCAGCCTCGCTGATAACGGTTGAGTACGAGCAGGTAGCGCACCTGAGCGACCTGGAAGCCAATCGACATAAAGCGCGAAAGGCATCCTCAGGAATGGCTACCTTACTGAAGCCACCGCCACCCAAACCCAAAGGTAATTTCGAGGAAGCTTTCAATGCGGCTCCCCATCAGGTAACGGCGGAGTATGTACATGGCATGGAGCATCATAACCCGATGGAGATGTTTGCTACAACGGTGGTATTCGAAAAGGGACGCGGCAAGTCGGGAGGGAAGTACACGGTGTACGATAAAACGCAGGGTGTAACGAACAGTATCTTATATGCCGCTCAGGTATTCGACATTCCCTTTAAGAATATCCGGGTTGTATCACCCTACGTGGGGGGCGGCTTCGGGTCAGGGCTTCGTCCCCAGTATCAGCTTTTTATGGCGATGCTGGCCGCTCAGAATCTGAAACGTTCGGTGAAAGTTGTACTCACCCGCCAGCAGATGTTTTCCTTTGGGCACCGCCCCGCTACCATTCAAACGGTGGCACTAGGGGCATCGGCCGAGGGCGATATGACGGCGCTGTACCATAGCGCCGTTAGCGAAACCTCGCAGTTTGAGGATTATACCGAAGTCGTTGTTAACTACGGGGGTATGCTCTACCCACCGGAGAACGTGACGCTTGACCACCAGCTTGTACCGCTCGATGTAAGCACACCGCTGGATATGCGGGCACCGGGTGGTGTAACCGGCATGTCGGCCCTCGAATGTGCCGTGGATGAACTGGCCTTTAAAGCCGGTATCGACCCGGTCGAATTCCGGTTGCAGAATTATACTGACCGTGACCCGCTTGCCGACCTTCCCTATTCCAGCAAAGAACTCCGGGAATGCTTCCGGCAGGGGGCCGAACGCTTTGGCTGGCTGAAACGCAATCCGGAGCCGCGCTCCATGCGGGATGGGCACCAACTGGTTGGCGGGGGTATGGCTACCGGAATCTGGGAAGCGAACCAGATGCCCGCCCGGGCCGAAGCCGCGTTGCTGGTGAATGGTAAGCTGCGCGTAAGCAGTGCCACCGCCGATATTGGTACCGGAACGTACACCATCATGACGCAGATTGCCGCGGATACGCTGGGTATGTCGCTGGACGATGTTACCTTCAAGCTTGGCGATACAGATATGCCCGCTGCCCCTATTCAGGGCGGCTCCTGGACGGCGGCAACGGTGGGTACGGCGGTGAAAACGGTCTGCGAAGGACTGGCAAAAAAACTGTTCAAACTCGCCCGCAAAATGCCCGATTCGCCCTTTGCCAGTGCATTGTTTGATGAAGTCGTTTTTGCCGATAAAATGATTCAACTGAAGAAGGACTCGTTAATGGCGGTTTCACTACAGTCTGTCGTCGATTCGAATGGTGGTGCGGCAGTGCGGCATACCTCCACGGGGTTCCCCAACATACTGAAGCAGCGGAAATATACCCGCTCGGCCCATTCGGCGGTTTTTGCGGAAGTGACCGTAGATGAAGATTTGGGGACGGTACGGGTAACCAGAATCGTCAGTGCCATTGCCGGTGGGCGAATCCTGAATCCGAAAACCGCCCGCAGCCAGATACTGGGTGGCATGGTGTGGGGCATCGGTAAAGCACTGGAAGAAGAAAGTGTGATGGACCACCAGTTTGGCCGGATCATGAACCACAATCTGGCCGAATACCACGTGGCCGTCAACGCCGATGTGCAGGCCCTCGATGTTATTTTCGTGGAAGAACACGACGATATTGTGAACCCGCTGGGCGTGAAAGGACTGGGCGAAATCGGGCTGGTGGGCGTACCCGCGGCCATTGCCAACGCCGTTTTCCACGCCACCGGCAAGCGCATCCGGAACCTACCCATCACGCTGGATAAGCTGTTATAAAGTTTATGGTTTACGGTATAAGGTTTACGGTTTTCGGTTGGCTGACGCATCAATACATTCCCGCGTCAGCCAACCGAAAACCATAACCCTTATACCGAAAGCCGTTATGCTACTACTCGCCCTGCCAGCACCGGGCGGGTATCTTTCGAGCCGTTGATTTTGGTCAGGCTTTTCTGGAATTCTACCTGCATGGTGTCGGCGCTAAACCGGCAGGTGACCGTTTCGTAATGGGCGGTTTCGATAAATCGCCAGGTCATCAAAAACGTGTTTGGATCCTGCCAGGTGCCGGTAGCGGCTACCTTCCGGGTGTCGCCACCGGGTACTATCGTGGGGGTCAGCGTTAATGGCGCAATGGGAAACGTAGTGGTGGTGTCGATCCAGCGATTGAGGCCGCAGTTTACCTGATGGTCGCCCTGATTGTCGGTCAGTTTGAAGATACAGCCATCCTTGCCGAAGCTCAGCGATGCCGATTTGGCGTGCATCGCGTTGTCCGGAAACGTAAAGGTTTTACCGTTAATCTTACTCGCCATCGGGGAAGAGGATTCTTCTTTTGGGAAGGGGAGGGCCAGTGTAGCCAGTTTCTGGGTCAGTGCCGCCTGGGTGGTTTTAGCCGCCGATAGGCCCGTTCCTTCAAGCGCGGGCAGGATATGGTCCCAAACGGCGTTCATGATACCCTGCATATCGGCGCTTTCGGAGGTTATAGCCACCACGGCATCCTGTTTGGGGAGTACGATGCAGTACTGACCGAAGGCACCATCGCCCCGGTACGCGTCGTGCCGACACCGCCAGAACTGATAGCCGTAGCCCTGAATCCAGTCATTTACACTGGCATCGCCCTTGCCGCCTTTTGAGGGGACCTCCTTGCTGGTGGCCTCGTTTATCCACGCTTCCGACAGGAGCCGTTTGCCATTCCACATGCCTTTCTGCAGGTAGAGTTGCCCGAATTTAGCAATGTCTTCCGTCTTGAGCCGCAGGCCCCAGCCGCCCGTGTTGATGCCCTGGGGCGATACTTCCCAGTCTTCACCTTCGATACCTAATGGCGCGAACAGGCGCGGTTTCAGGTATTCCAGTACGGTTTGCCCCGTCAGTTTCTGAACAATGGCCGAGAGCATATACGTGGCGCCACTGTTGTACACGAAAAATGTACCCGGCTCATGCTCGACCGGCAGCGCCAGAAAGGATTTGACCCAGTTGCCATCTGGCCCCTCGCGGAGCGCCGGGGTCGAATCTTTATCATGCCCCGTATTCATTGTCAGCAAATCCTTCACGCGCATGGCCGCCAGAGTAGGACTGATTGTAGCGGGCAGGTCTTTCGGGAAAAACGATATGACCTTATCCTCCACTGTCAGCCGTTTTTCACCCACCGCCATGCCCACGGCGGACGAGGTAAAGCTTTTGCTGAGCGAATAAAGTGTGTGCTTGTATTGCGGAGCGTAGGGAGCCCACCAGCCTTCGCCCACCACTTGCCCATGCCGAAGCACCATGACACTGTGTACATTAAGCTGCTTTGCATCAATGGTAGTAGCGAAATCCAGCAGGCCACCGGGTGCCACACCCTGCGCTTCGGGGAGGCTGCGGGGGAGTTGACCCGTTTTAGTGGGTACGGTCCAGGCCGATACGGGCCGGGTGGTGATAAGAGTCAGGCCAGCGGCACCGAAGCCCAGTTGCCGGAGGAAATCTCTGCGGTTAAGGTTCATCGTTTCTTTTCAGGATTTATTGTCTGCAATAGAGTAAACAACCGTTAGCCAGTTACCTACTGAATCGGTTTGACTTCTATTGATGGTATCACGGACTTCAGTCCGTCGGTAACCTGATGTTAAGGTAGCAGAGTGCAGACTGAAGTACGCACTACCTGGAACGGGAAATTAAACTTTTCAGGGGCAATTGCCGAATAATAAGCCCTGAGCCGTATGTTTATACAGAAAAATTGGCATTTTGTTTCTTACGCCGTATATTATTCGGTTTAACCAGGTTAGTTTTCTTTCTACCATTCTTCTTCAACATGAAAATACGAATACTCGCCTGCCTGCTTACTTTTCTCAGTCTGTCCGGGAGTCTCAGCGGTCAGTCATATAAACCCAAACAACTCCGCGAGGCTACTATTGAGCAACTGCAAACAGCCATGCAAGCCGGTAAACTGACGGCCGTTCAACTGGTGCAGCTGTACCTCGACCGGATAGCCGCCTACGACAAGCAGGGCCCTTACCTGAACGCCCTTGTTCTGGTGAATCCCAATGCCCTGACCGAAGCCCGTCGGCTTGATTCGCTCTACAAAATCACGGGTAAATTCGTTGGCCCCTTGCACGGCATACCGGTCATCGTGAAAGATAATTACAACACCTCCGATATGCCAACGACCAACGGAACGCTGGCGATGAAAAAAAGTATTCCGCCCAACGATGCGTATGTTGTTCAACGCATTCGGGCCGCCGGGGCCATCATCATTGCCAAGTCTAATCTGGCCGAATTTGCCACGTCGGGGCAGGTGTCGGTTAGTTCTATCCTGCCGGGCTATTCGCGAAACCCCTATGATACTAAACGGACCACGGCGGGGTCGAGTGGGGGGACGGCCGCTGCCGTAGCTGCCGACTTTGGCACCATTGGCCTGGGTACCGACACCGGGAGTTCCATTCGGGGGCCAGCCTCGCACCAGAGTCTGGTCGGGTTTCGTCCTACGCTGGGGCTGGTGAGCCGGGATGGGATTGCACCCCTGGCCATGACCAACGATACGGGCGGGCCCATCTGCCGGACGGTGGAAGATGCCGCTCGGGTGCTGGACGTGATTGCGGGCTACGACAAAGCGGATACCGTGACGCACCGCAGCGAGGGTAAAATTCCGGCCACCTACCGGCAGTTTCTGGATAAAGACGGTCTGAAAGGAGCGAAGATTGGGGTATTCCGGCAACTCGTTATGCCTAAGAATTCAGACCCGCAGGTGTACGCCCTGTTCAACAAGGCCCTCGACGAACTACGGGCGGCCGGAGCTACTATCATTGATTCAGTGCGGGTGCCGGAACTGGATACTATCAATAAATCCTACGATACCATTCCGCAGCTACGGCGCGATTTTAACCTCTACCTGGCTAACCTGGGGCCGAATGCTCCGCATAAAAGCCTGGCCTCCATTATCAAGTCGAAGCAGTTTCACCCCAGTATCGAAAAAACACTGACGGAAGCGGACGCCGATACGCTGGCTCCCGAAGCGCATAAAGGCTGGCAAAAAAATATGGGGTTGCGGGAGCGGTTGCGTACGTTGCTCCTGCGCGCGATGGATTCCACAGGTGTCGATGTGCTGGTGTATCCCTCGTTCAGTTACCCACCCCGGCTGCTGGGCGATTTGAACACGCCGTCGGGCACGAACAACAACGCACTTTCACCCCCAACGGGTTTTCCCGCCTTTTCCGTCCCGATGGGCTTTACCTACGATGACTTACCGGCGGGGTTGCAGTTCTTCGGTCGGCCGTTCAGTGAGCCAACCCTTGTGAAACTGGCTTACGCTTATGAGCAGGCTACGCACCACCGACATCCGCCCGCCAGTACGCCGGTGTTAGGTAAGCGGAAAAAGAACGCGAAGTGACTATCTGGCGAAACATGCATATGTTGACCTTCAGGTATTCTGTAAGCGGGCGATTCAACTCGCCCGCTTACAGAATTGAAGCCGCAAAGCTTTCCCTGCACCCTTTGCGTCGGTCGCGGTTATAGTTGTATCCCTTGCATTTTCCTGAGTTTATGACCCTATATTCTTTGTTCCGGCAAACGGCGTTGTGCCTGTTTTTACCCCTGACCGTTTTCGCTCAGACGAACCTGCCAAACCTGACTCCGTTCGAGCGGGATACGAACCAGACTGCTACCTACGCTCAGATAATAAGCTGGTATCAGCAACTTGATAAGCAGTATCCGCAGGCCAAACTGGTGGAGATTGGTAAAACGGACGTTGGTAAGCCTCTGCATCTGTTCTTAGTAGCCGCCGACCAGCAGTTTACCAGTCGGCCCGACCGCGTGACCCTGCTCATCAACAACGGCATCCACCCCGGCGAACCCGAAGGCATTGATGCCTGTATGATGCTGGCGCGGGATGTACTGAAGTCGGGTAAACTGCCCAAAAATGTACTGCTGGCCATCATACCCGTGTACAACGTGGGGGGCGCGCTGAACCGGGGCGTGTCGCGGGTGAACCAGAACGGGCCGGACGCCTACGGCTTTCGGGGGAATGCCCGCAACCTGAACCTCAACCGCGATTTTATTAAAGCCGAAGCCCAAAACACGCAGGCGTTTCAAACGATGTACCAGTCGCTGAAACCACAGGTGTTTATCGACAACCACACCAGCAACGGGGCCGACTATCAACACGTGCTGACCTATTTTGCCACCCAGAAAGACAAGCTCCATCCGGCCATATCGGGTTTTATGACGCAGACTTTCCAGCCGGAACTGGATAAAATGCTGGCTGCAAAGGGGTTTCCTCCGGCACCGTACGTAAACCACCCCGGCGACACCCCCGAAAACGGCCTGATTGGCTACAACGATTCACCCCGATATTCAACGGGCTACGCGGCTCTGTTCAACTGTTTTGGCTTTACGCTGGAAACGCACATGTGGAAAGCCTACCCGGCACGGGTTAGGGCGTCCTACGCATTCGATGAAGCCGTGCTGCGGCTGTGTGAGCGGGAAGCCAAAACCATTCTCGCCAATCAGCAACGGGCGAATGAAGCAGTACGGCAGCAGACAACGGTGCCGCTGAGCTACACGCTCGACCGCAGTAAAGTCGACTCCGTTACGTTTCTGGGATACGAGGCTTCCTACAAAACCAGCGAGGTGTCGGGCCTGAAACGGCTCTACTACGACCGGTCGAAACCCTTCACGAAGCGGGTGCCGTACCTGAATAATTTTGGGGTGGAAGTACAGGTTGAAAAGCCCCGTGCCTACGTTATCCCGCAGTCGTGGCCGGAGGTGGTAAATGAACTGAAGCGGAACGGCGTAGTGATGCAGGTTCTCCCGAAAGATACCTTGTTGACGGTGTCCGTCTATTACATTACCGATTACAAAAGCCCGCAACGCCCGTACGAAGGTCATTACCTGCACACGGGGGTTAACACCAGAACGGAAGCGCAACAAATTCAATGCTACAAAGGTGACTACCTGGTCCTTACAAATCAGGCTACCAATCGATATATCGTTGAGACGCTTGAACCACAGGGCGTGGATTCGTTTTTTGCGTGGAATTTCTTCGATAGCATCCTCGACCAGAAAGAGTATTTCTCCGGGTATATTTTTGAAGAAACTGCTGCCGAACTGCTGCGAAAAGATCCGGCGCTACAGAAACAACTGGACGGGAAAAAGGCTGCGGATAAAGCCTTCGCTGAAAACGCCAACGCGCAGCTGGACTTCATTTACCGGCAGACGCCCTATTACGAAAAAACGCATAATCGCTATCCCGTTTACCGGATAAATTAACGCAGCCTGTATCTCCGTCCACTATGAAACGTTTCCCGATATGCCCACTACTGCTCATGCTGTTAGCTTTTTCGCACTACCTGTCAGCCCAAAACAAACCGGCTGATTCTGTCGATAAAACTGCTATTCTAGCCGCCAGGATGCAGTCGAACCGGGCGATTCAGGCCCGTGATTTGACTGGGTTTGGCCAGGCGATGCTACCGGACATTGAGGTGACGCGGGGGAGTGGGTCACATGTAACGGGCCGGGATTCGGTACTGGCTTCGGTGGCCGGCCAGTTCAACGACCCCGATTTTCTGGGATACGTCCGGCAGACGGATAGTATTCAGGTGAGTAGCATAGGACCGATGGCTGCGGAACATGGACACTGGACCGGTCGTTTTCGCCGGCCCGACGGTATTCAAATCATCAGTGGTTCGTACCTGTCTATGTGGCGAAAAACGGACGAAGGCTGGAAAATCCAGTCCGAGCTGTTCGTTAGTTTGGCTTGCTCCGGTAGTGCCGCCTGTGGCAAGTGAAGGGGGCGTTAGTCAACCTGACCCGGTCGATTTTTCAGGTCGAGCAAGTCCTGCGGGAGTAAGCTCGGTAATCTTGGGTGCCCAATCGGCTTATCAGATTTAAGTACCTGTCCTCCATTGCCTAACGGTGGGTTTTTGGGGTTGGCGTAGTAGATGGCTTTAGCCCGACGGATGAGTTTAAGCGCAGCCGCCAGACGTTCCTGAGGTGTTTTTGCCCACCAGTATACCTTATCGTAAGCAGGAATATCGGCGGGATTACTGGATTTTCGGACGGTGGACATGGGGCAGTGTGCTTAATGCTTCGTAAAGATACGACCAATTGCCTGGAACGGTTTACGCAAACGGTAACGCCAGGGTTTCTGATGAGCCATCCGGTTTGCTGCTTTTGACCAGTTTGTTCACTTCTTTGTCCTTCCTCGTCCCTTTCTTCGTCGGCCGTAGTGGCTTCGATCCTGGTATGCTGTGCGTTTTTAGAATGCGCTCCTTTTCGGTCTTACCCTCGTCCGTACGCCGGGGTGCCTGAAGTTTTCGCTGGGCCTCCCGGCCCGTCTGCGTACTGTCGACGATGGGCGCGGGATAGTCAATGCCGGGGTGAAAATGGTACAGGTCCTGCTCCAGCGGGGGTATCGTCCAGGGTTCGTGGATATAAGCCGTGGGGCAGTTTGCCAGTTCGGGAATCCACTGCCGGATAAAAATACCGTCCGGGTCGTGGTCGTGCGATTGCTTCACGGGGTTGTACACCCGTACCGTATTGGTACCGGTCATGCCTGCCTGCATCTGAATCTGGGCGTAATGAATACCCGGTTCAAAATCGGTGTATACGCGGGCCAAATGCCAGCCGCCTTCCTGCCAATGCTGGAACAAATGATGGGTCAGGAAGGAGGTTAGCATAGCCCGCATCCGGAAGTTAATATAGCCCGTCTGGTTCAAACAGCGCATGCAGGCATCCACCATGGGGTAGCCGGTATGCCCCGTTTGCCAGGCCAGGTAGTGCGCCGGGTTATCATTTTTAGGTACTTCATCGAAGGCGCGGTTCACATTCTCGAATTCCATCCGGTCTTCGCTCTCGAATTTCTGGATGAAATGACAATGCCACCGCAACCGCGAGGCAAAGGCCGCGTACTGACCCGCCATCCCTTTCTTGCCCCGTTCCTGCCGGGCCGTTTTGGCTTCCAGCTGCGCCTGAAACGCCTGCCGGATGCTCAGGCATCCCCACGCGATGTAGGGGGATAACCGGCTGCATCCCCGGCGACTTTCCAGCGGTTTGGAGATACTCCTGGCGTACAGGGCGATACGCTCAGCCAGAAAAGACTGCATGTACCGGTGCCCGTTGTATTCACCCCCCGGCTGAAAAGCGGCATCCGGCTGTTGCAAGACTGCGGGCAGGTCGGGCCCGCTTTCAGCTGCAAACCAGTTGTCATCCAACAGGGCCGGTAGCCAGGCTTCCATATCGGCCTGCTCCTGAGGGGCGCGCATCGTCTGTTGCCAGCGGGCCACCCAATCGTCGCGGTCGGCCAGTCGCCGGATAACCCCGTTAGACTGAAATTCCCGCCAGGCGATGCCTTCGCTACGGCAAAAGTGGGCCACGGCTTTGTCGCGCTCGTAGGTAACCCGCAGGCCCGTTTCTTCGTGGGAGAAAAGGGTGTTGATGGTATATCTCCCCTGCAAGGCCTGCAACACATCAATCACTTCGCGCTGGAATAGCCACACCTGGGTTGGGCCGGGTATCAGGTCTGCCCAGACTGGTTCGTCGGGTATCAACGCATCGGCAAAAACGAAGGGTAGCCACTCGTGTACCAGGGGAATGTATTGCGGACGCTCGTCGGGGTTGAGTAGCGTAACACCAGCCAGTTGGCGGTTAAGGTCGGTCAGGCACTCCGTAACGAACCGCCAGTGGCGCAGGTCGTAATTGGGGTCAGCAAGTACCGACGGCTCAAAACAGTAAAGCAACAGGAGCGGAGTGCCTCGCTTACAGGCATCAATGGCGGCCTTCAGCGGAGCGTGATCCCGTAAACGCAGGTCCCGTTTGAACCAGAGTATGTTCAGAGCCGGTCGTTCGTCCGGGGTGCTTACCATTGGAAGTAGAAGGCTGTCTTGATGACCTATAATCAACCGTACAGGCAATTTGTTCAGCTTTGGAATGGAGTCATTACCCGTCCGACTGGTACCCCCGTTTCGGCTCTTTCGCCCGGCTGAGTATTTGGGAGGGAACTGACTACTGGTCGAGCTGCATATTGTACGTTTCCCATAGATGGCGTCGCAGAACATTCAGGACCAATCGGCTCGCCTGGTCAGGTTCAAGTTTGTATCGAATTGACGTGGCTTTTTGAAGCGAATGGAGCAGGATGTCTATTGCCCGTAACTCTTTACTGATGGCGGTTACCGGGATGGACGTTGTCATTACTTCATCGTAGCTCACAAAGTTAACGTACGATTGAGGCTCATCAGCAGGTTCCGGTTTTCGGTGTAGTTCCTCTTTCAGTATACGGTCTTTGTGCCACAATTTGGCTAAGCTGATAAATTCGCTCCTGAAGCTGGTGCTACTATAAAGATCTTCAATCATTATGTCGCGCTGCGTAAAGATGCCCTGTACGATTTCATCGTTCGATAAGTCCTGGTAAATCCAGTTTTCTGAGGAGTTCTTTTCCTGCTCAAAAGAACACTGATAGGCATCTTTGAATAAATCAAGCAGAATGGAATACGAGCTATTAAGCTCAACCAAGGCCATATTTATTCGTAAACCGACCTTGCTCAATTTGGGACGCTGAATAAGAAAAGGGCTAGATGCCGTTTCTGATGAACTACGGGCATTGACTTGTTCGATATCAGCGTCGGTAAGTTTTAGTTGTCTCAGTAAAGCCGTTACCTCAAATAGTTGTTTGCACTTCTTAGCCTCATCCAGTTGCCTGAAGCTGTCCAGCAAGTCGGCCTTGGGATAAATACCCTGCGCGAATTGAATGATTACTAATTCATCTTCCAGGCTCATGAGTCAGTGGTTTGGTGTAGAGGAATAAACGAGATTATCTTTTGCCACTTTTTCGTTTCATCTTGATTATGAGAATGAACAAGCAGAAGATTATCGAAAACTACCAATGTTCGCAAAGGCAGTCACTTCTAACTACCTAAATTACTGAAAGTGCTAATCCAGTTGAGACAAACGCCATATAGAAGTTGCCGCCTTCGCCAATCTTTCTTGTCTCTTTTCCAGAGTATTAGGTGTCCATACATCAGCCGTTATACTCTTTGATAGAGAATATTGGCTTGTACGGTATATGTCTTTTTTCTCTGAAAAATCCTTAGTGCCACAATCGCGATTCTTATCTTCTTCCAGTAAGGTATAATTACCCAGGCGATATATGTAGTTCTCTTGAATGGCAATAGGAAACTCTAAGAGCGTGTTGGGGAATTAGGTGCTTGATTCTGAGGGTATTCTCTGTAGCATTAGCTGAATGTTAGCCAAATAAAGCCAGTTTATTGATGAACTCAGCGTGTGTTCGTAGTCTTTTACTAGCCGANGGAAGAAGTTTGTCCAAGCAATACTCCGCTCCACCACCCACCGTTTTGCCACTGGAACAAACCCTTTCGCTGACTCCGCTCGCGAAGCTTTTTCAAAATCAATACTCCATTCCCCAAGTGCTTTTTTGAATACACCGTTGTAGGCCTGATCGCCGTATACTTTTTCC
>NZ_KB893276.1 GCF_000374065.1 Spirosoma luteum DSM 19990
ATCACCGAATTCTTCATGTTTTTGCGGATTTTAGTAATGATATGAAGTCCCTGCTGATAAAACTGCTCGAAGAGTTTACTGATGTAGCCTTTGTCAGCATAGCATTTGCCGGTTAGGCTTCCCAAGAGCCGACCCAAGACTGTTTCGTTATTGTCGGAGACGCTGGCAGGCGTAAGGAGAAAATTCATAACCTGACCTAACTGATTGATAACCAAGTGTAATTTGAGACCGTAAAACCAGCCTGTTGATGATTTGCCCCGGCTAGCGATGTCTTTGAAGACCCGATGGAAATGAATACGGCGGTTGTCACAGACGGGCAGTTTCTTGCTATCGGCGAAATAGCAACCGGTCCGTTTGCTAAGCAGACATAGGTATTTGGTCAGCACATGGATGGTGGCTACCTGCCGGGGTAGCAAGTCGATAAATCGCTGATAAGTAACAAGCCGGGGGAAGTAGGTAGGCATTTGAGTTTGAACTAACCGCTGATAATAGTATTGAAAGTTTTTGTAGCCTGAGTGATGATAATAGACCAGGATAGTGATGATTTCGCTGTTGCTTAACTCAGGCTGTCGGGTTGGCTGGCGAGTGGGGGCTAAAGCCCGACTGGCCAGCCATTGATCAAATAGATTGACAAAATCATCGACTGCAATGAAGAGTTCAATGAGTTTTTCTTCGGAAATTTGCGACTGCATAGGGGCGAGGAGTTTGATTTGTTGGCTTAGACACCACAAATTTAGCTCTACTGCCCCTATTGCGCTTTCAGCGTCTTGAATCTAATCCAGTATTCACGTTCAATTACTATTCTTTTAACCCACTACCGTAACCCTCATTTAGTCAACAGAGTTTACTAAATAAATCAAATTTGGGAAAAGTCTAACTTTTTAAGGAATGAATCCTGAACCGGTCAGAATCGGGCTTACAATCCGTGTTTTAATACCTTATCCATACGCCTGTCGCCTTCATTTCGTGGCAGCTGTGGGTTGTCTATACAGCAACAGAAAATGGCTCACCACGCCTGTGATGAGCCATTTTGCTGCTTAGTGATAGAGCGGTAAATTCTACCTTACTGAACGGACGGATACGCCTGCTGGACGGCTACTATCTGCCATTTCTTATCCTGCTCTTTCAGAATGTGGGTATACACGGTAGGTGTAGTTGTGGCGGTGCTGGTAGACGTACCCCGTACAATCAGCAGCTGATCGGTAATCGTTTCAGCTTTGTCTACTTTAGCCGTCAGCTTTTCGGCCGTTGTTTGTTTGAGCAGGTTATGCTGAATATCCAGACCACTCAGCATAGTTCCGGCCTGGGTCATCACCGTTGTTTTAGCGGGCAACACCGTTGCCAGGGCTGCGGTATCCGCTTTGTTATACGCAGCAACGTACGCCATTTCCACCGCTTTGGCAATGGAGTCGGCGGTGGTTTGGGCCATAGGTCCCTGCTTGGGCTTCTCCCCCCGAAACAGGCCTTTGCCAAAATTGGCCAACTTATCAAAAACGGGCACATCGAACCCAATACCGGCCGCAAAAATAACGACAAGTACAGCAGGCAGGATAAACTCTTTCTGGATACCACCCGTCCGGCGATTCCTGGCGTATGCAGTTAGCGACGACCAGTTATTGACGATGTGAAAGACGGCCGCAATGAAAAAAAGTATGCCGAACCAGGCGTGCGTATGGTCAATCACATGATTTCCCTGACCGAAATAAATTAACAGACCTGTGATGGCCAGTACAAAGAAAACGACAGAGACGGAAAGGCTAACCAGGTTTTTTGATTTCATAGGAAATATAGAGTGGGTGAAGCGGCAAAGGTACGGGAAGAATGCATCCAAAAAGAGAAACCCCTCCTGCAGGGCAAGAGGGATTGATCACCAACCTAATCTAAAGTTACTCCAGCATTAATTATTTGTTGATAAAGATTACTGGCATCTAATCGTTACCGTGGGCGGGCAGCGCCACCCGTGCGTCCACCGGCCGGGGCCGACTGCTGGGGTTGTGCCGGCTGTTCGTTGCCGTCGCCACCGCCTTCACCTTTCACGTCGTCGTTATTGATCGACTTCCGGCGTTTTTGTGGCGCATCGAAACTCATTTTACCCAGTTTGTAGCTGAACGTAAGGCGAACCCCTGCGTTGTAGAAGCTGGTTTGTGAACTCTGGGTCAGGATGGGCGAAGATAACTCAGCCCGCTGTACAAACGGATGGTTGAAAATGCTCTCTCCCGCCAGTCCCAGGCTTGCTTTTTTGTCCTTGAACTCTTTCCGGACACCCAGGCTGTAGAAGTACATGCTGCTCTGGGAACCCTGCAACTGCACCTGCTTACCCCGCGCACCGCCGAATAGCTGGAAGCCCCAGCCGTTGGCCAGCGTCATGCTGCTCATGATCCGACCACCCACTACCCAGCCTGAATTAGAAGCCGAATAAATAGGGTTGATATTGTTGTTCGTTAGGCTAACGTGGTAGATGTCAATGCCACCACCCAGTTGCAGTTTGCCAAACAGGGTACCGTTACCGAACAGGTTCAGGCCAGCCGCATCCTGACGACCGACGTTCAGGTAACTGGTCCTGATCACCTGCTGCAATACCCCACTGATGGGTGACTGCGATACATCGCGAACGGCCGTAATCTCATTGTTGGTCCGGCGGGCAAAAAGGGTAGCATTCAAATACAGCCCTTTAATGTTGGCACTGGTACCAAACTCAACATTGTCTGTTAGTTCGGGGGAGAGCAATGGGTTACCAATCGTAATATTGGTAGGGTTGGCCGCGTTGATGTTGGGGTTCAGAAACTGGATACCAGGCCGCTGAATCCGGCGGTTGTAGGCTAGTTTGATAATTTTACCGCCTTTCAAATTTTTAGAAATGTTGATGCTGGGCACCAGATTACCATAGTTAGGAACGGCAGTGGATTGGCCCGCCGTTTCGGTACTGAACCGGGCATCAACAAACGTATACTCGTACCGGGCACCGGCCTTAATGCTGTATTTGTTCTTCGTGGTCAGCGTATAGGAAAGGTAACTGGCAGCAATGTTCTGATTGTAAAAAAGCGTGTTGCCCGTGCGGCTGTTATCCACCTGATAATCCCCATTATCGCCGTTGGCTAGAAAGTACTGATACTGGCTGTTAACCTGCCGCAGGATGCCTTTACCGCCAAACTCGATGAGTTGATTGGTTTTTATGGGTGTCTGGTAGTCGGCCTGTATGGTCGATTCCTGGTTGTAGCTCAGGTTCTCGTTTTTCTGACGCGAGGTGATGGTCTGAAAATCGGTTCCGTTCAAAATATCAGCCACGAAGTTATTGGTCCGGTTGTTTCGGCTGTAGAGGGCAAGTACACTAAATTCCTTCTGTGGCTTAAACGTTTTGGTATAGGTCACGTTGGCATCCAATGTGCCCGACAGATCCGTTGTTTTCACGTTCCGGTCGTTCACAATGGGGAAGAAACTGGTTGGGGTGGTAGTTTGCGTCAGGAGGTTAAACTGATTGGTAATGCCGTTCCGTGCTCCGTACCGGATGCTGGCCGTAAGGAATGTGTTTTTGTCGATGTCATAATCCCAGCCCAACTGGTAGTTACCATGAATCCGTTGGTTCAGGGTATTGGCGGTTTGAATTGTCCGCGTACCGGCCGAGTAAGTGTCCGTTGCCAGATCGTACGTCCGGGTGGTCTGGTCGTTCATGAAGGCCCCTCTTACGTTGTATTCAGCCCGGCCAAAGCCGCTGAGGGAGAATCCCATTTTGCCGGTACGGTAGTTACCGCGCAGCCCCAGCATACTTCCCCGGTTACCGGCTCCGCCGTTTATGTCGAGCGTAGCCCCCTGCAGGGTGGTCTTTTTGGTTACGATGTTGATAATTCCCGCCGACCCTTCTGCATCATATTTGGCGGAGGGCGATGTAATTACTTCAACCGTTTTGATCTGGTCGGCCGGAATTTGCTTTAGGGCATCGGCCACACTACTGGCCATAATGGTGGAAGGCTTGTTATTAATCAGAACCGTTACGTTGCTGCTGCCCCGCAAACTTACGTTGCCATCAAGATCTACCGACAGCATGGGTACCTTCCGCATAATATCGCTGGCATCTCCTCCTTTGGCGGCAATATCTTTATCCGCATTGTATACAAGCCGGTCTACTTTCTCTTCAATCAGAGCGGCCTGCCCTACTACGTTTACTTCACTGAGGGTGCGTACATCGGCCCCGATTTTTATCGTGCCCAGGTTAATGTCGGAACCCGATTCGATGGTAATTACGGCACTGCGCTTGTCTTTATAGCCAATAAATGAGTAGACAAGGCGGTATTTGCCGGCAGGCACTTTATTGAGGGTAAATTTCCCTTTGGCATCCGCCGTTGTTCCGTCAATGGGTTTATTGGACGTAGTGCTGACCAGGGCGATGGTGGCAAACTCAACGGGATTGTTCGTTGTCGAGTCCGTCAGCACACCACTGAGTTTACCGTTACCCGGGGCCAGTGGCCGCGCTTCCGATGGGGTAGCTGCCGTTTGGGCCGGTACGCTGACCGGTGTTGTTTCGGCAGGCATGGTAAAGCTATCCGGCGTGGTCGTTGATGCGGGTGTTTTACCGAACGGGTCGGGCGGTGCCGGATTGGCGGGTGTAGTTTCGGTTGTTGCCGGTGCAGTTGTTGCCGGCGTTGTAGTGCCGGGAATGGCTGGTGTTGCGGGCGTTGGTGCTACCTGGGCAAACGATGCCGTTGCACTAACTATAAGTAAGGAGAGTAATAGCGTTTTCATAGCCTGATTAGATTGACACCTCAAAGGTCATCACCCGGTGCTCCCTCCGAAAATCAATCTCGCTGAATGCCCGTTTTTTGGGGTTGAATCCAACGAACAGACCGATGAAGAAAAACCGTGCGCGTCATAATAGCCAGCAAACCGGCAACAATGGGCCCCGAAAAGCCAAACTACCCACCAAACGGATAATTCTGTAACGGGCATTCCCCGACAAAAATCAGCCAAACCCTGGCTACCCATGGCAGTCGTAAAGCGAATAAAAGGCGCGAACGGGGTCAATCACTTCTTCGTAAACAAGTACATTTGCTGCGCAACAGGCAGTTTTTTTGCGCCCTGATAGCCTTTTATGACGCGGTTTTTATTGATTCTGGCAGTATTCTGTCCGTTGTTTTTTCTGTTCACCTACAATTCCGGTTATGGGTACGATGCGTATGAGTACTTGATTATTGCCCGTACACTCAACGAGGGGTATACGCTGTACGACTTTATTCCCTCGAAATCGTATCTGCTGTATGCCTCCACAAACGTGTTGCTGAACCTGCTGGGGGGGTATAATCATACGAGTGTGTCGGCCTTAATTACGCTGCTGGCCACGGGGGTGCTGGTGTCGGCCTGGCGGGCGGCCCGAATTTTCAGTGAGCGGGCGGCCCTGCTCACCGTTGCCCTGACAGCGGTTTGCTGCTTTTTCATGGAAATGAACTTCCTGGAACCCGAAAGCTGGATTGCCATTTTCGGACTAAACGCCTTCGCCCTGGTGGCGCGTACGGATGGCAAATACCCCTGGCGGTGGCTGGGTGCGGGTTTGCTGCTGGGCATAGCCATGTGTTTTAAAAGCGTGGCGGCTTTTTACGTGATTGGCTTTGGTGCGTTTATCCTGGTGCTGGCCCTGACGGGGCGGCTCACCTTCTGGCCCATGGTAGGCCGGGGAATGGGGGTACTGGCGGGGTTTGTGGCCCCCCTCCTGCTGTCGGCCCTGTATTTTTACGCTACAGACCGGCTGGATGAGCACCTCGAGTGGACGTATATTTATCCGTTTGGCGGTTACCCTGCCCACACCCTGTTCCTGACTAAGTTTCTGATCAAGATAAGCTGGCTGCTGCTGTTACTGCTGCTGTCGGTCATTCTGGTTTTGCAACGGCCTTACCGAACCCTCTACCAGCAAACACCGGCCATTTGGCTGGCTTTATTGCTGGCGGCTTTTGCCTGTGTTCCGATGCTGAAGACGCAGGCCAGCCATTATTTTTTCCAGGCTGCCGTATTCTTCTGCCTGCACCTCGCTTTTCTGGCCGATCAATGGCTAAAGCGTTATGAGTCGCGCCACCAAAACGTGCCTTATCGGCTGTTGCTGGCCGGTGGTGGCGGGTTTGCATTACTGCTCTTGATTAGCCTGCTGCTCTACCGACCCCAAACCATCAAACGATTCACAACCCTGGCCGATTACAAGGATGAGGAACAGGCCGGGGCGTTTATCCGGGAAAAAGCGGGACCCAATGGCCATGTGCTGCTGTTCGATAACGCCATGCCTCTTTATTACCTGTCGGACCGGGAGCCTAATGTGCCCTTTATTTTTACCGAGATGCAAACAACACATTACCTCACTTCTCACCCCAACACCTACCAGCGGGCACTGGCCGATACCAGCCTGAAATTTGTGGTGTTTGGCAACCGGGCCAGCCTGATTGATGATAGTACGGCTCTCCGGAAGCCAGTCAACAGGCGGGCTATTCAACAGGTGAGGGCTGGTTTGCAGAAGGACTTTGTCCGGGTAAGTGACCCGCGTTTTTCGTATCCTTACTGGATACGAAAATAACCCATTCGCTGTTGATTTCTCTTTTCCCTTATCTTTGCTTCATGCTACTCTCTGTTCTGATACCTGCTTATAATGAGATTAACTCCATTGATACGCTACTCGAAAAAATTCAGGCTGTTCCTATCGATAAAGAAATTATCATCGTAGACGATGGCTCCACCGATGGCACCCGCGAACGGCTGGCCACCTACGCATCCGTACCGAACCTGAAGGTGGTTCTGCACGACCATAACCAGGGGAAGGGGGCTGCTATCCGTACAGCCATCAAATACATGACGGGCGATATTGCCCTGGTGCAGGATGCCGACCTGGAGTACGAACCCCAGGATTATATGGCGCTGGTACAACCCATTGCCGAAGGGAAAGAAAAAGTGATTTACGGGTCCCGATTCCTGAAGCCGGAAAACCGGCACTCGTACATGAGCTTTTACATTGGTGGCCAGGTCGTTACGCTACTAACCAATGTCCTGTACAACCAGCGCCTTACCGATGAGCCAACCTGCTACAAAGTATTCGATGCGGACTTCCTGCGCTCGATTCCCCTGAACTGTACCCGCTTTGAGTTTTGTCCGGAAGTGACGGCCAAAGTAGCCAAACGCGGCATCCGGATTAAAGAGCTACCTATCAGCTATTACCCCCGGTCAGTTGCCGAGGGCAAAAAGATTTCGTGGTTCGACGGCATTGAAGCCATCTGGGTGTTGCTGCGCTACCGGATTACGCAGTAGGCAGAGCGGGGTCAGGCGTATACCCCAGCCAGCCTACTCGTCTATTTTCTCCTTTACCGCCGTAAGGAAAATCTTCGGTACCGGGGCATCGAAGCGCATGGATTCCCCCGTTATGGGGTGCTCGAAAGCCAGCACTTCGGCGTGTAGGCCCAGGCGCCCAATTGGGTTGGTTTTGGAACCATACTTGACATCGCCCGCAATAGGGTGCTCAATATCCTGCATGTGTACCCGAATCTGGTTTTTCCGACCCGTTTCCAGTTCCAGTTCCAGCAGCGAAAAGCCATTACCCGATTTAAGCACCGAATAGTTAGTGATGGACAACTGCCCGTTGTCCGGGTTCTGACTCGAATACACGATCAGCGCCTTACTCTCATGCAGGTACGACGTGATGGTTCCTTTGGGTGGTTCCGGAACACCTTCCACCAGCGCCACATAGGTACGCTGCCGGGTGGTGGCATTCCACGACTCCTGCATCAGCCGCTGAACGTGCTCACTCCGGGCAAACATCATCACGCCCGACGTTTCTCGGTCGAGCCGGTGAATGATAAATATTTTGTTCTGGGGATTTATTTTCTTCACGTATTCGCTCAGAATACCGTAAGCGGTACGGTCCCGCTCTTTATTAGTAGCCATCGACAGCAGACCGGCATGCTTATGAATCACGATAATGGCCGGGTCTTCGTACAGGATAGTTAGCCCCCGGTACTGCGCCATTTCGGGAACGCGGTTAGCCGCAACGGTCACAATCTGCCCCGGCCGTAACGGATGATTGAACTGGGTAAATACTTTCCCATCAATCAGCACCTGTTTGTTGCTCAGCAATGATTTTATGTTGCTCCGGTTCTTGTGCGGCAAATGGGCGATCAGGAACGCCATTAACTCGCTGGGTTCTGATACGGGGAGTTTAGTGTCGGTACGCTGACCGCGTGCCCGACGGGGCTGGTCTGGTTTGTCCATACCACAAAGGTACGGTTATCAAGCCGAACTACTTACCCAGCCACTCTTTAAACTCGGTCATCCGGTCGCCACTGACGAATACTTCCTGCCGGGATTTGGGGACCAGGTCCAGTTTGAGCTTACCCGCCGAGTAAGCATGAATCTGTTGAATGGCCGGCAGCGACACCAGAAACTGACGGCTTATACGGAAAAAATGCCGCGGATTCAGCAACTGCGTCAGCTTATCCAGACTGTAATCGACGGGGAGCGAAAGCCCATCTCTGGTTACTAAAAAAACAATTTTCTCTTCGAGATAAAAATAGGCGATGTCGGAGGTTTCGATGCTGCGGATTTTTGCGCCTACCGTAATCATAAACCGGTCTTTATAATCGGTCTGTTTCGATTTTCCGATCAGGCTGAGCAGCGTGTCAATATCGGGAGCGGGAGCGGCCTCCTGCCCAAACTGTTTTTTCAGGGATTTAAATTTCTCGATAGCCGCTACCAGTTCGTTATAGTTGATGGGTTTGAGGAGGTAGTCGATGCTGTTGACCTTAAACGCCTGAATCATGTATTCATCGTAGGCAGTCGTGAAAATAACCGGTATGGTCAGGGATGTCTGTTCAAAAATGCGAAAACCCAGGTCATCTTCGAGGTGAATGTCCATGAACACCAGTTCTACGGGCGGGTGGGGTTCCCGGAACCAGGTCACCGCTTCGGCCACCGACGGAATCCTGTTCAAGACGGTAATGGCCGGATCATATTTATGGAGCAGACTCTCGAGCCGTTTGGCCGTCAGGTTTTCATCTTCAATAATAACTACGTTCATGATGAGTAGAGAGCGAATGAGTGAAATTTCTGCCGCGCCATCTTTTCGCTCCGTACCGGCGGCCCGGTTTTACTTGATTAAGCGTGGAAGAAGTGTGCTAAAGAGGCATCTGTTTACTGGTTGAGGATTCTTCAGCCCAGTACAGCTCCGACCCGCTCGGAGGCAAATTCATCAACTGGCAGGCCGCTTATGCGTTCGTTGACCAGCAGCGGTACTTTTACCACAAAACTGCCATCACTTTCACCCACCCAAACGCGTCGTTCGGTGAGCAGGGTATACCGGGTAATGATGTTTTGCAGCCCTACGCCCGTTGAGTTCTCCGATTGCGGACGGGGTTGGAGGTTATTGCGCACCACGAGATTGTCGTCCTCCAGTTGAATCTGCACCTGTAGCGGTTCTTTGGCCGACATCCGATTGTGCTTCACCGCATTTTCGACTAATAACTGGAGGGTTAGCGGAGCAATGCTGTAGCGCGTCTGGTCCACTTCGGGTACGTTGATAATCACATCGAATTTGTTCTCGAAGCGTATATTGAGTAAAAACCGGTAAGCCTGAATAAACTCCAGTTCGGTTTTGAGCAGTACGCGCTCATTGTCTTTCTGCTCCAGAATATAGCGGTAGGCCCGTGATAACTGGTCGATGAATTTTTCGGACAGTTCGGCATCGGCATGAACCAGCGATGATAGAATGCTGAGACTGTTGAACAGAAAATGCGGGTTTACCTGGCTTTTCAGCGCGGCAAACTGGGCCTGAACGTTTTCCTTTTCCAGCCGTTCCGCCTGTACCTGTACATCTTCCAGCCGCCGGTAGGTACGGCGGTTAGCCGCCAGATAAAACGCAGACAGCATGGCCATTACGGTCATCCCGTTGTTTACCCGCCGACGCTGCTCGGACCGTTTGCGCCGTTCTTCCTGAACAACCGGTGGCAGCTCGGCCTGCTGGGGACGAATATCCTGTTCTTTCCGAATACCAAACTGTTTTTCCAGCGTGCTGTCCAGTCCGTGCCAGATGCCGTAAAAAGCAAAGTTGAAACAAACGGCCAGCGCACTGGCAATGGCCAGCGTAGCCAGTTGAGCCGGTATTTTAAACTCGATTAGGAACCCTTCGCCAAACTGTTTGAACAAGTGTTGCTGCAACCATTCCGTCACGGTAATCCAGGCGTAAAAAAACAGCACGCTCAGGACAATTTCCAGAATCCAGAAGGGGATACTCCGGGTAATCATGGCCTGCGTCCAGGCACCTATGTTGACATACAGACGAATGGGCCAGTAAATAACGAACACGCTCAGGGCGAGTTGCCATTTTTGCGAATTCGTCAGACGATTGGACATAGTATGCTTGGTTTATGAACAAAACTACTTCTTTCCGATACGCAGCCAAAAAGAAACCGGCCGAATGCCCGTTTCGGGGTTGGGAGTGCCCCCATTCGGTTTTTGAGCCGACGTACCACCCCGGCAGAATCAACGGCCGGGCCAGTACCGGCTGGGTTCAGGCCCGGGTTTCAACCACTACCCCACTCAATACGTGGCTCGTCCGCCCGACAAATCGAAGATAAACCCGGTGGTGAAGCTGGCTTCTTCAGACACAATCCAGGCCGCCATGGCGGCTACCTCCTCCACCGTACCCAACCGCTTCATCGGTATTTTAGCGGTCATGTACGCCAGCTGCTCGGGGGCGGTTTCCTTGTTCATGGCCGTATTGATAACGGCCGGAGCCAGTCCATTGATGGTGATGCCCGTTTCGGCATACTCTTTTCCGATGCCCTTCACCAGCCCGATTACGCCTGCTTTGGTGGAGGAGTAACCCGCCATGAACGGATTTCCTTCTTTACCGGCAATTGAGGCCAGGTGCAGAATGCGCCCGTAGTTATTTTTCTCCATTGCTTTCAGCGCGCATTTGGTCATCAGAAATGCGCCCCGCAGATTGGTGTGGTACATCCGGTCAAAATCGGCGACGGAATAGTCCGTGATTTTGGTGCTGGTTGGCCCAACAATTCCCGCCGAATTGATCATAATATCCAGCCGGCCAGCTGCGTCAACAACCGCCTGCACTTCTTTTTCAACTGAACTCTCCTGCGACACATCGACAACGTGGCCCGTGACGGTAAATCCCTCCCCGACAAAAGTAGCTACCGTCCGCTGGAGGGCTACGTGGTTAATATCGAACAGGGCCACCGTGGCCCCCTCCGTTGCCAGCCGCCGGGCAATGCCTTTCCCAATACCTTCCGCACCACCCGTAACGATGGCTATCTGATTTGCAAATCGGTTTACCATATACTAATGTCTGTATTCTCTGATTACTAGAGTACTCAAGGTCTGTCAACTGACTAAACCTACCCAGATAATTGCCCAAAAACAAATGGGTGTTCAGGCTAATTTATGGGTCTGAACCCGTAGCCCGCTCATTGAGCAGTAAAAGCTACCGGTCAACAAAATCTATACATACCGTAACCACCCGATTTCGGGATGCTGTACTTTGTAGCGACCATACCAGGTACAGGCGGGATACAGCAACAGAACCAGACCGAACCAAACAGCATATACGCCGGGTAAAGAGATACCAGCCCCCGCCGGTCGGCCAAAATTCAGGGGTCCTGTTGGTATGTCGGCCCACGAGTAACCCTGCAGGAAACTCATGGCCAGCATGGACAGATGGACCAGGTACCAGTGCAGGATGTAATAAAACATGGGCACCGTACCGTATACCGTTAGCCAGCGGGTAACGGTGTTGGTAACCCCCTCTATCCCGGCCAGGAATACCAGCATCAGGCCGAGCATCAGCAGGTCATACAACAGCGATGGCGGGTACTTTGTCAGGTTAATAAAGGAGAGCAGGGAGAATAGCCCGTTTTTCTGCGGAGACCAAGGAGCCGGGTCGCCGTAGCGATTCAGGAAGCGGAGCAGGATAAACAAGCTTAGTGCCACCAGGCCAATGCGTAGCAGCAGTAATTTCCGCTCCCCGGATGGCCGTTCCATCAACCGCCCGCAGGCAAAGCCCGTGAGCATTATTCCCAGCCAGGGAACAAGCGGGTAGCCTACCAGTAAGGTAAAGGCGGGACTGACCGCAAACAACTCCGTTCGGAACAATAAAGACCAACCCAACCGGGCGGCTGGATCGCTAAAGGCAGGTACGCCCTGCAACAGATTATGCCCAAACACAATCACCAACCCGATAACCCCGACCCACTTTACCGGCAACTTCGACAGTAGGGAAAGCAGCACCAGACCGCCCCCAATGGCGTAAATCACCTGCAGCATAATAGTTTGAAAGTGGATATCGAACCAGAAAGCAAAGTTGATAATGGTCAGTTCGAGCAGGATGAGGACCAGCCCGCGCTTCAGCAGAAATTGCCGCCCTACTGCACCGGGCTGATTGGCTGTCATCTGCTTCCGAAGCGATAGATACGCCGATGTTCCGGACAAAAACACAAATGTTGGGGCACACAAATGCGTGACCCAGCGGGTCATAAAAAGAGCGGGTGTCGTAGTGGTTAAGTCCGTGGGGTTTTGCGTGAGAGCGGGTGTGTGCAGCAAATCGCGCACATGGTCCAGGGCCATAATGACCATGACCAGTCCACGCGCTACATCAATGCTGGTTATACGCTTCATGTGGGAGCCGAACAGAGAGTCTACCGCTTTTTGTACTGGCACTGCGTATTATCGGACTTCACGAAGTACGACTTGTAATTCAACGCTTTGGGGTCCGTGCACCCTTTCAGGTCGAGCACTTCCACGTTTTTAAAATCGATGGGGTGGCTCTCGGCCTGCAACGCAATATAGCCTTCGCCGAGGGGCGTGTTGGCGCGGCTAATCCAGTATTTGGCGGCTTCGTCGCTGAAATGCCCGGACTGCCAGTTGTCGGGGGCGGTAAACCCTCCGCCCACCTGCGGACGCTCGAACGTCAGGACGGTATCCCCATTAACCACGTGGTGTACAATAGAATCACCCAGCACAATAGCTTCGGCCGTTATCCACTGGTCGCCGTCGTAGGTTTTCGAGTCGGAGTCGATGCAGTGCGCTTCCTGGAGTTTGTTGTTCATGTGGACCTGGGTGCCGGGGGTGCACACGTTGCCCGTGTGGCGCGGCCCTTTGCCCAACCCACCCAGCAACTGGAGTTCGAGTGATACCGGAAAAGTTTGATCCAACGACAGGCTCTGCGCCGACTGCGAATGGACCATTATGCCACTATTCCGTACATTCCAGCTGTCACCACCGGGGGTCTGCTCCCCTACAAACCGGTACATAAAACGCACCCGGTAATAGGAGAACGGCTTTTTGTAGTAGATGTGGCCGTATTTACCATCGAAGGTTTTGTACTGGTCATAGGCAATGCGCATCATCCCATCCTCGACCCGAACGGTGTTTTTATAATTGTCATTGAGTGGTAGTCCGGCAATTTTGATATCCCAGCCGCTGAGGTCTTTTCCGTTGAAAATACGGACCCACTCTTGGCGGGAGGCTGATTTTTGGGCCAGTGCCAACGGAACGGTCAGCACGAGTAACGCTATTATGTGTAGTGATTTCTGCATGGTTATTGGCATAGGGATCAATTCATTACCTACCGGTACGCCGGCCGCCGGCATTCAGGCCTTGCTGTACTGAATCAGGGGGCAAACGACTTTATGGTGTCTATCAGCTGTTTTACCTGCTCACCGGTTTTTCCCCATTGGCTTTCAATCCGCAGCCATTGTTCTTCCAGTTCCTTTTTCTGGTTACTGGCGGCTGTGGCCAGTTGGTTTCGGGTATTCTTTCCCGAGTGGGGAGCGATCAGGTAACCAATGGCCAGGCCCGTGGCAACCCCAGTCAAAAAATGTTTCATAAATATAGTACAGTATAATAGGAAGACGTACTCTCTGATAGCTAAAAGTACGTAGTAATTCCAGGCTACTCCCTTTCCTGCCAGATACAGTATCCGTGTTAAAAATTATACGGCTTCGAGCCATCAGTATTTCAATTCTTTACTATCAATCAGGGCACCATTTTCGTCCTTTAATCCTTGCCAACTGCCTTACCATCAATTGAATCTACGCGGATATACTGCCATTTATTCTGAAGACAAAAAAACAGTATGCCTACTGGCTATCGGCATTCCGCTTCATCAGGGTATAATAGTCTGTCAGGGTCGGCAAAAAAATCCCCGGAGTTGTTCCGGAGATTTTCAAAAAGAGGAAGAGTAAAAGGCGATGACAGGAATGCTATGAGTTTGTTTACACCATCGAAGCGCAACTCGCCCGGTGGAAATTTAACGAAGGAACTGGTGTTGAACTCATCATCCTGCAGGCCATCGCCCAGCGTCAGTGCGTAGGGGCCCGGCGCGATGGTGGGTATTGATTCATTGACCACCTCGAAGGCAATCGACTGCCCGTTCTCCCCCCGTAGCCGGGCGAAAAAATCAGACTGATCCGGTCCCCAGCTGGTGTACAACTGATAGTGGTCACCCCCGTGATGGCAAAGGGACTCGTGGGCGGGGGGTGAAGTTGACGCTGAAGCGGTTTGGCAGGGTGGGCGAACAACTCACCGTGGTGACCCCCTTGATGGCGAAAGGACCGCTGGGCTGGATAACACTCACCGTCACACTGGCCGTAGCCGAGCAGCCGTTAGCTCCCGTCACCGTGACCGAGTAAGGCCTATCGGCACTGGCCGTAATGGTGCTGGAAGAAGCCCCGGTTGACCAGCCGAAGCCAAAGGGCGGAGTGCCGCCACTGGCGTTAGCCGTTAGGGTGGTGGTTTCTCCCTGGGTAATAGTGAGGCTGGGGTTGGCTGAGATGCTGACCGTGGGCACGCTCTGATCACCCGTCACGGTGGTGGTACGGCCCGCGTAGCGGGAATAGAAATATGCGCAGTACCATCCGTTACAGTGTGTTACTTTTGCATAAACCTACTAACGTCGACTACTATGAAAACGAGAATTGTCTGTTTTGCCGGGCGGCTAATTGGTAAAGTTTTGCTGATTAGCGGGTGTGTATTTACACTCGGGTTGCCCGCTTTTGCCCAGAAGCCAATGCAGCACATCTCGTTTAAGCCCGGTGCCGTGTGGCTAGCCGATGATGGCCTTCCAATCGACTGTCATGGGGGCAATATTATTTACATTGATTCCCTAAAAACCTTCTACTGGTACGGAGAACACCGGGGAGAACCGCGGGGGGCATCCTGTTATTCGTCGAAAGATCTTTACAACTGGAAGAACGAGGGCGTAGTATTGACAAAAGATACGATTGAAACGTTTGAACGGCCCAAAGTGATCTATGACGCCGTAAAGCACCGGTATGTGATGTGGTTTCATTACGACGGCAACCGCTATACTATTGCGGAACTGGGTGTGGCCGTCAGCGACAAACCCACCGGGCCGTTTGTTGTGCAACATCATTACCGGCCCAACGGGCATGAATCGCGGGATATTGGAATGTACACGGACCCTGAAACGCAAAAAGTTTACATTGGCTATGCGGCCGATCATGTCAACCGCACCATTCGGATGGTGGCCTTATCGGATGATTACCTGAGCACCACTACCCAGGACACCGATATAGAAGCCCACTGCGAGGGGCCCGGCATTTTGAAGAAAAATGGTGTTTATTACCTGCTCACGAGCGGATGTAGTGGCTGGACACCTAACCCGGCTACGTACTACACGTCCTCAAACATCATGGGCCCCTACACCAGCCATGGCAGTCCGTTCGTGGGTGATGCCGGAAACAACTCGTTCAATTCTCAGCCGTGCTATATTTTTAAAATTCCAGGGTACACAAACGCTTACCTCTACATGGGTGACCGATGGAATGGGGGCGGTCACCCGGATTCGCAGTACGTGTTCCTGCCCATCACCATTACCCAGGATGGTAAAATGGAGCTTCACTGGTACGACGAGTGGAATCTGAACCTGTTTACCCCGGAGAAGAGTAGACGGTAAGCGATCTGTGCAACACTATGGACCCGAGCAGGGCTTATCGCACCGGGAGGTGAACGCCATTTTTCAGGATCGGCAGGGTTTCATGTGGTTTGGCACGAAATTCGGCCTTAACCGATTTGATGGCCTGAAATTCACCTCCTATACAAAAGAGCGGAACGGACTAGATTTGATGATATACAATCCATTGCTCAGGATGCCAATGGCTATCTGTGGCAAGCTGCCGACGGCAGGTGGTCATCGGCGAGCCTGTCTATTCGGGTGCGTGTACATCACCCCTTTTATCTGCGCAGCTGATTTCTGTTCATGACGGCACTGCTGCTGGCGTTCTGAATGTGAGGTTGGGTGAGATGGCCTATCTGGCAGCACAGGACTGAGCAAAAGCGGCTGGAAACCGAGATTAAGTACGCAACGGTCACTCATGCCCGTTCTCAATTGGGTTAAATGGAAAAGAAGATATAAACTTCGTGAACCCTACCCTAAGGCTAACTGGTACGTTTTAATGAACGATGGCCGTGAGCGATAGTATTTGGCAGCATTAGCGCTTCCCCAATGGATTAGCCCTGGTAAGCGTTACTTTATCTAAACGTACCCAAGAGACATGGGACTGCTAAAACGGGTGGATAAAATGTCCCCACTTCCCAGGGTCATCAACCCCTTTAGCTCTGGCTTAGCGAATCAGGACTGACTCGTACCTGGCCATATCCTTGATGAACTCCCCCGTACCTTTAACGACGGCGCGAAGGGGGTCATCGGCAACTTGAACCGGCAATTGGGTTTTAGCGGCTAAGCGCTCACCCAACCCATGTAACAGTGCTCCACCACCCGTCAGGTGGATACCATTGGTGTAAATATCGGCCGATAATTCGGGGGGCGCCATTTCCAGTACTTTCAGGGTGGCTTCCTCAATCTTGGCAATCGATCGGTCGAGGCAATAGGCGATTTCCCCATACGTTACCTTAATTTCTTTGGGGATGCCTGTCATCAGATCACGACCCCGAATCTCATAATCCGCCGGGGGGCTGCGCAACTCAGGTAAAGCCGAACCGATGTGCATTTTTATTTCTTCCCCCGACCGCTCACCGATCAGCAGATTGTGTTCCCGACGCATATAATCGACGATGTCACGGGTAAAGACGTCCCCCGCAATGCGGATGGATTGTTCACAGACGATGCCCGATAAGGCAATGACGGCAATTTCGGTGGTGCCCCCACCGATGTCAATAATCATTATGCCCGTAGGCTGAGTAATGTCAATGCCAATGCCCATGGCGGCAGCTAGGGGTTCGTAGACCATATAAACTTCTTTGGCCCCGGCATGTTCGCACGAATCCTTGACGGCTCGTTTCTCCACCTCTGTAATGCCCGATGGAATGCAGACTACCATCCGGTGGGAGGCTGTGAACAGTTTGTTTCCTAGGGGGAGCAGTTTCACCAAGCCCCGGATCATTAATTCAGCGGCTGTAAAGTCGGCGATCACCCCATCTTTCAGGGGGCGAATGGTTTTGATGTGCTCATTGGTCTTCCCATGCATTTGCATGGCTTGATGGCCGATGGCTAGAACCTTACCGGTTCGTTTGTCGATGGCAATAACGGAGGGCTCATCCACTAAGATGCGGCCGTTGTGCATAATCAATGTATTGGCCGTACCCAGGTCAATGGCAATGTCACTGGTCAAAAAACTAAAGAGTCCCATATAAGGATAACGCCCAATCGGACAGAAGCCATACTGAAACCAGAAAGGTTTTAAGCTAATTGACTTAAAGAAAAAAAGCCTGTTTCAATTGTGTCTTGCCCTGATATCATTCGGACGTTTAAATGAACGGTTTCAGCATTGACCCGTCCTGATTTGTGTTGACAGGCTGAAAGCTTGTTGGCGAGTTGTGAGATGGATGCGTCTTGGCTGACCGGGGCTATGATGCTAATGAATTGATAGAGTGGTTAGAGCAGGCCGATACGGAAGTCGTCATTCCTTCCAAAAAGAATCGCCTTGTTGAACGGTAAATTACCGAAAACTTGGACACGGACCGTAACAAACGGGCCGCCCGAGCGGTGGAACGGCTTTTCGATAAACTCAAGCAATACAGGCGGGTCGCTACTCGCTATGAGAAAGCGGCTTTGAGCTTTGCCGGGTTTGTTTATTTAGCTTCGGCTTTTATTTTGTTAGCATGATTGTCAACACGCCCTAATCAATCTGTACCCTCAGAACACTGCCCGTTAAGGGGTAAGCGCTCAGTTGCTGGTCGGTGGCTCCCTCCCGGGCGCTGGTAACGAAGAGGGTGCCATCCGGATGAATGGCTAGCTTGGTTGGGTTGACGACCGGAAGTTGAATCGACTGTAGCAACTGGCCTTCGGTTGAATACTGGCGAATGGTATCTCCACCGTAATGGCCCAGCCACAGATTACCCGCCGAATCTGTAGTCCCCCCGTCTGGTGAACCCTCATAAGGCCAGTCAAGCCACAATGTTTCCTTTTCCAGTAGGCCATCCTCCCCGATAGATGCCCGCCAAACGCCTTTTGATCGGCCTGGATGACCACTACTTTCCAGTATATACAGTGTCTGGCCATCGGGAGAAACAGCCGGGCCGTTGGCAACCATAAAGTTATTGGCCAGAACGACCTCGGATAAGAGTTGACCATCGGCGTTAAACGCATACCGGATGATCGTACCCAGGGGCTCCTGTGTTTTCATGTCCATCGTGGTCGCATACAGATTCCCGGCTGCGTCCAGTGTGGCGTCGTTAAATCGAATAGACGGTTGGTCGGCATCAATGCAGTTCAACCGCTGAATGGAAAACGCCGGTGAGTTGGTTATGTCTGCCAGATGCAAACCCGATTTTAAACCGGCCCAGAGCTGGCCATCGATACTCGGTAAGACGAAGCCAATGGGTTCGGGCACGGTCCAGTACCGGACTGGATAGCCCCTGGCTTCCGCGAAGTAGACCCGCTGCCCGATAATATCGACCCACCACAGACCATTTCGATCTGTATCCCAGGCGGGGCCTTCGCCTAACGAACATCGAGCTTCTACAAAACAGCTTATTCGGGGTTCTTTTTTCGGCATAGCTGGCTACTAAAAAGTACAGGACTGAAAAAGAAGGTATGCCATTTGATACATGGCTGGACGTATCAACTTAGGCCAGATCAATAGGACACACAGGGTCTACAGGAGCAACGAATTCTTCTAAAAGGGATAGTACCTGCGCTACATCGTTAAGTCGGTAGCGAGCCTGGGTAGGCTGCGGCCCTATTTTGATGGTATAAGGGGTAATCGTCCCTAACGCGGAGAACATATCTTCGTCGGTCTGGTCGTCGCCCATGACCAGAACAACGTCATACGGTTGAGTTGCTGCCCACTGACAGGCTATTTTTCCTTTATCAGTGTCGATGCGTTTTACTTCAACGACTTTCTGGCCGTCCAGTAATCGTAGTTTGTTGGGCAGCAGATGCTCCAGCAGATCGATAAGCTCGCGGGACCGCTCAAATCCCATTCGCTCGCTCGCTCCCCGGTAATGCCAGGCCAGAGAGGTTTCTTTTTCTTCGATGAAGGAACCGTTACATCGGCTGACGAAATCGGTCAGCAGCGGACGTAGTGCTTCTTTCCAGACCCCGTTTGATTCCCCGTTTCGAGTCCAGGCACCGTCCTGTTTGCTGGATGCCCCGTGTTCAGCGACGAGGTCAATGGGCAGATGGCCCAGCCATTTCTCCAGGGTCTGCTCCGGTCGGCCACTGATAACCAACACCTTATTTTTAGGATCGGCGGCCAACTCACTCAACCAGTTGATTACAGCAGGCGTTGGACTGGCCAGTGCCGGGTCCGTCGTAAACTGAACCAGCGTTCCATCGTAATCCAGGATGATTAACCGAGACCTGGCCCGGGCATACTGGTCCAGCATGGTTTGTTTCGCATCATCTTCCAGGGCAACCGCCTGACCCGTTTGCTCGTCGGGCTGCGTCGTAAGCAACGCGTCGATGAAGTCATTCGCCCACTGCTTCACATCATAACCGGCAACTCGCTCCTGCATCGTGACCATACGTTGCCGTTGCTCGTCGGGTGCCATCGTCAGGGCGTTTAGCAACTGATCGGCAACCTCGTATTCATCGAGTGGATTGACCATCAGGGCTTCTCCCAGTTCCCTGGCCGCGCCCGTCAGTTCACTCAGGATAAGAACGCCCTGCTGGTCCTGCCGGGAAGCTACAAACTCCTTGGCAACCAGGTTCATGCCGTCGCGGAGGGGCGTAATCAACGCCACATCACAGGCCGAATAAAGGGCGACTAACTGGGAAAACGTTACGTCCGAGTAGCGGTACACAATGGGTAGCCAGGTCAACGTACCAAACAGCCCGTTTATCCGGCCTACGGCCTGCTCGATCATTTGTTTGCGTTCCCCATACGGTTGAATCTGATCGCGTGAAGGAACCACCACCAGAATGAAGACCAGTTTCTCTACCCATTCGGAATGTTTCCGGAGCAGCACTTCCAGCGCGTCCAGCCGTTGCATAACCCCCTTGGTATAGTCTAAGCGGTCGACCGAAAAGATGATTTTATCCGGATACGAACGCTTTAGCTCCAGCCGCTCCAGCACCACCTCTTCCTCCGCGAAGGCATCATGAAACAAGCTGTAACTGATGCCAATCGGGAAGGCCCCCGTTTGAACCTTCGTCTGATCAGTTGCTATGGTTCCTAGGCGATGGGATAAACCCAGGCCCAACTGGACCGATTGCAGAAAATGAACCCGATAGTCGGTGGTGTGAAACCCAACCAGGTTAGCGCCCAGCAGCCCGTTCAGCAGGTAATTCCGGCATTTTTCCGGCAGCAGGCGAAGGAGTTCATAGGACGGAAAAGGTATGTGCAGAAAGAAACCTATGGTGGCCGAGGGCTTCTTCTGGCGAATCAGCATGGGCAGGGGCAGGAAGTGATAATCATGCACCCAGACCAGATCATCGGGTTGCAGAAGGTCAATCACTTTATCGCAAACGGCCTGATTGGCCGCTTTGTAGGCCGTCAGGTATTCGTTGTGGTAGTCAACGTACGAAGGGAAATAATGAAAAAGCGGCCAGAGCACCGAGTTGGCAAACCCATTGTAAAACCCCTTGTTGGTGGCCTTGTCTAAAAAGACGGGTACATACTCAAAATCATCATTGACCAGATGCTTATGCTTTTCCCAGACATGCTGGGAGAAATCGGCACAGCCGATCCAGACGGGTTTCGGAGCCGAAGCCGGGAAGTCCAGCGATTTGACGGCAGTGACCAGTCCGCCCGCCGATGGTTTGACGGATGTTACCCGGTTTTCGGTCTTGAACGAAAAGGGTAGCCGATAGGAAATAAGGATTAACCGATTGTTATTCATACTAAAGCAAGTCAACAAAAGAGGTATTCCGACTGGCCGCTGCCTAACTTCATGCATACGCCATTACCTTACAAAGTGGGCCTTTTCATCGGCCGAAGGCAACTTTACGCCGGAGCCGGGGTTCTGCGTGTGAACAATTCTTAAAACACGGGAAGACTATGGAAAATCAGGAACCTCAGGAAACAACACTGGATCAAACGGATTACGATTCAACCGAATTCGATTCAGCAACCACCAACGATGAAGCAGCCGCCATGGAGTCGGGTGTTGAACTAGACGACGATGCATAAGACTGGCTGCCGGTTTGCGTATAGCCAGTGTCCGACTGGGTTGGTCAGGCCCTGGCTATACTACTTAATCATCCAATTCCATTACGGCGGCATCGTATTCATCTGTCCGCTCCCCATCTCCCGACAGGCCACCGGCTAAACCACCAGCGCCCAGGATGGTGGAATCGTCGTCAGGTAGTCTTTCATCACCCCTGCGCACGCATTACGTTCTCTGCAGCAGTCAGGTTATCGTCATCGCTCATGGCAGCGGTACCCTGTGGTACATCGATGGTGTGTTCTTCGGCACTGGCTTCGTGAGTCAAACTGGCGGCTGTCGCAGCATCCGTCTGATTCGGGCTGTAATACTTTTTATGTGGGTTCATTGTGATAGTCGTTTTGAACTTCAGTACGTCTTTATTGTCATGCATAACTCCTGTTTGGCAGAAAGGGAATAAGACGGGTTTTAAAAGTGAGGATTTGAGCCCTTCTCCAGGCATAGGCCGTTTAAGGGAATGGTCCGGAGCCAACCAGGCCCGATCTGGACTCCGCTTATCCCCTCAACGATGGAGCCCGAAAAAGTAAAAACCTTTGGCCAGAATGTGCCCCTCAAACGGGCCGGGCAGCTTGCCGAACTGGCTCCTGTTTATGTCCTACTGGCCTCCAGCGATTCCAGTTATATGACGGGGAGTACCGTTCAGGTGACCGGCGGCTCACCAACGATCTAACGGAGTTCAACAGCCCCATAAACGCTATAGGTGATCAGGTTTTGGTAAAAACAATCCCTGATTCCAAAATTGTATTAATGAATCTTTAGCAACCTTAGCACTAATCTCCTGCAATGAAACACATATTGATAGGTGCCTGCCTGGGTCTGGTGATGCTGGCTTGTGGAGGGGGTAATACGCCATCCAACGTAACTTCACCTGGCCGGGCCAAAACAGCCAAAACAAACGTACTTGAGGCTGGAGCTGCTGCTCTTCAGGCAAAAAAGCCAGTCGATAAACTGGAAACGTATCTGGATGGCTTTCATTTTTATAACGGTCACATGGAGAGCCAGATGGAAGCGCATCACTACTGCGCCAAGCTGAATGAAGACCTTACCCAGTGCGTTATCTTTGATGGCAATGGCGATAGTGCCAAACTTATGGGTGTGGAATACATTGTTTCCGAGAAGCTATTCAAGACCCTGCCATCCGATGAAAAAAAGCTTTGGCACAGTCATCAATACGAGGTAAAAAGTGGCACCCTGGTGGGCCCCGGACTGCCAGAGGTGGCGGAACATGAGCTAATGGAAACCATTGTAAACACCTACGGAAAAACCTGGCATACCTGGCATACCGATCAGGATTTGACACTTCCCTATGGGAGTCCGGCTTTAATGATGGGCTTCACCCAGGACGGTCAGCTCCACAAGGATTTGGAACAAGCCCGCGACCATCGGTTTGGCTTGTCAACTGCCGAAAATAGAAAGAATCGGGCCGACATTATCGCACGCCCAGTCCTGCCCGGTGCTAATGCCTGGCAAACCGGTGATGCGGTTCAGTTGCCCGCCCTAACAAAGCGAGAACATCACTAACGGTAAAGCCTACGTTAACCATACTCCTCCCTGGTTTACAAAAACCAGGGAGGCTTACCACTAATCGGGTTTGTTGCTTATAGTATTCAGTTGATATGAGCACCGAGCGAACCAGTCCTGGTATCGTGAATACGACACGGGCGAGCTTGCCTATGAATAGTGTGTCTGTTGGTTCCTTCGCATAGATTCAAGCAGATTAAAAGGTCGCCTGCATAAAAATTGATCGGTTAGCAAAGCAACATCCTGTTCATATTGGCTGGCCTCTGCTAACGTGTTACATTCCCCCAGCAGCACACGTTCATAGGCCGCCTGCATCTGCTCAATATGCGTGGCTAGATGCAGATACATAGCTTTCCAGTACAACAACTCCAGCTCGGTAGCCGATTTTTCTTCGGGGTCAATCCCGAGCAAGTAACAATCGGCTAAAATAGAATTGAACGAAGAATCCATACCAGAGGAGGTAATTAACTCGTGTACGTATTAGTGTGGTTGGGCAAACTGATCGTTGAGATTCTGCGCTTCAATTGCTTTTTCCAACGGAATCTGCTCATTTTCATTCGGTAGGTTAGACTCGGGCGTTTGTGAGTACGGAACGTTCTGTGGAATAAAGTCCTCTCTGGCGCCCGGCTTGCTATAATCATACGGCCAGCGGTAAACTGCCGGAATTTTACCTGGCCAGTTGCCATGTCCGGGATGAATGGGAGCTGTCCATTCCAGCGTGTTCGACAGCCAGGGATTTTGCGTAGCCCTCCGCCCCTTGAAGATACTGTACACAAAGTTCCAGATGAAAATCCACTGAGCCGTGAAGGTGATAATAGCCGCTACGCTAATGAACGCGTTCATGTCCGCGAAAATATTCTTGGTAAAATCGTAGCTCGTAAAGGCGTAATAGCGACGCGGGAAACCGGCAATGCCAATGTAATGCATGGGGAAGAAGACCAGATAAATACCCGTAAACGTGAGCCAGAAATGAACATAACCCAGCCTGTCATTCATCATCCGGCCAAACATCTTCGGAAACCAGTGATACGTTCCGGCCAGCAAGCCAAACGCCGAAGCCGCACCCATGACCAGGTGGAAGTGGGCCACCACAAAATATGTATCGTGTAGCTGAATATCCAGGGCAGAATTACCCAGAATGATGCCCGTTAAGCCCCCCGAAATAAAGAAAGACACAAACCCAATGGCGAACAGCATGGCGGGCGTAAACCGGATATTACCGTGCCATAGGGTTGTAATGTAGTTGAAGACTTTCACCGCTGAGGGAACGGCAATGATCAGCGTCAGGAACATGAAGACTGACCCTAAAAACGGGTTAAGCCCGGATACGAACATGTGATGCGCCCAGACAACGAAGGATAAAAAGGCAATGCCAATCATGGACGCAATCATGGCCCGATAGCCAAAAATGGGTTTGCGGGTATTGGTGGCCATAATTTCGGAGGTAATCCCAAAGGCAGGCAGAATTACAATATAGACCTCGGGATGGCCCAGAAACCAGAATAAATGCTGGTACAGAATAGGACTACCACCAATATTCGGTAATGCTTCGCCTTTGATATAAATCTCAGAAAGATAAAAACTTGTTCCGAAACTTCGGTCGAAGATGAGTAGCAAAGCCGCCGATAAAAGAACTGGAAAGGCAATTAAGCCCAGAATGGCCGTCAGGAAAAAGCCCCAGATGGTAAGCGGAAGCTTATTAAACGACATCCCGCGCGTGCGCAGGTTAATTACCGTTGTAATGTAGTTAATGCCGCCCAGCAACTGAGAAACAATAAACAGCGCCATACTTATTAACCACAGGGTCATTCCTAACTCCGAGCCTCTATGCGACTGGGGGAGGGCATTCAGGGGTGGATAAGCCGTCCATCCCCCGCCGGCCGGGCCGGTCTGGATAAACAGCGACGAAAACATAACCAGGCTGGCTAAAAAAAAGAACCAGTACGAGAGCATATTCAGGAACCCCGATGCCATATCTCGGGCACCAATCTGTAAGGGAATGAGGAAGTTGGAGAACGTACCACTCAATCCGGCTGTAAGCACAAAGAATACCATAATGGTACCGTGCATAGTTACCAGTGCTAAATAAAAATCCTGATCCAGTTGGCCGTCCTCATTAATCCAGCCGCCCAGAATAGGGCGAAGAAACTCAAGCTTCATACCCGGAAAGCCTAGCTGAAGCCGAAACATGACGGAAAAACTAATGCCAACAACCGCCCAGAAAATGCCCGTAATCAGGTATTGTTTGGCAATGGTTTTATGATCTTCGGAAAAGATATACTTCTGCCATTTACTTTGCGGATCATGTTCAGTATGAGCGGCATCATCACCAGCGGTGCCAGTGCTGAGGTCATCAATTCGGTGTTTGACATTACCTGCTCGCAGGTTGCCATAGCCCGTAGTCAGCCAGCCAATAAAAATGGCAGCAATAACGAATACGCCTGTAAGTACCATGGGGTTATATAAGTTTATGAAAGGTTGATGCAGGTGAGGCAGACTACAGTTGCCCCATAAAGTGCCCTGATAGAATTTGTGTACTATTCCCTGTTGTGTCGATGCGGTTGTCTATACGCTGGATGGAGACTCCTTACCAGATGGAATCGATGAATTGATCAGCCGTTTTTGCTTACTTTTCTTTTTTTTAACCGGTTGCAAACGCATCTGACTGGTTTGTTCCCTGCGTTAGGTACGTCAATAGTATTGCTCCAATGATGACCCCGATAGTGCCGTAAAGCACATTTAGTGCTGTTTCCATTCCCTGATTTATGTTTAAGAGGATCTATGCAGCCTTATGCCGCATGAGCGGCTAATCAAGGATGCGCTTTATGCACTAACCTCCTGAAGAGTGAGGTCAGTTTAAGAATTGATTGACCTGTGAGGGAATGGAGTATTGGCCGTAAATGGTATAGACTGTTACTAAAAAACAGCAGCAGTCTATACCAGCGGGTAAGGAAAAGATTGTTGATGCAGACGCGCCCTCAACCGCCATTAGCGTGGTAAAAAACTGAATCCAACGCGTACCCGGCAACAAATCGTTACGCTTAAACCAATGTTAAAACGGTGCCGCACCAGTAAAAAAGCGCCCGTATCGTAAAGCGATGCGGGTGCTCACACAGAAGGCAGTTGGTTATTCGTGCCGATGGCAACCAAACCGGAAAGCTGCTTGGCTGATTTTTATTAAACAGCGACTACCTGCCACTACTCATCACATTATCTTTACGATTGAGCCGCTTTCTGGTTTATAGAACTGGTTGCAATAGTGGTTAGCTTCTCATCGGTTTGTTTTTCTTCTTCCAGGGTTTGTTCCAGCAAATCGGCGATCTGACTTTGACCCGCTTGCTGAGCCAGCGTGCGGGCTGTTCCATAAGAAGCAATTTCGTAGTGCTCCATATTCTGGGCTGCTTATCAACATTACGTTGCTAAAGTCGGGGGTATTCTGAAAAGTGCTCCGACTAGTCAGTCCCCGGAGCGAAGACGGTTTTGGGAATATGGGTAATCCGGCAGGCCAGATCGCATTCCCCGGAAGCAACCACGTAGTACTCACCCGCATCGACCAGACCAGTGGTGAAAACCACGTCGGTCAGATACAGTTGATGGCTGATGGGTTCGGTCAGCGCCGGATTCGCTTCGAGCACCGGTTTAGTATCCTCCAGATGCAGAATCCGGGTGGGGTTCTGTGCATCCAGCAACGCCCAGAACGTACGGTAAATGCCGACGACTCCCTGCAATTCTACGCCGTGATAGAGCATCAGCCAGCCCTGATCGGTCAGGATCGGTTGCGTACCTCCACCCAGTTTCATGGTGGAGGCCGACCCCTTGCGGGCACGAATGAACGGCTCATCGAGTGGCTTCCAGTGCAGCCCATCCGGCGACTGAGCTACATTGATTGTTGTTCCTGGATAGTATTGACTGGCCGGACGGGTGGCAAAATACAAATCGCCGAGGGGCCGGGTGAGGGCAAAAAACTTCCCATCGACTTTGCCCTCAAAAAACACCATATCCTTGTTCTGATGATCCAGAATGATCCCCTGAAGTTCGTAACTGAGTCCATCGGTTGAGGTGTACAACGTAGTGGAGTGACGCTCTGAACTTACCGAACAGGTTGTCATGTAATACGTATCGTTAATCTTGCTGATCCGCGCATCTTCAACCCCGTACTCTTGATAGGTTCGCTGGGGGGCAATAATTTTGTCGTAATGAATCTGAACCACGCTGGTGCCATCGGGCGATAGTTCTACCGGCAGCAGCCACGACAGGGAGGTGAGTGCCATCACTTTATACGGGTTTCCAAGCAATTGGAATTTGCGGGGATCAGCCGCATTCACGCTGTTGAGTGGATACGTGTCGAGCTGATAACCCGCTTCGGCATCCCAGCGAATGGCATGAATAGTATTGCCAATAATGGGCTGATTAAGTGCCTCGGCTACCCGGATCATGATGAGTAGATTGCCGTTGGGCAGCCGGGCCAAACCCGGATTAAAAGCGCCCAGTACATACGTATCGACCTGAATGGACTGGCGTATCGGAGAATAACTCAGGTCAATATCATTGGGCGAAAAAATGAGTTGATCGACCGAAAAAGCCATGTCCCTACCGATTAAATGAGTTGTAAATGAGGACGTATCTGTACTGAAACGACATCGCAACGTTTTGGCTGAGTCAGGATATAATGCACACAAACAGCAATATCTTCGGCACGTAGCATGTCGCCTTTCTGCTGCCGCTCCTGTTCTTTCTCGGGCGTGGTTTTCTGCATATCCGATCCCACAGCGCCCGGCTCGACCAGGCTAATTTTAATTCCCTGCTGATTGATTTCTTTCCGTAAGCTTTCGGCAAATCCCTGAATGGCCGATTTTGTCGCTACGTAGACCGAACTGCCTGCTTCCCGAACGTCGGCACTCATCGAACCAACCAGCACAATATGGCCGTGCTGTTGGGGCTTCATTCGGTTCAGCGCTTCTTTGGTTGTTGCCAGATAGCCGATCAGATTGGTTTCGATCACGTAGCGCCAGTCTGAATCGGCCATTTCGTCAATCGACTCGCCACTTAAGGCGGCACAATTGATCAGTATATCCAGCCCGCCCAGCGTTTGGTCAACCAGTTGAAACACCCGATGAATATCATCCGCGCTGGCGCTGTCGGCCACGATTCCCTCCGCCCGGCTACCCATTTGCCGGATGGCCGCGAGCACCTCATCCAGTTGTTCCTGATGCCGTCCGAACGTAACAATGTTGGCTCCGTATGAACTCAGCAATAGCGCAACAGCCCTGCCAATACCGGTGGTGCCGCCGGTAATCAGAATTCGTTTGTCGGTCAGTGACTCGACCGCTGTGTGTGGGTTTGGTTGTTCCATTTCGTTGTTGTTTGATTGATTAGCGGCTGTTTACTATTCTTTATTTCGACCACTCTACCCGCAGCCGGAGGTTCCCCGGCACCCGGTATTCCTGATAGTGTTTATCCTGCTCAATGGGTTTGAACGGCTTTCCGGAATCATCATCTTCATCCATCAGTTGCACATTGGATAGCTGCCGTCCTTTCGTCAGTAAGCGCACCCGGCAGTTATAATCGGCAGTACCAGTCAGCCGAAAAATGGCGTAGCCACTGTCTTTATCCGTACGCTGGTATTCTGCCTGGTAGATGGGGTAATCGCAGTAAATAATTACCGGTACGTTTTCAAACCGCTTATAGGCATACGTAGCGAGGATGTAGGCCAGGGCACCCCCGTAGACTTCCTGCCCTACAGTACCCGCCTGCTTCCAGCCCGTCGAAATGTCTTCCAGCGGAATGGGTAAATCGGGAGTGATATGGCCTTCGCGGGGTTCCTGGCTGAGCATATCCGGTGGCAGTTCGGTCGGAAAATAATACCGGCCACGATGCAGCAGATACCGGGTGAATTCGGAAAACAACACCCGAATTGGCTCGGGAACATCCGTGCCCACTTCCTTCAGGTAGTTGAGCATGGTAGCCATTATTTCGGCTTCTTCATAAGCGGCCAAATATTCGGCGTCCTTAAGCGGAGCTACGCCCATGAACGTACTGCGCAACTGACCAGCCCCGAAACTGCATTCCCAGATCCACATCCGGGCAATCACGTTGGCAATGCTCAGCCGACTCATGTCGAAATACAGGCGGTTGCCGGTAATTTTCCAGAGCTTAGCCAGCGACAGGGCGCTCATAACGGTAATGTTCGATTGGTAAAGCAGTTCAAAGCCTTTTCCCCGGAGTCGTTCGGCCGAGCGTTTCGCTTCGTCCAGGTAGCGCGGATCTTTGGTGGCTTCGTAGGCCTGAATCATGACGTGCGTATACAAGCCTGCTACGTCGATCTCTCCCCCTTGTCCTTCGCTTGTTTCGGCCTTGATGATGGCCAGGGTCCGGCTGTCGTAAAAAACTGGCCAGTTATAGCCAAATTCATGAGCCGCTCCAATCACAAATTCCAGTGAGCCGAACAGTAGGTCTTTGGCGTCGGCATTTCCTTTTTCGGCCAGGCGGCCCAGGTTCATGAGCGTATGCAGCAGATACCAGGAATCAACTTTGTTATGATCCTCTTCTTCGCTGTTCTCTCCTTCGGCAAATTTTTCTCCCGGCAACCACCGCACAAGCGTTGATTTCCTGTCGTCGAAGAAGGTCGGGATATTTTTTTGCAACTGGTCGACTAAGGGTACGGGCTTTTCCAGCCACATCTGATACTCCCAGAGTGGTACCAGAATAGCCAGTTGAACCATGCTTTCGGGTGGCTTCTGGGTGGCGCCAACGTAGGCGTTGAGGTAGAACCGGTTTTTGATACGCCGACCACAATCGGGTGATTCGGTCAACGCCTGCACGGTACGTTCAGCGGCTTTTGGCCAGTCAAAATAGTCGGTATCCGGCCTGGGCAACCGTTTGTAAATGCAGGCCATAGCGTCCAGAAACTGGTCAGCGGCTTCAAACTCACTGGCTGGTATGGTTTCACTCAGATACAGAAACGCATCCGAAATCACCACTTCTTTGCCTGCTTTGAGGGGCTGTTCGGCCGTTGGCAGGGCAAATCCGATCTCGGGCCACTGGGCCGTTACGCTACCCGATGGGTCGGTATGCGTCGTCTGGCAGTAGTCATTGAGGGCCGTCAGGTTTTGAAAGTAAAATGCCGTCCCTTCAACCGGTTTGGTTACCGATAGATAGGCCAGTCCGGACGTCGGGCCATTCTGGGTGACGTAAAGCATGCCCTCCGTGGTGGTTGGATCGAAGTCTTCATCGAGCACATACACATCCCGCGGAAACGCCTGGACTGTAAAATCCTGCTGCGGCTTCAGCGACGTCGTATACCGCAGCACCATCGGTTCGTCAACGCACAGTTCGAGGTTGACCTGAAAAAGCCCCAGTGAACCGTCGATGTGGTAGTCAGCCGTGGTTTCGGTTTTCTTATGCAGCTTGACGGAATGAATCGTTTGCGGATCGAAACAGGTGCGTATCGCCAGTTTTCCCGCTGTCGCAAACGTGTACATGATCCAGAACGAGTTGGGTGTCAGGCTGGTTTGTAGCTGACCCCTGCCAAACTGCCAGGGAACATCCTGGACGTTGGTTGCCTGTTTCAAATGATCCTGCAGCCCGCTTACCCATTGCGACGTTTGTTCGGCTTTGGTGAAGGGTTGCCAGTAATCAATCGTATGGGTTGATGCCATTTAGTGACAGGGATAGGTTACCCGAAGTCAACTACCCCTGCCCCCCGGGGACTGCAAGTCCAGTTCGAAAGTAAGGCAATGGTCCTGGCTACAGGAAAATGGTTAGTGAGTCAATCCGCTTGCCAAAGTGTCATCTCTTTGCTGCCTAGTCCTCACCAAAGTGATGTCAGACAAATGACTGGACTGTCGGAGCAGTCGCACCAAAACGGCAAACGATAATTGCGCCGAATGGTGGCCTCTGGTCCGTACAGATCGTCCATACTACGGGAAGTTGATGGGGTGGTAACTGCTAAAAAGGTCGACAATAAAAAAACCGTCAGCCCTGTTCAAAGACAAGCTGACGGTTTTCCCCTTCCGGGTAACAGCGGAGATTAACTTCGCCTACTGATTGCCATTCCGATTGTTCGAACTACTACTTCCCGAACCATTGCTACTGGTACCGTTACCGCTCGAACTGCTGCCNTTNATGNTGCCCCCGCTTTTGCGATTTTTGTTCTTGCTACCCGATTTTCTGCCCCGACTCATGGTGCCCTGCCCCGAAGTGCTTCCGCTCGACTGGCTGCCTACCGTAGCCCCCGATGAGGAACCACTCGTTCC
>NZ_KB893277.1 GCF_000374065.1 Spirosoma luteum DSM 19990
AGGGCCGTCAGACCCATGTGCAGATTTCACCCAACTAGGTGCAGATTTCAACCAACTAGGCGCACATTTGGTACATCGGGCCAAAAAAGCAGAAAAAAAATAAGTTATTAGTTCTTTTTGCTGGGGGGATCTGTCCGCCGTTGCTGGCACGGGCACCAGGGGCGGGATCAGAGTCAGTCAACAATAACGCTACTCGGCGAGGCCTTACTAGGGTTCAGGGCCGGGTGCCCAAAGCCATGGAGCGACCGATTAAAACAGAAAGCCGGAATCAGTCAGCCACGTTGTCTGCACCACCTATCGGCGGGGATCGTTGGACGTGTGAATGCTTTTCAGGAGGGGCCACTGCCGAAACCGTTCATTTAAACGTCTGATTTCATCTCCTGAATTCAAGAAACATAATGCTGTGGGCGGGCAAGGCAACTCTCCCCTTTTTTATTTTTTTACCGCTAATAACAGGTATGCTGTCATCAAGTGTCAATTGTAGTTCCTTGTCATTCAGCTTTACTTTTTTGGTGATCAATTCATCCGCGGTGAGTACATACTGTATGGCTCCATCAGGTATTGTTACCACGGTTGCCATTTCATTGGTATTTAGGATTAAGACACTTTTTCCTCCTGGCTGTTTTTTTGAACTGTGAACGAACAGATCAACACCGGGCTCTAAATTTCCCCCATCAAAAACCTGGCTCCCCATCAGCTTACTCCAGAGTAAAGCCGCCCAATAGTTCGGTCGTGGGTTATGGGTATCATCATCCAGTAACGCATATTCGCTTTGTGCCAATGTGTTATGCATCACTACCTGCACGCCTTTCTTAGCCAGGCGACCCAGCTGCTCCAGGTAGCGAAAACTATCAATAAACGTAGCCGCCCAGGGGTTACCTCCACAGGCACTTTCGGCCGTTTCGGTGAGCCAGATTGGGGACCCTGGATTATAGTTATCTCTTGCGTGCTGGTAAAATTCGAGTCCTTTTTCGGTTTTACTCAGCCATTCAGCCGACAGGGCCGATTCAGGTTTCTGACCACCACGACAGCGTTGTGATACCGTACCGTAGTAGTGATACGTAAACACATCAAACGTGGGTTTGGGTGACGGTGATAACAGCGCATCGACCGATAGGTCCAGGCCCGATGGAAGGATGCTTTCACCCGTAGAACCCGGACCAAGGATAGTCATGTTGGGCGCAGCCGTGGCTACAAACGATTTGAAGAGCGCAAATTCCTGGGCAAAATTGACGCCATTGTAGCCTTTGGGCGCATCTCCATGGGAAGCATGGGAAGGCTCATTAAAGAATTCAGCCGCATTGATTTCTCCCCCAATTGTTTTGGTATAATCCAAAATGGCCTGTATTTGATCAGGCTGCCATGTCCCGTTTTCATCCCGCATGCCATCGCTTATAGGAAACGACGTTACTAATTTACCATCTACAGCCTGGCAAAAATCGACCACTCCTTTCCATTGCTGCCTGGTGAGTATGTTTTTGAAACCACTCGGCGGGCTGGTCAATGTAGGCTTATCGTTGTTTTGAAAATAGACTCCGTTTGCCCAGGTGCCACTCACCCGTACATACGTAGGACCCAGGGCTAAGGCTAGGTTCCGTAATTTTTTTTCGTATAGATTAATTGGTTTAATCCCCCATTTTAAAGCGGCAATTCCTGTTTTATTGGTCTGTTTCCGTACTGAATCTATTAGCCGATACGGTATCCAGAAGTCGCCACCAATCACCTCACACATTTCAACATTGAAAGACTGATATCGCTCACTAACGTTGCCGATGAACTTCATCTTCGTCAGGTTGATCGTATTTTGTTTTGGGCCAGCGGTTTTCTCAGGTATCCCATTTTGGGCATAACTTATCAGGCTAACCAATGTCAACAAATAAACAAATACTGACTTCTTCATAAAATGTAAGGGTTCTCTGTGTCTCAATAGATAACGGGTTGGTTTTTAACTCCGCAACGTTGTCAAACACAGGTTTGTCCACCATCGACAACCAGTTCTGCCCCCGTCATAAATGAAGAATCATCACTGGCAAGGAATAAAACGGCTCTGGCTATTTCGCAAGCTTCACCAGCTCCTCCCATTGGGTTTTGTTCCTGAATCGCCAGACGTCCCTGTTCACTAACCAGGAAGGGTGCGGTTAGTTCGGTACGAGTGAATCCCGGATGGATAGAATTTACTCTCAACTTAGCTTTTGCATACTCACTGGCAGCAGCTTTGGTCAGTAGTCTCGACCCTCCCTTGGATGCTGTATAAGCCGGATGGATGTGCGCTGGTGGCTATAAATCCTGCCGTAGAGGACATGTTGATGATCGATCCTCCACCATTCGCAATTATGTTGCCAGCAACGGCTCTGGTGCCTAAAAACTGACTGGTTATATTCACCTCCAGTATCTTTTGAAAATCGGTTTATGGAATATTTTCCCAGGCATCGGAACGAATGGGTATCCCCGCATTATTAAAGAGGATGTTTATTTCCCGAATGCACTGATAGTAGCATTGACAACAGTTTCCCCATCCTTTTCGGAGGATACATCCTGTTTGAGCGCTGATACGTTTCCGCCTAATTGGGTAATTTCATCGGCAATACTAAAGATTTCTTACGTAAAGGGGTTTTATCCCTATTCAACAATGACCCGGACGCGGTCCAGATTCTGGATACGCGTAAATCGGGTTTTCACATCGCCCTCCCGTTGTGCCGCTACCCGAAGGGATGGGAAGTAGGTACCTGGTTTGGTAAAGGTGTACGTTGACTCAATCCGTACGCGGGAACCGCTTTTGTCGGATGGTTTGAGTTGGGCAGGAACGGGGAAGGCATCTGAGGTGTCGAAGTTCCAGCCATGAAGATCACTCGTGTCAAAGCCACCCGGTAACCCCTCAAAATTCCAGACCGCCTTCACGACTTTACCCTTGTTTTTTGGTACGGCTACCTCGGCGGTGAGGGTAACGGGTTGCCTCACTTTCACCACGGCTCGTTTGCCGCCATTGGCCAGTACGCTGACCACCGGCTGAATGCCCCCGCGCTCGTCCGCCGTAGCGGGCAGGACGACCTGCCCGTCTACGATTGTATAGTTGGTGGTGGGGGCCGGTTCAATACCTTTTTCAACCCAGGCACTCAGGTCCAGCAACGCCTGCTGGAGCACCCCCAGATAACTTACCGTCCGGGTAGGGTCATCCTCAATGGCCACGTCACCGTGCAGGGCATGGTCGGTGTACCAGAGTCGGAAATTCTGATCGGTTTTGTCGCCCAGATTCTCCTTCACGCGGGAACGGTACCAATCCGCCTGCCACGCAAACGCTTCCCGATCCCAGCGTGATTCGAGCAGGATCATCTTACCGGTAAACTTACCTGTCGGTAATACACCAGCCGCTCCCCGGGTAAAGAGGGGGCCTAAAAGCATGGGGCGTTGAGGATAAATCGGCTTCCCGGCAGCATCCCGAAACTGGTCGTATACAGCATATTCTTTACTGGGCACCTGATGGCGGTGATAGGTTTGTACCGCCAGGAAGTTGGAATTGTCTACCTGTACGCTGTCACCCGGTTTTACTAGAGCCAGTAATGCCGGATCGACCGGGCCAAGAATGACCTTGTCACCCGAAATTTTCGTAAGCTGTATCGTTTTACCGGCTGCGGCCCCACTTTTGATCAGCAGGTCACCCCCCATAAAATTTATGTCAGGCAACTCGTTTTGCAGTTGAAACCCAACGGGCATTGCCCCTTCCACCCCGCCCAGACTTTTCCAGGCGGCATCGGCCGTGCCCCGGTCCTGCGCTGACATCGCCTTCATTAAGCCTGCCGCTACAGCCTGGTCACCGGTAACACCGGCCTTTATGGTACTAACTTGCTGAATACGCGCTTTCAGCAGGGAGGCCGGTGCGGTGGCCCCCAGGTAGCCGGGGGCGTTCCAGAAGTCCTTGTCGAAATAGGACGGATCGATTCGGACAATACTTTGATACAGTACCAGAAACCCATGGATACCCATGGTCTTGTAGCCAAACCAGGACTGGGGCGGAAAGCCCATTTTGGTTGCCTCCTGTAATGCTTCTTTTTCTTCCTGATTCAGCCCCGCATACATGTCGCCACTGCCACCGGGTTCGAGAGCATCAATGATCTGAGGAAGTTTATCGTGCAATACCCGCATGGCATTCATCCGAACCGTAAAGACGTTGGGAATAGCCATGGGAGAACCCAGCACATAGGGCACGACGCCATCCCAAACGCCCTCCGTATTCTCAATACCACCTACTGTCCGATACGCCCCACCACTGCCCCCAAAGGCGTAGCCAAACGGACGCTTACCCCCATAGAGCTGGGCCGCGATCACCCGTGAATACTCAGCCGATGCCGCATTGGCCCGGTAGGCGCCAATACTCGCGTCCCGGGCTTGTGGCCGGGCAAAATCGATTTTGCCCCCTTCATTAGTTTCAACAAAATAGGCCCCGTGCGTGACCGAAAAGCCAATCTTATCTTCCTCACCGGAGGCTCCCTGGGACAAATTTTCATTGTCGGGGAAGGGGGTGATATATTGAAAAAAATGGCCCTGATAGGTTTCTTTGGGCGGGAAGTAAAACGAGAAACGAGCCTCCGTTCCGGTAAAACCACCATGTACGTACCGGTGGCGCACCGGTTTATCCCGCCACTCATCTATATCCACGTAAGGCTGGCTAAACAGCGTGTCTTTGGTGGTATATTTTTTAGCCAGTTCCGCGCTTTGCTGGGGCAGGTTGTTCTGCGCTTGACCAAGGGACGGATAAGCGCTCGTCGCCCATAACACGACGAAAAGAAGACGGAATGACTGCATAAGGACTGATTTCATCGGTTTACCATTGGGTTAAAAGGGCTATTCGGTGGGTTGGGAAAGGCTAAAGACCAGTTGCTCATTTGGATAACGTCTTTACTCGGTTGTCATCACCGCGACGGGTGTTGCCAGCGACGCCTGTATATGCTCGTCGACGGCCCGAAGTCCGCTGGGCGTGCAAAGACTTCGGATGTATTGGCCGGTCGTATGGATCATTAAGGCCTGGGCTGATAAACCAAACCGGTTAAACGCTTCGCTCCGAACCGCAGTCTGGTGAAGCACCAGTACACTTTGTAGCGCAACTTGGGGAAGAATGTCGTCCCGAAAGGCTCCCTCGTCTATGGCCTGGTGCATAACGGACAGAAAGTACTGCTCAAATTTTGGCCCAATCACAGCATTCACGTTCTGTTCCAGCTCGGGGTAGTAATCGTGCAGATCCTCGTAGAAGACTTTATTGATCTGGTACTGCTGCTCTGTGGCCAGTTGCCAGATCGTAAAAAAGAGACAGGCCGCGTTTTCCCCGGCCGGGAGGTTTTCCAACAGTTGGTACTGCTCGCCGTGGTAGCGATACAGGACTGCTTCCAGAAGCTCTTCTTTGTTTTTGAAGTACTTATAAACCGTTTTCGTTGAGATGTTTAGCGACTCAACGAGCTTCTGGATGGACATTTGCCGAATGCCATACCGTAAGCATAGGTTCAGTGAGGCTTGTAAAATTTCGTCCTTCATGGGAGCTTGCTATGGAAAATATAAATCTCTCTTTATTTTCCATAGCAAAGAAAGAGGAAAATATTTTTACAAACAAATTTTCCTAGTGATTTTAAGGAGCTTATGGGGTACGAATAAAAAGCGGCCAAGGCACATCAGCACGTATAGCCTGGATGCATTCCTTCGCACCAAGGGCCTGCTCAGGCTGTAACCCTACTTACTGGATGTCGGGTTGGCTCTGTACATCCAGTAAGTAGGGTAATTCTGCAGAATCGTTCCTTATTTTTAGGGGATTAGTACCCAGTGAATGCTTCGTTCCCACGTACCAATAGGCCCAGGCCATTAGCACAACTTGAATCCCGATTCGCACCAGGCTACTCCCCAAAGCGGGATCAGCGGTCTGGTAGAAATCCAGTGTTTGGGGCAGGTGAATCAACAGCAGGTAGACCAGCAACATCCCGATGAGCAGCATAGCCGCTAGTGGGCGCGTTCTAACCCAGATCAGACCAGCCCTAAGCCAATTTCAACCAGGCCGCTACCCATAATCAGGAACATCGGGGCTGGTAGCTAATCAGATACATGATCAAATAGGTAGTCGGTTTGATCAAATGGGCCACTCCCATACCCATGTAAAAGCGACTATAATCCGAAGCAATACTTTTTTCATCTCAGATAAAGGTAAATGTGTCGTTTTGGGCTGACTAGCAAGAAGATGAGTTATTAGGTTAATACGAGTGGCGTAGTACACACCGACCAGGAACCGCTACCCAATGGTACACACAAACAAATTTACCCCGCGGCCTTCGTGCAAAACCGGGACGATGTAAGGGCGAACAAGGCCAATTTGAGGCTGAATGCTTTACTGCTTGTTCTGTAATTCCATAGATATACAGTCAGGCTTAAAATTACCATGTTGATCCATTACCTTTAAGATTGCATTGCACGCATTATTTATAAAATCTGACATTCATACTGCCCTCAGTTCGGCTATTTTGTACCAAAACACACTCTATCAATCCAAGCCTCAGATCAGGTTGATAAACAAGCAACGTCTATGACCGATACGCCCTCTGAACCCGTTGCCTCCTGGGCGTCCCTTTCCTGGGCGGCCCTTTTCGATATGGATGGGGTGCTGATTGCCAACACCGACTTTCACATTAATGCCTGGCTACAGTTTGCCCAACAGCATGGTTTCTCCCTAACCAAAGCCCAGTACGTGGAAAACATCAATGGGCGCGTGTCGGCTGATGCGATGGCGTACGTGTTCAGGCGGCCTATCTCGGCGGGTGAGCTTATCACACTGACCGAAGAAAAAGAAGCAATTTACCGCGAACTCTACCGGCCACACCTCCAGCCAACACCCGGTCTGATGGCCTTCCTGAAAGCGTTGCAGGAGCAGCGTGTACCGGCAGCCGTGGGCACATCGGCCCCGGAAAGCAACGTCCGGTTCACGCTCGACGGGTTGTCCCTTCGCCCTTATTTCAACGCGATAGTAGATGCCAGCATGATTCAGCACGGCAAGCCCGACCCGGAAATTTACCTGACAGCCGCCCGCATGGTAGGCATTGAACCCACACACTGTGTCGTCTTCGAGGATGCGCTGGCCGGTATCGAAGCAGGTCTTCGAGCGGGCATGGCTGTAGTAGCACTGGCTACTACCCACACCCGGGAGGAATTGGCCGAAACGGGTGCGTCATTGATTGTCGATGATTTCACCGGGTTGACAGTACGGGATGTTTATCAATTAATCGCCCGGTCGTGACCGACTGCCCCACCCGGATTCTATACCTTTGTCAAAAATAGCAGCATCAATCGTTACTCGTTTGGCTTATTCATCTGATACCCCCATCATTCCGGCCCGCGAGGGCTTTTTCTTTCCGGCCGAGTGGCACCCGCACGTCGCTACGTGGCTGAGTTGGCCCCATACCGAAGCTTCCTGGACCCGCGAACGGCAGGAGTTAATGTTTCCGGCTTATATCGACTTTATCAAGGCCATTGCCGAAAGCGAACACGTTTGCATTAACGCGCACAACGAAACAGTGATGCAGGCAGCTAAATTACGCCTGCTCCTGGCCGACGCCGACCTGTCTAAAATCACCCTCCTGCCCCACCCCACCAACGACTCCTGGTGCCGCGACCACGGCCCGGCGTTCCTGATTAATCCCTCCACGAAAGAGCGGATGATTGTTAACTGGGGCTACAACGCCTGGGGCAACAAATACCCGCCCTACGACCGCGACGACCTGATTCCAATTGAGATTGCGCATTACCGAAAACTGGATTACGTAACACCCGGCATTGTTATGGAAGGGGGCTCGGTCGAGTTCAACGGCGCGGGTACGGTGCTGACCAGCCGGGCGTGCCTGCTCAATCAGAACCGGAACAGCCACCTTACGCAGGCCAACATCGAGCAGTATCTGTGCGACTATTACGGGGTTCAGCAGGTGCTTTGGGTAGAGGAAGGCATCGTGGGCGATGACACCGACGGGCACATTGACGACACGGTTCGCTTCGTGAATGAAGACACGGTCATTGCGGCTTACGAGTCAAATGAGAACGACGATAACTACCCGTTTTTGCAGGAAATTCACCACGAGTTGAAGCAGATGCGGTTACTGAACGGGAAGCAACTTAACATTGTTGAACTGCCCATGCCCGACCCCGTCTGGAGCGACGGGTTGCGCCTTCCGGCTTCGTACGCTAATTTCCTGATTACCAATGGGTCGGTAATTATCCCCACCTTCCGCTGCAATAAAGACCAACCCGCACTGGACATCATTGGCCAGTGTTTCCCCGACCGTAAAATCGTTGGTATCGACTCTACCGACATCGTCTGGGGCCTCGGCAGTTTTCACTGCCTGAGCCAGCAGGAACCAGTTGTTTAAATGATGTCGGATTGAGAATTTGGTATGTCGGATGTATTTCTTCCTACGGCCATACATCCGACATACCAAATCTCCAATCTGACATCCCAAATCTCTTCATCGTGTACGATACCAAAACATTTCGCTCCGTTACCAATACCAGCAATGGCGAGGTGAGTGACGATACGCTTTTCCACTATCACCAGCAGGGTAACATCGTCTGGGCTGAGTACAGCGGGGGCAGCATTTTAAAAGGGTTTCTCCTTGCCACCGTGCAGCCGGATAACAGCCTGGATATGCGCTACCAGCACGTTAACACCCAGGGTGAACTAATGACGGGTATCTGCCAGTCTACCCCCGAATGGCTGGCCGATGGGCGCATCCGGCTGCATGAGCAGTGGCAATGGACCAGTGGCAATCACTCGTCGGGGGAGTCAATTATCGAGGAAGTTTGAGCGGTATACCGCCAGCCGTCTGCACCCTCCTTTTCGGGCGTAGTGAAATACGGCTGATTGGCCAATAAGCTCATCAATGGTATCGTTTCCTATACGAAGCGAATGTTTTTATCGGTGAATTTGTTTTCCCTGTATTTTAAAATCTCTTTTGTCAGACGCTATGCGCCATTGTATAGGCGGTTTTTTATTGGCTCTTTTTGTAACAGCCTGTAAAACGACCGCGCCGGTTGTTGTTCAGCAAACCCCTCCAGAACCAGTCCTGCTGACTCTGGGGGCCAAACCCTTCACGACCGATGATTTTTTTCAATCGTTTACCAAAAATCAACTTTCGGCGGATTCATCCCTGCGAACCGATATAAATGATTATTTTACGTTATACACCAATCTAAAACTAAAAGTACTGGCTGCCGAAGCCAAAGGTCGGGATACAACGGAGGCTTTCCGTGAGGAGATGACTACCTATCGCAAGCAGTTGGCACAGGCCTATTTAACCGATAAACCACTGATTGAGTCACTGGCTTCGGAAGCGTACCAGCGTATGCAGCAGGAAGTCAACGCAGCGCATATTCTGATTCCCGTGGCCGAATACGCCCTGCCAGCCGATACCCTCACCGCCTACAAACAGGCACTGGCCGTACGGAAGCAGGCACAGAACGGAACCGATTTCGCCAAACTGGCCCTCGACTACTCAAAGGATGCAACAACGGCCCAGAAGGGCGGTAATCTGGGCAATACAACCGCCTTTGGCCTTATCTATCCGCTCGAAACAGCCGCTTACACAACGCCCGTTGGAGCCATTTCGCAGCCGGTTCGTACCCGATTCGGGTACCATCTCGTTAAAGTCAACAGTCGCCGACCGAGTCGGGGCCGGGTACGCGTAGCCCATATCCTGGTGCGCCTACTCCCCGATGCCGACGAGCCGGGTCAGCAGGTTGCTAAGCAGCGAATTGACGCGATTTATGCCCGTCTGCAAAAAGGAGAATCCTTTGAGGTAGTTTGTCATGACGTGTCCGACGATGCTACTTCCCGAAACAACGGGGGTGTTTTGCCCCCCCTGGAGCCGGGACGCTGGGTTCCTGCTTTCGAGGATACCGCCTTCGCGCTCACCGCCCCCGGCGACTACTCGGAACCCGTACGGACAAACTACGGCTGGCACATCATTAAACTCATCGAACGCAAGCCGCTGGAGTCTTATGCCACGCTGGCTCCTTCCCTGCGTCAGCGCGTTACAACCGACAGCCGGGCCGATTTAGTACGGCAAACCACCATGCAGCGGCTGAAAGGCACCTACCCGGTACAGGAAAATACCGCCATACGGGATGCGGCATTCACCAAAGCCGACAGTAGTTTGCTGCGCGGCCAATGGCGGTACACGGAACCACTCGATGCGGCCCTGCAAAATAAACTGCTGGTTACTATCGCGGAGAAGCCCTACACAGTCAACCAGTTTTTCGATTATGTACAGCAACGCCAGCAGCCGCAGCGAAACCCAGCCCTGGCTCCATCAACCAGCGCGTCAACCAGCAGCAATGCCCTGGCAGGCTCCCCGGCCGTAGCCATGCATCGGCTGTTCAACCGGTTTGTGGGCGACCAGCTGCTGGCGACCGAAGAAGCTAACCTGGACAAAAAATACCCGGAGTTCCGGGTACTGATGAATGAAATCCGCGACGGTGTACTACTCTCGCAGGTGATGGAAGAAAACGTGTGGGAACGGTCGATGGCCGATTCGACGGGGCAGCGTCAATATTTCGAGCAGCACAAAGCAGCGTATCAATTCCCGGAGCGGGCGGTGGCTACCATTCTAACGGCCTCCACGGACAGTCTGCTGAAACAGGCGACCCTGGCCCTGAACAGCAAACCTCCTTACCAACTCCGGCGGTCGGCGGTGCCACTGCCTTTCGCTAAAAATCAAACTACCCTAACCTCTGAGCAACGCGAAACCCTGGTTGAGTTACTGGCCGTAATGGGGCAAAATCCCGGCTATGTGGTGGAGGTTTCCGGCTCACACGACCCCACCGAGCACGACTCTGTTTCGGCAGGGCGCATCCGAACGGTTGTAAACTACCTGCAAAAAAATGGCGTTCCCCTCATTCGTGTTATGGAGAAAGATTACCAGGGTGCCCGGCCCGGCGTTCGGGCCGATGCCCAGCATAACGTGACCTTCCAGTACTTCAGCAATGCCAGAGAGGATGTTGTTAAGGCCCTTACCAGCAAACAAACAGGACCAGCTACCCTGACGGTCAGAGAAGGCACGTTTGCCCAGGGAGACAACCTCTACCTCGATTCTATTGACCGGTGGAAAGTGGGAATAACCACCCTGCACAAGGATGGAAAGGCCATAGCGGTTATCATTAACCGAATCGAACCGCCCCGGCCTAAAACGTTTGCCGAAGTACGGGGCACGGTCATAAATGCCTACCAGGCCATACTCGAAAAGCAATGGCTGGCGCAGCTTCGGCAAACCTATCCGGTAAAAGTCAATGCAGCCGAAATGCAGAAACTAGCGAAGTAAGTGCCTGTTTTTGCTACCCTTCTCCCGGGTATGCATCCCCTGGAAGGACCACTTAAAATTTCTTAAAACACAAACCACATACCGTTCTGTGCGTATCTTTGAAACTATGAAAAAAGTAATTGGTCATTTGCTTATTGCGCTGGCTGGCTGGTTTCTAACCACGCCCACCTTCGGTCAGGGACAGGGAACTAGCCTCAACAAAATAATTGCCAAAGTAGATAACTACTACGTGCTGCACTCAGACCTGGAGGAAGCCACTCAATCCTACATTGGTCAGGGCCAGAAAGCCCCTCAGAAGTGTCAGCTGCTGGAAAGCCTTGTCATCAACAAAATGATGCTGGCCAAAGCAGAGATTGACTCGGTGGTGGTAGATGACAAGATTGTGGACAGCGAACTCGATACGCGGATGCAGTACATGGCGCAGCAATTCGGGTCGGAGAAGAACATCGTCGAAGCGTACGGCAAAAGCCTGGAAATGCTCAAAAGTGAACTGCGCCAGCAGGTAAAAGAGCAGAAGATCGTGCAGAAAATGCAGCAGAAAATCACGGCTGACGTGAAAGTAACCCCACGCGATGTTCGTAAGTTTTTTGATGGTATCCCCAAAGACAGCCTGCCCTATATGCCCGCCGAAGTAGAAGTGGGCCAGATTGTTCGAATTGCCAAAGCGACTAAAGAACAGAAAGAGGCCCTCCGCCAACGGCTGCTCGATTACAAAAAGCGCGTAGAGGGCGGTGAAGATTTTGGGGCGTTAGCCAAGCAGTTTTCCGAAGATGTGAGTTCTGCCGAAAAAAATGGCGACCTCGGTTTCGCCAAGCGCGGCATGATGGTGGCACCTTTTGAGGGAGCAGCCCTGAGACTAAAACCCAACGAAATGTCGGATGTAGTTGAATCCGACTTTGGCTTGCACCTGATTCAGCTGATAGAAACCCGTGGTGCCGAATACCACGCCCGTCACATTCTGCTTCGTCCTGATTACAACCGCCTGGATATGACCGGTCCAACGCATTACCTGGATAGCTTACGGACGCAGATTCAGATTGATTCGCTGAAATTTGAAAAAGCAGCGCACGATTTCTCCGACGACAAAAACACCGCCGATGCGGGTGGATTACTTCGCGACCCGCAGTCGGGGGGCAGTCGACTAGCCATGGACGGCAGTATGGAATACGCAATGTTCCAGATGCTCGATACCATGGCCGTAGGAACCATTTCGCCCCCGCTACCCTACCGGACGGAAGATGGTAAAAGCGGGGTACGGTTATTGTACTTCAAAAGCAAGGTTCCTCCCCACACCGCCGATTTCTCGAAAGACTTTGAGAAATTGCAAGGCATTGTACTCCAGAACAAGAAGAACCGGGCCATTGACAACTGGTTCAAAAAGTCGGTTTCTGACGTGTACATAACAGTTGACCCCGAATTTCAGGCCTGTAAAATATTTGGCACCACCCAGGGCAGTGCCTCTACACTCAGCGGAGGAGGAAATGAATGATAAATGAAGAATTATGAATGATGAAGTAAATTCGCTGCCTAATTCATAATTCGTCATTCATCATTATATAATTCATCATTTATAATTCAAAAACCTGTGCCTTACACATCAGATGTTGCCGCTGCGGAAGCACTCACCCGCTCGTACGAAAAATTAAAAAATGAAATCGGCAAAGTCGTCATTGGTCAGGACGAAACAGTTCGACTGCTACTGACGGCCATTTTCTGCCAGGGGCACTGCCTGCTCGTGGGGGTTCCGGGACTGGCCAAAACACTCTTGATTCAAACCATTGCCGGCGCGCTGGACCTTGATTTCAACCGGATTCAGTTCACGCCCGACCTGATGCCATCGGATATTCTGGGTTCTGAAACGCTTGACCAGGAACGTAACTTCAAATTCATCAAAGGGCCGATTTTCGCCAATATCATTCTGGCGGATGAGATTAACCGGACTCCACCCAAAACGCAGGCGGCCCTGCTGGAAGCCATGCAGGAATATTCGGTTACTATTGCCGGGCAGAAATATAGTCTGGGTCGTCCTTTCTTCGTGTTAGCTACCCAAAACCCGATTGAGCAGGAAGGCACCTATCCCCTGCCCGAAGCGCAGCTAGACCGTTTCATGTTCAATATTTACCTGGATTACCCGTCCTACGCGTCGGAACTGGATATTGTTAAAAGTACAACATCCGACCAGCGGTACGAAGTACAGCGCGTCGTTACGGGCGAAGAGATTCGGGAGTTCCAGCACCTGGTACGCCGGGTACCGGTGGTCGACAATGTGATTGAGTACGCCGTTAAACTGGTGCACAAGACCCGCCCTAATACCGACATGGCCTCGGCGGATGCCAATCAGTATCTGGAGTGGGGTGCGGGGCCCCGGGCTTCGCAGGCCCTTATCCTGGCCGCCAAATGCAATGCGCTGCTGGTGGGTAAGTACTCCCCTGATATTGAAGATGTAAAGGCCGTGGCTATGCCTATTCTTCGCCACCGCGTAGTGCGAAACTTCAAAGCGGAGGCCGAAGGCATTTCCGTTGAGCAATTGATCAAACGGATGATGTAAAAACAGTCGTCCAGTTAGTGATTTGATTAATGAGTCGGGAATTATACCTTCATCAGCCACTCCCCGACTCATTAGCTTACTCATCAGACAAGTTGCTTTTTCCCAGATAATCATCCCCCTCCCTTCCGGTCGAGTTATCATCAACGCCGGTAGGTTTGACGTTTTCGGTTTCTTCTCCCACCAAATAATCTGGCCCGGCAGCAGTTTCATCCCGGTCTGTATCCTGTGTTTTCCCGTCTTTTTCCATCGCTTATTGGTTAGTTATTTTAGCAATAACTAACCAATAAGCGACTTAGTTATGAGTGCCTAACTGCGCAGGTACCAGACAGGTGCGTCAACCAGGGTTACGTTCACTAACTGCCCCACCTGCACATCACTTCGGCTGGTGAACAACCGTACCGATACGTACCGCGACAGGTCAACATCCAGCTCAACAGTACTGCCCCTGAAATACACGGCCCGAACGGTACCCGGTGTGCCCACATCGCTAAGGGAGATCTGTTCGGGACGCAAACAAACCAGCGCATCCGGGTTATCAGAAACGGGCCGGCCAAACAGGGATACGTATTTCGCTTTGACAATCGTGACCGGGCCCGTCATACGGGCAGCATAAGCCGAAACGGGTCGATGGTATAGTTCAGCGGGTGCCCCCAGCTGAACCAGTTTTCCATCCCGCAGAATGCCCAGCACGTCGGCAATGGACAGCGCATCGGTTGTGTCGTGCGTCACGAACAGACAGGAAGTGGGTGGTGTTTCGCCGGACTGATGACGAACCAGATCGAACAATAAATCACGAACCAGCAGGCGGTTGGGTAAATCGAGATGACTGAACGGTTCGTCCAGCAATAGCACCGACGGTTTGTCGGCGATGGCCCGGGCAATGGCGGTCCGTTGCTTCTCGCCCCCGGATACCTGTCGGGGTAACCGGTCCTGCACATCGGTCAGACGGCACAGTTTCAGCAGTTCGTTGACCCGAAACGTGCGGTAGTTTTTTTCGAAAAACCGAAGCGCGTAGGCTATATTCTCCCGCACCGACACATTTGGCATCAGTTGGTATTCCTGATGCACCAGCCGGATAGACTCGTGCCCCGGCACCAGTTTCTCGGACGGTCCCAACACGCGTTCATCGTTGAAGCGGACTTCACCCGTGTCGGCATCGGTCAGTCCTGCCAGCAAATTCAGGAGCGTACTTTTCCCTGATCCACTAGCACCCACCAGGGCAACAATCTGACCAGGCTGGAGCGTGATGGATACGTTCCTGACCGCTTTTACATCGCCAGAAAATGATTTAGTGAGTTTGGTGGCCGTGAGCATATTTAGTTGTAAAACCCTACAAGGTTTTCAAAACCTTGTAGGGTTGAATGATTGGATTATTGAGTATCAAAAAATAAAACTCGTACTCAAAAACTCCGACTTGTGCTCACCCACAATTTCGTTTAGAATAGCCTTGTTGGCCGCTGTATCTTTCGTGGCCACGGCCGACCGGATAGAGAAAGAGCGTAGGGCATCTTCCACCGAAAGCGTTCCTTCTGCGGAGTCTTTACGACCGGTAAACGGAAAGGTGTCGGGGCCCCGCTGGCATTGGGCATTGATGTTGACACGGCTGACGAGGTTGACGAGCGGGTCGATGAGTTCGGCAATTTTCGTCGTGTCAGTACCGAAGATACTGGCCTGCATGCCGTGGTCGTCCGTGATAAGGTACTCGATAAACTCCTCGGTATCGTCATAAACGACCACTGGAATAACGGGGCCGAACTGCTCTTCCCGGTAGAGCCTCATCCCTTCTTTTACCGGATAAACCACGGCGGGTTTAAACAGCGAAGCTACCGTTTTGCCACCGTCTTCATTCACCACCGATGCCCCACCGGCGGTAGCATCGGCAATAATATCGGTCAGGTATTGCGTTTTGGTGGGTTCGGGGAGGGGCGTAATCTGGACACCGGGCTGCCAGGGCATACCGGGTTTAAGTTTACTCACTTCAGGGCTTAACTTCGCCAAAAACCGGTCGACGATGGAGCGATGCGCCCAGATAATCTTGATGGCGGTACACCGCTGCCCGTTGAACGAAAGCGAACCAAGGAGGCACTCACTCACGGCCACATCGAGGTCAGCATCCGGCAGGATGATAGCGGCATTTTTTGCATCGAGGCTCATAATTGACCGCAGCCGGTTTAGTTTGGGATGTAATCGCTGTAGCTCATCGGCCACTTTGCTGGACCCGATAAGCGTCAGCACGTTTACTTTCCCCGACTGCATAACGGGCGGCACTACATTGGCCCCCCGGCCGTACAATGAATTCACCACCCCTTTTGGGAAACTGGTCCGAAACGCTTCGAGCAATGGATAATGTAGTAGCGAACCGTGTTTGGGGGTCTTGAAGAGAATTGTGTTCCCCATCAGAATGGCCGGGATGAGCGTGGTGTAGGTCTCATTGAGCGGATAATTGAATGGCCCCATGGCGAGCACAACGCCCAGGGGTGACCGGCGTATCTGCCCGATAATACCCTCCTCAATTCGGAAACGGGATGAGTTCCGGTCCATATTTTTGAGGGTATCGACGGTATCATAAATGTATTTTACGGTCCGGTCGAACTCTTTGGTCGCATCGGCAAGATTCTTACCGATTTCCCACATAATCAGGTTGATAACCAGTTTCCGTTGCTCCAGCATTTTACCGATGAAGGTTTCCATGCAGCCAATTCGGTTGGCAGTGCTCATTTGCGGCCACTCGCCCCGGCCATTATCGTAGGCCGCCACGGCGGCATTCAGGGCCTCCACGGCCTGGTCTGGACCAGTAACCGGGAAACTACCGACTAACTGCCGCTGCAACGTACCATTGGCATCGGGTAAACAAACGGGTGAGTATACGTCCGAAAAAGGTCCATCCCAGGAGCGCATTTCTCCATTGAGCAGGTATTCGCGCTGGTGAATAGGTTCGATATGGTATTCGGCAGGAATTTGATCCCCGTTGGCAGGAAAGAGGCTGGTAAGCTGTGCGTCGTTCATACTAAAAACTGATTGTAGGTAATGGCGGCAAACGTCGCGATTTAGCCAGCGAAATCCAATAGAAGACAGCCCTTTCTACCAGGAAACGGAGAGCGACCGGGGGCTTTTGCGGCCTTACATCCCTACCCGGCTGTCTCTATCGGTAGTTGGCTGGTCATGTTGTTACTATAGCCGGATGTCGGCCAGGTTTCGATCAACAATAGATTTGACATCGAATATGATTGATTTCTCGTCCCTCTTCAACCGATTGATGTCCAGTTCCAGGAATTGTTTGTGCGCTACCGTCAGAATTACACCATCGTATTTATCCACCCCTATAGCCCGAATCAACTCAATGCCGTATTCCTGCTTCACCTCTCGTGCTGATGCCCAGGGATCATACACGTCCACTGTGAGACCAAAATCGTTCAGTTCGTTATAAATATCAATTACTTTGGTGTTGCGGGTATCGGGGCAGTTTTCCTTGAATGTGAACCCCAGAATTAAAATACGGCACTGCTGAATCTGCGCCCCGTTGGCAATTAGTTGCTTCAGTGTTTTCTGGGCTACGAATACGCCCATCCCATCATTTACCAGCCGCCCCGACGATATAACCTGCGGATAGTAGCCCAGACTTTGTGCTTTATGAACCAGGTAATACGGGTCAACGCCTATGCAATGTCCACCAACTAAACCGGGCTTAAAGGGCAGGAAATTCCATTTGGTAGCAGCCGTAGTCAGTACATCGTTCGTGTCGATACCCATTTTGTCGAATATGAGCGCCAGTTCATTCACGAACGAAATATTAATGTCGCGCTGGGCATTTTCTATCGCTTTGGCGGCTTCGGCCACTTTGATGGATGGGGCTTTATAGGTACCTGCTTCAATGATAGAGCGATACAACTGATCAATGCGTTCGGCCACTTCCGGTGTTGAACCCGACGTAACTTTCAGGATCTTCGTAAGTGTCCGTTGCTTATCGCCGGGGCTGATTCGTTCGGGTGAGTAGCCGCAGAAGAAATCGTTATTATAGGTCATATTACTCCACTTTTCCAGCACCGGTACGCAGTCCTCTTCGGTACAGCCCGGATACACCGTTGATTCGTACACGACGATATCGCCTTTTTTCAACAACTTCCCAATGGCTTCCGATGCACCGAGCAGGTAGCTCAAATCGGGTTTTTTGTACGCATCGATGGGCGTGGGCACCGTGATGATGAAGATGGTGCAGTGCTTTAAATCACGCACGTCGCTGGTGAATGACAGTAACGATACCTCCTCAATTTGCTCCTTACTCATCTCCCGCGTAGCGTCGTACCCATCCATCAGCTCCCGAATGCGCCTACCGTCGATGTCGAAACCCACAACCGGGTACTGCTGCCCAAACGCCACCGCCAGCGGCAAACCCACGTACCCCAATCCGACAACACCAATGGATACTTCTTCCTGGTCAAGCATGCAAAAACAAATAGTAAAGACAGTGTAATTTAGTCATGCACCAGTTCGGGCGACATACGAATTACGCGCATGTCGCCCGAATTGGCTATTATTGTAGACGTATATTTTGTGGATTCCACGAACGCCCACCAGTGGGTATTTCCTTTTTCAGTCTCTACTGACTGCCTGAAAAATTAGCCAAATGACAAAAATCAGCCTCATTGCTGCCGTTGCTCAAAACAGGGTTATCGGTCGCAACAACCGCGATGGCAAACCAGACCTTCCCTGGCACCTACCCGACGACTTTGCTTTTTTTAAGCGCAAAACCAGCCATCACCCCATCATCATGGGCCGCAAATCGCTGGATGCTTTGGGAAAACCATTACCGAATCGCACCAACATTGTGCTGACCCGCAACCGGGACTTCACGGCGGATGGTGTTACGGTTGAGCATACGCTGGAGGAGGCCATTGCGGTAGCTTCGGCCATCAATCAGCAGGAGATTTTCGTCATTGGTGGGGGTGAAATCTACGAAATGGCACTGCCAGTGGCCACAACCCTGTACCTGACCGAAATTCAGCAGGCGTACGAAGGTGATGCTTATTTCCCGGATTTTGACAAGAGCCAGTGGGAGGAAGTTAACCGTGTGCCGCACCCCCCCGATGATCGGCACGCCGTGGCATTTGACTTTGTGGAGTACGAACGCAAAAACGGCCGGTAGTTTTCACGCCCTGTTTGGCTGCCTCTATTTATAGAAAAGGGCGTTTTACTGCCTAAAAAATGGCTGGCAACGTCAATACAAATTCGGTAAACTCCCCTTCTTCACTTTCTACGGTTAGGGTTCCCCCGTGCCCTTTGGTTACAATATCATAGCTGAGCGATAACCCTAAACCCGTGCCCTGCCCGGCTGGTTTGGTGGTAAAAAACGGCTGGAATATTTTTTGCGTAATGGCATTCGGAATACCAGTGCCATTATCGCGGATAATTATGCTTATTTGATTTGCTACCCTAGCTGTCCTGACCGACACTTCCGGATAATAGTCTGATGACGCGTTCTGCTTACGTTTCTGCACCGCGTAAAATGCGTTATTAAACAGATTCAGTAGCACCTGCCCCATTTCCTGCGGCACCACCAGTACGGGACTCAATCCAGCATCGAACCCGGTAGTTAGCTTCACCTCAACAGACTTATCCCTCGCCCGAATGCCGTGATAAGCCAGTTTCAAATATTCTTCGGTCAGCAGGTTTATATCCGTACGCTCTTTTTGTCCCCCACTGGGCCGGGCGTGCTCAAGCATCCCTTTTATAATGACTGAAGCCCGGTTCCCGTGCTGGCTTATTTTCTGAAGATTCTGCTGCACATCGCCTAGCAATTCATTTTCCAGTTCTTCGTCACGTACCGTGCTCTGGCGATTCTCGATTAACTCGGTGACCAATTCGGAACTGACTTCTGAAAAATTATTGACGAAATTCAGTGGATTTTGGATTTCATGGGCAATCCCGGCCGTAAGTTCACCCAGAGAGGCCATCTTCTCGGCCTGGATGAGCTGCGTTTGGGTTGTCTTTAATTGGGACAGTGTTAGCTGAAGGGCTTCTTTTTGCTCACTCAACTGCCGATTGGCCAATTGTTTTGCCCGGTTATTACGGGTTAATAGTAGCGTAAAAGCCACTAAAAGTGCGATGCAACCAATCAGGACCAAAACAAATTGCTGCTGACGCCGGGCTTCCTGATCACGCAGTTGCTGGTCTTTCGTTAACAGCTTAATCTGTGCTTCTTTCTTAAGCAAACTCTGCTGGTACTGCAGGGAAGCCAAACGGCGTGTGGTCGCTTCGGCCGTTAAGCTGTCTTTGTACGCACTGTATTGTAAATAATACCGATACGCCTGCGCGTAATCACCCTCCCTGGCAAATGCCTTGCTTAACTCCTGGTTGGAATCACGAAGTCTTTTCCGCGCCGTGATTTGCTGTACCATCGGCGAATTGCTACCACCAGAGCGAATGAGGGTATCAAGCCAGCGGTCAACGAAATCGGGCCTGGTATGAGGTTTACGGCTCACCTCCGGTACATACGGCTGAACAGGCAGCGCTGTCAGGTTATCGGCGAGGTTGGTCGAATATGCCCGCTTATCGTACATTCTTCGCTCAATCGGCGATGTTGCTTCGGGAGGAAGCGATACGGATTCTCTACTTTTTGCAAGCTTCGCTCCACTGATACGCATAGAAGCATCCAGTGCGTCCATAACGGCAGTAAACACTGCAATTGAAGAGGGGTACCTCTTGGCAGTATTATTCAGTATACGCCCTACCTGACTCATAGCCCAGCCCGCTTCGCGCAAATCACGAATCTGGACCGCAATGCCTTTAGCTTCCTGCACAAGCAGTTCCGCCTGATCGGGTTGCTGTAGCTGTAATCGAAGGCTTGTCAATTGACACAGGGCCACTACCTGACCAGGCAGGTAAGCCAGTTTACGGGCCGAACCAAGAAGCGTGTCGGCTACCTGAATAGAATTAACGTTTCGTCTGAGTGCTGCTTTCAGGCGGCCTACCCCCTCATTTCCCGAAGGTTGTACGGGTTGCCCCAATGTGCTGTCTGGCTGTATGGACTGTGCCCCTACAGGGAGTACGTTCAGTTGTAAAAACAGGGCGGAATAGACGCTGATGCCAACGTAAAAAAGTTGCTTCATAGGTGGTGACTCAACAAACCATACACTTCCTGTTTTTTATCTCCTGTAACCAGAGCCGTACTTGCGCAATCTGGTACAAGTATAGCCCGAAAATACGTAAACCATACGACGGTGGCCCGGCCAAAGATTCAGAACTTTTAGCCGGGCCACCGTCGTAGAAACTGGGTTTATAGTACGTGCTTACTTCATACTCATCACCGCCTGCTTATACCGGGCCGTGCGGGCATCCTGAATGACACCTTTCCAGTTCAGACCAAACCCGAAATCGTACACGTTCCCGTCCGAATCCCGGTAGCTGGTCATGTCGCGGGGCACATCTTCAGCCTGGGCTTCTACGGTTTTCATATCGGCGGGCATCTGCATGGGTAGTAGGGCCGAGGGTTCGTGCGCCCCCGTCAGGATGTCCAGCAATGCCTGATCCTGTACGCCGAAATGGGCCAGAATGGCATTCGATTCCTTTTCAAACTCGCCAACAACTGTCGGGTTCGATACCTGTAGCGCTACAATGACGGGCTTGCCGTTCATTTTGGTGTAGGTTTCCGTCACCATACCTAAATCGGATGTGTTGATGGTTTTCGCCGTTTTGCCCGTATACGTGCGGTTCGTGAATTTCTCCAGCGGGTCACCCCCGCCAATGCTGGGGTCGCGGGTACCCTGAGCGGTGTAGTCGCCGTATTGCAGGCTAACGGGAACGTAACCCGTTCCACCCGCTTTGGCGTCAGGAATGCTGTACCCGCCACCGGAATCCGGACTGCGCACAAAAACCAGTGCGTAGTCGGCTTCGGCGGGGTTTTCAGTAACGGTGAAGTATTTTTTTATGATGGTCAGGTTTACCGGGTATTCCAGCTTTTCGGGAATATCCATACCCAGGAAGTTACGGCCCGCCGGTGTAAATCGTTTGGGAATATAGACGGTTTTGCCTTTGGTGAGCGGCAGGGCCTTAGCCTTGTTCTTCAGCATCACCACCGATTCCAGCTGGGCCTGATACCCGGCATTCATGAAGTCTGATTTACCGACCGTTTTTTGTGACTCCTGCGGGTCCAGATACGGATTTTCAAACAGCCCGGTCCGGAATATATTTTTGAGCAGCCGCACCGCCGATTGCTCAAACCGGGTGCGCATAAATTTTTCACCGTGCTCAGTAACGCCCATCTTATAAGCCGCAATAACCGGCCCCGATTCGTTATTGCCGCCGAACTGGTCGACCCCATTCATCAGGATTTTGTAGTGCCGCTGCGGAACTGTCAACTTCTCTACGCCCCACGATTTTCCGGTTAGGAACACATCCACCGCCGTTTCGTCGGCCGTAATGAGCCAGTCGGTACAAACAACTCCATCATACTTGTATTGCGTACGGAGCAGATCGTGGATGATGTATTTGTTGTAGCTATTACCTACGTTCTCCCCGTATTTTCTGTCCTGATTGAACGAAATTGTGTAGTAGGGCATCACCGCCGAAGCCATGCCGGTTTTCCCTTTCAGTTTAAAGGCACCGTTGATAAAAGGCAGCAAATGGGTCATGAAGTTATTGCCGGGATACACGGCGTATTTGCCATAGCCATAGTGCGCATCACGACCACCCTCGCCCGAACCGCCACCAGGCCAGTGCTTTACCATGGCATTAACGCTGTTGTAGCCCCAGCCACCCGTCAGTTCACGGGCACCGGTTGAGGTCTGGAACCCGTCGATGTACGCGCGGGCCATATCGGTGGCCAATTTGGGATCTTCACCAAACGTGCCGCTCACGCGGTTCCAGCGCGGGTCGGTGGCAATGTCAACCTGGGGGGACAAGGCCGTGGCAATACCCAGCGCGCGGTATTCGGTGGCCGCAATCTGACCAAATTTCTGCACTAAGTCGGGGTTGAACGTAGCTGCCAGCCCCAGCGAGCCGGGCCACATCGAAATAGCCCCACCGGCACCCGCATTGAATTCGGCATCGGCCCGGGTACCGTGCCGGGGGTCGGAGCTGCTGTTTATGGGAATACCCAATCCTAATCCTTCTACCAGCGCCTGCGCGTTGTTGTTCCATTCGGCAGCCGCTTCCGGACTTTGCACCGACGTTATCAACACGTGGCGCAGGTTATCTTTGGTCAGAAACTCCTTTTGCTGGTCTGACAGATCGGCTACTTTAGCACCACTCTGGGCAAAGACTTTTCCATTATACGTACCGGCGAACGGACCTGCTGGTGCTGCCGGAATGGGCTGGTGTTTACTGTAGAGCATCAACCCGGCAATCTGGTCGATGCTCATCTGAGCAGCCAGGTCCTTCGCCCGAACGTCGGCCGAGAGCCGCCAGTCTTCGTATTTGTCCAGCTTGCCGTTTCTGTTCAGGTCTTTAAAGGACAACCCTTTGTCGGTCAATAGTTTGACGCCGGAGGCAGGGGCATAGCCCAGGGTCTGCCCTCCTTTGTTAGTCACTTTTGTCCAGTTCACGGTTTTTGGTTCGGTCCCGTTCTGGCCAAATAAGACGGAGGTGGAGAGTAGGCCCAGCAGGCCAACGTAAGCAATTTTTTTTCTCATGGTTAGCAGGTAATTCATGCAAGTTACGTCATGAGAATAACTTACGAACTGGTTTTCTGCTCTGCCCGCGCCGACATGGGCAGATCTCAATCTGCATGGGTGAAGAGTCAGGTCGCTTTTTAGAAAAACGCATCGCATACAATTGGGCGGAGAGCCACCAATAGTATGCGATGCGAACAGGGGGCCTGGTTATCCCTCAGTTGAACAAGAGGGGTACGTATTCATTCAGATACTGTCGCCAGTTAATCCAGGTGTGCCCGCCCGACGTTTCTTTGTACTGGTATTTGATGTTGTGCTTATCGAGCAGAGCCAGGGTCTTTTTGTTGGCATCCATCACAAAATCGTCCTTTCCGATGGCCACCCAGAATAGCTTTTTACCCTTATTGAACGATGGGTCATTCAGAACCTTCGCGTATTTAGTCTCCGCTTCGTCAACCGTTGCACCGAAAAATCCGGAACTAAAAACACCCACATAATTGAACAGTTCAGGATGTGTCATTGTAATGTCCAGCGTTTGAAAACCGCCCATGCTCAACCCGGCCAGGGCTCTGTTTTCGGGTTTGTTCAGGGTCCGGTACGTTTTCTCTACCACGGGCATTACGTCTTTCAGCAACTCGGCACTAAACAGATCCCGCATCCGGTTCATGGTCTGCCCATTGGGCATACCCGTTTGCGGAGGCAATGGCATACTCCCGCTGGGCATCACCACAATCATGGGTTTAGCCTTTCCGGCAGCAATCAGATTGTCAATGATAAACCCCGCCCGGCCAATGCTGTTCCAGCCCGAATCATCATCGCCTGCTCCGTGAAGCAGGTAAAATACGGGGTATTTTGCGTTCCCTTTATCGTAGCCGGGTGACGTATATACGTGCATCCGGCGCATCATATCCAGCGTGCTGGATGGGTACCACACCTCCCGCACCTCGCCATGGGGCACCATTTCATTCTCTTCAAAAGCCGTTTCGGGGCCGGGGACGCTCATCACGTTTTCAATACTGCTGATACCCTGTTTGATAACCGGATTCTTAGGGTCTGCCGTCCGCACGCCATCCACCATCAGCGTGTAGGTATAATAGTCGGGGCGAAGCGGCCCAAGGGTGGTTGACCAGACACCCAAATCGTTTTTAGTGAGGTTAACGGGTTTGTTAGTGCCCGTAAAATCACCGGATACCGTTACTTCACTGGCTTTGGGGGCGTAAATCTGAATAGCAACCCGCTTATCATCCATCACCCTGGGCGACTTGAGTGTATCATTCGGGGTTGGCTGTCGTCGGGGTGCCTGCGCCAGCAGGCCGGATACGATTAATGAAGCACACAGGGTTAGTGAAATACGGCGCATAGCTTGGGTTGTTTTTACGGTTAGTTTGACTTTAGCGGGGTAGGTCTGTCCACAAAAACAAATCCGGACAAAGGCATTATTTACTCGTATTGACCGGACTCAGGCATCAATTTACTGGTCAACGAGCCTTAAAATGGCAGCGAAATAGTACAAATGCAGTATTGTCTTTACTTTAGTGAATTGGTAGTTTTGCCCGCTACTACATAACCAGGAGTAGGTATGAAACAACAGTGTATCCTTGCCCTTTTACTGGCGTTTTCAACCCTGGCTACCGACAGCAGGGCACAGGCAACCGTGGCGGGATATTGGCTTGGCGTAACCTACCCCAGTGATCCTAATCAGGCAGTGTATAACTACACCATGACGCTCACGCAGGCCGGCACTACGGTTGGGGGAACGGCGCAAACGGCGAATCCCAACGTACCATTTGGGGGCGTTGCTTACATTAGTGGCATTCTGGGTGGATCAACCGTTTCGTTCGTCGAGTCGGATAAGAATGGCAGCTCCGCCGTGAAAGACATTTGTTTCTGGAAGGGAGTTATTGTCTTTAATAGTACTGACGAGAGCCTTATTGGCAACTATGCGAATATCGTTAACGGCACCACCTGCACCGATGCGGGTGGCGGCACGATTGAGTTGTATCGGATTGCCCTGAAATCGCCGAGTACGTTTTGCAAAGACGGCCCTATGGATTTACGGGTTACGGGCAAGAACCTGCGCTGGTACTCGTCCGATAAGAAAACCACATTGCTGGCCAGCGGTAACACGTATAGTCCGAAACTTACCAAAACAACAACGTTTTACGTCACCCAAACGCTTTACCAGAACGAAAGTCCGGTAGTACCCATCACCATCAATGTACTGGAATCATCCCTTACCGTATCGACGCTTAATACGGGCTGCGATAAGAACAACGGTTCCCTTGCCGTAGCCGCTACCGGCTCCAGCGGTTTCCAGTACAGCCTGAATAATGGCCCCTTTCAGAAGAATGCTTTATTTACCAGCCTGAAGCCGGGTTCTTACACGGTAGTGGCCCGGGACACCCTGGGTTGCAAAACCGAACAGGCAATTACCATCACCTCCGATACGGCACCCACCATTACCAGTCTGGTTAGTACGCCACCCAAATGCGCTACAGCCAATGGCACGATCAGCGTAGTGGCCGCGGGTGGTAAAGGACCCCTCACCTACTCGATTGACTACGGGGTTACCTACCAGACCAGTTCACTTTTTACGAACCTGGCCGGTGGTTCTTATACCCTTCGGGCGCGGGATGCAAACGCCTGCGAAGTAAACCGGGCGGTTACTTTACCGGTCTTTAAACCAATGGTCATTCTTAGTTCGGCAGTTACACCCACCACCTGCGGCCAGGCGAACGGACAGGCTACGTTAACAATAGCGGGGGGAACGAACCCCGTTCAGTACAGCAGTGATAACCAGCTCTATCAGGCCAGTGGTGTTTTTACCCGGTTAAAATCGGGGAACTACAGTCTCACCGCCCGCGACAGTGCTGGTTGCACCGTAACCCAGTCGGTGAGTGTAGCCGCCAGCACAGGGCCGCAACCCGTATCGATCCAAACAACGGCCGAAGGATGCGGACTGAAGAACGGCATCGTCTCGTTCAGCACGAACCAACAGGCCGGTTCCAATGAATACGCCCTCGATGGGCAATCCTTTCAGCGCAAAACGGCCTTTACCGGTCTGGAAGCGGGGATTTACACCCTAACTATCCGCGATGCCAGTAGCTGTACCCTTTCCCAAACCGTTACCATACCACTGGATTGTCCGAACGTTGTTCATTTGCCAACCGCTTTTTCTCCCAATCGGGATACCAGCAATGACGGTTTTACCGCCCGTTTTGCGTTCCCGTCCCTGTCGGTTACCCAATTCACCGTGTTCGACCGTTGGGGAGCCATTCTGTACAGCCGGTCTAATTTTACCCTGACGAGTGGCGAACCGCTCTGGGATGGCCAGTTAAACGGTCAGCCAGCCCAGCCCGGTGCCTACGTGTACCGGCTGGATTGCCAGTTTCCCGATGGCACCCAATCGAGTTACCGCGAATCGGTAGCATTACTGAATTAAACTACCCATGAAATTTTTGCTTGTTGGTTTGGGCAATATTGGCCCCGAATACGCACTCACCCGCCATAATGCCGGCTTTATGGTCCTCGACCGGCTGGCGGCCCAGCACGGGTTTAGTTTTTCCATGACCCGCCTGGCCTACACGGCCAAATGGCAGCACAAAGGAAAACAATTGTTTTTTGTCAAGCCTACAACCTATATGAACCTGAGTGGCCGGGCCGTACTCTATTATATGAAGCAGGAAAACATTCCGGTGGAGAATGTACTGATTATTACGGACGATAAAGATTTGCCATTTGGCAAACTACGCCTGAAGCCCAAAGGGTCGCCGGGGGGGCACAACGGACTGAAGAGTATCGACGAGGTGCTGAACAACCAGCCATACGCCCGACTGCGGGTGGGCATTGGCAACGATTTCTCAAAAGGCAGGCAGGTTGATTTCGTGTTGGGTGAATTTCCGGAGGACGAAATGATCCAGTTGCCGGACTATCTGGACCGGGCAGGAGCGGCTGCACTCGCGTTTTGTACTATGGGCATAGAAATGGCTATGAATAATTACAACCAATGATATAACTTTTTAAAGAATTTTATAATTTTATCAATATGTATTTTATACCTATCAATACTCACTGTGCAGAATAATATTTTTCTATATTCAAAATAATTGAGCTAAAAGGCGTTAATAATTAAAAAGTCGGCATTATATTCGGAATAATATTTGGCAGCACACCCTATAGAACCCTTGCGATTTAAAACTTTCTATAGACATTTGTGTGTTATCTAATTGAAAACAAAATAGAACAAAACAATGAAATCACGCGTTATCTTTGCATCGTTGGTACTTGGATTAGGATTGACGATATCACAGGCAGGCGCGGCTACCACCACCAACACTGATGATAGCCCGGCAGCCAAAAAGCCGGCAAGTACGATGCTTGTCAATGGTTCACAGAAGGTATTTGCTTCGTATGTGGAACAACACATTGCCAAGTTTGCAACTACTACAAATTGGCAGAATTTTATGAGTGTTATCACTTCGTATAACGACCATCCGGCCGCCGTGCTGAACATTAGCCCTGCCGACCGTGCTACGTTCAACGAAGGAGCCGCTCAGGTCATCAATGAACTGGCTAAGGTGAATGATACCGAAGCCGCCCACTGGATGGATCAGGCAAACCACACGACCCGGATGATTAACTTCCTCTGGAATGTGAACCTCCCGATCAGTGAAGTAACAGAAACCCCTGAAATTCAATAATTTAGATATAACACTAAATTAGTTGAGTGAAGGGAACAGAAAAGAGTAAAAGTTAGTTTTTCATGTAGAAAAGGTTAAGGGTTTAGGAATAGTCAGTATAGGGTTCTCTGCACGATCAGGGAACCTTATCTTTTTTATACCCCTCCCCACCCGTTCAGTTCGCTACTGGCAGTCTGCTTTTGACCCGATTCATCAACAGAAAAGCCGTCCCCGGATTAAGGGGCGGCTTTTCTGTTGATGAATCGGGTCAGCCATGAGTAGGCTTAAATCAACACCACCCTATTCTCGTACCACTTTCACAACCTGGCTTTGGGTAGTTGTCAGCACCCGAAGCAGATACACCCCCGTTGACTGACCTAGGCCAATCGTAGTCCGCACCGTACCCACCGGTTGAGTAAGACTCTTTTCACTCATCCGGTGGCCCCGGCTGTCGAACACTGACAGCGTTAGGCCACCCACCGCCCCGCTAATTTCAACACTCACCTCGTCGGCCAACGTCGGGTTGCTCAATACAGTTACCCGCAGCGATTCTCCGATTTCTTTAACCCCTATCCGGAGACTTGCCGAGCAGTTAGCCAGCCAGTTATAGGCGTGCGAAGCCGAACTGCCAGACTGCACCGCACGCAGGTTAATGACCGGGTTATCGGTGTAGAGCTGAAGGGTGTAGGGTCCCGGACTGGTAGTGGGCAACATTTCATTAACCACCGAGAAACTGATGGGTACCCCCGTTCCTCCCCCGTAAACTGGGCTGAAGCTCACTCGGCGCAACGTGGCCGACAGAGCGGTACAACTTGCCCCAGTCACCCCCGTGATGGTAAGCGGAGCAGCTGGATTCTGACAGGCGGCCAACCAGTTGTAGGCGTACGAAGCCGTCGTGCCAGATTGCATCGCACGCAGATTAATGACTGGGTTATCAGTATAGAGGGTCAGAGTATAGGGGCCCGGACTGGTAGTGGGCAGCATCTCAATAACCACCGAAAAACTGATGGGTGCACCCGTCCCACCGCTGTAAGTTGGGGTAAAACTCACTCGACGCGAGGTGGCCGAGAGGGATGTGCAGCTCACCCCAGTCACGTTCGTTATGGTGAGAGGAGCAACAGGATTTTGACAGGCAGCCAGCCAGTTGTAGGCATGGGAAGCTGAACTGCCAGATTGCACCGCACGTAGGTTAATGACCGGATTATCGGTGTAGAGGTCCAGAATGTAGGGACCCGGACTAGTGGTAGGCAACATTTCATTGACTACGGAGAAACTAATGGGTGCGCCCGTTGCTCCGCTATAAACCGGGGTAAAACTCAGCCTGCGCGACGTGGCCGAGAGGGATGTACAACTCACCCCGGTCACATCTACAATCGTAAACGAAGGAGGGAGAACGGGCGCGTTACCACAGGCCGATAGCCAGTTGTAAACAAAACTGGCTTCTCCATCGGTCCCCGTTTGGGAAGCTTTCAGGATAATACTCGGATTGTCCGTATAAAGATGTAGACTGTAGGGCCCGGGACTCGTAGTGGGCAGCATTTCATTGACTACCGAAAAGCTGATGGGCGCGCTGGTAGCCCCGCTGTACTGGGGACTGAAACTGATGGTGTATCGATTGGCCCCGCTAGGCGTACAACTCAATCCGGTAACTCCCGTAATGGCCAGGCTCCCATTGGTCAGGCCACTAACTTTACGGATACGGTGATTGTACGTATCCGCAATGAGGAGATTACCCCCCCATCCACCACCACACCCGAAGGACGATATAGAAGTGCCCCCGTGGCCGGGCCACCATCCCCACTGAAACCAGCAACACCAGTACCCACTACCGTGCTGATGATGCCACTGGTAGACACCTTACGGATACGGTGGTTATCAAAATCAGCGATGTAGAGATTACCGGAGGCATCCACCGCCACACTAGTGGGACTAACCAGACTGGCTGCTGTGGCAGGCCCCCCATCCCCACTAAAGCCCTGACTGCCATTACCCGCCACTGTACTAATAATCCCACTGGTAGACACCTTGCGGATACGGGCGTTGTTGAGCTCAGCGATGTAGAGATTACCGGAGGCATCCACCGCCACACTAGTGGGACTAACCAGACTGGCTGCTGTGGCCGGACCACCATCCCCAAGGAAAAAACCACTTCCGCCACTGCCTGCCACCGTGCTGATGATGCCGCTGGGGGACACCTTTCGAATGCGGTTGTTATTAGCATCCGCGATATAGAGATTGCCCGAGGCATCATACGCCACACCAGTGGGAAAATACAAACCAGCTGCCGTAGCCGCACCCCCATCCCCACTGAAACCGACAAAACCATTACCCGCCACCGTGCTGATAATACCGCTGGTATTGACCTTCCGGACGCGACGATTACCAATATCCGCGATGTAGAGATTGCCCGAGGCATCATACGCCATATCAGCAGGACCATACAGACTGGCCGACGTAGCCGCGCCCCCATCCCCACTGAAACCACTAATACCAGTACCGGCCACGGTACTGATAATACCGGCAGTGGACACCTTACGGATGCGCTGGTTACCACCGTCTGCAATGTAAAAATTGCCCGAGGCATCAAACGCCAAACCACTGGGCCCACTCAGACTGGCCGCCGTGGCTGCACCCCCATCCCCACTGAAACCGCTAATACCAGTACCGGCCACCGTGCTGATGACCCCGCTAGTATTGACCTTACGGATGCGCTGATTATTGTAATC
>NZ_KB893278.1 GCF_000374065.1 Spirosoma luteum DSM 19990
AGGTACTATCAACCAGTCGTCCGGCAGCAACACGGCTACGGTGTCTAACATCCCCGCCGGAGTGCAGACCTTCACCGTCGTCGCCAGCGATGCCACCAGCCCCACCGCCCAGACCATCAGCGGAACGGTGAGCGTGACGGTGACCCAGGCTCCACCGGCCAACACCGCTCCGGTGGCTACCAGCAATGCCAACCAAACGGCGACCGTTGGGCAGGCCTTCTCCTACACGGTCAACGCCTTCATCGATGCCGAAACACATAACGGCCTGACCTATACGGCCAGCATCAACCCCGCCAACGGACTGAGTTTCAATCCGGCTACGCGCGTCATTTCGGGTACGCCTTCGATGTCGGGGGTGAGCAGCGTGACCGTGACGGCCACCGATCCGGGGAACCTGTCGGCCACTACCAGCTTTACCATCACGGTGAGTCCGGCTGGCACGCCACCCCCAACGGCAACCTTCAGCATTACCGGGGTTACTACAGTAAGCTGTGAGAGCATCTCGGCCGGGCTGCGCCGGGTCACCTTCAACCCACGATACGCGGGTCTGAATGGAACACCAGTGAGCTTCTCGGTCGTCAATGAAATGCTGCCGACGACTAATCCGGGTCCCTACACCTTGAATCTGTATACCGACAATTCGGTGATTACCCTGAGTGCTACCCAGAGCGGGGCCAACACCCTGTTTGCCTACAACTGGCTCTCGGCCTGTAGCTCCTCGACGGGCAACACCCCGCCTACGGTAGCCAATCCCGTGCCGCCCCAGTCGGCCACGGTGGGCATCGGGTACACGCTTTCGCTGGCTAATGTGTTCACCGATGCCGAGACACCCAACAGCCTGGTGCTGTCGGTGACGGGCCTGCCTGCCGGTCTGAACTTTGTAGCCCCTTCGACCATCTCGGGCACGCCTTCGATGTCGGGTGTCTCGACCGTCACCGTCACGGCGACTGATCCGGGCAGTATGAGTGCCAGCACCAGCTTCACCATCACGGTGAATCCAGCGGCCGGTACACCCCCACCACCAACGGGTACCTTCAGTATCACGGGCGTGACGACAGTAAGTTGTGCAACCCTGTCGGTGGGACTGCGTCAGGTAACATTCAATCCTCGATACGCGGGTCTGAATGGTAGTCCGGTGAGCTTCTCGGTCGTCAACGAAATGGCGCCCACCACCAATCCAGGGCCTTACACGCTGAATCTGTATACCGACAATCCGGTTATCACCCTGAATGCGGTGCAGAGTGGGGTTTCCAACAGCTTTGCTTACAACTGGCTGGCGGCCTGTGGGGGTAGCAATCCACCCGCAAACACGCCACCAACGGTAGCTAATCCCGTGCCGCCCCAGTCGGCCACGGTGGGCGTTGGCTATACGCTGTCATTAGCGAACGTTTTCACCGATGCCGAGACGCCTAATCAGTTGACCCTGATGGTGAGTGGTCTGCCAGCGGGACTTAGTTTCACGGCCCCTTCGACCATCTCCGGTACACCTTCCACGAGTGGGGTAAGCACGGTGACGGTGACGGCCACTGATCCGGGCAGCATGAGTGCCAGCACCAGCTTCACCCTGACGGTCAACCCAGCCGGTGGTACTCCTCCGCCACCAACGGGTACCTTCAGTATCACGGGGGTGACGACAGTGAGTTGTCAGGTAATCTCGGCGGGCCAGCGCAGACTAACCTTCAGTCCCCGGTACGCGGGTCTGGATGGCAGTCCGGTGAGCTTCTCGGTGGTCAATGAGCTGTTGCCGACGACCAATCCGGGTCCCTACAGTCTGGACCTGTACACGGACAATCCGGTCATCAACTTACGGGCGGTGCAGAGCGGGGTAAGCACCAGTTTCAGCTATGGCTGGCTGGCCGCCTGCAATGCAAGTGCCCGAATCGCAACGGAGCCAATGCCCACTCTTCAGGTGCGGCTACTGGGTAACCCCGTAGTGGGTAAAACTGTCAGGGTGGAGGTTCAGGGAGCGGAGAGCCAAACGGTATGGTTACGGGTGCAGGATTTATCCGGCGGACTGGTCGACGAACAGGTGATCAGGAAAGCAGCCTCAACGGAAACGGTAGAGTTGTCACTGGGTACTCAGGGTGGAGTTTACCTGTTGCATGTTGGTAATGGCAACCAGCAACGCACGCTTAAAGTAATCAAGCCTTAAACCAGCTTATGTGGAATGAAAGAAAGCCCTGTTACCTCCTTTCCAGGAGGTAACAGGGCTTTCTTTATTAAAATAAAATCAGGCTGATATTAATAAAGTCCGATACCAGTCCAGAATGGCAAAGAATCATCCTGAGATAACCCCCTGATTACGTTCGTTTCCTAACTTGCGTACCCTGCTAACCACTAGCGGGGATATCAGCCACTAATCCGGCAATTATTTCATTATGGCCCTCAATCAACAATTCGCGGACCGTTATCCGAATGTCTTTTTCCTGGAAGAACGCGCAAGCCCTGCATTACAACAGCTACTGAAAACTCATGGGTGGATACACCCGGATGAGTCGATTCTGTCCGTGCAAAAACCGGGTGAGGGGAATATGAATGTGGTGGTTCGGGTCCGTACGGATCGCCAGACGTTTATCCTTAAACAGGCCCGCCCCTGGGTGCAGAAATACCCGCAGGTGCCCGCCCCAATGGAGCGTATCAGCGTGGAAGCGAGTTTTTACCAATGGATTGACCGCACTGCCGCACTCCGTGCGTTTGTTCCGAAACGAATTGGGTATGACGCGGCTAATTTTCTGCTGGCTCTGGAAGACCTCGGCAACGGGGCTGATTTCAGTTTCCTTTACCAACCCCATCAGATACTTCCGGCAACTGACAGGGCATCGCTGGTGCAGTTCCTATCAGTTCTGCACACTACCCAGCCTACCGGCAACCCGTCGGATTTTCCGGATAACCGGGCTATGCGATTGCTTAACCACGAACACCTGTTCAATTTCCCCTTTCGGACGGACACCGGGTTTGACCTCGACTCAATACAACCAGGTTTGGAAGCTCTTTCGCTATCCTACCGGAATCACGCGGCCTTGAAAAAGAAAATTACCGAGTTAGGCGATGTGTATCTGCAACCGGGCCCGGTACTTATTCATGGTGATTACTACCCTGGTAGCTGGCTGAGTGTTGCATCCGGCACGAAGGTAATAGATCCGGAGTTTGGCTTTTTCGGGCGACCCGAATTCGACCTTGGTGTGATGCTGGCCCACATGAAACTGGCCCGGCAAAGTGAACTTGTTCAGCAACAGGTACTGGACAAATACCAGATGCCCGCCGGATTCGATTCCACCTTATTGCGCGGTTTTATCGGTACCGAGATGCTCCGGCGACTACTGGGGCTGGCTCAACTGCCCCTCCCCCTCGATTTGACACAGAAAAAAGTGTTGCTGGAGGAAGCCACCGTATTTGTGCTGGAAACAGTGTGATTACCGTGAATCCACCATTGACTCTAGTCCCCTACGGGACTAGACAGCGTAGCGTCGCCGGGCCGCTACTGCGGCAGATAGCCAATGATAGGTTTGCGCTATTCCTCTCGTTCACAAAAAGAGACGAGCAGCGATTTTCAGGGCAATGGCCCCAAACGAATTGGCAACGGATGTTTGGCGTAGCCCCATAAACGGCGTAACTTGTCGTACGTCAATTGCATGTTTATGGCTCCCTTTCATTTGCTTTTATTACTCTCTGTCCTGATCGCTCCCGACTCAGTGCCAGCCACAAAAATAAATGGGGTTAATTTCGTGGCCCCGGTGAAGGCTGTTCCCGCATCCTGTATGACGCCGGTTAAGGACTTAAATGCGGGCTGGGTAGCCCTGAACCCCTACGCTTTTGTCAAAAAAGGACAGCCAGAAGTTACCTTCAATCACAATGGACACTGGTGGGGTGAGCGCCCCGAAGGTATCCGCACCTGCATTCAGCACGCGCATCAGCAGGGGTTGAAGGTAATGGTTAAACCCCACGTCTGGGTAGCCGGGCAGGGTTGGGCGGGCGACTTTACCCTGGATAATGAAGCCGACTGGCAACGTTGGGAAACAACCTACACGCAGTATGTACTCACCCTCGCCGACCTGGCGAAAGAGACCAATGCCGATATGTTCTGTGTTGGTACGGAATTCCGGCAGGTGACCAAACAACGACCTGCTTTCTGGAAGGGACTCATTCAGCAGGTACGCGCTCATTACGGTGGTCCGCTTACGTATGCGGCCAACTGGGACGAGTACGAACGCATTACTTTCTGGCCCCTGCTCGATTACATTGGCGTGGATGCTTACTTCCCGCTGTCGGAAAGCGACACGCCCGGAATAGCGGAACTGATGGTAGCCTGGAAAAAACCCGCCAAACGACTACAGGCTTTCTCGCTGAAGCACCGGAAGGCGGTTCTGTTCACCGAGTACGGATACCGCAGTGTGGACCGCACGGCGGGCAAGCAATGGGAACTGCCGGATAGCTGGAACCAAAAAGCACCGGTCAACCTGGTGGCTCAGCAGAATGCCTACGCGGCCCTATTCCGGACCTTTTGGCCGCAACCCTGGTTTGCAGGTGGCTTTTTGTGGAAATGGTACGAGGATAATGAGAAAGCAGGCGGCACGCAGAATGATGATTACACCCCCCAGCGCAAACCGGCTGAAGTACTCATCCGGCAGCAATACGGGCAGTGAGGGTAGCCACACCAACCGGCTCATCGATACGTTGATATGGCACACCAACAACGTCGCCGAGATTCATAATACGCTCCGGCAAGGGCTGGCCATTACCTTGGTCCGGTAAAACCGACCGGCACGGATAGCCATTGTACCCCTCAAAATCAAAACAATTCCCATCTACTTCTCTGGTTCTTCAGAGTAAAGACTACTAACTATTTTTTTACGTGGCCTGGTATCATACTTTTTTTCACGGATTGCCCCAATTAGCCTGGAAAGCGGCTCAAACGGAGGAACAAACACAACTCGATCTCGAATTACTGGTCGACACCCTGGATTTTGGTCCCGGCGACCGGCTACTCGACGTATTTTGCGGGTATGGCCGTCATGCCATACCGCTGGCCCGGATGGGGGCGCGCGTAACGGGCGTAGACATAGCGACTGATTATATTACTGAATTACAACGAATTGCTACCACTAAAAAATTACCGATAGTGGCGGTATCGGATGACTTTCTGACCATGCCTGAAGAAGACCTGGGTGCTGTCGCGTCCTTTGATGCAGCGTACTGCCTGGGTAATAGTTTTAGTTTCTTTGACCGTCCCGTTATGCTCGCCTTTTTGACGCGTATCGCCACGCGACTTAAACCCGGCGGCCGATTTCTGGCCCATTCCGAAATGGTAGCCGAGTCGGTACTCCCCGACTACCAGGCCCGAAACTGGCTCGCTGTACCAGTGCCGGATGGTGAACCCATCCTGCTTCTGGTCGAGAATGATTACTCACCTCTGGAGAGCCGAATCGATTCACAGTTAACCTACGTAAAAGCCGGAGCGGTGCAGACCCGACTGGCACAACATTACATATACACCCTGGCAGAATTGAGGCAATTGTTTTCAGAAGCAGGGCTGTCACTTATTGACTGCTACGGTACCGTTCAGGGTGAGCCTTATGCACTTGGCGACGAAGCCGCCTGGCTGCTGGCCGAGCGAAGTTAACGTTGCTAAAAGCGGGCGTCATCAATGTAGCTGGGTACCTTGGTAGGAACGGAAGGGTTTTGTGTAAAGAGCATTTATTGTGTATTATTCTTTATTTTTTTAAGAAATTATCTACCAAATCGGGAAAATATCAATTAAATATGTAATTTCCACTCAATTTAACACCGTTAACTAAGTTTACTAACCTAACGTCTATGGAAACTATTGAGCGTAAGCCGCGAAACCGTGAGCAAATCCGCTCCGGCATCTTGAAGACAGCCAAATCCATTGCCCGGCAGGAAGGATGGCAAGCCGTTTCAATTCGTAAAATAGCTGACGCGATTGAATACAGCGCCCCCATCGTTTATGAATACTTCGACAGTAAAGATGTTTTACTGGACGAGATTAGAAGTGAAGGATTTCGCCATTTATATCAGGAATACGACCGTATTATAAACCTGTACCGTGACCCCGAAAAACGCCTGTATGAAATTTCGCTGGTGCAATGGGAATTTGCCCGTCAGCAGCCGGAAATCTATCAGGTCATGTATAATCTGGGTGGTGCGCTGTGTACAATGCCTATTTATGAGTCGGAGTCAATGCAAGCTGTTAGCCGCATCGTTTGCAAAACAATTTTCTCCTTTATTCCCAAAGCGGAAGATAGTATCAAGCGTCTGTATTTTCAGTGGTGGTCCATATCGCACGGCATGATTATGCTGGCTATGCTACTGAAAGATGAGCAACCATTCGATCAGTCGGAACAGATCTACCGCGAATCGATGCGCCGGTTCGTTCGTGACCTCCGGTAGTTAAGCGAATGGCGAAACGCTATTCAACGTTGTTTGGATTTTTATCCAGCTTACTGATGTGAGTTGCTGTTATCGGAGCTACCGGGATGCTCGGTTGGCTTGCCGCTCATGCGCTTATCGAAGCATCGTACGTCGTTCGTGTCGTTGCCTGCACCGTACACTGAATTAACCCGCCTGCTCTTTCCAGAAAACGAAATTGTGCCAGACGCTCTACCCATCAAGGATAGTTTATTGACGGCGGTTAATGCATAGGAAGGGTTTTTACTCTTCCACCAGCTACATCGTCTACGCTGTGCTGAATAATAAACGCCTTGGGATCTACGGCTATAATGATGCTACGTAAGCGACTGATTTCCAATCGGGTAATTAAAGTATAAAGTACATCGTCTGCATTTCGATGGCTACCCTGCTTACCGTATCCCCCCTGTCCTTTCAGCACCGTAACGCCCCAGCCCTGCTCAATAATACGCTCCTGGATTAGCTGATTTTTGGACGAAACGATCAGGATAGCGGTGTACTCCTCAATACCGTGAATGATAAAATCCACCGTTTTAGAGGCCGCAAAGTAGGTTATCATGGAATAGAGCGCCGGATTGGTACCCAGAAAAAAAGCGGCTGCCCCGAATATAAGCACGTTGAGTATCAAAATAATATCACTGACTTTAAGCGCGGGGCTACGCCGGCTGATTAGCAGAGCGGCAATTTCGGTACCATCGAGCACCGCTCCTCCCCGTATGGCCAATCCAATACCGGCTCCGATGAAGAATCCCCCAAAAACAGCCGTCAACAACAAATCGGGCGTAACATCGGGGTAAGGAATAACGGCCAGACTAGTTGAAAGACCTGCGATAGCCAATACACTTTTGAAGGCAAATGGCCGACCGAAACGCCGGTAGCCCAGGCCAATGAATGGCAGGTTGATAACCAGTAGCCAGATGGGAAGGGGAACATTAAAAAGGGAGGCCAGCAACATAGAGATACCGGTGACGCCACCGTCAATAAAATGGCTCGACATCAGAAAACCTTTGATACCCATGCCTGCACTGAGTACGCCGGCAATGATAAAAACGGCATCTTTAGTCAGGGAGGCAGCGGTCGTCGGTTGTGTCATACAATAACGTTGTGAGATAGGTTCGTAACCAGTAAGGGGTAGAAGGCAATAGTGTTAACACTGTCGCCTTCTACCCCTTACTGAGCGTTAGTCAATAGAGCCCTTCTATGGACAGGTAACGTTCACCCGTGTCGTAGCAGAATGTGAGGATGCGGCTACCCGGGGCCAGTTCAGGCAATTTTTTATGGATAGCTGCCAGCGATGCGCCCGACGAAATACCAACAAAAGTCCCCTCTTCCCGGGCCGACCGCCGGGCCATTTCAAAGGCTTCATCCTTGCTGACCTGAATGCTGCCGTCCAGCACATCGGTATGCAGGTTTAGGGGTATAAAACCCGCACCAATGCCCTGAATGGGGTGGGGTCCCGGTGCGCCACCGCCAATTACGGGTGACAGTTCCGGCTCCACAGCGTACACTTTCAGGCCCGGGAAATGCTGTTTCAACACCTGCCCTACCCCGGTTATGTGTCCACCCGTACCAACACCCGTAATCAGTACGTCGAAACCATCGGGAAAATCGGCCAGGATTTCGGCGGCAGTCGTTTGAACGTGAACGTCGATGTTTGCCTGGTTTTCAAACTGTTGCGGCATCCAGGCATCCGGTGTCTGGGCAACCAGTTCCTGGGCCCGTTCAATGGCTCCTTTCATTCCTTTTTCGCGGGGTGTCAGGTCAAATTCAGCCCCGTAAGCGGCCATAATCTTACGCCGTTCAACGCTCATGGATTCAGGCATGACCAGAATGATTTTGTAACCCTTTACGGCGGCCACCATCGCCAGGCCAATACCGGTATTGCCCGATGTTGGTTCAATAATGGTGCTGTTGGTATTGAGAAGGCCTTTTGCTTCGGCATCCTCAATCATGGATAGTGCAATACGGTCTTTGATACTGGCACCAGGGTTAGCCCGCTCCAGCTTCGTCCAGACTTCATAGCCGGGAAATAACCGATTGATGCGTACGTGGGGTGTTCGCCCAATGGTTTCGAGAATGGAAGAAGCTTTCATGATGGAAAAGGAGTAAACGGTGACAATACGTTAGTTGTACGGTATGTTTACAACTGACAGGTTTTGTAGTTCAGATAACAAAATTAATGGGCTCTACTGATTCCAGCGACCGTAACCGGACATCCGTCTGGTGCTGATTGAATACGAGCGAATGCGCTTCCACACTACTGGTAAGCCAGACGTTACCCCCAATAACGGAGTCGTGCCCAACCACCGTGTGCCCCCCCAGAATGGTAGCGTTAGCATAAATGACCACGTTGTTTTCAATGGTTGGATGCCGTTTTTTCTGAGCCATCGACTTCGCTACGTGCGTGGCGCCCAGCGTTACGCCCTGATAAATTTTGACGTTATTACCAATAACGGTTGTTTCGCCGATAACGACTCCCGTGCCGTGATCGATAAAAAACGACTGGCCAATCTGCGCGCCCGGATGAATGTCGATTCCCGTTTGCCCGTGCGCGTATTCGGTTAACATGCGGGGCAAGAGCGGCACGTTTTGTTTCAATAGCTCGTGGGCAATCCGGTAAACAGCGATGGCGTAAAAACCGGGATATACCGCTACGACCTCCTCTATCCCAACAGCCGCCGGGTCATTGTCGGCAATGGCGTGCGCATCGAACAATAACCCATCATAAATGGCGGGTAGCTGGTCAAAGAAGCGTTCGGAGATTAGCTCCGGGCTGTTGGCCAGATTTTTTTCCAGTGGGTACAGCAGGCAAACCAGTTGTTCGTGCAGGTTTTGATAGGTCTCCTCTACGTGCTGCGATATGGATCGGCAATCCTGCGTAACCGGGAATAGCAGGCGCATCAACTGGTCGATAAACCGTCCGGCATCGGGCCTTGACGGTAATTTATAACGGTACTGCGACCGCTGGGTCTGGAGATGGTCAAGAAATGTGTTGGTTGCCGAAGTCATATGTTGGGAGGTAAGCAGGTTCAGTCGTTTGGTTTTTATGACCTACGTAGTGGAATCTATACCCCATTACGTAGAAACACTACACTAAAATCCAGTTCGTTTACTAGGTAGCAGGGTGCGAAAAAACGATGTTTCTATGATTTTGGAACAAAATGCAGGCCGCAAAGTTCGCGCGACATAATTGGAATCTCATTTGCAGGATAAACTATAGTAAACATATGAAACAAATACTCATGTTTGGTAAAACATTGATTACCTTTTTATTTTCACTGATGGCGACGTCGGGCCTTTCTTGGTTCATTGCCTCTGCCTGTCAGTCAAAAAATCAGACCGATGGTATCACCATTGACTCTACCGGCAATGGCACAGGCCCTCTTGCGGCAGCCGTTGTCAATGCCTACCCAAAATTAACGTTCACCTCACCCGTGGAGTACACATTTGCTAAAGATGGTACCAACCGGGTGTTCGTCATCGAGCAGGAAGGGAAAATACGGGTATTCGAGAATGATGCCAATGTTCCTTCAGCAGGAACTTACCTGGATATTCGGTCAAAGGTTGCGTCGGGTGGAGAAATGGGCTTGCTGGGGCTGGCCTTCCATCCCGATTTTAAAAAGAACGGCTTTTTTTACGTGAACTACACGAAGAGCAACCCACGCGAAACCATCGTCAGCCGGTTCAAGGCTTCATCGGCTACTGCATCAGAAGTCGATCCTGGTTCGGAGGTTATTCTTTTCCGGTTTGAGCAGCCCTACGGCAATCATAATGGAGGTAAGGTTTTGTTTGGACAGGATGGCTACCTGTACGTATCGACGGGTGATGGCGGCAGCGGGGGCGATCCGCAAAACCACGCGCAGAACCGGAGTAGCTGGTTGGGTAAAATCCTGCGTGTAGATGTCAACAGTACTGAAAAAGGCCAGTATGGCATTCCGGGTGACAATCCTTTTAAGGGCAACACCAATGGCTATCGGGAAGAAATTTTTGCGTACGGTTTACGAAACCCCTGGCGTGTCAGTTTTGATAGTAAAGGTCAGCTGTGGGTGGGAGACGTAGGGCAGAATGCCATTGAAGAAGTAGATATCGTTACTAAAGGAGGAAACTTCGGCTGGCGGGTTAAGGAGGGCAATGCAGATTATAATGCCAAAGACAACAATGTAAATTTGGCTAACGTGGTCGCCCCTATCTGGCAATATACCCACGACAATGGTAACATTTCTATTACGGGAGGCCATGTTTATGAGGGTACAGCGAACCCGGCTCTAACCGGAAAGTACATTTATGCCGATTATGCCAGTGGTCGAGTCTGGGCCTTAACACCAAACGGAACCAAAGCGGCTTCCAACCAGGAGATTATTTCCCGGGCGGGGAATATTTCGGCTTTTGGCGTGGATCAGAAAAATGAACTCTACCTCTGCGATTACGCATCGGGGCACATTCTGAAACTGACGGGTAAATAATGGGGAACAGTTGAGAATTTTCAGCAGGAAGGGGTCGGTAATCGTACCGACTCTTTTCTGTTTACCCAACAGGGTAACACCTATACTTAATCAATAGGAATAATGCGTAAACCATTGTTTGACCGATAGTTAGGAAAAGTACATTATTTTTTTATTTCAACGATCTAAATGAATACATTTACCTAAAACTTCTCCTTATCTTAACCATATAACGATGTTACTCTCCCTAAATCCCTCAACAGATCAGTTCAGAAAGTTCATCAACGATCTGCCTTACAGCGTCATGCTTTCTTTCCCCATTAAAGATAAGGAAGGAGAAATCATTGATTTTGAGCTCAAACTATTCAACCCATGTGCTAAAAAAGAATTAACGGGTTTACAATTCTGGCACCCTGGTGCAACCATATGGGAGATATTTCAGGAAGAGGCCACCAACGGCTTGTTTACACTTTACAAGAAGGTGTTGGACAGCAACAAAACCCACAGAAGTGAGGACTACTCTCCCATCACAAAATTGCGACACTATAACGCCCTACGGTCTTTCCATGGTGGTGTATTAGCCATTAGAAAGCTTAATGAAGCGAGTGAAGAAAGGGGGACTATGGTGAAAGATTTTGATATGAAGCTAGCCCAGTACAGAGCAGCCGTATTTGAGCAGTACAGACTTTACCTGTAGAAGGCTGCTCTGAGTTACTTTTCTTTCAGCAACCGCAACAGCACTCCGTTTGTCCAGCCGAAGCCATCCTGCGTAGGGTATTCACCCCCTTTGGCCGCTGTGGTACTAATTACATCGTATTTCTCGACCATCTTGCCAGAGGATTTGTACACGCGCAGATTCTCGGTAACCCAGGCAGTTTTAATCTGATCGGCCAGTTTCGTCAGTTTATAATTACGCAGTCCCCGGATACTCATCCACTGCAACGGTGCCCAGCCATTAGGCGCGTCCCATTGCTCGCCCGTTCGTACCAGCGTAGTGGTTAAACCGCCGGGTTTCAGGAAGTCACGCTGTATGACCCGCGCTACCGCCTGCGCCTGCGATGCCGTAGCGATGGTGAAAAAGAGCGGATAGACAGCCGCCAGCGAATATACCGCCGATTGTTTTTTGGCCACAAAGTCGTAATCGAAGAAGAATTGACGTTTCCCATCCCAGCAGTATTTCAGTAGCGCACTACGCCGTTGCCGGGCTAGCTGCAAATACCGCTGTGCCTGTTTCGGGTCTCCTTTCAGGTGGTAGCCTTCGGACAGCGTTTGCTCCAGATTGACAAGCAAGGCATTCAGATCGACAGGTATAAAATCGGTCGTATGAATAGTACGGAGTGTTTTACCATCACGGAACCACCGGCTGCTATAATCCCAGCCCGATTCGGCCCCGGCCCGTAAGTGGCGATACAGTATCTTGTCCGTGTCGGGTTTACCGGACCCCATTTGCCGGGCCAGCCCTACATCTTCTTTATACGATTCGGGGCGGGGCGTGTCCCGGTCATCATAGTAGCGGTTCAGGAGAACGCCGTCGGGCAAGCGTACCAGTCGCCGGTAGGCAGGGTTCTGAGTAGTTACCTTCGTCTTTCCATCCATCCAAAAATCGTACTCCTGCTGCAACTGAGGCAGATAGGTCAGCAGCGTCTGGCGGCCCTCTATCTCCCTCAGGAGGTTGACCATCAGGGAGAAAAACGGCGGCTGCGACCGACCCAGAAAATACGTCCGGTTTCCGTTCGGGATAAAGCCCAAGGTTTTGATCAGATACGCAAAATTAGTGACCATGTTCCTGATTTTGCTCCCCTGCCCCGATGCCTGTAAACCCAGCATGGTAAAGTAGCTATCCCAGTAGTAAATCTCACCAAACCGGCCACCGGGCACCACATACGGATTAGGCAATGGAATCAGCGAACCAATGGGGTTACCCGCTTTTTGGGCGGGACGGGTAAGCACAGGCCACAGGTCCATAATGTGTTGCTGGGCGGTCTGGCTGGCTTTGCTGGTGTAGCCTGATGCGGGTTTTATGGGCAGGATAAAATTATCCAGTACGAATGACTTCAGATTGAACCCCTCCTGCAGCCGGGCTTTATCGTATTTGGTCAGGATAACAGCCGCCGGAAACTTCGGGGTACAGTCGGCAAAGGTTTTCGAGTCGGGGAATACCGATGTCAACTGGACATCGGCGAACAGCTTTCCGAACAGGATGTCGGGTCCAGCCCACTTCTCATTCGGGGTAGCAACGGTAGCCACAGGAGTAACGGGCAGCTGCGCACGGGCCACCAGGAAACACAAGACGAGCAGTGGCGTCAATAGAAATCGATTTTTTACCTGTATCATGTATGTACGCAATGAGTAGAACGGGGGATTAATATACACCGAATCCGGATTGGGTATTAATTCCCGGTGCTTTCTCTGACAAATTTCCTAGCCATTTAGGGCGTGGGGAGGTTCCCTACGCGCTCATCCTGCTCACCGGATGGCGACAACGAGTGGTATGGAGTAGGCAGCGTAATCCAGAACGTAGTTCCCTGACCCACTTCCGACTCTACGTTAATATGTCCCTGATGCAGTTCGATGATGCGTCTGGTTAATGCCAGGCCAATGCCATGCCCATTGATTGTCATGGTAGAATCGGATCGGTAAAAAGGCTCAAAAATATGCGGTAAGTCATCGTCAGGAATCCCGTAGCCGTGGTCACTGAACGCTAGTTGTATCCGGCCCCGTTCAAACAACAGCTGCACCGCCACTCGCCCGTCAATGGAATATTTGCATCCATTCTCCATCAGGTTTTGGAACGCGGTTTGTAATAGGGATGCTTCGCCCAGAATGACCAGCTCTTCTTCCTGCGTTGGCAAATTCGCGAAGTCTATCGTGATTTGGTAGGCGGGTTTGGCGTTGAGTATATGGCCCTGCGCCTGCCACAGTAGTTCGTCGATTCGTACAGGCTGGTATCGGGAGGTTACCGCGTCAGAGTTTACCTGAGCCAGTTCCAATAATCCATTGGCAAGCCGGATCATGTTTTTCACTTCGTCGAGCAGTCCATCAAACGCCAGTTCGTACTCTTCAGGCGTTCGTCTCTGCAACCGCGTAACTTCAATTTGCCCCATCATAACGGTCAGGGGCGTACGCAACTCGTGCGACGCGTGTGAAACAAAGCTTTTTTGCAGTACAAACGCTTCTTCGAGCCGGTTCAGCAACTTATTGAACGTTTTGCCTAAATCGGCCAGCTCATCGCGCTGTCGGCCTACCTGTAAGCGTTGATGAATGTTGGTGACCGAAATGGCGTTTACCTGCGTACTCAACTCGGCAATGGGCCTGAGCGCATCCGTAGCAAACAGGTAACCGGCAATTCCTACAATGAACATACTCATGACCCAGCCAAACAGTAGTATCTCCCGAAGCCGATCTAGTTTAGTGAATCCATACTGGTCATTCGCCGAAGCAACAACCAGCAGGGTCTTCTTATTCCTGTGCGAGTTTACGTATTGATATCCTACCGCTTCGACATCACCAATCCGAATATAAGGCGAGGATTTTGACGATATTTTTGCCAGGAAACTGGCAGGTACCGGAAAACTAGCCTGCTGGTTATTCTGCCTGTAAAGGACTGTTCCAAGACTATCGTAAATGGTTACCTGCTGGTTAACCATCGACACTGATTGCAAATCCCTCTGAGGCACATCGCCCATATCGTCGCGCAGGCGAACCGTTGTGGATGCTCTCTCCTCAAGCCGCTGGCGAAACTCCTGCTCCCGAAACTGGCCGTATAGATAATAAACCGATACGCAGAACAGCAGCATAATCGACGATACCAGCAATACAAACAGGAGGGTCAGACGCGTGCGAATGTTCATGGCCTAACTGGTTATTGAGTAATACCCCGCTACAAACTCTACCAACGTGCGCTGTTCTGCCCCGTTTGAAGCAGATCAGCGCACGTATTTCCCTTATTTAATGTACAACCATTTGTTGTACAACGCCTTTTGCGCGGGGGTTTGATTTGGCAGTGGCTCCAGCCGGTAACTTACCAGGGGGTTTTGTGTAAGCGTAACGGGAATTTCACGCAGGAAACCCGCCCGATTCACAATAACGTTAATGGTTTCGCCTACCCGCCGGCCACTAATGAGTTTGAGCAGGTCGTCCGTTACGCGAACACTATCTACAGAAATAATTTCGTCGCCCACGTTCAGCCCGCTTGTGTACGCTGCCGACCCTCGCCGAACCCCCGTAACGGTGGCTTTACCGTTTGAGTAAACCGTAGCCGTACCCAGAAAACCGTCCTGCGTCCGGGCTGCTACATTGACCAGTTGCATACCTACCGGCTCAAAGTACGTGTTGTAGTTGATGGGTTCGGAAGAATTAATGCCAACGGCAAAGAAATCATCCAGTTTGCGACCGGCAGTTTGCTCGGCTGCCTGCCTGAACTCGGCATCGGTAAACCCACGCTGCTGCTTTTTGTAGTACTCGGTGTACAGGAAGCGCATCAAGTTGTCCATACTGCGCTCCCCATTACTACCCGCCAGAATAGCCAGGTTCAGTAACGAACCCAGTACGCTTCCTTTGCTGTAGTACGAAATGGTGCTGTTCGACGAGTTTTCGTTGGGCCGGTACCCCTTAATCCAGGCATCCCAGCTTGACTCTGCCACCGACTGCACCCGTACCCCTGGCTGGTTTTCGATGCCCGTGATGGCATTGGCTACTAAGCCGAGGTAGTCCGTTGGCGAATAAAAGCCCGCCCTCATCTGAATGTACTCCCCATAAAACGAGGTGCATCCTTCCGATAACCACAGCATGTGCGTGTAGTTCTCGTTCTCATAATCGAAGGGGCCCAGCGCGATGGGACGAATGCGTTTCACATTCCAGAGATGGAAGTATTCATGGGCCACCAGACCGAAAAATCGCTTGTAATTTGTTTCCGTCGAATAAGCATTCCGGTTCGTTTCGAGCGTGGTCGAGTTAAGGTGTTCCAGCCCGCCCCCACCCGGCGGAATATGCTGCACAATAAAGGTGTAGTCTTTGCAGGGATGCTCACCTACTACAGAAAAAGCCGTTTCGCATATCCGCTTATAATCGGCTTTTAGGCGTTCTTCCTCATACTCCACATCGCCGTACATAGCCACCGTGTGCGGAACGCCCGCAGCCGTAAACGTAAAGGTTTTATGATTGCCAATCTCCAGGGGCGAATCGATTAGTATATCCAGATTGGGAGCCTCGTAGGTAAACTCCTGCCCGGCAACGGGGGCTAGTCCGGTAGCTACTTTTTTCCAGGTTTTGTATGGCTGCACCACCAGCCGCAATGGAATGTCTTTCAGAGCCTCGTGGTACATAAACGTACCAGCGGGTGTTACGTAGCCGTGGTCAGCATCTACAAAACAGGTCCGCACGGTGAGGTCGTTGGCGTAAACCCGGTACCGAACCGTCAGGTTATCATCGCCCGTATAAACGCGCCAGGTATTTTTGCTGACTTTGTCGCTCACGACTGACTTACCCCCGGCGGAAGCCGTAAACCCCTCCACATTTTTAGCGTATTCCCGAATCAGGTATGAACCCGGTGTCCAGACCGGCATTTTAATATCAATGTAGCCGTTTTTTTTCGAACCAGTGGCGGCAGCCACATTTTTCAACTGCATCTCCACCTCGAAATAATGCGTTTGTGGCTCAGGCATGGAAAGCACGTAGATCACCGCTGGCGAAGCAGCCGGGGGATTTTCGTCATCAACGCCCAAACCGGAAGCCATTGCGGAACAGGAAATAAAAAAAGTCCAGATAGTAAGTAAATACAGCAGGCAGGCGTTTTTTTTCATACGGAAACAGGAATACCTTCGTTTTTTGTCCAGAATTGACCTGATATTTGTCAATTTAAGAGCGAAACTACAACGCAAACGTTTCAGAAGGAAGTTTCAGGCAGCAGTTTACGAAAGGGTTTATACACCGTAAACCAGGCACCAAAAACACAACACTACTTTATGCCCTATTTAACTGCCCACCAGAGGCTACGAATACCAAGGACCCGGAATCTACTCTTTTTAACGATTAGCCTTCTGGCCACCCTGTCGGCATCCGCTCAGCGAACCCAGAGCTATGCCGAACCCGACTACCATTACCGAAACGGGCTTGAGCTGTTCGAGAAAGCCAATTACGCGGCTTCCCGGTACGAGTTCCGGCAGTACCTGGAACCACGCCGGGGCGACGGCTCCCAAACGTTACTGAACACCGGCGACCAGAATGCCGTTGAAGCCGAATATTACGTGGCCCTGACCAGCCTGTACATCGACGAACCCGGTGCCGAACTGTTGGTAGACCGGTTCGTAACAAACCACAGCCAGCACCCCAAAGCGGCCCAGTTATACGGCGATTTGGGTACCTATTACTACAATCGGCAGGACTACGCCAAAGCCATTGATTTTCTGGAAAAAGCCGTGGGGCAGGGCGGTAGCGCCAGCCAGCAGATTGCCTATAAATACCAACTGGCTCTTTCGTACTATAACACCCAGAATTTACAGCGGGCCTTGCCCCTGCTGAACGAAGTCAAACTCGACCCCAGCTCGACCGATGCACCGGCAGCCTCATATTATGCCGGGGTAATCAATTTCCGTAACCAGAACTTTACCGATGCCGTGGGCGATTTCCGGCGGATTGAAAACAACCCAACGTATCAGAATCAGGTGCCAAACTGGATTGCCCAGGCACTCTATCGCCAGCGCAAGTATGATGAGCTACTGGCGTATACGGTACCGCTCCTTAAGCGAAACAGCAGTTCGGCCATGAGCGAAGTAGCCTTGTATACTGCCGAGGTCTATTATCAGCAAAATCAGTTTGCCCAAGCAATACCTTTTTATAAGCAATACATCAGTGCGGCAGGGGCCAAAGCACCGGGGGCCATCAAGTTTCGCTACGGGCAGTCCCTGTTCAGGACCGGGGCGTATGCCGATGCCATCACGCAACTCCGGCCCGTAGCGGGCGGGAAGGATACCACGGCCCAATATGCCTCATATACGCTGGGGGTTAGCTACCTGCAAACCCAGAATCCGGCCTACGCCATGAACGCCTTTGACCAGGCCGGGCGGCTGTCGTTTAACCGGGATATTCAGGAGGAAGCGCGTTTCAACCACGCCAAACTACAACTGGACCAGAATAACGGAACCGATGCGGTTAAAGAGTTAACGGCCTTTCTGAAGCAGTATCCAACCAGCAAGTTTGAGAACGAAGCCAATGAGCTGGTTAGTGAAGCCTATTTTGCGTCGAACAACTATCCGGCCGCCATCGCTTACATCGAGGGGCTGAAACGCCGGACCCCTAAAATCAACGCCACCTATCAGCGACTAACCTATAATCAGGGCGTGAACGATTTCAACGCCGAACGGTATCAGCAGGCAGTGGCTAATCTGGATAAATCATTAAAATTTCCGGTTGATAATGACCTACAGCAAGCCGCCCAGTTCTGGAAAGCCGAATCCTATTCGGCGGGGAAACAGTACGATACGGCCATTCCCCTCTACGCCAGCGTGGCCAAATCCGGTTCGGGCGAATACCCTATCCGGAGTTTATATGCCCTGGGATACGCCTATTTCAACAAGAAAGATTACACCCGCGCCCTTCCCTACTTCCGCGACTTTGTAAGCAAGAGTCCTCCTGATAAAGAGCAACTACAGGATGCAACCCTCCGACTGGCCGATGTCTATTTTGCCAACAAGCAGTACGAAAATGCCATTCGGTATTACGACCAGGCCATTGCTCAGAATGCCGCGGATAAAGATTATGCCGCCTACCAGAAAGCGGTCATTCTAAGTTATGTCGGTCGGGATGCCGAAGCAAAAGCCCAGTTCGATCAGGTACAGCGTCAGTTCCCCAATTCGCGCTTTGTGGATGAGGCCCTGTTGCAGAAAGCCAATGTGGATTTCGAGAAAGGGGCGTATCAGGTTGCCATTCAGGAATATACGAAACTGATTCAGGACAAACCCAACAGTACCCGCCTGCCAGCCGCCCTGCTGAGACGGGCTATTGCCTATGGTAACCTCCAGCAGTACGACCCAGCCGTGGCCGACTACAAACGGATTCTGGACAACTACGGCGAGTCGGAGCAGGCACAGAGTGCGCTGCTGGGTATACAAAACACCCTGAACGATGCCGGTCGGCCGGAAGAGTTCTCGCAGGTGCTGGGCCAGTACAAAAAGAGCAATCCGGGCAGCACGGATGTGGAGCGGGTGCAGTTCGAGAATGCCCGAAACATTTACGCCACCGCCAAGTACGACCAGGCCATTCAGTCATTGCTGACGTTCATGCAGGAGTACCCAAACAGCCCCAGCACAAACGCAGCCCGTTACTACCTGGCGGAATCCTACCGGCAAACCAGCGACGTAGCCAATGCGCTCCGTTACTATAATATGGTGGTAGCGGACAACAAATCCGAATACCTGGTTCGGGCCGCTACACGGGCGGCCGAGCTGGAAACAAGTCAGAAAAATTTCCCCCGCGCCGTTCGGAACTACCAGCTGATTATTGGGCAGGCCGAAAACAAGGCCGAGCAGATAACGGCACAACTCGGCCTGATGGATACGTACTTCGCCTATCCGAAACCGGACTCCGCAGCCGCCGTTGCCCGCGATATTATTTCGGCGGGCAGCGTAGTGCTGGGTGCGCAGAACCGGGCACAGTTGATGCTCGGAAAAGTGGCCCTGAACAAAGGCGACTATAAGACAGCCCAGGCTGATTTCGAAAAAACGATTGCCCTGGCCAAAGACATCAACGGAGCCGAAGCGCAGTACCGGCTCGGCGAGATTCTGTACAAGGAGAAGAAGTATAAAGAGTCCATTGCTGCGATGCTGAAATTTAATGAACAGTTCGGCGAATATGAGTACTGGAAAGGCAAGGCTTTTATTCTGGTATCCGACAATAACGTGGCGCTGGACGAACCAACCCAGGCCAAAGCCGTGCTAAACTCAATTATCGAAAACTCATCCGACGAAACCATTGTAGCCGAAGCCAAACAGAAACTGGCCACGCTGGAAGCTAAATAATAAATGATGAATGATGACTTATTGGATGAACAGGTATCCCCTGCTTTTATTCATCATCGCTCCGGCGACCCGGTTATCATTCATCAGTCAAAACTCGTCGTCCATCCCTTATGACAGTACGCCCCCTACTCACCTGCTCCCTCCTCCTCACGTCGACAGTGGTTTTTGCCCAGCAGCCGAAGCCCACGAAAGTTGGAGAAATAGACAATCAGGAAATCACGGTTGAAAAGAGCCGTAAGATTGAGCTGCCGCCAGCCAGTCGGATTTTCAACAAGATTCCCTCCCTCAAGCCCTCCGCCGAGCAGCGGAAGCTTACCTATGAGTTCGAAGACCGTAAACTCACCATTGGCGACCCAAAAATTACGCCGGGTGTACTGGCCCCGGCCACAACCCAGGCCGACAACACCCCCGCTTACAACAACTATGTGAAGCTGGGTGCCGGTAATTACAGTTCGTTTCTGGGCGAAGGATTCGTGGGCATCAATACCCTGTCGAACCTGGCGCTGGAAGGTTCCGTACGGCATCTGTCGTCGGGCATTGGCCCGGTGGATGGTAAGAATTCGGCGCAGAGTGACACGCGGGTTCGGGTGACGGGTAAGTACCTGGCCGACGCCTTCAAACTACAGGCCGACCTCGGTTACGACCGGAACGCCTATAATTTTTACGGATACAGCCGCGAGTACGCAGCGCAGCCTGCCTTTAATCCTGACCTGATTAAACAGCGACTCAACACGGTCAATTTCAAACTGGGTATCGAAAACGTGAAGTCGGAGAATGCTATCGACTATTCGCTGAAAACGGGACTGACTTCCCTCCGCGACCGGTTCAATGCGTCCGAGACCGACTGGGGTACCAACCTGAATGCTTCGCTCGGCATTTCCGACAAGGTATTTGCGCTGGTAGCCGCCGACGCCTACGTGACCCAACGGTCTGACGGGTCTATTGTCGATAACCGGAACCTGTTTCGGGTGAAGCCAACCTTCAAGTATGTATCGCCCCTGTTTACGATTACGGCGGGTATCAATGCCGTCAACCAAACCGACCAGCGGCAGGGAATCAATAAAACCCGCGCTTTCCCGGTAATTGATATCGATGTGGCTCCGCTCGATAACATCCACATCTTTGCCGGTGTCGATGGCGATATTAACCGGAACACCCTGCGTTCGTTACTGGCCGAAAACAAGTGGCTGGCCTCGCAGGTCGTGCTGGCCAACACCATCAAATCGCTGGATATTTACGCCGGAACCAAGGGTAATCTGGGCGGTGGCTTTTCGTACGAAGGCAAAGCATCTTACGCCCGGTACCGAAATTTCTCGGCGTTTAACAACTCGATTCCTGACACCACCAAATTCTTCGTGTTATACGATGGTGGCATTTCCAACGTGCTGACGATATCGGGGCAGCTGGCGTATGCCCAGAAAGATAAGTTTCGCTCAACGCTGAAAGCTGACTTCTTCAACTACGGACTGGACCGACTCGAACAAGCCTGGGGTCGTCCGCGAACGGCTGCTACCTGGACGAACTCGTACATCCTGAACAAAAAATTATTCGTTACCGCTGATTTGTATTTTTACGAGGGTATTCAGAATAAGAATTTCACCACAGGCGTTTCCTATACCCTAAAACCGATTTATGACGCGAACCTAAAAATTGACTATTTCCTGGGTTCTCAGGTAGCCGCTTTCGTTTCGCTGAACAACATCTTCGGTCAGAATTACCAGCGGTATTTGTATTATCAAAACCAGGGGCTTAACTTTCTGGGAGGAATCAGCTATTCATTTTGATTCTTATTCGTACACATCTTATGGCCTCCGTAAACAACTACCTAAAAAAACTGCTGTACCAGTACGACTGCATTGTTGTACCGGAGCTGGGTGCTTTCCTCACTCATTACCAGTCAGCAGTCTATACGGAAACCAGCGGTTTATACCTGCCCCCCCGCAAACGGGTAGCGTTCAATGAAGCCCTGCGTTTCGACGATGGCATTCTGGCCAATTATATTATGCTCCACGAGCCGGTAACCCGTGAGGGAGCACAGCGGCTTATCAGCTCATTCGTGTCGGACTTGCGGATGCAGGTAGAAACGACCGGCCGATTCGAGCTGGAGGGCATTGGCACCTTCACCCAAAATGAAGAAAGCCGGTTGCAGTTCAGCCCCGGCCTTCGGCAAAACTTCTTCGGTGAATCGTACGGAATGAGTGCAATACCCGCTCAGCTGGTCAACCAGCAGGTACTACCCGAACCAGTTCTTGAGGCAGTCCCCGTATCCACACTGAATGCCCCCACTACGGGTGTCGGCCCTGTACTCATCCAGGAAGATGATACGGTGTTTACTCCCTACCGGCCTGCCCGGACGTACTGGCGCGTTGCAGCCGCTGCGCTGTTGATCGGGTCGTTGGGAGCTGTTAGTTATTTCTCGGTTATCAAGCCGGGCCAACCGTTCCAAAGCAGTCTCGATCCGGCCAATCTATTACGGATTCCGGTTTCCTCTTTTATCGCATCAGCCGATAGTCGTAAGTCACCAAAATCGGAGGCTGTTCAGGAAGCCACACCGCTGCCAGTTGTTGAAAACCCCATAACCACTCCCAACTTACCGGTAGACACGGCAGCTATTGCCCCTGTTTCCAGTAAACCGGAAGAAGTAGCAGTCGGTATAGCCGAGCCGGTGGCTGCTCCGGTAGCCGTCAAGAAGGCAGAATTCCGCGTGGCCAAAGCCAAATTACGGAAACGGCGCGTTAAGCCCGTTGTAATGCGCGCTTATACGGGTCCGCACTTCACGGTTATTGCCGGTGTCTTTTCAAGCAGGCGTAACGCACTGAGCCTAACCAGGCAGTTGCAGAAGGCGGGCTACACCGATGCGTTCATTATCCTGCCCCAACGCGGTCAGAAAGGAAGGTATAAAGTAGCCGCTGTAGGCTCAGCTACCCGCGAAGAGCTGGCCGATAAAGTGAGTGCTATCAAAGAGTTAACCGGTGCAGAACCCTGGATTATGGATAATTAACCCTTTACCGTCACAACGCAAAAAAGCACCGCTCATGGGCGGTGCTTTTTTGCGTTGTGAGGATGCTAGGCTCGTTTTTATGCTGTTAGTCAACAAGGTAATTCTACCTAGACGTTAACCCAACCCTCCCCAGTAGGGAGGAATCTATAGTAGCTTAAATTTAACAGCCTGATAATCAACCTAAAATAAGATTGCCTGGACCTAACGGGTTTTCGATTTAACTGGCTTTGGAGCGGGTTTCGGAGCCAGTGGGGTTATCGGTTCCACGGGTGCAACAGGTTCCGGGTCGCTCACCGGCACCGAACGTCGGTTGCGCCCTTCATGGAAGATAACGAAACCAATCAGGGCAATCAGCAGCACATTACAGATCAGGTCGATGGTATCGCCCAGGCGGTTCAGCGGAGGATCGAACCGGAATTCAATCGTGTGTTTACCCGCCGGAACGCGCATGGCCCGCAGCACGTAATTGGCCCGCAGGTGAGGAACGGGTTTACCGTCCAGAAACGCCTGCCAGTCCTCGTGACCCCGGTAGTATATTTCGGAGAAAACGACCATCCCATCCCGAACAGCATTGGCTGTATAAATTAGTTTATCGGGGCGATACTCCGTTAGTTGAATAGTACTGCCCGTGTGATCCATCGTGGCAGGCAGATTTCCCAGTTCAGCGGCAAACCGCTTATCGACTACGGCCGAATCACGCGGATTCAGTGTTTTCATAACCGCTATTTCTTCATCGGCATTATTTACCTGCTGCATTGTACCTACAAACCAGGCCGTACCCAGCACGTCGGGGTTAGGAATAACCATTGGGCCAGCCGGTGCCTGTTGGGGGTCGGCTGGATTGGGTTGTCCCGGCTGAATTACATACTTGGCATTTAGCATACTCAGAATATTCAGCGTATTAGGCTGAAAAGCATAATTTATCAGTTCATTATACCGCCGTAAACGAGTAGTGTTGTAGCCCCCTACCGACCGATGAAAATAGGATGTTCGATTGCTTTCCATGAACGACCCCGTCTGGTCGAATACCCGGTAGCCGAGTGATTTGTCCTGCATAATCTGCTCATCGGCGGGGGTTGGCTCAAACGGAACACTGGCCTGCGCTTTAGGGATAAAATCAGCCGCGTTCAGGAAACGCTTGTCGACCGAAAACAAATCAAAAATGACTACGGCCAATACCAGCGGATACAATACGCCCGTCTTGATTTTATTCGTAATAAATAGCCATACCGCCCCGGCAACCAGCAGTATCAGTATCACCGACCGGAAAGCATCGGACCGAAACAGACTCAACCGGTCGCTAATGAGTGCGGTTTCGAACTGGCTGGCCGCTTCCCCAAAATAACGGGATAAAATAGCCTGGTCGTTTGGCGACCGGAAACTGAAAAACGAGCCTCCCAGCAGAGCCAGCACGAGGGCCAAACCCGCCGTTAGTCCCAGGCTGATGAGCAATGGTTGGCGTAGCTGGGCAAAAGTCGGTTTCTCGTGAACGATTGTCTGCATCCCCAGTGCGGCACCGGCAGCCATAAATAGCTGGGCCAGGCAAAGGGCCATCGTCATGGCCCGGAATTTATTCAGATAGGGCAGATTGTCGAACAGGAACTCGTTGAAGAAAAGCAGGTTTTTACCCCATGCCAGCATAATCATCAGCACCGTGGCACTGAGCAGCCACCATCGGACCGACCCACGAAGAACGAACATACTCAGTACGAACAGAAAAAGCAGGGCCGCACCGGCGTAGGCAGGACCACCCACAATGGGTTGATCGCCCCAGTAGGTGGGCGCGCCCAGCTCAGCCATTTGTTTGGCGGCAGCCGGGTCTACGCCCCGGTTCGTCATGGCTTTATAGAATTCGGAATCCGTCGTTAATCCCCCCCCGGAGGATGCGCCACCGTAGGCATTGGGTATCAGTAAGGTCAGCGTCTCGCCGATACCATAGCTATAGCTAAAGGCATAGTCCTTATCCAGTCCGCCTTTCGATTCGCTGCTGGGGTTTTTCCCGTCCGGATTGGTTGTTTTAGCGGTCAGTTCCGATTTTCCCCGGATGGTTTCTTTTGTGTATTGATTAAGCACCAGCAGGCGTTTGGCAAAACTACCGGCTCCCAGCGCACCTGCCACCGCCAGAACAGCGAGCCCAATAATCAACTGACGACTTTTGCCCGCCCTGAACAAAGCAATGCCTTCAATAAGCACGTACAACCCAATGGTCATAAACAGGTAGTACGTAATCTGAATGTGGTTTGCCCCCAGTTCCATACTGCCAAAAAGACCCACCAGCGCAGCACCAACCCAGTAGCGGCCCCGCAAAGCCAGAATGACGCCCGCCAGTATACCGGCACCATATCCCAGCGCGAAAAGTTTGGAGACGTGCCCTGCTTCGAGACTAACGATGGCGAAGGTGCCCAGCCCGTACGCAGCGGCTCCCAGGGCCGACAGCCAGGCGTTACAGCCCAGCACGACCAACAGCACGTACATACTCAGCATGACGATGAATAGGATACTGGCCGTGTTGGGCAACAGATTGATAACGCCCATGACGCCCTTGTAGACCAATATGTAAGGATAGGGGAAGTCAATCATGTATCCCGGCATCCCACTAAAAACGGCATCGGTCCACAGGGGTTTCACCCCCGTTTGCTGGGCAAATTCACGGATTTCCCGGGCTGATGCGGTTGATTCCTGCACGTCGTGCATGGAGAGTGCTTTGCCCGACAATACGGGCTGGAAGTAGATGATAGCCAGCACAAACAGGCATACTATAGCTATCAGGTGGGGGCGAATTCTCTGAAAAAGGGTTGGTTGGCTCATATAATCAACGGATACATAGCTCAAAGATACGGCTTTGTACCAAATCGAATAAATGGGCTATGCGCCTTTGATAAGTCTCAATTCACCGGCGTAGTATCGGGCGGGATTAAATAAGCATTAGAGTGCCTACCGCTTAATCAATTTTGGATTTTATTTAGAATGACTCTTATTCAAATAAAGCACGTAGATAAGTATCTTTATCGCAGCGACTACATTAGTTTATAAATAGCTTACTATCAATTTATTACACTAGTTTCTTTGCGCTAAGTTTTACCAGGAAAATTCGTCGATTACCACCTCTATTCTCACAAACGGGGTATGTAGGATATGTTTTTTTTACTAAAGACAGGTAACCAATGAATTACTGGCTAGTCTAAAACTTTGAATCTAACCCGTAAATAATTTTAACTAAAATGATTACAAACCACCACTTACTCATAGTCGATGAGAATCCTTACGTGGTTGAAATCCTGGTTCAAACTCTCAGCAGGGATTTCACTATTACCGTAGCCAATACGGGTCAGGAAGCGGCCAGACTATTAATTCAGGGCAATCGGTTCGATTGTGTACTAACCGAACTAAACCTGTCTTTCTTCAATGGTCTTGAGTTAATCAAACTCATTCGGATGAGCAGAATAGCCGCTCTAACCCCCATCGTCATTCTCTCCGATGTACTCGACAGTACCACGCGTATTCAATGTCTGGACCAAGGGGCGGACGATTTCCTTTCCAAACCATTCAACCCGCTTGAGGTAAAAGCAAAGCTTCACGCCCTTCTTCGCCGTTCCGAGGCTTCGGACGCAGTGCCCAGTCAGTTGGACACCCAATCGAAACCTTTCTGGCAACAAAAATCCCGAATTCTGTCAATGCTTTTCGGCAACTATTCGCTGTCACAAAGCGCGTAATTTCCGGTCAATTGACTTGACTGATTGCACGAACACAATCCGTTACGTTCATAATTGATTGCGTAAAATTCGTGCCGACGATACTTGTTTCTTCTATCATCAAAATATCATCTTATAAGCATATTTATACTCAGGCAATCTCTAAAAGAAATCGCTGGAATTAATTTAACATTCCAAAAAATTTCCTTCAGAATGAATAATTTTTTCTGTCATGTAGCAGGAATTTATTGCTTGTTAATTACAAGACCATGTTAACGCATCAACACTTAACTAATTCAGAAACGACATTCATTCCAGGGCAGACCATTCCAGCATTCTGCATTCTGCTGGTAATGGATGATGATTTAATAGCGAACCGGATTGCTACCATTGCAGGGAAAAACTGCACTGTAGTGCGATTCAAAAATGAGGTAGATTCAGAAAAGTGGCTGACGGATAAGCAACAGGTCGATTTAATCAATGGTTCGTCAATTTTAGAAGAGTAAAAAGGCGTGTTAGTTTTGGGTCTCTAACCTCCAAAGCCTAACAACGCCTTTATGCAAAGACTTGCCTTGCTAACTACAATAGTAGCCAGCTTACCTGATTTGACCAAGCCTCGTCGCCAATTTGTTACCCACATACTCATGCTTTTTCTCAGTGTTCGTCACCGGATCAATTTTCTACAACTGGCTCGCCACAGTGATCAGTATGCTGAAAA
>NZ_KB893279.1 GCF_000374065.1 Spirosoma luteum DSM 19990
GGAAAAAGTATACGGCGATCAGGCCTACAACGGTGTATTCAAAAAAGCACTTGGGGAATGGAGTATTGATTTTGAAAAAGCTTCGCGAGCGGAGTCAGCGAAAGGGTTTGTTCCAGTGGCAAAACGGTGGGTGGTGGAGCGGAGTATTGCTTGGACAAACTTCTTCCGTCGGCTAGTAAAAGACTACGAACACACGCTGAGTTCATCAATAAACTGGCTTTATTTGGCTAACATTCAGCTAATGCTACAGAGAATACCCTCAGAATCAAGCACCTAATTCCCCAACACGCTCTTAGGCGGATATACCAGATGTAAGCGCCAACAAGGCTAATCAGCAACAGTGCAAAGGCAATAAGCTATCCCTTTTCATCTTGCCAGGTAGTTATAGTAAGCCCATTAACTCATAGTCGCCAACCTGTTTCAGGTACAGTAAATGCGCCAGTACGCCATGTAGATTAGCCACTTTTTGCTGAGCTTCGGGAAACGTAGCGATATGCAGTTGCGTATGTTCATTTTCCCCTTCCTTGCCCGTGGACTTTTCATGCATGGCTTTAATTTCGGCCAGGGGCATTCGGCGTTCGAGATAAAAAAAATAAAGAGTCTCGTCGCTGGTAGCTGTAGCCGAAAACAGCGGACGGCTGAACAGTGACTTTACGTCGGTGGGTTCAACACGAAGCCCCGTTTCCTCACCCAACTCCCGCATAGCCACCGCCTGGGGTGAAGCGTCCTTTTCGTCTATCATGCCAGCGGGGTGCTCATACGTTATCGACCCGTCGCCGATTCGTCGCTGGCGGATGAGGACTACGTATTTTTCCTCCGTTTGTTGATCAATCAAAACGACCAGAATGGAAACTGCATCCCCTTTCAGGAAACAGATCGGGTTCAGTTTAGTCCCTTCGGGTGACTGGGCATCTACCTTAAGCAGTGCGTATAAAATACTACCATCCTTCTCTGCCCGGTGGACGTATACCGGATCGATTCCGTTTATTGACACCTGGTTTTCTTCCAGATGACGATGCCATTTTTGGTACTTGGCTGTCTGATTCAGGGGTTTAGATTCATTCATACCTAATGAGGTCTGTCAATTACGGGTATGTCGGTAGCTGGCTTCCCTGACAAGGAATTAGGGGCGTTCAGGTGAGCACTCTGGTCAACGCCCACGCCTAGTCGATCAACCAGTTCACCACCCACCCAGCCCGTCATGCCTAGTATAATAAACGCTAACCCAGCACTAATCAGCGCCAGGGTCGATGGATGATAACTTGGCTCATCGGTACGCCACCACCAGCTACCGGCAAACAGCAGCAATACCGTTACGTTGCCTAATCCATGCAATAAACCAATCCGTTTGGCCCGTGTGCCGTCTTGAATGGCAAACCAGTCAATCCAACCCGGAATCGCAGCTGCCAGCCCTCCCAGGAGCCCAGCCGTTATCATCCAATAAGCGACCAGAGCCATAGTCGAGTTGTCATTTAGCAGATACACCACATCAAAAATGACAGAGGTAGCTAGGAGGCCCAGTGGAAAACCACCAGAATCGGGTGAGCCGCATGCCCAGCCAGTTTTGCTTTACTTTCCATGCTAGTTTATTTGTACTGCTTAACGGGTTTCCTACTTTGGCGTTTAGAATCGTTGTTTACTAATGAGGCAAAGGTTCTAACCCACCAGGGTAAGAATAAACCGGGGTAGCTGACACATTCTGTGCATATCCGCCACAGGAGGGCTACAATAAGCTAAAATTTTGGTAGTCAAGTTATACAGCCTCACTGTCTGTACCTGGGGCAAGCGGGAGTTTGTTAAATGTAAACGAATTGATGCCACCAGGCCGCTGGAATACCGGTGACGGTGTGCCGTTGCGATGAGGCATTAAGTACGCTTATCCGGGCGCCAGTGCGGTGCAGGGCGAACGGCGGAACGACTAACTGTTGCGCGTGATCGACGTATCCTGCCGTAAAATTCTGGCATGGTTATACCAAAGTAGCATTCACCACATTGATTTGATCAACCAATGGTAATCTGTAAACCAGCATTAACTATTGCTGTGCTGGACTGAATGAACCCGTAACCTCGTAGTGAGTCGCCCTGATTATACTACGGTGTCCCATCCACACAGGGTTTTACGTTGCCAGTACCATACTTCAAAGGCTCACTGGATAGCCATCACTATCAATCCTGGGACTATTCCTATCAATTACGGGACATTCTATTAATTGGCTAACTAATTCGTGAGTTCACCTAATATCTTAGCCACCAAGATGTAAATGCCGGGCGGGTATACATCGACTCTGCGCTCCTGTAAGGCATTAGTAATAAGTAGTTTAGTCATTATAAAAGGCAATCGATTCTGACAAACTACGGAAGCTTTATCGTGCACACACCCGAAAATTTGTTGCCGTAAAATCAACAGTTCACGACTCACACAATGAAACCCCACTACTTTACAAAGCAACAAAGAATACCTCCTGCTGAGTATTGGTGTAACGGGTTCTCGGATAGAGCAGTAAATGATTCAATACGCTTTCATTCCGCTAGCCGTAGCTGAACCGAAGGGACTGAAGTTAGCTATTGAGCAATGGAGTAGTGACCTGCCCCTTTGAGTAAACATGCAAATGGCTGACCGAACCATTCAGGACCAGTATACGATGCTAACTAAACTTTACACACTAAAAATTAAAGCCATGAAAACGCAGTTTAATGACGTAATTTTTCCGGATAACGGCAAAAGAACAAACCTTCTATCCCATATCTTTTTGACGCTGCTATTTGTCCTTTCTCTGACTGCCTGCCAGGACCACCGTACCCCCGATCCCGTTGCTTTATCAAAACCAACCATTACCTATTCGGACGATGTAGCTACTAAATGGATCGATTTGGAGCTTAGACTCGTAAAAACGACGGCTGGGTTTACTCCTCCTATTGTGGCTCGTGCGTTGGGGTATACGGGTCTGGTTTTATACGAAACTGTTGTGCCGGGTATGAGTACATACAAGTCATTGGCCGGGCAGTTAAACGGGTTACCCACGTTGCCACAACCGGATGCCACGAAAGAATACAACTGGGCACTAGCCGCCAATATCGCCCAGTATACGCTGATAAAGGCACTTTATCCAACGACGAGCGATGCCAACAAAACGACAATAGATTCACTGAAACTGAGTTTGGAGAATAGCCTGAAAGCGGGTGTTGCGCCGGATGTAGTAAATCGGTCAAATCAATTTGGAACGACTATGGCTACCGCTATTTTTGATTATTCTAAAACGGATGGTGGCCACGAAGCCTACAAAAACGTGTTTCCAACCGACTATACAACGCCTGTGGGGCCAGGACTTTGGTCGCCAACCAGTGCGCAACTCATTCCGATGTTACCATACTGGGGTAGTAACCGGTCTTTTGTGGCAGCCAATGCCAATGTAAACCCACCAGCACCCTATCCATACTCGACTGATACCAATTCCGATTCGTATAAGGATGCGCTGGAGGTGTATACAGTGGGCAAAAATTTGACGATGGAACAAAAAGAAATTGGCCTTTTCTGGGCCGACGGCGGTGGGTCGCTTACTCCTCCCGGACACCATATTAATATTGCGGTTATCGTTCTCAAAAAAGAGGATGCCCGTTTGGACAGATCTGCCGAAACCTTCGCTAAAGTCACCATGGCGGTATCGGATGCGTTTGTGGCCTGCTGGAGAGCCAAGTATGTATACAATGTACTTCGGCCGATTACCTACATTAAAAGCCAGATTGACCCTAACTGGGAGCCATTGATTCCCACGCCACCTTTTCCTGAATATACCTCTGGGCATTCGTCCGGTTCGGGGGCGGCTTCGCAGATTTTAACCGATCTCTTTGGGGATAACTACGTCTTTACCGATAACACCTGGGCAGGCACGTTTGCCGGTCGTTCCTTCAGCTCCTTCTTTGATTATGCGGAAGAAGCGGCAATTTCCCGGCTTTATGGTGGTATTCATTTTCGGAGCGCAAACGAAAAAGGCATAGCAAATGGTAGGCTCATTGGTAAAAATATCAGCGCATTATCCTTTAAAAAGTAGCACCTGCTGCCGACCCACAGCACCACTATTTTCCACTTGCGGGTGCGGCTCCGTACCCAGCTGACTCGGGTAAAAATTCAGGAAAATCGACGTATAGGCTTAACCGGAACCCGGTAGCAAGCCTCTTAACCGGTATCCCGTTGAGAGGCTTGCTTTTTTTATCATTATGGAAGCGTTTTGCCAAGATTCTCCTACGGAGCAATCGGTGGGGAAAGTCTATCAAAATGGGAATGCCAGTTGTATGGCCAACGAGACAACAGCGTCAAAACGGGTAGATGTACGAGGTATCATTCTTCCTGTAACGTATTGTGTTCGTTAACACCCAAAAAGTACTGCCCCATGAAACACGTTGCCCGTGAGTTAATCCATATAACGCCCGTTTTACTATTGCTCATTGTTTGTGCGGCCATGATACCCCTGGCAAAAGAACCGGTAGGAGTGGGGGTTAAAGCACCCAAAGGAGCCGAAATGCTGTTCGATGGGTCGCGTAAGATGCTGGACGAAAAGTGGATGTATTGGGAAGGACCCCGTTTAAAAGCGACGATGCCCATCAAATGGCAAATCGAGAAAGACCCCGCCGGGAGCGGTACAGTCATGAATACCAATGACCCCGCAGCAGCCGGTGGGTTGTATGGAGCCGCTGACATTGTAACCAAAGAAACATTCCGGGACTTTCGGCTGCACGTAGAATTTTATGTCAGCAAGCCAGGGGGTAACAGTGGCGTGTATCTGCAAAATCGCTACGAAATTCAGATTTTCGACGGCGATACAACCTCGCACGGGTTAGGAGCCATTATCAATGAATCGCCTTCCCCGTATAAACTGTATACGGGTCCCGGCAAATGGAACGCTTACGACATCGAGTTCAGGGCTGCCCGCTTCACCGACGGCAAACGTACCGAACCAGCTATGGCAACCATTTATCTGAACGGGAAAAAAGCCCATACTAATCGCCCGATCAACCAGGTTTGGGGCGGCCCTAATTCCGGCATCGACGGGGGGAACGATGGTGGCAAAGGCATCACCGATACGCCTGGAGGCATCAAACTCCAGGCTGAAGGCCACGATGTATTCTATCGAAACATCTGGATTAAGCCCCTGGACTTGAAACAGGCCAACACGGATTTTTAAGTGATACCCCGTTTATCATGAAAAATAAGACGGGTGAGCAAATGCTGGTGTATATGGCAAACGGCAAGGCAGAAAAGCAACCAATTCCGAATAAATAATCTTCGTAACCCGTTCTAAAGGCAAAAACTTATTTACCCGGCTCGGGTAAGCACTGCTCAATGCTGTTCAAATGAGTGGTATTTACCCAAGCCGGTCGATACGTACGCCCATGGAAAGAAGACTAATAGTGCCGGTAGCTATCCGCTTTTTGTTACTTATTTTCCTGTCAATCAGTTTTTTGTACTTATCTGGTTGTTCAGGCTGCTCCCGGTCGGGCAGTCATCAGCCGCGCCGGACCCGGAGTAACCCGGCCGACAAGGCCGCTACGGCGGTCAATCCTTCGGAACCCAAGCCAACGCTGACTCAACTAGGCAACGGCCCCACCGAGGTACGCATGAAGAAGGAAAATGGAGTGTACAAAGTACCAGTAACGGTTAATGGAACGTCTATGCAATTTATCCTGGATACGGGCGCCAGCCTGATTTCTATATCCTCAACAGAAGCCGAGTTTATGATGAAACAGGGCACAATCACCGACGATGATATAGTAGGCCAATCGCGGTTTCAGGATGCTAACGGCGATATTTCGCCCGGTTCCATTATCCGGCTTAAATCCGTACAAATTGGCGACCGGATTCTGGAAAACGTTCACGCTAGTGTCGTTAGCGGGGCCAAGGCCCCTTTGTTGCTGGGCCAGTCGGCTTTGTCGCAGTTTGGTAAAATTTCACTGGATTATCGACGAAATATTGTGACGTTCGACTGAAATTTGGTGTTTAGTTTTTATCAACCCCGACAAGCACCTATGACCGAAACCGAACTAACCGACCGATTGCGCGAAGCCATTGTCCTTGATGGCCCCGATGCCTGGAAAACCAACAGCTACCTTCAGGATGCACAACAGGCGGGTATTTCGCTAACCGACGCGCTGAAACGGGCCAGTGAGATTAGCCAGGAAGTAGCCGGAAACAAACTGCTGTTTCAGAATATACAGGCCCGTATTACCCGACTGGCCCAGCCCTCGCGTAGTCCGTATGTAGACCAGGACTTGAACCAGATTGTCAACGCGGCCTCTTCTTTAAAGCTTTCCCCCGATTTTGTTAAAAACCAGTGGGTTCCAACGGTATTGAAACGACTGGCAGCCGCATCGGCACCTGGTACGCCCGAACCGACGCCTGTTTTCCCGGTACCCAAACCGGTGCCCGCTGTACCAGAGTTAACTGAAGTACCGCAGGTATCGAAAACGACAGCCTCCAATTCCGATGAGGTAATCAAACAAGAAATAGAATCGCCAAAGCCAGCCGAAAAAAAGGAGACTTCCCGCCCTCCTGAACCATTTGTGCCCCCCATTGCGCCGAAGCCCGTTGTGTTGGAGCACACCATTCCCGAGCCAGCACCCGTTGTGCGGTCGTTTACGGCGGTTCCGGCCCGCGTACATAAGGGGCAACCCGTTACGTTGGCCTGGGAAGTAGAAAATTTGCTGGCCGTTACCATTGATGACTTGGGCGAAGGCTTGTCGCCGAAAAACCGGGGCTGGGTAAAACCATCGAAAAGCACGGATTATACCCTCTTCGATGTCAATAACAACCCGCTGAGTACCGTTCGGGTGGAGGTTATTCCCCGCGACCGGAGTGGGGTGTACGGGGTTTTGTTCGCCCTGGTGCTGCTGGCCATTATCTACTGGTTTATCAAGAGCAGCAATGCCAACAGTAACGCACCAACACCAACTCGTAAAACCGACCAGACCAGCCAGTCGATCCGGCAAAGAGAGCCTTATCAGGACGTCGCCAGCGATACGCGTCAGGAACCAAACCGTGAAAACTCATCCGCAACAACTACCGAGAGTCCGGTAGAACCAACGGACGCGCCGGACGTGGCCTTGTCTGAGAGTCCTAAAAAAAAAGGAGAATCCACTGACATACCGGTTAAAGAGGAAACGCAGCCCGAACCGGAAGTTAAACCCGCCACCCCCGCTGATGCTCGACAGGGTAAATACGAAGAAGCATTCGGCAATAAACCCTACGATAAGGCAGAACTGGGAGCTGATGAGCAGGGCTGGCGACGCGCCCGAAGCAATGGCCGCTGGGGCTATATCAATGAAGCTGACGAATGGGTCATTAGACCCGAGTTTGAAGCTGTAACGCCCTTTCGGAATAATACGGCCTCCGCTTTTCTGAATGGTCAGCTCATTACCATTAACCGGAATGGGGAGCAGGTAAGAAATTAACGGTCAGTTGGTCGGTCTTGCACCGTTACCGATAGGTTCTTGAATTTCATGGTCGACAAACCCGTAATGAAACCGATACTGTTCCCTTTAAATGGGCGAAACTCTTGTGGGCTGTCTGCTATTTCCTGCCCGTTGATATAAAAATAGAGTTTATTCTGCTGCTTGCTTACTGTCAACAGGTTGGTGTCCTTATTGATAGGTACACCGCTTGCCGTTTGTTGTCCAGACATATAACTGGCTGAGGTGCGTCCTTTGGCCAGTGACTTGATGATAACATTATTTTGGTCCGCTACGGAAAACTGCATCATATTATTCACGTCCTGACCGCCAAACAGGATGCCACCCGTTGGCACTTCGTCCGGTGCCGCCGTCATTTCGACCGAAATCGTAAAGGATTCCGCTTTCGTCAGATTCATAGTGGCAGGCAAATCGACGTAGCATCGGCCGAATTCCTGTTTAGCATCCGGCAACCGGCGGATATAGTAACTATCATTATTTATTTCAAACTCGTAACCTTTTCGGATGCCTGTAAACCAACCATGGTTGTTACGCTCGAATGAATCGCTGAACGTTGCCCGTGTAGGTAGGGTGCTTGTCGAGCTTCTGGCAGGTGATCCGATTGGTGCGCTGGGTGCTATACTGATGGTTATTTTTGCTGGTGAATCGACCTCAACCGATTCAGGCTTGTTCGTAACAATAGGTTTGTTACGGTCTGATACGGGTGCAACCGCCCGGCTGGTTGCAGGAGCAGTGATGGGGGTATACGTGCCTGACGCTGGCCCAATGGTAACGCCAAGCTTTTGAAAGGATGTCCAGTAACCGGACGATGTTACACCGATTCCGTTGCCGGGAAGCATTTTAAATTGATAGGGACTACTGCGGATTTCCTGCGCATTGATGTAAAAATGCAGGCCCTGCCCTCTACGCTCAATCATAAGCCGGTCCCGGTTCTTCTCGACCAGTACGCCCGGTAAAAAATAATCGCCCGTCATATAGTCGCTGAAGGTTTGCCCGTTTGCTACCCGAATAATGGAAACTTCTCCCTTCCCATTCAGCGTAAACGCGCAGTAGTTGAGCGAATCCAGCACACCGAATAGGATTCCGCCCGATGGAACCTGCCCCGAATCGGCCAGCACATCTACTTTTATGGTAAATACATCAGCCAGATTGAGGTTAATAGTAGCGGGGAGTTCTACTGTACTGAACGCTACCTCCCTGGTGTTGACATTGCGTTTTCGGATACTGTACCGCCCCAGGCCAATCTGATAATAGTAACCACCCCGATTCCCCGCTTTCCAGCCGTTTCGGTTAGTGGCAAAGTCGCCGGTAAAGGCAGGACGGAAATCGACGTTTTCGGTGGGTGCGGACTGGCCCGATGGACTGGCCCGACGGTACTGAGTTGTTGGCTGAAGGGTTGATTTGAGTACTACCTTTTGCCAATCGCTGGAAGCCGAATAAATCGTTGGCTTCATTCGTTGCCCGGCTGACTGTGCCAGACAATTAACCGAAAATGAGAGAAAAAGACTGATAGTCAGATAAGTACGCATAAATAATTAGTTTTTGAACGTGTCCATGCGTGCAAAATTCCTGGTTAGAATGAATACCGGACTACGGCTGTTGGCTGCCCGGCCTGCACACCCGGCCGGAAGGTAACACCCTGAATCTGCCGTGCTTCCCGCCCGTTCCGTACTCCTTTAAAAAACGTTAGAATAACATCGGCAGCAGCCACAATGATAGCGCCCCGCGTAGCCAGAAAATAACGATGGTAGTGATCGTTAGCCGTTTTATAATAAGGTTCTCCGGCTGCCATATTTTTCTGCTCCTCATAGATGGCGTACTGGTCATTTGATTTTTGTCGCTCCGTTAGCCCATACACTGCCAGTCCGTAGCAGGCCACCGTTAGTAACGGACGGAACCCAACTTTAGGCTTCGGAGTCTGGACAAAAATGTTCCCTATGCCGGGTGCCACCACAGATAATAATGCCCAGGCGGGGCCAGCGTGCCGGATCCGGGGTGATGATACGGAGTCAATTCCTGTTAATCGGTTTGGCTCAGCCGGTTGCACCAGGGGCGGTTGTTGTGGAGGAATGGCCTGCTGCTGTACGGGCGGTGTGGTAGGCGGAGTTGGTTTTGGCTGGCTGGGGTCGGCCAGCACAACGGTTGCCTGCTTTTTGCGCCTTCGCCCGGAATTTGTCGAGGGCTGCGTTACGGCAGCCGGTTCGGCGGGGTTAGATGGTGTTACAGAGACGGGTTCGGAAGGCGGTGTTGTAGCGGGAGACTGACGAATCACCACCGTTGGCTCCAGCGTGGCAGCATTCACGGGTATTGTGTTCGTTTTGACATACACTTTGGCCTGCACTTCCTCATTCAGGGGGTAACCGTTGGCCATGGCATTCCAGATAATACGCCGGTCGGACCCCGCTGTGATACGAGTGCCTATATCACCCCGAACAAATTGGGGGGATATCAGTAACGCCCCCCGTAGTCGGCTACGGATGTCAAAGTAAACCGAATCGCCCGGCAGGGCATTGACCAGGTCATAGCGGATTTCAAGCTGCGCAGAATCGATAGCTCGTATCCGGACGTTGCGTATACGTTCCTGCGCCTGACTCGGCAACGTCAGTAACAAACCAATAAAAAACAGGAGTAACAGCCGCATAAGTAGTTAATTGCTAACGGTAACTGGTCGGGTGGTGATAAACTTATCATCACACGCATTGGCAATGGTCATCGTAATGGTATAAGTTCCGGGTTTGTCATACGTATAGGTCACGCGCGTTCCAACCCGACTCACCCCCTTATTATCGCCGGGGTCCCAGCCTACAACCCCAATATCTCCCTGCGGATTATCCAGGAAGAACGTTACATCCAGTCGACCGATGGAATAGCCGATGCCAGCGGACGGTTTGGTACAAACGGGAAAGTTCTTCTTTTTAAGGTCGAATGGTTCGCAGGCTACTACTGCCAGTACGACCAAGAAACAAATGCAACGTTTTACCATAATAATCAGGTGATGGAAAGCAAAGTAAACAATACTTGCGCAATCAAAGGCAGTTGGTAGATGAAAACCCTTTTCTAATTCCACCTCCTTACAAACGAGCCAAGTTGTTGATCCGGGATTAAAAGCAGTGGGGCTTGGTTTTAGTCAAAGTGCTTTTCTGGGGCGTATCCAGATACGGACCTGAAAAGTAACGTAGGTTAGGACCAAAAACTGCGCGTTCAGACCAAAGAAATCAACTCAAACGACCTTCTGTAGCTAGCAGAAACCAGGATTTTTGTAAATTTATACAACTCACTGCTATACCCCATGCGCTTGTCTGCCAAAACTAAACCTGAATTAGTAGCCGAAATCCAGCGATTACACCACGAACGCGATGATCAGGCTACTGCCGAAAGCCGTCCGTTGTTCGACGTTCGGCAAACGGTCGACCAGCTTAACCTGGTCGGCCTGACCATTGAGCAGGACGGGACGCTTAGTTATGCTAATCCGTATACTTACCGGGTTACCGCCTGGCAACCCGATGACATTATCGGGCGTAATTTTTTCGATGTACTTATTCCCCCTGTCGACCGTGCCCGGCTCGAACTTGAGTTTGATGAGGCTCTGGTAAAAGGGGGCTTTCCGGAGCAGAAGGAGATTTCATTGCTGGCTCGTAGTGGTGCCCTCCGAAACGTACAACTCAACTCCGTTATCATCAACGGTACCGATGGACAGGTGGCTTCCTTCACCGTTATTGGGGAAGACGTAACGAACAAACGGCGGGTAGCATCAGCCCTTTCGAACACCAATGCCCAATTGCAGGATTTGGTGGATAACACCTCCGATCTGATCCAGTTGCTAACCCTGGATGGCAAATTTATTTTCGTAAACCGCGCCTGGCGGGAAGCACTGGGGTATAGTTCAGAAGAAATTTCGGCTCTCAACCTGCGCGATGTTCTCCATCCCGACTACGCCAGTAGTACGCTCGATCTGCTCAAACGCATCCAGAATGGGGACCAGCTCCCGTATGTCGAAACTGTTTTTCGGAGCAAGGCGGGTAAAACACTATTCCTGTCGGGGAGTATCAACTGTCGGTTCGATAATGGTCGGCCCACTGCTTTTCGCTGTATCCTGCACGATACTACCGGTAAAATCAGGGCTGAAAAATCGCAGAAATTATATTACAGCATTGCAAACTGGACCATCAACTCACCCAATCTTGGTGAGCTGTACCATAAAATCCATGAGGAACTGGGCAACATTATCGATGCCCGCAATTTCTTTATTGCGCTGTACGATTCTACCAAAACCTACCTGTCATTCCCCTATTACGTTGATGAATACTTCGGCAGTAACATGCGTTTCACCAAGCGAAAACTGGGCAATGGTATCATCGAATACACCATTCTGGCCAACAAACCTCTGTTTCTCTACGAAAAAGACATTCGTCAACTGGCCGACCAGCATAATATAGACCTGTATGGTCAGCGTCAGCCGCAGGTAATGCTGACCGCTCCCCTCCGTATTGGCGACGAGATTACCGGAATTATTGGTGTGAAGTCATACGATGAGGCCCGGACGTACGGCCCGCGCGACCTGGAATTACTGGAGTTTATTTCGGGACAGGTAGCCCTGGCTATTGCCCGAAAACAATCGGAGGCTCGACTGGATAAACAGAATGCCCGCCTGAACGCCATTTTCGATAGTAGTACGTACCTGATTTGGTCGGTTAACAAAGCCTTGCAATTAACGTCTTTCAACAAGAACTACGCCCGGCTGATTGGGCATCAGGCATCCGACGGCCCCGCCGTTCAGGCTAGTACCGCTGAACCCGGCTGGCGGATGATTGGTAGTGAAAATCGGGGAACACTGGAAGAGCGATACCAGCAGGCTTTCCGGGGTTATCCTCAAAATTTTGAACTGCATTTTACGATGCCCAGTGGTGAAGCCTTTTACGAGTTTCATCTCAACCCTATTTTGCTGGCCGGGGGCGTTATTGATGAAGTATCGGGTATTGCCCGGAATATCACTAACCGCCGACGGGCTGAAATTGCGACGTTGCAAAGTGAAGAAAAATTCCGGGGTATCTTCGAGAATCTACAGGACATTTATGCCCGCGTAGATCGAAAAGGGCGGATTACTATGATTAGCCCATCTATTTTTAAGCGGCTGGGCTACACGCCCGACGAAGTGATGGGGCAGGATATAACTCAGTACTTCTTTGATAAAAGTAGCATTCACCGGGCCATGATTAAACTGGGCCGTAACCGAAGCCTACGCAATTTCGAAGCCAGTTTGCGCCGGAAAGATGGCAGCGAACGTCAGTATATGTTCAATATGCTGATGCTGAACGACGAAGATTCGCAGGAGTTTGCGCCGGGTAAAAACTCGGTTGTAGCCGTACTGGCCCGCGACATCACCGAACTTCGTCGGCAGTCGGCCGAACTGGTGAAAGCCAAGGATGAAGCTGAACGATCCTTAAAGGTGAAGGAGCAGTTTCTGGCCAACATGAGCCACGAAATTCGTACCCCCATGAACGGGGTAATTGGCATGATTGATTTGCTGAATGACACGCCACTGGATGAGGAACAGCGCGATTATGTAAAAATCGTTAAGCGCTCATCGGAAACGCTGTTGAACATTTTGAACGATATTCTGGACCTGTCTAAGATTGAAGCCGGCAAGATGATGCTGCATGAATCGCCGATAGCGTTCAAAGAAATTTTTGAGAAGCTGATTGCTTTATTTGGTCAACAGGCCAATTCGAAAAACAACGACCTGACGTATTATCTCGACCCCGCCCTGCCCACGTTCGTCATTGCTGACCAAACCCGGCTTTTACAAGTGCTGTCGAACCTAACCAGCAATGCCATCAAGTTTACGGAGCAGGGAACGATACGGGTTGAGGCAACCCTGTTGAGCAAGCGGGGCAAGTTCAATCGCATTCGGGTAGCGGTAAAAGACTCTGGCATTGGTATTTCGCCCGAGAATATCAGTCTGCTTTTCAACTCCTTTAGCCAGGTTGACACATCGTCGCGAAAATCATTTGGTGGTACAGGGCTGGGGCTTGCCATCTCGAAAGAACTGGCCCATCTGATGAAGGGAGAAGTGGGCGTTGAGTCGACTGTTGGCCAGGGCAGTACATTCTGGTTCACTATAGAACTGAAAGAAACGGCTATCAGTCCAACTCAACAGGCTACGGAAGTAGCCGAAATTGCGCTGGCTAATTTTTTCAGTACGTATCATCCACTTGTATTATTGGTGGACGATAATGCAGTGAACCGGAAAGTGGCCAGTGAAATTTTGCGCAAGGCAGGTTGTATTATTACCACTGCCGACAGTGGGCCTGCCGCGATACAGGAGGTAGCAATTGCTGAAGCGCGCCGGGAAAAAGGGGAGTTTGAGGGATTCGATGTCATTTTTATGGATATCCAGATGCCGGACATGGATGGTGTGGAAACCACCCGGCACCTGCGCGAACAGTTCGGTACTAAGTTGCCTACTATTGTGGCAATGACCGCCTACTCTATGAAAGAAGACCGAGAGCGATTTATCAGCCAGGGGCTGGATGATTATATTGCCAAGCCAATTCGTGCCCAAAGTCTGGTTGCTAAAGTAAAAGAACTGACAGATGCCAACCGGGCCAAACGTCAGCAAGAACCAGCTAGTACTTCATCATCAACGCCCAAAATACAGCCAAAAGCACCTGAAACGGAGTTACCCATCATTGACGCCGAAATTGTTGGGCAACTCCGCGACATTGGTGGCCAGGAACTGGTCGATAGTATTATGGAAGAGTTTGTAACGGAAGCAGATTCGCTGGTTATCGGAGCCCTATCGGCGTACGCTCTGGGCGATATTCCAACCGTAAAAAGCAACCTGCATACCCTGAAAGGTAGTGCCGGTACCATTGGTGTAGCCCGCATGGCCGATATTGCCCGAACCGCAGAAGGAAAATTGAAAGTAAACGATACAAGTGGGCTAACAGATGCTTTGAAGGCCTTGGAGCTGGCTTACGCTGAATTTACAGCTGAATTGAAAAAATAAGTTTCCAGTCAGGCCGAAAGCTTACCTTATGGGTATAACGCAGACAAAGCAACGGTCTTACCAGGCATCTGAAGGCCCGGTAAGACCGTTGCTTTGTCATTCTATCCAATCAAATGGGATTCAATCCGGCTGGAAATGGAGCCTGACAGTATAGAGTTCCAGCCCGATACTACCATAACCCGGTAATTTTTTGCCCGTCAGTTGGCGCAGTAAGGTATGATTTAACTTGTCATTCTGACTGAAAACTTCCAGTTGACAAAGTTCGCTGGCACCATTTACCCGGAACTGAATCACGACGATACCTGCCTGTTGTGATGCGTTGAGGGCGTCGGGGTAAGAAATATACTTTGCCAACTGTTGCTCCAGCGTCAGCGTTGCCTTTGGCATCTTTGGTCCTTTCGTGGTGATGGGCGCAGCGTAGGCTTGCATTGCCAGGAAGCCTGCCAGCATGAGAAGAATAGCCTTTTTCATGACTTCAATGTGTTTGTAAAGAAAGATAAACACACCCGTGCCCGACCTTCACCGTCATTAGCAGCATCGAATGTTACCTTAATATTACGTCAATATTATCCAAATGTTATCAGATTATACTTTTAAGCAGGCAAAGTAGTCTCGCTATTTATCATACTTATTTACAGAAACCTGATATAATACCGCTTTTCATTAAATAAGGTATATAATAATTTGTATATCCTTGCTGAAATCAACTTTTTACGATAAATATTTTGTACAGAAATATTACGCCGACGATAATTTCAGATTTTGTATGATTAGTCACGTATGGAAGAGACGATACTGTTGAAGAACGGATAGATTACTACCGCTTTAGGTAGAACAGGTTAACTATATACGTAAAGCCTGGAAGTGATTCGAGCATATCACACTAATAGGCAATATAGAACAACAGAATTACTAACTACGGTGGATAATGACACTCACTATGCACATACATTTAGGTAGGAGGGGGAAGAATAATCCGTATAGTTTCTGATAGTACTATAGGGGCCTTTCCCTTTCTTTTTTCGACTCACTTCCTGCGAAGTTCTCCTCAATCAACGAAATGGCAACGACGCTTTTTTGCTTTATTTATGAACATGGTGTGGAATTCAGCGACCCATTGCATCTAGGTAGAAATAAATAGTGAGGGTCCGCTAAGAGGCTCACTTCACCTTCTTAACAATTATTTTATGCGCTACGAACCCCCTTAAATACCCCGGAAAAAGCCTTTTAATGACAGAAAAGTTTGTGTGTTACAGTTGAGGAACAACGATTTAGCTTACCGGGTAAACGAGTTAAGGTTTCAGGTAAGAGTAATTTAAGTCCAAGTATTTATTGCCGGACTACAATAAGAGTGAAACATTTGATAAATAGATTTGTGTGGTTTTTGTCGGAAAACACATATTTTTGTGGAGGCTTGACAGTATTTCTATTAAATATTTAGCTGACCAAACCGAAAGAGTCTAAATTTTTCACTTTTTTTACCGGGTAAACCAACTTTTAATTTTAACCCTACAGTCCAGTTCCAATGAAAACACAAACTCCTTCTCCAGCACCCGCCAAAGCACCGGCACCACAAAAGAAGTCAAGCGGTCTTAACCCAGCGCTTGTGATACCGATTCTGTTAGTTATCGGTATCCTGACGTACATGTTCGTTTTCGGTGATGGCAGCCACTTCCAAGAAGGCGACAACTCGAAAGAACCCCTCCCCGGCGATTACTTCGGTACCGTCTATAAAGGAGGATTCATCGTACCAATTCTGTTCACCTGTTTTCTGACGGTACTGGTCTTCTCTATTGAGCGGTTCATCACTATTGGTCGTGCAAACGGTTCGGGCTCCATTGACGATTTCGTTCGGAAAATTAAAAGCCAGCTTGATCGTAATGAAGTGGCTGAAGCAATCAAAGAGTGTGATCGTCAGAAAGGTTCGATTGGTAATGTTGTTAAAATGGCACTTGTGAAGTACCAGCAACTAGCGACCGATACACAGTTGGACAAAGAGCAGAAATTGGTAGCCCTGCAGAAAGAAGTAGAAGAAGCTACTACGCTTGAGTTGCCGATGCTGGAGAAGAACCTGACCATCATTGCAACGCTGGCTTCGGTTTCTACGCTGATTGCTCTGCTTGGTACCGTACTTGGTATGATTCGGGCTTTCGCAGCTATGGGTGCTACGGGTCAGCCAGATACAGGCGCGCTATCGACAGGTATCTCTGAGGCCCTTGTAAATACGGCTCTCGGTATCGGTACAGCGGCTATTGCCACTATCATGTATTCGTACTTCACAAGCCGGATTGATACACTGACCTACAACATTGATGAAATCGGTTTGAGCATTCAGCAAAACTTCGCAGCCCACTATTAAGTCGGGACTGCCTAGTCGATGTTATTCAACCCACCTACCCGAAATAAGTCGGGCAGGTCGAAATAAGAAAACATATGCCAGCAGTTAAAATAAAACGCGCCAGTTCCTCAGTGGACATGACGGCGATGACTGACGTGGCGTTTCTGTTGCTGACGTTCTTTATCCTGACGGCCCAGTTCCGGTCGCAGGATGCCGCGTCGATTGAAACGCCATCGTCTATCTCTGGAATCAAAGTTCCGGACAACGACATCATGACTATTGGTCTTGGTAGAGACGGTAAAGTCTATTTTGGCACCGATAACCAGAATACGCGTATCGCTACACTGGAGAATGTTGCCGCTGAGAAAGGCATTACGTTTACGGCCAATGAGAAAAAAGAGTTCGCTCTTATGTCGAACTTTGGACTGCCAATCAATCAGTTAAAGTCGTACCTAAGTCTGTCGAAAGAACAACAGGGCAAAGTAAAACAACCTGGTATTCCAACAGACTCGACCGGGGCAGGTGCTAACAACGAACTGAAGTCCTGGGTATACAATGCCCGGAAGGCTAACAACAATCTGCGAATTGCGTTGAAAGGTGACAACCTCGCTAAATTTCCTGAATTCAAAAACGTGTTAGCTACACTACAGGCGCAAAATATCAACAAATTCAACCTAATCACGGGGACGGAAGCTCCTCCTGCCGGCTGGACAGCGGATAAATAGAGCCTGTAACTAAATCAAATTTTCACCCTGTGAATCTGTTAAGAAACTATGGCAGAAATTAACACTGGTGGTGGTGGTGGTAAACATGACGGTGGTAAGGTAAGATCGAAGAAAGCGTCGACACGGGTAGATATGACACCCATGGTTGACTTAGGATTTCTCTTGATTACCTTCTTCATTCTGGCCACTACCCTGAGCAAACCATCTTCGATGACGCTCAATGTACCGGATAAAACATTGAAAGAAGAAACGGAGCCTATTAAGGCATCCAACGTGATGACGGTCTTTTTGGGAAAAGATAACAAGGCTTACTATATTTTTGGTAAAGCTGCTAACGAAGAGCCTGAGTTAAAGACCGTTGGGTATGGCTATGAGTTTCGTCAGGCACTTCAGGAAAACGTCAAGAAAGTAGGCAGTGACAAATTCGTTGTAGTTATCAAGCCCACGAAAGAGTCGACCTACAAAAACATGGTTGATGTGCTGGATGAGATGGCCATTACGAAGCTGAAGCGTTACGCGCTCGTTGATGAATTGACCGACGCTGAGAAAACCCTTCTCAAAGACAAAGCAAAATTAAACATCTAACACCATGGCAGAATTAAACTCCCAGGCAACACTCGATGATATCGTGTTTGCCCACCGGAACAAAGCGTATGGTGCGTATGATCTGCGAAAATCGTATCCCAAAGCTGTAACTCGTGCTTTAATTATTGGGGGCATCCTGTTTACGCTTGGTGTACTTACGCCGTCCATCTTAACCGCTTTGACACCGGAAGAGAAGCAAGTATCAATGACCGAGGTGGATTTGATGAAAATTCCACCACCACCCATTGATCCGAACGAGCCACCGCCACCACCGCCACCGCCGGTGGAGGTGCCAAAGGTTAATACCGTGAAATTTCTGCCACCGGAGGTAAAACCGGATGAGGAAGTACCGGAGGAAACCCCCCCGCCAGCGGTAGAAGAACTGAAAGAAGCCGTTGCAGCCGAAAAAACGGTGATAGGTGATCCAAACGCTGAAGAGGTAATTGCGGCACCGGAAGCAACAGCTGCTCCAACGAAAGTAGAGGTTGCGGTTGAAGCGGCTCCGAAAGAAGAGCAAATCTTTACGGTTGTTGAACAGCAACCCGAATTTAGTGGTGGTATGGCCGCGCTAGGTCAATATCTGCAAAAGAACCTCCGCTACCCGGCAGCTGCTCAGCGGGCCAACATTTCAGGACGTGTATTCGTAAGCTTTGTAGTTAATACGGATGGTAGTATACAAGACGTGCAAGTACTGAAAGGGCTTGGTTTTGGTACCGACGAAGAAGCAAAACGCGTTGTGCAGGCTATGCCAAAATGGCGTCCTGGTAAACAGTCGGGCCGTCCGGTTCGGGTTAAGTTTAACCTGCCCATTAATTTCACGCTGGAATAATTCGTATGCGCGGACAAAATAATGGTTCAACGCGGCTACTGTTGGTTATTGCAACATTGGCCGCGTTGGCATATCTGGGAGGAGGCATCGCACTGATTGTCTCCTCTCAGTCTTTTGGGATGTTACCTAAAACCGGTCCTTTTCGCTATGGATTGGGGCTGTTGCTAATTGTGTACGGAGCTTTCAGGGCGTATCGGGCCTATCAACGTTTTCAACAAAATGACTAATTGTACCTGCTATCTTGTTGGATTAGCTGCTTTGATGATGGGTTGTACAGGCAAACCATCGCTCGATAACCCATCGCAGGGTACCATTACTGTTGCGGCTGATGAGTCCTTTCAGCCGTTGGTAATGCAGCTTACATCTGCCTATGAGGGCATTTATCCAAATACTCATTTTAACATCGTTTATAAACCGGAGCAGCAGGCAATCAATATGATGCTTAGGGATAGCGCACGAATGGTAATCGTAACCCGCACCCTAACTCCAAATGAGCGCGCTCTCTTGGATCAAAAGAAAATAAAAGGGGCAACGGAAAAAATTGCAACAGATGGCGTAGCTCTCATTATAAATAAAGCGAATACGGATAGCCTGATAACAATGAAGGAATTGGGCAGTGTTTTCACTGGTGAGACAAAAACATGGGATCAGCTAAAAGGCGGGAATCAAACAGTACCCATAACGTTGGTATTCGACAATAACAATTCCAGTAATCTGGAGTTTATGTTGAATACCTTGGCGGTAAAAGATATCAGTAAACTGCGCATTTTTACAACGCGGTCGAATAAAGAAGTGATTGATTACGTGCGCGAAAATCCCTCGGCACTTGGCTTTATCGGCGTTAACTGGATTAGTGATAGTGATGAACCCCTCTCCGTCGAACTAGCGCGTGATTTGCGCGTAATGGGCGTATCGGATAAGGAAAAGCCAACCAGACGGGACGACTATTTTCAGCCGTTTCAGGAAGACTTGGGAATGCAACGTTACCCACTACGACGCCCCGTGTATATATTGAGTCGGGAAACGCATCCGGGTTTAGGTGGTGGACTTATAAATTATATTACCAGAGATGCTGGTTCCTTAATTATTCGTAAATTGGGGCTTTGGCCAAGAATGCCATACGATAGGATTATAAACTTAACAAAGTGAGTAAGTTTTTTTGGTTTAACGACAATTTTTTAGTTTTGTTAACTGTTTAATCAGCACTAACCTTAATTTAATTTCCAACTTGAATTACATGAAGACCAACCGGAAGCAATCGCTATTAACTATCTTGTTCGTCGGGGCGACCATGACGACTCCCTTGGTAGCGCAGGACCTTGCAATGGCCCTGAAAGATGTGGAGGCTGAACGATATACAAAGGCAGAGCAAACACTGACGCAATTAGCCACTAGTTCACCATCTGCAGATAACCAATTTTATTTAGGCTATTACTACTTGAAGAGCGGTCAGCCGGATAAAGCAAAGGCCGCCTTTGAAAAAGGAGCGGCAGCCGACCCTAAAGATCAACTTAACAATGTTGGTCTGGCCGGAGTGGCCTTGATGAAAAAAGATCGTAGTACAGCTAAGACGCTTATTGATGAAGCCGTTGCCAAAACGAAAAGTAAAAATCAGGACGTCCTGATTCGGGCGGCTGAAATGTACACGCTGTCAGAAGAAACAAACGACCCGGCAGAAGCTATCCGACTGTTGACGATAGCTGATGAAAAGGACAAGAAAAATGAAAACCCAGAAATCGAGATGACTATGGGAGATGCCTTTTTTCTGAAAAATGACGGCGGTAACGCTATCACTAAGTACGAAAATGCAATGGCTATCAAGCCTAATCTGGCAGAGGCAAACTACAAAATTGGTCGTTTGTACCTGCGTGGTAAAAACTATACAAAAGCTCAGGAGTATTTCAATAAGGCGATTGAGACCGATCCGCAGTTTTCACCAACCTATCTGGCTTTAGCTGATGCATTAGCCAACTCGCGCGCTTACAAAGGTGCTTCTACGAATTATGAGAAGTACGTACAAACGAGCGGTACAACTGACCCAGAGCAATTGCTGGATATTGCCCGGTACAAATTTCTGGCCCAGGATTATGAAGGGGCAATTACTTATCTGGATCAATTGAAAGGGAAAGTAAACAATCCGATCATTGATCGTATGTATGGCTGGGCTAACACCGCTTTGGGGAAAAACCAGGAAGCAGTTCAATCACTGAGTAAGTTTATCTCAGAAGCTCCTCAGAAAGTGATCTATGATGACTACAAATACCTGGGTCGCGCTTATGGAAAGTTGGGAACCCCTGAAGGCGACTCACTGAGCATCGTAAACCTGGAGAAAGCGGCTCCTCTTGATACGACTGACAACCTATATCGTGAGATTGCCAAGACATATTACGATAGCAAAAAGTATGATAAGGCGGCTGATTATTACGCTAAGACGATCAAAAATGATAAGAAACCCCTGAACAATGATTACCTTTTTAAGGGGCTTGCCAATTATCAGCAAGGTTTCCGGGTAGGACGCGACACCACGGCAGCTCCAATGGACACTGCCCAGGTTCGTCAGGGACGGGAGTTGTATTTCCTGCGGGCTGATTCAGCTTTTGCCGAGATGGCGCAGCAAGTCGAGAAAACAGCTGGCGAAACGTACCCATTGGCTTATTACTACCGGGCTCAGTCAAATTACTATGCCTACCCATCGGCCATATCGCTGGCATACGGAACAGCCGTTCCATTATATGAAAAATTCATAGAGATGGCTAACGCAGAGACTGATGCGGCCAAAAAACAGAGTTATTTAAAGAATCTGATTACATCATATAAATTCTTAGCTTCGTATAACCTAGCAAAGAAAAATGATGAAAAGGCTAAGGAATATTTCAACAAAATTCTTGAATTAGATCCGAACGACGCGGATGTTAAAAAGGCTCTGGAAGGTCCGACAACCACTCCGTCAAAACCAGCGGCCAAAGCCCCCGCGAAAAAGAAAACCGCCGGTAAGTAACCGAAATTTTTGACTGTCGACATAAAAGCGTAGGTATCAAACCTACGCTTTTATGTTGTTGAGGTTGGTGAGACAAAGGACGATCTTACCTAGAAGCTATTATTTTCCTGAGGGTATTGTACCTTTGCAGGCGCAATTTTTGAATAAAACGCCCTCTCTACTGAAAGCCGTATGCTGAATCTTGTACTGTTTGGCCCGCCGGGTGCGGGAAAAGGCACCCAAAGCGAAAAACTAATTCAACAATACAAGCTGGTTCATTTGTCGACCGGCGACTTATTACGATCACAAATTGCAGCGGGTACTGAACTGGGTTTGAGAGCAAAACAGTTAATGGATCATGGCTTACTGGTACCGGATGAGGTAGTGATTGGCATGATTGAAAATAAATTAGAGGAAAATCAGGCTACTACTGAAACGGCATCAACCGATAGCCCGACGGTAGGAGGCTTTATTTTTGACGGTTTCCCGCGTACCGTGCCTCAGGCAGAAGCACTTGACAACCTGCTAAAACAGCATCAAACAAAAATACAGGTCATGATCGCGCTTGTAGTGGATAGTGAAGAACTTACCCGGCGATTGCTGATACGTGGACAAACATCGGGTCGGCCCGATGATCAGAATGAAAACCTTATTCGTCGACGGGTTAAGGAATACAATGATAAAACAGCTCCTGTTGCCGATTACTATAACCGGCAGGGCAAGTACGTCGCCATTGATGGTATTGGAAGTATTGAAACTATTTTTCAGCTAATATGCCAGAAAATTGACGAGTCGGAAGGGAGGTAGAAAAACATATGGCTTCATCGAATTTTATTGATTACGTAAAAATAAATTGTCGGTCGGGAGCAGGAGGTGCTGGCTCGGTTCACTTTCGTCGCGAAAAACACACCCCAAAAGGTGGCCCTGACGGGGGCGATGGTGGTCGTGGAGGTCATATTATTCTTCGCGGTAACGCTCAACTCTGGACGCTGCTGCATTTAAAATACCGCAAACATGTTAAAGCGGGTAACGGAGTAGCGGGGGAAGGAGGCCGACGGAGTGGGGCTCAGGGAGAAGATGTTATACTCGACGTGCCATTGGGTACTATTGCCCGAGACCCGGAATCAAGCGAAAAACTAGTAGAAATTACGGAAGATGGCCAGGAGATTATTCTATTTCCCGGTGGGCGGGGAGGACTGGGTAACGACCATTTTAAATCGGCAACCCAGCAGGCACCTTATCATGCACAACCTGGAGAAGCTGGAAAGGAGGAGTGGGTAATACTGGAGCTTAAGTTACTGGCCGATGTGGGCCTGGTTGGTTTTCCCAACGCTGGTAAATCCACATTGCTATCGGTCTTGTCGGCGGCACGACCTGAAATTGCCGACTATCCGTTTACAACCCTTGTGCCTAATTTAGGGGTCGTAGCCTACAGAGACTACAAATCATTCGTTATAGCAGATATTCCGGGCATTATTGAAGGAGCCTCACAGGGCAAGGGTTTAGGGATACGGTTTTTACGCCACATTGAGCGAAATTCAATCCTTCTCTTTCTCATTCCGGCTACATCGGACGATATACAGCAGGAATACAATACGTTACTACACGAATTGCGTGAGTTCAACCCCGAACTGATGGACAAGACCCGCCTGTTGGGAATAACCAAAATGGATCTGATTGATGCCGTCAGAATGAAGGAAATTAAAGCAACTATACCAAAAAAAGTGCCTGTCGTTTTCCTCTCGGCGGTTAGTCAGCAGGGGTTAAATGAGTTAAAAGATGTTATCTGGCAAAATCTGACCACGATTGAGTCAGTAGAATAATACATCATATTAGTCTATTGTTGGTTCCGCTGGTTGAGTATTGAATTATTATGAATTACAATTTACGGGTTTATAGTACGGCTTTCCTTGTACTTATCACTTTCTGGGCAAAAGCGCAAATCCAGGTTACATTTCCAACTACCAGAGCCATTATCCAGCGAGATAATAACAATCAGGCTACGCTCCGAATAACTGGCTATTACACTACTGCGATTACCCGTGTCGAAGCTCGCCTGCTTGTTCGCGATGGTATTGGAACCGCCACGGATTGGTCCCCTATTCAGACTAACCCAACAGGCGGGGTATATGCGGGTGACTTACCAGCAAAGGGGGGGTGGTACAACCTCGAAGTCAGAGCCATAAATGGTAGTCAGCAGGTTGGTAGTACAACCACTGTTGAGCGCGTTGGTATCGGCGAAGTTTTCGTTATTGCCGGGCAATCCAACGCCCAGGGAATCCATCAGAGCGCCCCCAATCCACTGAATGATTTGGTTAACTGCGTAAACAGTAATTATGGAAACGGCTTTCCCAATGATCCGCCAAAACCGGTTTTCACTCAACTGGATAACACGCCGGGGTTTACCATTGCGCCACGGGGGTTGGGAAGTTGGAGCTGGGGCCAGTTAGGCGATATCCTGGTTAAACGGCTGAGAGTGCCTGTCATGTTTTTCAATGCGGCTTTTGCCGGTACGGCGGTCAGGAACTGGCGTGAAAGTGCGCCAGAAGGCGGTACCGCCTATGGCATATACACTGGAGAAGCGTACGGTCCCCGACAACCCTATATTAATTTAAAATTATCGCTCCAGTTCTATGCCAATATGCTGGGTGTTCGGGCTGTACTTTGGCATCAGGGAGAAGCGGATAATCTGATCAATACGCCAACGCAGGATTATGTGAACGATCTGAATTTTGTTATTAATCAGACCCGGCAGGATTATAACCAGTCATTGTCCTGGGTTGTAGCAAGGGCCAGTTATGGCGATAATAATGGCGGTACCGATGCCGCCATTATCGCAGCACAAAACCAGGTTATTAGTTCTACTGCCAACGTTTTTGCCGGTCCAAGCACGGATGGCATTCAGGTACCCCGAAAACGTCCTCCTCTCAATGAAGTTGAAGGTTTGCACTTTGACTTTAATGGACTCGTTGAAGTAGCAAATGCCTGGAATTCCAGCCTAAATGATGCATTTTTTCAGCGTTCAACACCTATCGCCCCAGCGCCAACGCCGACTGTTTCCATTGAATGTGCCGGTGGTAACACCATAAAAGTAAGCGTTGCCGGTAATTATCCGACGGTGCTGTGGGACTCAGGAGAATCCGGAAGTACAATTACAAAAGGGCCAGGGGTTTATCAGGCAAAAATTAAGGATGCAAAGGGCAATACGTTCTTTTCCAGCCAAATAAGTGTAAATGCGCCACCAACAATTGACATAGTTGGTAATCGTCCGCCATCAGTTTGCCTTGGAAGCAGTTTGGGACTTACAACAAATTATGATAACAATGTAACCTGGGTAAATCAACAGACTAATGCTATCGTAGCTAACACCAGGCAATTTAATGCTACCACAGCAGGAAGCTACTTCGTCCGTTATAGGGATGTGAGTGGTTGTGATTTTACGTCAACTGTCGTTACACTTGCCGTTAATCCACTTCCTCAAACGCCGGTTGTTACGAATACGAAACCAGTAACTTTCTGTCAGGGTGACAATACAATATTGCAGGTCAGTAATGATAATGTACAATACAACTGGGCTGGTGGTCAAACAGGTAAGGTCATAAATCCGACTACTTCGGGTGCTTATTTTCTTACCGTTACGGACCAGAATGGCTGTACATCAGCGCAGTCGAATACGGTGATAGTAACGGCTAATCCAGTGCCGGTAAAACCTGTTATCACAACAAGTGGCTCTGCCGTGTTCTGTGCTGATCGCACCGTTACATTAACGGCTCCACAAAATGCAGCTTACATGTGGACCAGTGGTCAGACCAGTCAATCCATTACGCTGAATCAATCGGGTAATTTTGCCGTGCGTACCACCAATCAATTTGGTTGCACATCAGTACAATCAGATGTGGTTACCATACAGGCAAATCCATTACCACAGATACCCATCGTATCGGCCACGGGGGCAACCACTTTTTGCGAAGGAAATAGTGTTACCTTGAATGCTAGCAGTCCTGTGGGGGTTGTCTGGTCCAGCGGTCAGACCGAGAAGTCGATTAGCGTCAACAGATCCGGTAACTACAGCGCACAAGCCCGCGACCAGAATGGCTGTATATCGGCCTACTCGCCTGTTGTGGCAGTTAGAGTCAATCCCTTACCCGCAACACCTACCATCCTGGCTGATCCCTCAACGGTTATCTGCGAAGGGGACAAGGTGACACTGCGGGTAGAAGGACCTTTTTCTGTATCCTGGAGTACGGGTGAATCAACACCCCAAATCACGACAGACAAAGCAGGAACCTATTCTGCCAGGGTACAGGATGCAAGTGGCTGTGTATCGGCGCAGGCAGGGACAGCATCAGTGGAGTTAAAGCCACTTCCTCCATCACCAACGATAAACGTTGTTGGCACCTATACGCTCCAGGCTATTACGTTAACGAATGGTACTCAGTTTCGCTGGTCTGTCGACAACACGTTGTTAGGTTTCGATACAAGCACTATTAAAGCGAGTAAGACCGGATCTTATACGGCCCGCTCCTCTATTGTTTATTCCTCTGCACTAACCTGCTTTTCACTGCCATCTACGCCACTGCTGTTTACCGTAGACCCTAACAACAAAGGATTAAGTGTATACCCTAATCCAAATCCAGACAAAATCCTGACGCTGGAGACAGAGCAAAATCTGACCAATGCATCCATAACGATATACAGCCTGACCGGGCAAGTGCTGCTGACTACAACCGTCCCTTTGTTTGACGACCGTAAGGTTCTCTCACTCACAGGTATGCCACCAGGGCAATACATAATACGGGTGCAGGCAACTAATTTTGATGTTGCCAAACGAATTAGTCTCGGCTTGTAATATAAACCGCAGATAGACCGTTTAATCATATATACCAGCCTAAAATTTGCATTTTACCGCGACAATCGCACGTATTGGAATACTTCAATTATGGATCGATAGCGGCCTAGTTTTTGCGATTACTATCATTTGATGGTAACCAAGTGGTATATAGATATTGATAAAGATAAAAAATGCGCAACCGCTACATTCTATTGAATCTGTGCCTGCTAAGTCCGATCTTCTTTACGAAGAGTGGATTTGCTCAGAGTAACGAACCCATAATTAAAATAACCTATCCTGAAAGCCGGGCTATCTTTCAGCGTGAGAATGATAACACGAGTACAATTTATCTGTCAGGAAGCGTTTATCAGCCGGTAGACAGTGTTCAGGCACGCGTACAGGCCGAAGAAACGGGCCAGGGTTTGAATACAAACTGGGTTACTGTTCAACGGAATCCACAGGGAGGAATATTTCAGGGATCAATACGCGCAAAAGGAGGCTGGTATCGACTGGAGGTGCAGGCGTTTGCCGGTGGTAAAGTTGTTAGTGCCGACGTGGTTCGGAAAGTTGGAATCGGCGAGGTCTTTATCATAACGGGGCAGTCTAACGCGCAGGGCTTTCAGAACTACGGAGCCGTAGGGGCAGTTGATGACCGGGTTAACTGTGTGTCGTATGATAACAGTACAGCCAACTCACTCGCTGATCCACCCGCCCCCAGTTTTCAGCAACTCACCGCTACATCGCTCATTGGCCCCCGTGGGCAGAGTGCCTGGTGTTGGGGCGTATTGGGTGATTTACTCGTGAAGCAGTATGGCGTACCCGTACTGTTCATCAACACCGCCTGGGCAGGGACTACCATCAAGAACTGGCATGACAGTGCTGATGGTATTACAGCAAAGAACATCTTTGCCATTGGGACCCCAGACGAAAATTTTCCCGCTGGAATGCCTTATGCTAACCTGGTCATCGCCCTGCGCTATTACTGCTCATTGCAGGGATTAAGAGCTGTTCTTTGGCAACAAGGCGAAACGGATAACATTCCGTTACACTCTACCCGGCAAGCTTATGCGAATGACATGCAGTATATTGTCAATAAAACGCGGTCTGATACGGAGCGCTATCCTGCCTGGGTACTGGCAAGATCCTCGTACAACCTTGGGCAAGTAAGTCAGGACATTATTCAGGCACAGAATGACGTAATCAACACCTATAATAACAACGTTTTTGCCGGCCCCTTTACGGATAACATTCAGATTCCTCGTTTTGATGAGGTGCATTTCGGCAACAGAGCGACGAACAATCCGGGAGATAAGGGATTGAATGATCTGGCCCAGGCCTGGCTGACAAGCTTGAATGCTGTTTTTTTTGCTAGTTCCCGCCCGTTGCCACCTCTTCCACAGCCGGTCGTTACAGTGGCATGTGGAACTACCAATAATAGTTTGACCCTTACATTGCCTACTTTGTACAACTCATACCGATGGAACTCCGGTCAGGCCACCAGAAGCATTGTTGTTAACAAACCCGGCGTGTACAGGGCAATTCTGAAGGATAGAATAGGGAATACCTATCTTTCTCCCGCTCTTGACGTGCAAAATCCTATTCAGCCACTTACCCCAACTATCTCCTTAGCCAGTAACCCCGGCAAAGTGGTCGATAATCAGCAGCAAGTCTGTGCTGATTCCAACTTGTCAATCATTGCTAATACGTCCATGAACAGTACCGGGGTTTGGAGCCTGAGTACAACGAACGTTATAAGCAGAACAATTACATTGAATAAGACCGGTACTTACTCCTTGCAGGCAGTTAACGTGTACGGATGTAAGTCTCCTCAGCCAGCTACTATAAGCCTAACGGTTCGTCCTAAAGTGCCGACACCGAGCATTGCGCAAATTGGTGCTTATACCCTACAGGCCGTCTTGCCAGCACCAACTGGTGGCCAGCCCGATTTATTCGATTGGCAACGGGCAGGGGAGATGATTCCACAGAATAGTGCAGTAGTAAAGGTGGTTGTCTCGGCTAATTATTTGGTACGGGCAAAAACTACGTTTTCGCTGGCGAATAGCAACAATCTGACTTGCTATTCGGATTATAGCACCCCTCAGGCATTCATATTTGATCGCTCAAACGGGGGATTGAGTATCTACCCAAATCCGTCCGTAGATGGAGTCGTTACAATAGAAACATTGGAGGATTTGGCGAACGCTGGTGTGGAGGTATTCTCGCTGAGTGGGCAGCCCTTGTTCTCGAGCAACGTTCCGCTAATGAATGAGCGTAAATCAATCGATTTGTCTGGATTGGCGCAGGGTGTTTATCTGGTTCGCGTACGTTCGGCAGGATTTGATGTTTCGAAACGCATTATTATCAACCGGTAGAATTTTATCATATTTTGTTGTCAGAAGCCTTTTCGCCAGAAAGGGCTTCTGACTTTTTAGACAGTCTAAACTAGAGCTGAGAAGTTGATAAAACGCGGTGGTTATCGTACTTTTGACCTGTTTTGTGCGCTGTATAAGCAGGTTGCCTACGCTATATAGAAAAACTACTTTGTGCGTACCTTTGCACTTTATTGCCAACTAAACTATGAACGCGACTTATCTCCCGGCAGATTATATTCCTGTATTGATTCAACTAGGTCTGGCGCTTGGTTTTATCATTACCACTATGGTCGTTACCCACTCTATCGGCCCCAAGCGGAATAGCCAAAAAAAGGACGACCCATTCGAGTGTGGTATTCCGGTTCAGGGCGATGCCCGTACGCCTATCTCCATTAAGTATTTTCTGATTGCCATCCTGTTCGTACTATTCGATGTTGAGGTGATTTTTCTATACCCCTGGGCGGTAAATTTCAAAGGCTTGGGTATGACCGGTTTTATTGAAATGGTTCTATTTATGGGGCTACTTCTGGCTGGGTTTTATTACATTATTCGTAAGGGGGTTTTGAACTGGGAATAGGCCGGTCTAATGAATTTTAGATCCCGTTTATTGGTTATTATGGTAACCCGTTATAACGTTTCTTATGCAAACAGATATTAAACTGGCCGAAGCCCCTGCGAGTTACGATGGTCCTGGTTTCTCGGCTACATCATTTGATAAAATAATAGGTCTGGCCCGCGCCAACTCGCTTTGGCCATTACCTTTTGCGACCTCCTGCTGCGGTATTGAATTCATGTCGACTATGGCTTCGCACTACGATTTAGCTCGTTTTGGATCTGAACGGCCAAGTTTTTCGCCCCGTCAGGCCGATATGTTGCTCGTGGCTGGCACTATAGCCAAAAAAATGGGACCCATCGTAAAACAGGTTTATTTGCAAATGGCTGAGCCCCGCTGGGTTATAGCCATTGGTGCCTGTGCCTCGAGTGGTGGCATTTTCGATACCTACAGCGTATTGCAGGGGATTGACCGGATTATCCCCGTCGATGTGTATGTTCCCGGTTGCCCACCTCGTCCTGAACAGATTCTGGATGGAGTAATGCAAGTGCAGGAATTAGCCAGGAATGAATCACTACGTCGGCGCAATACGGAAGAATATACAAAACTGCTGAACTCGTATAATATCCAGTAAACCCGCGTGACATGGACGAGCTGATGATGCTTCGGAAAGTCATCAGCGAGGGATTGTTTTCGGATGCTCTCCATGTCGTTGATAAGGTGGACGAAATGGCGTAGGAAGATGACACCAGCAAGTTTTCAGTTTTATAGAAATTCTGCTAATTCATTTGATAAAACAGGGTGCTGAACTCGAACATGCTGTTTATCAGGCAAAGAGATTGAATGAGCGCCAAAGGTCGGGCGGAAATTATATACCTTGACGAGTTGAGGGAGATGTCATACAAATCGTTTCCAACGGCTTTAATACAAGCTTAGGCGGCAGTATTTGGTGGTGGATTCTCTGTCGAAGAGGGGCTGGCTAAAATTGATAAAAACATTGTCATTGCCGATGCTATGCGGCTCATTGAACATTAATCAAGTATAATGCTGACAAACGAAGAGGTTGCGAAGGCGATAATCACCCAGTTTGGCGAAAACGTCAGTGATTTTGACGACCCGTATGACTTGCTCACGTTCGCTACCAGCAGGGAGCAAATCATTCCCGTATTTACCTACTTGAAAGGTCATTCAACTTTTCAGTTTGGCTTTCTAACGGACATAACGGCCGTTCACTACCCTGATTCTGTGGGCAAAGAGTTTTGCGTTGTGTACCACGTTCATAGCCTGACGAACAATTTCAGACTACGCATTAAAGTCTATTTGACGGCCGACGATGTCCACATTCCAACCTTAACGCCCTTGTTTGCCAGTGCGAACTGGATGGAGCGCGAAACTTTCGACCTTTTCGGGATTATCTTCGATGGGCATCCTGATCTGCGTCGGATTTTGAACATGGAAGAAATGGATTATTACCCCATGCGAAAAGAGTACCCGCTGGAGGATGGTACCCGTGAAGACAAAATAGACGCGTTATTTGGACGATAAATAATGGTGAAGGAGTGAAAGGTGAGCCAGAGCGATAATTAAGATACGGTTTACCACTTATTCACTCATTCACGCTTTCGCTTTTACCTATGGTTTCTGAAGAACTCGATATTACAAAGAATAATCTTCCTGCCGAACAGGGACCGATTCAGTACGTTAATGAACTAACGACGCTTAACCTCGGACCTACACACCCCGCTACGCACGGTATTTTTCAGAACATCCTGCAAATGGATGGCGAAAAAATCGTATCGGGCGAACAAACGATTGGCTATATCCATCGGGCATTCGAGAAAATTGCGGAGCGTCGGCCATTTTACCAAATTACGACCCTTACCGACCGGATGAACTACTGTTCATCGCCCATAAACAACATGGGCTGGCATATGACGGTAGAGAAGTTGTTGGGTATTGACATTCCCAAACGGGCACAGTACATCCGGGTCATTATGATGGAACTGGCCCGGCTTTCCGACCACCTTATCTGCAATGGTATTCTGGGTGTTGACACAGGGGCCTTTACGGGTTTCCTGTATATATACCAGGAGCGGGAAAATATCTACGAAATATACGAAGAGGTTTGTGGGGCACGGTTGACTACAAATATGGGTCGAATCGGGGGGATGGAGCGTGATTTGTCACCTACTGCCATTCGGAAAATTAAAGAGTTGCTGGTTCGTTTTCCCAAAGTGCTTCGTGAATTTGAGAATCTCTTTAACCGCAACCGGATTTTTATGGATCGGGTTGTCAATGTAGGAGCCATTTCTGCAGAGCGGGCGTTGAGCTACGGTTTTACCGGTCCTAATCTTCGGGCAGCAGGGGTGGATTATGATGTACGGGTAATGAATCCTTATTCATCTTATCAGGACTTTGAGTTCGATATTCCGGTTGGAAAAAGCGGAGATACGTACGACCGGTTTATGGTCAGAAACGAGGAAATGTGGCAGAGCCTGCGCATTATACAACAGGCGATGGATAACCTTCCCGAAGGACCTTTCTACGCCGATGCTCCTCAATATTACCTGCCGCCAAAACAGGAAGTGTACAAAAATATGGAAGCCCTTATTTATCACTTCAAGATAGTAATGGGTGAAATAGATGCACCGGTTGGTGAAGTTTATCATGCTGTTGAGGGTGGAAATGGTGAATTAGGGTTCTACTTAATCAGTGATGGTGGCCGTGCTCCTTACCGACTGCACTTCCGTAGGCCGTGCTTCATTTATTACCAGGCTTATCCCGAAATGTGCAAAGGGCTAACCTTGTCTGATGCCATTGTAATTATGAGTAGCATGAACGTCATCGCGGGTGAACTGGATGCGTAAACCCGCCAATAAACTATGACAACTGAATTAAATAACCCCGCCGTAACTTTCACCGCTGACCGACTAACCAGAGCAAAAGAAATTATTGACTGGTATCCGGTAGGCAAACAGAAATCGGCTTTACTGCCACTCCTCCATCTTTTACAGGAACAGGAAGGCTGGACTAGCCCGGAGGGAATGGATTACGTAGCCCGGATGCTCGATATCCAGCCAATTGAAGTGTATGAAGTAGCTTCATTCTATACGATGTACCACCTCAAGCCGGTGGGAAAACACGTTATTGAGTACTGTAGAACCGGACCCTGTTGCCTGATGGGTGGAGAGGAAGTGTACGCCCATATGAAACAAAGACTTGGTGTTGATACCGGTCAAACGACTGTAGATGGCCAGTTTACACTCAAAGAAGTGGAATGTCTGGCGGCCTGTGGTATGGGACCGGTGTTTCAGATTCGGGAAAAATATTACATGCACCTGACCAATGAGAAGGTGGACGAAATCATTGACGAACTGTCGAAATAATTTCATACATGGCTACTAAGATTTTAACTCAATATATTGACGTTCCGGGTATTGAAACCTTCGATGTTTACCGAAAACAGGGAGGCTACACGGCCGTAGAAAAAGCCATCAAGACAATGACTCCCGAAGCCATTGTTGAGGAGGTTAAAAAAGCAGGCGTTCGGGGTAGGGGTGGTGCCGGATTCCCGATGGGTATGAAGTGGAGTTTTCTGGCCAAACCGGAGGGCGTTCCCCGTTACCTCGTCTGCAACGCCGATGAGTCAGAACCAGGTACCTTCAAAGACCATTACCTGATGAAGAATCTTCCCCACCTGCTTATTGAGGGGATGATAATTTCATCATTTGCACTGGGTGCCAACAAATCATTTATTTACGTTCGGGGAGAGCTGATGTATGTCATTCGTATCCTCGAAAAAGCCATTGCCGAAGCGAAAGCGAAAGGGTTTTTAGGTAAGAATATTCTGGGTTCTGGTTACGACCTTGAGTTAATCGTTCAACCCGGTGGTGGTGCCTACATCTGCGGTGAAGAAACTGCGCTCCTCGAATCACTGGAAGGCAAACGTGGAAACCCCCGGAACAAGCCGCCATTTCCGGCTGTAAAAGGATTGTACCAGTGCCCAACAGTTGTCAACAATGTGGAGTCTATCGCCACAACCACGTGGATTGTCCATAACGGAGGAGATGCTTATGCTGCCATTGGTATTGGACGCAGCACAGGCACGAAGCTTATTTCGGCGTCGGGCCACATCAACAAACCAGGTGTGTATGAGATTGATCTCGGAGTTCCGGTGGAAGATTTCATTTATGCTGATGAATGGTGCGGAGGAATCCGACCCGGTCATAAGTTTAAAGCGTTGGTAGCTGGTGGCTCGTCGGTCCCGATTCTACCGGCTAATCTGGCTCTCACCCTGGAAAATGGTGATAAACGTCTGATGACTTACGAGTCACTGTCGGAAGGGGGCTTTAAAACCGGTACCATGCTGGGGTCAGGTGGGTTCATTGTATTTGACGAGACATCCTGCATCGTTCGTAATACCTGGAATTTTTCCCGGTTCTACCATCATGAATCTTGCGGTCAGTGTAGTCCGTGTCGTGAAGGAACGGGTTGGATGGAGAAAGTACTGCATCGGATTGAATACGGACACGGCCATCAGCAGGACATTGATTTACTGGTCGATGTAGCTTCTAAGATAGAGGGGAATACTATTTGCCCCCTGGGTGATGCGGCTGCCTGGCCGGTAGCTAGTGCTATCCGGCATTTCCGTGAGGAATTTCAATGGCATATCGACAACCCAACGGAAGCAACGCAACCGGGTGCCGTTTACCGGGGCGAAATGGCGTTGGTATAAGCTGAATTTTAAGGATGCTGAATCATGGACGAACTACTTGAACTCAAGCAGTACATCGAAACCGAACGCTACGATGATGCCTTGTTGCTCATCAGTGAAATGGAGGAAATGGCAAAAGAGGATAAACTCAATAAGATCGGTAGTTTCATTGTCATTCTTCTAATTCACCTGATCAAGCAAGCCGCCGAAAAGCATACTACGCGGTCGTGGGATACCTCTATTCGTGCTTCATTGTTTGAAATTGAAAAAACGAATAAGCGAAAAAAGTCCGGTGGTTATTATGCCGGTCCGGAAGAGTTTAGTGAAATGATAGACCAAAGTTATTCTATTGCCCTACGTAGGGCATCGGATGAAGCCTTTGAAGGAAGTTTTACTGAGCATGAACTCGAAGCTAAATTTGACCCTAACGAGCTTAAGGCTGCTGCTCTCGAAAAACTTATAGCTACCAAAAATTAAATGGAAGATACAAAGCCGCAATTATTAAAAGTCACTATTGACGGAATTGACGTTGAGGTAGAGCCAGGAACGACAATTTTACAGGCAGCCCGTAAGATTGGCCCCGCCGTAGCTCCTCCGGCTATGTGTTACTACGAGCCGTTGAAGGGTAGCGGTGGAAAATGCCGGGCCTGCCTGGTTCGGGTAGCGGCCGGATCAGCTAAAGATCCGCGCCCAATGCCCAAACTGGTGGCATCCTGCCTGACAGCGGTGCAGGATGGAATGATTGTCGAGAATGAAACAAATCCACAGGTAATTGAAGCCCGTAATGGGATTGTTGAGTTTCTGCTGCTGAATCACCCGCTCGACTGTCCCGTTTGTGACCAGGCGGGTGAGTGCGACTTGCAGAACTTCGCTTTCGACCACGGAAAAGCAACGACCCGATACGAAGAAGACCGCCGTACGTTCGAAAAGCAGGACATCGGTCCGTATATTCAACTGCACATGACTCGCTGTATTCTGTGCTACCGTTGTGTGTACACCGCCGATCAGATTACCAACAAGCGGGTACATGGTGTGCTGGGCCGGGGTGATGCCTCCGAAATAGGAACGTACATCGAGAAGGCAATTGATAATGATTTCTCGGGCAATGTGATTGACGTGTGCCCCGTTGGTGCATTGACGGATAAAACCTATCGTTTTAAAAACCGGGTGTGGTTTACCAAGCCTGTTGATGCACATCGTAACTGCCCAACGTGTTCGGGTAAGGTAACACTCTGGTACCGTGGCGAGGAAGTTATTCGGGTAACAGCCCGCAAAAATGAATGGAATGAGGTAACCGAATTTATCTGTAACACCTGCCGGTTTGATACCAAGAAAACCAGCGACTGGAGCATTGAAGGCCCAACGAAGATTTCGCGTAGTTCAGTTATTTCAGCAAACAAGTACCGCGCTGATACTATCAAGCCAAGTTTTGGTCAACGTTTGGCGGCTGCTGAGTACAAAGAAGTTCCTGACGAACGGGATACATCACAACTGGGAATTAAGCCTTTGCCACCCGAACGTTTCGCAAAAACATTGCCATCGGCTATGGCACCCGAACCGTGAGTAGTTACAAAGAGTAGTAGTAGATAAGGCCTTAAAGGTTATTGACCACAAACCGCGATTAGTCTTGACAGGCCACCAGAAAAACTGAAAACGTTTAAAAATGGATTTAACCGTATTGCTCGTAAAGGGGCTGATTATCCTGATTATTTTTGTGATAACGCTCACTATTGCTGCCTACTCCACCTATGGTGAGCGAAAAGTGGCTGCTTTTTTACAGGATCGTATTGGACCCAACCGGGCGGGGCCCTGGGGCTTGTTACAACCCCTGGCCGATGGCGGAAAAATGTTTTTTAAGGAAGATTTTATCCCCGCACAGGCTAGTAAATGGCTGTTTATTCTTGGTCCCTGTCTGGCCATGCTGACAGCACTTATGTCGAGCGCCGTTATTCCTTTTGGGGATACCATACGATTTGGTGACTATGCTATTCCGGTTCAGGCTATCGAAATTAATATTGGTGTGCTGTACATTTTTGGTGTGGTGTCGCTGGGTGTGTATGGGGTTATGGTAGGTGGATGGGCATCGAACAACAAGTTCTCGTTGCTTGGCGCCATTCGGGCTGCTTCACAAAATATTAGCTACGAAATTGCGCTTGGCCTCTCGCTCATTGCGATTCTGATGATGACAGGGTCGCTATCACTACGGGCTATTATCGATGAGCAGGCCACCTTTTTCGAGTGGAACATTTTCACCCAGCCATTAGGCTTTGTAATCTTCCTAACCTGCGCTTTTGCGGAATGTAACCGTACGCCCTTTGATTTGCCGGAGTGCGAAACGGAACTCGTTGGTGGGTATCATACGGAATATAGTTCGATGAAGCTGGGCTTTTACCTGTTTGCGGAGTATATCAACATGTTTGTATCATCGGCTTTTATAGCAGCCCTGTATTTCGGCGGATTTCATTATCCGTTCATGAGTGAAATTAGCGGAGCGTTGGAAAACTCGCTGGGTGTTATTGCGGGCCATAACGTAGCTACGGCGATTGGTATCATTATGTTCTTCGCCAAAATTTTCTTTTTCATTTTCTTCTTCATGTGGGTTCGGTGGACATTACCCCGTTTCCGGTACGACCAGTTGATGAACCTGGGATGGAAAACATTTATACCACTGGCTATTCTGAATGTAGTAATAACCGGCGCCGGTCTGCTGTATGATTTCAAGTATGCAACCTGGGTTATTGCCATTACCATGATTGGTATGGTAATCGTATCAAACGCCCGTGCACCAAAGCGGGAAGTAGTTCGGCCGGGAGTCGCTTAATAAAATTAACACGTTTGCCGTTCATGCGGGTTATTCGGTAAAAACTAAAAAAATGCAGCTAACTAATCGTTCTAAACAGGTCAGTAATAAAGAAATGACACTGGCCGAGAAGATGTACCTGCCTGCTATTATTAGCGGACTTGGCATCACGATCAGCCACTTCTTTCGAAAAAAACCGACTATTCAATACCCGGAAGTTAAGAAATATCTTGGGCCTATTTACCGGGGGCATCATATTCTGAAGCGGGATGAGCAAGGTCGGGAGCGGTGTACCGCCTGCGGCTTATGCGCTGTTGCCTGCCCGGCAGAAGCGATTTCGATGGTAGCTGCCGAGCGCGAAAAAGGGGAGGAGACGCTATACAGGGAGGAGAAATATGCTGCGGTTTATGAGATCAATATGCTGCGTTGCATCTTCTGTGGGTTGTGTGAAGAGGCTTGCCCAAAGCAGGCTGTTTACCTCCGCCATGATCGTATGGTTCCGGTTTTCCAGGAGCGAGACGAAGTAATTTACGGAAAAGATCGACTGGTTGAGAAAATGGATGACCGCTATATCCGGGCCAATAATTCTGAAGTGGATACTACACCAACCGAACCCAGCCTGACGCGCGCTGCTACCTAGTCTACTGTCATTCCATAATGATAGGTGACCTTTATAATGACTAAGAATTCATGACTGAAACAATCGACTTTTTCAAATCCCTTACCTCTACCGGATATCTGTTTCTGGTTCTGACTGCTATCACACTTTTTAGTGCTATCGGTGTGGTTACAGCGCGCAATCCCATATACAGCGTTTTGGCTCTCATCGCTACGTTCTTTTGTCTGTCAGGTCATTACATTTTACTAAATGCTCAGTTTCTGGCGGCCGTCAATATCATTGTCTATGCCGGGGCTATCATGGTATTGTTCCTGTTTACCATTATGTTCCTGAATCTTCGGAGAGAAGATGAAGAGTCAAAAACGAATGTTACCAAGATGATTTCGGTCGTAATGGGGGGCGTACTGATGGTTATGCTGATTACTATATTCCGGGCAAAAAGTGCTCAGGTACCTACCTACAGTACTACCGCGTTCAACGCAAAAACAGGGCTGGTTGAGAACCTGGGGCTACTATTGTACAATGATTATATCCTGCCATTCGAACTGGCATCGGTACTTTTCTTAGTCGCTATGGTAGGGGCCGTAATGCTTGGTAAGCGCGAAACTGGCGACCGGCACTTCTGATAGTATAAAACATTTTGTCGATACTGATTCATAGCCGCTCTATAGAGCGGCTTTTTTTGTGGTACTATGTATGGTCCCTGTATGGGATAGTCAAACAAATGGTTACATTAATAGTATGCTTGCATAACAATTTTGTATAAGTTTGTAATTATTCCCGTTCGTGGTAGGTTTATAGGATAGAATTTCCTGCTAAATCAGTAATCAATAAAAAATATGGACGCATACATTGTAGCTGGATATCGAACCGCCGTAGGTAAAGCCCCGCGCGGGGGTCTCCGTTTCACCCGCCCTGATGATATGGCGGCTGACGTTATCAAACATTTGCTGAGCCAGGTTCCCAATCTGGACCCGGCTCGTGTCGAAGATTTGATTGTGGGCAATGCTGTACCCGAAGCCGAGCAGGGGATGCAAATCGCCCGGTATATTGCGCTATTGTCCTTGCCAAACAGCGTGCCGGGTATGACCATCAACCGATATTGCGGGTCTGGTCTGGAAGCCATTGCCATTGCCTCCGCTAAAATTCACGCTGGCCTGGCCGATTGCATTATTGCTGGCGGTACTGAGTCAATGTCTATGGTGCCGGTTATGGGCTGGAAAACAGCGCTGAATTACGAAATTGCCAAAACCCACCCCGACTACTACATCGGTATGGGTCTAACGGCCGAGCAGGTAGCCCAGCAGTTCAAAATCAGCCGGGATGCGCAGGACGAGTTCGCGCTGGAATCGCACCAGAAAGCGTTGGCTGCCCAGAAGGAAGGGAAGTTTACCGACGAGATTGTACCCATCAACGTGAGTGAAACGTACTTTGACCCTGAAAGCAACAAAAAGAAAACCCGTGAGTGGACTGTTGCTCAGGACGAAGGTCCGCGTAAAGACACTAGTGCCACAGGACTGGCTAAACTACGGCCTGTGTTTGCGGCTGGTGGTTCCGTAACCGCCGGTAACTCCTCACAAACATCGGACGGTGCTGCTTTTGTCGTGGTGATGTCGGAGAAGCTGGTCAACGAATTGAGTCTACAGCCCATTGCGCGCATGGTATCGTATGCCACGGCGGGGGTAGAGCCTAAAATTATGGGAATAGGCCCAGTAGCCGCTATTCCTATTGCGCTCAAAAAGGCTGGGATGAAGCAGGATGATATTGAGCTTATTGAGCTGAACGAAGCGTTTGCAGCCCAGTCACTGGCCGTTATTCAGGAGCTGGGACTGGACCGTAGCCGAATAAACCCAAACGGCGGGGCTATTGCGCTTGGACACGCGCTGGGTTCTACCGGTGCCCGACTATCGGTGCAACTATTAAACGAGATGCGCCGTCGTAATCAGAAATATGGTATGGTGTCGGCCTGCGTTGGGGGTGGACAAGGGGTCGCCGGAATTTTTGAACGATTGAACTAATCCAAGGTAACACCTTAAAAAAGACTGATGAAGTTATTCATCAGTCTTTTTTTATTATCCTGTTCCAGGCTGGCAACCAGCTACATCTTATACGCTATTACTTGCTCCCTAAAAAATAATTAGTATGCTTGCATACTAATTATTAAGTGATTTTCTTTGCTATATAATTAGTATGCAAGCATAATAAACATTCATGAACAATGACAGCAACAGAACCAAAAGCCTCAATTACAGGGGGAGAATTTCTGATAAAAGAAACACCAGCCGCGCAGGTATTTATTCCCGAAGAGTTCTCTGAAGAGCAACTAATGATTGCGGCCACCTGCCGCGAATTTCTGGAGCGTGAGATATGGCCACGTCTGGATGAAATTGATAAAGCAAAATCACNGGAGTTAATTTCGTCACTGATGGATAAAGCGGGTGAGTTAGGCCTACTTGGCACATCGGTACCGGAGCAATACGGTGGGTTTGGGACCAATTTCAACACGTCAATGCTCGTAGCCGAAGTAACGGGTGCGGGGCACTCGTTTTCGGTCGCTCTATCAGCCCATACCGGCATCGGTACATTGCCCATAGTGTATTATGGAAATGACGAGCAGAAATCGAAATACCTGCCCCAGTTAGCCAGTGGCGAATGGAAGGCCGCTTACTGCCTGACCGAGCCTGATTCGGGATCGGATGCGAATTCAGGTAAAACCAAGGCGGTACTAACCGAAGACGGTAAACATTATATTCTGAACGGGCAGAAGATGTGGATTACCAATGGTGGTTTTGCCGATGTATATATCGTTTTCGCCAAAATAGAAGAGGCCGGTAAGACAGACAAAAACCTGTCAGCTTTTATTATTGAGCGCGGCTACGAAGGCATAACTATGAATGAGCCGGAACACAAGATGGGTATTAAAGGGTCCGACACGCGTCAGATTTTCTTTAATGACTGCAAAGTGCCGGTTGAAAACCTGCTGTCTGACCGGGGAAACGGCTTCAAAATCGCCGTGAATATCCTGAACATTGGCCGTATCAAGTTAGGTATTGCTGCCATTGGCGGTTCCAAAGAAGTTATCAACCACGCCGTTAATTATGCTAACGAGCGGAAACAGTTCAAGACTCCCATTGCTCAATTTGGTGCCATCAAGCACAAATTAGCCGAAATGGCCCTGAGAGTGTACGCGTCAGAAACTGCATCGTACCGCGCTGGTCAGAACATCGACGACCTGATTGAAGATCTGAAAGGGCAGGGTATGGAAGACAGTGAGGCAAAACTGAAAGCGCTGGAACAGTTTGCCATCGAGTGCGCCATCATGAAAGTACACGGTTCTGAAGTGCTGGATTATGTGGTAGATGAAGGGGTTCAGGTGTATGGTGGGATGGGCTATTCGGCCGATGCTCCCATGGACCGGTCCTATCGTGATGCTCGTATCAATAGGATTTTTGAAGGTACAAACGAGATAAACCGGATGCTTGTAGTCGATATGTTGTTGAAGCGGGCGATGAAGGGTGAGCTTGATTTGATGGGGCCAGCCATGGCCGTTTCGAAAGAAATCATGTCTATCCCTGATTTTAGTTCGGATGAAGAAGAAGGGGTGTTTGTTACTGAAAAGAAGGTGATTCGGAACCTGAAGAAGGCCGCCTTAATGGTGGCCGGTGCCGCCGTACAAAAGTTCATGATGAACCTGTCGGATGAACAGGAAATTCTGATGAATGTGGCCGATATGGCCATTGAGATTTACGTGGCCGAATCTGTCCTGCTGCGCGTCGAAAAGTTGATTGGCATAAAAGGTGAAGAAGCTGTTGCCTTACAGAAGCATATGGCGTTGATTTACCTGCACGAAGCTGTTGAGAAGGTGAATAGCGCGGGCCGTTCGGCCATCACGTCGTTTGCCGAAGGGGATGAACTGCGGGGTATGTTGATGGGGCTGAAGCGGTTCACTAAAATTGAGCCGATGAATCTCAAAGACGCCCGTCGTCAAATTGCCGATGCCATGATTACCGAGAATAAATACATTTTTTAACGTAATGATATTGTGTCGCATTAGCAATCAAAAGCCAGCCCTCAATGAAGGCTGGCTTTTGATTTTAGTGCATTTCCAGGAACTTCTCGTAGCCCTGCAGCGGTCCGTCCTGTACGCGAACACTTTGTACAGTAGTGCCATCGGGACCTGCTTTGCACCATTTTATAAACGCTTCGAGGGCATCTTCGTCGCCTTCCGTTTCGATACGCAGTTCACCATCCGACTGTATCCGGGCGATACCCGTCAGACCTAATCGCTCGGCCTCCTGTCGGGCTTCCTGCCGAAACAGGGTGCCACCCAGCTGGCCGGCTAGGTAGATAATCTGGTTTTTCTTCATTGCTTGTTCGTTTTGTAAGGTAACCGGCGAGATAGGGTAGAGGTTTTACAACTATTGCTGACATACCAGTGATTAAGGTGGTAGAAAAAACGCTTTTGGTACTTTTTCATAAACTCCAGCGCGTATTACGTTTTACGTGGCTTTACTGAGTTATATAACGGCCTATTCATGAAAAATCAGCAGTCCAATTCCCGACGAACTTTTTTGCGTAATCTGGGTGCAAGTGCTTCGGCATTATCGTTACCCCTGCTCGGCTATGCCGACAATCAGTTTGTTCAGAACGAAACCAGTGGGCTATACTCTTTATTGACCGACCCGAATGGAGAGCCTTTGGGCCAGCCCGGTCGAAAACTGGGCATTGCGTTGGTAGGGTTGGGATATTATAGCAAAAACCTGCTGGCTCCGGCTCTACAAGAAACAAAGAACTGTCGGTTGGCCGGTATCGTGACGGGCACACCCGCCAAGGCCGACGAATGGATGAAGAAGTACAACATCCCGAAGGAAAATGTGTATGACTATAAAACCTTCGACCGGATTGCTGACAACAAGGATGTTGATGTTATCTATGTCGTTTTACCTAATTCGATGCACGAAGAATTTGTTGTGCGGGCGGCTCAGGCGGGCAAGCATGTTATTTGCGAAAAGCCCATGGCTATCACACCGAAGGCTTGTCAGAATATGATTGATGCCTGTAAGAAAGCGAACAAACAACTGGCCATTGGCTACCGGCTCCATTACGAACCATTCACCAAAGAAGTGATGCGGCTGGGCCAGGAGAAAGTATTCGGGCCAATTAAGTTTGTCGAATCCAGCGATGGTTTTCGCATTGGCGACCCTACCCAATGGCGCATGAAAAAAGCAATGGCTGGTGGGGGACCACTAATGGACGTTGGTATCTACGCCGTACAGGGCGCGCGCTACGTTACGGGTGAAGAGCCCGTTTCGGTGACGGCGCAGTTTTCGCCTAAAACGGAGCCGGAAAAATTTAAAGAAGTGGAAGAGACGATGTTCTGGCAGTTTCAGTTTCCGAGCGGAGCCGTTTCCAACTCAACAACCAGTTACACGGCGGGTGTCGAGCGGCTGTATGCGTCCTGTGAGAAAGGCTGGTTTGAATTATCCCCCGCGTTCGGTTACGGTCCATTGAAAGGGCGAACCAGCAAAGGCCCCATTGAGCAGCCAGTCGTTAATCATCAGGCCATGCACATGGATGGCGTTTGTAGTGATTTGTTGGCGGGAAAGCAACTGCCTGACCATGTAACGGGTGAGGAAGGTAAGCGCGATGTTACGCTGTTGCAGGCCATTTACCGGGCTGCGGAAACCGGGAAGAAAATAAATTTGAGGGGCTAGGCCACTTCCCCTGGGCTATGTGCAAAACATCCATTCCTGGCTACTTGTAAAACCGGTCAGGAATGGATGTTTTGCGTAAACAGGTGTTCTGATTAGTGCACTGGCTCCTGCTTCTCACCAGCCGGTGCCGGAATCCCGTTTCTTAGTCCATTGGCCCAATTAGCCAGTAGTTTTGCCTCTTCAGAACTAAGTTTTGCATCGTGATGAATCCATAGGTACGAATCCAGCGGCATCCAGCCTTCCGTTACGGCATCATCCACTTCTTCCAGTTTATGCCGGGCTTTCTTGGGAGAATAAGAAGCAAATTCATTGAAATTAAGCTCTCCTTTGCCTTTCTGGACGTGGTGATTGAGAAACCAGGCAACCGGTTGAATGTTGTTGTACCACGGGTATTCTGTGTTGTTGGAATGGCAGTCGAAGCAGGAGCGTTTTAGCACAGCATGAACATTGGCAGGAACCGCGTATTTCGTTGTAATATCATTGGTAGACATGCCGACTGCCTGGTTTTTTTCTGGCCGGATAAACTGAATGACAACCAGAATGATGAGTAATGTCAGCAGAACTTTACGGAGCATGGCGGTTAGTATGAAGAAGGCAGGAAAAGTTGGAATGTATCTGATTTTGTCGTAAAAAGTAACTGCCTGAATCAGTCGAGTGCCTGAATGAGCGCTTTTGCCTTCCGAATGTTCTTATTCAGCAAATCCGTTTCAACCAGACCATCGCGAAGCCGGACTATCCGGTGTGCATATTCGGCTATATCTTCCTCGTGAGTTACCATAATGACCGTGTTTCCCTTGCTGTGAATCTGGTCGAAAAGGTCCATGATTTCATAAGACGTTTTTGAGTCTAGGTTACCGGTCGGTTCATCAGCCAGCAAAATACTCGGGTCATTCACTAAAGCGCGGGCTACCGCCACCCGTTGCCGTTGCCCGCCCGAAAGCTCATTGGGCCGGTGGCCTGCCCGGTTTTCCAATCCCACATTTTTAAGAGCCAGCATGGCTTTCTCGGTTCGGTCTGCCTTATTGAAGCCTGCGTAAATAAGGGGTAACGCTACATTCTCAAGCGAGGTCTGCCGAGGGAGCAGGTTAAACGTTTGAAACACGAATCCAATCTCTTTGTTTCTTGTTTCGGCTAGTTCATTCTCCCCCATACGACTAACATCCTGATTATTTAGAATGTACTGTCCTGAGGTCGGCGAATCCAGGCACCCAATGATGTTCATCAGCGTAGATTTTCCAGAGCCTGATGGGCCCATGAATGCAACATATTCCCCCTTTTCAATAGAAATGGTAATGGATTTGAGAGCCTCTACTACTTCGGTCCCCATTACGTAGCGTTTGGCAATAGCGCGGGTATCTATAATGTTCATAGGGAGATGACTTAGGAGGCAGCGACGACCGCTAGTCGGCGACGACGTTGAAAATAATTTCGAATGAATAAACCCGTTAAAATGACAATCTCAACCATGGGTGACTGTTCGTCTTTTTCTATCACTATGTCGCCCGCATCTTTAAAAAATTTCTGAGTCCTTTCGTAGTTAACAACCTCACTTTCGGGCAGGCTGCTGGCTGTTTCTAAAATCATGTCCCACTCCCGCATGAGTACATTATGGCGTTTCCACAAATAGGCTTCGCCCGATGACAGCTTAAGTTCGGCCTGTTTGCCAAACCGAAATTCAATATGACCAATGACTTTATCGTTAACTTTTGGATCAAACAAGGTAACAGAGTGGAACAGAAATCCTTCCACATCAAAACAAATATATACTTCGTTTAAATAAGCCTCCACATCGTTACTAAATAGGTTATGGTGCATTTTGCCAATAACCTGTCCATCCTGCATGATGCGGAAATCGCGACTGAAGGCTTCCTTTGTCCAGCTTAACTTTCTATTCATTGTCGGTTCGGCGTTAACAGACAAAGCTAACTTATTGCAGAAATTTCTCTTTACTCTTTTCGATTGACGCTAGTTTTTCCTGATAAGTTGCCAGAAACCCCTGATAGTCGGCGGGGGTAGTGGCAGTCCGTAAGGCTACCAGGCTACTTTCGGCATAATCGGGAAGGCCCAGTGCCAAACATAGCGTGATGTATGTTTTGAGCAAACCAGCTTTGTCTTCGTTGAAAGGCAAGGCTGTTAGTAACATATCATACGCTTCTTTCGTCTGCCCCTGTTGCTGGTTAAGTTGCGCAGCATCGGTAACGATTCGGGCATTCAGCGGGGCAAGTTGTACCGCTCGCTGGTAGTACTGCCGTGCCTGAGAAAAATGACGCGTACGCTCATACGCCTGCCCAAGCCAGTAGTTTCGTTCAGCCTCGTAGGCAGGCAAAACCGCTGTTTTTGCCATTAGTTCTGCCGAACCAAGACTCCGCCGGAACGCCGACAGCCGGATAGCGGCTATGGTACGCTGGGAGAGGGCTACTGCATTGACTCGGGTTGAATCGGGGAGGCCTGCCAAAACTAACTGCGCATTCCGCCATTGTAACTGATCAAGAAAATCATTCGTGAGGGCAGCACCCGCCAGTGTTTTCAGGCTAGGGTCAAGGATAGTTTCCCAATAGGTACCCCGGTTTGGGTCGTCGGTGCGGTAGGTTACGTAAAAGGCTTTCTCTGCGTCCGTTTCCGGTTTGCGTTCCTGGTAGTAAACCTGCCGAAGGGCATCCACTGCGGCATCATTTTTAGCCACGGTTTCCCACAGTGACTGCGCAAAAATCGGGTCGTTTGCTTTGGTTAGCGCAATAGCCCGGTAATACATGGATGTTGTGTCCGTATTGGTGCTGAACTCGTTGGCCGCCGGTCGATACAACCCCTGTTCCAGCATCCACAAACCCGCAATTGACCGATAAGCAGCCCCCGCTTCCTGATTGTTTTCCGCTAATTGACTCATCAATCCGAATGCATTTACCGGATTATGGCGTTTATATTCAACAACGGCCCGCGCCAGTAATAAATCGTCGGTTACGTCCTGATTAACCGGGTTCGCCGATATTTTGCGAATGGCTAGCAACTCGGTACTATCGGGTTGTTGCTTTACCAGTGCGTAATTATACAGGCTGGCAAACTGCCCGACGCTCAATCCCGTCTGGGTCGCTTTGTCCGATAACCAGTCGAGCTTTCGCGGCTGAGTCGTATCGGATTGAGCCACTAACCGCAGGGCGAGGGCGTTGGCCTGATAGGATTCGTAAGCTGATTGGGATATGTTTTGGGCTACCGTTGAGTCGACCTCAAGAACGGATGGATTACGGGCATAAAAGGCCAGCAGATTTGATTCCGGTACGTCGGTTTGGTCGGCAAAGCGGGTCGCGGCTTTGTAGTAATAGTACGCTGAATCGGCCACACTGGTGCGGCCGTACAAATAACCCAGGTTGTTCTGAAGTTCACCGCTTTTCGGGAATTCCCTGATACCCATTTGCAGGGTTTTAATAGCCTCGAAAAATGAGCTTGATTGTAAGTAAGCCTGGCTCAAACCCGCATAATCCTGTGGGTTTGGCTGTTTCAGCAGTGCCTGCCGGAAATAAAAAGCAGCAGCGGACAGGTTACTCTGAGAGCGGGCCAGAGAGGCCAGCGCATAATTTGATTTGTGGTTTTGAAACTCCCGTTCCAGGGCCAGATTATAATAGGCAGTAGCCGAAACCGCTTCGCCACTGGCGGTGTAATAATCACCCAAACCGTTGTAATAGCCAGCCATCCCCTGTCGAATCGGGAAGAAACTGTTTATCGACAACATAGCCACGACGAAAACGATACCCACTACCCGAAACAGGCTTAACTCCAGCCGTTTGGGCTTGTACAAGACCCGGTGAACGGGCAAATTTTGCTGGTAAACAGGCCAGAAATTAATGAGCGTGTATGCACTAAAAAACAGCCCCATCCCCAGGTGCGTGTAAACAATTATATCCTCAAATAGCTCAACCAGTGGGTCATTGGCGGTAGCGAAGGCGTAGCCAATCGTTAGCGTGGTAAGCAGCGAAAAACCGCTGTACAGGTACGCGCCCGAATCATGGAAGGAGAAAACGTTCTGCTGCTGAATCAACCGGCGGAAGCCCCAGACGCCAATGCTCACGGAGAGTAAATAGAGAACAAAAGGGCTGATTACCAGTACATCCCACTCAATGGACCGGGTATTTTTGAGCCAGATAAAGACCAGATTAAGCAAGTACAGTGAGCCGATGAACAGGAAATTATTGATGCCTAGGGGCTTCCGGTCATTATCCGAAGGTGTATTTTCATTTAACCGGCCAATCGAGGTGATCCAGACCAGACCAGCAATGATTTCGGTCGCAATGAAAAATATAAACCCGGCGCTGAATACAAGCAAAACGGGCATCCCGTAACTCACCAAAGCCAGGGCTGGAAAAGTTACGGGCGAGAGAGCCGCCAGCGCAACTGCTACACCAATCGTTAGCAGGCCAAAAGCGCCCAGGCGAACGGTAATTGGGTAGTCGGACCGGAAGGCGTGGAAGTAGTAACTGAGCGACCCATAAGCAAAGGTTAGCAGCAGGAAAAGGTAATTGCCACCCAGACCCGGCACTTCGAGCATGTCCCACCGAAAAAAGGCAAGGCCAAGAATTAGCATTGCCATACTGATAAGATAACGTAGTCGGTCGAAGCGGGTAACGGCGCTCAGGATGAGGACAAACGCGAGACCAATGCCCACCAGGAAGCCCGTAGCTACCCCCGGCCGAACCTGCATCGTTCCCGCTACAAATTGCTCAGAAACGGCGTAAGCTTTTCCATTTACCGAGTAGTTGAGCAATCCGTCGGAGAAGGAATGAAAAACAACCGGTAGCTCATTGAGTTCGCTCAAAACGTCCCAATAAACTACATTTCCCAGCCCTCTCGACCAGGCGATGACTAACAAGATGAGGCTGACAAAAAATAAAACGAGGCTGATTAAATACGTGAATCGGTACGTTCTGTCCCAGCTTTTCCAGAAAGATAACATGAAAGAGAAACGTAGTTGACGGTTCGTTAGTGCCTATCCACGTCCCGTCATTCTGGTCAGCTTTAAAAGTTTTGTTACGACTTCATCCGTCAGTTGGTTCGGGTCCAGCCGCCATTGCCAGCTACGGCCGCCCGCGCCGGGGGTGTTCATCCGATGCGTTTCGTCCAGGTTAAGCACATCCTGTATAGGCAGAATGGCCAATCGCGCTACAGATTGCATGGTTAATCGGCAAATCTGATCGACTACGTTATTCTCAGTTATATCGATACCCAGATAATCGTTGAGGTGCCGACGGTGCAGATCGTCCAGTTCGTGGAACCAGCCTAAAGTGGTATTGTTGTCGTGCGTGCCCGAATAGACCGCAACGTTTTCGGTATGATTATGGATCGCATGAGTAGAGGTTGGCATATCCTGACCGAAACCAAACTGGGCTACCCGCATACCCGGAAGGCCATAATGGCGCAGATAAGGCTGGATGTCGGCTGCTTTTTCCCCCAGGTCTTCAGCAATGACCGGTAGCTGCACAAACTGACGATGCATGGCATGCATAAATGCTTCAATAGGGGCTTTAACCCATGTACCCACTTTAGCCGTTGGCTCGCTAACGGGAATCTCCCAGTATACCACAAACCCCAAAAAATGGTCCAGTCGGGTCAGGCTGTACAGTGACATCTGGTGCCGAAGCCGACTCATCCACCAGGCAAAGCCCGTACGCTCGTGCTCAGGCCAGTCGTAAATTGGGTTTCCCCAACGCTGTCCATATTCACTAAAATAATCCGGGGGGGCACCGGCTACAAACAGGGGCTGAAATTCTTCGTCCAGCTTAAACAGCGTTGGATTCGCCCACACATCAGCACTGTTGAACTGAACATAAATGGGAATATCACCAATCAAATGAATTTTCTTGCCGAAACAGTAGGCCATCAACGCACTCCATTGCCGGAAAAAGAAATACTGTTCTACTTTCAGTGTCTCAATCCGGTCACGAAGCCGTTCTGTATGCCGGGTAAGTGCATCCGGGTTACGCCGACGCATTTCTTCCGGCCAATGAACCCAGTTCGGTTCGCCAATTTCTTCCTGAAAAGCCGTAAAAAGGGAATAATCATTAAGCCAGTTAGCCTGCCAGCCACAAAACCGGTCGTAATCGCTGCGTTGGGAAGGGTCCGCTTTTTGCAAAAATGTTTCGGCTGCTTTTTGTAATAAGGGGCGTTTCTTTATCCAGGCCACGTGCATTATGTTGGGTGCCTGAGAAAGTGGCCCAGCCATTACGTCCGGTGCTGTAGTGCCGGATAGGGAGGCCGTTTCCGAAACGGTAACGTTTTTGACAGACTGCTCGTTAAAGACGGCCAGGTCATCGACACTCAGCCAGTTTTCATCCGCCAGCATCTCCAGGCTAATCATCAATATGTTTCCGGCAAAGGCTGACGGACTACTGTAGGGGGAGAAACCAGCACCGGGGTCGACCGGGGTTAGTGGTAAGATTTGCCAGTACGTTTGGCCCGATTTTTCCAGAAAATCCGCAAATCGGTACGCTTCAGGGCCTAGGTCGCCCACACCGTGAGCGGATGGTAATGAAGTGATATGAAGCAATAAGCCACTCGAACGTTGCTGTAACATGAAAAAGCATTAAGACATTTGTCGGTATACACCAGTGAATAGCGTGAATTTCTTCACGAAACGGCCGACTTGTTTTTGTACAAATCCGGTCAGGGTTGCTTTTGTTCAGTTTTTTGCCTAAAAACCTTACTGTTAAACCCATTCGGTTCTGAATCAGGTAGAAAATGAGTAGGAAGTACCTTGTCCTTACGCTGTTTTTCTCCTACTTTTGCAGTCCCAAACAACGGGCAAATTTTCCATAAAGCAATACCACATACAAATGATTACGGCAAAAACAGTCAATACGGGTAAGATTACGCAAATAATCGGGCCGGTTGTAGACGTTAGTTTCGAGGGCGAAGGCACGCGGATTCCAGCCATTCTGGACGCTCTTAAAGTGACCAAATCGACTGGTCAGGATGTTATTCTGGAAGTCCAGCAGCATCTGGGTGAAGACCGTGTTCGCGCCATCGCGATGGATTCTACCGACGGGCTGTATCGTGGCCTGGACGTTATCGATTTGGGTCACCAAATAACCATGCCCGCAGGGGAGGAAATCCGGGGTCGTTTATTCAACGTGGTGGGTGAAGCCATTGACGGTATTCCTCAACCAAAGTCAACGGGTGTCGGTCTGCCTATTCACCGGTCTGCTCCCCGTTTTGAAGACCTTGCTACGTCAACCGAAGTACTTTTTACGGGTATCAAAGTAATTGACCTGCTGGAGCCTTACGCCAAAGGGGGGAAAATTGGTCTTTTCGGTGGTGCCGGTGTGGGTAAAACGGTATTGATTCAGGAGTTGATTAACAACATTGCCAAAGCATACGCCGGTCTGTCGGTGTTCGCTGGTGTTGGTGAGCGTACACGTGAGGGAAATGACCTGCTGCGCGAAATGATCGAAGCGGGCATTATCAAATATGGTGATGCGTTCAAGCACTCAATGGAAGAAGGCGGCTGGGATTTGTCCAAAGTAGATTTGGAGGAAATGAAAAAAAGCCAGGCTACGTTCGTATTTGGTCAGATGAACGAGCCGCCGGGTGCACGTGCCCGCGTAGCCCTGTCAGGATTAACCATTGCTGAGCACTTCCGTGATGGGGATGATGAAGGAGCTGGTCGCGACATCCTTTTCTTCGTCGATAATATTTTCCGTTTCACGCAGGCCGGTTCTGAAGTATCGGCTCTGTTAGGCCGGATGCCATCAGCGGTAGGATACCAGCCTACGCTGGCTACCGAAATGGGTATCATGCAGGAGCGGATTACCTCTACCAAGCGGGGCTCTATCACGTCGGTACAGGCCGTTTACGTACCTGCCGATGACTTGACTGACCCGGCTCCGGCAACGACCTTTGCTCACCTGGATGCTACGACCGTATTGAGCCGTAAAATTGCCGAGTTGGGTATCTACCCTGCCGTTGACCCACTCGACTCGACCTCTCGGATTCTGAGTGCCGAAGTATTGGGTGACGAACACTACAACACGGCTCAGCGCGTAAAGGAAATTCTGCAACGCTACAAAGAACTACAGGATATCATTGCTATTCTGGGTCTGGAAGAACTGTCGGAAGAAGATAAACTGGTGGTAAGCCGCGCCCGTCGGGTGCAGCGTTTCCTGTCGCAGCCCTTCTTTGTGGCTGAACAGTTTACCGGTCTGAAAGGCGTTCTGGTTCCCATTGAAGATACTATCAAAGGATTCAACCAAATCATTGACGGAAAATACGACCACCTGCCCGAGGCAGCATTTAACCTGGTTGGCACCATTGAAGATGCCATTGCCAAAGGAGAAAGACTGCTGAAAGAAGCTGGTCAGTAAATCCGGGCTCACGATTCGATGGTTGTGGTTTATAAAGCCATTTGGGAACCGTAACCATCGAATCAGTTTGACTAGTCCTTCGTTGACTCGCGACAGCATATAAATGAATCATTGAACGGCTGGTACGGGCTGCAAGGGCAAAGGAATTTTGTAGAAATTATAATGTATGGATGAATGCTGTTGATAGGTTGATATAAATACATCAGCCCGTTTATCATTCATAACCGCACCGGCAACCCGGTCATCAAATAACATGACAGTAGAAATTATAACGCCTGATCGTAAGGTTTTTTCTGGTGAAGCCAGTGCCGTTACCTTTCCGGGAATTGATGGACAATTTCAGGTGCTGAATGACCATGCCCCGCTGGTGAGTACCCTGGCAAAAGGATCGATGATTGTCCAATCATCAGCCGGTCAGCAGACATTCACCGTTGATGGTGGCGTAGTGGAAGTACTCCAAAACCGGGTACTGGTACTGGCTGAATCGGTTGTAGCGTAAGAGCCGAATTAGTCCCCGAAAAAAAGCGATTCACTTAGCAGTAGGTGAGCCGCTTTTTTATTGCGCTTATTATTTTCATTACTTACTTTTTGCTTCATCCGGTACAATACGCATGACTCCCAAACCATTTATAGTTGGCATTACCGGTGGCAGTGCTTCGGGCAAAACGTCATTTTTGAAAGATGTACTAAGTGCCTTTAATGAAGATCAGATTTGCCTGATTTCTCAGGATAATTATTACCGAACGATTGACCACATACCAAAAGATCAAAACGGAGTCTACAATTTCGATGTGCCGGTTACTATTAATCACGAGCGATTTGCGGAGCATTTGAACAAGTTACACGCAGGGGAAACGGTCGAAACGCCTGAGTATGGCTTCAATAATCCAAACGCAGTTCCCCGAACGTTAACATACCGGCCCACGCCGATTGTGGTTGTTGAAGGCCTATTCGTTTTTCATTTTTCCGATGTGGCTAGCCAATTGGATTTGAAAGTGTACATAACCGCCAAAAACCAGATAAAGCTGGACCGGCGTCTGCTTCGCGATCAGGCTGAGCGAGGCCTCACAGAGGAGATCATTAACTACCAGTGGAAACACCACGTTCGGCCAGCTTATCGGGAATATGTGAAGCCTCATAAGGACGAAGCAGACATCGTCATTCCTAATAACCACAATTACAAAAAAGGATTAGACGTATTGATTGCCTTTTTGAAAACGAAGGTCTAACGCTCAATTACAACATCATCACTTTCCGGGTATCCCGTGCAGGTAAGTACCCAGCCATCAGCCAGGTCATGCTCGGTCAGGACATCGTTGATCGTCATGTAAACACGGCCCGACAGGCACCGAGCCATGCAGGTAGAGCAACGCTCACTCCGGCAACTATACGGTAAGCGCACCCCTTCATCCCAGGCCGCCTGTAAAATAGATTTGTAGGCCGGAACCTGTATCTCAATTTCCTGGCTGCGGTAGCGAATCAACACTGTGCGGTCTTGCGCTAAAAAGGGTGGGGGTGTAGCCATAACCAGGTCTACCACAAAATTTTCCTGCCGAATCTGCTCCCGGCGAAAACCACTGAATACCAGTAAAAACTGAACCATTCGCCTATAATCGGATGGGCCGCAGAGATAGAAACGTAACGTTTCGGGAGTGGAATTACCAACTAATTCGGGTAGCAGTTGCTCAAGCATTACGTTGTTCAAGCGGCCATGTAGCCCAGTCCAGCCATCAGGGGGATTGCTCAGTAAATAATGGAGTTTGAAACGGTTGGGGTACTCGCGCTGTAGGCCATCCAGTTCCGGTCGAAAAATAATGCTTTCCTGCATTGAGTTGCTGTACAGCAGGGTTACATGCCGGTCTTCAGTCGTCCGTAATACCTGCTTTACTATAGCGAACAGCGGTGTTATACCGCTGCCTGCCCCCAGCAATACAACATCTCCTGACTGTGTATCATCCAATGTGAATCGTCCGGCAGGATGTAAACTTGTCAGCACATCGCCAACTTGCAGCGTGTCGAGTAAAAACCGTGAAATTTCTCCGTTTTGAATGCGCTTGATGGTTAGGCGCAGCATTTCCCCGGGGGCCGAACTGAGAGAGTAGGACCGACGTACTTCGTGCCCATTATGCCTGAGAATCAAGGTCAGAAATTGCCCAGCTTGATACGAAACAGTCTGACCATTAATCGGTTCAAGAAAATAGCTTTTTACCGCAGACCGGTCTGTCGATTCGGTTTCGGGACTAATACGAACGATGCGTAGCTGAAGGAATTCATCGGTCATGTAAAAAACGGTTGGTTCCGGGACTAACTAATTACGGCCCATTTTTTGAAAGCACAAACCATTTCCTGAAATTAGCCCGGCGTGGATACGCCCGGTACGGTCCGTCGTTAAGGTGGATACGCCCGGCCCGTTGCTACCCCAAACGCTATTTCTGCCGTACTCTCTGGCTTTCCACAGACGGGCAGAATCATCGTTAGACGTGACGTTTTCCGTTTTCCCGTGTTATGTACCTAGATACACTACCTATATACAAATGGAAGCACTCTTAGAAGAAGTTCAACGCGTAGGCTACGTTAATAAAGCCGTAGCAGAAGATATTGACCTGATAGCAGAAATAAATCGACTCAGAAAAGAGAAGAATGCCGTTATTCTGGCGCACTATTATGTGGATGAGGCTATTCAGGACTTAGCTGATTATGTTGGCGATAGCCTTGGCCTGAGTCAGCAGGCAGCGGCTACACCCGCTGATATGATTGTGTTCTGTGGGGTTCACTTTATGGGCGAAACCGCTAAAGTATTGTCGCCGGATAAGAAAGTCGTTATTCCTGACCTGAACGCCGGCTGTTCTCTGGCTGATTCGGCCCCGGCCGATAAATTCGCCGAATTCAAAGCGCATTATCCCGACCATATTGTACTATCATACATCAATTGCTCGGCGGATATAAAGGCGTTGTCCGATATTATTGTCACGTCGTCCAACGCGTTGAAAATTGTTGAGAGTCTGCCAAAAGACCAGAAAATTATCTTCGCGCCGGATGCTAACCTGGGGCGTTTTGTCGCAAAGAAAACGGGTCGCGATATGGTATTGTGGGAAGGAGCTTGCATTGTGCATATTGACATCTCTTCAGAAAAATTAGCTAAACTTCGGGCTGAGTATCCCGACGCTAAATTCATTGCCCACCCGGAATGTCAGGAACATATTCTAAGTCAGGCCGATTTTGTAGGGTCAACTACAGCACTGCTCAAATACGTGGTGGACAGCCCCGAGCAAACGCTTATTATTGGGACCGAAGCGGGTATTCTGCACAAAATGAAACTGGCTGCTCCGCACAAAAAACTTATACCGGCCCCGGCTACGGCAAACAATACCTGTGCCTGCTCGGAATGCCCGTACATGAAAATGAACACGCTCGAAAAGTTGTACAATTGTATGCTGTACGAACAGCCCGAAATTCTGGTGCCGGAGGATGTGCGGGTGAAAGCCTACGAATCCGTAGCGCGGATGCTGGAGTTAAGTAAGTGAAAATACAACTGATAAGTACTGATAACGGCGACGATTGATTGCTATTTTTCTTTAGAACATAAATAATAACAATGCCCAATCAATTTGATTTTCTGGTTATCGGCTCCGGTATTGCGGGCCTGAGTTACGCCACCAAACTTGCTATCCATTTTGAAGAGATACAGCAATCGGTTCGGATTGGCGTCATTACCAAAGTGCAGGCCGACGAAACAAACACCAAATACGCGCAGGGGGGCATTGCCGCCGTGTGGTCGGAAGATGATTCGTTCGAGAAACATATCGACGACACAATGGTAGCGGGCGATTTCCTGAGTGACCCCCACATTGTCGAAATTGTGGTACGGGAAGCACCGGAACGCATTCAGGAGTTAATTGATTATGGCACCCGGTTTGATAAGGAGCACGACAGTACCGATTATGACCTGGCTAAAGAAGGCGGGCATTCCGATTTCAGAATACTGCATTTTAAGGATATTACAGGAGCGGAGATAGAGCGCGCCCTGCTCAACAAAGCGCGGTCAATGGCCAGTATCGAGATTTTCACCCATTTCTACGCTGTTGAACTCATAACCCGTCACCAACTTGGCGAAACGGTGCATCGCTACGACAATAATAACGTTTGTTTTGGGGCTTACGTGTTGAACACCCAAACGGGGCAGGTTGAGAAATTCCTTGCCAAAACAACATTACTGGCCACGGGGGGGATTGGCAACGTATACCAGAATACGACGAACCCCAGCATTGCTACGGGCGATGGGATTGCGATGGCCTACCGCGCCAAAGGTATTTGTAAGGACATGGAGTTCATCCAGTTTCACCCTACTGCCCTGTACGAACCTGATAAAAAGCCAAACTTCCTGATATCTGAAGCGGTACGCGGCTTTGGGGGTGTTTTGCGCAACATGAAGGGAGAAACGTTTATGGAGAACTATGACGACCGGCTGTCTTTGGCACCGCGTGACATTGTGGCCCGCGCCATTGACTCCGAAATGAAAAAGTCCGGCGACCCCCACGTGTTCATCGACGTAACGCATGTAGACTACGAACGTTTTGTTGAGCATTTTCCGAATATCACCGCCTACTGTGCCGACCACTATGGGCTGGATTTGCGTAAAGATTTCATTCCTGTTGTACCGGCTCAGCACTACATGTGTGGGGGTGTCCGGGTAAATGAGTTTGGGCAAACGAACATCAATTTCCTGTATGCCGTCGGCGAATGCGCCTGTACAGGTTTGCACGGAGCTAATCGTCTGGCCAGTAATTCCCTGCTCGAAGCGGTAGTATTTGGTCATCGTGCTTACCTTAAAACCGCCGAGAACTACGGAAACGCCATCTTGCCCACCGACATTCCGGCCTGGAATGATGCCGGTACAACCCATCCCGAAGAGTTGATTTTAGTTACTGAGATTCAGCGCGAACTCGAAGCGATCATGTCAAACTACGTGGGTATCGTCCGCTCGAACCGACGCCTGAAGCGCGCTATGGACCGGCTCGAACTGCTGTATATTGAACACGAAGAGCTTTACAAACAATCGAAAGTGTCGGTACGCATCTGCGAATTACGAAATATGATTGAAGTGGCGTACCTGGTAATCAAAGCGGCCATGGCCCGGCGCGACAATCGGGGGTTACATTTCAATCTGGATAATGTGAAGTCTTAGTGATTTGTTAATAAGGGAATTTGTCTGCTTTTCCAAAGGGGTACCATCAACTGAAATTGGTTTGATAATCCGCCTGAAACTGATGATTTGGCTGATAGAGGCAAGGGGGAGTTTGGTTTCTGCCAACAGACGTAACATATTGCGGCTGTTATGCGTCAGCCAGAACTGTTATGAATCAGCAAGACATTATCGACTTCATCATCCAGTGCGATAGTCCTAAAATCAAATATGCGTTTACCGACATTGATGGGGTGTTGCGCGGTAAAATCATTCACCGGAAGAAGTTCCTGGATGGCCTGACGGATGGTTTTGGTTTTTGCGATGTCGTCTGGGGCTGGGATTCGTCGGATACGCCTTACGATAATGGACAAACGACGGGCTGGCATTCGGGTTATCCCGATGCACCGGTTCGTATTGATGTGTCAACGTTTCGCCAGCTTCCCTGGGAAGATAACATGCCTTTTTTTCTGGCCGACTTCAGTACTCCCGAAGGGGAAACAACCGTAGCTGCCTGCCCTCGTACACTGCTCAAACGAATAGCGGCACAAAGCCAGGAGATGGGTTTTCATGCCGAATTTGCCCAGGAGTTCGAGTGGTTCAACTTCCGGGAAACCCCGAATAGCCTACAACAAAAAAGCTTCCAGAATCTGGAACCCCTGACACCCGGTATGTTTGGCTATTCCATCCTCCGGCCCTCACTCGAAAGTGCTTTCTATCACGATTTATTTGACCTGTTAGCCCAGTTTGATGTGCCGCTGGAAGGACTTCATACCGAAACAGGGCCTGGTGTTTATGAAGCGGCTATCATGCATGACGAGGTCATTCGGGCCGCCGATAAAGCAGCCTTGTTTAAAACCGGAGTGAAAGAAATTGCGTATCGGTATGGACTTATCGCTACGTTTATGGCTAAGTGGAACGCCGATTTGCCCGGTTGTAGTGGACATATTCACCAGAGTCTCTGGAATAAAGAGCAGACAAAAAACCTGTTTTTCGATGTGTCTAAACCCGATAAGATGAGCGAACTGATGCGGCAGTATATTGCCGGGCAGTTGTACTGCCTGCCGCATATTACACCTATGTTCGCCCCAACTATCAATAGCTACAAACGCCTGGTAGAAGGGGCATGGGCACCCACCACCGTTACCTGGTCTGTCGATAACCGAACCACAGCCTTGCGGGTACTGAACCACAAAGAAGCCTACACGCGGGTTGAACACCGGGTAGCGGGAGCAGACACAAATCCCTACCTAGCCATAGCTGCTTCGCTGGCATCAGGGTTGTATGGAATTCGCCGTAAGCTTTCGCTCGATATCCCGACTTCGGAGGGTAATGGCTATGCCGATAAGCGGAACGGTATTTTGCCAACAAACCTGGACGAAGCAACCCGCGCCATGGCCAATTCGCCCATAGCGGCTGAACTCTTCGGCACCGAATTTGTTGACCATTTCACCCGTACCCGCGATTGGGAATGGCGGCAGTACCTCCGACAGGTGAGTGACTGGGAATTGAAACGATATTTTGAAATCATATAATGTAGAGACGCAAGGTGTTGTGTCTCTACCGTCCGTTTTATGCGTCTTGTCGACTACGCAACGATTATAAAGAAAGCCTGGGCTGAGTTTGATGGTTCTGTGCCCGTGCATAGCATCGAAGATATCAGTGCACGGGTGTCCACCAATCACGTCTTTAAAGTGCGCTTCGAGGATGGCGAACACATCATCGCCAAGATGTCTTATTTTGGCAAATATGAGCACTTTGTAGAAGACCATCGCATCATTCATGCGCTGGCTAACAACCTGTTGTATCCGTTTGAGAATGTGTTGGCTAAGTCATTCGTGCGTAATGGAAAGCTGTTCACCTACCGGCATAAAGACAGCTTTATTGATGCATGGGTGGTGTTTTACAATCCGATAAGGATTCAGCTTAAACTGCCCCGCCGGTTGGAGGAGCACCATATTGCTTTGCTGGGCCGGGAAATCGCGCGGTTTCACAAAGCCTGTTCGCGGGTGAGTACCGTATTGCCCAAATCCAGCAAAACGCTGCGCTCCGATATACGTGGTTTACTGGACATCCTGGATACAGAAGTGGGCCAGTTCGAGCACCGGATGCACATCACTGAATTAAGACGGCAATGCGACCTGTTCCTAACCAACCGACAGAAACTGGTTGCCAAAACGGTGGAGACGATGCCGGTTTTCGTGGACTGGAACATCGGCAACTTTTCCGTGACTGATAATATGGAATTGTACTCCCGCTGGGATTATGACTGGTTCAGGATTAGTTATCGGGTCATGGATTTCTACTTTTTCAGTCGCGTTGTTTCCGATGCCGGTGACCGGACGGTGTTCAGCTACGTAATCGGACCCATGATGGAAGACCGGTTTCTGCTTTTTCTGAAAGAGTACCACAAGGTTTTTCCGCTTACCGAAAACGAGGTTCGTTTTCTGCCCGAAGCCTACCGATTTTTCATTCTCAATTACGTCATCAAATACGGGCGCTATTTTTTCCACCGTACCTACGCTGTGAAGCTCCAGCGAGAGGCTTATGAGACTTACTTTCCGTCTATCGAAACATTCGATGTGGAGAAGATATTGAGGGCTTTGGGCCTTTAGCCGTACACGGGTTCTAAGGTAGGGTTTAAGCAGAACGCAAGTGAGATAGCAGAACGGAAAAAGGCGTAAGACGGTATCGATACCGTCTTACGCCTTTTTCCGTTCTGCTATCTGATCCCTATACCGCTACTGTTTTGCCCGGAACGGCAATAGGATAAAATCCATCTTTGTCGGGTAGGCTTTTGGGTAATGCATCCCATGCCAGCGTAGTGGGGAACAGGTCAATTTGTGAGTTCAATGCTTCTTCCCACTTCACCTGCTTACCGGAATAAGTAGCCATACGGCCCATGAGGGCAGTCAACGTACTTTTGGCAGTCCGTTCGGCATCGGCAAATTTATACTCCCCTTTGGCAATAGCTTCAAATAGCTCATCGTGCTCGATCTGGTAGGGGTTGCCATCTTTTTTGGCGTCATGGGTGTAAATAGGCTGCCCATTGTAGCCCATCAGCGCACTACTTTTCTTTTCAATACCTTCCACTTTACCTTTGGTACCCAGGAACATTTCATCCACCCGGCTATAGGTGCCTTCGTAGTGGCGGCATTGGCTGTTAATGGTTGTTCCGTCCTCATAGACGTAGTCAACGATGTGGTGATCGAAAATTTCGCCGTAATCTTTCCCGGTGCGGACCTGCCGGCCACCCGTTCCCTGGCAGGATACGGGGTAGCCATTTTTTACCCAGTTCGCTACGTCGATATTATGAACGTGCTGCTCGTTGATGTGATCGCCACAGAGCCAGTTAAAGTAGTACCAGTTTCGCATCTGGTAGTCCATCTCCGTTTGATTTGGCTGGCGGGGTTTTTGCCAGACACCGCCACTAATCCAGTAAACCTGACCACCCACAATATCGCCTAACGCACCATCCTGAATGCGCTTGATCATATCGCGATAGCTGGATTGATACCGTCGCTGAAGGCCCGTTACGACGTTTAATTTTTTCTTCTTTGCTTCTTCGGCTGCGGCCAGTACCCGTCGAATGCCGGGCGCGTCGGTAGCAACGGGTTTCTCCATGAATACGTGCTTGCTCTGCCGTACCGCTTCTTCGAAATGGCTGGGACGAAAGCCCGGAGGAGTAGCCAGAATGACCACATCTGCCAAAGCCATAGCCTGTTTGTAGGCATCGAAGCCGACAAACTTATGGTCTTCCGGCACCATTACTTTCGGTGTACCGTCGGCCGCTTTTGCCCCGCGTTCCGTCAAGGCTTTGTAGGCATTGTCCAGCCGGTCCCGGAAGGCATCGGCCATAGCCACAATTTTAACGTTCTGCTTGGTACTGAGTGCCTGCTGAGCCGCTCCTGTACCACGACCTCCGCAGCCAATAAGGGCCACTTTTATCGTATCATTGGCCGAAAAATGATAACCGGCGGCTTTTGTGCCAAAGGGTAGAGTGCTAAGTATAGCTCCGCCAGCGAGCAGGCCGGATGCTTTTAAAAACTCCCGGCGTTCCTGATTTGAATCATGTGCCATGTCGAATGAAATTTTATTATGGAAATTGTCTGATATAGAAGTATATGAGGATCGATATTTACTAAGAAATACAAAAATTGAGCATTAATTTTTTGTGCCGCTACCGGCATACTTTTCTTTAACACTCGATTGGTGTTCCGTTTTATTCTGGTAGTAGATAAGAGAGTTGATAACCTGCTTCTCCGAAAATCTATTCATAATTTAAAAGAAATTTATTAATGGGAAGATTTTTTTGCACAAAACTCATAGTTATCCGTATTTTTATTGTCAAAGTAACCAGGAGTTACATCACTCACCTTTTTCTCATATTTTATGAAAAAATCAATTACCTGTTCGGTGCTTTTTTTAGGAATCGCTGTCTTATTCAGTACCGCCGTACTGGCTCAGACAGAAATAGCCGGGAAAGTAACTGACGAGGCTAAACGGGATGAACTCGCCGGGATTAGCATTGCCGTGAAAGGGAAAGTTATTGGTACAATTACGGACCAAAAGGGTAACTTTTCGCTATCGACCAGTACGCCTACGCCTTTTACCATTGCCGTATCGGGGGTTGGGTTTCAAACCCAGGATTTTGTTGTCAATGGTAGCCGAAGAGACTTGAATGTAAGCCTGAAAGAGCAGGTTCTGTTGGGTCAGGAAGTAGTGGTATCAGCTTCGCGCGTGGAAGAAAGTGTACTTAAATCGCCGGTTTCGGTGGAAAAGATGAGCCTACGCGATATTCAGACGACCCCAGCGGCCAACTTTTACGATGGTCTGGCTAACATAAAGGGCGTTGATATTGCTACGCAGGGCCTGCTCTTCAAATCCATCAACCTGCGGGGTTTCGGCGCAACGGGTAATCCCCGGACCGTACAACTCATCGATGGTATGGACAACTCGGCACCCGGACTGAATTTCCCTATCGACAACATTGCGGGCGTACCAGAGCAGGATGTAGAAAGCGTCGAAATCTTGCCCGGTGCCGCTTCCGCACTCTACGGCCCAAATGCCATTCAGGGGCTGATTTTACTGACCAGCAAAAGCCCGTTTCTATACCAGGGCCTGAGTGCCAACGTAAAAACCGGCATCATGAGCGCATCCAACCGAACTACGGCTAACACGGGCTTCTACGATGCCTCGATTCGCTACGCCAAAGCATTCAATAATAAACTCGCGTTTAAACTGAACCTAGCGTACATCAAAGCACAGGACTGGGAGGCAACCAATTATACCGATCTGAACAACCCCACCAATGCAACCAACACATCGGATCGTACAGCAACTGCACCCAACTACGACGGCATGAACATCTACGGCGACGAAAATCAGCAGAACCTGCGAACCGTTGGCCAGGCCCTGATTGCCGCTAACCGTCTCCCTGCTGCCGCCCTGGCCCTATTTCCTAATACCAACGTGAGCCGGACAGGCTATCAGGAGCGCGACGTGGTTGACTATAACACGAAGAGTTTGAAAATTAATGGGGCACTTCATTATCGCATCACCGATAAAATCGAAGCCATTGGGCAAATAAATTATGGGTTTGGCACAACGGTCTATACCGCCAATGGCCGCTACTCGTTGCGGGACTTTAGCTTAACCCAGGCTAAACTTGAACTGCGGGGCGATAATTTCACGCTACGGGCTTATACTACGCAGGAGCGGTCGGGAAAATCGTATACGGCGGGGCTGGCCACTGTTTACCTAAACGAAGCCTGGAAGCCCAGTCAGCAGTGGTTTGGCGAATATGCCGGTGCCTATGCCCAGGCACGGGGGGGCGGTCAGGCGGATGCGGCTGCTCAGCTTACGGCCCGGGGTGTAGCTGACCAGGGTCGGCCCGTTCCTGGCTCGGATGCTTTTAACACGCTGCTCAACGCCGTAAGTACCGGCTCCATTACAACCGGCAAAGGGGGAGCCTTTGAAGATAACTCGAACCTGTACCATGCCGAGGGTTTGTACAATTTCAAAAATCAGGTAAAGTTTGCCGATGTACTGGTAGGTGCCAACGTGCGACAGTATCAACTTGTTTCCAATGGAACACTCTTTGCCGATCAGGTTGAAGACCGTAACGGCAAAATCAAGATTAATGAGTTTGGCGCATTCATACAGGCCAGCAAGTCGCTGTTTGCTGATCACCTGAAGATAACAGCATCGACACGCTACGACAAGAATCAGAATTTCAAGGGTCAGTTCACGCCCCGCGTCTCGGCGGTGGCCTCGTTTGGTGAGCATAACATCCGGTTATCGTATCAGACTGGCTTCCGCATTCCAACCACGCAGAATCAGTACATCGACCTGCAAACGCCACAGGCCCGGCTTCTTGGTGGTTTGCCCGAATTCTATGATCGCTTTAACCTGGGCAACTCGTACTCCCGGGCCAACGTAACGGCGGTAGGCGCAGCCATCACCGCTACTGGATCCGACCCCGCTTTCCAGGCCCAGCAGGTTCAGGCCTTGACCGGCATCATTACTCCCCAGGTTGTTTCAGCCGTTACAGCGCAGGTTACGGCGGGTGTTACGGCCCAGGTCAATGCCGCCGTTGCCGCCGGTCAGCTTCCTGCCGCTGCCGCTGCCGCTGCTATTCAACAAGGCGTAGCTGCACAACTTGCCACACCTGCTGTTCAGGGACTCATCGCTCAAAACGTAACAGCGCAGGTGACAGCCAATGCGCCTAGTTTCATTCAGGCCCAGGCCGTTGGAGCCAATCTGGGTGGTTTGAAGCCGTACCAGCGAAAAGAGTTCAAGCCAGAACGCGTAGCCAGCTATGAAATTGGGTATCGGAGCGTGTTCAACAAGAGGCTATTGGTAGATGCGTATTATTATTACAGCGTTTACACCAACTTTATCGGTGGGGTAATTCTGTTACAGCCAACGGCCTCGCTGGCACCGGGCCTGTTATCAATCGCATCGGGGGTATTTAGTGGCGGAACGCGCAAAGTTTATTCAGTAGCGGCCAACAGCAGCGAACAAATTACGGCATCGGGCTGGGCCATTGGCCTGAACTACGCGCTGAACAAAGGCTACGGCCTGTCGGGTAACCTTGCTAATAACCAATTGAACAACTTTGTACCAACGGAAGAACTGCAGACATCGGGTTTCAACACACCCAAATACCGCTGGAATCTTGGCTTCACCAAGCGGGCCGTGGGTGGCTCGAACATTGGCTTTGGAATTGCCTTCAAGCACCAAAGTTCGTTCGAGTGGCAGGGTTTTGGTCAACCAACCGAAGTGGGTGTACCGCTTTACAGCAACACCATCGTGCCGGTTATCAACAATCTCGATGCGCAGGTGAACTACAAAGTGCAGAGTCTCAAGTCAATTATTAAAGTGGGGGCCACCAATCTGTTCGGTAAGCCCTATTTTCAGGCATATGGTAGCCCTTACATTGGCACAACATATTACGTAGGCCTAACTTTTGACGAATTGCTTAACTGATTCGTTTGTTTGCCAGGGCCAGAAAGCCCCGCTGTGTACTAGGCAGCGGGGCTTTCTGGTGCAAGTAGCTGTCTAAATACATGCGTTGATTCCGAACTTTTAACCAGGTTCTGCCCTTTTTTAGAATATTATCTGGCTACACAATTCACTACCCTTTTGACTCCAGCGATACCCCCCGATCAATTTCCTGATTCGTCACCCCCGGCAGGGGAGTTACCTCGTCGGTTAACGCTGTTGCAGGGTACCGCGCTGAACATGATCGATATGGTCGGTATCGGCCCGTTTGTGGTGCTGCCTTTGGTTATTAAAACGCTGGGTGGTTCCCTCTTTTTATGGGCCTGGGTGCTGGGTGCCGTTGTGTCGCTGGTCGATGCGTTCGTTTGGGCGGAGTTGGGTGCCGCTTTCCCAAAGGCTGGTGGAAGCTACAACTTCCTGAAAATATCGTACGGCGAACAACGCTGGGGGCGCTTACTATCATTCCTGTATGTGTGGCAAACGCTCATCCAGGCACCTCTGGTTGTGGCTTCCGGCGCTATCGGATTTGCCCAGTATGCTTCGTACCTGTTACCGCTGGAGGAATGGCAGCGCAAAGCCGTTTCGGGCATAGTTGTGCTCATAATTATCGCGTTACTCTACCGGAAAATTGACTCGATTGGTAAGATAGGCCTGATTATGTGGGGAGCTGTACTGCTCACGCTGGGCTGGATTATTATTGGTGGCCTGAGTAATGCCCGGATTCCTTTATCAGAAACACTAAGCTCCATTGGGTCGGTTAGTGGTGGGGTACTGGCGGCCGGGTTGGGGCAGGCATCTGTCAAAATAATCTACTGCTATCTGGGCTACTATAATGTGTGTCATTTGGGGGGCGAAATTCAGCGTCCATCCCGCAATATTCCAGCCAGCATATTTATTTCTATCGTTGGTATAGCGGGCTTGTATTTACTGATGAATCTGAGCGTTGTTAGTGTAGTGCCCTGGCGAATTGCCCAAAACAGCGAATTCATTGTCAGCACGTTTGTTGAAACGCTGTATGGGCCCCGTGCGGCTCAGTTGGCAACTGTACTGGTGTTGCTGGTGGCTTTCTCCTCCCTGTTTGCGGTACTCCTGGGCTATTCACGCGTACCCTACGCGGCTGCCATAGATGGGCAGTTCTTTAAAATCTTCGCCCGCCTGCATCCAACCCGCCATTTCCCGCACGTGTCGCTGCTACTGCTGGGAGGATTAGGTTTCGTATTTAGTTTATTCTTTCGCCTTGGCGATGTGATTACGGCTATCCTGGCCATGCGAATTGTGGTGCAGTTCGTTGGTCAGGCCATTGGATTACTGCTGCTTCACCGCAGGCGGGCCGCCGACATGTTCCCGTTTCGAATGCCTCTTTATCCATTACCCGTTGTGCTGGTCATTGGTATCTGGCTCTTCATCTTCTTCTCTACCGGGCTCACGTTTATGCTGTCGGGACTCGTTGTCATTGCCCTGGGTATCGTCGCTTTTTTGCTTTCTGCTCGGTTTCGGAAGCAGTGGCCATTTGGCCGCTAGTAGCGTGTAATGTCATGGCGTTCCCACGCGTAGATCAATCAGCGCCACGTCATCCTCCCCGTTGAGATTATTGGCATTTGGCGTTACTGAACCGGGTTTTGAATCCGGGTCGGGTGTACCGGCAGACCATATCTGAGCTGCATTTAAGAGGTATCCTGCCGTGGTGGTTGATGCAATAAAAATCAATTGAGCGTTTACCCCTGATGCGAGTGAAGCCACTCTCCCCTCAACAATCGTATAGCCATTTCCGCTGGAAACTACACTCATACCTGTGGGGGAAGAGGTGAAGGTAAGCCCCCGCAACGTATCCCGCACCACTATATTCGAGGCCGTTATTCCCCCTGCGTTAGCAATAGTAATCGTAAATGTTGACGGCTGCCCCACTCTAAGTGTTCGTTTATCAACCGTTATTGCCAGAGAGAGATCCGCTTTGGCCGGGTCGGGTGTGGGCTGATTAGGCAAGACGGTCGGTAGAGGAGTCTGTTCCGGATTAGGCGAGCTATAAAAAGCCGTAGTAGTGGTGCTGCTATCCGGCGTTCGCATATCCACTGTAGCAGTATCATCCTGTCCATCACCCGTGCCGGAGCCGGGCTGACTGTCGGGATCAAATTGATCGCTGGTTATAATCTGAGCCGCGTTGCTGTATACGCCCGGCTGCGTTGGCCGAAGCAGGTAAGAAACGGTGGTGGCCTGACCTGCACCCAGCGAGAGACTATTCGTGCCACTTACGGCTGTTGATGAGCCAGTTATGCCCGGACCGCCACTAACAAACACTAAGCCTTGAGGAAGTCTGTTTTGCCACTGGACTCCCGTTGCATCGAAAGGGCCATCATTACGGATAGTTAGTGAGTAACTGACGGGTTGATTCACCACCACAGTTCGGCTACTGGTTTGTAAGGACAAACTTAAATCAGTACTGTTAACTACGTTAAACGCATAATCTTCGGTTTCTCCGTAATTATAATTGCCGCAGGGATTAGTGGGAGAAACGTTGTAAGCCACGATAATCCGCAGGTCGAGTTTTCCTGTAGTAAGGCTGGCAGGGAAGGTTAGGGAACCAGAAAACTGGCCGGTTACAATGGGGGACTGATACAGTAGTTCGCCCTGATTTGCTTCAAAGGCATTGTTATGGTTCAGGTCTGCCCAGATAGTTACTCCTTCCGGCTCCGTTGCCGATAAAAGGGTTCCGGTGAATGTGTAGGAACTTCCCGCAGTTATTTTAGCTGAGATAGCTGTACTGGAACTGTACCCACTCGTTGAGCAACTGGTATTCTGGCTTATCACAATGCCATTCAGTATAAAGCCATTCAGCCCATCACCAAACTCACAGCCGTCGGTACCATACGTAGGATGGCAGGTAGCCGTTGTAACACTAGCGGTTGGGCTTAGGCCGGTGGTAGTCGAGTTGGAGGGTTTAATCCGGTAATAGTAGGTAGTGAATGCAGTCGTTTTTGTGTCCGTAAAGGTCGTTGTATTTGGTCCAACGCCCCCAATCAACACAAAACCCGATGAGGGAGATAAGGAACGCTCAATGAAGTAGCCCATTTCATTCGTTCCATTGTCCTGCCAGGTTAAGGTGACCTGGTTATTGGATAAGGATGCTGCTACGTTACTGGGTGGTAATACCAGCGTGGGGGGATAGTTTAAACTGTAGGCCGTGTGCGACTGGCGAAGGGCCAGCCCGGCTTGCATACGATCAAATTGCCCAGCGGTGAAGTTGTGCGTACAGGGGAAATAGTACGACATTATATTTTGAACAGATGGCGAATACAGCATATTGTTAGCATCCCGTGCTGTGCTGTTGGGGTTGTAAGTCGGACAACCATTCGCGTCATTAATCAAACTAGTTCCTTGTTTGCCATAGGGATCGGCGGGTGTATCGCAAACCAGATCGCCTGCTATTGCGCAGTTAGCGCCAGCACCCCGGGTTACCAGTTCGGTTGTGCCCGCTGTACCATTGTTGTCGCCAAAGGTATGAATCAGGTTAAACGTATGCCCTAACTCATGCGGAATGAGCCGGTTACCCATGTCATCCAGATTGTAATATTCATTTAGAATGAAGGATCGGGTAGACGGTACATCATTGCTGGGGTAGTAAGCGTAACCTCCGATATTAGCCGAGAAATTGTTGACGTAATATTGATTAAGCGCATTCGTAACGTCGTGACCAGACGCTACGGCATCCTCATCGACTATATTATAACTAGCGTAGTAGGCGTCATTGTCGACATAATCAGGCGTAGTGCCCGCCAGGTAAAACTGGATGCCATAGTTGTTGAGCAGGTAATACGAATTAGTGGTGGCTATAACCTGATTGAGGTTGGCCAGCGACATACCGCCCGTTCCGTCACTTCGGCGCAGAATATGTGGCCGGATGGGTACATACGTAACGGAAGTAAAAGCAGCATTGGTACCTTTCTTCGAGATGAGCGCGTCATGAGCCTGCTGCTCCAGCATCTGCCGCTGTGCGGAGGTAAGGTCAGGGGCAGCGCATTCAACAGGAATTGGTTTGTGGCGTTGAGCGACCACGGAGCTACAAAACATCAGAAGCACACCCAGCCATAATAGCCAGTAACTATTTCTCATAAATACTACGGATTGACAATTTTTCTGATGTTGTAACTCTTGTCGTATTTCGAGCAATATTTATGCCATATATGAACCGATTTTAATGGATTGGTAAAATTATAACTGGCTTACTAAGCATAAATTAGGACATGGTATACCAGTTTATAATTTTGGTAGACATTGCAGTTGGATACAGTAATAGCTGCGTGGAAGAGCGCGCTCTTCTTGTGAAAAATGGCTGTTTACCTATTGGTCTACGCCAAAGCAGCAAACAAAATCTCTGCCGGGTGGATAGCTTTACGAGAGGTACCATCTTTAATCTGATGGCGACAGGAAGTGCCCGGTGCTGCAATTATAACGTCGTCGGGCTGCTGACGAACAGCAGGAAAAAGGACCAGTTCGCCCACTTTCATTGATACCTCATAGTGTTCGGCTTCGTACCCAAATGAACCGGCCATGCCACAGCAGCCGGATGGGATCAGTTGTACCGTGTAGTTTTTGGGTAAAGACAAGGCTTTTTTGCCCGGTATTAGTGAAGATACCGCTTTCTGCTGGCAATGCCCGTGAAGCTTGATGAGCCGCTTCTGGTCCGTAAATTGATCGGGTCGGATACGTCCGGCTTCCATTTCCCGCGCTATAAATTCTTCGAAGGTCAGGGTGTTTTGGGCCAGGTGTCTGGCACTGGCTACAAGGGATTCATCGACCAGGTCAGGATATTCATCCCGGAATGTGAGAATGGCCGACGGTTCCAGGCCTACCAGGGACATTTCGTCCGTTATCACATCTTTCAGGAGTCGCACGTTTTTCTCAGCCAGGGTCTTCGCGTACTTCAGCATACCCTTCGAGAGGGCAGCTCTGCCACTCTCCCCGTGCTCAGGAATGATTACTTCATAGCCCAGACGCTCAAAAAGCTGAATTGCTTTCTGCCCAACCTGTACGTCATTGTAGTTGGTAAACTCATCGCAGAAAAGATACATGCGCATTGGGCCAGTAGCCTGTAAACCCGTTTTACGCTTTTTAGCCCAGCTTTTAAGCGTGGTACCTTCCAATAGCGGCATCGTCCGGTCGGGGTGAAAACCGACCACCCGATTCGCCAGGCGCCGAAGCCAGGGAGTGCCCAGCACTCCATTCCAAGCCCAGGGAACCAGCGAAGCGAGTGATGACAAACGGGCAAAGTTGGCAATCAGCCGGGAGCGAATCGGAATGCCGTTGGCATCATAATAATGCTGTAAAAATTCGGCCTTTAATTTTGCCACATCCACATTCGACGGGCATTCGTTCTTACAGCCTTTGCAGGAAAGACACAAGTCATAGACTGCTTTGATTTCTTCGTGGTCAAACCGGTTTTCTTTTGGAGAATGGGTCAGCATTTCACGCAGAATGTTGGCCCGCGCCCGCGTAGTGTCTTTCTCGTTTCGGGTGGCCATATAACTGGGGCACATGGTACCGCCGGAAGCCTCGGTTTTGCGGCAATCGCCCGAGCCGTTGCACTGCTCGGCATGTTGCAGTACGTTCTGGTCGTTGTAGCGGAAGTAAGTCTGGAAATCGGGCGTTTTCTGGTTGGCTTCATATCGTAAAAACGTATCCATGGGGGGCGTTTCCACAATTTTGCCGGGGTTGAAAATACCCTCCGGATCCCAGGTATGTTTTAGCTGACGCATCAACTCATAATTGTGTGCACCCACCATTTGTGGGATAAACTCGCCCCTCAGTCGCCCGTCACCATGTTCGCCCGATAGTGAACCATCGTATTTTTTAACCAGCTTGGCAATTTCTTCCGCAATCATCCGGTACTGCTGGTGTCCTTCGGCGGTTTTGAGGTTAATGATGGGGCGTAGATGTATTTCGCCCGAGCCCGCGTGAGCGTAGTGAACCGCGTGCATGTTGTGCTTGGTCAGGATGTCATTGAAGTCGCGGATATAGTCGGGCAGGTCAACCACATCAACGGCCGTATCTTCAATAACCGCTACTGCTTTGGCATCGCCTGGCAAATTACCCAGCAAGCCAAGCCCTGCTTTACGAAGCGTCCATATTTTTTTGGTATCGTCGCCGAACAACAATGGATAGTGATACCCCAGGCCAGCCGTCCGCATGTCGGCTTCCATAGCAGTAGCCAATTGCTCAATCTCCTCTCTCGTACCGCGCGAGAGGTCGACTACGAGGATAATGGGGAAATGATCCGTTGGGGTTTTCTGGACAAAAAAGCTGTTTTTCTGTTGTTCAGGATTCGTTGCCGCCCGTTCCAGAATAATATCATCAATTAGTTCGACCGCGTACGGTTTGTAGGGTAACGCTACCAGCGTTGCCCGTAAGGCTTCGTCGATGGAGTGACAGTGAATACATACCAGGCCGCTTTCTTTGGGGGGCAGTGGAACCAGATTCAGCTTGATTTCCGTCATGAAGCAAAGCGTACCCTCGGAACCCGCAATGAATTTTGCCAGGTTAAATGGCTCACCCGCTTCCGCAAACGGTTGCATGTCGAGCAGGGTATCCAGAGCATAGCCTGTATTCCGTCGCTCAATTGACTTTTTAGGGAAGTTGCGTCGGATTTCTTCCTGATTGTCTGAATCCGACAAGATTGCATTCGTTTTCAGCAGGATCTTATCGGCCAGGGTAGCGGTTCCGTTCCGGCGGCTGGCTTCGCTTACCGATTTGGTAAAGTCCCAACCACTCATCTCTTTAAATTCTACTTCAGAACCATCGGCCAGTAAGGCTTTTACAGAAAGGGTATGCTCACGCGTGGCCCGGTATACAATGGAGTTGGAGCCGCAGGAATTGTTGCCCACCATGCCGCCAATCATGGCCCGGTTGGCCGTAGAAGTTTCGGGACCGAAGTATAAACCGTATGGTTTTAAAAACTGATTCAACTCATCGCGAATGACACCCGGCTGCACCCGAACCCAGTGTTCTTCCGGGTTTATTTCCAGAATTTTTGTGAAATGTTTGGATACATCGACCACAATACCATTGCCTACTACCTGACCGGCCAGAGACGTACCGGCAGTACGCGGAATAAGCGACGTTTTGTGCTTACTGGCAAACAGGATAAGCGTCTTTAAATCATCGACTGTTTTTGGGATAGCCACCGCAGCAGGCATTTCCCGATAGGCAGAGGCATCAGTAGCGTACAGAGTCCGGTGCGTGTTGTCGAAGAAGAGATCACCTGTTAGTTGATTAGCTAAGGAGTTAAGCGTTTCTATACTCATGGAGGCATACAGACTGGCCGTCAGTCGGAAAAATTAGTGGGCAAAATTAAATGTAATTGACACAAATTTCTGGTGGCAGTTATGAAAAATGATTGGCTTTTATTAGAAAAATTATAATTTTTCTAAGTCCATTTTTCCAATCAACTTGCTGACTACTAATTATATAACACATTTTTATGTGTTTAAGGCAAGGAAATAGTTTAATTTTTACAATCTTTTTAAGAAAAATTATGATACGATTTTGACGGTAACCAAGCAATTTTTACCCTCAGGGCATTTGTATTTTCATTTTAACATGCTGTAATTCGCTAAATGATTCAGGTTTAGATTCTATAAATTCCTTTCAGACTACTAAAGATTTAATAAGATGAAACCATATGTTTACCTTAGTAGTGATAGAAAACAAAGGATAATACTAGCCTGAACGCTGATTAATTTAATAACCTATTTTCAAATTTTTTACTGTAAACCTATGATGGATAAATCCTACAAAATTAACCGCTTCGGTGGCGACGTAGGTCAGGTTGGGTCATTCCAACCTAAACTTTTCGGGAAGAAAGCCTTATTCAGCTTTCTGGCTATGCTGGCAATGATGCTGCTGATTGGTAATTCAGCAGCATGGGCTCAGGGCCGCACCGTTACCGGGAAAGTTTCTGACCCCACTGGCTTTGGCTTGCCAGGAGTGAGTGTTCAGCTTAAAGGTACCCAACGTGGTACAAATACCGATGCGAATGGGGCGTTTACGCTGTCTGACGTACCCGACAATGCAACGCTGGTGATGAGTTTTATTGGTTACACATCGCAGGAAGTTGTGGTAGGCAATCGCTCGACGGTGGACGTTAAACTAGCCGACGACACGAAAGCACTGGAAGAAGTGGTTGTAGTGGGATACGGTACAGCTAAACGGAAAGACCTGACCGGATCGGTGGTGCAGGTAACGGCTAAGGATTTTAACGCCGGGGTAAACCCAAACCCACTGCAGGCTATTCAGGGTAAAGTAGCCGGTCTGGTTATTACATCCCCCTCCGGCGACCCGAATACACAGCCAACCGTTCGTCTGCGCGGTTACACGTCGCTGGCTGGTGGCTCCGATCCACTCTATGTAGTAGATGGTATGATTGGGGTGCCTATTAACACTATCTCGCCTTCCGATATTGAGTCGATGGATGTACTGAAAGATGCTTCGGCAGCCGCTATCTACGGTTCACGGGCGGCAAACGGCGTTATCCTGATTACGACCAAGCGTGGTAAGTCGGGTAGAACAACCGTAACGTTCAACAACTACGTGGGTGTATCTACTATCTCCAGGCAGTACGACATGCTGGACGCACAGGGATACCGGGATGCTGTTACTAAAATCAAAGGAGCTACTTCGCTGGCTGACCAACAGCGCTTTCCAGCCGGGAACTTTAATACCGACTGGACAAAGGAAGTGACGCAGAATGGAACTGTCAACAACCACGATATCGCTATTGCGGGTGGTTCACCAGCGTTCAGCTACCGGGGTTCGGTCAACTACATCAATCAGAACGGTATTATCAAAAATACGGGTCTTGATCGTATAACAGGCCGTATCAACCTCGATCAAAAAGCGTTCGACAACCGTCTGAATATTCAGTACAATCTATCGTACTCCGAAACGAACAAGAAGTACGACAGTGGTATTATTGGCCGGGCCGTTACGTTCCTGCCAACATTACCGGTTCGTAACGCGGACGGATCGTATTATGAAGTAGGCGGTAGCTTTGACCTGTTCAATCCGGTTGCCATGCAGGAAAACATCATCAACAACGGTGTTCAGCGGTACTTGCAGGGGGGTATGAACCTGCGCTACGAGATACTGGACGGATTGACGGTGGGCGTTAATGGTCAGTTACAGCGGGATAACACCGTCAACAACTTCTACACCAACCCAACCATCAAAGCGTTTGCTGCTAACAATGGCCGGGCGAGCCGGAACTTCTCGGAAGATAACAATAAGCTGCTGGAGTTGACGGCCAATTACACGAAAGGGTTTGGTAGTGATCCGAACAATAACTTTTCGCTGTTAGGCGGGTATTCGTACCAGCAATTTGACCGCGATGGTTTTGGTGCGGCTAACTCCGGTTTTGTAACGCCCGACATCAACTTTAGCAATCTGGGCCTGGGCTCCGGTACTATTGTCAATCCGGGTAACAACTATACATCGTCGTACCGCAATCAGAACAAACTGATTTCCTTCTTCGGTCGGGCAACGGTGAACTTGAATGATAAATACAACGTAACGGCAACGTTACGCCGGGATGGTAGTTCTAAATTTGGCGCTAACAACAAGTGGGGTATGTTCCCATCGGTTGGTGCAGGCTGGACAATCTCGAACGAATCATTCTTCCCAAAGGGCAACACGCTTAATTTCCTGAAACTGCGCGTTGGCTACGGGGCAACGGGTAACTCGGAAGGTATTTCTCCCTACAACTCCATTCAGTTGTACGGTCAGAAAGGTACCTATTATGATGGTACGCTGGGTGACTTCCTGCCAGGCTATGGTATCACACAAAACGCGAACCCAAACCTGAAATGGGAAATATTGACAACCTCCAATGTAGGTCTGGATTTCCAGTTGCTCGGTGGGAGGTTCTCTGGTACGGTAGAATACTACAATAAACTGACTAAGGATATGCTTTATCCCTATTCAGTACCTGCCGATGGAGTTACCTATTTCTCCAATACCATTCTGGCTAACGTAGGTTCGATGCGAAACAGCGGTTTTGAGTTGTCGTTTGGTGGTGATGTAATCCAGAAGGATAACTTCTCCTGGAACTCCCGCATTGTAGGTGCTTACAACAAAAACACGATTGTTTCACTTTCGAACGATCAGTTCAGCAATGGACAGGTTCGTTTTAACGCCTTTAACGGTCGTGGTCTGTCCGATGTATTTGCCTCTTATCTGACCCCTGGTCAGCCGCTGGGCGAGTTCAACAACGTGCCAACCTTCACCGGAGCCTACTCGGCTGATGGACAACCATTGCTGAAAGCCGCTTCGGGCGACACACCGGTAACGGATGTATCGAAGGCAGACGCGGCTGCGGCAATTACAGCCGGTTCTCCATTGAAACAGGGTAATCCGCAACCGTTCCTGACTGCGTCGTACATAAATACGTTCCGTTACAAAGGATTTGACGTATACTTTCAGTTACGCGGAACGTTTGGTAATACCATCCTGAACGCCATACGGTCAAACCTGCTGATACCAGGCTCTATTCTGGAGACGAACATGCTGAAGGGCGTAACGGATTTCCCGAACGGTTATGGCGTGAACGTGCTGTCGACAAACTGGCTGGAAAGCGGTTCATTCGTTCGGTTCGACAACTGGCAGGTAGGCTACACTATTCCATTGCCTGCCAGCAAGTACATCACCAATGCCCGTATTTATGCCGGTGGTAATAACCTGTTCATCCTCACCAAGTATAAGGGTATCGACCCGGAGTTACAGGTTAAGGCTGATTTACAGAACAATGGCACCATCCAGCAGGCACCTAATGCCGTTGGCTTGGACGGTGGTGGGTACGGAAACGTTGTTTACCCTAAAACGCGTACGTTCCAGTTGGGTATTAATTTAACCTTCTAGTGACAGGTTTTCACTAACCGGGTTTTGTGCAAAATAATATCCGGTTAGTGAAAACCGTTTTCTTTAACACATCGTTAGTATCATACTGTAGGTAAAGCGATGTAACTAATTAATTATCAAAAACTTCCATGAGACAAATAAACATAAAAATGCTTCTGGGTTGCTCAGTCCTGTTACTGGCAACCCAGGCGTGTACTGATCTTACCGAAACTACGTACGACGTTATTCCAACTAGTGGTACGTTTGGTAGCACGGCAGGTCAGCAGGCAGCCCTGATCGGGCCATTATACAATGGTCTGGGTGATTATCACGGCAATATGTCCAACCTGAATGCAACGACGGATGAGATGATTGTACCCACCCGGGGTGGTGATTGGAAAGATGGCGACAACTGGAAGCGGTTGTATCAGCATACCTGGGACCCCATTACGGACAATGGACAATTTAATGGCCCCTGGACCTGGTGTTATAACAACATCACGTCTATCAACCAGCAATTGGGCACCATTACGGATGCCAAAACTAAGGCTGAGTTGAAGGCACTACGTGCTTTCTTCCATTATCAGGCTATGGATCTGTTTGGCAACGTCATCATTTCTGACTCTGTGGGAGCCACAACGCCAAAGCAGAATACCCGAGCGGAGGTATTTGCCTTTGTAGAGAAAGAGTTGCTGGCCGCACGTCCTAACCTGAGCAATGTTTCAGGTGGTGCCTACTATGGCCGGATGAACAAGTACGTGGCTGATATGATTCTGGCGAAGTTGTACCTCAATGCGCAGGTGTATACGGGTACTCCGCGCTGGGCTGATGTTATAGTACGCACAGACAGTATTATTAAATCCGGCAAATTCCAGCTCGCTGGCGATTATCTGAGCAATTTCGCCGTTCAGAACCAGAACTCGCCGGAAACTATTCTGGCTACTCCTTTCGACAAATCGAAGCGGGGGGGCTTTCACCCGCAGATGCAGACGCTTCACTACCTGAACCAGTTGACCTATAATCTGGGCACGGCTCCCTGGAATGGTTGGGCAACGGTAACGGAGTTCTACAACTCCTTCGACGACAAGGATGCTCGTAAAAAGCAGTGGATTGTTGGTCAGCAGTATACAGCGGCAGGCGTTCCCTTGATGGATGACGCCCTGCCGATGGTATTCCGGCCTGAAGTTGAGGCATTCGAGTTCGCTGCCGGTGCGAGTGGCCGTTTGGCTGGTGCCCGGAGCCAGAAATATGAGATTCAGAAAAACAACACGTTTACGGAACAGGATAACGATTTTGTCGTTTACCGGTTGGCGGATGTGTATCTGATGCGGGCGGAGGCTAATATGCGGTTAGGTAACATGGGTGCTGCCTTGCCAGACTTGAATCTGGTTCGTGCCCGTGCTGGTATGCCTGCCTACACCACAATCACGCTGGATGAACTGCTGGCCGAACGTGGACGTGAGTTAGCCTGGGAGCAACATCGTCGTCAGGACCTGATTCGGTTTGGGCAATACAATAAGGCCTGGCGCTTCAAGCCTGCTGATCAGGCGTTCCGGAATATATTCCCAATTCCAAAGGACCAGCTATCGCTGAATCCTAACCTGAAGCAGAATCCTGGCTACTAATAGCTAACCTAAGGCGTAAAAAAAGCAAGCCCAGTTGGGCTTGCTTTTTTGTGTTTAAGGGCTGATTAAAAGCCAATTAATTGAACTGTAAGGACTAATAAGGCCCTATAATTCGTTACATTTGTAGTCCCTTACGATTCAAATCAGGCAAACTTGTTTTCTGCCCTTCGCTTTGCGAACCCGATCTATTTTTCATGTATTTGTATTAATGCGTATTAGTTTACTTATCCTGGTAATTGGCTTGGTAGCCAGTTGCCGGTCAAAGCCGCAAACTCCCTCAGACCCCCTGTTCCGAAAGCTGTTGCCTGATGAAACCCACGTTGATTTCGCCAATACTGTTACCGGCGATCAGGATTTTAACATCTTTAATTACCGTAATTTTTACAACGGAGGGGGCGTAGCCATTGGGGATATTAATAACGATGGACTGTCTGATATTCTAATGATCGCCAACATGGGCGACAACAAACTATATCTAAACAACACCTCTGCTGGCACTGGCAAAATTCAGTTCAAAGACGTAACGGCCAGGGCAGGTGTAGCCGGGAAACGAGCCTGGAGTACAGGAGCCACTTTTGCTGATGTAAATGGTGATGGCCGTCTTGATATCTATGTATGTAACGCTGGTAATCGTGATGGCGATGACCGGGCTAACGAACTCTTCATTAACAATGGCAATGACGCCAGCGGAGTGCCCACCTTCACGGAAAGGGCCGCAGAATATGGTCTGAATGATCGGGGTTACTCTACCCACGCGGCTTTCTTCGATTATGACCGCGATGGGGACCTCGATATGTATTTACTCAACAACAGTTTTATGCCCGTCGGGCGGCTGGCTTATGCTAATTTACGGGCGCAGCGGGATTCGCTGGGGGGGCACAAGCTGTTCAGAAACATGACTGTAGAGAACAGAAAGGGCAACGGTAAAACGGCGATTGTTTTTGTTGATGTATCGGAACAGGCTGGTATTTATGGAAGCCTGATTGGTTTTGGTCTGGGCATTACCATTGGTGATGTGAATGACGATAATTGGATGGATATCTACATCTCCAATGATTTTTACGAGCGCGACTATCTCTACATCAACAACCACGACGGTACTTTCCGGGAGTCGATAAAGGAGTCTATGCCGCATACCAGCCTATCGTCCATGGGGGCTGATGTTGCCGATGTCAATAACGATGGCAAGCTCGATATATTCATAACGGATATGCTGCCCGGCAACGACCGGCGCCTGAAAAAGACCTCTACATTCGAGGGGCACGATCTGGAGCAGATTAAAGTTGGTCGCGATTTTCACTATCAGATCATGCAGAATATGCTGCACCTGAATCAGGGTAATCAGCCCGGTAACAACAATTTGCCGACGTTTAGCGATGTGGCTCGGTTTGCCGGCGTTCAGGCAACGGACTGGAGTTGGGGCGCCCTGATTTTTGACATGGATAACGATGGGCGCAAAGACATTTTTGTGGCTAACGGTATCGCTAAAGATGTAACCGATCAGGACTTCGTCAATTTTCTGGCTGATGGAGAAAATATGGCTCAAATTGCCCGGCAGCGCAAGTTCAACTTCAAGGAGTTTCTGGATAAAGCAACGTCTGAACCGTTGCCAAACTACGCTTTTCATAACGAAGGGAACATCCAGTTCACCAACAAAGCTTTTGACTGGGGTTTGGCGGAGCCAGGCTTTTCGAACGGAGCTGCCTATGGTGATCTGGATAATGATGGCGACCTGGACCTGGTCGTGAATAATATGAATTCACCAGTGGCCATCTATCAAAATCAATCGGTTGAGAAACATAAAACGAATTACTTAAAAGTAAAGCTGGAAGGAGCAGGACTCAATAAGAATGCGATTGGTACCCGGGTACTAGTATATCAGGCGGGGCAAACGCAGTTACTGCAACAAATGCCAAATCGGGGTTTCGAATCCTCGGTAGACCTGAATATGGTATTCGGCCTGGGAAACAACCCAACCATTGATTCGCTGGTGGTTGTCTGGCCAACTGATCGGAAACAAATCATACGCAGGCCACGGGCCAATCAGCTTCTAACGCTCCGCGAAGCGGATGCAACGCAGGTGTGGAAACCAGCCGTTATTCTGGAGAAGCCCGCCTTTCAGGAGTTTACAACTATATCAGGGCTTAACTTCCAGCATACTGAAAGCAGTTTTGTGGATTACAACCGCGATGCACTGCTCAAACAGCAGTTTTCTACCCAGGGGCCAGCCCTGGCAACGGGAGATGTGAATGGCGATGGACTGGATGATGTGTTTTTAGGTGGTGCCAGCGGTCATGCAGGACACCTGTTTATACAGCAACCGGGAACGGGACGGTTTACGGACAAAACGTCCGTTGCAATGAAGCAGGACACGGTTTCAGAAGCAGTGGATGCCGCTCTCTTTGATGCTGATGGTGATAAGGATTTGGACTTATATGTAGTGACGGGTAGCAATGAGTTTCGCGCCGAGTCGGACGATCTGTTAGATTACCTCTACCTGAACGATGGAAAAGGTAATTTCACGCAATCTGAAACGAGTATACCCAGTCTCAAACAAAGTGGTTCCTGTGTGGCAGCGGGGGATTTCGATCAGGACGGGGATATTGATCTGTTCGTGGGTGGGCGACTCATTCCCGGTCAGTACGGGCGTGATCCATCCAGCTACCTGCTCACGAATGATGGCACGGGCAACTTCAAAAATTATACGAAGCGTATTTTACCAGACATTGATAAGCTGGGGATGGTAACGGGCGCAACCTGGGCTGACCTGAACGGGGATAAATACCCCGAACTAATTGTGGTTGGCGATTGGGCACCCATTCAGGTTTTCGAGAACAAGCGAGGTAAGTTGAGTCAGAACCCCGAACTCATTATAAAGGATGTGCAGGGGCAAGCTATCAAAACTAATGGCTGGTGGAACTGCGTAACCGCAGGGGATGCCGATGGCGATGGCGATATGGATCTGGTGGTGGGCAACCTGGGGCTGAACTCTCGCATTCGGGCTACCCAAACGGTACCGGCTGAACTTTACGCCGGCGATTTTGACAATAATGGCACTGTGGAGCAGATTATAAACTGCGCCGATGAAACGGGTGAGGTGTATCCGATGGTGTTGAAAAACGACCTCCAGAAAGTGATGCCCGCTATCAAAAAGAAATTCGTGAAGTTTAACGACTATGCGGGCAAGAAAATAAATGAAATTCTGGACGAAGACCAGTTAAAGCAGGCGGCAGTCAAACAAGCGTATACGGGTGCAACAGCTATCCTGCTCAATAATGGCAAAGGTGGCCTTACGTTTCAGGCGTTGCCAACTGAAGCCCAGCTTTCCCCTATAAGTAGCGTTGTTTTTATGGATTATGACCATGATGGCCGAACGGACCTTGTGTTGGCAGGTAACTTTTTGGACGTACTCCCCGAGATTGGTCGGTACGATGCCAACTACGGTGTCATCCTGCGAAATAAGGGTAAAGCTGCCAACAATACCATTTCATACGAGTCCGTTAATCCTGCCATCTCCGGCTTTTTTGTACGGGGGCAGGTTCGGCACATGGCAAGGCTGGCTCAGGGTCAATTTGTACTGGCCAAAAACAACGACCGCGCCCAGCTATTTAATCTCACTACTAAGTAAACAGACTGGTGAATGTCTCACTAGTAGGCACCATTTGTGATTCCCATGGTAAAACAAATTGCTTTTTTCCTGACCGCTGGCTTGTTGACGCTGGCGGGCTGTCAATTTTTCAGGTCAGAAAAACCACTCTTTCAACCTCTCGACTCCACGCAAACGGGTGTTGATTTTATAAACCACCTGGTACCCAACGAAAAGGTAAATATTATCGACTACCTCTATTTTTATAATGGCGGGGGCGTTTCAGCGGGAGATATCGACAATGACGGTTTAACCGATCTGTATTTTATTTCGAACCAGGGTAAGAACAAACTCTATCTGAACAAGGGGAATTTCAAGTTTGAGGACATAACCGCTAAAGCGGGGGTAGAGGGCTACGCCGATTGGCAAACGGGTTCGACCATGGCTGATGTCAATGGCGATGGTTTCCTGGATATTTACGTTTGTGCCGTTGGCAACTTCCGGGGGCTGGAAGGTGCTAACGAGTTGTACATCAATAACGGCGATGGAACATTTACCGAGAAGGCAGCTGACTACGGATTAGATTTTACGGGTTTCTCAACTCAGGCCGCCTTTTTCGATTACGACCATGATGGCGATCTGGACTGTTATCTCCTGAACCATGCGGTCCATACTTCCCGTAGTTATGATCGGGTAACTGCCCGTAACCTGCGTCATAACGAATCGGGCGATTACCTCTTCGAGAATCAGCTTATATCAAGTACGGGCCAGGCCCCGGCAGGCAAGCCAGTCCGGTTTACCAATGTAAGCCAGCAAGCCGGAATCTATGGTGCTGCCATGGGGTATGGACTGGGTATTTCCGTTGCCGATCTGAATAACGATGGCTGGGAAGATATCTACGTATCCAATGATTTTCATGAGGACGATTATTATTACATCAATAATCAAAATGGGTCATTTACCGAAAGTGGGAAAAAGGCATTTCAGCATATCAGTCGTTTCTCAATGGGAAATGATATCGGCGATGTCAACAACGACGGCTTTGCGGACATAATCACCCTGGATATGTACCCGGAAGATGAAACAGTAGAAAAATCATCGCTGGGTGAAGATCCGCTCGATATTTACCTCTACAAACAGGCGTTTGGCTACATGAATCAGTACAGCCGAAACTGCCTTCAGTTGAGCCTGTCGGGCAAAAAATTCATGGATATTGGCACCATGGCGAGCGTAGCCGCTACAGACTGGAGCTGGTCTCCTCTGCTGGCCGATTATGATAATGATGGTATAAAGGATCTGTTTATCAGCAATGGCATTGTACATCGGCCTAACAACCTCGATTACGTAAAATTTGCGGCCGACGATTCCCTGCGCTATGCCATGGAAACATCAAAAGCACTGGATGAACGCGCCGTTAAACTGATGCCTGATGGTAAAGTGCATAATTATTTCTACCACGGTACTCCATCCCTGCGATTTGATAATAAATCCCTCGAATGGGGCTTTAAAACCCCAACGTACTCGAACGGAGCGGCTTATGCTGATCTAGACAATGATGGTGATTTAGACCTGGTGACGAACAATATTGACGATCCGGCCGGAATATACCAGAATGATGCGGACAAACTCTTTCCAGATAACCATCACCTGACCATCCGGCTCAAGGGCAACTCCCCCAATACATTTGGCGTAGGGGCGAAGGTAATTATGAAATACGGTGACTCACTCCAGGTGCAGCAATTGATGCTCACCCGGGGGTTCGAGTCGTCTACAGCACCTGAACTGCTCTTTGGGCTGGGCAAACGCACGGTCATTGATTCGCTGATTGTCATTTGGCCGAACCAGCGCATGGAAATCAGAACGAAGCAAAAAGTGAATCAGCTGCTGACGCTCAAACAGGCCGATGCTCAACTGGATGGTACGTTGTATCGATATACGCAACCCGCGGGGCAGGCACTCTTTACGGACGTATCAAAAGCAGACTCGATTCCCTATAGGCATAAGGAGAATAAAGAGTACTTCGATTACGTTCGGGAGCCACTCATGCCATTTCAGGTTTCTACGGAAGGGCCACATTTGGCCGTTGGGGATGTGAATGGTGATGGATTGGACGATATGTACGTTGGCGGGGCCAAATGGCAGGCGGGGAGTTTATTAATGCAACAGCCTGATGGTACGTTTAAACCAGTGGGGCAAGCTGGTTTTGTCAAGGACTCCACGTATGAAGATGTCGATGCCGCTTTCTTTGATGCCGATGGTGATAAGGATCTGGATTTGTATGTAGTTACCGGCGGGAATGAGTTTTACAACAAAATGCCCGAGCAGTTCGACCGGCTCTATCTGAATGATGGCCGGGGTATGTTTAGTCGCGCTGCCAATGCATTACCCCCCATGTACGACAACAAGAGCTGTGTTCGGCCCACCGATATTGACCGGGATGGCGACGTGGATCTTTTCGTGGGGGGGCGTGTGGTCGGGTTTGGCTACGGAAAATCACCCAGTTCGTACCTGCTCATTAACGATGGTAAAGGGCACTTCTCCGACAAAACTGATAGCTATGCTACGGGTTTGCGGAAAGTAGGTATGGTAACGGATGCCGTCTGGACGGACTATGACGGGGATAAAGACATCGACCTGATCGTAGCGGGCGACTGGATGCCCATCCGAGTCTTTGCCAATACCAATGGCCGGTTCGCCGAAGTAACCGACTTTGTTGCCGACGAAACACCATTGAGCGGCTTTTTTCAGCGCATCATTACCGCTGATTTCGATCACGATGGGGATATGGATTTGATAGCGGGTAATGTGGGCACCAATACCAAGTTGCGCAAAACCCCTGATTCGCAACTGGCGATGTGGGTAAAAGACATCGATAATAACCAGACGACCGAACAGATACTGGCGTACAATCGCGCCGGTTCAGGCGGAGGCAAAGAGTGGTACCCACTGGCATTTAAAGATGAATTGGGTAAGCAGATGCCGGGGATTATCAACAAACGGTTTACAGATTATGTATCCTTTGCCGGAAAGCCATTAAGCAGCGTATTGAATGATGCTGAGTTAAAAGGGGCTGATGAGTACACGGTAAATCAATTCGCTTCCGTTTACCTGGAGAATAAAGGGGGAAAGGGCAGCAAGGCAACGTTTGTTGTGCATGAATTACCCATGATGGCTCAGGTATCGAAACTATTTGCCTTGCAGGCAATGGACATCGATAATGATGGTGACCTGGACGTGCTGGGTGGAGGGAATTTTTACGGTGTCAGCTCCTATCAGGGGCGGTACGATGCCAGTTATGGACTAGTCCTGCGCAACAATGGCAAAGGGAATTTCAGTGCGTTGTCGCCGGTAGATTCCGGTTTTCTGCTAAATGGTGAAATCCGGGATATACGTTCCGTTCGCACCACTCAGGGAACACTGGTAATGGTGGCCCGGAACGATGCTGGCTTGCAGGTTTTCAAACCTTTACACATGAAGTAAGCGGAGGTAGATGCTTACTTTTACCCCGAAAATTTCGTTAATTTTGTCAGTGCTTATCAACACTTACTGGGTTGGTAAACACTCTAACTAGTCTCTACTTTTATGAATCATTTGATTCGCTTCATTTGCACTTTAACCCTGGTAGGTCTTGTATTTACTGGTTGCCGAAAATCGGCTACACCAGCCGAATACAATGCTAAAGCGAGTAACGTTGACTACTACAACGCAGCCCTGAATAAGCTGACGGATGTTATTATTCACGATATTTTTTCGCCCCCTGTGGCCAGCCGGATTTATTCCTACGCTAACCTGGCGGGCTATGAAGCCCTCACTCCGTTCGACCCTCAATATGAGTCGATGGGTGGTAAATTAAAGCGCTTCCAGGCTAGTCCTGAACCGGAAGCCGGGAAAGAGTATTGCTTCCCGTTGGCCAGCACGCACGCTTTCCTGACTATCGCCCGGGCCCTTACTTTTTCGGTCGAATTTTACGATGAGTTTGAGAAGCCCTTCTACGAGCAGTATAAGAAGGATGGTGTTCCCGATGATGTCTACGACCGGTCAATAGCGTATGGGGAAGCCGTAGCCAAACACGTGCTGGACTATGCAGCCAAAGACGGGTACAAAGAAACAAGGGGTTTCAAACACACGGTTACCAATGAAGACGGAACCTGGGTGCCAACGCCACCGGCCTACATGGACGCTGCCGAGCCACAATGGAATAAGATAAGGTGCTGGGCTATGGACACCTGTAGTCAGTTTAAGCCGCCCCGTCCTTACCCATACACGATAGCTCCCGGAAGCCCCTACAAAAAGGAAGTAGATGAAGTGTATGAGATAGGGAAGAAGATGGACAAGCAACAACAGGACATTGCTTATTTCTGGGATGACAATGCCTTTGTGATGAACGTGGCCGGGCACGTCATGTTTGCCAGTAAAAAAATGACGCCGGGCGGTCATTGGCTGGCCATTGCGGAGACGGTTGCCCGTCAGAAAAAACTGGACATGATGCATGCTGTCGAAGCCTATGCCCTAACCTCGTTTGCCCTCAGTGACGCCTTCATTTCGTGCTGGGACGAAAAATACCGTAGCCGGATGATTCGGCCGGAAACGGTTATCAATAAATACATGGATCCTAAATGGACCCCCTTTCTTCAGACCCCTCCATTTCCTGAATACACCAGTGGACATAGCACCATCACAGCAGCGGCAGCGACCGTACTTACAAAGCTGATTGGCGATAACATTGCCTTCACGGACTCGACAGAGTTCAAATATGGTCACGGCGTTCGCACTTACAAATCATTTAAGGATGCGGCTAATGAGGCCTCTATCAGCCGGTTGTATGGTGGTATTCACTATCGCTCCTCACTTATGAATGGTCAGGCAGCGGGTGAAAAAATAGGCCAGTGGATAATCGAGAAAATCCACGCCCGAAAGGGTGTTGTAGTCAGTCGCTGATAGGTAAAAACTGATCCAAAAAGGCCTCACTTTCATGAAAGTGAGGCCTTTCTTTTTTATTAACTCCAAAGCATTACTCATCCTGATAAATAGAACTATTTTTAGACGTTATTTCACCTATGATCTTTATGAAAAGAAAATTACTGGTATCGTCGATTTTGATTGCCTGTATCAATTCCTGGTGTGCCGTTCACGCGCAATCGAATAAGGCCGACTGGCAACTGGTTGGGCAGGACATAAATCCGGCTATCTACTACGGTATTACCGTGGCCAACGGTATGATTGGGCTAGTCTCCTCGCCCGAACCCATGAAAGTAAAAGATGTGGTGCTAAATGGGGCATTCGACACCTACGGACGGGGGCGCGTATCCAACATTCTTAAAGTGTTCAACTTTGCCAATATGAACCTTGAGGTGGACGGGCAGCGGATTGGCTCAAAGAATATCAGCAACTACCGACAGACACTGGATATGCAGCAGGCAGCCCTCACCACTACCTTCGATTATACGGATAAGGTGAGCGTTCGGCAAACGATGATGGCCTTACGGCATTTACCATTTACCCAACTGTCGATGGTAGAAATAACGGCGAAAAAGGACTGTGAAATAGTCCCCATGAGCGTTATCGAAACGCCGGAGGTACTGCGGGACGTGAAAAATTTCTACTCCGAAATCGACCGGGAGCACGTTACTATTCGCCTACTGACCTCCGTCGCTAAAAGTCCGACTGGCAGGCACACGGTGGCTGCTTCCAACAGCTTTATTTTTGACGAGCCGCACGGACAGGAACCCGATGTAATCCACGAAGACTGGGATTATAACATGCACCTGGCCAAATTTAAAAAGCGGCTGAAGGCTGGTGAACTATACCGGTTTAGTGTGGTTGGGTCCGTATCATCTACTGCCCACACCGCCGACCCACAAAACGAAGCCGAACGCCTGACCCTATTTGCTGCGCTGGAGCGAACGGAGCGACTCCTTATCCGCCATAATGCCGAATGGGCCAAACTTTGGAAAAGTGACATTGTCATTGAAGGCGACCCCGATGCACAGAAGGCCGTTCGGTCGGCCTTGTATCACTTGTACTCCTTCGTTCGCGAGGGGACCGGGTACAGTTTATCCCCAATGGGATTGTCGGGGTTAGGGTACAACGGCCACGTTTTTTGGGATACCGAACTCTGGATGTACCCGCCGATTTTGACACTAAAACCTGAAATTGCCCGGTCTATGCTGGAGTACCGTTTCGAGCGGATGAAAATGGCAAAACAGAATGCATTCAGCCACGGATATGCGGGGGTTATGTTCCCGTGGGAATCGGATGCCGATGGGCAGGAAGCAACACCCGTATGGGCATTGACTGGCCCGTTTCAGCAACACATCACAGGTTGCATTGGCTGGGCGTTCTGGAAATATTATCAGGTTACGAAAGATAAAGAATGGCTCCAGACGCGCGGCTATCCATTATTAAAAGAAGTAGCCGATTTCTGGACCAGCCGGGTTGAGCGGGAAGGAACAGGTAAATACCACATCAATAACGTTATCGGGGCCAACGAATGGCAGGAAAATATCGACGACAATGCGTTTACGAACGGTATGGCGAAAACGTCGTTGCAGTACGCCATTCAGGCCGCTCAGGAACTAGGCATCTCTCCTAACCCCGATTGGAAGCTGGTGGCTGATAATATTCCCATACTCAAATTCCCGGATGGTGTAACAAAAGAAAATCGGACGTATGATGGTGTGCAAATCAAGCAGGCCGACGCAAATCTGCTTGCTTACCCGCTAACCATCGTCAATCAGGAAGCAGCTATAAAGAAGGATTTAGCGTATTACGAGCCTCGTTATTCGCCCGAGGGTCCGGCAATGGGCTGGTCTGTATTGGCTACGCTACATGCTCGCCTGGGTGAGCCAGACAAAGCATATCAATGGTTTGTGAGGAGTTATAAGCCCAACGAAGTACCCCCGTTTGGGGTTCTGGCCGAAACGGCGGGTGGAACGAATCCCTATTTTGCCACCGGAGCGGGCGGGATGCTACAGGCCGTACTGAATGGATTTGGAGGAATCGACATCAACGACAGTGGGATAACCCAACTAAAAACAAAACTTCCCGGGAAGTGGAAGTCGCTGACCATTAAAGGAGTGGGGCCTCAGATGAAAACAGTTGAGGTAAAATAAAGGCAAGCTTGGGAAAGGCATCAATGATCGACGTTAGCGGCCACTCATATTTGGCCGCTAACGCCAGTAATTACCATTGGGCAGCTGGCATATAAGCCGACTGAATTTCCAGATTAACCTCTTTTGACCCGATGGCCATTTTGTTTAAAGCGATGTAAATCGTTTTTACGGCATTTTCGATGCGCTCCCAGCCTTCCTCGCTACGAAGATCGATACTGATCATGGTCCGGTCATTCTGGGCCATGATGGTCAGGTAGTTCATCGCTCCGAGTACAACCGCTGAGATGGCTTCCGTATCCGCTCCTTTCACGAAGGAAAGCTGGCTAACGAGCCGGGTCATTTCTTCATCCTGGGCACGTGCGGTAGTTTCAGCGATAGGGTCATTTTCGATAACACTGGCTTTCAGGACTTCACGAGCTGCTTTGTAGGTACGAAAATGGCGATACGTCTGGATAACCTGGCGATACCAGATACGGGCAATATCCGATTCATGTAAAGGACGAATTTGATCCAGTAGAGCAGGGGTGAAAATCGGAAATAGTTTTCCCATCTTCACGTAGTATTCCAGCAATCCTTCCATACCACCAAAGTAGCGGTATATCAGAACCTTGCTAACGCTCGCTTTCTCCGCCACCCGGTTTACACCAACGCCTTCCAGACCACGCTCTGCAATTACTTCTTCCAATGCTTCAACAATTCGCTGGGTGGTTTTGGCACGGTTGCGTCGAATCTTCTCATCCTTTTCCATAATCAGGGTCATTGCAAATTCATGTTTTTGTTACTTAGTTTGACTATAACTAATTCTGAAAGTCACCTTAGTGAACTACGTATTGGCCGATTAATTTATAGCGGCCAATAGTGATAACAGCGCGCCAGAAGAGAATAAAACTCTCCCCAAAACTTTATATTTAACGAATAATCTATATAAAGCATGTGCTATTATAAAAGTAATTTATTAAACGAAATAAATTACTTAAACGGTTCTAAAGCTATTTAGTGGTCTGCATTGAGGAGGGAAAACAGCTAAAGGGCATGTATTATATACACTAATGTCCAGAATTTGTTTACGAATAAACAACACCGTTAGTAGTTTTTGTTTAGGTATACTGATAAGCCCACCATATCAGAAGGCCCTGCAACGGCAGGCGTGCCCACCGGATCCAGGCTGGAAACCGGCGAAATCGGTTTGACATAGCCATATAAACGTTAGCCGGGAATACCACAATTAGTAACAGGATAAGGCCCCAGGCCGCTAACGACCGGGTGGCCGGAAATAACAACCCTACTCCGAGTACTACCTCGGCAACACCACTCAACATAACCATCTGCTCATGAGCCGGAATATAAGGCGGCATAATGGCTAGGTACGTTTTGGGATTGATGAAGTGGTTCAACCCTGCCGCTATGTAAACAATGGCCTGTAGGTAAAGGAATAAATTTGCCATATAAATCAGGGAGGAGTGAACACGGTAAGGTCGCTCAACCCAAAAACGTCTGTTGGTTGTATACTACTATGCATCAATAACGTGTCCTGCAAAACCGGCGCTGTTGTCCAGAATGAGACCACCGCGCCGGAAACCAAGTCCACAGGCTTCGCCCGCGTAAAAAACGCCCGCCTGATAGCTATTGCCCGATGAGTCTTTAGGGAAGTTAACGTACTGCTGGTAAATTTTTGGGTAAGTACTGTACTCCCCGTCGGTTTCCTTTAGTTCAGTGCCGTCGGCGTTTATCAGGCGAATGTTGGCGCCCTCCCGCCCGAACAGGACTTTCTCCACGCACTGTTTACCGGCCAACGGTGCAGTATCCGTTTCCAGTAACAGCGGATGATCAGGGTATAACTCCCAAAGGATTTTTAACAGGTACTTCGATTGAAACAACAGACTATAAGCAGGATTCAATACCACCGCCAGCCGCTTTTTGACAATTTCGGTGAGTATGTTGAGTAATTCAGGTTCATCTTCGGCAATGGATTCCCAGGGAATCAGTTTAAACCAGAAATCCAGCTTCTCAAACTGGCCATTCTTTGGGTTTTGCCAGAAAATACCTTCGTCGGCAGAGAATTCAACGTTATCCACAAAGTCGAACTCAACATCAAACCCTGCTTCCCGGGCGGCTTCTCCCAGTAGGGCCACATTGGCATCATCCTCCGGATTATCCCGAATGGCCGATAAAAGCAGTGTGGGTTGCAAATCTGGATTGTGCGCCAGAATTTCTTCGAATTGGCCGGTAAGCGTCTCGAAAACAGCATTGAACTGCTGGCTCTCGTCCAAACCATTAGCCAGCAGGTGGGCAAATTGCACTACCGCCGTTTCTGGCAAACAGGTAGCGGTATCGGCGTTGAACTCGATGAGTTTAATCTGTGCGCCTGTTGAGGGATAGTCTATCTCGGCCAGGTCGAAGCGACCGTACAGGTGAATATGCCGGTCATCATCCCAGGAGAGTTTTATTAGCTCAATAAGATTGGCTGGTATACCCAGTTCAGCAAAGCGATTCTGATCGATAACGTATTGCCCGGCGGCTACGAACATGTCAAAAAGCTCATTGGCGGCCTCATAGTACGTATCCGCCCTGGCTGAGGCTACCAGCACCACTTCATCTGTCAGATACGGTAAGGTATCTTGCCCCAGCATCCAGTCCCAGCCCAGGTTGCGGAGCTGCGTGTCGGGCGGAATGGATAGTTTCCTTAATGCTATCATAATTTTATAATTTATGGGTGCTGAATAACAATTCCTGCCAAAACAGTTCGTAATTCGTGTTATACAATGCGTGCTATACCCCCTTATTTCAATGACTAAAAAAGTCTTACTTTCAATCAGTGTACTCGTACTTCTGATAAACGGTTTTGTAATGGGACAGTCGGCCCCGAAGCAACAGGCTGTGCCCGTTATTTTTGATACTGATATGGGACCCGATTACGACGACGTAGGTGCTATTGCATTACTCCATGCGTTTGCCGATGAGGGACAGGCAACCATTCTGGCAACGATTGCCAGCACTAACTACCCGAAAGTAACGCAGGTGCTGAGCGTGCTGAACACCTACTTCAATCGCCCGGACGTACCCATTGGCGTACCAAAAGGAACTGCCGTAGGAGATAAAGATACGCAGCATTGGTCGGACACCATAACGGCGCGCTACCCCCATCGCATTCGCTCCAATAAGGACGTACCGGATGCCGTTGCGCTCTATCGGCAGATTCTGGCCAAACAACCTGACCATAGTGTTACCATCATTACCGTGGGTTTCCTGACGAACCTGGCCAATCTGCTGGACTCCAAATCAGATAAGTACTCGACTCTGAGTGGTAAAGAGCTGGTGAATCTGAAAGTCAGGAAGCTGGTGAGTATGGCCGGTAAGTTTCCGGGTGGGCGGGAATACAATGTGTTCAGAGATACGCCTTCGTCAAAAAAAGTATTTGCCAACTGGCCCACACCAATTCTGATGAGTGGCTTTGAAATAGGGGAGAAGATTCACTCCGGCCTGCCACTCACCCGAAATAAAGCGATTCAGAATAGCCCGGTGAAAGACGTCTTCTCCATTTCACTACCTAAGTCGAAGGAAGACAAAGAGGGACGTATGAGCTGGGACCAGACCGCTGTTTTGGTTGGTGTGCGGGGATATGCGCCGTATTATACGGTCAAAACGGGCCGGTTGGTTATGAATGCGGATGGCTCCAACGGGTGGGATAGTGCCGGGAAAGGCCATTCGTATCTGGTTGTCAGCAGGCCCGTTGCCGAGGTAGAAACATTGATTAATGAATTGATGCAGCACCAGCCCCAAAAAAGACTATCGGGTAAATAGTGTAAAAACAAGGGCACGCCCGAGTCTTTAGGCCGTTCGGTTTGTTATGTCTGTACCATGACTGATGAAATAAAAGAAGCCCTCCAGAAAGCGGCTATGTTTTGTGCTTACCAGGAACGAACCCAGCAGGAAGTACGTAGTCGGCTGAAAGAGTGGAGTGTTTTCGGCGATGATGCCGAAGAAGTAATTGCCGAACTGATTCAGCAAAACTACCTCAATGAAGAGCGATTCGCGAAGTCGTTTGCAGGTGGGAAATTTCGGATAAAAGGCTGGGGGAAACGCAAAATAACGCAACACTTAAAACAGCGTGGTGTATCGGGCTATAATCTCGATGCGGCCATGAAGGAAATTGCCCCTACCGATTACCGGGATACGCTCACCAGCCTGCTCGATAAAAAACGCCAAACCCTGCGGGATGATAACCCACTGGTGGTTAGGCAAAAACTGGTTCGGTACGCGTTGAGTAAAGGCTACGAGTTCGAGCTGATTTTTTCGGTACTGGGAAATGATGAATCGTAGCACAGCAGGTGTAGTTCGTCGTGTTAACATGGGCAAAACTGACCCATCCTGTTATAATTTCACGGTTCTTTGCGCCTATGAACCCGCGAAAAGTCTCTATAATCTTACTGAACTACAATTCCCATCGCTTCACGTTCGATTGTGTTGCGTCTATCGTTGAGCGAACAAAGGCTGTACGGTATGAAATTATAATCGTTGATAACAACTCGACCAATGAGGAGTTCGAAGCGCTGAAGCCAGTCGGCCAACAGCCTAACGTGCAGCTTATTCGGAGCCGGATAAATCTCGGCTTTTCGGGAGGGAATATGCTGGGTGTTCAATTCGCCGATTCTGCTTCCGACTACTATTATTTTTTGAACAATGATTGCCTGTTGCGAACCGACGTCTGTAGTCAGTTAGCCGCTTTTATGGAGACTACACCCGATGCGGGTTTGTGTGGTGCTCAAATGTTTGCGGGCGATGGGTCACACCAGATAACGTTTGGCTATTTACCAACGCTCGGTAGTAAACTACTCGGTCATGGATTTGTCCGGTTGCTTGACCCTGATAGTTATCCGGCTACCCGGCAGGTATATACCGAGCCGATTCGGGTGCCTTTTGTGATGGGTAGTACGTTGTTTCTTCGGGCGTCAGCTTTCGATAAAATCGGGGGGTTCGATGTTGCTCATTTTCTATACGTTGAAGAAGAGGACTTAGCAAAACGATTGTTAAATGCCGGTTTCTACACGTACCTGGTGCCCCAGGCCGAATACATTCATTTCACCGGTCAAAGCACCGTCAAAAACTTCGATGTAGCGAAGGAATACTACATCTCGCTGTTCTTCTATTTCCGAAAGTACCACTCCTGGCTTGCCTGTACCCTGTTTCGGGCTTATTACTTCATTAAACTTGGACGCAAGTTCCGCCGAGATCCTGTTTATGGTCGATTGGCCTGGTTTATTGGACGGGGAAGCCCCATGCGCGAAAGCTTGCGGTATAGACAGACAATCAAAAATTAAACTGTTTATACATTTTCCTGTTTTAGTAATAAATGAGAAAAACACCTCCTACATTATGAACGTAAATAAATTACTTACCCGCCTTCTTTTAGGAGTCATTACTATTGGCTTAGCGGCCTGCGCCCGGAACCCCGTCACCGGAAAGCGGGAAATAAGCCTGATGTCAACGGAACAGGAAATTGCTATCGGGAAAGAATCCCATCCATCCGTTGTGGCAACGATGGGTTTATATGAAGATCAGAAACTGAACAGTTTCATTAATGAGAAAGGCAAGGCGATGGCAAAGGTTTCGCACCGCCCCGACCTACCGTATCAGTTTTATATTGTTGACTCCCCCGTTGTCAATGCGTTTGCTGTTCCCGGCGGCTATGTGTATTTCACGAGGGGTATTCTGGCACACTTCAACAACGAAGCTGAGTTTGCCGGGGTGTTGGGGCATGAGATTGGGCATATCACGGCCAAACATGCTGCCCGCTCACAAAAAAGTCAGTTGCTGAGTACCCTGGCACTTATTGGTGGAGCCGTTCTGGCACCTAACGTTGTTGGGCAAAACATGGAAGCACTACAGCAGGGCTTAGGGCTTCTATCGCTCAAATACAGTCGCGATCATGAGTCCGAGTCGGATGAGCTGGGCGTAGAGTATTCCAGCAAAATTGGCTACGACGCCAATCAGATGGCTGATTTCTTTGGAACGCTCAAGCGACTATCCGATAACTCAGGGAATGCTGTTCCGCAATTTATGTCTACTCATCCGGACCCCGGCAACCGCTATACCCGCGTTCACCAGTTAGCCAAAGAGTACCAAACGAATCATGCGGCTTCGTACCAGGTGAATCGGGACCAGTACCTGCGGATGATTGACGGTATCATGTACGGCGAAGACCCCAAACAGGGATATGTAGAAAACGGCCAGTTCTATCACCCCGAGCTGAAATTTCAGTTCCCGGTGCCTAACGGCTGGCAAACCCAGAATTCGCCGAGCCAGTTTCAGATGGCTGGTAAAGATGGAAAATCAGCCATGATTTTGCTCCTGGCAAAAGGTAATTCATTGGACGAAGCCGCCCAGAACATGGTGAAAGAACTAAGTTTGAACGTGTTGGAAAACACCAAGACCACAATTAATGGGAACCCTGCCTACGTAATCATTTCGCAGCAGCAGCCACAACAGCAGCAGGGGCAGCCCCAGCAACAACAACAGCAACAGGATCCTAAAACGACACTACAGGTTGGTACATGGCTTATTCAGTATAACAATGCCATTTATGCGCTGCACGGTTTGTCAAGTGCCGCCGATTTCAACGGCTCTTTTAATACCTTTAAGCAGGTTGCCAGTAATTTTCGCGCCCTCACCGATCCCACCAAGATAAACCGCAAGCCAGAGCGGATATTTGTAAAAACGGTTCCTCGCGATGGATCATTTCGTGAAGTAATGACGGCCCTGGGTATGCCTGCCAGCCGCATGGAAGAGCTGGGTGTATTGAACGGGCAAAAGGCCGATGACCGTATCGCACGAGGAGCCGCCATCAAGGTTATTGGGCAGTAGTAACCCTGACTTAGGGCTTCAATCCAAAGTAGTCATAGAAGTAAGTCTCGCTCCTGAGATTTAGCCACGCGCGACGGTTAGCCTTTAAATCGTTATACGTCAGGTTTTGAATTTGGTCTGGCGTTAAAGCCACTGCTTCATCGGGTAACGCTGCCGGAGTGGTGGCTTTTTTGCGGGTAACGATGCCAAGTCCCTGATCGCAATCGAGCACAAACACGGTTAGGTCGGAGCGCTGGCTCCGCAGGTGAATGATGGTTCGCCACACATCGCCATTCCACTCGCCGGTTTCCCAGTCCTCAAAGCGTCCGGCAGCACCCGGCGTTTGTGGATTACAATCGTGCATAATAATGACACCGTCATCCTCCATGTACTGGAGTGTGTTTTCTACGTCGCGCAGGGCAAACTGGTACTCGTGCATGCCGTCAATGAGGGCTAACTGAAGTTTTTTGTCGGCAAAAACCTGCTGGGCGTTCTGTGCAAAAAAATCGTCACTGGTCTTCTCGAAATACTGATTAGTCAGGTTATAGGGGTTAAGCAGCGCTTTCCCAAACCGGCGGCTGGCGTCAAAAATGAATTTTGGATCAACGGCTACCTTAAAACGACTTTTGATTCGGAAGAAGATATGTCCGTTTTCAACCCCAATTTCTAAATAATTTTTGAGCCCTTTCTGCGTCATCAGGGCCTGGATTACGTCTAAACGGTTCATACAGGTGAATAAAGTAGGAATATCAGGTTGAACAGAAAGGCAAAAATAGCGAAGTCCCGGTCATTGGCCGGGACTTCGCTGGTAAACATTTTCAAAAATATTCTGAGTAATTAGGCAACTTCCAACTCAATGGTAGTAGGTTGTGTCATGCGTTTCGATGCATTCATAATTTCAATCCCAACGATTAGACCGTCAGTATCATAGTCGATTACCATACCAGGACGATCTTCATCACTCTCTTCGATTGGAGAATCATTGAGTTTGATATACAAGATATCTACTTCACGATCGTACTTTACTTTCATCGTACTTATCTATCTTCGACGTTTTATAGACTGTCTTAACGATAGTCCTTCCTTCATTAGTACTAACAAAAACCCTTACTAAGTACGTCCTATTTTCTGGGAAAGCGACGATAGATTGGTAAATTTTTTGTCCAAGTTCTTCTTCTTCGATGATTTGACCAGGGAAATTAATTACCTGATCAATAATTTCAACAGAAATATTGCGTGCTTTTCCCTGTTCTTTCGCATGATTTGATAACGTACAGTCCACTAGTAGGGTTACTTGTTTTAATACTATACGCCATAGTAGTAAATGGTATAGACAACAATAAAATCACTTTTTAACAGTAAAAAGCTTCTCTAGCCTAATGATAGCCGGAGAAGCTTGAGGAATTTGAATAAATTAAAAATCAGCGTCGAACGTAATGCCTTTCGGCTCTTCAGCAGCTACAGCAGTCGTTTCACTATCCGCATCCTGAGGAGTCAGCGCGGCCGCTTTCATGGCTTTGAATTTAGACATCACTTCGCCCCGCTGGTACTCACCCACTCGCTTCTCGAAGAAATTCGTCTTGCCCTGTAGGGAAATCATATCCATGAAATCGAACGGGTTGCTGACGTTATAAATTTTCTTCAGGTTTAGTGTCGTGAGCAGGTGGTCGGCCACAAACTCAATGTACCGCTTCATCAAATCGGCGTTCATACCAATGAGTGATACCGGCAGCGCGTCGGCCACGAACTCCTGCTCGATATCAACCGCGTTGCGAATGATGTCGTAAATCTGCGATTCGGGCAATTTATTCTGAATATGGTCCGTATAAAGCATACAGGCAAAATCGCGGTGCAGGCCCTCATCGCGCGAAATAAGCTCGTTGGAGAACGACAGCCCCGGCATGAGACCGCGCTTTTTGAGCCAGTAAATGGAACAGAACGAGCCCGAAAAGAATATGCCCTCTACTACCGCGAAAGCAATGAGCCGCTCGGCGAAGCTACCATTGTCAATCCAGCGCAAAGCCCATTCGGCCTTTTTCTGAACGCACGGAATGGTATCAATAGCGTTCAGTAACCGGTCTTTTTCAACGGGGTCTTTAATGTACGTATCAATCAGCAGCGAGTAGGTTTCGGAGTGGATGTTTTCCATCATCACCTGGAAACCATAAAAGCACTTGGCCTCCGCATACTGCACTTCCGACAGGAAATTAACGGCCAGGTTTTCATTCACAATCCCGTCCGATGCCGCAAAGAAGGCCAGCACGTGCGAGATAAAGTGACGTTCGCCATCGCCCAGGTTATTCCAGTCTTTCATGTCCTGGCCGAGGTCGATTTCTTCGGCAGTCCAGAACGAAGCTTCGTGGGTTTTATAGTATTCCCAAATGTCCCAGTGTTTGATGGGAAACAGCACAAAGCGGCTTTTGTCTTCTTCTAAAATAGGTTCGTTTACAGCAGGCTGTACCATGTTTTCGGGATGCTTTTTTATAAATGAAAACTCAGCAGAACAAGTGGCTGAGTGGATAACTGGCAAATGAATTCGGCGTAACAAAATTAAGATTTCTGGCCGCTTCTACAAGTCTAACTAAGCGTATACCGGTTATAAGACAACTGGCTTTTGCTGGCAACGTCTGGTATATCAATACGTTATGAAGTTGGCAGTCGGCGAAATTCTTGAAATAATTCAGTTACGTCTGTTGACTCCTATCCGAAAGAGAAAACGCCCGGCCTGTTGGTTGCCGACGTCTATTCTTAAGCAAACGTTGGTGGTAATTGTTCGATTCTTTCGCCTGAAAAAGAGAACTGCATTAGCATGGGCATCCCGTCTGGAAGGTTTGCGTCCGTGTTTTTTGTATGTTTGCCCACATGAGACTCTTACTGACGCATCCGTACGTGCTGGTATTTGTGGGGGGAGGAGCGGGGAGTTTACTTCGGTATCTGACAGGGCGCTTAGTTCCCGCAACGCTCAACAGTTCACCTTTTCCGAATGCGATTCTACTTGTCAATGTAGTGGCCAGTTTCATGTTGGGTGCCTTAGTGGGGTGGATAATGCACCGGTCAGCCGACGAGTCGATTCGGCTGCTCATTGGCGTGGGTTTTTGCGGAGGACTCAGTACATTTTCCAGTTTTAGCGTCGATACCGTAGTCCTCCTGCAACAGGGACGGTTAGGCGCAGCCGTGCTCAATATCGGTCTTAACGTGGTGATATGCCTGGTGGCTTCGACAACAGGATTGTTTTTTGGCGAAAAACTATGATCAGATGACGTATGGATTACACCAGTTGACACGGCCATGACGAACCCATTTTTTTGTTGGTTAACCAAAATCAGGCCGGTCAGTGAACGACAGGCTTTGTTCCTTTTATTATTGATGATGTCAACTTTTGCGCAGGCTCAGGATGTATCGCGTCGATTGTACGATGCCCATGAAACATATAGGGAGAAAACATTCACGCACCGCCGGTTCAAGCATTCTGCCCTAGTGCCCCTGCTGGATTCGCTCAGCGGTCCCCTTTCGGTGAGTCAGGTGGGAGAGTCCACAGAAAATCGGGCCATTTATCAGGTACAGGCGGGAACGGGATCGGCGAAGGTGATGCTCTGGAGTCAGATGCACGGCGACGAAGCGACGGCGACAATGGCTCTGTTCGATATTTTCAATTTCCTCCAGGCCGAAAATGATGAATTCGATAGCCTTCGACAGACAATCCTGACCAACACATCGCTCTACTTTGTGCCGATGCTTAATCCAGACGGAGCCGAGCGCTGGCAACGCCGTACCGTCTCCGACATTGATATGAACCGGGACGCCCTGCGGTTGCAAACCCCCGAAGGGCGATTACTCAAACGACTTCAGCAACGCCTGAAACCACTCGTCGGCTTTAACCTCCATGACCAGAACCCGCGCTATAGCGTGGGTAAAACGGGCAAACAGGCAGTGGTGTCGTTTCTGGCAACCGCCTACGACCGTGACCGCAACATCAACGATGTCCGGCAACGGTCCATGCAGCTAATTGTGGGCATGAACGAGGTATTGCAGCAATTCATACCGGGGCAGGTGGCTCGCTATGATGATGAGTTTGAACCCCGTGCCTTTGGTGACAACATTCAGAAATGGGGAACAACGCTGGTACTGATTGAATCCGGCGGCTTTTTTGGCGACCCGGAGAAGATGGAAATCCGAAAATTGAATTTCGTAGCTATCCTAACCGCCCTGAAAGCGATTGCCGACAGTGCTTACGCACAGGATAATACCGCCGACCAGGTAATTGCCGCCTATCAGGCCATTCCTGAAAACAACCGCGCCCTGTTTGACGTGTTGATTCGCAACGTAACGACTGTGCAAAAGGGCAAACCCGTGGTGGTTGACATTGGCATCAACCACAATGAAGTAAGCAACAAAGGCGCTACGTCATTCTCCTACAAGAGCAGCATTGAAGATATTGGCGACCTCTCTACTTTTTATGGCCTACAGGAAATTGACGCAACGGGACTCACGCTGACACCGGCTGGCGTGTACGAATCTACACTCGATTCGGCGGCTGAACTGGAAAAACTGGATATAGCGACATTGCGGCAGGATGGCGTGATAGCCTTCAAAGTAGCCAAAGCCCCGAAGGATAAATTTCCGGAGTCGCTCATCCATTTGCTTTATCGTAGTAAACTTCCGGCCCAACCCCTGTCGCTGGGGCAGGTGCCTACGTTCCTGCTAAAGAAAGGGGACGAGATTATGTACCGAGTGGTGAATGGGTTTTGGGATGAGGATCAACTGAGTCGAAAAAATGGAATAGTTGAGTGACCGGCCCGTTAATCTGCCCGGTAACAAAAGCGTCTGTTAAGCACCCGTTTTGCCCTGTCGATTGCCTGAACCGTTGCGCTGATGAGCTATCCCTGTTCCGGTCAGGACGTTGGTAGGGTGGCTAGAAAGTCCGCGGCTCGTTCTCCTGCTGCTCATTCCTACTAACACATACAGGAGCACAACACAGCCAAAAGGTATGGTTACGTAGCACCGTTTGGTGTCGCATGCACGATTCTCAGGCAAAACTCATTCGGATTGAGTCGTTGTATGTTACGTAAACATTACGTTCCGTGTAAACTTGAATTAAACTTGGTAAAGTGTTTAAAATTAGTGACTTAGATCATAGCAGGGCTGCTTTTTGAGTGAATACCTATGGTAATGATTTTATATACACCTGATTGGCGACTAAGCGCTTCTACCAATAAGCCAGCAAAGTAATAACTGACTTTCCGTTGATAAGCCAAATAAACTAGTTGGCATCCGGTGATTTGTTCCCGCTAAACGTGTAAAAGAGCGTAATGGCAGATTTTAGGGTTATTTCATCAGTAGCAGGACCTCATTATACATCATGCATCTGTTCTTCAAAGGGTGATTAAAGCATAATATTGGTGTAATATTGGCTTAACATTGGGCCGTTAGTTTTGCAGCGCTTAAAGCGATACCAAACTAACGATGAACCGTAAAATAGTACTTCTTCTACTCTCACTGGTCACTTCTGCCGCCCTGGCACAGACCGGTACCATCCGGGGAACTATAAAGGATGGGAAGACAAAAGAATCACTGATTGGCTGCACCGTGCTGATAGCTGGCACCCAACTTGGCGCTACCACCGATATTGAAGGGAACTTTAACATTGCCAATGTACCGTCCGGTACGCAGAAAGTTGTCATCTCATATATTTCGTATCAGACCAAAGAAATTCCGAACGTTCGGGTAGAGTCGGGAAACACGACGGCTATTGACACCGAACTGGATGAAGGAGATACTGCTTTACAGGAGGTAGTGGTTCGGGCCAGTAAAGCTACTAACACCGAGATTGCCGTTATCACCGAAATAAAGCAGCTAAAAGCCCTAGCAGTAGGTATTTCGGCGATGCAGATTCAAAAATCGCAGGATCGGGATGCCGCAGCGGCCATACGCCGGATACCGGGCGTTAGTTTGGTCGATAATCGCTTCGTGTTGATTCGTGGACTGGGTTCCCGCTATAATTCGGTACTGCTGAATGATGTAATTGCCCCTTCTACCGAAGTGGAAACCCGCTCGTTTTCATTTGATCTGGTGCCGAGTAACATCCTGGACCGGATGATTGTGTTCAAGTCTGGTTCGGCGGATTTGCCGGGTGACTTCGCGGGTGGTGTCATCAAAATTTATACGAAACGCAAACCCGACCGCAACTTCATAGATGCCGGCTTTACCATTGGAAATCGGGCCAACACAACGTTCCAGAACGTACAAACACACAGCCGCAGTGGTGTGAACGCACTGGGTTTATGGGGGAAAAACCAGCAGGTTCCACTCGTATTCCCGGCTCGCTCTTCCGATTTTAATCAGTTAAATGCCCCGCAACGGGCTGCCTACGCCCGGCTCTTGCCCGATTCGTGGGGACTGAGCAATAGTACCGTATCGCCCGATGTGCGTTTTGCCCTCAATTTTGGTCGCCGGTTCGATGTTGGGAATGTGTCGGTGAGCAACCTGACGGCCATCAATTACTCTAACACCAATCAGTTTACCAACATTAATTTCCGACTGTTTCAAAACGCGGACAAGGCCAATGACGTGTATGAGCAGTATACTGACGCTAGTTATTCGCGTAGTACCCGGGTTGGTATTTTGCACAACTGGAGCCTTCGATTCTCGCCCAGTTTTAACCTCGAATGGAAAACGCAGTTTAACCAGTTAGGAAACACCGAAACCATTGTTCGGAGCGGGCAGCGGGTAGTAGATGGTGTTGATGTGCAAAGTTTTTCGGAGCGATTCGAGAACCGGAGCATTCTGACAACGCAGGTAGCGGGGGAGCATACGGTTAGCGAGTTAACAAAATTCAACTGGATTGCCTCCTACGGCTACACGGGCCGCTGGGAGCCAGACTGGAAGCGGGCCCGGTTTCAACGGGTAACAGGTGCCGTTGGAAATGATGGTCAGCTACAGGCGTTTCAGTTAGCTGCCCCTAATGACCCTAACCCGGTAGATGTAGGTCGTTTTTATTCAACCCTGCACGAGAACGTTTATTCGCTGATTGGGAACGGTGAGCGTACGTTTGGTAATCCCGCCGACCGCGAACCCAGCAAACTCAAGTTTGGCGTGTATGGCGAACGGCGCAACCGGAGTTATGCCGCGCGTTTTTACGGCTATCAAACGATAGGTAACGCATCGGCCGTCACCCAGCAGTCGATGAACACACTTTTCCAGCCCCAGAACGTAACGGGCCAACCGGGTGGACTGTCTATTCAGGATGGTACCCGTGATCTGGATTCGTATCAGGGCTACACCACCTACGGCGCAGCTTACGTGAGTGGCGACGTTAATTTTGGTTCCAATGTCAACCTGAACATCGGGTTTCGGGGTGAGTATTACCTGCAGGACCTGCGTTCGTCGGTTAACGGTGCCGAGCAAAAACTGGTCAATAATCCCCTTTTCAGTCCACTGCCTTCCCTTAACCTGAATTACAAAATGACCGAACGGCAAAGCGTCCGTTTGGCCTACTCAGCTACGGTAAATCGGGCTGAGCTGCGCGAACTGGCCCCCTTTAGCTATTTCGACTTTGCGCTGTTAGCCGACATTCGGGGAAATACGGCGCTCAAAACCGCGAACATTCAGAATGCCGATATACGGTATGAATTTTATCCATCGCCAAACGAATTAATCTCGATAACTGGCTTTTACAAGCATTTTACGAATCCAATTGAAACGTTTCTGCTGCCAACGGGCAACGGCCTTGCCTACTCGTTTACCAATGCCAAATCGGCACAGAACTACGGTGTAGAAGTTGAAGTGCGCAAAGGATTTGCCAGCTCGTCGAGCGTGTTTCTACAGAACTTACAGGTAGTGGCCAATGCGTCATTCATCAACAGCAAAATCAAGCTGGGGCAATTTGTGCAGGTACCTGACCTGAGCGGTACTACCCAAAACGTTGATTTGACGGGCATTACGGATACGGAGCGCCCCCTGGCAAATCAGTCGCCTTACCTTATCAATGCAGGCCTTTATTACGCGGACGAAAAGAATAATTTTCAGGGTAATATCCTGTACAACGTAGCGGGTGCGCGCATTTTCGCGGTGGGTAATCAGCAAAATCCAACGGTATACGAGATGTCGCGCGGTGTCCTTGATATCAACATCAGTAAGCGCGTACAGCAGCAGTTAGAATTTCGGCTTGGTATTCAGGATGTCCTGAACCGTCCGGTTCGGTATGTGCAGGACTATAACCGGGATGGTAAAATCGGTAGCGATGTAAGTTCACTATCACCGAATGCTGACCAAACTATTCGCTCGTTCAAGCGGGGCAGTTACTATACAATTTCGGCGGTGTATACCTTCGGACGCCGGACACTTGTACCGTAAAAAACAGTACGAATCCAAAACAAGTGAAAAACAACCAAACGTCAATTAGTATGAATGTTCAGCAAGTAGGCCGGTTCAAAACCTGGCAACTGGTTATGCTTTTCGTTACGGGAATCTTTCTGGTCATGGGAGCCTGTAAAAATGATATAGCAGAGCCTGCTCCGGTGTTAAGTATCACCAGTTTCTCGCCTACCACCGCTCCAGTTGGCACAACGGTTACCATTACAGGAACAAATTTCAACACAACTGCTGGCAATAATATCGTTACGTTTGGTACGCTCCCCGCTACGGTCAGCTCAGCTACACCAACTCAATTGGTTGTTACAGTACCGGCCGGTGCTGTAGACGCTCCCATTTCGGTATCTGCCAACGGGGCCAAAGCAACCAGTACGGCTAGTTTTGTAGTGGGTAACAAAACGGTCGTATTCGTTAGCGGAGAACTGACCGGTACCGTCAACTGGACGAAAGATAAAGTATACCTGCTCAAAGGATACGTGTACGTAATAAACGGGGCTACACTCAATATCGAGGCTGGCACTATCATTCGGGGTGGTAGTAAAGCGGATGACCCGAGTGGCCAGCAGTATGCGGCAACACTGGTTGTGGAGAAAGGCGGTAAAATCAATGCTATCGGTACCGCAGCCGAGCCAATCGTGTTTACGTCGAATAAGCCCGTTGGTCAGCGTAGCTATGGCGACTGGGGTGGTGTCATTCTATTTGGTAAAGCTCCGCACAACCAGGCAGGCTCCGTGTTTGCAGAAGGAGGAATTCGGGGGCAGCTGGGTACGGATAACATCGCTAATGACAACTCGGGAACGATGCAGTACGTACGGATCGAGTTTCCGGGCGTGGCGCTGTCAGGTACTGCCAATAGTGAAATCAACGGTCTGACCCTCTACGCTGTAGGTTCGGGTACGACCCTCGATCACATTCAGGTATCGTACAGTGGTGACGACTCCTACGAGTGGTTTGGTGGTACGGTGAATGCCAAATACCTGGTGGCTCTGCGTGGTTTTGATGATGATTGGGATACGGACTGGGGTTTCTCGGGCAAAGTGCAATACGGCGTATCGCTGCGCGATCCCGAATTTGCGGACCAATCGTCTTCCAATGGCTTTGAGTCCGACAACATGGGTAACCCTGGTTATCCTGCCGGTACAACACCAACCTCCATTTCAGCCAACAATGGCTTGCCGCTAACGTCGGCTGTTTTCGCCAACATGAGCAACTTCGTTTTCAGCGGTGTGCCCAACAACTCCCCATCACCTAAGGGCAGTGGTGCCTATCAGTCGGCTATGCACCTGCGCCGGTTCACGGCCATCAGTATTTACAATTCGGTGTTCTCTGGTTATCCGGAAGGACTGCGTTTAGATGGCAAAGCCAACACAACGTATGCCAACGCACTGGCCGATAAGCTGGACCTGCGGGGAGTTGTACTTGCCAACACCCAATCGACAGCACTCACCATACTTGGTAAGGACGAAATTACGGACGCGCAGGCCCAGGCTTACTTCAACGATCCAGCCCGGGCGAATACGGTTGTTGCCAGTTCGGCAGTAGCTACGCTGCTGCTCAACTCGGCTAATTTCAATCTGACGGCTCCCAACTTCCTGCCACAAACGGGTTCGCCACTGTTGACGGGTGCGGTTAAAACGGGTAAGGTGACTGATGCTTTCTTCGATAAAGTAGATTATAGGGGTGCATTTGGTACAACCAACTGGACTACCGGCTGGACCAACTTCGATCCGCAGAATACGAACTACGATAAATAGTTTATACGATAATTTTTTATATTGGTGTCGCAGAAAAGGGCCGGGGCTTTGCACCGGCTCTTTTTATATTGTTGCTATGAGTAGAAAAACCTGTTACACAGGTCTATTGTAACTGAAAGGTATAAAAAATAAAGTAAAGGCGTGTTACTTCTACTACGTATATACGTCTTATACCCAACTACGTCTATGAACTTTTAGGAAGTTCATGACTGTTTGGCAATAAATTTGATTACACATTATTTCTATAACCCCCAACCACCGTAACCATGATATCGAAGAAAGCCAAGTATGCAATCAAAGCCCTCAAGGTTTTGACTGAAGAATATGGCAAAGGTCCTGTACTCATTTCCTATATCTCCGCGAAGGAAAACATTCCGAAGAAATTCCTGGAGGCTATTCTGCTGGAATTACGCAACCACGGAATTTTGCAAAGCCAAAAAGGGAAAGGAGGAGGGTACTTATTGCGGGTAGATCCCGGCCGGGTTAACCTGGCACAGGTGCTTCGGGTAATTGATGGCCCCATTGCTCCAACGCCCTGTGTTTCATTTAACTTTTACGTTAAGTGCGACGATTGCTCTGACGAAGTTGCCTGTGCGTTACGGCCCATCATGGAGCGGGTTCGGGATGCCAATCTCGGCGTTTACGAAAACACGACCCTGCTGACATTTCAGAACCCAGGGCTACTGGCCACCAAAGAAATAGCCATCGGCGCAAACGGGACTGACTTAGCCGAATCACCGATGAATCGGATGACGGCGTAGGCGGAGATAAGGTTTTCGGTTTGAGGTTGGCTAACGCATTAACAGATCGTGCGTTAGCCAACCATAAACTAAATACCGTAAACCTTACAACGGCTGGTGTTCTTTCCGTAGCAAATCGTTCACCGTTTTCACTGGGTTGAACGTAATGAGAGGGACTTCCACAAAAATAGTGTTCCAGTCGGCCATCGCTCCATTCCACAAACCGGGCAACTCCTGCGCCTTCAACTCTTTCCCGTCTTTCGACTTGGCCGTTATGAAACCCGTTTGTGGGTCGCGATAGGCAGGCAGGTCGTATTTTTTTCCGGTGTGGTCTTTCAGACCACAGACCAGATCGACCGGATTGAAATGTGTAGCCTCGTCAAAAATGGCTTTTTGTGCTGGATTCTCCAGGTCTATCTGCGCCGACTCAACTACTTGCAGGGATGTAGAGCCATCCTGATTTTTGGCCCAGAAAGGGCCTCCACCTGGCTCACCCACGTTTTTAACCATGCCACATACTCGCACCGGACGATCCAGTTTACGCCGGAAATAGTCGAGCTTTTCTTCTTTCGACAGGCTATCAAACCCATCTGGTGGCAGGGTAAATAAGGTACGGCGGAGAAGTTCATCGGCCTCGGCCAAATAGCCATCACTTACGTCGCTGCCTTCCAGAAGTCCCTGCAACCGGGCTATCTGCTGTTGAGAGTCGAGTAATACTGCCGCCAGCACTTTCTTGTAGGTAACTGTTGGCTCCTTAATTTCGTCTGGGACAACGTTGTCAATATTCTTGATAAACACAATATCGGCGTCGATGTCATTCAGGTTTTCAATCAGTGCACCGTGCCCCGCGGGCCGGAATAGCAGCGAATTATCGGCATTGCGGAACGGTGAATTATCCATATTGACCGAAATCGTATCCGTCGCTTTCTTCTGTTCCGAGAAGCTAATATCGAACGTAACCCCAAGCCAGGCCTCGTAATCGGCTTTCTGCTCGTTGATGAGCTGCTCGAAACGGCTCCGGTGTTCGGGCGAAACCGTGAAGTGGATTTTTACCAGACCATCCGAATTAGCGTAGGCCGCACCTTCTACCAGGTGCTCTTCTACCGGCGTACGGGGGCCATCGATATAGCGGTGAAACTTAAGCAGACCTTTGGGTAAACTACCGTAGTCGAGCCCTTCTTCGGTGAGTAGAAAACGTAGCACAGTCTGCCGGTCTGCTTTTTCTATATTCTGATCTTTGGCAGCCATCACCTTTTTCAAATCGTCGTAAAAGGCGAAGTCGGTCAGGCGGTCGAATACCTCATCGACGGATTTATCCATCTTACCATCCAGGGCCGAAAAGAGGGTCTTAAACATGCGGGTAGCGGCTCCCGAAGCAGGTACGAACTTCACCAAATCACGCTCATGGGCGGCTGAGTCAAATCGCTGGGTATAGGTTGACAGCTGGTCTTCGTCAATCCGGACAATGCCATCACCAATGGTAGCCGCTTTGATTACGTTCAGAAATGGAAAGCCCTGAACGAAGTGATTTATCTGTTGGTCAATCCTGTCGAGTGGTATGCCTTGTACCAGAATTTGATCCTGATCCTGCTCTGTGAAAGTCATAATAATAGAAGGAAAAAAAAGCGTTAGGAATAGGCGGCAAATTGGCCATTTCAGGAATATGACGCAAATCTAATTGCGCAAAATACGGCGGGTCAATGATGAACTAAACCAATGCCAGTTAACCTATTTCCGAATCAAGCGTTATTTTTGTCCTTATCCTAAACCTGCTAGAGCTATGAAACTAATCGCTTTTGATGCCGACGATACCCTCTGGGTAAACGAACCAAACTACGTTGACGTGAAGCAGAAATTATGCGAGCTGCTTTCTCATCATATTGACCAGGACACACTGGAGAGCCGATTCTACGATGCGCAGATTCGTAATCTCCAGCACTTTGGCTATGGAGCCAAGAGCTTTATTCTTTCCATGATTGAAACAGCCATTGAGCTGACCGACGGTGCCATAACGAGTACCGAGATTCAGCAAATCATCAATGCCGGACGGCAGTTACTCGACTTCCCCATTGACCTGCTGGATGGAGTTGAAGAAGTTCTCGAAATCCTGTCCACCCAGTTCGATTTGATGCTGCTAACCAAAGGCGACCTGTTCGATCAGGAGAGTAAAATAGCCCGTTCGGGATTGGTACACCACTTCAAATATGTAGAAATTCTCAGCGAAAAGAATGAAGAGGCTTACCGGCGGGNGCTGAAGAAACATGGGGTAGAACCGGTTGATTTTCTGATGATTGGCAACTCATTGAAATCGGATATACTACCGGTAGTGCATATTGGCGGGCGGGCCATCCACATTCCATCCGCTGTTACCTGGGCGCATGAGCGGGTAGAAGATGAGCAACTGACGGGAAAATTATTCACCACGCTGGGCAGTGCCCGCGAGCTGCTGAACCTGTTCGAAACGGTTAATGGCTAATCGTGAAGCTATCGGCATCCAGGTTTGCCGGAAACGTTGCCCGAAAGGCGCGTAGTTCATCCAGCAAGAGCGTTTGCTGGTGAACCGTTTCTATATCGGACTGGCGGAAAAGGACCTCGCCTTTGTAATCGATTACGGCCGAATCGCCACTGTAGGGGTGCCCGTTTCCGTCTCTACCAACCCGATTAACGCCGACAACGTAGCTCAGGTTTTCAATAGCGCGGGCTTGTAGGAGCACATTCCAGGCGTTGCGCCGGGCGGCTGGCCAGTTGGCTACGTACAGCAGTAAATCGAAATCGAATAAAGAGGGAGCTGCCTGGGTGTTGCGGCTCCAGACCGGGAAGCGGAGGTCGTAACAGACAAGCGGACAAATACGCCACCCTTTCCAGACCTTCACAATCCGGTGCGTCCCGGCGGTGTAGATGGTGTCTTCGCCCGCCATCCGGAACAGGTGTCGTTTGTCGTAGGTGTCAAACTGCCCGTCGGGCTGCATCCAGATAAGCCGGTTGAAAAACTTCCGACCCGTCGGTGATACGGCATTCCGGCTGTCCTTTTCCTGCACGACGTAACTACCCGTTACCACGGCTCCCGTTTGGGCGGCCATTTGCTTTAACCAGCGAAACGTAGTCAGGTTCATGGGTTCGGCCACAGCGGCAGCATCCATTGTAAAGCCTGTCGTAAACATTTCGGGCAATACAATCAGGTCGGTGGATTCGGGCAGGCTAAAGATACGCTCCTCCAGCATCGCCCGGTTTGCTACGGGGTCATGCCAGTACAGGTCGGGTTGGAGGAGGGAGACATTCATGAATTATAAATGATGAATAGGCGAGCACGGTCTCTTTCAACTATTCATCATTGATCATTATTTAGGGAATTTCATTTTATACTCGGCGTCGGTCTTGCCTTTGGTGATATCGGCCAGTTTTTTCTTGATGAGGGTTCGGCGGAGGGTAGGCAGATAATCGGTGAACAGTTTGCCGTCGAGGTGGTCGTATTCGTGCTGGATGATTCGGGCTGCCATGCCCTCATATTCTTCTTCGCGTTCGTTCCAGTCGGTATCCATATACCGAATCACGATGATTTCGGGCCGACGTACTTCACCCCGGATACCCGGAATGCTCAGGCAACCTTCCTCAAAATCCCAGTCGTCGCCCGCTTCCTCAATGATTTCAGGGTTGATGAATACCTTCTTGAACCCAATCAGGGTTTGGTCAATGTCCTCTTCCGCTTCGTCTTCATTCAGGGGTTCACCATCGACAACAAATAGCCGGATGCTCTGCCCAATTTGCGGAGCCGCCAGCCCCACACCCGATGCTGCGTACATCGTTTCGAACATCGTTTCGCTCAATGCTTTCACATCGAGGGTTCCCGGTTCAATAATCTTTGCCCGCTTCCGAAGAATCGGGTCACCATAAGCAACGATAGGGAGAATCATAAGTTGAATGATGAGTTATGAATGATAAATGATGAATTATGAATGATAAATTGTTCACCGCGATAGTTATTTATCATTCATAATTCATCATTTATCATTCATAACTCTTTTTGCTTTCCATGAATGACTGTAGAATAATGGCCGCGCTAATTTTATCGATGTTCCCTTTCTGGCGACGGTCTTTTTTGGTACTGCCGTTCGAAATCATTGCCTGAAGGGCCATGACGGACGTGAACCGTTCGTCGTGCCAGTGAACAGGGATATCAGGCAGGGCATTTTGCAGGTGTGTCACAAACTTCCTTACCCTGGGCGTATTGTCGGTATCCAGCCCATCCAGCCCCTTTGGCAATCCAACGATAAACGCATCGACCGGCTCCCGAACGATATAAGTTTTCAGGAATTTCAGCACTTCGTGCGACGGCACCGTTTCCAGACCCGATGCAATCAACTGCAACGGGTCTGTTACGGCGATGCCGGTACGCTTGGCACCATAGTCGATTGCTAAAAGTCTGGCCATTTCTGCTACAAAGGTAAGGAGGAACGGGAGGATTGCCAGTTTTCTACATCCTGCTTCGTATCCAAATCAACGGTAGCCAGGGGGAACAGTATCGCTGCACAGTCATTTACGTGCTGTTTTATGAGCTTACGGGCCCCCACATCACCCGATAGCTGCATGAATGCTGCCCGATACTGGATATCAAACAGGGCTGGTACGCCCAGAAAATCAGCTTCTCCATACTGGCACGCTATAATACCCCGATTCGTTTTCTGACGGGTATCAATGAGTTGCTGTAGCAGGGAGGGGGTCACAAAGGGCTGGTCGGTGAGCAGCACCAGAAAACTGTCAATGGGCTGGTCGGTTATGCAGTTCAGCCCTGTCTGTAATGACGAAGCCATGCCTTCCGGCCAGTCTGGGTTATGAACCAGCTGAATCGGTAAATCCGCCAGTTCCGCCTGTATACGCGCCTGATTGGCACCCAGTACAACAATAACCGGCCCTGCCTGGAGAGACAGGGCCGTTTCGGTTATTTGGCGAACCAATGTTTTTCCGTTATTCGTGAGTAGTTGTTTGGGCTCTCCGAGACGGCTGGAACTACCGGCGGCCAGGATAATGGTTGCAATAGTCATGCGCTAAACCAGCCTATACCTTTTCCAGATCGAACGGCAGCCGACGGATGCGCTTGCCCGTGGCGGCAAAAACAGCGTTCGCTAATGCTGGCGCCAGGGGTGGTAAACCCGGTTCGCCAACCCCTTTAATGGTTGGTCCGCCTTCGGCCAGAATGTGTACCTCTACTTCGGGCATCTCGTTAATGCGCAACATCCGGTTCTTGTCGAAGTTGGCTTGTACGGCCTGTCCATTTTCAAACGTGATGCCGTCTTTCAGCGCAGCTGTGAGGGCCATCGCTACCGAACCTTCCACCTGTGCCTTCACCGTATCGGGGTTTACCACCGTACCGAGGTCGATAACGCAGTACACTTTATCGACGGAAATACCGCCGTCTTTAGTCTTCGACACTTCCACCACCTGACCCGCCAGCCCGGCGAAAAAGTCCCATTGCGCTACGCCACGCCCTTTTCCTGCCGGAAGTGGCTTATCCCAGCCTGATACTTCTTTCAACTTTTCCAGTACACGTTTCGTATCGGAACCGTTCGTCAGCATCGCAAGCCGGAACGCCATTGGGTCCTGCCCCGCTTTGTGCGCCATTTCGTCCAGAAAGCACTCGTGGGCGAAGGCTAGCGTCGAGCTTGTCACCGACCGCCAGTAGGTAAGCGGGATGTGAATATCCGCGTGAACATACCGGGTGTTCAGATTCGGAATGTCGTATTTCTGTTCGTTGGTGCCCTCCAGCATGGTGCCGTCGGGCTTGGTCTTATCATACGTTTCGTTCATTGTCGCGTCGATAGACGGGGCAATGACTTTGTGTTGCAGGGCAACTGCTTTCCCGTCAGCCGACAGGGCACCCCGCATGGCCGAAAACGTCATGGGACGGAAAGGGCCAAGCTGCGTATCGTCTTCCCGCGTCCAGATAACCTTTACGGGTTTGCCAATCGTTTTGGAGAGCGTTGCTGCTTCGCTGGCAAAATCCTGCGTAATCCGCCGGCCGAAACCACCGCCGTTAAACTGCACATGCACGGTTACGTCATCGACCGGAATGGCCAGTACCTTCGCTACTTCCTGCCGGGCCAGGTCTCCACCCTGCGTGGATAGCCACAGCGTTACTTTTCCGTCAGTCTGATAATGCGCCAGGGCATTCATCGGCTCCATAGTAGAGTGACTCAGCATAGGCGTCTCGTAGAAAGCCTCTAGTTGATTTGGACTCTCGGCAAATGACTTGTCAAAGTCGCCCGTATTGTGCCCGATGACGCCCTCTGATTTGGCCAGATCACGCAACTGTTTTTCAAAGTTGGCCGTGTTGAAGGTGTCGTGACCCTGATGGTCCCACGTAACCTTGAGGGCTTTGCGACCTTGCAGCGCAGCCCAGTAGTTGTCCGCAATGATGGCAACCCCTTCGTAGCGGTTTTTGCCCACGACGCGCTCCACTTTCACCGCCTGCTTCACCCCCTTGATTTTCAACGCCTGAGCCGCATCGAAACCAGACAGCTTACTTCCCAGAATGGGACTGCGTTCAATGGACGCATACACCATATTCGGAACCCGGGAATCAATACCAAACATCGCCTGACCAGTTACTTTGAGTGGTACATCGGGGCGGGGCATTGGCTTACCCAGGATGGTAAACTGTGCCGGGTCTTTTAGTTTAGGTTCTTTGGGAACCGGGAGTTTTGCCGCTGTTCCGGCCAATTCGCCGTACGAAAGCTTTTTACCGGACGGTTTGTGGATGACGGTTGCGTTTTCGGCAGTACACTCGGCAACGGGTACGTTCCACTGGTCGCTGGCGGCTTTAATGAGCATTTCGCGGGCGGATGCCCCCACCTTACGCATGGGCAGATAGCCACCCCGAACGGAGCCACTACCGCCTACGGCCTGCGACCACATATCCCCAAACTTGGTTTCGCCCCCGGTCTGCCGGATGGTTACTTTGTCGAGTGAAATGTTCAGTTCTTCGGCAATAAGGGCTGGAATAGACTGAAAGGTGCCCTGTCCAATTTCGGGACGGGGGTTCATGATGGTAATTTTGCCCGACTTCTCAATCAGGATATATGGCGTCAGCTCTACCGATTCGGGTAAAGCGCTCAGGTTCAGTACCGGGCTGGCATGAACATCGTTGGTAGTACAGCCAAGGGCAAAAACAGCTCCGGTCAGACCAGCCGCCTTCAGGAAATCCCGGCGGGATGCGTTTGGTTGGGTTGGTTTCTGGCTCATCGCTTACCGACTTTAGGGGTTGATTTAGGAAGACTGGCCATCTCGCCCGAAGCCGTATGAATAGCGGCACGAACACGATTGTAGGTACCACACCGGCATATATTCCCCTGCATGGCGGTATCGATATCGGCATCGGTTGGTTTAGGCGTCTGCTTCAGTAAAGCTACCGCCGACATGATTTGCCCCGATTGGCAATAGCCACATTGGGGCACCTGATGCTCAACCCAGGCTTTCTGCACCGGGTGGTCGGCATTTTTAGAAATACCTTCAATCGTCGTAATCTTATGCCCTGCCGCTGCCGATACGGGGTAGCTACAGGACCGGATGGGGTTTCCATCCAGGTGTACCGTACAGGCTCCACATTGGGCAATACCACAGCCAAACTTGGTGCCGGTCAGCCCGACTACGTCGCGGATGGCCCACAGTAGCGGCATCGTTGGCTCAACGTCCACCGTGTGCGGCTGATTATTAATGGTCAATTTAAAGGATGCCATAATAGCGGTAAAAAATCTTGCTGGTTACGTCGTTAAGCAGGCTACACCTGCGGATGGCTAAATTACCGGAGAAATAGTTTTTTTCCAACATAAGAGACCTGTAAATGGTTGATTTGCTGTATACAACCTGGAATATGACAAATACAGACGCGGCAGATGTACGCGAAATTGGTATCGGTGTTATCGGTATGGGAGGCTTCGGTCTGTTTGCCGTTCAGCAGTTTTTACAGGTGCCCCACACGAACCTGGTGGCCATTGCTGGCTCAAAGCGCGAAGAAGCGATTGCCGTCGCCAAACGGTTTGGCGCGGAGCAGTTAGGTAGCCTGGAGGAACTGGTGAGTCACCCGGATGTGGACCTGATTTACATTGCTACCCCACCGTTTCTACATTACGAACAGTCCATGCTGGCCCTGAATGCCGGTAAGCACGTTATCTGTGAAAAGCCCCTGGCCATGAACCCCGAACAGGGTGAAGAGATGCTGGCCTTGGCAAAGCAAAAAGGCCTGCTGATGGTAACCAACCTCATGCAGCGGTACAACCCGATGTTCGCCCGGGTGAAGCACCTGATTGATAAAAATTTATTGGGGGAGTTCCTGCATGGCTACTTCGAAAACTACGCTGGCGACGAGGGCTTGTCGCCTGAACACTGGTTCTGGGACCGGGAGAAATCGGGCGGTATTTTTATCGAGCACGGGGTTCATTTCTTCGACATGTTTGCCGGTTGGCTGGGCGACGGAAAAGTAATTGCTTCACGAATTTTAAAGCGCCCAAATTCCGCCGATATAGAGGATCAGGTTCAGGCTACGGTGGAATACGGTGATGAAGCAACCGGCAAAAAATTGGTTAACTTTTATCATGGTTTCACCCAAACCGGGCGTATGGACCGGCAGGAAATGCGGCTGCTCTTTGAGCGGGGCGACATCACCCTGTATGAATGGGTGCCCACCCGGATGGTGATGCGCTGCGTAGCGGACGAGGAAACGACCCGTGCCCTGATGGATTTGTTTCCGGGTGCCCAACTCAACGTAACGGCCAACATTGGTGGGAAAGACCGTACCCTGCGCGGACGGCATAAAACGTTCGAGGCCTACCAGCAGATTGAACTTAAATTCGGCTTCGGCAACGAGAAACAGCACATTTACAGCGAACTGCTCCGGCTCATGTTCCGCGATCAGTCAGCCGCCATCCATTATCCCGAAACGCACCGGATCATTACGGAAGCCAATGGCCTGACCTCATTAGAAACAGCCGTAGTGGCTGATAGAATGGCCCGTGGGTGAACGCGACTTTCCGGACTGTCAAAGCGATTTTATGCGTTTCCGGACCATGGAAGCAGGAACCAGTTCTGTATGGGTCAATTAATAAAAAATTTTAAAAATATATAGCCCTTTTGGCCAAATCGCTGGAAACTACCTGATTTTTTTCAGACCTTTGTGTAGTCATATCTTTTCTCCGCCTAACGTATCATGATAACGGAGTCTCCCGCACTCGAAAACCCGAACGGTATAGCACCGGCGGGCGAAATGCCTACCGGTGGTCCCATTCAGTCGGCCATTACGTACGAAAAAATTCCGACGCATATCTACGCCGACGCTAAAGATGCCTCCCGGGCCGTAGCGCAGGAAATCGCCAGCCTGATTCGTCAGAAACAAGGCGAAGGTAAACCCTGTATTCTGGGTCTTGCTACCGGCTCATCGCCCAAAACAGTCTACGCTGAATTGATTCGGATGCACCGCGAAGAGGGCCTGAGTTTCCACAACGTTGTATCGTTCAACCTGGACGAATACTACCCCATGGAGCCTAACTCGTTGCAGAGTTACTGGCGGTTTATGCGGGAACAACTGTTCGACCACGTCGATATTCCGAAGGACAATTACCATGTGCCCGACGGTACACTCCGCCCAGAAAAGGTAAGTGAGTTTACTAAAAAGTACGAGGCTGAAATTGAAGCCGCCGGTGGTCTCGATTTTCAGCTGCTCGGTATCGGGGGTAACGGCCATATCGGTTTCAACGAACCGGGGTCGCTTATCAACTCGCACACCCGCCTGATGATGCTGGATAACTCTACGCGGGCGGCTGCTTCGGTTGACTTTGGGGGATTACCCAAAACACCCCGTAAGGCCATTACGATGGGGGTGTCGAGTATTCTGGGTGCCCGACGGGTGGTGTTACTGGCTTGGGGAGAACGTAAAGCGCCCGTTATTAAGGGTGCTGTAGAGGGATTGGTAACCGAACTGAATCCGGCTTCTTACCTGCAAACCCACCCAAACGCGCTGTTTGTGATTGATGAAGCGGCTGCGTCTGAGTTAACCCGCATGAAAACACCCTGGCTGGTGGATTCCGTGGTGTGGGACAATCGGATGAAGAAAAAGGCGGTCACGCATCTGTCCTTGACCCTCAGCAAGCCAATCCTGAAACTTACCGACCGCGATTACAACGATAACGGAATGAGTGACCTGCTGGCACAATATGGGCAGGCCTATGATATCAACATCGACGTATTCAACCAGCTTCAGCATACCATTACCGGCTGGCCGGGCGGCAAGCCTGACGCCGATGATGCCAACCGGCCCGAACGTGCGCTGCCTGCCCACAAACGCTGCCTGATTTTCAGCCCCCACCCCGACGATGATATTATTTCGATGGGGGGGACCTTCCAGCGCCTTGTTGACCAAGGACATGAGGTACACATCGGTTACCAGACATCGGGCAACATTGCCGTAGCGGATGATGAAGCCCTGCGTTTTGCCGACTACGTAGTAGACTTCAATACGAAGTTTGACATCAAAAGTCCCGAAGCTACCCGAATTTTTCAGGATGCCGCTGCATCGCTCCGCAATAAAGGGGATACCGAAATGGATACGGCCGAAGTACGGTATGTGAAGGGGTTGATTCGGATGGGCGAAGCTAAATCGACCTGCCGCTTCGTGGGTATTCCGGTAGAACAGGCGCACTTCATGAACATGCCTTTTTATGAAACAGGCACGGTCGCGAAAAAGCCGCTGAGCGAGGAAGATGTTAAAATCACCATGGCACTGATTGCAGAGGTAAAGCCTCATCAAATCTATGCCGCCGGTGACCTTGCTGACCCACACGGCACCCATAAAGTGTGTCTGGACGCTGTACTGGAAGCCGTGCGTCGACTGAAGGACGAATCGTTCATGAAAGACTGCTGGGTATGGCTGTATCGCGGAGCCTGGGCCGAGTGGGATATTCACGAAATTGAAATGGCCGTACCTATGTCGCCCGACCAGGTGATGAAAAAGCGGCTGGGTATCTTCAAACACCAGTCGCAGAAAGATGGCGTGGTGTATCAGGGCACCGACTCCCGCGAGTTCTGGCAACGCGCCGAAGACCGCAACCGTGACACGGCTGAACTATACAACAAATTGGGTTTAGCTGAATACGAAGCCATGGAAGCCTTCGTGCGCTGGCGGTTCTAAACTGATTTCTGTCAAAAGTACAACGCCCGGCCACTCATGTAAGAGAGCCGGGCGTTGTGCTTTTTGGATAGTCGTTTTGTAACTCCAATTATGTTATTCGATCTTTTCAAGAAAAGATCGATTTAAGTAAGCGCTATGTCTACTTCTGAAAATAGTTTTATTCTCTCTCATACTTGATTGGTAACAGATCAAGTACTGGGGTCTTGAAAATACCTGCACTATCTTCCAAAATCACTAGGGTATCAGAAGCATAGTCAGAAATTAATTCTCGACACATGCCACAAGGAGCCACTATCTTTCCTGTGTGGTAAACGGCTACAATTGACTCTATATCACTATCCCCCTGTGTAGCAGCTATTCCAATTGTAACTGCTTCTGCGCAAACGGCAATTCGGCCAATGTAAGCTTCTAAGTGAATACCTTCGAAGACCTTCCCTGATTTAGTTCTAAGTACTGAGCTGACAGCATGAACGTCAGGTTTATACCGAAGTGTAATTAGATCCCGAGCCTGTCGAATTAGCTCTTGATCGCTATCATCAATTGGCAAACGAGTCATTTTTGCTGTTGTATGATCTAACATTATGATAAGCTTGTGACTAATCAAATCTATCATTATCGATTTAATTAGCCAAATCCCTTGACGCGAACAGCACCGTTACGTGGTCACGAAATTTCCAGCAGCACATTGGTAGGGATGGCTAACCGGGTTGATTTGACGGACCGGCCATATCAGGGCACCGACTCCCGCAAATTCCGGCAACGCGCCAAATACCGCAACCGCGACACCGCCGACTTGTATAACAAACGGGGTTTGTCGAAGCAGGAGCAGACTGAAGTCTGTGGTACCTTCATGCTTATTACGGAGTACTATCGCAACCTGCCGCATTGGCAACATATTGGGGCTTGTTTTTTGTGACGTTCAATTTGAAGGGAGCTATCCCGAAAGAAGTGTTGAACCGGTTACAGGAAGAAAAGCGACTGGCTTTGCACCGAATAGGGGACCAGGGCAGAGGTACCGATGAACGTTACGCAGAACATAAACGATATTTTGCCCGGGTCGACTACTTTCTAGACACCAGCCAGTTCGGACCTGACTGGTTGAAACTTCCCGAAAGAGCCGGGATTCTCAAAACCAAACTGCACCAGTACGACACATATTACTACGAACTCTTGGCTTATTGTGTAATGTCAAACCATGTACATATGGTAGTTAATCTATCTTTTCAGTTAGATACCATAAATGCTGACGATGTAATCAACGAGCAAAATTACAAGTCATTGTACACCGCTATTAAGCGTATAAAAGGTGGTTCAGCGTTGCTGGCTAACCGGCTACTGAATCGGGCCGGTTCGTTTTGGCAACCTGAAAGCTACGACCACTACGTACGGAATGCCGACGAACTAAACTGAATTGTCAATTACGTTCTGCGAAACCCCGTAAAAGCCGGGCTCGTTACCGACTGGCAGGCGTGGCCCCACTCCTATTTGAGTGAGAAGTACCGATAGGGGTACTATAAACTTCATTCTATCCATTGAACAACCTTAGCGTGAATAAAAACAGACTGGAGTCTGTGGTACTGTTGTTTTGTAATACATAAAAATGCTATACTTGTATTTTATATTATAGTTATATTATAAAAGTTACCATTCAACGGCGTTATGACTAAAGAAACAAAACAACGAACGGCCCGGCTTTTTGCACTCCACGAATTTGTCAGGGCACATTTTACTAAAGCCGACTGGTTTCGGGTCGCTTACCTGACGGACAACGTCGACCTGATTGAAGACCATCCCCGCCTGCTGCGTAGCCTGGATTTCCGCGACGACGACTACGACGGTAACAGCTTGCAGGTGCTGTCGAAACTCATTGCCGATGGCACCATCAATCTATCCGAAATAGAGCGGTACGTGGAGGGACGGAAAGTGGGGATGAAACAGCTTGTGCCGGTGGCTTCGGCCTTTGTGTCGACCGTTCAAGCACATCCGCCAGAGCAGGTTATCACGTTTGCTCCTGATGTGTTTCGTATTCCTGATAAGCCAGTTCAACCGAACCGGCTGTCGGTGATGATGCCTTTTGACGGTAAATTCTCCGGTACGTATACTGCCATCCGGAATGTATGTGCCACATTAGGCATCGACTGTAAACGGGCCGATGATATCTGGGATAACAGTATTCTGATTCAGGATGTGTTCGATTTAATTTTCACATCGAGGGCTGTCATCACCGACTTCACCGACCGCAACCCGAATGTTTTCTATGAAACGGGCGTGGCGCATACGCTGGGCAAACTGGTTATTCCCATCACGCAGTCGGTAGGTGATATTCCATTCGATTTACGGCACCACCGGGCCTTGACCTATCTGCCCAATGCCGAAGGCTTATTGCAACTGGAAAAGGATTTGGAAAAGAAACTGGCAAGGGTGTTCAGTTGATTCCATTCTTTTATTGTTTGTATCTTCGGGAAACCTTTTTGGCCATTATGCAACCTTCCGTTTCGAGCAGCCCTGCTATCACCTTACCAAACGAGCACCAATCTGATCGTTTGCTCTCGCTCGATTTCTTTCGGGGTCTGACGGTGGCGGCTATGATTCTGGTTAATAATCCGGGGGACTGGGGGCATATCTACGCGCCACTCGAACACGCTCCCTGGAACGGCTGGACGCCTACCGACTTAATATTCCCCTTCTTCCTGTTCATTGTTGGCGTATCCATCACCTTTGCTTTAGGCCGGAATGACGCGCAAAAAGGGGTGATCGGCAAGATTGTGAAACGGAGTATTACGTTGTTTATGTTGGGGTTTTTCCTGAGTTTTTTCCCGAAGTTCGATCTTATTACGGTTCGGATTATGGGCGTGTTGCAGCGAATTGCCCTGGTGTATCTTGCCTGTTCCCTTATTTTTCTGAAAACTACTCCACGCCAGCAACTGTACCTGCTTGTCGGCATACTGTTTAGCTATTGGTTCCTGTTAACGGTTGTTCCCGTGCCCGGAGTAGGTTATGCCAATATGGAACCCGAAAGTAATCTGGCGGCCTGGTTCGACCGGGTTATTCTGACACCTGCCCACGTCTACAAACCCGCCAAAGTGTGGGACCCGGAAGGGTTGTTGAGTACTCTGCCGGCTATTGGTACCGGTTTGTTGGGTCTATTGACCGGTGCCTGGCTGCGCAGTAACCGCGTAGTAATGGAGAAGGCAGCCGGGCTTTTTACGGCGGGTTGCCTAACCACCCTGGGCGGGCTGCTGTGGGGCGGCTTCTTTCCCATCAATAAAGCCCTCTGGACCAGTTCGTACGTGTTGCTGGCTGGCGGCCTGGCTATGATTGGGCTGGCTTTGTGCTACTGGCTGATTGACGTGAAAAACCGGAAGCGGGGCGTACTGCCGATTGTGGCATTTGGTGTGAACGCCATCACCGTTTTCTTTTTGTCGGGGCTGATTCCGCGTATGATGAACCTGATTCACGTAACCAGACCAGATGGCACCGAAGTGGGGTTGCAGCAGTACCTTTTCCGCACATTCATTGCTCCTCCGTTTGCCGATCCTAAAAATGCGTCACTCGCCGGCGCCTTAACGTTTGTGGGTATCTGGTTTATAATTTTGTGGTGGATGTACCGGAAAAAAGTGATTATCAAGGTATAGACTGCCGTTAATTTTCCACTCTTTTTTCTTCCAGCGCCTGCCTGATCAGGTCGACGGTGGTTTTTACGCCGGCTTTGCGGAGAATACTGGCCCGCTGGTTGGCTACCGTATTGGGACTTATCCCAAAACGCTCGCCAATTTCGGGGCTGCTCATGCCGTCGATCAGGCAGGTCAGAATCTGAGCTTCACGGGAGGTTATTTTATTCCAGATAGACGCCTTTTTGTTAGGAGATGCTTTATCTTCTTTCCGCAGAACGTTGTTTGGCAACACCAGGTGCTGGATAATGACCGACGACGCATTGGGTGGGTAGTACAGATCTCCTTTAACCACGGTGCGAACGGCCCGTAATATTTCTTCGTGGCCACTATCTTTCAGCAAGTACCCGGCTGCCCCATGCTGAACGGCTTTCAGGATATACTCCGGGTTGCTGTGCATACTGAACATCAGCGTTCGTACCCTGGGATACTGCTGGGAAATAACTTTCAGTACCTCGATTCCCGACATCCGGGGCATGGTAATGTCCAATAGTAATACATCGGGTATCGTTTCCAAAAGGAACGCAATCGCTTCGTCGCCATCCGAGGCTTCGCCCACAATTTGCATATCAACTTCATCTTCCAATAAAGTCCGAATCCCTTTTCTGACCACAGAATGGTCATCGGCAATTAGAATTTGTATCGGCATAGCTAGTGCGTGTTGGCTGATAAATCGATGCTTACCTGAACAAGTGTCCCTTTCTTGGGCTTTGACCGGATGGTAAAATCACCATTGAGCAACTTGGACCTTGTACGCATATTATCGAGACCATTTACGATTAATACGGGTTTTTCTTTCTGGCGATCATCCTGTAAGGTAAACCCTTTACCGTCGTCTTCAACCGAAAGCACTAATTTATAGCTATCCTGTAACAAATTGATGCATATTGTTCGGGCGGCTGCGTATTTTATGGCATTATGCAGAGCTTCCTGTGCGATGCGATACAACCCAATTTCCGTTGCCGGACTGAGTCTATTTCCGTCACGGGTTCCGGTAAAGAGTATATCGATTCCCGACGAACGTCCTGTTTGCTGAGCCAGCAGTTGCAGCGTGGGGCCTAGCCCGAAATCGCTCAGGGTAGAGGGCATCAAATTGTAGGAAACCTGCCGGGTAGTGTGGATAATGTCGGCAATCAGGTTGCAGAGTTCAGCAAACCGCTGCCGTTGCTTATCGTCATCCAGGGTTACGGAGGATTTCAGTTTTTCGGCGTGAAGTTTTACACCGGTCAGCATCTGGCCGATGCCGTCGTGCAGTTCGCGGGCAAAGCGCCGTCGTTCTTCTTCCTGCCCCTCCAGCAGGGCTGCCGACCGGATGGTTTCTTCGGACAGTTTCAACTGGTATTTTTCTTCCGTTGTTCGAATCAGTTCCTGCTGGGTTTCTACCAGTTTACGATTCGTAAAGGCAAGGTTTTCATTGGCGGCCCGTACCTCCCGATTGGTAATTTCCAGCCGATTGTTGGCTAGTTGCAGGGACATTTCGGACCTGGCCAGTCGGTTGATAACCTTTTTAGTGTGCGTAACAACGGGCCGGAATACAAACAGACCCTCAATAAGCAGGGTGAGCAGGGTAGCGATGGCCAATACCCATTCGATACGCTCCAGTTGTTTTACGCGGCCAAAACTTTCGGTATCGAACTGAAAAACGATGTTGTTCATCTGTCCAAGAAAAGCCACCTCGTCCCGAAGAATGACTGCAAGAGCCGCTTCCCGATTAGTTGGTGTCGTATCCGGGTTGTTTATCTGGCTGAAACGTTGGTACATCGACTGAAACACTGGCTCAATCCGGGTAAACATTTGCTCCAGTTGAGGACTTTTCCGAACGGTATAGTTTTTCTCCATTCGCAGCACGCCGTTTCGTAACTGGCTATGATTTAAGGCCCAGGCGCCCAGTAGTGAGTCGAACGAAACAGTGTCGGCTGTAGTCAGGCCCTGGGTTCGCAGTAAGGCTAGTTTGGTCAGCCGCTGACTGAGCATCCGTTGCAGCCCCGCTACGTTGACAACCCGCCCATCGTCGTAGTGGGTGCTGAGTGTTTGCCGGATAAACAGAAGACCGCTTATCGATAACACCGCCAGAAGCGTGAGCGCGATAACGTAAAATCGGGTTAGTCGATTGGCTACCTGCTGATCAAGCTGATTCCTGAAAGGGCCGTCCTCCGGTATCCGGCTTACGGTTTCTGGCTGCGCGAAGTATTCGGTAGGTTCGCTACTAAGTTGGTTCATAGTTTATTGCGTAATCAGAAACCGTAAGCCAAAAACGATGGACGTGTTCAAACGCCTACATACACTACGCCGTCCTCCACTTTAATGGGAAACGTGGCAATCTGGTAGCCCTCATCATTAAGGCACTCCCCGGTTTTGAGCGAGAATGTCTTTTTGTGAAACGGACAGGCTACCTTCGGTTCGTTACCCAGGCTGCCAATCATACCCCGCGATAGCGCCATTTGCTGGCGGTGCGGACATTCATTGGTGGTAGCATACCATTCGCCCCGGCGGGTGAAATTAAAGATAGCAATCTGTTGCCCGTTGAGCAGCACGCAAGCACCGCCATCTTCAGGAATACTGTCGACCGTGCAGGCTGCCTGCCAGGTATATTTGTCTTTGTTTATCGCTATTACGTCCATTGCTTCGATACGTTTATGGGGGTATCGAGTGCCAGCCCGATACCCTGTTTGATTGATTTACGGGAGATGACTGGAAGCATTTATGCCCACTCTTTGGCTTTTACCTGGTCGCGCAGGGGTTCAAACTGCACAGTGGGGTCTTTCACTTCCGGCTCATTGACAAAGTGGGAGAACCGCTTGCGGAGTTCAGGATTCTCAACCACTTCTTTCCACTCGCAGGCGTAGGTGTCCACGATGAGTTGCATTTCGCGTTCCAGTTCGGCTCCAATGCCCAGTACGTCATCGACAACAACGGCTTTTAGGTAGGTCATTCCGCCTTCCATTTTGTTTAGCCAGGTGGCCGTGCGGGCGAGTGGGTCAGCCGTTTTTACGTAGAACATCAGGAACCGGTCAAGTAAGTTGACAGCGGTTTCCTTGTCTACGTCAGAAGCCAGGAGCTGGGCGTGCTGCGGTTTGGTACCCCCGTTGCCGCATACGTATATATTCCAGCCTTTGTCGGTGGCGATAAGGCCGAAATCCTTGCTTTGTGCCTCGGCACATTCCCGGGTACAACCCGACACGCCGGACTTGAGCTTATGGGGAGACCGGAGTCCTTTGTACCGGTTTTCCAGTTCGATGGCAAACGTAACGGAGTCCTGAACCCCGTACCGGCACCAGGTAGTGCCCACGCAGCTTTTTACGGTGCGCAGCGATTTACCATAGGCATGACCACTCTCAAAACCGGCCACAATCAACTCTTCCCATATTTTTGGTAAATCGCCAACGTGAGCACCGAACAGGTCGATGCGCTGCCCACCCGTAATTTTGGTGTAAAGACCGTATTTCTGCGCCACCTGACCCAGAACGATGAGCTTTTCGGGCGAGATTTCGCCACCGGCTACGCGGGGCATTACCGAATACGTACCACCCCGCTGTATGTTCGCCAGAAAACGGTCGTTGGAGTCCTGAATAGGAGCCCGGTCTTTCGCCAGGATATTCTCGTTCCACAAACTTGCCAGAATAGACGCAGTGGCTGGTTTACAAACTTCGCATCCATCCCCTTTACCAAACGTGTTCAGCACGGATGTGTAGGTCTTCAGGCCATTGATCTTCACCAGATCGAATAATTCCTGCCGCGTAAAATCGAAATGTTCGCAGAGGATGTTCCGTACATACACACCTTTTGCTTTCTGCACCCCCTGAATAATGTCTTTCACCATAGGCGTGCAGCCTCCGCAACCCGTGCAGGCTTTGGTTGCCTTTTTAAGCAGGTCGATGGTATCGTTGCCATTTTCCCCAATTTCGTGGCAGAGCATGGCTTTCGTAATGGCTTCGCAGGAGCAGATAAGCGCATCGTCGGGCAAACTCATAACGCCCGCACCTGCTTCCTCACCCCCGCGCGAACCCAGAATCAGGTCTTCGGCATCGGGTGGCAGGATGGTTTTGTTCTTGCAGGTCTGAAGCAGCATGTTGTACTGGTCAGCATCGCCCACGAGAATGCCACCCAGCAACTCTTTGCCGTCTGCCGATACGTTGATGCGCTTATAAATACCCTTCGCCCTGTTCTCGTAAACAACCGTCCGGCACTCCGGTTCAGCAGCAAACGGGTCTCCAAAAGAGCCAACATCGGTGCCAATCAGTTTTAGCTTGGTCGACATATCGTAGGGCTTAAACTCCTTGTCGTCGCCCATCATCCGGGCGGCTACTACCTCTGCCATCTCGTAGCCGGGTGCTACCAGCCCATAAATCATGTGGTGGACAACGGCGCATTCGCCAATGGCAAAAATGGATGGGTCGGATGTTTGCAGGAAGTTATCTACTACAATACCGCCACGCGGGTGCGTTTCCAGACCCGATAATTTGGCTAGTTCATCTCGGGGACGGATACCGGCAGAAATCACCAGCATATCCACGTCCAGGTGGGAGCCATCGTTGAACTGCATACCCGTTATGGTATCGTCGCCGGTGATTTCCTGCGTGCTTTTTGACAGGTGGATGTGTAAACCCAGGGATTCGAGCTGACGCTGTAGAACGCTCGAACCGGCATCATCTAGTTGGCGGGGCATCAGGCGGGGGGCAAATTCAACTACGTGAGCTTCTTCCAGCCCTAAATCGAGGAGCGCTTTGGCAGCTTCGAGACCGAGTAAGCCACCCCCTAATACCGCTCCTTTTCTGGCTTTACGCGCGTGAGACTGTATCAGGTCCAGGTCTTCGATGGTTCGGTACACGAATACGCCATCTTTTTCAACACCGCTGAGGGGTGGTACAAAGGCACCAGACCCCGTAGCCAGAATCAGGTAATCGTAGGGAACAACAACCCCGTGGTGGGACCTGATTTGTTTCCGCTCCCGGTCTATATCCACAACCGGGTCGGAAAGGTACAGTTGAATGCCATTGTCGATGTACCAGTCCATTGGGGCCATCGTCAGGTCTTCGGCGGTTTTACCGTCGAAGTAAGCACTCAAATGAACGCGGTCGTAGGCTACCCGTGGCTCTTCACCAAAAACTGTCAGCATGAATTGCCCGCTGTTTTTGTCTTTGGCCAAAAGTTTTTCGCAGAACTTGTAGCCAACCATGCCATTGCCTATGACAACGACACTGCTTCTTTTGTTTGTGTTCATAGTTATAATCAACTATAGAATTGTAAAAACCCTGACTAATAATTGTACTAATTTAATAAAACCGCCTTATTTCCCCCGAAAAAGACAAGTCAAAAGTAAGAGGTGTTTATGTCATTTCCTAACTTATTATTCTGCATAAAGTTTATTTACAAAGATGTTTTTTCGAGAAAGGCTTGTTTTTACAAATTTCGTCTCTACTTTTGAACTGTCAAAGCGGATTAGTGGCGTTTTACTAAAAATAGTACTATACTACTATATGCACTAAAGGGAAAGTCAGATGCAGCCAAAGCTAACACTCGTGGGGGCGGGTCCCGGCGACGGCGAATTGATTACCTTAAAAGGAATCAGGACGCTTCAGCAGGCCGACGTCGTTTTATACGACGACCTTGCCAATAGTACCTTACTGGAATTTGCGCCTGAGCGTGCGGTGAAAATGTACGTGGGCAAACGGGCGGGACGGGTATCCTTCTCGCAGGACGAAATAAACCGGCTGATCGTCCGGTTGGCGCAGGAGCATGGACACGTTGTTCGGCTCAAGGGGGGAGACCCCTACGTGTTTGGGCGGGGTTATGAAGAAAATGCCTACGCCCGTCAATTCGGGATTGCCTGTAACGTAGTGTCGGGGGTATCGAGTTGTATTGCCGTACCGGCATCACAGGGAATTCCGGTTACCAGCCGGGGCGTCAGCGAAAGTTTTTGGGTCATTACCGGTACCACCCGAGACGGAGAACTATCGGATGACCTGAAACTGGCTGTTCAATCGAACGCTACCATCGTGGTCCTGATGGGCTTAAGTAAAGTAAATGAGTTATGTGCCCTATACTGTCAGGCCGGACGCGGTTATTTGCCAATGGCAGTTGTACAAAATGGGACACGGCCTGATGAACAGTGCATTATTGGTCAGGTCTGGACTATTCCGCAGTTGGTAACAGAGCAGGGTGTGGGGGCACCCGCTGTGCTCATCATCGGCGAGGTCGTTACGCTGCATCCGTCCTACATAGCTACCTGTATGCAACAGGTAGCGGCAGGTTGGTGAACGTTTAGGGTTGGCTGGCTAATACGTATGCCAACCCTGGACAACAAAAAAGCCGATCCGGTGTGGGGGCACCTTTGGATCGGCTAAATCAGGGTTTTGTCTATGCGAAAAACACAAACGATTCAAAGAAAATGAAAAAAAACACGTAAAGCAAATCTGCTTTCCTAGCAGTTGGGTAACCTGTTCGGTTGAATCGCTCGATTCTCAACACCCAACAACTGCCTCTCGATTTACCAGCAGTCTGATTTTTACCACGCTGGCGTGGGTAAGAGGATGCTGTGCGGGGGCACATCCTGCTACACTACTTCTGAGATAAAGAAACTAGCCTGTTGCTAGTGACCTGCCCGTCAAAAAATGCGGTTCAGGGTCTTCTTTCGCTTATTTACTTCCTGATGACCTCACTAAAATGAAAAAACCATACTTCATACAATTATCCCTCCTGTGCGCCTTTATGGTGGGCGTGCTGCCACAAACTAACGCCCAGTTTTCCCTGATTGGTCAGCTGCGTACCCGCACCGAAATCCGGCATGGTGTTGGTAACCTACCGGTGGCGGGTAGCCCCGCAGCGGCTTTTACCTCGCAGCGGGCACGACTGACATTCGGCTACAAGTGGGATCGGATTACGTTCGGCATGGCCATTCAGGATGTTCGGGTGTGGGGGCAGGATGCCTCGACAATCTCTAACGCCGATGGCAACAGGCTCATGATTCACGAAGCATGGGCCGATGTGGCGCTCATCAACCGCGCCGATACAACGATGAAATTTGCGCCAATCGACTACCTGTCGCTGAAAATTGGCCGGCAGGAAATGGTGTACGACGATTCCCGCCTGATTGGTAACCTGGACTGGCTGCAGCAGGCCCGTCGGTTTGATGCGGCTCTATTGAAAGCACAGCACAAAGGCTGGCAGCTAGACCTGGGTACTGGCTTTAATCAGAATACGGATGCCTTTGGCGTAAGCGGGACGTATTACACTCCGGGAAATGTACCCACGTCCGCTCTCTCTACCAAAAGCGTAACGCTGGCTGTACCGGCAGGGTTTATCCCAACCGCCACGAAAGGAGGGTTACCTGTACTGACTAGTGCCGTGGGTACCAACGGGCAAAATCAACAGTTCAAATCATTTACCATGATTTATCTGGCGCACAAGTTCAATAAAACGAAATTTTCGGCGCTGTTCTTCAACGACAACTTTCAGAAGTATCGGGTAGACTCGATTGGGTCCGCTACTAACGGTTACGTATATGGCCGCCGTTACGATGTGGCGGGTACCAATTCCCGCATTACCTACGGGGCTATGCTGACCGGACTGATTGGTCAGAGTCTACCCATTGCGTGGCAGGCGTTTGCCTACGGACAGGGGGGTAGAGACCGGGATGGCCTTCAACTCAAAAAAGCCTATCACTACGGGGCTAGCCTGATGTTCCAGCGTGGTCCGCTGAGTATTGGGCCCGGTTACGAAGTGCTGTCGGGTACGAATGACGCCACCATAAATGCCGGTCAAACCAGCCGCTTCGACCCGTTGTACGGCACTCCTCACAAATTCTGGGGGCTGATGGATTATTTCTATGCCGGTACCGGCTCCCCATCGGGCGGACTGAAAGATGGTTATCTAAAAGTGAAATACACCGGTAAGCGGCTGACAACCAGTTTCGACGCGCACTACTTCGCACTGGCCAATACCGTGTACAACAAATTGCCCGATGCTGCCCCGAGTGCCCCCCTGGCTGCGAAGCTAGGCATGGAGTACGACCTGACGGCTACCTATTCCCTTAATAAGTTCACAACGGTTGAAGGGGGGTACGCCATCATGAATGGCACCAATACGCTTGAATACACCAAACAGGGCACGATGAATCAAAAAGATAAGGTAGGTACCTGGGCCTATCTGATGATTAACATCCGTCCCGATTTTTTTGCCGCTAACGCCCCCAAAAAGTAAGAACCTATTTTTTGAACAACCTTAAACACCTGAGAAATCATGCATGTATTGAATAAGCCACTCGAATCAATCAATGTGTTTAGCCTGAAAGGCGTTCAGATGCGAACGTTTCACCTGACCTGGATTGCCTTTTTTGTCTGTTTCTTTGGCTGGTTCGGACTGGCCCCACTGATGCCTGCCATTCGGGAGGACCTGGGCCTGACCAAACCCCAGATTGGTAACATTATTATCGCAGCCGTCTCGGCTACTATTTTTGCCCGGCTCATTGTGGGTAAGCTTTGCGACACCTGGGGCCCACGCAAAACCTACACGGCGTTGCTTGTGATAGGTTCCTTGCCCGTTATGCTGGTTGGGCTGGCGCACGATTACACGACGTTTCTGTTGTTTCGCCTGGCCATTGGCACCATCGGGGCATCGTTCGTTATCACGCAGTTTCATACCTCAATGATGTTTGCGCCCAAAATCAAGGGTACCGTCAATGCTCTGACGGGTGGCTGGGGTAACCTGGGTGGCGGCATTACGCAGTTAGCTATGCCCCTTATCATGGCCGTAATCGTTGGTTTTGGTTATACCAAACCTGAAGCCTGGCGGTTAGCCATGATTGTGCCGGGCGTAATGATGCTGGTTTTGGCGTTTCTCTACTACCGTTACACCACCGACACACCAGCAGGTAACTACGACGACATTGACCGGACAGTGGCAAAAAGTGAGCAAATCAGTTTCTGGAAAGCCTGCTCCGACATGCGCGTGTGGGCACTGGCGCTGGCGTATGCCTGCTGCTTCGGGATGGAAATTACGTTTGATGGCGTGGCGGCTTTGTACTTCTTCGACAATTTTAAGATGGAGCAAACCGAAGCCGGTTTCTGGGCCATGCTGTTTGGTTTCATGAATATTTTTGCCCGTGCCCTCGGTGGTATCGTTGCCGATAGAGTAGGGAACAAGTACGGTATGCGGGGTAAAGGCGTACTGCTGGCGAGCCTGTTGCTGCTGGAAGGAGCAGGTATTATGCTGTTTGCGCAGGCGGGTAGTCTGCCGCTGGCCATTGCGTCCATGCTGACCTTCGCCCTGTTCCTGAAAATGTCGAACGGGAGTACGTATGCCATCGTGCCCTTCGTAAACCCCAAAGCCGTTGGTGTTATTTCGGGTGTGGTGGGCGCGGGTGGTAACGTAGGTGGTATGCTGATGGGCTTCCTGTTCAAGTCGCAGAACATCAGTTATGGGCAGGCATTTCTGTATATCGGCGGGGTGGTAGCCGTAGTGGGTGTGCTGCTGTTCCTGGTCAATTTCAACAAAGCCGTCGTCATAGAACCCGCCGAATCGGAGTTGCAGACGGCGTAATTTAATGATGAATTATAACCGGGTCGCCGGTGCGATGATAAATTATCCATACAGTTAAGTCTAGCGCATTCATCATTTATAATTCATCATTCAACACCTTATGACTCATCAAACTACCTGTTGTTATTGTGGTGTTGGTTGCGGAATCGTGGTCAAACAGGAGCAGCATGGGCGGTTAACCGTCGAGGGCGATAAGGAACACCCCTCTAACCGGGGGCTGCTGTGCTCGAAGGGGATGAACCTGCATTATACGGTCATGGACCAGTCTGACCGGCTGCTGTATCCTCAAATGCGGCTCAACCGGTCTATGCCCCTGGAACGGGTTAGCTGGGATGCGGCACTGGAACGTACGGCGGCCGTTTTTAGAACACTCATCCAGAAGTACGGGCCCAATTCCGTTGCGTTTTATGTGTCAGGACAGTGCCTCACGGAAGAGTATTATCTGGTTAACAAACTCATAAAGGGCTTTATTGGCTCGAACAATATCGACACCAACTCCCGCCTGTGTATGTCGTCGGCAGTAGTGGGATATAAGCTGTCGCTGGGCGAAGATTCAGTGCCGGTTTGTTACGACGACATCGAAGAAGCGGATGTTTTTCTGGTGCAGGGAGCAAACCCCGCCTGGTGCCACCCCGTGCTCTGGCGTCGGGTGGAAGCGCACAAAGCAGCCAACCCGCACGTTAAAATCATTACTGTCGACCCCCGAAAGACAGATACCGCCCGCTCGTCGGATTTGCATCTGCCCATCCGACCCGGCACCGACATAGTGCTGAATAATGCCATTGGCCGGTTACTGATTGAAAACGGGGTAATCGACCTCGATTTTATTGCCAACCACGCCGACGGCTTTACGGCCTATCAGGAGCAGGTGATGCTGCGTACTATCGATGAAGCCGCCGATCTGTGCGGCATCTCTGCGAAAAGTATTCGGCAGGCGGCTCACTGGATTGGTACCTCAACAGGTTTTTTGTCGCTTTGGACAATGGGGCTGAACCAGTCGGCCGTTGGCGTCAATAAAAACCTGTCGCTCATCAACCTGCACCTGATTACGGGCCGCATCGGTACACCCGGCAATGGGCCGTTCTCACTCACCGGGCAGCCCAATGCAATGGGTGGCCGCGAAACGGGCGGTCTGGCTAACATTCTGCCCGCTCACCGCGACGTAACCAACGCGGCCCACCGCGCCGAAGTCGAAGCCTTCTGGAACGGTCCGGTAAAAATTGCTGACAAACCCGGCCTGACAGCTACCGAAATGTTCGATGCGCTGGCCAGTGATAAATCGGGCGATGCTTCGCTGAAAGCTATCTGGATTATCAATACCAATCCACTGGTGAGTATGCCAGATGTGAATAGGGTTGAGAGTGCCCTGAAAAACGCCCGCTTCGTGGTCGTACAGGACGTGTCGAGCCGGGCCGACACCGTTCCCTTTGCCGATGTGGTGCTGCCCGCTGCGGCATGGCTTGAAAAAGAAGGCACCATGACTAATGCCGAGCGCCGGATTGCTCACCTGCCCAAAATCATTGATGCCCCCGGCGAAGCATTGCCCGACTCCGAAATTATCTGGCGCTTTGCCAAAAAAATGGGCTTTGGCGATTCATTCAACTACACCAGTCCCTCGGAAGTATACGATGAGTACGCTAAACTGACGGCCGGTACAAACGTTGATATAACCGGCGTGAATTATGACCTGCTGAAGCAAAGACGAACGGTGCAATGGCCTTTCCCGGCAGATGATAGGAAGAAAAGTGGATCAGGGTCTTTAGGTACCCCCCGGCTGTTCACCGACCACAAATTTTACACCGCAAACGGGCGGGCCAACATTCACGCCGTACCCGATGAAAACACATCTGAGCCAACCGATGCTGACTTTCCGCTGGTGTTGACCACCGGCCGTATCCGCGATCAGTGGCATACCATGACCAAAACGGGGCGGGTGGCCAAACTTAATCAGCACAGCCCGCAACCTTTTCTGCAACTAAACCCTGTTGACGCCCGTGCCCGCGATATTCAGGACGGACAACTGGTAACGGTGCAGGGGCGTAGAGGGGAGGTGCGCGTGAAAGTGCAACTGACGGACGATGTTAGGCCCGGCCTGTGTTTTTTGCCGATGCACTGGGGCAAACAACTGTCTGGCGATGCGCTGAATGCCAACCTGAACCGGGCCAATAACCTGACAAATTCGCTGGTCGACCCGCGCTCAAAAGAACCGGATTTTAAGTTTACGGCGGTGGAAGTCACGCCGTACAGGAAGCCGGTTGAGAAGATAATCATTATCGGAGCGGGGTCTGCCGGACTTGGCTTTATTAATGCCTACCGCGCTCTGCGTTCGGGCCGGACTACCTGGCCGGTGGAAGATGAACTGCATGTATTCTCGAAGGAAATTTTTCCGTTCTACAACCGCGTATTGCTACCCGATTACATCAGTGGAGCGCAATCGTGGGAACAGCTCGTCAAACTGCGAGAAGACCAGTTCGACGAAGCCCGCATCATTGTGCATAAAGGGGTGGGGATTGCTCACATCGACCGGAAAGCGAAGGTTGTAACGGATACCGAAGGCGTAGAGCACTGCTACGATAAGATTCTGCTGGGTACCGGCAGCCGGGCATTTATGCCCAAAGGCATACCGAACCTGCCCGGTATTTTCAACATGCGCTCCCGGCTGGATGCTGACTCACTGATGCCATTCCTGAATCCATCGGGCAGTACATCGGCCGAGCCGCCGGCTGCCGTCATTGTGGGTGGGGGGTTACTGGGGCTGGAATTAGCTGCTTCCCTGCGTCAGATTGGGATTCGGGTTACGGTGGTTCAACGGGCAGGTCGGTTCATGGAACGTCAGCTCGACCCCATGGCCAGTGAGTTGTTGTATCTGGAACTGATTGACCGGGGCGTTGATATTTATTTCAACGAAGAGGTGCAGACCTACATAGGAACGGACCGCGTTGCCGGTGTGCGATTAAACTCCGGAAAACAGATTGCCTGTCAGGCGGTAGTTATTGCCATTGGAACTGTGCCCAATACTGAACTTGCCCAGGCAGCGGGTCTGGTTTGCAACCGGGGGGTGGTAGTCAACGATTACCTGCAAACCTCTGATCCGGCTATTTTTGCCGCTGGCGAAGTGGCCCAGTGGGATGGTCAGATGTGGGGTATCACGCTGGCGGCTGAGCAACAGGCCGAAGTAGCTGCCCGGTTCATTGCGGGCGATATTTCGGAACCCTACCGGGGTAGTCTGGCCATTAGTATTCTCAAAATGGAGGGATTGCACCTGTGCAGCATGGGTATTACCGAAGTGCCAGCCGCATCAAAAAATGACTACGAAGAAATCATCTTCATTGACAAAGCAAAGCGCTACTACAAGAAGTGCATTGTGAAAGGGGATAAACTGGTGGGTGCCGTACTGGTTGGTGATAAAAATGAGTTTGCCGAATTTCGCGAACTCATTGCCAGCGGACTCGAACTATCCGACAAACGATTGCAACTGCTGCGGGCCAGCAAGAAAGTGGACCCTGTAGCAGGCAAGCTGGTTTGCTCCTGCAATAGTGTCGGGCAGGGTAATCTGGAGCGGGCTATTCAGGCTGGATGCAGCGATTTTCAACAACTGTGCCAGCAAACGGGGGCCGGAACCGGCTGCGGCTCCTGCCGACCCGAAGTGCGAAGTATACTTATTTTAATGAGTGAAAGAGCGAAAGAGCGAAAGAGCGAATACTCAGCAGAGGAATAATTCGCCCTATTGACTCGCTCTTTCACTCTTTCGCTCTTTACTTTCATGCGCGATTACTATACCGTAAAAGTCAATTTGCCCGGTGGTATTGTAGCACCCGGTGCTTTGCAAACTATTCTGACGATGGCGCACAGCGCGCATGTTCGGACTGTGCGCTTCGGCGCGCGACAGCAATTGCTGATGACGGTGCATTATGAGGATATGCGTTTTCTGGAGAAAGACCTCAAACAGCAGTCGATGCCGTATGAGGTAAATACCGAATCCTACCCCAATGTTATCAGCTCGTATTGCGGGGAAGACGTGTTTCGGGCGGGGGCGTGGCTGCGCGAAAGCGAATACCATACCATGCTCGACCAGTTTGATTACGGTCCACGACTCAAAGTAAACCTGTCCGATTTTAATCAGAGCTTTACGCCATTTTTCACGGGTAATCTTAATTTTATCACCTCCCCCGAACCGCATTTTTTGTATTTATACATTCGGCCGAAACAAACGAATACTTTGTTCCGATGGCCCGAATTGATTTATACCAACGACGTTGGGCGACTTGCCAAAGCCATTGAGGAGGCTATGCTGGATGAGGGCAAGCAAACGGAGGCCGAGATTTATAAGGCTGTTACATCGGGACAGACATTTATTACGCAACCGGCTGTAAAGGAAATTGACCTACCCGAATTTTCACTGCCTTATTATGAAGGATTCAATCGGTATGGGCAGCGGTCGTGGCTGGGACTTTATCGGCGGGATGAGCAGTTCTCGGTGGCGTTCCTGCTGGATGTGTGCGCGTTGTGCCTGAAAACCCGTATCGGCGAGCTGTGTGTGACAACCTGGAAATCACTCATTATTAAAGGAATCGAAGAGAAAGACCGGGCGATGTGGTCGTATGTGCTGGGAAAACACAATATCAACGTGCGCCATGCGGCTAATGAACTGGCCTGGCAAACCGAGGACCAAAACGAAGACGGGGCCAATCTGAAGAACTACATTATTCGCTTCTTTGCGAAAAACGACACCCGAACGTTTGGGGTATGTTTTGGTATTCAGACACGGCCAAAATCAGAAGTATTCGGCTCCGTTCTGATTCGGAAACGCTCTTTGGTACAAATCGGACAAGTATCCCTGTTCAGTTTATACGACATTTATTTTACTGAAAACTTCAATCCCAACAGCCGGACCTATCGGTTGTTTGAGAAAGGTTTACTCAAACTGCACCTGCCTAATCAGTTGCATCGCCTGTGCCGTAAATTCAACGCCGGGCGGATACAGGAAGGGCTGGAGCCGGTACGTCAGGAGACAGAAAAAATTGAACCTGATTACAAAAATGCCCCGTCGGTGCACCAGTGCCCTCACTGTTTCACGGTTTACGACGAACAATATGGGGATGAACGAGCTGGGATTCTGCCGGGTACGCCATTTGGGCAGTTGCCTGCGGACTACGCCTGCTCAACCTGCGACGCGCCAAAGCAGGATATGAACCCTGTTCAGTTGATGACGGTGGTGTAGGAGAGACGGAGTTACGGAAAAAAGTTTTATTATTAAGGTATGTTTCGTCATACCATCGACCTCAAACAGCAGATAGAACGGGTGTTGCGCTGGGAGCAGTCATCCCACTGGCGAACGCGTGATTTTGCCCACCTGAGCAATCTTGTTTTTCGCTACACCCATCAGCGGGTTGATGCTCATTCGTTGCAAAATTTCTGGCAATCATCGGTTGTTCCTTCACCAGACTCTTTGGATACCCTGGCCCAGTTTGTTGACTACGATGACTGGGCAGATTTCTGTACCCGCAATTTTTACGGGGAAGTGGCGGCAGACGACGAAACGGTTTTGCTCCACGCACCGATGTGGGAAATACCCATTCGGTGGGTGGTCGCCATCTGCTGGTTCTCGGTTATTGCATCGGTCATCATTGCCATACTGTTAGTGTGGAAACAGTAAGAAACTGGTTACGTTAATCGTTTTCAGCCTCAAATTGCTAACTCAGTCAATTGCTAAACGATTCAGCGTATTGTGGCGTTATTGTTCCAGATTTCAACCCGTTGAACAAAAACCGCAGGCGACCAGATGGTACGTTTCCCTTTAAGCATAAGTTTTTTATTGAGTACAGTACTTGTACTGGCGCAACCCGCGCCCAAAGCAAAATCACCCGGTAAGGCAACGGTCAGTACAGTACCGTCGAAAGTTGGAAAGGCATCTGCCACTACTAATCTCAATACGCCCATCCCGCTCGACCCGGCTGTGAAAGTAGGGGTGCTATCCAATGGACTGACCTACTATATCCGTAAAAATGCGGAGCCGAAAAATAGGGCCGAACTACGGCTGGTGATTCGGGCGGGGTCCGTTTTGGAGAATGACAACCAGCAGGGGCTGGCGCACTTCATGGAGCATATGGAGTTCAATGGCACGAAAAATTTCCCTAAAAACGAACTGGTCAATTTTCTGCAATCGGCGGGTGTGCGGTTTGGTGCTGACCTGAACGCTTACACGGGCTTTGACGAAACGGTTTATCAACTGCCCGTTCCAACCGATTCGGCCAACGTATTTAAAGGGGGTTTTCAGATTCTGGAAGACTGGGCGCATAACGCGACGCTCGACCCGGCGGAGATTGACAAAGAACGGGGTGTTGTACTGGAAGAGCGTCGGCTGGGTCGTGGAGCTGGTCAGCGGATGCGTGACAAGTACTTTCCGGCCCTGCTTAACGATTCACAATATGCAAAGCGGCTGCCCATTGGTACGGAGCAGGTACTGACAACGTTTAAACCGGCCACCCTGGAGCAGTTTTATAAAGACTGGTACCGACCCGACCTGATGGCGGTTATTGCCGTGGGCGATTTCAACATCAGCGAGGTAGAGGGGATTATACGGGAAAAGTTTGGCCGGATTCCGGCTGTAAAGATGCCCAAGCCCCGGACGGAGTATGAAATTCCTCCGCATAAAGACACCAAAGTCGTTATTGTAACCGACCCCGAACAGCCCAACACGGTGGTGCAGGTAATTTATAAACGGCCCGAAATAAAGGAGAAAACCTTAAACGACCTGCGCGAGAGCATCAAACGGGGATTGTTCAACACCATGCTGGGCAACCGGATTCAGGAACTCACCCAACAGGCCGACCCGCCGTTTCTGGGTGGCTACAGTAACTACAGCGATTTTCTGGGCAATCTGGATGCGTTTACGTCTATTGCCATCGCGAAAGAAGGCAACGTAGAGCGAGCCATTAAAGCGGTGCTGGACGAGAATGCCCGCGTTAAACAGTTTGGTTTTACCCCCACCGAATTGGCCCGTGCCAAGCAGGAGTTCATGACGAGTGTAGAGCAGGCGTACAGCGAACGGAACAAAACCCGGTCCGTCAATTACGTGAACGAGTACGTTCAGAATTTCACGGATAAGGAGCCATACACCAGCATCGAATTCTACTACGATTTCCTGAAGCGGGAGCAGGACGGCATCAAACTCCCCGAAGTAAACGCCCTTGTCGACCTGTTTATCCATAATGACAACCGGGCCGTGATTGTCCTGGCACCGGAGAAGGATAAGGACAAACTCCCAACCGAAGCCCAGATTTTGAGCTATGTAAACGATGCGGGAAAAGGACTGACCGCCTACGACGATAAAACGCTCGATAGCCCACTGCTGGCAAAAGTACCAACGGGCTTGCCCGTGGTGGAGGAGAAAAAAATCAAGGACATCGGTGTAACGGAGTGGACACTTAAAAACGGTGTTCACGTAGTGGTTAAACCCACGGACTTCAAGAATGACCAGATTCTGTTTTCGGCCACTAGCTTCGGTGGTTCTTCGCTGTACGACCTGAAGGACTTCCCATCGGCGCGGTTTGCGAGTACGCTGGCCGCTATGGGTGGAACGGGGGCGTACAACCAAATTCAACTCGGCAAATTTCTGTCGGGGAAACAGGTTAGTGTGTATCCTTTTGTGGGGGAACTGAACGAAGGGATTGGCGGCAGTACAGCTCCGAAGGAACTGGAAACAGCTATGCAGCTTATTTACAGCTACTTTACACAACCCCGCAAAGATGCCGATGTAATAAAAGGCTTTCTATCCAATCAGCGAAGTGCCCTGCAAAATCGTATCAACACACCCACGCCCCAGCAGGTGTTTCAGGACACGGTAACGGTGACGCTGGGGAGTAATAATCCACGTCGGCAACCCCTCACACCCGCCGACCTGGATAAAATTGACCTCGACCGCGCCATTCAAATTTACCAGGAGCGCTTCGCCAATGCGGGTGACTTTACATTCTTCTTTGTGGGTAACATTAAGGAGGAAACGTTGAAGCCACTGGTCGAAAAGTATCTCGGCGGTTTGCCTGCCACAGATACAAAGGAGAAATTTAAGGACCTGGGTATCCGGGCGCCAAAGGGGGAAGTCAGCAAAACGGTCTATAAGGGACTTGACCCCAAAGCTTCTGTTCAACTGATTTATAGTGGCGATATTACCTGGTCGCCGGAAACGACGATGCAATTGGACGCATTGGGTGAAGTGCTGGAAATTAAGTTGATTGAGAAGCTCCGCGAAGAGGAAAGTGGCGTGTATGGAGTGAGTGCCAATGGTGCTTACGCCAAATATCCGGTGCCTCGCTATACCTTTCGCATCAACTTTGGCTGTGCCCCTGAAAACGTGGATAAACTGATTGCCAAAACGCAGGCGTTAATTAATGACCTCAAACAAAAAGGAGCCTTACCCACCGACATCGCTAAGTTTAAAGCCGAAACCCGCCGGGAAACGGAACTGCAGTTGAAAGATAACCAGTTCTGGCTCGGCTACCTCCAGAACCAGTATTACAACGGCGATGCGCCCGATGAGGTGCTGCACGAAGACGCGCAGCTGGCCAAGGTGACTGTAGAGAGTACAAAAGAAGCCGCTAACCAGTATTTTGGCTCAAACTACATTCGGCTGGTGCTGATGCCGGAGAAGAAGTAATGAGAAGTAAGAGATTTAAAAAAGGCCTTGGCCTGATTGTTCCTGTTCTGTAAGCGAGCGATTTAAATCGCCCGCTTACAGAACAGGCAGGATGAGATGCTGGCAACGAAGCATACTCGCCCTCAATGCGGTAGGTACTTTTGAAGGGCTCCGTAAACCCATGTACCAGCAATAGCACTTAGCAGAGACACGATAACCACGGAGTAACCCGCGCCAATCTGAGCGAATAATGGCCCTGGGCAGGCACCCGTAATGGCCCAGCCAAACCCAAACATTAGCCCTCCATAAATCTGCCCCTTGCTGAATTGCTTTGGCGTAATAGTGATGGGGTCGCCCTGTAAGGTTTTGATATTTAGTCGTTTAATGAGGAAAACGGAAATTATGCCTATTACTACGGCTGTACCAATAATGCCGTACATGTGGAATGAATCGAGCCGGAACATTTCCTGAATCCGAAACCAGGAGATCACCTCCGCTTTGACGAATACAATACCGAAGAAAACGCCCACCAGACCAAATTTCCAGTTGGCTACTTTAGTGCGCGTTGCTACGGGAGCTATCTTCTCTTCTGATTTGCCTGTAAGAACCATGCTATTTAAACCGTAAAATTTTGAAAAAAGAACCAACCTTCCGGGCTTAGAGGCCCACCCAGCGCATGAGATAAGGCATACCCAGATGGGTCATGGCGAAGCCGCCTATCATAAAACTTACCGTGGCTACGAGCGAAGGCCATTGCAGATTGGACAATCCCATAATAGCATGTCCCGATGTGCATCCCCTCGCATAACGGGTACCGAAACCGACCAGAAATCCACCCAGAATGAAGAAGACCAGCCCTTTGGCGGTGAATAAATTTCCCCAGTTGAAAATATCTGTGGGCAACAAGCCACTGGTAAAATCACGGATACCCAGGGCCTGTAAACTGTGCAGGGTATCGGGAGCAATAATCATGGCTGCCGGGTTTTTCAGCAATGAACCGCCAATGAACCCGCCAACAACAATACCACCCACAAACCACAGGTTCCAGGACTCTTTACGCCAGTCATAATCGAAAAACGGAAGTTTGGCGGGTATACAGGCCGCGCAGATGTGTCGCAGCGAAGAGGAAATGCCAAAGGCTTTGTTGCCCAGAATAAGCAACGTGGGTACAATGAGACCAATGAGCGTACCGGCCACGTACCAGGGCCAGGGCTGTGAGATGAAGTCGAGCACAATAAAAAGAATTTACTGGTTAACCGATTGTTTTGTATGTACGGGTACCCCCGTTTTTTGGATGGCAGCAATGCCACCCTCCACATTTACAACATTATCGAAACCTCGTGCCTTAAGTATCGAGTTGGCTATCATAGAGCGATAACCACCGGCACAGTGAACATAAAGCGGTTCGTCGTGGGTCAGCTCTGCCATATACTCGTTGAGATTGTCTAAAGGGAAATTTTCGGCATTGGCTACATAGCCACTCGTAAACTCGTCGGGCTTCCGAACGTCAACAACGGCTATTGACGGGTTTTGCCGGTGCTGCCGGGCAAACTCGTCGGCCGTAACAGAGGTAACCGTATCAATTTCCTTTCCTGCCTGTTTCCAGGCAGCCATGCCACCCGCCAAAAAACCGATACAGGCATCATACCCAACACGGGCCAGCCGCAAAACGGTTTCACTCTCCTGCCCTTCGGGGGTGACGAGGGCAATTGGTTGTTTCAGATCGGGGATGAGCGCGCCTACCCAAGGAGCAAACTGTCCATTCAGACCAATGTTAATAGCATTTGGGATAAACCCCTTTGCAAAATCGGCGGCTTCCCGAACGTCCAGCACCAGAGCACCGGTTTCATTCACTGCAGCTTCGAAAGCCTCGGCCGAGAGGGCATGACTGCCGCGCTGCATCACCCGGTTTATGGATTCGTAGCCTTCTTTGTTAAGCCGGGCATTCTCCGCAAAATAAGCGGGGGCGGTAGTCAGGCCATCCAGCACTTTTTCGACAAACTCGGCTTTCGACTTGGCCTGTAAAGCATAATTGAACCGCTTCTGATTACCCAGCGAATCGGCCGTTTCCTTACTCATATTCTTGCCACAGGCCGAACCCGCGCCATGAGCCGGATAAACGATAACATCATCGGCCAGGGGCATGATTTTAGTTTGCAGGCTGTCGTATAGCATACCCGCCAGGTCGCGTTCGGTTAGCGTCCCTTTTATGGCTAAATCCGGCCGCCCTACATCGCCAATGAACAGCGTATCACCGGTAAAAATGGCGTGATCTTTCCCGGCCGCGTCAATCAGTAAATAAGTAGTCGATTCGAATGTATGGCCGGGCGTATGCAGCACCCTGATGGTGAGAGTACCCACCGTAAACTGCTCGCCGTCGGTAGCATGATGAACCGGATAGGCTGTGTTGGCCTGCGGACCATACACAATGGTTGCGCCCGTTTCTTTGGCCAGATCCAGATGACCCGATACAAAATCGGCGTGAAAATGGGTTTCAAAAATGTACTTTATTTTTGCCCCCGACCGCTCCGCCTTCTGTATGTAAGGGGCCGTTTCGCGCAGTGGGTCGATAATAGCGGCTTCTCCGTTGCTTTCAATGTAGTAGGCTCCCTGCGCCAGGCAGCCTGTATAAATCTGTTCGATTAGCATAGTAATTGATTGGGTGTATACCCAGGTTGGTAAGGACGGACTAATGTCCGTGGAATATTTCCTGAAAAATTATGTAACCTGCCACCGTCAATACAAACCACCCGAAACCTTTTCTTAATTTGTCGGAGGCTATAAAGCGGGCCAGGTACATGCCAATGAAAATACCACCAATGGATAAACTGGTAAAGGGTAACAGAAAATTCCAGTCCATAGCCGTGTGGTGCATGTCGCCCAGAAAACCGACGAATGAATTCACGGCTATTATTAACACCGATGTTGCTATGGCCCGGTGAATGGGCAGCCCAGCCAGCAGTACCAGCATGGGTACGATAATAAACCCGCCCCCGGCTCCAATTGTCCCCGTTAGCAAACCTACCGCCAGCCCATCGAGAGCCAAGCTTACATAACGGGGATGACCATCAGCGGCTTCACCCTGTTCCGGCTGGTCGCTGCGAATCATGGCGCGGGCAGCCACAACCATAACGAAAGCGAAAAAGTACAGAATGGCATCGTTCTTCGATAACGTAAACGTAGCGAATTGAAACAGAGGGTCGGGGAGGGCAGGAACCAGAAACCGGCGGGTCAGATAAACCGACAGGAATGAGGGGGCGGCAAAAGCCATCGTTACCCGCAAGTCTACCCGTTTTTTCCAGATATGATTAATGGATCCAATCGCCGACGTTGACCCCACTACAAACAGGGAGTAAGTAGTGGCCAGCATGGTTGGGACGCCGAATACGTAGACGAAGATTGGAACGGTCAATATAGAACCTCCGCCCCCGGCCAACCCAATAACCAATCCCACAACCACTGCCGAAGCGTAACCAATTAGTTCCTGAATACTCATTACGCAACAAAAGTAGGGTGGGCGATGCTCTTGTTATGTGACTAACGTCACACAGACGGATTTTTACCTTTTTTGCGCGGTAAAGACGGCTGACGGAAAAATCTCTAAACACAAAACGCCCCCGACACGTTGTTGGGGGCGTTTTACAGGTTTTATACAAATCAATTAAGCTACTCCTGAGGATTGTTCAGGTTACTGTGCTTGCGGCTGTAAAGAAAGTAAACAATCAAACCAATGATACCCCAGACTAAAAAGGTGAGTTTCGTGTCTGTCCGCAGGTTCCACATCAGATACAGGTTCGCCACAATTCCCAGGGTGGCAATCACCGGCAGGGCAGGGGTACGATAGGGGCGTTCCAGATTTGGTTCCCGAACGCGCAGTAGCCATACCGCTCCACAAATCATGGCAAAAGCAAACAAGGTTCCTGAGCTGGTTAGCTGCGACACTTTATCAATGGGAGTGACAGCAGCCACTATTGAAACAACTGCGCCCACAAAAATGGTACTCTTCCAGGGCGTTTTGAATTTGGGGTGAATAGACGCAAAAAGATTCCTGGGTAGCAATCCGTCTTTGGCCATACCCAGGAAAATCCGGGTCTGTCCCAGCATCATGACCAGCATAACCGAGGTCAGACCCGCGATGGCTGCAATAGTAATCAGGTACACCGACCAGGTCAGGCCTACATCAGAGAATGCCTGCGCTACCGGGGCCTTCAGGTCAAGCTGGTTGTAAGGAACCATTCCCGTCAGCACCAGCGAAACCAGGATATACAATACGGTACAGATAATCAGCGAGGCAATGATGGCGAAGGGAACATCTTTCTTGGGGTTGATAGCCTCACCAGCCTGGGTGGAAACCGCATCGAAACCGATATAGGCGAAGAAAACGATACCTGCAGCGGTTACAATACCATCAAATCCGAAGTGAGTTTGCCCGGTGTCGTCCACAACCGGAGCCGGAATAAAAGGGGTCCAGTTGGCCACATCTATATAAAAAGAACCGGCTATGACAACAAAGATGACCGTTGCCACCTTCACGATGACAATGAGGTTGTTTGTACTAGCCGCTTCTTTGATCCCCTTCACCAGGATATACGTTACCACCCACACAATCAGGAAGGCCGGCAGGTTGACGGCAAAACTGAATTCAGGCACTATCTGGCCCGCAGCCCGCATAACGTCCGCCTTTTCCTGAGCGGTAATAGGGTCGTTCATCAACCAAAGGGGTGGATCAATATGGAACAGGTGCAGAAACTTCTCAAAATAGCCCGACCAGCTTACTGCTACGGTAGTAGCCCCCATCATATATTCCAGAATCAGGTTCCAGCCAATAAGCCAGGCGAATAACTCGCCTACCGTACCATACGAATAAGCATAGGCTGAGCCTTCAACGGGTAGAATAGACGCAAACTCGGCGTAGCACAAGGCGGCAAACGTACAGGCTATCCCGGCAATCACAAACGCCAGGGCTAGTGCTGGTCCAGCCCATTCGTTGGCGGCAATACCCGTTAGTACAAAAATGCCCCCCCCAATAACGGCCCCGATACCGAGTGAGGTGAGACCCCATCGAGTCAGAACACGTTTTAGTTCGCTTTTTTGCATGTCTGCCGCATAAGCCGCAAGCGGCTTTTTGCGCATAACACTAGTATTAACAGGCTTTGATTTAGTTTCCATGCAGCAAAATAGAGTTTGGTGATAGTGTCTCTTCGAAAAAGATTATAGGGCATTTAAGCCGAAATATACGAAAATTAAAGAGCGAATGGGTGAAAGAGTGAACGAGCGAAAAAAAATATTGAATGCCACCCGCTCGTTCACTCTTTCACCCATTCGCTCTCTGATTTTATGACTGCGAAGGCCGGATTAAGGGCTTCTTGTCTTTCTTCTCCTTCTTGGCCGTGAACTCAGCCGGTGTGGCGGGGGCGGCACTCGTAAAGTCTACCGGAACGGCATCGAAGCCTGTTTTCTTCTCAGCTACGGCAGGCTTATCGCTCATATTTTCGCCCTTTTCCTGATCACGGCTGAGTGCATCAACCACAATAGGAGTAGCGACGAACAGGGAAGAGTAAGTACCCACGATTACACCGATCAGCATCGCGAACGAGAAACCACGGATAGTTTCGCCCCCGAAGATGAACAGTACCAGCAGTACCAGAATCGTGGAGAAACCCGTTACGGCCGTACGACTCAGCGTGCTGTTCAGCGCGTTGTTGATAATGGTCGGAATACTTTCACTCCGGCCTTTATTTTCATTCAGGTATTCACGTACCCGGTCAAACACAACCACAGTGTCGTTCATGGAGTAACCCATGATGGTCAGCAATGCGCCCACGAAAGCCTGGTCTACATCCAGTGAGAAGGGCAGGATGCCGTTGAAGAAGGTGAAAATAGCCAGGATAATCAGTACGTCGTGGAACATGGCCACTACCGCTCCATAGCCGAACGCCAGTCGCTTGAAGCGAATAAGAATGTAAACGAATACGACTGCTACGGCTAGCAGGATGGACCATATGGCAGAGGTCAGAATATCATTCGCTATAGTTGGTCCTACTTTCTGCGAGCTTTCAATCCGGGCTGGATTGCCTTTGATGCTGCTCAAACCCTGATAAATCGTTGATTCAGCCCGCTTGTCGGCTCCCTGCGTATTATCGTCGATCAGGAAAGGAGTCGTTACTTTCACCTGATTAGAGCCGATACCCGTACCACCATACGTTTTTACTTCGGGGGCAGCACCCAAAACAGTCTCCAATGAACTACGAACATCGTCTGTACTTACCGCTTTCTCAAACCGAACGACGTACGAACGGCCGCCTTTAAAATCGACACCTAAGCCAAACCCTTTGTAAATAGCCGAAACGATACCAAGTGCAATGATAACCGACGAGACGGTGTAGTACAGTTTCCGGCGGGATACGAAATCGAAGTTGGAATCAGCGAACAGGTTTTTTGCCCATTTCGACGAAAAAGACAGGGTTTTACCGTTCCGAATATAGTACTCCAGAATCAGGCGGGTGATGAAGATAGCCGCGAACAGAGAGGTCAGGATACCAATAATCAGCGTGGTAGCGAAGCCCAGAATCAAGCCCGTTCCGAAGGCAAACAAAACGATACCCGTCAGGAAGGTAGTTACGTTGGAGTCGATGATAGACGACAGCGCGTTTTTGAAACCATCCCCAACGGCTTGTTTGAAGCCTTTTCCTTCCGCCAGTTCTTCTTTAATCCGCTCGAAAATAAGTACGTTCGCATCCACGGCCATACCAATAGAGAGCACGATACCGGCAATACCCGGCATGGTTAGTACGGCACCCAGCGAGGCCATGACACCCAACAGGAAAAAGAGGTTTACTACAAGCGCTAAATCGGCAATGAGACCGGCCCGGTTGTAGTAGAACACCACAAAGGCCAGCACCAGCAGAATACCAACGATAGATGATAGTACCCCGGCATTAACGGCTTCGGAACCCAGCGTGGCACCCACAATACTCTCTTCCACAATGTTGGTAGGGGCAGGAAGTTTACCGGCTTTTAGCACGTTGGCTAAATCTTTGGTTTCTTCAATGGTGAAGTTGCCCGAAATGCTCGAACGTCCGTTTGGAATCTCGTTCTGTACGTTGGGAGCGGTATAAACCAGGTTGTCCAGCAGAATAGCCACGGGCCGGTTTACATTGGCAGCCGTGAGGTTCCGCCATTTGCGGGCACCTTCGGCATTCATGTTCATCGTCACTTCCGGACGACCCCGGTCATCATAATCACTGGTAGCATCAGTGATTACATCGCCTTCGAGGGGAGAACGCCCACCTGGTTTTTTAATGAAATACAGGGGTAGAATTTCCTTACCATCCGTTGCTTTATACGGTTTCCGATCCCAGACAAATACGGCATCGGACGGAAACAGACTTTTTACTTCGGCAGCATTCAGTACCTCATTGGCACGGGCTGTATCTTTCAAGTAAACACCCAGTTGATCCTGGCCAACGGGCAAAAACAGTTGCGTCAGAGCAGTTCCCTGCGCGGCTGCGGCTGCTGTATCCCCGGCGGCTGTCGAATCTTTCTTGGCACCCTGCGCCAGTTGTGACTCAAGGCTCGACGTTCCTTTGGCAGCCGTTCCTGCTGCCGGAGCCGTTGTGTTCAATGAGGCTTTGCGGACAGTTTCTTCGCGCAACAAATACGCCCCCATACCTTCAATAGCCGGGGCGAGTTCGTTCAGGCGATAGACTTCGGTAAATTCCAGTTTGGCCGCGCCCGTCAGCAGGCGACGGATACGTTCTGGATTGTCAACGCCCGGTAGTTCAATTTGAATCCGGCCCGAACCGGGTAACCGCTGAATGTTTGGGTTGGCAACTCCAAACTTGTCGACCCGCGCCTGAATGATCTGGAAGGCCCGGGTGGTGGCATCATTCACCTCACTGGTCAGTAACTTTTGTACTTCGGTATCCGTCGACTGGTAATTGATTTTGCTCCGGTTGGCACTGGTAGCAAATACGGTGGCTAGTTTGGTACCGGGTGCAATCTTTTGGAAGGCACTGACAAACAGGTCTACAAAGGGCTTGGTGCTCGTTTTCTGGTCTTCCAGCGCCTGCTTCAAAGCCTGATTGAATTTAGGGTCACGGTTGTTACCGGACAGGCTGCGCATAATTTCAACGGGCGACACTTCCAGCACGACGTGCATACCTCCCTGAAGGTCAAGACCCAGACCCAGTTCGCGCTCGGTTACTTCCTGCAGGGTGCTGCCCAAATAGACAGGCTCTTTCCAGAGCGAATCGAGGTAACGCTGTTTTTTGTTGCGGTCAACCTGACCATCTTTGGTCGTCGCGTAAGTCTCAGCATCGGCTTTGATGTTACGCGACACGAAGGTGAACGACAGGAAGTAGATACAGATGGCTGTAATAACTCCCGTCAGAATAAGAATTCCGGTTCTGTTTTGCATTAGTTAGAACAGGCGGTTGCCTGCTTTAGGAAAATATAGGTAAACTGAAAAGAGACTCAACAGACTGACGCTGAAGAGGAACGGACGGTCAAACGCAGGCTGTGCGATCCAGCCTGGCTACGCATCAGGGTGCATTCGTGGCAATATGATGCCCGAATACGTGCCTGAAATAAGAGAAATAAAAATGGGGAAGCGTAAAGTGCCGGAGCAGAACAATGCTCAACAGCAGTAAGATAACCAGCGTGGGGACTGGTAATAGAAACGCGGACTGTCCCGATTCGCCTAACTGAATGGCTGGGGTAACAACCGCTTCAAACTGAGCAGCACTGAGTTGAACCTCCGCTGACTTATCCGCTTTACCTGATTTAGCGTGTTGGGCAACTGCTTTTTGAGCGGCCAGTTGCTGAACAGGCGTTACATTGCCATACCCCCATACGGCCGTAAACAGCAACAGGGTAGCCAGCATTAGGCTCGAAAAACGGTATATGACACGGGTTTTCTTCATGTAATTCCTTAGCGGATAACAAATTTCGCACCAATTCGGGAAGAATGCAAATTTGAACGGAGAGGGTATTACATATCCATATAGTTGAGTAAATTAGATTGCTATCCTGCCTGGGTGCCTGGCGAGCTTGTAAAATCGATTCTTAGCACATGAAGATCCCGAAAAACTCGGTCTGGATACTGCTTTCAAGCGTTCTCTTAGTACATGCCTGTACCATGTTATAGGTCTACCGACTTCTGTGGTCATTAGTCCGAACGGAACGATCATTGCCAGAAACATACGTCCTGATGAATTAAGAGCCGCGTTGAGTTCCAATTAATCAACTGAACTACTACGCTTTATCACCAACCCGGCAAAACCTATAGCCTCTCAGCCAGTTGGTTTGTAAGAAACGTATAACTTGCGGGCATGAACTTACACGAATTTATTCAGTTGGCTCTGGCCGAGGACGTTGGCGATGGCGACCATACCTCCTTATCCACCATTCCGGCCGATGCTCAGAAACGTGCCCGGTTGCTGGTGAAGGAAGCCGGTATCCTGGCCGGTGTCGACGTGGCGCAGGCTATTTTTGCCGAAGTAGACCCCGCCTTTGTCGTTGATGTGCTGATGCCCGATGGGGCTGCCATCAAACCCGGCGACATTGTGTTGACGGTTAGTGGAAACGCCCGCAACATTCTGACCGCCGAGCGGTTGGTACTCAACTGCATGCAGCGCATGAGCGGTATTGCAACCCACACTCGCGAGCTGGTCAATCTAATGGAAGGTACCCGTGCCCAGTTGCTGGATACGCGTAAAACCACACCTAATTTTCGCATCTGCGAGAAAATGGCTACCAAAATTGGGGGAGCTGTTAATCATCGCTTTGGTCTGTACGACATGATTCTCATCAAAGACAATCACGTCGATTATGCCGGAAGCATCGAAGCCGCCGTCACAAAAGCTGTTTCGTACCTGAAAGAAACCGGGCGGACGCTACGCATCGAAGTAGAAACCCGGAATCGGGCCGAAGTTGAAGAAGTGCTGCGCGTGGGACAAGTAGACGTAATCCTGCTCGACAACTTCCCACCTGATGGCATCCGGGATATGGTGCGACTTGTAAATGGCCGCTTCACCACCGAAGCGTCGGGGGGAATTGATGAAACGAACCTGCGGGCATACGCCGAAACGGGGGTAGACTATGTCTCATCCGGTGCCCTGACTCACCAGATTAAAAGCCTGGACTTAAGTTTAAAGGCTTACTGAACCCGTTTGCAGACTAGCTTCTTCTTTATGTCTTCCCGGAGTCAGCTGGGTTTTCATCGATTCCCAGCCGGGGTAACGCTGGATTGAGGGTTCTCGGCGTGACTTTAATCCGAAAGATGCGCGTTCCGGCCACGTTAAAATCGCAACTATAGAAAGCCCGTTCCTTGACGCCCCGGTAAACGGCAGTGTAGTTTACCCGTGGAGGCCAGTTGTTCAGAGCCAACTCCGCTGTAATGGCGTCGACGGCTTTTCGCAGGTTCGAGAAGAAAACTATCGTTGGTTCACGATGCCGCAGGGAGGATAGTGACCCTATATGCTGAATAGTGACTTCGTAAATGATTCGTCCCGAAGGACGTAAAACGGCGGAATTTGTCATTGGGAATGATGATTCTATCAACAATGCGATTATAGTGAAAAATTATTTAATTATTTTTCACTACGTAAACTAAAACAGGGTTAAGGGCGTTTTACCTATAATTGCGCTAATCAAAGCCCGGCCACCAGGTCGGGCTTTTTTTGTGCCTGACTAAACTAGCTGCATGCCTGCTCATATTATTGTTGCCGGAATCGGTACCGAAATTGGTAAAACAGTGGTATCGGCCGTATTGGTAGAAGCCCTCAAGGCCGATTATTGGAAGCCTGTCCAATCGGGTGGGTTAGATGATTCGGATACCGATGCAGTGAAAAGACTGACCAGTAATCTGGTTTCGCGGTTTCATCCGGAAGCGTACCGACTCACACAACCGCTATCCCCCCATGCCGCGGCTGCCATTGATAACGTCACGATTGAACTGGATAGAATAAAAGCACCCAAAACGGATAATGCGCTGGTTGTAGAACTGGCGGGTGGCCTGATGGTGCCACTCAACAGCCACAAGCTGAATATTGACCTGGTCAAGGAACTGGGTTTGCCCGTTGTGCTGGTATCACAGAACTACCTGGGGAGTATCAACCATACGCTGTTGTCGGTGGATGTCTGTAGAAGACGGAACATTTCCCTGGCAGGAATCCTGTTTAACGGACCTACTGTTGAAACGACCGAAACGTTTATCCTGAATTATACGGGTTTACCCTGCGTGGGGCGAATAGGGCAGGAGCAACACATAACGCCCGAAATCATTCGGCGTTATGCAGATTTGTTGCTACCAGGTCTCAATCAACTCATTGAATCGCTCCAGTAGGAACTTCACTGCTGGCCCAACCTGCCCATCTCCAATGGTCAAATCCCCGACTTGCACGATGGGGAGCACTTTTTTTGTGGAACTGGTTGTGAAAGCTTCACTGGCGTCATAAAGCTCAGACAGAAGCACAGGGCGCTCTTCAACCTGAAAATCAGTTTGCGCCAATTGCATGATAGTCCGGCGGGTAATACCATGCAGGATATGTCGGTTGGGCGTTATAAGCCGATTGCCCTGAACCAGGAAAAAATTACTTCGGCTTAGTTCGCTGATTTCTCCTCCCTTCTGGTATAAAACATCCGTAGCCCCCGCCGAACGGATAGCCTGAGCCAATAATATAACCCGTTTGTAATCCGTACTTTTGACTTCGGCCATTTCCCGAACGTACTCGTCCAGAATTACTTTGATTCCCTGTTCGTACTGGATGGATGGCACAGGGTGAATGGACTCGGTTAAAATAAGCAGGTTTGGGCGTTCGATGGTAATGCTATCGGCGGAATAACCCCCGGTCATTACGAACCGAAACGCAACGTCAACTTCGCCACCACGCTCGATAAGATCCATCAATATCCCATACGTTTCTCCTTTGTCCAGCGGCAAGGGTAAATGCATCCGGGTAGCCGAATTTTGAAATCGTTCCCAATACCAATCCCACTGAAAAGGGCGGCCATTGTAAGTCAGAAAGTAATCGAACAGGCCATAGCCCCGAAGCAGACTCAGGTCGGTTATACCGATGGTAAGTTGATCTGTGGGCGCAATAACGCCATTTAGATACCCGTAATGCATAAAATGGCGTTGATTTGTCCGAAATCAAAGATAAGGTAAGCGGACGTATTACCGCTAAAAAACTCGCTGCTCCTGCGCTACGTCTGTGACGACTAACTGCACGGTATAGCGGCTTTTCTGCTCCAGCAACAACTTTTTGTGAACGAGCACCCGATCAATGGTGGCCTGATCGTAGTATCGAATCGTGATCAACTCTAGGTTTTCGTTGTAGCTGACACGAAAGTCATCCTTCAGTTGACCCAATAGCCGGGGAATTCGGTCGGGATCATCATCGACAACGACCGAGAAACTGATAGCCGTGTTTTGCATGAGGTTAATCTTCACTCCCGCCATCGCAAACCGACCGAAAATATGGCTTAAATTATCTTCGGCAATGAACGAAAAATCGTTTGGATGGAGCGAGATAAGTACCTGATTTACCTTGAAAATAAAGGAAGGGGTCAATAAGTGCTGCTTAAAATTCCCAATGGTTGTTCCTGGTGCATCGGGAGTCAAAAACGACTTTACGTGCAGTGGAATCCCCTTATTCTGAATAGGTTTAATGGTTTTTGGATGAATAACCGTTGCCCCATAGTAGGCAAGTTCAATGGCATCCTGGTACGTTATGGTATCCAGTAAAACCGTTTCATCGAACCACTTAGGGTCAGCATTGAGTACACCGGGAACATCTTTCCAGATGGTGACACTCTCCGCATTCAGGCAGTAGGCGAAAATAGCCGCTGTATAATCCGAACCATCCCGGCCCAAGGTTACGGTGCGTCCATTGGCAGATTGACCAATAAATCCCTGGGTTATCTTCACGCCTTTACCAACCAGGGTCTCGCTGATACGCCGGGCTGTCTCCTGCCAGTCGACCCGGCCTTCCCGAAAATTCGTATCGGTACGGATGAGCTGCCGGGCGTCGAACCACATTACGGGGACATAATGTGCTTTCAAATACGCAACAATGATTTGAGTCGACAGGATTTCGCCCAGTGAGACAATCTGGTCGTAGGTCTCATTATAGGAGCAAACAGGTTTTACGGCCACGCACTCCTCAAGAAAGCAGAACGTTTCATGGACGGCGCCAAAGTCGCCTTCCAGTTCATTCATGATGGCCGTATGGTACGATTTCACTGTTGACAAGGTCGCCTGAATGCGCTCTGTCTGCTGATTCATGTAGGCTGCAACCAGTTCTTCCAGCGCATTGGTTGTTTTGCCCATCGCCGATACGACAACGACCTCGCTTGGGCATTGGGTTTTAATGATCTCCGCTACATTTCGAATACCATTGGCGTCTTTAACCGAAGCACCGCCGAATTTAAAAACTCTCATACTGCAAAAAACAACAGGATTGCCCGTGTATCAGAGCAGGACGTTATCCTGTTGATTTGGCAATCCTGTCAAAAAATCAGTTTATCAGACGAACACCGGCTTGCTTGTGAACAGCAACTCGCGCACTGCATCGGCAATACCAGGTGGATCGAATCCGCATTCGCGGTGCAATTCAAGTTGCTCCCCATGCTCGATAACGGCATCGGGAATACCCAGCCGTTTTATGCGGGCGGTGTAGCCGTGATCACTCATGAACTCAACAATTGCACTGCCGAAACCACCCATCAGGCAACCGTCTTCAACGGTCAATACACGGTCGAAGCGACTAAAAACCTGGTGCAGCAATTCCTCATCCAATGGCTTCACATAGCGCATGTCGAAATGGGCGGGATGGATACCCTCCTTTATCAGTAGCTGAGTAGCCTGAACCGCGTAATTGCCCATGTGGCCGATGGTTAAAATGGCCACATCGGTACCGTCGGCAATCTGGCGACCTTTACCAACAATCTGTTTTTCAAAGGGTGTACGCCAGTCGGGCATGACACCTTCGCCCCGTGGATAGCGAATAGAAAAGGCCCGCTTGCCCTGCTGAACGTCATCAGACTGGGCAGTGAACATCATGTTTCGCAACTCCTGTTCGTTCATGGGGGCCGCAACAATCATATTCGGAATACAGCGCATATAGGCCAAATCATACGCACCGTGGTGCGTTGGGCCATCGGCACCAGCAAAACCCGCCCGATCCAGACAGAAAATAACGGGTAGTTCCTGAATACAAACGTCATGAATTACCTGATCATAGGCCCGCTGCATGAATGTGGAGTAAATATTACAGAATACCACTTCACCCTGCGTTACCATGCCGGCCGAAAACGTAACGGCATGCTGCTCCGCAATACCGACATCGAAGGCTCTGGTGGGCATAGCCTTCATCATGATGTTCATGGAAGAACCAGAGGGCATGGCCGGTGTTACGCCTACTATGTGCGGATTTTTCTCCGCCAGTTCAACTAGTGTGTTCCCAAATACATCCTGATACTTGGGCGGCTGGACTTTATCGTAAACCTTTTTCTGAATGACTCCCGTCACTTTATCGAACAGACCGGGGGCGTGCCATTTCGTTTGATCTTTCTCGGCGGGGCCATAACCTTTGCCCTTCACGGTTAGCACATGCAGCAGTTTGGGGCCTGGAATGTTTTTGAGATCGTCCAGGACACTTACCAAATGATCGATGTCGTGCCCGTCGATAGGGCCAAAGTACCGTAGATGCAGTGACTCAAAGAGATTACTCTGTTCCAGCAGTGAACTTTTAATGCCCGACTGAACCTGCGACACTAAATCCTGAGCGGTCTTGCCCAGCTTGTCCATTTTGCCCAGGATGTTCCAGATTTCGTCTTTTACCCTGTTGTAGGTTTGCGATGTCGTGATGTCCGTTAAATATTCCCGCAAAGCCCCAACATTCGGGTCGATACTCATGCAATTGTCGTTCAGCACAATCAGCAGGTTACTATCCGTAGCACCGGCGTGATTCATGCCTTCGAAGGCCTCTCCGGCGGTGAGAGCACCATCGCCAATAACGGCAATATGATTCCGCTGCATGTTTCCCTGTAGCTGAGAAGCTACGGCCATGCCCAGAGCTGCCGAAATAGACGTGGAGGAGTGACCGACGCCGAACGAGTCATACTCACTTTCTTTGCGCTTCGGAAAACCTGAAAGTCCCTTATAGAAACGATTGGTGTGAAAATTGTCCCGTCGGCCCGTCAGAATTTTGTGACCATATGCCTGGTGGCCTACATCCCAAACCAGCTGGTCGTCAGGGGTGTTGAACACATAGTGAAGAGCAACCGTTAATTCGACTACGCCCAGGCTAGCCCCGAAATGGCCACCAAATACCGATACATCGTCGATGATAAACTGTCGAAGTTCATTGGCAACCTGCGGTAAAAGAGACTTGTCAAGTTTGCGAAGATCGTCAGGAGAGTTGATGGTGGCCAGAAGACTGCCGGGGGTAATGAGCATGATGGTAGTAAATAGACGTCTGCTTTATAACACACGTATTAATTACAATGTTCTACAGGCGCTAATGTATACAAAAAGCGAAGCTACCACTTAATTCTTTAATTATAAAAAATCTAAGCCACTCGCGTCAGTATATCTACGTGAACACGAGCGGCTTAGATTTTAAAAGGAATAGCTGTCCTATGGACTGGAACGTACCTTTTCCAATACCCAATCAATTACGCTGACTGGCCCGAAAGAGTTTCTGTTTTTCCTCGCGGGTCAGGCTTTCATAACCGGACCGGGATATTTTGTCCAGAATCATGTCGACCTCATCCTGGTCAGGTGTTGAAACGGCCGTTGCAGTACCCGTAGTTGCCAGATAAGAGCCTCCCTGCGTACTGGCACTGCTCCGCTGCCGATAGGATACTTTAACGGGCGGTTTGGGCTTCAGCAAATTGCTCCATCCATCCGCTATCCAATAAATAGGCCTGCCTAAGTCCGTCCCGTTCTGCAGGAGTTTGACATAGCAAAAGCCCATCAGTGCTCCCCCCAAGTGCGCTAAGTTTCCACCCGCATTTGGACCGGCTGACTGAGCAAAAGAGATGATTATGAAAAAGAGGACGATGTATTTAATGCGTACTGCGCCAATTAAGAACAGATGAAACGTATAGTTAGGCAGTAGTGTGGCTGCTCCTACCGCAACCGAAAAAGCAGCTGCGGAAGCCCCAAGCATGCGGGCCGTGTCAGCTTGATTCTGGAAATAAGGAACCAGGTTATACATGACCAGGTAGAGAACACCACCGGCCAGTCCACCCATTATATAAAGACCAATTAATCGACGATTTCCCAGGTACTCATCAATCAACCGCCCAAACCAGTACAGGAAAAGCATGTTGTAAAGAATGTGGAAAATATCTTCGTGCATGAAGAAGTACGTGACCAGCGTCCAGGGTTTACGCAAAAAGTCGCTCAATCCACCAGGTAGCATCATCTGCCCCCGAATGAAGTAGTAAACGTCCATATTCTGCGCCATCTGCAGACCAACTTTGGCCAGCAACAGCAGCAGAAATACGACCGTATTTACCAATATCAATTGCACCAACGTATTGTTGGGCTTATTGAATTCGCTCCGAAAATCCTCAAACAACCCGCTCATCACTAGTAAAACGTTTTTCGTTGGGAACCCCAGTATTTCACCAGGATAAATGCAAACAACATGCCGCCTATGTGGGCAAAATGGGCAACGTTGTCGGCCTGCGCCCGATAAACTCCCGAATAAAGTTCAAAGGCTCCGTAGAAGAGAACGAGATACTTTGCTTTAACCGGTATAGGTGGAAACAATAAAAATAATTGAGTGTTCGGAAACAACAAACCAAAACCCATAATTACACCGAAAATTGCGCCGGAAGCGCCTACCATCGGCTCATCGACCTGATTCGTAAAAATACGGTTGGCAATGGCTACACTGTCCTGAATGTTTTTACTATCGCTTGGAAACCTCTTAAACTGCTCAATGAACGGTAGCAACCGGTCATAATAAGCACTTGCATGCTGATCAATAAAGCCCGAAAAAGGCTCAAATCCTGGATTTGCCCGATACGCCTGAATAGTTTCATATACGTCGTGCATCTCAAAATAGTTTATTCCTGAAAACAGCAATGCAGCCCCTAAACCACAAAAAAAGTAAAAGAACGTAAATCGTTTTGGGCCCCAGAACGTCTCCAGCATGGGCCCGAACACGATCAAGCCAATCATATTACTAAAAATGTGCCCGAAACCACCGTGCAGAAACATGTGCGTCAGAAGCTGAATCGGGTTAAATTTATCAGATAGAAACGAGTGGAGTCCAAACTGCTCAATAACCGACTCGTTCGTAACAAAAAAAACCAGCACGTTTATTATCAATAATACGCGAACTACCGGAGTAAGATTAAACATGTTAATATAGCCTAATTTATGCTGATTAATTCAATTTTCAGCGTAAAAGTCCTGCAATTTTATCCAATGTCAACATAACCATTACCGGTTCACCCATCGGCGTATAGCTTGGGTTTGCCGATACAAACAATTGATTGACCAGAGACCGGCACTCGGTTGCACTCAAGCGGGTCAGGTGATGCAACGCAGATCGGCGCGATAGCGATCGGGCCATAGACTCAATCTTGTCTAATTTTAACTGGCCTGTATCAGCCCGTAATTGAGTCAGTAAGTTGGCAAACAGGTCTTCTTCATTTTCCCCCATGGTCAATGTAGGAACACCCCGAATGATAAAGGTGTTTGCGCCAAGTTCATCAAATTCAAAACCCAGATGAATCAGGTCTTCGCGCAAATCAAGTGCCAACTGGAAATCAACGGGCATCAACGTCACTGTTTTAGGGAATAACAACTGCTGCGAGGCTCCGTTCTGCTTGGTCAATGCTGTATGAAACTGGTCGTACAGGATACGCTCGTAAGCCCGACGCTGGTCAATGAGCATCACGCCCGATTTAACCGGGGCTAACAGATATCGGTTTTGTACCTGAATAATGTGCTCATCTTCCATCAGTGCCGGGGCATCGGCTCCGGCTGTTTCCAGCCCCATCTGCAACTGATTGGCACGGCTACCCAGCGTAATGGACTCATTATCGGAACCTGGCGCTGCCGGTTTAGAATTGCCCAGCCAGTCGCCTTCGTCAGTACTGTCGGTTGTCCGAACGGGCGTATCGGTTCCGGCAACGCCCTCGTAGAGCGTTTGCCAGTTATTGACCGATGGTCTTTTGGGCAGATCGAAGCTACTGCCAGCCGCTTTATCCAGTGAGTCAGTGCGGGATGGATTCTGCTCCTTTGTCGAAGTGCCCGACGACCAGGAAGGCGTAACGGGACGGGGTAGCTGGCTTTCTGTACTGTGTGTGGATGCGCCCTTAACACCAACTGAAGGTTGAGTGGCGTCGGGCCGGGAACCGGTCAGGAAGTTAACATCCAATTCAAAATCAAGCGACGGAGCCAGATTGTACACACCAACGGCTTTACGAACAGCCGCCATCATTATGGCATATACAGACCGCTCGTCATCAAATTTTATCTCCGTTTTGGTCGGGTGAATGTTGATATCGATGTGCGATGGGTCAATATCAATAAAAAGGACGTAGAAAGGCTGGCTTCCGTCGGGGAGGGTGCCCTCATAGGCTCCCACAACGGCATGATGCAGGTAGTTATGCTTAATGTATCGGTTATTGACGAAGAAGAACTGCTCATTCCGTGCTTTCCTGGCCGATTCCGGTTTGCCAATGTAGCCATGCACGGTGACGTAGGGAGTTTGCTCCTCGCAGAAGTTCAATTGCTCCCGGTAGCTTTTGCCAAACATATCCACAATTCGGCGACTGAGTTTTCCAGCGGGCAGATTGTATAGTTCCTGATCGTTGTGGAAAAGCGAAAAGGCAACCTCTGGATTGGCGAGAGCTACCCGTTGAAACTCGTCGATGATATGTCGCATCTCCACCGAATTCGACTTCAGAAAGTTGCGTCGGGCAGGTACGTTGAAGAACAGGTTCTTGATGAGCAGGTTGGTACCGGGTAAACAGGATATGGATTCCTGGGCTTTAATGTCGGAGCCCTCAATCCGAATCAGGGTGCCCAGTTCTTCTTCCGCCCGGCGCGTCCGCATCTCAATCTGGGCAACAGCCGCAATGGAAGCCAGCGCTTCGCCCCGAAACCCCATGGTTCGAATGCGAAACAAATCATCAGACGAGCGGATTTTGGATGTGGCATGACGCTCAAAACTCATACGGGCATCGGTTTCGGTCATGCCGGAGCCATCATCCACAATCTGAATCAGATTACGGCCTGCTTCCCGGATGATGACCTGCACCGATTTAGCTTTGGCATCCACCGAATTCTCCAGCAACTCTTTTACCACCGAAGCAGGACGTTGAACCACCTCACCAGCAGCAATCTGATTGGCAATCGAATCGGGTAGCAGCTGAATTACATTTAACATATACCTGGTATGCGATGACTAACGGAACCTTAACAATACAAAAAAATAACCCATAATAGCTGTAGATAATTCAACAAGAACGGTTTGATCAGCCAGGAGTATTCTTTCTGTTTCCGTATGCTACCACCGACTGGATAAGACAGGAAAGTAAAAAGCAACTGCCAGCCCGAAACAGAAAGTGTCTCGAGCTGGCAGCATTAAAATTCTCAAAAAAGCCGTTAAACTTTGATTTCTACATCAACACCACTCGGCAATTCGAGTTTCATCAGAGCATCCACCGTTTTGGCACTGCTACTGTAAATGTCAACGAGCCGCTTATAGGTACAAAGCTGAAACTGCTCCCGCGCCTTTTTATTGACGTGGGGCGACCGCAGTACAGTATAAATTTCCTTTTTGGTTGGCAGGGGGATAGGTCCACTAACAATGGCACCGGTTGACTTAACCGCCTTGACAATTTTCTCTGCTGACTTATCGACCAGCATGTGGTCGAATGATTTCAGCTTAATGCGAATTTTTTGACTCATTGTGTTCTGGTTCATTAGATGAAAGCATCCGGCGAAAGAACCATTTACTCCGTCGGGGCCTTAAATGCGGGTGCAAAGGTACGGGAAAATCAGGAGAGGAGAAAACTCAGACCGACTATTTCTTTTAAGATTGTTTGCCGATAATGCGAAGCAATCGCATTATCGGCAAACCAAGTGCTTATTCGCACAAATTTAATCTCCACAAACAGAAGAGCCGTTCAGCTTCCCGAACGGCTCTTCTGTTTGTGCTAGTGCTTGGTAAGCTTATTTATTTGCTGCCGCCTTTTTCTTTGGCAACAACGGTATCGGCAATGCTCTGCGGTACTACTTCGTAGTGGGCGAAGGTCAGGTTAGCCGTAGCCCGGCCCGACGACATCGTACGCAGGTCCGTTACGTAACCGAACAACTCCGACAGGGGAACGTCTGCTTTAATTACCTGCGAGCCCGCTTTGCTATCCATGCCTTTCATTACACCCCGACGACGGTTGAGGTCACCGGTGATAGGACCTGTGTATTCTTCTGGTGTTAATACTTCAACGGCCATGATTGGTTCGAGTAATTTCGGACCAGCCTGACGGGCAGCTTCACGGAAGCCCAAACGCGCTGCCATTTCGAAGGATAGCGAATCGGAGTCAACATCGTGGTACGAACCGTGGACTAACCGAACTTTCATGCTTTCGAGCGGGAAGCCGGCAAGTGGTCCGTTTTTCAGCGATTCGTCGAATCCTTTCTGAACGGCAGGGATAAATTCGCGGGGAATCACACCACCTACAATACCATTCACAAACTCAAGACCCGGCTGAATAACACCCGTTTCATCTTCGCCCCGTGGCCCAAGTTCAAACACGATGTCGGCAAATTTACCGCGACCACCCGTTTGTTTCTTGTATACCTCGCGGTGTTCAACGTTTTTGGTCAGCTTCTCTTTGTAAGCCACCTGCGGAGCACCCTGATTTACTTCTACCTTGAACTCACGACGCATCCGGTCGATGATGATTTCGAGGTGAAGTTCACCCATCCCCCGGATAATGGTTTGGCCGGTTTCTTCGTTCGATTCAACTTTAAGGGTTGGATCTTCTTCAATCAGTTTACCAATTGCTTTCGAGAAGTTGTCCTGATCGGCCGTTTTCTTCGGCTCGATAGCGTAACCAATAACCGGCTCCGGGAACACCATCGACTCGAGTACGATTGGATTCTTTTCATCCGACAGGGTATCGCCCGTTTTGATGTCTTTGAATCCAACTACCGCACCAATGTCACCCGCTTCCAGCCGATCAATCTGATTCTGCTTGTTAGCGTGCATCTGGAAAATACGCGAGATACGCTCCTTATTGCCCGAACGGTTGTTCAGTACATACGATCCTGACTCCAGTACACCCGAATACGAACGAACAAAACACAGACGACCTACGTAAGGGTCAGTAGCAATTTTGAAGGCCAGACCAGCAAAAGGCTCCAGCGACGATGGCTTGCGCGAAATTTCTTCACCCGTGTTTGGGTTGGTTCCTTTGATGCTCTCCTTGTCCATCGGTGATGGCAACAGGGCCATTACATAATCGAGCATGGTTTGAACACCCTTGTTTTTGAAGGACGAACCGCAAAGCATTGGAACGATTTTCATCGAGATCGTTGCTTTACGCAGGGCCGTCAGAATCTCATCTTCTGAAATCGACTCAGGATCCTCAAAGAATTTCTCCATCAGCGTATCGTCAAATTCGGCAACGGCTTCGAGAAGTTTCTCCCGCCATTCGGTTGCTTCCTCCAGCATGTCGGCCGGAATAGGAACCTCCTGGAAGGTCATACCCTTATCGTCTTCATTCCACTGAATACCCCGGAAGTTAACGAGATCAACTACGCCTTTAAAGTTGTCTTCTTCGCCAATTGGTAGTTGCAGCGGGACGGCATAGCTACCAAGCATTTCCTTCACCTGCTTGCACACGTTCAGGAAGTCGGCACCAGACCGGTCCATTTTATTAACGAATCCCAAACGGGCTACGTTGTAGTTATTGGCCAAACGCCAGTTCGTTTCCGACTGTGGCTCAACGCCGTCAACGGCACTAAACAGGAATACCAGTCCATCCAATACACGCAGCGACCGGTTTACTTCAACCGTAAAGTCAACGTGACCTGGGGTATCGATGATGTTGATATGGTATTTTTTGTCGCGGTAGGTCCAGTCAACAGTAGTAGCAGCGGAAGTAATAGTGATACCCCGTTCCTGCTCCTGCTCCATCCAGTCCATGGTAGCGGCACCGTCGTGTACTTCACCAATCTTGTGACTTACGCCGGCGTAATAGAGGATACGTTCGGTTGTGGTCGTCTTGCCCGCATCAATGTGGGCAGCGATACCGATGTTCCTCGTGAAATCTAAATCGCGAGCCATTAGTTTGTTATCCTAAAAGTTATGTTTTCTGTAATCGGAAAAGGAATCGGTACTGAAAATAATTGACCCCTCTGTAAATCAGGACGCAAAATTACTGAAAGTCAACCGAAAAATCAATGCTATGCCCAAGAATATCGCAGAAACTATTCCCCTTTTTCGACCATTCTAACCATGAGAAGGTTACCGTAGAACATGGTTGCAACTTGGAATCATGCAAAATTCGTACATCGCTCCACTCAGAATTGCCTGGACGTATGCCCGCCAGGAAAAACGGCAGTACGTAGTTGTCTATTTTCTATAGGCTATCTGCCAACTGGCAGACTGTTGCCATTGACGGACTCAATTTATCGCACGGACGAGTGGGTAATTCACAGCAAAAGTACCCAGTGAAATTGATTTGCTTTTTCAATAAAATCTGGATAAACGCGTGGTGCTCATCGGTGGGAGTGGGTTGCGGCTACGGCTCGCGCTGTAAGGGTTGTGCTGACCGCCCGCATCAGTGACTTTAGCCTGCTGAATGAGCTAACCAGCCTTGTAGACCTTGAAGCGGAGCTCGCTATTTAGCGGGGCACCCGAAAGAAATGATGAAGCAGAAGAAGGCTTAGTTCTAGTCTAATGACATACAAAAAGACCTCTTCAGGTTGATGAAGAGGTCTTTTTGTATGTCATTAGAATGATGTTACTCTACGGGGGCTTCCACAATGGCTATTATTTTCCATAATCCCCGGATATCCTGCAATGGCACTGTTACGTTGCCGCCGTTGGGGTTGTCCGAGTGAAGCGTCAGGTATTTACGGGTCAGAAGTTCATTGTCCCGGATGCGTTTGACAACGAAGTAATCCCGGTACATCACCGCATACACCGCACCCGACTGATACTCCCAGTCGTTCTCATTAACAGGCATGGCTAATACCTTGGCACCATGTGCCAGCTGCGGACTCATACTATTGCCCGAAATTTCCAGCACAACTGTGTTCTTCTGTCCTTTTATCAGTGGTCTGCGAACCCGAAAATGCTCTATATCAGACGAACTAACCGTATCTGAATAACTTTCGACAAACGTGGCGTAAAACTTGACCGGTATGAACGGAACGTCGATGGTATCGTCTTCAGCAACCATGATCCGGGCATTGGCTTCGGGCGAATTCAGTACGGGTGCAATACCCCGAATCAGGTAATCGGCACTGATTTGGGGGTAACAGGCCAGCAAACTCATGATTGTATCGTACGATGGCTTTGCCCGGCCATTGAGGATGTTGTAAAACTTGGATGGGTTCTCCCCCAACTCTTTGGCAATCTGGTAAATAGTGATTCCCAGCGCATCGAAAATCTGTTTCAGCCGGTCCTGAATCGTTAGGGAAGTGTCCATATTCTTCAAACAATTTTCAACCATTACGGGGCAGATACTTGCTGATATGATATAAGTAAAATATATTGCACTTGTATTACGACAAATATACTACGAATACAGACGAATCCATAAAAGAACAGCCAATTTCTTCATTGAGACGCAATGAACCGGAACCGACTCAGTACCCATAGTCTGCCCACGATATTATTCATCGACATGAATAGTTTCTTTGCCTCCTGCGAGCAGCAGGATAATTACTGGTTACGGGGTCGGCCGGTGGGGGTGTGTGTATACACGGGGCGGCACGGGTGCATTATTGCGCCTTCGATAGAGGCAAAGGTGAGGGGCGTAAAAACAGGTATGCGGCTGGATGAAGCCATTGCACTTTGCCCGGATTTAGTACCGCTCGAAACCCACCCGGCCCGGTATAGGGAATACCACGTCAGGATTATTGACGTGCTCCGTACATTCTCCGATGATGTAGTGCCAAAAAGCATTGACGAAGCGGTTGTTGATTTGACGAACTACCAGCTTGTATATAAAGACATGCGGCAAACCGCGCTGGCTATCAAACAGGCCATCCGGCAAAAAGTGGGCGACTGGCTGCGGTGTTCCATTGGTATGGCTCCCAACGTGTTCCTGGCTAAGTTGGCCTCCGATATGCAGAAACCCGATGGCCTGACCGTCATTACGCCCGATACTATTGACGATGTGCTGCGAACCCTGGTGCTCACCGATTTGCCAGGAATTGGTCATCGAATGGCAGCCCGATTGCAGGCTGGTGGTGTACACACACCGCTCGAACTACGGTATGCATCGCCGGAACACCTGCGGGCCGTTTGTAAGAGCATCGTTGGCTGGCACTGGCACCTGCGGCTAAATTTTAAAGGAGAGGTGGATCTGGACACAAACCCGGATACTAAAAGTATGTCGGCCATGCGGACGATTTCGGCAGACCAGCGTCACTCAACCGACCGGCTGGATGAGTTGCTGCAATCGCTCTGCCTGACCCTGGAACGGCGGATGGTGCAAAAAGGTATCTATTGCCGGGACATGTCGTTTTCCTGCCGATACCATACGGGCAAAACCTATAATTACGAAGTCCATTTTGACACGCCGAAACAGGACGGCACGGAACTGTACCAGATTATTCGGGAACGGATGGTAAAGTTTCAGTCGGCGCACCAGTGCGAACCTGTCCTGAATGAGCATTTGCGGAGCATGTGCGTGGCTGTTTTCCAGTTCATACCAGCGGAGGTAGTGCCGCTGAACCTGTTCGAAAACAATAGCCGAAAAAGTAAATTCCGCCAAACCCTATATGATGCCAAAACGAAGTTCAGAGCCGGTAAACTGGTTCGTGCCACGGAACTACGCGATAATCCGGTCTACCGGGACGTGATAGGGTTCGGAAATATTAAGGATTTGTAGAAAAAGGGTTCCTGGCTGGCATTCATTGATAGATAATGATGAATGCCAGCCAGGAACCAGAAATTAGTTCAGTACGCCCATGCGCCCATTCTGAAAATCATCGAAGGCTGCCAGAATCTCTTCCCGTGTGTTCATTACGAAAGGACCATACACGGCTAGTGGCTCCCTGATTGGTTCGCCAGCCAGAATGAGCAATTTCGTTCCAGCCACTGTGGACAACGTAATGGTATCGCCATCGGCGTTGAAAAGGGCAATTTGCCCCCGTTCAATGGGTTGCGAGTTCGCACCAGCCGAACCACTCAGTACATACACCATCAGGCTATAGTCATGGGGTACAGTAAGGGTCTCGGTTTGTCCACCAGAGAGCATTAAATCTGCTACTACAATTGGACTGAATGTATGAGCCGGGCCTGCCAGACCGGTCAGTTCTCCGGCAATAACCCGTAGTTGACCACCACCCGCCAATGTAGACGAGGGAATTTTGTCCGCCGTAATTTCCTGATACTTCGGAGGGCTCATCTTGTCTTTGGCGGGTAAATTGACCCACAACTGCACAAAGTCCAGCTGCCCACCCTGGCGCGAGAATTCGCGTTCGTGTTTCTCATCGTGAATAATACCCGATGCGGCCGTCATCCACTGCACATCGCCCGCGAAGAGTTTCCCCTGATTCCCCGCCGAGTCGCGGTGCTCCAGAGCCCCTTCAAAGACGATAGTTACCGTTTCGAAGCCCCGGTGTGGATGTTGGTCGACGCCTTTCGGCTCCCTAGAGGGTTCCACTTGCATGGGGCCATGATGGTCCAGCAGTAAAAAAGGATTAAACGGTCTTGAACCCTGAGGGTGAAAGGCGTTAAGACCAACAAACCCGTCACCCACACTACTCGGGGTGGCGGTTTGAATGTTGGCTATGGTACGTTGCGTTTTCATAATTGATGTATTTGTACTAAATGTATATACATTAAATTACTAAACTGTGTTTTTCACTAGCAAGTTCACATCACATCGTATCAACATTAAATGAGCTGCTCGGTTGGACAGAAAAAAGTGGTTCGCCCACCAACTGTCGAGCGTTCGATGCGGGAACCGCAACGAGGGCAGTATTTATGGGCTTCCAAATCCTCGTAAGGGGAATTATCCCACTCCCGAACGTGAATCAGGAAAGTATTCGGGAAATCCCGATAGGTAGCTTCGTAGCGAATTGCCGTGTTGAGTACCAGTCCAATAGCGTCATGAATCCCGGCAATCTGCTTATCTGTCAGGGTATTGGCGCGCTGTTGCGGGTGGACAACCGCCTGAAATAAGACTTCATCCACAATCCAGTTCCCTAAACCAGCCACAATGCTTTGATCCAGTAGCACCGGTTTGATGAACGCTTTTTTGGCTCGTAATTTTCCTGTCAGTTCCGGTAAGGAAATCGCCAAACCATCCGAACCAATTTTCTTTCGCTTTAAAAAGGTATCAACATCGTCGATCAAACCAACCCGCTCGAATTTGCGCGGACACAGGAACCCCAGATTAAAGCCAGTTGTGAACGAGAAAACAATGCGGGCAAAGCGGGGCCGGTCCAGCGAAGCATGATAATAGTCCAAATCGCCGGTCATGCCGAAATGCATATGGAGGATTACACCGGGTTGGTCAGTCAGGACAAAAAGGTTCTTACCAACGCGCCGGGTTTCGATAAACTGCCTGCCCACTAGGGTTGCTACGAAGGTGGATGGGTCAGTTGTTACTAATTTTTTATCCTCAATCTCAATGTGGCTGATAGGCTGATGAAGCGAAGACGTTTCGAGGTAATGTCGTCTGATTTCAACCTCCGGAAGTTCGGGCATCTTTACGGGCTGTTTGCGGAATAACTGTGGGTAGTAGTTCGTTGTTTGGCGTAGAAAAGCAATGGCTGGCAGTTTGTTTGAGAAAACAAAGATTGACTGGATGGCGTATTTATTTGATAGTCAATATCTATTTTTGTCGATGTTGCCAGGGCCATAAAAAACATTTCTCAATAAATATTCGTTGTAGGGAGCAATAGGCTGGGAGAAGTGAACGTTCCGATACTATTGGCCAAAAGGTGAATTCTGATCCTGGTCATAAAAGTTAATTTCTTAACCCTAAAAAGACCATAAATGTAATAGACTTTACACAACCGCGCGAGCGGCTTTTTACCAAGTTTGTGTATGTTCAATCATAAAAATTGAAAAAAAACAATGGAAAATACTCCGCAGAAATCAAAGACCAACGGTGCCTTACTCGCGGCCTTAATTATTATGACTGGCCTGGCCGGTGTAGCGAGTTACCTTTACTTTGATGAGAAGAAAGTTGCCGAAAATCAGGAAGTAACCATTTCTGAGCGCGTTGAAGAACTGTCGACAACCCGCGTTAAACTGGATTCGATCTCGACTGCATTGGATGCCAAAATTGCCGAAGTACAAAAACTAGGGGGTGATGTTTCAGAACTGGAAAAAGTAAAAGCCCAGTTAAATGAAGATAAAGCGTCACTGAAAAGAGGTAACCGGATATCGCTGGCAAAATACGAAGCCAAGATCAAGCAGTACGAAGCATTTCTCGTCGAGAAGGATACGCTGATTTCTAATCTACAGCGCGAAAACGTGACGCTGGCTACTAACGTGAAAGTGCTGGATGAGGAAAACAGCGGTTTAAAAACAGAACGGCAGAAACTGGCGGACTCCGTAACCACGGTTGTATCGAAAAACGAAGAGTTGTCTAGTAAAGTTACTAGGGCTGCTGCGCTGAAAGCACAGAACGTGAAAGTGTTTGCTGTCAACTCGAAGGGTAAAGTAAAAGAAGACGACTCATATAAGGCCAAGCGTCTGGACAAAATCAAACTGGTTTACACGCTGCTGGATAACCCATTGACGAAAGAAGAGCCTAAGGATGTGTACGTTCGGGTACTGGATCCGTCGGGTGCTGTTGTATCTGACATGGCTAATGGGTCAGGTACATTCAGTGTAGATGGCAATGAAACCATTTACACGACTAAGCAGACCGTCAACTACACCAACACTGGTAAGAATGTTGAGTTGCTTTATACCCGTGGTATTCCTTATAAAGCCGGTAAATACACGGTAGAACTGTACTCGGAAGGTTTCCGGATCGGGCAGGGTGAGTTTGCCATACGGTAATTCATTAATAGCGCATAAAAAAAGCGTAGCACCCGACGGTGTTACGCTTTTTTTATGGACTGGGTCTTTACTGTATTCCGCTGAAATTCAGGTTATTCGTCGAATCACCCGGTAGGGTTAGGCGCAGGAGTTGCCCCTGTTTTTCCATCCCGTTATTAGTGAAAATACGGTCAACCTTCAGCGTCCCGATTGCTGCACCTGCCAGTTCAAATTGTATACCATCCGATTGCTGTCTTACCAGTATGTGCTGGATAAACTGGCTACTCGGGGTCGGGTAGAATTTAGTGTAGGTAAGTGTCAGGGTGCTATCCGACTCTGCTCTTAGTTCAGTATAAGGCATTTTGTCAGCCGGTATGGCCACACTGGACGGGTCGAGGTAGAAATTGGTACGATACAAACCCACCGCTCTGGATGCCGGCGAAGACGATTCAGGCAAAATATCAGTTTCGCTGTAACAACCCGACAAGGCGCCTATCAATGAGCAGAAAAGCAGTGGTTTTTTCATGGTGTATTGCTTGGTTGCTGATTAGACCCTGATGACATTGAATTGGTTGGAGCGTGATTGGCTTTTTTTTCACTCTCGTTTGTATCATTCTGTGCCAGTTCGACCCAAACTTTCATGTCGTTGAGCTGCATCGGCCCAAATTGAGTCGTAAAGGCCACATCGGCTGCATCACGCCCATAGGCAACGGTTATGCGGTTTCCCCGGGGGGTCTCCTGCGTTGCATCGAATGTAAACCAACGGCCATCAGCGTAAGCTTCAAACCAGGCATGAAGGTCCATTGGTTCAAGCTGATACAAATAACCAACGACCATACGGGCAGGAATATTCAGAGCACGGCAAAGAGAAATGCCCAGGTGAGTAAAGTCCCGGCAAACGCCAACGCGGTTATCGGCCGTATCGACAGCCGAGGTGCTGGCATCGCTGGTTCCATATTCATACTTTATATTCTCATGGATCCATTTCCGAATGGCTTCGGCCTGATCGTAACCCGGTTCGGCGTTCTCGGTAATTTGGGTGGCCAATTCGCCCAACTGGTCAGATTGGCAGTAGCGGCTTGGTAAGGTATAATGCAATACATCATCGGGCAATTCCTCAACCGGCGTATAAGGAGCACCGGGAGCAATGTCGATCACATCCGCAGTTTGAACAGTAGCCGAAAAATGAATGGAGAAAGGGCCTTCGGGGGCAACGACCCTTTGGCAAAGATTACCGTATAAGTCGGTAAACTCCGTTACGTTAACAGAGGGTGTTATCTGGTATTCTTCCCGAACAATCCACTGGCCAGCACCGGAACGAGGGCGTAACATCAGGATTAGGGGAGTTGGCGTTTGGGCGTCAAAAGACAGTTCACAGCCAGCGTCAAGTTGCATTGTTTGTCAGTTATGTCAGTAGAGAACAGGGGTTGTCAAGGGATAAACACAAAACAATGTATATGGTTGACGTAATTATGCTGATTACCGGTAAGAGGCAGTTATTTCTTGATAATGACAAATTCTACCCGCCGGTTTTGCTGACGACCGGCATCGGAATCATTCGTGGCGATTGGCTTGGCTTTGCCAAATCCCTTACTGGCAATACGATCTGGTTCAATGCCTTTACTGATAAAATACTCCCGAACGGCGTCCGCTCTATCCTGCGAGAGTTTATTATTTATCTCGTCAGAGCCCGTATTGTCCGTATGACCGCGTACTTCGATAACCATTTTTGGGGTTTCGTTGAACGTGGTAACCAGCCGATCCAGTTCGGGACCTGATTCCGATCTAAGCTCCGATTTACCCGTGTCGAAAAAGATATTGTTCAACCGAACGATACTTCCTTCTTTTATGGGCACCATTTTAATTTCCCGGCCCTTTATTTCCTGGAACGCTTTGGGCTGGGTCAGATCGACGTTGTCGCCTTCCGCAATGAAATCTTTAGCAATGGCCCGCATGCTGTACTTTTGTCCATAAGGCAGCACAATTTTGTATTCGCCCGTGAGTGGGTCAGACGTAGCCTCGCCCGCTTCGGCACCGTCGGGCAGGGTTTGGTAGATGATCCGGGCTTCAATCGGTTTGCCCGTAACCTGGTCAATTACTTTACCACTAATGAGCGCAACCGGGTCGGGGCGGGTCACGTCTGTGGTGCCGGCAACCTCACTGCCCCCGCCAACCTTACCCGGCTGATTATCAGGTTGGTCGGTGGTGAGTTTTACCCGTACAATGTCGCCTTTGCCAAGCGTGTTTTTAAAGGTTGTAAGGTAGGCATAATCCCCGGATGCACTTAGGGTGTAATATGCATCGTACCCATCGGTGTTAACTTTCGGACCCAGATTAACGGGTTTCGACCAGTGTTTCCAGGTTTTATCGACCCGCTTGCACACGTAAATATCGTTGCTGCCCAGACCGCCTTCCCGATTACTGGAAAAATACAGCGTGGCCCCGTCGGGTGCCAGAAAAGGGGTAGTTTCAGTGAATTTAGTGTTCACCTCATCCCCCAAATCCATCGGCTTGCTCCACGACCCGTCTTTCTGCCGAAAGCTGACATAGATGTCATCTTCCTTACTGTTTTTCTTCTCGCTGAACGCCATCAGCAACACTTTTCCATCCGCCGACATAAAACCACAGTCAAACTGACCTTTGCTCATACTGACGTAATTGGGAATGTCCAGCTTTTGCGGGGGCGACCATCCGGTGGCGGTTTTCTTGCTGAGCGAGAAGCCACGGGTTTCGTAAGCGCCATTGTTATACTGCCCTTTGATGAGCATACTGTTGCCATCGGGCGTAATGCTGTAAGCGCAGTTGTACTCATCTTTATTAAGCGGGAACCCCATGCGCCGGGCAGGCCCCCACCGGTTATTGACGGTATCAAATTCCGAAAACCAGATATCCTGACTGCCTTTATCGCCGTGCGTGTTATTGGGATGGCTAATCCGGGCAAAGTACAGCGTACGACCGTCCGGTGAGATAAGGGGGTTAATCTCGTTATACTCCGAATTGACCTGATTGCCCAGATTTTCAGCGTTAGTCGAGTCACGTGCCGGGGCACCGGGCTGACCGTTGACAGCTAGGGTAGTTGACAGGAAAATCAGGCACAGAGCCAGGGCACCATTGGCATTCATAACATTAAGCGAAGGGAGAGTGGGATGTAGTTACTTTCAAAACGATACAAACAGCGGGTTTTGTATGTTAACGAATAACCTCATACCACAATCCTCAATTTGGCAAAGCTCAACAGTAACGTACGCTCCCCAGCCTTTTCAAATTGGATGGTTGCTTTCCGGTCGGTACCGTTCACATCTATTGATTTGACGACGCCGAACCCAAACTTGGCATGTTCAACCTTCTGTCCGGTTGCCAGCTCGGCCGTGCTGGTCGGGGCAAAATCGGCCGAAGGAGTGTGGGATACCGTTGGCTGCGGAGCCTGCGAACGGGCCGTTTTCTGCGCCAGCGACCGGACAAAGGCCATTGAGCCAGTCGATGTACTCTCGCTGCGATCCCGTTCGGGCCGGTCGAAATCCATCCGACTGGGTGCCGATCGTAACTTCGACATCTTCAGGTATTTCTGGTCGATTTCCATCAGAAACCGGCTGGGTTCACACATTTTCAGGCGGCCGTAATGGTAGCGCGTTTCGGCGTAGGAAATCGACAGGCGTTTTTCGGCGCGGGTAATGGCCACGTAAAACAGGCGCCGTTCCTCTTCCAGGTCATTCCGGCTTTCGAGCATCATCTGGCTGGGGAACAAATCTTCTTCCAGCCCAACGATGTGAACGTTCTTAAACTCCAGCCCTTTGGCTGCGTGGATGGTCATCAGCGTAATCCGGTCATTATCACCATCGTCCTCTTTCTCATCGGCAGAGGTCAGCAGCGAAACGGATTGCAGAAAGGCTCCCAGGCTTTTTTCGTCGTTGTCGGGGTTATCGACAAACTCCTTGATGGCGTTCAGCAATTCCTGCACGTTTTCATAGCGGGCCAACCCTTCAACTGTTTTATCATCGTACAGTTCCTTGAGCAGTCCCGATGCTTTGGCAATATGGGAAGCTACTTCGTAGGCATCTTTCTGATCCAGCAGGAGTTTGAAACTCTTGATTAAATCGGCAAAGCCTTCAATAGCAATGGACGCCCGCCCGGCGATGTGTTTGCCAATTTCGGCGACGATTTCCCAAACAGAGTCCTGCTTTTCGGCTGCGATGACCGCAATTTTTGCCACCGTCGTGTCGCCAATGCCGCGCTTGGGCAGGTTGATAATACGCTTGAACGCTTCTTCGTCCTGCTGATTAACTGTAAAGCGCAGGTAAGCTATCAGGTCCTTGATTTCCTTCCGCTGGTAAAAGGACAGTCCACCCACAATTCGGTACTTAATACTCACCTTACGCAGGGCTTCTTCAAACGCCCGCGACTGGGCATTGGTCCGGTACAGAATGGCGAAATCGTTATTTACTAGTGACTCGTTCATCTTGGCTTCAAAAATAGCCGATGCCACCAGTCGCCCCTCTTCATTGTCCGACGAAGCCTTGATAACGTCAATCAGCGGCCCCTCGTCATTGGCGGTAAAGACGTGTTTCTCCAGCTGGTTTTTGTTGCGGGCAATAATTGAGTTGGCCGCCTGCACAATGGTGTTAGTGGAGCGGTAGTTCTGCTCCAGTTTCACTATTTTGACGTTCTCCTTCCCATAGTCGCGCTGGAAGTTCAGAATGTTTTCAATGTTGGCACCCCGGAAAGCGTAGATGCTCTGGGCATCATCGCCAACGATACAAATGTTCTCGTGAACAGCGGCCAGCTTGCGGGTTATCAGGTATTGCGACACGTTGGTATCCTGAAACTCATCGACCAGTACGTGCTGAAACTTGTGCTGGTATTTGTTCAGAATATCCAGATGGTCGCGGAACAACACGTTGGTATTGAACAATAAATCGTCAAAGTCCATCGCGTTGGCGGCAAAACAGCGAACGCTGTACTGCTTGTAAATCCGGCCCGTATGCGGCATCCGAGCCGACTCGTCATCCGCCGTAATGACTGCGTTATTGATGTAATCGTCCGGTCCAATCAGCCGGTTTTTAGCCCCTGAAATCCGCCCGAACACACTGTTGACCCGGTACGTCTTATCGTCCAGTCCCATTTCTTTGATGATACTCCGCAACAGCGATTTCGAGTCGTCGGTATCGTAAATGGAGAAGTTGCTGGTGTAGCCAATGGCTTTGGCTTCGATACGCAGAATCTTGGCGAATACGGAGTGAAACGTACCCATCCAGATATTGCGGGCTTCGGTGCCCACTACTTTTTCAATCCGGTTCCGCATCTCACCAGCTGCCTTATTGGTAAACGTCAGCGACAGAATCCGGAACGGGTCAACGCCTTTCTCAATGAGGTAGGCAATGCGGTAGGTCAGCACACGGGTTTTGCCCGAACCGGCACCGGCAATAATCATCAAGGGGCCATTGCCGTGCATAACGGCTTCCCGCTGGGGGTCATTCAACCCGGAAATATAATCAACCATTCAGCTCGTTTCTATCCTTATATAACCCATAAAAGTAGGAAATAATTTGGTTGGGGCCTTGTCACAAAAGGGTATCTTTGAGGAGATGGCCAACGTTCAAAACGCTATGACTACTGCACAAACATCAGACATACTGTTGCCAACTCATCTAAAAACGGTGGAGGAGTTTGAGCAATGGCAGGAGCAATATGCTCATGAGGGGAGTTATGAGTTTGTTCGGGGGCGTATTATTGAAAAGAAAGAAATGAAGCAGTTGGAAGCATTTATTATTAAATTCCTCACCCGGATTTTTGTAGCGACATCAGCCTTTCAGAGTGGAGGTGAGTTGTTTCAGGAAATGGATGCTTACATTGATTCCACTCGTAAACGTCGGCCTGATTTGGCCTATTTTACGGCTGAACAAATCGCGGAAATGAGGGCCGGGCAACACCTGGCGACGCTGTTTGCCATCGAAATCCTGTCCGATTCCGAATCCTATAAAGATGTTACAGATAAAATTCAGGACTACTTTGATGCGGGTACTCAATTAGTTTGGTACATTGTTCCTGGACAGCAAAAAATTTACGTTTACTCATCCCCCGACGAGTCGAAAGCGTACAAAGGGACAGAAATCATTTCGGCGGCTCCTATTCTACCTGACTTTCAATTCGCCGTAGCCGATTTGTTTGCCTGATTTTTTAGGCCATTGGCCCCATATCCACGTCCATCAGCGTCGATACCGACTAATTAGTGGCAACGCCCCGTCTCCTTTGCCGTATCGCCACTACTCATGCGTATGGTCATTGTAAACGAATCCTTCCAGAATGCCCTAGTCTTCCTCCATAAGGTGGATAATTTTCTTCAGGTCCCGGTAAGCCGTTCGGGGCTGGGCTACTTCGATGATAATCTGGATGACCAGGCCCTTCGCCCAGCGGTGTTTCAGGTAATCGCTCCAACACTATGCTTCCTTTCCGATAAAAGAAAATTCCAAGTACTACCGTCAGCTCACTAATCACATGCTGATGGCCCAGGGGAGAGTTCGTTTCATCGTCTTAATGAACGAGTGGCGGGTTGAGGAGCGTGAAATTATACATACCGGATGTTGAAATTTACACCTCTAAGATGCAGAAAAACAGGCTGGTAACCGAACGAATGCCTAAACGAGAATTTTTTCTAAATTAGTATGCAACATTCCCATTATTCCTGCATCTTTCTTTTGTTGATGCCCTAAATCACTGCGAGCTGCTGAAACTGTTGGAATCAAACCGAAACCGCATCCGTCCGGCACAGGACGGCGGAGATACGGCTCACCGACCGGTTGGACCGCCTTACCCGGACCGCCATGCCGACCTGGTCAAACGCTGCCAACAGGGTGAGCGACGAGCCCAGTATGACCTTTATCAGCATTACGTGAAGGCAATGTATAACATTTGCCTGCGGATACTGAATCATGAAGCCGAAGCCGAAGACGTGTTGCAGGAAGCGTTCATGGATGCATTCGGCCATATCGCGTCCTTTCGGGGTCAGAGTACGTTTGGCGCGTGGCTGAAGCAGATTGTGGTGAACCGGGCTATCAACCAGTTGCGCAGCAGGCGGCTGGAATTTGTCGACCTGGATTCGTACCGACCCGGTGAGGTCGACAGCGACTCGACCGAACGGCTGGATTTTGCCGATGTGGAGCCGGTCGACGAAGAGGCTATTACACTGGAAGTGGACCGGGTAAAACGGGCTATGCAGCTACTGCCCGAAGGGTACCGGGTCGTATTGTCCCTGTATCTGTTCGAAGGCTATGACCACGAAGAAATAGGAAATGTACTGGGTATCAGCGAAACAACATCGAGAACGCAGTATTTACGGGGTAAAAAACGATTGCTGGAATTATTATAACATACTCAACTAACTAATCAATAATGAACGATAACCTTAGCGGAAGTCGACACTACCTATGAAAAAAGATAACCTGGAACGCTTCGTCCGCGACAACCGCGAAGCATTTGACGATAAGGAACCTGCCCATGACCTATGGCTAAAAATAGAAGCGGGTCTGGATAAGCAGGTGCCCGATAGAAGCAGTCCATTTCGGGCGGTGCATAAGTCTAATCGCCAGTCTGGTGGGCAGCAAATTGGCTGGCCCATTCTCAACTGGCGCGTGGCTGCTTCTATTGCTGTATTATTACTGGCCGGGTGCTTATTTTACATGAATCACCAATATGGTGTTGCGCAACAGCCCCTATTGGTAGCAGCCAGCCCCGGTTACGCTAAAGAAGTTGTCCAGTACACCCGGCTTATTGACGACAAACGGGCCGAGTTAAAACAGATGACCGAAAACAACCCCGATTTGTACCAGGAATTTTCGACAGACCTGAACCGTCTTGAAAAATCGTACCGATCGCTGAAAGCTGATTTTCCGAAAAACCCGAATCAGGAAGTGCTGATTCAGGCCATGATTCAGAATCTACAACTTCAGATTAACCTGCTTAATGAACAGTTTCGCGTTATTCAGCGCATTAAACGACAAATCAATGAAACGAATCCTGTATAGTGCTCTCCTCTGCCTGGTTCCTTTTGTAACCTGGGCCGAAGGGATTGGGGCTATTGAAAAGAAGAAAACGATTATCAAACTTTTTGACGTAGACAGTAAAGATAATTTGCTCATTGATAACCAGTTCGGCCAGGTTTCGGTTAGGCTGTGGGATAAAGCCGAAATTCGGGTTCAGATTGTGATTACGGCTAATTCCGACTCCGATGAACGGGTGCAGACGTTTCTGGATGCGGTTTCCATCGACGAAAAGCGGGACGGAAACCAGATTGTGATCCGTACAAACTTTAGCCAGAGCAACGTTTCGAACTGGAGCATGGGCAAATGGAAAGAAGGGGGCGACCGTAATTTCGTCAAGATTGACTACGACATTATGATGCCCAAACAGAATGCTCTGTCTATTCGGAATAAATTCGGCAATACCCTGATTCCTTCCTTCCATGCGCCACTGACCGTGCATAGCCGATATGGTAACTTTAGCAGTACCGATGAACTCACCAGCCGCCAGAACGATATCGACGTGGCATACGGGAAAGCCAACATTCACCGGCTCGACGAAGGAAAGCTAACCATTGCTTATGCCTCGCTCGAACTGGAGAAAGCCAACGTGCTGATGCTGACCAATAAATTTGGCAAAATGAATATTGGCGAGGTGGGTAAACTGGATGCCGATATCAACTATTCGGGCGGCAAGGTTGGAACGCTACACGAGTCAGGCAAAATAAAGCTTGACTTCTCGGGTGGGTTTCGCATCGACCAGTTACTAAAAACGGTTAATAACGTCGACATTCAGGCCGCCTATTCGTCAGTTGCGCTACCAATGGACCATGATACCGACTGCGACTTCAACGTAACGGTAAGCTACGGTAATTTTAACTACTCATCCGGGCCGGCCATGCATTTCAGCAGACAGCCCTCCGAAAAAGATACTAATCCAGGGGCACGCCTGACGAAGCAGTATATCGGTAAAGTGGGTAATGGCTCCGGTACAAAAGTGAAGGTTGTAGCCAAATTTGGTAACGTAAACTTCAGGTAGTCAGTCGGCTAATAAGGGCCTGGTGCTGCGGAAACTCGGCCAGCAGCGTAGCCCGGTCTGCTAGGTCAAAATCGGCAAAGTCGAAGCCGGGGGCTACGGTACAGCCAACCAACGAGAAAGTGCTGTCGGTTGGCTCAACGTCCGAAACGGGCTTTGAGCCAAACCAGCATCCGGCCTGCACTACTGCCTGATACACCTCGCCCCGGTCGGGACGGTTGCCCAGTCGAATGATGGTCAAATCACCCGCTGGCGAAGTAACGGAAATTTCCAGCGGCAGGCCCGTGTAGAAGTGCCAGATTTCGTCGGATTGAATCCGGTGGAGAGCTGAGAATTGATGGCTTTCCAGCAAAAAATAAATGGCTGTCCCAAATGACCGGGGGCCCCGAAACCGGTGGGGTAAAGCTGCCTGTGCAATCACCTCACCAGACCGGTACGTTTCGGCAAAGTAGCCGCCCTCCGGATGGGCGGTCATCGTAAACGTTTCGACGTAATAATCTGCCTTCATACTAGTTACTGACGGCTGGGGCTAACCCCAGCCGTCGGGTGCTTTTACTGAGCAGCTTTCACAACGGTTATAAAATCGGGGGCTTTCAACGACGCTCCACCAATCAGGCCGCCATCCACATCCGGTTGGGCGAACAACTCAGCCGCGTTTTGGGCATTAGCACTGCCACCGTACAAAATGGACGTGCCCTGCGCTATTTCATCGCCGTATTGTCCCGCAATGTGATGGCGTAATTCAAAATGCATATCCTGTGCCTGCGCCGACGAGGCTGTTAAACCGGTGCCGATGGCCCAGATTGGTTCATAGGCAATGACCACTTTGCTGAACGATTCGGGTGAGAGGTGGAACAGGCTGTTGGTTAGCTGATTCTTCACAAAGCCGATGTAATCCCCGTTTTCACGCAGGTCGCGGGATTCGCCACAGCAGAAGATAGGGGTAAGACCGCTTTCGAGGACGCTGTTTACTTTTTCGGCTAACTGGGCGTTGGTTTCATCGAAATACTGCCGCCGTTCGCTATGACCCAGAATGACGTATTCAATACCAATGGATTTGAGCATAGGGGCTGAAATTTCGCCTGTGTAGGCTCCAGACGACTTTTCGTGGCAGTTTTGAGCCCCTACCGAAACGTTTCCAGCTCCAGCTACCTGCTGCTGAGCCATAGTCAGATAAAGAGAAGGGGGGCATAATACTACCGTTACCTCAGTAGCAGAGGAAGCTTCTTCCTGTAGCAGGTTGATTACTTCCGATAGCAGCGCCTGGGCTTCATCGGCTGTCTTGTTCATTTTCCAGTTGCCGGCAACAATTTTCTTACGCATAAGTAGGTAATAATTAGCTAAAAAGCATGTCTAAACCTCAGAATAGGTTGCTGTTTGAGGTCAATCACCGGCGAAATTAAGGCTTTCTACCGAAAGGGGCATTTGCAGAGTGGTGTAAATTTTGTCTACTGGTCAACTATAAAAGGGTGTAGACCAGCGTGCATTAAACTTCGTTGCTATTTCTTGTGTTATTCTGATAAAAAATGCGTAATTTCAATGTTAAATAACAGCTATTATGAAAACGCTTCTACTGGTAATCGGGCTTATAGTACCCTGCCTTGATGTACGGGGGGACGACCATCAGCACCGTACGCCGGACAAGGAGCAGTATGGCTTTTTTATCGCTAATAACCGTACATCCACCCGTATCCCTTTTCAGCTTCACTCCAATCTGATTATTGTTCCGGTTCAGATAAACCAGTCGGATACCCTGTATTTTATTCTGGATACAGGGGTTAGTAATACCATCATTACTGACCCTGAGGCTTTTCGTGAAAAGCCACTGACACTTACCCGAAAAATCAAACTGAACGGAGCAGGAGAGGGAGGGAGCCTAACCGCTTCCATAGCCATTAATAATAGCCTGAGTATGGGCGGCCTTAAAGCCGCGCACCACAATATCGTTATCCTGGATGAAGATCTGCTCAAACTATCCGAGTACGTTGGCACACCAGTACACGGAATTTTTGGGTATGAAATATTCGCAAATTTTGTGGTCAATATTGATTTTCAGCGGCATGAACTGATTATCATGAAACCTGAAAAGTTCAAGTACAGAAAACAAAAAGGGGACCGGTATCCCATTACTATTAAAGATACGAAAGCCTATACCGATGCCCTGTCTGTGTTCGATGGGGAGAAAACAATGCCATTACGCGTAGTGCTGGATACGGGGGCGGGCCACGCGCTGTTGCTCGACCGGACCCGCAGTTTGGGAGCTATAGAGATCCCCGAAAAGAACATACGGGCCCAATTGGGACGGGGGCTGAATGGCGTTATCAACGGTTGTCTTGGCCGCATCGAAAAAATCCGTTTTGGCCGGTATGAACTGGATAATATTCTGGCATCGTTTCCGGATAGCATGGCCTTTGGTATGAAACTGGTTAATATGCCCGAACGCCAGGGTAATGTAGGCTGCGAGTTGCTACGCCGGTTTAAAGTTACGTTCAACTATCCTGAGCAATATATTGTGATGAAGCCCATAAAACGGTTGCTACACGAGAGTTTTGAGCATGATATGAGTGGCATGGAACTCCGGGCAAAAGGAGAAAGCTTTCACAACTACTATATCGACAAACTGGTAGAAGGCTCCCCAGCCGATATGGCGGGTCTGGAAGAAGGGGATGAGATGCTTTTTGTCAACAATAACACCGTTAAAGATATGACAATCAGCGAGATATATAAAATACTGCAAAAAGGGGAAGGCAAGGAGATATCTGTGCTGGTTCGACGCAACGGACAAATTATTGTGGCAAGTTTCCTGCTGAAAAGACTAATCTGAACGCTGTAGAATCAATCCATCCGGTCAAGCTTGAACCGAAAGGTGGTTCCTTTCTCAACTTTGCTCATTACGGTAATCTTGGCTTTGTGCGCATTTAAAATGTGCTTCACAATGGCCAGCCCCAGTCCCGTGCCACCCCGGTCTTTTGAACGGCTTTTTTCTACGCGGTAGAACCGCTCAAAAATCCGGCTCAGGTGTTCGGGAGGAATACCCGGTCCATTATCCCGCACTGATACAAGAATGTGCTTTTTCTCCTCTTCCAGACTGACGATAACCCGACCGCTTTCATTACCATATTTCACCGCGTTTTCAACCAGGTTACTAATCACCTGCGTAATGCGTTGCGGGTCGGCCTTTACCCACACAGGTGTTGATAAAGGGGTCTTTAACGAGAGATCTATGTTCTTTGACTGCGTAATTCCTTCCAGCTGCTCAAAAATTTCCTGAATAACATGCGTCAGGTCAATGCGGCTGAAGTTCATTTTTACCTCTCCGGTTTCCAGTTGCGACAGCGCCATCAGGTCTTTCACCAGCGCATCGAGGCCATCGAGACTTTTGGCGGCTTTCGACAAGAACTTATCCCGTACTTTTTCGTCGTCAACAGCGCCGTCGATGAGGGTATGGATGTAGCCCTGGGCGGCAAAAATGGGTGTTTTTAACTCGTGCGATACGTCGGCCAGAAATTCCCGCCGAAACTGCTCCAGCCGCTTCAGCTCGTCGATTTCCCGTTGCTTCTTGGCAACGTAAACGAAGATTTCGTCATTCAGTTTTTTAAACGGGTTTGTATTCTTGATGATCGACTTTCGGGAAATACTGAAATCGCGGATTTTAAGCTGATGAATCGTTTTGTACATCTTATTGACCTCCCGAAAAACCAGCAGTTCAATAGCGTACAGAACCAAAAAGAAGGAAATGGCGAACGACGAAAGCCCGACAACAAAAAGCATACTGGTGGTTACCCCTTCTACAAACGTAAGAAAGGCAACCGTCAGTGCTGAAATCAGGCAGGCCAGCAAAAGGGCAATAAAGCGGGGACTCAGGGACATGGCACAAAAGTAAAGGTGAAAGAGCGAAAGAATGAGAGATCGGCCGTATCAGGAATCGCGCTTTCATTCTTTCGCTCTTTCACACTTTAACGTTTATTCATTCTGGTCGGTAAACATATAGCCAACACCTTTGAGGGTCCGGATGTGGGTGTCGCCAATTTTTTCGCGGAGTTTGCGAATGTGAACATCTACCGTTCGCTCGAGTACATAAATGTCGGCCCCCCATATTTTTTGCAGCAACTCTTCCCGGCTGCACACTTTGTTAGGGTGCTGCGCCAGAAAAAACAATAGCTCAAATTCTTTCTTTGGCAGAATGACAGACTTTTCATTCTGGGTAACCGAGTAGTTTTTGCGATTAATCAGCAGGTCGGCAATGGTAATCTGTTCGCCGGGGTCCGCTTTCTGGGCTTCCCGCCGAAACAGGGCATTAATTCGGCTCATCAGGGCACGGGGCTTGATGGGCTTGGTAATATAATCATCGGCCCCAACGTCGAAAGCCGCCACTTCAGAGTACTCTTCCGAACGCGCCGTCAGGTACAGGATGTACGTCTGGCGCAGGTCGGCAATATCACGAAGCTGTCGGCCGGTTTCAATGCCATCCATATGAGGCATCATAATATCGAGCAGAACCAGTTCGGGCAGATACGTTTTAGCCGTTTCAATGGCTTTGCGTCCATCGGTAGCCGTTCGAACATCGTAGCCTTCTTTGTTCAGGTTGTATTCGAGCATTTCTACGATGTCTGCGTCGTCATCGACGACTAAAACACGGTGTAAAGGTTGAGCAGCTTTGGCAGCACTCATGTGAAGTGAAGTTGGTAAAGTGATTTGTTTCTATACACCATACGTGCTATCGGAGGCACGTAAACAGCCCGAAGTTACGCGACTTATCCACAACGTTACCAAGCTTAAATGCATACTTAACAAAAACTTAACAGCTTTTGATGAAGCCCAATCAATCGGCAATACCTGAAAACTAGTTGATTAATTTACAGTAGTGTAAGGCGAAGGGTAGCAAACGGAGTTACTCCCGATGCTACAGGAGGGTTGATAAATGAGGCAAATACAAAAAAAATAACAACCCGTATACACCATTGTTATTACTTGCACTATGAACATTCGCTTCCGGACACTTGAACTGCCTTACTATGCCAAACTGGTCTGTGTATTGCTGTCGATGGTCATTATTATTTATGGCCTGCACACGCTGGAAGGATTACTGATACCACTGGTATTCGCCATCCTATTTGCCGTGCTCCTGTTCCCGTTAGTAAAGCGGCTGGAAAACTGGCAAGTCCCCAGGATAGTCGCAATTATTTTGTGTCTGATACTGACACTAGGGGTGATAACGGCCCTGTTTTGGGGTATTTCAATCCAGATAAGCAGTTTTGCTGAAGTGATTCCCAAGTTTGTTGAACGGGGAAACGAATACATAAACAGCATTCAAACGTTTGCCGATGAGAAACTCAATATAGACCGGCAACGGCAACTGACTGAAATCAAAAAGTATTTGAGCGGAGCCCTGTCTGAAGGAGGAACTATTCTAACAACAACCCTGCTGGCTACCACTAGTATATTGACCAACATTTTTCTGATCCTGCTATTCGCTTTTTTCTTCCTGCTTTACCGGGACTTTTTTCGCTCATTCTTCTATAAGGTATTCAACGATGTTCGTCGGTCAGAAATTGACGAAATAATGGGTAAAATCTATGATGTCGTAAAAGACTATCTGGCTGGTCTGGTGCTGGTTATTCTGATTATCGGTACCCTCATGACGGTTGGCTTGTTAATTCTGGGGGTTGATTACGCTGTGTTTTTCGGCTTTTTCGGGGCCTGTCTGGTGCTCATTCCTTATTTCGGGATATCACTGGGCTCGCTACTTCCAGCTGCTTATACCCTGGTTACGCAGGATGATCCACTGAAGGCGGTAGGCGTTATTGGCGTATTTTTGTTCGTACAGATGATCGAGGGCAACTTCATTACCCCTTACATTGTCGGTTCTAAAGTAAGTATTAACCCACTGGCCGCCATTATTGTACTCATCTTGTGGGAAAACATATGGGGTCTGCCGGGCCTTATACTGGCCCTGCCCATGACGGCTATCGTTAAAGTTATTTTTGATTCGGTGGATGCGCTCAAGCCCTATGGTTTTGTTATCGGGGAAGCCGAAAAGCCCCGCCCTCCCATAAAAAATCTCAAGGAACTGGCTGAACAGCTACCCAAACGAGCCAAAAAGATAGGAACAGTGGAGGAGCGAGGGTAACGGTAATCCTGCGTTCCGAAAGGGGTTAGAAATTGAGCGGATCGAGATTTTTGAAGTGACCGTTCATTTGGATTCGCTGCTTGGTACGCTCCATGTCCGATACTACCGGTATGACTTTGTTGAGGTGCTGAATCAGGAATAACTGGCGTTCGGCCTCGCTTTCGAGGGTTAGTAATTCATACTCCTGCTCAATAGATAACCCTACCTTGTGGGCTACCTTGTAGGAGAGATTACTACTTGATGCATTATAATCCGTTTCGCTCTGCAATAATTTGTACAGTTGTTCAAGTCGTTCGGTAAGGGCGGTTGCGTGGGCACTGAAATTATCGCCCTGTTCTACCAGTTCCACCTCGCCCCCTGCGTACAGTTTACCCGGCACCGGGTTCTCAAAATTAACCAGTCTGAAAACACCAAGTCCTTTTGATTTTATATCCATCCGGCCATCGGGGTAGCGTTTATGCAGCGTGGTCACGTGCATTTCGGTACCATAGCCGGGCAACTTGTTATTGATGAAAGCCGGGATGCCAAATGTCTTTTCTTCTTCCAGGCATTCGTTGATAAGCTCCCGATAACGAGGCTCGAAAATATGCAGATTCAAATCCTCACCGGGATACACGATTAAGTTGAGCGGGAATAGGGACAGCGTCTTTTCCATAATGCCGAAAAGGTACGGGTTTTTAGCTAAAAACCCCGTCTGATTGGACAAAACTGACGTTTCGGGCCCGTGCTTCGGCAAAAATTGGGTCCGCCAGATGACCAAGTTCCGTCACGTCCGACATGCAATCCGTTACAATAGTAAGTTTGGGAATGATGCCCGGCGCAAAGTCCAGGAGTTGTTTCAGGCTATTGGCCACGCAGTGCGATTTGGCCTCGCCCATCAGATAAATAGTATCAAATCGGGCTAAATCGTCAATCAACGCGGTATTCAGTTGCGTTTCCGGAACGGTCGGGTCAGGCACCTGCGCCCGAAAAATGCCGAAGTGTTCGGTTAAATGATATAATCCTTTCTGTACCGCTACATAATCCCGATTACGCTGGTGCGACCATCCTTTCAGGGCATCGAACAACGTGTCATGCAAAGCCGCCCCATGTGAACCAATCAAACAATGTTCCGGCCAGATGTAGTGGGTAAACTGCCCGTCGGCTTCGAGTTGATGCACATAGGCTCTGGCTTTTTCCGCCGAAAAACGCGGTATCCATCGACCGGCATCTACGTCGACACCCGTAATTTGCGTAAACGGAGCCGGATGATTACCGCCCGTATCCTGCCAGAACAGCGGATGGGCAATGTCGAGACTGTGATGCGTATCCAGCGTAACAACGATATGGTCAATCTGGTCAGGATAGGTTTGGATAAGTGTAGCGATACGGTCGATATCCTGTTCGGCACCCGGCACAAACAGAGCACCGTCGGGATGGCAAAAGTCGAACTGAGCGTCAATGACGAGGAAGGCGTTTTTCATACGAGATGACCCAGGTTAGTAGCGGTAACGGTCCAACCACTAAAACGGGTCAACTGTACCTGTTTGTTTTACGGTTTCTGAAACGCCCAACTTATGCCCAGTTGAGCCGAGTGCAAACCGCCGTAGGGCGCACTGGAAATCTGGATCAGGTCGCGCTGATAGCGCAGGTCGGCCGACAGGCGGTTGGTGAGGGCGTAGGAAGCGCCCACCACCAGGCCGGTAACGGAGTTTGCGTTGAGGGGTGGGTTAAGGACGCCTTCCGTCTCGGTGTAGCCGTTTATCAGGAAGGCGACATACGGCCCCGCGTACAAGTGCCAGCCATAGGCTACCTCATGGCGGAAAAGTACCGGAATTTCGAGGTAGTTGAGGCTGGCAAAGTTTGACAAATACCGACTGGTGCCGGTTCTGACTTCATCCGAGCGGTAGCCGCGTTGCGCGTAGTTGATTTCGCCCCGCACAGCCCACGTTAACGACAGTGGCAGCTCCGCCCACAGACCACCCACAAACCGGGTTCGGTACCGACCACCGGGACCCATGCCGTTTTCGCCCACAAGACCGGCCCCCAGCCGAACGCCCGCCTGCAACTCGTTCCAGGAAATGGGGTTCATTCCCAATGAATCGGCGGAGAGACCAAACCGGTAGGTGCCACGCAGTCCCAGCGTGGTGGCAGGCGCACCATTGCCGGTGAAATACGCCACACCATTGATGCCAACACCCCAGCGCGACGAAATCCGGTAATCGTAGCCTACCGCGGCCATGGGTACCACCCGACTCGTATTGGTCAGTTTACCGGTTGTTTGGTAGTTTGGAAAGCGTGGGTTTATCCGGAAAATACTGTCGACACGAATCTCCCGCTGGCGGTACACCGACAAGCCAACCTGCGCTTTTAGCTGATGACGCTTCGTTAACACGGGCAGTAAAACCAGCGATAAATCGGTCATGCGATCCTGTCGGCTGTAAAAATCCCGAAGCTGCGCCGGGTCGGGTTGCGCGTAGAGGCCGGGGTTAGCCGGGTCAGTTGTGGCGAGGGGGTCGTTATTAGCCGAGGCACCCCAGCCAACGCCCAGTGCAATTCCCAGCCGGGGCCGGAGGTAACCCGTAAGCTGCTGCCGAACGTGCCAGCCAGCCCGGTAGGGTGTAGGCAGATTCAGGGTAGACACGCCGGTTTCCACCTCGAACCGGCGATTTTCAGTTGTTTGGGCCACGGCGCCCACGCTGATTGCGAAAAGAAAAATGAGGGTAGTTTTCATAAAACGTTAGAAGCGATAACCGACCTGAATGCCGGCGTTGGCGTAATCGGGAATAATAAACGACTGACCGGATAACCGAAGCCAGGGACCAACGATGAGCCGGTCAGTCAGGGCGAAATTGTAGTCGATACTGCTATGCCAGCCTGTTTGTAATTCCTTCACCGCCGACCGTTGCGTTAGCGTCAGCGAGTTGATTAACTGACCGTTTATCGTTTGCCGACCAAAGGTGCCCTGCAACTCATCCGTATAGGTAAGCATCGGGCCGGTAGTAATGCCGATGGTATGCCGACGGCTGTACAGGGGAAGAAACCGAACACCGGTCAATAGCGCGAACTGGTTGGTAAAGCCCGCCCGATAATCGTCGTTGCTGTTCAGGAAATTGTGCGAATAGGTTAGACTGCCCATAATGCCCAGCCGCCGGGTCAGATAGCGGGTGTACCGGTTTTCATAAACAGCCTGACTGCCAATGTCTTCGGCCAGCAGACCAGCGCCTATGTAAAACTCATTGCGGTAAAAGGGAATGTCCTGTTTGATGCGGGCGTATGCCTTGTTCTTGCGGGGAGCCAGCAAATGGCGTTTCAGCGGAAAGAGTTTGTAACCCACCCCAAGCGCCCAGTAACCGTAGTTTTGTTTGAAGGCGTAGGTCTGGTTTTGCACTGTAATGCCATCAACCGCCGGAGTCAGGCTTCGGGCGTAGGTCAGGTCGAGGGTCAGGCCGCCAATATCTGCACCAATGCCGAGTTGCCCTTCCAGGTTCGTTTTTTTGTAGCTGTTGTACACGGCTTCAGAAATTCGGTACTGTTCCAGTTGGCTGTCAACACGCTGTTTTTCTGAAGGCGTTGGGGGAGTGTAGCCCTCAAACGTCCTGATGAGGCTGGCATAGCTATTCGGTTTTGGCTGGTTAAAGGCTGTCGTTAAACCCGCATTCAGCCGGAGCCAGGGTAGTGGTTTGAAACCGGCTATAAGCCGGGCGTCGGAGCGCCGGATGCCGGGGTAAATGGCAGACCCACCGCTTGCATTGCTAACCGACGCATTTGTCAACGAATAAGCCCCATACATTCCCTCTGCCTGTGCGTACCAGCGGGGGCGGTCGAACCGGGCAAAAGCCCCCACCGAATTGCCAATCGCATCGCCGTAATTGACTCCGTATAAGCTGGCATCGCCAATCTGCACTTGGTTGCCAACGGTAGCCTGCTTGCTCAGGCCGAGGTAGGCCTTTGGCCCAAAGGACCATTCCTGCGCCAGGGCAGAACCTGCGGTTAACCCTGTCAGTACAACCAGCAGGCTGGTTTTTAGTGAAGTTGTTTTCATTGTGTCGTGTGTTTATCGGTTGACTACTGATTTTCCGTCTTGAATGGTAATGGGGCTATAACTGTTTTGAATCCTGATGTCGGGTTTACGGCCCGTTGGCTGGTAGCCGAACACCTGCTTGCCGCCGTATTTGCTCACCTGGTCGCTTACTTCCTGCGGCACCCGGATGTCGGAGAAAGTGGAGATAACGTCAAACCGAAAGTCGGACAGGCGATTGACCGATACCAGAATCTCGGTACGGGCAGCGTCAACGGTCAGGGCATCGAGGGTACTGGCCGGTAGGATGGACAGCTTGCCGTAACGGCTTTTCAGGTTGGCGGTGCCGCCCAGATCGCGCAGGGTAACATCGGATTTTTCGGCTTTGAGCGTCAACACCGCCGTCATGTTGCGCCCATCAATATCGCCGTAGCTGGAGGAAATTGACACCTTACCGCTCACATCTTCAAAGGCAAGTTTGCCAAATTCGAATGTCAGGTTTACGTCCCCGGCCAGGTCACTCAGGTGAATGTCACCGAAGGAATTGGACAGCGTCAGCAATGCTTTGTTGGGAAGACTAATTTCATAAATGGCTTTGAGCTGGCTTTGCAACTTACCGCCCCGTTGCGGAATCACGAAGCGATTCGACAAGTCGATCAGCCCTTTTTCGGCCTGCAATACGTATTGGTGATACCCTACTTCTCGCTCAGCCGTGGCCTTGTCAGGGTGTTTAGCCACCAAGCGTAATTTGACCGATATCGTTGGCCGGTTCCAGCCTTTCAGCGTGATGTCTGCCTTCTGAGCAGTCAGCCGAACACGCTGCCCGTCGATGTAAGGCAACTCTTTCTCGATAACCCGCGTCACCACCTGCACCGGCGTTTGCGAACGGGCTGGCAGGGAGAGGAGAAGGAGTATGAGAATACCCCACCCCAACCCCTCCCCTTGAAAAAAGGGGAGGGACGTGAAAAGCTTGTTATTTAAGTCCTTCCCCTGCTTTTCAGTGGAAGGGCTGGGGTGGGGTGATTGATAGATTTTCATGACCGTAATAGGGTAATCAGTTCTTTCGTGACTTCGGCCCGCTGGTTCTCGATTTTCACCTGCGCCCTGATCAGGGCCGGGTCATCGCCAAAAACTTGTTGCTGTTCCTCAATCCGCTGTTGCTCTTCGGTGAGTTCCGTGAGCTGGTTGCGGAGTTCATGGACTTCGGGCCGCTGGCAAACGTACCGGTCTTCGGCACATTGGCGGTTGATGAACTCCTCGGCCCGTTCGTCGGCATTTGATTCATCAGAAAATGCGCCTGAATCTGCTTTCTGGTTTATGCTGGATTGCTCAACGGCGTATTCAACGCGTACTTTTTCCGTTGATTCGGGCCGCAGAAACAGCCAGCTGCCAACAAATACCAGCATAGCGGCCACCGCCAGACCTGCCCAAAGTTGCCAGGTTTGGGGCTGTTGCCAGAGCGGACGAATGTTGACCTGCGTTTCTGTTGGTAAGGTCTGTTCGATGGTTGCCCATAAACCGGCTTTGGGCGCAAACTCCGGCAGGGCCTGAACCACACGACTCAAGTGTTCATCGGCGTTGAGGTCGGCTTCAATCCGGGCCCACAGGTCGGGGCGGGGGTCAAATTCGGGTAGTTGCGATAAGGAGTCGTTCATGATAGTCGCTGTCTCAATAGTTTTTTGGCGTAGCTCACCTGCGATTTTGAGGTGCCTTCCGAAACGCCGAGCATCTGGGCCACTTCTTTGTGGGCGTAGCCTTCCACCTCAATCAGCAAAAAAATGGTTCGGGCACCGTCGGGCAGGGTTCGGATGGCTGCGTCCAACTCAGCGCCGGTCAGCGTATCCCGAAACGGAGCGGGCTGGTCGTGCATTTGTTCGTCAAGGGTACTAAACCGCCCTTCCAGTTGCTGCTTCCGGACAGCCTGCCGTACCACAATCGTTTTGATCCAGGCACCCAGCGTCGACCGGAAGGCAAACTGGTCGAGGCTCCGGAACACCTCAACAAATGCGTCCTGCAAGGCATCATTGGCATTATCGAAATCGTTGGTAATGCGGTAGGCCGTCGAAAACATGGCCCGGCTGTACCGTTCATACAGGGTCCGCTGTGCCAGCCGGTCGTTTGCCCGGCAACGTTGAACGAGTTCCTGTTCAGATATGGAGGGCGGTGTTGCCAAGCGAAACATGCGGTTTGTAATGGATTCGCACTAAAGGGCGGGCGAAGTAGGAAAAGGTTGGAAAGTAGCCGAAAAAAAACTAAAATTTGACGCATGAACTACTTGGAACTTCAATTGCGCCTGTCGCCCGATTATAGCGATATTCTCACTGCCGAACTGGCCGAACTTGGTTTTGACTCCTTCGTAGAGACCGAGGATGGCCTGAACGCGTACATCATTGAGTCGGATTACAGCGAGGAGTCTGTACACGAGTTGATTGCCAAATACGCGGATCAGACCGCAATAGCCTACGAAGTTAGTTCGTTAGAAAAACGAAACTGGAACGCTGAGTGGGAGCGCGATTACGAGCCGATAGAAGTGGCGAGCCAAGTCCGGGTCCGGGCATCTTTTCACGAGAAAGATGCCCGGTTTCGTTACGACATCGTGATTAACCCCAAGATGTCGTTCGGAACGGGCCACCACGAAACCACTGCCATGATGCTGGAACAGCAACTAGCCCTGGATTTTGCCGGGAAAACAGTACTGGATGTGGGCAGTGGAACGGGGATTCTGGCTATTCTGGCGGCCAAAATGGGCGCGAAAGCGGTACTAGCTTTCGACATTGAAGAATGGGCTGTGGAGAACGCCCGCGAGAATGCTGACCTGAATGATTGCCCACAAATCACGGTGTTTCAGGGTACCATTGAGGATGTTAATTCAGCTGATAAATACGACATCATCGTTGCCAATATCAATCGAAACGTACTACTGGCTGAAATACCGACCTATACTGATTTTCTGGTAAGTAATGGGTATCTGCTGGTCAGTGGGTTCTACGAGAATGATGCGATAGATATTCAGCAAAAAGCGACAGAAACGGGCCTATCGTTCGTTACTTCTATGACTAATCAGGAGTGGACTTCACTGCTGTTTCAGAAGTAGTCTTTCCTTTATTCTTTCAGGATTATCATTTCCTTTACGGGCCGCCCCGCTTCATCGGAGTGCCAAACTGATGGGATTCATACAGCACTTATAAAATGAACCGACTTCTTACTCTGAGCACCTCCCTTACCATCTTGTCCATCACCCTGTCCTTTGGGCAGGCGGTACGGATTTCGGACAAGCCGGACCAGTTTATGGCCGAGGTGCAGAAACTAATGGCAACGGGCGGGGCGGTAGCCGTTCGGGCGGGTACCGATTTGCAGACAGCCTGGTCTGAAAACCGGCTCTCGGCTTCGCAGCAGGAGCGGGTAATGGTCCTGAGCCGGAAAATGAATCAGAAACGGCTGGCCCCCGCTACCTACTTCGCGCCGTTTTATGAGTCTATTTACCTGGCTGGGCAGCAGCAATCGGCTACGAATGTGGACGGTTTACTGACCATAGCCGAGAAATTATTTGAGGCCAATGACCCCAAAACTTTTGCCCGCAGCCTGGAAACAACCCGTCGTTTTCTGGAGCGGAACGAACTGTACGCCAGTACGTACAACAAACTCTACGCGCTGGGTGGCTCCTTTCTGTTTCGGTATGTAGACGATAACCCGGTGGTGGGTCAGCCCGGCGTGTCGCAGGCAACGCTTGATTCAGCCGCTTCGGCCAAAGCATCGGCCGAACGGTCGCGGTTCGATGGCTGGGATACCCCTGCTAGTTCGGATTCCAGTCAGCCGCGCTCGCTGGGCGTTCAGTACATTCCACAGCGCAAGCCGATTCCATCCGTTTCGGGACCAGTCATTACGTTAAAAGATGTTTCGCTGGCGATGGTTGCCAATGGTGATTCAGCGGTGCTGGCAAATACCAGTGGCGATTTGATGCTCAAAAGCGGCATACTGGTTGGGCAGGGTGGTAAATTTACCTGGGAAACCGCCGGCCGACCCGATATTTTCGTGACGCTGACAGACTACGCACTCACAACCATGAGTCCGCGTCTGGAAGCCGATGATGTGACGCTGACGTACGAAAAATCGAAGCCCATCAAAGGTGTATTCGAGTACGTAAGCAAAAAGAAATCCGGGCCGATCACCTATCCCCGATTCATGTCGTGGCAGAACGACGTAAAACTTCCTGATCTGGGGCCGGATGTTGACTACCAGGGTGGACTGGCCCTGTCGGGAACGCAGATGGTGGGCGCATCGGCCAGTGGTCAGCCTGCCCAGCTAACGGTAAAATACAATGGAAAACCAGCTCTCAAAGCCAGCAGCCGCCGGTTCGACTTCGCCATTGGCGATATGCCCGTTGAAACTGCTCCTGCCGATTCTACCCAGAACGGTGGTTTCAACACCACCGAGCCAGCTAAGGTTGCCGGTGCACGCCCGATGATTTCGGCTAACTCAGCCGCGTTTATCGGTTACGTGGGGAGTGATTCCATTACGCACCCGGCCGTCAAGTTCCGGTACGATAAAAGTCAGCGCATTGCCTGGCTCGACCGCGAGCAGCGAACCGATTATGCCCGTGTTCCCTACGCTGATTCGTACCACAAATTTTATATAGAGCCCGAAGTGGTACGCTGGGATTTGCCCCGCCGAAAGGTTGATTTTTATCAGGTAGGAGCTAAGCGCGAAGTACCAGTGCGGTTTGAATCGTTCGATTATTTTCATCCGCAACGATACACCGACCTAACAGTCGATTACGGGTTTCATCCGCTCCAGATTGTGGCGAATTACGTGTCGACCAAAAAACAGCAGACGTTCCTGGACGACGACATCATGCAGTTTGCCAAACAGGTAAGCCCCGTTTCGTTGCGGGGAGCACTGAATCGTATGGTGCTGGAAGGGTATATCGACCGGGACAATAACACAAAACTGATGCGCCTGAGCCGCAAAGGTATCCTGTATGTGCTGGCCAACGTTCAGAAACAGGACTATGATAACTTCCAGGTTCAGTCCCTGTTTGCGTCCAATGACAGTATCAAGAATGCGACCATCAACCTCGATGATAAAATAATGACCATCCGGGGTGTTAACCGCTTCGTACTGTCCGATTCCCTGAAAATTTTCGGAGTTCCTTCCGACAAAACGCTCAAAATTGGTAAGGGACGCGATTTTACCTTCAATGGACAACTGAAAGCCGGAACGTTACGGTACGCGGGTCAGGACCTCAAATTCGATTACGACAAATTCTCGATGGGGCTGAATAAAATCGACTCCATCACGTTCTCGTCGCAGAAACTGGCCGCGCAGGGCAAAGAAGGCGAAATAGGGGGCGATATCAAGTATGAGAAGGCAGGCACCGTTTTCCTGGCGGGGGCCGACAATAAATCGGGCCAGATAAAAGGTAAAAAAACGACCCAACGACTGGTTATGCCGGAGGGGATGACCGTCTATTTCAACCAACCCATTCGGGGCGATATTACCTACAATCAGAAGGTTTATTTCAAGATTCCGGCCATTGACAACGATAGCCTCGGCAAGGGCGAGATTGCCTTTGTGGGTACGTTCCATTCCGATGGCATGTTTCCGCCATTTAAGGCGCAGCTCGTCACCATGCCCGATAATACCCTGGGCTTTGTACACAAAGCACCCGCTGCAGGATACCCCGTTTACGCCGGTAAGAAAGGGTCTACTCCCTCCACCGTGAAATTTACGGGTGAGCTGACTATGGATAAAAGTGGACTGCGGGCTGAGGGTACGCTCAATCACTTAACCGCCAGTCTGAATACAAATGGTATGCTGTTCATGACCGATTCGCTGCTGGCATCGGGTGAGAAGGGCGAAATAAAGGAAGGGTTAGTGGGGAAAAGCTACTTCCCGCAGGTACAGCTCAACAACTTCAGTTTGAAATGGTGGCCTAAAGAGGACAGCATGGTCATTACAACCCAGAAGAACAACTTCAACTTCTATAACGCGACAACCAATCTGGAGGGCGGCCTGGTCGTCCGGTCTTCAGGGCTGTTTGGGAATGGAACCCTCCGCCGGAAAGACTCCGAAACGGTTTCGAACACCATCAAATTCAACAAAGAGGGCTTCCTGGCCAATGATGCTGATTTTAAGATTATTTCGGACAAAGAAGCACCGGGAACGCCCGCCGGGAAGCCCATCTTAGTGGGTAATAGCGTTGACGTCGATTTCAACCAGACGAAAGGCATCGTTGGGCTGGCCATCAATAAGAAGGAAAGCCTGGACGATACCGTTCAGGCCAGCATGGACTTCCCGTTTGCGGCCTATAAAACCAACATCAACCGGGCCCAGTGGAACCTGAATGCCAAGACTATCGCCATGAAAGGCGATGTGAAAACATCCACCTTTACCGCTACTGCCGAGGAACAGGAGGGGCTGACATTCAATGGGTCGGCGGCTTTATACGATGCTGAAAAGCGCACGCTGAACATTAGCGGGGTTCCTTACGTGACCTCCGCCGATGCCCGGATTTACCCGGCGAAGGGTTTGGTGGCTATCGGACGAAACGGCGAGATGGCACCGCTAAAAAATGCCCGGCTGGAACTGGACACCATCAATTTGTTTCACCGGCTTAAGAACGGCAATATTCAGATACTATCCCGGACGCGCTTTGCGGGGGATGCTACCTACCAGTTTGCTACGGCAAAGGGCGATACGGCGAGTATCAAGATGGGTAGTTTCGAGTTGAAAGAAGCCCCGGCAGTGGCATCGGCTTCGTTAACCGCCGATGCGAAGAAAACGAACCGTCGTGCCGGACGGGCTGGTGACCCGAAGCTGGCCACTACGTATTTTACCGTTGCCCACGCCGAAGTGGATGAAGTAGATAACCTGCAATTAGCGCCCAAAATGCTGTTTAAGGGCAATATCGATATGCAGGCACCAGCCCCCGATTTGGCGATGGATGGATTTATTAAACCCGCCCTGAAAAAACGTCCAGATCTGGTGGCGGGCTGGATTCCGTTCAAAGAGAAAGTAGCCGAACGACTCGAAATAAAAGTAGACAAGAACCTTAAAAACGAAGGCAATCAGCAACTGGTAGCCGGACTTCATTTTCGCCTGGGTGGTGCGGGCATGTATCCAACGTTCCTGTCACCAAAAGAGGACTCCCGAGACGATGACCTCTTTACCGCGACAGGCATTATGCGGTACGATGAGAAAGGTAACGTGTACCGCATTTCGTCCAAAGCGGGTGATGCACCAGTCGAAAAGCCCGACGTAGTTATACCGGTTGCCACCGACAGCACGAAGGCGGACAGTACAAAAACGGGTTTTGCGGAGAGCGTGGCCATTACCGAAGAGGTAGAAAACGATTTCACCTTCAACGATGCCCGTGGTGTGATGACGTTTAAAGGGAAGCTTAACCTGCTGAACGCAGCCCCCAAAGAGTACCTGCTGGCATCGGGTTCGGCACGGGTAAACATTGATAGTAGCCAATATCGGTTCAATACGTTTCTGGCCTTCACGTTCCCCGTTCCCGATGTGCTTAACACCAGTATCGCGGATAAACTAGTAAAAACGAATCTGGAGGAAAGTAATAGCGAAGCCGCCGATGATGACCTGAATCGCCTGTCTGATAAACTGGTGCCGCTAATTGGCCAGCCGGCAGTGGACGCGTACCGGATTAAAGCGCAGAATCAGCACGTAGCCCTCAATCTGGCATCGCCCAAACTAAACGCTATGCTGGTATTGGCGAATGCCAACATGCGCTGGTCTACCAAGTATAATGCTTTTTATAGTACCGGCCGACTGGGTGTGTCGAACATCATGGCGACGGATATTAACGCTCAGATGGATGGTTTTGTCGAAATAAGAAAGACCGTGAATGGGGACGAAGCCAGTATTTACCTGGAATCATCGCCGGATGTGTGGGTTTTCTACGATTATAAACCCGGCAATACCCCCGACGCACTGGGGCAACTGGCTATAATCACGTCGGAACAGGACATCAACGATCGACTGCTGGCCGGGTCGAAGAATTCGGGTAAGGCAAGCCTGGAGGTTTTTCCGGCAACAGTCGACGAAAAGACGATGTTCGTAGACCGGTACCTCGACCAGTACAAAACCAAAGCCAAATCGGCCCCGAAGCCTAAACCACAACCGGGTCAGAAGCTGGTGAAGGAGAAAAAGGAGGAGAAGAAAAAAGATAAGGAAGCGGAGAAGGAGGGATTTTAGTCGTTTTTTGTGGAACGGTCCAATCGCTACGGGCCGTTTCATAAACGTCAGACAGCCCGTGCAAGTACTCTGGCAAGACCTTCGCAACCATCTCCGGCTTGATTTTCGGCCCGATCTATACGTAGCAACGGCGCTTTGGGCCGCCCTGCTCCTTACCGTTAACTTCTCCCTTAATCTAGAAAACAAGTACATCGACGCGTATCAGGGTAAGCCATTTAGGCCAGCCCTGTATTTTTGTTTGTATGCAACGGCCTATTACGGTAGCGTCTGGCTCTGGACGTACTTCCATAACCGGCCCGACATCTGGCGAAACCGGGCATTCTGGCTTCGTAGTGGGGTTGCCCTGATTAGTTACTCGCTGTATGCCGGTTTTTGGGGACAGACTACCTGGAGTAGCCAACTGTTTGGCGGGCAGATTTTTGAATTTGCTTACTACTGCCTGCGTAACCTGCAATCGGTACTGACGATTGTTTTGCCGTTGTTTCTGTTCTACCAATTCGCCGATCCGTACCGGAGCCAGTTTTACGGCATAGCTCCGAAGCGAAAAGGGATGGCTTTGTACCTGATTTTGCTGGCCCTGATGATTCCGCTGATTACACTGGCATCGTTTCAGCCGGACTTCCTACACGCCTACCCAACGTACCGGGACACAAACGCCGATGAGTTTTTCGGGGTGCCGGAGTGGGTAACGGTGCTGATTTACGAATTGTGTTATGGCTGGGATTTCGTCCCGACGGAACTGATGTTTCGGGGTTTCCTGGTCATTGGTATGGTCAGGGTGTTGGGGCACGGGGCTGTATTACCAATGGTCGTTTGGTATTGTGCTATCCACTTTGGCCGACCCTTAGGCGAGGCCATTTCTTCGTTGTTCGGTGGCTATCTGCTGGGGGCGCTGGCATTGAGCACCCGTAGTATTTGGGGTGGATTGCTCATTCACATCGGCATTGCCTGGGGTATGGAAATAGCCGCGTTCTTGCAGGGGGCTAGCTAGTGATTCACGCTAATTAGCTTCTGTTGACGTAACGCTAACCGCATCCCCAACCCGTATTACCCCGCCGTTTATCACTTTAGCAGTCATGCCGCCGTGGCCGCGCATGGCGTTGTAGCCACCCGGTCCTAAAGCCGTTTCCATTTTGGAACAGGGGTGGCACTGACCGGTAATTTGCAGCACCACATCACCTAACTGAATCTGCTTATCTTTCAGGGCTAACAAGTTCAGGCCCGACACCACGATGTTGCGTCGCAATAGGGCTGGGTCGAGGGTGTCGCGACTGGCGAGGGCGGCTATTGCGGGAATATGCTCGGCCTGAATGAGCGTAACATGCCGGTTGCCGCTTTGCCCGCTGTAGTGGTCGCCCACAATGCCTTTCTTTTCGGAAACCGTAATGGTCTCCACTATCTGCACGGGTTCGCGCCGGACAGGGCGGATGCCCATCCATTCCACCTTACCGGGCTGGGGAAATACATCGAATAAGTCTTTAATATTTTGCATAGTAGTACAACTCCTTGGCTATAAACGGGTTCATGGATTACCCCTTATTTCTGCAACCGTTCGTCGAATTCGTGCGCTGATACAGTCAGAACCTTCACCTGATCCATCAGCGGATGTACCGGATTAATCAGAATATTTCGGGAAGGGGAATTACGCAAAATAATGGATGGTACGGAAAAGGCTAAAGTGGGGTATGTAGGAGTAAATCTGGGTACCAGAAAGAAAGGAAGCGTATTTGGAAACCGAATCTGATCCCAGTCCACCGGTAAGCCATCTTCCTCAACTACCTCCACCGAAGCGGGTAACTCAATGGTAAGCAACACAAACGGAGGCAGGTCGCGGATAGGCGTACCATTCAAATGAACCAATGTTTCCAGCAACGCCAGCTCTGGCGTGGTGGACGTGTATAGGAGTGGAACGCCCATTGGATTCCAGCGACCACCATTAAGTCGTGCTCCTTCGCCCGTAAGCACGGAGTCAACAAACTGCCTTTTCTGAATGCGGTACACCAAACTCATTGCCTAACTGTACACCCCGTACTCGATGCGGCCCAGCACCTGATCCACTACCTGAAAGCCGGTAGCCGTGTCCAGCATTTGTAGCGGGGTCTGATTACTCAGCATCTCCAGCGGTCGGCGCAGCCATCGGTTAAATTTTCCCTGGTCTTCGAAAACCCGCAGACCGTGCGCAGCCAGGGCCATTAGTAGCAACAGCCGTTCGGACTCTACTTTATTCAGCGAGCCTTCAACCAGTCGGCGGGCCATGGTACGTTCATTCAGGGACAGCAGGATAGATAGTTCTCGGATGGTCAACTCCAGCAACGTGGCCACGCGCCGAACTTCAGCATGACCCAGCCCCAGACGCGACTTGGCAATCACCTCGAAAGAGTCGATTTTTTCGGGCAATACCCGCACCACCGGAGCAATTGTTGGGAGAGTAGTGTATGATGCTACTTGTTCGGAAACGTGAAGACTACCGCCCAATTTGGCATTGTCGGCTGATTTTTGTGACTTCCCTTTCATGCTGTCAGTAATTTGTCAGTAATGGTACTGACATTTTGTGGATTGGCAACGCAGGAAATCGCGAATAAGTTTGACGCCCTTCGTTTACGGTCGGGTACAGCCCTGTCATCTGTCCAGGCCTAATACCGAAAGAGCCGCAAGACCCATACTCATTCGGCTAACAACGTCCCGACGCTGCACGCGCACTTAACATTAATTGGCACAAAGCAAACGTTCATTAGTGATGGGTTGATCAAACGAAGTTTACATTGTTTTAGAAAGCAGGCGACCCTGTTCATACAGACGATACAAACACTCAGCGGCCAAATTTCAGCGTGGTGCCCAGCCGGAAACCCAGGCCCTGGTATCTGGCATCCTGCCACTGGGAAATAATCTCTACCCGAAAGAACGGTAATACCTGCGGAATCAGGCCATCCAGGCCGTAGCCAATCTCGGTGTAGTTTTTAGACGCCGGGGTGCTGAGGTAGTGCACAAAGAGGTTTTCCTTCAGGCCGACCAGCCGTACCAATGTTACCTGTGTCAGGAGGAATTTACGGAATTCGGCCAGCACGTGTGCTTCGGCAAAGCGTTTTGCCGTACTGTACTGGTAATACTGCAGGAGTCGAAAGCTCGATACAACATCACCCTGTTGCAGGAAAAAATAGTTGCCGTAAAAATGCTTGAAGTCAGGAAAATATAGTTTTCGGTCGTTCAGGAACGTACCTGCTGTTAACTGATAACTTAATCGACTCCGAATGCCCGTCTCGAACGAATGACCCACGGCAGCCTGCACAAAATCATAATCAACGCCATCGGCGAACGATGTATTTATGCCCTTTCGGTAGTTGAGTGTCAGCACCGGGGCGTTATTATCCTGACGGGTAATTTTTCGGCCGTTCCGAATGGTGTACTGGGTAGCCCCCAATCGGACCGAAGTCAGTAGGTTCAGCACCAGGGCATTGTGGGTGGGGAAGCTCGTGCTGACCACTTCCGCATTATCAGGACGGTTAGACGAAAACGTACGGTTTTTCCAATCAATCCAGGGCTTGAGGTCTTCCCGGTAATTGTCCAGCTCCGTCCGTCGGGCGTATTCCAGACTACCTGCCAGCGTAAGACGGTTCTGAAAAGGCGATGCCTTGACATCCAGTTTCAGGAAATCTTTCTGGTAAAGCTTGGCGAAATTCTGCTCAAATAATAGCGTTGTCAGCGTATTCAGAAACGGGCTGATGGGGTTATCGGGATTAAACTGGTAGAGGTAACGCCCACCCGATAGCCCGATTTTAGTTGCTTTGTGCTGATAACTCCCTTCACCGTAGCCGACCAACTGTTTTCGGCCAAACTGATACCGCGCCGTACCGCCGATGTTCCACTCACTCAGCGAAATTTGCGTAAACCGACTCACCGAATCGACTTTGGGCCGATAGCGCAGATTCAATGCCCCTTCCAGTGTGTAGCCCTCCACCGTATTATACTCGATTCGGGACAAAGGGCTGGTATAAATCAATGAATTTTGCTTATTAAGCCGCCACGTATGCCCCCCCAGTAACTGACCCGCCGAAAACTTATTCATCGACTTCTTATTTTTCGTACTGTCACGCTTAGTTGTATCCGTCGTTCCGGGTGCTTTGATTTCTCGTACAAGGCCCAGGCTATCAGCCTTACGGTAGCTTTTTATTTCGGCAGTCGTGAGGGGTACGGAGCGCAGCGAATCCCAGAAAACAGTAGAGCGTTTGCGGGCCAAAGTATCTACCACCATTGAATCGTCGCGGACGACGTTGACGTTTTCTTTTTTGTTTTTTCGGGCCAGTTTCTCCTGCTTCTCGTACTCCTTCACCATCTGGCGCAGGTTTTTGGTCGAGAACTCCTTCTGTTTCTTCACCAGTTCTTCCATGTCGCTGCCCTTGATATCGCCTTTGGAGAGCGTTTGGGCGGGCGCGTATTTCTTCTCGTCGGCCACCTGGATATCCTCTACGAAAGCCGGATTGATGACAAATTCGCTGAAGGTCAAATTTCGAATATAGTAGCCGGACGCTTTTACACCCAGGTAGGAGCCACTCCCCGTATAGCGTTGATTCGTTGGCATCCATACGCCCTGGATGGGGCTGCACATGTGCCGGACGGTGAAGGAAATTCCCAGGTTATTAACCGTTTCGAGTTGCAGGCTGTAGACGGCCCAGGTGTTTTCGATGATGAAAATAGTACCGCGAAAAACGCCTTCACCGTACTGACGCGGGATAACCTGAATCTTGCTTATTTCGACCGTTTTCCCGTCCGGGCCGTTTTCCCGAAAGGTGCCTTTATACTCAAATTTGTAATATGCGAAAGCCTTGGGTGATAAAGGCGAAACCGCGCCCGCAATGGTTGGGTCGTAAAAGCTGGCGTTGAAAAAGCGGCTTGGACTCAGGAAGTCTCCCTGCGAATTTCGGTTGGCAATGATGCGCTGTCGATAGGTGTTGGGTTGACTGAACGATACTTCGGCCACGGTTTCGTTCAGCAATGGTACACCCACTTTGAAATTGGCCTCCTTTTCCGCTTCTTTCAGTTGCTTCCGAAACATGGCTTCAGCCAGATTGGGCAGGTCGGTGACCGTGAACGACGATTTTGTGTACACCCTGGCCGTAAATCGCTGCACCTGTAACTTGTGGAAGCGGCTCTTGGCAATGGCCCGGCGCATGATGGTGTAGGCCGGGTCTTCATTGCCCGCTTTAGTCTGCACCTCGGCCAGTCGGTACGCCTGTTCCTCCATTGTAGCATCCATCGTCGTGAATCCATTACTGATTTCGGCAGATTTTTGAATGGTCTGGAAACCAAGGAACTGGAAGGTAATCGAGTAGTTGCCCGGTGCCAGCGCGATTTCATAGTGGCCCTCCGCGTTGGTAATGGTACCCGTAGGCCGGGTTGCCGTTATGGTTCCTTTGATGACGACAGCGGCAAACGGCAGGGCTTCTCCCTTCGCGTTTTTCACGGTGCCCCGCAGGCCCGTTTGGGCAGTGGTAGTTAATGCGTATAGAAAACAGCCAAAAGTCAGCAGTAAATACTTCATGCGAAGAGAACGTATTGTCGATAATACGAATGTAAGAGGTAAACGAAGATGTACCCTGCTTTCATCCACGAACGGTTAATTTCAATTGGTTAGTCCGGGAGTGAGTCGACGGAATATACAGAGGATGCCTAAATACGCGAAAAGGTTGCTGCCCACCAGAAGGATAATCGGGACAAGGGGTATCCGGGAAACCGTATCTGACAGTTCCACGATACAAAAGACCCGTACGCTGCGTGCGGGTCTTTTGGGCTGGTTGCGTATCTTGCTCCAAACTATACAGCCTGATATCTATGCGCCAACTTATTTACCCGCTCCTGTTTCTACTTAATACGGTACCTGCCATTGCCCAACTCAGTAGCTCCGTTACCGTCCTGCCCGAGCGCGAACGGGCGCGGGTCGTTGACGAGATATTGGAAGACCGCTTTGCCAATTTTTTGCCCCAGTTGATGCGCCGGGAAGGCATCGATATGTGGGTGATTATATCCCGCGAATACAACGAAGATCCCGTCCTGAAAACCATGCTCCCCAGCACCTGGCTCTCGGCCCGACGGCGGACGATTATGGTTTTCTATGATACCGGAAAAGAAGGCGCCGATGCGCTGGAGAAACTCGCCATTGCCCGTTATGATGTCGGAAATCTGCTCAAAGGGGCCTGGGACATCGACGTGCGGCCCAATCAGTGGGAAGCATTGACGAAGATTATCGAAGACCGTAAGCCCAAAAAAATAGGCTTGAATTTTTCTGCCAACTACGCTCATGCCGACGGGCTGGCCTTTACGGAACACGAAGAGTTTCTGCAAAAGCTACCCGCCGAGTATCAGAAACGCATCGTTTCGGCGGAGAAGCTGGCTGTTGGATGGCTCGAAACCCGTACTCCGAAAGAGATGGCTATCTACCCGCTCATCTGCCGACTGTCGCACCAGATTATTCAGGAAGGGTTCTCGGAAAAGGTTATTCAGCCCGGCGTGACCACTACGGATGATGTGGTTTGGTGGTTCCGTCAGCGGATTACCAACCTGGGGTTAGACACCTGGTTTCACCCCACCGTGGATGTACAGCGTGCCGACCAAGAGGACTTCAATCACCTGCGTACGTTCGCTAAACGCCCCGACAAGCAGGTGATTATGCCCGGCGATCTGATTCACGTCGATTTTGGCATTACCTACCTTCGGCTCAATACCGACCAGCAGCAACACGCCTACGTCCTGCGCCCGGGCGAAACGGACGTGCCCGAAGCCATCAAAACGGCGTTCAAACAGGGAAATCGGTTGCAGGAGATTTTGACCGAGCAGTTCAAAGTGGGTAAAACGGGGAATCAGATGCTACTGGCCGCACTGAACCAGTCGAAGAAAGAAGGCATCAACGGCACTATTTATACGCACCCGATTGGTGTGCATGGTCATGCTGCCGGGCCAACCATTGGCATGTGGGACCAGCAGAAAGGTGTTCCCGGCTCCGGCGATTATCCATTGCTGCCTAACACGGCTTACTCCATCGAACTCAATGCCGCCGTTGAAATTCCCGAGTGGAAAAAAATAGTGCGTATCATGCTGGAAGAAGACGGCTTTTTCGACGGCCAGACTTTCCGTTACATCGACGGGCGACAAACGGAAATCTACACCATTCCCCGGAAGTTGGAGTACGTAAAATAGGGCGTGATATCGGTTGTCTATCGGGACGGATTATTCGTGCTATATTCGTTAGCCTCATTCGCTGAGGGAGGCCAGAACACCCTCTTTCAGCGAATAAGTTGAGGTTCGAATATTGGCGATGTCGTACGTTTTTACTACATAATCAATCAGGCAAACGGCCACTACAATCATATCGACGCGCAGGTCAATCATGCCGGGAATCTGCATTCGTTCGGCTCGGTTGCTGGCAATGAGCAGCGAATAAGCCCGATAAAATTCTCCTATGGGCAGCATGAACGTCGCCTGATTCGGGTCGGGCAGGTGGCCCTGTTCGTGCATGCACCACATATCGACCAGTGTATCGAACGAACCGGAAGAGCCAACCAGAACACTGGGCTGGTACTGGTGAATAGCATTGGCCAGTGGCAGCAGTTGTTCCTGAAAATAATCATGTAATCGCCGGATACTGCCAGTGCTGATGGGATCAATGGTCATGAATCGCTCGAGCAGTCGCTGACCACCTATCTCAAAACTCTGTTTCCAGAAAATCCGGGATTGGTTGCCCAGAATAAACTCGACACTACCTCCGCCAATATCCATCACCAGGGCGGTTTTTTCATCTAGCGCCCCAGCCGCACGAATGCCCTGGTAGATATAATCGGCTTCCTTGTCGCCCGAAATGACCCGAATAGCAATGCCGGTTTCGGCCCGAACCCGGTCGATAAATTCGGCCTGATTTCGGGCTACCCGAATAGCACTGGTACCCATAGCAACAACCTGCTCCGGCAACACGCCGTACTGATCGAGCACTTGTCTGAAATACGTAAGGACAACTAAGGCCCGGCCAATGCCCTCCTCCGTAATAACGCCTTTATTGATACCGGCCTGCCCGATTTTGGCGGGTCGGCTTTCGCGAAACAGGGTGGTGTGGCTGAGCCCGTTGGTTTCGGCAATAAGCAGATGAAATGTATTCGTTCCTAAGTCAATGATTGCTTGCTTCATACCCGCAAATCTATTACCTTTGCCGTCCGGTTTTTAGCTAAAACACAAAATTTACACAATGCTTATCATTAACGTAAAAGACAACGAGTCGATTGACAAAGCCCTGAAACGCTTCAAGAAGAAGTTCGAGAAAACGGGCGTGTTACGGCAGTTGCGGTCGCGGACAGCTTTCCAGAAGCCGTCTGTAAAGCGTCGCACGGAAGTTATCAAGGCTGCCTACAAGGAGAGAATGTATGGCAACCATACCGAGCAATAGAAATTGCCGGTATATGAGTCGGGTATAAATCACTGAATGCGCAGTCATTGATTGTACACCGCTCATCCAGTCACAGGAGCAGCAGACAGGAATGTTTGCTGCTTTTTTGTGCCCTGGATTTTGTGATTTTACGGATTAAATTGATTTTGTTGGTTAAACTGCTGGTGAGTTGTACCGTGGTTTGTTACTTTACAGGTGTGTCGCTTTTCGCGCGAGAAAATCAGTCAATCAGCAAAAACAAATGAATCCCGAATCTGACTTCCTCCAGTACATTCGGTACGAAAAACGCCTTAGCCAGCATACGCTCACGGCTTACGCCAGTGATTTGGAACAGTTCGATGCGTTTCTGAAAGCCGAGTGCGCCATCAGCCAGCCCGAACTGGCCGATTTCCGGCACCTGCGGTCGTGGATTGTGAGTCTGGTAGAGAGTGGGCTGGACAAGTCATCGGTAAACCGGAAAATTGCCACTCTGCGGGCACTCTACGGCTTCTTGCTTCGCCGGAAGGTAATTGACTCTGACCCAACGGTCAAAATTCAGGCGCTAAAAGCCAGTAAGAAACTGCCGCAGTACGTGGAGGAAAAACCCATGGAGATGCTGCTCAGCGATACCGAATTTCCTGACACATTTGAGGGACTGCGGGATAAACTGGTACTCGAATTGCTCTACGGCACCGGCATCCGGCTGAGTGAACTTATTGGCCTGAAAACGGTGGATGTGAACCTGTACAACAAGACCATTACCGTGTTGGGCAAGCGCAACAAGCATCGTATCATTCCGCTTACCCAGCCGCTGTTTGAGCTGATTCAGCAGTACATGACTTTGAAAGAACAGGAATTTAAAGGGCAAGCCGACCAGGCAGTACTACTTGTTGGCGACAAGGGCGTTGCGGCTTACCCCGTTCTAATTCAGCGCATCGTTAAGCGGCATCTTAGTCTGGTGACCACCCTGGAGAAGAAAAGCCCGCACGTACTCCGGCATTCCTTTGCCACGCACCTTCTCAACCGGGGTGCCGACCTGAATGCCATCAAGGATTTGCTGGGCCATAGTAGCCTGGCCGCCACGCAGATTTACACGCATACCAGCCTGGAGCAACTCAAAAAAACTTACGACCAGGCCCATCCGAAAGCGAAGAAGTAACGCGTACCCGAACGGAGTGATTAGGCTGTTACACGCTCAAACGCTGGAGTTGACGCTGTTTTCGACCCGGCTTATCTTTTTACCCAGGATCAAATCTGAACCTTTTTCGCCAATCATGATGCAGGCCGCATTGGTGTTGCCCGATATAACCGTTGGCATAATCGACGCATCGACCACGCGTAATCCCTCCACGTACCGTACCCGCAGGTCTGCATCGACTACGGCCAGTCCATCCGTCCCCATTTTGCAGGTGCCAACCGGGTGGTATACCGTTTCGAGTTGCATCAGGATATGTGCCCAAAGTCCATCGTCCGATGCCCGGTCGATAGGAGTCTGAATTCGCTTCCGGTAGGGTCCGAATGCATCTGCCTCCATTACATCAATGGCTCGTCGTAGCCCCTGAATGAGCGTTTTTCGGTCTTTTTCCTTGGTCAGAAAATTAGGCTGGATAACAGGTGCATCGACTACACTATCCGACCTGAGCCCCACATACCCCCGGCTTTCAGGCCGTAGTAGTGTAGGCAGGAGAGTGTACCCATCCGTACGCGGGTACGTCGCCAGGTTGTAGAGGTCGGTTTTGTAATCGTCGCCCATGTGGACGGGGGCAAAATGGAATTGCAGATCGACCCGCCCCGTAGGATCGAGCAGATTCAGGAAGGCATTGGCTTCGAGTGGACTACTGGTAAGCGCTCCTTTCTTACTGGTAAAGTACGTTGCCAGGGCCATTGCCTGCTGTAGAGGGGCGAGGTGGTAGTTAGTCGTGGTGCCGCGCTGTGAGCAGAGGGCGCTAACACCCGTAAACAGATGGTCCTGTAGGTTTTGGCCCACGCCGGCCAGTTCGTGCTTCACCTCGATGCCCTGCCTTTTTAGTTCGTCTTTGGGGCCAATGCCGGAAAGCATCAACAGTTGAGGGGACTGAAACGCCCCCGCCGAGAGAATTACTTCACGCGTGGCGGTGGCCGTTTGGGTCGTGTTTTTGCCGGTTATAAATTCTACCCCAGTAGCCCTGCCCTGTTGCAGCAGTACTCGCTTGGTCAGGGCGTGGGTAATTACGGTCAGGTTGGGGCGATTTAGGGCGGGTTTCAGAAAAGCAGTAGCCGCGCTATGCCGTTTGCTGTCTTTGATGGTAAACTGAAACAGACCTGCTCCTTCCTGACTGGCCCCGTTGTAATCCCGGGAGCGGGGAATGCCCACTTCGCCACAGGCGGCCAGAAAAGCGGGTGCCAGGGGCGTTAGGAATTGTTGTGCGTAAGTTACGTTGAGTAGGCCGCTGGTGCCGTGATAGCCTGCATCGAGTTGGTTGGCCTGCTCGTTGTGTTCTGAGCGAATAAAATAAGGGAGCACATCCTCGAAACTCCAGCCCGTGTTGCCCAGCCGCGCCCAGTCGTTATAGTCTTCCCGGTTGCCGCGTACGTAAGCCATCGCGTTGGTGCTACTGCTGCCGCCGAGGGTTTTTCCACGCGGCAGGTACATCCGGCGACCGTTCAGCGCTTCCTGTGGTTCGGTCCAGAAACCCCAGTCGACCGCCGTTCCGTTCAGTTTGCTGTAAGCCGCCGGGATGTGAATTTCCAGTTTGGAATCGGGACCACCCGCTTCGAGCAGGAGTACCGAAACGGTGGGGTCAGCAGATAGCCGATTGGCCAGCACACAACCCGCCGAACCAGCGCCAACAATAATGAAATCGTAGTTCATGAAGTATCGCCTATTGATTACTCTGTCCCTGATGAAGGTACAAGATAATCCCGGAAAAATTATTTTCTGGTAAAAGGCCAGCCTTGGATTAAGTCTTCAGCCCGTACTTATTCGCTCACCCCGGCGGAGCGCGTTCACCAGGTTATGCGTCCGACGGGTAGGTTCGGGTAGGCGATACCCGTATCCACGGCGGCCACCATCACATTGGAGCGTTAGGGTGATAGCCGTTTCCAGGTCAATCAGATGGCCGGGCGATACATAGACCGGATTTACTTTATTTTTGGTCCTTAGGGCCGCGCCAATCACCTCGCCATAATGCTTCATAGGCGACCACGACCCACGTTCGGGTGCCGGTTCATCGTACTTCCCCACCAGCACCGATTTGCCACAGCCAAATGTTGGCACATTGAAAAACAGCCCCGCGTGGGAGGCAATACCAATCCGACGCGGGTGAGCAATGCCATGGCCATCGAACATCACTACGTCTGGCTCGGTCTTTAGTTTTGCCCACGCTTCGAGTAATGACGGGATTTCGCGGAAGGAGAGGAGTCCTGGCACATATGGGAACGTAGCCGTGCTGACAACGCCCGCTTCTTCGATGGTTTCCAGCGTTTCCAAGTCCAACACGACAATTCCGGCGTAGACCGTTTCTTCAAACTTGTTGAACGAAATATCGCAGCCTGCAATGGTTTTAGGCGTTTTCGTCAGCGGTTGTATCCGAATCTGCGAACGCAACTGCTGTTGCAGGGCAACGGCTTCGGCGGGGGTTACCTGCCAGTCGTGGAGGGAGGTGTATTGGGCCATTAGGTCAGGAATGAGTCAGTCCTTACTTAACGACTAATGGTGTTGGGTGGTTTACGAATTCGCTAGGATAGACAGGAAGGATTCAAGGCTAACAACATTTAACTTGGGAAAAGGAAGTGACTTGAATACATTGAAGTCGTTGTCTTCGCTTACTACATAATCAGCATTGACTGATAAAGCTAAGTCTGCAAACTTGTTGTCTTCCGGGTCACTCTCAATGAGCTGCCAACGATAGGCAGGTTCTGCAAAAACAACGTTGGGTGCAACTGCCAACTGATGGAGTACTAACTGTGACGTAATGGATGAATAGGTTCTGGTGATGATTTCTTCGTATTCGAGCAAAATTTCAGTGCTTACATACCAGATAAATTTACCCGCCCTAAAATCGAGATAGAGTTGATAGAATGGACTATTGGGCGGTATAGACGCTCGCAGACAGTTTGTGTCAATAATGGCCCGAATCATTCGGTAGCGAATGTGTCGCCCTGTAGCATCTTGCGATAGTCGGCTTCAGTGTACCCTTTTTGATGCGTTACCTGGTCTAGTTCTACCTGAAGCTTCTGGTCGAAATAATTCATCAATACTTGACGTACCTCGAGCGTGAGTGTTTCGTCCATCTTTTGGTCAAACAACCGTAAGAGACTAAGTTGAATGTCATTTAACTTAGTCGTTTCGGAGCCTTTTTGCTGTACAGATGTCATAGTCATTCAACGTTGCTTATCACAAAGTTAATTATTTCTACACCCTAAAATAGCGTAGGCCTTCACACTATATCAGAACCCCGGCGTAGACCGTCTCTTCAAACTTGTTGAACGAAATATCGCAGCCTGCAATGGTTTTAGGCGTTTTCGTCAGCGGTTGTATCCGAATCTGCGAACGCAACTGCTGTTGCAGGGCAACGGCTTCGGCGGGGGTTACCTGCCAGTCGTGGAGGGAGGTGTATTGGGCCATTTGTAGTAGACCTATTTCGTATATGGCTAACCAATGCTACTGGAAACGGTTCAACAAGACCCGTATAGTTATTAAGGCAACAGTTTATTAACTATCACATCTATCCCATTGACATGAACAATCGCCTGCCTGACCTGCCCACTTTTATCCATTTGAAAGGTCCATAGTCCATTGTAGGCTTTCATAAAGAAGTTTCGCTCTGTTTCGGCAAATAGTCGAACTTTAGGTTCGTCATTCGCCTGAACCCAGAGTTGACCATTTTCGAGCGATACTGATATGATGCGGTCAGGTACAACCGAAGGGTCTACTCTGTACCTACCCACGTACTGCTGAAGCAGGCTCTCCTTTACTGCCACTTCGGTATGAGGGAGCCACGAATTGTAGGGTTTTTTTAACAGAATAGCGGTCAACGCCATCACGGCTGGTGACGGTGAATCGCTATAATTAGCAGCGTTTTGAAGGATTATAAGAGTTATGTCTTCACTCGGATAGTACACAGAACTGGCCATAAAGCCCGGATAACCACCATCGTGTCGAACGTACAATTTGCCGAGGTAACTACCCCGCATCCAACCATAACCATAGTCGTTTAGATTGGGGGTAAAGGCTTGCTTCCAGGATTTAGCCGTTAATAATTTTTGACTGGCAACGGCCTGATACCACTTATACAGGTCGCCAGATGTACTATACATAGCCCCCGCCGAATAAGTTACCGTTGAATCGAAGTGTGGGTAGGCTGACTGGTAATCAGCAGTGAGAGTGTCGTACCCCTGGGCGCGGATGCTAGCGGGCAAGTTGATGTAATCGAAGCCCGAATGAGCCATATTAAGCGGGTTAAAGATCAGTTCCCGAACGATTTTCTCATACGGTTGGCCTGTTACTTTTTCGATAATAAGCCCCAGTAAAAAATAGCCTGAGTTGCAGTAGGCATAGGCTGATCCTGGTTTAAAAGCCAACGGTTTATTTTGAAAAATGTCCAGTATCTGTTGCTTGGCTACCGGGTGGCATACAATGGCAGAGTCTCCTTCATCAATTAAACTCATGTAATCAAAAAGGCCCGATGTATGCGTCAATAAGTGGTGGATAGTAATGGAATCACCATTGGGAAAGTCAGGGAAATATGTTGAGAGGTTATCCTGCACAGAAAGCTTACCCTGCTCCTGAAGCATCAAAATCAGGGTAGAGGTAAAGGATTTGGTGATTGACAGAATAGGAAATCGGGTGGCGGTATCGTTCGGGGTTTGGTTATTTACGTGGCTGTACCCATATGCCTTGTGGCACAGAATCTTACCCTTCTGTGCCACCAATGCCACGCCATTAAAATGATTGGCCTGGTGAGCGGAGGTGAGGTATTCGTCTAACTTTTTAGGAATAGGTTGGGCCGACAGATAAGTGGCTACCGCAAATAGGCCCGACAGTAGTAATATCAGGTGTTTCATGACTGCTTGTTTTTTATCCCCAAAGGAGGTTAAAAACAGGTAGTTTGTCTGCTCAAATCGGGATTTGAGCGGTCTTTTTCTGTTCTCTGTCTACATAATCCCGGGGCGACATCCCGGTTTGCTGCTTAAAAGAGCGCTGGAATGTAGCCTGAGAATTAAAGCCGGAGTCAAAGGCAATCCCGGTTAAAGTCAGGTGTTCGTAGGCCGGATTGGTCAATCTCCGTTTCACTTCCTCTACCCGGTATTCGTTGACGAAGCCATTGAAGTTTTTCCCAACGTGTTGATTCAGTACGGCTGAAATCAGCTTTGGGTTCAATTGAAGATGCTGTCCCAGTTTATCAGTTGTCAGATTTGGGTCTAGAAATACCTGATCGGTTGCCATTGCTTTTGATAAGGCAGCTACTACCTGCGAGACTGTTTCCTCCGGTAATTCCGGACTAATTGATTTTTGCAGAGAACTAGCCGGAGAATTGGTCCGGGTATGCAGATAGCCTTTAAAACCGAGCCAGTAAATCAGTAAGGCGATGGGGATATAGATGGGGTACCAGCCAAATCGATCCAGTAATGCATTCCGAAACTCAGGGATAAGGTAGGGTACTAGATGAACAAACCAGATGACCTGAAAAATTAAAAAAACATGGACGAACTGCCTAAGCCAGTTCAGGTTCAGTTGTTGCTGCTCAGCGATTGCGGATTTCCCGGCGACTGTGTAGTGCTGTAATAGCCTTCTTGTGATGAATAAATAAACCGTAATCGAAATCCAGCGGGGAATATCCACATACGTATTGTACTCATTCATGGCGTGACCCCACGATGGCCCATCCTGTCTCGGCCAGAGGCCTAGTAAAAAGCCAGCAAAAAATACCCAGACTATAAGTGGTGCGCCCCAATCCAGCACAATCGGCAAAAATTGTAATCGTTCTGATTTGCCCAATTTGAAAGAAGGATTGAGCAATGAGCGCGTGTAGAAAAAGATAAGCGGCCCAACGGGCATGACCATGTAGAGCGGAGCCAAGTCCAGGAACAGGCTAATGTACCGGTTCGCTACTGGAACACCCACTGCAAAACTCATCAGCGCCAACAAACCGATGAGTGTAGCCAATAGTCGATTTGATAGCCGACTGCCTCTTGTATTCGTCCATAACAAAACAGACAGGATAAATCCCTGAACGGAGCCTAGCAGTAAGATTAAATCAAGTGGAGAAACAACCATGGAAGGGGCTGGAAACTATAATCTAATCCACAATCTTCACCCGAATCTGGTGGGGGGCTACCTGGTTGCCACCGAAGTAAAGGCCGGTATTATAAGCGAATGATTTATTATGCGTAAAGGAGACCGTTTTGCCGCCCAACACCTGATAGAGTTTCCGGTCGTAGTCGATTTTAATGGTTAGCCGGGTGGGGGTGTTGATGGCGGCTTCAGCTACTTTGAAGTCGATGCGCTTTCCTTCTACATAAATATAGGCACCCAAGTCGATGCGGCCGCGCTGGGCATTCCACCGCCAGCCTACCCGTACACCATCAATCTGATGCGGAGGAATGCCGGTAGAAATATCCTGATCTTTGGAACCAACAAATCCCAGACCAATTACTTTATTCCAGTCGTCGGCATCGGTCGGGTCAACCGTATAGATGCAGGAACTGTCGAAAGTAACCGTAGCCGATACTTCGGCAGGGCTGATGAGGAAGCCAACCTTGCGCTTGGGATTCGGTTCGTGTTCGCCCGCTTCGATCACCACCCAATCAGGTTCGGATAGCAAAAAATCGGGAACGCAGGCACTGAACGATAGTATAATGCCCAGAAACAGGCTCGTTTTCAGGGAAATGAGTCTAGCAGGCAACGAAGGTATAAAGCGCATAGTACGGCACGGTTGATTATGCAAATAACGCTATAAACGGCTTCTGTGGTGTCCCGTTGGCTCAAAGTGCAGAAGCTGCCCGTTTCCTGCCGGTTACCTATGGCTAAAAAGAGTTTGCTATCGTTTACCGGCTATGTAACTTTTCGTATCTTTAGCATTGGTACACTACTTGATTTATCTCTTTGCCTACTTATGGAATCAATCCTTTCGTCTCCCGCTCAGTCAAGTCGCGAGCGATCTGTGAATCAGGCTGGTAGCTGGCGGCTGGGTATACCTACCTACATTTACGCCGTTGTCTTCTCATCGTTCTGTGTGGTGATGGGTCTGCTCTGGGACATTATGTGGCACATGAGCATTGGCCGCGACGGTTTGTTTGCGCCCCCGCACGTGGTCATCTATGTGGGCGCGGTGGTAGCGGGGTTGTTCTCGGCTTACCAGATTCTAAACCTGACGCTGACCAAAAACCATCCCGGTCGGCTGGAGGCTGTTCCGTTCTGGGGCGTATTCTACGGACCACTCGGGGCTATGTTTTGCGTATGGGGTGCCCTGACCATGTTGACATCGGCCCCCTTCGATGACTGGTGGCATAACACGTATGGCCTTGATGTAGAGATATTGACCCCACCCCACACTATTTTGGCCATTGGAATTATGACCATGCAGTTTGGGGCGATAGTGGGCGTGTTAGCCCTCCAGAATCAGTACCGAAATCAACCAATAACCGAACTCGCAGATGCTGACACCCGACGGTTAAACCGGTTAAAGTGGCTGTTTGCCATTTCGGCGGGCCTGCTGCTAACTACGCTGTTTACGCTCGCGTCGGAGTCGATGATGAAGTATCGCTCCCATCGGGATTCATACTACATCGCTGCGGCCATCGTGCTGCCATTTTACCTGGTGGCTGTGGGTAGAGCGTCGTTATTGCGCTGGCCCGTTACCACAATTGCCGGGTTATATATGCTGTTTCTGGCAGCGCCAAGCTGGCTGTTGCAGCAATTTCCGGCCACGCCCCGGCTTGGACCGGTATTGAACCCCATTACCCATTATCAGGGCTTCGTTTTTCCGCTGCTGTTGGTGGTTCCTGCTTTCGCGGTCGACTGGCTGATACACCGGTTTGACAAAACGGATGGGCACGGAAAAAAACTGAACGACTGGCTACTGGCTGGCTTGCTGGCGGTGGCGTTCATGGTCGTCCTGCTGGCTGTTCAATGGCCGTTTGGTGAGTTTCTGCAAACGTCTCCGTTAGCCCGGAACTGGTTCTTCTTCTCTGACTCCTGGACCTTCGATAATCCGCCTGACTTTGAATACCGTTATGCTTTCTCTCCCTGGGGTATACAACCGGTAGATCAGTTCGCGGCTGGCTTTGGCCGGGCAATTCTTTACGCCTTTATCTCCGTCCGTATCGGGTTGTTTTGGGGTAACTGGATGAAACGAATAGCGAGGTAAATTCAAAGAGTGAAAGATAAAAAGAGCGAAAGAGTGAATCGGAACGCCGAAGTAGAGTGAAGAACAATAAAAGAATGCGTACAAAAACAGTTGAACAAACAGTGTTGCGTTTGCGGGAGTGGTTAGTGCTGGCACTTTCGCTCTTTCTATCTTTCGCTCTTTCGCCACTGGCCGAAGGCCACGTTGGCAGTTCGGGCGTTGTGGTACAAAAACAGGCGGGCAACTACCAGTTATTAATTAGCATACAGCCCCCCGATGTAGTGCCCGGAACGGCGAAAGTGACCGTGTTTGTAGAGAAGGGGAGGGCCAGTAGTGTTGGTGGACGGCCCATCTATTTCCAGTCGGGTGATGAAGGAGCACCAACCTATGATGTGCTGACACCCGTTGACCAAAATCGGTATGAGGGGGATTTATGGCTGATGGAATCCGGCTCATCAAGCATTGAACTGACTATCGACGGTCCCGATGGAAAACAGCAGGTGGTTGTACCGGTAGTTGCCGTAGCAACAGCCCTGCGCGATATGCCGCCCGGAACCGGTTGGGGACTAGCGGCAATGGGACTGTTATTGGTGGTGATGCTGGTTACCATTATTGGTGCCAGTAATGCCGATGGGGTTGTGGCTCCCGGTCAGGGAGTACCCGACAAGTTGCGTCGCCGGCGACTGGTGGGGATGGGGGTAGGGTTAGTCGTTATTACACTGATATTGACCGGCTGGCGGTCATGGTGGAACAGTACGGCAGCGGAATACCGGGATGTCCAGTTATATCGGCCAGCGCCTATCAGTACGTCGGTGAAGGTTGTTGATGGTCAGCGGCAACTCACTATTCAATTCGACACGACGGGCTTTGGTAAAAAGGAGCAGTCACGCCGGTTGTATAGTTTCATCCTTCCCGACCACGGTAAACTAATGCACGCTTTTCTGGTCAGTATGCCGGGGATGGACGCTTTCGCTCATCTGCACCCCGTCCGGCGGGATACCCTGCATTTCGAAGCTGCCCTGCCGCCACTGCCGGGAGGTAAATACCTGCTTTTTTCTGATGTGGTGTATCGAAGTGGTTTTACCGAAACCCTGACGGATACGCTCGAACTGCCTTCGCTGGAAACAACGGTCCGGCCTCCCGGTGCTGAAGGAGCCGCCCGGTCGGAACCTTCGGATCGCGATGATAGCTGGCTCATTACCGAACCATTGGCCACACCGGGCCTAAAACCCCATGCCGCCAGTGTACCGCATCTGGATAGCGATATGGCTGTCTGCGGAAAACCGGGAGCAAGCTTGACGTTGCAGGACGGTTCAACGATGATCTGGATGGACTCGCCCAGCGTGGATTCGCCCGGACAAACCCTGGAAATGGGTAAACTATACACGCTGAAATTTGCCGTAGCTGATGCGCAGGGGAAAGCAGCCGCACTGGAACCTTACCTGGGTATGCCTGGGCACGCGGCTATCCTGCGCTCCGATGGCTCGGTGTATATTCACCTGCATCCTATCGGTACGTACTCAATGGCGGCAGAAACGTCCCTTTCGGGGCGAATTGCCGATACATCCCGTACGTTCCGATATCCCAATGCGGCCCGTTTCAGCGACAGTATTGACACGTACGTGGCTAAGCTGAAAGCCCTGCCCGAAGCGGAGAAGAATGCACTGCTGGCCACTGGCATGCCGGGGATGAACCACGTCATGAAAATAAATAACATGGTTGAGTTCCCATATGCGTTTCCCCGCGCCGGGCATTACCGCATCTGGGTACAGGTGCAGCGAAACGGGCAGGTGTTAACCGGGGTATTCGATACGGAGGTGAAGGAGGCATTATTTTGATTCATACCTAACCGGTTCAGAATCAGTTTTGAGGAGGATGCTGACGAAAACTTCCTTACTTTTTTTTAGTCAGGACTTGACAAGCCACAAAAATTACCTAATTTTGCATCCACAATTCGCCGATAGTTTGGCGGACTTGTAACGCGAAAGTAGCTCAGCTGGTAGAGCGCGACCTTGCCAAGGTCGAGGTCGCGGGTTCGAACCCCGTCTTTCGCTCCACGAAAAAGGCACCGAGTCCGGTGCTTTTTTCGTAAACGACTGCTTCGGCGGTCATGAATGCCGGGATGGTGGAATTGGTAGACACGCCGGACTTAAAATCCTGTGGGCCACAAGCCCGTGCGGGTTCGACTCCCGCTCCTGGTACATGCCCTCCAAAAAGGGTAAACAAGAGTGGAACAAAAGCGCTGATAATCAGCGCTTTTTGTGTTTTAGGGCCTTCCTGTTATCTGTTGTTTTACCCTTATTTTGCTATTTTTCGTTGTCCATTTGTTACTCGTTTTTGCTACCTACTTGTATGTTCACAATGGATTACAACAGCCAAACGAAAGTAAATACAGAGTATGGCTACCAAACTCAGAAAGAAACCGCTTGCAAGTGGGAAACTCAGCCTCTATTTGCATTTATGGAATTACTTCAACTCTCCTTTGCTCTAATACGAGCGAATTAATTGATAAGATTACTTTCTTTACGTACATCCGCTACCGTAAAAACTGAGTGAGCCTGAGCGAAACCGTTATATTTCACATTACCCGTCATTTCTTTGCTGCTAACCTCCTGATCTATGAGACCGATGTAAAAACGGTTTCCTCCCTGCTAGGTCATGCCAGTTTAAATCATACACGGAAGTATATATGAGTAGTGTAGGCCCTAAAACGAAATACTGTCAACCGCTTACCTGAAATTGAGTTGTAACCTGTTAATCAGCCCTTGAAATGAATTATGAGGAGATAGCTAAGCAGATAAAAGAGGTAGATAATCTTGTGAGCGGTGAGGGGCTGGCCTGTATTGTAATGATAAACTCAGTGAATGAGTTTGACGATCTTTATTGGCATCATAAAGGGCAAATAAGCGATTCATGGAATTTTAGAGATTCATTAATTAGACGCTTAGACAGACTTGATCAAAATACGAGGATGGGAGCACTTAGGCAAGAAAAAGTACTACTGCTCACTCTCATGAAGAAGAGCGCCTTGACTGATTTGTATTTTACACCATATTTAAAAGACATGGCAAGACGTATAGTTGAGCTATCAAATAAAGATATTTACTTGACTCTAACTAAATATGATTTTGTGCCAGAGGACTTTAAGCTGAAGCATACGACATTGCACCAGATACTAATATATTTAGTTCAATGGCGAGAGGAATTATATTACCGTTACTCAGAGATTATAAAGTTAGAGCATATGTCCCAATACGAATGGACTATAGAACCATCTATTAGCAGGCTCGAAAGCCTAAGCTTCATGCGTGTGAATAACAGATTGCGCTGGGTACTCAAAAAGAGGCAGTTAACTGATCTTCTCAAGCTATTCAAAAAGTACTTCTCAAGACGTGCCGATTTTTCAATAATTACCAATGTTTTGTATAATCCAAATTGTGATGGAAATATAATATGGGTGGGTAGTACCGAGGCTCTTGTTTACTTGTTCTGTCGATTAGTTGAACATGAATATATACTTAATAAGAATTGGGGTATGGTAATTATGAATCGACTTGTGTTTTGCAGTAAGCAAGGAAACATCATTACCAACAGGAACATTAACGCGACACTTTATAGAATCAAACATAAAGAGATAACCACAAAAGAATTCAAGCTTATAGATAGAAAGTTGACTGACTTCAAAGTGGAAAACGGCCCTTTTGGTTACATGGAATGACTAAAACGCAGTCCTTCATAATTATTTATGTTATTGACTATCAGGAATTTGCAAAGCTTTTGTTTATCCTTGGCGGGTACATTTGATTTTTGTAGGATTTTTTCTATTTTCTTTACATCCAGTTAGTTAATGATTGTCATTCTGGCAAAGGTTGGCTAACCGGGTTTGCGCAAACCCATTTTTCAAACAGGTAAAACCGTTTAAAAATGGGAATAACCACAGTGAGCGAGGCTGAGGAGTTCAGCCAGCAATTACAGGATCAGGGCCAACAGTTAACGCCACAGCAGCAGTTAACTTTCCTTTTCAAGGAAGGCGGGTAGATAACGGTCAATAGTCGTCGCTGAAACGTCTAGTCACTACTCAACGGGAAGTCGTTGAAATCAGGGCATCACAATCAGTGGGCCTTATTATCCGATTAATTTCCAGACGTGAAGAAACTATTCATTCAAAACGATTTGGGATTAGCCACTGCTTTCAGCCGCTCGTAGTTTTACCGCATACACCTTGTTTGCATCACGGCTGATGGAGAAAACGGGCAGACCGGAGATGCAAGCCAATACGATATACTTCAGCAAGATTAAACGATACTTGTCCTCAAGGATTTAGGTGCGCTACAGGTAGATGGGCTAACCCATCTCAAAAACATGGCCGTTGAGCAAACCACCGCTCAGCCGCCTACGTTAACTAGATAAGTCAATTCTGATGAATCGTAAAGAATTTTTTATTGGCCTGATTTGGCAGACAGACCGTTTGCGGTTTTCTATCGACACTGAACAGGGAAAAGTCGTTAACTTTGTGGCTCAGTATGAGACCTGGCTAACTGGAAAGTGGCAGGCCGTTGTACGGTACGATTTTGCACACAGCTTTTTTCATCGGGATTTGACGAATCCAGACGGGGAACAGGAAAAAACACCTATTGACATTCAGGACCGGGGGCAAGCGTTGGACTATGCAAAAAACGACCTTATTGCTAACTGGCAACAGTATTTAGAGCGGTACACAAACCGAATGAAGCAATGAAAGACAAGGAGGAAATGAGCCGCAACATTGGATTGGCCTTTGATTTGTTGAGCGAGGTTATCAATAACCCTGCTTTGGCAGATGCTATACCCGATGGCTCAACCGTTCGGTTTGTACGAGTTGATAGTGATGAAACCCGCAACGTTCCCTTTATAGTACGTACTCCTCAGCTATTGCCTAAAGGATTTGATTTCACGTTCTCGAAAGCCAGTTGACAACGTACCGGCTTGCTGATTGATAAGGCTCCTGTTCAGGAGCTTTTTTTGTGGCAGGGCTACGCCCAAAACATGAAGCAGGGGAGGGGTGTATCAATTCTCTATCATTGGCCTGATTGACAACCGTTGTACTAGGCAAAAAGGAAAGGTGCCAAGATTTAGGGAGAGGGGGATTTTCTGTTACTCGTGTAAAATCTGTTTCCTATTTGTTACTCACTATATTTATGATACTGAAAAACAGATAGTTATGTGGTTGTTTTGTACCCGCTCCCGGTACCAAAATGCGCAATGCCTTGCTATCAACACATAGCAAGGCATTGCGCATGTAAAAAGACTGTTTTAGCTGACTACCTTTTCGGCCGCTGTTTCTTTGGGCTGATTTACGTATTTTTTCAGGAAGTCTTTTTTATTATCCCGGTAGGAGGATACCATACCCATCTTGTATAGGCCAAGAATATAGAGCCAGGCAAAATCTAACTGCATTGGAAGAAAACCGGCACGGGCACTACTAGGGTAGAGGTGGTGGTTATTGTGCCACTCACCCGAAAAAATGCCGGGCCTTGTTTGATTGATGGACAGATTCCGACGGTCGAAGTCGACGCCATCCACGTGTTTCTCTTCGCCTTTCCCGTGGCCGGTGTAGTTGAACAAGCGGACCAGAACGAACCAGAACAGCGCCCCGGTAAACAATCCACAGGCCAGTGCGGGGCCACCAATCAGATAAAACATGGTGAACCAGAACGACCAGTTCAGCAGCCACAGGCCAATAGTATAGTAAGGCGAAGCAATAGAACCCCAGGTCAGATACTGTTTATAGCTGTTAATCCAGACACCGGTATGTTTCATGAAACTGGCGGCCTTGGCGTATTCCTCTTCCGTCAGATTCTTGGCGATACTCTGGTGATTTACATCTGACAGCATACAGTACATCAGGCCACCACTGGCATTATAGGGGTCGCCCGGCTGGTCGGATTTCGAATGGTGCACATGGTGCGATACCACGTAAATCTCCTCTGGAAACGTCTTCAACACCAGATTCTGAGTAATAAATCGCCAGATGGGATGGCTGAATGTGAAGGCTTTGTGCGTGCTGTACCGATGAAACCAAATGGTGGCATGGGTACTCATAATCACAATGCTATACAGAAAGGAAACCAGGAATAGCGGAATGGTGAAGTATTTGAAGAAAGCCAGTATGAAAAAGGGAACCAGGCAAACAGCCATCATCCAGCTTACAGCGGAGATCCAGTTTCGTTTGTCTGCGAATATGTTAATTCGTGAAAAAGCTTCCTTGAAGAGCTGCCCGGTCGTGGGAATGATTAATTCACCTTTCTCATTGCTCCAGCCGTAAGACGGTTCTTGAAGCACATTGTCAATAAATGCCATATAGGAAATTTACGTATAGTATTTAAACGTGGATTTCTAAGTAACGGTATAAAAAGAACATTACCTAATTGTGATATGCTTGACGCCATACGTATTTCTCCATACGTCATTAGTATACTGGCTGTACGGGGATAGGTTTTTTTACCTGATTATCCTATTCGAACAAGCTACTCGAACTGAAACGCAACATAGGTGCAGCTTCCCTTACTCGTATTCTGAAGGGCGTGTGGAACGTTGGATTCCAGAAAAATCAGGTCGCCGACAGTGGCAGAGAACAGCTTTCCGTCAATACTTTCCTGCGACGATTTATCGATCATAAGCAGGAATTCCGCGGCCCGATGCGTGTGGGGTGGGTGGCTCCATAATCCCTGATTAAGGGTGGTTACGTGCATCTCGAACCGTTTGGTCATAGCCGTCGGCCGGTCGAACATCCGGCGGATACCTCCCTTATCGTGCGGCTGAAAAGGCACATCGTTCCAGTCGACCCAGAAAGAGCCCCCCGCTTTTTGCCCCCGTTCAAGATTGGTCGGCTCTTTTGACTGGTAGCGCATCACATAATAGGTCACGGGCGTATCTCCTTCATTCGTGAAGCCATGTTCGTCGCCCGGTGTCATGAGGGCAACACTACCCGCGCCCAGCGTTTTTGTTTTGCCCGCTATAGTTACGGTAAGTTTGCCTTCTTTTATAATGATAAGTTCCTCATCATCGTGTTTGTGCGCCGGATGCGGAGCCGGATGCGGAGCCTGATGCGGCATAACGGTGGTGGCGTGAACTTTAAGATGGCTAAAATCGCGCGTGCTCCCCTCCAGCAGTACCCGCTGTTCCGAAGTCTCTTTTTTAACGACGGGTGTAGCAGCCCACACATATGTTCGGGATTCAATAGGCTGGGCTACCAGCTGATGCGCGGTCAGGCAGAGGGCAATTACGAAAATGGAACGAGAAAGCATGACGACAAAAGTTGTGTGATTCTATAAGGCAACGGCCGTAGTCAGTTACTGCCAGAGGTTGTTACGAGTAGCCAGATATGGGCAGAAGCGCAACCCCATCTGACGATAACCTTTCGGCTAAATGACGGTTATCCTAACGTATCACAACTACTGCTACGATGCGTATGTCACTGCAAACGAAGACCATCCTGTGGGGACTGGCCGGGGTGGGGGCCTGGGTAACCCTAAAATCGGAATTAGCGAAAAAACGGACGATTGATTTTCGGGGCAAAACAGTCGTTATTACGGGTGGTTCGCGGGGGCTGGGGCTTGAGATAGCCCGGTTGCTGGCGCAGGAGGGGGCTAATCTGGCTCTGTGTGCCCGTGATGCCGATGAACTGGACCGCGCCCGTCAAGAGTTGCAAGCCTATGGCGTATCGGTACATACTCAGCCCTGTGACCTGACTGATAAAGCGCAGATTGATCACTTCATTGCCAACGTTCAGAAAACGTTCGGGCCGATTGATGTGCTTATCAACAATGCCGGTATTATTTTGGTAGCTCCCTATGAAAACGCGACGGAAGCTGATTTCAGAGAGTCGATGGAAACAAATTTCTGGGCTGCCTTTCACATGGTCAATGCGGTACTGCCCAAGATGCGATTGCGGAAACAGGGTCGTATTGTCAACATTGCGTCCATCGGTGGTAAGGTTGCCGTTCCTCACCTGTCAACTTACTCAACCAGTAAATTTGCGCTGGTGGGTTATTCGGAAGGGTTACGGGCCGAACTGCTGAAGGATGGTATCTATGTTACTACTATTTGCCCCGGCCTGATGCGTACGGGAAGTCCGCGTAACGCGCTCGTCAAAGGGCAGCACGAGAAAGAATATGCCGCGTTCAAAATCAGCGATTCGATTCCGCTGCTCACGATGAGTTCAGCGAATGCCGCCCGGCAGGTTGTAGAGGCTTGTCGCCATGGACAGGCTGAGCGGCTACTTTCGTTGCCGGCCAAAGTAGGGGCTGCTATTCAGGGCGTTGCTCCTAACCTGCTGGCCGAGGTAGTAGCCATCGTCGCGCGTATGCTCCCTATGCCGGGCAGCAATGGCGAAGGGAGACGCATGGGGAAAGACAGTAGATCTGCCCTGTCGGAGTCAGTACTGACCATGCTTACCGACGAAGCCGCAGAACGTAACAACGAAAACGTCCATTGAGTAATAAGGGCTACTGAATTTCTAACGCCGGGGAATTTTAGCGGCTATCACCTCCATAAAGTCTGCCTGATGGTATTCCTGCTGGCATAACGAACGCTTTATCATCTGCATCCTGTCTTAGCGCACTGTGCAATGGTTGATATCTAGTAAAACTGAACTATACGCAAAACGACACGATCCCGGTCAATAGACCCAATTCGGGCAATGACCGGGATTGTATCATGTGAAAGCAGGTTGTTTGGCCGGGGTACAGCACATCCTGGAATCATCGCCATCTATTCATCCTGGATGGTTACGTCGTGTTTTTTGGCCGCTTTCTTGATTCGTTCTTTAATTACGGCTACTTCATCAGCATCGTACTTCGCTGCGTTATCCTTGTGATTGATGTAATTCCACGCAGCACGAACGTGTTCGGGCGTATCAATAGGATACTTTTTGTTGGTACGGTCCGCAAAGTCAACATCGCCGTATTTGTGATCTCCTTCGGTCGGATTGACATCATCACGCCGGTCTATTTTAGGGTCGTTTGCCATGATCGTTGAGTTGTTTTGTTGGATGTGGTTAACTATAACCAGCAACCGAATGTTTACTAGCCGTACAACCTTGAACTACCCGTATGTCATCATTATTTTCCCCGTTATCCATTCGTACTCTCCAGCTTAAAAATCGTATTGTTGTTTCACCCATGTGCCAGTATTCCAGCGAAGATGGTTTTTCTACCGACTGGCATCTGGTGCATCTAGGCAGTCGGGCGGTAGGCGGAGCGGGCTTGATTTTTACCGAGGCTGCGGCTGTTTCTGCCGAAGGCCGTATCACCCCCGAAGACCTGGGCATCTGGAAAGACGAGCATATTGAGGGCCTGCAACGAATTACCCGGTTTATCCGGCAGAATAACTCAGTACCGGGTATCCAACTGGCCCATGCTGGTCGTAAAGCCAGCCATCGCCGACCCTGGGAGGGTGGTAACCTTATTTTACCGACGGATGAACGGGGTTGGCAATCGGTAGGGCCAAGTGCTATTTCGTTTCAGGGGTCTGGCCCGGAACCAATGGCCTTAACCACCGAAGGGATCGAAAAAGTACTTGCCGATTTCCAGCTGGCGGCACAACGTGCCCTGACAGCGGGTTTTCAGGTTGTCGAAATTCATGCCGCCCATGGCTATTTGCTGCACGAGTTTCTGTCGCCACTCAGCAATCAGCGAACGGACGATTATGGCGGGGCTTTTGCTAACCGTGTTCGGTTGTTGCTGGAGGTTGTTGCGCGTGTTCAAACCGTATGGCCATCGGAACTGCCGCTCTTTGTACGTATATCCGCTACCGACTGGACGGAGGGCGGCTGGACAATTGATGATTCGGTGGCGCTGGCTGGTATCCTGAAAGACAAAGGCGTTGATGTAATAGATTGCTCAACAGGTGGTAACGTGGCAACGGCTAAAATTCCGGTGAAACCCGGCTATCAGGTGCCCTTTGCCGAACGTATCAGGAAAGAAACGGGGATTATGACTGCTGCCGTGGGTTTGATTACATCACCCGAACAGGCAAACACCATTTTGTCCAGCGGGCAGGCCGACCTCGTTTTGCTGGCCAGAGAATTTCTGCGCGACCCCTATTTCCCGCTTCATGCTGCCCAGGCAACCGGTGCCGCCACGGCCTGGCCCGTTCAGTACGAACGGGCCAGGCCCCGATGAATGAGTGACCAGCCAGTCGGATTTTAAACATTTTCCGGACTGAGCGAGTAAGTACTATTGTTTATGCCACTTACTGAATAAGCTGGTGTTTACTATCCGGTTAAATGAGCTGCCGGAAAGCAACCATTCCATCTATTAATCGATAAATACTATGCGTTGGTTAGGAGGCCGTGAAAGTGACAATGTCGATGACCGCCGGGGTAGCAGTGGTGGCGGGATGTTGGTTGGCGGTGGTATCGGCACTGTAGTGGTAGCCATCATCGTGATGCTGCTGGGTGGCGACCCGTCGGAAATTCTTAATCAGACAGCGCCAAGCCAGGCAACGTCGCAACAGGCTCCGGCCGGTCCGCAGGCCGACGATGATGCCGCTCTTTTTACGAGCCGGGTGCTGGCCAGCACGGAGGATGTCTGGACCAAACTATTTGCCGAACAGGGTTCTCAGTACCCCAAACCAACGCTGGTGATGTTCCGGGGAGCTACGTCGTCGGGTTGTGGTACCGCCCAGCAGGCAATGGGTCCTTTTTACTGCCCCCTCGACCAGAAAGTATACATCGACTTATCGTTTTATGACGAACTGGCCCGGCGCTTCAATGCTCCCGGTGACTTCGCAATGGCGTATGTAATAGCCCACGAAATTGGTCACCATGTGCAGAAGCAAATGGGGATTATGGAAAAAACCGACCAGCTACGTCAGCAGATGAGCAAGAGGGATTACAACCGCGTATCGGTTCGGCTGGAACTCCAGGCTGACTTCTTCGCGGGGGTTTGGGCGCATCACGCGCAGGGACAGAGTCTTGCCCTCAATGACAGCGACGTTGAATCGGCCCTGACGGCGGCTAATGCCATTGGTGACGATAAAATTCAGGAAGAAACGCAGGGGCGGGTAGTGCCCGATGCATTTACGCACGGCACCTCAGCCCAGCGGGTATACTGGTTTAAGAAAGGACTCAAAACCGGTGACCTTAGCCAGGGAGATACCTTCAATAGCCGCGAAGATTCTAATCTGTAGCAAGCTGATTCAGAGTATATACGGGTAGAACGGAGCTGATAAGGCTCCGTTTTTGCGTTTCGGGCAGGTTGAATCCAGTTGCCCACTAGAGTAGCCACCTGTGCTGCCCGGCTTTTTTCGTCCAACTTACCTGACGCATTAACGTATGACTGTACCGGGTTTCTATAAAATACTCCTTCGGGCTACCGGCTTCACCCTGGGTATGTTATTGGTTTGGATTGGGATGGATATGTTCATTGGAGGGGACTTCTGGGCGGGTATGCAGGTAAGCCGGTCGGCCCTGACGGTTGAGTACTGCGAGTTCAATCGGGTTACCCGGTTTTTCCACCAACCCATGAACACCTACTCAAACCTGGCTTACTTCTTCTGGGGTGCCCTGATTTTATTTATCGCCCGGTACGACTATCAAAACCGGGATAGTACCGGGCAAAACAGGCTGGAAAAATTCCCTCAGCTTTCCGCCCTGATGGGTATTTGCTTTGTGTATCTGAGCGTCGGTAGCGCGTTTTTTCACGCATCCCTGACGTACGCGGGGCAGCGGGTCGACATGAATGGAACCTACGGTATTATGATCACACTGGCGGGTATTGCGCTCTACCATGTTTTTTATAAAATCAGGCTCGTTGGCATACAGAAAATCGGTTGGGTAGTATGTCTGGCAGCGGCTATCGGGGCTTTCTACTGGTTGGCACTGCTGGTATCCAGCGCCCTGCTGGTACCGGCTTTGATTCTATTGCTGAATGGGCTGATGGTCATAAACTACGTCCAATTCAGGAAAGAACGCTCCCTGGTTCTGATTGTCCTGAGTTTAGTCTTGATCGTGGCCGCCATAAAAATACGAACGCTGGATGTGCAGAAGGTGAATTGCGACCCTCATTCGTTCATTCAGGGACACGCCATCTGGCATTTTCTAACGGCTCTGAGCAGTTTTTGTAGTTATGCTTTCTTTCGCTTTGGAGGCACTACCCGGCGGTTCTGATGCGCTGCTGATTGGCTTATCTAATTTAACGTGAATACGGGCAAAGAATAATCCTCCACTTAGGTTAAATCAGGCAGTAAGGCATTTGTAAAACAGCCGTACTGGCCAGCCGGGAACTGTTCGTATCGAGAAGGTGCTTATTTTTGAACCTTACTTTATCCATTGTTTATGCTGCGCTCACGCTTTTCGCTCGTTTTTACTTTCCTGTTCCTCCTTTCATTTATCAGTTCGGCTCAGCAATCGCCGAAGACCACGTCTGGCAATCCCGTATTTCCGGGTTGGTATGCTGACCCCGAAGGAGCCGTTTTTGGCAACAAGTACTGGATTTACCCTACGTATTCGGCCCCGTACAATCAGCAGGTATTTTTCGATGCTTTTTCCTCACCCGATCTGGTTAACTGGACAAAGCACAGCCGCATCCTCGACTCAACTGCCGTCAAATGGGCTAAACGGGCGATGTGGGCACCTGCTATCGTCGAAAAAGATGGCCGGTATTTCCTGTTCTTCGGTGCGAATGACATTCACGATGACAAAAAAGAAGTAGGCGGCATTGGTGTCGCCGTGGCTGATAACCCCGCCGGCCCGTTCCGGGATTACTTGGGTAAGCCGCTGGTTGGTCAGATTCACAACGGTGCCCAGCCCATCGACCAGTTCGTTTACAAAGACAAAGACGGGCAGTATTACCTGATTTATGGCGGTTGGGGTCATTGTAACATCGCCCGGTTGAAAGACGATTTTACCGGCTTCCTGCCTTTCCCTGATGGCACTACGTACCGGGAAATAACCCCGAAAAACTACGTGGAGGGGCCAATCATGTTCACCCGCAACGGGACGTATTATTTTATGTGGTCGGAAGGCGGCTGGACAGGGCCTGATTATTCGGTTGCCTATGCTACTGCATCATCGCCGTTTGGGCCTTTCGAGCGCGTGGGTAAAATTCTTCAGCAGGACCCGGCTGTGGCGAGAGGTGCAGGGCATCACTCCGTTGTTCAGGTTCCGAATACCGACGATTGGTACATCATCTATCACCGTCGCCCCCTGACCGAAACGGATGGTAACCACCGCGAAACGTGCATCGACCGGCTGTATTTTGACGAGAAAGGAGCCATCAAGCCGGTTAAAATAACGGTTGAGGGCGTCAAACCCCACCCGTTGCCTTAGTAGGCCACCAGAATGGTTGATTAAACCCTGATGATAATTCATCATGGCAAAAATTGTACCTTGCAGCATAAATCCCCCGCACTCCATCTGAACTATCTTTGATATAAGTTTTTCTGATTATAGTTTAAAACCTAGATTTTATGAGCGAAGTAAGCACTCGTTTTGCACCCGGCGTTGTAACCGGCGAAGGCGTCACTGAATTGTTCCGTCACGCCAACGAAAATGATTATGCCCTGCCTGCCGTCAATGTGGTCGGTACGGACTCGGTCAATGCCGTACTCGAAACAGCCAAAGCCGTTAACTCACCCGTCATTGTTCAGTTCTCCAACGGTGGCGGTATTTTCTACGCGGGCAAAAGCCTGCCTAACGATAAGCAACAAGCTGCCATTGCCGGTTCCGTTTCAGGCGCCCTGCACGTGCATCACGTAGCTGAACTATACGGGGTTCCGGTCATTCTGCACACCGACCACTGCGCCAAGAAACTCCTACCCTGGATTGATGGGTTGCTGGACGCTGGTGAAAAACATTTCGATCAAACAGGTAAGCCACTGTATTCATCGCACATGCTCGACCTGTCGGAAGAGCCGCTTGAAGAGAACATCGAAATTTGCGCCACCTACTTCGAGCGGATGGCCAAAATCGGCATGACGCTGGAAATTGAACTGGGCGTAACCGGTGGCGAAGAAGATGGCGTCGATAACACCGACGTCGACGATTCCAAACTCTATACCCAACCATCAGAAGTAGCGTATGCTTATGAAGAACTAAGCAAAATATCGCCAAACTTCACCATTGCGGCTGCTTTTGGCAACGTACACGGCGTCTATAAGCCGGGCAACGTGAAACTGTCGCCCATCATTCTGGACAATTCGCAGAAGTATATTCAGGAGCAGTACGCTACGGGGCCACTACCCGTAAACTTTGTATTCCACGGTGGTTCGGGTTCCAGCCGTGAAGAAATTCGGGAAGCCATCCGCTACGGTGCCGTAAAAATGAATTTGGATACCGATATGCAGTGGGCCATGTGGGAAGGCATTCTGAAATACTACAAGTCGAAAGAAGGGTATCTGCAAACACAGTTAGGCAGCCCTGACGGTGCTGATTCGCCAAACAAAAAATACTACGACCCCCGCGTATGGTTGCGTAAGGGCGAAGAGAGCATGGTACAACGCCTGAAAATTGCGTTCGAAGATTTGAATTGCATCAACCGGCTGGCATAATCGCTTTTCGGTCTGTTATATACGAGAGTGCCGGGTTTGAGAGCCCGGCACTTTTTTTATGGCTGCCAACAAACGGATGAATAACCAGAAATCTTCATAAATGCGTAACTTTTAGAAGCAAAACACCACGATATAATCTATCCGGGAAAAAGAATGACTTTAGCAGAAACTTAGGCCTGCATGAAGTAAAACGAGCGATGAAACTGATTTAATCCGGTATACAGGCTTACTCATGAATTTAATCCGTGCTGCTTTACGTAAACCCATTACCATTCTGGTACTGGTGGCCAGTTTGTTCTTCTTTGGTATAAATGCCGTTCGTACCATCAAGATTGACATTTTTCCGAACCTTAACTTACCGGTTATTTATATCTCGCAACCCTTTGGTGGCTATACGCCTAACCAGATGGAGTCGTTTTTTGGCAAGCAGTACGTCAATCTGCTGCTGTATGTATCGGGCGTAAAGAGTATCGAAACCAAAAATATCCAGAGCTTAACGCTCATCAAATTATCCTTTTACGAAGGCACCAACATGGCGCAGGCGGCTGCCGAGGTAGCTACTTACTCCAACCGTGCCCAGGCCCTGTTTCCGCCCGGCTCGCAGCCGCCGTTTATCCTCCGCTTCGACGCATCTACCCTGCCGGTGGGGCAATTGGTGTTAAGCAGCCCCAAACGGACCAACAATGAACTACAGGATTTGGCCAACGTATATGTCCGCTCGGGCTTTACGGCCATTCCCGGTCTGGTAGCACCAGCCCCCTTTGGCGGTAACTCCAGAACTATCGTCATCAAAGCCGACCCCGCCCTGATGCGGTCGCACAACCTCACCCCCGACCAGTTGGTAGCCGCCCTGCGTATCAACAACCAAGCAACCCCGGCGGGCAACGTGCGCGTAGGCGACCTGAATTATTTTACCCCCGCCAATACCACCATCCGCAATATCGAGGACTTCGGTAACATTCCCCTGTATACCGGAACGGTACAGAACCTGACGCTGAAAGACGTGGCAACCGTTACGGACGGGGCCGATATTACGCAGGGGTACGTACTGGTCAACGGTAAACGCTCGGTGTATATGCCCATTACCAAATCGGCCGATGCCTCAACCTGGGAGGTGGTGCAGAAACTGAAAGCTGCCCTGCCCCGCTTCCAGTCGTTGCTACCCGACGATGTAAAACTAACCTACACCTTCGACCAGTCCGTGTACGTAATCAATTCTGTGGAGAGCCTGATGGTAGAAGGCGGGATTGGTGCTATCCTGACGGGCTTGATGGTATTGCTGTTTCTGGGCGATGCCCGCGGGGCACTCATCGTCATTATCACCATCCCGACCTGTATCATATCCGGCGTATTATTCCTGTCCTTATTTGGTCAGACCATCAATATCATGACCCTGAGCGGGCTGGCCCTGGCTATTGGCATTCTGGTGGATGAAAGCACGGTAACCATCGAGAATATCCACCAGCATATGGACATGGGGAAACCCAAAGCACTGGCCATATGGGATGCCTGTAAGGAAATCGCGTTCTCCAAACTGCTGATTCTATTGTGTATTCTGGCCGTATTTGCCCCTGCTTTCACCATGACGGGCATTCCTGGTGCTTTGTTTCTGCCGCTTGCTCTGTCCATTTCATTCTCCATGATTACCTCGTACGTAATGGCACAAACACTGGTGCCAGTGCTGGCCAACTGGATGATGAAAGAAAATACGCACATCAGCAAAAGCCGGGTTCGCCAGTATGCACGGCTGCTCAGAAAGAAACTCGGACGAAACGGCCGGGCCAGCCAAAACGGGAACGGGCGGAGTGAACACGATATGCTGCTAGACGAAAAGCAGGAACTGGCGCACCGTATCGACCTTAACAACACGGGGAAGGTTAGTTTTTTTGAGCGGATACGGGCGCGGTTCGTTCGCTTCATTGGCCGGACATTACCGTATCGTAAACCCATTGTGCTGGTGTACATCGTTGGTTCGCTGGGTGTGGCCGCTCTATTGATTTCCCTTATTGGTCGCGATGTGTTGCCCAGGGGGGATGCGGGCCAGTTTCAGGTACGAATCCGGAATCCCGACGGTACCCGGCTGGAGAAAACGGAAACATCCATGCTGAAAACCATCGATGTGCTATATGACCTGGTCGGTAAAGAAAACGTAGATATTACCTCGGCCATGGTGGGTATGCACGGCGCCCAGTTCTCCACCAGCCCCATTTACCTGTTCATGGCCGGGCCGCAGGAGGCCGTTTTGCAGGTTAGTTTGACTGAAGACTACGACGCCGATATGGACGGGTTGAAGGACCAGTTTCGGGAACGGATGAAAAAGGCCCTGCCCGATGTGAAACTTTCATTCGAGCCGATTGAACTGACCGACAAAATTTTGAGTCAGGGGTCGCCGACACCCATCGAGGTGAAAGTGTCGAGTAAGAACAAGAAGCAAAACGAAGAATACGCCAATAAGGTCATTGCCAAACTGAACCAGATTTCGTACCTGCGGGATGTGCAGATTGGGCAGGCCACTCATTACCCAACCATAGACGTAACCATCGACCGGGCGCGGGCAGCCCAGTTGGGAACGGATATTTCGGCCATTTCCCGCTCCCTGATTGCCTCCACTTCCTCGTCGCGCTACACCGACAAAAGCGTCTGGATTGACCCTAAATCAACGCAGTCCTACAGCGTTCAGGTCCAGGTGCCGGAAAATCAGATGGCTAGTATAAATGACATTGGCGAGATACCAATTTTGCCTAACAGCAACCGCCCGGTGCTGAGCGATGTGGCTACCCTGCAAAAAGGAACGACCTACGGAGAAAACGATAACCTCGGGGCTATTCCGGTCCTTTCCGTAACGGCCAACCTGAATGACATGGACTTAGGCACGGCTACGACCGATGTGCAGGCCGCCATCAACGCGCTGGGCGAACTGCCACGCGGCATGACGGTCAATTTGCAGGGGCTGAGCGTCGTACTGACCGAAACGCTCGAAAGTCTGCAAAACGGTTTGATAGTTGCTATCGTTGTTATTTTCCTGATGCTGGCCGCCAACTTCCAGTCATTCAAAGTGTCGCTGGTCGTTTTGTGTACCGTTCCCGCCGTACTGGTTGGTTCGCTCGCCCTACTGATGCTCACCGGTTCGACCCTGAATTTACAATCGTACATGGGTATGATCATGTCGGTAGGGGTGTCTATCTCAAACGCGGTGCTGATGGTAACTAACGCCGAAGAACTCCGGATGCGGAACGGTAATGCGCTGCAATCGGCGCAGGAAGCTGCTTCCATTCGTATCCGGCCCATTCTAATGACCAGTGTGGCCATGGTGGTGGGTATGATTCCGATGGCATCGGGTTTGGGCGAGGGCGGTTCGCAGGCGGCACCGCTGGGCCGGGCCGTTATTGGCGGGTTGATTTCCTCCACATTTGCTGCCCTGTTTATTCTGCCGCTGGTTTTTGCCTGGGTGCAGGGTAACACGTCCACCGAATCGGCTTCGCTTGACCCTGAAGATAAAAACAGTAAATATTATATTCCCTCTCTGTATGAATCGGCGAATTAACCGTTCACTCTATACTGTACTGGCCTTTTCCGGTAGCCTGTTCGTGGCCAGTTCACTGGTTAGCTGCCAGAAAACGGAGGGCAAAAAAGACGTTTCCAAAACGGAGGTTTACAAGACGGAAACGGCTGTTGAGGCACCCGCTACGGTGGACGTGTTTGCGCTTAAACGGGGGCAGCTGTCTTCCTCACTCCAGGTACCGGGCGAGTTAGTGGCTTTCCGGGATGTGGACATCTACGCCAAAGTAAGCGGATTTATCAAAGCCATGTACGTTGACGTTGGTTCAGAGGTTAGGCAGGGCCAGTTACTCGCCCTGGCCGAAGCGCCCGAATTAAGTTCTCAGTTATCCTCCGCCGATTCGAAGTTGAAAGCCCAGGAAGCACTCTCTATTGCCAGCAAGGCTAATTACGAGCGGATACTGGAAGCCAGTAAATTCTCCGGGGCCGTATCCAAAAACGATGTAGACCAGGCACTGGCGAAACGAAACGCCGACAATGCCCAGCTGGAAGCAGCCAAATCAGCCTATCGCGAAGTAGGTGACCTGAAGCGCTACCTGCAGATACGGGCACCATTCAGCGGTATTATCAGCGCCCGTAATGCCAGTACGGGTGCGTACATCGGGCCATCGGGCAAAGGGTCAGAGTTTCCGTTGTTTGTACTGACCGAGCAGAAAAAGTTGCGGCTGGTCATCTCGATTCCTGAAGCCTACACCGGTTACGTCGACCAGAACGATCCCATCAGTTTTAGTGTCAAGGCATTCCCGGATAAGAAATTCACCGGGCAGGTGAAACGGCAGTCGGGTACGCTGGATAAACGGCTGCGGTCGGAGCGGGTAGAGGTGGATGTATCGAACGAGGATAAAAAACTGCTGCCCGGCATGATTGCCGAAGTGACCGTACCACTGCCCACAAAGAGCAGTACGCTGATTGTACCAGCATCAGCCATTGTTAACGCATCGACCGGCGTTTTCGTTATTCGCGTCCGTGACCACAAAGCAGAATGGGTGCCCGTCAAAAAAGGCCTGGAAGCGGATGACAAAGTCGAGATTTTTGGCTCCTTATCCGAAGGCGATTCACTGGTAACCACCGCTACTGAAGAAATTCGCGACGGTTCACCCGTGAGGTAAGTCAAAGCGGCTCGTCGCTCTTGATTCTGAATAGTGCCCCTTCTACCAAATCATCTATTTGAATCTGGCAGGCCAGCCGACTGTCGTATTCCGCATCGGGTAATGTATCCAGCATATCCAGCTCGGCATCCTGTGGTGATGGCAATGCATCGAGTCCAGTCAAAACCTGCACGTGGCACGTTGCGCAGAGAGCCATGCCCCCGCACGTGGCCAGTATGGTATAGTCCGACGCTTTCAGGACTTCCATCAGGTTCAGGTTTATACCTTCGGGAATATCTATCGATTGGCGCTCGCCATGGCGGTCTTCAACGGTGAAGTGAATCATGGTCATTCGGTCTAAAAAGTAGGTACACCGTTTACGGTCGTGTACTTGAAACTAAGTTTTTGGTCGGGGTGAACGTAGCGAAAAGCACTTTGGCACATGAGCGCGGCCTCGTGGAAGCCGCACAGAATTAGCTTCAGTTTGCCCGGGTACGTGTTAATATCACCAATAGCATAGATACGTTCAATATTCGTGGCGTAATCGGTTGTGTCGACATGAATGGCCGATTTGTCGATGGTGAGGCCCCAATCGGCGATAGGGCCGAGTTTGGGCGTTAGGCCGAAAAGGGGGATCAGGTTATCGGTCGCCAGCGTAGTTACGGTTTTATCTTTGGCCGTAATGCTGACTTCCTGCAAATGGCCGTTGCCGTTGATGCTGGTAATGGTTGATTGAAGCAGCAGGTTAATACGGCCCTGCTCGGCCAGGTTGAACACTTTTTCCGCTGAATCGGGAGCACCCCGGAACGTGTCACTGCGGTGAATCAGGGTTACCTCGCTGGCAATATCGGCTAGAAAAACGGTCCAGTCGAGGGCCGAGTCGCCACCACCCGCCAGCACCACCCGGCGGTTCCGCAACTGCTCTGGATTCTTGACCATGTAGGCAACGCCTTTCCCTTCAAAGCGTTCGAGGTTGATAATGTCAGGCTTGCGGGGTTCAAAACATCCCAACCCACCGGCAATGACCACTACCTGACAGTGTACAACCGTTCCGTCGCTGGTCGTAACCATATATGAGCCGTCCGGCTGTTTGTCGAGTCCTTCTACCCGTTCGCCAAGCGTGAATCCGGGATTGAACGGGGCAATCTGTTCCATCAGGTTATCCACCAGTGCCTGCGCATTGATGGCCGGATAACCGGGAATATCATAGATGGGTTTCTGGGGGTAAATCTCCGACAGTTGCCCGCCCACCTGGGGCAGCGCATCAATCAGGTGGCACCGCATTTTCAATAAACCCGCTTCAAAAACGGCGAATAAGCCCACCGGGCCCGCGCCAATTATACAAATATCAGTCGTTATCATTGGATTGAAGGAGAGCCCTGCTTTAGTCGATAATCGAATCAGGTTTTCTCGTTTTACTACGCTGTAAAGATAACGGCCTGCCTACCGTTGAAGGCTATCATAAATCTGAATGAGGGATAAGCAGATGGAATACGTCGTAAACACGGACTGAACTTAGCATTTCGCATATCGGTTAGTTAAATCGACCCCGCCTTTTGGTTTGTTGTTTTTTTACCCTTCCACATTGGGTGTTGGCCTTTCGTTGGTAACAGGTTATATGCCTGATTTTTTGCTTCTTAACCCGAGGGTAGCTTTACTAACTCTCTTTGTTCTTCATGGTATTTATTAGAAAACGCATTAGCCTTACCCGCTACTTATCCCTTCCGTTTATTGCATTATTGGTTGTAATGAGTGCCATTTCCGCACCGGCGCAGCTATTCAGGACTGGTGCCAACGATACGGCAAAAGTAACGTTGGTACCGCAGCGGCCGGTTGACTCACTGGGTCGCCGAACACCACGCGGCACTGTGCTCGGGTTCATCAAGGCGGTGGAGCAGGAAGATTATGTTCTGGCTGCCCAGTACCTAAACCTGGTTGGAATTACCAAAAAGATGCCTGCTCAATCAGGTGCCAGCCTGGCACGAGCGTTGCAAAGAGTGCTCGACCAGCGGAGCAATATCATTCCCCGAACGCTTATCAGCAATGACTCTACTGGTAATGCCAGGGATAAATCAGGACCTAATCTGGATTTGATAGGGACGGCCGAAGTCAATGACGAAAAAGTCGCTATCCTGCTCGAGAAAATAGAAGACCCTACCGATGGCCCTATCTGGCTGTTTTCTTCGGAAACTGTGCAGCGGATGCCTGCCCTGAGTGAAAAACTTGACGGCTTCACTATTGAAAAGATGCTCCCTGACTTTCTGATCGACAATAAGTGGAGCGGTGTACCCATAGGCCATTGGCTGGCCATGTTTGTGCTGGTTGTATTTGCTTATCTATTGGCAGGGGTCATTGCTACGCTGTTGGTCGGCCTGTTACGGGTTTCCTGGAAAAAAGCGAAGGAGCCACAGGTAGCGGAGGTTGTTCAGGCCTTTGTGCTACCCATCCGAATTTATCTGGCCGTGTGGCTCTTTGTGTTTGCCAGCCAGAATATTGGTGTATCCATCATCATCCGTCAGAAATTCAGCGATGCTATAGTGGTAGTAGGCTTAGTGGCTTTTCTGTTACTATTATGGCAACTTATCGATGTGGTTTCGCAGTATGCCAGACGGTGGCTGCTCGAAACGGGGCAGCCGGGCCGACTCTCGGCCGTGCTTTTTGTCAGGCGGGGTATTAAACTCGTTCTTATTGCGTTTGGTATCATTTCGGTGCTTAATGTGCTGGGCTGGGACGTAACAACCGGGCTGGCCGCTATGGGAATTGGTGGTATCGCGCTGGCACTGGGTGCGCAAAAAACGATAGAAAACTTTGTGGGTAGCATCACTATCATTGCCGACCAGCCCCTGCGGGTGGGTGACCTGTGTAAGGTGGACGATATTATTGGCACGGTGGAGCAGATTGGGATGCGATCGACCCGTCTCCGCACCGCCAACCGAACAATTGTGGTTGTACCCAACGGGCAGTTGGCGGCTCAGAAAATCGAAAACTTCGCCTTCCGTGACCGCCTGCTGTTCAACCCCACGCTTCAGCTACGGTACGAAACGACACCCGACCAGATTCGGTATTTGCTGGCTGAACTCCGGTCGCTGCTGCGTAATCACCCGAAGGTAAATCCAGACCCGGCGCGGGTTCGATTCGTAGCGTTGGGCGAAAACTCTCTGGATCTGGCCGTTTTTGCGTACATCAACACGAGCGATTTCAACGAATTCTTAGGCATACAGGAAGACCTGATGCTGCAAATGATTGATATAGTAGACGGCAGTGGAACCGGTTTTGCCTTTCCTTCTCAAACGCTTTACATGGGGAAAGATAAGACGATGTCGGAAGAAAAAACCCGCGAAGCCGAGCGGAAAGTGCGCGAATGGCGCGAACAGGATGAGTCGCCCGGTCACGCATAAGTCCCAATGGGTGATGCTGTTACTGAACTTGTTCTGCCCGTATTTCGTCCTGTGCCAGTAATTGACGAGCTTACCGCAACAACGACCGTTTCTAGCTGGAAACGGTCGTTGCTCCATCAAGTCGAAATAGAATCATGTCACGTCTTACGCACGTTCATAACAGGGCAGTAAGCCTACTGGTTACTTTCTCCTGGTTTGCTCTGTCACTTCTACTGTCGGGTACTGGCAAAACATTTGGTCAGACACCACCCGATTCCGATATTTTTCTCGTTGACCTGATTTTCAAAAACCAAATTATTCAAGCCGGCAAACCAGTCAACATTACTCAGCGAAAGGGCTACGACAATCAACCCTCCTTCACCCCCGATGGTAAAAGCATCCTGTACACGTCCATGCGTGAGGACGGACAAACTGACATTTACCGCTTCGACCTTCAATCCACAGTAACGACGCAGCTTACTCAAACGCCCGAAGGTGAATATTCGCCCACGGTTACACCCGATACAGCTTATTTCTCGGTAATCCGGGTAGAGAGCGACAAAACGCAGCGTCTGTGGAAATTCCCGATGTCGGGGGTTGGTGCGCCTGCGCTGGTACTGGAAAACGTAAAACCGGTAGGGTATCACTGCTGGCTCACCCCCGACTCACTGGCGCTGTTCATCCTAGGGAGCCCAAATTCACTGCAACTGGCCCGTGTCAGTACGGGCGACACCGCCCGGATGCAGGGGAGTGTTGGCCGTTCGCTGCATAAGATTCCGGGCAAACAGGCACTTAGTTTCGTGCATAAACGCACCCCCATCGATTGGGAGATTAAACAGCTTGATCTGCAAACAAATCGGATCACCGTCATTGCGCCCACGCTATCAGGTAGTGAAGATTTCGTCTGGACGCCTGATGGCCTGTTACTAATGGCGCAGGGAAGTAGTTTGTACGTATTCAACCCAAAAATTGACCTTCGCTGGACGCAACTGGCCGACTTTAGTTCGGCGGGTATCAAGCAGCTAACCCGGCTGGCCATTGACCCGGGAGGTAAAAAACTAGCGTTGGTTGGCCAATGATACAGAATGGGCCTCCGTGTAGTCTGGCGAAACTGGGAAGTTCATCACTAAATGCTGAAGCGTTTGCCTGGTGAGTGGATAGGAGTATAATCGCTACCGATAACCAGGCAAACAACCCGGCATTCGGTAAACAAAGCCCGGCCTGCCCAAATATTGATGCCGGTGCGTTACTGCTTTGGTTTCATTAGCTTCCGTCGGAAGAAGTCGCCTGTGGCGTTCCCCATTTTCAGCGCGTTGGTGTGCTTCATCCAGTGGTGGGTGTCGTTTACAATAACCAGCATTTCCACTGGTACGCCCTGTTTGTCGAGCCGCCGGACCAAATCCGTACTTTGACTAAAGGCTACGTTCCGGTCGTCGTCACCATGAATAAGCAGAACCGGCGATGTCCAGCCACTGACCGAGGATATGGGAGATGATTCCCAATTGACTTTTGCGGCAGCTTCCAGATCGGGTACTTTTTCGAAACGGCCAGTCGGGGTGAGCGCGGATCGTTGCTGGCTCCAGTCGTGAACACCGTGAATATCCACACCAGCCGCGAACAGTTTTGAATCTCTGGCGAGAGCCAGTGCGGTGATGTAGCCACCGTATGAGCCGCCGTAAATACCAATGCGGGCCGGGTCTATCTGTGGCTGGCCGGAAAGCCACACGGCTGCCGCCCGTACGTCCTGGTACTCGGAAGCACCCGTGGCGCCCCCGCTGGCCGGTTGATGGAAATCGTAGCCGTACCCAATACCCAACCGGTAATTGACGGATATTACCACAAAGCCCTGGCTGGCCAGATATTGATTCATGGCGTAGGCATTCGCATAGTAGTCAGAATAATTCCAGCCCAGCAGCATCTGGCGCGGTGGCCCACCATGCACGTAAATAATTGCCGGGCTGCGTTCAGCCGAGCTGCGTTCGGTTGGTTTTTTAGTACCGGGTGTTTCAAAAAGCTGGCAGTGTACGAGCATTCCATCCGGTGCTTTGATAACAACCTGTTTGGGCGTAATTAACTGATTGAGTGGGAAAGTGCCAGGAATCAGGTCTTGGCCCAGCACCTTCTGTGTTCCCTTCGTAAACGCCATCACGGTCGGCAATGGAGGGCGCTGGGCTGTTGCGCTAATCATGGCAACGGTGGCCCCATCACCCGTAATAACCGGCGTCCATTCAAGACCGTCACCGGGTGTCAATACCTCCATATCTGCTTTGTCAACGGATACCCTGACTACATGACGACGGTCGATGTCCAGTTTGTCGGGACCGGTGTTGCCGCTAAATACCAGCCACTTTTTATCGTGACTCAACGTAATATGTTCGGCCATGAATGCACCGTCCGTAAGTAGCAGGGGTGACCCGCCGGAAGAAGCCATCGAATAGAGGTGCGGCCACCCATCCTGATACGACAGGAAAACAATGCGGTTATTGGCAGCCCAGTGAAGGTTGACTCCGCCGTGTGTGCCGGGTACTGAACCGGCCAGCGTTTTGGGGGCCTGCCAGCGTTGCGTTGCGGTTCCCGAGGCTACATCGGCGGTCCAGATAGACCAGGGCCGGTGCTTACGGACGAGAATTGAATCGGGGACCCCACCGCTTCCAGCCGTGCGAACGAATACCATCTGTTTGCCGTCCGGCGACCAGCGGGGCGATTCGTCTTTCGAGAAGGAGGGGGCAATCCAGGTAATGGGTGTGGTTTCATTGGTGAAAATGCCAATGAACGCATGGTCTTTTCGGTCGCAGACAAAGGCTAGTTTCGACCCATCCGGCGACCAGTTCAGTTCTCCATTGGTACCCCGTGCGGTAAACATCATTTTTGCGGCTGTCGAGGCATCCGTCGGCGCAATCCAAACCTGGCCGCCTTTAATGAACGCTACCCGATTACTTTCGGGTGAGATAACGGGTGCGTCACCTTCGGCTATAGCTTTCGGTTCGCCACCGGCAAACGGCACGCTCCATAGCTGCACTTTTGGGGGCACTGGTTCGGAAAGTGTATTGACCGAAACGTCGTCATCCCAGTTGGACCCATGATCGCCCCCGCGGACGTATACTACCCATTTACCATCGTCAGAAATGGATAGGCTGGTAATTTCCTGGCCGTCGTCAACATTGTATTGAGTGAGTTTTCGGGGGCTAAAGTCTGGCCCTTCGGCTACGTACACGTTCCGTTTTCCCTGTTCGTTGAGTGCCCAGGCAATCCGGGAGCCCGTGGCGGCACTTGTTAATTCATTCGGGAAGGGGTAGCTTTTGATGGCTTCCAGTGTGACTGGCTGCGCTAGCAATAAGCTGATTTTACTGAATATAAAGCCCGTGATCAGGCACAGGAATGTAACTGTTTTCATGCGTTACGATGAAGTAAAAATGAGCTTAATTGAGCCAATTGTGAGAGGAACTCAAATAAGCATTTTATTTTATATATCCCTTCATTGTGCGAATAAAATTCTAAAAATCAGTCATTTTTAGCTGTGATGTAGAAGTGTTAACTTTTTTGTCGTATAGAAGAGGCAAGCGTGTTTTCTGTGTGAGTGGAATTGACAGGCGTAAGTTCTTCGGAGAAAATGGTGAGCCCAGACTGGAAAATGGACCACCAAATTGTACATTAAGGCTATTTTTTTAGCTATTTCAGCTATGTACAGGCAGCGCGCCTGATAGGGAGTATTTTGAACTAATCAGCCCCAAAAGGGTTTATGTAGCTGAAAACAAGTTAAACAAATAAACACATTTCACTCATGGCAGCAGGATCACATGCCGTAGAAGCGACCGACGCGAACTTCAACGAACTCATAAATTCCGATAAACCCGTTTTAGTAGATTTCTGGGCTGAGTGGTGCGGTCCCTGTAAGATGATCGGGCCAGTTGTTGAACAACTCGCCGGTGAATACGAAGGACGTGCCGTTGTGGCTAAAATGGACGTTGATCAAAACGCCCAGATTCCAGCCCAATTCGGTATCCGCAGCATTCCGACCTTAATGGTCTTCAAAAACGGACAGTTAGTCGATAAAGTAATAGGAGCCGTCCCCAAAAACGTACTGGAGCAAAAACTACAGGCCGCTATGGAGCCAGCCACCATCTAATCCTTTAGTTTCTTACAAAAAGAAGCCGCCCCGATACTCGGGACGGCTTTTTTGTTGTGTGCCAGGTAGTTACAGGTTCTTTTTTCTCTCTGCATCCAACATGACAACCAGCTTCTATTCTTTCATTCCACGCGGCCCGGTTCGTGACCCGGCCTGACAGATAGCCCGCTTTAGGACCGAACGAGTACGAGTTGACTGGCAGGCACTACCCACGTTCCGTTGTGATCCTCCACGCATCCCAGCGTTTTGAGGATATTCAATGAACTATACACCTGAACCGGCGAAGATATTTTTATCGGTTCGGGTTGTGGTAATTCCTGCACGAAACCAGCAATAACTAAACGCTCCTGGTTATGATCGTACTGCGGTTGGTTTAAAGTGGTGGTACGGCTATCAGACACCTCGAAATTTAACTCTGAGAGTCTAACAACCTGTTCATTTAGCTTTTCAATCTGTCCTTCCTGTTTTTCAACCCGGTTTTCTAATTTCCCATTTTGCATTCTTAAGGCTTCGTTTTCTTTTCGTAGCCGGTCCAGTTCTGAGCCTCCACTAATCGGGGTCAGCTTTCGGTCTGTTAGCTTGATCGGCCCAATGCCCCGGTAAAGGTATTCAGGCGATAGGTCTGGCAAATTTGCCAGCATCTTTTCCAGTACAGCGCTGCGGGGCTTCACGCCATCCCGATACTGGTAAAATTTGGCTACTGTCTCATTCAGCCTTTTTGCTAAGTCCGATGGGGATAGCCCGTATGCGATTAGTATTGCTTCATACCTCTGCGCAAACGACTCTACAGTTGTTTCCATAATAATAGAAAAGTTTTATACTTTCGTGGTGTTACTTTATATTTTTTTATATCTTTGCTAAGAACCTATTTAACAAAGTTGTAACAAACATATAGAAAGATATGGAAAACACAAAAAAAGATGCAACAAAGGTAGATAATGGGCTTAAACGGTTCATAGAGCCTTTTGTTGATCCTAGTTCCAAAAAATGCCGGATAGATTACGGCAACATGGTTGTCGAGTATTTGGCTAAACCAGAGAACGGCGGGCATCAGGTTAAACGCGGTCATGTTTACTCGCTGGTAAACAATAATATACGGATCACTCCCGGCAATATCCACATTGCAAAGGCAGTGAAGGCAGTTTCAAAAAAGTTTGCTAAAGAACTAGAATCCCTCGCAGAAGCCTAACGCCATGATCCATCTTCGTCCTTACCAGGAGGATGCTAGAAATGGCATCCGTGGACATTTTGTCCTAAATAATCGAAAAGTACTGCTTTGTATGCCTACCGGATCAGGCAAAACCGTAACGTTTGCTGATTTGGTAACCAGGACATTGAGTAAGGATTTATTTGCAAAAGCCCTGATACTCACGAACCGGGCCGAATTGTTGACGCAAGCGGGCGGGACTTTAGAGCGGATGGGTATTCGCTACGAAGCCATTACCGCAACGAATAAGCAAATTAACCTACGCGCTCGCTGCTTTGTCGGGATGGTTGAAACCTACTACAAACGAGCCAAAAAACACCCCGAACTGCTAAAAATGAACTTGGTTATTATTGACGAGGCTCATTACGGAAATTTCAAAAAATTGTTTGCTCAGTGGGGTAGTGATGTATATGTAATAGGTGCAACTGCCACACCATTAAGTGCCAGTAAAGACGACCCCTTAAGCAACTATTACAATGCCATTGTCAACCCGGTTCAAATTGCCGACTTGATTGATAACGGCTATTTGGTTCCGGCTGTTACGTATGCCGCCAGAATAGATAGGAGTAGTTTAAAACTGGATTCCATGGGGGAATATTCCGATTCCTCCCAAATGGACACGTTTGCCAAGCGAGAAGTCTACGCCGGATTAATCAGCAAGTACCTCCAGTTTTGCACCGATGAAGGCCGGGCAAAAAAGACCATCATTTTTAACGTCAACATTGCCCATTCCAAGGCGGTTTGTGCTGAATTTGAAGCGGCTGGCATTCCTGCTCGGCATTTGGACGGAGAAACGGACCCATGGGTAAGGGCTTCCATTATTGCCGGGTTTAAGTCTGGAGCCTTTCCGGTTATTTGTAACGTCGGTATTCTGAATGCTGGTTTTGATGAGCCAGGGGTTGAGGTGATTGTAATGAACCGGGCAACTACCAGCGTCAGTTTATGGCTTCAGTGCTGCGGGCGGGGGTCCCGTCCTTCGCCGGGTAAAGGTCGGTTTACCATTCTGGATATGGGTGATAACTGGCAGGAGTTGGGGCTATGGGAGCAAGCCCGGCCATGGGAGGAACTGTGGAATAAAAAGCGAAAGAAGTCAGAAAAGGCCGGTGTTTCGCCGGTTAAAGATTGCGCCCAATGCGGGGCAATTGTGCCAATGTCGGCCCGCGAATGTTCCGAATGTGGGCATGTTTTCCCAATCAAAGAAAAGGGGCCATCCAAGGAGGTCGAGTTTACGGTTGTCGCTGATACCCGTGAATTGCTTGCCATGGATAAGGCAACGAACTGGCCTATTATGAGTGTCAGTGATTTGGAACGGGTAAGAGAGGCTAAGAACCGTTCAAAGGGGTGGCCCATCCATGTAATCAGGGACCGGGCAATATCAGAGACCGATTTCCGGGAACAGCTAAAAGAATTAGCTCACCTACGCGGCTACAAGCGTGGATGGGAAAAGTACGTCGATTTTGCAAAGCCTCAACCTGAATTAGCATGATGACCACGGAAACAAAAAACCCAATGCTCTCCCTGTATAATGGGGTTAGAGACACGACCGGAACAGAGATTTCATTACAGGAGTTTCTTGATGGAATTGTTACCGGAAAATGGGAGAATGAAGTAAATGCCGTTCGTGCGTTGTGGAATGATGAAGCCAAGCAAAAGGCTCTGAAAATTCAGCAATTAAACGTTACCATTGGCGGGACATTTAGCACCAATAACAACGCTAATTTACAGGACCCTTCGGGTTACATGGCCGTTGATATTGATGAATTAGATGGTGAATTAGAAACAGTTCGACTACAGGTAAATAACGACCCTTACACCTACGCTAGTTTTGCGTCTATACGTGGCAAAGGTTTGTGCGTAATTATCAAGATTCATCCTGAACGGTGGGATGAATCTTGGGAGGGTATTAAAGCCTATTACATGCAGAAATATTGCCGGGTAGTTGACAAGTCAACAGGCAATATTTCCCGGCGACGGTTCATTAGTTTTGATAAAGAAACCTACGTAAATGAACGGGCGAATTTATTTAAACTCTACCTCAAAAAAGAGCGAAAAGCCCCTAAACCGGCTGGTACTGTCATACATACCAAAGGGGATATTGAATACGTCATTCAGCAATTTGAACAGCGCGGTATCGAGTTGCACGATTCAACAAGAGATTGGGTTCGTGCTGGACTAGCCTTCGCCAGTGAGTATGACACTGGAGGGCTGGATTATTTCCAGCGAGTTAGCCAGTTTCGGCATGACTATGATCCGGTTGAGACCGAAAAAATGTACCGATACCTTTGCCGTAACAAGCTGGGAAAGGTAACCATCTCTACTTTTTACTGGATAGCAAAAGAGAACGGGTGTGATATAATGACACCTAAGACCCGCGACATAGCCAGAACGGCTACCATGCAGAAGCGGCAAAAAATAAAGGCTGAGGATGTCATTGATTCACTGGTAAAGGTGGGGGGGGTGGGCCGGGATGATGCGGAACAAATTGTTAAGCAGGTCTACGAAAGTGCTGAAGAAATACAGACCGATGATACACTTTTTGACCAACTGGAATTATTTCTGCGGCAAAATTACCCGATGCGCCGAAACGAAATATCACGCTACATTGAAGATGAAAAAGGACGTAGTTTGATTGATGATGATTTTAATACTATTTGGGTTCATTCAGTCAAAGTTTTAGGGGATCGCGTTTCGGATAAAATGGTGAACAAACTAATTCACTCCAGCTTTACGCCAACCTATAACCCAATCAAAGATTTTTTTCGGGATTATACGTATAGAAAACCTACTGGTTTGATTATGTCTTTGGCTGAAACAATCGAGACAGATACGGGGGTGGGGCCGGGTGAATTTTTCCCAAACTATGCGGAGGTGTTTGTTCGTAAGTGGTTGATCGGAATTGTTTCGGCGGTATTTGGTGAACACTGTGAATTAATATTAACCCTGACAGGCGAACCCGGCACAGGAAAGACGGAATGGTTTAGGCGTTTATTGCCCCCCGAATTAGGTGTTTATTTTGCCGAAACAACTTGGCCTATTACAAAAGATACGGACATGCTGATGTGTGAAAACCTGATAACGTTCAATGATGAATGGAAAGGAAAAACCGTAAAAGACCCCGAAACGCTGAAAGGTTACGCCAGCGTGGACCGCTTCACGCTCAGGGAACCATACGGTAAGTCTTTTGTCAAACGGCGTAGGCTTGCTGTAATGTGCGGCACTTCAAACCCTACCCGAATTATTGCCGACTCTAACAACAATAGAAAGGTTATCCCCATCAATGTACTTTCCATTAATTACGAAGCCTATAACGCCATTGACAAGATAGACTTGTTTATGGAGGCTTATCACGCTTACATGGGTGGAGAGCGACACCACCTGACTAAAGATGAAATCAAACGCTTTAATGAGAGTACCAGTAGTTTTGATGATGCGTCGATTGAACGGCAAATTATTGATGAATACTTTGCCCTCCCTTCTGGTGTTGGGGGCGAACCTGTTCAGTGGATCAGCTCACACGAAATTCAGACTAAAATGGAAGTTTGGGCCAACAACCGCAAACTCGACAACCGTAAAATTGGTCATGAATTACAATCAGCGGGTTTTAAGCGCAGACAAAAAAGGGGCGAATTTGGTAAGCAGCTATGGGGGTATGACGTAATTGTCACCAGTAGATTATAGCTGTCACCAGTCTGTCACCAGTAGAAAATAGGGGCACTGGTGACAGCTAAAAACCTGAACCTCACCCTTTTACTCTTACTGTAACCATTGTCACCAGTAGAAATATATATAAAGTACGGGAGAGTGAGAGAGGGTATAGATATAGAAGTACGGGTATGTGTGTATATTACACTTACGTATAAGAAAGATTAGACAAAAATAGTGGTGACACTGGTGACAGGACTTAAAAGCCTAAAGGACAACCTTTTAGCTGTCACCAAAGCCAAAAAATCAGTAGTGACAAACCTTAAAACAAGTGGTGACAGATGAAAAAGACCGACATTGAGTATTACAAAAGTGCTGCCTCAAAACTCATGAAGGAGTTTAAGACGCTAAGTGAGTATGAGGCTATACGGCTCATTCAGGAAGAAGCCAGGAACGAAACGTTACATAATCTGTATCAGGATTTCAGGCGGGCCTATGTGATTACTGAAGCGGAACCCACCATACCGGCTCTGGAGAAAATTGCTATTCTTTTAGAAGATCGCTTACCCGTAATCTAAAAACAACCATGGATAAATCAGAGCTGGCAATGCAAGCCGAAATGTTTCAATGGCACTGGAACAAGCACCCCCATGAACGGGGGTTGCTTCACGCCAACAATAACAACAGTAGTAACATGATTACCGGCAATCTCAATAAAGCGGTAGGGGTCGTAAAGGGAGTTGCCGACATGGAATACAACAAAGCCGGGACGACCGTTTTTATTGAGCTAAAAACCAGTACCGGCCAACAATCACCAGAACAGCGAAGGTGGCAAGCCATGGTCGAATCCGAAGGTTTCCGGTATGTTGTTATTCGATCCCTGATAGAATTTCAAGCACTGATTCAGCAGTACCAAAAAAATTTGCCCTGACTTTCTATTATTTTATATTTAATTCTATCTTTCTCTTGCATCGTATTATATTATTTTATACTTTTATACCACCCTACCAACAGGGCACCAATCAACCCCCTTTTACCCCATGACCAACTTCCTAGCATTTCACAAAACAGGAGCCGAGCCGTTCCGCTGCCTGGTTTTCCAAACGGAGCCTACCATTACGGTAGTTGAGCCTGTCCGGTACACCCTAGCCGATTCACCCGCTACGCAGCTACGCCGGGCAACAGCGCCGGAGTTGCTACCCTACCGGGCCGAGTATGTTGCCAAGTCCGGCATTTCTGACGCGGCCATTATCCGCTTCCAAGTGGAGCCGGGCGGCAACTTTTCGGCCCTTATCGACCCAACGCAAACCAACGTCGGCACCTGCATTGGCGGGCGCGTTGAGTTCTTCTGCGGACTCCTCACCGACAATTTTAATATTCACCAACTTAACAACGCATACTGATATGAGCGACGTAAACGCAGGGTTTGAAGCCTTTTCAAAAGCGCAGAGCCAATTCCGATCTGCCATAAAGGATGCCGCTAACCCGTTTTTCAAATCCAAGTACGCAGACCTTTCCTCCATTTGGGAGGCTGTAAAAGCGGGTCTGTCAGAAAACGGGCTAATGGTCACCCAACCCATACGGGTAACGGAGTCCGGCATTCAGGTAGAAACGATCATCCGTTACAAAGACGGTACTATCATAGAATCCTGCCATTGCCCGGTATTCTGCAAAGTTCAGAATGATGCTCAGGCAATGGGTTCCGCTATCACTTACGCCCGTCGTTACTCACTCGCGTCTATCCTTTGCATTGTAACGGACGACGACGATGCAAACGGGGCTAATGGTCAACCGGCGCAGTCTCAGGCAAAACCGGCACCTTCTCCCCAACCAGCACCCGCTCCACCAACTCCGAAGCCAGCCACAAAAGAAGAATTGGCTAAAATGGCTAAATGGCAGACCGACATTGATACACTACCGAATGACCCACAGGCCTATACTGAACACCGTGCTGCACTAGCAAGGCTTACCGGCATTAAGCCCGCCGAAATAAAGGAGTTGTTCGATAAGTTCCGGGGCATGGCTTGGAATAAGGGCATAGACTACAACGAGACAGACAAAGTTTTTTATCACGCCGAACCAACCCCTGCATAAATTATGGACATCAAAGGAGCATTTGTCAAACAGTTAGAGCAAAAGACAGGACAGGGCAAAAATGGACCCTGGATAAAGCGCGAGTTCGTCATTAATACAGGCGGTCAATACCCGAAAGAGGTTTGTATTGAGGCCTTCAACGATAAAGGCGATTTGGTAGACGGTTTCGTGGAGGGCGAAGAAATCAGCGTTTCGTATGACCTCGAAAGCAGGGAATATAATGGCCGGTACTATACCGCCGTGAAAGCCTACAAGATTAGTTCAGCCACTACAGGAGCCAGTTCGGGCGGGTCAGCACCGCGTCAACAGTCAGCACAGAAGCAGGAGCCTGTATTTCAGCCGACTCAGGACGAATCAAACGACCTCCCATTTTAAGCACTCATAGGGGTTAGGTTGACAGCGCACAGCCGGGGCGACGTGTCCCGGCCATTGCCTAGCCCTTTAGAAAAGATAAGAGTAATACACAACTAAAATAAACCCCTTACCATGCGTGGATATAAAGTATTCCGCCCTGATTTCACCTGCCGGGAACACCAATTTTCAGAGAATAGTGATCACCAGGTTTCGGGCAAACCTGTACTGTGCGAAAACGGATTTCATTTCTGCCTAAAGCCTAACGACTGCTTCAACTATTATGATTTTAAGCCGGAAAATATCGTCTGTGAAGTCGAATCGTTGGGCGAAATCGACACAAAAGAGGATGGCGACAAATGTTGCACCAATCACATCCGAATTGGAAAACGCCTTTCATGGCACGAAGTATTGACACTTATTAATACCGGACAGGCTAATTCAGGCAGGGCTAACAGCGGCGACCTGAACAGCGGCAACCGGAACAGCGGCAACCGGAACAGCGGCGACCTGAACAGCGGCAACCGGAACAGCGGCGACTGGAACAGCGGCGACCTGAACAGCGGCAACCGGAACAGCGGCGACCTGAACAGCGGCAACCGGAACAGCGGCGACTGGAACAGCGGCGACTCCCTTACGGGAGTCTTATGTACCCAACAGGTTACGGTTAGTTTTTTCGATAAACCGTCAAAAATGACCCTTTCAGCATGGAGAGACACGGAAGCATATTGTCTGATGCGTGAGGTTCGGTTGACTGAATGGGTTTCGTGGGCCTCCATGAGTGATGAGGAAAAGCTACAGTATCCCCGCGCCGAAACGTCGGAAGGATACCTGAAACGCTACGAATACAAACAGGCACACGCTACATGGTGGGCCAATTTGGACAACCGCCAACGGGAGTTATACCCCGCCCTCCCCAACTTCGACAAAGGCAAGTTCCTGAGTATAACTGGAATTGATATAGATAGTAAGGTTGATTAAAAATGGTGTGGATAGTACAGCGAACGCCGGGGGTAATACAAGGCTCCCGGCAGTTCCTTACCCCCGCCAGGACGCTGACGAAGCGAAACCAATAGCCCGTAGAGAGAAGCACCCTAATCACTAGCACCAGCCATGAGCACCGAAACACAAGAAACAGCACTAACCAGCCTGGTAACGCTGGAAAACATTGGGAAATGGTCCAAAAAGGACCTGTCCAATATCGCCCGTAAGAACGTCGGGGACGTAGCCGATAACGGGGGTGACACGCTCTCTCTATTGGCCCTTGCTGCCAAACTGGAACACTTCGCAAAGGAGGTAAAGGAAGCCGCCAAAAGTCGGGGCATTGCTGATTTGGCCCTATACGGCAAAGATGGCGTGGCAAAAGAAGGCGTGAAACTACTGATTCGGGAAGTGGGCGTAACCAACGACTACACGAAAGATGAGGTATGGAATGAGCTGTTAGCCGTTGCCGATGCCGCTCAGGAGAAACTAGCCCAGCACGAGAACTTGCTAAAGGCTTTGCCACACGGCGGGATGGTCATTGCTCACCCCGATACGGGCATCATGTATCTGGCTTTTCCTCCTGTTAAACAGGGCCGCGAATCTATTCAGGCAACTATTCAATAACACTCTTAACCGCCCTGAACGGGCACTATCTACAATGACAGAGTCAGTAATCCCATTTAGCCGCATGAAAACAAGAACCACACAAGGGCCACATTTCCTACTGGTAGCCAAAACGGCAAGGGCTAGAAAGGCACTCAAAAGGGACCGGCGCGAGTACGAAACAGTGAAGGGCGGTTACTACCGATTGTCGGTGAGCCTACGTGAACAGCAACAAATGGATTCGGGCAAGTTGACCCGCGTTGACCTGCTCAAAAACATAGGCGTATTCTGCTAACTCTCTCCCAGCCATGCAAACAGCAATTCACATCCCTACTGAGTCAGCAACGCGCAGGCCGACAATCAAGCGCAAATCAGCACTAGACCGCTATAAGGCGTTTCTAGCCGAACTAAAACAGACCGTTCCCTATAATCGGTTTGTTCCCCTGCTTGGTTCGGAGTTAACGGCCATTCATAACGTTTCCCGTTCCCTTGTCATTCATCTGGTGGGAATGGGTGCCCTAAAGCGTATCAAACAAAAGAACGTGCCGGGAACCCGCTATCTGTATCAGGCAACCGACAAACTGCCCTTAGTTACTGCCGCCGAACTACTGGCCTTTAATAACGACTACCAAATCTCAAACAAGGCCGGTCAGAAAGCAAAGGTTCAGCCCGTAGAACCTTCCGACTTTATGGAGCCAACGCCTGAACCGCCTGCCGAAAAAACGTACCGGATGGTTGCCTTTTGTAAGTATGGGGATGCCATTACTAAGGCTAGTCTACACGATGCTGACACCTACACGGAGAGTGAACTAACGGCGATAATCAACGCACTAATGAGCGGTAAGGATGGGGCTACAGAGGTGCATTTGTGCAAAGTGTTCATGTCGGCCAAACGGACAATAACCATCGAATCAGTATGAAAAACGCCTTATCCTACCTGCGCTACGCCAAACTGCCCGCCCTTGCCTACAAGGTGGGCCGGGTAAAGAAAACTTTGCTGTCCGACCCCATCACGCTCATTATCGGCATACTGTGCGCCTGTGTTGCCGGGCTTATCGCCTGGGCTGTTGTTGTCAATCCATATATAATTCACTACTAAGCCATGAAAACAAAACAACCCCTCCGCCTTGACCCCGTATGCGTCCTGACCTGGGCCGGGATTGCTGGAATTGTTGCTTTTGAAATCTACCTACTTATCCGCGCAATACCATGAGCTACCCACAAGACCCGCGCCCGGCCATTATTGCCCGCGCCAACGAGATAGCCGCAAAGCACTTGCAACACCGGGCCGCAAATCCGTTGCCCCAGCCCGTTTCCTTTCGATTGTACGACGTTCTTTCAGGCTTAGGCTCCTACTGGTCAGTCGAGCAGGTAAACAACTACATGGGCACGTTTACGCTGGTTGAATGCGACAAGGAAGGGGAGCCTTTGGATGACCCCGAAACGATTAACGAGTACAGCCGGGTTAGCATCACCGCGCCGGGTTGGGCTGTTCACATCCCCCGCCCCCGGTTTCGGGATTTTGCGATGGATTGCCTGAGTGAGTATAAGTGGTGGCTGGTGGTAGGGTTGTGCGTAATCTGGTGGATGGTATGAGGGAGATACGGTTGATACAGGGGGATTGCATGGATATAATGAAGTCAATTCCTAGTGGTTCGGTTGACCTACTCCTGCAAGACCCGCCCTATTTTGTCACTCAGAATGAATGGGATAAGCCGATAGACCTGCAGACGCTTTGGCCGGAATGGTTGCGGATTGCCAAACCGAATGCCGCCTTTGTGTTCACCGCTCAACAACCCTTTGCCACTGATTTGATAATGAGCAACCGGAAGCTATTCAGATACGACCTGATTTGGTACAAGGCGTTAGGCTCCGGTTTTTTGAACGCTAATCGTATGCCGATGCGAAACCATGAGCATATCCTAGTTTTTTACCGCTCCCTGCCAACCTACAACCCGCAAATGGGGAATGGCAATAGAAAAAAGGGGGTACGTAAACATGATAGAACCGGGACTAACTACGGTTCTTTTGCTACACAGAGTGTCGCGGAATATTTCGATAATGAAGGTAAGAGACACCCCCAAAGCGTAATTGACTTCACAAACGGCGACCGGCAAAACGAAAGTGACCATCCGACGCAAAAACCCCTATCACTCTGGAGGTATTTAATTCGTACTTATTCCAATCCCGGCGAACTGGTTTTTGATGGGTACGGCGGGTCAGGCACTACGGCAATATCAGCTTATGATGAGGGTAGGGCTGCAGTCGTATCGGAACTGGACCCCGATTACCACGCCCAAAGCGTCAAGCGATTCAACACCCACAAACAGCAACTACAACTCTTTCAATGAACCACCCCACGCCCGCCGATATGAACCGTCGCGTCCTTCGCTGGATACTGGCCGTTGGCGCGGTGGGGTATATAATCTACTTACTACTATGAACAAATTATTTGAATCCGTACTGACAGTATTTATCGCGCAAGAACCAGACTATAGTGGCTGGATGACTTTGCCTTTTCGTGGCGCGGGTAAGGTTATGGCAACCAATGGGCACAGCCTTGTGGTGTTGCCAGACTTCCCGAATCAGTTTGTACCCAAAGAAGAGCAGGCGGCAATGGTTTACCCAATCGCCCATACCTGCCAAAAACAATTCTCAATAGAGCAACTACGGGAAGCAATTTCAAAAGCTCCCCTGATTGATTGTTTCGATGAAATAACCCGCAAATGTGATGTTTGCGATGGGGAAGGAGAGGTTGAGTATAGTTTTTCGGAATGGGAGTTCGACCGCACAATAATGGGCTGCTGCCCTGCCTGTGAGGGTGAAGGGCAGACAACAAAAACCAGTATTATTCCCAATGGCAAAAAGGAGGTTAGTCCGTTAGCTGTCATTAAAATTGGACTCAGCACAATGGCCGTTGGCAATATGAGCAAACTGCTGCGCTGCGCTGAGTTGCTGAATTGCTCTACCATTACCCTTGTCAGTCAAGTGGGCAAGTTTACCCTTAGTCTTTTCGCTGTTGGCGATGCTGAGGTGTTGTTAATGCCGACAATGACCAATGAGGAGAACACCCCAGTTGCTACAATACCGTTGCACTCAACCAAAAAACAGCAAACCACTCCAGCAGCATGAACACCGTACAACCAAAACCCAAGTCGCCCAAATTCTACGCGGTTATAGTAAGCCATCCCACCGAACGGGGTTTTATGCTGCCCTCGGTCAAAGATTCCCGGTTGGGAGCCTGTCAGCGTAAATGGGAGGGCGAAGGGTACAGTTTCAAACTACAGGGAGAAGCCAAACCCCTGCAACCAGCCGCCCCCTCACTGGCTACCGTGCCCACGTTTGCCGATACCGCCCGGAAAGAGAAGCCGGTAAAAAAGCAGGGCAGAAAGGAGATACCGAAACTGGCAATACAGGTTGAACCGGACCCCGACAAACCCAAGCCAATACCCCGCCAATCGAAGGGGATTGTATCACTTACAACGGGCAAATACTACCCGGCATCAAAAAGATGCGTGTGAGGAATTGGGCGTACTAAGCCCCAATATGGTCCGGCATCTGGCAGGGGACAGACCCACGATTGGCGGTCAGGTGTTCAACAGGGCAACGGCGCAAGAGAATAAAGAGAAACGAGCGATAAACAGGACCTTAATTGATTAGAGCGATGACAAATTTAGAGTTTTTAAAGCAGGCCGAAGCATGGTTGTCATTTAATAGGTGGCCTAGCCGTGAGCAAATGGGCAATTTCAAAACGTCCTTAGTACGGCAGATTGCTATTTCGGAAGCCGCGCCACAGACAGAAGCAAATGCCTTCACTTTCTCTGAGTGGTGTAACGCAAATTACATTCGCTTACGCGGGTGCTGGGTAGGCAGATACGAAAGCCAGACGAACCCCAATAACGGTAAAAGCACAGAGCAACTTTGGCATGAGTGGGCTAAACTGGCAACAGCATGATAACCAAACCCGCCAAAACATTCGATCCGGCTAGTACGCCGTACCTGACGGCTACCCCGTTCGGTAACTATACGTGGGTGCATTCAGCGAGTGGCCCGGCCTACCTGAGCACCTACAAGATTGGTAAGCTATCAACCCGGTTTCCCGGCTTTGTGCGGGTCCACCGTCGGCATCTGGTCAACCCCGCCTACGTGCAGGCGTACCGGGTGGGCAGGAAGGGCACGAACCGGCACGGCGTTGTCGTGATGCAGGATGGGACGGAGCTGGTGGTATCGAGGAAGATTGTCAGGACGGTAAGTCAAGTGTTATGCCAGCCCTGAAAGAATACGACCCGGCCAAAACAATGTATCTGAAAACGGATGACGGTTGTACGTGGGTTATTTCCGAGCATGAGCCGCCGTATCTGAGTAGTCACAACATCGGCCATTTGCTGCCCCTGTTCCCCGGCTTCGTCCGTATTCGTAAAGGTGTGTTGGTTAACCCGGTGTTTGTAAAGGCTGTCTACCATGCCCTGCTTAAATACGGACTTCCGGCAATGGTAGAAATGAACGATGATACATTGTTTATGGTCAGCATCCGACGCACAAAAGCAGTACAAGCCATTTTAAGCCCCGCTACGGGGTTGTAGGGTCGAAAGGTGTACAGCCCCGGTTTTGGGGAGAACGTGAAGCAGGGAGAGGAATAGGGAGGTAAAACGAGATAAGAAGCGATGAAAACGCAGAGGGAAATAGAAATTGAGGTACTAAGTATCGTTACTCACGCCCTGATGGGTGAGGAGGTTCACGACAAAAACGTGGAAAAGATTGTCGAACAGTGCACGGCCCTGGTAATGGTTGAACGGGCTACAGAGTGCGTACATCCATATTGGGCTGTTCACCGTAAAATGGACTTTGAACGGTGCTTAAAGTGCGGGGAAATACTTTGCGAAGGTTAAGCCCATGAAACGACGACTAACCCGGCTGTTCCGGGATTTCCTGACTATGCTGGCGTTGTTTGGATAACCCCCGGTAACGGTGCCGGGTGGACTAGAAAAGAGAGAGAGATGGAAAAGGCGAATAACTTCCCAATGTATGAGGATTTGTACGGTAAGTTTGTAGTGGTCCCTGACCGCTTTGAAACTGTATCCCGTTGGAGCGTAGCAATGGCAGTGAGCAATAAAGGAAGGTGGGTTCCTGAATTGGTTTCAGGAAATCAACTCTTAACACTTATTGCCGAAATAGAGCATGATTTAGCCGACCCTGAATGTCAGGAGGACTACAATTATATCAGTCAACTAAAGGAAGAATTGGACGAATTAAAAGGATACCCCGCCTAATTAATACTAACACTTCACCAACAAAAATCAGCCGGGCACCAAAAGCGTCCGGCTGATTGCTATTCGTATTGCTATTCCTAATTTAACCTAACCCCTTGCCTATGACTACACTTATCCAAAGTAGTCGATAAAGCCTAAGTTGATGCTGGATAGTGGCCGTTTGGTCTGTTTTAGGACCGCAACCCCCTCCCTTTCGCCTGCCCGGTTAGAGTTGCCCTCCACCGTTACCAGCATACGCCTGCCGCCCCTCACCTCTACCTTTTCCACTATACCCGTATGCCCCGCCGTTGAACTGAACTTCATTAGAAACTGCATACCCGGCTTTACCAGTTCGGGTTTTTTGGCTACCTCAGCCGCCGTTATTCGTTTCAAATCCACCTCATCAAATCCGGCCAAATCCCAAAGGTTCAGTACGCCCGCCGTTTTAGGGTGCGGGTTATGCGTCTGTGTCATCCGGCTCATTTGGGCAAAAACCCAGTACGAAAAAGCTGAACACCACGCATAACCGGGCGTTAATCCTACCCCTTTCAGCACCAAGTCAATTTGCGGCCCTCTGTTCGAGCCGGGTGGAACCTCAGATATTCCGATTTGACTAGCCGCAACCCGTAACAGTATCTCCGTAGCCGTTCCGTTGGGCCGTTGATTGAGGAACAGATACCCGTTTGTTACCGGCCCGAACTCTCCGTCCGGTACGATGCCGCAAGCCGATTGAAAGCGTTTCAGCGTGTCACGTAGGGCGTAGTTTGGAACGGCGGGATTGACGGCCCAGCCTAAAGCTGTAAGGCGGCCGGCTACCTGTTGCAGCGTTGGGAGGGTTTTTACGGTTGGGGTCATGGTGTTAGTCGATTGGTTCGCGTTTGATTAATTCGCGCCGGTAACGCTCTTTCTTACACGCCCAGCAATTACACGGCCTACTCGTGGTTTTCAGGCTAATGCCCTGTTCGGGCTTCACGTTGTAGAGCGATAGCCGCCGTTTCCATTTGCGGTCTGCTATCTGAGCGCGTTCCCCTTTGTTCATGTCAGTTCAGAAAGGTTTTAAAATAGCCCCCTTTATCCCGGACTCCGGTTTGGGTAGGGGCTGTGAGGGACATAGCCGAAAACCGGATAACCCAACCCGCGATTCGTGAACATGGCGAATGCTCCAATCACTGTCTGCCTAGCTTCTCGCCAAGCTATCAGACACGTTTCTTTACCAGCAACCACACCGACACCGTACCCAGCAGGAGGGCGTTGATTAGCGTGTCGGTGGGGGTGGTGCGGGTCATCGTTTTGCAATCAAGTCCAAAAGGTCACTATCCGTTATAGGTAATTGTTGCTCATAGAATACGGAATGAACCCGCACATCGGGCCAATACTTTACCTTGCCTATTCCGGGATACGTGTAGAGTGCCGCCCCTTTGTTGTAAAAACAGGTCGGGTATTGGCTATCCTGTTGCCAGCCATTTGTCAGTAGCAAGTCGGTCATTTTATCAGCGTCCATCTTTCCTTTCCTGTTTTCTACGTTTGCGCCACAGACCCCATTTTTAAACCTGTAAACCCATCCCCATCCCGGCATAGAATCAGTAATTCCGATTCTGAGGGTTTACCGTTGGGCAGGGTGAACGCCTGTAAATCGTGCCCGTCAAAACCACAGACAAGGGGCAAAAAATCGCGGTTCATCTGGACCTGCGCCCCCAGCAACAGATCAGCGTTGAACGAGCGGGTAAATATGCCAAGCTCGCAAGGGTCAACCCGTACCACCTCAACCGGGCATTCCCCATCGGATAGCCAAAGCAGCCCCGGCGTTTGTGCCAGTAGCTTGCTCAGGTGGGCGTGTAGGGGTGTGGGGGTGTTGGTCATATACCTAGCCTTATTACTGACTCACTGTACTGTTTTTGGCGTAACAACCAAAATCCAGGCGATGCCCCTGTTACGTAGGATAAGCCCGAAGCGATTGCCCAATTAATCGGAGCGCGTCCATCAATTACTTCGTTGAGTTTCTCGGTAGTTATACCCATCTCAAAAGCCATTGATTCAACAGTCCTATTGTTCTCCTTCATCCAGTCAACAATAGTGTTACCGGGCTTCGACGCCCAATTAGGCTGGAACGGTCTTACCATCTAATTTCAGGGTTAAATGACGCTACTATTTTACGCTTTTTTTCTGAGCAAAACAAGTTAAAGTATTGTTTTTTAGGGGGTTATGTGTATATTAGTGGTATGGAGAATGTTAAAATACCAATACATGAAAAGTGTCAGAAATTGGCGGAATCCATTTACCGTAGCATGCACTTTCCCGGCTCTGGCGGGGCTAATTGGGATAAGTACGACGACCAACGCGAAATAGATAAGATAGCCGCTCAAATCATGGAAATTGCCGCCCAAGCCTACGCAGAAGGTACGGACGACAGTTTCAGGATTTTCAGCATTTAACCCTCACCTCCGCCCCCGCTTGTAGCTGACCGGCATGGAATCCGGCTCAAACCTACCGACGGGGCCGGAAAAGATGCGGTCGATAGTCTCGCTAGTGAGGTAGCTTTTCCCGGCTAACGGCTCCATTGTTTCCCGGCTGTTCTCCCCAAACCGGCGCATCTCATAGCGGTTCCTTTGCACCTCCAATAGTAGTTGCTTATACAGCACTTCCAATTTCTCGATCAGGTTCTGCGTCGTTTTCAGAATAGCCGTCTGCTCGGTTAGCTTTACCTGTAGCCGCTGAATCTGTAACGAGTCCGAAACGTGCTGCACACTATCAGCCCGGTGTTGGGCCGCGTATTGCTGTTGCAATCTACCTACCTCCGTTTCTGCCCTTCGTGCCGCCCGGCTTGTCACCTGCGCCCGCGCTTGTCCCATATCAATCGCTTCGATTAACCGAACGAACGGCGCGGCTATAACCCCAATCAGGACCACACCGACAACCGACCAGATTATCACTTTTCGCGCCTGTCGGTCCTCCCGTAGCTCTTTACCCAGTAGATAGGAAAGCAGAACAAACGTCAGCATCAGCGACACGGCTATCATGCGGGTCATACCAGCATAGGGCAGTAGTTCAGGCCGGAAAATCATTATCCCCCCGATACCCACGCCAATCATGCCGCCCCCGATACCCAGCCGGTAGGTATTGCCGTTTTTGAGGGTGGCAAACAGGATGCCCGCTAACATGGCGATACACCAGATAACGGCCCCGAATGTTGTTAGATTAATCTGCGCTTGTGTCATCGTCTTTTCTATTCTTTAGCGTGTTAAACGTCGTTATGAGTGTTCTGCCAATGAGCGACACTTTATCAATGAACTCCTGTAACCCTTCGGCTTCGCTCCACAGATTGAACAGCCATTGCGAGAGGAACAGCGAACCGATACCCATGAAGCCCGCTATAAAGCACATCAGCAAGGGATTGATTTTTAGAATGTCCACGAAAAAAGCGGCCAGACTGCACATCAGCACGTAGGAACTGGCGTGTATGGTCAGGCTCAGAAATAGCGGTAGTTTCACCCGGCCAGACGGTTTGCGTAATTCCTGCGCCATACTCATAGCAGCCGAGAATATCAGGCCGAATAGCACGAACAGAAACACGGCTATATAGAGAATATTCTTGGCAAGGCACCGGGTAAGGGCGGTAACGTCGAATCCTTTCATTACTCATTGTTTTCTAGCGTTGATCGTTCCTCTTGTTCAGTGGATAGTTTGTCACAGCCGACGCACGAGCCGCAACGTCGGGCCTGTTCAATCGCTATCTGGCGTTCCGCTTCCGGCAAGGCGTGTAGGGCGGCTACCACGCGGGCAATGCGCTGGATGCGGGTTAGTTGGGCGTGTTCCTGGTTGGTGTCTAGTGACATAGTTTTCAGGTTGTGGGTGCTGATTGTATAGAATAGTACCGCACGGGCGGCCCCGCGTTTAATCAATTCATGGTGATTGTTTCTTAAAATTGCTTGCATTAATAAGAAAGGTTTGTATATTTGTACATACTTAAACGGACAAGGAAATGACTACCCAGATGAATCCACTAGCAGCCGCCAACATCGTAGAAATGGAATACATCAGCAAACTGATTGCAGCCAAATCCGCTAACTGGCAGCGTATCTTCGCACCAAAAATGCGAGAAGATTTAGCTGGTATGATTAATAATGCCAATCAGGTAGGCATGACAGTACCCCAACATTTACAGTCGCACGATTGGGATAGTTTCGAGCAGTACGTAAGCATCAAATGGCCAAACGCATTTTAGTAACCTGGTGCCCCTCACGCCCGGATTTCGGGCGTATCAGGATTGGGGATAAATGGGAGAGAGTCCAGCCTATAAATTCAAAAACTATGGAAACATACAAAGGAGCCGACAACTTACCGCCGTTCAAAATCAACGGCACGAACGCAGATTTGCAACGCTTTGAGCATGAGTGTAAGCGTTTAGGGCTGGATGTTTCAAAGGCAAACGATTACTTTCGGGATGATTACGAGCATTGTTTAATTCCTGCTTATGCCTACAATCCAGCAAAGGCCGGAAACATAAAATTACAGTTGCTTTCAAGTGATGTTTACTATCCCAAAATCACTTACGACCTGAAAACTGACTTTTCTATTGCCTTGTCAATGGTTGAGGTTATAAACTCCCATAACCAAAGTTCCCATGCCTAAAGGAATCAACTCAGACGGGTCGCCTAAAAAACGGCCCGTCAATGCCGGACGCAAAAAGAAGCCCCCCGGCGTAAAGAAAATCAAAGTAAGCTGGTCAATGGACCCGGCTGCGGTGGCAATCATCAGAGCGCAACCTAATCAGGCTCAATTTCTTGAACAGCTTGTTTTTGGTTCTATACAATTAGCAGATCAATGAACTTTTGAACCGGCGTATCCGGCTCCTTTCCCCGCCCCGCACCTTGCTTTTGCCGGTTGGGTCTGGTATATTTGGGTATCTAACATGGGACAAACATGTACCCGCAACGCTACGGCGTACCAGTGCGGGTCTTTTGCCGCCCCTTTGCTATGGATGGCAAGGGGGCTTTTTTATTTTCCCTTCTTTTTCGGTTCCTGCTCTACCACCCACATCAGGGATTCAACCTGAAACAACGTAATATTCCAGCTGTCTAATAATGCCTCACGCCGGGCTTTGTTCTTTGGCTTATTCTCCAGTAGTAACTCCTGCCATTGCAACCGCAAGTCTTCGGCTTGGTGCCGTAGCTGGGCAATCCGTAGGTTTATCTGCGCCTTTGTTTTCATTGTCGTACCGGGTTTAACGCCTGTTCCAGTTCACTCAACACCTCCACTTTTTCCACAACGGAATCCATGCCTACGGCTGACCGTTCGAGCTGGTTTCTCCGTTTCACGTTCAACGGCCATATCCCGCCCCTTTTCATTGCCCTGGTTTGAGCCGACAGGGTACGCATACCCGCCCCGGCTGTTTTAAGCCCCGCACTAAGCCGCTTATTTGCCACGACAGCGAGCGAAAGGGCAAGACTGAGGGTATCAATCACTCGTACCCCCAACGCTTCTCTGACGGCTGTTTTAAGCCCCGCCCGGTTGACGCTGGCCGTATCGGTTACACCCTTTGCCAGTGTGCCATTTTTCACCAACTGATTCAGGAATTGCACCCGCGCTTGTGAGTCGGTCAATCGGTCGGCGGTTTCGTCTTTCTCCATTACCTGCTGCTGATACAAACCCTTCCACTGCAACCCCGCCGTTACCGCGTCCTGCTGCTGCTGCCGGAACCCCTGCGCTATTTCCCGCAAACGGGTAGTGTCCGCGTGGTAGCGGTGGGCTGTTGTCGTCGAATCAATCAGTAACAGCCGTTCGTGCTGTTCGCTTCTTTCGGCCCGGTTGAGGTAGCTAGATGCCGTTCCGTTCCAACTATCAGGATTAACCCACAGCCAGTACAGGCCGTAGATTAATGCACCTACTGCCACAACCCGGAATACCCAGATAAGCCAAAGCATATTTGGGGCAATAAAACCGGCTATTCTGGTCAGTAGAGCTTTCATAGCTTTAGGGCTGTTCTGCGTCGTGTGGCAACGGTTCGGCGGGCTTTACCGGGTCCGTTAGTGGAGTTGGCTGCGGCTGATTGTCATCTTCGTAAATCATGATTTCATGTATTTTATTTTGGTTAACTCACTGATTTTTAGTATCTTGTATAGTCTAAAATAGACAGCCCGACCATGCGTTAGAAGCGCAATAGTCGGGCCTAGCCAAAACAATAACCAGATATTGAAATGGGTACTACAAATGTAGAACAAACGGGTGAAGTATGGAGAGACATTCCAGGTTATGAAGGACTTTATACCGTTTCTAATTTTGGTCGAATAACCTCTTGTCACGATAAATATGCCAGCAGGCGTAAAGTCAAAGGTGACCGCATCCTTTCCCCACACATAAGGGGTGGACTCTATCGGTATGTTGGACTTTATAAGCATAAAAAAGCTAAAACCTGGTCTGTTCATAGTTTGGTAATGCTTGCCTTTGTTGGGGAGCGCCCGACTGGCTATGTCATTAATCACATTGATGGACAGAAGACCAACAACCACATTGAAAACTTGGAGTACTGCACAGTACTTGAAAACAACAGACATGCTATTGTGACTGGACTTAAGGATCCTAAAAGGGTTAAAGTTCAGCGCAACCATACACCACGCGAGACGATTCTTCATATCAGAAATTCCTACCTGATGGGAGAGACAGTCGCTCAAATAAGCAGACAAGTAAAAATTGCGCCAACGGCGGTCAGGAAAATTGCAAAGCGAATCAGTTATCATTGGATTTAGTGTAAACAGTGTGCCACAATCAAGATTCTTCTGGTAGTGGCACACTGGATTTATCCTCGATTGGTGTCGGCTGTGAAATTGTCTGGCTCGCCTTAATATTGATCGGGTTACGGGCTACGCTGATGCGTTCGTAGTAGCTCAATAGCTCACGAGTCAGCACCAGCAAGGCGGCTATATAGGGCCGTTCGGTGAAAATGGTAATCGTAGTGGCCGTAACGACCGCCGTTTTTAGCCCGCCCAAATGAGCCAGCCAGCTACGGGGCACGATTAGCAGTTTCGGTATTGTTTCCATTTGGTTCGGCTCGTGAGGGTGAAAAAGTGGGGAGGGGCTATTAAAGAAAGTAACGCAATAGCCTGCGGTTTCGGGTAGCTATACCACCCGCCATCAGATTAAGAAGCACGAGCATCAGCCATTCAGAAAATGAATACTGATACACCTCTGTCTGGGTCGATAGCCAGCCCACCGGGTCAACATACGAGCCAGACAGATACCAGTTCGAGAGTGTTGCGCCGGGGGTCATGGTCAGTACGGCGTGAGCACTACCGTTGATGGAAAGCGAAAACGTCGCGGTCGGTGCTGCGCCCCCGGTGGTCGAATATGCCGGGGTTACGGTAATCGAATTGACTGACCCGGCTGTACCGGCTGGCGATGACTGCGCGTTGACTACGAACTGAACCCGGTAGCGGGTTGAATTGCTTGAACTCTGGGTTTTCAGATACACGTTGAGGTCGAAGATTGGTGAGTGGGAACCGTTCAGAATCCCTAACTCCAGAACCGGAATGCCCACGCCTGAACTGGCGGTTGTCGTACTGGCAACGTCGGTTAGCGTCCCGGTTCTGAGCGTTGTTGCCGCCCCGCCCCCGGCAATACTGGCCGCAAGCGAGGGCGTAGCGGTAGACACGCCCAGATAGCGTAGTGTTGCCTGTGCCCGTAGTTCGTCGCCCGATTGTGAAACGCCTGATACTGCCGTTGCTGACAGGTGTACACCATCCAGCATATACCCCCCCGCCGTAAGTGCCGTGTACCCGCCCATCCTATCGACCAAATTCAGGTATTCGGTTTTCGGGATTGTCTGCTTCATAGCCGCATACGAATCAAAATACGTCGTGGCATGATCGGATGGTTCCACCCCATGCACCATCACTACTTTTGTGTTAGGACTACCCGCTTTTACGTCGTTGGTGTAGGTCGTCAGCCAGGTTTTTGCCGTATCGGCAGTAACGGTCATTCGGTCATTGGTAAGCGCGTCGATGAGAAGAGCATCAGGTTTCAGGAAATTATACCACGCTTGCCGGAACGTGGAACTGAGCTTGTTGATGTCCTGCATTTTGCGCCCGCCCGTTGCCCACCTGCCGAAACTTACGCCCGTACTGTTGTAGTAATGCAGGGCAAAAAACGTAACCTTACCTGTAATACTGGCGGCTGCTACCGACCAATCCACTGTCGGTGTTAGCTCAATCCAGGCAATACCCGCGCTGGTTGAATCGGTCTGGTAGGTTGGATAGGTTGAGGACGAGGTTGCGCCAAAGCCGAATTTGAATGAGCCGCCCCCCGGTTGTTTGAGGTAGTACAGGCGTATTTTCTGGCTGGTCCGGCTGCCGCGTGGCCCCCATGACCAGGAGTCTGTGCCCGAACAGGCAGAACAGGAAAGTCCCTGCCCGGTCAGGGCGTAGGTCGTTGGTACGGTATTGAAGGCATACGAGGACAGGTATTGCATATTGCTGGACTTGCCGAATGAAACATCCTCCGAACCTGCCGGGCCGTTCTCAATCGGCATGAACCCCAGCCCACCATCACCATACGCTCCCCGCAGTTTTGGCCGTATGTAGTCCACGTAGGAAAGCCCCCCCGCGCCATCGGTGTGCGAATCAATCAGGCCAGCCATCAATCGCGGTGTGGTGGTCAGGTTGGATAGTACAGTGGGGAAAGTCTTGGCGGTTATGGCGGTGGCGTTATTGCCTACCGTTACGGATAGGGCCGCTATCGCACTCGCATTCGTGGCCCCCGTAGCCGTTGCACTGTTCGCCGTTGTCAGGGCCGTGTTTGCCGTTGCAGACACCGAAACTATTCCTGCTGTGTTTATTCCTATTGCCGTGCTGTTGCTGTTTACCCTACTGGTAAGCGTAGCCGTTGCGCTGGATAGGCTGGCAATGGCCGCGCTATTGGTCGTGCCCGTTGCCGATACGCTGGCAATTGAGGTAGTATTATTTGTTATTGAGGTGGTGTTGTTCCCCACCGCCAGCGATAGACTGGATAAACTCGTGGCGTTCGTGCCTATCGCTGCGCTATTGCTGCTTACCCGCGTGTTTATGTCGGCTATTGTCAGGGCGTTGTTGGTCAGAAACGTGTTATACGTGGCGGTCGTGACCCGGTTGTTAATATCAATTACGTTCTGGTCAATCCTGCCCGTCTGGGTCTGGATAAGGCCCGCCGTTGATGCCTTGTAGGCCGTGAAGCTGGTCGAGGTCAGGCCGGTGGTTGTGGTCAGATACCCGGCCCCCGCTACGTCCGCACTCAGGTTCTGGTATAGCGTTTGCAATGTCGATAGCTGGCTGGAGATTTGCGAATAGATACTCGCCGTAATGGGCGGCAATACAACCGCGTTCAGCCCCACATTAACCCGGCCCGCGTACCGGATGACTCCGCCGATTTTTAGCCGGTAATAGCTGACCGTCGGCAGGGTTGCGGATGTGGCGTACCTCACCGTTACCAGTGTGCCAGACCGTACCACCGTAGGCTGGGGGGTAACAAGCTGGGAGGATTCCGAAGCCGTTGCCGTGCCGGTGACGGTGATAGCCTGCAGGGTATCCGTGATTGATACCCCAATCGGGGCGGATTCGACCGCGTTGCCCCGGTAGCCGTTGATGTCCAGGTTGTAGGGTACGACCTGCCCACTGGCAAGGGCAGGCAGGAGCAGGAAGGTAACGAGTAATCGCGTGTAGTGCATAGCGTTAGTTAAGGTTTGGCTCCCAGTGACTGGAGCGCGTTGATTAAGTAGGCTTCACGTTCACCCACTTTTTGTAGCGTCGTATCAATAATCCGGTCGGTGAGTGTTTTCATGCTGCCGTAGGTAAAATGCACCCCGCCCGCATCAACAGACAGCCCCAGGGAGGAAACCAGAAACATATAGCTGTCCCCTGCCACCACCTCACGCATTGGCGGGTTAAACGTATCGACCGTGCCGCCCCGCGCGTACTCGGTGAACAGAATCGGAACAAACCCGAATTGTTCCCGCAAACGGGTCTTAAAGCTCGTCAGGCTGTCTTTTAATTGGGTGGAGGTATACCCGGCAATACCGTCGTTGAAACCGAGATCGGTCACGAACACCACCACCGGCACTTTGCCCTGCGCCCTGATCTGCTTTTTGGCGGTGTCTACCTTCGCCACCATGTTGTTCCAGAACGTGCCGCCTTTTTGCCACTCGGGGAACGTAGCCCCGCCCTGCCCGCACTTGACCAGAAAGACCGGCGCATCCCGGAAACTGCCAGCCGCTACCCGGTTGGCTAGTTGCAACTCGATACCGAAGTGCGTCGCGTCCATATAGCGCAAACCGGGGTAGTTGTTTACCCCAACGTGAGAAGGGGCGAATAAGGACGACGAACCGTTGATGATCTGCACCCCCGTTCGTTCGGATAGTTCGGTGACCGATGCCTGCTCAATCGGGGTAAAGCCGCCCATGTTGGAGGCTCCGGGTGCCACAAACAGGTAAGCGTATTGGGTCATACTGCCGCTACCCGATGTGGGTGCGGGCGTTGGTGTTGGATCGGGATTGTAGGTAGCCCGGATTTTGCCGGAGTTCAGAATCGTTTCGTAAATCAGGGTGTGCCCGGCGGGGGATGGGTGTAACCCATCACCGGAGAGATATACAGGCGGGTTGCGGCTCATCGGGGTCCAGCAATCAATAATATCGGCCCCGGCGTAGGTAGATTGTATCAGGGCTTTTAATGCCAGCAGGTTCGCGGTGTACGCGCTTTCTTCGTAAAACGGCAAGAGATGCACCACCCGGATATTAGCCGCCGTAAGCTGGGCTACAATATTGGCATAGTTGGCAAAGGTGGCACTGACTGAGCGGCCTTTGTAGAAATCATTCGTGCCAATGCTGATAGTGGCCTCTTTGGGGGCCAGACTAATAATATCCTGAATCGAGCGCAGAATCTGCCCGGTGTCATCCGAAGCCCCGCCGTGAATGATAGTCGGTCGGAACTTCTGACCCAACAATACCCCGTACCTATTTTCCTGCGTTCCGGCGTAAACAACGGTCTTAGAGTCACCAATCACCATCAGGGCCGCGTTCTTTGGCTCCTGAGAGGTGATTTTGAGTCCAATTAGTTTGGGACTTCCCGCCACGTTAAACACCGAAAACCTACCCGTATTGGGGGCAATTTCAGCCGCGCCGTACTGGAGTGAGTAGGTGTAACTAACACTTACCGGGGGCGATGGATTCGAGCGGTTGACGACCGTCGCAAAGAGCGAAACCCCGTCGCGTTGCAATGTAACGTGCAAACTGTCCCCTTCAGCAAAAGCCGGAAGGCCCGAAGCGGACTGCGCCAGCTCGGTCGGAATGCCGTTGCTGATGGAAGCCAGGTATAGCCCGCCGGGCGTATAGATAGTGGACAAATTAATCCACACGGCCAGGCTGCGAGCGTACACATCCGAGCTGGAATTAGGGCCGAAGCCAACAGCCTGCAACGTATCCGATACTGGACCCGGTATTACGTCGGCTTCCATGATCCAATGGTCCTGCATCCGGGGCTGGGCAATGCCGAGGGCTTTTTTCCAGCCGCCGTTGCCATTGCTAAACCGTATAGCTCCGCCCACGACGGTAGCCGATGAGGACGAATCAACAAAATCAGCCAGGGAAACCCAGTTGTATTTTTCGTACAGTATGCCCGATAGCGTCGGCGTGGCGGGAATGGCTTCCGACACGGCATTCAGCACCGTGCGGAGTTTGAGGGCCGATACCGAACCCGTTAGCCCCGGCACGATCTGGGAATAGATCAGGGTTTTCAGTGACGTGGTGGAGCTAGGCGGGGTTTGGCAAAAGCCAGCCAGCGCAAACAATAACAGCGGGAGAATCAGACTCTTTTTCATCGGTGGTTGTAATTAGTCAGCAATAAATTCGGTATTGGCCTCAAAGTCATCTTTTTTCCAGACGGACGGGTGTTCGGGGAAATCCCAGATGATATAGTCCCCATCTTCGAGCATAGCCCGAAACCGCTCGTTTAGTTTTTCCGGTACTTCATCCCCCGCGTGCCACTGCGTAGCCTCTATGGTCTGGGGGCGGGTTGAGCCATCCAGTTGAATACGGGCCAGATTGACCAGCGATACGGTTGAAAATCCGGCCTCGTCAACTAGTGGTTTGTGAAATCGTCTATAGGTTGCCATTGGATTAGAGCGAAAAAGTGAACAAATTAATCTGGTGCGGATCGACCGGCACAGTGACGGTAGCAGACCCCACATCGACCTCCAGATCATATACGCCGGTTAGGGGAGAAACGTAATCGGCTACCTCAATCCAGCCCTGATTGCCGGTACGGGAAAGGTTCACGACGGGTTCCTGATTGGCGTGTCGGTCTGCCAAATAGCCGTAATCCAGGCTGCACCAGTTAGCAGGCCCCGGTTTGCGGTGGCGGGCGTTTTGCACGTTCTGCCCTCCGAACCGGGCAACGTAGGCGTACATCTCGGCGGCAATCGGGGCCAGATCGGCATGACCTTCCGGCGTTCCGGGATAGGGGTAGGTACTGGCCGGATTGTAGGGGGTCGGGCCGACCGGAACGACCTGATTCACATTGCCGCCGTAGCGTTTACGCATGGGGAAACCGTCATCCCGGGTATAATCGACCGCCACAATTTCAGGGTCCGTGCCGTAGATTAATGTGTCCTGCCAGCCGTAATAGTGTTCAGCGTGGGCTAAAGCGGAGAACGCTTGCTGCCAGAGAAAGACCGGCGCGAAATCGGGGAAATACGATTCTTCGTAGCTGCCCCCGTCGCGCAGGGTGCGCTTGTAGCGTTCGGAGTATCCCTGCCCCCGGTAGGAAACAAACTCGGTTTTCTCGAACACGAACACCATCACCGGCCAGGAGGCACCGACCGCAGCCAGGGCCATTTTCACCAGCCTTATTGCCATTCTGACCTCGTGGTACTTATCAGCCAAACTGGTAAACGCCCGAAAGTACAGATTCAACAAAGGCGGGTGGTACCGCCAGATTTCCATGTCATCCCGGAAATACGGATTAGGCCCGTAGGCATGGGCTTTTACATAAGCCAGTGCAGCCGCGTTGCTCGATAGGGCCGCCCGCTTGTTGGCGGTGCTGTCGCCAATATCCAAATACAGAATACCGTCGTAGTGACCGAAATCCAGAAAACCGGGATGGGCGGTCATTACCTTACCCCTGGCAATAGCCAATCGTTTGAATGCCGCATCACGGCCCCCACCCCCGGCATACGTCGCAAACGGGTCGTTATCATAGCGGCCCTCCTGCGAGCCACTGGTCAGCACACCGTAGCCCCCGGTACGGTCGTAGACGTAAGCCGCTGCCGCGTCCATCTGGTCCTGATTCATATCGACAAAGTATACGCCCCCGCCTGAATCCTGAATGAACTCCGGCCCCGAAAACGCACTGGTGTTCTGGGGTGGTACAGGCGTATAGCGGCCCGGTGTGCTGCCCGGCCCTGCGGCATAGCCCGCGTTGATATTCACGGTCGTTACGCCCTTGTCGATGTAGTACGATTTTGGCGGTTTAGCCAGTCGCGGGGTCAAATGAAAGCCCCGGTTCAGGCCCGATAGGGAAAACGAACGCTGGTCGAAATACGTAGGCACGTATCCCATTGCTAATTTTGGCGGATATACTCGTTTGACGGTTGCGGGCATGATTACTGGACTTTTAGATATTGAGCGGCTGTGTCAACGTGCTGATCGAACCAGCCCGGTACGGACGGCCCGCCATCGGGGCCGGAATTACCCATGAACGGACGGGTGGTGTTGACCCTGAAGTACTGGCACAGGTGCGGAATTTCGGGGCTTAAACTTAGGTCAGTGGGGCTTGCATCAATCGCGCCTGTTGCCGGGTTGATGCCGTACCACTGCCCGTTCTGGTATTTCCAGAGCTGCGAGTTGAGCTTGAAGGCGTGAATCTCATTCGCCCCCAATGTCGGCCCCGACGAATTAATCAGGTTGCGTAGTCGATTGTTAATAAACTGATACTGCATGTTCAAGAGGCCCGGATTGGTTGATTCGTAGCCGCCTGATTTCTGGCCGGAGTAAGTGGGTACAACAGTCAAATCCGTTTGCGGCCCGTTGGGGTAAACCTGCGTTCCGTAATCCTGGGCCGTGCCAATGGTATAATCAATCTGGATATAGTCCGACTCCCCAGCCGCTGCGTAGGGCTTTAGCTGGAGTGTTATCAGCGTCCCCACCGGGTAGTTCTGAATAAAAACCAGTGATTGGTAGCCGTTATTAAAATCAGCCTGAAACTCCGTATTCGGCGGGGCTGTCGGGAAATCACCCCCCTGGGAGAGCCACGCCCCCCCGTTGATGCGCCAGCGGTAGCCCGGCTCTTTGGTCGTATCGTTGCCGGTGAAGGTGCTTTTGATAAGGTAATACAGCGTCTTTTTAGCCGGGTCGTATTTGCGCAGCACCGACACGATAGCCGGGTTTTGCGGGCCGATGGAGCGGTCGATGATCGTTACCCGGCGGCTGGCTTTATCCACACCCGACAGGGAAAAAATAACCGTCGCCGAATACCCATCCCCGACGTTATTATCCGCCTGAGAAGTCAAAAGGCCCGCTGTAGTGAGCGTTTCCCCGGTCAATAGTCCCTCGGCTCTGGCAACGGCACCGGCCACCACCGTCGTAACGCCCGAAACGGTTTGCGTTAGCTGGTACTGCTCTGAAGTGCCTTCGTAGACTGAATCAACGCCAGCCACATCAAAACTAGCCTCATTCGTGGGGGGCGTTGCCGATACGGGTATTTCCTGGGTAAATTCAGCGTCGCCGACAATAACCGACGCGTAGTAGGTACGCCCGAACTGCTGATAGGTCAGCGCGTAAGTGCCCGACGGTACGGCCATGTAATCAAAATATACGTAGTAGTACGCCTTACCCAGAATCGGGTCGGTGTTGTAGATTATTGCCGTTTTCTCCGTCGTATCGGTCCATTCTTCCGGCCCCGATAGCGTCAGGTGCGTAGGCAATGAGCCTTCCTCGCCAAACCGAAACACCAGCCTTCGATTATCCGACGGGATGAACGTTGCCAGCAGGTAGGCGTTCTTACTGGTGACGGGTAGGGTGTAGGTTTTCTCCGCAGTCTTGGTATCCGATTGCTCGAGTTTCAGGGGAAAACTAACCGTTGTGAGCCCAGCCGGTACGTTCCCCCGGATGGCGTACTGCCCCAGACTCAACAGGACCACACTGGCCCAAAGCGGCATACCCGCCCCGGCGGTTAGTTTGGTGAGCGTTTCCCCCGTTCCCGGCGTACCCACATCGTACAGGCTGAACACAAAATCATAATTGGCCCCGGCAATGGGAGCAGGCAGATTGAACGAATCTTTAAACGTCGGCGGTCCTGCCGGTGGTGGCGGTGGCGGTGGCAGGTGCGGAATAACGTGCTCTTTTACGTAGACTTCATCCGAGAGGAAACGGATTAAATCAATCGCTACCTCACCAAAACCGAACGGATCGACTGTAACCCGGTCCAATACGGCAACGCCTTTGTAGGTCCTGGGGCTGGAGTCCGGCACTATGTCCATGCCAATACCGCCATTGGCACGTAGGGCAATGTCTTTCAGCACATCGCCGTAGGGTTGCTCCAGTAGCGTTTGCAGGGTGTCCGACTGCAATACGGCAGGCAACAGACCACGCTCCCGAAGGGTCGCTTCCCGAAGAATCTTACCGTCACGAACATCCTTTGGCGTTCGCTCAAAGATAGACTGCGCTTCTTTCAGGGTTACGTGTTTACCCGTCGCCTTCAGGCGCGGCCAGGGATAACCCAACTGTTCGCCGGACGAGTCTTTGGTGTACAGGATTTTGGTCCCGTTTTCGTATAAATCCAGTATCTCAGACTGATCCATCGTTTCTTTTGTTAAGGGAACTCGCTCCCAAACTCATACGTAAACTCCCCGCCTTCATTGGTCAGCGCCCCGATAAAGTCGGTGTAGGCCAGAGATGGGAGCACGTCCAGAATGGCCTGTTTGAGCGGCTGATTTTTAATTTCTACAAACCCCGTTTGCGGGTTCGTTTTCACTATCAGTACGTCCCCATCAACCGCCGTGGCATACTGCTCATAGTTGGTATCGACCCATACACCCGCTCCTTTGCCAACCGCTTCCAGTATCCAGTACCCATTGGCGGGTGTTGGGTAGGTAGCGCGGTACTGAAAGGGCGTGCCATCCTGCAATAGCACCTCGGTTCGATTGCGGTCGTAAGCCGATACGGCTTCTCTATCCGACAGAATACGATGCACCGTTTCCCCTATCGCATACGCTGCGTAGTTGAGGGCTAGTTGCTGTATCTGCTGTCGCTCGGCTCCCATTGGTTAGAAATTGGTTGTTTCCAATAGGGACGAATAATCCAGTTCGGGTATCACCACGGGCACAGACGTACCCACGGCCATACTATCCCCCGCGGCCCGTATGTAGAGCCTGCCGGATGAGAGAACGCCGGGAAATGTATAGCTGTAGCGATTGGATGTGCCCGATACGATGCCTGCCAACACAAAATCAACGGTACTGCTTCCCGTGCCGGTTATCTTTAGTTCGGGCTGGGTAACGGTCGTAACCGAAACAATTAGGGCGTGGGTGATAACGTCGTAATCAAGGTCCAGGTCAAAGCGGGAACCCGATCCCACCAAGTCTAATTGCGCTATTGCGTTATTAACGACAAGATGCACCCCCTCCGGCGTACTGTAGGCATCCTGGATAACGCCCGATAATTGTTCTTCCACGCTTGCCCGCCGGGCCTTGCCTGCCGTTTCTGTATCCGACGCGGGTATCGGGGTACTATCCCCAAAACCCGAATCAACAACAAACCGGGCCAGCGCATCGCCAGATACGGGATTTGTATTACCCAATACAATACCTGATGGGTCGCTAATAATCTTGCTAGTCCACTTGCCAGGCGTGTTTTCGGGCGTTTCTCCTGCTATCGTCTGCTCATTGCACTGGGTAAGGTAACTCTGGTAATATACGATCTGGCCCGGCTTATATACCGCCAGGGGATCGAACTCAAACAGGGCTGAATCTATTATGTCCCGATCTGAACTGCCAACGCGAAGGGCCGTATTGGCCGCGGTCGTTACTTCATTTTTTATTAACTCGGCCGCAGCCTGTAATTGCGTAAGTGTTTTTTTAGCCACGGTAGCGAACGGTTAAAGGGTGACTGACCGGCGCAGTGTCGTCGCTGATTAATAGCGTTGCGTAGGTGGCTCCGTCGGGCGGGGTGCTGCCCAGCCGGATACGCTGCACCCGCACGTTATGGGTGAGGGATTCAACAACCGGACTACCTACTACCTCGTTTTCCCCGTTGTAGTAGGTAGTTGTCAAATTATAGTCAGCTTCGGTATCAGTGAGCCATACCATCACATCGGAATAAAAACCCCGGAAAACGACCGGTTCGGGTAGTAGGGTAATCCATCGGATGCGGCTTGTATTGTCGCCGGTAGCGTAAACGGATAAATCATTTTCCGGGCCGGACGGTACCATGTTGGCTGCACTGAACAGAAAACCGCCGTCGATGGTTTGGTCCCCTTCCAGTGAAACGCTGTGGGTAGTGACACTGAGTCGATCCGAAAAATCAGGGTCAGCCAAAGCCGTTTCGCCATCGGGTACCAGGTGCGGGACGGGACGGAATTTAAGCCGTGTGCGTAGGTCAGCCGAAGCCGTGCCGTCAATGACAGGAGCTTCCAGGATAGAAGACGGGCCGGTCGATGGTGTAACGTGAAATCCAATCAACTCCCAATCCAGATCAGCGGCCCCGGTTTGCATGGCGGTATCAATCGGGTAAAGGCTTGACACATACCCCGATTCGGGTAAGGTCAGGGTATACGCCGAACCGGCCGACAGGAGCCGGGTAAGACTCGCTGCGAATGTGCTGTTAACCCGGTTGGTGTTTACACTCCAGGTATCGAAGCCGACGGCCTGCACCTGCACCGTGAACGTCCGGTTTTGCACCAACACATACTCAAAGGGTACGTTGTTCCAGGTGAAAACGCCCTGCGCGTCGGTCTGCACCGTGCTATTGCCCAGGATTTCAGCCGTTCTATCGACCGCCCCTTCCAGGACGCGAACGAACGCCCCGGCAATCGGGCTGTCGTTGCTTTGGCGGGTAACAGTGATGCGAAACGATCCTCTTTGTGGCATAGCGTCAGGCGAGTAGCTGGGTTTTTATTTCCTGACGTATCAGGGGAATGTACGTCGCCTTCATCCGGGCCACTATATCAGCCGGACGCAACGCGTCGGACAAGACCCCGCCCGGATTATGCGGGTTAGGCACCTGAATACCGTTGTTTACGATGTTATACGCGATAGCCCCAGCCGCCGATAGGGGGATGGATAACCCTTTGACGCGTATCCAGTTGCGAATAATACCCACAAACGCCGTGGACGGCCGACGATTACCGCCCCGCCCCCGGATACCGTAGGCTTGCTGCCGCCAGTAAGCCGGGCCTAAGAGTTGAAGTGTGACCGAGCGGCCCTGCAACATGACCTCAAACCGGGTGTTGTCGGCCGAATAGCCCGAAGCCCGCAGTCCTTTTTGGCGCTGGGATTGAATGACCCCGGCAACCAGGCTTGTTCCTATCTGTTCGATGGGTTCCACCGGTATCAGCATACAACGGACCCCTCCGGTGTCAATGAGAGAGCGAGCCGGATGCCGCTCAGGTTCCGGTCGGTTATATTGATACTGAAATTCATGTTGGCCGATGCCCCGGCAACGGTGCCCGCCTTATCGAGTAGCACAAAAAGGCGACGGTATAATGGCGTGAGCAGGGTCAGGCACTCGCGTTTTTGTTCGGGCAAATCCGATAGGGAAGCCGGGGCGAACAAAAAAAGGACTAGCTGATGGGTTTCCAGTAACGCACCGTTCCCGGCAATCCGGGGGGTGGTGTTAAAGTACCCTTCGTGGAAAACGTGTAGCCCGTCGGGCAGGTGGTCGGCCAAAACGTTAAGTTCGGGCATGGTGCCGTACCGAAAACTGACCGGCGATAGCCCGGCTTCTTCGTTCTCGTTGCTAATACGGGTGGTCAGTTGTTCGATAAGGTCCAGCACACCGGCAAATTACGCCTATGGGTTGCCGTTTTGGGGGCTGGACAGCCGTTGAACGTGATAAGAAAACAGTTGTTTTTTCTGGTCCGCCAATAGCGCGTACCTAGCCTGATCGTAAGGGAGTTGTTTGGCCTGCTGGTAGGGGATGCCGAACGTTTTGGATAGGCTTACGAGCGCGTAATGATGGGCGAACGAGTCCAGGCCGCGAACGTACTGAGCCGCCGATTGAGCCAATTCATCATCCGGGGCTTGGCCGTCACTTTTGAATAGCTTATCCCATAGCTGACGGGACGCTCGTAACTGCTCAAAAAAAAAGCGGCAATCGGTAGTGCCTGAGTGCAGGGGATTGAATCAATGAGGGGTAACACCGCGTAAGCCTGTTCAATATCGGCATAGGGTTCGCTCTGTATAGCGGGGCAAAGAAAGATACTGAGTAGCAACGGCGCAATCTGGTGAAGCGGTGCGCCGGTTTCGGGTAGCTTCAGTTCGTCCAGTTTCGTTTCCAGGTCCCACCACTGCGCGACGGTTGCCGAGGTGCCGAGCTTTTGGGGTATGGCAATAACTTTGCCCCCAATCGTTACGCGTTCCGGTAGCGGATAGTCAGCCGCGTCGGCTAAATCGAATATAAAGGATAGATGGGTGTTGATTAAATCGGCAATCTCAATCCGGCGCAGGGTAGCCGTCTGGGTTCGGAACTCGCTTTCCGGCAGGGCGGATAAGATAAGCAGGATTTGGCGCAGGTCGGCCGGTTCCGCCGTTGAGAGCGCCTGTGACTGCCCGAACGTTAGCTCATCGAGTGACGAGGGCAGGGTAAACGACAGTCTATCAGCGCGAACGGTTAGCATTTAGTGGGCAATGATTAAGGAAGCTGTATATTGTGTTTTGCCAATGCTAACTCAATTTCATTTAGGATTGACTTACCGCAATTGCGTACCTTGATTATGTCCTTAATGGTTAGATTTAGCTCAAGAAGCCGACGAACTGGCGTTTTGGCTTGGCGTTGGCTTGAAACCTCACCATTCGTTTTTGTTGATACGGCTACAGCTAAAATATTATAGGCTCGCGTTGATAACTTTAAATCACTTAGCGTTAACGTACTATCTGTAACAAGTGAATTAGCGTTCAATATCGCGTCGGCTATCTGTTTATTGTACGCCTGTACAATCTCAAGTGCCTTTAAATATTCGCCTTCTGTAATCATAATCAATTCAAACTAAGTAAACACATGATTTGCCGGGTAACGGTGGAAATGGTGCCGTACTGCCGGGCGCGTATAATCGAATGCTGGTAAAAGTACTCATTGGTTTTGCCAATCTGAGCCATCTGCCAACGTGCTACGGTGCGGGTCATAACCGACGCTGTTTTACCTGTGTACTCATTACCCGTGCCGAACCGGTTACGTGCCCTTTATTGCCTACGCATTCGTAGCGGTCCGCATCATGAAAATGGTCGTGCTTTCCTAGTGGCCTATCTGTTGGCTCCTTATCAGCATCTAACTGCCATCTGTATTCCTGATACTCAAAGGTAAGGTTTTCATTGTCATCTACATAGTAGTTCTGATACGATTTCACCGCCTGAATACCCGCCCGGATACTGTCCGCCCCTTTCGCAACCCCGACAACATTGAACCCTAAATCCTTTAGTGCCTGAATGGATTTAGGTTCGGCACTATCAGCGTAAATCGGGGCGTACCCAACGTTTAAGGCGGTGAGCCGGGCCGCCAGCATCGGGTCGGTTAGTCCTCGCTCGTAGATAAGACCCCGTTTCCAACGGCTCTCATTATGCGTTTTGACTTCAATAAGCGCCAACGGGTCACCGCCAAACCCAAAGTCAAGACCGTACGAACTTGGATAGGGTAAGGTGTTGAAATCTTCGGGCGTAATCGGTATCCAGTCGGAATAAATCCTACCCTTCGCCCCCTCACTGACCAAACCCCGGATAACCGTCCAGTAATATTCCGGTTTTGTGAGCCGGTACGATTCGTACTTCGCTATTGTCGTTTGGTCAACGTTGGCAATGTTGTCGTAATAGCGGGAAAAAATGGAGAGTAGTTCCGGCTGCGGCTTGGGCCGTGCGAGGTAGTAACCCGGCTGGTTCTGGGATTCTATCAGCGTGTAGTGGTTCTTAATCAGCCAGTGGTTTTTCTTCGGCGGGTTAAATATTCTGAATATTTGAATCTTTGCCTTTGTGGTACGAAATGAGCCGTCGAGTTGGTCGAACTCGTCCTCCTCGGTTTCTTCACATTCCTCAATGGCTACCGCCGTGGCACCGGCCAAAGACTTTAGTTTAGCCGTTTGCCCGCCCGATGACTTTCTGAATCCTTTGGATAGGATCACATTGCCGGTACTGATACAGGTAGCGGTCATGGTTGAATCCTGTAGGGCAATCAGTGACTCGTCCAGCTCCCCGCGCTCGACCCGTTCTTTGATGCGGTCTTTAAAATCGCGCCATAAACTATCCCTGACATCGGAATAAACCGCCCGCATGAAATAGCCCCGGAAGTATTGGGGCATCAGCAAAGAGTCAAGAAAGTAATCAGTAACGAAGTGAGAGCCGCCACGGGCGCGGCCGCCCCAGATGTCAATGTAGCGCACCTGGTCGGGCATGTTCAGGACTGGCGCGTAGCAGGCGTGGGTGTAGCCCATAAGCAAAGGGGGTTAATTACCCAACCGCGACGGGCTGGGGGGCTGCGCTTTCTGGATTCGGGGACGACCCGAACCGCCGTAGGGGGCGCAGGCGTTTTCCGGCCGCAACGCAACGGCAATCTCGCGGGCTTTCCGTTCGGCCAGGCCCCGGTAATAGTTCGATAGTTCCGTGCGTTGACTTTGCGAAATTGGGATTGAATCGTTGTTGGTCTTACTGACAATTCCGGTATCGGTATTAATTGCGTTCGCCTTATTAATGTAGATAGCCCAAACGGCATAAGCGACGAACTGACGGATTAGCCGCGAATTGTTGTAGATAATCCGGCTTTGGGCTATCTCCGTCAACTGGTCATCCGTTGGGTCGTACACCGTCGCATATAGTGCCTGGTTGGCGTATAAATACCCACCGTAAGCGGTGAACGTGTCGGGGGTCAATAAATCGGTTAGCCAGCCTTCGACTACCTCATTCACTGTTGCGTTTAGCTTCTCCTCCTTAAAGGTGGCCGGTATTTCCTGGGTGCCGATAAATTCGATCAGACTAGCCCGGCTGAGCCACACTGGTAGAGTCGCCATTGGTTGCGTCGTTGGGGAAATAGTTAAGGTTTTCGATACCGAAATCCCGGTTTAGAACCGGTACGTGCCAATCGGCAAAGCCCGCCGAAAAGACCCGTTCGACGCTGCGTTGGTAGCGGTTGACGGTCTGTTGCATGAGCTGCGAAAACAACTTGATTTGAATTTGCGTAAAACTGATACCGGAACTTGATTTACGAATACCCATCAATTCGTTCGGTACGCGGGTACGCCGGGAAATGTGCGCTTCTACTTCTTCGGACATGGCCGAGTAGCGGGTGGCAAGGTCACCCATAACCATCGGCTCGAATTTGATAGAGTCTAGTTCAGCCTGCGTGGCGGCTTCAATCACAAAGACGCTGCCCGCGTTTTCGGCCCCCTGGTGCTGTTGTACCCGATTAGCCAGCGAATCGGTATCGCGCTCGTTTTCGATTTTTGTCTTGCCCGGTGCCAGCCCTTTGATGAAGCCGGGGGTGACTAAATCCGATGTGACCAGCCGATACCGGTACTTGCTAAGTTCGGCCTCGGTTTCAAATTCTGAGCTACCCCCCGCGTAGGATGGAATATGGTATATCTGTCCTTTCTTACCGCCGATGGGTACGTACTGTAATTGCCCGTAGTACTGCTCAATGCCGCCACTGGCTTCGATTTGCGCGAGTACTACGGCAGGGTCAGGATTATACAGAAACACTTCCTTGTTTTCGTTCTGGCGCTTGTTGTAGAGCGTCGAGCCGATATACGGAAAGATGCCCGCTTTGGTAATGTTGCCCAGATCATCCGGCATTTTAAACCGGATTTGTTCCCAGGGAATGACCTGTAAGCCGACTTTTTGCCCCAGCCCGTTATATGACCAGTGCAAAACGATAACCTCCCCCTCGGCCAGATTACGCGCTGTCTGGTTCAGTATGTCGTCCAGCGTTTCCCCTTTCCGGTTGACAATCATTTCCGAAAGCGAGAGGTCGTAAAAGCCATTGCCCTCGATGAACTCCGCCCGGACCGACATAGCGGCCGATGCCGTGTCGGAATCGTCGATAACATCTAACAGCGTCTGGGGGAAATCGTTGTTGGGGCCAAAACTAAGAAAGCCCGCCACCTTTGATTTGGTGACGGACACTTTCCGGGCAACTTTTGGTTTGGCAACGCGGGCCATGTGGGAACGGGGTTTACTTAGCTTCTGACACCGGGGTCACTACGGGGGCGGCTTCTACCGTTGCCGGTTTAGCGGCGACCGGCTTGGCGGCTGGCTCTTCTTTTTTTTTGTAGTCCGGGTCTTTGACGATGTGTTCAGCGTAGCCTTTATCGCGTTTGAGCAAATCAGCGGCTATTTCGTCGGTCAATGGGATGTTGCCGGGGGCCGCGTTGTGCGGGGCGACGACGTTACCGATTCCGGCGACGTAAATGGAGCCGGTGCCGGGGGCTAATGTGTATTGGTTAGCGGACATGATACCGTGATTTATAGTTCTGAGATAGGCCCGAAAGTGCATGAACATATCCTGTTTCCAGTTCGGGCAACTGGTGCAGGTTGTTGTACCGAGCTGGCGGAGGTATTCGGCTTTCAGGGTCGTTTCGTCCTCCGATGAAAGTATACCGGTGTTAACCCAAAGGCTAACGATCCGGTATAGCTCCCCCCCGCTCATTGGTTCATTCATTAGCTAATCGCCAATGATAAGTTCTCCAGATACGCTTCGGTATCTTCTACCGAGCTGGTTACGTGCCGGAACGTCAGGGCCGTTTCGCGGGCCAACGCGGCCAGGAAACTAAGCTTGTACTGTCCGGGGTTTTCCGCGTCGTTGGAATCTTCCGTTACGTTCGTGCAGGCCATGCCCGTAGGATAACCCGACATTTTCCAGCGGCCGTTAGCCCCGGTCTGTTTGCTGATGATAACCAGGTCGGTTAGTTTCGACATGCTGTCCACCTCCTTATCGGCAGCGGCCGAGTTGGTGTTGACCGTGAAGTCAAAACCCTGGGGTAACAGGTTTCCCGAATCCGACGAGGTAAAGCCGGTGGTGCGTTTGTGGGATAGCTTGCGGCCCTCCCAACGCTTGAACGTCTTACCCGCTTTCAGGATAATAGCCGTGGCAATCTTGCCGGTCCCGTCTTTGGTGACCGATTCGATTTCACCGAGCCGAATGGCAAATAGTTTCTCGTACAAGCCCTGCCCGTTGGGTAGGCAGTCATCCAGGAGATTGATCGTTAGTTCGCTTACTGATGTTCCGCAGGCCATATTATTAGATGGTTTACCCCGCCGGGTGAGCATTGGCCCGGACCCGGCAGGGAGTGAATGAATTAGTAAGCGGCTACTACCAGCGTGTCATCGGCAATCTTCATGTCGGCCGCGTAGGTCTGACGGGCGTTCCAAGTCTCGGACATCGGGTCGGTCCAGACCTCAAGGCCCGTAGAGCGCGAATCATTGACCGGTGTCGCGTCAAAGCGTAGTTGTACGTTTCCTTTCACGGTCAAGAGGGCGCGGTTTGGACGGTCGAACTTGCCCGCCAAAGATGACTGAGCCGAGGGCTTGAAATACTGACCAATGAACTCATCCCACTCTGGCACGACCATAATGGGAACGCCCCGGAAAGTTGGCATTGATTCGCCGTTGGCCTGTATCTGATAGGCAAGGTCCAGATTCTGGCTTTCCCGGTATTCGGTGTAGGCGGTGAAAATCGACTGCGTGACCATCAGCATTTTGCTGGCCTGGGGCTGACCCATCAGGCGGGGCGAAGCGGCCGCGAACATAGCGGCAAACAACGGATACGCGGCTTCCTTCGGGAACGTCTGTACGGCACCCGTCCCGTTCTGCGAAATAGCGACCAGAGGGGTCAGTGTAGCGGCAACGCCTAGTTCCACGTTACGCCACAGCCCGTCGAACGTTTTGAAGTACGGCAATAGCTGGGTGCTGGTTTTGGTGTCGCCGTTGGCAAACGTAATCGAGGGCGTGAGGTCAGCCGATACGCGGGCGGACGAGGAAAAGTGCGCCATCCGCAGCAAATCTTCGTAAATCGCCTGCTCAATCAAATCAACCATGTAGTCACCGTATACCGTATCGGTCAAATCTTTCTTGTCGTTACCGGCCTTTAGAAACCATTCTTCGGCCGTGCCCCGGACGTTGGCCCAACAATCCTGTTCCCAGGCTTTGATGTCAACGGGGGTGAATTTCTTACCCGACTTTTTGGTGTTAATCGTCTGGGCACCCGTTCCGCAACCGGCATCGGTTTTGGAAATCAGGCCGACGCGCTCCAGGAAGTTAACCCAAAGTTGACCCTTTAACCCTTCTTCGATGGCGAAGTATTTGGCGAGGGCCGGACGGTCAACCGCCGGACGGAGTGTAAGGTCAGCAGCTTCGTTGCCCTGGTAGGTGTAGCTGGGGTTCGCAGTTATTGCCATTTTTTGATTAGTCGTTTAAACGATGGTTTGTTGATTTATTTGCTACGGGCGGCTAACCGCTCTTTTTTGCGTGTCACTGCGTCATCCTCCGGGGCGGCTGTCCGCTTATCAATCGGCGTTTCGGGCAAGCGGGCCACTTTCGGGTCCGCGCTTTCTTTCTGCGACAAAGCCGCCTGTGCCGCCGTTAGTACCGGTTGCATCCGGGCCAGCATGGCCGTGTGCTGTTCTACCGTTGCCGACATGGCTGTGTGCGCTGTTTCCAACGCCGTCAGTCGGTCGAACTCCGTTTTGCTGATAGTCACCGTGTCCGCGTCAACTGCGCTCGCTGTTGGCTCTTCCTCGGCGGGTGCTTCTACCACTGCCTGCGCCGGGTCCTGAATGTCGGTGATTACTCCACCTGTTATTGTTAGGATTATACCGTCCGATAGCGTGTATTCGCCATCGGGAACATCCGAACCGTCTTCAAACTTTACCGGGTTGTTAATCGCGTAAGTCTCACCGTCGGCCGTGGTAATGTCCAGCTTTTTGCCGTCGGCCGTATCGACCATCAGCGCGACCATTTTTTTACCTTCCATAAAGGCTTGCAGGTATTTAAAACCGTCTTTAGCCCGGTCCATTATTGTTGCCATATCTAGCTTATTGTTTGTTTGCGTTGTTGGTTTTTCGGTTGGCAGGCCTAGCCCCTTGCGTCCGTCGGATAGGTGCGCCATGATGGGCTTACGCGTCCGGTTGGCCGTTGCCGGTTCAGCCGTATTCTCATACAGCCCCGTCGCCCATCCGTAGGTAATGCTTTCCTGGGCCGTGAAGTAGTGGTCCTGCCCATCAATCAAGAGAGAAGCAATATCTTCCTCACTCTTGCCGGTCATGGTAGCGTAGACCGAAAGCATCCGGGCCTGTTCGGTTTCGAGTTCGGCCAGGTAAGTACGGAAATCATTGATGTTGCCTTCCATGCCCCCGCCCGGTTGATGGGCCATAAACTTGGCATGGGGGGAAAGTAGCCGGGTAGAACCTAATCCAAACAGGATTGTAGCCATTGAGCAGACTACGCCACCGGAGCGGGCGTTGATGGGTACGCCCAGGCCTTTCAGGTAATCATAGACCCGCCAGCCCTCTTCGATAATGCCCCCGTCCGAATCAATATCGAGTAGAATATCTTCGTAGGTGCCGCCGTTGGCTACCTGCGCCTGAACGCCAGCCAGGGAAATACACGGCTCATCGAACCAGTTCCAGGCTTCGGGCATGATTATTCCGCGAAGGGTAAGCGTTAGCGTCTTGGGCATCGTTTTTTGATTGATGCCGAAAGGTAAGAACCGCTATTACGCGTAGTAACCGGCTGACTGATAAGAAAACAGTAGCTTTTTCGGGGGTTGGATAGTTCGGGCCTTGCGGGTGTCAACTTTGCCTTATGCCAATCGAGATAACAACAACGGGGCCGTTCGACCTGACCTTCGATGATACCTTCGGCGGGGTACTTATCGGCACCGGTAGCCCGTCGGTCGCCTACGAATGCCGGTCGGCCGGTGCTTACCTGACCTGGTTATCACCCGTCGGCTGGATGTACTGGCTCTACGAGGGGCCGATGAACACCCAGAAAGCGGTACGCACGGCGGGGGCTTACCAACAGGCGGGCACGACGCGCTACACCCAGAAAGAAAGCAATCTATTACTGACCGTGCGAACAATCGGCCTGTCAAAAGCCGAGGTAGATGCCGTGGCAACGGTGTATGATTCCATTGGCGTGTTCCTGCTTGCGGTCGATACGGCGGGAGTCTTTCACCGCGTACCGGTCAGCGTTGAGCCGGGTACGTTCGACTTGTATAGTAGTCGGGAGAACGTCCATGACCTAACACTGACGATAAGTTTACCCGCCCGGAGGTCGGCCCGCGGTTGATAACAACAGGCTTAACAAGGGTAGTATTCTTAGTCGGAAACGTGGCAATCAAGCTGCCCAACCCCCGATACAGCTTTCGTAATTTCCTGCAAGGGCTATTGGCAAACATGGCCGAGCGCGATACGTGGCGGAATACAAAATCTGCCTTACTCTGTCCGGTTATTTGGGCATCATGGGGTGGGTGGATAGTGGTGATGCAACGGGTAGAAACAGTCTTTACCGATGAAACCGGACAAGAGATTGACTATACAAAATGGATAGTTGAAGGATTCGGCGGGGATGATAAACCCGACAATTACGGGACGCTGGCTGGAAAGGTCATTAAACTAGACTACGCATGACTGACGGACTCTACCTGGAAAAAACGTGGGTGGCCGAGGTTAGCGCAGTGCTGACCTACCAGGCCAATGATTTGACCAAACCGGACGTACTGAACGCGTCCTACTCCTTATCCTTTACCCTGCCGGACTCGCTCTTATTGCGCTCCCTTTTGCAAAGCGCGGAACAGCTAGACGCGGGCGGGGTCTATCCCTATACTGCCCTTTCCTGCCTTTTGGTGCAGGATGGTTCGGTGGTCTTTCAGGGGCTGGCCCGGCTGGTTAGCTTTTCGGCGGGCTGGAAAGTATCACTGATTGAAACGACAAAGGGGTTGTTTGACCAGTTAGCGGCCCTATCCATCCGGGACTTGGATTTAAGCCGGTACGACCACCTCTGGAAACCGGAGAGCATGAACGTCTACGCCGGGGCTACCGCGGGCGTAATCTATCCGGTTATCGACTACGGTAGTTTTGATTCGGATACCTTCGCGGGTGATGCCCTGTTCCCGGCCGTCTACGTGCATACCCTAATCCGGGCCATGCTGCAACGGGTCGGCTACCGCGCGGGCGAATCCACGCCGGGCGTTGACTGGCTGGCTGACGAACTGGTGTCAAGGCTGGCCCTGCCCTTTGTTAATGACGAACCCCAAAGCCGGGATCAGCAATGGGTGGATGATAGAACCGCCAGGGTAACGGTATCCGCCCCGGTGGTTGTGCCCCAAGCCATCAACGCTATAATTCCCTTCTCAGTCGATAACGACGGGCAATGGTTCGACGGTAAGGTAAATAATTTCAAGCCCACCCTGAACGCCTATCAGTGCGATGTAGGGATGCGGCTACGGGTACAGGCCGCGCAAACGTTTTCCGTTTACGTCGGGCAGGGAGCCATTGAAGCCCGGTTGATAGTCGAGAAAAACGGGGTCGGTGTCGCTGAATCCTACTTTTCGGTTTCCGGGCCGTACAACCCGACGGGCACAAAGGTAGATACCATAAAATTGGATGAAACAATCAACTGCCGGGCATCTGACCAGATACGGATTCGGTTCGTATTCAAAAAACGGACCCTGATAGCTACATGGGCAACGCTCTTAGTGATTGAGCCGGAAACGACATGGGCCAGCTTTACCCCTGACCCATCGGTTCAGGTCAACGATTTGTGGCCGGTAGCCCGGAATTTGCCCGATATGAGTTGCGCTGATTTGCTCAAATCTATTGCCCTTATGCTGTCGGCTACCTATCAGGTTGATTCATTCCGCCGAACGCTGACCCTGATTCCATTGGATAGTGTGATTGCCAAAACAAACGAGGCCGTGGATTGGAGTACCCGCGTGGAGGAAAGCGAAGATCCGGAATGGTTTCCTTTGCTTGAACCCTACGGACAGACCAATCATCTGAAGTGGAAACAGAACGATAAGACTAAACCCTGGGGGGATGGCATCATTACCATCAACGCGCAGAATTTGCCGGTGGTGACCGATTTGTTTGAGTTGCCGTTTGCCGCTTGCCGACCGTCGGACAAGACCCTGACCGGCTACGGTAACCCGGTGCTGATTCAAACCCGGACGTTATCCGTAAGCGGGGGCACCTCAACGCTGACCAAAGCGACTACCGATGCCCGGTTGATTCTGATTGAGCCGACCGCGATTGTTCCCGCCCAGGCGAATATAACCAGTCCCGAGGGGGTAACCAGCAAGCAAGCCGTAAACCTGACCGGGTGCTGGTGGGGTGAACGGCCGGAACTCCTGAAACTTCCCGGTAATAATTTTACCCTGGGCTTTGGTAAGGTCACAGCGGCCCAACGGGAAACGACGTTGATACAAGCCCGGTTCAAAGGGTTATTCCGAATCCTGCGCCGTCCCCGGATGCTGTCGGTTTCGATGCTGCTTAGTGCCGAAGATATTGCTACATTGGATTTAACCCGCCCTATCCGGCTGCGTAACGTCCGGGCTGGTTCGCTCCTGCTCAATGACGGCTTTTACTACCTAAACCAGATACCCAACTACAGCTACGGCACCGTTTGCCGGGTTTCGCTCATCGCTTATTTCTAAAATTATGGCAACAACAAATGATGAAATCCTGATTTCGGTGAGAATCAGCGAAGAAGATGTTGAAAAGAAGCTACTCGCTGACCGGGAAGCTCTTGCAAGGCTCAACAAGGAAATAGCCGTTACCAATAAAGAGTATAAGGAGGGGGTTATTACCGCGAAAGAATACGCCTTATCCCAACAGGCAATTAAAACCCAAATCAGCAAAACCAGCGCGGAGATAAAGACCGGCGAAAAGACCCTGGTGGACTACCGCAAAAGTCAGGACGCGGCCGAAGGTTCCCTGGAAATGATGCGGGCGCAACTAGCCTTAGTCGTTCCCCAGATCGCCAAACTATCAAAGGCCGAGCGGGAAAGTACCGAAGCCGGTCAGAACCTGGTGGCACTTGCCGGTGAGCTGACCGACAAGCTAAAGGAACAGGAAAAAGCATACGGCTCGAATCAGCGCAACGTGGGCAACTACGGCGAAGCGTTGGCGGGCACGGAGGATAAGCTGACTACGTTGATTGCTGCTGAGCAAAAGAATACGGCTGAGCTGGGTAAGGGCAGCAAGTCGGTCGGGGATTTCGTCAAACAGGTTAAAGTCGGGGGCGTTAGCGTCGGGGAGTTCTCGGAGAAACTAAAGGGCGGGGCCGGATCAACGGCCTCGTTCGTTAAAAGTATCTTTTCGGTCAAAGGGGCATTAACGGCCCTGACCGCCGTGCCCATCCTGCTCGTCCTTTCGGCTATTGTCGGCTTTCTGACCAAATCAAAGGACGGTATGGAACTGTTCGGGCGAAAAACGGCGGCTGTTAAAGCGGTGCTGGATTTGTTCGTGGGTAAGATAATCGACTTTGGGCGTGGCATCGTCGAAGCGTTTACCGACCCGGTTCAGGCAGTAAAAGATTTAGGTACAGCCATTCAGGAGAATCTGAGCAATCGCTTTGCTGCGTTCGGCTTGATTTTGCAAGCAGTTAGGAAAGGTTCGGTTAGTGATTTTTTCAATGCCTTGTTACAGTTAGGCACCGGTGTAAAGGATGTTGTGGGCAAGGTGGGTAATTTGACCGAGGAAATGAGGAAAGCTGCTGCCAATGGCGAAGCCGTAGCGCGGGAGTTTCAGCTTATTGCCGATGCCGAACGCGAGTTGGGTAAGATACGATCAGCAAGCCGGGCTGAATTTGAAAAGCAAAAGTTCATTGCCGAAGACGTCAGTAAGTCGCTGGCCGAACGCGAGAAAGCAGCCCGGTCGGCGTTCGCCATTGAAAACAGTTTGCTCCAGCGGCAGCTAAAGCTACAGGAACGCCGGATCGCCAACACGATAAAAGAGCAGGGGCTGAGTGAAAACGTCGGCAAAGACTATGATAAATTGGCCGAAGAAGAAGCGAAGCTGAGTGACCTTAAAGCGGAATCAGTAGCCAAGCAGACTGAAATCAATAACAAGATCAATGACCTGCGCAAACAGGCCCAACAGGACCAGATACGCGGTCAATTGGCGGTACTTAACGAGGGGCTTCGAATTACCAAAGAACGGGGCTTTCAGACCTTAGAGATTGAAAAACAGATAATCGCCAAGCAACTCGAATTTGATTTAGTCGGTGTCATCAAAGGGTCTGAAACTGAAAAAGCCCTGCGCCTGAAAGCGAAAGCGGATTTAGCCACGGCCATTCTGAACGACGTGATTGCCCAGAACGAACGACAGAACAGACTGGAGAACGAATATATTCAGGCGCGGATCGAACAGGAACAGGAAGGGAGTGTGGCACGGCTGAAAATTCAAGACGAAGCCATCAAACAGCGGGCGTTCCAGGAGGAGGCCACGGCCCGGATCCTGATTAAGAACGAGGAGGAGCTGGCTGCGGCCCTGAAAGTAATCGAAGCCAACAAGGTGCGGGATAGAAAAGCCATCCTGCAACAGATCAAGGATATTGAGATTAAAGCGCTTGACGACTTACTGGCCGCCCGGCTGGCCCGCACCAGAGCAGGGAGTAAGGAAGAGTACCGGGTGCAGATGGAGCAAATCCGAAAGCGGATTGCCGATGCGCTCAAAGACGAACGGGTAGGGGCCGAGGAGTTCCAGAAAATACAGGAGGAGGGGTTCCGGGCGCTGAGTGACTTATCAAAAAACCATGTACAAGAAGTAGCCAATAAAGCAATCGGTGCAGCGCAGGATTTGACGGGAGCATTAACAAGCTTAGTTGATGCCAGCGTTGCCCGGCAAACGGCGGCTTTGGATGCTCAGCAGGAATCTATCTTATCGAGCGCGGCCCTGACGGCTGACCAGCGGGCAAAGATTGAAGCCGACTTTGCCAAGAAGCGGGAAAAGATTGAAAAGGAAGCGGCTGAGAAACGCCGGAAGATTGCCAGTCTGGAAAACATCATCAACACGGCGGCATCGGTAACGAAGGCCTTTGCTACGGCCGGGCCAATCCTGGGGGCTATATTAGCCGCGCTGGCGGTCGCTAAGGGTATCGCTTCTCAGGTGGTCATCGACAACCAAAAGTTTGCCAGTGGCGGGTATGTGTCGGATAAAAAAGGAGCGTATGTACAGGGGCCGGGAACGGGTAAGTCAGATTCCATCAACGCCCGCATATCCAACGGGGAAAGTATTATCAACGCGGAATCAACCCGGCGTTACTACGCAACTTTATCGGCTATCAACGTGGCCGGGGGTGGCCGGGCCTTTCCCGGTGTTGGTCGTAATCTGGCGGTCAGTGAAGCCGTGCCCCGCTTTCAGCAAGGCGGAACAGCCCTAATGGGTATTGACACGCTGGCAATCGCGCAGGCGATTCGTGATGGCATGTTCGGGGTAAATATCCGCGTCGGTGTCGATGAGGTCACCAAAGCCCAGAACAGCGTTAAGCGGGCTGTAGTCGGTGGGGATATATAAAAAAAGGCGGAGCTAGTGCCCCGACCCCAAAGAGAACGATTGTTTAGAACGCCCGCCGCCAACTAATGCGAATCCCAGAGACCCTTGGAAGTTTATGGATGTCGCGCCTCAACCCTGGTAAGTTGTTGTAAAGATACGCTATTTACTTATTCCGGCAAAGGGTGGTAATGACCACACCCCCGGTCGTTATACTATTTTCTTTCTGGTACTTTCTCATTTCATCAACCCCACAGACCTCTTTGACGGTCTTACCGTAGGACGGCCGGTTGATTGCCTCCGTCGTGCATTCGTAGCACTGTTTGCCAATCCCTAGCTGTTTGCATTGCTGCATGAGTAATGCCGAGGTCAGACAGACCGCTCCGGCCAGCAGGCTCATTTTGTAGCGGGTCCAGACCGAACGGCGGTAGTTGGTATTTTGATAGTCGTACATGGCGTGTCTTTGCGTTAAGTTGGCAAAGAACGACAATGGTAACAACTACTCAAAAACTTTTCTTCGCGTTCAAATCCGTAACAATCATACTATTAACCCGGTGGCTCATGTTCGTGCCCTCGGCCCGGCACTGAATATCGAAGTCCTGCAATCGCTGTTTGGGCATGTAGACGACCAGCCGGGCAATATCACCCGCCGATTGCTGGGAGCCGAGGTATTCCCGCCTGGCGGCAATGAACGGGCTACGTTCAACATCACTCATGCCCCGATAGTAGTGGTTATGGATACCCTCGGCCAATAGGGCTTTGTAGATGGGCTCTCCGTTACGTACCCGAATCAATGCACTCTCTATCTGCTGGCTCATACATCAATCGGTGGGGGTATCTGTCCGTTGGTCGCGTCAATAATCGTCCATTGACCGACTACCGTGTTCTGCGTTTTGATTGGCCCGCCGTCGGGCCCGGTGTGTTCCGTTGCCTGCTTGGGTGCGCCGTAGGCTGAATCCATTACGGCTTTGTAAGCAATGGTATCGCCATCAGCTGCGCGGTTTAGCTGAGCAAGTGTAATCAGTTCTTCGTAGGTAACTTTTTCAAATTCGGGGAACTCGGATTTTAAATGGTCGGGTAGTCCACGCGCCAACTCCAGTAGTTCGCGTACGGTTGTTGTCCGGTTTTTGGTTCCCGGCTTTTTGCCCGATGGGTTGCCTGATTGGCCGGGCTGAAATGGCGTTGCGCCTTCCGGTGTTACCCCCTTTTCAAATGGCATCTTATTTCTGCTCTATTTCTGCAAGTTACCATACTTTGCAGTACAAAGCACTCTTTTTTGCAAAGCAAACATACATAAAAATAACCGGGTTCCAAACGGCCCCGGCTTACTTACTCCCACGCAATACCCAGACTCTCCAAATAGCGAACAATACTGGCGTGATTGATATACTGATATCGCTGTTGCATTTCTTCCTTATCGTACTGGTAGGCAAGTATCATCCCAAAAGGGTGTATCTCCAGGAGGTAGGGGCGGTGCATTTCGCCGGTAATAAACAGCCGGTCGTTTGTGTAACGGTGCTGAATTTCTTTCGCGTCTCTTGAACGGGTGCCAAACGCCAGCCGGAAGCACTCGGCGGCTTCTGACTCGGTCAACCCGGAAAGGGTGCGGGGCGGGGTGGTGGTCATAAGTGATTGATAAGCCTGTTACGGTGAAGCATACAGGATGAAACCCGCTTTGCTAGTTTTCTTTTGGTAATGATATACCAATTTACACCGATTGGGGTGGTTAATTTAGGTACAAGCAAGAGCCAAGTACCCATTGTTCGGTTAGGTCACAGGGTATGTAATAATCCTCATTTAATTCCCCTTCTTCTACTTCATAGCTTAGTGCTGGATAAGGTGAATGCTGGCTTTTCCATCCGCAAAAAGAAAAAAGCCAATGAGCCGTTTTCAGGTTTTTGGCAAAGCCCTCATGTTGATACCATTGCGGAATACCACATTTAAGTCC
>NZ_KB893280.1 GCF_000374065.1 Spirosoma luteum DSM 19990
AAGTATACGGCGATCAGGCCTACAACGGTGTATTCAAAAAAGCACTTGGGGAATGGAGTATTGATTTTGAAAAAGCTTCGCGAGCGGAGTCAGCGAAAGGGTTTGTTCCAGTGGCAAAACGGTGGGTGGTGGAGCGGAGTATTGCTTGGACAAACTTCTTCCGTCGGCTAGTAAAAGACTACGAACACACGCTGAGTTCATCAATAAACTGGCTTTATTTGGCTAACATTCAGCTAATGCTACAGAGAATACCCTCAGAATCAAGCACCTAATTCCCCAACACGCTCTTAATTGCCATTACTGGACTAGGAACATCCCTGCACGTTCATTATCTCTTTCAAGCCGTATAGTACTGAATTAAGCAATAGCTAAAAAGCCGCGCCCAGATTTACTGAGCACGGCTTTTCCAGTCAATGGAGTGTTATCCTTACCCTCTTATGGTTAATCTTAGAGGCATCGGGCTGCTGTTCTTTTGTTCAGGACCAGGATGCCAGAGCATTCGTCACAATTTTCAACCTGAGAATTGTAGCGGCTACTGCCCGGCCGGTTTCACACTAAAACCAGGTACTGTACCTGATTAATTTCCGGTCGATGGCGTCAGTTGTTTAACGGCAATACCCTTGTTGGCAAACTCCATATAGTCGGTGGTGAGGTGACAAAGTGATTTTATACCCAGCACAAAACCGCCTTCATCAATCACAAAATCGGGAGTGTGGTGCGAGCCGACATCTTCTGCTTTTTTCCCCTTGGCCATGCCGCCCAGGAAGAAAAAGAAGCCCGGTACTTTCTGCTGAAAGAACGAGAAATCTTCGGCACCCGTTTGGGCGGGCGTGATGATGATGTTGTTTTTCCCCGCTACTGTCTGCAACGATGGCAGCATCTGCTCAGTTAGTTTTGGATCATTGTACGTAACGGGATACATGATATCAATCTTCACATCGGCTTTGGCCCCTGCGCTCTCGGCAATATTGGTGGCAATCTCGTTGATGCGCCGATGCACCATTTTCTGGGCTTCGGGGCTGAACGTGCGGATGGTGCCAATCATGTTCGCTTCTTCGGGAATGATGTTCTGACGAATACCACTATGCAGCGCACCTACCGTTACCACAGCCGCATTGTCGGTCAGGATTACATTCCGGCTAACGATGGTTTGCAGGCCCATTACCACCTGCGCCGACGTCACAATCGGGTCAACGCTCGACCAGGGAGCAGCCCCGTGTGCCTGACGGCCTTTGATTTTTATTGAATACTGGTCAACGGCGGCCATCGTAGCCCCCGACCGGTATTTGATGGTACCAACTTCGGTTTGCGAATTGATGTGCAGACCAAAAATGGCGTCTACTTTCGGGTTATCCAATACCCTTTCTTTCACCATCAATTCGGCGCCCCCTTCCTCTCCGGCCGGTGCTCCTTCTTCGGCAGGCTGGAAGATGAACTTCACGGTGCCGCGCAAATCACTTTTTACGGAACTCAACACTTCGGCTACGCCCATCAGCATGGCCACGTGCGAATCATGACCACAGGCGTGCATAACCCCCGTTTGTTGCCCGTTGTACTCGGTTTTCACATCCGATTTAAACGGTAAATCATTACGCTCGGTCACGGGAAGGCCGTCCATATCGGCCCGTAGGGCTACCACGGGGCCTCCCTTACCGCCTTTGAGCAAGCCAACGACACCCGTTTTGCCCACGCCGGTTTTTACTTCCATCCCCAGTGACTGCAAGTAAGCGGCAATCTTGGCTGCGGTTTTGAACTCCCGGTTACCCAGTTCCGGATGCTGGTGAATCTCCCTGCGCCAGGTTATCACCTTTTTTTCCAGGCTTTCGGCCGTTTTGTCCATGCGGGCATTCAGGGTATTTGCCTGTCCTAATGCTACCTGAGAGAGTAGGCCGCCAAGGGCCAGTGACGAAGCGAGTAAAATCTGTTTTTTCATCAAACTATAGTTTTCTACACTAATTGAACCAGTGCTAAAGTTACGAATAAGTAAGGCAGTTAATACGTATTCTTTCGATTATGACCAACAATATATCTATAGATATAAGCTGGCTGCCACTTTATATTCTCCCTTTTCGGGTATAAACCAAATGAAGGCTATTTTCTTCTTACTGTAAAAGTCAGTCATCCACCCCACCATGTTTGGCACCCAATGCCATCAACTAACTATGTACGTGGTGGCGGAAAGTTATCTTGTTGGGGTGCCGATTACTCCGACGTCTACAAAGATTAACCGCAACGTACGGGCGCTGGCAACCAACGTAAACGTAAGAAAGCACATCACCATTGCCCGGCGCAAAGGCTACGACTAGTTTGTGGGGAGCATTACCAATTCCCAAGCCCGTGAAATTCCGATAAAACTGGATTTCTTGGCTAACGGCAACTACACCGCCGACATCTACGCGGATGCACCCAACGTAGCCCAGAACCCGAACCATCTGGCGCAACAGACCCGCACCGTCAGCAAAACGGATGCGGTTGTGCTCAAACTGGCTAGTGGTGGTGGGCAGATTATCCGGCTGAGGGGACAGAACTAAACAAAGCTTCGAACCCGCTTGTTGAAAAACACAGATTCAACGAAGCCCAACTATGATAAAATGCCTGCTCAAAGCGTTCCAGATTGGCGTTATTGCCGGAATACGCACCATGACCGCACCAGCCTTAGTCAGCTATAAACTGGCGCACACGAAGCTTAACCGAAGTGCTGGTCCAACCCTACAAGATTCCAAACTTCATTTCCTGACTTCCAAAACCACCACGAACGTACTGGCCGTGATGGCCGTGGGAGAATTGATTGCGGATAAACTCCCCGGCGCTCCCGACCGAACCGGGCAACCACAGGTTTGGGGTCGTATTGGTTCCGGTGCTCTGTCAGCGTCTGCACTAACCGGGGCCGACGGAAATTCGGCCCCGATTGGAGCAGTAGTTGGGGCATTAGGCGCGGTTGCCGGTTCAGTTGCGTTCTACCAGCTACGCCGTTGGCTCACCCACGAAAAAGACCTCCCCGACCTGTGGGTTGCCCTGGCCGAAGACGCGCTGACCATCGGCGCAGGATGGCTGGTTGTGCATCAGGATTGATTGCGCAATCAGAGTTTCAGCAATTTTGGCAAATTCTTTGCCACAAAAAAGGCACGTTCCAGACGTGCCTTTTTTGTGGAAGTCAGCTAAAGTCTTTGTCCCTTGCTATCTTTGCCAACCCAAAACGACCATCAACAACATCCTCCTGACTTTTTTTTGACCGAGTGAAAAATGCTCCCGCAGGCCATTCGCTCACTCACAATTCACTCATTAAGTAAATGCAGGTTTTAAAATTTGGCGGCACGTCGGTTGGCTCTGTAGAGAGCATCAGGCAGGTTATCGAAATTATTGACAAGCACCGCCAGAACGGCGATCAGATAACGGTTGTTTTTTCGGCGATGGGTGGTATTACCAACCAGCTTATTGAAATCGGTCGCATGGCCATTTCCGGCGAACCCGACTATATGGAACTGGTCCGGCGCATTGAAGACCGACATTTTAACATCGTGAAAGCCCTTATTCCGGTGAAGGAGCAAGGCAAAGTAGTAGCCCACGTTCGGGGGATTGTGAATGAGCTGGAAGACCTGCTCCGGGGCGTATCGCTCATTCGTGAACTCACCCCGCGTACTCACGACCTCATTACCAGTTTTGGCGAACGGCTATCGACCACTGTCATTACCGAATGCGTACGAAGCCGGGGTATTCCGGCACAGTTCTGCGATGCCCGGCAGTTCATCAAAACTGATGCTCAGTTTGGCCATGCCGAAGTGAACTACACCCTCACCAACGCACTAATTCAGGACCATTTCGCCAAGAATTCGGATAGACCCGGCGCGGCCATTCAGATGATTACGGGCTTTATCGGCTCAACAGAAAAGAACGAAACGACTACGCTCGGCCGGGGCGGTTCAGACTATACAGCCAGCATCATTGGCGCGGCCCTCAACGCCGACATTATAGACATCTGGACGGACGTTGATGGGATGATGACCGCCGACCCGCGCAAAGTACCCAACGCGTTCAACATCCCGACCATCACCTACGCCGAAGCAATGGAACTCAGCCATTTCGGGGCCAAAGTGATTTACCCACCCAGTCTGCAACCGGCTTTTGCCCAAAACATTCCGGTTCGGGTGCTGAACACGTTCAACCCAACGCACGAGGGCACGGTAGTCAGTCGCACCGCCGACCGGCGTCAGTATACCATTACGGGTATTTCGAGCATCGACGACATTGCGCTGGTCAACTTACAGGGGTCAGGTATGATTGGGGTGGCGGGTGTATCGGCAAAACTGTTTGGCGTACTGGCCGCGCATAAAATCAGCGTTATTCTTATTTCTCAGGCATCGTCGGAACATTCCATCTGTTTTGCCATAGACCCCCGTGGGGCAGAAGATGTAAAAGCCATTTTAGACGCCGAATTCGCCATCGAGATTGAGCAGGGCCATATCGACAGCGTCGCTATCGAGCGGGATTTATCGGTCATTGCCACCGTGGGCGAAGGCATGAAGAAAAGCTCCGGTATTGCTGGAAAATTGTTCTCGGTGCTGGGAAAAAACGGGGTTAATATTGTCGCCGTTGCGCAGGGGTCATCAGAGATAAACATCTCGGTCGTTATCAATCGGAACAACTTGTCGAAAGCCCTCAATGCGCTCCACAACATCTTTTTCCAGTCCGAAGCGCGGGTGCTGAACCTGTATCTGGTCGGTATCGGGCTGATTGGAAAAACGCTGCTGAAGCAAATCTTCGACCAGTCGGAGTTTCTACGGTCGGAGAAGTTACTGAAGGTGTGCGTAGTGGGCATGACGAACACCAAAAAGATGGTGCTTGACCCACAGGGCATCTCGCTGAACAACTGGTACGATCGGCTGCTGACTGAGGGTGTAACAACATCACTCCCGGCCTTTGTGGAGAAGATAAAAGATTACAACCTGCCCAACTCGGTATTCATTGATTGCACGTCGGACAAGGATATAGTACAGTTTTACGAATCGTTACTGGACGCCAACATTTCCGTAGTCACCCCTAACAAAGTAGCGAACTCCGGTCCTTACAGCGAGTACCGCCGGTTGCAGCGTACCGCCCTGAACCGGGGAGTCAAGTTCCTCTACGAAACCAACGTAGGTGCCGGTCTGCCCATTATCAACACCGTGCAGGGCCTAATCACGTCCGGCGACCGATTTCTAAAAATCGAAGCCATTTTGTCGGGCACGCTTTCCTTTATTTTCAACACCTTCAAACCGGGAATCTCCTTCGCCGATGTGGTGCGGGAAGCAAAAGAAAAGGGTTACACCGAACCCGACCCCCGCGACGACCTGAGTGGGCAGGATGTAGCACGAAAGATTCTGATTCTGGCCCGGGAGGCCGGTTTCCCACTAGAACCAGACGACGTAACTATCACGAATATGTTGCCGGCATCCTGCCTGCTGGCCCCAACAATTCCCGCCTTTTTCGATGAACTGGAACGTAACAACGATTATTTCGAGAGCCTGCTCAGCGAAGCCGAAGCCAACGGCGAAAAACTGCGTTTCATAGCCAGTTTCGAGAATGGGAAAGCCACCATCGGCCTGCGCCCGGTAGGACCGGAGCATCCATTTTATCAGTTGACGGGCGCGGATAACATCGTTTCTTTCACGACGGAGCGCTACAAAGACCGTCCCCTTGTGGTAAAAGGACCTGGCGCGGGCGCGGAAGTGACAGCCTCCGGGGTCTTTGCCGATGTGGTCAGTATTGGTAGTTATTTAGCGTAATACGTGCCTGCCCCAAGAGTAGTAGATTCCCGTTTTGGGGGCTGACGTAAACGGCTATCACTCTACTATGTCGAACATAGTTTTGGCGCGCTCCCGTGAGAGGGCGTTAAAGTGCCACCACTCGTATTCTATTCGGGTAAAACCACCCTGGAGCATCGCCGTTCGCAAAATCTGTCGATTGTCGAGTTGGGTTTTGGTTAGCTTACCCGCTTTTAACAGGACAGCCTCCCGCGAGGGATAAGCCAGTTCGCCGAAGAAATCATACTTCGTGCCCATATCCAGGGGAGTACCATCTTTCATAGCTACGGTCAAATCGACGGCGCAACCGTAGTTGTGAATGGACCCCTCGCGGGGGTCGGCCACGTACTTCCGGCGTTCCCGTTCGGGCACATCGGGAAGGGCATTCCAGAGGTTCCACTGGGCTTGCCGGGGGCGGGCCGCATCATACACCAGCAGTCGCAGGTCGGGGTGATGCTTCTGTAGGTATTCGCTGGCCTTTGCCAGTTTACGGGCGGCCATTGGCTGCATATACGCACGGGTCAAATCGCCGTACACATCTTCACCCACGAAGTTGTCGGTAGTCGAGTACTTGAGCTCGACCAGAATACGGGGGTCTATCTTTTGCACATCCACCAGTCCCTGCTTCTGCATAGTGGCCTCGAAGGACTGGGCATTACCGATGAGTGAATGAGCAAATGAGTAAATCGGAACGCCGAACCGGAGTAAATAAACAAGCAGTATCAGAGAGGAATTTGCTTTTATCATGAGCTTGTTTCTTGTCAATATTGATTTGTGCGCATCTATCCTGTAAACTTACAGCATTTCCCAACTACTGACCTTCTGCTTTTGGCGAAGCTATTCACTAACCAGAACCCCGGACCGTCGCTCATTCTTTCATTCACTCATTATCGCTGATGGCACTAAACTACATTTGGGTTGCTTTTTTTATCATTGCGTTTCTGGTAGCCCTGGCCAAACTGATTTTTTTGGGCGATACCGAGATATTCAAGCTTATCGTTGAAGGGCTGTTCGATTCGTCTAAAGTAGCGGTTATGGATATTGCCCTCCCACTGGCGGGGGTGATGGCGTTTTTCCTGGGACTGCTCAACATTGGGGAAAAAGCGGGTGCCATCAACTTTCTGGCCCGCATTATTGGCCCATTCTTTCACAAACTCTTCCCCGAAGTGCCGCAAAACCATCCTGCCAATGGCCAGATGATTATGAATTTCTCGGCCAATATGCTAGGGCTGGATAATGCCGCCACCCCCTTTGGACTGAAGGCCATGCAGAGTTTGCACGAGCTGAACCCAAATAAAGACACGGCTTCCAACGCCCAGATTATGTTTCTGGTCCTGCACACCTCCGGCCTGACCATTATTCCACTCAGTATTATGGCACAACGGGCTATTCTGGGTGCCAAAGACCCATCCGACATTTTTATCCCCTGCCTTATCGCCACCTACGTAGCCACCGTAGTGAGTATGATTGCCGTAGCAGTCAAACAGCGCATCAACCTCATCAATAGTACAGTATTGGGATGGCTGGGCGGTATTACGAGCCTGATAGCCCTCGCGTTGTGGTATTTATCGACCAAGAGTAAAGAAGAAATCGAAGTCATTTCCAAAGTAACGGGCAACCTGGTTCTGATGCTGATTGTAGTATCATTTCTGTTGGGAGCGATGCGCAAGAAAGTAGATATCTTCGACGCGTTTATTGAGGGCGCGAAAGGTGGTTTTGAGACCTCCGTCCGTATTATTCCGTATCTGGTTGGGATGCTGGTTGCCATCGGTGCCTTTCGCAACTCGGGGGCAATGGATTATGTCATCGACGGGCTGAAGTTCCTGTTCAGTTTTACGGGGCTAAATACCGAATTTACCGACGCACTACCCGTAGCCCTAATGCGGCCGCTGAGTGGGTCGGGGTCACGCGCATTGATGATTGATGCCATGAAACAGTTTGGCCCGGATTCGTTCGTTGGGCGGCTGGCGTGCATGTTTCAGGGGGCGGCCGATACAACCTTTTATATCGTGGCTTTGTATTTCGGCTCAGTGGGTATCAAAAACTCCCGCTACGCCATCCCGTTCGGTTTGTTTGCCGATTTGATGGGCGTCATTGCCGGGATTGCACTCGGCTATTTTTTCTTTCACTGACCAACAAAAGAAAAGGGCCATTTCAGGTTTCTGGAATCGCTCGGGAAGTGGCAGCCTGACGGTTGTCGCTTTTTTTGTATTATACCCTTATTAACCATAAAGATAAAATTGTTACGCGAAGTCATTACTTCGATAAAAAGCATAAACTAGGTCGCATTAAAAAATTGTTAATTTTTTGCCTCCTTTTCATATGAACAGTGTTAATGCAAACCTTATATTTGTAGCTTGTTTTCGATTATTTCATCATTAATTTAATCACTTCTCACAAATGCGTAAAATTTTATTTGGAAGCTGGCTACTTTCCCTACTGTTCTGTTTGCCGGTATTGGCGCAGGATGTAGCCGTAAGTGGCCGTGTTACTTCGTCCGATGATGGCTCCGCCCTACCAGGTGTAAACGTACAGGTGAAGGGCACAACCCGGGGTGCCACGACAGATGCTCAGGGTAATTACCAACTTACCACCCCGACCAATGCCCGCCTGGTATACAGCTTTGTCGGCTATATTCCGCAGGAGGTTGCTGTTGGGAATAAGTCAACGATTGATATCAACCTGGCACCCGACGCCACCAATCTGGATGAAGTGGTTGTTACTACTTTTGGTAGTGCCAAACGGTCGGCCTTTACAGGTTCGGCAGGGACGATTGATGCCAGCAAAATTGCCGAACGTCCCATTACCAACCTGGTTCAGGCCATTTCGGGGGCAACGCCGGGTGTGCAGACAACGGCAGGCAGCGGTCAGCCAGGGTCGGCACCGGATATCCGTATTCGGGGATTCGGCTCTATTTCGTCGGGAAACAGCCCGCTCTATGTAGTGGATGGTATTCCGTACACAGCGGATATTGCCACGCTTAGCCCGAATGATATTGAAACGATTACCGTCCTGAAAGATGCGGCTTCAACCGCATTATACGGAGCACGGGCCGCCAATGGGGTGGTTATCGTAACGACTAAAAAAGGCCAAAAGAATCGCAATCTCATCAACGTTCGGTACACAAAAGGCTTCAGTTCACGGGGCTTGCCCGAGTATGACCGCGTTGGTCCGGCAGAATACTATCCACTCATGTGGGAAACATACCGCAACAGTGTTGCTTACCGGGCCACGAACCCGCTATCACTATCAGCTGCTAATACCGATGCCAGCAATCGTCTGGTTAGCCTGACCGGGTATAACGTGTACAACGTACCAGATGCTCAGTTGGTCGGTACGGATGGCAAGTTGAACCCCAGTGCACAACTCCTGTACTCGCCCGACGATTTGAACTGGGAAAAACCCCTGGTTCGACAAGGCAACCGCGATGAAATGAACGCCACCTTTTCGGGCGGACAGGATAAGACGGATTATCTGCTATCACTCTCCTACTTAGGCGATAAGGGCTATCTGATCCGGTCTGATTATGAACGCTACTCAGGCCGACTCAACGTTAACTCTCAGCTAAAATCCTGGTTCAAGACGGGGGCCAACCTGTCGGCTACGGTTATCAAATCCAATCAGGCAGACGTACCGGCCGATGGTGGCACTACGTTCGTTAACCCGTTCTTCTTCTCGCGGAATATGGGGCCGATTTATCCGGTTTATGCCTTCGACCCTGCCAATCCGGGTCAGTTCCTGACGCTGCCCAACGGAAACCGTCGGTACGATTATGGTAACCTGAATGCCCTGGGCCTGCCCAACCGGCCTCAGTTTGGTGGACGTCATGCCATTGCCGAAACGGAGTTGAACCAGAACTACTTCCGCCGGAACGTTTTGAGTGCACGGGTGTACGGAGAAGTTACGTTTTTGAAAGATTTCAAATTCACGACCAATTTCGGTACCGACATTACCAACACCGATAACACGACCTACGGCAACCCTGAAATTGGCGATGGTGCCCCGGCGGGTCGTTCAACGCATTACTTCCAGAACGTTTCGGGCTATAACCTCAACCAGTTGCTGAATTACAACAAAACGTACGGCAAACACACATTCGATGCCCTGGTAGGTCATGAGAATTTTCATACAACCGATAATTTTCTGACCGGTTCACGCTCGCAGCAGATTCTGGACGGTAACGTCGAGTTGGTCAACTTTACGACGACGACTAACCTGTCGTCTGAGTACAACATTCGTCGGATTGAAGGGTACTTCTCCCGGTTCAATTACGATTACGACCAGAAGTATTTTGCGTCTTTCTCCGTACGTCGGGATGGAACCAGCAAATTTTATAAGGACTCCCGCTGGGGAACGTTCTATTCCGTGAGTGGTGCGTGGCGCCTGGATCAGGAAACATTCCTGAAAAATATCCCAAGTATCAATACTTTCAAACTAAGAGCGTCCTATGGCCAGACGGGTAACGATGGCGGTGGTACCACAGCAGACAACGCCAGTATCAGTTACTACGCCTGGCAGCCCCTGTACAATCTGGGGAACAACAACGCATCGGAAGCGGGAATTCTGCAATCGAGTCTGGGTAACCGGAATCTGGAGTGGGAATCGAGCAACTCATTCGATGCTGCTTTGGAATTTGGGTTGTTCAAGAACCGGCTTACCGGCACCATCGAGTACTTCGACCGCCGGTCTTCCAACCTGATATTTGCAGTACCACTTCCTTTGTCTACTGGTATTCAAACAGTTACCCGCAATATCGGTACGATGTACAACCGGGGTATTGAGGTTGAACTGGGCCTGGATATCGTTCGGACGAAAGATTTTGTCTGGCACTTCGATGTGAATGCAACGCACCTGAAAAACAAGATTACGAAGATGCCGGCCGAAAACCCCGAAATCATTGACGGTACCAAAAAACTTAAAGAGGGTACTTCACTGTACGATTACTGGCTACGGGACTATCAGGGAATTAATCCCGCTACGGGCGAAGTACAGTACCGGGCAGCTAGTTTCGTAGCCGCCAACTCGCGGGTGACCGAAGCCGGCGACACGCTGACCACGAGTGCCAATAACGCCCGTTACCACTACAACGGTACGTCTATTCCGACCGTTTCGGGTGGGTTTACCAACTCCTTCAGTTTCAAAGGGCTTACGCTTTCGGCCCTGTTCGTGTATCAGTTGGGGGGTAAAGTATACGACGGAGCCTATGCCGCACTGATGAGTTCGGGCGGGTACGGCAGTGCCAAACACGTGGATATTCTGCAACGCTGGCAGAATCCGGGCGACGTTACCAACGTGCCCCGCATGGATGCCGCCCGCACCGCTGATTTCGATGCGGCATCGGATCGCTGGCTCACGGATGCCAGTTACATAAACATGCGCAACGTTACGTTATCGTACTCCTTACCAAAGGTAGCCTCAACCCGATTATTTCTAAACAATGCCCAGGTGTACGTGAGTGCTGAAAACTTCCTGATTCTTTCCCGCCGGAAGGGCATGAACGTACAGCAGAATTTTGCGGGTACAACCGGCAACGTGTTCAGCGTGGCCAAGAGTGTAGTACTGGGTGTTTCTTTCTCACTTTAAGCATCGAACTAACAATGAAAACAAGATTTATAACTGCCTGTGTAGCCCTGGGACTTTTCATGGCTTCGTGCAAACCGGAATATTTGGAAACGGCTCCTACGGGTAGCGTGGATGCGGGTGCGGCCTATGCCACCACCAAGAACGCTTCGGCCGCCATCAACGGTATTTACCGGGCGATGGTACTGCGCTACCTGGGTTCGCAGGGACACTTTGGGTATCCGGCTATGATGATTATTATGGACGTAATGGGCGAAGACCTGGTGTTTGGCAACTCATCCAATAACTGGCACTTTGGGGAGCAGCGCTGGACCAGCCATCGCTCGGAAACGGGTACAATGTCTGAATTTCCGTTCCAGCTTTACTACCGGCTCATTGGCAACGCCAACATCGCCATTACCAGCATTGACAACGCCACCGGCACTCAGACCGACCGCAATCAGATTAAAGGCGAAGCACTGGGCTTACGGGCTTTTTCGTACTTCAACCTGGTGCAGCTTTACGGTAAGCGGTACGATGCGGCTGCCAAACCAAATAGCCAACTGGGCGTTCCGCTGGTGCTAACCCCCACTACGGAAGGGTTGCCCCGCGCTACGGTGGAGGATATTTACACGCAGATAAACAAAGACCTGGCTGATGCGGCTGGTTTGCTGACTTCTACACGCTCGTATAAGTCCCATATCAACCTCGAAGTAGTAAAGGGCTTGCAGGCCCGCGTGGCATTAGTGCAGCAAAACTGGGCTGCTGCCGCCACCTTTGCCGCCGATGCCCGCAAAGGCTTTAACCTGATGTCGGACGCGCAGTATCTGGATGGCTTTGCCGATGTTTCAAACCCGGAATGGATATGGGGTTTCGATCACCTCGAAGACCAGTCGGAGTTTTTCGGTGCGTATCATTCCTATATTTCGGACAACTTTAACTCCTCTGTTATCCGTCAGACTCCCAAGGCAATAAACAGTCTGCTTTATAACCAGATTCCAACTACGGACGTACGGTCGAAGATGTGGGTTAGAACACCAACGGCAGCCAACGCCATTACCCCTCCCGGTGGCGTTCGGGTGCCCTTTATGAATCAGAAGTTCCGGTTGCCGGGTACACCTTCTACCAGTACCATGGGCGACATCCCGTACATGCGTGCTGCCGAGATGTACCTCATAGAAGCCGAAGCGCAGGCCCGGCTGGGCAAGAACAGCGAAGCCGCCAAAGTGCTCTTCGATCTGAACACCAAGCGGGATGCGGGGTACAAACTCTCGACCAACACCGGCACGAAGCTGGTTGACGAAATCCTGATGTATCGTCGCATCGAACTCTGGGGTGAAGGCCACCGCTTCCTCGATTTAAAGCGTATGAACCTTCCACTAAATCGTAACGGAGCCAACCATAACCCCGCTGTAGCCGTACTATTCGACGTAGCCCCCGGCGACAATCAGTGGGAGTTCCTGATTCCACGCCGGGAGATAAACGCCAACCCGGCTATTGTTCAAAACCCACTGTAGCATCTCTTTTTGCACAGGGTCATGGCGCCTTACTCCCATTGAGAGTAAGGCGCCTTGCTTTTTTTGGGTATCCCTCCCAATTACATAATTCCTGCGCATTCCTTCGATTTAAAATTACCTGCTACATAAACTCATCCTTTCACCCTGAAAAAGGCTCATCATCCAATAGTACACCGCCGATGTCACTGTATGTAACTACAAAGAAACGAGGAACGTCTTCATAAAAATTCTTGGAAACAAGGAGAACAATGTATTGAACCACAACGTATATTTGTCGTCCATTTTGGATTTATTTACTTTCAATTTAATCTCAACCAACTAATGCGGAAAATTTTATTGGGCAGTTGGTTACTTTCGCTACTCTTCTGTTTGCCGGTACTGGCGCAGGATGTAACCGTTAGTGGCCGCGTCACTTCATCAGACGACGGCTCCGCCCTACCGGGTGTGAGCGTACAGGTAAAAGGAACAACACGTGGTACCATATCGGATGTCGATGGAAAGTACCAAATCGCTGTACCTGCCAATTCGCGACTAATTTTCAGTTTTATCGGCTATGCGGGGCAGGAAGTTTCGGTTGGTACCCGGACGACCGTCAATGTAACTTTAGTACCAGGCCAACAAAGTCTGGACGAGATTGTAGTGACGGCTCAGGGTATCGAGCGCGACAAGCGTTCGCTGGGGTACGCTACGCAGGAGATTGGTGGTGACAAGTTATCCCAGCGCTCTACCCCCGACGTGCTCAGTGCACTACAGGGTAAAACAGCAGGTCTGAACATTACGGGTTCCAGCGGTGCGCCGGGTGCCTCTACCAACATCAACATCCGGGGTATTACGTCGTTCAACGGAAGCAACCAGCCACTGATTGTTGTGGATGGCATCATCTTCAGCAACGATGTTAATGCTACCCAGAATACGCTGTTTGGTACGCAGCCATCCAACCGTCTGGCCGATATCAACCCCGAAACGATTGAGTCGATCAATATTTTGAAAGGACCGGCTGCTGCCGTGCTTTACGGATCGCGGGCTTCGGCGGGTGCTATCGTCATCACAACCAAGTCGGGTCGTAACAACAACAATAAGACGGAAGTTACGGTCAATTCGTCGTACAACGTTCAGAATGTATATGGTATTCCTACGTTCCAGAATTTGTATGGGCAGGGAGCCAACAACCTATTTACGCCTACCTCGAATAACTCCTGGGGACCTGCTTTCTCGGATGTAACGTCCGTTACGAACACGCAGGGTAAAGTAGTACCGTATCAGGCGTATCCTAATAACGTTCGTGATTTCTACCGGCAGGGTAGTCTCATTCAAAACTCGGTCAATATCGCATCCGGTGATGCCACCCGTAACTACGTTATTGCCCTGGGTAATACGCTCCAGAATGGTATTATTCAGAACTCAAAGTTCAACCGGACAAACGTTCAGATTGGCGGAGAGTCCAAACTGAAAAATGGCTTGAAAGTAAGCGGAACCGGTACGTATGTACAAACCGTGTCGAGAGGTATTCCGGGTGGTAACGGTGCCAGTGCCTTTGGTCAGATTACGCGTATACCCCGTAGTTATGATTTGGCTAACGAGCCTTATCAGGACCTTAATGGAAAGAGCATTTACTTTACGCCATCAACAAACAACCCACAGTGGGCGGTTAACAATGAGTTTCTTGACAGTCAGATCGACCGTTTCTTCGGTAATTTTCAGTTAAGTTACGACGTTGCTCCCTGGCTGAACGTAGCGTACCGCGTAACGGGTGACACCTACGCTGACCGACGTAAATTGACCTTGCCAATTGGTTCCGGTCGTTCTCCATTGGGTCAGGTACAGCAGGACAACTTTTTCCGGAATGAGCTGAACGGCGACCTGCTAATAACGGCCCGGAAAGATGATATTTTCCTGAAGGGACTAAATGCTAACCTCTTGCTGGGCAACAACATTAATCAGCGCAAAAATCAGGAAGCTTATGTAGATGCCGCTTCTCTAACGATTCCCGGTTTTTACAACGTGAGCAATGGTACAGTATTCACCGGTAGCGGTGAGAACAGTACCATTCGTCGGCTGGTGGGTTACTATGGTCAGTTGTCGCTGAACTACAACAATTATTTGTTCCTGGAACTGTCGGGCCGGGCTGACCAGTCGTCAACACTACCTGCCGCCAATAGTACGTATTTCTATCCGTCAGCTTCGGTTAGCTTTGTACCTACGGATGCGTTCAAGGTTAACTCGGATGTGCTTTCTTACGTTAAAGTTCGAGCCAGTGCTGCCCGGGTTGGTCGCGATGCGGACCCGTACCTGCTGAACTCCGTATATGTAACATCAGGCTACGGTAACAACCTGGCTAATATCACGTTCCCGCTGTCTATTGGCGGTACCAGCATTCCAGGCTTTGGCATTAGCAACCGAATAGGTAACAACAACCTGACTCCAGAGTTTGTAACGTCGTACGAAGCAGGCATCAACGTTGGCTTTTTCAAAAATCGTCTGAGCCTTGACGCTACGTACTTCGACTCACGCAGTACGAATCAGATTTTCAACGTTGCCATTTCCAACTCGTCGGGGTATAATACCCGGACAACCAACGTTGGTGAACTACAGAACCGGGGTGTTGAAGTGGTATTGAACGCAACGCCGGTGCGGGTGGGTGGTTTCAAATGGGACATGACCCTGAACTACACGCTCATCCGTAACAACGTTGTATCCATTGCGCCGGGTGTGAAATCAGCCACCATTACCGGTAACTCGTTTATCGGTATTGCGCCTTCCATTAGTGAAGGGTCGCCCTATGGTGTCGTTATCAGTACGGCTAATCCACGGGTTCAGAACACTGATCCTACTAATACCGCAACCTACGATGCAACGGGACAGTATGTCGGTCAGTACGTGATAAATGGTGTAACCGGCGCGTTTGCACCGGGTGTTGCCAACTCGGTTATATCGAATCCGCAGGCTAATTACACGGCCGGTTTGAACAACACTTTCTCGTTCAAAGGCTTTTCCCTGAACGTGCTGGTTGATACGCGCCAGGGTGGTCAGATCTTCTCTTTTGGAGCCGCCGACGCTCGGTCGAATGGGTCTATGTTCGTGACGGGTATTGACCGGGACCAACCCCGCATTCTGCCCGGTGTGATTCGGAATACGGATGGTACATACCGGCCTAACAACATTCAGCTGCCTGCCCAGACGTACTGGGGTGCACTGGGTGGTTTAGCATCCGAAGGGGCTGTGTTCGATGCCACGGTCTATCGCCTGCGTGAAGTAGCTCTGAACTATACGCTACCCAAGAGCATTCTGGGTAAAACACCTTTCGGTTCTATCTCGGTAGGGGTGAGTGGACGTAACCTTCTGTTTTACGCACCTTATTTCCCGGCTGATCCGGAAATCAACACCCAGGGAGCGGGTAACATTCAGGGGCTTGACCTAAATGGACCACCTAATACACGGAACTTCGGCGGTAATGTACGGCTCACGTTCTAATCACTCAATTTATTCGACTTACTCATGAAATCTATAGTGTCAAAAGGCTATCTGCTCATTCCTTTCTTTTTGGGGCTGGGAGCATGTAGCAACTATCTAGACGTTAACGTAACGCCTAACAACCCCACCTCAGTGACACCGGCGGTGTTGCTGCCAGGTGCTCAGGCTGGTACCGCCTTTGCCAATGCCAATGAATTAAACCGGTTTACATCGGTCCTGACCCAGCAGCTGGCCGGAGCCGCCAACAGCCCGGCCACCTACGATGTTTATCAGACCAACGGAGCCGACTTTGGCAACCAGTGGAACGGTGAGATTTATAACGGCGCGCTGATCAATTATCAGAAACTGATTGAACTGGGGGATGCCAACAACGCAAAAGCCTACTCGGGGATTGCCAAAATCCTGAAGGCTTATACGTTTAGTATTGCCACCGATGTGTGGGGCGATGTTCCTTACTCGCAGGCGTTACAGGGCGAAGCCTTTACGGCCCCCCGGCTAGACAAGCAGGAGGATATTTACAAAGGGAATACTACGCTGGGTATTCAGAGTCTGTTTGACCTGGTTCGCGAAGGAATCAAAGACCTTGACGCTACCTCGAGTGTTGTGCCCGGTGCGGATGACGTTATCTTTAAAGGCGATCTGAACAAGTGGAAACAGGCTGGCAATACTATCCTGCTGAAGTTTGCTATGACCATCAGCCGGAAAGAGCCTGCCTTGGCTACCGCTGTTATCAACGAAGTACTAACGGGCAACAACTACATTAAAACTAATGCTGGTGACATGAACTTCACCTTCGGTGCCAGTGTAGGTAGCCAGGATCCCCGGTATACGTATGTGTATGTAAGTACATTCTTGAACGACCTGATTTTGAGTACCCGGTATCTGAACCTGCTCACAAGCCTGAACGACCCGCGTCTGCCCATTTTCTTCACCAAGCCGGGTGCCAATTACGTAACTATTGACAACGGTTTCCGGGGTACGCTGCCTACACCAACGGCCAACTGGTCGCGTTACAATAAATACGTAGTAGGCAACGCTGGCGAAGGTCCCGTACGGTTCATTACTAACTTCCAGCGCGCTTTTGCGCTGGCCGAAGCTGCCCTTCGCCTGGGTACTCCCGGCGACCCGCAGGCGCTGTATACCGAAGGTATTACTGCCTCCATGACCCTGGCCGGCTTGACTCCTGCTCAAATCACAGCCTACCTTACGGCGAACCCGACGGTGGCTACGCTGACGGGTACCACGGAACAGAAAATTGCCCAGATTATTACCCAAAAGTACATTGCTTTCACGGGTAATGGCCTTGAGTTGTGGAACAACTACCGCCGGACAGGCTACCCTGCTTTGCAACTGGCTCAAAACGCAGGTGGTATTGACGGCACGCTACCCGTTCGGGCAGTATACATCAACGATGAACTCCAGCGCAATCCTAATTTCCCCAATCCAGCTCCGCAATCGAACGTAAAAGTTTGGTGGGATATCGATTAATGATTCAGGACTTCAAAAAAGCATTTAAATGAAAAATACAATCATACGCGTTTTGCTGCTTGCCTTGTTGGCCGGTAGCGGTTTCTCCTGCAAAGACGACCTGGTTTACAGCGATCTGGTGCAGGACCGACGTCCTGAAGTTCCAGTGACCTTTCCCGGAGCGACTACGCTTGGCTTTAACCCATATATCACCAGTTCACTGGCTGCTGGTGGTGCTATCCAATTCACGCTGTCGATTCCGGCATTGAGTGGTCGTACCATCAAGGAGATCACCAAAGTGGTGGGTGGTGCTACGGGCATCAACGTAGGTACGCTGAATACAGCTACTGCAACGACGGCCTTCAATACGGCTCCCATTCCAGGGAATGGTACCACGGCGGTTTTTACAACGACAATTGCCGATGTGAAGAAGAAGTATCCGACGGTATCTATCGTACCGGTTGCATTACCCAATTACACTGAGATTCAATTTCTCTTTTTGGTAACACTGGATGATGGTACGCAGATCATACCCTCACCCGTTCGGGTACGGGTTGTCGCCTGATGCGTTAATTACGCTATACCAAAACTGCCCTTCACATTGCTGTGAAGGGCAGTTTTATTTTCTCCGTTTTTGAGTCTTTGGTAAAGACCAATTTCGCTACAAGTTATGCAAACACTCACCCGGCCAATCGTTCTGAGTGATGGAGTTGAAAGAAGCAAATGCAGTGAATTCGTTCTTGAACTTATAAACGGAGAAACAGAGCCCCGCGACAGGGTGAAGTGAAACCAGTTATACTCGCCGGGGTCACAGGTAGCCGTTGACAGCCTGTTTGCCTGAAAAATAATCCTGACTATCCGATAGGCGACGCTATTTGAAATGAATGGTCGTTAATCTCATATGAATCAGCAAAAATCCGGCTTACTATTACTACTCAGCTTTTTCTTCCTCTATAAAACGGCAAAGGCGCAACTTCCCCTGCGAAACACCCGCTGGCAACATACCGCCCTTCCCCCGGACCCGGCAACAATATCCGTCAGTTTTCAGGACGACACACTGCTTATCTCTGCCAGAGCCAGTAATATCCCGACTGAAACATTGCTGTATCAGCAAACAGGCGATAGCCTGCTGCTCAGAAAAGTAAGCGGAGAGAATACCTGCAACTCAACCAGTATCGGACTGTATCGGCTCCGGTATAGCAACAATGGGGAGGAATTCTCTTTACAGCCCATCAGCGATGACTGCCCGGAACGCCAAAAACTGTTTGGTGCATCAACAACGTTCAATCGCCAGCGAACAAATCTCAATACACCTCCCTTCAACTGGCCCTACCTCGACCCCGTAGCTGATTCAGTAGCGGGTATTAGTCTGTACCGGGCTTACAAGTTGCTGGCTGGCCGGTCGGCAGTTCCGGTGGTGGTGGGTGTCCTGGATTCGGGGGTTGACATCACCCACGAAGACCTGCATGACGTAATCTGGACCAACCCAGCCGAAATAGCCGATAATAATCTTGACGACGATAAGAATGGCTATACCGACGACCGTAACGGGTGGAACTTTATGGGTGCCCCGGACGGCACCACATCGGCCTACGGCCAGCCGGAGATAACTCAAACGTATGTGTTGCTGAAAAAGAAGTACGACACCATTGATCCCCGTAAAGTCCCTGCCCGCGAAAAACGCCAGTACGACACCTATCAAATCGCTAAAAAACAGTTTTTACATCGCTATCAGGCAAACCAGCCTATCTACAAAGCCTTTTCCGATACGGCAAATTTCTGGCGGGTTGCCCGTGAGCTACAGGCCCATTTACCCAATAGTCCTACCTCGGCTACTGCCATTCAGCGTGCCAGCGTGGGGACCGATACAGTAGCCATGACCATCCGAACGCTCTTGGCCGATGCTTACCTCCCACAATACGGGTCATTTAGCAGTTACCTGGCACTGGTCCGTAAAAACTGGCCGCGTTTTACCCAGCTACTGGGTGGCGAGGCAATGATTGGGTACAATCCCGGTTATCAGCCCAGCAAAGCCATTGGTGATGATCCCGCTAATGTGAACGAGCGTTACTACGGAAGTCCGCGTATGCTGATTGGCCAATCGCAGGAACTGGCCATGCACGGCAGCCATGTGGCGGGTATCATTGCTGCTAAACGGGATAATGGCCGGGGGATGGATGGTGTAGCTGATCATGTTCGAATCATGCCCATATCGGTCGTGCCAGCCAATGGCGATGAACGCGACAAAGACATCGCCAACGGCATTCGGTACGCGGTAGAGAACGGAGCGAAAGTGCTCAACATGAGTTTTGGCAAGAGGCTATCGCCCTTTAAAGAAGAGATCGATGCGGCCATCCGATTTGCGGAGGCCCACGATGTGCTGATTGTTCACGCGGCAGGCAACAACGGCGAGAACTATGATTCGCTGCCCGCTTACCCATCGGCCCGGTACGCCAACGGACAAACCGCACAAAATGTACTGACTGTGGGAAACAGCACCTGGCAATTGAACGAAAATCTACCCAGTCGCTCTTCCAATTATGGGCTTGAGACGGTCGATTTGTTTGCACCCGGCACCGCTATCCTTTCTACGTTGCCCAATAACCGCTACGCCAGTCTATCTGGGACCAGTATGGCCGCCCCCATGACGGCGGGAGTAGCTGCTTTACTTCGCTCCTACTTTCCAAAACTAACGGCAGTGCAGGTGAAAGAAATCCTGATGAAGAGTGCGTATAAACCGGCCACCACCGTTCGCAGACCAGGTCGTTCAGATAAAACCGTCGCGTTTAGCCAATTAAGCCGGTCGGGAGGGGTGGTAAATGCGTACGAAGCCGTGAAAATGATACTGTCTGAACCGAGATTTTCAGGATTAAGATGATTCTACTGATTGCTTTATCATTATGTCAAATCAGTGAAATCATAGAATCCTGAAAATTCTGCGGGGAAGCCCGGCGGTTCAGATAATTTACCAGTCCACTTCCTGCTTATCGTGCCAGAACTTCCCCGTTTCGGATTGGGGGGCATCGGCGGCTAGCCAAACAATGGTTTCCGCTCCCTTTTCAACGGAGCGGCTGGCGTTTGGGCCACCCATATCGGTACGAACCCAGCCCGGATCAACGCAGTTGACGGCAATGTTCTGCTCCGCCAATGCACCGGCAAACTGCTTCGTTACAGCATTTAGGGCGGTTTTAGAAATGCTGTATGCGGGTGCATAAGTTGTCATATCAGTCAGGGCACCAGCTCCGCTAGACACGTTGATTATTCGACCACCCGACTCGCTTTTCTGTAAATGTTCCAAAAAATCCTGAATGACCATAATGGGGCCGTTCACATTGGCTTTCAGGGTTCGGTCAAGCATTTCGGCGTTTAGCTTAAGGATCGTTTCGCCATGATCCTCCAGAATCCCTGCATTATTGATTAATACATCCAGATGATCCGCCTTCTGTGAAAATGTACCGCAAGCGGTCCGAATGCTGACCGGATCAGTAACGTCGAGTTGAATACAGGTAGCTTCATACCCGGCCTGACACAATTCCTCGGACACTTCGCGTCCTTTTGCCATGTCGCGGGAGCCAATAAATACGGCAAATCCGCGTTCTGCAAGTTGCCGGGCTATTTCCTTTCCAATGCCTTTATTAGCTCCAGTAATCAGAGCAATGCGTTGGTTATTGGTTATCATAGTCAGTCAATTCAGTTAGGTAGTCGGTGAGCAGGTCAGGCAAAACGTTGTTGATATATACACAACGTTCGCGTCAGCAACTCACCGATTACCTAACTGGCTAATTCACCAACTGTTTAGTTGACCAACTGGCGAACGGACGTTTTTTCTGGAATGTTCGCAAAAAACAGCCGTATACTCAACCAATTATCCGTTAAATCATTCCTATGATGAAATTTATCAGATTCCTCTTACCCTTGCTGAACCGATTTGCTAACCTGGTACGCATGAAATCCTGTTCTTATGCCTTGTTTCTGTTTCTCCCCCTGAATACCTGTTTGGCCCAGGCTCCTGCGACGCAGACACCTAACAGGCGGCAGGAGTTATACGATCAATACAATAGTTATTCAACAAAACCAGTCAGCACAACTGGGGCACCAGTTTCTGTCAGCACTGATTCGATAATGGAAGCGCAACAATCATCAGTCAGCAAACCGGTTGTGCCGCCATCAAATGAGCCAAATGAAGATCAATGGCAGCCCAATACAGCTGTGGGCAGGTCTGGCGTTCGCATCGGCTTTCGGGGGGGCGTTACATACCCCGCTTTTACAGATATACGCCCTACCAGCGCGCCCGGCCTTGGTTTTGTTGGGGGGATAACACTTACGCTGGGACAGGGTATCGTTTCGTTTCAGCCCGAGGTCAACTACTCGCGCTATACGGTCAGGAACAACTCGGTATTTGGGGCCAATACGCAGGCTGTCGATAAGGTTGAAGTGCCGTTGTTTCTAAAAATAGCTACGGGCACTTACGCTGGTAATCGGTTCTTTGTCAATGTTGGTCCTTACGGTAGTTATGCCGCCAGCACTAGCATTGACGGCAAAAAAGTGGCTATCAGCAATGCGAAAGGACGCTTTGGCTTCGGTGTAGCCGCCGGTATCGGCTTTGCCCTGAAAGCAGGGCCAGGTCACATTACCATTGAAGGACGTGGACTGTACTCGCCAGGGAATACAGAGAGCAGTTTACCCATCAATTCCAACACGGTTTCAGGACAGGCAACCCTTGGCTATATGTTACCATTGGGTAGCCGTTGACAATTTTTTCTCATAGAGTGGGTTTTAAAATGACGATAGCCCCTGGGTATCGTCATTTTTGTATCCCCTGTAATGACTACCTGATGCGATGTGCCGATTTATCAAACAAAGGGCAATGACTTTTCCCACAGCCAGTCAGCATTTTCGTCCGTTACATCGCGGTTGCTAACCGCCTTCGGCTGGCTATCGGCAAAATAGCTTCCGTTATTCCGTTCGCCAATTGATTTGAGAGGGGATGCTGCCAGGAAAATCGATGTTTTTGCCCCTTTCTCGGGTGAGCGCATCAGGGGACTCGCTACTTTAAGTAGCTGCCCCACGAAACCCGATGTGTCACTCCCGAAATTTGTACTCACCGCTCCCGGATGTACCGAGTAAGCGCGGATGCCCGTTCCATTCAGTTGTCGGGTAAGTCCTTTCGTGAAGAGAACATTAGCCAGTTTATCATCCCCGTAAGCCGACCACGTAGAGATGTCATCGATATGCCGGAAGAAGCGGGCTTTTTTACCCATAAAGTGAGCCGCCGACGAGAGGTTAATAATCCGGACATCACCCCTTTCAGTGGCTGTTTTTTTTAGCAAATCCAGCAGATGCCAGGTAAGCACAAAATGACCAACGTGGCTGGCATAAAATGATTTTTCGATACCATCGGGCGTAAACTCAATGGTCGCCGGGGTGTAGCCGGCATTGTTGATTACTATATCCAACCGGGCATACTCCTGACTTATTTTTTTAGCGGCCTCCCGAACGGAGTTAAGATTTGCGAGATCAGCCGTTACCAAATTGATTTTGACCGTTGGGGTGTCACGCTGAATATCGGCCATGGCATCCAGCCCTTTTTTTTCATTACGGCACAGAAGAATCAGGTCGAATGATTTTTTTGCCAGTGCTTTTGCAGTAGCCAACCCCAAGCCTGAGTTAGCCCCTGTGATGAGTACGGTTTTTTCTTTCATACGTAGTATACTGGTTGTACCTGTAAAGTGTTCGTATAAAGCACGGCTGGCATACCGGAACTGAATGTTACAGCCCTTCCTACCTCCTGAAGTTGTTTCAGTTTGGTTGTTACCCATTTAAGTAGGCTCCCTCTAACCCTCCCCTACAGGGATATACTGGTGGTCAACGTAGAGCTGTTGGCGTTTCAACAGAAATATATTCCGGTGCTGCTGGAATGTGATTTACTCCCCCGGTATATCTGGGCTTTACCTGTCTTTTTTGTGTTTATACGGCTTTTCTGCCCTGGTGTTCAGCACTGGCTCCCCTATGAATATTCTGCTTGCTTTTGACTCTTTCAAAGACGCACTACCGGCTTCGGCGGTGTGCCAGAGCCTGCAACGGGGCCTGACGCAAACGTTTCCCGACGCCACCTATCAATCAATACCCCTGGCCGACGGGGGCGAGGGTACGCTTGATGTGCTGCACGCAGCGGTACCGTCGGAATGGATATCATGCCCGGTGAGCGACCCGTTAGGCCGGCCCATAACGGCGCGGTATCTGTGGCTGACCGGTACACAAACCGCCCTTGTTGAACTGGCGCAGGCATCAGGCCTGGAACGGCTCACTCACTCCGAACGCAATTGTCTTTACACCAGCACCTTTGGTACGGGTCAACTCATGGCCGACGCCCTGAATCGTGGCTGTACTGACCTGATCCTGACCGTTGGAGGGAGTGCGACCAATGATGCCGGGCTGGGTATTGCAGCTGCGCTGGGGTATGCCATTCTGGACGCTGCCGGGCAACCCATGTCTCCTACGGGCGAGAACCTGCCGACTGTGCATACCCTGGTACCACCAGCCTGGCTAACGGAGAATCCACCCGTCAACCTGCGCATTCTGACCGATGTTACCAATCCCTTTTATGGCCCTACCGGAGCCGCTCACGTTTTCGGCGAACAGAAAGGAGCCGATTCCGCTACCCGTCAGTACCTCGATGAGGGAATGCAACATTTGGCAGCAGTAGTCGAGCAGACGCTGGGTAAAAACATTCGGCAACTTCCGGGGGCGGGAGCCGCCGGGGGCGTGGCGGGGGGAATGGCAGCCCTATTCGATGCATCCATAATGCCTGCAACCGACTACCTGTTTGCGGTGCTGAACATGCGCGCCAAACTACGCCGGGCCGACCTGCTCATCACGGGCGAGGGGCGGGTCGATGCCCAAAGCTGGCAGGGCAAACTGGTATCAGCTTTGCTGGCCCTGGCCCGGGAAGAGCACGTTCCAGCGGTGCTGGTTTGCGGCACGTTGCAGGACACGCGGCAAGTGCTGGCACAGCCGGGAGTATTATATGCCACGTCCATCATACCGGGGCCGATGTCGCTCGAAACAGCCCTCACCCAGACGCCCCAACTACTGGAAGAACAGGGATTACGACTAGGGGCGTTGCTGTCTGGCGTGCAACTGACGCGATAGCGTGGGCGCCTGTGCATAGCTAAAACCGCTATCTATATTTAGCGCGGGCGGCCTGTTCAGTCAGGCGGGCCAGTCGCTTTTGCTGCATCAAGAGCAGAATAGTAATAACGCCCAAAGCTATCGGAAACAAGCCAAGAAGGCCCGTTTGGGCGTTGGTCAGGGTGAGTAGATAAGATAGGGTTCCGGCAATAACTACATTCAGCAGATGCAGCCCATCACCCAAAAAATTCCGTTTTTTTTGCGGCCCTGCCAGCATGAACATATACATAGACTGAGCCGACTCTATTACGCTGAACATCATGGCCCAGAAACCAAAGGCTTCCACAAACAGCGTTATATCTCCGGTAGCATAGAACAGGAATGCAATACCAAAGGCAATGTCGAACAAGCTCTTCAGCAACTCCCAGGAAAAGTTTCTGTCGGATTTCAGATTGAAAAAGGAAAACAGCGTTCCCAGCAAGCCAGCCCCGATAATGCTGCCACCAAAAAGCTGTGCCGACTGGGTATCAAACTGCCCCCAAAGAGGATAATTACCCCGCCTGCTACAATGTATAAAACACCCCGGACAATAAGCATCCAGTCGTACTTTAATGAATTTTCCATAACGTGTTCTACCTTTTATACCAATTTCTAAGTCAGGCTGGCTTCAGAGCCTCACCTGTTTTATACTTTTCCTTTATAATCAATAGTTCGTCAATAATTAAGCAGCTATACAGCCGAAACTATACAGTTGACGCACTTGAGGGTCATTTTTAGTCAGCTCAGTGCCTTGCGGTAAGATGGAAAAAAAACGATCCAGTAATAACTTGTTGTGATACAGGGTCTTTACATCAGCCATCGAAAAAGGCTGCTGACCAACGCCCTGCTCTATTTTGGCGATATTGACCGCTGACAAAGCGGTGTTCACATGGAAATCCAACTTGTTGACCGACCGGGCCTGACAGTCAGTGAGACCCGTAAACTGCT
>NZ_KB893281.1:0-1779 GCF_000374065.1 Spirosoma luteum DSM 19990
GAGACGCTGGCCGTGTTGCTGGTCGGCAGTTGGGTAATGGTGCCCGGCCCCGAGAAGCTGTAGCTGTAGGGACGGTCCGGCGATCCGGGGGTGCCGCCCGATACGGTGGCCAACAGGGTGGTGGTGCCCGTAGTCAGGATCGTGGTCGGGCTCGCCGAGAGGGTGAGCGTCAGGGGGCTAACGTCCGGTGGGCAAAAGGACAACCCAAGATCGGTAGCGGCATACACCGTCGTGCTGGTGGCATACACCCCAAGCACATAATTATTCCCCCCCAATCCATTGGCGGTGGTGTAGTTGGTAAAGCTGATGCCCCCATCGGTGGAGATCGACAACCCACCAAACGTAGCGGCATAGACCGTGCTGCCCACCGCATACACCCCCTGCACATTATTACCACCCAAGCCGTTGGCCTGAGTTCGGTTGGCGAAGGTGTTGCCCCCATCGAGGGAAATCGACAACCCACCACCAAAGGTAGCGGCATAGACCGTGCTGCCCACCGCATANGCCTGAGTTCGGTTGGCGAAGGTGTTGCCCCCATCGAGGGAAATCGACAACCCACCACCAAAGGTAGCGGCATAGACCGTGCTGCCCACCGCATATACCCCATTCAATTGGTTATCACCCAATCCATTGGCGATGGTTTTGTTGGAGAAGGTGTTGCCCCCATCGGCAGAGATCGACAACCCCCGATTGGTAGCGGCATACACCGTCGTGCCCACCGCATACACTCCATTCACATTATTACTAACCAATCCACTATTGGCGGTAGTTCGGTTGGTAAAGCTGCTACCCCCATCGGCAGAAATTGACAACCCATTACCGGTAGCGGCATACACCGTCTGATTCATCGCATACACCCCAAACACCTGATTACTACCCAATCCATTGGCGGTGGTTTTGTTAACGAAGCTGGTGCCCCCATCGAGGGAAATCGACAACCCACCACCGGTACCACCCACGGTAGCCGCATAGACCGTCTGATTCATCGCATACACCCCTCTCACAACATTACCACCCAGTCCATTGGCCCTGGTTTTATTGGTGAAGGAGCTGCCCCCATCGAGGGAAATCGACAACCCACCCTGGGTAGCGGCATACACCGTCTGACCCACCGCATACACCCCATTCACAAAATTATCCCCCAATCCATTGTCCGTGGTTTTGTTGGTGTAGGTGCTGCAGGCGGGACCGGGAGCCACCGCAGCCTCCCGCGTTACGTTCACCGAGTAGGTTTTCCGGGTGGTGCCATCGGGGGCGGTGACCACCACCGGAATGGTATTCTGGCCCACACTCAGGGACAGCGGCCCCGAGGCTGAGCCGCTGCTGACGGGGCTGCCGTTGACCTGCACCGTAGCAGTATTGTCGCTCAGGGTTGGGGTGAGGGTGATGCTGGTGGTGGCATTCTCGACACTCACCGTATACGTAGTGGTGGCGGGGGCAAAGGCGGGCGAGAGGAAGCCCGCGCTGGGCGTCAGGCTGCTCAGGTCCGCGTTGCTCGACAGAGGTGGGCAGAAAGACAACCCACCGTTGGTAGCGGCATAGACCCTCGTGCCGGTGGCATACACCCCTTCCACAAAATTATTACCCAATCCATTGGCGGTGGTGTAGTTGGTGAAGGTGTTTCCCCCATCGAGGGAAATCGACAACCCATTAGTGGTAGCGGCATAGACCGTGCTGCCCACCGCATAAACCCCATACACGAGATTATCCCCCAATCCACTGGCGGTGGTTTTGTTGGTAAAGCTGGTGCCCCCATCGAGAGAAATCGACAACCCACCC
>NZ_KB893281.1:1882-2149 GCF_000374065.1 Spirosoma luteum DSM 19990
CTGGCGGTGGTTTTGTTGGTAAAGCTGGTGCCCCCATCGAGAGAAATCGACAACCCACCCTGGGTAGCGGCATAGACCGTGCTGCCCACCGCATACACCCCTGTCACAACATTACTCCCCAATCCATTGGCGGTGGTTTTGTTAACGAAGCTGGTGCCCCCATCGAGGGAAATCGACAACCCACCAAACGTAGCGGCATACACCGTGCTGCCCACCGCATACACCCCCTGCACATTATTACCACCCAATCCATTGGCGGTGGTTTTG
>NZ_KB893281.1:2808-25553 GCF_000374065.1 Spirosoma luteum DSM 19990
ATCGGTAGTGGGTAATAACTCGTTAGTGACCGAGAAGCTCACGGGCGAGCCGTTCAGGCCGCTGTAACGGGGGTTGAAGCTGACACTGAACCGGTTGGGCAGGATGGGTGTGCAGTTCACAGTGGTAACGGCGGTGATGGCAAAGGGAGCGGTCACCACCGGATTGACCATCAGGGTGACAGAGGCCGTGCCGGTGCAGCCGTTGGCACTGGTGCCGGTGACCGAGTAGGGTCCGGCGGTGCTGACGACGATGGCGGGGGTGTTGGCCCCGTTGCTCCAGGCGTAAGTGACGGCCGGTTGGCCGGCCCCGCCCGATGCCGTCAGGGTAGCGGACTGCCCCTGGTTGATGGTCAGGCTGGGATTGGCCGTGATGCTGACGGAGGGCGCGGTTTGATCGCCGGTGACGGTGGTCTGGGCCACCGCCGAGCAACCATTACCCGACGTCACCGTCACCGAGTAAGTGCCCACCGTGTTGAGGGTGGCTGTATTGCCGCTGCCTACCTGAGTGGCCCCCGCACTGAAGCGGTAGGATTGCCCCTGGGGACTGGCTGTCAGGGTGACTGTTCTCATGGTGCAACTCAAAGGACCATTGTTGGTCAGGCTTACCTCGGGCACGGATTGATCGCTGGTGACAGTGGTCTGGGCCACGGCCGAACAGCCGTTTGCCCCGTTGCTCACCGTTACCGAGTAGGTACCCGATGCATTCACGATGGCCTGATTGCCACTCTGACTTACCACGCCCGGCCCTGCGAAGGCATAGCTCAATCCATTGGGACTGGCCGTCAGCGTCACGCTGCTCGTGGCGCAGGTAATCAGCCCGCTGCTGGTCAGGCTGGCCTGGGGCACCGAGTTGTTCTGGTCAATGGTGATGGCCGTGACCGAGAAACAGCCCGTGCTGCTGTTGGTCACCGTCACCGAGTAGACCCCGGCCATGTTGACCAGGGCCTGGCTGCCTTCCTGACTCACGATGCCCGGACCCGCGAACACGTACCGGTCCCCGCCCCCCGCGAACAGGGTCACCTGGGTTTGGCTACAGGTTAGGGTAGTGGACGGACTGGCGGTAATCGTTGCCACCGGCAGGGGGTTCACGGTTAAGAGTGTTTCGCCGGATGCGGACTGGTTACTGGCACTCACCGTCAGAGTGAAGGTCTGGGTGCTCGTGCCGCTGGCCGTGACCAATTGGCTAAAGGCCGGGTTGGCGCTGCTGCCCGAAACGGCAGTGGTGCCGTTGNTGACCAGGGCCTGGCTGCCTTCCTGACTCACGATGCCCGGACCCGCGAACACGTACCGGTCCCCGCCCCCCGCGAACAGGGTCACCTGGGTTTGGGTACAACTCAGCGTGGTGGACGGACTGGCCGACAGGGTGGCCACCGGTTTGGTGTTGTCCTGACTCACGCTCACGCTGGCCACGCCCGTACAGCCGCTGGCGGTTACGACTGTGACCGAATAGGTGCCCGCCGTGTTGACGGTGGCCGTGTTGCCACCGTCCACGGGGGTGGCCCCGGGGCTGAAGGCGTACGCCACTCCGCCCCCGGCCGTCAGGGTGACGGTGGTCTGCGAACAAGTGAGTGGACCGTTCTCGGTCAGACTGGCTTCGGGGGCGATCTGATCACCCGTCACGGTGGTTTGAGCCACCGCCGTACAGCCGCTGGCCGAGGTGACCGTTACCGAGTAAGGGCCTGATGTGCTCACCAGAGCCTGATTGGTGGAGCCGATCTGCGTGGCTCCCCCACTGAAGCGGTAGGTGGCCCCGCCCGTAGCCGTCAGCGTTACGCTGGTAGTTGAACAGGTCAAGGGACCGTTGCTGGTCAGGCTGGCCACCGGCAAGGGGTTGACCGTCAGGGTCGTTTCGCTGGATGCGGACTGGCCATTGGCGCTCACCGTGAGGGTAAAGTTCTGGGTGCCCGTACCCGCAGCCGTCATCGACTGGCTGAAGGTAGGGGTGGTGGCCGTGCCCGTCAGGGGAGCCGTCAGGCCGTTGGTGAGGGTGTAGCTGTAGCCGCCGGTGAGGTTGCCCACCGTCGCCGTGAAGCTAACGGAACTGCCCACGCAGACCGCTCCTGGCGTGGCGGCCAAGCCGGTTAGCGTCGCGACATCCATTACCGTTAGGACGTAGGCCGTACTTACCCCTGAGCAAGTGTTGGCGTCCCGACTCCGCACGGTGATGGTGAAGCTGCCGCTTTGGGTGGGTGTACCCGACAGCACGCCTGCAGCGGTCAGGTTCAGACCCGTAGGCAGACTGCCGCTAGCCAGGCTGTAGCTGTAAGGGGCCGTACCGCCCGAAGCGATGAACGACTGGCTGAAGGCTACCCCTACCGTTGCTGTGCTCACGCTGGGGGCGGTGATGGTCACCGTAGCGGTGTTGCTTTGCACGGTGATGCTGGCCGTAGCCGAACAGCTGTTACCTGAAAGGACGGTCACTGAGTAAAGACCCGCCAGGCTTACCACGGCCTGATTGCTCGTACTGATTTGAGCAGCACCTGCACTAAATACATAGCTTAATCCGCCAGGACTGGCTGTCAGTGTCACGCTGGTCACTGAACAACTCAGCGTGCCGCTGCTCACCAGGCTCGCCACCGGAGCGGTGTTATCTTGGCTCACACTCACACTAGCTACGGCGGAACAGCCATTGCTTCCAACCACCGTCACTGAGTACAACCCTGCACTGCTCACCGTGGCCGTCGGACCACTGCTGATCTGATTGGCTCCGCTACTAAAGCGGTAACTAGTGCCACCACTTGCGGTTAGGGTGACGGTGGTCATCGTACAGGATAAGGGTCCGTTGTTGGTCAGCCTGGCCGTGGGCTGGGTATTATCCTGACTTACGCTAGTGGACGCTATGGCCGAACAGCCATTGTTCCCGTTGCTCATCGTTACCGAATAGGTACCCGCCAGGTTCACTACCGCCTTATTCCCATTCTGACTCACCACGCCCGGCCCCGAAAAAGCATAACTTAATCCGTTAGGATTGGCCGTCAGGGTCACGCTCGTCACCGCACAGCTTATGGTGCCACTGCTCACCAGGCTGACCACGGGGACTGTGTTATCTTGACTTATACTCACGCTGGCTACGGAGGAACAGCCATTGCTGCCCATCGCCGTGACCGAGTAAGGCCCAGCCACACTTACCGAGATGACAGGCGTGTTTTGCCCTGTGCTCCAACGCACCGAGCCACTGCTGATGGCCGATAGACTCACCACCGGATTGGCGCAGGTGAGCGTCGCACTGCTGGGGCTGATGCTGATCGAAGGAATCGCCTGATCGGCGGTGACAACCGTACTAGTGGTGCTCACGCAGCCGCTGGCATTGGCCACCGTCACCGAATAGATGCCACTACTGCTGACCACCACCGTAGTGATCGGACCCGGTGTGCCCACTACCCCGCTGCCACTGGCGAAGGTGTAGGAGCTGCCCCCACCCGCCGTCAGCGTCACGCTGGACTGAGCACAGCTTAGCGGACCGTTGTTGGTCAGGCTGGCCACCGGCAAGGGGTTTACTGTCAGGGTCTTTGCGCTAGATGCAGATTGACCATTGGCACTCACCGTCAGCGTAAAGTTCTGGGTGCCCGTGCCGCTAGCGGTTACCGACTGGCTAAACGGGCTGCCGCTGGCACTGCCCGTCAGGGAAGTACTGAGTCCATTGGTGAGCGTGTAGTTGTAGCTGCCGGTGAGGTTGCCCACCGTCGCCGTGAAGGTTGCCACACGTCCCACGCAAACCGCCCCTGGACTAACTGCCAAGCCGGTTAGCGTTGGATTGGCATTCACTACCGTCAGGACGTAGGCCGTACTTACCCCCGAACAGCCGACGGCATCCCGACCCATCACCGTCAGGGTGAAGCTGCCAAGCTGGGTGGGTGTGCCCGACACCACGCCCGTATTAGCCAGACCCAGACCCGTCGGCAGACTGCCGCTGGCCAGACTGTAACTATAGGGGCTAGTGCCGCCCGAAGCGGTAAAGGACTGGCTAAAGGACACGCCCACCGTCGCCGTACTCACACTGGGTATGGCGATAGAGGGAGCGGCTTGAGTTTCGTAAGCCCCCATATCGATGCGGCCACCAGCGTAGAAGCGATTATTGCCGGCCAGGTCGATACTGCCAACGGTAGCGCTGGTGGTGGCCGGGTCGCCCGCGTCAATGGCTACCGAGCCACACCTCAACAGGGTAGCAGTGGCGCTGGCAAAAGGTGAAGTGGCCGTGGCCAGGTTACCTGTCCCACCGTTATAGCCCGTCACTGAGGACTCGAACAGGCTGTAACTGGTAGTGATAAAAGCGTTGGGCCCGTTGGAAAAGGTGCTGCTCCCTCCGTTCCCCCACACCACACAGTTGGTCAGATTGGGGTGGCTGCTGCCCTGATACCCAATATTGTACATCACCCCACCGGAGGGAGCCGAATTGGCCTGAAACGAACAGTTGGTCAGGCTGGCGTTACTGTTGCCGCCTATACTACCATCGTTGTAGATGGCCCCACCCTGACTACCGGCACTGTTGCTCTGAAAGGCGCAGTTAATCAGGCTGGGGTTACTGTTGCCGTTCGTATAACCCGCGTTGTAGATGGCCCCGCCCCCGCTGGCGGCCGTATTGTTTTGAAACAGACAATTGCGAATCAGCGGACTACAGTTATTGCTGGCTCCATTGCCGTTGTTAAGCATCCCCCCGCCCCCATTGTCGGGCAAAGTGCTGCTATTGGCATTACCGCCCGTAATGAGGAAGCCATCCAGCACCGCCGAGTTGGTTAAACCGGTAGGGTTGTTTAAGACGTGGTAACTGTTGTCGGCGTTGTTGCCTAGGGTACCAATATCGCCACTGAGTGTAGTAGACAAAGGGTTACTCAGCACCCGTTGGCTCAGGATAGTTTCGTTGCCCACAAAGCCCCCATAGATAGTCACCCCGTTCCTCATAGCAAAGCTGAGGCTACGGTTAGTGGTGGATGTCGGTTTATACACCCCGGCGGCTACCCAAATTTCAGCGGTTGGCGTTCCGGACCCACTTCCCAAACAAGGGTAATTAAGAGCCGATTGCAGATCAGGGAAAGCATCAGCCCAGCTCAGACCCGTATTGGCACCACTGGCCCCGGCCTTCACATACAGACGGGCCTGTATGGGATTGACGACTAAGGTAAAGGCATTACTTGTAAGGCTGTTACAGCTCCCGGTAATGACTAACGAGTACGTACCTGCATCTGTAGTGGTGGCTCCTGGCAAAAGTAACGTAGCGGTGCTTTGCCCACTAACGGGCGAACCGTTTTTGTACCACTGGTAGTTTATGACAGTGCCCGTAACACCCACCGCTACTGACACGCTGCTGCCCGCGCACACCGCTGACCCTGATACAGGCTGTGCCGCGATGGCCGCGGGACCCTGGAATTCGACCGCCCCCATATCAACCTGCCCCTCGGCGATACGGGGATTACCCTTCAGATCAGTGGTAATACCCGCTAAACCAGTAGCCGAGTTCAGCCCCGCGTTGATGCCAGCAGATCCACAGCCGATAAGAGCCGGTTCGGTGGGGCTGGCAAAGGGTGATACCGTTACTTTGACATTACCTGTGCTACCCGAATAGCCCGTCACGGAGTCATCAAGCAAACTATACGTGGCTGAGATAGTAGTAAAAGCATTATAAAACGTGTTACCTCCTCCATTACCAAATAGTACACAATTGGTCAGGGTGGAAGTAGCAACATAACCGTTGCCATAGCCGTAACCATATATCGCGCCCCCTTGAGGAGCCGAATTGGCCTGAAAGGTACAGTTGGTCAGCGCCACTGTGATAGTACCCTCAAAAGTGCTAAGGTTGTAGATGGCCCCGCCATTGCTGGAAGCGGTATTGGCCTGAAAGTAACAGTTGGTCAGCTTAGGATTGCTGCTGGGGATGGCGAAGCCGCTGCGAAACCCTTCACTGGCATCGTTGTACATGCCACCGCCGGAGGTAGCCGAATTAGCCCGAAAGGAACAGTTGATCAGCGTGGGACTACTAGTGCCCCCCTTAGTACCATAGTTGTAGATGGCCCCGCCCTTACTCGACGCACGGTTGGTCTGAAACGAACAGTTAGTCAGCCTAGGGTTACTGTTACCCCCATTGGAACTACCATCGTTGTAGATGGCCCCGCCGGAAATAGCACGGTTATTCTGAAAAAAGCAGCTAGTGAACGTGGGGCTGCTATTGGCCCGGTCATACCCATCGTTGTAGATGGCCCCGCCGTTGCTGGAAGCGGTATTGGCCTGAAAGGTACAGTTGGTCAGTGTGGGACTGGTGCCGTTCGGATTATACCCATTGTTGTAAATGGCCCCGCCGTTGCTGGAAGCGGTGTTAGCCTGAAAGACGCAATTGGTTAATGTAGGGCTACCATTGCTACCATTGCCAGTACCAGTATTCGCATCGTTGTACATGGCTCCGCCGGAGGTAGCCGAATTAGCCTCAAACAAACAGTTGCGTATCAAGGGACTACTGGCCTGATTCCCGGAATTACCATTGGCAACATTAAGCATTCCCCCGCCAATATTCTGTTGACTACCGGTTTCGCTGGCATTGCCACCCGTAATGACAAAGCCATCCAGCACCGCCGTAGTGGTTAACCCGGCGGGATTTTTGATGACGTGGAAGCTGTTATCAGTTTGATCACCTACCTCACCAATATCACCGGAAAGGGTTGTACTGCTGGGGTCATTCGTTACGGGGTTGAGGGCCGGTCGGGCACTTAGGGTCGTTTCATTGCCTACAAACCCCCCGTAAATAGTGACATCAGCCTTCATGGCAAAACTGATCGTGCGGTCAGTATTAGCATTGCCACCGGGTAGGTAGGTGCCAGCCGCCACCCATACCTGATCGTTGGCACTGCTGGCGTTGATGGTGGCCTGCAAATTGCCACTGGCGTTGGCCCAGCTACTGCCGTTGCCTGTGCCTGTAGCAGCAGGTTTGACGTAGCGAATCGTTTGGCCCTGCGTCAGCAGGCTGGCACCCAGCAGAAGCGCCAACAGACTAACGGCCCGCATTAGAAAATGAAAAAAGAACGGTAAAGGAAGCCTCATAGAGATGATTCGTTGAATAATGGTTTACTCAGAAAAAACAGTAACGTGGGTTGTTACTGGGGTGGACATGGCCCCCTCATCCGCTTGATGCTGAGGGCTCAGTATCGGGAGATCCAAAAAGAGGTGAGGAGGACAATAAGGGGCAGGGTTGGATCGAATGGCAACGACCGTAAACCGCATCCGGCATCCAGGGTGGCCAGGTTTTACGACTCACCATAACCGGTACAAACAAGTAAAGCATGCACAATCGTTAACGTAAAAAAGAGGATGATTCGAAACCATTCAACACCGGACTGCCCTCCCCAATCAGGGACAAAAGCGAGGGCTTTCCGGTCCCGAATGCTGGTGCAAATTAGCCCAGGGCCGTTAGACCCATGTGCATATTTTACCCAAATAGGTGCATATTTGTTGCATAGTGGCCAAAAAGTGAAAAAAAATAAGTAATTAGTTCTTTTTGTTGAGGAGAACTGTCCGCACTTGCTGGCACTGGCACCAAGGGCGGTCTCAGAGTCAGTCAACAATAACACTACTCGGCGAGGCTTACTACTGTTCAGGGGCGGGTGTCTAAAGACGTGGAGCGACCGATTAAAACAGAGAGCCGGAATCAATCAGCCACGTAGTCCGCACCACCTATCGGCGGGGATTATTGGACGTGTCAATGCTTTTCAGGGGGGTCACTGCTGAAACCGTTCAAGAAAAGGTCCGATTCACAGAAGAAGCCGCATCGCCAACTTTTTAATAACTGTCCAACTTAATCAGAGCATACGACCAGTTTTCGAGAAAGGGTAACGCGAAAAAAGTCCATTTATGGTAATAGATGCAGCCAGCATTAACCGCATCTGTTACCATAAACGGACTTCATTAGTCAGCTCGTTTTACGCCTGTAAGCAGTCGCTACCCATTACCGGGACACGGCTGATGACTTCTGCTGTTGAGCCAGCAGCGCTTGTGCCTTAACTAGCACATTCATGTAATGATCCTGCGCCTTTTTTGCTACTTCGGGTGTTGGGTTGTCCAGCAGTTCGGTCATATAGGGGTACTGCTTCAGATCAACGCCCTGTGCGCCCATGTACTGCTTTACCTCCTGCATAGCCTCCTGAATGTTCGTATAGCCACTTTTCGCAATATCGTTCTTAATGACCTCGCGCATCGACGGTGCTGTCGAATAGCCTGTAGATCCGGTTGCTTGTGTTTTGCCACTGGTAGCGAACAGGGCGGGTTTGTAGTCGGGAACCGCTTTCTGCAGGGCCAGTTGCATGGTATTGATTACCGTCTGCATTTGATCAACGGTATTTGCCAGATCATTTGTGTTTAGGCCAACAGCAGTGTTGATGTAATTGAACGCTTTTTTAGGGTCAGAGTCGGCCCAGGCAACGCCAATTACCCGGCGGTAGTCGAGTGCGCTCATATTGATCGGATCAACGGCCATCGCCATGCCATCGCCTTTGCCGGAAGGCAGAAGATAATTTCCTTTCCGCACCCGGCCCAGCACTTTTACGGGTACCTGGCCCATAAAGGCAATCTTTTCGTATAGGGGAAGTTTTTTCTTATCGGGCATCCCGCCAATAATAGCCGGAGCGCTGGAAATCACCATGAATTTCTCGGCTTCGGTAAAGGTCTTAGAGAATACCCCACCTTTAATACCTACCACTTCGCCAAACACGAACGTTTCTTTTGGGTTGGCCTTCAGCAGCCACTCGGCATAATCGGCTCCACCTGATTCAAAAGCCACCCCTGTTTGCAATTCGTTATAAGCTACGTAACCGCCCAGTTGCAATGCCCCTACCGCTACGTCGACGGCACTCCAGATCACATCGTCACAATCGCCGGTAATGCAGGCTCCTGAGGCTCCGGCAATATTTACAATCAGGCGGATAATGTCAGCCACTAGGTCAAGTGTTTGCTGGTAAGCGCCAAAGGCATAATCGGAGGTGAAAAAATCAGCTGCCGAGCCCGGTATGCTTTGGTCGGCAGGCGCGTTTTTATCCGTGGAAGCCCCAAATGCAGCATCAATATCGGGTGTACCAATAAGACTGATAACGGCGGCCCGCAAGCCCTGCGCAATACCACTGGAGCCTTCAATGCGGCCTTTAGCTACCCCATTGCTGTTAAAAAAGGTAATGAAATTATTGCCCGGCAGGGGCGTAGAGGCCGTTAATTTGACGGCTATGCCCTGATCATTTCCCTGGATGCGCAGTGGATAGTTACTGTAGTTATCCTGATCGGTGCCGGGCATGTCAGCCGTGATGGTTACCTGACCGTTCAGGGCTGACGGTGCTCCTACCGTGAAGTTGTTGTTGAGAGTAGTAGCCCCAGCTACACTTAGCGTGTTGTTCAACTGGGTTGCTCCTCCCACGTTGAGGTTTTGACCGATGCCTACACCCCCCGCCACGACCAGTGCGCCTGTGGTTGTACTGGTCGACCCCAGTTGGGCGTTATCCAGCACTACTTTCTGTTTAAACGTCCCGTCTTTCTCCACCAGCAGCGTCCCCGTCAGCCGCGTAGCTGCCATATTGTTTACGGTAAGGCTATTGTTCAGGCTGGTGGCGCCATCTACCGTGAGTGTTCCCGTCAGCGTAGTCGGTTTTTGGTTGGCAACCTTAAAGGAGCCGTTGTTTATGGTAGCCCCGGTTCCGTTTGTATTCAGATTTACATTATTTCGGACATTCAGGTCATTGCCAACCGACACATCCTTGCCCACACTCAGGCTGTTGGCTAAGTTAATGTCGCCATCTTTCGTTATTCTGAGCCGTTCTATCTTGTTGGTCACAAAAATCAGGTCCGCATAATCCATCGTGCCCATCCGGTCGGTAGAAGGGTCAGTTTTGGTATTGCCGAATGTCGACCAAACGTTACTAGGTACGCCATCCGTTGGTCCTCCAGCCGCTACCCGTGCCTTGGGGTTGCCGGCTAATTCATTGGCCGTCATGGCGTGGAAGGCATAGGGAACGGCCAGCAGGCGGCTGCTGCTGATGGTGGTAAAGCCACTCTTGCCGCCGTCCTGAATGGCAATTTCCATCCAGATATCTTCGCTGCTCCAGGGTACACTGGTAAAGGTGTTCATCCCGGCTTTACCGCTGCCAATCGTCAGGTCGAACAGGCCCAGGGCGTTGGTGGTTACGGTGTGCGTCTCGCTATAGTGCGTCTTCTGTAGACCGCTCCCATTGCTCTTCAGGCTTATTTTAAGGGTGACGGGCTGGTTAGGTAACACTTCACCTGATAGGCTACGGGCTACGGCCTGGTATTTCATGCCCTGCGGCACCTGCTGGGCCTGGGCGAGTGAGCCAAGGGTTACAACGAATAAAAAGAGGAAGGCGCGGAAAAGCACCGAGGTTTGTACACGATAGTTCATTGTTGTCTGGGTTAAAAAAGATTAGTTATTGAGCTTTGATAATTTTATAGGTTTTAAGCGCGCGCTCCCCATCTTTGGTAAGGCGCAGCAGGTAGGTACCCGCCGGGTAAGCCGTCATGTCAACCTGGGTGGAGGCCGTATTGGCGGGTACCACCGGCAGGTTGTAGCGACGGCCCGTGAGGTCGGTCAGAGACAGGTGTATCGGCGTCGCTTCGGGCGTGACGATGGCAATGGTGAGCCAGGCGGTTACCGGGTTAGGGGCTACCGTAAACCGGTAGTCGGCATCCAGGGTGGTCAGGCTCTGCAGCTCCGTGACCTGAAGCTGGGGCTGGTGGAAGCCCTGCGTGTACAGGTGCCCGGCTACGCGCTCCGTTCCGACAACGGTTTCACCAAGGGTCCAGTCGAGGGTCATGCTGGCCGTTCGGGCGGAGCCACCTCCGACGGCCAGTACGCTCGGGCTGAGCCGCTGGGCCAGGGCACCGGAGGTCAGGGCCAAACTGCCAAACAGGCATAGTAGTGTTCTTTTCATCGCATTATTAATTGGGTTAGATAAAGCAATCTGTACTGACCTGCTCGGGGTACCGTCTCCGATAACCGACCAGGGTTAGGCCTTCCACCCATCCCCTTACTGCCCCCGGAAACAGGCGATCGTTCCTATTGCCAGGGGCGGTTCGGGGTCAAAAAAGAGGAAGAGTCCAAGGCATTTGATGGCAAGAACTTACCCGAAGAAGGGAGGATAAAAGGTGGGTAGTTTCTGACCCTTAAAGCCTCTGCAAGTTTAGCGGAAGAATAGGCGATGGATGTGCAGATTTCGCCCAAATAGATGCACATTTGTTGCACTGATACCATAAACTGAAAAAAAATGGATCATTAGTCTACTTTATCGGGGCCCGTGGTTGCTGATACCGGCGGCAGGCGCGGGAGTACTGGCAGTCAATCCTGCTGGTGCCCGGTGAAGCCTCGATGCGCATGGGGCCGGGCAACCGGGAAGGGGGCGGGCGGCTCAAACCGGGAGCTGGACCTGGCCAGCGGAGTTGCTGAACCAGCCACCAGCAGGAAGCACCGGCAACGTGACGATTACAAATGGCTATACAACAGCGGTCGTCGAGGCATTTAACAAACAAAGTCTATCGGTTACGGTTACTGTAAATTAAATTTACACCCAGTATCAGAAATACACGAGTGGATCAGGCAGCTTCAACACCCATAACCGCTCTCGCTTTCGCCTTACTATGCGCTGCTATTCGTAACGGGCAACCCGGTCCCGAAAAGCATTACCTCACCTTCTTCCAGTTGAAAGTCCTGATTCAGGCCTTATTCTTCCTGTTCGGTTTATGCTCACTGGCCGGGGCACAGCACATTACGGCTTCCGTGCAGCGGTATGGACCCGAGCAGGGGCTGGCGCACCGCGAAGTGAACGCCATTTTCCAGGACCGCCGGGACTTTATGTGGTTCGGCACCAAGTTTGGACTCAACCGCTTCGACGGGGCTACGTTCACGACCTATACCCGGGAAAAAAACGGGCTTGACTTTGATGACATTCAATCCATCGCGCAGGATGCCGATGGGTTGCTATGGCTTATGGGGCCCGGTAGTAAATCAGCCATCAGCCTCTTTAACCCGGTAACGGGCGTAGCCACCTCCTTCGAGAAACGCTTCAACCAGCCCCGACAAAACCACCCCCCGGTATGGCCGAATATTCTGCTGAATGGTCAGGATGGAACGATCTTCTTCATTGATTATCAGCCCGCCAAACTGAACGTATACCACCCTAAGTCAGGTTTAAAGACGGTGCCACTACCCCGGTACACGACCCTTGCGCTGGCGGCCGTTACCAGCCGAAACACCATTTGGGCCATTGCTAATGGCAGTCAGCTAGTGGAATTAACGACGGATGGGCGTGTGCTGCAAACCTTCAACCACTCAGAAACTATTTATGTCTGCCTGGGCCAGCGCCATGCCGATACAGAATTCTTTTACACGACTGTACCAGACGCACAGCACCCTACGACAGGCCCACTGTATAAAATCGACGGGGCGGGTCATCGTCAGCACCAATCCAATGACATAATTAAACCGGCGAAACTGCAACGACGACTTGTCTATTCCTTCGACCGGAGCGGACTGGTTTGGAATGGCTACCAGTTACGTGATACGGCCAATAGCGTTGCCCTCGATATCAGCGATCAACTGGCCAGCGGCCGGATTGACAACCGGAGTTTCTTTCGTGACCGAAACGGGAGCTTTTGGTTTGGTACCAGCTTTGGCCTCTACCAGATCCGGATCAGCCAGAACTATTTTCAGCGGCTGTTCTATGAAGCTGGCACCGGAAAACAACCCGCCGTTCGGGGCATTACCGCTGTGGGCGATACGCTTTACACGAATCTGGAGAATGATGTGGGCCTCTTCGCTAGTACGCGTTCGGGGGGGGCAGCCCGACAGCTGCTTCGCCAGCAGCGATCATTCCATAGTTTGAGTGGTAATCTGGAGGGTAAGATTTATTTGTGCGAGGACTATAACCTGGTCGCTTATGATTACCGAACCACTAAAACCAGCGTGATGCCCATACCCGGCCAGGGTGCGGTGTGGACTATTCACCCCTTTTTGGCCAGCCCCCACCGGTTGCTGGCTGGTGGCGATCCCGGCCTGTGGCTGGTTGACCCGGCCGCCAACCAGGTAACCCCCTTCCGGGGCTATAACCAGTTTCCCGAATTAGCCCAGGCCCACGTCCTGCACATTGGCACCGACCGGCAGGGTACGATCTGGCTTTGCGCCACCACGGGCCTCTACACCGTCGACCCCCAACGAGGTGTCACGGCCCGCTACTGGCGGGGTGGTCGGGGTGCTTTCAAGCTACCTGCCGACAGCTATCAGCATTTTTACCAGGACGCGGGCGGACTCTTCTGGCTGGCTACGGCCAATGCCGGTCTGGTGCGCTGGGATCGTACCCAAAACCGCTACCGTACATTCAAGCGGGCAGACGGGTTGAACAACGATAATATTTACGCGGTATATGCCGACCGGCGGGGTCACCTCTGGCTCAGCAGTGACAACGGCATCATGCAGTTCGATCCGGTCCGGCTCACCACCCGGACCTACACGGTGCAGGAGGGCATCACCCACAACGAGTTCAACCGCATCGCGCACTACCAGGATAAGCAGGGGCGGTTGTATTTCGGTGGCCTGAACGGCGTAACCGCCTTCGACCCGCGTGATTTCGAAGCCGAACCCCCGCTGCCCGCCCTGCCCCTGCGGATTGTTTCCTTTCGCCAGTTCGAGGCCGACCGCAACAGGCTGGTTGATAAGACCGAGGAATTGGTTAAGACGAATCAGATCACGCTGCTGCCCGACGACCGGAGCAGTATCCTCGACTTCGCACTGCTCAACTACACCGATGCCCAGAAAAACACCTATGCCTACCAGTTTAAAGGGGTGGACAACACCTGGCGCTACCAGACGGAGTCCTCATTGCGGCTGGGCAACCTGCCCTACGGCGACCATACCCTGCTGATCCGGGGGCAGGCCGCCGATGGTCGCCGGTCGTCGGCCACGCTATCCATTGGGGTGCGGGTGCTGCGGCCGTTTTATCTGCACGGCTGGTTTGCCTTACCCCTGGTGTTTTTGCTGCTGGGCGGGGTTTGGGCCTGGGGCCGGTGGCGGGACCGGCGATACGAGCAGGCACAAATCCGGCTGCAAAATCAGATCAATGAGGCCACCCAGACCATTGCCCGGCAGGCTCAGGATCTGCAACAGCTCGACGAGACCAAATCCCGTTTTTTCGCCAATATCTCCCATGAGTTCCGTACGCCCCTGACGGTAATTCTGGGCATGGCCGACAACCTCCACCGGCAGGGAGATCCCCAGTTGCGGCAGTCGGCCAACCTGATTGGACGCAGCGGCCGTAATCTGTTGCGGCTTATCAATCAGATCCTGGACATCTCCCGGTTGGAGGCCGGCGAAATGCCGCTCGAACTGGTGCGGACTGACCTGATCCGCTTTATCCGTTTCGTGGGTGAATCGTTTCATGCCATAGGCCGGGCGAAGAGGGTACGCCTGATCATAGCCGCTGAGGATGAGGTCTGTGAAGCCGACTTCAACCCGGACAAACTACAGGACATCGTGGCTAACCTGCTGGGAAATGCACTCAAGTTTACCCCGTCGGAGGGGGAGGTGCGGTGTGAGGTAATTAGTCAACCCCATTGGCAACCGCTTACCCAAGCGGGCTATTACGAGGCACTTACGCCAACCCAGCATCTGGATGATCCGTGGATTCAAATTACCGTCAGCGATACTGGACCCGGCATTGATCCAGCCAGCCTGACCAGAATCTTTGACCGCTTTTATCAGGTCCCGCCTGGATTGGCCGGGCCACGTCAGGCCGGGACCCTCCAGGCCGGATCTAACGTCTCCGAATCGGCCAGTAGTGGTACCGGCATTGGCCTCTCGCTGGTTCGGGAATTGGTTAGCTTGATGCAGGGTGGTCTGGCCGTTCGCAACCGACCCGGTCCGGGTGCTGAATTCGTGGTTCGTCTACCCCTGACCCGGCAGGCACCCCTGGCTAATGACATGCTTCCCAAATCTACACTAGCTGCCTATGAGATGAGCGAGTTGGGGGACAGTCTCGAAGTTGGGCCAGAGGAAGTGCCTGATGGCCCCATACTGTTGCTGGTAGAAGATAACGACGATGCCGCCACCTACATCCAGAGCTGCCTGCGGGAGGAGTACCAGGTTATACGGGCTAAGAACGGGCAAATTGGCATGGACCAGGCCTTTGCCATCATTCCAGACCTGATTGTGAGTGATGTAATGATGCCCGGCAAAGACGGATTTGAACTCTGCGACATCCTGAAGAGCGACGAACGAACCAGCCATATTCCTATTGTACTACTCACGGCCCGAGCTACGATGGACGACCGCCTGACCGGCTTACGGCGGGGGGGCGATGCGTACCTGGTCAAGCCTTTTCAGCGGGAAGAGCTGCTGCTCATACTGGGGAATCTGCTCCAGAGCCGACGGCGGCTTCAGCGCTATTATAGCCAGCGGGCGCTGGGCAATCCGCAGTCCATTCCGATTGCTGCTGACGGGGCCGATGCACGGGAAGACCAGTTTGTGGTGAAACTGCGCCATACGCTGGAACGTCATCTGGAGAACGTTGCCCTTGATACCACCCTGATTTGTCAGTTGATGGGCATGAGTCGGAACTCGTTGTATCGCAAGTCAATGGCCCTGACTGGTATGTCCATAATTCCTTACCTGCGGGCGCTTCGCCTGCAGAAAGCCGAAGCACTGCTGCTGCATTCAACGTTGAGCATTGCCGAAATTGCCGACGCGGTGGGCTTCGACAGTCCCGGCTACTTCAGCCGGGTGTTTTCAGAAGAAAAAGGGGTTTCTCCCAGTAACTTCAGGAACCCGGACTAGCCGCTGGCTTCATTATTTCCTGACAGGACTTACCTGCTTGTAATCGTACAGACTCTCTTTTACTCAACCCGCCGTTTTCGGTCAATAAACGAGTGGCTGATATTTTTTTTGAACCTGCTATTTTACTACCAGTGAATGGGTTGTGTTACTGAAAGCGACCTTGAAAATCGTATACAAAATCGTCGGTTTCGTCACACGTACACGACGGCGTATTTCTTGCCGGGCAGCGAGCGCACAAATCCCCGGAATTCCAGGCTGAGCAGGAGGGAGGCCAGTCGGCCCATCGGGATTTGACTGGTCCAGCTCAACGCGTCTATATGGACATCCGCCGACTGGCGCAACAGGGCCATTACCTGACTTTCTTCGTCCGTTATATCCACCGGCAGGGGTGGCAGGGAGGGCTGCCGTAACGTCTGTTCGTTGAGTCCCCGCGCCATCTGGTCCCAGTTGAGGGTTTCGATAATGTCTCTGGGGCTGGTATAAATCTGCGCTTTGTTTTCCCGGATCAGTTTGTTGCACCCCGCCGAGAACGTCTGTGTCAACTGACCGGGCACGGCAAAAACCTCCCGGTGGTAGTTGTTGGCGTATTCGGCGGTAATGAGTGCTCCGCCTTTGGTGGCGGCTTCTACCACCACCACCACATCGCTCAGGCCCGCAATAATCCGGTTACGGGCGGGAAACAGATGGGCATCGGGCTTGGTGCCGGGTCGACTTTCGGAGAGCAGGCCACCCGTTGCTAGCATGTCCTGCGCGGTCTTTTTATGTACGTTCGGGTAGATTACATCCAGGCCACTAGCCATCACGCCAATGGTGGGTAAACCGGCTGTCAGGCTGCTGCGGTGGGCGGCAATGTCAATCCCATAGGCCAGTCCACTGATCACGCTGACGCCGTAGGGGGCTATGGCGTCGATAATTTCGGCCGTGATGCGTCGCCCGTAGTCGGTGGCTTGCCGGGTGCCCACAATCCCGATGGTGCGCAGGGCATTCAAATCGCTCGCACCCTGGTAATATAACAGGGCGGGGGCATCGTACAGGGCTTTCAATCGGGCGGGGTACGCCTTGTCAGTATAAAACAGGGCGAGTGCTCCCATTCTTTCCACCCGGTTCATCACCTGTTCCGCTTCGGTCAGCACACCCGGTTTGAGGATAGCGCGGGCGGTTACTTCACCAATGCCGGGGACCTTCATGAGCCGCGCTAACGGAGACCGGAATACGTCGGGGGCCGAGCCGCAGTAGCTGATGAGTTGCCGGATGAGGATGCTGCCCACGCCGGGAACGAGCGTCAGCGCAATTTGATGGTGAGTATCGGTGGACACGTGGGGATGGTAGTCGGTTTACGGTTTATGGTTTGACGTTTTCTGTTGGCTGACGCGTTTATATTCTCGTGCGTCAGCCAATCGCACCGGCGGCCCGGCAAAAACTTTAAACCTCAAACCGTAAACCACTTACAAACATCCTCTTTTTTTTGACGGTTTGGGCGATAAACGATTAATAGATGCCTGATAATTTTGTCAGACTCCGATTTTAATCGGGGGTGAGAAAAGCAATTGTCTCACCCGTGCTGCTACGATATCCACGGAAATGTCGTTCAAACAGGCTAAATCCCCACGCCAGCATGGTTTATTGCCAAAAACGGAGCAGGGACGACAGGTTAGTACATCGGTTGGGATTTGTAGAATGGCTTCTTCTCCCTGTCCCCATGGACCGAAACCCGCGTCGGGGTGAGTAGCGCCCCAGATGGATAATACGGGCACTCCGCTCAAAGCGGCCAGGTGCATATTGCCCGAATCCATGCACAGCATCCCATTGAGCTGGCGCATAAGGGCTAACTCAGCCGCCATTGACAGCTGACCCGCCACCAGTACCACCTGTGGAAAGTGCTGCCGCAGGGTTTCCAGTTGGGCTATCTCTGCCGGTCCCCCGCCAAATAGAAAAACGGTTAATGGCGGGCCTGCGAACAGATTTGCCAGCAACGGAGCGAACCGGTCGAAGGGCCACATCTTCTGGGCATGCTGGGCAAACGGGGCGATGCCGAGCCAGGGCCGGGGTTTATCGGGTACAGCGTGCCGATGAAAAAAAGAAGCCAGTTCGGAGTCGGCGGATGGAAACGGCGGAAACTGAAAGGGGCGGGTGGGCTGGAGCGCAAATCCCGCCCGGTCGAACGTTTTAGCGTATCGCTCCACGCTGTGGAGCAATGGCCGCCGTACTTTGTTTTCTTTTCGGGTCAGGGCTTTTTTTTCGTCCCTGCCTTTGTCGATAGTAACGGAAGGTACGCCGATGAGCCGAAATAACCCTTTCAACACGCCCGACCGCAGATTTTGGTGGGTATCTACCACCACCCCAACCGACGCCAGTTGCCGTAACTCCCCAAATAATCGAACCAGGCCGCCGAACCCTTTATGTCGCCCGTCGAAGTCGGCCTCAATGATATGTACGTTAGGGAAACCACTAAAAAATACGGCAAATTTTGGCCGCGTAACCAGCGTGATGGACACATCGGGATAGCGTTGGGTAAATGCCTGCACAATGGGAGCCAGCAGCGCTACGTCGCCCATGGCCGAAAAACGGAGAAGGAGGACCTGATTTCTGGTCGGCTCCATCAGGCTTTGGTTTCGGTTCCGTACAGGACCGGGTTCAGGGTAGGGTCGTTGTACATTTTCATCTGCCGGTACACCTTCATGTATCGGTCGCCGTTGCGGATATCGTCCATCAGTTCGTCGAAGCAGCGGGCTAAATCCTGTTCCTGCTCCGTCAATACGGCCAGCTTGTGCTGCGCTTTTTGGCGGTGTTCGTTCGAGACAGCCTCCCGGTCGACCTGCTCCCGGAAGTGGTAGAGTTTGAGTTGCAGAATCGACATCCGGTCGAGGAGCCAAGCCGGTGTTTCGGAATTCATGCGGGCGGCCGGTTTGGGGATGATGCCATAAAATAAATCAGCAAACCAACCGTCTATTTGCTCCACGGTATCAGTCCGGTCCTGGTTCGACTGGTCAATCCGGCGTTTGATGGCGACCAGTTCGTCGGGGCGGATAGCCGGACTGCGGATGAGGTCTTCGAGATGCCACTGCACCGTGTCGATCCAGTTTTTCTGGTACAGCAGAAAGGCGATGCCGTTGGGGGAATACGGGTTGCGCAGGGGTGTATCTACCTGGTCGGTCTGGTGATAGGCCTGAATACTCTCGCGAAAAATGTCGTTGGCAAACGTAGCGTCCATGGAAGCGTTAATCAGCCGCAAAGATATGGGTTTTGGTCGAAAAAGTGGGTAGCTACCGGCATAGCGGGTAGTTTGGTACTGATTCAGTGTTACTTACTACCCTGGCAAAGAAAGCGACCCGATCAACCTGCTACGGGGCACCTGCGCGTTCATGATTGCTTCTTATATTAAGTCGCTTACCAGCCTTTCTCTTTCAGTTTAGCAGCTATCCGGTTAACAATAATCTGGTAGCCCTGCGTTCTGAAATGTATATCATCCCTGTGCAACCCAATGGGGAACTGACCATTGGTAATGTACGTCCGATCCTCTCCGGTGGGTGAATAGCCAACAGCCGCCATTTCGGCATCGGTAGGTGGCATGATGGACACATAGTTGCCAAGGTACCGCGCAGCCAGGTCGGCATTGAAACTCTCGATAAGTTTATAATTAGCCGTTGATTTAGGCTCTTTCAACGAGAAAGGTACGCCAATCACCAGAAAGCGTGCGGGCGCATCAATGTATCCTATAGCCTTATCAATCAGGGCAGGAACACCGGATAGGGCGGGCACATCGTTCCGACCCATCCAGAGTATCTGAACGGAGCCTTTGCTGGCAACGGCATCGTCGGGGGTAAAAACAGAATTGGCGGGAACGCTGGTGGTTGATGCCGCCTTAGGGGTTAGTGTATAGGTTTCAACCCGATTGGCACCGTCGCCACTGGCGGTTCGGGTCATGGTCACCGGTACTCCGGCTACCGTACCGGTAACCATTCGGGTATCGGTACCGGTGGTATACAGTATAGGAATAGAAATCGCGGTGACCTTAACGGGGGCTGTTCCCTTAAAGGCATTGCCCTCCACACTGAGCGTAACGGTGCTGGCTCCCTGACGGCCAACTATCTGTTCTGCTTTCTGCCCATCAATACCATAATTATTGACCGTTCTTCCCAGCAGGGTAGACAGTTGCTGCGGGTACGGAGTACCACCACCCTGTCCGCCTTCGGTCAGGCTATCGCCCCAGGCGGCAATAACGCCCTTGCTACTGACCGGGACCGAGGTTGTGCTGCCGGGAGCGGTTGTTGTTCCACTACCAGGGGCAGTAGTTGTACTACCCGGAGCCGTGGTGGTACTACCGGGGGGCGTAGTGCCACCACCCGGTGCCGGAGTTGGATCGCTGGGGTCTGCCAGGCAGCTGTCTAGTAGTGTCGCAGTAATCATTGCGCTGGTACCGAATAGAAAACCACGCCGGTCAAAAAGTGAAAAAGCCATTAAGTATGTTAACTGATTAGATTAATGTATAGCGTACCAACTAGAATAAGGGTGTAAAGTTGCTTTTTAGTAGATATGGCAAGCAAGGGAATGGGCAAAAATGGCTAGATACACCTAAAAAAGAGGGTATATCATTACCAAAAATTATATCTCTGACGATTAAGTTATTCTTTATTACTACGCTTATTAGCGGCTCACGTCTACGTAAACGATTTACCTATGTACACCAGCAAAAGCGTTTAAAGCCAATGATATTGATAACCGATATATTGATCAATGGGTAGAGGTGATTCAGGAAATTGGGCGTGGAAGAGGCATAAACTTACTGGATAGTAACCGATTGACACTTGCTCATAAAAGTGGTTTGCGTTGCATGGAATTATATAAAAGAAACAAAGAGTTGGAGAAGATGAAAAGCTTACAAGCCGAAAATGCCCACTTGTTGACGTAATTGAACGATAAAACCTGGACTATGACCTTAGGCAAATTCCCGACTGATCTTAACATGAGTAAGTTCGCAACTTGATAGTTAGCCATAATTGATTGGATCAGCCATGCTTAAACAATACGTAAGTTCAGGTATTAGCCGCCTTACCTTTCTGGGAGTGTTTATCGGACTTGCAGCGGTCCTGCTCCTTTCCGCCGGGTTTTTTAAACCAGTTGAAAAGAGCAAACCAGCAAAGCCCAACGTTCTCTTTATTCTGGTCGATGATCTTGGCTGGAGAGACCTGGATGCTTTTGGTAGTAGCTTCTATTGTCCTTACCCCGTTTTGTGAGCCAGTTTTGACTGGAGTTTAAGCCGCCTGTGAGGTCCTCCCAATTACTGGACCGCTCAAAGATTGAGGATCGAACGGTCATGAGGTACCCACTCAACGGAGTGGGTATTTGCGAGGTGGCGGTAGTGACACTCTGTCAGCCGAGTTCAGTACAAAAGTTTACCAATAGCACACCTGTTGAGCCATTAACCTCAAGCCGTCATAGTGCAAACACCAACTTAGCGGTGCGGGCATTTATCCACCGGCTATTGTCTTTAGTGCTGCTTTGACCAGTTCTTAAAAATAAAGCGCAAGGCATCGAAATAAGCAACAACGGGTTCGGTCATGTGGGTTTCGGTTGGGTAATGTTTATAACGATAAGCCAGTCTTTTGAGCTTTTTTTTAGCTAGTGTTGCGTTTAATTGTAATAAATTTTTGTGAAAGAACGAATTAGCTCCCCCTTCATTTCCGTCACTGTAAAAAAGCATCTTGCTTAAGGTTGAACCGTTTTTTAGTTTTTCGTCGGTCAGTTTCAATACATACTCCTTGTCCCACCAAAGAGATGGGCTTACCGCAATGTAAGCCTCAAACATTTCAGGATGGGTCAACAGACAATTAAGCGATGCAATGCCCCCAAAGGAGTGCCCGGCCAAAATTTTGTAGGGCGCTGTTTGGTAAGTTTTCTCAATCATGGGCATCAATTCTGACTTAATGAATTGTAAAAATTTTTCGTTTCCCCCACTGCCCTGATACGAACTACTATCGGGTTTGCCCTCGTAGTTAAGTAGGCTATTGGTTGGGGTGAGGTCTCGGGTTCGTTTGGTATTTGGGATGCCGATGACGATGATCCTGGGCATAGCCAACACATCGGGACGACTCAGATAATCGACATACTGAGCAAGTAATTCAAAATGATTGTCCCCGTCCAATACGTATAAGACGGGAAATCGATTGTTTCCATCGGTGGAGTCTGCTTTAGGGCAATGCACATACACCTTGCGCTCTTCGTTTAAAAGCTTGGAGTGAATCGTCACAACCTGACTGGGAGGATAGGTATACGTCTGCGTAGGCTGGGCCTGAGCTTGTAAAGCGACAACTAAAAACAGACTCGTCAGCCATCGAAAGGAATTGGTCAGCCATTTCATTTTGTATCATTTAACGAATTAGGGAATCGAGTTTTGGCCTGACCCCTACCGGATTAGGGCTTGCTGCTGGGGCGGCATTTCGAGTTGGGTTAGCCCAAATATAGCGGTAAAAGCTCACTAGAAACACAATTGCCGACCTAGTTGAGTCAGCCGCCCTAGCCGCAAACCCGCTGTTGTGAACAGTGCCTATTAGGCCCACACGCGGCTCCTGTCGAGTGGGGTAAAGTGTCGTCCGAATGAACTACGCACTTGTAAACGGTTATAAGTTTCGGCGTATATCGCCTTGCTATATAGTCTCTTTAAATGCCCGTGGCTGTTGCACAACTCTACTTAGGGATTTAAGTGGCCTTTTCTGTATCTTGAGGTATGCAAGGCAGAAAAGAATATATCGAAAAGCAAATCACTTGTTTTCAGCTGTCCAGCCGCGTCCCTAAGCACAACTTCTACCGTCGGCTAAAGGAGACGCTCGACCTGACCTTTATCTATAAGGCCACGAAACAGCTTTATGGCCAGACTGGAAACCCTTCCATTGACCCAGTCGTATTCTTTAAGTTCATGCTCATCGGTTGCCTGGAGAATATTACCTCCGAC
>NZ_KB893282.1 GCF_000374065.1 Spirosoma luteum DSM 19990
AGCAGTTTACGGGTCTCACTGACTGTCAGGCCCGGTCGGTCAACAAGTTGGATTTCCATGTGAACACCGCTTTGTCAGCGGTCAATATCGCCAAAATAGAGCAGGGCGTTGGTCAGCAGCCTTTTTCGATGGCTGATGTAAAGACCCTGTATCACAACAAGTTATTACTGGATCGTTTTTTTTCCATCTTACCGCAAGGCACTGAGCTGACTAAAAATGACCCTCAAGTGCGTCAACTGTATAGTTTCGGCTGTATAGCTGCTTAATTATTGACGAACTATTGATCCGATGGCAAACGATTCATATTCGGCAAAAGCCGGGCCGCCGAACAACTTCAGAAACACATCGATTTGATTGCTCCTACCGATATGTCCGTTATCATAACGGGCGAAACCGGAACGGGAAAAGAATTTGTGGCCAACGCTATCCACCTCAAGAGCAAGCGTTCTGCCAAGCCTTTCGTTGCCATCGATTGTGGCGCGTTAGGAAAAGAGCTGGCTGGTAGTGAGCTTTTTGGCCACCTCAAGGGTTCGTTTACGGGAGCTATGACCGATAAGGCCGGTAGCTTCGAGTTTGCAGACGGGGGGACGATTTTCCTGGATGAGATTGGAAATCTATCGTATGATAACCAGATCAAACTACTGCGCGTATTACAGGAACGTAAAATACGGCGCATCGGCAGTAATCAGGATATTCCGGTTGATGTGCGAATTATTGTTGCTACCAATGAAGATCTTCGGGAAGCCGTTCGGCAGGGTAAATTCCGGGAGGATATATACCATAGAATTGCCGAATTTGAGATTCATTTGTCGCCCTTGCGCGAACGAAAAGCAGACATTATGATTTTTGCCGAGCACTTTCTGGAATCGGCCAACGGCCAGCTGGAAAAGGATATCCTCGGATTCGATGAAGAAGCTAAAGAGAAATTGAAAGAGTATTACTGGCATGGCAACCTGCGTGAGTTACACAATGTAGTAAAACGGGCCGTTCTGCTAACGCAGGGCGACTACATTGAGGCTGACGTGTTGCCCCAGGAAATTATCTCCCCCCAGTACTTTACGCAACAGGAAGCTCCAACTGTTCAAATTAGTTACGATCCGGCAAGACCCGGGGTACCCGTCTTTTCTCAATCGGCTGCCAACTTAAAATCGGTGTCTGAAAACGCCGAGCGGGCTGCTATTCTCAAAGTGCTGGAGAAGACAGGATATAATAAGACTAAAGCGGCCGAAGTACTTAATATTGATCGCAAAACGCTTTACAACAAGTTGAAAGCGTACGATATTCACTTGTAGTGATAACTGATTGAGTGACTGAATAAAACAGACTTACCTATTAAATCACTCAATCAGTTATCAGCGACATTAATTCAGACTGAACCCTACCGAGAGCAGGCCTACACCGTTTCTGGCATTCCCCAGTATTGTTTTGGCGGCACCACTAGTGGCAATCTGCTGTATCCCCTGTTCGTACCGGGCACCAATAAATGCTTTACCGAAATAAAGGTTTATTCCCCCTGCCAGACCGTAATCAATTTTATTGAAGTTATCGCGGTTGATTGCGCTAGTCCCCGTACCAAAATCTCCGTTAGAGTTTATATTCGAATTAAGTAAGTAGGAAACGTAAGGCCCCGCCTGTAACTCAACGGCTTGCCCTAACTTAAACGTCGCCAAAACCGGTAGCTCGGCGTAATTGAGTCTGAACGTGTTCATTCCATTAAAACCAAGCACGTTATACGTTGCCGTTGCCCCTTTAGTCATATAAAGCAGTTCCGGCTGAATGGCAAAAGATTCGCCGGCAGGTATCTGTGTAAAAAGACCGGCGTGGAAACCAATGCGCTCCTTTTTGCTACTAGCCCCCTGACTGTTATAGAAGAGAGAACTTGCATTCAGACCCCCTTTTATACCAACCCGTGTAATACCCTGGGCTACGGCATCTGACGAATTCAATGTAAACATTCCCGTTGTAAGAACGGTAACCATAAGTAGTACGTTAATTGACTTTTTCATGCCACTCCAATTGTTAAATAATGAACAGGACATATGTGTATTGCTCTCTTCTGGCATTGACTCAAATTCGTGCCAGAACCGCTGTCGTAATGCATTTTTAAGTTAAATGACTAATATTCAGTTGATTAAATAAAAATCTGCTGGTCCTCAATAACCGGAACATTAGCGCAAAGCGGGTAAGAAATTCCCCAACCTGTAGATGCAACCGTTCAGATGATACCGTTCGAGCAACATTGGTTCATTGTTTGGGAAATACCCATTTACTATTTTATGCACACATAAGTCAGTATTACAGACGATGTTTTTGATTAATTTTGGGAAGTAGTAGACTTCTGTATTTGCCGTTATTCGTTTTAGGCAAATGAGAATCACTCAAACCAATTACAGGCTGAGTCCTGAAATCCAATCGGTAGCTGTCGTTACCGGGTATGCACCGTAAAATAATACTTAATTCAATGACTATTCTAATTGCTGATGATGATACTGACGACCGGCTGTTTATCGAAAAAGCCTTTCGTCAGAGTGGTTACGCCCAGGCGATTAAATTCGTTGAGGATGGAGAGGAATTGATGGAGTATTTGTACCGCTATGGTCGGTATAACGAACAAAATGCCCCCTGGCCCAATCTTTTGATTTTAGACTTGAACATGCCCCGAAAAAATGGATTTCAGGCATTAGGTGAAATTAAAGATGACCCAAAGCTGCGCCGGTTGCCCGTAGTTGTCATGACCACATCCTCTGCCGACGAAGATGTGCTGAAAACCTATAATCTCGGCGTCAATTCGTTTGTAACGAAGCCATTTAATTTTAACCGCCTGGTAGAAATGGTCGATGCGTTAAAAACATATTGGCTGGATACTGTCAAACTGCCGTAAATACGTTTGGTTGCTTAACATGTTTATTTGCCTATCAATTGCCTAGTACCTGTTATGGCCAGACATACTAATACTGAGAAGGAAGAAACGATTAGTATACTCTTAATCGAAGATGACGAAGATGACTATCTGCTGACAAAAGCCCTGGTTTCAGCGAAAGAAAACGCATCGATAAGGCTTGATTGGGTGGACAGCTACGAACTAGCCATCCCGGCCATCAATAAAAAGCAACACGACGTTTATCTGGTCGATTACCGGCTGGGCCCCTATACCGGAATTGACCTTATTCAGGAAGCGTTCCGGCTTGGGTGCCGGGCCCCAATGATTTTATTGACGGGGCAGGATGACCTGACTATCGATCAGTCGGCTCTGGAGCTGGGCGCTGCCGATTATCTGGTGAAAGGTCGTATTGATGCCCAGCTTCTGGGACGTAGTATTCGGTACGCGCTCCGGCAGGCCAGTGTGCTGGCGGAGGTGGCACTGAAAGAAAATAAATACCGCACGCTGTTCGAGCGGTCCATCGACGCTATTTTCGTTGCTAACGACCAACTGCATTTTCAGGATGCCAACTCGTCGATTGAACGGCTACTGGGCTACACGCGGGAAGAACTGCTGTACCTGAATCCCGCCCGGCTTTTTGAAGACTTGAACCAACTGCGCAACCTGCGTTTCAACGTCCGTGAGCATGGTCAGATCAAGGATTTCGAAGCAACACTAATCAATAAAAACAAGCACAAACGGGTTTGCCTGATTTCGGTCTGGTCCGTAGAAGATGTTGTTGGCCATCCCAAATGGTATCAGGGAATTGTACGCGACATCACCGATCAGAAACGAGCGCAGCAGGACCTGATTATGGCCGAGAAGTTGAGTATGACCGGCAAAATAGCCCGGAGCATCGCGCATGAGGTCCGCAATCCACTCACTAACCTGAGCCTGGCACTGGAACAGCTCAAAGATGAACTGGATACCGATGACGAATACATAACAATGTTTACGGATATTATCGGGCGTAATGTGAATCGGATCGGGCTGTTGATTACCGAAATGCTTAACTCCTCCAAACCACGCGATCTGGACCGGAAAAAGCAGGACTTTAATCAGATCGTCAAAGAAACGTTACAACTCGTCAGCGACCGCATCAAGCTGAAACGGATGCGGTTAGAAACCCAGTTTTCGGCTGAAGATTGCAATGCGCTGCTTGACCGGGACCAGGTTAAAACTGCCTTGCTGAATATACTGGTCAATGCCGTTGAGGCTATGGAAGAAGGCAAGGGAATATTATCCGTCAGGACGTTTTGTGTGGACACCAATCGGTTATGCGTGGAAGTGAGCGATAACGGTGGAGGCATCAGTGAAGCACACCGGCAGCGACTGTTCGATCCCTTTTTTACGGGCAAATCGGGTGGTATGGGCCTTGGGTTGACCGCCACTCAAAATATCATCAATAGCCACAAAGGCTCCATCGAGGTCGATAGTCAGGTCGATAAAGGAACGACGTTCCGCTTGTATTTCCCCAAGTAGCGAGAGCCGGATTGGCCGGGCTAATAACTGCATTGTGAATAACCTGGTGCATTGGGTACCGCGAAAGTAGCCGAAAAGGGTATGCCTCAAAAATTATTTACTTATTCAGGTAAGTTGATGCACTACTCTTAACTCGTTTCGTTGCTTTCACTATGTCTTTTACTCCTAGTCATCTCTGCCTTTCCATCTTGTTTTCTGGTTTAGTGGCGGTGGGAACGCTCCAGGCCCAACCGGCTAAACCCAAAGCTAACGATGCTACTACGCCCCTGCACCTGTTGCAACCCGATTATCCCGTTCCCTACGGACAGCCTAAAATTGAGGAAGTAACGGGCGTTCTTCGTCGGATTTATACGTATCTGGACGCCAACACACCCACACAACTCATCGATAAGGAAACGAAGAAGGATCTGGTGGTGGGTGGTACGTTTAATCCAAACGCTATTTTCAAACCGGGTGACTTTCGGCTTGTCAGTTATGAGTGGGGCGTTACCTACGTGGGGATGCTGGCGGCCAGTGAAGCGACCGGCGACGCCCGTTATGCCGGGTACACCAACAAACGTCTTCAGTTTATTGCTGAACAGGTTCCTTATTTCCGCGCTCAGGTGCTGGCAGACCCCAAAGCCAATACACCCATGCGGGGCATACTGGCACCCCACGCCCTCGATGATGCCGGGGCTATGTGTGCCGCTATGATCAAAGCCAGCAGGGCGGGTGGGGTGAAAGCTGATCTACGGCCTCTGATTGACAACTATATCAACTACATCCAGACAAAAGAATTTCGGTTGGCCGACGGTACGCTGGCCCGAAATCGCCCGCAACCCAACACGCTATGGCTCGACGATTTATTCATGAGTGTACCCGCCCTGGCGCAAATGGGGAAGCTAACGGGGGATAAAAAATATTATGACGAAGCCGTAAAACAGGTTACGCAGTTTGCCAAACGCATGTTTAATGCCCAGAAAGGGCTGTACATGCACGGCTGGGTTGAAGGAATGGCCGTGCATCCGGAGTTTCACTGGGGACGCGCCAATGGCTGGGGCATCCTGACGGCGGTGGAGTTGCTGGACGTACTGCCCGAAGACCACCCCGGTCGGCCCGCTATTCTCGATTTGCTGAAAGCACACGCCAAAGGGTTGGCCGCTCAGCAGTCGGGTATCGGTTTCTGGCACCAACTTCTCGACCGTAATGACTCCTATATGGAAACATCGGCCACGGCCATTTATGTGTATGCTTTTGCGCGGGCTATCAATCGGGGGTGGCTCGACCCGCTGGCTTACGCCCCGGCAACGCTGTTAGGCTGGAATGCGGTAGCAACCAAAGTTACCCAGGACGGACAGGTAGAAGGTGTTTGTGTGGGCACCGGTATGGGGTTCGACCCCGCCTTTTACTACTACCGGCCCATTAACCCGTATGCCGCTCACGGCTACGGTCCGGCCCTGCTGGCAGGTGCTGAAGTAATTAATCTGCTGAAAAAACACACGTTCGAAATCAACGACAGTTCATTGCAGCTAACGCAGACTAAGTAGCAGTCATCTGGTAACTAACCCAGCCCATGTATGGGTCAACCTTATCTGCAAGAGCAATACCAGGCAGGTGAGTTCAGGAAGGTTAACGGTTACTAAACCACTATATTTATTCCCATTACGTTTTATCATAGGTTATATCGGATAAGTCCACCAGATATCTGGTGGACTTATTTATGTAGATTCAGCCAAAATTAAACGACGGGAAAAAGCAGCTGACTGGTTGCCCCTTTTTCCTGTCGTTTCTTTAAAGTAATAGCTACTAAATCCGGCTCTAAATTTTTACCGCCTGCCGCGCCAGAAGTTGCCAGCTTCCCTTCTGTTTGATCCAGACTAATAACACACTCAGATTAGCCTTTCCTGGCTTACCATCGTTCGCCGTGTCGGCCGAAAGTTTATGCCGGACGAGAGCGGTGTTATCAACTACAGTGATGGTTTGGTCGGTGAGGTTGATATTGACAAAATCGGAAGAACCGCTGGTCAGGGCTTCGACAAAGGCTGCTTTGTCTTCCAGTTTTCCCGTCGAATGGCCGTACGTTAACTGATCGACAGCCAGGGCTTCCAGTTTGGCTTTGTCGGGGTTAATCATTAGTAAGCGCATTTGCTCAACGGCCTGGCCAATTGCTTTCTCCTCTTTCGACTGAGCCTGGCTATTGAAGGATACTACACTACAAAAGCCAAGAAGGGCTAATAAAAAAGTTTTTCTGTACATGATTGATAAGGGTTATCTGAATAAAAGAATAATCGATTGAGGGTTATTCTTACCCAAAAGTAAAAACCACTGGATTTTACCGTCGTACCTGCAGGGTTCTCCGTTTGTTATATCGTTCCCGTTTCGTTAGAACGCGCTTTACCTTTTTTTCTTTAAGGAAGAATACACACTAAAAGCGACCGGGCACCGTGGGCACCGATAACTAGACTTTGTTCGATGTCGGCTGTTTTGGAAGGACCGCAGATGAACGTACCAAACCCCGTAGCATCAACCTGTATCCGTTTGTAGGCATCGTGCATGTTGGGTACCAGGGTAGACTGGCGAATGATAATCACCAGCTGTTGCGTAATCATGGGCACCACGCGTTGCGGCAACTGACGTTCATCGACCCAGATGGCCGCGTTTTCGGCCACGGCCAGTGGCCCCTCGATGATTGCCAGATTAAGCCCGGCCAGGTCGTGTGGGTCAGCCACATCCAGTTTCATATCTGCCAGGCTTTCCAGGTCGGGAACCGTAGTCGCTATGTTGGACAGGCCAGCGTATTGCGCCTGTAAATACTGTTTGACCGCATCCATATCGGGCAATAAAACCGACGCGCCACCCACAAAAGTCAAAATATCGACAAACTGCTGCGTCAGGTCCGGGAAGGTAGATACAAAGGTAAACTGGGTAGGCAGGGGCAGTACGGCGGGCTGATTTGCCTTAATACTAGCCAGTATCTGATCGCGGGTGGTCATGATTTTTTGTTGTTGATGTACCAGTCACGGAAACTTTCGGCGGGTGGTTCGGGCATTTCGCGCTGATTATACCACGGATTGAACTTGTTCTCGACCGTAACCGGGGCAAACCGAAGTACACCACGGCCTACTTTACCCGCTATGCGATACAACCGGGGCGACTCCAGAACGGTAGCCATCGTTTTCATGGCGGCTGTTTTGCCGCCCGGTCCATACCCTTCCTGCATCAGCACCTGCCGCCATTTATAGAGTTGTTCGTGAATGTCAATCTTCACGGGGCAAACATTGGTACAGGACCCGCAAAGCGTGGAGGCAAAGGGCAGGTCGGCGTTAAGTTTCATGTCTAAGTTGGGGGCCAATATGGAGCCGATTGGCCCCGCAACGGCACTGTGGTAGCTGAAACCACCCGACCGGCGGTAAACGGGGCAGGTATTCAAACAGGCCGCGCACCGGATACACTTCAGCGAATTTCTGAAATCGGGCCGTCCCAGTTGCCGGCTGCGCCCGTTGTCGACAATGACGATGTGCATTTCCTGCCCCGGTCGGGGCCGGTGAAAGTGGCTGGAGAACGTAGTGATGGGTTGCCCCGTGGCCGAGCGGGCCAGCAGGCGCAGGAAAACGCCCAGGTGCTCGGCACGGGGAATGACCTTTTCAAAACCCATAGCCGCAATATGAACATCGGCCAGGTGAACACCCATATCGGCGTTGCCTTCGTTGGTGCAAACCACAAATCCACCCGTTTCGGCAATAGCGAAATTGACCCCTGTGAGGGCTACTTTACGCGTCAGAAAGGTGTCGCGCAGGTGCTGCCGGGCGGCTTCGGTCAGGTACTGCGGGTCGGTAGCTCCGGCATCGGTGCCCAGGTGTTTGTGAAAGGTATCACCCACCTCGGCTTTGGTCAGGTGAATAGCGGGCAGCACAATGTGGGAGGGTGGCTCGCCCCGCAACTGCACAATACGTTCGCCCAGGTCACTGTCAATTACCTCGATGCCGTGCCGGGTCAGGTAGTCATTTAGGTGACATTCTTCCGTCAGCATGGATTTTGACTTCACCATGCGGTTGGCCCCGGCCTTCTGGATGATGCCGTGAACAATTTCGTTATGCTCATCGGCATTAGCCGCCCAGTGAACAGTGATGCCGTTTTTGATGGCGTTCTGTTCAAACTGCTCCAGCAAGTCGTGCATGTTGGAGAGGGCATAGTTTTTTATCTGCGAGGCCGCTTCGCGTAATTCCTCCCACTCCGGCACCTGGGCCGCAGCCCGGTCGCGTTTGGTGCGTACGAACCAGAGCGTTTCGTCGTGCCAGTCGACCCGGGGTTCGTTTTTGTTGAACTCGATGGCCGCTCCCGCGTGATCTAGATTGAGTTGATTCATTCTGTTGAGTTTGTTTACAGGGTAGCGGTCAATATTTCGGCAATATGCCGGACCTGCACAGTCGAATTGGCCCGTTTCAGAATCCCCTCCATGTGCATCAGGCAGGAAACATCAACACCGGTAATGTAGTGAACACCGTGGCGCAGGTGATCGGCCACCCGATCCTTACCCATCTTGGCCGATACGGCTTCCTCCGTTACGCAGAAAGTGCCGCCAAACCCACAGCACTCATCGCGCCGGTCGAGTTGTACCAGTTCCAGTCCATCCACCATACCCAGTAACTGACCGGGCTTGGAAAAGGGTGGAGCCATCAGTTCCGACATCTGAGCCAGTCCCAGCCCGCGCTGTCCATGACAGCTCTGGTGAAGGCCAACCCGGTAGGGGAAAGCCGCTTCCAGTGTTTTTACCTGTACCACATCCGTCAGGAACTCGGTAAGTTCATAAATGCGCGAGCGAATGGCCGTAGCGGCTGTTTCGTTCGTGGCGTGCAGGTGATGCTTTATGTGGAGCGTGCAGCTTCCCGATGGCGAAACAATATAATCGCAGTCGGCAAAGTTGCGGACGAAATTATCATTGCAACCGCCCGCGAGGTGTTCATAACCGGAATTCGCCATGGGTTGTCCGCAACAGGTTTGTTGCAGGGGATAATTAACCGTACAGCCTACTTTCTCAAGTAGTTTCAGCGTAGCAATGGCCACCTGCGGATAAAACTGGTCAATGTAGCAAGGAATAAATAAGCCAACGTTCATCATGTGTTCGGGCAAGACATACGTACAAAAGTACATTCCTCTATAAAACTAATCCGTCCTGTACTCTCCTATACAAAAAGGAGGGTATATTTTAATCTCAGACTACTTGTTCACTACAATCGTTTGCCAATACTATTTAACAAATCTGGGAAAACTGTTCAATCATGATTACTCGTACCACAGGCACCCGCTTGTTTTTTATGCTCCTGATTGGGAGCCTATTTGCCTTCACCCCCGCCGATCCAGGTATCTTTTCGCCTGATTATATCAAAAGCAGGATGCTGAAGGTAGTAGACTGGCAACTGAAGAACCCGAAACACGAAACCACCCACTGGACAAACGGGGCGTTGTATGCGGGTGTTTTTGCGGCTTACGAAACGACGAAAGACCCCGTTGTGCTGGATTCTCTGATGGCGATGGGGGAGCGCACCAACTGGCAACCCGGTGCCCGGTATGACCACGCCGATGATATTGCCATCTGCCAGACGTACATTAATCTCTACCGGCTTAAAAAAGACCGCCGGATGATTCAGCCAACCATCGACACGGTTCAGAAGATGAGCCGGGTGCCGGGCAAAGAAGTTGCCAATCATGGTATTACGTGGTGGTGGTGTGATGCGTTGTTCATGGCTCCCCCGGTGCTTTGTCAATTAGGTAACACCCTGAAGCAACCCGCTTATTTTGCGTTGAATGATTCGCTTTACCGCCAAACCTATGACCTGCTCTACAATAAGGAAGAACACCTGTTTGCGCGGGATGATAACTACCTCATCAACGCAGCGGGCGAAGGGAAAAAGGAAAGTAATGGACAGAAAATATTCTGGTCTCGGGGGAATGGGTGGGTCATTGGCGGGCTTGCCCTGCTCCTGCAGGAGTTACCCAAAAACCACCCGTCACGAGACTGGTACATCACGTTGTTCAAACAGATGAGTGAGCGTTTGCGCGGGCTCCAGCAGGCCGATGGTTTATGGCGCTCCAGCCTGCTCGATCCGGCTGCCTTCCCCGGTGGTGAGGGTAGTGGCTCCGGTTTCGACTGCTACGCACTGGCCTGGGGAATCAATCAGGGAATTCTGGATAAGAAAACCTACCTGCCCACCGTTCAGAAAGCCTGGATGGGGTTGAATACACTGGTATCGCCGGAAGGCCGGGTGGGCTGGGTACAGCCCATCGGAGCGGATCCCCGGAAGAACTTTTCCGCCGACAGTTGGGAAGTGTACGGCTCTGGTGCCTACCTGCTGGCTGGTTCGGAAGTTATCAAAATTCGGGGACTGAGTAAGTAATTACCTAAATCAATCCTTTACGGTCTTTAATGATTTATAATCAGTAAGGTATACAGATTGATAGTGCATGGATTGGCCAGTAGTGAATCCGCCCGAAGTAACCGGTAAGGGAAAGTATTTAACCCTTCCCGAATCGACAACAAAACAGGAATAGGTATGAGTGTGAAGCAGCTTTCTCCGCCCCAACGGCAACCGAACGACTTTTTCGATGTTCAGCACAGTGCGTCGGGGCCACTCTACCAACTTCAGTTCAATCCGAAAGACAAGACCCCCAAGTACAAACAAATCGTGCAGTCGGTCATTACGGATATTGAACGGGGTGTGCTAAAAAATACCGAGCAACTCCCGTCCATCAGTGAACTGAGTGTTGAGTACTATCTGGCCCGCGACACGGTTGAAAAAGCCTATCGGGAACTTCGGGAGCGGGGCTACATCACGTCCGTACAGGGCAAGGGATATTACGTGCAGACCGATACAACACCCAAACTTAAAATACTGCTCATCTTTAACAAGCTTAGTTCGTATAAAAAGATCATTTACTACGCCTTTCTGAAGGCCCTCGGCGACAAAGCCACGGTCGATTTGCAGATTCATCACTACAACGCCACTCATTTTCAGGAGATTATTCAGAAGAATCTGGGTAAGTACAACTATTATGTAGTGATGCCGCACTTCACGCAGGACCTGGACAAAGTCAATTACGTCAACGTCCTCAAAACGATTCCACCCCACGAACTGGTGCTGCTGGACAAAGATGTTCCGGAACTTTCTGATGCGCCCTTGAGCGTTTTTCAGCAATTCGATGCCGACATCTGCCAGGCGCTGGAAAAAGCGCATGACCTGTTAAAAAAGTACAGCCGGATGGTACTGATTTTGCCCAGCGACGGTAATTACCCCACCGAAATAGCCCACGGTTTCCGTTCCTTCTGCATCAACTACGATAAAGTATTCACGATAAAAGAGAACGCCGTCAATGAAACCCTGACGACTGGCACGGCCTATGTGGTCATTGAAGAAACGGACTTATCGGAACTGGTTAAAAAGGTGCGGCAGTCCTCCTACGCGCTGGGGCAGGAGATTGGTATTATCTCGTTCAACGAAACGACCCTGAAAGAACTGCTGAACATTACGGTAATCACCACCGACTTCGAAGCAATGGGCAATACGGCCGCTACTTTATTGCTGGAAAATAAGCGTATCAAAGTAAAGAATCCGTTCTACATGATCTGTCGGGATTCGTTATGAACGGAACGTGCTGGTAGTAAATTTCCTCATTCGGTTGCTACCCCATCGCATAGATGCCTGCTTAATTCGTTGTCTCTACGAGCGGGTTGGGTTTTTGTGCGTTTTTCGGACCGTCTGGTCCAGCAAGATTAAGCAAATCTGTATGCCAATAAATCCGGCTATCTCAAGTTGATTTTTTTTGGTAAGCGCGATTAACTACACTATTGGGCGGGTAATCTGCCTAAATTCACTGGGCGTCTTCTGTCAGAATTTGTTGCCGGGTATGGCAAAATACACGTGCGTTTTAAAGCCTGTCAAGTGGGTCATCCGGGATGTCCATCATAACCCATTCGCTGCAGTTTGGCGAAGTCAGTAATGGCGAGTCAGTTCAGGCAGATTCCGTTGACTAACGCGGTGCGTGTTCCGGTACAGGTCTTGCAACTCGTTGCCGGAGCGTCGGCCAGCCAACTGACCGCACACCCCGGCTAACGATTTTCGTATGGTATCAAAATTCCGGGTTACTGTTTGAGTAACCGAACCGCTTTGGATTGTCGATCGGTCAGCACCTGCAGAATCAGTATACCCGTAGGTTGCTGACTTACATCAATTGTCACCCGTTCGATTTCACTGGTTTGCAGAATTGACCTGGTTTCTATAATCTGGCCGGTCAAATCAGCCAGGCGAATCGTTAGCAGTTGCCCAACGGCACCCCGTATCTCAACGACGGCTTCGTTTTTTACCGGATTACCCAGTACCTGTAGCTGTAGATCCTCCACCGGCTCAATTCGTTCCTCCGCACCCTGTCGGGCGGTGCTTCCGCAGACAGACCGGACGGTGAAGGTCGAGTTGACTAGTACACCCCCCTGGCGGGCTACTAAGGTTAGTGGTGCGTTGTTAGGATTATTCCGGATGGTAGCCGGAATAGTGAAGGTGCGATTTGCCGACCAGCCCCGTACGTCGGGAATCATGTACTCGATCAGGCTACCACTCCCACCACTAGTATTGATAGTAAGTTTACCGGTAGTACATGAATACGTGGGTGCCTGGACGGTAAAAGTACCTGTTTGGCAAAACTCGCGGAGGTGGAAGACGCTACTCACTACTACGCCATTTTGCCGGGCAAATAAGGTTAGCGGCTGGCTATTGGGGTTATTACGCAGAGCTGCTGGTACGGTAATGTTTGGACTGGTGGCGTACTTGTCCCGTATGCCAGGAATCATGTACTCAATCAGACCACCCGTGCCGGGGGTAGTGTACAGGGTGAGTCGCCCGGATTGGCAGACATAGCTTGGTGCTGTCATGTCGAAGGGAGATTTTTCGTCGCAGTACGTCCGGAAGTCGAACATCTTGCTGGCGATCTCTCCACTTTGCCGGGCAAAGAACGTGAGCGGCTGGGTGTTCGGGTTATTGCGTACGGCCGCTGATACGATAAAATTGGGGTTCTTCGACCAGCCCCGCACGCCGGGAATCATGTACTCAATCGGGTTCCCGTTCCCCCCACTGGTATAGAGGGAAAGCGCGCCGGTTTTACAGGTATAGCTCGGTTCTAGTAGCGCTAGAGAGCCGGTCTCGCCCCCACAAAATTCCTGAAGATCGAATACGTAGTTAGCAGTCACGCCACCCTGCCGGGCCATCAGCAACAAATCAGGGTTCGTTCGGTAGCGCACGGGAATCGTAATCTTCGACACCTTCGACCATTTCGTTGTCACGCCCGAAATCATGTACTCGATGGGCAACGAACCATTTCCAGTACTGACATTAAAGGTCAGCTCGCCGGTTTTACAGTCGTAGGTTGGCGCTAACAGGCGGATCAGTTCCACGACCGGGCAAAGGCTGTTCAGCTCAAACACAAAACTGCTGGTAACGCCACTTTGCCGGGCCAGGAGCATCAACGGATCACTCATTTCATCCGTGCGAATCCAGAGCGGCAGGGTAAATTTGGGACTGGTAGCCCAGTTGCGCACCCCCGGAATGCTGTACTCGATAGCGGTGTTATTGCCACCCTGGACTTTGATAGTACCCGTCCCGTCAGAACAGCTATAGGCCGGGGTGATGACTTCCAGCAAGGTAGTGGAGTAACAAAAATCGCCCAGGTCAAACTCGGCACTGGTAATGACTCCGCTCTGACGAACCAAAAGCGTCAGGGAGGCTCCACTTTTACGCGTTGATGCCGGTACGCTAAAAGTAGCGTTGGCGGACCATTTCGTCGTAACGCCCGAAATCATGTACTCAACCGGGGTCGTATTGCCGCCCCGGGTGTTGATTTTAAGGGCTCCCGTGCCACAGTTGTACGCTGGCGCTACCAGCTCAAGTTTGCCCGCAGCCACGGGGCATTCGTCCAGCGTATTGAACTCGTAGGTCGTTTCCTGGCCACTCTGCCGGGCGGTCAGTATCAGGGGTAACCGATTGGCATCGGTACGAATCCACAGGGGAATTACCACGGTCTGATTGAGATTAAAACTCGCGATCCCCGCAATCTTATACTCAATGGGAGCGCCCGTACCCCTGGTGGTATTGATGGTGAGGAGGCCGCTTCGGCAATCGTATGTCGGCTTTAGTATAACGAGCGCACAGTAGTTCTTCGGGCTAAACGCGACGGTAAACTCCCGTTCACTTTGCCGGGCCATCAGGGTCAGCGACGGGCTGAATCGCATCGATGCGGGTAACACAAAGGTGCTGTTGTCCGTCCAGTCAGGAGCGGGTGCCACGCCCTCGATCTGGTACTCAATCAGTGACCCGTCGCCCGCTGTAGTATTGATAGTCAGTTCACGGCTTAGGCAATTATAGGTCGGTGTTCCTACGCTTAAAATGGTTGCCGGATTCACCGTAATGGCAAACGGAGTGCTGACCGACAAACCGCCGGGGTCAGTAGCCGTTACGGTCAAGGTTGAAACACCCGATGCGCTGGGCGTACCGCTGATGATCCCACTGGCAAAAGACAGGCCGGTGGGCAAGCCAGCGACGGTCAAGGTCAGGGCATTGGGTGTTTCGGCATCGGTAAAGGTGCTGGCTAAGACCGTGTAGCTGAAAGGCTGGTTTATCCGGCCCGTCTGGTTGGGGATAGCACTGGCCACCGTCGGGGCCGTATTGACCGGCGCACCGAGCGTAACCAAATCCGAGCGAAACTTCTTCAACGTGTTTTGCTCTAGCTTACTGGCACTTTTTCCATCGTTATAGTAGTCCGCATCTCCATTGTCTACCAGAAATTGCAGCGGGCTGCCGTTTGTCAGCGGATTGGGAACCTCGACAATCGACTCAAAAGAGCCGTTTGCCATTAGAGCGGTCAGGTCGGCGGTTCGCTCCACGGGTTTATCGCTGGCATTGCCCGTCCAGGTATACAGTCTGAAATTATTTGGTGCCACACCCGTTTCTCCAGCCGGGCCAGCAATAATAACGTACTGATTGGCGGTGTTTTTGCGAATCTCGCGGATGCCGCGACCACCCAAATCCAGTTCAATCGGAGCACCAAATGTAGCCGAAACGGAACCCGACGGACTGGTTACCAAACTGGCCAGATTCGTGACTGGAATGATCAGGGCTTTCTGACGATTGGCGGGTAGTACTTGCGGAGCCCGAAAAGCGATATAGGCCGTTGTGCCATCGGGAGCCAGTTCGGCTCCTTCTATGTTGTAGCCTGCCATAATTTTGGAACTTACCCCGGTAGCGGTACTGGCCTGCAGGCCATAATAGTTGGCACCTTTGCCGTGACCATTGGTTGCGTCCCAGTTAATAATGTCGGTTTTCAGGGCGTCGTATCGCCCAGCGTAGGCCAGGCTGGTACTGGCTCCGCTACCCGTTATATCCGTAGCAAAAACACGGTTTCGGTTAGGCCGGTCTTCGCCACTATCGTTATTGCTTTGCGAACCAAACCAAAAAATGCGGTTATTCTGCCGAATGGACGCTTCAATATCGACCTCACGCGTAACGCCACTGCTGTTCTGGTCCGTGAGCTGTAAAGACGTTGTGAAATCAAAGCTAGCCAGGGGCAAACCGGAGTTGGCGCGGTCGTAGAGTCGAAGTGTCTGGCCCTCATCGTCGGCAACCAGCACGTAAGTCCCGTCCACCGGCACCGCTGTTGAGGCATCACTGCTGCCGGTATGAAAGCGCGTACTAGTCTGGTTGACCGAAGCGGCCGACCCAGCGTAGTTTAGTACGTAGGTTGCGGTGCAGTTTCCATCGGAAACGGTCACCGTTACGACTGCGTAGCCGACGGCGGTTGGCGTAATTTTCAGGGTACGGGTAGCCCCCGTTCCCGCAAGGATCAGGCTAACGTTGGTATTATTGCTGGTGGCCGTAACGGTCAGGCTGTTAACATCCGTATCGGAATCGGCGATCAGGAAGTCAATCCCAAGCGTACTGGCCGGATCAGTAGGGTCGCCCATCACGCCACTCACATAAGCGAAGCCAGCCGTCAAACTAATAAATTTAGTCGTTGTAGTAGCTACCTGAATGGTAGGAGGATTGGTGCAAACCGGCGTTACAAAGTAGTGCCCTGGATTACCAATATCACCCGTCGAAGCCGTCTTCGAATTTAGGGCATCCCCAAGCCGTGATGGCACCCAAGTGGCAATCCTGTTTGTGCCTAAATTGTCGGACGTTGCCCAGGCACTTACATATTGAGTTCTAGGGCTATTCGGTATACCCTGATCATCGAACGTCAATCGATCAACCAGCATACCTGACCCATCGAAGATATTTATTTCATCGCTTCGACCCAAGTTTTGGGTGTTGCTCCCCAGGATCTTCAGCGAAGGCGCTAAGGCCCAAAAGGCACGAAAATTCGCTTCTGTGGCGTCCGTAATAATAGCCGACTCACCCGGCTGTAAGGTCCCCAAAACCCCTATGAGAAACGAACCGGCTATTCGGCTATTATCGTCGAAACTCCATCCTGTCAGATTGACGGATGTAGTACCTACGTTGGTCAGTTCAACAAATTCACCGGGACCAGTTGCGGGACCAGTTGGACCTGCGTTGTTCGATGAATACATGAATTCCGTGATGCGTATCTGGGCAAAAAGTGGCAGGCTACAGCAAAAGAGTAGCATTAGGAGTAAACAGTTGGTTTTCATGGTCGGGGCGGTTAACATGTGTTTAGCCATTGACATCAGGCAAACTACCTGATATGCCTGTGTATCGCAGGAAGTCCAGGATGGTTAACAGAACGCACCAAAAAAAATAAAGGAAGCAGGTGGGGAGTCCCCCGGCCGGTTGGCCGCAGACTATGAGATGCAGTCATGGGAAGACAAAAGGCAGGGTAGGGGGTTCTTTTTGTGGCAGGTCAAACGCATTTAACTCCTTGCTGCCAACGAATAGTGTTCCTGTTTTGGACCGCGCTTCTAACCCGAACCCGCCGTTTGCCCTCTGAAAAAAGCGGGTCTAATCGCTGCGCTTACCGTCAGGCTCGTGGCTGGCCTGAACCACAATGATACTGCTCAGAAGGGCCCACTTCTGTGAACTATTATACAAACCCAAGTCGGTTTTTACGTGGCAACGTTTTGGTTTCCATGCGGGCCATTTCAAGAGTAACGTGTTTTATTTGGCGCATCCGTTCACTGCACAGTCTTGCGACGTTAAGCAAAGCCATAGACTGACATAGCTACCTACCTCACCTGCTGATCAATGAGTTGTTAGATTCATGAGTTTTACCTCCTACGGATACAGCAAGGTGCTGGCCCGGAAGGTGCCGTCGGCGGCTTGTAATAGCTTGGCGCGCAGGCGGGCGTTGTAGGCTGGGTGGTCGGTCAAAAAGGTGCGGACCAGTTGGGCTACTTCGGGAGTCTGGTAGCCGGATAGGGTGGAACGAAGCCAGGATTCGGGGAAGAAAATATCGCCCGTGCGCTGAATTTCTTCTAACAGATCCAGACTTTTGGGCAGGTAGCTGACCGACGTTTTGGCGCGGAGGGGATGGTGTAGATAACCCAGCGCGGCCGTTACCCACGCTTCGTGCTCCCGGTTTGCTTCGGTGGCCAGCGAGGCAAAAAATGCGTTTCGTTCGTCGACGCTGCTGGACAGGGCGGGCATCATGAATTGGAGCCGTTTCTGCCGGTCGGGGTTCTTGATGCGGGCCAGTTGCGTTTGTAGAATGCCTTCAGCGGGGTAATCCCGTACGGCCAGGGCGAGGGCCAGCGAGGTATAATCATCTTCGGTCAGCGTAACTCCATCCGGTGCTTTCTGCTCCTGCCAGATTTGGTAAAGCCAATCCTGCGCGTCGCGGCTGAGGGCAACCGACTGATAGAGCCGGAACAGAAGTTTACGGATGCCTTTTTGGGCCGAAGTCTGGTTGGATACGCCTTCCGGCGTATTGGGCTTCATGGCCTGCCAGGCAGCCTGTTCAATGGAAGCGGCCAGGGCGGGGCGGTTTTCGGGTCGCGTAAAATCCCACACCATGTCGGACAACTCAGTTGTTAGCAGCCGTACATTCAACTCTTCCGGTTCCTTCGCCAACAGGTTTTTGTACACGTTGCTAAGCAAAACTGGACTGGTCTGGCCGGTCAGCATTGTTTCGTACAGATTGATGTAAGCAGCCGCCCGGGTCACCGGGTTCTTTATGGTAGTCAGTTGTGGAATCATGGCCGTATCGACCGGAAACAGCCCGTATCCCTGTCCCGACGAATTAAAGACCATGAACGAAGGGGCCGTTTTTCCAACGGCTTCGGTCAGGTCGACCTGCGCCTGATTCATGTTCACGGTCATTTCTTCTACCCGGTCAGGATAGACCAGTGCTACCTCGAAGCCCTGCGGCCACAACCGCTCTGAGCCATCTTCGCCCCGTTGCGAAATTGAGAATCGGCTGATTTTGCCGTTCTGTTTGTCGAGTTGATACGTGAACACGGGACGCCCGGTTTCCTTCACCCACACGTTATTCCAGGCCAGTAAATCGGCAGGGGTATAGGCGTCCAAAATGGTAACTAGGTCGGTCCAGGAGGCATTACTGAACGTATATTTTTTGAGGTATTCCCGCAGACCATCGCGCAGGGCTGGTTTGCCCATTAACCGCTCCAGCTGCCGCATCATTATGGGAGCCTTGTGGTAGATGATGCCGCCGTAGAGACTTCCCGCTTCCTGCAAATTGATCAGCGGTTGTCCAATGGGATTGGCTCCCTGCGTACGGTCAACCGCGTAGGCCGCCGGAAAATGATCGACCACAAACTGAAGGTCGTAATTAGCATCGGGTGAGGATACCTCCATGACTTTGTCGGCCATGAAATTGGCAAATACTTCCTTCAGCCACACATCCTCAAACCAGCGCATGGTGACCATATCGCCAAACCACATGTGCGCCGTTTCATGGGCAATTACGTGGGTGCGGGACAAACGCTGGTCGCGGGTGGCACCGTTGTCTAAAAACAGGGCTGATGATTTGTAATCGATGGCACCCACGTGCTCCATGCCGCCGTACTGAAAATCGGGGATGGCGGCAAAATCTAATTTCTGAAATGGGAATGGAATCTGGGTGTACTCCTCCATAAACCGGATGGCATCGGCATGGTAGGTGAAAATTGGGTCGAGGCTCAGCCGAATCTTTGTCGTGTCCGTTTCGCGGTGGAGTAGCGTCATGGAACGGCCCTGTAGGGTGCGGGTGACCGGCGTGAACTTGCCCGCTACGAAGGAGAATAAGTAAGTAGGAATTAGGTCGGACGGCTGAAAATTGACCGTTTTTCGCTCCCCGGCGATAGATGAATCCCGAACGGGTGCATTCGTAATGGCCTCCCACTGGGCCGGAATGGTTAGAGAAACCTGAAACGTAGCTTTTAAATCGGGCTGGTCGAAGCAGGGGAAAACCGTACGGGCGCGGTCTGGAACGAGCAATGTGTAGAGGTATTCATCGTTACGGTTTAAGGACAGGTTACCCGCCGTAAACTGAATGAAAACGCGGTTGGTCCCGGCTTTCAGCGATGCCGCAGGAATGCGCAAATGTTCCCGCTCAAAAACAATAGGAATGGACGTTTCGTTAATCGAAATCGACTGAATATGAGTGGCTTCTTCCTTAAAATCGAGCTGGAGGGGGGCATTGTTTTTTTGCCAGTTAAACGTGATTAGTTCGCTGGCTGAAATAGGCTGGTTTTTCTGCGCCGGAATGTCGAACTTTAGTGCATAGCTTAGCTGGCTGAGGGTTTGTTTCCGGTCCTTCGCCAGCGTTTGCGATACCCCCGTTTCCACAACGGGCTGGGTGGTTGGTACGGAACGATGGCTACACGACATAAAGGTTAGCAGACTGGCGATGGAGAGAATACCGTAACGGTAAAACATAAAGAGTTGAGGTTGCTGATGAAACGTGTTCGGTATCCTGTTCATAACGGGCCACTGATGCTAAAATCCCTGCCTGGTAAACCGTCTTTGTTTCAAAAATACAAACGCTATGAAACAGTACCGCACTTTTCTGCTTTTGCTGCTGATAAGTATTATCGGCACAACCCTAAGCCGGGCCAATTCCATCCTGATTCCGATGGACGACCAGCAGAGTAATCACCTCAAAGCGTATGGCATTGCCTATAAAATTCTGAAAGAAGACCAGGAAATAGACTGGCTGCTCAACTACCGGGGCGGGAGCTTCCTGATGAAACAGACAGCCGCTATCGAAACGGAGTGCCGTGTTCGGGGTGTTTCGTTTGAGACCATTTCGGATTCCAGAGCGGCCTCCATCAAGCAGCAACTGGCCAATCCTGACCTTAACATGGATGTAGTTACGCTCCATAAAGCGGCTAAAATTGTTGTGTATTCACCCATAAAAGTCGGCCCGGCGGAGTTTGAAAATACGGATGCGGTGTTGCTGGTCCTCACCTACGCCGAAATACCCTACGAACTGGTGTACGACGAGGAAATCCTGAAAGGTGACCTGCCAAAATACGACTGGCTGCACTTACACCATGAGGATTTTACGGGGCAGTATGGCCGCAACATTCACCGGCAATCGCTGGCCGACATCAAGGCGCAGGAAGGTATTGCGCATAAGTACGGTTTTGCGAAGGTGTCGCAGATGAAACTGGCCGTTGCCAAAGGCATCAAGGAGTTCTGTTCCGGCGGGGGATACCTGTTTGCCATGTGCTCGGCGGCCGAGACCCTCGATATTGCGCTGGCGGCCGAAGGCCTCGATATCGTTGGTAGCAGCTACGACGGCGACGATGTTGACTCCGACGCGCAGAGTAAACTCGACTTTACCAAAACGTTCGCTTTCGGCAATTTCACCCTGGAGGGCGACAACGGTTACCGGGGCTACTCCACTTTTTCCGACATCAATTCGGCGGGCGGGCGCGGGTATAACCAGTCGACAGGGTTTTTTCAGTTGTTCAACTTTTCGGCCAAGTGGGATGTCATTCCGGCCATGCTGACGCAAAACCACGAGCCAATTATCAAGGAGTTCTTTGGCCAGACAACGGCTTTCCGGAAAGGGGCGGTTAAGGCGAGCAGCCTGGTGATGGGCGAAAGCGAATCGTCGGACCGCTACCTCTACGGCGAAATGGGCCGGGGGCAGTGGACGTTCTACGGTGGGCACGACCCGGAAGGTACCCGGGGGGGCGGTTTCCGCAGCCCCACCGACCTAAACCTGCACCCGCACTCGCCCGGCTACCGGCTCATCCTGAATAACGTACTGTTTCCATCGGCCCGTAAGAAGAAAAGAAAGACGTAAGGTTTAGATAGAAAACAGGTAAGTAGTATGAAAGCCTTCAGTTTATTGGATACAGTCGTAGTATCGACCGATTTGCCCGTTGAAAAACTCAGAAAAGGTAGCCTGGGGACTGTGGTAGAAACGTTTGATGACGCCAGTTATCTGGTAGAGTTTGCTAATTCAGAAGGTGTTACGTATGCGATGCCCGTTTTGACTGCCAGTCAATTAATCAAGGGGTATCAGGAACCGGTTGACGCCTGAGTGCATAAAACGGATAATTCGTAAGCAATCAATACTGCTACAGCGTCAGTTTCTGGGTGCCATATTCCCCAACGGGAATGCGGATATACCGCCCCTGATGATTTTGAGCGTCGGCCGGGTTTCCAGTTGCCATCAATACACTGGCCTACGTCGAGTTGCAAAATGCCAATCCATGTCCGACACACTGGAGTTACCCCGTTCATCACCCAATAGCAGGAGGGGTTTTTCGTCGACGATTAACAGTGCGGTCAAGCCTTATCGTTGCCAATGGAGTAGTATCGGCGTGGGCTGGGCAAAAGCAGTAGGAAAAAATGCCAGTAGGCTGATCAGCAGGCTATAACGAATGACTGATCACAACACTTGGAGAGTCATAAAAGGAGTAATTTTTCATACGGAATGGCATTATAATCGATAGGTTGTAACTTTGACACTTATTCAATAGGCAACAACCCTTATCCTATGTTCGTACTAAAGAAAGCCCCCCTTTTCGCCGTCGTTGTTTGTAGCGTTGGCATCCAGCTCAGTGCCTGCCAAAGCTCGACTACACAGACTACTGAAACTACGCAGAGCACGGAGACCGCTCAGGACACCACGACTACCCCGCGCGACCTGACAAATCCCAAGCCCCTGGTTTCCGTTATTTACACAGCTGACCCATCGGCCCACGTATTCAACGGTAAAATTTACATTTATCCATCCCATGATATTGACGCCAAGGTACCGGAAGATGATGAAGGCGGGCATTTCAACATGCAGGATTACCATGTTCTTTCGATGGATAACATTGATGCCAGGGTCGTAGACCATGGGGTGGCGCTGGATATTAAGGATGTACCTTGGGCGGGCCGTCAGATGTGGGCACCCGACGCGGCTTACAAAGATGGTACGTACTACCTGTATTTCCCGGTTAAGGATAAGGAGGATGTGTTCCGGATGGGCGTTGCCACCAGCAAATCACCAACGGGGCCGTTCAAGGCCGAACCCGCCCCCATACCGGGCAGTTTCAGCATCGACCCGGCTGTTTTCACCGATACCGACGGCAAAACGTATATGTACTTTGGTGGTATCTGGGGTGGGCAGTTACAACGCTGGCATACCGGCAAGTATGACAAGAGCCTGAAAACCGATTTGAAGAAAGACAAAGAAGCCGCTTTAAGCCCCAAAGTAGCCCTGATGAGCAATGACATGCTCACTTTCGATGGGCCGGTTAAAGACATCCAGATTGTTGATTCGGCGGGTAAAGCCCTGCTGGGTGGCGACCACGACCGGCGCTTTTTTGAAGGGGCCTGGATGCACAAGTATAAGGATACCTACTACTTCTCGTACTCAACCGGCGACACGCATTTTCTAGCCTATGCCACCAGCAAATCGCCGTATGGTCCGTTCACTTACCAGGGTACGTTCATGAAACCCGTAACCGGCTGGACTACCCACCACTCCATCGTGGAGTTCAACGGGAAATGGTACATCTTCTACCACGATGTGGAACTGTCCGGCAAAACGCACCTGCGTAACGTAAAAGTACGCGAACTGAAACGCGGGGCCGATGGGTCGCTCGAACTGATTACGCCTTAAGAATGCACATACCCGATTTCCCGAATAGTCGTTTAGTCTTCTGACTAAACGACTATTTTTGGTAATGATATACCAATTTACACCGATTGGGGTGGTTAATTTAGGTACAAGCAAGAGCCAAGTACCCATTGTTCGGTTAGGTCACAGGGTATGTAATAATCCTCATTTAATTCCCCTTCTTCTACTTCATAGCTTAGTGCTGGATAAGGTGAATGCTGGCTTTTCCATCCGCAAAAAGAAAAAAGCCAATGAGCCGTTTTCAGGTTTTTGGCAAAGCCCTCATGTTGATACCATTGCGGAATACCACATTTAAGTCC
>NZ_KB893283.1:0-644 GCF_000374065.1 Spirosoma luteum DSM 19990
AAATGAACTTGATGAATTCCAGAGGCTAATCCATCACAAGAAGGATTGAAACATCCGTTCATCTGCCCACTACCTGCGGCACTAGCGACAATATTCCAGAGGCTAATCCATCACAAGAAGGATTGAAACACCCGTATGTCTGCCCGTTACCGACGGCCCTGACAATTCCAGAGGCTAATCCATCACAAGAAGGATTGAAACTTGCGACGCTAACGAAAATTGGTGGAATCAATTCAAATTCCAGAGGCTAATCCATCACAAGAAGGATTGAAACTTAGCCTATTTAGAGGAATCGGGGGAGGTGGACTTCATTCCAGAGGCTAATCCATCACAAGAAGGATTGAAACTTGGTTTCCAGAAAGGCAAGGCCGCTGGTTTCCAGAATTCCAGAGGCTAATCCATCACAAGAAGGATTGAAACCCATTACCAGTCTGCTGCCAAAGTAAGCCCATCAGCCATTCCAGAGGCTAATCCATCACAAGAAGGATTGAAACCGGTGAAGGTAATCACTACCATATCGGTAGCGGCTTATTCCAGAGGCTAATCCATCACAAGAAGGATTGAAACGGACTTGGTTACGAAATCATAGAAGATACCCGCCATTGCCATTCCAGAGGCTAATCCATCACAAGAAGGATTGAAAC
>NZ_KB893283.1:2757-23956 GCF_000374065.1 Spirosoma luteum DSM 19990
CGTGAAACGTTCGATTCCAGAGGCTAATCCATCACAAGAAGGATTGAAACCCATTACCACCGGACCCGCTACAGTAGTGGATTCTGTATTCCAGAGGCTAATCCATCACAAGAAGGATTGAAACAACAAGTGCATCCGGTTTGCCAAAGCCCACGATATATAATTCCAGAGGCTAATCCATCACAAGAAGGATTGAAACCAATCAATCAGCATCTATATTCCCGGCACTATACGCCCATTCCAGAGGCTAATCCATCACAAGAAGGATTGAAACTAATTCGAGCCAAAACCAGGGCATCAAAAATCAGCATTCCAGAGGCTAATCCATCACAAGAAGGATTGAAACCCTGAAAACGACTGATCCAATGAACCAGCCACGCGGAATTCCAGAGGCTAATCCATCACAAGAAGGATTGAAACTAATTCGAGCCAAAACCAGGGCATCAAAAATCAGCATTCCAGAGGCTAATCCATCACAAGAAGGATTGAAACCCTGAAAACGACTGATCCAATGAACCAGCCACGCGGAATTCCAGAGGCTAATCCATCACAAGAAGGATTGAAACTAATTCGAGCCAAAACCAGGGCATCAAAAATCAGCATTCCAGAGGCTAATCCATCACAAGAAGGATTGAAACCCTGAAAACGACTGATCCAATGAACCAGCCACGCGGAATTCCAGAGGCTAATCCATCACAAGAAGGATTGAAACCAGGAGAAGAACGGTAAACAGGCACCCGTTAAAGTGGATTCCAGAGGCTAATCCATCACAAGAAGGATTGAAACCCCGTATCCACCTCCTGCTGCGTGGCATAGTCTAACTTATATTCCAGAGGCTAATCCATCACAAGAAGGATTGAAACCAATCAACCACGCGGCCAACGGGCACAGCACCAGGGATTCCAGAGGCTAATCCATCACAAGTAGGATTGAAACCACTTGTTAAGGTGTCCGTCCGCCATTTGCCTATGAATTCCAGAGGCTAATCCATCACAAGAAGGATTGAAACACCCGATTACCCCACCCCCGCCGAAACTACCGGCAATATTCCAGAGGCTAATCCATCACAAGAAGGATTGAAACATCTCGTCGGGCCGGGCGTCGTGGGAGGTAAAATAAATTCCAGAGGCTAATCCATTACAAGAAGGATTGAAACACATAGCTGGTAAGCGTAAGGTTTTGATGAGATAATAATTCCAGAGGCTAATCCATCACAAGTAGGATTGAAACTGATTCAGTGGGAGCTGGCTGAACAGCTGCGGCTCATTCCAGAGACTAATTCATCACAAGAAGGATTAAAACTCCGACTCTACCTCATTGTCAGCGAGGGGTACGCCATTCTAGAGGCTGTCCCAATACAAAAAGGATTGAAACATGAAAATGGCCGAAGTCGGTGGGCAGTTTGGCGTAGCATTTCAGAGGCTGATCCAGCGTAAGAAGGATTGAAACACGCAGGTTCCATGACGACAATTAGTATCCGTACCAGATTCATGATGTTGATCCAGTGAAAGTAGGATTGAAACTTCATTACATCAGTAAATGCCTTTGCGATCAGAGATGTTTAAAAGTCCATTTATCACAAGAAGTGTGAGGCCGATGGCTTTTATTAAAGCCAACTTCTTTAATCTACCCTATTTTTTTAGCGATCAGCTTCCGCTTATTGGTTATATAACCATATCAATTCGTCCAATTAAAGCCATCTGTACTTTATTAAATGAACAATGTAAGTATTTGTAAAATAATAATTTAGGTCTAGTATTGACGCCTTTCAAAAATCGTTCAGGAAACCCCTAGTTGCTGTTCTTTGAAAATTGGAGTGATTGGCAGATAATGGCTGACTTTTGACTTTACATATCATCAACGGAATTTAGCGAAACAATCACCAGTATGTTGAGAGGACATTAAAAGAAATATTGCCCTACAAGGGTTGGTAATTAACCCTCAGACCGTTTTGGTTTGTTTAGAACAGAGATTTTCATTCAATACCAGCCTGGAAGCTATTGACCAACTGCATCATCCTACCTTTCAGAGACTTAGGCCTATTCTAATAGTCGATATCTTTCGATACCTTGTGCCCAGGCCGGGGCAAAGCCCAAATCTTTAACCGTAACGTCTTAACGCATGGCTTAGCTTGGGGCTACGGCCGTTAAAGGAATATGCCATGAACGAAAAGAAAGTGCGTCAATTAGCTGCGGTCATGTTTGCTGACCTTGTGGGTAATACGGCCTTGATGCAGCGAGATGAAAAGCTGGCCTCAACTGTAAGAGCCAGACACCGGGAGGTATTCCAGCAACAGCACAAACTACATCAGGGAAAGATCATCCAGTATTATGGCGATGGAGTCTTAAGTGTGTTTAAAAGTGCCGTCGATGCAGTTCATTGTGCTATTGACATTCAAAGACGCTTGCAGGAAGACGAGCCGGTGGCCCTGCGCATTGGCTTGCACTTGGGGGATATTGTGTTTGACAAATCAGAAGTGTATGGCGATGGGGTGAATGTTGCCTCCCGTATTGAGAGTCTTGGGGTGGCAGGGTGTATTCTAGTATCGGGCAAACTAAATGATGAACTAAAGAATCACACCACGATTTCAACCACCTCGTTAGGCCACTTTGCGTTGAAGAATATAGCCGATAATATAGCCGATGCGGTGGAAGTTTTTGCCATCACCAATGAGGGCATCAAGGTGCCAGAACCCACCGAACTAAAGGGGACAAGGTCGCTGCCAAACAAAACTAGTGATGTGTTTCCTGTTACTAGTATGAACCGTAGCGGAGAAAACAAGGTGTTGTTAACAAAACTTCATATTTCTCCACCTGGTATCCAAACCGTTCATCGCACGGAGCTTTTTGAGAAGCTAGCTACTGGCCTGAAAACTAAGCTAATGCTCATTTCTGCACCAGCTGGATTTGGCAAAACAACCCTGGTGAGTGATTGGATCATTCAGCAAAAGATTCCTGCGGCCTGGTATTCTATCGATACCAGCGATAATGATGCGGCCGAATTTTTAAGTTATATGATTACCGCCATTCAAGGGCTCTACCCAAAATTTGGCGAAAATGCGCTGAAACTGCTTCATTCTCCCAGCCAGATAAGTCCGGAATCCATTATCCAGGTATTAATTAATGAATTGATTTCGTTTCCGAAGCATTTTTTAGTGGTACTGGACGATTTTCATATCATTACTAATCGGGAAGTTTTAACCCTATTTACCTATTTTATCGAATTTATACCCCCTACTATTCACCTGGTTATCCTCACCCGGGCCGATCCCAATTTACCCATTGCTAAACTTAGAAGTCAACACCAGTTGGTCGAATTAAGGGCAACTGACCTTAGTTTTTCGGCTAATGAGATCCATTTTCTGTTTAACCGGACGCTTAAATTAAAGCTAAATCAGGAGGATGTACAATCCCTTACTATTAAAACAGAGGGGTGGATTGCTGGTTTGCAACTCATTGCCCTGGCCCTGCAGGGGCGAGAAGATAGCTCTGCCTTTATACAGGCTTTTAAGGGGAACAACCGGTATATTATGGATTACCTCATTGAAGAGGTTCTAAAAATACAAACTCCCGAAACCAAAGAGTTTTTACTGCAAACGTCCCTATTAGAACAATTGTCCGGTCCGCTTTGCGATGCCGTTTTGGATCGTCAGGATAGTCAAACGGTCCTGGAAATGCTGGAGAGGAATAATGTGTTTATCATTTCATTAGATGCCGAGCGAAAATGGTTTCGGTACCATCACTTGTTTGCCGATTTACTAAAACAACGCCTTTTGGTAAGAGAACGCTCTGCAGTAATGAAGCTGCATGCCAAAGCTAGTGTCTGGTTTGAGCAGAACCAACAGATTCCGTTGGCCATTGAGCATCTATTCCAAATACAGGATTATGGTAAAGCCATTGAGTTGCTGGAAGAACTAGTCGAAGGCATGTGGGAAAAAGGTCACCATACCTCTATTATAAAATATGGTGACCTATTACCAGATGAGCTCATTAAAAAGAATCCAAGGTTTAGTTTATTCTATGCCTGGGTATTAATTACAGCCGGACAAATTCAAAAAGCCGCCCCGTTTTTAGCCAGTGCTGAACAACTTACCAGGCAGAACATAGCAAACGGGGCAGCTATTCCAGACCAGAAAAAATTAGTCGGTAAACTGGCGGTGGCGCTGGCTTACCAGCATTCATTCATGGGCAAGCCGGAAATTATCCTCGCCTACTGCCGGACTGCCCTGGACAATCTTTCGGAAGAAGATCCTTTATGGTTCAGTTGGGGATGGTATGCGGTTGGGAGGGCCCAATTAGCCAATGAAAACCTGATGGAAAGCACCGTGGCCCTAAAAAAAGCATTAGTGTTTGGTAAAAAGTCAGGTAACATTTATCTCATAACCACAATTGCCATCGCCCTGGCTTTCAATGAGGGCCGGTTGGGACGCTACAATGTTTCCTATCAACGGAGCGTCGATCTGTTAGAATTCCTGAAAGAAAATGGGTACGCTGCTCTGGTAAAAACAGACTGGACCTTTGCGGTTTTATTTGCCAACATGGCGGCAATCAAGTATTTCTGGGCCGACCTGGATGAGGCTACTGAAAACATTAAAATAGCTTATCGCCTGTGTATACACGAAGCAGACATGACATCCAAAGTGTTGGTGTTAGTCGTCTATTCGGTGTTATTGCACGGGCAAGGGGATCTGGTGGAGGCTGAACTAAAGATTAAGGAAATGGAAGTGATTTTGCAAAAAAACAAGGTCAATCCATTTCTGGAATCTATGTATATCGGCTGGAAAGCAACTTGGCTAGTTAGCCAAAATGAGTTAGAGAAAGCCCGCGCTTTTTTAGACATGCATGATGTTGAAACGGGCAAACCCATTTCGTATCTCGAAGAGTACCGCTACATTGCCTTTGCCCTGTTGCTCATGGCGGAGCATAAAATGGAGGAGGCCTATGGGCTGCTGTCCCAGCTATATGAGATGGCCAGTGCTCAGGGCCGCATTGAGCGCATGATTGAAACAAAAGTTTTCCTTTCCATCGTTTTCCTGGCGATCGGCGATAAGGAAAAAGCGTTGTCCAGCTTAACCGAATCGTTGAGCTATGCGGCCACCGATGAAATTTTAATGTATCATCTCAATTACCTGGAGAGGATCAACCCGCTGCTGCAGGAAATTTTCAAAAAGCAGGCAACTGCAGAATCAAAACTTCCGCAACCGTTTATTGATAAGCTGAAGTACACGATTGAAAAAAGAAAAAAATCACCGTCCGCCCATTTTAAACTGACTACCCGCGACCGAGAAGCTCTCCAATTGTTAGCGGGAGATCTGACTAACCAGGAAATAGCCGACAAACTATTTATATCCTTGAATACGGTTAAAAGCCGCTTAAAGGATCTTTACGTAAAGCTAGAAGTGGATAGCCGCAGCAAAGCCGTGGAAAAAGCAAAGCAACTGCGGTTGATTTAGCGCTTGGTGCATAACTGGGAAAACAGCTAAACTTAGACACCTGCTTTTTACCGAAGGACCTATCCTTCTGTTCATCGAAACATACGCCGTTTTATTGGTGTCCATTGAATGGCTATATCCAGTTCAACGGGTAACCCCAAGAACACACTTCGGTGAAAATCACCCCTAAAACCACCCGCTCGGGTGGTTTTTTCGTTTGAGGCCACCCCTACTTTTGAGTCCAGTTAACGGAATACTACGAAGGGCATGACCGAAATAATAATTCAGGAACACCTTGACCCCACATGGGAAAAGCACTTTGACGCCCTGTCTATCCGGTATAAGGACAATCTGACCATTATGCAGATAGAGATAAAGGACCAGGCTCATTTGCACGGTATTCTGAACCTGATCCGGGACTTGAATCTGAAGATCATCTCGGTCAACCGATTGGAAGCGGGCTAGTCGATGCCCGGGATTGTCGGCCAATGTCACATTTACTCCGCCAAAGCAGGAGGCTCACAAAACAAATTTAAATCAAAGTGCCATGAAACACATCTTTTTAATACCCCTTCTCTTGTTGCTTATACTTAATCACATTTTGGGTCAGGCGCAGCCGTTGTCTCAAACCGTACGAGGCACCTTGATCGATTCGGATAGCCAGGCCCCTCTGATTGGAGCAACCATCCTAGTAGTGGGGACTACGCCCTTGATTGGTACCGCCACCGACTTGAATGGCCAGTTCAGATTGACTAACATTCCTACCGGACGGATAACCTTACAGGTATCCTATCTGGGCTATGAACCCAAAGCCATCCCGGATATTGTCGTCAACTCTGGTAAGGAAGTGGTGCTGAATTTGAGCCTGCAGGAATCGACGGTTAAATTGGCCGAATTCGTGGTGAGGGCCAACCAGGTAAAAGGTCAGGCCCTGAATGAAATGGCCCTGATCAGTACCCGTTCCATTTCACCCGAAGAAACGAGTCGGTATGCCGCAGGTTTCAACGACCCTTCCCTAATCATGGCCAACTTTGCGGGTGTAGCTAACAACCCCAATGGAAACAACGATATTATTGTCCGGGGTAATTCGCCCAAATATGTACAATGGCGGTTGGAAGGTATCCAAATCACCAATCCGAACCATTTTGCTGACCAGGGTGCTATCGGCGGTGGATTAAGTACCCTGAATAATAATATTCTGGCCACCTCCGATTTTCACACGGGTGCTTTTGCCCCAGAATATGGTGATGTTTTATCGGGCGTATATGATGTAAAACTTAGAGCCGGTAATAATGAAAAAACGGAAGCTGTTTTAGGGGTAGGAATTTTGGGTACGGATTTAACCGTTGAAGGACCGATCAAAAAAGGGTATAAAGGCTCTTATCTTGTGAATTATCGCTACTCCACCATTTCCTTATTAACCGACCTGGGTTTAACAAAGGTTAAGGGAACGCCTAAATTTCAGGATGCCGCGTTTAAGATCGTATTGCCCACCCTAAAAGCAGGGGCCTTTTCGCTTTTCGGATTGGGTGGCTCGAGTAGCGTTTTCCTAAAAGGTGTAAAACCCGAAATTGCGGAAACGCCAGGTGACCGATCCATGCTCGATGGTATTCGGGAAGACCTGGAAAAAGGATCTAACTTACTGAACCTGGGTTTGACCCATACGATGCCTCTTAGCACCAATAGCTATGTTCATACTACGTTGGCTTATTCGCAGGAAGGCATTAAAGACCAGGTATTTGAATCCAGCATCGAAAAACAATATGACGGTACTGGGGCCTTCCTAATGGATTCGGTGCTAAACACGCACCCTAATTACCAAAGCCACTTGCTCAAATCGACTTACCGGGGTGGCATCACCTATCACAACAAAATAAATGCCCGAAACAGCATTCAGATCGGCTCTCAATACTCGCTTGTCAAGTATGATTACCGTCAAAGCCATATACAGGAGGATGTTTCTACTCGTGCCTATTCACTTAACTTTCAAAATAAAGTAGGTTCTGTCCGGAATTATATCAGTTGGAAACACCGCTTCAATGAAGCAGTCACGATGGTGACGGGGCTTCATAACATGAATGTGCTGCTCAACCATAAAAGCACGCTGGAACCCCGAATTTCCCTGAATTGGCAACTCAACCCGACCAATTCACTGCAGGCTGGTTATGGGAAACATAGCACGATGGAAAGTGCTCATAACTATTTTGCCCAAGTTGAATCGGAAAATGGACAACCAAGTGAGCCAAACAAAAACCTGGGTTTGCTCAAAGCCCACCATTTTGTGCTGGGTTACCAAAAACGGTTCTCCCGGGCGTTAGTGGCCAAAGCAGAAGTGTATTACCAGTCTCTCTACCAGTTACCAGTCGAAAATAGGATTAACAGTACGTTTGCTACTATCAATGAGGGGCCAGATTTTAACTATGTTGCCTTGGTAAATGGAGGAACTGGAAAAAATTATGGGATTGAACTGACCCTAGAACGTTTCTTTGACCATAATTTTTATTATTTAATTAATGGCTCCCTATATAGCTCTACCTATCAAACACTAGAAGGCAAAGTGCGAAACACACCTTACAATGGCCATTATTTAATCAATATCTTAGCTGGAAAAGAATTTGTCAAGTTGGGAAAAAAGCAGAATCAAGTACTGGGCTTGAATGCGAAAGTATTTTTCAGTGGCGCCAAACCTATTATTCCGCTGTTAAGAGATAATGCTGGAAATTTAGCGGTTGATCCGGCTAAGAATAAGTTCTGGGATTATGAAAAAGCGTACGAGACTTCCTTAGGCGACCTCTCCAAGTTAGTGCTCTCGGTCAGTTACAAATGGAACAAGCCCCGAACTACACATGAGCTATTCCTTAACTTAGATAATGTCACGAATCGGCAAGGCAAGCTGACCGAATATTACGACCCAAATAAGCCTGGTTCAATAGGTCATACGACTCAAAGGGGTTTGCTTCCTAACCTGATGTACCGGTTATACTTTTAGTTTGACAATTGTCCAGGGGAACTTACTTACTATCATTTACAGAAACTCCTGGATTGGGCTTGAGTACCAAACGGCAAACTTCGCAACTGTAGATTGTACCAAAGTAGCCGATGTCAGTTAGTCGCTACTAAGCTAAATAGGTGTGAAATGCACCCTTCTGTTTTGATCCGTGAGTAGGGCTTTAATACCAAGGCATAGCTATGCCTTTAGGTAATCCATTGCCATACTAAAGGCAGGGCAGCTTTACAGACTAATTCACACAACAATAAGCTACTATTCAGAGGAAGTGATTTTAATTGGTGTTAATTATTTCAAATCTAAGCTTGAAGTTTTATGAAAACATTAATGTGTTGTTGTATATTGTTCTTCCACATTCTTTTTGTCAGAGCACAGGAGAATAATAGTTTTGTGACTGGATTTAAAAAAAGTATATCCTCTAAAGTATTAGGACAACAGCGTGATGTTTGGATACATTCTCCCACAGGTAATAATGTAAGTAAGGTTACTGGCAATGAAGGCTACCCAGTAATCTATTTATTAGATGGAGAGACAAACTTTAATACAGTCGTTAGTATAACAGACTATATGAGCGAGGTGGGACTTTGCCCACCCATGGTTATAGTTGGGATAATACATCCTAACAGGATGAAAGATTTAACATCAGGTACAGATAAAGAATATCCTGGTTTTGTTGGCACAGGCAATAAATTTATGGCTTATGTCGAAACAGAATTGATGCCTTTTGTTGAATCTAATTATCCAACTACACCTTACAAAATTTTTATAGGGCATTCTGTTGGAGGTTTAACTGTTATAAACGCTTTAATACACCAACCTAATTTATTTAATGCATATATTTCTCTCGACGGAGCATTATGGTGGGACGATCAAAGAATTGTAAAAGAAGGAGAGCTTATCTTAAAAAATAAAAATTTTAAAGGTAAAACATTGTTTATGGGATTAGCTAATCGTATGGAAAAAGGAGTTGATACACTGGCCGTTCAAAAAGACACGAGTGATAATACTGTACTTATTCGAAGTAATTTGAAGTTAATTAAATACATTGCTCAAAGCAAAAATAATGAATTACGTTTTAAACACAAATATTATGAAGACGACGATCACAGTTCCGTCCGAATGGTTGGGGAGTACGATGCCCTGCGTTTTATTTTTAATTTTTACAAATTTAAAATTTATGATAGCGACTTGGATAATCCAAATGTTAGACTGGACTCTTTGTTAATAGAACATTACAAAAATATCTCCAAAGAAATGGGATACGTTGTAAAGCCAAATGAGAGTCAAACTAACAATCTAGGTTATAGAATGTTGAGCCAGAAACTATTTGATAAGGCAGAACATCTATTCAAACTAAATATTGACAACTACCCTGAAAACGCCAATTGTTATGATTCAATGGGCGATTTATATCTTGCAAAAAAAGATAGGATGAACGCTATAAAAAATTTCAAAAAAGCACTATCTATCAAGGAAATTCCTGAAACAAAGCAAAAGCTTAAAAATTTATTGGAAGAAAATGATTAGGTTTTATTTAAGAACAGATAGGTAGTGTTCCAATCGTGTTGAGATAAGTATCTGTGTGAATTAGTTTATAAACAGTTTTTAGTACGCATGACGGACTAATTTAATAGATGTAATCATTCTAAAAGAAAAATATTTTAAGAAATCATAAAAAATAAACGACTAAATAAGAGCGACCCCATATCATACACAAATATTATGAAAATAAAGATAATTCATTACATATCGGGACTGACAATTACAATATTTGTTGGACTTCACCTTTTTAATCACATTTACAGTATATACGGTGCGGACAAACACATAGAAGTAATGAATTTATTACGAGTTTTTTATCGTAATATTTTTATTGAGACAATTTTGTTGAGTGCCGTAGTTCTTCAAATATTTTCAGGTGTTGTACTTTTCAAGACAAATAGAAAAACAGCAATTTTAAACTTTGACAAACTACACATTTGGACAGGCCTCTATTTAGCAATTTTCTTCATAATTCATTTAACTGCGGTATTGAGTGGACGATTTTTTTTGCATCTTGACACAAATTTTTACTTTGGTGTAGCAGGCCTAAATTCGTTTCCATTTAACTTGTTTTTCGTTCCTTATTATGGATTGGCAATAACCTCATTTTTCGGACACATTGCTTGTATACATAACAAGAAAATGAAAAAATATTTCTTTGGTTTATCACCAAGTAGGCAGTCAAAAGTAATTTTTCTTTTTGGGGTTTGCTTTACAATTCTGATATTTTATGGACTAACAAATCATTTCAAAGGTGTGCAAATTCCAGTAGAGTATAACACTCTAATTGGTAAATAAAATGAAAGTAATCAATATTCATAAAAGAGAAATTCAACAACCACCAGTAGAGCTTGCCAAGTTATTTAATACGTTGGCAACAGAAAACGATATGATGCTAGCGACAGATAAATGGCCGGCCATGAAGTTTGAGAAGGGGTTACAGGTAGGTTCAAAAGGTAGACACGGTCCAATAAAATATTTTGTAACAGAATATCAGCCTGGAAAATCTATAACATTACAATTTGACATGATCGGGTTTAATGGTTTTCACAAACTTGCAATAACAGAGTTGGAAACAACTAAAACGGAACTTTCACATGTAATTAACATGACGACAATGGGTTCCGCAACTATAAAATGGGCATTAGTTATTCGGTGGTTACACGATGCATATATTGAAGATGCATTTGACAAAGTAGAAAATCATTTTATAAATGACAAGAAATATAGCGAATGGAATTTATGGGTAAAAATTTTAAGAAAAATTAATAGACCGAAGAGAAAATAAGGCGAAAACCCTATGCGGTCTGGCAAAAGGCAGGCTGACATTCGCTTAAAAATTCCCCTTCGTTAAGATATGAAGGGCATGACCAAAATAATAATTCAGGAACACCTTGACCCCACATGGGAAAAGCACTTTGATGCCCTGGCATCCCGTATAAGGACAATCTGACGCAAATTCGCTGATGGAACTCAATTTGCGATCCAAGCAGCAGGCCTCGCATTGGCTTGGTTTTGCTGACAAAATAACACCGTTTATTTACACATAAAGCTTCATTTATACAGCCAACATGTTCATTTACAAAATCCTGAAACGCCCCTTTTTCGGCAACTTTATGGTCAAGTGGAGAAGCCCTTTATCCGTTGAACAGCAACGGGAATGGGAGCCGTTTTCAGTAAAGAGTAAATCAGGTGGCATCCTTCAAGGATTATTTGCCCGATCTAAAACCAATGAGGAAAAATCCACGATTGTGCTTGGTCACCCCATGGGCAAAGAAGCGAAAGGCTATTTTATTAAGCATGGCTATACAGATTTATTAAGAGAGCATGGTTTTAATACCGTGGTTTTCGACATCAATGGGTTTGGCGAAAGTACCCACGGAAATTTTTCCTATTTTGATGACATCGTGGCCATGGGTATCAAAGCCTCCGAATTGACCCCCGCTATTCCCATTGGTTATCATGGTATTTCTCTGGGTGGACAAATGGCAACAATTGCTTTTGCTGATCCCACCCATCCCTATCGGTTCGCCATCGTTGAGAGTGCGGCCATTACGTTAGAAGATTTTTGGATACAGTTTCCTGTATCCTACAAAATGCTTCAATTGTTTAACCTACTGTTGCCTACTTATAAGAAAAAAGTGCGCATGATTGAGCGCATTAAAGAAGCTAAGCACCTGTCGTCGTTACTTCTCATTTATTCCAAATCTGACGATTGGGTTCCCGTAGAAATGGGAATGAAATTTAAGGAGCATAGCCCAGTAGCGACCGAACTTTGGATGGTAGCCAACGCTCAACATGCATCCATGATGAAATCCGAACATAAGGATGCATATTCCAGAAAAATCTTAGACTATTTTGATCGTTCAAGTCAGCACCTCGAAAACAAATAGCAAAAACTTGTTTTAGCCCCCTATTAGCTGGATTGATTTTCTGAAAAGGTTGTATCATAAACTAACTCTGCTTCCTCCCACTTTAGCTGCGGTTATGGTGCTCCCAGTGGTGGTCCTGTTTAGGCGGACACTTTACTTTTGAGAGTTCAACAAAACAGTTTGGTGAAATTGGTTTTCAAAATCAATCGGGGAATGGTAACCTAACCCCGAATGTAACCGGCGAATATTATAATACCCGCGCCACGGTGGCCTTCAATATAGTTAAATAGCTCGTCATGGGCATCCTGAAGACTCATAAAACAACCATCCTCTAATAATTCAGCCTTTAATCGACCGCATGGGCGGTCCCACCCAAAATGACTCGGCGTGGGCATTTTGATACGGATTATCCGCTTCGGCCATACTTTGCCGACAATGCCATTTATCCAATCGTTGTCGGAAACGTTGGCCGAAATACTGACCACGGCACAGGCCGCCCTGCCCGATCCGAGTGAACAATCAAACCTGGCATGGGCCGACGTTGCTCAAGAGCCTGATCGAAAGCCTTGATAATCAAGTTCTCTCTCATAGCCTTATCGACCCACCAGCCTACGATACGACGAGAAAATAAATCCATCCAACTGGCTAAATAGGCCCAGTTCCCATCTGCCAAAGGCAAATACGTAATATCGCCAACCCAAACTTGGTTAGGTGCAGTAGGTTTGCCAAACTTGATTAAGCGGTTAGGACAAGCCGTTAAACCATGCTTGGAGTTAGTCGTTTTGGGTACGAAACTACGGGGCTGAATGGCCCGCCAGTCCTGCTCTTGCATCAAACGGCGTACTCGATGCCAACCAGCCTTTACGCCCTGTTCTTTCAGGGCTTCCAGCACGCGACGGCTGCCATAGCGTCGGGAGTTTTCCCGCACGGGCGGCCCCCAGAAGATCTTGTCGATTGCTGTCGTCATGGCTAGATCGCTATCTGACNGAGTGAACGTTGTTCCATTACGATATGTATAATATGCAGTCTTACTGACATTCAACATTTTACAGAGTAGACGTACGGGGAAATTACTTTCTTCGGACCTAATAAACTGGTAAGTCATAGTCAGGTTTGTCGGCTGAAAATGGCAACAGCTTTTTTTAGGATCTCGCGCGGCTTCGGCCGTCCGATCAATCTCGGTTTGCCGCAGTTGCCGGCGTAGGCTTTCGACTTCTTGTTGAAGACTGTGATCGGTTTTCTTTTCCCCGCACCGGCGGCCCGGCTTTGTCATTGGTCTTCCGCCAAGCGTGAATCAGGCTATCACTAATGCCCATCTTACGAGCTACGGCCGTGATGGGTTCCCCATTGGCAACTAGCCGAAGCACATCGGCTTTAAACTCGGCGGTATACTTTCGTTTGGGTTGTTGGGATTGGTTCATGGTACACGAAGTTAAAAAAGTTTCGTGTCCGGGTATTCAGGACCATATCACTCAGCTATTTGTGTGAAAGGTGAGCTTCAAGATTATTATCAACGTAAAGTTGGTGAAGGCAAGAATAAAATGCTCGTTTTGAACGCCGTTCGCAACAATGGGACCGCCCATGCGGCTAATTCACCGGGTCTGCTCGGTAGTCCATCGTAGTCAGAAATATGATAAAAATTATACGCCAACGCTTGTATAACCCATGGAAATCTGTGCCGATGTACTTGAGACAAGTCTCAGAATAGCCGTCACGGATTGCTTCTTGGACGATGGGATAGCAGTCTTCGGGAGTAAAACTCCGCCTTAGTTTGCTCATGGTATCTGAATTTAAAAGGACTAATCGCAGTGCGGTTCCCCGCCGGGACGCACCACCTTTTTTTAAATTTTGTCCAGCCATTCAGGGGGTTAAGACAGATAGCCGCAGCAAAGCCGTGGAAAAAGCAAAGCAACTGCGGTTGATTTAGCGCTTGGTGCATAACTGGGAAAACAGCTAAACTTAGACACCTGCTTTTTACCGAAGGACCTATCCTTCTGTTCATCGAAACATACGCNGTTTTATTGGTGTCCATTGAATGGCTATATCCAGTTCAACGGGTAACCNCAAGAACACACTTCGGTGAAATTCACCCCTAAAACCACCCGCCCGGGTGGTTTTTTTGTTTGAGGCCACCCCTACTTTTGAGTCCAGTTAACGGAATACTACGAAGGGCATGACCGAAATAATAATTCAGGAACACCTTGACCCCACATGGGAAAAGCACTTTGACGCCCTGTCTATCCGGTATAAGGACAATCTGACCATTATGCAGATAGAGATAAAGGACCAGGCTCATTTGCACGGTATTCTGAACCTGATCCGGGACTTGAATCTGAAGATCATCTCGGTCAACCGATTGGAAGCGGGCTAGTCGATGCTTTTTGTCCTACTGATTTTCAAGTACCAGATGTCTACCTAAATATTCCAAACTCATAAAATTTATAAAAATGAGACGAGCAAAAGAACTTTCTTTTGAAGAAGGCAAGACAAGTATTACCCTTTATAATAGAAGAACCGATAAATCCAATGCAATTGTTACTGGTTGTTTTTTCATCGTAGCAACGGTTTCAGCTATCATTGGTTTACTACTCTATGACCCGCTCCTTACGAGCACTGACTACCTGCATCAAGGTGCAGCTAATTACAGCCAAATTATATTAGGTGCGGTGTTCGAAATGGTTTTAGTCATTGCGGCTTGTGGAACCGCTATTATGCTGTATCCTTATCTGAAGAGATATAATGAACAAATGGCCTTGGGTTATTTTTGTTTCCGGGTACTGGAAACCGTCTTTATTCTTCTTGGGCTTGTCAGTGTTCTTTCTCTCTTAACGCTTAGTTATTCTTATACAACAGCCAGCAATGCTGATACCAGCATTTACGATGCAGTTGGTACAATCGCAAAAGCATTTCATGATTGGACGTTTATCCTTGGTTCAAAGTTCATGTTGGGCATAAATACGTTTATCTATAGTTATGTATTCTACAAAACGGGGCTTGTTCCCAACAAGCTATCGTTATTGGGGATAACAGGAGCCAGCTTAGTATTTATTGCATCGTTATTAGCGATGTTTGGTATAATTGATTCGTTTTCTACAGGTGAATTACTATTAGTCTTTCCCATTGCTATTTATGAAATGGTACTTGCTTTTTGGCTTATTGCCAAAGGTTTCAATATTCACTATACCATAGAAGCTTTTGAAATTGAACCAAAATTTTAATCAAAATATCTTTAAACAATTAAAACGAATTTCCCATGCTTTCAACAATTAAATCACTAACAGCAGCAGTAGTAACAGCGCTCTTAATGGCCGCTTCATTTAAATCATTTTCACAGACAAACCGATTCAACGTTTCAGTCAATTCATTGACGACAAACTTCAACTACGGCAAATCGAACAGCGATTTTAAGCCATACAAGAAGGATTTTAAAGGCTTCCAAATCGGTGTAGCCTACCAGGCAGGCATTACGCCAATATTTTCAGTAGTACCGGAAGTTTATTTTGCCATAAAAGGTGGTAGCCTGGAACGAAACAATCAACTCACAGTCAATAAATCAACGCTACGGCTTTATACTGTCGAAGCACCTATTTTAGCTCGTTTGCATTATAATAACCTGTATTTAAATGCAGGCCCTTATGTTTCTTATAATTTGGGCGGGCGTTTGAAAACAGATGGATCTGATGCTGTAGCTGAAACGACAACAAAAATTTCATTTGGTAAATCCGCAAGTGAGTTCAACCGGTGGGACTTTGGAGTACAAGCAGGTGCTGGATACAATTTTATTATGAGTAAAACCACACTTACTCTCGATGTTCGCTACGGGTATGGTTTGGTCAATATCTCGAACGATGTGGAACGTTACAATAGAATGCTGAACATCAGTTTGCTTGTAGCGAAACGATATAAAAAGAATAGATCTGCCAACGGGGGATAGTTTTTGGAAGGTACTATGAGGACTGTGTAAGTAGGTTGGTTTAAGCGATGAATTCACTCGAAAAGTTTTAAGTCCCCGAAATATTTGGTTATTGGTAGCCATTTTAGGGGTGCTGTATATGCTCTGAGTAGCCGAGGGCCTGCGGCAATTTCACTTCGCATCCGGGCTAAAAGAACAGTCAGACCGATCTGTTACGCCTGCTGGAATCTGTATTTCGCAAGAGTTACTCCCCGAACTGATGTGTTCGTGAAAAGGGACGCACTGGACCGAGCGATAGCCATAAAGTAATACAGTCTTTAGTTCAACCGTTCACAAGCCTAGTAAACTATGATACCAGCCATATTGAATTTTACACTGCTGCTAATAATCAGCTTGATCCATGTGTACTGGGCCGCTGGCGGGCGCTGGGGTTTAGCAGAATCGGTCCCGAAACTAAACGGTGCGAAGGCAATTAAACCCGGCCGTTTTACCACCCTTGTCGTGGCCCTTATTTTCGGTTTCATGGCGTTTTTCTACCTGTACAAAATTGGGTGGTTGACTCCGCTAAATATCATTGTGCCGGATTGGCTAACTCGATCCGGGCCCTGGTTTTTAGCCGGAATTTTTCTACTGCGGGCCATCGGCGATTTCCGCTACGTTGGCTTATTCAAACGGGTGCGCGGTAGCCGATTTTCCCAGCTGGACACAAACTTTTATTCGCCTTTGTGCCTGTTATTAAGCGTAAATTCATTTCTGCTCACTTATTAGCTCTAGCAACCATGAAAATACTGCCCATTCCTCTTAAGCTCATACTCACATTGTGCTTTGGGCATGAGGCAGTATGGCCGAAAAACTTGCAACTGTAAATACGGTGAACGAAACCGTCTCAGCCAACGAAGCTGTCGTTCTTGTCAAACTCACTCCGTTATGTTGGTCGTGCGCCTAGATGATCTTACGACGCAGGAAAATAGCTGGGATCTTTGTAGTATAATTATTTTTCAAAAACTCTCAATTGCATTAATATTTCTGTAGTGTCATAAATAATATAAAATACCTTTTAAAGTTAAAATCATGAAACATAGTCTTTTCACCTTCGCAATTTTTCTTCTATCAATTAGCGGGTTTTCACAATCGAAAAAAGGATTTGTATTTGGATTTGCAACAGGCCTTGCAAATTCAAATTTGATTTTCCCAATAAAAAATCAGAACCACACAAATCTTGCCTTAAGTTGGAAAGTTGGTTATATGATAAATCCAAAATTGGCTTTTTTGATAAATGGTGCTGTTTCAATTTATGAATATAGTTTGTCAGATAGAAAAAAGTTAAGAGATTTTGGCGGTGTTTTTGCCTCTTCTCAATATTTGGTAACAGATGAATTTTGGATATTAGAGGGAATTGGAATTGGTACTGATGCTCCTGTATTATATGATTTTAAACCTAAAAATACAGCGGAAACTAACTATTATTCAGGATTAGGAGTAGTATCAAGTATAGGCTATGAAATTTACCAAAAAAAGAATTTCGCATTAGATTTACAAGCTCGATTAAATTATAGCACTGTAAATTTACCAATTGGCAAGATTAATGGCATTACCACAGCTTTATTGGTAGTATTAACTTTTATTAAAATGTGTATTTTATATTCATCTATGATATAAAGATATTTTTTGGATAGCTAGTTTCAATAACTCTATTTCATAAAAGCTCGATTAAATTGGAAACATAATGCAATCATAAATTAGTTTATGTTTTCGTCAATTGGTAATGTTTGGGCTGGAATAATAGTGTCGCAGCCCAAAAGCAGTGATAGCTTCGATTCCAGATGGGTAGTGAATTTAGACTGGCATTGATCCTCGTGTTTAAAATAAATAAAATAACCAGCATAACTAATTTACATCAATTATGGAAATAGGAATCATAGGATCGGGTAACATTGGGAGTACACTGGCCGGCTATTTGACTGCGCTGGGCCATCAGGTCTCCGTAGCCAATTCGCGCGGACCAGAATCATTAGGCGAAATTGCTAGGAAAACCGGTGCAACACCCGTGACAACAGCTCAAGCGGCCGGTGTTAAGGACCTGGTCATTATTGCCATTCCCGAGAAGGCGATTGTCAATCTGCCGGTCGATACATTGTCGGCTTCTGAAGCCATTATTGTGGATGCGGGAAATTACTATCCTTCCCGTGACGGGCAAACCACTGATATCCAGGCAGGGTTGACTGATAGTGAATGGGTAGCAAAGGTGATCGGTCATCAAGTGATCAAGGCGTTTAACAATATTGTTGCCCCAAGTTTAGCCTCTAAGGCCGTTTCAACGGGAAGTCCCAATCGAATTGCCCTACCTGTCGCAGGTGATGATAAGGGGCAAAAAGCAACGGTTATGAAACTCATTGATGAAATAGGTTTCGATGCCATCGATGGCGGTTTTCTTTCAGAGTCTTGGAGACAGCAGCCAGGTGAGCCTGCCTATTGTCAGGATCTGGATAAGGACACGTTGAGATCCGCCTTACAACAAGCAGACATCCGTAAACGGGCTGAAAACCTGGCAAAAGCGGATGAAATGGCGCGTCCATACCTATAATAAATAAGTAGTTACGACACGCCGAATAATGAAGCTTATAGCCTTAAACAATTGGTTATAAGCTTCATTCGTATCAGTGTCAGAAAATGCTCAAAATATAAGATTGTAGGTATTTACCAGTAATCTGTAGGCAGCCAGGTTTGGAAGCACACTTGACGAATCCGGCAAGTTTTAAAAATTATAGACCAGCTTAACCGTTTAAGTCCGATAAGTCATAACTTTTGAACCACAGCAATTTATGGGTAAGAATACTAAACTAAAGCCTAATAATAGGGCCATCTAGGTCGGATCTGAAAGCTGTTCCACTAACCATAATAATTTAACTGTACGTTGTCAGCCAAAAGTGGACAGAAGCGGCCGGGGTGGGGCGCCACTGCTATGCCGGGAGAAGAGAGACTTTTTAGGTTGGTCAGTCACAAAAATCGTTCAATAAATCCCTTGGCCAAATGAACACATTCTCTAAACCCCATAAGTAGTCTGACTCTTTTCTTGAAAGCCTGAAACCGTTCACGAAAAGGTTTCCTTTTATGGACGATCACTATGAAAAGTACAAAATATTGAAAAGGGGAGAGGCATAGCATCCTTAATCCTATTTAGTGGTAAAATACAATTCCTAAACCTGCTAGATTGGCATATACGTATGAGCCGTTGGTCGACACTTGGTCAACCAAGGTCTTTATCTAATCATCGTTCAGAAAACGCCCTAAAATTGCCAAGAACCCACAGGGGTACCGCAGGTTGGAGTACCTCGCTGACTCAACCGTAATTTTTATCCCTTACAACCGTTTAAATTGACGGGAATCCTCATTTGTAAATCACTCGATGAATGAAAACTCTTTTACTTTCCTTGGGATTGTTAGTTGCAGCTATTTCACCCCTACCCGCTCAAAGCCGAGTGTCAATAGCTCCTACCTACTGGTTTAATTACAATCCGTATTCGTATGAGTTTGCTATAACTGGCAGCCCATCGACCACCCCGAGCCAAATAGACCAGCACAATCTAGTCTCCTCGTTTGGCTTAAGTGCCCGCTATCATTTTAGCCCTCATTGGGATGTCTCCACCGGCATACTCTATTACAAAAACACAGCCTATTTAGAAATTTCACCGGGCAGTACTGTTCCCTTTACCAGTGAAGGCTGGCAGTTGCCGCTGCTAATGAACTACCGGTTAACTAAGCATCGTATGTCGCCTTATTTTTCAGCTGGTGCCCTTTTTGCAAAGAGTAAAACCTTTACAGAGGCCCCTATTCGGACAGATGCCGTGGCGGGGGTTGGGTTAGATTACCGCTTCAATTCAAGCTTGTCGTTGTTAGTACAGCCAACGGCCAGCTACTCCTTGGAGCGACCAGTCAATTCGGATGGGTTTCAATACAGCAATTATCGCTCTTATAGCTTGGGTGTGCAGACTCAATTGGTCTGGCATTTCTAAAGTTGCTAATTCCTTTTTTACCCTGTTGCAAATTGTATTTTTCTTAGACCTCTTGTATAGGAGTTCTTATGTTAAGAGAATATTCCAAGATCAACCACCTATACAAGCGCCGAGAACAGACCGGATTGCACGTTGGAAAGGGCGGACGCCGCGCGGGAGAGAAAAGGTCGGATTATGTTAATGAAATATTGGTAGATTAACCTTGCTTAACAGCTTCACGTAACATTTGATCATACAACGTTTTTAACGTAATGCTTCACTAGCCATATAAGAAAACCACCTCTCCCAAACAACGTCACTATCGCCACTACTGCAACTATCAACCACGTCACTGATCGAGTAACCCGCGTCCGCTTTTCGACTAACCAATTATGAGTACTTTGCCAATTGAAGCGGTAGAGAAGCCAAAGTAAGCCTACAAACTCAGCCATTATCATTAATAATTGAACCGTATACCACCCGCTTCTATCTGCTCTCATATGGTTGTTGGTGTCCCAGAGCAAGCTTTTGGGAATAATAATACTGTTGAGAAAGTTATGAGCGTAGTCTAAGAGGAAAGGAATGAACACGCAGCTCAATCCGTTAACGGCAACAAACAATATGAAGTAAGGTAACTTAGCCCCGTTGGTTCTTTTGCTCATTATATTAGGCAGGTTTACACAATATTTATGGTGCTCCCCAAATCTTGGACAGGTTTTGGGTCAATTTAAACTGGAGTCGTTTGGGAGCACAATTGCACTTTCTCCCCTTTCCACCCCTTTTATATACCACACCGCAGGCGTTTGATAGCCTAATGATTGGTGCTTCCGATCCTGGTTGTAAAACCGAAAATACTCTTTCAATCCATTGTGCAACTCCTGACCATCAGCATACGCTCTTAGGTAAAGATGCTCGTATTTAATGGTGCGCCAAAAACGCTCA
>NZ_KB893284.1 GCF_000374065.1 Spirosoma luteum DSM 19990
AACTAAACGACTATGGACTGGAAGTCCATAGGTTTAAAAACGAATGGAATTCGTTTGTTTCGGCTGAAGCCGACTGAAGGTATACCACTTTAAGTGACCTACTCCAGAATGAAATTCTCATCCCCATTAGGATGATCCTTGTGATGATCTAAATACGATTGCAGCAACTCGTCGGTGATACTACCCACACTCCAAGCACCGTAACCAACACCCCAGAAGTGACCGCCCCAATACCGACGCTTCAGTTCAGGAAACTCGTGCAAAAGCAACTTCGCACTGCGGCCTTTTAGCCGCCGGACTAAATCGCTCAAACTTAACGAGGGCGAATACGATACGTGCAGATGAATATGATCTTTACTCACAACGCCTTTCAGAATCTGCACGTCCAGCACATTGCAGGTCTGCCGCAATAAGTCCCGACAACGCAACTGTACATCACCTGTCAGCACATGGTAGCGATACTTAGTACTCCACACCAAATGGACTTGTAAATTATAAACCGAATGACTACCAGACCGTTGCTGCTTCATCAAGCAAAATTACCAAAATTGAGTAGCAACTAAAGTCTTGCCCTAAAGGGCATAGCTTGAACTAGCGTACGTGAAAAGTCAAATCCTGTACCAACCCTTAAGTAGACGCGCACTACTGACATTTTGTCTTTATTATCCAATAAAAGTCAACTTTATACGACAAATTGACACTTTCTATCAATCAAGAAGTGCTGACATGCTATTTTTTCAGCCCATTTTGGCAGTAAAGTTTACTTACAGAGTGATTTTCACAATCTTATCATTTTGCCAACTTGGCCGAACGGCAACTAAACCCTACTTTTGGCCCGCTCAACGGCCAAAAATCTCACCAAAACACTTGTACTTATCTTATGAAGCGACATGTACTGCCGTTGGTAACGTTATTTCTGTGTACCAATCTCACTTTTTCTGCCACTGCTCAACAGACTGCCGTTGACTTTTTTGAAAGCGGTGTTACGAAGGCAAAAACCAATGATTTTACGGGAGCGTTACAGGCGTTTAACATGGCTATTACCATGAATCCCGAAAATTCGTCCAGCTACTACAATCGAGGGCTGGCCAAAGCTAACCTGAAAGACCACCGGGGCGCTATTCTGGACTACGACCGGGCTATTGAACTGAATACAAAAGATGCCTTAGCTTACCTGAGCCGGGGCGTCAGCAAGAGCAGGCAGGAAGACCACCGCGGTGCACTGCTCGACTTTAGCCGGTCTATCGAACTAAATCCGGATGATCCACAGCCGTACTACAACCGGGGCATCAGTCGTACCCGTATTGATCAGTACCGGGGTGCCCTGGTAGATTTCACCAGGACGATTGAACTTGACCCGAACAATGCCCAGGCCTTTTATGTGCGGGGTACTATCAAACAGCAGCTGGACGACTTCGCCAGTAGCCTACCGGATTTCACCCGGGTAATCGAGCTGACACCCAAGCGTCCGCAGGCGTATACAGGGCGGGGTATAGCAAGAGTGGAACAGAGTGATTTTACCGGCGCGATAACCGACCTGAATAAGGCTATCGAACTCAGTGCCAGTGATCCTAATGCCTATTTCTACCGGGCTTTCGCCAAAGCGAAAATGGAAGACTTCAAAGGAGCCTTACCCGACTACGACAAGTCAATTGCGCTCCGGGGCGACAACTACAAAGCCTACTACGGTCGGGGATTTTGCCGCAGTAAACTGGGCGACCAGAAAGGGGCCGTTCAGGATTTCAACCAGGCCATTGGCATGAACAATACCAATAGCGACACAAAAGTTGTGTATAGCGGACGCATCAACCGGGCCACGCTCGATAACCTGCGCGAACTGGTGAAAGAACGCAATAAAATCAACGATGTGGGTGATGAACGGGCCGAAGCTTACTTTAGCCGGGGCATTAGCCGTAGCAAACAGGGGGATGAGAAATCAGCTATCGTTGACCTGAATAAATCTATTGAGCTTAACCCAACATACGCCGAAGCTTACTTTAGCCGGGGACTGATCAAATCAGCACAGGGCGATCAGCGGGGAGCTATTATGGATTGCAACAGTGCCATTAAACTGAACCCCCGTTATGGCGAAGTGTACTATGTTCGGGGGCTAATTAAACACAGCCTCGGCGATGAAAACGGCGGCTGCCTTGACCTTTCCAAAGCGGGTGAACTTGGCTACAATCCTGCTTATAAAGTAATCAGTGAGTATTGCAATTAATAAAAAAACAGACTTGGGAAAAGTGAAGTGTATGCCTTCCCAAGCCTGTTTTGTGAAAAATGGTGCCTGATTGCGTCGCCAAAAGAATCAATTAAACACCATTTTCGGTTTACTCGAAGCGGAGGTGTTTCACCGTATCACCGGAGGATTCGAGTTCGAGCAGGGCGTCGATGCCTATTTCCAGGTGAATATTTACGAATTGGGTCGTAACGATTTTATCACTCTCCTCGGTTTTTACCCCTTCCGGAACCAGAGGGTTATCGGATACCAGCAACAGGGCACCATGCGGAATGGAGTTCACGAAGCCAACCGTAAAGATGGTTGCCGTCTCCATGTCGATGGCCATCGTCCGTAGTTCTACGAGGTACTCCTTAAATGCTTCGTCGTGTTCCCAGATTCGGCGGTTAGTCGTGTAAACGGTGCCCGTCCAGTAATCCAGTTCATATTTTTTAATGGTCGATGATACAGCCCGTTGCAGGCGGAAAGAAGGCAGGGCCGGAATTTCGGGGCGCATGTAGTCATTGCTGGTTCCTTCGCCCCGAATGGCCGCAATGGGCAGAATCAAATCCCCCACCTGCGTCTTTTTCAGTCCCCCGCACTTTCCCAGAAATAAAACGGCTTTTGGCGAGACAGCCGAAAGCAGGTCCATAACGGTAGCCGCCATAGCACTGCCCATACCAAAGTTAATGATAGTAATATTGTTGGCGGTGGCGGTTTGCATGGCCCGCCCAACACCAAACACCTCTACATCGAATTTCCTGGCGAACAGGTCAACGTAATTGATAAAATTGGTCAACAGTATATATTCGCCAAATTGCTCAATGGGCGTACCCGTGTAGCGTGGTAACCAGTTCTGGACGATTTCTTCTTTTGTTTTCATAGTAGTATAGAGTGAATGAACGAGTAAAAGAACGAACAAAAGATTCACCAATTCGCTCCGCTTCAGTGTACCGATTCACTCTTTCACTCTTTATATTTGAGGTATGGTTGCGCTGAATCTTCCGTCCTTTGCCTACAAAACTAAGCAAGTCGATGGGAAACCGTACATTTTTGATTTGTTACGCCGGAAGTACGTCCGGTTGTCGCCCGAAGAGTGGGTCCGGCAACACATCGTCAATCTGCTGCTTTCGCATTATGCCTACCCCAAAGCTCTCATTCGGGCCGAGGGTAGCCTGACGCTGAACAAAACCCAGAAGCGTACGGATATTGTGGTCTTCGACCGGCAGGGTCAGCCTTTTCTGGTAGTCGAGTGCAAGGCTCCCCATATCCCGCTTACCCAAGCCGTTTTCGACCAGATTGCCCGGTATAACCACGTTCATCAGGCTCCGTTCATCGTTATTTCCAACGGACTGGTACACTATTGCTGCTGCGTGGATCATGCCACTACCAAAATAACCTTCATGGACGACTTTCCTGCCTTCACCTGACGCTTGTTTGATAAATCAGCTGGGAAGCCCCTACGTGCTACCGTTACTTCAGCGGGTACACGTTGTTCTGTTAGGTAAAAACCATTGCGGTATAAAAAATAAAAACCCGGCTCCCATCAGGAAACCGGGTTTTTTATGTGGTCAAAACAGCTTAGTTCGCTTTTACCAGTTCGCCGGTAGCCCGGATAGTGATCTCGTCGCTTACAACAGCGGCAGGAGCGCTACCCAGCGTGAAATCAGCCCGTTTTACTTCACCGCTTACTTTGAAACCAGCCAGCGTCTTCTTGTTCTGTGGGTTGGTAACCGGACCGGTAATTACGGCATCGAGCGTTACGGGTTTTGTTACGCCGTGCATCGTCAAATCGCCCATCAGCTTGTACTTATTTCCCGATACTTTACTAATCGACTTGCTCTTAAACGCCAGAGTAGGGTATTTGGCGGCATCGAAGAAGTCGGCACTTTTCAGGTGGCCATCACGCTTTTCCTGGTTGGTGTAAATGCTGTTCACGTCGGCAGTCAGGTCGATTTGCGCATCGGTGAAATCTGGTTTTGCCGAGGTCATTTTCACGTCAAAATCCTGGAACTTACCATCCACTTCCGAGAGCATCATGTGGGTTACGGTGAAAGCCAGGTTAGAGTGGGATTTGTCGAGCGTCCAGTTTTGAGCGAAAGCGCTTACTGAAGCGAAAAACAAGGCAGCAAATAGTGTTACTTTTTTCATTGATTCCAGTTGTAAATAATTGATTGTTATATGATAATTGATTGTTGTTAATTATTCCCTAAGCCGGTCCAGTAATTGACTTAAATGGATGGCTTCCTCCTCCGTCAATTTTTTACGCTGATTATCAGACCATTCGTCTAAATGAACGTCTATTTTACTCAGCAACTCCATCCCTTTTTCGGTAATGACAACATCAACTGCCCGGCGGTCGCTGGGGCACTCAGTGCGTAATACCAGTTTTTTAAGTACGAGCTTATCGACCAGGCGGGATGCATTCGACATTTTATCGAGCATGCGTTCGGTAATGTCGCTCACCTTAACCGGATTAGGGTACTGCCCGCGCAGTATCCGCAGCACGTTATACTGCTGTGGGGTCAATCCTGATGGTTTCAGTAACTGCGTCTGGTTCGTCGCAATCCAGTTACTGGTGTACATCAAATTCACCATCACCCGCTGATACGGCGTTCGGAACGGAGCGTTTTGCTTAATGTCAGTTTCGATAGACATGCCACAAAGATAAGACAATTACATTTAATGTAGCAACATTCAATTAATTTATTTTTGTCACTGGTACGGAATAATCTGGGGAGCCGATAAATCGAAGTCGCGGAAACGTAGTGTTGGAACACCCTCAAAAGATTGTCTGAAGGGTATTGTGTTGTTAGGTATGTTGGGATAATACGCCAGCCGAATCTGAAAACTGGTAAATGTCAGGTTTTCATTTCGGAGCCGAAACCCAAGACCATAGCCCTGATAAAGCGGGCCATTCAGGAGTGGCCGGTCGGGGAAATTAACCAGCCCCAGATTGACAAACGTAACAAAGGCAACCCGGAAACCAATCAGGTTAAGCCGGGAGAAAAGCACATTCTCATAGTTGACAAACCACCGTCTCGTTCCCCGCAGCGCATCACTGTTAACCCCAATTCCGTCGGTATTGATGCCACTACCACTGCTACCCAACACGATATATTCATTGCTAAACCGGTTGACTCCCGTTGTATAGCGCGTGTTGAAGAAGTGCCGCATATTTCCCCACTTCGTTTTCATGAGCGGGCTAAAGAAATTTGACTCGAAGGAGAAAACCCCCTGCTCTATCCTGTTCTGGCGGATATACCCGCCCAGGTTAACCAGCCCATAAACGTACCCAACGTGCCGGACGTACCGCCCCTGCGAAAAGTTCGTTCCCAGGTACATCCGACGGCCCAGCTCTGCATTGTCGATACCCACAACCGCGGCCACCGACTCACCAATCGGTACGTCTTCGGTGCGGCCGAAGCCATAAATAAGTACATCGCGGGTATATTTCCGCCGGGAAAAACCAACACTCGCAAGCACGGTGCGGCTATCCTGATAAATCTGGTTGGTGTCGGCCGTTATATCAGGGCGTTTTCTGTAATCGTAGTTTGTGTATCGGGCGGCAAGTATAAGACGTGACCGACCCTTTTCTTCGGAATCATTCTGGCGGTAGAACAGACGAAATGAGCGGCCAACCCACACATCCGTATAATCATAGCTGACCGGCACCAGCACAACGCTATCGGTGCGGGTAACGAGCCGGTTGTTGATTTGGGTGTGGTTCCATTCCACAGAGCCCGCGTACTTGGTGTTAGGCGTTATAAAAGGCCGGTATAACTTAATGGAAGTCTGTTTTAAATCGCGCAGGTACAGCCTGTTGGCCTCGGCTGTCAGAAACGTTTTACCAATAAACGGCACTTTATACCGGGCCTGGTATTCGGTTGTTTGCCGTGGGTCGGTGCCCGAATAGGCAAACTGCACGAAAAGCTGATGGCCCAGCCCCCGGAAGTTGACCTGATCGAATCCAACGCTGAAATTCGTTAAACCACCAAATCCCCCGTTCGGTAGCAGTGACCAGACATCCTGTGTAATGACGTATACATCCACAAACTGACGGCTACCGGTACGGGGCACAACCAGAATTCGGGCATCGTGAAAAATGGACGTACTCCGCAGCAACCGTTCATTATCACGCAGCACAACCGGGTCCAGCAAATCACCCTGCTGAAACAACAGGTACGAGTTGCGGATAACGTGCTCGCGGGTGTTGGTATGCAGACGGCTTCCCACCCGCTCAACCCAGTTGTTCGGTTTTCGCAGGGTATCATACACCGTCTGGCCAAATACACCCAGTCGGCGGAAGTAGATATCGCCGATAATGCGTCCCTGAAAAAGTTTGAAGGGGTTGACCTCAATCTGGTTCACCTCACCCGTTCTGACCCGGCTGTTGTACACATCCTGAAACAGCGCGTCATAAATCTGGCGAGTTACCCGGTGCTTGTACATTTTGGTTTTCAGCCGGGTATAGAAAACACTGTCCCGTTGCATCAGAATACTGTCGCTGATGGCCATTGAGCGGAGCGTAGCCATAGAATCCAGCGTGCCTCCAGACGTCAACGTATCAATCTGAATGGACGGCAGGTAACCCTTTGTGGTATCTACCTGCCCAGCCGCCATACCGCACCCAAACAGCAACAGCCACCCCGTCAGAAAATGACGCAGTATATTGGGTTGTCGGGCGGGGCGCAATTGGTGCATTGATAAATAGAACGCTGGTTAGACGCTTCGTATAACAAATGGTTTAAGTAACGAATAAACCCAGCCTTTCTGCCTGACTGGTAACGGTTTCACCCCGCTTTTTACGGATAAACCAATTAAATGTATTGACTAAAAATCAATGGGTTATCGGCTTAACGATTTCCAAAGCCAGTAGTCCCGCTGCCGCTCCGAGCCAAACTGGAAATAGTGGAAACCGAATCGTACAAAATCCATTTTTTCGTAGAAGGCCAGTGCGCTCGTATTTCGTTCCCACACCCCCAGCCAACAGCCACGGTACCCCTGTTCCCGTGCCCAGTTGAGGCAGTGTTCCATCAGCTTTCGCCCCTGCCCCCGGCCAATTTGTGTTTTTGACAGATAAATACGCTGAATTTCAACGGCTTTTCGCTCCGGTATCCGGTGGGGCGGGGCATGTCGGCGCAGCTTGGCGTAACCAACAACCGTGTTATCCGGCTGTTCCAGCAGAAAGAAAGTGGCGCGGGGGTCTTTTAGTTCGGCCTCCACCAGGGGCACCGTAATGGCTGACTGAATGTATTCCTCCACCAGATCGGCCGGGTTATGGGGTGGGCCAAAGGCTTCACGCATGGTCGTTATTGCCAGTTCGGTTAGTATAACGGCGTCGGAGGGTGTAGCGAGTCGAATGATCATGTGTTTAGGGACAAAGCTGACTAATCTACGTAAAAACCCTGTGTTTGGGTTATTTTTGTGATTCGCCTTTTTACATATATGCTCACGTTACGCTATCCATTAGTGCTGGCATCGGGGTCGCCCCGCCGGAAACAACTCATGACCGATGCCGGTTTTTGGTTCACCATCGAAACCCGCCCTACCGACGAACTGTTTCCCGAAACAATGCCCGTCGACGCCGTAGCCGAATACCTGGCCCGGCAGAAAGCAGCGCAATTTTTGCCGGACCTGAACGATCGAATCGTTCTCTGTGCGGATACCGTTGTAATTGTGGACAGCCAAATCCTGAACAAGCCGCAGGACGAAGCCGAAGCCCGGCAAATGCTGCAACAACTATCGGGCCGGACGCACCGCGTTCAAACGGGCGTGGCTATTCTGGCACCCGACCAGCAGGGAAATCCGGATTTACACTCCTTTACCGATGAAACAGTCGTGCAGTTCGTCTCATTGACCGATGACGAAATTACCTACTACATCCGCACCTGTAAACCGTTCGATAAGGCAGGGTCGTACGGGGCGCAGGATTTCATTGGTCTGGTGGGCATCGAACGGCTGAATGGCTCGTTTTATACGGTCATGGGGCTACCCACGCACCGCGTTTATCAGGCCCTGAAAGCTTACGAAAGCCAGCCCGCAAATTGATTATTTTTACAAATCACTTATCCTGAAAAACAAGATGCGGGTATTATTTTACGCTATACTGCTTGGCTACTGGCTATGCCTGTCTGCCGTGGGTCAGGTTGTTACGACCCAACCTACCTTCCCAACCGCCGATGCCGAGATAACCCTCATCTTCGACCTGAAACTGGCAAAGGACGGCCGGGCGGCTGGATTACTGGGCAAAACAAACGACGTGTACCTGTGGGCCGGGGCGGGCTCGACGGCAACGGGGAATGCGTTTGAGTTTCAGCCCGCCGGACAAACTGACTTTTCGAAGCCCTTCACGCCAGGGTTGATGACTGCCCTCGGCAACGACCGCTGGCAGATAAAACTCAGACCCCGCACCTACTTTGGCGTTCCTGCCGGTACGCCTATCCGGCGGTTGGGCGTGTTGCTCAAAAGTGGCGATGGCAAGGCGCAGACGGAAGATTTTTCCGTTCAGATTTACGATAACAGCTTCAATTTCTCCCGGCTGACCCCAGGCCAGAAACGGTTTTACGTCGATGGCAACACCGATTTGTTGGTGCGGTATAAATCATCGCAGACGGCTACGTTTAGGGTAACCCTGGATGGTCAGCCTACCCCAGGTTCGACGGGGACCGATTCGCTCCGCACGACGCTGAATACGGGTAATCAGGCCGGTTTGCAACGCACGGTGGTGGTGCAGGCAACATCGCTGAACACCTCCCCTGCCACGACTATTGCCGACACGTTTTATTTCACCGTCAAGCCGCGTTCTCCCGTAGAAGCCCTGACGCTGGGGCTACAGGATGGCATCAATTATACCGGCCTGAATCAGGCCACGCTGGTGCTATACGCGCCTAAAAAGAGCTTTGTGTACCTGCTGGGCGAGTTTAACGACTGGACCGTCAGCCCGGCTTACCTGATGAATCAAACGCCCGATGGCAACCGATACTGGCTGGACTTACCCAATTTACCGACGGGCGAAACGGCTTTCCAGTACCTGGTAGACGGGGTGATCCCCGTGGGCGACCCCTACGCAGATAAAATTCTTGACCGTAGCAACGACTCGTTTATTCCCACCTCGACTTATCCGGGTCTGAAGCCTTTTCCGGCAAAGGCACAGGGTAATATCGTATCTGTGTTGCAACCGGGGCAGACGCCTTTTGTGTTCCAGACGACCACTTTTCAGCGCCCCGCCGTAAACACGATGGTTATCTATGAACTACTGGTACGCGATTTTGTGCAGAACCGGACCTACCAGACCGTAACGGACAGCCTGGCCTACCTGAAACGGCTGGGCATCAATACCATTGAACTGATGCCGGTTACCGAGTTTTCGGGCAATGATTCGTGGGGGTACAACCCCATTTATTACTTCGCGCCCGACAAAGCGTACGGACCCAAAGACGCGCTGAAACGGTTTATCGACGCAGCGCACAAACTGGGTATTGCCGTAGTACTCGACATGGTGCTGAACCAGGCCGATTACGAATTCCCTTACGTGAAATTATACTGGAACGGCGACCGTCCCTCCGCCGACAGCCCCTATTTCAACCAGCAGGCAACGCATCCGTTCAGCGTGTTTTTCGATTTCAACCACGAGAGCCGCGACACAAAAGCCTTCGTAGACCGGGTTTGTACCTACTGGCTGCAGGAGTACAAAGTCGATGGGTTCCGGTTCGACCTCTCCAAAGGGTTCACCCAGAAAAATACGGGGAACGATGTAGGGGCCTGGAGCGCGTATGATGCAAGCCGGGTTGCCATCTGGAAACGCATCTACAACCAGATTCGCACCGTCGACCCCACCGCCTACGTCATTCTTGAACACTTTGCCGATGGGCAGGAAGAAACCGAACTGGCCAATTACGGCATGCTGCTCTGGGGGAACCACAATGGCGATTTTCGGGGAGCCACCCGCTCGGCGCAGGGTGACTTTTCGGGCCTTTCGTATCAGAAACGTACTTTTCAGCAGCCAAATCTGGTGGGGTATGCCGAAAGCCACGACGAAGAACGACTTGTGTACGATATGCGCCAAAATGGCCTGACAACGGGTAGCTACAGCGTTAAATCGTTACCCACCGCCCTGAACCGGGCCAAACTGGCCGCTGCTTTTTTGCTGGCCACGCCCGGACCAAAGATGATCTGGCAGTTTGGCGAGCTGGGCTACGACCTGTCTATCAACACCTGCTCCGATGGCACGACCATCAAGGACGATTGTCGTACGGCGGCCAAACCCGTTCGTTGGGACTATTACCAGGATGCAGACCGCCAAAAATTGTATAAAGTGTACAGCGCATTGGCGAAACTGAAAACCACCGTCCCCGCCTTTGCCACCACCGATTTCACTACTGATTTTAGTGGCGTTGTGAAGCGGCTAACGCTACGGAGCCCCTCGGGAACGGTGTTTCTGATTGGTAATTTCGACGTCAACCTGCAGACGGTCAATCCTGGTTTTCCGGCAACGGGGAAGTGGTATCATTTCTTTTCGGGGCAGGAGGTTCAGGTAGATGACATAAACCGGTCGGTTACGCTGGAGCCGGGCGCTTTCCACTTGTATTCGACCACCAAACTCCCCACACCCGAAGCGGGACTGGTACCCTTTGTGGTGGTACCAAGCCAGATAACGGCCCTCACCGACGAACCCATCGACCAGATTACCCTCTCCCCCAACCCGGCAGACGACTACCTGACCGTGAAGCTGACGGGCGGCTACCGGGGTATGGTTGATTTTAGCCTCCGTACTGTGACCGGGCAACCCATCCAGACCTTCCAGATTCGCAAACCAGTCGATGTAATCAGTCAGCCTGTCAGCCTGCAATCGCTGCCGGCGGGCGTCTATTTTTTGCAGGTACAGCAGGGTAACCGGCAGCGATTGTTAAAAGTAGTAAAGCGTTAAACAAAGTCAGTGTATGTTGGCAGTTAGTGCGGATGTCTCCCCGTCCGTTTTTGTATCAGTTGGCCAGACGGGTGTGCATTACGAAATCTTCGTTCGTTCCTTCGCCGACTCCAACGGCGACGGTATCGGCGACCTTAACGGCGTTACCAATAACCTCGATTACCTCAAAGACCTGGGCGTATCGGCCATCTGGCTCATGCCCATCAGCCCGTCACCGACGTACCACAAGTACGACGTGACGGACTACTACGGCATTGACCCGGAGTACGGCACAATGGACGATTTCCGGCGATTGCTTACCGAAGCGCACCGGCGTGGCATCGCGGTGATCATTGACCTGGTGCTGCACCATACTAGCATCCGGCACCCCTGGTTTCAGGAATCGGCCAGAGGGCCGGATAATCCGTACCGGAAGTTTTACAACTGGATGCACCCCACCGAGATCAAAGCCCGCAAACTGGCCACCCGCGACATCACCGCCGACTCGGGCGAACGCAGCCCCTGGCATTCGGTTAAAGGTTCATCCAGCCCCGAGCAATACTACGGCATGTTCTGGAGTGGTATGCCCGACCTGAACTTCGATCACCCGCCCCTGCGCGAAGAAATCTTTGCCATCGTTCGTTACTGGCTCAACGAGGTGGGAGTTGACGGCTTTCGGCTGGATGCGGCCCGACACCTGTATCGGGAAGCGGAAGAACCAAAAAATCACCAGTTCTGGGAGGAATTCGGCCGGGTAGTGGAAGCAGCCAAACCGGGAGCCTATACGGTTGGTGAAGTATGGACCCGCCCCGAACGCATTGCGCCTTATTTCCGGGGGCTGAAAGCCAATTTCAACTTCGATTTACAACTGATGATTCCCGCCATTATCCGGCGGGAAGATGATACCGAAGACCTGATTGAGTTTCTGGCTTACGTCCACGGAGCATTTGCCAACGTCAACCCGCAGTTTATCGACGGGCTTATCCTGTCGAACCACGACCAGAACCGGATTGGTAGTTTGCTCAAAGGCAACCTGAATCACCTGAAAGTAGCGGCCAACCTGCTCCTGACCCTGCCCGGCCTCCCCTATCTATACTACGGAGAAGAAATCGGGATGCTGGGCATGAAACCCGACGAACACATCCGCGAACCATTCCTGTGGGACACCCGCGACCGCGACCGGCAGCGCACCCGCTGGCGACGCGGCACGTACAGTACCAGCCAAACCGTCAAACCGCTGGCCCAGCAACAGGCCGACCCCGATTCGCTGGTCAACCACTACAAGCGGCTGATTCACTTCCGCAACAGCCACCCCGTACTGAACGATAACCTCAGCCGACTGGAGCAAACGGGTATCCGGCAAAAAGGCACCGTTTCATTCATCCGGCGTTCGGGCACTGGTCAGCGCGTACTGGTAGTGCATAACCTGACCAGAAACTCCATCGAAGTCGTTTTCTCCCCCGGCGAAACCTGGTGCCAGCGCATCGTATTCGCCACGGCACCGGGTAGTTCGCTATCCGATAATCGGGTTACGATACCGGCGTACGGATGCGTGGTAGTTGAATAATTTCATCGTTTAAAAAGCGTCTGTATGCTAACTAAAAGCAAGTTTTACAAACGTTCAATCTTGGTTATACGTTTATAAAATGAGTATCGCAAACTCATCTACGACACTAAAAGTGGAACGTTGATTTGCGAGATAGCAATTTGAGACAGTCAGATAAGTCTGAAACGACTACAAGGCAGGTTAGGCCATTGTCTCGTAAAAACGGGCGTTATTTGAAACACCGCTTCCCTTGTATCGTCCGGAAAAATGTTGACCGTTGTCAAAACGGTAGGTATACACCGAAGGTAGCCCCCTGGCCCGTATGGCTGCTGGCCGTGATGGCTCCCCCATGATTGGCGACTACTTTATCACAAATAGCCAGACCAATGCCGGTGCCCGCATACTGGGTTTTACCATGTAGGCGCTGGAAGACCTGAAAGATGCGCTCGCTGTACTTCTCATTGAATCCAATCCCGTTATCGACTACCTCAATCAAATGGTAGCTAGTCGCCTGACGGATGGGTTTAACACGGGTAGGCAGATCCCCTGCGCTTAGGCACCGGTAACGCACCTGAATCCGCAGGGGTTGGTCTGCCCGGCGAAACTTTACCGCATTACTAAGCAAATTTTGAAAGAGTTGGCCTAATTGCAGCGAATCACCTAACACCGTTGGCAAGGAATCGACGGTTACCTGGGCACCCGTTTCGTAAATTAATAAGTCTAAATCGGCTAAGCTCAGGTTGAGTACATTTGTCAGCGAGACGGGTGTAGTTTGATCGAGCTGGGCCGTCATACGCGAATAGGCCAGCAAGTCCTGGATTAAAGCCGACATCCGACTGGCCGCCGTCTGCATCCGCTGTAAGTAATCGACGCCATCGCCCAGCGCATCTGAACGCTGCCCCCGGAGCATTTCGCCAAACAATTGAATCTTACGGAGGGGCTCCTGGAGATCATGGGAAGCCACATAGGCAAACTCCTGAAGGCTTTGGTTAGAGCGGCTCAACTCCCGGATCTTGCTTTCGAGCTCAAGTTGCAAGTGCCTTAAACGGGTAAAATCAGTAAAATGGATAACCACCTCCTCCCCCAGTTTAGCCGTACTCATCAAATTGTAGAGGTCAAGTCCATCCTGCTCATAATGGATCTCAAAAGTAAGGGGCTTGCCTGTTTTGTAGGTTTCAACTGGGTTGCTAAAGCTCTCCGTTTCTTTATAACCAGGAAATACATCGCTCACGCGTTTACCCTGCAATTGTTCTGGGGTCGCGTTGGCATAGGCGGCATAGGCCTGGTTGGTCAAGGAAAAGCGAAAGTCAATGATTTCACCATTTTCCTGAATCGGTTGAAGAACCTGCATGGGTTCTTTAAACAAATCGATGATGGTTTGTAGATAGCGGTTGGCCTGGGCGACCTCCACCAGTTGAACCTCTGTCGTGATGTCCTCAACGGTGTTGATGATGTAGCAGAGTTCACCTTTGGGGTCCATAACGGGCTTATTAGCCACACGCCAGGCACTCGCTTCCAGTATATAGGTTTGGTAGTGGGACCGCTCGTAGCGTAGGTCCGTGATGGACTGGGTCTGTTTGGTTTGTACTACCTGGGTCAGTGATTGGAGGAGTTGTTGGGCACCGGCCTGGTTGCCACCGTCGCTGAAGAAGACCTCAAACACCCCGTTGCCTAGTAAGGGCTCGCGTTGAAGGTTGAGAGCTGTCAGGTAGTCGTCGGAGACGGCTACAATGGTGAACTTTGGCGCATCAGGCAACAACACCAGATGATTGCCGGGTATGGCATTCATGAGTAGCGAATGGAAGGTCAAGCTATCCGGGTCGGTTGGGGGTATCTTGCTCATCAAGGACCTGCCTATCACTAGACTTTAAGGGTCATTATAAACGGGTAGCACGGATTGTCATCCCTTTTTTAAAGCGGCTCTAAATTACAACTAAGTTCATTATTACCCGAACTGATTGTGGGATAAACGCCCACCTGGTTTTTAATTCACCCTATTGACTTCTCTTCACTTAGCCGTCATTCAGAGAACGGTTTAATAAAACGCTTAGCCAAATGAACGCTTATCCCGACTAATGGTAATGTAATAGATTGGCCCTTGTCTTAAAAGCCAGTAATCGTTCACCAAAAGGTGCCTTTTCTGAGCGGTTACTATGAAAAGTTCAAACTACCAAAAAGGTTGGTACAGAAACTAAGCTAATTTGGTTAACGGAAAAATTCTATTTATGCATTGGGCCTCTGGTCTCTGGTTACACCTGCTGTACTTGGCACAATCGTCCCCTTCAGCGTGACCTGCCCTGGCTGGACTTGCATCCTTTTACTAGATACATCATTATGCATGAACGGGCAATCCAGTTTGATGAAGCCAATCCACTTGGAGTTTCATTACTGCCTTTTATCGATGGGGAATGCCCTACGTTTTCAGGGGTAATGGACCATTGATAGGGTCGTTTGACGCCTTTATGTGACTCAACCGTGATGCGCAACCAGAAGCCCTGGCGCAATCGGAGTTAACTTAACTAGACTTCACGTAAACACGTTTGGGGTAGGCTCAGTTAACTACTCCAGGTGATTCCCTTCACCAGATGTCCCAATCAATTTAGCTGCCCTCCATGATCGGTTCCCATACGCCTTCTAACAAGCCCTCACTTCCGAAAGGACTGGATATACATTTTGTCGTAACAGCCGCCGAACTGGGCGTTTGGGAATTCGATCTGAAGACTAATCAGCTATACTTGGACGAGCGGTGTCGGTACCTGTTGGGAATCGCCCAGGAAAACCCAATTTCCTATGACCAGTTGCTGCAGTTCATTCAGCCGGATGATCGAACGCAGATGAATCAGGCTTTACTAGGGGCGCTTAACTCCCAATCAGGCGGGCACTACGAGGTAACTTTTCGTACGCAAGGAGCCAATGATAGCTTGGTGCGGACGGTCCGTTTACAGGGGCGAGGTCAGCTTACTCCTGAAGACCAGACGGTTCAACTGGTGGGCGTGGCTCAAGAACTGGCCCAGCAACTCCCTGCCCACAAACCGGCCGATCGGCAACCCCTGGCACTGGGTAATCCGCCTGCCGCCCTTGAGCTGTTTGACACGGTCCCTGCCATGATCTTTTACCTGGATGCCCAGCAGCGCTACCGGTCCTACAATGAGGGCTTTCGGAACTGGTTTGGCGTCAGTGAATCCGAAGCCATTGGCCAGACCGTCCGGGAATTTCTGGGAGAAGTGGCCTACCAAAAAGCGGAGCCTCATTTAGCCATTGCTTACGGGGGCCAGCCCGAACGCTATGAGCTGTTGGCTCCTTCCCGAATGAAAGTTGAACGATGGCTCAGTATTGTGTACATCCCCCATAAAAACGCGCTGGGCGAGGTAATTGGCTTGGTCGTCCATGCGACTGATATTACCACTAACAAGCAGACCGAACAGGCCCTGCGCCAAAGCGAAGCCCGCTTCCGCTCACTGGTCGAAGAGGCCCCTGTAGCGACCTGCCTGTTTGTGGGGCGCAACCTGGTCATCGACATCGCCAATGAACCGATGATTACCTTTTTGGGCCAGGGGCGATCCATTCTGAACCAGTCGATTCGGGATGTGTTGACCGATTCCGATGCTGACCAGGCAGCCGTCGCGCTGCTGGATGGGGTGTTTTCGTCTGGTGAATCCTACGTGAGGACGGGTGCCCCGGCCCGGTTGACCCTTAATGGCCTACCGGGTACTTACTACTTCGATTTAAGTCTAAAACCCTTACGTAACGAAGACGGTGAGGTGTATGCGGTTTTAGAAACAGCCGTTGATATAACCGGACAAGAGATAGCCCGGCAGGTAGTCGAAGAGCGGGAGGCCACCCTGCAATCGATCTTTGATTTAGCCGAACTGGGGTCGTATAGCATCGAGGTGGCCACGGGTCGCATGACCAAATCGATCCGGGTTGCTCAGTGGTATGGCCTACCCGAGGTCACCGATGTGGCCACCTCGTTTAGTGTCATCGGGGAACCCGATCGGCAGCGGGTTAGTCAGGTGTATACCGATGCCTTCCAGCCCGGGGCGACGGGCTTTTATCAGGTTGAGTACACCGTCGTTTCGGCAACCAGCGGCCAGTCCCGGGTGTTGCGTACGAATGGGCAGGTCAAGTGGGATTCAGCCGGACTAGCCGTCCGGGTGGACGGCTCGGTGCTGGACATCACGGGCCAACGGGCGTTGCAAGTGGCCCTGGAGGAACAGGTACGCCAACGCACGGAAGAACTGACGACGCTCAATGCCGCCTTAGCGATAAGTAACGAGGAGTTGGCGGCCCTGAATCAAAAACTGGCCGAGACCAACGGCTTATTAAGCCGCTCGAATGACAACCTGCAAACGTTTGCCTACATTGCCAGTCATGATTTACAGGAACCCCTGCGTAAGATTCAGCAATTTGGCGATCTGTTGAAAACGCGCTACGCCGAGGGCGAGGAAGGGGTCTACCTGGAGCGGATGCAGTCAGCGGCCAGCCGGATGTCGACGCTGATTAAAGACCTGTTGAATTATTCAAGGATGGCAACCCAGCCCGATGCCCGCACGCTCGTGTCGCTACCGACGATTGTTGACCAGGTACTCACCACGTTAGAGTTTACGATTCAGGAGACGGGCGCTCAAATTCGCCTGGGGTCTTTGCCCACGCTTCGGGGCGATGCCACCCAGTTAGGCCAGTTGTTTCAGAACCTGCTGGCCAACGCGCTCAAATTTCGCCGGGCCGATACCATACCGGTGATCGAGGTGCGCGCTCAGCCAGTAGCAGCCACGGACTTGCCGGCTGGGATTAATCCGAGTCGAGTCGCCCTTCAGTATTACTGCATTGAGGTGGCCGACAATGGGATTGGCTTCGATGAGAAGTACGTAGATCGCATCTTTCAGGTGTTTCAGCGGCTGCATGGTAAGAGCGAGTATGGGGGTACGGGGATTGGTCTGGCCATCTGCGAAAAGGTGGTCGCTAATCACGGGGGCGCTATTACGGCTACTAGCCAACTGGGGCAAGGGGCCACCTTTACCATCTATTTACCGGCGTAGCCCAATGCGTTAGTACGTGTTTTGTTCGTAATCCGTTCGTGCGGTTCTTTTGGATGCACCTCCTTACTGAGAAGCCTATTCTCAAATAAGGCTGCTTTTCTTGAGACGGCATTATACACTGCTGATGCAAACGACGAATTATGTTCTTTTCCGCAGAACTACCCAATTTTGCTAGTTAAGTAGGTGTAAAAAGATATAATTTCGGTGCTTTTAACGAAAAACAATGGGAAGGTCATTTGGATGATTAACTAACCTTTCCGTTGTTTTGTCGCAGGTTGCTGATTCGCAAAGCACAGGTGCGCTGGTTATTGACTCTCTCAATTCAATATGGATATCGAGCAATTCAGGATCTATTGTCTTTCGCTTCCTTTTACGGAGGAGAAAACGCCCTTCGCTGGTTTTTTTCTGATGCAAATGATATTCTGGTGTTTTATATCGGAGGGAAGATATTCTGTTACTTCTCAATGGATAAATTTGACAGATGCACGCTTAAGTGTACTACTGAACGTATCGCCGAACTAAAGGAAAGGTATCAGGCGGTGGGCGCCCCTTTTAATATGAGTCCCAAGTATTGGATCAGCATTGAATTCAATGCTGATTTGCCGGATGCGCTGTTGCTGGACCTGGTGAAGAGTTCCTACACCATCGTACTGGATAAGCTTCCTAAAAAACAGCGCGAACTGCTGAATGAAACTTCCCGCAAAGAATGCTAAATAGTGGAATCTAACACAATTGAGGTAAGCGCGTCCCATAGTTATATCCAGTTTCGGGACTACACTCATCTCATTAAACCCTCCTGAATGAGACGAAGAAACGTTCATGAATAGGCTCCCATCTTAGACGACGAAGTATTCATGTATCTTCTCATTAATTCGGGCGTTTTTTTTAGATGATTGCGGGTGGCTTACATCGACGGATTATCAACAATATCCTTTTCCTATTTTCGCAACACTGGCGCGAAATCAAATAGGTTACCCGGTTTGTTCCATTTATTGGTTTACTGCTTCCAAGCTTACTGTATGATGAATGTCTCGTTTTGCGGTAAATTACTGGGGATCAATGCACGACTTCCTTCGAATGGAAATGATGCTCTGCAATAAGACAGAGGACATGACAAGTACTAGGCCAATATAAAAGGAGCTATTTACCGCTTTGCTCTCACCGAAGAATAGGAAAGCTATGATGATGGCGTAGATCGGCTCTAGATTGAAACTCAGATTAACTGTGAAGGCTGGTATCCTCTTGAGCGATTCAGCAAACAAGACATACAGCCCAACTGTGCAGAATAACGAAAGCAGCAATAGGTAGAACGTGTCTTGTAGCCCCAGAACTAGGCTGGGAGCCGGGATGAAATAAAGGTAGATCGGAAGCACCATCCCAAGGCCGATGGTACCGCCAATCATCTGGTAATAGTTAATAAGCTTACTATCGTAATGTCGCACCAGCCGTTCGTTGTAGATTGTGTAAAGGGCTGCGAACGCTGACGAGATGGTACCGAGGGCGATGCCGAACTGATACGACACATCAAAGTGGAAGATCAGCCCAATACCTGCCAGCGTCATCAGGCTTAGCAGCAATTCAGTGACCGCAATTTTTCTTCTAATGATTGCTCCGAACACCGCTGTAAAAAAGCTAGTCAGGCAGTAACAAACAACTCCAATCGAAATATTCGAGTACTTGATACTGGCGTAGAAAAATACCCAGTGAATAGTGATGAGCAGCCCAACTTTGGCAATGTTGATATTTTCCCTACGGGCCAGATCAGTACTTACTTTAAATAGCTTGAGAATAAGAAATAGCCAGATGGCTGAGAAGAATACGCGGTACCAGACCAATAGCCCTTCATTGAGGGAGATCAGCCTCCCGAACACGCCCGTGAAGCCCGCCAGTATTACAGCGATGTGTAATACCAAATATGATTTTTTCATAAGGATTGTCTACGCCTTGAATTTTAGTTGAACCATATTTATCGCCAAGGCACGGCCAGCAATACCCTACTGGGTAATGCGCGATGCCCTAAACGGTTTGGAAAACTAAATTCTGGGCGGGGGAGACAGCCCTTACGATTCATATTCTTTTTTTTGCAAAGGAGGAAGAATTTAGCTACTAGCGGAATGTAACCATACTTAAAATCATGTTACTTTGTTCGCGAACGAATTTCTAGTCATGTACAATAATATGGGGCTTTGTTTTCTCATTTTGTTCAACAGCAAGCAACCCTTAATTGATGAACACCCTAACAGAGAAAATCTCAAGAAATGCCCGTGGCTGTTGCACAACTCTACTTAGGGATTTAAGTGGCCTTTTCTGTATCTTGAGGTATGCAAGGCAGAAAAGAATATATCGAAAAGCAAATCACTTGTTTTCAGCTGTCCAGCCGCGTCCCTAAGCACAACTTCTACCGTCGGCTAAAGGAGACGCTCGACCTGACCTTTATCTATAAGGCCACGAAACAGCTTTATGGCCAGACTGGAAACCCTTCCATTGACCCAGTCGTATTCTTTAAGTTCATGCTCATCGGTTGCCTGGAGAATATTACCTCCGAC
>NZ_KB893285.1 GCF_000374065.1 Spirosoma luteum DSM 19990
CACGACTACGGATTCAAAGCACACTTACCCCGTGGCCGAGAATCATTTGAACCGCCAATTCAATCCGGTAAAACCGGGCCAGGCATGGGTTTCGGATCTGACGTATATTCGTACGGGTGAAGGGTGGCTCTACCTGACTATGATTATGGATTTGTATGACCGGAAAGTGATTGGCTGGGCTTTGAGTAAGTCAATGAAAGCCGCTGAAACAACCATTCCAGCTTGGCAGATGGCCATTAAAAATCGGCCTATTGAGCGGGCCTTAATCTTTCATCGCTCCGGCGCCCCGGTCTGATCGAGGAGTGCAGTATGCTTGTCATGCCTTTACGAAACTGCTAAAAAAACACCCACTGGTTGTACAAAGTATGACTGGGAAAGCTAACTGTTGGGATAATGCCGTGGCCGAAAGCTTTTTCAAAAACCTCAAGTCGGAGTTGGTGTATCAGCAGGATTTCCAGACGCAAGCCATGGCTAAGCAGGCTGTTTTTGAATATATTGAAGTCTGGTACAATCGTCAACGCAGGCATTCGGCGCTGGGCTATCTTTCCCCTTTTGACTATTATGACAGGCAACTTCAACATGTTGCTTAAAAATTTGTCCAGTATTGTGTTGCAAGTTCAGAATCAACGAACCTTCAGATCCACAACAGTTGCGACCGTAAGCTAGATTTTTAATCTAGCTTTCATGTTAAGTTAGGATTTCTTTACTCCTTTTTTAACCTTTGTAACAGTCACTCAGATTATACTGCTACTTACTCCCTGACGAGTCAACGCTGACGACCACCGATCAGCATCGCACGGCCCCACCACGTAGGCCAGGGAGTATCCTTTTCCTTCTCGTTTCCAGTGTCGCCCTTCGTTAGGACAGCATTGCCCTTTTTTACCTGTTCCGAATCGTTCGGCAGGCAAGTTCTCTCGTGTACGCTTTTCAATGAATACAATCCAAAAAAGGAATACTTCGCTATTCCGTCAACCTAGACACAGTAATTGGTTTAGTCAATTGGTCGTTCAGTCAACCACCACAAAACTGGTATGGAGCATTGGCGTATTGGCCTGGCTGCTGTCGGGTTGTAATCCGGATCAGATCAATAATGGGCCTGTGCCGGATATTCTGGTAACAGCTACGACGAGCGAAGCTATCCAGGCAGCCATTGATGCTGCTCCCCCTACGGGGGCGCACATTATTTTGCCTCCCGGTGATTACCAAGCCACAGCACGAGTCAATCTGACCAACAAGAATCGGATTACTATCGACGGCCAGGGAACGGCCAACTGGATCGGTAGCAGCACCGTGCCGAATCTGTTTGCCGTGCTGGGCACCTGTCAGACGATCCGGCTCACGGGCATCAACTTCTCCACAACAGCTGGACCAGGCTCCTACCAGTATGGACTGATCTGTACCTTCGAGCAAAGCTTCATTGATGGCTATGAGATTGACCACTGCCGGTTTACTGCCCCCAATGCGCCCATCAACCTGATTTACTTCCTGCCTTTTTCACCCCTTAACGAATCGGGTAACGGCCGGGGTGCCATGCAACGAAATATCAATATTCACCATTGCGTGGCCACAAATGGGGGACGGGCCTTTTGTGAAGTCAACTCCCACGTTCACGCCGATGGCCGCACCGAAGGCTTCTTCGAGCGGTTTCGATTCAGCCATAATACGGTAACTAATATGGGCACCCAGGACGCCAGTTTTGGCCCGGCTTTATCGATGAGCGGTATGGCAAGTCAGATTGTCGTGGACAGTAACCAGATCACCGATACCAAATATTGTGGCCTTGAATTTGTCAATAGTCAGCAGGTCTCCTCAACGGGTAATCGCATCCAGGGGACCCAAACCGTTTTTAGTGCCTATGCCTTCACCCGGGCCGGCACGGGTAAAAACACTGATATCGCGCTACGCGATAATAGTGGATCAGTGAAAGGACGGGCCTATATCCTGCATGATATCGAATCCTTTTCAGTTACGGGTGATGTCTTCACGGCGGAGCAAAAAGTTGAGTTGATCCGGGCCAGGAAGGGCACCCTGAATCAGCTTGCTCTAAGTGTCAGTAGTGATGCCAATGCCATGCTGCTGGTGGAGAGCCAAGACATATCTTTGACAAACAGCACATTGCGTATAACCCATGCTGTAAATGCGGCTAGCCTGATTGTCATTCCGGGCAGTAGCCGTGGCATTGTCGTTCGGGATAATAAACTGGCCCGCCCAGCGGGCGCCAGCGGCCTGTTTATTCAGAGTGAAGCTAGCAGCGGCAACACCATTGGCCCCAATGTTGAACAGCTACTGAACTAACCTGGCCACGAATAATAAAACACTACACATGAATATCCAGGTAAGTTTGACAAGCTATAGCTAGTGTTAATATAAACCTTTGGGTTCAGTTAAACGTCCAAATAAAATCAGGACAAAACAATGAAAGCATCGATTTACCGACCGGTCACTAAGGGACGCAGTAAGGCTAATTGTGCTTGCGCCTGATCAATCTGGCTTTGGTAGTCATCCAGGGATATACTTCCTCTTTCTAAACCCTTTGCGGTTTGCTCCAGCAGCATGATAGCTTCCTCTAAAGCGCGAATCGCGTTCCATACCGAATCTTCAACCGACTCCTGGATCCCACTCAGCAGCGTTTTTGCGGAAAAGCCATGACCCGTATGGCACCGATAGCGGGTCAGCGTGCCTTCTTCGATGCGTGCTAAAGTGCCATGGCATTCGGGACAGGTCAAACTCGAGAGTTCGCCTACGTTCATACCATCCATTTCCCCTGATTTATCACCTTCCATGATCTTCATTTCGGTGGCCATTCGAGTGACTTCCCCCTCCGAAAGAGTCAACCCTTGCTCAACGGATTCTTGCACCAACTCAGCCAGCAAGACGGGCAATTGAGCCAGGCGAACGCAATGATCAACCGCTACATGCTGACGGACACTTTCCGGCATACTCGGATAAAGCGCTTCCCCGGGGTCCTGAATAATGCTGATCCCTCCTAGTCGTTTGATGGACCACATGCCGGAGGTTCCGTCGTCGAGCATGCCGGTTAACACCACGCCAATCACCCGGGGGCCATACGTATAGGCTGCTGAGCGAAATAAGGCATCAATAGAGGGCCGGAACCGGTTTTCTTTGGGACCTTTTCTGACCAGTACCCGGCCGGGCTCTAGCAGCAGATGACGATCCGGTGGGGCGATATAAATGTGTCCGCTCTGAATGGAGGTACCGTCCTCGGGGTGATCGGCAGGCAATTGTCCAGCTTGGCTCAAAATCTGGGGTAAGTAACTGGGCTCCGTCGCACTTTTATGGAGCACCACAAAGATCGAAGCCGGAAAACTGGCTGGTAGTGCCATTACCAGCTCTTTGAGGGCATATACACCGCCAGCCGATGCACCAATGACAATAATATCCCGCTTAGCCATGTAGTCCGTTTACGTTCCTATCCATTTCGATCGCCATGCGGCTTGTTTAGCCTGTTCAACTACGGAAGGCTCGTTTTTGATTGACGCGCAGGTCGCTTAATGAGGCAAGGGTCCATTGGGGGTTTAGCTCTGGGGCGGGAGCCGCTCGAGAAGCAAGCCCGTCAGGGTGTCAAAATGGACCGGTTTGACCAGGTGCCAATCGAAGCCAGCTTCGTAACTCCGTTGCTGGTCGGTCTCACTACTATAGCCCGACACAGCGATTAGCAGCATCCGCTCCCCCCAGGGCTGGGCGCGAATCAGGCGGCAGACGGCATACCCATCCAGACCCGGCATGGCCAGGTCAAGCAGCACCCCCACCGGGCGCAACTGCTCGGCGGCTTCCAGACCCGCCTGACCGTCATTACACGTGTGGACAGTGTAGCCGGATAGTTCCAGGAGCCGACCCAGCAGCAGGGTAGCGTCCCGGTTATCATCGACGATTAAAATCAGTGGCTTGTCGGCATAAGTAGGCATAAACGATAGGCGCTAGTATGAAATTAAGATTAGTCCACCAGGGGCAGATAAACAATAAATTCGCTCCCCTGACCAAGGCCCGGGCTATACGCTTCTACCCGGCCGCCATGTAAGGTGACCAGGTATTGGACCAGGGTGAGCCCCAGACCCAGCCCACCCTGCGAGCGGGCGTGGGAGCTATTTACCTGGGCGAACAGGCTAAAAATGCGCACCAGCTCGCCTTCCGCCAGGCCGATTCCCGCATCGACGATCCGCAGACGGGCCTGCTGGCCAGCCCGATCTAAAAACAGGCCGATTACGCTCCCGGCCGGGCTAAATTTGATCGCATTGCCTACCAGGTTGCGCAGCACCTGGATCAGCCGGACCGCATCGCCCTCGACGTAAAGCGGACTCTCCGGCCACTCCACCCGCAGTTGCTGCCCAGCCCCTTCCATCAGGGGACGGACGGCTTGCTGCACCTGGTCCACTAGTGGAGCCAGTTCCAGCCGCTGGCGCTGAAGCTCAATATGGTTCAGATTGATCCGGCTGACGTCCAGCAAATCATCCACCATCCGCACCAGGTACGATACTTCCCGGCTCATCATGGGCAGGATGGCCTCCAGGGGCAGGCCCGCATCCGTGCCCCCCGTGGTTTCCAGCAGCGTCAGCGCATTCGACAGGGTGGCCATGGGATTGCGTAGTTCATGGGCCAATAGGGCTAGAAATTCATCCTTCCGCTGATCGGACGCTTTGAGGGCTTCTTCAGCCTGTTTGCGGGATGTAATGTCGCTGGCAGCCCCGAACCACTCGGTAATCGTTCCCCGTTCGTCCAGCAGCGGAATGGCCCGCAGAAAGGTCCAGCCAATAGTCCCATCCCGCAGAATAATGCGGTGTTCCAACTCCAGGGGGGTTTTCTGCGCCAGGGCCGCTTGTAGCGTGGTCTGCACGCTGGCCTGATCGGCTGGGGGGATGTACTGCTCCAGCCAGGAGCGAGAGGGCTGCTGGGTGTCGGCCAGAAAGTCCAGGCCCTGCAACGAATACATAATTGTCCAGTCCGGGCTCATCTTAAATAAGGAATCGGAACTGGTCATCACAAAGAGCCGGAACTGCTCCTCATTTTTTAACAGGTTTGCTTCAGCCGCTTTGCGCTGGGTGATGTCGACAAAGGTGAGTACCAGGCCATTGATCCGATCATCCCCCGTTCGGTAGGGTAATATCCGCAAAATGAAGGCCCTTCCCTCGGTGGTAGACACTTCCCGCTCCAGGGGTTGCAGGCTGGACAGCACCAGCTGCGCATCGTCAGCCAGTTGATGATAGTCCAGCCGGTGGGTGATGTCGGTCAGGGGCCGACCATAATCCGAGGCAATCAGGTTAAACAGCTCCCGGGCAATGGGGGTGAACAGGTTCACCCGCAGGCTCCGATCCAAAAACAGGGTCGCAATGTTGGTCGAATTCATCAGGTTGCGCAGGTTATCGCTCGACAGGGAGACTTCCTCTATCTTGACCTTTAGTTCCTGGTTGACCGTCGTCAGCTCCTCATTGATCGACTGCAATTCTTCCTTGCTGGTTTCTAACTCTTCGGCCGCCGAGCGCAGCTCCTCGTTCATAGCCTGCAACTCTTCGTTGGAGGCTTTGAGCGTTTCGGCCTGTGTTCATGTTGCTCATGGGTGGTGCGGAGCTGGTTCTTGACCCGAATCAGCTCCGCTTCCAGTTGCCGGGCGATGGGTTCGGTCGGGTCAGGTACCCGGGTGGCTTCGGTGGGTGCACCCGTGGGCGTGGCGTCAAAAAGGACCAGGAAATATCCCCGGGCCGAATCGCCTTCCCCCAGTACCGGGCGCACGTGGATACTCAGCGTCTGGAGGCCCTCTTCCAGGGGCAGCGTCAGGTTACGAACCTCCACCGGGGCCTGGCGTTGGACGGCCTGGTAGAACGCCGTCGCAGCTCTAAGCGCAGCTCGGGACGGATCAGTTTGAGCAGATTCCGGCTGGGTTCACCCCCCGAAAAGTGGAGGTAACGGCCCGCCCGGTCGGTAAAATGCAGGATGTCGTACTCCTCATTGACCACCACCGAGGGGGGCGCATACTGCTCCAGTAAACGCTGGTGTAAATCCCCGTAATTCATCCGGTTCGGGGCCTGTCCCTCCACCGTAGCGGGGGCGGGGCTCGTCGGTTTACGTTCCATCAGCAGCGAGGGACCCAGTTCGGGTACGGGATAGCGTCGACTGGGTACCAGGCGGCTCTGGTAGAGATGGTGTTCCCGACTCTCGGGCGCATACAAATCCTTGGTGCTGTCGACCGTCTCGGAGAGTCCCAGCAGCAGGTAGCTGCCCGGATGGAGGGCAAAGTGAAACGTTTCCAGAACCCGCTCCTGGGCCGTCTGGTTGAAGTAGATCAGCAGGTTGCGACAACTGACCAGATCCAGCCGGGAGAAGGGCGGATCTTTGAGCACATTGTGTTGGGCAAATAAGACCATCTCCCGAATTTCGCGGCTGATGCGGTACTGCTCGCCCTCGGGGCTGAAATACCGGCGTAATTGCTGGGGCGATACATCGGCCGCATCGTTGAGGGTATACAGGCCCTCGCGGGCCGTCGTCAGGGCATCCTCATCCAGATCAGTGGCAAAAATCTGCACCTTGGGCGCGTCGACCACCCCCAGTGTCCGTTCGGCGCAGAGCATGGCCAGCGAGTAGGCTTCTTCCCCGGTGGCACAACCCGCTACCCAGATGCGCAGGGTGTCCTGGGCCGTTTTTTTTTCCAGCAGCCGGGGCAGTACCTGCGTTTCCAGGTAGGTGAAGACGGCCGGATCGCGAAAGAAGTTGGTCACCGAAATGAGCAGGTCTTTGAGCAGGGCCTCGGTTTCCTGGGGGTTCTCCTGCAAATAGGCACTGTAGGCGGGCAGGTCCGGCAGGCCCCGGACATTGATCCGGCGCTCAATGCGCCGAAGCAGGGTAGGCCGCTTGTAATTGGAAAAGTCGTGGCCGGTGCGCAGGCGCAACTGGGCAAAGACCTCCCTGAGGGCCTGCTGCTGCTGCTGGGGCCGCTCGTCGGCTTCCAGGGGAATGCTGACAGTGCCCAATCCCTGGCAATAGGTCAGGAGTTTGGCGGGTATATCAGCCACGGCCAGCACCTCATCGACCAGGTCGGTGGCGATGGCCTGGCGGGGCATTTCGGCAAAAGCCGCCTGCTGGGGACTCTGCACAAAGACGGCTCCACCCCGCTCTTTAATTCGTTTGAGGCCCATCGACCCGTTAGCCCCCGTTCCCGATAGTACCACGCCAATGGCCCGGCTCTGATGGGATTCGGCCAGAGTCCGAAAGAAAATATCGACCGGTGCCCGGCGTTCTTCCTGGGTTAGGGTGGGTAAAACGGTCAGGCTGCCATCCTGCATCTGAAGATGCTGGTTGGGGGGTACGACGTAGACCTGATCGGCCAGTAGTTTGGTGGTTTGCCTCACCTGGGTGACCGGGAGTGAGGTCACATTCTGGAGGATCTGGGCCAGCTGGCTATCGAAGTCGGGTGATAAGTGCAGGATGACAATGAAGGCCATGCCCGACTGAGCGGGTACCTGTTCAAAGAAGGCCATCAGGGCCTCTACGCCCCCCGCCGAGGCACCAATGCCCACCACGAAGGGCTTAGTGGGGGTGGAAGCGATAGCGGTAAGCGAAGTTGCTGATTGTTTACTCACAAGTGGGTATGGGGTTAGAGAGCGAAGCGGATGGCAAGGATCGCTCGTCGAATAGGTAGTCTAGGTCTGTTTTCAGGGTTCCTGGCTAGCTGTACGGTAGTCGCTTCAGGCGGATTGTGTGGCTAAGATAAGCGAATCGTAGGCGACAAACTACGCTTCTGCCAACCTATTTTCGTCGCGAAGACCTGATTGGTTCACTCGGTAACCGGTTTATTGGGGTAGCTTTTTTGTCGCACCCGTGTCTGTAGGGTAGCCTAAGCGGTAACAGCAGACTACGTGTTGCATTTCATGCCTTACTGGCCTTTGTTTCTTCAGAAGAAACAAAGGCCAGTAAGGCATGAGCTAACCGGATTGGCGACAAAATATGAGTCGGATGATCCTTTAGAATGGCTGACTGAGGCATACTGGTAAATTCAGCCGTTTTCGGGTCCTGTACCATGACCATTCCCTGTTCATTATGAATCGCAATCGCGCCTAAGGTTCCGTCGGAGCCCGCTCCGGAAAGAACAATGCCGATCGCATACCCTTTTTCGCCATGCGCTAAGGATTTAAAGAAAATATCGACGGCCCAATTACTGCGATCCAGAACGGGTCTATCCTGCAAGTGTAAATACCCGTTTTCAATGGTCATCATCTTGTTGATGGGTAACATGTAAATGCAGTCGGGCTTTACTTCCTGCCCCTCTGTGGCCCACCCAACGGGCAGGTTTGTGTGTTGGGCTAAGAGTTCGTCGGCTATACTGACGTAGTCCCGGTTTAAATGGGGGATCACAATAAAGGCGATCCCCGAGTCAGGAGGTATTTGAGAGAAGAACTCGTGCAGCGGTTCCATTCCCCCAGCCGATACGCCAATGGCTACCATATAGAACTTAGTTTGGGGAAGCATCAGCGGAATGGGGTTATCGAATCAGGGTCAGGTAAAGCTGGCAAAAACGCCAGACCCGTTCATGAGCCATCAAGTTTGGGTAAATATAGGTTTTTCTCCCTTGGTAAGGAGGATTATGGTTGAAATACCGGTGAGGGAAGCGCACAAAAAAAGCCATAGCTACTTTTGCTATGGCTTTTTCTAATCATCTGATAGCGTACTTTATAATCAAAAAGCTTCTATTTGAGACAGCGATTTAAAGCTATTGACTAAGGGTCCCATTCCGGCATGCGGTCAAATCAGGCCGAAATGGCCTGTCAGCTGATGTCGGAATCAACCGGTTAACCCCACCGAATTTTCCAGGGGTAACCCACTATACCAGTTGCCTGAGCGATGGCACAGATGCAATGACTTTTCTTTTGTTTTTGGAACGTATCGCTACACCCATTAGTTGAGCCAGGGTTGACTGGAGGCTCAGTGGCTTGTCGGCATTTGGGCCGTGTCATGCCCGTTCATGACTGCTACCCCCAGTCTTTTTAGCGAGCTCCAAACCCAGTGCTACTGGGCAACGGGTGGACCAACAAGCGACACCAGAATTTCCTCAATCGAGCCAGGCAGGTAATACCCCTGCTTTTTCAAGTATGCCGTCAACGCCTGGGAATCTTCTATGGGTTCTTCGTAGAGGCCCCTACCCGCGGGGGATCGAAAAAAAAACAGTTCGGGTTTGTGGTAATCAATTAAAAATGAACCATAACTGATGACCGAGTCTTTTCGATTCAATCGGTAATTAAAACCGGGCTGGTAGCCCACCAGGGCAGCACAGGTGAGGATTTCCTCTTCGGTTAGCAGCCGAATGTGCTTTAAGGTCAGCTTCACGCTGACCAGACAATGAGCCCGGTTGTAGACCTGCATTTGACCGACGGTATCTTCATTGATTATGCCCTTCTCCACCCTAACCGCCCCCGCTGCCGGATCAACGCATTCAACGTGGTAAGGGACGCCCTGGTAAGCCGCTATCTGATGCAGCTCGTGCTCGGTTAACTCAATCGGTCTATTTTCCACCAGCATAGGGGTTGATTGTCGCTAGCTTATGTTTGCGGACCAGTCTCACACTCACAGGTAGCCAGTGTGAGACCGTATTGTGCTCATGCATCCCGTAAAGGTTAACGGCTCAGATAGGCCTGCTACTGAGCTGCAGGCTGACAAGTGAGGTAGCGGGCTCATCCCACTATCAGCTCCTGTATTAACCCAGCCGGAGCGTGGCCGAGCGGTATTGTTGGTTAATGATCCGAGATCGCTACTGAATCGCTTTTCGGCTGTAAATCGACACGCATGTTGGCGGCAATGATCCAACCCGATAAGCCCACGGAAGCCGATAACACAAATAGCTCGTGATGACCCTGGCGAACAAGCCGAATGTATGCTTCATCAATGTCCTGATCAAGTATAACGACCTCCGTCAACGAGCGGTCGTCATACGCATCAATGGAACAAAGGATATTCTTCACGCCAAATGAGCAAAGCTCCCACCAGCCAACTTCCTCAAAAATAATCTGACACGTTCCGCCGGTCGAAAGGCAGGCTTTCATGATGAGCACGTTGCTTTCTTTCTGATGGTCGATACCGGTTAGTTCAGCATCGACTAAACTAGACTCGTTCATACTGGATTGGCTTAGTTTCATTGGTCAAGAGCGTAGGAAACAAGTAAACGAGTACGATTTCCATCTCTGTTTTAAACTACCGTTTGATCGGCTGAAAACTGGTTAGAAAACAGGCTTAACTTCTGCCAAGTCAGCCCTTGTGAGGGGCACTGGCCAACCGCTTTTCAGCTTGCCTGGGGCCCACCATCCCGGCTGCTGGCTACCTAGCGGTGTATCTCCGATTGCAATCGGGTGACTACGACCGTTCGCGCTGGTGGTGGCCACCGACCGAACCTATTCACAAACCACCAGGAGAAACGCTGGGTTATGAGGTATTAGGTCCGAGATTCCATAGCTGCTGTAGACGATTTGTAAACAGCTGCCAATGGGGAAATTGCGTTGGCTTGGCCAGAAAAGTGGCCCCCTGTTCGAGCGCTGCCTGCTCATCCGTCGGATCGGTAGACGAACTCATCATGATGACCGGCAGGTGAGAAAGCCCGGATGCAGGACTTTTAAGCACGTGTAGCAGGTGAAAGCCGTCCTCCCGGCGGGGTAGGTATAGATTAGACAACACCAGCCGGGGCAGGGGTTGTTGCCCGGCCAGACAGGTCTGAAGGTGGCTTAAGGCCGGGATCACCTGGCTGATTCGAACCAGTGGCACGCCCGGCAATAAGCGTCGTAAGTGTGCCTGAAGAATGGTCCACAGATCATCCTGATCTTCGACGACTAGTAGCCAGTCCATGGGTTTGGTAGAGCTCATACGCTAGGGGCTAAAGCTTGATTCCGTTTGCTCCTAACCCGTTTAAATAGGTGGGTAGCCAGACTGCCACCCGTAAGTGAGGCAATGGAACCGTTAGAGCAGTCGCATCGATTCGGCTACGCGCCCCACCTGCGGGGTAAATAGTACTGCCGGTAAACCAAAATCCTGCGGATTAGCCCGATACTCAGGCTGCGGGAGCGGGCTTGTTCCCGTAACGATACCAGTATGACCAGCCTTTAAGTGGTTATGCTGCCTCCAGCGACCAGAGCCACGAGTTCTATACTAAATAGAAACAGTACGTGTCTCAGCGTATAGGTTTGGGCAGGGGCGGACTGCTAACCCTGGAGTTAAGTAAACCGGCGGGGACGGTTAGTGCGCCGGTTTGCGGATCAATCAGTCCGTTCCGTTCTTCTTCAATGTTGGTCGCCTGCGTGTAGATATCGCCGGCAATGGTATCCTGTCTTAGTTCACACTTGAAGAGTCGGATACGCTCGGCCCGGTCTGCAGCTTCCGCAGGTCCACCATAGTCAGCAAAACCAAATCCGCCCCATTCACTCACCACTAAAGGCACCTGACGCCGGTAAAAAAATGGGTCGCCGACAACGAGTGGGAAGGCGGCTACGTTCGTCAATTCACCCTGGTCCAATTGCTTGATAAGTTCACGCCATCGGGCCAGGTCCGGCGTATACAAATGGGCGGTCAGCAGGTCCGATTTCAGACGCCCTTCAAAGGAAATATGGTGCCAGCCATCGTTATCGACCACCAGAAATTGCGGATAAGCGATCTGCATATAATGATAGGTGTCTATAATGTACTGCCGGGTCTCGGGATTGGTTGCAATGTCCTGGGCACCCCAGTCTTCGTTATAAAGGCTCCAGATCACAACCGACGGATGCGTACTGATCAGCGACACCATACGCAGCAGTTCAGCTTGATGATTTCGGCGGCTTTGCGCCGTTGAGCGATGCGGGCTGGGCACCTCTACCCAGAGCATAAGGCCCAGTTTGTCAGCCAGGTTGTAGATGCGTGGATCGACTCCGGCAATGTGAACCCGTACCAGATTACACCCCAACTCTTTCATGGCCTGCATGTGGCGCTGCATTTCTTCATACGTAGCCCTGCCTGGCTGATATAGAATCCCATCGAGATAGACAGGCTCGTTATTAAGGTAAATATAACGACCCCGGGCTTCGATTTTTCGCATACCAAACTGCGTTTCAATCTGGGCGGCATACCCCTCCGAGTCGATAAGCTGGGCAATGAGTTTGTATTGCACGGGTGAATCAGGCGACCACAGTTGGGCACTGTCCATATCCAGTACGACGCGTTGCTGCTTTTGCCCGGCTTCTAAACACAGGGGATAATCGGAAGTTGCCAGCGGTTCGTTGCCATGCAGATCAAAGGCCTCAAGCCGCAACGTAAAGTTGCCGGGATCGTGAATGCGGGTCGTCACGCTGAACCGGACCAGCCGGTCTTCGACAACACTCACCACGCCCACGCGCGAACGCAGCCGGTTTCGTTCGACCGTTTCGAGCCAAACGCTACGTACGGCTCCCGTATTGGTCTGATACCAGATGCCACCCCGTTTGTATACATGGGATTCCTGTTTGCCACGGGTAATTTCGGCATTCATGGTGTTGGCAATCCGGACGGTAAGCCGGTTGTGGGTCTGAAGAAACGCTTCGGGTAATTCATAGGAAAAAGAGGTGTACTCGCCCAGATGAACGGCTTCATCCTCAGTCGTACGGAGCGGATGACCATTCAGCCAAACACGGGTTTCATAGCCACAAGCCCCAAACGTAAGCTGGATCATGGAACGGACAGACGGTTCACTACGGTCAGGAGGCACAAATTCCCGCTCGTACCAGGCGATCACCTGATCTTGCCAACCAGCGGGTGAGGACTGTTTACCGACTTGCGCCATATGCGTTTCAATGGAGCCGGGCCACTGGGCTGTATCCTCAAATGAATGGCTTACGTACCATCGTTCAAGCAACCCTTTATCCTCAGGATCTAGCGTAAAGCGCCATTCACCATCAAGCAACAAATAGGTATTTGGCCGAAGAACAGCCCGTGGAAGTTCGTTCACCGGCTCGGCAGCGATGGTGCGGCCGGGTTGGCTGGCTGAAAAGCTGGTATTAGGGCGCTTGGTTTCCATGCGACTGAAATGGAAGAAGAAAACACACGGTCTTTCTGTTGAATCCAGGAGCGTCTGTCACTCAGTAGGCCTGTTTTTCAGGCGCATACGTTAACTGCCCGATCAGGAGTCGGTGCATCTGCTGCCAAGTATGATCCCAGGATTGCTCCTGTAGAAAAGCATCAAGGGCCGTGCGGTCTGATTTGTGGGCATACCGGATTAGCCGGGCAAGCGCTTTTTCAAGGCCTGCTGCTGAATCCGCAATGGCGACCTGATCCCAGCCACCGTAGGTGCGTACCACATCCCGAATCGGCGTTGACAGGACGGGTAAACCAGCGGCCAGATACTCGGGCGTCTTTGTGGGGCTAATATACCGGGTAGCTTCATTGATGGCAAACGGCATTAAGGCGGCATCCCAATTGCTAAAATAGGCGGGCAGATCGGCGTAGTCCTTCAGGCCCAGATAGTGTACATTCGGCCCTTGCGGCAGCGTAGTGGGATCAATCTTGACCACGGGCCCCAGCAGGATAAACTGCCAGTCTGGCAATTGCCCGGCCAGTTCACGAAGTAAATCCAGATCCAGCCGTTCGTCGATGACCCCACTGTAACCAATGCGGGGTCCGGTCAGGTGCCGTTGATCGGCGGGATCGGGTAGACCCTGACGAGCTTGCGCAAAATGCGGATACTCAATACAGCTGGGGAAAGCAAACACCTGTTCATGGCGTAACTGTTTAGCCTCGTATAAACTGTATCCGCCGGTGAAGACAACCTGCGCCCGGCTTAGTAGATTCTTTTCCTGCTGAAGTAATAAAGGCGAGGCACCCTTGAAGGCCGATAGCTCATCCATACAATCGTAAAGAGTCAATCGTGGCCGGAGGTGATCGGTGAACAGCATCGCCATAGGCGTATAATACCAGGCCATGAAATCGGTGATGCCTTTTTGTTCGAGCAGTTGATTCACCAGTTGCCGTTGCAGACGAACCGCCGTTTCAGGATCTATGCCTTCGGGTAGATGTGGCACCACGACCTGAATCTGATCGGTAACCGGGCGAATGTCTAACCGGAGCGTAGGCCCCCAGATAGGCTCTTCGATAAACCAGACTGGCCATTGTTCACTCGCCCGACTCAGTACGTGTTGCGGTCGCTGGTACACAAAATTCCAGCGTAGATGCGAAAAACAAACTACGGCTTGAATGGGTATGTCGCGAACCAGCGGGTTCTGAGCGGAGAAACACTGTTTTTTTGACTTTGGGAACGCTTCGTGGAAACTGTATCCAGTATAGACTGGGTTGATGTAAGCGCTGATGATGTACTTTTCTGACTATCAATAATATCCATTTGCTGAAGTTTACCCCCCAATTTGTCGCAGGGAATTGGGAAAGGTTTCAAGAAAACCTCACAAAGAAGCCACCGGTTATTTATGACGCGAACGAATGAGGAAATGGAACCCGACGCGGTGATGAACAGATCTTGAGCCTGTGCCAAAAGTTTCCCTTTACCTCACTATCGCTAAGTCTTTCCAACCGCCAAAGCGGGCGGGCGGTTAGCCAGGTAAATGGTAAAGGCATGGAAAGTAAAGCAAAACGGGCCGGGCATCCGGCCCACCCGATTCTGATCGTTTTTCCGTTTGGTCTGCTGGCTAGCTCCGTCATCTTCAACGGGGTGTATCTGCCAAACGACAACCCGGATATGGTTCTGGTCACGGTGCAGATAACGGGTGGTTCACCAGCCAGTTAATCTGTACAAAACGTATTTGAATATATCTCAACTCATTAACTAATAGAGTATTATGAAACCGATTCCAACCAACGTTCACGGTCTGCTGGATTACACGACCGGAGCGCTATTCATAGCCTCACCCTGGCTGCTGGGTTTTGCCGACGATAAGGCGGCTCGCTCGGTGGCCATCGGCACGGGTGCTGCCGTATTGGGCTTATCGNNCTTTACGGATTACGAAGCNGGCTTGTCGAAACAAATTCCGATGGCTACTCACCTCAGAGCCGATACGCTGAGTGGTGTGCTGGTAGCTGCTTCGCCCTGGTTGCTGGGCTTTGCCAAACGCATCA
>NZ_KB893286.1 GCF_000374065.1 Spirosoma luteum DSM 19990
GACAAGAGTCTTGCCATCAAAGACGGCCCAATCGAGTGTTGCTTTGCTAATGTCGATGCCGATGTAGTAGTGAATGTCCATAAATACGGTTAGTTTTGGTTGTCAGTCAACCGACTTGCCGTTGCTCAAACCCTTGTAATGGGCCGCGAACCCGATTTTCTATCTGAGCCATTGCAAGTCTAACAGAGTGGGGTTCTGAATCCGAGCATAGGTCTTTCTCCCTGGCGGCCCCTTAGGTTACCCCACTCTGGTTGACTACTGGCAAGCTACCAAATCCCGGAATATTACCAGCCCTCAAACCTAAAGGGCGGCCCCGATTCTTAAATAGTTGAGTAACTTTGTAGGGAGTACATACGTAGCTTGAAAAATTATTCTCATGTTAGAGAATCGAAAGTGGGTTATTATTGGTGTTTTTTGCCTGTTGGGGCTGGTCTATCTGGCCCGCCTGTTTTATTTACAAATTCTGGACGATACCTACTCGTTGGGGGCCTCGAAAAACTCCATCAAACGGGTAGTCGAGATTCCGTACCGGGGCCAGATTTATGACCGCAACAACCAGTTGATGGTGTATAACACGCCAGTTTACGACCTGTACGTTACACCAAAACAGGTTCGGATTGCGGATACGGCCTCTTTCTGCCGGTTGATGGCCATCACCCCGTCGGAGTTTGACAGTATAATGGGCCTGGCCAAAAACTTCTCTTCGGTTAAGCCCTCGTTATTTTTACGACAACTGTCCAAGGAAGATTTTGCCCGGATTCAGGACGCGCTGGTGGATTATCATGGATTTGAACCCGTTATCAGTTCCATGCGAACCTACCCGGCCAATACGCTGGCTAACGCGCTCGGATATGTAAGCGAAATTACCCGAAATCAACTGGAAGAACAGGATCTCGTCTACTACCGGCAGGGGGATTACGTCGGGCAAAACGGTCTGGAGAAATACTACGAAGAGCAGCTTCGGGGTAAACGGGGGGTTAAATTTATGATGCAGAACGTGCGGGGCATCAATAAAGGCTCCTGGAAAAATGGGGATTACGACACGCTGGCCGTGTCCGGTAAAAACCTTATTACCACAATTGACGTTGAACTGCAAAAATACGCGGACAGCCTGATGCAGAATAAGGTTGGCGCGGTGCTGGCCATTGAACCATCGACGGGCGAAATTCTGGTTTCGGCTTCAGCCCCCACCTACGACCCCAATATGCTGTCGAGCCGGTCTTTTTCCAAGAGCTACCGTTCGCTGTTACGTAACCCATACAAGCCGCTCATCAACCGCCCCGTAATGGCCAGTTACCGGCCCGGCTCTACTTTTAAGCTGATTCAGGCACTGGTTGCCCAGCAGCAGGGGTCGCTGTCGCCCCACATGGTGTACGGGCACGCGGGTTCGCCCATGCGCTGTCACTGCCGGGGTGGGAATGACCTGCGGGGGGCGGTGCAGTATTCCTGTAATCCTTATTTCTATCAGGTATTCCGGAAGTTCATGTACTTCAATGGGGAGCAAAATACCTTTAAGGCATCGGCCATTGGCCTGCGCGAGTGGCATGACATGGCGGAGAAGTTCGGGATGGGCGACCGGCTGGGTGTCGATTTGCCGAGTGAACGGCGGGGTAATCTACCCACGCCCGAGTACTACAACAAAGCGTACCGGGGTGAATTTCGCTGGAAATTCTCGAACGTGTACTCGCTGAGTATCGGCGAAGGCGAACTGCTGATTACGCCCCTCAAACTGGCTAACCTGGCTGCTACCATTGCTAACCGGGGCTGGTACATTACACCCCACTTCCTCAAAGGATTTGGTAAAGTGGGTGCAGAAATACCGTCTGAGTACACGCAGCATAACGAAACGGGTATCGAATATAAGTATTACCTCCCCGTTATTGACGGGATGCGGGCCGCCGTCGTGCACGGAACGGTCGATCAGCGGGCTAATATTCCGGGTATCGACCTGTGCGGAAAAACCGGTACGGCGCAGAATGCCAAGTTTGGCCACAAATTCGATCACTCCATCTTTATCGGTTTCGCGCCCATGAACAACCCTAAAATAGCCGTTGCCGTGTTTGTTGAGAACGCAGGCTGGGGGGGCGAAGCAGCTGCCTTTGTAGCATCTCTGGTGGCCGAGCGTTACCTCAAAGGAAAAACGGAAGCCCTCAGCCTAGACAAGCGGGTGAAAGCCTCCAGTTTTTATCCGCCATCGTATAGCGCGCCCGCACCAAAACGGTCAATGCCTGCCCCGAAAGACAGTAGTCACAAGCCGCAGGCGCCCAAATCGCTAATTACGGACACCCGGCCAAAATCGGCAACTAGTGTAGCAGTAAGCGGAAACTAGTGGTTTGTTCGTTATTCGTATGATTAGCCATCGATGGCTGGTTTCCCCGTTCCCGAAAACCGACATCGACACGTACAACCTGTAATAAACAATACATTGCCTCGCCGGAACGACCCATTCGCCCAAAACATTGACTGGATTACTGTACTTCTCTATCTATGCTGCATAGGCCTGGGGTGGGTCAATGTGTACGCTGCTGTATATAGCCCCGAAGAGCAGACCAGTTTGTTCGATATGTCGACCAATTCCGGGAAGCAACTGATGTGGATTGGTACAACGGCCATTCTTATTATCTGTATTCTGGTCATCAACCACACGTTTTTCGACACGTTTGCTTTTGTCTTTTACGGGTTTATGCTTCTGATGTTGATTCTGGTGCTGGTCGCCGGCACTAACATCAACGGGTCGCGGTCGTGGTTCAAGTTCGGGGCCGTTTCTATTCAGCCCGCCGAGTTTGCCAAAGTCGCTACTGCACTGGCGCTGGCTAAGTACCTGGATGTACCGGGTATTAACCTCATGAAGCGGAAGGATTTGTTATACGTTGCGGGCATCGTTATCCTTCCCTGTATTCTGATTCTGGCCTCCAACGAAACTGGGTCCACGCTGGTATTTGCCTCCTTTATTATCATGCTGTACCGCGAGGGACTACCCGGCTGGATTCCGGCGGCTGGCATTGCGGCTGCGGGGCTGTTTATCTTCGCCTTGCTATTTCCCAAGCTATACATATTCCTGGGTATAGTGGCCTTGCTGCTGCTGATTGTTCTGCTGATGCCCCGCTATAATCGGTCGATTCCTAACTTACTCGCTTTGGGCGTGCTGGGCATTGGCATGATGGTGTACGTGACGGGGGTCGATTTCTTTGTGAACAGTGTACTGCAAAAGCACCAGCGCAACCGCATTAAAGTATTAGTAGACCCTACTATCGACCCACTTGGCGTGGGCTGGAACGTAACGCAGGCTAAGATTGCTATCGGTTCCGGGCGGCTTCAGGGCAAAGGATTTCTGGAAGGAACCCAAACCAAATTTGACTTCGTGCCGGAGCAGAGCACCGACTTTATTTTCTGCACCATCGGGGAAGAACATGGCTTCATCGGCAGCCTGGTTGTCGTTGTTCTGTTTATCGCCCTGATTTCCCGGATTGTCATTCTGGCCGAAAAACAGCGAACAAAATTCGCCAGGGTTTACGGCTATTGCGTGGCGGGCATCATTTTCTTTCACGTAATGATTAATATCGGGATGACTATCGGCCTGATGCCCGTTATCGGTATTCCGCTGCCTTTTTTCAGCTATGGTGGCTCCTCCCTCTGGTCCTTCTCCATTCTGCTGTTTATTTTCCTCAAACTCGACTCGCGTCGCACGGCCCTTACCCGCCGATAAGCAATCTTGTGGCTAATGCCCCTGGATTCTGACGCCAGATTCCCAAAACTGGCGCGTGTATACGTCCATCCTCAATTAACAAGCGTAACGCCTGCCTGCTGGTAAGCGACCACAAGGGCAGGACTAACCTCGTTGTCGGTGATGAGTACGTCGAACAGGCTCAATGGAGCGAACTTTAGGTATTTGTCCGTTTCTAATTTCGTTGAATCGCAGAGCAGGTACACTTTTTCCGATTGCCGGGCTATTGCCAGCGTCGTGCTGGCTTCCCGTTCGCCGTTGGCACTCAGCCCGCTCTGTAACGAAATGCCATCTACGCCGATAAACGCCCAGTTGGCCCGGTAGCGGGCAATGTGCTCTTCCGCTATCAGTCCATGCAGTGCCTGCCGTTCTTTGTCTACTTCGCCACCCACCAGGTTAATGGACACTTCGGAGTCCATCAGTTCGGCCACTACAGGCAACGAATTGGTAATAACCGTGATGCGTTTGTTCCGAATGAATGGGCAGAGCCGGAACACGGTGCTGCCACAATCCATGAAAATAATGTCGCCTTCCCGAATTTCCTGTGCGGCCCGCTGGCAGATGTAATCTTTCCGCTCTGGATTGGTGGCGGTTTTATTGACAAAACGGTGCTTATCCGTTGCCAGACTAACTTTCATAGCCCCGCCCCGCGTTCGGTAAATCAGCCCCATTGTTGCTAACTGGGCTAAATCGCGCCGGATAGTCATCTCCGAGGTTTGCAACAGGCCAGCCAGTTCACTCACATCAGCAGCCCCTTTCTCCTCAACCGTTTGTACAATAAGTTGCTTTCGCCGTTGGAAATTCATACCTAATGCTGTTCTTTTGTTCAAAACTAAACAAAATAGAACACTTTTAAACAATATGGATGGTTCTCGTGTGCAAATAACGGAGGATAAAATTCTTTCCGATAACTGGTACGTATTGAAACGGTATACGTTCAACTACCTCGGTAAAAATGGGCAGTGGACAACGCAGCAACGTGAAGCGTACGACCGCGGCAACGGTGCCACTATTCTCCTTTACAATCCCGAAGCCGATACGGTAATTCTAACCCGCCAGTTCCGGTTACCTACTTTTGTGAACGGTAACCGCACTGGCGGACCATCCGACGGTATGCTCATCGAAACCTGCGCGGGTTTGTTAGACAATGATGACCCGGAGACGGCTATTCTGCGCGAAACGGAAGAAGAAACTGGCTACAAACTCACAGCCGTGCAGAAAGTAATGGAAGCCTACATGAGTCCGGGTTCAGTAACGGAAAAGCTGTTTTTCTACCTCGCCGAATACACCACCGATACGGAACAAACCGCCGGGGGCGGTATTGATGAAGAAGAAATTGACCGGCTTGAGTTACCCTTCAGCCAGGCACTGGCCATGATGAAAACTGGCGAAATCCAGGACGGCAAAACAATTATGCTGTTGCAGTATCTGCGGTTACAGCAACTTGATAAACAACAGGAACTATGAAGTCTCCAATCGTTCCGGTAGCTGGTCCGTATCGTTTTGATATGAACAGGGAATTAGATTAGATGGGAGGAAGATGGATTTTTCTGAATCCGTAAAGCTCAAGCTTTTTGAGTGGTGTCAGATTTGAGAACCTGATACCACTCAAAAAGATAGCTAAAATAGTCAGCACCCGCTGGATACTGTACTTTCCCCCGTCTCACCTGGTCCAACGAGACCGGTAAGGTTTCATCGAAATACCTACGGTTTGGTTTTGGAACCGGATACGGAGGCCGCTGAATTATCGCCCACCGAAATCATATTGGCAAACAACCGGTAGGCACCCGGCACCCCGGCGGGTAGCTCCCGGAAGAATACCAGACCCGTGTACATGAAATGACCCTTGCCGTATTTGGCATAAAGCAGGCTTCCCTGTTTAGGGGCTTCGCTTTGGTCATGGGCTGAGAAAATGGGTTCGTAGGCTTTATCCCATTCCTGGGCGAAGTAGATGCCCCGTTCCTGAATCCAGCCGGAAAAGTCGGCCTCGGTAATCTTGTTCGGGTAATTGAGTAAACGGCTCTGGGGATTGATAAACGTCATTTGCGCATCTTCTTCCGTTACGCGGTCCCGGTTAATGGTAAACGGATAAGGGCCTAACTGGGGCAGGGGCGGGTCACTCCGCAAAAACGAACTGGCGGGGGTTACGTACTGCACAATCATGGTGCCGCCGTTTTTGACGTACTCCATCAGTTTTGACTGATACCGCGCCAGGCTGGCATCCGTGTTATACGCCCGAACGCCGGTGATGATGGCATCGTAACCCGATAAATTTCCGGCCAGATCAGCCGGGCCAAGCAACGTCACGCGGCTACCCAGTTGCTGAAGGGCGGCCGGTATTTCGTCACCCGCTCCCACAATGTATCCGATATTTTTGGCCGTTACCTTCACATCCAGCTTAACCAGTTTAGCATCGGCGGGCGGGAACAGGGTTTGCGTTGGAATATGATTGTAGGCAATTTCCCGCAGGCCGGTCGTGAAGGTGCCATCGCTGGTGGTCATGACCATCTGAATTTTGCCATCCTGGGCCTGCGCCGTTGGTGTAAGTGTAAACGATACCCGCTGTTCCTCGCCTTTGTTAGTTAGGGAGAAAGGAACCGAAGCGGGTTTGACCTGCCAGCCCGCGGGTACGTCCAGTTTAAGCGTGCCCGACACGTTGGCCCGGCCCGCTTTCAGCACAACGTCGCCCGTTTTTGGTGCATTTGTGGGGAAAATAAAGACCCGTTCGGTCAGGTTGGCCGTCACGTCGGGCTGGATAATGAAAGGACGGTAGGTTTCGCCCTCTACCGGGTCTGTCGACTTATAAACAACCGGAGTAGTGAAGGTAAATGGCTGACCACTGATCTCGATTGTAAAACTGGCCGTTATGGCCGGTGGGTTCTCGGGCAGGCCAATCAACTGTTGGTTATCGACCTGAAAAATGCCCTTGTCAATGGGTTTTTCGAGCCAGTAGGGCTGCGAGATTTTTGCCGTTTTCGGGATGGTGAGTTGGGTGGGTAATACAATTACCTCATTGGGTTTGAGAGCCAGATTCAGCGTAGAATCTTTACCCGTGGAGTAACGGATGCGCACCAATTGAACCGGCGTACTGGCCCGGCTGACAATGTTGGACGTGACTTTAACGGTTTCGCCGGGGGTAACGGCATAGCTGCCCGGATTCGACTCTACCCACAATCCGAGGCATTCCTGAATCAGCGTTTCAATGTCCTTGCGCTTGGCCTTTACGTAAATATTAGTGGTGTCCAGCTTACTGATGGTTTTATATAGCTGCACTAGAGCGGGAATAGACGCGTCCGGCTGGGCGGGCTTAAACGAATTAATGACCTGATTTACTTCCGCCTGAACAGCATCACTGTTTGCCACCCGTTTCCAGCTAAGGTCAATACCATCGAGCGGATCTTTTTCGGCCGGATCACCGGCTTTCAGCAGGAAGTAATCCATTTTAGCGCCCCGGCTGGATGGTGCACCGAAACCCTGACTCTTGTGCTGACTGCGACTTTCGGCCGCAATTTCGCCGTAAGACCGGCCCAGCAGTGGGTTGAACACGCCCGTTTCAACGCCAACCAGGTTACCCGTTTCTTCGGGTTTTTTGTTGCTCAGAAAAGCACCCGGAATGAACATATTCCACATGATGCGTTTGGCCTGCCAGGGTTTGACGTAGGTTAACTGCTCCGGAAATTTAGTGGGGTCGTTGGAGATTTTAAAGGCTTGCTCGGCCAGAAACGCCGATGCACTGTGGTGCCCGTGTCCGGCGCGGGCATCGGGCGGAAAGCGGGTCAGAATAACATCGGGCTGGTATTTGCGAATCATCCAAACCACATCGGCCAGGGCTTTTTCCTGTCCCCAGGTCCGAACCGCTTCATCCGTCGACTTGGAGAAACCGAAATCATAAGCGCGACTGAAAAACTGATCGGGACCATCCACACGCCGGGCAGCCAGCAGTTCCTGCGTTCGGATAATACCGATGTTTTCGCCCTGTTCCGGACCAATCAGATTCTGCCCGCCATCGCCCCGCGTCATGGACAGGTAGCCCGTCCTGACGAGCCGGTCTTTGGCTAAATAGGCCAGCAGCAACGTATTCTCGTCGTCGGGGTGAGCGGCTACGTACAGCACCGATCCGAGGACATTCAGCTTTTTAAGGTTCAGCAGAATCTCGCTGGACGGTGTTGGCTTGATGGGGCCATATGGCACCTGAGCGAAGGTAGTGGCGATGGCTAAACCACCGAGTAGAAAAGCTGGCAGGAGTTTTCTGATAGACACAGGCAGTAAATCAATTTTTGGCTTTGGGACAAATTTACGATAAACACCAGAAAAGGCTACCCTAAATGGGAGTAGCCCTCTAAATAGATTGTGGCGTTTACGGGTAGTAAACGGTTGGGCATAAGCACCAGGTTTCAGGGCTTCGTCAACAGCGCATCGGTACGGTCTGAAATAAAGGCAATCCGGGTGCCATCGGGCGAATAAGCCGGATTGAAATCATTACCGCTATCGTTCGTAAGCTGGGTTAATTTTCCATCAGTCAGGGTTAACTGCCAGAGGTCGTAGTTTATACCCCGGTCGGAGGCAAACAGGATTCGCTTCCCATCCGGCGACCAGCTCGGCTGGCGGTAGTCGCCCAAGGCATCGGTACTGGGACGCACCGCAACTCCCGTGGCTAGCAAAACCCATATCGTGCCTTGTAAGTCAATGGCTATCTGCGATTTATCAGGCGATAACGCAGCTGCCATATTAGTGCCCTCAGTGACGATTACCCAGAGTGAATCAATGGCCGTTGCCCGCGTTCTGGCCACAGGCAGCAGCATTAATGACAGTCCAATTAGTATCAATTTTAGTGCTACTGGCACATTATTTATTGTCATAATGTTAAAGCGAAAAATATTTAGGAAGTAAAATGGCCATTGGTTAGTATTTTATTTTTTTAAATCTGCATAGTAACCGCCATACTTACAAGCACGGAGGTATTTTGCTTTCGATTCTGAATCAATCTCTTCTAAAAAACGTAGTTTTCCTCAAAAAAAGTCAACCTATATGGCTGGCGCGTTGGGTTATGCGTGCTCAGATTCTATCTTTGCGGGCAATTTACCTATTTCAACCAGTCAATAAATCGCATGAACAATAGTCTTTACATCGTCCCTTTTCTGGGTTTGGTGGGCCTGGCAGTAATGATTGCCAAGTTTAGTTGGGTGAACCGGCAGGATGCCGGCGACGCCCGAATGCAGGAGATAGCCGGTTACATTGCCGACGGTGCTATCGCCTTTTTGAAAGCCGAATGGCGGGTTCTTATTGTTTTCGGTATTGTCGTTGCCGCACTGTTATCATTTGCCGGTTCGCAGGTAGAAAGTTCCCATTGGTCCATTGGTATTGCGTTTGCTTTCGGCGCCTTCACCTCCGCTTTTGCTGGGTATATTGGTATGAAAGTAGCTACCAAAGCCAATGTACGTACTGCTCAGGCAGCCCGCACCAGCCTGACCCGTGCTTTGGATGTGTCATTCACGGGCGGTTCGGTAATGGGTATTGGCGTGGCAGGACTCGCGGTACTGGGCCTTAGTCTGTTATTCATCCTGCTCTATAATTATTTTGTTGCCAACACGGGCGGGGCCTTCGGGGACGTAAATGGTGTTCCGATGGAACGTGCGCTCGAAGTGCTGGCTGGTTTCTCCCTCGGAGCAGAATCTATCGCCTTGTTTGCCCGTGTGGCGGGTGGTATCTACACCAAAGCGGCCGATGTAGGGGCTGACCTCGTGGGTAAAGTAGAAGCCGGTATTCCCGAAGATGATCCTCGTAACCCAGCTACTATCGCCGATAACGTGGGTGATAACGTGGGTGATGTGGCCGGTATGGGTGCCGACTTATTTGGTTCATACGTTGCTACGATTCTGGCCACCATGGTACTGGGCCGCGAAATTCGTATTCCTGTCGATGTTAATATCACAGGCCACGCGCCCATCGTGTTACCCGTTCTGATTGCGGGCATGGGGCTGATTTTTTCGATTCTAGCCTGTTACCTGGTTCGGGTAAAAGACGACAACGGTAATGTGCAGGGCGCGTTGAACCTGGGCAACTGGGGATCGATTATTCTAACCCTTATCGCTTCGTACTTTTTGGTTGGTGCCGTATTGCCGGATACAACGATGGAGATTCGGGGCGTCGAGTTTACGCGGATGGATGTGTTCTTCGCCATTGTGACGGGTTTGGTTGTAGGTGCGCTGATGTCTACCATTACCGAATATTACACGGCGATGGGCAAACGCCCGGTAATGAGCATTATCCGGCAATCGGCTACGGGTGCCGCTACCAACATTATCGGGGGGCTGGCAGTGGGTATGGAATCAACCGTACTGCCTATTCTGGTGCTGGCGGCTGGTATTTACACCTCCTACCACTTTGCCGGATTGTACGGCGTTGCTATCTCGGCCGCTGGCATGATGGCTACCACCGCCATGCAGCTGGCCATTGATGCCTTCGGGCCCATTGCCGATAACGCGGGTGGTATTGCCGAAATGAGCTACCTGCCCGAAGAGGTTCGGGGCCGTACCGACATTCTGGATGCGGTAGGAAACACTACGGCGGCTACGGGTAAAGGCTTTGCCATTGCTTCGGCTGCGTTGACCGCCCTGGCGTTATTTGCTGCCTTCGTCGGTATTTCGGGTATTTCGGCCATCGACATTTACAAAGCCGACGTCCTGTCTGGCTTATTTGTGGGAGCCATGATTCCGTTCATCTTCTCGTCGCTGGCCATTGCTGCGGTGGGTCGTGCCGCTATGGCGATGGTGGAGGAAGTTCGTCGTCAGTTTCGCGAAATTCCGGGTATCATGGAAGGGACGGGCAAACCCGAATACGAGAAGTGCGTGGCTATTTCGACGCAGGCTTCCATTCGTGAGATGGTTCTGCCGGGTGCCATTGCCCTGACCGTGCCGGTTATCGTGGGCTTTATCTTCGGACCCGAAGTACTGGGCGGATTGCTGGCGGGTGTAACGGTATCGGGCGTGCTCATGGGTATTTTCATGAACAACGCCGGTGGTGCCTGGGATAATGCCAAGAAGTCGTTCGAGAAAGGCGTGATGATTAACGGTGAGATGTTTTACAAAAAATCAGAGCCACACAAAGCCTCGGTAACGGGCGATACAGTTGGTGATCCATTCAAAGACACCTCCGGCCCGTCCATGAACATCCTGATTAAACTGATGTCGATTGTATCGCTGGTTATTGCTCCTTACATCGCCGTACAGTCGTCCGAAACACCGGGCTATAATCTGGAAGGCAAGGAAGCTGCTGGTACAGAACTGCCACTGGAACAGTCGACAGCGGCAGATGTCAACGGTGTAAGCACACTTAATAACGGCGGTAGAACAGTGGATTTGGGCGAATTTCGTCCCGAAAAGCTGACGAGCGGAGTTGAGTTGAGCATCCCCGACAAGGGCATTGAGCGCAAGCTACTTGCCTTTATCCGAAGCGAAACAGCTGTCGACAATGGATTATGGTTCGATTTCGACCGGTTGACGTTCGATACGGGTAAAGCTACCTTGCAACCGCAATCGCAGGAGCAGTTGAAAAACGTGGCTGAGATTATGAAAGCGTACCCGGCAGTTAACGTGAAGTTGGGCGGCTATACCGACAACACGGGTCCTGCCGAACTCAATCGGAAACTCTCGCAGGACCGGGCCGACTCGGTACTGGCTGAACTGGCAAAAATGGGTGTCGACAAGAGTCGCCTGGAAGCCGAGGGATATGGTGACACCCATCCGGTGGCACCCAACGACACGGAAGAAGGGCGGGCGAAAAACCGCCGGATTTCTATCCGGGTAACGAAAAAATAAAAACTTATCGCCAAAAAGAATCGGGGTGTCGGGTAACTTTCGTAGTTACTCGACACCCCGATTCTTTTTAAAACCTATTCAATCTGTAACGTGGTATAAGCTAGTAGGGTATTCTTATTAACTACCTCATTGCCAGGGTAGGGGCAATTCGTACGAAGTATACGTTTTAGGGTTAGCTGCACCTGTCCACAACAGCTACCTACAGGCTACTTAAAGCAATGTTAAAGGCACTCAAACCTCTTAAACGGGGCAGCCTCACCAGATGCTATCCAGTGAGGCTGCCAATAATAAAAATCGTTGAGTAAATCGGGAGATATTCTAGGTTGTCTTGAATGATGACTTATTGGCATCAACCTCGTTTTTGGCATCATCGGCAAGTTCATCGATTGCGTCGTTGTACTGCTCCTTTTTCTGCCCATATTGGTCTTTAAATTGCTCTTTACCTTTATTTAAGGCTGTTTGTGCCTGATCTTTCAGTTGATCATACTGCTCCTTTGCCTTGTCGGTGTATTGGTTAACCTGCGTTTTTGCCTGTTCCAGACCGTCTTTAACCTGCACTACGCCCTTCTCCCACTGGCCTTTCAGATCGCCCGTGCGCTTGCTGGCTTCTTCGGTTAGCTTATCGCGTGTCTCTTTTCCACTACGTGGGGCGGTCAAAATTCCAATTACAACTCCTGTAATAATGCCTGTAAGAAAATCTCTTGTGCTTCTCATAATTATGTCTGTTTTAGGTAAGTCCAAATCTGGTGATACAACAATTTATTTTTTAACTTTTTTCTTAGCCTGGCTAACCAAATCCTGTGTTTTTTCGGTAGTTGAATCAACATAGTCGTTGTACTGCTCCTTTATACTTTCGAGGCCATTTTGTAGTTGGTCCTGAAGGTCTTTGAAGAACGAATCCGACTCCGAGGAAATACGTTTGCGGGTCTTCTTGCCGCTTTCGGGGGCCATTAATATACCTACTACAGCTCCGAGTGCTAATCCAACTAAAATTCCTGGTAGTGACTTCATGGTTTTTTACTTTTGTGAATACCTAATCGCTTAAATATACCTTGCTCAGTAGAAAATACTGTACCATTTATTTAAAAAAATACGTAACTGGCTGTCCTATAACTTCTTATCTTGTGCGCTTCCTCTTTGTCAACACCCCTAAACTGAGGATTATTCTCTACAATCACGTCCACGTTTTACGCAACATCACTGGATTGAAAGGAGGTTGTTGGAAGGGGAAGCGTTTTAATTACGGCTATATACCGAAACTACTTATACATGAAAATCCCCGCGCTCAAACTGGCGCAGGGATTATGTACCCACCGTAACTTGTACTTAACCTAAAATATCTTTTCACGGACTAAGCCGTTCCTACTAGCCTTTCACTAATTATGGTAATCGTACAAAAAGAGCGTAAGTGCTTTGTACGGGACTAACCATAACCTGCAATTAATGGTAACCAGTAGCTAAAAAAATAGTGTACTGGATTCACTACTGCTGTACCACTAACACCCAGAATATTCAGAAACCGTAGTACAACTAGAGCAACCGGTCTGCAAATGGTTCCTTTCGTTGTACCTGTTGAGTAAATCAGAAATCAGCTATTTCGCGATTAAGATCAATAAACTAACTAGAAAAAGTTATGCCAATGTTTTTTAAAACGTGTTTTCCTATACTACAACCCTATGTAGTTGCTTGTAAATGAGGAATAAGTTAGGTTTTAGTAATCTATCTGGTTGAAGACCGAAAGGAACGTAAGTGGGTATAAGTGTAGATGAATTTCTACATACGTAGAATAAGCGGGGAAAAAGGACCCGTTATATTCCTGAGTGAACAACCCATTTTGAGAAGCCCTCTAAATAAGTTAGTAGTTATAAAGTCCTCTGCAATCTGTTATTGTGCATTAATAAGTAGGGTTGGTTAAGAATCGAGTCACGGAGTTACGTTTCGGCACATATTTTACTATGTACATCATAGGTAGGATGACCAAAAAGTGAAAGCCGTGATAAGTACATCAATAAGAAATAGCGTGGAAAAAAAATATGGACCTCTCCTCAATGCCTCGTCAAAACGGGTTTTGATCGTTGATGATGAAACAGATATATGTTTGTTACTGTCAGGATTGCTCCGACGCTTAGGGTATCAGCCCACCTGCGCTCATTTCATCGAAGAAGGTCGACAGTGCCTGAATACACAGCAATTCAGTGCCGTTTTTCTGGATTTAAATTTGCCCGATGGACTGGGTTTTGACCTACTGCCCGTCATAAAGGAAGACCAGGTGGCAGCCAGAGTTATTATGATTAGTGCGTTCGATGGGCAGGCCGAGCGCCGAAGGGCTACCGAACAGGGCGCCGATTATTTTATTGGTAAACCATTCACCCGGCGTTCCGTCGAGATGGCTTTGCAAACCATTCTGGATTGAGTAACTTTGTTCATACGGCTGAGGCAGTTTATTCGTTTTTTATTGAGCGATAGAAACTGCTTGGATATGATCAAAGTCTCTTCATGGAAAAAATTCTGATTATTGACGATAATAACGATATATGCCTGTTGCTGGAGCGTTTTCTGAGCAAACAGGGGTATAAAACTGTATCGGTACAGCGTGGTGATGATGGTCTGGTTCTATTGCGGAAAGAAGCGTTTGAGTTAGTAATATGTGATTTCAAACTCCCCGATATAAATGGCCTGGAGATGCTGCGCCGGATTAAGGTGATGCACCCCTCCACGGCCGTTATCATTATTACCGGATACTCCGACGTTCGGATGGCGGTGCAGACGGTTAAACATGGTGCTTACGACTACGTAACCAAACCGCTCTATCCCGACGAAATACTATACACCATAAAGGCCGCCCTCGAACGTCGCTCACAGTCGTTGAACCAGGGTAAGGATACCGCGGGCGCTGCCAAAGGGCATCCAGCCAGGTCACCGGCTGGTAAAGCCGCATTAACATCCGATCAATGGTTCGTCAATTTTAGAAGAGTAAAAAGGCGTGTTAGTTTTGGGTCTCTAACCTCCAAAGCCTAACAACGCCTTTATGCAAAGACTTGCCTTGCTAACTACAATAGTAGCCAGCTTACCTGATTTGACCAAGCCTCGTCGCCAATTTGTTACCCACATACTCATGCTTTTTCTCAGTGTTCGTCACCGGATCAATTTTCTACAACTGGCTCGCCACAGTGATCAGTATGCTGAAAACACCATGCGGCTGCACTTCGAAGAGTACCTAGACTTCGCTTCGATGA
>NZ_KB893287.1 GCF_000374065.1 Spirosoma luteum DSM 19990
CTTCGAAGTGCAGCCGCATGGTGTTTTCAGCATACTGATCACTGTGGCGAGCCAGTTGTAGAAAATTGATCCGGTGACGAACACTGAGAAAAAGCATGAGTATGTGGGTAACAAATTGGCGACGAGGCTTGGTCAAATCAGGTAAGCTGGCTACTATTGTAGTTAGCAAGGCAAGTCTTTGCATAAAGGCGTTGTTAGGCTTTGGAGGTTAGAGACCCAAAACTAACACGCCTTTTTACTCTTCTAAAATTGACGAACCATTGTTATAATCCCAATGGTCTTTTATAACCGTTCCGCTGGCATCTTTAAGGAGTCGACGGTTAAACTGATCCCCCTTAATGATTCCGCGCTCATCGGCTTTACCAACAAAAACAAGCATGGGGTTGCCTTCCTCATCAGTCTTTGTAGCAACGTCATAACGCCCGAATTTAAACGTGACCAGCTGCGAGGGCGCGTATGTTTTAGAAAGCTGTTTCAGCAGTCTTTCGCCTAGCTTCATACGATAAAAAGTTACGTCCGATTGATTATCAGTTAATTTACTCCCCGACCAGTGCCGGGATCAAATGGTGGGTGAACCACCCGTTACCTGCACCGTACTACCCGTCATGTAACTGGAGTCACTAGAAGCAAGCAGCACATAGACAGGAGCCAGTTCGGCGGGTTGACCCGCCCGTTTCAGGGGTACATCATGGCCGAAGGTTTTCACCTTCTCCGGAGGCATCGTTGACGGAATCAGTGGTGTCCAGATTGGGCCTGGTGCTACACAGTTCACGCGGATTCCCTTTTCGGCCCACACCTGCGCCAGATTAGCCGTATAGTTCTGGATAGCTGCTTTTGTAGCGGCATAGGCTAGCAGTTGTGGATTGGGTTTGTAGGCATTAACCGAGCTGGTATTCACAATGGTGCTACCGGGACTGAGGTGTTTTTCTGCCGCCCGGCAGAGGTAGAACATAGCGAAGATATTGGTAGCAAAGGTGCGGTGCAGCTCTTCCGCAGTCATCTCCTGCAATGACTCCTGCGCCATTTGATACGCAGCATTGTTCACCAGTATATCCAGCCCGCCCAGCTCATCAACGGCTCGCTGGATGAGGTCCTGGCAATGAGCCTCATTACTGATATCACCCGGTACCAATACGGCTTTTCGGCCTGCTTCTTCCACGTAGCGGGCTGTTTCGCGGGCGTCCTCCTCTTCATTGAGGTACGAAATCAGCACGTCGGCTCCTTCGCGGGCAAACGCAATCGCTACGGCACGGCCAATGCCGGAGTCACCACCGGTAATCAGAGCTTTGCGCCCAGTTAGCTTACCCGACCCCCGGTATGATGTTTCACCATGGTCGGCTTTGGGCTGCATGGCCTGTTCTGTACCGGGCACCTCCTGTTTCTGGTCAGAGTAAGGTGGTTGCGGATAGGCCGTTAATGGATTGGTCTGAGTTGATTCTTCATTTGTTGAGTTCATAGGTCACGAGCGTTTTTTCCTATAGTGTATAGGCCTTGTATGCCTAATCGGTTAGTAAAGAAGGCTAAAAAGTGAGGTTTTGGCCCCGGCCGCCATAGGTTGTCTGCACCGAAGGAAGCTTTGCAGCCCAGGTACGGGAATGTAGTGGGTAACAACTGGTTGTGTTCAGACACGTATTGTATTATCCATGAGCCTTTGTAAATGCTGGGCGGATACCTATCAGCTGGAAAACCAACTATGGGGAGAACGTTTTGCTGGGTATCAAGCGCCAGGATATACGTCTTCATCAAAGAGCTTTAGTGTCTATTTGCCATCTTGTGATTAATAAAAAGCTGTTGGTACTCTATTAATTTAATGGTACTGGCCGGTGTTTTCACCTCATAAAGCGTTTTCTGGAGTGAGAGCAGTACATTTATGAGGGCGAAGCTTTTAACCCTTCGAATGCAGTCTATGAATACACTAATCAACTGGGCACCACTGGTTTTACTGTTAGTTGCCAGTTCATGTACTAAAGGAGATCAATCCGGTGAAAGTACGTCATCCGATAATCCGTTTGCGGCACCCAGTACACTGCCTTATCAGACGATTGCCTTCGATAAACTAAAAGAAACTGATTATAAGCCCGCGTTAGTTGATGGGTTAAAACAGCAGCAGGAAGAAATCACAAAAATTGCCGAGAATACAGAAGCCCCTACTTTCGACAATACCCTGGTAGCCATCGAAAAAAGCGGTCAGCTCTACACCCGTGTCAACAATGTATTTAACCTGCTTACGGGAGCTAATACAACCCCCGAATTGCAAAAGCTACAGGAAGAAATAGCACCGAAGCAGGCGGCTATGCAGGATGCTATTTTCCTGAACACGAAGTTATTCAAACGGGTCGAGGCAATTTATAATCAACGGACCAACCTGAAGCTGGACGCAGAATCGAACCGGTTGGTGGAGTACTATTATCAGCAGTTTGTATTAGCGGGTGCTAAACTATCCGATGCCGACAAAGCGACCATGAAAACGTTCAATGGCGAAGAGGCAACCTTAACCGCTAAATTCAACAATCAGTTATTAGCCGCTACCAAAGCGGGGAGTGTGGCGGTTAACGACACAGCCCAGCTAACCGGACTGTCGTTGAGCGACGAAGAGGTTCTGGCGCAGAATGCCAAATCCAACAAATTGGATAACAAATGGCTCATCCTGTTACAGAACACAACCCAGCAACCGCTGCTTCAATCACTTGCCAACCGGCCTTTGCGGGAGAAATTATTTAATTCCTCGTGGACCCGCGCTGAAAAAGACGATAGTAATGACACCCGCAAAACCATTATCAGACTGGTACAGATACGCGCCGATAAAGCCAAACTCCTGGGTTATCCCAACTACGCTGCCTGGAAACTTCAGGACCAGATGGCCGCAACGCCCAAAGCAGTTGACCAGTTTCTGAGTAAGTTAGCGCCAGCAACCACAGCGAAAGCAAAAGTAGAAGCGGCTGACATACAGCGTTTAATCGACCAGCAAAAGGGTGGTTTCCAGCTACAGCCGTGGGATTGGAATTTCTATGCCGAGCAGGTACGCAAACAGAAATATAATCTGGATAACAGCGAAGTAAAGCCTTATTTTGAGTTGACTAACGTGCTTGAGAACGGGGTGTTTTATGCCGCTACGCAACTGTACGGCATCACCTTTAAAGAACGCAACGATCTGCCTGTTTACCAAAAAGATGTCCGCGTATTTGAGGTGTTCAACAAAGATGGCAGCCAGTTAGGCCTGTTCTATTGCGACTATTTCGAGCGGGACAATAAACAGGGCGGTGCGTGGATGAGCAATCTGGTAGGCCAGTCGAAACTACTAGCGACTAAGCCGGTGGTTTATAACGTCTGTAATTTTCCCAAACCGGCGGATGGACAGCCTGCGCTTATCAGCTTCACGGACGTAACAACCATGTTCCATGAATTTGGTCATGCCCTGCACAGTCTATTTGCCAGCCAGCAGTATCCTGCTCTTTCGGGTGCGAATGTAGCGCGTGATTATGTCGAGTTCCCCTCGCAGTTCAATGAGAACTGGGTACTGTATCCAAGTGTGTTTAAACACTATGCCGTGCACTACCAGACCAAGGTACCGATGCCTCAGACATTGGTTGATAAAATTAAGAAAGCTGCCACCTTTAACCAGGGTTACGCGCTTACCGAGGCCCTGGCTGCTGCTTCCCTCGATATGCAGTGGCATACCTTGCCTGCCGATGCCGCCGTTCGGGATGTGGACCAATTTGAACTGGATGCGCTGAAAAAAACGGGTTTCTTCCTACAACAGGTACCTCCTCGTTATCGGTCGAGTTATTTTCTGCATATCTGGAGCAATGGCTATGCCGGGGGCTATTATGCGTATGCTTGGACAGAAGTACTGGCGCAGGATGCTTTTGCCTGGTTCCAGGAAAACGGCGGACTAAGCCGAGCCAACGGTCAGCGTTTTCGGGATATGATTCTGTCGCGTGGGAACACAATTGAGTACGGCAAAATGTTTCGCGATTTTAGGGGCCATGATCCTGTTAGCGATTCTATGCTCAAAAAGCGGGGACTGCTTTAAGATAACCAGCTTCCACAAAACGCGGGAAACTCTAATTTGTACAGACAAAATTACGTGGGGTCGTTGTACGCATATTACGCGCCAAAGGCGGGTGCAAATTCGTTTTTGGCGAAATCCTCCAGTTTTACTTTTCCGTAAACGGGTTTATTTTTAAAGAAGTCCGCCTGCATCGTTCCCTCCCGGACTGATTTTCCCATAGTGGTGTAGGAAGCGGCCATTTCTTCACTCATTCCGGCACTTTTCATACCTTCCAGGGTTTGCGCGTCGGAAAACACAATCCAGGGCGTTTCGGGTTTGCTGATGGCTTCGCCCAGAACCTGCGCAATCTCGGTCCCGGTCCGTTCGTCGCTGGCGATGTAGCGCACCTGATGCCCCGTGAAACCCAACGTCAGAAGTTCATGGAGAGCGACTTCGGCAATATCATCAGTGTGGGTGAGTACCAGCGGATCGGCCCCAAAGTTGCTACCCATAATACCCGTATTTTTTATCATCCCGACCATGCCAAACAGGTTGTACATGAAGTAGGATGGGCGTAGAAACTTGCTGTTCAACCCCGATACTTTTGCCAGTTTTTGTTCCACATCATACAATCCATCGACCGGTCCGACACCCTGCCCCAAATTGGCCCCTACGCTGCTCAGCAATACCGCAAACCGAATGTCGTTGGCCTGGATAGCCGCAATATAGTTGTCAACAACCTGGTTTTGGTAAACCCGCAAGTCCGCTGCACCCCAGTTGCTGGGAATAAGCAGGTAAGCCGCATCCGCATCGACAAATGCCTGCTTCAGAAAATCAGCATCATCAACATTGCCAATGGCGGCTTTTGCACCCAGTGCCTCAATAGACGATGCATTAGCAGGTTTACTGGTAATCACCGTAACGGTGTGACCTGCTTTAATGAGACCCTCCACAATGGGTTTGCTGGTATGGCCCAAAGAGCCGGTAATGATGTAGTTCATAGTTGTCTGAGGGGGTCAGCGTTGATTGATGAGTTACCAAATCCGTACTGTTCTGCACTAAAAAAGCAGTTTCCAGCCGTTGAAAAATAAATCCTGCCCCGGCTTGCCCGACCAGTGCTGCGACTCTGTATCGACGGCTGGTTCGGCAATTTCGGTGTGCATATTTTCTTTCTGCACGACAAGGCATGAAACGCCCTTTTCGGCCAAGGAACGACAAATATCTTTTGTTTGCGCGCTCAATTTTCCGTTGGCGATACCGACTACTGTTTCATTGTTTTTCATGGCTCTCTTTTTGTTGTATGTGCAAACAATTCTATTTTACTTAATCAGGAGGTCTTTCCCAACGACTTGGCAGCTTTGAACACCTGTTGGGTCAACTGGCAAACGTCGTTTTTGCCGATAACCTCCGAGTAACGTGTACCGACCCGCTCCCAGGCCTGGGCAATTTCGGGTTGAATCGCATCGCCCTCGGCGGTAGCATAAATCAACGTTCGTTTGCCCTCTGACTCGCGCCGGACGTAGTGTTTCTGCTCTAGTTTTTCCACCAGACGCGTGATAGTCGATGGGGTCAGATACAGCGTTTCGCTTAGTTCTGAAGGAGTAATGCCGGGCTGCGCAACTACCTCACACAGCATGTATGCGTGCGAATAGCATAAACCAAAACGACCAAACTCTTCATCGCCAATAGCGGTGATGGCCCGTGCCAGCGCATTAGCCGAAAAAAGCAGGCATGCACTAAAACGTGTGGCCGACTTTTCTTCACAGACAACTGTATTTTCTTCGTTTTTCATCGTCTACTCCCGTATACTGTCAGCAAAGGTACTAATGATATTTGTATGTGCAAACAAAAATGAAAAAAAGTACTGGAATGAGTATAAGTAACAAGGAAATGTCCGACCGTTTATTGCTTATACCGGATGGTTTCCCGCTGTCAATATTCACTCCTGATTAGTTCACTTCCGGGGCAAATGGATTTCAGTCATCATACAGCGGGCCGACCCTCCGCTGTTTTGCTCGATAACGAAAAGCCCAAAGTGAATCAGTGTGGCGTATTCGTTCAACTGATCAATTTGTTTAAGCGTCAGGGCACCGTAGGCACGGGTTGACATCACAAGCATCTTTTGCCCTTTTCCTGAACTGACCAGCAGCATATTTCCCGAAAAAGCGGCCATTTGTTCCAGCGCAATATCAAACACCCGCTTACCGAGCCCTTCCAGTTCCTGACGAACCATAAGCCGTTCGTCGGGGTCCGTGATTGCTGACAGACATATAACGGCGCAGCTCTCGGCCATGCACATCATCACATTTGTATGGTATACAGCTTTACCCGTGGCATCGGCAGAGTGAAAAGACACAACCCGATAGCCGGTTTGACGGCTAAACTCGGCCAGCACATCAGGGTGTGTACGGGGCGATATACTGGCAAATGCCACGCGGTTCATCCGGTCCAGGACCAGGCTTCCGGTACCTTCCAAAAACTTACCTTCTTCTTCAAAATGGGTCAGATCAATGACACGGGACACATGGAAGCGCTCTGACAGGTCGTCGATAATATCCTGCCGGCGTTCGAGCCGACGGTTGGCGGCCTGCATGGGATAGAGCACCACTGTACCGCTGGCATGGAAGGAAACCCAGTTGTTGGGAAAAATAGAGTCGGGCGTGTGTGGTTCGGGGGAATCCTCATACACCAGTATATCCAGCCCCAGTGCCCGAAGTTGCTGCACCATGGCATCAAATTCCCGCAGGGCCTCTTCCTGCACCACCTCCTGTGCCTGTTCAGCCAGTTCAATGTTCTGAAACGCGTTGGACCCGGCCGTTTGCTCATTGAACCCGAAACGAACGGGACGAATCATTAAAATGCGGGAAGTAGCCTGTGATTGCATGATAGGTAGTAGATTGGTATATACCGTGAGTCGTAGGAGTCGTACGTCAGAAACAAGATAGCCTGCTTAAAAGGTGGCAAATTAACGTGCCTACCTCACTTTGACAATGATTTTCGCAGGGCAAGTGTCATTCGTGAAATTTCTTCTGTTGCTTTTACAGACAATTCCTGTTTACCGGAAATCAATATACCCTAATCATACGCTAAGTAAGTCCTGGACTTGACTGCATTTGGTGATGTTTGGACGATGGTAAGAAAACGGGCAAAGTCAGGATCACTTTTACGGTCATAACCTTCCGCAATAGTATTGGAAATGAATACTGATGCCCGGCAAATCTGCCCCTTATGTTATACGAACAAGTTTTTAAATCGCTTTACTTTCATTGCTCACTACGGTTTAAAATATGCTACAACCTGCGACTTATGACTTTTACGACTTCCTCAAAAACCTACAACTCATCCCTGAATAACGGCATACTCATGCAGTGTGAGCCCCCTCTCGCCCGGCTCAACTCAGCAGAAGGCAGCATAATAAACGTGTTTTCTATGGTTTCCGGCGATGACTCACCCCGTTCAAAACGATCCAGCAATTTGGCCGCTCCAACCACGTCGAAGCCAGCCGCCCGGAAGGCATCGGTCGTTTTTTCATTCCGGTCGTACCCCACCACAACGCCATCCTTCAGGGCCAGCAGGTTACAGGAATCCGTCCATTGCTCACGGGCACCGAAGGGGAATTCGTTGTTGCCCGAATAAATGAACTGCACCGGTTCAGTAGCGCCGAGGTCATTCTTGCTGATGTCGGTGAGCAGATCTTCGAGGTTTTCTATTTCGACGGGTTTGTGTTCCAGTCCCTTGATGAACTGCATGATTTTCATATCTTCCGACACATCTTTGGGAGCGAAGAAGTGAATAACGTCGCGTTGCCTAGCTTCATCGCCCGTGCGGGCCAGGGTGCCCAGCAATACCCACACGTTGCGTTTTACCTGCGTAAACACCGTGTCGATATGCATGTAATCCCGCTTCTTCGGAATCTTGATGATGGTTACCGTATCGACCAGATTTTTACCGAATACCAGCCGCATAACCTGTTGAGCCGCGTATAAGGTTGTCCGTTCACTAACACCAATTATCAGATGTCGCTTGGCAATCATCATTACATCGCCCCCCTCCAGGGTCGAACGGGTCACGTCGCGGTTTATGTCGGTATCGGGCAGCAGAAAGGCCTGCTCATTATCCGGAATTTCCAGAATTTTATCCTGATAGTCGGCGAAAAGTGGGTGATTGAAGAAAATATACTGGGCTAACAATGCTTCGCGGGTGCGGGCCAGTTTAGCTGGCTTGTTCAGCAGAATATGGTCATTAATAACGATACCGATATCCCGCGTGAAAATGAAATTAGGCAGGGGTGCAAAGAGCATGGTCAGGTCGGGTAGCGAGCCTGAAATCATGACTTTGGCTAGTTCCACCGGTTCAAACTGGCTTAGTTGTTGCTGGGTGCGAAAAGACTTGCGTTCAATCCCGCAAATGGCGGCAATCATACGGGTACGGATGACGGTATCGACCAGAATATCGGCCAGGAGTACCTGAAGGTCGATAACTTTATCGGACTTAAAATAAGCCTCGTGGTCCGGTTTGTAGAAGTTGCGGTTTGAGTCAGGACCGATGGAGGCCACCTTACCCCGTACTTTATCGGGGTCCAGAAAATACAACAATAGCTTAACGTAGTAGTCGTACTCATCCCGGCGCATCATGTCCAGGTGAACGATGTCTTCAAACAACCAATCCTGCGCTTTTGACGGTACAACTTTGCCCAGCCCCCGGTCTGGACTGTGAATCAGCAATCGTCTGAGGGTACCAATTTCGGAGGAAACATTGATTTGGGACGCTATAGGCTGCGTAACCGATAGTAGGTTTTTTTTATCGGTATGGGTTCCATTTTCCATGTAGAATCAGTCTGTAATCAGCGAATATCTGTAGGTCGCAAGGTACGTTTTTGGCAACTACGAAGCGAACACATTTTCGTAGGATCCGCCATCCAACCGCTCTTACTTTCTTTATTGGTTCGCTTTTTAGCTGCTTCCCAACGTACTGAAGCGGATCGAATCCAACCAAAAAAGCTAGCCATACATAAAAGTAGATGAATGTATTTATCTGTGGAAGATTGTTTACTAAAGTTTTGAATCAGTAAAACAATTTGTATTCTAAAAACACTCAAATACCTAAACACTAATACATTACAACTACATATAGCCACTAACTGCAATAAGACTGGCTATCATATAGCAGCACAAGTCAACCGAAATTCGGCTTTGATTACACCCTACTTTTCGTTCGGCATGTTTTTTGCCAAGTCCGTAAACAGATTATATAAGGCAACTACAGACTAAGTGCATATGTCCATATTTACTACAGACAACATCGATTGGCCTACTCCGACCCCCTTCGGTTTTATGTCAGGTTATCTACTGGTTTCCGAACAAGTCCTGGTAAATGTAGACTTCTGGCATGCACAGGCCAATGGATTACCTGAAACCGCTGCTGTCGACTGCCTGTATGACCACAGCCAGTCGATTTTTACCTGCCTTCTTTCCAACCATAACGCTACCCTCTCCGGCGATTTAATATTTATTCAACGATACCATCACTGCATCGCTTAACTATCCTTAACCAGGAGAAGAAAATGAAAAAAGTTTTCTGGACGCTTTTTTGTTTGTTTGAACTGACGTTATCAGTTCTTGGAGGAGATTTACCCGGTGGCTTAACCCCGGAAAATCCTGCCCGGCCAACCGTTGCTGATGGGCCTCAGGTGTCCATAAACGTAACAACGGGTAGCTGTAACCCGGCCACCAACCAATACACCCTGTCGGGTACCATTGGCCTGGCAAATGCTGTCGCCGGCTCACTCACCATCACCGATGGGAGTGCCAACACCACGATCAACGTAACGGCGGGCCAGACATCCGCCAGCTTTAGTCTGGCCGGTTTGCCTGCCGGTTCGGGTGTCCATACCGTCAGCGTCAGCGGAGGGAGCAACAATCCTCCCCCCACTACCGGCAGCTTCGCCATAGTAGGGGCAACCAAAATAAGTTGTATCTCCCTGAGCCCTAATCAGCGGCAAATTAGGTTCAACCCTCAGTACAGCGGACTTAATGGTAGCCCCGTCACTTTTGCCGTAACCGGTGAACTTCAGGCGACTACCACGGCGGGCCCTTACACGCTAAATCTGTATACTGACAATCCGGCCATCACTCTAAACGCCCAGCAAAGCAATGTGCAGAGTACGTTCCGCTATAACTGGCTGGATGCCTGTAACAATAATTCGTCCGGTTATTCAGCATCAACCACCTATACTGCCCCGGCTTCCTGTGCCTCTACGACCGCCCAATTTTCCCTGGCTAAACAGGTAGACAAGTCAAGAGCCGTTATCGGGGAGATGCTGACCTACACGCTGGTACTCACCAATAAAACCAATAATACCCTCAACAACGTAGTTGTCCGCGATTCGATGTCGACCGGACTAACCTATCAGGCCAATTCAGCCACCCCGCCCGCCGGTACCGTTTTCTCCAAAGGCCCATCGACAACCAGCACTTGGACCGTCAACAGTCTGGCGGCTGGACAAACGCTTTCGCTCACCCTGCGAGCCAGAGTCGATAGTTCGGGCACGCTCTACAATGTGGCCACTGCACCTGGGGTTATAGCCAAAGCCTGCACCTCCATACCCATCAAAGTATGTACCGGAGATACGTATGTTTTCAGATTAACTCTCGACCCCGGCAGGACCAATTACAAGTGGTTCCGTAATGACGTGGAAATAGTGGGGCAAACCACCAACATCCTCGATGTGAGTGCGCCGGGTGTGTACCGTATGTCGTCCGATAATAGCGCGGGTACGTGTACCGAATACAGCTGCTGCCCTTTCATCATTGAAGAGGAAGCAGTGCCTTCTTTCCAGGCGAGCGCCCAACCTGCTACCTGTTTGGGCAATAATCCGCAGAACAATGCCCGTATTACCCTGACAGGCTTTAACACCGCTCACAGTTTCCAGTATTCGAGTGGTACCAGTTTCAATCCGGCCGCTTCTCTGTCAGGGGCAGCCCAGCCTATCCCGGCCAATGGCGTTCTGGTGAGCAATCTGGCTAATCCAGGTTCAACCCAGTCTTATACCATCCGGGTCTACAACGGAGCGGACTGTTATACCGACGCAACGGTACAGTTACAGCCAGCCAACTGTTCCCCATCGGGTGCGCGGTTAGCCCTGGCCGTCACGCCGGGCAGTTGTACCTCGGCCACCAACCAGTACAGCCTGGCGGGCACCATCAGCCTGACCAACGCCGTGGCCAGCTCGCTCACCATCACCGATGGCAGCGCCAGCACCACCCTCAACGTGACAGCCGGCCAGACCTCGGCCAGCTTCAGTCTGGCCGGCTTGCAGGCCGGATCGGGCAATCGTTCGGTCAGCGTTAGCGGAGCGGGGTATACGACCGTGTCGGCGACCTACACCGCCCCGGCGTCCTGCTCGACCACCCCACCCCAACCTCCAACACCAACCCCCATTTTGGCCCTGGCTGTCACGCCGGGCAACTGTGACCCGGCCACCAACCAGTACAGCCTGGCGGGCACCATCAGCCTGACCAACGCCGTAGCCAGCTCGCTCACCATCGCTGATGGCAGCGCCAGCACCACCCTCAACGTGACAGCCGGTCAGACCTCGGCCAGCTTCAGCTTACCAGGCCTGCCTGTGGGCAGCGGTGTGCATACGGTCAGCGTCAGCGGGCCAGGCTACGGTCCGGCCTCCACCACCACCACGGCGGGCAGCTTCGCCATCACCGGCGTGAGCACCCTGACCTGCACCACCCTGAGTGCCACCCAGCGACGGGTCAGCTTCAGTCCCCAGTACGTGGGCACCAACGGTAGCCCCATCTCCTTCGCTGTGGTGGGCCTGATGGCACCCACCACCACGGCGGGGCCCTACACGCTCAGCATCTACAATGACAATCCGGCCATTACCATCAACACCCAGCAGGGCAGT
>NZ_KB893288.1 GCF_000374065.1 Spirosoma luteum DSM 19990
GGAACGAGTGGTTCCTCATCGGGGGCTACGGTAGGCAGCCAGTCGAGCGGAAGCACTTCGGGGCAGGGCACCATGAGTCGGGGCAGAAAATCGGGTAGCAAGAACAAAAATCGCAAAAGCGGGGGCANCATNAANGGCAGCAGTTCGAGCGGTAACGGTACCAGTAGCAATGGTTCGGGAAGTAGTAGTTCGAACAATCGGAATGGCAATCAGTAGGCGAAGTTAATCTCCGCTATTACCAGAAAGGTAAGAAACGTCAGCTTGTCTTAACCAGTGCTGACGTTTCTTTTTCCTATCGATCCGTCGATAATTCCCTAACAGTCAAGAGTTTATTTAAAAAATAACCCTCAATCCGTATCCGTTTTTTTATTGCCGAACAATTCCCAAATGTAGGTAGCTGATTACTTCCGGTTGGCCTGATACCGATCCTCCTTTTAGAAACTACCACCCATTAACTCCCTATAGCATGAACAATTTGTGCGGACAAGACGCCACCATTCTGCGCAATTATCGAGGGGCTAAAATCCTGCTGATCGAAGATAATCCGGATCATCAACGCCTGATCCGGTCTGTACTTCAGTCCTGTATGCCGGGGGTCGAGTTGTTGACAGCCGCTACGGTCGAAGAGGCCCTTAGCTACCTGAACGAGTGTATGAACGTTCGGCCGCCTTTACCCCGCCTGATTCTGTTGGACATGTACCTGCCAGGCCGGGAAGAGGGATATGCCCTACTACAACAGGTGAAAGAGCCGACCTCGCCCTTCCGATTGATTCCCCTGACGTTGCTGAGCCAATCCGGCAATCCTGATGATATTCAGACTGCTTATCAGTTGGGTGCCAATTCGTACATCGTAAAGCCGGTCGATTATCTGCAATGGCTGGCTTACTTTGAGTCGCTACAGCAATACTGGCTACAGACGGTTACGTTACCTCATACGTAGGAAAGTCAAGCGATTTTTGTAGCGTGAATCGGCATCCGAATCCGAAACAGGGTGCCTCGACCCGCTTTCGTTTCCACATGTAGGCTAGCGTCCAGCATCTCGCAAAGCCGCTTGACGATCTGTAAACCAACGCCTTCACCCCCCACCCCCTGCTTAGCTTGCTGGGCCAGTTCGGGCCCGGCCGGTATCGCCTGATTCGCCGGAGGCAATGCCGGCCCCGGTTCAGTCTGGTCAGGATTGGCTGCGGACGATTCGCTGGGTGGCTTGAGTTGCCTGGCAAACAGGCCGGTTAGATTATCGGGTAAACCGGGCCCCGAATTCTGAATGCTAAACATCCATCGGTAGTCGCCTTCAATCGACCAGGACACCGCGATGTAGCCGGATGGGGTATACCTGAGCGCATTCAGCAGCAGGTTCTGCACAATCCGGTAGAGTTTAAGGCGGTCGGTTTCGACCATTAACGAAGCGGGCCCATCGGCCCCCAGGACTAAATTCCGCTCGGTGGCAATCGGCTGGGCATTGGCTACCATTTCCTGGAGCAACTGAGCCGCATCGAACGATTCGACCTGAAGCGTTTCTTCCCCCGCTTCCAGGCGGGATAGATCCATCAGCCCATCCAGCAGGGTATGCACACTGGCCAGATTGCGGTTCAACATCTCCATAAACTGAGTCCGTTCAGACTGGTCCAGGTTCTCGGTTTTGAGCAGGTAAGCCGCTGAGTTGATAATGCCAAAGCTGCCTCGTAAATCGTGGGAGGAGGTTCGCAGCATGTCCCCCCGCTGACGGGCCAGCTCGTCCATTTGATCGACGGCCTGCTGGAGGGTGGCCGCCCTCGATGCCGCTTCCAATCGCTGGAGTTCATCGTACTTCTGTACACTGCCATTCAGCGTTTGACTCATCAACTCCGCAATTTGCCCGTGCACCCACAACAGTAGTTGCGCATCGGTTTGAGGAGAGAGCGCCTGGAAAGCCTGTACTTCGTTGTAAAGTGTTTTGGCTAAGTGGTTTAGTTCCTGCATGGTTTCCCGCAGGCTGTGCGCTTTTTGCCAGCGGTGCAGACCATGAGCGGTGGCCGTCGAACCGGCATCAATCTGGGGTGCCTGGCTTAACAGCCGCTGTTCCAGAATATCTAAAATGACAGGGAGCAGATTATTGAACTCTTCCCGACTCATGGCGGAGACTTTGCCCAGAGTGGGGTCCTGTTCGCAGGCGGTTCGCCAGTGGTTGAGAATAACTTCGCGACGGGTAATTAAATAGGTGACCAGTTCAGCCAGCGGCTGAAGAGGATTAGCCCCGGAGGTTTCCATTAGGTAGTGGGTAAAAGACCAACATTCGGTTGTGCGGTTCGTTCCGGAAGTGGTGAGTCCCTACTGGGCTGCCAGGCGAAAAATAGCGGATGGCCAAAAGCCATGTCTCTACTCTACTGACCAAACGACGAATCATACAGATAGTTCTTTTTCACCAAATACGGATGAGCAAACGGTCCGGCGACAGGCGAAAGCGTTCTTTATTACGGACTTAATTCGGCAAAGAGACGATTCCATTGCTCCACAAACCGCAATAGACCAAACCGCTCCTGGGCTAACTTTCGAGCATTTTGTCCCATCCGGGCCGCTTCATCGGGGTTATCAAGCAAAAATTGCATTCGCCCGGCCAGCACGTCGACATCGTTGGAGACAAACCCATGCACGCCATTTTCAATCACGGTTGGCAGTTCGGTCGTGGCTAAGGCAACAATCGACATCCCAATCGTCATGGCTTCGATAACGGCTAATGGAAGGCTGCTGTAGCGCATGGGGCTAAACAAAAACCGGTACTCGGCTTGGGGTTGGAACAGTTGGGGACCTATGTACAGTCAGGAAAAATACGAAGCAGGTACAGTGGTGGTCGACATGGTCGATGCCCGCACCAAGCAGTTAATCTGGCGCGGTTCGGCACAGAACGCCATTGGTAATCCGACCCGAATTAAGGAGCAATTGGCCCGCGAGGTAACGCGCATTGTGGATCGCTTCCCGCAAAGGACCTGACCAATGGCCCACGTTTAGACGCCCCGACACTTGTTGCACACAGAAGATGTGATTTGCGCCGGTCTTTTTTCAGAAACAGGCCACTGTCTCACTCCCGTCGTATTTATTAAACAAGGGCCGTAGGTGAGTGTTTCCCCTCAATTGATAAACTAAATTAATTACAGGTTATGAAAACAATGGATGAGTTTATGGAACACACGATCCAGGATCTGTACTCGGCCGAACAGCAAGCACTGGAAGCAATGCCTCAACTGGCCCAACGGGTCCAAAGCGACCAACTGCGGCAGGCTTTTCAAGTTCACCAGCGCGAGACCGAAGGTCAGGTGAAACGGCTGGAGCAGATTGCCCAGCAATTAGGTATTGATCCAGACGGCGAAACGTGTATGGCCATGCAGGGGCTTATTGAAGAAGCCAATGACTTATTGGATCAACTGGAAGAGGGTCCAGTAGCCGACGCGGCCATCATTGGGGCGGCTCAGAAAATGGAGCACTACGAGATAGCCAGTTATGGTACGGCCCGCACGCTGGCACAGCAAACCGGCCTGGAGCAGATTGCCGATTTGCTGGAACAAACCCTGGAAGAAGAAAAACAAACCGATGAGAAGCTAACCACTATTGCGACCAGTTCGGTAAACCAGAAAGCGGCTCAGGAATAGAGCCGATCATCTGTTAATCAGGCAGAACCACCTGGCAAATGGTTCTGCCTGTATCACTATTACTTGAGCTTGTTTTTTGGAAAACGATGTACGGGCTAATGTTGACTCAGGTGGAGCACCTGCATGCGGCCTACGAGTGGGTGTTATTAATTAACTGTTATACATTGGTGGAGCATAGTCAGTATGACGCGGACGTAGCCTTTTTGACCACACACTTTATGCGTAAGAAACCGTTCAATCTACCTGAGTTTCTTCGGACGAATCCAGAAATCGTTCCGGCTTAAGCATTTTTTAGCACGGCTTCGATTTCCCTTATAGGTTACAGGCGTTTATCTGCTCCAGCGTCCCTTACCGGGCAATGACCTTGACTTCACGCGGATTGGGTGTGGAACCCCCAAGAGGCTACTAACGAAATGGTGCTTACGAACCGCTAATAAAATGACCATGAAACCGACAATAAACCCAGCAGAAGATAGTGCTGAAAAATACGAAGCCGCTTTTAGAAGAGGAGCTTATACAAGAACTGAAATGAAGGCCCTCGAACAGGAGTTGATAAATCGAAAAAGTGCTTGTTTAGCACTGCCCGGGGTGATGGTGGAGAAAGACAAACCGGATGAGAAAAAGGACAAAAAGCGCTCCACACCTGGCGCGTAATTCTTAGAAAAACTACCTGACACTCATTGACCAGTCCACTGATTAGTAATACCTGGTTCTAAAGACGACGTTGACGGGGATTCTCCTGGCCACTCCTTCGTATTTGGCCTAATGCTAAGCTAGCATAATGTTGGTGGATAGGCGAAGACCATTTCGCGCATTCATTTGACGTCCAGCCCAGACAATCCAATTAACCAGTTGATCTGGTTGGAACAGTATTCGATTACCCCTTTGGCAACGGTTGATTCCCGATTCGATAACTACTTTACCGGGTAGCCATTCCTTCAGCAATTCGGCCAGGGCCGTCGGCCGGATAGTGCCCGTAACCTATCCTTGCTTTTTACCGGAAAAGTCAAACCTTCTCCCTGCTGGGTAGTTAGGCAGCTAAACCAGTACGTAAATAACCAATGCGATGGAAAATCAGGAAGAAAACAACCAAAAAGCACTTGATCAAGTCGAAGAGGAATATAAGGATCAGAAAGTCGGTAGCAAGCAGGATAATGGTCCGAATCATGGTAGTGCTACGGGAGGGCGTAACACGAACTCCCATAAGGGAGGCAACAAGGGTGGCCACAGTGCAGGGGGCTCCACAGGGGGGTCAAAAGGAGGACATAGTAAGTAGATGTTACGCTAGTGTAGAAGGCTGTCCGCCCACTACCCTAGCGCAGGTAGTGGGTGGACAGCCTTCGGGCCAAGTTAGTCAGTCAGAGAAAATAACATAAGGCCCCGGCAGATTGGAACTGGCATCACCACACCTGTTTTTAGCCACATTACGAGTAACTTACTGAAGACCAGGGATTTTCTGGATTCCCCGCTCCTACTCTTTGTCGCTAATACACTAAGTTAACTACAAGCCTAAATAAGTAGTGTCCACTACTTACCTCAACGACTCAATTGAGTTTGAGTTATTACAGTGAGATGGCCGGGTTTATCGGCACACGGAACTTGCTTAATTTCGCAAGATCATGCAGTCACCAAACAACGCAAAAACACGGCGGAAATATGATGCCGATTTTAAAGCCGAAGTGCTGAAAATGTTGGCTAACGGCCAGACCGCATCTTACGTCGCCCAATCGTTGGGCATCTCCGAAAACATCATCTATCGCTGGAAAAACAAAAATCAAGTGGGCAAAAAAATATCGTTTTTCAGGCTGATCTGGCTCAGGAAAACCACCAGCTAAAGGAGCGGATTCGGCAACTGGAGACGGAACGGGAGATCCTAAAAAAAGCCCGCCGGGTGGCCCCGTTGAGCATTTTCAGCCGAGCGACCTGACCAAGCGCTACGAGTTGATTCAATTCTTGTCGGAGGAGTTTTCCGTTGAGACCCTTTGTCTGTTGTTGTTAGTGAGTCGATCCGCTTACTACCGCTGGAAACGGGGGGCTTCGTATCAGCCAACGACTCGGCAAGAAGATAATTCCAAGTTGGTCAAAGCTGTTTTTGGCGAACACAAACGGCGCTACGGTAGCCGACAGATCGTGGTCGAGTTAAAGGAAAAAGGGCATAGAATCGGTCGTTATCAAGTGAGAACAGTTATGAAAGCGGCTCATTTACAGGCCATTCAGCCCAAGTCATTTGTACCGCGCACGACTGAGAGCACCCATGGCAAAGGCTACTGCGGGGCCGCCCGTGCGGCCTAATCTGTTACTGGACTTGGCCTTTCCCGCCAGACCGAATGTGGTCTGGGTAAGCGACATCACCTATCTGCCTTTGGTCAATGGCCAATGGGCTTATCTGGGGGCCTGGATGGAGTGGTCCGCCACCGCGGCTATTTTCGCGCCGGATTGTAGGCTGGNGAGTGGATGACAATATGGAAGATGAGCTGATTTTGATACCGTTACGAACTGCGTTGCAGAACCGTTTGCCTGGGGAAGGTCTCATCATCCATTCTGACCGGGGTGGGCAGTACATTTCCAACGAGTATAAAGAATTAGTGCGCTTGTGGCGAATCAACCCCAGCATGAGCCGGGCTGATGACCCCTAT
>NZ_KB893289.1 GCF_000374065.1 Spirosoma luteum DSM 19990
CACGACTACGGATTCAAAGCACACTTACCCCGTGGCCGAGAATCATTTGAACCGCCAATTCAATCCGGTAAAACCGGGCCAGGCATGGGTTTCGGATCTGACGTATATTCGTACGGGTGAAGGGTGGCTCTACCTGACTATGATTATGGATTTGTATGACCGGAAAGTGATTGGCTGGGCTTTGAGTAAGTCAATGAAAGCCGCTGAAACAACCATTCCAGCTTGGCAGATGGCCATTAAAAATCGGCCTATTGAGCGGGCCTTAATCTTTCATCGCTCCGGCGCCCCGGTCTGATCGAGGAGTGCAGTATGCTTGTCATGCCTTTACGAAACTGCTAAAAAAACACCCACTGGTTGTACAAAGTATGACTGGGAAAGCTAACTGTTGGGATAATGCCGTGGCCGAAAGCTTTTTCAAAAACCTCAAGTCGGAGTTGGTGTATCAGCAGGATTTCCAGACGCAAGCCATGGCTAAGCAGGCTGTTTTTGAATATATTGAAGTCTGGTACAATCGTCAACGCAGGCATTCGGCGCTAGGCTATCTTTCCCCTTTTGACTATTATAACAGGCAACTTCAACATGTTGCTTAAAAATTTGTTCAGTATTGTGTTGCAAGTCCAATTCCCATTCTATTGAATTATCGTTCAGGAAAACCTCCTAATATTTCCAAGCCAAGGCGCGACTACATCAACGTATGTTCATTATCGTTCAAACCAAGACTGGTATCCAATCGATTGGACTTGCTCACTGAATGGGTTAAACGACCTTGCGTTGGGAATAATCTCCTGTAATGACTATTCCACAGCAATCAATGGCCCAGAATCGATTAGAGTTGGCTTAAAATCGATAGCCTTGTTGTCAGATGTGCCTAATCGTGTAGTCACAGCAGCAACCCACTCGACTTTTCACTTCTGAATCGAGACCTAGTGGCTAATCCTTTATTTTTAATATATTTGAGCCCATTCAACGTTAAGATGAATCGCCTTTCGGGCTAATCCATCCCTATAGAGCTTCTGGCGCGTTATCCCAATGTCACCCGCACTCAGAAGGTATTCATCGGTTGGTTAACGCCCCAATCGCCTACTCAACGCCTGGTTAATCGACACCCAATTCGTATTGGTCAATGGATCTCATCGACCCGTTGACGCTCCTGATGAACTACCTTGTTTGGTTGCTGCTGGGATTATCCACTTCGGTCAGTTTGGCCCAACCTATTGTTCGTATTGACAGTCTACCTCCACAGGGTTTATTGCTCAACAAAGGCTGGACATGGCACTCGGGCGACAACCCAGTGTGGGCGAAAGCTGATGTTGACGATTCGAAGTGGGAGAACATTGATCCTACAAAGGACATTCACGACTTACCGCAGGTACGACGAGCCCAAATTGGCTGGTTCCGGCTCAAACTACAGGTCGACTCAACCCTGTTGCAACAGGCACTGGCCCTGGTTGTTCGGCAAGTGGGTGCTTCAGAAATTTACGTAGATGGACGCCTGATTTACCAACTTGGCGTGGTGAGCACCGTTCCAGAACAGGAGCAAACCACTTACCTGAAAGGAGAAGTGTATAGTTTTCACCTCAGCGGCCAGCCCACTCACCAACTCGCGGTGCGGTATTCGTTTACGAAGGCCAATTTTTATCATAACATTGATGGCTTTGGAAATCCTTGCCTGGCTCTGTATATTGAAAACAGCAATCAGGGGCACTCCAACGTACTATACAACAACCTTATTAATTTTGTACTGGAGTTTGCGCTAACGACTCTTCACCTGCTACTGGGCGTTACCTTTCTGTTCTTCTATTTCTCATTCAACACACACAAGCCCTATCTTTTCTTTGGACTATTTGCCTTAGGCACATTCACTGCCCATATTTTTTTTACGCTCCGAATCCGCCCGAAATCGGCTTCCTTTGATGCCCTCTACTACTATGTAGGTTATGTTATTACCAACATATCCCTTCTGTTTCTATTGGTAGGGATTTATGCGTTTTACGCCAGGCCTAAAGGCCCGCTTTTTTACGGACTCGTCGGGTACGCTATCCTCACCTTGCCTGGTATGCTACTGTTTTATAACGATGTCTGGATGCTAAATTCAGGTCTTTATTTGATTTTCAACTTAGATACGTTGCGGCAGTATTGGTACGCAATGAAGTCCCATCAGGCAGGGGCAGGGGCTAGGACGCTCTTCGTCACCAATTTGGTTTTCTTTGTGTTTTTTCTCCCATCACTGGCCTTACGGTTGGCAAGTCTGGGCGGTTGGGCTTATATTTCTATTTCGATTGGGCTGTTTGCCACCCCCATCGGGTACAGTTTATTTCTGGCAGGTGAATTTGCCCGCACCGCGCATATCTTACGCAAGCGGGTGGTAGAGGTCGAAGAGTTGTCGGCAGAAAAGCAACAAATTCTCTCGGCCCAAAACGAAACCCTCGAACGGCAGGTTGCTGAGCGCACAACTGAACTCCATCAATCACTCACTGACCTCAAAGCTACCCAAACTCAGCTTATCCAGAAAGAGAAACTGGCCAGCCTGGGGGAACTAACGGCAGGTATCGCCCATGAGATTCAGAACCCGTTGAACTTCGTTAATAACTTCTCCGAAGTGAGTGCCGAACTGGTGAGTGAGTTGAAAGACGAACTTACCAAGGGTGATACGGATGAAGCCAAAGCCATCGCCGACGACTTGGCGCAAAATCTCCAGAAAATTACCCATCATGGTAGCCGGGTCTCGGCCATCGTCAAAGGTATGTTGGAGCATAGTCGTACGGTCACCGGTGAGCGACAACTTACTGAGTTGAACGCCCTGGCCGATGAGTATTTACGGCTAGCCTATCAGGGTTTGAAGGCTAAAGACAAGGGCTTGAATTGGGATCTTGTGACGGACTTTGCTTCTGACCTGGGCCCGATTGAGGTGGTTCCTCAGGAGATTGGCCGGGTATTGTTAAACCTGTACACGAATGCGTTTTATGCCCTTCAGCAAAAGCTGAAAACAGCCCCTATTGAGTATCATCCTACTGTTTGGGTCAGTACCCACCACCTGGCCAATGCGGTTGAAATGCGGATCAAGGATAATGGCACAGGAATTCCCGAGTCGGTGAAGAGCAAAATCTTTCAGCCTTTTTTTACGACTAAGCCAACGGGCGAAGGCACTGGACTGGGGTTAAGCCTGAGTTACGACATTGTGACCAAAGGGCATGGAGGAAGGCTAAGCGTAGAAAGTGTTGAAGGGGATGGCTCTGAATTTGTGATCACTTTACCGACTACCTAACGGCCGGGGTTGACTGACCTTCATGCTGGGCTTTTCCATTCGCAAACTGAACGCTTAGCTGAGCAACAACAATGGGCTTGGTTAGAAATCATCCGCGCCATTGGGGCCAGTCAGCTCATCTATAATTGATTGCCAAAGGCTGTGATTATCCCTTTTCAAATGGGTGCGAGGGAGCGGGTACAAAACTTGGATATTAACTCTAGGGTAGGTCACTGAGTTGAGACTAGTCCATCTAAGGCTACCTTTCTCCTGCTCAAAATTCGTCCAGTAAAACGTCGGGCAAGCTAGACGAATTATTCGTGCCATATTCGTCGATCAATAACTAATGCTTTTTCCTCAACCACGCGGATACTGCTATAAGTAGGGTGTGTTGGATGAAGAAGATAGTTGATTCCATCAGGCATGACTGATGAGGGTACTCCCAGAGCAAGAACGTCCGGTTTGGCTAACCAATCTCGTAAAATGGTTTGGCTTCGTCCGTAAGTGTTTTCGCTCCAATAGGCAGGTAGTTCTTCGGCCGTCAACACACGTTGATTTTGATCCGGAATTTCCAACGTAAACAGTCGATAGGTGGGTAATTCGCTGTAGGGCACCTGAGGCATGTGCACTAGAATTTCTACTAAGGCTAAGGCAGGATGTTCAGCTGTATATAAGATGCCGACACCGGGTGGGTTCCAGCGCCCGCCATTCAACCAGGTTCCCATGACATCGAGTGGGCGATCGGCATACTTCTGCCGAACAACCCGATACACTAAGGCCATAGGTTAACCGAAAATTCCGTGATCAATCCGCCCCAATATGCGATCCACCAGCGTGTAGCCCGTAACCGTATCCAGGGTTTGTAAGGGGGTTTGATAGTCCAATTCCCGGAGCGAGGAACGTAACCATCCGGCGACAGTGAGTGCTCGCCCATCAAAGGTGTCCAAGGCGTGTTGGAGCAAATTTTCTAATAAGAGCAATCGTTCGGATGCATCCTGACTGATGCGTTGATCGGTTTTCAGGCGATGCAGGTAGGATGCTGAGATGCCTAGAGCCGCAGCCATTTCTTTATCTGTTAGGCCAATTAATCGGGCAACCCGGTCTGCTTCTGCTCGAAATACCCCTTGTCGACTGCGGGTGATGATTTCCATCTCAGTCAGTAATTTAACTGGCATAAAGCGATTCGATGGAATGCTTGGTGTGCTGGTAGCCATGGTAGTGAACTTTTTCACTAAGGTAGCTATACAATTTCACTTAGTCAACTCCCTTAAAAGTGCTATTACTTAGGTTTAGAAGAACCTATACTAACCAACGGTTGAGCTAATTCAACATGCCTAACTGAATGAATTGTTCTGGGAACCACCTCTCTACCCGCCCATCGCCCATTTAAACGACCAGTTGATTTTGAAATGAGCTAATGAATCAAGTGAATGACTAAATTGTCTTACTGTTCAAATTTCATCCGCATTACGCAGAAAAAGCCCTGATAGGTGGACCCCCAGGGCTTGAGTAGCTTAACGAATAATAAGCGCTGATTTGACTCTTTTAGTTTGCTCACAGTTTCATACGGGGCCGTATTATCCCTTTTCCTTATTCAACGCTAACCGCTTGGCTTATTTCACTCTACTTCGGCTGAATCGTTCTTTTCACCTAACATTTCTTTCATGGCCTCTTCGCCATACTCCCGGTGTAGGCTGCCCAGTTCTTTATCAGACCGTGCATCGGTCTGATCCGTATTACGGACCGTACCGGGCTTAAGCTTATGTTTCTTTTCGAGATTGCCGACCTGAATATCAGAGCGGTCTTTACGGATTTTGCTCATGAGTAGATCTGGGATTAAATTAACGTGAACTATGAGATTGCTTTCTAAGCGGCTAGTACCCAATGTGGTTGGCCCGCCATCAGCAAGCGATCTCATAGTTCACGTTATTTTAGTTTATATTCCTCTCATACTTTTCCGGGCTTTTTTAGCCCAGCGACGAGTGCCGACGCACTCGGTTGTAGTACCCTTCAATGTAGGCGAACACTTCCGTGCGCGCGCCCTCCACGCTCAAAAATGCCCCCCCTTCTAACAACTCCGCTTTGATTCTACTCCAAAAAGACTCGGCAAACGCATTGTCATAGGGGTCATCAGCCCGGCTCATGCTGGGGTTGATTCGCCACAAGCGCACTAATTCTTTATACTCGTTGGAAATGTACTGCCCACCCCGGTCAGAATGGATGATGAGACCTTCCCCAGGCAAACGGTTCTGCAACGCAGTTCGTAACGGTATCAAAATCAGCTCATCTTCCATATTGTCATCCACTCACCAGCCTACAATCCGGCGCGAAAATAGCCGCGGTGGCGGACCACTCCATCCAGGCCCCCAGATAAGCCCATTGGCCATTGACCAAAGGCAGATAGGTGATGTCGCTTACCCAGACCACATTCGGTCTGGCGGGAAAGGCCAAGTCCAGTAACAGATTAGGCCGCACGGG
>NZ_KB893290.1:0-42883 GCF_000374065.1 Spirosoma luteum DSM 19990
CCCGTGCGGCCTAATCTGTTACTGGACTTGGCCTTTCCCGCCAGACCGAATGTGGTCTGGGTAAGCGACATCACCTATCTGCCTTTGGTCAATGGCCAATGGGCTTATCTGGGGGCCTGGATGGAGTGGTCCGCCACCGCGGCTATTTTCGCGCCGGATTGTAGGCTGGNGAGTGGATGACAATATGGAAGATGAGCTGATTTTGATACCGTTACGAACTGCGTTGCAGAACCGTTTGCCTGGGGAAGGTCTCATCATCCATTCTGACCGGGGTGGGCAGTACATTTCCAACGAGTATAAAGAATTAGTGCGCTTGTGGCGAATCAACCCCAGCATGAGCCGGGCTGATGACCCCTATGACAATGCGTTTGCCGAGTCTTTTTGGAGTAGAATCAAAGCGGAGTTGTTAGAAGGGGGGGCATTTTTGAGCGTGGAGGGCGCGCGCACGGAAGTGTTCGCCTACATTGAAGGGTACTACAACCGAGTGCGTCGGCACTCGTCGCTGGGCTAAAAAAGCCCGGAAAAGTATGAGAGGAATATAAACTAAAATAAACAAGTTCTGTGTGCCGCTAAACCGGACCACCCCAGAGAGCCCATTTTTGTAGCGGTCCTACACAAGCAAAGTTTACACATCTCTTGTTCTTTCACACTCATAAAATCTAAGGTCACAACATTCGAGATACTCAACTAAATGGGCTTGCACGTTCAACTAGCAACATCCTTACACATTTTTCACTAACATAAAGCGGAATACTCATTAGCGTTACTTTCTTCGAACGCCAATTTTCAAGTGCAATTATTACACATCCCTATTAAGTTTTGTTAGTAAACATGTTAGTAGAAACGAAAAAAGCACTTACCATTTCTGATAAGTGCTTGATTTTCATTGTCGGGGTGGCAGGATTCGAACCTACGACCTCCTGCTCCCAAAGCAGGCGCGATACCGGGCTACGCTACACCCCGAAGGTTTACTCTGTACTCAGCGGAGAGAGAGGGATTCGAACCCTCGGTACCGTTACCAGTACGACAGTTTAGCAAACTGTTCCTTTCGGCCACTCAGGCATCTCTCCGAAGCCCAATCACTCCCTTCCTGAACGATTGGGACACAAAGATAGAGCAATTCATCGTTTAGGTCAATAGCAACCCTATAAATCTTTTTGTAATCATTAATTTCGCCCTTCCGTTTGGGGATAGATTCCCAACCAAACCAAGTCAGTCTCAGCCTGATACTTTACTGAATGAACTGGTTATATCATTTTTCGCGTACCGAATTTATTTTCATTTTTATCTTTGTCGGCGTCTATACACTGTACGTGTGGCGTACTTTTCGGCTGGCCCGCCAGTTAAATACGTCGGCCTGGGGCGTAGTGCCAAAGTTTTTTCTGCGTGGCAGCTACCTTACATTATTGATCATTGCACTGCTGGGTCCCTCCTTTGGCGAAGCGGAAAGCGAACGGACCACCACCGGCCATGACACATTCCTGGTGGTTGACATCTCGCGGTCTATGGATGCCAGCGACGTCGTTCCAACCCGGCTGGAACGGGTGAAGTACGATATTCAGCAACTGTGCGACACGTTGCCCGCTACCCGGTTCGGATTGGTACTGGCTTCGTCTGAGTCCTTCGTTCTGTCGCCACTCACGGCGGACCAGGATGCGCTCAAGCAACTTATCCGCGAGGTGCATTCCAGTATCGTACCCACTGGGGGAACGGATCTGTGCAGTGCCATCGAACTGGCCTACCAGAAATTAATCACCGACTCATCCACCCGTCAGAGCGTCCGGTCCATCGTCCTGTTCAGCGACGGCGAAAATTTTGCCCCCTGCGAGCGCAGTGCATTAGCCCGTCTTCGCACGCAGAATATGCCCCTCATTACAGTGGGGGTCGGTACTGAAACGGGGGCATCCATTCGTAATGGACGGGATTTTATTCGGGACGATAGCCGCCAGATTGTTCGTAGCCGCCTGAACAGCGAGTTTTTAACCAATCTCGCCCGGGATGTGCAGGGGCAGTACATTCAGGCCGACGTCAATGGCCAATATGTGAATGAACTGGCCAGTGTTTTACGGTCGTTGAAAGGAGGAGCCATCAACCAGCAGCGCGTAGCGGTTTCTACGAATAAATACTATTATTTCCTCCTGGCTGCGCTGGGATTACTCCTTCTCGACTTAATTGTGACCATCCGAACCTTTCGGTTATGAGTTGGTCTCAATGTTTCGTCTTATTTTTGACCGTCCATACGGTATGCTCTTATGCTTTATGTAGTCATTGCGGCCTGGCTTTGGTTGAATAACTTACTCGCACAAAATCAGGTCTCGCAGAATAATCAGGCTCGTCAGGATGCCCAGGCTGCCTATCAGGCCGGTCAGTATCAGCGTGCGCTGGAATTGTACGCTTACCTGAGCCAGCGAACAACTACGATTGATCCAGCCGTACGGTTAAATCTTGGCCATACCTATTTCAACCTGAAGCTGTATGCAAAAGCAAGTCCTCAGTATGAAACCCTGCTCCAGTCCGACCGCGCCGACCTTCGTACAGCGGCTGCGACACAATTGGGGGTAATGGCCTGCCTGGCGGGTGACAGTGCGAAGGCTCTGGTCCTGTTTGAAAAAGCACTGCTCGAAAATGCCGATAATGAACCGGCCCGGTACAACTTCGAACTGGTAAAAACCCGATACTCCGGCAAACCTCCGGCTACCAAAGAACGGCCGCAGGGTGTTAGTCAGCAGCCGAAACCAATTACGAAACCGAAACCTTCAGGCGGGCAACAGGTTGAACGGTCAGACCGGCAGGATGAACTACTGCGTCGTTTTCAACGGCTTAACCTGAATGAAGCGCAGGCTATGCAACTGCTCGATGCCATGCGGGGCGACGACCTGCCTTATGCATTGACGCGGGCAGCCCGCCGAACGGGAACCAAACCCAAAGAAAACACGAATCGGTGGTAAAACGGTACTCGGTCTACGGTTTACGATATATGGTTTACGGTTGCGCAGTGCGTTCTTATAGCTGGCGCACCAGGTAGGCGCTGACCGCTTTACGCAACCGCAAACACTTAAAGCCTAAAACTATAAACCGTAAACCCTAAGAACATGAACGAAGTTGTCATCATCACCGCTGTTCGCACGCCCATTGGCAGTTTTGGGGGTGTATTTTCTACCCTGTCGGCCATCGACCTGGGAGCAGCCGCCATAAAAGGAGCTTTGGCCCGCGCCGGTATCCAGCCCGACCAGGTACAGGAGGTATACATGGGCAATGTCGTGTCGGCCAATCTGGGGCAGGCACCGGCCAAGCAGGCTGCCCTCAAAGCGGGTTTACCGGCAACCATTCCGTGTACAACCATTAATAAAGTTTGTGCATCGGGCACGAAAGCCATCATGCTGGCAGCGCAGGCCATTCAGCTTGGGCAGGCCGATATTATTGTGGCGGGTGGCATGGAGAGTATGTCGAATGTTCCCTATTACGTACCAAAAGCGCGGTTTGGATATAAATACGGGAATGCCGAACTGGTAGATGGGCTGGCCCGCGATGGGCTGGTTGATGTATATGACGAGTGCGCTATGGGGCTGTTTGCCGATAGAACGGCCCAAAAGTATACCATCAGCCGCGAAGAACAGGATGCTTATACCGTTCAGTCCTACCAGCGGTCGGAAGCCAGTACGAAAAATGGTCAGTTTGGTGCCGAAATCGTACCCGTTGATGTGGTTGGGCGAAAGGGCACCGTGACCGTTAGCGACGATGAAGAATACAAAAATGTTATCTACGATAAAATCCCAACCCTGAAAGCCGCTTTCTCGACCGATGGTACGGTGACAGCCGCCAGTTCCTCCCCTATCAGCGACGGGGCTTCGGCAGTAGTGGTTATGAGCCGACGGAAAGCGGATGAACTGGGATTAAAGCCGCTGGTTCGGATCTTAGCCTACGCCGATGCCGAGCAGGAACCCCAATGGTTTACAACCGCTCCTACAAAAGCGGTTCCCCTGGCGATTGAACGGGCCGGCCTAACCATAGATGACATTGACTTTTTTGAAGTAAATGAAGCCTTTGCCGTTGTACCGCTGGCTTTCAGCAAAGTATTGAACGTGCCCCAGGAGAAAATGAACGTGCTGGGTGGAGCCGTTTCCATTGGCCATCCGCTGGGCGCATCGGGTGCCCGCATAGTCACGACGCTTACCAATGTATTGCAGCAGACCGGAGGCCGCTACGGGGCAGTCGGTATCTGTAATGGGGGCGGTGGGGCATCCGCCATTGTTGTTGAGAAATTATAGGGGTTTACGGTTTTTGGTTGGCTGACGCGTGAAGTAGTTGTGCGCCAGCCAACCAAAAACCAAAAACTATAAACGAAAAACACTGTTTAATGAAGGCCATTCAGGAAACCAATTTCAATTTCCCCGGTCAAACGGGTTTTTACCGCGGTAAAGTGCGGGATGTCTATTCTTTTTCTGATCAGGGCAACGGCCCGCGACTGGTGATGGTTGCCTCAGATCGTATATCGGCTTTCGATGTGGTGCTGCCGCGTGCCATTCCGTTTAAAGGGCAGGTGCTGAACCAGACAGGTGCCTATTTTTTGCGTGCCACGGCCGATATTGTTCCCAACTGGCTACTCGATGTGCCAGACCCTAACGTGAGCATCGGCCTGAAATGTGAACCGTATGCCGTGGAGATGGTTGTTCGGGGGTATCTGGCTGGTCATGCCTGGCGGCAGTATCGGGAAGGGCACCGCGTACTTTGCGGGGTATCCCTGCCCGACGGGCTACGGGAGAATGACCGCCTGCCAACACCCATCATTACCCCCTCAACCAAAGCCTACGAAGGACACGACGAAGACATTAGTCGGGAAGAAATCCTGAAACAGGGTATCGTTTCGGAACCGGACTATAGCCAGTTAGAACGCCATGCTCTGGCCCTGTTTGCGCGGGGAACGGAGATGGCAGCTGCTCAGGGACTCATTCTGGTCGATACTAAATACGAATTTGGGAGTCTGGATGGCAAGGTTTATTTGATCGATGAAGTACATACGCCCGATTCTTCCCGGTATTTTTACGCCGACGTGTATGAGCAGAACCAGAACACCGGACAGCCACAAAAGCAATTATCCAAAGAGTTCGTTCGGGAATGGCTCATCGCCAACGGCTTTCAGGGAAAAACCGGGCAGTCTGTTCCGGGCATGTCCGATGAATGGGTGAACCAGATAACAACCCGGTACATTGAACTGTTTGAGACCGTAACGGGGCAGTCTTTCCAGGCCGATATGGTTGCCGACCCGCTCGTACGCATCGAAAAAAACATCTTACAGGCAATAAAAAACTAAATTCGAGTGACTATCCGGTAGCCCATGCCTCCGTTACCCGGTAGTCAGTCAATCATTAAAAGTTGACAGTTTATGAATTACACAATCGAAAAAAACGAACAGTACGCCCTGCTTCGCTTAACAGAAAGTGCCTTTTCGGGCGAAGTTCCTGCTGAATTTGAAACGATTAGCCGCGTCCTGTTTCGGGAAGGGTATAGCAATATCATTATGGATATGGACCCGGTTCAATCCGTAGATCAGGGAGGAGTCACTACTCTGCGCAAAACGAGTCGGCAGTGTACCAACGAGGAGGGCTTGTTCATTGCGGTGACTAAAAACGAGGATCTGATCGAATTTCTGGATAAATCCAATCTGAGCGAACTGACTATTATGCCCACCGTAGAGGAAGCTATCGATGCCGTGTTCATGAATGAACTGGAAAATGATTTCCGCAGTGAAGAAGATGACGAGTATGATCTTGGGGGCAGTGTCGAAAACTAACCTGACCAGCCATCCCGACCAGCATCAGTGAGTACCTCCAAACCTGACCATCCGCACCCCAGGCGTTCGCCCTTCACCCTAACTGTTCTGGGGGCGGGTTCGTCTACGCCCACGCTCCGGCTTCACCAGACCGCTCAGCTATTGACCATCGGTACTGATTACGTACTGATCGACTGTGGTGAGGGCACGCAGTTCCGGTTGATTGAACAACGCATCCGACCCGGCCGATTACGGTATATTTTTATTAGTCACCTGCATGGCGACCATTACTTTGGGCTGGCTCCCCTGCTGTCGTCGCTGAACATGGCCGGGCGCACGGAAGATTTATACCTGTTCGGGCCGCGTGGTCTGGACGAGGTTCTGACCACTATTTTTCGCGTTTCGAACTCCCGGCTGGGCTACAAATTACATTTTCAGGCTGTTGACCCCGACCAGCCGGTTTTTTTGCTCGATCATCCGCTCATGAGCGTGCAGTCCATTCCCCTTGAGCACCGGGTTGACTGTACGGGCTACCTCTTTCGGGAAAAGCCGGGTAAGCCCCACCTGCTGCGGGATAAGTTACCCGCCGATGTTCCGGTTGCCTACCTTAAACAGCTAAAAGACGGGGAGGATATCCTGGCGGCAGACGGGTCTGTTCGTTACGCCGTTGCTGATTATACGGAACCGGGAGCTCCTCCCCGCTCCTATGCTTATTGCTCCGACACCCGCTATTCTGATGCGATAATACCACTGCTGCAGGGCGTTGATGTACTGTATCATGAGGCCACCTTTTTAGAGGATAATCAGGCGCGGGCAGCGGAGGTTTTTCACTCTACTGCCCGGCAGGCGGCTACGATTGCCGTCAAAGCAGGTGTCGGTCGCTTATTAATCGGGCATTTTTCGTCTAGGTACAAAGAGTTCGAGCCATTTCTGGGCGAGGCCCGGGCTGTTTTTCCGGAAACGTATCTAGCCACAGAAGGGCAAACAATTGATATCTGAACCCTGAAACACCAGCTGGTTTAATCGGACTAACAGCCGTCTGCTGGTCCTTTCACTACAGAAAATACCGGCATCGGATGGATTCTGTTTATATTTAGCCCGGAAACTTTCTTTACTCGGTACATGCTGGCTTTTCGCCTGGGATTTTTAGACATCGGCTGGCTCGACCTGTTCGATATTGGGTTGGTAGCCCTGCTTATCTACCAAATTTACAACCTCGTTCGGGGCAGTGTTGCCAGTCGGGTATTTATCGGGTATCTGCTGGTTTATCTGGCTTATCTTCTCGTTAAGGCGCTCGGCCTTAACCTGATGACTACTATTCTGGAGTATTTCATCAGCGTTGGTGCATTGGCCCTGATTATTATCTTCCAACATGAAATCCGGCGTTTTTTGTTGCTTATCGGCAAGTCGACGAACCTGACAAATAGCCGTCTGTTGCGGCAATTGCTGTTTCGGGATATCAACAGAACCGATGCAATCACCCCGCTAAAACCCATTCTGGAAACCTGCAAAGCGTTGAGCGGTGAATTTTCGGGGGGGCTACTGGTTCTTCAGAAAAATGATGACCTGGAAAAATTTGCCGAGTCGGGCGAGATAATCGATGCCGATGTGTCCAAACCACTGTTGCTGGCTATTTTCAGTCAGTACAGCCCGCTACACGATGGGGCCGTTATCATCAGCGAAGGTCGTCTGCGGGCCGCCCGCTGCATTCTACCCGTATCGGACGATGATGAATTACCACCTTCGCTGGGGTTTCGCCACCGGGCCGCACTGGGAATGAGTGAAGCAACGGATGCGGCCGTTATTGCGGTTTCGGAAGAAAGCGGCCGGTTGTCCCTCGCCATCAACGGCGACTTATTTATCAACCTGAGTCAGGCTGAACTGGAAAACAGGCTGGAAGGCTATTTACGGAAATCCGTGAAGTAAGCGGGTGCAGGTTAGGCAGGCTTTATACCAGACCTGCCATAAAAAAAGGGGTGATCGATCACCCCTTTTTTATAAAAACAGTCGCTTAGTATTCCAGCATTCTTGGCAGGAGTTTCGCCTGATCCACAAAATCGCCAATCTGCTCAACGGAGGGCGGTCGCTGGGTAAACTGCCGGACGCTGTTGATTTCTATCAGTTTGGCATGCAGATTTTTGGCGGCTCGCTGCGCCAGTTCCTTCACGGTATCAACGCCTGCTTCTTCCATCAGATCACTGTATACCCGTCCAATTCCCTTTATGCGGGCTAAGTCGGCCCGATTGGCCAGTTCCAGGATAACAGCAGCATCAACGCCGGAATTGGCAGCCAGTTCTTTGCGGTCTTTTGGGGTCTTTGTCGCTTCGAGCAGCGAGTCACTATCACTGATGCCCTGGGCCTTCAGGGCATTCTGTACGGCATCGGTAATGCCCCGTAGTTCTCCTAATGTAAGGCTCATATAGAAGTAAAGAGATGGGTTGGATAAAAAAGAAGTCCGACCTTCAGGCTTCTAAATATACTTTAACGAACAAGGTACTTCCTTCGGGTATCATTCAAAAGAAATTTTTTTTGAACGGTAAAGCTTTCGGGATGCATCTGGGCAAATTCGCGCTGCCACTCCCTGAATCGGTCGGGTTCTGCCTGCTGAAACCGGTCAGCATCAATTTTTTTCTGGGTTAAGTAGTCGTCAAATGTCATAAGGCAGCTGGCTCTCGCCCGACAGAATCGGTGGTCAAAGCAATCTGTTCGGGGGTAAGTACGGAGCAAAGGTAACCAAAAAGCATCCGGCGGCCGACTATTGTAATCAGCCAATGCACCCGTATGTTTGCAGCAGGACTAGTACAGAAAAGCCCTGTTCACGATGCTTATAAACCGTTTTTTTCTACTTCTGTTTGGGCTTACGACCATGACGGCTGCCGCGCAGGAGTTCAAGCCGTTCAAGGTAAACCTGTCCACTGGCTACGCGCTTCCCATCGGCAGGGGAGCTTCGGGCGGGCTGCTGTTATCGGTGGAGCCCAAATACGGACTCAGTGACCGGATTGACCTGGGGCTGCGGTATGAACTGGGTCTGATTGTAAAAGCCTACACGCTGGACAATGAGCAGGGAAGCACTGAACTGAAAGGATCAAACTCGTTCCTGATTACCGGAAACTACCTGCTGTCGGATACTGATTTCCGGCCTTTTATCGGAAGTGGAGTTGGCGTGTTCAACATTCTGAGCGTCAATCTTTCGCAGAATGGAGGGGCTGTCGACGGTGGGGTATCCGGTGGAACCAAACTGGGGGCTATGGTGCGGGCCGGTATCAAAGCGCGCCACTTTGTGCTGGGAGCCGAGTATAACCTGGTGCCCAAAACCAGAGGAATCGTGGTAGGCTCATCGGGGGCTAACCTGAATTACGAAAGCCCCAACGCCTATTTCAGCATCAAACTGGGGCTGGATATTGGCGGGGGGCGTTTATAAAGAGTGAAAGTGCGAAAGATTGAAAGAGCGATACCAATTAAACATCGCTCTTTCAATCTTTCGCACTTTCACTCTTTTGGGAAAATGAACGGATGAAACCGGAGCCCTTTTGTCCGACTGAACTCCAGCGACGGGGCGGGTATTTTGAAAAACTGAACTGTCCCAACAAACCGTTGTAACGACGGAGAAAACGTACCGATACGGGAGAAATCAGCATCGGGCGAGATAAAAAACTGCCGGTATCGGGTGAATTTCACCTCCTTGCCATCCGCATCGACTACCACCGGATTTTCGTGGCCACCAATCATACCGCTACCACTGTAGCCCACATCCAGATTCAGCCAGCGCGGAAAACGCTCCCCCACCGGCAATACCGACGCCAGGTTAACCGACAGCCAGTACTGTTGCCCATTATAATCTTTAAGCATCTGCTGCCCGGTCGTTTTGCCCAGCAGGTTGGGGCGGTAGGGTGGAAAAATCGTTTTTCGAAACCCGTATTTCATGCTCACCACCTGCTGCCCGGCCCCAAACTGCTGCCCCATAAACAGAGCTGTTCCGGCTACGTTGGCCAGCATGTCGCCGTTGGAGAATCCCCACTCCTTCGCATGGCCGTCGTACACTTCCAGCGTCGTCTGAAACAGCAGGGCCAGCAAGCCACCCGTCAGAATACTGGCGCGTTCGTCAACACCACTCCAGCGCATGAGCTCGTACCCCCCCCGGCTCATGCAATAAGCCGTAGCAACGTGGCCCACTTTGTCCATCTGGAGCCACTCCCGGTTGTCGTTGAAGGTATGAAACGGCACCCGTTTTTTATACCACTGTTTCCGCAACACCAGCATCGTGATGGTATAAAATGCCGCCGTACTCACCACCACGCCAATAAAGCGGCCTTTGTTGATACCTGACGGATCAGGCGTGGTGGGTATACCGGGCACCGGTTGCGCCCGCACAGACTGGCTCAGCAGCAACCCGGTCAACAGAAGGAGGACAACCGCCCGAAATGGGGTTTTCATAGGCCAAAAGTACCGTAAAATCATCGAAACAGCGCCTGTCACCCAATTTTCGGCACGAACAGTCCGCTCCTTTTTGGCTGGCGCAACAGTCTCCCGTACCTAAATCCCCATTTCCGTCAACACGCATTGTACTCAGGCAAACAGCAATTTTACGTACCGCTAACCGTCCATACGAAACAGACCACGTAACTTGCGGGTCAATACCCTGCACAACATTCATGAACGAACAGTCATCCCCTCCGCTTACCCGCGCCCAGGAATCGCGCGTGGCCATCGAACGGCTTTATATTACCATGCGCCACCTGTTTAACCGGGGGTTTTACAAACCATCGGGCGTATCGGGCGAAGAAATCCGTCGGGCATTGCTCACGCTGCAACCCGAAATATACGGTTTCGTGGGCGACCCGCAACGCGTGGAACTGGACGGGCTGGTGTACGTAATGGACCGCTTGCCGAAAGGCATCGAAGCCTGCCGGGTCGTTACGCTGGCTTCGCGTGAGGGCTTCGAGCACGCCCATTTTCCAGTCCTCGTACCGGCCAAACGCCGTCGCAACTGCTACCGAATCGACCAGGACCAGATGGTGATCGAAGTAACCAATGGCCGCAGCGAAATCTACGACATCCTGACGCACCTGACGTTTATGTTCATGGAGGCCGACAAAATCCGTCGGAATGCCTTTCAGGAACGGGGCAGCAAATCGCGGGAGTGGGAAAAACTCGAAACCATCATCCGGTCGGGGGGCACCGTTTCCGACGATGAGCGTGAACTGGCCCTCACCTACCTCAGTTCCATCCTGGGCCGAACATTCGAGGAAACGCAGCGGGCATACCTTCGTTTTGAGGAAACGGGCAACACGAATAATGGGCTGTTTCAGATTGTACACAGCCTGGGCAGTGTGTCCATCAGCGAAGTGCGTGAGTCGAATCTGGACCGCGAAATCAATTTTACACCCATGTTGCGCGAACGGGTTGGGCAGCACCTGTACGGCGAACGCTGGGCTACCCGCATCAAAGAATACATCTGGGCAAACGGGTTGCAGGACCGGCCCCTGCACATCATCAGTGCCAACCCGCACAGCGTGATGAACTGCCTTTACGCCCCGGCGGCTCTGGCTGATACCACCACCTGGGATGACCTGTATGACCTGGCCATGACCCTGAGCATGTCGGCCAAACGTGACCTTCGAAAACGAGTGGTCAGCTACGCCGTTGAACACGGGATGCACGTACTCGAAGACACCGCCGGAACCAGTCTGCAAGTGCAGTTAATCGACCTGGCGCAGTGCGACGTAACAACGTTGTCGGAGGAACTTAAGGCCGATCCGGATTATGTTCGGGCCACCCAACCGCTACTACTCGTGATGGACTACGCCTTCGGCGAACAGGCGTTCGAGACGATGGACGAATTGCTGAAACCCTACGAGATAAAGGAAGAATCGTTCCCGCTCCGGGTAGCCTCCATCACCATTATGGGTAAGGCGGGCATCCTGACCGGCGACAAAGGTGATTTAATGATTCCAACCTCACACATTTTTGAAGGTACCGCTGACAACTATCCGCTGGACAATGATTTCCGGAAAGACGATTTCGAGGGCAACGGCCTGGCGGTGTACGAAGGGGCCATGATTACGGTACTGGGGACTTCGCTACAAAACAAAGATATTCTGAGCTACTTCTGCAACTCCTCCTGGAAAGCCATTGGTCTGGAAATGGAAGGTGCTCACTACCAGAAAGCGATTCAGGCGCACCTGAAAATCCGCAACAGCGTACCGGCTGATGTAAAAGTTCGCTACGCCTACTACGCATCGGACAACCCGATGCTGACGGGTGCTACGCTGGCGTCGGGCAGTTTAGGTACGCTGGGCGTGAAGCCAACGTATCTGATTACCATGAAGTGGCTGGAAAAGGTGCTGCGGGGAGACTAACGGTGCGTTCACAGTAATTGACCGCAAAGAACCCAAAGAGACATGCAAAGAGCGCAGAGCGTTGGCCGACGACTTCCTGGCGTTTGCGGTTCGACAACCACCGGGACGCGAAAAATGAGCTTTGCTACTATTTTAAACAACCGTACCGCCAACTTTGTCTCTTTGAATATAACCTTCAACGTGAGTTATGGCAAAGAATAGAAAACCGACTGAAAAAGGGCCCGACGTTATCCTGATTGGCGCGGGCATCATGAGTGCCACCCTAGGTATACTGCTGAAAGAATTACAGCCCGACCTCACCATCGACATCTACGAACGTCTGGACCACGCGGCAGCCGAAAGCTCCGATGCGTGGAATAACGCCGGTACTGGTCACTCGGCCTTCTGCGAGTTAAATTACACCCCCGAACAGGAAGATGGCAGCATCGACCCGTCGAAAGCCATCAAGATTGCCGAGTCTTTTGAGCAGTCGAAGCAGTTCTGGTCATATTTGATTCAGCGGGGGTATCTGCGCGATGCCCCTAATTTTATCCGGTCTATTCCGCACATGAGTTTCGTGTGGGGAGCTGATAACGTCGATTACCTCCGCAAACGCTACGATGCGTTGCAGCAGAATTACCTGTTTCATGGCATGCAGTATTCCGAAGACCCGGCCCAACTGGCGCACTGGATGCCGCTGGTGATGGAAGACCGCGACCCGGCCCAACCGGTAGCCGCGACCCGGATGGACATTGGTACCGACGTAAATTTCGGTGCCTTGACCAGAGCCATGTTCCGCCGACTGACGGATATGCCGGGCGTGAATATGCACTTTGCTCACGAGGTGCGCGATTTATGGCGTTCCAAAACACTGGGCGGCTGGAAACTGAAGATTGAAAACGTAACGACCAATAAAGAGCGCGAAGTGCAAACCAACTTCCTGTTTATTGGTGCCGGGGGCGGCTCACTGCGCCTGCTCGAAAAGTCGGATATTCCCGAAAGTCGGGGCTTTGGCGGTTTCCCGGTAGGTGGACAGTGGCTCAAATGCACGAATCGTGCGGTGATTGAGCGGCACCAGGCCAAAGTCTACGGCAAAGCGTCGGTAGGTGCCCCGCCCATGTCAGTACCCCACCTGGACACCCGCATGATTGATGGCAAGCGCGAACTGCTGTTTGGCCCCTATGCCGGATTCTCCACTAAATTCCTGAAAAGCGGTTCGTACATGGACCTGCCCAAGTCCATCCAGTTGAGCAACATGGCTCCCATGCTCATGGCCGGGCTGCACAATATTCCGCTCACCCGGTACCTGATTCAGCAGGTCATGCAATCGCCGGAAGACCGGATGGACGCCCTGCGTGAGTATTACCCGGATGCAAAACGGGAGGACTGGGAGCTGGAAATTGCCGGGCAACGGGTGCAGGTTATTAAAAAAGATGAAGAGGAAGGGGGCGTACTGGAATTTGGTACGGAAGTAGTGAGTGCGGCTGATGGCAGTATTGCCGCGTTGCTGGGGGCTTCGCCGGGGGCATCAACTGCCGTATCCATCATGCTCGACTTACTGAAGCGCTGCTTCCCGGAAAAACTCGCTACCGCCGACTGGCAGCAAAAACTCACCGATATCATTCCGAGTTACGGACAGGTTTTGGCTGAAAACCCCGAACTGGGCATTGCCCTCCGTAAGGAAACAAGTGAGGTATTGGGGCTGGGCGAGTATGAATACACGTCCGATTCGGCCCGGTAAGTAGTTTGAGTCATCACAACGCTGGTATTTTCCGGTTGCGCAGGAAAATACCAGCGGGGTTAATACAACCGGTTTTATGGAAGAGGAACGAGAAAGTTTAAAGCCTATCGAAGGAGCCAGCCGATCTGCCCGGTCCCGTTTGCCCTTGAAAGGCGAGTTGTTGCTGGCCGTTGCTCCCACCCTGACGGTACTGATTGTATTCGGGCTGGTTGAAGTGCTCAGCCGACAGCGACTGTTGTTTGCCTCCCTGGCCTCCAGCGCGTTTCTTATTTACCTGGACCCCCAGCACGGCACGAACAGTATTCGTACGCTGGCTTTTTCGCAGGTAATGGCGGCTAGTATTGGTCTGGTGATGTACCTGCTGCTGGGGCCGGGTTACGCATCGGGCGGCCTGGCTATGGTTGTGACGATTGTGCTGATGATTGTTTTCGACGTGGTTCACCCACCGGCGGTGGCTACCTCCATTAGCTTTGCCTTTCGGGCGGGAAACGAGTCGAACTTACTGCTGTTCGTAATGGCGCTGAGCATTATTGTCCTCCTGGTTTTGTTGCAGCGAGGGCTAATGTGGCTGCTCACACGCCTGCAGAAAAAGCGGTAAATGTTAATAAAATTATATTTTTTTCATTTCGTTACCGGGGCCTCCTGAAGGCTCATTTTCGTTTTACACCTGGGTAATCCCCGGCGGCTGTTTCAGTCAGAATTACCGGCTGTAGCCATCAGCACTCTCCCGTTGGCAGCACTATTGAACAGAGGCCCTCAACCATAAGTTAATTCTCTCACTATCAAATTGATGCGATCTTATTTATTGTAGCACCACTAGGAATTCCCTTACATATCTAGTCAGATACAGGCGTCAAATCACCATTTCCAGCCGGTTGCAGGGCAGGATAATTCGCCTTCACCTGCACCATCATTCCAGGAATTTCAGCCTTATTTTTCCCTGCAACCGCTCACTAGTCATCTCCATTTATTCATTAATTGATCAGAAAAACTAAACAACCTAATTCCGGACTCAGTTATGATTCTACGTTTTTTACCAAATTCTTTTCACAATTCACTAATTACCTAATTACAACACAAGTATGAAAGTTATGAAAAATTATTTCGCCGGATTGTTCGTGCTGGTTGCGCTCTCGGCTACTGCGCAGGAGTACAAACCGTTCAAAGTGAATGTATCCATTGGTTACGCCAAGCCCTTCAATGCCGGTACATCGGGTGGTTTTCTAGTTGCCGTTGAACCCAAGTACGGCCTTTCGGATAATTTTGACATAGGTCTCCGCCTGGAATCAGCTTCGGTAGCACGGGGCATTCAATACAATGGCAACACAACCACCGGCGATGTGGGCACCTACAATTCTGCTTTACTAACGGGTAACTACCTGTTTGGAGTGGGTAATGTACGCCCTTTCCTGGGTGTTGGCGTAGGTCCGTACATAATTGGTGCCGCCGGAACAGTGGTTATTTCCAACAACGGACAGGCTAACCAAAACATTGAGCTTGTCAACGCTACCAAATTTGGCGCTATGATTCGGGGAGGTATTAAGGCAGGTCACTTCGTAGCGGCTGCTGAGTTCAACTTCATCCCATCAACCGACCAGTCAATATCGAACCAGACCATCACCAGCAGCAACGCCTATTTAGGTATTAAGGTGGGTGCTGACATTGGCGGTGGCCGTCGGTAGCATTCGTCAGCCTGTACAAAATGCCCGCTCTGCTACGTTGAGCGGGCATTTTGCATTCAGACGAGCTGGTTTCCGATTGGATGAGTAGTCACGGTACGGGAAGTAGGATGAATTTAGTATCTTGTGCCCTTGTCATCTACCCGGATATCATTCATTCGTCCAACGACTACCCTGCTTATGAAAATAACTTTCCTACTCGCCTGTTGCCTGATACCTGCCTTGATTCCGGCCTATGCCCAGGACCGGCTCATGGGCAAAACATTTGCCACCCGCGCCGTAGTGATGGCCAGGCATGGCATGGCCTGCACCTCCCACCCTCTGTCTACCCAGGCTGCCATTGATGTTCTCCGGGCGGGTGGGAACGCTGTCGATGCGGCCATTGCGGCCAATGCTATGGAGGGATTGGTGGAGCCGCACGTGAACGGTATCGGGGGCGATCTGTTTGCCATTGTCTGGGATGCCAAAACCAAAAAACTCTATGGGCTGAATGCCTCCGGACGGTCGCCCTATTCGCTGACCCTGGCCGAATTTCAAAAGCGGGGCCTGACGCATATCCCCTCCGACGGTCCGTTGCCGGTATCGGTGCCGGGTTGCGTAGATGGCTGGTTCACGCTGCACAAGCGGTTTGGCAAAAAGCCAATGCCGGAAATCTTATCGCACGCTATCCGCTACGCCCGGGAAGGGTTTCCGGTTCACGATGAAGCCGCCTTCTACTGGCCCTCCATGATTGCCCGGTTTAGTAAATACCCCAATGTGAAAGAGACCTACGCGTTAACCGGAGCAGCTCCCAAACGGGGCGACATCTTCAAAAACCCCGCCCTGGCCAACACGCTCGAAAAAATCGCCAAAGGGGGCCGCGATGCCTTTTATAAAGGTGAAATTGCCCAGACGATTGATGCCTTCATGAAAAAAATGGGGGGCTATCTCAGCGCGAAGGATCTGGCCGACCATACCTCCGACTGGGTGGAACCCGTATCCACCAACTACCGGGGCTATGATGTATGGGAGTTACCGCCCAACAGCCAGGGTATTGCCGCCCTGCAAATGCTGAATATCCTGGAAGGATACGACTTCTCGAAAATTGCCTGGGGCAGCCCCGAACACATTCATAAATTTGTTGAAGCCAAAAAACTGGCCTTTGAAGACCGCGCCAAATACTACGCAGACCCGGCCTTCGCCAAAATTCCCGTTGCTGAACTCATCAGTAAGCCGTATGCCAACGAACGACGCAAGCTTATCGACACAAACCGGGCCGCCAGCCGGGTCGATGCCGGTAACCCCGCTCTGAAACAGGGCGACACCATCTACCTCACGGTGGCCGACGAGGAAGGTAATATGGTTTCGCTGATTCAGAGTAACTACCGGGGCTTTGGCTCGGGGATGGTGCCGGATGGCCTGGGTTTCACGCTTCAGGACCGGGGCGAACTCTACAGCCTGACCGACGGACAAAACAACACGTTTGCTCCCCACAAGCGCCCGTTTCAGACCATTATTCCAGCTTTTGTAACTAAAGACGGCCAGCCATTTATGAGCTTTGGGGTAATGGGTGGAGGGTTTCAGCCGATGGGCCACGTTCAAATCGTGATGAACATGATCGACTACGGCATGAATCCGCAGGAAGCGGGCGACGCACCCCGCATTGACCACGATGGCTCCTCCGAACCCACTGGCGAGCGTATGATTGATTCCGGCCGTATCAGCCTGGAGTCAGGCTATTCCTACGAAACTATTCGCGACCTGATGCGCATGGGCCACAAAGTAGGCTACGGACTGGGTGGCTACGGTGGCTATCAGGCCATAATGTACGACGCTAAAAACAAGGTGTACCACGGTGCCACCGAATCCCGCAAAGACGGGCAGGCAGCCGGGTTTTGAGCCATGCATACCAACGGGGCACATCAAACCGACACTGCTGTCAGCGAGCAAAATCTGAAGAAAGTTAGCGGCCCGGCAGATGGCTTGTAAAACAGAAACGACCAACCTGCCTCACCAATAATTGTCAAGTACAAAAAGCATCGATATGCATGACTGATTATTTCATCAATAGTCCAAATAACACTGTAAACTCAACGCTGACAACAACTATTTTGGGGCAAAGCAGTGCGATCGACTACCATAGATCATTGTCAATTTACCAGCCAACACCCCTTGTCAGTCTGCCAAATTTAGCGCTCAGCTATAACGTGGGGGCTATTTACGTCAAAGATGAAGCCCATCGTTTCGGACTCAACGCGTTCAAAGGGCTGGGCGCATCGTACGCCATTCATAAAATCCTTGAACGGAATCCTGACATAGACACGTTTTGTACCGCCACCGATGGAAATCACGGAAGAGCAGTAGCCTGGGCTTCAAAAATTGCGCATAAAAAAGCCGTCATTTTTGTTCCAGAAGATACCACTGCAAGTAGGATCAGCGCAATAGAGGGCGAAGGGGCAATAGTGGTAAAAGTAGCCGGGGACTATGATGAAACGTGTGCTTTTGCCGAAAAAACGAGCATAGAAGAAGGTTGGCAACTGGTACAGGATACCGCCTGGGAAAACTACGAAGAGATACCTGCCCAACTAATGGCCGGTTACCTGACACACTTCCGGGAATTAGAAAATACCCTACACAGCCTGCCCATACCTAAAATTGACGTGGTTTTTTTACAGGCAGGTGTGGGAAGTTGGGCGAGTTCAGCCATTTGGTACTACCTGAATCGCTATGGAAACAACCGCCCTAAAATTGTTATAGTAGAGCCTTACGAAGCCGATGGAATTTTGTCCTCATTCAAAGCCGGTAAACGGATAAAACCAACCTGTACGTTCAGGACAATTATGGCCGGATTAAACTGCGGAATTCCATCATTGACGGCCTGGGACATCATTAAAAACGGAGCAGACGTGGTAATCAAAGTCAGAGATAGTGTTGCGAAACAGGCTATTCGCGCCTTATACTATGCAAATGGCACGGATGAACGAATCATTGCCGGCGAATCAGGAGCGGGGGGATTAGCTGGTTTTATAAAAATTATGACCACGGCTACAATGCAAAAGGTGAGAGAAACTTTAGCCATTTCGCCGAATTCAACCATTTTATTTTATAATACTGAAGGAGCCGCTGATTTGGCCAGTTTCAGGAAAATAATAAGCACCAGCCTTGGCCAGACAAAGAACGCCCGCCAGCCATAGGCGTTGCGCAAGCGGGGTACAGCGCTGTGTGAATCGCTGTAATACCTGAGCCAGGCAGAAGCCTGTTGGGCTCTTAACCTGTACTTTTCAAACTTCACCGGGCTCTAGGTTGCGGCTTAACAATCGCCATTTTCCTGCCAGCACAAGGACACGCCATTAAATTACTATACTGAATATCAGTTAATTAAACTTGTCACTACTTAATTTAACTATCACTATCAATGAACAATACAGTAACCGATGTGATTGTAATCGGGGCGGGGCATGCGGGGCTTTGTGTTAGTTATTATTTGACCAGAAATGGAATCAGACATATTGTTTTTGAGCAGGGAAGAGTTGGTGAAACCTGGCGTTCGCAACGCTGGGACTCCTTTAAGTTGAACTCGGCAAATAAACTGAATCTACTTCCAGGACAACTAGGGTACTTTGATGATCCTGATGCGTTCTCTTTTGCCAACGAATTTGCGTTATCCCTCGAAACGTACATGAAGCAGTTGAATCTTCCTGTAAAAGAACACTGCAACGTTTTGGAAGTGAAAAAAGATGAAACCCAAACCATTTTTCATGTTACCATTTCAGAAGAGGGTACGGAGAGTACATACCTGAGCAGACAAATCGTAATTGCTTCGGGAGGACAGAACAAAATCCGGATACCTTCCTTCGCCAAAAATGTGTCGCCCCGTGTTTTGCAATTACACACATGCTACTACAAAAACCCCGGCCAGCTTCCCAATGGCAACGTGCTTGTAGTTGGCAGTGCGCAATCGGGAACACAAGTTGCCGACGATTTGGTGAGAGCAAACAGAAACGTTTTTCTTTCTACGGGAATGGCGGGACGGTTTCCCAGAAGGTACAGGGGTAAAGATATTTTTGACTGGCTGTTTGGCATGGGTTTTTATGATGTCTTAACGGATGATATTACAGACCCTGCTATCCTGACTATGAAGCCTCCCCAGGTATCGGGAGCCGGGGAACGGGGAAAAACGACGAGCTTACAATCATTGGCTAGGCAGGGAGTCAAGATATTCGGGCGAGCGGCTAATGCTGATCTGGAAACTATGTTTTTTCAACCTGATGCCGCAGCGCACGTTAAGTATGCGGATGAATTTTCCCTGACAATTAAACGGCTGATCGACGAGTACATTAAAGAAAATAATTTACCAGACCCTTTGCCGGAACTGGACCCGGATGATATTCCTGATGAGCATGCCTCTTGTGCTTCTGTTATTACCCAACTTAATCTAGATGACAATAACATCAATTCCATTATCTGGACTACAGGCTTCAGCGGTGACTTTAATTACCTAAAACTGCCGGTTCTTAGTGAGCAAAAGACACCGAAACACCACAATGGACTTTCAGCCGTTGAAGGGCTCTATTTTATCGGGCTCCCCTGGTTACGAAAGAGAAAATCGGCAGTCATTCCGGGAATAAGTGACGACGCTGAATATATTGTCAATCAAATTGTCAGAAATACACATCTATAGACTAAAAGTTATTTTTCATTATTGGTAAAATCCCGCTTGCATCGCCCGTTATGGTGGTGTGAACAACAAAAAAATGAATTGGATAATCTTGATTTGTGCGGGCCTTTTTGAGGTAGTCTTCGCCTTCTGTTTAGGAAAAGCGAAAGAAACAGTCGGAAGCGAAATGTATCTATGGTATGTAGGTTTTCTTGTTGCCTTGGGTACCAGTATGGCACTATTGATAAAAGCAACGCAAACATTGCCTATTGGAACAGCGTATACCGTTTGGACGGGCATTGGCGCAGTCGGCACTGTTTTAGTGGGCATTATAGTGTTCAAAGAACCGGCCACCTTTCTGCGGATACTTTTTCTTATCACGCTGATAGGGTCCATTATCGGGCTAAAAGCTGTCTCTAACTGAAGTTTGACCCGCATGAGCATTACTGGTTAGGCACGGCATTAGTCGACCTCAAGCAAGCCTGAACGAACACTGATGCCCGCGTGCGCATAGTACTCATCAAACCAGGTCTGCCACGGAATACGTACCATACCCAGGGGCGTTGGGCCGCTCTCTAGGGCAAGCTGGGGCGTCACCCCTCCTGCGCTGGTAATGGGCCCCGACGACAGGTTATTCCAGTCGAAGAGGAAAACCTCCGTGTAATACTGCGCAATGGGACGCGAGAAAAAACAAGGCTGGTATCCCTATTGAACTGAGCACCATCCGACGACCAGTTATGGCAAGCCTGTAAAAAGCACTGCCCGGTAACCTGTTGGGAACAGATTACCGGGCAGTAACAGGTGAAGTATCCTGTTTCCGGCTGACCTTTTTTATACCAGCACTTTTTGGGAACGCAGCCACTCGGGCTTGGTCGTAACTACGTTTGCTTTCAGTTCATTCAGCATGGCGTAAAGGCCGTAATACGTTCGGTTCACGTACAAACCATCCTGCGAACCACGGGCTACCTTCGAGTTTTTCAACTCCTGTACACCGGCCAGCCCCTCGGCAAAAGCGTACACTTTGGCAAAGTACGAATCGTCGCCGAAGTCAAACGATTCTACGGCAAATGGTTCGGCCAGCATAAGGGTCATTTCTTTGAACAGATTCGAGAAAAAGACGCGCTCCTTCGGCGAATCATCGTCGGTCAAAAACTCAAGGTTATTGAAAATCTCTTCCGTCAAGGCCGGGTCTTCCAGCGTATCGGGGTTAACGAGCCGGAAGTAATTGTCGTAGTAAAAATCGGGGATGACCTTCACGCAACCGAAGTCGATTACGCCCATCGTACCATCGGCCCGCATCAGGAAATTACCGGGGTGCGGATCGGCGTGAACCTGCCGAAGGGTGTGGATCTGAAAATCATAAAAGTCCCACAGCGCTTGCCCAATCTGGTCGCGGACGGCCTGCGAGGGGTTTGTTTTCAGGAACTCTTTCAGGTGCATACCGTCGAGCCAGTCCATCGTCAGTATACGCTTCGAGGAAAGTGCCGGGTAGTATTTCGGGAATACCAGATCTGCAATGTGGGCGCAGGCTTCCGAAATTTCAATCGAACGCCTTAATTCCAGTTCGTAATCGGTTTCCTCCAGCAGTTTGGATTCTACCTCCCCCATATACCGGTCAATATCGCGCTCATTCAGATTCAGCAACCGAACGGCCAGCGGCTTGGCAATTTTCAGATCGGAGCTAACGGCATCCGCCACGCCAGGGTATTGCACTTTCACGGCCAGTTTCTTTCCGTCTTTCCAGGCCTGATGCACCTGCCCGATACTGGCCGCGTTGACGGCTTCAATATCGAACTTATCGAACAACTCCGAGGGTGATTTGCCAAAATGAGTCCGGAACGTTTTGGCAACCAGCGGCCCCGACAGCGGGGGAGCCGAGTACTGGGCCATCGTGAACTTATCGGAGTAGGCAACGGGCAACAGTCCCCGGTCCATACTCAGCATCTGCGCCATTTTAAGGGCCGACCCTTTCAGTTCACTCAGCGTATCGTAAATGTCGGCCGCATTGTCTTTATGCAGTTCATCTTTAGACAAACTGGGATCGACCAGTTTTTTGCTGTAATGCTTGATATAGTTCCCACCTACTTTTACCCCTGCTTTCACGAACTGACTGGCGCGGGCAACTTTAGTAGTAGGAACGGATGTTTGGCTTTTCATAAGTGAAAAAGTGGGAGAATGAAAGAGCGAAACCTACCGGATGGCTTTCGCTCATTCACTCTTCCACTCATTTATTTTGGTACATGAATTTGGCGAAGTCGAACAGGGTATCCAGAGGAGAACGACCAATGAGGTCGAACGTAGTATTGACCGATTTTTCGATGGCGGAGTCCGTTTTTTCGAAGTTCTTGCTCACATCGCGCACCCAGAAATCGAGTAGGTAGAGCGTTTGTCCCCAGAGCGCATTTGGGTAGCGGTCAGTTACGAACGGGCGAGGTTCCACTTCTTTACTTTCGCGCCCTTCGGCCAGCAAATCGCGGGCGTAATCGAAGAACGATTCTTTGAACAGACTCAACACTCTCGACGATGACTGTGCCATGCGGCTCATTCCCCGCGACCGGCTGTTTAGCTGCGCTTCCCGCAACTGTCCAAAGCTGTATACCACAAAACTGCGCTGCGCTTTCAGCAACTCAATCCAGGTGTAATAGAAAGCCAGCAGTTTCTCCCGAACAGAATAACCCTGGTAGGTGGTGTCGGCTTCCACGGTGCTCATGGCTTCCGTAAAAAACGTTAGCCATATGTCGGCCTCAATGGCCTCGAACGAAGCATAGTGGTTGTAAAATTCCGCTTCGGCCATTTTCAGTTTTTTGGCAAACTGGAAAATAGACGTGGGTTGTTTTCCGTTTTCAAGTACATACTCCGTATAAGCCTTACGGATTTTTTCGAGCGTCTCCATACAAATTGAACGGCGTGTATCAGATAAAAGTTTAGCAGTTTTCTGACAATAATGGCCAATATATTCTGGTTTTTTTTCTAAATTTCGGGCTATACCTACTCCCCCTCACTCGATCATGTCTAATCGTTCGATTTGTCTGCTAGTATTGTTGAGTATTGGCCTGGTTTGTCCATCAATTGCTCAGTCTATTTATGAAATTCCCAGCAACAAATCCGTTGAGATCGACGGTATCGAATATGGGTATTCGGTACGCAATGAATGCACAAAGGCCTTTATCAACCTGGGCACCTTCAAACGGTATGAACTGATGGTTTACGTGACCAACAGGAGTGGTAACTCAAAAGTGTTCAATCCCCGGCAAACCTCTTTCGGCACCCGCGACCGGGATTTGCTGGCTCACTTCGACTGTCTGAACGCTACGGGAGCCAAGTTGACATCCAAATCTATTGCCGTTCGTGCCAGACCCGCATCGGCTCCCTACGAAGCATCGGTTAAACCTGCCCCCGGCGAAGCTATAGCGGCTAAAACCACCGATTTGTCACAGGCCGGGCACCTGCTGGCAGAGGGAGAAACAATAACTAACAATATCATTGTTATCGTGCCAGATGGGGAAAGCCCTCAGATGCGCGTTCGCGTTCGGAAGCCGGATAAATCCCCTACCCGATAGCGCGTCATTCAGTCAAAAAATATAGACCAACCTGTATAACTACTCATGAATTTGTCTTTTCGCCAAACCCTGATTTTTTGTTTATGCCTGCTGAATGGCCTGCTGCTGAGTTCGCTCAGTTTTGGTCAGTACGGGGGCTATGGAGGAGGCTACGGCGGTATGGGCGGCCGCCGGATGGGTGGTATGAGTCAGATGCAAAACAGCAGTCCGACGAGAGCTTCGGTGCCTAACATTGCCGGCGACATGGCTCAGAAGGAAACGAAGTGGATGAAAGATAACCTGTCTCTCAGTAAGGAGCAGTTCAAGGACCTCAAGCACCTCAACAATGAATATGCCAGCCAGCAACAGGATGCCATCAAAGATATAATCGGTAAGGAAACTGGTCGCCCCTCCCCCGAAGTCATCACTCAGGTTCGGGAAGTGATGCTGATGTTTAATGAAGAGAAAGAGGAGAAAATAAAGCCTATCCTCACCCCGGAGCAGTGGGACCTGTACCAGGCCAAAAAGCCCGATATGCAGAAGGAGATTGGTGGTTTCCGTCCACCCGGCCCTAAAAAGGATTCCCTCAATAAAGCGGCCGCTAACTGAGCACGTCGTTGCCGGTCGATTGTTGGCGGACCAACAGGCGTAGATGAACTGGTAAAATCACTCCAGCTCAGCCAGATAGGCGCCCATTTGCCGGACGGAATAGCACGGTATCCCCTTCTTTTTTGCGTCGGCCAGCAGCCTGTCCGTCAGGGGGGTTTTGTTGGAATCGTCGAAGATGATATGCCTGGCTACAACGCGCCCGTTTAGCTGTTCCCACTCATACAGCGCATTACGGCGGATAACCAGGTAGTCGACAATAGCGGGTAACCGCCAGCGATTTCGTCCGGACAGTTTATTCACCAGTAGCAGCGTTTTTCCCTGCCACACCCAAAGGGCATACGCCGGGGTCTGGTAAAAAGCGGGCATACTCTCCCGGGCATGCGTCGAATCGCTGGGTCGCTTCATTCGGGTCAAGGTCAGCGCTGAAACACCCCAGATTCCAAAGGTATTTTTCAGGTAAAAGTCGAAGGAGCGGTTATCGGTCGAGTCGAGGTCGGTTAGCAACGTACTTCGGTGCCCACTGGTCAGGCTCACCGCCGTTCGGTGCGGCAGGAAATGGACGGCCAAACGTTGCTGATGGGCCTGACGGTAGTTGCCCCAAAGGGTTATACCTGCCAGCAGGACCGACGCCAGACAGGTAGCCCACAGATACCCCCGGTTGCGGGTTAGCAGCAGGGCCACTCCGCATACGATAAGCGTATAGATCAGCAGCAGGGCCAGGGGCGAAAGCCAGAGACCGTCCCAGGCGGCTCCGGGCAATTGGCTGGTCTGCATTACCGCTCCGTTGAGCAGCCAGGCCGTTTTTTGCAGCAGCCAGCCCAGCATGTCGCCCAGGTAAGGTATCCAGCACAGGGCCAGTGCTGCCATCGCCAGCGGCAGTAACAATTCCGACAGAACAATAACGACGGGATTGGAGAGCAGGAAATACGTTGGAAACTGATGAAAGTAAAATACGCCGACCGGAAACGTAATTAGCTGAGCCACCAACGCCACAGCGGTTAATTCCCAGAGCCGGTTAGCCCATTTGTTCCGAAACGTGATGGACTGATACAGGGGCGCGTGCCAGGCACTGATGCCCGCAACGGCCAGGTACGACAGCTGAAAACCAGCCGAAAACAGCGCGTAGGGGTCGAAACAAAGAATAAAAAAGGCCGATGCCCCCAGGGTATTCGGTATCTGCTGCTGCCGACCCAGTGCCCGGGCCAGAATAACCATCGTAAACATCCCCGCCGAGCGGAGCACCGGGGGCGAAAAGCCCGTAACCAGGGCGTAAAACCACAGGATAGTGAGTTGCAGCCCGGCCATTATCAGTTTTCCACCCCGCCGTTTGGCCAGAAATCCCAGCAGCACCGTGAGCACCTGAAACAGGATGCCTACGTGCAGACCCGACACGGAGAGAATGTGAACGGCGCCGGCGGTGGAGTAAGCCCGGTAAATATCGGCGTCCAGATCATCCCGAACCCCCAGAATCATGGCGTTGACAAGGGCGTACTCAGCCCGGCTCCCTACCTGCCGCGTAAATACGCTATCGGCCCAGCGGTTTACGCTGGCGGCACAATTGGTGATGGGATTGGGCGGATCGCTACCCAGAATATACCGCTGATACGGACGCAGGTACTGCTGATAGCCAATGTTCCGGTAGCTGAGGTAGCGTTTGTAGTTGAACTCGTCGGGGTTAAGCGGAGGATCAATCGGGCGGGGAGCACCCGAAACCAGCCATACTTCACCATAAACCGGCCGGGGTGTAACGGAATCGGACTGGCTGGCTTTATCGAGGTAAATAATGACCCGGCCCCGGAGTGGCTGCCATGATTCGCCGTTCGTTTTGGGCTGATTCAGCGAATCCCGATACGCCCACCTGGCCCGGCGAATTTCCAGCTCGACCCGGTAAGTTTTGGCCCGTTCTTCGGGCTGAGCCGCTATTACGCCTTCGTACCCCTGTAGCGTATCGGAAAGGTGGCTGATGTGATCAGGCCGGTTGCTATCGGTTCGCTGCCAGGTGATAAACCAGCCGAGTCCCAGCAGTATAAGCAGACTACCGATTCCCGCTTTCCGCTGGATGGGTTTGATAACCCGCCTGGCATCACGGGCAAAACTCCAGACCAGCAGCACAAAGCCAGCAGCCAGACAAGCCAGGGGCAGAATGGCCCCGTCAGGCTCCAATACGTATAGCAGGATGCCACTAATCAGAGCGGCCACGTAGCGCACAAACGGTGCGCCTTTCATTCGGTTGTGTAAGCCGAACCCGGTAGTACCATTTTGTAGTGCTGAATGCCTGCCTCCTCGAACATATGGCCGACAGAAACGAAGCCAAAACCAGCGTACAACGGCATAGCCGGTAGCTGGGCGTGCAGATAGATACTTTGGATTGGCTCCGGCTGCTGACTGAACACATCATCCAGCACGGCCTGAACCAGTGCCTTGCCTACACCCTTCCTGCGGCAGGATGCCAATACCGCAAAGCGTTCCATTTTTATTCCGTTCGATGTGCGTCGCCACCGGGCTGTACCACAGGGTACGTCATCGACAAAAGCCAGAAAATGAGCACTGCTATCCTCAAATTCGTCGTACTCTTCCCGGGCATCGACCCGTTGTTCCTCCACGAATACCTGTCGGCGAATGGCAAAGGCGGTTTCGAGGTCGGTAGGGGTAGCAATAGGGAGAACTGAAATCATAACGGTTTATCGTTTACGTTTATACGGTCCGGCATTCCGATGGTCCGGCATTCCGGTTGCGCGGTGCAGCAGAGGGACAAGTGCGCCAGCTGTACGCCAAACCGCACTGGAGCCCGGCATAAACTATGAACCCGTTTACTGCACCAGCAACCGTTTGCTGACTGTTTCATTACCGGTTTTTACCCGGACAATGTACAAGCCGGGGGCCAGCCCGATTATGGGCAGCACAACCCGCGTACTGGGCACATCGGTGTAGGAAAGGGTTCGTACCTGCCGGCCAGCCATATCGAGCAGACCAACGCTGAATGACTGAGTCCCCTTCAATTGCACATCGACAGACGGATCAATGCTGGTAGGATTGGGGTATAAGGACATGGTCAGGTTTTCTGATTCGGGCAGGGCTGCCGCAGTACTGACTACTTTAGCCCGGCGTGGGTTAAGGACCAGTACGGCCCGCATCCGGGCTACCTGCCCGGCGGTGAACATATTCATGCAGGCATCGGGCCAGTAGTTCATGAAATTTTCCATCAGGTCCCGTACCTGCCCTTTCCCATCGCAGTTGGAAAAGGTTTGCCGGCAGGATTGCTGAGCCGTTGAGCCATCCGTCATTGGGGGCGTGTCGGCCACGTAATCATTCCCGCAGTTAGCATCGCCCCAGGGGTGAATCAATCCCAGCCAGTGTCCAATTTCGTGCGTTACGGTGCGGCCCAGCAGATAGAGTGACCGGTTTACCGTACCTGTCTGCCGACCAAAAACCCGGTAGTCAATAATCGACCCATCGGTCATATTATTCACGGCAGAAGGCAACCCTTTCAGTGTGTCGGTTGCCGTTGGAAACTGCGTGTAACCCAGGTAGTTGTCCTGAATACTGGCAACCCAGATATTTAAATACCTGTCGCTGGGCCAGTAAGCAATCTGCGCCAGTAATAAATCGTCATTGAAAATACTGAATGACGATTTCTGGGCGTAATAATGGCGGGTAATACCCGTGGTGGGTTGCCCATTGGGGTCAACGGTAGCCAGATAAAATTCAATACCGGCATCGGCCCCGATGGGGCTGGTATTGAATCCATTGGTACCGGCCTGCCTCCGGTAATCTTCATTGAGTACCTGAACCTGGGAGAGAATCTGGGCATCGGAAATGTTTACGTTATTCGCACCGCCAATTGTGTTTGATGCATTGTTATGCACCACGTGTACCACAATGGGAATACGGTAGATCACGTTGGCGGCAGGCTGCCGAAGCGATTTGTATTGGCCCAGATACTGATCGATCTGACTATTCAGTTCATTGAGCTGGCGGAGCCGGTCCGGATTGCGTTGCTGCAGGATGCGCTCATGGTCCATAACGCCACAGCGGTTGACCAGCGAATCAGGGGTAGTCTGGGCACTGGCCGCGGAGGTCAGTAAACAAATAAGTGAACCGGCCAGCCAGTGCCAGCCCGTTCGCTTATTTCCCATCAGGCGCTTATTGCCCCGCTTTGTCATACGCCGTAATAATTTCCCGAACCAGCCGGTGGCGCACCACGTCGCGTCCGTCCAGTTCCACAAAGGCAATCCCTTTGATATTTTTCAAAATATCGACCGACTCGACCAGACCGGATTTCTGCCGGTTTGGCAAATCAATCTGCGACCGGTCGCCGGTGATGATGGCCTTCGATGTGGGTCCCATCCGGGTCAAAAACATTTTCATCTGCATGGATGTCGTGTTTTGTGCTTCGTCGAGCAGAATAAACGCATTGTTCAGCGTACGCCCCCGCATGTAGGCCAGGGGGGCTATCTCAATAATGCGATTTTCGGTATAAAACTTCAGCTTCTCCGCCGGAACCATATCATCAAGGGCATCATAAATAGGGCGCAGATAGGGGTCGATTTTCTCTTTCAGATCACCCGGCAAAAAGCCCAGATTTTCTCCGGCTTCTACCGCCGGACGCGTAATGATAATTTTCTTGACCTCTTTGTTTTTCAACGCCCGTACGGCAATCGCTACTGCCGTATAGGTCTTGCCCGTTCCTGCCGGGCCGACCGCAAATACCAGATCGTATTTTTCGGCCGCTTCTACCAGCCGTTTCTGGTTATCGGTTCGGGCCCGAACCACTACGCCCCGGTTTCCGTATACCAGCACCTCATCATCATTGGGTACCACTGGTGGCGTACCATTGCCGTTGACTGGTTGTCCGCTTTGACTGATGTAGGTCTGAATCGTTTCCTGGGTTAGTTTGCCATATTTCTGATAATGCACCATCAGCGATTCCAGAATGTCGCTGATCCGGCTGATCTCCGGCGTTGTGCCTTTAATGCGAATCTCGTTGCCACGCGAGATAATCTTGCTCATGGGAAACGCAGCCGCCACTTCTTTGATGTTGTGGTTCTCTACGCCCAGAAAGTCAATGAGCGATACATTGTCGAGGGTAATAACTTTTTCGACCAAACGATGAATAGTTTAACGTGTGTATTTCCGAAAAGTAAGCGATTTCTTTGCTTCTACAACGTGTTTAATGAAAAAATTATTCCTTTCCCCGTTTTCCATACCAGTTACTACTTTTTGGGACAAAACGGGTATTTAATGGCAATAAATATCTATCTTGCTGACACACAGTTCACTGCCAGACTTCCGTAATTAATACGACTAGTTACCCTCCTTCCGTTGCCTAAAAAAATCGTTTTTTTTTCGATGGGGTAGCAACAACATTACCAGAATGTTACGCAACCATTCCTCGTTTTGACCGATATACGTCGTTTTAACGGACTTGGCTTATGGGGGATGATTGCGTAAACTTGCAGTAAGACAATGGAGAATAACGCACGCCCTAATCAACATCTTCGGAAACCATCTGCCTTTGCCGGCGGTCGTCAGCAAGCTGGCAATCACTGGCTCGATACGGGCCTTGGCAAGCTCCCCCCCCAGGCCCTCGACCTGGAAGAAGCAGTGCTGGGAGCGCTGATGATTGAGAAAGATGCACTCTCCTCGGTAGTCGATATTCTCAAGCCGGAAACCTTCTACAAAGAAGCACACCAGCGGATTTATAATGCCATCCTGACGCTCTTTGGCAATTCCGACCCCATAGACTTACTGACCGTTACGAACAAACTCCGGCAAACCGGTGAAATTGAACTGGTTGGTGGCGGTGGCTTCGTAGCCGAACTAACCTTTAGGGTCAACTCGGCGGCCAACATCGAGTACCACGCCCGGATTGTGTCGGAGCAGGCCCTGAAGCGGGCACTCATCGCCATGTCGTCCACCATCCTGCGGGATGCCTACGAGGATACCACCGATGTATTTGAACTTCTTGACCGTACGGAACAATCGCTCTTCAAGATTTCGGAATCGAACATCAAGAAGAACTACGCCGACATGAGCACCATCGTTCGGATGGCACTCAACGAACTCGAAACCAAGAAAAATCAGGAAGGCCTGACGGGTGTGCCGTCCGGCTTCACTAACCTGGACCGGGTAACGTCGGGCTGGCAACCAACGGAATTGATCATTCTGGCAGCCAGGCCAGCCATGGGAAAAACTGCTTTTGTGGTTTCGGCCCTCCGGAATGCGGCTGTCGACCACGGTAAACCGGTGGCTATTTTCTCGCTGGAGATGTCGTCGGTGCAGTTGGTCAACCGTCTTATTGCGGCCGAAGCGGAGATCGATTCGGAGAAGATCCGGAAGGGTACGCTGGCTCCCCACGAGTGGACGCAGTTGCACCACAAAATTCAGCGACTCACCGAAGCTCCCATTTTCATTGACGACACCCCTGCCCTATCCATTCTGGAATTACGGGCCAAGTGCCGACGCCTGAAAGCCCAGCACGATATTCAGATGGTGGTCATCGACTACCTCCAGCTTATGTCCGGCGACACGTCGGGGCGGATGGGTGGCAACCGCGAACAGGAAATTGCCTCCATCTCCCGGGCCCTCAAGAACCTGGCGAAAGAGTTGAACGTACCAGTTATTGCCCTCTCGCAGTTGAGCCGGGCTGTAGAAACGCGCGGTGGTGACAAAAAACCACAGCTTTCCGACTTGCGTGAATCAGGGTCTATCGAGCAGGATGCCGATATGGTCTGCTTTCTATACAGGCCTGAATACTACAATATCACCCAGGACGAAAACGGTAACTCGACGGCGGGTATCGGTGAAGTAATCATTGCCAAAAACCGGAGTGGTTCGCTCGACACCATTCAGCTTCGGTTTATCAATAAGTTTACCAAATTCTGCGACCTCGACTCCTACTTCGAGCCGGTAGCTACGCAGGGCTTTGCGCCCGATGTCAATGGATTAAGCAGTTTCGAAGCACCTCCATCGGCAGGCAGCGTATTCAAAAGCAAGGCCAATAACATGACCAACTTCGGCAACGCCGACCCCAGTCAGGAAACGCCGTTTTAACTAAACAGAGCAAGCTATTTCGCTTCCGTTTTCCAGTGAGTACGATAGTACTGGCGGTATAAACTTACCAAACAGCCCCCGGCTACAACGCGGGGGCAAGTCAGACTGGTTGCTACTCAGCGGCTGCCTATATTAATCCATAAATAACCAGTACGGCTAAAAGCGGAATTGATAACTCGTCACCGCGCTACAATCAGCAGGCCGATGCCTACGATGTAGCATAGAAGCATCCCGTTCAGCAGGCCACTAACGCCTTTGGGGGCGTCCCGAAACTCTTTCCAGACGTAGATGCCCCACAGAGCTGCCACCACCGTGGCCCCCTGCCCCAGCCCGTAGCTGATGGCCGGACCGGCTTTGTCGGAGGCCAGAATGCTGAACAACATCCCCAGGCACCAGACCATGCCGCCCAGTACGCCCGTCAGGTGATCGCGGGCACTACCCCGAAAATAGTCGGTATAGCTCACCGGTGCGCCGACGAAGGGCCGGCGCATGAGCAGGGTATTAAACAGGAAATTACTGACCAGAATACTCAGGGCAAAAAAGACCACGGCGGTGTAGGGGCTGAGTTTTCCCGGCTCGGGCTGCTCAAAATTCGGGAACATCGACTGCGCCACGTAGCCGTAGAACAGGCCCATCAGGCAACCCGCTACCACCGACAGCGCTAATCCCTTGGTAGACAAGCCGCTGCCAGCGCTGCTCGTCCGGCGGTAGGCAATGGCGTTGAGCAGGATAGCTACCACAATCAGGGCCATGCCGCCGAATAGCAGACCCGCGCTCCCCACCGGGGCATTGAGGTAATTGACCACCACCCCGATTACGAGCGCCAGCCCGATACCCACCGGAAAGGCCACCGACATACCCGCAATGGCGATAGCTGCGCCCAGCAGGATATTAGCCGCGTTGAACAGCACCCCGCCCCACAGCGCCGAGCTAATATTTGCCGGGTCGGCCTGTTGAACATCGGCCAGGAACGAGCGTCCCCCTTCGCCCAGGCTCCCCAACGTTAGGGCAGAAATCAAGGCCAGCCCAACGATGCCAAGCACGTAATCCCAGTAGAACAGCTCGAAGCGCCAGCTACCGGCGGCCAGTTTCTGGGTATTGGCCCACGACCCCCAGCAAATCATGGTAACGATACAAAACAGAACGGCTGTGCCGTAAGTCTCGATGATAAACATAAGGTAGTTGAGGTTAGTAGCGGATCTCGGTGGGTTTGTTGCTGTACACGATAAGCTCCTGTAGCCGCAGGGTGTAGTCCTTGTCGGGATTCTGCACCTTTAGCCGGACGGTGTGCTTACCGGGCGTTAACTGGTATTTCCAGGTCAGTTCGTGCCGACGACGGGTAAAGCTGGCGGGCAACGTCACCGTTTCCAGTTTCTGCCCATCAACGTACACGTCCATCGTGTACGAAAAGTCGCTTTCGTAGCGGCCGTTCGACTGGTTTTTGGGCGTTGCCTGACCCAGAACAACGAAGCCGTTCCCCTCGAAATCAGCGGTGTATTCATCAGTCAGATCTTTATTGACCCGGCGCTTTTCGGTCGGATAGTGACTGGTAAAGCTTTGTTCGAGCCGGACGGGTTTAGGAGTTTGTACGGCAATGGTCACCTGATCGCCGGTTACCTTGCCCCCGCTGCGCTCAATTACCTGAAGCGCGTGCTTCATCCCGATACCGTACACGTCGTTGAGCGACATGGTCGTGTACTTAAAGTCGATGTCTTCGGCTTCTTTCAGGCCCAGCTTCCAGTAAGCCGGAATGTTGTCGTAGCCCAGCATGGTGCCCAGAATCCCCCCCGCCGATGATGGGTTACAGTCGGAATCCTGCCCGGCGCGGGTGCTGATCTGCATGGTTTTGGTATAGTCGCCCTGGCCGTACAACAGGCCCAGCACGATGTAAGCCGCGTTCACCTTGGCATCGATGTTGAACGGCACAAACACCCCGTCCGGACAGCCGATATCGTCCGACCATTTACGCTGCACTTCATACCAGGTGCGTTTCCAGTCGTTCGGGTACTGGTCGTGCCACTTGATCACGTCGGCAATGCACTGATAAAAGGTACTCTGGGCCGGAACGGTTTTCAAGCCCTCGCGCACAACATAATTCACATCGTCGCTCACGAAAGCCAGCGCATACAGGGCTCCCACGTATACCCCACCGTACCAGCCGTCGCCGTAGTTCATGATGTGCCCGATGGGGTCGCCAATCTGCACGGCCGTGTTGGGCATGCCGGGAGCCATCAGCCCCGAAAAATCCGCTTCGATCTGGAAGTCAATATCGTCGGCGTGGGGGTTGTTGAGCCAGTGGCCCGATTCCGGGGCTTCCATCCCGTTGAGAATGTTGTAGCGACCCGCCTGGTTGGCGTGCCAAAGCATATAGTCGGCTTTGGCAAACGCATTGGCGTGTTCGCTCACGGGCGCATCCAGTCCCTTTTTCTCGAACACATCCACAAACGTCAGGTCCATGTACAGGTCGTCGTACAGGCCAAAATTCTCGACCATCGTTTTCCTGATGTAGCCGTCGTACCACGGAATCGGCTGGTAATCGTTGATCATGGTCCCGTTGAACCGGAATTCGGTGGGGCCGCCAAACGTAACGCCAATCACCTGACCAGCCCAGCCGCCTTTGATTTTGTCCTGTAGTTTGGCTTTGGCCATCGTGACCGTAGCGGGCGGGGTGCGGTACGGGCGGGGCGCGGGAACAAAAGACAGCAACGCCAGCAGAGGGAGCACTACATAACTTCGTTTCATTGGTTTCATTTGAAGATCAGGTTTCATCTGGACAGTAAGGGCAAAGCCTCGACTTCTGAGCGATGGGGCATCGATGCCTGTGCGCCCATGCGGGTAACCGAAATGGCCGCAGCTTTACAGGCGAACGATACGGCGTCGAACAGGCTCTTCCCTTCGGCCAGGGCTACCGCCAGAGCTCCGTTGAAACAGTCGCCAGCAGCCGTAGTATCAACAGCCGTTACGGGCGGAGCCGCCACCAGTTTAGTTTCTGCGCCGGAGTCTGTAGACACGTAGGCACCTCGTGAACCGAGCGTGATAACCACGTTGGGTACCCCCGCATCGTGCAGGGACCGGGCGGCCTGGCGGGCGGTAGTTTCGTCGGTAACGCGAACACCGGTGAGCAGCTCGGCTTCGGTTTCGTTGGGCGTAATGGCATACAGGCAGGCCAGCACGGCGGGGTCGACGGGCTGCGCCGGGGCCGGGTTAAGCACCACCCGCATTCCTTTTTCGGAACACGCCCGGATGGCGTAGACCACGGTCGGCATGGGCGATTCCAGTTGAAGCAGGGCTACCGTATGGACGGGGTTGGTAATAGAAGCCAGGGCGGTGGCTACCTGCTGCTCACTCAGCCGGGCGTTGGCCCCGGAGGCTACCATGATGCTATTTTCACCCCTGCTGTCTACGCCAATCAGGGCCACGCCCGAGGGTGCGTCGGCATCGGTGGTCACGAAATCGCCCCGGATGCCCTCCCGCTCGAACTGCTCCAGGGCCTGCCGGCCAAATACATCATTCCCCACGTTGGCCACAAACGTTATTGAAGTGGTCTCCCCGCGTTCGGAACCAGGCAGAGCCGCCAGCCGGGCTGCGGCTACAGCCTGATTGGCGCCCTTACCACCGGGATTCATCAGAAACGTACCGCCAAGTACCGTTTCGCCGGGGTCGGGCAACCTGTCGGCTTTAATTACCATGTCGGTATTGGAGCTACCGATTACACATACCGCAGGGGCCATATAGTTGCAGGAATAATTTAGGACAAACCTATTAAATTTTTGCATTAAATAAATGCCCTGTTTTTAGCATATCCTACGTTACTAACGAATATATTGTTAATAAAAAGTAGTTATCTAAGGCTAACAATGCCGTTGAGGTATATATAAACGGTAACCTGCAACGAAGCTACGGATACTACCTGCCCACGAACAGCACTTCTCTGACGGCGTTTCTCGGCACGACCTACCACGCCAACGAGGGACCGTTCCCTCACTTTTTATGGCTTTGAAATCAGATTTGCCTGCCTGCCAGTTTTTCTGAAAAGTTTTTGGATTGAGGTTAATTACACAACAAATTTCTCTAACTCTTATGGAAAAACTTAATGAACAGCAACCCGTAAAAAGCAGGCCAACGATTCCGGCTATTCCATCGGTAGAACGACGGATGTTCATGCGTCAGCTGGGACTGACGGCGGCCTCCGTTACGGCACTGATGACGGCCTGCACCCGCGAAGTAACGGATGTTAACCCCGTAACCGGTCGTGCATCGGCCCGGATGGGGGCGTCGGTACTACCAGATGGGACCATTGATCTGGGCTCCGGTGATATTGGTATTGCCAATCTGGCTTACTCACTGGAACAACTGGAAACCGCCTTTTACGCAACCGCCCTCGAAAGGGCAACTGGCCTGAGTGCACAGGATCGAAAAGTACTGGAAGAATTACACGACCACGAATTGGTACACCGCGAATTTTTCAAGGGGATTCTAACCAACAATGCCATTCCAATGCTGGAGTTCAATTTCAGCAACATCAATTTCAACGATCGGTATGGGGTGTTCGATGCGGCTCAACAGTTTGAAAATTTGGGGGTAGCAGCCTATAACGGTGCCGGACCTTTGCTGGAGGATGTGGAAATGCTCAAACTGGCGGGTAAAATTGTTTCGGTTGAAGCCAGGCACGCTACGCTTACCCTGAATATGCTTCGGCCCAAAACGTATTTTTCTCTGGGCCACGAACTGATCGATGTGCTGGGCCGCGACTGGTTCAGAACGCCCGTTGAAGCCGCGATGAAGGCCCAGCCTTTTATCAAACAGAAACTTAGTGTAGCTAATCTCCCAACCTATTAATTCAGCCATCGTATGAACTTATTTGCCATCTTATCGGACATTGAAAAACGCGACGCTGAAGCCTACGAACGAATCGCATTTTCGCGTCGTAAATTACTGAAAACAACGGCGTATGCCGCTGTTGGCACCACTACCTTACTGACTACTACGCTCAATAAAGCCTTTGCTGCCAACAGCGAAGTGGTAGATGTATTCAACTTTGCCCTGCTGCTGGAGTACCTGGAAGCTGAGTTTTACGCGATGGGCCTGGCCAGGCCGGGACTTATTCCGGAAAGCGACCGGATGGTGTTCATGAAAATTGGTGAACATGAACAACAACACGTTCAATTACTGAAGAGCCTGTTAGGTGCGGATGCCATTGCCAAACCCATGTTTGATTTTACGGGCGGAGGGAAGTACCCAACCGTTTTCTCCGACTATCAGACTTTCCTGGTCTTATCCCAATCGTTCGAGGATCTGGGCGTAAGAGCCTACAAAGGGCAGGCACCCCGGCTAAAAGGAGACAAACAAATCCTGCAGACGGCCCTGAGAATTCACTCGGTTGAGGCCCGCCACGCAGCTGAGGTACGGCTGATTCGTGGTTTGCGCGTCTGGGCATCGGAGCAGGAAACAGGGGGCGCACCCAAGGCCATTTATGAAGGCGAAAATCTGGTGCGTCAACACGATTTAGTTGACCTGGTATCCGTTACCAAACCGATGATAAAACAGCAGGGAGGTAACACCGAACAGACGGATACAGAGATTGTTCGTGAATCGTTCGATGAGCCGCTAAGCAAAGAAAAAGTACTGGCTATTGCCGGTCCTTTTGTCAAGGCAACGCCGTAAAAAAGAGTAAGTAACGTTGTGGTAACAGCAGGGTAGCCCATAAGCTACCCTGCTGTTTTTTTACCCCACCTTCAGCACTCAGTTATAAGGCTTCCAAAAGTTGAAACGTTTCGTACCCAAATTCTTTTTACGGAACGCTCAATCACTCTCCTTTGCGGCAATCGACCCTTCCCGAATAATGGCTCAGAAACGGAGTGATTAGGTAGTACTCTGTCGAACAGCCCCACCCGTCAGTTCACCTCAGAAACAGGCCATCCGGTCCTTTTCCGCCTAAGGCCCCGCCAGATAGGTAGCAAAAAGGCGTGCCCATTTTACGGAGCACGCCTTTTCCTGAATTGATGATCAGAAACGAATGGTGTGGAGGAAAACTAGTCCAGCTTGATCACTTTCAGCGTCTGACTGCCAGCCTGACCAGTGACCTGCAACAACAGCAGGCCTCCGCCCTGACGACTCACATCGAAGACTTCCCGATGCGTGCCGCTTGTGGGCTGCACCGCCCGATGCGTTACTACATGACCCAACCCGTCAGTCAGCGACACACTCAATGCCTGCCCTTCGGCTCCACTGATCTCCACCACCAGTTCTCCGCTTACCGGGTTGCCTACCAACCGGGCCAACCACCCGCTCACGGGCTCAGCCGCCTGACGTGCGCCCGTCTGGCAGGCGGCCAGCCAGCCATAGCTGAATTGGCTGCTGACCCCGCTCTGCACCGCCCGTAAGTTGATGACCGGGTTGTCGGTGTACAGGTCCAGACTGTAGGGGCCCGGTGCCGTGGTCGGCAGCAGCTCATTGACCACCGAGAAACTCACCGGACTGCCATCCAGACCCGCGTACCGGGGATTGAAGGTTAGTCTGCGCTGGCCCGCTGAGATGACCTCACAACTCATTGTCGTTACCCCCGTGATGCTGAAGGTACCCGATGGCGGAGGTGGAGTGCCCCCAGCCGGATTCACCGTGAGGGTAAAGCTGGTGCTCGCGCTCATGCTACCCGGATCAGTCGCCGTCACCATCACCGTCGAGACACCCGACATACTTGGCGTTCCCGAGATGGTCGAAGGAGCCACGAAGTTCAGCCCCGCGGGCAGATTACTTACCGAGAGGGTCAACTGGTTCGGCGTCTCAGCATCGGTGAACACGTTCGCTAGTGAGAGCGTGTAGGCGTTGCCCACCGTAGCCGACTGGGGTGGTACGGGACTCGCCACCGTGGGCGGAGTGTTACCCGTCGAGGAACTGCAGGCCGAGAGCCAGTTGTAGGCAAAACTGCTGGCTATGCCGCTCTGCACCGCTTTGAGGGTGATGACCGGATTGTCGGTGTACAGGTCCAGACTGTAGGGGCCCGGATTGGTAGTGGTCGGCAACTCGTTGACCACCGAGAAGCTCACCGGTGCCCCGTTCAGGCCCGCGTACTGTGGAGTAAAGGTCAGTCGGCGCTGACCGGCCGAGAGCACCTGGCAACTCACCGTCTGCACGCTGGTGATACTGAAGGTGCCACTCGGTGGTGGAGGAGTACCCCCAGCCGGACTCACCGTCAGGGTAAAGCTGGTGCTAGCCATCATCCCCCCCGGATCGGTCGCTGTGACCGTCACCGTCGAGACGCCCGACATCGAAGGTGTACCCGAAATAGTGGAGGGGGCCACGAAGTTGAGCCCCGCGGGCAGGCCCGTCACCGACAGCACCAGGCTGTTGGGCGTCTCGGCATCGGTGAACACACCCGCCAGCGACAGCGTGTACCCGATACCCACCGTGGCCGACTGGGGCGACACCGGACTCGCCACCGTGGGCGGGGTGTTGGCCGTCGAGGAGCTACAGGCCGACAGCCAGTTGTAGGCAAAACTGCTGCTGATGCCGCTCTGCACTGCTCTCAGGGTGATGACCGCATTATCGGTGTACAGGTTCAGGGTGTAGGGACCCGGTGCCGTGGTGGGCAGCATCTCGTTGACCACCGAGAAGCTCACCGGACTACCATCCAGACCCGCGTAGCGGGGGGTGAAGCTCACCCGGCGCTGGCCCGCCGACACCACCTGACAACTGACCGTCGTCACCCCTGTGATGCTGAAAGTGGCCGTGGGGGGCGGTGTTCCGGCGGCCGTACTGACGGTCACGCTGGTGGAACTGCTGCAGCCACTGGCGTTGGTGACGGTGACCGAGTAGGTGCCGGCCATCACGGTGATGCTGGGGGTGGTTTCTCCGGTGGACCAGGTCTGGGCGGTGCCTCCCGATGCGGTTAGCGTGGTCGAGCCCCCGCTGGTAACGGTCGTGTTGCCGCTGATGGTGGCCGTGGGCGGGGCGTTGACCGTCACGCTGGTAGTGGCCGTGGCCGTCTGCCCCCCACTGCTTACCGTCAGCGTAAAGCTCTGGCTACCCGAACCGCTGGTGACCAGACTCTGGCTGAAGGCGGTGGTGCTGGCTGTGCCCGTGGTGGTACTGCTGCCGTTGGTGAGCGTATAGCTGTAAGGCAGGGTGGCATTGGTAGCCGTAGCCGTAAAGGTGACAGGGCTACCCACACAAACTACATTCGGACTGGCGGCAAAGTCAGTGATGGTAAGCGGGTTACAGTTGGCCTGCACCTCGGCTACCGACGCGCAGCCCGTTGCGTTGCCCGAGATGGTGATCCCACCCGGAGGAGGGGTAGCGATGAACCGGCAGACGCTGGCAATGGCACAGGTACTCAGCTGCGCGTTGTTGACGATTGTCAATCGTCCCCCAATACTGGTGAGCGTCTCCAGGCCGCTCAGACTCGTCAGTGCGCTGTTGCCCCGAATCACCACATCTCTTCGTACTGAGACCAAACTGCCCAACCCGGCCAGGCTGGCCAGCCTGGCGTTGTTATTGATTTCCAGGTTATAGTCCCCTCGGTCTCCAATCCTGGTTAGCCTCTCCAAACCGTTCAGGCTCGTTAGCTCACCATTGCCTTCAATCACCACCTCTCCTCCTATTACACTTACCCTGCCCAATGCGGCTATACTGGTGAGACTGGGGTTCCTGGTAATAAACATGCCTGCATTAGACTCCACGTTTCCAATCTCGGATAGGTTAGTTAGACCAGTCAGACTGGTCAGATCACGATTATCGGAAATTAACAGACGACCTCCAATCACACTTAAATTGTTCAGTCCGACAAGATTGATCAGTTTAGGGTTGTTGCGGATAAACAAGTCTCCGTTTCTGATTTCTCCCAGCCTCCCCAGACCGGTCAGACTGGTTAGTTCGGGATTGCCTGCAATCTCCACACCTGTCCCTATTGAACTTACACTGCTCAGGGCGGCTAAACTGGTAATCTTAGCATTATTTATGATAAACAAAGTTCTAACAATCCGACTAAGCTTCTCCAGACCGGTCAGACTCGTCAGCTCAGGATTACCTTGAATTCGCACGTTTCCTCTTGCTACCGCAGTCAAACTGCCCAATCCTGTAAGACTGGTGAGTTGCGGGTTATTCTGAATAATTAAATCATCATCAGTAATACGCTGCACATTTGCCAGCGGGCTCAAATCCGTGATATCCGCCCCCGAAATAAGTAAGGTACCCGGTATAGTTGGGCAGCCCGATGGGAAAGCGTTGACCTGGGCCTGGCTGCTCAGGGTTACATTGCCCGTGGGGCAGGGAGCCTGAGCCGCATTCACCGTCAGGGTATACGGGCTTCCCACCCCCACGCAACCACTAGCATTGGTAGCCTGCACACTCAGGCTGAAACTCCCCGTTTGCGTGGGCGTGCCTTCCAAAACGCCCCCCATCGTCAGGCTCAGACCAGCGGGCAAGCTGCCGCTGGCCAGGCTGAAGCTGTAGGGACTACTGCCGCCCGATGCGGTAAACGTCTGACTGAAGGGCTGGCCCTGGGTAGCGGTAGTGACCATTGGGTTGTTGACCACCAGAGCCGGGTTGACCGTAATGCTGGTGGTGGCCGTGGCCGTCTGCCCCCCGCTGCTCACCGTCAGCGTAAAACTCTGGCTGCCCGAACCGCTGGCCACTACACTCTGGCTAAAAGCCTGACTGCTGGCCGTGCCTGTAAGGCTGCTGCCGTTGGTGAGCGTGAAGGCATAAGGTAGGGCGGCATTGGTGGCTGTAGCCGTGAAGGTGACGGAGCTACCCACACAAGCTACATCCGGACTAGCGGCAAAGCCCGTTACGGCCAGCCCACCACAGAGGGCTTGTACCTCGGCACTGGAATTGCAGCCTGGTGCATTACCCAAGATGGTGATACTGCCGGTAGGATTGGCTATGTACTGGCAGATGCTGGCAATGGCACAGGTGGTCAGCTGCGCGTTATTGATGATCCTTAAATTTCCGCCAATACGGGTCAGATTCTCCAGACCGGTCAGACTCGTTAGCTCAGGATTACGTTCAATCTCCACCTCTCCCCCTACTGAACTCAACTGGCTCAGCGCGGCAAGACTGGTTAGTTTAGCATTCCCAATGATAAACAAACCCACAGTAGATTCCACGTTTTCAGCCTCGGTCAGGTTCTGCAGGCCGGTAAGATTGGTCAGTTCGGGGTTGGATCGAATTATCACACCCGCTCCTACTGAACTCAACCGGCTCAACGCGGCTATACTGGTGAGATTGGGGTTACCTCCGATAAACATGCCCGCATTAGATTCCACGTTTCCAATCTCGGTCAGATTCTCCAGGCCGGCAAGGCTGGTGAGCTCAGGATTGGATTCAATCCGCACTACTCCCATTCCTACCGCACTCAAACTGCCTAATCCGGAAAGACTGGTAAGTTGTGGGTTATTTTGAATGATTAAATCTCCATCGTCAATCCGTTGCAAATTTGCCAGGGGGCTCAAATCCGTGATGTCATCTCCTCGAATAGTGAGTGTGCCAGCCAGGGTGATGGAATCCGCCGGGAAAGCGTTGATCTGGGCCTGGCTGCTTAGCGTCACATTCACCGACAGGATATAGGTGCCGCCCACGCCCGCGCAGCCGTTGGCATCGGTGGCCCCCACGCTCAGGCTGAAACTACCCGTTTGGGTAGGGGTGCCAGCCAGTACCCCACCCGTGCTCAGGCTCAGGCCGTTTGGCAGAGTGCCGCTGGCCAGACTGAAGCTGTAGGGACTCACTCCGCCACTGGCCGTAAAAGTCTGGCTGAATGGCTGGCCCTGGGTAGCGGTGGTGACCGATGGGTTGCTGACCACCGGAGCCGTGACCGTAACGCTGGTAGTGGCCGTGGCCGTCTGCCCCCCGCTGCTTATCGTCAGCGTGAAGCTCTGGCTGCCGCTGCCACTGGCCACCAGGCTCTGGCTGAAAGTCCCGCCCGTGGCCGGGCCATTCAGGGGGCTTGTGCCGTTGGAGAGAGTGAAGGCGTAGGGGCTCGTCACGTTACCTAACGTGGCGGTGAAGGTCAGAGGGCTACCGACGCAAACGCTGTTGTCGACGGCGGCAAAGCCCGTGATGGTGGGGGGTGGGGGCTGATTGAACCGCACAGTCACCGTGTTATTGCCATTACCAGCAGTTAAGAAATCCAGATTGCCATCGCCATTCAAATCCCCCAACGCGACACTAAAAGGTTCAAAGCCCACCCCCAGGGTAGAGCCGCCAGTAAAATTACCATTGCCGTTATTCAAGCGCACACTCACAGTGCTATTCATCTGATTAGCGGCCAGGAAGTCCAGATCCCCATCCCCATCCACATCCCCCAACGCCACACTTCGAGGACGACTGTTTCCCGTGCCCACCCCTACGTTGGAGCCGCCACTAAAAGTGCCACTGCCGTTATTCAAGCGCACACTCACATTGGCTTCGTTATTATTAGCGGTTAAGAAATCCAGATCGCCATCCCCATCCACATCCCCCACCGCCACACTTATAGGATCACTGCCCACGGCTACGTTGGTGGTGCCACTAAAATTGCCAC
>NZ_KB893290.1:42988-260153 GCF_000374065.1 Spirosoma luteum DSM 19990
ATCCAGATCGCCATCCCCATCCACATCCCCCAACGCCACACTTATAGGAAAACTGCCCACTCCTACGTTGGTGGTGCCACTGAAGTTACCATTGCCGTCATTCAAGCGCACACTCACACTGGCACTGTTACTATTAGCGGCCAGGAGGTCCAGATCGCCATCCCCATCCACATCCCCCAACGCCACACCTTCGGGAGCACTGCCCACCCCTACGTTGGAGCCGCCACTAAAGTTACCATTGCCGTCGTTCAAGCGCACACTCACATTGGCAACGCCATAATTAGGAGTTAAGAAATCCAGGTCGCCATCCCCATCCACATCCCCCACCGCTACACTTCGAGGACGATCGCCCACCCCTACACCAGAGCCCCCACTGAAGGTGGCCAGGGCCGGGGCGGCTGCGGTGGTAAACTGATAGACGTGCGGCTGGGCCAGGCCACTGGCCGTGGTGGCGGTCGCAAAAACCACCTCGCCGGGTTTGAAATCGGTGGTGGGATCAAAGGTGAGCGTGTTGCCACTGATGGTGGCTGCGCCCGCCTTTTTGCCCCCCGCCTGCTGGCTCCAGACCGTCAGGGCGCTGGCGGGTCCGGTGGGGGGTTGGCTCAGGGTAACGGTAACGTTGGTGGCCCGGCTGGCCGCCCTGGCATTGCGCGTAGGCGATAAGTCCGTCACCGTAGCCGTCTGCGCCAGCGCGGACAGGCTCAGCAGTAGCAACGCCAGCATACTTACCGGGCGATAGCAGCAGGCTAACCAGCCCAGGCGTTGCCCCTGTAGGCCGGGGCGGATGACGGGGTTCACCGAGAACCGGGGGAGTCGTTGATTGGGCTTGACGTAGATAAACGGTAGTCTCATATCCGATACGCTGAGTGGGTTAATGAAGGATAAAACAGCGGCACAAGAGTACGGCTCCCTGATTTAAAAAAGGTGCACTATTGTTCCGAAAAGGTGCACTATTGTTCAGCCCCCGGCCAAAAGGCGATAATTTTGGGGCGAAACACCCAAATTCTTCGAAAAACAACCGGCTGAACTACGTGGGATCCTCGAAGCCGTTCCTGAACAGACTTGGTCCATCCAGCCAGACGGACGGTTGGGGTGAGTTGCTCACACGAGCTTTGGGGATAATTAATAGCCACCGCTTCAGCCCATCTAGGGCCAAAGCGGTGGCTGGTTGTGACGTAAACAGCAGGCTTTTTGTGGCGGGTTTCAGTAAAAGACCACCTGCCTTAGTGCTTGATGATCCTGACCGTCTGGCGCTGGCTGGTCGTGCTGACATCCAAAAGATAAACACCCCCCTGGCGGCCAATCCGGACCGGGAACCGGTCCACTCCCCTGGTCAGCACAACCTGGATAAGACTGACGGCCTGGCCCTGCTCATCGGTTACCCGCAAGGTGACGGTCTGGCCCTGTTCGCCCTGCACCTCTACCCACACCTGGCTTTCCTGGACGGGGTTGCCCAGCACCACCACCCGCAGCCGGGCATCCGAACCCGCGCCCATTCGGGCACTTGCATTGCAGGCCGCCAGCCAGCCGTAGCTGAAACTGGTGCTTACCCCGCTCTGGGTGGCGCTCAGGGTGATGACCGGATTGTCGGTATACAGGTTTAAGGTGTAAGGACCCGGATTGGTGGTGGGTAGTTGTTCGTTGACCACCGAGAAACTGATGGGAGTACCATCCAGCCCACTGTACTGGGGGTTGAACGTAACCCGGCGTAGCCCGGCTGACAGGACCTCACAGCTGATGGTCTGTACCCCCGTGATGCTGAAGGTGCCCGTTGGGGGTGTACCACCGGCCGGATTGACCGTAATGTTGAAGCTGGTGCTGGCCATCATCCCCCCCGGGTCGGTCGCCGTCACGCTCACCTGACTCACCCCACTCATCGAAGGCGTACCCGAGATGGTCGAGGGGGGACTAAAGCTCAGCCCGGCGGGTAAGCCCGAAACCGATAAGGTTAGCTGATTGGGCGTCTCGGCATCGGTGAACACACCCGCCAGCGAAAGCGTGTAGGCCACACCGACCGTAGCTGACTGGGGACTAACCGGATTCGCTACCGTGGGCGGGGTGTTAGCCGTCGAGGAACTGCACACCGATAGCCAGTTGTAGGCAAAACTACTGGCTATGCCGCTCTGCACTGCTCTCAGGGTGATGACCGGGTTATCCGTGTACAGGTCCAGACTGTAAGGGCCCGGATTGGTCGTGGCCGGCAACTCGTTGACCACCGAGAAGCTGATGGGCGCGCCATTGACCCCCGCGTACTGCGGGTTGAAGGTCAGCCGGCGCTGACCGGCCGAGAGCACCTCACAATTAATAGTCTGCACGCTGGTGATGCTGAAGGTGCCCGATGGCGGGGGTGGGGTACCGGCTGCCGGACTCACCGTGATGGTAAAGCTGGTGCTGGCACTCATGCTCCCCGGATCGGTCGCCGTCACCGTCACCTGACTCACCCCACTCGTGGAGGGTGTACCCGAAATAGTGGAGGGGGCCACGAAGTTGAGCCCCGCGGGCAGGCCCGCTACCGACAGCACCAGGCTGTTGGGCGTCTCGGCATCGGTAAACACACCCGCCAGCGACAGGGTGTAGGCGATACCCACCGTGGCCGACTGGGGCGAAACCGGATTGGCTACCGTGGGTGGAGTGTTGCCCGTCGAGGAGCTACAGGCCGATAGCCAGTTGTAGGCAAACAGGGTGGTGGCCCCGCTCTGGGTAGCACTCAGGGTGATGACCGGGTTATCCGTGTACAGACGCAGCGTGTAGGGACCCGGTGCCGTGGTGGGTAGCATCTCGTTGACCACCGAGAAGCTGACCGGACTGCCATCCAGACGGGCGTAGCGGGGGTTGAAGCTCACCCGGCGCTGGTCGGCGGAGATCGTCTCACAGCTCAGGGTGGTCACTGCCGTGATGGCGAAAGGACCGCTGGGCTGGACAACACTCACCGTCACACTGGCCGTAGCCGAGCAGCCGTTGGCCCCCGTAACGGTCACCGAGTAAGGCCCATCGGTACTGGCCGTAATGGTGCTGGAAGAAGCCCCGGTTGACCAGCCGTAGCCAAAGGGCGGAGTGCCGCCACTGACGTTAGCCGTTAGGGTGGTGGTTTCTCCCTGGGTAATAGTGAGGCTGGGGTTGGCCGAGATGCTGACCATGGGCACGCTCTGATCACCCGTGACGGTGGTGGTGGCCACGGCTGAGCAGCCATTGGCTGAGGTCACCGTCACCGAGTAGGTGCCCGAAGTGCTGACACTGGCCGTGTTGCCCCCATTGATCTGAGTGGCCCCCGCACTAAAACGGTAGGTACCTCCTCCGCTGGCCGTCAAGGTCACACTGGTCTTCGTGCAGGAGAGCGGGCCGTCGTTGCTCAGACTAGCCGTGGGCACGCTTTGGTCGCCCGTGACGGTGGTGGTAGCCACGGCTGAGCAGCCGTTGGTCCCTGTCACCGTCACCGAGTAAGTACCCGAGGTACTAACGGTGGCCTGATTGGAAGTGCCAATCTGGGTAGCCCCCGCGCTGAAGCGGTAGCTGCCCCCGCCCGAAGCGGTTAAGGTCACGCTGGTGGTGTTGCAACTCAAGGGACCATTGTTAGTCAGCCCGGCCGTGGGGGCGGTCTGGTCACCGGTCACCGTCGTAGTGGCTACGGCTGAACAGCCGTTGGCCGAGGTGACCGTCACCGAGTAGGTGCCCGCCGTGTTAACGGTGGCCGTGTTGCCACTGCCAATCTGAGTAGCCCCCGCACTGAAGCGGTAGGTACCTCCGCCACTGGCGGTTAAGGTCACGCTGGTCTTCGAACAGGAGATCGAACCGTCGTTGCTCAGACTAGCCGTGGGGGCGGTCTGGTCCCCCGTGACGGTGGTAGTGGCTACGGCTGAGCAGCCATTGGCCGAGGTGACGGTCACCGAGTAGGTGCCCGCCGTGTTGACGGTGGCCTGGTTAGTGGTACCAATCTGGGTAGCCCCCGCACTGAACTTGTAGGTACCTCCGCCATTGGCCGTCAAGGTCACGCTGGTGGTGTTGCAACTCAAGGGACCATTGTTAGTCAGCCCGGCCGTGGGGGCGGTCTGGTCACCGGTCACCGTTGTCGTGGCTACGGCTGAGCAGCCATTGGCCGAGGTGACGGTCACCGAGTAGGTGCCCGCCGTGTTGACGGTGGCCTGGTTAGTGGTACCAATCTGGGTAGCCCCCGCACTGAACTTGTAGGTACCTCCGCCACTGGCCGTCAAGGTCACGCTGGCCTTCGAACAGCTTAATGGTCCATCGTTGCTCAGCCCGGCCGTGGGGGCGGTCTGGTCACCGGTCACCGTCGTAGTGGCTACGGCTGAACAGCCGTTGGCCGAAGTCACCGTCACCGAGTAGGTGCCCGAGGTACTGACACTGGCCTGATTGGAAGTGCCAATCTGGGTAGCCCCCGCACTGAAGCGGTAGCTGCCCCCGCCACTGGCCGTCAAGGTTACACTGGTCTTCGAACACGAGAGCGGGCCGTCGTTGCTCAAGCCTGCCATGGGCACACTCTGGTCCCCTGTGACGGTGGTGGTGGCCACAGCCGAACAGCCGTTGGCCCCCGTCACCGTCACCGAGTAGGGCCCTGCCGTATTCACCGTAGCCTGATTGGAGGTGCCAATCTGGGTAGCCCCGCTGCTGAAGCGGTAGCTAGTGCCCCCCGAAGCGGTCAGGGTCACGCTGGTCATCGAACAGGTGATGGGGCCATTGTTAGTCAAACTGGCCGTAGGCAAGGTTTGATTAGCCGTCACGGAAGTAGTGGCACTGGCCGAACAGCCGTTTCCATCGCTCACCAGCACCGAGTAACTACCCGGACTGCTCACCACCCGGGTGTTGCCGCTGCCGGCCAGCACGCTGCCGCCCGGGCTGGTGAAGGTGTAGGAACTGCCCCCGGAGGCCGTCAGGGTGACGGATGTCTGGGCACAGGTCAACGGACCGTTGCTGGTCAGGCCCGCTATAGGCAGGGCGTTGACCGTCACGGGGGTGGTGGCCATGGCCAGAAAGCCGTTGTCACCCACCGTTAGGGTAAAGTTCTGGGTGCCGCTGCCGCTGGCTACCAGGCTCTGACTGAAAGCCGAGCCGCTGGCCGTGCCACTCAGGGGACTGGTGCCGTTGGAGAGGGTGAAGGCGTAGGCGCCCGTCACGTTGCCCACCGTGGCGGTAAAGCTGATGGGACTACCCACGCAAACGCTGTTGTCGACAGCGGCAAAGCCCGTGATGGTGGGCGAGGGCGGTGTGATGGTATCCGTATCCGTGGCCGAATTATTACCTGCAAAGGGATCGGTGACCCCTGCCGGGGCCGTTACCGTGGCCGTATTTACTAACGTACCCGTAGCCGACGAACTGACCGTAGCCGTCACGGTAAAAATCACCGAGCCACCGGAGGGCAGATTCACCCTCTGGTTGATATTGCCCGTTCCCGACGATGCTCCGGCCACACTGCCGCCACCAGATCCGACGGCCATCCAGCTCACCCCTGTCAGGTTGGGCACAAACGTATCCTCGACCAGCGCGCCCGGCGCATTCGAGGGCCCCACATTTGAGACAGTGATGGTGTACGTAACCCCGCCACCCGCCTGTACCGTTGCTACTCCATTGGTACAGGTGATGCCCAGATCGGCCTGAAGTTCCTGGATACCCACACTGGCTGTAGTACTGAAGGCCGCGCAGCCTTGGCTGGCCGCAATAGCATAGGTCACCGTGTAACTACCCGGATTGCTGCTGGCGGGGGTGATCTGGCCCGTATTCGTGTTCAGACTCAAGCCCGTCGGACTACTGCTGTAGGTGCCACCCACCGTGCCGGTTTGGCTAACGCTGACGGGACCACTGCTGGTCAGGAAAGGCGAACCAGGATAGGAAATAGTGGCGGAAGGAGCCGCCGTAACCGTGACGGTGGCCGTGGCGGTCGCGGTCTGACCGTTGTCACCCACCGTCAGGGTGAAGCTCTGGGGGCCGCTGCCGCTGGCTACCAGGCTCTGGCTGAAGGCTGTGCCCGTGGCCGTACCACTCAGGGGGCTGGTGCCGTTGGAGAGGGTAAAGGAGTAGGTGCCCGTCACGTTGCCCACCGTGGCGGTAAAGCTGATAGGGCTACCCACGCACACCGTGTTGTCGACAGCACTAAAGCCGGTGATGGTTGGGGGTGGGAGTTGATTGAGCCGCACACTCACCGTGTTACTGCCCTCAATGGCAGCTAAGAAATCCAGGTCGCCATCCCCGTCCACATCCCCCACCGCCACACTTCGAGAAGCACCGGCAACCCCCACGTTGGTAATGCCACTAAAGTTACCATTGCCATCATTCAGGCGCAAACTCACCGTGGTACTGGCATTATTAGCGGTTAAGAAGTCCAGGTCGCCATCCCCATCCACATCCCCCAACGCCACACTATAAGGTCTATCGCCCACCCCTACGTTGGTGGTGCCACTAAAGTTACCACTGCCGTCATTCAAGCGCACACTCACCGTGGTACTGGCATTATTAGCGGTTAAGAAGTCCAGGTCGCCATCCCCATCCACATCCCCCACCGCCACACTATAAGGACTAGTGCCCACCCCTACGTTGGTGGTGCCACTAAAGTTACCACTGCCGTCATTCAAGCGCACACTCACATTGGCATTGTTCCGATTAGCGGTTAAGAGGTCCAGATCGCCATCCCCATCCACATCCCCCACCGCCACACTATAAGGACTAGTGCCCACCCCTACGGTGGTGGTGCCACTAAAGTTACCACTGCCGTCATTCAAGCGCACACTCACCGTGGTACTGCCCTGATTAGCAGTTAAGAGGTCCAGATCGCCATCCCCATCCACATCCCCCAACGCTACACTTATAGGACTACTACCCACTTCTACGTTGGAACCACCACTGAAGTTGCCACTGCCGTCATTCAAGCGCACACTCACATTGGCACTGTTAAGGTTTGCAGTTAAGAGGTCAAGGTCGCCGTCCCCGTCCACATCCGCCGCCACCACACTAAAAGGACTAGCTCCCACAGGTACGTTGGAGCCGCCACCGAAGGTACCATCCCCGTTATTGAGCCGCACACTTACACTGCCACCGCCATTATTAGCGGTTAGGATATCCAGGTCGCCATCCCCATCCACATCCCCCACTGCTACACTAAAAGGAGTACTGCCCACCCCCACGTTGGAGCCACTAGGGAAGGTGGCCGGGGCCGGGGCGGCTGCGGTGGTAAACTGGTAGACCTGCGCTTTGGTCAGCCCACTGGCCGTGGTGGCGGTGGTAAAGACTACCTCGCCGGGCTTAAAATCCGTGTCGGGATTAAACGTAAGTGAATTACCACTCACCGTCGCGGTACCGGCTTTTCTTCCCCACGCCTGCTGGCTATAGACCCGAACGGCCTGGCTGGCGGCCTCGCCCGAAGGCCATGGCTGATCCAGGGTAACGGTAACATTGGTGGTTCTAGCTGCCGCCCTGGCATTGCGCGTGGGCGATAGAGCCGTCACCGTAGCGGGGGGCACCCTATTGAGCCGCACACTCACATTGGCACTGTTAGCGGTTAAGAAGTCCAGGTCGCCATCCCCATCCACATCCCCCACCGCCACACTATAAGGACCACTGCCCACCCCTACGTTGGTGGTGCCACTAAAGTTACCACTGCCGTTATTCAAGCGAACACTCACCGTATTACTGACACCGATGGAGGCTAAGAAGTCCAGGTCCCCATCCCCATCCACATCCCCCACCGCCACACTTTGAGGACCACCGTTAACCCCTACGTTGGTGGTACCACTAAAGTTACCACTGCCGTCATTCAGCCGCACACTCACATTGGCACTGTTAGCGGTAAAGAAGTCCAGGTCGCCATCGCCATCTACGTCCCCCACCGCCACACTAGTGGGATTACTGCCCACCCCTACGTCCGAGCCCCCACTGAAGCTGCCACTGCCGTCATTCAAACGCACACTCACCGTGTTACTGAAATAATTAGGGGTTAAGATATCCAGGTCGCCATCGCCATCTACGTCCCCCAACGCCACACTTTGAGGAAAACTACCCACCCCAACGTTGGTGGTGCCACTGAAATTACCGTTGCCGTCATTTAAGCGCACACTCACACTGTTACTGCCACTGTTAGCAGTTAAGAGATCCAGGTCACCATCCCCGTCCACATCCCCCACTATTACACTATAAGGAGTACTGCCCACCCCAACGTTGGTGGTGCCACTGAAGTTACCACTGCCGTCATTCAAGCGTACACTTACCGTGTTACTGCCCGCGTTGGCGGCTAAGATATCCAGATCGCCATCCCCATCCACATCCCCCACCGCTACACTATAAGGATTACTGCCTACCCCTACGTTGGTGGTGCCACTGAAGCTGCCACTGCCGTCATTCAGCCGCACACTCACATTGGCACTGGCATTATTAGCGGTTAAGAAGTCCAGGTCGCCATCCCCATCCACATCCCCAACCGCCACACTTAAAGGAGTACTGCCCACCCCTACCTCGGAGCCATTAGGGAAGGTGGCCGGGGCCGGGGCGGCTGCGGTGGTAAACTGGTAGACCTGCGGCTTAGCCAGCCCACTGGCCGTGGTGGCGGTGGTAAAGACCACCTCGCCGGGCTTGAAATCCGTGGTGGGATTAAACGTAAGCGAATTACCGCTCACCGTGGCCGTACCGGCTTTCTTGCCCCCGGCCTGCTGGCTCCAGACTGTCAGGGCGCTGGCGCTGGTGGGGGGTTGGCTCAGGGTAACGGTAACGTTGGTGTTTTTAGCCACCGCGATGGCATTGCGCGTGGGCGATAAGGCCGTGACGGTAGCCGTCTGGGCCCAGGCGCTCAGGCTGGTCAGCCCCAGCGCTCCCAGTACCAGCAACCGACAAACGGCCCGACAGCCGAAAGCCAGCCCATTGGGGTCTTGCCGCTGCGGGCTTCTGTGAAGGATTGAACGAAGAGAAAACCGGAGGGTTCGCTGAGCGGACCCGGACGAGGTAAAAGGTAGGTACATAAGCTGTACGCTGAGTGGGTTAGTGGCTACAAAACAGCAGTGCAAGAGTACGGGTATCTGATTAAAAAAAGGTGCACTATTGTTCCGAAAAGGTGCACTATTGTTCAGCCCCTGGCTGATTGGCGATAATTTCCGGGCGAAATGCCAAATTCTTCGGAAAACAACCGGCTGAAATACTTGGGATTGTTGAAGCCCACGGCGTAGCCCACCTGCGACACGTTGAGTTTCGTGGTGGTTAACAGCACCTGGGCCTGCCGTAAACGCAGGGCGCGCACGTAGTGACTGAAAGACATCCCCGTCAGGGCCGTCAGCTTTTTGTGAAGGGTAGTCCGGCTCATGCCCAGCTGCTGGCAGATGGTGTCCACCGAAAGCTCGGGATTCTCTAACTGCGCTTCTACCTTGATTCGGAGCTTTGTCAGAAACTGGTCTTCCAGAACCTCTCCCGCGTCAGTCGGCGTAGTTTCGCCGGGCTGGGTACTTAGCGGATTGCCGCCCAGCGAGGTGCCGCCCAGCGGAGTGCCGCCCAGGGCCAGTTGACTGTAGTAAACCTGCAACTGCCGCCGGGTCTGGATCAGGTTAGCCAGCACCAGCAATAGTTCTTCCCGCAGAAAGGGTTTCACCAGGTAAGTGTCGGCCCCGCGCCGTAGGCCCGCCATCCGGTCACTGACGGCGGCCCGGGCCGTCAGCAGGACGATGGGGATATGGCTGGTTCGTTCGTCGTTCTTGAGCGTATCGCACAGTTCGAACCCATCTTTGAGGGGCATCATCACGTCGCTCAGAATCAGATCCGGCACCTTCTCCAGTGCCAGGTCAATACCCGCCTGTCCGTTCTCGGCCCGGATCATATAGTAATCGGCCCCCAGGCAGGTTTGAATATAAGCGGCTACATCGTCATTGTCTTCCACCAGCAACAGCACGGGCCCGTTTCCGGCAGGTACCGGTTCAGGTTCATTCCACGGCGTGGGTTCCGGACTAACCACAACCGGATTGGGCACCCACTCCTGAAAGGGCCCGGCCACCTCAGGCCGAATCTGACGTGCAAGCGGGATACTCACCACAAACTCAGCTCCCTGTCCATTTGTGGCCCCTCCGCCCCGATTTCGGACGGCCAGCCCGCCGTGCATGAGCCCCACCAGCTCCCGCACCAGCGACAGCCCGATGCCGGTACCGCTAACCGGCATCGTCGATTGATTGTCGGACTGGTAGAAGCGGTCAAAGACTTTCGACAGACTCGCCGGACTGATGCCAGGGCCGGTATCGCTGACGATGAATTGAACCCAGTGACCCTCCAGTCCGGGACCCTCCAGATGCCCGGTTGGGGTAAGTTCCTCATGGTAGCCTTGTGCGCTGAGGGGTTGCCAGCTTTCCAGGATCTTTAACTGGTAGTCGATATGCCCACCCGCGGGGGTAAACTTGAGGGCGTTGGCCAGCAGATTGGACAGAATATCTTGGAGTTTATCCCGATCAAATTCAGCTTCATACGTTTCAGCCTCGAAAAGAAAATGCAACTCGACACCCCGGCTATGGGCCAGCGACTGGAAGGATTCGCCCACGTAACGGGCAAAGCCCACCAGATCGGCCCGCACCGGATGCAGGTGCATTTCGTCGGCTTCGAGTTTGGAGAGGTCCAGAATCTGGTTAATCAGCCGCAGCAGATTGGTGCCGCTGCGTTCAATCAGTCCGGCCGCCTTCCGAACCAGTGGCTGTTCGGCCTCCGGCTGGTGGTTCTCCAGTTCGGCCGCCATGCCCAGTATGATAGTGAGGGGCGTACGGAACTCGTGCGAAATATTGGCAAAAAACCGGGAGCGGGCTTCATTGAGCCGGAGCAGATCCCGGGCCTGCTGCTCAATAATTTCTTTAGCCTGTTCAATGCGGGCCGTGGCCTGGTGGATTTCCCGCTGCAACCTGACCTGTTCGTTCCGGTGCTGCCAGATTCGCCAGCGCAGCCAGGCCCAGATACCGGCTCCTGCCAGCAGGACCATCAGCACCAGGAACCAGCCACGCAGATACACCGGCCGCACCACCGTCAGGTTGATGGCCAGCGTATTAGCCGACCACCGCCCGTTAGCCGCCTGTGCTTTAATCAACAACCGATGGTTGCCGTAGGGTAGATTACTCAGCCGCAGGGTAGGCTCCGTCTGGTAAGTCCATCCCTGGTCAATGTCGGTAAACTGATAGGCATACACATTCTTGTCGGCGTTGGTGTAGTTGAGCAGGGCAACATCCAGCACGCTGGAGCGGTCGCCGGGCGGAATGGTAATCGTATTGGTGCTGACTATGTCATCCGTTTTGTCGACGAGTTTATCCGTCGCATTGTCATACTGGTGAAATGATAGGACGCGCAGGGGTAGCCCGGCGGCCGGTTTCTCGGCCTGGAAATCACGCGGGTCGAAGGCGGTGATGCCATTAAGTCCGCCAAAATAAATCCGGCCGACCTTGTCCTGATAATGCGCAATCCGGTTGAACTCGTTGTTGGTAATGCCATCCTCCACAAAATAGGACCGGGTAGTGAACCGGACGGGGTCGAACTGCATGATGCCGTAGTCGCTGCTGAGCCAGAGGTGCCCCCGCTCATCGGCATACACGGCGTAGATATTATCGTTGGACAACCCCTCACTGCGCCGAAACTGCCGATACTGACCCTGCCGACGGTCCCACCGGATGAGGCCCGCGTTGGCCGTAGCCAGCCAGTAGATACCCTGCGGGTCCTGGTAAAAATGCTGGTAACTCTCGGCGGGCAGATAAAAACGCTCCTTTCCCCCGCTCCAGTACCGGGCCGTTACCCCTTTTTGGGGATCTACAGTGTACAAGCCGGTGTTGGCGCAAATCCAGAGGGTGCCCTGCCGGTCGGGAGCAATATGCAGGATATGGGCCTTAGCCAGTTCGGTAAACCCATTGTACTGCGAAAAAGGGGCCAACGTCTCCTGCTTCGTGTCAAACAGTAAAAGGCCTGGTTGCCCGCCCAGTACCCACTGCTTAGGGCCAAATGGATGCAGTGTCCAGAGAATATACCCATCAGGAAGATGCAACATGGAACTGGCATCGGTAATGGGTGCATACCGTACGAAATGACTCACAAGGCCGACATAAAGCGTACCCTGTTTATCCTGGGTCAATCCATACGCACGCGAAAAAGGCACGCTGTTCTTCAGAATAGACAATTTCCTGGGTGAGCCGCCCGGCCACTGAGCGGTGTACAGGCCCTGACTCTCCAAATTAGCAAAAACCTGATTGCCAAAAACGGTAATCCCCCGAATTGGGGTTAAACCCGTTTGCTGGTCAGTTTCCTGGTGAAACAGTCGGTGGAAATTGTTTTCGGCCAGCTTGACCTGATACACGCCAAAACTGGTTCCCAACCAGAACAGTCCACTGCGGTCCCGAAAAAAACTCCGGTTGATAACCGGCCCATTTGGTGTTGGCAGAGCAATGGTCAGGAGGGCCCGGCTGGTTGAATCCCGCAGACTTATTCCATCCCACAGTAAGCCGGAACGGTCAAACGCGTAACAAACCGGATGAAGGGGCCGGGTCAACGAGTTTAGCAGGGATGGCGGTCTCACCCGCCGATTGCCCGACTCGTCCACGCTAAAAAACACATCCTCTCCCCCCGTTGCCGGGCCAGTGACGAAGTAGAAAAATTCAATGCCCGCGTTTCGCTGCCCCAGACAAGTGCTAATTATTGACCCCGGATGGGCAAACTGATGCAGGATGCGGCCATCGGCGGTTAATTCAAGAACTAATGCATCATCGGCCACGGCCCAGACCGTTTGGCGGGCGGTGACCTGAAAAGCAACCAGTTTTTTAAAGGGCAGAGACACCGACCGCAGCCCGGTTTTTGGGTGGTACGATAGTAACCGGGCGGGCTGTTGGTCGGTAAAAAAGATGGTGCCGTTGGTACTACTGAGCAGGCGTGGGGAAAGGTCGTTTGACTTGGCAGGCGCTTGCTTTTTAAACTTTTCTTCGAAGGAGGTGGCCTTATTCGTCAGTGGATCGAAGAGGGTAATCTGCGACTGGCCAAAAGGTCCCATGAGCCATAAAACCCCCTCAGCATCCTGGGCAATGGACTGTACATCGTCGAAATTAAGCCCATTTCGTTCTTTGGTATAGGTCGTAAAGGTCCGGCCATCGAAGCGGTTAAGACCGAACTTGGTACCGAACCACATAAACCCCTGCTTATCCTGAAAAATGGCGTTCACCTCCCGGTGCGACAAGCCCTGCTCGGGGCCATAATACTTCACCGAAGCGGTATACGGCTGGGCCACACCTGGCTGGGCCGCATCCGGCTGTGCTTGTGCCGCCGTAGAGAAATAGAGCAGCAGGATTAGTGCAAAGGCCAGCCCTTTTTCAATTACCAGACCGAATCGGTAAGGGCTATACCCGACATGCCTGCCAACGTAAGTCGAGGCAGACCATAAGTCATCATTCGAATTAAGATAATCTATCAATGCAGCCTTTGGTACTGCTGGCATACGTACTCTAATTTACTTCGAAAAAGCAAGATTGCCATCCGTATTACTCAATAAGGAGCCCTACGAAAACAGGCTGATCAAGCAAGTCAACCAACTGGTAAAATAACCCTAGGTGGAATATATATTATTTAACCAGGAGTTCATCACAGATTTCATCATATACGAAGTCGCCAGCGAATCGGTTTTGCGGGGGATAGAAGACTTTAACCACTCACGGGTTTTCTATCAACCGGGCCGATCCAACTTATTGTCTGGTCGTAGCTACCGCCAGTCCGTTGCAAAGATGCAGACCGAAAGGCGAATCATTACCGTAAGCGAACAGCATAGCGGTGCCCTTACATACTCCTGTACTTGTTTGGGTTTTCCCTGGTTCAGCCACTCACCCCACCACCATACCATCCGGCAACGAACAAGGCTGCTCCCACGACGGACTACTGTTCAACCCATAAAAATGCCCTGCCTGAAAGTACTCATTTAATCACGGTCATAAAAAATCCCCGCCAGCAGAATCTGGACGGGGACTTTCGGGAAGGTTAAGTTGGGGGAGAAATTACCTCATTTTCAGCCCGTAGAGTCGGACCAGGGCCGCGGCAGTTTTTTTACTACCAAATGGGTGAGGGTATGTTCGCGCAACAACACAGGGGACATTGGTTGGTGAGTCAACGGAAACTGACCCGTTCGACCAGACCTGCCTGCTCAATGCGCTTTTCAGCGATGGTATGGCCCGGTATATCGGTCAGGACCACTTCCAGGAGCACACCAGGCGCCCCCGGTGCAGGTTGATAGCCAGCCGTAGCTGAAATTGCTTTCAACTAATGCTGACGACTAACCGAAAACCATCCGGTCAGCCGTCATCACTAGTTCATTCCGACAACTTTCAGTTCGTCAATCAGTTTGGCAAAACGTGGAGTTGCCTGCGTGCTTCAGAGTCGTTATTTTCCCAACCATTCGGAAGCGGTCTTTTTATACTGTTTATGATTATTTGTTAGTTTTCTTTTCCAATTGCTGATCAAAGCGACCCCATTGGGTGCTCATGATCGGATTACGCCGTAGCTGCTTGACGGAAGCAATGGGATCGCTGAAAAACTGAACCATTTCCGCATTTGCATTAACATCAATTCCTCTGGCTATCAACTGTTCTTTTGCCACACCAAAGTACTTGATCACTTGCGCAGCTTTTTGGTCAACGGTGCGGTCAAAATCAACATCCGAAACCGTTTTAGTCAGGGTGGTCTCTGTCCGAGCGGAGGTGGTCATCGTACTCGGATTAACCGTCGTCTGAGCAACCGTTGTACCCATTTGCAAGGGACCTTTTCCTTGCAGGAATGCCAGGATGTCATCGGTTTTTCGGCTCAGCGACTCAAGTTGCTGGCTCATGGCTACCATCTTGGTAGTCAGGTCATTGGTATTGATACCCACGGCTACGTTGACAACGTTTAACGAGGCATCTTTGGCAGCCTGCCAGGCGACGCCCACGATGCGGGAATAATCGCCCAGTTTCATGTCGGCCGGGTGAACGGCAATGCCCATCCCATCATGATTGCCCGAGGGGATGATGTAGTCGCCAATAGCAACCTGGCCCACTACCCGTACCGGCACCTGACCCATAAAAGCCACTTTTTCGTAGTCACTCTCCCGGTTGGCCGCTGGCATATTACCCAGTACAATGGGCCTTTTTGAAACAACCATGTAGTGATCGGCCTGGTCTGTGCGCAGCGAAATTTTACCGCCAGAAACACCAACAATCTGTCCAAAAACCATATCGGCTTCACCCTTACCCCGTTCGAGCCATTCGGCGTAGTCACCGTTGCCCGATTCATACGCTACGCCCGCATTAGTTTCGACATCGCGTTTCCACTTATCTATTTCAAGTCCCAAAGCAATTCCTTTAGCCACTAAAGCGGCTGCCTGCGCACCAACACCTACAGCTGCAGGCGCGGTAATGACCGCTGCGGCAAGGGCAGCTCCTTCGGCAACCAATCCCGCTCCATCCGCAGTTAAGTTGACAACCTCTAATGCAAACAATGCCGTCTGAATTTTATATTCCTCGCTGTCCTGAAGTTCAGTAAGTGTTTGTCCTTCAATGCGGCCCTTAATACCGTCGGCATCCATGAACGTAACGAAGTTGTTACTCGTGCTACGCGTGCCGTTCACCTTGATGGCAATACCCTGGCTACTGCCCTGTACCCGTAAGGGATAGGAGTCGTAATTGCTATCGGACGCTGGTCCAGTTTTTTCGATTGTTACCTGACCGTTGGCATTCAAAGCGTTGTTCAGTGTCGTTACGCCAACAACATTCAGCGTACTTTTCAAAGTAGTAGCTCCATCCGCATTCAGGGTACTTTTCAAAGTAGTAGCTCCATCAACACCCAGGGTGTTATTAAATTGCGCGGCTCCGCCTACGTTGATGCGCTTGCCAATGCCAACCCCACCGGCTACGACCACAGCGCCCGTGGTGGTATTAGTTGACTCCGTAGTGTTGGTGCTATTGGTGAGACCGTTTAACGTCGTGTTGCCATTTACGTTCAAGGTACCCGTCAGGATTGTAGGCTTGGCGTTGGCCACCGTCAGCGGCCCGTTGTTTATAGTAGCTCCACCCGTGGTATTTAGAAACACGTCATTTTTGACGGTCAGATTATTCCCCACTTCCACATCTTTTCCCACTTTCAGACTATTGGCGATGTTGATATCACCCTCCTTTGTAATCCGCAGGCGTTCCGTTTTGTTGGTGACGAAAATCAGGTCTACGTTGTCCATCGTGCCAATCCGGTCGGTGGATGGATCGGTTTTAGTGTTGCCAAACGTTGACCACACGTTACCGGGGACGCCATCAGACGGGCCAGCCGCTGCCGCCCGGGCCTTAGGGTTACTCACCAACTCGTTGGCCGTCATGGCATGAAAGGCGTAGGGAACGGCCAGCAGACGACTGTTGCTAACGGTTGAGAAGCCGCTTTTACCACCGTCCTGAATGGAAATTTCCATCCAGATGTCTTCGCTGCTCCATGGTACGTTTTTAAACGTGCCTGCTCTCACGACGCCCGTTCCAATCGTTAAGTCGAACAAGCCGAGGGTGTTGGTCGTAACGGTGTGCGTCTCGCTGTAGTGGGTTTTAGCAGAGCCTAGTAGATTGCTGTTCAGGTTGATTTTGAGGGTGACGGGCTGGTTGGCCATAACTTGCCCCGACAAGCTGCGGGCAACAGCCTGGTATTTCATACCCTGAGGCACCTGCTGGGCCTGCGAAACGGTAACAACCGTACTAAAAAGAAAGAGAAGAAAGAGTAAAGACTTTTTCATGAATGTTTTGATTTATGGGTGTTTTATTTAGTAATAAGATAAGGGTTACTGGGCTTTGATAATTTTGTAGGACTTCAGTAACCGCCCGTCCACGCTGTTGATATGCAACAGATAAGTGCCTGTCGGAAACTGCGTCATGTCTACCTGCGTCGATTGGGTGCTAGCTGGCAGTATGGGTAAGGTATACTGTCGCCCGTTGAGGTCGGTCAGTCGTAATTGCAGCGGGTCTTCCTGGGGGGCGGTGATGCCAACGGTCAGATAAGAGGTCACTGGATTGGGGGCTACCGTAATGGTGTAGCCCGCGTCGGGGTTGATCTGATTCTGTAGTTCACTGACCTGGAGCAGGGGCTGGTGAAAGCCCTGGGTATAAAGTCGCTCAGGCGTGTAACTCGTTTCAACGACAGCCTCGCCCAGCGTCCAGTCCAGGGTCATAGTCTGCGTAGTGGCCGTTCCTCCGCTCACGGCCAACACGCTCGGACTTAAGCGCTGAGCAACCCCTGTCAGGGATAAGCCCAGGCCGCCCAGTAGAAGTAAATACTTTTTTCTCATATGTATATTGGGTTAGCATTAAAAGCAATTTTCTGCGGTCAGGGCAAGGCTTGCTACCGCATGGTATAAAGCAGTAAACCTAAAAACTCGCCGACTACATGGGCACTGATTAGAACGGAGCCTGCCTCTCATACCCGAGTTACCCTGCTCCTCAAAGAGCCGGAACAAAGTAACTGGGTTGAAAAAAGGAAGGTAGAATCGCTTTAATAGGATAGGGGGCAGAGTCAGTCGAAAGTCAGTATCCGCTGGCCTTGTTCAGCCGGTACAAAAGTGGTGATTATAGCGTCAACCGACTATCGCAGCTTTCCCAAATACTATCGTGAGCGTACCAAAACAGGATTCACTTCCTGTTTCAGGTGAAAAATCCATTGTCAGAAAGGCAGTTGATTAAGCAATTACGTTAGGCAGCTCCGTGCTGGCGGGCAAACTGACTGGGGGTCATCTGATACTGATCGCGAAAAACTTTACCAAAGTGGGAAGCGGTTTCAAAGCCCACTTTGTAAGCCGTTTCTGCCACGCCCAGCCCTCCCTGCAACAACTCGGTCGCCCGTTTGAGCCGGTACAATCTAATCACCTCGGCGGGCGTCAGGCCGGTGAGCACCTTTAGCTTGCGATACAGACTCATACGGCTCATACCCAGCTGTAGCACTAACTGTTCGGGACCGAACGACGAGTCCTCCAAATGCTCCTCCAGCACCTCGTAAAGCTGCTGCAACATGGAATCGACTGGCTGCGGGGCCGTATAGGGCGCGGGACCGGTGGCCGGTTGGTTTAGTTCGGCCCGTACCCGGTCGCGGAACCGACGGCGGGTGTCGAGCTGGTTGCGTACCCGCAGTTGCAGCTCGGCCACCTGGAACGGTTTGGTCAGGTAATCGTCGGCGCCCAGTTCCAGGCCCTCCAGCCGGTTTTCCTGGGTGGCCTTGGCCGTCAGCAAAATAACCGGCAGGTGGTGGGTATGGGGATGCGCTTTCAACTCCCGGCACAGCGTGTAGCCGTCCATAACCGGCATCAACACGTCAGACAGTACCAGGTCGGGTTGCCGGGCCTGGGCCAGGGCAAGTCCTTCACGTCCGTTGGCGGCCCGCAGAATCCGGCAGGTGGTGGGCAGGCTGTCGGCGATGAAGCGGGCCAGGTCGTCGTTGTCTTCCACCAGCAGGATCAGAGGCCACTCGTCGGGCAGCTCCTCTCTGTCGTTATCCAGTCCGACAACACTACTTTCGGCGGATTGGGACAGGCCGGTATCGGTATCAGGCACCACAGCCTGATAGGGCAGATCAATTGTAAAGCAGCTGCCCTGGCCTGGCTCACTCTGCACCCGGATGCTGCCCCCCTGCAGGGTAACCAACTCCCGCACCAGTGACAACCCGATCCCCGTTCCCGGCGAAACCGACTCCGATGAGCCAGCCTGAAAGAAGCGGTCGAAGATGTGGGACAGGGCAAGAGCCGTCATACCCCTGCCAGAGTCGGCTACGCTCAGGGCAATACCTCTGTCAGCGGGGGTTAGCTGCACCCTGACCCAGCCCATGTCGGTATATTTGAACGCGTTGGCGAGCAGATTGTACAGAATGCGCGCAACTTTGTCGGCATCGAACCAATAGGCAGCCGCCAGCCCGTCGGCAGAACAGGTCAGTTCTATGCCCTTAGTACTGGCCAGTGACCGGAACGAGTCGACGGTCTGGGCTACCACCGCTACCAGGTCACCCCGTACATTGACCACCGGCAAGGCCCCCGCTTCCAGCCGGGAGAGGTCCAGTAGTTGATTGACCAAGCCCAGCAACTGGTTGGCGTTACGGTCGATAGTGGCTAGCTGATACTGTACGGTAGGGTCGGGCAGTTGCTGGCTGAGGTGCTGGATGGGACCCAGAATCAGCGTCAGTGGCGTGCGGAACTCGTGGGTAATGTTGGCGAAAAAGTGGGATTTCAGTTCATCAACGGCTCTGAGTTGCTCGGTTTCCTGTCGATTGAGGTCCGTCTCGCGCCGTTGCAGGGCCAGCGACTGCCGGAGCCGATTGCTGCTCGCCCGCAAACCAGTTACGATCAGCCCTCCCAGTGCCAGCCCGTAGAGCAGGTAGGCCCACCAGGTAGCCCACAGGGGCGGGCGGATGGTGATGGCCAACCGCCGTTGCCACCGGCTCCACTGGCCCGACGTGTTGGACGCATTCAGCACCAGCACGTAGCTACCGGGCAGCAGGTTGGTGTAGGTGGCCACGGGCTGATCGGTTTGCTTCCAGTCCGTTTCGGCGCCCTCCAGCCGGTAGCGGTAGCGGTTTTTGTCCGGCCGGTTAAACTCCAGAGCCGCGAATTTGGCCGTGATGAAATTCAGGTTGTAGGGCAGCGTCAGGTGATCGACAGCCTGAATAGGCAGCGAATCCAGCAGAGCCGGTGAAACAGGCTGGTTGTTCACCTGTAGCTCGGTGAGTTCAACCGGCGGCTGAAATGTGTCTTCCCGCACCTGTCGGGGGTAAAAGGCGGTAATGCCCGTCAGCCCACCCATGATAATCCGTTCACCCTGGTCCGACTGTTGACCCGTTGGCATCGGGGGCAGGTGCAGCCAGTGAAAGCGATTGAACTCATCGGCCAGCAGCCCGTCGGCGTGGGTGAACGTTCGAGTGGCAAAGGTTCGGCGGTCCAGGCGGCAGATGCCTTTGTTAGTACCCATCCACAGATAGCCCTGCTGGTCGGGGATGACCGAGTAGATCACGTTATTGGGCAGCCCATCGGCCTGCGTGATCCGGCGGCTGGTTCCCGTCCGCTTATCGAAGGCGCACAAGCCCCCTCCAAACGTACCGATCCATAACCGGTTGGGGTCGGTGGGGTCATTGCTGAGGCAAAAAAGGGAATTGCTGGACAGTGACTGGTGGTTGCGGGGTTGGTTGACGTACTGCCGCCACTGGCCCGTTGCCCGGTCGAGTCGCCAGAGCCCCTTACTCTCCGTAGCAAACCAGAGGGCCTGCTCATCTACCACGAAGGTGAGTGCGCCGAAGGTCTGCGGCCGGGGGATGCGGTAAGGCTGACTAACCCATTGCCGGTTTGCGTCGTCATAGCACCAGACCGCTGCTCCGTTAATAGCCCACACCCGTTGTTGCGGGTCCGTAGCCAGCAGCAGATTAGCCTCCTCCCGAGGCAGGCGAGTCGGCAATGGTACTGCTTCAATGCGTTTAGCCTGCAAGTCAGTTCGGTAGATAGTAGCGTTTGCCATATTACTCCACAAATACCGGTTTTGGCTGATGGTGTAACGAAAGTCATAGCTGTACCCGTGGGCGAAAGCCGCCGGGGGGGGCAGGCTGGCGGCCGGCAGTCCCAGCCACCGGGAGCTCAGCACGTCCTGATAAAAGTTCGTGCGATAGGGTATCTGTTGAAAATCACCGCCCCGCAGGTCGTATTTGCGAATGCCGGCCCCCCGGGTACCAACCCACAGCACCTGCGACCGGTCGACGAACAGGCTGACACATCCTTCGATCAATTGGTTCGATTTCTCCACTTCTACAAGGCCCTGCTGGCTGGAGAACCGATAGAGAGTGTTGTCGTGATGAAAATAGAGTCGACCCAGGCTGTCCAGCGTAGGATAGCCACTCAAATCATACCGGGATAAATTGTAGGCCGGTAAAGGATACGCGCCAAACAGTCCCGTAGCCGGGTTGAGCCAACTCACAAAGCGTTGTGAGATGGTCAGTATCTCACCGTTGGCCCTGATTTGCAGGCCGCGCAACTGGTTGTCGGGCAGGGAACCGGGTTGGCCAGGCTGATGCTGGTAGTGCGTGAACTGACGGGTGGTTTCGTCAAAGCGTTCCAATCCGTTGCGGGTGGCAATCCAGATGGTACCATCGGGTGCCTGGCTGACCTGCATGACGCTGTCACTGCGCAATGAACGGGGTTGGCCGGGCTGGTGACGAAAGTGCCACACCCGGTTAGTGGCCCGGTCGAGACACAGCAGGCCCTTGGCCCACAGCGGCACCCAGAGCCGGTCGGCCCGGTCTACATAAAGCTGGTAGGGTTGTTCATTTCCTACCGCCTGCCGATAGATGGCTCGTCGGGAGATGTTCGTAAATGTTTCAGTTCGGGGATCGAAGACGTCGATATCCTTCTGCTCGGAGGTAATCCAGATACGCCCGTGGTGATCGGTAAACAGCCTGTCCAGCCCGGTGAACGAGAGCGAGGGTTTCCCATTGGGGTCGGGCTGGAAGACTTTGAAGTGGTGCCCATCATAGCGGCACAGGCCGTCGCGGGTGGCCACCCAGATGAACCCCTGCTGATCCTGCGTAATGGCGGGTACGAACGCCTGGGGCAGTCCCTGGCGGTCGGTAATACGCTCGGGCGGGGGCAGGTTGGGCTGGGCAACCAGCACAGTTGTCAGCAGACTCAGCCAGCCAATCACGCCAAGCAGCGTTGCGGTAAAGCGGGACCACTGACCAAAAAACTGCGGGTATCTCATGGGCATTAAGGGGGTGCCGACAGCACGATTCACACTAGGGATGTATTCAGGGTTGATTGAATCACAGTTCGGTTTGGTGGGTCTAGTTTGCTAAATCGTTCACAAGATTACTTTATTGAACTAATAAATGCTCATTTATAATTCTTTCTAGGGCAACATAAGCGGATAAAATGAGTATAAAGCGCTCTCCAGTATACTATTAAATTGTTAGATCAACCTGAAGTAAGCTGGCACTGGTTAGACATTGCTGTTTAGTCCCCCGGGGTAAGGTGAATCGCCTGAGCAGGACACCTGTACGTTAACATTGGGCGTAAGATTGGCCTGTCACTCCTGAAACTGGCTTGCTAACAGGCGTAGGAAGTAGGCGAATCTCACGGATTATGATCAACAGTTCAGCAATCGGTCGGCTCGTAACACAAAGACCCTCACCGGCTAGCCGGTGAGGGTCTTTTATGAATACTGACGCCAATCAGAAATTCGGTTTCAGCAGGTACTTGTTGTAGAACTCGTCAATAACCCTGACGGCCTCCGTTGGCGTATCGACAATGCTGATGAGTTTCATGTCTTCTTCGTTGATGTTGTGTTGCTCGCCCAGCATGACATTGGTGATCCAGTCGATCAGGCCCTGCCAGTATTGCCGCCCAACGAGTACGATGGGAAAACGGGCAATTTTGCGGGTCTGAATGAGCGTTATCGCTTCAAACAACTCATCCAGCGTACCCATGCCGCCGGGCATCACCACGAAGCCCTGCGCGTATTTGACGAACATCACTTTACGAACAAAAAAGAAGTCGAAGTTGATATTCTTGTCGGGGTCGATGTAGATGTTGCTATGCTGCTCGAAGGGCAGTTGAATGTTCAGGCCAACGGATTTGCCGCCCTGTTCAAAGGCTCCTTTGTTACCCGCTTCCATGATACCCGGCCCACCACCGGTGATAACGCCGTAGCCATGCCGCACCAGTTTGGCCGCAATTTCTTCGGTCATTTTATAGTATGGATTGTCGGGCTTGGTACGGGCCGACCCGAAAATAGAGACGCAGGGGCCGATTTTGGCTAGTTTATCGAACCCTTCCACAAACTCGGCCATCACCTTAAAGATGACCCATGAATCGGCCGTTTTGATCTCATTCCAGTCATGATCCTGGAACGCATCTTTGATACGCTGCTCGTCGGGGGTTAGGAGTAACTCGTCGCGCTTGGATAAATCTTTGGCAATGCGTTCGGTGCTCTGCGTCTCAGAGCGGTGAACATTTTCTTTTGTTTCTTCCATGTAGATACTAAAAAAGGCAGTGGTGCGCAAAATGGACTCACCGGGTAAACACTAAGATAATCCGCCCTTCCCGTATCCATACAGGGTTATTCCTCTGCTATTTTTTGGAGGGCGGAATGTAGTAACACATGCGGCAGGAAAAACGTTTCAGAGACGGGATAACTCTGTTTAGTGTAGCCCGTTCTACTTCCGACGGCTTTCCAGAAAGTTTTCGATTCGGTCCAGGGCTACGGTCAGTTCATCGACTGTAGGCAGGCAAACAATGCGAAAGTGGTCGTTGCTGATGTAGTTGAAGCCATTGCCCGCTACCACCAGAACTTTCTGTTCTGTTAGCAGGTTGAGCACAAAATCGTCGTCATTGACCAGATTGAACTGACTCAGGTCAATTTTCGGAAAAATATACAGGGCACCCCGGGGCTTTACGCAGGTAATACCCGGAATGGCGGTCATTCGGTTATACGCCAGCATCATTTGCTTGTGCAGCCGACCCGCTGGCATCACCAGATCATTGATACTCTGATAGCCCCCCAAGGCGGTCTGGATAGCATATTGCGTGGGCACGTTGGCACAAAGCCGCATACTTGCCAGCAAGGTTAGTCCTTCAATGTACGACTTGGCCCGGTGACGTGCCCCGCTCAAAATCATCCATCCTCCTCGAAAGCCAGCGGCCCGGTAGTTTTTGGACAACCCTCCCATGGTGATGCAGAGCGTGTCCGAAATCATTTTGGCGATTGGATAATGAACAGCATCATCATAAACGATACGGTCGTAAATCTCGTCCGAAAAAACGATGAGTTTATACCGCTCGGCCAGTCGGGAAATGCCTTCCAGCACGTCTTTACTGTAAACCGCTCCGGTTGGGTTGTTAGGGTTAATGACGACAATAGCGCGGGTCCGGGCCGTTATTTTCCGTTCCAGATCGGCCAGGTCGGGGTTCCAGTCGGCGGCTTCATCACAAACATAGTGGACGGGTTTGCCACCGCAAAACGCCACGGAGGCTGTCCAGAGTGGATAATCGGGCGAGGGCACCAGTACTTCGTCACCTTCATTGAGCAGGGCCTGCATGGATAGCATAATCAACTCGCTAACGCCGTTGCCGATGTAAATATCGTTGATTTCGATGCCCGGCAGGCCAATGTTCTGCGTGTGGTGCATAACCGCCTTCCGGGCCGCAAACAGGCCCCGCGAGTCGGAATAGCCCTGCGCGTTGCGAATGTTCAGGATGATGTCATGCACGATTTCATCAGGTGCGTCGAAGCCAAACGTGGCCGGATTGCCGATGTTCAGACTGATTATTTTATATCCCTGACTTTCCAGCTCCAGTGATTTTTCATAGATGGGACCACGGATGTCATATTTCAGGTATTCCAGTCGATCACTTTTGCGTATTTCCATGGCGGGCACTACTAACTCGTCGGTTTCTTCTGCGAAGGCTAATTCCATGCCACAAAAATACGGAACTGCCGGGATAAGTCAGGGGTGTGCTTTTTTTTCGTATTTGACCAGCCAAATGAGTACCCGATGACGTTCCACGTCTTTTGAACTGGACGAACCGATTATGTTTCGTTTCAGACAGTCAACCCCAAAGCCTCCTTATGCGCTATTCTTTACCCAAAACCGGTCTATTCTTACTAGTTGTTTTCCTGCTTACCAGCGGTTCGCTGGCTGTTGCCCAGATGAAACCGGGCCAGAAAGCTTACATGTATCTGATTTACCACAAACTCAATCCGGGCCTGACCATTCAGGATGCGCTGCCCGTAGAGCGGGAATGGCGAAAGATAAACCAGGCGGCCGTAGATGAGGGGAAACTGATAGGTTGGTACATGACCGTGAAGCAGTTCACCTCCAACCCCAACCAGACCGAGTATGACTACGTGACGCGTATCGTTTCGCCCGAAATGGCCATGAAAGGAGCCTCGCCCGAAGCGATGGTCCGCATCTACGGCGACAGTGTTCAGGCGAAAATGGCCGACCTGCAAAAGCGCGACCGGATGACGGCCCCGGTCGTAAAAATAGAGATATGGGAAATTACCGATGGCACCTTCGGCCCCAACTTTGCCCCCGACAATACCCAGACGATGGTCGTGGAGCGCATAAAACGCCGGACACCGGGTGCAGACTACGAGGGGCTGGTTGGTCAGGTAAAGAAATTGGCGGAGCAGCGCGTTGCCCAGAACAACCTGACGGGCTGGGATTTTTCGACCCTGGTGGTTCCTAACGGCAGCGAAAAAGGGTACGAATTCAGCATCGCCCAGTACGTTACCAGTCTGGGTGCCATTGCCGACCCGGTACTGGCCAGTTCAGGCAAACCCATCATGGCGGCTCCCGCTTACAAGCAACTCCGCAAACAGATGGACCAGACCTTCGATGTGGTGCGTCAGGAGGTGTACCGCTTTATGGAATATACCTCGCCGAAAAGTAATTGACAAACCGGTTTTACGTTCAGGGCAACGGCAATGAATATCAAGCAGCAGTCAATCTTATTACCAGCTTACCCGCGTGGTTTTCACCTCATCACCAGCCACATTGAACGGGAATTTACGGACCTGCGCCGGATCAAGGTGGGGGTAGTACAGGTATTCATTCAGCATACGTCCGCCAGCCTGACCATCAATGAAAATGCCGACCCTACCGTTCGGGGTGATTTCGAGCGTTTTTTCAATAAAACAGTACCCGAAAATGCCCCTTACTACCAGCACGATTACGAAGGGTCTGATGATATGCCCGCCCACCTAAAGGCGGCCATGCTGGGGCATTCGGTTATGATTCCCATTACGGATGGGCAGTTGAACCTGGGCACCTGGCAAGGTATTTACCTGGGCGAACACCGCAACGACGGTGGCCGTCGGCGACTGGTGCTGACGGCCTGGGGAATCTACTAACCCACTGCGCAACGATGCCCTGCTAACGCAGCAATTGCCATACCTCGGCCACACTCGTAACGGGTAGCTGACAGGCGCGGTTATAGCAAACGTAGATAGCCGTTTTTTCGTCGATGGGGCCGCGCTGTTGCAGCAGGGGCAGTTCACTTTTATCGGTGGTGCCGGTGAGCACTTTATTGGGGTAAAATTCCGAATCGAGTTCGGCCCGGAACTGATCGGCCTGCGGGCCGACGATAGCAATCTCAGCCGTTGGTCGGGACCGTAGCGCCAACTGAGCCGCCCAGTTGGTGAGGTAGTCCGTATTTTGCTCCACCAACGGCTGCATCCGTCCCAGCATCTGATCGGCCCGCTCCGCGTAGTCGGGCCTTTCCAGCAATAGGCTCAGCGTGTACAGGTTTTCGGCCATCATGGAGTTTGACGAAGGAATCACGTTGTCGAACAGCTCTTTTTTGCGGGCAATCAGTTCTTCGCTGTTTTTATCGGTGAAGAAAAACAGCGGGTCGGGGCCGGTGAGGTCATCTACTGTTGCGTCACTGAAGTTAGCCAGCACATACAGCGTGAGCTGATCGGCTTCCGCCAGCCAGTTTTCGGTGAAAGTGGCCTGATAGAGTGCCAGAAGGCCATCAATCACGGCGGCATAATCATCCAGAAAGCCTGCCTGCTTGGCCCGTCCCTGCACGCCAGCGGTGCTTTTATAGGTATGCCACAGCCTCCCGTTACGACTATCGCGCATCTTCTTCAATAGAAAGTACGCCTGGCGCAAAGCCAGGGTCAGGAATTCCGGTTCACCGAATACGCGGTAGGCGGTGGCCAGTCCCTTCAGCATCAGCCCATTCCAGGAGCACAGAATCTTATCATCCAGCCCCGGACGGATGCGCTCGTCGCGGATGCGCATCAGTCGGATATGGGTAGCATCCAGCCGTACACTCAGGTCGGACAGTGTCCAGCCCATCCGTTCGGCAAAGGTTTCGTTGGATTCAGTCCGGTGGAGGATATTTCGCCCGTGTTCCCAGTTGCCCGACTCTGTCAGGCTGTACAGGTCGGCAAACCAGTCGTAGTCCTCGCCCAGTGCCTCCCTTATCTCGGGGGTGGTGAACGTGTAAAACTTCCCTTCCACGCCTTCGCTGTCGGCATCGAGGGCGGAGTAAAATCCACCTTCCGGGCTGAGTAATTCGCGCTGGGCGAAGTGAATGGTCTGGTAAATGACGTGCTTATACAGGGGACTTTTCAGCAGGCTGTACGCTTCGGCATACAGCGTCAGCAGTTGGCCGTTGTCATACAGCATTTTCTCGAAATGGGGCGCAAACCAATCGCCATCCGTCGAGTACCGGGCAAACCCTCCGCCAAGCTGATCGTAAATACCACCCAGGGCCATCCGGTCGAGGGTGATCTTCACCTGCAAGAGGGCCGACTCATTGCCGGTGGCATCGTGATAACGCAGCATAAACCGCCAGATGGCGGGCATCGGAAACTTCGGTGCCCGGCGCATCCCCCCCTTCTCATCATCGGCCTTTACGGCCACTTTGCGGTAGAGTGATTCCAGGTTTTCGGTCGAAAACAGCGGGGTATTCTCGGACAAGCCATACCGTTCGGCATCCGTCAGGTTGAGTTCCCGGGCAAACCCCTCCGCCGACTGGACAAGATCATTGCGGTGTTCGCTGAAGGCCGACTGGACACTATCCAGCAGGTTGATCCAGTTCGGCTGGGGCAGGTACGTGACGCCATAAAACGGCTTGGCATCGGGCATCAGAAACACGTTTAGTGGCCAGCCACCCTGCACGCCCATTGCCTGCACGGCGTCCATGTAAATGGCATCCACGTCGGGGCGTTCCTCCCGGTCTACTTTGATACAGATAAAATGCTCATTCATCACCCGCGCTACGGATTCCTTCTCGAATGATTCGCGTTCCATTACGTGGCACCAGTGGCAGGCCGAATAGCCAATACTGACCAGAATGGGCTTGTCTTCGGCAACGGCCCGATTGAGGGCTTCGTCACCCCACGGGTACCAGTCGACCGGATTTTCGGCGTGCTGAAGTAAATAAGGGCTGGTTTCGTATTGAAGTTGGTTCGGCATTACAGGAGCGAATAGACAGACAAAACTGCGTCATCCATCAGTTTGTGATCAACACTTTTTTCGTTTGGGTTCCGGCTTCGTTTTCAATCCGGAGTACGTACAAGCCAACGGGCAAACGGCCCAGGTCGATGACTTGCTTTGCCTGGTCGACCCGTTTTATAACCACCGGCTGACCGTTTGTGTTTAGTACCGTCAGCGTTGTTGGGCTAGTGGGAAGTTGCCCGAATGACACCATCAGCGTGCTCTGCGCCGGATTGGGATAGACCGATACATCAGCCAGTGCGGGTTCCGTGGTGGTCACGGTCCCCATGTCGAACCGGCACAGGTACACCTCCCGGCCTGTGAGTTCAATTACCTGCTGCCAGCCTTTGTACCGTACCGTGAGGCTGGTTTTCTGCCCGTTCGCTGCGTACGGATTCTGGGCTGCAATCAGGATTCGATTGCCTTTGGCTACTCCCCGCCAAACGGGTAGCTGTCCATCCATCAAATCGCGGGCGGGGGTTTCGATGACCAGCTCGTACGCTCCCTGAAACATATCGGCAAAGCGCGACAGTCGGTATAACCCGTGCGTGAAGTGCTCGTAGGCGGCATAGTTATCCGTCCGGGCGGGGGCCAGCGTAGGATTTTCCCAAAGCCACAGGCCCGAGGCACCCGAAAAAAATGGAAAGATGGCTGTAGCCTCTGCCATGAACGGCTGAATAAAGTTAGGGTAACTGGTCGAGCTGTCATGGTAGCGCAGCCACACCCAGGGCACCACCGGCTTGCTGCTCCACGCCCGGTTTACCTCCACATGAAACAGCAGATAGGCCAGGTAGTCGGGAGCCAGCGGATTCGGGTAATCGTAGTAATAATAAGCCGACGGCGACAGCGCGTCGAGTCGGTCGTAATACGGCCCGCCAATGCCCCGACCCAGGGAATCCTGCACCATGTAATTCGTGCGGCTGAGGTTGGTGGTCCAGTCGGTCCAGGTAAAAGTCGGTACATTGAGGTAGGTGTTCAGTACGGGCGTGTCGGCGTAGCTGGTCACGCTGACGGTCGTAAAGTCGGCGCGCTGCCGCATGTAGCGGATGGCCTCGGCGTAGAGGTTCCGCATGGCCTTTTTGTAGGTCGCCACAAAATCCGCGTCGGTGAGGGTACGGTACTGCGCCGGTACACGGGCGTCAGTTTTTAGTCGCAGAATCCGGGTGTCGGTTTCCAGAAATCGCTCGATGTCCAGCGCAAACCGACTCACGGGCAGCACGTACAGGCCAGCCGCATTTTTCTGCCCCCCCGCCAGGTCCGACAAAAACTGGTCCCATTTGGCCCGGTAGGTGTTCAGGTCGTTGCCCCACGGACTTTCAATATCGCCCCAGGGCTGGTTCAGGCCGGTCGCCACGCCGTAGTAGACCACCGCCCGCTGACTGGCCTTTACCAGCGAGCCGTATTCACTGTCCTTTACATCCACTAAATGACTGAACCCGTGCCGCAACGGACTGGCCTGATTATCGGTAAAGCGGGGGCCGCCGTAGATGACGGGAAATGGGAGGGTAAAGTCGGGAAATTTGCTCCATTCAATCAGGTTCGGCTGGCTAACAGGCGTGGAGTTCAGCGGATCAGCGCACTGTTGCTGGGCCGCAACCGGGCTGGTTAGCCGTAGCCAGCATAGGATAACCCCGATAAAGAAAATGCCAAAGGAAACCCGCATTGCTTGAAGTTTGGCCAAAACTACGGAATTTTAGGGGCGCAATGTGGCCCGGTTGCTAAACGAATCGGGAACCGGTTCCCGTTATTCATATAAACCAGAACATAAAAAAGGCGTTATTCCACTATGAAAACTATCCGACTTTTCCTGTTGTCCGCTATCCTGTCAACAACACTCACGCATTGCAAAAAAGACGATGGCGCTACCCCCGCGCCTACTGCAACGTCGCAAACCGATTTGCTGGTAGCTAACAACTGGCGCACCGTGCGCGTATCGACACCCGATGGCGCAGAAATTAATAAAAGCCGACTGAATCTGGCCACGCAGGTATTGTATGACCTGAATATGCAGTTTCGGAACAACGGCACCGTCCGCGCCCTGGACCCCCGGCAATCCAACTCCGTTGTCAACGGCGGCACCTGGACGCTGGCACCTGATTTCCAATCCATCGACGTTGATGTTTCGGGCTTCAAAGGAAACTTCCCCATCGTCACGCTGAACAAAAATAAGCTGGTTCTTCGCCAGCGTGCCCCGGTCGACGGCAAAGATGCTGCCATCAATCTGGAGTTTGACCCCACTTTATAGGTGAAAGGACGACAGAGCGAAAGATCTTCAATCTATTCCTTGCCTTTCTCCGTCTTTCACTCATTCGCTCTTTCAGTCTTTCGCCCTTTATGCAATTCGAAACGGAACCGGGCTTTTTTATCACCGCCGATGCCTGGGGCGACCCGGCGCACCCGCCCGTTTTGCTCCTGCACGGGGGAGGGCAAACGCGCCATTCGTGGGGCGACACGGGCCGGTGGCTGGCCGACGCTGGTTGGTACGCTATCGCCCCCGACGCACGGGGGCATGGCGACAGTGACTGGTCGGCGGAGGGTCACTACGGCATCGAATGCCTGGCTAGTGATTTGCGCGCCATCTGTGCGCAACTGAATCAAAAACCCGCGCTCGTTGGTGCATCGATGGGAGGCATGACCGCCCTGATTGCCGAAGGGGAACGGGGACGGGCTGGGCAGCCAGCGGGTACCGATTCTATCTGTTCGGCGGTTGTACTGGTCGATATTGCCCCCCGTGCCGAGCAGAAAGGCATCGAACGCATTTTTGCTTTCATGAGTCGCAATCAGGATGGGTTCGCCAGCCTGGACGAAGCCGCCGAAGCCGTGGCCGCTTACTTACCCCATCGGTCGCGCCCCTCGGACCACCGCCGACTGGAGAAAAATCTGCGGCTGAGAAAAGGTCCTGACGGTGCCATGCGCTACTACTGGCACTGGGACCCAACCATGCTGGCCGTGTGGCAACACATCAATGAGCCTGCAAAGCAACCTCACAATACCGATCGACTGTACCGGGCCGCCCGTGCCCTTACCGTCCCGACGCTTATTGTACGCGGGGGCATCAGCGATGTGGTGAGCGAAAAAGTGATGGCTGAGTTTCTGGACGCCGTGCCAAACGCGCAGAGTGTGAGCGTGGCCGATGCCGGACACATGGTTGCGGGCGACTCAAATCATGCTTTTACTAAGGCAGTGATTGAATTTTTAATGATTGAAAGAGCGAAAGAATGAAAGAGCGCAGTATCTTGAACCGCTCCGCATCGGCGATCTGATTTCATTCGTTCACTCTTTCATTCTTTCGCTCTTTAAAAATTGAAAAATAACCCCCGTACCCTTACCGCCTGGGCTTACTACGACTGGGCCAACTCGGTTCATTCGCTCGTTATTGTATCGAGTATTTTTCCGGTTTATTTCTCGGCAACGGCTCTGAACGAAACGGGGGGTCCGGTCATTAATTTCCTGGGGTTATCCATCAAAAACTCGGTTCTATTCTCCTACACCATTTCGGCGGCTTTCCTGTTTACGGCCCTGCTCTCCCCTATCTGCACGGCCATCGCCGACTACAGCGGACGCAAGAAAGCGTTCATGAAAGTCTTTTGCTACACCGGAGCCATCAGTTGCAGCCTGCTGTACTTCTTCACGCAGGAAACCACCACGTTTGCCGTTATCTGCTTCTGGATCAGCCTCATTGGCTGGAGTGGCAGCATCGTCTTTTACAACTCCTACCTGCCCGACATTGCCACCGAAGACCAATATGACCGGGTGAGTGCGCGGGGGTATTCCATGGGGTATTTGGGCAGTGTGCTGCTCATGATTATAAACCTGGTGGTTATCCTCAAGCGTGAGTGGTTCGGCAACATCTCCGAAGGACTGGCCTCCCGGATTGCATTTCTGACGGTTGGGATTTGGTGGATTGGTTTCGCCCAGATTCCGTTTAGCCGCCTGCCCGACGCGCGGTTCCCCACCGGGACCCGGCCCGATGGCGTTCAGAAAACCGGACAGCAAACGGGCAACTACCTGCTGAATGGCTTTAGGGAGTTGCGGCAGGTTTGGGGCCACTTGCAGCAGCAACCCCTGACCAAGCGGTTTCTGGTGGCGTTTTTCGTGTATAACATGGCGGTGCAGACGGTGATGTACGTGGCCACTATTTTCGGGAGCGACGAGCTGAAACTGCCCGGACAGAGCCTGATTATTACTATTCTGCTCATTCAGTTGGTCGCCATTCCGGGGGCGTACGGCTTCTCGCGGCTCTCCGAACGAATCGGGAATACCTACGCCCTGATGGTGGCCGTGGTCATCTGGATTTTCATTTGTGCCGGTGCTTATTACGTACAGACCGAATCGCAGTTTTTCGGGCTGGCGGCTGTGGTGGGGCTGGTGATGGGTGGGATTCAGTCACTTTCCCGTTCCACCTACTCCAAACTCCTGCCCGCCACCACGACCGATACAGCCTCCTACTTCAGTTTTTATGACGTGACCGAAAAGATGTCCATTGTACTGGGCACGCTGGTGTACGGCCTGATTGAGCAAATCACGGGCAGCATGCGGAATAGTGTACTGGGCCTGCTGGTGCTGTTTATCGTGGGGTTGGTACTGTTGTGGCGCATTCCGTCGCAAAAAGTTTACGGACTGCGTTTGGAAGAAACAGAAGTTTTGTAAGTTTGTGCCGGTCCAACGCATCGGACAGCAAAGGAGGTTAGCTCAGTTGGTTCAGAGCGCTGCTTTGACAGAGCAGAGGTCAGCGGTTCGAGCCCGCTACTTCCTACATGATATCCCGAAACCCCATTTACAGCCTGTGAATGGGGTTTTTTCATTGTCAACAGTAGGTCATTTGTATTTACTCTTTTCTCATGACTGTATTAAACTTCACACCCACTTTTCTTTTAACTATACATGGAGCTAACACTCGAACAAATCATACAAAAAGTCGAACAACTGTTTGATGAGAAAAGGTATCAGGAAATCATTACGCTTCTAAATGATGCACTACTTATACAATATGCTCATGCCACGTTATACGTCTGGCGGGCAAGAGCCTATAAAGAAATTGGTGAACCAGACCTAAGTTTTAATGATGCCCAAAAATCTATTGAGATAGATCCTTTATTGCCAATAGGATATGGGGTAAGAGGTACTGTTTGGGCTGAAAAGAAAGATTACGACAGAGCGATTGCAGACTATACAGATGCCATCCGAATTGATCCAAATTATGTAAAAGCCTACAATAACAGAGGCAATGCTTGGTCCGAGGAGAAAGAGTATGACAAAGCGATTGCGGACTATACGGATGCTATTAGAATTGATCCAAATTACGCATCTACTCGTTACAATCGAGGCGTTGTTTGGTCTTTGAAGGAAGAGTATGACAAGGCGATTGTGGACTATACGGATGCTATCCGAATTGATCCAAATTTTGCGATAGCTTATAACAATAGAGGCCTGGCTTGGTCTGAGAAGAAAGAGTATAGCAAGGCGCTTTCGGATTATACAGATGCTATTCGAATTGACCCAAACTCTATAATTATTTATTTCAATCGAGGCCTTACTTGGGCTGAAATGAAAGAGTATGACAAAGCGATTGAGGACTACACGAATGCCATTAGAATTGATCCGAATTACGCAAACGCATACGGTAGTCGAGGTCTTGTTTGGGCTCAGAAGAAAGAATATGACAAAGCGATTGTAGACTATACGGATGCTATCCGAATTGATCCAAACTACATAAATGCATACGGCAATAGAGGCAATGCTTGGGCTGAAAAGAAAGAATATAATATGGCACTTGCGGATTATAACCACTTTATAACTTTGTCTGATAATCCTGATAATTATTACAGACAGGTTACTTTAGATAAAATTGAGCAACTTAGAAAAAAAATAGAAAATGCTTGGTACGATGATCTTGATGGTATAATTAACGAAATAAAAGACTTGTTGCTGTTTGACAGTCCTTGTTTAACCCATTATACAAGCTTGTCAGGTGCTCGGGCAATAATATTAGATAATAAGCCATTTCGGCTATCAGAAGGGTCTTTTCTCAACGACACATCTGAAGGACGTGAACTGTTCAATTATCTTTCTTTTGAAACAACGAAGCGCACTGCTGACGAGACAATGGCAGAGTTATTTGTGGAGAGGCCATTTATTGGAAGCTTTGTCGCAGAGAGTAAACATAATGATCTGACCTTGTGGCGTATGTATGGAAAAGAAGCTCAAGCGGAGGCCAAAGGTTGTGCTTTGACAATTTACAGAACAAGTTTTATTGATAGTTTAAAAAAGAAAATAAGGTCAACAGATAAAGAAGCAGAAGTTCAGTCACAGAGTGAGGAGCAATTTACTTTCTATAATGTAGCATACTTATCAAAAAACAGGTTCATCGTTCCTGGCAAGAGTGATCCGGATGAAAATAAGTTAAACATATTAATGAGTGAATTGAAAGATAAAGCGATTGAATTAAATGATGACCAAAAGATTAGTGTAGTTAAACTTCTGAACGAGATAGCTTATTTGTTTAAAAGCTCGGAGTATCAATACGAGAATGAAGTGAGGTTAGTCGTTCAGGGAGTAGGATTTACGAAAAAGATCAAAAAAGAAGGTAATGCCCCTAAAGTTTACATTGAACTGGTAGATATAATACCAGCACTAAATAAAATAACATTAGGTCCTAAAGTAGAACGGGCGGATGAGTGGGCGGCTGCTTTTAACTACCACATTAAAGATCAACTGATCAATAGGCAGAAAAAGGTAGAAATAGTAATCTCTCATTTGCCTTTCAAATGACAATATCCCTATATAACTATCCTAATCGAGAACAATTTAGTTTCTCTGCTTTTTTTCAAAGAAGACAATTTGATTATAAAAACCAATAAATTAAACTATTAAAAAAATTTAGCGGATGCCCATAAAGACTACCCGTTGCGGAAAAACAACCCTGTACTACTGAACAGCCGTGGGGCCTAATCGTTTGTACTATAATGCCTCTTTCGGAGAGGGAATTGAAACTGAACTGCCCATATTCCGGCAAGCTACTGAACCCCGTTTTTTACTATGAACGAGTCAATACATACAGCATCAATACCCGTGGGCGTAGTCGGTTTGGGGTTAATGGGTTGCAGCATTACTACGTGCCTGCTCATAGCCGGGCATCCGGTGGTAGCCATTGCTCCACTTCCCGCGGATATGGAAACCGCGGAGCCCCGCATTCGGGAACACCTGGCCAAAGCCTTTCAGAAAGGGCTGATTACCAACAGCCCACAGGCCTACCTTGATCAACTTACCATCACCGAAGACTACGGTTTCCTGAAGGATAGTCGGGTAATCATGGAGTGTACGCTGGAAAACGTCGCCATCAAAAAATCGGTCTACGAAAAGATTGAAGCCGTGGTGGCCGAAGATGCCCTGATTACCAGCAACACCTCAGCGATACCCATCAGCCTGCTTCAGCAACAGGTTCAATTGCCCGCCCGATTTCTGGGATTACACTGGTCGGAGCCATCCCATACGACCCGCTTTCTGGAGGTGATTTGTGGTGAACAGACCGATGTACAGGTGGCCGAATGGCTCTATGCCCTGGCGCACCAGTGGGGTAAAGAACCCACGCTGGTGCGTAAAGATATTCGGGGATTCATTGCCAACCGGCTGATGTATGCCATGTACCGGGAAGCCTTCAACCTGGTCGAAAATGGCTATGCAACGGTGGACGATGTAGACCGGGCCTGCCGCAACAATACGGGTTACTGGATGACGCTCGCGGGTGTTTTCCGGTGGATGGACCTCACGGGCGTAGCGGCTTATCACACCGTCATGAAAGACCTGTTTCCGACCCTGAGCAATGAAACAGAAGTGCCTACGTTGATTGATGATATTGTAAAGGCAGGGGGCAAAGGGGTTTCAAACGCCCACGGTTTTTACGATTACACCCCCGAAGAAGCTAAACTCTGGCAGGAAACCTACGAAGAGTTCAGTTACGACATTCGTCAGCTGGCGCTCAAATACCCGGCCGATGTAGTAAAAAAGAAACTGGCTCCTGAAGACGATGGTGGCAGCTAAAAAGCGCGACCGTTGCCTGTCGGCGAAGTTCTGCCAGACAGTCGGTTTGGATGAAGACCGAATGCCTGCTTCGTTGAACACTTACTCTTTACCGAATATCGGAAGAGGTATATCTGATGCAATAACCCTTACCTTTGGGGTTCAAAAATTAAACGCATAAGGAACAGTTTCATCGTTCGTTCATCATGAAGAATCTACATGTACCAGCACTGGCCGGGGCCATTCTGCTAACACTTTGCTCACTCGCTACCGTACAGGCACAGCTTAAAGTACCGGCTGCCAGCCCGATGCAAATCACCAAACAGAGTTTCGCCCTGGGCGATATTACCCTCGAATACTCCCGACCAGCGGTAAAGGGCCGGACCGTTTTCGGTGACCTGGTTCCCTACGACAAAGTATGGCGCACGGGTGCTAATGGTACCTCAAAAATTACGTTTTCGTCCGACGTAAAACTGGAAGGCAAAGAGGTTAAAGCGGGTACGTACGGCCTGTTCACCATTCCGGGAAAAACCACCTGGGATGTCATGCTGTCCAAAGACCTGAACCTGGGTGCCAACGTGGGTGATTACAAGAAAGAAAACGAAGTAGTACGGGTTCAGGTAAAGCCGACCATGCTGGCCAACAAGGCAGAGACCTTTACCATCAACCTGGCCGAGATTATGCCCAGCTCCGCCGTACTGGAAATTATGTGGGACAAAACCCGCGTTCCCGTTGCCATTACTGCCGATATCGATCCATTAATCGTGAAAAACATCGAGGCTTCAATGGCGTCGGACAAGCCCGCTTATTTTGAGGCCGCCAGTTATTACTACGATACCAACCGCGATTTAAAGCAGGCACTGGGTTGGGTGACCAAAGCCACGGAACAAAATCCGAAAGCGTTCTGGATCATGTTACTAAAATCCCGGATTGAATTGAAGATGAACGAAAAGGCCAGTGCCATCGCCAGCGCCGAGAAAACCGTAGCACTGGCAACGGAAGCTAAAAATATGGATTACGTTAAAATGGCCAACGACCTGATTGCTTCCGCCAAGAAGTAATAGCCTGTCATCCATCAAACAGGAACGGCGACCCCACTAGTGGGTCGCCGTTCCTGTTTAGCGAGTACGTTTAGCCAACACCATACAGCATCAGTGCAATGTCTTAGGCCCGACAACCATACCTCCCTCCTGCCCTACTGCCGTTCAGATAAAACGCCGAATCATTATAGCGTAAAGCGCATTGATCGATAAACCCTAACGAATTGCCTTGTCCGGTAGCTGGGGTTTAATTCCTTCATCTACCGGCATCCGGTCCGGATTAGCCCCCGTCTTTTGCAGCAAATCAGCTAGTTGTGCTTTTAGTTGGGTCAACTGGCTGGCGTACCGGGGGTCACTAATCAGGTTGCGGTCCTCGGCCGGGTCAACGGCCAGATGATACAATTCCGCCATGTGTTTATCGGGTTGCCCGTTACCGGTTGGGTAATGGATGTATTTCCACTGGTCTGTCCGGATGCCGCGCACGTTGGGCGTGTAGGGAAATTGCTTCTCGTAATTGTACTCGTAAAACCACGCCCTGCGCCAGTTGGTCGTGTCGCCCTGGGCTAGTCTGAGGAAGGATTGCCCATGACTGGTTTTCAACGCCGGGGCACGGCATAACTCCAGCAGCGTCGGTGCCATATCAATCGTGAGTACCTGTTTATCCACCACTACCGGCTTCGTTGCGGGCGTTAAACCCGGAAACCGAACGATGAGGGGAATGTGAATACTGGGTTCGTGCATGGTCCGCTTATCCACCATCCCATGCTCCCCATTGAGTAAGCCATTATCGGACGTAAATACAAAGATGGTATTGTCCAGCTCGCCCATATCGCTCAGGGTGCGGTAAATCTCCCCGACACTATCATCGACCGATAGAATGGTGCCCCAATAAGCGTGAATCATTGCTTCAAAATCCTTTACCCCGGCGGCCGTCGTATCCGGAAATTGCGCCCGCCAGTCGAACAGGGGGCCATAAATACCGTGCCAGGTCGTTAGCCGCTGTTTGATCCATTCGGGTTTATCGGCCAGTTCGAAGGCACTTTGCGGATAGGCGATACGAACGCCATTGAACGCCTTTTCGTATTTTGGTTCGGGGGTGTAAAAGCTGTGCGGAGCCTTATGGCCAAGCATCAGAAAAAACGGTTTGTCGTGCTTCTTTTTCAGCCAGTCATTAGCCATGTTGGAAACGACGGTTGTGTAATAGCCCTTAACCACTTTACCGCCCTGGCCATTGACATTAAATTCAGTGTCCCAGTATTTACCCTGCCCTTTGTGGGTAACGAAATAGTCGAAGCCGGGGCGGGGTTTGTCGTTTTCCTCCCCCATGTGCCACTTCCCAATGTAGGCGGTTTCGTACCCCGTCGATTGCAGGATGCCGGGTAAGCTGGGCAGGCTGGTTGGAAAGTCGGTGAAATTGTTGACTACACCATGGGCATGGGCGTATAAGCCACTCAGGATAGATGCGCGGCTGGGCGAGCAAAGGGAGGTAGTACAAAAGTAGTTTTTAAAATATACCCCTTCCGCAGCCAGCTTATCGATGTTGGGCGTTTTGAGGTATTGATTCCCGCCGACACTGAGGGCATCCCACCGCTGGTCGTCGGTCAGAATGATAACTACGTTCGGCTGCTTTGACTCATTCGTCTTATCACGCTGGTTGCTACAGTTTGTAAAGCTGCTAAGAATTGCCAGGCCAATGCCAAGTCTGATTAGTATGGTTGATTTCACTCCCATAGGGTTTCATTTCGTGTTGTACCACCCTAAGAATAGAAAATTTCCAGTATTCTACTGGCTAGTAGGTCGGTTATGCGCTACCTTAGGTCCGGTTAATTGGCGTTTGTTGTAACGTAGTATAGCAGAAAATGGTAAAAAAAGCATTCGCACTGGTAGCATTGATTATCGGTATGCTACCCTCGGTTTTTTCGCAAAACCGCGTGCCGGCCCTACGACAGGACGTTCCCCTGGATTCTATTCGCCTGAGCGACCCGTTTATTCTGGCGGATAAAAATACGTCCATGTACTACATGACGGGTACGGGCGGCTTGTTGTGGAAAAGTAGCGACCTGAAAAAGTGGACCGGCCCGTTTCAGGTCGCCAAAACCGACCCTGCCTCCTGGATGGGAAAGAACCCGATGATCTGGGCAGCCGAGCTACACCACTACAAAGACAAGTACTACTATTTTGCCACCTTCACCAACCGGGACGTGAAAATTGACACGGTTGGCGAGAATATCATCGAACGTCGCGCCTGTCATGTGTTGGTCAGCGACAAAGCCGAAGGGCCTTACGTTCCCATGAAAGAGTCCATCTATCTGCCCGCCATTAAACCGACGCTGGATGGCACGCTTTGGGTGGATACAGATGGCAAGCCGTACATGGTTTATTGCTACGAGTGGCTGCAAAACCTGAATGGAACCATCGAAAAAATAGAGTTGAAACCTGATTTGAGTGGTACGATCGGCGAAGGCAAACTGCTTTTCCGGGCCAGCGAGAGTCCGTGGAGCCGGGAGAAACAGCAGGACAAAATTGGCCCGAACAAGGTGACGGACGGGCCGTATCTGTTCCGTACCGGAACGGACAGGCTTGGCATGATATGGACCAGCTGGATCTACGATGTCTATACGCAAGGGGTTGCCTATTCTAAAAGCGGCACCCTGGACGGCCCGTGGGTACAGGAGAACGACCCTATCACTCCGCCCAATTATGGCCACGGCATGTTGTTCCGTACCCTGGAGGGCAACTGGTTGATGTCCGTTCACAGTCACATAAATAGGAATGGCCGTACGGTGCGGATTCCCCGTTTGTTCGCCGTGGACTTTTCGGGTGATAAGCTGGTTGTCGGTAAGCCGTACAAACCCTGATTAACCGTCGGTGACTAGGCCGTTATCTGGTGTAGTGGTTGATAGTCGGACGTTAAATTCCTGCCAAAATCAGCAGCAGGTCCGGTACCCACTCTACAGGCTCCATAGCCGTTTACTAATGAACTTTTACTATAATCCGGCAATCTCTCCACAACTATCCTTTCGTACATATAGGACATGTAGGTTTTTCATAGCCAGATTCGGGCGCAGCCGTGAGTCTGACAATACACAAAAACGCACTTGTCTCTTACTCAACCTTATGATGAGTCTGCTTTGCTAAAGCGGCTTCAGACCAATACCCACGAAGGCTTTCAGGAACTCTATGACCGATTTGCGCCCACCTTCCTGCGGTTCCTGATTTCGATTGTTCACAATGAGGAACAAGCCGAGGATATACTACAGGATAGTTTCCTGAAAATCTGGCTTCATCTGGACCACTTCGACCCGGATAAAGGGCGCTTGTACACCTGGATGCTGACCATCGTTCGCAATACAGCCTTTCGTACGCTACAGGCACCTGTCTGCTGCCCTTTGGAGGAGAGTACGCCGGAAGCCATGCCCTTTATCTACCTGCCCATTGACCTGATTGGCCTGGCCTCCTTGGTGGAATTAACACTGAATACAACGGAGCAGTGCATGATTGACCTGGTCTATTTTCAGGGATACACCTTTCAGCAGGTTTCCGATGAGTTTGGCTATCCCCTGGGCAGCGTTAAAACCTGGGTCCGGCGGGCGTTGCAGAAACTACGAGACAACGTATAAACGATTTTCGGGTGTTAGCGTTGACCGGCTGTTGCGCACCAGACAGAAGTGCGGCCAGCGTTAATCAATAAACAGGGAAGGTTTCTCCTGCAACAGCCGCATCCGGTAGGCATTCATAGCCGTGCGGCCCAGTTGGCCAACCAGCCGGTAATTGACCACCACCCCTACAGCCGCGCCAATGCCCGGAATCAGTTGCGCCATCTTGGCCAGGTCGATATAATCGCGGTACTCCTGCTGAAACGTCAGCCAATCGAACTGGTTGATATCATCCGGCAACTGGCGGCTGTGCTCCTCCCAGTTGGCTACGTGCTGGTACACGATCTGACGACGCTCCTGACTCGAAAAGGCGAGTTGGAAAACGTAGAGAATGTAAACCCGTTCGCGGTAATCGCTAACCGAAAAACCGTACAGCGAGGCAATCTCGAACAGCATTTTCATTTTCAGGCTCAGCAGGATAGGGAAGTCGGCCAACCCGAGCAGAAAGCCGCCCGCCCCCGTGACTCCTCCCTCGGCAGCGCTCGTCTTTTTGTAGAATTCAATGCGCCTTGCTACGGCAGCATCCCGCTGAGTCAGCGTCTTACCTTCCACAGGGACTTTGGTCAGGTAACCAGCCCCGAACAGCACAGCCCGGGTCATTTGCTTGATTGTGGCCGTAATAACGGCGTGAATCCGGTTGGGAATAAACCGGTTCATCCGTTGCTGTATAGACGTGGATAATTTTCCAAAGCGGGATGGGGGCTTTTGCATAGCCTGTTGCCACCGCAGCAATTCCGTTTGAACGGCTTGTAGGTAAGGAGTCATGGGCGGGTCTGTTTTTTAGCGAAAAACCAGTATCTTCATCGAATTAAAAAAGCGCAGCGGGTGTTTACAACCTACATCCTCCTAAACCTCCAATGGCAGTTGCCGGTATGAAGAATGTCCTTTTTCTGTTGTTCGCCCTGGTTTTCGTTTACTTTGCCAGCACCGGCTATAAAGCCTCCCGAACCGTTACTCCCGTTATTTCCCCGGATTCATCAATCCAGCAGGACAGTTCCGCTGGTAAGCCCTCGCTGTACGATCAGTTGAATCTAAAGCAGGTTGGTTTGAAGAAAGCCATTTTTGACTATGCCCTGCACGGCTGGCAGAAAATAGACACCGCCAAGTCCATGCTGACCATCGTCGACTTTAGTCAGCCCTCCACGCATAAACGTCTGTACGTCGTTGACCTGGCGAAAAAGAAGCTTCTTTTCAATACCTACGTAGCACACGGACAGAAGTCCGGCGGTTTGGTTGCCAACGAATTTTCCAATACGCAATCCTCCTTTCAGACCAGCCTTGGTTTCTACAAAACGCTGAACACCTACATGGGCAAACATGGCCTTTCCCTGCAGCTGAAAGGGTTGGAGAAGGGTTTCAACGACAACGTGTACGATAGAAACATTGTTCTGCACGGAGCCGATTATGCCTGCGAGGAGTTCATTCGTAAAAACGGACGTTTAGGCCGTAGCCAGGGTTGCCCGGCGGTCCCGTACGCCGAATCGAAGGGTATAATTCAGGCGGTAAAGGGCGGTTCCTGCCTGTTTGTTTACGCCCCCAATTCGGATTACCTCAAGCGCTCCGCTTACTTATCCAGCGAATATACGTCCTTATAAAACGTCAGTTTTCCCCCCGCATCTACATCAGCAATGTTGTAGGCAATGAATACGGGCACCTGTTTGGGAATGGAAAGTTGCCGGGGCTTCTGGTCAATCAGGCACTTGTTCATAAAGTCGGGCGTGAAGGTTTGCGCACCCAGCACCAGATTGGCTAGTTCAACCGGTTTCTGCACCCGTACGCACCCGTGGCTGCGCCAGCGATTAGTCGACTGCGTGAATAAATCCCGACTATTGGTATCATGCAGGTAAATGGCCAGTGGATTAGCCAGCACAAACTTTAGTAACCCCAGCGAGTTCTCGCAGCCCGACGCCTGCCGGATACGATACGGGAAATTAGTGGCAGATAAACTCTCCCAGTCTACCTCTTCCGGGTCAACTTCCTGTTCTTTCTCGTCGATAATCTGGAAGTTCTGATTGTACAGGTACGAAATATTCTTCTGCATACGGGGTAACACTTCCTCCAAGGCTATCTTGCGGGGTACGTTCCAGTACGGATAAGCAACCACATTTTGTACGTACGTGGTCATGCTGGGCGTCTGACGGTCTGGCTTTCCCACAATTACGTCCATCGGCAGCAATCGGGTGCCTTTCCGGTCGAACACGTTCAGTTCGGCGGCTGGTATATTGACCACCACAAACTTATCGGCATCGAACCGGTTGGTGTACCGATAGAAGTTGAGTGTCTGTCGAATCAACCGCAGTGAATCGGTCGTGAGCGAGGTTGACCGGTTCCCCCGCCGAATCCGGTTATAGTGCCCAACCAGCTGATTGTACGGCCCGAACGTGGTTAGTTTGGCCACGGCTTCCAACGGGTTGGCGTCATCGGCTTTGGGTGCCCAGGTCGAGTCTACTTTTTCTTTAAGGCCACTAAAGGCTTGCCGTGATGGTTTTTTACCATAGCGAATCTCCATTAACAAACCCGTCCGTTTAGCGTCGATTTCGGCAGCCAGACTCGTTGACGTAACACTATAGCGCGCCGTGTCGATACCAACCGAGTCGGCATACTTACAGAGGGCATGAAGGCTGACCTGCGCCTGCTCGATTTTCTTTTCTTTCTCTTCCTCGTTCCCGGAGGCTATTGTCGACTCACCCGATGGTCGGGCAATAAACCATTTTCCAACAAAAAATAACAGCACTATACCGGCTACAATAGCCACGCCAATGCCAAGTTTCTTTTTATTCTCTTTATCCATGTGCAGTGTATGAATTCGTTCCGATTATACCACTAATTCAGCGTTGAAAGGCGGTAAGACAAAATAAATAATATACTATTAGCCCCCCCATTGACTCTTCTCCCTTACGACTGCTCTCATCCGAATTATTATAATAACGTGTCAGACCGGGTGTTGTTTGTGGTGCAGGGCTGAATGTTACTGATGCATATTCATGAAAAAGGCAACCCGGAGCGAGTTGCCTTTTCAATTAGTTATACGCTGGCTTGTCAATATCCGGCTTAGAGCCTGGGTTTCGGTTCGGGTTGTTCACCCGAACGTTATCAGCAATGTCATCCCCATCCATGTAGGTATCTTCCAGTTCATCGGAGGGCAACGGTTTCGTTTGCACCTCACTGCCAACACCGCTTTTTCCTTCGACAGACTGGTCTTCCAGTCCATCGGGTGAAATAGCCTGCTTGGCCCGAATTATATCTTCCCGGTTCGACTCATCCATATCAATCGCGTCTTTGCCTTGCTTGTCCATACCGTTTTTATTTAAGTAGCCTATACGTACTTAAACCCGCTGCATAGGCAAATGTTTATAACAACATACCCTCGCCAGGGTGAATAGTTCAGGCGTTTATTGCTCAACCCAGTCCTTATTTGCTGGTTGGCATCAGCACCGTATCAATCGAATGGATGATTCCGTTGGTAGCTTCCGCTGCTTCCGGACTTATGGTGGCGGCATTACCAGCCCCATCCGTAACCGTCATGGTATCGCCCTGTTTGCTGATGGTCAGCGTTCCTCCCGTTACGGTTTTAAGCTTTTGTCCATCCTGAAGCTTGTCGGTTGTGTACTCACCTTTTACCACGTGGTAGGCCAGTAGTTTTTGCAGTTTCGCTCTGGCAGCTGGTTTCAGCAACTCGTCCAGGGTACCAGTTGGCAGTTTATCGAAGGCTTCATTGGTGGGGGCAAATACGGTGTAGGGGCCTTTTCCGCTGGCTTGCTCGGTAAGACCGGATACCCGTAGCGCCCTGAACAAAATGGTATGATTTGCCGATTTAGCAGCACTGATAGCCAGGTCTTTGCCCGTCGTATTGAGCGTAGGGGCGGCAGCACTCATGGCTGAATTGGTCGTTGTCGGGGTTTGAGTACCTGCGTTCTGGTTCTGTGCAGAAACCGATGCATACGTGCCTGCGAGAAGCACAAATGCCAATGCCGAACCTAACCGAAATTTCCTGTTCATTTTGGGTATAGTTAAAAATGGAACATATGGCCCATCCTGCCGACGGGCCTGAAGCTACCGCTTCATTACGTTGATTAAACGGCAGCCGACCCCATAAAAATTGTCCTCTGAACCTGAATTTTAGCGAATGGTCCGGCACTCGTTAATGAATAACCATCAACTGACCCCGATAAACGGTGTCCAGCGGGCCATTGCCCGTGCGAACCTGGTAGGTGTATAAACCGGGCGGGACCCGTTCCTGTCGATAGGTGCCATCCCAGGGGGTAGCATATCCCTGAGAGGAAAAAACCAATTCCCCCCACCGGTTGTAAATAGTCACCGTGTTGTTCGGAAACAAGCGGAGGTTAGGTATAATCCAGGCATCGTTCAGCCCATCCGAGTTGGGCGAAAAGGCCGACGGGATAAAGAGCAGTTCGGTTATCTCCACCAGTACGGCCAGGGTAGCCGTACAACCGGCGGCATTGGTGGCCGTCAGCGTATAGGGAGTCGTGACATCCGGACTGGCAAGTGGACTGGCAATATCCGCCTGATTTAATGATACGGGAGGTGCCCACTGGTAGCGGCTAATGGGTTCACTGGACTGGGTTACCAATTGAACGCTTCTGCCTTTCACCAGCAAATACGTTGCCGAGCCGGTAAGCCGGGGCGAATCCACTACCTCGACCCACTGGTTTTTTTCGGCCCGGCAACCGATGTTCGACACAACGGTATAGGTTAGCTGGTGTTTGCCCACGCCCGCCCGGTTGGGGTCGAATTGCGTTCCCTGCACCCCCGGTCCGGTATACAGGCCACCCGCCGGTTGCCCGGTTAGGGAGAAAGACACGCCCGCAGAGAGGCAGATAGGCGCAATGGAATCCAGCAGTAGAATGGGCCGGGTGGCCTGGGTGAGCAAAACATCCGGCGACAGGGCCGTACAGCCCGTTGCTGCCGTTACTGCAACCTGGTAGGCACCTCCCTGCTTCGCCACTACCTGACTGACGGTCTCGCTGAGTGCGACCCCATCCCGCGTCCACCGGTACCGGTTCCCAATCGTATCCTGAACGGTCAGTGAAGCAGATTCATCGGGGCAGAAGGTTAAGGAGGAAGGCTTTATCAGCGCAATCGGTCTGGGGTGTACCACTACCTGAACGCTATCCTGCCCGTCGCAGAGTGCCAGCGTAGGGCGGGCGAGTACTTCATATAACCCCGATTGGTACACCCGGAGGGACGATTGCTGCTCTCCCGTTATATCCTTGCCGTCGCGTCGCCAGCGGTATTGATAATCAGGCTGACCTTTGGCCTGGAGCGTGAGGGTATCACCGGCACAGTACGGGGTTGTTTTGGGTAGCGATAAAGTAACGAGCGGAGCCGTCACAAACGTCACTTTCACCCCCTGCGAAGCGGTATCATTAGCACATTGATTAGCCAGACTTTTAATGACCGTATACGTGCCCGGTGTGCGCACCTGCAGCGTATCGCTGGTAGACCCGCGCAGGTTCGCCCCGTCCTTTTGCCATTGATAGGCCCAAAGCGGGTTTTTATCGACCGATAGAACCAGCGGCTGGCTGGCACACCAGATAACGTCATTGGATACTTTTCCATTGGCCGTCACTACGGCCGGGGGCGGGGTGTTGATAGAACAGTCGACCACCGGAAGCTGGAAATCCCGCCGGACAACGCCAATGCGTACCCCGTTTCGAAACTCTTCGCACTGTACGGTAAAGAGATACAGGCCTACCTCCGTGGCCCGAACGTTCAGTACACCCGTTGCCGGATCGATACGCAGGGCTGGATTTCCCGGAATGATACGACTCAAATTATACCCCGCTTTCCAGTTTATAGGGGGGTAACTACTCCGGGGCGACTCGTTGGAAACGGTAGGCTCGGTCCTGGTGGTGTACCCATTGAGGGGAGTTACCAGGGAATAACGAAGCTGGTCACCATCCGCATCGGTTGCCCCCACGTCGAACGAAAAAGGTTTGTTCAGACAGACATAGTCGCCGTTTGGCAGGCGGAAATTGGGCGACGCGTTATAAAAATTCGCCCCATTTTTGAGCATAGCCGGAAATTCAAGGTAAAACGCCATAGCCACCCCGTTGGCAACGAAACTATCGACATTGGTGAGCGCATCATTCCGGCAGCACCGCTCCCAAACCATGTAGTAGCCGCCGGGATCGGTAAATAACTGGGTATCGAACTGAAAGTCGGCGTAGTAACGACCCTGGGTAAAACTCAACTGACGCAGGGAGGCACAGGCGGCATTGGCGAACGTGAGCGGCACTACTTCCCGCAGGAGGAGGGTAATCCGTTCCACCAGAATGGGGTTATTCTTCCGGTATACCAGCAGCGTGACGGTGGGGTCCTGATTACCAACGGTGCTTTTGGTGGCATCCCAATACTGATTCAGGCTTACGGTGAACAGGCCCGGTGTTGTGCCAACAGGACGCATGCTTACATCACCGCCGATGATATGATTTGCCCTACTCTCCAGCGAGAGTAACCAGGCCATGGTTAGCAACATGCCCACGCCAAACCGACGGAATACTCCTCTCCTCCCCAAATGCATGATACCGGTACCAGATTCAATACGTGTACTCGAAACTCAATTGACTATACACAAATTTATGACGTAGTTGGTCAGGCTGACCCCAGTCTATTACTTTACGGCAAAACAAATACCATTGTTTTAAAAACGCGCCGACCGGATGATGTTTATTTCGACAGAAACCCTTTGGCAATCAGGTACGGGATCAATAGCCAGAGCAGGCCTTTGACCAGAAAGAAGAGAAAACCCAGCCACCCCACACGTTTAAGCCACATTTTGAATCGCTCATTCATACTACAAAGGTAGCTATTTCCACTCGTTCCCCGGCCGGGCAACCGGTCATTATCGGGCCGGACGATTCCGGCACTGGCCAGGAACGACGGTTGGGTTTCTACCGGCAATTTACACTGCCTGGGCACTGACCACCTTCATGGCTACGGCGGAGGCAAAACGCTGGTCCGGTAGCTTGTGCAAGGCCGTTTCGATAAGGTGTCGGACAGAATCCGGAGCCGGTGCGGTATGGTCTGGAAGGAACGGCGGAGGTAATCACAAACGATGTCCGGGTGCTCGAACGCCTGTTCGACAGTATCAGGAACCTGTTCTCCCAATAACACAGGCGGTACTGACCCATCGTTTTTTGGGCACAATACAGGCTGTTGACTAACCAATCAGTCAAAATTTTTCTTCGTCCGTAACTCGTTGACTTCAAAGTCGAACGGGAGGTTGTTCATGCACTTGAAGTGATTCATGGGGCAACTACCGGTTGGGGTTACCGAGCAGGGCCGACACCCAAGGCCGGGATTTTCCAGCCGGACGTGCGGGGTTTTATAAGGATAAAACCCGAATTGGGGCGTTGTACTGCCCCAGATAGAATAGATTTTCCGGCGGAAGGCAGCCGCAATGTGCATCAGCCCAGTATCATGGCTGAATACGATCCGCGCCCGCCGGAGCAGAGAGGCCGATTGATTGATGTTGTAGAGGCCACAGGCGTTGTAAATGTGCTGTTCGCCAACAGCCCGCACGATTTCTTCGCCGGTTTTGCGATCCTCCTTATCCCCCAGCAGTACGATCGGGTAGTTTATTTTTAGGCATAGCTCAATCATCCGTAATACGGGTAGCCGCCGGGTCAGGCTCTGCCCGCCAATGGCATACGCGACAAAATGCTGCCGGTGCGTTTCGGGAAGCCAGTCGGTTTCTACTTCATCCCGGTAGGGAATAAAATAATCCAGTCCCCGCCCATCGTTTTCAACACCCAGTGGCAATACCGTTGCCATAAAACGATCAACGATGTGCTGATCGGTCATGGCATTTATTTTCCACCGGATGTAAGCCCACTGCCGTAGATTTTGCTTGTCAACACTGTACGAACGACTGCCAACAACGGCCTTAATCAATCCGGTTGTAAAGGTACTTTGTAGGTCAATTACGTAATCGAACGACTCGGCCCGAAGTTGGTGGATCAGTTTGTATACACTTCCATCCTGGTAATACGCCTTTGTGATGTATGGATTGGCTTCGATGATTGGTTCATAGAGCCGTTTCGTGCAATAGTAGACAACAGCATTTGGTATTTGCTGCGTCAAACAGCGCAATACAGGGGTTGTCAGCACCACATCGCCGATAGAAGCAAATTGCAAAACCAATATTTTTACCGGACGAGTCATGGTATGATCATTTATACAAAAATATTTCATTTAAATCAGCCCACCAAACAAATCAAAACTGCCACCACCTGGGTTTATTAGGCGTTCGATAGATACTGTTTTCGCACACCACGCAGGCCGAAGGCTGGGGAACAACTACGGGAGGATCCACATCCGGCGTACCCTCACCGTTTCTACGGTCCACGTTGATGTATTGTTCCGATACGCCAGTTGCGCCAAAGTACCCGTATACGTAGGCTGTTGAATCAGTCACGCAACGCAGATTGCCTCGCACGGTAGCAGGAGCTGCATCGAAAAGCCCCCCGGTGTTGTTCACCAGCCCTTTCACGCTCTTCCAGAATGCATAAGCGCCCTTACTGAGTGCCTGTTGCTGCACTTCCAGATAATACATACTGGTTGATTTGTACGGCACGCGGGCAATGAACTGTCCGCTTATGGCCTGACCGTTGATATTCACGTCGGAACTAACGCTGATGCAGTTGTAACAACGCGTGATATCCCAGCAATTGGAGCAGCAACCCAGACCCGTTATGCTTCCATTGGGCAATTCACGCTTGAAACATACCTCCGTAAATTCGTAGTGCGTCCAGACCCAGCGGTAGTAATTGCCCGGTGTTTCCGGGTCTTTTGTATCCAGGTACACATCCCATCCCTGATTTTTTGCCGAACTACCGTTCCCCTGCTCTTTCGTATACGTATAGTATAGTTTCGAGATGGGTGGTGCGGCCTGCAATAATTCGGGTTGGGACTCATACCGCTTGCCCGCTTTGGTTTGGATAATCAGTTTGTACGTGCGGCCTGCCACTCCCCGAATGCCCGTGGGCGTGGTCTGGTAAACTCCGCCGGACGCCTGTTCCTTCAGCGTTTCCTGATTACCCATATTATCCAGGATAATAACCGTAGCGCCCGTTTCGAGCAAATTCAGGCTCTTGAAGGAATAATCGGCCGTGCGGGTTAATTTGACTGCGTAAGGACCCGGTGCGTCCGTGATGTTCCCTTCCACAATGAGCGAAGGGGGAATACTAACGCTGCCTGGCTCGTATTCCGTTACGCACGAAACAACCAGTAATCCATACAACAATACCTGGGCATACAGCCAGCTCCGTCCTCTCATCAGAATTTAAAATTATAGGTTAAAGACGGGAAGGCCGTTCCAAAAATGGATAGTTTATACGCATCGGTCAAGGAAGCCGGGCTTAGCTTATAAAAGACGGAATACGCATTTTTCCGGGCGTATACATTATAAATAGAAAAGACCCAACTGCTCTCATTTTTCCGCTTTCGTTTGAGCGCATTCTGTTCAAAGGTCATCGAGAAGTCGAGCCGGTGGTAATCGGGAATGCGCTGCTGGTTACGATCGAGGTAGATGGGTACAGCAACGCCAGCCACGCGGGCAATGGCCGATGGCTGAGTCGTGGGCCGCCCCGTGCTATAGGTAAAATTGAACGACATGCTAAACCAGTTGGTGGGTCGGTGAGTAGCCAGCATATTAAGCGTGTGAGGTTTATCGTAGTTAGCCGGATACGGATTCCCGTTGTTTACCCGCTCATCTTCGTACGGACTGTTTATGGTCAGGAACGTACGGGCGTAGGTATAGCTCATGAATCCCGTCCACCGGCCCTTGTTTTTCCGCAGTAACCCTTCAAACCCATAGGCCTCACCGCTGCCCTGCACAAGCTGGGTCTCAATGGCCTGCGCCAGTTGCAGTTCGGCCCCGTCGCGGTAGTCGATGGCATTGGTCAGGGTTTTGTAATACACCTCGCCCGATGCTTCGATGGCGTCATCGGCGGTATTCCGGAAATACCCCAGCGACCACTGGTCGGCAACGGTTGGTTTGGTGTAATTGTCGCTCAGGTGCCAGCGCGAGGTAGGCAGTGCCGCGGTAGCATTCGTCACCTGCAACAGATACTGGCGCAACCGGCTGTAACCCGCTTTGATGGCACTGCCTTCGCCCACCAGCCAGCGGACTGCCAGCCGGGGTTCCAGCCCACCCGCCGTATGGTAAATAGTACCGGCTCCGTACATTTGGGTAGCCGATACCGTTTCGTCCTGACGGGGTCCGTTTTCCTGGTACGTCCTGACGGCTGCCGGTCCCCGATTGAGCAATGTCGAATACCGTAATCCGGCAATAATAGCGACGTCCGCATTCAGCTTCCACTCATCCTGCACGTAGGCCGCCAGTTCATAAGCGTGTTCGCGGGCCAAGTCCACCGGAAGTACGTTGGAATAAGGGCCGGGCGTACGGGTGTTGGGCTGCACCAGGTAGTCGATGGCACTGATGCCCCCCTGCCACTGGTGCGTCTCGTTAGGCGTATACGTCAGGTCTGACTTTATCTGCCGATGTAGGATGCCCGACTCCAGTTGGAAGGCATTGGATGAATCGGGCGAAGACAGGTCGGCCCGGTAACGACTCAGAATAAGGGCAGTAGCCAGGTTGACCTGTTTACTCAGGAAGTAGTTCCAGTGCAAAACGCCGTTCATGGTCCGGTAGTTGAACTTCGTTGATGAGGCATTTATTTCCTGCCCCGACAGCGAATCGGAGGCCAGTTTGAACACATCCGTACTTAGGTAACCCGTTAAGGTAATCGTATTTTTTTCGTTGGGCTGGTACTTGAACTTGGTGGTCAGATCGTAAAAGTTAGCGGTTGTGCCACGTAGTGTTGGCGGAGCCAGTTTGAACAGGAAATCATTGAACGACGCCCGCGCTGCGAGCAGAAAAGACAGTTTGTTTTTAATGATTGGCCCCTCGATCCCCAGCCGACTCGCTATGATACCCACGCCCCCATTGATGCCCCATTTCTCGGCGTCCGGCTCTTTAATTTTCACATCCAGTACCGACGATGCCCGGCCTCCATACGCTGCCGCCACGCCACCCCGGTTCAGGGTTACGTCGCGCACTACGTCGGGGTTGAAAACGGAGAAAAAACCCAGCAGGTGACTCGCATTGAAAACGGGGGCCTCATCGAACAAAATCAGGTTCTGGTCCGTACTCCCCCCCCGAACGTTGAAACCCGGTGCCCCCTCGCCTACCGTTGTTACCCCCGGCAGGAGCAATAAACTGCGGATAATATCGACCTCTCCCATCAGGGGCGGAATGCGCCGGATACTGCGGATACTCAACTGCGATACACCAATCTCAATTTTACGGACGTTACGGTCCGGGGCTTCGCTCGTAACAACCACTTCCTCTAAATCTTTGGAATCATCTTCCATCATTATCTCGCGGAAGAGGGTTTTTTGCAGGGATACGGTATCCTGCCGGGAGCGGTACCCTACGTGAGAAAACCGGAGGATGTAGTTGCCGGGGGGTAACTGGACAACGTAAAAACCATCTTTAGCAGTTATGTACCCTTTGGACACGTCCAGTACAACGATGTTGACTCCCTGAATAGGTTTACCGGTTTTAGCATCCTTCACATAGCCCGTTGCGGAATACGTAGGGCCGGCCGGGTTTATTTTCTGTTGAGCTATTACAACGTTGAGCAAACAAAATGACAATAACAGTACACCGTATAAGCGCATAGAGCAGAATTGAACGTAAATCACAATCGACTGGTAAGAGTGTGGGTTAACAGTATAAAGGGGCAAACATCTCTATTTACCCTATCAGCAGGTATTCATTAGCTGATTATTAATTTCCTGGTAGTCAGTCAACTCGGTTAGCCCTGTATTCTCTTTCGACGCTGTTGCAGGTAATCCGTCATCTCTGCCAGTGTCAGTGCGTTGAAGGTCATGGCTTTTGTCAGGCCGCCCTTCCGTCCGATGGCCACCCCATAGTGCATGTCCAGCAAACCGGGCAGGTCGTGCGCGTCGGGGTTGATGCTCAACAGAACGCCCTGCTGCATGGCGTAGTCAATCCACCGCCAGTCGATGTCGAGACGGTAGGGGCTGGCGTTGATTTCGATAACGACCTTGTGCTCGGCGCAGGCGTTAATGACGGCGCGATGGTCGATGGGATAGCCTTCACGAGCCAGTAGCAGCCGGCCCGTGGGGTGTCCCAAAATCGTGGTGTAGGGATTCTCAATAGCCCTCAGCAAACGGGTAGTGGCTTTTTCCAGCGACATGGTGAGGGTTTGGTGGACGGAAGCTACTACATAATCGAAGGTAGCGAGGGTGGCATCATCGTAATCCAGCGAGCCATCACCCAGGATATCGGACTCAATTCCTTTAAAAATCCGGAAATCACCCCCGAATCCAGCATTGAGCTGGTCCACTTCAGCCTGTTGCTGGTGTACCCGGTCTGTATCGAGGCCATTGGCGTAAGAAGCCGTTTTGGAGTGGTCGGCAATACCGAAATACGTCAGGCCCAGTTCGCGACAGTACGCGGCCATGTCGGCCACCGATTTCTTCCCATCCGACCAGGTGCTGTGGTTGTGGAGCGTACCACGAAGATCCTCCCAGGTTACCAGTTCATCATTCTGATGGCGGCTGGCCCACCGGAAAGCAAAGTCGTCTTCCCGCATTTCGGGAACGATATAGGGCAAACCAGCCCTGGCGTAGATGGCTTGTTCCACGGCCTGCGTCGGCGTATCGACAGCCTCCGACACAACGCTGGTGTACGCAATTTGCAACAACGGAGCCCCCCCATCGCTTACCTGCTGAAGGTGGGCATCGGTAGCGGTATGAATGAATAATTGCCGGTTTATCTGCTCGGCCGGGTAAAACAATAACTCTACCAGCACATCGAAACCGGTCAGCCGCCCCCGCCAGGCGAAAGGGGATGAATCCAACTCCTGCTGCTCCAGACCAGTAACCTGATTGATGGTCAGCATGGCGGAAACGGGGTCGCTGGTTTGGATAAGCAGTTGTACCGTGTCGACTTCCTGCGCTTTCCGGCGAACCTGTCCGCTAATCTCAACCCGGTCAAAATGGGTTATCAGTGCGTCATGCAGGAGTGTGGCCACCACGGCTGCTTTGTCCATCCGCACTTTACCCCGCTGCTCCTGCAAAAAGGCCAGTTCGGCCAGAATTTTCTCCTGTGTACTGGCCCCGAATCCTTTAATCTTCGCAATCTCGCCCTGTTCACCCGCCCGCTGAAGGTCATTGAGGTTATCAATACCGGATTCCCGCCAAAGGGTACGCACTTTTTTGACACCCAGTCCTTTGATACGAAACATATCGAGTACCCCGGTGGGCGTTTGCGCCAGCAGTTCATCGAGTTCGGTCAGGTGACCGGTGTCAATAATTTCGCGAATCTTCTGAGCAATAGACTTCCCGATACCAGGAATTTTAACCAGTTCATCGACGGAAAGGCTGGTTACATCGGTGGTTGATTTATCGAGGGTAAAAGCGGCACTTTGGTACGTACGGATTTTAAACGCATCCGTCGATCCGTCGCCACGGTCGTGGAGTTCCATTAACCGGCTTGTTTGTTCGAGTCGGTCAACGATGTCGGCATTGGTCATGGAAAATGGCAGTTTACGCGGCAAGTTAGGCAATCGGTCCGTTTTCCGTGGACGTCGCTACGGGTAATTATACCTTTATCCCATCAGCCGGCAATCGGAATCAATTAACCTTTAAAAATAACAAAAAGTCGATGGAATTCACCCCAACTGCCCCAACCGTAATCCTTATCTGTGGAAACAGGCCAAAACCCGCATTGGTTTTAAAATACACCTGCGCACGTATCTGATTATCAATACCGGTTTCTGACTTATATGAGCCTTAAGTAGCTACGCCTTCTTCTCTTCGGCCCATTTCAGGTGGACTTTTCCGTGGCCGCTTTTTTCCATGACTGGTTGGAGCATTGGCTTAATATCGCACTACTTTGCCGTTTATCGGGGCGGTGTTGAACGAAACATGGTCGAGGACGAATACCAGAAACTGGTTAATCAGCAGCGATGAGGAGAGCCGGGCTGGGTGCGCGCAATATACCTCACCAACAATCCATTCACTGACTGATGACAAGGTCATACTTGGTCAAAAGGCCAGGTAGGTTGTGCAGCGAGAACCGGGCCTTTTTCACTTTGTTATCGTCTGGATTCAGCTCCAGATTGTACGAACTGGCGAAGTCGGCCTGACTCAGATTATTGCCCTCGAACCGGGCTAGCTCCAGGTTGCAGTGCTTGAAAACCGTTCCGGTCAGGTCGCACTTAACGAACTGTGCTTCTTTGATGGAGCAGTCGACAAACTGCGCTTTCTTCAGCTTGCGGTCAATAAAAATGGTGTAATCAAGCTGGCATTCCTGACAACTGATGTAAAACCCAAAGGCATTGCAGGGGCTGAAATCGACATGCGGCAGTTTACAGCCGGAAAAGCGGACGTCGTATAACTTCGTGTTTTTCAGTTCGGCCCTCGTTAAGTTACAACCCTCAAAATGGCAGTTGACGAAGTTGGCGTTCGTGAACGCTGTTCGGGACAAATCCAGCTTTCGGAATGTACACTCCTCAAATTCCTGACCCATCCATTGCGCCGGAAACGTCTGGTCGAAGACCTGGTTATAATACTCCATTGCTCCTGTCTATACGGCCACGGGTGCTTTAATCGCCGGGTATGGCTCGTAGTTTTCGAGCGTAAAATCGGCATACGTAAAATCGAAAACCGATTTCACATCAGGGTTTAACCGCATCGCTGGTAGTGGGCGGGGCTGACGGGCCAACTGGGTATCTACCTGCTCCAGGTGGTTCAGGTACAGGTGCGTATCACCACCGGTCCAGATGAACTCGTGGGCCGTGTAACCGCACTCCTGCGCAATCATCATCGTGAGCAGGGCGTAGCTGGCAATATTGAAGGGTACACCCAAAAATACGTCCGCACTGCGCTGGTAAAGCTGGCAGGACAGTTTCCCATCGGCCACATAAAACTGCATCAGCAAATGACAGGGGGGTAAGGCCATATTCGGCACATCGGCCGGGTTCCAGGCCGATATAATCATCCGGCGCGAATCCGGCGTTTTTTTGAGCTGGTTCAGCACATCGGTCAACTGGTCAATGACCACCCCATTCGGAGCCGCCCAGCTACGCCACTGCTTGCCGTATACCGGACCCAGGTCGCCATTCTCGTCGGCCCACTCATCCCAGATTGACACGCCGTTGTCTTTCAGGTAGTTGATGTTCGTATCGCCCTTGATAAACCATAGCAACTCGTGGATGATTGAGCGGGTATGCACTTTTTTGGTCGTCAGGAGCGGGAAACCAGCCTGTAAATCGAAGCGCATCTGGTAGCCAAATACACTGATGGTACCGGTGCCGGTGCGGTCGGTTTTGCGGGTGCCATGCTGAAGAATGTGGCGGAGCAGGTCGTGGTATTGTTGCATAAGATTTGGTTAATAGGCACCGTAAAATGAACAATGGGAGATAGCTTCTAATAAGCAGGGTAGTGGAAACACAGCAAGTTATTTTTGTCATCCCGACGCAGGAGGGATCTCTATTGTCCTGATGTTTGGGATCCCTCCTGCGTCGGGATGACAAAAAAATAACCTAACTAATCTGCCTGAGTAATCAATGCCTGTCATCCTACATTATCCCTGTTGCCTTATCAATTAATCTCAAAGGAGTACGTAATATCGGTTGACGGGCGAAACTGAGCCGTTGCCGAGCAGTATTTATCCATCGACAGGTCAATGGCCCGTTTTACTTTTTCCGGGTCCAGTTGCCCTTTAAACAGGTAAGTAATGTGAATTTTTTTGAAGGGCGAAGGCGTGGCATCCTTCTCCCGCATGCCATCCACTTTCATCCGAAAATCGTCGACGACCTGTTTTTGTTTTTTCAGAATCAACACGATGTCGATAGCCGAGCACCCGGCCAGTCCCATCAGTAACATTTCCATGGGCCTTGCGCCAGCGTTGTGCCCACCAATATCGGTAGCCGCATCGATGTGCTGCGTCACCCCCGACATTCCAACTGCCTCAAAATGGAAAGCATCGTCGACGCGGGCTAGCTCTACCTGCATTGTTTTATAGGCCTGAACCGTTTCAACTGGTTGTGAATCAATCATTGTCTTTTTTGCGTTTATGGAAAAGAACCGTTACTTTTCACTCAGGCAGCGTTTCTGCCCAACTGTATACAAGCCATGTCTGAAAAATACACCGATGATATCTTCGACCTCAAAAACGACCGGCGGCTCAGCGTTTATCTGTACCGGGCTGGCTTTGTTGCCTGGTTACTATATATCGTTTCCGGTGCCCGGTTTATGCAGTCGGTACGCATCTACCGAACAGATTTCGGGGTGTTCTCGTTCTTCCTGATGGTGATGGCCCTGTCGACTTCCATGATTTACGACTACTACCATAACCCCGCTGAATTTGCCCAGAAAAAGAAATGGCTGGCTATCAGTTACGTCGTGCTGGCCGGTTTAGTTTACTTCTTCATTCTGAACAACAAGCCCTTTTCACTGGAGCACCTCCTGGGTCAGGGCCTGTTCTAACGGGCCGATAAGGTGGGGAATTTAGCCGTAAAATCAGGCCCCTACTTCACCAATTCTCTCTGATACAACCCCACCAGCGTATCGACGGCGTAGTCAATTTCATCGGTGGTGTTGTACTTACCAAACGAGAAGCGAACGTAGCCGCGACTGGCGTCCAGGCCGGGCAACGCAGCCAATACGTGCGAACCCACATCGGACCCACTCGAACAGGCCGACCCGCCCGACGCCGAAATCTTGGCAATATCCAGACTAAACAGGAGCATATCACTGATGTCCGACGCGGGCAGACTTACGTTCAACACGGTGTATAAGCTGTTGTCGATATCGGCCGAATCGCCGTTAAATTGTACGTCCGGCATTTTTTCGACCAGCCGCTCAATCATCCGGCGTTTCAGTGCCGTGATGTGCTGCTGGTGCGCTTCCATATCACGGTACGCAATGTCGAGCGCCTTCGCCAGCCCAACGATACCGTATACATTCTCGGTGCCTCCCCGCATATTCCGTTCCTGCGAACCACCGTAGATATAGGGGTGAATTTTTACGTTACTGGCATTGACGTACAAAAACCCGACGCCTTTGGGACCGTGAAACTTGTGGCCCGCGCCCACGATAAAGTCAACCGGCAGCTTCTGTAAATCATGCCGGAAGTGTCCCATCGTCTGCACCGTGTCGGAGTGGAAAATAGCGTCGTATGACCGGCACAACTCCCCCACCCGATTCAGATCCAGCAGATTCCCGATTTCATTGTTGCCGTGCATTAACGATACCAGCGAGCGGGCTGCGCCAACGCTCCAATTTTGTGTCAACAGCGCTTCCAGATGCCCCACATCTACGCGGCCTTTCTCGTCTATATCAACCAGACTCAATTGTATTTTGCCCTGCTTTTCCAGGTGCTGGAGGGTATGCAGCACGGCATGGTGCTCCAGTGGTGAAGAAATAGCGTGTGTTAGTCCGTAGGTTTCGATACTACACTGGATAGCCGTATTATCGGCTTCGGTCCCGCCCGAGGTAAAGAAAATTTCGGCGGGGGAAGTGTTCAGTAACGACGCTACTGTTTTTCGCGCTTTCTCGATGGCTGTCCGCACCGCCCGACCATGGCTATGAATGGAGGATGGGTTTCCAAACTGCGCCGTCAGGAGTGGCATCATGGCTTCCAGCACATCGGGGTCAAGCTGGGTAGTGGCAGCGTTATCGAGATAAACGGCATCAGGAGGTGTCATCGACTAATCGAGTTTGTGTAGCGGGCAAAGGTACGGCCAATCGGCTTATTGATGAAACACAATCAGGTTGGTATCGTTCTATGGACAATTACTATTTCACCAGTCAGCATGAATATTACGCAGGCTACCGGTCTTATCTACGCCGAACTCACCACCTGGATTCGTACCGCCGTTCGTTACTTACCCAATCTGGCAGTCGCTATTCTGATTCTGATCGTCTTCACGTTTCTGGCCCGTCTGATTAGTCGTCAGGTCGTGCGCGGATTTGACCGGTTCAGCCACAATGCCTCGTTGATAAACCTGTCGGGGGCACTTATCCGCGTGCTGATTATAGCCGTGGGGTTATTCGTGGCGTTGGGTGTACTAGGGCTGGATAAAGCCCTGACCTCCTTGCTGGCGGGTGCCGGGGTTATTGCACTGGCCGTTGGCTTTGCCTTTCAGGACCTGACAGCTAACTTCATTTCGGGAACGATGATTGCCCTGGCCCGCCCGGTTCAGGTGGGCGACCTGGTCGAAACCAACGGATTTATGGGCAACGTACTGGATATCAAACTACGCTCCATCGTGATTGATAACGGAAAAGGGCAAACGGTCGAAATACCGAGTAAAGACGTGTTTCAGAAACCCATCACCAACTACTCCCGGATGGGGCTGCGACGCATCGAACTAACCGCCGGGGTGTCCTATCTGGATAATCTGGCAACGGCTCAGCGGGTAGCCAAAGCCACTATTTCCAGCCTGCCGTTTCTGATACCGAACAAATCCGTCGATTTGCATTACCGGAATTTTGGTGATAACAGCGTTCAGTTTATCCTTTGGTTCTGGATTAATCCGGCTACTACCAGTGCCTTGTCTGCACAAAGTGAAGCCATAATGGCCCTCAAACGCGCCTTCGATGAAAACCATATTCTGTTAATGTTTCCGATAGGCACGTTCGATTTGAAACAGAAACTGGCCGAACAGCAGCAACCAAATCAGCCAAACGAAACAGCAGCTAAGGAAATCGGCCCGGATTGACAACCGGTTGACCATAGCTACCGTGCGGTAAAATCACCATCAGCAACGTGCCCATGCAATAAAGGGTGACAGACAAAACATGATCTGTTCACGTTTGAATTTTGCTGATAGCGCAGGGCAAGGTCGGCGTAGGGGTTAATTTATTAATAAACCCATTGGTACGTAGTCCCATCCGCCAGGAGGGTGCCGACGAATTTCCGGCTCATTCTAAAACACTGAGTACTTGACACAATCCAATCACTTTATACTTATTTTAGTGAAAAATAGCCATCACATCCGCTTATGAAACAGACTCTTTTCTTCGCGCTACTATTCATCGCCACTCATTCCTGGGGACAGAGTGGAAAGTTCACGCCAAGCAACACAACGTATGTTTTCGTGAACCAATCGCCGACAATCGACTATAAGTACCACGATGGTACTGCCCTGCTGACCGACGGCACCTTGCTGACGGGACGATTCCAGTTCAACGGAAGATCTACCTTCATATACCGCGCTAACAGTCAGGCTACACAGCAACGTCTAGGCCTGTCTATAATCAATAGACTGATACTGGCTGGTGCGGATACGTCCGTTACTGACCGGGCAGACTCCACCATTTTTCTCCGCTCAGGCCATCGGCTCTATCGGCAGTTAGCGAGTGGCTCAACCCGCGTTTTAGACCGCCATTTCCTGGTTGATGAAGTACCGGGTGAAATAGGCCGGAAAGTCTACGTGGAGGACGACGCGGGTAACGTCAAAAAGTTTACATCGCTCCCCAAATTTAACCGATGGTTCTATGGCTATCGAGAGCAGACAGGTAGCCAGATACCCGATTCCTATTTGAATAAAAACGAAATTGTCAAAGCCGTAGCCAGGCTTAACTAAACCGGTTTCCCAAAAAGAGAGCACCCATCCGGCCCGGCCGGATGGGTGCTCTCTTTTTGGGAGGATCATACGCGCTTATTCTTCCTCGCCTTCCTCTTCTTCTTTCTTATACTGCTGAATAATCTTGTACAGTGCCTTTTGCTTTTCCAGTTCCGGGAAGAATTCAAACAATTGCACGTGAGCGTCGTAATCCAGCGAGAGGGCCGCTTCCAGTTGGATAAGAGCCTCGCGGTAATGACCGGCGTGAATCAGATAAACCGCCGAGCGATAATACAAATCAGCATCGGCAGGCATATCATTTATACCTGCCTGAATAATATCGTTGGCCCGCAGGAAGTCGCCCTGGTCGAACGGTACCAGTGACCAGGTCAGGTACACATCGGGGTTTTCGGCATCTACTTCGGCGGCCTTCTCGAAAGCCTCCACGCTCGATAACACATTCCCGATTTTGTACTCCGTTTCGGCAATGGCAATGTAATACTCCCCATTCTGGTCGTTCAGCTTTACGGCCTTTTGCAGAAAAGGCAGGGCCTGATACCACTCGCCCGATTCGCTCAGACAAACGCCCAGTCCATACCAGGCTTCGTCCCACATCGCATCCATCTTGATGGCTTCGCGGTACTCCTTGATAGCTTCGGGAACGCGGTCCTGTTTTTCCAGACTAGCCCCCAGATGACAATACGTATCGGCGGTAGCTTCTTCGTATTTCAGGGTTTCCCGGTAGCAAATTTCCGCCTTCTCGAACAGACCCAGGTTCATGTATGTATTGCCCAGATTGAAGTGCGCCGACGCAAAATCAGACTTGATAATAACGGCGTAATCGTAGGCTTCGGCCGCTTCGGCAAAACGCGCCAGTTTGCTGTATGCAATACCGATGTTGTACCAGGCATTGTAGGAATACGGGTCTGCGTCTATCAACTGCTGATAATACGACAGACTGTTTTCCAGTTCGCCCGTAATGTCCAGGCAGAAAGCCAGTTCATACAGGGCATTTTCGTTGTTAATGTTCAGCGCAATCGACTTTTTATATTGCGTGATGGCTTCATCGAATTTCCCCCAGTTCTGGTAACTCTGTCCCAGCTGAAACAGGATATCATCCTTATCTTCAGTCCGGTCCAGCAGTTCTTCCAGCACCTGAATAGATTCCTCGTATCGCCCGGCCATGTTCAGTACAGAACCCTGCATGAACGGCACATCAAGGTCACCGGGATTAAACAATGAAGCCCGTTCCAGCAAATCCAGCGACTCGTCGAATCGTTGAAAATTAGCCAGAATCTGGGCTTTGTCGAGCATCAACTCCAGCGCATAAGGAAAGTTTTCCAGACCGGATTCGGCGGCTTTAAATGCCTTGTCTAGGTTGCCCTGGTTGAGGTAATGTTCAACCATTTGCTCGTAGACATCCAGGTCGAAAAACTGGCTTTGCTGTTGGTCCAGCATTTGCTCAAAACGCCGGATTGCTTCCTTGATATCGCCTTCTCGTTCTTCGAACTCTTGCTCCATGCTATTGCCTTAAAAGTTTTGGCGGATAGGGGCCGCGCCAATGGCGCGATTTATCCTTTGGCCATTCAATATATACTCAAAAAATCAAAACACCAACCGAATGCCCGAAAATTTACTAACCCGCTTTCCCCTCATTAAACGCGTCCGACACCCGCCCCAATGTGTCTTTTAATGTCCGGTACTGAAAATCAAGCACCTGCTCTATCTTATGCCCGTTGTACTGATACAGCGCCCCCGATGACCGGGCCGTTTCCCGCGTAATCAGGGGATTCGTTCCCGTTACCCAGGCCCTCATGGCTTCCAGCGGCCATAACAGCCGCGTTAATGCCGGAGCAACCCGTATGCCGGGAGGTCGTTTATGTAAGGCACCGGCTATCTGTTCTAACAAAGACCGGTAGGGAATGGTGCCCCCGTTCAGGATGTAGCGCTCAGCCGTTATATTGGACTGCATCAACCCGGCTACCACATCCGCTACGTCCAGCACATCCACATAGTTGACCAGCCCTGCCGGATAAAACGGTTTCTCATCGTACACATATTTAATGAGTTGCAGGCTGCTGCGGCTCCAGTCACCCACGCCCAATACCACCGACGGACTAACCATTACGGCATTCAGTCCTTCGGCCACCCCCCGCCACACTTCCAGTTCGGCCTGGTACTTGGTGATGGCATACCCCGAATTATTGGGGGATTCTTCCCACTTTTGCTCCTCGTCGAGCGTCATCGGTTCATCCGGTTTGCCACGTTTGTCAACTGGCCGGCCAATGGCCGCCACCGAGCTAACGTAGCCCAGTTTACGCACGCCCGCTTTCAGGCACACGTTCACGATGTTAGCAGTACCTTCCACATTGATATGCTCCATCCGGTCGCGATCTTTGGGGAAGAAAGAGACCACCGCAGCCGCATGAATAACGTCGCAGTTTGGAGCAATGGCGGCTTCGAGCGACGGAATATCCAGGACATCTCCCTCGTGCCAATCAATGCGTTCCGCCATATCGGCCAGCAATCCGTAGCCACTGGCTGGCCGGTACAAAGCCGAAACCGCGTACCCATCGGCCAGATACCGCCGGGTAATGTGGGAGCCGACGAACCCGGTGGCTCCGGTAATAAAAACCGCGTTAGTTGACTGGGATGAAATCATTCAGAATACGTTCGAGCGTGAGGAAGCCGGGTGCCTGACGCGTGTGGAGATCAGTGAGCAGGCGGAGGTAGTTAGAATCAGTTTCGATGGATTGGCTTTTCAACTTTGCACCCAGTATACGAACATCGGCAGCAAACCCATAATCAGCCAGATTCAGATCAACCTGATTGGCGTTCCAGAGCAAAAAGGTTTCGATAGCCTTGTCAATAACAATCAAATACTGATTTGATTCCGGTATGTGCCGGAAGCAGACTTTGTCAGCCTCTTCAATCGTCTGAAATGTACGCAGGTACCGGGGTTTGTGTTTGTCATTATCGATAATACCAATTAAGGTGACCGCATCTGACTTCACGGTTTCCAGCGCCTTCGAAACCTCGTTTATACCGGCAGCATGTTCAATTATCAGCGGGTTTGTACTGAAATAGGTGATAAGAGCCGTGTCTGCATGGCATTCGGGATACAGGCGAATACGATCAGGCATTAGGCTCGAACTTGTTAAGATTGAAAAATACGTTCGTGCTGTAGTCCAGAATATCCGTCAACTCCTCTTCCGTCAATGCCCTGACATGAGTCTGATAATCCTTGTAGTAGGTAATGAAAACGTTCAGGTCTTTGTAATCCATTTTTTCAATGAACGGATGCAGCATATACGGGCTGTGCGTCGAGATAAAGTACTGATTATCCTCGTCATATATCATCCGGTAGGCCATTTCCTGCGTGTAGGGTGGAAAGGAATGCACTTCCGGTTCTTCAAAAATGATGACTGAGTTTTTATTGGATTCGATGGCCGTGATGTAAAACATGAACCGCCGGAAAGTATCGGCAATGGAGAAGTATGGATACTGCCAAACGTAATGTTCTATTTTTTTCTGGAGCAAAAATTCTTGTGTAGAATCAAATAATACTAATTCAAGTTTTTGGTCAGTAAATAGTCTAGCAAAGTCGGCCCATAGTTCTTTATTTCTTCTTACCACAGCGTAAAGATTTGCTCCATCAGGGGGTAGTAAAAAGTCCTGAAATAAATTTTCAAATTGCGTTACGTTAGCAAAATCATACTTTTTTACGACTTTCAGCTTTTCTTCAAATAAACGCTTCCTTTCAGGATTGTCAGGTATACTTTCACTTGCAAAACCATTTTCATTGATTCTTCGGTGAGCTTTGGCTGTACCTGTTAACATGCCAAACTTTCGTCTTTCATCCAGGTTCACTTGAAAATCATCCGGCTCAAATCCACCGACTTCGTAAGAGGTTATCTTCCCTACAATTTCATTATTATTATGAGCAACTAATCCAAATCCACGACTAACAGCTACTACTTTTCTGTTGCTTGCAACTTCTATAGATTTGCTAGTATCAAAATCCCAGAACAGATCTTTAACGTCTTGGTATCTGGCTAAACCTTTTAACAACTTCCCCTTATCGTACCCTGCCCCCAACAACCCCAACCCTTCCAGAATATTTGATTTCCCGACGTTTGGCTTGCCGATGAAGACGTTCACGCGCTTGCAGTCCAAGTGCAGGTCTTTGATAGACTTGAAGTTTTTAATATCAACCCAGTTCAGGAAATTATTCGTATTCGGTATGTTGTTCTCCATGGCAGCCCGGCGGTTCTCTTTGTGTAAACATAACAAGGTTCGGGACTGAATTGCTAATTTTGCCCAAATTTGCGGTCAGCGATAACCCCATGCTGCCCGTTGCTCTTCAGCTTATGAACATCAACCCGATGCTGGAAAATCCCCAACGTTATACCGTTACGGCGGCTCTTATCTACGCCAATGGCCCCATTCACATCGGGCACCTGGCCGGATGCTACCTGCCCGCCGACATTTACGTACGCTACCTCCGCTCAACGGGTAAGGACGTCGCCTTTATCAGCGGTACCGACGAGCACGGCGTACCCATCACCATTAAAGCGAAAAAAGAAGGCATTACCCCCCAGGAAGTTGTCGATAAATACTACGGGCAGATAAAGGAGTCGTTCAGCCAGTTCGGTATCTCGTTCGATATTTATTCGCGGACGTCCAGCCCGGTTCACCACGACACGTCGCAGGAGTTTTTCCTGAAGCTCTATGAAAAAGGCGATTTCGATGAGGAGGTGACCGAGCAGTACTACGACGAAGTAGCCAATCAGTTTCTGGCTGACCGCTACATTGTGGGTACCTGCCCCGTTTGTGGCAACCCGAATGCCTATGGCGACCAGTGCGAACGCTGCGGCACGGCCCTCAGCCCAACGGAGCTGATTGAACCACACTCCACACTCTCCGGCTCAAAACCGGTGATGCGTTCGACCAAAAACTGGTTCCTGCCCCTCGACCGGATGCAGCCCGCCATTGAGCAATACGTTAACAGCCATCCCGAATGGAAAACCAACGTGTCGGGTCAATGCCAGTCGTGGTTAAAAGAGGGGTTGCGCCCCCGCGCCATGACCCGCGATTTGGATTGGGGTATTAACGTGCCGTTGCCCAATGCCGACGGTAAAGTACTGTACGTCTGGTTCGACGCGCCCATCGGCTACATTTCCATGACGAAAGAATGGGCTGCCGAACAGGGGAAGGATTGGGAGTTATACTGGCGCGACCAACACACAAAACTGGTCCATTTCATCGGCAAAGACAATATCGTCTTTCACTGCATCATCTTCCCCGCCATGCTCATGGCCGAGGGTAGCTTTATCCTGGCCGACAATGTACCCGCCAATGAGTTCATGAACCTGGAAGGGGACAAAATCAGCACCTCGCGCAACTGGGCGGTCTGGCTGCACGAGTACCTGGAGGAAATGCCCGACAAACAGGACGTATTGCGGTATGTGCTGGCAGCCAACGCCCCCGAAACCAAAGACAGCGAGTTTACGTGGAAAGATTTCCAGACGCGGAACAACGCCGAACTGGTTGGGATTTTCGGCAATTTCGTGAACCGGGCCGTGGTGCTGACCCATAAAATGACGGAAGGCCACGTTCCGGTGCTTGGTGAACTGACAGCCTATGACCAGCAGGTACTGGATGAACTGGTGCTGTTTCCCGACCGCATCGGGCAATCTATCAGACAGTACCGGTTTCGTGAAGCGTTGGGCTACCTGCTCGACCTGGCGCGACTGGGGAATAAATACCTGGCCGAAACCGAACCGTGGAAAGCCATCAAAACGGACCCGCTCCGGGCAAATACCATCCTGAACATAGCCCTGCAAATCTCGGCCAACCTGAGCATTGTTTGTGAACCCTTCCTGCCATTTACGGCGGAGAAGCTACGCACCCAACTCAACATCACGGAAGATTTTGACTGGACGAACGCGGGCCGCGCCGACCTCCTGATCGAAGGCCACGCCCTGGGAAAGGCTCCAACCGGACCCGCCGACCTGCTTTTTGCCAAAATTGAAGACGACGAAATAAACAGACAGATTCAGAAATTACTGGATGCCAAACGTATGAATGAGCTGGAAACCAAAGCCGTTCCGGCTGTTCGGGATGAGATTACTTACGATGATTTTGCTAAAATGGACATTCGTATCGGTACCATCACCGAAGCCGAGCGCGTACCCAAAAGCGATAAACTCCTGAAGTTGACAGTAGACGACGGACTGGGCGGGCGGCAGATTCTGAGCGGTATTGCCAAACACTTCACCCCTGAGGAAATTATTGGCAAACAGGTAACCTTTCTGGCCAACCTGGCTCCCCGCAAGATGATGGGCCATGAGTCGCAGGGGATGATTCTGATGGCCGAAGACCGCGACGGTAAACTGGCCCTCATTGCCCCACCCGACGCGGTCTGGAATGGAGGCACGGTTTCGTAAATCCCTTTCCGATGCGGAAACAAGCCCGTTACCCCCGCTAGCCTTCATTATTAAGCAGGCTAGCGGGGGTAACGGGCTTATTTATTTCAGCGCAGAAACCCATTCATCATGCCCGCAGTTGCTACACTCGTCGCGGTGAGCGCCAGATGGTGAGCGTGCCTTACCACAATGGTAGCAAACGGACTGCTCCGGTGCCTGAGGCTGCTGACGGATAAACTCAGCATCCCATTCAGGCAGTATCGAAAGGCCTGGTTTCGGCTCCAGTTCTTCAATTAGGGTAAACGAACCATTAGCTTCCATATACAGCCGCTTAACGTGCCCTAAATGCGTCATGCCTTTTGATCGCAGCACCGCAAAAAGCAACTCACGGGTAATCTGTGCATTTTCCATGGTAGCCAGTTGCATAACGGAGTTCTCCACCAGCGTACTCAGTATATCCTGCGATATTCCTTCAAATTTCTGGTTTCTGGCAGCCCAGTAGGAAACAAGCCGCTGGGTAAATACCACGACCACCGCAATGATCAGTATGGGTAACAGCCCGCGCTGTGCATCCAGAATTGGCACCCCAACAGCAGCCGCGAGTGAAACCATGGCTACCATTTCATTCCGACTCAATTTGGAAGCCATACGCCGACCCATTAACCGCATAGAAACAACCAGCAGCAGGTAAATGAAAGCCGTTCGTATCAGGATTTCGATATAAAACTGACCTGGAACCTGACCAATCAGAATCCGGGCCCAGTCGTATAAATGAATAGCTTCCTTATCCATGTTTGATTTATAAAATTGCGTCTACCCATTCATTGGCCTGGCAAACGGAACAGGGCTGCTGTTCGGGTTCTGCCAGAACCGTATGACCACAATTGGTACAGGCAAGGGTGCTGCTATCAGGGTGTAACTGAATGGAACGAATCTCGGTGTCGGGGAGGGGTAGTATGGATAAACCCGGCTTGTTCTCCCTACCCTGATAAATGCTGAACATCCCGTAAGCCTCCAGATACATTCGCTTCACCATACCCAAGTTATAGACCTTGTCTGCCCGTAGCGCAGCGTAAATCTGCTGGTGCGACAGCCGATTTCTGGCCATGGCATCGAGCTGAATGATCCCATCTCTAACCACTACCGTTTCGGTTCCCTGAATTATTTTTTCCGCTTTACTACTCTTGAATCCAAGCCAGTTGGTGCCTCTTAAAAAAGTAAGCGAGCACAGGAGGGCTAGCACCCCCGCCAGCAGGCCCCGGTCCGGTAGCTGCATGGCAGGAGAAATAATGGCGCCCATGGTGAGCATCACGGCCAGTTCCAGATTGGTAAGCTGCGCGTTCATGCGCTTGCCAAGCAGGCGCATCACCACCAGCACAGCCAGGTAGATAAACGTAGTACGGATGAATACCTCCAGCAAAAACTCCACCGGGGCTTCACCAATTAACAGGCGATGCCAATCGCCCAGATGGATAGCTTCTTTGTCCATTTTCCTCTAACTTTTCATGCAGGCTAAATGATTGGCGAAGGACAAAACTTTCTGTTTTATTCCTATATTTTATAAGTTACTTCTAAAAAAGCAGGCCGTACAATCGGGAATAGGAGCTTCATCAAACAGAGTGATTTGCCCATATGTTGGTGGTGCAGGAACACCCATGGCATTCATGAAAAAACTCCCCCTGCTTTTATTAGCCCTCTTTTTGACAGCCTGCCAGCAGGATACTGCCGAAACACAATCGAAGGAAACACCCCCCACTCCAACGCCAACCGACTTTATTGAAGAGCTCTGGTACAAAAACAGCCTTGTTTATAGTGTAGACGTGGAGGTTTTCAAAGACTCCAATAAGGATGGTGTTGGTGATTTTAGAGGCCTCACCAATCAACTCGGTTACCTGAAGAAACTGGGTGTTGAAACGATCTGGCTGGCGCCTTTTCAACCAACGCCCAATAGAGACGACGGGTACGACATCGCCGATTTTTATAGCGTCGATTCGCGCCTGGGAACGGATCAGGATTTCGACACTTTCATGAAGCAGGCCAGCCAGCAGGGTATGCGGGTCATTATGGATCTGGTTACGAACCATACCTCCGACCAGCATCCGTGGTTTCAGCAGGCCCGAAAACGGGCCGATTCGCCCTATCGCTCCTGGTACGTCTGGTCAAAGGAAAGGCCCAAAAAATGGGATAAAGGGATGGTATTTCCGGGGGTGCAAAAACAAGTCTGGTCCTTCGATAAACAGGCCGGTGACTATTTCTACCACCGCTTCTACGACTTCCAGCCCGACCTGAATATGCAGAATCCGGCCGTGCAGCGGGAGATGCGAAAAATTATCCGGCATTGGCTGGATAAAGGCGTTGCTGGCTTTCGGGTAGATGCGGTACCCTTCCTGATTGAAATAGCCACTCCCGATTTTGACCCGGAAAATCCGGAACACCAGTTTGATATAATTACCCAGTTGCATCAGTACATTCAGTGGCACAAACGGGATGCTATCCTGCTGGGGGAAGCCAATGTTGCCCCCGACGAACAGAAACCTTATTTTGGGAAAGATGGGCAGAACATGCAGACGATGTTCAACTTTTTTGCCAATCAGCACCTGTTCTACGCCCTGGCTACCGGCGAAACTAAGCTACTGCGAAAAGCCCTGGAGGATACCAAAGACATACCCCCTACGGCGCAATGGGCGCATTTCCTGCGAAACCACGATGAAATTGATCTGGGTAGGCTGAGCGATTCGGAACGGCGTAAAGTATACGACCGCATGGGGGCCGATACAACCATGCAACTCTACGACCGGGGCATTCGTCGCCGACTGGCTCCCATGCTGGGCGACCCCCGTCTGGTCGAAATGGCTTATAGTCTGCTATTCTCGTTGCCCGGCATGCCCGTTATCCGATACGGAGAGGAAATCGGTATGGGCGACGACCTGTCCCTGAAGGAGCGCCTGTCTATCCGAACGCCCATGCAATGGTCGGGTGGACTCAATGGCGGCTTTTCGGAAGCGGCAAAACCAGTGCGGCCCGTCATTAGCCGGGGCCCCTACCGGTATCCGGTGGTGAATGTGGCCGCTCAACAGGCAGATTCAACGTCTTTACTGAACCAGATTACCCGGTTCGCTCACCTCCGAAAACAGTGTCCCGAAATTGGCTGGGGAAAGTGGAAACTGCTGGACACGGGTTCAGAGCATGTGCTGGCTATTCAGTATAGCTGGAAAGGGAAATCATTAGTCATGGTTCATAATTTCAGTTCCGAACCCCAGCAATGCCAGCTAACGACGGGCCTGAAATCCGGCAGTTCACTGGTTAGCCTGACGACCAACAAGACCAGTCGGGCAGGCGCTAACGGCGTATACCAGGTTCCGCTGGCAGGCTATGGCTACAGTTGGTACCGGTTACAACGTGATTAGTTACCCAGTAAGGTTACACACCGGTCAAATCAATCACTGAACGGGCTGAAACGAACCGTTCCCGCTTCTCCGGTTTACCTGTCCGGAAAGTTAATTCCCGGATATAGCTTGCCACGCCATCACAAAATAAACAGCGACGACCCAAAACTGTGAATAAGGCGTTAACTTGACCCGGATTTACGGTAGGTAAGTCACTAAAATCTCATTCTAAATCTCGTACAACAATGAAAAAAATCGGTATGCTTTTCGTCGTTTTATTCCTGGGCATTGCCAGTAACGGCTTTTCACAAACCACTCCAACCACTGACTTTTTTGCCGGGAAATGGGAAATTTCGATTGCCGGAACCCCCAATGGCGATGTGAAACTGGTAACCGATCTGGTTCGGAAAGATGGCAAACTCACCGGCGAACTGACGGATGCGGTCGATGCCACCAAGCCCAAAATGGCCATTACTAAAATAGAGGAGAACGGCGACAAACTGGCCATCTCCTTTGATTCGCCCCAGGCGGCCGATTTAACATTAAACCTGACGAAGGTGGATGCGGATACCCTCAAAGGGGAGGTGTACAACTTCGACGCGGTTGCCAAACGGGTGAAATAAGCAGTAACAGCTCGTTCGCTATCAAAGCTGGAGGGGCGCCGTAAAACTGCCTTCCTGCTCATGTTCCAACTCATTTGAGGATCTGTTGTATTACCAAATCGAATCGTGTCTCATCAGTCATGCTGCGCTTAAACGCCCGAATCCCTGATGAGACACGGCCATTTGCGGTAAAGAGTGTATGTTCGTCGTCCATTTAGCGCATTTCAACCCCCATGATTAACCCCGCCATTACGGCATCGACACCCGGCCGCATCTGTCTATTCGGCGAACATCAGGACTACCTGGGTCTGCCCGTCATTGCGGCCGCTATCTCCTGCCGCATTCAGATCACCGCCGTACGTACGGCCGGACAGCGGGTTCATCTGAACCTGCCGGATATTAGTCACTCCGAACAGTTTGATCTGACTGCGTTACCACTCCCCTACCAGCACGACCGCGACTACTTCCGCAGTGCCATCAACGTACTGGCCCGCACCGGGTTTCGGTTCAGTGCGGGTATTGACGGCGAGGTGCGGGGAAATATCCCCATCAATGCGGGTACGTCGAGTTCGTCGGCCCTGCTGATTACCTGGCTCAGCGTGCTAACCCAACTGGCCGACAACCCACAGCAGCTCCCCCCCGAACAACTGGCCGAACTGGCCTACCGGGCCGAGGTGCTGGAGTTTGGCGAACCGGGTGGCATGATGGACCACTATTCAACCGCCGTCGGCGGTGTCATCTACCTGGAATCACAACCCGCCATTCACCTCGAAACCTACCACCCGACCCTCGGTACGTTCGTGCTCGGAAATTCGCAGGACCCCAAAGACACCATTGGTATTCTGGGCCGGGTAAAATACGGTATGTTACGGATTGCCAAACAGTTGACCGAACTTACTCCCGCTTTCTCTCTGCAAACCACGCCCATCACGGCGATTTCAGAATACCGGGATATCCTGCCAAAAGACGATTATATCCTGCTGAAAGGAACACTGGCCAACCGGGATCTGCTGCGGGAAGCCCTCACGTTGCTCCGGGCAACTGATGATTTACCGCTGGACGATGCGCAGTTCGGGCGGTTACTCACCGAACACCACGCCAATCTGCGCGATGCCCAGCGCATTTCGACCCCAAAAATTGACCGGATGCTCGATGCCGCCCTGGGAGCCGGGGCGTTGGGCGGCAAAATAAACGGTTCGGGTGGGGGAGGCTGCATGTTTGCCTACGCCCCCAAAAATGCCGAACAGGTTGCCGAAGCCATCGAACGGGAAGGCGGACGCGCTTACATTGTCTCGGTCGATATGGGCACGACCACCGAAAACTACTCCCCCGTTATGCGGGAATCGGTCAATGAGTGAGTCAGCAGGTTTTTCTGTTAGGATGGGCCAAACATACCGTGTTAAAACAAGGATAGCTGCGTTGACCGGGCGAAGGCACCTTCGTGCTCCAGCAGCCACTGCTTGCGCCAGAGCCCACCGGCATAGCCCGTCAGTGAGCCGTCGGAGCCGATGATGCGGTGGCAGGGCGCCACAATCCAGAGGGGGTTACGGCCATTGGCAGCCGCCACGGCCCGAATCGCTTTTTCGTCGCCAATCTGCCGGGACAGAGCCAGGTATGATACGGTGGTGCCGAACGGTACATCGAGTAACGCCCGCCAAACGGTTTGCTGGAAGGTCGTCCCTACGGGATTGAGTCGAAAATCGAACGTTTGACGCGTCCCGGCAAAATAGGCCATCAGTTGTTCGACCGCCTGCCGAACCGGGTTATCGAGCAGGCTATCGGGCGACATATCCAGTATCTCGCTGTACGTAGGGGTATCCGTGCAGGAAATCTTAGCAATGCCCTCGGCATCGCCGGTAATCCGAACCAGGCCGAGGGGTGAATCAAAAATGGTGGTTGTCATTTCGCTGGTCAGCTATTCCTTATTGACCCGTTCCTATTATTACCGCAAATTAACCGATTAACGGACAAAAGGCGGGTAGTTTTGATAATGAATCAGCGGCATTTCGGCTAGGCTATCCCTAATTCAATACAAGACACGGTTATGGGTTGTTTACCCGCATTTTCTACCACAATTTCATTCCAGCCGTCCCGTATCAATGCCACGGGAAAGTGGTAATTATACCCGACGTGTTCTTTGGTAAAATGCGTAAGCGGTCCGCAGGGGAAAAGGAGTTTTTCGACACAGTCACGCTTTGTCAGGGGCCAGGTGCCATTGAAGGAAACGGCTAAAATGGTCACGTCGTCGGCTGCGCTGGTGATAATCTGAATGGTCAGTGCCAGCCCCGATGAGTCTGGTTCGGCGCACATCGCGACGGTGAAGGCGTGGTGCGCATTAAATTCCAGGGTCACCGGGAGTTGAGCCGGTAAATCATAGGGAATCATATTTGAATTCCGCCCGCCAATACCAAAGGAGTAGTGTTTGGGTTGCCCCCGCAACGAATCCAGTTTATCGATGTCCCGCATCGACGAATAATCGGCTCGCAGGTCCGGTAGGCGGGGTGCGTCTGTACTGTAAAAGTTGAACCATTCGATACCATCAGCTCCCATGGCCAGTTTCCCGGCGGCATTGCCCCGCATCAGTTCAGGGCTGGCCGACAGGTAGCGCATCGGCAGGGTCTGGTCGCGTACAGGGTCCATCGTCGGCAGATTATTTACCCCGTCTTCAATGACACCGTAGATAGCCACCCGGTTTCCAACCTGCGCCCGAAGCGCGTCGTGGGGCATATCCCAGGTCGTACACCAGAACCCCGACGGGCTGATAAAGTCGATAATTCCTTCCTGGCAGAGGGTTACAACGTCCAGCCCGATGCTTTTCAGGATACCCAGCCGACCCGGTATGTGCAGCCCCAACGGATAGGGTCGCCCGTTCTTTTTGGCCTGCCGTTCCGTCAGGGCGCGAATCTGACGAAACCAGTCGGTCATCATGGCGAGCGTTTGGGCCGACGCATTGGGTTCGCAGCAGAGCGGATTTCGCCACCAGTCCAGTTCCAGCCCGTCGAAGTCATACTCCTCGACAACCTCCCGAATTTGGGCGAACATAAAGTCACGGACTTCCTGCTTCTCATAATTAAGTCCCTGCCGGGTTGGCAGATTATACAGCCCATACGAATAGTTTTTGAGTCGCATTTCGGGCTGTTTGAGCAGGGGTACGTTGTAAAAACTGCCCGCTGCGTTGGTCGAACCGTGCATATCGTTCATGCGGATGCTGACCCAGGGGGCAATTTTCTGTTCCCGACAGGCGACAGTCGTTTCTGCCAGCCAGTCTACCCCGACATCGAGCAAGTCCTGATACTGATTCATGAACGGCATAATCGAATCGATAAACGCTTCTTCTTCGGCCGGTTTCTTAGCCCCCACACAAACGGCGTGACCACGAAAGAAATCCCGGTCGCCCCGCTTATAGCCATCCAGAATACTCGGCATGGTGCGGCTGGGGTACCAGGCCCGGGATGCATTGGCGTTGATAACAAATGTGTCGATGCCTGAGCCTGCCAGCATCGCTACGTAGCGGTGAATAGCCTTTGCAGAAAACGGTCCTCCTTCGGGCTTGGGTTTGGCGTTCAGCTTACCCGTTCGGGTGTTGGTTACCGTTTTCAGAGTAACATCCTCGGGCAGCCACAATTCAGGATTGTAAAAATAAACGCAGGTATCCCCATTGAACAGGTTGCGGTGCATCCCGACAACCGGATTCGGTACCCCTGCCGCAGCATCACTCCCGGGGCCAGGCGTAACGACGCCGGGTGCCGCGCTGGATGAACCAGGTAACAGGGCTGTTCCCGCCACGCCCGCCAATGTTTTACGTAAAAACTGCCGCCGGGATTTCAGGTATTTTTTACCACTCACTACACAGTAACGTAAAGCTTTGATTATTCTTTGTCATTCCGACGACAGGAGGAATCTCAGGCATCCCACTTGAGATTCCTCCTGTCGTCGGAATGACAGAAATCGCACGTTTTATGAGGCCCTATCTGGGCAATAAACTCCCATACCCCGCCCCTATACTACGCCTGCCGTTTCCGGCTTGGGGCGGATGCGATACAGGATACCGGCACACACCACCATCAGGACGGCGGCAACCTGAAACAGACTACTTACGTCGATGTGCCGGTCCCGGAGCACCCCACCCGCGTAAATACCCACTCCGCCCACAATACAACTGAATAAATTGAGGATTCCGTACCCCGTTGCCCGGTACCGCTCGTCGGTCACCAGGCAGAGAATGGGCATCATGTTGGCATCGCTGAACATGCGGGTGAAGGCGTAGACCACAAAGCCGATGATGGCGATTGGCAATACAGTCGTTACACTGGCCAGAAAAACACTGGGCGCGGCTATCAACAGGCCAATGGCGGGTAACAGCAGCCGGGCGCGGGGATTGGTCCGACTCCAGCGGTCGGCCAGCGCGCCCCCCAGCAATACCCCAACCAGGGCCGTTGTCTGAACGTACCCCGTGGCGTACAGACCCGCTTCTGCCTGCGACAGTTGAAAGTGTTCCTGGTAATAAGTAGGCAACCAGCCGATAACAAGCCAGCCCACCATCCCCAAAAAACCCCAGAAGAGCAGGGCCAGCACGAATGTTCCGCGACTGAACAGATTTTTCACTGCCGATGCAAAATGAACGCTGTTTTTTGGTGTGTCCGAAACGGCGGACACCGGACTCAACGGCGCATCGTTCAAGAAGAAAACCAGTATCAGGGCATACGCAATGCCCACAATGCCAAAAATCCGAAAGGGACTGTTCCAGGTATTGTCCTGCGCCAGCCAGCCACCCACGAACCCCAGGCTCTGCCCCAGCATCATCCCGCCAATGTGAATGCCCGTTGCCAGCGAACGGGTGCTGCCGCGGTGATAATCGACAATCAGGGCCAGCGCGGCCGGAATGTAGCAGGCTTCGCTTACGCCCATCAACAGGCGCGTTACCAGCAACTCGCCGAAGGTTGTGGAATAGGCAGTCAGTAGGGTAACGGCCGACCAGATGAAGAGACTGCCAATAATGACCCGGCTTCGGCTGAACCGGTCCGCCAGAAAACCCGCCATCGGGCTCAATAGTCCGTAGGTCCATAAAAACACCGCCGTTAGTAACCCAAACTGGGTATCGGTCATGGGAATAGCCTCCACAATGGAACCGCGCATGGTGGTGATCATGACCCGGTCGAGGTAGTTCAGCATGCCCACGATGAAAAGCAGCCCCACCACCAGCCAGGCCCGCGACAGTAATCCGGGTTCAGCAGTGGTAGTAGTGACTTGGGTGGGTGTCATAAAACGAGTTTTTATTCTTGGTGTGCCTTTTGGTAACTACCTGACTAAACTGGCTAACCATTAACCGGCTATAAAATTACCCCATCCACCGATTAAAAAACAGCAGTGCGTCGGTCAGGTGTTCCTGCCAGTAGGGCCACTCGTGCCCACCCGGATATTCGGTGTACTGGTGGGGAATGCCCTGCTCCGTCAACGCCCGGTGCAGGGTTCGATTGTGTTCAATGAGCAGGTCGTCCGTACCGCAGTCGAACTGAATGGGTGGTAGCCGGTCCCGGTTTTGCACCATCAGCGCCAGTACCGATTCGTCGGTGGGGTCCGGTTGCCGGTATTCGCGGAGCGGTTCTTCCGCAAAAAGCGGCATCTGGTTCAGGTCGGTAATGGACGACAGGCCATGCACCGCCCCGAACTGGTCAGGGTACTTGGCCGCCAGTCGCAACGCACCGAATCCGCCCATCGACAAACCCGCAATAAATTGCTGAGATGGAAAGCCAGACCGTCGATTTTCGGGCAAAACTTCGGCGACTGCCTTCGGCACATCGTCCACAATCCAGCGGTCGAAGGTACGCCCGTTGTGCGGCAGGTAGCCACTGCCATCTCCCCAAAGTCCGTCAGACGGCATGGCCAGCACCATCGGGCGGATTTGCGCTGTCCGCACCAGCCGGTCGGCGGTTCGGTGGGCACCACCTTTCAGCGACCAGCACCAGTGACTGCCGTACACGCCGTGCAGGAGTATGACGAGTGGCAATGGTTCCGTCCCCATCAATTCAGGGGCCGGTAACCAGACGGTAATATCTCCCCTACCCGCCAGATTGGGCGTTTTCACCGTGATATAGCGCAACCCGTCGTGCTCATAAGCAGGGTCGGATAGTTCGATGGTTCGGAACGGGTTATCCATCAGAAAACAAGTACGCCTTTGGCATTACGCCCATTGAGCATATCGTCGAAGGCTTCGTTTAACTGGTTCAATGAATACGTCCGGGTCACCAGTTCATCCAATAGCAGGTCGCCTTTCTGGTAGAGATTCAGTAGAATGGGGATGTCAATTTCCGGACGGCATTTACCGTACAGGGGATTTATGTAGATTTTATCCCACTCGAAGAGGGTCATGTCGATGCTGATTTCCTGCTCGATACCACTCACCTGACAGGCCACCCCCGCGTTCCGAACCATGGCCAGCGGCACTGCGCCCAATTCGGGAATGGCCGTACATTCAAACGCATAATCGGCTCCCCGGCCACCCGTTAGCTGTTTTACGGCGATGACCGACTGCGTCAGACCCTTGTCGGCCTGGTCAGCCAGCAGGGTGTGGGTGGCTCCGTACCGGGTGGCCATCTCCAGTCGGGCTGGGTTCACATCCACAGCAATAATCATCCCGGCACCGGCAATGCGGGCACCCTGAATCACATTCAGGCCCACGCCCCCCGTCCCGACCACCACCACCGATCGACCGGGTTTTACCCGGGCCGCATTGACCACCGACCCCACGCCCGTCATGACGCCACAGCCCACAATAGCCGCCGACGAGAAAGGTATGGGGACGTTTGTTTTTACCACAGCTGCTTCCCGCACCACGGTAGCCCCCGACATGGTGCCGAGGCTAAACGACCGTTCGATGGGCTGGCCTTTGTAGGTTGTACGCTCCAGGGCGGCATGGCCCCCACTGACTTTATTGCCAGCCGTAACCGGTGAGTTAATCTCACAGATATGCTGGTTTCCTTCCAGGCACTGGAAACAGTGACCGCAGGGTATGGCCCAGTTGAGGATAACCGCATCCCCCGGCTTCACCTTCCGAACCAGCGGCCCCACACTCCGAACGAGGCCCGCTCCTTCGTGGCCCATCACAATGGGTTTCCCCCAGGACAGCGAATCATAGTCCGTATGGCAGATACCGGCGGCCTTCAGTTCCACCAATACTTCGTCGCCCTGCGGCTCACCTACCTCGATTATGTCAATATCAAAACGTCCGTTTCCGGTGGCAATAGCGGCTTCAACCTGCATTGGTTTATGGTTTTCGGTTTATGGTTTTCAGTTCGGGTGTTGACCGGATGAATCCCCATGAATCACGTCGAAAACAAAGTGATGCCCTAAAACTTCCTACTTACAACGAGCAGAACGGTAGGGCTACTTACAGCTTGCAGGATTTTGCAGTAACCCGTTAGCCCGACGAAGCACCAGAAACCTGAGTCTTCCGGCACCTCATTCCGTTTGGTGCGGCAACAGGTAAACCTGGCTAGGAATCAATGCCAAGTACACTCACCAGTACGCCCAAAGCACCAACCAGCCCTACAATCAGGCCAATGAAGGCAAGCGTTCCAGTACCTAAAATCAGCATTAACAGACCGGCTATCAGTAAAACGAGACTACCAAACAGCTTCCCTTTGTTTACCAACGCTTTTTCGGGATGATTGGGGGCCAGTTGTTTGCTGATTTTTTTATTCATTTTCTTCAGCAATAGCCGCTCGATGCCGCTCACTTTGTAGGGAGCACGAATCGCATCGGAACTCCGTATTCCAGCCGTTGAGGTTAGTACCGTCCGAATCATCCGCTTGCTCAGGGTTTTGGAGGTCGATAATCTGGTATCTTTCCGAACGTAAGCTTCAGGCTGACCAGTTACGGCACTCGTTTGACTAAGCGACTGAATTGGTTCGGCGGGGTATTGATCAGGGGTTGCCAGCACCACAATCTGTGCGTTGGATTGAGTGGATAAGGTAATGGGTCCGCGCTGAAAATAAGCAACCGGACGGCTGCATGAAGTAAGCATAGCGATGGTTATCAGCGCCGTGCACAAGGATTTAGTAAAAATAGTAGTCATTGGTTCCGGTGTTCTTGAGAAAAGATATGGAGAGCCGAAGACCATAACCAAGAAACGGTTGACCAGCTTGGCAGGCTACCCCCATGCTTGCTGGAAAACCTCAATTTCGCCGTGATCAGGAGTCGAAACAAGCTCAACTAAAAACCAAAAATACCGGAATTGCCGTTAACGTTTTATTTCATCCCTATTTTCTAATCTGTTCTTAATCGTCTTCCCGCATCCTCTTCGGCATACGTTCCGGTTGGGTTATACGGGAAGGTGTACTGACAGGACAAAATTTCTACCAGTACACCTATGACTACCACCCGATTACGCTGTTTTGTTGCCCTGTTTATCACCGCCGTGCTTCCCGCACAGGCTCAGCTACTGGTTCAGCGCTTTGAACCCGTCCGGTTTTCGCAGGTAACCATTACCGACCAGTTTTGGAAGCCTAAAATGGACAAGGTAGCCACGGCTACGCTGAACGCCTGCATTGTGCAGACCGAAGATAAAACGGGCCGCATTCGCAACTTCGAGAAAGTAGCCCGGAAACTAGCCGGAGCGACGGATAACACCACGCACGAAGGGATTTACTATGACGACAGCGATGTGTACAAAGCCCTGGAAGCGATAGCCTATTCGCTCAAAAACCATCCCGATGCCGCCATCGAGCAAAAAGCCGACGCCTGGATTGATAGGATTGCGGCTGCCCAACTGCCCGACGGCTACCTGAACACCTACTACACCCTGACGGGCCTCGACAAACGCTGGACCGACATGGAAAAGCACGAGGACTACTGCGCCGGGCACCTCATGGAAGCCGCCGTAGCCTATTACAACACCACCGGCAAACGGAAACTGCTGGACGTAGCCATCCGCTTTGCCGACCATATCGACTCAACCTTTCGGATTCCGAACCGGCACTGGGTGAGCGGGCACCAGGAAATTGAACTGGCCCTGATGCGGCTCTATCACCAGACAAAACAGGACCGATACCTGAAGCTGGCCGACTGGTTTCTGCAACAGCGGGGGCATGGCTACGGGAAGGGAAAAATCTGGGACCAGTGGAAAGACCCTAAATACTGCCAGGACGACGTACCGGTAAAAGACCAGAAAGAAATTACCGGCCACGCCGTGCGGGCCATGTACCAGTACACGGGTGCCGCCGACGTAGCAGCCGCCACCAACGACCCCGGTTATCTCGGCGCCATGACCAGCGTTTGGGAAGACGTGGTTCACCGGAATATGTACCTCACGGGTGGCATTGGTTCGTCGGGGCAGAACGAAGGATTTTCGGACGATTTCGACCTGCCCAACGCATCGGCCTATTGCGAAACCTGCGCGTCGGTAGGCATGGTGTTCTGGAATCAGCGCATGAACCTGCTCACCGGCGAAAGCAAATACATCGACGTGCTGGAACGGAGCCTGTACAACGGTGCCCTGGATGGACTGAGCCTGAGTGGTGACCGGTTTTTCTACGGCAACCCGCTGTCGTCGGTAGGTAATAATGCCCGCAGCGAGTGGTTCGGTACGGCCTGCTGTCCGTCCAATATCGCCCGGCTGGTTGCTTCGCTGGGGGAGTATGTCTACGGGCAATCAGCGCAGGGCATCTGGGTCAACCTGTTCGTGGCCAGTAATACCACCATCCCGATGGGCAAAACGGCCGTACCGCTCCGGGTGGAAACGAACTACCCCTGGGAAGGCAACGTAAAAATTACGGCCAACCCCGCTAAAAAAGTGGCCTACGCCCTGCATATCCGCATTCCCGGCTGGGCAGGAAATGTACCCGTACCGGGCAGACTGTACCGGTTTACCGACGCGGACGCAGCAAAACCGGAATTATTACTCAACGGAAAATCCGTCCCCTACCAGACCGAAAAAGGGTACGCCATCCTTGACCGCACCTGGCAAAAGGGCGATGTTGTCGAGGTAAAATTACCCATGCCCGTTCGGCAGGTAGCCGCCCGGCCGGATGTTAAAGCCGACCAAGACCGTATTGCCCTGCAACGCGGCCCGCTGGTGTACTGCGTGGAAGGGGCCGATAATGAGGGGCGGGCCTGGAATATAATGGTGCCCGCCAACGCCACCTTCGATACGAAGCCTTATCAGGTACTGAACGAATCCGTAGTAGCCATTCAGGCCCGCGTCACGGTTGTGGCGCCAGCGGCCGATGGTTTATCGGTGCAGACAAGACCAAAAACCATCACGGCAATCCCCTACTACACCTGGGCCAACCGCGGAAAAAGCCCCATGCAGGTCTGGCTGCCCAGTCGAATCAAAGAAATTAACATCACGGACTGAACCATCCACTAATTATCAGTCAGCGAGCTATTACATGCCCAATTTCATGAAGCGAATTAGTCTAGTGGTCAGCCTGCTCATCAGTACGCTGATGCATGCCCAACGCCCGGTTGATTTAGTTGCTTACCGGAAACAGAGTGGTACGGATGTAGTCAGTCGGAATAATCAGTTGACCGTACGCTGGCCGGGTGGCGCCAATCAGCAGGCGAAACTGGTAATCGACCTCAGGCCCGATGCCCCTCTGTTCAGCAGTATGCAGTTGACCCGACAGGGCAGGTTTCAGGAAATTGCGCGGGCCATCTACCCGGCCTTTGTCGTGACCCTCGGAAAGCGTGATTTAATCTCCCAGAATGGCTGGAACATCTTTTTTGATAAGACAAACAAACTGCCTCATTCATCCTACGCTGTCACCCTGAACAAACGAAAGGCCAGCGTACGCACCGAAGGAACCCGCACCATTATCCGGGTGGGCGACGTACAGGCCGCTACGTTTGGTGGGGCACTCGAAATAACGGTGTATCAGGGTAGCCCGCTGTTCAACGTAGCAGCCGTGATGGCAACGGAGGCAGACTCTACCGCTTACCTGTACGATGCCGGTATGGTTAGTAAAGACGGCAACGGCCGACCGCCCGTCTGGGAAACTATTGCCTGGGCCGATACGACGAACCGGATGCAGAGCGTTCCGGCCGATATAAGCCAGCTTAACAGGGCACAGGGCGTAAAATACCGGACCATCATCGGCTCGAATACAGCGGGTAGCCTGGCTGTTTTTCCGGCACCACACCAATATTTCTACCCACTGGATGAAGCCTATAACCTGGATTTTACGTGGTATGGGCGTAATTACCGGAGCCTGATACCGGACTTTGGCCTTGGCATCCGACAGGACCTGATGGGCGACAACCGCTGGGTACCCTGGGTGAATGCACCGCCCAAAACCCAGCAGCGGATGAACTTCTTCTGCCTGCTCAGTACGGATGTTGCCGCGCCCACGCTGGAGGCCGTCAAGCGGTTTACGCACAATGACAAATACCCGACACTGGCGGGGTACAAAACCATGTCGAGTCATTTTCATAACGAGTTTGTCATGAAGGTGCTGCTCGCCAACAAGCCCGTGCCGGAAACACCCACGTTCGTTAAGGTCCTCAAAAATACGGGTATCGACATTGTCCATCTGGCGGAGTTTCATTACACGGCGCACCCCAAAGGTCCCGACGATCAGCGACTGCTGGAATTAAAAACCCTTCACGATATGTGTCAACGCTGGTCGGACACCAATTTTCTGCTGCTGCCCGGTGAAGAACCCAATGAGTTTTTTGGCGGGCACTGGCTCAGTTTTTTCCCAAAGCCCGTGTACTGGATTATGGCCCGCCAGCCCGAAATGCCTTTTGTGACGGATGATCCCCGCTATGGGAAGGTATATCGCATTGCCGATAAAGCCGATATGCTGCACCTGCTGGAAGCCGAAAATGGGCTGGCCTGGACGGCCCACGCCCGTACCAAAGGGTCGACGGGTTTTCCGGATGCCTACAAAGACGAAGCATTTTACAAATCCGATCATTTCTTCGGGGCTGCCTGGAAAAACATTCCGGCCGATCTATCGAAACCGCGCCTAAGTGCAAGGGTGCTGGATTTGATGGACGACATGGCTAACTGGGGATTTAAAAAACACGTTATCGCCGAGGCCGACCTCTTCAGCATTGAACCCGCCAACGAAATGTACGCCCACCTAAACGTCAACTACCTGCAACTGGATAAACTACCGGATTACAAGGCTGGGTGGCAACCCGTGCTGGACGTTATGCAACAGGGGAAGTTTTTTGTATCCACGGGGGAAGTGTTGCTGCCAGCGTTTACGGTGAATGGCAAAGGGGCCGGTGAAACTACTCGTCTCCCAAAGGATGGCAAGGCCACCATCGCAATGACTATTGACTGGACCTTCCCCCTGACCTTTGCCGAAGTCATATCGGGCGACGGGCAACAGGTTTTCCGGGAACGAATCGACCTCACTAAAACCCTCCCGTTTGGCAAACAAACGTTCCGGTTTACACCTACCCTCAAAGGCCGAAAATGGGTGCGGGTAGAGGTCTGGGATGCCGCCGTGAACGGTGCTTTTACCCAGCAGGTTTGGCTGGAAGAGTAAACACACCATCGCTTTACAGCATCCGGCTTCACCAGCCGATTACAGCCAGATACCAACCCTAAAGTCGCGCTGCGGAAAAACGCCGTGTCCACACTATCATGTACTGCTTCCCAAGTTTGCACAAACGATTTCAGGGGCCAGTTGCTTATTTAACTACAAATTTCGTTATTTACCTAGAATATACGTTATACCATGAAAAAGCACCTGTTTTCCGTATGGTTTGGGTTGATAATGATACCGAGTTTAGCACAGGTAAAGGTGTCCCCCGCGACTGATTCGGTGGATTATAAGACGCTCTACCGCGCTTACGCCCCCGTCGTTGGTCCGGGCGAAAACGCCGTTGCCCGCGACGTGGTTTTCCAGAAGCTAACTGCCGATTACTGGAATGATTTCAGGCGATTTCTCAAACAGAACAATTTTCGGCCTGCTACGCCCTTTATGCTCAACGTACAGGGATTTTTCCGGGCCGATGGCCATGCGGACCTGCTGCTGTACCAATACATGGTTAACGGCCAACGACCTCCAGCCAGCACCGAAACCGTATTTATTTCCTTACTCTCTGCTTATCTTGCCGAGTATCCGCTGCCGGTCAGGTCGTCACTCATCTGGACCCCCTTTCGTATTGGCAGCAATCTTTATGTGTCAACACCCGAACCTCGAAAAGCGCCACGGGGAGCAGGTATTATAGGCGATTTGGCCGAAGCCAGCCGTACAACCCGCCCCGATACGGTTAAAATTATTCAGTTTGGCGGGCTGGACCTGGACCAGGTACCACCCGTAATATACCGTTTCACAAACGCCGAAGAAATCAACCTGGGTACCAATTACCTGACCGCCTTACCGGCTAAGTTAACGGCCCTACCCAGGCTACAGCGGCTGAATCTGATGTCGAACCGGTTGGTAGACGACAGCGTGTTTTTCTCACGAAACAAGTCCGTCAGATCTATCAACATGCAGAAAAACTCCCTGACCCGTGTGCCAAAAACGGTACGCCAAAACCGTCGGCTGGAGAGCTTATGGCTTGGCAACAATAACCTTACCCAGCTCGGTAACAACTCGTTCCGTGGCCTGCGTCGGCTAACGGACCTGAATCTGTACGGAGCAGGCTTGCCCCGACTCCCTAAATCAATCGGACAAGTAAAACGCCTGAAAGTGCTGGATTTGTACTACAATCACCTCACCGCCCTTCCGAAGCAGCTAAACCGCCTAAAGCGGCTCGACCAACTGGCACTGGCCTATAATGATCTGCGTGAATTACCGGCCTCCATGAGCAAACTACGCCGGTTACGAACGCTGTTCGTCCATCATAACAAGCTGGACAACCTGCCGCAGCAATTCGGCAAACTGGCCAATCTGCACGTGCTGGATCTGGGTTACAATGAGTTGACTGTAGTACCACCCGTGTTGAGTTCACTGCCCGCGCTGGAAGAACTGGACTTGAATAACAACAACTTACAGGAGTTTCCGACCGTACTGCTATCCATCAGGAGGCTGAAACGGGTGTACCTGGGCAGCAATCCGCTCTTTGGCCGGGAAGCCATGAGCAGTCCCTACGCGCCGATGATAAAGCAGCTTGAAGCAAACAAAACGCAGGTGACATATTGACTAAAACTAACCAAATAAAATTCTGCTTAGAATTTTCATAATCAATCATAGAACGGGTAAAAAAACAGTCGGCAACGGAGAAAAATACAATAATTTTGTGTTCCTCAACTGTCTGTCAGTTAGCCGTATGCAAGCCGTTATTTCACCCGTTTCTACTGTGCCCGTTCCCAATCGTGTTACGTTATGGGCGGCCCTGCTCTCTGTTTATATTCTCTGGGGCTCAACGTATCTGTTCATTCACTTCATGACCGAACAGATGCCACCCCTGTATATGGCTTCGATCCGGTACATCATAGCGGGTACGCTACTGTACACCTACGCCCGACTAACGGGTACGCCCCGCGCTACCAGGGTTCAGTGGAAATCGGCGGCTATCATTGGTGTGCTGTTACTGACTATTGCCAACGGCTGTTTAACGGTTGGTATTCAATATATTCCAACGGGCATGGCGGCTTTACTGGGTGGGCTGCTACCCGTGTTTCTGCTGTCGCTGAACTGGGTTTCCTTTGGCAAACAACGACCAACAAACCTGGCTCTGGCGGGTCTGGTACTAGGCCTGATTGGAATTTATTTCCTGATAAAACCCGATAAACTGCACGGTACAGGTGGTATCCATGCCAACCTGATTGGTACAGGCCTGATTGCTTTCGGGAATTTCTCCTGGGCTATCGGCACCCTGCTCACACCCCGGCTAACCTTGCCATCGGGTATGTTATCGAGCGGGATCCAGATGCTGGTAGGCGGTTTTATTCTGTTGCTGGTCAGTCTGGCCGTAGAACCGGTTGTTCCCTGGAGTATTGTCTACGCCCCGACCAAAGCCCTCGGAGCGGTGCTGTACCTGGTTATTTTCGGGAGCATCATCGGGTTTTCGTCCTATTCCTGGTTAGCCCGGAATGCTCCTCCCCAATTACTCTCGACCTACGCGTTTGTGAACCCCGTAGTGGCGGTCATGCTGGGTACTATGTTTGCCGGTGAAGTCTTCTCCAGTCAGTCGTTCATGGGAGCGGCTGTGGCACTGGTGGGTGTGGTCCTGATTACGCTGGGTAAAGAACGAATCGGAACGCCGAACCGGAGTGAAAAGCCTGTACGATAGCTATTCATTTCGGTTCGCTCTTTAAAATTATGAGAAACGTCGCCATTCTTCTTTTCGATGAGATTGAAGTGCTCGACTTTGCCGGGCCGTTTGAGGTCTTTGGCGTAGCGGGCCGGAGTCCAAATCAAACCCGTTTCAGCGAACCGCCGTTTGCCGTCTTTACCGTAGCCGAAACTACGCCGGTCAATGCCCGCAATGGCCTGTCGGTAAATCCTGCATACCGGCTCGACAACCACCCAAAAGCGGACATCATCATTGTGCCGGGCGGGGGTGGCTTTCAGGCCGATGGGACGCCCTTTGGTTCGCGCCGGGAAATGAACAACCCCGTTGTGTTGAACTGGGTACGCCAGTCGGCCGAACGTTCGGAACTGGTACTATCGGTTTGTACGGGTTCGTTCATACTGGGCAAAGCCGGTTTGCTCGACGGGCTGGCCGCCACCACGCACTTTATGGCCATCGACGGGATGCGTCAGGCAGCACCAGACACGGAACTACGTCCGGCAGAACGGTATATCGACAACGGAAAAATCGTCACCTCGGCGGGTATTTCAGCCGGTATCGACATGTCGCTGTACGTGGTAAGCCGCTTGCTGGGGAAGGACGTAGCCGACGAAACCGCCCGGTACATGCAGTACGATTACTGGCAGTAACTATCCCCCCACCAGCTATGGGCTTCTCCCGGTTAAACCGGTGGTGGGCTAATACTCGTCCAGCCTCCATCAACCACCAGACTCTGGCCGGTAATATGCCTTGAGGCAGGGGCAATTAAAAAGAGCGCAGCATTTGTGATATCCTCCACCGTGGCCGGGCGGCCCATGGGTGTTATGCGCGACCAGATGGGGATGTAGGTGGGATCATCCAGGGTGCGTTCGGTTAATGTAGCACCGGGCGCAATGGCGTTGACGGTAATGCCGAGGGGCGAAAAATCAATGACCAGTTGTTTAGCCAGCATCTCCAGCCCTGCCTTGGTCATGCTGTACACGGGCAATCCCGGATGTGCCTGATGCCCTACCACCGACGACATAAACAGAACACTACCACCCCGCTGCTGGGCCCGCATTTGCCGGGCGGCCATCTGGGCCAGAAAAAAGCTTCCCCGCAGGTTCAGGTCCACAATTTTCTGAAACGATTCCGGCGTCGTTGTGAAGATGTCGCCGAAGATGGTGATTCCGGCATTGGCAATAGCAATATCCACTGACCCAAACCGGTTCACCGCCGTATCGACCATAAACTGAATAAACTGAACATCGGAAGCATCACCAAAACATGCCTCGCACTGGCCCGTCCGTTCTCCCTCCTGCTGAATAGCGAAAGCGGCTTTGTGAGCCAGAGCCTCGTCATAATCATTGAGTAACACGTTAGCACCCTGCTGGACTAATGCTTTTGCAATGGCAAAACCAATACCGGTTCCGGCTCCGGTGATGATGGCAGTTTGCTGAGAGAAATTATTCATGCAATCTTTTGTGATGGTCTATAGTTCGGAAATCAGAATCGCGTTTCGTTCCGCAAGCGGGGGAATTAATTCCCCCGCTTGCGGAACACACAAATGAAAATCCTGTATTTTTTATCATTCCTGGGCGTACAGGGCAAATTTCTGTAATTCTTCCTCTACTGTACGGTCAGCGTGATGTTGCTCCTGGTTGAAAATATAACGGGTAATACGGGGTACGTCGGCCGGACTTACCGAAATGGCACCATATCCCTCCTGCCAGACAAACAGCCCGTCAGTTAACTTCCCCTCGTTTATCCACCGTGACGACTCCCCTTTTATTACTTTAACAGTACCCGCTATGGTTTGCGTCGAACGGAGAGCTACCAGGCAATGTACATGATCATCAACACCGTTGAGTATGCAGATGTCGATGTTATCATCCACCGCTTTTGTTCGGATATGATCGAACAGATTATACCGCAACTTCTTGTGCAAGAGTGATTCCCGGTTTTTCGTTGTCCAGATCAGATGAACGTAAACGGCAACGTGATTCCCCATTGACTATGAGTTAATTGTAAAGATTCGGCAATCATCATCGCGTTTCGTTCCGCAAGCGGGGGAATTAATTCCCCCGCTTGCGGAACGAAACGCGATGATGGAAAAAAACGGGACAACCCATCAATGCGAATCACGCTTGACCTCACTGCCTGAACCACCCCGGAGAAAATCGAAGTCGGCGCCTTCGTGGGCCTGCATTACGTGCCGGATATACATGTTCACGTAGCCGCGGTCGTAGCCTAAATCCAGTGGTTTGAAATGCACCAGCCGCCCGGCCAGTTCCTCATCGGACACGTGCAGGTGCAGGCTCCGGTTGTCAACGTCGAGGGTGATTAGATCACCGTTTTGTACCAGTGCGAGGTTCCCCCCCATCGCCGATTCGGGTGATATGTGCAGGACTACCGTGCCGAAACCGGTGCCGCTCATACGCCCGTCTGATATACGCACCATATCGTGTACGCCCTGGGCCAGCACCTTGGCGGGCAGCTGCATATTGCCTACTTCGGGCATGCCGGGATAGCCCTTCGGCCCTACGTTTTTCAGGACCAGTACGCAGGTGGGATCGACGTCCAGCTCGGGGTCGTCGATGCGGGTTTTGTAGTCGTCGATGTTCTCGAATACCACCGCCCGGCCGGTATGCTGCATCAGTTCGGGCGAAGCTGCCGAGGGCTTGATAACGGCTCCGTTCTGGCACAGATTTCCCCGCAGAACGGCGATACCGGATTCAGGTTTGAACGGTTCATCAACTGAAGCAATTACGGCTTTGTCGTACCGTTGGGCTTCAGCGCAGTTTTCGCCAATTGAGCGGCCATTCACTGTCAGGGCATCGTTGTTCAGGTACTGACGCAGTTCATTGATGATGGCGGGTAAACCACCGGCGTAGAACAGATCCTCCACGAAATGCTCACCCGAAGGTTGGAGGTTAGCCAACAATGGTATTTTAGCGGACAACGTATCAAAATCGTCCAGCGACAAATCCACGCCCACGCGACCGGCAATGGCCGTCAGGTGGAGGATAAAATTGGTTGAACCACCCAGGGCGGCATTGACCATGATAGCATTCTCGAACGCCTGACGCGTCAATATCTGGGAGGGTTTTACATCTTCTTTAACCAGTTCGACCATCCGAACACCGGTCATGTGGGCCAATACTTTCCGGCGCGAATCGGCCGCTGGTATGGTGGCATTGTCCGGCAAGGCCAGCCCCAGCGATTCGACCATGGCCGCCATGGTACTGGCCGTACCCATTACGGCGCAATGCCCCTGACTGCGGGCCATACTGGCTTCGGCGGCAATAAACTCCGCCTGGCTCATCTCCCCCATTTTGAAGGATTCGGCAAACCGCCAGAGGTCACTGGTGCCAATGCGCCGACCCTGGAAACGGCCCGCCAGCATCGGTCCACCCGATACCACCATAGTGGGGATGTCGACGCTACACGCCCCCATTACGAGCGAAGGCGTCGTTTTGTCGCAACCGCACATCAGAATAACCCCGTCGATGGAGTTGCCCCGGATGCTTTCTTCCACATCCATACTGGCCAGATTACGAAACAGCATGGCGGTGGGTTTTATCTGGCACTCCCCCAGCGACATCACCGGGAATTCCAGCGGAAAGCCGCCCGCTTCCCAGACGCCCCGCTTGATGGCTTCGGCCAGTTCGCGGAAGTGGGCATTGCAGGGCGTTAACTCCGACCAGGTATTGCAAATGCCAATGACGGGTTTCCCTTCAAATTCATGGTGCGGGAAACCCTGATTTTTCATCCAGGCGCGGTAAATAAAGCCGTCTTTTCCGGTGCGGCCAAACCAGTCTCTTGAGCGTAGGGGCATCTTTTCAGGTATCAATAAACAGTAATCAGTAAAGCCGGTGAATGGGCCGTTATACTTTTAAGAGCTTCGTTTTAGTCGCCAAAACGGATGGTTTTTCCTATATGTATTCAGACATAAATAGGTCGTCTAAAGTAAGGTTAGATTATTTGAAAAGCCGGTTTTGTCATGCTGAGGCACGAAGCATCTCTATGTAGAGCAGTCAGAACTAAACTACATAGAGATGCTTCGTGCCTCAGCATGACAAAATACCCTACTGTATTTTCACTGATCTACTAAAAAGGGCTTGTCAGTTCACGAACATAACGCCCTTTTCTTTCGCCATCTGGTTGATTTTTTGCAGGTTGGTGCCGATAGTTTCGGCGAGTTTCCCCAGTTGTTCGTCCACCTGTTTCGAGAGTTGCTGCCGGACCTCTTCCCCCTGTTTGGTGGGTGGATAGTCGCCCTGGGCCTGCTCCGACATCAGGTGAGCCAGCCGGTTGTTGAGCTTGATACCATAATTGAGTGGGTCCTGAACACTGCTGTTTTTAGTTTGGTGGATGGTGTTTTCAAGCCTTTTCAGCTCATCCTCAAACGTTTTGATGGCCTCGTTGACGTCTTTATTTTTAGGGTCGGCTTCCATTTTCTTTTTCAGGTAACTCAGGTCCTCGTTGATTTTTCGAATGTTGAGTATGCCCTCATTGGCCTGTGTTACCTTGTCCCGCACTTTCATCAGGAAGTCGAACTGGGCCTGAAAATCGGCCGGGGTAGTCGTCAGGCGCGGGTCTTTCAGTATCTCGAAGTCCTGGGTTTGTGACTGGCCGTTCACCGTTAGCCGAACCTTGTAGATACCGGGTACGGCTTTGGGTCCCATGTTGGGAGAACCGTAAAACACCATGCCCGGAAATGTTTTGTAGCCGGGGTAGCGCATGTCCCACACAAAACGGGCGCCACCGGCTTTCACGGTCAGCTGATTGGCTTTCTCCTTCGCTTTGTTGCTGAACGACCGGATGGTGTCGCCATCGCTCTCCAGAATATCGAGCCGGACATCTGATTTCCCATCGATATTCTTTACAAAATAATGGATCAGCACACCGTTGGGGTGGTTTTCGCCTTCCAGTGAGGCCTCCCGTTTGCTGCTCCCCGCCATACGGTAGGACGGCATAGGCTTATACAGCACAACGTCCTTTACTGTCTGATCCTTATTGAGCTGATGCAGGGGAGTGAGGTCGTCAATCAGCCAGAAACTGCGCCCGTGGGTAGCGGCAATCAGGTTGTCATTTTTTACGGCCAGGTCATGGATGGGCACCGGGGGCAGGTTAAGCTGTAGTTTCGACCAGCGCTCCCCATCATCAAACGAAACCCAAACGCCTTTTTCGGTACCGGCGTACAGCAGCCCTTTTCGCTTCGGGTCGGCCCGAACAACCCGCACGAATTCATCAGCGGGGATACCTTTGGTGGCTACGGTCCAGGTTTTTCCATAGTCAAGCGTTCTGTAGATATAAGGCGTGTAGTCGCCAAATTTGTAGGCCGTAGCGGCAATGTACGCCCCACCTTTCACGAACGGATTCACCTCCACCGCATTGATCATGTTGAACTTTGGCGACAGGGAAGGGGTAACGTTTTTCCAGGTTTTTCCGGCGTCGGTAGTCAGTTGTACCAGCCCATCGTCGGAGCCGGTCCATATTTCGCCTTCCGTGTAGGGCGATTCGGCAGCGGCAAAAACATTGGCGTAATATTCGGCTCCGGTATTATCCTGCGTAATCAGCCCACCCGATGATTTGATGGTTTCGGGATCGGCCCTCGTCAGGTCGGGGCTTATCACGTCCCAGCTTTCACCCCCGTTGTAACTGACGTGCAGGTGGTTGGAACCGGCATAGAGTTTTTTGGGGTTGTGCGGGCTAAAAAAGACGGGGTAGTTCCAGTTGAAGCGGTATTTCATAACGTCGGCACCGGAACCGGCGGGCAGGTCGGGGTATACGTTGGTCGATCGTTCCTGCCCTGTAGCCAGATCCTGCATGGTCATGTATCCTTTGTAATCACCACCATACACCACCTCGGGGTGTAGCGGGTCGGGCGCCAGGTGGGCACTCTCGCCAATGGCCAGCGCCGTCCAGTCCTTTTCGGTTACGGCACTGCCCGTTGTGCGGTGCGGAATACGGATGCTGGTGTTATCCTGCTGAGCCCCGTAAATACGGTACGGAAAACTGTTGTCGGTCGATACCCGGTAGAACTGCGCCGTTGGCTGGTTGTGGTAGGTGGTCCAGTTGTTACCGCCATCGTTGGACACCTGCCCACCCCCGTCATCGCCAATGATCATGCGCTGGTTGTTATCGGGGTCAATCCAGAGGTCGTGGTGGTCGCCGTGGGGCGCGTTTTTCAGCTCAAAGGTTTTGCCGCCATCTTTGGATACGCCGTAGCTCACGTTCATCACGTACACCAGGTCTTCGTTTTGGGAGTCGGCGTAAATGCGGCAGTAGTACCAGGCCCGTTGGAGCAGGGCACGGTCCTGATTGATCCGGCTCCACGTTTTACCGGCATCGTCGGAGCGGTACACGCCGGGTGCTTCGGAGTTTTCAATGATGGCCCACACGCGGCTGGAGTTTTTGGGCGACAGCGTGACGCCAATAATGCCGTTGGTTCCTTTAGGCATCCCCGGCTTATCGGAGAGGTTCTCCCAGGTGTCCCCCCCGTCGGTACTTTTCCAGAGTTTGGAATCGGGGCCACCGCTGTCCATCCGGTAGCCGTTGCGCTTTATGTTCCAGGTGCTGGCGTACATGATACGTGGGTTGTTCGGATCGAGAATCAGGTCGGCAGCTGCGGCCTGGTCGTTGATGTACAGAATCTTTTTCCAGGTCTGTCCACCATCCGTGCTGCGAAAAATACCCCGCGTGCTGTTGGGTTTCCACAAATTACCCATGGCCGCTACGTAGACCAGGTCCGGATTTTTGGGGTGGACCCGGATGCGGGCAATGTGTTTGGAATCCGTCAGGCCAATGCTTTTCCAGGTCGTTCCGGCATCGGTCGATTTCCAGAGTCCATTGCCGGAGGCTACGTTGTTGCGCAGGGTTTGCTCCCCCTCTCCCACGTAAATCACATTGGGGTCACTTTCGGCCACGGTCACGGCCCCAACGGTGCCGCCAAAGTAGTTGTCCGTTATGTTGCCCCAGGTTTGCCCGGCATCGGTCGTCCGCCAGACACCGCTCCCTACACTGCCAAAATAATACAGGTTAGGTTTGCCCTTTACGCCCGTAACGGTACAGGAACGTCCACCCCGGAACGGCCCTAGCTCCCGCCATTTGATGCCCTCATACAGGACTGGGTCAAACATCAGCGATGCGCTGGCTTTGGGCTGCTGCGCTTGAGCAACATGAATTAATAGCAGGCTGGCTGTAAGGCAGATAAGGAGTTGTTTGAGCATACGAACGGGTAGTTGATAAAGTAATGGGAATATGGGTAGACGGTCAGGCAAGCGGCAATCCATAAAAAGTCCCGGAGAGACTAGCTAACGTAAGTCCCCGACGGACTTCCAATCCATTGCCGTTGGGCTTCAGCCAACGGTGTATAAGCAAAAGGATAGTCTACCCCAAAAATAGTCAGACTATTCTTTTTTCAGCGGATTTTTAACCCGTATTACCAATAATAAATGGTTTATAACGGATTTGCCAAAAGAAAAATGACATGAATTAAACTTTCACATTCAATCCCAATTTCTGTAGCTGTCAGTTTACCGGTTCGTTTATCCCGTTTAAAAATAGTGATGTTATCCGAATCGTGGTTGGCCTCCAGCCCAAAACTACCCGTAGGGTCAATGGCGAAGTTACGGGCGTTTTGCTATTAACGGGCTGATAGCCAAACAGCGTGAGCTGCCCCGTTTTGGGAGCGATGCTGAAAACAGCCAGACTCTCATGGCCGCGGTTAGACGCGTACAGAAACCGGCCATCGGGCGATGTATGAATGTTAGCCGCCCACTTCCGGCCCATATAGTCATCGGACTCCTGATTTTCATAGCTTCTCATCAATTTATGTCCAGATAACAGAGCGGTCAACGCTGGCAATGGTTGATCGGCCCGTCAGGATCATGGCCAGTTCAAGTTCATTTCTGAGGATGTTCATGACGTTGGCTACGCCTTCGGCACCTCCGCAGGCCAGTCCGAAACAAACGGGTTTACCCACCAGTACGGCCTGCGCGCCCAGGGCGAGGGCTTTCAGCACATCGGTTCCCCGGCGGATACCGCCATCCATCAAAATGGGAATGCGTCCGTTTACCCGCTCGGCCACGCGGGGCAGAGCCTCAATGGTAGCGGGTACCGTGTCCAGATTCCTACCGCCGTGGTTGGACACAATAATGCCCGACACCCCGGCCTGAATGGCCTTTTCAGCATCGCCGGGATTAATAATCCCTTTCAGCATAATGGGTAGTCTGGTAAACGATTGCAGCCAGTCGATGTCCTGCCAGGTAAACGGCTTCGTTTCGGACAGGAATCCAGGCATGTGGGGTGTTCGTACACCGTCGGGCAGTGCAAACCCCGCTTTTTCCTGCCGGTTGCGAATACCGGGTACGGGGGTATCAACGGTTACGCACAGCACGCGGCAGCCCTGGTCCTCAGCCTCCTGCACAAGGGCTTTGGTAAGTGCCCGGTCGTCGCGCACATAGAGCTGAAACCACAGGGGCTGGGTAGCCACGGCGGCTACTTCGTGCATGGGCGTGGTGGTGAAGGAGCTAACTACGTAGGTAGCGTTCGCAGCCCCTGCCCCACGGGCCGTGGCGAGTTCCCCCTCGGGGTGCATGAGTTGATGGTAAGCCGTTGGGGCAATTAAAATGGGGTACGCCAGTTCCTGCCCAAACAGCGTAACGCGGGTATCAATCTGGCTCACATCAGTCAGGACCGTTGGGTTGAGTTTAATACTGTCCAGGGCCTGCCGGTTCCAGCGGAGGGTTAATTCATCGGCAGCCCCACTCGCCACGTATTCGTAGGCCATCGGGGTCATTTTCCCCTCCGCCATGCGCTCGATATCGAACAGGTTCAGGGGCGAAGCCAGGCCCGGTGACGTACCCAGCGCACCTACTCTATGGCTTATATCCTGTTCCATCTGTCTGCTCTGTCCGTTTGAATCACGCATAAAAACGCGCCTTATTAGGTAGAAAAACGCCCTTCTGTATCGCCAATTGAAGACAGATTCAGCCCGTTTTTACTACCAATTACTTATTGCACAATGTATTTAGTACATTGGAACGTAAGTTTTCTGCTGTTACTGAAGATTCCTCCTTCCGCACCGGCGGACCGGTCGGAAGGACAGAAAACGTTTGTTACACTGTACTCAGTGCTTCACCGCCTGGTAATGCTCTTTCAATACATCGGCGCCGAAGTCATTGCCTTTTTCGCGCAGGATGGCGTGGATGTGGTTGCCGTCGTTCTGAAAACCAACGTTATCGTACTCAATCAAAAAATCGGGGCCGTTGATGATGTAGTAGTGCGGTTTGTTATTTTCCAGACTACCCACCCAGGCAAAGTACACCTTATCGAGCCCCGATTTCAGGATTTTGCTGAACAACTGGTGGGCTTTCTGGTGCTCGAAATTATGGGTGTATTCCTGAATCAATAGTTTCAGCATATCCAGCTGAGCCTCACTAAACTGCGCGGCCGGGATGCCGTAGTAAGTGGTAATGCGCTGGCTGCTTTGGGGGTTGGTTATAATATCTTTTGGAACGTCCTGCGGGAGCATGGCTACTTTTTTCTGGGCCTCCGTCAGGGCGTTGATAAGCATAAATCCGTAATCCTCCTCCTTGCTCAGTACCCGCAGACCCGCGTACTTGGCCGACTTCACTTCGGCGGGGTCGGTACCCACAAAATAGGGCGACATGACGATGTTCTTCCCATCCGACGTAAGGCTCAGTGCCATGTGGTGCCCGCCAAAATTCAGGCCCCAGGGTTCGGTAGCCTGTGGCTTACCCCAGACGGAGATGTAGTAGTTCCCGTGTGCCCACTTCAGATTCTGCATCTGGGTCAGCATCTTCTGATTGATCTCGCCCTTGTCGAAGGCCTGCTGGTAAAGCGTGTTCAGAATATCGTCCAGTTGCATGATACTGGTTGTTTTCAGGTACCCCTGCGAACTGAGCATGGCCGACAGCACCCGATGAAAGGCCATCCGACTTTTGTCGGACAGGGAACCGTACTGTATGCCTGGACGAGGAGCCATACCCACGGGTAAATTCGTCCATTTATACCGCAAGCTATCGGTAAAGGCGTACTGAGTCTTTCGTAACTCTTCGGCACTGAGCGTACTCAAAAACCGACTTGCCGACTCGGCAGCCGTACTACCCGGCTGGGCCAGTCCCCGGAGGGTGAACAGCAGGCAAAAGACTAGGAAATACGTACTTTGTTTCATGAGTAAGGGTAGTTAGGTAGGGGAATTGAAACTTAGTTCTTTTTTGCGGGAACAGCCTCCATGAGCAGGGTATACGCTTTGTCGAGCGCCTTGCCCCCCGCGCTGGAGCCTTTGTAGTGCCCTAGCCGGACAATAACCAGGTCGTGCGAGGGGATAATGGCCGTGGATTGCCCGCCCGCGCCCAGCATCATGTAAGCCTCTTTCGGGATGGGTCGGGCACCATCGCCGTTAATCCAGAATAAGCCGCCGTAAATGGGTCGGCCATCAGCCACCCAGGGCTCTGCCAGCGTACTCACAAAGTTGGTAAAGCCTTCGGGCAGCAATCGCTTACCCTGCCACATGCCCTCCTGCAAATACAGGTTACCCAGCCTCGCCCAGTCCCGACCCGATGCAAACTCGTAGCCCTGCGTCAGGAAGTTACCGCTGGGGTCGGTTTCCATAATCATAGTCCGAACGCCTATCTTGTCGAACAACGCCCGTTGCGGAAAAGTCAGGTACTCCTCCCCCAGCTTTTCAACCCCCAGTCGTACGAGGTAGTTCGTCAGCACCGGGTCCGAATTGCGGTAACGTCCTACGGTATTCGGCAACCACTGCTGCGGCAGGTTAGCCGCGTAATCAAATGAATTACCGGCATCGGTGTACAGATACAAATGATCAGGGTAGCCCAGGGACGGATCATAATCGGGGTCCTGCGGTGCCCGGCAATACAGCCCGCTGGACATGTGCATAATGTCTTTGATTCGGATCTTGGCTCTCGGGTCATTCTTCCCCTGCCACTGCGGAAAAGGGGCTGGCTGGTCGAGCGTATACACACCCCGGTTCATCAGCATACCCAGCAGCGTCGCGCTCAGGCTCTTGCCCATCGACCAGCTTTCCAGCGGGGTAGTTTTCGTAATACCCTCGCCGTACCGTTCGCCAATGATGCGCCCTTTATAGGTGACCACAAAAGCCGCGGTCAGGGCGTCGGTGGGTTCAAAAGCGGCATCAACGGCCTGTTGTACCTTCGCCATGTCCACTTCGGCAGGCATGGGGCTGGTGGGCAGCGCATCACCCATGGGCCAGGGCGTGGTGGCAGCATCGGGCAGATTACGGGGTACCTTAACGGGGGTGTAGCCCAGCGAATTTTTTCCTTCCGGCAGGGTCACGCAGCCCTGATCGCCGGTGTAAATAGCGGTACGGGTTACGCTGTTGGGCAGGGTGATGGACACCGTTTTTTTGTCGTAGTCAATAACGGGTTTGCTCACCTTCGCCCGCTCAGTGTAGGGACTGGTGAAATACCCTACATTCTCGGCGGCAAAGTCGGGCTTCAGTCCCGTAACAAACACCGCCGAGCACATGATTTTGGCGTACCCCGACGTGTTATGCGACAGTGCATCGCCGGGCGGGGCTTTGTACGGCGTTTTCAATTCCAGTACCTTTCCCCGGGCAATCAGTTTGGCGCGGGGCGTTTCCTGAGCATTGCCGGTCAGACCAGATAATAACAGGAACGCAGGCCCGAAGATGAGTAGAGACCGATTCATGAGTTACGAGTTAAGGCATTAATTTACTGATGGTTAGTTGACTGTTCGCTTACTGCTGAAACGCGTCCAGCACGCGTTTCACAACGCCATCTTCCGCTTTGCTGTCTATCCACCGCAGCACCATCACCAACTCATGCTCGGGGTCGACGTACACCACGTTGGTTCCGTTGCCAATGTGCGAATAGCTGCTGGCTGGCGCTGATGGCAACAGTTTCTGATTGGTGTTGAGGAAGTAGTTCATGTAGCCATAGGTGGGCTGGGCCGTGGTAGGCGTAGTAGCCTGACTGATCCATTTTTCGGAAATCAACTGCTTCCCGTTCCAGTTGCCTTTGTTAAGCGTCAGCAACCCGAACCGAGCCATGTCGAAGGCATTTATAAACATNCCCCCGCCCCAGTGCCCACCGCCACTCACCGACTGAACGGCCTGCCCGTCCAGCACAATCCATGAATTGCGGTAACCCGTCCAGCGCCAGGTGGTAGAGGCTCCAATAACATCCATTATGTTATCTTTCAGCACCTGCGGCAGGGGTTTCCGCCAGACACTAGTAGCGGCCAGGGCCAGAGCATTGACCCGCACATCGTTGTACTCGTACACCGTTCCGGGCTTATTCCGGGTTCGGTTAAGCCACTTGGACGGGTCAGCATCAGGCCGGTCAGCCCAGTCGGTTTTGCCCCAGAGGGTTCCTTCCCAGTCGCTGGTCTGGCGCAGCATATCGTCCCAGGTGATGGTGCGGTTGTGCGGAGTGTTGAAAAGGTTGAGTAGTTCGGGTTTGCCAAACTCATCCGCCGGGCGGGTGACCGGCTGTCCATACAGTTCGATGGGCGGCACATAACCCGCCACGGTATCGGTAACGCTCCGAATCAGCCCCCGGTCAACAGCCAGCCCGACTACCGTGGAGAGGAAACTCTTGGTAACGCTGTGGGTAATATCAGGGCGTTGCGGCTCGCCCCATTCGGCTACAATATAGCCTTTATACACGATCAGGCCGGAGGGCTCACCCCGGTCGTTGAACGGGCCAATCGCGTAGCCGAACGGCTCTTTACCAAACGACTGGTAGTGCGACTGTTCCATGCTCCGGGGGTTTTTTATTTCGTTGGCCCGGTGGAAATCAATAGCCTCCTGAATTTTAGCCGCTGACAGCCCCATCTCGGCCGGGGTTTTATGTTGCCAGACCTGCGCCGTTGGGAAATAAGGAGTGGTTTTGACTTTTGCCTTATTCTGGGCCAGGGTGATGGTACTGAATAACAAAAGAAGTGTAAGTAGCTTTGCAGTCATTTAAGGAAGCATTAGCGTTGATTAAACGCCTAAATAAACGGCTTTTTTTGACGCCTTCGGTGCCGGGTTGGCAAATAGCCAGCTTTGCCAGACTTTTTCGTTTTGATACCTGCCTCCTGCAAGGCAGTTACCTGTTTGGGCAGTCTCAACCATTTCGACCCATCGGCTGTTTAAGGGCTATCATCACCCCTATCCCTTTGTCATGAAAAAGACGTACTATCTGTTAGTTGGTTTGTGGCTGCTGTCTACCGCATTCGTTGCGGCACAGGGTCGGTTTTCGGTGTCAGCAACGGCGGCTCCGGCCTATGCCCACCTGAGTGCCCGGCTTAATTACCTGCAACCCGTTGGCAATGGGCAGTTTGAATCGTCGGTGTTCTCTACCAACACATCGTCGTTTGGTTATGCAGCCGGGGTCATGGGACACTATCGGTTTACGCCATCCTGGTCGGTGTCTACGGGTGTCTGGTACAACCGGCTGGGCTACGAAGGCCCCTTTCCCTTTGCGCCGGGACCTATCTCCGCCCGTATTATTTCGCAGACCACGCAGGTTCCTCTGCTGGTCAATTACCGCTCCCGTCAACAGCGGCTCTCGCCTTATTTTTCGGTTGGGGTGCTTACCAGCCTGCGCCGGTCAACGCTCTACCGGCCCGACAGCAACTCGGGGCAAACGGAAGCGAAAGTGGTTTTTAGCCGGTCCGACGATTACCGGCCGGTAGTGGGTGCCGGAATCGCTTATCGGGTCAGTACCCACGTATCGCTCCTGGTGCAACCCATGCTCATCTGGCAGTTCAGACCCGCCAATGACTACGATCACTTTGTAGCCTACCAACTGAACGCCCTAACCCAACTGGTCTATTCCTTCTGACGCAACAAGCCAACAAAAAGGGAATTGGGGTAGCGTTTGCCGTGCCTGTGTTTCTTCATAGACCTGTTCAAGCCAATCGTGTTTACCATCATACCTCCACTGGCGACCGGCGGTACTCCGAGGGGGTTTTTCGGGTGTGCTGCTTGAAGAAGGTAGTGAAATAGGCGGGGGAGTTGAAGCCGGTTTCTACCGCAATATCAGCCATGGATTTGGTGGTTTCGCGAAGGAGATACTTGGCCCGTTTCAGCCGAATGTCCGTCAGGTAGTCCATCACGTTCATGTCCAGCACGGCCTGTACTTTGCGGTACAACTGCACGCGGGAAAGGCCCATGTCGCGGCTTAGTTTTTCTACGCCAAACGCCGGGTCGGTGAGGTTTTGCTCCACCAGGGCGGCCAGCTCATTGATAAATTTCTTGTCTTCCCGGTTACCGGTCTGGGCGGAGAAATCGGACGCAAAACGCTGTTGCAGCTTCTGCCGGTTCGCCAGCGTGGTGCGGATGGACTCCAGCAGGTAGGCAGTGTTGAATGGCTTGGTCAGGTACATATCAGCCCCCGCCCGCGTGCCTTCAATCCGGCTTTCCATCTGCCCTTTGGCCGTGAGCAGGATAACGGGAATGTGGGAGGTACGCCAGTCGGTTTTGACGCGCTGCGTCAGTTGAAACCCATCCATCGACACGTCAGCGCCGGTGGGCATCATCACATCGCTGATAATCAGGTCGGGGATTGTTTCCAGCGCCCGCTCCCACCCGGCCAGTCCCGAACGTTCGGCCACTACGTCGAATTCCTTCCCCAGCCGGGCTGCCAGAAAGGCACGTAACTCGTCGTTATCTTCCACCACCAATACCGTAGCCGCCTGCCTGTCCGGCAGCGCAACGGGTTGCTGGCTTTCCATTTCGCCCTCGGTGTCGTCAATCAGCGATTGATACAGGGCGGTTTTCTGGCTGATGGCACCGTCTAGCTCATCGGCATCCAGGTGGGCATTCCCCAGGGGCAGCAACACGGTAAACGTGGTTCCTTTGTCTTTTTCGGACTGTACGCTGATATCGCCCTGGTGCAGCTGGATAAACTCCATCGACAGGGCCAGCCCCAGCCCTTTGGAGAGATTGAACGTCTTTGTTCCGCTGAAGAACAAATCGAAGGCGTGGGCCTGCTCATCGGGGGTCATCCCGTCGCCATTGTCTTCCACCTGAATCCTGACCCGGCCATCCAGCGTATCCAGCCGCACGTGAATCAGCCCCCCTTTGGGCGTGTATTTGAAGGCGTTGGCCAGCAGATTGACGATAACTTTATCCAGCTTTTCCCCATCGAACCAGACCGGCAGTCGGGGGCTGGACGGGATGAATTGCAGGTCGATTCGCTGCTTTTCGGCTTTCCGCCGAAAGTCCTGCACAATATCCTGAATAAACGCCACCAGGTCCTGCTCGGCCGCGTGCAACCGCTGCTTGCCCGCGTCCGTCTTGCGCAAATCCAGCATCTGGTCGATTAGGCGCAGTAACCGGTACGCGTTTTTCTGCACCAGCGACAGGTTACTCTTCAACTCGTGGGGAGGGACCGTTTTCTGACTCAACATGTCCTCCGTGGGGGTCAGAATCAGGCTCAGGGGTGTGTTGAACTCGTGGGAGATGTAGGAATAAAACCGGAGTTTTTCTTCCGTGGCCAGCCGTGCCTGCGCCGATACGCGCTCGATTTCGTCTTTCTGCGCCCGTATTGCCCCGTTCTGTTTTTCGAGCAGTTCGTACGCCGTCCGCTTCGACCGGAACAGGTACAGCGCGTAGCCTCCCAGCACAATGGCTATCAGCAACAGCGTAACGATGAGGTAAAGTGTGTTTTTCTGCGACGCGTAGGTGCGGTTCAGTTCGTCGATGCGCTGGATCTGCTTCTCAATATCCTGTTGCTGCTCCATCACTTTTTCGTTCTGGAGTTGCATGATCCGCACGTTGGTAGAGTCGATGAGCGTGGTGGTCAGGCGATTCTCGCGTTTGAAGGGTTGTTTTTTGAGGATGGCCACCGCCGTTCGGATGGCTTCCTTGCCCCCCGTCGGGTAAAGCACGGTGGCGTTCAGGATGCCCCGGTCCACGAGGCCAATGCCTTCATTTTTACCGGGCAATCCATCCACCCCAATGATTTTCACCCGGTTTTGCAGCCCCAGTTTCTGACAGACGGCGTAGGCTTTCAGGGCCGTTCGGTCATTCTGGGCGAAGATAAGGTCGATGGAGGGCGTGGCGGTCAGCAGTTGCGTCAGCTTACCGGCGAAGGATTGTTTATCCCAATCACCTTCCAGCTTGGTCACCAGTCGCAGGGCAGGGTGGCGGTCAATGGCTTCGATGAAACCCCGGTGCCGGTCGATGTCGGCCGATGAACCCGGCGATTCACCAATCTCGACCACGTTTCCGCTACCTTTCAGCAGGGCGCTGGCGTAGGTACCCGCCGTGCGGCCAACCTCTACGTTATCCGCCCCCACGTAAGCCGTGTACTGGTCGGACGCGGTGCGCCGGTCCAGGATAACCACCGGGATTCCCTGCTGGTAGGCTTTTTCCACGATGGGCGTAATGGGCAGGGCCGCGTTGGGCGACACAATCAGCAGGTCGACACGCTGGTCGATCAGTTCCTGGATTTGCTTCACCTGACGGCTACTCTGGCCCCCCGCATCTTTTATAACGAAGTCGATTTCGGGTGTGAATGACAGCTCCCGGCTCATGTTCTCCTGCATCGTTTTGCGCCAGGTGTCGGCACTGGTGCGCTGCGAAAAGCCGATGCGGAGCGATTTACTGTCGGAAGAGTCCGACTGACAGGCCACCGTACCCATCCAGACGACCAGCATCAGCAGTTGGGCGAGGGTTGCCCGGTTAGGTCGATATTCGCCTGAACACAAACCCGTCTGCCTGTTTAGCCGATTCGCTGAATGATGCATGGAGGAGGGAGCCGTTTTTGGTATTGTCCAAAGATAATCTATGCGTATTTGACTACAAAACAATTCAGAACCGGCGGTTATAATCGGCCATTAATCTACCTCTTATGTAACGGCATTAGGGAACTCTCTTTATCTTGCCCACGAAAAACCTAGTCTACCCTCCTTTTTATGCAACAAAAAATTCGCCGTGAGGATGCCCTGGCGTACCACGCCAACGGCCGCCCCGGCAAACTGGAAGTTATCCCAACCAAAGAATACAGCACCCAGGCCGACCTCTCGCTGGCTTACTCGCCAGGCGTGGCCGAACCCTGTTTAGCCATCGCCGAAAATAAAGAAGACGTTTACAAATATACCGCCAAAGGCAACCTGGTGGCCGTTATCAGCAACGGAACCGCCGTGCTGGGCCTGGGCGATATTGGCCCCGAAGCCAGCAAACCCGTGATGGAAGGCAAAGGGCTGCTGTTTAAAATCTACGCCGACATCGACGTATTCGACATTGAACTCGACACCAAAAACGTGGATGAGTTCGTCAGGATGGTCAAAATTCTGGAACCCACCTTCGGCGGGGTCAATCTGGAAGATATAAAAGCCCCGGAATGCTTTGAAATTGAGGAACGGCTCAAGGCCGACCTCAATATTCCCATTATGCACGACGACCAGCACGGCACGGCCATCATTTCGGCGGCTGCCCTGCTCAACGCGCTGGAAATTGTGGGCAAGACCATTCAGGACGTAAAAATCCTGATCAACGGCGCGGGGGCGTCGGCCATTTCCTGCACCAAGCTGTACGTGTCCCTCGGAGCCAATGTAGACAATGTGGTGATGTGCGATAGCAAGGGCGTTATCCGGTCCGACCGCACCGACCTCGACGAGCGGAAATCATTGTTTGCCACCAGCCGCGATATGCACACGCTGGAAGAAGCCTTCGTGGGGGCCGACGTGTTTGTGGGCTTATCCAAGGGCAACACGGTGAGTCAGGACATGGTACGGTCGATGGCCGACAACCCGATTGTGTTTGCGATGGCGAATCCCACGCCCGAAATCAGCTACGAAGACGCCATCGACGCCCGGCCCGACATCATCATGGCAACGGGCCGTTCGGACTACCCCAATCAGGTGAACAACGTGCTGGGCTTTCCGTACATTTTCCGGGGAGCGCTGGACGTTCGGGCGACCGAAATCAACGAAGCCATGAAACTGGCCGCCGTTCACGCCCTGGCCGACATGGCCAAAAAGCCCGTTCCCGATCTGGTGAACATGGCCTATGGCACGGACAACCTGCTGTTTGGCCGTCATTACATCATTCCCAAACCTGTTGACCCCCGCCTGCTCGAAACGGTGGCCCCGGCCGTGGCGAAAGCCGCCATGGAATCGGGCGTGGCCAAACACCCCATTACCGACTGGGACGCCTACGAAAGTCAGCTGGCCCGCCGACTGGGGCAGGATACCCGGATTTCCAGGGTCATCAACAACAAGGCCCGCACCAACCCGAAACGGGTAGTCTTTGCCGATGCCGAAAACCTGAAAGTGCTCAAAGCGGCCCAGCAGGTGCGGGATTCGGGTATCGCCCACCCCATATTGCTCGGCGAACAGGCCACCATTCAGGCCATGATTACCCAGAACAGCCTCGACCTGGCCGACGTGCCCATCATTGACCCACGGGCGCACGAGCAACTGGCTACGGTGGAGCAGTTTGGCGAGCAGTTCTACAAGAAGCGGTACCGCAAAGGCATCAGTGCCGCCGAAGCCCGGAAGCGGATGCTGTCGCGCAACTACTACGGGGCCATGATGGTGGAAACCGGGCAGGCCGACGCCCTGATTTCCGGCCTGACGCAAAGCTACCCGGATACCATTCGCCCGGCGCTGCAGGTGATTGGCAAAGAGCCGGGGGTGCAGAAAGTGGCGGGGATGTACATCCTGCTCACCAACCGGGGGCCGCTGTTCTTCTCGGATACCACCGTGAACGTGAATCCCACGGCGCAGGATATTGTGGAGATTACCGAACTGACGGCGCGGGCGGTGGAGCGGTTCAACATCAAGCCCCGCATTGCGCTGGTGACCTATTCCAACTTCGGCAGTGCCAAAGGCGAAGACGCCGACAAGATGCAGGAAGCAACGGACATTCTCCAGCGGAAACACCCCGACATGGTGGTGGACGGCTCCATGCAGGCCCACCTGGCCTTCAACACCGACCTGCTGCGGCAGAATTACCCCCTCAGCAAACTGGTAGACGAAGGGGCCAACACCCTGATTTTCCCCAACCTCTCAGCCGCCAACATAGCCTACAACCTGATGCGGGAAGCGGCCGGCCCGCGCTCCGTTGGTTTCGACGCGATCGGCCCCATTCTGCTGGGCATGTGCAAACCCGTCTACGTCCTCCAGCTCGGCTCCTCCGAACGCGAAATCGTGAATATGGTCGCCATTGCGGTGGTGGAAGCGCAGGGGGTTGGGTGAGCCTATTTATATACCCAACAATACAAAATGCGCATTGCGTATTCTGTATTGTTGGTAATACTAATTGTTATGGCAACAATACGAAATACGCAACGCGCTTTTCGTATTGCACTTCAAACTAAGTATACATAAATAATTAACTGTCAAATAGATATACAAAAAGATCGGTTATCAGTCAAAGCTCTATAGTGCTTTATTGAATGAGTATAAACATGCGTATATTTACGAGCTGGCAGAAATTTTATGACAAAATTCGAAACCTTACTAAACATTCTTGACACAATCATTAAAGAGGCTCCCTCTTCAATGACCAAGAAGTATCCCAAGAAGCCGAAGGATACAGAAGAATTAAATCAAGCTCGTTCCCGAGCATTTATTCATTTGTATTTAAAAGTAAGTTTTGGGCTTCTTGATTTCAATGAAAGAGAACATTTTATTACAGACGAAAGTTATGACGGAGGAATAGACGGCTATTATATAAATAAAGAGAATAAAACAGTATATTTTATCCAATCAAAGTTTAGAACGAATAGTAGCAATTTTGAAACTAAAGAAATTGCCTTGGAGGAAATTTTAGTGATGGACGTAAATAGAGTTCTTGATGGGGAAGAATTTGATGAAAATGGCAATGAGTATAATGGGAAGATTAAGCAACTCCAACGTGAAATATCGACAACAGAAAGTATTGCTCGTTATTCTAATCAGGTAATTATCCTTGCAAATCTTTTCAATATTAAACAAAGCGACTTAAGAAAACTAACAGGTGGATTTGCAAGCGAGGTTTTCGATTTCGAACAATGCTATGACAAACTTGTATTCCCGGTTATTACAGGTACCTTTTTTAATGCGACAGATTTAAATATTAATATTGATTTAAGCAACAAGAATGCTGGTAGTAAAATAAGTTATACAGTACAAACGAAAAAAGGAGAATGCGAAATAACGGTTTTGTTTGTACCTACAATTGAGTTAGGAAGAATAATGTACAGGTATAAAAACTCTATACTCAAATATAATCCTCGGAGTTATTTGGGGCATGAAGGCAAGAACGTAAATAATGCTATCCGAGAAACTATAATTGAAAAGTACACAAACGAATTTGCTCTTTTTAATAACGGTATAACAATGCTGTCTGATGAGACTTATATCAATGAAAAAATCGGTCAAAAAAACAAAGCTCAGTTAATAGTAAAAAATCCACAAATAATTAATGGCGGACAAACTTCCTATACATTAAGTAGAATTTACGAAGAGAACATACAAAAAGATGTCGAAAAAGTTTTTCTTAACAAAGAGGTTTTACTTAAAATAATTACACTTCTTGAAAACAATAAGCATGAAAGCAAAGTGGAGTTAATAAATGATATTTCTGAAGCAACTAACAAGCAGACACCAGTAATTCATGCTGATAAAATGTCAAATGAAAAGTTGCAAATTGAAATACAAAAATGTTTATTTGATAGATATGGCTTACTCTATGAGCGAAAAAGAGGTGAATTTGCAGATGGCGTATTCAATGGATACATCCCACAAGAAGCAGTCATGGAAAGAAATCTCTTTTTCAGAATGTTCTATTGTGCAAACGGAAGAATTACAAAAGCAAGAGAGAAAAAGCTGTTTCTCAAGCAAGGCATCACCTTCCAGTCTTTGACAGCAGGTGATAAGTTGGATAATTCTTATTTTGGTTATCTATGTTTTCAGAAACTTGATGAGATGAAACAACCCACTCAACGGGTTGACCTCTCTACTTATGCAAAAGTTTTTGTAATGACGGTGCTGTTTAAACCAGGTAAACTTGTAGACTACAATGCTATAGCAGACAATTCATACAAACTTGTTAACCAACATTGGAAAGGATTTTTGGAACATTACAAGGATAATATTGCAGAAACAAAAACAAGAATAAATAAAAAGACGCAAGAAGTAACCACCTACCAAAGTTACAATTACTCCAAATGGTTTGACAGTGCAAGATTCCGTCAAGATATTATTGATTACTTTTCGACCAAAACTTCTGCCAACATTGGTATTGCCAATAGTGGGGCTTGACATTGGAGCAATCATCAGCAGTAATTCTTCTGTGCTGTGGTTTGTGGCTTGATGAATAAAGACCAGCTTTAGTTCTTAATATTTATCTTTATCAAAAAGCTAGGCAGCAGTTCCGGGCGGACGAATATAAAATTCCCCACCATCGGCAATACCTGCTCGTTGTATGCAATTTAAAAGCACCCTCTATAATGGCAAAACCTTTTGACAGTAAAGAATATCAGGACGCAGAAACATGGAGAGCGAAATCAAAGCAAAAATTACTTTCTATTGGTGATTGCATTTCAAGTTGGACAGACATTTGCGGATTTGGCAGTTTACTAGAAAAGAATAATTGGGACTTAAATAATTTGCAAAAGAATGACGTTTTTCATCTACTTAGCGAAATGCATTTAATTGCTGGAACAGCAAAACTAATAAATATCGACCCCTTCCCCAATGAGAAAATAATAGTGTTGAATGATGGCATAGCAGGGACAGTTGATTTACAACATATTGACAAATTGCATGCTCACATTTTTTTATTCTTTTTCCGTGACTTACTATTTACACATTATCGTTTGTTGCAGTTAACCAAATTATTTGGTGTTGGTGTAAGAACAATTTTGGCTGGTGGGCAAAGAGTGCAATATTCTTCAGCATCGACAAGTGGACAATCCTCACTTTATTATAATGAAGAGAGTATAAGTGAATTTGGGGAAAGGCTTTTAAATACAACATTTGTGTACAATCCGGCTGAGTTTCAAATGAATACTGCATTTGCAAAAGCTTTTACAATTGACAGTTTAGGTTCAAAACAAAATATCAAAGTAAATGGATTTTATATCGAACATGATTATTTTACAAAACTGCAAGGAATTGCAGACTTAACAGTAAAAATTAGTGATAAAACTATAGAGCTTTTAAGAAATAATATTTTGATGTTTAAATTATCAATTTTAAGCAAGGAAACTAAAAGTATGAAAGGACTTGAGGTGGTAATTTATCATATCGACAAATACTTCATTTATAAAGAATTTGATGGTGATGACTTAGAACTTGATATGTTTAATCAGACTGACTAAACTGCATATAAAATTGGGTTTTATGCAAGTTGGGCCTCACCTTGCAACATCAGTTAATTGCAAATCCCAACTTCAGTTCCAGCCGACAAATATCTATCAGCTTTTGTAAATAAATTCAATAATATATTTTCAATCAGTAGCGGTTATGGGCAGACGGAATACTAACTCCTAGCCTGCATAAAGCCCTGTCCGTTACATGACCATCTACAAATGACACTATACTAAAAAAGATAACAAGAAGAGTAGATTTATTATACCGATTTTAATTGAAATAGTCACACAAGTTACAATCTGATATAATGGAACACCCGGAAAGTAAAACGCCAGGCAACAACATAGCACCCAAAGTAACCGGCATTGGCGGTATCTTCTTTTTTTCTGACAATCCAGAAGAGACGAGAGCGTGGTATGCTAAAAACTTAGGGTTCGAAATCAGTGCTTGGGATTCGGCGAGTTTTGAGTCCTGGAATGTTGACCGGCCCGATGAAGTCCACGTGAGATTTACATAGTTTTCGGTTCAAAGTAATTAGGGTTCTAGGCTAAATCTTTGGTTTAGCCTAGCCCTAATTTTCAATACAATATAAATTTCGCATTAAAATAAAATGACAAAAGAACAACAAAATAGATTCCTTATACTCTTCGCACTCAACAATTTAGGAAGTAACTTTACAAAGAATGAAGTGCTAACCTATCTTCTCGAAAGTGGAATAATCAAACTCTTCGAAAAAGATTTTGAAATTCTACCTTCAAGAAACGAAGAAAAATGGAGAAATGAATTGGCATTTGTTAGAAGCCATTTAGTCAAAGAAGGATATTTATTAAATTCCAGTAAAAACAAATGGGAAATTACAAATGAGGGAAAAGAATATTTTGAGTTTCTTACAGAAATATTGGCCAGCGATTCAAACCCAACTAGAATAAATAAACATGAGATTGATAACTATATTCTAGAAAACATTAATATAGTAAATATAGAAAGAAAGATACTTGAGATAAAATCAAGTAAGATATTAAGTAAAACTGAAAAATTAAACTTAATTCTTAGTAGAATTGGTCAAGGTAATTTCAGAAAAGATTTACTGAGACTTTACGGAAAATGTTGCTTATCAGGATACACGTTTTCCAACATATTGATTGCCTCGCATATAAAACCTTGGAGATTTGCAGATAACACAGAGCGTCTTGATAAATTCAACGGATTTCTGTTAATACCAACATTCGACAAGCTTTTCGATTTAGGTTACATAACATTTGAGAATGATGGAAGAATAATAATATCACAGCAATTAAGTAAACCCGAAGCATTAGAAATTAATAGTAATATGAAAATATTTGTGTTTGAAAATTCAAAAAAATATTTAGAATATCACAGAAAAAACATCTTTTTAACGTGAAGTACGTTTTATTAATCATGATAATCTTAAGCTAATTCGCTGTATATTTTTACGTTATTATTTTCTATCCAAATTCAAAAATTCAAGATTCGTAGTTCAATCTGAACGTTACATTATAACAAAAGAAAAGAAAAAATCTCTTTATGGTTAATTAACTGCTCTCGTCCCCAAAAATTCTCACCAATTCTGACCTGATAAAATGAATGAACCAGAAAGCAAATCTATAGTTCCGAATGGCACCACGCCCAAAGTAATGGGCATTGGCAGTGTTTACCTTTTTCATGACAATCCGGAGAGAACCAGATCGTAGAACGCCAGAAATTTTGGGTTCGACATCAATGCATGGGGTAAAGTAAGTTTTGAGGCTACAGACCTTGCCCGTTTCGATGAGGTACCTGTGCTGCAATGAAGTCCGTTCAAGCAATGAGACGGCTTCTATTCTCCGGCCAATAAGGAGTTCATGATCAACTACCGCACCCAGCACATCGAAGCGCTGGTCGATAAACTCCGGGAAAACGGCGTCACCATTACTACCTGTACTACGGCGAACTCGTCCACATTATGGCCACCAACGGTCCAACATAAGCAGAGAGAATAGAGCAAATTGACTTTGTGTAAATGGATTTAATGCAGAGGTTGTTTCCTGAAATCATCACATGAATAGTCAACTACTTATTAATTACGCCCTTTCAGGGCTTGACTGTTTATGGGATTGTTTTGTCATCAATGGGCGATGCCCATCGCTAACAGATTACGCCCCTTTAGGGCTATTCACCCACCAAGCCCTGAAGGGGCATACTATCTTAGGGATGGGCGTCGCCCGTTCTTACCAAGACGAGCATTACCCACCAAGCCCTGAAGGGGCGTATTATCTTAGGGATGGGCATCGCCCGTTCCTACTAAAACGAGCATTACCCGCCAAGCCCTGAAGGGGCGTGATAACATGTAAAGTATGGGACAATCATTGGTGCAAAATTATATCCACCTGGTATTCAGCACTAAACACAGGCAACCATTCATCCAGCCACCCGTGGAACAAGAATTACATAGCTACCTGGGAGGTATCTGTAACAAGCTGGAATGCCAACCTATAAAAGTGGGTGGCTACATCGACCATATACACATCCTTTGTAAACTCTCCAAAAAAATAGCGTTGATGAAGCTGGTGGAAGAAGTAAAGTCACATTCATCTAAATGGATAATGACGAAAGGAGAAGATTACCATAATTTTTATTGGCAGGATGGATATGGGGCATTTTCGGTCAATCCATCTCAAGTAGATACTGTGATCGCTTATATTATCAATCAGCATGAGCACCACAGTAAAAAGAGCTTTCAGGATGAATATCGGGCTTTCTTAAAGAAGTATACTGTAGAGTATGATGAACGATATGTTTGGGATTGAGATGTTTCACCCTTCTAGGGCTCAGCACAGGGCTGTTGCCCTGTGTTAAAAGAGTCCGCCCTTTCAGGGCTGATATGTATAGCCCTGAAAGGGCGTAATACCATAGAAGTGGGTAACGCCCATTTCGTAACATCAAAGGAATGGGTAACGCCCATTTCGTAATATCATAGAAAAGGGTAACGCCCATTCCTTTGATCGACGCAGTAAAAATTCAACATAATGGGACAGTACAAAGCAAATTCAACAAACTCTCGAAATTTCAGCTTACTATCGGGGGATCAAAGTCTGGGAGAATTAATCTATAAAAAATGGTATTCGTTCGACGCTGAAATTGTATTGTCTGACGGCGCAACTTATCGACTTGAACCCGTAGGCTTTTGGAATTCGAAAATTGAATTGAAGGACGATACCCAAACCCTACTGGCATTCGAAATGGGTTGGAAAGGAATTATCATCAAAACCTTTTTCGACAACCAGGAAAATGCTTTTTTACTGACACTTAAAGGACTTTTAAGCAGTAAATTCATTCTGATCGATACAGATAAAAGAGAACTGATGGCTGCTGAAACAGACTTCAAATGGAATAAACTCAACTTTGATTATACAATTGAAACAACCCAGGATTTTGATAATTTCAAAAACAAGGAGTTATTACTATTGACCGTATTACACTGTATAAACTACTATATGACGGTCATTACTTCAGCGGCTTAAAAAGAATAAACACCCACAAATCCGGGGAATTAGCTTCCCAGAGCAGACAAAAAAAGACTGGCTTTTCTATACTCATCTCAGGCCTTCGGTTATTTACAGAAAGCGATGCATTGTGTACAGAGTTTCTGCTAAAAATGCCGTAGGCATGAAATCTTTGTAGATAAGAAAGCCATGGCATTGTGTATAGCCTGATTCACTAAGCCGTCGGCCCCGCCCGGTGGGTTTTGACCGCTTCTTCCCTCTCCTACCCGGTAAGCGCAAGCCAGTCTGTACAAGTAGTTAGGCAGATGGCAGATTAACGTTCGCAAAGCTGACAGCTGTGCTAGTCAAGGCAATAGCGCATCGGCTTCATCAACGTTTTTTGCTAACTCACCTGCTCCGGCCCGGTTTCTCAAAACGCGATGTAAACAGGTTGACTTTGGCGGTAGTCGAACCGCAGAAAGTGGGCTGGCGGTAATTATTGCTGGCAGTAACCTGGCCACGCTCCTCCAGGCTGCCAATTCCAATTAATCTTCTTTTAGGCTGAATAAAATTTGAGAAACCGAACAGTTGCGCATACATTTGCAACCGATTGATTGCTTATCTATTAATTCAACCCGTATGAGACGAGATATTTTCCAGGCCATAGCCGATCCGACAAGGCGGGCCATTATTACCCTGATTGCCTTGCAGGCAATGACACCGAACGCCATTGCCGACAACTTCAACACGACCCGACAGGCTGTTTCCAAACACCTTCGCATACTCACCGAATGCGAACTAGTGAAACAGGAACAACAGGGCCGGGAAATTTACTACTCACTTGAGCTTGACAAAATGAAAGAGGTTGATGAATGGGTAAACCAATTCAGAAAAATCTGGGAAACCCAATTCAATCAACTTGACACGGTATTAGCAACCATTAAACAGGAGAAAAAATGAAAAACGATGTGCTAGTTGATTTCACCGTTGACAAAACAACAAAGACGGTACACTTTACCAGAGAATTTGCCGCCGACCTTTCGCTGGTATGGGATGCGTTTACCAAACAGGAAATTCTCGACCAGTGGTGGGCGCCTAAACCCTGGACCTCGAAAACGAAATTTATGAATTTTGACGTTGGCGGACGACGGTTTTATGCCATGGTAAGCCCTGAAGGACAAGAGCGCTGGTCGATTCAGACGTATACGTCCATTACGCCAAAAACCAATTTCAAACTGTTAAATGCTTTTGCCGACGAGGATGAAAATCCTGAATTACCCGGTTCTGAATGGGATATGAATTTCAGCGAACAAAACGGGACGACAAAAGTCAGTATTACTATTTACAATGAATCCCTTGCCCGCCTGGAGCAGATGCTGGAAATGGGCTTCAGGGAAGGTTTTACGATGACAACGAAGCAGCTGGAAGAATTACTGGCAACGTTATCGCAACGACGGTAGAGAGGAAAACGGCCGCTACCAGAAGGTTTTGTCGACAGGGGCCATACGGACGTAAAATCATCAATAATAAAAATCCAGACGGGCCTGGTAGTAGTTAGCCTTATTACCGCAACGGATAATCCGAACGGGGTAGTAATGCTAACTACCTATTTACTACACTACTTATATTTTTTAGAGACATGAAAAAAGTAACCGGCATAGGCGGCATCTTCTTTAAATGCGATGACCCGCAGAAAATGAAAGACTGGTACGCACATAATCTTGGCTTGCCCATGAATGAGTACGGCACTACGTTCCACTGGCGCGATGCCGATGACCCCAGCAAACAGGGGTCAACCGTTTGGGGTGCTTTTGAAAAGAACACAGACTACTTCGAGCCATCCAAAAAAGACTTTATGATCAGTTACCGGGTCGAGCACATTGAAGACCTGGTGGAGCAGCTAAAAAGCGATGGCGTCACCATCATTGATGACATTGCCGCGTACGACTACGGTAAGTTTGTTCATATCCTTGACCCCGAGGGAAACAGCATCGAGCTTTGGGAGGACATTGGTTAAGGCGTGCGGTTTCTTTTGCCCTCGCTCCGCTGCTGCCCCGGCACCCTGTTTCGTTTAGTAGTCTGACGAATTTCCGTTTCTCCACTGGCTCTTTTTAACACGAAGCAGTTCACCCAAGCGACCGCCATTTACGGATACTTACCTGAAAACTACTTTTTGCCAAATGGCAACTGCCGACAGACAGTCGATGGTTACCTTGCGCCCATGAACCAGTTGATCGAGTATATCCTACAGTTCGGGAGCCTGAACCAGCAGCAAATAGACCTGATTTCGAAGAAGGCCATCGAGTTGACCCTGCCTAAAGACGCGTATTTTTCGGAAGCGGGGAAAGTATCCCGGCAGGTCGGCTTCATTATAGAAGGCATTACGCGGGTTTGTTACTACAACAACAGGGGCGAAGAGATTACCAAGTATTTTATCGAAGAGAATAACCTCGTTGTAGACCTCAGCAGCTTCGACAACGATATACCCTCCTCTTCCTACGTGCAGGCCGTTACTGACTGTACCCTCATCGTTTTTTCCAAGCAGGATTGGGAAGACCTGCTGAATACCATTGTCGGCTGGGATGCCATGGTTCGCAAAATCATTTCCAAAGCATTGCTCCAGAAAGTAGCCAGAATCAGCCCGCTGGTTTCGGAAGATGCCACTACGCGCTACCTGAGTTTTATGGAACGCTACCCCAATCTCATTAACCGCATTCCCCTCTCCTACCTGGCCTCTTACCTGGGCATGACCCAATCGTCCCTAAGCCGAATCAGAAAAAACATTCGCTGATTCGCTTTTTGCCAAATGGCAACTGATATCCTGTTTGAACGGGCAACCTTTGCCTCATCAATCAACACAAAAGCAACATGCAATCAGTACTAATCACCGGAGCCAATAGGAGCATTGGCCTGGAAACAGCCAAACAACTGTCGAAAAAAGGGTTGTTCGTCTACCTGGGCAGCCGCAACATCAACAGGGGAAACGAAATCGTAGAGGAGCTGACCGAAGCCGGGTTCCAGCACCTCAGGGCTATCGAAATCGATGTTACGAAGCCGGATACCATTCTGGCGGCCAAAGACATTGTGGAACGGGAGCAGGGCAAGCTGGACATCTTAATCAACAACGCCGGTATCAGCAAAGGCTTTCCCGAAAGTGCCCTGACAACTCCCATCAGCGACATTCAGGACGTGTTCGATACCAATTACTTCGGCACTATCAGCGTGACGCAGATTTTTCTGGACTTGCTCAAAAAGTCGGAAAGCCCGCGCATCAGCAACATCACCTCCGGGCTAGGGTCGCTAACCCTACACAGTGACCCAACCTGGCAATATTACGGGGTTAAACTGGCAAGCTACGTGCCATCAAAGGCCGCGCTGAACGCCTTCACCATTCTGCTGGCATACGAACTGCGCGAGTTGCCCTTCAAAGTGAACGCCATTGACCCCGGCTACACCGCCACCGACTTCAATCACCACAGCGGCCCCGGAACCGTAGAGAGTGCGGCTGCTTTCATCATAAAACACACCCTGACGGCCGATGACGCACCGACCGGGCAATTTTTCAGTAACGATATAGAGGACGGAACGGAAGTGAGTCCCTGGTGAAAAACGGCCTGGAGTAGCCTTAACGCCAACGGCCCTAATCAATTAAAAACGCCCTTACCCAGCAGACCGGATAAGGGCGTTTTTAGTTGATTATTGACCGGCTATTTCAGAATCGGTTCCAGGGCGGCCCGGTTTTCGTGGAGCCATGCGTGAATGTCGGTCACAATCTCCCGGATGCCCAGTTCGGGTTTCCAGCCGGTCAGCTTCGTTACGTTGGTATTGTCCGTTATGTACAGACGGATATCGGCCGACCGGTTTTCGGTGACCTGTTTTATGGGGATCGTTTTGCCCGTCACTTCCTGGCAAATCCGGGTCAGTTCCTGTAAAGACGCACTACTTTCTACCCCGCCACCGGCATTCAGCACTTCTCCGTTTACCTGATCCAGGTGATGAAGCTGCCAGTCGATCAGGCGGTACAAGTCGGCAATATGGAGCATGTCGCGGGTTTGTTTGCCCGTTCCGCCGTAGCCGATATAGGCCAGTGGCTGCTCAAAATAGTGTTTGGCAATCCAGAGCACCATCACGCCCTGATCCACCTTTCCCATCTGCCAAGGGCCGGTAATGACACCACAGCGGTTGATAACCGTTTTCAGGCCATAGAACTCGTTGTACTCCTGAATAAGCAGTTCCGATGCCAGTTTGGTGGTGCCATACAGGGACCGCGCGCCCGTTAGCGGAAAATCTTCGGCAATCCCTTTGGCCGACACGCCCGGCACGGGCTGGTCATCCGTCAGCACAAAGCGCGTGTCGGCTTCGGCATAATTGAGGGTTTCAATGGTTTTGATTGGATACACGCGGCTGGTCGACAGGAAAATGAAGCTGGCCTTGTGTTTCAACGCGTAATTGAGGCAGTTGACGGTACCAAACAGGTTGGTATTGATGAGGTAATCGGGCGTACCATCCAGCCCTGCCAGCACCGAGGGTTCGGCCGAGGCTTCGATGACGGTATCCACGGCGGGCAGCGCGTCAAAATCTTCCTTGCTCCGAATGTCGCCATGCAGGAACTCGATACCAGCCGCTTTGAGCCGCGACAGGCTTAGTTCCGACCCGCGCCGTTTGAGGTTATCGAGCGCAAAAATCTGGTAGTGGGGGTAGTTCTGTTTCAGCGAGATAGCCAGCGACGAACCAACAAATCCGGCCCCGCCGGTAATGAGAAGTTTCATGATGAATGATGAATGATAAATTATAAATGATGAATGATGAATGATTAGGACTAACCGGCATTCATCATTCATCATTTATAGTTCATAATTAGGTTGTAATCCGTTTCAATTGTACGTTTTCGACCGGGCGGATGACCAGGGGCACTTTCTCTACTTTCACCGAACTGCTGTCCAGACCAAACCAGCGATCTTCGGGCGTGGTGAAGCTCTTGATGCTAAAATAGATACTCATGATAAGGCGCTCGGTAGTTGGGAGTTCATTCTCGAATGACAGAAATTTCTCCAGAACCACAAAGCGAAAGTCCCCGATTACATTCTGACGACTGAGTGACTCGTACCGGCTGGTGATGTCCACTTCTTTATTTTTCACCATGTCTTCAATCACTTTGCGGAAGAACAGGTTGATGCGCTGCTCCACCCGGAAGCCCAGTTTAAACGTCACTTTGTAGGCATCGTCGGGGGCAATGGTATTCACTTTATACTCCATCGTGTACGGGTCATCGGTGGTATCGACGTGAACGAACCAGTAGATGTCGGCCCGTTTTGGTCGTTTCTGGAAGATGGAGTAAATTATTTTCGACTCAATCTCCGACTGCCGGGCCGCGTTGCTCATAAAGACAATGTGCGTGGCATACTTGGGAATGCTGATATCCCGGCTAAGTTCTTTGATGGCCTGCGTATACTGGTCGATTCGGACATACTCAGTCAGGCGTAGTTTGATCTGGAACGCCCTTAACCAGACAATCATCACAAAACCCATGGCCCCCGCAATCAAGATGGACACCCAGCCGCCGTGCGTGAATTTGGCCAGGTTGGCTACCAGAAAACAGCTCTCGATGGCCAGGTAAAACACCAGAAAAAAGACCACAAACCAGGCATTGTACTTATGCGAATACATGTAGTAGCTGAACAGAATCGTACTCATCATCATGGTCAGGGTGATGGCCAGTCCGTAAGCAGCCTCCATGCGCGATGACTCCTGAAAATAGAGCACTACCCCGATACAACCCGCAAAGAGCAGCCAGTTTATACTGGGTACGTAAAGTTGCCCTTTTTGATTGGACGGGTACCGAAGGCGAACTTTAGGCCAGAAGTTAAGCCGGATGGCTTCGCTGATGAGCGTGTAAGCCCCCGTGAGCATGGCCTGACTGGCAATAACCGTTGCAGCCGTGGCAATACATATACCGATAATCAAAAACCACTCGGGCATGAGCGAGTAGAACGGATTCCGTTCGCCCAGCGACTGTCCGACGAGGCTTTCCACGAAGGCGCCCTGGCCAAAATAATTGAGCATCAGGCAGAGTTTCACGTAAACCCAGCTAACCCGAATATTGGACCGGCCACAGTGCCCCATGTCGGAATAGAGGGCTTCTGCGCCCGTTGTGGACAGGAAAACAGCGCCCAGCAGCCAGAATGCCCCCGGTGTTTCGGTCAGAAACCGGTAGGCATACATCGGGTTAATCGAAGCAAGAATCGTTAAGTCATCGAAGATATGGATAATCCCCAGCGTACCCAGCATCGTAAACCAAACCAGCATGATGGGGCCAAAAGCGGTGCCTACCACACTGGTCCCGAATGTTTGGATGAGGAACAGGAAGGCCAGAATACCAATAACGATGGGGACAGTTGGAATATCCGGATACAGGATCCGTAACCCTTCTACCGCCGACGAAACCGAAATAGGTGGGGTGATAATACTATCTGCCAGCAAAGAACTTCCACCAATAATAGCCGGGATAGTAAGCCACTTGGCATGGCGCCGAACCAGGGCGTAAAGGGCGAAAATGCCCCCCTCCCCCCGGTTGTCGGCCCGGAGAATCAGGACAACGTATTTGAATGTGGTTTGCAGCGTTACGGTCCAGAAAATACAGGAAAGTGCCCCCCGGACTATAGCCGTCTGAATGGGCGCAGTGGTACCCACAACCGAACGAAAAACATACAGGGGCGATGTGCCAATATCACCGTAAATAATACCCATCGCTACCAGCAAACCGGCAGCCGAAATGGCATCCACGTGTTTCTTATCTTCCATATTCAGGCTTGAGCCTTATCGCTTTTGGGCGGGTAAAAACCGCGCAAAGATAGCCGATGTTTGGATTAATTATTCCTGCCCCACCCTAAAGTTATCAGGGCAAAAAAGCGCACAAATCGGGCCATACTCACCGACAAAATCAGGGCCGCCATAAAACCAGATCTTTTTTTCAACCGTACATATGATGCCCGTCCGACTAATAAGTCTTCAGACGGGGCCTATTATGGGTTTTGTTAATTAGGTGAGTCCGGCAGATGGCCTGTTCTATAGACGGGCCATCTCTTTTTTTGTTCGTACCCTTCCTGTCACTAGTACAGCCACTTAGCTCCTTTTTTGACAAGGTTGGGCAGGTTACTGCCAATCGTATCGACCCAGATAGATTTATTGACCCGGCTGGCCGTAGGGTACGGATAAATTTTGTTGAAGAAATCGCCGGCTGTCAGACCTTTTTGCTGCGCCAGGATAAGCTCCTGGATCAACTCTCCCGCTTTTGGTGCAATAATAGTACCCCCTAAAATTTTTGGGCTGAAGGGGTTTATGCCCGATGGCGTGACCAATAAGATCATCCGGGCGTATTCGTAGTCTTCAATCACAGCCCGGTCGTCATGGGCGAAATCGTACTCGATGCGCTCGTACGCTTTGCCGTTCGTTTTCAGGTCTTTTTCCGAAAAACCGAACGTGGCCACTTCGGGATCGGTGAAGGTGACCCACGAAAAATGATCGTACGTAAGTTTCTTCTCAAAAACGCCGGGCGTTATGAAATTACCGACCACGATGGATGCCTGCAACTCGGCCCCGTGCGAGAACAGGCGCTGCCCGGCCGGTGCTCCGGCGGCTGCGTCGCCAACGGCAAAAACGTGTTTGTTGGTGGTCTGGAGGTAGTCGTTTAGTGCAAGGCGACCTTTATCGTCCAGGTCAATACCGGCAACGGACAGGTTCAGGGCATCGTACTGAAACGTGCGCCCGACGGCCACCAGCACCACATCGAACGGAATGGTGTCTGTATGACCATTTTTAGCTTTTACCTCCGCCGTATTTACATCTGGGAAGGCGGTCACTTTCCGCTTTAACCTAAACGTAATACCTTCTTTCTCTAACTGCTTTTGCAGCAGTTCCGATACGTCCGGCAGTTCCTTGTCCAGAATACGTTCCTCCGCTCCTACTACGGTTACGGCACTGCCCAGCCGCTTAAAGGCCTGAGCCATCTCGATACCAATGGGACCCGCCCCCACAATCAGTAACCGTTTGGGCAGGGTCTTCAGCGAAAAAATGGTTTGGTTGGTATGCAGCTTACCCGGCACGTTCGCCACGGCGTCCAGCCCGTCGGCCTCCAGCTGACGGGGTACGGAACCTGTACAGAGCACGATATTTTTGGCGGCTGCCCGCATCGTTTCTCCGTCGTTGAGCGCTACCTCAACCTCGGTTTCGCTCACAAAGCGGGCTACCCCAAGGACTACGTCGATACCTTCGGTTTCGCGCAGGTAACGGGCGTTTTCGTGCGCCCGGATAATGTCCTGCCGCTCCCGAACGTACTGCATTACCTCCGCCATATCGACCTCACCGGCGGCTTTCACGCCGAACCGGTCCACGCTCCGGGCGTGGTGTATTTGTTTACTGACGTGAATGAGGGCTTTACTCGGCACGCAGCCATCGTTCAGGCAGTCGCCCCCGATCCGGTGATCGCTTTTTTCTACGATCAGTACATCGAAACCCAGTCGTTTCATGGCTATACCCACGCTGAGCCCGCCCGATCCGGCACCAATAACGAGTACGTCGTAGTGTTTCATGCAGTAGTGTGTTGTGCCGTTTACTTATTTTTTTTAAAATCCAGCAGCGTCCCTTTTATGGTCGTCATGAACTTACTTTGCTGGAACATGGGGTTGTTGTTCTTATCCAGAATTTTACACCGGAAGGTAATTTCATAGGGCGTATCTTTCTTATCGAACAGGGCTTTGGGCAGTAACCCGAGGGCTTTACCCGGCTTAACAGTCATTGGAAACACCACGGGCGTAGTCGCTTCTTTTTTTACCAGAATTGGTTCGTCCTGTGCCCCTTCGGCAATTTCTTTCCCGTCAATAACCACGGTGTAGTGCAGGTCGGTAACGTTGTATGGGAGCTTGTTTCTGTTGATGATATTGACTTTTGCCGCTACATCCATCGCTTTCAGACTCAGTTTTCCGTAATCGATATCGTCTACCTTAAACTGCAGCAAGTGGAAGGCAGGCAGTCGGCGGGTTTGGTCGATGTTGATTTTCTTTTCGCCCAGAATCGGCACGTCCGTATCGAACGAAATACGAAGCCGGTAGTCGGCACTATCGATCTTACGCCGGTCGAGGTCTTCGAGCAGGGCAACCATTTTTTTCGCTTTCAATTTGGCGGGTAATGCCAGGGTCGTGCTGTCTTCGGCGTTTACCGTCACTACCTTCTCGTACGACTCCTTAACCAGTTCCTGATCGTTGATATAGAACGAATAATCGACATTGCGTCCTTTCAGCGCAACGGGCAGCGGATTATCCAGAAGAATGTACATGTTCATCGTAATCTCATCGTCGGTGATGTTCTCGAAGTCAAACCGGCTTAGTTCCACGCGGGGCTTAAGGGTTCCATCGTAGGCACCGCCCTCGGCTTCGGCGTTACTTTTTAACCGATTATAGTAAACGTAGGCTCCAAGGATGCCGATAAGCAGCAGTCCGAGCGCAATAATCCAGCCTTTTTTCATTGTGTTGGGGCGCGTGTATGTATTGGGCTAGTAACGACCAAACCTGACCAAGTGTTCATGTACACATTGACGCGCTACCCGGTCAGGTAACCGGAACGGCTATCTGAATGGCAGTCCCCTGGGTGTCGGCCGACGTTACCTGATACGTGCCTTTCACGAGCATGACCCGCTGATTGATATTGACCAGACCATGACCCGCCAGTGAGTGATTTTGCACACGTACGGGGTCAAAGCCGCGCCCGTCATCGCGGTAGGTCAGCAACAGGGTGTCGGCTTCATAAATCAGACTGAGTAGAACGTGGGTAGCCTCAGCGTGTTTGGCCGCATTCTGGAGCAACTCCTGTACAATCCGGAACACATTAATTTCAATGCTCTCGGGTAGTTTCTGCGGCACCTGTCGGCTGGTAAACGTCACGTTCAGCCGGTGGCTCTCATTCATCAAGGCTACCATATCATCAATGGTGTGCACCAGCCCAAACTCGGTCAGGCTGCGCGGGTGCATATCGTGAATGATGCTGCGTATATCCGCAATAGATGATTTGAGTACGGACAGGGAACGATTCCTGACATCATCAACGGCTACATTGGGCGTTCCGAGCGACGAGAGGTACATTTTCAGCACCGTGAGGTTAGCCCCTACGCCATCGTGCAGTTCTTTGGAAAACCGGTGCCGTTCAAGCTCCTGCGTTCGGATGGCTACGCTCAGCTCGTGGGCCTGCCGATTTTTTAGCGTGGCAATCCGGTACCGGTAGCCGCCGTACAGCCCTCCTGCCAGCAGCAGGATCACGATTAGCTGAAACCAGCGGGTGGCCCAGAAGGGTGGCTTAATCAGGATGTTCACCGAAGCCCCCTGCTCATTCCAGATACCATCGTCATTACTGCCCTTCACCCGAAACACGTAATTGCCCGGTGGCAGGTTGGTGTAATTGGCCGTTCGGCGGTGCTGCGCCTGCACCCAGGACGCATCGATGCCTTCGAGCCGGTACTGATAGCGATTCTTTTGTGCGTTGGAAAAGTTGAGAGCCGCAAAGGAAAACTCAATGAAATTCTGGTCCGGGTTGAGTGTCAGGTGAGTCTGGTTCGGATTGTACGCACTGTCCAGCACGGTCAGGGCGGTGATGCGAACGGGCGGCACAAACGTATTGCGCTGCATCTGTCCGGTTCTGACGTACGTAACGCCGTTCACACCGCCAAAAAACAGCGTACCGTCGGTATGCTTGTAGGACACATTGGTATTGAATTCATTGCTTTGGAGCCCGTCCGACACATTGTAGTTTTTGAGTACGCCCTGCGTGGGCGAGAAGCGGGTTAAGCCCTGGTTGCTACTCAGCCATAGATACCCTTCGTTGTCTTTCAGGATACCATAAATTACGTCGTTGGGCAACCGAAACGCCATTGCCCCCCGGCTGCTCGTAAACTGGTGGGTAACCACATTACGAATCAAATCGAGGGCAAACAGGCCACAGTCGGTGCCAACCCAGAGGGTAGCGCCATCCTGCAACAGCGAGCGGATGTTAAGACAGGCCAGTCCGTTGGCAGGCCCGAATGCGCTGAGTTGCTGCGTACGGCGGTTGTAGCCAAAGAGCCCGTTTCCCAACGTCCCGAACCACACGACATCCCGCTCCTGCTGATAAACCAATCGGATATTATGAGCCGAGATAGCGTTAATAGCGGGCAAATCCTGCCAGCCTTTCCACTGTTTCGTTTGCCAGTCGAACCGCGTAAGTCCCCCATCGCCCGCTACCCAGATTTCGCTGGTCCGTCCGCTGGTGTCGCTGATCATGTGGGCTGCGTAGGCGTATTTTTGTTTGCGCGGCCCCGGCATCGGGTACACATGCGCCCGGTTTTGGCGGGGGTCATACTGCGTCAGTTCGTGCCAGTTGGCAAACCACAGGTTGCCCTTATAATCGGCGTCAATTACCCGCACTTCCCCGTGCATGGCACTAGCCGACGGGATGGCCGTTTCAGGAAACGACGTGAGGGTTCTGTCCGGTATCGAGTAACGGGCAAATCCACCGGCTTCGGTGCCAATGTACAGTTGGTTTCCCAGGCCAAACAGCCGGAAAACCACATTATCGGGCAGGCCATGCGCCGGCGTGTCGGCCTGTTGCTGAATCAGCCCGAACGGAAGCCGGTGGGGGTCGTATTTGTCGATACCCTGGCTACTGCTCCCCACCCACACGATGTCCTGCTCATCCTGATAGAGCAGCCACACGAAGTTTTCGCGCAGGCTCCGGTGATTCAGCGGGGAGTGACGAACGTAGGTAAACTGACCGGTATCCGGGTGGTAAATGGCTATGCCGCCCGTGCGGGTGCCAATCCAGACATTGCCGGTTTTGTCGCACATCAAAGACTCCACATCAGTGCCGCTCAGGTGCCGCGCCGTACCCCCCTGCACAAAGTGCGTGATGCGACCCAGGGGGCTAGCTGGATTTTCCAGCCGGAAGGCGCCATCATCGGCGGTACCGATCCACAAATGTCCGCGTTTGTCGAACAGGAGATTTTGAAACAGGGATGCCGTTGTCAGGTGCTGACGAATGGGGATAGTCACAAACGTGTCCCGTTTGGAATCGTAGCAGTACAATTCACTGAATGTCAGCACCCATAATTGCCCATCAGGGGCCAGGCAGCAACTGCGAATGGTATTGTTACCGGGGAAGTAGTGCCTGATTTTTTTCAGGGCCGGGTCGAAGCAAAACAGCCCCTGCGCCACCGTTTGAATCCAGATACGCCCTTGTTTATCTTCTACCAGCCGGTTGACGGGCAGGCTATCCACCGCGTGCCGGATGCCAAACGTTTCCGTAAATCGCCGTATCCGGCCATCTGTACGGTCGAACAGATTCAGCCCGGCTCCCGTGCCAATCCACAGCCGCTGCTGCGAATCGGCCAGCAGGGCCTGCACCAGGTTACTGTTCAGTCCCTGCCCGGTCCGGTACACCCGGAACCCGTAGCCGTCGAACCGATTGAGGCCATCCTGCGTGGCAAACCACCGGAAGCCATCATAGGCAGTAACTGCATTGATGGTCCCCTGCGAGAGGCCGCTCTCCTGCCCGTAATGCTCAAACGTTATTGCCTCGTCCTGCTGCTCAGACTTGCTCAACCGGGTAGGCTTACTGGCTAACTGGGCCTGCGTCAGACAGGCGAACAGGAAGCAAAGCATTGTGAGCAGGTACCGCATAATCCCTCAGGAGTTGTAACGTCAGACAAACCGTTACTGCAAACGCCTAATTTACGGTAAATACTCGTTCGATGCGTCGTTACCGGCCACGCATCGGCCAGTCGGCCTGTTTATTAACGCTGGTGCAGTTACTACCTGTGTTGTAAGGGACTTTACAACCGAAATGACTGCGTTGTTGCCGGCCGGAAAAGCGATTGATGCTCCCTTGTGCGGGATGGATTTTGGTTTCCTCGAATACGCAGAATAATTCTTAAACCTTTTGGGCTGACGACGGTCTTACCCTCACACAGAACCTGTACCAAACCTATGCGAACGCTACTGGTTGGCCTACTGCTCCTGACGGCTGCCTGCCGACGTCCGTCTACGCAGTTCTCGGCCATGCTCACCCCCGTCAATCAACCCGACGATTACACCCGCTACCTGAAAGCCGGGGACGAACTGGTGGCCGTAGGTAGTGACCCAGCCTGGTCGCTAACGGTAAACCCATCCAAAGGAGTCCTGCTCTTTAAACCCCAGCACAGCGATAGCAGCATCGTATCACTTTCCGATAATCAGATTAGCCGCACGGCCGATTCAGCCAATGGTGCGTTCGGATATCAATCGAGGGATGGCCGAATCAAGGTTTCATTCCGGCCCGACAGTTGTACCGACAAGCTATCCGGCCAACGGTATGATTACCGCGTGGATGTGGTGAGTGAGGGTCAAAACGTGGTGGGCTGTGGCGTTTCACTACGCCAGTTGGCTTTATTGCAGGACAACTGGGTACTAACCAGTATGCAGGGGGACTCCATTGCGACCAATGGACCAGCAAAAACGATACCCCGTCTGGAAATATCACTCACCCAGGGCCGCGTAACCGGCACTACCGGTTGTAACCAGCTTAATGGCCCCGTCATGGCAGACACGCATCAGATTCTGTTTGGACCGCTCGTTACCACCAAAATGGCCTGTATGGGCCCAAATGGTGCGGCAGAACCCACATTCCTGCGCCTGCTGAGCCAACCAATGCCTTACCGGATCGATTCGGGTAAATTAACACTGTACCAACAGGGCAAGCCCGTCCTGACCTTCAGAAAGGCAGATTAAAATCGTTTCCCCAACATTATTTAAGCCATTTATTACACAGTAGCATCCGCTTTTTCGTTACTTTTGTTTCTTATTAAAAGCCAATCGAATCCTAAAATAAGTTAAGCCTTTCGATTTCGATTAGCGGGTGCCAATCAATTTGTATAAATCACAAAACTCTATGATTAACAGTAAATTTCCCTCCCGCATATGGCTGCTGGCGGGTGTGCTGGCAACGGTAGTCTCCAGCGCAGGCAACCCTGCCTGGGCACAGGCGGCAGCCCGGCGGATGACCCCCGCCAAACCGGCAGCCGCTTCGGGTCAGGCACCAACTGCCCTGAACAAAGTACTGGTCTTCTCCAAAACCGCGGGTTACCGTCATGCCTCCATCAATGTCGGTAAACTGGCCCTGATGAAACTTGGTCAGGCCAACGGATTTGCCGTTGACACGACTGAAGACGCCGGTAAGTTCACCGAAAACAACCTGAAACAGTACAGTGCGGTTATCTGGCTCAGCACCACCGGCAATGTCCTCGACGAAGCCCAGCAGGCGCAGTTTCAGCGGTACATTCAGGCGGGTGGTGGCTACATGGGCATCCACGCGGCTGCCGATACGGAATACGACTGGCCCTGGTATAACCAACTGGCGGGTGCGTACTTTCTGAATCACCCCAAGCAGCAGAATGCTGAAATCAACATCATCGACAAAAGTCACCCGGCCACTAAAATGCTGCCCGACGTCTGGAAACGCTTCGACGAGTGGTACAGCTACAAAAGCATTTCGCCCGACATAAAAGTGCTGGGTAAGCTGGATGAGAAAACCTACGAAGGCGGCAAAAACGGGGATAACCACCCGTTTATCTGGTACCACGATTTCGATGGGGGCAAGGCGTTTTACACGGGTGCCGGTCATACGGATGAGTCGTACAGCGACCAGATGTTCTTAGCGCATATTCTGGGTGGTATCAAATCCGTAATGGCCACCAGTCTGAAATTCAGTCAGGCCAAAACGCAGCCTTACCCCGAAGAGAACCGTTTCGACCGGCAGATTCTGACCGCCGATCTGGACGAGCCAACGGAGCTGGCTATTCTGGACAACGGTAAAATTCTTTTTACCGAGCGGAAAGGCGCGGTGAAACTGTATGATACCAAGAAGAAAACGACGAAGTTGGTTACCACCCTTCCCGTTCATTCCCAGCGCGAATATGGCCTGATGGGGCTAAACATCGACCCTAAGTTCAACCAGAACAAATGGGTGTACCTGTATTATTCGGCCGTCAAGCCTGATTCCAACAACCGGCTGGTGCGCATGAAGTGGGACGATGCCAAAGACGAACTGCAACTCAACACCGAGCAACTACTGCTGACGGTAACGGAGAACCGTACCTACGACAAGGACGACTGCTGCCACACGGGAGGTTCCATTGCCTGGGATAAGCAGGGCAACCTGTACCTGTCGACGGGCGACAACACCAACCCTTTCTACTCGAACGGTTTTTCGCCCAGCGACGATCGTGCTGACCGGAAGAAGTTCAACGCCCTGCTTTCATCCAGCAGCACGAATAACCTGCGGGGTAAAATTCTGCGTATCCACCCTGAGGATGACGGCACGTACACCATTCCCGAAGGAAACCTGTTCCCGAAAGGAATGGAAAAGACCCGGCCCGAAATTTACGTGATGGGTAACCGGAATCCGTACCGTATTTCGGTCGACCAGCATACCGGCTTCCTGTACTGGGGTGAAGTAGGCCCCGACGCGGGCGAAAACAGCGAGAAACGCGGGCCACGCGGATACGACGAGATGAACCAGGCCCGTAAGGCCGGTTATTATGGCTGGCCGCTGTTTGTAGGCGATAACAAGCCGTACCGACAGTTTAACTACGCCGACAGTACCTCCGGCCCGCTCAACGATCCGGCTCATCCGATCAATTACTCGGCCCACAATACGGGTCTGCGGGAGTTGCCCCCGGCACAGAAAGCATTTATCTATTACCCCTACGCCGACTCGCCCGAGTTTGGCCCAATTGTGGGTAAAGGTGGTCGGAATGCCATGGCCGGACCGGTTTATTACTACGACGACTATGCTGACTCGCCGGTGAAGTTTCCCCGCTCCTATGATGGCAAGTTTTTCTCCTACGAATGGATGCGTGACTGGATTCACCCTGTTACGATGAAGGAAAACGGCGATTTCCTGCAAATGGAAACGTTCATGCCGAATACCAAATTTTCGCACATAATCGACATGCAGTTTGCCAATGACGGTTCGCTGTATACGCTTGAATACGGTCAGCAGTGGTTTGCTGCCAATGCCGACGCCCGCCTGTCGCACATTACGTATAACGCCGGTAATCGCAAACCCGTAGCCTCTGCCAGTGCCAACAAAATGGTTGGTGCGGCCCCGCTAACAGTTAAATTCGATGGTAAGAAGTCGATGGATTACGATGGCGACGCGCTGAAGTACGAGTGGTCATTTGGCCCCGGTATGCCGAAGCAGACAACCGTAAGTCCTACCGTTACCTTCACGAAGCCGGGTGTATATCCTGCTATGCTGAAAGTGACCGATGCCTTGGGCAACGTGGCTACCGAAACGATGGACATCAAAGTAGGCAACGACCAGCCAAAAGTAGAAGTAGCGCTGGCGGGAAACAAAACGTTCTATTTCCCTGACAAACCGGTTAAATACGCCGTTAAGGTAGCCGACAAAGAAGATGGCACCCTGCAGAAAGGTATCAATCCCGACGATGTGACCATGACCATCAACTACCTCGAAGGCTTCGACAAAACGATGCTGGCGCAGGGGCACCAGGTTAATACGGGCTCCGCAACGGGTAAGCGTCTTATTGAGCTGAGCGACTGCAAAGCCTGCCATGCCATCGACAAAAAATCGGTTGGACCGGCTTACATCGACGTTGCCAAAAAGTACAGACGTACGCCAGGAATTGAAGAGAAACTGGCGAAGAAAGTGATTTCAGGCGGGGGTGGTGTCTGGGGCGAACAGGCCATGAGTGCCCACCCACAGCTTAAGGAAAGCGAAGCAACTGACATGGTTCGCTATATTCTGACCCTGGCTGACCAGAAGAAAGTAGAGAACCAGCCACTGGCAGGTAATTATGTACCCGCCCAGCAGCAAAAAGATGGTTCCTACATCCTGACGGCTACGTACACCGACCGAGGTAATGGCGCCATTGGTCCAATCACCGGCACATCGAGCGTGGCCCTGCGGTCGGCGGTGGTGAAAGCAGTTTCGGCCGATGGGAAGCAGGATATATTCCAGTACGACATTCCAAAAATGGGGCCAGCCGCCATTGGCACGAAGTCGGGTAGCTACCTGGAGTTCAATGATATTGACCTTACGGGCATCACGGGCATTAAACCAACGGTGTTCTCGGCTAATGATCAGGTGGCGGGTGGCAAACTGGAAGCCCGGCTTGACTCACCCACCGGCCAGCTGCTGGGCGAAGCCGATGCCAAAAGCGGCACGATGGGGCCCGTTGATTTACCGTTCCGTAAGCCCGTTTCCGGTGTCCATAAACTTTACCTCGTTTTCGTCAATCCTACGGCCGGTCAGAAACCGCTGTTTGCCGTCGACAAGGTACAGTTCGACACGCAGGGTATGTAGTAAGTAACAGATAAAGTAATGTTGGCAGGGCATGGAGAAAGGGCAGCACCCCGATTTCCATGCCTTGTTTTTTGTTATTCTCTATGCTACCAAAAACAAGCGTACCAAAGCGGATTTCCGGGAAGTATAGCGTCCATCGTCGGCCGCTATACCCCTCTCACGTGGCCCCAGCGTCATGAATAGCAATGGCGTCATAAAGACAAACAAAATCTTCCTGAACAGGATTTGGGTGCAATGAATGACTGGATAGTATCTTCGCCGTTCGCAAGGCTGCTTTCATCTGCCTGCGTACGATTCAGGCATACGTTATGACTCCATTTTATAGGCACCCCCTTTTCAGTAACATCCGTTTCATCGTTGGCACTTATGCAGTCCTTGCCCTGCTGGCAAGCGTTAAACTCGTGTTTTTTGAGGGGTCTGGCGTGTACAGTATTTTCTACTATTCGCTGACTCACCTCCTGGAGGGTAAAAGTCTGTACGCGGCTTACCCGGCTGAATACGTGGACCATTATCACTACGCTCCTACGTTTGCCGCCCTGTTTGCCCCGGTTTTTGCGCTCCCCTACTCAGTAGGGCTGTTCATCTGGCAGCCCTTGTTTACGGCCGTCTGGTTTTACGCCATCTACCGGATGCCGTTTACACAGCAGCAGAAAGTGTTTGCCTACTGGTTCTGCCTGCAGGAATTGTTTACGTCGCTCGTAAACAGCCAGACCAATCCGCTCATTGCCGCTCTTTCACTGTTTACATTCCTGAGTTTCGAGCGTCGGCAACCAATTTGGGCCGCCTTCTTTATCGTGCTGGGATTCAATATCAAGATTTACAGCCTGGTGGCCGGAGCGTTGTTTCTGCTGTACCCACAGAAACTCCGGTTTCTGGCTTACGCCCTGGGCTGGGGCGTTGTGATGGCCCTGCTACCGCTCCTGCTCACTCCACCCGACAAACTGCTCTGGCAGTATGACTTGTGGGTGAATCAGTTGCTCATAAAATCGGATGTAGATAAATGGCTCAATCTGTCCATTCACCGCCTTGTGCATCAGACCATCTCGCCCGCTATTTCAACTTCGGCTATTATCGGGGCCGGGGTGCTGGTGTTCTGTACCGTGTATATACGGGTAAAACGCTACACGGAGCCTGTGTTCCGGCTGTTGATGGTAGCCTCGGTTCTGCTGTTTCAGGTAATTTTCAACCCCGTTTCCGAATCACCAACCTATATAACAGCCGTTACGGGCGTGATGTGCTGGTGGGTGTGCTGCCCCCAAAACTGGCTGGACCGTAGTTTGCTCATTGCCTGTTTTGTGTTTACGGTACTGTCGCCCAGCGATATATTTCCAACCGTTCTGCGGGAGCAGCTGGTAAAACCCTACGTACTAAAAGCCCTGCCGTGCGTACTTATCTGGTTCAGAGTCATCTACCTGATGCACAGCAGGGAGGAAGCCGTAGTTACCTACGGCTGATTTTCAATCAACGCGGCCTTTTTGTACCTTACGGCATCCAAACGTCAAGATGATTCTGCTCGTTTATCGGCCTCACAACCGGTTGATACACGGTCGTAAAACCGCTCATGGTAATCTGACACTCGTGTTTACCTTCTTTGATTTATTCTATTTATGACGATCAGTGGCTTCTCGTACGTTCGAAACGGTATCCAGTATCAATATCCTTTTCTGGCCTCCATCCAATCTATTCTGCCCATTTGCGATGAATTTGTCATTGCCATTGGTGATTCTCAGGACGGAACGCGCGACGCAGTGCTGGCCCTGAACAACCCTAAAATCCGTATTATCGATACCGTATGGGACGACGAAATGCGGGTAGGGGGTAAAATATTTGCTCAGCAGACAAACCTGGCCCTCGCTGCCTGCACAGGCGACTGGCTCTTTCATATTCAGGCCGACGAAGTGATTCACGAAAACGACCTGCCCGTTGTTAAAAGCCTTATCGAACAGGCTGATACCAATCCAGCCGTGGAAGGATTACTGTTCGATTTTCTGAACTTCTACGGAAGTTATAACTACCTGAACGGCAGCCGTTACCAGCATACCAAAGAAATCAGGGTTTTCCGGCGGGGCATCGGTGCCTTCTCCTACCGGGATTCGCAGGGTTTCCGGCGTTATGACAGCGAACAGCAACGGCTGAGCGGGCACAAGGGTGTAAAACTGAACGTGTGGCAAACGGGCGTTCCGGTGTATCACTACAGCTACGTACGCCCACCGGACGAAATGCTGAAGAAGTCACAGATTTTCGCCCATTACTACATGGACGAGACCCAGCATACCAAAGTATTCGAGAGCCGGAAAACGCACGACTATTACGGCATTGAGCGGGTAGTGCCCTTTTCAGGCACTCATCCGGCGGTTATGGCTGAGTGGGTCAAAAACGGTAATTACGAATTTGACCCGGCGAAGCTTACCGGGAAAATGACCACCAAAATGAAACTGGCTTACCTGGCCGATAAACTGACCGGTCGGCGAATTGGCGAATACAGGAATTATAACCTGGTAAAGAAAAGGCAGTAAATGCGGAGGCACGGGCAACACCCTTCCCCACACTTACTGCCTTTTACGACCGCACGGACCAATCCGTTACGACTTTTGCGGTACCTTGCTATACGTCACAAATCACGATACTTTCTTTCAAACTCGTCAGCGGGTCGCGCTTGGGAATGAACTCCTGCGCCACGTACCCTTTGAATCCGGTGTCGACAATCGCCTTCATGATAGCCGGATAGTAGAGTTCCTGGGTTTCGTCAATCTCATTCCGACCCGGATTACCACCCGTGTGGTAGTGGGCGAAGTATTTATTGCTCTCCTGGATGGTGCGAATGATGTCGCCCTCCATTATCTGCATGTGATAAATATCGTACAGCAGTTTGAAGTTCTCTGACCCCACGGCTTTGCATAAAGCAACGCCCCAGGCGGAGTGGTCGCACATGTAATCCTTGTGATTCACTTTGCTATTCAGCAACTCCATCACGACAACGATACCGTGCTTTTCGGCGCTGGGCATCAGTCGTTTAAGGCCGACAGCACAATTTTTCAACCCTTCTTCGTCACTCATGCCCCGGCGGTTTCCGGAAAAACAAATGACGTTGGTCAGGCCCGCTTCTTTCATTTTGGGGAAGATAGCTTCGTAACTAGCCACCAGTTCGTCGTGCAGCTTAGGGTCGTTAAAGCCATCATTAATCCCTTTTCCTGCGCCCTGCGCCATGGCACAGGTCAGCCCATATTTTTTCAGAGTAGGCCACTCTGCTGGCCCGGTCAGATCAACCGCGGTGATGCCCATTGCTTTGATTGATTTGCAAAAATCATCGAGCGGAATTTTACTGTAGCACCATTTGCAAACGGAGTGATTGATCCGTCCCTTCAGCGGAGCGGACATGGAGTCGGGCTGTGTCATGGGACTGGCTAGGGATTCAGTCAGGGCAGGTAGCGTTAGGGCGGTACCTGTCAGGGTTTTGAGAGCCGTTCGGCGGGTGGTCATAATAATGAAAGAGTGAAAGAGTGAATGAGCGAAAGGATGAACGGTTTTGCGTCAGCTATTCGCACTTTCGCTCATTCACTCTTTCGCTCTTTAAATCAGAGTTCGCGTATCTTGATGTTACGAAACCAGACCTTATTCCCGTGATCCTGCAGGGCAATATGGCCTTTGTCGTATTTACCAAAGCCTTCCCACCCCTTAAATTTACTCTCCGAAACCATTTTATCCCATTCGGGGCCACTGGTTGGGTATTCGGCCGTTTTCTTACCGTTCAGGTATTGCTCCGCTTTTCCGTTATTGATTACCAGACGGGCTTTGTTCCACTCACCGGCGGGTTTGGCAGTGCCCAGGTTAACGGGTTTCTGCAAATCATAGAGCGCACCAGCCGTACGGTTATTATCACGGCCCTGTTTGGCATCCGGGTGCCGCTCATTGTCCAGCACCTGCATTTCCGGACCGGTCTGGTAAGTTGCTTTGTACTTGGGATCTTCGTGAACGTGGTAAATAACACCGCTGTTGCCTCCTTCGGCAATTTTCCACTCCATCTCCAGTTCAAAATTACCGTATTCCTTGTCGGTCACCAGATCACCGGCACCGCCCGACGCCAGGTGAATGGCTCCATCATCTACCGTCCACTTATCCGATACGGGTTGCCCGGCTTTCAGGTAGGTGTGCCAGCCACTTAATGTTTTACCATCAAACAATGTTTCCCACTTTCCTTTCTTCGATGCCGCTTCGGGCTGGCTGGATGCCGGAAGGCGGGTTGGGTTAACGAAAGCCTGAGTTGGGGTATCGTTTAGTGTCAGGGCAAGGGCCAGCAGACTGGTTGCCAGCGTAGTGCCGGCAGAAAAATGCACTTTATCCATAGATTGAGAATTGTTAGGATTTTATCGAGGCAATACTACTAAAAAAATCACATATAAAACGTTAACTAAATATTTCCGATTGTGCCGGATTCAACGCAATTTTCAGGTCTTTAAATCTGTTGGATTAGTGCAACAGCACATTGGCTTTATCTACTCCCTGCAATCATGGAAACGACAATGCTTGTCCCGGCCGAAAAAGAACGCTATCAAAAACACCTTAATCTGCCCGAAATTGGCCCGGCAGGTCAGTTAAAACTTAAGAACGCCCGCGTACTGGTTGTTGGTGCGGGGGGGCTGGGATGCCCGGTACTATTGTATCTGACGGCGGCTGGCGTGGGCACCATTGGTATCATTGACCCCGATGTGGTGGACCTTAGCAACCTGCAGCGGCAGGTACTTTATACGACGGATGAAGTAGGCAAACCAAAGGCGAAAATGGCCGCCAGCCACCTCAACCGCCTGAATCCAGACCTGTCGTTCGATACCCATACAACTGCGCTCGAAATCAGCAATGCCCGCAGCATCATTGATTCGTACGACATTGTGGTCGACTGCACGGATAATTTCAAGGTGCGCTACCTGGTCAACGATGTGTGCGTTACGTTGGGTAAGCCGTTCGTTTACGGGGCCATTCATCGGTTCGAAGGGCAGGTAGCCGTCTTCAATGCCGACCTCGGAACGGGCAAACGGGGACCAACCTACCGGTGTCTTTTTCCGGAATACCCCAACGATATTGAAATTCCGAACTGCAACGATACGGGCGTGCTGGGCGTGTTGCCCGGCGTAATTGGGACCTACCAGGCCAGCGAAGTAATCAAACTCATCACGGGCATTGGCCAGCCACTAACGGAGCACCTGCTGATGGTAGACCTGCTGGCCGTTAGTCAGCAGAAAATCAAAACAAAACGCCGGGCTGATGCCGATGAACTGGCCCGGCAGGGGCTGGCACCGGCAATACCTCAACCCAGTTCGGGCAATGCCGGACCGCAGAAAATAACGGCCCAGGAACTGGCCGACCGGCTGGCAGTGGGCGAAAATATCTTTTTGCTGGACGTACGTGAGCGGCCCGAATACGACCTTTGCCACCTGGAAGGGGCCGTTCTGATTCCCATCGGCATGATCCCCAATAACCGGAAGCGAATCCCCACGGACCGGCCCGTAGTGGTGTACTGTCACCACGGCATTCGCTCGGCCAATGTTATCCAATACCTCTACACACAGGATGGCCTGACCAACCTTTATAACCTGGACGGCGGCATCAACGCCTGGGCACTGGCGGTAGAACCGGAGATGGAGGTGTATTAGACGGTATTCTGTTTACGGTATGAAGTTTACGGTTGGCTGACGCGTAGAAAAAAGCAACCATGATGCGTCAGCCAACCGAATACCGTAAACTGTAAACCTGTTTACTCCTCCTCGCTGTTATTCAACTTAGCGAGTAAGCTGTAGGCTCCCTTTATCACAATGGGGGTTTTGACGGGGTCGATATGAGCGGGTATCGTAACGGCAACGTAGCCTTTCTCCCGCACACTGGTTTTCACATCGACCTGCCGAAACTGGTAAACAGCCGCCTTGCCACCCGTCGCTTCGCGTTTTTCCAATACGTAGATGTATGATTTGCCGCCATAGTCTACCACAGCCTCTTCGGGCAGTGTGGGTAGCGGCTGCGTTTTTACCGCTATCTCTGCGGCTATATAGCCTCCCGGAATGAAATCATCGGAGTACCCCTGGGGATGCACCAGCACCGGAATGGTCCGATCGGCATCGATTGACTTGCCAATCAGAAAAATATCCCCCCGGTGCGCGTACCGGCTGGTACTGGTATCCGCCCCTACGTTGAACCGCACCAGTTGCCCGGTATGGATCCGGCTGATATCTTTCTCAAAAATGCTCAGCTTGGCGTGCATATGGCTGATGTCACTGATTTGCACCAGCACATCGGAAGGATTCACGTACCGTCCGTTATTGACCGGCACATCCGTCACAAAACCCGAAACCGGTGCAGGTATCGCGATGGTGCGGGTGAGCCGTTCGGGGGTAAGCGTGGCCGGGTTGATACGAATAATGGCCAGTCGCTGGGCCATGCCCGCCAGTTGCGCCTGTAAACTCTGGCGGTTGGACCGAACCTGCTGGAACACCTTCAAGGCGTTGACATTATCACGACTCAGTTCCTGCTGACGGTCAAATTCCAGGTTGGCGTACTCCAGTTTGGCTTTGGTGTCCAGGTAATCCTGCTGAAGCTGAATGTACTCGGGATTTTCGAGAATAACCAGGGTTTGCCCTTTACGGATAGCCATGCCCGGCTCCAGGTTGATCCGGCGGATGTACCCCCCAAATGGCACCGAAACGGACATTAAATTCTGAGCCGGCACGTCGAATACACCCGTCGCTTTAAACGTCGTTTGCATAGACCGCTCGCCGGGCTGACCCAGTTTGATGTCGGCCACCTCATATTGGGCCTGCGTCAGTGTAACCCGCACGGGGCCATCATCCGCTTTTTCGGTCGAATCGGTCGGGGCAACTGCCTGACTTTGATTAGCCGACTGATCGTCGCCCTTTTCGTCGGACTGACAAGCCGAAAAACCGATGAGTACGCCAATGACGAGTTGTATGGTCAGTTGCCGGACGGACATGGTTGTAAGAAATTGATTCATGGCTGTTATGAGCAGGAAAGTACGTTAGGGATTACCGGCCAGATAGTTGATATATAGCACCGACTGGTCGTACTGGTGGAGGAGTTCGAGGTAGTTGAGCCGGATGGTCAGTGCCTGTTGCAGAGCCAGCGAAAATTCCACGTAGCCAATATCGCCCCCACCGAAGGCCCGGCGGGCCTGGGTCTGGATAAGATTCGCCTGCGGCAGGCCGTTTTGTTCGTAGTATGCCAGCGCATCGCGGTACAGATTGTATTGTTTTACGGCCTGACTTGCCTGCTGGCTAAGGGCGAACTGCTGCGTTTGCAACTGGGTCTGGGCTATTTGCTCGCCCACCCGCGCAGCTTCAACCCGCGCCCGTCCGCCCCCTCTGACCAACGGCAGCGTTACGCCAACCTGTCCCCCGTTGAACCGGTATCCAGGACCAAAGTCCAGTTCCTGTCCGCCAATTAGCTGACTGCCAACCAGCGTTTGCGAAAAGAATCCCACGATAAAGTCGGGCTTGAGCCGGGCCTGATCCACCAGTCGGGTTTGTTGGGCTACCCTGATTTGCTGCTCCAACTGACGGATGAGGGGGTTCTGTGCACTCAGCAAACTGTCTGTCGGCAATAAAAGCGGCAGTTTGGGCAATGGCTGCTCCGGTATCGTTATCGGGTCGGTGCGGTAGAGCAACGTTTGGAGCCGAGTTTCGGTTGCCGTTTGGGTAGCTTCGTTCTGGGCCAGCCTGACCCGCTGATCAGCTAACTGGCTTTCGGCCGTGGCCTTTTCCAGATTGCCCGTTTCGCCCACCCGAAAGCGCAGGGTGGCGGCTTTCACAAACTCGGTGAGTACGGTGTCCTGCTGCAAATACAGCCGGGTTTTCTGCGCCAGATAAATCAGTTCGTAATAGGTCGATTTAACCTGGTACTTCACCTCGTTTTGCGTCACCAGGGCAGCCGCCTGCCGCCCGGCCACGGTTTGGTCATTGAGGTCGGCCAGTCGGCGCATCAGCGTCGGGTTCGGTATGGTGTGGGTCACGGTCAGGTTATTGTCGAAACGACGCGTGTTGTATTGACCCAACACCAGGTTGGCCGTTAGCCGACCGGGATCATAAGCCGTCCGGCGGAGCGCTTCCTGCTGACTGACGCTTAAACCGGAAAGCTGAACCTGGGCATTTTGCGTGGCAGCCTGCTGGATAGCCTGGTCCAGTGTGAGCGTCTGCATCTGAGGTACCTGCGCCCAACTGCCCGCTGAAACCAGCAGCAGGGTCACAATCGTTGCCACCGGGGCCGTTCTGGGCTTGTCTTTTCTGGTCTGTTTCGCTTCCCGCTCAACGGCCCTCTTCTCGGATAGTGAGTAGAGAATGGGCAGGATAATCAACGTGAGCAGGGTAGCGGTAAGTAATCCCCCAATCACAACCGTTGCCAGGGGTTTCTGCACTTCGGCCCCGGCAGAATTGGAAAGAGCCATCGGAATAAACCCAAAGGAAGCCACCAAGGCAGTCATCACCACCGGCCGAAGGCGGATTTCGGCCCCCTTCCGGATAATCTCGACCATGTCTGTCAGGCCCTCCTCGTGCCGCAGGCGGTTAAATTCGGCAATCAGCACGATGCCATTCAGTACAGACACGCCGAACAGGGCAATGAACCCAACCCCCGCCGATATGCTGAACGGCATTCCCCGGAGCAACAGCGCAAATACCCCGCCAATGGCCGCCATGGGAATAGCCATAAAAATAAGCAGCGATTGCCGAACCGAGTTAAAGGTAAAAAACAACAGGATGAAGATGAGGAACAACGCAATGGGCACCGCGATACCGAGCCGCTTTTTAGCATCGACCAGCTTCTCGAACTGCCCCCCGTAGGTTACGTAGTAGCCCGGCGGAAATTTTATCTGCTGTTTTACTTTCTGCTGTAATTCGGCCACGATACTTTCCACATCGCGCCCGCGTACGTTGAAGCCGAGCGTAACCCGCCGGTGGGTGTTGTCGCGCTGGATCTGGTTGGGCGTTTGCTCCATGCTTACTTTTGCTACCTGCGAAAGCGGAACCTGTTGCCCCCCCGCTCCCATCGTGCCGGGCACCGTAATGTACAGATTCCGGACATCGTCGATACTCTGCCGTTTTTCGGAAGCCAGCCGAACTACCAGGTCAAATCGCTTCTCGCCTTCAAAAACCAACCCCGCCGACTGCCCGGCAAAGGCCGTGTTGATGGTGCGGTTCACATCGTCGACGTTCAGGCCGTAGCGGGCCATCAGGTTCCGGTCCAGTTTGATCAGTATCTGCGACGTTCCCGATATCTGCTCCACGTACAGATCGTTGGCCCCGCCAACACCCCGGATTATGCCCCCTACCTGATTGGCAAGTTTTTCCAGTTTGTTCAGGTCTTCCCCGTAAATTTTCAGGGCTACATCCTGGCGTGCACCGGTCATCAGTTCGTTGAAACGCATTTGAACCGGCTGCTGAAACCCGAAGGTTACTCCCGGAATGACGGACAGAGCCTCTCCCATTTTATCGGCCAGTTCGTCGCGGGTGGTGGCCGAGGTCCAGGTACTTTTTGGCTTGAGAATCACCATCAAATCGGAAGCTTCAATGGCCATCGGATCGGTGGGAATTTCGCCGGAACCAATCTTGGCTACTACCTGCTCCACCTCCGGGAATTGCTTCAGCAGAATCCGTTCTGCTTTCAACGTAGCATCGACGGTTTCAGACAGTGAACTACCAACCAGCGTACGGGTATCGACGGCGAAATCGCCCTCGTCGAGTTGCGGGATAAACTCCCCTCCCATGCGCGAGAACAGCACCCCGGCCAGTACCAGCAGGCCCAAAGCCACCCCCAGGATGGGGAGCCGATGCCGCAAAGACCAGAGTAGAACGGGTTCATACGCCCGCTGAATCCACCCAATCAGTTTATGCGAGAACGTCTCTTTATGTTCTATTTTTTTACTCAGCAGCACGGCTGACATCATCGGCACGTAGGTCAGCGACAAAATAAACGCACCCAGGATAGCGAAAGCCACCGTCAGGGCCATGGGCCGGAACATTTTCCCTTCCACCCCCGCCAGCGCCAGAATAGGCAGGTACACAATCAGGATGATAATCTCGCCGAAAGCCGCCGACGACCGAATGCGGCTGGCGGCTCCGAACACCTCCTCATCCATCTGCTCCTGCGTGAGCGTCCGGTCTTTATTTCGCAACAGGATATGGTGCAGGGTGGCCTCTACAATAATAACGGCCCCATCCACAATAAGGCCAAAGTCGATGGCACCCAGGCTCATCAGGTTGCCCGATACGCCGAAGAGATTCATCATGGAAATAGCAAACAGCAGGGCCAGCGGAATAACCGAAGCCACTACCACGCCCGCCCGCCAGTTGCCCAGCAGGAGTATCAACACGAAAATGACGATGAGTGCCCCCTCCATCAGGTTCTTTTCCACGGTGCCAATGGCACTGTTTACCATTTTGGTGCGGTCCAGAAACGGGATGATCTGTACACCTTCGGGCAGGGTTTGCCGAATTTCAGCAATTTTCGCTTTTACGTCCTTGATAACCTGCGAGGAATTCCCCCCCTTGATCATCATGACGACTGCACCCACGGTTTCACCCTCTCCGTTTCGGGTTACGGCCCCGTAGCGCACGGCGGCTCCGATGCGTACCTGCGCCACATCGCGTACTCGGATGGGTATACCCGAACTACTGGTCTTATTCTGCCCGTTCAGCCGGATAACGATGTTGGCAATATCCTCCGCTGAACCGATAAGCCCCTCCGAGCGGATAAAATAGGCATTGGGTTTCTGGTCGATGTAGGCGCCACCCGTGTTCTGGTTGTTTTGCTGGAGGGCCGCAAATAGATCGCTGATGGTAATACCCGCACTCCGGATCCGGTCGGGGTCAACCGCTATTTCGTACTGCTTGAGCAGGCCACCGAAGCTGCTAACATCGGCCACACCGGTCGTGCCGAGCAACCCACGCCGGATAATCCAGTCCTGAATACTGCGCAGGTCGGTAAGCGTATAGCGATCTTCGTACCCTTTTTTTGGAACGACGGTATACTGGAAAATTTCGCCCAGGCCCGTGGTTACGGGTGCCATTGTGGGCGTACCTACCCCCGGCGGAATCTGACTACTTATGGTTTGCAGCCGTTCCGAAATTTGCTGTCGTGCCCAGTACACATCGGTGGCATCCGCAAACACAACCGTTACGATAGACAGGCCGAAACGGGAGAACGAGCGGACTTCGAGTAAGCCGGGTATGTTGGAAAGGCCCACCTCAACGGGAAACGTGACGAGCCGTTCGATGTCCTGGGCTGCCAATGACGGGCTGCTGGTAATAACCTGCACCTGATTATTGGTAATGTCGGGAACCGCATCAATCGGCAGTTGCGTGGCCGACCAGATGCCCCACCCGACCAATGCCAGCGTCAGGAAACCAATAATCAGTTTATTATGGATGGAAAAGTGAATGATGGCGTTCAGCATGATGGCTTACGACTTTGTTAGCACCCTGTCCGTGCGTTTTTGTTATTCCGGGCCGGGCAGCCGGTGCCGAACGGGACACCTTAAACCAAACCGTTTGAGCGTCCTCAGCACGGGCCGCCCCACTATATACGGTGGCCGGAACCAGGGCAAAACCTATTTACAGGGTAATTAATCAGGAAGAAAATAGAAAGATAGTATACACCCGGTGAGGGCGCAGTGCGGCCTTTGGCTACGCAGAAATCAGCGTCGGGGGGGATTAATCAACGAGGAAATCGCAAGAAACGAATAGAGATTGGTATACCGGAAAAAGGCAACCCGCGAGAGAAACGCAACGGGGGCGGGTAGTGTAATGCCCAGGCGAAGCATGGTCGGAGCGAAAACAGGCATCGCATGACCAGCCAGCGGCAAATTGTGGTGACTATGGTCGTGGTGTTTCTGATGCTCGGAGTTTTCGCCGTAGTGCATCACCATAAAATCAACAAATCCCAGACCAGGCTCCGTTTTTGCGTGTTTTTGAAAGTGCTGTATCAATACAACCAGTTTGGTAGACTGTTCCACGCCAAAGCCGGGCAGCAAACTGCTGCCCATCATCAGGCACGCCAGCAAACAGGCAATCATTGATTTCATAAGCACTGGTCTTCACGTGCTTAACGTAACGACCTCCTAAAAGTTTATGTAGGGTAATGAATTAGTACCAATTTAGAATCAGTTTAACAGCACATCCTTTTATTTCTCCTCCCGCGCCGAAGCCTTGTACGCGCCCACTTCGGCCAGTTGTACGGGGCCGTTGGTATTCGTGAAGGATAGCCGTAACCTGGTCGCTTTCACCGCCGGAAACCGCATGAGTCGCTTGTAGCCTACGGTGGTAAACGTCTGGAGGGGCTGCCAGTCGCTGCCGTTCCAATACTCGACCTTCCCGGCAGCGACCCGCTGGCCCGTGGCGATGTTTTCCTGAATGGCTATCCGGTCGACGGTTTGTTCGCCGTTTAACTCCAGCACCAGCGGCTGATTAGCCGCCAGGGTCGTGAACGTAGCCAGTTTCCCGTCGGTCAGTTTAGGTTGCTTTGCTATCAGGTTATTCTTGAACGTTTCGTCCAGAATGCTGCGAAACGCCTTCAGGCTGGCGATGTCCGGCTCTGAAAATAACCCCTCCCGATTGGGGGGCACATTGAGCAATAGCAAACTATTACGACCCACCGACTGGTAATACAGGTTTACCAGATTGGCACCCGACCGCACTTTCGCATCTTCGGCGGGGTGATAAAACCAGCCGGGCCGGATAGATACATCCGTTTCGGCCGGAATCCACTGCCTACCCGCCGGGTCGCCCCGGTTCAGGTACTTGGAGTCGGCTTTGCCGGGTGCCAGGCCGGTCGTGTCAATGGTCGACCAGCAGGTTTCGCCCGCGTTGCCCGCTTCGTTCCCTACCCAGCGCACATCCGGTCCGGCATCCGAAAACATAACGGCGTTAGGTTGTAATTCGCGCACGATGGCCCAGTACCCGTCGAAATCATACGTCATGTCTTTAGCATTCTCACCCTTGGCTCCATCGAACCAGACCTCCGAAACCGGGCCGTAATTTGTGAGCAGTTCGCGAAGCTGGCTTTTGTAGTAGTCGTTGTACGACGCCGTGCCGTACCGGGGTTCGTGCCGGTCCCAGGGCGAGAGATACACGCCGAATTTCAGGCCAAATTCCCGGCAGGCATCGGCTACTTCTTTAACTACATCCCCCTTCCCATTCTTCCAGGGGCTACTTTTCACCGAGTGGTCGGTCATTTTGGACGGCCACAAACAAAAACCATCGTGGTGTTTAGCCGTGATGATGGCCATCTTGAACCCGGCCTCTTTCAGGGTTTTAATCCACTGCCGGGCATCGAGTTTGGTGGGGTTAAAAATGGCCGGACTTTCGGTGCCATCTCCCCACTCCTTATCCGTGTAGGTATTGACCGTGAAGTGCAGAAAAGCGGTGGTTTCCAGCGGTTGCCAGGCCAGTTGGCGGGGAGAAGGTTTCACCGTGGGCTGCGCCAGTAATGGAGTGGCGACCAGTAGACAGAAAAATAGAGAATGGACTGCTTTCATGTATTTCATAGAACCTTATACTTACTGATGGGGAGAAGCGTATAAAGGGTGAAAATACTATACCCTATTCTCCACTCTTCATTCTACACTTGTTAGATGACCTGTTCCAGCATCTGGATATAGTCGGTTATCCCCTCCGTAATTTCCCGAAGGTAAATAAATTCGTCCGCCGAATGCGACCGGCCCGAATGCCCCGGCCCGCACTTGAGCGACGGGCAGTTGAGCACGGCCTGATCGGAGGTGGTGGGTGAACCATAGGTGTGTCGGCCCAGCGCCAGTCCAGCCTGCACAATGGGATGATCGGCGGGGATAGACGAGGGTTTGAGCCGGATGGAACGCGGTTTCACATCCGACTGAATGGTTGCCCGGATGGTTTCAATCACCTCTTCGAGCGTGTATTGCTCCGTTACCCGTACATCAATCGTGAACATGCAGGTATCCGGCACCACGTTGTGCTGCGTACCGGCATTGATGATGGTCACCGAAAGTTTTACAGCCCCAAGTGTGGGCGACACCTTTGGAAATTGATAGGTAATCAGCCTGTTTATATCCTGAATTGCTTTGTAAATGGCGTTCTCTCCTTCGTTGCGTGCGGCATGACCGCTCACGCCGTGCGCCGTGCAGTCGAGTACCAGCAGCCCTTTTTCGGCGATGGCCAACTGCATCTCGGTGGGTTCGCCCACGATAGCAAAGCTAATAGGAGGCAGGTCGGGCAGAAGCCGTTCCAGCCCATCGCGACCCGATATTTCCTCTTCGGCGGTGGCAGCCATCACGATATTATACCCCATGTCGGGCCGGTCGTAGAACCACGCAAAGGTGGTCAGTAAGGACACCAGGCAGCCCCCCGCGTCATTACTGCCCAGCCCGAACAGTTTTTCATCCCGCACCAGCGGCTCGAATGGATTCAGCGTCCAGGACGGATTGGGTTTGACGGTATCGTGGTGGGAATTCAGTAAAATAGTTGGTTTGGCGGGGTCGAAGTAACGGTTTCTGGCCCAGACGTTGTTTTTCAACCGCTCGAATGGTATTCGTTTTTCCGCAAAAAAAGCTTCGATGTGCCGGGCGGTCTGGTCTTCTTCCCGGCTGAGCGATGGGGTCGCTATCAGGCGTTTTAGCAGGGCGAGGGCATCGGCCGGGAGCGTAGTTTGCTTTAGGTGTTGAACATCCGGTTGCGTCATACAAAAAGCGTTGGTTGCCCAAAGATAAGGCCAACGGATTTATAAATGCTTTTCAGGCATCGGCAAAGCGATTACCCTTCGTAAAACGTAACGCCTTTTTCCCGCAGGAACGCCTTGATTACGTCTACGTGAACACACCGGCCAACGTTCAGGAACGGGTAGTTGGAGACCCGCCGTTTCCGGCCGTTGATGAGTACTTCGTGGTCTTCAATATCGAAGCCGAGGTGTAAATGACTGGTAGCTGACTGCATCCCATAAATCAACCCGTTCGTATCGAACAGAGGCCCTCCACTCTGCCCCCGTAAACCGGGCGTACTCAGTTCTATACCCGAAATTGTGTTGCCATCACCCGACAAACGGGTCACGATACCGTCGATGGGAAAGGAAGGCGACGTGGCTCGTCCGGTACTAATCCACTCAATATCGTCGAGGGCGGCATTGTAGCGAAAATTGGTAAATTCGGGAAAAGGGTATCCAAGGCGGCACAGGCTGCGGCCCGGTTTTATCCGGCTGGTATCGCCCAGAAACGTAGCGTATGCTTTATACAGGATTCGGTTGAACCCCTCAAAACGAAGCAGAGCCAGGTCCTGCGTTGGGTGCCGGTCTATGTGCAGTTGCTGAAACTGATCGACACAGCCGACAAAGTTATTCCGGACCCGAATGATGGTGTCGACACTAAGCTTATACTTAGCTTCCAGCTGACTGATGAGATGACTGGCGTTTTTGTCGCGCAAAACAGCCTTGCGGGCACCCTGAAACTCCCGGTAATTCTGAAAAATAGAATCGGCCTGGGCAATCAGGTCGGCTACGTGTTTGCAGGTAACGGCGCACCCTTCCTGATTCACAAAAAAAAGGGTAGCCGTGCCCGGCACTACCACGTCGTGCCCATAGAGTCTGACAATCGAATGCAGGGGTCGGGTAAACAGATCAACGCGTTCAATGGCGTCAACAAACATAAAAGAGTAGTTACGGATTGACTATAATTCGGCGCAAGATAAGAATAGCCAACCGTTTAAGGTTTGTGGTTTACGGTTTATAATTGCGTAAGGCACCCCGTGAAATAGCCATCAGAGAATGAACTACTACAAACGGTAAACCACAAACCTGCTATTTTATGGCTGTTGAGTCGCGAATGCCGAGCGGCCCCGGAGCCGTTGAGTCAGACACCTGCCCGTTGGCCTCCCGGATACTTTGTTTGGTAGCGGCCGAGGTATCCTCCACGGCGTTCGATTCCACACGGGCGGTAGAATCCGTACTGATGCCATCTACGCCATTCTGATTCTGACTGCACTTCTGCACCAGCAGGACAGCAATCAGCACGGCAATGGCAATATAAGCCCAGCGCAGCCACCGTTTGTTTTCATTCCGGCGATCTCCTTCGGCACTTTTCGGGATATTCGGGTTAACGACTGTTCCGCTCAGGTTGTCCATTCCCTGCACCTCGGTTTCCGGCCCGGTGGGCGTCACCAGTTCATCGAAACCCAGTAAGCTCCCCACGCCATCCAGCCCGCCGGGTAGTGCCTGCCTGAACTCCGACGCCTGCCCTAGAAGCAGGGTTTTCAGGCTTTCGGCCGTCAGGCCTTTGTCCTGCTCCTGCCGTCCCAAAACACCCATCAGCACGGTGCCCGTCTGGGTCATTATCGACAAAACCGATTGGGCTTTTGTCGTGCTGTATACACTGATAAGTTCAATAGTGCGGGTCAGGTTATCGCCAAAAATATGGTTGATGAAAGCGTTCCCGGCCTGGCTTTTTTCGGCGTCAGCGGGGCTCTCCCCGACCGATTGGCTCATCTCCAGCGGAGTCGACTCATATTCCTGTTTATCGAAGAACGCAATCATGGACGAAGCTCCTCCTGTTGATTGAATTTGCCGGGTGAGTCCTCCTAGCAGCGTTGGCACTACACCATTGATGGCTTTGAGGGTGCCTGCTGGTGTTTCGTTTAGTTCGTTGCTGAGTTGATCGACTACTGCCGGTGTAAACTGCTCTTTCAGGTACGATAGTAGATGGACGGCCATGGTTTTTTTGTTGAGTTATGTCCAGTAAAACCAGGCTTACCCCCAAATGTTCGGAAATAAAAACGGGGTAAGTTTGCCAATTGGCCGAACTCACCCCGTTTTCAACTATGACTTATTATGGATTACAATTGCGGAATGCGCAATACCTGATCCGGATAAATTAGATCGGGATCTTTCAGCATCGGTTTGTTCGCTTCAAAGATGACACCGTATTTCATGGGATCACCGTACACTTCCTTGGCAATCTTCGACAGCGAATCACCCGATTTTACGGTATAGTATTTGCCTTCCGGGGTTGGCTCGTCTACCGTCAACTGGTTATCGACAGCCGATACACCCTCTACGTTGCCTACGGCCAGCGCAATTTTCTCGGCGTCTTCCTGCTTCTTGACCGACCCGGTCAGGGTAACTGTATCTCCGTTTGTTTTAACCGTCAGCGTGTTGTAAGCCAGACCAAGTTTCTTAACATGATCGAGCAATGCCTGCGCCCGAACGGGTTCAACTTTGGCAGCCTCGGCTGGCTGAGCATCTTCTTTATGAAAAATCTTCTCGCCTACGCCCTTAAAAAATGATAAAAGACCCATTGGTTTAGTATAGTTAAAATGAAACAATAAGTGAATAGTCGGCAATTAAATCAACTACTTACTGCCAAACAACACCGCTACTTTATGGTTTGTTTATTATTATTTTCAACGAGCCCGTTGTTCTGACGTGCGGCCTGCTTTTCACGCGCATAAAGCCATTACTTTTGTGTTCTTTCCATTAGGTGTATACTACGTTTTCAAATGTACAGCATTAATTGGTCTCGGTGGGGCCTGGTACTAGCTCTGCTAGTGGGTGTGAATGCCTGCAAAAACAACGACATTGACCCCAATGCCAGTAGTAACGTCATCCCTCCTACCAGGGGTAGTGCCGATTTTACCAAATATGTAGCGGTGGGCAATTCGCTTACGGCCGGTTATGCCGATGGAGGGCTTTACCGCGATGGTCAACTGAACTCGTACCCCAGTATACTGGCGGAGCAGTTTGCCACGGTGGGCGGGGGCAGTTTTACGCAGCCGCTCTTTACCGAAGCCCAGGCCGCGGGTTCGGGCTATCTGAAACTTATCCGGGTACCCTCTCTGGCCGATCCTACCAGTATAATTACCTCCATTGGGCAGGTAGCTTCCGGCGCGGTACGGGGAACCAGCACGAACGGCGGTGTATTGTACACCAAGTTTACGGATGCCAATCAGAACCTTGGTGTGCCCGGTATTCGGACCGCCGATATACTGACGGTTGGATACGGCTCGGCGGCAGGTAATCCGTTCTTCGAACGACTCGTTGCCGACCCGACAGCGACTTACTTTCAGTACGTTAGTAACAACCTCACCAATGCTACTTTCTTCTCGTGCTGGCTGGGGAATAACGATGCGCTTGGGTTTGCTACATCCGGTGGTATAACGCCTTTAACTCCCATAGCCCTGTTCACCACCAATTTTACGGCCATCATGAACAAGCTAACCGAGGGGGGCCGGAAAGGCGTTGTGGTTGGTATTCCATCCATTATAACGGCACCGTACTTTTCTACCCTGGCTATCCCCCTGGTGCTGGCCCAGGTCAACCTGTTGCTGAAGCCAGCTGCCCCTATTACGGCATTATACATTCAAACCACCACTGGCGTTCGGACTACGCAGGCGGGTGACCTGCTGATGATACCCAATGCAACGAATTACGCCAGTATCGGCAACACAGCGGTAGGCACCAAGAATGGTCCTTACGGCCTTAGTCCAACGAATCCCCTGCCGAACAATGTAGTGCTGGACGCGGGTGAAGTGACAGCCCTGAACGCCAGCATTGCCGCATTCAACGGAATTATGAAAGCCCAGGCCGACAGCAAAGGCGTGGCCTATGTTGACCCCAACACGGTGCTGACACAAGTTGGGGGGGCTGCTGGCCTGACCCAGAATGGGATTACGTACACCTCCAGCTTCATTCAGGGGGGCGTATTCAGTCTGGATGGTATCCACCTCACCCCGGCTGGCTACGCGCTGATGGCCAATGAACTTATTAAAGGAATCAATGCCAAATACGGCTCCACCATTGCTCAGGTCAATCCGGCCAGCTACCGCCGGGTATTGCTGCAACAATAAACGCACGGATGAAAACCAATCAATTTTTAATTACCGCACTGTTTGTACTCAGCGCATCGGCGGCTATTGCTCAAAATTCGGGCCAATCCTCTTTTTTTTCTGCTATAGAGGGGGGCGTTAAAGGGGGAGTCACCTTTACGCACGGCTTCACCACCATACCCGGCCAAGCGGTAGGGAGTGTGCAGGTACCGGACCTGGAGAATAAAAGCAACGGCATTGGATTAGGGTATTCGGGTGGGCTGTGGGCACGCAAAAACTTCCCGGCCTTCTTTATTCAGGCGGAGGTAACGTACAACCGTTTCGTGCTGAAACAGAAAGGCGTTATCACGGTCGATGTCAATGCAAATCCGGCACTGGCCAATGCGTTGCCCGTCAGTGTACAGCCCGGTTTACTGAATGCTACGCTGAACGTAGTATCGGAATCTGTTCTGGAAGCGGTGGATGTTCCTATTCTGTTTGGCAAACGCTGGATGGATGGGAAATTACGCGGCTATGCCGGTCCTACCTTCATATTCGTTCAGAAAGCAACGGCTACGCGTAACACAGGAGGAATCTTGAATGCCAACAGCGCCGTTGCCTTTCCCCAGACGGACATTCCGGCCACTACCGGCACCACGAATTTATTGAACCGGTACGAAGCGCAGAACCTGGAGGTCAAAGATTTTACGTACGCGCTGGAATTAGGGGTTGGCTACACACCACTCCCTTTCCTGGATGTCGATTTACGGTATGCGTTGCCGGTGGGTGGCGTATATAAAGACAAGGGTATCAAGGGCTTTCTGGGCATTGCCACCCTGTCCATCGGGTACAAACTGTTTTAGATGCCAGCCGTTTCAACGGGGTTAGCCCGTGGCGATTAACCCCGCTATTCCTGTTTCGCGGTTAGCGCGTAGGTTGTTCCGGCGGGTTTCAGTTGATAGCGCACCAACCGGGAACCGCCCGATGATAGCGCATTGGCATCGCCAGCCCGATAAATCGGGTACTTCCGACAAAGTATGTTGTTCTCGATCCATAAACTGTCGTGCCCCATGTACCCCTGCACAGGTTCTGGTAGCCAGTTGCGGGGGAGCGAAATATCGGCTTTGCGTTCGGGCATGAACTGCCAGGCATATACGCGGCCAAATGAACCACTGCCGTCGCTGGTACTGAACACGTACAATTCAGGAAAACGATTACCATCCAGGTCCGCCACCTCGGTGCCGCTCACCGACCCATCCACCCGAACGGTAAAGTTGGTAAGCAGCAGTTCGCCCCGGTAAGCTTTGACGGTTACGGTACGGACACGACCACTATCGGGAGCGGATACAAGAAACCGGTAGATATTGAACTGAAGTTCCCTATCGTATTGATAATCCAGCGTTGTAATACCAGCTTGTGTTAGCCACGATTGCCGGATTGGCCATATACTCCCGTGCTGCCAGTTTACCTGGGCCGATTGCAATAACCCGGCCAGACCGATAAAAAGACAACACAGCTTTACATTCATTGACTCTGTTTTTGATTCTGTGCTATCAATTAACGAGCCGAAGTCAAAAAAAGTCAGTTATCTAGGGTTCAAGGAATACTTCGCCAATGGCAGTGAGTTTACGTAGCGTTGGCAAGATTTCCAGTGCTTTCCTAGTCAGCGAGTATTCAACCCGGGGCGGCACTTCGCCGTAAATCGTTTTCTCCACCATGCCCAGTTCAACGAGTGATTTCAACTCCTGAACCAATACCTTTTCACTCACTTCCGGAATCATACGCCTTAGTTCGCCATACCGGCGCGCTTCGGTACCAAGTTGATAGACGATGTATAATCGCCATTTCCCACAAACAATATCTAAGGTTTTTTTGAGGGATAACTGCTCCGTATCCACACTTTCAAGATTCATAAACGGTTATTCATAAAGACGCGGTACTTACTTTTTAGTAGGTAGCGCATTAACTGGGAGACAATTGAAAGACTATAAGCAAAGATAAGTATTTGTACCTAATCCCTGATACCTTTCCGTAACATCCTGTAAGCCGAACAAAAACTACTCTATTCTATATTGGGAGCAATGCACATTCTTCCTCTCAGAATAGTCCTGTCTTTTTTTTCCAGGCACGCTGATGCCAGATAGAAAACACCAAAAAGCTTTATGAATGGCTCCACACCAGGCCAGCCGTACGGAACTCAATCTGCCGGTTTCCCTGTCCATAAAAGCCAACCTCAATAACCATTCTTCTGGCCGCTTTCAGTTGCCGGATCAACCTCCCGGCTTCATCGAAAAAGATGATGGTAGCACTCCCGTTCTCAGCCGCCGAATACGCGTAGGTTACCGCCGGTTTATCATCGAAACGGATACGGACATGCCCCCCCTGAAAACTCCGGTTAAACTGCCCGTTCGCTACCTGCAAATACACCGTTGCCTGCTGCTGCCGCTGCCGGATGGTTAGCGCGGCTGTTGAGCCACCCGTGTACGGAAAGCCAAACTGAAGCACCGTTGGCGAACCCAGCGTTGCCTTATAAATGGTTTCTCCTGCCTGGTTTACGGTCTTCTCATATTGCCAGTTTACAGAACGGGTGGGAGCACCCTGCTCTGGCTTCGGTTCGTTGGCTAGCCCATCAACTTGCTTCGTTGACGGGATGGTATCAGACACCCGGCCCGAATCGACAGGGGCCGTTTGGGTAGCTTTTTCTCCGCCCGAACAGGCGAAAAGCGTAAAACAGTAGAGAATACAGTGTGCTTTTCTCATGAAGTAACTACAACGGCAGCCACGCTCTTTTGGCTACAAAACCAATTTCCTGAAACGAAAATTTCGCCCAAAATAACGAAGAAAATTTACTATCGAATGAAAATAGACGCAAGAGTCAGGTGGCAGGATTCTGGCAGATACGACCCTACTTAAGTCCTTTCTCTCACGTCTTTTTGAATCTGAATCAGTATTATTTACTTTTTCCGTAATTTTGGACCATATAGAACAAATTATGTTTATACGTAAAACACTCTCTTTCGCAGCGGCAATTTGTCTGTCTGTTTTATTGACCAGCGGCCTCACGGGCTGTCAGTCCAAAGGTTCGGATTCGACTAAAAGCGAAACCACCACAAGTTCTGAAAAAGTGGCAGAGCAGGCCGAAACGTCTCCCTCATCGCCCGATGCGGAAACCAAACCAGCCGACGACGTGTCGGGGCCGATAGCCAATGCGGCTACCATCCTGGCCCGCCCGCAGGTGCCTATCCTGTGCTATCACCAGATACGCGACTGGCGCGGTAGTGATTCCAAAGGGGCAAAAGATTATATCATTCCCGTAGCTTCTTTCCGGGAGCAGATGCAGATGCTGGCCGATAGCGGGTATCATACCGTGTTGCCCGATCAGCTTTATGCGTACCTGACCAAAGGGGCAGCCTTACCTTCGAAACCAGTGATGCTCACCTTCGATGATGGCGACCTGGACCAGTACGAAACGGCCTTACCTATCCTGGATAAGCACGGCTTTAAAGGCGCGTTTTTCATCATGACGGTAGCCATTGGGCGCCGGGGCAAACAGCCGTATATGGACAAAGCGCAGATTAAAGATTTGTCGGACAAAGGGCACACGGTTGGCGCGCACACCTGGGATCACCACAACGTAAAAAAATACCAGGGCGACGACTGGAAAATCCAGGTTGAAGAACCCAAGGCCAAACTGGAGGCCATCACGGGTAAACCGGTCAAGTATTTCGCCTATCCTTTTGGCCTGTGGAGCCACGCCGTTCTTCCCGAAATTCAGAAACGTGGCTATACAGCCGCGTTCACCCTGGCTGACAAACGGGATGACGATATGCCGCTGTACACTATCCGGCGAATCATTGCGGGTGGTCAATGGAGTGCCAAGACGTTCTACCGGAACATGAATCAGAGTTTCGACGGCAAATAGTTTTGGTTTTCGGTTTACGGTTTACGGTTAGCTGACGCACTCGTAAACCGTAAACCGAACTCTACAGACCCGTAAAACTTCCCGCCCGCCTGATGCCTACTACAACGTACGGCAAGGCGAATTTGTCGGGTACAGTTCCATTGGTATAGCCCGTGCCCCTATACCAGGCGTGCCCCTTCCTACTTTATTTTTCCGCAAAACAGGGTGGCCGCTTTCCAGTCTCTTCGGCCATTTTGTCCGGCACGAGAATTCATTAAGTGGGAGCAACACCTGAATACTATCTTTCCTGTGTGCTTTTCCAGGCACACGTTGTCTAACATTATACCACTCGTCAACTTCGAGCCAGCGAATGACGGTGGTGAAAAACGACAGTGAACCGGCTCAGGTAATCGTCGTTGGCCAAACCGAGTAACATTCGTGTTGAACGCAACAAAAACGCCCATTGCAAGGACCAGAAGAACAAAAGACCTCGATAAAACTTTTAGCCGTTTTTTTAGCATTCATCACAGAGATTTCGGACGCAGGAAGTATTTCACCCCCGTCGATTGCTTATAAAACATACTTCAGATGATATGCAGACAGCCAAATGGCCCGATAACGCTGTTTAAATCTGTAAAAACCTTATACGTTCAGGATAGTTAAATTAGCCGTAACAGCGCTGTAGTGTATGAAAACAATTATTCGCCTGGCTCTCGACCGCACCCCCAATACCAACCATACCGGTTTTTACGTTGCTCTGGCCAAGGGTGCCTACGAGCAGGCCGGTCTTGATGTGCAGTTTGTTTCTCCCGATGAAGAAGACTACCAGAAAATGCCTGCCCGACGGGTTTCGCAAAGCGATGCGCACCTAGCGATAACTCCGTCAGAAAGTGTTATAAGCTACCAGACAAATGGTGTTCCGCTGGTAGCGGTGGCCACCGTACTCGCCCGCGATATCAGTGCCATTGTTACCCTGAAAGAAAGTGGAATCGAACGACCGCAGCAACTGGACGGCAAAGTGTATGCCTCCTACGGCGCCCGTTACGAAGAGGATATTATACGGCAGCTGATTCAGAATGACGACGGCCGGGGAACCTTCGTAGCGCACAAATCGGCCTGGACGGGTATCTGGAAGTCGTTGGTAACCCGCGAAGTCGATGCGGCCTGGGTTTGGCTGACCTGGGAGGGTGTGAAAGCCTATATCGATGGGGTTGATCTGAACCAGTTTTTGTTTGATGAATACGAAATTCCGTACAGCTACAATCCGGTACTAACGGCTCACCGCGACTGGGTCAACGAAAATAGCGATGCCCTGCGCCTTTTTCTGGAAGCAACGGCGGCTGGTTTCCAGTTTGCCGCCCGGAACCCCGACGATGCTGCCCGGATTCTTATCAAAACGGCCAACCACCCTACGCTCAACAACCGTAATTTTGTGGAGCAGAGTCAACAAATGGTTTCGGGCTATTACCTGAACCCCGAAGGACAATGGGGCCATATGCACCGCAACATCTGGGTATCGTTCGTCAATTGGATGATACGGAACCGGATGCTAACGGATTCCACCGGCGAATTGATCCAGAAAATGGATGTTGATAGCCTGTTCACCAACGAATACCTGGAAACCGTACCGGCCGGTATTCGCTGGTAAACGAATCCGGCTGTTACCTGGAAACTAGTATCCGTCTGGCGCTAAACTGGGCTCTAAATACGAACCACACCGGATTTTACGTAGCCATTGTTACCCTGAAAGGCAGTAGTTTCGACCGGCCCGGTCGGTTGAATGGGAAAGTGTATGCGTCTTACGTAGTGCGGTACGAAGGCGATAGTATTCACTACTGGTTTGCACAAACGCAACCGGCATCTGCTCTCACCCCCCAATGGTCGACATGGATTCCGTTACGGTGCTCCGTTTTTTCTCGGCTTCAAAACCGTTGAGCGGGCGGTGCGCGAAGGCTTTTAGAAAAGCTGCGGTTAATCCATCGTCCGATGCACCGGACCGCAGCAGTGCCCGAACGTCCAGCACGCCATCGTCGTACAGGCAGGTTTTGAGCGTCCCCTGCGCCGTCATACGTATGCGGTTGCAGGTCCCGCAGAAGGTACGGCTGAAAGCGGCAATAACCCCGATTGTACCCTGATGGCCCGGAATCTGGTAGTTAGCCGAGGTCGAAAAGGGCGGGTCAGGAAGCTTTTCCAGGGCCGGAAACTGGCTCCTTATTTCGTCGATGATGCGGTTGTGCGTCCAGTGCAGCACGGGGTAATGGCTCCCCTCACCATTGAACGGCATTTCTTCGATGAAGCGCACATCAACAGGCATGGTCCGGGTCAGGTCGGCCAGCGGAATCAAGTCCTGCGTGTTCTGTCCATCCATCACCACCGCGTTTATTTTTGTTTGAATACCAGCGTCCAGCAACGCGTCGAGGGTTTTCAGCACGGCGGGCAGTTCATCACGGCGGGTAATGGTGCGGAACCGTTCGCGGTCCAGAGTATCCATGCTCAGATTAACGGACTTAACGCCCAGGGCCGCCAAATCGGCAACGTGGGGAGCGGTCAGTACCCCGTTTGTAGTCAGGGAAATGTCCTTGAGTCCATCAATAGCTGCCAGACGGTGTAGAAAATCCATCAACCCTGCCCGCACGAATGGCTCTCCCCCCGTAATCCGCACTTTCTCTACGCCCAAACGAGCCAGCACCCGAACAAGTCGCTCCATTTCTTCGTAGGTCAGCACCTGACTTTTGTGGAGGTATTTGATGCCTTCTTCGGGCATGCAGTAAAAACACCGCAGGTTGCAGCGGTCTGTCACTGCCAGCCGGAGATAAGTAATAGGACGGTTGTGGTTATCGTAAATCATACGCTGCTGGACTAACACAAAACTACTGTTTTTAATTACAACGAGCAGGGCAACCCAGGGAGTGAAAGTGTATTTTCACCCATTTATCTTTAATCATATTCGCCGGGCTGTTCAGGCGCTGACCATATACTTATAATTTGTGGCGATTAATTAGTACTTTTGATTCAGGTCTACCTCCCGTTATTTTGAAGAAACTAGTTTCCATCGGTCTCTTTGCCCTCCTTGTGTACCATACACTGGCTTACGTGCTGGTGTTTGTGGGTACGTGGTGGCAGGCAGAGCACGACCTGTCGGAGCGGCTTTCGGTATATCGGTCGGTGGATAGTATGGTGGAGTTTCAAATCCCCCTGAAAGACAAGCTCGATGCGAATGCCATTACCCGTACCACGGCGGATGGTTTCAGCTACCGGGGGCATTATTACTCCGTTGTCAGCATTGACGTTGTGGGCGAAATGCTGCACATCGCGGGGCTGGAATCGACAAGCCCTTCGTTCTGGCAAAGTGATTTGCTGTCGTTCCTGAACAACCACGTTGCCGGTGCTGCCGACTCGCATCAAAAGGCCAATCAATTCCTCAAATATCTGCTGAAAGAATACTCGCCAACAGCGCGGGCTATTTTTAGTTTCCTCTCCCCCAGCTGGCGCGAGGCCATTCGTATACCCAGCCATTTTTTCGTGGTTGCTACGCGTGCCCTGCCCGTTCATTCGCCCCCGCCCGAGTGCTAAGGTTGTTTTCTGTTGCCGACTACTGTTGTCTACCAGATGTAGCTGATGCGTTACCGCATTGGATACTTGCCGGTGGTTTCATTGTCCGGTAACATCTCTGGTAAGCTGTGCCTCCCGGCCTGGCTTTCCTCCCTTGTATACTTAAAAACAGGGATCAACTCTTAGTCCATTCAATCTGATTTTTCAGACATTTCCAATCATGAAAACGATTTTTACCGTCGTTCTGGCAACGGCCTATATACTTATTTTCAATACCGCAACATCGGCGCAGGGTTGCATAGCCGTTCGGCACATGAGTTGTGCGGCTCCGGCTGGTTCTGCCGATTACTTCAAACAGCGTACCGGCCATTGGCAGGTATCGGCGGGTTACCGATTCTTTCGGTCTTACAAGCATTTTGTGGGCGACGCCGAGCAGAAACAGCGCGTAGAACAGGGCACGAACGTAATTAACGTGTCTCACGCGCTCGATTTGGGCATTACCTACATGGTAAATCAACGGCTGTCGTTCTCGGTGAATCTGCCTGTTCAGGCCAATGACCGTTCGTCTCTGTACGAACATTACGGCAACGCCCTGGCGCAGAACCCCGGTCAGAAACGGTTCCATACTACGTCAAAAGGCATTGGCGATATACGGATTTCGGGTAGTTACTGGCTGGTCAATCCGGTTAAACTTCCCAAAGCCAATCTGGCCGTTGGATTGGGCGTAAAACTACCAACGGGTAACTTTGCGGCTACCGACAATTTCCACAAACTGACCAAGGAAGGTCAGGATTACACCATCAACAAACCCGTTGACCAGTCTATCCAGCTCGGCGATGGGGGTGTAGGCGCCAGCGTCGAATTACAGGGGTATGCCTCCCTATCCAAAACCCTGACGGCCTATGCCAATGGCTTTTACCTGTTCAACCCATGCGAAACGAATGGCGTTGTTCGTAGTCCCGAATCCACCACGCCCGATTTGGTAACGGGTACTTTCTCCGTAGCCGACCAGTTTGCCGCCCGCGTTGGTCTGAGTCAGTCAATCAAAGCCGTTCCTGGCCTGGCCATCATGCTGGGTGGCCGGGTAGAAGGCGTCCCGGCTATAGATGCGTTTGGTGGCAGTTCGGGTTTCCGTCGACCCGGTTATATCGTTTCCGTTGAGCCCGGTTTGTCGTATATGCGGCACAAAACATCCGTAGCTGCCACAGTACCCATCGCCGTTTACCGCAACCGCATCACCAGTTACGCCGACCGGCTGGACCCCCTGGGCCTGAAACACGGCGATGCTGCCTTTGCCGATTATCTGGTATCAATTAACCTCTCACGCTGGTTCTGATTTACTACCGGGCGAAGGTCTCTTTTGCTTTCGCCCGGTGCTCACTTCGTACCTTAACTCATTCGTACTGGGGCCCGCCAGCCCATCTGGCGGCTCACGAACGTTGCATTTAACGACCTTTCAATCAATGAAAAAAGGCATAAGATACCTCATCTTCGCCGTGGTTATACTGTCCCTTCCGGCCAAAGCACAGATGCCCCACGATGCGATTTACATGGGTAAAAAACAAATTTGTGTAGCCGGTATGTACGGCTACAGCTCCTGGAATCAGTACTGGGAGAATACGCTTAAGCGGGAAAATCTCAACATCGGTACGCACATAACCCAGAGCGTAATGCTCATGCCCGCAATTGGTATCAGCAATCGGGTGAACGTTATTCTAAGTATGCCCTACGTATGGACCAGCACCAGCGCGGGCAACCTGATGGGGCAGCATGGTATTCAGGATCTATCAGTCTGGCTGAAAGTGAAAGCAGTACAGGCAGGTGGATTTTCACTCAATGCCATCGTAGGCGGGTCTATTCCCCTGGGAAACTACGTACCTAATTTCCTGCCGATGTCCGTTGGGTTACAGTGCCGTACCGTTACGGGACGGTTGCTGGCCAGCTATCGGGAATCCAAAACAGGACTGTATCTGACCGCCCACGGCAGTTATGGCTGGCGGAGCAATAGCAAAATAGATCAGGATGCCTACCTGGCTAATGACCGGGTTTACAATACCAATCAGGTACAGGTACCCAACACGTACGATGCCGCTGTTCGTCTGGGCGTGTTGCGCCGTGTCTGGCAAACGGAAGTATGGGCCGAACAGGCATCCTGCCTGACTGGCGACAATATCCGCCGGAATGATATGCCTTTTCCTACCAACAACACGCAGATTACTTCTGTTGGCTGGTATGGAAAAGTGCAGCCTCACAACATCGGCGTAAACGCCCGCGTAGGCTACGTTGTCGATGGCTTAAACGTAGGGCAAAGTACCAGTTATACGCTGGGTCTGCTGTACCAAATCAATTTCAAAAAATAGCCGTTCTGAAGAATCAGCCGTAATTATATGAAAATGTACAATCGAATTTTACTCATTGGCAGTCTCATTGCCGGGTTATCGATGGCCCTGGCATCCTGCGACAAAACAATCACCGAACCATTACGCGTCGCGTACACGCCCGTTAGCGTGGATGAGAAAGCAGGTACCTGGAAAACGTATGTGCTTACCTCGCCAGCCGATGTAACACTGACGGCGCCCTCGGCAACTTCGTCGGCCGCTTATCAGGCCGAATTGGCAGACCTTAAAACAAAATCGGCTACTTTAAGCCAGGAACAGCAGGAAGCCGTTGTGTACTGGGGTACCGGAGCGGTATACCGCTGGAACGAAATTGCCCGCGAACTGGCCGCCCGCTACAACGTTCCACCGGCCGCCAATGCCGACGGTAGATACCCCATTCCCGATGCGGCTAATCCGCTGGCCGACCCTAAATTCCCCTTTGCCAACCCGCCCTATACGGCTCGTGCCCTAGCTTATCTAACTGTGGCTCAGTACGATGCGCTGGTATCGGCATGGAACTATAAGTACCAGTACAAGCGGGCAGCTCCCTCAAAAGTAGATGCCAGTATTCGGGTCGCCCTCCCTGCTTCGGCCCTACCGGCTTATCCGTCGGAAGATGCGGTAGTGGCGGCCGCATCGTACACGGTACTGAAAGCCATGTTTCCGGGAGAAGTACCATTTCTAGACGCCAAACTGGCGGAGCACCAGAACAGCCGCCTATGGGCGGGTATGAACGTAGCCAGTGACCTTGCTGCGGGTATGGACCTGGGTAGTCAGGTAGCGGCTAAGGTGATGGCCCGTGCCAAAACCGATGGCATGAGTGCCGCCAATAACCAGACGCTGACGGCGGGTATGATCGACGCGGCCAAAAGCCGCGGGCTAACAGAGATATGGGCGAGTCAGGAAACCCCCGTTCGGGCGCCCATGCTGCCTAACTACGGTGCCGTGCTGAACTGGAATTTCGATGCCGCTACGAAAGTCAAACTGCGCCCTGTTGCGCCACCGGCCATTGGCAGCGCGGAGTTTACGACTGCTTTGGATGAATTGAAGGCCATCAGCAAAAATCAAACCCGTGAACAGGCCCGGATTGCCAATTATTGGTCAGACGGCGCGGGTAGTTATACGCCCCCCGGCCACTGGATGCGCAAAGCGGCTAATGCGGCCAATGAAGCCAGATACAGCGAAGTCAGGATGGCCCGCACGCTGGCTCTCCTGGGTACTGCATTGATGGATGCGGGTATCTGCTGCTGGGACACGAAGTTTTTTTACTACTATCCCCGCCCGCAGCAATACGGCGTAAAAACGACTGTTGGGTTACCCAACTTCCCCTCCTATACATCGGGGCACTCCACCTTTTCGGCGGCTGCTGCCGTGGTGCTGGGTAGCATTTTCCCCGACCGGGCCGATGAGTTCTGGCAGCAGGCACAGGAAGCCTCCGACTCGCGGGTTTATGGTATGATTCATTACCGATTCGATTGTACGGCGGGGCTTACCTGTGGCAAAAACATTGGCAGTTACGCAATAGAACGCGGCAAAGCCGATAGATCGGGCCTGTAATAAATTGACCACCGGGGCCGGCGATCACTACGGTTCGTCTTTATCTCAACCTACATTCGCACATCAGGCCGCAGGCACTCCCGCTGGCCTGATGTGCATTTTTTTGTTTCAACCAAACAGCTATAACCTGGTTTAGCCTGCCCTGGGGCTTTGTTTAACCCTTCAATCTGACCGTAACCGGTACCTGCCTACCTTCCACCGTAGGGTAAGTTCCCGATTTTGGTAGATACCAGTCTGGACTTTCCACGCGTTTAAGCTGATAAGCAGACAATCTTTATTTGTTGACCATTCACGCGGAAAACGAATACCTGTGCCGCATGCTGAACGGGAACGCCTACTTTTGCATAACCTCCGCTGACTTTATGCGATTACTTACCTATTTCACTACTGCGTTTTTGCTCACACTTACCCACCAAACGCACGCCCAGGGACTAGCTCCGGGTATTCTGGATGGTTTCATGAAGGGCCAGCGCAAAGCCAGTCTGGCTATTCTGGCCTCACAGGAAACCTACTCTACGTATTACGTTAACACGACTGAAACAAAAAACCCAAATCTCGGCACCGTTACCACCCAGGCGCTCACCGTAGTGGGTACCTACGGGCTGGGCTACGACCTCGACCTGATTATATCGGCTCCCTACATCCGGACGCAGGCCAGTGCGGGCTACTTTCCGAAGCAGGAGGGATTACAGGACGTGTCGGGCACACTGCGCTGGGAAGCTTTCGACTACAAGCTGGGCAAAACCCGGCTCTCCTGGCTGTTTGCTGCCGGGTATTCCATGCCCATGCAGGAGTATGTGAGTGATGCGCTGGTCAGGCTTGGCCATGGGTCGCGGAACCTGGATGGGCGCACCATGCTGCATTATAAGGCGGGGCCTTTCTTCCTGACGGGTCAATACGGCTACATCCGTCGCGGACAGGTCACGCTGGACCATGTCGTCAATAACTACGACCCCAGCCAGCTTAACCCGAATAGTGGCATGAAAGTAAACGTACCCGACGTAACTGAACTGATTATCCGCACGGGAATCGTTACCACGCGGGCGAGTGTCGACGTTTGGGGCCAGCAACAAACGCCCAGAACGGAGGGCACTAATATTGGGCCCGGTATTCCATTCCCAACCAACGGAGTTGGTTTTACGCGGGTGGGCACTACAGCCTGGCTCAGGCTATTTGGCAAAGTAGGGATAACGGCTACGGCCAGCACCACCCTCAGCGGTCGTAATACCGGCAAATCGACACGTATCAATGGCGGGCTGGTACTCGGCCTGTAAAACTTTATTGGTACAACATGAAAACGATTTTAACACCTTTGCTACTAAGCAGTCTGCTTATAGGGCTGACGGGTTGTAAGGAACCGACTATTGATGAAGGCATTCAGCCGTTCAGCGTCCCGACATCGGTAGATGCGGATGGCGGAAACTGGCGCACTATTGTCTTGAAATCAGCCACCGATGTTACTGTTCCACAACCGCTACCCATTACGTCGGACGTGTACAAGACAGAACTGTCGGCCATAAAGAACGGACTGCTGGCATCAACTCCTGAGCAAAATACAGCCGTTAATTACTGGACCGTAGGGGGCGTACTGCGCTGGAATCAGATTGCCCGGCAGTTGGTCGCGAAATACAATGTACCCCCCGGTTACGATTACGCAACCGGGCAGGTTTCTCCCGCCGATGTGGCCAATCCCTACGCCGGAGCACCCTACGCGGCCCGGATTTATGCGTTGCTGAGCATTGCCCAATACGACGCATTGGTGGTAGCCTGGCGGGCAAAATACCAGTATAACCGTCCGTCACTGGAGAGACAGGGCGTTGTGGCCAGAGTACCTATACTGGATGTACCTTCTTACCCGTCCGAGGATGCGGCCATTGCCGAGGCCTCGTGCCAGATGCTGGCTTATCTCTTTCCCAACGAAGTGAACTGGCTCAAAGCCAAAGCCACGGAGCACAAACAAAGTCGGTTGTGGGCCGGAGCCAGCGTGCCGAGTGACATTAAAGCGGGTGAAGACATTGCTGGTACGCTTACTCCCAAACTCATTGAGCGGGCCAGAAACGACCGGTTTGCCGCCAGCACCGACCCAGCCAACACCTGGCAGACGGCCCTTGTGAAAGCGCCTTACAACCAGAAGTGGAAAAGTCTCGAACTACCCGAACGCCCTCCCATCCTACCCCTGGCAGGCAACGTAAAAACGTGGTATGATTCGACCGCTATTTTTCGGGCTTTACCGGTGGCTCCACCCGCCACTACCTCGGCAGAATTTCAACAGGCCCTGAGCGAAGTCCGTGACTTGTCCGACACCCGCACCCGCGAACAATGGCGAATTGCCAATTACTGGGAAAACGGCCCCAATACTTACCTGCTATCGGGGCTGTGGAATTTCCTGGCCGAAGACCTCATCCGGCAGGCGGGGCAGAATGAGTTACGAACGGCTCGAACCTACGCCCTGTTGAACCGGGCTATGCAGGACGCTACAACGGCCACCTGGCGCGCCCAGTACACGTATTTTGTACCACGCCCTGCCCAGCTTGACCCCGCCATAAAAACGGCTACCACCATGCTGAATACCCCGAGTTACGTAGCAGACCGGGCCACCGTGTCGACCGCAGCCGCCACAGTACTGGCCTACCTGTTTCCGGACGACGCAACCCGCCTGAATGCCCAGGCCGCCGAGGCCAGCCTGTCTGGTCTGTACAGTGGCACGCAGTACCGGTTCGATAATCAGGCCGGAGCTGCCTGGGGTTCGCTTATTGGCCAATTGGCCGTTACGGGAGCGAAGGCCGACGGGGCCAGGTAAAAATTCCCTTCGGTCTGGCCAGTGCCGTTCCTAGCCTTTTTAGGTTGCTTCCTTATCAACTAAAATAACAAACTGTTATTGAACGGGTTATCCTTACGTCGATCAAATCGCTGCCAATTCCTCGCTAGACGAACAGGTATAAATAATTACATTTGATAAAATACCACCACGTGTACGTATGACCAGTTCAACCGTCGAATTACTTCGGCAAAAAAAGAAGCAGATTTTAACCGGCTGGATGAACGGTCAACTAGCCGATAGTCAGTTACGGGACGACCTGATGGCTAATGAAGACCTGCACGCTCAGTCGGAAAAGCTACTCGATACCCTCTTCACCGTACTGACTGACGACAGTTTGGATCATCCTGACTCGGCCTCTCTCAACCCCCTGGTGGACATGTTATCGGGTATTTCCAAATCGAGGGCCAGACAGGGATTCACCCCCCGCGAAACAGCCAACTACATCTTTAGCCTGAAGGATACCCTGCTGGAAACGGTCCAGTTTGCCTTGAAAGATAACCCGGAGCGGCTGGTTGGTGAGTCTCTGAAAATCGGCAAGTTCATCGATTCCCTGGGAATCATTACGTTTGAAACCTTTATCCAGGGCCGGGAAGAGATTATTGTTCGTCAGACCGACGAGATGATTAATGTATCAACCCCAGTCGTGCAGATTTGGGAAGGTATTCTGGCCGTCCCACTCATCGGCACCCTCGACAGCTCGCGGGCACTACTGGTCATGGAAAGCCTGCTCCAGGAGATTGTCAACACGGGCAGCAGCATTGCTATTCTGGATATTTCGGGCGTACCGATGGTGGATACCATGGTGGCGCAGAATCTCATAAAAACGGTGAGTGCTACCCGCTTGATGGGAGCCGAATGCATTATTAGTGGCATCCGTCCCGAAATTGCCCAAACGATTGTGCATCTGGGTATCGACCTGTCCACTATCGTAACGAAAGCCTCTCTGGCCAGTGCGCTCAAGCACAGCTTCCGGCTTCTGCGACTGGACGTTAAAAAAGTCCCCACTTCATCATCTGATGGACTGGCTTACGATTAATCCCTGTTGGCAATGGAACGAATCCCAATTCTGAAGATGGGACAATTTTTGCTGGTAACCATTCAGGTTGACCTCTATGATCGCCTGGCCCTTGAGCTGGAAGAAAACCTCATCCGGGCCATTACCCGGCATAACCCCCGGGGGGTGCTCATTGATATTTCGGCCGTGTCAATCATTGACTCGTTTATGGGGCGTATCTTCAGCAATATTGCGCGGATGGCCCAGCTGCTGGATGCCGAAACGGTGGTGGTAGGTATGCAGCCCGCCGTTGCCATCACACTGGTCGAGCTGGGACTGCCGCTGAAGGGTGTTAGAACTGCGTTGAACGTAGAAAGGGGGATGGACCTGTTGGTGAACAAGGTAGATACCAACGAAAATGCTACCAGCAACGACTAATGTTACGGCAACCGAAACGGTATTCGTTGGGCACGAAAAAGATATTATGTTACTCGTTACGCTGATTCGCCAGCACGCCAGTCTGGTTGGCCTGACTTCGCTCGATCAAACAAAACTGATTACCGCTACCAGCGAATTGACTCGAAACATGCTCAACTACGCGGATAAAGGCCAGGTGATAATTGATCAGCTGACCCGGGGAAACCAACGGGGAGTGCAGTTGACCTTTGCGGACAATGGACCGGGCATCGCTGATATCGATCAGGCCATGGAAGATGGCTATTCGAGCGGATTAGGGCTGGGGCTGGGCTTACCCGGTGCCAAACGCTTAATGGACGAGTTTCACATTGCCAGCGTGGTGGGACAGGGCACAACGGTAACGATTGCGAAGTGGACAGATGAATAAGATGCACCACCGCTCATTTGCCGTTACAGACCGTAGCCACGGTGCGATGATTAGCCAGCATACGCGCCAGCTATCCCATGAACTGGGGTTTGCCTCTAAAAAAAAGGGGGAACTCGACATACTCGTAGCCGAACTGGTTTCTAATCTGGTAAAGTACGGAAATGATGGGGAGTTACTGATACGGCCCATTCAGGATAACCATCAAACGGGTATGGAAATCATCAGCGTGGATAGTGGACCAGGAATGGCCGATCCGACCCAAATGCTGGAGGATGGCGTATCCACGGGTGGTTCACTGGGACAGGGCCTGGGAGCTATACAACGCCTGTCGGATGAATTTCAGCTGTATTCGCAACCCGGCACGGGAACGGTGGTACTGGCCCGTCTCTACCAGCACAGAAGCCCTCAAAAACTAACGAGTCAGCTAGCCGATGTCCGATGGATTTGTGTGCCTAAAGCGGGGGAACACGTGTGTGGTGATGCCTGTTACTACCAGCTTACTACATCGTCGCTGAAGTTGTTCCTGGGCGATGGGCTGGGGCATGGCGTAGCGGCAGAAATTGCCGTTTCCCAGGCCATAAACCAGTTGAGCCAATCGCGGGAGACTATGCCGGAAAAGCTGTTGGCACTTATCCATCAGGGTACTACCGGTACCCGGGGCCTGGTAGGTACCTGCGCCGTTTTTGATTTTTCTACCCGGAAATGGATGATTTGCGGAGTGGGAAATATCACAACAAAACTGAGTACGCCGAGAGGAGTAAAAGGGTTCATGGCCCAAAATGGTATTCTGGGTTATGTGATACCCCCTACCTTACTCCCTTCTGAAATGCCCTACGAGCGGGGACAGTGGCTGATTATGACGTCTGACGGACTACGGTCACGCTGGAATCCCGCTCGTTATGCGGGTATCAATCAATATGACGCGTCTATTCTGGCGGCTGTCATTTATAAAGAATGCGCCCGACACACCGACGACATGTCGGTTCTTGTTGGCAAACTCTACTAATTGAATGCATGAATTAACGAGTCTACTGCTGGATAACGAAATGGATCTAATCCTGGTCCATAAGCGAAGTATGAAATTGGCGGAGTTGGCGGGGCTTTCTCTGGCTTCCCAGACAACATTTGCCACGGCCGTGTCGGAAGTAGCCCGATTAGCTATTGCCAACAGCGGTCATGCCTGGTTGATGCTTGGTTTTAACAACGCCGGCGAAGGAAAGGGCTGGAGTATTCTGGCTCATCTGAAGGATCATCGGTCCTACCCTGTCCAAAAAACAGAAACCGCCGTACAGCACGCCCGTCGGTTGGTCGATTCAATGACCATCAACATCAGCGATTCAGGTACCGACATCCGTTTGTACTGCCAGGTCGCCAATATGAGCTCGGTTAGTACGGCACGAATCGAGAACTGGAAAGAGCAATTTTTCCGGGAATCCCCTGCTTCGCCCTACGACGATATAAAACGAAAAAACAGTCAGTTACAGGAACTAGCCGAGCGCCTTACCCAGAGCGAACAACAGTACCGACAGGTAACGAACTCGTTACCGCTCCTTATCTTCTCCATGAATTCCGATGGGCAGTTACTGTATGCCAACCAGGGATTTACAACCTTTTTGAGCGCTACACTGCCCGTTTTGAACAGTAAGGGCTGGCTTAGCTATTTCCATGATGACGACTACATGGCCGTCAAAACCACCTGGATCGACAGCCTGTCTACCGGGTTACCCTGGAAAGGCAGCTGGCGCGTTCGGAGTGGATTGACTGGAGATTACGTTTGGCATATGGTCTCTGCCACTCCGCTAAGGGATTCCGACCAGCGGGTAATTCACTGGACTGGGTTCCTGATGGACATTGATGCCCAGAAAGTGATTGAGCAGACGCTTCGGGATAATGAAGAGCTCCGGAAAAGGAAAGAAACGTTAGAAAACAGTCAGCAACAGTTAGCCGATAATATTGGCGAGCTGAATCGCAGCAATACGGAGCTTGCGCAGTTTGCCTACGTGGCCAGCCATGATTTGCAGGAACCGTTACGAAAAATTCAGGCGTTCAGCACCATGCTGACTCAGCAGTACGCGCCCGCCCTCGACCCAAATGCGCAGGATATAATCCGACGTATGCAATCGGCTACCAGCCGGATGCAGGAGTTAATCCGTGGCTTACTGGCTTACTCACGACTTAATACCGAAAAGCCCTCCCTCCACAAAGTAGCCTTATCGTCCTTACTTGTCGATGTACAGGGGGATCTGGAAGCTGCTATTCGGGAGCGGGAGGCCCAGATTATCGTTGAGCCGTTACCCGACATAGTGGGAAACGGGCTTCAGTTACGCCAGCTGTTCCAAAATCTACTGAGCAATGCCCTGAAATTTACCCCACCCGACCGCACACCCATTATTCGTGTCCGTTCACAACTCATTTCGGGAGATGCTGTACCGGATTCTCTGTCCAAAACGTCTCTCACGTACCTGGAAGTAAGCGTCGTCGACAACGGCATTGGCTTTGATGATAAGTACACCGACCGGATTTTTAATTTGTTTCAGCGGCTGCATGGCCGCTCGGAATATGCAGGCACAGGCATTGGTCTTGCTATTTGCAAAAAGGTGGTCGAAAACCACGGTGGCTACCTTTCAGCCCGAAGTAAAGTAGGGCATGGGTCTACGTTTCTGATCTATTTCCCGGTGAAATAGTTATACCCTGTCTACCCGGAACTACCAGAAAAATAGTAAATAGGGTGGCTTCACGCGGGCAATTCATACGATACCTTAACAGAAAGTAAACAGGAAGCCGGATTCGATAATCCGGCTTTTTTGTAACATTGTCCTGCTAATCCCGATTTAATAGGTAAACAATGACTACATGAATCATCCAGAAAATCGCTCCCTTTCCGCTATTCAGGGCCAGGTCCGCGTAACGATCGAACGGGTATCGCCCGAACTCGATGGAGGACAGTTTCCCATAAAAGCCATTCCCGGTGATGTAATAGCCGTTGAAGCCGACATTTTAGCAGATGGCCACGATTACCTGTCGGCCAAGCTCCTGTATAAACATATTGACGATACAAACTGGTCTGAAATGACAATGGCCTTACTGGTCAACGACCGCTGGGGTGCCTCGTTTATCGTTGAAAAGCAGGGGCGATATCTGTACACGATAGAGGCCTGGGTAAATCATCCGGCTTCGTGGCAGCATGAAATCCACCTGAAAGTAGCCGACGGCCAGCGAATTACCAGCGAACTCCAGGCCGGTGCCCACTACCTGGATGGCATGTTTTTGCGGGCTGGCGTAAAACTGGCAGCGACCAAAGGAAAGGGGAAAAAGAAAAAAGATACGTTCGAGGAGTCCCCCGAAGTGAGCGCATTACGCGATATGGCTGCGCTCTTTAGGGAAGGCGCAGCCCTGACGGATGAGGCTCTGTACAACAAAGCAGTAGCCACTGCCGAGAGCGACCAGTTTACATTTTACGCTAACCGCTATCCCGAACGGCAGCACTCCGCCCGGTACCGGCACGAACTGGCGGTAGAAGTAGACCGGGCACGGGCGGGGTTCAGCACCTGGTATTGCCTGTTTCCCCGCTCGGCATCGCGGCAGGAAGGCGTTCATGGTACCTTCAAAGATGTGGAAGCGCTGCTGCCCCGCATTTCGAAAATGGGCTTCGACGTGTTGTACCTACCCCCGATTCATCCCATCGGTACGGCTTTCCGAAAGGGAAAAAACAACTCGGTCGTTTGTCAGCCCGGCGAGCCAGGGGTTCCGTACGGTATCGGGTCAGAACTGGGTGGACACGACGCAATTCACCCCGAATTAGGTACTGTCGATGATTTCAAACACCTTATCGCCATTGCGGGCAACTACGGCATGGAGATAGCGATGGACCTCGCCATTCAGTGCTCACCCGACCATCCCTGGGCTAAAGACCATCCCGAATGGTTCAAAAAACGACCCGATGGCACCATTCAATACGCCGAAAATCCACCCAAAAAATACCAGGATATCTACCCGGTTTATTTTGAAACGGAAGACTGGCAAAACCTGTGGGAAGAACTCAAACGCGTTATGCTGGTATGGGCTTCGTGGGGCGTTCGAATCATCCGGGTCGATAATCCGCACACCAAGCCATTTGTATTCTGGGAGTGGCTGATTGCCCAGGTGAAGCAGGAGTTTCCGGATATGATCTTCCTGGCCGAAGCCTTTACCAAACCAAAAGTGATGCAGGAGCTGGCCAAACGTGGATTTGCTCATTCCTACACCTACTATACCTGGCGCAACAGCAAGTACGAACTGGAGGAATACATGACGGAACTAACCCAAACCGGTGGTCGACCGGATGCGATGGCTTACTATTTCCGCCCTAACTTCTGGCCCACCACGCACGACATTAACCCGTATAGTTTGCAGGGTGGACACGAGCCGCAGTTCATAATTCGTTTCCTGCTGGCGGCCACGCTATCCAGTAATTACGGCATCTACGGACCTTCGTTCGAGTTGATGGAGCACGTTCCTTTTCCGAACAAAGAGGATTACCTGAACTCCGAGAAGTACGAAATCCGGCTTTGGGACTGGGAGAAAACCAACCGGCTAACGTACCTGATTGAGCTTGTCAACCGGATTCGGCACGAGAACGCGGCCCTGCAAACAACCAACAACATTACGTTCTGCCAAGTCAATGACGATGCCATCATGGCCTACCTGAAAACGTCTGGTTCCAATCGCCTGCTTATCATTATCAACACCGATGCGTACAACCGTCGGGCTGGCATCGTTCAGGTACCCATCTGGCAACTGGGCATTGGTCCCGACCAGTCCTATACCGTTCACGACCTGCTCACCGAAGCGTATTATACCTGGCAGGGTGAACAAAATTATGTGGAACTGGACCCGTATGTACTACCCATGCACCTATTCCGAATCGAGCTGTAAGAACACAAGATTGCTCAAAAAAAGGACGCGCTACGGTAGCACGTCCTTTTTTTCTGCTCGTAAAGCGAGTTAGTGGATTGTCAATTCTCCCCCGTTGTACAGTTACCCGGCGGATTCCTCAGGGCACCACCACAACCCGACTTTCGGACCCGGAAGTAGTTTGGACTGTGATGGCGTAACGCCCTGCCGAAAGCCCGTGTACATTAATGACTTTACTATGATTGCCCGATGCCAGGCCGGTTTCACTCGTTTGCCTGAGGGGCTGACCGGTGAGATTTGTCAGTACCAACGAAACGGGCCCGGAGGCTGTCAGGGTAAAATCAACAGTCAGCGTTTCGGCGGTGGGATTTGGGTAAACGCGCAAGCCGGTCAGAATGGGTTCTGTCACACCCGTTACGGTCGTCAGGGTCGATGTCGTTTTCAGATTTTTTAAAATCCAGTTGTTTGGATCGATAACCACATTGGTGATTGTTCCGCGTGCGGTCAGTGTGAATGTCTGGTCGGCCTGATCATTAAAAACGGTAATGGTGGTATCCCCCGCCGTCGACAATACCCGCATCTGCACGGGCATGGTAAACGAAGCCGGACTGGCGGTAAGCGCATTGGTTTGCTGCAGGCGTACCGTTGCCGAATTACCCCCACCCGTAATGGTAGCGGTATAGCTGGGGAAACCTTCGCCGTAAATCCACTGCTTAAAAAAGTAGTCCAGATTTTTGCTGGAAACCTGCTGCGCCACCGCCTGAAAATCCTCCGTCACGGCTGTGCTATACGCCAGTGCTGGTGTAGCCGCGTAGGTGCGTAGAGTCCTGTAAAACGTACTATCGCCCACTATGCCCCGAAGCATGTGAAGCACTGTAGCCCCCTTTGAGTAGCTCCGATTGGTATTGAAAATACTTCCTATGCTGCTGATGTCCTGTACGTAAATAGAGCCACGCGCCAGCCGGGCACCATTCATAAAATTAGCCATGTAGGTTTGATAACCCGACTGCCCGCCAACCAATTCAGCATAAACGGCCTCGCCATAGGAAGCAAACCCTTCATTGAGCCAGATATTCTGCCAGTCGCGACAGGTAATCTTATCGCCAAACCACTGGTGCGCCAGTTCATGCGCAATAACGGAAGGTGTCAACGCCGAGATACCCATTGACGACACGGTCTGGTGCTCCATTCCTCCATTGTCCCGGGCAAACTGGGCATGACCATATTTTTCCCGCAAAAATGGATAAGGGCCGAACCGGTTGGTAAACACCTGCATGATGGCCGGGGTCTGGGCCAGATTGGCCTGTACGCCCGGTAGGTCCTCGGGATAAATGTAGTGCGTAATGGGTAACGTCTGGCTCCCGTAGGCAAACGGGGTTTCCAGTTGGGCGTAGTTGGAAACGGCAATTGAAATCAGGTACTGGGCAATGGGATAGCTGTTTTTCCAGAAGTAGGTTTTAGTCCCGTCGGTGTTGGTCGTTGTACTAATGAGTTTCCCGTTGGAAACGGATACCAGCTGTGCCGGAGCCGTAATCCGTACCGACGACGAATCCGCTTTATCGGCGGGTGTATCCCGGCACGGAAACCAGCTTGAGGCTCCGTAAGGTTCGCTCAAACTCCAGATGACCGGATCGGCGGTGTTCTCATGTTTATCGAACTTAAAACTCTGCTGTTCGTAACTGGGAACACCCTGGTAATAAACCGTCAGCGTCAGGGCCTGACCATTGGCTACCGGTTGCGGGGGTGTTACAGTCAGTTTGTTCTGGGCGTGCTGGAACCTAACTTTCTGCGTACCGACCCTCACGGAGTCGACCCGTAACCCTTCGGTGGCGGATGCCGTGGTACTGAAATCCAGGAAAAAAGAGGCCAGGCTGGCTACAGTGCTTTTCAGCGTGATGGTAGCCGCCCCCCGCAGGTTGTTAGGGGTCGTTGCCAGGCGCAGGTCAAGACCGTAGTACGTAACGTCTATTGATGGGTCGCCGGGATAGGCCAGCCGCGCCCTGGGGTTAGTGGCCAGCCGTTCAGCCGCGCGCATTTTCCCCGTCTGGCAGGCCTCTATCCCTTCACTTACACTCTGGGCACTGGCAAGTGAAGAAACCAGAAGCAGGACCAACGGGTATAAACTTTTCATACGAATAGCATCTTGCTGACTTAACCGGTCAGTTTATAAGTTAGTTAAACGATCATTACTCTTTTTCCCGACCTATATTCAGTAGCGGGGATTCCTGCGTATCAGCCTCGGCTTTGACTTTAAGGGCATCCAGCCTTTTCTGGTCGGCTTCGGGAAGTTGCAGGCTCCAGCCCATCGAACTGGCCAACTGATACATCATGTACTGAATCTGGTTATTGGCGATTTTGGGTAGATCGCTCTGCATAGCCCGCTCATTCATGGCCCGCTTGGCATCCTCCAGAATCTGGGTATAATCTTCGCTGTTAAAGTAGTTCAGATACCCCGCCTGTATATCGTAAAACTGATAATCGGTATCAATCGACAGAATTTCCGGTTCAGGGAAGGCCTCTATAATAAGCTTTTTTTCGCCGTTATCCGGGGCACGAAACCGAACTTTGGCAAAGTCGAAACCCACCAGTACTTTCGATTTAGCAATGACCATCGCTTTCTTGGGGTCATTCAGCACATACAGGATTTTTTTCTGGTCCTGGTAGTTGTAAATCTCCGAGAAGTACCCTTCGGCCATCACCACTTTGAACACTTTCTCGATACGTTCCAGCAGCACTACTGAATCGCGCTGAATGCCGGTTTGGCCCACGCGTTTGCGTACTACATTGGCGAAGGCCAGTCCCCCGCCCGCACCAACGAGCAGCAGTAAAACGGTGGTAAAAAAGTCCATAGGTCTTTTAATGTATAGCCTAAAATAAAAAATGCACAATGAGTAGTGGTCTGTCAGCACCATCATCCATTGTACATTTTTTATTGTGGAAGCAGTTACTTCGCGTATGCAACTGCCCTCATTTCCCGAATTACAGTTACCTTGATTTGACCGGGGTACTGCATTTCTTTCTCTATCTTCTGCGAGATTTCGTAAGACAGCACGCCCGCCCGTTCGTCGGATACGTGGTCGGCATCCACCATGATGCGGAGTTCGCGACCCGCCTGAATAGCGTAGCATTTGGTTACACCGGGGAAGTTACCCGCCAGTTCTTCCAGTTCTTTCAGTCGCTTGATGTAGGATTCCATCATTTCGCGCCGGGCACCGGGGCGTGAACCAGATACGGCATCACACACCTGCACAATGGGCGAAATCATGCTGGTCATCTCTATTTCGTCGTGGTGAGCACCAATGGCGTTGATGACTTCCGGATTCTCTTTGTATTTCTTCGCCAGTTCCATGCCCAGAATAGCGTGGGGTAGTTCTGCCTCTTCGGGCCACACTTTACCGATGTCGTGGAGCAGACCGGCACGTTTCGCCAGCTTGGCATTCAGGCCTAATTCAGCCGCCATCGTGGCGCAGAGTTTAGCCACCTCGCGGGAGTGTTGCAGCAGATTCTGCCCATAACTGGACCGGAAACGCATCCGCCCTACCATCTTGATTAGTTCGGGGTGCAGGCCGTGAATACCTAGGTCAATGACGGTTCGCTCGCCAATTTCCACGATTTCGTCTTCAATGTTCTTGCGGGTTTTGGCTACAATCTCTTCAATACGGGCGGGGTGAATACGGCCATCCTGTACCAGCCGGTGCAGCGACAGGCGGGCAATTTCGCGCCGTACCGGATCGAAGCCGGAAATGATAATGGCTTCAGGGGTGTCGTCCACAATAATTTCGACACCGGTAGCGGCTTCGAGCGCGCGAATGTTGCGGCCTTCGCGGCCAATAACTTTCCCCTTAACGTCGTCGGATTCAATGTTGAAAACGGACACGCAGTTTTCGATAGCGTGCTCGGTAGCCGTACGCTGAATGGTTTCGATAACCACCTTTTTAGCTTCTTTGGTAGCCGTCAGTTTCGCTTCTTCAACAATGTTTTTGATGTATGAACTGGCCCGGGTTTCGGCTTCTGCCCGCAGGGTTTCCATGAGTTGTTCACGCGCCTGGTCGGCGGAGAGACCCGCGATTTTTTCCAGTTGGGATACCTGATCGGCCAGCATAGTATCGGCTTCCTGTTGCCGGCGGTCTACGTCTTCCTTGCGCCGGTTGAGGGCATCTACCTGCTGAGCGAGACTGTTTTTTTGTTGCCCGATTTCGTTCCGCTGCTGGTTCAGTTCCTGTTCTTTGGTACGCTGCTGGTCGGCCTGCTGGCCCAGTTGCTGTTCGCGCTGCTTGAGTTTATTCTCGTTCTGAAGGAGTAAATTTCGTTTCTGACTGGTTGTTTCTTCAAATTCCGCCTTTAACTTCAGGTACTTTTCTTTGGCTTCCAGCATCCGGTCTTTCTTGATGTTTTCCGCCTGCAATTCCGCATTCTTAATAATTGTTGCGGCCTGTTCTTCGGCTTCTTTTTCGTGCTTTGCCCGTACACCCGCCATCATTTGACGGCCAATCAATATGCCTATACCACCCCCTACGAGGGCAGCAAGAATCGTTAACCAAATGTCCATTGGACTATATCGTTAGTGGTTGAAAAAATGAATTAATCGACCTGCTGCGATACGGCTGTCCTGAACACAAACCCTCACTTGTACGAACTGGATGTCCGCCGTTTATTTATGTTGAAATGGCCGGCGCCACTACATGATCTAATTGAGTTATTTTGTCAAATACCATTTGTTGTAATCGCTGCATTTTTCGTTCTCCTCTGATCTTTAAGACCAGGCTGTCGAAGGCTATCATGGCCAGGGCCTCCTGTGTATCTGTGTGCCCTAACTCCCGATATTTGGTCAGTTCTTCCTGAATTATCTTCGCGGCTTCACGCACAACGGTTTCCGATTCCGGATCTACAGATAGCCTGTAGGGCCGGTCCGCAATTTTTACGTTTACGCGAATTGGCAGTTCTTCCATTGCTGCAGTCGGCTCGGTAAGGGCCTGAACCCCAGAGTCAATTTGGTTTTATGACAAACTACTCAAATGAGCAATACACCGTTCCAGTTCCCGGATATACTCGTCGAGTTGGTGTTTTAATTCAGCATTCGTATCTGTAACAGACAAGTTGTCTTTTACAATTATACTACTATCTTTTGAATTTGATGTGTTTTTTTCTGGTTTGTCGGTTTTTTTCTGTAATTCGATGACTCGTTCCTGCTGCGCTTTCAGGCTGATGTTCAGCACCTCTTTTTCCCGCTCCAGTTGCTTTATCTGGTCTTTTGCTCCGGCATATAACTCCCTCAGAACCCGAATCTTACCATCCAGTCGTTCAATTAATACGAGAATGTCATGTTCACTAACCACGGCTTCTTAATGAGTGAGTAAGCGGATGAATGACGGAATAACCAATACTGGTTATTCCGTCATTCATCCGCTCTTTATTTTCTGATTACGGCATCCAGTTCCTGTTCAAAAGCGGCCATGAGCCGTTGCATCGTTTTGTCGATGGTTGTGTCGGTAAGGGTTTGGGTCGGGTCCTGCAACAGGAAGCTGACCGAGTAGGATTTTTTACCATCGCCCAACGTCTCCCCTTCATACACATCGAAGACATTGACAGACCGTAATAATTTCCGCTCCGTCTGCCGGGCGAGCCGACTGATTTGCTCAAAAGTAACCCCCTTGTCGAGAACAAGCGACAAATCGCGCCGTACGTCCGGAAAGCGTACGACCTCTTCGTAACGCGCTTTGGTCGTAGTCAGTTTGAGCAGGGCCTGCCAGTCAAAGTCGGCGTAAAAGACCGGCTGTTTCAGGTCCACCAGCTTCGCTAGCTTAGGTTGAACCAGGCCCAGACTCACCAATGGCTTTTTATTCACCAGGTAGGTTAGGCCATACTGGAACAGCGTTGGGTCTGCGGGTTGCGTTTCGAACGCTTTAACCCGGAACAGGTTAAGGACAAGCTGCACGGCAAAAGCCAAATCGTGGTATGCAACCGGCTGATTTTTCTGCAGCCAGCTTTCGGGATACTTATTGCCCGTGAGGGCTATACTCAACCGGCTTTGCTCGTTGTACTTCGTAGTCCCGTCCTCCAGGGTCACGTGATTATACACCTTACCCAACTCAAAGACCTTCAAATCCTTCTGCCGACGGTTCAGGTTGTACACCAGTGTTTCAAGGGCTGAAAACAACATCGTTTGCCGCATCACCGATAAATCATCACTCAATGGGTTGAGTAACCTCACATCGGCACCCGACAACGACGCCCGGATGGCATCATGGTAAGCCGGTCGGGTCAATGACAGCGTCACGATCTCGTAAAAACCATTGGCCGCCAGTAACTGAGCCACCCGGCTTCTCCACTGGTCGGGGTCAGTTTTAGGAAATCCGGAGAGGGACTCGGCAGACAGGTTTACCGAAAGAGGCACGTTATCCAGCCCGTAGATTCGCAGGATTTCTTCAATGACATCGGCCTCACGGGTCACGTCTACGCGGTAAGGCAGCACGATAGCCACGAATCCATCCGCGCTTTGTTCGTCGGCCCGAATATCCAGGGCTTCCAGAATACGGTGAATCTCGGTATGCTCAATGGCAATACCAATCAACCGGTCGATGTTGCGGTACCGAACGGGCACCCGGAACGGTTCAACCGGGTTCGGATACAAATCCGTTATCTCCGAACTCACCGTACCACCCGCTACCTCCTGAATCAGGAGGGCCGCCCGTTTCAGGGCAAACACCGGCATATTAGGGTCGGTGCCCCGCTCAAACCGGAACGATGCATCCGTTTTCAGGCCGTGATGCTGCGCCGTTTTACGGACGGAGGTAGCCGAGAAGTAAGCGGATTCCAGAAAGATACTGGTCGTTTGCGCCGACACGCCGGAAAACTGCCCACCAAACACGCCCGCAATGCACATCGGTTTTTCGGCATCGCAAATCATCAGGTCAGTAGCCGTCAGTTTGCGCTCTACGCCATCCAGGGTCACAAAGGGCGTGCCTTCGGGCAGGGTCTTGATAATGACCTGTCGGCCCGCAATTTTGTCCGCATCGAACGCATGGAGCGGTTGACCCAGATCGTAGCAAACAAAATTCGTTATATCGACAATGTTGTTAATTGGGTTCAGGCCAATGGCAAGCAGTCGTCTTTTCAACCAGTCGGGGGATTCACCCACGGTCAGGCCACTAATGGTCAACCCCGTGTAGCGTGGACAGGCAGCCACATCCTCCACGCGTACATCGAGCGTAAGGCTGGTGTTATGAACGGCAAACGAATCGACGGATGGCAGCGTCAACGGTCGATTCAGCACTGCTTTCAAATCGCGGGCCGTTCCTAAATGGGAAGCCGCATCAATTCGGTTGGGGGTCAGGCCAATAGCAATCTGGTAGTCGGCTTCGAGGTTGAAGTACCGGGCGGCTGGTGTTCCATTGGGCAGTTGGGACGCCGGACCGTTCGGGTCGAGCACCATGATACCGGCGTGTGAGGTACCCAGCCCTATTTCGTCCTCCGCGCAAATCATCCCTTCCGAGGCAGCCCCGCGAATTTTGGCTTTTTTAATCTGGAAAGGAGGTGCGGCATTCCCATCGCCTGAACTGGGGTACAGCGTGGCCCCTACCAGCGCCACTATCACCCGTTGTCCGACCGCTACGTTGGGGGCTCCACACACAATAGACAGCGGTTGCCCGGTGCCTACATCCACCGTAGTCAGGCTTAGTTTATCGGCATCCGGGTGCCGTTCGCAGGTGAGTACTTCGCCGAGTACGACACCCTCCAAACCACCGGGTACGGCGTCAATTTTTTCAATTCCTTCTACTTCAAGGCCCGTTGACGTTAGCAGTTTACCAATCTCTTCGGGAGATTCTGATAAGTCAATGAACGCTTGCAACCAGTTATACGAAACTTCCATACGGGGGCAATACAGATTCAGATAAGGACCGCAAAGTTAGCCAATTGCTTGATTGACTATGGGCACCTTTCATGAATTGACTGCAAAAAAGCGATTCACCTCCTGTTTTTCTAGTCGTGCGAAGTATATTTCTCTCCGGCTTCTACCGCAACAGGCAGGGAGTTTTCGGCGGGAGGTAATGGGCAGGAATAACCCGGATTATACGCGCAATAGGGATTATACGCGGTATTGAAATCAAGGATAACCTGATTGTCGGTTAGCGCAGCTTCATCGAGTTCAAGATACCGCCCTCCCCCATAGGTTGTCTTGCCCGATGTGGCATCACGAAACAGAATGGAGTAGGTATTATCAACTTTTACGATGAGTAGTCGGCAGGTCTCGTCCTGTAAACGAAACACGGCGTGGGCAAATTTCTCGTACACTTCCTCTTTGCCATCACTCATCCTCACAACGAGTTTCTGGGTTTTATCAGCAAAGGGTTCAAGCCGGGCAACAACCCGATAGGCGGGGTCGGGCGCAAAATAAGCCAGACTGGTAAACCCTTTTTTGTCGAGAAGGGGTGATTCGGCGTCGCTTAGAAAGAACTGGTCTTTTTTCGTTCGCTTCTCCTCCAGCTGTTGTCGGTACGTTTCGGGATTAACCACATCTGCCAACCCCCCGACAGACGTGGTAGCGCTCCCATCGAAGAAAGAGTAATACAGTACGATCGCGATAACCAGGAAGAGACCAGTTAGGAAAAATTTATTTTTTATCATTACTGCAATTAATTTTTGATTGGCAAACAATGAACGCCAATAACAAAGTAAAAGTCAAATTATGCATTTTTGCACGAAAGGGTAGAGTAAAGTAGTTTATCTTGCTCTTACCATACCCTACCTGTTCTGCTTGCAAACCATCCTGTCTGCATTAATAATAATACACCTGCTTTATACTTTAATTCATTTTTAATACATTTATAAGCTAGAATCCCAGCCCCACTTCATCGGTAACTTTTGGCCAATGGCAAAACTTTACGAGCTAAAAACGGTAACATCAGCTAACGGAAACCTAACCGTTTTCGAAGGAATCATTCCCGGTACCATCCAGCGGGTATTTTTTATATACGAAGCAGGCAACTCCGTCCGGGCTGGGCACCGACACCACCGGGCCTGTAATGCTCTCGTCTGCCTGGCGGGTAGCTGCCGGGTGTATAGTCATAATGGTCAGGAAGAAACAATATTTCAGCTCACCAATCCCCAGCAGTGCCTGGTGCTTGAACCCGAAGACTGGCATGTGATGGATGAATTCTCCGACGATGCTATCCTGCTGGTTGTTTCGAATGAGCTGTACGACAAAGACGATTACATCTACGAACCCTATCCCAACAGTCAGCAGTTCAATATAGTATCCATGGCTATTTCAGGATGATCCCATTTCTGGACCTGAAGCGCATCAATGAGCCGCATCAGATAGCTATTCAAACAGCTATCGAGCGCGTTAGTCAATCGGGCTGGTACATCCTGGGACGCGAAGTCGAATCTTTTGAACGACAGTTTGCTCAGTATTGCCAGTCAGACTATTGCATCGGCGTTGCCAATGGGCTGGATGCCCTGACACTGGTATTAAAAGCCTGGAATTTCCCCGTCGGCAGCGAGGTCATTGTGGCTTCCAACGCGTATATCGCGTCGGTGCTAAGCATTACCCATGCGGGACTAACGCCCGTTCTGGTTGAACTCGATCCGCAAACGTACCTGATTGATCCAACCCGTATCGGAGCGGCTATCACTGAGCGCACCCGCGCCATTATGACCGTTCATCTGTACGGACGTTGCTGTGATATGGACTCTATCAACCGACTGGCGCAACGCTACAACCTGAAAGTACTGGAAGATGCGGCTCAGGCACACGGGGCACTGTACCCGTCGGGCCGGGCGGGTAATTTGGGCGATGCGGCTGCCTGGAGTTTTTATCCCAGTAAAAACCTGGGAGCGCTGGGCGATGCGGGTGCTGTCACCACCAATGATGAGTCACTCGCCCGGCAGCTCCGGGCATTACGAAATTACGGTTCATCGCAGAAATACGTGAATGATTACCGGGGCCATAACAGCCGCCTTGACGAACTACAGGCGGCTATCCTCTCGGCAAAACTCCCTTTCCTCGATCAGGAAAATAACCGCCGACGGGAAATAGCCCGGCATTATCTGAGGGAACTGAAGAACCCGGCCATCACCTTACCCCCCGCCGACCAGATTACGCAGGATGTGTGGCATTTGTTCGTCATCAGGCATCCCCGGCGCGATGCGTTACGGGCTTATCTGCACGACCGGGGTATCGGCTCGGATATTCACTACCCCACACCACCCCATCGTCAGAAAGCGTATCCGGAGTTGGCTCAGTTGTCCTTTCCACTAGCCGATGCACTACACGGGGAAGTGCTGAGTTTACCGCTCAACCCTGCTCTGACCGATGACGAGGTTGCGTACATTGTGGACGTGATTAACCAATTCACCTGACGTACCCCGTCTTATGCGACTATCTATTGTTATACCGGTCTACAACAGCGAACGAACGATTGGCCCGTTGGTGGAGCAATTGCAGGTCTGTCTGGCCGAACAAACAATTGAGATTGTACTGGTTAATGATGGCAGTAGAGATAACTCGGAATCCGTTTGTCGGCAGCTGGCCACCCGCTACAGCACCGTTCGGTTTGTATCGCTACGCCGGAATTTTGGCGAATTCAACGCCGTGCTCTGTGGGTTGAATCATACGACCGGTCAGTACGCCGTTATTATCGACGACGATTTTCAGAACCCGCCCGAAGCCATTAATACCCTCGTTGATACCGCCGAAGCGGGTCAGTTCGATGTGGTTTACAGCCGATACGCCCAAAAGCAACACCACTGGTTTCGGAATCTGGGGAGTTGGCTGGTCAACACCCTGACAACTTATTCCCTGGACAAACCCCGCGACCTGTACCTGTCCAGTTTTAAAGTAATCCGGCGGGAAGTAATCAACGAAATCATCCGGTACCGGGGACCCTACCCCTACATCGACGGGCTGATATTTCGGGTGACCCGCAACGTAGGTAGTGTGGAAGTGCCGCATAACTCCCGCGCCGACGGTCGTTCGACTTACACGTTTCGGAAGCTCGTATCCCTGTTTCTGAACGTTTTCATCGGGTATTCCCTTTGGCCAATCCGCGTGTTCACCGTGTTGGGGGCCTTGTTATGTGGGCTTGGCTTGCCGACTGGCTTACTGTTGCTGGTCGGAGCCCTGACCGACACATACGTTCCAACAGGGGTAGCTCTTGTTCTTTGGGCCATTGGCACCAGTACAGGCGTAATCCTGCTTTTTCTGGGTATCCTGGGCGAATACCTCGGCAAGCTGTTTATGGCCTACAGTGGGTTGCCCCCCTACGTAGAAAAATAAGTATTGAGCGAGTGTTTCGACTTCAGTTATTCTCAGTTATCTAATTTCTTACTAACTTTTGGCTATGATACTGGCAACAATTTTCAGGTATACGCTATTAATCAGCCTTTTAGTAAGCGTGTCGGGTACAATGCTGGCGCAGGGACGTCTGGCCGACTATCAACGGTCGGAAGCACTGAAAACAAAACTGAAGGACAAGGTTTACAATGCCCCACAACAGGTGAACTGGACGAAGAATGGTAGCCGTAGCTGGTACACCATCCAGACGGCACGGGGCAAAGAGTTTGTGGTGGTCGATCCGAAACAGAAAACCCGGCAACTGGCCTTCAATCAGGAGCAGCTGGCAAAGAAACTAACGGAAGCCACCGGCAGGAAGATTACCCCTTACAACCTGCCTTTTTCTACGCTGACATTCGGCAAAGAGGATAAGTCCATTGAGTTTGTAGCCGAAGGGTTCACCTGGCAATATGGGCCGGGGAATGATAGCAGTGGTACGTTAGCCTTCAGCAAAAAGGGGCCATTTCGGGTTGAACCAACCGACCGGCGTTACTGGGGTGCCAGCAACGGTGAACTGAGCGACAAACCCGTTCCGTCGCCCGACAGCAGCCAGACGGCTTATATTAAAAATTATAACCTCTACGTTCGTTCCGAAAAAACGAAGCAGGAGCGGCAGTTTAGTTTTGATGGGTCGGAGGGCGATTACTACGCCAGCACCATTCTCTGGTCGCCCGATTCAAAAAAAATCGTTACGAATAAAATCAGGCCGAACACCAAACACCTGATTTACTTCGTCCGCTCTTCCCCCGACGACCAGCTACAACCGAAACTTGAAAACCGTGAATACCCCAAACCGGGCGATGCGCTGCCAATGCGACGACCCCAACTTTTTCTGGTCAACGAGGGCAGGCAACTTCCAGTTGATGATGCGTTGTTCAATCAGCAGTTCAGTCTGTCGCGGATGGAGTGGCGCAAAGACAGCCGTGGCTTTACCTTCGAATACAATCAGCGCGGCCACCAGGTTTACCGGGTGCTGGAAGTCAGTGCGGCTACCGGGCTTGTCAGGCCATTGGTGGAGGAACAGAGTAAAACGTTCATCGACTATAGTGGTAAACGCTACCGCTATGATCTGAATGATGGCAAAGAAATGATCTGGGCATCGGAACGTGACGGATGGAATCACCTGTACCTGATCGACGGCACGACGGGGCAGATAAAAAAACAATTGACCAAAGGCGAGTGGGTAGTTAGAAACGTGGTCCATGTCGACACCGCCAGTCGAACGGTTCTATTTGCCGCCAGTGGAAAAACGCCCGGTCAGGACCCGTATTTTGTTCAGTACTACCGCGTCAATCTCGACGGCACCAACCTAAAAGCACTCACAACGGAAGATGCCAACCACGTGGCTACCTTCGCGCCCGATTTTAACACGTTTGTCGATTCCTACTCGCGGGTGGATATGCCCCCCGTAACGGTATTGCGGAGTGCCACCGACGGCTCCGTCCTGATGAAGCTGGAAACCGCCGACATCTCGGAATGGCAAAAAGCAGGTTGGCAAACGCCCGATGTATTCACCGCAAAAGGACGCGACGGTAAAACCGACATCTGGGGTATCATCATACGCCCAACGAATTTTGACCCGGCTAAAAAATACCCGGTCATCGAAAATATCTACGCCGGGCCGCATGGGTCGTTTACCCCCAAGTCATTCATGACCGCCAATCGGTCGATGCACGAACTGGCTGAACTGGGCTTCATTGTGGTGCAGATGGACGGCATGGGCACCTCAAACCGGTCCAAGGCGTTCCAGGACGTATGCTGGAAAAACCTGAAGGATGCGGGTTTCCCCGACCGGATTTTGTGGATGCAGGAAGCCGCCAAAAAGTATCCGTTTATGGACCTGAGCCGGGTGGGCATTTACGGCACGTCGGCAGGTGGGCAGAGTTCGGCCGGGGCTTTGTTGTTCCACCCGGAATTTTACAAAGTTGCCGTGTCATCCTGTGGTTGCCACGACAACCGGATGGACAAAATATGGTGGAACGAACAATGGATGGGCTACCCCATCGGGTCGCAGTACGCCGAGTGTTCCAACGTGGTAAACGCGCACAAACTACAGGGAAATCTGTTGCTGATGGTTGGCGAAGTAGATGATAACGTCGACCCGGCCTCAACGATGCAGGTCGCCGATGCGCTCATCAAAGCCAATAAAGACTTCGACCTGGTGGTATTGCCCGGACTCAGCCACACCTCGGGGGGCGAGTACGGCGAACACAAACGCCGGGACTTCTTCGTGAAGCACCTGCTGGGTATTGACCCGCCCGCCTGGGGTAGTTTAGCCACTGACACGCCCCCGGCCAATACCGGTAAGTAGACATGCCCTTGACCAGAGAACTGCATTGAATACCCGTTTCCCTTATTAGCATCAATGATTGGCCGTTCGGAAGAGTACGCGAAAATGTTTGAACTGGAGGGCCAGTTATGGTGGTATCGCAGCCTGCACGAGCGGGTGGAAACAGCGTTACTCAATCAGTTTGGCAACCGCCGGGACATGCGTGTGCTGGATGCCGGATGTGGCACGGGTGGTATGCTGGAATTCCTGCGAAAGCGGGGCTATACAGACCTGCGGGGCATTGACGGGTCAGACGATGCGGTAACGTTTTGCTACGAACGCGGGCTTTCGGTTACGAAGGTAGATTTAAAATACCTGGCTGATTTTGAACCGAAAACCCAATACGATGCCATCATCTGCAACGACGTTTTCTGCTATTTCACCGGGTTAGAACTCCCTCCGCTACTGGCTGCACTGGCCCACCGGCTAAAACCGGATGGCGTGCTCATTACCAACAATAACGCGTTCAATAGCTTCCGGGGGCAACACGACATTGCCGTAGGTATTCTCCGTCGCTTCGTGCTGGCTGATTTTACCCCTCTGATGCCAGCCGCCGGGTTACAAATCAGCCAGTCTATTTACTGGAGTTTTCTGTTATCGCCCCTAATTTTAGCGATGCGTCAATGGCAGCGACTTGGCTTGGCCCTGGGCTGGCAAACCACCGAAACAGCCAAATCTGACGTGTATTTACCCAGTGCCTGGCTCAACGAAACCCTTTATCGGGTATCCCACACCGAACAAAAACTATTTGCCCGAACCCCCTTCGGCAGTTCCTTGTTGATGGTGTTAAAAAAAAGTCAGTAAAAGTTGTAAGCCATAAGTAACTGACGCCTTAACAATACGTTGATTCAACCCACTTGCGGCTTTTACGACTACTGTCAAATCCCATGTTTACAGGTATTATTGAAACGACCGGCCGGGTATCGGCCATCGAAGCAGACGGCACCAACCTCATCTTTCGCATCGAGTCTACGCTGGCCCCCGAACTAACAGTCGACCAGAGTGTCAGTCACAACGGTATTTGCCTGACGGTTACCAGCGTTGCCGATGACAGTTACACCGTAACGGCGGTGGATGAAACCCTCAAAAAAACCAATCTGGGCCAAATCAAGCCCGGCGGCCGCGTAAACCTGGAGCGTTGTATGCCCGCCAGTGGCCGCTTCGATGGGCACATTGTACAGGGGCACGTCGACCAGACGGGTATCTGCACCAATGTGCAGGATATGGATGGCAGTTGGCTATTCGATTTTCAGTACGTACCGGATACGTCTGGCAATGTAACGGTCGAAAAAGGGTCGATTTGTATCAATGGTGTGAGTTTAACCGTTTTCAACTCACAACCCGACCAGTTTCGGGTGACGATTATTCCCTACACCTACGACCACACCACGTTTGGTGATTTGCGGGTTGGGGACACGGTCAATCTGGAGTTCGATATAATTGGGAAGTACATAAAAAAAATGCTTGGAAGCTACCAGTGAGAAGGTGTTTAGGATTATACTACTTTTGTGACGTAAGCGTACCGATGGCCTTAACCACTCCTGCTCCCAAATGACGAAAATCAGCACCCGCTCTTTTCTTGACCTGCTGATTCACATTGGCATTATAGTCGCTCTCGTAGCCACTCTGTTTCTGGTGTTTTTCTTTCTTTATCTGCCTTTCACCACCAAACACGGGCAAACCATTACGGTACCCGACGTGACCCGCCAGAGTCTGGACGAAATGCAAAACCTGCTGGACGACCGGAATCTACGCTACGAGGTCAGCGACTGCACCTACGTAGCTGGTTCCCAGCCGCTGACCGTTATCCAGCAATACCCCCGCCCCAATGCCAAAGTGAAAGAAGGCCGGAAGGTATACCTGACCATTACCAAACGGGTAGCCCCAATGGTACAGATGCCAAATCTGGTCAGCCTGACGCTTCGCAGTGCCCAGTTGAACCTCAAATCAATGGACCTGGTTGTCGGCGAACCTATTTACGTTCCCGACATCGCCAAAAACGCGGTGCTTCGACAACTGTACAATGGCAAGGAAATAAGCCCCGGAACGCCCGTACCAAAAGGCGCACAAATTGACCTGGAAGTGGGCGATGGCCTGGGAAGTACCATGTTCGCCATTCCGGACGTTGTAGGACTGCCCTTCGATGAGGCAGAGGCCGCCATCCGGGGGTCCAGTCTGAAAGTTGGCACGAAAATTTCAGTGGAAGACCCGGAAAAGGAAGTTGGCACCGTTGTAAAACAACGACCAGCAGCCCGGTCCGGCGAACGCATTCGTGTGGGCGAAACAATGGATTTGTGGATTGTGGGCCCTATCGACCCAAATTGATTAACCTATTTCCGGCACCAACCGCCCCAATGAGCATTTCGCCACCAAATCAGCCGTTTATCGTATCACTCCGACAACTCTTGTGCGGAATTGTGCTGGTTTTTGGCGTTCTGCGGGCAGCAATGGCCGATGCCCAGACCGCCCTGCAACTGCCGTTTTTCGAGGATTTTACGGCCTCCGTATACCGATCTGGTTCTGAACGGCCCGACCCGAAACTCTGGCAGGCGGGCAGTGGGGTTTACATCAACAACACGATGGCCTACAACCAGCCTACACAAAATGTGGCTACGTTCGATGGATTACAGGCTAACGGTCGTCCTTACGTACGGGATAACCCGCTGGACCAGGGCTATACCGATACCCTGGAGTCGAGGCCCATCAACCTGTCGGGGCTGTCGGCTGCCAATGGCGTGTATCTTAGTTTTTACTGGCAGATAAAGGGACTCGGCGAACTACCCGACCCCGGCGATACCCTGACCAAATTACCGGGTGTTCCCCCCACGTTACAGCCCGGCGACTCCCTCACCTTACAGTTTCGGGATGTTTCGGGCAACTGGAAAACGGTATGGGCGCGGGTAGGCGGTCAGGCGGATAGTTTGTTCAATCAGGTATTCGTTCCCGTAACAAACGCTGCTTATTTATACGGGAATTTTGCGTTTCGCTTCCGTTCCTTTGGTCGGCGTTCCGGTCCGTTCGATACCTGGCATGTCGATTACATTTACCTCAATCAGGGCCGGTCAGCGAACGATAGGTTCATAAAAGACCTGGCCACGCGCCGTCAGCTTAGCCCGCTATTGAAACGCTACACGGCCATGCCGCTTTCCCAGTACAAAATAAGAGGGACGGCTGAGCTGGCGGATTCGGTTACGACCGACATCAGTAACCTGTTCAATAATTTCAACCGAACCAGTGTCGGTTTTGGGGTTTACAGCGGTGCTTCGACGGTTTTACAATATGATACGCTGTTCACTCAGATTGCCGCGCTGGGATCAAAGCAACTGGCCTTCAAACCAACACCCCGCCTGCCAGCCACGGCGGATACCAGTTTTCAGTTACGCTACGAAGTCGCACTGAAAACCAGTGATAACGAAAATCCGATTTTCCAGCGCGACCCGCTCACACTGCTCCGAAACGACACCATTACTGCCGTGGCGACGCTCAATAATTATTACGCCTACGACGATGGGTCGTGGGAATACGCCCAGCAAATACGGCAGCGGGAACAGATTGCCGTGCGCTTCATTTTGAACAAGCCGGATACTATTGGCAGCGTTCGGCTTTGTGTCGTGCCTTTCTCCAAAGACCAGACGGGGCAATCCTTCGTCATGACGGTTTATACCAACACCAACGGGAAGCCGGGAGCCGCCCTCTACCAGCAATCGTTCCAGACGCAGTATCCAGCCACCCGAAACGGATTCATCGAGTACCGGTTCACCCGGAACATCATCGTAAAAGACACGTTCTACGTGGGTTACCAGCAAATTAGCAGTAGCGACACAACCTTCCTGCGGTTGGGATTTGACAAGAATAGTCCGTTTGGGGCCAATATTTTTTATAATGGCGGGTCTAACTGGGAGCAAAATCTGCAACGAGGGCCCAATGGCTCTCCGTCTTCTTTGCAGGTACCGGGGGCCTTCATGCTCCGGCCGGTGATGGGCGCGAAGAGGGCCGTTGTTACAGCCATAAATGAACCGGAACCAGTAGTACCGCTACAAGCCTACCCAAATCCAACAACGGGGCTTATTTACTGGGACAACACCAAAATAACCCGCGTGGAAGTGATAAACCGCAGTGGACAGATGCTCCTGACCCATGTTCCGGCTCGCGGCCAGCAAACCCTGGACCTGAGTCACCTGCCCGATGGTTTCTACCTGCTCCGGCTCTTTGTCGACCAGCGGGCCGTGGTGCAGAAACTGATTATTCAACACTAAACTAACCGACAACACTATGGATATTACCGTACAGGAATTGAAAGAAAGACTCGATAAGGGCGAGGAGCTGAACATGTTCGACGTTCGTGAACCCAACGAATACGAAGACGACAATATCGGTGCTACCCTGATTCCACTGGGTGATTTACCGTATCGACTTGACGAACTGGAAGGGCTGGAGGATGAGGAAGTCATTGTCCATTGCCGGTCGGGAGCCCGAAGTGCCCGGGCGCAGCAAATTCTGGAAGAGAACGGCTTTTCCAACGTCCGCAACGTTATTGGCGGTATGCTGGCCTACCGGGCGCAGTAGGTAGTATAATGATGAATGATGACCGGGCTGGCGTTCCAGTGATGAGTGATGAGTGATGAGTGATGAATGATTTTACAAAAAACAATTCATCATTCATCATCGCTTCGGCGACTCAATTATCATACCAACAATTGCCGCTTCGTCATCGGGGCTCACCCAGGTGTAGTTGCTCTGGTTACGGAACCAGGTGAGTTGCCGTTTGGCATAGCGCCGGGAGTTGCGTTTCAGTAGTCGCACCATCTCCTCATAGTCGTACTGTCCATCCAGATAAGGAAATACCTCCTGATAGCCAACGGTTTGCAGAGTTGGCAAATCCCGGTAAGGCGACAGAGCGCGGACCTCATCTACCAGACCCGCCCGGAGCATGGCCTCCATCCGGGTATCAATCCGCTCGTACAACTCCGGTCGGGGGCGGTCAAGGGCGACCATAATCGACCGGAACGGACGCTCAGCCGTTTGCTGGCGACGAAACGACGAATAAGGCAGACCCGTCGACAGGCATACTTCCAGCGCCCTCGTGACGCGGATTGGGTTCTGTAAATCGGCAGATTCAGCGTAAACCGGGTCCAGTCGTCGCAATTCCTGCTGAAGCGGCTCTAATCCTTCCTGTTGAAACCGGGCAAGCAACTGTGTCCGTAGTGCCGGATCTACCAGTGGCATATCGTCCAGACCCTTACATACGGCGTTGATATACAGGCCCGTCCCCCCGGATAAAATAACGATGTCCTTCGTTTGAAACAATGTATCCAGCAACGCCAGGCACTCCCGTTCATATCGTCCGGCATTTACGGGGTCGGTGATGGAGTGGGAGTTTATGAAATGATGCCGAACCCCATCCATTTCTTCAGGTCTTGGCTTAGCCGTACCAATCGTCAGTTCGCGGTAGAGTTGGCGGGAATCGGCAGAAACAACGTCAGTTTGCAACGCTTTGGCTAACCGAACGCACAGGGCTGTTTTCCCAACGGCCGTCGGGCCGGCAATAACAAGCAGCGTTTTCAAATGCAGGCGGATTGAATGAGCGATGACGTCTGCAAAATAACGGATAATACGGGAGGCCTTCACCAGATTGTGATGGTGTTTGTAGCATCGGTTCGTATTCCATAAGGGGGCAATTCAATTCGCCCCCTTATGGAATACGAACCGATACGCTCATCAGCTTTTTTTGGCCTCTTCTCCTTACTTTTGGCAAACCATTACGGCAGAAGCCCTCCTTTATGACTGACATTGAACGTATTTTTACAGACCTCGGTGGCCAGTTTATTACCCCCATTGATGCATTGACCCAGAAGTTACGCGCCGTTCGGGCCATCGTGTTCGACTGGGATGGAGTGTTCAACGATGGCATCAAGACCGAATCGGGCAGCAGTTCGTTCAGTGAAGTCGACTCGATGGGGACTAATCTGCTCCGGTTCGGGCTTTGGTTACAGCAGGACAGGCAGCTACCTGTAGCCGCCATTATTACGGGGGTCACGAACACGCAATCCGAAACGCTGGTACGCCGGGAGCATTTCCACGCCAGCTATTCACAGGCAAAACACAAGATTGACGTACTCCGGCACCTGCTCGACCAGCACAACCTACAACCCCACGAGGTAGCGTTTTTCTTCGATGATGCGCTCGACCTATCCGTAGCGGAAGTAGCGGGTGTCCGCATCATGATTCGACGGCAGGCCAATCCCCTGTTCACGCAATTCGTTATCGCCAACGAGCTGGTCGACTACATTACAGGGAGCGAGAGTGGACAATTTGCGGTGCGTGAAGGCTGTGAACTACTGCTGGGTTTGCTGGGAAAATTCGATGAAGTTATGAACGAGCGGCTAAGCTACCACCCCGTTTACAATGACTACTACCAGCAGCGGCAGGCCATTGAACCAACTTATTGGACAGTTGGCCCCGATGGTCCGGAGCCGAAATAAGCAGTCCATAGATAGGCTAATCCAAACCAAAAACCAACCTAACACAAGCATTTACGTATGATAATCGGTGTTATTCCCGCCCGGTACGGCTCAACCCGTTTTCCTGGTAAACCCCTGGCCGACATTGGGGGCAAATCTATGATTCAGCGGGTGCTGGAACAGGCAAAGCAGGCTAAATCGCTGGTAAAAGTCATTGTTGCTACGGATGACGAGCGTATCGCCGAAGCGGTGCGCAGACTGGGCGAAGAGGTCATAATGACCCGCACCGACCATCCCAGCGGCACTGACCGTTGCCAGGAAGCCTACGCCCGGCTGGTTACCGATGGATTGATACCGGGGAGCAACATGGATTACGTTATCAACATTCAGGGCGATGAGCCTTTTGTTGACCCCGCGCAGATTGACGAACTAACGGCCATACTGGACGGAACGGTAGAGCTAGCCACTCAAATGGCAACGGTGGATTCGGCAGCGATGCTCCACGACCCGAAAGAAGCCAAAATTACCATTAACTCCCGGAACGAAGCTCTATATTTCAGCCGCTCGGCCATTCCCTACCTATGGGGCGTTGAGCCAGACCAGTGGCATCGCCATCACGCCTACCACCGCCACGTTGGCCTGTACGCCTACCGCGCCGACATTCTCGGCCAAATCACCCAGCTTTCCCCTTCCCCGCTCGAACAGGCGGAGTCGCTGGAGCAGTTACGCTGGCTGGAAGCAGGGTATCGAATCAAGCTGGTTCCAACCAATTTCCAAACGCCCAGTGTTGATAGTCAAGGTGATATCGATAAAATAATCCGCGACATGGGTTTATCCAGATAATGATACAAATAGCCACTCATCATCTGCTCTCAACGGACAAACCCTATATAGCAAACTGAATTATGTCATCGCACCATATTGTCCGGGACAAACAGGAACCTGCCCTGCTGATTGCCAACGGGGAAGCCTGTTCCTTTGAGTTACTCGGCCAGTTGCTGGAGTGGAATCCGCTGGTAGTGGTGCTGGATAACGCCATCTGGCGGGTGCTGGATTTAGGCATCAAAGTAGATGTACTTCTCGGTGATTTCGATGACGCTACGGCTGGTCGCCGGGGTATTGACCTGGATGCTATCCGGGCGCAACAGTACCCGCTGGACGTTGTTCACGCCCCCGACCAAAACAAAACCGACCTCGACAAAGGCATCGAATACCTGATAGAGCGGGGCTTTCCAGCGGTCAACATTGTGTGGGCAACCGGTCGGCGGGCCGACCATACGTTGACCAACATGACCAATATTGTCCGGTATAAAAACCAGATTCGGATTGTGCTGATCGACGATCACTCTAAAATCTTCCCACTGGTCGGGCGGTTCGAGAAGTGGTACGAAGCGGGCACCCCCCTCTCGCTGATTCCCGTTGGTACCGTAACCGGCTACACCTCAACCGGATTGAAGTATGACCTTCAGGACGCAACGTTAACCCTTGGTCATTTTACCAGCAGCAGCAACGAAGCCGCCCAGGACGGCTTTGTCAGCGTGGAAGCCCAAACCGGCGATCTACTCGTTATGGAATGCTGGGATTAGGGTCATTTTACGCGTAAAAGCAGGTAGAAAAAAGGCATGAAGGCGTTATGGTAGCAGGCTGAACCCTATTGGGTGTCCCGCCAAACCGTATGAAAATTGGTACCAATACCTTAGTGATTAGCCTTACCCTCGTCTGCATGCTCGCTTTCCGGCAGGATGTGCCGCCCAAACTACAGTTGTTCCTGCTCATTGGCCAGTCGAACATGGCCGGGCGGGGTATGCCCGAAGCGGAAGACCAGCAAACTAATCCGCGCATCTGGATGCTGACCAAAGACCTCCACTGGGTAGCGGCCAAAGACCCGATGCACTTCGATAAACCCTCCATTGTGGGTGTAGGGCCGGGGCTAGCGTTTGCTAAACAACTGGCCGATAGGTATCCAAAAATGAACATTGGCCTGATTCCCTGCGCCGTGGGTGGCTCTGGTATCGACGTCTGGAAACCGGGTGCTTATTACGAGCCGACAAAATCACACCCGTATGATGACATGATGCTCCGGGCCAAGAGAGCACTCGAACAGGGTCAGCTGGCGGGGATTCTCTGGCATCAGGGTGAATCGGATTCCAGTCCGGACAAGGCAGGGGTGTACGAAGAAAAACTAACCGAACTGGTGCAACGCCTTCGTCAGGAACTGAATGCTCCTACTGTCCCCTTCGTGGTGGGCACGCTGGGCGACTTTGTGGTAAACCGGAATGCCGATGCCAAAACAGTCAATGAAGCGCTGCAACGGGCTGTCCGGCACATACCCCATGCTTACTGCGTCGTTTCGTCGGGGTTAACCGACAAGGGAGATTCTACTCATTTCGACACGCCCTCGGCCCGCACCTTGGGGCAGCGGTATGCCGATGTGTTTATCCAGAAAAAATTGGTAAGCACCAACCGGTAAAGCAAGAGACTATTCAGGCCTGCTATTGGTTGGCTCTTTCGTATTATTGCACCGTTATTTCAATCCTATTAACCCTTTCTACTGCCGAATGGCTGTTTCACCTGCCCCCTCTCCCAATCGTACGGCCAATTCGGCTGGTTTAGTTAGTATGCCCGTTATCGTGGCTGCTCTGGGTTATTTCGTTGATATTTATGACCTGCTATTGTTTGGCATTGTACGAGTACCCAGCCTGAAAGACCTGGGTCTGACACCAGAACAAATCTCAACCGTTGGTGCCAATATCATCAACTGGCAAATGGGTGGCTTACTACTGGGTGGTATCCTGTGGGGCGTTCTGGGCGACAAGCGGGGGCGTCTCTCGGTCCTGTTTGGCAGTATCATCACCTATTCCATTGCCAACATTGCCTGCGGCTTTATCAAGCAGGTTACGTTCATGGACCCCACCACGTACTACGCCCTGATGCGGTTTATTGCGGGCATCGGACTGGCGGGTGAACTGGGCGCCGGTATCACCCTCGTCAGCGAAATTCTGCCGAAAGAGAAACGGGCTATTGGTACATCGCTGGTAGCAGGTATTGGCCTTTTTGGGGCTGTAGTTGCTTATTTCACCGTCCAACTGTTCGATTGGCAGATGGCGTTTCTGGTCGGGGGCGGTTTGGGCTTTGGCCTGTTACTGCTACGGGTAGGCGTTGTGGAGTCGGGGATGTTTACCGATGTCACCAGCCAGAAACACGTCAACCGGGGGGACTTCTTTTCTTTTTTCACCAATTCAGAACGGTTCTTCCGCTACCTGAGGTGCATTGGTATCGGGCTACCCACCTGGTTCGTTATCGGCATTCTGGCCACGTTCAGTAACGAGTTTGGGAAAGCCCTGGGCATCACCGAAGAAATTCAGCCGGGTCTGGCCATTATGTGGTGCTACGTAGGGCTGGCCGTGGGCGACCTGGCCAGTGGATTCATCAGTCAGGCGCTCGAATCGCGTAAGAAGGCCGTTGTCCTGCTCATGCTTATTTCGCTGGTGTTTAGCCTGGTTTATCTGTACGCCAGGGTTCAAAGTGCCACGTTTCTTTATGTTCTTTGCCTGATTCTGGGATTCGGTATTGGCTACTGGGCCATGTTTGTTACCATTGGGGCCGAGCAGTTTGGCACCAACCTGCGCGCTACGGCCGCTACCACCATACCGAATATGGTGCGAGGTACTGTCATTCTGATGACCAGTCTGTACGGCTACCTGAAGCCGTCACTGGCTACAATCAATGCCGGCGCCGTTGTGGGTTTACTCAGTTTCGCCATTGGGTTCTACTCCATCCTGACCATCGCCGAAACGCACGGCAAAGATTTGAACTACCTGGAAGAGTAATCCCGATTCCGGCAACCCTGCATGCAAACCCTCTCTCCTTCTCCAAATTCCGTTTCGTTCCGTCCGCTCTTTGCGCTGCCGGTCGTCGTGTCTGCACTGGGCTTTTTCGTGGATGTGTACGATATGCTGATATTCAGCATTGTGCGGGTGCCCAGTCTGCAATCGCTGGGAATGACCGAAGCAGAGGTGTCGCAGGCGGGTACGTTTATCCTGAATTTTCAGCAGGCGGGTCTGGTGGTAGGTGGTTTTTTGTGGGGTATCCTGGGCGACAAACGGGGGCGCATGTCGGTCCTGTTTGGCAGTATTCTTACCTATTCACTTACCAACATTGCCTGTGGGTTCGTCCAGGACGTAAACACCTACGCTTTCCTGCGTTTTTTGGCCGGCGTGGGCCTGTCCGGTGAAATTGGCGCAGCTATGGTACTCGTTTCCGAAACCCTGCCCAAAGCGCTCCGAAGCTACGGTTCTTCGGTGGTGGCGGGCATTGGTTACCTCGGGGCCGGGGTAGCTTACCTCACGGTCGAGTACTTCAACTGGCGGATGGCCTTCTGGGTAGGCGGTGGTCTGGGGCTGGCCCTGTTGCTGCTGCGGGTCAGCGTGTTCGAATCAGGCTTGTTCAGTCGGATGAAAACCGAGCATAGGGAGGTGAGTCGGGGTAATCTACTGCATTTTGTCCGTAGCTGGCCGCAAGCGCTCAAATACCTGCGCTTCGTAACGGTAGGAATGCCCACCTGGTTTGTGGTGGGCATTCTGGCTACGTTTGCCAATGAATTCGGTCAGGCACTGGGTATTGCCGACATCGTAAAACCGGGGCGGTGCGTCATGCTGATTTACGTAGGCCTGGCCGGTGGCGACCTGCTCAGCGGCCCACTAAGCCAGTGGCTCCAGTCACGGATAAAAGCCATTACCGGTTTACTCCTGGGTAGTGGGTTGCTCAGTAGCATTTACCTGTTCGGTGGGATTAACACGGCCGAAGGCTTGTACACCATCTGCCTGCTGATTGGTTTTTGTACCGGCTATATTGCCATGTACCTGACGATGGTGGCTGAATCCTACGGGACTAATCTCCGCAATACCGCCACAACTTCGGTGCCCAGTGTGGTACGGGGCACCCTTATTCCCATGACGCTGTTCTTCCAGGCACTGAAACCAACTGTGGGTGCGCTGGTAACGGCCGGTCTGTTAGGTGTCATCGTCTATGGCCTTTGCTTCTGGTCGCTCAGCCAGACGAAAGAAACATTCGGGAGGGATTTGGACTTCGTGGAATAGCAAAAACCGTTCATCATTTCAAAAAACCGCTGCTCCGGAACGACAGCGGCAGGCGGCCCAATCCGCATCATTGAGTTGACAGTTAAAGGTCTTCCATTTAATCCTATCAACTCAATGAAAACGTCCATTAAATCACTCGCCGGTGCCCTGTTGTTGACTGTAGCTCTATCATCATCCGTTCTGGCAATGGATGACCACGGGCACAAAAAAGTTTTCGGTGTAGCCGTATTCCCTACCGTCGATGCCTCAAAACTCTGGGTAGTTCTGGAAAAGTATCAGGCAGAAAACACCGTTAACCTCGTGCTGCTCGACCAGAATGGGAGCGTGTTACACCAGGAAATTTTATTGGGAAAGCGCAGCAAGCGGAACGCCTGTCGCCAGCAGTTCGACATCAGTCAACTGCCCGATGGTAACTACCTGTTCCAGATCACAGCCGGTGCCCAGAAAGAGGAAATTCCGTTTCAACTGGGCACACCTGCCAAAAAGGAGCCAACCCGGCTCATCGCCATCAAGTAAACCGTTCGCACGGGTAAATAGCCGATTCTTTTTTGGCAGAAAAGCAATTGGCTATTTATCATCTTCGTACTCCCCCGCCAGCGCGTATTTGCCGAAAAGAATCAGCCCGCCAACCACAATGGGGACCAGTACGCACAGGATAATCCAGCCAAATACGCGGTCTTCGAGTTTATCGCTGCCTATTTTGGTAATGCTGTCCGTAATCTGGGCGTACCCAACGTAGATGCCGAGTAGTATCCAGACAATGCCAAGGTATTTTTTTAGAGGTTCCATTTCAGGTAAGACGTTAGGAAGAGGAATAAAAGCCGTTGTGTGGCCTTAGTCGGTAACTCGTTTCTTATTCGTGAGGTACACCAGCCCGATCACGAAACACACTCCAGCAACCAGAATGGGATACCAGAGTCCTTCCAGATACGGTTTGTCGACCGAGCCCGGTGCCAATTCGTTGGCTTTTGTGGCGGTGGCAACCAGGGCCGTTGCAATAAACGGCGTCAGCCCTCCAAAAATACCGTTGCCAATGTGGTACGGCAGAGACATTGACGTGTAGCGAATCCGGGTCGGAAACAACTCAACCAGAAAAGCCGCAATGGGGCCGTATACCATAGTGACGTAGATAACCTGGATAAAAACCAGGAAAACCATCAGCCAGAAATCAGGATTGGGTAACGTCATGGCTTTACTCACCTCCGGTTTGCCAACAACCCCCGACTTAGCAGCGGAAATCGTTTTCTCGATGTCCTTCTGAATCAGGCCATCCGAATAAAAATGCGTAGTTGTGGTAGTAGTTGACAGGTCGCCGTTGGGCTGCTTCATCAGTTTTCGGCCAATCGTCCGGGCATCGGTGATTTCCTGTTTCTGAGATACGTCCGTCAGGCTATATAGTTTTTCGTAGATAGGCCGGTAGGTCAGCACGCCCAGCAGCATACCCACCAGCATGATGCCCTTACGCCCGATACGGTCCGACAAACCACCGAAGATGACAAAGAAGGGTGTAGCCGCCAGTAGCGCTACCGCCACAATGATGTTCGACTGCACAAACTCGACATTACAGGCTTTCTGAATAAACGACAGCGCGTAAAACTGCCCCGTGTACCAGATAACGCCCTGCCCGGCTGTGGCACCAAACAGCGCCAGCAGTACTATTTTCAGGTTTTGCTTCTTGCCAAAACTCTCCGCCAGGGGATTTTTAGAGAGATTTCCTTCACTTTTCAATTTAGAGAACAGGGGAGATTCGGCCATCCGTAACCGGATAATGATGGAAACCGCTACCAAAAGAATGGACAGGAGAAACGGTACCCGCCAGCCCCATTCCGCAAATTTTTCCGTCCCCAATGACTCGCGGGTAAGCAGGATTACCCCCAGCGATACAAACAACCCCAAGGTGGCGGTCGTCTGAATAAAGCTGGTATAAAAGCCCCGCCGGCCTTCGGGGGCGTACTCCGCCACGTAGGTAGCCGCTCCGCCGTACTCCCCCCCCAGCGCCAGCCCCTGTACCAGGCGCAGCAGTAGTACCAGCAAAGGTGCCCAGAACCCGATGGTGGCGTAACCCGGAATCAATCCGATAGCAAAGGTTGATCCCCCCATAAGCACCAGCGTAACCAGAAACGTGTATTTACGACCCACCAGATCGCCCAAACGGCCAAAAACCAGGGCACCGAACGGGCGAACGATGAAGCCAGCCGCAAACGTAGCGAGTGTAGAAAGCAGGGCTGCAGTTGGATTATCCTGCGGGAAAAACTGGGTCGACAGGACAGCGGCTAAGCTGCCGAAAATGTAAAAATCATACCATTCGATGAGGGTTCCGACCGATGAAGCCGAAATGACACTAAATAACGTACGGGTAGAAACGTCCTGTTTCGTTTTGGCTTGATTGCCGGCCATAGAGGAAGCGGAAAAGAGATGTGCGCCATCAAAAGAAAGCAGTGTATATATTTTACCGTAGTTTTAAAGAGTGAAAGAATGAAAGAGTAAAAGAGCGAAGCCATCCGGATTACTAGTTCACTCTTTATCTCTTTCATTCTTTCGCTCTTTAAAACTACGGCGACAGCCGTTCGATTAGCCACGCCACGCCTTCTTTCCGATACCGAATCCGGTCATGCAGGCGGCTGGATCGCCCCTGCCAGAACTCGATGGCATCGGGCACTACGCAGAACCCTCCCCAGTATGGCGGGCGCGGGACAAATTGTCCCGCAAACTCCGTTTCCAGTTCCCGCTGCCGATTCTCCAGCACCTCCCGCCCATCGATTACGGTACTTTGGTGTGATACCCAGGCCCCAATCTGGCTGCTCCGCGGGCGACTGGCAAAATACCCGTCCGACACGTCGGAACTCACTTTTTCGACCGTGCCTTCAATGCGTATCTGCCGTTCCAGTTCGGGGTAGAAAAAGGTAAGGGCTGCAAAAGGCTGGCTGGTCAACTCCTTTCCCTTTCGGCTTTCATAATTGGTGTAAAAGACGAAACCCGCATCGGAAACGCCTTTCAAAAGCACTATTCGCCCATCAGGCCGCCCCCCCGCCGACACGGTACTAACGTGCATCGCATTAGGTTCCGGAACATTGGCCTGAACGGCCGCATCGAACCACTGCCGGAACTGGGCAACCGGGTCGGCCAGCACATCAGTGATGTCCAAACCACTTAGTGTATAGTCATTTCGCAGGTCTCGAATGTCAGATGGCATCGTATAAGTGGTGTTTAACGGCTTAACTACAGTACTTTTCGCATTTTATCGTACTTTTGCAAAAGTAATCGGTACGTTCCCAACATGGCAAACGAAGAACAGGAAATAAACCAGCAACCCGAAACCAATAGTCAGGCTAAAGGTCCGCTGGCTGCGCAAATTCCCGAAGAAACTGCAACTCCGGCTGTAGCTTCCCACACACCAACAAGCGAGGATGCAGAGACGTTGCCTCCCCTGGCAGTAGACCCCACTGCTCCCGGCGAAGAAACACCGGGAGACCCGGCCGTTGACGGCGCACTGGCAGAATCGTTAACAGACATAGCTGCTGACCCGGTATCCGCCGAGGAAGATTCGGCTGATGAATCGGACGTATCGGCTACCCCTGCTGAACCAACATCGGATGAGATAGCTCAACCCGCTGCTGCGGCAATGGGTATCCCTTCCGAATCAGTTGAATCAGCGGCCCCGGAAGCAGAGCCGGTTGCAGAGACACCCCCCGGCACAGAAGGCAGCATCGAGCAGACTTCCTTTGCCCAGCTGTCTGACGATGAACTGGTTGCAGAAGCCGGGACCAATCAGGGACCGGTTGAGGAAACGCCCGTGGCATCAGTTGGTGAGGGTACATCCCCTGCTACGGAAGAGCCGGTAGCCAGCGTTTCGCCAACTACGGCAGCGGAGTCTTCCCCATCCGAATCAGAAGATGCATCGGTTATCAGCGAAGATGTTACGGCCCAGTATGCGCACGTATCGGAAACGGAAGATGACCACCACACCCAGCAGGAAGTTGACTACAGCCAGTACTCGAAACAGGATTTTGTCGATCTGCTTCAAACGCAGCTGGCTGCTATCAGTACCCCGTCTGTTACCCCCGGCAATTTCAAAAAGGCAGATCAAATCTTAAAAGAGGTAAAACCCCTGTTCGACCAGATGAAGCGGGCCGAGCGCGAAGCCGCCCTTCAACTGTACGTGGCAGAAACAGAATCGGAAGAAGGGTTCGACTATAAATACGACGAAACCGTTGGTCAGTTTGAGGAGCTGTACAAACAGATCAAGAGTCAGAAAAATACTTATTTTCAGAATTTAGACAAGGCCAAAGACACTAATTTCGCATCGAAGACCGATTTGTTGTCCCGTCTGCGCGACCTGGTTGAAAATGATGAGAATAACGCGGGCGACCCTAAAATAAGCTGGAACGAGTTCAAGAAAATTCAGGACGACTGGAAATCGGCGGGCAACATGAACTCCCCGCACAATGCCACGCTCTGGGCTACTTACCATGCGCTGGTTGATCGGTATTACAGCAACCGGAATATTTATTTTGAGTTAAAAGAGCTTGACCGCAAACGGAACACGACCCTGAAAACGGAGGTAATCGAAAAGGTCGAAGCCATGGCGAAAGGCTCGGAGGAGACGCCCGTAACCCGGCAAACCATCGACGAAGCCAACGCTCTTTTTGAAGAATATAAGCATATTGGCCCGGCTCCCAAAGCGGAGCAGGAAGTACTGTGGGGACGCATGAAGGCAGCATTGGATGTGTTGTACGACAAACGCCGGGGACAGACCAACGAACAGCGTAAAGAATCGGCGCAACTGTACGAAGAGAAGTCGGCGATTTACGAAGAACTCATTCCCATTACCTCTTTCTCGTCGAACAGCATCAACGACTGGAATGACAAGACGAAGGAGGTTATGGGTCTACAGGACCGCTGGAATGCCATTAAAGGCCCCATGCCCCGCGAAGAAGGCAAAGAACTCAGTAAGAAATTCTGGGCCGCTCTGAAAACGTTCTTCCACAATAAAGGCGAATTTTTCCGGCAACTGGAAAGCAAGCGGGAAGAGAACCTGCGGGCTAAAACCCAACTCTGCGAGCAGGTCGAAGCCATCCTGGCCTCGGGCGAAGAATCGCCCGAAACGACGCAGACAGTTATTGAGTTGCAGCGTCAGTGGAAAAATGTAGGGCAAGTACCGGAGAAGCAGAAGAATACTATTTTCGACCGCTTCAAAGTGGCCTGTGATGCTTTCTTCGATAAGAAACGCTCCAGAAATCAGGAAACCGAACGGGAGTTTGAAGGCAACCTCACGCAGAAGATTGCCCTTATCGAGCGTATCGAAGCCGCTGCTACTGCCAACGCCGACCTGTCTCAACTCAATGAGTTCAAGAAGGAATGGAACGCCATTGGTTTTGTCCCCAAGAAAGATAAAGATTCCATCCAGAAACGGTATATCAACGCCGTCAATGCCCTGGTGAGTGCAACGGGTAAAATTCCGGCCAAGGATAAGGAGCAGATTATGCTCCAGAGCGAAGCTGAAGTTACCCGCTCGGGCGGATTCCGGTCAGACCGACGCCCGGATGGCGGGGGACGATCAGATCGGCGACCATCAGGTGGTCCCCGTCAGGATCGGGGTTCACGGGGAGATCGGCGTCAGGATGGCGGTGGCTATCAGGATGGTGGCTACGATCGTGATTCGTACCGAAGTGACCGTGATAGTGGTGGTAGTAAGCGGGAGAGCGATATCCGCCGACGCATTACGGCCATCGAAAACGACATTGCCACGTATCGGAACAACATTGAGTTCTTCGCCCGCTCGAAGAACGCTGACCAGCTCCGCGCCGACATCGACAGGAAAATTGCTGATTCAGAAAAACAACTGGACGACCTTCGGCAGCAATTGCGGGTGGAGCAGGCGTAAATTTTTTGTAGAAAAAGCAACCGCAGCTATTTGCGGAAACGTGCTAAAAACACTACTTTTGCATCACGATTCGGAAACGAATCAGAAATAGTTGCCAGTGTCGGATAGCGGTCGATTCCGCCTGATTTGTAATCAGGATGCGCAAGCGCGTCGGGGGTTCGAATCCCTCCACTGGCTCATTGATGATCAGCCATTTAGCAGAAATGTTAGATGGCTGTTTTTTTGTGCATCGTGTTTACAACTTGCCTTATCTATTATTATTCTGTCAGCACTCTATCAAGCATTTTTCCAGTTTTGATAACCTAAGAGGGGTAGAAGTGGGTTAACAGAAAAACAGCTAATTATCCCGTTGAGGTCCCGTAATCAACCCCGATACTAACTTTCCCGGAAACTCATCAAGACGAATTGCCTTAGTTGCGGCCACCAGCATAAAAAGAAGTTGAGCCGATATGTAGCACCCGAACGGGGAAACCACTGCCCGAAATCTATTGCCTTTGCGACCGACTGAGCAATTGCGGCTACCATCTGAGTCCATATCATACCGGACCATGGGGGCAAAGCTATAACGATGAAATGAAGCCGTTTGAAGAAGCCGGTTCCTTATCCCGCGAGTGGTTCGTTGTAGTGGGTAAGCCTTCAGCGTCATTTGCCGGATGTACATAAGCCGTCCACTAGCGGCCACCAGTATCAACCAGTAGTTGGCGCCAGCGTCCGTTTACTTTCTTATGTGGGTCAAGACCTCGGTACTCACAAATCATGGGGCCCAACGTAACGCTTTGGCTTTTGACATAAAATGCCGACGGCAATGCCTCGCGTTCTTCTTGTTTTCGATCCAGTTAATTCAGTGCTCGGTTAATTCGCTCGAGTGCGCCATCTGTTTTCCCCTCATCGAAGCAATATTAAACAGCTTGCCTATACAGGTATTGATTAGTCAGATTTTGCCATTGGCAACCGGTACGAAGTTGCTTAGTCGCTACAAATGTGACACGACTATCAGCCTTTTTCAATTCCCAACACGTTCTTAATGCGGGGATCACGGGCTTTATGCGTGTAAGTTTGAACGAAGGTTCGGCCACGTCAAAACAGCGGTAGCGTTGTGTACCAGCACGCGTGGTACCTTAGCGTTTGACGTGTTGAGTCTGACCACAATGTGCACAGATAACTGCTTAGAGAACCATTCACAAAGGCACTATTTTCAACACAATCTGGACACCACCTGTTTTCGACTATTCTTTATCCCAACGCTATCTTAAAAATGGCTTGTTAACCAAAGACACCTTTATTCGATAGCGGAATTTCTGTATTACTAATTATTACACTTTTAGCACTATATTTTTCGATTTTATTCTTATTTACTACAAAAGCTCGGTGAGTTTGAATGAAATTTGTTGCAGGTAATAATTCCATAATTTGTGAAATAGTCGAACGAAATTTATAAATTTTTTTATCAGTGTGAAACAGCAAATAATTTCCTTCCGATTCTATATAATTGATTTCTTCCAACAGTAATTCGACCTTGTATTCTTCATCTCTCACCAGAATGCTTGGCTTGACTCTGTCTTCCTTCGCCGATTTGATGATTGCTAATTCGATAGCGGCAACTAAATCACTATTTTTGAACGGTTTTGTCAAGTAAGAATAGGCTGAAGTGGCAACCGCTTCACGAATCACTTTGGCATTTTCGTAAGCAGTGAGATAAATAAACGGAACTTTTTGTTTGTTTTGAATGAGTTGGCCTAAGTTAATCCCATCCATTTCACCGTCGCCAAGATTGATATCGAGGATAGCAAGATCAACCAGTTCTTTATTGAGAATAGCTATCGCTTCAGCGGCATTTTTTGCTTCTAAAACCTGATAACCATTTTCTTGAAGAATCTTTTTAGTGAGTCTTCTATTCAGATAATCATCTTCTACGACTAATATTATCCTTGAATTCATTTTAAAAATAAATTTTCAGTTCAAAACCTTTTCTGCGTTGTGTCTCTACCTTACCACTCAGTTGATCTATCAAACCTTTTATTATTTCTACGCCAAGTCCTTTGGTTTCTACATTTATAAAATCAAAACCTTCACCATTATCAATGTAATGCAGGCAGTTGTTTTTTGAATTTTCATCATGCGTAATTTCGATATTGATAATACCATTCGTTTGGTTTTTGAAAGCGTGTTTCATACTATTGCTAACTAACTCTACGATTATCAAACCCAGAGGTAAAGCCTTCTTGATAGACAAAATTTCGATTTCGCAAGTGATAAACAAACTCACATTTTTTAATTTATTATCTAACGAATCCTTGACGAGTTCGGATAGGTCTGTTATATACCTTTTCAAATTAACGTCATTGACACTTTCCGAAACATTCAGTTTTTTATGGAGTAAAGCTATTGAATGTATCCGATTTTGGTTGCTTTTAACCAATTCATCAATATTACTATGGTTAACCGATTCTTTCTGAATTTCTAAAATACTGATAACGTACTGCAAATTATTTTTTACCCGGTGTTGCAATTCAGAAAGAAGAATTTGTTTTTGCTCAATCGTTTTTTCAATTTCGTCCTTTTGAAGACTTATTTCTCTGTTTTTATCTTTCAAAATAGCATTACCTTTTTGCTTTAGACGATTATTACGTATCAAGACTAATGACAGGAAGCCTAAAAAAACAAGAAATCCGATGAGTGCATTCTGTCTTATTGAGTTATCGTAATCTTTTTTAGCTTCTTTTAAATCCCGTTCTCGTTGTTGTATAGCATTTACAACGTTTTGAGTTTGAATAATTCTTGTGGCTGTGTAAAGGCTATCGTTAGCAGCATTCAAAATTTTTAAGTATGTGATTGCTTTTGATGGATTTAGATGTTCATAAATTTGAGCTAAAAGTTTTGCGGCACTCGCCGTAAGAACTAAGTTCTTGAATTTCTTACCACCATTTAAGGCTCTTTCAGCGTAAAAAACAGCCGAGTCTGGTTGGTTTGTTGTATGAAAAACTCCTGCTAAATCAACCGCCTGTTCTGATTCTAAAAAAGGATTACCAAATTTATTTGAAAAATTCATTGCAAATTTTAAGTATTGTAATGCCTGTGCAAAGTTTTTTCGTTTTTTTTCTACTCTTCCCATAATCGCATTTGCATACGATACTTCTATCGGTATATTCAATTCTCGGCAATTAGCATCTATTATTCTGGCAAAATACATGGCAGAATCAAGAACATCTAGATTTTCGTAAACCTCACCAAGATTATGGTAAATCAGCCATTTCCCATTATTTGGAAGTAAGTTAATTTCAGGGTGATGATAGGCTTTCAGTAGCCATTCTAATCGTTGTTTACTATCTTGCTGTTTTTCGTAAACGAGTGCTATCAAATTATAAAATACTATTTCTAATTGGGGATATTTTGCTTGACTTATCTGCAAACCTTCGTAAGCTGTTTGCATCCCATTTTGCCAGTCACCTGTTATAGTTGATACAAAACTTAATGCCTGTAAAGAAACCAACTCACCATACGTATAATTAAGTTTTCGTGCGAGCGTAATTGACTTGGTTGCATATAACACTGCTTGGCGTGGCTCTGTCATGGTATGATACCTTGCCAACCGCCATAAATTGATAACGCTATTGGTGTCTTCCGCAAAAACTGTCAATTTTAGTTTTAATCTATCTACCTCTTTCGTAGGTAAATTAAGCGGTTGACCGAATCCAGATGTTGCATAGGTCGTGATAAATACAAATGTTATCTTATACTCAACCAGAATTTGTTTGCAAAAACCCCAAGCCGCCCTAATTACCTGTCCCCAGTAGAGAAGGAGAATTTTAAGAAGAGAAAATTTTGCAATAATTTTTTTAAAGAGTATAGTTAATTTGTTGAGCATTTTTATTATAGATAGTATACAAAAAATACCTCTTCTTATCTGTTTTACTTGAAAAGAAGAGGTATTTTTTATCAGAGTTGTGTTTAACAAAAACCTTTAACTACTATTTGAAGGTTATAAAGTATAGTTAGAGGTTTTTATGTTATCCATTCAATAAACTTTCATAGACTATGGCTTCGGAATAAAAAGTTTGCCAGTGCCACACATGGCAATTGTTCCAGTAGTAGCCCATTCCAACTGCACAGGCTTAGTAACATCCGTTACTTTAATAACCCAATTCTGCTGATAATTTCCTGAACCGATTGCTCCAAGTGGCCTACATGATTCGCACGTGCCATTAGTAATTTTTATATTATCTTTTGTAAGCGTTGAACCTCCATTGGGAGCTCCCCACTTTGTTAAAAAATTAAGTTTACCTGCTTCTGTGGTTTTTTGTTGCTGTAAATGGCTTGTGTTCTTCAATTTTGGATTCTTATCGCACCATAAAGTGTTGTGGTTTTGGGCAAACGCTAAATTTCCAATTAATGATAATAGGGCAAAAGTTAGTAATTTTTTCATTTTTATAAAGTTTATATTTTTTTGCCTACTCTAAATCAGCATTTTCGGCTTCCTGCTTTAGTTATGCAGCTAACTTAATTGCCAACTATAGAATCTTAAAATTTCCGGGATAGAATCCTTATTTTAGGGATAGAACAAAATTCCCGTTCATCGAACGCTTTAGTCACGACCTTGCCTGATAGTATAGAGAGACTAAAAAAGCTTGGGTTCAATCCGATTAAGCAGTAATCCCCCTTTCCACACTTGGTTGAGCCCGAAACAGGGGATACCATTCCTTAGGTTGACTTTAGTCTTATGTGGCCCAGGCTAAGGCGTTCTGCCATAGCTGGTACTGGTGTTGACTAATTTTTACGTGTGCTACTTCTGAAGCGGATGTGCAAAAATTCGTTTCCCGCCATAAATAGGTCCGTGCATAGTCAATTGCATCACTAAAGGTAGGGTGTTGCTTGATATACCAGCTACTGACCTGACTAATCAGTAAGCTCCGTTGCTGTAACGAATCGGCCAGCAACGTAACCAGCGAAAATAAGCACAATGAAACGGGCGTGGTGCGGGCAATGGATTTATCACTACACTGCCGTTGCGTCTTCACTCTCAAGTGTACCCGTACCAGTGCAAAAGTTGTCTCTATTGACCAAGGGCGCACAAAATAGTTAATTATCTGGCTGGCCCGTAACGATCATCGGTACTAACTAACCCCGTCAACTTGCCATCCAGACGTACAATCACCCAGCGGATCGACACCGGCTGCTTGCCAGTATGATACCATAGGGCCGTACCAGTGCAGCAGTCGACGAGTTAAAATTGACCTCCGCACCAGTCGCTTACAGTCAAGGACTCCCATTGAGTTTGTTCATCATTGGCCACCTCCATCAGCGTAGGCAAACGTTGCCCTTTAAGGTGCTTTGTCCCCGTTTGCCATCAGCCTGAACCGGTTCCGGTTCAGGCTGATGGCCGCATCTAACCGCAACCGACTCATCAGACTAATCTGGCCCTGCAAACTGCGGAACAGGTCGATGAAGGCATAACTGCTATTGCCCACAGCAATCACACTCCGCTCACTAGCCCACCGTTTTACTTGCACAATCAGATGCCTGGACCAGACCATCAGCTTTTTTGTGGCTACGGAGCTTATTGGTCTAGTAGCGTTCGGCAAGGGCCGTCAGAAAGGGCCACCGGTGCGGACCCACACCCGATTGGCCCAGTGTATTTTTGTCAACACTGCACGGGCGACCCCGCATCACGCTGACCCATCACAACCCACTACCTTCGACAAATCGACTCTTACTGCTGCGAAGTGCGTCCCGATAAATGCCTCTGGGGTCAATCTTTGATCCCCACTGCCGTTCGAGAGTCTCATCAATGCCGACCATCAGCGGCTGTTGACCAGTGAATTTAGTGAGTAGTTGCTGGAGCAAAACCTGACTAGCCGTTCGTGCTGACCAGCGGGCATGGCTTGTACCCGGTAGTACTTATGGAAAGCCTTCTCCTGTTGTAGGCCTACGATGCGAAGTAAGGCGGTGATAGTTCGCTTGCCGGGATCCAGTATTGCGCTAACGTTAGCAGTTGGACATGAGCTAAAACCCTTTTGCAAAACAGCTCTGCGTAGGGTAATATTACGGTTGAGAACTCGCTGGCAAGCATCGGCATATAGATTTGGCGACCGCCGGACGGCCCCGCCAAATCTATATACCAAAGCCCTAACGGGCTTTTTTCAAAACGCTGAAGTCAGGCTTAGCCGGTGTTTAAAAATGATGGCAGTCGGGTAAGGCTGCCAACCCTAAAATGGAAAGGATCGGGTGGGTGGTGAATGGCGATACAGGAACGTGGTCGGGGAAGTTTTATGCCTGGTCAGCTTTACATAGTAGGCTACTGCTCAACGGGGCTTTTTTCGTTTTGGACTACCCCCAGTAGGCGTTTGGCTATCAAATCACAACCGATCAGTACCATGAAGATGTATTTATTCCTGTCTCTATTTTTAACGAACCTGTTTTTGTCTCCTTCCCTGGCTCAAACGAGACAACGTGTAGCAGCGACCACTTTTTCTAATCCCTTACCGGTCCCAATGGGTGATCCGTACATGTTGTACACTCAGGGCACCTATTACCTGTATGGTACGGGTGGCGGAGCCGATAAGGGATTTGCCGCTTATTCCTCCAAAGACATGGTCAACTGGAAGCGAGAGGGACAAGTATATTTTCACGATAATCCGCGGGGCTGGAGTGATCCTGGTGCTAAATGGGGCGGTGCGTACTGGGCGCCGGAAGTGTATGAGGTGAAGGGTAAGTTCTACCTGTTTTATAGCGCCCAATGGAACGTAAACCCGGCGCATGATGCGGAAAATTTCCGGATTGGTGTCGCCGTGGCAGACAAGCCAACCGGCCCGTTTATTGATCTGGCCAGCCAGCCCATTTTTGATCCCGGCTATTCCATCATTGACGCCAATGTGTTCTTTGATCCGAACGGTAAAGCCTATTTGTACTTTTCCCGTTGCTGTTATAAGCATCCGGTCGAGAGCGAAGTCGCCGATTTAGCCCGCCAAAAAGGGTGGTTTGAACAGATTGAAGAAAGCTGGGTGTACGGCGTCGAGCTGAAACCCGATTTTTCGGGCGTCATTGGCCAACCGGTTTTATTACTGCGCCCACCCCTTACGTTGAGCGACCAGCAGGCTGCCTGGGAAAGCCAATCGGTGACGGCCCGCGAGGTTAACCGGCGCTGGACGGAGGGTTCGGTTACCTTCAAAAAAGATGATACGTATTACCTGATGTATTCGGCCAATTATTTCGGGGGGCAGTATTATGCCATTGGGTACGCCACTTCCCGTTCGCCTTTAGGCCCGTATAAGAAAGCGGCCAACAACCCAATATTACAACGAAACACGGCTCAGGGGGGCTCGGTAACGGGCACGGGGCATAACAGTATCGCTTACTCACCAGACGGCAAAGAGATGTTCTGTGTGTACCACGCCCGAACGGCTGAAACGGGCGAAGATCGCGTAGTTTGTCTGGACCGGATGCAGGTAGAAAAGGGAGTAATAAGGATTCTGGGGCCCACTACCACGCCCCAAAAACTCCCTTCAGGCGCATCAACGGCAGTTCGTACTAATTGACGATTTATTGAACGGTTAGTCCCACTACATTCGACTGGACATTAAGGTAAGCATGATCTGACTTAGTGACTGATGTTACATAGCCTTAGTAGCGAATAGAATAAATTGACTTTTCAGGCTGTTCAACTCCCATAAAGCCAGTTTGGTCGCGTTTAGCGTCAGCAATATTTATAAGCAAAGTGTTTTTTGACGTTGTGAGCCGAAACGCTTCCAACATAACATAGGCCGATATGGAGGGAAAAGATGATTGCTCCAGTGACGGACTGTATGAGCTGGTGAACACGAATACTTCGTATTCGACTTGATATACTTGTGGAATTCGTCGACCTTCCAACGGCGGGCTGATAGCGTCTGAGTGCAAACGCCATCGGCCCGCCCCGGCGTCTGATTTGAGTTCGACCCTGTTATCGAGCGTCAACACAGCATTTGGCAATCTCTTCGACAAGGGACGCCCAACTTGCCAGAGTCGAGCCGATCCATATGCCTGCTGGTGGAGACTTCGGGTAATAGCATCATGGAAAAAGTTTATCCTCGACCAGGGAGGATAGACCAGTGGCTGTGGTTCGGCCCTGGCTGGCGGTAGTCGGAGTAAAGGTCAAAATGGGCGAGCCGAAGTGCTTAACCGATTCTTAGTTAAATTTAATCAGTAGGCTGACAGGCTGAAAACAGCCTGCTCACCATCCTGTTAGTTAGTCACAGAATCAGTACTAAGGTTCCGCCAATAATCAGTGCGGCCCCCACGGCGGCTTTCCAGGTCAGCACTTCGCCCAGAAAAACAACGGATAGCAGAATGGCAATGGCCACGCTCAGCTTATCCACCGGAGCCACCTGCGACACCTTCCCCAGTTGCAGGGCTTTAAAGTAGAAGATCCAGGACAGGCCCGTTGCCACACCCGACAGAATGAGGAACAGCCAGTTTTGCCGGGTCAGCGTGGGCAGGGAATCAATGCCATCCCGCGTGAACACGATGCCCCAGGCCACAAGCAGGATAACTACCGTCCGGATGGCCGTTGCCAGGTCGGTATTGACCCCTTTTATACCAATTTTAGCCAATATTGCCGTTAGTGCGGCAAACAACGCAGAAAGCAGGGCATACATCCACCACATAAAACAGCATCTAGAAATGAACGATTAATGACTATCTATGGCGGGAACAGCTGTATAATGCGTATTCAGCCCATACGGCTATCTGGCGAATTTCACCAGTTTACCTGATTGCGCAGAACCGGGAATTCAGCAAATTCAAGCAGCAGTTTATCATACTGTCGCGCCAGCTTCGGCTGACCATCGAGCCGCGCTACCTGTGCCAGTACCTGATAGGCGTAGGCGCGTACTGTTTCTTCCCGAACGGCACTTTTTACTACTTCCTGCGCATGCGTCCGTGCGGACGCATGCTGGCCCATCTCCAGGGCATAACGGGCTTTCAGTAACGTTCCCATCTGTTTATAAACCGGGGCATCACCGGCCATTGTCTGCTGAATCAACAGTGGTATAGAATCCATTTTGTGCGCGTTGAGCAGAGCCTCGGCGTATTTGTAGCGCCAGAACGGGTTGTTGGGGTAGCGAACTGTCAATTGCGCCAGGTAAGGCAGGGCTTCGGTAGGGCGATTTTCGTAGTCCGTCAGTAAATGGGTTAGGTACATGATGGCTTCGGTACGCACGAACAAGGCCTGTTTGGTAGCAATCTGTAGCTGACTCAGTCCCAGATTTTTATTTCCCGCCGTCATCACCCAGGCTACCGATTTGTAGAACGGGTGAATTTCGGGGTATACGTCCCGGTAAAAGTTGTACAATCCCGTTGAGAGGTAGAAATCCGGGTAATGCTGCTGGTAGGCTTTGCCTTTCTGCACAAACGGGTAAGCATTTTTCGCATAGCGAACGGTAGCCATAACTTCATGTTCGTAGTGGCTGATTTTGGCCAGCATTGCTTCGGCGGTAAAGTACACGAACATAGCTTCGGGCAATGCGGCCTTATCATCCCCGCTTTTTTTGAGTGACTGCTGCCAGTCTTCAGCTTTGCGGGCGGCCTTTTCCAGTTGCTGGATACAGGTACGTTGCAGCGCCAAATTGGTGCGGGCCGGAAACCACTGGTAAAACAAACTCACGCCCCGCAGCAAATCGACAGCCGGGTGCCGGGGCACCAGTTTATCCAGCTGGGCAAAGGTCTGTTCAGCCTCCGTAAATTTCAAATCGTACACCTGGTCCAGCCCCGTAGTCAGCAGCGAACGCCCGGCCGGGCTACTGTTAATGATGGGATACTGCGCCAGTACCTGCGTACTCATCCAGGTAAATAGCACACTGGTTAACAGTATAGTAGGTAAAATTCTTTGTATCGGTATCATTAACAGGGCCGTTCATTCGGGGATTTCTCCCGCCAAAGATACGGCTATTAGGCGGGTGTGATGTGTTGTTTATCCAGCATCAGTATGACTTTACCCAGTTGGTTGGCGGCAATCATCCGGACACCGTCACAGTTATCGTTGGGCCAGTCGGGCGGGTGGGCGGGTTGCTGATACCCATCGTTTTTACGGATACAGCAGGTTTCGGTTGGCTTGAATAAGTCCGGTGTGAGCCGTTGGTCGTGTTCCGGCCGCCCCTTCCGGCGGTTGATAAACAAATCGCCAGTCTGCCGGGCTGGTGCGTACCCATACCACCCCCAGCTTATCCACTCCCTGCTTATCTATCGTGGGCTTAATCTGCGAACAAAAACCACTCAACCTATATTTATAGGGATTGAGTCCGGCAGAAACGGCATTTAACCGCGTTCATTTCCATTCGGGCAACGCAGTCTGCATTTTTACTCTCTTTATCGTATATACAACCAACTTTACATCATGTGGCTCAACATTACCGGCCAGTTTTTACTGATACTGACAACGAGCGTCGTCCTGGCGCAATCGCCCGTTGTTCAGCCAGCTCCCACCCCACCTGCTCCGGTCAGTGAAACACCCGGCAAAGGCAACGCAAAAATTACCGGCTACGTGGTTGACTCGACTCTGACCAAAGCCGTTGAGTTTGCCAACATCGCCCTCTACACGACCAGCGACAAACTGATTGATGGCACCGTAGCCGATGACAAAGGGAAATTTACCCTCAATAAACTGGACCCTGGCACCTATAAGGTGCTTCTGTCCTTTATTGGTTTCTCTCCCAAAACAATCAACAACGTAGTCATTGATAAAGGCGAGAATAAAGACCTGGGCGTTATCCGGCTAAGCAACAGTACACGTACGCTGAAAGAAGTAACCGTGGCCGGGCAGAAGGCCCTGGTTGAGGATAAAGTGGACAGGCTGGTGTATAACGCTGACAGCGACCTGGCGGCCAAAGGGGGTGATGCGACGGACATTCTCAAAAAAGTACCCATGCTGTCCGTCGACCTGGTGGGTAATGTATCCCTGCAGGGAAGCACCAATGTGCGGGTGCTGATCAACAACAAACCGTCGTCTATTCTGGCTGGCAACCTGGCCGATGCGCTCAGGCAAATCCCCGCCGACCAGATTAAATCCGTTGAGGTTATCACCTCACCCTCTGCCCGCTACGATGCCGAAGGAACCGGGGGCATTATCAACATCATCACCCGGAAAAATACCCTGCAGGGTGCCCACCTCGATATTAACGGGGGCGTGGGTAACCGTACCTCCACGCTGGGACTGAATGGCAGCTTCCGGCAGGGCAAACTGGGCGTAAACCTGAACGGCAATGGCCGGGCCATCTATAACAAAGCCAGCACCGACCTGGAGCAGAGCACGACTATCAATGGCACCACGGTACGCACCAGTCAGCAGGCTAGTGCCTTCGACAAAGGACTGTTTGGGCAGTACGCGCTGGGACTTGACTACGACCTGGCCCCAAATCAATCGCTCACGGGGGGAGTCCGGTTCGGTATTCGGAATTTCAACCGCGACCAGAACCTGAATACGACCCTGTTTACGAACGAAGTAGCCGGTACCCCCGCCCGCCGGGATGTGTTCGGCAAGGACCTGTCGAACTCGATTGACGTGAATGTCGACTATCTGCACACCTACGCCCAGGCCAAAGACCGGACGCCCAAAGAGTGGAGCATTTCGACGCAGTACAGCCAGAACAACCTGACCAATAATTTCGACGCGAACCTGCTTACGAATACGGGGGTATTGACAAGCCGTCAGCGCAACATCAATTTCAACACCAACAAGGAGTTTACATTACAGACCGATTACGTTACCCCACTCACCCAGCGTCAGTCGGTGGAGTTTGGGGCTAAAAGCATCATCCGGCAGGTGAACAGCGAGTACCAATACCAACTGGCCGCTCCCAACGCCGATTATGTGACCGATACGCAGCGGCCAGCCGGGTCACTTAACTACGATCAGACCATCTCGGCGGGCTACCTGTCGTACACCTATAACACGCTGAGTAAAATATCCATTAAGGCCGGTGCCCGCTACGAGTACACGACCATTCAGGCGGGCACGGCCGAGAATGCATCCATCGCCATTCCGAACTACGGCAAGCTGGTGCCCAGCCTTAACATCTCGAAAAAGCTTGGCGAAAGTACTACCGTCAAGTTTGCCTACAACCGCCGGATTCAGCGGCCGGGCATTCAGCAGTTGAACCCGAACTTCAACGCATCCAACCCCCAGAACATCACCATTGGCAACCCGCTCCTGAAACCCGAAATCACCGATCGTATTGAGCTGGGTTACAGTACATATGTCAAGAAAACATACCTCAATTTCTCGGTCTACTCCCGACTCAACCGAGATGATATTCAACAGTTGAGTCAGCGATCCGACACGTTGGCCGGAGCGGTGGTTACGTCGTTTCAGAACATCGGTAAGGAGTACAACTACGGCTCCAACCTGTTTCTAACCATCAACCTTACTCCTGCCTGGAGTATTAATGGCAATTTCGACCTGATGTACCGCTACATTAGCGGGCAGGCGGCTGGTCTGGATGGGCAATCGGTCACGCTGACCAACACGGGTATCAGCATCGGTGGCCGGTTCGATACGCAGGCGCAGTTGGGCAAGGGCTGGGCCATACAGGGAAATTTCGGTACGCGGGGCCGCCGGATTCAGTTGCAGGGTTACAGCAGCGGATTTATCCAGTACTCGCTGGGGCTACAGAAATCGTTTGTCAACAAACGGGGCAGCCTGGGGCTGGCCGCCGAAAACTTCCTGACGAATGGCATGGTGTTCAAAACCGTCCTTAATTCCCTGCCATTCAATCAGGTATACCAGCAGAACATCTACAACTCCAGCATCCGCCTGACATTCAGCTATAAACTAGGTCGTCTCAACGTAGCCCCGCCCAAAAAGAGCCGGTCGGTGAAGAATGATGATGTGATTGAATAAAGGCGCTTTTGTTCAATCTCTGTTACCGACGCCTTTGGCTGTTACGTCCCTACAGGACGCGAATAAAATCGTTCTATCAGTTTACTTGGTAAACGTTCCCTGGGGATTTACCCGCCAAAAACGTTGGTAGAAGTCGGTAGGATAAACGGACCATACCTCACCCAAAACCCGTCCTGTAAGGACTCAACAGCGGAGCGTCGGTAGAATACCCAACAAATCACCTTTTTACCCCCACCAACCGACTCGAATGAAAAAATTACTTCTGCTCGTCGCCCTCGTGGGTCTGTTCAGCTCCTTCAAAGACGACCAGCTTACCTGGATGGCTCTCGGCGATTCAATTACGTACCTGAACGACCACCCGAATGAAACCGGCAATCGGGTAACCAAGGGATACATGACGCGCGTCGTTGAAAAACTGCCGAATATTCATTACACCAACAAGGGCTACAACGGCTGGACGGCGGTGCGTATCGCGCAGGAAATTGAGAAACTGGGGCTTACCAAAGCGGATATCTATTCGGTCTTCCTGGGCACCAACGACTGGTGGGGTGGTAAACCCCTGGGACATTTTACCGATTATCAGACTAGTACCGGCAATGCCACCGTTTATGGCTCGTTTCGCATTATCATCGACAAACTCCGCAGCCTGAATCCGGCTGCCCGTGTTATCCTGATTACCCCCATGCAGCGGGCTGATTTCGTGTACCTGACTAATTTCAAAAACAACGCTTACGGGTCGTATAAGCCTAAAAACGGGCAATCCCTAGAATCCTTCGCGCTGGCCGTCGACTCCATTGGCCGTTTTGAACAGTTTCCGGTGGTTGATTTGTACCACACAAACGGTTTAAAAGTAAAGAAACTGGTGAAGTACAAGCGCCTGAAAGACCAAAAAACCGGTCAGTACCGCAACTACAAATACCCGGCCTTCATTGATGTTCCTTTTAATCCCGAAACCGACGAATACCCCTACCCCATCGGTGCCGTTAACATGACTTACGACGGTCTGCACCCCTCCGACAAAGGCAATGCACTCATCAGCAAGCAATTGGTACGTGTGATGGGGAAGTACTGATTGGGACGCTACGCATACCCGGTCAACCCATTAATCAGTCGGGGGAGCCAGTTACTGGCTCCCCCGACTGATTTTCACACAAGCAGTCCGCTTCGGCGGAGCATGGCTTTGGGTGATGGTTCGCGACCCCGGAATTTCTTGTACAACTCCATCGGTTTTTCGCTGCCTCCGCGTTCCAGCACGTTCCGGCGGAAACTAGTGGCGGCTGCTTTGTTGTCCAGCCCGCCATTTTCCTCGAAAAAGGCAAAAGCATCGGCATCCAGCACTTCACTCCATTTGTAGCTATAGTAGCCCGCCGAGTAGCCGCCCGCAAAGATGTGTGAGAACGCCGGGCTGGTGGCCACCCCGGCCACCCGTGGAAACAGATTAGCCACGGCATCAATGCGGTCCTCCACCTCGGTAACGGTCTCGCCGGTTGGTTTCTGGCTGTGGTAATACATGTCCATCAGGCCAAAGCGGAGTTGCCGCAGCGTAGCCATACCCGCCAGGAAGTTCTGACTGACCCGAATTTTTTCAATTAGCTCGTTTGGAATCACGTCATCCGTCTGGTAGTGCCGGGCGAACAGCCTGAGGGCTTCGGGGTTATAGCACCAGTTTTCCATGACCTGCGAGGGTAACTCAACAAAATCACGGGGAACGTTCGTACCGCTTAGGCTCTCGTACCGGCTATTGGCCAGGATTCCATGCAGGGCATGCCCAAACTCATGAAACAGGGTCGTTACCTCGCCAAACGTTAAAAGCGACGGTTTGCTCTCCGAAACCGAATCGAGGGCCGGGTCTACCGCACTGGTGGCCTGGATAGGACGCGTGAAGTTGCAGACGTTAATAATGTGCGGACGGATGTTCTCGCCGTCTTCCATCCGCTGCCCCCGTACATCGTTCATCCACGCACCACTGCGCTTGCCGGTGCGGGGGAAATAATCGCCGTAAAACACGGCCAGGAACGTGCCATCCGCATCGAACACCTCGAACGTTTGTACTTCGGGGTTATACACCGGAATATCACTGCGCTCCCGGAACGTGATGCCATATAGTTTTTCAGCCAGCGCGAACGCACCGTTCAGCACATTATCGAGCTTGAAATACGGTTTCAGCGTTTCATCGTCGAGGTCGTATTTTTCTTTTTTCAATTTATCGGCGTAGTAGCTGCTGTCCCACGCCTGGAGGGTATCCTCCGGAAAGCCGTTGGCTTTGGCGTAGGCGGTCAGTTCGGCGAGTTGGCGGTCGGCGGCAGGCCGGGCAAAGGTCACCAGTTCATCCAGGAAATCCTGCACTTTATCGCGGGAACCAGCCATGCTATCCTCAAGCACAAAATCGGCGTGGGTCTCGTATCCCAGCAGGTTGGCCCGCTCGTGACGCAGCGAAACGATTTTCTTAATAATGGCCGAATTATCGTATTCATCACCGTGAAAACTACGACCGTTGTAGGCCAGATACAGTTTTTCGCGCAGTTCGCGGTTATCGGCGTGCTGCATGAACGGCCCGTAACTGGGTGCCTGCAACGTGAACGCCCAGCCCTCCAGCCCTTTCTCGACGGCAGTTGCTTTGGCGGCTTCCCGGACGTAATCGGGCAAACCAGCCAGGTACTTTTCGTCGGCAATGGGCATCACGTAGCCGTTGGTTTCGTTCAGGATGTTCTCGCCAAACTGGAGGCCCAACTGCGACAGCTCTTTATCAATTTCCCGGATGCGTTCCTTACCCGCTTCGTCCAGGTTGGCCCCGTTACGGGCAAAACGTTTGTACGCTTTTTCGAGCAGCATAGTGCTCTCCGGGTCGAGGGAGAGGCTGGCCCGCTGTTCATAGACCGCTTTTACCCGCGCAAACAACGGTTCGTTCAGGGAAATATCGTTCCGGTACTCGCTAAGCAATGGCGAGGCATCCTTCACTATTTTCTGTAGTTCGGTGGTAGTTTCAGCACTATTCAGGTTGAACAGCACCGACATAACCTTACCCAGCAAATCGCCGGACCGCTCCAGAGCGACAACGGTATTCTCAAACGTGGGTGCAGCCGGGTTGTCGGTAATAGCGGCTACTTCCCGCCGACCTTCTGCCATCCCCTCTGTTAGGGCGGGCATGAAATCGGCATTGGTGATTTTGTCGAATGGGGCCGTTTGATGGGGTGTCGCGTACGGCAGCAAGAATGGATTCTGTGACATTGTTGGATTAAGAATGACCGTGTTCCATTACCGTTGCCGCAACAATACGGTAACGACAGGCAACAGGCCAGTTTGGTTGATTCTAGCCAGTTTAACAGTCAGGTTTGTTGACTAAGTTTCCGGAGAGGGCTATAAACGAAGTAAGGGAAGCGGATAACGAAATCGGGGCCGATGAAGTAAGGGCATCCGGACTGGTATCGGGATGATTCTACTACCTCGATTTTCACTGGTTCCCCAAAGACATTCCACACCAAAATTAACGTTTTATTACCCGTAAACAGCCAAACGCAGCGAGTAGGAACGGGTGAAACGATACGCTACGGGGCTGGTTTTCGAGCCAGACGATGCTTTGGCAGTTTGCCCGGCAGTGCGTAACAGACCGGCGAACAGGCGTTTCTGTTCAAGGGGTAAGCCTATGTTCTGATGTCACGCCGAGCGTCATTATCTCCTTCCGATTTATACAATGCCCCAACGGAAGACTATAAGGTTGCGCTTTCGGTTGAAAAGGCCGGTTAAATCAGACTGCTGAGAAAAGGCGGAGGGGACACCCAATTGAGTATCCCCTCCGCCTTTTACGCTACCTTACTACCCCAATGACTTAGCGTTTCAGTAGGCGCAGGCTCTGCACCCGCCCCGGACTAACTATCGTCAGGATGTATATACCGGTGGGTCGATTACCCAAACGCAGGCGCACTTCGTGGTGGTTGGTGAGCACATGTTCCGTCCGGCTCAGGAAGGGCTGGCCTATAAGATCAGCCAGCAATAATTGCACGGGCTGGTTAGCCACTCCGTCGAGGCTCAGCACAAACTCGTCATTGACCGGGTTGGGATAAACGCTCGCTCTTAGCCCCACAGACGGCTCTATTGCTGCCAGGGCGGCTGTACGGGCACCCACCGGACACTGTGCCCGAATGTTCCAGACGTAAGTCACTTCGATGCCGTTCTGGCGGGCTCTGAGCGTCAGAGGCTGAGCATCGGCAACTGTGCGCAGTTCGGTATCCACAAACTGATTGGGGTTGGTTGTCCAGCCAGTGATGCCAACCGAAAAATACTCAATAGGCGTCCCATTACCGCCAATGGTTTTGAAAGTGAACGCGCCCGACTGGCAGTTGTACTCCGGAGCTATGAG
>NZ_KB893291.1 GCF_000374065.1 Spirosoma luteum DSM 19990
GGCAAACTGAAGGCCACGATTCTGCCCAACCCGGTATCGGATGAGTTCCGGCTTCGTCTGGAAGGGTTGCAGGGTCAGACGGTTCGTCTGGAGTTGAGTGATGTGAGTGGTCATTCGGTGATAAATCGTCTGGTTGAGGTGGTCAGTGACGATCATCAGGAGTCGGTACGGTTCGCTCAGCCGGGTCGTGGGTTGTACCTGTTGCGGGTGAGCCAGGGTCAGCAGGCGGTGACTCTGAAAGTGATTCGGGAGTAAGCACCGACCAGTAATAGTTAATAAAAAAGGAGGGCTTTTTCAGCGATGGAAAGGCCCTCCTTTTTTGATGGTTACTCATTACAAAAACTGGCCGCATAAAGTAGCGGGAAAAGGTAGTGTTTCCCTGAAATACGAAGTGGTAGGAGGGTATTGGTTTGTCAACGGAAGGTGTGATTTTTCAGGGTGGTGTAGTATGAAGGATATGTGACAGGTGAAAAAATCAGGTATTTGTTACGCTTAATAAAAAGACCGGGAAATAATTATAAAAAATAGCTATATAATCTTTTTTTAATTGACATTTACTTCGTTAATGCTTACCAAAAGACCCTGAAATACAGGAGGTTTTGCTAAGGCTCATGATTAACCAATTCCCTGTTTTTCACTTAACTCATAACTGTTTACATGATGAGAGATTTACGAAGGTGTAGTACCGGAGCACTACTTGTACTGGTATTGGTAGCAATGTCGTTTGCGGTGCAGGCGCAGGTAACAACCCGGATACTATCGGGGGGTAACGTGGGTTTAAACCAGTTTGGTGCATTCGGCCCCCAGGGACCTAGTATTTCCCGGTCGGAACTGCCACGGCTGGATGTTGCTCAATTAAGAGCTGAAGACGAGCAATATCGTAAAAACGGTCGTCCGATGCGGGTAGCGGTTCAGCAAAATATCAGCCTGGACATTAAAAAAGTAGGGACTATCACTGAACGGAATGGATACCGTGTTTATCAGCACGAAGTACTGGCACCGGAAGCGGGCGGGTTGAGTGCCATATTCGACCGGTTACAACTGGCCGAAGGAGCCCGCGTTTTTCTGTACAATGCAGAGCAAACCGTGTTGATTGGGCCCATTACCAGCCAGCAAAATAGTACGAATGCCACCTTTACCAGTGGGCATGTCACCGGTGATCGGCTCATTATTGAGTTACAGGAACCCGTTGGTGTAGCCGGGCAAAGCCAATTGCATCTGATGGGTGTTGCTAACTTTTACGAACCCAGGGGCCCTTTCGGGCCACTACGCCCCGCCGGTAGCTGCGAAAACAACCAGGCTTGCTTCCCCGATTATCAGGCAGAAGCAGATGGTGTAGCCCTTATTCTGGTTAATGATGGTGCAGGAGGATTATATCTCTGTACAGGGTCGACTGTTAACGATGCCCGACAGAGCTTTCGCTCTTTCTTCCTTACGGCCTTTCATTGCACTGACTTCAACGGAAACCAAGTCAACGAGCCCAATGAAATCAGCTCAACGGCTGGCTGGACTTTCTATTTTAAATACCAAAGTGCCACCTGTACGCCTAGTACAGATGATAATGTGTACGTAACCATCAACGGAGCGACGTATCGCTCAGGTAGTGCGGCTTCTGATTTTACGCTGGTCGAATTGAACGCTCAGGCTCCGCAAAGTGAAAGTATTTCCTTTTTGGGCTGGGACCGCAGTAGCAATCTGTCCAGCAGTGTATTTGGAATTCACCACCCCAATGGTTCTCTGAAGAAAATTTCGTTCGGAGGGGCCACCTCAACCGTTGGTGTAGCTTATTTACCAGGGGGAAACTACAATGTAACGCCAGGAACCTCTTTTCTACAACTTAGCTGGAATAATGGTGTTACAGAAGGCGGATCATCCGGCTCTGCCTTATTCGATGGAACGTCCCGTCGGGTTGTTGGTCAACTACTGGGGGGCTCATCGTTCTGTTCATCACCGAATGCCCCTGATCAATATGGTCGCTTTTTTACATCCTGGACGGGGGGAGGGGCAAATAACAACCGACTCAGCAACTGGCTTGATCCAACGGGTGTCAGCGGCAACACAACAAACCTGGCGGTGCCAACAGTTAGTGGACCGACGGCCTTTACCAACACGGGTTCGTTTGCTCTCAATACAGGCACATCGTCCATAACCTCCTGGTCTATCGTCGGGGCAAATGCTGCTTCTTTTTCGGTAAGCAGTGGCTCTGGCAATATAGCTAATCTGACAGCCACCACCAGTGCGTCAAATGTTGTTATTCAATTCACGGTAGCTGCAGGTCAGGGTTACCCGATCCTATTTACCAAAACATTCAACGCTACTGTAGCGACTCCACCGGCCAACACGCCCCCTACAGTGGCTAACCCGGTTAGCCCCCAGTCGGCTACAGTGGGTATCGCTTACACCCTTTCACTGGCCAACGTGTTTACCGACGCCGAAACGCCCTCCAGCCTGACGCTATCAGTGACGGGCCTGCCTACGGGGCTAAGCTTCAGCCCGCCCGCTACTATTTCGGGTACCCCCTCGATGAGTGGAGTGAGTAGTGTAACAGTGAAGGCCACCGATCCGGGGAGCCTGTCGGCCAGCACCAGCTTTACCATCACCGTCAATCCGGCTCCCATTGTGGTTACTCCCCTGGCCCTGACGCTGACGGCCAATCCTATGATGCTGACCACTAGCGGGACAACTTCGCTGTCGGCTACGGTATCGGGCGGAACCACCCCCTACAGCTACACCTTCACCGGACCTGGCACTATTACGCCAAGTGGCAACACCGCTTCGGTGACCAACCTGCCTGCCGGGGTGCAGACCTTCACCGTCGTGGCCCGGGATGCCACCTCACCCACCAGCCAGAGCATCAGCGGTACGGTCAGCGTGACGGTAAGCCAGGCCAACACCCCTCCGGTGGCTACCAGCAATGCCAACCAGACGGCCACCGTCGGCGTAGCTTTCTCCTACACGGTTAACGCCTTCACCGATGCTGAGACACCCAACGGCCTGACCTACACGGCCAGCATCAACCCCGCCAACGGGCTAAGCTTTGACCCCGGTACCCGAGTCATCTCAGGTACACCTTCCATGTCGGGGGTATCGAGTGTGACCGTAACAGCCACTGATCCGGGGAGCCTGTCGGCCAGCACCAGCTTTACCATCACCGTCAGCCCGGCGCCCACTCAGCCCCCAACGCCTGCCTTCAGCATCACCGGGGTAACCACCCTGAGCTGTGAGGCCATCTCGGCCGGCCAGCGCCGGGTGAGCTTCAACCCCCGCTACGCGGGCCTGGATGGCAGTCCGGTCAGCTTCTCGGTGGTCAATGAAATGCTGCCCACCACGGCACCGGGGCCTTACACGCTGAATCTGTACACGGATAACCCGGTCATCACCCTGAGCGCTACCCAGAACGGGGCCACCACCCAGTTTGCCTACAACTGGCTGTCGGCCTGCAGCTCATCAACGGGCAACACCCCACCTACGGTAGCCAATCCGGTTGGCCCTCAGTCGGCCACGGTGGGCATTGCCTACACGCTCTCGCTGGCTAATGTGTTTACCGATGCCGAAACACCCAACAGCCTGGTGCTGTCGGTGAGTGGTCTGCCCGCGGGGCTCAACTTTGTGGCCCCTTCGACCATCTCGGGAACGCCTTCCATGTCGGGTGTCTCAACGGTGACCGTCACGGCCACTGATCCGGGGAGTATGAGTGCCAGCACCAGCTTCACCATCACGGTGAGTCCGGCCGCCGGTACGCCCCCCCCACCAACGGGTACCTTCAGCATCACCAGCGTGCAGACCATCAGCTGCCAGGTGCTCTCGGCCGGTCAGCGGAGACTGACCTTCAATCCCCAGTACGCGGGTGTCAATGGCGCGCCCATCAGCTTCTCGGTGGTCAATGAAATGACACCCACCACCAATCCGGGTCCCTACAGTCTGGACCTGTACACGGACAATCCGGTGGTGACCCTGCAGGCAGTGCAGAGCGGCATAGCCAGCAGCTTTGCCTACAACTGGCTGGCGGCCTGTAGTTCCTCGACGGCCAACACTCCGCCCACGGTAGCAAATCCGGTTAGTCCCCAGTCAGCTACGGTGGGCATGGCCTACACGCTCTCACTGGCGGGTGTGTTCACCGATGCCGAGACACCCAATCAGTTGACGCTGATGGTAAGTGGCCTGCCCGCGGGACTTAGTTTCACCGCTCCTTCGACCATTTCGGGAACGCCAAGTATGTCGGGTGTCTCGACGGTGACGGTGACGGCGACTGATCCGGGGAGCATGAGTGCCAGCACCAGCTTTACCATCACGGTCAGTCCGGCGGGTGGTACTCCACCAACGGGTACATTCAGTATCACGGGGGTGCAGACGGTGAGTTGCCAGGTCATCTCGGCCGGTCAGCGTCAGGTGAGTTTCACTCCCCAGTACGCGGGGGTCAATGGTAGTCCGATCAGTTTCTCGGTGGTCAATGAGATGCTGCCCACGATGGCACCAGGGCCTTACACGCTGAATCTGTACACCGACAATCCGACTATTACCCTGAGTGCGGTGCAGAGCGGAGTGAGCAGCAGCTTTGCCTACAACTGGCTGGCAGCCTGTACGCCTTCTGCCCCCAGTGCGCGGGTGGGTGCTGGTTCGGAGCTGAGAGGCAAACTGAAGGCCACGATTCTGCCCAACCCGGTATCGGATGAGTTCCGGCTTCGTCTGGAAGGGTTGCAGGGTCAGACGGTTCGTCTGGAGTT
>NZ_KB893292.1 GCF_000374065.1 Spirosoma luteum DSM 19990
GTACATAGCCGTAAATCATAGGCAAAAAGTGGGCTTCCCCCTTAAGGGTCGTTATTGGGGTAAAAGTAATTGATTTCCATGCTTTTACACGTACCTTAACGGCATCTGGTTTTGCTGCCTAAAACGCTCGTTATCACCCCCTAAAATGCCTACTATCCGGCCAATTTTAGAAAAAGGCCACCAACGCGAATTCGAGACACCGCCTACCTTCACTTATGCCCAACGCCGGTTCTTTTTTCAGATTACCGATGAGATTAAGCCACTGCTGGCTAGCCTGGATACCCTGACCAACCAAGTTGGTTTTCTGGTTCAGTTAGGCTACTTCAGGGCCACCAGCCGGTTCTTCTCCCCAACGACCATTGCCCAAAAAGATTGGGAGTTTGCCACCCGGCGCGTGTCCCGCAAAGGCATGGTATCACCCCATCAGAGTTATGCTGATTCAACGGCCCGACGTCATCGCGGGCTGATCTTGACGGTACTCGACGTCATACCCTTTGCCGAAGCGGTTCGGGAACGTTGTCAGCAGGAGGCCAACCAACTCATTACCCAGGGGCTGCGGCCACCCCAGGTCTTTGGCAGTTTATGCGACTTTCTGCGAGACCACCGCATGGAGATTCCCGCTTATTCGACGTTTGTAGACATCATCAACCGGGCTATTCACGCATTCGATGCCCATCTTCGTCAGGTGTTACATACCCAATTAGATGGCACCCAGCGAACGGCTCTTCATTCCCTTTTAGAGCAAACGACCGATGACAAGACACCCCTGCATCCGACTGCACCGATGCAACTTACTCAACTGCGCCATACGCAGGAGTTGATGAATCTGAAGGCTATTCGGGAGAATGTCAAACACCTGCGCACGCTCAAAACGCTTTATCACCAGTGCCTGCCGATTCTAAAGGCCTTAGCCTTACACGATGCGGTTGTTGAAGACTATGCCCTGGAAGTGATGCGAAGCAGAAGCTGGCAGGTTAAGCGGTGGGTTGGCCAAGAGCTGCACCTGCTGTGCTTTATTCAGTACCAGTACTTCTATCTGAACGATACACTGGCCAAAACACTGGTGATGGCCACGGAAAATAGCGTCAATCAATGCGAAAAACGCTACAAGGTTGACAGGCAAGAACGATACGACCACAACTTGAGCCAGTTAACCGACATTCTGCATGAGTATATAGGGCAGGCCACCCGATTGGATCAGATGCAGACCGTCAGTTATGATTTCTCCAAACCGCTGGACGAGAAGTTCAAGGTGTTGTTGAGCAGCCTGCGCAGCCCTGAAACAGCTGCTTTTCTAGCCAAATTACCCCTGGTGCAGGACTTATACGCCCAAACGACTCGTCATCTTAAGGATGGCGATTACTACGATGAGATTGCTCAGGGATCACAGAAATTGCAGAATCGGGTAGCCGATCTGATCCGTCATCTGGAGTTCAGCACCGAGCCTTCTGAAGAGAAACTAGCTAAAGCCATCCGGTTCTTTCAGCAGAAAGATGGCCTGTTAACGGGTGCGGTCCCCACTGACTTTCTGAAGCCTTCTGAACTGACGAACATCCGCGATACCGAAGGCAAACTCCGTGTCAGTTTATACAAAGCCCTGCTGGCCCGGCACATTATGCGGGGCTTCAAAGCAGGTAGTGTGTATCTGTCGACTTCCCACCAGTACAAGTCAGTAGACGAGTACCTAATCGACGAACATACTTGGCAAACAACTAAACAGACCCTGCTGGAGCGCGCTGGTATGCGCCATCTGGAAGGCTGGGAGACCGTTGCCGACGAGCTACGAAATCGGTTGCGGACGCAGTTCGCCGATACGATGGGTCATATTGATTCAGGTGAAAACCTGTGGGTGGACAAGCGGAAAGACAATACACTCCGCTTCAAGACACCGGTTTTAGATGAGCCACAGGATACGGCTCCCGTGGATTTATTTCCGCAAGACCGGGTGATTCCCCTCTATGAGGTGCTGGAAACGGTCAACCGGGTCTGTCAGTTTTCGGACACGTTTGAAGCGGCCCGCCTGGATCACGGGCGGGAGCGGCCCGTAGCCAATCTGTTTCTGGCGGGTATCATCGGTCTGGGTTGCAACCTGACCACACAACGAGTCGCCAAAACAGCTAAAAATCTCTCAGCAGCTACCTTAGAGACGACAGTACGAAACTATTTCAGTTCTGTTAACTTGCTAAGAGCCAACGATCAAGTCAGTGCGCTCATCGAGCAAATGAACGTGGGGGCTTTCTTTGATCACAATCCGTACGGTAGACATACCTCCAGTGATGGCCAGAAGTTTGCCGTTGCTTTTGACTCGATTCACAGCACCTACTCGGCCAAATACTTCGGGAAAGAAAAAGGCATCACCATTTACAGCTTCATTAATGCCGTTCATGATCTGTTCTATTCGACGGCTTTTTCGGCTTCTGACCGCGAAGCATGGTATGTGATCGACGGGCTGATGCATAACGATGTGGTACGCTCCCAGATTCACTCGACCGATTCTCATGGGGCTACTGATCCCGTATTCAGTGTGTCCTATCTGCTGGGGATTGACTTTCAGCCGCGTCTGGCGGATCTGCACCGGCAGAAGCTGCACGGCATGGTGGGCGTAACCATGAGTCATTCGACGGATTATCAACTGGCCATTGGCGACGAAATGGACGAAGCGGTGGTGGCCAAACAGTGGGATCGTGTTTTACGCCTGGTGGTCAGCATCAAATTGAAGAATACCCTGGCCTCGCTGGTGATGAAGCGGCTCAACTCGTATGCGTTGCAGAATCCGCTCTACCAGGCACTGAAAGAGTTGGGGAAGGTGGTTAGAAGCCTGTTTTTACTGCGTTACATGGACGACGAGCAAATGCGTCACCGTGCCCATCAGCAACAGGAAAAGATTGAAAGCGTTCACGCACTAAGCCGGGCCGTGAGTTATGGCAATAACGGTGTGCTACAATATGCCAATCAGGAAGAGTTGCTGACCATGCAGGGTTGCAAGCGGTTGATCGAGAACTCAGTGATCTGTTGGAACTACCTGTATTTGAGCCGTTTATTAGTCAACTCAACCAAAGCAGAGCGAGCCATTATTCTGAGTATGGTACCCCGAACCTCCCCTGTTGCCTGGGAACACATCAACTTTCAGGGAGAGTTTAATTTTGATGATGATCTGAGCCGTGATCCGTTGGAAGCGTCGCTATCAGACATTCTATCTTACGAGCCAGAAGGAGTTAAATTCTTATAATACTCTACAAGTCAGTGACTTATTGACGCTACGTGGCGGATTTACCCCAAATGTGTTAGCTACCCC
>NZ_KB893293.1 GCF_000374065.1 Spirosoma luteum DSM 19990
CTTCCCGAAAAATAAAACTGGATGCCATGGCCGTTGCTCAGGAAATGGCCGTTGGTGAGCGCCATGGCCTGATTCAGACTGGCCAGATCGAAGCCGCCGGTACCGTCGCTCCGCCGGATGATATGGGGACGAAGCGGTACGTAAGCGATCCCCGTAAATGGCGCATTCGTTGCCATTTGGCGTTGTAGCGCGACGTTAGCCTGCTGTATCAGCAACTGAGCCTCCGCTTTGGAAAGAACAGGCGTACCACAAAGAAAAGAGGTGGACTGAGGAGTGACTTGGGCTATTAGTACTGGAGAAGTAAAAAAGAGCGCCCATCCTATTACCAACCCAGTAATACGATTTACAGTGTTCATTTTAAAAGTATAGTTTATACAATAATTAATATAAATTTATTTATGAACTCTTTTTACAGTAGCGTACCACATCCGCTCACGCGCAAAACTGTGTGAACGGTCATGTTAACCAGGCCAGCATAATAACCCTGAAAGCATTATAGCTACCCAATGTGTTAATAAAACTGGCCTGATAGACTAAGAAGGCGTTATTGTTGTCATTCAAAGCAGCATTACCTGCATTGATATCTACCTGCATTCATTTTATATGCTTGGGCGTAGGTAAAAGGCTACGTAGTTACTCTATGTTATCAGAGAGGGTGGGTAGTAACAGCATCGTTATCAGACCCAGCGACGAAGATATTCAGAGTACTTGTTGTGTTGGACGAACCACTAAAATTTCCAAAATGTGTTTTGAGAACCTGAGGTGTTACTGACCCCGAATTATGGCCGAAGAAAGAGTTCTCGGTCCCAGTCATGGTGTTGTTACCCGCCGAGGGGCCTACCAGTTTGTTGTTATTACCCGGCGTTGCTGAGTTAGCCGTATTGGCCACGTAGTTGTTCTGAGCCACTACCAAATGGCTCATCAATAAAGGGAGTAACAGGACGAGATGTTTCATGGTGTTAGGAATTGTTTGATAGTGAGAGTAGGCATATGGTGATCCCAGGGATTTAAGCCCTGCGACTGGGGGATTACGGGTGGTATAAGGGCACACCTAATCCTGACCGGCAATTACAGGCCGGTAGCTAATGTATTGCATAAAGCAGGAAATTAGTTAGCCAATCAGTAGAATGTCCCACAGTCGAAAGGAATAGTCCCAGGATTGATAGGGATGGAGAGACCGCGAGTTCTTTTCGTATGCGCTGAGGGGCTGAAACAGGGTGTGTCACAGGCCAGGAATTTGGTATCAATCCGAATATGGGCCGGTTGACTTTTGGTTTCATCGAAAAAAAACGGGCCGGGGGAACCACCCACCCGACCCAAAGAGCCGCAGGAACCACCCTTGCGACTCTGACCAAACCAAGTAGCCATTACTGGCCGCTCGTTTGATTCAAAGGTACAACCCAACCTCAACCCGACCGTCAACTGATAATAAAAACTTTGCTCTATTGCTCAATCCGTCAACCAATCCGTCAACCAGGGAAATGTACTTTTTTAATTATTTGAATATCAATTATTTAGGTAGATAGGTTATGATCCCAGCCGGATCACCACAAAAAAGCTTCAATCTGTAAAGATTGAAGCTTTTTTGCTTTATCGACAAACTGACCCCTTTTGTCATTTCAAATGACGCTCAGTTAGCTCAGCAATACACGTTTACTGTATGGGTCCTGGACGGTCGCTGCCGGTCGAATCTCAGCCGGAGTCGTTAAACTCCATCGCCCGTTCCAGCACATAGACATCCTGAACGGGTTTGTCGGGTGGGGGCGGGGTACTCCAATGAGATGCAATGGTCTTTAGAAACGGGCTGTAGTTAGCACGTTCGGCACCGCCCGTGGGTTTCCAGCGGGCTTCAAATTCGGGATAAGTCACAGGTAAATAAAATACGAACAGGTGTGATCAAGAAAGGCAAAGGCTAATGCGACCGAAAAATAATGATTGCCGGAAATTCTTTAGTGATTTTTGTAGGTAGAGTTTGTGTTCGTACTGACGGATTATTCGGCAAGTTTGCCAGTGGGTGACATCACGAAACAGCCAAAAGGCCCCAACTTGTAGCTGGAGCCTTTTGATTGCCTGGATAATAGGGTCATTAATTCACTTTCAGAATCCTGACTGTTTCCGATTGACCCTGGGTGCTGGTCCTCAGCAAGAGAGTACCTGGGGGTAGGGTCGATACATCAAACCGATAGTTCTCGCTGGCACTTGCCCGCTCAGTTCGACTTTCGCCAACGACACGACCCATCATATCCGTCAAGGACAGGTGTAGCGGCCTGTTTTCACCACCCGTCACTTCCACCTCAACGGCCTCACGTATGGGATTGCCGAGTAGCTTCACCCGTAATTCAGCCGTGGGTTCCGGACTCACACCCATACGGGGAGCACCTCCCCCGTTACATACGGCAACCCAGTTGTAGGTAAAGCTGGCTTCACTGGGCGTGCCGGTCTGGGTGGCCTTTAGTGTAATGGTGGGGTTGTCAGTATAGAGTCGCAGGGTGTAAGGGCCGGGGTTGGTGGTGGGCAGCATCTCGTTGACCACCGAGAAACTAATGGGTTGCCCGTTCAGACCCGCGTACCGTGGGGTAAACGTCAGTCGGCGCTCACCGGCTGTAACGGTAGCACAACTCACCGTAGTGACGCCCGTGATAGAAAACGTTCCGGTAGGTGGCGGTGAACCTCCCCCACAAACTGCCAGCCAGTTGTAGTTAAAACTATCCTCGCCGGGACTGCCTGTTTGTGTAGCCTTTAGGGTGATGGTTGGGTTGTCGGTGTAAAGGCGCAGGGTGTATGGACCAGGGCTGGTGGTGGGCAGCATCTCATTGACCACCGAGAAACTAATGGGTTGCCCGGTTACGCCTGTATACTGGGGGGTGAAGGTAAGCATACGCTCACCGACCGTTACAGTCGCACAACTCACCGTTGTCACTCCTGTGATACTGAAGGGTGCGGTTGGGGTTGCAGGGCTGACGGTAATGGTGTAGGCTCGAAAGGTGGTCGCGTTGTTGACGGGCTGGCTGGCCGTGAAGGTTTCGACCACGGTTAGATTCATCACCCCTGA
>NZ_KB893294.1 GCF_000374065.1 Spirosoma luteum DSM 19990
GGGTATCAAACTCTGGTAGCTTTAAAGCAACAAACTGAATACCGGTCCATTCCAGTAGTGATAATTAGTGCTGATGCGTCTCACTTGGAAATCAACAGTTTTTATGAAACCGGAGCTAGGACTTATTTGCCAAAAGCTATGGATTTTAATGCCCTTAAGGAGACGATATTAACCGCCTGCCAATATGCTAGCTAACCCCTTAAATCTTGTTTTAATCCCTTAACATAAGAAACCTTATACAACAACCCTCAGAATAGTACCAAAAAAACAGGGTATAAAAAGAGGGTGGTGACATACGATGTCACCACCCTCTTTTTATGCAATGAGATTTGCTGCCACAGAGCCCTTCTCTTGATAACTCTAGGCTATTGGTTTTATGTTCTCACAGTTTTTAAGAAAGTGATATAAAGCCCGACTCTAGGGCTGCCAGTCTACCAAGAACTTTCTGGTGAAGTGCCTGCATCCTTTCGATAGCGCCCCATTGCCGATTTAAGTGGATCGTATGGGCTTCCAGTAAAGCCGACTTTAGGGCAGGGTCGCTTTGCAATGCCTGAGCTTGATTATACTTCTCTTGGGATGTGGCCAGCGTTTGATCAAAACGGCGCAAATGGCTTTCGATCTCAACGAGACGCTTACGACAAGAATCTAGGTTCAACGGACTGGTTGCCATAGGGGCATAGGGTAGTTTTTACTAAAAACCCTCTGGCTTCATTTTGTTTAGTGGACTTGTCCAAATCCGATTAAACAGCTCACAGACCCATTCCTAAACTTCGGATACGGCCTTGTTGGCGCTCAATGGCTCGCTCTTGCTGAATACTCAGTTCTCGTTGCTGACTTAGCTCCATTGCCTTAGCTTGCTCTAGCCGTAACTCTTCAGCCCGCCGTAGATCGGCGGCTAGCTGTTGCTGTCGCTCGTGCTGCGTATCGCGTAACTCCAGCGTCATAGCCGCTCGTTCCTGCACGGTGCCGTTGCTCATCGTATTCTGATACCGGAAACTCTCTTCCAATTCCCGGCGGTAGTTCAGTTGGGTATCAAAGGCTACCTCACTGCGCTCTTTGAAGGCGACCCGATTAAACTGGCCGAACTTATGCCCATGCTCGGCACTCTTGCCCTGTCCACGATGATTCGTCATCGGACTCAGTAGGCGTTGGTTGTGGCTGTCCTTGCGGCTAACAATGATCTGCACGTGCATTTGGTGGCCAGTCTTGGCCTCACCCCGCTGGCTCAGTCCCTGCTTTACTTCCGGATCAGTCCACTTGTAGCCCCGGTTGTACTCGACCTTGCCGTACCACTTCACATCATCGGGGCCTAACCCTTTCTGAAAGTTGGCCGCATACTCAGCCATTACCCCACGGGCGTAGTCTTTCAATTTCTGGGGATTGTTGCCGATGTGCTGTAGCTCTTTTTGGGAGGGGCTGATATTGACCAAATAGAACTTGGCTTCGCTCTGTTTGAGTTTGGCCGTGTTAGCGTCAATGTCCTGACGCACCTCGTAGGGCCGTAGATCGTCGCGGCCTTGGTTGAACCACAATTCGGCCTTGTGTTCGGCTTTCAAGTTGTTTTCTTTCTCCAGGTACTCCACGAGCTGGCCACAACTGCCGGCATTGCTGCCGCTGCTGCTGGCTGTGATATTGACGTGCGGCATAGTTGAAAAGGAAAAAAAGACTTACAAATTGTCGATCTGAGTACGGATATGGTCCTGCAAATCCTTCACGGCTCGCCCATTGGTCAGCGCGTTCAGGGCTTCCCGCTGCTGAATGTAGGTATCCAACAGGCTGCGAAACTTGGCTTTTAAGACGTTTTTAGACGCGCGGTGTGATTTGCTCTCACTTTGGTGCGTTCGTGTCTCTGAGAGCAATTCTACCAGCGTAGCGGCCATCTCTTCGTACTTCTCCTCTAGATCCTTCTGCTTTTTGAGTAAAGCCGCCTGTTCAGCCTTCCGCTCGGTTTGCGATTTCAGGTAAAAGCCGTGAATGTAGTTTTCCTCGTCGAAGGAAAACAAAGCGGCAAACTGGTCTTGCAAGGTGGCCAGGTTACGTTTCAACTCGCGTCCATCGGCCATCATAGGCGTTAGAGCCTCTTTCTCCTGAGTTTTGATGAACGAAATGATCCGATTGATCCCTTGGCTCAGCTCTTTCTTGAGCAATTCGTCGTTCAGATCGCCCGGATCTTTCTGGGATTTGTAGAAATAGTCCACCATCTGCCCAAACAGCTCTTGCTTACTGCGCCCTAGTTTATCACTTAACTTGCTGAATTTCAGGTCGGTATCTCCACCGAACCGGACTGACTTATTCGCTTTTACCTCCATAATTAAGCAGCTGAATATACTAAAAACAGCCTTTAAACGCTAAAATAAGGTATTTTTTACTAGGAATATACTTTTTGCTTACTAACTAATAGTAAAAATATTTACTAACTAATTGATTATCAGATTAGACACCTCGTAGAGCAAGCATGAATTATCGCGCAGCGTAATTTCCGCTTGCTCTTTACAAGACCGCTTCGCGCTTTGTTTTTTCGTCGCTTCGCGCTTTGTTTTTTGTTATTTTCTTCCCCGTCGTTTTTTCTCCCCTTTCCACCTATTTCTTTAGTTAACTCTTTTTTACTTTCTAAACCGTATCTGTCAATCCACTTCCTGGCGGCTTTCCCTCGCGCGCGTACGTACATGCCCGTACGCGAGACAAGTGATTGTGTATTCTAACAAATCACTTGTTAAACACTTGAAGGGGCAAAATAGAGCTTATAACTATCAGATTTTCAGACTTTTACAGTGTGGATAACTTTAATAAAGTAAGGTTTGGACCCTAATAAAGTAAGGTTTAGACCCAGAAACAGGCTTAATAAAGTAAGGTTTAGAC
>NZ_KB893295.1 GCF_000374065.1 Spirosoma luteum DSM 19990
AGGTTTTTTAGGGGTGAAACATGGCTGGCTACTCAACAACGCAAGCAAAGATAACACGCGTCAGCTACTCCGCAAGGAAAACTGTTTTTCTTCCCTTCTATTTCTTCCTGATTAACTAAATAGACGTTGCCAAAAGGATTTCTTACCTTCCTCGGGCATTCGGTTGGCAATCCCTTCGACCATCTTCGTTAAGTGGTCAATCTGATTCTGAATATCAACCGGGGCGGCTGGCAATTGAGATTGGGTAAGTTGACCTTGCACTAGGCTCCGGATATCTTCATTGACGTACTGACCAATGGTTTTACCCACTCGTTCAGCGGCCTTCTCAATCACGGCGCGGGTGTCTCGTTCGACACCTCGGATAGACCAGGTAACAGGATTGCTCCCTTTCGTGGATTCGGTATTCTCGTTGGTTGAGTCAGGAGTAATAGTAAGGTCTTCCATAGCTGTGTCTTACATGTGTAAGACACATAATTAGGCAAAATTTAGGTATGTAAGACAAAAACCTAAAATTGTAAGACACCTAACAAGGGCTGTAAGACAAATCGGTGAAATTGTCTTACACACCATTTAGACTAACACAATGTTCACTTATACAACAGGAAAAGAGAGCTTGTACGTTATGGTAGGAAAGGACACTTTATATGAAAAATGCTCTCTTTTTACTAACAGTACTTGTAGGTGTATTTTCTTGTAAGGAAGAGTTTCGTCAATTAACACCTCCCAGAGATTCATCGTTGGTGGAAACAGTAACTAGCTGTCAGGCACCACCTATCGAAAAGAATATAGTTGGTACTTGGCAGTTTGAAACTATCCCCCCTGTTGGTCAGGCTATCAGAAAAGGAACAGTAACATTTGACGCTCAAAAAAACTTGATTGATCCTGATTCACTCTATGCCAACTATATTGATATAGGCTCAAAAATGGCTAAAGTTGTGACTAAGACTTACGATACTGATGGTGATTATCCTGCAATCGGCTACGCAGGAAAGATATTTAGGATAGATATAACAACGAAAGATGGTCGCTATGAAAAGTGGCCCATGTACGTCTTCAGTAATGAGTGTAAGAAAATAGTTATTTACCAAATAGCCACTTATAATTTACCTACCAAGCTAGGTTTTATCTTAAGAAAGCCATAGGAACAAGGTTGAACTCACTTGAGATAATTGCACACAGCGAAGTTATGAGCCAATGAAAAGCAGTTATGGAATCTTTAAAAAGTCGACTAACATAAGTGTAGTTATAAAACTGACCTCAGAAGAGTGCAAATACTTCTATTTGCTATTTTTTGACTTTTTCAAGATAGATGGTATCGCTATTACTGGGCCTTGTCAGTACAGTATCTGTCGTCCTGTATCCAAATTTTGAGAAGGATAATTCTAAGTCAGGGCAGCCAAATAACCAGTAACTTGAAACCATAATCTGGTACTGGCCACTTGAATCAGATGTATGTCTAAGTGGAAAGTAATCCGGCGTTTTATCCCGTACATTACGAACCTTAGCTAAAGTGATAGGCTTTTTTGAGGTCTTATCTAAAACAACTCCTTTAGAACTCACAAAGCATTCGCAAGCAGATAGAACATACATAAAAAGTACAAAAAAGCCCCATCCTATAAACCGCACCATCGTTTGTATTATGTAAAGACCCGTTGCATAACTCAGATTATGTAAAGGAAATAAGCAGAGATTTATAACAGGCTATAAGGTTGCTAATTTATATGCAGAATGCAAATCCATTTATTGCCTTACTTATAGTTTGAGGCGCTATTTTGGTTCGTGAATAGTAGGCCAAACTATAACATCACTTCGAGTTGAATCCTTGCGATCCCATGAGCCCGGACCTATTTGAATACGAACCCAACCTTTGGTGGCTTTGAGGGGGTGATAGGTAAACGTTTCAAGCCCTGAATCATCCCCGTTGTAATACATTGAGAACTTGCCTTTAGGTAGTTTATTTCTGTAGGTGATTGTAAAGGTTGAATCGGGCAATTTTACCACATGTGAAGTATAGCTAGACGGGTAAGTGAAGAACGGGCTTGTTAAAGTGCTGATCGTATCACGGCGGATATGGCGTGTGGTTGTCACTTGATGTTCGGCTTCAAGCCCCGCATCCTGATCTAACTCTCCATCGATTAACACATAATACATACGCTCTCCAAGTGGAACACTGGTTATGTCATAAGTCCATTGCTTAGGCTGAGTCACTGGATCGATTCGAATATCCTGTTCATCATTGTAACAGCTATGGACGAAGTAAACCAGTGAAAGAGCTAAAAGTATCCGAACACCTACTTTTACAAAACGTCCTAACATTAGAATAGGTAAATTTCGATTGTTGTATAAGTGCGATTATGTAAAGCTAAGCTATAAAGCGGTG
>NZ_KB893296.1 GCF_000374065.1 Spirosoma luteum DSM 19990
CAAGGTTAAGAACGTGAACGTTCGCAGCCGAAGCGAAAGCGAGTCTGAACAGGGCGTCTAGTCAGTGGGGGTTGACGCGAAACTTGGTGATCTACCCCTGGCCAGGTTGAAGGAGTGGTAAAACACTGTGGAGGACCGAACCGATAAGCGTTGAAAAGCTTCCGGATGAGCTGGGGGTAGGGGTGAAAGGCCAATCAAACTGAGAAATAGCTCGTACTCTCCGAAATGTTTTTAGGAACAGCGTTGCGTGTTACCACCGGTGAGGTAGAGCCACCAACAGGATGCGGGGGAGTCACATCCTACCAACTTCTGATGAACTCCGAATGCGCCGGTGGGTGCGTGGCAGTGAGGGCTTGGGTGCTAAGGTCCAAGTCCGAGAGGGGAACAACCCAGACCATCAGCTAAGGTCCCAAAGTATATGCTAAGTTGAACAAAGGCGGTCCGGCTGCTGAGACAGCCAGGAGGTTAGCTTGGAAGCAGCTATTCCTTTAAAGAGTGCGTAACAGCTCACTGGTCGAGCGGGGCGGGCGTCGATAATAACCGGGCATCAAGCATATCACCGAAGCTATGGACTCATGCAAGAGCATGATGTGGTAGGAGAGCATTCTGACAGCAGTGAAGTTGTTCCGTGAGGGATGGTGGAGCGGTTAGAAAAGCAAATGTAGGCATAAGTAACGAGAATGGGGATGAGAACTCCCCACACCGAAAAGCTAAGGTTTCCTCCGCGATGGCAGTCATCGGAGGGTTAGTCGGGGTCTAAGGAGCAGCCGACAGGCGGGCTTTGAGGGGAAACGGGTTAATAGTCCCGTACTATCTATGCAGGGGTGCTCATGACGGAGTGCCAGAGATGCTACGTCCTGACGGAATAGGGCGTTGAGATGAGTCTTCGGATGAGTCGAAGCGTTGACGGGGCTTCCAAGAAAAGTGAGTAGCCGTTAAGCGTATGGATACCCGTACCGTAAACCGACACAGGTAGCTGGGAAGAATATTCTAAGGTGCGCGAAAGAATCATGGTTAAGGAACTCGGCAAGATGACCCTGTAACTTCGGGATAAGGGGGGCCTACTGGCAACAGAGGCTGCAGAGAAGAGGCCCAGGCGACTGTTTACCAAAAACACAGGACTCTGCCAAAATGAAAGTTGACGCATAGGGTCTGACACCTGCCCGGTGCTGGAAGGTTAAGGGGGGAGCTTAGTCGCAAGGCGAAGGTTTGAACTGAAGCCCCAGTAAACGGCGGCCGTAACTATAACGGTCCTAAGGTAGCGAAATTCCTTGTCGGGTAAGTTCCGACCTGCACGAATGGTGTAACGATCTGGGCACTGTCTCAACCATGAGTTCGGTGAAATTGTAGTAGCGGTGAAGATGCCGCTTACCCGCCACGGGACGGAAAGACCCCGTGCACCTTTACTACAGCTTAACGCTGAATGCCGGTCAGGCATGTGTAGGATAGGCGGGAGGCAGTGAAGCGGTGTCGCCAGGCATCGTGGAGCCAACCTTGAAATACCGCCCTTTTCTGACTGGCGTTCTAACTACGAGAGTAGGACCGCGTTTGGTGGGTAGTTTGACTGGGGTGGTCACCTCCGAAAGGGTAACGGAGGTTTCCCAAGGTTTGCTCATGCCGGACGGTAATCGGCAGGGGAGTGCAATAGCAGAAGCAAGCTTGACAGTGAGGCCCACAAGCCGATCTGGTGCGAAAGCAGGGTATAGTGATCCGGTGGTTCCGCATGGAAGGGCCATCGCTCAAAGGATAAAAGGTACGCCGGGGATAACAGGCTGATCTCCCCCAAGAGCTCACATCGACGGGGAGGTTTGGCACCTCGATGTCGGCTCGTCACATCCTGGGGCTGGAGAAGGTTCCAAGGGTTCGGCTGTTCGCCGATTAAAGTGGCACGCGAGCTGGGTTCAGAACGTCGTGAGACAGTTCGGTCCCTATCTGTGGTGGGCGTGGGAATACTGACGGGATCTGTCCTTAGTACGAGAGGACCGGGATGGACTCACCGCTGGCGTACCGGTTGTTTGGCCGCAGGCACGGCCGGGTAGCTACGTGGGGATCAGATAAGCGCTGAAAGCATCTAAGTGCGAAACTGGCCTGAAGATGAGTGTTCCGGTATAAAGGGGTGTTGTAGACGACGACGTTGATAGGCGG
>NZ_KB893297.1 GCF_000374065.1 Spirosoma luteum DSM 19990
CGTGGCTGTTGCACAACTCTACTTAGGGATTTAAGTGGCCTTTTCTGTATCTTGAGGTATGCAAGGCAGAAAAGAATATATCGAAAAGCAAATCACTTGTTTTCAGCTGTCCAGCCGCGTCCCTAAGCACAACTTCTACCGTCGGCTAAAGGAGACGCTCGACCTGACCTTTATCTATAAGGCCACGAAACAGCTTTATGGCCAGACTGGAAACCCTTCCATTGACCCAGTCGTATTCTTTAAGTTCATGCTCATCGGTTGCCTGGAGAATATTACCTCCGACAGAAAGCTAATTGAGCATTGCTCACTACGGATGGATATGCTGTATTTCCTGGGCTATAACATTGATGAGCCATTACCCTGGCACTCCACGTTGAGTCGTACTCGACAACTTTACCCGGAAGCGCTCTTTGAGGCAGTGTTCGATAAAGTATTCAGCCTGTGTGTAGCTAACAACATGGTGGCTGGCCGTAGGGTAGCCATCGACTCGGCCCCCGTCAAAGCCAATGCTTCGATGGAAAGACTGCTAGAAAAACAACCCAATCTACCGGGTCCCAGGCTGGTCCGGTCGGCTGAGGATCAAAATGAGCCGGTGCCTTCCATCGCTCCATTCAGCCCCCGTCAAGCTGCATCGGTGATTACCGCAGCCGATCACCAGTTAAGACGGTTGAAAAAGCATCAGCAAAACCTGAAAAGTGCACCCACTACTTTAGGAGCCGGTAACGAAAAGGCAAAGTTACTCAGCAACAAAACCCATTATAGTCCCACCGATCCCGATGCCCGTATCTCGATTAAGCCTGGTAAAGCCCGCAAACTCAACTACCATTGTAGCCTGGCTGTTGATACGGCCGAAGGCGTCATTAGTCATGTACAGGCCGATTTTGCCGATGGCCGGGATAGCCAGTACTTACCTGATATCGCCCTCAAACTTCAGCAGCGGTTGGCCGCCAATGAGCTACGTTTAGAAGAGGTATTGGCGGATACAGGTTACTCAAACGGCAGTAACTACGCCTTGCTGGAAGGGTGGAAGATTACGGGTTGGATACCTACCTTCGGCCACTATAAACCACAGATCGAAGGCTTCCCCTATGATTCTGAAGGGGATCACTTTACTTGTTCGGCTGGCAAGCGATTGCCTTTTAAGACCTTTGCCACACACGCCGAAACCGGTTTGTTAAAGGTCTATCGGGCGGATTACCAGGACTGCAAACAGTGTCCACTTAAACCCACCTGTGTACCCAAGAGCCAATGCCGACAAATTATTCGAACCGCCTATGATCCCTTCTACCGTCGAGCCCTGGAGCGCCAGCAAAGTCGGCGGGGCAAACGCATGAAGAAGCTTCGCCAACGGACGGTGGAACCCGTGTTAGGTAGTCTGGTGGAGTACAATGGATTACGAAAGATCAATGTACGGGGCAAAGCTGGAGCTCACAAAGTGATGCTGATGGCGGCTATTGCCTTCAACCTGAAGAAGTATATGAAGTTCACCACCAAGTTCACTCTCAGCCAGGCCATAGCCCTAAAGGTGGAATGGTCATCACCTTCTCAAGACACTTTTCCGGGTTTTGGCGTGCTTTTTCTCAACTAAGAAGAGCAGACCGATGGTATAAAATCTTATTAGCCAATTCAGACACTGAAAATCGATCTAGAAAGCGGAGTTGTGCAACAGCCACG
>NZ_KB893299.1 GCF_000374065.1 Spirosoma luteum DSM 19990
TACAATGGGGTTAACGCTCGTGATACTTCTACCAGAGGATAGTAATCCAGTATAGCCCGCATAAAAGAGACTTTCTGGTATCCCCAATCTGCTTTTAACGCAAAGGCTTCCAACTCGCCAGCCACAACCATTGGAATGACTGCTCGGTCAGGCAATTGCTGATACCGGCGTATATGCTGAATAATTAAGTTTGTATCAAAGACCATCCGCAGTTGCTTGGCGCTCTTCGCGCAAAATCTCGTCCATCCGTCGATTTTCTTCTTCAGTAAAGCCTAGATCTGGTATCATGAACGGCTCTTTAGGAGCCACTTCATCCAAGAACCGTTCAACCCCCCATCGAAGAATGTCTTCGGGTCTGTAGGAGTTTGCGCCCCGTCGCATGGGTGGAATTGGTTCGAGCGGTTTTTTAGTTTCCATCTTTTTTCCCCTTCGTTTCTAAGCCAAATACTTTGGCGGTGTAACTGCCTATGTTCTTAACTGAACCACCTGCTATTTTAGTTTGAATATCGTAGAGCTGTCGATTAATAGTTTCTACGGAATGCAGAGCTAGCACCTGATCAGCTTGATCGACCCGTAACCGGAATTGCTTGACGAGTCGTTCATGAAGTGATGGCGTTAAAATTAATTCATGCTTTGCTTGATAAAATACTTCAAATTCTACCTCGACTACGGGTTTACGGCCTCGCCCTGGTCTATCTCCGTAGATGGGTTTGTATGTAAATGACAGATCTGTATGACCATTAATTTCTTTACTAGCTACGTCAAGAATGTTCTTTTGAAACCGTGTCCAGTTTGAGTAACTATCCTTTCCCGTCTTTGGGTCAATAACACTAAGCATGGTTTTAAGCTCAATTAGATCTCGCCGAAACTTCTTGTCTTTCATGTTTTTGTACATGCATAGGAGTTCGTACACTCGCTTTGCATAAGCTGAATTGAGTGAAATTGCAGCTACCAATTGAATCTTGGTAAAACGTTGATTCAAATCGACATAAAAAGGTCTTACTTTTCGTGACAGCTCAATTTCAATGATATCCGTTCCCTTTTTGAATTGGGCTGATGCGATGAATGTAGCTTGTAAGAAATCTCCATTCGGCAGTGTTGTTTCAAATACACGCGTCATTAACTTTTTAGTGGCTTGACGGTAAGGTTCTGCTTTCAATCGGTCAGATCCCATAATGGTAGCCATCTCGTTGACTGAAACTTGATAGTACTTATCTGCAGGATCTGTTGGTTTGACTTGAGCAACAACCATGTACAAAATGTTCTTTTCAGCTTCAGTCATTTCATAACGCGCTACAGTCAAGACATTATCCTGCCATATCTCTACTCCTTTGCTCATGGTTACCCATTGTAGATTGATTATCAGCCAAATGTAAAAAGTAAAATTTTAAAATTATAATTACTTAAAAGAAAAACTATTATAACGTCTAAACCTTACTTTATTAAGCCTGTTTCTGGGTCTAAACCTTACTTTATTA
>NZ_KB893300.1 GCF_000374065.1 Spirosoma luteum DSM 19990
TACAATGGGGTTAACGCTCGTGATACTTCTACCAGAGGATAGTAATCCAGTATAGCCCGCATAAAAGAGACTTTCTGGTATCCCCAATCTGCTTTCAACGCAAAGGCTTCCAACTCGCCAGCTACAACCATTGGAATGATTGCTCGGTCAGGCAATTGCTGATACCGGCGTATATGTTGAATAATTAAGTTCGTATCAAAGACCATCCGCAGTAGCTTGGCGCTCTTCGCGCAAAATCTCGTCCATCCGTCGGTTTTCTTCTTCTGTAAAGCCTAAATCTGGTATCATGAAAGGCTCTTTGGGAGCCACTTCATCCAAAAATCGTTCAACTCCCCATCGAAGAATATCTTCGGGTTTGTAGGAGTTTGCCCCCCGTCGCATAGGTGGAATTGGTTCAAGTGGTTTTTTGGTTTCCATCTTTTTTCCCCTTCGTTTCTAAGCCAAATACTTTGGCGGTGTAACTGCCTATGTTCTTAACCGAACCACCAGCTACTTTAGTTTGGATGTCGTATAGCTGCCGGTTAATGATTTCTACCGAATGCAGGGCCAGCACCTGATCGGCCTGGTCTACCCGTAGTCGAAATTGTTTTACCAGCCGTTCGTGCAGGCTCGACAAGGGAGCAGGTTCAGCCTTAGCCTGATAGAATACTTCAAATTCGACTTCAACAACTGGTTTACGACCTCGTCCTGGGCGGTCTCCGTAGGTGGGTTTGTAGTTAAACGTTAGGTCGGTATGGCCATTAATTTCTTTCCCTGCTACGTCTAATACATTCGTTTTAAACTTAGTCCAATCTGGATAAGTATCCTTACCGGTTTTCTCATCAATGATGCCAAGCATCGTTTTTAAATCTACGACACTACGCCGAAACCTCTTGTCTTTCATGTTTTTAAACATACATAAAAGCTCGTAAATCCGCTTTGCATAGGCCGAGTTGAGTGATATTGCCGCAGCTAATTGAATCTTTGTAAATCGCTCATTTAGATCGACATAGAAAGGTCTTACTTTTTGAGATAGTTCAATCTCAATGATACCAGTTCCTCTTTTGTATTCGGCTGATGCGATGAATGAGCCATGAAAGTAATTACCATTTGGAAGGGTAGTTCTAAAAATGCGCCCGTTCAAACGTTCAGTTGCTTTCCTATACGACTCAAATTTCAATTCTTCAGAACCCACAATGGCAGCCATGTCTTTAACCGATACTTGGTACATTTTTGTAGGTGGATCTTCTCGTTTGACTTGGGCAACTACCATGTAGAACAAGTTCTTCTCCGTCTCCGTCATTTCATACCGAGCAGTAGTTAACGCATTATCTTGAAAAATTTCCAGCTTACTCATGTGTCATTGATTTCCAGGCAAATATAAAAACGTAAAACATAAACGCAATCAGTGTTTATACAATTTAGTTTTCTACCGACCAAACCTGTGTTTATTA
>NZ_KB893301.1 GCF_000374065.1 Spirosoma luteum DSM 19990
CCCGACCAGTTTGCGGCTTTCGGCCCGTGGTCTGCCGCCAGGGTTGAGTTTTGCGGGTAGTACCCTGAGTGGTACGCCCTCCACCACGGTGGGTTCGCCGTTCTCCATCACCATCACGGCCACCGANCCGGGGAGTCTGAGCGTGAGCACGTTGCTACAACTCACGGTGCAGCCTGATGGAANTACCCCGCCCCCGCCGACGAGTGCGTTCAGCATCACGGGGGTGACCACCATCAGTTGCACGCCGGTAGCCAACCGCATCAGTCTGAGTTTTAACCCGCGCTATGNGGGCGTGAATGGGCAGCCTATCGCCTTCCAGGTGGTCAACGANAGCATACCTACNACCGATCCGGGNCCCTACAGTTTGACGCTGTACCGGGATAACCCGGTCATCACCCTGCGGGCATCGCAAACGGGTTCCAATGGCCCGGTGACGTTTGCCTACAACTGGCTGGCNGCCTGTTCCAATCTGGGGCAGGAGAACACGGCTCCCCGGTTGAACGAGCCGGTGGCCTCGCAAACGGCGGTAGTGGGTCAGACTTATAATCTGAACTTAGTCAACACNTTCATCGACCAGGAGACCCCCGACCAGATCACGCTGTGGGCGAGTGGTTTACCGGCGGGCCTGNCCCTATCGGGCAAGCAGATTACGGGCAGCGTCTCGAGNACGGTGGGTTCACCCTATTCGGTCACGCTGACGGCGACGGACGGGGGCGGCTTGCGCACCAGCACGAGCTTCATGCTGACGGTGGAACCGGCTCCGGTAACCCCGCCACCGCCCACGAGTAGCTTCAGCATTACAGGGGTAACCACGGTGAGTTGTCAGGTGCTCCCGGCNGGNCAGCGCNGACTAACGTTCAGTCCNCAGTACGNGGGNCTGGANGGCAGTCCGGTNAGNTTCTCGGTGGTCAACGAGCTGCTGCCCACCACCAATCCAGGGCCGTACAGTCTGACGCTCTACACGGACAATCCGGTCATTAGGCTTCAGGCAAGGCAAAGTGGTGTATCGAGCAGTTTCAGCTACGGGTGGCTGGCGGCCTGCAATCCGGGCGCACGGCTGGGCGTCAGTCCCGAAGTACCGCTGAAGGTAGTGGTGCTGGGCAACCCGGTGGTGGGTGAAACGGTGGCCGTGGAGGTACGGGGCGCCGAGGGTCAATCGCTGCGCCTGCAACTGAGGGACGAACGGGGTCACCTGGTGAGTGAAGAGTCAGTTGGAAAGGCCGGGGAAGTGGAGCGGCAGACGCTCCACCTGGGCCAGGTTCCAGCGGGCGTGCTGCTGCTACGGGTCAGTACGTCCACCCAAAGCCAAACGGTTAAGCTTCTCAAAGCGGAGTAGTCCTTATCTTCGACAGACTGGTTCACCAAAGAAGCCGCGTTCCTGCCAGGGAGCGCGGCTTCTTTGGTGATTCGGAGGTTTTTCTGAACGGTGGTTGGGTAGGAGGGAGGGAGCCGCAAAAAGGCCCTTCTGCGTTCAGAAAACCATGTAGTTTAATGGTTCACGATTTTAGCGCGAGTTGAGACTTTTCTGAACTCTTATGACTGGATGAAACACAACATCCTGGATTTGTTACCTTTTACAAGGCATTTATCTAAAGGCGACCTTGTAGAGTGTCCGGCAAAAGGTAGTGAGTCCACTCAGCGATGACACAGTTCAGCGAGCAGTTCCAGCCATAAAGAAATAAGAAGAAGCCATCAGACAGGCGGCTTACATGTCGTATCGAATTAAGCCGCAAAAAAAACGGATTACGGCCTAAATCTCACTGTTGGGTGGTGTGTTGGGCAACCTGTCACCCGCTAATATAGCCGCTTCGTGCAATAATTCGGTGGCTACCAACTCGTCTGTTATCGTTTCTATCCGCTCATCCAGTTCCGTCAGCGCATCGTTATCAACCAGGGTTTTAGCGTTCATACCCAGCAACAGTCGCCCTACATAAAGCAGGTTGAGCGAGAAGCGCAGTTCGGGCAGTACGCGGCTGTGGCGGGTTTGGGGTTCGGGTTGCATTCGGTTTGCGGTTTACTGTTTCTGGTTCGCGGTTGCGCGGATTGATTTTATAGCAATGGGCTGGTTTGATAGACTACACTACTGTAACGACGAACCGCCGTAAACGGAAGACCGAATACCATAAACCAACCAGCTACAACGCTTTTATTTTTAGATTTCGGAAGTAAATGGGTGCTCCCGCGTGCTTGCCCTGTAAGCCGATGTAACCTTTGATGGGAAGGTCGGCAGGTGGTTTGTTAAGCCATTCGGGCACCGTTGAGCCATCGGGGTTCGTTTTTGCCGAGGTAAACTGATCCAGATTGATGGTGTTTATAAGCTGATTGTTCAGCACGACGTAAATCATCTTCCCCTGACTGGTAATGGTGTACCGATTCCACTCGTCGGGCTTCTTCACGATTCCCTGTTTGGTTGGAGCCTGATGGCCGAAAAAGGCTCCGCACTGCCAGTTCTTCGGGGATTCGGCCCACTGTTTGGCGTAGTCGTCGGCAATTTGAATCTCTACCGAGTTCGGTATCCAGTTGGCCGTATCACTCGCGTGAATAACCACCCCACTGTTTGTCCCTTCGGCCGTTTTGAAAAACAAATCCAGCACAAAATCTTCGTACGGCATGGCTGTCCAGATGGTTTTATCGGCCGTGGCGGTTATTACGCCACCATCATCCATACTCCAGACCCCAGCCGGGAAATGAGCATTGGACAGATCACTCGCGAAAAGAGGATTCCAGCCCGGACCACTGGGGTTTGGATGCCCTTTGGGTGCTGTACTACCAGAGGGTGCCGCACCGGACGGTACTGTTTGAGCCAAAAGTTGACTACTGATAAAAATAGAAAGGCAAAGAGAGAGGACGTATTTTTTCATGCAGGTTTTGTTGGAATAGTCTGTAAATAAAAGATTTTACCGCTACGGACCTAACAGATAACGTGAAAAAGTGAGCTTTTGCTACCTCACCGAAACAGGGTACGTTTTACTTTTTGCCAGAGTGAAGGCGGCTGAACAATACAAATGCCCCCTCCGGTGAGGTCTCGCCGAGCCGAAACGTGACTGAGAACAATGTCACTCAGCGAAACAGAGGTAGTGGTTGGCGTAACCTCAAATGCCGCTTCCCCACGGCGACCATCTTTTGTAATTACCAGCAGAGTTAGTCGGGTAGCCAGCGTTTGGGTTGGAACAGATAAGCTAAAGGTCCCCATGTTGTCCGTTTGGGTATAGTGTAGTTTACCCGGCAGACCCCTGATGAGTACATGAGCCATTGAAACAGACGAAACAGTACCGACCGAATCCATACTCACCACTTTGCCCGAAACAATCCATTCTGTGTCGGCAGGGCTAGCGTTGTGAAGGGGTAGTCTGTCAACCTCGAAACGGACACGTTCTGCCGGTTCCTGTACTAATACAGACGCAGTTTGTTTTTGCTGCGCCTGTACCGTCTGCCAGCTAAAGAAACTCATAAACAGCATGCCAACCCATCGATACCAGGTCGGAGCGATATCCGGCTTAGGCGTGGCCAATGGTCGATTAAGTTGATCGTTGCGAAACCATCCACAACTTGCTTCGGGAACTTTGCGGAGCCGCTTTACCAATTCCTGGTCAGAAAAAGCGGTATAGTCGATTACCGTTTTCCGGCAACTATCGCAAAACCGGCCCTTCTCTGCCGGTTGCATATCGTCCCAGCGTTCATGACAGGCCTTTGGTATATGAACGGTCAAACTCCTCATGGTTAGCGAACTACGTGTACGCCATCAGCCGATACTTGCTCCCTCTGCCACGTATCCGACTGGCGGAAACTTTTCATAATCCAGCCACCGCCAATCACATCATCGCCCTCGTAAAAAACGGCGGCCTGTCCGGGTGCAATGGCCGATACCCCTTCCTCGAACAACACCTCGATTCTGTCGTCGGCAACCTGCGAAATCGTGGCCCGGGTGCCGGGGTCTTTATACCGTACTTTGGTAACCGTTTCCAGTGGCCCGGTGATGTGCGGTCCGTCGATACGGTCGTATTTTTGCAGGTTCAGTTTGCTGACCACCATGCCATCGCGATACAAATCTTTGTCTACGCCCAGCACTACTTCGTTTGTGTCTTTACGAATCTCGGTTACGAACATGGGTTGCCCGAACGCCATCCCCAGCCCTTTGCGCTGGCCGATGGTGTAAAACGGATAGCCCTGATGCTGGCCCATTACTTTACCGGTGCCTTCCATAATGAAATTACCCCCGGCTACCTCGGCTTCCAGCGTTGGCAGTCGTCGTTTCAGGAAACCCCGATAATCATTGTCGGGCACGAAACAGATTTCGTACGACTCGGACTTAGTGACCAGTTCCATAAAGCCGCGCTCTGTAGCCATGTCGCGGATGTCGGATTTGCGTAGATGCCCCAGGGGTAATTTTGTACGGCTTAAACTCGCCTGCGACACGCCCCAGAGTACATACGACTGGTCTTTCAGCGTATCGACCCCTTTCGAGAGAACGTACCGGCTATCCTCTTTCCTGATATGGGCGTAGTGACCCGTAGCGATGGATTCGCAATCCAGCCGGTCGGCCCGACGCAGGAGGGCATCCCATTTGATGTGCGTATTGCACATAACGCAGGGGTTGGGCGTGCGCCCTTCTACGTACTCCCCCGTGAAGTAGTCGATAACAGAATCGCCAAACTCTTCGCGGATATCCAGAATATAGTGCGGGAAGCCGAGGTTAACGGCTATGTTTCGGGCATCATTGATGCTGTCGAGGGAACAGCAGCCCGTTTCTTTTTTGGTCCCGCCCGATGAGGCATAGTCCCAGGTTTTCATGGTCATGCCAATGACCTCGTACCCTTCTTCGTGCAGCATCACCGCTGCCAGCGAAGAATCGATGCCGCCACTCATGGCGACCAGAATGCGTCCGTGTTTGCTCATATCTGCCGGGGTTCAAAGCCCCGCGATTTAATTAGTGGGCAAATTTACCCAATAATCAGCCAACAACCAGGTGGGGGAATTTGGTTTCCTGTTGCCCGTATCGTACCTACCAATGGTTCAGTTCAGCCAGAAGGGCAGACGACTAGTTTAAGTAGTGACCCGGTAAACCAATCTGCCACGCTCATTTTATCATTCATTCCGCAAACTCTTCACCGGATTCATCAGGGCGGCTTTTACACTCTGAAAACTTACCGTCAGCAGGGCAATGGCAACAACGCCCAAACCCGCCACGGCAAATACCCACCACGAAATGGTAATCTTGTAAGCAAAATCCTGAAGCCACTTATTCATGGCCCACCAGGCCAGGGGAGAAGCAATCAGAATAGCCAGCAAAATCAGTTTCAGGAAGTCTTTCGAGAGTAATGTTATAATGCTGGATACCGATGCGCCCAGCACTTTTCGCACCCCAATTTCTTTCGTGCGTTGTTCCGCCGTAAAGACGGCCAGACCGAACAAGCCCAAACAGGCGATAAAAAGCGCAAAAGCCGTAAACAGGCTGAATAAAGTAGCTAACCGGGCTTCTGATTTATACAGGTTGTTGAACGTGTCATCAAGGAAAAAATAGTCAAATGGCTTTTCGGCTCCCAATGTTCCGTATTCTTTCTCAATACGGGCAACGGTTTGTCGAATGTCAGCACCGGGTTCAATACGGATGTACAGACTGCCGCCCTGGGTAGCCATGATGCTGGCCGTGTCTTTGGCTACGAACAGAGCCAGCGGGTCGTTTGAGTCGTTGATGTTGGTGAAGTAAAAGTTTTTCATCACTCCCACAACTTCCGTTTTCCAAGCGCCAAAAGATAGATTCTGGCCCAGCGGATTGCCATTAAATCCTAATTTTCGCACGGCTGTTTCATTAACGACCACCGTGTTCGGAGCCGCAAGCCGCGTTGGGGTTGGTTTAATTTTCCAGGGGATTTCGAGCGTCTCAGCAAATTGATCGTCCACGGACAAAACATGAATGCTAACGTCTTTTTTCGTTACCGGCGATTGTGTGAAGTAAATGCTGCCTCCTTCCTTGTAGAGTGCCAGCGATGCGGCTGCCACTCGTTCCACACCCGGTATTTGCCGCAAATTGTGCTTGAAGCTGTTGTATTGCTGAGTCAGCGATGCCGCCAGCGGTACTACTAACACACGGTCTTTGTAAAGGCCTAATTGACGATTCTGTAAATGTTGCACCTGTTGGTAAATCAATATACTGCATCCAATCAGGCCAACGGATACGGCGAACTGTAATACGATGAAACCCTGCCTGATTGTGATGCCGCCCTTACCCGGAATTAATACGCCTTGCAGAACCCGGACGGGAGTAAAGGATGACAGCAGCAAGGCCGGGTAACTCCCCGAAATTAAAACACAACCCACGAATAAAGCCAGAGCAACTAACCCGGACCTGAGGCTGTACACGAATGACGAGTCAATGTCGAGTTGCATCAATTGATAAAAGAAAGGTTGTAGTCCCAAAACCAATACGATAGCCAACCCAAAGGCTACACCCGTTACAAGAACCGATTCGCCGTAAAACTGCCCCGCCAGAGACCGGCGGGCTGCCCCAATTACTTTGCGGATGCCTACTTCGCGGGCACGCTGCGTAGCTCGCGAGGTGGTCAGACTCATGTAGTTGATGAGTGCCAGTAACAACGTAAATGCCGCGATAATACTAAAAATAGTCAGATAACGGGCGTTGGCCGTATCGCCGAAGTTAGTGCCCAGATGGACGCTGGTAAGTGGGTCAAACCGGTAGATGGTCCCTTCTCCTTTTGCCCCCGATGCTGTTATCAGTGCGGGCAGGGTACGAAGGATGTTGGCGGTGTCTGCTGGCGAACGCAGCCGGAAAAACGTTTGGTAAGCTCCCCCCTGAATATACTGGCTGTTTAGCGATACGTCGTCATCGTTGATAAAGCCCTCCCGAAGACGTTCTACTGCCGGGTCGCTTTTGAGAGAGGCAACAAAGTCGAACTGAATGGTGGAGTTCGACGGTGGATTTTTCAGTATCCCCGTTACTTCAAAACGGAGTTTGTTATTGAACGTAATGGTTTTCCCGATGGGGTCTTCCCGACCAAAGTACCGCTTTGCTGTGCGCTCGGTCAGCAGCACCGTCAATGGTCGGGTCAGGGCTGTTTTGGCCGAGCCTGTTAGGAGGGGAAAGGAAAAGACGGTAAGAAATGACGGGTCGGCCATAATGAACTTGTCTTCAAAAAACAGGCGTTCAGGGGTGGTTTTGATAACGACCCGACTGCGGGGGGTACCAATACGTACTACGTTGAGTACGCCTGCATTGGCTTCCTGAATTGCCGGACCAAACCGAGCCGACATCCGGTCTGACTGCATGGTCTGTTCACCAAAATGAAACAGGGAGTGGACCCGGAAAAGCTGTTCGGGGTGGGTGTGAAAACGGTCGTAGGTTCGCTCATGAACCACGAACAGCAGAATCATCAGGCTGGCGGCAATACCAATTCCCAGCCCGCCAATGTTGAGGAGGCTATACAGGCGATTGCGTAACAACTGGCGGAAAGCTATTTTGAGGTAGTTGCGTAGCATGTCAGGACTCAGAAAAAAGGGAGAAGAATAGGCTAACGGTAGTTTTGGTTTGGCCAATGGCCGCAGGAGTTTGAGGGCACTCAGGCAGTATCGCCAGTTGGCCCGCCGTTCGCCGACCGTTTCCAGCCAGTGAGCGTATAGTTCGAGCAGGTCGCCCTGTACTTCCTCCTGCGTATCGGGGTGGCCCCACCAGCGGAGGAGGGTCTGTACCCATTGGGGCGGGGTTCGTTGGTTCGTGTCCATAGTCAGCCTCCCATGAGTTGTAGTGTTTGAGGAGGTAGTGCGCTCCATAACTCTTCACGCACCTGTTTCACTTCCTGCAAGGCTCTCCGGCCAGCCGACGTGATGGTGAAAAAACGTTTTCTACGGCCGCCCCGCTCGGCTGTTGCCCCGCCCATTGCCGATATCAGATACCCTTTTTCGGCCAGTCGCTGTAACGTTGTATGCACGGTACTAAAGCCGACGGCGCGCCCCGTTTTCTGCTCGATTTCCTGTGTGACAGAGACGCCATAAGCGGCATCGCTGAGGATGGCTACCGTGAGCAAAACCACTTCCTCAAATTCTCCCAAAAACGCCCGTCTCATCGCTGGATTATTTTATACGATAATGTCGAACAAATGCAGTGCCAACTAAGGTAATGGCCCCTGGTTGGATGGGAAAGCGGTTTTATTGACGACGAGGTGCCGGAGTTGTCCGAAACTGGACAGTAAATGTCCGCTTTGGGGACACGAAAAAAATGGAAATGGATGAGCTTTATTAAAAAAAGCGGACCGATAGAATCAGTCCGCTTTTCGCAAGAAGCTTTATCCAATAAATACTACTTACTAACCCAATCAACCAGTGCACAAAGGAAGATGCACTGGCTTTATAGTCTACATTAGACTTTAAAGTAAATAAAAATTACCCAAAAATTACCATAAACCAATTTAAAAATAAATATTAACGTATCAAAAAAATATTTTCGGTATCTTATTGGGGTAGGCTCGGTTCATTACAGCTCAAACTTTTTGTTGCACACACAGTTATTTTACAAAGCAACAGACCTAACAACATGAAAGACGACGAACAGGAGGGTGTAGAAAAAGAGGACGCCCAGATAACGGGCCGGACAGATGGTCCTTATGGTTCCGATGATACGGACGTTGACCGCCCGGCCGAAGATAATAAGCACCGGTACGAGCAGGAAAACTCCGCCAATGGAACGGATAGCCTGCAGATTCGTGGTGGACAGGATGGCCGGAACATCCGCGGCATCGGCAGCACCGACATGGACAGTGAAGAAGGTCTGCTTCGTCGGGGAGATATGGCTAATAGCACGATGGAGGTTACGGAAGAAGGTATGAATAGTGCCGTTGCCGACTCCGCAAAAACGGACACGGCCATGGTATCCGTAACAACGCACGGCCCTGACGATTACGCATCGGCCGATAAAGTGCCGGTTCCTAAAGCCCAGGAAGCCGCTAAAGAACAGAATGATTCAGCAGAGGAAGGATCGGAAAAGACTGAAGAGGAACGCGATGAGGAAATCGCCGAAACCGGTACGGACCTGAACAACAAACCTTCGTATTAATAGTTAATCAATTCACTAAACACTTAAACACATAACGTTATGAGCGTAAGTAGCAATTCCCGCAAAGAAAGCACTGAGTCCAATGCGGCTCAGCAGATGCATAATACGATGGGTATTCACCCCGCCCTGGGCCAGTTAAATGACCAAACCCTGGTTAATGATTTGCCATCCAATGTAGCCGACAGTAACGATACGGATGTACCAGGCGATGTGGTTGAGGCAGAAGCAGAAGCCGCCGTTGGAGACGATGAAGGGGCTGTAGCTGACACAGACGCGAGTGTCAGCGATGAGAGCGTACCGGCAACCCGTGCCAACGAACCCGTTCGTACGCTGGGCAATGCCTGAGTTTTAGCGAAATATCTACGCTGAGAGGCTGTCCGGATTTTGTGGAGGTGCTGACACACCTGCAAAATCCGGACAGCCTCTTTTTATTGGTTTATCAGCCGGTTCAGAGCGTAGCAAATGAGGAGGTTCAGTAATTTTCTGCCCGTTATTGGCTGAAAAAAGAAAGGATCAGTACGCGTAACCGGAGCATAACGCAGAAAAAAGTAGCCCACTATTGGCGGGTCGTTGCCGGGCCGAACAACTGGTCAACGGCGGGTGCGGGCAGGAGTGTTCCGGCCAGCACCTGTTCATCAAGAGTCGCCAACTGGTTGTATATACCTGGCTGGGCGTAAAACTGGCTTTCGAGTCGCTGCTGCACCAATGCCCTGAACCAGGTCAACTGCTGCTGCTGCCGCCGGTAATTTCGGTAGCCGTTCTGGGTCGTTAGCTGCTGATGTTCCTCAATGAGTTGCCAGACCTCCATTATGCCAATGGGTTGCCCGTTGGTACCGGGCAGTGCCGAACACGTCAGCACGGGCGTAAACCAGCCCGTTCCGGCAGGTGGAAACAGGTGGAGTGCATTCTGGTACTCCATCCGGGCGCGGTTGGCAGTAGCCAGATTATCGCCATCGGCTTTGGTAATAACCAGCGCGTCGGCCAGCTCCATAATGCCCCGTTTCATCCCCTGCAATTCATCCCCGGCACCGGCCAGCATCAGTAGCAGAAAGAAATCGACCATGCCATGCACCACCGTCTCCGACTGCCCGACACCCACCGTTTCTACCAGAATAATGTCGAATCCGGCGGCTTCGCAGAGGAGAATCGACTCGCGGGTACGCTGCGCCACCCCCCCCAGCGAATCGCCCGCGGGCGAGGGACGAATGTAGGCGTCAGGATTCATGGAGAGCGTGTCCATCCTGGTTTTGTCGCCCAGCAAGCTGCCCCCCGACCGCTGGCTGGTCGGGTCAATGGTCAGCACCGCCAGCCGGTGGCCCCGTTGCGTCAGGTACGTGCCGAACGCTTCGATGAACGTACTTTTTCCCACCCCCGGCACGCCGGTAATACCGATTCGGACGGATTGCCCCGTTTTGGGTAAGACCGCGTTCAGCACCTGCCTGGCAATCGCCTGATCGTCGGCCCGGCGACTTTCCACCAGCGTAATGGCCTGACTGAGCAGCAGTCGGTCGCCGGTAAGGATACCGTTGGCGTAGGCGTGGGCAGGGAGACGTGGGCGCATTCCGTATAAAATTGGGTCAGGTAGCAGGAGACAAAGTAACATCGGCAGCCTGATGGTTTGTATTCTGGCTGCTAAACTAATTTTTTAACGATAGCCGTACAACCTCCCCGTTTATCATACTGGGTAATAGCCAGACAAAACTGGCAATCAGGCTCACTCACAGATGAAGTTCGCCTGCTTCACCTATTGGTTATTCAGGCAGGAAAACCACGGGTGGGGCGATGGGCAAAAATCAGTAAAATTACGCATATGAAAAGAGGGGAAATGCGCTGTTTCAGTTGATTAGCAGGTATTTACTTTGCATAAATAATTAGCTTCTAAGCCTTATGAAACGTATTATGTATGGGCTGATGCTATCGGGTATCAGCTTGCTACCTGCCTGCCGGTCAACAGCCTTGTTGACGGCCACCTTCGAAGCCGATGCCCTTGGCGCTTTGCCCAGTAAAGTGCTACCCGGTCCGCCCACGGGCGATTCAGTATCGTACAATGCCGCAATCCATCCCCGGCTTCGGGTACAGCCATCTACGGTTTCGCCCGGTCAAAAAGCCCTGGTGCTCTCACAGGCGACGCTGGGTAGCGATGCCACAGCGCATAACCAATGGCTTTTATTTAAGGGTATTCGATCTGATTACACCCAAACTAACTGGTATTACTGGACGGCTACCCTGGGGTCAGTAGGCGGGAATATGGTGATCGATGTCAACGGAATTCAGTCGCTCTGGGTGACCCGACTTAAAATCAATACGGCAGGCCGGATTTCTCTGGTGCAGGATCCAGGAAGTGTGAACGGGGATTTAGCGCTGGGCACGCTGAATCGACAAAGGCCCCACAGTGTCATTATTACCCTAAATGCCCTGGCCCGTACCTTCAATCTGCTGATTTTGGGTACGAATGAGGGAACAGGACGGGTTGAACGATTAAATATACCGGTTTTGGCGGGCACTGACCTGGATCGGGACTTCGATTTTCAGCGGCATTCTATTGCCTTCGAGTACGCTGTAGATGACAGCTCACCTAACCCTGCGGCAACGTACGGGATTGAAAGTGTAAATATTAACCGTCGGCAACCGGACTAACGGGCAGGGCTAATCGAATTCCGTTTTGCAGGCATAAAACCGACTATTGTCCGGAGTTTTGACCTATTTTGCCTGGCTAAACGGAATTTTTACCTACTGCTCAACACGTATGAACCCGCTCTTGACGGAAGCCTATTCGGCTGATGCCTTTCGCCAGCAGGGCCACGCCCTGATTGATCTACTGGCCGACCATCTGGCTACTGCCCAAACGGGTACCGGGTCGGTACTGAACTACCAGTTGCCGGACCAGCAACTGGCCTACTGGCAGGCTGATTTTGCCCAGCCGACCAGTGCCGATCCGATTCCTTTGCTGGCTACCATACTACAGCGGTCCATTCACCTGCATCATCCGCAGTGCATGGGCCACCAGGTTAGTCCGCCCTTGCCTCTGGCGGCACTAACCGGCCTGATGACAGGTATGCTCAACCAGGGAATGGCCGTTTACGAGATGGGCATGACCGCCAACGCACTGGAGCGTATCGTGACCCAGTGGCTAGCCCAGCAACTGGCCCTGGGCGATACCGCGGGCGGACTGCTCACCTCCGGCGGAACGCTGGCCAACCTGACGGCCCTGCTCACCGCCCGCGCCGTTCTGGCTCGGGCCGACGTCTGGGAAGAGGGCACGACCAGTCAGCTGGCTATTATGGTATCTGAAGAAGCGCATTACTGCGTGGACCGGGCGGCCCGGATCATGGGGCTGGGCACGGAGGGTATCATCAAGATTCCGACCAATGACCGTTTCCAGATGCGGACCGGTTTGTTGGAAACGCATTACGAATGGGCCAGGAAAAAAGGCCTGGTTGTTTTTGCCGTTGTGGGCAGTTGCTGCTCAACATCGACGGGTTCTTACGATGACCTGACCGCCATTGCCGACTTTTGCGAAAAACACACGCTCTGGTTCCACGCCGATGGTGCCCACGGTGCCGTAGCGGCTCTGTCTGACACCTACCGGCATCTGGTCCGGGGTATCGAGCGGGCCGATTCGGTGGTGGTCGACTTTCATAAAATGATGCTGACACCGGCACTAGTGACGGCGGTGCTCTATCGGCGCGACGTTGATTCGTACCGGACCTTCCAGCAGAAAGCGCAGTACTTATGGGCCGATGCCGAAGCAAAAGACTGGTTCAACTCCGGCAAACGGGCGTTCGAGTGTACTAAACTCATGATGAGTGCGAACGTGTATACTCTCCTGCGTACGTACGGCCTCCAGCTTTTCACGGCCAACGTCGAAACGTTGTATGGGCTAGCCGAAAATCTGGTAGCACAGCTACGTGGCCGCCCGGATTTCTGCTTAGCTGTTGAACCGGAGGCTAATATCGTTTGCTTCCGGTATGTAGGAACGGAAGTGGATGAGCAGCAACTGGATAGGTTAAACGCACAGATAAGAGCACGACTGGTGGCAGACGGATCGTTTTACATTGTGCAGACTACCATACGGGGACGGGTGTACCTGCGGGTTTCACTCATGAATCCACTCACCACCCCGGAACACCTTACCCGCCTGCTGGATGAACTGGTGCGTTGTGCCAGGGCCGAACGAACCGGACTGGTTACCGCAGATCATCCGGCGTCGTAATCTTGATGTTCTCGTAGTCACCCTCGATGAGTGTAATCGGGAAACCGGCGTACTCCATCACACTGGCACAATCGGTAAAAAATGGCTGCTCCTCTACCTGAAAAGCCTGGCGGAAGTCGTTGAGCGCAAACGTTTGGGGGGTTTGTACCAGACGGTACTGACTACGGTCCACCGCCTGACTGACACCATTAGGGCCAATAACCCGCACCGAATCCTTCACCGGTACGCAGGTTACGGCTGATCCCGTCCGGGCGGCCACGTCAAAACCAGTCCGTATAATGGCTGGCGTTACGAAAGGCCGCACACCATCGTGTACAGCTACGATACTGGCGGCAGCCTGAATAGCCTGTAAGCCATTACGCACCGACTGGAAGCGCGTAGCACCCCCATCGACAAGCTGAATGGGTGGATGGAACGCGTGCTGTTCACAAAGAACAGACCAGGTGAACTGTTCGGCAGCAGGAAGGACCAGAATAAGTTGCTGAGCGGGCAAAACAGCCAGAAACTGTTCGATGGTATGCTGAAGAATGGGTTTATCCTTAAGCAGCAGAAATTGCTTCGGTACGCTGGATTGCATCCGGCTGCCGCTTCCCCCCGCCACAATGATGGCAAATAGTTGGTCCGTCGGTCCGTCGGCTAGTGAATCAGTCATAAAAAAAGAGGAGCTGTAAAGCCCCTCAAAAGTACTAATCAACGAACAGACCGACCAACTGACTGCTTTAAATAATCAGCATGGCGTCGCCGTAGCTGAAGAACCGGTATTTTTCTTTAATGGCAACCTGATAGGCTTCCTTAATGAGTTCATGACCACCAAAAGCGGAGGTCATCATAATCAGAATCGACTCAGGCAGGTGCAAGCTCGTGAGGAGCGAATTGGCAATTTTAAATTCGTAAGGCGGGAAAATAAACCGGTCTGTCCAGCCGTCAATTGGCTTCAGGCGGCTGTTAGCAGACACCGACGACTCGATGGCTTTTAGTGAGGTGGTACCAATGGCACACACCCGCCTACCGGCGTCGAGTGCTTTATTGACGGTTTGGGCCGATTCCGGCAAAATCTGGAAGTTCTCGGAATCTGTTTTATGCTTGGTGAGGTCTTCTACATCCACCTGGCGGAACGTACCTAAGCCGACGTGCAGCGTAATAGGAGCAAAATGAACGCCTTTAATCTCCATCCGCTTCATCATGGCTTTGGTGAAGTGCAACCCGGCCGTAGGGGCGGCTACCGCTCCAACGTGCTGGGCAAAAACGGTCTGATAATCATCCCGGTCGGCTTCTTCGGCTTCGCGGTTCATGGCGCGGGGAATGGGGGTTTCGCCCAGTTCATCCACTGCTTTCATAAACTCGTCATGGTTACCGTCAAACAGGAATCGGATGGTCCGGCCCCGCGATGTGGTGTTGTCGATAACCTCGGCTACCAGATCACTATCCCCAAAATAAAGCTTGTTACCAACCCGGATTTTACGGGCGGGGTCAACCAGAACATCCCACAGTTTCATCTCGCGATTCAGCTCGCGCAGGAGAAATACTTCAATCTTGGCCCCTGTCTTTTCTTTATTACCGTACAGGCGTGCCGGAAAAACCTTGGTATTATTAATGATCATTACATCGCCATCGTCGAAGTAACTCAGGATATCCGAAAACTTCTTGTGTTCAATCGTTTTGGCTTTACGGTCAACAACCATCAGCCGTGATTCACCCCGTTCAACCGGGTATTTAGCAATTAGGCTTTCGGGCAAATCAAATTTAAACTCGGATAACTTCATGATATAGTAGCACAGAAAAAAAACGCTGCGTTTTTTGTAAAGGGCGCAAAGATAACAAAAAACCCGGAATTTGTCAAATTTTCCGGGTTTTTCTTGCAAATATCAGCGAAAAGACTATTACAGCACATTACTGGCTATTCAGTGGCTGAACGGCTCCATCGGTGTTAACATTCTTGCGGTCACTCACATCCAGTTTAGCCATCAGTTCGGGCGATACTTCATTGGCGTACGTACCCTGAGCCGCTACAAAAACCCCTTTCATACCATTGGAGGCCGTAATGGCATACAGTGTCATCTCATCGCCCGGATCAGATTCTCCCTCGAAACGGTAGAACTTATCGACCGTAAACTCATCACTTTTCAACTTGGTATCGGTACTTTGTTCTTCCAGATAGTCTTTCTTAGGGCCGAACTCGTGGGTATATCCCTTCTCGCGGAGTTCTTCCATTACTTTAGTCAGGGGGGTCATGTGTTCCATCGTCTCTATTGATAAGGTCAGAATAATGTAATAGGAACTACCGCTATCCGAAATAGTTTGTTAGTCCGAACCGATAAGGAAGCTGCCTTACCACTGTTTACGTAAAACGGGGTAGCGATTTAGCCGGTATTGCCGTGAAAAACCGGAGCGAATAAACTACTTTGTTTTCTACAACGGATTCGGCCCGTTCGTCAATTTTGACGAACGGGCCGAATCCGTTACAATCTTTCTCGGAAAATATACCCTACAAAAACGCTCGGATTTTCTCTGCCGTTTGCGCCAGTTCTTCGGGCGTTGGCTTCAGCTTATGGCTGAAATCCATGTCAGCCATTGAGTTGAGCGGTATCAGGTGGATGTGCACGTGGGGCACTTCCAAGCCTACTACCGCCACGCCGATGCGCTGACACGGAATGGCCTTCTCGATGGCGGGGGCTACCTTTTTGGCAAACGTCATTAGGCCCAGGTACAGGTCATCGTCCAGGTCGAAGAGGTAGTCGACTTCTTTTTTCGGAATCACCAGCGTATGGCCTACGGCTGTGGGCATCACGTCCAGAAACGCCAGATAGTCGTCAGTTTCGGCAATCTTATGGGCGGGTATTTCACCGGCCACAATGCGGGAGAAGATGGAAGGCATAAAGAGAATGATAAATTATGAATGATAAATGCGAATTAGATGGTCCTGCACACAGTAGTCATCATTCATAATTTATCATTCATAATTGGTTACCGGCTTATTTCTAGTACGTCGAATTCCAGCACCCCGGCGGGCACTTTAATTTCGGCGGTGTCGCCCACGTGTTTTCCCAACAGCCCTTTGCCAATGGGTGAATTCACCGAGATACGACCCGTTTTCAGGTCGGCTTCTTCTTCCGAAACCAGCATGTAGGTCATTTGAGTCCCGTTTTTCCTGTTCTTGATCGTTACTTTCGACAGCACCGATACCTGTGAGGCATCAATCGTCGACTCGTCCAGAATTCGGGCTGTAGACAGGACTTCCTCCAGCTTCGATATTTTCAGTTCATGGAGTCCCTGCGCATCTTTAGCCGCATCGTATTCGGCATTCTCGCTCAAGTCGCCTTTGTCGCGGGCTTCGGCAATCTGGTGGGCAATGGCCGTCCGGCCTTTCGTTTTCAACTCGTTCAGTTCTGCTTTGAGCCGGTTGAGTCCTTCTTCGGTGTAATAAGAAATCTTTCCCATAATCGTATGCTTACTCGTTATTCTAAATTCGTACTGTTGTTGGTGTATGGCTAAAAAACAAAAAAACGGTACACCGACCGTTCTGCAACCAAATTGGTTTTCTTTGCAGATGCGTCAGGGATACCATCGGCTTCCCGAAACGAGCGGTTTTGGTGTACAGAAAAATGATTGTTGCATCAGGACACTAATTACTGGTAAACAATTGCAGGATGTGCTGCCTGTGTCAGCAGTGCATCGTCGACACAAAAATAGACATACTTCCCGGCTATATCAATACAAAGCCGACGGGCCGGGTAAAAACTGATTAAACGATCCATGACAAATTCCCTTCGCATCATATTCATGGGTACGCCCGATTTCGCCGTTGCCAGTCTGCACCGGCTGCTGGGCGCGGGCTGCCAGGTTGTGGCCGTAGTCACCGCCCCTGACCGGCCGTCTGGCCGGGGATTACACCTCACCCCATCACCGGTAAAAAAAGCCGCTGAAGCCGCTAATCTACCCGTTTTGCAACCCGAAAAGCTTCGGGATCCGGCATTCCTGGACCAGCTGGCCAGTTTTCAGGCCGACCTTCAGGTAGTAGTAGCCTTTCGGATGCTGCCCGAAGTGGTCTGGGCCATGCCCACCATTGGTACGTTCAATCTGCACGGGTCGTTACTGCCGCAGTATCGGGGAGCCGCGCCCATCAACTGGGCCATTATCAATGGGGAAACTGAAACGGGGGTTACCACTTTCTTTATCGAAAAAGAGATTGATACGGGTCAGATGATTTTTCAGGATACCGAACCCATTTACCCCGATGACACCGCCGGAACGCTGCACGACCGCCTGATGGAACGCGGGGCTAATCTGGTGGTCAAAACGGTGCAGGCTATTGAAGCGGGCGATTACCCACGCACGCCCCAGCCCACCCCTGAGGCCATGAAGCCCGCGCCTAAACTCAATCGGGAAACCACCGAAATCAACTGGAATCAGCCTGCCCTTACCATCCGCAATTTCGTTCGGGGCCTGTCGCCTTACCCAACCGCCTGGACGCTGATGAACGGAAAAGTGTTCAAAATTTATGAGGTGTCCATCGCCAATTTCTCCCCCTTTGCCGCCGAACCCGGCTGGTTGGCCGTTGCCGATACGCATACGGACAATAAAAAGACGATTCTTGTCCGGGCTGCCGATGGCTGGCTGCAGATTGATTCCCTACAGGCCGAGGGCAAACGACGCATGAGCACTGAGGAGTTTTTGCGGGGGAATACCCTTTAGGTAGGTATGAACCGATTCCTGACCTGTCTTCTACTAACCACGATTGCCTGCACGGTTGCCAGGGCGCAAACCGGCGAAACCTACGCCGAGAAACTGGGGTTTCCGAAAGGTAAAAAAGTCATTATTCTGCACGTCGATGATGCGGGGATGAGCTACGAGTCGAACGCGGGGATGATAAACGCGCTGGACAAAGGCATTGCCAATTCCACCAGCGTCATGATGCCCTGCGGCTGGGTACCCCAGTTTTTCGACTACCTCAAAAAGAAACCCGATACCGATGCGGGCATTCACCTGGCCCTCACCTCGGAGTGGGATAATTACCGGTGGGGGCCACTGGTGGGCTGTAAGACAGCACCGGGCCTGTGCGATAGTCAGGGGGCTTTATGGCATTCCGTTGCGCAGGTGGTAGAACACGCATCTGCCGATGAGGTAGAAGCCGAAATTCGGGCGCAACTGGCGCGATACCGGGCATTTGGTATGGAACCCACTCACCTCGATTCGCACATGGGTACCCTCTTCGACCCCAAATTCATTATGCGGTACGCCAAAGTGGGCATGGACGAACACATCCCGATTCTGTTTCCGGGCGGACACGCTACGCTGATTTTCAAGGCGAATAACGTACCGGCCACGATGCAGCAACTGGCACATCAGGTAGGTCAGCAACTGTGGGCAGCCGGACTGCCCGTTTTTGACGACCTCGATGGCACCAGCTACGGCTGGAACCTCCCCGCCGGAACACCCGTGACGGATGCGAATTTGCAGCAGTATAAAACGAAGAAATACATCGAACTTCTTAATTCTGCCAAACCGGGCCTGACCTACATCATTATGCACTGCACGGCCTCCACACCCACCTTCGACCAGATTAGCACGTCTGGTCAGTCGCGCAAAGGGGATATGCTCGCTATGATGGATCCGGCCCTGAAAGCGTTTATCGAAAAAGAAGGCATCATCGTCACAAACTGGAAGGAGTTGCTGGAACGGCGTAAAAAAGCTAAGTAAATGCCTGGTTTTGGACACTCACTGGCAATGCGGCCAACTCCCGGACGAGTGGATTGGGTTGGTCGATTCGATGAATGAGGACGTGTTCGATGATTAGCTGTTTGAACGGGGTATCGTCTTCGTTGATAATCGGCATCGACAGCAGGGCAGGTTCCTGACTCAAATCCAGCGAAGCCGGAATGAAAGCAATCCCTTTGCCCATCCGAACCATACTTTTCAGCAGATCGAAGGAAGGCACAACCTGCACAATGTTGCTTTCCCGGTCGACATTGGCCTGCCGGCAAATCTCCTCGATCTGACCGAAAAAAAGCCCGGCTTCCCGCCCGTGATCAATCCATTTTTCCTGCCGCAACTGCGCCAGTTTAACCGCTGGTTGCGCAGCCAGTGGGTGATTTCGGCTCATCAGGATACTATAGTCAGTTTCGGCGTACTTGGTGGCCCGTAGCCCTTTCTGCACCAGCGGCAGCACGGTCATACCCAAATCAACCTGCTCCATCGCTACTTTCTCCTGCACCTGCGTGATATTGGCCAACTCCACAAGCTGAATTTCCACCGTTGGGAAGTGGGTCGAGAATAAATCGAGCATAGCCATAATTCGTTCCGGCAGAATCAGTTTGAACACGCCCAGCGTAACCACCTGTTTCTTTGTACCCGTCTGGCGCGCATTCCGAATCGCCTTCTCGCTCAATTGCAGAATCCGCCGTGCTTCGGTCAGGAACCCACTACCGGCTTCGGTCAGCTCTACCCGGTGCATCCGGGTCCGCTTGACACCAACAAATAGTTCGACGCCAATTTCGGCCTCCAGTAATTTAATCTGCTGGCTCAGTGCGGGTTGCGAAATAAATAGTTTCCGGGCGGCCTGACTGAAGTGTAATTCTTCTGCCGCGCCCACAAAGTATCTCAGTTGTCGTAATTCCATGTTTTGTTGCGCAGTCCTGTGTTCAGTGCGATGTGATGCTTTAATAAGTTTTACTTATGACAAGGTAAGAAATAAAGATTAGACTTTACCCGTAAATTTTTGTCTTTTTGATGGCTAATTCTCCGTACCTACCGCCATGAAGAAGACTATACCCCTTATAATTGGGTTACTGATTTGCGTACTCACTCTCTGCTCATCGGGCGGGGCATGGGCGCAACAGACTAATTCATCCGATTCACCCGTTGCTCCTCAACTGGAATTTGTTTGTTCCCTGCTCGTAAAAATTGCCCCGGCCCTCGTCGTGGGTGAAACGCCCCACGGTACCCGGCGCATCATTCCCATTACGGGCGGCACGTTCAGCGGCCCTAACATGAAGGGGGAAGTGCTGAACGGTGGGGCCGACTGGCAGGTTGTCCGGGCCGACGGGGTTGCCGAGCTGGAAGCGCATTATCAGATAAAAACCAACGACGGCATTATCATCTACGTCAAAAATACCGGGTTGCGGGTAGCCACTCCGTACGTAGCGGCCCGGATTGGCCGGGGAGAGCCGGTGGGCGAAAATGAATACTACTTTCGGGCGGCTCCCAAGTTTGAGGCCCCACCCGGTAAATACGCCTGGATGAACAACGCGCTCTTCGTCTGCAAAGGCATCCGCAATCCCGATGGCGTAGTCATTCAGGTCTGGAAAGTACTGTAATCGCTTCCTGCTGACAACTAAATGACTATCAATGACCATAAAATGACGACAAATCCCTCCCTCCGCTACGCCTGGTACGTGGTCTTTCTGCTCACGCTGGCCAACATTTCGTCGTTCATCGACCGGCAGATTCTGAGTCTTCTGGTCAAACCCATCAAGCACGACCTGCACCTGTCTGATACGCAGATGAGTCTGCTGCTGGGGCTGAGTTTCGCTCTTTTCTACACGCTCTTCGGGGTTATTATCGGGCGGGCCGCCGACCGGTATAGTCGACGGAACATCATTATCGGTGGTATTGCGGTGTGGAGTCTGATGACCACATTGTGCGGAGGTATCCGCAGTTACGGACAGTTTTTTCTGGCCCGAATGGGCGTTGGAGTGGGTGAAGCAACCCTGTCGCCCTCGGCGTTTTCTATCCTGGCCGACCTGTTTCCCAAAAACCGGCTGGCTACGGCCCTGAGCCTGTTTTCTATGGGCGTGTTTTTAGGTTCGGGGCTGGCTACGCTGATTGGGTCGGGTATTGTGGCCAGCCTGCCTACCGAGGGGCTGGTAACGGTGCCGGTTTTCGGGCAGGTGTTTCCCTGGCAACTGATTTTTCTATACATCGGCATACCCGGCCTGGTCATTGCCCTGCTGCTGTTTACCGTCAAAGAACCAGCCCGAAAAAATACGCTTCAGGTAGATGGGCAACCGGTTAAACTATCGCTGGCTGAGTCTTTCGCCATCATTTTCAGCTACCGAAAAGCCTATCTGCTTATCTGTTTCGCTACGGCCTGCCAGGCACTCATCAACTATGGCTGCAACGCCTGGGTGCCTACGTTTATCAACCGCACTTACGGGTGGGAAGTCCCCCGCGCCGGGGCCTTTTACGGGGGCGTGGTGGTCGTTTCGTCCATTCTGGGCGTGCTGTTTGGGGGCTGGTACGCCGACAAACTCACCCGCGAAGGCAAAACCGACGGCCGTTTACGGGTGGGCGTACTGGGTATTGCGCTGGCGTTCGCGGCTTTCTTTACTCCGCTGCTACCCCGCGCCGAATGGGCCTTGCTGGCCATGTCGGTACCCGTGTTTGGTCTGGCCTGTCCGTTCGGGGCCGCTACGGCGGCCATTCAGGACATCATGCCTAATCAGGTGCGGGCGCTGGCCTCGTCCATTTTCCTGTTCATCCTGAACCTGATTGGCATTGGGCTGGGGCCAACGTCGGTGGCTTTGTTTACGGATTTCGTTTTTAAAGACGAAAGCCAGATTCGGTACTCGCTGGTACTGCTCTATCTGGTTGGGGGTGGTATGGGTTTGTTGCTCAGTTACCTGGCCCTGAAACCATACCGGGAAGCGATTGCCAGTCGGGACCGTTTAACCCAGCTGACGGGTGCCTGACGACCCGAATGACCCGGTTGGAAACAGATGCCGGGCGGTTTCGTCCACGTTTATTCTACATTCCTATGCTTTCATTACCCGATACCATACAAACCACCATTCAGGACAACATTCTGCTCGTTAAACTTAACCGGCCCGAAAAGCGTAACGCCTTCAATGACGAGTTGGTATTGGCCATAGAGCAGGTTTTTGCCAATGTACCGGCGGGTATTGGCTGTGCCATTATTTACGGCGAGGGCAAGCATTTCAGTGCCGGGCTGGACCTGTCGGCCCTCACCGAGCGCGACGCTGTGCAGGGATTACACCACTCCCGTATGTGGCACCGCGCCCTCGACCGGGTGCAGTTTGGTACGGTGCCGGTCATTGCCGTGTTGAACGGTGCCTGCGTGGGTGGTGGGCTGGAACTGGCCAGTGCCTGCCACATTCGCATAGCCGAGACATCAACATTCTACGCTCTGCCCGAAGGCCAACGGGGTATTTTTGTGGGTGGTGGCGCGTCCGTACGGGTACCTAAACTCATCGGGCTGGCCCGCATGACCGACATGATGCTGACCGGTCGCGTGTACCAGGCCGATGAGGGAATGGCGATTGGCCTGTCGCAGTACGTGACCGACGAGGGAAAAGGGGTGGAGATGGCGATGGAACTGGCAAAAAAAGTAGCGTCGAACGCGGGAATGACAAATTACGCGCTCATGCACATCCTGCCCCGCATTGTCGATTCGGCACAGGAGCAGGGGCTGATGATGGAATCGCTTACGGCAGCTATCGCCCAAAACGCCCCCGAAGCCAAAGCCCGGTTGCAGGAATTTCTGGACGGAAAAGCTAAAAAAGTAGGCCAATGAACACGCTGACTGACCTGAAAAACGCCCCCTTCCGGCCCGTTGATACCACCACTGCCGAGGTGCAACAAACCGTTCGCGCCGACGGGACCATCCTGATTCGGTCGACCGAACCGCTGGCGGCTCATCCGTTTCGCCTGACGGAGCGGCTGTTGCGCTGGGCCACGCACACCTCCAACCGGATTTTTATCGCGCAGCGACTGCCAACACCCCAGGATGCTCCGTTGGGCGACTGGCGAACGCTTACTTACGCCGAAACCCTGGAGCGGGTACTGCGCCTGGCCCGCTGGCTCCTGACCACCAACGCTTCGCCCGAACGCCCCATCGCTATCCTGTCCGAAAATAGCATCGAGAATGGGTTACTGAGTCTGGCGGCTTTGCACGTTGGATTACCTTTATCGATTATTGCCCCCGCCTATTCGCTGCGTTCGGTCGATTTTGACAAACTGCGGCATACGCTGGGGTTGCTTACCCCCGGCCTGATTTTCGTTCAGGATGGGCAGACGTACGAGAAAGCCTTACGGGCCACGGCGGGGAATACGGCAATTCTGGTCGTGACCAACCCACCCGTTGGCCTATCCGTTACCCTGTTCGATGCTATACTGGATGCCGATGTTGGCGCGTCCACGGATTCTGCCGTTGCGGATGCGTTTGCCCGGATTCGCCCCGAAACGGTGGCGAAGATTCTATTTACATCCGGCTCCACGGGTCTGCCGAAAGGCGTTATCAACACCCACGAAAACATTGCCACCAACTGGCAGCAGATCACCCAGACGTTTCCCTTTATGGCCAATGGCGGGCTGACGCTCATCGACTGGCTTCCCTGGAACCACACGTTTGGCGGTAATCACAACTTCGGACTGACGGTGTACAACGGCGGCACGCTCTACATCGACGAGGGCAATCCGACACCGGCGGGCATCGAGACCACCGTTGCCAACCTGCGTCACTGCCAGCCGACTATGTACTGCAATGTGCCCAAAGGGTTTGCCGACCTCATCCCATACCTGCGCCGGGACCGGGCTTTACGAGAGAATTTCTTCAGTCAACTGAAACTGCTTTTCTACGCCGGAGCCGGGATGCCGCAGCACACCTGGGATGCTCTGGAAGAACTGGCGGTCGATACGCTGGGCGAGCGTATTGTTATAGCAACTGGATTGGGTTGTACCGAATCGAGTCCGTCAGCCCTGTTTGCCTCAAAGGCGGGGGGCTTTGCGGGCTTGCTGGGCGTTCCCGTTCCTAATTTTGACCTCAAATTAGTACCGAACGGAGGAAAGCTGGAAGCCCGGTACCGGGGCAAAAATGTGATGCCTGGCTACTGGCGTAACCCCGAAGCAACGGCCAGCGCCTTTGATGAAGACGGCTTTTACTGCACCGGTGACGCCCTCCGGTTCGTTGACCCCCAAGACCCCAACGCGGGCATGGTCTTTGACGGGCGTATTGCCGAAGATTTTAAACTCAGTTCCGGTACCTGGGTGAGCGTGGGTACGTTGCGGGCCAAGCTGATCGAAGCCGGGCAGGGGCTGTTTACGGATGCCGTCATTACGGGCCACGACCGGGAATTTATCGGTGCTATCGTCTTCCCCGATTTGGTCCACTGTCGGCAACTTTGCGGACTGGAAGCCCTGACGCTGGCCGACGTGATACAACAGGAAAAGGTGCTGGACGCTCTACAACAGGTACTCGTTGTACTCCGTAAAGCCAACACGGGCGGCAGTGCCAGCCAGGTGAAAAAGGTTGTTTTTGCGGATTTTCTGCCTTCGATGGACCGGGGCGAAATCACCGACAAAGGCTCTATCAACCAGCGGGCCGTGCTGGACAATCATCCCGAACTTGTTAACGAACTTTACTGCAACCCGATATTTTGATGAAAACGATCAACTTTATAATTCTTTCCCTCTGGCTATTGACCGGCCTTTCGGCGCTGGCCCAGTCGCCCGCCGTGCGCATCGATTCGGGACGCATTGCCGGGACGAAATACCAGCTAGCGTTCCCCAAAAACTGGGAAACGGCCAAAACTAAAAAGCTGGTCATGTTTGCGCACGGCTACGAGTTTATGGGGTCGCCCCGGCAGAGCAGTAGTCCGCGCTGGCTTTTGGTGGTGCAGCCCTTTCTGGATCGGGGATTTGCCGTGGCCGCTTCCGACTATCAGTATCAGGGGTTTGCCCTGCCACAGGGCGTGGACGATACCGAAGCCTTGCGCCAGCATGTGGTTAAAACCCTGGGCCAGCTCGACACCACCATCATGGTGGGGCAGTCGATGGGCGGTGGCGTGGCGCTGGCTACCCTCGAAAACTTCGGGCAGTACTATCAGGGGGCGCTGCCGATGTGCCCGTTTTCGAGCCGCCCTTACCTGCAATGCCGAAAAGAGTTCGACATCTACGCTACCTTCAACGGCCTGTTTCCGGGCGTAGCCACACCCCTGACTGAGATTTTCGACCTGTCGAAACCATATCAGGCGCAACCGTTTTCGGCCATGCAGGAAAAAGCTACGGCAATAAAGAAGGCTATTTTCGCCAAAGATTCTGCCCTGGCCATTGCCTTCGCCAAACGCTACGACCTGAAAATAGACGACCTCCCGCTGTCGCTTTTTTTCAATGAAAACGTGCTGCGCGACATTGCGCAAAAGGCGAAAGGCAACCCCTTCGATAATACAAACACACTTTACAGCGGCTTTCCTGATGACCTGTTGGTAAATCAGAAAGCTGAACGGCTGGCAGCAACGGTTAGCCCCGATGTTATTTTTGGGAAGTATGACCGCACGGGTAACATCAGTAAGCCGGTTGTACTGCTCCATACCGTGTACGACCAGTTGATTCCTCCTACCTATGGCGTGGTGAACTTCGAAAATATGATCCATCAGCAGGGGAAAGACGCGCTTTTTGTGGTGAAGTACACCAATGGGCAAGGTCACTGCCAGTTTAAACCCAAGCAGGTGGGTAGTGCTTTCGATGCCCTGCGGCAATGGCTGGCTACCGGTCAGAAAGCAAAACCAGGATTTATAGACTGAGTGAAAGAGCGAAAGAGTGAAAGCCATCCGGCGGTTTTTGCTTCGACAGTCGAGTTGATTTCTTTCTGCATTGGTGGCACTCATTCACTCTATCGCTCTTTCACTCATTAACTCTTTCACTCTTTATTACTTATGAAATTAAATCCCGCTTTCCGTGCCGACCACGTCGGCAGTTTATTACGTCCTGATGCTGTTCGGGAAAACCGGCTTCGCTGGAAAAAAGGAGAAATCTCCGCCGATGAACTTCGCGTTATCGAAGACGCGGCCATTGCCGACACCGTTAAAAAAGTGGAGTCGCTGGGTATGCAATCCATCACCGATGGCGAATTCCGCCGGGACTATTTTCACCTCGATTTCCTGAAGCAGCTCGACGGCGTTACCGTAACGGGCGGCATCGGGGCCAATCCGAACGCTAAAGTCGCGGAAGATGGCTTTACCCCGCCCCAGCTATCCGTGACGGGCAAACTCCGCCACACCCGCGACATTCAGGTGGCCGACTATGACTACCTCGAATCCGTTACGTCCCAGACTCCGAAGGTGAGCATTCCGTCGCCCACGATGGTGCATTTTCGGGGTGGCCGCAAATCTATCGACATTGAGGCATACCCGGACATGGACGAATTTTTCCAAGATTTGTCAGTAGCGTACCGGCAGGAAATCGACCATCTGTATAAGGCTGGACTGCGCTACCTGCAACTGGATGATACGAACCTGGCTTACCTCTGCGACCCCAAAATGCGGGCTGCGGCTGTTGAGCGGGGCGAAGACCCCAACGAGTTACCGAAAACTTACGCAGCCCTTATCAATTCAGTCATCGACGGTCGGCCAGACGACCTCACCGTGGGCATTCACCTCTGCCGGGGCAATTACCGGAGTACTTGGTTTGCCGAAGGCGGCTACGAACCCGTGGCTGAGGTATTATTCAGCGAGATCAACGTAGATGCTTATTTTCTGGAATACGACGACGAACGGTCGGGGGATTTTGCCCCGCTGCGCTTTGTGCCGGACAACAAAATGGTGATTCTGGGTATCGTATCGTCGAAAGTACCGACGCTGGAGACAAAAGCCGATTTGATTACGCGCATCGAAGAAGCCGCTCAGTATATGCCGTTGGCTAACATGGGCGTGAGTCCGCAGTGTGGTTTTTCGAGCACGCACCACGGCAACGCTATGACGATGGATGACCAGTGGCGCAAACTCGAACTCGTTGTCGACACCGCCCGGACCGTCTGGGGCGATTAGCAACCATATTATTCAACCTTTTTTTGTCATTCCGACCGTAGGAGGAACGACAAAAAAAGGTTGTTACTCAATAACTGGAAATTATGAACACCGCAACCCCGGCCAAATCCGGCCTGAACCTTGATGCGCTGGTGGCCATCGACGTACATACCCACGCCGAAGTATCGTGTCGGCAACCCCACGACGATTATCGACCGGAGTTCGATGCCGCTTTTGCGAAGTATTTTAAGTCGAGTCACCGGCCCACCATTGAGGAAACAATTGCGTATTACCGGGAGCAGCGTATGGCCTTCGTTATGTTCTGCATCGACTCCGAACACGAAACGGGTCGGCGACGGATTCCAAACGAAGAAGTGGCCGAAGCCGCCCTAGCCAACCCCGATGTGATGATTGCTTTCGCAAGCATCGACCCGCACAAGGGCCGGATGGGTGCCCGAGAAGCCAGGCGGCTCATTGATGATTTTGGCGTGAAGGGGTTCAAATTCCACCCGACCGTGCAGGGCTTTTACCCCAACGACCGCATGGCCTATCACCTCTACGAAGTGATTGCCGAAGCCGGACTGCCGATGCTGTTTCATTCGGGGCATTCGGGCTTCGGGTCGGGGGTGCGGGGTGGGGGAGGATTACGGCTGGAGTACTCCAACCCCATTCACCTCGACGATGTGGCCATCGACTTCCCGGATTCACCCATCATCATTGCCCATCCGTCGTGGCCGTGGCAGGACGAAGCGTTATCGGTGTGTATGCACAAACCCAACGTATACATCGACCTGAGCGGCTGGTCGCCGAAGTATTTTCCACCCCAGTTAGTGCAGTACGCTAACACCCAGTTGAAGCACAAAATGCTCTTCGGCACCGACTTTCCACTCATCACCCCCGAACGCTGGATGAAGGATTTCGAGGTAGCCGGTTTTAAAGACGAGGTAAAACCGCTGATTCTGAAAGAAAACGCGATTACCATGCTGGGGTTGCGATGAGTGCCCTACCCGGTTTTAGACCCGTTCGATAATGACCGCGTAGCCCATGCCAACGCCGACGCACATGGTAGCCAGCGCATAGCGTTTTTGTTGCTGTTGGAGTTCGAGCATGGCCGTCTGAATCAACCGCGTTCCCGACATACCCAGCGGGTGCCCCAGCGCAATAGCTCCCCCGTTTGGGTTGATGCGTGAATCGTCGTCGGCTAGTCCCAATGCCCGGGTGCAGGCCAGCGACTGGGCAGCAAAGGCTTCATTGAGTTCAATAACGTCCATATCGTCCAGCGTTAAGCCCGCTTTCTTCAACGCTTTCTGCGTGGCCGAAACGGGGCCAATGCCCATGATGCGCGGCTCCACACCCACCACCGCCGAGGTAACAATACGCGCTTTGGGCGTTAGCTGATACCGGTTGGCGGCATCCTGCGTGGCAATCAGTATGGCCGCGGCCCCGTCATTCAGGCCAGCCGCGTTACCCGCCGTAACGCTGCCCCCTTTTTTGAAAGCCGGTTTGAGGGTTGCCAGTACCTCCAGACTCGTATTCGGCTTCACAAACTCATCCGTGGTAAACAGCGTTGGTGGCCCTTTTCGAGCCGGAATCTCGACCGGCATGATTTCCATTGCCAGCCGGCCCGACTGCTGGGCGCGGGCGGCTTTCTGCTGGGAATTGTACGCAAATAAATCCTGGTCTTCACGGCTAACGTGGTAGATATCAACCAGGTTTTCGGCGGTCACGCCCATCGCTTCGGTCCCGTACATGTCCTGCATTTTGGGATTAACGAACCGCCAGCCGAAACTGGAATCGAAGAGTTGCGCGTCGTTGCCAAAGGGCTTCGATGATTTAGACATCACCCAGGGCCCACGGGTCATGTGCTCCATACCACCGGCAATGAATACCTCTCCATCACCCGCCCGGATAGCCCGGTTGGCATGGATTGCCGCCGACATCCCAGATGAACACAACCGGTTGACGGTTTCGCCCGGCACGGTGTACGGCAGGCCCGCCAGCAGCAGCGCCATGCGGGCCACGTTCCGGTTATCTTCCCCCGCCTGATTGTGGCATCCCAGTATCACATCCTCAATCATATCAGGCGGAAGGCTGGGATTCCGGTTGAGCAATTCCCTGATGGGCATAGCCGCCAGGTCATCGGCCCGAACGGTCGACAGGCTCCCGCCAAAACTCCCAATCGGGGTGCGGATGGCGTCAATAATATAAGCGTCGGTCATAGGATGAAAGAGCGAAAGAGTAAATGAGCGAAAGAGTGAAAGAATTGCTGACGCATTACTAATCATTCACTCATTCGTTCTTTCACTCGTTGAACATTGCTGTTGTTTTGGCGCGTACATCGTCCAGCGTAGCGCCGGGCATTAACTCCATCAAGGTTAATTTACCATCTGGATAGGCGAATACGGCTAAGTCTGTGATAATCATACTCACTACGCCCGTTGCCGTGAGGGGTAGCGTACAATAAGGAACAATCTTGGACGACCCATCGGGATTGGTGTGGGTCATAGTAATAATAAGGCGTTTCGCTCCTATGGCCAGGTCCATTGCTCCACCCACCCCCAGCAGGGGTTTACCCGGAACGGCCCAGTTAGCCAGATTGGCCGCTTCGTCTACTTCCAGCCCGCCCATAATGGCTACGTCGATATGGCCTCCCCGAATCATGGCGAAGGATTCAGCACTGTCAAAATAGCTGCTTCCTTTCAGGGCTGTCACCGGAATTTTTCCGGCGTTTACCGGATAATGCATCGCCCCTCCGCCATCGGCTGGGACGGGACCAACACCCAGCATCCCGTTTTCGGTGTGCAGCAAAATACTGTGTTCGTCGGTAATCAGGTCGGCCACCAGCGTTGGAATACCGATGCCCAGGTTGACCACATCGCCTTTTTTGAGTTCGGCCAGTGCCCGTCGGGCCATGTTCATCCGGAGTTCGTCCACTTTTTTGGATGTCGAAACCGACGCCGAACTACCCAGATCGGCCAGCGTCAGAGTTGCCTGTACCAGATAATCGACAAAGCAGCCGGGCGTGTGGACATTTTCCGGCGCAATCTGCCCAACGGGAACAATTTCCTCTACTTCAACGATAACGGTATCGGCGGCTGTCGCCATTGCCTTGTTGAAGTTATTTTCGGTCATGCGGTACTGAAGATTACCCGCTGTATCGGCCCGCCAGGCCCGGATAAAGGCGACGTTGGCCCGGATACTTTTGACAAATACCTGCTCCACCCCGTCGATAACCTTCGTCTCGCGTCCATCGGCCAGCGGGGTTCCCGCCGAGGTAGGGGTGTAAAACCCACCGATGCCCGCTCCACCCGCCCGGATGGCTTCGGCCAGGGTTCCCTGCGGCAGTAGTTCATACGCCACCTGACCACTCTGGGCGGCTTTCACGGCGTCGGGGTTAGAGGTGAAAAACGACCCAATCATCCGGCGTATCTGCCCATTCCGTAGCAAACGCCCGCCCCCCATGCCTACTTCGCCCACATTATTACCGACGAACGTGAGGTTTTTTGTGCCGATTTCGGCCAGTGCGTGCATCAAGTGAACCGGGTTGCCCGTCATGCCAAATCCGCCCTGTAGGAGTGTATCGCCGTCTTTTACCAGTGCAGCCGCCTGTTCCAGCGTTACTATGGGTACTGTTTTCATGCGTGAAATGTTGTTGATTGTCCGTGCTCACTACCCGTTACCCCTGTCGCCCAGCTGGCTGCAAGACCCACGTAGTTTTCGGCTATAACCGTTGAAGCGGCTTCACTATTGACTAATTGATTGAATCGGGATGCCTGCAAATGCGCATCGAAGGATGATTTGGTTGAATCACGGTGCAGCATATCCGTCATGAAGTTGGAGAATTCCTGCACCCGCCACACCCGACGCATGCAGCCCGCCGTGTAGGCATCCAACTCCAACGAACTTCCGGCCTGATACCAGCGCATGAGTGCATCGAACAGGTAGCCCGTGTCGGCAACGGCCATGTTCAGTCCTTTGGCACCCGTTGGGGGGACGATATGGGCCGAATCGCCCGCCAGAAAAAGCCGGCCGAACTGCATGGGTTCGCTCACGAAGCTACGCATGGGGGTAATGGTTTTTTCCAGAATCGGCCCTTCTGCTAATGTCCACCCGGCGGTTCCCAGCCGAAGCTGGAGTTCAGCCCAGATCCGCTCGTCGGGCCAGTCGTCCAGCGTATCCGTCACGTCGCACTGCACGTAGAGCCGGGATATTTCGGGCGAACGCATGCTGTGCAGGGCAAAGCCCCGGTCGTGATAGGCATAGATTAATTCATCGGTGGAGGGTGGAACTTTGGCCAGGATACCCAGCCAGCAGTACGGGTAAACTTTATCATAAGTAGTGGTCAAATGAGCCGGAATCGCCTGCCGGGCAATGCCGTGAAACCCGTCGCAGCCCGCTACAAAATCGCAGATGAGCGTGTGGTTTTCGCCCTGATGCGTGTAATGGATGGCGGGCGCGTACCCGTCCAGCCCATCGATGGCGGTGGCTTCGGCTTCAAACAAAATAGACTGCTCATCCTCATGCAGGCGTAGTTGAATCAGGTCTTTGACTACCTCCGTTTGGGCGTAAATCGTAACGCGGGAGCCGCCGGTCAGGTGGGCCAGGTCAATGCGGTGCCGGTGGCCATTGTAGCTCAGGATAACCCCATCGTGCACGAGTCCTTCGCGGTCGAGCCGGTCGGTGGCACCTGCCTGCCGGAGCCGGTCGACGGTGTTTTGTTCGAGTAACCCCGCCCGCTGTCGGCTTTCGACCCGTTGACGCGGTCTGTTTTCCAGCACCACCGAGTTGATGCCCTGTGTATGCAGCAGTTGCGCGAGCAACAGACCCGACGGCCCGGCTCCGATGATACCTACCTGCGTGTGATGGTTCATTCGTCGGTATTGTTAAGGACTTCGCTGGCCGCGTGAAAAGCCGCATTAGCGGCTGGTAAACCACAATATAGAGCCGAGTGCATAATTACCTCCTTTATTTCGTCCGGTGTAACCCCATTGTTAAGGGCGGCCCGAACGTGCATTTTGAATTCGGTTTCGCGGTTCAGCGCAATGAGCATACCCAGCGTGATCAGACTGCGTTGATGCCGGGATAAACCGGGGCGCGTCCAGATTTCCCCCCACGCGTAGCGGGTAATGAAATCCTGGAAATCAGCCGTAAAGTCGGTGATGCCCGCGTTGGCCCGGTCTACGTGCGCATCGCCCAGTACGGCCCGGCGCACGGCCATACCAGCTTCGTACGCAGGCTGATTTGGAGAGAGTTCGGAATCGGCCAAAAACGTGTTCAGGGTACGGGCAAAAGCGTCGGCCACTTCAACCGCCGACAGGTGAGCAGCGGGTAGTTCAACCAGCCGGGCATTGGGAATAGCATCCTGCATAAATTGCCCATCAGATACGGTCGTTACCGGGTCTTGCGTTCCCGTTATCACGAGAGTTGGCGCGTTGATACGCCGGATAGTCTCCCGGAAATCGGCATCCCGGATGGCCATGCAGCAGGCCACATACCCCGTCTTTGTGGTGGCCTTGAACTGATTGAGCAGGCGGGTGCGCACATCGGGATTGTTTCGGCTATATTCGGGGGTAAGCCAGCGGTCCAGGGCGGCATCGGCAATGGCCGAAACTCCGTGTTGGCTAACGGTTTCTATGCGTTCATTCCAACTATCCAGCGTACCGATTTTAGCGGCTGTATTGCTGAGAATCAGCTTGTCGATGCGTTCCGGGTGATGAATGGCCAGCCATTGGCCGATTAAACCGCCCATCGATAGTCCGCAAAAAATTACCCGTGGAATGGATAGTGCATCCAGCAAAGCAACGACATCCGTTCCCAAATCGGTTATGGTAACGGGTCCGACCGAAGCGGGCGTCTGGCCGTGCCCCCTTGTATCGTACCGCAGTACCCGGAGCGAAGGAGTTAACTGGTTCACCACGGCATCCCACATGGTTAGGTCAGCCCCCAGGGAATTGGAAAATACCAGTACTGGTCCCTGTGCCGGGCCGTCGAGCTGGTAATGCATCCGGTTTCCGTTGATTTTTCTTTCAGGCATGGGGTCAGTCAGGTACGGTACTATTTTGCTTCATTCGTTCTGTATCCACCTCAAGGGTACGGATTAATTCGTTGGCATGGGACAGGTTAGCCGCTGTTAGCCGAACCAGGTCGCGCATAACGGGCCACTCGCTATGCCAGGCACCGGCCGCCCGCTCGTGCGGTTGTACCATAGCGCCCAGCATACTCGCCACCAGGCCGGGCGTGCGGTGCGCAATGGCAACCATAAACGTACTGCTAACGGGGTTGCGCTTGTGCGGCATGGACGACGACCCGCCTTTACCGTCGGCGGCACCCTCCCGAACTTCCCCCACTTCGGTTTGCATGAGCAGGATAATGTCGTTGCCCAGTTTTCCCAGTGACCCGTTCAGGATGCCGAGCGTTGCGGCTATGTCGGCCAGCCGGTCGCGCTGGGTGTGCCAGGCATAGGGCGTATTGCCTACTCCCAGTAGTTCGGCCATCCGCGCCCGAATGGCGGAACCGCGTTCACCGAGCGAAACGCTATTGCCTACCGGACCACCCAACTGAATCTCGATACACTCGTTTTCAACACGCTTTACCCGTTCAGCCGTCCGTAGTAATCCATCCAGCCAGCCCGTTACTTTGTCGCCAAAGGTGATGGGCAGTGCCTGCTGGAGCAGCGTTCGCCCCATCATGGGTGTATGTTCATGGGCTTTAGCCAGAATCGCCAACTGGTTGGTTAGCTGGTTAAGATCAGCCTGACATTGCACCAATCCCTGCTTCAACTGCATCATCAGCACCGTATCGATAACATCCTGACTGGTAGCTCCCTGATGAACATAGTGAACAGCTTCGGGATGTTCCTGACGTACCCGCTCTTTCAGTGCCGAAACAAACGGGATAGCCGGGTTACCCGCCAGCAGCGTCTGTTGTCGTATGGATTCCGTGTCCCAGTTGGTTTGCCGACAAATGTCGGCGATAGTCGCTGCCGCTTCTGCGGGGATAACGCCCGCTATCCCCTGAGCCGTGGCCAGTGCAGATTCAAAAGCCAGCATAAGCCGTAGTTCCGTTGCGTCCGAAAAAACAGTCTCAATCGGTGGGGTAGAGAAAATCAGGTCAGCGAGCATCGTCTGGATACTAAGTGAAGGGCAAGGTACGAATCCGCTCCGGTTAGAGTTCGAAAAATACGGTTTCGTCCGACCCCTGCATATGAATATCGAAGATGTAGCGAATTTCGCCATTCACCTCTTTCCGGTGAGCCAGCAGTGTGGCCCGCCGTTCGGCCGGAACGGCGTTTAACAGGATGTCCTGGGCATTGGCTTCCGGTTCATCGGCAAAGTACAGACGGGTGTACAGATTCCGTAATGAGCCGCGCATCATCAGCATAACGTTTATGTGGGGGGCCGACCCTTCGCCTGTGGCACCGGGCTTGAGGGTTGTAAACTGGTACCGATGGCCGGGCAGCGTACCCGTTCCCACCCGACCAAAACCCAGAAAGCCCCGGTCGGTATGGGTAGCGGTATTACCTTCAATGGGTGCCGTGCGGTAATGACCCTGCGCGTCGGCCTGCCAGAGTTCAACCACGGCATCGGAAATGGTTGCTCCCGCACCGTCCCATACCTGCCCCGTCACAACAATTCGCTGTCCGGGTGTATCGAGGCTAACCAGTGTATGATTCATCAAACTATCGTAGGGATAGCCATACTGCTCGGCGGTCAGGGCATAAGCAAAAAAAGGTCCGACTGTTTGGGACGGTGTTTGTCGTAGCTGTTCCATTACTCAAAGGGGGTCTTGTGGCGGCCATTCAGAACGATATCGAACTGGTAGGCCAGGGCAAATTCGGCCTCGGTCCAGTCCATCCGGAATTTGGCAATCAACAGCTCGCGGGCGTGCTGCGGAACCGATTGGAAAATCGGGTCGTAGTCAAACAGCGGGTCGCCGGGGAAGTACATCTGGGTAACCAGTCGATGTTCGAACTGATGCCCAATTACGGAAAAATGGATGTGATTCGGCCGCCAGGCGTTGTAATGATTTCCCCAGGGATAAGCACCCGGCTTGATCGTATGAAAGGCGTAGTTGCCATCGGCATCCGTCAGCACGCGTCCTCCGCCCAGGAAATTAGGGTCCAGGGGGGCGTCGTGAATTTCGGCTTTGTGAACGTACCGACCCGCCGAATTGGCCTGCCATAGTTCGATGAGCACATTGGACAGGGGACGCCCCGTTTCATCCAGCACCCGACCGGCTACTTTGATACGCTCGCCGATTGGTTCGCCGTTGATGCGGGCGTTTTTGGTCAGGTCGTTATCAAATTCGCGCAGCACCGACTGACCAAAAACTGGCATACTCAAATCGCGAATCAACTCCCGTACCGGCATGAGCGGTTGGGTCGGGCTACGCAGAATGGTCGATTTATAAGCGGGCGACAGGTGCGGTGGATGAACGTCGGCGCTGGATACCGGTGCTGCTAACGGGGGCAGGGATGTTTTATTCAAGGCTTCCATACGGGTAATTATTCTCCGAAAGGTAGGTTTAGCAGGGCGACGTAGTTGCTTAAAAGAAAGCGCCTGCTTGTGTTTTGTAAATGTATTGGTTTGGGTGCGGCATTACTTGGCAAATCGGACAAAAGACTAGCACAAAACAAACATAACTAAAAACAGATAAAATTTACTTATTTTTAATTTGGGCGGCAGATTGAACTCGTTCATCGTAAGTGGCTGATTATTATCAGTTTTAAATGATAAATTTTGGGTGAGTAACCTGCTGCCGTAATCCGGTTGATCGCTATTTTGTCTAATACAAACATGGTAAAGAAGAGAAAGTAGTGATACGATGGATAAATTGCCCGCCCTTATGGATACTACATTAGCTGCTTACGGCCTTTACGGGGAGAAATACGAACCGCGTCTGCCAGATTTTGTGCATAGTGAACTACACGAAACCCGGTGCAAACAGTACGGCTGGGTAATCAGTCCGCACATCCATACCAACTTAGTTCAAATCGTACTGATCGAAGCCGGGGAGGCTGCGTTTACGGCAGGTTCGCAAACTATCACGCTGAAAGAACCCTGCCTGATTACCATGCCGGTGGACGTTTTGCACGGGTACGTATTTAGTCCGGATGTGAAAGGGGTTGTCATTTCGCTGGCCGATTCCTATCCGGAAGCCCTGTTTCGCAACTCGCCAGCTGTGCTGCTGGAACTGGGTCGGATGCAGTTGATTCGGGCCAGTCAGGACCCGGAGACTTTCAGGCAACTAGCCGCTCTGGCCTGGCAGGTGCACACGGAATTGTATGCCAATTTACCCGAGCGTATGGTCTCGCTACAAGCCTGTTTGAGTTTACTGCTGGTTAACGTGTATCGGGTGGTTCACCGGCAGGCGGCTGATGCACTGGCCGTTGACAACCGGAGTCTTCAGTATTTCCGGCAATTCCAGCAGCTTCTGAAAGAAAACCTACTGCATCGGCTGACCATAACTGATTACGCCCGCCTGATGGGCATTACCGCGGTTCACCTGAATCGGGTATGCCGGTCGGTAGTGGGTAAATCGACGTTGCAGACGATTCAGGAAGCCATCCTGCTGGAAGCGAAGCGGTATCTGCACCATTCTTCCTATTCTATTTCTGAGATTTCGTACCTGCTGAACTTCGATGATATTAGTTATTTCTCCCGCCTGTTCAAAAAGCAACTGGGCGTATCGCCCCGGCAGTTCAGAGAGCAGGCTACCCGGTTGAGCGTAATGGGCAAACAGGAGCCAGGGTCAGTCTGAATAAGTTTTGGGCAAAATCAGGCTTGATTATTCCCTGAAATTGCTGGTACGGGATGCATTTATACTCTTTCCCGGGCTAATTCTGTAACGCCGGTATGGCTTTGATAGGCGACTACTCTGAATAATCGTCATTTTGTTTTACTGACAGCATAGGATAAATGACCTGCTAATGAATCATTTCGCCGATTCGCTGTTTTTCTGGTACATAACCTTACGTACTCATGATTGAAAGACCCCTTACCGACTGGTTGCCGCTCACGATGAAAGAAGTTGAGAAACGTGGCTGGGACGAAGTTGATATCGTTCTCGTTTCGGGCGATGCTTACGTCGACCATCCTGCTTTTGGCACCGCTGTAATTGGTCGTATCATGGAGAGTGAGGGGTTTCGGGTGGCCATTATTGCCCAGCCCAACTGGAAAGATGACCTTCGGGATTTCAAGAAATTTGGTAAGCCAAAGTACTTTTTCGGTGTTACGGCAGGTTGTATGGACTCGATGGTCAACCATTACACGGCCAACAAACGCCTGCGCTCCAACGACTCCTACACGCCCGGTGGCGAAGCGGGTTTCCGGCCCGATTACGCGACAATAGTCTACACTAAAATCCTGAAAGAACTGTATCCCGATGTGCCGGTGCTACTGGGTGGTATCGAGGCTTCCCTACGCCGGGTTACGCACTATGATTACTGGCAGGACCGGTTAATGCCGTCCATCCTGGTCGATGCCGGGGCCGATATGCTGGTGTACGGTATGGGTGAGCAACCCCTGCGCGAAATCCTGAAACTGGCGCGCAAGGGGGTTCCATTTTCGTCCATGCAAAACATCAATCAGGTGGCTTTCATGCACGATGCCCACACCCCGTTACGTGATTATAACAACTGGGATTCGGTTGAACTGGCGAGCCACGAGGTTTGTCTGGCCGACAAAATTAAATACGCGGCTAATTTTAAAATTGTTGAAGTCGAGTCGAATAAGTGGCAGGCGAACCGGATTCTCCAGAAAGTAGGGGAGCAGGTGCTGGTGATTAACCCGCCGTTCAAGACGATGGAGGAGGCCGAAATTGATAAGTCGTTCGACCTGCCCTATACGCGTTTACCCCACCCGAAGTACAAAAAACGGGGACCCATTCCAGCCTACGACATGATTAAGTTCTCGGTCAATATGCACCGGGGGTGTTTTGGCGGCTGTAGTTTCTGCACCATATCGGCCCACCAGGGTAAATTTGTGGCCTCGCGGAGCGAAGCGTCGGTGCTGAAAGAGGTGGATGAGATTACGAAGCACCCGGAGTTTAAAGGGTACATCTCGGACCTGGGCGGCCCATCGGCCAATATGTACAAGATGAAGGGCAAAGACGAGTCCATTTGTGCCCGTTGCCAGAGCCCAAGCTGCATTCACCCGGTTATCTGTTCCAACCTCGACACCTCGCACAAGCCCATGACGGAGTTGTACAAGAAGGTCGATGCGAATCCCGCTATCAAAAAAGCGTTCGTTGGCTCCGGCGTTCGGTACGACTTGCTGGTCGATGATTTTAACAAGAACAACGCCGACGGTAACCACGACAAGTACATGGAGCAACTGGTTACGCGCCACGTATCGGGCCGCTTGAAAGTAGCCCCCGAACATACGTCGGATGATACATTGCGGGTAATGCGGAAACCGTCGTTCAAGTATTTCAAGCTGTTCAAGCAGAAGTATGACAAGATTCAGGAGAAACACAATCTGAAGCAGCCGCTGATTCCCTACTTCATTTCGTCGCACCCCGGCTGCGAGGAGCAGGACATGGCTAATCTGGCTGCCGAAACCAAAGACCTGGGTTTTGAGCTGGAGCAGGTACAGGACTTCACGCCCACACCCATGACGGTAGCCGAAGTTATTTATTACTCCGGTGTTCACCCTTATACGCTGAAACCAGTCAAAACGGCCAAGACACGGGAAGAGAAGCAGACCCAGAACAACTACTTTTTCTGGTACAAACCCGAGTACAAAAACTGGATTCGAAACCGGCTGGCCAAACTCAACCGGCCCGATCTGGCCGAGCGATTGCTGGGTGCCCCGAAACCGGAAAACCCTGATAGGGCAAATAAATCAAGGCATTATTCTGGCCGGAAGAAGCGGTAGGTTTTGCCACTATTCGAGTGCGAAGAATACTTTAGTCATTCTATCATACGCCGGTCTCCGACCGGCGTATAACATATACATTAAAGTGTTAGTAATGTAGCATTTATTCTTCCGGTTGGAGACCGGGCTGGCAACAAAGCTACCTATTCCAACAGCCCACCGTTGTCTTTCAACGCTACCCCCGTTAGCTGCAATCGGAAGGCGGACTGGATAATATACATGAGCTTATTGACTGCCATAATGTGTGTTAAGCCCTGCTCCCGAATGTTGGACAGGCAGTTCCGGCGCTCGTCGGTCAGGCCTGGTTGGGGGGCGTAGGTAATGTACGCCCCCATGCTGTCGAAGGAACTCAGGCCCGGCCGCTCGCCGACCAGCATAATAGCCAGCCGGGGCCGCAATAACTCGCCGATGGCGTCGGTAATGGCGACCCGCCCCTGCTCGACCAGCACGATAGGAGCTAGTGAATACCCGGCTTTTCGAACCTGCTCAACCAGCAACGTAACTACCGGCCCCGCGTTTTTGTGAATAGCCGTAGCCGATAAACCGTCGGCCACGATAAGACAAATATCAGCGGGTGCGCTGTTGATGTCCTGCAACCGTTTCGTCGATAATTCATCCAATAGCCGACCTAAATCGGGTCGTTGAAGGTATATATCCCGGTTTTCGGCCTGACTATGAACGGAATACATTGGCAAACCCGTTGACGCTAGGTCTGCCTCCAACCGGGCTATGTTTAACCGGGAGTAAACGGCGTCTTTGGCGTGGGCGTGGGCTAACCGGAACAGTAGCGACTCCCGAAGCGGAATGGAAACACCCGTTTTCCCCAGTGCAATCCGGGCGTCGGTATAGGCTTTCAGCGCGTCCCACTCATCGGATTCCAGCCCCGTCTTTTTTTGCTCGCTCATGGTGGGAGAAGGGCTGCGTAAAGTTGTTTCTGAAGGCCGCCGGATAGCCGATTTCCCTGATTATCGATAATTCGCTGTCGCAGCAGCCACTCCTCAAATTCGGGAGCCGGACGAAGACCCAGTACCCGACGCAGATACAACGCATCATGAAACGACGTAGACTGGTAGTGAAGCATAATATCGTCGGCACCGGGAACGCCCATAATGAAATTGACACCGGCCACGCCCAGGAGCGTCAATAGCGTATCCATATCGTCCTGGTCGGCCTGGGCGTGGTTGGTGTAGCAAACGTCCATCCCCATCGGAAGGCCCATCAGTTTGCCGCAGAAGTGGTCTTCCAGTCCCGCCCGGATAATCTGCTTTCCATCGAACAGGTACTCGGGGCCAATGAACCCAACCACCGAGTTGACCAAAAAGGGATTGTAATGCCGGGCCACGGCGTAGGCCCGCACCTCGTAGGTTTGCTGGTCGACCCCATGATGCCCGCCCGATGAAAGCGCACTGCCCTGCCCCGTTTCGAAATACATCAGGTTGTTGCCCAGCGTACCCCGATTTAGGGAAAGCCCTGCTTCGTAGGCTTCCTGCAATAAGGGCAAGGTAACGCCAAAACTGGCATTGGCCTGCTGCGTACCAGCGATGGATTGAAAAATCAGGTCGACCGGTACCTGGTGGTTGATGAGTTCCAGCGTGGTAGTGATGTGGCTGAGCACGCAGTTTTGGGTGGGGATGGCGAAACGTTCCCGAACTTCATCCAGCATGTGCAACAAACGCGCAGTTGTGGCCGGACTATCGGTGGCGGGGTTGATGCCAATCATGGCGTCGCCACTGCCGTAGAGTAATCCGTCGATAATGCTGGCGGCTATTCCTTTGGCATCGTCGGTGGGATGATTGGGCTGTAACCGAACAGACAGGTGCCCCGGTAAACCCACCGTATTGCGGAATCGGGTTACTACCTGAATCTTTTTCGCGACCAGAATCAACTCCTGATTCCGCATCAGCTTAGACACGGCAGCCACCATTTCGGGCGTCAGTCCGGGCGATAGTGCCCGTAATGTGTCGGTATCGGCATTGTCGCTCAGCAGCCAGTCGCGCAGTTCGCCCACGGTGAAGTGGCTGATGGGAGCCAGCGCAGCGGCATCGTGCGTATCGATAATCAGGCGGGTAACGTCGTCGGTTTCGTAGGGGATGATGGCCTCATTCAGAAACTGGGTGAGTGGTACATCGGCCAGGGCAGTTTGGGCCGCCACGCGCTCTTCATAACTCTCCGCCAGCAGCCCCGCCAGACCATCGCCCGACCGCAATGGACTGGCCTTTGCCAGCACCGTTTTCAGGTCGGCAAAGCGATAGGTAAAGTGGCCGATGGTACAGGAATACCCCATTGTCAGGTGGTTACAATGAATTAAGTAACTGGTTTTACCCCATCTCATACCCAATAGGGAGGAACTTACTGGCGTATAACAACGCTACGCGTTTAAAGTACGTCCGTTTGCTGCCCCTGCCGTTGCTTTCGGTAGCGAACCGAGGCATAAAACAGACCGGCAATCACGCCGAAGCCAGCAATAAATAACCCGCTTAACTCGCTATAAAAATAACCCATCGCTACCAGCGTCACAACCGCCATGCCCAGCGCAATAGCCGGAAATACGGGGTAAAAAGGAGCTTTGAACGAGCGGGGCAGGTTAGGCTGGGTTTGCCGGAGCCGAAACAACGATAACATACTGATGATATAAACCACTACGGCCCCAATGGTTGACAGGATAACCAATTTGCTGGTATCCAGACTCACAAGAGCCAGCATGCCAAAAATGGCCCCGGCCAGCAACGCCCGGTACGGTACCTGCCGCTTGGGGCTTACGGTTGATAAGCCATGCGGCAGATACCCCGCACGGGCCAGGGCGAAAATCTGCCGGGAATAGCTGATGATAATGCCGTGGAACGACGCAATCAATCCAAAGAGCCCTACACTGGTGAAGAATTTGGTGAGTGGATTTTGCCGTCCCAGTACGATAGCGACGGCCTCGGGCATGGGGTAATCGAGGTGGTCGAGGTTTTCCCAGTTGGTGACGCCACCCACGCTAATCATGACGGTAAGAGCCAGAAAAGCCAGTGTCAGCACTGCTGAGATGTAGCCTTTGGCAATGACATTTTTACCTTCTTTTACTTCCTCCGCCACCATGGCAATACCTTCCAGACAAACGAACAGCCAGATAGCAAAGGGCAGTGCCGCAAACACCCCCGACCAGCCAAAGGGCATGGGGTTATGCATAAAGGTGTCGAAACGGGTGTGCGGATACACGACGCCGACGAAAACCAGCAGTTCGGCAATGGCGATGAGGGTGATAATCAGCGAAAACCAGGCCACTTCTTTGATACCCAATAGATTGATTGCCGTAAAGACCACAAACGACCCCACCGAACACCACACCACGGGTACGGCCGGGTACAGAAAATGGACATAACTACCCAGCGCCAGCGCAATGGCGGGGGTGGCAAACAGAAACTCAATCAGGGTGGCGTACCCGGCCACCAGCGCGCCAAATGGGCCGAACGCCTGCAACGCGTACGAAAACGGCCCGCCCGCATTCGGGATGGCCGTTGTGAGTTCAGTAAAACTGAAAATAAAGGTGATGTACAGGATAATGATGAAGAGTGTGGCAATCAGCAGTCCCACCGTTCCAGCCACTTCCCATCCATAATTCCAGCCGAAATATTCGCCTGATATCACCAGACCTACACCAATGGCCCACAGGTGAACGGGTGTCAATACTTTTTTGAGTGACGGGTTTTCGCTGGGCATGAGCAGTACATTACGGCACCCAATATAAGAAGTTACGCACAGAAGTCAGGCTTTAAAGCGTCCAACTCATCCTGAAAAACCGGTTTCTGGTTGCAATAATGGCCAAACCGAATTGAAGCACGCAAATACAATCACTCCTGTATGATTGATTCCAATACAGCTACGGCCATGAAACGAATAAACAGAGTATTTCCCAACATCGGCGTTTTGCCGGGTTTCCTCCACCAACCTGGTTACTGTTCTCATGCCTGTATTCATTAACTTCGACCCCGGCAACTCATTGTTTCGTACCTCATGTCATTTTCGGTTCCCGTCTATAAAATTCAGTCGTTTCCCCGTCATGAGCCGGATGCGTTCTTCTACATGACCCGGCTGGAAAAACTAGTGCAGGAGTTTAAGGGAATCGATAAATCACATTCACACACGTTCTATCTGGTTATGTGGCTGGCCCAGGGGAGTGGTACGCATACGATTGATTTTCGGACCTACACCATAGCGTCAAATCAGCTTTATTTTCTGACGCCCGGTCAGGTGCATAGTTGGGCCTTATCGCCTGATAGCCGGGGTTATAATCTGTTCATCGATGCTAATTTTTTTCGGGGACGTTTTGGTAATCGACTCCAGCAGTACCCGTTTTTTCACTCCCATCAGCACCAACCGTTACTGGAGGTAAGCGATCAGCAGACCTTTTTCAGCGATTTGTTTACGTATGCCTACGAGGAGTACGAACAGCGACAGGCAAACCGAGCCGACGTATTTCTGTCGTTTGTGCATATCCTGCTTGAAACGGCTAATCGACTCTACAATCAGCAATTACCGGGTACCGATACGCACCTTTACGACCGAATTCGCCACTATGAGCATCTGATTGAAAATCAGTTTCTGACCGTCCAGGCAGTTCGTACGTACGCAGAACAGATGAATATGACACCTAATCACCTGAACCACATCTGCAAAAAAATTCTGGGCAAAACGGCCAGTCAACTCCTGCACGAACGTATCATCATTGAAGCCCAGCGCCTGTTAACGCACACGGCCCAGTCCGTTAAGGAAATTGGCTTTCACCTTGGTTTCGGGGATTCCTCTTATTTTGTTCGTTTTTTCAGAAAACATACCGGACAGACACCTGCCTCGTTTCGGCAGGCATTGATGACAAATCGTTGATTTGTACCATACACAACTTGATCTGTTACGTTATAAAATTCATTGGCTACCTACCTTTGTTAGGTAAAAACTGCCTGAGCAACAGTCGATAAGGGGTCAAAATTGCCTCGGTAAATGCTCAAGAGCCATGTCAGCCAATAGTCGATTATACAGCATTGTTGTCAACAAATGTCCACGTTGTCATCAGGGTGATTTCTTTATCAAAAAGAGCGCATTCAGTAAGGACTTCGATAAAATGCACGAGCATTGCCCGCATTGTGGCGAAAATTTTATGCCCGAACCTGGCTTCTACTGGGCATCCATGTTCGTGAGCTACGGTTTTTACACCCTTTATTCATTGCTTACCTTTTTTATTTTCGTGCAGTGGTTACAGGTTGATCTGGACTACTACCTGATTGGGTTGATCCCGACGCTTATACTCCTGACCCCGTATTTCTTTCGAATGGCCCGCCGTACCTGGTTGACATTGTTTATTGCGCCCCGGCCACAGATGAAAGCCTAAACCCTTTTCCTGTTCGATACAGCGCGGCTGAGGTTCGGAAGCGATACGCAGATCATACTCTCCCCTGATTACAGGCGGTTGCCGGTAGTCAGGGGAAAACTGTTAATATAACCCGTTGATACCGTGTCAAAGCAGGCTTTCCATTGTCGGTCACAACCAGAATAAAATGCATCGTTTCCGGCTTATCGACCCGCGGTGCCACAAGGGAGGCCACCAGCTGCTTCCGGTTCGATATAACGGGTAATCGGGATCCTGTATAAGTGCCGACTTCGGGGTAAAAGAGCCATTCATACGACAGCTTATCACCATCAGGGTCAGTAGTGCCTTCTCCGCTCAACAGAACTTTTTCGCCACTTTTAGCGCGCAGCTCATTCGGATGGGCTAGTTTGACTACGGGAGGATGGTTGGCTTCTTTGAACGGTTTAACAGTCCAGTCGATACGGGCGGCAAAATCATTCTGATACGCCTGACGCCACCGCCAGATGGTTGCTTTGTTACTCTCGTACCAGCCACCATCAATTCCCTGCACCTGGTCCTCCACATCGGTCCAGATGGGGCGGGTTTCGGGTTCTAAAAACCAGTTACGCGTTCTGGGGGTATATAGTTCGTAGCGCCCACCCCAGCTGCCATAATTTGGATGCTCAGGATCACTTAACCCGTTATTGATTAAGCCAAAAAAACTAGGCGTATCACCTTCCATAATATACTCAGTATGGGGGTGTTGTGCGCCAAGTGGCCCATGGTTTTTCCGAATATTGGCATCCAGCCAGGCATTGTTGACAAGGCTGGAATCGGGTCCGGCGAAGCCTGGTGCGAATGGAAACACGTCTCCGCTGATCCCCCGCCAGGTTGAATGTTCGTACCCGCCCCGGTCATGAAAACCAGGACTAACAATGTAAAACAGGTTGGGGAATGTCCGGCGAAGCCAGGGGCCGGTATCGTCCTGGTCCGATATGGTATAAACCCTGAGTTTAGCAACAAACTTGTCAACCGCTTCAGGCGTTCGGGTCTGGCGGACCTTCCAGAGCGCTTGTGCCAGGCAGTTGGCCCCTCCCCAAACGGGTAGCCAAACGGGTCGGTTATCGGACTTATCGACAACCGTGATGATGTGTTCTGACCCTTCAGAATCATTCCCGGGACCAACTGCATTCATCCCGTACCTGGGAACGGCTGATTTGATTTTACTCAGCAGGTAAGCTGTTTCAGGATAGCCCTTTTCATGCAGAAGCAGGTTGTCCCGAACGTTGCCATACGCTTCCACAATCCGCCGGATTCGTTCGGGCGCGACCCGGTTTTGCTGATGAACCGACGTTGTTGCTACTAATCCTTCTACATCCCATTGATTCACGTAGGTCAGAAAACGAACCAGAGATTGAGCATCGTCCGGTTCATTTTCAATATCGGTCAATACCAGTATCCGTATTTTTTGGTTAGTTTGTTGCGCAATCCCGTTAACTGGAAACAGCGTTAGCAGTAGCAATGAGGTAACGAATAGAAATGATTTCATTTGGCCAGTGGTCAATTGATTAAGTAAATTCAGGTATCAGCGCTGACTCCTGCGTACCAGTTCACTAATGCCCAATGGCAAGATATTGAAAAAGCAATTAATGCAGGTATCAAACGCCAAACCTGCTGACGGTAGCTAACGCAAAGGGGTAGAAATGGCGTATACTAATCAATCGCTGGCAGCTACTTATATACCCCTCTATTACAGGTTTTCGCCACTATTGTCGAGTGAGTTGTTATCGAAACGTTATGTTTGTCAACAGACCTTCTGTTGGTTTGACGCCGAACGATGAAAAAATGGATAAACCACTACCGCTTACCCCTGCTGGTCGGCATCGCCTTATTGATCCTGCCGTTTCTATACCTTGCTAGCGAATCCATTGCCTTCAGCCCCCTTGACCCCCGTCAACACCTCATTCAGAACCTGCTGACCTACTTTTTATTATTACTCTTTGCCTATACCAATCATACGGTGTTGGTGCCCCGCTGGTATTTGGAAAAGCAGTACGCACGATACGGCGTGGTAACGCTGACCTGTCTGGTGGGTATAGTGTGGCTATCGCACCGTGTTGAGCAGTGGGCGTTTCTGAAACCACCCAAAGAACCAACCCTGCTGGGGTGGGCAGGCCAGGTATTCTGGAAAGAAAATTTGTTCGCCCCCATGCCCTATCCCGGACAGTCGTCTCCTTCCCGGCCGTCGGCGCTCCCAAACCCACCGCCCGGGCTGCCATACGGACCTCTGGCCCCGCTCCCCTTGGGGGCTAAACTCGCGATTTTCTTTCTGCTGGGCAGCGTTAGTACCCTAGCCTCGGTCTCTATGCAGACCGCCAATCGGCTTAAACAGGTTGAATCCGAGAAACTGCTGGCTGAGTTAAACCAATTAAAGGCGCAGATTAGTCCCCATTTTCTATTTAACACGCTCAATAGTATCTATGCCTTAGCCCTTCGCCAGGATGACCGCACGGCTGAGACCATTGTCAAGCTGTCCGAATTTCTGCGGTATACAATCCGTGACGCCCACCAGGACAAAGTAGCCCTGGCCCTCGAAACCAATTACATCCGCAACTACATTGACCTGCAGCGGGCTCGGCTGCGAGATTCGGTTACGATCGACTATACCATCGTGGGGCCCGTTGACCATCAGTCCATCGTTCCTCTATTGTTGATATCCTTTATCGAAAATGCCTTTAAACACGGCGTCAATCCCGACCAGGAGTCAATCATTCGCATTAAGCTGACCGTGGCCGGGGATCAGCTGCATTTGCGTGTATTTAACAGGAAAGTACCCATCAGCCAGCTCGAACCGGCAACGGGTATCGGCTTGTCCAATGCCCGGGAGCGACTGCGGTTGCGGTATCCGAACGCTCACCAACTAGCCATTCAGGATACGCCGACCGATTTTACCGTTGATTTACGAGTTACCTTATGCTAATACAAGCCATTGCTTTGGACGATGAGTTACCGGCCCTGGAGATCATTGAGGCTTTCTGCAACCGGATTGAATTCGTCCATTTACAGAAGACATTTACGCGCACCCTGGAGGCTCACCGGTACCTAACGGAGCATCCGGTTGATCTGCTGTTTTTGGATATTAACATGCCAGCCCAGTCCGGTATGGACTTTTACCGGGCCGCGATAGGCCGGGCCACGCCGGTTGAAGCCACTCCAGACCAGGAGCGCGCACCGGCACCCCTGGTTATTTTCACGACCGCCTATAGCGCATATGCCGTTGAGAGTTACGAACTACAGGCGGTCGATTACTTACTAAAACCCTTCACGTTTGAACGATTTTTGCAGGCCGTACAACGGGTCGCTGACCAGCGGAAACTACTTCAGCCAACCGATCAGCCCAGACCGCTACTTTTTCTGCTGTTTCGGGTTGATTATGGATTAGTCAAGGTGATGGTGGACGATATTTTGTTCATTGAGGGCCTGGACAACTACCTGAAAATTCACCTGGAAAACCAGAAGCCCGTCGTTGTACGGCTGACGATGAAGGCTATGATGGAAAAACTGCCGCCATCGGACTTTGTGCGGGTGCATCGCTCCTATATTGTTGCCCTTCGCCGAATTGAATTTTTCCGCAACAAGCTCATTGCCATTGGGGGCGAAGAGATACCCCTGGGCAGCAGTTATGAGGAAAGTTTCTTTGCACTTTTTGGGAGTAAGGCCTAAGCCGATTGACAACTACTGGTCAATACGGTAGCCAGCGGCTCATTTTGCCGAAGGAGTCTCGCTGTACAGCAGCCTTATTCACCCGTAAGCCACCAACCCCAACCCCGGCGACAAGCCCTATCCGTTCACCTTCACCCCAGCATTTGGCGTATTCATCACTAAGTCGGTCGCCTGCGCAACGAAGCCTCCGGGTGGGACGTATTACCCATAACTAACCGGTACTGCATGGCCAAACCGGTACCCAACGTAACCCAATCTACCATGACTAGTGTTGAATCCCCCGCTGTGCGCACGCCTGAATTGACTTTATCTAAACAGGCGGTTCATAGTCCATCGATTGCCTCACTGACGGACCACTTCGAAAACGCCGACCGACTAAAAGAATACTGTATTTCCGTAAACTCGTATTTTCCGACGTCAGCTATCATGGTCAGTCTGTACAAGAAGCTGCCCTACACTTTAACGTATTACCCCAGTTTCAACGCCCGGACTGCGGGTATCGCTGACCCGGATTCGGTGACTGTCGATAACGGCTCAACGGAGCTGATTGCCTGGCTGAACAACGTGTTTGTGCAGGAGGATATTCTGGAACCTGTCTCCTCCGCGATGCGCTGCGGGACCACCTGTTGGTTAACCACCGATTCAACCCGCGTTTCACCCCAACATTAGTGGCATTCGTCACTTAAGCGGGTCCAGGAACGACTGGTGTGCAATGAGTACTGTATCTTCATATAAAAGAACCAAACGAATGAACAAGACGAAGACAATTTTTAGTAGTTTGCTGGCTATGGTGTGCCTAACCGGTCTGGCAACCATTGAATCGTGCAAAAAAGATACCGATACGGTCGTTACCCCGAGTACGGCCACCCTAACGGCGCTTACCTGCGCTTCTGCCACGTTTTCCGCTTCTGCCGTGAGCGGCACCGCCTACACCGGAACGGTCACGGTACCGTATACGGGCGGTAACGGAGTAGCCTACGCGGCCGGAACCGGCCTGGCTTCCACCGGCGTCACCGGTCTTAATGCCACCTTACAGGCGGGTACGCTGACCACCGGGACGGGTACTCTAACTTACGCCATCAGCGGGACCCCCTCCGGTAGCGGTACGGCCGGCTTCGCCCTGAGTTTCGGTGGGCAGACCTGTACACTCTCCCTACCCGTATCGGCCTCAACCACCACACCCGGCAGCAACACCAGCCTGACCGGTACGGGGAGTATAACGGCGATTGTTGCGGCCGCGAACGCCTTTCTGGCAACCTTGTCTACGGCTCAGCAAACCACCGTACAATTAGCCCTTACCAAAGCAAACGCCATTAGGTGGTCCAACTTACCCGGGGGTGTATCCATACGCAATGGTATAGAATTCAGTACCTTAAGTGCCACGCAGTTAGCGGCTGCCAAAGTCGTTATTCAGGCAGCATCGGGTACTATGGCTAATGAGGGGTATGCCGAGTTCACTCAAATCAATGCCGCCGATGATGTGCTGGCCACGACTTACTCGGGGGGCAGTGGGTACTCATCGGGCAAATACATTATTGCGTTTCTGGGTACGCCCAGCAACACGGGGACCTGGATGTTGCAGTTCGGAGGGCACCACTACGCCCAGAATATCACCTTCAGTAACGGAGTGGTGGTAAGCGGTACGCCGTCCCACCAGGGCATAGAGCCTAAAGAGTGGACGTCGGGAACAACCACCTTTGCCCCCCTCAATCAGGAACGGGATGCCATGGTGGCCATGCTGGCCTCCCTGTCCGCAGCACAACTGGCTTCGGCTAAGCTAAGTACTACGTTTAGCGATGTGCTGCTGGGTCCCAACAAAGACGGACAGTTTCCGGCTACTAAACAGGGGCTGGCCGTTGGTGGATTGACGGCCGCCCAAAAGGCGCTGGTGCTGGCGGCCATTCAACCCTGGGTATATGACCTCGACGACGTCACGGCGAAGGCCCTGCTCACCATTTATCAGCAGGAACTGGATCAGACATACATTGCCTACTCCAACAACCCCACCATGACCGTCAATGCCGATTATGCGCGGATTGATGGGCCCAGCGTGTGGATTGAGTTTGTTTGCCAGTCTGGGGCAGTCATTCGCAATCAGATTCACTATCATACGATCTTCCGCGATCACACGCGTGATTACAACGGGTTGTAAGGTGACTGAAACCGGTTGAATTAAGTAGTCAATCCAGGCGTAAAAAGCCTGGTCAATACCACAAATGCGCTTACCAGCGAGCCTGGTACTACGTTACATAAACATCTTCGCCTGGTGAAGTATCTGTTTGCCCTCATCAGCCATCCGGCCGGATGGCTGATGATTTTTCTCTTATCCCTGCAGCCAGCCGTATCCTGGTCGCACCCCATGCCTAATACGGTCGTGCTGCTCAACGTTCACGCCACCCGTATTGATGCCGAGGTGCAAATTCCGCTCAACGAGCTACAGGCTGCCTTTGGTCATGCTGTCAACGATTCATCTGCCCAGTTAGTAGCTCGTCTTGGCTCTCCACTGCGGACCTACCTGCTCCAACACCTTCGGGCTCAAACCGCCGGTGGCCAAAACTGGGCTGTGTCGGTGGATACCTTAGCCGTACAGGAAACGCAGAACCCCATTAACGGTACGTATCGTGAGCTAAGGGCGATAGTTCGACTCGTGCCTCCGGTTGGCGCGGACGTTCGGCGGTTCGTCCTCCACTACGATGCCGTTCTGCATCAGGTCGTGACGCATAAAATCCTAGTGTCTATTCGGCAGGACTGGGCAAACGGGCAATTGACTGAAGAAACTATGGTTCAGGTGGGCGTTATTGAGCTGGATATTGTCAACAACCGCATACCGCCCCTTACCGTTAACCTGGAAAAGGGCAGCGTCTGGACGGGCTTTCGGGCGATGGTCGAACTGGGGATACGCCACATTGCCGGGGGCACCGATCATCTGCTTTTTTTGCTGGTACTCCTGTTACCGGCTCCGCTATTGGTTAATGGTGGCCGTTGGAGTCGGTTTGGTGGTGCGCGCTATAGCCTGAAGCGACTGCTATTGATTATCAGCGCGTTTACCATCGGTCACTCCCTTACTTTGCTCATGGGTGCCCTGAGCCTGGTTCGACTGCCTGGACAACCCATTGAGGTACTAATTGCCGTATCCATTCTGGTATCGGCGGTGCACGCCGTGCGGCCCATATTCCCAGGCCGTGAGGGATGGGTTGCTGTCGGCTTCGGCTTAATTCATGGTTTAGCGTTTGCCGATACGCTGACCAACCTGCGCCTGGATGCTGGTCCGATGGCCGTTAGCATTCTGGGCTTTAATCTGGGTATCGAACTCATGCAGCTACTGGTCATTACCCTAACCATTCCCTGGCTTATGTTGCTGAGTCGGACACCCGCTTACCGGGGGGTGCGTTTGACGGGTGCTTTATTGGCCGCTGTGGCCGCCGTCGCCTGGGTGGTTGAACGGGTCACTGGCCAGGGCAATGGAGTGTCGAAGGGTGTGGAACAAGTGACTTATTATGCGCCGTATGGGCTAGGCGTAATGGCCGTAATAGCCCTACTACTTACCTGGCGTATGAAGCGGAAGGTTAACTTCCTCTTCTCCAGTCGCTAATAAAGTTAAAAAACACACTCGTTACATTGGCCGTAGGACTAATAACCGTTCAGGTTACGTTTGCCCATTAGGCAAATAGCGGCTATTGTCTACAATCAATCAACGCATTTTTAAATCATTTCTCTTCACTTTTTACTTTATAGGCTGTACGTACTTCTTCAGCCTTATGTGGATTGTGTTTGCTTTACTAGCCGCCATAACTGCCGGTGCCGTTGTCACTTTGTCGAAAGCAGGAATTAAAAACGTCGATTCGAGTCTGGCGTTTGCCATTCAGTCAGTGTTGATTTTGGCCGTATCGTGGGGCGTCGTCATTTTTCAGGGCAACCTGCCCGACGTTTCCCGTATCGACCGCCGGGTGTGGATTTATTTAACCAGTGCGGGTGTACTAACCTGTCTCTCTTCACTCTTTTCCTTCTACGCCTTAAAAATAGGCAATGCCTCGCAGGTATCCCCTCTAACCAATTTCTCCCTCGTGTTCGCCGTGATTATGGCGGCTGTTTTTCTGAAAGAAAAGCTCAACTGGCAGGTCATTGCCGGGGCTGTGCTCATGGCGGCTGGTGCGGTACTAATCGCTATTGCAAAAAAAGAGTAGGGTAATGCGAACCATTACTTACGCGGGCATCAGCTCTTTGCGTTCCCCGATTTGCTGCCGCCACATGGCGTAATACAGTCCTTTCCGGCTTACCAGTTCCTCATGGCGACCCTCTTCTACGACACTGCCCTGCTCCAGCACAAAAATCCGGTCGGCATGCAGGATGGTGCTTAAGCGGTGGGCAATCAGAATGGTAATGTGCTGACGCGAACCGGATAAGTCGCGCACGGTACGGCCAATTTCTTCTTCGGTCAGTGAATCCAGGGCGGAGGTAGCTTCATCGAATACCAGTAGCGCGGGTTTGCGCAGCAGGGCGCGGGCAATACTCAGCCGCTGTTTCTCACCACCCGATACTTTCACACCCCCTTCGCCAATGACGGTGTCGAGTCCCTGCGGGGCGCGGGCCAGCAGGGTGTTGGCGGCTGCCTGATGCAGTGCCATGAGGCATTCCGCATCGGTAGCGTGGGGAGCCACAAAGAGTAGATTCTCGCGGATGGTACCGGCAAAAAGTTGCGTATCCTGCGTCACAAAGCCGATCTGCTCCCGCAGTTCGTCCAGGTTAACCTCCGAACCGGGAATGTCGTTGTACCGAATCTGCCCGCTCAATGGCTTATATAAACCCACCAGTAGTTTCACCAGCGTCGTTTTGCCGGAACCACTAGGGCCGACAAACGCCACTGTTTCGCCCACCCGCGCATCGAACGAAATACCAGCCAGTGCCGGTTTGTCGGCGGTGAGGTGTTTGAAGTGAACATCGTCGAAGGCCAGCGTTTTAAGGGCTTCGACGGGCTGCGGACGGAGGGGTTGCACATCGCGGGGGGTATCCAGTATCTGCTGAAAATTGGCCAGCGACGCTTCCGTTTCGCGGTACACGTTTATGATGTTGCCCAGTTCCTGCAACGGTCCGAAGATGGCAAACGAGTAGATGAACAGCGAGAAGAACTCACCCACGGTAATTTTTTCCTGCACGACTAAAAATAGCATCAGCAGCATAATCGCGTTGCGCAGCAGGTTGACAAACGTGCCCTGCACGAACGACAGCGACCGGATATACCGTACTTTTTTGAGTTCGAGTTTCAGGATTTTCTCGGTGGTGGCGTTCAGGCGTTCGGTTTCCTGATTGGCAAGCCCGAGACTTTTTACCAGTTCAATATTCCGCAGGCTCTCCGTAGTGGACCCGGCCAGGGCGGTGGTTTCGGCCACGATGGTTTTTTGAACGGTCTTGATTTTTTTGCTCAGCAATGAACTCACAAACCCCAATAGCGGGATGGTCAGAAAGTAAGCCGGGGCAATGGGCCAGTACACCGTAGCGGCATACCACATAACAAACACAATGCCTACCACCGAGGTGAACAGCACGTTCACGAATGACTGAATCAGTTTTTCTACATCGGATCGCACCTTCTGAAGCTTGCCCAGCGTCTCACCCGACCGCTGGTCTTCAAATACCTGATAGGGGAGGTCCAGCGAATGGCGCAACCCATCGGTATAGAGTTTGGCACCCAGCCGCTGGGTAATCACGTTGACGTAGTAATCCTGAAAGTTCTTGGCAATCCGGCTCACCATTGCCACACCCAGTGCTTGCAAAATCAGCAGACCCGCTCCGTTTTGCAGGAAGCTCCAGAATCCCAGTGGTCGCAGGGCACCACCCGGTTTAACCACGTACTGGTCGATAATTTTTCGAAAAATGTAGGGGTCCAGCAGGGAGAAGACCTGATTGATAGTGGCCAGCAGCAGCGCTAGTGCCAGCAGGCCCCAGTAACGCCGTAAATAACTGTAGAGTAATTGCATAAATGAGTGATGGTAGGACAGGTCGGGGTGTTTGGTGAAGAGAACCCTGAACAAATGCCGGTTATTTCGGAGAGGTAACAAAAAAAGTAGCGATTTAGGTCAACATCCGGCGTGTTCTGCTACCGGATAAATGCGAAATTTGCCGCATGAAAAACAAACTCTTACTCTTTTCTATAGCCAGTTTACTCTTCGCCTGCGGGCCTGCCGAAAAAACATCGGATACGACCGGGGAGACGGCTGCTACCGCCACTGATTCGGCCACAACTGTCGCCCCACCAGCGCCGAAAAACTGCCAGTCGGTTGTTAAAGCCAATAAACTGGGGAAGGCCGATGTGTATCAGGAATCAGCCAAATCCATCAGCGTATCTATCACGATGGACCAGGATGCCAGCACGACGCCCACCGCCGATGGTTGTTATTTCAACAACAAGGCTACGGTGCTGGCTACCAAAAAATCGGGCAGTCAGGTTTTTAAGCGGACTCTTGAGAAAGATGATCTGGCGTTGTTCACCAAAGATGACGCAGACATTGAAAAGGCGGTGCTGCAACAGGTGACGTACAAACCCACCTTTAACGGGCAGCGATACGTTACTTTGACTATGCGCCTGCTCCAGCCCGATACCAAAAAGACGATGACGTACACCGTTTTTATGAATTACTTCGGCGAGATGGTTAAAGTCAACTAGGGTGGCCCGAATACCGATAAGCCGCTAAACTATGTTGGCTGACAGCGCGTTAGTCCAGTTCACTTACTGCCTTCCAATTGTGCCAAAAGACGTTCCTGTTTTGCGAATAGCTGGCCAGGCGTTCGATAACCTGAAAGCGAACGCTCCGATTCAGATGGCGGCTGCTACGGCTTTTTTCGCTTTTTTCGCCCTGCCGCCCATCATCATTATCCTGAGTCAGTTATTTGGGGGCTTACTAAATGTGCAGGATAAACAGGTTAGTCGGCAGCTTTTTCATGAACTGGCTCAACTGTTTGGTTATCAGGGTGCCCGCCAGTTACGGGATATTTCGGACAACCTGAGTCAGCGCCGGTCTGGTCTGGCCTTTACGGCATTAAATATCTTTCTGCTGTTGCTGGCTTCCACTACGCTGTTTGCTATCATCAAGCGTTCGCTCAATCAGCTTTGGATGGTGAAGTCGATTGCCCATCGACCCTGGGCCGATACGTTGGTGGAGCGGCTGGTTTCCCTGGGGATTATTATTTTTTCGGGCGTTTTGGTTACGCTGTCGCTGGTTATTCAACAATCGCTGCTGACTGTATTTCCTGATGCTATCTATTACGACTGGTTAATAACGGTCGGAAAGCATCTGCTTTCCATTTTGCTGCTAACGGTTTGGTTTTCGGTCGTTTTTAAATACCTGCCCGATATCCAGATACGCTGGCGGGGCGTTTGGGTAGGTGCGCTGGTAACGGCCCTGATGATTGAGGCAGGAGAGAAGATTCTGGATCGCCTGTTAATCAATAGTGAGGTGAGTTCTTTGTATGGAAAATCAGGGCCTATTATTCTGATGCTGCTGTTTGTTTTTTATTCGTCGCTAATCTTCTACTACGGCGCGAGTTTCACCCGCCATTACGCCCAGTGGAACAATCAGGAGGCCAGGCCCACGGCCCATGCCACTTCTTTTGAAATTAACGATGTAGATGATGTGGCTACCGGGGAGGAGTAGCTCTTCACAAACGAAACGCGACCTGTGCTGCACAGGTCGCGTTTCGTTCCGGCTCTTACCGGTTTCAATTCTGTAGGAAATCAATCCTCTTTCTTATGATAGACCAACACGGGCACCTCCGATTTTTCAATTAGCGCGTTGGTGTAGTTGGGATGCAGCAGGCCATCCAGGAAACCGGCCTTTGGGTGTAATTCCATCACAATCATGTCGGGGTGAGCATTATCGAACTGATCTTCTGTGAGCACCTCGAGTTTGGCTTTGAACACATCCACGAGTGATTCAGTCTGGAATGTTACCTGCGCACGCGTCGTTTCGGCCTGCATGGCATAGGCAATGGTATTCACCTGGGCGGGTTGGATCGCTTTCCCCTCGTCATCAACGGGCACGATTAGCACGGGACAAAGGGCTTCATCGGTTACATCGCTCACGGCACTACCCGCCAGCCGATCAAAAAAGGTGCTCAGGTCGCTGCGGCCCATCACAATCAGATCCGCCGAATGAACGCGGGCGGCATCCAGAATGGTGTCTTCTACCGAACCAATGCGCCAGTCGATCACGATTTGTAACCCTTCGGCCTCCAGTCTGCTGGCTAGTTCACCCAGCCGCTGACGGCTAATGTCTTCAATTTCCTGCGAGGCCATCATGCCCATGCCTGAATCGCCAATGCTGGGGAATGTACTGTCGGGCAGCATAGGTTGAAAAACGTGCAGCAACGTAACGGTTGCCCCCGTCTTTTGGGCGAAAAGTCGCACCCAATCCAGGGCGACGTCATTACTGGTCGAGAAGTCGGTAGGGAAAAGCAGATTAGTCATAAACAGGTTTACGGTTTTGGTTTATAGTCTACGGTTGCGCAGAGCAACTTTTGGATACGTAAAAGCGTGGCTTCGCGCAACTAAAAACCATAAACTGTAAACCGTAAACCACATACTATGTTTACTGCCCGTTGGTACGGTTCATTTTTTCAACCGCCAGCAACTGGTTCATCGTCTTCTGCATTCCTTCGGTCGAGCCATCCAGGAAAATAACGTTGCCCTTGCCATTTTCGGCAAAATGCTTGATGGCTTCGGTCCAGATGGAGAATAAAATCAGGGATGCATCCAGATTGGCTTCGTTCATCACCTTGGCCGATTCGGCCATACCCCTGGCCACCTCTTCGCGGAACAGGGCCACGCCCTGCCCTCTTAGCTGTGAAGCCGTTTTCTCGGCTTCGGCCGAAATCTGAATGGCATTACCGTCGGCCTGGGCCGCTTTGGTTTTAGTAATCAGCAGGGCCTGCCCTTCGTTTTCAGCAGCTGCTTTCAGGTTGGAAGAGGCCACTACCTGCGCCATCGACCGCATAATCACTTCGTCGAAGGCGATGTCATTCAGTTGCAGATCGGTAAGGTGATAGCCCCAGGTTTCAAGCAGCACATCAAGCTGTGATTTAACGTGTTCAATGATTTCGGAACGGAGCGATAGGATTTCGGCTTGCCGTTTGGTGGCGACAAAACTACGGATGGACCCTTCAATAGTTCGAATCAAAGCCTGCATGAACGAGGCCTCGTCGATGAATTTGAAGGCTACGTTTTTAATCGTTTCCTCCGCCTGGTTCAGTACCGAATATACCAGCATGGCTTTGAAGTTAACATTGGCCTGATCAGCCGTGATGGCCTGAAACGCCAGCTCGACGGAGCGATTCTGAATGGAAATACGCCGGTAGATGAACTCAATAAAGGGGATTTTGAAATTTAAACCCGGCGTCATGACCCGGGAGTATTTTCCGAAAACGGTAATGACGGCCACCGTGCCCTGCTGCACAATAACAACCGACAGGTATATGACAACGATTACTAACAGAAACAGTACAAGAAGGAAATTCATTAGCGTAAATGGTTTTAGCGAAACAAAAAACGGATTCCGCTTTTAAGGTACGGAATCCGTTGGTAGTACAGGTGAGATTTTACGTAATCGGTCGCTGTTTAGTGGCCGGTTGATAATTCGTACCTCGGCGCTTCTTTTTGCCGGAAATACATCATCATCGCCATCAGAAAACCCGTAAACGCCAGCATGGCTCCCACCAGGTTGGGAGCGGCATAGCCCAGGCCGGCAGCAATTGGTAAACCACCCAGATAGGCCCCCAATGCATTCCCCATGTTGAATCCTGCCTGGCTCACCGAAGAGGCCAGCATTTCGGACCCCTTAGCCGCCCGAATCATTAATATCTGAATCGGTGCACCCAGCGAGAAGGCAATGGCCCCCGTAACAAAGGTCATACCGAGAAGGGGTATCTGAATGGACGAGACGTAATACACGACGATCAGACAAATGCTCATCAGCAGCAGAAACAACGCGGTCGCCTTGATGGGGGAGATGCTGTCGGCCGTACGCCCGGAAATCAGGTTACCAACGGCCATCCCGAAACCCGCCAGCACGAGAATCCAGGTAAGCTGGTCGCTGCCGAAGTGCGCCACCTCAGTCAATAAGGGAGCTATATAACTGAACCAGGCAAACAACCCACCTGTACCAATGGCCGTAATACCCAGAATAAGCCAGGGTTCCACGTGCGTGAACAATTTAAGATCTTTACGCAGATTGGACTGACTCACCACCGGCATTAGCTTCTGAATGCAAAACAGAGTGACCAGGCCAACGGCGGCAATGATGACGAAGGTTATCCGCCAGCTCAAGTTATGACCGATGAACGTGCCTAAAGGGACTCCAATGATGTTGGCTACGGTAAGGCCGGCAAACATCATGGAAATGGCCTGCGCTTCTTTGCCCTTACCCGCCAACCGGCTGGCTACTACGGCCCCTACGCCGAAGAATGCACCATGTGGCAACCCCGATAGCAGGCGGGTTATCAGCATGGTTTCGTAATTGGGAGCAAAGGAGGAGAGTAAATTGCAAAAGGTGAACAGGACCATCAGACCGAGCAAAATTTTCTTGGGCGGATAGTTTCCGGCAATCCCAACCAGTAGGGGAGCACCCAGAACAACGCCAAGTGCATAGGCCGAAATCAAGTGACCGGCGGCCGGAATTGTGATGTTCAGTGTGGTTGCAATATCGGGTAGAATACCCATCATGACGAATTCTGTCATGCCAATACCGAAGCCTCCGATGGCGAGGGGAATTAGTTGCTTTTTCATGCTGCAGCTTTCTATTTTTCTGACCGCTCGTGCGTTTTCCCAACTTGGAAAACTCACAATAAACTCCACTTGACGAAGCTCATTTAGTCAGAAAAATAGAAAAAGTGCAAAATTGTTCCCCGTTCTGGGAATGTTATAACTTTATAATTGGCTGGTGCAACTACCGGTTATTGGACGCGCTTACCGGGCATATCCTGACCGTTCTGGTGCAGAATCAGTTGCGTCACATCGCCTTTGTCATTTTTAACGAACGTTACCTGCGCATCGACTACGTTGAGGTAAAACTTGGTGTTGGAGGTTGGGAAAAGCTCAAACGGGGGTTGGCCGGTAGCCTGCCCGAACAATTTGTTATCCTGCCGGGTGATAGTAATAGAAAAGGTGGGGGCCAGTTGGTACGTACCCACGTAGGATTGCAGGGTAGCTGCATCCACCACCGCATCGACAGGCGTTTCCACGGGTTCGCCCAGTTGCTTCAGCATAGTTGTCCCGTTGGTGTTGCGCGGATTGAGTTCCAGCGATTTTTTATAGTCCCTGATGGCGGCCGTTTTGTCCCCCGCTTTCATGTAGGCTTCCCCCCGGCTATCGTACACGTTGTAGGAGTTGGGAAAAGCTTCGGCATTGAGGGTGAAAACGGCCAGGGCTTCCGGTAGTTTTCCATCGCTCATCAGTTCGTAGCCCAGGGCGTTTATCTCGCCTTCATTCATGTTATAGGCCTTATCCGCTTTCCAGGCGTTGAATCGCTCGCGCGTTTTAGCAACTGGTTCTGTGCGAACCGACTGACGGACCAAATCTGTGATGGGCTTCTTGGGTGCTTCTACTGGTTGGTCGTACAGGATGCGCAGGATATTCTGCTTCATGGCATCAAGCGGGGCACTGCCGGTATTATTAAGCAACACAACCAGTTGTTTATCCATCGGAACCCGGCTGATTATTGTGTTGAAGCCATTTATGCCGCCACTATGTTCAATAAGTTGCAGACTATCTTTTTGATTTCCGACTTTTGTTTTACCCACGCCCCAGCCGTAGGCATAGTGATTTAGAAAAGGGGTAAGCATCGTTGCTTTTCCACTGGCCGACACCAGTTTGTCTGTGTACAGTGCCTGATCCCATTTGTACAAATCTTCGACGGTGGAATAAAGTGAACCGGCTGCGTAGGGTATCGACATATCCAGATAAGGCGCGTTTACGTAGCCTGCTCCCTGCTTTTCGTACCCTGCTGCCCGCCTGGATACTAGCGGACCGGATAAATCGTAGCCGGTGTCTTTGAGCTGAAGGGGTGCCAGAATGTTTTCATTCAGCACATCGGCGTACGATTTGCCCGTTACCTTCTCGATGAGTACACCCAACAGGAAATAGCCGGAGTTACTGTACGAAAATTTTGAGCCCGGCTCAAAATCGAGCGGCATATCGGCGAAGGTTTTCAGAAATGCATCCGGTTTGTAGGGGTCGCGACTTTTGGTCTGGAAAAAACCGGGAAAGCTGGTATAGTTTGGAATGCCCGATGTGTGGGTAAGCAGGTGATGAATGGTGATTTTATCGCCGGTTGCTTTGGGGTAATCGGGCAGGTAGTCCGTGACGTGTCCCGCCAGTTTCAGCGTGCCTTTTTCGACCAGTTGCATAACCAGCATGGCCGTAAACTGCTTGGTTATGGAACCAAGCCGGAACCTGGTATCCGGCGTATTGTGTATGAGCCACTCCATGTTGGCCATACCGTACCCTTTTTTGAAAATGACCTGTCCTTTCTCGGCTACCAGCACCGAGCCGTTGAACTGTTTATTAGCAACATACTGCTGTATGAGTGCATCAATTTTGGCGGCTTTGTTCTGGGCAAAACTTACCGGGAGGGTAAGCCAGATGAGGAGTGCCGTCAGGGCGAACGGGGGGTAAGTAATCGTCTTTTTCATGCTATAGGGAGTAAAACAGCAAACGTATAGCTCGCTGACGATCAAGATTAGCACTTTCTGATGGTAGCTTCCGGCATAAATTTAGCAGGCGGTCAGACAACTGGATGAAAGGTAGGAAACTACTCCCGCGAGCGCAGCAGTGGGTGCCGCATAGTGTTTTGTACGGACCTGCTTTTCTGAAGCACGTTCTGAACTCAGTACTTACTTTTTAAGTTTCTTACCCAAATTGGCATCCGTCGATTTTCTATTTTCCGATTACTAGATTTACAAGGTAGATTTTATCAATTAAAACCCCATTAATCATGTCACTGCGTTTAGGAGATATTGCCCCCGATTTTGATGCCGACACTACTCAGGGTCCCATTCATTTTCACGAATGGCTGGGGAACTCATGGGGAATGTTATTCTCGCACCCCGCCGATTTTACCCCCGTTTGTACCACCGAACTGGGAAGAACGGCTCTGTTGAAAGATGAATTCGGCAAGCGGAATGTAAAAGTGATTGCTGTGTCGGTCGACAACCTGGAGTCGCATAACCGCTGGACCCCGGATATTAAGGACGTTACGGGCTCGGAGGTGAACTTCCCAATCATTGCGGATGCGGACCGGAAGGTGGCGGAATTGTACGATATGATTCATCCCAACGCCAGCGAGAAAACAACCGTGCGTTCGGTATTTATTATTGGACCCGATAAGAAAATCAAGCTAACGCTAACGTACCCTGCTTCCACGGGACGCAACTTCAACGAATTGATCCGGGTAATCGATTCGCTACAGCTAACGGCTGACTATCAGGTAGCTACCCCCGCCGACTGGGAGCAGGGAGATGACGTAATCGTGACGCCTGCCGTGACCAATGATCAACTGGAAGCCAAGTTTCCCAAAGGCGTAACCTTTGTGAAACCCTATTTGCGCACTACACCACAGCCTAATAAATAGTAATTAATATTCTGCTATTCTGCGCGATTTTAAAACCTTATAACTTCTTAAGGGGTTACAAGCTTCATTACAAACCAAAATAATCTCAACATTATGGCGAAGCAAAATAACAATCCAGAGCATTCAGAAGGGCCAGTGGCCAAAGCCATCGAAGAGCAGACTGCCAAATTACCATCTGACATTTTTTTGTGGTCCGCGCTAGGATCAATGGCGGTTTCATTATACCTACAGACTCAGGGCGACCGGGACCGTAGTTTATTTGTTGGTCAGTGGGCCGCTCCTTTTCTGCTGTTAGGCCTGTATAACAAGATAGTTAAACTGGAAGGTCACGATTAACCGGAATTCAACAGGTTAATACAAGAAAAGCCCTTTGTATACACGAAGGGCTTTTTCGTGTTTAGTGGCTGTGCTACAAAGCTGTAATTTTGACCCATATTGCATTAGCTGGATGAAATTTCGTGTTTTAGTGAAGCTTGCTCTCCGCCGATATGGTCTACCGATTGTAGCTGTATTACTGATAATGGCAGGGATATGGGTTGTTCGGTCAAAGCGACCCGATAAAATGAACTGGCGTTTCGTGAAGGCGTTCAGTATTCGCTTACCGATGCGGTATAGTATCCACGGCATTGACGTGTCGCGACACAATGACCGCATTGACTGGTCGCGTGTTCAGCGTACAGAATCAGAGGGGGTTCGCGTACAGTTTGTGTTTATCAAAGCCACAGAAGGAGCCACAATGGCTGATAAAAATTTTGGTAAAAACTGGAAAGAATCCCAGCGGGTAGCCCTACATCGGGGTGCTTACCATTTCTACCATCCCACGCGTGATCCGCTAAAACAGGCCAGAAACTTTATTCGTCATGTAACGCTCAGGCCGGGTGACTTTGCACCAGTGGTTGACTTTGAAGTGGTAAACGGACAGTCTGACAAAACCATTGTGGAGGGTTTGCGCCTGTGGCTGGAAACGATAGAGGCTCATTACCAGATTCGTCCCATTATTTACACAAACGGGAACCTGTATCGGCGGTACATCAGGGGCAATCTGGACAACTACCCCCTGTGGATAGCTGATTACTCAACCAGTCATCCCGGGCGTTATGATGCGGACAAACTTTATTTCTGGCAACATAACCAGCGTGGTCGGATACAGGGCATCAGAGGCCAGGTTGACTTCAATGTGTTTGTTGGGGATGAATCCCGGATGCGTGAAGTCTGCCTGTAAGTGCGGTGCTTCGTCCTTATAGATTAACCTTCGTTAAGGCGGGTGGGCTGGCCAGCCACTCGCTCGCTTTTGCGCCGAAAGCCTTCATGTGTGGCATTTGACTGTGTGCCAGAAGCCCGGCTTCATCCTGCCACATTTCGTGCATGATAAACTGGCCCGGATGCTCCGTACTTTTATATAATTCGTAGAACTGGCAGGCCGCTTCTGTACGTACCTGAGTAACCAGTTCCTGTAAGCCGGCTTTCAAAGCGGTTTCGGCACCGGGCCGGGCCGTAATGGTTGCAAAAACCAGGAGTGGCATGTCAGTAATCGGTATGTTTGGCTGAAATGTAGCCTTTTTTGGTCATTTCTGCCAGATTTCCCAGGCCTTTTCGGCCTGTAACTCCAGCATTCGCAGGCCATTGTGTACCGATGCTCCACGCTCCCTGGCTAATTTCATGCCCTTCGTTTCGGCAGGATTATAAACCAAATCGTATAAAAGATGCTGGGCTGTCAACAGTGGGTAGGGCAGGGCTGGGGCTTCATCACTACGCGGGAATGTACCAACCGGCGAGGCATTGATAAGTAAGTGATAGTCCGCAATAACCGTGTCCAGCTCAGCGTACGTGAGGGTACCGTCTGTTTTTGTACGGGAAACAAATTTATAGGAAATGCCCAGGTCTGTGAGGGCAACCGTAACCGCTTTGGAAGCCCCTCCTGTGCCAAGTACCAGTGCCTGTAACGTGGCAGGTACTCGATTGAGGGTAGTCAGCCAGTCGGTCAATGACTGTCGGAAGCCGTAATAATCGGAATTATAGCCCGTTCGTGAACCATCTGATTCCAGTTTGATAACGTTTACTGCACCGATTTTTTCGGCCGATGGATCCAGCCGGTGTATATACGGTAATACTGCCTGCTTATGCGGAATGGTTACGTTCAAACCCCGTAATCCACTGAGGTCAAACAGAGTTGGTAAAGCCGAAATGTCCGGCATGTCGAACAAGTCGTACCGGGTATCGGGGATACCTTCCCGTGCGAATTTATCGGTGAAATACCGTTGTGAGAACGAATGCGTAAGGGGAAAGCCGATGAGGCCGTAACGGGTCATAATTAGTAGCTTAAAACAGGATGCCACCGCTTGTGTGCAGTGGCATAGGTGATTCAACGAAAAGAGATATGTTCCTGTTTTCTAGGTTCGCTTCTTAAAAAACTGATAGACAATTGGCAACACAGACAACCCTACGATGCCAAATACAACCAGTTCAAAGTTTTTCTGTACCATCGGGAAATTACCGAAGAAATAGCCCAGCAATGAGATGCTCGTCACCCAGAGTATGGCTCCTATAATACAGAACTTTATATATGTGCCATATTGCATGCTACCGGCTCCTGCCACAAACGGAGCAATCGTCCTGATAATGGGGATAAAACGGGCTATGATAACCGTTCGCCCACCGTATTTTTCATAGAACTTTTCGGTTTCAGCGATGTATTCCCGCTTGAAAAACAAGATTCTCTCCCGCGATTTGATTCGCGTACCCAGAAAGCGACCAACGAAATAGTTGACGTTATCACCCAGCAGGGCAGCTACAATCAGCAGCGGAATAATAACCCATACACTCAAGTCATTCGTTGGGCGGGCTGCCAGTGCACCAGCTGCAAACAAAAGAGAATCGCCGGGTAGTAGCGGCATCACAATCAAGCCCGTTTCCGTGAAAACAATCAGAAAGAGGATGGCGTATAGCAGCACCCCGTATTCATTCGCCCACAGATCGAGGTAGCGATCAAGGTGCAACAGAAAATCAAGTAACGATTTGATAAGGTCCATAGTTGGTTTGTAAAGACGTACTAATCGACGTCTCTACAGTTTATCTAAAAAGTGAGTGAATGTATCTCCCCGGAGGCCTAACCGAATGGTTTCGAGCGGGATAACTTCCTGTGGAGCAATATTCCCCAGGTTTACATTAGCACCCAGCAGTTTGACAAACCAAACCTGTTGTTCTTTTTGCGGAGCTTCCCATAGGATACTCTCGAACGGAATCTGGGTCAGAATTTCTTCAACAAGTCCCTGCCGTACCTCACCACTGGAGCGAAACAGGCCGACGGTACCGCCTTCGCGGGCTTCACCAATTACCTTCCAGGCGCCTGCCTGCAACTCCGCTTTCATCAACTGAATCCACTTGTAGGGCGGTATGATTTTAGCTTCGTCCTTTGAGCCTACTTCTGATAGTACCGTTACCTGAGTGGCTAACGTCCGAATATACTCGCATTTTTCATCCTGGTGCATGTCAATCGAGCCATCCGATACTTCTGCATAAGCCAACCCGTACTTGTCCAGTAGTTTACGGTACTCATCGAACTGCTTACGGGCAACGAATGCTTCAAACAGGGTACCACCAAAATAAACGGGCATCCCCGCTTCCTGATAAACAGCAATTTTTTCCTTCAGGTTTGGGGTCACGAATGATGTAGCCCAGCCCAGCTTAACAATATCGCTGTAATTGGCAGAGGTAGATAAAAAATCTTCCACTTCGCGTATACTCAGCCCTTTATCCATAACCATAGTTAATCCGGTTTGACGGGGTTTAGCGGTACGGTCAGGTATCTGCGTAAGCGTATAATTCATGTGTGTAAGTAAGTAAGCCTATTTAAAATCGCCCAAAAGTAGCACAAGTCTTGAAAACCTCCCAATAAAATCCACAGGGAATAGCATTATATTAGCTCTTAGCTTAGTTTAGTACTATTTTTGCTCCACACACATACACGTGTTCTGCTTCGTATGGAGAACTTGACAAATTCGCGCCTTGCGTACTTTCACGCTCGTATAGGCCAGGATATGAGTACTAGTCTGTCGCCGTTTGGACGGTGGCTCAACGGAACTATTCGGGCGGTTGAGTATGGTAGTATGGTGGTTGAATTCGTTGTTCGTGAAGAGATGACTAATCCCGCCAATGTCCTGCATGGTGGTGTTTCGGCGGCTATTCTGGATGAATTGATTGGGGCCATGGTCATCTGTCTTGGCCGCGAGTATGCCTATACATCGGTTAATTTGACTGTCGATTTCCTACACGCTGCTTGGCTTGGGGATCATATAACAGCAACGGCGAAACTCATCAGAGCCGGAAAGAACATTGTACACTGCGAAGGGTATATTGTGGCTCTTGATGGAAAAATCATTGCTAAATGTGCCACTAACCTGATTCAAACCACCCTGAGAGTACCTTCTATAGCGGAGTGAGATTCCGAAACGTTGCACCGAAGCCTCTGATTACCAACATATAGGGAGTTAGTGCAAAACAATACTCCAGTTGAACATGGTTTGTAATACCGTTTCGTTGTTGTAAAAACGACTCTTTTATACGCTGCTCTATTCGGGCTTCCGCAAAGAGGGCGCAAGGAGATAAAACTATTTTTCCAGCAAAAAGAGGTGATTGGGTACGCTTCGGTAAGCGATAATGTTGTATTTTCTATAGTAGCGCAGTAGAGTATTTTTTGGTATAATTCCAGGTGTAAGCTCATTTCTTTCGGTAACTGATATAATGCCTAAACGCTACGGAAGAGGCTAAAATAAGTGATAGTAGTGGTTGGTAGCTATAGAAATAATTTTGGAAGAAATAAGATAATGTCAGGAAAAAGGCATTTGTTACACGGTATAGAGTACAATTATTTTTTTATCACCTGATTATCCTTATTATTGACAATTGATAAAAATTGAGGCAATTTTGAACACTATTCTGCCAGATTGGTAGTGTTACATGTAAACATAAGCTGGAATTGGTTGCAATTAGATTGTGAATGATGAAGCCTGTCCATTGGCTTGTTGCGTGAAAAATTTATTGCAATTGATGAAAAAAAATTATTGACTTTTGTGATTCAGTCTTAACATTGCAGAATAAATGCCTGAAGAGTCCACTTAGACTGTAATTTGTCAGATTGACCAGGTGATGGGTGGAAAGGAATGTCTTGGGAAAAGTTCAGATAAATCTTCTGAAAAAAATTACGAGATGCTCTTGAAACATTTGTCAGGGAATAATAGTCATATAGCGTAAATGGGATGCCTGTGTTTGTTCTTCCTGTAAAAATGGTTGATAATTGAAAACGCATTCGGGTATGTTATTTCAGTTCAAGAGTAAATTCTGTACTAATTTTTTTATGTAAAATCGTAAGGCCAAATCAACGTTTAACTTTTAAAACATTGCGTCAAATTAACTCAATAAATATGCGAACATTTATCCAACAACACCCTATGAGGATGCTGGCTGGACTCGTGTTGCTAAGTTTTGCAATACCTTCTTTCAGTCTTGCTCAAGACACAGTCCGGGTTCAACCGACAACGACTACGACTACGCCCAGCGGGAACTACGAGCGCGAGAACATCTATCGTTTAGGCAAAGGTATCTACACGGATACCCTGCGTCGTAACGATTTCAAGGTGCAGGCTGCCGATGTGGCAGAACTTGATGACTGCGATACTACCTTTCAGACGTTCGTACTCGTTCGGCGGCTATCTCCCTGGCGGATCGGTCTATTTGCTGGGCCAAACTTTGCTTATTGCGGAACCTGGGAAAATACCTTTGGTCCTAACAAGCGGGACAATACGCTTTATAATGGTGCTGGTTTCAACATTACAGCCAACGTAGATTACTTCCTGACACCTGCCACCAGAAGGCTGCGGTTTGGAATTGGGGCTGCGTTCGGCTACCAGAACTATATAACCCGCAGCATCTATACTGACTACCTGTATAGTCTGGCTGCATCGCGTGGCTTTAACAACTCTCAGGTAACCATCACCCAGCGGGCTTCGGAAGATATGTTCCTGACCGTTGGACCGGTTCTTACGTTTACGCTCGCCCGGAGCCGTCGTAACCCGGATGCTACCACATTTATTGAGTTGGCAGCACGGGGCGGCTTATTTCGCACGGAGGCAGCAACGATAGCCGCCTTCACTCCATCGACACTGACTCTACCAAACGTCCCTTCATTCGTGCAGGGAGGTGGTCTCATCCGGTCTGTCAACCCAAGTGCGAACCTGTATCACCTGGGCGCGCTGGGATCAGCCGCTATATTTTTCCCATTGAAGAATAACTGGAATATCGGTATTCAGGGACAGGGCTACATTACTAAGATTAACTATCTGATCATCAACGGTATCGACGATCAGCTGTATGAGTTTAAGCGTAAGCATGGTGGATTTAGTGCTGGACTAGCAGTTCGGAAAGGATTTGTTCAGAAGAAACTTATTCCTAAAGCTCCCGTTACCTGCCCAACCTGCGAACAGATTCCAGAGTTGGACGTGCAGTTTAATAACGCATCACTCAAAGGAGCTTCTTTGTCGTACATCGATACGACTGATCCTACAAAGGCGGCTGCTGTTAACACCTCCGCTGCTGCGCCAGTTATTAGCTGGAAGAGTACGACTCCTAACCCACGGAACGAAACCTTTACTGCTCGTATGTACTACCGTCCCGATTCAGTAGTGGCTGGTAATACGGATCAGGTAATTGCGCAAGTTGAGAATAGCACTGATACATCATTGCCATTCCCTGCGGCTTACTTTTCAGGTGGTCAGATGAACCCTGGTTTCTATTACGTTACCGTCCACAACAAGCAGGTTGCCAAGTGCGGTACGTGTATGAGCGAAGTAGCAACAACGAGCTTTGCTGTCATTCGTCCAAAACCACCAATACCTGACTGCAAATACAACCACAAGTTGGAGCGTCTGGAAGTCTTCTATCGTACTCCTTACACGCGTGAAGTGGCTAACGTCTGTTACTGTAACGGAACCGTTACCTCAGTTGGTGACACAGTTACCCGCCTTCGTTATCGTGGTCTGAATCGTGGTTTGGCGATGGGTACAGTTGATTTCGATACGAACACCGTAATCCTGAACATCAACGAACTGCCAGGTGGATTAGCCCAGCAATTGCAGGCTGAAAAAGCTAAAATTGAAAGTGGCAACGCTATTCGCTACAAAGGCCGCCGGGTACGCCCACAGGTTCAGTACTTCCGCGCTGTGTTTACCGTTACGAAACTGCCTTGCAACGGTGAGCCTGAGCAAGTGGTGGGTACCTTCAACACAACGATTAGCGACAACAGCTACACAATCACTGACCTGAAGCCGCTGACAGATGCTCAGAAAGCCAAACTGCTGGCACCCCCAGCACCCGCTCGGAAAGCGACACCACGTCGCCGGGCTGGTAACAGTGGCCGCCGTTCAGATGTCACGTTCGGAGTAGAATAGAAGAATAATAACGGTAAAAAACCGGGAGCCAACGCTTCCGGTTTTTTGCTTTTTAGCCTTCGCAGTTAGTAAGTCAGGCTGGGGAAGGATAAGGAATTACTTGTTTTTTCGTGTTATCGACACTAGTATTCACCAGCCTGTAAACCGATGCGTTTTTTTTCAGTACTGATAGTAACCTACTGCTTTGTACCTATGCTACATGCCCAACCCAATTCAGCCAGTCGTAATCCGGTCATTTCCTCCAGTATGCAGACCTATTCGTACCGGCTGCTGCCAGGGCAGGATTTGAAAAAGCAAATAGAAGCCATTGTCCGTCAGGAGCGTATTGAAGCCGGTGCCGTGCTGACGTGCGTAGGGAGCCTGACGGATGTAACATTACGATTGGCCAATCAGTCGGACCCCCGCGTGTGGAAAGGACATTTCGAAATCGTTTCATTGGTGGGTACCCTTTCAATCAATGGAAGTCATTTGCATTTGTCGGTGTCCGATTCAACGGGGCAAACAACAGGGGGACACCTGTTGGATGGTTGTACGATTTATACCACCGTCGAATTAGTAATCGGTGTTATGAACGACCTTGTGTATGAGCGACAAACAGACCCTACTTTTGGCTATAAGGAGTTGACAATAAGAAAAAAGAGACGTAAATAAACAGAAAATGCCCGCTGATTCAGCGGGCATTTTCTGTGTTAAGAGTGACTATTATTGATTAATTACGATTAATTACGCTTACTCATCTCATCCCGAATTCGGGCTGCCCGCTCGTACTCTTCATTGCCAAGGGCATCTTCCAGCATTCGCTGTAACTCTTCAGAAGAGGCATTTTTGAGCTGATCCCCAAAAGAACGGGTCGATGGGCGACTTGAGGAACGAACCAATTCTTCCTGTTCTTCCTCCTCATCATTGCCGCTGGCCGTAATACCGGCTTCAGACAGGATGGACTCATTGGTATAAATGGGTACGTCGAAGCGAATGCCAATGGCAATGGCGTCGGATGGGCGGGCATCGACCGTCGATTCCCGCACGCCATCGAAGCAGACGATTTTCGCAAAGAAAATCCCCTCCCGAAGTTCCGAAATCATGATTTCCCGAACGGTAAACTTGAATAGTTCCGCAAACTGTTTAAACAGGTCATGCGTCATGGGACGGTTCGGAACGATCTTCTCTATTTCAATAGCAATAGCCTGCGCTTCGAACATACCAATAATGATAGGCAAGCGCCGATTGCCATATTCTTCACCCAGCACCAGTGCAAACGAACCCGATTGCGACTGGCTGGGTGACAATCCTAATATTTCCAGCTTAATCTTATCCACGGTGCGAAATTAACGAAAAGTAATCAGTCAGACTGCCGTTGCCCTACTTAGCACGTCAGGAAATTTCAATTTATTGACATGCCGGTGGTTTAACCAACCATCTACAAAGCCTTGACTGCTTCTGTCAGGCGGGGTAATATGTCGAATACATCGCCAACGATACCATAATCGGCTGACTTGAAAAACGGAGCATCGGCATCTTTGTTGATAACAACAATTACCTTGGATGAGTTTACACCTGCCAGGTGTTGTATGGCTCCCGATATGCCACAGGCAATGTACAGATTTGGGCTAACTTTAATGCCGGTCTGTCCAACGTGTTCGGAGTGAGGGCGCCAGTCGAGGTCTGATACCGGCTTTGAGCAGGCTGTGGCCGCCTGCAGCGCATTAGCTAAATCTTCCACAATACCCCAGTTTTCAGGGCCTTTCAAACCGCGTCCTGCTGAGACAACCAGGTCGGCTTCGGGCAGTAATATATCGCCTGATGATTTTTCGGTGTTTTTAACGGAGATAGCAAAATCGGCTTCATTGAGCGCGGGTGTGAACGTTTCCACCGGAGCTGTACCATCTTTTTCTTCAGGCGTTATCGTATTCTTCCGGATGGCAAGAATCTTTATATCGGCCTTCAGTTCATTGTGGGCAAAGGCTTTTCCTGTATAGATACTTGTTTTTACGAGAAAACCATTCGATAAGTCGGGTAGTTCGATCACGTTAGCAGCCAAACCTGCTTTCAGTTTACCAGCTAGCCGGGCAGTCATGGCATCGGCCAGCGATGATTTGGCCAGCACAATAACCTTACTGCCTTCCTGCTGAACAGCGGCAGCCACAACGGTGGCATAAGCCATACCGTTGGGCTCAGTTAGTTTAGGGTCGGTGGCGTGAAGAACTTTGGTTGCGCCAAACCGCCCGGCCGAGGCCAGTTCGGCATCATCAGCCGGACCAGCGATAATGGCAGTAGCTGACGTACCAGTCATTTCGGCTACTTTGGCACCATAGAAAATAGCTTCCAGGGATGATTTCTTGATTTTACCCTCGTCTAATTCGGCAAATATGAGAACGGACATGATTCAGTTTATAGTTTGTAGTTTGTACTTGATCGTATTCGATGCGTCCCTTAACGGCAGGCAACGAGCTATAAATCACAAACAGGATTAAATTACTTTGGCCTCGTTGTGCAGGAGTTGAATCAGCGTTTCGGCTTCCTCAGCAGGAATCATTTTTACAGCGCCACGGGGAGCAGGTAGTTCGTAACTATCAACCGTAGTGAGTTTATCGGTGCCAGTTGGTTCTACCACTTTCAGTGGTTTGGTTCGGGCGGTCATAATACCACGCATGTTGGGGATTTTCCATTCGGCAATGGGTTCCTGACAACCTAATACGAGCGGTAATTTAGCTTCCAGACTCTCTTTGCCCCCCTCAATTTCGCGGGTTATCTGAGCGGTATCTCCCTCTATATCCAACAACATGACGGGAGAGATGGACGGAATGCCCAGCATTTCACCCACAATTCCGTGGACCTGACCGCCATTGTAATCGATAGACTCACGACCCATTAGAATGAGGTCATAGCTGGTTTCTTGAGCAATAGCCGCAATTTGCTCGGCAACGAAATAAGCATCGGTCGGTTCGGCATTGACACGAATGGCATCATCGGCGCCGATAGCCAGACACTTGCGAATGACGGGTTCCGTATCAGCTTCACCCACGTTCAGTACCGTAACGGACGCCCCTGTTTTTTCCTTTAATTCAACGGCCCGTGCCAGTGCATAATCGTCGTAAGGACCCGTTATAAATGTTACACCTGCCTTGTTCAATCTGGTGTTGTTATCGGTAAAGGCAATTTTTGTGGTGGTGTCGGGTACGCTGGTCACACACACTAATATTTTCATGAGCTTCGGGGTTTTGTTGTGGTTTTAACAAGTATGCCAGGTACGTTAATTAGTAGGGACTCGCAATTTCCCTACAATAATCAAACTAATTGGCACATTTGAGGTTCAAAAGTACAAACAATCCTACGAAAATAGTATGCTTGCATACTATTTTCTTGCTGCATACTTATGAATCAGGAACGCATTGATCAGTTGAATCAATTTTTGCAGGAAGAGCCCGGCAACCCCTTTAATGTTTACGCCCTGGCGATGGAATACGTGGATAGCCGCCCGGAGCAGGCGCGTATTTATTTCGATCAGCTATTAGCTGAGCATCCTGATTATTTACCTACCTATTATCATGCAGCTGCCTTAAATGCCGACCTGGAGGATCGGGATAAGGCGGCTGCCTTGTATGAAAAAGGGATTGCGCTGGCGCAGGCGCAAATGAATCAGAAGACACTTCAGGAATTGCAGCGGGCGCAACAGGCGTTTGAAGACGACGAAGATGAATGGTAACCGGTACCGGTGGTATGCCTGTCTGGGCCGTAGTTACTGACGTTGACGTGCTTTTCGCTGTTGCACCAATTTCTGCTCAAACAACAGAGGGACAGTTGCCTGTTCGGGTAAATTGTAAGTAATGGCCAGGTAGCGGGCACCCTGCACTTTGGGTAGGTAAACAAACCCCCGCACCGACTCGCCGGGAGCCAGCGAGTTGGCTTTCAGGGCCAGTTCGCGCCATCGGTATTCCTCGTAATCGTAGCGCTGCATTCGGTTGGCAAACGTACCGTAGTCGATAGCGCGTTTGATAGCGATTCCCTGATACGCTACATTGTGCGTAATTCGGTTGTTGACGTACTCCCCGTACGAACGGCTGCGGGAGGAAGATGATACATCGCTGGCAACGGCGGCTACCATCAGAATGGTGTTGAAGACTTTTGCCCGTTTCAGCCGTTTTTCTTCCTGCTTTCGCTTAAATCCCATTCTACTGGCTTCATAGATAGGGTCGGCGGCAACCCGGTTAAGCGGTAACGCTGGATTAAGCGGGTCGGATAGCGTATCCTTTGCGGTACCGAGGCCTACTAAATGAAAATCGGCTGGGTTTACTTCAATCGGTTGAGTCGTAAAGTTTTTAATCTCTATATCCAGCGTAACGAACTCCAGATCTTCCCGTTCAAAGGACGCGACTACCCCTATGCCATTCTGTTCCGCCTTCGTCACAGACCGACCGTCAATCGTAGTCACATCGCCCGATACCGGCTTCAGTTGGTAAGTCGTCACCATTGGTGCGCAACTACTCAGCATACCGATGAGGAGACCAGTAGCAAAGAAAGATTTCAGCGTAGAAAAAGTATTCATTGTACAAACAGGTTAAAGGAGTACCTATCAGTTGGTTAACTCCAAAGTTACGTATTTGGTTGATGTAATGGTATGGCAATTGGGATGAGCGGTCTGGCGTGTCAGAAAAATGACCGCTTTATTCAATTGACAGATTCTGGAATAAAAATGGTGAGCTGATGCTGAAATCAGCTCACCATTTTATTAGATAGCTGTTTTTGCCGGACAATAAGTCAATGACTGACGGATAACTATTTTTCAGTACATTACTGCCAGACTTTTGCTTACACTCTATCCCTAACCACCTGATTATGAATACTACCCGTTTGTTACTCGTTGATGATCACCAGCTAATTCTGGATAGTCTGCAAACGCTGTTTACGTCGTTACCTGGTATGCAGGTTGTTGGAACGATAAATGACAGCCGCCGGGTGCGTGAAATGCTGCTGAATACACCCGTTGATGTGCTGCTGTGCGACTGTCAAATGCCCCATTTAACCGGTATTGACCTAACTCTGCAACTGCGTGGGTCGCACCCAATGGTAAGGGTACTGCTGCTCACGATGGTTGAGGATGCTCACACCATCCGCGAGGCTGTGCGGGCCGGAGTGGGAGGGTATGTATTAAAACGAACGGGGCGGCATGAACTCGAAAAAGCTATAACAACTATTATGCAGGGCCAGCGGTATTTCAGCCCGGATGTACTGGAACAACTAACTTGCCTGGAGGAAGCAACAACGACAGACTGCAACCCACTGACGGTGCTGACCGAACGCGAAGTGGACGTGCTGAAACTCATTGCGGATGAAAATCCAACTCATCAGATTGCCGAAAAACTGTTTATCAGCGTACCAACCGTAGAAACGCACCGCCGACACCTGATGCAGAAACTTGGGGTAAAGAGTGTAGTCGGGATGGTTAAGTTTGCGATGAAGCACGGGCTGGTGTCCTGACTGGCACCACAATCCGGTGCTGAAGGCCCCCGACCGGCGTTGAATCAACAACCCACGTTCCTCTTAACGATTCAACGCGGGCTGCAATGTTGTGCAGACCCCGCCCGTCTTTCTGCTGGTGGGTCAGACCTGCGCCGTTGTCGCCGACCGTCAACTGCAACAGGCTATTAGCCTGGGTCAGGTGTACGGATCCCTCCGTCGCGTAGGCGTGTTTGATTGTGTTGTTAAGCAATTCCAGACAGATGCTATACAACTCGAACTCCATCTGACCGTCAAGCCGGGCCAGAGTGTCAGTTCCGCTCAGGTAGAAGCGCACAGGGGTATTCCGGTTCATCTTATCAACTAAGTTAGTAAGGGCCACGGCCAGTCCCTGCTTCGCCAGTTCGTCGGGCAACAGGTTGTGTGAAATCAGCCGAACGTCGTTGTAAGCCTGGCTCACCTGCTGATTGAAAGTGGCGTATACGGCCTTCTCAACGGCAGAGAGTTTGGTTGTATCCATCGCTTCCAGGTTCCAGTGCAGGGCCGCGAGGGTGGTGCCAAGGTTATCGTGCAGGTCGGCGGCTACTCGCTTGCGCTCTATGGTTTGACCCTTAAGCTGTGCCATACTGATTGCGTGGTTTTTCTGGCGCAGTTGGCGATTATTCCAGAAACCATAACTCGAAAAAATTACTAATATGAGCAAACTCAATAGGAGGAGATTTTGAGTTTGCTCTTGCCGCGCAATAGTAAGCTCGTTTATCTGCTCCTGTTGTGCTTTTGTATTGTATCTAAGCTGAAGCTCTTCAATTTTAACCGATGTTTTATCAGAAGCGATTTCATTTTCTAGGCGACGAAGTTCTACAAGGTGCTTAAGAGCCAAGACTGGTTGATTCAGACCTTTGTAGATTTTATAGAACAGCGTATTTATATATACATTGTGGGCCCGTGAAGGTATAAACTGGGCGTAGTAAGCTGCTTTAACTGCGTAAATTTTTGCCTCTTTGTACTCTTCTAGTTGGATATAAGCGCTTGAGATAGTCCAATTTGAAAAGTATTTCTCAAAAATGTTATTTCCTTTCTCAATAGTAGGCATAGTATAAGTCAACATCGTTTCGGCTTCCTGAGTACGATTTGTGAGTAGATAGATCTGCGCAACGTTATAGGACCAGATTTGCCGCTGATTATGTCTGTAAGCGCCAGTTAAAGACCTCTCAATAAGTAGATTAAACTGATTGAAATAAAGTAACGCCCTTTTGTAGTCTTTTTTTAACCCGTATACCAACCCCATTTGGTAATACACTCGCATCAGAGTAACGCTATCTTTCTGAGCAGCGGCCATAGGTAGGCATGTATTGAATAAAGCCAGGCTTTTCTCATAATTTCCGGCAACATCCCAATAGAATACTCCAAGCTCCAATAAGCCAGCTAACTCTCCTTGTTTATCACCTAATTGCTTACTTATCTGAATCGACTGCTGAATTAGTGTGTTTGCCTTATCCCAATAGCCAGTTGTCCCATAAAAGGCGGCCAAAGACATATAGGTGCTGGCAATGCCTTTCTGCCAGTTGATGTGCTCAGTTATAGCTAAAGCAGAGTCAGCATATGACTTACCTCGCTTTAAATCGTTAGCCATGTATTTTCCTGCTAATACATTATAGGCTATCACCAGGGCTGTATCCCGCCCGAATGAAGGCGGGATTTGCTTTAAAATTTTTACCGTCATTACCTCAGAAGGGGAAGGGCCTGGTTGTGCAGCCGCTGACAATAAGTCGAGCATTACCAGCATACTTGAGCAGGATATAATCAGCCAATTCGGTTTCATAAGCCGGTTGAATTGTATCTGTTAATATACCTACCGCTAGCATCTCTATCCTAGCCAGTTAGGCAAAATCATGGTTTACCATGATGTCGAATCAGGGAAAACCATTAGGGCGATATCTGACCTATTCAACCACTTTTGGTTCGAGAAAGCCACTGGAGAACTTTGGTTTTCCAGGACTACCATGACTCTAACCCTTCGCCAGCAACAGATTCTGACCCTGATCGCCACGGAACTGACCACCGCCCAGATTGCCAATACGCTCGGCCTGTCGGTGCCGACAATCGAAACGCACCGGCGCAATCTGTTTCGCAAGGCAGGAGTACGTAGCGTAGCGGGGCTGGTGAAAGAAGCTATGCGGCAGGGACTGATTGAATGAATACCGTTTCTGCCCATACCATTATCACCAAAAACGAAACCCAAATCCAATGAAAACCAACGCTTTAATCCTTGTCTTACTGCTGATGAGCGCGGGCGTATTTGCCCAAACCAAACTAGCCGAAGAGTTTCCGGCAATGATGAAAGCCCGTAACGCCGACCCGGAAGGATGGCTCCGAAGTCACACTACACCCGACCTAACGTTTATTGGCGGGCATGACGGTTCCTTACAAAATAAAGACTGGATGATGAGTCTGTTCAAGTCGCAGAAAAGCCAGAACGCCGACCTAACTAATGTGAACGTGCAACAGGCGGGTGATTTGGCCGTAGCAACGGGTATCAGCACCATCAAAGCCGTGTCGCTCGACGGCAGCAAAACCGGCACATATAAAGATGCATTTACGTACACGTTTCGCTGGATAGACAGCAAATGGATGATTACCAATATCCACCACACCAAAATTGAGTACAAGTAAGTAACTACAAATGCCGAAATTACAGTACCCTCCTGCTGGATCGCCTTCTCTATGGTGAGAGGCAGCCTTTTCAATCAGGTGGTTATGCACTATTTATAGCCGTTTTTGCTATTTGGTGGTATGGGCAATAGCGGTACAGGACGAGGTAACAGTGGCCATGGGTTTCTTGATTTTCCCAATCATCGACTCGTCTTTCAACTGTAAGTGCAGAGTATAGTTTCACACTATGTTCTGAAATAAGTCATTCATAAAACTCCAGTCATACGTCAATGAAAACGCACTTATTTACGCTCACCTTACTATTGATGACCAGCGCGGCCACGTTTGCGCAATCTGCCGAGGAGGAGGCAATTAAAAACGTGATTGCTGGAGAATCATCTGCCTTCCATCAACGAGAAGCAGACAAAGCCCTGTCGTACTGGGCAAACGTACCCTACGCATCCCACTACTACACCGAAAAAGGAATGGGCTACATTCGTGGCTACGATGCCATCAGCAAAGGCATGAAGAACGTGCTCAGCCGATTCCCTGATGCAGACAAGAGCCTCTATAAAAACCACGACTACCTTATTCGGGTCAATGGAACCTCGGCCTGGGCCACGTTTATCGTCGATATTATGGAGGGGGATAAAAAACACCAGAACCACGATGCACGCTATTTGGAAAAGGTAAACGGTGCATGGAAGTTAGTGAGTGTGGTTTCAACGCCTGCGCCCTAACGGATAAAAACCTGATTGCTGCTAAACAACCATTTCGCTCTCTATCTCACGAAATCCCTTACCTCAATGATACAGGAAACTACCTCCCCAGCTGATTCGCTTACTGCAGAAGCCATTGCCGGCCTTAAGTCAACTTTCAATGGTACACTGCTCCGCCCCGGTCAGGACGGCTACGACCAGGCCCGCGCCGTCTGGAACGGCATGATCGACAAATGCCCCGCCCTGATTGCCCGTTGTACTAGTAGCGCCGACGTGCTTAGTGCAGTTAAGTTCGCCCGGCGGCACAACCTGCTGGTGGCAGTGCGCGGGGGTGGCCACAACGTAGCGGGGAATGCCGTATGCGCCGGCGGTCTCATGATTGACCTGTCGCCCATGAAAGCTATTGCCGTCGATGTGAGGGGTCGGACCGTCCGGGCCGAAGCCGGTGTTCTGTGGCGTGAATTGGACCAGGCCACCCAGCAGCATGGGCTGGCTACGACGGGTGGTACGGTTTCACACACGGGCATCGCGGGCCTCACGCTGGGCGGAGGGCTAGGATGGCTCATGGGTAAACACGGCCTCACCTGCGACAACCTGCTTTCGGTAGACATGGTAATGGCTGATGGTCAGTTATTGAGTGCCAGCGAAACCGAGAACGAAGACCTGTTCTGGGCCGTTCGGGGTGGGGGCGGCAACTTTGGTGTAGTTACTTCCTTTACGTATCAACTCCATCCCGTTGGCCCAACCATATTGGGTGGGATGGTGCTCTACCCGCAGAATCAGGCAAAAGAGGTGCTACGTTTTTATCGTGATTTTGCCCGGAACACCTCCGATGAGTTAATGATCTTTGCCGCCCTGCTGAACACACCCGATGGTCTGCCGGTGGTTGCTCTCCTCGTGGGTTGGTTTGGCCCTGTTTCTGAAGGGGAGCAACACTTGAAACCTTTACGCGATTTTGGCACTCCGCTGGCCGACTTAATTGCCGAGGTGCCCTATGTACAACACCAGTCCCTGTTTGATGCCGCCACGCCACACGGAATGCACCGATACTGGAAGTCAGGCAACCTGCTGGAAATAAAAGATGACTTTATCGACGTGGTCATTGAGCAGGCCACCCGCCAGCCATCGCCTTTCTCGTTCATCCTGTTTTTCCACATCAAGGGTGTTGCCGCCCGCATCGATCCAGCGAAAACGGCCTTCGGTCTGAGGGAGGATCAGTGGGATTTTGACATCGTATCGCAATGGACGGACCCGGCCGATGCGCAGACCAATATCGACTGGACCCGTAACTTCTGGAGTCAGGTGGAGCCGTACACGAAAGGCGTTTATGTTAATCATTTGGGGGGCGAAGACGAAGCTACGCGGGTAAGGGCGGCCTACGGACCTAACTACGACCGGCTTGTGGCGCTCAAGACCAAGTACGATCCTACAAACTTCTTCCGCCTGAATAACAACATCGCGCCAAACTAAGCCTAACAGCCGCTCACACAAATCAGCCAATCTGTGTAAACCAATATACTAAATCTATACCTTCATGTCAACTATTCTCATCACCGGCTGTAGCACCGGCATCGGTTTCGCTACGGCCGAACTGATGGCCCGAAATGGCCATACTGTTTACGCCACCATGCGTAATCCCCAGCGCTCACCCGAACTTGGGCAACTCGCCGAACGCGACCATCTGCCCATTACCATTATCACCATGGATGTGGATTCGGATGGGTCGGTACAATCGGCGGTGGCTAACGTACTGGCTCAGGCTGGTCATATCGATGTGCTGGTCAACAATGCGGGTGTGGGCCCGCTTGGGCCGGTTGAAGAGCAACCATTCGCTGAATTTCAGGCTATCATGGAGACTAATTACTTCGGTACGCTGCGCTGCATTCGAGCAGTACTGCCTGGTATGCGCGAACGTCGTGAGGGGTGTATTATCACGATCTCGTCGGTAGGGGGTAAACTTTACAGCCCGTTTCATAGTGCCTATTGTGCCTCCAAAGCGGCCGTTGAAGCGCTGAGTGAATCGTTAGCTGGTGAGTTAGGACCTTTGGGAATTCGGGTAGCGGTGGTGCAGCCGGGGGTAATTGATACGCCCATCCACGACAAATTTGACGAAGCGCCTGCCGATACAAACTACCCAAATCAAATCCGGCTGTTGGCTTTTCTGCGAGCCTCAAGGGATAACCACGTGCCCGCATCCATCGTAGCTGAAACTATTCAGGCCATTGCAACGGGCCAACAGTCTACGTTCCGCAATCCGGTAGGCGCGGATGCGGCTCCGTTGCTAGGCTGGCGGGCTTCGCTCTCGGATGAAGACTGGATTGCCTCGGCGGGTATGGACGAAGAGACCTGGATAGGGGGCATGGCGCAACTAGGCGTAGATGTTTGGCCTTATTTACAAGCGGTTAGTTAATTTTTGTTGAGCTAACGTTCTATTCCTGCCAATTCACCTGCAAGCATGGAGACGACAAACAAAACGACCAATCGGGCAAAACGGAGCAGCTTTCGACGCTTACATTCGTAAACATAGGAAAAGCAATTATCACGTTTGCGGGTGTTCCGATAGCTCCCGAAGTGCATCGCTAACTGGGCGCGGTAGGGGAGTCAAGCAAGCTTTGAAAAGATAATCGTGACCAGCTGTACTTCGGAACGAATTTTGTCCGATATTTCCAGTGTATACGTACCATCAAACAGGTCTCCTTATGAAACTTTCTACTATCGCCTTAGCCGCATCTATCTTATCCCTATCGGTGGATGGATTTGGGCAGAGTCAGGTTATCACGCCAGACAATCAGGTCGTTAGCTTTCAGTCACTGAATGGTACAAGCAACCTGTTTATTGGTCAGAGTACCAGCGCAGTGATTGGCGGCACTTACAACACCTTTATGGGTAGCATGGCCGGGCAAGGCAACACGTCTGGTTCGTACAATACGTACTTTGGCTACAGAGCCGGGTTCCCCAATACGGTTGGTAGTCATAACACATTCGTGGGATACGAGGCCGGTAAGCTTAACACTGATGGGAGTGATAACGTTTTCATTGGTTACAACGCCGGGCAGGGCAGCCAGCGGGGACAGCGAAATCTGCTGATTGGTCCCAATGCCGGATTTGAGGGAACCGACGGGCATGATAACACCCTACTAGGTGCCAATGCCATTGGGGTAGGTGTGGGGCTTTCCAATGCAACAGCCATTGGTGCCAATGCCCGGGTACTGACCAGCAACGCCATGGTGCTGGGTAACAACGTAAATGTTGGTATTGGAACATCGACTCCCCAGAACAGACTTGAACTAACGGCGGGAACGGACGGACGTAGTGGCCTTCGCCTGACGAACATGACGGCTAATTCCCCGGCAAGTGAAGGATCATCGACTAAATTCCTGACGGTCAACGAAAATGGTGATGTGACGTTGGGAGCGCGTCTGTCGGCACTGGCTATGCACGTACAGCCCACTTCCGAAGGCCAATGGGCCGATTATGTATTTGCGCCAGCGTACCAGCTCCCCTCCCTGCCTGAAGTAGAGAAATTCATTCAGCAGAACAGGCATTTACCTGATTTGCCAAGCGCGCAGGATATGGTGAAGCAGGGCGTGGATCTGACGACCCTTCTAGCTACGCTGGTGAAGAAGAATGAAGAATTAACGCTTCACCTAATCGAGCAGCAGAAAAGAATAGAGCGATTGGAGCAGCAAAATCGTCAGTTGAGCAAAAAGAAATAACGAACTCCAGGCAAACCAAAAAAGGTTCGGGGAATGAATAGACCTTATTCATTCCCCGAACCTTTTTTGGTTTCTATTGAAAAGCCAGCCAGATGTTCCGTAAGCCCAGGAAAGCCGTGATGCCAACGATAGCTACCAGCGCAATATTTTGCCAGATAGTATTGCGATAAGTAGCAGGCAGTAACGTTTTGTTGTTGACCGCTATCAGCAAAAAGATGGCTACTACCGGTAATAGTAACCCATTGGCTACCTGCGCCAGTACAATGATGGGCACGGGCTTGGCACCCAGTAATCCAAACGTCATCCCGACGGCCATTACCCCGAGCCACGTTGCCCGGTAAGCCATTGACTGTACCGGCCACCCCAGCAGGCTTTGGCCGGTAATAGCAGCCGCCAGGGGAGCGGTAAGGGCCGACGAAAACCCAGCGGCAAATAACCCGAGGGCAAAAAAAGAACCCGCCCAGCTTCCAAGTCGGGTGGCTAAAGTTTGTGCTACGTTGAGAAAGCTGAATTCACCCGTAATCAATGTGCCGGAAATCAGAATCATCATCGAAATCAACCCACCAATCAAAACCGCGATGCCAATTCCCCAGCGCATCTGGGCCAGCGACTGTTCTGCACTGGCTTGCCCCATTCCAGACCCTAAAAACAGGTTGTAGGGTACAATGGTTGTACCGATCAGCCCGATAACCAGTATCATTGAGCCGGGTGGAATAGACGGGACAATCAGCGATTTCGATAAATGACCCAGGTCCGGTGCCGCACTCCAGGCCACATAGGCGAAGGCAATACCCATCCCAAAGACGACAAGGCCCAGAAAACTGGCAATGAATCGGGGAGAGCCCTTCCACAGCAATCCCGTGCATACCAGGCCCACCATGGCGGTTAGCAGTTGGGTTGGCAAACCACCGGTTGGGACACCAATAAATAAGGAAAGCCCCGCCACAGCTCCCAGAATGTTACCGGCCTGGTAGGCGGCACAGCCCAGGGTCACTGCTCCGAACAGGGCCACTATAACCCAGCGGATTCGTTGTCCATATACTTTCGTTAGTAATTCGCCCATGGTGAGTCCCGATGCCAGCGTAATTCGGGCAGCCGCTTCCTGTAGGAAAATAGTAGCGAGCGTAGAGAAGGTTAAGGCCCAGAGTAGGTCGAGGCCGAAACGGGAACCAGTCACCGCACAGGTTGTAACGGTACCAGGGCCAATGAAGGCGGCCGAAATTACCGACCAGATTAATACGCTGCTCAGACCAGAGCGCAGAGATAGATACTTTGGCACTTTAAAGAATGATAAATCAGGAATGATGAATGATAAGGAATTTTTCCCACAATCATCATTCATCATTCCTGATTTATCATTAGGAGAGGTATTTCCGCAGCATCCAGGCCATTTTTTCGTGTTCTTCCATCAGGCCCGTCAGGAAATCGGCTGTGCCAGCGTCATCCAGATCATCGTCGCAAGTGGCTACGTCTTCCCGCAGTTCACGGGCCAGTTGCTCGTGGTCAGCCAAAAGGCGTTCGAACATGTCGTGCGTTTTTACTTCGCCACTGTGGTCTTCCTCCAGGCTTGTTTCCTTAATGAAATCGCCCATGGTAGCCAGCGGGCGGCCTCCCAGCGTGCGGATACGTTCGGCCACAAGGTCAATGAATTCCTCGAGTTGCTTATACTGCTCCTCAAAAAACTCGTGGTATTCTTTAAAACTCGGCCCCGCTACATTCCAGTGATACTTACGCGTCTTGATGTACAATACGTGTAAATCAGCGAGATAGGCATTCAGCAATTCGTTGGCTTTTTTCATGGAGTCTTTCTCCAGGCCAATATTAGGCTGAATATTTTTGATCGGTTTTTCCTGCGTTTCCGGTTTGTTTAAATCAGTAGCCATAAAAGCGTATGTGTAAGTTTTAATTTACAAACCACGCTACCCAAAAATTGTTGCTACTTTTCAGGCGCTAATCAAATTAAACCGGCAAAAACGTCTTTGGCATAAGTCAGGTCCTGCTTATGCGCTTCCACTGCTTCCAGCGTATGGGGTGAGCCTTTTTCCAGGCATTGTTCCAGTACTAAGTTAGGCCGGACGCCCAGCGTTTTCAGGTCGGTTGCCAGCCGTCGGTATTCGATATCACCCTCCTGGAATGTTTCCTGCCAGACACCTGCTTTCGATTGTCGGATATGCACTTCAACGATTCGCTTGCCGTAAAGCTTTACCACATCAAACAAGGCCACCTGCGAGTTGCCCGACCCCCGATATACCCAGTGGGCATCCAGGCAGAGCGAAACGTTTTTCGGTTCAGTTGCCAACAGCATGTGGTGAAATTCCCGCGCAGCCTGACGGTGTTCCGGGGCGTGGGTATGGTAGGCCAGCGTGATGCCCCGTTTGCGTAGTTCGTCGCCCAGCCGGTTCAGGTTTTTGGCCTGCTCAATCAGTTCTTGGTCGGTTTTATCGTCTTCACTGCCCCACTTGACGGGACTGGGGTTCGTTACAAAAATGGACGTACCGGCAGGGCGGGAGGCTTCGGCAATGGCCAGAACCGAATCAATGGATTTCTGGGCTTCGTCGGCCCGGTGGAGGGTGCTGTTTACGTACAGGGATGGCATTGCCAGCCCGTGTTTTTTTAATAAGGGCACCAGTTTCGTCACTTCTTCGGCGGAGGTGACTCCCGGTTCGTAAGCGGTTAGTCCCGATTGTGCCAGTTCGCTTAATGAGGCATCAGGGTCAGCCATCCACGTTTTACCCTGCCGCTCGTAAAAGGTTAGCCAGCTGTAGGAATTGCAGGAAATGGGAAAGGACTTAACAGGAACGGGCGCCTGAGCAAAGCCCATCTCAGCAAGAAATGTTGTGCCGGTAAGAGCGGCCAGGGAACCTAGAAAATGACGACGGTGAGACAGCATAGGTTTTGGGGTTAAAAACCGCCTAGCCCAGCAACTCCACCACCTGTCCATCCTGACAGCGTAGTACGCGGGCGGGGTATTTGTTCAGCAGGTCATAATTGTGGGTTGCCATCAGGACAGCCGTGCCCGCACTGTTGATTGCCTGAAACACTTTCATAATCTGATCGGCCACTGCCGGGTCGAGGTTGCCGGTTGGCTCATCGGCAATGAGGATTAGCGGCTCGTTGAGCATGGAACGCGCAATGACCACCCGCTGCTGCTCGCCACCCGAAAGCTGATGGGGCATTTTTTTCTGAGCCGTCCCCAAACCCACCTGCATAAGCACATCGGCAATGCGATTGTTCATATCCGCCTTGTTCTTCCAACCGGTAGCCTTGAGCACAAACTTCAGGTTGTCTTCAACGGTGCGGTCGAAAAACAACTGGAAATCCTGAAAAACAATGCCAATATGTCGGCGTAGATGCGGAACATCACGAGGTTTCATCGCTTCCAGTTTGTAGCCTGCTACAAACCCTGAACCGTTCTGAAGCCACAAATCGGCGTATAACGTTTTCAGCAGGGATGTTTTTCCGCTACCCGTCCGGCCAATCAGGTACGCAAAGTCTCCCTTCTGTATCTGAAAGGATACGTTACCCAGAATTAACTTTTTATCCTGATAAATATCGGCATGATCGAGCGTAAGAACGGATTCGGTCGAGAACATGAGCTGCGGTATAAAGTTTTCGGTTTATCGTTTACGGTTGGCTGACGCACTATTTTTACGCGTCAGCCAACCGTAAACGATAAACCGAAAACGATTTATTTCTTTTCTACTTTAGCGTGATCGGACAGGAATTTAGCCAGGCCACTATCCGTCAGCGGATGATTGATCAGCATTTTCATGACGCTTAATGGAGCCGTCATCACATCGGCACCAATTTCGGCGCACTGAATCACGTGCATTGGGTGACGAACTGACGCGGCCAGTACTTCGGTCGTGTACCCGTAATTGGTGTAGATATTAACGATCTGCTCGATCAGGGCCATACCATCGGTTGAAATATCATCTAACCGACCCACGAATGGAGAAACGTAGGTAGCACCGGCTTTGGCGGCCAATAATGCCTGACCCGCCGAGAACACCAGCGTGCAGTTGGTGCGAATGCCTTTTTCGGAGAAATACTTGATGGCTTTGATACTATCGCCACTCATGGGGACTTTCACCACGATATTTTCGTCTATTTCGGCTAATTCTTCGCCTTCTTTAATCATCTCGTCGTACGTAACTGAGATGACCTCTGCGCTGACATCGCTCTGAACGATGTCGCAGATTTCTTTATAATGGCGCATCACATTGTCTTTTCCTGTGATACCTTCTTTGGCCATTAAGGAAGGGTTGGTGGTAACGCCGTCAAGAATTCCCATTTCCTGGGCTTCCCGAATGTCAGCCAGATTGGCCGTGTCAATGAAAAATTTCATGGTAAATAGTGTTAATTAATTGGTTTGTAGTCGTTCGTATAGAAGGGTTTTTTAATCCTAACTTACTGCTACAGTTACTATACGGGTTCCGTCCTGGATTTTACAGGTGTGAAGGTACGTATCTTTCCCTGTTCGGGCTTTGTATTCCCCGGTAATCACCTGGCTGAAGTGGTCGAGCTCTGCTTCCTGAACCAGGTTAATGGTACACCCGCCAAAGCCTCCGCCCATCATGCGTGCGCCCAGAACACCCGGTTGCCGACGGGCAATATCGACCAGGATATCCAGCTCCGGGCAACTAACTTCGTATTGCTGACTGAGGCCCTCATGAGAGCCGTACATCAGTTGTCCAAAAGCGGCTATATTGTTTTCTTCCAGTGCCGCTACCCCATCAATCAGGCGCTGGTTTTCCTGAACAACATAAGCGCACCGGCGGTAGATTAATGGTTCCGTATCCCGCAGATGCTTATCCAGCATGGACATGGTCACATCGCGCAGGCTTTTGATGGTTGGGTAAAATACCTGGAGAAAACGGACACCCGCTTCGCATTCGGCCCGGCGCGTATTGTACTCCGAGTTTACCAGCGCGTGTTTCACCCGTGAATCGCAGAGTACAATGCTGATGCCGTCCATGTTGAGGGGAGCGTAAGCATAATCGAGCGAGCGGCAGTCGAGTTTAATCACGTGCTCGGCCTTGCCCATCATACTGGCAAACATGTCCATGATACCTACTTTGGCACCAACAAACTCATTTTCGGCACGTTGCGATAATCGAACCAGTGCTATTCGGTCAAGTCCAAGACTCAGTAATTCATTGACGGCAAAGCCAACGCCGTTTTCCAGCGCGGCTGATGACGACAGGCCGGCACCTATCGGGATAGTGCCACCAAAAACGCAGTTAATTCCTTTCAGGGCATGCCCCTCCAGGCGGAACTGCGCTAACACGCCGAGGAGATAATCAGCCCAGGTAGTAGTAGGAGACAGGCTATTGAGCGAACCGGCAAACGTTTCATCCAGGTCATGCGCGACAAAATGAAGTTCATCATCGTCACGCAGACCGATGGCCAGATAAATGGCTTTATCAATGGCGGCCGGCAGCACAAACCCTTCGTTGTAATCGGTATGTTCACCAATGAGATTGACCCGGCCGGGTGAACAAATCAGCAAAGGGTCGGAATGAAATAAATTGCGGAAGGAAGTAGAGAGCTGACTAAGCAGATTCATAGAGTTCAGAAGATTTAGCGATTTGATACAGCTAAATGCATATAACCCGCTAAATAACGTAACTGCATCGGGCAGAAACAAAAAATGGCAAACCAATGTCTCACCGCTACGACCACCTACCCTTGCTTCGGTCAAGACCTGGGGGATTCAGCAGGAGCTGGTAGCACCGATTTGCCGGTACAAAGTTAAGCAACTATTACGCAAACGACCAAATTTCACCTGTACCTTTGCCTTTATTAATTCTGAATGACATGTTCAAAAAGCGAGAGAGTGAAAGGGCGAAAGGGCGAAAAACTAAATTGGAACGGTATTTTGGTGCAAGAGGACGAACGATAGCTGGCCGACAGTTTTGTTTAAATTCAGTCTTTTGCTCTGTCGCTCTTTCACTCTTTATGCTTTCCTGTAACTCGTCCGATAAATACGTTGAGCAGGGGCGGGGTTATTTAAAAGAGGGTAAATTTCGGGAGGCTGTACAGGTGCTGAACCAGGCTATCCAGGCCGATGATGAGAATGCCGATGCCTTTATATCGCGGGGGGTGGCGTATTTTGAGTTGAAGGAATACGCGAATGCAGCTCTTGATTATGAGCAGGCCATAAAACTAAATCCTGGTTTCTACCGGCCTTACTATAATCGGGGTTTGCTGAAAATAGCCCAAAACGATTTGACGGGTGCTCTTGCAGATTATTCGGAGGCAATCAAGCTGGCTCCCGATACCAGCCGACAGATCAGTGCCGAACTGTTTCTGAACCGGGGCCAGCTGTTTGCCTCCCAGGGGCAGATTCAACCGGCTCTAACTGACTTTTCGCAGGCTATAACGTTAGATTCACTGAACGCACTGGCTTTGTACAACCGGGGGTCGATTCGGTTTGATCAAAAAGACCTTGCCGGTTCCATTGCCGATTTTCAGCGGGCTGTTAAAGCGGACTCCAAATTCGGGAAAGCTTTTTACGGGTTAGGAATTGCCCAACTCGTACAAAGTAACCGGGAAACGGGATGCCTGAATCTGAAACAGGCTCAATTACTGGGCTATGCCGATGCCGTCAATGCGGTGGCGGAGTACTGTAAATGAGTCAATCAGTTACTGACCAACTCTCTAGCTAGTTAACTATTTATGCGTAAAGTCATTTCCATCGTTTTTGGTCTGCTCTTCGTTTTGTTTGCGGCCTTTCAGTACAATGACCCTGACCCTCTGGTTTGGGTTCCTATCTATCTGGTGGCTGCTATTGCCTGTTTTATGGCATTCGCCGGTGTTGGAAGTCCAGCAGTATATGTCGCTATCGCTGCTGGGTACGTCGTAGCCGCTATCTACCAATGGCCTCCCCGGTTTGAGGGTTTCCTGTTTAGCGAGATTGGGATGCGGAGCACAAACATCGAACTGGCCCGCGAAGCCGGTGGACTGGCTATTTGCGCGGTCGTGATGGTTTTGCTGGCTCTACTTATGCGTCAACTCCAGTCCATTCGCCGATGAAACTTATCGAATGTCCGCGGGATGCCATGCAGGGCCTCGACCATTTTGTACCAACAGAATTGAAAATCCGGTACCTGAATGCGTTACTGGCCGTTGGGTTCGACACCCTTGATTTCGGGAGTTTTGTTTCACCGAAGGCCATACCTCAGATGCGTGATACGGCCGAGGTACTGGCTGGCCTTAAATTATCGAAAACCCAGACGAAGTTGCTGGCCATCGTAGCCAATCTGCGCGGGGCCGAAAATGCCCTGAGCCACGATTCGATTCAGTACATTGGCTTCCCGTTATCCGTTTCAGAAACGTTTCAGCAGCGAAATACCAACAAAACCATTGCACAGGCACTAACTGAGGTTGCCGACATTCAGCAACGTTGCGTTGAAGCCGGTAGAGAACTGGTGGTGTATCTTTCGATGGGCTTTGGGAATCCGTATGGTGATGCATACAGCCCGGAGCTGGTAAGTGAGTTCACGGAGAAATTAGTAGTGATGGGCGTGAGAATCATTGCCCCGTCAGACACGGTTGGTTCATCGTCACCCGAGGCCATTGAAGCCTTATTCGGACAGCTGATTCCGGCTTTTCCAACCGTTGAATTTGGGGCACATCTGCACGCCCGCCCCGGCGAAGCAGACGCCAAAGTGCGGGCGGCAGTCCGCGCTGGTGTCCAGCGTATAGACGGGGCATTACGGGGTTTTGGCGGTTGTCCCATGGCCGCCGATAACCTGACGGGTAACCTGCCAACTGAAGAAATTATTCAGACACTAGCTGCTTCGGGCGTGGCTGTTGGCATTAATAAAGAAGCGTTGCAGAAAGCACTGATGCTATCGGCAGGGGNATTTTAAAAGGGTTTGTAAATCATAAAAGTCATGGGACTGGCAACTACAACTGCCAGTCCCATGACTTTTATGATTTACCCCAATTGGGTAAGGTGCGGCTTCAGGCCACTAGTTCCAGTAACCCATCGCGCTGTAAAACAGCCCGTTGGCGTTCGACCAGATCATCGGAGGCTCGCATGAGGGGGAGCCTTACTTCGGATGAAATAAGCCCCATGATGTCCAGAATACTTTTAACGCCAACCGGATTACCTTCTTCATACAACAAAGGGTCTATTCGTAGAAAATGCCCAAGTTCTTTCTGCGCGAAAGCGAAATCGCCCCGCAATGCGGCTTCAATCATGCCGCAGAACTTAGCCGGAAATACATTGGCAATGACCGACATAACGCCGACGCCACCGATACTGACGATGGGGACGCCTTGCACATCGTCGCCGGAAATGAGCAGAAAATCGTCGGGCTTATCGCGGGCAATTTCCATACACTGCTCAATGATACAGGACGCTTCTTTCACACCGATAATATTCGGGTGCTGCGCCAGTTCGCAGATGGTTTCGGCACTCATATTAATACCCGTCCGAAATGGAATATTGTACAGAATAACCGGCACCGGGCTGGCATCGGCTACACGGGTAAAGTGCTCGATAACGCCCCGTTTGCCGGGTTTATTATAGTACGGGCAAACGGATAAAATGGCATCGACACCATCGAAATCAATGTCCTTCATACCCGCAACAACGTCGGATGTTACATTACCCCCCACACCAAATACGATGGGCAGGTTTTTTGGATTATTTTCCCTGAGGTATTGAAGCAGCTTCGCTTTTTCCTGTTTCGTTACTGTGGGCGATTCGCCGGTAGTGCCTTGCAAAACGATGTACCGAACACCCCCATCGGAGATGTGCCGAACGATGCGGCCGAAGCCATCGAAATCAATCGATTGATCAGCGTTGAAAGGAGTTACGATAGCAACCCCTACGCCATGGAACTTAGTATCCATTAGAATAAACAGGAAAGTACAACACGGCAAAGTTACGGGAATTTAGTTGCGAAAAATCTTGCCGGGCTACGTTCTCTTTTTGAATCTATACCCCGTAAGTTAGTCAACCGTACTAACCCTACACGACCAGCATCGCCATAAACTCATCTTCTCCAATCAGGGGCACGTTTAGTTTCCGGGCTTTTTCGACCTTCGATGGTCCGGCGTTTTCGCCCACAATCAGGTAATTGAGTTTTTTGGAAATGCCACTGAGCACCCGCCCGCCGTTGGCTTCAATGCGGTTTTCTAGTTCCTCCCGGGTGAAATTGGCAAATGTGCCGGTGTACAGGAATGTCTTCCCCTCCAGCGTGTCGCCTTCCCGCTCCACTACTTTTTTCTCCCCGAAGAATTGTAGCCCGGCATCCCGTAACTGCTCCACTATGGCCCGGTTGTAATCGTCCGCGAACCATTCCACCACACTTTCGGCGATGCGGGGCCCCGTGTCCGGCACGGCCAGTAGTGCCTCCTGACTGGCAGCCATAACGGCATCCATCGACCCAAAATAGTCGGCCAGTTTTTCGGCGGTGGTGTTACCCACGTACCGAATGCCCAGAGCAAACAACACGTTGGCGAATGATTGCGCTTTTGACTTTTCGATGGCCGTCAGGATATTCTCGACGGTTTTTTCCCGGAAGCTGACAATTCGTTTTTTGCCCGTCTCTTCCGGTCCGGCGTTCCGGTCCAGAAACACCTTTTCGATACCCAGCAAATCATCGTAGGTCAGTTTGTAAAGGTCAGCGGGGGTTTCGACTAATCCCCGGTCGATGAGGAGTTCTATTTTTCCTTCGCCCAGGCTCTCGATGTTCATGGCCCGACGCTGAATAAAGTGTTCAAACCGGGCCTGACGCTGGGGTGGACAGCCCCGCTCGTTCGGGCAGTAAAAATTGGCCTGGGCGACACCTCGCTCCCCCTCCCGGCGAATCAATGGGGTATCACAAACCGGACAGGTGGTGGGATAAACGATGGGCTCACTCTTATCAGTACGTTTGGTCAAATCTACCCCCGTTATTTTCGGAATAATCTCGCCCCCTTTTTCTACGAAGACCGTGTCGTGCAACATGACACCCAGCCGCTCTATCTCGTTGGCATTGTGCAATGAGGCCCGTTTGACGGTGGTTCCGGCCAGAAGAACGGGTTTGAGCAGGGCAACGGGCGTAACCGCCCCCGTACGACCTACTTGGTAGCGAATCCCCTTCAGGACGGTACTGGCGGCCATCGCCTTATATTTGTAAGCAATGGCCCAACGGGGGCTTTTGGCGGTATAACCCAACTCGCGCTGCTGATCGTAGCGATTTACTTTGATAACGATACCATCCGTACCCAGAGGCAGGTCGAAGCGTTTTTGCTCCCACTGGTCGATGTATTGCATTACGGCTTGAATATCAACGCATTTCTGCCAGCTCTGCGATACATTGAAGCCCCACTGGTGCATGGCAATCAGGCTTTCTTCGTGTGTTTGGAACGCACCCGGCGCTGTTTCGTCGGCCAAGAACGAATAGACGTAGCAGTCCAACCGCCGTTTGGCTACAGCACTGGAGTCCTGCTGTTTAAACGTACCCGAAGCCGCATTGCGCGGGTTGGCCAGCAACGGTTCTCCAATGTCCTCGCGTTCCTTATTGATACGTTCAAACTCTGCCAGCGGTAAAAAACCTTCCCCCCGCACCTCGAATAGGGCTGGGGGCATGGGGGTTGGGGACTGGAGGTCCGGGCCTGGGGTCACGTTTTGCGTTCTCCCACGCCCTACACCCTTCACCCGCAGCGGTACCGTGCGGATGGTGCGGATGTTGTTCGTAATATCATCGCCCCGAACACCATCACCCCGGGTGGCACCCTGCACAAAAACGCCGTTCTCATACGTCAGGCTCAGGGCTACACCGTCAAATTTCAGTTCGCATATGTACTCATATGCCTGGCCGTTCAGCCCTTTCTGCACGCGTTTGTCGAATTCGATCAAGTCCTCTTCCGAATAGGTATTCCCCAGCGAGAGCATCGGGAAGCGATGATACACCGTGGCAAACTCTTTGCTGATGGTACCGCCAACGCGGGCCGTTGGCGAGTCGGGTTGGCGGTATTCAGGGTACTGAATTTCCAGTTCAGTCAGCTCAGTCAGCAGTTTGTCGAATGTAAAATCGTCGACTTCCGACGTACTGTTCTGGTAATACTGATGATTATAGTAGTGTAATAAATCAGTCAATTCGGCAATGCGCTCCTGGGGTATCATACGTCAATCAGTCAATCGGTTAGTGAGTCAACGAGTTAGTCAGTCATTTAATCAGCTTACGGTTCCTATATGAACATTACAACGGTCAGTCACTGACTGGATCAACCCACCAATTACTGCCTAACTAACCGACTCAACCACTGCTCAGCTTTAGGCGGCAATATTGAGTTTGTTTCCTCGTTCATGCAAAAAACGTTAGTTTTACAGGACAAAAAAATACGTAGCCCATAATTGCACAAGGCACCGACCACGCTTTTTTTCGGACGTTCCTTTTTTCAGTACATCTGACTAACTATGAATCAGCCCCTCATTGCCCCTTCTTTGCTGGCCGCCGATTTTGCCAATCTGCAAAAAGAACTGGAACTGATTAACCAGAGTGAAGCTGATTATCTGCATTTTGATGTGATGGATGGCGTATTTGTTCCCAATATTTCGTTTGGCTTTCCGCTACTGGAGGCAGCCCGCAACTACTGCCGCAAACCACTGGACGTACATTTGATGATTACCCAGCCAGAGCGGTATCTGGAGGCTTTTGCCGAAGGAGGGGCCTCGGTTATTCATGTTCACTACGAAGCCTGTACGCACCTGCACCGAACGCTTACCCGCATTCGTGAATTGGGCTGCCGGGCGGGCGTTGCCCTTAATCCACATACGCCCGTTTCGAGTCTTGAAGATGTGCTGGAGCAAATCGATGTTGTTCTGATAATGTCTGTCAATCCTGGCTTTGGCGGTCAGTCATTCATTCCACATACCATCCAGAAAGTAACGAAGTTGAAGCAGCTTCTGACGGCAAATCGCTCCCCGGCGCTGATTGAAATTGATGGGGGAGTCAGTCAGCAAAATGCGGAGGCCTTAGTTAGGGCCGGGGCCAATGTGCTGGTAGCGGGTAATTCAATTTTTAAGGCGGAAGACCCGCTGCAAGCTATCCAGCAATTAAGAAACAGCAGTCTGCCTCTGGTAGCCTGATGTATACGATGTCCTATTGGTCCATTTGAATCTGTAGCCCTCCGTTCATGAATAAAGTATATCTGGTCGTTTTCCTTAGTGCCCTGATACTGGCAACGGCCTGTCGCGATACCCAGCAAACCCGATCAGAGTCCTCCTCGGATACCGTTGCGCTGGCCGCTCCCCCTGCTCCCGAATGGGCCAAAAATGCGACTATTTACGAGGTCAATACGCGGCAATTTTCCCCACAGGGTAGTTTCAAAGCAATTGAAGAAGAGTTGCCACGCCTGAAAGAAATGGGGATCGATATTATCTGGCTGATGCCTATATTTCCCCTTAGTCAGGAAAATAAACAGGGTACCTTGGGCAGTTTGTACGCCATTGCTGACTACGATAAAGTGAATGCGGCTTATGGTACACTCGCCGATTTTAAGGCGCTCGTTAACCGGGCACACGCGCTGGGTCTGCACGTTCTACTTGATTGGGTGGCCAGCCACACGGGCCGCGATCACGTATGGGTGGATGCCCATCCCGACTGGTACCTTCAGGAGAACGGACGTATGATTGCCCCTATTGATCCGCAAACCAATAAGTCGACCAACTGGAAGGACGTTGTGGCCCTTGATTACAATAACCCCGACATGCGACGGGCTATGATCAGCACCATGCAGTACTGGGTGAAGGAAACGGACGTGGATGGGTATCGGTGCAATATGGGCGGTTTTGTGTCAAATGACTTCTGGGCAGAATTACGCCCTGAGTTAGACAAAATCAAGACGGTTTTTATGCTCTCCGAATGGGAAAATGAAGCGGATCAGTTCAAAAGCTGTTTCAATATGAATTATAGCTGGACGATGCATACGATCATGAAGGCCGTTGCGAAAGGGCTTCAAACCGCCGACAAGATCGACTCTGTGCGGGAAGTGAACCAGCAGCGCTTTCCTATTTGGTACTACCAGATGCTGTTTACGCAGAATCATGACGAAAATACCAACAATGGTACGGTAACGGAAACGTTCGGACCCGGTGCCGACGCGTTTATGGTGCTGAGCTGTACGCTGGAAGGGATGCCACTGGTATATAATGGTATGGAGTCCAACCTGACTAAGCGGATGTCCTTTTTTGAACCGGATACCATTGCCTGGGGAAACTATGCCAAAAGTGATTTCTTCAAGACCCTGCTTACCTTAAAGCACCGAAACCGGGCGTTATGGAACGGACTGGCCGGGGGTAAGGCAATAAAAATCAGTACCGATCATGACGATACAGTGTACGCTTTTTACCGGCAGCGCGATAGTGACCGGGTCGTTGTGTTACTTAATCTAAGCGACCACGCGCAAACGGTACATCTGATAGGTGATGGCTTTACGGGTATGTACACTGAGATATTCAGTCATCAGCCCATCGAATTGAAATCCGAAATGACTGCTACGCTCAAACCCTGGGAATATCGGGTACTGACGAATTAAGTTTTCTCACCAGCTGGCACGATAGGCCCGTAACTTATCGTTAAAATTGACAACTAATTCTCTACACATTCCGTATATAATTTATACTCACGCTTCACTGTTTATGCGATTTTGGATCATTTTGACGGGGATCATCAGTGTAATGACCACTTCAAGAAGTCAGGCGCAAACAACGACTCCGCAATCGGAAACGGGCATTCGCACTAAACTGGAGCTACCCCGCATACAGTGGGCAGGCCGCGTAATGGGCGTTTCGTCAGAGAAAAAGGGAGAGCCTACCGGCGAACAATTCGGTGCATCACAGGCTTTGGGCCGACCCAGTAAAGTGCCCGAAATGGGCGAAAGCCCCTGCGCCTGGGCACCCTTTTATGCCGATGGAACGGCTGATGAATGGATTCAGGTAGGGTTTGATCAACCCATGTATGCCCGGCAAATTATTATAGCCGAAAATGTAAATCCGGGAGCCGTTGTTAAGGTTATTGTAACCGATGATAAAAGCACCGAGCATGTCGTTTACGAAGCACCGGGCACTCAGCCCCGCACCGATCCGCTACTCCGTATATTTCCCAAAGAAAGTGATTACCGCTGTTCCCGAATCAAGGTTGTTATGAACGGGGCCGCCCTGAAGGGAATGAACCAGATCGATGCCATTGGTATTTCGGAAGAAAAAACCCCCGTAGCCGTAGGAATCAATCTGTCGAAGGAGACACCTAAAGAAATTCAGAAAGAAAACCTGGGCAAAACCGTCAATTCCGCCGGGCAGGAGGTAGCCCCCGTTATTTCACCCGATGGCCGGACACTGTACTTCACCCGGAATTTTAACAAGGCTAACATCGGAGCCTCCGACCGGCAGGACGTCTGGTACTCCACGCGGCAGTCGGTGGCTAACGGGAGTGAGTCTGACTGGAGTGAAGCCGTCAATATTGGCCCACCTATCAACAATGCGGGCGACAATGCCATCAGCGGCATGGCACCCGATGGGCGCACTGCCTACCTTATCAACGTGTACCGACCCGACGGGGGCATGTCGTTCGGGATTTCAAAATCCATCCGGACCAAAGCGGGCTGGTCGCAACCGGTGGAGTGCCGCATAGCTAATAACTACAACCTGCACGAAAAAAACCAACTGGAATTTTGTGTTTCGCCCGACGGGCGGGCTATTATCCTGGCCGTTCAGCGGAAAGATACCCGGGGTAACCGCGATTTGTACGTGTCGCTGCAAAAACCGGACAATAGCTGGACGGAACCCGTATCCCTGGGTAATGTGATCAACACGGCCGAATTTGAAAGCTCGCCCTTTCTGGCGGCCGACAGTCGAACGCTTTATTTCACCTCGGCCGGCCATGCGGGTTATGGCAACGGGGATATTTTCGTTAGTCGGCGGCTGGATGACTCCTGGGGTAACTGGAGTGAGCCCGAAAACCTTGGGCCTTCCATCAATACCGACGAGTGGGATGGTTATTTTACCATTCCGGCCTCGGGCGATTATGCCTATCTGAGTTCTCGCGCCGGTTCGCTGGGAGAAGATGACATTTTTCGATTGAAACTGTATCCTGCCATCAAACCCGATCCGGTAGCCATCATATCGGGGCAGGTGCTGGATTCAAAGAGTAAAAAACCAATAGCTTCGGAAGTGATATCCGAAATTCTTGGCGACAGTACGGATGTCTCCACTGTTGACTATAACCCCGAAACCGGCGGGTTTACGATGATTTTGCCCACGCAAAAAGCCTATACGCTGAAAGCAAAAAAAGAAGGTTACTTCACTACCAGCGAAGTGCTCGACCTGAGTAAAGACAAACGGTTTCGGGATATTCGGCGTACCCTGCTTTTAGTGAAAATTGAACCTGGTCAGAAAATTACCATGCGCGAGGTACTGTTTCAGCAAAGTCAGTATGAACTGGAGCCGGGAGCCAACGCCGAACTGGACCAGGTAGTGGCGATGCTGGACAAATACCCAACCATGGAGTTGCTGGTGGAGGGGCACACCGATAACCAAGGCGAATGGGACCTTAACATGAAACTCTCGGAAGATCGGGTTCGGGTAGTGAAAGAGTACATGATGGCAAAAGGGGTAACCGAAAGCCGCATTCAGACCAAAGCCTGGGGACCCAGCAAACCCGTTGCCAGCAACACCAACGAGGAGAAACGCAAACTAAACCGGCGGGTAGAATTCACAATCCTGAAACTATGAGAACCCGGATTTTGCACGTAGTTTTGCCCTGATGTCTGCTCCTTTGTCGCGTAATACATTGTTTTTGCTGGCTTCTTTACTGGTACTCGCTCTGGGTCTTCGTCTGTACCGGGTTGGTACCTACGGTATTTTTTTCGACGGAAAGTCGACGCAGCTCATCAGCCAGAGTGTAGTGCTGGAAGGCTCCAATCAGAAAGATGTGTTCAGCAAGCCCTACTTTACCCCCGCTGAGTACTGGAAGCCCAAGACGATCAACGATTTTATTGACGCCAACATCCGGGGCGACATTGGCAACAGCCCGGCCTATTATGCGGTAGAACCCAACCATATTATACTGGTAAAAGGGAATTCAGGCGAAAAAACCACTATTTTTGATTTCAGAGGGGCAACTTATCCCTACATTGATTAGCCCGTTAGCATCAGCCAACTATGAATTTAATTACAGATATAACGGATATAAAAACGCTTCAGGGGCAACTCAGACTTAAATTACTGAGTATGTACAACCAGGCTCATGCCGGGCATATCGGCTGTTCGCTCAGTTGCATCGACCTGATGATTGCAACGCTCGTGTTACGTAAACGGGAACAGGATACGTTTCTGCTTTCCAAGGGTCACGCGGCCGCTTCGCTGTATACCTGCCTGAACTACCTCGGCGAGATTTCGGACGAGACCCTGGCCACATACTACCTGAATGGTACCTCGTTACCGGCTCACCCGGCACCCAAGCAGCATCTGGGAATTCCTTTTGCTACCGGGTCGCTGGGGCATGGGCTGCCCATTGGTACCGGCATTGCCCAGGCGGGGAAACTAATGGGTGATGATTCCCGCGTGTTTGTGCTGATGTCGGATGGCGAAACCAACGAAGGTACTACCTGGGAGGCCGCCCACTTTGCTATCCAGCATGGGCTGGATAACCTCATTGTGTTGATTGATAAAAACGGGTTGCAGGGCTTTGGTCAGACAGTCGATGTGATGGGTGATACGGCCGATGTGAAAACCTGGAATGCTATTGGTTTCGATACAGAAGTGGTGGATGGTCATGATATTAGCGAACTGGTAGCGACCGTTGACCGGTTGACGGCCAATGCCAATGGGAAACCTAAACTGCTGATTGCCAAAACAATCAAAGGCAAAGGCGTTTCGTACATGGAAAACCGGCTCGAATGGCATTACCTGCCCATGACGGAAGCCCAGTACGAGCAGGCGCATACGGAGGTTAGTGAGCGGTATTTTCAGCCACATCCTGCCTGATTGGTGATTGACCTGTTGTACCAATCCCTATAAAACTCCCCGTTGTGGCGGGCATATCCGTCTTTTGCCGTAATTTGCGGCCTGAATGAATTCGTCTACTCCCCCTGTGGCACCCGCTGATCCTTTGCAGCTTGCTGGCCCAATCGTCGTATTTGGAGCCAGTGGCTTTATCGGCGCTAATCTTTTTGAGCAGCTTTTTCGCGTCCGCCAGATTACCGGAACGGCTGATGTATATGCGCTCACCCATGATGCTACGAAGGCCTGGCGGCTTAAGTTACTGGATGTACCTGCCGAAAATATTATTCACTGCGATATTCTATCGGATGCGTCAGTGCAGGATGTGTTCGAGAAAATAAAGCCCCGAACTATATTTAATCTGGCTGCCTATGGTGCGTATAGCAAGCAGAAGAATGTTGTTCTGACGTATGAGACCAACGTGTTGGGTACCGTGAACATCCTCGAAAACTGCACGCCCGATATGGTATATATCCATGCCGGGAGTAGTTCGGAGTACGGATTCAACTGTACTGCTCCGAAGGAAACAGACCGGGTCGAGCCGAACAGCCATTATGCCGTGTCGAAAGTATCGGCGGCTTATACGCTGGAGTATTACGCTAAAATGCACCAGCTGAATACACTTAATCTGCGGCTTTATTCGATCTATGGTGGCTGGGAGGAACCCGACCGGCTGATTCCCCGACTCGTTGAAGAAACCCGTAAAGGGCAGTGGCCTCCGCTTGTGTCGCCCGATATCAGCCGTGATTTTGTGTATGTGGATGACTGTATCGATGCCTTTGTGCAGGCCGCGTTGCGGGTCAACCCCACCATTCGGGGGCGTTCATACAACATTGCAACGGGTAAACGGACGACCATGCGCGAGCTGGCCGGGGTAGCCCGACAAACGTTTGGGGTAACGCAGGAACCGGTCTGGGGCAGCATGACCAACCGGAACTGGGACCTGTCCGACTGGTATGGCGACCCCACAGCCGCTGAAGCCGACCTGGGCTGGAAAGCCCGGACATCCCTCAGCGATGGGCTGCGCCGAACGGCCGACTGGCAGATAACCAACCAGTACGAGAGCCGGGTTATCCCCGCTTTTCAGACCCCCTCGCTTAACCCGGTCATATCGCCCATCATTGCCTGTTATCGGGATGCGCAGGCTATCCCATACATGTATGAGCGGCTGGTGAAAACGTTCAATGAGCTGAAAGTGCGGTACGAAATCATTTTCGTTAACGATAACTCCCCCGATAATACCGACGAAGTACTGAACGAGATTTGCGCCAGAGATCCGAACGTTATTGCCATCAAGCACTCCCGGAATTTCGGTTCGCAGTCCGCATTCCTGAGCGGCATGGAAATTTCTACGGGTGATGCCGTAGTGCTTATGGATGGCGATTTGCAGGACCCTCCCGAGGTAATTCCGCAGTTTTACGAAAAATGGCAACAGGGTTTTGATGTGGTATACGGCGTTCGGGTACAGCGCGAAATGCCGCCCCACGTTCACTTTTTCTACAAACAGTTTTACCGCCTGTTCAAACGAACTGCCTACATCGACATCCCGGTCGATGCGGGTGATTTCTCTATTATTGACCGCAAGGTGGTACGCGAACTCGTTAATCTGCCCGAAACGGAGCAGTTTCTGCGGGGATTGCGGGCCTGGGTGGGATTCAAACAAACGGGTGTGGACTACGTCAGGCCGGAGCGCATGTTCGGCGTTTCCACGAACAACTGGACCAAGAATATATGGTGGGCCAAAAAAGCCATTTTCTCGTTTAGCTTCGCCCCGCTGGAATTGATGACCTACGCCGGTTTTGTACTGACAGGCCTCTCAATGCTGGGCATTGCTTGGCAGATTTTTGCCCGGTTCTTCAATTTTGACCCTAATACGCCCTACGGTACATCGACCGTTATTATTCTGGTCATGTTTTTTGGCGGTATTAACTTGCTGGGTATCTCGTTTCTTGGCGAGTATATCAGCAAGATTTTTGAAGAAACTAAAAAACGTCCGAAATTTATACGGACCATGGTTCGCAAAGGGGATCGGGTATACAAGACTTCTGCTGAGATCAGTACCATGATTGAACAGCGAAAAAGTAAGTAAATAGAGAAACGGACTCCGGTCTGCCACTACTATGCGAAAAGAATTTTCAGCCGCCATCGAGAAAATCGGGCGGGAAGACGATAAAGTAGTATTCATCACCGGTGACCTAGGCTATAATGCCCTGGAAAACGTGGTTGATGCGCTGGGGCCGCGTTTCATCAATGCGGGTGTGGCCGAGCAGAATATGGTGGGTGTGGCTGCTGGCATGGCCTACAAAGGGTACAAAGTATTTTGCTACAGCATTGCCCCGTTTGTAGTGTATCGGTGTCTGGAGCAATTTCGAAACGACGTGTGCCTGCACAACATGCCGGTTTTTCTGGTCGGTAACGGGGGTGGTTACGGCTATGGCATCATGGGAAGTACCCACCACGCTATCGAAGATCTGGCCTGTCTGAGCAGTTTACAGAACGTGAATACCTACATCCCGGCTTTTGCGGATGAGGTGGGTCCAATGCTCGATCAGATTGTGGCGGAGGGGCGGCCAACGTACCTGCGTTTGGGCGCGGGCCCCAATACCCCCGACGGTGCCGAGATGTATGGCTCGTTCAAACACATTGTACGTAGTGACGCTTCCATTGGTACCGTTATAGCGTTGGGGCCGGTGGCCGCCAATGTGCTGACTGCCCTGAACGATGAGTTGCTGACGGGGCAGTTCGACGTGTTTACGGCTACCAACCTCCCGCTTGACCTGCCCTCCGGGCTGGCCCATCGCTGGGCGGGTAAGCCAATGCTGGTAGTGGAAGAACACGTGTCAATCGGTGGATTGGCTCAGCAATTGTCCGTTAAGCTACTGACCGATGGCGCATCGCCCAGTCATTTTGTGAGCCTGACGGCGCAGGGCTACCCGAACGGCCTGTACGGCGATCAGAAATATCACCAGCAACTATCAGGGCTGGACCCCGTCAATATTGCCCGTCAGTTGGCCTCGTTTACGAACTAGTACTGAATCCATTGGTAACGCTATCCAATACGCGACAATCACGACAGACCCGTTCCGGTTCATACCGACTATGGATTGCCACTTTCCTGTTGCTGATTCCAATTGGCCTGTTTTGGTACGTGTGGGGTCTATATGCCACTAACGTACCCAAATGGGACGATCACGTGCTGCGTTTTTTTCTGTTCGCTCTCGACGAAGAAACCTCTTTTTCAGGCAAAATTTATCAGTTCGTTAAGCAGCACAACGAACATCGGATTGTGTATGACCGGCTGATTGCCTGGCTCGATTACCAACTGACGGGAAAGCTGAATTTTGTCCATCTTATGTTTATCGGCAACCTGAGTCTGCTGGGACTAGTAGCCGTTTTCGGACGGGTGTTGAGTCAGCAGGCACCGGGTAGTGCCTTTATCCGTGGGGCAGGAGTAAACTGGCGGATGGGGTTGGTTTATCTTCCCCCGGTGGCATTTCTATTGCTGAATCTCTCACAGTGGGAAAACATGTTCTGGGGCATGGCCGCTTTGCAGAATTTTACGGTCATGCTCTGGGTGTTCCTGGCAATTTATGTGCTTGCCTATACCAACAAAACAGGGTTGGCTCTGGTGCTAGCATTGGCCGCGACGCTCACCAGTGGTAATGGACTGCTGGTATGGCCCGTTGGGTTCGGCATGTTGCTGTTACGCACCGGATTTGCCGGTAAAAAAGAACGTAGTGCCTTATTGATATGGATTTCTGGAGCTATTCTGGCATTTGTGCTCTATTTCTGGGGTTACCAGAAACCACCCGGTAACCCACCGTTACGCAGTTCATTTCTTGAACTAATAAAGGGCTGGCTGGCGTTCAATGGCTCGGCCGCGGAGGCAATTCCGGTTGGGCCGGTAGTTGGTTTGTGCGTAGTGCTGGGGGGAGTTTGCCTACTACTGGTATTGGCTATATGCCTTACTATAGGCCGGAAATACCTGAACCGCAGACCACTGTCTTCGCTCGATTTCTTCTTTCTGGGCGCGGTTGCTTTCCTCATTGGTACCAGTGCCGTAGTAGCCTGGACCCGCACCGGATTTGGTTTTAATACCCTCATTACCAGTCGGTACAAATTGTACTCGCTGCTGTTGATGACCGTTTTGTACACCTATCTGGTCAGTGAGTCCGGGACTTTTGTAAAAAAATGGGTGCTGATGGGTGGTTTACTGGTTGGTGGTGTGCTAACGGCCGGTTCATACCTCACCTACCTGGGGGATGCTATTTGGTGGCGGCAATGGTCGCTAACCAATCAGTTCAACTGGACGCACAGCAGCAATGGTCCGGCCGTTAGCCGGGACTCGATTTCTGACCGTTATACATCATTGGCTCTCTCTTTTGTTAACTCAGCTACACCCACTATTTATGGCCCGACCCGCCAGTCTCCAATAGCGGTGCAGGTGCGTAAAACGCCGGAGGGGTACGAGGTGTTAAGTACAACTATCCCGGCTCAGGGACTGGTAAATGCCGGGAACTTCATAGTAGCCCGCTCCGCGAAGCGGACGTATCTGTTTCCGGTACGCCAGAATAAAGGCTCCATTCGGACGGCCATTTTCAACCCCTCTACGCTTTTTACCGCCGGTTTTAGGGCTATGATCTTACCGGTTGAATTAGATGCGGGCGTCTACCAGCTTTTAGTGCTGAGCGTTTCGGATAACGGGGTAAGCCTGCATCCAACCAACCAAACTATTCAGTCGGCGGGGGAACCCGGCACAACCACCAAAACGAACTGGTAACTTTGCCCTTCGTTTGATTATCAACGCTATGCAGCCAATAACCCAATTCGTGAAGCCTACCCGCCCGGCCCTGAACCACCTGATTCAGCTGGACGGAGTTCGATTCATTGCCGTTGCCCTGGTACTGTTCGATCACTGGACTATGGAGCGAATTGCGCTGCCGGTGGGCGCATTGGGTGCCTTGGGCGTAACCATCTTCTTTGTACTCAGTGGTTTTTTGATTACCCGCATCCTGCTATCCAGCAAGGATAAACTCAGTAATCAGCCGGGGCGATACGGCGTTCCGGGCGGCCTGGGCAAGTACCTTAAGACGTTTTACATCCGCCGTACTATTCGGATTTTCCCCGTCTATTACCTCACCCTGATTATACTGGCACTGGTCAATGAGCCGCCTGTACGGGAAAAATTTGCTTGGCTGGCTCTCTACGGTACTAATATTTACATTGCCCTCAAACATACCTGGATGGGTACCGTGGATCATCTCTGGTCGCTGGCGGTGGAGGAGCAGGTGTACATGTTTTTACCCCTGTTATTATTCTTTGTGCCGCGCCGGTTTGTTCCCCTCACGGCCTTTCTGATGATTATTGGTAGCGTGGCGATGCGTTACGTGCTGTATCGGGCACAGATGCCCTGGTTCATCGGATACGTCTCAACCCCAACCTGTCTGGACGCTTTCGGGCTGGGTGCGCTCATGGCGTATGGCTGGCTTTACCAGCGCGACCGGTTTGACCGGTTCTTTCGCTCGTCCATATGGGTTTGGCTCAGCCTATTACTCTTTATTGGCGTTGGCATTCTGAATCACTGGATTTCCATCGACTCGCCACGCGGGTATCATAATGTAATGTCTGATGTATGGGAGCGGCTGGCGGCTTCGCTGTTTGGTTTTTTCCTGATTGGACGGGCAGTGCTGGGTTTTGGCGGAGTCATGAAATGGATACTCGAAAATCCCGTCAGTCAGTACATGGGGCGTATCAGCTACGGGTTGTACCTATACCATAACTTTGTCTTCAACGTCTACCATACGAAACCCACCCATTTTACGGTGCGCTCCTGGAACTGGCTGACAAACCACTTGCCGGTGCTGAACAGTACGTATTTTTTTCAGTTTTCATTTTTTGTTTTACTGACTATTCTGTTGGCTACAATTTCCTGGTTTTTGATCGAAAAACCAATCAATTCACTTAAAGATCGGTTCTCTTACTGACCAGCGAATGTAGCCTGTATCGGCCCCGGCTGTTAATACTGTATTGACCACACGATAAGGTCATGATACGTTAAGGCGTGTACCGGCTAACAATTTCCTTATATTTGCAGTAGTAATACGTACGATCAATTTGTTGATTAATTAGCCTAATCTATTTCAAACCTGTTGACAAACGAAGGGCATTGTCAATCTCCTAAAGTACACTGAATGAGCCTTATGCTGTCCATTGTAATGCCAGCTTACAATGAAGAAGAAGTAATCGAAACTGTTGTTAAGCAGTGGACTGATTTATTGACCCGTCAATTTCCTGGCGAGAATACCCGACTGATTGTCGTTAATGATGGCTCTAAAGATAAAACCGGGCAAATTCTGGATGAGATCAAAAGTCGGTATCCAAAACTGATGGTTGTTCATCAGCCGAATGGTGGTCATGGAAATGCCGTCGTAAACGGGTATCGGCAGGCCGTTGCGCTGGACTCGGAATATGTGTTCCAGACTGATAGTGATGACCAGTTTGTTACCGACGATTTTGCCCGGTTGTGGGCCAGACGCAATGATTCTCCGTTTATTCTGGGCTATCGGGAAGAGCGGTACGATGCCTTTGCCCGATTGATAATTACCCGAATTCTGCGGTGGAGCATTACGCTAATCTACGGAACGCACATCATGGATAGTAATATCCCGTTCCGTCTTATCCGGGGTTCGTTCCTCCGGAAACTACTGGCGCAACTACCGAGCCCGAATCCCTTTGCGCCCAATATTTTCCTGGCTGTTATGGCAAAAAAAGCGGGCTTCAATACGTTCGATATCCCAATTACCCACAAGGAGCGGCTAACGGGAACGGTATCTATCCTGAAGTGGAAGCTGCTGGAAGTTTGCTTCCAGAGTTTTAAAGAACTGGCTCAGTTCCGTTTTGAACTGGCTGGCAAAGTCAAAGCACTTAGAAAACCAGAGCCCGTAACGGCATAAATACTAGTTCGAGGTTTGTTGTTTGTCGCTAGCCAACGATAAACAACAAACCTCGAACTAATCACTCAGCAATGAAGTATAAATATGTTATTATTGGCTCCGGTCCAACAGGTCTGGGAGCTGCTTACCGGCTGAAAGAGTTAGGTATTACCGACTTCATCGTTTTAGAAAAAGAAAACCGTATTGGGGGCCTGTCCCGTAGTTTTGTGGACGAAAAAGGGTTTACCTGGGATGTGGGTGGCCACGTCCAGTTTTCTCACTACAACTACTTCGACGACCTGATGCTTAAGGCATTGGGAGAAGATGGCTGGCTCAGTCACCAGCGCGAATCGTGGGTCTGGATCGAAAACCGCTTCGTCCCTTACCCGTTTCAGAACAACATCAAATATTTGTCTCCCGAAACGATGTGGAAATGCCTGGAAGGGATTATCCATAACTACAAGTTTCCCACTAATGTAAAACCAGCCAATTTCCGCGAGTGGATTTTAGCCACGTTCGGCCAGGGTCTGGCCGATACGTTCATGTTTCCGTACAACTTTAAAGTGTGGGCTTATCCACCCGAGGATATGAACGCCGTGTGGGTGGGCGAACGGGTAGCGGTTACCGACTTACAGCGGGTCACTAAAAACATCATTTTTGATCAGGATGATTTTTCTTGGGGGCCCAATAGCACGTTTAAATTTCCTAAGCAGGGCGGTACCGGTGGCATTTGGGAAGCCGTAGGCGACCTCATTGGCCGGGAGTACGTAAAGCTAAACGCCACTGTCGAAAGCGTGATTGGCCCCGAGAAAAAAATCAGGCTGGCCGATGGTACCGACATTCAGTACGAATACCTGATGAGTACTGTACCCCTCGATCTGTTTACGCAAAAGGTGGAAGGCCTGGATTCTGAAACGGTACAAACGGCACAGGGACTAAAACACTCGTCCACCAATGTAGTTGGCATTGGGTTAAAAGGAAAACCCAAGCCAAGCCTGGAAACTATGTGCTGGATGTATTTTCCAGAATATAACAGCCCCTATTATCGGGTAACGGTATTCTCGAACTACAGCCCGAACAACGTGCCGGACATCAACCAGAACTGGTCATTGATGACTGAAACGAGTGAGTCATCGGCCAAGCCGGTCAACCGCGAAACATTGATTCAGGATACAATAAAGGCTTTGATAGAAGATCAGCTTATCGAATCAGCCGATGATGTTGTTTCAACCTTTCACATGGCTTTCGATTATGGGTATCCAACCCCTTCGGTAGAGCGGGATGGTATTCTGAAGGCCGTTCTGCCTAAACTGGAGCCATTTGGCATTTATTCGCGGGGGCGGTTTGGAGCCTGGAAATACGAAGTCAGTAATCAGGATCATTCCCTGATGCAGGGCGTGGAGTGGGCAAACCGGGTGGCGGCCAACGTCCCTGAGGTTACGATGCCTTTCCCGGAAACCGCCAACGCGATGTGGGGGAAATAAATAAGTTGTAAGTTATAAAGTAGTAAGTGGCTGACGCGACACCGATATTTGTGCGTCAGCCACTTACTACTTTATAACTTATTCACTTACTACTTTTATATGAATAAACGTCTCTGGATTGGTATTGGCGCAGTGGCTTTGCTGGTAGCAGGCTGGTTTTTTTACCGGCAATTGTTTCCGGTCGGCCGCACTGTCGATTCGCTGATGCCGCCGGGGGCTTTGCTGGTACTGACCAGTGACCGTTTGCAGGATACCGTTTCGGCCCGGACACTGCGCAGGGAAATTTCCCTGCGGCAGATACCAATCTTCGATGAAGCCCGTCAGCGGCTCGACCGATTCCTGTACGCAACGGCCGACACGGCCACGGTACTTGAATTTATCTCTGGTCGGGATGTTCGGTACTCGTTACACTCCATTTCCAAAACTACCCTCGACTTTATCTTTTATATTCCCATTTCTGATAAAGATCAATCATTTATCAATCGGGTAACCAACCCCGACCCTCGCCAGTACCGCGTTCTGAACCATACATTTTCGGGAGAGAAGATTCTTGATCTGGTGAACCGGGCCAATGATCCGGTGGGGTCTTTTATCCTGACAGACCATTTCCTGGTTGGCAGCGTATCGGGTATTCTGATTGAGAACGTAGCGAAACGGATGCATCAGTCCCTGAAACTGACGCAAAAAGTGCACAACTTTCGCATGGATGCCGACCATATAGCTGGGTTATCCGTACGGCCCGATGTATTGCAATCCCTGTTTAGCGATGTTGGGTCACTGGTAAGATTGTTCTTACCCGAAGAACTGAACCTGCAATTCCGGTATTCGGCATCCCGTTCTCACCTCATTGGTTATTCGGTGGATCAGATTGGTGCCCGGCGCGATGTAGCGGCCTTGTTTGCCAATCAAACTCCCCAGCGGATTCAGCATCCGGAGCTGATTCCGCAGACGACGGCCACGCTGTACCACATCAGCATTAGCGATGCTCCGCGTTTCGGGCAGTCACTCAGCACGTTGCTGGGGTCGGCTTCCAGCGACTTCCTGCGTGACCGGTTTAGTCAGATTAAACCGGAAACCAAAGCGCTTTATGAGACGCTGGCCAGTGATATTTTATTGTGCCGTCTGGAATCGGCTACGGGTGGTCCCCGTCAGGTGTTGATCCTGACCACCAGGAACGGCCGGTTACTGGCTAATGCGTATCAGCAGGTAGCTTTCCGGGCGGGGGCTAAAGCACCCGACGCACCAAAAAACTATCTGGGCCACAAAATACTGCGACTCAATGTACCGGAGTTACCGGCATCCCTCCTCAGCAGCCTGTTTTCGGGCTTCCCCCAAAGCTGGATTACCCAACATGGCCCTGCACTGATTGTTACGAACAGTGAAGAAACAATGCAGGATTATTTGCAGCAAATGGCACGGGGAGCCGTCTGGAATGCCGACGAACGGCAGGCCGAGTTACTGAATGCGACGCTGCGTCCGGCCAATTTCACCGCCTTCGCCCGGTTACAACGGGGTCAGACGACTATACCCGTCAGTTGGCCGTTAGCCTGGCAGAATCTGCTCGATCAGATTGATCTGGCTACCGGCAGCCCTTCCCTGTCAAATCTGGAAAATATGGCTTATCAGGCCAGCTACGGTAACAAAAATATTCAGTCGACGGTCATACTGGGACGTACCACAACGCGGGCCAGCCGGGCAGTGCTGAACAAAGTACTGCTGCGGAAGAAGACGGAATTTAACGCCCCGCTGATTTCGGCTCCCATCGTAACGGGAAACCTGAGTGATAGTTCGGCCCAGTTTTACGTTCAGAACAACGCCAGTGAGTTTGTGCTGGTCACACCCGCTGGCGATAAACTGGTGCAGAACAGTACGGATGGGCCCATACGCAGCAACGCCCTTGGGGTCGATTTTCTGAACAATGGCCGATTGCAATACCTGTTCATGACCGACCGGACGCTGTACATTGCCGACCCCGTACGCATCAAAAAGGAGGTGGCCTTACAAGCCATTCCGCTACCCAAAGGCATTGATCCATCCTATCTGGCACGACCACGGGGTAGTCAGCAACGAAATCTGGTTGCACTGGTAGCTCACAAAGAGGGACACATATACGCCCTCGACAGGCAGCGCCGAACGTTCGTTCGCCTGATGACTGCTCCGCACAAAGGGCCGCTGCAGTTACCTTTTCAGGTTATTACAACGCCGAATGGAATGGATGTGCTGGCCATCCAGACGGACGGCACCCTGAATCACTGGCGGGAGAATGGAACACAGTATCCGCATTTCCCAACCCGAATTGAGCGGCAAAATGAAGAACAACCCGAAATTAGGTTTGCCGGGCCGGCATTATTACCGGCGGGTCAGTCAATGATTCAGACCATTGCCGATGAGGGGCAGCTTTTTTCCATTAACAGCAACGGCCTGATTGCCAAACGAACCCAACTGTACCGGCCCGTACGGCGTGGCTTATTCAGACTCATTCCGGACGAAGATCAAACGAACTGGCTGTTGCTTCGAACGTCGGATACGGAAGTAACGGTGCTGGATCAGCGGGGTCAACGCCTGTTCGACGTTCGGGCATTGCAGTCGGGCCGTAATACGGTTCGGTATCATCGGCTGGGGGCGGGGGTCGAGTTAATCAGTGTTCAATCCGGTAACTTTACCATGCTGTATGGTCTGGACGGGCGCATCCTGAATGACCGACCCATTCCGAGTGATTTTCCGGTAGCACTGCAATTTGATGAGCGCACTAATGAATTATACGTGCTGAGTGGAGCTCAGCAGGCCGTTGAGTTATTTAGTGTTCGGTTGCGGTAGTGGAATTTGATTTTATGCTAATGCACTTTCTTCGCTATATCATTTTGGCCCTGGCCCTCACTTTGTGGGCAGGCGGTTTATCCACCACCGTATCGCGCTGGCTTTATCGTACCGGCGTTATTGCGGACGATTATCGGTATGGCGATTTATACCGGCTCTCGGCTCTAAACCAGTTCAAAGTGGCACAGCCTGTTTGTTCGCCTTCCAACCGGGCGAGCGATTCAGCGTCTACGCACCTGTACCTGATTGGCGATAGCTTCTCGGAGCCACAGCGCCTGAGTAAAGACGACTTTCGGGTCAGTTATTATCGGCGCGTGGGCTGGGATAATCAGCAACGGATTCAGCTGGACTCAACAAAGCGGAATATACTGCTGATCGAATCCGTCGAGCGTCATTTTCGGGAGCATCTTAGCCGACCCAGCCAGGAATTTATTGTCGAGCAGGATACAACCCGGCATCCTGCCGCCAACCCAACGCTATTCCAGCGGCTTAGCCTTGAGATTCACTGGACTGATGTAGAAGAGCGGCTTGAATCAGCCCTGTTTAGTCAGGATTGGGCGTTTTGGTTCAAGGAACTGAAAGCCAGCCTAACACTAGACTGGTTTGACCGGACATACGCGAGTGTCAGTTTATCGAAAAACCGTCAACATCTGTTCCTGAACAGCGATACAAATCCGAAAAAGCCTCTGAACTCATCATTTGTACCGATACCGGATGCGGAAATAAACGCTCTGGTCGACAGTGTCAATTCGGTGGCAGGCCGTTATCGGAAACTGGGTTTCGATGCCGTCTATTTATCCATCATTCCGAACAAAGCTACCTTGCTGGAAAAGGAACGGGATGACTACAACCACCTGATCGAACGGGTTCAGGACAACCCGCGTCTAACGGTGCCAACTATTGATACCTATCGGGCGTTTGAGCAGAGTCCGGTATCGCCTTATCTCAAAAGTGACACCCACTGGAACTGTGAAGGCCGGGCCATCTGGCTCGATCTGGTGCGGCAGACGTGCGGAATTTGAACGGGCTACTACACCCTGTCCGTTAAGGTTGGGTCGGATTCGGTACCATCGTTGTTGCCCAGAGAATCCCCGTTGCCGTAGTTATTGGTATCCTGCTCCATTGTTGGGCTGCCCGATGCTATACCAACACCATCCGGCCCACTATCCACCTCGCCCGCCAAATCAGTTGGGTTATAGTCTTCACTGAGCATCACACTGTCGTCGGGTACCTGGGCTGTGTCGCCCGTATCGGGTCGGACTGGTTGCGGGCTTTTATTGAGCATCGCATCCTGATTTACGTTTTCCATGTGTGTATCGTCAAAGTAGATATACTACAGGGATAACTCAAAAAAACTAAATCGGTTTGGGTTGCCGACTATCATTTTGTTTTTGCTGATTGCATCGAGGGCTGATAAAGGCAGCGTGTTAAGGGTTCAGCTTACTTTTCATAAAGCGAACTGCCATGTACGTATATAGAAACAGGGCCGCTGTTTCCAAAACAGCTTCCAATCTGTTGTTGGCATAAACTCCACTACTCAAGTCCTGTATCCAATCAATCAATATTGCGCAATATCCTGCGAAAGAAGCAAAGGAGCCTATAATGAGAATAACGATGAGCAGTAACTGACGCATGATTAATCCTGCAAGGTATAGTAAGTCGATAGTGTTGTTGAGCTTAAAATTGGACAATTACCTTGCCAGATGGTTTAATGGCGGTAAATAATTTATGAAATGTATAACAGTTTACTAGACAGCGGTTTATTTAGCTTTAAACGGATGCACCTTAGGCACGGGTAGCGATAAGTATAAAAGATGTGTGGCTAGTCAGTAGCTATTATGTCCGGCCGGGGTGGTGAACAAGACCATCAATTACCACGCGTACCAAACCTGTAAACGGGGCTTATCTACTATCACCGCAGTGTATTACACCGTATCTGGTAAACAGCCAATGAACTTACCTGCTATTTTTACGTCATGAACCAAAAACGTCTGATTCTGTCCAGCCCGCTGCTCGAGATTGTCATTAGCCGACTGGCACAACAATTGATCGAAACATATCAGGACTTCTCCGATACTGTCATTCTGGGCATGCAGCCACGGGGTATTTACTTTGCCGAACGTGTGGCGCGGGAACTGAATCGGGCTTTGGGCCAAACGGTGCCGCTTGGCTATCTGGATGCCACGTTTTACCGGGACGATTTCCGTCGGCGCGATAGCCCGCTGCGGGCCAATACAACCAACGTTCCCTTTATTATTGAAAATAAACGGGTAATCCTGATCGACGATGTGTTGGCAACGGGCCGTATGGTTCGGGCCGCCCTAGACGCCATGACCGCCTTCGGACGCCCCCGGAAAGTAGAACTCGTTGTGCTGATCGACCGGCGTTATAACCGCGATTTACCCATCAAACCGGATTATACCGGCAAGCGGGTCAACACGCTCGAATCACAGCAGGTGCTGGTTGAATGGACGGAGCAGGGGGCCGAAACGGACCGAATCTGGCTGGTTGGCTAAAGATTTTGGAGTGAGTAAAAACACTCATTAGTAAATTTCTGCTGATTAGTACTTTACTTATATTACTTTACACAATTAAGGTACACTAATGGGCAAATATTTACTTAATTTAGCAGACCGTAATTAGTACTATGAACCGTCTGCTGCGCTTGTTCGCTTTCTTCTTCATTTTTATCATCCTGGGTAGCAGTACATATGCCCAAACTACCTATACCGTTACCGGTCTGGTTACCGATGCGAATACAGGTGATCCAATCCCGTTTGCCAGTGTTTCCCTCGTTGGTAAAAAGAATGGTACCATGGCCGACGAATTGGGGCGTTATTCGCTGACCGTGAAGCTGTTATCTGACTCTCTGGCTGTTAGCTCAATGGGCTATAAAACACTTCGGCTGGCTATCGATCCAGAACGAATTACCCAGGCGGTCGATTTTAAACTTAAATCAGGCGGGATGGCCCTGCAGGAGGTAACGGTTCGGGCTGGTGAAAACCCTGCCTGGCGTGTACTCCGGCAACTTCGTAAAAACAGGAATCTGAATGACCGTAAACGACTGGCTGCCTACGAGTACGACAGTTATGTGAAAACTGATATTGCCCTCAGTCACGTTTCAGACCGGATGCGTAAGAATCCGCTCATCAAAAGTATCAACAGGGCGATGAGTAAATATGACTCTATTGTGGACGATGAGGGTCATAAGTTATTGCCGTTGCTGGCTTCCGAATCGGTGTCGCGGTATTATTTCAGAGACAGTCCCGACCGCAAACGGGAGGATATTCGGAAAACGCGGATTAGAGGGGTGGCAGTTGATGATGCCGGGCTGAGTTCGCAGTTGCTGGGCGGTACTAACCTGGTAAGCCAGAATTTCTATGACAATTACATTCCCATTCTGGGTAAAGATTTTGCCTCGCCCGTTGGTGATAACTGGAAAAGCTGGTACGAATTTTTTCTGGCCGATACGACCCAGATTGGTGACCATGTCTGCTATGAAATCCAGTTCGAACCCAAGCGTAAGGAGGACCTTGCGTTCATTGGCAAAGCGTGGATCGACACTACCTCCTTTGCGCTCTGCCAGATCGAAACCCGTATTGGCAGTGGAGCCAATCTGAATTACGTCCGGTCTCTGACCATTGAACAGGAACTGGAATCGACCATCGACTCTTCCTCGGGCAAGGGGGTTACTGCCGGCTGGTTACCCATCAGTATCCGGCTATCGGCCAACCTGACGGGCGTGGGTAAGCAATCGCTGGGAATGCGGGCGCAGGTAACACTCCGCAACGACAACATTATTGTGAACCGACCGCACCCGCCAGGTTTTTATGAGCAGGCCGTTGAACTGAGTGATACAGTGGCTACCGAGAATGAGGCTTTCTGGCATTCCATTCAGCGCAACCTGGCCGGTTCCGATTCATTGAGCAAAGAGGATTTAAAAACCCGTGAGGTGATCGCTAAACTACGGTCAGTACCAGCGGTAAAAAAAGCAGAAGCAGTCGGGCAGATATTGGTAACGGGTTTTTACAAAGCGGGCGGATTTGATCTAGGGCCGTATCCGTACCTGTTTGCCGTGAACAGTGTGGAAGGACTACGAACCCGCATTGGTTTTCGGACCAACGATGACTTTAGCCGTAACTGGATACTACAGGGTTATCTGGCGTATGGTACATTGGATGGGCAGTTCAAATACGGTGGTGAACTGAGTTACCTGTTCTCCCGGCAGCACTGGACGGTAGCGGGTGTGCGGATAGCCAATGATCTGGAACGACTGGGGCTAACCCCCGAATTAATTGGGGGTAACCGGATTTTTTATGCTCTGAGCCGTTTTGGCCGGTATCGGGGAGCGTATCAGAGCTACCAGAAAGAAGCTTATGTTAAAGCAGAACCGATAAAAGGGGTGTTGCTGACGGCCACACTCGGGAGTCGTACGTTCGACCCGCTATTTCCCTTCCGCTACCGGCTAGAGCCCGAATTGGGTGACCAGTCTACCCTCGCTTCCTATATCAATGATGCTTACTGGTCGTTTGAAGCGCGACTCGCCCGGAAGGAAAAGTACGTTATGGAGGGGAATAACCGCATTACACTTGGTACTAAACGCGCGCCTGTTTTAACCATACGGTACACCCAGGGTATGAAATCCCTGGGTAGTGATTTCAATTACCGCCGGATTACCCTGCGGGCACAGCAGTCGCTGCGAATTGGCACCCTTGGTCGGATGACCTACCTGCTGTCGGCAGGATACACGCCCGATATAATGCCTGCTCCCATGCTGTTTCCGCACATTGGTAACCCCACCCCGCTGCTCACGGTCAATACCTTTAACCGGATGCAGTTTTATGAGTTCGTGAGCGACCGTTTTGTGGCTGTTCACGTACAGCATAAGTTCGAAGGGTTATTATTTAACCGCCTGCCCCTTATTCGAAAGCTCAACTGGCGATTGATTGCCAACGTAGATGCCTTATGGGGGAGTTTATCCGACGAGAATCAGGAAGTAGCTTCCCGGAGGATGTTGCCAAGTGGTACCAGGCCCATTTACTTTGGTGCCCTCGACAAAAATAAGCCGTATGTCGAAGTAGGTTATGGTATTGATAATATCTTCAAACTCATTCGTATTCAGGCCATTCACCGGCTCAATTACCTGGATGGTGGCCCAAACAACATACCCCTCAATTCGTTTGCGCTGAAAGCATCGGCCTCTATTAACTTCTGATTCTTCCGTAAGGTCACATCCGGGCTGATAACTTTCTGCTTCTGTTACCTGTTCTTTGTGAAACGTTTTTCTGTATGTCTCTTGTTGCCCCCGTCACCATTCAGAAAGTTTCCGGTAACAGCCAGCGTGAAGCACCGGACCTGCTGGCCGTTGAAGAACCCCTCGAAATTCGTCTGGGCTTTGGCTCGCTGAACGACCGCCAGCAACGGGCCGTATCGGTCACGATGCGAACACCCGGCCACGATGAAGAACTGGCGCTGGGCTTCCTGTTCACTGAAGGGATCATTCGCCTGCCCGCCGATGTGTTGTCGTGCCGGCATTGTGTACAGGACGCTGAAAAAGAAGGCAATGTTATCCGGGTTGAACTCCAGCCAACTGTGGCCGTCGACTGGGCGCGGCTGGAGCGCAACACGTTTACGTCGTCCAGTTGTGGGTTGTGCGGCAAAACCTCTATCGAAGCGGTACGGTCGCTCACACCCGGCCCTGTTTTATCGGAGCTTAGCCTCTGGTCGTCGGTGTTGCATACCCTGCCGGAGCGGGTTCGGGAATCCCAGCCGGCCTTTGCCCACACGGGCGGTATTCATGCGGCTGCTTTGTTCGATGCGCAAGGGAAACTGTTGCTGGTGCGCGAAGATATTGGTCGGCACAACGCCCTGGATAAATTGATTGGTGCGGCTTTCTGGCACAACTGGTTGCCTCTTAGCAAAGCTGGTGTCTTTCTGAGTGGCCGGATTGGCGTAGAACTGGTGCAGAAAAGCTGGATGGCAGGTGTGCCGTTCGTAGCCGCCGTAGGTGCTCCGTCGAGTCTGGCGGTACAGATGGCTCAGGAAGCCCGGATAACACTGGCGGGTTTTGTTCGTAATGACCGGTTCAACGTGTATAGCGAGCCACAACGTATCCGTATAGCGGTTAATGCTTAACTGAATTGTCGGCCAATTCTTCGGTTGTACTGCCAGGCACTATTGATGCCGACTTTGGTAGTACCATCAGCAGAGCTCCCGGTTTGATAGCTGCTTTTATCTGGTTCACTTTACCCCGGTACTCACCATCTACCTGAAAATACACTTTCCGGTGTGTTTCAATGGTGATAGATGTGGCCGGGAAAATTTCGACATTCCGGGGATCGAAAGGTTTATACTGCCAGAACAACTTTACAATCTCCCACACTGACAGCCGACGGAAAATAACGACTTCAAAGTGACCATCGAAGGGAGAGCCGTCCGGATTGATAACGGCTCCGGTACCGTACATCCGGGCGTTGGCCAGTACTACCATGAGGGCCGCCCGTTCCACACAGGTGTCACCGATGGTAATGGATATCCGCAATAGCCGACGTTTTTTTAATACGTTAACGACACTCCGAAGATAGCCCAGTTTGCCACGCAGGTTATTTTTTTCGTAGTGCTGTACCAACTGGGCGTTCAGCCCTATATCGCTCAGGTGCAGGCAGATATCATCACCATTGATGAGTACCACGTCGGTCGGCCTGGTTTCCCCGTCTACCAGAACCGCCAGACTACCGTCAACGTCGGTAGGAATCTCCAGTTCACGGGCCATACCGTTGGCCGAGCCAGCCGGTAGTACGCCCAGTGGAATGCCGGTATCGAGCAGGCAGGTAGCTACAATCTTTATGGTGCCATCACCCCCTACGGCTACTACCCGGTCTGGTTTATACTGCTTAATCTGCTGGGGCAGGGTCTGCTCGTCGGTTTCTCCGTTGAGATGAAACAGGTGAAACTGATGGGGCGAATCAGCAAAGAAAGTACGGATACCCGTTTCCCACCGGGTTTTGTCTGTACCACCCGAAGCCGGGTTGATGGCGAATAAAAAAGTCAACTTATAAGAGAATTAAAAGTTGTAAATGATAGGAGTCTTTAACCTTACGAAACCTCAGCAACCCGTCAGTAATGGATAAACAAAAAACCAGCTTAAAGGATAGAATAAAACGATTTTTCCTGGCAAAACTGCGACTGAGTGATCAGCCGGTGGTGCGTGTATACCGGGGATTTGGCAACGATACCCAACTACTGATTGACGGGCATGTATTCAAACGTAGTGCTCTGGCCCGAAATCAATACCGTAATATCGATATCGTTAATCTGCTGGCCGTGCTGCGCCTTTTTTTGGTAAAGCCCTATCCCAATGCCTTAGTAAAGGTGTATTTTGGTGAGCAGGTCATTGAAACGAAGGCGGATTCCAACGGTTACTTTGCCATTACGCTAACTTTGACGGAACCTTTGCCTCCCGGCTGGCACCGCATAAAAGCACGGGTCGTGTCGCAGACAATTACGCCTGAACTACTACTTGCCGAGGATGAGGGGAAAGTGTTAATACCGGACCCAACGCCGTTTATCTGCATTTCGGATATTGACGATACATTCCTGATTTCGCACTCCTCAACCATTACCAAGCGATTACAGGTGCTCCTGACCGAGAATGCCCACAGTCGAAAGCCTTTTGACGGCGTAGTGGCTCATTACAAGCTTCTGGCCGAAGCCGGATCCAATACGCAGGCACTTAATCCATTTTTTTACGTATCCAGCAGTGAATGGAATCTGTATAGCTATATTCTGGAGTTTTCTCAAAAAAACGGGTTGCCGGAGGGTGTGTACCGGCTTAGCCCGCTCAAACGCCTGACCGAGTTGCTTAAAACAGGCAGAGGGAAACACCATACTAAATTTGACCGGATAGAACAGATTATCGGCTTATATCCAACCCGGCAGTTTGTCCTGCTGGGTGACGATTCGCAGCAGGACCCCGTTATTTATGCACGGGTAGTAGCGCAGTTTCCCGAACAGATTCGCTGCGTGTATATTCGACAAATTTACGCACCCAATAAAACGCGTACGGAAAAGATAGTAGCTACCATAGAAGCTGCGGGGGTAGCTTGCTGTTATTTTGCCCACAGTGCCGAGGCTCGCCGGCATTCGGTAGCTACTGGGTTAGTGCAGGCCTAAAAATGAATGCTATAGGCGCCTGGCTGCCGTGTGGTGGCTACGCTATATTAAAATTTAATGTTTCTGTTATTTATACTATTTTACCCCTTTTTATCCCGATATTACTTTTATTACTACTGATACTAGTGAAATAATACACGCAAGCATGATTCTTGCTTGATCGATATACGTATTTATAGCTAAAAATTATCCTACGCCGAAATAATATATAGCATGATAGTGAGAGCGAACGCAGTGTTGCTTTTGACCTTTATAGGTAGTCTTCTATGTACCTGGCAGGCGAAAGCGCAACTTAAAATTACATTTCCTGTTAGCCGGTTGGTTGTCCAGCGTAATAACAGTAACCAGGCAACGGTACAGATTGCTGGCAGCTATTCTCAACCACTGGAATCTATTGAAGCACGGGTGGTAGCGCGGGTAGCGGGTCAGGGAACATCAACGGACTGGGCACCTTTGCAGAATAATCCTACAAACGGGCAATTCAACGGCTCGCTAACGGTGCGGGGGGGCTGGTATCAGCTGGAAGTGCGAGGATTGAGCGGAGGGGGCGTAGTGGTATCGGATGTGGTGGACCGATTTGGGGTGGGGGAGGTATTTGCCATCATGGGCCACTCCAACGCGCAGGGTTCTTCCTGTTACGTTAACGGAACAGATAGATGCCCGACTACCAGCGGACCGAGTGATGACCGGGTTACCATTGTAGCCCTCGACCAGAGCAGCAGCGATTTTCAAAATTACCTCAACACGGCCGATACCCGTTATCTGCCGGGGCTGGCGTTCAGCAAACTCCTGACTAACAGCGGGATGTCGCCGTTTGCCAGTGTATCCTGGTTATGGGGACCAATGGGCGATGCACTCGTACAGCGAATCAATGTGCCGGTGCTGCTGTATAATGCCGGATTCGGTGGAACAAATATGCAGCAAACGTACTGGGCAGCCTATAATATTCCCTTTCAGCATTCATTTGTTCGCTACGACCTGCGGATGCCCTTTGCCAATGTACGTAACCTAATGAACCTGTACGTGCCTACTACGGGGTTGCGGGCTGTATTGATACAACACGGAGAAAACGACCGCGATAATTCCACCGATTCTACCGCGAAGTATTATTCCGGAGTTATCGACAAACTGCGGTCTGAGTCCAATAAACCAAATCTGGCTACTATCGTCGCTTTATCCTCATACGTTACCCATCCTTTTGATAACATCCGGGCGGCTCAGCTTCGAGTTATTGGTACGCCCAATTATTTGGCTTTCCAGGGGCCTGATCTTGACAATATCAACTCGCTGGATGACCGACCCGATCAGTTGCACTTTTCGCCTTCCGGCCAGGCGAAAGCAGGACAGGCCTGGGCTTCGGCTATTAGCGATACCTACCTGTCCACCATCACGCCTTACCTTGCCGAAACACAGCCGATTGCTACCATTGCCTGTGCGACCGCTAATCAGCTATTGCTTACCCAACCCGGTGGATTCCAGTACAGCTGGAATACGGGTAGCACCAACAATAGTGTGACGGGTGGAGCAGGAACTTACTCGGCAAGGCTGAGAAATGCGCAGAACAAAATATACTTCCCGCCCGCCATAGTAGTGCCTGGTAACGTTCAGCCCGGAACGCCAACAATAGCGACGGATAACGGTACATCGTCTATTTGCCAGAGTACGGGTCTGACCCTAACCTCGTCTTATGCCGGAGCGAACAGTTGGAGTACCGGCTCTTCCGCCCAATCCATATTGGTTACCACGCCGGGGGCCTATACACTACAAACCCGGAATCCGGTTTACGGTTGTATATCAGATGTGGTTTCGAGAACAATTAATCTGGCTCCGGCGGAGTTGGGCCTGAGTATGCAAACAGCCCGACGTATTGTGGCCGTGAACGATACAGTAAGCTTCTGGTTAACGGTACACAACAAAGGTGGCTGCGATGTGGGTCCCATAAGCATTCAGAGCCGTTTGCCCCCCAATGTCTCCTTTGTTTCTGCCAGCGGCCTGTCGGCGTTGAATAACACAGTGAGTGGCAGCGTCGGCAATATTAATGCTGGTGGGACGGTAACCCGGCAATATACTGCCCGCCTGACGGCGGAAGGAGCCTATTTTCCTACTGCCGAGCTGACAGCCAGTGTTAACCCCATCCCAGGTGTGACGCTGAACAACGGCACGGCTAACGGAGAGGAAGACGAGACGCAGACTGATTTGCGGACAACCGTAACGTCGGGGAATGTGTACATGTCGCCAAATCCTAACCAGGGGCCATTGCCGCCCGTTCAGTTGAATCAACCTGTGCCCGAACCAGACAAGGCCGATCTAAGCCTTTCCGTACAACTTAGCAGGCTGGTTGTAAAACCAGGAGAATCCCTTACTATTACGCTCACGGTACAGAATCGGGGTAGTCTGGCTGCTACCAACGTGATGTTGACAGATGTGCTGCCGGCTGGTCTTCAGTTTGTTGCTTCCCCGTCGGGCATGACCGCCAGTGGATCGTCGGTGAATGGGACGATTGGTCAGATACCCGTCGGGCAATCCGCCAGTCTGACCTTTATTGTTCAGGTAACCGGTAGTGGTACGTTCATCAACAAATCCCAGATTATGGCCACCGATCAGCCCGATTCTGATTCGACGCCGGGGAACGGGTATACCAATGGTGAAGATGATCAGGCTAATACGTATATTCGTACTACCAGCTGATTTCAACAGGACAGAAAACATATTGTTACTGGTTTACCCCCTTCATACCGATGAAATACGTACGTAATTTTTTGTTCTGTCTGGCTTTGGCTTCGTGTAGTCAGGCCCAGACCACTGTTGCACCCAAGGTTCCATCAGGGTATCTATACCCGGCAAGCCCCGGTATTCCCGGCAAAACGGTATACATATGCGGAGAGCGACCATTCAATGCCAATGGTGATTTGGTAGGAGCAGGTAATTTGACGGCGCAGACCCGGCAGATTTTCGACAACATAAAAACAGCATTGGCTACTGTCAATATGGACTTGACAAACATAAACCAGATCAAGTATTCGGTTAAAACAGGGCCTGATATAGTGGCAGTACCCGTGGCTCAGGCTCAGACATTACAGGCAGTTGAAGCTGCTTATCTGGCTACCCCACCCAAGATTACGGAAACCAAAGCCGTCACTCAGACCACCCGCGACGATGTGTTAATCGAAATAGAAGTGATCGCTATAAAGTGAGCAGGGATTGAGGTGGGGAAGCGTTACGGATGACCCTGACTACCCTGCTTGGTCAATCGGTGAATTGACATTAGGTAGGTCAGGCGGGTGCCATTAAGCATTTCGCTTTACTGCCAACCGTCAGTCTCAGACGGTGAACGTTGCCCAGCTGGACGAACGGACTGATTATCCTTTCTAACAATGCCCCGCTCTTTTCTGAGCGGGGCATTGTCTTTTGTTGTGCCAGCTTATCAGTAGCTAATAGACATGCGGGATGGATTTTAAGGCTCAACCTAACCTGTGGGGAGGGGTATGGGGTATTTGATTTAGCAAATCCACTCCCTATACAGCAGGCCATCAGCTGGAAGTCCGATAAGCTGCTGGATACGCGAATATGGTGGGACAAGAAGTAAAGACACACTGTTGCTTCCTTTGTTCTGACAGGGGAAAATACAAATTGAGGGGTCAAACCACACACAAACTACCGTAACGCTTTCCCAAATGACAGATCCGCTATTCATTTTAGCCGCCGGTGTTTTAATCGTAGTTGGTGGTATTATTGGGTTGAAGTTGCATCCTTTTTTAGCCCTGTTGCTGGGAGCGTTTGTCGTAGCCCTCATGACACCGGCTACCGCTATAGAACAGTTTGCCCTGGCAAAGGGAACAGCTCCGGCGGCTGCCGCTGCGCTGGCTAAAAAAGGCATTGGCGAACGCATTGCCACAGAGTTCGGGAATACCTGCGGCAAAATAGGTATCCTGATTGCTATGGCCGCCATCATTGGCAAAAGTATGCTGGAAAGTGGGGCTGCCGAACGCATTATCCGGTCGATGCTGCGACTCACGGGGATTGAAAAAGCACCCATAGCCTTTTTGGTTGGCAGTTTCTTTGTCGGTATACCCGTTTTTTTCGATACGGTTATCTTCCTGATGGTTCCGCTGGCAAAAGCGATGGCGCTGCGGATCGGCAAAAACTACCTGCTGCTGGTGCTTTGTGTAATGGCGGGGGCTGCTATGGCCAATTCGCTGGTGCCCCCGGCGCCGGGGCCGCTATTTCTGGTAGGCGAAATGCGCATACCCATTGGCATGATGATGATTGGCGGTACCATCGTAGGCCTTTTCACTATTACGTCTGGCTACTTTTTTTCGGTTTGGGCCAATCGCAAATGGCCGATACCTCTGCGGGATTCGCTGGATGCCCGTCTGGACGATATCAAGGCCATTGCCGCCAAAGACAATGCCAATTTACCCCCGCTGGGTTTGTCACTCCTGCCGGTGCTGATTCCGTTGGTGTTTATCTGCGTCGATACCGCTCTTGGTGCCATGACCACACCGGGCGTTCCCCTTACGGATTCGGCTTTGGGGAGTAAACTGGTGAGTCTGGTCAGGTTTTTTGGCGATAAAAACATTGCTATCGTTACGGGAGGCATAGTCGCGCTGCTCATCCTGGCCCGCCAGAAGCGGGGCAGTAAAGAAGGACTGACGGCTTTCGTACAGACAGCCCTGATGAGTGGGGGCGGTATTATTCTGATTACCGCAGCGGGTGGGGCATTCGGGGGTATGCTGCAACAGACCGGTATCAGTTCCCGTATTGCCGACTTGACTTCTGCTTACCAGATGGCGCTTATTCCGCTGGCTTTCCTGATTGCGGCCGTTGTGCGTACGGCGCAGGGGTCGGCCACGGTAGCGCTCATTACTGCCTCGGGAATCCTGTCGGGAATGGCCGGGAGTGCCAATCTGGGATTTCATCCGCTGTATCTAGGCCTGGCCATAGGGTGCGGCTCAAAGCTGATGCCCTGGATGAACGATTCCGGTTTCTGGATTATCTGCAAACTAAGCAACCTGACCGAGCAGGAAGCACTAAAAACGATTTCGCCCCTGCTGGTTGTCATGGGCCTGACGGGTTTAGTTATCATCCTGATTGCAGCCCGGTTGTTTCCCCTGGTGTAGCCCGGGAAAAAAGCTAGCGGGAGAAACCTGACGAATAATACTTTTACGTTTAGCCATTGATATTGATACTGCAGCCATGCTTATGTCCCTAAAAACTGGTCCTCGGATTAAAGAAATCCATATCACCCCCATTGCCATTGTTGACCCGCCCCTGCTGAATGCCGCCGGTTTGCACGCTCCTTACGCGCTGCGTACCATCGTAGAACTGGTAACGGACGATGGTATTTCGGGGATTAGCGAAATTCCGGGAACCAGCGCCATTGATGCCGCCCTGCACGATTCCATCGCCCTGCTCATTGGAAAAGACGTGTTTCAACTCAATGAAATCCGGCAGGTTCTCATCAACCGGTTTGGAACCGACACCGCTGCCGAACGGGGCGAAACGCCCTGGGACCAGCGCAAACTGGTGCATATTTTTAGTGCTATTGAGGTGGCCTGTATGGATATTATCGGGAAAGTAACGGGTCGCCCGATTGTTGATTTGCTGGGTGGGAAGATGCGGGACCGGGTGCCTTTTGCTGCTTATCTGTTCTACAAATATGGGGGAGCGGGGGGAGAACTGGGTTTCGGTACAGACCCGGCCGCAACGGGCTGGGCAGCCGCCCGGCAGGCAAGCGGACTAACACCAGTAGAAATGGTAACTCAGGCAAAAGCCATGTGCACGGAGTTTGGCTTCCAGTCCATCAAGTTGAAAGGGGGAGTATTTGAGCCGCAGCAGGAAGTTGATGCCATGTTTGCCCTGCACGAAGCATTCGGTCCTGATATTCCCCTTCGCCTGGACCCTAATGCCATCTGGAAGCTGGAAACGGGTATCAAATACGGTCGGCAGCTGGAACCCATCCTCGAATACCTGGAAGACCCCGTCCGGGGGCAGGAAAACATGGCCAAGGTTCGCCAGGCGCTAACTATTCCGCTGGCGACGAATATGTGTACGACATCGTTTGGGGATATTCCCAACAGCATCCGGCTGGGGGCGGAGGATATTATTTTGAGCGACCACCATTTCTGGGGAGGACTACGGGCCTCCATGACCCTGGCGGGTATTTGCGAAACCTTCGGGCGGGGACTGTCGATGCACTCCAATAGTCATCTGGGCATTTCGCTGGCTGCGATGGTGCATCTGGGGGCCGCCCTTCCCCATTTGACCTATGCGCTTGATACGCACTACCCCTGGCAATCGGACGAGATTATCACGGCCGGACGGTTTACGTTTGAGGAAGGAGCGGTAGCGGTGCCCACAGAACCAGGTCTTGGCGTTGAACTCGACCGGATAGCCCTGGCTCGGTTGCACCAGAACTACCTGAGCTGCGGACTCACAAAACGGGATGACCAGGTGGAAATGCAGAAAGTACAACCGGGCTGGACCTTTCAGTCGGTACGCTGGTAGGAAAGGGTAATTTTACGTGTAAATCATTTAATCCCTCCCGACTACCCAACTTATGTTCACGATAGATGCCCACCTCGATTTGAGTATGAATGCCATGGAGTGGAACCGCGACCTGCGCCAGCCGGTAGCCCAGCTACGCCAGCGCGAAGAAGGCATGACTGATAAACCCGACCGGGCAAAAGGTACCGTTTCCTTACCCGAATTACGCCGGGGGAATATTGGCCTGGTAGTGGCCACGCAGATAGCCCGCTACGTAGCTCCCGGTAATCCATTGCCTGGTTGGCACTCGCCGGAGCAGGCGTGGGCGCAAACGCAGGGGCAGCGTAGCTGGTACAACGCGATGGAAGATGCGGGCGAGATGGTGCAGGTTAGTGACCTGGCCAGCCTGGAGAAGCACCTGTTGCTGTGGCAGGATGGAACGCCTAATGACCAGAAACCGGTAGGCTACATGCTGAGTCTGGAAGGGGCCGACTCCATCCGAACGCTAGCCGATGTTGAAACCGCTTACAACTACGGCCTGCGGGCTATTGGCCCTGCCCATTACGGCCCCGGCCGATATGCACAGGGTACCGATGCCAGCGGTGGGGTGGGCCCTGCCGGTCAGGCATTGTTGCAGGAAATGGAGCGACTCAACATTATTCTGGACGCTACGCACCTTTGCGACGATAGTTTTTGGGAAGCACTCGATTACTTCAACGGGCCGGTTTGGGCCAGCCATACTAACTGCCGCACCCTGGTAAACCATAATCGGCAGTTCAGTGATGCGCAGCTAAAAGAATTAATTGCGCGCGATGCTGTAATTGGTGGGCCACTGGATGCCTGGATGATGGTGCCTGGCTGGGTACGGGGAAAATCCACGCCCGAAGCTATGAACTGTACGCTCTCCGTCATGATTGACCATCTGGACCATATCTGCCAGCTGGCGGGTAATGCCCGGCACATCGGCATCGGCTCCGACCTGGACGGTGCTTTTGGCAAAGAGCAGTCGCCGGTGGACCTGGACACCATTGCCGATTTGCAGAAAATACCCGACCTCTTGCGTCAGCGGGGGTACACGGAGGACGATGTCGCCAACGTCATGCACGGCAACTGGCTTCGGTTCCTGCGCCGGGTTTGGGCATAGGCTATACTGATAAAGCCGATACAGCTTATTTTGAAGCTGTATCGGCTTTATTTTTCGACGAATCTGTGTGTACTCCTTTATCCCTGAATGGGTATCATTTTTCCCCACGGCCGAACATGGGCAGCAGTAGAAACTGTTTCATCGCTTCCGGAAATCAGGCGACGAAGGCTTACTCCTTCTTCGTCGAAAACTGATAAATCGTGGTGGTTTTGTACGTTTCGCCGGGCTTCAGCGTGGTTGTCGGGAACGACGGCTGGTTAGGCGAATCGGGGTAATGTTCGGTTTCCAGGCAGAGGGCATAGCGTTTCTTGTACGGAAATCCTTCGCGGCCCACCACTTTGCCATTCAGGAAGTTGCCGGTATAAAACTGTACGGCAGGTTCTGTAGTGCTTACGTCCATTACCCGCCCGGAGGTTGGCTCATAAACCGTAGCCGCCTTTTTCAGCGAACCGGCCTCTCCGTTCAGTACCCAGGCGTGGTCGTAGCCACCACCGTATTTTATCTGTGTGTCGGTAGAGTCGTTGATGCGGGCACCTACTACCATTGGCTTCGTAAAGTCGAAGGGGGTACCGGCCACGGGCTGGAGTTTGCCGGTTGGAATCAGGGTCTCATCGACGGGGATGAATTTATCCGCATTGATGGTCACCACGTGGTCGAGTATGTCGCGTTCGGCCCCGCCCGTCAGGTTAAAATACGTGTGATTGGTCAGGTTGACCACCGTTGGCTTATCGGTCGTTGCTTCGTAATCGATCTTGAGGGCGTTGTCTTTTTGCAGGGTGTAGGTCACCGTTACAGACAGATTACCCGGATACCCTTCTTCCATGTCTTTCGATGTGTAAGCCAGTTTCAGGGCGGGTTCGTTGCCCTCCACAGGGGTAGCGGTCCACAGCACCTTGTCGAAACCTACTTTCCCGCCGTGCAAATGGTTACCCATGTTGTTGATAAACAGGTTGTAAGGCTTACCATCCAGCGTGAATTTGCCTTTGGCAATCCGGTTGCCGTATCGCCCGACTAGTGCCCCAAAGAAGGGGTTATTCTTAACGTAACTCGACAACGAATCCAGACCCAGCGTTACGTCCTCAAATTTTCCGTCTTTGTCGGGGGCGGTCAGCGCCACAAGGATACCACCGTAGTTGGTGATTTTGGCGGTCATGCCAGCGGCATTCCGCAGGGTAAACAAATCAGCTGTTTGGCCATCGGGCAGTTGGCCGTAGGCTGCTTTTTCGATTCCCGGCTTTTGTTCGTCGGCCATATTTTCTTTCTTGGAAGAGCAGGAAGTCATAGTCAGAATGCCCGTGAACAGGGCCAGCGATAAACAATGGGTCAAAGCGTTCATGAATGAGTAAGGGATTTAGGAAGTGAGCATTCGTGTAGTCAGTAAAGAGTAATTGGGGGCGTTCATACTATAAAAGAGTGAGGCTCTTTTTACTCTTCCTGCCCATAGTAAGCGTTCGGACCATGTTTCCGCTCGTAATGTTTGAGCCGGAGTGTATCCTTAATCCGGGGCGTATGGGGGTTTATCTGCAACGTCAGCTGAGCCATGCGGGCCACTTCTTCCAATACCGCCGAATTGTAAACGGCTTTGGCCGCCGTTTTTCCCCAGGTAAATGGCCCGTGATTTTGTAACAGCACCATCTCCATATCGCTTGGCGAAAGCCCTCTTTCCTGAAACGCGTTGAAAATCTGGTTGCCCGTTTCGTGTTCGTAATCGCCCTGAATCATGGCATCGGTCAGGACGGGCGCACAGGGAATATCCTGGTGGGTGTGGTCGGCGTGGGTGGTGCCAAAAATGGGAATGTCCATACCCGCCTGTGCCCAGGCCACGGCGTAGGTACTGTGCGTGTGCGCAATACCACCGATGTTCTCCCAGGTTTTGTAGAGCAGGGCGTGGGTTTTAGTATCGGATGAAGGCCGGTAAAGACCTTCGATGACGTTGGCATCGAAATCGCAGATAACGATGTCGTAGGGTGTCAGTTCTTCATAGGGCACACCACTGGGTTTGATGGCAAATACGCCCCGTTCCCGGTCAACGGCACTAACGTTGCCGAAGGTAAACAACACCAGGCCCAGGCTGGGAAGCTGCATGTTGGCCTCGTAACATTCTTCTTTTAAGGTCTGATACATAATTTAAAGAGTGAATGAGCGAAAGATGGAAAGTGTAGGAGAGGATCAGTATCGCTCTTTCACTCTTTCCTTCTTTCGCTCTTTTTCATAATTCCAATACAACGACCGATACGGGGGGCAGGGTCACCGTCAGGGTATTGCCCGATAGTTTGGCCCCGTTAAAAGCGGCTGGCTTGATGGTTTCCGGCTTTTCAAACGTGTTATGGTCCTGCACGTGTGCCGATGTCAGAATACGACCGGTCACGGCGGTGCTTTTTACGCCTTGCAGCGTCAGGGTGATGGTTTGTGGCTTGTTCATGTCGATGTTCACGAGCGAAATGTGCATCTTACCCGCTTTGTCGCGGGAGGCCGATACGGATACCGCCGGGAGTTTATACTTGTCCACCGCATAACTGCCAGATTTGATGTCGATGGGCAGGAGGGTGGCATCCTGGTGTACGCTGTACATTTCCATGACGTGGTAGGTTGGCGTCAGAATCATTTTTTCGCCCTTCGTCAAAATAACCGACTGCAACACGTTGATGGCCTGAGCGAGATTGGCCATCCGTACCCGGTCGGCATGTTTATGGAAAATATTGAGCGTAGAACCGGCCAGCACGGCATCGCGCATGGTATTCTGCTGATACAGGAAACCCGGATTCGTACCCGGCTCCACATTGTACCACGCTCCCCACTCATCCACAATGAGGGCTACTTTTTTCTCCGGGTCGTACTTGTCCATAATGGCCGCGTGCTTTTCAATGAATTCGTCCATTTTCAACGCTTCGTCCATCGTGTGGGCGTAGTCAGTTTCGGTAAAGTCGGTCGCCGACCCTTTCGCGTTTTCGCCCCAGCCAAACACCGAATAGTGGTGCATGGCCACACCCTCCAGCATATTCATGGGGATGTTTTTCATCAACGTTTCCGTCCAGTTGTAGTCATCGTCGCTGGCACCCGACGCAATCCGGAAAATCTTCTCCTTACCGACGTTTGCATTCATAAACGTGCTGTACTGCCGGTAGAGATTGGCGTAAAAATCGGGTTTCATGTTGCCGCCACAACCCCAGGCTTCGTTGGCTACACCCCAATAGCGTACGTTCCAGGGAGCGGTACGACCGTTCTCCTGCCGCAGGGTGGACATGGGACTGTCTTTCGGGAAGTTGACGTACTGTACCCATTCGCTCAACTCCTGCACGGTGCCACTGCCCACGTTCCCCGAGAGGTAAGGTTCAGTGCCCAGCAGTTCGCACATGTTCAGGAAATCGTGCGTACCGAAACTGTTGTTTTCCGTGACACCGCCCCACCACGTATTTACGATGGTTGGGCGTTTGTCTTTGGGGCCGATGCCGTCTTTCCAGTGGTAGGTGTCGGCAAAACAGCCGCCCGGCCAGCGAAGGTTAGGAATCTTCAGCTTTTTGAGCGCGTCCACCACATCCAGCCGCACCCCATTCTTGTTGGGGATTTTGGTGTTGTTTTCGCTCACGTAAAAGCCGTCGTAAATACTACGGCCGAGGTGCTCGGCGAAGTGGCCATAGATGTGTCGGCTGATGACCGTTTTGCCCTCATCGCCTTTGAGGGTAACCGTATTCTGGGCCTGAACGAACAGGCTGATACCTGACAGCAGAATGATTGTGAGTTCTTTTTTCATACAGGGTTATCGGTAATAGGATTCACTCCAGCGAAGTTCATTTTTCAGCTGACGTAGGTTTGTATCTCGGTCAATAACCACTAGTTCAACGCCAAATATGTCAGCGAGGTCTTCTACGTGGCTGGTTGTCAGGTTCTGGCTGTACACCGTATGGTGAGCACCACCGGCCAGAATCCAGGCCGCACAACCGGTTTGCATGTCGGGCATCGGTTTCCATAAGGCACGGGCAACGGGCAGTTTGGGTAATGCTTCCGATACGGCCACCGCTTCAACCTCATTGACCAGCAACCGGAATCGATTACCCATATCAATTAATGATACATTGATAGCGGGACCCGCCGGAGCATTGAACACCAGCCGGACCGGGTCGGCCTTACCGCCAATACCCAGTGGATGAATCTCACAGGTAGGTTTGCCGGCCGCGATGGATGGGCAGATTTCGAGCATGTGCGACCCCAGCACCAACGGATTTTCCGGATTGAAATGGTACGTATAATCCTCCATGAATGAGTTGCCGCCCGGCAGGCCGGAAGCCATCACTTTCATCGTGCGTACCATTGCCGACGTTTTCCAGTCGCCCTCACCCCCGAAGCCGTAGCCATCGGCCATTAGTCGCTGGGAGGCAATGCCGGGGAGTTGTGTCATGCCATGCAGGTCTTCGAATGTATCGGTGTACGCCGAGAAGCCGCCATCTTCCAGAAAAGCCCGCAGACCCAGTTCTATTTTAGCCGCATCGCGCAGGGAACTGTACTGGGCCCCGCCTTTACGCAGTGAATTCATCAGCGTGTAGGTATCGTTGTATTCCGTAATCAGCTGGTCGATGGACGCGTCGCTCATTTGATTGATAACGGCTACCAGATCGCCGATGCCGTGCGTATTGACCGACATGCCAAACGTCATTTCGGCGGCTACCTTGTCGCCATCGGTAACGGCCACCTGCCGCATGTTGTCGCCGAAGCGAACCACTTTCATGTTCTTCAATTCGAAAGCGGCCACAGCCACGCGGGACCAGGCCGCAATCTTTTCCACTACGTCGGGCTGCTGCCAGAAACCAACCACTATTTTCCGGTTCAACCGCATACGAGCCATGATGAACCCAAATTCCCGGTCGCCGTGAGCCGACTGGTTGAGGTTCATAAAGTCCATGTCGATGTTGCTCCAGGGAATGTCGCGGTTGAATTGGGTGTGCAGGTGGAGCAATGGTTTCTGAAGGACGGCTAATCCCCGAATCCACATTTTGGCGGGCGAGAATGTGTGCATCCAGGTAATGATACCTACGCAGTTGGGCGCTACGTTCGCTTCCTGACAGATAGCGTAGATTTCGTCGGGTGTTTTAACGACGGGTTTGAATACCACCCGGATTGGGATAGGGGCGGCTTTGTCCAGAAATTCCGCAATAATTTGGGAGTGCTCCGCTACCTGCCGGAGCGTTTCTTCGCCGTATAAATGCTGGCTACCGGTCACGAACCAGACTTCGTATTTTTTCAGGTCAATCATTAGACTACTAAATTTTGAGATTGGTCGGCCGACAATTAGCTGTCGGACTGTTTAGTGTACAGTTTACTTAGCTGGGTTCGGCCGTGTGCTTCTCAACAAAGGCTCCCAGGTCCAGGTATTTTTTGTAGAGGATATCATAAGTACTTACCTTGTCGGGCCGGGGCGTGTACTCCGCATCAAAGCCTGAACCCATTGCCTGCTGGGCCGCTTCCAGATTGGGGTGAACGCCGGCCGCTACGGACGCGCACATGGCCGCTCCCAGCGCACACGCCTGGTCGGCCGTGGCTACCTGAATGGGTTTGTTCAGCACGTCAGCCAGGGTTTGCATAACGAACGCTGATTTCTTGGCGACACCACCAATGGCAATTACCTTCCTGATGGGAACGCCTTCTGCGATGAATCGCTCGACAATGCTGCGGGAACCAAACGCGGTGGCTTCTACCAGTGCTTTAAAAAATTTGGGCGCATCGGTGCCGAGGTTTAGACCCGTGAGGGCCGCTTTCAGCGTGTGGTTGGCATCAGGTGTCCGGCGACCGTTTATCCAGTCCAGTGCTAGTACGTCCTGTTCGGTTACGGGTAACCGGGCCGCTTTGTCGGCTAGATGGGGAATGAGTTGCTGACTGAGTTTATCGGCTGCTTCGTCGCCCAGTAACTCTCGTACCGGACTGGTAATGAGTCGGGAAAACCAGGCGTACACATCACCGAAAGCCGACTGCCCCGCTTCCAGCCCCAGCATGCCCGGTGCTACCGAACCATCTACCTGTCCGCAGATTCCCCGGATGAGCCGATGGCCAATTTCCTCGTTGGGAGCCATCAGAATGTCGCAGGTAGAGGTGCCAATGATACGCACAAACGCGTAGGGTTCAATCTGCGCGCCGATGGCACCCATGTGCGCATCGAAAGCACCAATGCCCACCACCACATCCGGCGAAAGGCCCAGCTTTCCAGCCCATTCGGGCGAAAGGGTGCCCATTGGCTGGTCGGACGTGTAGGTTTCTGTAAACAGACGGTCGCACAGACCATCCAGCAGCGGGTCGAGCCTAGTAAGGAATTCGTTGGATGGTAGTCCATTAAATTCGCGGTGCCAGAGGGCTTTGTGACCAGCTGCACAGCGCGACCGGTGCAACGTCAGTGGGTTTGTGTTACCCGTTAGTACCGCCGATATCCAGTCGCAGTGTTCAACCCAGGAAAAGGCGTGCGGTCGAATAGATTCATCCACCCGAAGCTGATGCAGCAACTTGGCCCAGAACCACTCCGATGAATAGATGCCGCCCACGTATTTAGTGTAGTCCACATCCCAGTGGTGGGCCAGTTCATTAATTTCGCTGGCTTCGGCGTTGGCGGTGTGGTCTTTCCAAAGAATAAACATGCCGTTCGGGTTATCCAGGCAATCGGGGCGAAGGGCGAGTGGTAGACCTGTTTCGTCCACCGCACAGGGTGTAGAGCCGGTTGTATCCACGGAGATGCCAACTACCTGTTGCTTTACCTCGCCGGGTGCCTGCGCCAAAGCGCCAACAATGGATGCTTCCAGTCCTTCCAGATAGTCGAGCGGGTGTTGCCGAAACTGTGCGGTAGCGGGGTCACAGTAAAGTCCCTGTTTCCAGCGCGTGTATTCATGGACATGAGTGCCGACGGTTTCTCCTGTCAGAGCATTGGTTATCAATGCTCTGACGGAGTCACTGCCAAAATCGACACCGATAACATAGGGATTCGTCATGAAATAAGGTCAGGATAAAGTTAGTTCCGGAAAAAAACTCACGTAGTCATTCAAATAGCGCTGGTAGTTGGTGGTATCCAGCCGGTAAAGCTGTCCTTTCTTGGTGGCAGATTTACTGTCTTTCTCACCTGTACCGAGTAGTAACCCGGTAGAAATTATTTTTCGGCTGAAATTCCGCCGGTCGAGTTTTCGATTGTAAATCGCTTCGTACAGTTTCTGAAGCTGGGGAATGGTAAACTGTTCGGGTAGTAACTCAAATCCGATAGCATGCAGGGCTGCTTTGTAGCGTAGCTGCTGCCTGGCCTGTTCTACCATCTTGTTATGGTCAAAAATCAGGTTGGGTTTCTCAGACAGGCTAATCCAGTACGCATTATGCGCATTAATCGCGTTTATATCCTGTTGCTGGCTGTTGACCAGGGCGTAGTAAACAACGGAAATGGTGCGCTCAACGGGGTCTCGGTTTATGGATCCGAAGGTTTGTAGCTGTTCGAGGTAGTTGTTTTTCAAGCCTGTTAATTCGTACAAAATTCGCTGGGCAGCCGTTTCAAGGTCCTCGTCTTCTCCTAAAAAACCACCCATCAATGACCATTTACCAAGCTCCGGTTCAAAATTTCGTTTGATAAGCAACAGTTTAATATCTTCCCCATCGAAGCCAAAAATAATACAGTCGAGGGCGACCAGGATTCGATTGGAATGCGTATAGTAACTCATCGTGGCAACAAAGAAAGTACCGGAAAATTGTAATGGTGTTTATAAGACACAATTATAAGAAAAAGCATTCGTAATCCGTAAATCGTTCTAAAAAATATAATGTCCAGTACCGACAGGTATGGTGTAAGTAGGGTGATAATTGCCAATATGAATCTGACCATGGGGAAAAGAAGCGTAGAAGTAGGTAGATTTAAAATAGATAGTTATACCTATATTCGCAGGATGACACCTGAACGCAGACTTGACCAGTTAGAGCCACTGATGGCTGACGCACTCCAAAAAATTGATCGCCTGATTGAAGGTCAGGGCAAACTGATTGATATGGTTACCCGCGCCGACCAGAATGCAACCAATGCCGCTGCGCGAGCAGACTACGCTGCTGAGCGAGCAGACCACGCTGCTGAGCGAGCGGACTATGCCGCTGAACGAACAGACTACGTTGCTGGGCGAGCAGACTATGCTGCTGAAAAGGCGGATTACGCTGCTGAGCGAGCAGACTACGCTGCTAAAATGACTGATACAACAGCTAAAGGTGTGGCTAACCTCACTGTATCTATGCAGAAACAGTTTGACGAACTACGAACCGGGCAGGAAACAATTATGAATTATCTGCGGGAGAAACTTCCTTAAAATAGCGTTTGCTAGAGTTGCATCTGGTCAAAAAATCTCCCATAAAACGCCAAAGGCCGGATTAGTCCGGCCTTTGGCGTTTACGTATACTTAGTACGGTTAAGCTAACGTAGCCTCAACGGTGATTTTCGTATTGAACAACTTGGAAATGGGACAATTCGCTTCGGCATCGTCTACCAGCGACTGAAATTTATCTTTGTCAATCCCCGGTACACTTGCCTTTACAATCAGGTGCGACTCGCTAATGCTACCCGCATCGCTATCAAGTGTGATGATGCTCTGCGTATCGATTGAATCAGCGGTAAAACCGGCTTCCTGTAAGTTAAAGGCCAGTTTCATGGAGAAACAGCCCGCGTGCGCTGCGCCAACCAGCTCTTCCGGATTAGTCCCTACGCCATCGGCAAAGCGAGTGTTAAATGAATATTGTGTACCGTTCAGTACCGAACTGGCCGTTGAAACCATTCCTTTACCTTCTTTACCCGACCCTTCCCAATGGGCGGATGCTTTACGTTTAATGTTCATGCTGGAATAATTTAGTGAATGCCAACCTACGTAAGTGGCCGTATATAATAAAGCTCAACAGAGGAATTTTGTTACAAATTCGGCGAGTAGTTCTGCTATTCCGGAAAATGATTGAGTCGTACTACCGTCCCCGACAATCAGGAACAATAGTACGACTCCGCTAATCTTTGAGATGGGTGGGACTTATCTAATGCGCTAAATAAGAGGAATACAGGTTATGAAACGGTGCTGTTTCCAGTACTAATTTCCCTGATTTAGCCGATTGAGCAACATCTTGTTAAATTCCTGCTCTGTCTTGTACAATTCAGTCAGTTGGGCAGGGGTAATAACTTTTAGAAATCGGCCCATATATTCTTCGTCCAGATCGGCCAGTTTCTGCTTGGTTGCGTTCACCTCCCGAAGGCCGTTTACCAGTTGCTCTTCATTCGCACCGGAGCGGTTTGGCGCGTTGTTCAACTGACGAACCCGCCGGTTCAGCTCCTGCTTCTTGGCATTGTATTCATTATAAACCGCCCAAAACTGGGGAGCCTGATCGGTAGTCAGGTTCAGCCGGTTCGTAATCATGCCAATTTTGGCTGCTTCAATTTTCTGCCGCCCATTGCCGTCATTCTGTGCGCTGGCCACCTGTGCCGTAAACATCAGACTAACCAGCCAACCGATAAATACGTATCTCATTTTAGTAAGGTTAATCATGCTTAAATCAGGAACCCCGATTGGGAATATCCTGCACGTTATACTCTTTTATGTGTTGTTGAATATCGACCGGATTCACATTGAGAAACTCAATGGCTGTTGTATCGCTACCCAATGAATAGTGGAGCTGCTGACTATCGGCTAGTTCGTAAGCGTTTACTCCCTGTTCTTCCAGATAAGCCGCTATCATCTGATTGCTAACACCAGCCAGTGCTTCACCTGGTATTGACTCCTGACGTTGCGGTAATGTTTGCCAGACTAAAAAGGCAATCAGACTGACCCCCGCCAGTGATGCTGCCGTACGCTGCCAGGACCAGCTGATGCTTAACGCGGGCCTGGACTTTCTTGTTACGTGGGCTTGTACGCGAGAGGGGAGCGCATCGAAGTACCCATCCGGAGCCGTAAACGGCACTTGCCGTAATGGATGCTCGGGGGGTAACTCATCAAGCCTGAATTCGTTTTTGGCGTTCATTATGTTGGTGTGTATTCGATACACAATTTAATCTTGTTTCTGGGAATTTGACAGTCTGGACCGGCTGTGGTTTAATCGGTTGTATCGGTTTTCGTTAGATAATCTTCTATTTTTTTCACAGCCAGGTGGTAAGAGGCTTTCAACGCACCCACCGATGTACCTGTAATGTCCGAAATTTCTTCGTATTTCATGTCATCGAAATACTTCATGTTGAAAACCAGCCGCTGCTTATCGGGTAATTTCAATAGCGCCTTTTGCAATTTTAACTGTATCTCTTCGCCACTTAACTCGTTGCCCGATGTAACGTAGTCGGCGTTGGTTTCCAGCTTTTCCATCAACTCACCTTCCACGTCGCCAATGGGCAGAAAAAAGCGTCGGCGTTTCTTGTTGAGGAAGTTCAGGCACTCATTGGTAGCAATGCGGTAAACCCAGGTATATAACTGACTGTCGCCCCGAAACTGTTCCAGACTGTTCCAGACTTTTATGAACGTTTCCTGCACCAGATCGTCAGCATCATCGTGGTCGATGACCATTTTCCGGATGTGCCAATAGATTTTCTGCTGATACTTACGCACCAGTAGGTTAAAGGCATAGTTCCGGCTCGACGGGTCGCGGTATTTGGCAAGCAGTTCTTCGTCAGTCATTCTTCATGCAGTTTACGGTTTTTGGTTGTTATCTTAGGATTGGCTGGCACACTTATAAATTTTTGCGTCAGCAAACCGTAAACCAAAACCGTAAATCATAAATCTATTTTCTTGCTATTGCTTTTTTCACCTGTTCAACGATCTTGTCGGCTGTGAGGCCGTACTTTTCCATCAACTGGTCGGGAGTAGCACTTTCGCCAAATGTATCGTGAACGCCCACGTATTCCAGCGGGGCCGGATAGTAGCGGGCTAGTACCTGCGCCACACTATCGCCCAGGCCGCCATTGATCATGTGCTCTTCGGCCGAAACCGCACAGCCGGTTTTCTTCACCGATGCCAGAATGGCTTCTTCGTCCAGTGGCTTGATGGTGTGAATATTGATAATATCGGCTTCGATGCCCTGTTCCGACAGGATTTCACCCGCTTTGATGGCTTCCCAAACCAGGTGCCCTGTGCAGAAGATAGATACGTCTTTTCCTTCGTTCACTGTCCAGGCTTTTCCAATCTCGAACTTCTGGTCGACGGGGGTAAATACGGGAATAACCGGTCGGCCAAAACGCAGATAAACCGGACCAACATGTTCGGCAATGGCCAGGGTAGCGGCTTTGGTCTGGTTGTAATCGCAGGGATTAATAACCGTCATGTTAGGCAGCATTTTCATCATGCCCAGATCTTCCAGAATTTGGTGGGTAGCGCCATCTTCGCCGAGGGTCAGGCCCGCGTGCGAAGCGCAAATTTTAACGTTTTTGTTGGAATACGCTACCGATTGCCGAATCTGGTCATATACACGGCCCGTAGCGAAATTAGCGAACGTGGTGGCGAAGGGAATATGACCGCCAATGGTCAGGCCTGCCGATACGCCAATCATGTTGGCTTCGGCAATGCCACACTGAACGAAGCGTTCCGGATTTTCTTTAATGAATGTGTCCAGTTTGAGCGAACCCGCCAGATCGGCTGTCAGCGCGATCACACTGGGGTTCGATTTGCCTAGTTCGGCTATGCCCGCGCCGAAGCCCGAACGCGTATCTTTCTTTTCGGTATAGTCGTATTTTTTCATAGTCTCTATTAATTCGCCGAAGCGAGATTTTGCAATTTAGTTAGAAAATACTGTGCCGAGGGACAGTTTGGGTGTTTTGCTGCGTTTTCGATGGTGAAGCCATTGTTCTTCATGGCATTCGCCAGAAGAACTTTACTCTTGCGAAACCGATTGAATCGGCCTGATTGTAAGCCTAAGTTGATAATGGTTGTTATCGCGTCTCCATCCGCTTCCGGAAACTCAATAAAAGTGTCAACCCCAACAAAGTGACTCAACGTGGAGTCATCAGCCAGGTACCAGTTTTCAAATTCTTTGACGGCCACAATGACTGTTTGATCAGGGTGTTGGCTAACATCCTGTTTTGTCAGCGTTATACACAAATCTTTATCCAGATCAACTAGCACGTAAATATGCTCAGCACCTTTATCCAGCAGAATCTGACGGTGCTTGTTAATACGCTCTGCACCGTATTCTTTTTTACCACCAGCTTGCGTAACGCCAATCAACTCTATACCGAATTGAGCAATGGATGCTCTGAAGCCGACAGTATCCAGAATAATTGGTTCGGTTTCTCCTTCACAAATGATACCCAATTTTACCACGGAATCCCACCTCCGAGAGCATTGGAAAGCCAGGCTTCGTCCATGGGTAAATCGTGCAAATCCATACCTTGAATTTGTTTAGTCTTCGTTACTCCTTCCTTCTTATCGACCAAAACAATTTCTTCGGATGTCAGCTGGGAGACCAGCATATGCGAGTGCGTATTGAGCCATATGTAATGGCCAAACTCTTCGCAGGCGTATCGACAAAGATTAACAAGTTCCTTAACAACCTTAGGATTTAGACCATTTTCTGGTTCTTCAATGCATAAAAACTGCGGTTCTTGGCTTTGATAAATGGCTGTTAGTAGAGCCAAAATGTTTTTTGTCCCATCAGAGATTAAGTCTTTGGTGAAATACTGAGGTGTTGAATTTTCGAACCAGTGTAGTTCATCCCGTTCATCAACCTCAACGGCTTTAAAACCAGGAACGAATAATTCGAGCCACTCGAAGATTTCAGCCTTTAGTACCTTATTGTTAAGTAGCCTCTTTAATACCTTTTCCAGATTTTTTGCTGATAGAGAAAGTCGACGGTTATCGTCTAAGGGTAATTTTACTAGATCTTCATTCTTCACAAAGAGCCTTGAAGAATTAGCGAAATACTGTTTGTATTCCGGTGACTCTTTTTCTTGGGTTGTTAAGTTATTTTCTTCCTCTATGATTAGACCCCCGTATTCCTCTTGGAATTCTTCCTCTGAATAGGAATATTGAACACCGAAGTGATCGAAATACACATTGAAGGCGAATGTCTTAGTGGGATCTTGTCTCCTCAAAAAGTTTGCGTATCCACCAAACAAACTTGTCACAATAACTTTTGAAGTCCTATATCTTAAATTCACAAACTCTAGAGCCTCGAAAATATTCGATTTGCCCGACCCGTTGGGGCCAACAAAGACCGTGAACGGATTGGGCTCAATAAGCTCAATCCGTTCGATGGACTTGAAATTTTCGATTACTAAGGATTTGATTTTCATATCTTGTGTAGAGACGCAATACCTTGCGTCTCTACACAAGATGGTATTGCTGACGCACATGAGACGCAAGGTATTGCGTCTCTACATATCGACTAATAATCTTCCATTCCCACCGTCAAGGGCAGGCCATTCAGGGCTTGCGTTAGCTGGTCGGCGTTGGGGGCCGTGCCGTGCCATTTGTAATTGCCCACCATGTAGTCGACGCCGAAGCCCATTTCGGTATGCATTAGAATCATCGTGGGTACGTCGGGGTTTTCCTGCGCTTTATTGAGTGTCCGGATAACCTCGGCCATATCGTTCCCTTCCATTTCGTCAACGAACCAGCCAAAAGCGCGGTACTTGTCGGCCAGGCTCCGGTTATTGTTCACATTGTCGGTTGTGCCGTCAATCTGGGCGTGGTTCAGGTCGATAACGGCGGTCAGGTTGCCGAGTTTTTTGTTGGGCGCAAACTGAGCCGCTTCCCAAATCTGGCCTTCCTGTTGCTCACCGTCGCCCATGAGTACATATACATGATTTTTATCCCCATTGAGTTTTTTGGCATAGGCTGCTCCACTGGCTACCGATAAGCCCTGCCCCAGCGAACCGGAGGCAATCCGAACGCCTGGCAGGTGCTCGGCCGTAGTGGGGTGCCCCTGCAACCGGCTGTCGAGTTTGCGGAATGTTGCCAGTTCCGAAACCGGGAAGTATCCTGCCCGAGCCAACACCGAATAAAACACCGGCGAAATGTGGCCGTTGGAAAGAAAGAAAATATCCTCGTCGCGGCCATCCATATCGAAGACTGGATTACCCCGGGCATCTTTTTTTCGGTTCATCACCTCAAAATAAAGAGCGACAAAAAAATCGGCGCAGCCCAACGAACCGCCGGGGTGGCCCGAATTAACAGCTGCAACCATCCGAAGGATGTCGCGCCGAACGGCCGTAGCCGTGCCTTCAAGTTGTTCGATTTTCATAGTTTTACACTGTAGAGACGTAATACCTTGCGTCTCATGACCGGATGGTATTGCCGACTCACATAAGAAGCAAGGGATTACGTTTCTACGTTAATATCTGTTTTGCGTGTTCTTTAGTATCAACTTTTTCGATGATGTCCGTAAGGATACCCTGCTCATCAATGAGGAAAGTAGTGCGGACAATACCCATGAATTTTTTGCCGTACATGGATTTTTCTTTCCAGACATCGTAGGCTTCTACCACCTGTTTATCCGTGTCGGCAACAAGCGTGAAGGGCAAGTCGTACTTGGTTATAAACTGCTGATGCGCTTTTTGGTCATCGACACTTACGCCCAAAACGTCGTAACCCGCTGCCCGTAAGTCAGCGTAATTGTCGCGCAGGCTACAGGCCTGGGCGGTGCAACCCGGTGTGTCATCCTTCGGGTAAAAATACAGCACCACTTTTCTGCCTTTGTAATCAGACAGCCTGACAGGATTACCCTGCTGGTCAACACTCGTAAAATCGGGAGCGGGGTCGCCGATGGATAGGCTCATAGGATAGCTGGTTTATCGTCTCTTTTTCTTTCGTGTCGGGGCCACTTTCCGACGAACTGCGGGACGAGGTTCGTTTATAGTCGTACTGTCAGAACCAATATTACCCGACCGGTCTTTAACCTGAACAAGTACCTCGACTCCTTTCTCGAAAGCTTCGTCAGGATTCAGCTTGTCCGACCAAAGCAACGACCGCTTGTAATCATACTGCATCAGTACCCATTCGCCGTTGACCAGTGCCCTGAAGTCAGCAATGCCCGACAGGTCGTCCCGAATGCGGGCTGTAATGCCCTGTTCAGTAGCTGTCAGGATATCTACTTTAGGCGGGTTGGTATCCGTCATCAGTTGAAACCGACCTAATGACCGGGTTTTGAACTCAATGTGTCCCCCGCTCCAGGTACCTCCTAAATAACTCTCATTTCCGCCACTCGTCCAATACACTTTAGTACGGGCGGTGTCAATGGCAATGGGATAATCCGGAGTGTAGGAAACGGTCAGGTAATCGTTTAGGGGTATAATGGATTGGTTAATTTCCAGTCCCCCGCCCGGCAACAGGCGCGTAGCCAAATAAAGCGTGTCGAACAGGGTTCCGGTTGTAAACTGCAATCGGTTTTTACCATCTGTAACAACCTCTTTCCGCCCCGGGATTAACTTCTTCCTCAGATTTGTTCGTATGATACTATGACCAAACTCAACGGAGTCGGGCAAAGACTGACGCAAATCTATAAGATAAACCGCTTGATTAGCGTGAACATAGCTAACAGGTTGCTCAATTACAGTACGACCAACAAAGAGTTTAGCCGCCGGTGGATTGTCAATCGGTAAATTCCTGACGCTCAACTTCAGTACATTTTCGTCAGTTGTGATGGTGGCAGTAGGAGCCTGCTCAATGATGGTTGCCGCAACTGGTTTGGTAACCGGACTCTCCGCCAGTGAATCCAGCCGGAGTCCGCTCTCAGGTGCTTGTTCCGGCAGAATAGTAAACGTCAGCTGGGCAGAGTGGTCAAATGCATCGAAAAGGACCAGCGTTACCTCGTGGGGCTTTCCATCCAGCAAGGGCAAACGACCCCGGTAGGTTGCATTGTTCTGTAACTTGTACAGATTGAGGCTGTTGCCATCGGCTATATAAGCCCGGTGATAGCGCTGACCACTCGTCTGCTCAATCTCGTAGTTTTCGTGAATGTTCATGAACCGGGTTTTCTCACTCGGAAAACTGTTCATGTTATACGAAAAAACTTCCCGCCCGTCGAGTCGAACTTCCAGGCAGCTAATGCCAATACGGTAAGGCGAACCGCTGGTTTTGTCGTAGGCCAGTGCTTCTATCCCAATCAGACCCGAAGCCGTTATGGGCTGGGTAATGGTATAGGTGCCATCGGCCCGGCGCACGGGTGCGTAGCTTACCCGGTGGTACTCGCCGTTGATACGCGAGGTTGGGGTCATTGTTTTCAGGGCAATCCGCTCAAAATAGGGCGGAACGTTGTCCTGGATTTCCGGGAATCCGTACAGTAGTGGATTGATCAGGTTATCGTGGGCATCCCGAATCTCGAAGTGCAGATGCGGCCCACCCGAACCACCCGTATTACCCGATGCCGCAATAACGTCGCCCTGCTTGACCGGAAACTGCCCGGGTTTAAAGCGCAGGTCAATCTCAAAGGTTTTCTTCTGATACTGCTGCGCCTTCAGATAAATTCCCAACGTATCCCTGAGTGACTTCAGGTGGCCATAAACGGTGGTGAGGCCGTTCGGGTGTTTGATGAAGATAACGTTACCATAGCCACCGGTAAAAACGGCGATTCGGGCTATATAGCCGTCGGCAGCGGCATGAACATCGAGCCCCTCACGGCCACCCGTTCGGATATCCAGACCCGCGTGAAAGTGATTGGGGCGTAAGTCGCCCACGCCCCCCGACAATGAGTTGGCAGCACCGGGCTGAATGGGAAATATAAAATACCCGTTTATGAGGGTACCCGGTTTTATGTATCCCGTTGCAACCGTTTCCGCCAGAGGGGTCGAATCTGGCCTGACCGATTGGCCCCAGACCAGATTGAGCGAGGCCAGAAACGTAAGGAACCTAAAAAATAAGAGTCGTTTCAAAAGAAAAACTGTCGATGATTTGTCAGAGCATACCCATACACTGTGTTGACAAAATGAACTTACTTTACATCAAATGTCAGCATGGGTTTATCGGCAATAAATGCGGTTAACTTATCCCCAACCTGAACCGGTCCCACACCCTTTGGTGTGCCCGTGAATAAAATGTCGCCCTGTTGAAGCAGAAAAAAACGCGACACGAACGATATCAAATAATCAATCTGGAACAACATTAAACTGGTATTGCCCCGTTGCCGGGTTTCGCCGTTAACGTCCAGGTGAAAGTTTAGATTTTTAAGGTCCGGGAAATCCGATTTGGGCACAAAGCCCGAGATAGGGGCCGAGCCGTTGAAGCCTTTGGCCAGTTCCCACGGGAGCCCCTTCGCCTTTAGTTTACTTTGTAAGTCGCGGGCGGTAAAATCAATACCAACACCTATTTCGTCGTAGTATTTGTGCGCGAATTTCTCGTCAATATTTTTCCCTACCCGATTGATTTTGACCAGAATTTCGACCTCGTGGTGAACATCCCGGGAGAAATCCGGGTAGAAGAACGGCTCGTTTTTCAGAGGGACGGCCGTTTCCGGTTTCAGGAAGATAACGGGGGCGTCGGGCTGTTCGTTGTTCAACTCCTTAATATGCTCGACGTAATTCCGACCAACGCAGATGATTTTCATACGGGATTCTCTAGGTTTAGGCCTGATAATCAACACACGCCTGAACCGGTAGACATGAGTTTTTAAACTATTCAGATTATTGCAAATCTAAGGACTAAAGAGGGCCTGACCGCATCTGGTTTACAAAAATTTGAACAAATGCCAGCTCTGGTGAGTCATATAACGTCAGAATCTCACTAAACAAGAAAATACAAATTAATGAAAAAGACACTCCTAAGTATGTTAGTGCTGGTGGGACTCATCTCCTCCTGTGCACGGGTACCGCTAACGGGCCGTCGGCAATTACTGCTGGTGCCTAGCGATCAGATTTTGGCGCTGAGCAGTCAGCAATACAAGCAGTTCCTGGATACCAGCCGCGTGGTAAACTCCGGCGATGCCGAGATGGTACGCCGGGTTGGTGTGCGTATCCGCCAGGCTGTTGAGCAATACATGAACGCAAACGGGCTTAGTAAGCGATTAGAAGGATTCAACTGGGAGTACAACCTGGTACAAAGCCCTCAGGTAAATGCCTGGTGTATGCCCGGAGGTAAGATTGTCGTTTATTCCGGTATTCTGCCGTACACCCAGAATGAAGCAGGATTAGCCACTGTAATGGGCCATGAGGTGTCGCACGCCATTGCCGAACACGGTAATGAGCGCATGAGCGAAAGCCTCGTAGCTAATGGATTGATGCAGGTAGGGCAGGCCTATCTGGGATCGCAGGCGCAGCAGAGTAATACTACCAGGGCTCTGCTGATGCAGGCGGTTGGTGCCGGGTTGCCTGCTGCCTATCAGGTGGGCCGTGCCTTGCCGCACAGCCGGGCGCAGGAATCGGAAGCGGATCACCTCGGCCTGGTATTCATGTCGATGGCCGGATACAATCCGGAGGAGGCTGTGGCGTTCTGGTCGCGTATGGCCAAAGCGGGTTCCGGTAAGTCAACGCCTGAGTTCCTATCGAGCCACCCATCTGATGCTCGCCGGATCAATGATTTGCAGAAGTTGTTGCCCGAAGCGAAGACGTATTACGCCAAAGCTCGTTAGTTGCGACCAAGTACCAGCAAAAAGTAAAAGCCCGAACGTGCGTTCGGGCTTTTACTTTTTGCTGGTACTTGGTCAAAGTTCTTACAACGACTCAATAACCTGCCGAACCTTCTCGGCGGCTTCCTTAAGTAATACGGCTGATTGTACTTTCAAACCAGATTCGTCAATGATTTTAGCCCCTTCTTCGGCATTGGTACCCTGCAAACGAACGATAATCGGAACCGGAATATTACCGATGGCTTTGTAGGCTTCCACAACACCCGTAGCCACACGGTCGCAGCGAACGATACCACCGAAAATATTGATCAGGATCGCTTTTACGTTCGGGTCTTTCAGAATAATCCGGAAACCGGCTTCTACCGTTTTGGCATTGGCTCCACCCCCAACATCGAGGAAGTTAGCCGGTTCGCCACCGGATAGTTTGATAATATCCATGGTTGCCATGGCCAGACCAGCACCGTTTACCATACAGCCGACGTTCCCGTCCAGTTTCACGTAGTTCAGGTCATTGGCCGACGCTTCAACTTCGAGAGGATCTTCTTCGGCCAGATCACGCATGGCTTTCAGGTCGAGGTGGCGGTACAGGGCATTATCGTCCAAGTTCACCTTAGCATCAACGGCCAGAATTTTGTTGTCTGACGTTTTCAGAACCGGGTTAATCTCGAACATGGATGCATCCGTGTCCACGTACGCTTTATAAAGTGCTGTAACGAACTTCACCATTTCTTTGAAGGCTTCCCCTTCCAGCCCAAGCCCGAAAGCTACCTTGCGTGCCTGAAACGGTTGCAGCCCAACGGATGGATCGATCCATTCTTTCACGATTTTTTCGGGTGTATGCTCGGCTACCTCTTCAATGTCCATACCGCCTTCGGTACTGGCCATTATGACGTTACAGGCTTTGTTCCGGTCGAGCAGAATACCGATGTACATTTCCTTTGGTTCCGTAGCACCAGGGTAATACACATCTTCGGCAATGAGGACTTTGTTCACCTGTTTTCCTTCCGGGCCGGTCTGGTGGGTAACCAGTACGTTACCAATGAGATTTTTGGTGATGTCCCGTACCGCATCGATACTTTTGGCTAATGCTACGCCCCGTTGCTCAGAACCAACGATCTTGCCTTTTCCGCGGCCACCGGCGTGAATCTGAGATTTTACCACCACAAACTTCTGACCTGACTGGGCCATCAGGAGTTTGGCGGCTTCAACGGCTTTCTCGGGTGATTCAGCTACGATACCCTCCTGAATGCGGACACCGTACTTTTTAAGAATTTCTTTACCCTGATACTCGTGTATATTCATGGCAACTGCAACAAGGAGGATTGGAAATCGTATTTTTGTGCGGCAAGTTAACAGGAAATGATGAATGATGAATGATGAATAATGAACGGGCTTGTCGAAAATTAAGTTAATTCCCGTTTGCAATCCCATTAATTTATCATCCATCATCCATCATTTATCATTCCAGATGTCGCTTCTTCAAACCATTGATATTCGCCGGAATTACGGTAACCTGGCTGTACTGAAAGGAATTGATCTGGCTATCGGGCCGGGTGAAGTCGTTTCTATCGTTGGGGCATCAGGCGCCGGGAAAACGACATTACTCCAGATACTTGGTACCCTGGACCGGCCCGATTCGGGGGAGCTGCGGATTGCCGGCCAGAACGTTTTTGCGCTCAATGACCGGCAACTGGCAAAATTCCGCAATGAGCGCATCGGTTTTGTTTTCCAGTTCAACAATCTGCTGCCTGAATTTACAGCCCTCGAAAATGTGTGTTTGCCCGGGTTCATTGCGGGGAAAGATGAACGGGCGGTTCGCCAGCGGGCTACTGAATTGCTGGAAAAACTCAGCCTGCAGGACCGGATGAAAAACCTGCCCTCTCAACTGTCTGGCGGGGAGCAGCAACGGGTAGCCGTAGCACGGGCACTCATCAATCAACCGGCCATTGTCTTTGCCGATGAACCCAGCGGGAACCTCGATTCGCGTAATGCAGAAGGTTTACACCAGCTATTCTTTCAACTTAGGGATGAACTGGGGCAAACCTTCATTATTGTAACGCATAATGAAGCGCTTGCCGCCCTTGCCGACCGTACGGTAACCATTCGGGACGGGCTGCTTTTTAATTAATATCAGTTCATGTTTACATAGAGTTTGCCCGCCAGGTTAAGTATTTTTACCTAACTTGTTGGGCAAATCCTATACCCACTTTCTTTTACAATGTACTTATTGTCAGTTGGTTGTGCTCATGGTGGAAAAATTATTCCGGGATATCAATGAATTTTACTTAATTTTGTTTTATAATTGTGTCGAAAAGAAAAGTTTTTCATAACGTTGAGTAAATCAGAAAGCCAAGAGAGTGTCTCACTTGGCTTTTTTGTTTTCTTACACGTCAATGGAAAAGCAGAATTCGCTGCCTTGCGAAGAAAAATCGTTTTTTGAAACGGATAGCAGCGGTGAGTTATTACCCGTTATTCTTCCTTGTCTTCTTTCTTTTTATCCTTCTTCGGATCTCTCTTTATCACAAGGTCGTCATTTTTAAGTTTCTTAGAGACGGCAATAAAGGGGCCGGAAATAATCTGCTCTCCTTCTTTCAAACCCGATAAGATTTCGATGTTCTCGAAATCGCTGATACCGGTTGTTACGTTCCGTTGTACGGCTTTGCCTCCTGCATTGATAAAAACGATTTCTTTCGCCTTCTCTTTCTTCTCCACTTGTCCGGCCGGCACTTCATTAACAGTACCGTTCTGATTGTCTTTCATTTCGGCCGTGTCAATAGCAGTTGAATCGGCACTGCGCGTTGTGACAGCCGCAATGGGTACCGCCAGAACCTTGGCTTTTCGGTCGGTCAGGATTTCGACCGAGGCCGTCATGCCGGGCTTGAACGGGTAGCCTTTCTTGTCTTTCTGAGCCAGCAGGTCAGCGTAAGAGCTATTCAATATTTTTACTTTCACTTCAAACTCCGTTACGGCATCGGCCGACAGGGAAGCGGCTGCACCCCCTGAACTCGTAAGTCCGTTGGCTGTATTGGCAATTTCGTACACGACGCCTTTAAATTTTCGGCCGGTCATGGTGTAGGAGTCCACTTCAATATCGGCCGTGTCGTTGAGGTTAACCCGTACAATATCGTTCTCATTCACGTTAATGCGAACTTCCATGTTTTGCAGATTGGCAATTCGCATAATCTCGGTACCCGCCATCTGAGAGGTACCCACCACGCGCTCGCCCAATTCAATATTGAGTTTTGATACCGTACCATTTACGGGACTGTATATCGTTGTTTTACGCAGGTTTTCCGTTGCATCGCGCAGGCTGGCTTCGGCACTCTTTATATTGAAAGACGATGCCCGAACGTTGGCGTTGGCTGATTCCACTTCCTGCTTGGCGACGTTGTAATTGGCCGCGCTGGTTTCCAGATCGGCCGATGAGATGACCTTGTCGGCGTATAATTTCTGTTGCCGGTCGTAGTCTGCTTTGGCCCGTATCAATCGGGCACTCGACTGCGCTACGGAAGCTTTGGTTTGCTCTAACTGCGCCCGACTTTGATTTACCGTGGCCCGCGCCCGCGCCAGTAATGACTCATAGTTGTCAGGACGAATACGGCACAGCAACTGGCCCGCTTTGACGGGGTCACCTTCATTCACGTACAGTCCAATGATTTCTCCCGATACGTCGGGGCTGATTTTTACTTCGACCTGCGGCTGAACGCGCCCTGACGCGCTGACCCGTTCGGTTATATCGGTCCGTTTGACGGTTGCGAAATCAACTTCTGTTGCTTCTGGTTTGCCAATCAGACCAGCTTGTTTTGCCGCGACTAATCCACCTACAATCAATATAACCAGTCCACCTAATAGCCACCAAATGCGATTCGACTTTTTCTTCATGATAGGGAGTGAATGAGTGATTGAGTGGATGAGTGAGTAGAACGTCCATTGGCTATTCACTCAATCACGTCGCTTCGGCGTACCGATTCACTCAATCATTAATTAAAACTGAACGGTTTGTTTTGGTAAAAATCTAAAATTTTGGTTCTAAACACGTAATCGTACTTAGCCTGCACCAAACTGGCCCGGGCACGATCCAGGTTCGTTTTGGTGATATTGTATTCTGTTACGTTAATCGATCCGGCATTCAGTCGGCTTTCCGATGCGCCAAAAGCCGATTCCAGTGCCTGCACCTGTGCCAGCGTAGCCCGGTACCGGTTTCCCGATGCCTCCAGGTTCGCATAGGCATTTTCAATGTTCTGGCGAAGCAGCAAGCGGGTGTTATCGGCCTGTAATTCCGAGTTTTGCTTGTTCAACGTGGCCGTCTGCACCCGGTTTCGAACCTGAAACCGGTTGAATATTGGTATTTGTAAACTAAATCCAAGCGACCGGTTCAGGTTATTTTTGACTTGTTCCGTGAAGGAAAAATTTTCGTATGAAAAGTTGGGTTGCTCGATAAAAATGGTTGTCGATACGCCGTTGATTATAACCGTTTGCGGAATTTGGTTCGTGCCATTCTGGGTAGCCCGTTGCGCACCAAAGTTAGAGTAAAGCGACGTTAAACCGCCATTCACCTGCAACAGAGGATAGTAATTTCCCCGTGCCACATCTATTCCTTTTTCATCGCTCCGAACGCGCAAATTAGCGGCCTTTACATCGGGCATAGTCTCGTTGGCAATTTCAAATATCTGCTGGGGCGAAGCTTCGTATGTTACAATGCTGGGGTCCGGGACAGCTATAGGAGCTACTTCAATGGACTGGTCGCTGAATAGATTCATCGACTGAAGCAACGCTACTTTAGCCAGATCGATGTTGTTCTGTGCATTAACAATGGCCAGTTGATCCGTAGCCTGCTGCGCCCGTAAATCGAACAGGGCCGACTCGGCGGCTGCTCCGGCACTAACCAATTTCTGAGTCCGCTCAAACTGCGACCGGCTTACATCGGCCTGCCGCCGGGCAATTATAAGCTGCTCCTGGCCCGTCAGTACGTTCAGGTAATTCTGAATCACCGTCAGGATAACGTTGTTTTTGGTAGCCTCCAGATTTTTCTCATTGGACTGGAGCAGTAACTCGTTTTGTTTGATGGTATTCTGCAAAATTCCCCCGTTGAACAGGGTGGCAGAGGACGTCAGCTGAAAGTTGTTCGACTGGATGGACCGCGATACAAACTGGTTGGTAACCGGGTTGATGTTAAAACCAGCGCTGAAATTCTGCGTAGCAAAACCATTCAGGTTTGGAAGCCGGTTTAGCTTTGCCTGCTGCAGTTGTACCTCACTGTTGTTAATCTGTAACTGGCTCTGCTTTACCGTGATGTTATTTTTGAGCGCAATGTCGATACATTGTGGTAAATCCAGCCGGTTTGCCGCAGGAATCACCCCGTTTGCGGGCGATACGGCCGATGCATCCGTTCGGGTCGGCGCATTTTGTGCGTAAACGTTCGACAATCCTGTCGTTAGTAACAGGGCTATTATAACCCGCATCTGTTTCCAGGCCACTTGCATACACATAATTTTGATAGGTCAATGTTACAAACTTAGCATCGGCGCAGCTATCATTTTGGGATAAACGGCGCAAATCAAGCCTGTTTTTGGTTTATAAATCGGATATATTCCCGTAAATGAAATCAACAGGCCGGTAAATAATCACACGGTTCAACGCAGTCGTGGACTGGTTGAAACCGTTACGGTGTGAAGTAAGGCAGATTAGGTCAGGGTTCGTTGATAGCCACCCTGGCGGCCTGACCCCCTCTATTGGCCTGGGGCGCGTCAATAATAAGAGGCAATGGGTACTATCCCGTCATTGGTTGCTGTCTCCCCGCTTACTTTACAGCCTGTGCGCTCAGTTGCTGAAGGGATGATTCTTCCAGCCAGCCATCTTTTAGCCGAATGACACGGGAACCGTATTCAGCATTAACTTCGGAGTGGGTTACCTGTACGATGGTTACGCCGTCTTTTTTGTTCAGTTCTCGAAACAGTTCCATGATGTCGCGGGCCTGGTCGGAGTGGAGGTTTCCCGTGGGCTCATCGGCAAAAATAACGGTCGGTTCGGCAGCCAGCGCCCGGGCGATACCAACCAGTTGCTGCTGACCACCCGATAATTGAGCGGGAAACAAATCTTTTTTGGCGACCATATTGAAGCGGTCGAGCAACCCGGCCACGCGGCTTTTCCGTTCTGACCCGTTCAGTCCCTTGTACAGCAGGGGCGTTTCAATGTTTTCATACACCGTCAGTTCGTCAATCAGGTGATAGGCCTGAAACACGAAGCCAATGCGGGTACGGTGCAGTTCGGTCCGTCTTTTTTCGGATAATTTCTGAACGGGCTGATCATCAAAGAAGTATTCGCCCTCGGAGGGTTCTTCCAGCAGGCCCAAAATGTGCAGCAGGGTCGACTTACCGGAGCCGGAAGGCCCCATAATGGAAATGAACTCTCCCTGAGCAATGTCGAGGCTGATATTGCGAAGAACGTATACCTTGCCAAAGCCAGCGGGGTAATACTTGGAGACGTTGCGAAGTTGAATCATAATTGGTTACGTTTAAACGATTATTTTTGGCCGTACCGGTAATGGCTCAACCCTCGTGCCAGATTGTTATCGCCCTGATTTATAAGAAACTACCGATAACCCTAAGGTACGTAACGTCCGTTAGCGGACAAAGTCATTTGTAAAACCGGACACCTCTTTTTGATTATTCGTGCAACGAAGTTCTGCTTTTTTTCATCTTGTAGGTAGCCTGTCACTAAACCAGAAAAGCTATGAAAGGACTACTACTATCCATTACGTTATTCGCTGCCGCTCTTAACACCTCCAGTGACGACTGGAAAAAAGACCGGCCCGTATCGGGGTTTACCGGCCTGAGTGTCAGCAACGGTATTGTTGTTTATCTAACCCAGGGCAATGCCGAAAAACTAACCCTGGAAGCCAAAGGGGTAGACGAAGACCAGGTTATTTCGGAAATACGGAATGGCACCCTAAGGCTTTACATCGAGCGGAAAGGATTCGGTGGCTGGGCCTGGGGACGAAACACATCCGTAAAAGCGTATCTGACATTCCGGCAACTACAAACCATACGGGCCGGGGGCGGGGCCAATGTGTTTGGGCAGGGCCGCCTTTCGTTCAATGACCTGAGCCTGGAGGCATCGGGCGGCTCCAATATGCAGTTAGACTTCAAGGCCCATGACCTCAGCGCATCCGCATCGGGTGGGGCCGATGCGCGCTTGCAGGGGTCGGCCCGGATGTTCAATGCCAACGGCTCCGGCGGGTCTAACCTCGATGCCCGAAAGCTAACGGTAGAAAGTTGTAACGCCAGCTCGTCCGGCGGCTCTAATGTGTATGTCAATGCCCAAAACGAGTTGAGAATGAAGGCGTCGGGCGGCTCGGATATTTATTACTACGGCTCAGCCAGCGTGGTGGCCAGAAGCGAATCCGGCGGCTCGGATATCATCCGGAAGAATTAAAAATGAGGGGAAGTGTGAAAGAGCGAAACAGCGAATCACTAATTTTGCCTGTTCAATCTGCTTCGGTAGTTCAATTTCGCTCTTTCACTCTTACGTTCTTTCACGCTCTTGACACATACTATTGGTATTCTTGGCGGGGGCCAGCTTGGTCTGATGCTGTTGCAGGCATCCATCGACTGGAATCTCCGCGTCCATATTCTCGATCCTGATGCCGAAGCACCCTGTCGACACCTGTGTGCGCAGTTCACAACGGGTTCACTCACCGATTATGATACGGTCTATCAGTTCGGGCAATCGGTTGATGTACTGACTATTGAGATTGAACGCGTCAACGTAGAAGCCCTCGAAGCGCTGGAACGGGAAGGAAAACGGGTGTTTCCGCAGCCGTCCGTGATCCGGATTATTCAGGATAAGCGGCTACAGAAACAGTTTTACCGCGCCAACAACCTGCCCACTGCCGATTTTATCCTGACCGACAACCGCGCCGATGTGGCCATGATCGAAATTGATAGACCGGACTTTTTTCCGGCCTTCCACAAACTCGGTCGGGATGGGTACGATGGGAGGGGGGTTCAGCGCATTAGCTCCGTTGCCGATGTGGGCAAAGCGTTCGATGCACCTGGTATTCTGGAAAAAGCGGTTGACTTCACTAAAGAACTGGCTGTAATCGTGGCCCGCAACGAGCGGGGAGAGGTAGAAACCTTTCCCACGGTGGAAATGGTGTTTCACCCCGAACTCAATCTGGTCGAATACTTGTTTGCCCCGGCCGAAATTTCGGTTGAAACCGACCGGCAGGCGCAGGCCATTGCCCGACGAACTGCCGACGCCTTCGGCATTGTTGGGTTACTGGCGGTGGAGTTGTTTCTGGATAAACAGGGGAACGTCCTCATCAATGAAGTTGCGCCCCGTCCGCATAACAGCGGGCATCACACCATCCGGGCCAACGTAACATCGCAGTTCGAGCAACACTGGCGGGCTATTTTGAACTACCCACTCGGCAATACTTCCGCCTACAAACCAGCCGCTATGGTTAACCTCCTCGGCGAAGATGAACACACCGGCCCCGCCGTGTACGAAGGGTTGGAGAATCTGCTCGCTATGCCTGGCGTGTTCCCTTTTCTGTATGGTAAAGCCATCACGAAACCCTTCCGTAAAATGGGCCACGTAACTGTCATGGATGGTTCGCTGCATGCGCTGCGGGAAAAAGTGTCGGATGTGAAAGCGGCCATTCGGGTGATTTCCTGAGCGTTAAATTGTTAATTTTCAGGTAAATAGCTAAGAGGATTCTCCCTGGTAAATTGCCCTGTAGCCAGCAATTGAAACGGGGCATAAGTGACTGTGTAGCCACTTATGCCCCGTTTCGCTGCACTACGATTACTTAGTGTTTCCCTGTACGAACGTTGACAAAAGCACCGTTGGCATCGAACAGCAGGAAGTATCTGGTACTGTTCTGCGTAATCATTACGGCGTATACCGTTACACCGTCCCGCGTAGTAGCCTGGTATGCCTGCCCGAAGGTATAACCGCTATAGTTGGTTGTCAGGTACGTGGTTACGGTAGCGGGTAGCTGAGCCGCCGTTAGCGAGGTGCCCATTGGTTTTCCTCCGCCGGGTCCACCATGACCTCCTTTACCTCCACCCCCTTTCAGCAGGTTGCCCGCTGGGTCGAAGTTAAGCTGGAACGTTTTGCCGTTGGCCGTAATAACCGTTTCGTAATAAATCACCACCCCGGCCGAATCCGCAGCCTGTTCGGCCTGAACCAGTACGTAGCCGGGGTAAGTGGTGGTCAGGTAGGTAGTAATGGCGGCTGGCAACGCATCGGCCGTAATTGTGGTTTCGTTCGCATCGTTCATACCGGGACCGCGTCCGCCTTTGCCAGCCACAAAAGCCCCGTTGTCGTCGAAGTGGAGATGATACCGAATGCTGTTCTGCTCGATCACTACCGCATAAAAGGTAGCCCCCGTCCGGTCGGTGCCCTGCATGGCCTGTATGAGGGTATAACCTGCATAGGTGGTCGTGAGGTAGGCGGTAGCCGCAGCAGGCAACTGGTCGGCGGTGATGGTTATGCCTTTTCCGTACGAGTCAGTGGCAGCCCGCCCCGCTCCTGCAACAGCCGATGCCGTTGTTGTGGGCGTTACGTTACTGTTCTGGTTACAGGCCCCCAGCGTTGCTGCCAGTACCAGGCCAAGCATAATTTGTTTTTTCATGGTTTTAGTAAAGAAAGAAAATGAACAGATTGAAACACGTACCAGGTACACGTTTATGCATGAACAAGGGGTTTTATTCTTTCTTACGTAGTCGTTTACCCAAACGTGGCAAAGGCACGATTAAATAGTAATAAAAAAGTAAATAGTGACCCGTTGTGCGTCACTGCCAATCAGTTGCTCCCGTATTGCCGCTTCATTCAGAACAATGGTTTGCCAGACAGGTTAATACCCTATACCTGCGCCCGGATGATTTTTAGCAGCGTATGCCCGGATAAATTAGCTAACCTTCTGCTCGACAACTTATGAACTTTGATATATTGGTAGTCGATGATGACGATGATGATTTAATGCTGCTGGCCAGCCACATTAAGCAGTGTAATGAACGGGTAACATTAACCCATGTGCGTGACGGGATTGAGGCTACGCAAAAACTTACCGGAGGCTTCCAGCCAAACCTGATTATGGTGGATGCGAATATGCCTCTCATGGATGGGTATGAACTACTGGTGTGGGTTATGCATTCCGAAAACTGTTGCCATATCCCCGTGGTAGTCTGGACGGGAGCCATCTCCGATAGTGAGGTTGTTCGTTACTACAGGGCGGGTGCCAATTCACTCATGTTAAAACAGGATGCGCTGCGGGATATGGAATCCTTCTGCCATCACTGGTTCAAACTGGTCCAGTTGCCTAAACTGACGTCAACCCCTAATTAGTAAAGGAACTGGTACGCTGACGCTGACTACCTGCTGGGTCAGGGCTCAGGGCAGCGAACTAGTTTGGTCTGCTCAGGTTGATATTGCCCCCTGAACCTGCCTGCCACAATCAGTTTCCGAAACCATAGGAGAGCCACTATGGATGGGGATTTTGGGAAGCTTTAAACTGTTTCTTTCACTGAATACGCCCAGGCCGCAGGGAGCTACTGTAGCGGAATAAGTGCGTTTTTCTCTCGGCTTAACTTATCGTTGGGTTACATCATGAGAAACGCACAGCGCCAAAAAATATAGAAATTTTACTACTTATACCGTCCTGATAAACCCGGCATTAGACTGGGTTTATGGTGGCTATTTCTGATCCATCCGGGCGAGAATCCGTTTCATCTGGGCTATTTCCCGTTCCTGAGCGTCAATGATCGACTGCGCCAGTTCTTTTACTTCAGGATCTTTCAAATCGGCATTTTTGCTGACCAGAATGGCAATGGAGTGGTGCGGAATCATCGACTGCATGAAGCGTTTATCGTCAATGAAGACCTGATTTCTAACAAAGAACAGGGCCAGCGCAAATAGGGCAACGCTTCCGGCAATGATGATTGTGTTCATCCGACTATCCTGATACATGGAACGCATGAACAGGAGCATAACAACTGCCATTGTCGTAATCATCAGCGTGGTCATATAAAAGCGGTTGGTACTGAAATACAAATGGCTGGCTTTCTCAGTGTTCAGGTACATCGTAAGATGCATGATAACGAAGGAAACGGCGAGCATCAGGAAGAATTTTTTATAGTTTCCTTTGCCCATATTCGAGTGATTAGTTGCTTGTGAATCCATAGGAAGTTTGTTGACTAACGATTGAGTAGTTACTCCGTTTGGCGATTAACCCCTTCTCGCATAAGACTGTTTGGATAAGCTATAATTCTGTACTAGAGCGCTTGGATTGTGTAAAAAGTTACCATAAACGTAACCTATCCAATCCTGATTTTACTTACGATAAGCGTAACGAGCGCGGGTGGCGGCTGGACCGCTTCTGGGCGCACTTCTTCGACTAGGGAACGCAGTTATTGATCCGTGAGTAAGTCTGTAAAGTCATTCGAATTGGCTTAGGCCTCCCATGAGACCAATAGCAATATAGAAGTTAAGTCGCTTTACGGACTAATTCACGGGTCGATAACCCAAAGCTACTCAATCTGTCATACTACGCCAAAAAGCTATTTTGTAACCTTGTGAGTAGCTTTTTTATGATAGGTGCAGAACTGACCAAAGCGGAGAAAACGCCGATAAACTCGATAAATTTATGGATCACCTGCTGCACCGGCTACCGCTAGAGCCCAGAGAGCACGAAACGCTGGAGAAGTAATGAAGGTGCTTTGCCCGATGGAATAAACTGTTTTCGCCCTGGCAGGTGGTGAACATGAGGAGTGTAGAATGAGGAAGGCTTGCCCTAGAGACCCCTGCTAAAACGAAAAATGCTCAAATCAAGCTGATTTGAGCATTTTTGTTTGTGACCACGGGGAGACTCGAACTCCCAAGCCTTGCAGCACCACCCCCTCAAGATGGCGTGTCTACCAGTTTCACCACGTGGCCAGTTCCGTAGAGCGGGTGCAAAGATAGCTGTCTCCTTTTTTTTTCCAAAACCCCACCCGGAATCTTTTGCTTTTTTAGGGAATTATAGCCCGGAATCGGGCAAAATTTCGTACTTTTATGAGTCTAAATCACGCTTAAATAGTCCTGGTCGCATGGCAAATGAAATAGTAGGAAAACTGATAAAAGTACTGCCCGAAGTAACGGGACAGGGTAAAAATGGTCCCTGGAGCAAACAGGAATTTGTTATTGAAACAATGGATAGTCAATATCCAAAAAAGGTGTGCCTGACCGCCTGGGGGGATAAAGTAGCTGACCTAAAGCAGTTTGCCGATGGCGATACGCTTAAGGCAACCTTTAGTGCTGAGTCGAGGGAATACAACGAACGCTGGTACACCGAACTGCGGGCTTTTCGCATCGAATTAAGCGAAGGAGAAGCAAGTCCGGCTCCCGGTCGGAGTGCTGCCCCTCAGGCGCAGTCGCGCCCGGCCGCGCAGAGTAGTCAACCAGCGCCAATGTCATTCAACGCTGCCTTTGATGAGGAAAGCAACGACCTGCCGTTTTAAGGACGGCTGCCCAGAAAAAAAGCCGCCCACCAGCGGCTTTTTTTGTTTCGATTCAATAAACGTGTTTTGTCCGTAAAACTGACGGGGACTGCAAAGGGCCTATCGGTTTGCAGTCAGGGAGGTACATCGGTTTATTTTCATCAGGTGGAAGCATAAAAAAAGGCCCTAACGTCATTGAGAATCCTTCTGCGAAACATACTGCCTTTTCTTTGTTTGCTGCCTGTTGTAGCGCTGGCCCAGCCCGCCCTGACCGATTCGCTCCGCCGGGCCGATTCGCTGTTTGCTGCTGGTGAGAAAATTCAGGCGTCGCGCCTGTACGAAGGCGTTTTGGCCGCCGGGCACACCGCCACCGACCCCATGCTGCTGAAACTGGCGAGTATCAGCGAACAGCAGCACGATGTACCCCGGCTGCTTTATTACCTGGAGGTCTACTTCGACCGCCACCCCGATGATGCTATACTCCTACGGATGAATGAGATTGCCCGGGCCAATAACCTGATCGGTTATGAAATCGACGACCTGAATTATTTCTATCTCTTTTACCGCAAATACGGCATTTACTTACAGCTTTTTCTGCTCATTCCAGCCCTGTACGTTTTTGGCATATTAGTGCTTAAAGTGGTTCGCAAAGAACCCATTCCGGGACGGCAGAAATGGGTTGTGTTTATCTACCTGCTTCTCCTGCTGATTTTTACGAACTTACCGGAAGGGGTACAATCGGGCATCACCAATCAGGATCGCGTGCTGTTGCGTACCGATCCATCGGCAGCGGCCCCCGTTGCCGAAGTGGTAGGGCGCGGCAACAAGGTCAGTATTCTGGGGACCAAAGACATCTATCTACGGGTACTCTGGCACAATGAACTCTATTTCATCCGCCGGGATAACGTGTGGATTATCTAGCGACAGATTATCAGTTTCCGGCAATACCTATGTCAGGATGGACGCCCGGTTTCCTCCGATAAAAACTCCACCGTTGTTACCCGCGCCATATCGTCCCAGAAACTGGGGTACGATTTGGCCACTACCCCCGGTTCTTCAATGATAATTTCCTGACGCATGGCTACAGGAGCAAAGGCCATTGCCATCCGGTGGTCGTCGTAGGTGGCAATGGTAGCGGGAGCACTGGGCTTTGTACTGGTTTGACGAACTTCGTACCGGTGGTTGGGTTCCAGTTCGACCAGTTCAGCCCCAATCTTCTGCAATTCGGTTTGTAAGGCCAGTACCCGGTCCGTTTCCTTTATCTTGAGGCTCTCGATACCCGTCAGGCGCAGGGTGATGCCTTTCATAGCCGCACAAACGGCCACGGTCTGTGCCAGATCCGGGCAGTCCGTAAAATCCCAGGCTAAGGAGTCACTGGCTGGCACTTTAGTCAGCCTAACGCCCGCTTCAATAAAAGTACTCTCCACCCCAAATGCCTGCATCATGTCCGCAATAGCGCTGTCGCCCTGTAAGGATTTAGCTTTCAGACCCAGCAGCGTTAGTCCAGCGGTTTCGTCCTTCGCCAAAGCGGATACACTGTACCAGTAACTCGCCCCCGACCAGTCGGATTCGATGGCGTACGTGGCAGGTGTGTATGGTTTTGGCGCTACCGTGATGAGTTTGTTGTCCCAGTCGGCCTGCACGTCGGCCCCGAAAAAGCGCATCTGTTCCAGCGTCATCTCGATATAAGGCTGTGACCCGATAGGTCCGGTTAGTGCCAGGGTTAAACCCTCGGGCAATAGCGGGGCAATCATCAGCAGGGCTGAAATGTACTGGCTGCTTACATCGCCCCGAATGCTGATTTGGTTGTTGCCGGATGCCGAAAAACCGTTGAGTTGCAGGGGTGGATAGCCCGTTTCCTTCAGGTACGTAATATCGGCACCGAGTGTACGCAGAGCATCAACCAGCATACCGATGGGCCGCTCGCACATACGGGGGGTGCCGGTCATCGTTTTTTGCTGGCCGGTAACGGCAAAATAAGCCGTCAGAAACCGCATGGTTGTACCGGCATCCAGCACGTCGGCCACCGGGTCGGTTGATTTGAGCAGCCGAATCATCGTTTGCGTATCGCGGGCGGTGGACAGATTTTTCAGGTCGCACCGGAAACCGGTCAGCGCATCGATAATGAGGGCGCGGTTGCTTTCGCTTTTTGATGAGGCCAGCGGAATGGTAGCCCGGACTAGATGGTCCTGAACAAGACCGGGCTGGGTAAGCGTGGCAGGGGGCAGTAAACGGACGGAGGACAACAGTTTTCGATTTATGGTTTTCGGTTTGTGGTTTTCGGTAGGGCAGAGGCCTCAACAGCGGATTTTGTTGAACTGTATACCGAAAACTGTAAACCGATATGGCTACTGTTCGCAAAAAAACGAAATAACTGGTAGATTTCGGTCATTTTACTCGTATCAACAAACAGGATTCCTGTTTCAATCGCATGATTCAATACAATAACGCCACCGTTTTCACCGGTGAAGAGTGGTTAACCGGAGCGTCCGTACGCGTGGCTAACGGGCGCATTCAGGAAGTGACCACAATGCCCGTAACGACGGCAGAAACAACCGTCACTGACCTGGAAGGGGACTATCTGATTCCCGGACTAATTGATTTGCAGCTTTATGGCGGCTCGGATTTGTTCCTGAACGACAAGCCCACCCCCGACACAGTCCGGCATATTTACGACACCCACGCCCGAAACGGCACCACTACTTTATTACCGACCATTCACTCTACTTCGTTAGCAGTGATGCAGCAGTCGATGGCTGCCGTACAGGTGGTACGGACCGAAAACCCATTTGGCGTACCGGGTATTCATGTGGAAGGGCCTTATTTTAACCCCATCAAACGGGGGGCGCACAGCATGGCGTACGTGCGTGTACCCGCCGAAGGTGAGCTGGAAACCCTGTTCAGCAGTAATGCCGACGTGATACGTATTCTGACGCTGGCCCCCGAAATACTGAAGCCGGGTCAACTGGATACCATCAACCGATTAAAACATCCGAACACGCTGCTATCGCTCGGTCACAGCAACGCCACGTATCTACAGGCTACGGACGCCTTCAACGGAGGCATTCCCCTGGCCACGCACCTGTACAACGCCATGCGTGGTTTCGAGAGTCGGGAGCCGGGTATCGTAGGGGCTATCTTCGATCACCCAACGGTTCGGGCCAGTATCATTGCCGACAGTTATCACTGTAATCCAACCAGTATTCGCATTGCCTACCGGCTATTGGGGGAACGGCTTTTCCTGATCTCTGATGCCTTGTTTGCCAATCCTCCCCGCCCCGCGTTTACCCTGGAGCAGTTCGTTGTCCACTACGAACCCGACTCAAATGGCCCGGGACCGGGACGCTACGTGAATAATGAAGGAAACCTGGCGGGTTCGGCCATCACCCTGATTGATTGCGTCCGAATCGCCGTGGAACAGGCGGGTATTCCATTGACGAATGCCCTGCGGATGGCGTCGCTCATTCCGGCAGAGATAATCGGTTTGGATGACCAGCTGGGCCGAATAAGAACGGGCTATGTTGCCAATCTGGTTCGGCTCGATAAGTCCCTGCACACAACCGGCGTCTGGACTTCGGGTGAAAAAATAGCGTAAGTCACTAGTCTCTACCGGGCGGTTTTGGCAATAGCTCGCTCGTAATTCTGATTCAGCATTTCCAGAAATTTGCCTGTTACCCAGCTAATGTCAGAGTCTCTGATAAAAATAAAACGTTTCGGTATTGATGTATTGGCATACGCTTTAAAAACTGATTCAAGTAACAAAGAGCCGGCAATCAATTGCTTCTCATTGAACTGGTTCTGGACATTACTGATATCTGTTTCGGCTTTCCTTTGCACTAATGGATCATTTATAGCAGTCAGATCGGGGTGGATGAGGGCTTGGTAATCGGTCAACGCTAATCGGGCAAATCGTTCCGCATCAGCTAAGGTTAGCGGAACGGCTGTTGTTCCCGCCTTTTCGGGGTGCAGATAAACCGTCATTGCCCAGGCAATACCACCGCCCAGTGCTACTGTTTTGCGTTGTTGCAAACCGGGACTGGCGGTATTGAATTCGACATTTACGGCCGTATCCGCAATCGCTTTTATCATTCGTTTCGCTTCGTCTCTGTAGGTATCAATAGCTAGCGATCGATTATTATCAATTAGGTTAGCCAGTGTTTTGGTGCCGTATGGCAGGCTATATGAGTGGAATCTACGGCCGCTGTCGTAGTAACCGCCTTTGGTATTTCCACTGCCGATATCAATACAAGATGTGGCAATCCATAACCGGCGGGGCACAGAACCAATCAGGAATAATTCTGCTTCACGGGCGGCCGTCAGGGTTGAATCAATTAGTAAACTGTCGCTTCCCGGCATACTATTGGCAATTAGCGACGAAAAAAGTTCGTACAACCTCTTTTTTTTGGCAGGCGTTTTTCCCAGTGTTTCGTTAATTCCGCTACTAAAGGCAATGTACGTGCGGTTGGCAGGAATTTTATATTTTTTGATTGAGTCCAGGTAGACCTTCATCACTTCCTGTCCATCTTGAAAAGACTGGGCCGTTCCCGAAACCAGCGTTACGTTCGGGGCAATGGGTTTAACTTTGATATTTTTCTCATAAAAACCGTTCTCATAGGTGGTTCGGAAAATGGCCAGTTTTACGCCTGAAGCGCCAATGTCAATGCCAGCGTATAAATCTTTCCCCGCCATTTCCCCAATTAGCTGGCGCATGGCAGCTTCACTTGCGCCATAATTCAATTTCCGGTATAAGTTTTGAGCTTTATGGAAATAGCTCAGTGCCGTTTGGCTACTCTCTAAATCAGTGTAAGCAAAGCCCAGATTTTCGTATGCAACGGCTTCCAGATAATCATCTTTTGATTGAACCGCGGGTAATGCTCTCAGCAGTAAATCAACCGCTTGCTGAGTGCGGTCAACCATGCGCAGCGTATTCCCTAATTTTATGAAGTGTAAGGCTTCTAACGTGTTTACGGCGTTTTGCGCCTGGGCCGACCCCAAGTTAAAAAAGATTAAGACCAGCAAGAGGTAGCTGATAAAAGTGGAGGTGCGTATCATCTTAGTTGCTATATAGGACTAGTATAATTAGGAAATCAATTATAGTAAATCATTTTGACTCTCGAGTGCTTAAGTGGATATTGTTAGGCAAAGGTGCGCCTTGAAGAAAGAATTAGTTCAACTGAAAAGCACACGGAAAACATACAATCAGACCTGGACGAATGTATAGCTATAGTCCCTGCTTAGTTTTCAGACCTATTTTTATAGATAGTCAACTCATCCTGCCCCACCATTTCCCGACTCACCAGCCTTCCTTCCACCCTGGGGGCTTTTACGGCGGTCTGACTTCTTCCAAGCATCATCGGGCTTCGTAGCACGCGCATCTCATCCCAAAGCCCGGCACCCATAAACGACTGTAGTAGCGTTGTTCCCCCCTCTACCAATACTGACTGAATTTTGCGTTGGTAGAGATCGTCTAGTGCGTGAATGAGCGAATCGGTAAATGCGTGAATGACACCTGGCTGTTCAGTCACGCTCTTAGTTTCTACCTGATGATAAACAACAGTTGGCTGAGAACCGTCAAATAAGTGCAGGTTGGGAGGCAGTGAGCGATCTTTATCGAAAACGATGCGGACCGGATTTTTACCGTTCGGCCAAAGCCGCACATTCAGGCGGGGGTTGTCGATGCGGGCGGTGTTGGTCCCTACCATAATCGCGTCTTCTTCACTGCGCCACTTGTGTACCAATCGACGGGACAATGGCCCACTAATCTGTATCGGTTGTCCCGCTTCGCCAGACAGGTAGCCATCGGTCGTTTCGGCCCATTTCAGGATAATATAAGGTCGTTTTTGTGCTATGAACGTAAAGAAACGCGCGTTCAACGCCCGACCTTTTCCGGCCAAAACACCCGTTTCTACAGTAATACCAGCCGTCCGGAGCCTGGCAAAACCCTGCCCCGACACCAGCGGATTAGGGTCATCATTGCAACAAATGACGCGTTTTACCCGGTTTTCGATGAGTAAATCGGCGCAGGGGGGCGTTTTTCCCCAGTGTGAACAAGGTTCCAGGGTGACATAAACAGTAGCTTCCGCCAATAGATGCGTATCTTGGGCACGAACCGAGCGAACAGCATTTACTTCGGCGTGCCAGTCGCCGTACTGCTTGTGCCAACCCTCGCCAATGATGCGTGGTTCCTGCCCTTCGGCATGGTGAACTAGCACACAGCCGACCATGGGATTGGGGCTAACGCTGCCCCGGCCAAGGGTAGCCAGTTCGAGAGCCCGGAGCATGAATAGGTTCATAGTTTATGGAATTCAGTTAATGGTTTACAGTGGTTTGGCTTTGGATTGTCGGCCTGCCGAAAACCACAAACCGAAAACCGTATACCATAAACTTCTTAGTTTTACGCAAAATTACTCGACCAGAATCAAATGGCTACAGCCAAACCGCTTTACGAACGAATCAGCCGGAATATTACTGCCTATCCACCCGAAGAAGCGCGGGAAATGGCGTTTATGTTGCTCGACCACTATTTTGGTCTGCGAAAAACGGATATTTTAACCGATAAGCCCCTGCCCCCGAATCGTACGGAACCCGACTGGTTTAAAATACTGGAACGGCTGAACCGGCAGGAACCGATTCAACACGTTATCGGTACCACCATTTTTTGCGGACTGGAGTTTGAAGTAACCCCCGATGTGCTGATTCCCCGACCCGAAACGGAAGACCTGGTCCGGCTCATCATGCACGACTTTGCCGACCGTACCGACGATGTACCCATTCTGGATATCGGTACGGGCAGCGGGTGTATCGCTATTACGCTGGCCCGGTTTCTCCCCCAATCGGTGGTGACGGGGTGGGATGTGTCCCCGAAAGCCCTTGACCTGGCCCGGCATAACGCCGTTAACCTGAAGGGAGCCGTGACGTTTGCTATTCAGGACATCCTGAACGTTTCGATGGATTTTACTAATCGGTTCGATTGCGTGGTGAGCAATCCACCCTACGTCACGCGGTCCGAAGCTATCGACATGGACCGGAACGTGCTTGATTACGAACCCGGCCTGGCGTTGTTTGTGGAAGATAATGACCCGCTGGTTTTTTATAAAGCGGTAGCCGATTTCTGTACGAATCACCTGACGAAAGACGGGGCCTGTTACGTTGAGATAAACGAGCGGTTCGGGGAGGCTACCCGGCAGGTATTTGCCGAACGAGGATTCACTAAAATTCAGGTGTATAAAGACATTCACGGTAAAGACCGCAGCATCCGGGCAACGTTTTGACTATAGTCAATCAGTTACTTGGTTAAATAGCCAATCAACCAGTTAACAAAACTTCATGCAATCGACTACCACCTTTTCCTACCACACAAAAATCCGTGAGGTATTTGCCGAGATGAGCCAGGTTGTGGTAGGGCAGGATCGGTTGCTCAATCGGCTGCTTATTGGGTTGTTTACGGGCGGGCACATCCTGCTCGAAGGGGTTCCGGGTCTGGCTAAAACGTTGACCATCAATACGCTGGCTAAAGTGCTGGAACTGGATTTTCAGCGCATCCAGTTCACCCCCGATCTGCTTCCCGCCGATCTGATTGGAACGATGATTTTCAACCAGAAAACCGCCGAGTTCGAAGTGAAACAGGGCCCTATTTTTGCCAACCTGATTCTGGCCGATGAAGTGAACCGCTCACCGGCTAAAGTACAGGCCGCCCTGCTCGAAGCCATGCAGGAAAAGCAAGTGACCATTGGTGAGGAAACGTTTATGCTCGACCGGCCTTTCCTGGTACTGGCCACCCAAAACCCGGTGGAGCAGGAGGGAACCTACCCGCTACCCGAAGCCCAGGTGGACCGGTTTATGATGAAAGTTTTTGTCGATTACCTGAGCAAAGAGGATGAACTGGCCGTGATGCGACGCATGTCGAACATGAACTTCGAGTACGAAGTGCGTCCCGTTTTGGGCAAGGAAGAACTGGTTGCTATTCGGGATGAAATCAATGGCATTGCTATTTCCGAAACCCTGGAGCGGTATATTATCGAACTCGTTTTCGCCACTCGTCGACCCATGGAGTACAATTTCCGCGATGAGGCCCGCTACATCCAGTTTGGCGTATCGCCCCGCGCCAGTATCAACCTGAATCTGGCTGCCAAAGCACTGGCTTATTTCGACCGGCGCGATTATGTATTGCCCGAAGACATCAAGGAACTGGCCCCGGATGTGTTCAACCATCGCATCATGCTCAATTACGAAGCCGAGGCCGATGGCGTTACAACCCTGCAGGTGATCGATTCCATTCTGCGGAAAGTACCCATTGGCCGATAACCGGTTGTGAACGGTAGACTGCTCTCCGTTGTTTTGACAGAGAAAAGCAGTTTATACGCATGAAATCAACGCTGATATTTATACTACTGGCTACCCTCCTGGGCGGAGGGATATGGTTCTACGGTACCTACGTAGCGAAGCCACGCCCACCGCATCGTCGCCCCGCAGGTGCTACGTCGCCCGGTAATCGGCGGGTCGAGAAAACGGATGCGGAGTGGAAAGCTGTCCTGACGGGTTCGCAATACAATATCACCCGGCGCAGTGGTACCGAATGGCCCAACAGCAGCGCCCTGACCCACGAACATCGGCGGGGAACGTACACCTGCGTAAGTTGCCGGAATCCCCTTTTCTCTTCCGAAACCAAGTTTGAATCGGGTACGGGCTGGCCTAGTTTCTACGCGTCCATCGTGCCCAATGCCGTTTATAACGAGCCGGACGGCGGGCGAACGGAAGTGCGCTGCGCGGTGTGTGATGCCCACCTGGGGCATGTGTTCAACGACGGACCCGACCCTACCGGATTACGGTATTGCATGAATGGCGTAGCCATGGCGTTTGAGGAGTAGAAGTTAATGAATGCCTACCAGATTTTAACTAAAAATAGGGCTCTTGTCCATAAAAAGTAATCTGTTTTTTTGTACATTTAACGTGAAATTCGCAATTCGCGAATTGCGAATTATGAAAAAGCATAATGGAATGCGCCCGCAGGATTTGCCCATTCTGCTGAAAATAGAAGCGCACAGACAGAAGAACACGTACGGGACACTTCTTGCAATAATTCCTTTATTGAAGAAAGATATTGCCACTCAGTTGGGAATCAGTGCATCTGAAATAACAGAATCACTGGCCCGGTCGGCGTTTGCGGGTTTATACGATCCGAACCAGAAAAAGGTGATGGCCCGTGCTTTACTGGAGTTCGTGCAGTACGGTTTGAAATATGTTTTTCCGCAACAACCGGGTGCCCTGGTAAGGGGTATTCCTACGGCTCATTCGGCTAAACCATTAGCTGAATTGATTCAGTCGACAGAACCGTATGTATGGCCGAGTGCCGACGGTACTATGCGCGGCCAGGCCATTGAACCACTCTATCCTACCCTTGTACAGGCAGTAAATAATGACTCACGTCTATATGAAATGCTGGCTTTGGTGGATGCTATCCGTGTGGGGAAGGCGAGAGAAGTAACGATGGCTGTCGAAGAACTTCGCAAACGGCTATCAGTACATGAATAATCACCACGTTAATTTAGTCCGGTTGCGGGTAGTTGCTTCCGCACTAGCCGAGTTGAACGAAAAAGTGGTTTTTGTAGGTGGAGCTACGGTTGGTTTATATGCCGATAATGCAGCAGCCGTAGAATCACGGCCAACCGACGACATCGACATTGTGATTGAAGTAGCTACCTATGCCGAATTGAGTGGCAAAATTGAAGAAAGACTGCAACAGTTGGGGTTCAGGAACGATCATGGGTCGCCGGTAATATGCCGATATAAAATTCACGGCCTGATTGTGGATATTATGCCTACGAACGCTGATGTCTTGGGCTTTAGTAATCGCTGGTACAAAAAGGGAGTTGCCGAATCGATGCGCTATCAAATAGGCAATCAACAGGTTATCCGCATTTTTTCCGCACCCTACTTCTTAGCCAGCAAATTTGAAGCATATGGCTCGTTTCGGCATGGTAGAGACCCACGCATGAATTCTGATTTTGAAGACATTATTTACGTGTTTGACAACCGGAATAAATTGCTGAATGAAATTAGTGAAAGCCCAGAGTCTGTTCGGACGTGTTTACAAACAGCAATAAATGGGCTACTCAATAGTCCTGCCGTTTACGAAAACGTTTATGCCCATCTGGAAAGAAACACGGCCAGTCAACGCACCCAGCGTATACTGGAGATCTGGCAGGCTATTGTTGGCAAGGCAGACAATCCATAATTCTCATAAGCTCAACTCGAACCCAGCTAATACCTCTTCTCCGGATAGCGTGGTGTTGAACGGAACGATTTGAATCTCCACGTTAGCCCGGAATATATGGATAATTTCGATTTTGGGAATCAATATCAGAACTGAAAGTAAATGAACTGATTGGAGGAGAAAACCCCGAACAGATAGGTCATGAAGGTGATTAGCCCGAACAACACCACGAAGCGAACCGTGCTTTTTGTCGGGATGGTGAGGTAGAAGTATTCTTTCAGCAGCAGGAGGGCAATCAGAAAAACGCTGAAGCCCATTTCTACCAAATTCATGGGGCTGGCCAGGGTATCCGCAAACGATAACGTACCAATTTTTTGTAGAATCAACAGCGCATCGCTCAGACTATGCGCGCGGAAAAACACCCAGGTCAGCATAATCAGCACAAACGTAAAGAGTGTGTTCCCTACCACGACTAGGGGCGATTTATGATTTTCTACCGGGCGGGTACTTCGACGGCTGGCTGGCGCCGAAACAGGGCCATAATTAGCCGGGTGAGGAGGGGTGCCGGGCTGGGCCGAAACGGGGCCCCGGTCCGGAAATTCGGCTCCCGATTGGCGGGTATCGGGAGTAGCCGAAACGGGTCGTAATGCTGGCGCAACCGAAAAGCCCAGCCGTATCAGCAATTTATCGCGCAGAACGGCCAGGACCTGGTACAGGCCGTTCAGGCCACCCCAGATAACATACGTCCAGTTGGGGCCGTGCCATAAACCACTGGCCAAAAACACGATGAGCATGTTTAGGTACTGGCGAAACTCGCCTTTGCGGTTGCCACCCAGCGGGATGTACAGATAATCCCGAAACCAGGTAGAGAGCGAAATGTGCCAGCGTCGCCAGAATTCCGATACGGATTGGGCAATATAAGGCGTTCGGAAATTTTCCATGAGCGTGAAGCCCATCACCCGTGCTGCTCCAATAGCCACGTCGGAATAGCCCGAAAAATCGCAGTAAATCTGGAAGGTATAGAAAAACGTGGCTACCAGCAACGTCATCCCGTTCTGCTGCGACGGGTCGCCATACGCATAGTCCACGAGCATAGACAGGCGGTCGGCAATAACCAGCTTTTTGAACAGGCCAAACGCCATCTGCATCAGGCCGGCCTTTACATTTTCCCTATCATATTTAAAGTAGGAGTGAAACTGCCAAAGCACGTTCTGGGGCCGTTCAATAGGCCCCGCCACCAACTGCGGGTAGAACATGACGTAGAGGGAATAGATGCCAAAATGACGCTCGGCTTTTTGGTTGCCCCGGTATACCTCGATGGTGTAACTCATGGCCTGGAACGTGTGAAAAGAAAGGCCAACGGGCAGTATGCTCATATTGTCTTTGAAGGACGAAACGCCACTTTCACCGAACAGGTGCAATACCTTGATGAATACCCTGTTTCCCAGGCTAAATACCTGGTCGGCAACGGCGGGCATGCCGATATGATCGAACAGCCACGTTATATTTTCGGTGAAAAAGCCCAGGTATTTGAAAAAGGCCAGAATGCCGATGTTAGATATCAATGACAGAATCAGCAGCCACCGGCGCGTTTTTCCGGTCGACTTTTCAATCCATATACCCGCTATGTAGTCGATAACGATGGTCAGAAACAGAATAACGATGTATTCTGGCTTGAGAACCATGTAGAAGTAGCAACTCGACAGGAGCAGCAGCACCCAGCGTCCCCGCCATTTAAGGCTAAAGTAACCCAGGGTGACTACGGTAAAAAATAATAAAAACTGAAGCGAGTTAAACAGCATTCTCAGATGATTTCGGGCTATTCAGTCCCTGTAGAGGTTGCCGCTGTTGCTGACAAATTACTTCCCGAACAACATACAGTGGACGGCCTTTGGCCTGAAAAAATATCCGCAGAACGTACTCCCCAATTAACCCCAGGGCAACGAGTTGAATCCCACTGAACAGGATAATAAAAAACAAAAGGGCCGTAAACCCCTGGGGCACGTCGTGATACACAAAGCGCTTAATGAGCGTCTGAATCAAGTACAAAACAGCAAAGCCCAGGGTAACCATACCCATCCGGGTAATGACTTTGATTGGGTATTCGCTAAAATTAAAAATACCGTTGTAGGCTAGCCGCTGAAGCATTTTGAACGAATACTTGGATTCGCCATCCACGCGGGCATCGCGCTCGTACTCAACCCCTATTTGCCGAAACCCGATCCAGCTACGCATACCCCGGATAAACCGGCTCTCTTCGGGCATTTGATTCATGATATCGGCTACCCTGCGGCTAATGAGCGAAAAGTCGCCACTGTCCAGTGGAATATCCACGTAGGAAATTGACCGCATGAACCGGTAGAAGGTGGAATAAGCTATCCGCTTAAACCAGCTTTCTTTCCGTTTTTTACGAACAGCATACACCACATCGTATCCTTCCTGGTATTTCTGATAAAATTCCGGCAACAGCTCGGGAGGGTCCTGCAAATCGCCATCAATAATAAAGAGGGCTTCGGTGGCGCGGGCGGCTGCAATACCGGCGGTCAGGGCAATCTGATGGCCGTAATTTCTGGATAGAAATACGCACTGATACCGGCCGTCAGTGAGGGCTAGTTGCTGCATTTGCAGAGCCGTGTTGTCGCGGCTCCCATCGTCGATCAGCACCACTTCAATCCGCAGGGGCATTGCCTCCATAACGGCATTTAGTCGGGCAACCAGATGGGGAAAAGCCTCGGTCTCGTTGAACAAGGGAGCAACAATGGAAATCTGCGGTTCTGACAAAGCGGTATTAAACGGACGGTTGGCAACGGACAAAAGTACGTTTTTTTGACTTTCAGGTAGCATTTGAGGCCGGTTTCTTACGGAATCGTTATTTGCCGGTTGCTGAAACGAACGGGTTGCGCCGAACCCGGCGGTGTCAGTATACCCACCCTGTATGTTCCGGGGGCTAAAACTGGATTGATTACCTCCGCCCATATTGTTTTGACGGGCCGTCTCAGGTAGAAGGCGCTGGGCCGGAAACCTGACTCTGACGGGAACAGGTAGGTTCGCTGGGCCGACTGGACAATGACGGCGGCATTGGTAATGGGCTGTGGCAACGCGCCTAAGCCCGTTTCTACGATGTAACTATACCCCCCGCCATCCACGTGCAAATCCAGGGTGGAATCGGTGGCAACTGACGTCAGTGCCGACGGACTCAGAGCTGCTTCGTACGGCGTAAAGTACCCATCCGGGTAGTGATACCAGTTGCGGCTAACGGCATCCCCCATCACCCGGCGAACCATGGTGGCGAAGGCGGACCCCCAGTTGGGCCCGAGGCCAATAGCATTATGCTTCTGGTTGTAGGCAAACGTCAGGAGCGTGTGCCTGCGCTGGGCAACCTGGGGCCAGTGTAACCCATACGAAACGACCCAGACAACAACGCCCAACGCCAGCCCGGCACGCATCCACCGGTTCAGCGTTTGTTGGGTATGCAGTTCGCTGAGGCCATTCAGGTAAACCAGCGACGTGAGCAGGGCCGGATAGATCATGTAATTACTAACCAGCATGACCTCGTAGCCGAAACGGGGTCGTAGAAAAGCCACAATGAACGCATTGATGAACAGAAAGGCATAGCTGCCCGTAAAAAAATACCGACGGCGCTGCCGGGCCATATCAGACGACCGGTGCCGCGACCAGAGCGGCCAGTTCATGCGCCACAAGAACCAGAGCACGGTAGGCACGAGCACCAGCCCAAACAGGGTAGGCAGAATGCTGCGCCTGACGATGTCATGTACGGGCATAAAATCGAGCAGTGCCCCAACGAAAGTAAAGAAGGCGGCTACGACAATATGGGGCGATTGCAGGAAAAAAGCGACGCTGCTGTCGTTCCCCTGGGCATTCTGAAAGTCGTGGAAGTAAAAAATGATCGTGGCAATGGCGACACCAACCCACAGGCCCAGGCGTTTCCAGTGCTGCGCCAGCACCAGCACCACGGCACCCGCCACCCAGCCAAACAGGCCGTTACTCATGGAGAGTGACGCCAGCATCTGCACCGCCAGTGCGCCCATGAACCGGTATTGCCCCGTTCCGGATAACAGGTAAATAGCCAGCAGGATAAGAAAGATAACCACGCTATGCTGCAACCCCGTTAACGCCCACAAACTGGTGAGGTAATATTGAGGCTGCCAGAACACAAAACAGACAGGCAAAAAGGCCAGTAGTGGCAGATTCATGGAGCGGAAAACCCGGTAGAACAGTGCAAACGTACCAAGTAGAAAGCCAAAAGCAACGAAAATGAGCCAGCGGAAGTTAACCTCGCCCGTTAATGCCCGCATGAGCACCGTCGTGAGCTTGGCCGTCAGAATCCGGTGCTCGTTATTGGGCCGGAGCAGCCAGTCGAGCTTTTCAGTCAGTGTCGTTGCGTCGCTGTAGCCCAGAATGAAACTAAGAAACGCATCCATATCGTCAACCCAGGGCACATTCACCGCGTAAGTCAACACCAGAGCGACGTAGCAGACAATTGGGATGGCTATCAACACGGGGGCCAGGCGACGAAACCCGTTCAGCAGCGTGGAGTTGGTAGACGAAACAGTGGGACTCAACATAAATGTTTTAACAGTAGTGGACTAGGCTCCCTAAGCAAGGCAATCTACGTCAATGCCGGTCAGCCGGTGCTGGATCAGTGGCGAAACAATAGCCTCATTAGCCAGCGTTACGGTAGGTTTGATGAATACGGTACAACTCATACCACATCTTGAACATGTAAGTGGGGCTAATGCGCGAATCGCTTTGCTCGATCCACTGCCGCAGCGGTACCTCGGCCGCATGAACCGGAACAGCAGCCCGCCCGTGCTGCCGGATGAGCCGGGCCAGCAGTTCGACATCGAATAGCCACGGGCTGATGAACGGCTCGGTGAACAACCCGCTTACTACGCCCCGCCGGAAGAGTTTGGCCCCGCACTGGGTATCGTACACGGGCAACTTCAGGATATTGCTGATGAAGGTGGCAATGACGCGGCCCACGTAATGCCGGAAGGCATCCCGCCGGATGTCGGCTCCCAGAAATTTAATGCGTGACCCCATAACCAGATCGAGCATGGGTTGCTGGTTGAGCACCGTCTGCAAATCGCCAATGGCATCGAGGGGGGTAGCCAGATCGGCGTCCAGATAGCCGAGGTAATCGAACGCCTGATCGGAACAGTGCAGCATACCGGCCCGCACGGCCCCGGCTTTGCCCTGGTTAGTTGCCAGGTTCAGCACCTCAATCCGACCGGGATACTGCTGCTGCAAACGCTCCAGCACAGCCTGGGTGTCGTCCTGGCTCCCGTCATTCACGAAACAGAGCTGCACCGAAGGAACCCGGTTCAGATACGCGATAAACGCATCGGCCGGAAGTCGGTTTGCTTCGTTGTAACACGGAATAATCATACAGACTAACGACATGCGGAATTAACGTTTAGCGGGAAATCCTACCGAGGATACAGGTACCGGAGCAGTTGCCGCCGTAGTAACAGTAGAGTCGAGAATGATGACTTTGTGGTTGTAATAGCCCGATTGGCAGCGGTTCCACCAGTGGGTACGATCAAGCTTAATATCTTCAACAAACAGGCTCGGCGGGTAAACACTGATGGGGGCCAGCCGTAGGGTGTCCCCCGGTTGCTGAAGTAGCCGGTGACGTTCGTTCATTTCTTTGTTGTAAACCGCAGCCCGGCCACCCAGCAAGTCGGTGTAGAGCTGATTAAGCGACGTACTGAACGCGATACTGCCAGCCAGCCAAAGAGCGGTAACCACCAGCAGGGGCGTTTTCACCTGCGTTGTTGAGAAGGTCGATACCCTGGATGCTGTTTCTGTGCTGCTAGACCGGTTGCGGCCCGCCCAGACGGTGAGCACAAAAAACCAGCCCAGCGTGAAGAATACGAACAGGACGTTCATGGTCCGGGCGAAGGGAGGCAACCCAATTCCGTAGTAGGAGGGGAAGATAGTAGCCGCCAATAACCCAACGTACACGACGGTGAGCAGGGGAGCAGGCAGGGTGAACAGAGGGGCGTTGGGCGCACCGGGTTGGGTAATGCGTCGGGCTATGGGCCAGTAAAGGAGCGATAGGGGTATAATGGGTGTCTTGATTAACCATCCCCCCACCGATTTGGCCAGCCAGCCAAACGATGAACCCATCGACTTAACCAGTTCACCACTGTGGGGGTTACCACCCATACGGACAGCATTGCCCGGTGCCCGGAACAACAGCCAGGACGATGCCAGCGCCACAACAACCAGAAATACCAGGAACGGATCGAAAGTGCGCTGAAACAACAGGCGGTACCCCGCAATCGCCAGTAGAAGCAGGAGCAGCAGAATGAGGTTGGTTTCTCCCGAACCAATGCTGGCAAAAACCAGAAATCCGGCCCATACCACCGTCAGCCATTTGTTGGGGCCCGCCGGTTCCCGGTACCAGCGTAGCATAACCGCCAGCAGGTAAATGGTTAAAACCGTGGGTACGGTATAAGTAGCAATGGCCGCCGTCCAGAAGAATGCTTCAACGACACTTTGCAATGCCAGCACAATCAGGAAGAAGAGGACACCGGTTGTTAACAGGCGGTTTTTTAACGACTCGCCCCGGAGCAGTTCACTGACCAGCGTAAACAGCGCCGATAACAGCGCCGTAACAGTCAGCACCGGAATTAGTCTGAAGCCATCATACCAGCCCCATACGAGCGGGTTGGCATGAACGAGCATGTTGGAGAAATAGCGGCCTGTCCATCCGTTGTAATAATAGTTCTGGGCCGACCAGAACCCGTAACGAACGGCTGTATCCGCAAAACAGTAGTCGTCGGCGGCCGACGGGTGGTTGTAAAGCGACAGGCAAAGCAGCGGAATACAGGCCAGCAGAAACAAAAAAACGGCGGTAGCATTGGCAACCCGCCCGGCAAACGATTCTTTCATAGTGTAGCACCCGGCCTGGTGGCCCGGTGTGAACGGTTATCAGCCACCCATATAGTTGAGTGGTCAGCTACTGGCCCTGCGTACGCCAACGTCGCACCCGGCCCGGTTAGCTGTTTCCTTTTATGACTTCGGCAGACTCGATGGTCACGGGACGATTTAGCCGATGGTTCAGCATCGGGTACGCCAGCACAGCCACCAGTATCACGACGGTACCCACGTAGAACCCCGCCGTCATCCGCTCGGAGTTGCCAAAAATGAGTACGGCGAGCAGAATGCCGTATACAGGTTCCAAATTTACGGTTAAGATTGCCATGTACGGCGAAAACTTACGCAATAGCTTTACGCCAACGGTATAGGCATACACGGTACACACCATCGACAGCACCAGAAGCCAGCCCCACTGCCCCAGACTATCCGGCACATACTGAGCCACCAGACTACCCTGAGCGGAGTCGGCCGCACGAATACCCAGCCATAACAGAAAAGCACCCATCGACGCGCCAGCCATCTCGTAGAACGAAATTACGTAGGCATCGAGCCGTTGCGCGAACCGGCTGTTGATGATGGTGAACAGGGACGACAGCATGGCCGAGAAAACCGCCAGTGCCAGCCCGGCTCCTTTGTCGAACTCAAAACGGAAAATCATGTACAGGCCCGCCAGCACTACCGCTCCCAGAATCACTTCCACAGTGCGCACCCGCCGACGCAGGATCAGCGGTTCCAGCACGCTCGCCCAGAGTGAACTGGTAGCCATCCCCGCCAGACAAACCGATACGTTGGCGACGCGGGCGGCCAGAAAAAAAGCGACCCAGTGCAGCGCGATAACGCCACCCGTAGCCAGCAGCCGCCAGCGGTCGCCGGGGGCTACCCGGACCGACTGCCGCCTGACGAGCAGCACAACGCCCATGCCCAGCACGGCCAGCAGCGTACGGAACAGCACTACCGCCGATGAATCGAGCGGCTCCAGCAACTTACCCAGAATAGCCGTAAACCCCCAGATCAGTACAATGAAATGGAGTTGGAAGTAGTCGGAGAGGGAGGGATTTTTCTGCATAGGATGAACGACGAATGATGAATGATGAATGATGAATGATGAATCTGGACTGGTGAGCCGCCTTTCATTATTCACTGTTCGTCATTCATCATCCATCATTTATAATTCATCATTATCTCGGTATCGTATTATACAGCAATACCCCAATTCCTGCAAAAATAGCGTTTGGCAGCCAGACTGCCACAATGGGATTCAGGTTGCCTGACTCGGCAATGCCTTTGGCCAGCATGAAGAACAGCAGGTACGTAAACGCCAGAATAAACCCCAGTGCTACCTGCCAGCCGACACCCCGGCGGCTCTTGCGGGCCGACATGATGACGCCCATCACGGTCAGAATAATGATGGCAAAGGGCCGGGTATCCCGACTGTATTTTTCCAGCAGATACGTTTCTACCCCGTCTGCTCCGCGGCTTTGCAGCAGGTTTATGCGTTTGTTTAGTTCGGGGCGGGTAAGGGTTTCGTACAGGTTGAAATCGGAGTTGAAATCATCCGGTTTCAGGTTCAGCGTTGTATCCATCCGCGCGCCGGGGGTGAGGGTTTCCTTTAACCCATCGATAGCGCGGATTCTATAGTCGATAAGAGCCCACTTCTTCTTTTTTGCATCCCACTCAATCCGGTCGGCAGAGAGTTTCTGCCGGAGGAGGTTGCCATCAATTTTTTCCAGCGTGAACTTGTAGCCTGTGTTAACCGAGTTGTTGTAACTCTCCAGATACGCGTAGGTATTGGGGGCAATTTTTAGATGCACGTTACGACCCGAATAGGTGTAGGAGTCGTTGATATACTTTATCTCGAACGCAATCCTGACTTTATTGGCCTGGGGAATAATGTAGTTGACCATGAAATAGGTAGCCACCGCCAGCACGGTTGCTCCCAGCACGTAGGGAAATAACAACCGGATAAAACTCACCCCACTGCTCAAAATGGCAATAATCTCGGTTCGGGCTGCCAGGCGTGAGGTCAGAAAAACGGTGGCGATGAACACCATCAGCGGGCTGATGTAATTGGCCCAGTAGGGCACAAAGTTCATGTAGTAGTCCCAGAAGATTTCGTTGCCGGGGGCGTGGGTCTTATGGAAATTATCCACCTTTTCGGTGTAGTCGATCATTACCACCACCAGCACAATAACCAGTACCACGAAGATGTACGTTTGCAGGAAACGTTTGAGTATGTACCAGTCTAAGAGTTTCATAAAGTAGGTTAGTCAAATGGTCAGTTAACCGGTCAGTCAGTTGATTGGTTGGTGAGTAATTTACTAGCCACCTGATCAACTACTTAACGACTCAACTAACTCACCAATAAATTTTTGGCGACTTCGTAGCTGACGAATACGGTACGGTCATTCCCTATTTGTACCAGCACCGATTTGTCGAAGGCATTGATTTCACTAACCGTCACGATGGACCCCAGTGTTAGGCTGGAGTGGTTGAGGTGCTGCAAAAATTCAGTCGAGTGTTCCATAACGGCTCTCAGGCAAACGGCTTCTCCGGCTTCGGCATCCGATAGCTTACGGTAGCCCATTTCCGGCATCTGACCCGTTGGCGTTGGAATGGGATCGCCGTGGGGGTCAAACTGCGGGTGACCTAAAAACGTATCGAGTCGAACCACCAGTTCTTCGGAGCGGATGTGTTCCAGTTCTTCCGCCATGTCGTGGACTTCATCCCAGCCGAACCCCAGCTTCTGTACCAGAAAAACCTCCCAGAGCCGATGCCGGCGAATAATCTGAAGGGCCAGCCGCTCCCCTTCTTCGGTGAGCCGTACGCCCTGGTATTTTTTGTAGTGGATAAGCTCCTTGTCGGCCAGTTTCCTGAGCATGTCGGTTACCGAAGCCGCCTTGGTTGCTGTCATCTCCGCGAGTGCATTCGTACTCACCTCTCCCTGCTGCTTACTAGCCAGATTGTAGATGGTCTTCAGGTAATTTTCTTCGGTGAATGACTGCATGAATGTCGGTATTGAATCAAAACGGCAAAAGAACGAAAAACAGTTTGCTCACAAAGGTAGTTTTTATGTTAAACTTTCTAAAAATTTAGGCTGGCCTAAATTTTTATTTCAATTATCCTTATATTTGTTACAGTTGCTTTAACCGTTGGCCGTATCCAGAGCCGGATACAGCAACGATTTTACATACCTGATTGAGATGGAGGTACCCAATACGCCGGTAAAGAACTGGCAAGAGACAATAAACGAAGACGAAGCGACTCAGGGACATGCGTCCGTTCGGGTGCCCGTCGGGAAGGGATTTTTCGAGACGTTACGGGCTTACATCGGTCCCGGCCTGATGGTTGCCGTTGGGTACATGGACCCGGGCAACTGGGCTACGGGCATTGCGGGTGGGGCTCGTTACGGGTACCGCCTACTGTCGGTCGTGCTGATTTCCAATCTGTTTGCCATGTTGCTCCAGCATCTGGCGCTCAAACTGGGTATTGCCTCCGGGCGTGACCTGGCGCAGGCCTGCCGCGACCATTTCAGCCGACCGGTGTCGTTCGTTCTGTGGATACTGGCCGAAATTGCCATTGCCGCCTGCGATCTGGCCGAGGTTATCGGGTCGGCCATTGCCCTCAACCTGCTGTTTGGTTTACCCCTCACGGTAGGAATACTTATTACGGCACTGGACGTATTGCTTCTGCTGTTTTTGCAGGGTAGGGGTGTTCACGTGCTGGAACGGGTCGTAGCCAGTCTCATCTTTTTGATTGTGGGTTGCTTTGGCTACGAAATGCTGGTGTCCCGGCCCGACATGGCGGGTATTCTGGTTGGTTTGATACCCCGTACCGAGGTTGTAACCGATCCGGGTATGCTCTATCTGGCTATTGGTATCCTGGGCGCTACCGTTATGCCGCACAATTTGTACCTGCACTCCAGTATCGTGCAAACCCGCGCCTACAGCCGCGATGATGCCGGTCGGCGGTCGGCCATCAAGTTTGCTACTATAGATTCTACTGTTTCGTTATTTCTGGCTTTCTTCATCAATGCCGCCATCCTGATACTGTCGGCGGCTGCGTTTCACTTCTCGGGTAATCAGCAGATTGCGGATATCACCGATGCGCACCGGCTGCTCGACCCGGTTCTGGGCGTCAAATTTGCCGGGATCATGTTTGCCGTAGCTCTGCTGGCTTCGGGCCAGAACTCCACCCTGACCGGTACTATGGCGGGGCAGATTGTGATGGAAGGTTTCCTGAAGCTACGGCTCAAGCCCTGGCTGCGTCGGCTCATTACCCGCCTAGTGGCCATCGTTCCTGCGCTGATTGTGGCTATTCTGTATGGCGAAAAAGGGACCTCCGAACTGCTGGTATTGAGTCAGGTTATTCTATCGTTGCAGCTCAGTTTTGCCGTTGTGCCGCTGGTTCAGTTCACCGGCGACAAACTGAAGATGGGGAAATTTGTCAACCCGGTTTGGATGAAGGTGCTCTCGTGGGTGGTAACGATACTGATTATTGGTCTGAACGGGTATTTGTTGTGGGACGCGGTCTTGTCCATATAACGCCTTTTCTGCCTGTTCCGGCAAAACCATTCGCCGGGAACGTACGTATCTAGTTACAGGTGTTGTAGAGACAACTACCTTAGCTAATTGCTCTATGAGGGTAAAAATTTTACTCTTCCTGGTGAGTTTTTTCGTTTTTGCGTCAATAGCCCATTGTCAATCGGTTGTAACGTTTGATCAGCTACCGGCCAATTATCAGCTTTTTGCGCGTGACAGTACCAACCAGGCCACCGTTATTGTTAGTGGAACAGCCATAGCGCCGGGGCCTGACTCGTTGTCGGTAGAACTTTGGCGCGAGGGTAAGCTACGGTCCCGGTCCGGCATAACGCTGGCGGTTAGCCGACCCAGTTCGTTCAGCAGCAGTGTCCGGATCAGGGCCGAAAAAGCCCAGTATGCCATTCGTGTCTACGCCCACATGGGGCGTGATTTCACGTTGATTGCAGAACGTACCCGCCTTGTTTGCGGGGATTTTATTCAACTCTATGGCCAGTCGAATGCCGCTGCCTTATCGCCAAACTACGCATTCGATGACACCTATCTACGGAATTTCGCTACTTCGGTCACATCAGATCCTTCTGAGGGGAAGGTAGTCTGGTACCCGGCCAAACAACCTTACGGCGGGTCGGGTATGATTGGCTGGCGTTTGCAGGAGTTGATTCTGGAGCACTTCGGCATCCCTACCTGCATTGTGAACGGAGCGGTTGGGGGGGAAGGAATCGACTTTCTGCATTACCGAAATGCGCAAAATCCAGCTGACCTCACTACAGCTTACGGGCAACTGTTATATCGTCAGCAACAGACACAGGCACTTTCCTCTCTACGGGCTATTATCTGGAAACAGGGTGAAACGGATGCCGGTGGTGCCTTCAAGACTGCCGACTATTACAGCCGCGAATTCGATAAGCTATATAAAAACTGGCAGCAGGACTATCCATCCAAGCCCCGCATTTACCTCAGTCAGCTCAATTTCCTGCCCGACCGTAACCCCAGCGCGGGCCGCATCCGCGATTTTCAGCGACGGACAAAAAAAATATACCCTAATCTGGAAACCATTGCCACCGTTGGCACATCCGGGTTTGAAGGAATCCACTACGCACAGCAGGGTTACCTCCAAACGGCCAACGAGTTGTTCCGCCAGATTGCCCGGGATCTCTATCAGTCCCCGGATACGGTACAGATTAATTCCCCGGATATTCAAAAGGCGTATTACAACAGTCGGAAGGACACCGTTACGCTGGTTTTTGACGACCGGATGCAGATGGTCTGGCCCGCTGATTCAACCCTGAATGATATAAACACGGGCGAAGCCTACCAGCGCCGGATGAAGGACTTCTTCTATCTGGACGGGCAGGCTAATCTGGTAAGCAGCGGCTCGGCTAACCAAAAGAGAGTTACCCTGGCCCTGACGTTTCCCGTTTCGGCTACGGCCATAACCTACCTGCCGCCGTTTTTTGCGGACTCGCACGTAACATTTTACAATGGGGTTCACCTGACGAATAGCCGGGGGATGCGCGCTTTTTCCTTTGCCGATGTCCCGATTGGTAACGTCCTGCCCGTTGTTGCTCTGAAAAGTGCCGACCTGCTGCCCGGAAACAGCGTATCTCTTTCCTGGAATGCTGCACCAATGCCCCCTGATACCTACGAGATTGAACGGGCTGACAGCCCGAATGGCCCGTTCGTTATGATTGGCCGTACCAGCGGCCAGTCTACCAGTTTCACCGATACCACAACTAAACTCCCGGCTGCTGTTGTCTATTACCGGCTGCGGGCTACCACTGCTACGGCTGAGTCACCCCCCGGTGCGGCCCTGAGGGTACAAACGACCGATATAGCCTCTGCCACTGAGTCCGCTGATTTACAACTGGCTATGACTACGTCGACCAGAGTACCCGTTGTGGGTAGTCCATTTGAGGTAACGCTAACGCTGAGAAACACGGGCTCAACTGCGGTTACGCAGGCCGTTGTAGAGAACCGACTCCCTAAAAACATGATCTTCGTTTCCGGTGGTCCGACGGTTAGTTACGCAACGGGTGTGGTATCCATCACGTTCACCTCCTTAACGGCGGGGCAGACTGTTAGCTTACAGTACGTAGCAACGGTGCAACAACCCGGTCGGTATGTGAACGCGGCACAGGTAATCCGGTCATCCCAACCCGACCCCGATTCTACACCGGGCAGCGGTACGGCAGATGGGGAAGATGACATGGCGGTAGTCGAACTGCGAACACAACCCGCCAGTGATACGGCTGTTTTTGTCTCGCCCAACCCAAATCAGCGGCCTATCCCTTCGGTCATCGGCCATAATCCACCCGCTTCGGTTGGTAGCACCGATCAGGCCGATTTGAGTCTGGCCATGGTGAGCAGCCGTCTGGTTGCCCGGCTGAACGAGGTTATTAGCTTTACACTGACGGTGAGCAACGCCGGTGGTGCTCAGGCAAAGGCAATTACCGTTGTTGACAGCTTGCCCTCCGACCTGGAGCTGGTAGACGCACCCGGCTGGCAGGTCAACGGGAATCAATTGTCCATTAGGCTAGCGAACCTAAACCCCGGCGAGAGCCGTGCGGTTGTTTTCAGAGCACGGGCCGTTGGCACAAAAGTCGTAGTGAATGCCGCTCAAATAAACCAGGCCGACATCGCAGACCCCGACTCTATACCGGGCAACGGCACCACAAATGGCGAAGATGATACCGCTCAGGTGTTCATCCGCAGGTACTGAGAAGCTGCTTGAGTTAATCACTTTGGCCTACCAATAAGCCTGGTTATGAACGGGCCTTTTGTCCGTACAAAGCAGGCACAGCGCTTAGTATTACCCACTTCCCGACACGTTCCTGGTGATGGGCACGGATACAGCTTAAAACACCGCGTATGGCTGATTTAAAACATCCGGTATCTTGATTGGTTCTTACAGAAAGCACGATTCTGTAGAAACCCCGCCATGAAATCAAAAGTACCCTTTTGGCAACGTCTGGGCTTACACTCCTGGTTTCTTAAAGATTCAGCCGTGGCCGATGAGCAGATGATGCCTACGCCGGATATGGTGTATCAGTATATTGTCGACAAATTCAGCGAGTCAATTGAACAGTTGTCTTTCGCTAACCGAATCGTTTTTTATCACGAATACATCATATGTCTTAACGCGGACGATTACGGCGAGTTCATGGCCAACAAACAGGGCCTGTTCGGGCTTATTGCGCAGGAATCGGTTCGGGTGTTTTACGGGCTGCTGAGCGACTGGCGGCTGGCGGGAAAAACGGTCGAACCGTCGGCCGCAAAATGGGTGTTCCGGTTTGTATCCCACCCTGATTATGACCGGGGTGACCTGGGATTTATCGGTAAACTTCTGCCTGGTAGCGACCAGCGGGACGATAACGTCCGGGTGACGTTTATTCCACGCCAGACCGGGATTGCAGAAACATTCGACGTCAATCAGGATATTCTCAAAGGGTTTACATTTTACAGCGAAGGTTATTACGAAATTCCGTATGGTGATGATTTGCCGTATGACCAAAAGAAGCCCGTCGTAGACTCCCGGCCTAAGTTAGCCCGCCTGGAAACCATTTTGCCCGACAAAGCATTCAGCGGTCGTAAACTCGAGTACATCATTGTCGATGAGGAGGTTATTGTTACCGGTGCGGCAGAAACGAAGGAGACCCTGGCCACATTTCGGGTACCATCGGACTGGGTTGATACCCCGCATCTGCACATTCGCTATAGCCCGCCTGCCAACCAGTTTTATCTTGCTTCGTATGGGGAGAAAACGCTCCTGAACGAAAAAGAAGTGGTTCGAAGCGACATCAACACTACGTCATGGGTGGAACTGCCTTTTAACTCGAAGATGCTGCTGAATGGCATCGTAGGTATCAATCTGTTTAAACCCTGAACAAACCATGTCGACCATTTTATCGGTAGCCTTACTGGGGGTTGGCTTGCTGCTGCTGGTAGCCAATTTTGTCGATATTAAAAAGACCCATAACCGGAATGACTGAAAACTTCATGGGCCTGACGGACACCGGACGGGTGCGGGAAAATAATGAGGATACCTTCATTGCCGAACGAATCCAGAATAACGGCTTGGTTCTGGCCTGCGTCATCGACGGCGTGGGCGGCTATGCCTATGGGGAAGTGGCGGCAGCGGTCGCCCGTGAAGCTATTCTCAGTTACTTTACTTCGGGAGATAGGGTTACCCTGGATATGGTCTCCCTGAATATGGCGTCTGTACTAAAGGAGACGCTAATCATGGCTAATAACAATATTTTTGCGGTTAAACAGCAGAATAGTGGCTACAGTCGGATGGCCTGTGTGCTGACGCTGGCTCTGGTCGACATCAGTAACAACCTGTTTTTCTACGCCCATATTGGGGATACCCGACTGTATCTGCTGCGGGATGAATCGCTGATAAAAATAGCGAAGGACCATTCGTTCGTTGGTTTCCTCGAAGACACCGGTCGATTATCAGAAGCGGAAGCCATGCGGCACCCCAAACGCAATGAAATCGATAAGGCGCTGGGTTTTTACCCGCAGATTGATACCCCCGATGATTACATCGAGACCGGTCAGTCGCCTTTTCTGCCGGGTGACTTGCTCCTGCTATGCAGTGACGGGCTAACCGACTTCGTGCCCAAAGGGGAAATTACGGCCATTTTGGCGGGGGACGGATCGCTGGCCGAAAAAGTAGCGCAGCTGGTGGCGGCAGCCAATGAAAGGGGTGGACGCGATAATATCACCGTTGTGCTGGTACACCATGACCAACCTTCCCGTACCCTTCAGGCGATCCGGTCCGGTCAACAAAACGGATAAGCAGCATGGTTCAGAAAACACCCCCACCGACTGGCAGGAAAACAGAGCGATTCTTTTTAGCGCTGATTTCCACCGTGCTGGGGATGCTGTTCTATACGGTATTCATGGTGCTCCAGAACGACTTCCGGGATGTCGATGAGCGGTTGCAGAGCGGAACAATCGTAAACCTAAACGGCAAAAACAGCCCGGCAAATTTGGCAGCCCTACTGGAAAAAGGCTATTATTTTGACGACAACCAGGATGTCCGTTTCATTCAGGAAGCCCTTACCAGCGCCCTGCGTGCCGATTCGTCGGTCATTGACAACGTCGGTGAGTTGAACAAGCACCGATTTGCTGTTTTAGCGGATGATGCGTTCATCCGGGGTGGAAACTCATTTAAGAAACGGGCCGCTTTTTCGCGGTCGTTACTGGGGCTTACCGATGATGATTCGCTTAAATTTCACGCCGTACTGCCGTCCTCGTTGCCATCCGTCACCGACGTTGGTTTGCGGGGTTACCGCCTGAGCGGCACCGTTCGCAGTGGGACGGATAGTGTGGCAAGGGGCGTAACAGTCCGGTTAACACTGGTTTTGCCGCCCGACAGCACCGACCTCGGCGATGGAAATGATGGAGTCGAGGCAAAAGAGAGTACGGAGCGTAAACCGGGAGTCACCGCCGTATACGGAGTAGATGCGGGTCATAAGCGATCCTTACGGGCATTGACCGCCCTGGCCCGGACGGACGCGCAGGGTGGCTTCGCCTTTATTAACCTGCCTGCTGGCCGGGCGTTCGAAGTGGGGCCCCTACAGCCGGGCTATCAGTTTGGTTCCTCACAAGGGGTGTCCGCCCTGACCCGCGACGTTTCATTCACATTTTATCGGGCACCTCACACCATCAAACTCTTGTCGACCCGTGAGTTTATCATCCTCAAAAAAGAAAGATCACTGATTGTCCGAACGCCCGCCGAATTTAACGAGTGGTTTAAATGGATAGTGGGTGGCTTTTTCGGCGGATTTCTCTTACTGCATCTGCTCGTTAGCTTCCGGCTCCCGCAGGCCGATCCGCTCATTATGCCCGTCATTATGCTCCTGACCGGGTTGTCCTTCCTGATTCTGCTCGGCCTGCAGGACCCCCTCCGCGATCGGTTTCTGGCTAAATCCACCCTGCTGTATTTTGGTGTAGCGGTGGTTGGCATGAGCGTCCTCTTGAGTATCAATCTGCGTCGATTCACACCGGATTCGGGCTTATACCGACTGTTTATTTTTAAAAGAATCCACTCGGCAGCCAACGGGTGGCCCTGGGCTATGGTTGCTACAGCCCTGTTGATTGGTACAATTCTGTTTGGTACGGGACCGGAGGGCAGCGGAGTTCGGGTGAACCTGCTTGGTATTCAGCCGAGTGAATTCGTTAAGTTTTTGCTCATCCTTTTCCTGGCGGGCTTTTTTACAACCAACGAAAAATTGATCAGCGAGTATCGCCGTTGGCAAAAACGGTGGTCATTTTTCTCCTTTGCCCTGCTGGCTATTGGCGTGTGCATTCTGCTTTTTCTGTTGCTGGGCGATCTGGGGCCAGCCATGGTCGTGTGCTTTACGTTTATCATCCTGTTCGCGTTTTCGCGGGGCGACTTTAGCTTCATGGTCGGTGCGGTGGTGTTCTACGTGCTGGCTACGTGGCTGCTGAAAAATCCCTGGTTAGCTACCGGACTCACCGCTGCGGGTCTCCTGCTGGCCCAACTGTTGCTACCAAAAGGGGTAAGCGAGTCGGCGCTGATGGCCTTGGTTGTCATTGCCGGGTTTCTGCTGATCGATCAGCTTCCATTTGTCGATACGTTGTTTCCCGGCCCGGTGCAGCGGTTGGTGGAGCGCAAAGCCATCTGGCAAGACGCCTGGGACAATGAAGTGTACGGGGGCGACCATGTAGCGAATGGCATATGGGCGATGGCCGGTGGAGGGCTGACGGGGCAGGGTATTGGGCAGGGATTTTCCCGAACTATACCAGCCGCGCATACGGATATGGTGCTGCCCGCCATTGGTGAAGCCTTGGGCGGGGCTGGCATCGCCTGCGTATTTATCCTGTTTCTGATCTACCTGCACCGGTCGGTTCTGATCGGTCGACAGACCGGTACGCCATTTCTGTTTTACGTCTGTGCGGGCATTGGCATCAGTACGTTTGTGCAGTTTCTGCTCATTGCGGGCGGTTCCACGGGCGCGCTACCCCTGTCTGGTGTTGCCCTGCCGTTTATCAGCTACGGCGGGTCGTCACTGATCGCTAATTTTCTGGCCGCCGGTTTCCTGCTATCGGCTTCTGCGGTTCGGGGTACAGCCGTTCAGATGACTTACATTGCCAACCAGCAGGACAAACACATCATCCCGGCCCTGGTGGCGGCCTGCGTTGGTCTGGCGCTGCTCATCTGGTACATAACGCCGTATGTTATCGACAACCGGAGTTGGATTGTGCAACCCGCTTTAGTGGCCGACCGAAGTGGGAGACGTATGTTCAGTTATAATCCCCGCATCGGTATCCTGATGAACAAACTACAGGCTGGTTCACTCTATGACCGGGAAGGCCGCCTGCTGGCCACGGGCAATCCCAAACTCATTCGGGAGCAGCCGAAGCGGCTACTCCCCGCCGGTATTCCTGCCTATAATCTGGACTCTGCTATGCGTAAGCGGCTGGACCGGTTTTACCCTTTAAATCAGCAATTATTCTTCTGGGTAGGTGACGCCAATACGGATGTGTTCCGGGGTGGCACCAATGGTTATTTTGCTGAGTATAAACATGCCGCCGACCTTCGGGGGTTTGCTTCTCCCGAAACGACGTACCCGGTTGTGGCGACCCAGTTTCGGGAAGACCGGTTTTTGCCCCGGCATTTGCAGCAGATGACCGTGAGCCGACAGGATTACAGCGCCCTGACGCCGTTGCTGCTGGCGGGCATAAATAGCCCGCAGGTAGAAGCGTTCAGGAAACGAAACCGCGATGTGCAGCTTACGGTAGATGGGGGCTTGCAGATTCAGATTCAGCAGTCTATAGCGCGGGACTCGTCGTTGCGCGACAACCGGGTTTCGGTAGTGGTTATGGAAACGGCCACGGGCGATGTGCTGGCGTCGGCGATGTATCCACTGCCGCCGGTAAATGACGAGGAGCTACTCACAATGACTTCATTCGAGCAAAATCGTCTGCCCAACTGGGTAACAACCAATGATCTAGGGTTTACCCACGCCACGCAGCCTGGCTCAACAGCCAAAGTGCTGACTGCACTGGCGGCTTTCAATAAGCTGGGCCTGGAGGCAACCAAAAAAACATTTATCGTTAGGGGCTACGAACGGATTCGCACGGGGGGCGGGGAACCCGACGAGACTGGCCGCATCGGCCTGGAGCGGGGATTGGTCAAATCCAACAACGTATACTTTATCAAGCTGGCCAACGAAGCGAAGTTACAGGACGAGATGGCTCGGTTATACCTCAAAACCGGCATGTTTCTGCACGGTGTGGGCGGCTATTATTACGAAAAGCCTTCCCGTACCGATTTGGAAGCCAGGTGGTGGGCGTTATGGCGCCAAACCGAATTCAACACCCGTCCCCGCTACAATCCGGGCAACATCCGGCGTACCCGATCCAAAGGAATTTCGGGGATGGCCTGGGGACAGGGTGAACTGATTGCCACTCCGGCCGCCGTGGCCCGGCTGGCAGCGGGGGTCGCCAACCACGGCCTGCTGATGCCCAGCCGCTATGTGCTGACGGTAGGTGGTGTGAAGCAGGCGCCAAAAAAGGGGATTACGCTGGCGAACGACCCGGCGTATGCTCACCTGCTTACTGGCTATATGATAAAACAAAGTGCGGACCGTACCCGTGAATTAGGGGTTGCTGTGGCGGGCAAAACGGGTACTCCCGAGCGAATCTGGAAACGAAAACGGATCAACGACGGCTGGTACGTGTTTTTTGCTCCAAAAGCAACGGGCATTGGTCATGTGGTTGTCTGCGTACGAATTGAAGCGACGAAGGGGTCACGTGATGCCATCAGACTGGCGGGTAAACACGTAACGCCTTTTCTTCGGCAAAACGGTTATATCAAAAGTTTTGGGGCAGTAGCCCCTGAATCGGTCAGCATACCGGTTGCTCTTAACCGCTTGAGCAATACCGATCGTTGAAAAAAGTCATGTTAACGGACAGGGTCATGTTTGATTTTTTTAAGAAAAGGCTGGACAGTCACCCACCCGATGCCAAAACACTACGGGTGGCCCTGCTGCGGTTTCTGAAAGAGAGCCTGCAGCAGGTAGAAGGTGGCGAAGGCCGACACATCAAAGGACTACAGCTTTTTGTGGCTTGTTCGGGCATCCGGCAGCACCTCTATGAAGCCGCCTTGTACCAGCAGGAACCAGGACGCTTCCAGGCTGAGGTGCAGAAAATTGCCGATGATTTTGCCCTTGAGCTGCCCACCACCTGGGTAATGGAAACGACGTTTGTGGACGACCTGCCCCCCGAAGCCCTGAAAAGCCCAACGTTGGATGTCGCCTTGTTTATCCGAACCCGGACTGCTTCGGTTCATACCTTAACGAAGGGGTATATAAGGGTGCTGAGTGGCGAAGCCGAACAGGAAACCTATACCCTCACCGCATCAGACGGGCCGGTCACGATAGGGCGGGAGAGAAAGGCACAGGGCGAGAACGGGTTTGTCCGCATCAACGCCATTGCGTTTCCGGCCAATAGCCCTCAGGAAGGGAATCGGTACATTAGCCGACAGCACGCGCACATCGAGTGGGACAATGGGTTGGGCCGTTTTATGCTTTTTGCCGATGAGGGTGGGGTGCCTCCCCGTAACAAAGTAAAAATAAAATCCGCCGGGGCCGATACGTCCATAAAACTGTACTCGACACATATCGGGCACCCGCTTCGGGAAGCGGATCAAATCGTGTTGGGCGAATCAGCGGTACTCGAATTTAGTTATATAGGCAAACCGGACTAAGCAACGCAATGGGCAGACTATTTACGATAGCGGAGGGGTTGGAAAACATGGGTGCATTGCGCACCGGTGGGCAGGGGTCTGTGTATAAAGGCCGACGCATCGGCGAAATTTTTACGGCGGTAAAGATTCTGCCAACGCCCGTTCATACGGAAAGCGACGACGACAAAAACTTCCATGATTTTCAGAATGAAGTCCAGAAACTGAAGAAAGTCAACGAAGCACCTAATCCAAACGTGGTTAAAATCCTGAACTCGGGCATTACCGAAAGTGGCTCGTTTCCGTTTATTGAAATGGAGTTCATCGAAGGCCCCGACCTCGAAGAACTTCTGCGGCCCCCGCATGATCCGGTTTTTTCGATTCGGGAAGTGGTGAAAGTAGCCGACCAATTAGCCAGCGCCCTGGCCCACTGCCACAAAGTAGACGTCCGGCACGGCGACATCAAAAGCAACAACGTTAAGTTCAACGTTCATACCGGCAACTATGTCCTGCTCGATTTTGGGTTATCTGCCATGTCTGACGAGCAACGGCGCACCAGCCTCAGGCATGCCGGTGCTATCGAATTTATGGCACCCGAGCAGAACGAAGGCCGTATGCTTTTTCAAACCGATGTGTATAGCTACGGAATTATCCTGTACGAACTGCTGGCCGGTACGGTTCCGTTTCCCCTGCTCAATAAAGGGGAGACGACCCGCAACGGGGTAATGGTAGCGCACATGGAAACACCCGTGCCCGACGTGCTGAGCCTGCGCCGGGAACACCTGCCCGACTCCTGGCCAGACGACCGCAAAGAGCGGGAAATGCAGATACCGGAATGGCTGCTTTCGGTGATTGCTACCTGCCTGGAGAAAGACCCCGAAAAGCGATTCGCCACGGGTATCGAACTGCACGAAGCGATCATCCGGGGCAGTACACTAGCCGTAAAAAGCGTTGACGAGCGGGTAAACGGCGCCACGGTTCTCCAGGGCGAGAACGGGCGGCTGCTCAGCTTAGTCCGGTATTATCAGGAGCGGGCTATTGACGGCGAGCGGGCAGGAGCAGAGTTAAAAACCCTGCTGGCGCAGAAAGAAGAGGAAATCAGGACACTAACCGAGGCCGCGCAGTCTCGCCCGGTAGGGCAGCCGCGTCCGGTTGATCCCTCGGCCAAATTATTGACGGATAGTTCGGCTGTCCAGCCGTCCGTACCCGGCAAATCAAGACTACCGTTTCGCCGGGCGAAAATGGCCTGGTTCGCCGTTATCACCCTGCTGGTTGGCTTAGGTATGTGGGGGGCTTATTCTCAGTTCAGGGCAAAGCCGACAACGAATCAGGCCCGCCCAATGGATGCGGATACAAGCCTGGCAACCAATGCAGAACCAGCCAATCGTAATCGGGTAGATGCGCCCAACGCTAAAACCAAGGATATCTCCGATAAGCAACCCATAAAAAAAGTAGATAAACCCGTTCCCAGACAAACAAGTGTAACACAGCCTTCCCCGGCGGATAGGCCAAAAACGGCTTCCAGGCGTCCTGCTAACCCACAAGTCGTCAGGCGTGACAGCGGCAGGACGGGGTCCGTTCCTGCCCAACCTGTAACCGTTCCCGGCACCAGCGACCCCACTTCGAACGGTAAGGGTAAACGCTACACCTTGTCGTCCAAATATGCTTACTTTCATAATGAGCCGGATCAAAGCACCCGCCGGGCGGCTAACATCAATATTTGGAACAATGCAAGATTGACTCCCTTAGATGAACGTAATGGGTTCATCTACGTAGTTTATACCAATGAGCAGGGGCAAACGTCGAGAGGCTGGTTGCTTAAACGAGACCTTAAGCCCATTGATAAATAAACCCTACAGGAAGTCCTGTAGATACTGCCTCAGGGCCAACATGTAAGGCTGATTGAGCGGGTCGATAACGCACGTATCCTGGGTTGTAAATAGCTACGAGTATCGTTATCTACTGAGTAAAGTGTAAGTTATACGGAGTTATTCTACTTGTATAAATACCGAATGGTGCGCACTACGATTGGCCGTTCGTAAATTGAAAAACAAGCTTTTGTTTACCGGACTATTACCAGCCGCTTCGTTAATAGTCCCTGAGCCGTTTCAACACAGAGCGTGTAGTTGCCGATGGGTAGGTTGCTGACGTTCATCTGTACCGAGGTAGCCGTTGGCCGCGACATATCGACGGATACAAATCGTCCCTGCATGGTAGTTAACTGCACCGATTGTACACCCTGAGCCAGCCAGTCCGATTCCAGCACAGCCACCGTCGATGCAGGGTTGGGGTATAAACGGGCTTCGGTGGCTGTAGGAGTAACGGCCGTAACGATTTGCGGTGCCCGAAATACGGTGGCTACCGGAAAGTCCCGAAATAGCGTTGTGGATTCGGTAGCCGTGTCGGTCCCGAACCAGTCGGTCAGGATGGCGGCATACACCTGCCGAAAGTCAGTCTGCATTTTCAGGTTGTTATTGTCCAGATCGCTCAGGTTTGGATTTTTGCCCACCATGGGCGATTTGACGGCCGTGCCAAAGATAAACATAGGGGCCGAGGTGCCGTGGTCGGTACCCAAACTACCATTCGAGATAGCCCGACGGCCAAACTCCGAAAAAGTCATTCCGACCACCCTATCCTCTATCTTTAACTGCGACAGGTCATTCTGAAAAGCCAGTACCGCATCCGAGAGCGTCCTGAGCAGATTGGCGTGCGTACCCGTAGTGGTATCGGTGCCCACTACCTGAGCGGCATGGGTATCGAAACCACCCATAGTGACGTAATAGACTTTCGTCTGCATCCCACCCGCAATGAGTCGGGCAATAATTTTAAGCTGATCGCCAAGGGCATTGGCGGTTGGGTAAGTAGCCAGATTTTTGCTTTTGCCAGCCGCCGTTTTGATCTGACCGGCGTAACTGACCGAGCTGGCCTGCTGCTGCCGGATGAACTCGATCTGCTGCCCGGCATAGCCCGTCAGATTAGTAGCCGGGGCATTGGGTTTATCCCCCACCAGCCGGGCAAAGGTGTCCGGGTCCTGGAGTACTATCGCCATCGAATCCGTGGGGCCGAGCAGCGACGTAGCGGTTGCATACCCAATCTGAATAGCCGGTGGATCGGGCATCTGGGCGGTTGGGTAATTATCGGGGTAACCGGGGAAACGTTTGTCGAGGTAACGCCCAGCCCAACCAGAGGCAGCGGTTTGGGAGGAGTCGACAGCAGTCATCCAGATATCGCTGGACCGGAAGTGCGAAAAGTTGGGCGTTGGGTACGAAACGCCCTGCACAATACTGAGTTTGCCGTCGTTGAAAAGTTGCTGCATGCCGGTCATGGCCGGGTGCAGCGCCGTTTGTGAATAGTTTTTCAATCGGAGGACTTTTGCTTCGGGAATGGCTATGTTTCCCCGGAATTTTGGGTCGGTATACACGCCCATCTGGTCGAGCGGAATAACCATGTTCAGGCCATCGTTGCCCCCCTGCAACTGAATGATGACTAAAACCCGGTCCGACTGGTCGGCCAGATCGACCAGAGACTGAATGAACGACGAAGGCCGGGCAAAGGCTTTGGCTCCGTAACCATCAATCAGGACAGGCAGCAGCAATGACGAAGCCGCATGTTGGAGAAAAGTACGACGCTTCATGGGTAAAGAGCGAAAGAGTGAATGAGTGAAAGAATGAATGAGTGCCGCGCCTTTTCGCTCTTTTACTCATTCACTCTTTCACTATTTAGATTACCTGATACTCCGCCATACGGAAAATGTATTGCAGGAAAGCCGTCAACTTCATCTGAACGGCCTGTTTTTTAGCGGCATCATTGGGTGACTGGATGTAGTCGTTCCATTCGCCGGTCCACTCATAGCGTGGAATCGAGTTGAGCAAAACGGTATCGGTCAGAAAGTCCAGTTGCGATTTGTCGAGCGGAACACCTAATAGCTGGCTGGTTATATTAGCCACCAATACACCGGCATCGGCGGGATTGGAAAGCGTTCTGGCATAGGCCACTGAATCAATCACAACCTTGCCATTCAGTTTCAGGGCGTTGGTTGTCAGGGCATCCCCAAAGAAGCCGCGCAACCCCAGGGTAGTCGAGTTGATCCACTGTTGATAATAACCCGTCTGGTAATAAGCCGTCCAGCCAAAAACCGTGGGGGGATTCAGGATCTGCTGTTGCTGTTCGGTAATACGGGCAAAAATGTAGTTGCCAATCTGGTAAAAGGGGGTTATGTTCTGAGCCGGGTCAGGCGCCTGTACCCCCCAAAAACGGAACGTACCGATTACCAGCTCGGTGGGTGATTTGATCATGCCCCCCCGAATGGCCTCGTCGTAGAAATGCTGACTCTGGAAAAGGGCCGTCAGCACGGGTTTAATCTCAAAATTAGCTTTTCTGAACACCTCGGCCAGCGGCTGGATAAAATCAGTTTCGACGGTGGGGGTGATATCAGAATTAATAAACCAGCGGTAAAGCTGACGGCAGATATAACGGGGTGTTTCTGCATGGCTCAGAAGCATATTGATCAGGTCGTTCAGTTCATCCAGCCCGGCAGTAACCGTCGAACGTCCTTTGATAACCGTATTCTGATAGGTAGCCGAAAAGGTTTTGTCCGTTTTGTCGTGCTGATTTAACCGAAACGTACTGCCTATCGGCGTGGTGGTGGCGCTCCGGTAACTGACATCGGTCCAGCCGGTCAGTACTCTGGCCGCTTCGCGAACATCGGTTTCGGTATAGCCACCGTTTCGGCCAATAGTAAACAGCTCCATGAGTTCGCGGGCGTAGTTCTCATTGGCCCTGCCCACTATATTCTGATTCCCGTTCAGAAACCGGAGCATGGCCGGGTCCTGCGTCATGGCAACGGCAAATGATTTGAAATTGCCCAGCGCATACTGCCGTAGCAGGGCGTTATAGCGGTACATGAACCGGTAATCGTTAACCGTCGAGAAGTTCGTTACAAAATGATTCGACCAGAAGAGGGTCATCTTTTCAAGCAGCGATATGGGCTGATTGAGCATCAGATTAGCCCACCAATAGGTGAGATACGCAGTAAACTTCCCGGCATTCGTCGTCTCGAACGGCTGGTCGTGGAAGGGTTTGCCCGTTGCCAGATTGAGCGGGGGAGGGGGTACGGGCTGGTCGGCCAGTAGTTTTGTCATGAGCTGGGCCGCCGTTTGCCCGATCAACAGTTTAACCTGATCCGCAGTAGGTCCGAATGTGGCCCGTCGGAGCAGGTGAGCAACCTGGTCTGCCGTCAGGGGTTTTGTGTATGCATCGAGTAGGCCCACAGTATGCCGTAGTTAGCGGGTTAACGAACGTTCACCGCTGACTGACAATAAAGGTACTTACAAGGTTCAATCCGTTACTCATAATTAATTGATTTTTAATTATGTATGCAGCAAAACGCCCTGTAGCCAGCTGGCTACAGGGCGTTGATTTTCTACCTGCTTGCAACCGTCGTGATTGCGACTACTATTACAATTGCGGCTGTTCCAGTACTAAGTTTTCGTCAACGTGGCCCGCTTTCTTGTTGCGCATCCAGAACCACAGAGCCGTAAACGCAAAAATTAGAATAATCGGAAACGTCATCATAGTCGAGAGAGTGGCTTGCCCCGCTGCTAATTCAAGTTCTGATCCGGTTAGACCTTTGGCCGCGTTTGCCGCATGATCACTATCAATCCACCGACCAATGATTGGCTGGAAAATAGACGTTGACAGCATACCCACCCCACCAATGATAGACATTCCTAACGCTCCGCTTAATGGAACTCGCTGGGCAACAAAGCCGATCATAGTTGGCCAGTTAAAACACACGCCAAGGCCGAATATAACAGCGGCTAAATAGGCTATTGGGCCCGTTACGGTACTGAACATATAGATACCGATGGTTGCTAAAACGGCTCCTCCGAGCAAAACACCTGTTTGCCCGAATTGTCCTACAACTGGACCCGTGAAAAGACGACCAATAGTCATTACGCCGAATGTCAAGGCCAGAACCAGCATAGCATCTGCTCCACTGCTGCTTAATACAACGGCTACCCACTGGTTAGGACCAAATTCGGTAATGGCAGTCAGTGCCATACAGCAAAACAGGGCGATGTACAAAGGAGTCAGCATGGCCTGGAAGTTCTTCGCTAAAGACGTTACACCCTCCACTTTTGGCTTTGGGAAAGGCTGGCCAAAAAATAGGAACGCGTAAACAATGGTCGGAAGCATAAGCACCCATATTTGGGTCTGCCAGGTGGAACCTGCATCAGTCATGAATTTGGATATCAAACTACCAATCACAATACCTCCGGGAAACCACATGTGAAACCGTCCCAGCATTTTATTCAGCTTGTTGCTGGAATACATATCGGCAATCATTGGGTTACAGGCAGCTTCAGTACAGCCATTACCGAAGCCGATAAAGAATGTTGAGAACAACAGACCTGTATACCCACCCGCATAAATAGTCAGTAAAATTCCTAATGTGTGAGCAACAACAGCTACCTGCATGATAATTTTTGGTCCTATTGTGTGATACACTATGCCACCAATCACCATTGAAATAGGAAAGCCAAAAAAGAACATGGAATTTATAAAGCCCAACTGCTCGGCAGTCAAACCAAATTCGTTTCCTAGTTGGGGCAGAATACCAGCCCTGATACTAAAGGAAAAGGCTGTGGTGATAATAGCCAGGCAACTTGCCAGAAACAGCCGTGAGGGGTTAACAGATTGATTCATTATCTGCGAGAGGGGATTTAGTGGTTTATTACTGTATCAACGAGCAAAAGACGAAAGGAAGAATAAACTCACTGTCCCTTTGTCATTTTTGTGCAAAATTTCCGAAAAATTAGAGAAAACTACTAATTTTTCGGCGGGATAAACTAGTTTGACGGTGCGCGAAGCAGTTCAATTAACTGCATGTTAACCTGCCTAGACCGCTTAGTGCTACTAGGAACCATAAACTGAATACCATATACCGTAAACGGATTTACAGTAAACTCCCCCCTGTGTTTCCCTTTTCTTACCTGTTTACACTCAACACAACGACCTATGCATAGAAAATTAAGAATGGGCATGGTGGGTGGCGGACTGGATGCCTTTATTGGTGCCGTTCACCGCCGGGCCGCTGCTTTCGACGGCGAAATCGAACTGGTTTGTGGCTGCTTCAGTTCATCGCCCGACAAATCGAAGGCAACGGGGCACGCTCTCTATTTGCCCGAAAACCGCGTTTATGCCTCCTTTGAGGAAATGATTATGACAGAAAAATCCCTGCCCGAGGGCGAACGGATGGATTTACTGTCGATTGTGACGCCCAACAACTTGCACTTCCCACCCGCCAAAATGGCCCTTGAAAATGGATTCCATGTGATGTGCGATAAACCGATGACGCTGACGCTGGATGAAGCCAAAGAACTGGCCGAAATCGTGGAGAAATCAGGGTTGGTATTCGGACTGACGCACAACTACACTGGCTACCCGATGGTGAAAGAAGCTCGTGCCATGATTAAGAACGGTATCCTGGGCGAACTTCGGAAAGTGGTAGTGGAGTATCCGCAGGGATGGCTGTCGAAGAAAGAAGAGGATACGGATTACAAACAGGCTATCTGGCGTACCGACCCGGCTCAATCGGGCGCGGCCGGGTGCATGGGCGACATTGGTACCCATGCCGAGAATCTGGCCGAGTATATCACCGGCTTGCGAATCAACGAACTCTGCGCCGACCTGACCAGCTTTGTACCCGGCCGCCAGCTCGATGATGATGGCAATGTGCTGCTGCATTTCGAGGGGGGTGCCAAAGGGGTTTTGCACGCCAGCCAGATTGCAAATGGCGAAGAGAACGGGCTTAAAATTTACGTGTATGGCGAATTGGGTGGCCTGGAATGGCATCAGATGGAGCCGAATACGCTGAAGTATAAAACCCAGGAAGGCCAGCGTATCATCCGCCCCAATGTAGGCACCTTATCTGAATCGGCCAAAGCCCACTGGCGTATGCCGGCGGGTCATCCGGAGGGGTTCTTTGAAGCATTTTCCAATCTGTATCGCAACTTTGCCTACGCCGTAAAAGCGCACATGGAAGGCCGCGACCCCGACCCGCTTTATGACTTCCCTGGCGTTCAGGACGGTATCCGCGGGCTGGCGTTCATCGACACCGTTATAGCCTCGAATCAGTCGGATAAGAAGTGGACGAAGTTTGTTCAATAGTATTTTTTATTTTTTTTCGCCGTAACGTTTTCCCGCAAGCCAGCGAATTAATTCGCTGGCTTGCGGGAAAACAGCCAATTCGCCTGCTGACGAAACGGCGCTATACTTTATACCTTTTCCCCTTATGCAAAAAATTAACATTGGTGTCGTTGGCACCGGATTCATCGGCCCGGCGCACATCGAAGCCCTGCGTCGTTTACCCAATACGAACGTTCTTGCCCTGTGCGAGGTAACCCCCGAACAGGCCCGGCAGAAAGCCGATCAACTGGGCATTGAACGGGCCTGTACATTCGACGAACTGCTGGCTATGGAGGACATTAAGGTAGTGCACATCTGTACGCCCAATTTCCTGCACTACTCGCAGTCAAAGGCAGCTCTGGAAGCAGGTAAGCACGTCGTGTGCGAAAAACCCCTGGCCAAAGACCTGCACGAAGCCGAGGAACTGGTGAAACTGGCAAAAGAAACCGGACTGGTCAACGCCGTCCATTTCAACCTGCGATACTACCCACTCGTTCGGCAGATGAAAGTGATGCGGGAGCAGAACGACCTGGGCGAAGTGTACTCCATTATTGGCTCATATCTACAGGACTGGCTGTTTTATAACACCGATTATAACTGGCGGCTCGAACCCGATAAGTCGGGCGACTCGCGGGCCATTGCCGATATTGGGTCGCACCTGATGGACAGCCTGGAGTACATTACAGGCTTAAAAACCGTAGCGGTCATGGCCGATTTCAATACGGTGCACAAAGTCCGGAAGAAGCCGCTGAAGCCCGTGGAGACGTATTCGGGCAAGATGCTCCAGCCGGAAGACTATGCCGACGTGCCCATCAATACCGAAGATCACGCCAACGTGCTACTGAAATTCGATAACGGGAACCGGGGGGTCATTACCGTGTCGCAGGTATCGGCAGGGCGCAAAAATCAGATGAAGCTGGAAATTGCCGGTTCGAAGAAAACCTACGCCTGGAACTCCGAAGCCCCCAACGAAATGTGGATTGGCAACCGCGACGGGGCCAATCAGTCGTTCATGCGCGACCCGTCTCTGGCGCACCCCGAAGCCCGTTCGGTCATCTCATTCCCTGGCGGGCACAACGAAGGCTTCCCCGATACCTCGAAGCAACTATTCAAAGAAGTGTACGACGCGGTGGCAGCTGGCAAACAACCCGAAAATCCGACCTTCCCTACCTTTGCCGATGGTTACCGTGAACTGCTTATCTGCGAGAAAATCCTGGAAAGTAACCGGAAGCAGGCGTGGGTGGAAGTTTAATGGAAATCGTTATCTTGGCGTAGCGTACAGATTATTCTAAAAAGTCATGAATTATCGAGACATTATTTCAATCAACCCAAACATCCGGTTCGGTCGCCCCTGCATCACCGGCACCCGCATTTCAGTAGGTGATGTGCTTGGCTGGTTGTCCAGAGGGATGTCACACGAAGAAATTATCGAAGATTTCCCTGAACTGACCAATGAGCAAATTATGGCTTGTCTGGCGTTTGCTGCCAGTCGGGAACGAAACATTAAGGTAGTTGTCTCGAAATGAACACGCCCACTTTTTCGTTGCTCTTCGATGAAAATATTTCATATCGGGTGGTGAAGCAAATTCTTCATTTATTTCCTGGAAGTCAGGCGGCAAAACAAATAAAGCTACTGGCTAAAGAAGATTTTCTGATTTGGGAGACAGCGAAATCGGGCGGTTTTACCATCATTACCTACGATGAAGATTACGAACTGTTGAGCAACCTGCGTGGCTGGCCACCTAAAGTGATTTTGATCAGGTCCGGCAACCTGAGCAATACGGAAGTTATAGCTATGCTCCAGATAAATTTCGATGCTATCTCCGATTTTCTCCTTGATATAGAATTTGATGCACGGGGTGTACTCGAACTGTATCAGTCCTAAGTAAACTACTGATAAGAATATGAAAACAATGAAAGGTCCGGGCATATTTCTAGCCCAGTTTCTGGGTGACGAAGCCCCGTTTAATTCGCTTGATTCTATTGCCAAGTACATGGCCGACCTCGGCTACAAAGGCGTTCAGATTCCTACCTGGGACCCGCGCATGATTGACCTGAAGCAAGCCGCCGAGAGTCAGACCTATTGCGATGACTACAAAGGAAGGCTGAAGGAAATTGGTGTGGAGATCACCGAACTGGCCACGCACCTGCAAGGGCAATTGGTGGCTATGCACCCGGCCTACATGGCCATGTACGACGGATTCGGCCCGGCCGAACTGGCGGGCAAACCCAAAGACCAGCAGGCTTGGGCGACCGACCAACTCATTATGACGGCCAAAGCCAGTAAAAATCTTGGCCTGAAAGTCAGTCCTTCTTTTTCGGGAGCACTGCTGTGGCCGTTCATGTATCCGTGGCCGCAGCGTCCGGCGGGTTTGGTGGAAACTGGATTCAAGGAATTGGCCAGCCGCTGGATGCCCATTCTGAATGCGTACGAAGATGCGGGTGTCGATATCGCCTTTGAACTGCATCCCGGAGAGGACCTGCACGATGGTGTTACCTTCGAGATGTTCCTGGAGCAGGTAAACAACCACCCGCGCGTAGGCATCAACTACGACCCCAGCCACTTTGTGTTGCAGCAACTGGATTACCTCCAGTTCATTGATTTTTACCACGACCGTATTTTTGCGTTCCACGTTAAGGATGCCGAGTTCAACCCCACGGGAAAACAGGGTGTATACGGTGGTTTCCAGGGATGGGTAGAGCGGGCCGGGCGGTTCCGTTCACTGGGTGACGGACAGGTCGATTTCTCCGGTATCTTCAGCAAACTGGCGCAGTACGATTACGATAGATGGGCGGTGCTGGAATGGGAATGTGCCCTCAAACACCCCGAACAGGGAGCGGCCGAAGGAGCCCCCTTCATCGATAGTCACATTATTCGCGTAACCGAACGCGCCTTCGACGACTTTGCCGGAACCGGTGCGGATGATGCATTCAATAAAAAAGTACTGGGTTTGTAAGTGTTTACGATGGGTTGTAGCGCTAGCGGTACAACCCATCGTCATTTAAAAGTAACTGTACTCTATGCGTGTATTCGGTCATGTAGTAGGGATTCCCGAAGGAAGTGAATTTGAAAATCGGTATACCCTGTCGCAATATGGAGTTCATCGTCCACTACAGGCAGGAATAAGTGGTTCACAAGACGAAGGTGCCGATTCAATTGTGCTATCGGGCGGATACGAAGATGACAAAGACTATGGTGATGTTATCATCTATACGGGGCATGGCGGGCGTAGTCAGGTAACAGGACTTCAAGTTGCGGACCAAAAACTAACCCGGCAGAATTTAGCATTAGCCCTTAATTGCCAACGAGGGACGCCCGTAAGAGTAATACGTGGCTATAAACATACTTCCCCTATATCGCCAAAGGAAGGCTACCGATACGATGGTTTATATCGGGTTGATTCTTATTGGCAAGAGCAGGGTTTGTCTGGTTTTGTCATCTGGAGATTTCGTCTGGAGAAAATTCACGAACAGTTAGCTACTGATACTGTCGAAGAACCCCCATCTATATACGAAAACTCTGAGCGCATCGAGATAACCATTCAACGGATAATGCGTGATACGAAACTGGCTTTGTCGGTTAAAGAAATGTATAATTTCGAATGCCAAGTATGCCAGATTCGTATTCTAACTAACGCGGGTCTTTATGCAGAAGCGGCTCATATCCAGCCATTGGGCATGCCACACAATGGTCCAGATAGTATCGACAATATCCTCTGTTTATGCCCAAACCATCACGTTATGTTCGACTTTGGGGGTTTCAGTATTGCAGATGACTTAACTCTGATTGGACTGGAAGGAGGGTTGTATAAAGAGCCAAAACATTTCATTAACCCTCGCTATCTACAGTATCACCGTGAACATTTTGCTGATAAGATTTAGTGATTTGTTATTGCGAACATTTTGTAGCCGATTATCAATTCAAGTGCTTCGAGTAGATAAGTATTCTGTCATCCAATAAGCTGTAGACAGAATAGGGCTGATACCCAGTAGATACACCAGTACGGGAATAGTGAGCAGGCTGCCACCACCCATTAGTCCCAGAATAAAGCCGATTAACAGCGAACTTAAAAAGCCAGTGATCTGTAAAAGCGTCATACCCTGGTAGTTTGTACAGGCCAGTGTGCAATTATCCCGCAAAAATGTACGCGCAACCTTTTTCCTGAGCCCGGCCCAGAGCCCATACGCCGGATGGCACAACCTGAATGCCCGGAAGCAGTCCCGCCAGCCAGTCTTTTTTTACCTCGTCGACCTTCAGGTTCATCATTGGGGCCAGGGTATTCGCCATTACGGTCATGGCCACATCGCATACGCAGAACTTGACCCCACTGGCCTGTAATTCATTGATGCCAATAGCTACATCGCCGATCCCCGGTACTTTAAAATCCCCTTGTTTCGGTTTGGCGAATGGGTTACGCATAGCGGGCTTACCCGTAGCGGGGTCATCTGCTTTCACAATATCACCAAACTTATATTTTTCCCAGATGCGGTCTTCAAACGCATACGGAATCGCATAATGGCGCAACACAACCACCACGCTGTTGTCGGCTTCGGGAGTGCCGGTAGCCGCGTTGGTCAGCAGAAATACCCGTGGCCAGGCAAACGGTAGCACTTCATGCGGCCGGGTGGCATCAAAAACAACCTTGTGTTTTCCTTTGATGTCGTTGAACCAGGCGTCGGCCTCGTGGATATTCCCCTCCGCTACCGGTTCCGGATTGGCTGCTGCTGGCTTTGGGTTCACAAAAGCCGCAATTCCCAGCGAGGCTACACCGGTAGTAAGTGCTCCTAAAAATTCGCGACGGGGGGTTGACTGTTGCTCTTTAATTGATTCCATAGTGGTATGATTTATTGGGTTAAGCGGTTTAGTTTAAGACGCGTCTTACCGGCTCCAAAAAGGCCTTTTGGATGAATCGGTGATTTACGGCTGGGCTCCTGAAAAGACAGAATGAATTTATAACCCCTTGATTAGTAGTTGTAAAAATCTTGATTGAACGGTTGGCTATTTAATTCAGCGGCTAGTTTCCCATGTCGAACAGTATCCACATCGACGTTATTATTCAGGCGTTTTTACAGCTCAAATGGGACCAGTTAGAACGGTGCTGATGGGGTAAGCGGGGAATAGAAAAGATAGCTGCGCCATTGTCATTCGTCCCCTGCGAAAAAGGGATTAGACGTTTACGTACCTAGTCGGCATTCACCCTGCCTGATTGCAGGTCCTTATCGGCCCATTTCCGGGCCTGGGTCAATAAGACTTGTGTTTGCTGCGCTTTGCTGGTAAAACCCTGACCTGCCTGCGCCTGATACAGGCCTGATAACGCCCAGCCATTGCGTGGGAAAACAGCCAAATCATCAGCAAAAACAGCTTCAGCGTCACTATATCGTTTAGCTTTTAGCAAAACTGCGCCCAAGTTATGACGTAGCGAAAAGAACCAGTCCGGAGGCTCATTGTAGCCTAAAGCATCCTCCAGGGCAACAGCTTCCCGGAGCAAGTTGATACTATCATCCAGGTGCCCTTCCTTCGCCAGAATTTCGGCCCTTAGCACACGACGGGCTATTTCCAGAATGGAATGCATCGAATTAACAGGACCGATAGTTAATTTGGTCATTGCCGGATTCGTCGTCAACTTATCAAGTTGGTTTAGTGCCAGCTTTGCCTGCGGAATTTGCTGTCTGTTAACCAGCGCCAGACCACGGGCGTAGTGGCGAATGGCGGTCGGGTAAGCTAACTGAACTGTGTCGGCTTTGCTCATGCGCAGCAGTTCATCCCATTGCGCAAACTTAATGGCCACATGGTAGGGAACGGTGTAAAAATGCTGAAGAAAGCACCAGGCAGGCTCGGCCATCAGCGTTTTATTCGTATTATCGGCCACTTTTCGCGCTGAACTCATTGCCCAGTTGTAGTTGCCTTCCAGCGTAGCCGTAGCAACCAGCAGGTGGTAATTGTGCGGAAAATAAACCAGCGGAAAAGCCCCCTGCGCATGAGCACTCATCAGGTAATTACTGTCTACACGTACCGCCTGCTGGTTAGCCACTGAACCTTTGTGATAGTCGCCCGTTCGGATGTAAATGTGCGACGGCATATGGACCAAATGGCTGGCCTTCGGCGCTACCTTACCAAGTACAGCCGCGCTCTTTAGTCCCCGTTCCGGTGTTTGAGAAGCTTCTACTGCGTGAATGTAATAGTGATTCAGCGCAATATGATCGGGGTTACGAACCATCAACTTCTCCAGTGCAGCCACTATAGCAGGTGTCCAAGACTTCGGGCGACCATCTTTCTCCCATAAATCCCAGGGATGCAGATCCATTAACGATTCGGCATAGAACCCGGCAATATCCGCGTCGTCAGGGAACCGTTCATGGACTTGTTTTATAGCATTAGCATAAGCCAGATCATACGGTTTTCGGTCATTGACCGGCTTGGCCGGGTACCGTTTTGCCAGCGCATTGATCAACGCCTTTTCTTTATCGGTGCAATTTGCCGACAATCGAATCGCCCGCTGCACAGCCACATACGCTCGCTCATAATTATCGGGTTCCATACCCGCGTTATAGTTTGGCCCCAACACATAACTAAAACCCCAGTAGGCCATCGCGCAGGTAGAATCTAAGCGGGTAGCCTCGTAAAATGACCGGGCTGCTTCGGCATGATTAAAGCCCACCGCCAGCATGAGCCCCTGGTTGACATACCGCTGCGCATCAGAACTTGTTGTCGTAATGGGGAAGTTTATGTTGCCCAACCCGTCGAAAAGCAGTGCTCTTTTACCAGAACTATACCAGGCTTTATCTGTAGGGGCCGTCCCACAAACAACGATTGACGTAGGTAAGGTTTCTGCGGGTTTCTGCCGGGGTTGACAACTGATCAGCAGGCATACATTTGCTAGTATAGCGGTTAACCACCGTGATGAGAATTGCTGGTGTATAGGCATGATTCAGGGAAGCAGAGGAAAAGGGCTGCGCCGTAGAAACCTTCGTAGTTAAGTAACGTATCAGACAGTTCAACGTTGCTGCACGGTTCAAGTTATCGATTGTGGAAGTTGAAGGGCAGGTATTTTTAGTTACCGGTTCGTATATCCGGTTGCTACATCAATAATTTTCACATTTACAATTGATTAGCCGCTACTATGACTGACTATCCACTCAGAAGGCCGGGTATATTCAACCGCTTTTTTGAAAACAATACGGGGTCGAAACGACTTGATTAAAGTAACATGCTATCTGCTTATGAACGAAACAAACGCTTTAACATCCTCAACAGCATGGTCTGATAGTGCGCCGGATACGTCGTTCTGGTCAATGCTCACCCAGACAATTTTACCGCCTTATGTAAATACCTGTCGCTGGTTTGCGGGCAAGGCCCGGCAGCAGACGGGATTTGTCATAAAAACGGTACACACCCTTCAGCTAAGTGGTCATGACGTGGCCTATCTGGCCATTCTGGAGGCCAGCTATACCGAGGGTGTACCCGAAAACTATCTCCTTCCTTTATCATTCATTCCCGATTCATCGGCAGAAACGCTCACCCATATACCGGAGAAAGGACGCATTGGCGAAATTACCCTGGCTGGTCAAACGGGTCTGCTGATCGATGCTATCTATGACGAACGTTTTCGCCGGGCGCTGTTCACGAATGTCTATGCAAATACTACCATTCCCCAGGCTGGTGGGAAACTAGTATTTAACAGGGGTAAAGGGCTGGAAGAGGGCGATGGTGACCTACCCTCGCAGGTGCTGCCGGTCGATTCGAGCAATTCGGCCATGACCTATGGCGACAAATACTTTCTGAAGCTCTACCGCAAACTGTTTCAGGAAACGAACCCGGAAGTGGATATGGTTGCCTTCCTGACCGACAAAAGCAACTTTTCGCACATTCCCGCCTTCGGGGGTAGTATTATCTGGCAACAGAGTAACAGTGCCGACATAACCCTGGGCATGGTGCAGCGTATGGTGCCGAATGACAAAGACTCCTGGATGCAAACCGGGGATTATCTCAACGATTTTCTGTACGGGGTACCGGAGCGAATGTTTGCCATTCGGGAAGATGTGTTCGACAAGGTGGAACTGCTGGGTCAGCGAACGGGCGAAATGCACTGCGCCCTCTACAAGCCGGTCCGGGATGGGGAAGCATCCGATCCTGCCTTTGCCCCAGAGCCATTTACAGATGAGTACCGGGCGTTTATTATCAAACGGATTGAGGACCTGCTCGAACGACGGTACGCGCTGCTGGTAGACAACTACACCAAACTCGACCCGCAGGCGCAGCGGCTGGCGTGGGTATTTATGGAAGCCAGGGAAATGATTGAGAACTTCATTGCCGATTTCCGAACCCGCCCCCTCGAATCGCTCCGTATCCGGATTCACGGCGACTACCACCTCGGTCAGGTGCTGGCTACGAGTACTGATTTTGTGATGATTGACTTTGAGGGCGAACCTGAAAGCACCATTACCGAACGCAAAATCAAACACTCACCACTGAAAGATGTGGCTGGTATGATCCGGTCCTATCATTACGCCGTTTCGTCCAAACTATTTAACTCATCCGAAACGGAAGGGCTGGATGCACGGCACCTCGAGCGGGTGTCGGACCGGTGGTTTTCGCTCATCCGAAGTACCTTTCTGGACGCTTATCTAGACGTTTTTGGCGCACCGCATCCGCTGTTCAAGAACAACACAGAGATTAACTTTCTACTCCTGATCTACCTGCTCGAAAAGGCGGTGTATGAATTAGGCTACGAAATTAGCTACCGACCATCGTGGGTGAAAATCCCGCTGAAAGGTATTCTCAACGTAATCCGGGAGATAGAAAAAATCCGCCTGAGCGACGGCAGCGCGACGAGTGATATACCCATGCTACAAACGAATCTGCTTCAACCAACCCCGGGGCAGGATAGTTAACCTGCCCGGTCGGACTTATTTTATCCCTTGATACTCTTTATTTTCCGGCTACTCATAAATCATGTAAACAAACCGTATCTGGAATGAAGTAATATCGTTGTTAATCTGCTTTTTTCTAACTTTCCGGCTCTCAAACCCTTGACCGACGGAATCCTATTCTATTTAACCTATGGCAAAACGCAAAACCACGGCGGCATCGTCTCCTGACTCTGAAACCGACCAGCCTGTAAAGGCTGCTTCCTCTAAATCACCCAAAAGTAAGGCTACGCAGGAAACGCTTCCGGTAGCTGTCGAAAGCAATTCTGATTCTGGCCATTACTCCCGGTTTACGGATTTCGACATTCATTTGTTCCGGGCCGGAAAACACCGCCGACTTTACGAAAAATTTGGCTCACACGTCATCGAACACAATGGTGTGAAGGGTACTTATTTCGCCGTATGGGCACCATCGGCCCGGTATGTGTCGGTTATTGGTAATTTCAATAGCTGGAACAAAGGCAGCAATCCCCTGAACGTCCGGTGGGATTCGTCAGGCATCTGGGAAATGTTTATTCCGCATGTCGACCAGGGGGAATCCTACAAATACTTTATCGTGCACGAAGGGGGCCGGGAAATGGAAAAAGGGGACCCCTACGCCCATTGGTGGGAGGTGCCGCCTAAAACGGCTTCGCTTGTCTGGAACACCTATTACGAGTGGAACGACCAGGAATGGATGGCTAACCGCCACGCCAAAAATGCGCTGGATGCCCCCATGTCGGTGTATGAGGTGCATCTGTCTTCCTGGCGACGCGACCCCGGCAACCCCGAACGGGAGCTGACCTACGTCGAAATTGCCGATGCAATGGTGCCCTACGTAAAAGACATGGGCTTTACGCACGTGGAATTCATGCCGGTGATGCAGTACCCGTATGCTCCTTCGTGGGGCTATCAGATTACGGGTTATTTTGCGCCCAGCAGCCGGTTTGGTACACCGCAGGAGTTCATGCAGCTTATCGAGCGGTTGCACCAGGCGGGTATCGGCGTGTTGCTGGACTGGGTTCCTTCGCACTTTCCCGGCGATGCCCACGGCCTGTACGAGTTTGATGGGTCGCACCTGTACGAACACCCGGACATGCGGAAAGGCTACCACCCCGACTGGAAAAGTTATGTCTTCAACTACGAACGGCCGGAGGTACGCTCGTTTTTGTTGAGCAATGCCATGTTCTGGCTGGACCGCTGCCATGCCGACGGTTTACGGGTTGATGCAGTAGCCTCCATGCTTTATCTGGATTATTCACGTAATGCCGGGGAGTGGGAGCCAAACATTTTTGGTGGCCGCGAGAATCTGGAGGTCGTATCGCTCATTAAAGAAATCAACGAGGCTATCTACGCAGACTTTCCGGATGTGCAGACCATTGCCGAAGAATCGACCGCGTTTCCCGGCGTATCGCGTCCGGTGTACACCGGTGGCCTGGGCTTTGGTATGAAGTGGATGATGGGCTGGATGAACGATACGCTCCGGTATTTCGAGCGCGATCCGGCTTTTCGTAAATTTCACCAGGACGAGCTGACGTTCAGTACGGTTTATGCGTTCACCGAGAACTTCATGCTACCGCTTTCGCACGATGAGGTGGTATACGGCAAAAAGTCGCTGGTGGGAAAGATGCCCGGCGATGAGTGGCAGCAATTTGCAAACCTTCGGTTGTTGTTCTCCTACATGTTTACGCACTCCGGCACAAAGCTCCTGTTTATGGGTGGCGAGTTTGGGCAAACATCGGAGTGGAAATTTGATGCCAGTCTGGATTGGCACCTGCTGGAGTTTGGTCCTCATAAAGGGATGGCTGCGTGCGTAAGGGCCTTAAACAACCTGTACCGAACAGAACCGGCGTTGTACGCCCTGAACTTCTCACCCGACGGTTTTGAGTGGATTGACACCACCGACCGGGAGAATACGGTAGTGACCTACATCCGCAAAAGCAATGACTCTGCCGATACCCTGCTTATTGTGTTGAACATGACCCCCGTGCCGCGCACCAGTTACCGTATTGGGGTACCGTCGGCGGGTTCGTACAAGGAACTGTTCAATAGCGATGCTACGGAGTTCTTCGGTAGCGGTATCAGTAACACAGTACCCATCAAGAGCGAGAATGAACCCTGGCACGGACGGAAGCAGTCTATCCAACTGAATGTGCCGCCGTTGGGCGCTGTGGTGTTGAAAATGAGTAACCAGTAAATTCCCTATAACGGGTAATATTGGTGATGTTAAGCAGGTTATTTCCCCGGATTTTACAGCCCGGGGAGATAACCTGCTTTCTTGGTTAGGGTAGCTGATTCCACACGATAAAATGCCTGTTCATTGGACCCTGAAGCCCGTTCTTTCATTTCAGACCAATTGGTAATACCCCTATCTTTGCCCGCCTTAACAGCCTGTCTTGCCTGCATGAAGAAAATACTCGTTGCGTTTTTACTAATAGCTTCCTTTACCAGTTTTGCTCAATCGCCGGTGGCGGCTCGCCTTAGCAGCGGTTATGATATCGGAATGGCCTATTCCACCGGCCACTATAATCCGTCGGTTTCCTATTACCAACTCCTTACTGTTGGCGAGCGAAAGCTGTTTGCATTTGGCTGGAATGTGCGGCTGGGAGCCTTTTACGGAGATAATCTCAATTATTATACGGCACCCGCCCGCCTTACGCGGGGTAAATCGGGATTAGGCTCAATTGGTTTACCCCTTATACCGGCCAATATCGACACGGTTCGCTTCGATCATGTATCCATGACCTCACTCAGTATTGGCGTTCGGGCAAAAATTAGTCTGGGACGAGTGGAATTAGGGGCCAGTACTGATCTGCTGGGGTTTACTTTCGGCAAATCACGCACGGGGCAGTACCAGTCATCGACGGGTCAGTTCGCTATCCTGTCAGCCTCCGGGGCCGATTCGCTGCTGGTTCCGTTTCAGGGAGCAAACGCTTTGCAGAAGGCTTCACCCGGTGTTATTATCGCGCGCTTGCTGGGCGACAACAACAGGGGAACCCTCTCAACCCAGGTATATGCCAACATTCGCCTTACCCCGCGGGTTGGCGTGAAGCTGGGGTATCAGTGGCTCATCACCGAAATGTCCGTCGCCAATCGCGATGTTGTGGCTGATAATAACCGATTCCGGCATACGGCGGGTATGGCTTACCTGGCGCTGTCGTTACCCATATTTCAATGAGTGGTTGAGTAGTTAACTGATTGAGCCGTTGATCCTATTCAACCACTGAACCACTCAACCAGTTAACCGTTACACCTCTATCGGCTTAGAGTCGAAGTAGGTTTGGAAGATGGCCGCACCAATATCGTTGATGCGTGTCTGCAGATCATCCAGATACTGGTGCAAACCCGCTCTGAAGATATCGGCTGTTTCGGTAAACTCAATGTCGGTGCGGAGTTTGGAGATTAACCGCTCGGCCGAATTGCCGAAGCCATTGGTGATATTGTTGCCCGAAATTTCGTAGAGCGACAACTCCGCCTGTCGGATGCAGTGTCCTACTGCCCGGGGAAACATGCGGTCCAGAATCAGGAATTCAATGATACTCGATGGTGTTAGGGAGCGATACTGCTGCCGGTGCATGTTGTACGCACTCACCGACTTGAGCACGGCCGACCAGATCATCAGGTCGATGGTAGAACCCACCAGTTCTACTTCGGGCAACAGCGTAAAGTATTTAACATCCAGAAAGCGGGATGTCTTATCGGCCCGCTCCATAAACCGACCCAGCCGCCCAAAGTGCCAGGCTTCATTGCGGGTAATGGTGGCGTCAATAATTCCGTAGAACAACTGCGTACTGTTTCTGATTTCTGTCAGAAAAGTCTGCGTTTGCCCCAGCTCCCATTGTTGCTTGGGGGGGGTATCGCGCACCATCATGTAAAACTGATTGAGGTGTTCCCACATTTCTTTCGAGATGATCTCCCGAATGGTACGGGCATTCTCGCGGGCGTTGCTCAGGCACATGAGAATGGAGTTGGGATTCCGCTTATCAAACGTCATAAACTGAATAACGTTCTCCCGCGTTGGCTGCTTGTAATACTTCTTAAACAGGTCATTATCTGCCGTAGCGATCAGGAGTGGTTCCCATTGCTGATCTACATTCGGGGGGAGATCGAGAGCCAGATTGAAGTTTACACTCATAAAACGGGCATAATTTTCGGCCCGTTCAATGTATCGGTGCATCCAGTAAACGGAGTTGGCAACGCGGCTAAGCATAGGTGAGAAAAGGTGGGTTAAAATGACGGCTAACCAACAAAAATAAGGATTTGGGCCGAACTGGCAAGATAATGCGCTTTGTTTCGGGCAGAGTGCAAAATAATCATCGTTAAATAAAGTAATTCACAAGTAATTTCGGGAGTTGTTTTGGCTCTTTCGTCGCTACCTTAATGAGATTGGGCAGCTGATCAAACTTTTGTTTGCTTACCGTTGGCGTTAGGCATTAGCCAATTGATTAAAAGCCCCGACAAGACTTAATTTAGTCAGTCCCTGGTAACTGTTTATGAATAGCCGCTGGCCTTTAGCCAACGGAGCCGGGTCATCACATCGAAATCTAAACAGCCTCACGGTTAGAAAATCGCTCCTTTACCCTTATAGCGGTACTAACTTATTATTTTTAGTCAATAGATAACATGATCGCCAATCTGTATTCAGTATTAATGGGTAGCCTGCTGCTGAGCATCAGCACGTTCGCCTTACCAGCTTCTACGCAACCCGACAAACCCGGTTCCAACCCTGCCAAGCCCGGATCGAAACTCTACGAAGTGCGCATCTACCATCCCACTCCCGGAAAGTATGCCGAAATAGTGGACCGTTTCCGGCAATACACCACAAAGATTTTTGAAAAACACGGCATGGAAAATATTGGCTATTGGACCCCAACCGACACCACCAATAAAGAACTGATCTATATCCTGGCCTATCCCGACCGGGCCGCCCGTGATGCGTCCTGGAAAGCGTTTGGGAGTGATCCGGAATGGAAAGCTGTAGTCGCCAAAACCGAAGCCAATGGTAAACTGGTGGATCACGTCGATCAGATTTTTATGACCGAATCCGACATATCACCCAAAGTTAAAGTAGCTCAAAAGTCGCCCGAACGCGTATTCGAGCTGCGTACATACACACCCACACCGGGCAAGATGCCGAACCTGCTGTCGCGCTTTCGGGACCATACCATCAAATTATTCAGTAAGCATGGCATGACGAATGTTGGCTATTTTATTACGGAAGAAAAAGAGGCTGCTACCCCGCCTAAACTGGTCTATATTCTGGCCCACCCCAGCGAAGCCGAAGGAAAGCAGCATTTCGATGAGTTCCGGAAAGACCCCAAGTGGATAGCGGCCAAAGAGGAATCGGAGAAGATGGGTGGTGGTTCGCTGACGACCAAAGTAGAGTCTGTTTACATGAAACCCACGGATTACTCGCCGATGAAATAAGAATTCGGCGAACAACCTGTTTTATGAATCGGTTTCATACAGTAAATACCCTACTGTATGAAACCGATTCCTGATTTAATACAACCCCTGTTTAAGCACACGAAACCAGTCGATTTATCCCGGCAGCAATTCCTGCGACGGGCTGGATTGGGGCTGGCGACCGGTGCTATCGGCAGCATACTGGTTGCCTGCGGTGACAAAACAGGTGCCAGCGTCAACTCCTCTGTTTCTACGGCAGTCTCCAGTGGCTCTGTACCTAAACTGCCCGCTACCTCGCCACCAGCCGAAGTGCCCGCCGATTCCACCAAGCCCATTAAGCTGGAGCCAATAAAAGCCGCCACCGAGCAGCAGGACCCGCCCCCGCCTACACCCCTGCCCGATGCAAAACGGGTGGGATACGCGCTTGTAGGGCTGGGTCACCTGACACTTAATCAGCTATTACCCGCATTTGGTGCCTGTACAAAATCAAAAGTGGTTGCTCTGGTGAGTGGTAGTCCCGAAAAAATGAAGAAAGTAGCCATGCAGTACGGCATCAAAAGCGGAAGTTGCTACAGCTACGAAGACTACGACAAGATACGGGACAACCCGGAAGTGGATGCCATATACATCGTACTGCCCAATGGTATGCACGCCGAGTACACGGTTCGGGGAGCGCAGGCGGGGAAACATATCCTCTGCGAAAAACCAATGGCCAACTCGGTGGCAGAGTGTCAGACCATGATTGATGCCTGTAAAAAGGCCAATCGAAAGTTGATGGTTGCGTACCGGATCCAGTATGAGCCGCACCATAGAATAGTGCGGGACATGGTGCAGAAGGGAGAATTCGGTAAGGTGAAAAGTATTATGGCCAATAATGGGCAAAACTCCGATAACCCGTCGCACTGGCGTTTTGATAAGAAGCTGGCCGGGGGAGGGGCATTGCCCGATGTTGGTCTTTATTGCCTCAATACGATCCGGTATTTGCTGGCCGAAGAACCGACCGAAGTAATGGGCTTTATTCACAGCACACCGGATGATCCCCGTTTCCGCGAAGTGGAAGAACAGGTGAACTGGCTCATGAAATTTCCGAGTGGCGTACAAACCAGTTGCGCCACCAGCTACGGCCACCACGAGGACCGGCGTTATAAAGTGTTGGCCGAGACCGGCTGGATGGAGATGGACCCCGCCTTCTCGTACGAAGGGCTACAATTGCAGACCAGCCAGGCGGAGGGTAAGGAAAACCGGCTCACCCAGCATAAAATAGCGGACATAAATCAGTTTGCTGCCGAAATTGACCACTTCTCGGAATCCATTATTAGAAATACCATACCCTACACGCCCGGCGAAGAAGGATTACAGGATCAAAAGATAATGGAAGCCATTTACAAGTCGGCGCGGGAAGGCAGGCCGGTAAAGCTACCGGCTGTCAGTAAGAAGGACGCGTTTCGGGGGGCAGAGCCAAAAACGAATGCGTAGGTTACGCATTCGTTTTTGGTTAGCTGTTACTTTGTGGCTGTTGCCGACACGGGGGGATTTATCATGATGTGTGCCCGGTGGGTGCCGGGGTCCATAATCCAGGGCATTCCCGGTGCTTCGGGTTTCAGGGGTAGTCCGGTGCTTTCGGCGGTAGCGTAGGGGATGTAGACTACGTAGCGCAGGTAGCCATCTTTTACATTGCCGGTGGCCGCGTCGTACTGCTCATCCTTGGCCGAGTAGGAATACAGGGTTGATGGGTGCTCCGGCATCATCAGCTTCTTATCCTTCACCTCCTGCTCGCGCATGGCTAGTATTTCCGGGGCTTTTTTGCCATCCTTTTTCAGCACGCGGCCCCGTTCCATGAAGGGCTCCAGGTCTTTGTGGTAGCAGGACACACTCAGCCCCTTTTGCGTTGGGTCATCGGCCAGACAAACCAGTTCGTTGGTGCCTTTGCGTAAAACAACAAATTCATTTTTAGGGGAGTAGCCATACACCATCGCTGCGTCGCGCTTGTCGGCCGGGGCAGCTAGTAAAGCGGTTTTGATTTGTATATCGGGCGATGGAACAGCGGGCGTTTGGGCCATACCTGCCGATGCCAGGCCGCAAAGGGTCGCTAGTGTCAAAAGAGTTTTCATAGTCATTGTTAGTTTGACTAAGTAAGGTCGACAGGGGACTAAATTACTCAAAAGTGTACCGGGGCTGAATGGCCCTTCCGGGATTTAACGAAGGGTATACAACCCCCGTTTGATTTTTCGGCTGCCATTCTAGTGAATTTACCGGCCTTATTTGGTGAATTGGTCAACGTAACTTACTATGCGCCGAATAAAGCATAAACTACGTCCAACAAGAATGAGCCAATCCAACAACCCTGTCCGACACCCGTTGACACTAACGGAACAGCTAGCCGCCGACCGAACCCGTTTGGCCAACGAACGCACACTGTTAGCCTACGTCCGAACGGCTTTAGGGCTGATTGCCAGTGGAACGGGATTCGCCGAATACCTGGATTCTCCGTCTCTACGCGTGGTTTTCATCCTGTTTATTCCGGTAGGTGTTTTGGTTTTACTGATAGGGATAAGGAGCTTCCTGAAACGCCTGAAGGGGCTGAATGAATACACCGAAGAACACCCGTCAACCTCATAACAGCTTGTCGGGTGTGATGGGTAGCTCCCGAACGCGCTTGCCGGTGGCGTTGAACACCGCATTGGCAACGGCGGCTGCTACTCCCACGATACCCACTTCCCCGATTCCCTTTATCCCCATCTTGTTGGCGAGGGTATCTTCTTCCCGAATAAAGATAGCGTCCAGGTCGCCAATGTCCAGATTGGATGGAACGTGATAATCTGCCAATGACCGGGTCACGAAATTGCCCCAGCGCGGGTCGAGCACCGATTCTTCGGTTAAGGCCATGCCGATGCCCCATACATTACCACCGATTATCTGCGACCGGGCCGTTTTGGGATTCAGTATTTTGCCCGCTCCCGTTACGGCCAGAAACCGGGAAACCCGGACCATACCCGTTAACTTATTGACCCGGACTTCGGCGAAATTCGCGTTGAAACTATGGGCCGAGTATTCCTCCGCGCTCGCCAGTGGCTTGGAATCCACCCTTGTTTGGTGCGTAGGTATCTTTTCCGACACCATCAACTGCGAAGCGGTAGGGCGGGCGTAGTATTGCTTGCCTGATTTGGCAATCAACTCATCCGTAAGCTTGATGCAGGCATCGTTCACCACGTTGGCGTAACTGGTGGCGCCTACCGAACCCACCGACCCGGCGGCTGGCGGCAGGTCTGAGTCACCAATATGAACAGTTACATTTTTGATGGGCAGGTCCAGCGCGTCAGCCGCGGTTTGGGCCAGTATGGTATAGGTACCCGTTCCCAGGTCGGCCGCGGCCAGTTCTACAATGGCGGTAACGGTACTGCCCTCCCGGTTTAGCTTTACGATGGCCGAACTTGGCCGTTGGTGCGCCGGATACGTGCCAGCCGCTACGCCGTAGCCAATCAGGTAATCACCATCCTGATTTTGCCGGGGTTCCATCTTACGCTTATCCCAGCCGAAAGCTTTGGCCCCCGCCTGTAAACACTCCACCGCTTTTCGCGACGACCAGGGTTTGCCGTTTGACGGGTCTTTTGCCGGTTCGTTTTTAATGCGAAACACGATGGGGTCCATCTTCAGCTTGTACGCCAGTTCATCCACCGCCGATTCAAGGGCAAAGCTGCCCGTCGATTTTCCCGGACCACGGGTGTAGGTCGGCAGGATAACGTTCATGGGTACCACCTTATACGTAATGAGCGCGTTGGGGGTGTCGTACATGATTTTGGAACAGTCTCCGCAGGGCTCCACAAACTCCGTGTCAATGGCGCAGTGGGTCGTAATTTCGTGCGCCAGCGCGGTCAATTTGCCTTCTTTTGTTGCCGCGAGACTTACCTTCTGGAAATTTTGCTGGCGTAGCCCAACCGAATTAACCATCTGGTTGCGGGTCAACGCCAGTTTTACCGGGCGGTTGGCCACTTTGGCCGCTACGGCCGTGAGCACCAAATTGGCCCACTGGCCCCCTTTTGAGCCGAACCCGCCCCCAATGTACGGTGAAACGATTCGGACGTTTTCCGGGCTAAGGTTTAGGGTGGCAGCCGCTGCGTTCTGCGCGCCGTTTACGATTTGGGCGCTGCTGTAAAGCGTCACCTGGTTGCCCGTCCATTCGGCAATGGCCGCGTGGGGTTCCATGGGATGATGGTGCTCAATGGGGGTGGAGTAAGTCTCTTCAACGGTATAGCTGGCCGTGCCGAGTGCCGCTTTTGCATCGCCCCACTTCTCGTCATGATTGTCTTTCGGGGGTTTAGCCTCGCTGGCCAGTTTGTCGAAATCAGCTTTCGGCGTCTTTTTGTCGTAGTCAACTTTTATGAGGTGTGCGGCATGGCGGGCCTGCTCGAATGTGTCTGCCACGACGATACCGATGTTCTGGCCGTAGAACTCGATTGCAGGGCTTTGCAACATCGCTCCCCCCCGAATGCCGCCTTTCACGTTTAGTTTGGGCGCATTCTTATGCGTGATAACGGCCAGCACACCCGGCGATTTTTCGGCTTCTGCCGAGTCGATGTTCGTAATGGTTCCGGCGGCAATAGTACTCTTGAACAAAATGGCGTAGGCGGCATTCTTAATCGGGTGGTCTACCGAATAATCTGCTTTACCCGTCACTTTTAGAATACCGTCGATACGACTGACGGGTGTACCGACTAGTTTGTCTTTTTCGCGCATGGCATTGAATGATTAAATCAGGACTTGCTGCCGTTCAGGGCTTGTTGCAGGGCCAGGACAATACTCCGATTGCCCAGTTCTACTTTGAATTTATTATGCTCCAGGGGGCGGGCATCCGCCATCCCGGCCGTGGCTGCCAACCGGAAGTTCGCTTCAGTTGCTTCTTTCCCGACGAGCAGCTGCTCGGCTTTCAGCACGCGCCAGGGCTTATGCGCCACCCCACCCATCGCAATGCGGGCCTTGCTGATTTTATTCCCATTCAGTTCCAGCGCAGCAGCTACCGAAATCAGGGCAAACGCGTATGAAGCACGGTCGCGCACTTTCAGGTAATAGGAATGATTAGCAAAGTTGTTTTTGGGCAGTTCGATGGCCGTGATGAGTTCACCCGGGTTCAGGCTGGTTTCTTTTTCGGGCGTATCGCCGGGTAGCCGATGGAAATCGGCAAAGGGAATAGCCCGTTCCTGTCCGCTGGCATTCCTGACGGTTACGACGGCATCCAGCGCGGCCAGGGCTATCGACATATCGGACGGGTAAACCGCTACGCACTTCTCCGACCAGCCAAAAATAGCGTGCAGCCGGTTGACGCCCTGCAGGGCGCTACAGCCCGTACCCGGCTCCCGTTTGTTACACGGCATGGACACCTCGTAGAAGTAGGGGCAGCGGGTCCGTTGCAGCAAATTACCACCATTGGTCGCCATGTTCCGTATCTGCCCGGATGCACCGGCCAGGATAGCCTGGGTCAGCAACGGGTACTGCTGGCGAACCAGTGGATGGTTGGCCGCGTCGGTATTCTTACCCAGACCACCAATGGAAAGGCCACCCTGGTTGGTACCGATGGTGATGGTTTTGATGTTAGTGAGGGGCAGTCGGTTGATGTCAATTAGTTCATCGGGCCGTTCCACATCCTCCTTCATCAGGTCGAGCAGGTTGGTGCCTCCCGCCAGAAATTTGGCGTTTGGCTTCCCCGCCAGCCCTTTTACGGCCGAAGAAATATCGGTGGCGGACGTGTATTTAAATGGTCTCATAAGGTGAAAGGCGTTAGTCGGCGAAGTGCCAGGTTTGTTCTACGGGTTCGCCGCTGTGTACTTCCTGAATGGCCGCCACAATATTGGGGTAGGCACCGCACCGGCAGATATTCCCCGACATCCGCTCCCGGATCTCTTCGTTGGAGAGTTGAACCGGCCCGGCTTTCCGGCGAACGTTTTCGGTCACGTAGCTGGCATCTCCCCGTTTTGCTTCGTCCATCAGGGCCACCGCCGAGCAGATCTGGCCGGGGGTACAGAAGCCGCACTGGAACCCGTCGTGTTTCAGAAAAGCGGCCTGTATCGGGTGCAGGTCATTACCCTGGGCCACGCCTTCGATGGTTTTAACGGAACGGCCCTCGCAACTGGCTGCCAGCGTCAGGCAGGACAATACCCGCTGCCCGTCCACAATAACCGTACAGGCCCCGCACTGCCCGTGGTCGCATCCTTTTTTAGAGCCGGTCAGTGCGAGCCGTTCGCGCAGGGTGTCCAGCAGCGTCATTCTGGAATCGACCGTTAATTTTCGGGCCGCACCATTGACACGGAATGACACGTCGACCCCGTTTTCGATAGCGGCCAGGGGAGCCGTGTCCAGTGGAATGCTGTGGGGGCGGGTAAAAACCTGCTCGGCCACCGCCGACTGAGCCGCCAGCATGCCACCACCGGCCAGCGTCATCAATTTCAGAAAATGCCGCCGGTTGACACCCGTATCCAGGATGTCGTTGAGGTCCTCCGGCATCAGGTCTTCGAAGAGTTTCTTTTCGTCTTCGGTTAGTTGGTGTTTTTCATCTCCGTTCATCATGCCGGTTTTTGGACGTGCCGTTGTGGCGTTAGTCTGTTGAGAGAGGTTGTTTCTGGGAGGGGGTAATCAGTAAACAACTTATCATATAACGAAATTGTTACGCGAAACCATCGGCTATTATTCGTGCAGACCCCGTTAAAAAGGCGATAATAATAAACTCACCGTTGCGTAGCCAGCATGTCAATGAAAACCCTGTGAAAAGGTGCCTTCCTATTCAACTAAGCCAACTTGATAATTTAGTACACTAATGCGGTAATTGTTGAGAAGTAAACCTGTTGAATCGCGTATAACTTTATTAACAAAGTTAAAAAACTATCCTATTAGTCATACCTATGTGTCCTGCTTCGCCGATTGACATCAGAAGTTAACTAGTATCTTTCGTCCATAATCGGATAATTTATCCGGCAACTTCGGTCAGTGAGAGCCTACAGCCATGAAAACATTACCTGCGCTTGACTTGTCGGTTATACTGGTTTATCTGGCCGGTATGATTGCCGTTGGTGTCTATTTCTCCCGAAAAACGGGGAGTGCCGACCAGTTTACTACGGCGTCGGGCAGGATTCCGGGCTGGGCCATTGGCATGTCGCTGTATGCTACTTTCCTGAGCAGCAACACGTTTTTGGGGGTGCCGGGAAAAGCCTTCGGGGCCAACTGGAACTCGTTTGTCTTTAGCCTGTCTATGCCACTGGCAGCCTGGGTAGCCACCCGATTTTTTGTTCCGTTCTACCGCCACACGGGCGAAGTATCGGCCTACACGCATCTGGAACACCGGTTTGGGCCCTGGGCAAGAACCTACGCCGTGGTTTGCTTTCTGCTGACCCAACTGGCCCGCATGGGGTCCATATTCTTTGGTATTGCCCTCAGTTTGCAGGCCCTGACCGGCTACCCCATGGCGACTATCATGCTGGTGGTGGGCAGTTGCATCATTATTTATACCGTACTGGGTGGCATGGAAGCCGTTATCTGGACGGAAGTGGTGCAGGGCGTCGTGAAAACATCGGGGGCTGTAATCATCCTGTGGCTGGTGGTGCAGGGAATGCCCGGCGGAGTGAGTCACATCATGGATATTGGTACGACCGACAACAAATTCAGCCTCGGCAGTTTCGCCCCTGATTTTACCCAACCCACGTTCTGGGTGGTGTTGCTGTATGGTTTTTTTATGAATCTCAACAACTTCGGCATGGACCAGAACTACGTGCAGCGGTACCACACGACTACGTCTATCAACGAAGCCGCCCGGTCGGTCTGGCTGTGCGTTTATCTGTACGTACCTATCTCGCTGCTGTTCTTTTTCATCGGCTCCGCCCTGTATGCTTATTACCAGACCAACCCCGATTTGATGGACGCCGTCCGGCTACAGGTAGCCACCGAACGGTTACCTGCCGGGAGTCAGGCAGCTATCCGTCAGTTGGCCGGTACGCTCAGCGCAGCCGATATCGGCGATAAGGTAATGCCCCATTTTATGGTCAATAAAGTACCGGCGGGTTTGCTGGGCCTCATCGTAGCGGCCATTATGTCGGCGGCCATGAGTACCATCAGTTCCGGCATGAACGCGTCGGCCACCGTTTTCTCGATGGATATTTACCAGCGGTACATCAACCCTAACCTGTCGGCCAAAAACTCGCTGCGGCTTTTGTACATCGCGACCACCCTGTTTGGCGTTTTCGGGATGCTCACCGGCATTGCCATGATTGGCGTGAAGAGTGTGCTGGACGTCTGGTGGCTGCTGTCCGGTATCTTTGCCGGGGGGATGCTGGGGTTATTTCTGCTGGGTATCATTTCCCGGCAAACCCGCAACGCCGAAGCCTTTACTGCCACGGTTGTGGGTGTGCTGGTTATTGTCTGGCTAACGTTTTCGGGTCAGTTACCCGCTGAGTATACTTATTTACGCAACCCGCTCAACCAGAACATGACGATGGTAATTGGCACGCTTACTATTTTTCTGGTCGGTCTGCTGCTCACGAAACTGCGCTCCAGAAAAGGCGAACCGGTACCGACAACACCACCGCACCGTAGTCTCACAAATTGAATTTTCTCCTCTATCAACTCCCGTATTTTCGAATCCTACTGCTATGACTCCCTCCAATCACACCGCCGACACATTGCCGCGCGGCTTTATCCCCGTCATGCTCACACCCTTCCTGGAATCGGGTGCCATCGACTCGCCGGGTCTGGCCCATCTAACCGATTACTACATCGCGTCGGGGGCTGCGGGTTTGTTTGCCAATTGTTTGTCCAGCGAGATGTACGAGCTGACCGATTCGGAACGGCTGTCTATTACCAAACAGGTAGTGGAGCGGGCGGGTGGTCAGGTGCCGGTAGTCGCTACGGGTACGTTTGGCGGGTCCATTGCGCAGCAGGCCGATTTTGTCAAACGTATCTACGACACCGGCGTACAGGCCGTCATCGTGATTACGAGTCACCTGGCAAGTGAGGCCGAGAGCGATGCCGTTTTCCTGGACCGGATGCACCAGTTGATGGCTCTGACCGAAGCCATCCCGCTGGGATTCTACGAGTGTCCGGTACCCTACAAGCGACTCATTAACAGTGATATACTAAGGGAATTGTTGCCTACGGGTCGGCTGGTGTACCACAAGGATACGTGCCTGGATGCCGACGAGGTGAGCCGTCGGTTAGCGGTGGCGCGTGGCTATAATTTTGCGCTGTACGATGCCTACATGGTCAACGCTGTGTCGTCACTGCGGGCGGGGGCAGCTGGTTTGTGCTGCATTCAGGGTAATATTTTTCCGGAACTCATCACCTGGCTTTGTACCCATTTCGATGATGCCGCCCGTCAGGATGGCGTGAACGAGGTACAACAGTTTTTAACCGACAGTATGGATCTGGTGCATACGGCCTACCCAACCATTGCCAAGTACAGCCTGAAAAAGCAGGGACTTCCCATTACGTTGAAAACCCGCCGGGTGGTGGAGCCGCTCACCCCGGCGTTGCAAAACAATATGGACGACCTGCTAAAAACGGTGGCTGAACTCCGCAAGAACCTGGGCATTGAAGCGTCTTTCCCCGTTAGCTCAAAGGCTTGAGAGGAAGTATAGACGAATAACAGGTAATAGGGGAGGATACCGTTTAATTTGCCGGCCCGGATTCCTTACAGCCTCAACTGGCGGCCTGCGCCATTCCATTAACCGCCCCGGCACAGGCAGTCAACGAGCGCACAAAAACCGAAACCCACCATGAACCAGCATATTTTACTGATTGGCTGTTTCGATACGAAAGGAGCCCTTTTTGCCCATTTGCGACATTGTATCCTGGCAAGGGGAGAACAGGTCATTGCTATTAACACGGGTGTTATGGACAGTACCACAGCGTTTCCCGTAGAGTATGAAGCCAGTGCCGTTGCTCAGGCCGCAAACTATACACTTGACTATCTCCGAAACCGGCAGGACAGAGGCCTGGCCATCGACGTGATGGGTCGGGGAGCCGCGGTCATTACGAAGCAGTTGGTTGATACCGGCCGGATAAAAGCCGTTATTGGTATGGGTGGTGGAGGTGGTACGTTCATTACGCTGCTGGCCATGCAGGTGGTACCGTTCGGTATTCCGAAACTGTGCCTGACCACGCTGGCAGCCAAAGATTTATCCCGACAGGTTGGTCAGAAAGACATCACCCTCATGTCGTCGGTGGTGGATATTGCCGGTTTGAACAGTATTATTACCCCGTTGATTGAGCAGGCAGGCGCAGCCATATGCGCCATGGCGAATGTTGACACTACAGCGGGCCAACCAACGTCAGCAGGCCGGGTTGCCATTAGTATGTTCGGCAATACAACTGCCTGCGTTGCGCAATGCACGATTCTTTTGCAGAAACAGGGCTACGAGGTACTGGCTTTTCATGCTACGGGCGTGGGTGGTAAAACGATGGAAGCGTTTATTCGGGAGGGCTATTTTGATGCCGTTCTGGACGTCACCACTACCGAACTGGCCGACGACCTGTGCGGGGGTATTTGTAGTGCCGGACCAGAGCGGCTGCTGGCGGCTGCCCACCTGGGTATTCCAGCGGTGGTGGTGCCGGGGTGTCTGGACATGGTTAATTTTGGCCAGCCCGATACGGTGCCCGTTGCGTACCGGAACCGAATGCTGTACAGTTGGGCACCGGACGTAACACTGATGCGAACCAACGAGGCAGAAAACAACGAACTGGGTATTCGATTGGCGCAAAAAGTCAGCCAGTCTACCGGACCCGTAACGGTAGTTTTACCCATGAACGGTATTTCACAGATTGATGCAGAAGGTGGCGTTTTCTACTGGCCTGCTGCCGATGAGGCACTTTTCAGGGCCATAAAAAACAATATAGCGGCAACGGTGAATCTAATCGAATCAGCGGCTCACATCAATGATACGGTTTTTTCAAACCTGCTGGTCGGTTGCCTGCTTGCGCTGATGAAGCAACGGAAACCGGCCGCTGAAACTAACTAGACGTTAACAACACCAAACCACTACAGTATGCCAAACCCATGGACGGGGAAAGGAAACCCCTACACCCGGCAGGAAGTAAGAGACCGGTTACAGGCTACCCTGAACCAGAACAAAGCCATTATTGCCGCTGGTGCGGGAACCGGTATCAGCGCTAAATTCATCGAAAAAGGCGGGGCCGACCTGCTTATTATTTACAACTCCGGTCGTTTTCGTATGTCGGGGCACGGCTCCACGGCGGGTCTGATGGCCTATGGTGATGCCAATGCCGTAGCCATGGAAATCGGCGAATTTGAGGTGCTGCCCGTCGTGGAAGAGATTCCGGTTATTTGTGGGGTACACGGCTCAGACCCGCGTCGGCGGATGTGGCATCATCTGCTTAAAGTGAAAGAGATGGGCTTTTCGGGCGTGAACAACTTCCCGACGCACTCCATTGTGGATGGGCACTTCCGGCAGGTACTGGAAGAAACCGGCATGGGCTTCGACAAAGAAGTGGAGATGATACGGCTGGCCAGCAAAATGGAGTTGTTTTCCATTGTGTACGTAGCCACTCCGCACGAGGCCCGGCAAATGGCCGAAGCCGGGGCCGATGCCATCATTGCCCACGTAGGGACCACCGTTGGCGGCTCCATTGGCGTAGTGGATGCCTCCTGCTCCATGGATGAGGCCGTTGAGCGCACCCAGGCAATAATTGATGCTGCCAGAGAGAGCAATCCCGACGCTTTTTTTCTGGCGCACGGCGGCCCCATCAACACGCCGGACGATGTTCGCATGATGCTGGAACACACATCCGCCCATGGCTTTGTGGGTGCTTCCTCGCTGGAGCGCATGGGGGTAGAACAATCGTTGACGGACCTGACCAACCAGTTTAAATTGATTACGTATTCGACAAATCCTTCCTGAAAATTTAGCTCAAAACTCCGGTCCAGCAGTTGCGCCCCTGCGTGGCATTTTCCGGTCAAAATAGGACAATGACCCGTATGTTACCTGGTGTCACGAACCATGACTGCGTTTCGGGTAGCGGCTTATTCGTGAAACAGGTAAAGCATTTTGGCCGATTGATTTATGGGTATTAATGCTTCCATACATTGTCCCGAAGGAAGCTACGGTGTTGCAGCCACTAACCGCCGTTCAACTCAACCGGTAGCATACGCCCCCATCTGGTCACTTTGAGCACTCCAGGGCCACCGCCGACTGAAAACGGGCAGGGTCTTCTACATGCCGAAACATTGGGTCTGCCGAGTCATTGAACGTACAGGCACGGATATGGGTGAATCCGGTATCCCGCAACTCGTTGGCTAATGAGCAGTGGTCCCACATCCAAAGATGGTTCGAATTGCCCAGCAAGGACTTTAGCAGGCCCTTTACTCCCCGTGGGCGATTCTCGGCACCCAGCATTGTACGTTCACCCCAGGGCGATAAAAACCGGTGACTGGCTTTTACATCACCTGATTCGAGCTCCGCAATGTACTGGCGGGTATACGTCTCTAAGTCAGGAACGATGCATCGAAACCACCCACCGGGTTGTAGTATGGTATACGTATTTTTCAGAGCCTTCCGAAAATCGCTGAGGCTTAGGTGCTCTAACGTATGTGAGCTGTAAACGCCCAGGCAGGAATCTGCCGGTATCGGTAACCCCGTTATAATGTCGCCAACGAGGGCATTGTTGGGGAAAACGCAGTAAAGCTTTTTTTTAATCAATGGCCCTAATACCGGTATCTTCTGGACCCGAAGTGTGGGCGAAGTATCGAAGTTAATCCACTCTTTCGGTGTCGTTAGGCCACAACCGTACTGTACGTACAAACCCTTCAGGGGCGTATCCTATAAATGTTTCATGGGTGAACTTGTTAAAATAGGTGGCTATGAATAGGGAATTGTTGACTTATATGGGTTGCTCAACGGTTCACAAAAGTGGGTCCTGAGCAGCTGATTTTGGAGTTCAAACGCTCAAACTACCCTGATGCTCTATCGGCCTATCTGGTAAACTTTCGCCGGGCAAAAAGTGCTGTGGTAAATTTTGTTGCTCCTCAAAATCTGGCAACGTAAACACGCCATCCGAGCTATAAGTAAGGGGTAGCTGACACAAAGCCTCCTTTCTACCGCGAAACTGGTTTGAGCTAGTAGGGTCTACTCACTTTTAAGAAATCATCTGCTGTTGATGACCATGTACCGCTAGTGATAATTTTGCCGTTCGAATAGGTGCAGAAGCAGTCAATTTCGATGCTTGTATGACTCGAATCAATTTTGAGGGCAAAGTCACCTCTAAAATGACAGGGCATCAATAGTGCCTGACTCTCTCAAACAAAGTTTGATAAAATAGTCTGGAAAGCAAGTGGTTAAATTCGCGTAATTACTTAACGGTAAGGTTTGTAAAGAATAAATGCCTCAGGTTGCCCCACAGCGTTGATTGGTCTATCAACGCGTTACTTAATCGGTCGAACCGCCGATGGATGGGGTAGCATAGTTCAGTGAAATGCTTTATCAATTTAGCGATAATCGCCTGGCTGAATTTGCACTTTTGTGCAGACATATAATTGATTTTTAGCTTAAACACCAGGTTTCTGACTCTTTGTGCCGGTTCCTGACTAATCGTGTGGTTACGTTTACCGGCGACCTGAATAACCACTCCCGAACGCTGCAACTTCCGCAACGACGGAGGGAGCCCCTGAGAAACAAAAAACACCCTTCTCTTATAAAACGATACACTTCCGCCATGAGAATTATCCTGATTACCCTATTCTTACTTTGCCGCTCAGCCGTATCAATCCAGGCTCAGCGGCCCAACGTGGTCATCATCATGGCCGACGACATGGGCTGGAGCGACATTGGAAGTTACGGCGGAGAAATTCCCACGCCCAACCTCGACGCCCTGGCCAAAAACGGCCTGCGGTTTTCGCAGTTTTACAACAACGCCCGCTGCTGCCCCACGCGGGCCAGTCTGCTCACGGGTTTATATTCGCATCAGGCCGGCATCGGGCAAATGTCTGAAGACCCCGAACGCCCGGATGCTTTTCATTGGGGAACACCCGGCTATCAGGGGTTTCTGAACCGGAATTGCGTAACCATTGCCGAAGCCCTCAAAACCAATGGCTACCATACCTACATGGCCGGTAAATGGCACGTAGGCATGCACGGTAAAGAAAAATGGCCGCTGCAACGGGGGTTCGACCGGTACTACGGTATCCTGGCCGGAGCTACCAGTTATTTAAAACCGCAGGGTGGGCGCGGACTAACATTAGACAACCAACCCCTCGACCCGCCCACCGACCCGAATTACTATACGACCGACGCCTTCACCGACTATGCCGTCCGCTTCCTACAGGAACAGAAAGATAAAGCACCATTTTTTCTGTACCTGGCCTTCAACGCGCCCCACTGGCCCCTCCACGCCAAACCAGCCGACATTGCGAAATTCAACGGAAAGTACAGTGCGGGCTGGGATGTGATGCGGCAGCAGCGGCTGGCCCGGCAGCAGAAAATGGGCCTCTTCAGGTCCGGTACCCCCGTGTCGGCCCGCGACAACCGGGTGCGGCCCTGGGCAGAACTTTCCGCCGGAGAAAAAGACAGCACCGCCTATCGTATGGCCGTCTATGCCGCTCAGGTATCGTCCCTCGACCAGAACGTGGGTAAACTGGTTGCTACGCTGAAAGAACGGGGGCAGTTTGATAACACCCTGATTATCTTTTTATCGGACAACGGAGCCTGCGCCGAAACGTACGATGAGTTAGGTAGTCGGCCCATGGCACTCATCAACGAGCCTGATTTTTCAGGGCCGGTTTCCTATGGCATTGGCTGGGCCAACTCCTCCAACACGCCGTTGTTCGAGTATAAAGTCAAACCGTCTGAGGGCGGGATGCGCGCGCCGTTTATCGCCCATTATCCGGACGGCATCAAGTCGCAGCGGGGAACGATTACGCCGGTAAAAGGCCACATCATGGACCTGATGCCTACCATTCTGGACCTGACGGGTACTACCTACCCCAAAACGTTTCATAATGGCCAGTCCATCACGCCCCTGTCGGGGCGGAGTTTGCTGCCCACGTTCAAAACCGGCAACCAGCCCGACCCGGAATACATGTACTGGGAACACGAATGGTACGGGGCGGTTCGGAAAGGCGACTGGAAGGCTATCTATCACCTCAAAAAAGAAACCTGGGAACTCTATAACGTCATCACCGACCCTATCGAAGCCCGTGATGAGGCTAAAAGCCAGCCAGCGCTACTCGCGGATTTGCAGCAGCACTGGCGCGATTGGGCCAACACGCACCAGGTTTTTCCGAAGAAAAGTCAATAGAAAGTGGGTGTCAACCGGTATGCCAGTCTGTTGCCGGTGCTGTTTGTTTCGCCCGATGATACTCCCGTAACTACACCCGCAGAAACGTTTTTTTGCGGTACAGAAAGTAAAGAAACAGCCACTTCACGGCCAGAAACGCCAGTACTCCGCCAAGGCCCGTTACCACATCGGACGAAGACAGGCTGAGCAGGCCGCCAAAAAAGAAGCGGGCCGCATACTCGAAGTCGATGAACGCACCTGCCAGGTAAATCAGGATGGAATTCATGCCGATGATGGTGAAGAAAAACGTCCAGCCTTTTATTCCTTTCACGTCGATAATCCAGTAAAACAGGCCCAGCAGCAGTAAACTCAGTCCGCCCGTTATCAGCACAAAAGAACTGGTCCAGAGGTTTTTATTGATGGGAAACACGAAATTCCAGAGGTAACCGAGTAGCACCAGGCCCGCCCCCGCCCCCAGCAGCCAGGCCGTTTTCCGGTTTCCGGTTTTGACTGACTTTTGCAGAAACATACCCGCAAAAATGCCGAGCAGGGCGTTGCCAATGGCGGGTATGGTCGAAAACAACCCTTCCGGGTCGTGGATGGTTTTGTACAGATGTCCCGGCACCACCATTCGGTCAATGTAGCTGGCCAGGTTGCAGGGCATTGTGAGCACACCCGCCCCACAGCCGGGTACCGGAATCAGCATCATACAGGCCCAGTAACCCAGTAAAATTCCAACAAACCAGCCGTATTGGGTGCGCGGCCGGGCGTAGAGATAAATGAGTTGGGCAAACATACCTGCCAACCCAATGCGGCCCAACACGCTCGGAAATCGCATGTCGTGGAAGGCTTTGGTAAACAGGCCGTTGTTATAAATAATACCCAGCACCACCAGAATGAGACCCCGGCTGATAATTTTCCGGGCAATCAGGGCTTTGTCATCCCCTTTTGCCAGCCGACTCCCAATGGAGAACGGCGTGGAAACGCCCGCCATAAACAGAAACAGGGGAAAGATGAGGTCGTACGCCCGGAAGCCGTTCCAGTCCGGGTGGGAGAACTGATGGGCCACGCTCTCAGCCCAGCCCCAGCCGGTAGTTTTGGCCAGTACGTGGAATAGCTCTTCACCCCCCATAATCCAGAACATATCGAAGCCCCGCAGGGTATCGAGGGAGAGAAGCCGTTTAATGGGAGCGGGCTGGGCAACGGCCGGTTCGGCCTGGGTAACGGATACAGGGTTGGGCATGAGGGATGGTTTCCGGACTGGAAACGGGTCTGATAGAGAGAAGGGTATGTTTGTTGTTTTTAAGCGAGGGCCAGCCGGATATGCGCCAGGTGATGCTGCACGTGCCAGGCCGACATGGCCAGCGCCTGCGCCTGATTGAAAAGCCGTTGCCGAACGGGATGATGGTACGTTACGGCCAGCATCGGTTCTGTCAGTGACCGGGCCAGGTACAGATAACGCCGGTTAATGCCATCCAGCATCAGCAGGGAATCGGCTACGGGTGCCTCCAGCCCGTCCGCTGTTCTGGCCCAGCCGTCCATGTTTATCAGGGTAACGTCCGTGTAATCGGGTTCGGTCAGGGCTTTCTTCATCCGCAGAAAGTGCAGCAGGTGGATATCGGCCACGTGGTGAACCAGTTGCTGTACCGTCCAGCTACCCTCCCGATACCGCTTCAGCAGGTCGGCGGGGGGAAGTGACCCGACAAGCGGCTGGTACTCACCAACGCTGCGGTCGATGGTTTGGAGCAGGCCGGTGATTTCGGCCGGGGTGTAGTGTTCCTGCGTCACAAAGGGGCCAATGGGAAATTTACGGTCGGTCATACACACGGGAAGATCGAAAATGCAAGGTACTTAATTTTCGGTCTGATTGACAAATAAACCCGTTTTTGGCCCTCCAAAGCCGTTTTTTTTGCTCGCTGGCACACCGGTAGCAGGGGATTTTTCCAGCGGAACGAAAACGCAGTTGCCGTAGGGGCCGAATGATGCGGTAAGGCCGGATAAGCCATTGATTTTTCTGGCCGAATTTTTGTGGTGTGTACTATGGGGTAGGGTTACTTTAGTAATTTGTTACCGTATTCGCCTTATGCGTATCATTTTCTGCGCCTTCCTGTTACTGTTCTGCTTTCCTGTGCTAGTTAGTAGCGGTCAGGCAATTCCGCCTGCTGTTTTGTTGCAGGATACAACCCGCTTTGTTCCCGTTGGGCGCAGGCTGTCTCTGCTGGAAGATAAAACGGCCCGGTTAACGTTCGCTCAGGTACGGCAACGCACTGATTTTTTGCCCAGCCATTCCGAAAAATTTCAGTACGGCTTTACCAGCAGTGCTTACTGGTTTCGGTTTGAGGTGACCAACCACAGTAGGGCAAACCAAAAGCACTGGCTGCTCGGCCTGCCGGATGCCCTCTCGCTTGATTACGCAGACCTGTATGTGGTTTATCCGAACGGGCAGGTAATACACCAGCAAAGTGGGCTTAAACGGCCCTACGGGAATCAGGGCTTTTTTGCCACAGCCCCGTTTTTTCGGGCTACCTTCCCCACCAACCAGCCCGTAACGGTTTTCCTTCGTATCGAAAGTAGCCTGAGTATGCACGGTAACGTAACGGTTTGGGACGAATACTACCACCTGAGCAAACAGCAGGTTGTTGTGTTCGTTATCTGGCTGTTTCTGGGGTTGGTTATCCTGCGCGTTTTGAACAGTTTTGTGCTGATCCGCTTCATTCCTGATCCGCACTTCCGGTTTTATACCCTCTGTACTTTTCTGCTCTACACGGCAACGCTGGTCCGGGCCAGAGTGTTCTCCCTTTTTCTGGTCAATTATCCTAATCTGCTGGACTGGATGCAGCATGGAATGGTACGCCTGCTACCCATGGGGCTGGCGGTCTGGATGTATAGCCTGCTGGATGGGCAGCCGTTCTTTAAGCCGCTTCGGTGGTCGCTGCTGTTGGTTATGGGCCTTAGTCTGATAGGGGTCTTTTTGCCTTTGTCCGTTCAGAATGCGTCCATTAGTGCGTTTTATGCCACCCTGACGCTGGCTACGTATGGGCTGTTTTTTATTGGTGCGGTGTTTGTCTGGACCATGGGCAGGCAACCCTCGCCGTATTTCGTGCTGCCCATGACGCTGTGTATCATCCCATTTGCCTTTTACCAGATGGCAACTCTGCGGATAATTACCTACGTCCCCCTGCTTAGCCAGTTGCCCGTGCTGGCGCTTAGTATCGAAATGGTGGTCATGTCGCTGGTGCTGGGACGGTTTGTGCAGACGCACATGAAGGAACGGATTGCCACCGCCAATGCCCTGATGCTGAAAAAAGTGGAAGTCGACAAGTTACAGGAAATGGGCGTGCTGAAAACCAACTTCTTTGCCAGTATATCCCACGAGTTACGCACGCCCCTTACCCTGATTATCAGTCCACTATCGGAGTTGAGAAAGCGATTTCCCGATGAGCCGATGCTCCCCATGATGGAACGCAACAGCAACCGGCTGCTGGGACTGATCAATCAACTGCTCGATATAAGCAAACTGGAGGCCGGCCAACCGAAAGCCCAACCCGAACCGGACGACATTGCTGCCTTTTTCCGGACCCTGGCTGGTTCATTCCAGGCGCTGGCCGATACCCGCCGGATTCACTTTTCCTTTACCCAGAACGAACCCGAATACTGGGCCCGTTTTGACCGGGATAAGGTGGAGAAGGTAGTGACCAACCTACTGGCCAACGCCTTTACGGTTACGCCCTCGGGCCACGAGGTAGGCATGGATGTTCTGCTGGCAGCCGGTTCGGTACAGGTCAGCGTATCCGATACGGGAATCGGGCTTTCCCCCGCTACGCTACCGCCTGGTTTTAACCGGTTTTATCGGGCAGACGGCAAGGTGGACCGGACTTACGAAGGAACGGGTGCCGGACTGGCCCTGGTGCGGGACCTGGTTGAGGTGTTGCAGGGAACTATGTCAGTTGGTAGTAGCGCGGGCAAAGGCACGACCTTCTGTATCCGGCTCCCTTTATCCGTAGCCCAGCCAGCCAGGAAAACAATGGCCCCGGTAGGTGTCGCGGTCACGTAGGCCAGCGCCAAACGCAAATCCGTCAGTCAGTCCGCTACACCATCCCGTGCCGGAAATCAGGCTGCTTATCAACAACGACAAGGCCGGTTTCCGGCAATAGGCGCGGATGCATCTTCAGGGAGTATGAGAAGTGGAACGGTATATCCATCGCTTTGCCGATACAAACAAGTTGCGCACTTACGTTCAGTTTAATGCAACTGTTGACTCGGTAAACTACAACTTGGCCGAGAGGACAGGTACAATTTCGGTAACCGATACGATAACCGGTCTAGAAGGCGATCAACGGTTCAGCCAGTTGGTAGTCTGGAACAGCAGAGCGCATGCCGAAGCGGCCGCAGACGTAATCGGCCCCCAACTTTTACCGGTGGTTAATGCGATAGCCAAAGGACCACTAAAACCGGTTACCTGCAAGGTACACCAGTCTCTGGTGTGACCCCTGGGGTTTCAAATTCGACGAGCAGGGTCACCCCATAAGCAAGCAGCTGGGCATGAGCCGGACTACCCTTCACAAAAAGCTGACGGCCCTGACGGGGATGTCCTTCAGTCACTACGTGCGCGCCCTGCGGTTACGGCAGGCCCAGGTGCTGTTAACCACCACGAAACTCAACGTGTCGCAGGTGGGCTACGCCGTGGGCTTCAACAATCCCACGTAGTTCAGCCGGTTGTTTTCCGAAGAATTTGGCATTTCGCCCCAAAATTATCGCCTTTTGGCCGGGGGCTGAACAATAGTGCACCTTTTCGGAACAATAGTGCACCTTTTTTAAATCAGGGAGCCGTAGTCTTGTGCTGCTGTTTTGTCGTTACTAACCCACTCTCCTGCCCCCGTTACGTTTTCCTACAATGGCACAAATGGTTCAGACGGTTCAGCCCAGACCTACACTATCCCCGCCGGTGTCTATAGCCTCTCCGTTGTAGCCGTTGGCGCAAAGGGGCGGAATGCTACCACAGGCCCTGGCGGCCAAGGGGGCCAAGTAGAAGCCCTATTGTCAGTGACCCCCGGTCAAGTGCTGACGATCACGATAGGCGGGACTCCCCAAACCCTAGCAGGCGGATACAACGGGGGGGGAAGTGGCGCAGGTTTCCCCACTGCTTTTGGCGGAGGAGGAGGAGGAGCTACGGATATTCGTCTGAATGGAAATGACCTGACCAATCGGGTCATTGTCGCTGGGGGTGGCGGGGGCGGTAACTCTGGCCAAAGTAGGGGCCAAGGTGGTGCGGGGGGTGGCCTTGAGGGTCAAGCGGGTGGTGGATCTGCGCCAGGGGGCGGTGGCACCCAATCGGCTGGTGGCGCAGGCGGACAAGGAGCGAGTAGAAATGGGCAACCGGGCTCCCTGGCCACCGGCGGAAATGCGTCTGTGGCAATAGGAAGTATTCCTGGTGGTGGTGGGTACTATGGCGGTGGTAGCGGGGGAGAGGGAGGGATTGGCTCTCCAGGTGGTGGTGGTGGGGGCAGTTCGTACACCGATCCAGCCTACGTTACCAACGTAACTCACATCCCGGATTCGTATTTTGTGCAGTCAGGTAATGGCCAGGTCGTCATTGTGCCCATTCTTCCTAGCACTCTGACGGCCTTATCGCCCCTGCGCAATGCCAACACGGCAGCCCGGGCCACGAACGTCACCGTTACCCTGAGCCAACCCCCCACCAGCGCCAGTGCCCTGACGGTCTATAGCCAGCAGGCCGGGGGCAAGAAAGCCGGAACTGCTACGGTGAGCGGTAATTCACTTACGTTTAATCCCAACACGGACTTCAAGCCCGGCGAGGTGGTCTTTGCCACCGCCACCACGGCCAGCGGCCTGGCCAAGGCCCAGGTCTACCAGTTTACCACGGCCGCTGCTCCGGCCCCAGGCACGTTCAGCGGTGGTTCCAACGTAGGAGTGGGCAGTTTTCCTCAAAGTGTGGCTGTGGGGGATGTGGATGGAGATGGCGACTTGGACTTCTTAACCGCTAATGCTAACAGTGACAATGTGAGTGTGCGCCCTAATAACGGGGATGGCACCTTCGGTGTGGGCTCCGAGGTCGCCGTGGGCAGTAATCCTCATAGTGTGGCGTTGGGGGATGTGGATGGGGATGGGGATCTGGACATCCTAACGGCAAATGCTCGCTCTAATGGTGGTATTAGTGTGCGCTTGAATGACGGCAGTGGCAGCTTCAGTGGCATCACCAACGTACCCGTGGGGCTCGTCCCTTATGATGTAGTGGCAGCCGATGTGGATGGCGATGGGGACCTCGACTTGTTAACAGCTAATTTTGCCGGTAAAAATGTTAGTGTGCGGCTCAATGATGGCACGGGCAGTTTCAGCAACGCTCCCGATGTAGCTGTGGGAAATAATCCTACTGAGGTTGTAGCGGCCGATGTGGACGGCGATGGCGACTTAGACATTTTTACGGCAAATTTACGCAGTCCTGGTGTAAGTGTTCGGATTAATGACGGCACGGGCATCTTCAGTGGCGGCTCCGAGGTCGCTGTGGGTAATAACCCTAATAGCGTAGCCGCAGCAGATGTAGATGGGGATGGCGATCTGGACCTCTTAGCCTCTAATCAAGCCAATAACAATGTGAGTGTGCGCTTGAATGACGGCAATGGCAACTTCAGTGGCACCACCAACGTAGCCGTGGGAGGTGAACCTTTTAGTGTAGCGGCGGCCGATGTAGACGGCGATGGCTGGACATCTTAACCGCAAATGCTAGCAGTAATTCTGTGAGTGTGCGGCTGAATCAGCTCCCACCCCCTACCATCACCGGCTTTGCCGCTGTCGACAACACCATCTGCGTGGGTAGCCCCATCAGCTTTACCGCTACAGTGAGCAACGTGACGGGCGCCTACGCCTTCACTCTCTCCAACGGCAGTAGTCCCCTGAGTGGTACGGCCACGGGCACAGCCTTCAGCCAGAGCCTGGTAGCCAGCGGCAATGGCCCCCAGAACTTTACCCTAACGGTGGGTGACAACGGTTTCCAGGCCATGGCCATCACCTCTGTAACGGTCAACGCCCTGCCCACGGCGGGCCTGACCAACAACGGTCCGTTGACCTGTGCCCAGACCTCCGTCACCCTGACGGCCTCAGGGGGCAGTTCCTACAGCTTCAGCGCGGGGGCTACCCAGATCGGCACCAGCAACCAGGCTACGGTCAGTATGGCGGGCAGCTACTCGGTGACGGTGGGCGACGCCAACGGCTGCGTGAGCACCACCAGCACAACGGTGATGAGCAACACGGCGGTGGTAACGGTGAATAACCCCGCCACCAGCACGGCTACTATCAATACCCCCTTCAGCCAGAGCTTCACGGCCAGTGGCGGGGTGGCTCCCTATACCTACAGTCTGGCCAGCGGCAGTCTGCCCCCGGGTCTGAGCCTGAGCACGACGGGCGTGCTCAGCGGCACGCCCACCCAGGGTGGTAGCTTCACGCTGGTGGTGCGGGGGCAGGATGCCAACGGCTGCGCTGACCTGGGTCCCACCTACGTACTAACCGTGAATGCCACGCCTACCATCACCGGCTTTGCCGCCGTGGATAACACGGTGTGCGTGGGCAGCCCCATCAGTTTCACCGCTACGGTGGGCAACGTGACGGGGGCCTACGCCTTCACCCTCTCCAACGGCAGCAGCCCCCTGAGTGGCACGGCCAGTGGCTCGGCTTTCAGTCAGAGCCTGGTAGCCAGCGGCAGCGGCACCCAGAGCTTCACCCTGACGGTGGGCGACAACGGCTTTCTGGCCAGTGCCACCACCCCCGTGACGGTCAACGCCCTGCCTATAGCGGGCCTGACCAACAACGGTCCCCTGACCTGTAGCCAGACGTCGGTCACCCTGACGGCCTCGGGGGGCAGTTCCTACACCTTCACCAGTCCTGGTGGAGTGGTGCTGGCCGGCAGCGGCAACACCCGGGTGGTGAGCAGTCCGGGTAGTTACTCGGTGAGCGTGAGCGATGGAAACGGCTGTTCGGCCAGTGCCACTACCTCCGTGACGGCTAATCAAACCTTGCCTACGGCAAGCCTGACTAACAACGGCCCCATCACCTGTTCGATGAGCAGCGTGACCCTAACCGCTTCGGGGGGCACCAGCTACCGCTTCAGCAGCGGAGCTACCCAGATTGGTACTTCCAATCAGGCTACGGTGAATACGGCAGGGCCCTATTCGGTCACGGTGACGGGGGCCAACGGCTGTTCGGCTACGGCCCAGACCACCGTCACGGGCGACCAGACCGCCCCCACAGCCGGGCTGACTAACAATGGTCCCTTGAGTTGCAACACCACCAGTGTGACCTTAACCGCATCGGGCGGGGGCAGCTACCGCTTCAGTGCGGGCGCCACCCAGATTGGCACCTCCAATCAGGCGACGGCCAGCACTTCGGGCACCTACTCGGTGACCGTCACCTCGGCCAACGGCTGTTCATCCGTGGCTACCACCACCGTGACGGGGGACCAAACCGCCCCCACGGCTAGTCTGACCAACGACGGTCCGATCTCCTGTTCGAAGACCAGTGTGACCTTGACGGCCAGTGGTGGGGGCAGCTACCGCTTCAGTGCGGGGGCTACCCAGATTGGCAGTGGTAACACGGCCAGTGTCAGCACTTCGGGCACCTACTCGGTAACGGTGACAGGGGCTAATGGCTGTTCAGCCGTAGCCACCACCACTGTCACGGGGGACCAAAGCGTGCCCACGGCAGGCTTGAACAACGACGGCCCGCTTTCCTGTTCGAAGACCAATGTGACGCTGACGGCCAGTGGCGGAGGCACCTACCGCTTCAGTGCGGGGGCCACTCAGATCAACGGCGGTAACACGGCCAGTGTCAGTACCTCGGGCACCTACTCAGTGACGGTCACCTCGGCCAATGGCTGTTCAGCCGTAGCCACTACGACCGTGACGGGTGATCAGAGCGTGCCTACGGCAGGATTGAGCAACGACGGTCCGCTCTCCTGTTCGAAGACCAGTGTAACCTTGACGGCCAGTGGCGGGGGCAGCTACCGCTTCAGTGCGGGGGCTACTCAGATTGGCAGTGGCAACACGGCCAGTGTCAACACGGCGGGCACCTATTCGGTGACGGTCACCTCGGCCAACGGCTGTTCAGCGGTGGCTACCACCACCGTGACGGGGGACCAGAGCGTGCCTACGGTTAGCATCTCGGCTAACCCCAGCCTCACTATTACCCAGGGAGAAACCACCACCCTGACGGCTAACGCCAGTGGCGGCACTCCGCCCTTTGGCTACGGCTGGTCAACCGGGGCTTCTTCCAGCACCATTACAGCCAGTACCGATGGGCCTTACTCGGTCACGGTGACGGGGGCCAACGGCTGCTCGGCTACGGCCAGTGTGACGGTGAGTGTTATCCAGCCCAGCGGTCCTTTTGCCATCACGGCAGTGACCACCCTGAGCTGTGAGACAATCTCAGCCGACCAGCGCCGGGTTAGCTTCAGTCCCCGCTACGCCCGTCTGGACGGCAGTCCGGTGAGCTTCTCGGTGGTCAACGAGATGCTGCCCACCACGAGTCCGGGTCCCTACACGCTGCGTCTGTACACCGATAACCCGGTCATCACCCTGAGTGCTACCCAGAACGGAGCCACCACCCTGTTTGCCTACAACTGGCTGTCGGCCTGTAGCTCCTCGACGGGCAACACCCCGCCCACGGTGGCGAGTCCGGTTAGTCCCCAGTCGGCCACGGTGGGTATCGGGTACACGCTGTCGCTGGCGGGTGTGTTTACCGATGCCGAGACACCCAACAGCCTGGTGCTGTCGGTAGCGGGTCTGCCAGCGGGGCTCAACTTCGTGGCACCCTCCACTATTTCGGGCACACCCTCCACGAGTGGGGTGAGCACGGTGACGGTCACAGCCACCGATCCGGGCAGCATGAGTGCCAGCACCAGCTTTACCCTGACGGTGAATCCGGCGGCCGGTACGCCCCCTCCGCCCACGGGCACCTTCAGCATCACCAGCGTGCAGACCATCAGTTGTGAGGTGCTCTCGGCCGGTCAGCGCCGGCTGACCTTCACTCCACAGTACGCGGGCCTGAACGGGGCACCGGTGAGCTTCTCGGTGGTCAATGAAATGACACCCACCACCAATCCGGGNCCNTACCGTCTGNACCTGTACACNGANAANCCGGTNNTNACCCTGNNNGCNGTGCAGAGCGGNATAGCCAGCAGNTTTGCCTACAACTGGCTGTCGGCCTGCAGCTCCTCGACGGGGAACACCCCGCCCACGGTGGCGAGTCCGGTTNGNCCNCANTCGGCNACGGTNGGTGTGGNNTACACNCTCTCGCTGGCGGGTGTGTTCACCGATGCCGAGACGCCGAATCAGTTGACCCTCTCGGTAAGTAATCTGCCCGCGGGGCTGAACTTCGTGGCCCCTTCGACCATCTCGGGTACGCCAAGTATGTCGGGGGTCTCGACGGTGACGGTAACGGCGACTGATCCGGGGAGCATGAGTGCCAGCACCAGCTTTACCCTCACGGTCAGTCCCGCGGGTGGTACTCCTCCGCCAACGGCTACATTCAGCATCACGGGGGTAACGACCGTGAGTTGTCAGGTGCTGTCAGCGGGCCAGCGCAGACTAACCTTCAATCCCCGGTACGCGGGTCTGGATGGTAGTCCGGTGAGTTTCTCGGTGGTCAATGAGCTGTTGCCGACGACCAATCCGGGTCCCTACACGCTGGACCTGTACACCGACAATCCGGTCATCAACTTACGGGCGGTGCAGAGCGGGGTAAGCACCAGTTTCAGCTATGGCTGGCTGGCGGCCTGCAACCCAGGTGCGAGGCTGGGCGCGGGTTCAGAAGTGCCGCTGACGGTCACCGTATTGGGTAACCCGGTAGTGGGCAAAACGGTGTCCGTGGAGGTGCGGGGTGCCGAGGGTCAATCGCTGCGCCTGCAACTGAGCGACGAGCGGGGCCACCGGGTGAGCGATCAGGTCGTAGAGCGTGCCGGTTTGGTGGAGCGTCAGGTGCTGTCGCTGGGCCATCAATCAGGGGGGATACTGCTGTTACGGGTTAGTACACCCAGCCAGTATCAAACCATAAAGTTGGTTAAAGTGGACTAGTTGCCGTAAGCGGTCTTATTTTCTAACCATCATTGCCCAAAAAGCCGTGCTCCCAAAAGGACACGGCTTTTTGCTTTGTCTTTTTGGGATATCATTCGGGCGCTTTCTTGAAGGATTTTGATCGCTGAATACGACAAGTTCAGTTAATGATGAGAAGAGCCCTTTTTGTGAACGATCACAAATGAACTAATTTGTTCAAATGGTCCAATATAAGTTACATGTCAAAGTTCACTTTTATTGGACTACGCACAGGTTTATTTATTGAATGATTTAGGGATTGTCCTGCTGCCATAGTCGACGTTCGATGGGAAAAGGCGCTTGATGGAGAACCCGGATTTGGCCAAAAGCTAAATGAGCCGGATGAAACAAATAATTGTAGGACATCGGCACCACCACGGAAGGAACAGCCGCCACCAGCGTGCTGGGCTCATTCAGCCAATCTCCTAAAATCCATTGGGTTCGCTCATAGCTTTCCTCATTCCAGTAAGCAGGCAAATCGGCCAGCGACCAAGTTGTTAACGAGTTATCGGGCACCTCCAGGGTAAACAGATAAAGCTGGGGCAACTTATCGTACTTGACCCGAGGTTGGTGCACTAACGATTCGACTAAGGCCAGAGCAGGGGAGGAGGTAGTATACAGTAGGGGGTATCCCTTTGGATTCCAGCGGCCACCAAACAGCCGTGCCCCTTCTGTAGCCAATGGTTCATGGGTGTATTTGGCTTTGACGGTTCGGTAAACGGTTAACATCAAAATAGCGGGATAACTAGCCGACAATGCCGTGTTCGATGCGCCCCAGCACATCATCCACCAGGCCAAACCCAGTTGTGGTATCTAGTAGAGACAAGGGGGATTGGGTATTGAGTTCACGAATGGGTGAACGAAGCCATTCGGCCAATGTTTGCGCATCCTCATCGAAGACATCCAACCCATGTTGTAACAGATTGGTTAGTAACAGCAGCCGCTCAGAAGCGTCTCTGGCCAGTTTATCGTCGGCTTTGAGCCGGTGAAGGTTCCGTATCGACATGTTCAGAATGCGGGCCAATTCAATATCGGTCAATGCGGCTAGCTGGGCTACCTGATCCGCTTCAGTCCGCAGCATTCCCTGCCGGGATTTATCGATGACGGTGTAGGGGGTGTAAACAGCCGTCTGTGGAGGAAGTGTTGCGTATGCCATAGTAAGCAGTGCCTTTTTTCATTACTACAACTGCAATATGCCAAGAGTCGTTCATTTTTGCAACCCACAGTTGCTTTTGCAGTATAAGCCAGTACCTTTTTCGAAAGCTATTGGACGCTTTCTTGAAGGATTTTGGCTGAAGCTCAGTCTTAACGCAAGTGGTTCACTAGTAGAACATTACCCAGTTCATTAAATAGCAGTAGCCTGCCTTTTATTGAACGAAAATGATCGGTTAAAGTAGGGCTGTAAAGCGTACCGAAATAAACTGGTTCTTGTGTTTAAGAAATACTGCACAAAGCACACACCAATAGCCGTAGGAAGTGATTTTAAGCCATTTTCCAAGTACAGGATACTGACCCTACCGTGCTGACAAATCACTTGGTTCTACCAGTACAAGGGTTCAGTCAAAATCAAAACGACTGATTCAGCATCGAGGTATATCCTGTGGATTACAGTGGATAGGCAGTAAAAAGAGCACCCTTATTTGATTTAGTAGTTCATTGTCTTATTCAAGCAACATTACTCCTCAACTTGAAAGCGGCAACTCTACTCCTGGCACTATTGCTGTGCCTCAGTTCGCTGGTCAGGGCGCAGCAGTTTGCCGCTTCCGTGCAACACTATGGCCCGGAGAACGGTTTATCGCACCGGGAAGTGAACGCCATTTTTCAGGATCGGCAGGGTTTCATGTGGTTTGGCACGAAATTCGGCCTTAACCGATTTGATGGCCTGAAATTCACCTCCTATACGAAAGAGCGGAACGGACTTGACTTTGATGATATACAATCCATTGCGCAGGACGCCAATGGCTATCTTTGGCTCATGGGGCCCTACGGTCAATCAAGGATTACGCTGTTCAACCCTCTGACCGGCATAGCAACTCCGTTTGAAGAGAAGTTTCGCAACCATCTGCCTTTTAGCTCGTTAGATACCCCACAACGGCTGCTCAGCAGTATCAATGGTACGATCTTCTTTTCCAGCTACCAACCGGCAGTTCTGGCTTCCTACCACCCATCAGCTGGATTGCGCTACGTTCCGTTACCCCAGTACAAACGGCTGGCCGTCTTTCAGGTTACCGCTCATAATACGGTTTGGGCCATTGCTGACGGTAATCACCTGGTTGAACTAACCACAGATGGGCGGGTTCTGCACCAGTTTTTCCACCCTCAGGCATCGGTCACCATCTGTTTCGGACAGCGGAATGCCGGTACTGAGTTCTTCTATTTTGTATCGGGACCAAAAGAAGGTTCATCCAGTTCTTTTTATAGTGTAGATGAGTTTGGCAACAGGCACGAGCGCCCATCGTCGTTACTGAAATCCATTCCCCGGTATATTTTCCCGGTTTGTTACGCCGTTGACCGTAGTGGATTACTCTGGGATGGTACCAGTCTGTGGGATTCAACTAAAGGAAAAGTCCTGGATATTGCTGGTCAGACGTCGGGCGAGGCCATTGAGAACCGGAGTTTTTATTGTGACAGGAACGGCTGGATGTGGCTGGGTACCAGCTTCGGTGTTTATCAGGTGAAAGTGGTCGAAAACCATTTCCACCGGTTGTTTTACACTGAAGATAACACGGGAAAAAACGTGGCCGCCATTCGGGGCATTACTGTCCTGGGTGATACAGTTTATGCTAACCTGGAGAAATTTGGCCTCTTTACATCAAGCCAGTCGGGAGAGTCGCGTAAAGGCCTGTATGAGCTGGCCACCTATGCCTCAATGGCTGGTTTAACCGCTACCCGGCAGGGCAACCTTTATGTTGGTTTTAGAGACCAGTTACTTCGTTATGACCCCCGAACCGGTATGTACACAACGGCCAGGGTGCCTAATAACGCATCGGTCTGGGCATTTTACCGGTTTAACGATGAACGTCTTTTAGCCGGTGGTCGTATGGGACTTTGGTTCATTGATGCTAAAAACGGACAGATAGTCCCCTTCTTCCAGTACAACCAGTTTCCCGAACTGGCTCAAACGCACGTGCTACATATTGCTCCCGACCGGGAAGGCACCCTCTGGATCTGCGCGGCTACGGGTTTGTACACGGTTGATCCGGTTAAGGGGATTACGGCTCGTTACTGGAGTGGTGGTAAGGGTCCTTTCTACCTGCCAGCCGACAGTTACCAGCACTTTTACCAGGATGCTCAGGGCATATTCTGGCTGGCTACGGCCAACTCCGGGCTGATCCGGTGGGACCGGCGGCAGAACACCTATCGCCCCTTCAAACGAACCGAAGGCTTATCCAACGATAACATTTATGCCGTGTACCCCGACTGGCGAGGCCATCTCTGGCTGAGCAGTGACTACGGCATCATGCAGTTTGATCCCGTTCATTTTACCACCCATACTTATTTTGTTCAGGATGGTATAACGCATAATGAATTTAACCGCATTGCTCATTTCCAAGACAAAAAAGGGCAGATTTATTTCGGTGGCCTCAATGGTATCACCCTATTTAACCCACGGGATTTTCAAACCGATCCCCCGCCGGTTGCCCTTCCTTTACGCATTGTTTCATTTCGTCAGTTTGATAATTCACTCAATAAGCTGGTCGACAAAACGGGTGAACTGTTGCAAAGCAATGAAATTTTCGTACGGCCCGGTGACCGGACGGGTGTTCTTGATTTTGCGCTGCTGAATTACGCCAATGCAGAAAAGAGTGTATATGCCTACCGGTTCAAGGGCCTGGACAAGGAGTGGACGTATCAGACCGAACCATCATTGCGCCTGAGTAACCTGCCTTACGGCGACTATCCGTTGCAGATAAGAGGGCAAGCCGCCGACGGCAGGTGGTCATCGTCGAGCCTGTCTATTCAGGTACACGTACTTCACCCTTTTTATCTGCGCCGTTGGTTTCTGTTCATGACGGTACTGCTGCTGGCGTTCTGTATGTGGGGTTGGGTGAGATGGCGTATCTGGCAGCACAGGACTGAGCAACAGCGGCTGGAAACCGAGATCAAGCACGCAACTGCCCACATTGAGCACGATAAAGAAATAATTGAACAACAGGCCTTAGCCCTCCAGCAGTTCAACGATACTAGGTCGCGCTTTTTTGCTAATATCTCCCACGAGTTTCGTACTCCCCTCACCGTCATTCTGGGCATGGCTACCGAGCTGAAACGCGGCAATACGGGTAATGAGGAACGCCATTTACAACAGCCAGTCGATCTGATCGAGCGTAATGGAAGCAATCTGCTGCGGCTAATCAACCTAATTCTTGACCTGTCTAAAATTGAAGCAGGCGAGATGCCCCTCCACCTCGTTCGTTCTGACATGGTCAGTTACGTTCGCTGCATGGCAGAGTCTTTCCATTCAATGGCGGGCACGAAGGCCATTCAGCTTCAATTTATTGCTGATGAGGTAACCTGCGAAACAGATTTCGATAAGGATAAACTCCAGGATATTATTTCCAACCTTCTGACGAACGCTGTCAAATTCACCCCCGCTGGTGGCCAGATATACCTTCAGCTAACTGCCCGCGACGACTGGACACCACTGGGCAGGCAAGGATATTACGAAGAAGTGTCGCCGACAAAACATTGGGATAAGCCCTGGATTAGTATCAGGGTACGTGACACGGGTCTGGGCATCGAACCAGACCAGTTGCCTCGCATCTTTGATCGTTTTTTTCAGGTAACTACTTCCCCTTCTTCAGAAGGCAGGGGAACCGGCATTGGGCTATCGCTGGTGAAGGAACTAGTCATGCTGATGAATGGGGGGCTGGCGGTTCGGAGTGTACCCGGTATGGGTTCTGAGTTCATCGTTAGTTTACCCCGAATCCAGCAGCCCCCCTGGCCAACCTGGGGACAACCCGGCATACCCTGCATACACTGGTTAGCCCGGATAGGATGGCCATAACAGAACCGACTACCGGGTTAGCAGGCGACAAGCCCGTTCTCCTGCTGGTAGAGGACAATGATGATATGGCTACCTACATAAAAGCCTGTGTCCAGGACGACTATCAGGTCCTTTGGGCAGAAAACGGTCAGACAGGTATTGAACTGGCCTTAGAAAAAGTACCGGATCTCATTCTGAGTGACGTACTAATGCCCAAAAAAGACGGATTTCAACTATGTGAAACGTTGAAGAATGACCAGCGAACCAGCCATATTCCCATTGTTTTACTAACTGCCATGGCCTCGGTGAGCGATAAAATCAGCGGATTACAGCATGGGGCCGATGGCTACCTGGCGAAGCCGTTCCAGCGGGAGGAGCTGACGGTGGTACTGGCTAATCTGCTCCAGTCGCGTCGGCTGCTGCAACTACATTATAGTCGGTTGGCTTTAGGTAATCAGGCTGATAATGCGTTGGATGAATCACTGGAAGCCCAGTTTCTTCACAAGCTGCGGTCGGCCATTGAGGGGCAACTGGATAACCCCCATCTCTCTATTGGGGACGTTTGCCAGTTGATAGGTATGGGACGTACCTCACTTTATTTGAAGATGGCCGCCCTAACCGGTATGTCCATCAATAAGTATGTTCGCTCACTTCGATTAAGCAGGGCCAGAGAACTGCTTTTGGCCTCCACACTAAATATTTCAGAGGTAGCCTATGCCGTCGGCTTTGAGGACCCTAAGTACTTCAGTCGGGTATTCTCGAAGGAGTTTGGCATTACACCCGGTAATTTTCGCCTGTTGAACAGGGGCTGAACAATAGCCCACTGATTCCGGATAGGTCTCCACCGCTCTCCCGGCCTCCCCATGTTGGGTCTACAGACTGCGTATGTTTAAGTTTTACTTTAAGCGCGTTCGGTATTCCGATGACCAAATTTCGCCTTTTTTCCGGGGTCCATACAATAATCCTCCTTTTCTGTACAATAATCCACCTCTCGGGCTGAGAATAGCGGTACCCTTGCCCTATGTATGGATGGCCACCTGTTGGGGCATCAAAGCCGTACATAATCAACCAATCTTCCTCATGAAAAAACATGTAATTCCGCTTCTGCTGGGCTTAGCCTTACCCGGCATTGGGCTGTGCCAGCAGTTGACCCCTTCTGTGGTTGCCAACGCCGGAGGCTATGACAAAAACCAGCAACTCTCCCTGGAGTGGACACTGGGCGAAGCCTTTGTCGAAACCGTTACCACAACGGGCCGCATCTACACCCAGGGATTCCACCAACCCCAGCTACGCGTTGAAGAAATGCCTGAGGTGGCTTCCCCCTACCGGGTCCGTATTGCACCTAATCCGGTGGTCGCCATCCTGAACGTAGTCATCGAGTCTGAAGAGAACACCAAATTGTTACTCAACCTGACAGATATGACCGGCCACACCTACTACAGCAAGTCGACCGATGTGCAGCCAGACCCCATCCAGGTCGATATGAAAGCCCTGCCTTCAGGGGTCTATATTCTACAGGTGGCAACCCCACAGGGGCAACCCGTCAAAACAGTCAAAGTAGTCAAACAATAACCTTTACGACTAACTCCATGAAAAAGATATATTCGCTTTTGTTGTTAAATATGCTTGTCTGCTCACTGGCTTTTGGCCAGATGGTGCCCAGAGGCATGAAGTATCAGGCCGTAGCCCGCGATTTAACCGGTGCCGTGATGGCCAATCAGGAAATCGCCCTGAAGATTAACCTGACCAGCCCCCAGGCTAAAGGCGGGCAGGTGCACTACAGCGAAACCCACACGGTGACTACCAACCAGTTTGGCTTGTTTACCCTCACCGTTGGGGAAGGCAAAGTGGGTAGTGGAGGGTTCTCCGCCATTCCCTGGAGCAGTGAAGATATCTGGATGGAAGTAGCCATCGGTGATAAAGGCAAGAGCAGCTTTGCTACCCTGAGTAGCAGTAAGCTGCTGGCCGTGCCCTACGCCATCCATGCAGCCACGGCCTCTGAGCTGGTGGGCAGTAAGTTCAATCCCATGGCCAGAGCAGCGGCAGGCGATCCTGGCGTACCGTCTCAAACCTGGAGTCTGTTTGGTAACTCTAAATCTGAAGAAACCAAAGACAAACTGGGGACAACCGATTACATGGGTCTGATTTTCGTCACCAACAACATTGAGCGGCTCAAAATCACCCGGGATGGCGACATCAACATTGCCAACACGCTGAATGTGGGCAAAGATGTCAATATAGGCAGGGACCTGACTGTAGACCGAAACGTCTACCTGAATAAGGGTTCTACGGGTGAAACCATCAACTATGGTCCGTTCACGGTACAACGGCTTAGTCCAACCTACCTGACGGGTACACTGAAAGTAGACGGTATCACGACCGTTACCAATCCGACTGAATCAACGGGCAAAACAACTGGTGCGCTGGTTGTGGAAGGCGGGACAGGCATCGGTAAAAACCTGAATGTTGGCGGAAATACCGACCTCGACGGCACCCTGAACGTAGACGGTGTAGCAACAGTCAGCAATACCACTGAGTCGACTGCTAAGAACAACGGGGCTCTGGTTGTCAAGGGTGGCGTGGGCATCGAGAAAAATATTAACGTGGGCGGTAACGGTGATGTAGATGGCACGCTGAATGTGGATGGTATTACTACCATCAGCAATACCACCGAGTCGACGGCTAAGAACAACGGGGCTCTGGTGGTTGTGGGGGGAGTTGGTATTGGCAAAAACATCAATATTGGAGGTAACGCTGATATCGATGGCACCTTAAATACGGATGGAGCTACTACACTTAAAAATACCTTAGTTGTAGATGGAGCTACCACGCTAAACAACACGTTGAATGTAGTTGGTAACACGACTATACAGGGACTAACCAATATCACCAACACTACGCAGTCGACGCTGTCTACGAATGGGGCTTTTATTGTGGCCGGTGGCGTTGGGATTGGCAAGAACCTGAACGTAGGAGGTAGCGAAGTCATCAATGGCGACCTGAACGTCAAGACAAATACCGACCTGGACGGTACCCTGAATGTAGACGGTGCTTCTACGCTCAACAATCCACTGACCCTCAATAGCACGGCTGCCCTGAATGGGCAGGTAACGATTACGGCGAATGTGGGGAACGCTGAAGATAATTACGATAGCTACCCACTCAGAGTAACGGGCAACGAACAGGGTATCATTGTAAAGCTAACCAGTTCAAAACCACAGCGTGGGAATAATTACTTAACCTTCATGAATGGAGGGGGTACAGCAACGGGCCGTATCGAAGGGTTTGAGGGCATTGCCGATGGCGTCCGGAGTGCCGTAAATGACCTGGTCGGCGAAGGCAGTGATGATGCGTCGCAGGACCGCAATCAGGATGTGCCGGCCAACATACCCACCGGGGCCGCCAACTACTTTAATACAAACTACGGGTTCGGCGCTTTTCAGTTAACGTTAAGTCTGATTGACAACATCATTCGCCTGACAACGAACGCCATTGCGTGTGCTGTGGGTATCGGCATTGCTGGCGACTGTGACGACATCTTCTGGAGTTCGGTCGATGTAATAGTCGGTGGTATCCAATTAGGTGGCTACATTGGCTACAACGAACAGACCTCAGCGGCCGGCGTTGCCTACGAATCAGGTGGGGCTGACTACGCGGAGTGGCTGCAACGCGCTAATTCCAAAGAAATGCTTACCTACGGCGATGTTGTCGGCGTGAAGGGAGGGGTTATTTCCAGGAGTTTCGTTGAAGCGGAAAAATTCATGGTCATCTCGAATAAGCCCGCTGTCATTGGCGGTATGCCCGAAGCGGGCAAGGAGAAGCAATACGCCAAAGTAGCCTTTATGGGTCAGGTACCGGTAAAGGTAGTTGGCCGGGCGTGTAAGGGCGACTACATCCTGCCTTCGGGCAGTGCCGACGGTATGGCGATCGCCATTGCACCCGGCGACATGAAAGCCAGAGATTACGGGCGTATCATCGGCATTGCCTGGTCAGAGGCTGATCCTAAAAAAGTGTTCAATTACATCAACACGGCGGTGGGTATCAACTCAAACGACATGGCTGGCATGATCGAGCAAATGCAGGGCCTGTTAAATAACATGCAGGTAGCCCTCCAGAAAGCCGTTCCGGAGTATAAGCCCATGTTCTACGCCGTAGACCAGAACCAGAAACCCACACTGGCAGCGGTTGACTACACTAAGGCCCCATCGCTTCAGGAAACCGTGGTGAAAAATGTAGGCGGGCGTGCTCAATATGCATCATTGAAGGATGCCATGCAGGGGGCTAAATCATATGCAGCTACTCAGGGCGTTAACCTGAGCCAATATCCGTTGATGAACGAGTTTTTCAACAACCCAACGCCAGAAATGGCGCAAAAAGTGCAGGATCACTACATGAAAGCATTGGCCAGAGCTCAGAACCTACTGGCCAGAATGGAGCAGAGTAAACCAGCCGGGAATAAGTAAGCAGTAGAAAGTTTTTAGGCCACTTACTAACCATAAAAAGCCCCGCCTGTTAACTCAATTGGGGCTTTTTATGGTTGACTTACATCGGGAACCCGGACTTAACACTGCTAAGCAGTCAACTCCTTCATCAATAGCTGGTCAACGATGTATTTATCTTGAAAAAGGATAATAACTAGCTGAGGTGCATCGGTCTTCAAGCCGATTTAGTAGTGGTTTTGTCAGCATGGTAGGGTCAGTATCCTGTACTTGGAAAATGGCTTAAAATCACTTTCTACGGCTATTGGTGTGTGCTTTGTGTAGTATTTCTTAAACACAGGAACCAGTTTATTTCGGTACGCTTTACAGCCCTACTCCAACCGATCATTTTCGTTCAATAAAAGGCGGGCTACTGCTATTTAATGACCTGGGTCACGTTCTACTAGTGACCCACTTGCGTTAAGACTGAGCTTCAGCCAAAATCCTTCAAGAAAGCGTCCGATTCAAACTGAAGTGGCGCTGACGATTGTTTAAGATCTGTCAAATACTATCAGTAGCATACGCAACTAAAAATCGGCCTCTTGCCTTATATAAACCGGGCGTTTACCATACATGGGTACTAGGGTATAGACAGCGCATTCTCGCGGTCACCCCGGCACAAACCATGGACATCAGTAGTCCAGTTATCACTGGGCGAATACCGATAGTCATAGATGATTCGACCTCTTTCCGTGTTGATGGACACATATTCGTCCTGCTGAAGCCAATCCGAATAAAGTACCCCTCCTTTTTGGTTGTCTGCATTCTCTTCGTACACCCTCACCATAACACGTGTTCGACCCTTTATGTACCCTCGCTCAAGGTCAATAGTCGTTTTTGTTATCCAGGATGAGAGTAATGCAACCGTAGCGATAGCTAATAAACGCATTACTGGTATTGACATCTTTTTAAACCGGACCATTCGCAATTTTTTTTAGTGAAACGTTGATCTGTGAGCCACTCCATCCTTATTCATCAACACATTCGTATCAAACCTTAAGGTAATAAGTCTCGTCAGGTTTACCTATTACCAAGTATACGTATTTATCGCCCGAACAAGAAATTAGTGCACACTGTCTGGGGATACAACAACGGTTGAATCAGTCAAAACCTGGCTACTCGCAGCTGAATCCAGAGGGGACTTCGGTTCGCCTGTTGGTTTAATACTATCCGGGCTTACTGTATCATCCACCTCCTGCTGTTTATTAATAACCGGATTTGCCTCTCCTCTGTTACCCAGGCGCAGCTCCCCTTCTGATTTAACACTGGTTTTTTTAGGCACTGATACTTCCTGGATAATTGAATTCTTGTCGATGGCTGGTTTGGCGGGCGAATGATGTACTTTTCGAAAATAGGCCCCGGTAACCAGCACCGAGGCTGCTACCACAATAAGTTCAAGCCACCACCTTCGAATGCCCCTGACTACGGGCCTGGCCTGGCTAGCCATAAGGACATCAGCCTCCCCTTGCCCATTTACCTCTGCTGTAACCTCCTTGGCTACATTCCTGCTCATTGGCAGTTTTGTGGTTGCCCAAACGGTGTTGAGTTGTTCTACCTGACTTAGTTCAAGCTGTAGCTCAAGCTGGGCAACATTTTGAAGCCGATCCCGTGGGTCACGAACTAGCAAAGCCCTGAGTAAAGTCACCAGACTAGGGGGTAAAGGATCTCCGGATGCCGTAGAAAACACGGGCATCGGAGCGGTTAGAACCTGCTCCATAAACCGCTCCGGTTCGGTTTCCTTTTGCAGTACAAAAGGAACTTGGCCCGTGAGACATTCGTAAAGCACCGCACCCAAGGCATAATAATCAGCCGCTTCACTCACCTCCTGACCGTTAATGAACTGTTCGGGCGCACCATACTTATAGGTCGGCGACAAGGGGGCAACCAGGGAATTATTCGGGCAGAAATCTATCCTCCCAATGTCCGTTAGTAGGGCGTGTAGCTCACCACTATCCAAGTGACGGTACAAGATCGTCTTGGGATTAATTGAACGGTGTATAATATGCTGGGAATGAAGAGCCCGAAAGGCACCGGTCAACTGTAAGCCCAGCCTAATGGTCGTTGGTACATCTAAAAAACCGTTTTCCCTCAGAAGGCTTCGTAAATCATCTCCTTCCACAAAGTTCGTGATTCTATAGCAGCTGTCTGCGTCAAACTTCACTTCCCGTAAACGAACTATATTAGGATGGTCAATTTGAGTAATGATCAGCGCTTGCTGCTCAAGCCTTAGACGCATGTTGGCATCAACCCTGCAATCGCATTGTTTAATGATTACCAGATCGCCCGAAGGCTGGTGTTTTGCTTTAACAACCCATTGTTCACCCTGGTCTAACTCGGCGATAAGCTCATAATCAGGAAAATGCGTATCGAAATAATCGGTTAGCATGGTGCATTAGGATTTGGTTTCATAGAACGGCAATGCTACCGGGCTCTTACCGGGTAATCGGGGCGCTGGAAATGAATTCACTAATTCACCTGATGGCTGACTAATATCCCGACCGCCAATGCGTTGAGCCAATCTGCTTAACACATGTACAATGAAATAAGGAAATTGTTCTACAAATTGGTAGGCTCAAGTTAGATTCCAGGTTGGCATGTTGATTCCAGGTGTATAATATACTGATAATCAACTCATTAATCCAATTCCTTTTAATTCATAACTTGTTGATTATCCGTTTTTTTAGCTTCAACTTGAAACTCCAATTTGGCTAAATATAATTCATTTAAACGTCCGTGACTGTTGCATAACCCTTTTAGGAATAAATAGGCTGTTGAAGTAACCCGTCTCATAAAGGCAAAAAAAGAACCTCTGGGTGCAGAGCCAACCCCTGAGTAACTACCCTAGGCCAGCGCTTAGCCAATAGCCACTTCTTAAGATTGTAGGCCGTTGCTGTCATCACCATGCGTTTGTGCGCACTATCTTTCCCTTTGCCTAGAGATCGGCGCATCCCAAAATAGTTTAGTAAGCTCCCGACCGCGACGGCGGACCGTAACTGGTTCAACTACCGCACTACGTCGCAGTTTCCCTTTCTCACTCGTCAAGCGAGCCTCCATCCGCTCATATTCCCGATAATACATCGTCACACTGAGTGATTTACGATCCCGGTTACCACAACAACTCTCCTTAATGGGACAGTTTTGACAGGCACTGAAGTTGGCAATGTAATGGTAGTTACCATACCCACCTGCCATCGTAATACCATGATTGCGCAAAATGGCCCCGTGCTGTGCAGGTTGGCGACTTAGAACGGATGGGCTTACTTTGACCATTAACGAAGGCATACTGCTTGATAATTCGCTGAGCAAGGCTATCAGGTCGTGGTGCCTGACATGCGCGGCTACAACAGCAGCGGTGCCCCACAGGAGGCACCGCCTGTCGACCGGATACGCTGGTGGCCGACGTGATGGCGCTGGCTGATTACTTCGGGACCGATCGCTTCCACCTGGCACGATTGAAGCGGTATTGACGCCTTAGGCGTATAAAGCGAATGAGGAACTGGGTACACCCATTTTTACGATGGAAACAAGGCGGTCCCGTTCCCTAATTCCCCCTAAAATTTGGCGAACGATTCAGGACGAACGAGGAATTATCAACAGGATGTTGAACTGGCCCCCAATGTGTTGCTGGCCTTCAACGATTCGGGTTATATGACCGGTAACCCGGTACAGGTAACGGGTGGTTCACCAACCAGTTAAGCAGTATGAAACGTACGTAAACAAATCTCAACCCATTAACTAATAGAGCATTATGAAATCAATTCCAACCAACGTTCACGGCCTGCTGGATTACACGACCGGAGCGCTATTCATAGCCTCACCCTGGCTGCTGGGTTTTGCCGACGATAAGGCGGCTCGCTCGGTGGCCATCGGCACGGGTGCTGCCGTATTGGGCTTATCGGCCTTTACGGATTACGAAGCCGGCTTGTCGAAACAAATTCCGATGGCTACTCACCTCAGAGCCGATACGCTGAGTGGTGTGCTGGTAGCTGCTTCGCCCTGGTTGCTGGGCTTTGCCAAACGCATCA
>NZ_KB893302.1 GCF_000374065.1 Spirosoma luteum DSM 19990
CAGGGCAGAATTGCCTTTCAGGCCGAACAGGCCGGGTTTGCCATTGCGGAAGTCAAACGAACCCAGCGACTTGGACTGAATGCGTAGTGCCTTCAAGCCTGGTACGGCGGTGCCAAACTGCGAATCGTCCATGTACAGGGCCAGCTCAGGGTTGGTAAAGTACTTGGCAAACTGGAGATCGTTGCCGCTGTAAGGCGTAACCGAGTTCCAGCGATCTTTTTGACCGATGGGGATAACGGCCTCGTTGGTCAGGGGCATGCCCAGCCGCGACACCTGTACCCACTTACCGTCATAGCCTACGTCACCAGCTGCGTACAACGTTTTGATCATTTTACGGCTGCTTGACGCCCATACGCCGATGACGAAATCGCCATCCAGAATGTTGGCCGCCTGAGCTACCGATTTACCACTCTTCTGCAACGTCGATACCGGTACTTCAATGGCAATGGTATGACAGTTGAACTTGGCAACGGCATCACGAGCCTGCGCTCCGGTGCGGAAGTTACCCACGTCAAATATGCCGCCCAGATCCACAAAGAAGGGATCGTCGATAGGTCCGCAGAAGATACGCTCACCCGTTGAGGCTTTCGTAACCGCTTTCGTTGCTAATTCATTGTAACTGGAAGCTCCCAGTCCCACCGTTTTGTTCTCAATGGAGCGCGGTCCGATGTTGGGCGGAGGCACAACCCCATCCGTAATGATGGTCGTCCAGGTTTGACCGCCGTTGATGCTGCGTTCGCAGGTGTAAGTCGCTTTCTGATTTTGCTTACCCAACCGGATGTTGAAAAACGTGGTCGGGTCTTCGTTGACTACTTTGAAGGCGAATCGATAGGTGATGTCATCACCCGCCGTAGCCGCATTGTTTTTTACGTGTACTTCGTATCGGATGTTCTCTCCAAACGTATACCAGTTTGGCCCACCCGCCGGGTCTTCAAACGGAATGTAGTTGGCAATCAGCACAATTTTCTCCGCGTCGGTTGGACTCTTGAACGCATACACATCGGTATTGTCGGCCAGTGGATCATTAGAGATCAGCGGGGCTTCGCGGTGCGACGATGCCTTCACCTGGCTATAGGGCAGGTACATCAGTACCGCCATCAAAGCTATTGATAGTATTTTTTTCATTGTTTTTCCAAAGAAGAATGAGGTGGCTTAAAACTTAACCGCTTTCGAGTAATTGAAACCACGCCACGGTGTCTGCACGTAAGGGAACGAAGCCTTTAGGGTCGTATCGTTTTTCGTTACACCAGCGGTGAAACCAAGCACATTACCCAGCATCGGTGTTACCGGACTTGGGCTGGTTTTGGGGTCATAATCGTCGTACCACAGGCCAATGGCCGCCAGTACCACACCACCCACCGCCT
>NZ_KB893303.1 GCF_000374065.1 Spirosoma luteum DSM 19990
CCTACCACTTTTAACACCCCGCGTAGCGGGTCCGCTTTCTGTTTGAGTAGCTATAAAAACGCCCCGATCTGGCTTGTAGCTATCAAGATCGGGGCGGTATCAATCGGAGGCTTTAAGCTATCAATCCGGTTGACTTTCCGTACGGTTAGTACGTGCACTAGTCTATCCCTGGCCGGTTGCTCCTCAGCAGCGCCGGTTTCCGTTTCGACTAATATCGTTAGGGGAGCTTTTCCCGTAAATACTGCATAATGGCCTCCTGGCCTGTTTTTAAGTCAGCAATGTCTTTTTGTACATTAACAAATCCCTCTTGGACAAAAGTGGTCAATTTAGCTAAACCACTAGCTGTAATCTCGCCTGTCCGTTTGACTTGTTCTAATTCCGCTTTAGTATCAGTAGCCAATCCGACAAGTTGACCATGGCTCTCTACAAGTCGGTCAATTTTTTGGAGACCATCCGCTAAGGCTGGTTCTAATTGGTCAAGTCTACGTTCAGGTGTCATAGTGCAAAGTTATTCGTTATCTTGAAAATCTGCTATTTGTTGTTTAATAGCCTCATTCTGAAATAGTTGTAGTTGATTTTTAGTATCAACTTCTCGTTCTTTCTTTTTCTTTATGTAAGTTCTTGCAAAAGTCACTCTATCGCCATTAAATACTACCAATGGGTTGATGAAGTATTTAAAGTGGCTATCACTGCGTGCAATAATACCACATTCTACTAGTGTTGCTAACCCGCTTAAAACGCTGTTGGCATGTGTGTATCTAGTGTACTCTAAGCATTTATTCATTTCTAAGAAGAACTCATCTTGCTTAGGTCTTAGGATCGTAATAATGTAGCCAAACACCCGAATGGCCGATTTGGATAACTCCCAAAAAGCGACGAACTGAGATAAATATAGTTTGGCAAACTTCTCTTCTTCTACTTCAACGAACCGCATAAAGGCAGAATAACCTTGCACATCTCCGTCATTAGTAACGATCATTTGAATTTCATCCCTGTTTTTAGCACGGATTACTTGAGTTTTTTTTACAATTCTAATGTCCTCTATAGCCTTTTCTACGAAAGGGTTCTCCTTAAACTGTGGCTGCTCTTTTAGCTTATTGTACTTCATGTAGCTAAATATTTCTTGTCACAAACATACTAAAAAAGCTAAATCAAAAATACATAATAGCTAAAAATAATTTAGCTATTACAACCAAAAAGGCTAAATATAACATTACTAACAGCTAATAAATTTTTAGCCTTTGGCACAACATATAGCTAAATG
>NZ_KB893304.1 GCF_000374065.1 Spirosoma luteum DSM 19990
GCAGAAAAAAGGCTGAATTTAGAACAGGTAAAAACTGTCAAGATTGGCAAGGCGAAGGACTACGAAAAAGATAAAATGCTTTTTCTGGTTACTACGGATGAGATAGACCCGGATGGATTTACTGTTATGAAATCAGGGGCATATTATTACGCCAATACCCGAAGCCTATTCGACCTGTTAGGAGAAGACTATGAGAACGTTAAGGTAATCTTTGATTTAATAGAGATGGACGTTAACGGACAAAAGATTTTCAAACTCAAAAAGCGAACACTTGAGCGAAAAAAAGGAGAAAGTGAAATAGAGGATTGAGGAACGAGTGCGAGGTGAGGTTTGCAGGCCAGCCCAAACACCCGTTCCCAAAACTAGAATTGAAATCTGTGAGAGGAGATCAATTTACGATAAGATGGCTTGACTAGCTCATCACGGCCCCTTATTGTCTGTAACAAAGTTACTCAGTTTGATGTAAAAGTCAAGTGCTGGTCTGCATTTTTTAGTGTTTTTTAACTATTAAACATGTAAAAAATGGCACGTTACAAGATTATTCGTAGTACAGTCAATTATCAATTCTATTTTCGTTTTGTTGCCGACAATGGCAAGCAAATTATTTCAAGCGAGGGTTACACCACAAAGGAAAATTGCAAAAACGGAATAAGTGCAGTTCAGTCGCGTTCTCCTTATGATGGCACGTATCAAAGGCACGATGCAGTGGGAAATTACCGATTTAACATGCTTTCCACTAACGGGCAAATAATTGCTCGTAGTAGTGAAGGGTACGTAAATCGGCAAGACCGCGAACATGCCATTGATATTATGAAAAGGCAGGGAGGAAGTGCAGGTACGGACGACCTAACTTAGAGGTCATAGAATAAATTTGCCAAAAGCGGCTAGTATATACTAGCCGCTTTTGGCGTTTGTGGGCTATATTATGCCAAAATGCTTTGGTTATGATAAAGACAACGATAATTCTTGGACTTAAATGTGGTATTCCGCAATGGTATCAACATGAGGGCTTTGCCAAAAACCTGAAAACGGCTCATTGGCTTTTTTCTTTTTGCGGATGGAAAAGCCAGCATTCACCTTATCCAGCACTAAGCTATGAAGTAGAAGAAGGGGAATTAAATGAGGATTATTACATACCCTGTGACCTAACCGAACAATGGGTACTTGGCTCTTGCTTGTACCTAAATTAACCACCCCAATCGGTGTAAATTGGTATATCATTACCA
>NZ_KB893305.1 GCF_000374065.1 Spirosoma luteum DSM 19990
TAGTTAAGAGTTCAATCTACGAATATTCCCTTAACATAATACTGGCCTCCCCTCTTCCCTTTCCAACCTCCAATTCGACCAGTTCTTATCGCTTCTGGGGGCGTTCTGATCTTGAATTAATCCCTTAACATAAGAAACCTTATACAACACCCCTTAAAATAGTCCAAAAACAACAAGGTAAAAAAATGGGTGGTGACATCGTATGTCACCACCCATTTTTGGTCAGGTTTAACCCTGGTTAGTTAATCTGAATTTGAGTTGGTGCCTTTGGCTTGGCTTCTTCCTTCTTGGGAAGCGAAATATGCAAAATCCCATCCTCGTAACGAGCCTGGATCTGGCTCTGCTCACAGGAATCAGGTAACCAGAACGAGCGCGAAAACGCATGGTAGCTAAACTCGCGTTTGGTGTAGTGACCTTGCTGATCTTGCTCTTCGCGCTGGTCTTGCTGCTGGGTCGATACCGTCAACTTGCCATTGTGCAAAGTCAGATTGAAATCGTCTTTCTTCATCCCTGGAGCTGCCAAATCGATTTGGTAGCCATCGGTATCTTCCTTGATGTTAACCGCCGGTACCAGCGTGCCGACTTGGGAGCGGGTGACACCGGGCCAATTGCGGTTAAAGTTGAATAACTCGTCCATATCTCTGCCCATGAATTCATCCAGCAGAGAGGGCAGTTGTCCATTTCCATTGAATTTAACCAGTGACATAGTTGTAAGGGGTTTTAAGGTTTGACATAAAAATTTAAGTCAAAAAGTCCCTAAACAAGCCATATGCCAAACAGTAGATGCGTTTTTCCGACACATAGAAAAATGACAAAATGTCATTTTTTCTTAGCTGACATTGTCACTCCGACAGAATCCAGAATCCAGCTTACAGGCTTAAACCTCGATTACGTTTCTGCTCTTGCTGAATACGCAGGTCTCGTTGCTGATTTAGCTCTAGTGTCTTGGCTTGTTCTAACCGTAGCTCTTCCGCCCGCCGTAGATCCACAGCTAATTGCTGTTGTCGCTCGTGCTGCGTATCCCGTAGTTCCACCGTCATAGCGGCCCGTTCCTGGGTCGTGCCGTTGCTCATCGTATTCTGATAGCGGAAACTCTCTTCCAGCTCCCGACGATAGGCCATTTGGGTATCGAAGGCCACTTCGCTGCGGGCCTTGAAGGTAACCCGGTTAAACTGGCCAAATTTCTGGCCGTGGG
>NZ_KB893306.1 GCF_000374065.1 Spirosoma luteum DSM 19990
GTAAAGACTATGAGTGTGGCGTAACTTCTCACGAGTCCTTCGTCTATTTATCCAACATTAACCGGATGCTCAAGCATTTTTAAACAGGCTCTAAAATAAAGTAAAAAGTGTGTGTAATTTTGTGTGCAGACGAAAAATAGACACACATTGGAGACCGGAATATTTGAACTCAAGCGTAGCGTCTCATTTTTCCTTGAAAAGCGGAAAGACACGGCCAGATCGCTCATTATCAGCAACGTACCCATTCGTATGGCTGTGAGCTTTAACAGCCAGCGGCTCATGCTAAATGCTGGCTACAGGATCGACGTTGTCAAGTGGAATGAGGAGAAAAGCCGGGTAAAGGCCAACACTACCCACGTCGGAGGGCTTACCGCTACCGACATCAACACAAAACTCAACACCCTGGAGAATGATCACTGAATTTTTCAAGGCCTGTGAGGTCAAAAAAGTAACGCCTACCCTGGCTGAGGTTAAAACCGTTTTTGATCAGATAGCCAAGAATAAGAAGGAGAAAAAGGAAACTTTCTTTTCGGCCTTCGACCGGTTTACGCTCATGGTTGGCCGGGAGAGTGACTGGGATGAGGACACCTATATTAAGTCCGGTGTGATTCGGCGTCAACTGGAGGCATTTGATAAAGCCCTCTCGTTTGAAAACCTGAACGCTGGCCGGATGATCGATTACTTGAGTTACCTCCGCGTCAAACGGGACATGTGGAATACGACTATCGTTAAAAATCTGGGCTTTATTAAATGGTTTCTCCGCTGGGCACTAAAGAACGGCTACCCGGTCAATCAGAGAGCGCTGGACTTTAGCCCAAAGTTGAAGGGGACCGACGGGAAAATTAAAAAGGTTGTCTTTCTCAATATTGAGGAGCTTGGGGTGGTCCTGTTTAGGCGGACACTTTACTTTTGAGAGTTTAACAAAACAGTTTGGTGAAATTGGTTTTCAAAGTCAATCGGTGAACGGTAGCCTAGCGATGAGTGCAGCCTACGGACGTTATAATACCCGCGCCACGGTGGCCTTCAATATAGTTAAACAACCGCTCAGATTTCTATGGTTTATGCAAGTGATGAGACATACTTTTCGTCATATTTTTTGCCCCGCTTAACAACGGCATAGATGCGGTGAATAAGTTTATTGCGAACCGCGTTTAGCACTAGCATTTTATTTTTGCCTTCGC
>NZ_KB893307.1 GCF_000374065.1 Spirosoma luteum DSM 19990
GGTATTTCACCGACCAAACCTGTGTTTATTACCGACCAAACCTGTGTTTATTAAAGTTATCCACAGTTTAAACCACTGTAAATCTGATAGTTATAAGTCCTATTTTGCCCCTTCAAGAGATTAACAAGAGATATTTGAAATACACAAACACTTGTCCCGCGTACGGGCATGTACGTACGCGCGCGAGGGAAAGCCGCCAGGAAGTGGATTGACAGGTACGGTTTTTTTAGGGTTAAAAAGGTTAACTAAAAAAATAGGTGGAAAGGGGAGAAAAGACGGAGGGGAAAAAAATAACAAAAAACAAAGCGCGAAGCGACGAAAAAACAAAGCGCGAAGCGGTCTTGCAAAGAGCAAGCGGAAATTACGCTGCGCGATAATTCTCACTTGCTCTACGAGGTCACTATGTTCATAATCAGTTAGTTAGTAAAAAATTTTACTATTAGTTAGTAAGCAAGAAGTATATTTTAGCTTTAAAAATGCTTATTTTAGCAAATCAAGGCATGTTTTGATATACTAAGCTGCTTATTTATGGAAGCAAAAGCGAATAAGTCTGTCCGGTTCGGTACAGATACAGACCTGAAATTCAGCAAGTTAGCTGAAAAATTAGGGCGAAGTAAGCAGGAGCTATTCGGCCAAATGGTGGACTACTTCTACAAATCCAAGAGAGATCCGGCCGATCTGAACGACGAATTACTCAAGAAAGAGCTGGGGCAGGGCATCAACCGCATTATTGCGTTCATCAAAACGCAGGAGAAAGAGGCCCTGTCGCCCATGCTGGCCGATCTGGCTCAACTGCAACGGGCGCTGAGTCAACTGAGCCAGCAACAAAGCCGCTTTTTTCAAATGAATGACGAGGGGAAAGTGGAGGGTTTTTTCGCCGTTACCCAACGGCGACAGATGAAAGAGTACAAAGACGATCAGGAAAAACAAGCAGAAATAGCCCAGACGCTTACAGATTTGCTCTCAGAGACACGATCTCACCAAAATCAGGTACGAGTACAGTTTGAAGAGAAAGAGGGCTTAAAAGCGAAGTTTATCCGTATTCTGGATCACTATGCTTTGCAGCGGGAAGCCCTGAATGCCATCACTCAGGGACGGCTCATCAAGGAACTTAAGGACAACGTCCATAGCCAGGTCAACAATCTGTAGTTTTTTATCCGGCTT
>NZ_KB893308.1 GCF_000374065.1 Spirosoma luteum DSM 19990
TTACGGCGAGTACTTTTCCACTGAGCCGGGATACGAGTCGATAGCACTTATTGGCTTCAACCACCGAAACAGAACCCGGTGACGAGGAGGGGGCTGATAGTGGGGTAGCATTCACCTCCACCCCGCCCGACCAGCCGTTGCCAGCATGGGCATACACCCGAAAATAATAGAGTTGCCCCGCCGTCAGGTCAGTTACCACCACCGAGTTCGATGTACCCTGATAGAGTACCTTGCCTCCCCCCGACAAATCCGAGCCGTTGCCCGTAAAGCTGGGGTTGGCTGTGTAGGTAGGCTCAAGGGGAATGTCCGTAAGACCCAAACCAGCTCTACCCACTACCAGCACCTTGTCGAAGGGATGGGTGGGGTTCGTCCAGTTGAGCCGCACACTGCTGCTACTGAGCGTAGTTGCTGTTACGCCGGTAACTGTCAATTTAGGCGAGTTGCAATCCGGGTAAATCCTGACCGAATCCTGGCCCGAAAGATTATTTAAATCCGTCACCCTCACCGTAATCACGTAATAGTAGTCATCCCCGTCACAACCCACGGGCGATATATCGACAACCGGATTAGCTCCCGAAGTGGTCTTCACTAGTTGCTCACGGTTGTTGTGGCGCAGCTTTACCTGCCAGATCTGCGACTGGATGCTATTGCCGGTGACCGTAGCACCCAGGGTGTAGCTGGTGGACTTGTCCAGGGGGTATTTAGCATTACTGACCGGGTTGGTGATCTGGACCGTTGGGTTATTATTGTTGAGCCTGACAAAAAAGGTCTGGACCGGACTCCGCAGCCCTTTACTGTCGATGACCATCAACTGCACCGTATAGTTCAGAACCAGACCAACACCCTGGCTGCCGGGTTTAGCCGTGAACACCTTCACCGGGTTGGCTTCGGCAGAATAGCTACTTCCATCGCCAAAGTTCCATTCGTAAGTGATGGGATCACCTTCGGGGTCGTAGGATTTGTTGCCCGTAAAGGTCACGCTCAGGGGCGAAGTGCCCGTTAAGGAGGTAGATGTGGCCACAGCTACGGGCGCCTGATTGGTGGCGGTGGCCGAACAGCTACGCTCCTCAATGCTCCACTGCTGTTCCTGCCCCACTCCCAGAGCCATCTGACTGATCGGTGCCCCCTCGGCCGTGCTGGCAGCACGCACCGTGATGGCCTTGT
>NZ_KB893309.1 GCF_000374065.1 Spirosoma luteum DSM 19990
CGCGACGGGTTGAGTTGGTCATTTTTAAACATTTTGTAGGTCGAAACTAATTGATTCAAGTTATCCTACCTGTCCAGTTTTTGGGGAGCATTATACGCTTATAGTCAGCACTACGTTATGCTGAAAGGCACCTTCACTGCCTATCCAGGTATGCGTTCGGGGACTATTCGAGATATTGATAGTTTAAATGTTCTACCAATGACTGTCAGGTAGTTAGATTATTTCTAGATTCAATCTCAACCGTTTTGTTGGCTTATATTAGTTTTCTTTCTTTACATAATGTGAGTTATACAACAGAGCTAAAAAAAGTACAACGTATACACTTACTAGCTTTTAGTACTTTTTGAATAGTAATACTTATAGTGGCTAACATCCTGTTGTATGCTCAATCAAACAGATAAGCTTAATAAAATATGAAAAAGAGCCTACTGTAATTAAGAATATGAACATGCAATTTTTGCCGGTTAATACAAGGAGAAGAATTCACCCTAAACTTTTGCTCTTCTTTTGTATCATGTCCTTTTTGTTCATTCAAGAACATGATGGACAATGGAATCTACCGTTAGTACTGTGGGGATGGGTTGGGTTTGCTATTGGCGAAGGGGCAACAAGGGTTATTTCTGGCTTTTTTTTATTAAATTGGCTATTCCTCTGGACATTTTTCTTTCGTAGCAGGATAGAGTTAGACATTAAGCTGATAATACCCCTCATCGTGATTTTTGGGATGGCCCTTTTTCACGGTTATCGACAGATAGAGTTTTATAAACAGTTTGTTGGTCATGTTGATCAGAAGGCACTTTTGTTTATTATACCGTTTATAGTCTCCTTAGTTAGTACCTTGTTATTCATTCAGAGCTTGAAAAGGCGGTAGTGTCTGGTATCTATAGCCTTAGCAATGGTGATTTAAGATTGTATCTTGAAGTTGAGTACAGTAAAGCTCTATAAGTGCTTCAACCTCGATCATATTGCCTGTCCTATTTTGTTTTATAATCTACACTATGTTAGGCTGTCTACTTAAGTTTCTTTGCGCTNACAAAACGTAGGTTTTGTATATACTCAAAAATTCCTCTAACTATGTGTCAGACAAAACGTCTGACATAACTGTTATGGACCCAACCGACGCGCAG
>NZ_KB893310.1 GCF_000374065.1 Spirosoma luteum DSM 19990
TGATGCCGCGCGGCTGGCCAGCTTTATCCCGGTTGACGATCAGCTGAATGTTATACCTGGTCAAATCCTGCCGCAGCTCCTGACTGTTTGTCGAACGGCTCAAGCTCTCCCGGACCTGATCCCGGATCATGATCCGCTCCCGGTCACGCTCTGGTACTCGCTCCAGGCTCTGACGTTTGGCCTGTTCCAACATTGGGGTTAAGCCGTGTCTTTGCTCAATCTCACGCAAAAGGGTCTCTGATCGGTTGTAATTATGGCTGTCGCTGACCGTCTGCCCGGTGTCAGTCACGCGGTTGGCCACGATATGAAAATGAGAATGGTCGGTGTCCCGGTGACGAATGACCACGTACTGACTTTGATCAAGACCCATGCCCTTTAGGTAATCATTGGCCACCGTTTTCATCAGCTCTGGCTGGGTCTGCAAGCGGGCCTCGTCCTGGGGGCTGAAGCTAATAGCCGTGTGCCATACACTCCGGCTTAGATCGGGGTTTAGACTGGCCTGTCGCATGAAGTCGGCCACCATAGAACGGGCATCGTAATCCCGTACACCCTGACTCATCAGGATCTCCCCTTTTCCCTTTTCCACCTTTTCCAGATTGTAACCGCAGCAACCTTTGAAACTGCGGCCGATACTCGTTTTGGCAATCATGGCTCAATGGGTTTATCAAGTAGTTCGCTCAGCTGCCGCAGCAATCGTTGGGCTTCGATGGCAATCGAGCGGATACCGTCAGCATTGGCTTTATGAGCGATCTGGTTCAAATTATTCCCCAACTTGGCCACTTGGTTTAGGGTGGCGTTTTCTTCGGGGCTTAGTCGTGCCTGAGCTTTGCCGGTGAGCACCATTTGCCGGCCATAGTCTGACAGATTTAGCCCTGCTTTATCAGCCCGTCGTTTGAGCGCCAACTTCTCCAGCTTGGTCAAACAAACCGTGATTTGTTGGTCTCGTTTGGTCTCGCTGGCTGGGCGGCCACCCCGTTTTTTAATGGGTTCAGTTGGGTTCATAAGCAAGCAGGGCGAGCGTTTTTTC
>NZ_KB893311.1 GCF_000374065.1 Spirosoma luteum DSM 19990
CTGTTGGAACTACCTGTATTTGAGCCGTTTATTAGTCAACTCAACCAAAGCAGAGCGAGCCATTATTCTGAGTATGGTACCCCGAACCTCCCCTGTTGCCTGGGAACACATCAACTTTCAGGGAGAGTTTAATTTTGATGATGATCTGAGCCGTGATCCGTTGGAAGCGTCGCTATCAGACATTCTATCTTACGAGCCAGAAGGAGTTAAATTCTTATAATACTCTACAAGTCAGTGACTTATTGACGCTACGTGGCGGATTTACCCCAAATGTGTTAGCTACCCCTGTGATCGGCTGTCCACGGGTTATGACAGTGGCTATTACTGGGAGGATGTGCAACGAGCCCTGCGGATTGCTGCTGGCTTAGAGCAGTGGCCGAATTGATATAATGCCAAAAATCTAGATTACCCCTCCCCCCTTATTTTACAAGTAACCTTTATGCGAGTAATTTATAAACTGAACACTTTGTAACATTTTCACAACGGTCGTTCTTAGATCGTTATAACCTCCCAATTTTTCCTATCTTCGCCCGTGGAACACCCCTGAATACAAAAAAGAAGTCGGAAAGGGGAAGAAACTAATGCGGGTCTGATCACTATTTCACCTCAACTATTGTGGGGGTACCACCACTATGAACTACGTACCTTACTACCGGGTCTCCACCGCCGGTCAGGGAAAAAGCGGACTGGGCCTTTTAGCCCAGCGCGAGATTGTTAACCGCTTCATCAAACCGAGCGATCAGTTGCTGGATGAGTTTGTCGAAGTCGAATCGGGCAAGCGCGCCGACCGGCCCCAGCTGGCCGCCGCCATCGCCTATGCCAAACAGCAGGGGGCCCGGCTCTTGATCGCTAAACTCGACCGGTTAAGCCGCAATGTGTCCTTTATCTTTTCGCTGCGCAATGCCGAGGTAGACTTCGTGGCCTGTGACATCCCCGATGCCAACACGCTCACGGTAGGTATCATGGCCGTATTGGCCCAGCATGAACGGGAACTCATTGGGCAGCGCACCAAAGCTGCTCTGGCTGCTAAGAAAGCTCAGGGCTTCAAACTGGGCACCCCTAACCTGACGCCGGCGATCAGTGAGCTAGGTCGTGAGCGGCAACAGCAGAATGCCCGCACCCACCCGGCCAATGTGCAGGCGGCCGAACTGATTCGCCTCTACCGCAAAGAGGGGTTAGCCTACCAGGCCATTGCCCTGCAGTTAAACCGGATGGGGTTTCGCACCCGCCGGGGCAAAGCGTTTCAGGCCATGAGTGTGCTGCGGTTGGATGCCAAGGGTTGAGCAGTAAATCCGCTTTAATAATTGCCACCAAGTAATCACGTTAGTGCTACCAGGCTTTTTATGCTCTCCAGAGTGTGCCAGTCGATTGGGGCATCCACTCGGACCGGAAGCGGGGCTTTTTTCAGCAGGTAAAAGAGATTACCGGTGGCCACCCGAATTAAATACTACCAGTAACATCACTGGAAAACGTTTGAGCCACATAGCTGTATTGCAGGGTTACACGGGCCGTTTGGTAGCAGGCCTTTACCCAATTGCCTGTGGTTCAGATGATGGCTTAACCCCTCTTGCCCCGCTCCGGCCAGAGCGGGACCGTCACATTTTTTGATGCTCTCCCCCTTGGATGGTATTTATATAGGCATTATTTTTGTAGACTAATAAACAAATTCGGTCGAATAGTTTAACAGTGTAACATCAATATGAAGTATTCTACATATCTATTAAAAGAAAAGGAATGTCATGGTTTATAAATTTTTCATGGTTATTAGTATGATAGTGGCAATAACGTTTAATGCCGCTACCAGTACAACTTGTTTTTCGCAATCATCAGAAGGATGGAAGCTCGAAAAAGATAAAAACGGCATCAAAGTGTACACCCGTAAGGCAGCTAATTCTTCCATAATGGAGTTTAGGGCATCAGCTACTGTTGCTGCCCATATGGAACAGCTGGAAGCTTTAATTGAAAAGGTAAATGATTATCCGGGTTGGCAAACCAGTATTAGCACAGCCAACGTATTGAAGCAACAAAATAAAGAAGAGCAATATATATATTATACTACTGATGTGCCCTGGCCGGTTACAGACAGGGATATAGTTTTACATTCTGAAAAAAATAAAAGCGCCTCGGGTATAGTAACATATAACCTGCACAGTAAACCTGATTTTATCTCTGAAAAAGGAAATTTTGTACGCATAAAAAAGGCAAAGGGCTTTTGGCAATTTACTCCTTTTAAAGACAATAAAATAAACGTCACATTCCAATTCTATGCTGACCCCGAAGGAAATATTCCTGACTGGATCATTAATATGTTTCTTGTTAAAGGTCCCTACAATAGCCTGACTAATCTTAAAAGCAAAGTGGAAAAATTATAAAAATCTTATGGAGTCAAACAGTATCTCATATCGCACAGGGGATCGTCCTCAAACCACCAAAAGCAATCCGCATCAGCAATTAAATCAATTTCCCCCTCCTCAAATTATTGGTGAGTTACACGAATTTATCGCTACACTTTCCAATATCACTGAAGGCGCTTCCAAAATAAGCACGCCCGGCACCCAGGCATTTTTCCTGTCGGGTTGCAGGCATAAAGGCTTTGGCGAAGGATTTATAATAGATAATGAGTTTGTGCATATCCATCCTTTGCCAGATGGAAGTCTGCACCTTGTGTTGCCGGAAGCTGAAGGAAAAATAATGGTTGAAAAGAAATGGGGCGAACCCCATGTTCTTGCGGGACAATATGGGTTGCCTGGAACTATTTATATGCTTTATGCACCCCGCAATACGGAGGAATTGGAAATAGCCAAACATTTTGTTTACCTAGGTTATCAATATGCCAAAGAAAATGCAGGTAATGCCGCTTCTTTTTCAATCAGTACCGAAATACTTTAAACATTAGTGTAATGAAAACGAAAGATCAAGAAATAGTGCACTCTATAATAGTAGAAGCACAAAAGCTTTTGCAGCAGTACGGTTTAAACAAAACCACGATGGAAGATATTGCCAAAGCTGCCGGTAAAGGGAAAAGCACTCTCTACTATTACTTCAAGAGCAAAGAAGAAATTTTTGATGAAGTGGTAAAACGGGAAATGGACGACTTTTTTCAAGGCGTGAAAAGTGCCGTAGATAAGGAAGATAATGCCCTTAGTAAACTGAGGACATATATCACCGTAAAAATAAAAACCATTACCACCAAAGTAAATTTATACCACATAGTGAAAGCCGGCTTACTGGAGCCTCAACTTTTTGATTTATATAAAAAGTACAGAAACCGGTATGATAAAGAAGAAGCCAGCTTGATAAGCTCTATTCTTACTAATGGCATTGAAACAGGAGCCTTCAGCTTACCTGAAGAGAATGATTTGAATGTTTTGGTAGAGGTGCTTGTCAGTTGTGTACGTGGAATAGAATATGACATTATTGCGAGAGATAAATTCAGTACGCTCTCTAAAAGAGCAGACTTCCTGGTAAGCATTGTAGCTAAAGGGCTGCAATAATTTTTTTGACTTTTTTTAGACCAAAAAACAATAATAGTCTAATGGTTTACTTCAACAATATGAAAAGATGTAAAACACCAGTTAAGTATGTCTTCCTAGCTTTGATAGTTACAATGGCAGGATGTGAGAACAAGAAGGCGGTGACTGTAAAGACAGCAACTGCTTTGAAAGTACTAACTGAGCGGGCAGTTCCTTATAATGGCTTGCTAACTACATCCTATTCAGGCGTGGTAGAGGAAAAAAACAGTGTCAGCGTCAGTTTCCTTGCTGCCGGTACTATAGAGCAACTATTAGTGCAGGAAGGACAGCTGATAAAGAAAGGGGAATTAATAGCCCGAATGAATGGAACAAGTGCCCGCAATACCTATCAAATAGCTTTGTTAGAACAACAGAAAGCACAGGATGCCTACAATAGGCTGAAACCGATGTATGAAAATGGAACACTGCCTCCTGTAAAAATGGTGGAAGTAGAAACAGGCTTAAACCAGGCTAAAGCTAATACAGCAATAGCAAGGAAAAACTGGCAAGAAACCAATCTTTATGCCCCATCGGGCGGCACTATTGGTAAAATACATTTTTCATCAGGTATGAATGTGGCTCCCGGTGTGCCTGTACTGGATTTATTGAGCATCAGTACTGTGTACATTAAAATTCCGGTACCGGAAGATGAAATCAGCAAAATTAAAAAAGGTGTAAAAGCTTCGGTATCCATACCAGCTATTCCCATACACGCTGTAGGCGATGTAAAAGAAATTGGCGTATCTGCCGATGTGCTCTCGCATACCTACCCGGTAAAAATTGAAATCGCTAATCCCCGCTTACTTATAAAACCTGGAATGGTGTGCTCTGTAACTGTTAGTTCCACATCCCTTAAAACCGGTTTTTTGGTTTCCGGTAAAGCCCTGCAAAAGGATGTGAACGGCAATCAGTATGTATATGTGGTAGATGAAAAAAGCATAGCCATAAAGAGGTTTGTCAGAACCATTTCGCTTGTAGAGGAAAGGGTGCTGATTGAAGGAGATATACAACAGGGCGATACGATTATTATAGCTGGGCAAGAAAAGCTGGCATCGCAAATGGCAGTGGAAATTATCCGTTAAAACATTGTACCTAAAAATGGAAAAAAGAAAAACCAATCTGATAGAGAAAGCAATGAAGTACAGGCAAATTGTCTTCATTCTTATTGTGCTGTCTGCTTTTTTTGGTGTTTTCGCTCTGTGGAAAATGCCGCGTAATGAGTTTCCGGAGTTTATCATCAGGCAGGGTGTAATTATAGGTGTATACCAAGGAGCTACCTCCCATCAGGTAGAAGACCATTTAACTGACAAGGTTGAAAATTATCTTTTTAGTTTTCAGGAGGTGAATCGTGATAAAACTTATTCCATCTCCAAAGAAGGACTGATGGTTATTATGGTGGAAGTAAATACCAACGTAAAAGATCCGGATGCTTTTTGGGATAAATTAAAATTTGGGTTGAACGACTTAAAAAGACAGTTACCGCAACAGGTAATAGCGCTGAATGCTGATAATGACTTTGGTAATACATCCGCCATTCTGCTGAATGTTCAGTCGGAGCAACGGAATTTTAAGGAACTGGAGCATTATGTAAATGTGATAGAAGCTGAGCTGAGACAGATTAAAAGTGTTTCCAAGGTTAAGCATTACGGTTTGCAGCAGGAGCAGATCAGTATTTACATTAATCCGGATAAGCTGGCTACGTATGGAGTAAGACCGGCAAGCGTTCTGGCGGCACTGCAAATGGAAGGTTCGGTAAATTATGCGGGTGCGGTGAACAGCGAACAGTTGGTGATGCCCATACACGTCCCGGCTAATTACACATCAGAAAACGATATTGCCCGGCAAATTATCTATACTGATCCTGCCGGAAATATCATTCGGCTGAAAGATATAGCTACCATAAAACGGGAATTTATAGCGCCTGATTCCTACATCAAAAACAATGGCAAAATCAGTCTTTTGATTTCACTTGAAATGCAGCGGGGAAACAATATTGTTGACTTTGGCAAAGAAGTGGATGAAACGCTGCAACAAATTAACCAGCACCTCCCGCAGGATATTAATATTACCAAAACCGCTGATTTGCCTGCTGTGGTCAATCATTCCATTCAGCATTTTCTCAGGGAATTTTTGATTGCTGTTTGCGGGGTAATTGTGGTAGTAATGCTTATGCTTCCTTTCAGGGTAGCCAGTGTGGCAGGGGCTACCATCCCTGTTATTATATTTATCTCTATCGGTATTTTATACCTGCTGGGTATTGATCTGAACACCGTTTCGCTTGCAGGGCTTATCGTAGTGCTGGGAATGGTGGTGGATGACGCTATTGTAGTTATTGATAACCATTTAGAAAAACTGGATCACGGGGAAACACCCTGGAATGCAGCCTGGAAAAGCGCCACAGAATTATTCATTCCTGTTTTAACAGCTACATTATCCATCATCATCACCTTTGTGCCAGCCTTGTTTTTTTTGAAAGGAATGATAGGTGATTTTGTATATGCATTACCCGTTACCATTGGGGTTGCCTTAACGGTTTCTTTAGCCGTGGCTTATTTTGTCGTGCCGTATATCAGTTTTTCTTTTATTAAAAAAGGGATCAAAAAAGTCGAAGTAAAGCAAAAGAAAAACTCTCTTTTTAATCATTTACAGAAAGGGTTTGATGCCTCGCTTGAAAAAGCATTTCAAAAGTCGAAAGTCACTGTAGCCATTGGTTTCGCATCATTCTTCATAGGATTATTGCTTTTTGCAATTATGCCCAGACAGCTATTTCCTAAAGTGGAAAGAAACCAGTTTGCGGTAGAAATATACCTGCCGGAGGGTAGTACACTAAAGCAAACGGCATTGGTAACTGATAGCTTGTCACAAATGCTGCTTGCAGATGAACGTGTTGTCAATGTAGGCTCGTTTTTTGGTACAGGCTCACCACGTTTTCATACCACCTATGCTCCTAATTTCCCTTCAAAAAATTATGCACAATTAGTAGTGAATACCACCACCGAAGAAAGTGCAGTAGCGCTAATGGGAGAATATGAAAAACAGAAGCGTAATTACTTTCCTGATGCCTATATCCGCGTCAAACAACTTGATTTGCTGCCTACTACCGCTCCTATAGAAGTCAGGATATCGGGAAACAATATAGATTCAATTAAAAGGGTGGCCGAAAAAGTACAGGCTGTTATGAAGGGGAATGACGACATCATCTGGGCAAGGACAGATTATTTAAATCCGCTTCAGGGTGTAAGGGTAGAAGTAAATGATGAAGTTTCAAACAGGCTTGGATTTACCAAAGGCATGGTTGCCACTTCCCTGGCTACCGGATTTTCAGGATTACCAGTAGGCACAGTATGGGAGGGAGATTACCCGGTGAACGTAAAGCTGATAAACGAACCCGAAAGGCGTAACTCATTTGATGACATAGAAAATCAAATGGTAACATCTCCTTTGATGGGAACGACTGTGCCGGTAAGACAATTAGCAACCATCACCAACGATTGGAGTGAGGGTCAGATTATACGGAGAAATGGCATAAGAACCATTACGGTTCGTGCCGATATAAAAAGGGAAGCTTTGGCTTATAAAATACTGGATGATATAAAACCTGACATTGAAGCGATTAAAATGGGTGAAGGAAATATAATTTCTTATGGCGGAGAGCTGGAAAACGAATATGAAAACTATGTGCCCTTATCGAAAGCTTTGGCAACGAGTATCGTGCTAATTTTCTTTATCCTTTTGTTTCAATTTAAAAGTTCACGACTGGTTTTATTGATAATGACCACCATACCGCTTAGTATTTTTGGCGCTGCGGTAGGGTTGCTGGTTACCGGCTATCCATTTGGGCTTACTGTTTTTCTGGGTCTTATGAGCTTAATAGGCATTGTTGTGCGGAATGGGATTATCCTTATTGATTATGCAGAAGAATTACGCAGGTCTCATCAACTGGATATACAGCAAGCCGCTATGGCTGCAGCCAAGCGAAGAATGCGCCCCATATTCCTTACTTCGGCTGCTGGTGCAGTAGGCGTAGTGCCTATGATGGTAAGCGGCTCTTCACTTTGGGGACCATTGGCAACGGTTATCTTTTTTGGACTATTGTTTTCAATGATATTTTCCTTGTACGTGTTGCCCACAATGTATCATCTGTTTTTAAAAAAGACCAGACATTCTATTACGCAAAACACTAATTAAAAATGAAAGAAGCAATTATAACTATCATTGTCATTTTTTGCTCAACGGTGGTTTACAGTCAGCAGGTACTTTCTTTACAGGAAAGTAAAGAGCTGGCAATAAAGAACAACATCCAAATTAAAAATAGCGAACTAGAAACAGAAGTGGCACAGGAAACCAAAAAAGAAGCTTTTACCAATTACTTCCCGAAAGTTACCGCCACTGCCTTTGCTTTTCAATCGGCAGACAAGCTGATTAAATTAAACAACCCGGGAGGAAACCTGCCTGTATATGATGGGAGCGCTGCAACTATACCGGCAGCCACACAGTTCGCCTACCTGCCGCCATCTGCCACCAGCATTCTTGATAGAGGAACGCTGGGTGCAGTTAATGTTGTACAACCTGTTTATACCGGAGGGCAAATTGCTACCGGCAACAAACTGGCACTGCTTGGGGTGGAAGTAAAAGAGCAACAGCAAATCATTACAAAAAACGAGATACTGCTTAAAACAGAGCAACAGTACTGGCAGGTTGTTTCCCTGCGGGAAAAGAAAAAAACCCTGGACAAATATGAGCAGCTTTTAGCAGATTTAAACAAACAGGTAAATGACTCCTATAAGTCGGGGTTAATCGTTAAAAATGATGTGCTAAAAGTTCAAATAAGGCAGAGTGAAGTACAGGCAAATAAAAACAGGCTGAACAACGGAGAAAAATTAGCCTTGATGCAGTTTTGTCAAACAATTGAAATCCCCTATGATTCTACGCTTGTATTGTCGGATAAGCTTACCACCGCTAAAAACCCCGAATTTTATTTTGTACGTATTGAGAATGCTTTGCCTGACAGACCGGAATATAAGCTTTTAGAAAAATCGGTGGAAGCAGAAGCATTACAGACGAGAATGAAAAAGGCGGATTATCTTCCGAAAGTATCGGTAGGCATCACAGGTTTTTATCTGAATGCAATGGATAATGGAGGTGTGGTCAATGGTCTTGCATTTGCCACAGTGTCTGTTCCTGTTTCTAACTTTTGGGGACTTTCCCATTCCTTGAAAAAACAGAGGATAAGTGAAACAATAGAAGAAAATAATGCTATAAAAAACAGGCAGTTATTAAAGTTGCAAATGGAAAAAGCCTGGGCTGAATTACAAGAAGCCTTTGCGCAAATAAAGCTTGCGCAGAAAATGGAAGAACAAACCCGGGAGAATTTGAGAGTAAGTACAAACAGCTATACAAACGGGCTTGTTTCACTATCTGATGTGCTGGAAGCGCAAGCTTTGTTAAGGGAAGCATCCAATAAAGTAACAGAGGCTCAATCTAATTATCAAACTGCCATTACCACTTATTTGCAGGTTACGGGGAGGTAGTGGGTGAAGAGAGCATCAAAAAGCCTGGACGGTCCGCCGCGCGGGTGATGCAGGAAATTTCGTACTTTAGGGTGAGCCTGTCGTTTCGCCATGAAAAACTTAAAAGGTCAACACCTGAACCCGGAGAGCATCAAAAAGTGTGGACGGTACGCCGCGCGAGCAACTGGCATCCTGACTATAACCGATTAACTTTGAATAGCCTATGAATCGGTCTGCCAGATAGATAAACATTCCGCTATTGGGTACGTTGGAGAGCATCACATCCCCTATACAAGTAGCACAGGATCATACCGTCAGCTTCAATAGCCAGCGCATGAAGGCATTGAGACAGCTTGTCCGGCGCAACTGGTTGAAGAGTATAATGCCCGCCAGGGCGGAGAGCAGCCCCCCCGTAACGTCGAGTACGTAGTGATGGCTGTTGTAGACGGCTGAAAACCAGATGCCTGCCATCACCAGCGCAAAAAATACGTTGACCAACCCCAGCCTGTTTTTCAGCCCGTAGTAGAGAACAATGACGGGGTAGGACGAGTGGAGCGACGGCATGGCCGCAAACACATTGGAGCTTTTGGCATAAATACCAGCAAAAATTGGTACGCCCACAAGCCGGTCGAAATTGGCTAAACCCGCCGTATTACCCGGGGTATGTTCATGAAAAGTAAACCCATACAACTGTACGTACCAGGGTGGTGCTGCCGGATACAGGTAGTAGACCACAAAACCCAAAAAATTGACCAGCACGAACGTCAGGGCAAACGGAAAAAAAGCGGGCCGGTTCCTGAAAAAAAGGTAAGTGCCGAAAAGCAGCGGGATGGGAATCCAGGTCAGGTAGAGTACGCCGGTTAGTATATCCAGGAACGGTGTTCGGTGAGCCAGCCAGTACTCATTGGGCGTCAGGATCGACTGCCCGTCGGAAATGCCGAACAGCGTTTTTTCCAGCGAATACAGCGACTCGATGTGTACGAACGCGTACTGGTAGTTTGGGAACGCTTTCATGTAATCGAAAATGATCCAGTATACCAGGAATATAGAAAAACCGATTATGAACTTACGGGTTGGCGTTGAGGCATAGTATAACCCATTGACCAGCGCAATGAGAAACAACTGATCCGGTTTGAATCCAACCAGAATGAACGACAGGAGCAGATAACCCAGCGATAGTACGCTTAGAGTCAATACCTGTTTGTGAATAGTAGGTCGGCTAGTGGGTGAATCGGGTGTCATTTTTTGGTAATTCCTCAGTTTGTCGGCGCTATCGTCAGACGATAAGGCGCTCGATCGTGCTTTCTCCGGTAGATGCATTTATGCCCTCTACCTGAATGTATTTTACATTGGGTTTCCACAGCGTACCGCCCTCAATATGCACGTACAGCCGTCGCAGAATCACCCGTTTCTGATTCACGTTGGCATAGATATGGTAGCCCGGCTCCCGTTCCGATTTGACCAGGCGGAGCAGGAGTTTTTTGTACGAAACAAAGTGTAGTTCGTATTCCTCATTCGAGAGTGGCCGCGATTTTATGCCGTAGGCAAACGTCCGCTGGATGTACGAAAGCTCTTTGGGCTCGCTTTGTTCGGTGTAGCGAATCCAGAAAACATGCACGGGTTCCTGCTTATCCAGTTTTCCGTTTTTCAGATTCAGCGCGCAGATAATTGTGTTGGGATTAGGGTCCCGCTGAAGGTAGAACAACTGATTGGGGATGTTCCTGGGCACCGGAAAGGTTAGTTTTACCTTATCCTGCCGGGTACCCGCGGGCAGTTCCTTCGCTATAGCCGACTGGCTCATCAGGCTGGCCGACGTCAGCAACGCCAGCATCAGCACCTTCACCGGCGAACCGGAATTTTCCTTTTCGGCAAGTGCTTTCTTCGCATCCATCAACCGGTTATAGGCCGTCAGGTTGGTCATCACGGCCATAATCGTCAGCGGCAGGGTGAAAATGGACATGGTCTCGAAAACGTGTACCGGAATGCCCGGCACAAACACCTTGAAATCGGGGCCGAGCAGGGGCGCAAAACAGCCACAGGCCAGCGCCGATATGCCAATCGTGATGACCCGTTCAGGACGTTGCATCAAGCCTCCTTTCGACTCGATACCCAGCCCTTCGGCTCTGGCTCTTGTATAGCTGACCATCATCGAGCCGATCAAGGCGATAAAAGCGAACAGGGAGCCGAAAAAGTAGTGATGGGCAATCAGGTAATAACAGATACCCAAAAACATGATCAGTTCGCTGTAGCGGTCCAGGACTGAGTCGAACATAGCCCCATATAATGTACTCATCTTGCCGAGTCGTGCCACCTGCCCGTCGAGCATGTCGAACAGACCGGCGAACAGCACCAGCGCGCCAGCCCAGCCAACGTAGCTAAGGTCGCCCCGATTGCCTTGCTGAGCGCCCAGGATGAAGACCCCGGCGACTCCTATGTTCAGGATCAGTCCGATGGTCGTGACCATATTTGGGGTCAGGCCCAGCCGGATCAGCAACCGGACAAAGGGATTGATGACGGTGTAGATCCCCAGTTGGATCTTCGTGCGCATTGGAATTGCCTGTTGCATAGTGGTAGGCATAATGGGTTAAAAATCAAACGTGGCGCGGGCACGGACTCCCCATTGCGACACGTTAGGGTGATCTAAATAATTGAGCCGTTTGACCAGGTCGATCCGAAACAACTTCAGCACGTTGGCCACCCCGACACTGGCTTCCATATACGGCGTATTGCTTAAGGTGTACGTGTAAGGAACCCCCTGCGCATCGACGGGAAACTGGTAGAGAGAAGGGTGCTTCTGTGGGTCATTCTCACTGCGTAAACCACCGTATAGCGCCTTGACAGAGAACGCTTCCCGCCACTTTAACTTCTTGAGCAACGGGATTTTATTGAAGAAAAATCCATTGAATGAATGATCAAGACTAACACTGGCGTAGTGATCGCTGACGAATTCCAGGAAATTCATCAGGTTGTATGAGTTTAACTGATACGCGTAGGTTTGGTTGGCCCGGTGAATGGTCAACAGAGGGAAGGGCACCTGACCAAAGATGTACCCGCCCTGCAGCGTCACGTTCGAATAACCCAGTTGCGACAGTAAAAACCGCTTGCTGATGCTGCCCGTCAGGTTGTGGTAGTTATAGGCACCGTTGAACAGGCCCTTGATGCCCGTGGCAAAGCGCAATGAATAAACCGGATAGCGACCGATGATGGGCACCCGGTAAATTTTTCCCTGGTAGAACTGCTCGTTAGGTGCCCAGCGGGCTTCTACTGACACTTCGGAGGTTGTCAGCGTTGGCGAGGGGGTGTTTTCGTCGTCGCCAGCGCGCTTAAACTGGAGGCTTCCGGCTGGCGACTGCTGCCAGTTTTTGAAGCCTATACCGTAGGAAAAGTGATTCTCGAACTCGTGAACGTAGTCGATGCGCCAGGTGTCGTTATACAGATACTTGTCATTGATACCCCGTTTAAAGGAGAGCAAAAAGTTGTCTTCCTGCACAAACTGAAGCTCCTGTCCCGGAATCTTGACGTCGCGCTGAAAACTGGCCCGAATGTAGTTCTGCGGAAACTGATAAATCGATTTGTTATTGATGGAGTACGTTCCGCTCAGGAAGTACTTCCACTTCTGGTCTCTGAATCCATAGGCCGCATACGTTTCGGCGTAGTAACGCTTGCTCAGTTCGGGCGTGGTGCGACCGCCCAGCCGCAACCGGAATCCCTCGACCGGGTTGAAGCTATAGAACGTATTGGCCGGGCCTATTTCGAAGGGGCCAAAGGATTTATAGCCAGCCAGCAGGAAGGTAAGGGCTTCCATGGTGCGCCGGAATGAGGGCATGCGTTTCAGGCTGTCGATGTTAGCGTATACCTTCGATTCAGCGGCCGAGAGTGTATCGTGGCGGCTGGTTTGCCAGAACTGCTCGGGTCGGTTGGTTGCATCGGTTTCCGCTACTTCCGTCTTCCCTTCATAAAAATCGTCCGGCTGTGCGCTATCCGTTTTGTAGTTGCGGTAGGACAGGGTTCGCTGACCAAACAGGCCGCCCCCCTTGCCTTTGGTAATGCCGAAGTCGGCCAGCAGGTCGCTCTTGCTGAGAAAATACCGGCCATCGGTGTTCTGTTCGAACTGCAGGTGAATCTGCAGATCGCGCACCCAGTTCAGGTTGATTTTGGGGTTTACCGACAGATTGATTTTCTGGACGGCATAATTACCGTCCAGGGTGATGTACATCTTGCCCTCAAACAGCATGTCGGTCGCGTTGCGGGGCACAAAATTTAAACCAACCAGTTTTGTGCTGTCAACGGTGATGGTATCGGCCAGGAAATACTGATAGAAGGTAGGCGCACTGCCGGCAATGGGACTCAGAAACTGATTGGTTATCAAAAAGATCGAATTCTGATAAATATCAACCTTCGAATACATCCGGTTCAGGTAAAGGCTGAGGCCGTTGCTGTCGAAATACTGACCAAAATCGACTCGTTTGTTGCCTTTGACAATGATCTTCTCCTTCTGGGGATTCTTGCGGTAGTAGTGTTCGGCTATTTTTTCTTCCAGGTAAACCGGCAGGAGCGATTTTCCGGGTAAGGTTGTCGTATCCCGATTGTTGAGCAGAAAACGGTACTTCTGGAAGATTTTTCGCTCGGATACTTTCGTCGACAAGCTACTCAGTGAAAACTGAAGTTTGTCGTATTCCTCATACGCTGCGTAAGCATAATTGCCAATCTGGTTCTGCTCTTTGTGGCTGATGACGTTCCTGATCAGTTCAACGGCGGGATTGTTTTTGTTGCGGTAGCGCTCCTGCTTGCTCCGGCGGATGACCACTTCGTTCAGGAGCTGCGAATCTGCGGCCAGACTGATGCGCAGTTCCTGGGTGTTTCCCGGTACGATGGATCGGGTAATGGTTTTATACCCGATAAACGAAACGGCTACCTTGGTGAAATCGCCGTTTCCGGTCAATGTGTAAGCACCCCGTTCGTTGGCCGTTGTGCCAATGGTGGTGCCGACGAAAACAATATTGGCGAATGATAAGGGCTGTTTGGTGGCCTCGTCGATAATGGTCCCGCTGACGGTTGTGGTTTGCGCACTGGTCAAACTACAGTTTAAAAAAAACAGTCCTGTAAAAAGCTGCACCGCGCGGTGTAGGGCGTGATTCATGATAAACTAAAGACAAAATCTTTATGGAAAAAGTAATTGTAACTCACTCCGACCAGAATGGATACGAGTGTTTTTGCCAGCAGATACTGGACCCCCAGTACATGGGTAGCCATGAAAAGCCCGCTCGCGTTGAGGGCCGTGTTGCCCGTCCAGACCAGCAAAAACCGCCGGAATTGCACACCAATGGGCTGGTTGCTGGCTGTGAACGTCCAGTTCCGGGCGATCATGAAGTTGGCCAGTCCTCCGCAAACAGCCCCCATCAGGCTGGCTGCCAGATACCAGCTATTTAGCAGGCTCACCCCAACGATAGTGATCAGAAAGTCGACCCATGAGGCCAGGAGAGAGGTGGTTTGAACTTTGACGAATATGTGCATAACGTTAGAGGAAATTGAACGCCAGGGCGCCCTGTAACAGCAAGTTAGTATAGAGTCCAGCTAGCAGATCGTCGAGCATGACGCCCCAGCCTCCGCCTACCTTCTCCAGCCTGCGAATACCAAACGGTTTAAGAATATCGAACAGACGAAACAGAACGAGCCCCGCCAGCAGACTTCCGGCGTGAATTGGGATGAGTAATAAACTCAGGCACATCCCCGCAACTTCATCGATGACAACCCGGTAGCTGTCTTTGCCCCACTGGTGTTCAACCGCCGTAGCCGACCAGACGCCCAACCCCGTAATCAGGAGCGTGATCAGAAGCGGGCCGTAAAAGGAGTAAGCTCCAGGCGGCGCCAGTCCAGGCAGGGCCAGATACCAGACGGCGCAGCACAGAATGGACGCTACCGTACCGCCACCCTTTCGGATGTAACCGACGCCAAAAACGGAGGCTATCAGTTTATGCGCTGCTATACAGGTTGTCGGGTAGGTATTCATATGCCACAGAAATTCGCTTTGTTCTGGGTAATTCTACTTGCTTAGTTATCTCATTAACAACGTGTTAGTGAGATAACTAAGCAAGTAGTAAAAATCTTTACAGTTAATGCTTTAACTATATGCCTAAATAAGAGAAGACGCTCAGGTTTCCAGTGGCTTCGGGCATTTCTCCATCATAGTGTGGCACTTTAAGTTAGAAATCACTTTGCGTAGCGTTTGCATTGCCTTCGAAAACTCGCAGGCTGGTATGTCCGTATTGGCAGTAGCATACATCTCTTTCAACCAGGGAAGAAGTGCCATTTGCAGGTGCCGACCCTGATCGGTCAAAAAGATGAGTTTATTACGGCGATCACAAATGTCTCCCTGTCGATACACCAGTTTGCGCTGGGTCAAATTATCGATCAAATAGGTTATACTCGCTTTATCCTTCAGGTTGGCATCGGCGATTTCCTGTTGATTCGCCCCGTCGTTCTCCCATAGGTAGGCCATGATTTGAAGCATTTCAAACGTCAGATCGACTTTGTCTTGCTTCAATTTTTGCTGAACATATTGCCGGAAGGCAGTATTGACCTGAATGATAATGTGGGCAAACTCTTTTTGTACTCCGGTTGAATCGGCAGTGTTCATTGAGTTAGGGTATCTCCTGGCTGTTACGTGACAAATTAACACCAGGCCAACAGAATTAGTTAAATACTTTACTAAAAATTGACACGTTTTTTTTTATTTACTGTTAATACGTCGGGGGACTCCTGGAACGGGCCAGTCAGCACAGACGTAACCGAGTCATACCTGGACTGCGAAAATTTTCAACTCAATTCGCTGATCAACAGTTATTATGCTCGATATCTGTACTATAGGCCACATTTCCCTGGACAGGGTTCTCACGCCACAATCGGTGAACTACATGCCCGGTGGCACCTCGTTCTACTTTTCCAAAGCACTGGCTCACTCCGCTATCAAGTATGGATTGCTGACAGCCGTGGCTCCGCAGGAACACCGGATTGTCGACGATCTTCGGGCAGAAGGGATTACGGTTTATACGCAGCCAAGCAGACATACCGTCTATTTTGAAAATATTTATGGTGACGACCAGGACGACCGGGACCAGAATGTACTCGCAAAGGCAGATCCGTTCAGTACTGTTCTGATACCTGATATCAAAGCAAGAATATTTCATCTGGGTCCGTTGCTGGCCGACGATATACCGGTGTCACTGTTGGCTGACCTGTCCAAAAGAGGCCTGGTTTCACTGGACATTCAGGGGTACTTAAGGCACTTGGTCAAGCGGAAAGTGGTGTACCGCGACTGGGCCCACAAACGGGATATGTTGCCTAAAGTCGGTATCCTGAAAGTAAATAATTTTGAAATGGAAGTGCTTACCGGCCGTACCAGTGCCCACGAGGGTGCCCGCTACCTGGCCGACCTCGGCGTGCCGGAAGTAGTGGTGACGCTGGGCAGCAAAGGATCACTGATTTTTAATCAGGGCAAGTTTTCCCGAATTCCGGCTTTCAAACCCAAAACGGTAGTGGACGCCACCGGGTGTGGCGATACTTACATGGCCGGCTATCTGTTAAAACGGGTACAGGGGGCTGGTATAGAGGAGGCTGGCGAATTCGGTGCTGCGATGGCCACCGTCAAAATTGGTGCATTCGGCCCGTTCTCCGGCTCTCACGCCTTAGTCACCCAACTGCTTGGACAAGTTGTTTGAGAAACTGGGAAAGTAGCGGCTTCTGCGGGGTCGCCCTTCAGCCAAATTTATTGTTAGAGCATCCATACGTGTCAGTGTCGTGCTCTGAGTGCAGCGGACCCTTTCGACTCTTAGGAAGCTGACCTTAAGCTTATTACACTCGTTGAAACCCAAAAACATGGCGGCTCAGCTCGATGATTTTTCCGACCATGTGCAGGAGTTGATCGACTTTTTGAGGCTCAAACGGGTTTATGAGAAAGCCCTGAATATAAACATACCCGGGATTGATCTTGAGCAGGCGAAAGCATTTACCCAAAAAGTACATCAGGTATGCCCGTACTCCAATGCAACCCGAAACAACATTGAAGTAGAATTAATAACAACTAATCATGATTAATATGAAATGGTATCATTATGTAACAGCCTTTTTTGCTGGCATGTTCCTTGCCAATGCAGTACCCCATTTTGTAAATGGTGTTTCGGGAAACCCCTTTCCCTCACCATTTGCTGATCCGCCAGGCAAAGGGCTTTCGGTGCCAATAGTAAACGTATTGTGGGGGTTGTTTAACATCGTTATTGGTTATCTGCTTTATAGATACAGCAAAATCAATTCTCAAAACAAAATGTCTGTACTTGTTTTCTTTTTGGGGATTGTGGCTATCAGCATCATGCTAAGTATTGTTTTTTTAGATAAAGCAAAAATGTAATGAAAAAAAACATTATGGAATCAGAATTATATACCCTGCAGGCTAAAAAGCCCAATGGAGAAATCCTGGAAATGAAAGATTTCAAAGGGAAAAATGTATTGATCGTAAACACCGCAACCAAATGCGGACTGGCACCGCAGTTTGAAGGGCTGGAGGCACTACATCAAAAATATAAAGACAAAGGTTTGGTAGTGCTGGGTTTCCCTTCGTCACAGTTTATGAACCAGGAGCCGGAGACAAATGAAACGGTAGAACAAGCCTGCAAAATAAACCATGGGGTAAGCTTTCAACTTACCGAAAAAGTAGATGTAAACGGTAAGAATGAACATCCTGTTTACACCTATTTAAAAAGTAAGAAAGGCGGCTTTTGGGGAAGCAAAATCAAATGGAACTTCACCAAGTTTTTGGTTGACAAAAATGGAAATGTAGTAGAAAGATATGCGCCAAACACTAAGCCGCAAGCCATTGAAAAAGACATTTTGAAAGTGATAAATACTTAAAATAATGTCAGACAATCTTCAAGGAAAGAAAATTATTATTACAGGAGCCACTTCAGGTCTTGGTTTAGCCATGGCAAAAGCTGTGGCTGGAGCAGGTGCATCGGTTCTAATTACCGGGCGCTCGGAAGAAAAAATCCATAACGCTGTTGAACAAGTAAAAGCGCTTAATGCAGAAGTATACGGACTGATGATGGATGTGAGAAACGAAACCGAAATAGAAAACGCCGTACAGTGGGTAACAAATAAATGGGGAATGTTAGATGTGCTTGTAAATAATGCAGGTATTGGTATGCGCACGGTGAATCCTTCGTTTTTAACAAAGCCAGAGCCGTTTTATAAAGTAACTGCCGAAGGATTTCGTAACCTCATGGACACCAATCTCACCGGGTATTTTCTGGTTGCCAAAGCTTTTGTACCCCTGTTTTTGCAAGCCGGCAAAGGAAAAATCATCAACATATCTATGAACCACGAAACGATGCGCCGCAAAGGATTTGTGCCTTATGGCCCATCAAGAGCAGGTGCCGAATCGTTGTCTCTGATTATGGCAGAAGATTTAAAGGGAGAAAATATTGCCGTTAATATGTTGCTCCCCGGAGGTGCTACTGAAACAGGCATGATACCAGATGAGTTTAGGGACGAAATTATTCAACATTTTCAGTTATTAAACCCCAATGTGATGGCTGCACCAATTTTATTTCTTTCGTCCGATGAAAGCAACGGAATAACAGGGCAGCGAATTGTAGCCATTGATTTTGAAGCATGGAAAAGCAAATTGACGTAAGGGAAAATAAATTCATTTAAAAAGCATTATGAAAAAAAGAAAATTAGGAAATCAAGGATTAGAAGTGTCTGCTATAGGACTTGGTTGTATGGGCATGTCTGAATTTTACAGCCACCGGGATGATGAAGAATCGGTTGCAACCATTCATCAAGCTCTTGAAATGGGGCTTATTTTTTTAGACACTGCCGATATGTATGGGGTAGGTAAAAATGAAGCGTTGGTAGGCAAAGCTATTAAGGGACAAAGAGACAAATTTATCATAGCCACAAAATTTGGAAATGTGCGTGATGAAAAGGGAAATTACTTAAGCATAAACGGCACTCCTGAATATGTAAAAAAAGCATGCGATGCCAGCCTTCAACGCTTAGACATAGATTGCATTGATTTGTATTATCAGCATCGTGTGGATGCAAATACGCCCATTGAAGAAACGGTAGGCGCAATGGCAGAATTGGTTAAGGAAGGCAAGGTTCGCTACTTAGGACTTTCAGAAGCCTCACCGGCAACTATTCGCAAAGCACATTCTGTTCATCCAATTACGGCTTTACAAACAGAATATTCGTTGTGGAGCCGTGATGTGGAAGATGAAATATTGCCTGTTTGCAGGGAATTGGGAATAGGTTTTGTTCCGTATAGTCCTTTAGGCAGAGGTTTTTTAACCGGTCAAATCAAAGTTTTTGATGATCTGGCAGAAGATGATTACCGCCGGTTTTCACCTCGTTTTCAAGGCGAAAATTTTGAAAAAAATCTTTTATTAGTAAAAAAAATAGATGAATTAGCCCAACAAAAGGGCTGTACTGCTGCTCAACTTGCCCTGGCCTGGTTGTTGGCACAAGGCAATGACATTGTTCCTATTCCAGGCACTAAACGCAGAAAGTATCTTGAAGAAAATATTGGTTCATTAGAGGTTATGCTAACCAAAGAAGAATTAAAAGCCATTGATGAAATTGCTCCCAAAGGTGTGGCAGCAGGCCAACGATATGCTGCTCCGAAAATGTCTGCATTGAGCAAATAAATATAAATAAAATTCTTGCCAAAAAATAAAAACTTGTGGTTAAGAATATTATTAAAAAAAATGAGAACAATAAAATTAAGCATACTCGATCAATCGGTCATCAGACCGGGCGGAAATGCTAAGGAGGCAGTAAGCGAAACTATTGCCACCGCAAAGCTTGCCGAACAATTAGGGTATAGCCGTTTTTGGATTTCTGAACATCACAATTCAAGTTTCATTTCAGCCATTTTAAAGGAAACTATCTGTTAGATCATAACACAATTAACGTACAATTAAACAAAAAAACATGAAATACAATCAATTAGGAAAATCAGGTTTATTAGTGTCTGAACTATGTTTTGGCACCATGAGCTTTGGCAGCAGCGGCTATTGGAGTGTTGTTGGAAGTTTAGATTACAAGGACAGCAAACGACTGGTGGACATTGCTTTGGATGCCGGCATCAATTATTTTGATTCTGCCGATGTCTATTCACATGGCCAATCGGAAGAAATCTTAGGAAAAGCCCTTAAAGACAAACGCAATGAAGCGGTAATTGCCACCAAAGTACGTGGCAGAATGAGTAAAGAAATTAATAATGTGGGGCTTTCCCGTAAGCACATTATTGAAAGTTGCGACAATAGTTTACGCCGATTGGGTACGGACTACATCGATCACTACATCGTACACAGTTTTGACCCTATTACACCGTTAGAAGAAACCCTGAGTGCTTTAACCGATTTGGTGCGTCAGGGAAAAGTCCGCTACCTCGGGGCAAGCAATTTTACCGGATGGCAGTTGATGAAGGCATTGGCAATTTCAAAAGAAAATCATTTTGAAAAATTCGTTTCCCTGCAAGCTATCTATTCTCTTATTTCAAGAGATATAGAATATGAATTGATACCACTTTGCCAGGATCAGGGCTTGGGACTTACGCCATGGTCGCCGCTTGGTGGTGGATTCTTAACCGGTAAGTACCGTAAAGACCACCCTATGCCAGAAGGTACCAGAAGAACTAACGAAGAACAAAATTTTATTCAGATAGACCCGGAAAAAGGGTATGCCATAGTAGATGCTTTGGAGCAAATTGCTAATAAAAATAATGCAACAATTGCACAAGCCGCTTTAAATTATTTGTTGAGAAAGCCTATCGTTTCCTCAGTTTTAATAGGAGCCACCAAACCACATCAGATTGAAGACAACATTAAAGCTACTACCTGGGAAATGACAACCGAAGAAGTAGCCCATTTGGATGAATTGACCAAACTTACCCCCATCTATCCGCACTGGATGCTCCAATTCACTGCAGCAGACAGAACCAACGGGGATTTCTTTTTTTAAACAACTCAAACAACCACTAAATAATAAGAAATGAAAAAAATAGTAATCTTTTGTGCCGTAATACTCTTTACAAGTATTCAAGTTTCTGCAAAAGTAGTTTCAAGAGCTGTTGAATACAAAGACGGTGACACCTTTTTACATGGCGACGATTGGACGGGGACTGGCGGTTGTCGATTTGCCTTTTTTTAAATTTCACGGATTTTTCGCGTGGTTAACCTGGTTGTTCGTTCACTTAATGTCGATTGTAGGCGTTAAAAATCGGCTGTCTATTTTTATAAACTGGATGTTCAACTACCTGACTTACAATAATTCGCTTCGGCTGATTATACGCCAGAAGGTACCACAGAGCAATTTTGCGGCTATGCAGGAGAAACTTCCCGACCAGTTGGAAGTGACTAAAACATAGTCAACCCTATTTACTATATGGTGGACCCAGATTCTGCTTTTCGTCGTAATATTGCGTCAATTATCTTTGTATCAACGTATATCCTCTATGGAACCGACCACCGAAAAAATTCACACAATGGCTGGTCACGGTAAGACCCGGCCAAAAAATAGCGGCACTAAAAAACTATTTGAAAATCCTATCCTGGAAGCCCTCTCCCGTACGCACATAATGGTGCCGATTTCGATGTGGGTGGTTTTGTCCGTGTTTTTGGGCTGGTATGCGTTTACATACACGGATATGAGTACGGGCACCATTGCCACGCTGTTTCTAGTGGGTCTGTTGGTGTTTTCGCTGTTTGAGTACGTCCTGCACCGGTATCTGTACCACCTGGCACCCACAACGCCCAAGCGCGCTAAAATTCAATACACCTTCCACGGCATTCATCATGAGTATCCAAAGGATAAAACCCGGCTGGCCATGCCTCCGGCGCTGGCAATTTTGGTAGCGGGTGTATTTTTTGGTTTGTTTTTTCTCCTGATGGGCGAATCGGCTTATGCTTTTTTTCCTGGTTTCCTGGTTGGCTATTCGGGCTACTTAGCCGTGCATTTTATTGTTCACGCCTACCCTCCACCGAAAAATTTCTTCAAGACGTTGTGGATTAATCATAGCGTTCACCATTACAAAAATCCAGAGAGTAACTACGGCGTATCATCGCCATTCTGGGACTACGTATTCAAGTCGTTCCAAAAGTAATATAGGTGGCCGGGCGAATGCTGAAATGGCCGCCCGCCCAGCCTTTACTACACCCCACTTGGGCGTTTAAGCAGCACAGTTAGGGGCGCGGGTTTGCCAAAGTCGGGTGAGCCGTCGGTCTTCCAGGTAAAGCGCTGCATACGGGGTGATCGGTTGTCACTACAACCCTGCCCTGCCTTCTCATTAGCATGGTATAGAATCCAGTTCTCATTGCCGTCCGCTGTGGTAAAAAAACTATTATGCCCTACGTCCCGTCGGTGGCACTAGGACCAAACACCGGCTGACCCGATTTTATCCACGAAGCAGGATCAGTCAGATCGTTCGGCCTTGTCGTTGGATATAATCGTTATTATTGATCTGTGAATTAGTCCGTGATAAAAGCTATCTCCTTTTTAGTGAAGAAAGCCTTCACTAACTTAGGATTAGCTTCTACCCCCTTAACTTCTTCCAATAGCACTGCGGTCAACTCTTCCAGATTCATAAAGGCTTTGTTCTTTAAACGACCTTTCAGGTAGCTCCACACCAATTCGACTGGGTTCAGCAGCGTCGGCTGTCCGATGGGGACTATAAGCGGGTAAACGCTCCAGGTGAATTCGACCAGGCCGCTCTCGGAGAAAGGCCTTGACGGCCTCACTACGATGGATAGGGGTAGTTTTGCCGTTTCGGTGCGATTCGTTTGCCTGAAATCACTTCGGTGAGGGATAGGCAGCAAGGTGGTAACACCTTGACAACTTCATTAGCGTGAGGGTGTAAGCGTATGCCTTTAGGTTTGTGCCATGGATTCAAACCGATATGAGGGAGTTAAACCTGGATCGAAAATTTGGCGCTATCATCGCTTGGGACAGTTTCTTTCACCTCTCGGGTAACGACCAGCGGTCTATGTTTTCGGTCTTTACCGCTTATATGGTAGCGGGTGGACGCCTGCTTTTTACGTCTGGTTTTGAGCAGGAAGAGGTTTATGACCAGACGGAGGGTCATCAGGTATATCACGCCAGTTTAAATTCCGAGGAATACCACTCCTTATTGGAACCCAACGGTTTCGAGGTAATAAGCCATCGCATCAACGATGTAACGTGCGGGAATCATCCTGTTTGGCTAGTCAGGTTGAAAGCCCAGTGAAGACGATAGATAATGGGGTGCCATTCAGAGTTGAGCCACTACCGGCCGCAATCGGACGCTTATCCCTACCCTTTACGCCGTTAAGGCCAACAGCCTGAAAAACCGGGTGCAGTGCAGCCAGGCTTACCTTGGAATCCTCATCCTATCGGTTGCCTATGTAAGCCCTTGCGTTTAGGACCCAGCAAATGAACATTAACTCAGAAGCATGTTTAATGGGGTAGGTCAGCCTTTATCCATAATTCACGTTACATTAGGTACGGGTAATGGTTCGGCTTTGCAGACATTGCTTAACGAACTCTGCCTGATTACTCGCGTATGTTCTCCCCTACGACCCGCATAGAGCGGCTCCGTACGGCCGATGCTGTGAAGAAACCCATTGCGGCAGGACCGCCGGAGTTCGTGTTCACAACGTTCGTGGGTACGTTGGCGGGGGGCGTGGCAAACAGACCGCCATTGCTGATCTGCTGCGCAAATTGCTGCCAGAAGGCATAGGCCTCCGGCGTAATTGACCGAATCTCTACGTTGACTGAATCATTGTGTGCGTACAAACTATCGGGGTTGATTGACTGCCGGAAGGGTTGAATAAACATGAACCCATCGGTGTTGGCACTTCCTGAAAACGACGCGTCCTTCAGGGTAATAATATCGCGCGCCCTGTTCTGCAGTACGCCATTCCGAAAATACCGGATCCGGTAATAATCAGTGGCACCGGGCAAGTCGCGGGCGTAGAACTCGGCCTGGTAGCCTTCGATGCTGGACAGGGGATTAAGCTTTTGCTTTCTGAAAATAATTGAATCGACGGGAGGGACCCGGTTCATGGTCGAACTGGCCCGGTAGGTGTTGCCCTGGTAAGTAATGCTTAAGCCGTAGGTTTGCCCAATCCGCCCCAGGGTGTCGCCTTCCTCCGTCTGCCATACGTAATAGCCGTCATTATCTGGGTCGGTGAAGGCAAAGGTCCGGCCCGCCCCGTCCGACACGCTCACAGTGGCTCCAGTAACTGCCGGCGATGGGCTGTTATCGAAATAAGCGGCTGTTTGGGTCAGCCGGATGGATTGCAGACCGGGCTGATCGGTGATGGTAGCATCAACCGTTAACTGGGATGGCCCCGTGTCATGTTTGGCATCAATCACGGTTTCGCAGCCAAACAGAGCAAAAGTGGAGAAGAGCCAAAGAGCGAAAAAAATGTTTAATTTCATAAGCTTGTCTGGGCTAACCTGCTGGTTGGCCTGTTACACATCTAACAGGCTTCAGTCAGGTACCGATCCAGTCGGATTAGAACTTGAAATTATAGGTTATCGATGGAATGACCGTAGCAAAAACAGAGTACCGAATGGCCTGTGTTAACCGGGGATTGTCGGAGTCAGACTGAAAAAACACTGAAAACGGGTTTTTACGGGCGTACACGTTGTAGACCGAGAACACCCAGTTGTCTTCTTTTCGTTTGCCGGGTCGCCGGCGGCCCTGCAGCGTAGCGGCCAGATCGAGCCGGTGATAGGGTGGGATGCGGTAGTTATTACGTCCGTTAACAACCGGACCAACGATGCCCTCATACTCGAACCGGTTGGTGGGAAATGTGCCGGGCGTACCCGATGCCAACGTAAACGTGCCCGAAAAATTCCACCGGCTGGCTATTCCGTCGCCACGGGTTGGCGGATCCAGCAACAGCACCGTCGTTAGCGTGTGTCGTTTGTCAAAGCGGGTCGGATACCAGTTGCCCCCATTAATACCCGCTACCTGGCGTTCCGTTTTAGCCAGTGTATAACTGACCCAGCCGTTTAAAACGCCCCTGTTCCGCTTTACATAGAATTCGGCTCCGTAGGCTCGCCCCTTGCCACTCAGCAGGTCACCTTCGAGGAATTTATTCAGAATCAGGTTGGCGCCGTCCACGTAGTCAATCTGGTTTTGAAGCCACTTATAATACACCTCCACCGACGTTTCAAACTCGCTGCCCACACCATTCATAGCTCCAAAATTTTTGAAAAATCCGCCCGCTACCTGATCACCAATCTGCGGTTTGATGTTGTTGGTCGATGGTGTCCATACGTCTAATGGTGTTGACGCGGTGGAGTTAGAGATCAGGTGGATGTACTGCGCCAGGCGGTTGTAGCTAAGTTTTAATGAACTATTATTACCCAGCTCATATTTAGCGGCCAACCGTGGTTCCCAGTTACCGTAGGTTTTAATATTGTCACCCCGTTTGTAACTGGTGATTGCTACAGGAAGCCGTGACCGATTGCCTGATACGTTCTCGCCAAAAGTATAGGCTTCGCCCGGCCCGATGTAGTTGAACAACGAATAGCGCAGCCCGTACTGTAGCTGCAGTTTGGGGGTAATTTGCTGCTCATTGCCCACGTACAGGGCATTTTCGAGGCCATATTTACTTTCGAGTCCGAACGTACTGACCGTTCCTGCGCTGGCAGCGGTGGCTGTGCCGGGCTGGAAGTCGTGCAGGATGCTCTGCCCGCCAAACGTAATGGTACTTTTGCCCAGAAACAGCGTAAAGTCAGGTTTGAAGCTGTAATCCACAATCCGGGAATTGGTCCGAAAGTAGTCCTGCTTTTCCTTACGCTTCAGGTCGGAGTCGAGCGAATAGTCGTAATTGCTGTAGTAGGCCGTCGTGTTCAGAAACAGCCGGTCGCTGAATACGTGGTTCCAGCGGGCCGACGCGATGGTGTTGCCCCAGTTGAAACCAAAGTCGGCGCCGAACACATCCCGACCAAAGTAGCCCGACAGAAACACGGTGTTCTTATCGTTGATCCGGTAGTTGGCTTTGGCCGTCAGGTCGTAAAAATAAAATTTAGAGCCTTTCAGATCATCATTCAGGAACGGCTGGACCAGCACATCGGCGTAAGACCGGCGCCCCGCAATAATGAATGACCCTTTACCGCTGAACAGGGGCCGTTCGTATGACAGCCGGCTGAATATCAGGCCAATTCCACCATTTAATTCCGGCTTTTTGGCGTTACCCTCTTTCAGTCGAACGTCTAGGATCGACGCAATTCGGCCACCGTAGTTGGCCGGAATACCGCCCTTGATCAGTTTGACATCTTTCACGGCATCGGGGTTAAAAACTGAGAAAAACCCGAACAGGTGCGATGAATTATAAACCGGGGCTTCGTCCAACAGGACCAGGTTCTGGTCAATGCTGCCACCCCGGACGTTAAAACCCGTGGCCCCCTCCCCCACCGTCGACACGCCCGGCAGCAGTTGAATACTACGTACCACATCGATTTCGCCGAGCAGGGCCGGAATCCGACGGAGCGTTTTGACGTCGATGCGGTTAACACTCATTTCAATGTTTTTCACATTGTCGTCTTCGCGCTTAGTCGAAACCACAACTTCCTGTAGTTGCTTTCCTTCCTCCCGGAGTTCAATATCGAGCCGCCTGTTCCCGGCCGCCAGTTCAACCTTCTTTGTTTGCATTTCATACCCAACATAGGAGATCACGAGGGTATAGGTGCCGGCGGTGACCGGAACGGCATAAAAACCATAGCTGTTGGTGACGGCCCCCGTACCCTTTTCTTTTACGTAAACTGTTACACCAATTAGTTTTTCTCCGTTGGCTGCGTCTATTACGTAACCGCTAACCGTGTTGTTGGCAGAGTTGGCAGGACGACTCATGGCATTTTGGCCAGTCTGCGCCCGTACGAGTGGGGTAATGGATAAAAGAAAGAACAGGCTAAAGGCCCAACGTAGTCGGTTGCGTTTCAATGGGTTGCCGATGGAGTCGAAACTCAAGCGGTGGCCGTAAACTGAATTCCCCAACACGTTCTTATTTTTCATATATTTCTATTTGCTTTTAAAATTCGATGTAATTGCCTAGCCGTTTTAAGAGCGTGTTTTGGAATTATGTTTTGTTTTAAGGCTGAATCCGCTGTAGCATGATTTGAATGTTAGCTAAATACAGCCAGCTTACCGAAGAAGATGCCGCACCGGCACGGTACGCCGCCGCGGGACCGTCCCTAACTGTGCGGGGAAAACTTAATTTTTTATATTCAGGAACTTGACTTATTTTGTAACTTAATGGTTACTAAACCCTTTGCAACGGTGAAAAAAGTTACAGTCAAAGAACCTATCACCCCTGAAGCCTTTAATCTATTGTTTGACCAGTACGTGCAGCAAATTAGCGAACACCATCAGTTGCCAAAATGCGTGCAAAGTGACCTCAAACGCTTGTCAAAACGCCCAAGCCCTAAGTTGCCAGCACCAAGAGTCGGAAAGGGGATAAAAACAAGATTGGCGTTTCAAGTTCTGCCCTTAAATTGACCGACTTGGGAGGCCAAGAAACCCCCAGCCATCAAGGCGCTTGGGGACAGTAATCAGCTTAAGTGTCTCCTGATAATAATCACCTGATCCAGCCAGCTCTTTCTTAAAATCGTCAATGCAAGTCTGAACCTCTTTTAGGAGAAGTTGTAGACGTTGAGACTCCATAACATCTAAGTTTTGTTAAAAAGTCCCGATCTGGCTTAGAGCCCCAGCGCTAGCCGCTTAGCGGGGCGGGACCGTTATTAAGATCGGGGCATCTCGCTCGGAGGCAGCTGGATTTAATTGGGCCGTTTTAGAACGGATAGGAGGGGGTTTTCTGGCTGAATTGGACAGAATTAAGGTGATTTAGGGGAAACAACCGGGTCGCCGACGGACCGCCGAAGCGGTGCGATTACTAGATTGCCGCAGTGGCGTACCACCTCATCCCGTTTTCACAGGATCGCCTGCCCAGCCCTTTTGTCCACTTTCATTTGACGACGTACAGCATATCTTCTTTATTTTAAGTCGATTGCTATCTTATAAGCAGACTTATAATTGTAGTGTAGCGAAGTGAAGACAAAGTATAAACAAATTTACAATTCAAGATTAACAAACTGATAAAATAATATTATATCGGTTTGATAAAAAATACGTTGATCTTATTTTTAAACAAGTGCTAATTAAAAATTAAACTTTTTAGGGCCGATTTTTTACACTTGCAATACTATAGGTCGTAGTTATTGCTCTTCTGACTGTTTGGTCTCAAAGATTTTGAGCGGCTTTGATGTATCAAGATGTGTGACTGAGAAAAGATTAACTGCAAAACCGTTCAGAAAAAGACCGTAATAGGTCTAAATGTTGAACGATTAAACTGAACGGGTTAATTGGACGCAAAAAGGCCTGTTTCGGCCACCTCCCTCCTGCCCGTCTATCTTTCAATTAAACGTCCGATTCCAATCATTCGATTTCAGGCTAAGACATTACCAGTTGGCCCGGCGCAGCTTGTCCGGCTGCACGACCTGAATACCGCCCAACGCCGTCGTTGTGATAAGCCCGTCCTGCCTGAACTCGCTCAGGGTGCGGATCAGCGATTCGGTAGCGGTGCCGGTCATGGCGGCCAGGTCATCGCGGGAGAGCTGAATGGCCCCGTCGGGCTGTTGTTCGTGCAGGCGTATCAGCCACCCGGCGCCGAAGGGAGTTGTAGGCCATGCTCAGTAACTGTGTTTCCCGTTCGCTCACCCGGCCCGCCAGTAGCTTGATAAACTGACCGCTCACCAGCGGGTTGGCCAGCAGCAGTTGCAAAAAATCGTCCTTGGGAATGTAGACCAGTTCGGCATCAGTCAGCGTCACCGCCGAGTCGGTGTAATCCGTATGTTCGAGTAGGGGCAGGTAGCCTAGAAAGTCGCCGGGGTTATACAGACCCGTGATCAGTTCTTTCCCATCGGCATTGGTCCGTACGGTTTTAACGGTGCCGGATTTAATAAAATACAGCCGCGTGGGTTCGTCTCCTTCCGAATACACAAACTGCTTTTTGCGCATCACATGAACCTTCCGGTCAGCCGACAGGCTTTGCAGGTTGCCGACCTGGCGGGCGTTGTCCAGAAACTGATTCAGTTCATCGGGTTGCAGGGGATGATTGGTCGTTGGGGGTTGTACGGCAGGGGTTATGGCCTGGAAACGCTTCAGTCTACCTTCGATGGCCATGAGCAGTTCCAACTCATCGAAGGGTTTGGTCAGGTAATCGTCTGCCCCTAAATTCATGCCAAAGCGAAAATCTGCCGCTTCTGCTTTGGCTGACAGGAATAGAAAAGGGGTATCTGCCAGTTCGGGATCATTTCCCAGAATATGGAGCACCCCGTATCCATCGAGTTCGGGCATCATGATGTCGCACAAAATAAGGTCGGGACGCGTTTGGCGGGCTATCGCTACGCCCTGTTTACCGTCGGCCGCCTGCACCACCTTATAGGGGGCGAGTTCAAGAATTTCCGCGATATTGCCCCGCATCTGCGCGTTGTCTTCGATGACTAAAATCGTTTTCATACGGGCGGGTGCAGCGGTAAGGGTGTTAAGGGGAGTTCAATGGTAAAGATGGTTCCGGTGTTTACCTGACTGGAAAAGGCAATTGTGCCTCCTTGGCAGGTCCACATACCGCTTAATGATGTAAAGACCGAATCCTGTTTCTTATATTACTTATATATGCACGTATTACTTATATATGCACGGCGTTGCGGGCATGAAAAACTGATAAGCAGAAGGCCTATATCCGTATCACGTATGCCAATGCTCTCGTTTTTAACCGCTATAATAAGGGTGCCGTCCCGAATGGTTGTTTTTAGATCGCTTTCTTTTTCTTCGGTCGAATACTGGCTGGCATTGACCAGTAGGTTAATGAGACTATTTTTGGGCATCTGCCCGTCAATGGCCATCGCCGATGAGCCTTTCAGATGGCCATTGACGGGCAGATGCCCAAGTTAAGTTTAATCACGGCCCGAAAGTCAGATATCCAGCGTAACAATACGGGTACCCAAAGCAGCTTGTGTATGGAAATCCAAAGGGCAGGTAGTGATGGCTATTATTTCAGTATAAGGACCTCCCCAATAATACCGTTACCCTGGTACTGCTGTGAAGGTGTTTACAAGTACCGGAGCAATTCCAGTCAGTCCATTGCATGAGCACCCGTAGCCATTTTACGGCAGGCATCAGCACACCGGCGGCAGGCTTCAGCACAGGCTTTGCAATGCTCATGATCGTGTTTTTCGCACTCAGCCGCGCATGTTTCACAAAGATGGGCACAGAGCTGACAGACGTCGGCCGCGTGTGGGCTGTTACTGGCCATAAACGATATGGCGGTGTAACAGATTTTAGCGCAGTCTCGGTCGAGCCGGATGCAGGTGACCATCATCTGTACATCCTGCTCACTCAGGCAGGCTTCGGCGCAGGCATCGCAGCTCACGGCGCAATCTTGGCAGGCTTCAATACAATCCTGATATTTCTGGGGGGTTAAGGTAGTTGCCATACGAAAAGAAAAAAGTTGGTTTATCGCTTACAGAACTTCGAAGGGACAGATTGGTTTAAGGGCGTGGCAAGGATAAGCCTTAATCGCTCTATTTCTACAAATTTTGTAAGGCCCTTGCCAAATTTTATAAGTGCTTTGTCCAGTTAAGGCACTGCTGTTGTGGTTATAAAACCCCGGCTTTATACCTGTTTGATTTGCTGATGGCTAGCCCTGGTATCGCTGCGGAACCATTTACTGGCTCTCCATGTGGATATAGGTAGAATGCAACCAGAGCTGAGGTAGTCCCTTTTCTATTCCAGCAAAGTGATGCCTGGCGGGTGTTGTTTGCTGACTACATTCGCCAGGTTCCGCCCTGTGCGATAGTGACATCCCTCTCTGAAATACAAAACAGAACTGTTGCACGGCCATACTTTCTGTTGATTCAACTGTGCCGATTTTGACCTTTTCCCCTCATAAACGTCGTCCGCTACCCTCAACACGGATGAACTTCCTATCGAAGAGCAGACTCAGCAGCAAACCAGCCAAATGCTGAATTGTAAAGCGTTGTGACCAACGCACACGTGTGGCTCCATCCCATTTGTTATGTTGAAGAACCCACCTTGCCAGGCGCGTGCCACTTTGCACTTACGTAATCCAATGGACTTTTAGAACAGAAGCAATGCAGAGAAAAAAGCCCCAAATCCAAAGATTTTACACAGATTCAGCGAAATCTTGATACGGATTACTGGTGACAACCCCCATTTCTAACGTCAAAATAGTAACTCCAATGAGAAGTTGTTATAAAACGAGAAACTTCCTTGTAACCCTAACGCATGAACATTAACTGTGGCCTCTGTACCGTACGCTCGTGGCAATATGGCGATGAAGACCAGTTACCCCGGCACGCCAACAATAAAACCATCTGGCTTAACCTACGGGACAGCTTCCCGAATCCATATACGCTAACCGATGCCCAGCGGTGGATACAATACGTCGTTGACCCTGAACTGGAAACCAATTTTGCTATTGACGTAGGCGGAGAGGCCGTAGGCAATATTGGACTACGAATTGGCGAGGACATTGACCGGTGTTCGGCAGAACTGTGGTACTGGATTGGGCAGGATTACTGGGGACGTGGCATCGTATCGGCAGCCCTGAAGGCGATGATTGACTATGGGTTTACGCAATTTAAGCTTGCCCGGCTGTACGCGCAGCCTATGGCTCATAATGCAGCCTCGATCAACGTGCTTGAAAAAGCCGGATTCCGTCGGGAGGGGCTGCTCCGCAGTAGTATCATCAAAAATAATGTGTTAATGGATACGGTCCTCTACGCCTATCTGTCGAGCGACTGGCTCGCCGACAGCAATGATTTTATCTGACAGAGCAATCTATTTTACTGCCATGCGCGTACCAACTGTGCGGCCAGCGCACCTAATTCACCACACATACTATGACGAAAACGCTACCGAACTTAAACGAATCCATTTATCCGACCGATAAGACATTGGTTGACCTGTTTGCAGAACAGGCCCGCCGAACGCCCAATCGGGTGGCCGTCGTGTGCGATGATAGCCAGCTAACGTATACAGAACTGGATCGTCATTCGAACCAATTAGCGCATTATCTTCGTAAACAGGGAGTTGGGAAAGAGACCTTCGTCCCCATTTGCTTAGAGCGTTCGGTAGCCATGATTGTTGGGCTGCTGGGGATTCTTAAAGCGGGCGGAGCCTACGTCCCCATCGACCCGGATTATCCCGCTGACCGGGTTGATTATATCCTCGCTGATTTGAACGCAACGGTCGTCATTACCGATGCTATTGCCCGCACCAAACTTGAACCGACAACCCCGGTAGGTGCCCCCGGACAATCGGCCAGGCGAACGCTTGTGTGCCTTGATCGGGATGCGCCGGTCATTCGCGATGAATCAATTGAAGCGGTATCAGGACCACCGGCATCCCATCAGTTAGCCTACGTTATCTATACCTCAGGCTCGACGGGTAGGCCAAAGGGGGTAATGATTGAACATACCAATGTGGTGAGTCTGATGAAGATGAACGCATTGCCGTTTGATTTCGGTGAGCAGGATGTCTGGACTATGTTTCACTCGTTCTGTTTCGATTTCTCAGTCTGGGAGATGTACGGCGCGTTGCTATTTGGGGGGAAGCTGATCGTTGTGCCTAAGCACGTCGCTAAAGATGCGCAACTGTACGGTGAGTTGCTGGCTACCCACCGCGTCACGGTACTCAACCAGACACCCTCCGCGTTTTACGTCCTACAGGAGCATATTGTGGCGCAGTCCGTTCCTTTATCGGTTCGCTATGTCATTTTTGGGGGTGAAGCCCTGCTTCCGGGTAAACTTCGCCCCTGGCAACGGGCGTTTCCTGCCTGCCAACTGATTAATATGTACGGCATTACCGAAACCACCGTACACGTAACTTGCCTGACTCTCCGGGAAGAACACCTTACCCAATCGAGTAGCCTGATTGGTCATTCCCTGCCGACCCTAACTACCCACGTACTGGACGATCAGCAACAACCGGTGGCCGTTGGCGAAACGGGTGAGCTGTATGTGGGTGGGGCGGGTTTGGCGAGGGGGTATCTAAACCAGCCGGAGTTGACCGCGCAACGCTTTATTCTAAACCCATTTGTTGACCAGACCAGCGAGAACCGCACCGGCAATGATGCAGCCGGGCTACGCGGGGTAATCCAGCGGCTTTACCGTAGTGGTGACCTGGTGCGGTTATTGCCGACTGGTGAACTGGAGTATCTGGGCCGTATCGATGCGCAGGTCAAGATTCGGGGCTTTCGCATTGAACTGGGCGAAATTGAGCAAACTCTTCAGCAACACCCCGGCGTAAAACAGGTAGTTGTTGTCGCCAAAACCTACGGTGATGCCGACGTTCGGCTGGTGGGGTATGTTGTCATGGACGGTCTGTTCGACAAATCGGCCCTCATCAATTTTCTAAAAAGCCGCCTGCCCGACTACATGGTACCTGCGGTATGGGTTTCCATTGATCAGGTTCCGTTAACTACTAACGGTAAGGCTGACCGGGGGGCTTTACCTGACCCTGAATCGTCAAGTCCACCGGCAAGCCCGTTTCTGGCACCGGGAAATTCCACCGAAGAAAAATTACTGGCCGTTTGGCGGGCCGTGCTGGTACTCAGCCGGATGGGTGTTACCGATAATTTTTTTGAGTCAGGCGGTAACTCACTGCTGGCGGCCCGCACCGTAGCAGCCCTGAAGCAAACCCACGGGTACGAAATACCCATTACCAAGCTCTATCAGTTTCCTACGGTACAATCCCTGGCCGGTTACGTTGACGGGCGAACACAGGGTTCATTCCTTCCCGGCCAGACAAACGCGGTACGACCTGAAACCGACGACGTAGCGATAATTAGCATGGCCGGCCACTTTCCGGGAGCCAGCACCATAGAAGCCTTGTGGGAGGTCTTGCGAACCGGACAGGAAACGATTCAATTTTTCACGCCCGACGAATTAGACTCTTCGTTGCCCGGAGAGTTAACCGGAGACGCGCAGTACGTGCGAGCCAGGGGAATTCTGGCTGGGGCCAGCCAGTTTGATGCGGGCTTTTTTGGCATAAGCCCCAAACTGGCTGAGGTCATGGACCCGCAACAGCGCGTTTTTCTGGAGATTGCCTGGGAAGCCCTCGAACAGGCGGGCTACCTGCCGCAGCAGTACGGGGGAAGCATAGGCGTATGGGCCGGTTGCGGAAACAACACCTACTACCTCAACAACGTACTGCCCAACCACGAAGTCGTTCGGCAGGTAGGTAGTTTTCAGGCCATGACGGTCAACGAAAAGGATTTTATTGCTTCCCGAACCGCCTACCAGCTTAATCTGGGTGGGCCAGCCGTTAGTGTTTATTCGGCTTGCTCCACCTCATTGCTGGCCATTGCGCAGGCGGTGGATAGCATTCGGCTGGGCCATTGTGCGTTGGCATTGGCGGGTGGAGCCAGCGTCACGGCTCCCATTTACAGTGGTCATTTGTACGAAGAAGGGGCCATGTTGAGTCGGGACGGCCACTGTCGGCCATTCGATGCCAACGCTACCGGGACGGTGTTCAGTGATGGCGCGGGTGTTGTGTTGCTAAAGGCCCGGTCAGCCGCCGAACGCGACGGCGACACCATTTACGCAGTCATCAAAGGGGCAGGCGTTAATAACGATGGGGGCGGCAAGGGTAGCTTTACGGCTCCCAACACCGAAGGACAGGCCAGGGCTATTCGGATGGCTCTGGCCGATGCCCGAATCGACCCGTCAACCATAAGCTACGTGGAAGCCCACGGTACGGCCACCCCGCTGGGCGACCCCATCGAAGTGGAGGGGCTGACGATGGCGTTCGGCGGTGTATCCCAAAAACAGTTTTGCGCCCTGGGTTCTATCAAAAGTAACCTGGGGCATCTCACAGCGGCAGCCGGTGTGGCGGGGCTGATTAAAACGACGCTGGCCCTGCACTACCGGCAACTGCCTGCGTCGCTTGGGTTCAGCACACCCAACCCAGAAATTGCCTTTACCGACAGCCCCTTTTATGTAAACGACACCCACCGCGATTGGGTCGCGACGGTGCCGGGGCCGAACGGAGAAGCCTACAACGGGCCGCGCCGAGCGGGTGTCAGTTCGTTTGGCGTTGGAGGCACGAATGTTCACGTCGTGCTGGAAGAGTACATTCCCGCCGAAACAGTTGAGACGGTAAGCCTGTCAGCCACCCGGCAGCCGGTTCACGTAGCGGTTTGGTCGGCGAAATCCAAACAAAGCCTGACTACCTACGCAGTTCATCTGGCCGGGCATCTTAGCCAGCATCCCGATCAGGCCCTGGCCGATGTTGCCTATACGCTTCAGATCCGCCAGCCCGCTTTTGCCCACCGTCGGTTTATTCTGGCGGGTAGTGAGGCAGAACTCACGCGGGCGTTACTGGCTCCAGCCACGCCACAAACGACTCATTCCCCTCCCGAAGATAGTACAGCATCACAAGCACCCGGCCCGTTAGTCGTTTTGTTTCCGGGTCAGGGAGCACAGTACGTCAATATGGGCCGGGAACTGTATGAGAACGAACTGGTGTACCGGCAAGCCGTTGATGCCTGTGCTGACGGACTGATGGCCCATCTTAACCTCGACATCCGGCAGGTTCTCTACGCCGATACCGTCGATGAGGACGCACCCCAGCGGTTGAAAAATACGCGTTATACGCAGCCCGCTCTGTTTGTGACTGAATATGCCCTGGTCCGGCTCTGGCAAAGCTGGGGCATCGAGCCAATGGTTTATTGCGGCCATAGCATTGGCGAGTTTGTGGCGGCCCATCTGGCCGGAGTCTTTACTTTACCCGACGTGCTGGCCATCATCGCAACCCGGGGCCGACTAATCGGCGACCTGGCAGGAGGAAGTATGCTATCGGTACGGCTCGATGCCGACGCGGTTTCGGCCATGCTCCCCCCCACGTTATCGCTGGCGGCTATCAACAGCCGTCACCTGTGCGTGGTGGCCGGACCCGATGACGCAATTGCCGCGTTTGCCCGGCAGTTGACGGAGGAAGGTACTGCCAACCGGCTCCTCGAAACCAGCCACGCGTTCCACTCGGCCATGCTGGACCCTATTGTGGGCGAATTTGAAACGGTAATGCGGGCCATTACGTTGCAGCGACCCCAAAAACCCATTGTATCAACGGTAAGCGGCACCTGGCTGACCGATGCCGACGCGACAAATCCCGGCTACTGGGCTACCCATATGCGGGCTACCGTTCGGTTTGCCGATGCGCTGGAAACTTTGTTTACTTTAGAAAATGCCATCCTGCTCGAAGCGGGGCCGGGTAGCGTTACCTCAACGCTGGCCCGCCAGCAGGCCATACCACGACCGATTGATGTGGTAACGAGCTTAGATATGGCTAAAGGTACCCGAAGCGAGCACGAATCCATCCTTAATGCGTTAGGGCAACTGTGGGTCAAAGGCGTTACCGTAAACTGGGCCGGTTTTCAGGCGGGCCAACCCCACCGAAAAGTTGCCTTGCCCACCTACGCCTTCGACCGGACTCGTTGCTGGGTAGACCCGCCCCGGCAGCAAGCTGAACTTCCGGCATCTGTTGCTCCACCATTAGCCGACTATTCGCTTTCAGTAGAAACACCCGTTATCATGCCGATTATGCGTAGAAATGAGTTGATAAACCTGGTTCGGCAACTGCTGAACGAAACATCGGGTATCCTTGTGGATGAGAAATCACTGCCGCTGAGTTTCATTGAACTGGGGCTTGATTCCCTGGCGCTAACTCAGTTTTCCTATACCGTTCGGAAGAAGTTTGACCTCCCGATTTCATTCCGGCAGTTGAACAGTACCTACAACTCCATCGAAGCCCTGGTTGATTTCATAGACCGGGAGTTACCCGCCGATGCCTTCCAACCCCAGGCCCCGACCAATCCACCCCTGCCCCCCGCGCTGTTACCCATCGCTCCCCAGCGTAATGCGTCTGACGACCCCAGACCGCTACCGGAACCGTTCGCTAGCAGGAGTAGCAACCCAGACCCGGTCGCGGACCTGTTCGAGCAACAACTACACATCATGGCTGAACAACTGGCTATTTTGCGGGGCCAGGCACCATCGCCCGTCCGCCAGCAACCCGTCGGGCGGGATAGCCCGGCCCCGGCCCTGCAACCAATGGAGCGAACTATCGACCCGGATCAACCGGTTGCCCCGATACCCGAAAAAGTAGTACCTCCTGTAGCCGGGATGCCCCCGGTCCGGCAGACTTTCGGGGCTGGTGCTCGTATTGAACGCCAGGCCACATCCCTCAGCGATGTGCAGCAAGCTTTTTTGGTAAAATTCACCCAACGCTATACCGATAAGACAGCCTCCAGCAAAGCCTACGCGCAGGAGAACCGGCGATGGATGGCTGATCCCCGCGCCGTAACGGGGTTCAAGCCGATGACGAAGGAATTAGTCTACCCAATTGTGGTAGAACGCTCGAAGGGAAGCCGGTTATGGGATATTGACGATAACGAATACATTGATGTGCTGAACGGGTTTGGTTCAACCTTGTTTGGCTACCAGCCTGACTTGCTCAAAACGGTTCTTCACGATCAAATTGAACAGGGGTATGAACTAGGGCCGCAGCATAGACTCGCCGGTGCGGTAGCCCGGATGGTTTGCGAATTCACAGGCTTCGACCGGGCCGCTTTGTGCAATACCGGGTCGGAGGCTGTGTTGGGTGCGCTGCGCATGACCCGGACCGTAACAGGACGGTCGCTGGTGGTTACCTTTGCTGGCTCCTATCACGGCATTTTCGATGAAGTAATCAGCCGGGGCAGCAGTAATCACCAATCGTACCCGGCCGCCCTGGGCATTCCATCCGAAGCGGTGCAGAACGTATTGATTCTGGAGTATGGCACCGACGAAAGCCTGCAAATCATCCGGGACAGAGCTAATGAACTGGCTGCTGTGCTGGTCGAACCCGTACAAAGTCGCCGACCCGAATTTCAGCCCATCGATTTTCTAAAGCAGGTACGGACTATTACCGAGGATTCGGGGACGGCTTTAATCTTCGACGAAGTGATAACGGGCTTTCGGATGCATCCGGGGGGGGCGCAGGCTCTGTTCGGTGTCAGGGCTGATTTGGCAACATATGGCAAAGTAATCGGGGGCGGCCTGCCGATTGGGGTAGTAGCGGGAAAATCCGCGTTCATGGATACCCTGGACGGAGGACACTGGCAATACGGGGATGACTCGTATCCCCAGGCCGACATCACGTTTTTTGCCGGTACGTTTGTCCGTCACCCGTTAGCTCTGGCAGCCGCCAACGCGTCGCTTCAGTATCTGCGGGAGCAAGGCCCTGCCCTTCAGGAGCGTTTGAATGCTAAAACTAAACAATTTGCCGACACGGTAAATATTGCCCTGGTCAACCAGCAACTACCCATCGTGATGGTTCATTTTGGGTCACTTTGGAAGCTAAAGTTTACCGAAGACATCCCCTACGGCGAACTTCTGTACACGCTGATGCGGGAGAAAGGTATTCACATTTGGGACGGTTTTCCCTGCTTTATGACCGAAGCTCATACCGACGACGACATTCAGCAGATTGTTGGTGCGTTCGTTAATAGTTTCCAGGAATTGGTCGAGTCTCAACTTCTACGACCGAGGGAACCACTGATCGCTGAGTTGACAACCGTCTATAACCATGCTGATAACCCACCGATGCCGGGAGCCAGATTGGGCCGGGATCGACAGGGTAATCCTGGCTGGTATGTAACAGACCCGGACCAGCCCGGAAAATACCAGCAACTTGAAATAAGGTGAAAAGAATATCTTTCCTGAAAAGACACCCCCGGCTTTCCCAGGAAAGCTATACAGCAGGAAAGAGATATAAGATGTACACCACCCCGAAAAAGTAAACGGTCGCACAGCGTTGTACCGGTTAAGCGGGACGTTTTTAACTGGAATGGTTGTGTTTCTATAAATTTTGTAAAGACTCCCCTTAATCCTGTAACGATTCTTAGTTGGAAAGCCTGTAAGTTTGTACTGGTAAAATAGCATTCAATGAAAACCCCGTTTCATACCCGCCTGATTTGCTGCTGGCTGGCCCTTGTGGTCTTGCTTAGTAGCACGGGATTTGGTATGATTGATCATTGGTGTCAGATGCGGGGTCATTCCAAAGCCCTTTTGCTGACCGAAAAGGGTTGCGTTGTCAATCCCTGTCAGACGGACGAGCCGACAGCACCCGTAACAGGTGGACCGCTGGTCAAAAAAATGCCCTGCTGCAAAACAACGGTATCCTTCGAGCACCTCGACGTAAGCCGTTTGGTAGCGGATCACCCTAGCCTGGCTACGCCCCAGCCCGCTGATTTTATTCTCAATCCCCAATTCCGACTGTTACTGGCGGAACTTATGCCGACCGATTCCCAACCGTCGGTGCCTTCCATTGCCAACGACCCGATTTACCGAACCGGGCGTTTTCGGCTTACAGTCGGCTGTAGCTGGCTGATTTAAACCCCATTTCCAGATTCGTCACTCGCTGACGGATGCTTTCAGGCATCCCGGTTGGCGGGCATTCTGCGTTTTGTTCACTGCATCGTGGACTTTTGTTATCCGTTTCGGCCCATGTGCGCGTTACGGTAGCCTACTGAAAATCATCATTCTAAATTAACGCGTTTATTTCTATGAATAAGTCCCTTCTGCCGGTGGCCTTATCGCCCCTGCTCGCTTTATCCGGTTGCATGAATATGGACCACTCTCAGTCCATGCAACCGGAGCTGAACATCAACTATCCGGCGGCTTACGTCGTCAATGCCGAAGGCAATAGTCTGTCAGTTATTGACCTTGCCAGCCAGCAGGTGAAAGAAACTATCTCATTCGGCGATGCGTCGATGAGCCATTCTGGTACGATGCCCATGACAGATATGGTTATGTGGCCGCACCACATCTACCTGTCGCCCGATGGCAGCAAACTGGGTGTGGGGGTCCCCGGCATGGACCTTAGCGCGGGACATACCGGCGGCATGAGCGGAATGACGGGACGGGTGCTGGTCGTGAATCCAAAAACAGGTGCCACAACGACCAATCAGCAAACGCCCGTGATGAACCACAACGCCGTATTCTCGCCCGATGGGACCGAAATATGGACTTCGCAGATGGAGGAAACGGGTAAAGTACTGGTGTACAATGCCGCTACCATGGCCCTTAAAAACACGATTACGGTAGGTATGGAGCCTGCCGAAGTGACGATGTCGGCTAATGGATTATATGCTTTTGTGGCTAACGGCATGAGTAACTCCGTCACGGTGATCAACGTGACTGATAAAACGGTCGTGAAGACGATTTCCGTGGTAGAAGACCCGGTGGGTGCGTGGCCTGGCGCAGATGGTAACATGTATGTCGACAACGAAAAAGGTCAGAGTATCAGCGTGATTAACGTAGCCAAACTCTCTGTTGTGGAAACCGTTAAACTAGGCTTCACGCCGGGCTATGCGGCCTATCACCCCACCCGCAACGAACTCTGGGTAAGCCAGGCCGGAACAGGCACCAAAGTAACCATCTTCGAACGCATGAACGGGGGCTGGATGAACATGGGTGAGGTACCGACTGGGCTGGATGCTCATGCTATTGTCTTCACCAAAGACGGCAGCACCGCTTATGTTACCAATCAGGGCGCAGCTACCGTTTCCGTAATCGACATAGCCAAACGGACCAAAGTCAAAGACATTTCGGTGGGTAAAAAGCCAAATGGCATCGTCCTGAAATACTAAGAAACCGCTATGAATTATTCATCCCCCACCCGCATTGCCTTTGTGCTGATTGGTTTATTGGCATTGATGCAACCCATTCGGGCGCAGTTGACTATGCCCGAAGTTTCTCCCTCGACGACCGTCAAACAGAAAATCGGTTTTACCGACCTGACGATTACCTACGCTCGACCGGCAACGAAAGGCAGGGCTATTTTTGGGAGTCTGGTTCCCTACGGCCAGTTGTGGCGTACGGGTGCGGGCGATGCAACAATCCTGACCCTCTCCGATCCGATGGTGATAGCCGGTAAACCCTTACCCGCCGGTCGTTATTCGCTCTTCACTATACCGGAGCGGACGGAGTGGACGGTGATTATAAATTCATACACGGAGGGTCATGGAACGGCAGGCTACGAAGCTAAAAACGATGTGTTGCGGTTCACCGTTAAACCGGATTCGTCAGTGCGGTTCTACGAGTCATTCACCATCGACCTACAGGATTTAGTCAAAAATGGGGCAAACCTGTACCTGACCTGGGCCAACACGTCGGTGCATTTTTCGCTGGTGAGCAACGCCGATGAGCGGATTACGGCGGAGATTATGAAGCGGGTTACCTCGGCCACCGACGGGGAAGCAGGCGTGTTTTACCAGTCAGCCCTGTACTATTTCGATACGGGTAAAGACACCAAACAGGCGTTGGTTTGGGCTACTAAAGCGGCTACGGGTAAACCGGCGTTCAACTATCTTCATTTACAGGCCAAACTCCTCGCCAAAACGGGCTACTATAAAGCGGCCATCGCTGCCGCCCGAAAGTCGTCGGAGTTGGCTGTCGAGAAAAAAAATGCCGAAATCGTGACGCTTAATAGTCAACTCATTGCCGAGTGGGAAAAGAAGTTGTAGGCCATGAAAACAACCGCTGACACTTACAAACCGGCTTTGCGCTGGAACGGCCTGACCCGGTTTTACGACCGGATAATGGCCCTGACCATGCAGGAAGACCATTTCCGAACGCTGCTTCTCGACCCGATTCGGGCATTGACCCCGCGTTACGTGCTGGATGTGGGCTGTGGGACGGGAACGCAGGCAATGTGGCTGCGCCAGATGTTTCCCAAAGCCAGTGTCTTTGGTCTTGATGGCGACGAAATGGTCTTAGCGATAGCCCGGCAAAAAAATACGGTGGCGGGCTGGCCAATAGTGCTGGAGCAAGGTATGTCAACGGCACTGCCCTACCCGGATCAAACGATGGACATTGTTACCTGTAGTCTCCTGCTCCATCATCTGTCGGATGCGGACAAAGTGCAATCACTCCGGGAGATGTGGCGGGTATTGATTCCTGGTGGTTCCCTCGCTTTAGCTGATTGGGGCAATCCGGCCAATGATGCTATGCGGTTGCTATTCTACGGTCTGCAACTCTTTGATGGATTCGATACGACAAAAGCCAATGTTCAGGGCCTGATTCCGAATATGATCTACGACAACGGATTTCGACAAATGGATGAGACGGGCCGGGTGAATACACTGTTCGGTACGCTTCGTTTATACCATGCGGTTAAACCAGTTTAATTTTTAAACAACTACTACGATGAAAACCAAAACGCTGTTTTTTGCCCTGTTCGCCCTGCTGCTGGGCGCGCCTTCGTTGTTGCTGGCCCAATCGGCCAACTACAAAAACCCGATGTCCATCAATGCCACCGGACAGATTAAAGATGGTTTCGGCGCCACGGTCGGCACGGTCTCGAAAGATAAGATGATTCTGGATGCGAAGGGCCAGAAAATCGCCTTTGTGGATGGACAGGGCAACCTCGTGGACGCCAAAACGGGCAAAAAGATGGGCCGCGTCGGCAAGAACAACGACACCTACATGGATGCCAATGGCGACCTGATGTTCACCATCAAAGACAATCCGGATGAGACTTGTGACATCTTCGATGCGAAGGGCCACAAAATCGGCAATGTACATGATAGCTATAAAGGAACGGCCTGTGCACTTCATTGCTTCCAGGCGAAGCATACCCACATGAAATAAACCCGATCATCCCGGCTCCATGAACCGTTCCTGGCACCTTCGTATTCGTAAAACCCACCGGTATCTGGGGTTGTTTATCGGTATCCAGTTTCTACTTTGGACGCTGGGTGGATTATATTTTAGCTGGTCCAGCCTTGACGATATTCACGGCGATCACCTCAGGCATCGGGCGGCTTATGTCCCTATCAACAAGGCGCTGGTGTCGCCCACAGTTCCAATGCAGGAGCTTGGGCAACAAGCCGGTGTTGATTCGATAGCTGGGGTTTACCTGATTGACGTGCTGGGGAAGCCGGTTTATCAATTAGCTTATCAACACATTGGTGCGGATGGACACGCCATGCAGCATACCCGACTAGCCGATGCCCAGACGGGGAAACTGCGGCCTGAGCTAACCAAAGCAGAAGCCGTGTTACTGGCCCGGCAGCATTTTACCGGCTCATCGGCCGTTGATCAGGTGGAATACCTGACCAGTACGAACGGGCACCATGAGTACAGGGGAAAGCCTCTGCCTGCCTACGCAGTGACGTTTCAGCAGCCTGCGCATGCTACCATTTATGTGGCGTCCCATGTAGGGACCGTACAATCTGTGCGCACCGACCCCTGGCGTGTTTTTGACTTCCTGTGGATGCTCCACACGATGGACTATGAAGGCCGCGACGATATGAACAACAGTCTGCTTCGGACCTTTTCGGTGTTGGGGCTCCTGACTATTTCGTCGGGTTTTGCCCTGTATTTTGTTTCGTCGCCCTGGTTCCGGCGTAAACCAAAGCGGGTATCAATCGTATCCACTATGGAGTAGAGGTTCTGTAATTGACAGCCAGTAGAGTAGCGATTATTTCTGAATCTACTCAATTAAACGCAGGTTACCACTATGCTTGCCATAGCCAAAAGTGGCCAGCCATAATTCTGACCACGAAGACGACGGCATGAGGCTAAAATTTTAGGTAACACAAACGCTTTTAAAAGCAAAACCTTTTAGAAATGTTTTTATTTAATTAATCACAAAAAAACTAACAGTATGAACCATCCTGATCAACACGAATCGCACAAGCCGGTATATACCAATTTTATGCTCATGCTGGCCGGTTCCGCATTATCAATGTACATTACGATGTACTTTAATACGTACGAATTAAGTCACGTTTATTTCAGCTGGACACGCATGTATATGACGCTGATAGGTGTTTCTGGCATGGCTATCGTAATGTTCATATTTATGCGCCACATGTACACGGATAAGGCGAAAAATGCCATGATAATAGCCGGAAGTCTTCTCGTAATGGCATTGGGTACCATCCTGGTAAGGAGTCAAATACCCATAGACGATGTCAAATGGATGAAGGCTATGATTCCGCATCATTCCATTGCTATTTTGACCAGTAGCCGGGCTGATATACAAGACCCTGAGGTGAGAAAATTAGCCGATGATATTATCAAAGCACAGGAGAGAGAAATTGGGGAGATGAAAGCGATGATAAAACGACTAGAAAATAACTAATACGGGCTCAACCCGTAATCAAAGCAGTATTACCTGCATACGTTGTAAAGCTAACAAAAATATGCTTTGCTGATGCCCGAAAAATGACTCCTATGAACTTACGTTCAAAAGGAGAATTTAAGCGTAAGTTCATTTCTATCGCTGAGTTAAAAAGTATACGGAGCGGTAAGGGAAAATGCCAGCGTCTGATAGTCAACCACATCGGAATTACCGGAATGAAAAATAATCGCGGGCTAGAAATTATAGGCTGATCAGGCTCAAAAAAAGATAGCTAAAAACATCGTTAATGTGCTTGTAAAAGTCAATCCTTGTACTTGTATATTAGCCATATGACACTAAATATCAGACTATTAATCCGGCGTATTATGAGTAGCAGGAAGCGTTCGTTTACCGTAGTGTGTATTTGTTAAAAGGCAATATCGATATGCATTTCTGAGTATTTTTTTCGATTAAACTGTGTTTAAAACATTCAACAATCAATTCATGACATTTACACAAATGAACAAATTTTTTTTCATGTTCCTATTTATGGGTTTGCCATTTATGGCGCTGGCTCAACACGAAAACCACAGTGTTAAAACAGACACCGCTAAAGTCAAGCCGAAGAGTCCACGACTTACGGCAATGGCTATGGTGGGTACTAATCATGTGCATATCGATTATGGTTCACCAAGTGTAAGAGGGCGTACTATCTGGAATGGCCTAGTCACCTACAATCAGGTGTGGGCTACGGGAGCACATAAAGCCACCTGGATAGAATTTGGCCAGGACGTAATTATTCAAGGCGAGGTTATTCCAAAAGGCAAGTATGGTTTCTTTACAATTCCTGCTGATAAAGAATGGACCTTGATTATCAGTAAAGATTGGGATATGCACCTAGCCGACGATTATAACGAACAAAACGATGTAGTCAGACTAAAAACTGTACCCAACAAGAATGCAACTTTGTTGGAGTCATTGACCTATCAAGTTAAGGAAACCGGTAATAACAAAGGCAAGATAAGTCTGAGTTGGGAAAACCTGACTGTTTCTTTTGATTTCAAAAACAAATAGACACAATAACTAAATTTCATTTCCCCGAATTTGCATGATTCATGGCTTAATGGATCTCATTTCAGGGAGTCTAATTTTACTTTTTTGGCTTTTAGGTAGTCTCTATTGCAGTTACCCTAAGTACATAAACTCTAATGTAAGTTTTACCAATTAATTTTAATAAATCTATGAAAACCATTCGTTTCACACTAGCCCTACTGGCTTTCACTACGCTATCGGCTATCTCCTACGCCCAAACGCTAGCTCCGGCCCTGACGGCCTATTACGGCGTAAAAGATGCCTTAGTCGCTACCGATGCGGCCAAAGCCAAAACAGAGGCTACCACGCTGGCATCGGCCTTAGCTAAAGTTGATGCGGAAAAACTGTCCACCACTGATAAGAAGGCACTTACTACGGCCAAAACCAACGCTATGGCGATTAGCAAAACGACCGATGTGGACATGCAGCGCAAGCAGTTTGACGATTTGTCCACCAGTATGATTACGCTGGTGAAAGCCACCAAACCCGCCAAAACTTACGTGCAGTACTGCCCGATGGTGGATGCCTCCTGGCTGAGCAATACCAAAGAGGTGCGTAACCCCTACTACGGCGATAAAATGCTCAAGTGTGGCTCGGTCAAAGAAGAATTATAAAGTCATCCACCCCGCTAGGTGTTGAGGAACGCACAACGGGGTCAGAAGCGGATAATGGCATCCCAGGAACTCTATATCAAAAACATGGTCTGTAGCCGCTGCATCTTCGTGGTGCGGGCTGAACTGGAACGGCTGGGCTATGCCGTCGCGGATGTCGAGTTAGGACGGGCTACGATTGATAGCCCACCTGCTGACCTGACGAGCATTGGTACGGCCCTGGAACAGCATGGCTTTGCGCTGCTGACCGATAAAACATCGCGGGTGGTCAATCAGGTGAAGACACTCATTATCGACCTGATTCAGAGCGGACAGATTGCCGGGCTGAAGATTACCCTGTCGGACTATTTGGCGAGTCAGGTTGGACTGGACTATGCACACCTGAGTCACCTGTTTTCGACGACAGAAAACCTGACCATCGAGAAGTTCTGGATTATGCAACGGGTGGAACGGGCCAAAGAATTGCTCAGCTACGACGAAGTATCCATCAGCGACATTGCCCGGCAACTGGGCTACAGCAGCGTTGCCTACCTGACTAATCAATTCAAGAACATCACCGGGATGACCCCGGCCACCTATCGGGGCCAGCAGATCACGGACCGTAACCCGTTAGACTGGATTTGAACGCAAACCATACAAACGCATGATAAATAGCCTGTCAACAATTATCTTAATGCTATTCGGCCTCACTACGACGTTTGCCCAGCATCAGCCCGGCGGGGGTGATCATAAGCACGCATCTACGCACGGAGGAACTGTCAAATCGGCGGACAATTATCACCTGGAACTGGTGCAGAAAGCCGAAGCGCTTACCGTGTATCTGCTCGATGCTAAGCAGAAAACGCTGCCAACCAGCGGGGCAACCGCAACGGCTCTGTTGCAAACCGCCGACGGGAAAGTGACGACGGTCAAGCTTATGCCGATGGGCGGTAACCAGTTCGTCGCTACGCTGGATAAAGCCAGGTCCTTTCGTAAAGTGGTGGTGACCGTGGCCGTTGGCGGCAAGTCTGCGTCGGCTTCCTTCGATCTAACGGCCGACGCTCATGCTGCGCACACGAACTAATCGGTACTGCCTTCTGGGCGGCAAATGGGGTCTGCCTACGGCGGCTCGCTTACCCGTTTATCGAATGAAACGATTGATCTGGTTTTTAGTAAGTTGGGTAGTAACCGGAAACACCCTGGCTCAGTCAACGCTGTCTGAAGCCGATGTTGTCAGTCTGGTGCTGGCTAATAGTCCGGCGATTCGGGCGGCTGATTTAAGCATTCTGCAGAGTGGGCAACTCCTCAAAGGGGCCTACTCGATCCCGAACCTCGATGTTTTTACCGACAGCCCAACCGGTAATTTCTATACCATTGGCGTGAATCAATCCTTTCAGTTGCCAACCGTATACAAGCGGCAATACCAGCTTCAAAGCCAGCAGGTTGGTCTGGCGCAGCTGGAGAAGCGAATCACCGAAAATGACATTCGGTTTCGGGTCCGTACCCTGTACGTAGCCCTGCAATACGGCGAGGCCCTCCGGCAGCAGTACCAGTTGCAGGACAGCATCTATAACCAGCTTCGGCTGATTGCCGGGCGGCAGTTTACGGCCGGTCAGATCGACTACCTCAGCAAAGCCTATACCGAATCGCAGGCGGGCGAGGTACGGAATCAACTCGGTCAGGCGCAGGCGGAGGTACTGACCATTACCCGGCAGTTGCAACGGCTTGCTGGTCGCCCGGACCCGATTCCGGTGGCTGGACTCGCCCGCACCCAACCGATAGCTGCGCTGACCAATCCTGATTCTACTGTGCTGGGCCTAAACCCGTCGCTGGCGTTTCTACGACAAACGGAAGTCATCAGCCAGGGGCAAATCGGGCTGGAACGTGCCCGGTCGCTGCCCGGTGTTGTGGTGGGCTACTACAACCAGGGCAGTATGGAAACACCGACGCACCTCCGGTTCCGGTTCGGGCTGACATTGCCTGTCTGGTTTGGTCAATACCGCAGCCGCACGGTAGCTGCTCAGACAGGGCTGCAACTGGCTCGCCAACGGACCACGGCGCAGGTGCAGACACTGTCGGTGGATTTACAACAGGCCCAGGGCGATTTTGACAAGTTCCGGGCTTCACTCGATTACTACGAAATAACGGGCCTTCGGCAATCGGACGAGTTGATTAACACCGCCCGGCGCTTGTTTCAGAGTGGGCAGAATGATTACGTGAGTTACCTCCGAACCATCAACGATGCCTATGCTATCCGGCTACGCTACCTGGAAGCCTTGCGAAATTACAACCAGTCGGTACTGACCATCAATTATTTAACGGGAAACTTATGAATAAGCGAACGCAACTCATGGCCCTGGTAGCCGCGTTTTTCGGGCTAATCGGCTTTCAAACAGCTACCGCCCACGGGGGGGAGGATCACGGCGCGGCCACGGCTCCCACGGGCCAGGCCATGACCTACTTCACCAGTCAGGCCATTTCGGACAAATACGAAGTAGTGCTGCACTACGAACCACTGGAAGTAGGCGAAGCGGGCAAGCTACGGCTCTACATCAACGAGTTCGACACCAACCGACCCGTCGATGGCGCAACGCTGCAAATCAGCAGCCCCGATGATGAGAAACTGACCATCGCCGTCAAACCCATCGGCAAGGGTATTTATGAACTGACCGGGACGTTTCCAGCCAAAAAAGCCTACAGCCTGACCATCAGTCTGAATGCCAAACCGGGAGCAGACCTGCTGTTACTGGCGGGTATCGAGGTGGGGAAAGACCTGCCGGTGGCCACGACTGCCGAGCCGACAACTGCTCACACCCATTGGTACGACAACACCTTTGTCCTGCTCGGCGGTGGTCTGCTGTTGGGTATGGGGCTGATGTTCTTCCTGATGCGGCTGCGCAACCGGCGGGTGGCCGTCAGCATCGCCGTCTTGCTGGGTATTTTGCCCACGGCCAACTGGCAGCGGGCCAATGCGCACGGGGGCGAAGATCACGGCGGGGGTACGGCCGGGGGGGGAGCGACATCGAGTACGTTCGCGATTCCGAAAGAGACGCAGTTTCTCTTTAACATCCTGACTCAGCGGCTCCAGGCCGGGGAACAGGCGCAGACGACCACCGTAGCCGGTACCGTGCAGCCTTCTTCGACCGGCCAGGCAGTGGTGCAATCCCCGCAGGTGGGGCGGCTGACGTCATTGCAGGTACGGGTGGGGCAAACAGTGAGCAAGGGGCAAACCCTGGCCGTAGTGGAGCAGACCATTGATGCCCCAACGCAGATCAACCTAGAATCTGAACGCAATACCCTGACGGCCGAACTTCAGGTCGCCCGTAAAGAGTACGACCGGCTTAAAACCATTGAGGATATTGTAGCCAAACGCGACCTGACCGAAGCCGAAGCCCGGTTGACCCGCGCCCAGGCAAACCTGAAAGTCTTCAGCGGCATCACCCGCTCCGGGGGCAGTAATGCCCGCAGTATCTCGTTGAAGGCTCCCGTAGGCGGTATAGTCGGCCCGTTCACGGCCGCTATTGGCTCCACTGTCAACGTGGGTGAGACGCTGTTTACGGTCACTAATCTGGGCAAGGTGTACATCGAAGCGCAGGTTTTTGACAAGGATTTGGCGGTACTCCGGTCGGCTAAGTCATTCGGGGTCGCAGGGGTGAATGATACCGGAAAATCGGGTGTGGCGCGATTGCTGTCGCAGGCGCAGACCATCAATGCCTCCAACCAGTCGCAGCGGCTGCTCTTCGAGATGGATAACGCGGGCGGTGCCTTTAAAATCGGCGAGTTCGTCAATATCCGGGTGCAGTCGGCCAGGGGAACACGGGGTCTTTCGGTTCCCAATTCGGCCATCAGCGAGATGAATGGCAAGGCCGTCGTCTTCATCAAGGATGCGCCCGAAGTAGTCAGTCTGGCCTACGTCACTACGGGAGCCGACAACGGCCAGTTTACCCAAATCCTGACCGGCGTAGAAGCCGACGAACGGGTGATCGTAACCGGCACCTACCAGGCCAAAATGATTTATTTAAACCAGTAGTTTTCATACAACCAATTCCATGCGTACCAATATCAAAACCGCCATCGTCCTGACAGTGGCCATTACCAGCTCCGTTCTGTTCACGTCCTGCACCAGTGCGGATAAAGCCGAATCCACGACCGAAACCACCGCCATCAATGCAGCCGGCACGACCGATGCCGATGCGCACAGTGGTACCCATACCTACGCCTGTCCCATGCACCCCGAAGTAACGGGGAAGGAAGGCGACATGTGCCCCAAGTGCGGCATGAAACTCGAACACAACGACAACGCGGGTAAGAGTAACGGCAAAGCCTACGTAATGAATGTCAAGACCACCCCCGCCACCATCGAAGCCGGTAAAGCGGGCTTGTTTTCGTTCACGCCGGGGGTGAAAGACAAGGAAGGCGAATTGGTGCCTCTGGATCTGCACCACGAACGGAAAATTCACCTCATCGTGGTCAGTAAAGACCTGTCTTATTTTGAGCACATCCACCCGGATTACCAGGCATCGGGTACGTACGACCTCGCCGTATTGCCCGCCAATAAGGCGTACACGGCAGGTGCCAATAAAAACGAAACTCACTTTGCCAAAGGGGGTGAGTACATCCTGTTTGCCGATTACACACCCACGGGAGGTACGCCCCAGTTAGAGAAAATCAACCTGACGGTGGGGGGGACACCCTACAAGCCGGTAACCTACTCGTCTCCTAAACTCAGTTCGACGGTGGATAACTACACGCTCGAACTGGTTCCAGAGGGCAACCAGTTCGAGGTGGGTAAACTGGCCCACATTGAGGGAGTCCTGAAAAAAGACGGCAAGGTCATGGATGCCGCCACACTGGAAAATTACCTTGGTGCCAAAGCGCACATGGTGGTAGTGGGCATCGACGACAAAAACTACCTGCATGTTCACCCGGAAGTGGTCAACGGTAAGTTCGATCTGCACACCACCTTCGAGAAAGCGGGCATCTACCGGGGCTGGGTGCAGTTTCAGGACGGCGGCAAAATCCGCACGATGGATTACGTAATTGCTGTGAAGTAAACAGTAGCTCAATTATGCTCAATCGCCTGATTCATTTCTCGCTGGCCAACCGTCTGTTTGTGGTGGCGTTTGCGGCTCTGGTGCTGGTATATGGCGTGTATACGGCGGTTCATCTGCCCGTTGACGTGTTGCCCGACCTAAACCGTCCCCGCGTGACGGTGTTTCTGGAAGCCAACGGCTTGGCCCCCGAAGAACTCGAAACGCAGGTTATCTTACCCGTCGAAACAGCCCTCAACGGGGCACCGGGGGTCGAAATCGTGCGGTCGGTGGCCTCGCCCGGTTTGGGGTTGGTGTTTGTCGAATTCGGCTGGAACACCGACATCTACCGCGCACGGCAACTGACGGCCGAGAAATTGCAGACGGTACAATTACCGGGTGGCATTACGCCCGTTATGGGACCGATCAGTTCGGTCATGGGACAGATTATGCTGGTGGGGCTGACGGCCGATACGACCAGTCCGGCCGACCTGCGCACCCTGGCCGATTTCACCATTCGTCGGCGGCTCATGAGCATCGGGGGCGTATCGCAGGTCATTCCCATCGGGGGCGAACGGCGGCAGTATCAGGTACTCATCAGCACGGCCAAACTCCGCCAGTACGGCCTGACGATTGACGATGTGGATAAAGCGATGGAAGGCACCAACCAGAATACCACCGGTGGTTTCTTCGATCATTACGGTTCGGAGGTCCTGATCCGAAACGTGGGCCGGGTGCAGACGTTAGCCGATTTATCAGCCACTGTCGTGGCCAACCAAAACGGGCTGCCCGTGTTACTATCTCAAATCGCCGAGGTCAAATTTGGCGGAGCCATCAAGCGGGGCGATGCCAGCGTGAACGGCAAACCCGCCGTGATTCTGACCGTCGAAAAACAGCCGGGCACCAGCACCGTTGAGTTGACCAAAAAGGTCGAGGTAGCTTTAGCTGAGTTGCAGAAAACCCTGCCCGGTGATGTGAAGATCAACCCCAATCTGTTCCAGCAACGGCACTTCATCGAAACCTCGCTGCAAAACGTAGAAGACGCCCTTCGCGACGGGTTTATCCTGGTGGTGATCGTGCTGTTCCTGTTTCTGCTGAATTTCCGTACCACGCTTATCACCCTGACGGCCATACCCCTATCCCTGGTGGTATCGGCCATCATCTTTAAGGCCTTCGACATTTCCATCAATACGCTGACGCTCGGCGGGCTGGCCATTGCCATTGGTGAACTGGTCGATGATGCTATTGTGGACGTAGAAAACGTTTTCCGCCGGTTGCGCGAGAACCGACAACTTAAACAGCCAAAACCCACGCTCGAAGTTATTTACCGGGCCAGTGCGGAGGTCCGAAATTCGATTGTGTACGCCACCATCATCGTGGTGCTGGTCTTTATACCCCTGTTTTATATGCAGGGCATCGAAGGCCGGATTTTTGCCCCGCTGGGCATTGCTTACATCACGAGTATCGTGGCCTCGCTAATCGTGTCGCTCACCGTTACACCCGCCCTGTGTAGCTATCTGCTGGCCAACTCAAGCCAGTCAATCAAGCCGGGCCGCACCGGCGGACCGGCGGCACCGTGGCAATTCTGGAAAAAACGGCGGTCCGGCGGTCCGGTGGCAACCGACCCGTCGGACCGACCCACCGACGACCACGAAACGGACAGCGGGCTGGTGCGCTGGTTGAAACGCAACGATACGCACCTGCTGCACTGGGGATTGAAGCGGCCCCGACTAGTTATGGGGGTGGCGGGTGTATTGATCGTAGCCGCAGCCTGCCTGGTACCCTTTTTCGGAACGGAGTTTTTGCCCCCTTTTAACGAAGGCTCATTTACCATCAACTTTTCGACTCCGGCCGGTACGTCACTGGACGAGTCGAATCAGATTGGCGTAGTGGGTGAAAAGCTCCTGATGCAGGTGCCGGAAGTGCAGTACGTGAGCCGCCGGACGGGCCGGGCCGAACTGGACGAACACGCCGAACCGCCCGCCAACTCCGAAATCGAAGTGGACCTCAAACCCTCCGACCGCCCACGGGAAGTGGTCCTGGCCGACATCCGACAAAAGATGGACGAGTTAAAGGGTGTAACGGTGAATATCGGCCAGCCCATCTCGCACCGGCTCGACCACCTTCTATCGGGCGTTCGGGCGCAGGTCGCTATCAAACTCTTCGGCAACGATCTGAACGAACTGCGTACCAACGCTGACCGCATCCGGCAAACCATCAGCAGCGTACCCGGCGTGGTCGATGTGCAGATTGAAAAACAGGTGATGGTGCCGCAGTTGGTGGTTAAACTCAAACGGGATGCGCTGCAACGCTACGGCATTCAGGCGGGCCGGGTGGCCCAGGACTTAGAGATTTTCTACAACGGGAAGGTCACGGGTCAGGTACTCGATGGCCCCAAAACGTTCGATATTCTGCTCCGGGTGCAGAACGACGAGCGGGTTGACATCGACAGGATCAAGTCCGCCGAAATCAGCGATGCCCAGGGTAATGCCATTCCGCTGGGACAGGTTGCCGATATTGCCTACACGACAGCGATCAATTCCATCGCTCACGAAAATACTTTGCGCCGGATCGTTATCTCCTGCAACGTACAGGGCCGGGATTTGGGGAGTACCGTGAAAGAATTACAGACTAAAGTAGCGCAGCAGGTCAAACTGCCGACGGGCTATTTCGTGCAGTACGGCGGGCAGTTCGAGAGTCAGCAGGAGGCTACCAGCCTGATCGGGTTGCTCAGCATTTTTTCCATTCTGGGCATTTTTCTGGTACTCTACAGCCACTTTAAATCGTCGCAGATTGTGCTGCAAATCATGCTGAATGTGCCCCTGGCCCTGATCGGTAGTGTGGTAGCCGTGATGCTGACGGGCGGCACGTTTTCGGTGGCCACTTTGGTGGGCTTCATTACCCTGACGGGCATTGCCTCCCGCAATGGCATCATGATGATTTCGCACTACATCCACCTCATTGAGCAGGAAGGTGAAACGTTCTCGGAGCACATGATTATCCGGGGGTCACTGGAACGACTGGTGCCCGTGCTGATGACCGCGCTGGTAGCCGCGCTAGCCCTCATTCCGCTTACTCTGGACGCGTCGGCGGCTGGCAAAGAAGTTCTCTATCCCGTGGCCACGGTCATTTTGGGCGGGTTGCTGTCGAGTACACTGTTAGACATCATCGTTACGCCGGTTGTGTTCCATCAGTTTGGCCGGAAGGCACTGGCCACGTATTTCCGAAATCGGAATCAGGGCGAATTCAACACGGCTGATGAGCCAACCGACCCAGCCCCGTTTAAGGAGCCTACACTAACCGAACAATGAGAGTAGCGGGCACCGGATTCAGCCCGAAAAGTTGATAACGTTGCCGGGAATTCTGTAACGAAATGGGAGCGTTTGCAGGCGATATTTGTCTAAAGTAATTTACTGTAAATAGACAAAGCGCATGGAAACGATTCAGCTTAAGACGAATATCAAGTGCGGGGGCTGCGTGGCTTCGGTTACCCCTTTTCTCAACCAGTCGGTGGGCGAGGGTAATTGGCAGGTCGATACGCAGAATCCCGATAAAGTACTGACGGTGAAAACGGTCGGCGTAACGGCCGATACCGTTAAAAAAGCCGTTCAGCAGGCGGGCTACAAGGCCGAGGTGCTGTCGTAACGGATAGTTACTTTGCCGTGAAAAAGCCGCCATTACCGGGCGGCTTTTTCGTTGGCCCTACCTGGTCGTTATTCACTGTCTAACGATAAATGATCCAATGACAGCGAAGCGTAATGACAATAAATGACAGGCGAAGCCTACTAACTAATGAAAAATTGCCATGATTGAGGGTTTGATCAAATTTTCATTTCGTAACCGATTCATTGTCCTGCTCATTGCTGCCGGGCTATTCGGTTGGGGTTCATACTCGATAAGTAATTGACACATCACATGAAAACGCTAAGAATAGTCGCGTGGCACATCCGCAACCAGGGTAGAAAATGGCTTCAGCGGCTTGCTGCTCACCTGGCGGATTCGTTCGGATACGAATTTCTATCCAAAGCCCAAACCGTAGCGTATCTAAATCCCTATCTGAACGCTCTCCATCCTGAGGGGTATGCTCTGCTCCCCGAAGTACGTGCCGTGGACAACCCGAACCGGATTATCTTTTCGAAAACGGAAGTTTGTACCGCTTCTTCACGGGTCTGGCATTACACGGCGGAGAGCAGGCAGGCGACCGTATTACGGTGCGGACTACTGATGACCGGCAAAAAAATCCTGAATACAGACTACTGGACGAGTGATGCGCTGCTGGACGGTTTTAAGTTAAGAAAAAGGCCGCTACTGAGAACTAAGGTACTGTTGGCACCATTTGGCCATTATTTTGACGGCAATTTCTTTGTAGGCTATTATGACTTTATTTTTCTAGTAGCTGCCAAACTGTGTCGTATAAAAGAATCCGTTAGTGCGGAGGATTTTCAACAGGCTATCGTATCCTATCCGCTGGTTGGTACTGATTACGAGCGCGAATTCCTGCGTTTAATGGGCTTTGGCCCCGACCAGGTTGTAGACAGCCGTCGGGTTAGGGTGCAAAGCGACAGCTGTTATCTGGGTAATCACGATAACTGGAACCATCAGAATCCGGCGGATGTGCGTCTGCTAAAGAAACACCTTGCCCCACTAATTCAAACGCCACGCACGGCCCGCACCCGGGTCTATATTTGTCGTGCCGGTCGCCGACGGGTTTTGAATGAAGAAGCACTTATTACCTTGTTACTCACCTACAATTTTGTCATCATAGAGGATAAGCCCCGTTCCCTGGCCGACCAATATGCCATTTACCACAATGCCTCATTCATTATGGGGCCTCACGGAGCCTCGTTTACTAACCTGCTCTGGTGTGAACCGGGAACGCATCTTTTCGAGTTGTTTGCCGGGGCATACGCGCCCACTCATTTTCTTTATCTGGCTCAATTACTGGGTCTGCACTACTCAGCCTACAGCAGAGACGCGGTTGGTCCGGTAGATTACACGGCAATTGGTCAGGATATAGAGGTGTCCATCCCGGCACTTGAGCAGTGTCTGAACAAGATTTTCAACAGTGTATAATGAACAGCCCATCCGTAGCCTGCAGAACCATTAGCAACCATTTTTATACGGAGTAGGGCTATTGGGAAATAATTTCTGACTGACATCTACATACATTTTTTCCTTCAACCCCGTTTTGATCAGCCACCAGTTGACGGGATGAGCTATCGGTACCAGTTCTGTCCGATGGTCCGGAACGGCAGAGGTGCCTACTGGCTGAGTGATAAGAAGCCCCTCCGTAATCCCTATTTCGGCGAACAGACACTGACCTGCGGGGAAACGAAGGAGGTACTCCAGTGAAAGGTGCTGATACAGAGTCCGATAAGCAGTCTGTTTTTAATGGCCCGCTGGTCTGTTTCGCTGAGCACCTAAGAGAGCGGGGTAGTCGAACAGAGGAAGTAAATCTGGCTTGTCACCGTCTCAGAAGGGAACAATAGCCGTCATCACCTGCCCGTCGGCTTCCCAGACGCAAACAGCCGAATGACCGGCAATGGTCACCCCCGGCAGCTGCCCCCGGCCGGGAGAAATTGGCTCACTGCCATTCAGTTTCAACCAAACCGCACCGTCTTTATCCCAGGCTAGGGCGGTACCCGACACCCCACTAACGGCTGTTACGTTGCGGCCCGTTCCTACGGCCTGTTCGGGTTGGCCGGGTACACAGGTGTACAGGGTATTTTCCCGTCGCCAAACGGTGAGCGGTTGGCCGGTAGTAGCCAACGTCACGGCTCCGCCATCCATCGGACAGGCGTTTAGTTTCCAGGTGCCAACGCCAAGTTTTTGGGCTGCAGCGTAGGTTTTGCCACCATCGGCCGAGTGAATAAGGAATAGGTCACGCGAGCCACCCATTGAGTTTCTAAACTGTATGTAAACGTTTTTCCCGCTTGCCACCATCGACACCCGGCAGCACTCACAAACTGTGCCGCCCGGTGAGCGATAAACAACCTGGTTAACCGACCAGGTACGCCCCCCATCGACTGAGGTGGCACTGACGATTTTATTCTGCCGGTCATCCCGTAAATCCAGCCAGGCCGCGTTGAACGTGCCGTCTGATGCACCTGCCACCGCCTGGAATCCCTCTTTCGCCACTTCGGGCACATCATTGATTCGCGTGGCTGGCGACCACCGGCTGGCCCTTCGGTCGAGCGAGTAGGCAACTACATTGCCGGCTTTATCGACAGCCGTAACGACGATAAACTTACTGGTGACCGCGAGTTGCGGACCACGTTTGGCACCAGCCACTAAGCCCGGCAACGTGGCAATCACCATGGGCTGACTGAAGGGCATTGTTGCTGCTTTGGCCGTTGCATAGTAAATAGTTGAATCCTGACCAAAGACCAGATGCACAGTCCCTTCAGCATCGGCAACAACGACGGGCAGATGGCCGGTTGCCACCGTTTGTGCTGTATTGACTGATTGCCCTTCGGCAGGAAGAAATTTAATTAACAGAAAGAAATAGAACAGATAGCGCATCGGCGAAGACGTAAACAGGAACACCAAGACAGCGGGTCCCTGATGTACAAGGTAGCAAAAAAAACCTCAACATCTAAACTACGTAAGCCTTTCAACAGGCTCTAACAGGTATCCGCTGCGGAACTGTAGCCGCATACATCTTCTCTTTCACCCCACTTTTAATGAGCCACCAGTTGAGGGGATAGGCCGTCAGGAAGCCGAACAGCATGCTTTCGTTCACGGCACTGCTGCCCTCAATGACCTCCCCATCGGCAGGAATACGTTCGCCGGGACGCACCAGTACCGTGTCGCCTTTATTAAGGGTATCCACCTGTACGTCGGTAATAGTCTGTCCATCCACCTTATGGGCATCGGAAGGCAACATCTGCACAATCAGTTCGAGGGAGCGCGAAGCCCCGCCACCGATTTTATATCGATGTAATGTCCCAGCAGCATGATCTCGATCAGGGTAGCCAACTCCCAGAAGAAATCCATCGGGCCGTCGCCCCGGCGCACCGGTTAGCCCATCGACACCGCCACGCTATGGACCTAGGCGGTGGTAATGGCAACGGCTACCAGCGTCATCATGCCCGGCCTGGATTGGTCCGGTTGCCGGTTGCGCAACTCACCCACCATACCGGTCAGAAACGGCCAGCCACCGTAAACGTAGATGATGCTGGCCAGACCAATAGCGATCCACTCATGCCCGGCAAGTCGAGTTCATAACCCGCCAGGTTCTGAAACATCATGGACAGCGCAATGACAGAAATCGACAGGACGATACATACCCAAAACCGGCGCAGAAAATCGGCAATCATAGCCCCATGGTCGTTGCTACCATGTCCCATCTTACAATGGTCCATTTTGCTATGTTCCATACCGGTGCCGCCCTTATGCGACTCAGGATTGTCTTGTCCGCTGTGACCATCGTGGCCGATGTGCTGGAGGGATTTCTGCTCCGCTGGTGGCTCTACGGGCTGATGGGGCGTTGCTTTGGGCGCATCCGCCATGTTCTGATGTGCCGGATCAGTCGTTGGAACGGGCTTGTCCTGGTGTTGATGCTTCATAACGCAGGAAAATAAAGTAAAAGGAGATGTCTGGTAAGAATACCGCACTCTACTAAAGCCAAAAGCACTAAAAGGAAGCCATGAACAAAAATCTTGCAAGGCTGTCGTTGAATTTTATAAACCCACCAAGCACTATAACCCCTTTTTCGTGTGTTAGTAAAGATACGAAGGAGGCCAAATGACAATGAACAGCAAGGAAACGACACGGTTGCGGATACGGGGGATGGTTTGCGCCCGTTGCATTGATGTCGTTCGTGATGAGCTGAGTCGACTCGGTCTTGAGGTCACAGAGGCCGATTTGGGGCAGGTCACGCTACGTAACCCAGTTGATGCCAACGCCCTGACCCGAATTGACGAGGTACTGGCCCATCAGGGATTTAGTATAATCGACGATCATAAACTAACCATACACCAACGCGCCAGACTGTTCGTGGATACCTACTTCGGGCAGACCGATTTAAGTGAATCCCGAACCCGCCTGTCGGCTCAACTTCAGGCGGATCTGGGATTGGAGTACGACACAATCAGCAGTCAGTTTGCCAAAGCAGAAGGCACCACGCTGGAGAAATACATTATCAGCAAGCGCATCGACAAAGTAAAGGAATGGCTGGTGTATTCCGACAATACCCTCACCGATATTGCCTACCGTACCGGATACAGCAGTGTACAGCACCTCTCGAACCAGTTTCGGCAGGTGACGGGCCTCACACCCTCCTATTTTCGGCAGGTCCGGCAGCAGAAACTGGCGTTACAGCAACAGGCTGCAACTTGAACCAGTTAATCAGACTTATTTCGTGCTGGATGGAGCAGGCCCCGCTAAAATCTCGTAAGCAGGCCGGGTAATTGTGTAACGCATCCGGGGGCCGGTATGCTGACCTTTGTCGTATAAATTCTGAACCTTATGGTACCCAACGATATAGAACAACTCATACCCTCGCCTAACGCCAAAACAGGTAGCGAAAAACGAACGCACCAAACGTTTCCGGTGCTGGAAATGACCTGCGCGGCCTGTGCGGTCAGCGTCGAGTCGATGCTGGGCCACACGCCGGGTGTGGCTAAAGCGACGGTCAACTACGCCAACCAGTCGGCTACGGTGGACTATGACCCGACGGTCATAACCCCCGCCGGTATGCAACAGGTATTGCAGGGCATTGGTTATGATTTGGTGGTCGATGTGGAAGACCCCGGTCAGGTGCAGCAGGAAGCGCAGCAACGCCAGTACGAAGCCCTGAAAAAGCGTACGATATGGGCGGTTGTGCTATCGGTGCCGGTGGTGCTGATCGGGATGTTTTTTATGGGTTCGGTTCCGTATGCCAATTACATGATGATGGCGCTGTCGGCTCCGGTGGTGTTCTGGCTGGGCCGGTCGTACTTTGTGAATGCCATAAAGCAGGCCCGCCACGGCAAAACGAACATGGATACGCTGGTGGCCCTCTCCACCGGCATTGCATTTTTGTTCAGTGCCTTCAATACGCTGTATCCGCAGTTCTGGACGAGCCGGGGACTGGAACCCCACGTTTACTTTGAAGCGGCTGCGGTGGTGATTGCCTTTATCTCGCTGGGCAAACTCCTCGAAGAACGGGCCAAATCAAATACCTCGTCGGCCATTAAAAAACTCATCGGGCTACAACCCAAAACCGTACGCATCATTGAGAAGGGTCCGGGGTCGCGTTCGACCGAGCGCGAATTGCCCATTGCGCAGGTGCAGGTAGGTCAGGTGATTGTGGTACGGCCCGGCGAAAAGATTCCGGTGGATGGGCTGGTCGAGTCGGGCGAGTCGTTCGTGGATGAGAGCATGATTTCGGGGGAGCCGGTGCCGGTGGTCAAATCAATCGGGGCGGAGGTCTTCGCTGGCACCATCAACCAAAAAGGGTCGTTCCAATTTACGGCCCGAAAAGTGGGTGCTAATACGTTGCTGGCCCAGATTATCCGGCTGGTGCAGGAAGCCCAGGGGAGTAAGGCACCGGTACAGAAACTGGTCGATAAAATTGCCGGTATCTTCGTGCCAGTCGTTATCGGTATCGCTATCCTGACGTTTATTGGCTGGATGGTTTTTGGGGGTGATAATGCCTTTACCCACGCTCTGCTGACTTCAGTGACGGTGCTGGTGATTGCCTGTCCCTGTGCGCTGGGGCTGGCCACCCCCACGGCCATCATGGTGGGTGTGGGCAAAGGGGCCGAAAACAACATCCTCATCAAAGATGCCGAAAGCCTGGAACTCGGCTACAAAGTGACGGCGGTGGTGCTGGACAAAACCGGTACCATTACCGAAGGAAAACCCACCGTGACGGACCTGACGTGGCTCGTGGCTGATGCAGACATTCCCGGGTTACAACCCGTGCTGTACGGTCTGGAAGCGCAGTCGGAACACCCGCTGGCCGATGCGGTCGTGGACCGGTTGAAAGCGGACGGCATACAGGGCACTACGCTAACCGGATTCGAGAGCCTGACGGGTCGGGGCGTAGCGGGCCGGTACAAAGAAAAAACGTACCTGATTGGTAACGACCGGCTGCTGACCGAACGCGGCATTGCTGTACCTGCTGACGTGCAGACACGGACAGCCAATTGGCAGCAGGAAGCCCGGACGGTGGTTTATTTTGCCGATGAAACGCGGATTCTGGCCGTACTCGCCATTGCCGACCCGGTGAAAGAAACATCGCGAGAAGCCATCCAGACGCTGCAAAGCCGGGGTATTGCCGTGTACATGCTCACCGGCGACAATCCCCAAACCGCCCAGGCTGTCGCCAAAGCCGTTGGCCTGACCGACTACCGGGCCGAAACCCTGCCCGCCGACAAAGCCGATTTCGTGAAGGCATTACAGGCAACCGGACAGGTAGTCGCCATGATTGGCGATGGTATCAATGACTCCCAGGCCCTGGCGCAGGCTGATGTGAGCATTGCCATGGGCCGGGGGTCGGACATTGCGATGGACGTGGCCAAGATGACGCTCATTACCTCCGATTTGAACAGCGTACCCAAAGCTCTGCAACTCTCAAAACGGACGGTGCAGACCATCCGGCAGAACCTGTTCTGGGCGTTCATCTATAACCTCATTGGCATTCCCATTGCCGCCGGATTGCTGTATCCCCTCAATGGTTTTCTGCTCAGCCCCATGATTGCCGGGGCCGCCATGGCCCTCAGTTCGGTATCCGTCGTGACCAATAGTCTGCGGCTGCGAACGGCGAAGCTGTAATCACCTGCTTCATCATAATCAACTCTTAACCGCTTATAGCTCAAATAGTAAGTCCATCCGTAACATCAGCTATTTTTACTGACTGCTACGGATGGACTTATTTCCCTAATTCGCCAGGCAGAGAACCTTACGGGAATGAGACACGGCCTGAACCGCGGACTTTTCGCTGACAGGCAGGTTACGGGTTGACGGTATAAAACGAATCCATGCCAACGGCAGCGTGATTGCTAACGTGACAATGAAATGCCCACTTGCCCGGATCATCCGGTGTCATATCGGCAACGACGGCAACGGCGGGCAGCAACTCAATCACATCGGTATTTCGCTGACTCATTACACTGACGTTTCCATGCCAGTGTGCGGTATGCACGCCCTGCACATCCCCCAGACCCAGCAAATACCACCGCACATGCTCCCCTTTGTTCATCGTCAGTCCGGGCAGGTTACCCATTATATACCCGTTGATGCTGTGCATTTTATTGCTCATCATAAAATCGGCGGGATTGGGATTGGTAAAACCGGGCAGATAAGTGGCAATGTTCTTCTTTAGGTAAGGACTTTCGTTTTCGTCGAAGATATTGTAAAGTGTTACCAGTTCCCGGTCCACATCCTTGGGCCTGGCGTCGGCAGTAGCCATGTCCCGTTTCGTTACGACGATGGCCCCAACCAGGCCCGCGTACATGTCCGTTTGCGTAAAGTTGACTCCGGAATGGTACACCCATACCACCGAACTACCCTGATTAGGCCCTGGTCCCGATTCATTCCGGGCAAAAAACTGGTAGGTATGCGTTCCGTTTGGAGCCACTAAGCTGGCGGGGTCGCCGGAGGAATTACCGGACCCCTCCGAACTTTTGGGGTAGAGCAGGCCGTGCACGTGGATACTGGTGGTAATTGAGGTCTTGTTTTTGAAGACAACCTTCACCGAATCCCCTACCACCGCCCGAATGACGGGCCCCAGTATGCCTAAGTGGGTCCACTCCGGGGTTGTTGGTTTAGGCGTGGTAAAGGAGGCATCGGTGTACTCCACGTAGCGGGCTTTCAGGTAGCTACTGCCAATGCGGGGGTGGGGACCCGATGGGCTGCGAACGGCAAATACCGAATCCATCTTGGTGAATGGCTCTCCCGAAAACACGTTTCGGCCTTCCGGTACGTAATTCCAGACAACTTCTTCGGCAGCAATGTAGTACATCCGCGTCTGCACCGCAGGAGTACCAGAAGGGGGAATATGGTCCTGTATACTACAACCGGCCAGCGTCAACAGGGAAGCGGCCAATAAAAGGGATTTACGTACGTCTTTTTTCATTGTGCATAACGTGTTAAAATGTTTGGTATAATGTTTGGTACAGCGGGTAAAAACTTAGTTTGCCCGGCTCAGTAATCTTTTAGGAAACGGGCTGGCCTTTGTTTTGTTGACTCGCTTTCGAGTCATGGTTAGCCCTATACTTACCATAGCAGTAAACACTTTTATACCTGTAGGGCCTCCTCCCTGGATGGATGTTTGCTACAGTATTTAGGCCAAATCAGACTTCCAGGGCAGTTTGGTACGCCTGTTGGTGGTAAAACTGGCATGAATGCCCATGCGTTTTCAACCCTACTTTGGAGTGTAAATAAACCGCAATAACGAGTTGGGATTCACGCTACGCCCAAATATTCTACAAGCCGACTGAGTAATCTTACAAAAACCCTATCCGATACAGGGAGTTTTTTAGACAGTGTCAGGCCGTTCGTTGACTCAACCTGGCGTTATTTCATAAGCGAGTCGCTGTCTGTTCAATAACCTCAACTAACACTGATTATGCGCATCAGTAGAATTACCAAACTAACTCAAGAACCCTGGTTGCTTGTCGGAAATCGTTACCCGGTGTTCGCTGTCCTACTAATTGTTAGCCTTCTACTGTTGCTCCCGGGTTGCGCTACGAAAGATAAAGCAGGGGGTGAAAAAAAGGGGGCTGAGTCAGAAGTTCAATCCGCAGGTCAGCGCAAGGTAAATACGGACGACGTTGTTGTTCCAGCAGGTTTGCAGATTGAAGCCGTCGCCACCGGTTTAAGTTACCCCGTAGATGTTACGTTCGATGAGCAGGGAAATACCTACGTTGCCGAAGCGGGCGGTCATACCTACGGAACGATGCCCGAACGCGCTCCCCAAGCCCGCATCCTGCAATTGATGCCCGACGGTACCACGAAGGTGCTCTACGACAAGGTGGTACCCATGGATGTCATTAAAGGAAAAGCGTCATCGAACGATATAGAAGAGGGGCTGATTCCGCCCCTCACCGGCGTTACCTACCACGACGGTAAGCTGTTTATTGCCCATCGGTCGCGCTACTCCACCTACGACTTAGCCTCCGGAGAGTTTAAAACCATCATCAACGGACTGCCTTCCTGGGGGGAGTTCCTGAACGCCAAGCCCATCTTTAAGGATGGCAAGATGTACTTTTTTCTGTCAACACAAGGCAATTCGGGGGTTATCGAAGAACACTGGGTCAAGGTAGTCGACGAATTTAACAAGCCAAACGCCCACGAAGTACCCGGCGAGGACGTAGCCCTGACCGGAAAGAACTTCTGGGTGCCGACCGACAAGATGAAATCTGTTGATGCCGACTCGGTAGAGACCGGCGCCTTTGTGGCCTTGGGCGAGAAAACGAAGCCGGGACAGGTCGTTAAGGGCGAAAAAATCTGCAACGGTGCATTCTTCAGCTGTAATCCCGATGGCAGCAATATCCAGCGCATTGCCTGGGGCCTGCGTTCCAGCTTTGGCTACCGGTTCTCGCCCGATGGCAGGCTCATCACGACCATGAACAGCGCGAACCCGATGGCCCCGCGCGGCCTTTATTTTGATTACGAACCTGTGTATGAGGTGGTGCAGGACGAGTGGTACGGTTGGCCCGATTATTACAGCGGCATACCCATTACTGACGAGCGGTTCGGGGTGAAGAAGGAAGACCGGGCGTTTGTTTTGACCGACGCTACCCACCGGAAACTGCTCCGGGGTAAAGACAAGCCCCGGCAGCCGATTGCCCGCCTGCCCGTTCACAGCGCAGCCGAAGGCATGGTGTTCGGCAACCGCACTCTGGGCGTACCGGAACAGGATATTCTGGTGGCTGAGTTTGGCGTAATCATTCCTTTCTTTAAGGGGCCAGCATACCACCCGAAACTACCTGCGGGTGTACCGACAGCGCAAAATGCACCGCCGGGCGTCAAATACGATTGGCCCGGATTCAAGGTACAGCAGGTAAACCTTTCGACCGGCAATGCCACCGATTTCATTCACAACAAAAATAACCTGCCTGCTTCGGCCAAAGGCACCGGGGGGCTGGAACGCCCAATTCAGATGGAGTGGAGCAAAGAAGGCAGTCTCTACATCGTAGATTTTGGCGTGGTCGAATTCGATGATTCGGGGATGAAGGCTCATCCGAACACCGGCGTAGTTTGGAAAGTCAGCAAATCACAACCGGCCAACTGATAGGGCTGTCACTGTTGGCAATCGTATTTTTTTGTATCCACGTTGCTGCTGGTTCATCTGTTGCCGGGCCTGATGAAATAGCCGTATCCGATCCTGTCATTTTTCGTGGCGTGATGGTTATTTATGCTGCGTACCAATCCGTCATTGGTTACGACCCTTCGTTTCTGACCGTAGCTGTACCCATACATTTTACATTGCTTCTGCCGGTGTACCTTATAGAATTAGATAGATCCTTTGTAGAATTTATGGACACTGTGCTTATCTCCCCTACAGCGTGTTATAACTATATAACTCAACATTCAATATGACAAAAAATAAGATTTTTCTGTTAACCAGACAGCAGCGAACCAAAATCGAAACGAGTAGTAACCTTTGGCTTCACTTAATCCTGATTTGTTTCATCAACGGATCCGCTTTTGCCCAGAATACCGACAACCGGCCCGTACATGAGTACACCCTAACCATCCGAAAGGAAATGGTCAACAAAACCGGCAAATCAGTGCCGGGTATTACTGTCAACGGCACCTCGCCGGGGCCAACCATCCAATTTACCGAAGGTGAATACGCCGTTATTCACGTAAAGAACGAAATGGATGTGGAAACGTCGGTCCACTGGCACGGGCTGCTGGTTCCCAACTTTTACGATGGCGTACCGTATTTGAATATCCCGCCTATTGAACCGGGAAAAACCCAGAAATACGAATTTCCCCTCAATCAATCAGGCACGTACTGGTACCACGCCCATACGATGTTGCAGGAGCAAAGCGGCCTGTTCGGGTCTATTGTAATCGAGCCAAAAGAAAAAACGCTCACTTACGACAAAGAACAGGTACTGATCTTTTCGGACTGGACCGACCAGAAACCGGAAAATGTGATGCGTAACCTCAAGCGGGGCAACGAGTGGTACAACATTCGCAAAGGCACCTCCACGCCCCTGAACCGGGTTATTCGCCGGGGGGCGTTTGGGGCGCAGTTGAATTTTTGGAAACAGCGCATGGAAAGTGCGGGCATTGCCGACGTGTATTATTCGGCCTTCATTGTCAACGGTCAGAAAACGCAGGACTACCCGGACTACAAACCGGGCGAACGGGTGCGGCTGCGCATCATCAACGGCTCAGCCTCGTCGCAGTTCTGGCTCACCTTCGGAGGTGAAGACCCGCTGCTGGTCGCGGCCGACGGGTTGAATGTGGTACCGGTGGTCCACAACAAAACCTTCATCGCCATTGCCGAAACGTATGACTTTATCGTGACTGTTCCCAAAAGCGGCAAGCTCGAAGTACGGGCATCGGTGCAGGACGGTTCGGGTACAACTTCGGCCTATCTTGGGCAGGGTGCCATTGTGGCCGCGCCTATCGTACCCCGGCCCGACAAGATTGCCATGATGCAGCAGATGGCAAAGATGAACATGCGCATGGGTGCCCCGGCCATCAAGTTTAATCTCCACGAAGTAAGTCCGCAGCAGATGATGAACAACTGGGGAATGCAGATGGGCAAAATGAAGGGCATGGAAATGTCTGATAAGTCAATGGATAGTATGGATATGTCGGATAACTCCATGCCGGACAAGACTAAGAAGCAGGGCAACAAGTCGATGAACGGGATGACGATGTCTGATGACTCGACGGGGAAGCCCCCGATGGATCACTCAAAAATGGACCACGCCAAAAATGGTTCTATGGCGAATATGGACATGAGCAAACCGGCTGACAAGCCGATGGGTGGCATGGATATGTCGAATGGTAAGCGGGATAAGGGTATGAGTGGAATGGCGATGAAAGGCGATGCGTCGGGAAAGGATATGAGCAAATCCATGCCGGGCATGAAGATGTACGCCGATTACAATTACGACTACCTCAAATCGCCGGAGAAGACGACCCTTGACCCCAACCGGCCCGTGCGGAATATCCTGCTCAACCTGACGGGCAATATGCGCCGGTACATCTGGAGCATGAATGGTGTGCCGCTCGCCGAAGCCGATAATATCGAAATCAAAAAAGGGGAAACCGTCCGGCTGACGCTCAACAACCTCACCATGATGCACCACCCCATGCACCTGCACGGGCACTTTTTCCGGGTCATCAATAAATACGGGGACTACTCGCCCCTGAAGAACGTGGCCAACGTGCCGCCGATGCAGAAGATAACCATCGAGTTTGCAGCCAATGAGTATGGCAGCTGGTTTTTTCACTGCCACGTACTATATCACTTAGTTGGGGGCATGGGCCGGGTATTCAGCTACGACACGGCGGCCCGCGACGACCGGCTGAAAGGATATCCTCTGAAAAAACTCACCCGCGAGGGCAATGGGTTTTACAACTGGGGCGTGGCCGACGTAGCTTCGCACCTGGCCCAGCTCAATCTGGTATCGTCCAACTACCGCAACCAGTTTAACGTGATGGGCGTGCGGGGCTGGAACAAACGCTTCGAGGCTGAGGTATCGTACGGACGATACCTGTATGATTACTTACAGGTGTTTGTGGGCGTCAACGCCGAAAATGAACGGCAGAGTATGCCCAATGACGTAGTGACGACGGCTATTGCCGGTGTTCGGTACCTGACGCCCTACCTGTTTGCTCTGGACGTGCGCATCGACAGCCGCCTGCGCCCCCAGATCAGTTTGAGCCGGTCGATTATGATCTTCCCGCGTACGATGCTCTTCGGTGAATACGAATATCAGGCCGATTTTGGCTGGACCAAACGACCCCTACGAGAAGGCGTACCCGAGGTCAGTCCCTACATGCGATCAGTAACCTGGTCGGCGGGGGTCGAGTACTTCTTGTCCCGGAATGTATCCATTATGGGTAGCTACGCCAACCGTTTTGGAGCGGGGGGTGGGATGTCTCTGCGCTTCTAAAATTTCGGCTCATACTTTGCTAATGACGCAATTCAGATCCAATGAAAAACGCGATCAAAAATCTCAATAAGGGTATTCTGTTGCTGGCAATGCTTTTCGTGGCGGTGGCGGCACTGGCTCACGGCGGTGACGACGAAGACACGATCCGGCAATCAGCAGCCACTCAGGTTGCTTCGGCACCAAACGTTTCTTCGGCTGTTTCTGCTGACCATGACCTGAAGCTTACCGCCGATCTGGACGATTTCCCCAACCTGCATCCGTTGGTCGTTCATTTCGCCATCGTACTGCTTTTAGTGGGCGCGTCGTTGCAGACGGCTAACGTTTACTTCATGCGCCCGGCAATTGCCTGGATTGCTTTCTGTATTGCAGCTGCTGGTGCACTGGCGGCTTATTTAGCGGGTGGTCCATACCACGCCCACACGCATGGCCTGCCTGAACAAGCCAAATTGGTCTTGGCGCAGCATGACTCCTGGGCCGACTGGACGCTCTATTTGGGCGGGGCCGGGGTGGTGTTGCAGGGTCTCAATTTAGTTTGCCTGACCAACAAACGATGGGCTGTAGCGGGCGTTGCAGCCGTACTGCTGGGGTCGGGATTTTCGGTAGCGAAGGCTGGTCACTACGGTTCGCAACTGGTGTATATTGAAGGTGTTGGCCCACAGGGCAGGTACGTCGAGTCCGAATCGACCCACGCGCACTGAGGGCAGGTTAATCACCGACATGATCCGCGCTAAATCATAACTGCATTTACTTGTTTATTTATTTTCACCCGTTAACCGTTAAGTCCAATGAAAAGAATCCTTTTAACCCTGGCCGTTGCAGGCGTACTCTCCTCCTGCGGCAACAACGACACATCGAAACAGGCTGCCGATCAGACCGAAACGGCGCATAATGCTACTGAACATGAGGAGCATGGTGACCATGATGGGCATGGTGACCATGTCGCTTCTTCAGTCTCAGGTAATACTTCAGTGAATGGCCCGGTCAGAAAGTCAGACCAGGCTTCGGCTATTCTTGATGGCTACCTGGCCATGAAAGACGCATTGGCATCTGACAACAGCGCAAAAGCGGCCGCTTCCGGCGAAATGATGGTGAAGGCTTTCGCAAGTTTCGACAGAGCCTCTCTGGACCCGAAGCAACAGGCCTCCTACGATGATACTGTGGACGATGCCCGCGAGCATGCTGAACACATTGGCACGAACAGCGGTAAAATTGATCATCAGCGGGAACATTTCGATGTCTTGAGCAAAGACATGACCGACCTGATCGCCGTCGTCGGATCAGATCGCACGCTCTATCAGGACTATTGTCCGATGTACAACAATAAAAAGGGGGCAAATTGGTTGAGCACATCCAAGGAGATCAAGAATCCATACATGGGTAGCAAAATGTCGACCTGCGGAAGCATGAAAACTGAAATAGTACCCCAATGAGGTGGTTGAAAATAGCCGCCGTGGCTACGGTAGTTGTTTTGGTGGGTATCCAGTGGATACCCACTCCGCTTAACCGGGGTGACACCCGTGCGGATAAAGATTTCATCGCTCTTTACGCGCCCCCGGCCCGCACTGGCACACTGCTTAAAACGGCTTGCTACGATTGCCACAGTAACCATACTGACTACCCCTGGTATAGCAGATTTCAACCCGTGGCCATGTTTCTGGGCAATCACATCGAGGAGGGGAAAAAGGATCTGAATCTTAGTGAGTTCGGTGATTACTCACCCCGTCGGCAGCGCAGTAAATTGAAAGCAATGAGCAGCCAGATAGAGGATGGTGCGATGCCCTTAACTTCGTACAGGCTGATACATTGGAACGCCAACTTATCAAAGGCGGATGAGAAGGCCGTTCTTGGCTGGCTTAAATCTGAAATAAAGTAGTAGCGATCGCTTGGCCTAACTTCTTTGTCCGAAAAGAAAATCAGTACGTATGCGCTACTCAGTCTCACCAGTATATGGAGATGCGGGCCTGGGCCGTAAATGCAAAGGATTCTTATGAAAGTCGTTGGTACAACGTGCGAAGATCGCATAAATTGAAAGACGAAGAATTTTCGCTCATGGAATTCGTAAAGTTGGCTCACGTTTGGGTAAGGTTAACACTTATTTTTTACCGCCCCGTATTCAACGATCACGAACTTACGGTCTCCTTTATCCAACTGCATTGTGCAGAATACTGCCTGGAATGGTTCATTCGATCCGGCAAGGGGTTCATGCAGACCAGTCAGTGTCAGAGACTTTTTTTTTCTGGATGATTCCGACGGAAGTTCGCTGAAATTGGCACTAACCTACATTACCAAGAAGCAGCAGGCATTCGGGAAGGTATCCCGCCGTTTCACTGAAAACTCTAACTTCACCTTCGCAACCCGGACATCTACGAAAACCAGGACCACAAGTAGTTGATCAGGCAGGTTATGGTCCTGTGTCACCCGGATAAGTATCCGGCTATTTTTCCATGCGGGCCAGAATAGCCTTCATCTCGGCAATTTCGCGCTCCTGTGATTCGATGATGCCGCGGGCCAGTTTTTGCACTTCCGGATCTTTTAGATTCGCTTACTGACTGAAGAGAATAGCCGAGGTGTGGTGGGGAATCATAGCCCGCATGTACTACTCGTCGCGAATAAAGGTCTGTGTACGCAGCAGCGTCAGCACCCCGAAGAAAAGGACAATACTGCCCCCGATGATGAGCCCGTTCACGCGCTTGTTCTTGTACATCATGCCCATGAACCCCAGCATAATCAGAGCCATCGGCGCAATCATCAGCGCGGTCATGTAAAAGCGGGTCAGACCAAAATAGAGGTGGCTGATCTGGTCGATGTTGAGATACATTACGCTGAACATAACAATGTACGATACGCCCAGCATGCCCATAAATTTTCGGTAGTCCCCCTGTTCCATAATAAACTGATTTTCGTGAGTGAAAAATCTGACTACCGGCAAAATAATATCGGTAGTCAGATCATAACAAGTTTCAGCCCGCTTTTGATTATCAAAACGCCTGCTGAAAGGTAACGTTAGCCCGAAACGGCGGAGCCTGTTCGCCCAGGCCCGCCGTTCCGCCCAGCGACATCACCAGCCTGGGGTTTATCTGCCGCCGAAAACCGAGTTCGACCGAGTTCCCCATTTCACCAGCTAACCGAAACTGCTCCCGCACCCAACCAGGGTGCCGCCCTTCAATACGGCAATCATCAACGGCTACAATCGACTGTTCAACGTACGACGTAAGCTGGGTTCGTGGCCGGAGTATTTGGCCATCCGGGAAAAATTGATGGTGGTAAACAACGATTGTTGGCAGGTACTTTCCAACGATCTAGAGGCTTTGTCGGGGTTGTTATTCGAGATCGGTGCCGGTAATCTGTTGGGGCCGAACCTATATGAGCGACCAGCCGTCGACCGGAAAAAGATTCAGAAACAGCTTGCCAAACGGCACAAGGCCGTCGTTGACGAAGCCCAGGAGACCCAGACGCACAGTGAGATGCAGTATCATTTGTTGACCCTGGGCAGAGCCCTGGGATATGACGTGGTGGTGGCCCGAAAAGACAGGTCCCGGCAGTACAACGGGCAGCCTTTTTCGTTTTTGAGTCTGCCTAGTCTGCCCCCGCTGCCGGTCCCGCCCGAAACAAGTCAGACTATCAGCCTGATTGACATCATCTGGCTGGAAAAAGAGACGGGGCGCTTAATTTGCGCCTTTGAAGTGGAGAAAAGCACGTCGATCTATTCCACCATCCTGCGCCTGACGGACCTGACGTGTTCACTACTGGACCACGCGACAACGCTATATTTAGTTGTACCCGATAGCCGCCAGAAAGAGGTAGAAATACAACTCACCCGCCCCTCGATCCGGCAGACAAACACGCCTATCCGGTACATACTCATGTCGGAGTTACGTATGCACTATGTCGATTCTGGGACAGCCACCTCGTGCTGGAAAAGATCGCCAAAGCCGTGTGAAGCTGTGAACATCTACATACGCCCATTTCAGTCTATGGGAACTACTTACTTTTTACTTTGTTGGGTAACTTTGCATTGCAACTTATGGTTGCCAGTGGTATTGGGTACCTGGACAACCAATAATGCCGGTTAGAAATGGTTGAATCAAAGCTAAAAAAGCTCTTTGCGCTACTCCATTCAGTTAAACAGCTAACGTATGAGCCGTTAGCTTGCTCATCACCCCAGTCCCCCCACTCCTGTCATCCTGGTTATTCAATCGTACCTGCACAATCATTCCGTTTCAGGACAAGTCAAATCTGGCGTGTAGCTTAATCATACGTTGCTTAGCGAATGAACGAAACGGACCTCCGCGATTGGCCTGACCGGTAGGTCGAGAATTAGAAGCTCAGGCGGTAAATCAAAACCGGCAGAATCGTAAATTGTAACACGGGAGGCCCACCTATCAGCCCGGAACAATAGGCATGCTTTCCGCATAAATCCAGTTCCCGGCTGATAGGTGGGCGATCTTCGACACTGTTGCTCCGGCACCACCCACGATCATTAACCACAGAACGTGGGAAATAGTCAGGGGCATGACCCAAAGGCTATTCCTGTAAATCAGTGCGAAACAAAAAAAAGTAAACCAGCCTTTATAACGTCAGCAAGCGAAGCCAACGCCAAAAAAAAAGAAGTGCGGTAGATCATACGCGCATACTGTGTAGAGGGGGCAATGGCCTATTTCCCAGGCATAGTTCAACAGAAATGACGAACCGGCTACTACACCAGCAAATCGCCTGAAGGCTGGTTTATCAACCGCTTTTTTCAGAAAATGGATATACAATAACACGATGGCTGTCAGGGCGATAGTTGGTATCACAAACATGCCAGGGTTTAAGTCAACCATTTCTTTCTGATTGTAGTACGGTTCATCGGCCTTCCAACTAGTGTTGTCGGCGGGCCGATGAACCGTACTACAATCAGAAATTATAGCCCACCCCACCCCCAGCGGTACGATACCGGGTGTCGTAATCGGTGTGGAGAAACAGGTTTTTGGTAACGGTATATTGCAGTTCGACGTGCGCCCGTACGTAGCCACCGATCAGCCACTGCGTTTGGTAGGTAAATTCCAGGCGAGGGAAAAGCAGTTGCTGGCCCGACAGTTGAAGCCGCACGTTGCCCCGCGCATCCACCTTCGCTTCGGACTCGATCAGGAAGGGCAGCATGTATCGGATACCGGCCACCGCCCGCAGAATCTTCCGGTCACCGTTGGTAGCAGGCAGGCCATCCCCCTCGGCACGGACACGGCGTAAAAAGCGTTCATTACCCCCGTCCACACCTGCAAACACCCGAAACCAATCCCCGAAATAGCGCTCGTAGTCCAGATCGAACTCGAAGTTGTTGGAACGCCAGTCGTGGTCACCCCCGGCAATGATGGCATTTTTATTATTCGAAACGTTTAGATTAAAGTAGTTGATCGGATAACCCGGTTGCACAAAACCCCATACGAATGGCTGGTTATCGCGCATATCGCGCAGGTGTAGTTTTTGGATGTTGGCAATGGACGAGTCGGGTTTATCGCCGTAGCTGACCACGCGCGCCATGCCACTAAGCATGTGATAAAGCAGGTGACAGTGGAAAAACCAGTCCTTATCATCGTCGGCCATCAGCTCGATAGTAACACTACCCATTGGTGAGACGTTGACCGTATGCTTGAGTGGCGAATATTCACCCTGCCCGTTGAGCACGCGGAAATAATGCCCATGCAGGTGAATGGGGTGCATCATCATGGTATTATTCACCATTTTAATCCGTACTATTTCCCCCCGTCGAATCTCGATCATGTCGGCCCGGGAAAGGGGTTGTCCGTTGAAGCCCCAGATGTAGCGAAACATATTGCCCGTTAAAGTCAGTGGTATCTCGCGGATGGGGCGGTTAGCTGGAAAGACAATTGGTTCAGTAGCCTTCAAAATGCTGTAGTCGATGGTATTCTGCTCGTCCATCATACTCATCTGACCCATACCACCCATGCCTTCCATCCCATTGGTACTCATACCCGGCATGTTGTCACCCGGCTTCATGCCGGCCATGTTGACAGACTTGTTGTCCATCTTCATCTGGCTGTGATCCATACCCGGCATGGCTTCGGCCTTACCATCCATCTTCATACCTTTCATACCCGGCATAGTGTCCGTTTTGGCATCACCCATTTTCATCTGGCTATGGTCCATGCCCGGCATGTTATCCGATTTTTTGGGAGTCGTCGTCTTTTTATCGGCCATTTTCATCTGGCCATGATCCATACCAGTCACGTCCATTTTACCGTCCTTGTCCATCTTCATACCCACATCGGCCGGTCCGTCGGAGTGGGACCGAGACATATCCATTCCAGCCATTGATTTGCCTTTTTTCTTCGGTTTAGTAGCGCCCATGTCCATTCCTTTCATGTCCATTTGACTATGATCCATGCTCGACATAGCGTCCGCTTTTTTGGATTTTGCGGATACTGCCTTTTCGGGTTTTGGCTGACCCATGTCCATTTTGCTATGATCCATACCTGACCTGTCCTTACCAGGCATATCGATACCCGGCATCGAGTCGGCTTTTTCGGGCGACGCTTTCGCGGGTTTAGCCGGGTTTTCGTTCATCCCACTCATTGCACCCGCTTGATGCACCATCGGGCCGTTCATATCACGATTAGCCTGGGCAGTGGTGTCTGATTGGCCCATGTTCATTGTACCCATGCCCATACCTCCCATTTGGCTCATATTAGCCGTCAATTTATAGAGGTCCGGGCGGGGAATAGGCGGCGCGTAGTGAACCGGGCCACTACCCAAAAGCGCTGTGGCATAACCCGAACCATCCTGTGCGGAGGCCCGCACCTCGAATGCCCCGCCTTCGGGGACAGTCACGATGAAATCATAGGTTTCGGCAATGGCAATGAGCCGACGGTTTACATCCACGGGTTGCACCTCTACGCCATCGGCGGCAATTAATTTCATGGGTCCCCCTGCGTAGTTGAGGTGAAAATAAGTAGAAGCTCCGGCGTTAATCACCCGCAGGCGCACCGTCTGGCCTGGTTTGATTTCGGGGTAACGGACCGTGTCCTTGCCATTAATCAGGAACCGCTCATAGTACACGTCCGAAATGTCCATTGGAGCCATTTTTTGCATCGACTGCCGCAGGTAGGCGCTCACTGCTTTGTGCTTGATGATGCGGTTCAGCGACTGCACGTTATCTTTTTTGATAGAATACCATTCATTCCTACGTTTCAGGTTTTTGAGGATATAGGCCGGATTCTCATTGGTCCAGTCCGACATCAGAATAACCAGGTCATGGTCGACTTTATGGACCTGCTGCTGGGGTTGAATGACAATGGAACCGTACACCCCAAGCTGCTCCTGATAGCGGGTATGCGAGTGAAACCAGAACGTTCCCGACTGCACCAGCGGGTATTCAAATGTTCGCGTTTTGCCGGCTAAAATAGGAGGTGTCTCTAAATAGGATACACCATCCTGGATGTTGGGTACCAACAGACCGTGCCAGTGCAGAGAGGTTTCGGTTTTGAGTTTGTTATGCACCCGAATGACGGCCACATCGCCTTCCATAAACCGCATGGTCGGGCCAGGAATCCCCCCATTAATGGTCATTGCCCGCTTCGGCTTGCCGGAAATATTGACCGTCTGTTCATCAATCATCAGGTCGTACTCAATGCGCTTACCGGTCAATTTCGTTCTAGCTAAAGCCTGTGGCCGCGAAACAGGAAGCGTGGTGTTGACGGTCGGAAAGCTCGACTTATCGGCATCGCGGGGTTTGGCCGTTGCTTCACTGGAAGCATTCATCGAATGTTGCTGAGCAAAGCCAGTTGTCAGCAACAGGGTCAGACCAGCGAAAATCAATACAATAGATTTCATTACGTATGGGGTAAACGATTGGGTAGGCTGTAAACCAGCAATAATGCTCTGTCGGATGGCAGGGCCACTTACAGTAAGGGGAGACGGCATCGTATCATAGTTTGACTTACCGGTCCAGTTCGTTCAGTTTAGCTTTCATCTGCCTGATTTCTTCTTCCTGAGCCTTAATGATATCCTCACTCAGCTTCCTGATCTCAGGGTCTTTTAGGGAGGCTTGCCCACTCATCAAAAATGGCAGCGGCATGGTGGGGTATCATTCCTTTTAAATATTGCCGGTCTGAAACGGCGGCCTGCTGCCGAATGAAAACGAAAAAAGCAACTAAGGCAATATCACTTCCCGCCAGGATTGGGGCATTGCGTTTCTTATCCATATACATAGCCGACATAACTAACAGCTCAATAATAATCATGGGCATTGTCATCAACCCAGCCATATAGAACTGATTTATATTGGGGACAACATTAACAAAGCTATTTACCATTGAATACATAAGTACGTACATACATAGATATAAACTACAACACGCCCATAATGAGGATTTTTTACATACTGTTGGGTAGGTAGGGCAGGCTTAGTTTGAGAATGCATCATGACATTTATTCGATTAAAAATATCCTCAGGGTGAAGATATCGGGTAGTAAATAGATAAAATAGTGCCGAATGCCCGCCTGACTTGTCGAGACAGACGTATATGAGACTAAAAAGTCACCCCATCGGATAATGAAACGGCTTGTAAAATTCAACCGGGCTTTTGCGAAACTTTTGGATTCCTTGGTCAAGCGTACCCTCTTTTTTTAAGGTCGGGGTATCCGTTCGGCTTTATAGCCTGTCCGTTCGACGGCTTGTATAATGATATCTCCAATCCGATTATCAATAGTCTGCACGGTAAGAATTTTTCTCTGGGCTGTTGGTATCTACATTCCAGCCGTCCAGTTGCTCGAAATCGTCAAGAAATGGCGTAATCGATGCGGATTCCATGTCCGCACTAATGTTCGTTTTGAAATTGAGCGTTTCAATAGCTGTTACTGTCCGTTTTAGTAACCCTCAGACAGGTTAATTGCTCCGCTAAAGGACTTGTAATTTTAGGAAAAAAGCTTATAAAATTAAAAACGCCTATAGTTTAGCAGACCTCAGTCGCAGGCTATTCGTCACCACCGACACGGAACTGAGGGCCATATCCGCCCCGGCAAACATCGGATTAAGCAGAAAACCGTTGATTGGATAAAGAACTCCAGCCGCAATGGGAATGCCAATGAGGTTATAGATGAACGCCCAGAACAGGTTCTGCCGGATGGTCTGCACCGTCCGTTTTGAGAGTTGCAGGGCTTTGGGTACGCTGTTTAAGTCCGAGGTGATGAGTGTCATCTTGGCGACATCCATGGCAATGTCCGACCCTCGCCCCATGGCAATACTCACATCCGCCTGCGCCAGTGCCTGCAAGTCGTTGATGCCATCGCCAATCATGGCCACAATTTTTCCTGTAGCCTGCAATTCTTTGACGAAGTTGGCTTTATCAGCAGGAAGCGCTTCGGCCCGGTAATCCGTAACGCCTACTTCACTGGCCACGGCCCTGGCTGTTTGGGCGTTATCGCCCGTCATCATGTATACCGCGATACCCCGCCGTTGGAGCGTATGAACGGCCTCGAGGGAAGTAGCTTTTGTTGGGTCGGCATGGCAATCAATGCCAGCAGTTGTTCTGCATCAGCGAAGTACACGACCGTATTAGCCGCTTGCTGCCAGTCGGCGGCTAATGCCTGGGCCTTATCCCCAACCGGGATTCGATGCTCGGCTAGCAGTCGGGCATTACCCACCACGTACTGCTTTTCAGCGGAGCGGCCCAGTACACCCCGTCCAGTTAGGCTCTCGAACGTATCCAGCAGCGAACCGGTTATAGTGTCCTGTTTTAACCGTTCGACCACGGCATCGGCTAGGGGGTGTTCCGATTGAGCTTCCAGCGCGTAGAGCACCCGCATCAGGGCTTTCTGGTCAGTGTCGGGTGCGAACCAGTGCAGCTTAATGACGGACGGATTCCCTTCGGTCAGCGTGCCGGTTTTGTCCAGAATGACGGCGTTTACCCTAGAGCCTAGTTCCAGACTTTCGGCATCTTTGATGAGGATGTTATTTTCGGCTCCTTTACCTACGCCCACCCTAATCGCCGGTGTCGTGGCCAGCGGGGTGTGCCCCTGTACTCTGCCGGTAGGGCATGGCGGGTTTGGTCAGTAGCAGCAGCCAAAATAACGCCAGCCAGCAGGGCTTTCGCATCGCGGCTGCTTTTTTCGGCGGTATCGTCATAAATCTAATGCTACTGGGTGCGCTGGCCGGTCGAATGGGTGCCATCCTGACCGAATCATTCGGGACTTACTGGGCGCTGGGGATGGCGGTTATATCCCTGCTGGCGGCCGGACTGTCGTTTTACGGCCCGCGCCTGAGCGAAACCCAGTTAGCGGGTCTCCGCAAACCGGGGGTTGGTGGGGCCTTTGTCTACGGCTTTATCTTTAGTTTGGGCACGTCGGCCGCTCCGTTGATGCTGCTGTTATCAGTCGCTGCGGCCACGGCCAGTCCGGTGTACGGGTTTGTGCTGGCCCTCGCCTTCGGCATCGGCCGGGGGCTGCCTTTTTTAGTGGTGGGCTTTTTCGCCGGAGCCGTGGCTCGTTTTGCCCGACTCACCTGGCTCCGGCGCAGCATTCAGTTTATCAGTGGGGGAGCGCTGCTGTTCGTTTGCTATTACTACACGCAGACTTTTCTGAGTCTGATTGGTTAACGCCACGTTCTAACCAGACTCACTTGACTTCAGGCTTGAGCGACCTGGTAACGGCTCATCAATCTGCTACCCCCGGTAGCCTGCAACGAGCAGGTTTTACTTGGGCCGGTGAAACCGTTCAATGTCAACATCGTGGCTACGGAAGCCATCATGATTTCTTTAGACCTTTTTTTACGCGTTAGGATGAATTCGTTACAAAGATGGGAAGGGGGATGGAGGGGGCTCCAACTGTTTTTCCAATAATATTTTTTTCAGGTGTTACTCGACCGCTTCGGCCTCTTTCAACCGCCGGGGTACCTCATCTAGGGGGATGTTAGGAAACATACTCCGCAACCGCTCGATCAGTTCTTCCTGCCCGCAACTTCCTGGGCAATTCTGTAAGGCGAAAGAGATTTTTTCCGCCATCGCCTTGCGATACACATCATCAAGCAGTAACAATACGCTCTTCGAGAGCAGCGCCTGGGCTGCTTTAAGCTGGAGCAGTTCCGCTTCGGGATCGCTACTTTCTTTCGCTGAGCGTAGCACCGATTGAAGCTGGCCAATGGCTGTAGCCAGAGCGGGCTTAAACTCGTTGAGCAGGTCGGTTGAAATCATAATGGTGTCTTGTCTATAATCCTGCGTTGGTTAGTCCCCAAAAAGACCAAGTATCACGCCAACGATACCGAACAGCAGGACAAACAAACCAATAAAACCAATAGTGCCATTTAATTGCTGGCCATTACCCATTATAATCAGCACTATCCCCCCAAGTAGCAGAACAAGGCCGCTAATCAAACGTGCCCGGTTAGCAACCAGTACCTTCTCCGGGTTGCTGGGTGCCAGATGCTGGCCAATTCTTTTATTCACTTTTCTGAGCATCAATCCTTCAACAAAAGTCGCTTTGTGAGGGGATTGAGACGCCGTCGGTTTGAGCGTTTGGGGGATTAACCGATACGTTACCCGGGCCATACGTTCGTTCAGCTTTGTGGCTGTTGCCAATTTACCCTCCTGTGGGAGGTGGGCTTCAATCTGTACAGGGGCTGCCTCAACCGGCATTCGAGTCCTTATTGGTGTTGCAACGACCTGTACAGGGTTGGCGATGACCACTGGTTGAGTTTTAGGCAGAGCGGAGGCCGAGAAAGCTCCACGCTGAAAACTAGCAACTGGACGGCTGCAAGAAGAACAAATAGTAACTCCAATCAGAACCGCGCAAATTTTTTGAGTAAATGTATTGGTCATTATTTGATTTTTTTGGTACGGGAACTCGTCATTACAACGACAAGCCCAAAAAGAAGTTCGCCTTATGGACTTGTAAGATTGTTAGTTTGGAGGGGCTACCCGCGAGAGTATACAGGCGGGTCGGTTGTCGGTACAAACCAAACTAATTAGCAAATGGCGTTAGTACAGGATAAAGTTTCTCGGTAAGCAGCCGTCAGGGAAACGGTTGGGGTCTGTGCCCGGCACCCAGCAAACGGGTACCGTTTCGCTTATAATGTTGTAAGGATCGCTGATAAATTTACAAAACAGTTGAAAAATATTTCCTTTAACTTTATCGTAAATTATAGTGTACGATGGAAACCAACGGCAATTTTCAGTCTAAGAGCTTAACTGACAAAGAGCTAGATGCGTTGTTTGTGTCGGCAAGTTGGCTTTGTGATTTTCCGTATACTCCCCTAACCTGGTTGCTGTTGAGCCGACAAATGGATCTGCTTAACAGTACCGTTAAGTGCAAACAATCAACTGATATTAGCCATAACACGCCAATCAGATGGAGTAGTTTGTTGGCTGGTAAACCAACGTCCAAAAATTAAATCACTGGTCGTGTTAATTTACCAAGAACATCTTGATGAGCGGGCTAACCCAATGGTGGTGGCGCGCCGATCTCTTCACTAAAACGGAACAGCAAGAAGTCTCTCACACAACGGATTGCGTCGGCGTAACTTTCCGTAATTTTCCATCGCCTATCCACTATCTACACATCTGGAACCACGTACTAATAACCCATTACCAGTCGATGGTCGTAGTTACGGTTGCTGCTCGCTATCCTACTGAAAACCTCAAACTAAACCTTTAATGATAGTATCTGTTACATTATGATAACTAATTAAACGTGAACTATGAGATTGTTTTCTAGGCCGCTAATGCCCAATTTGGTTCACCTGCCATTAGTAAGCGATTACTCAAATCGACCTTAGCCACAGGTTTACGCTCGTAAAATGAGTAAGCAATCAGACTCGCGTAGACGTTCACAAACGCATTGGTCGCCGACCGATGGCGGGTGTGTTCTAAATTACAGACAGCCTTGCTTTGACCAATGACCGTCTCAATCAGGCTCCGCTTTTTAGCCCATGCTTTAGCCGCCAGGGGCCAGTCGGCTTTGGCCATCCCTTTACGGGGTTTGGCCGCGAAGATAACCTGACCCTGATGTTCGACAAAGGCTTGTTTTTCCGTATTGAGTAGATAGCCTTTGTCCCCAAATACCCAACCCACCACATCGTGGGTTAGCTCAAAAAGTAGCTTAGGGTTGGCATCATGGGTACTGCCGTCGGTTATACGGACATGGACAAGTTGGCCTAAATGGTTGATTAACAGATGGACTTTAAGGCCAAAAAACCAGCCTACCGACGTTTTTCCCCAACTGGCAAAACCCTTCAGGGTTTGATGCTGGTGGGCACGGTTAGGATGGCAAGCAGTCACAGGTGTTGAATCGATATAGTAGATCCCCGTTCGTAAACTGCGCTGGCAACGGTAAGCCATATACAACATCAGGGGGATCAAGGTACGAGGGATAAGGGCCACGAAACGATCATAACTGATCAGGTCTGGGAAGTCTCGTTTGAGATCCTCACTAACGTGGCGGGTATAGTAGGCTTTGAAGTTTTTGTAGGGACTCAGATGGTAGTACACCAAAATAGTCATCACTTCACTGAGTGAGAGTTGGCTGGGATGGAGCTTCTTATAGGCCCCGCAGTGGTGTAGGGCTTTAGCGATCAACTGCATCTTAGCTTTGCAAAAGTCATCGATATCAACGTAGATTTCGGTCAGCATATGAGTTCGAGATTTGGTAGGTTTTGATTGGTTAGCACCCAAAACTACCTTTTTCGGCTCATATGTACTTTAAATAGCTGTTTATCAGCACATCAATCCCATAGTTCGCGTTAATTAAGATAAATCTCATGAAAAATCTAATGAACGTTTTTATCCTGATGCTATTGATCGGATTCATCAGCACAGCACAAGCACAAAGTACGGCACACTCCAAGTCGACTAACAGCACCACAAAGTCCAACGGGATGGCCCAGGACTGCGTGATGATGAAAGACGGCAAGATGATGATGATGAAAGACGGCAAGATGATGGCTATGACCGAAGATATGACTATGAGTGACGGCTCCATGTGCATGAAAGACGGTACCTGCATGAAGAAAGACGGCACTAAAATGGCCATGAAAGAAGGTCAGTGCATGATGATGGACGGGCGCATGACGACCATGGATAAAATGATGAAAGAAGGCAAAATGAAATCCGGCCACAAAATGGGTAAGGATAAGTCATAGCATAACCACTCCCAAGCAGCGTCTCGCCAGGACATAAGCCGATCCTATCGAAACGCTGCTGAGGGTGGCATTCGAGTTAATTCACCATAAAAAAAATGATTGATTTGAAGCCAGGCATGTTTGTCGTGCCCGTTACTCCCCTGATCGTAGTCGTGTCCTTATTGATCTTTTTTGTCAAAAAGCGGCCGATAAGCAAGCCTTTAAGCACTTCATCGGCCCCGTAATCGTGCTTGCCTTTTTGCTCAATTATGGTTGGGAACTGAGCCATTGCACCTTGTACAAAGGGTTGGTTTAGGAGGGACCGTACATTGCTTTTTTAGCCCTGGCCTCGCTGGCGGATACGATCATGGCCCTTTTGCTGTACGTTGGCTTTTCACTAATCTACCGACAGGGCTTATGGATTGAAGGCGTAACGCCTCTTCAAATTTTTTCCGTAATGCTGGTCGGTGGCTTAGGTGCTACCGTGTCTGAACTCGCTCATCTGTCAGCGGGGAACTGGTCTTACACGAAGAACATGCCCCTTCTTCCGGGCATTGGGGTTGGCCTTAGTCCCGTGTTGCAGTTTACAATTTTGCCGATTTTGATTTATAGCCTGAGCTTGTACCGCACAAGGCGTAAAACCACCCAGTCAGCTTCGGCTACGTAATCGACTGATTCGTTGGGAGCTGGCCGCAAGGTGGAACCCCGAATCCCGAGAATTTACCCGCCATTGCTCTCCTTCTTCTCAATCAAGCAATTAAATTACGTCTTCATACCGGCCATCGGGGTGGCTTCCGCATTCCCGGATGAGTTAAACCCTTTTTCATTCCCCGCTGCGTGAATTGTACAGTCCCAACATAGCCTGTGTCTATAAATTTTGTAAAGTCTTGCCCGAATCCTATAACACATTTGTTAGACAAAGGCGGTAAGTTTGCAGAACTAAAATCCAATCGAATGAAAATCCCGTTCCATACTCGTCTGATTTGCTGTTGGCTGGCCCTTGTGGTTCTGCTTGGCAGCACGGGCTTTGGTATGGCTGACCATTGGTGTCAGATGCGGGGACACACTAAGTCATTCTCACTGGTTAAAGAAGCCTGTGCTTCATCGTGTCAGTCAGGCGCAGTATCAGATCCGGTTTCGGCAGGACACCCGCTCAAAAAAATGCCCTGCTGTAAAGTGACCCTTTCCTACCAGCACCTCGACGTAAGTTCCTTTATCGTAGATCAACACCCGGTTGCGGCTCCTCAGCCCGCCGATTTTATTGCCAATCATGAGTTCCGCTTACTGCTGGCGGCTATGGTACCAACCGACAGGTTGCCGGTAGCTCACTCGCCTGCCGATGACCCGCTTTCCCGAAGCAGCCGGTATCGACTTACTTCTCTCTGTACCTGGCTTATCTGAGCCACTGTTGACCTGTTTCCTTGGCTATCGTATGCCCAAGGGATACCTGCGTCCTTTCGGAACAATCTGGATCACAGTGACCGGACCGGTGAGATAACGTCCCCTTTTGGACTATCTACCACCTACTTTTTCCCCCGAAACACAGTTTTGGTTAACCTGTTCTGTTGTAAATCACATCCAGGTCGGGGTGACTTCAAGGCTCGTTTCCCCATTGGCAAAAGCCCTGTGAGCCCCTTTCTCAGTAAGCCTAATTGATGTCATCCATGAATCAGGACAAGCGCAGCGGGGTACATACTTCATTCTTTTTAACTCATTCCAGTGTACTATCATGCAAAAATTCCTTAAAAAAACACGGTTCGCTTTGTTAGCCGCCCTATTACTGACCACGGTTTCAATTATGGCTCAAACCGCTAACTACAAGCAACCCTTTACCATTGACCACAACGGGACGATTAAAGACAATGGCAGAACGTCGATTGGACTAATCACAAAAGACCAGCTTGTTAAAGACGCGAAGGGTCAGAAGATTGCCTTCGTCGATGGACAGGGCAACTTAGTGGACGCAAAAACCGGCAAGAAGATGGGTCGTATGGGTAAAAACGGCAAAACCTATGCTAACGCGGAGGGTGAACTGCTGTTTACCATTCGGGATAAGGCCGATAAAACCTGTGACATCTTCGACGGTAAAGGCAACAAGATCGGCAACGTTTACGACAGCTACAAAGGCAGCGCCTGCGCCCTCCATTGTTCCAACAATGGACTCAATAGTCGAACACACCGCCCTAACTAAGGCGGCCATCCCTCCATGAACCCTTCAGTCGGTGACAAGTCCCGACCCAGGCGAAAATTTCATTTTAAAAAAACGAGTTCAGCAACTTATGAAACCGATCCGATTCCTACTGGCCATTCCGGTCATCTGTTTTTTCTCACTAACCTCGTTAGCCCAGTCGAGCCTGGCTCAATCTACGGCTCCGGTACTGAGGGCCTACTATGGGGTGAAAGATGCGTTGGTTGCCGACGACGCAGCTAAAGCTAAACGTAAAGCGGATGAATTAGTCAAGGTGACCCGTCCTGAAAAGTGTTGACCGTTTATTGGTTATCCATCTTTTTGTTGACCACTAATTTATACCCTATTTTCGCCATCTGCCACATCCCTCACCTGCCTTTTGGGATAATAATTCTTCCACCTTCGCTTCAACTTTACTTCCCCTTTGTGAGCCTGGTCCGGAACCAGCATATCACAGCTCAGGTGGGGTCGCTTATAGTTGTACAGAAAAACGGCTTGCTCCAAGACCAACTCGGCTTGGGCTAACGAGTACACCGCTCGATGAGCCAGGTACTCATTCTTTAAAATGCCATTCACCCGCTCCGCAATCGGGTTCTCTAGCGGATCACCCGTCTCAGTCATGCTGATTTGTACATGATAGTTGTTTAGCAACCCAATGTAGATAGCGCTGCAATACTGAAGGCCCCGATCAGAATGGTGAATCAAGGCTTTGGCCGTTCGCTTCTTTATCTTCTTGAGGGCCATTTCCAAAGCCGCTTTACAATGAACAGCACCCAACGATGAACCTACACTATACCCCATGATTCGTTTGGAATAGGCATCGGTTACCAACGAAATATACAAGCATCCACCCTGAGTAAACCAATAAGTGATGTCCGATACCCACAATTGGTTAGGCCTGTCCACCACTAAGTTCTTGATCAGGTTGGGATATTTACGAAACGGATGCCCCGAAAAGGTGGTCTTTACTTTTCGTCGACGCCTTCTAATCAGCATCTTATGCCTGGCTAATAGCTCGAAAAAGGCATCCCGACCCAATTTTATTCCCCTTTCCAAAAATTCAGGCTGCAACAAATAATACAGTTTTCGTCCGCCGATCCGCGGATGTAGGCGACGAATAGGCCTGACCAGACGCAATACATTTAAGTCATCGTCTACCCCCTCATTTTGCCGTTGCCAATATTGGTAATAGCCCTGCCGGGTAAAACCAAGCACATCTTCCAGCCGCCGAATCGCGATGTTAGGATGATTCGTCAGCATGAACCGGATGGCTTGGTAACGGACTTTTTTTCGATGTCCACCCCCAGTTCGTGTTTAGCGATTCGAACTAAAGTTGAATAGTAAAGTGCCTTGAAGTTGGCCTCTTCCAACTGCTCTTCCAGGGTCAGTACCTTAGCACGCAATTCATCAACCTGTGATTTTGTCTTTGGCTTAGCGGGCCTGGCTGACCTTGGGGGCGGGGGCTGATCGATGTCGATGGCAGCCGTTTGCTGGCTGGCTTCGGCCTCCTCTTCAATTTTCTTCATCCAGCGCTGCACCGTCTGACGATTGACTTTCAGTCGTTCAGCGGCTTGGTCAATGTTGAGCTGACCGAGCAGAATTTGGGCGACAATTTGCCGCATGACACCTTCTGGCTGTTTCATGCGTAGCTTAACGAGCCTGTCCATAAATTGACTGTTTATGGTCAATATTTTTCAGGACAAGTCAAGGCCCTGAACATGATACCGATGGCTAGCCTATCGGCCGCTAACAAAAAAGCCTTCACCCTGGTTAAGACCAAAGCACTCAGCATAAGCAAGTTGGGCAGCGTAGTGGCGCAACGGGAAGAGTTTGCTGCCCTTTCGACGGGTATGATAGCCGTGACCAGGGCTGCCAAACCGGCAAAAGCCTACGTGCAATACTGCCCCATGAAGAACGCTTCCTGGCTGAGCGATTCCAGAGACGTTCGTAATCCGTACTACGGTGAAAAAATGCTCAAATGTGGATCAGTGAAGGAAGAAATTTAAGGCAGACCGCGCTTTAAACAGCGCACAGGCTGTTTCCAACGCAATTGTGACCGATAGCCGTACCGTAAATCTACGAGCAGGAGCCTGGATTTTGCCCGCTGCCTCTTCGGTACGGGGCGAACCGGGGCGGCTGAGCGACACCCTTACGGAGGTAGGACTGGGGCGGGCGACGGCTGAACAATCGACATCCATGTAACCTCTATTGGGCCAGCCCTGAAAAATTACGGCATTGCCCCGCTAACGGACCAGCGAAACGATAATGAAAAGATTAAAATGGTCCGACGTATCGGACAACGCATTATGATAGAAGGCCTGATAAAATTCTCGCTGCGTAACCGATTCATCGTGCTGCTGCTGGCCGCCGGGCTGTTCGGCTGGGGGGTGTACTCGGTAAAAACGAGCAAAATCGACGCCATCCCCGACCTCTCGGAGAATCAGGTTATCGTCTTCACCGAGTGGATGGGCCGTAGCCCGCAACTCATCGAAGATCAGATAACCTACCCGCTCGTGACCAATTTGCAGGGGTTGCCCCAAGTGAAATACGTGCGGGGCACCTCCATGTTCGGCATGAGTTTCGTGTATATCATCTTCAATGACGCCACGGATGTGTACTGGGCGCGGGAGCGGGTGCTGGAGCGACTAAACTACGCGGCCCGGCTGCTGCCCGGTGGCGTAACGCCTACTCTCGGCCCCGACGGAACGGGCGTGGGTCACATCCTCTGGTACACGCTCAACGCACCGGGCATCGACCTCGGCGAGCAGCGGGCCATTCAGGACTGGTACATTAAGTTCGGGTTACAAAACGTGCCGGGCGTGGCCGAAATCGCGTCGTTCGGTGGGTTCCAGAAGCAGTACCAGGTGACGCTCGACCCCAACAAACTGACCTACTACGGCCTGTCGGTGCCGCAGGTGATTGGGGCCGTTCGGGCCAACAACAACGAAGCGGGCGGGCGTAAGTTTGAGATGAGCGGCATTGGCTACATCATCAAAACTACGGGGTACTTACAGTCCGTCGAACAGATTCAGAACATCCCGCTCAAAACAGTCAACAGTGTGCCGGTGCGCGTGGCCGACGTAGCCACCGTACAGATGACTGGTGAAACCCGGCTTGGCATTTTCGACCTCAATGGCACGGGCGAAGCCGTGGGTGGCATTGTGGTGATGCGCTACGGTGAAAACGCCGACGCCGTCATTACGAATGTCAAGAAGAAAATGATCGAAGTAGCGAAGGGCCTGCCCGATGGGGTCAGTTTCAACATCGTTTACGACCGCAGCGGATTAATTCAGGAATCGGTCAACTCCATCACGCACACGCTCATCGAAGAGATGATTGTGGTCTCCTTGGTGGTATTTCTGTTTCTGCTGCACTGGCGGTCGGCTATCAGCATCATCATTCAGATTCCCATCACCATTGCTACGAGTTTTATTCTGCTCAATGCCTTCGATATTTCCTCCAATATCATGTCTCTCACGGGCATTGCGCTGGCCATCGGCGTGATTGTGGACAATGGCATCATTATGGCTGAAAACGCCTACCGAAACCTCGCCATCCGGCAGGCCGAACTCACCGCCGAACGCGACCGGCAGGTGTCGGTTAAGCAACCGAAAAATGGGGCAGTACCCCACACAACCGGTACCGGTTCTGCCGGGATAACAACGGGAGTACCCAAACCGAAACCCACCCCCCAAACGCACGACTAACCATGATAAAGAAATTAAAAAGCTGGTTTAGCAAGCCCATGTTCGGGCCGAAGAACTACGTCGACATACCGGACGAGGAACGTATCGCCATCATCGAGCGGTCGAGCATTCAGGTATCGCGGGGCGTGTTCTACTCCACGATTATCATCATCACGTCGTTTCTGCCCGTTTTTCTGCTCAGCGGTCAGGAAGGCAAACTGTTTCACCCGCTGGCCTGGACCAAAACGTTTATCCTGCTGGTGGATGCGTTTCTGGTTATCACGCTGGCCCAGGTTATGCTGTCGATTTTCATGAAGGGCCGCTTCAAGGACGACCACGCCAACCCCATCAACCGCTTTCTCGAACGGGTCTATGAGCCGGTGATTCGCTGGGTCATGCGCTGGCGCAAAACGACCATTGCCATCAACCTGCTGGCCCTGGCCATAAGCATACCGATGCTGATGAGTCTGGGGTCGGAGTTCATGCCGCCCCTGGATGAGCAAAGCATCCTGTTTATGCCCGTCACCCTGCCCGACATTTCCAACGCCGAAGTAAAGCGCATTTTGCAGGTGCAGGACAAGATTATCAAGTCGGTGCCGGAGGTGAGGCAGGTGCTGGGTAAAGCGGGCCGGGCCTCCACGGCTACCGATAACTCGCCCATCAGCATGATTGAAACGATCATTCAGCTAAAGCCCAAGTCTGAGTGGCGGGCGGGGCTGACCAAGCGCGACCTCATCAATGAACTGGATGACAAACTCCAGATTCCGGGCGTAGTCAACGGCTGGACGCAGCCCATCATCAACCGGATCAACATGCTGTCTACAGGCATCCGTACCGATGTAGGCATCAAAGTACACGGGCAATCGCTGGACAGTATCTACGCCGTATCGGAGCAGGTAAAAGCCGCCTTGCAGGGCATACCGGGTATCAAAGACCTGTACGTCGAACCCGTCACGGGCGGCAAATACCTCACCGTCGATATTAACCGGGAGGCTTTGGGCCGCTACGGGCTGAACGTGGACGATGTAAACAACGTGGTTGAATCAGCCATTGGCGGCTCCCCCATCGGGCAAACCATCGAAGGCCGCCGGCGATTCTCCATCAACGTCCGGCTGGCGCAGGATTACCGCAACAGCGTGGAGCGCATCCGGCGCATTCCCATCGCGACGGCCGCTTTGGGAACCATCCCGCTCTCGGCGGTGGCCACGATCCAGTTTGAGAATGGCCCGCCCATGATCTCGTCGGATAATGCGCTGCTGCGGGGCGCCGTCATGTTCAACGTCCGCGACCGCGATTTGGGTAGCACCGTGCAGGAAGCCATCGCCAAAGTCGACCAGACTCTAAAACTGCCCAACGGCTACTTTCTGGAGTGGAGCGGGCAGTACGAAAACCTGATTCGCGGGCAGCGTACCCTGCTCATCATTGCCCCGGTGGTGTTAATCGTCATTTTCCTCTCGTTGTACCTGGCCTTCGGCTCGGCTCGGGAAGCGTTTCTGAGCCTGATTACCATTCCCTTCGCCCTCATCGGCGGAGCCTACATGGTTTATTTCTACGGCGTAAACCTGTCGGTGGCTGTCGCGGTGGGCTTTATCGCGCTGTTCGGCATTGCCGTAGAAACGGGCGTGGTGATGGTTATTTACCTTAACGATGCTATGAAGCAACTCGTGGCCCGGCAGGGCAACTCACGCGACACCATCACCCGCGACGACCTGCGAGAAGCCGTAATCAATGGCGCGGCCAAACGACTCCGGCCCAAAATCATGACCGTTTCGGTGGCCCTGTTTGGCCTGGTGCCGGTGCTGTGGTCCACCGGCGTGGGGAGTGACGTGATGCTGCCCATCGTGCTGCCCATGATAGGGGGCGTTCTGACCTCTTCGACCCATATCCTGCTGGTGACCCCCTTAATTTTCTTACTCACGAAAGAATATGAACTTCGCAAATTTGGTAAGCTCGACGTACTGGAAGCGTCGCATTGAGGGGGTTTTGTTTCTCCTGCTCACGACCCTCTCCCTCCAAGCGCAGCCCGTGCTGCCGCTCGACAGCATTCTGGTGCGTATCAACCAGGACAATCCGCTGCTGAAACCGTTTGGCAGTCGGGCGGCCGCGGCTCGTGCCTACGCCGAGGGCGCGCGTAGCTGGATGGCGCCCATGGTGGGCTTAGGTACGTTTCGGGTGCCCTATCCGGGACAATCGCTCGCGGAAGGAAGCAACCGGGGCAGTCTGATCGTGGTGGCCGAGCAAACGATTCCCAATGCCGCCCGGCAGCGGGCAGAGCAAACGTATCAGCAGTCGAAAGCAGCCATCGACGTAGCGGCACGGGGGGTTACGCTCAACCAGCTTCGCAACGATGCCCGGCAACTGTATTACGACTGGCTCGTGCTGGAAAAACAACGAGCGATCCTCCTCGAAAATCAGCGCATTCTGCAACTGGCCAAGAAGTTAGCCGACATCCGCTACCCCTATCAGCAAGGAAGTCTGGGCAGTATCTATAAAGCACAGGGTAGGCTCGAAGAACTGGTCAATATGCTGCTAATGAACGAAAGTACCGCAGCCCGTAAACGTATCGGGCTGAATACGCTGATGAACCGCCCCAAAACGGATACGTTTCAAATCGACACCACCAACCGCCCGGAAGAACCCCTGCTGACCCTGCCCACGACGGATGAAATTGGCGAAGCCCGCTCCGACATTAAGCGCGTAGACAAGCAGATTCTGAGTATGCAGGCGGGCATCGAAGCACAGAAAGCCCGCGCCCGGCCCGACTTCAGGCTCAACTTCACCCATTTTTTGCCGTTTGTGGGGCCGGTCAGCCTGATGCCCCAGCAATTTACGCTGATGGGCATGATTTCGATTCCGATTGTGCCCTGGGCTGCCCGCGGTTACAAAGCCGAGATAAAAGGAATGCAGTTGGACATCGACGCGATGCGGTCCGAACGCGCCGGCATGCTCAACGACACGCAGGGGATGGTGGCTCAAACGCTCACCGATATCCGTACCCTGAAAACGCAGTTGAGCAATTACGAGACCCGGATTATTCCGGCTCTGCGCCGGAACTACGACACCCAACTGATTGCTTACGAGCAGAATAAGGGTGAGTTGCCCCTGGTTATTGATGCCTGGGAAACGCTGAACATGACCCAGATGGACTACCTGACCCGGTTGCAGGATTACTACCGCATGATTGTGAGTTATGAAAAAGAACTGGAGAAATAAACCCGAATTTTGGCTTCCCGGTTGGGTGTTAGGGCTGGTACTGGTAACCCTCTCTGGCTGCCAGTCGGGCACCGAGAATAAGGAGAGCCAGTCCCCGGCTAATCCCATCACCAGCGACCGGCCCGCGCATAACCACGCGGGTGAAGCCGCCGAATACACCTGCCCCATGCACCCCCAGATTGTGCAGGACGCGCCGGGTTCCTGCCCCATCTGCGGCATGGACCTGGTCAAAAAGCACCCCGCCGGTGTTGGCGACAGCATGGCGGTAGGGGCCGGCCTGAACGCCTTGCTTAAGCCGACCAATTCGGTGGTGGTGGCCAACATTGGTACCGTGCATCCCGAACGGCGCAATGAACCCGTTGCCGTCGATGCCAACGGCATCGTCACCTACGACACCCGCCGACTGTACACCATTCCGGCCCGGTTTGGGGGGCGCATCGAGAAACTCTACGTCCGCTATAACTACCAGCCCGTTCGCAAAGGGCAGAAACTCCTGGAACTCTACAGCCCCGACATCGTAACGGCGCAGCGGGAGTTGATTTACCTGCTCGAATCCGATGCCACCAACGCGCCCCTGATTGCCGCAGCGAAGCAAAAACTACGGCTGCTGGGCGTAACGGACGGACAGATTTCGGGTCTCGTCAACACACACAAACCAAGTTATTCCCTGGCCGTATTCAGCCCCTACGATGGCTACGTGGTAGAAGCAACGGCTCCCCCGCCAGACGCACCTACCCAACCCGGCATGGGGACCCCGTCGGGCAGAGGAATGGGGGGGGGGATGAGCAGTGGTACGGACGAAATTACCTTTTCTCAGCCCGCGCCCGCGTCGGAAAATATGGGTAGCCCATCGCCGTTGTTGCTGCGCGAGGGGCAGTACGTAACCACCGGGCAAACCCTGTTTCGGGTGGTCAACGCCGGTAAACTGTGGGCCGAGTTCCGGCTTTACGCCCGCGATGCTACTGATATCAAAACCGGTGACCCACTGACCATCACCTTCGACCAAACCCGGCAGGCTCCCCTGAAGGCGCGGGTCAGTTTGGTGGTGCCGTTTCTAGAAAATGGTACTCGCTTTACGACGATTCGGGTGTACTTACCCGGTGGAGCCAACACCCGCGTGGGGCAGTTGGCCCACGCCAAAATTCAACAACCGGCCACCAGGGGGCTGTGGCTTCCGGCCGCAGCGGTGCTGGATTTAGGGAATGAACAGGTCGCTTTTTTGCAAACCGGGGCGGGTATTTTCCAACCCGTTCGGGTGCAGACCGGCCCGCAGGCGGGTAACCAGATTGCCATCACGGGCGGACTGACCGCTGACCAGGCCGTAGCGGAGAACGCCCAGTTTTTAATCGACAGCGAAAGCTTTGTTAACGTAACTACCAAAAAATGAAGACGCTCATTCAATTAAGTGCCGGGTTTCTGCTGTTGCTGACGCTTGTCTCCTGCACGAAGCAGGGCGATAACGCGCAAACGGCCGACTCGACGGTGGCCCTGAGCGGGCATACTGAAGGCCGTCAGCATCCGGCCGGTACGCAGTACACCTGCCCCATGCACCCCCAGATTGTGCAGGACGCGCCGGGTTCCTGTCCCATCTGTGGCATGGACCTGGTACCCATCAAAAAGAATGGCTCAGCGAATACCACCCTCGTGCTGAGCGAAAGCCAGATGCAGCTTGCCAATGTGCGGGTGCAGCCCGTATCGAGCGGCAGCATCGGTAACGCGACGGTGCTGAACGCCCGCCTGGCCGCCGACCAGGAGAAAACCGATGTCATCAGCAGCCGCGTGGCGGGTCGCATCGACCGGCTGTACGTGAAAGAAACCGGTCAGGCTATCCGCAAAGGGCAGGTGCTGTACGAGATTTACAGCGAACCTCTTCTTACCGACCAGCAGGAGTACCTGGTGGCTCTGGCGCAGGAAGCGGCCTTTCCAGCGGAGAAAAAATACAGTCAGTTCCGGCAGGCCGCCGAGCAGAAACTCCGGCTCTACGGCATGACCCCGGCGCAGATTACCCAACTGGCCAGCACCAAAAAAGTGCAGCCGCGCATTCCGTTCGTGGCCCCGGCGGGTGGTACGGTTACGGAGGTAGCCGTTAGCGAAGGACAGTACGTGGCCGAGGGCGCATTGCTGTACCGGTTAGTGAACCTGAGCCAGCTATGGGTCGAAGCCGAGTTGTACGCGGGCGAATCGGGCTACGTAAAAGTAGGCGACCGGGTGCCGGTGGTCGTAGTAGGCAGCGAGAATTCGCAGCCACTCATGGCGCGGGTAGCGTTTATCAATCCCGAATACCGCGCCGGGAGTCAGGTGTTAACCCTACGGGCGGTGCTGCCCAATCCGGGTGGGCAGCTTCAGCCGGGGCAGCAGGCACGGGTGACCCTCCGGCACGGGGTTCAAAAAGGAATAACCCTTCCCACCACGGCTGTTGTTCGCGCTGGTGAAGGGGCGGTGGTGTTTGTGCAGACCGACACCAACACCTTCCAGCCGCGCCGGGTGCAGCTGGGCACCGAAACCGACGAGCGTGTGGCCATCACCGGGGGCCTAACCGGCGATGAAACCGTGGCCATGTCGGGGGCGTATCTGCTGTACAGCGAAATGGTCTTAAAAAAAGGCATTAACCCGTTCACGAAACAACCGGATACCGAGGGCGTAAAAACAACGCCCACCATCGAATCGAATCCAGCGCCTATGGCTGGCATGAAGATGTGAGGAACTGCTAACTGAAATCCGAATGGCGCGATGAACAACATGATGGATACTACGAAAGGCTTTATGGGCCTGGGAATGGTGACTGGCGGAGTATTTCTTCTGGTTCTGATACTTCTGTCGATTTGGTTTGTCAAAAAAATCAGCAACAAAACGTAAATGCAAGTACTTAATCCCGGTTTGTTTCTGGTTCCTGGTATCGCCTTATTTCTGGTGATTGTAGCTTATCTGTATTTTTTCCGACGAGTTCCCAACAAGTTTGCTTACCGGAAGTATATAGTTTTGGTAGCCGGGCTGGCTTTTCTATTGAATTTTCTTTGGGAAGTTTCGCAGGGTTTCCTGTATGTAGGCTACCAGTACGACTGGAAGCATATATCTTTCTGTGCGCTGGCCTCTGTAGCGGATGTGGTAATGGTTTTGATACTCTTCTACGGCTTTGTACTGGTCTATGGGGAGATAGGATGGACGCAAAATTTGACACCGATTCGGGTTGCACTACTGACCCTTGCCGGAGGGGCGGGTGCCATTGTGGCTGAAAAGATTCATACGGCAAGGGGTAGCTGGTCGTATACTGATGCCATGCCTATGCTTCTATGGGTGAATGTGGGCCTGATACCCGTGCTGCAATTCACCGTGTTGCCGCTACTTGTTTTTTGTGTTATACCAATGATGCGTATGCGACAGAGGAATTCCAAATCAAAAGAAAATAGGGGGAATGCAACTTACACATGCCCCAGGCATTTGGAAGTAAAATCAGACAAGCCAGGCAATTGCCCTAAATGCGGAATGGCTCTTGTAAAAGGAGACAATTAACCACTAACCAGTTAAAGCAAAAGGCAAATCATCAGCCTCATTGCCTCATTGGTCTCGGCACTTATCATGATTGTAGGATTCATACTTCAGGTGAGGATCACCAGGAAACTTTTGAAAGAAGTAAATAAACTCAGTGACGCTCAAAACAAACTGATAAGCCAGGCAAATACATCAGGTGCGTAATCGTTCTTGTAAACATTTCAAAATAGATCTGACTATGACAATCAATATGCAAATCTGCTGGCTTTTTATAGTAGCTATACCAATAGCTTGTGTAGCATGGACGGTAACTCATGAAGAGGTATTTCGCGAACCAAGAGAATATTGTGTTAAGCGCAGCCAAAATGGTAAGACTTTGCTGGAAAGAAAGTTTTTCTATCTGTTTACATGCGAGTATTGTTTTAGCCACTACCTGGTCATTTTAGTACTGGCTTTTACCGGATATAAACTGTTGCTGGAGGATTGGAGAGGTTATGTATTTGCTGGATTTGCATTGGTATGGGTAGCTACTATTTACATGAGTTTGTTTGGGTTAATACGCCAGGATATAAAAAAGGAAAAAACTGAAATTCAGTTAATGAAAGAAAAATCTGATAAATAATAAAACCGGGTAACAGCGGAACTGAAGAGCCGGGCAACAGCGGAACTGATGAAGCAATTTAAACTGTATCAAAATGGACAATCAACAAATGCAAAGCTGTATTGAGGCCTGTGATGCCTGTGCAGCAGCATGTGAAAAATGCGCAGAAGAGTGTCAGGGAGAACAAGGCATGGAACAGTGCGAAAAACTTTGCAGGGACTGTGCTGATGCCTGCCATAAATGTGCTGATGAATGCAGAAGCATGAGCAGTACAGCTTCTCAATCAGCACAAACATGCGCCGATGCCTGCCGTGCATGTGCCGAAGAGTGTGAAAAGCACAACAACGAAATGTGCAAAAAATGCGCAGAAGAATGCAGGAAATGTGAGGCAGAATGTAGAAAGATTGCGGCTTAAATTAAACAAACAGGCTATTAGAGAATGATAAACTGATAGCCTGTTTGTTAAATTTATCAGCCATGAAAATAGTATTACAAAGCAATACAGATAGTGTTCTTTACAAGTAAGACAAATTCAAATTGCATAAATTGTTACCTATGCCAAACACTTATTACCTTATTTTATTGGCAATGTTACTTTGTATTACAGCTTTAGCTGGTTGTTTGTACCTGCTTAAAAAAAGCATGGGTATAATAATAAAGGAACCAGCCAAAGATGTACCTGTAGAAGCGGGTAGCCTACCACAAAAACCGGCATGGGTAAGGTTTCATGTGCATTATTACGGTTTTGCACTACTGTTCCTTGCCTTTGATATGGAAATGGCATTTATGTATCCCTGGGCGGTTGTTTATAAAGAGTTGGGCATAACGGCACTTATTGATATGGGTGTTTTCCTAATGATACTTTTTCTCGGACTGTTGTATACCTGGAGCCAGGGTGGTTTAAAAAGACAATAACTATGGAAAGTCAATCAATCAAGTACGGAAGCAGAAAAGGAAAACAAACTGCCTTTAAGCAACTGTTGTCAGGAGTTGCCAGTAAGTCACTGTGGGTATTTCCTGTTCCGGGTCTGAACGGTTTGTTAGCCAAAGGCTTTAATCCACATCAAAAAGGAGTAAACATTGCTACGACACCAAAGCATGCAAATGTATTGCTCGTTACTTCACCGCTGCCTGAAAAACTAACAACGTATGCAGCGAATGCATATGCTCAAATGCCTCGTCCCCGTTTGCTGGTTTTTGTAGGCATTAGTTCCATTGATCCGCTACCGTCTCCCCACTTTGTTTTGTCTACTGATGAAATTAATCTTCTTTCTCAAAAAATTTCTTTTTCCCATGCGTGGTCTGAAGAGGCTGTGGCTTATGAGCTTCCTGATACCGATGACGGCAAGAGCGTTTATACCTGCCCCATGCACCCAGAGGTTCAAAGTGACCAGCCAGGGAACTGCCCCAAATGCGGGATGGCACTGGTGAAAAAGGACGATGAGGTGAAGTCAATAGATAAGTTCGGCAACAAAGGGGAAAAGCAGCAGCATGAACACATGTACGCTGAAGTAAAGGAAGATAAAGACATTTTCACCTGTCCTATGCATCCTGAAATACAAAGTGATAAGCCCGGCAATTGCCCGATATGTGGAATGACACTGGTGAAAAAGCACCATGAAGAACAGCAAGCAGGTATGACTAAAAATGAAGTTGATGGACACCATCTTCATGAACACAGGCGGGGAGTCATGAACCTTCGTGAACCTGAAAGCAAGCAATCCCTAAATAAAGAAGTGGCAGATGATAAAAATGTTTACACATGCCCTATGCATCCTGAAGTGCAAAGTAATGAAGCGGGTCAATGCCCTAAGTGTGGAATGAGGTTGGTGAAAAAGGAAGAGGAAAAAGGAAACGAGTTGAAAGGCGAAGAAGAAAATAAAAGCCAACACCACAATCAAGATACGCAAAATCATCACGGGCATCCAATTGAAAACGATGTGGATACTCACGACATGAACGTGGATGAACAGAAAACGCAGGATGTGCAAGGGCATGATAAGAGTAAACATGAAGGGCATGAGGATATGGCAGGCATGAGTGGTAGGGAGGGTGGCTTTATGTCAATGGTGCAAATGACGAAGGATATGCCCCGAAGTGAAGATGGCCTGGCAATGGAGATGAGCGATGTTTTTTTTGGTCCGTTTCATCCCGGGTTACCGGGAGGGCTGCTGGTAAAAATGAAGCTGGATGGTGATACTGTCATGAAGGCAACGATTGAAAGGGATATAGCATCGCAGCATCTGTTACGTCCTTTTCCCAAATTACTTTCGCAGCTTCCGCAGCATCTTTCCCAACTTAATCCTTTACTGCATTCAACTTATCACCTGTTGGTTTATAAAGCACTTTCTAATATGGGTGATAGCAATGATTTGGTGGATGAAGTTGCCTTTCTTGAAAAAGACCGCATAGGCAGCCACCTGAATTGGTTGAGCCTTTTTAGTAGAACGATTGGCGACCGTGAATTACACTACCAGGCATCAAAACTATGCTATGAATATCAAACAGGAAAAGCAGCCAAAGCAAATATTTTAATGCTTACGGGTAACGCAGAGAAGACGCTTTATCTCAAAAAGAGGCTAAATAATATTGGAATAATACCGGAACATCTTCTTCAATCAGTTACCGGACCAATTGCAAGAGCGGCAGGTATGGAGAAAGATATGCGCCAGTCTATGCCTGCTTACCAACACAAAAATTTTAAACCAATAATGCTTCATGAAAATAATGCCTGGGGGCAGTTGCAGGTAAGGCTTGCAGAAATAGATCAAAGCGTAAAACTGCTTGGCGATGAAAATTTAAATAAGAAAATCATTCTTCCTGAAATCAATAATAGTGATTTGCCTGGGGAACAAAAAGGGGAAGCCGCGGTGGAAGCGCCCAATGGAAAATTACAATTGTCAATAGAAATAAATGATGGACAGGTGAAAAGCATTGCCATAGAAGCGGCTTCAAAAGTACTTGCCGACGTGGTGCCACAGATTACCAAAGCACAGGAACTTTCGAATGCATTGGTAAGCATTGCTTCATTGGATATTTCGCCCTGGGAAATGGATGCGTAATTCCGGTCAGTTATATTGGGTTTAGGATAAAAAATTAAAGGAAAGGAACTATGTGGATACTACTAATTGGTTTGTATCTCTTTTCTGTTTACTTCTTATCCGTTCTGGAACGGCGGATGGTATATAAAAAATGGAACTTTGCGGCTCCCTTTTCCACACTGGCATTTTTGCTGGTACAGGAAGATGTAAAGCCCCATCAACGGGATAGGATTTTTTATGAAACGGCGCCTGTTTTATTTATTGCCGCGGCATTAATGGCTGTTGGCGTTTTGCCCTTTGCCAAAGGCTTTATCATCACCGGACTTTCAACAGGCGCTTTATTTATTAATGCCGCTTTTGCTTATATCATGGTAGCAATAGTGATGGCTGGATGGGCGCCAAACGGCGTATATAGCATGATTGGGGGGTGGCGATTTCTGGCACAGTTAATTGCCTACTCAATGCCCATTGTGATGGCGATTACCGCTACGGTAATGAGAGCGGAATCTATGAGCTTAGTGAATATTGTAGCTTCTCAAACACATCTATGGAATATCATTTACCAACCAGTTGGCTTTGTGCTTTTTTACGTTGCCGCGATGGCGCTTGCTTTCCTGCCGCCGTTTGATTTACCCCTGGCACCCGGCGAACTGGCAGAAGGAGTTTGGGCCGAATTTACAGGGGTCAAGTTACTGCTCTTCCGGCTTGGCAGGTTGATGCTGATTTTATCGCTTTCGCTGGCAGTAACGGTTTTGTTTTTAGGTGGATGGGAAGGGCCCCTGTTGCCTGGGTTTGCATGGACCTTTATAAAAACAATTCTGGTCGCTGCTTCATTTTTCCTTTGCGGACAATATGTACCGCGTGTTCAACACGATGATCTGCTGGAATGGAGTTGGAAGCTACTGACACCGTTGGCTTTATTTAATATTCTTTGGGTAGGTATTTTATTATTGTTATGAACATGGAACGAATAATTTTTTTGCTCTTGTTTGGCTCAACCGCTATCTGGTTTGCCTGGAGAGTGTTTATGACTAAATCCATGATACGTTCAGCTCTTTCTTTGCTGGCTTCAATGGTGGCAATAGGCATACTGTTTCTTGTGATGCAGGCTGAGTTTTTGGGTGTTTTGCACATTATGATGATGGCTACTGAAATGACGATTATGGCAATCTTTATGATGATGTTTATGATGGACCCCGGTGGTATGGGCGATATGGATATGAGCCATCAAAAGAAGTATTCCAGTGTGTTTGCTTTCCTTTCCGGTGCCAGTTATGCAGCCGCCATTCTTTTTACCCAATGGCCAATAACGGCAGATGCAGTGCCCGCACCTGCACAGCAAAACCACGACCTCGGTATCGAGCTAATGCAACGCTCCATGATGATTTTTGAAACGGCGGGCGTATCCATTTTAGTGGCGATGATTGCAGCAACGGCAACGGCACTCTCATTTAATTCAGTAAACAAATGATGACGGAACTAATTATTGTACTGGTGATCGCGGCAGTTTTATTTGGGATTGGTGTTTACGGCGCGCTCAGTCAAACCAACCTGGTTATGATAATGATGGGTATAGAGCTGATGCTGGGAGCCGCCATGCTTAATCTGGTAGCCTTTTGGTTTTACCTGCATCCTAAAACATTTTCGCTGCAAATGTTTGTGCTGGTAGTCATGACGGTAATGGCGCTTGAAGCGGTAGTGGGGTTTGGTGTGGCAACGCAACGGTTTCGCTCCAAAGGGTCGGTAGAAGTGGAAGAGGCAGCAGATTTAAAAGAGTAAATCAAGGAGATTAACATACTATACCAAAGAATGCAAATACTGTTACTTATTATTATACTCGCACCTTTTACGGCATCCCTGCTTACGTATATGCTGCGCATCCGGAACGGTCGGTTGCCTATCATTGCGGCATCTTTATCACTCGCTGCTGCTTTGTTCTTGCTGAATTCCGGGGGTAAAAGTCTTTCAGCAAATTATTTTTATCCCGGCTTGCCCAACCAACCCTTTCAATTACAGGCAACCAATTCAGCGTTGGTGCTTACTACCGTAATTTTATTGGTAGCGCTATCCATTTTTATCTATTCACCGCAATACATGCGAAAAGAAAATGGCAAAAACTGGTTTTGGGGAGGTATCTCTTTGTTTCTGTCTGCTATGCTGCTGTTGGTATTTGCCGGCGATTGGGTGCTGTTCATTACCGCCTGGGAAATCATGGGTTTTGCTTCCTTCCTCCTGATAGCTACCTGGTATGAAAAGCCGGAAGCGCAACAGGGTGCAGTAAAGGCGTTCATGCTCACCCGGTTTACCGATATGGGTTTGTATCTCGGCATTTTTGTTGTTATACTCACTTCGGGAAACGCGCAGGTATTTCACGGTACAGCTTCACAAATCTCAACTTTGGGCGGCCTCTTTTTTTTACTTGCTGTGATGGGTAAATCTGCCCAGGTTCCATTTCAGAGCTGGCTGTCTGGTGCCATGGCAGGTCCCACTCCTGTTTCCGCATTGCTGCATTCCGCCACAATGGTAGCTGCTGGTGCGGTATTACTTTTCAGAATTTATCCACTGCTTAACGAAGATGTTTTGTTAGTTACCGGCTTGGTTGGGGGCACTACCATATTGGTTACCGGGCTCACCGCTATCGCTTCCCGGGATGTAAAACAACTGCTCGCAGCCTCCACTTCCAGCCAGCTTGGGTTTATGCTATTGGCGATTGGCGCAGGCAGCCCCGGAGCAGCTTTTGCCCATTGGATAGCGCATGCCTTTATGAAAAGCAGTTTGTTTCTGGGTGCCGGTATTTTTCAGCATGAATACAACAGCACTTCTTTTCAAAAACTTGAGGGCACAGGAAAAAACAGGAAGGCAACCATGCTCGCCTTTTTCATTGCAGCCATCGCTTTATCCGGCATCCCGCCCCTGTTTGGTTATTGGTCTAAAGATGGGATACTGGCAGCAACGTCACAGTCATCCCATACCGCTTTATTTTTTTCAGTGGCTATTGCCGGTGCATTTCTAACGGCGGTTTATATGGGCAAAGCGGTAAAAAGATTGTGGCAGGGGACGCCCAAAAACGAGGAAGGACCGGAGCCGAAACAAATGCTCACTGCCATTTCTATCCTTATCGCATTTGTCATGGCGGGGGGCTTCTTCCTGGAGTACGTAGTAACGATTGCCGGTTACGGACTGCCATCAGACAGTTTAAGTAAGGTTGTTGGTATTGTTACAGCCATTGCAGGATTGGCAGCAGGCTGGCTTTTAAAAGAAAGTTGGTTTACTGGAAAGGTATGGAATACGGTAAGAGATAATTTTTCTATCGCCGGCGGTTACCAGTATCTGGTGGTTAAACCCACGTTGGCATTCGCCGGATATGTTTATAAAGTAGAATTGCTGATGCAGTATTTTATTCAAAAAACAGGAACTTCCTTTCTACAAATTGCCCATGCTGCTTTTAACACGGATACGCTTTTGAATAACCTTATGAACGGGATGGGCACTGCCGGTATAGCCTTAAGTAACGGCACGAAATCTTTTGAAGAAGAGGCAGTGGAAGCGGGCGTTTACGGTATATCTGCCACTGTAAAGGAGAGCGGAAGATGGGGTAGAAAATTACAATCCGGTTTGGTACACAAAGAACTGGTGATAACCGTTGCAGGTATGCTGGTTTTAATTTTTTTACTAATAGCCCTTATCAAGTATGCCTGATAACTTTCCCTTTCTCACGATTATTTTGCTGTTGCCATTGGCAGGCATGCTGCTGATACTGTTGTTGAAATCAACCTATCCGAAAGCAGCTTACCCAGTTAGCGTTGTTATTTCGGGAGTTGCGTTATTGCTGACCATCTGGTTTGGCGCATCGGGCAGGGTGGGCAATTTCGCTCATATCGAAGAAGCAAGCTGGATCCCTTCCCTAGGTGCGGCATACCGTCTTGGATTGGATGGCATCAGCTATCCGCTGGTATTGCTTTCCACTATTCTGTTCTTTTCGGTTTTTATTTTTTCTTCAAAAATTGAAAAAGAAATACCACGTTATTTTTCGTTGCTGCTATTGTTGCAAGCTGCCTGCCTTGGCGTGTTTCTGTCGCTTGATTTATTGCTGTTCTACGTTTTTTTTGAAATAACACTGGTGGGCATGTATTTTTTAATTGCCGGTTGGGGGCACGAGAATCGCAAGAAAGCCGCCATCACCTTTTTTATATATACACTTATCGGTAGCCTGGTGCTGTTGCTGGCACTGCTTTCCCTTTACCTGAATACGACACCGCATACGTTTGATATGCGGGTATTAATGGAGAAACGTGCTTTAACCGGAACAATTGCTGCCTTTACCTTTTGGGGATTGTTCATCGCTTTTGCCATTAAAACGCCCTTATTTCCTTTCCATACCTGGCTTCCGTTGGCGCATACCGAAGCTCCGGCTACCGGCAGTGCTATACTTGCAGGCATCTTATTGAAATTAGGCACGTATGGCTTCATCCGTTTTGCTTTACAAATGATGCCCGAAACATTCCGGCAGTATGCCACCTATGTGATGGTTATTGCCGTGATTTCGGCAGTATACGGCGCACTGGTTGCAATGGCGCAAACCGATATAAAGCGAATGGTGGCTTATACCAGTGTAAACCACATGGGCTACCTGGTATTTGGTGTGGCTGTTGCAGCCGTTGCTCCGCCAACTCAAGGCGTGCAGGCGTTAGATGGCGCTGTACTTCAAATGTTCAGTCATGGTATTGTTACCGGCTGTTTGTTTTTGCTGATTGGCAGCCTACAGGAGCGATTAACAACAAGAGAGATGCCCGCCATTCAGGGTTTATTAAGAACATTTCCCTTGCTAAGCGCACTTTTTATTATCGCTTCTTTTGCTTCGCTTGGCTTACCCGGACTGGCGCATTTTCCGGCAGAGTTTCAAATTTTTCTAGGGGGATACAGTGTCTATCCGGTTGCTGTTGGTGTTATGCTCATTGGTCTTGTTATCACTGCGGGTCTTTATTTGCGGGCCATTCAAATGTCGTTTATGGGCACGCCAGATAAAGCAATTTTTACAATACAAACCGATTTGAAAAGTTATGAGCAATGGGCTATCGTGCCCCTGATTATTTTAATTATTGCGGTTGGTTTATTTCCAAATATTGTTTTATCCATTATTCACCAAACAACCAAACTGTTCGGCTTATGAATATGGGAAAAGATATTGTATTGATTTTACCACAAATTATTGTCTTGCTTACAGCCGCAATGGCCTTGGTTTTTACCATGTTGTTCAAGCATAAAAATAGTATGTGGACTGTTATCACCGGTATGCTGGCTGCTGTTGTTATCACTGCCCTAAAACTTAATCAGTACGCTACTGCATTTTCCGGCACCTTTAGAATAGACGCATTGAGTCAATGGGCAGTACTTATTCTTTGCCCCGCTGTGGCGCTTAGTTGTTTGTTGGCAAGAGATGAATTAAAAAACACGCCCAGGGAAGGTACTGTTTACGTCCTGCTGGCATTTTCTGTTTTAGGTTCTTTATTGCTGGCTGGAAGTGGTGATATCATGTTCATTGTGCTGGGATTATTAATTAGCAGTTTGAGTGGGTTTGCATTAGTTGCTTATCCTAAAACGGATGCGGCTACCGAAGGCGCTTTAAAATATTTTGTCTATGGCTCGGTTACGGGTGGCATTATGGTATTCGGGTTAACCTATTGGGTAGGTATGACCGGCAGCACGTTGCTATCCTCTCTTCAAAGTTTAAACAACTCGCCTTATATTTTAGTGATTGGGTTTGTTGCGCTGCTTGCAGGGATTGGATACGCTGCTTCCTTATTTCCCTTCCATTTCTGGACACCCGATGCTTTTGAAGGCGCTCCGGTTTCTGTTGCTGCCCATCTTTCTGTGGTTCCAAAAATAGGGGCTTTGTTTGCACTCGCCCAGGTAATGAAAAACATTCCGGATAGCGAAAGCATATCGTTACTTGTGGGCATCATTGCAGTGCTCTCCATGACCTTTGGGAATGTTGTTGCCCTATGGCAAAAGAATGTGGTTCGGTTGCTTGCTTACTCAACCGTTGCCCAGGCGGGGTATTTTCTATTGGCTATCACAGTATTTAAAAACAGCCGTTTGGCAGCACCTGCTTTAATCATTTTTGCATTGGCATACGCAGCCATGAATATTGGTTCATTTGCCATTGTACAATGGGCAGGCAAAAGCCTAGATGACTTTAAAGGATTGGCGCAGAAACATCCCATAACATCAATTGACATGACAGTTTTATTGTTATCTCTTGTAGGTGTTCCGCCGTTAGCTGGTTTCGCGGGAAAGTTTTTATTATTCGGTGCAGCGATGAACAATGGCTACGCGTGGCTGGCTATTGCCGCTGTCCTCAACAGTGTTATTTCTCTGGCAGTGTATCTGCGCATCATTGTTCCTATGTATGCTAAAGAAACGTTGGTAGAAAAAGAAAGGTCTCCAATTATTGTTGTTTGGAAAATCTGTGTTGTAGTAACCGTAGTGGCAGGTATAGGAGTACAATGGTTACTAAAGATAATAGGATGATTTGTTTCAGATAAATTGTTAGCTTGACTGAAAGTTTTCGCGCTCTTTTCTGCTACGTTCAGTTTTGATCAGAGAAGCGTGAAATTTAATGAATTGGCTGAATCGTCGTACCGAGAAATTGTAGTGATTTATCCTGCACAGTGCTGCTCAGTTTCCTACTGGCAAAAAAATAACTCGGTTACCCCTCGTCATGCTTCTGGTAAAGGTTGTGTCGCGTTTTCTTTACGCAACTTACCTGTTTAAATCTGTACAGCCCCCTCCTACTCAACTGACATTTCTGTCCAATAAAAGGCTTGTGAATGCTAATTAAAGAACCCGTTATTTGGCTATCAGTGAATGAGTTGTACACGATCAGCAACCGCTGGAAATCGTTCAGATAAACCTCCAATTCAAATTGAAACCAGCTAGGATGTGAATTGGGAAGGAAACTGACTTTTCAGCTAACTGTACTGAACCAATCACTTCGCTCAGAAGCTGCACCAATCAAACCTGAATGCGGCTTTTCGTGTCGACTACTGTGCCGACAAAATCACCAGTTTTTTTAATTAGGTTTATGCAGAGAATGCAGTAATGAATTAAGTAGTGAATCGACCGCCTTAGGAACAAATTAATGTTTGAAGCCGTAGCGAAATAGCCGCGCCATGACCCATTAACTCTTCCGCCAGGGCCATCCGTTCAACCAACGGGCCAATCAGCCGTAAGCCTTCAGGACTCAGTTGCTGGTAAGTAATTTTTTTGATGAAACTGTCCAGGGAAACCCCGCTGTAGGCTATCGCGTACCCATTGGTGGGCAGGGTATGATTGGTACCCGACGCGTAATCACCAACTGACACGGGGGTCAGGTTACCTAAGAAAACAGACCCGGCATTGTAAATACGTTGAGCGACAGCATCAACATCCTTAGTGACCACAATCAGGTGTTCGGGCGCGTACAAGTTGGTGAGAGCAATACCCTCTGCTAACGTAGGCACTAAAATCAGACGACCGTTTTTCAATGCCTGCCGGGCGAAAGCATTCCGGGGCAGGCCTTCCAGTTGCCGGACAACTTCTTTGTTTACCTGATCCAAGAGGGGCTCCGAGGTAGTAACCAGCAGACACTGGCTGTCAGGGCCATGTTCGGCCTGCGCTAAGAGGTCGGCCGCTATGAAAGCCGGATTGGCCGTGGCATCCGCCAGAATCAGTACCTCAGAGGGTCCGGCTGGCATATCAATCGCTATTCCGTCCCGGCTGACGAGCTGTTTAGCGCCCGTCACGTACTGATTTCCCGGTCCGAACAGTTTGGAAACGCGCGGGATTGTTTCCGTTCCATAAGCCATTGCCCCAATGGCCTGAGCACCCCCGACTTTATAAATATGGTGAATGCCAATTAGTTCGGCCGTGTACAAAATGGCCGGATGGACAGTACCATCTTTAGCGGGTGGAGTACAGATGATAATTTCGGGGCAGCCCGCCAGGATAGCCGGAACACCCAGCATCAGTACAGTTGAAAACAAGGGGGCGGTACCCCCCGGCACGTACAAGCCGACCCGCTGAATCGGAACCGACCGGCGCCAGCACTGCACACCCGGCATTGTTTCTATAATCCGGGGCACCTCCCACTGGGCCTGGTGGAACGTAGTGATGTTCGCCTGCGCCTGCCGAATAGCGGCTTTTAACTGGTCATCCACCAGCCCGGCAGCAACAGCCTTTTCTTCCTGGGTGACTTCCAGGGCGGAAAGAGAAACCCCATCTAACTGCCGGGTGAGATCATAAACAGCCTGGTCCCCCTGGTTCTTTACGGCGTGAAGTAGGGCCTGAATACGGGCTTCCATTCCCCCGGAATTACTGGCGGGACGGGTAATGAGCTGGGGCCAATCCGAGGCCGGGCTATTTTTGTAGATGCGCATCGTTACTGCTGGAAAAGGGGTTGATTGATTTGATAGGTTCTATTTTACTGCCTGGGCAAACCAACTACTGACCCGGAGATAGCTGCTTTTTAGGCCGAAAGACAACCAGTGCTGCCATGAGTAGCCCCAGGGTCAGCAAGCCACCGTAGAGAAAATTCTGGCCCGGAAACTGACTACCCGTGAACCCGGCGATGGGATAGGCAATGGCCCACCACAAATGCGAAAACGCGAAGTGCGACCCGAACACTTTGCCCTGCTGAGAACGCTCAATCTGTTCGCCAATGAGTGTTTCCGACGGGATTTCTGCCAGACTTTGCCCCAGTCCCGCCAGTACCCACAGCCCCAGCAACACCGGATAGCCCACGTAGTTGGCCCCGGTGATCGCCAACCCCAACAGCAATGCCCCCACAATCAGCGATACTCGCCGACTCGTTGTTTTGTCAAAACCTCCACCAAAGGCGGCCAGCGTGGCTCCGACGCCGAAGGCCCCCATCACCCAGCCGTAGTAGGTGTCGGGCAGGTGCAGCCCGTCTTTAACATGGCCAATGGTATTCACCAGTATCTGCGCCCCGGCAATAGCTGACACAAACTCGATGGCCAGTGAAAACCTGATTAGTGGATTGCCAAACAACAACCTGGCCCCATTGAGTACGTCGGCCCAGGCCGAGAGTGGTTTTTCGGGCCGCTCTTTTGCCGAAGCCGTATTGAGCAAATCACCGGGCAACAGCAGAATCAGCACACCCGCTACGACGAACGACACGGCATCGACAAAGAAAATATCCCGTGCCCCCAGCCACACGGCGAGAATCCCGGCCAGCCCTGGCCCTAGTACGCCCAGCAGTTGAAACGTCGCCGTCGATAAGCCAATTGCCTGCCGGTAATACGCTTTCTCTACCACCTGCGGAATGATGGATTTATAGGTTGGAGTGAAAAAGGCGTTGAACACATTCAAGAAAAAAACCAGTACGTAAATCTGCCACTCAGCGTTCACGAACGGCAGACAGGTGACAATGCCCATCCGAATGAAATGGGTGACGTACAGGATTTTCTTGCGGTCGATGCGGTCGGCCAGCACCCCGGCGAAGGGCGAAAAAATGATAAATGCCGTCACCCGCAGCGTCAGGGCCGACGAGAGAATAATCGCCGACCGCTCACGCCCGAACTGATACGGAAGCAGAGCCAGCCCTACCCAGGTAAAGGCATCGCCGAGCAGGCTGATGGTCTGGGCGAAATACAACTTGGCAAACGTACGGCTGCGCAGCGACTGAAACGGTTCGAGCAGGAGCGAAAAGGGTGACGGGGTAGGCATAATCTGTTTGTTACCTGAGTTTAGTTGATGTTGCCCGTACCGAGGATAACGATGCGGTCACTGGCTTGCAGGCCGCTGACTACCTCAACGATATCGCCCTGCCTGGTCCCCGTTTTAATGACCTGTTTCAGAAAGCGTTCCGGGGTTTTCTGTACGAAGACATACACCCTGTCGTTTTCGGATACCAACGCCGATTGCGGCACCGACAGCACCGACGTCCCCCCCCCTTTTCCGGCTCATAACGGGTGCCGTAGCAAACGGCTCAAACCACGATTTTTCTTTATTGTACCCAATCTCGCCGGTGGTGGGTTCGGGGGCGGGTTGGCTGGCAATGGCCGTTGGTTCGTCGGCATACACCGTTACGTCTTTGACCACAAACTGTTCGGTATAAGCCGGGGTAACCAGATCAATCGTCACGGTGCCGCGTCCGGCCGTTGCGGGTTTCAGCGCAAAGCGGAAGTTGCCGGGAGCTACGGGCTTGATGAGTGTTTCGGTATAGTCTACTTTACCGTCGATAGTCAACGTCAGCGTCACAGTGGCTTCGGTATAGGGGCTAAACGTCTGGCCCAGCCGGGTCAGGTGCGCCGTAAAGCGGTTGGGCCGCCCGACCACCGGTGGGCGATATTCGGCAAAAAGCTCGGTGTGTTCGGTGTACATCGTGCTTGATTTGGCCCGTAAAGCCGGGTTTGGGGCTACAGTGCTGGTGGCCGTCGCGGGCGTGGTGGTTTGGGCCATCAGGGCGTTACCAGATAAAGTGATGACCGTTAAAAGACTTCCAAACCGGTGATTAGTTTTCATAAAGATTCGATTTTTGGTTAGTTATGGTGACGGCGTTCATTTATTCCTCTTCGCCACTGTTGTTCTGCTGGGAGAGCAAACTATAGGCTCCTTTCACGACAACGGGCGTTTTGACATCCACAGTCAATGGCAGGTTGACGGCTGTGTAGCCGTTTTGTGCTACGCCCGGCTTAACTTCGACCTGCCGGAAGCGGTAGCTCACGGGCTGGCTACTTTTGCTTTCCAGCAGATAGACGTAGGATTTACCCCCGAACCCAACGATAGCCGCGTCGGGCAGCACGGATAACGGATTGCTGGTCACGGCGACCTGCGCTGACACGTAGGCACCGGGAATAAAATCGTCCGAGACCCCCAGCGGACGGGCCAGCACGGCAACGGTCCGATCGGCATCAATCGACTTGCCCTTCATGAAAATCGTCGCCTGATGCATCGGTGCGCCGGCGCCACCCAGGCCGAACCGCACGGTTTGACCGGTACGAATGTGCGTAATGTCTTTTTCAAATACATTCAGGTGGACGTGCAAATCGCTCACGTCCGTCACCTCAATAATTACATCGGCCGGATTGACGAAACGACCATTATTGACGGGAACGTCGGTCACGTAGCCATTGACGGGCGAAGGAACCCTAACGGTACGTATCAAGTGGTTGGCCCGCAGCGTGGCCGGGTTGATGTGCAGCAGCGATAGGCGTTGGCCCATGCCAGCCAGTTGGGCCTGCAAACGCTGACGGTCAGAGCGGGTTTTCTGGAGCACTTTCAGCGCATTCACGTTTTCGCGGCTCAGTTCCTGCTGCCGGGCGAACTCCAGGTCGGCGTATTCCAGTTGGGCTTTGACGTCTAAATAATCCTGCTGCAACTGGATGAACTCAGGATTTTCGAGCACGGCCAGCGTTTGCCCCTTGCGGACTTTCGCGCCGGGTTCGAGCTTAATGCTTCGGATATAGCCCCCGACCGGCATCGATACACTCACCCGGCTTTGGGGCGGTACGTCGAGAACCCCGGTCAGCTTCAGCATCGTGCCAAGCGTCCGCGATTCGGGCTGGCCCAGTTGAATATCAGCAATGGTGTACTGTGCCTGCGTCAGGTTTACAACGGTCGGCGAACCGGCGTCTGGTGATTCAGTTGAATCAGCGGTGGACGCGGGTTGCTTCGCCGATGAGTCATCGGCGAACTTTTCGCTGCCACTGCAACCGATAAAGCTGACCGCAACAACCAGCGTGTACAGAAATGGAACTATATGGGCAAAAAAAACGGGACGTTTCATGGATCGACGGATTGGGAGAAAAATGAATAAATTGGGATCAGGGCTGGCCGAGCAGGTATTCAATGTAAAGCACCGACTGGTTGTACTGGTTGAGCAGATCGAGGTAACTGGCCCGGATGGTCAGCGATTGTTGCAGGGCCAGCGAAAATTCCACGTACCCAATGTCGCCCCCCCCGAAGGCCTTGCGGGCGTTGTCCAGAATTAGCCGGGCCTGCGCCAGGCCGTTCTGCTCATAATACGCCAGCGCCGTGCGGTACTGTTCGTACTGCTGAAAGGCTAGTGTGCCCTGTTGCTGCAAAGCCCGTCGCTGGGTCGCCAGTTCGGTTTGGGCGATCTGTTCACCCAACCGGGCGGCCTCGATCCGGGCCTTTTGTGGTTTGGCCAGCAGTGGCACCAGCACCCCAATCTGCCCGCTCACGAACCGATGTCCAGGACCGTAGTAGGTCTCGTTGCCATCATAGATTTGCGTCCCGATGATGGTCTGGGTGGACAATCCCACGATGAACTCGGGTTTTAGCCGGGCCTGCTCCACGCGACGGCTTTGTTGGGCCACCACGATCTGCTGCCGAAGTTGCGCCAGCAGCGGATTGTTGGTCGTACCACTGCTATCCACGACTACGCTCAATTTCCGTTTGGTGAGTGGGCCGGGTGCCACCTCCAGTTCATCCGTACTGTAGAGCGCGGTTTGAAGCCGGGTACGGGCCGCAGCCAGGTTAGCCGTATTCTGGGCGAGCCGAACCAGTCCGTCGGCCCGTTGGCTTTCGGCGGTAGCCTTTTCGAGTGAGCCGGTTTCGCCCACCCGGAAGCGCAAATTAGCCGCCTGCACAAACTCGGCCAGGACGGAGTCCTGCTGCCGAAGCAGCCCTTCCCGTTCGTGCCAGTACTGCACGGCATAATACGCCGATTTGACATCGTACTGCACCTCATTGCGGCTCACGCCCACGGCCATTTCCCGACCCTGAATGGTGGCGTCGGCCAAATCGGCCTGCCGACGCAACAGGGCCGGATTGGGCAAAATCTGGCTGATGGTCAGGCCATTGTCAAATTTTCGGCTATTGAACTGACCCAGTGTACTGCTGATGGTGGTGCGGCCATAGTCGTAGGCACTCTGGCGCAGGGCCCGCTGCTGGTTCACCTGAAGGCCGCCAATTTGGAGCCGGGCGTTACGGGTAGCCGCTTCCTGAAGGGCCTGATCCAGACCAACGGCCCGGATGGCGGGGGATTGGGCATTAACTCCTAAAGCGGCCAGCACCAAAGTGGCAATCATGACCAAACGGTTCGTTATTCCCGACGGTATCGGTTTTTTAGGGTCGATCCGCTCCAGTCCACGCTCGAAATAGGTGTACAGGATGGGCAGCACGAACAGCGTCAGTAGGGTGGCCGTAATCAAGCCGCCGATGACCACTGTCGCCAGTGGCTTCTGCACTTCGGCCCCGCCGGAGTTTGATAGGGCCATCGGGATAAAACCCAGCGAGGCAACCAGTGCAGTCATAATCACGGGCCTCAACCGCACCTGGGTACCCCGCCGGATAATCTCTCTAAAGTCGGTTAGTCCTTCCTCGTGCCGCAGCCGGTTGAATTCTGCAATCAGCACGATACCGTTGAGTACGGCCACGCCGAAGAGGGCGATGAAGCCCACCCCCGCCGAAATACTGAACGGCATTCCCCGCAGCAGCAGGGCAAACACGCCCCCGATAGCCGCCATCGGAATGGCAGTGAAGATCAAAAAACTCTGGCGAACCGAGTGGAAGGTAAAAAATAGCAGGGCGAAAATCAGGGCCAGTGAGCCTGGTACGGCAATGGCCAGCCGCCGTTTGGCTTCGACTAAGTTCTCGAACTGCCCGCCATAGGTGATCGAATAGCCGGGTGGCAACTTGATTTGCCGGGCTACTTTGCCCTGCAACTCGGTGATGATACTTTCCACGTCCCGCCCGCGCACGTTGAAGCCCAGCGTAATGCGCCGACGGGTATTGTCGCGCTGGATCTGGTTGGGTGCCTGTTCCATGGTCACGTCGGCCAGTTGTGTTAACGGAATCTGCTGGCCAGTGGCCGTTGCCACGTAGAGGGTACGCACATCGTCGATACTCCGGCGTTTATCAGCCGATAACCGTACCACCAGATCGAACCGCCGTTCGCCCTCGTATACCTGACCGGTCGATTGCCCGGCGAAGGCCGTGTTGATCGTGCGGTTCACATCGGCGACGTTCAGGCCGTATTTAGCGATCTGATCGCGGTTGAGTTTGACTAAGATTTGGGTCAAGCCTTCGACCTGCTCGACGTAGAGGTCTTTGGCTCCGTCGATGCCCCCAATCAGGTTACCCACCTTCTCGGCCTGCCGGGTCAGTTCGCCCAGGTCTTCGCCGTAGATTTTCAGGGCTACGTCCTGGCGGGCACCGGTCATCAGTTCGTTGAATCGCATTTGCACCGGCTGCTGGAAGCCAAAAGCTACGCCCGGGATGACGGACAGGGCTTCGGCCATTTTTTCGGCTAGTTTCTCGCGACTACCGGCACTGGTCCATTCGGACTTTGGCTTGAGAATAATCATCAAATCGGAGGCTTCGATGGGCATGGGGTCGGTTGGAATCTCGCCGGAACCGCTTTTACCCACCACCTGCTCCACTTCGGGAAACTGTTTCATTAAAATCCGTTGGGCTTTGGTGGTCGCGTCGGCCGATTCGCTCAGCGAACTACCCGTCAGGACGCGGGTTTCCACGGCAAAATCGCCCTCGTCCAGCGTTGGTAAAAACTCACCACCCATGCGCGTGAACAGAAATACGCTGATGGCTAATAACGAAACCGCCACCGCCAGAATTAGTATCCGGAACCGCAACGCCCGCATAATCAGCGGCTCATAGCCCCGGTGCAGCCAGGCCATGAACCGGTCGGACAACGTATTCTTATGCCGGATGGTTTTGCTGAGTACCAGCGAGGAGACCATGGGCACGTAGGTCAGCGACAGAATAAATGCCCCCAGAATAGCAAAGCCCACCGTCAGGGCCATCGGGCGGAACATCTTCCCCTCCACCCCCGATAGGGCCAGAATGGGCAGGTACACAATCAGGATAATAATCTCGCCAAAGGCGGCTGAATTCCGAATCCGGCTGGCCGACTCGAACACCTCTTCGTCCATCTGAAGCTGAGTGAGGGTTTTATCCCGGTTGCGCAGCAGCATATGGTGCAGCGTGGCTTCGACAATAATCACGGCCCCATCCACAATCAGGCCGAAATCAATGGCCCCCAGACTCATCAGGTTGCCCGACACGCCAAAGATGTTCATCAGCGCAATGGCAAAGAGCAGTGCCAGCGGAATGACGGAAGCGACCACGAAGCCCGCCCGCCATTCACCCAAAACCAGTACCAGCACGAAGATGACGATCAGCGCACCCTCGGCGAGGTTTTTGGTCACGGTGCCGATGGCGCTGTCTACCATCTTGGTGCGGTCCAGAAAGGGAATAATCTCAACGCCTTCGGGCAGCGTTTTACGGATGTCAGCAATTTTAGCCTTCACCAGCTTGATTACCTTGGCGGAGTTCTCGCCTTTGAGCATCATCACCAGGGCCCCCACCACTTCGCCCTGTCCGTTGCGGGTCACGGCTCCGTAGCGTACGGCACTGCCAATCTGTACGGTAGCCACGTCGCGGATACGGATGGGTAGTGCATTCATCTGACCGGGTTGGCCACTGAGTTTGATCACCACATTTTCGATGTCGGTGATGCTACCGATCAGACCATCGGAGCGGATGAAGTAGGCGTTGGGTTTCTTGTCGATGTAGGCTCCACCGGTGTTCTGGTTGTTGCGTTCGAGGGCATCGAAGAGGTCGGTAATGGTCAGGTTCATGCTCCGCAGCCTGTCGGGGTCCACCGCAATTTCATACTGCTTGACCAGGCCGCCAAAGCTGCTCACGTCGGCCACGCCGGGCGTACCCAGCAGCCCACGCCGGATTATCCAGTCCTGAATCGTACGCAGTTCGGTGAGCGGGTATTTCTGCTCGTAGCCTTTTTTGGGTACGACCGTGTACTGAAAAATCTCGCCGAGGCCCGTTGTGACGGGGGCCATCGTGGGCGTACCCACACCGGGCGGAATCTGGCTGACCACGTTTTGCAGCCGCTCGGAAATCTGCTGGCGGGCCGAGAACACGTCTATATCGTCCCGAAATACGACCGTAACAATAGACAGCCCAAAGCGCGAAAACGAGCGCAGTTCGATCAGGCCCGGAAGGTTGGCTAAGCCAATTTCGACGGGAAAGGTCACCAGCCGTTCGATATCGGGCGCAGACAGCGAGGGGCTGGTCGTAATGACCTGTACCTGATTGTTGGTAATGTCGGGAACGGCATCGATGGGTAGTTGGGTGATCGACCAGCCTCCCCATATAATCAGGGCTACGGTAAGCAGACCCACGATGAGTTTGTTCCGAATGGAAAATAGAATAATATGATTGAGCATCGCTACATCAATTGAAGAGTAAGACAAAGCCAGTTACTCCGATCTGGAGGGATCGGAGTAACTGGTACGCGTCAATACAATTAACTGATTTTGGGCGGTTGCCAGAAGGAAAGCGTCGGCTCAGGGAGCGCGGCCGATTGGTAATGAAACCCAGTTTTGGGTGCTATTACGGGACTTGCACAAAGCGCGTTAGTCCAAAAAGGAGAGCCGGGCAGGTAAACCGGAGCCCAGCCTGCATCGGCGCCGGAATGGGCGGCTTTGACGGGAAGTTTAGCGTGATCGTGGTGGGGGGCATGGTGATCCCCCCTGTCGCCGTAGTGCTCGGCCAAAAAGTCCAAAAATGAGTGGTCCGGTTCTTCGAGCCGGTGAAGCTGGTAATGCTGATATAGCTCCGGTAGTTTGGCGCACTCCTCCCATATCGACACTGGCAGTAAGCTGAACAGCGAGAGGTAAAGACTGATTCCGATGGTGAGCAGGCGCAACATTACGGGCAAAGATAGCAATAATAAGCAATTGGTGTTGCGAATGGCACATCGACGGTTGAAAGTAGCGCTGACTCATGGCCACGTAAATCAACTGCGACGCTCTGATTGCTGCCTTTGTCAATCGGTCTAACCACCGATTAGCAAAGGCCCGGTCAGTTTCTGTTTCCGGATACGCCCTCCCATCCACATGGTCATTTCTTTTGGTTAAAAGGTAATCAATGTCGCATACCACCTTGATTGCCCTTGCCTAACTGGTCCAGCGTGGCCCGGAACCCTTTGGCCAGTTCAGTTGCCGGACCACGCCCGTAGTAGTGCAGGAAAATGATCCGGGGTTGTTCGCCAAGCATATGATGGTGCAAGGCGACAACTTCGATGCGGTGACTGCGCAGTGTTTTTATGACGCTGTTCACTTCGCTTTCCAGCATGGCCACGTCACCAGCCATGTGAGCCGCATCCTGTTTACCCGCAAACGATGCCCAGGTGTTCAGACCGATAGCGGCTGTCATCTCAGCTCCCATGTCCGTTACCGTCAGGTCGTCGCGGCCAATGGTGTATTTGTATGTCGGGCCGTTGACTACACCTTTATACTTGATCAGCTCATCGAGTACGGGTAAGTCAAACAATTCCTTACCGGTTAGGGGCATACCCGCCTGGGGCGTACCCGTCGCGGCTGGGGTGGCATTACTACTGGTTTGTGCTGAGGAAGGAGTCGAAGCAGGCTGGTTAGCCGGAAACAGTTTAGTTTCCCGGATTGCCTGGGCATACTTTCTGGCTAGTTCGGCCGTATCGCCCAGGCCGTGCAGGTGCATATAAAAAATGCGCGGTTGTTCGTAGAAAAAGTGATTATGTATGGCCCCTACTTCCAGCCCTGCTGTGTGGGCCGCGTCGATCAACGGGTTTACTTCGGCTTCGAGTAGTACCGTATCGCTCATTATCACGGTCTGTTTGCCGTCCAGCGTTTTCTTGAAGGCTACCCAGCCACCAAACCCAAACGGAATTGGTACGGATTCACCTTTCACCGTTACGCTCAGATCATTACGGGGCAGCGGCACCGAATAAGTAGCCTGGGCTTCGTTGTAAGTGCCTTTTTTGCCAAGAGCCGTAGCAATAGCATCCTGATCGGCCTGGGAAAGGGCGGGTGTTTTTCCGATGCCTGGTAAGGCGTCTGGATTGACGCCCGAAGTTGTGCAAAGGGGGATGGTGCCCGTGGCAACAACGGCGGAGCGAAGGAAGTTTCTGCGTTGCATACGTAAGTAGAAAAGGGCTCGATGAGCAGATTAGTGCTTCTAAAAGTAAAGCCAAATTCTGAATTAAATTTAAACGCGCCAGACTTTAGAGATTCAACCAGTCGGTTAGTTTCAGAACCCGTGCCCGGTTCATGGGTTGAAACGCCCATACAACCCGCCGTTGGTCGTCTGTAGCTTGGTAGGCGTAGCAATTACCGTCAAGACGATGTATAGATTGCTAATGGGTTTAAACCGGCACTGAAACCGGATGTTGGTAATGATATATTGATCTGGTTATTACATTGTAGGTAGGCTGTCAGAAAGAAAGCCCGCGAAAAGGAGAGGTCAAGCTTTGGGCCGATTAGCAACAAATCCGAGGTGGTGTAGGGTTTGGGTAGCTGGATGTGATTGTAGATAAAATGTAGTGATTTTATGAGTACAGTAAGATCAGTTACCCTATGCGTTGAAAATAGTTCAAAACCTCTTTGTTAGGCTTCAGATGAATGGTACATACTGTTTTCTCACGTGATAAATATGTTTATATCCGTACAGGCATACCACTAACCCATCCGGCCATTTTCGGTCAATAAATGGGTAGCTAATGTAATTTAATGAACTCGTCATTTTGTTATAAATGAATGGATTGCATCAATGTGAACTACCGCTAAACGCATCCACAAAAACGTCCGATTCCGATCAGGACAAGACACCGGAACAAAGTGGTTTAAAACTTATCTCGTTTATAGAGTTAATCGGCAAAAGCTCACTTGTTGGCTGTTAGTTTCAGTTCAATATCAAAATCATCGTAAATCGCTTTGTCGCCAAGGGCGTCAAAGAAAGATGTCGAGCCGTACTTGATGTCGTATTTGGTTCGGTCGAGCGTCACTTTGCCCTGCGCTTCTACCGTGGCTCCATCTTGTTTCACCCGAACGGGAAACGTTAGGGGATTAGAAATCCCTTTGATCCGCATGTTACCCGTCACCAGGTACGTAGCGGTTCCCTTCGGTATCGCCTTAGTGATCGTAAACGAGGAGGTCGGGTGCTTGCCCGTCGAAAAGAAATCATCGGACTTCAGATGCCCGATCAGTTTAGCGTTGTATTCCTGATCGATCAGATCAGAGCAGACAAGGCTATTCATATCGAACGTAAATTGTCCGCCTGTGAGCTTACGATCATCGAATTGCAATGCGCCATCGGCAAGCTTTACCGTACCCATATGCTCACCCGTCACTTTCCTGGCCTTCCAGTGCAGGTTGCTTTTCAATACATCCACTTTGTACGTGTCTGAGTAAGTTGTGTGCTTACTGCGCGTGGCCATTGTGCCGACAGAGATGAGTAAAATAGCTACCAGTTGATAGTGAATTTTCATTTCAGATAGAGATGGGTACATCCTGTATAGTGCAATGTACGCTAACGTTGAATGCATACGAAATTGTACCTACACGAATTTTCAGTAGATTGGACCGAATGGCGTTTAAAGCCATTTTTTAGGGTAAAATCAAGTGCTATTTAATCGTTTACTTACGAATCTAAATATAAGTTTAGGTGAATCTAAACTTTTTTCTACTCGGTTTGTTATGAGGATAGAAAAATGGGTTAATACATTATTGGCGGATTGCTATTCAGTTGTTAGCACGAGAGAACATACGGCAACGAATAGCCCGGCTCCTGCTGGGCTTACTACTGTTGATGCAAATCAACTCGGTGGTGTTCCGGCATTCCCACCGCCTGGCCAATGGGCAGATTGTTACCCACGCGCACCCCTACAACCTCTTTAACAACCGTGTCGCCGGGCGATCGTGTCCGTTGTCGGCTAACCCGCACACGACCCACGAATTGCTCCTGCTGGATGCGGTCAGCAACGCAGCGTTCGTACCCACGTTTGCGCTACTGATCGCCTTTCTGCTGCTATTGGTGCGCTTTATTATCCGTTCCATTCCTGCTGCCCCTACATACGGGATACGAACGGTATGCATGGCCCGGCCCACGCTGCGCGGCCCGCCCGCTTCGCTCTCTTTCCGGCATTAACAGGCCCTTCAGGTCTGGTTCTGGCACTCAGTAGCCCAATGGTTCATGACGACCGGGGTGTACTGTGCCACTGTATTCACCTTTTTCCTGCTTTTTGATGAAGAAGATAACACTACTGTATCTGTTCCTGTCGGCAGTCGTATTTGGCGTGGTGGCCTGCGAGGCTCTCTTGCCAGCAGCTCCTGCCGACGATGCCCTGCTCGACGGGCCGATTGCCGAACTAACCCCAGAACAGAATGCCCTGTTTCTGGCGGGGGATGTGGCTTTCAACGACGAAATTTTTACCCCGGCCACGGGCTTAGGGCCTACGTTTGTCGCCAGTTCCTGCGGTTCCTGCCACGCGGGAGACGGCAAGGGAACACCCTTTACCACGCTGGTTCGGTTTGGTCAGCACGACGACACAGGCAACCAGTTTATGGAGCGGGGTGGGCCACAACTGCAAAACCGGGCTATTCCGGGCCATACTGCCGAATTATTACCTGCGGGTGCAGCTTTCTCTAAATTTACTCCACCCGCCAACACGGGCCTGGGTATGCTGGGTGCGCTGTCGGATGCCCAGATTTTGGCGAACGCCGACCCCACCGATAAAGACGGAGATGGTATATCGGGCGTACCGAACTGGATTGATGCCCCCGATTATTTTAAACCTCAGTGGTTTCACAAACCACACAACGGGCAGTACGTCGGGCGGTTTGGTAAAAAAGCGGCTGCCATCGACCTGTTGCATCAGACCGTGAATGCCTACAAGCAGGATATGGGGATTACCTCCGAATTCGACTCTGAAGACCCGATCAATTACTCTGTTTCGGGGCAGGCGGGCGACGGAGTAGATGACCCCGAAGTATCTACAGCGAAAGTCAACGCGGTCGTGTTTTACCTCCGAACACTGAAAGTACCCGTGCAGCGTACCCCCACCGACCCGATGGTAGTAGCGGGTAAGCAACTGTTTATCAGTCTGGACTGCGGCAAATGCCACACACCCGACTGGAAAACGCCCCAGTCAGACATTGCTGTGCTGTCGGACCAGACGTTTGCGCCCTATACCGACCTGCTGCTTCACGATATGGGCGCGGGCCTTGACGACGGCTATACCGAAGGAAGGGCCAAAACCACCGAATGGAAGACCCCCGCCCTTTGGGGCTTGGGCCTGTCGCAGAATTCGCAGGGGGGGCGGGTGTTCCTGCTCCACGATGGTCGCGCCCACTCTGTAGACGAAGCTATCCGCCTGCACGGGGGCGAAGCCAGCCGGAGCGTGGAAAAATACGCTAAACTGGCCGAAGCCGAACGCGGCAAACTACTTCGTTTCTTAGATTCTCTGTAACCTCACCGCCTTCCGCTCATGAAAAAAGAAATGATACTAAACCGGCAGGATTTTCTGAAGACCTGTGGAATGGCCTGCCTGAGTACATCAGTGCTGACAGCCGTCTTGACGAGCTGTGCGAGCGTTTACTACGCCCAGGCTCCACGCATCAAAGGCTGGGCTATTCAGATCAGCAAGAAAGAGTTTGACCTTGACCCCAACGGCAAACGGCAACGCCCGTTTATGGTGGTCGAAATGAAAAATCAGACTCACCCGATTTACCTGCGCCGGATTGGGGGCGACAATTACACGGCGGTATTGATGCAATGCACCCATCAGGGCAATGACCTCAACGCCCACGACGGCTATTTGTCGTGCCCGGCCCACGGCAGCGAATACGACACCGATGGGCGGGTAACAGAAGGCCCCGCCGAGGATAGCCTTAAACGCTACAGTGTGACAACCGACGAACAGTACATCTACATCAATATCGCCTGATTATGAGAACACTCTATTTTCTGATTGGGCCTCTTTTGATACAGGTGGCTGCCCATGCACAGCCTGACGCGGCCCGACCCATTTCGACCTCGGTTACGGCGGCTTCGGCGGTGACCGTACCCAAGCCGATGGAATCTGATTCGACCCCCATGCCCAAAGCGTTTGCCGATCTATTTTACCGGGATTCGACGCTTCGCAAGGGTAAGCAGGAAAAGGGAGCACTCAAGATCAACATGGATGCTACCTATGACCGACCCTTTCTTACGTCGACGAAGGCACCCGTGTCGATTGGGGGCTATCTGGAAGCCAACAGCCAGTATATGCAGACCGATGGGGTGACAGACGGTCTTTCGTTTCAGGCCCGACGGATGACTATCTTCCTGGCATCGACTATCAACCGGCGGATCAAGTTTCTTTCCGAGATTGAGTTTGAGGATGGCACGAAGGAAATAAACATTGAGTTTGCCGCGATGGACATCGAACTGACTCCGCTGCTGAACCTGCGCGGGGGCATCATTATGAACCCGATAGGCTCCTTCAACCAGAACCACGATGGGCCTAAGTGGGAATTCATCGACCGGCCCATTTCGTCAATTACCATCATTCCATCCACCTGGAGCAACGTGGGCTTTGGGCTGTTCGGTAAGAAATACACCGCCAACTGGGTGTGGGCTTACGAAGCGTACCTGACCAATGGCTTCGACGATCAGATCATCGCCAATACCCAGAACCGCACGTTTCTGCCCGCCACCAAAGCCAACCGCGACCGCTTCGATGAGAGCTTCAATGGGGTGCCGCTAGTTACGCTCAAAACGGCTTTTAAACGGCGGAAATGGGGTGAAATTGGCTTATCATGGATGGGCGGGGTGTACAACAAATTCCAGGTTGATGGACTGGTACTCGATCAGCGTCGGCGGGTTGATGTGTGGGCGTTGGATTTCAACACGACCCTGCCTACGGGTACGTTCATCAACAGCGAGTTCGTATGGGCCAGCATCGACGTACCCCCGACGTACACCCAGCAGTTTGGCCGAATGCAGCAGGGTGGCTGGGTTGACATCGTGCATCCGCTGGTGAAAAAAACTATGTTTGGTTGGAAAAAGGCGGTCGTCAACGCGGCCCTGCGCGTCGAGCGGGTTGATTACAACGTAGGTACGTTCACCGAGACGGGCGATCCGTTGCGGGATGATTTGTGGGCCATCGTGCCGGGTCTGAGCTTCCGCCCGTCGCCTACGACGGTGATTCGGGCCAACTACCGCTACCACTGGCAAACCGACCTGCTGGGCAACCCGCCCGCTCGTACTGCCGGGTTTCAGTTTGGTTTTTCTACGTACTTCTAACCAATTGGGGTTTAGGAGTACACATAGCCCCCCCAGTCTGCCTAATCTCAACGTCCTGGCTATGTGTACTCCTAAACCCCGTTGCCATGAAATTGCTGTACTGTCTGGCATTGTCCCTGTCGATTGGTCAGGGGCAGCCACACCTGCTGAATCCGCCCGATACGCACCGACACTGGTGCGATCAGCCCGTTCGTAAGCTATGCTGGCTAAACCAGAAGATTCAAAACGCCCAATCGTGGTCACCGTATCATTACGGCTGGGAGGTGCATCAGGCCCGACAGCGCGAGCAGGAAGTGTTCGTGCTGCATCTGTGCCGCTACTGTGGCAGCAGCCGGGGGTTTTTGCTCTATAATCACCACGGCGAGCTGATCGGGCGGGGCAATTCAGGGCTTCACACTAGCCCTCCACTATGACTATTCAGCTTTGGTCAGGGGCGTATCAACGACATGTTCGTATACAAACCACGCCTGTAGTTCGTTCGTCCGTAGTACCTGACTAACCAGCAGGTCGTTGGTACCGTCGTCACCCGCTTCATCCGCCTGTTTGGCAGCCTCCCTAACCTCGGTTAACAGCAACTCGTGGGCATCCAATAGGCGCGAAATCTGCACCGGCACTTCTTCCCGATCACGTGGCGGGCGGGGAATTTTGGTCATCTCGGCCACATCTGCAGCCATCGCGATGCTCAATCCACCCAAAAGCTGTATCCGCTCCGCGATGGCATCGACTAATTCGACCTGTTCCTCATAGTGCTTGTCGAACAGCAAATGAAGTTGATAGAATGTAGGCCCTACCAACTGCCAGTGATGCTTTTTATAGAGATCACGTAGTGTCATGCTATCAGCCAGTATCTGGTTAAGAGCCTGTACACTGCTTTGACGAATTGGTTCCTCCAGGGCAAGGGGTACTCGTTTAAGTACCGTATCGAAGGCTTGTAAAATTTCGCCTTCCTGGTGAAGGCGTGGTTCGGCTAAACGGGTGCTGTGCTGATTAGTTGCCATAAGGTCGGTCGCGTTTATGCCTGCGTAATTTTTTCGTGATGCTGATGGCAGGCTTCCGCACACGTCCGGCAAGCGTCGGCGCATTCCCGGCAGTGGTCGTGATCGTGTTTGCCACATTCATCCGCGCACATCCGGCAGATTTCTTCGCAAATGATCAGGAACTGATGGCTTATTTCGGCGTTTCGTTCTAAAAGCCGGGCTCCCTGGAAGCAAATATCGGCGCAGTCCCGGTCAAGGGCAATGCAACGGCTCATCATTTGTACGTCGGAATCCTGCAAACAGGCTGTTGCGCAATAGTCACAGGCGCGGGCGCAATTGATCAATGTCTGGATGAGCGTATCATCCAGAGCGTCTTTATGCTGGTGCATGGTCTTATAGGTTTTGTTTCTGTTGCTTAACCAACGCCTGAAGGTTTGGTTGTAAAAGATTAGGGTATGGACATCCTGTTTTACCCCGATCCCCCAACTAACGTCGTCGGTTTCGCCAGCGATGACCAACTAGCACAATGCAGAAAATCAGGACACCGATAAAAAAGGAATACATGCCGTAAGACCAATAAATGCTTTCCATACAACAACCAGGTTAAGAACTATAAAGCGAGCGATTCCGGTTTCTGATTTTTTTTGATAAATAAGTTGCGTTAGACCAGTTCCGGCGGATCAGTTTTAAAACAAGTGCAGAAGAAAGAAGTTAAGTGAAAACAACAAAACTCAGTTTATCATGGCACACGATCATCACAAGGAAGCCGCTTATCATTTCGGCGAAGCCGCTAAGCACCACCAGAAAGCGCAGGAACTCCACGAAGCGGACGAGCATGAGAAAGAAGCTCATGAAGCCTATCAGGCGCAGGGACACCATAATCTGGCCGATCATCACGCCAAAGCGGCGGCTGAACACCATGCCGAAGGTCACGACAAAGAACACAGCGATTCCATTGCCTGACCAAACAGACCAACGTATCAACAAAAAAGGACGTGTCGGCATGATGCGTCCTTTTTTATTGGCGATTTTTGGCAAAACCAGCAACGTACCCGGTAGCCCGGATCAATCGACCTTCACAGTCAGCGCGTAAGCCGTGCGGATGGCGGGGTAATCTTTGCCCTGGTATTGACCGGGGGTTTTGTCCATCTGCCCGGCTTCGACAATGTACAAACCCGGCCCCGACGGGGTGAAGCGGGCCACGCCCCCAGCATCCGTAGTCAGCATCTTTTCCCAGCCCTGCGGGTTCTGAATGGTGAGTTTGGTTTTGGCCAGCGGCTGCCGTTTGGCAAAGGCCGTCAGCACCACCTGCCCACTTTCGTTGCGGGCCAAAACATCCAGATCAGTCTGTGGTTTGGCGTTGGCAGCAGCCATACCACTACCCGCCATATAGTCGGCGCGGAGGTATTCGATGGGGCGAACCACGCCGAGTCCGTGCCTGGTCCAGTCCTGTACATCGCGGGTATCATTTACACCAAACACCTGATAGTGACCGGATTTGGTAGGTTTAAACCGGCCCTCCCAACAGGTTTCGGTCTGCGTGAGCGCAATAGGTTGTTGTTGCCCGGCAGGGTCGATTACGTAGGCCCGGAACTTCTTCATGCCTGCCAGAGACGCACCCTTCTCGCGGATGTTGTTTTCGTATTCGCCAAAGAAAATTTTCACGGTTACGTCTGCGCCGGGCTTGCCGTTACCAACTAATTCGAGTTAATAGCCGTGGGCCTGTACTAATACTAAGTTGAATTGATTATGACGTATTTCTGATGTACGGATAAGCGGCTAGTTGGATTACTCGCTCAGGGCTATCAAGGTAGATTTGTAAAACTCGCTCGACGCACACCTGAGCCTCCCACAAAGAATCAAAAACGCGACTTTTGAGTTGCCGACGCAGTTCCTCAAAAAAACGCTCTACCGGATTTAGTTCAGGACACGCAGTTGGTAAATGAGTCAACACTAAATGCGTCTCAGTAAGCAATTTAGCTTGGTGAGCTGTAGCCCGGTCTGCGATCAGTAGCGTTGGCTGGCTGACCTCCTGATTGAGTTGTTGACCAAAATGCTGGAAACAAACTTTGTTCAGCTCAGGCAGAAACATGGCAAACACCTGCCCCGTCAAGGGAGCCAGAGCCACAAAGAGATGGGTAAACTGATAGCCGATATGGACTGGCCCAAGCGGGCGGTGAGCGCAAGGACCCCACTTTCGACCTAACTCAGTTCGGGTGCCGACGCGCATTTCGTCTTGGAAAAAAATGGCTTCTGGGGGATAAGCCCGCACTAAGTCAGCAAAGTTTTTTTAAAAGCCTCCCGGCCTGCCAGGTCTTGTCGTCGATTGACCGGGCGGGCCGTTTTGGGTTTGATTTGCAATCGTTTACAAAGTTTACTAAGGCCACTAATCAAGTAGGTAATGGCCCACCGCTGCTGGACATAGTCTTGGATATGGGTCAATGTTTGTGCCTGATCAAGCCGTAGCCAAGCCTGGAGTTGGGCAATCTGGTAGGCCGATAATTTAGCGAAGGCGGGTGGTTGAGTTGGTGCCAGCAATCCGGTCATGCCTTTTTGGGTATAGGTTTGCCAAAGGCGTTGAGTCCGCCGTTGAGCAAGGCCAATAGCCAGGCCGGCTTGTTTTTGGGAGCGAGCGGTGTTGTCTTTAAGCAGGCGGATAAAGCGTATCCGGTCCCGATTTCGGGCCAACTTTTGACGGGCTTCGAGTTGTTTCAGGTCATCGACGGATTCACGAATTCGGGCGTTGTAGTCCATGCTCAAAAATACGTCATACCAAATTCAAATTAGTATAAGAAAGGGAGTAAAACAAAAAGCGTAGTGAGAAGGCGATTTTTCATGATGATAACTGGTTTGTAGTAAATTTAAACTTGTATGGGTTTGCGCGACTGAGGGATCATTTGCTTTTGATGCTGTGACCTGCGTTTGGTACGCCAGATCAGAAAGCCGGTTACGGGCAAACTCGCGGCAATCAGACCAGACAGAAACGCCAGGCATTTTCCAGCGAAACCCAGTATCCGGCCCGTGTGCAGTTCGTAATCCGACTTCCAGAACCGTTGGGCAAACGTCATTTCCGCGTACCGTTTCGCATCGAGAAGCCGGGCAGTGGCGGGGTCGAAGGCAAACGCGCTTTCACGTCGCAGACCCGCCGTGGGGTAAGTTATCGTTACGCGTAGCGGGTTCAGGCTGTCTTTGGGCAGGTTCACACGAACAGTCTCAAATGCATCGGTTTTCAGCACCGACGATACTGCTTTGTCAACCACCACCGGAGAGCTAAGGTTTTGATAAACAACAGATTTCTCTTTCTTTTTCTCGCCGTGCGAAGCCATGTCAAGGCCCGTTATCACGATCAGCAACAGGCCCGGAATGGCATAAAAACCCAGCACCGAGTGTAAATCGTAGGTGCGTTTGGTTGCCTTTGCCTGCCACTTCACCGTCAGCGCGTTCCTGAGTTGCCTCAGCCGTGCCGGGAGCCACAGCACAAAGCCGGACATTAGCATGGCCAAAAAAATCCAGGCATTCCAGTAAATGATTTTCTTGCCGATGTCGCCCAATAGTAGTGTCCGGTGCAGTTTGAGGTTGACGAGCAGCCAGTCCGTTTCCTGATTGTGGTCGGCCAGAAGTTGGCCGGTATAAGGGTTGACGGTTAGCAGCCGTTTGTCTTTGGTGAACACCTGCACCGCCCGTGTCGGGTCGCCAAATAGCCGGATCTGGTTAAGGTTTGCCGGTTTTTTGGTGGCCGTCACCATTATCCGGCTCACCGGAACGCGGGGCGTGGGTTGCGGGGTCACAAAAAGCTGCTCTCGCTGGGTAAAATACCGAATTTCTTCCTCGAACGCCCAAACGCAGCCCGTTAGGGCTACCACCACCACCACCGCGCCCGATGCTAGGCCCAGAACGAGGTGAAGTTTGTTGATAAGTTGTCTGATTTTCATGAGCTTAACGTGATTTTACCACCGATAATTCAGCGTAATCATGCCCCGCCGACCTGTGCCTTTGATGTAGTCGGCAGCGCGGGCGGCCCACTGCGAAATGGCTGGGTAATAATCAGTGTTGATCAGGTTTTCTACACCCAGAGTCAAACCCGCTTTGGGCGTTAGCTGGTAGGAACCACTGAAATTCAGCAGCGTGTACGCCGTTACCGGAGCCTGCCCGTAAGCATAAGTACCGTTGGCAGCCGGATTAAACCGATCCCGGCTACCGGCCATGAGCGCGTTCAGGTTCAGACTAAGCGTAGCGGTTGGTTGCAGCCGCACATAGGCCGTGGTTTTGGGAGCACTAATGCGGTCGCCACCGAGGTAAGTTTCGTAGTCTCCATCGTTGTTGGTATCCGATTTGCCTTCGAGATAACTGTATGAACCGCCGAATGCCAGAAACCGTAACGGTGTAATATCTACCGCCACTTCATAACCCTGAATCCGTTCGGGGGCGCGAACAATCTCGAACACCCCGCTGGGCAGGGTTCGGTAGGATGCACCCAACTCGGATCGGCTCTCATAAACGGCTACATCGTAATGCACAAACCGCCCTATCTGCCCCGATACTCCCGCTTCATAATTATTGACGATAATCGGTTTCGTCTCCAACTGGGAGACAATGGATTTTTGGGATGTGCGGAGAATTCGGCCCAGTTCATTGATGGAGAATGATTGTGAGAAAGCGGCAAATGGCTGAAACGACCGCCAGCCCGCATACCGCAACCCGACGTTTCCCACCAGAGCCTCGTAGTTCAGCGTTCCGCCCTGCACCGACACGCCACCATCGTACTTTTTGGTGGTAGCATTGTAGGTTTTCAGCGTGGTGAAGTCCGATACGACCACCCCCAGGTTTTCGTACCGCGCCCCGGCTTTCAAAATCAGGTGCTGCCAGATATTGAGCGTGAGCTGGGCAAAAGGGGCTGTATTGGTCATAGTCATGTCGGGAGTCCAGAACCGGCCATCCTGTAGTTTCTGGGCCGTCTGATCATTAAGCAGGTCCAGCCCATACAGTACCTCACCCGTCAGCGAGTTCCCTACCGAAACGGGCGTATTCAGGTTGAGCCGAATGCCTTTTTTGTTCGAGACGATGTTCGATTGCCCACCGTTCTCAAAAAACTGCCCGTCGTAGCCATATACTGTCCTGAACGATTGCAGATAACCAATCGCTTCCAGGCCGGTGCCGCCCACTAACCGGTCATAGCGATAGCGTAGCGTGGCGTTATGGTTGTAGGGTGTCCCCTGCGGAGTGCCGGGGATTTCGCCCGATGTTGGCACGCCAATAGTGGGTGTTTTGCCATATACCCCCACCTGGTCAACGTATTGAAGATCAGAGCGGGAGCCGTAGTAATTGTACATCGCTTCCACGCGCTGCCGGTCGCTGAGCGTATAGCCTGCCTTCGCCAGCACGTTGACGGTGTTCATCTGGCCGGTGTTGTAGAACGCCGAAATTGGTACGCCCGTTGCGTCGCGCATCAGGCCGGTACGTTCGAGGGTGCCGTTCAGCACATAATCGAACTTATTGGTGCGGCCCGTAAACTGCTGACTCAGCCGGTAGCCGATGGTTTGGGCCGAACTTCCGCCCACTTGCCCCGTCACCCCCGCCCAGGTCTGGGCTGTGAATGGTCGGGTTGCATTCGGCTGTTTGGTGATGTAGTTGATGATGCCGCCGTCGGCACCATTCCCATAAATAGATGTAGCTCCTTTAATAACCTCAATACGCTCGATAGCCGAGGGGTCGATGATCCGCAAATCTCGCCCGCCGTTGCGAAGAGGTGTTGACTGTGGCACTCCGTCGATCAGCACCAGCACCTGCCGCCCACGCAGGGTCTGGCCGGTGTTGGAGGTGCGACCCGTGCCAACGGCCAGACCGGGTACCGTGTATTGCAGGATGTTGGTGATGTCGGCGTTCATGGCGGTTTGCTCCTGAATCTGCCGTTGCCCCACAATCACCATCGCCGATGGAACTTCATTCACGTTTTCGGACCTGCGCCCGGCGGTCACAACCACTTCTTCCAGATAGGCCGCGCTCGACAGCAGGTTGAGGGTTACGGACGTGGTTTCGCCGGCCCGAACGGTTATCGTCTGAATGGCTTCGGCAAAGCCCACGGCACCAGCCCGGAGTTGGTACTCGCCCACGGGCACGTTGGTTAAGTTGAACCGTCCTGTTGCATCGGCTTGCGTACCGAAACGTGTTTTGAGCAATAAGACATTAGCCGACGGGGTGGTTTGACCGGTGATCTGACCAGTCTGGGCCAGCACGTCTAAGCTGAAACTGAGAAAAATCAGAATATGGAAAAGATACTTCATAGGTACGTTGCCTGCTGTGGCGAATCTGATTACTGCGTTTTTGGTTGGTGCCTGAGCGGGCCACCCGCCCCATAAGTTGGTTTGGAATGAGCGGCCACGCTGAGGACTTTGGCATAAAGCCCGGCTACGGAATCAATTGAGTTTCGTAGAGCCGTCGGGCTGATACACGTAGCGAAACGTGTAATATCGCTGAACGCTGTTGGCATCGGGCGTGGCTGGAGCGTTCTGGTAATAACTCAGTACGTCCATTTTAGCGTACTTGCCGTCGCCGGTCCGAATGATTAACACCCGGAATTGACGCTGCAAAGTTGACCTCTATTTAGAATAATTCAAAATTATGCAATGATTTATTTTAAATTCGTCTAAATAACAATAATTTTACCTCGCCAATTTACCCTAAACAACTCCAGCAAGGCAATGCAACACACAACTAGTCTACTGGCTACGTTGCTGACCATCAGCACAAGTTTCGCCCAAACCAGTCTTAACCCGCAGGATATAGCGGCCATCAAAGGCCAATGCGGTTGCCATGCGGTTGATTTCCGGTATGCCGAGACCTTCTCGCCCGACAAACTGTACACGTTTAAAGACCGATACACGGCCAAAGGCATCGAGTGGGTCTTTGTGGATGAGGAACGCCCCGGCAAACTCGTGATTCAGCACCTGCTGGTTGCCGCCGACACGATGGTGATTAAACACTGGCGCGAAGACTGGCTGTTTCAAAACACGTCGTTGCTGGCCTTCGACCAGAATGCAGCCTGGAAACGGCAAACGCTCACTCCTGACCAAGCCAAAGGACAATGGACACAACAGGTGTTTGAGGTCGATGACAGCCCCCGTTACGAAGGTTCGGCCACCTGGGTTCATGCCGATGGGCGGCACTTTTGGGAAAGTACGGTTGATGCGCCCTTACCCCGTCGCGAATACACCAAACGCCACGATTATAACGCGATGCGCCGAACTAATCACCACGAAATCACGGCCACTGGCTATGTGCATGAACAGGATAATGATAAGATTATCCGCTCCGAAGCGGGGGACCAACTGCTGGCCCAGGAGAAAGGAATTAATGCATACACCCGTACCGATGAGACCAAATGCCAGGCCGCTAAAGACTGGTGGGCCAAACAGCGCACCTACTGGGTTGATGTACGGAATGTCTGGAATGAAGTGTTGGCCAATCGCCCGGCGGTGGCTCTTCGCGGACAGGTGAAGGGTATGGTTTTAGGTCGGGAACTGGATGATTTAGCGACCTCCTCCCTAAAAGGAGCCTACAACTCAGCCGCCACCCGACCACAGATTCGGGGAGTAATCGAAAAATATTTAAAATAACGCGAACTATGGGGTTTGGGATTCATATATTCCAACCAAACTACTGATAATCAGATTTCTTACCTGGCATAGCTACATGGGATGGTAAATTGTAGAGACGCAATACCTTGTGTCTCACGCGCGTTAGCAATTATCGTATAAGTGATAAAATTATGATAACCAATGAGTTATAAAAAAGTCGATCACCAAAAATCCCATAGTTCGCGTTAAAATAAGTAATGCGAGTAACCCCGTGGCAGATTCGCTACGGGGTTACTCGCATTAATTTACCTAAACTTGAGATTCTGCACCCGCACGGCGTTCAGAATGGCCAGCATCGCTACGCCCACGTCGGCAAAGACGGCCTCCCACATGGTTGCCAGCCCGCCCGCGCCCAGCACCAGCACAATGGCTTTGACAACCATTGACAGCGTGATATTCTGCCACACGATCCGGCGCGTGGCCCGGCCAATGTCAATGGCGGTAGCAATCTTGGCCGGTTCGTCGTTCTGAATAATCACATCGGCGGTTTCGATAGTGGCATCGGAGCCTAAGCCACCCATTGCCATACCCACGTCGGCTAAGGCTACGACCGGCGCGTCGTTCACCCCATCGCCGACAAAAGCCAGCTTAGCCTTTGGGTTACCGGCTAAATCAGCTTTAAGACGTTCGACTTCCCGAACTTTATCTTCGGGTAACAAATCGCCGTGCCACTCATCCACGCCCACCTGTTTGGCAACAGCTTCGACCACTGCTCCTTTATCGCCCGACAGCATGACGGTGCGGATACCATCGGCCTTCAGCCGTTTTACCGCGTCGGCAGCATCGGGTTTTACCTCGTCGGCAATGGTGAAATAACCCGCAAACTGCCCGTCGATGGCCGTCATGACGATGGTGAAGGGGATTTGGGTCAGGGCTTCATCGAATGATACGTTGAATTTACGGAGCAGCTTGGCGTTACCGGCCAGCATTTCTTTCCCATCTACGGTCCCTTTCAGGCCGTGACCGGCAATTTCCTCCACGCCTTCAACCGACATCGTCTCGTGACCTTTATCGGAATGTTCAATTATGGCGGTGGCGACCGGGTGGGTCGATTTGCTTTCCAATGCGGCCGTTAAACGCGTCAGTTCGGCCGCGTCGATACCAACTGGTTTCACCTCCTGCACCTTGAAAACGCCTTTGGTCAACGTTCCTGTCTTGTCCATGACAACAGTTTTGACCTGCGTCATCAAATCCAGAAACACCGACCCTTTGAACAGAATACCCTGTTTTGATCCAGCGCCAATGCCGCCGAAATAACCCAGCGGAATGGAGATCACCAGCGCACATGGACAACCAATGACCAGAAACACCAAACCCCGATACAACCAGTCAGCAAATTGGTAATCCCCAACAAAGAAATACGGCACGACCGTAATCAGCACCGCCAGCAAACAGATGATTGGGGTGTAGATTTTGGCAAAACGGGCAATGAACTCCTGGGTCTGAGCCTTGCGGCCGGTGGCCTGTTGCACGAGTTTAAGAATCCGCGACAGCTTGGAATCCTGATAGGGCGTGGTTACGTCCATCTCCACCAGCGACTGCCGGTTAATCATGCCTGCCAGCACAGCCTCCCCTTTTTCAATGGTGCGGGGAACGCTTTCACCCGTCAGCGCTGCCGTGTCAAACGTACCTGAAGAAGAACGCATGGTGCCATCCAGCCCTACTTTTTCGCCGGGTTTAATCTGAATCACATCGCCAACAGCCACCGTCGCGGCTTTTACGGTTTGCGCCTGTCCATTTTTGAGTACCGTCACCTCGTCGGGGCGAACATCGAGCAGGGCTTTGATACTGCGACGCGCCCGCAGTACGGCGGCATCCTGAAACAATTCACCGATGGTATAAAACAACATCACGGCCACGCCTTCGGGGTATTCGCGGATACCAAACGCACCGAGCGTTGCCACACCCATCAGGAAAAATTCGGTGAACACGTCGCCACGAAGGATACTGCTCCAGGCCCGTTTGAGCACCGGCCAGCCAACGGGCAGGTAGGCCGTCACGTACCAGATAAGCCGAATTGGGTCTTTGAACCACCGAAACGTCGGCCCGGCCCCCGCATAATTATCCAGCGCGATACCGCCCAAAAGAAGCACCAGACTGATGACGGCAGGGGCGTAGGTACGCCAGGTTTGCTCAGGGCCTTTTTTAGCGGGAGCTGCGTCGGCTGCGGGTGTGGTGCCTTCTTCGATTAGTTCGACATCGTCACCGTGATCGTGACCGTCTTCGTGGGTATGGTCGTCTGCCATTGTCTAATTAGAATTCGATGAAAAAATTAAGTACGGCCAGCCCAACGAGCGTCAGGCCGGTAATCAGGTTTTCGTTATGCTCGAACCAGTGCGGATTGACCCTACTCAGGCCCCGCCTTCCCAGTGTCACCATCCCCAGCATCCCCGACAGCGTGACCACATTGTAGATCAGGGCTACCTGCATCACGGCTCCCCAGCCCTGCGCGCCCGCGCTTAGGAAATACGCTTCGATTTCCAGACAGGGCGACAAAAACATGGCTACTCCTAACGACAGCAGCAGGGCCGAAAACGAACGGTTTTTCCGAACGACTCCCGCGTCGATGTGGTCATGTACATGCCGGTGACGTATATGTTGCATTAAGTACCAGAGGCCCAGGGTCAGCAACAGCAGCGGAATCGCCCGCTCGGACAGGCTATGGTAGTTTTCGGCCAGTTGCCAGCCCGCCAGACTCACCAATACGCCCAGCAGCGTCGTGCTGACGGTGTGGGCCAGCCCGGCAATGGCCGTCACGGTCAGCGTTTGCCGAAGGCTCCACCGCTCGGTTTGGCCGATGGCCACGAACGGCAACCAGTGGCTGGGAATCAGCGCGTGGAGTATACTCAGCGTTAAGCTTCCATACAGGATTGCGTTCATCATTTTGGTTGGACATCGTGGGTAGGATCATGGAGTAAACCAATTATAATGGGGATTAGTCCCGGTGTTTTCGGGCGCTGTAAAGCGACTGTCGAGATATACTGGCAGCTGTTCGCTTTTGCGAGTTGGTGGAAACTTTCTTACCCGACTGTTGACTCAGGTCTGTAGTGAGCTTACTCCCCGTCTTCTTTGCCCGCTTTCTGACCGAAACGATTCCAAACAGGGTTGCCAGACGGTAAAGACACCAGCCCATCAAGCCTAGCCCGACTGATACGCCCATTAAATCCAATAGAGTGTGATAAACCTGTACCATACTAATTAAAGAACAAAATAAACGGGTGACGCGTCCGATTTTTCAACGGGTGAGCCGGTAGTCATCTGCGAAAGATTCGCGGCTATAGTCGTAGCAATGGCCGTTACGGGGGTATCCGTGGGCCGGTTCTCAAAGGGGTCCTGTAACTGGATGGCGCTTTTTTCGATCAAAAAAAACGCCGAAGCAATTAGGGTGACAACGGGAACTTCAACAAAAAACAAATTCTCGACGAAGCCGAACGGTAACATGGTCGTAAACAGAACAATGAAAACCTGGAGATAAAACGTATACGTTTTCGGGAAAACAGTGTTTTTGATGCGCTCACACCGACCCATCGAGTCTGTGAGCCGGGTCAGGGTGCTATCCACCTGAACCAGCTGATAGTCGGTCAGGTAGCCATCCGATAACACCTGCCGCAGGTGATCCGCCTGGGCTTGCAGGATGGCCAGCGGACGGTGCGGGGCTTTCAGTACAGGAGCCTGTTCGATAAGGGGAAGATACGTGTTCACCAGCTCTTCGGTAGGTTGCCCCCGCAGCGATTGCCCCAGCACGTAACACCAGCCAATTTGGCGCTGGGCAAAAATCTGGATCGTTTCCGCTGGCGTGGCCTTATCGGGCAGGAACGTGCGTAGCTGACGAATCAAAGTCCGGCTATCGTTAACAATGGCACCCCAGACCACGCGGGCTTCCCACCAGCGTTCGTAGGCCTGATTGGTGCGGAAGGCTAGCAGCAACGAAATGCACGTACCCATCAGAGCCGGAATAGCCAGTGGTATTACTAAACTCTCTAAGCCAAAAAAGTGCCGCAGGGTAAATATCAGGTTGGCAAACACAAAGACCGATATGGCTTCGTAGCGGATATTACCCAGCAGAAAAGTTAAAGGAATTGATCGGTTCAATAGCATATTCTTACGCTTGACGGATTATTGACGTTTGTAATAATTGAGCGTAACGGAAGAGGCACTGGCCCGCTCGCTCAGTGTATAGAAGCCATTGCCCGCTTTGTCGAAGGCGATGGCTTCGCCCTGCGGCTCGATCTGGTAGGTAACCGGGGCAGGGTTGTCTTTCAGCAGCGCACCATTGATGGTTTCATCCCTGGCGCGTGGCCACCTGAACACACTGACGTACGTCTTGAGCAGTATCTGCTGACCATCGGGGGAAATGTTTCCCGATGTGACATGACTCAGCGGCACTTCACCTTTAAACATGGCCGTCGAGACGGTGGACGTACTCTGCGGATAGGGCAGATGATAAAGCCGGCCTGCGAGCGACTCTTTGGTTACGATCCACAGATCGCGGGTAAGCGGATCGAGCAGGATTGCTTCGGCATCACGCGGCCCGTCGGCGTAGCGGAATGCAATCCGGTCAATGGCTGTAATCGGATCACTCAGTGTTTTCGGCTCTACCAACCGGTAGATGTAATTCTGGTCGTTTTGCTTACCATTATCACCAATATCGGCCAGATACAGGTAAGAAAGCCCCGCCTGTGGGCCGGGGCCAACGGCTATGTCCTCCCAATCCCGATTGGCAACGCCGGGCAGAGAAAGCCGCCCCGCCAATTTGCCTGCCGCTGTCAGTAAATTCAACTGAGCCGGGTTGCCGCTATCTTCTTCGACCCAGAGGTGCCCATCCATTGTTCGGCTATCAGCCAAACCCGACGCTTCGTCAATAAGTCCCGGCTCAACGGGTGCCCGCAGCGGAACCGAAGCAAAAGTAAGGGTGGCTGGGCCAGTCGAATCGGCTGGCGTGCAACCGCCTGCTGCTACTACCAGCATAACCAGCAAAATGGAATGAGGATGCATCATCGTGGTTGTAAGGTATTGTCTTCGCAGTGGTTTATAAGTTGGTTAGTGTGTTGGTGCATTGGCCCGCCCGCTCGGGTTAAAGAGCAATGTGCTGAATGTTGTATTGGGTCGTCAGCCGACCGGCCACATCCCCGATGCGGCCCGTCAGTTCCCTACTCGTCAGCGAGGCATCGGCTACGACATGGCCACTCATGACCACAATACCCGAGGTGAGCGTCCAAATGTGCAGGTCGTGTGCGTTGCTGAGTCCCGGCACCGAATTGATGGTCTGCTCCACGTCGGATACATCTAGGTCGTCGGGCGTTGCCTGAAGCAGGATGTTGACTGATTCCATCATCAGCGACAGCGTGCGCGGCAGAATAAACAGGCCGATGATCGCGCTGAACAGCGGGTCGGCGTAGTACCAGCCCGTGTAGGTCATCACGAGTCCCTCAATAATGACCCCCACTGAACTGAGCAGGTCACTGACTACTTCCAGGTAAGCGCCCTTGACGTTCAGGCTGTCTTTGGCTCCCCGCCGAAGCAGGTAAATACCGAGGACATTGACGGCTAAGCCCACTAGGGCGACCAGCGTCATATTACGGCTGTCGACCACCGGCGGGTTACGAAATCGGCTGTAGGCTTCGTAGAGAATATACAGGGAGATGCCAATCAGAATCAGCGCGTTGACGAAGGCTGACAGGATTTCCAGCCGATAAAAACCAAAGCTTCGACGGGCGGTAATGGGTCGGCGGCTCATCCAGTTAGCGAATAAGGCCAGCGCCAGTCCGATCACGTCGGTGAGCATGTGGGCCGCGTCCGAAAGCAGGGCCAGACTGTTGGTCCAGTAGCCGACGACGACTTCAACCAGAAAATAGGTAAATGTGAGCGCGAAAACGATACGCAGGTTCTTGTTAAAACGGCCTGCTGCGGAAGCGGGCACGATTTCGGGCGGAGTCATGGTTGCGGAATCTGGTTTGGTAAGGAATCAGGTGACTCCGTTGAAATCGTTTGTTTAGGGATCATCAATTGCTCGATTAGCAGGATCAGCACGTGAATGACTTTGCCGTGTACTTCCTGAATGCGGTCAGCGTACCCAAAATAAGGAACACGAATCTCGATGTCGGCTTGTCCCGCCAGTCGGCCACCGTCTTTACCCGTCAGCAGTACGACGGCCATCTGCTGCTGACGGGCCGCTGCCACGGCCCGAAGGACGTTGGCCGAATGGCCGCTCGTGCTCAGGGCCAGCAGGACGTCGCCTGCCCGGCCAAGGCCTTCAATAAACCGGGAAAATACAAATTCGTAGCCGTAATCATTCCCCACGCACGACAGATGACTTGTATCCGAGATAGCCAGTCCCGCCAGAGCCGGCCGGTCGTTGCGGTAGCGGCCCGACAGTTCTTCGGCGAAGTGCATGGCATCGCAGTGTGAACCGCCGTTGCCGCAGGATATAATTTTATGGCCGTTCTGCAAGGCTCCGACCATCAGGCGGGCGGCTGCTTCGACGGCCACCAGATTGGCCGGGTTGTCCATGAACGTGCTGAGAACAGTTTGAGCCTCGGTTAATTCAGTATGGATCAGCGATTGCAGGGTTTGCATGGGAGGGCGCGGGTTTGTTTGTCATCTTATAACAGACTGGAAACGGTGTTAATCGTCAGGGCGATAATGAGCGTATTAAACGCAAAGGACAAGACACCGTGTAGTAAGGTCAGTCGGCGAATCGGTTTGGCAGTAATGGCCACATCGGATACCTGAAAGGTCATGCCGACAACAAAGGAATAGTACGCAAAATCGAGGTAGTCGGGCGATTCTATCCCCGGAAAGTCCAGCCCCCCCACCTGCCGGGTATCATTAGCATCGTAGTAGTACAGGTGGGCATAGTGCAGCGTGAACGTGCTGTGCATCAACACCCACGAACTAACGACCGTCAGGCCCGACAGCAGAACGTGGCGCGTGGCTTCCGGTGCCGACAGCCCTTTCACCGACCCCAGCAGCACCACAACGGCCAGCAAACTTACCAACGTTCCGCCGACAGTAAACAGAAAGATGGCTGGTCGGCTATTGTCTTCCCGTTGAGCAGCCAGGCAGGCATCCGCCCGGCCGATAATCAGCCAAATGAGCAGCAGCACGGTTAGTGTGTACCCCAGCCAGGCCAGCAGGATACGGGTCTGCCAGCCGAACCACCCGACCGTTAGCAGCCAAACCAGCGTACCAATGCCTAAAGCAATGACGGACCGGGATAAAGCCGATAGTCTCGGCTGATACGTGTTTTCTTTTTTCATGTACCGCGTTCGTTAGCGAACTTGAAATGACCACCCCCGCTCCGGTGGGTGCCGGACCCGTTTTGGGTGGCGGGTCCGCAGCCAGTAGGGCTATGCCCGCTCCAACCCCCGCCCCAATGAGCAGGCTTACGACAGCCCGGGGCGCAGACGGCAGGTCTCGTTTATCGATAAGCGTGATGGCGGTGCCCCCCAGGGCAACCCCCGCCGTTAGGCCGTTCAGAACGGTGGGCAACCGGCGTAACCCCGTAATGTGGGCCACGGCAACACCCTGAGGGTCGCCGGAAAAATTAACTACCGTAAGCGAATCCGACCCAACGCGACGAAGCTGTCCGGAAACCGTGCGGATTGCTGAGGGCGCAGGCTGAAAAACGATCTGTAGCTGATCGCCGATCCCAAACGAGGTCCGAACCGTTCCCTTTGCATCACAAACCTGAAGTGTCTGACTGTAACTCACCAAACTGGCACTCCAGCAGTCGAGTAGTAAACTGGTCTGGCCGATGAAGACAGGGAACCGTACGGTACGATGCCTTCCTGAAGCGCTTCGCATCGTACGATTCATGTTCCGGTATAGCCAAAACTTCGTTTTCAATGGTCTGATTGATTTAATAAACGTCCGTTTGGTAACGTGCCCATTCCGACACCCAAGGGCTTCCTTTTTTATGATGCTTCATCAGCCAGTTTCTGCTCGGCTTCCTCAATGGCTTCTTCCACTGAATGGGATTTACGTAGGTCACTGGCCTGCCGGGTCACTTCGGCCATGGTCTGGTAAATGCTGGCAGAGCACCGACAGCTCGTCATCCGTTAGGTTCTCCACCGCCACCAACCGATTGGAAGCCCCTTTGGTAGCGGCAATTAGTTCGTTGAGCTTGAGCTGTACAGCCAGTGATTCTTTGTTTTGGCTCGCTCCGGCGACCCGGTTCTGGATAATGAAGACCATCAGGAACGTGATAATGGTGGTTCCGGTGTTAATCACCAACTGCCAGTCTTCGGAATAGTCGAACAGCGGACCCGTCAGGGCCCACACACCTACTACCCCAAATGCGGTCAGGAAAGCCCCCGAACTACCCGTCAGGTGAGTGATCCGGTTGGCTACGTAGTCGAACCCAATGGCCCAGCGTTGGAATAAGTTAGTATTCGTGTCCATTCGACACATTGGTTAACTAATAGGGCGAACTGGTACGGCCGGTTCCGCTTCGGTAAACCAGTCCCAGGCAAGCAGTTTCTGGTCGGGTGAAAAGCTGCGCCGTTCAGCCCGAAAAATGGCTTCCATCGCGGGAGTAATCAGCGACAGATCGGCCGCTGTACCGACTACGGCAATGCGGGCAAAATCGGCCGTGACCGTCAGGTCAAACTGTAAATCCCGCCACAGCTCGTCCGGTTGCCAGCCCCGGAAGTATTCCATTTCCCAATACAGCCGGGGGAAGGGAGCACTGTGCAGCGCGGTATCCAGGAGGGGACGCAGATCGTAATAGTCATCCGCCGTGATGAAGTCAGCCACCAGCAAGGCCAGCCGACCGGGTTGATTGCTTATAATCTTGTACATAATCAGTCGGGTTACTAAGCATGGGGTTTGTCAGGCCACCATTCCCAGGATTAAAAACAATAAAAAACCCGCAAAGAAGGTGGCTGTCAGCCAAGGCTTTTCCGGACCTTCGTGTGCTTCGACCAGCAGCTCTTCGGTAACCAGGAACAGCAGGGCCGCCAAACCAAACGAGAGCACCAGGTCCAGTCCTGCTTCCGGCAGTTTATGCAGGAGGGTGGCTCCGCCGACCGTGCTGGCAAAAAACAGAGCCGACAGGCCGACTAGTAACCGGACGATGCGGGACCGGGATACGCCGTCTTCGGTTAGGGAAGTGGCTGTCGCCAGTCCCAGGGACAGCACTTCAACCCCCAATGCAAAGGCCAACAGGATACCTTCTTTCGCCCCGGCCGCAAAGCCGATTCCTAGTAGTAACCCGTCGATGAAAATGTCCACCCCAATGGCCAGCAAAAAGGCGAGGGGAAACGCTGCGGATGACTGACCAGCCGGACCAGTTATTGGAGCTGGGTTATCAGTCGTTTCTGCGGGTGTTTCGGTCAGTCGCCGGATCAGTAGCATCAACCCGATACCCACGCTAAACCCAAGCACTGTTAACAGTGGATCATGCAGCCGCACAATATCGGGCAGAATTTCAACTGCCACGACCGAAAAGACCACGCCGGCGGCAAAATGCAGAATAGCCGAACGGACCTGAACGCCAAATCGGATAAACAGGGCCAGAAGTCCCCCACCCGTCAGGGCAGCGGTGGGCAAGAGGGCGTACGTGATAATCTGTTGGAACAGGGGGGTCATAGGAAGCCTTTATTTTGTGTAGCGTAATAATAAGTACGTAATTAATCCATCTTTGTCATGGTCGTAGGTGCCATGTTGAATGCGATACGCACCGGTAGCACCCTTCCGACGACCCAGTTTTTGCAGTTCATCTTCTACCCGTTGATGCGTCGAATAAATCGATCCGAACGTATGAATTGTAACGGTCCCGATTCGCTCCATCCTGGTTGGTAAATCACGCTCTAATAGAAAGATGGTGACAAGGGCTGAATCCACTGAAGCCCCTGAATTGGCCGTATCCTGGATAGGCCGGTATTGCGGAAATGAAGCGCAGCCAATAATCAGATAAAGCAGCGATGCCGACAGACAAGTACTTACTACAGATTTCATTTCAGTCCGGGTTTAGCGTGTAATACACCCGAATCGAAAAATCAAACGATTCCCCGTGGGTCTCGATACCGATAGTCAGGCTTTCCCAAACCGCAAACGTGCGGCCAATCCGGGCCTCGTCGGGTTTCTCCGGTAGCGAGTATGCATACATTTCTTCACTCCACAGCACCAAATCCGCTTCGTCCGCAATGAATAGCGAAAGAGCCGGGTAGTGGGCAAAGGTCAGTTCATTTTCGGACACCAGGCGATCCACCCGCACACTGCGAATGTCATCGCGGGCGTGCAGATGGACCTTATTGCCCGTTGGCGTCAGCAATACGTGGTCATCCTTCTTCATTTTTTTTGTTGATAAGCCAGCAACCGCAGGGCGTTGAAGACAACCAGTAGTGTAGAGCCTTCGTGGGCCACCACCGCCGGACCAATGCGGGCAATGCCCAGAATAGTCAGCGGTATCAGCACTCCAACCATGCCCAGACTGATGTACAGATTCTGACGGATGATGCGCCGGGCGGCCCGGCTCAGACCGATGGCAAAGGGCAGCTTTTCCAGTTGATCGCCCATCAGGGCAATATCGGCGGTCTCTAAAGCCACGTCAGAACCAGCCGCGCCCATGGCGATGCCGACCGTACTTTTGGCCATCGCCGGGGCATCGTTGACGCCGTCGCCGACCATGGCCACCTTGCCTTCCTGTTCGCGCAGTTTCTGCACAGCCGCAACTTTGGCTTCGGGCAGCAGATCGCCCAGCGCATCAGTTAATCCGACCTCTTTGGCAATGGCATCGGCCACCCGCTGGTTATCGCCCGTCAGCATAATCATGCGCTTGATCCCCAAGTCTTTCAGATCCGTCAGGGTGTGCTTCGCTTCGGGGCGGGGGGTGTCCATTACGCCCAGAAGACCTAAAAACTCGTCGCCATACCGCACAATCATCGCGGTGTGGCCACCGGCTTCCAGTTCATCGGCCTGTTTTCGCACCACATCGGTGAGCGTTTTCTGCTCCTCGAACAGGGCTTTATTCCCCACAAATACCGGCTTGCCCGTCACAGTGGCCTGTAGGCCCCGCCCCGTCAGGGCCTTTAGCTCCGTGGCTTCGGGTATTGGCTTATCGCCTAAACGGGCTTTCCCGCCCTGCACGATGGACGATGCCAGCGGATGGTCGCTCAGGCCCTCAACCGCCACGGCGATCAACAGGAGCTGCTCTTCCGAACCGCCCAGGGAAACAACCTGACTGAGTGTTGGTTTTCCCTGGGTGAGCGTACCTGTTTTATCGAAGGCTACGGCCGTTAATTCACCCAGATCTTCCAAAGGACGCCCTCCTTTGATGAGCACCCCGTCGCGGGCCGCCCGTGCCACACCACTCAGCACCGCCGAAGGGGTCGAAATAGCCAGAGCGCAGGGGCTGGCAGCCACCAGCACCGCCATTGCCCGGTAAAAGCTGACTGAAAACGGTTCGTCGATCACTAAATACGCAAAGCACAGGGCTACCACTAAGATCAGCACGGCGGGCACGAACCAGCGCTCGAAGCGATCAGTAAACTGCTGGGTGGGCGACTGTTGGGATTCCGCTTCGTTGACGAGCTTGATCAGCCGGGCCAGGGTCGAATCCTGGGCCGCTTTGGTCACTTTAATTTCCAGCACACTGTTTCCGTTGATGGTCCCGGCAAACACCCGGTTTTCCGGCTTCGCCCCGGCCGGGTCCGCGTTTTCGTCCGTCAGTGCCACCTTATCGACGGGTACGCTTTCGCCGGTAATAGGAGCCTGGTTGACGGGGCCACTCCCCTTCACGACGGCCCCGTCAGCCGCAATCTTGCTGTTTGGTTTAACGATGATAACCTCACCTACCTGGAGCTGAGCTACGTCAACCTCTTCGGTTTTTCCGTTTCGCCGAACGGTGGCGGTCTTGGCACTGAGGTCTGCTAAGGCCGCAATGGACTTGCGGGCGCGGTTCATGGCATAATGTTCCAACGCATGACCAATGCTGAACAGGGCCAGCAGGAGGGCTCCCTCCGCCCACTCACCCAATAGCCCGGCTCCGGCGGCGGCCACCAGCATCAGAAAATCAATCTCGAACTTACCCTGCCGGATGGTTTCCACGGCTTCTTTAGCCGTAAAGAAGCCCCCGAAGAAATAAGCCAGACCATACAGTGTCAGGCTCACCCAGGTGGGCAGGCCCGCTACGAACGAAAGTCCAAAACCAATGCCGAGGCAGACGGCGCACAGGCTGGCAAAAATCAACTCGGTGTTCGGGCCGAAAATCCCGCCGTGCTCATGATTGTGGCCGTCACCTGCCGTATGTACGTGGTTGTCGTTTGAGGGATGGCCCGATGCGCTGGCCCCGTGGTCGTGCGTTTCACCCGGCGCATGGTCGTGGCCCTGGTGATCAGGATTCTTTGGCGGCGAAGCCTGACTGGTTTCCTTTTTAACCTCGCTCTCAACCTGGTCTGTTGGCTGCCCCGGCGTATTGTTCTTGGCTAACTGATCCATCAGGGCACTCAGGCTAATTTGCTGCTGATCAAATTCCAGATGAACGGCCCCGCTGGCCGAAACGGAGGCTTCCAGCACACCGGGCCACCGGCTGATCTGGTCTGTCACGGTCCGGGCGTGGCGGGCGTGGCGAATGCCCGCCAGGTGACCAACATAATGACCATAACGATGGGTGAGTTCGGCCCCTGTTTGCCGGGCCAGGGTTTGTACACGGGTCAGGGAAATGGTCCCGGGGTCGTAATGAATGCAAAGTTGATCGGGCTGGCCCTTTTCGGCATGCCGGACATGGACTTTCTCAATGCCGGGACGCTGGTCGAGCAGTGCCCCTAACCGCTGGATGCACTGATCCTTCTGGTCGGGCAAATCAGGTAATAAAACGGGCAGATCAAGCTGTACTTTTTCCATAGATTCGCAGATTAAGGGGTGAACCGGGGCCAGTGAGCCCTGACGAAGTGCCCCATTGCCTTCGTCAGGGCGGAGAATTGCTGCTTATTCCTCTTCTCCTCCGCCTTTGAGCTGCGACAGCACGGCGAAGGCACCTTTGACAACGACCCGCGTTTTAGTCAGATCAAAATTGGCGGGCAGCGTAACCTGGGAGTAGCCGCCTTCGGTAACGCCCCGGCGTACCGGAATCTGTTTGAAAGCCGTACTGTGCTGTTCGGCGGAACCTGCCGGTTGCACCCCCTTTTCTGAAGTCGTCCGACCCGACCCGCCGGCAGTAGCCGACGCATCGTGCTTTTCCGGTTCGGATTGGGGCTGGACAATAAAAATATACTCCTTACCCTCCGCCGAGACAATAGCCCCTTCGGGTAGGGCCGTCACCCGGCTGTCGCCCAAATCCAGGGTCGCTTTCAGGAACGTATTGGGAGCCAGGTGCGCATCAGGCTGATCGAGCCGGGCGACCACCCGCACTGACCGGTCCGCATCGATAGTCCGGTTAATGTAGGTGATACGCCCCGAACGTTCTTTCCCACCTTCATTATTGAGCCGCAGGCTCACCCGCTGGCCTTCCCGCAATTGGGGCAGTTCTTTTTCAAAGACGGTCAGTTCGGCGTAGAGTCCCTGGCTGCTGGTGAGTTGGGCAATCACATCGGCGGGCTGAACAAACTGACCCACGTTGACCGATATATTGGTGACGACTCCATTGACGGGAGCCGTTACGGAATAATACGAATTAAACTTGCCATTCAGGGCGGCCTGGGGGGAGAGACCCACCAGCCGCAACCGCCGGGCCATACCACCCAGCCGGGCGCGGACCTGATTGCGTTCAGCGGACGTTTGCTGAAATACCTTCAGGGCACCCACGTTCTGTTCGCTGAGTTCCTTCTGCCGGGCGAACTCAGCGTCTAAGTACGTCAGACGACTTTGATTTTCAGCGTAATCCTGCTGCAACTGCACCAGATCCGGATTTTCGATCCGGGCCAGCAGTTGACCTTTACGCACCGGTTGACCGGGGAGCAACGGCAGATTACGCACGAAACCACCCTGGATAGCGGTGATGGCGACCTGACTCTGGGCGGGAACGGCCAGCCGCCCGTTTACCTGTAAAAGCAGCCCCAGATTCCGGTAACTCACCTGACCCATTTCTATCGCCCCAATGCGGAGCTGGTCATTCGTCAGTTCCACGACATCGGGTGCGGCTGTTGGCGGGGTCTTGGCGGCCTCGCCCGTTTCTGGTGAGGTGGCCGTTTGGTTGTCGGTGGATTCCTTACAGGCCATTGTCAGCCACAGCAGACTGACGCAAAAAATGATTCGTTTCATGATTGAGTTATGGTAAGCCCAGAATCTGCTCTAAGCGAATGACGGATTGATTGTATTGGCTCAGCACATCGACGTAGCTGGCGCGGGTCTGGTAGGCCTGGGTAAGGGCCAGGGAGTACTGGAGATAGGCAATTTCACCGGCCCGAAAGGCAATTCCTGCCTTGTCGGCCAGCAGCCGGGCCGTAGGCAGACCGGTTTGTTCATAGTAGGTCAGGCTGCTTTGCAACTTGCGGATTTCCTGAATGGTGCTCGTTAGTTCACCCTGCAAATTGCGCTGGGTCAGGGCCAGCGTAGCTTCCCCAATCTGCTGCCCCAGCCGGGCGGATTCGATGCGGGCCCGCTGGGGTCGGGTGAACAGCGGTACGGCAACTCCCGCCGTGACCCCCTGGAATCGCCTGCCGCCCCCGTAGGTTACTTCCTTGCCATCGACCGTATATGTACCAATTAGGGACTGGTTAAAATACCCCAGCGAGAAACTGGGCAGCAACCGGGCCTGTTCCACGTCGGTTTGCCGGGCGGCTATCTCGATTTGCTGCCGCAACAGGGCCAGTTCCGGCGTTTGAGCCAGTGTTGCGGAGTCGGTGACAACCGGAAGCTCCCGGCGCGTCAGTACGCTGTCGGATAAACTGACGGGCTGGCTGGTATTCAACAGCGTTTGCAACCGACTTAGGGCGATGAGCCGATCTGCTTCCGTCTGGGCCAGCGTATTGCGCAGTTCGCCCAACTGGTTGGTGGCCGTAGCCACCTCGACGGCGGTTCCTTCGCCGGTTTTAAGCCGCAGGTCCGTCGCCGACAGGAAAGCTACTAGTAGGCTGTCCTGTGCCCGGAGCAACCGACGCCGTTCGGCCAGATACAGCAAATCATAATAAGCCGCCTTCACCTGCGCCCGCAGGCCATTCTGAGTAAGCCGCGCCTGAGCTTCGCTGCCGCTGACGCCCGCATCGGCCAGTCGGCCCAACTGCCGAATTAGTTTGGGGTTCGGCAGGCTCTGGCTTACGGTGAAGCTATTATCGAAATTAGGACCGTTGTACTGCCCACCCATCCAGGAAAAATTGGTGGCTCCAATGTCCCGGGCGGCCCGGCGGCCGGTTTGCTGCTGGGCAATCCCCAGCGCGCTGACGCGGGCCGTTCCATTGTTGGCTGTAGCCTGCTGAAGGGCCCCATTGAGCGACAGCGGCCCGCCCGATACCAGTTGCGGTACCTGCGCCTGGGTGGCGGTGGCCGTACCGGCCAGTAACCCCAGCACCACCAGCCAGGTAGCCACATGGCCCACACCCGCCGGGACGGTGGGGAGCCGTTTGGAACCAAACTTCGTTTGTTCCCACCAGTACAGACAGGGTAAAATCAGTAGGGTTAGTAAAGTTGCCGATACCAGCCCACCAATAACCACCGTGGCCAGTGGCCGCTGCACCTCCGCCCCGGCGCTGGTTGCCAGAGCCATGGGCAAAAAGCCCAGCGAGGCCACCAGGGCCGTCATCATCACCGGGCGCAGACGGGTCGACGTACCCTGCAGGATTCGTTCGTCCAGGCTCAGGTCGGTTTCATCCTTGAGGTGGTTAAATTCTCCGATGAGCACAATGCCGTTGAGCACCGCGACCCCGAAAAGGGCAATGAAGCCTACCCCCGCCGAGATGCTGAAGGGCATATCCCGCAACCACAGAGCGATGATCCCCCCAATGGCCGACAGGGGAATCGCCGAGAAAATCAGCAGACTCTGCCGAAAGGAACCGAAAGTAAAAAACAAGAGCAGGAAAATTAGCCCCAGGGCCACCGGAACCGCAATGCTGAGCCGGTCTTTGGCTTCCTGGAGGTTTTCAAACTGCCCGCCGTAGGTGACATAATAGCCGGGCGGGAACTTGATCTGGCTATTGATCTTGCCCTGAAGTTCATTCACTACGGTTTCCACGTCCCGCCCCCGCACGTTAAAGGCCACAATGATCCGCCGTTTAGCGTCTTCCCGCTGAATCTGATTGACGCTGTTCTGGAAAGACACGTCGGCTACCTGGCTAAGGGGAATTTGCCCGCTTTCCCCCGTACTAATTAGTAGATTCTGCACGTCTTCCAGCCGTTGACGACTCTGCTGCTGCAATCGAACCACCAGGTCATAGCGCCGTTCACCTTCGTAAACCAGTCCGGCCGCGGAACCGGCAAAAGCGGCCTGAATATAGCGGTTGGCATCGTTAACCGATAAGCCGAACCGGGCCAGGGCATCCCGGTCGAATTTGACAACAATCTGGGGCAGGCCCGACACCTGCTCGACGTAAAGGTCTTCCGCACCCGGTACCGTTCCGACTACGCGGCCAATGCGGGCCGCGTAGTCAGCCAGCACCCCCAGATCCTCACCGAATAGTTTGATGGCAATATCCTGCTTGACACCGGAGATCAACTCACTGAAACGCATCTGAATGGGTTGCAGAAAGCTAAACGTGACCCCCGGAATCTGTTGCAGTTTCGCCTGCATCTTCTCGGCCAGTTCCTCCCGGCTGGTGGCCGAGGTCCAGTCGGCCCGGTCTTTGAGAATCACCATCAAATCGGTGGCTTCAATGGGCATGGGATCGGTGGGAATCTCACTGGACCCAATTTTACCGATGACTTCCCTGACTTCGGGAAAGTTTTTCTTTAAAATTTGACCGGCTTTAAGGTTAGCATCGATGGACTCGGCTAGCGAGGACCCCGTCATAATGCGCATCTCCACGGCCAGATCGCCCTCGTCGAGCTGGGGAATAAACTCCCCGCCCAGTCGGCTAAATATGAACAGAGCGAGCGCGAAAAGCCCCAACGCCATCCCTACCACGATCCCTTTGTGCCGCAGCGTCCAGCGAATGGCCGGTTCATACAGGCGGTGAAAAAAGTGGATAATCCGATCGGAGATATTCAGGCTTCCTTCCCGAATGGGTTTCTTGCTCAGCAGCAGGGCCGAAATCATGGGTACGTACGTCAGCGAGAGAATAAACGCGCCCAGAATGGCAAAGGCGACGGTCTGGGCCATGGGACGGAACATCTTCCCTTCTACCCCGACTAAAGCCAGAATCGGCAGGTACACAATCAGAATGATGATCTCGCCGAATGCGGCCGAAGAACGGATCCGGCTGGCCGACTCGAAGACTTCTTCGTCCATCTGCTCCTGGGAGAGGTGGTGCCGAAAATTTTTGAGCGCAATATGGTGCAGGGTAGCCTCCACAATAATGACCGCTCCGTCGACTATTAAACCAAAGTCAATGGCACCCAGGCTCATCAGGTTACCCGACACGCCGAACAGATTCATCAGCGAGATGGCAAACAGCATACAGAGGGGGATCATGGAAGCTACCACCAGACCCGCCCGCCAGTTGCCCAGCAACAACACCAGCACAAAGATGACAATCAGGGCCCCTTCGATCAGGTTTTTTTCTACGGTCCCGATGGCCCGTTTCACCAGGCGGGTGCGATCCAGAAAAGCGTGAATGTCGACGCCTTCGGGCAGCGATTTTTTGATTTGCTCAATGCGTTGCTTGACGTTACCAATCACCTGGGAGGCATTGGCCCCTTTCAGCATGAGCACGATACCGCCGACCACTTCGCCTTTCCCATTACCGACCATCGCCCCGTAGCGCACGGCCTGCCCAAGCTGAACCTGCGCCACGTCGCGCACCAGCACGGGAATACCCTCCGACGTCCGGCGCACGACTACCTTACCGATATCCGCCAGGGTACCAATCAGCCCTTCGGAACGGATAAAATAGGCATTGGGCCTTCGGTCGATGTAAGCCCCCCCCGTATTCTGGTTGTTTTTTTCCAGGGCCACAAACAATTCGTCCATGGTAACCCCCGCAGCCCGCAGCCGCTGGGGATCGACGGCTACTTCGTACTGTTTCAGGAACCCCCCAAAACTACTCACGTCGGCTACGCCTTTGGTCCCCAGCAATTGGCGACGGACGATCCAGTCCTGAATGGAGCGCAGTTCCATGGCCGGGTATCGTTTCTCGTAGCCTGGTTTTGGTTGCAGCACGTACTGGTAAATCTCGCCCAGACCCGTCGAAACGGGCCCCAGGGCGGGCTCCCCCGTCCCCGCCGGTATCTGGGAACGGGATTGTCCCAACCGTTCACTCACCTGCTGGCGGGCCAGATAGATATCAACGCCGTCTTCGAAGACAATGGTGACTACCGACAGGCCAAAGCGGGAAATGGACCGCACTTCGAGTAGATTGGGCAGGTTGGCCATCGTCTGCTCGATGGGAAAGCTGATGAGCCGCTCGACATCGGGTGCCGACAGGGCCGGACTTTGCGTGATGACCTGCACCTGATTGTTGGTAATATCCGGCAGGGCATCGATAGGTAGACGGGTTACTGAATAACCGCCCCAGATAACCAGGGCCAGCGTCAGGAGCCCAATAATGAGTTTGTTTTGAATGGAATAACGGATGATTGAATCCAGCATGATCGAGTCTGAACAAATAGATAATAGGAATTGGCCGGATGCACACGTACCGCACCACTACGCCGTTTGGGGGCGTAGCGGGATAGTCCATCGCGACCGGTGAGGGTGTTCAGACCCGGAGCTTAGGCGGTTGCCAGATAGCCGTTACTGTAGTAAGGGGGTGAGCTGATGCGTAGCTAAACGTTGCTACCGAGATCGGTACGATCTCATTCGAGGGGAGCAGTGCATACTGAGAACGCGGGGCAACCGTAATCGTAGCCGCGCAACAGGCGCAGGTACAGAAAGGGGTACAGGCATCGTTCTGGTGCGTCCGGTCCGTATTCGATGAAGGCGTGGTCGGGGAAAGCACAGCTATCTCCGATTGCCCGGCGGGGAACAATAACTCATCTGCGCAGGGCCATAACGATAAGCCGAGGAGATAGACGGAGAATAGGATCGTAAACCACTTCATTAGCGCAAAGGTACGGTAAATACTTATGCAACAGGTAGTCAAAAAGTAATTGTAAGTTTTTCAAGTCTTAAAGACTTCGATGAACTGTGGTTGGGGAAGGTCACGTAATGAGGAATTAACTCTGAAAAAGATTAATCGGCGAACGGCTAGGGAATTAATTCATCATCGCTCCGATTTCTATGATCTATGCAAGCGTTGGGACATAAGTTTTGTCATACTTTTCCTTCCGTCGAACAACAGCGTACACTCGGTGAATGAGCTTGTTTCGGATGGCATTTAGTACCAGCATCTTATTCTTACCTTCGGCAACTTTACGTTGGTAATAGGTGCGCAGTTCGCCTTCCTTTCGTATGCATGACATAGCGCCTAGATGGAACAGCGCTTTCAAGCGTTTCCTGGCTTGATGACTAACTCTAGTCTTGCCCCGGATACTTGTTCCTGAGCGGTACTCGAAAGGTGCCACTCCTGCGTGACAAGCCATCTGTTTGGGGTCAGTAATCGTTGTCATCTCGTTCGTCACGACAATAATCTCCGTGGCGGTTGTCGAGCCGATGCCAGGTACTGAGACAATCCACTCAAAGAGTTCTTTGAGCCGACCATCGTTCTGAATAAGGCCGTTGATCTGCTGCTCAATGGCCTTTTGTTCCTCTTTGAGGGCGATCAATGACTTACGAGAACTGCGCTGGAGTTGTTTTTGTAAAAGGGGATTGATAAATGAATCTTGTTCAGCTAGAGGACCGGCCAATAGATTATATGCTTGAATAAGACGCTGACGAGCGCCACTTAGAAATGCTAATTGCTGAATAACAGGGCGAGGGGGTTGCCATAGACGAGTTTGATCACGGAAACGGTAGGCATATTCGGCAATGCGAAAAGCATCAACGGTGTCATTTTTACCCCGCTGCATACCCCCCGCTTGCTTGATTTGCAAACTACTTTCCAGCCAAATCGGAAGCCGCAGTTTGTGAAGAAATTCCAATAGGTGTGCATTATAGTCGGATAGGTCAGGAGCCTTACGGCTCCCTTCCCTCCTCAGAACCGGACTTGTGCCTTCCAACACATCCGGCTCAAGCAGATGACAACCGGCTCAGGGTTCCTTGCTTCGTTTTTGTTGCTGCGAATGCTTTCGAATGCACCTGTTGATGACACGTCACATGAACTAACCGCAGATTGGAATAGGCATCACTGCCCCCTTCCTGCTTTGGTTTGACATGATGAACGTGCAAGGCTTCATCCGTAAACAGACTCGTTTTGCAGACCGGACATTGGTGGTTTTGCCGTCGGGCAATCCGTTGCTTGCTGGGTACTAACTCAGCCGACTTTCGTTGGGTACGTTTCTGCCAGTACGCCCGCAAACGAGGATCGTCCGGAGAGGCAGTATGCTGAATCAGGATATGCCGTTGGATTGGCGTCCAGACAAACTTCTGGAGTGCCATGCCCGTCTGCTTATCCCCAAACACCCACTTATCCTGGCGATCCAGATTGAGCCGTCCCCAATACTTGGCCTGTTTCCAGGCGTAGTTTTTACGGGGATGCATCCGACGAACATAGCGCACCTGACGGTCGAACATCCAGCGGTCTAGCTTGGTAAAGGTTTCATAGGCGACCCCAATCCGAAAGTAGTTCGACCAACCCCGAATGATCGGATTCAGCCGTTTGACAATCACTTCCACACGCTGGGTTTTCAACCCTAACCACTCCGCTCGCAGACGGTCCCGGATCTTCTGAACCGATGCTTTGCTGGGTTTGGTGAGCATTTTCCAGCCCGTAGCTGTGTTTCGGCTCGGATACTGACGCACATGGAAACCTAAGAAATCGACCCCATCTGTCAGATGAACAATACGTGTTTTCTCCTCTGATAGGGCTAGTCCCCGTTCTTTCAACCAATCTTTAAGCAGCAATACGGTTTGTTGAGCATCTTCCTGTGTCGAGCAAAAGACCAGAAAATCATCAGCATATCGAACCATCCGGCGCGGCCCACAGGTCTGCGTGCGGCCACCCCCGTATTGATAACCCATGCCTATAGCCTGTTCCAAGCCGTGTAAGGCAATGTTAGCCAACAAGGGTGAGCAACTACCGCCCTGGGGAGTACCTGAGTCAGTCGGGTAGAATACGTTTGCTTCCAGATAACCCGCTTTTAGCCATTGCTCCAGCAGACTCCTGGCAGGAAAACGACCGATTCGTTCTAGTAGGAACGAGTGATCGATGTGATCAAAAGCACCTTTAATATCCGCATCGACAACCCACTTTCGTTGGCTATCAGGTCGGGCATACCGAAAGATGCGCTCAATAGCATCATGACAACTACGCCCCGGCCGAAACCCGTAACTGCTGGCTTCAAACTTGGCCTCCCATTCCGGTTCCAAGGCCTGCACCACCATAGTTTGTAGGCATCTGTCTCCGATAACAGGGATACCTAACGGCCTTCGCTTTGCGTTGGCTTTGGGTATGTACACCCGGCGGGCGGGTTTGGCTTTCCAAGGTTGATGCTGCCTCAGTTCCTCCACCAGCTTTTCGCGTTCCCTAGCCGTTCTGACAACAATCCGATCCACCCCAGGCGTGTCCTTACCCGCATTGAGTTGGGTAATTCGACGCACACTCGTTACTCGGTTCGCATAACTCCGCAGCATTAACTTTTGCAAGGAATGCACCTTTTTAGAGTTGCCTTCCTGAGCCGCCCGAAAGATGCGGGAGCGCAGATTTTTGAGCAACCGAAATGCCTTCTGCCAATCAATGGCATGCCAGTCAGTTGTTCCAGTGAGTCGGTTTGCTTCCGGGTTAGGGTGCATCGAACTAAGCTCCTTGTTCAAAATCTGTTCTTCCGTCTTTGGGGTCATCCACCAGACCCACGTCAGCCCCCTTTCAAGGTGGGTATTGCCCTATCCGGCCGGTTATGAATTCCCGTTGCCTTTCGGCTTGCCGACTTTCGCTTCTTGGGTCTTCCTGTTCCCACTGAAGAGTTGTGCCTTTCCTTGCGGTCAGGCCTACTGTACTTGCGGTACAGACTTCATTGGGGTTACCACGTTCCACACGTCTGAGATACGACCGGGTGGGGTGCCTCCTTTATGGCGGGGACTAGGGTGCTCACCATTCGTTGGCATCGCCGAATGTTCCTGTTTGTCCCGTCATTACCGTATCAATCCTTGTTTCGGTAACCAACACTGACGCCACCTCATCAGAGGTTCATTCTCATTCACCCTTTCGGTCTTCTCCTGGCCCGATTTGGATCAAGGATTGACCCGCATCTTAGGCTTTACCCGCTTGCAACAGACCCCACCGTTACCAGTGACGCCCCTACGGATTGGAGATCGGCTCGAGCACTAACCGAATGGATCATTATCCATACTCAAAACGTGCAACTTCGTGTCGCACTATCCCCGTGTGTTCCATGCAAAATACGACTTGAGTCATATCCCAACCCGGTAATGCTTTCAGTTGGCGAAGGGCTAGTTTAATACCAGCCATCGTATTTGACGTGTGCAAGTGGAGTAAGGAACCCTGCTGGCTGTAAACGGCCCAATCTAGTGTAGCCTTGGCAATGTCGATGCCGACGTAGTGGAGAAAGTCCATAAAACGATTTAGTTTTGGTCCATCAGTCAATCGAACCTGCCTTCACTCAAACCCTTATAATGGGCCGCGAACCCGTCTTTCTATCTGAGTCGATACAAGTTCATCAGAGTGGGGACCTGAATCGGAGCATAGGTCTTTCCTTGGCGACCCGTTAGGTTAGCCCCACTCTGGTTGACTGCAAGCAAGCTACCAATTCTTGGTTTCTTACAAGCCCACAAACCTAAAGGGCGACCCGGTCTGACCAAGGTATTCAGTATGGTAGCGCCATCTATATTGGGTTATTAGACGCATATCATGTTCATTTCAGTATGACCGAGACGAGTGATCCATTGGAGAATCCAGTTGCTGAACGGGTAAATGGGATCATCAAGAATGAGTATCTAGCTCACCGAGGTGTGTACTCGTTGGCCCAGGCCGAGTTAGTGCTTGAACAAGTGGTTTTCCTTTACAACTATAAGCGTCCACATTTGAACGGTCCGCCGTTGCGGCTGTGACATGCTCGTACCGGATCAGGCACACAACGGGGAGAAAAAGCTGAAGCGGAGATGGAAAATTATTATACCCAAAAGCAGACGGTGGATATGGCGGATAGTTAAAATAGGGTATAAATTAGTGGTCAATGAAAAATGAATAACCAATAAACGGTCAACATAAATTAGGACGGGTCAGTTTTCGTGGAAGCAACTTTATAGTTAGCAGCTTTCATGCATGGCTTGTGGAGTGAATACTTTTTGTACAGCTAGCCTTAGAACGCTCAAAGAGATTAATAATGAATGATAAGTTGTTTCGAAAGTCGATATCTTAGGAAGTGCTTTCTGAACTGTGTCAGCCTTGGTGCCCCCTTAGCTCATATACCAGCCGAAGCCCCGTCACCGTCATAAACTGTCGAATCCAGTCATCCGGCGCATCGCGCAGCTGAGCGGCCGTCTGGATACCATGCTGTAAAAGTAGTTGTTCATAGCGATCCCCAATGCCCCATAAGTCCCCTACCGCGAACTCAAGCAATGCTTCTTTAATTTTAGCTGGAGTATCCAGTACGCATATACCCCGATGCTCGGGGTGTTTTTTAGCAAACCAGGTAGCTACCTTGCATAACGTTTTCGTGGGTGCTATTCCTATGTTTATAGGTATACGACTACTGCGTAACGTCGTTTCCCGAATCCTTTGCGCCAGCTGCCGTAAATCTGGATAAATGGCCTCATAACCCGTCAGATCAAAAAAGCCCTCATCAATTGAATACACTTCCACCCGTTCGATGAAACGGCCAATGATAGCAAATATTCTTCGGGACATATCCCCGTAAAGTGGGTACGTGCTCGAAAAAACGTGAATACCCTGCTGGCGGACTTGCTCCTTAATTCTAAAGTAAGGGGTACCACGGGTAATGCCTAACTTTTTGGCTTTATCGTTCTGGGCAACAACATTTCCGTCGTTATTCGATAACACAATAACAGGTTGTTTTCTAAGCGCGTGCTGATACGAAATGTGACAACTGGCGTAAAACGACAAGGCGTCAAAATGCCCCTGCATGGTTGAAAAAGTGATTGGATAGGTCATGGCAATACAGTCGGTTTAAAAAACACCCACGTAACCGCTCCAAAAACAAAGGAGTCCTCGCCTGGGTCACCTGAATGCATATAGATTGGCTCGTAGTGAGGATTGTCCGCTTTTAGAAGCAGCATCTCCCCTACCCGCTTCATGCGCCGCACAACGTATCCATCATTGACAAAGGCCACAATAACCTGACCATCGACGGGCTCCACTAGGCAGTCAACTACCAGAATGTCCCCGTCATCAATTCGTGAATTGAGTCGCGCACGAGGATTGACCATACTGTTTCCTTCGACCCAAACAAAATACGTATCGTCGGGATGGACGATACACAACTCATTCAAATCCAAAACGTTTTCCAAATAATCGGTAGCCGGGGACGGAAACCCACAGTGGACTCGAGAAAGAAACAACGGTACTTTCAACCGACTTTTTATGCCAGCTTTTCTAATTGTAAAACGGGTTCGTACCCTTGTTTTCATAGGCTTTTAATATAACTAACTAATAATAATCGGGCTATTATATGTTAGTTGTATTATATTTCCTAATGTGAAGGCGTTTTTATGTAAATTGGAGATAAAATACTGGCTATGACTCTTTATGAATTCAATGCACTTTCGTTTGATAACCAGCTAGCTTGTGCATGGGATAACGGTGCTTTTTTAATGACAAGACGGGCCGGCCTATCCTACCTGTGTTTATACGCTATTGAGACTTTTTTTGTCGAAATTCGATACAGTCAGGATCTGAATCATATTACAGCCTGCCGCGCGTTTCGCAGTACAATCCCCCTAGAATCTTACCTGGAAGAAATTCATCTGACTTTAGAAAGAAGCAATAATTAATTAGACCAACATTAACGCGCAAAAAACAGTGAGGACCAAAAAGAAATCAACTACAATCAGTCAGGAGGACCTAGATCGTCAGTTACGGGAGCTTAGTAGCAGTTGGCATAAAATGACGGGTCGGAGCATTACCGGAGTTTTAGGTATGAAATCAGATGATACTGTTGGCGAGTTTTCTTTAATAATTGAGACCGACGAAATAGCTAACTGATACTAGTTATGTTTTAGATTCTTTAATAAGCTATGCCCTGTCTACACAAATTGGAAGACTATATGCGTGATCAACTATCCAAAGGCAATCAATGCTACTGTGTGGAAAGTGGTATTAATCCTACCAGTGGGTAGAGATGATCGACAGCGGATTACTGCACAAACAAGAATTGTAACGGTTTGGACGGTTGGCCGCTGCTATGCCCAACACAAATGAGGCTGGAAAACAACCCTGGAGTTAATACCGGGTCAGTGTGGATGAAATTGAGAATCGAACAGGCTTGGATCTGTTAACCAACGTTCCTTTGAACATCCAAACCCTGCTTGAAGCGGAGGTAGATAAAGTCACTATTCAGTCTATTTACTTAGTTTCTCACTAAATGCGGTTAGCGTATATAGAATACCGTTAGAAGAATCCTTTTTTTACAACAGAGCATAATAAAAATCAGCTATTACAGCATTAATGTGCCATAACCCCCATTTTTCACTACACTTATTTACAACGAATTTTAATCAGGATTAAGGGGGAGTGGATTTTCATAACTATCTGATATATAGCAATTTGCCTTGGCGAGTTGGCCTATTTGTTTGTATCTTTATACAAGTTAAAACGCCGAAGCGCTAATCTAATGATTAACTCTGACCTGTATGCAATAGCCCAGATTGGGCTGGAATTGAAGATAGTAGAAACGTTTAAACCACTTCCAACACCTGAAGCCCTGACTTCTTTTCTGAAGGGTGAGACGGATTGGGTAAGTTATGAACCGCGTATAGTTGAAATCGTTGAGGAATTGAATAAAAAAATGGGCATTGCCTATAATTACCACGTTGCAGAAGCGGCTAAACTACTTGGTATGGAGGGTTCTGGACTTGACACACTGGTCTATAACAACCAGAAGTACCGGGATGCCGAGCATAAGATTGAACGGTTCAACGTCCATTTGAATGCCATACAGGAAGAAGGTTTTTGCTTGTTGACTCAGGCCCAAGCTGACAAGTTGCTTGTCGATAAGTGCCTTGTAGAGATATATTTAACACCAAACCAGCGAATCAGCGCCAGGCTTATTAAAACTATCGCAAACGGGTACTGTTGGAGGATACCCCGCTATAAAACCAGAGGGTATGCGGCTAACCTAGAAACGCAATACGTTAAACTACCTGCCCTCAATCAGAAATCGTCCAAAGTGTGACCGTTAATAGAACAAGATTGTAAAGGAATCACGGTGTCAAAAATTTTTGACACCGTGATTTTGAGCATTACCAGAATTTTTGAAAACCTGGGGTGGTTCGATTTAGCGGCACACTGAATTTGCAAGTTAAGTGTGATACTCATTCTCAAACTGTTCCGGACTTTTGTAGCCCAGCGACGAGTGCTTCCGCACTCGATTGTAGTAGCATTCGATGTACTCAAAAACTTCTGTGCGGGCATCGTCCACGCTCAGAAAACAACCTCCCTCCAATAATTCCGCCTTCAGGCGGCTCCAGAACGACTCGGCGAAGGCGTTGTCGTAAGGATCGTCAGCCCGGCTCATGCTGGGCCTGATGCGCCATAAACTCACCAGTTCTCGCAACTCATTGGACACGTACTGACCGCCACGATCAGAATGGACTATCAGCCCACTCGCCGGTTGACGGACCTGAAGAGCCGCTCGCAACGGCACGATTACAAGTGCATCCTCCATGTTGTCATCAACCCGCCAACTCACCACTCGACGTGAGTATAAATCCATCCAGGCCCCCAAGTAAGCCCATTCACCGTTGGCCAATGGCAGATAAGTAATGTCGCTTACCCACACCAAATTAGGGGCCACTGGAAATGATAAGTCTAACAATAGATTCGGCCAATACCCTTTATTATGGGTGCTATCGGTTGTCCGGGGCACAAACGACTTTGGCTGAATAGGCTGTAAGTCAGCTGCTTTCATTAGTGTCCTGACCTGTTGTCGGCCTAATTGATGCCCCTCATCTTGAAGTTGGGATACAATTCGTCGGCTACCATATCGCCGTTTATGTTCCCGAAAAACGCGCTCCACTAATGCCTTATTCACTTCTTTTTTAGGCGTTAGCTGATAAGTTTGTCCCCGTTGGTATCGGTAGTAAGCCGTTCGGCTCACGCCCATCACCTGACAAAGTGTTTCGACCGCAAACGCACCAACTAGGCTCTGAATCAGGTTATACCGCTGCGTTAAGTCGCTCGACTGAAAATACTCAAGGCTTTTTTTAAGATTTCGCGCTCGGTCTCCAATTGCCGCACTCGATCCCTCAACTGCTGATTTTCAATGGTCAAATCGCCAGTCAGGTGATTACTTTTCTTACCCACTTGGTTTACACTCTTCCATCGGTAGATGATATTTTCGGAAATGCCCAGGGCGTTGGCAATGTAGGCTGGCGTTTGCCCACTGGCCAGCATTTTGAGGACTTCGGTTTTGAAGTCGGCATCATACTTACGCCGTGTTTTTGTGTGTTTTTCGGACTGCATGGCCTTGCGAAGTTAAGCAAATCCGTGTGCCGGTAAACCCGACCATCTCAACCAGTCATTGATTAATTATACTAAAAAACATCATCATGTACCACATAGTCTAGATTACCAAGTATCGAAAACATAAAAATGATTAAGTCATATGGACTACCCAAAACCACTTTTGCTACGTTATCCGTATTATCTAGATCCTCATGTATTGAACTCGCTTAAGGGAGGCTTAGCTGTTCTAATAAGCGAAAGTAATCAACTTGTGATCCAGGGTTCCGTGTTTACCTCAGATAATCTGCTGCCCGTTGGTGAAGAGGGTACAATCTGGCCAAGTCGGTTTCATGCTGAGTTGTATTTAAAGAAAGACCTGCAAGAGTTTCAAGTCTGGCAAAAGGAGCATAATCGGTTGAAAGAGCAACAGCAGACACAGCTCCGAATCCAAAAGGCGCAGGCCCGTCAGGAAGCTTCGGACGAGTTTTATCGTAGGCATCCTATTCCGTTCGCTTTCTCGATCGAAATAAAAGAGGCCTTGAGCGGATTAAGTGCCAGCAGTTGGGGCGATGGCCAGAAACGCAATACAGTTTATCACATCTATACCCAGGAAGAAGTAAGATTAGGTCGTTTGTACCGGCCAAAAGGCGAATTTTTGTGTAGTCCTGTTAAAAGCCGTTCAGGAGCCAATTGGAGTGATTCACTGGGCAAAGACAGCCACTGCCTAGACGCTGACGGCATTAAACAAGTACCAACCTGTAAACGCTGTCTGGATATTCTTAAGCGCTTCTCAAAAACTAGTGTGTAATTCATACTACTTTATGAATTCAGATACAGACCAACCAGACCCCAGCATGGAGCCTATACAGGTTGCCTGCGAAAAAATGATTTACGACCTATACATACAAAATCAGCCTGGTTTGGTTGCATCCATTGATCAGTTAATCCGGATGGGACACAGTCCAACCCATATTGCTAATCGTGTTAAATCGATAATTCCGGTAATTAGCCAGGTGAATAATCACGTATTTTTAATAGCTATGTATTTACTCAGACGTCAACTTTCCAGTAACTAAACCTTGGCTGGTGTCAAAAATTTTTGACACCAGCCAAGTGGATTCGTCAGCCAGGTAAGGAGCGAGATTTATTCACTACACAAAACACTACACACCACTAAACGTATACTAAACACAAGGGATTAAGGGGAAAAGGGTGTTTTAGAAGGTTTATTTAACCCCTAAAATCGCTTGCAATGACTATATGATCGTCGTAAATTAGCTAATAATCAAACAGTTAGCAAATTTATGAACGCCTACTTAATTGATCCCGCAACCCGTACCATTTCACCAGTCGAAACGGACTTTTCGCTACCAAGCATTTATAATTTGCTCGGTTGCAGCCTGATTAGCAGTGCGGCAGGACAAACGAATGGTGATGTGCTGTTCGTCGATGATAATGTGTCAGATGATGAGCATGAAGCGTTCCGGTTTGGTACCTGGGAAATATACTCGAAAGCCCTGGTAGTTGGTACTGACCGCTCCGGCGAAACGGTTAGCCCAAAAAATCCGATTGAGTTGTATGAAACTCAGATCGATTGGTTAGGAGCAAAAATGTTTGAACCCAACGTTGCGTTCTTATCTTTTCCGGAAAGTGCACGCCTAGAACGTGATGCAGAAGACCGCATGGCTACCAGTTTACAGGAGAATCTTGATTGGTGGGATGCTTTCCTGAAACGAAATAAAATTGATTAAAAGTAGCCCCTAACCATAGAGGTTAGGGGTCACCTAAAAAGTAGCTAAACCCATTCAAAAAGTGTCATGCAAACAACAGGAAAAACCTTTCGATTTAACAGCCCTGTTAACTGGGAACACAGTTCAGGCGCAGTAGCGACGATCAGCCAGGACACAGCATCAACGTTGGAGTTTTTTACGAAAGAGGGTACTATCCCATCTACGGGCTATGGTCAGATCGAGTGGACCTTCACGGACGATTCACAGCAGCCCCGCATTGAACACATCGGTATCTGGTGGACCAACGATAATCTTGATGATTACGACGGGGTATTTGAGTTGCCTAAACAGGCTATCGAATTTATCCAGAGTTTTGGCCTGCAAGTTGGACCGGATTTTACCCGTTAATTCTTATTTTTGATTGTATTATGAACTCGGTACAGGAAGCCAGGCGCTATATGGACAATGCCCGCGAACTTACGGGAGAAAGCCGGGAAACAAAATGGTCAATATCACGATCGTAAATACGTCCGTGTGGCGGGTAACACGGCTTACAATGGTATTCTTGTCGCACTGGATAGCCTTTTAGAAGAAAAGAAAAAAGGCCGTAAAGATCCGGGCCCGCAGCGGCGTACCGTGCCGGGCGGTGACGTGGTATAAATCGCAGTTGGCTAAACTGGATAAACGGCTGTTAGATATTTTTGTACTGGCTTATGATACGCTTCATTTAGCGTTAGGGTACGATGGCAATTTAGACGCAGATGTAGCGCAGGCGGGCTTAAAAAGGCTGAAACGATTATCAATTGGGTCGAACAGCGAACGACTACCGTTTAAGTGAAAATCCATTCAGCTTCTACTAAAGACTGAATGGATCTGGATCACTACACGAATGCTACTTAGACACTAGACTTCACTACTTCAGTATGCCAGGAGATTCACGGGCAAAAATGAATTGACCGATCTGCCGTATATCATTAACCGTAATTCCCGAAACATCGTTGATATAAGGTATGTATCGATCAGCGTAGGGTGAAGCCGTTCCATACACGTAACCAATATTAATTCGAAACCGAAAATCCGTTTTCGTTGGATACGCCAACCGTTCAACCATCACACGTACGTTGCCAGGAGCCGAAAATTTGTCCTGAAGGTACCAGACGCCATAGATATATCCAGCCGCATTGTTGCTGTTACCCGAAAAATTGGCGTATGAGAAACTTCCTAAAGGAGTCTTCTGAAACGTAGGTCCGGTACCACTCCCATCAATGTATAATTTAAGCGAATCAGTACCGCTTGGCTCAATAAGGAGTTTATAATTACCCGTAATTGCTTTAGGGTCGGGCGTGAATGCATAATCCTGGCCCTCAATGGTTGGTACATGATTACCTGCCCATTTAATGTAAACAGCCGGAAATTCACCAGACAAATAAACTTTAGGATCGGATGAATTGACTAATACAGTCTCCGAGGTTACGGGATCCTCCCCTCCCCCTTTTTTACAACTTAAGTTAACTGCAATCAGAGTCAGAAAAAGAATAAGTCGGTACGATTTCATGATGCATTTTTCCAGTTGAATGTACAACAGCCCTAAAATTGATATCCAAATGCATTAGTTACTATAACCTCTGACAAAACACTTATCAAACGGAGCAGTCAGAAGCCCTGTTTAGCGGCTTGACTTGACAAAAACCAAGTCGGTCCCACTCAAATCAGGCTACAAACATACCCAGTTCACCCAGATGAATTTTTGGTGGATAAAAAAAGATGAAGGGGATGAAGCCGTTTTCTTATATATGACTTTAATTTCTAATTTGCGAAAATTATTCGTATATTGGAGTCACAAACAGGGATGAACGCAAAAGCGTTTTTCGGGCAATTGCTGTACATAAAACATCAGAAAGTAGCTGCCTTGAGCCATCAACATGTGTAATTAAGCAACATCGGACATGAAAGCTACCAGTATCACCCATGAGCAACTCGAAGCAACCCGGCAGGCGGGTGATTTTAAATTAGTGGCGGTTGCCGGCTCGGGCAAAACTACCACCCTCATCGAGTACGCCGCCTCCAGGCCTGTGCTGAGTTCGGGTCGTTCACCCCGAATTCTCTACCTGGCTTTTAACCGTACCGTACGCCTGGAAGCACAAGCTCGTTTCGCCCGGCGTGGTCTAACAAACGTTACAGTACATACGGCTCACTCATTGGCCTATAGCTATGTGATCGTCCGGCAGAGGTATGAGCTGAGCGCCGGGGGCGACTACTCGATTCAGGACATTGCGGCTCAGCTTGGCTTCACGCAACGAACTATGCTGGCTGGCTGCATGATGGCCAGCCACGTCAAAAAGCTGTTCAGTTACTTCTGCAACTCAAAAGCAGTAACCGTCGAGCAGCTGGACTACCTGGCTATTATTGACCCGGCTGATGCGAAAAGTCGCCGGTTTGCCCGGCAAAACAAGGAAAAGATCTACCGGTATGCGCAGCAGCTCTACACGCAGATGGATACCAACAAACTGCCTTGTACGCATGACTTTTACCTGAAGAAGTTTCAGTTTGTAGCTCCTCCTTTGCCCTACGACTATATCCTCTTTGATGAGGGGCAGGATGCTTCGGAAACGATGCTGGAAGTGTTTATGCAGCAACCGGCAACAAAACTGATTGTCGGCGATCCTCACCAGCAAATCTACGGGTTTCGACATGCTGTAAACTCCCTGGACAAGTTCGATGCGCCAACGCTGTACCTGAGTCAGAGTTTTCGTTTTGGAGACGAGGTTGCTCAACTGGCGAACTACGTACTGGGCTGGAAAAGCAGTTTCGATACGGGCCAGCTCACTACGATTAAAGGAGTAGGTAAGCATCAGCCACCAGTTGCGCCCATACACGCGACGATCGGCCGTACGAACGTAGCGGTTCTGGCCAAGGCCATTGATATGCTATGTATTGAAAAGCAGATTGGGTCCTTATACTTCGAAGGGCGGTTCGAAACCTACACCTACATGGACAGTGGCGGATCGCTTATGGATATCTATTACCTGTATCAGGATAGACTGGATCGGGTCCGCAGTCCATTAATTAAAACCATGGGCTATGTTGGTGAACTGAAGCATTACGTTGATCAGACCGGCGAGGCCTCTATGCGCCTTGCGCTCGAAATTGTTGAGACGTACCAGGACGCCTTACCTGAATATATTGAGCAGATCCGGCAGGCCCATGTCGACGATTCCATGCGACACGTGGCCGACCAGATTTTTTCGACCGTTCACCGATGCAAAGGGATGGAGTACGACGGAGTGACCTTATGCGATGACTTTATTGAAAAGAAGGGAGTGTCCGAAAAACTGGCGGATAAACAGAATCCGGCCAATCTGCAGGCGTTGCACGAAGAAATAAACATGCTATATGTAGCCTTAACCCGCAGTCGTCAGCAAGTAAGAATCCCGGATACGTTACGGGCCAGTTTTAGTTTCGATCGAGCGGCGCTGGCGCCTGTTCCAGCTGAGAACCGCACTCAGCTGCGCAGTGAATCCGCACTTACAGGCCAAGGTGAAACGGCAAGTGGACAAGTTACCAAACTCCGGGCTACAGTCTGAATGGATTAATCCGTTGTGTTATGACAGAATCTTCGAAGAAAAAAAACGCTGGTCGCCCTGAGAAACCCGTTGAGCAGCGGCTTATCCACAAAGTTACTGAAGCCTTCACCCAGCAGGAATTTGCCGATTTGAAGTGGACAGCAGAGAATCAGCCGGCACGGGGCTCCAAACCTTCTCCAAAAACCGACAAAGCGACAGCTCATTACATACGAACGTTAGTTCTGCCCGAAGTTGAAACATTTGTTCGGACACACCGGCCTGTACTTCCCGGCGACGAGTCAGACGTTTTATAAGGTCCGGTCCAGTACTGATAGGGGACTCCGAGAAGGGCATCGTACCAGTGCCCGCTTGTAGGGCTCAAAAAACGCTTTTTTTCAAAATATTTTATTTAATATTAAATTTACGAAAATATAGGCTCGGACTTATTGATTTAAAATAACCTTAGGGCATTCAATTAGGACAATCCAGTTGGGAATTTTTACTTTTAAGGTACAAACGGTTTAAGAGATGAAAAAGCAAATCGTGGTTGCAGTAGCCAACAACAAAGGTGGCACGGGAAAAACAACAATAACGCTTAACCTGGCAGCTGGTCTACAACGACTGGGTAATAAGGTATTGATGGTTGATCTGGATGCCCAGGCTAACTTGACGAGCGCGGTGGGTTTTAAAAACCTCAAACGTCACGTGGGTCAGTTGTTGATCGATGAGATGGAATGGGATGAAGTTATCCTCAAGGGAAAGGTAGAGTCTACGGATAAGGCCGAAAGCTGGCCGCAGTTAGATTTATTACCGGCCGCCCGGACAATGGTTTCTCATGAATCAGCCCTCAACGCGAGTGGTGCCATGCTGGAGCTCCGTTCTCATCTGGAGGGAAAAGACTACGATTACGTATTGATCGACTGTCCGCCTAGCCTGGCTGCTTTTACAACCAATGCCCTCGCAGCTGCCGACTACTACCTGGTACCCATGCAGGGCGAGAATTTTGCGTATATCGGCTTGGACGAAATGCTTAAGTACGTAACTAAGCTGAAGCGAAACATGCGGCTCGATATCAAGCTGGCTGGTATTGTAAAAAATAAATTTAACCTGACAACGACATTCGCCCGCCAGATCGAGGAAGCGCTGGCCAATCAGAACGTGCCTGTTTTTAAAACGGCGATACGTCAGTTCGTTGGCCTGATGGAATGTACCGTTGTTCACAAGTGTATATTCGATTACGCTCCCAAGTCGAACGGTGCAGCTGATTTCACTGCATTGGTCAACGAATTAATTCAGGCCACTCAACTGCAGCAGGAAGGTACTGCTGTCAAACCTCTGTAAACGGTAGTCGACCATGGAAGCCAAAAAAGATCGAAAAAAAAATTTCGCCAACTTCATCACTAATCTGCATGAAGAGGACACTACCGACGTAGAGACACTGGAAGCGGGTCCTGGGGTACTTACGCTAAAATCGGAGTCAGAAGATACAGTATCGGAACTGACACCGCTTAGTGAACAGGAGCAGGACAACCGGCAGGAGTTAGAAGAAATTGTTCTGGCGGGATTAGATACGTACTTAACAGTTGGCATTGCACTTGATCAGATCCGGCAGGCTAAACTATACCGAAGCACTCACCTCTCCTTTAAAGCCTATTTGGCTGAACGCTTCGATGTAGGCCGACAACGGGCCTATCAGCTAATGGAAGCAGCCCAGGTTGTTAATGAATTAATGGCAGAGGTGCAGGACAACGATGATAACACGGGTGTTGCCATCGTTATGCCTAAAAGAGAATCGCACGCCAGCGCGCTGGCAGATATACCCAAGGAACATCGGAAGCAGGTGTGGGATGCGGTAGTAGAAGACGAAAAGCAAACCGGCAAAGCGATCACGGCAAAGAAGATAAGTGAGAAGGCCCAAGCTGTAACCGGTGTCCCACTTAACAAGAAACCGCCCAAAGATCGTAAACCACGCGGGGAGCAGGAACTCGCGGATGAGTTTCTAACCGATCAGGCCAGCTTAACAGCGGCCGCTATGGGGCAACCCCGTGAGAAGAATAAGGTACCTGATGCTACCTGGCTACCCTCAGAGAAGCCAACAGAAGAAGTCAATGAGTTGAATATCGTTGACTTTTCCGGGGGAGAATTGGATGAGACTTCAGTAGATACAATAACGACGGTAGTAGAGAAGTCATCAGAATCAAATGATCATTTAGAGAGGCTACGTAAAGCTTTCCTGAATGCACAGCCGGCAGATCTGGTAATAAAAATAAGTGCTCGTTTTCTGCAAGACGAGCAGGTTGTTGAAGATTGGCAAGTTTTGCGGCAGGATAAACAAATCACTGACGAGAATGGCGTCGCTTCATTAACGCTGCAGGAAGCTTTAGAACTTGGTATCCTGAATGATTATCTGGCTCAATTATCCTAAAATATACGATTTCTTATAGCACCAGGCAGCACGAATTTCGTGCTGCTTTTTTTTATGCTGACGATTCACCAATTATGACTGGCAGGCACTTCCCTAACCACCGAACACAATACTATTTTATTGATAGGAATACTTTATTTATGAGGTGCTAAACGCACCGGGATAAAGGGGGGAAGGGTCTTACTATAGTAGTTATAGTATTGATTTTCAGGTTGTTATATAGCTGTTTATGTGCTATTTTTAAGTAGATAAACAAACAAAAATAGCCAATGAAAACCATCTCAACCCTCGCATCTGCCCTGCTGATGCTCAGCCTGTCAACCTTGTTTGGGCAAACTCCCAAGCCCACGTCCACCGCACCAAAAGCCGTTACCGCCCTTACTGGTAAACCGGCATCGGGCACGAAAGCGGTGTCCACTACCGCCCCCATAGTCACCAAAACCAGTTCGACGACCGCAGTGCCCAGTACGACCAAAGCCAGCACAACGCCGATGGCGTCTACCCCTGTTCCATCAACAGGCCCCAACCTTTCCTTGAAAAATCTGATCACTCAGGCTTTACAGGACGACAGTAGCCGAACGGCAAAAAAGGCGGGTACTATTGGGGTTGGGCTTACGTATTATCTGAACGGGAGTTTACTGGCCGGTGCTATGGTTCGACAGCGTGCGGCCTACTTCACAGCGGGAGTTGGCTTATACGCCAATAAAACCAGCAGCTTTACACCTGTTAACGACGTACTGTTCTATGGGGGTGGTGGCTTGATTACAAGCCGTCAGGTAAGTATTGGCGGATATTTGTCCGTGACGATGGTATCAAGTCCAGCTTATGCATCGACGCCGACCGGCTACGAAGCGGTAACGCATAAAACGCCCACCTTTGGTTTAGGAGTATCAGCTGGGTATCAACTCAATCATGTGCTGATTTCTGCCAACATCCATAACCAGTTTGGGCTGGGTCTGGGCGCTACCTATTTCTTCTAATTAACCGGGTCAGGATATACCCTGACCCGATTCTCACCTATAAACGCAATACAATGATTGAGACAATGCTTGCTGTGTACGTTCTGATAATGCACGTATTTACAAAAATTGGAAAGTACATTCTTTCACCGCTGGCGCATATAATCGCCTTTACAACGGCTCTCATGATGATATTAACAGCTATCGGATTCTGGTACGGATTTCGGTTGTTAGTCTGGTTCGCCAAACAGGTTTACAAAGCGTTCAGCAGAAAGCCATCTGTACCATCACCCGAATTAAGGGCCAGTACAGAATAGGCAAATGGGACTATGTTCTATCTGGATCATAGTCCCATTTCAAGCGTCTGCTTCACTACACGGGCCGAGCCACGGTTCAGCTTCCTGCGGTCGCCAACCGCCACTCGACCTTATAATAGCCTACTCTCAAACCCTTCCACTCATCATGACTGGCCTGGTTACACCATTCCGATCATGATTCGATTCAGGATTAGAGAGCCGTCTCTACCAAACCTGACGACAATACACAGGACTACACCTATTCGCGTTTAAGCCGCTTGCGCGGGAGATAAAGGGGAAAGGGGTGGGTTAATTCATTGTATTACAGTTGGTTATGTTTGAAAGTAGCCTATTTTGGACGTATCTTTAGACTATAATTAACCGGCAAAAAGGCATGTGGCAGGCCGATACAGTACTCCAGGTTTTAAAAGGAAAAACGCATTCCCGTTTCTTTCTGGCAACGGACGACTATAGCGGCTGGCAACTGCCTAATAGGGTTAGAAACAGTCAGGTTGAGGACGAAATCAAGAAAATTCAGGCTGAATATGGATATGGCTACATCATCCATAAAACCTTACCTTCCAAGCCGAAATCACGACGACAAAGATCATGAAGAATCTATCGGACCGCCGAGCGGCTGAATTTAAACGGGCCATCGGGCAAGCCAAACGTCAGGGTATTTTTATCAAGACATCGGTTTTTAGTGATAATCATCCGGGCCGCCGGGCGGTTGCGCTACGGTATGGTGCTTACGCACCCATTCACCGAATTCAAACCAATGCGTTTTCACTGATGCGGGAGTCTGAAAGCTGGGTTCAATTTGGCAGAGCAGATCAGTGGACGTTTTGCTCTGCACAGGAAGTGCAACGGCTTTTGCCAGGTGGTTACATTAAAATAGAATTTTCCCGACCGGTTGAAATGGGTAATCAATCAGAAACGGGAAAAGGGAAAACGAATGGCTGTTCTGCTTTGTACAAATGTTCCAGTAATGAATAGATTGCTCTAATTCTTTATCTTCACTAACCCTAAATCGTATGAAAAAGATACCTGCTTCTCGTTGGCTATTTTACGGGCTGAGACTCATGTTAGCCGTCATCTTTCCCCCTTTTTATTTTTTACTGCGCAGACGTTGGAAGGTAGCTATTATTCTTACTATTCTAATGATTGCGCTGGCTAATTGGCATCGATACATCATTGTATTTGCGGTTATACTAGCTTTTGTCGGCGAGATCGTTCAAATTATAACCGACTTAAAGTATGGGGTAGGGCAGGAGGAAACTCAACCCACCACCGCCTTGCCCCGTAAACCACTTAAATGACCCTGTGTCTTACTCAAACGACTTTTCACAGCGTGGCGTCACCAGTTGAGTAGAAACTATAGGAACTGGATGGTGTCAAAAATTTTTGACACGTTTAGGCTTTGTTCTACATTTGAGTCAGCGACAATAACTACTGAAAAAATTGTGCTCTTATGACCGGCACGGAAGTTAAACGGCATGAATACTACCGCAACGTTACTTACTATCGCTCTAACGGGCTTATTGCTGATGTATCTGATTCAAAGCCGAGGTCACTACTCTCGATTTACACGGACCCTGATGGATGTACTCGCAGCGATTACGCTGAGCAGTGGTCTAGTGGTCTTGTTACGTCTGCTGTTCGGAGACTAATTATTTATTAGGTTTATCTCAATCCTATAATCATCACCTTCTTGATGTCCTGTATGCTATGATTTCAACTCAGAATGGCGAAGCTTTTGGCTCGACCGAACAAGGTGTATGGTATGAACGTATTTGTTTGCTGGACGGTAAAACCTACCGGCATGAATTGCCCCTTACGCTGGAATCCTTTCAGCAAAGTTATGAACGTATGCGTAGTGGAGTTGTCATTCAGGATGCTTTTCCAACACTGGCACCACAGGATCGGGAATTTATTCTGTCCGGTATTACACCTCAGCGGTGGGATAAAATATTTCCACCATTACCGGCCCTGGACGAAACCGTAATTAGCCAGATCCTGCAAGAGCTGAAGCCGGTAATCGTGGATTTATTTGGCAATGACTCCAGCAAGCCGTTTAATCTGGAAGGGTTGACCATCGAAGCCTTACATGATTACCCGAGAATTGATGATTCACTACGAAGCCAGGCACTGGGTTGGGTAAGAGCCTGGGTTGAAAGAGAAGGATTTCTTAATCCGTCAATGAATTCTGCTTCATAAGCAGGAAACTGCTTTCTACGTTAGCTGGCAATCCTGACGTCAGGATTGTCAGCCATTCGAGTTGATGACCCGCACCGGCTGACTTATATGGATGCGTTTTGGCTACTACACTACACGATTACAACACTTATTTTATTCTGGGAAAAAGGGGAAAGGCGTTTAGTTAACTTCCTGTATTTCAGATAGTTGACTTTAAAAAGGGGGCCGTTTTGCGTATCTTTATATAGTTGATACGAGGGCGGCACCGACCTGTAATTTCGGGTAATACAATGAGCAAGACGACCAAATTTCCCCAGCAACCGAAAACAGACATTTATCAGGTAATCACGAATCAGATTATTGCCGAACTTGAAAAAGGCAAACTACCATGGCGGAAGCGGTGGGGGGTACTGCCAAACGGGAAAGCCGAAGTAGCCCGTAACTACCTGACCAAACAACCATATACTGGTATCAACAGCGTGCTTCTAGGTTGCCGCTCGGTGGAACGTCCTTACTTTCTAACCTTCAAGCAGGCAGCTCAACTAGGGGGTAGCATCCGCAAAGGGGCCAAAGGCATACCTATCGTTTATTGGAATGTAATCGAAAAAGAAAAGGAGACAACGAACCGGAAGGGGGAAACGAAGACCAAAACTGTCGGTATACCGTTGTTAAAGCCTTATTATGTTTTCCACGTATCAGACGTTGAAGGCATCGCCATCGAGCTACCAACGTTGTTGCCAGTTCAGGAACCAGCGAAGGAGCTCGTTATAGACCAGTGTGAAGCCGTTCTTGCCAGTTACAAAAACGGGCCAGTCCTTGTGCATAATAACCCCAAACGGGCCTGTTACAGTCCGTTATATGATCGGGTGAACATGCCAACTCTACCAGCTTTCGACTGCCCCGAAGCCTATTATTGGACCTTATTTCACGAACTCATTCATTCTACGGGTCATCGTGATCGGCTGAACCGCGATGAACTGGTTCATTCGGATCGATTCGGGGGAGAAAAATATGCAAAGGAAGAATTAACGGCTGAAATGGGCGCTTGTTTTCTGGCGCTCAGTAGTGGGATTGACATTACTGATAACCGATTGCTTACAAATGCTGTTTCGTATCTGCAAAGCTGGTTAGGGGCTTTGAAAAATGACAAGACGCTGATCGTACGTGCAGCTGGTCAGGCTCAGAAAGCGGTTAATTTTATAACAGGCCACTCTATTACCGAGCCAGAACCATTAGCGGCATACGCAGCCTAAAACGATTCCAGAATAACAATGATACATAAAGTAGTTTCCAAGCTACTTTATGTATCAACTACACTTAACTCAACCCATGACCAGAACGGTTTATATTCAGGCGTTAGATCAATTTCCCATTGACAAGCCAGGCGTTGACGCACTATTAGGCTTCAAACAGATGGGCGTAGCAACAAAATTTTACGAAACTATTGACCAGGTACCTCTGCATCCGAGTGTGCTGGTAGTCGGGTTTGCCGATGATGTAAGGTATTGGCTTATGGCAATGGGTATACCTATGCCTGGTTCAATAACCTTACCTAAGCAACTTCATTACTATGCAGGAAGAGCAATCCAGCAGACAACACTGGAGCAGGCGTTGATCCAGACGGAATACCCCTATTTTATAAAACCAACGCTGCATAAACTATTTGAAGCCCGTATAATTGAACAGCCTTCCGATTTGATAGACATCGTTAATACCGTCCCGTTAAGCACCGAAGCTTTGACATCCATACCGGTGACGTTTACGTCTGAATACCGGGGGGTTATCATTGAAGGAAAATTTGTGGGTCTAAAGCACTATAAAGGCAATTTATGCCTTTTCCCGAGCTGCGAGATTATTAACCGAGTGATCCGCGATTTTACCGAACAACCATTGGCGTTCAGTATTGATTTTGGTCTGGATTCACTAGGTAGAACCTTACTCGTCGAGTGCAATGATTTCTGGAGCCTGGATAGTTTTGGGCTGGATCCCAAGCTGTACGCTGAAGGATTATTACTTCGGTGGAATGAAATCCTTAAGGGGGCCGCATAGCTCTTAAACAGGCACCAATCTGCCTGACTCGCAAACAACACTACACATCACGTTAACGAGAAAGGGGACGATAGGATTTGTTAACTTCTTAAATAACAGATAGTTATAGTAGGGAAGCGGATAAAAAAACGCTATCTTTAATTAGAATCTAACGCTAAGACGGGATGACAAATCAACTGAACAGTTCAGTGCCAGGCAAAGAAAATACTTGCTGCCAGGCAACTCAGTTTGCCCAGCAGGTTGCCGGCATGACGAATGAACAAATTACTGCTTATTTAAGGGGGAAGCCAGTGAACTACGTAGATAATACCGTACTGGACCACAGTGGAGAGTACTTTGACCCCGTAAAATTTTTCTTTACAGATGGGTCTATACTTTTCATTTTTGATTGGAATGAAGAAACGCCGGTTATGAGGGTTTACGAACAACTCCTGACCAATGCGCAGTTAATCAGCGCATATAGTGATGAAACCGGTGATTTCGACCATTTCAGTGCTCAACTAATCGACTCCCTACATGCTTTAGCCATCAGTGATTTTCCCGGCCAGACGCTACAGGTTGAGGTAAACCTTACGGTCGAAGGCTTACTGCTTCAATTGTCGACCGATACATTGTATATAATTATACGCTTGTTGCCGGAGAAGATCGATTTAATCCCGGTCAGTTAATCGCAGAGGTCAGCGCTGCTTACCAGCTTAAGAAGCTGTCTAATTCACCACCAAACTTGGTCTGATTACGACTGAATTCTTATCTCAATATGCAACGTATATAGATATGCGTTAGTTGAGTTCAAAAGTACCTGAATCGTTCAGACGAAGAGCCGCAGTCCGTAAACTTTATCCTATAATGACCCCTGCATCAAAGATACTTCGCAATACAGGCAACTATAATCCTGCTTGTCGGGGTGAATTGCGTCAGATAGATGAGCATAGGGCTAATCGGGAAGAAATCATTGGTTTAGCCCTATGCAGTTATGGCCATCTAATTCAAATAATGACCACATTTAGATTAGACTATTTGGGTATGCTTATTTACCAGGCGTACGATCAGCAGAATCCCCGTAACTCGTTAGTAGCCAATATCTGTCTATTGAATGGTGATACTTATTGCCCGTTTCAGCGGCTAGCCAATGGTACATTCCAGCAGCTATTAGTTGAAGGGAGTCAATAATAAGCCTCTTATCCATGTCTCCACGACACTAAACACTCCACGATTTCACTAGTAGGAATGCGTATAAACACGGGATGAAGGGGAAAAGGGTGGGCCAATCAGATAGACATAAGGGGCACAAAGGTTGAGGGTTAAATGAATATTTCGTATATTTATAATGTAGATAATCAGTGAGTTAACTATATTTTTTACATGGCAGAGCTAAAAGAATTAAGCGGAGTTTTACACCCAAATACCCGCAAGAACAAGCCCAACAGCCCAGATTTTATAGGTCAGATTCTGATTGACGGACAAAAATATGAACTAGCTGGCTGGAACACGAAGAAAGTCAACCTAGAGGGTAAGTCATTTGTAAACATACGGGCCAACCGTATTATTTCTACGCATCCCGCCCGTGACCCGTTTCAGGAATAAACGTGTTCGTAATGGTAGCCATCGTCTTTTACTTTCAATTGGTAATCTTATGGATTTTTTTCAACGCCTTGCGGCTCTGAATCTTACAGGTGATTTAAAGCTAGTTATCACCGATACGCCAAACGGACAGCGCGTAACCTTACTTTTAGTCAATGACCTATGCGGGGATGAAGCCCGTAAACAGATTGCTCCACTTAATATAACAGGCACCCCTACTGAACTGGATGCTGGATTCTTCAACATTATTGAAAAGCCGATGCAACAGGCATCGGGATTAATGGTCAATTTGGAAGCCTTTCAAAAGAGTCTGGAAAAAACGCAACAGCAATCGGCAAAGGAAAAGCTCGAAGAATCAACTAAGAAAAAAGCAAAAGAGGAGTTGAAAAAAGCCTACGACGCGGCCATGAAGAAAGTAGATGAACTGGAAAAAGAAAAAAGATACCGGGAAGCCTACGCCAAAACGCCTGACCCTGAACAGCACCCCGATCAGGCCGAATCCATTCGTAAAAAACGTGCCGAATTACTGGCAAATTTCTCACAGCCAGGATTGTTCGATGCAATACCTGTCCAGTCAGCCAGTCAGCCCTCTACTGAGGAGAATACGTCAGGCGTAGAAACGTCAACAAACGCAACAATTGAATCTGTGACCGCTTAAATTATTTGCTTATGTTACTTGCAACCCAACTCAAACGTGTCTTTCTGATGGAAGAAAAAGGGCAGACCGTTGAATTATCTGACCCCGACCCCACGCTTAGTCCTCAGGCAGTTTTAAACCATTATTCCAACCTATACGCAATTCTGACAACCGCTAAAATCAGTCCCGCTGACATCAGGGATGATGCGGTTCAGTACAGATTTGAATCAGTCATGGGAACTAAAGGTTAGAAAAATGATGGGTAAATCCGCTCGAAAGATACCGTCCATTAAACTCAATGAACCAAAATGGTTGCTCGCCCGAAATCTAATCGACTACATGAACACGCTCGATCAGATGCCCGACGCAAGACAGGCCATAACGGGGCAACAACGGTGTGCGCCCCTCAGCCTACTGCCGATGGTTTTTTAAATCATTGCTTTGCCCCCGTTTATCCTCTAACCGAAGAGCTTTTCGACCAGCAGGGAGTAGAAACCGATTTTTTTAAATCGGTTTCTTACCTGTCTGACCTCTACAATCTGGGCCTTGACGTGCATCAGTTGGAATGGGGGCATAATTACCCGTTTAATATTCAGCACAGTTATCAACTCGTTGTCGAGAAGCTGAAAGCTATTCGGGAGGACGTAGACGTGTTGATACTATCCAACGAGACAACCAAAGGGACTTTAGCGACCGTCCAGCAGTACGATACCGATTACTATTCGTATTTCGTTCCGGTTAAACCCCTTTGGCAGCTTCAAAAATCGGGTAATAATAAACCATTGACGCACCTGCTTGAATCTATTTACGCGTACCTGATGCACATTAGCGGATTGCCATTTATATCGGACCAGAGTTCTTATGTGTTTTATCAATGCGACATGATGCTGGAAAGTCGTGCTGAGTGGACTGGCCGGGAGGAGCGTAAAGAATACACCGCCTTTGAAAAAATAGTGAAGCAGTCTCGTCGGGGGAGCCGGATAATTCGCAACCGAATCAACCAGACTACCCACTTGAAAAACTTCCACAGGCGTTTTTCTGGGTTCCAGCCTGAGTCAGAAGCCGAAGCTGAATTAAAAGCCGTTGCCAGTACATTTCTCAATTTGTACACCCGGTTTCCAAACCGTTCAATCTGGGATAGTTACCACATTGGTCTGATGACTCCTGACGAGGAATACCGGATTCATCCCGATCAGTTTATTTCGTTCATCTGGGATTTTGACGATGGGATTTACGATGATCTTGTGCAGTCGCTAGATGCTGATTTTAATGGGGGGGGCTATGTTGAATTACCCCAAACAGTACAGATGTTCGACCAGCCACAACCCGTTCAGACGCTAAATCTGGAATTCGAAGAAACCTTCTTTACGACAGTGGGTAATTTGATTTCAGTTCAACATAAACTAAGCTTGGATGCAAAATATAACTGAACAGTTTGAACAGGGCTATTATCCCGTTAAAGCCTTATTGCTGTACCGCTCGAAGTTGGAAACACGTTCGTTTTATTTGGAAGCTTTCGACATCGAGAAGAAAACGGGTAAGCCCATAAATGCCCATCCGTTGGCCGAGAACGAGCTTACTATGTTGTCGAAAGCACTACTTACTAAAGAGAAAAAGCAACAGGATTATCTGATGCCCAAAGAATTATTACCGGCTAATGTACTTAGCTTGAATACGCAGTCCGGTGTTGTATTATGGTACACACCCGCGCAGGAGCAATCTTTGTTTTTTAAAGACTCTCTGACCATTCCATGCGGCAAAGCCCAGGTACCGGCCCTGGTCTGGAAAGCCTCAAAGTGCGGACTACAGCTTTTCGCCTTATCAGACGACCGAAAACCTGACATAAAAACCGCGCTTTATTACGCTCCTTTTTTTAATACCGCTAAATCAGGAAATGTATGTATGGGTACTGTACAGGTAGGAATAACCGAATCAAGTTCGTTAGAGGAATTTATAGGGGCTTGGGAAACGGCTTTTTTTAACAGTTATTTTTCTCACTTGAATGACCAGCATCAACCCGTAAAAGGCAATATTATCCAGCTTTGGCAGTCACTGATGGATTCAGGAAAACCGTTTCCAATAGGGTTATTAACCACAAGTTTATTAACCATCCAGCAGCTATTGTAGTATGGAAACTAAAAAACCACTAATGCATTTTACCGCCGGATATTTAATTAATCCGACCAATCCGGTAACCGTAAATCTGCTGGGCGCGGGCGGGACAGGTTCCCAAATGCTGATGGCACTCGCTAAAATGAATTATGCCCTCAAGCAGTTAGAGCATCCCGGTTTTCAGGTAAATCTTTGGGACGGTGATACGGTGAGTAAAGCAAATTTAGGTCGTCAGCTATTTGCGGAGGTAGAACTAGGTTTTAACAAAGCGGTAGCCTTAGTGAATCGTACTAACCGATTTTTCGGAACGAACTGGAAAGCCGTACCGGAACCCTACTGCATCAACAGTCTGCGAAAAGAATATAATGCACTGGCATCAGCTAACGTATTTATCAGTTGCGTAGACACGGTATCATCGAGAATGGAGTTAGCCAATATTTTACGTCAAATTATTGAAAAACGGGAACACCATCAGGATAGACCCTACTACTGGATGGATTTTGGCAACGGCAGACATACCGGACAAGTAATTCTCTCAACAGTGGGTAAATTGCCACAACCTACCTCAAAAAAGTATCGTACCGTTGAACAGCTACCCTTTGTAACGGATGAGTTTAAAACCTTGCTGGAACAGGCAGATACCTCGGATGATACGCCATCCTGTTCGCTGGCGGAAGCCTTATCCAAACAGGAGTTATTCATTAATCCGACATTAGCCAATATTGGTAGTTCCCTGCTGTGGTCGCTGTTACGAAATGGCATGACTGAACACAGGGGGGTGTTTCTGAACCTGCACGAGTTTCGCACCCAGCCGCTAAAACTGAACTAACGTTTAACGAGCTTTTGGACTGGCTGTTTAGCCAGTCGCTAACTACCTCACAACACTGAACTGGACTACACTAATTCTACCTGGGAATAAGGGGAAAGATGCTTTTGTAATTACTTGTAAATTAGCGGGTTGCCTTGTTTTCTGGTTTCAGAATGCCGATCTTTAAGTTAGTAAAGGAAGGCCAAAAGGCTGAGTGACAACTCCAGAATATTTCCCCATGAAACCCGCTGATGCCTACCGAAGACTGATCGAATCTGGACCTTTCGATGATCCTCTGGTGTCCTGGTGCGCCACGCGCTGGCACTGGGTCGCGCGGGAGGGAAAGCAGGTACTTTGCTGCACACCCTGGCGCTCGGTTAGTAAAGACTACCCTGAATTCATAAAGCCGGTTGTTTAAACCCTGTTCTTACCAACCTCAAAATTCTATGACGATGGATGCGCTCGATCCTTTTACGGAAACTATAATTCAGCGCCTGGCTGAAACACTGGTAGCTGCTAGGGAGGCCAGTCAAACACAGCCCTTAACCGATATGTGTTCGGAAGTCTGGTTTATGTATGACCTAATTGGCAATATAGGGTTTAGCATGATGGGTGCCCATCATGTTCAGTTTGATAATGACCAGTTCAACCTCACCTGGAAAATGGGATCGGGTGCTTCAATGGATACCGTTGAGTTCAGCTATAATCCAGGCAAGGACTTATTCAATCTGCGGTTCAGACGGTACGTTATGGGACAGTCGATTATTATCGAGAAAGAAACCGAATTTCTTGGTATCTACGATGACATGGTTATCCCGCTGATTGATAAACAGACCGGGTCACGCCAGACCGGGTTTTATCTACGTCTGTAAAAAGAAATTTTTGTTTGTATGGGTAGTATTCAACGCCTGTAGTACAGGCGTTGAATCTGAGTAAAAGAATCATTGATGTAAGAATATGTCATCACATTACTGGCTAATAACTTTAGCCAAGTCCTGGATAATTAAAATTTTATATTTTCAAATATTAAAATTTAAATAGTTATATTTGAAAATATAAAACTAACTTTAATTCATATTTCTATGGAAACAAACCCCGTCGCTACGCTACAGGAGGTAGAAACATTAAAACAAAAATGGCTTACTGAGCCGACTTTTGACTTAAGTGAGCTCTCCAGCCAGGAAGTAGGGCAAAAATTTGCCCCGTTTCGGGAGGAATTGCGGACATTTCAGGAAAAGATGGAAGTAGCTTGGGCCCAGGCGGCGGCCGTTAATGTGTATAGTCTAAAGGACGGCCTGAAGGAGGAGTCCTCAAGTCAACTACTGAACACTACCAACCAGCAGGTGCTAGCCGAAAAAGTCCTTCAGCGGTATCTGCACATCGTTCTTTCACCGGTGCCTGAAGACGTTCGTGATGATCTTGGCGAGTTAATCAAAATCTTCGTTGAAACGTCTGTACGGTTTTACTCTAGTTGAACACGGGAAAACTGCCGTTCCGCCTGTGCCTTACCCGCTTAGTAGTGAATGTGAATCAATGTAAAGCTTCAGCCCGCTATGAATGGAAGCTGGATAGCCAGAAGCGCTCCCCATGTATTCATTGTGAACCCTAAGCTCATTTAATTTTCACCCAAATCGACCAAAATTTATGAATCTTCAACCCCATTCAATTAGTCCGGTTACTCAACAACAAACGAGTAGGTCAGATCAACTAAAACCCGTAACGGCTAAACCAAAATTTATCGTGTCTCTAAGTAATCGGGGTAATCCGGATCTGGGCCAGTCACCGACTAAACCGATGCCGTCAAGCCGGTGTTACAAAAAAGCTTGTCGTTCCGTACTGGAGGCCCGCCGGGTCTGTCTGGAATATATCAGAAAGCATCAATTAGGAGGTGGCCACTGGTGCGGAGGCCAGGTAACGAACGCGATGGGACGACCTGTTGCCCACATCTCTTATAATGGACGGTTGTGGCAGCCCCAGTCAAACGATACCTTCCCTAAAAAACCGTACTTTCCCCTGATTACGTATGACCGCAAGCACTGCCGTCTAGTAGTTTGTTATAGTCATATTTATAAGGAAATAACGATTCGGGCCAAGGAATTATCCGGTGAGTTTCGGTTCATGGATCCTTTTGACGACAACCGGGGGTTTGTGCTTGTCTTTATGCCGGCGACGGTGGAGAATCTGATTATTGTGCAAATATATCCCACGCAGTACCAGGGTCGTCAAGGTTGGATTGCCACTACATCTGAGCCACTTGAGGAGTGCTTGGTTGAATTCCAGGCAGCCTAACTAGTGTGCACGTGTCAAAAATTTTTGACACCACCTGTACTTACCCGAGAATTAGCTCATAGCTGCTTTCCCCAATCAATCAGCGGTCATGACAGTTTTTGACCAGGCAACCGAAGCGTTATGCGCTTTCCTGCCCACCTTATTTAAGTTACAGGCAGTTGTTTTACCATCAACAGATGAGGTTTACTGGCGATCCCGGTGGCACGAATGGGTTAATCCGCATAGTGGTGATTCTAAAGAGGAGTACGAACAAAAACGCATCCTTCAGCTACGATGGAATGAAGTATGGTATTATTATCAGTACCTGTTTACCCAGTCCTACAAGAATCCCGATAGAGCAAAACTAAAAACTCATTTAATGACCTGCCAACAAACGGCTGAATGGTTTCTGGAATATATTCAGCAACAAAATCAAGTGATTCAGGAACCGCAAAATGAGAAGTTATGGTACGTACGCTATTCGATGTGGAATGAGACGGTACAGTACGGCGGTTTGGCAACGCTCAGCCCTTGGCCAGCCAGTTGGCCACTTATTCAGGAAGGATTACAACAACGGTTTGCTGCTCCATTGCCGCCAGTAACGCCTGTTGACAGATACGTTGATACAAGGCAGATGAGTTTGTTTGATGAGCAGACCCATAGGAACCTAAGGGGCCTAAACAAGGCCTAAAGTCTACCATATTTATACAGATTAACAATAAGCCGGCTTGATTAAAAAGCAGGGTGGTTTTTCTGTGACCTATACTGAGTGTAACCTGTGCTTTTTTACTACACTATTTTATTTCGGAATTTAAAAAATAGTTAAAACATCACTTTTCAATCACTGGGACTAAGGGGAAGGAGAGCTAATGTAGCGTATGCGATTATCAGTTAATCGCTTGTTCATCAGTGCAATAACTTGTATCTTTAATCTAGTAAAGCAGTAATTATTAATCATTAAATAGGTAAAGTTATGTATAATCTAAATCGCTATTCATTTACGGGCTACATCGGTAATGCTAAATCCGTAGAGTCCGAAAATCCATTCACGTCTGTTTCAGTGGCAGTAGATGAGTCGTATACCAATCCTACAAATCAGGAAAAGGTAGAGCGTGTCAAATGGGTAGAGGTGCAGCTAAAGGGCACGGATCAACTACCATATCTAACCAAAGGCCGCCATGTACTTGTCGAGGGCCGACCAGTGGCTGATGCTTACCTGGATGGTGAAGGGAAAGCAACGGCAAAACTCATTGTTAAAAGCGCAGCGGTTACGTATCTCGACAAGAAGCCGGAGCTTCAGGAAGTGTAGTTGTTAGAGTCTGGTCGGGATGAACCCAACGGCTTATCCTGACCAAACCTGGAGTTTTACCAGTACAATACGTAATCAATCCATACGCATGAAAAGGCTCATCGAACGTAATCTGAAATTCAGTAACCGGTACGCAGTCACGTCAATTTCTATTACAGGTATTAATTCGGACTGGTACTGCTGCGATAACTGTAATCGACAGATAGCCAACAAAGCGACAGTTCGGACTACTGCGGGAGATCAGTATGTGATTGGTCTGGATTGTTTAAAGACGCTGGCCCAGGCAGGTGTACTGGATAAGAGCAACTACCTGCAAAGCCAGGATGATATTGCCAGTGCACAGCTGGTAGCCAGCCTGGTTGGTTTTGCCAATGATGGAGGGACTGTTGAAAAAGACCTCATGTACGTAACCGTTACTAAAGGTCACAAAACCAAACAATGTTTTTCCCATCTGGTCCGTCAGTATGCACCCGTGTTTTTTGAGCGAATCACCCAGAATTAACGCTTGTCTTAATTGGTTTACATTATACTTAATCAGACCTGTTTACGATTAAAGCGTTAAATGCTTAATTGTCACAGCAAATTGGGTTAATCGCTTTCCGAAACTAAGTTCGTTGGAGAATGACCACGAAAGGGGCTTTTTCGTTTGAAAAAGAATGATCTATTTTCTTATATTTGAATATTATTTTAAGTTTGAGAAACCAATGCAGATTCACTTATGTTCATTGAATAAGCAAGTAAGACCCTATTAATATGTTAACCGATCGCTCTGTATCGCAAGCGGCTAAGGTGAGCTGCAACGATTTTGTTTTTCCCCTAAACGCCCAGTTGGGTGACTATTCGTTCTATTCTCAAGCTACTGTAGGCAGGAATCCTACTGGATGTCCTAGTCAAGACAAATAGCTCTAACAGAAATAACGAACTCACCCAGCCCCAACCGGCTGGTTTTTTTATGCCCTTTTTTGAAGCTTTATTAGCGCCTCAGGGGGAAGGAATTCAAAAAAAGGAGTAGGGTAAGGGGAAGCAAATGGAGGGCTTAAATGCGTTGCATGAGCGTTAAAGCTTGACAGTTGATGTAGGCTTGTGTATCTTTCGATTAAGTTCAATAGTATTCTATCTCGTACCGTTATGTTTATCTTTGGATTATTTGCCGTCGGTGGATTTTTAGCTGTAACAGGCTTTATCAGCTTGGTTGTAAATGCTATCAAACCGGATGTACCTCGTAAGTCGCGTCGTTAGTCAGGGTTAACGCCTTATATTTGGCTGGCGCTCGCTGCTCAGGCGTTGGTGTACACGAACGTGACTGGAAGGTGTTGACAGCTAATTCCCATTTATTGACCCAGGCCCTCGTGCTCGGGTCAATTTGTTTTACCCATACGGTTTCAATGAATCGATTGTCTACGAATTATTACCTGGAGGTTGCTCAGTCATTTCTTCAATTAGAGGAAGATATAAGGTCGCTGCTGGTTAACTCATCCTACTACGAATTTGAAGCCTACAAATGGGCATCGATGGCCGCTTACCAGAATAAACGAAATGGACACACACGGTTTACGATGGAAGAAGTAGCTGCCATTGTGAAAGCAACTCCAGCGCTGGAAGACCGCTTACCAGTTGTTATTAATTATGATAAACTTCGGCGCCGGCTAGCTGATGATATACTGGCAACTCAAATTCAACTCAAGCTTCTGTTCGATAAAACTCCCAAACAGCCAGCAATTGTTACAACCTGGAAGGGTCCCGCCGTAATCTCTTATAATCAATTTATTCTCCGGGTACTTGATTATGCCCTTTGGACTCCCGGTGAAATAAGCGCCGTTGTCACTCGGTTAGAAGAATATGGCCAGGCCCTGATCAGACTGGCCAACCCCGCCGACCACTTTATTGCTGAACCTGATCCCTCGGTTCAGGAAAGTAATCGCGCCCGGTATGGAAAGGGAAAAAACAAAAAAAAGTCAACGGCCGCACGCTGACTTTATAATTCATTTCGCGCTGATTCGAACCTACAAGCGCAGATAATGGATCCAGGTTTAAAAATTGTCAACCTCCATTTGTAAAATATCTGCCGTTGGAAAACCAAATGATTCAATAAGTACGTTTTCTCCGACTGTTTTTCCAACCTGGTTCGAGAGCAGTATTTCTAAAATTTCCTGCAGCTGCTTGAGCGCTGGCCTTAAAAAGGTTTGTGCTATACCCGATGTATAAAAATGGGTGGTTGTAAGCAAACCAGTGTACCAGTTTTCAGCTTCATATCTGGCAGTAAACAATTGTTGGTACAGGAGTAAAGCCTGGTTTGTCATTCGCGCAAATTTATCGTTACTTCCTTCCCATACCTGATGATTGATTTCCCATAATTCTTCATCTAATTGCCTATCTTCCCGAATCAGTGCCGTAAGGGGAAGCGCAGTTAACAAGGCAAATCGCTCTGGTTGTAAGGTGATGGCCTTTGGGCAGGTAAGAATACACCTACTATAATATGTAAGTCCGCCTTGGGAAACGAAGGTCAACGCGTTGGGTTGTGAATCGTTGATTAAGGCACTATAAAGACTTTGAAAACGCTGATACTTAAGCTGAATCAATTCATCATTAATAAGCACTTTGATGCGGTAAGATTTACTTAAAAATTCGCCTGACTCGTTAATGTGCTTCATCGAGAGGCCGTACAATTGACTCAGTCGTGCTTCGCAAGAAGCTAACCCTTCAAGGCGACTTTGCTCTTTATAATAGGTCGATAGATTGAACAAAAATGTCCATGGGGAAAGAGGCTTGTTGGCTTTAGTTAACACCTGATTTGTTAAATCAATTTCGTCTTGCACGCTTTGTGCTTCATACCCGAAGCCTCTGGCTTTAATCAATAGGTCATTCAGGAACAACTGCTCAATTTCCGTATTCAAACGGTCGAGATCACGCTGCAGATCAAAAGCGTAAAACAGTAACTTATCAAATCGATACAGGCGATTTTCGGGCATGGCGCTATGGGTTGTATATGAAAAGGAAGACAATCAACCAGGTCAAACTTATACGATCAGATGGTTACTGGGCGTTGGTCGTCACGGTTAAATTGAGCGTTTGGCTCACATTATTCTGATCCGTAATGATCAACTCAAAGTTGTTGGAGCCGGCCACCGACGAGGTAAAGCGCAAGGTGGGTGTTAGCGTTTTTAGCGCGGTTGCTTTATTTTCGACGACATTGGTATAATCAATATACAGGGTACCGGGCGTATCCGTTTGATTACGCCAACGTAGCGAATACTGGCTTAAGCTCGTCAGTCGCTCGGGCTTAATGGTGATGCCAAACGTCGCGGGTGCACCAACTTTAACGGCCGTTGGCAACGGTTCATTAGTGATGGTAAAGGGAAACTGAGTCTGAATAGTAAGAGAATCCGTATTACAGCTCAGCATGAGTAGACTTACTAGCAGGGACAATAAGAGTGGTCGCATTGGCGTAAGGGCTTAATGTTTGAAAAAACTGAATCGTACTCCGATCGTACCATACGTACGAAAGCTGCCAACTTCTGAATAAGGTAACCACCGCTCCGAAACGGCTAGAAACAACGCGGTTCGTTCCAGAAAGTATAGTTCTCCCTCCAGACCCGTCTGCAGCCCCATCGTGCCCGTCGACCTATTCAGTATTGTACCTTGGGCCAATTCCAGGTTATTACGATTGACCATCTCAACGCCTACATTAGCCCCAATCAAAGGCATGATGTAGTAGTTTCGGCGCAGGTCATGAAACGTGATAGGAGCCCAGTCGAAGGAAAGCAGATGCCGCTCTGTCATCAGCCGGTCATCAAAAAACTGGTAAAATTTCCGGTCATACTGATAGGCAACCTTCCAATACGTTTCGGTTTTGGTGTAACGAACCAGGTCGATACCGCCAGCATAACCCTGGCCATCGCCGTTGTGGGGTTTTGCCGGAAATTTATCAACGATGCCTACGTAAGGCGTGAGGGCCAGCTGTCCTTTGATATGACGCTGAGGAAAGGCCTGGTGAAAGGAAATCACCAGCAGGAAACTGAATAGAATGAGTCGCAGGTTCATAATTATAGCTTATCAGCGTTCATGATGTCTTCGTTATTGATGACAAACGAGAGGGTACGTCCCCCGTTTATCTCCCCAGCCATGACCAAAATCCGTTTTTCGTCGGGAATAGTAAATTTTTGAAAAGCAAATACGCGCTCGACGGCCATATGCCCCTTAATTGTCTTGATTGCATCGTTGTAGACGTAGAAAGGCAAAACTTCTACTTCCTGAAGCGATGAGCGTTTAGCAACCGTCTTGTCGACGACAAAAAATCGGATGTAGTCTACGTCATAATTGATGTTAGACTTATTTTGAATGTTCATTTTATAATAAATGACATTGTCCTTGACGTACACACCCCTCAAGGTTGCTTCCATGCGGTTGGCCTCCATGCCCAGATGCCGGATATCACGGCTCTTTTTAAGAATCGTCGTGCAGTTATAGACCACCTCAGACTGCGTAGCGTTGACACCCGAAAATTGAATGATACCGCCTTTGGGATCCGATCCGTTGATCAATACGTTACTGGCCGATTTACTGATGGTTTCACCCGTCAGCGTGTTAGCCGCCAGGTTTAGCGCCAGCACCGTGGGTTGCTCGTTGTAGTTGGCCACGAATGACCAGAATTTTCCATCCGTCGTGATAACTGAGAAGTTGGTTTCATTAAAACCGTTGCGGGTAGCCTTGACCTTCAAAACATTCTCAACCTCACTTGCTTTGTCAGCGATAATATCCCGACTGCCTAAATCGACAGAACGAATCGTGGTAGGGAAAATGACCGATACCGTCTTGTTGAAGGGCAGCTCCACGTAATACGAGCGTACAACATTATTTTCCTGAATGGGTATCGCTGGGGCAGACGGAGTAATGATGGTCGAAATAGGGGAGGGTACTGACGGCATTTCCCCGACTGCCTTGGCTGGCACTGATTGGCTCGTATCAGCTACCGTTTTATGGAAAACTGTTTGGGCAAACACCGGCGCGGTGTTCAAACCTGCGAAAAGGAATACATTAATGATGAAAATCTTCATAGTCCGAAATAAATTTTAGTTTTTTTATTGAAATTTTATTTTGATCAGATCAAAAAAATCACTGGTTAGATGAATAATCGTATCGACCGCCGGGAGTATTGATAGACGCTGGATAGCCATTTGGCGGGCGATTCACCGGATAATTTTGGGGAGCCTGCTGATAATTTGAATTGGTAGTGGTCGGAGTTTCCGTCTGACGCAGATAAATAATGTGGTTGTTTTTCAGATGAGCCCGCTGAAGCGTTGTCTTTTTGGTTGCAATGGCTCGAACGCCCTGAATGCCGGCCTGAGCTGCGGATGCACCGGCCATTGCTGCTACATTACCAGTTGTTGCGCCATAGGTGTTCATGTTGATGTTGCCTACGCTCTGACCCAGGGCTTGACGGGCTTCGGGCAACCCTTGAATTTCGGGTACATACACGCCGGCGATCCCGTCGATGTCGAGGGCCGTCATGTTAACGGGAAAGATATGATCTTCATAAACCACATCCGTAATTTTTATCTGGACTCGCTGCGTAGAGAAACTGCCTATTCCAAACAGAAGTGTATTTTCGGGAATAACAACTCCCCGTACTTTAATGGACTGTAGCAGCCGTAATTTGATTCGGCTACCGCTCATTATATCCTGATTTCCGTACACCATTGCCCGAATGGTACCGACTTCAGCTTCCAGTAGGCGGCGTTCGTTTTTTTTCTGATCTTCAGAATATAGTCCATAAAAGGTATTGCCCCCCTCTGAGCGGTCGTTCAGTGAACTGATTACTTCTGACTGATCAACTTTGTAAACAGTTCTTTTTTCTTCCTCCGCAGTTTTTTGATTCGCTTTATCCCGGTTGTATTGCTCCAGTAAGCCCGTTAACCGCTCCTGCTTGCGAAGCGCCTCTTTGTACTCCGCCTTTTTACGCTCCTCCTCACCAGCTGAGACCGTACTCCGACGTTCGGATGGTTCGTCAGCGAGCATTACATCCTTTTCCGAAAGAGGAGGTCTATTAACAGACAACCGAGATCCACCTGGTCGGAGTGACTGCGGCAATGACGGATTCCCCCGACCATAGCCGGCCGATACTTCGTTGGGACTAGTCGCCGGGTTGTACGTGGAATCAATACGCCGTAGGGCTTTTGGATCATGAACAGGTCGATATTTCTGCCCATACATATACCCATCTAATTCACCTGGTACGGTTGGGTTCATGGCCTTACCCGCAGCAGCAATGGCGGTTTCCGAGCTTGGATTGCGGTCCAAGGCTTGCTGCTGTAGATCCAGCCGATTATTAGCATGGGAGGTATCGGTTCGAGCCAGAGGGACGGTACTATTTATAGCTGAAACGGGCTGGTTAGTAACGGCCGACGAGGTATCATCTTTCAGTACGTACCACAGAAACAGACTGGTAACAATCAAAAGCACCGGAAGGCTCATCAGGAATTTCTTGTCCTGGAACAAATCCTTGATTGATTTTTTTTCTTGCGTATCCATAGGGACTTAGCGGGTAGGCGTTAATTTGTGAGTATGTAATTCGTTCATATAAAGCTGGTGTTGCGCTGTAGAGTCCCCTGGCCTGGCTGGGGAGTACTCTTTAGCTGACGCTGGAGAAGGCTTTAACTGTTGACTTAAATTCGCCAACAAGACCAAAAACAAACTGCCAAAGAGCAGCAAGACCTCTCGTTTGCGCTGGGTCAGCGGTCGTTTTTCCCACACTCTTATCCAGCGCGTGAATTGAATCAGGTTGTAGCGCCGAATGAGAGCCACTTGATGAACCGGATTGCGCAGGTGTAATTTCATTAGTAAGTGCTCCGGTTATTTCGATTAACCGTTTCGATGTCCGTGTTATCAACCGGCAGAAACCGTTCGATCTGAAATCCGTGGGGATTGTTATCGGTCCGCGCAACATCAATCAGGTAGCCTTCAACGACCAGATTTCGAACGGTTATTGTCGTTTCCCGAATTAGAATTTCCCGGCCTTTAGCCCGAAACTTATATGGGCTCTGCGTGAAGTCTACTTTAATGTTGTTCTTGTCAATTTCGACTTTCTGATGCACATTACCCTGAATCAGGTTTTGGTAATAGCCCTTCTCGGACAAGTCTTTATACAGCCGCCCGACGGATTCGTCCCCCAAGTAAGAAGCCTCTTTAATGCTATTTTTGATTTGGTTTTCGTCGGGCTCCAGTTCAAAGAAAGCTTTCATAAACACGCGGATGTGATCACGAGCTTCAGCGGGACGGTTCATATTGTGTTCCTGAGCCATGGCCAGCATAATGCTTTTGCCCCCATCCATCACGTAAACCTTTTGCCGGGATTTCTCAACGGCATCAAACGCCCAGAAACTGATAGCTGAGGAAAATCCCAGGCAACCGATGATAACCACAAGCATAAATAAACGCATCAGGCTAAAGCTGGTATCTATATCCTTGAGGGACTTAAAGTTTGGTGCTTCCATAATGAAAATGATTGATTAAAGCGTTAAAAAAGTTAAATGGAACTAACCGGAGATGGTATGGATGAACCCGCTCTGGCGACGCCGGACACGCCACCGGTGGCCGCGCCAACTACGGCGCCAGTACCTGCACCCATTGCCTGACCACCGCCTGCCAGACTTTTCACGGCTGAATCAGCCCCCGCCGATTCAATCACCCAGGAAGCTACTTTGGGTACCATAAAGTAGGCTACCGTACCGATGATGTAGAAAACGATCAGGCCGAAGTCGGAAGACGAGAATGAATCCTTAGGGGTGTTGACAATCTGAACGATGTCCGCTTTAAGCATGACAATGTGAATTTCTTCCAGAATGCCGCCCAGTACGTTGACAATTGGTATCCAAAGCAGTAAGTGGATCACCCGACTAATCCAGGCCGCCAGCCCCCCGTAAAACCATTCGAAGCAGGCTAAGCCAAACGTAATAGGTCCCATGATGAGGAGAACCAGTAAAAAAAACGTCATCAGAAATTTAATCGATAATGACGCCACGTTATAAGCCAGTTCTCCCAGCGTTAAGAGAAACTCATCAAAGTATTTCTGGATAGCATAGGATATTGCATTTGAAGCATACACACTTATCGAACCCGCCGGTAAATAATCCATCAACTTCTCGTACATAGTCAACTCACCATCACCATTCAGATCCGGGTTGGCATTGATGATATCCTTTTTCTTTTGTTCCAAGGCCTGGTCTTTTTGATCGTTAAGTTGTTGGACCAGGGCAGACTTGGAGGTAACCAGGGGCTTGGTTCCTTCATTAAGGTAACCCGACAGGATAACGATGGAGCCGGCAATATTACCGTAGAATAGCAGGCAAAGCCCCATGGTAAATGGCCGCATCAGACCATATATGTCGACCTTTTCGTTCCGGGCCAAATGCGCCCATACCCGGTAGAAAATGTATAAAAGCGATCCAAGACCGCCAATAGCCTGCCCTAAATCAATAAACGTTGAGTAATCATCGGCCATTGATTCGAGTACGGCAGCTAACGCTTTCTCCATTGAATCCATACGAGTAATAGGCTCTGGTTAAAGTTTAGTGGAGGGTAGGTAGATCTGCTGGGAATAGCTTTTCTGATTCAGCTTTCTGAACTTGTACTTCATGTTTGCGTTAGAGCTCGCGACGATGGCTATCAAGGCCCGCTTGCGCTTCATCACTTCTTTTGACACCTGTTGACGTAACTTCATCCGTTCGTAGGGAGTCATCGCTACCAGTTCGGTCGACGTCCGGTCGGAGGGGTCAAACTCCGCTGACGACAAGGCTTGTTTTGACCTCAGCGCATCCCCATTGCTCAAGTCGATAGCGGCCGCCGTCATCGCAAACGTTAGGGAAGGATCGACACCCTGTTCAAAAATTTTCTGATTCGAGGAAGGGTAGTAGTATACACCTGTCACCTTGGCGAAGTCGCCGAACAGGGTGGTAATATCCTGTTTCAGACCCGCATTTCGAATGCTGTTTTTAATGGCCTCACCCTGACGAGCTTTGGAAGCGAATTTTTCGTACTGCACTGCGTACTCCTGATACTTGGACTTGATATTACGTGACATCGCGTCCTTCATCAAGCGCTTGACCTTGTCAATCTCTTCCGCCAATTCGTTGTTTTTCTCGGAGATAAAGGCATCGTACAATTCCATCGTCACCGGTACCCCCACCGGGGCATAAACCAGCGCTTCACCCACCGCTTCGGCAATGGCTTTACGGATTTCTTTCTCTACGTATTCACTGATTAAATCGCCTACGTTTAGATCGTACCCGCTAATGCCAGCCATCATTTCTCCAGGACCGGCTTTTAACAGATTGTCAATTTCACGGGTGACCCAGCCTGTACCCGTCGACGTATTGTAGAGTGTATTGGGAGCGGGAATGTTAGTATTTTGCGCCCGGCAGAGAGGTGGTCCACTTAACCCTGTTACCAATAGGCAGACCAGTGTTGTCTTTATGTTCGCTTTCATACGAATGTTAGGTTACGACGAAGTTGTATTAATAGCTTTTAGGTGCAATACCGATCGTACGGTTGAGCGTTGTATTCTTATCGTATAGATTGCCTAGGGTGGTATTATGGGCTAATTGCCGCACCCGGTAGGCATAGGCATTCACGATCTGAGATCTGACGGCCATGAGCGTTTTTAAGCGGTCCGAAATTTCTTCCTTAGCGCCGTCGAGCACATTCGCACGCTCGGCATCGGACATCCACACTTCCCCCGAATTCGATAAGTTACAGGCTGTCTTTACGTCATCAACGATATCGTCCGTCTTTGCCAGTTCACTCAGCGTTTGACTCATTACTGACTGTTCACTAGCGGTAAAGAGTCGACTTTGCACGACTTTATTGACACCCTGCTTCACCTTAACCAGCTTGTCGAGATCCCCTTTCAGGTTTAAATTATTGTAGTAATCAACAAACCCGTTTGACAGCGTAGTAGCCGCCCGTTTCTCTTCGTAACCAACCTTGTACTGCTGATAATTTATTTTCTGCAGTTTTGAGTGAGCATCCTTTAGCATGTCCTTCAGCTTTTCTACTGATTTGACGGGCGACACGCCTAAGGCATCGGCCACTGCACCGATAGCCATATTGATAATAGCATCTTTAATGCCCTGCATGATATCCTGTTCTGACTCCCCTAAAATGGATTCAATTTCGGACTGCAGGGAAGAGCCTCCACCAGTTGGGGTCAACTGATTCGGCAAGGATTGGGCCAGTATTGTTCCGGGAGCCAGAAGAATAGCCAATCCCGCTGCCAGTGAAAAGAAACGTTTACTAATTACGTTCATGATATAAGCTGATTAAGATTACTAAAGTGAATCTTTGTCCATAGCCACTTGCTGACGAATAGCTGAATCCCAGTCTCCACCGTTAACAAGCACGCGATCGGTGATTTTCTTTTTTTGCGTTTGTTCGGTGGTGAAGGCGTACTTTTCGGCTGCAGAAGCTTCTAGTCCATAGACTGCACAATGATCACCCTGAAAAACCGCAAATTCCTTATATATAGGACCGGGCCGATTATCCCGATTAATGGAAAGTGCCAGGTTCTTTTGCTTAGGCGTCAGCGATAAAAATTCCTGCACCTTATCGAACTTATTGGCATATTCCCGCATGTCCATCAGGATCTTGGTGGGCGCATTATTAATAATGGTATCCTTGATGATGGGCGATGAGGTTAGGTCATCGACCTCCTGGGTCACGAGCCAGGCTTCGCCAAAATGTTTCCGTACCGTTTTATAGAGGTACAGAATATACTCAGCCATGTTGGGCCGCATAATCGCTTTCCATGCCTCTTCGATTAGCATTATTTTACGAATACCCTCCAGTGTACGAAGCTTGGTGATGTAGGTATCCATAATGATAATCGTGATTATGGGCATAAGGACCTTGTTATCTTTGATATTATCCAATTCGAAGACCACAAACCGATCGTTAGTCAGATCAAGATTTGTTTTCGAGTTGAGCAGATAATCATATTCCCCACCCATGTAATACGGTTCCAGACATAGCCGAAAAGAGTCAAAATCAAAATTTCGTAAGTTGACCTTCTTATCATCCAGAATTTTTTTGAAACCGGTATTGATGTGTTCGAAGAAAGTATTGAAACAAGGCTCTATGTTATGATCTGCGTCGAGCAGTCGGAAATAACTGAAGACACATTCACCGATTAGTGTCTGTTCCGCCATAGATATGGGGTCGTTCTCTTTTTTCCACAGCGTAGTGATGAGCCCCTTTATGGCTTCAATTTTCTCCTCCTCAGGGTACCGTCGTCCATCAATGTAAAAAGGATTAAAATGAATGGGTTTTTCCCGTGAGTAAGTCAAGTACTTCCCCTTCATCATCTGGCATAATCCCAGGTAACTGTTTCCTACGTCGACAATGACAACATGGGAGTCCATCATTAAATAAGAACGAACCAAATGGTTTGTCAGGAATGATTTGCCGGAGCCACTAGGGCCAATCACGAATTTATTCCTGTTGGTGATGATCCCCTTATCCATTGGTAAATCTGAAAGATCTACAATAATTGGTTTGCCATACACCCGTTCACATAGGCGTATTCCTTTCTCCGAAAGAGAATCAGTGTTCAACGACTCCTGATTCAACATGCAGCAAGCCTGGGGAATAAACGTTTGAAATTTTTCCTCCGATGGCAAATCCGCAGCGTTGCCAGGAATGGCTGCCCAGAATAAACTCATTCCTTCAACCGCCGAACTCTCACGGGGACGAATACCCATTTTAGCGATTGCAGAGGTTGTTAAATTCCGGATCGCGTGCATCGACGACCGGTCATTGGTCCAGACCATCACATTAAAATGCGTTCGAACGGGTGGGTAGCCCGTATCAGCTTGGTATTCCAAATACTGGGTAATCTGACGAGCATTCGATTCATTGTTTTTTGAGAAGGATGACAATGCCGTCATCTGGGTCATCCGCTGCTCTAGTTTCGGCAGTATATCATGCTTGTTCTCTTTGAAGATGTACTGATTATACACATGATTAACTTTCAGCATTAGATTTACCGGATAAGCAAAACATACGGAAACCGCTGAATTTTCGGTAGAAAGTGCATCAACTTTAGAGAATGTATACACTTGTTCGGGCATATCATCCACGTCAGTTAGTCCATAAAACTGAATAGACTTATTGCCTAATGACAATTCCGGATCGCGCATTAGATCGCAGAGAGGAACAACCGGATCGCGCATTTCTAAACCCATGTAGCGTTCCAGCAATCCGGGTTTGCCCGTTTCACCGCAGAGGTCGTCGTCACGCAGCCGGGTTAGCTTGATCTTGCGAGTTGACTCTAAAATGGAAACAAACTGCTCCAGACTAGAAAAAAACTCGTTTAGAACTTTTCGATCCGTAATTGTTCTGGGGAGAATCTTTCCCGTGGCAAGCGTAGTCTGGAGGGAGGAGATATCCTTTCGGTTTGGATGTGTTTTGGTAATATTGACGAAGCAATTGTGGTACAAAAAAGGACGCTCGTTAAAATGTAGCTGTCCCGCCTGATCAAGATAATTATCAACCGAATAATCTGGCTTATACTTTTCCTCCGTATACCAATCTTGTTTGTGAATAATCACGTTATCCGGTAAGACGCTAATGGCCTTTTCCCAACTCTGAATCAGATCCTTAAACTCCCCGCTTTCCAACCGGTCCCGGCCGTGCATTTGTACATTGCCAGTCAACGTATAAATTTCCGGTAACGATACCTTATATACGACAGTGATATCGCCGTACCCAGATACTAAACAATCGTGGTAAACGGATTTAATTGGAAAGACTTTTAGTAAGTCTGTTGCTTTAAACACCATATTGCATTTGAGATTTCAGTGAAGCGATGTCAGACCGAGGACATCCTTATTTCTTCGTCGATTGGCGTAAAGCCTTGTAAACCGACGAATCGCGCGCAGTAATTAGTGTCGGCATCCGTTTGTGAGCCTGATTTTTTTTGTATCCTCGTTCACCGTGCTTTTTCGATAAGCCAACCAGTTTCGTGTACAAAACCATGACCAGGGTCAAATAAATACCAAAACCGTACATAGGAGTAAGACCCGAAATACCGCAGATAATGGCCGTCAAAATAATCATGATGACGGCTCCCGCCCCGAGGATTGTTAAATACTGCATACCCCGGATGCCCATCACTTCCGGAGGACGATCAACGCCCTTGTTAACTTTGTACATGATCTACTCAGAGAGTACCAAAAATTCCTGATTCTAAAATTCCTAAAACAAGGCCCCCAAAAAACAGAGAACCAATCCAGTAAAGCGCTAACCGTTGTGTATCAGGATCGCCGGCCTGCCACCGTGAATAAACGGCGATTGCTCCCAAACAGGCGTAAATGCCAAAAAAGGAAAACATGATTTTGGTCATATGGGACCACCCGTTTCGGATTGCTGTATTCGAAGTGCCTAATTCAGAAGCCAGTTCAGACGATGAATGAGGACGGTAAATAACATCAAGTACCGATGGAAAAAGTGCAGTAATAAAAACGGCGCTTGACCAAATGATCAATGAGCGTTTTGCATCATGATCTCCATGGGAGAACTTCGAGAATACTTCAGTTGCGCCGATGACGGCACAAATCCCCGCTACCCACATGCCAATAGGCTTGAATTTTTTATAGACGTCCGAAACTTGTAACGTGGCGCTTGAAACATCAGCCCCACCCGCCACAGCGGGTAGGGCGATGATCAGTAGTAAGGCTAGTAGCAAAAGCGACGGAGTGTAGCGGTGCCAGTTGGTATGCATGTGCTGAAAATGAATTTTGATTAATTAATTTAAAATTCATTTCGACCGCTCAAAAAATTAAGCTACGCCGAAAACTGCTTTGATAACTAATAGAACTAGTCCAGCAAAAATCAACGCGCCAAACCAGCTAGCCGCAGATTTACGGGTATCTGGATCACCATTCGACCATTTACCGTATACCGCAATGGCGCCAACAACAGCTACAATAGCCATAACAGCGAGCATAATCTTGGAAACAGGCGCAAAGGAGGCCCGGATCTCCGTATCCGCTCCAGTTAAAGCAGAACTCACGGTTCCTGAGGCATACGTTTGCAAAACAGTCACCAACACGAGTGCCAAAGTAGCCGCTAAAACACGACCGTTTTTGCTAAAGAAAACTGATTTTTTCATGAAAATAGAAATTGACTGTGGTTGAAAATTTATTTTGACGAACTAAATTACAAATTAAAATGAACACACAAAAAAACTTTTTTAAACTTTCGAAAACAAGTAGGTCAATCTAGTACACTAAACGTACGCAGCTTCATCGACCATATCGGTCACTTCGCCTTCTTCCTCATCAGTTTCTTCATCTTCCTCCTCCACCAGGCCCATACTCTCACGTTGCACCTGCATGAATAAATGGGCGTAATCACTGAGCTGCTCGGGTTTCAGGACGTTGTTTAACCGGGTAACTACGTTTTTATCGTTGATCATGCCATAGTATCCAAGAACGGCAGTGAATTGAGTACATAACTCTTCGACTGATTGTCTAGACTGTTTTCGTCTTACTTGTTTTCGGATATCATCTAGTATCGATTCCACGGTTTGGAGCTGAGAAAAGTACTTATCAAGCGGCACGTCGGTCGCGGCCGTTTCTTCGTCCATTAACTCGTCCAGCGAAACTTGCTCTATTCCGTTATCTCCCTCTGTCGGTAAATCAAGCGGAATCACAAATTCATTGGGTTGCGTTAATGACTCCCCTTCAGGATACGAATTGAGTTGATCACTAAACGTGTTGAGTACGACTCCTTCTGACCCGTTTACCAATTCATCATCAGCATCCTGGTCTCCATCTTCTGGTTCGGTTGAGTCAGGGTCCGATTCTGTAGCATCAGGATTAAAAGAATAATCTGGCTGATCGCCCGCTCGCTCACCCGGCTCATCCTCGAACTGGGTGAATTCGGTTGTCGAGGAGTTTTTAGTTGAGGCGTCGGGATTTTCCAGAAGTTCATGTTCCTGATTACCTTGGCTTTCCACTGGGGGAGGGGCAATACTTTTGACAGGTTGAGACACATCAAACACCGTTCTTGACTTACCCAATAATGATACTTCCTCGACTGGCTGGGCGACAGGTATTAGCTGGTCTGCTTTAGCCGGATCACCAGAAGTGGGACCGGACTGCCACCGTACTTTAGGCAGAGTAAATTCCAGACGATTTTTTAGCAAAATCTGGGCTAACCAAATCACGCCAATTATAAATAACAGGTAGGCTAATAACATAGCAGTAGGGCGTTAATCGTTGATTTGTTGGGTTAACAGGCTCAATAGCTGCTGGTCAATTTGCTTGATATCCGAGGCATACTGCTCAAAATGATGATGCAAAATATTATCTAGTATAGCCTGTAGACTCATGCGTCGGTTCTTATGCTCACAATACAAAACCAGTCGTTTTAAAGATCGGGCATGACAGGGTTTAATGTAAATCCGTTGATCTGCCTGTTCGGATGGGTAATGATTGGACTTAGCTAAAAAGAGATCTTCATAGAGCCAGCCCCCCTTTTTAGATTTACCCGTTACCGGAACCGACCGTTTTGTAAAGGAGGCCGATTCAGATTGATCACCATCAGTAGCTTTTATCGATTCTAAACCCTCGGCTATAGCTGATAGACCCACCGCTTCTTTATCCTTATTTAGCACTTCTTCCAGGCGGGGATTTGCCTGGACTTGATCAACTGAGGAAGGGGTGTCACCCGTATCATTTACCTGCTGATCATCGCTATTGATTTCAGTAGGTATAGTTACAGTAGTCTGCTGGAGGAATTTATCAAAAGCCGGCGGGCGAGTAGACATAAATCCTGCAGCCAAATTATCTAAATCGTTTTTTTTATTACCTGCCATAAGTTGTTGTCGTTAAATGGCCTTAGGAAACGGATTCAGGAGCAGTCTGATTCAAAGCCATTGACGTATGTGTAGGCGCTTTATTCAGCAGTTCTTCCACAATGTTTTGAGAAAAGTGTTTCAGCGGAAAGATGGTTGATATTTGCTCGGCAATCGAACTTCCCGCTTCTTTTAAAACCGACTCAAAAACGTACACTCCTTTCCCCTTTATGGCCGATTCAAGCTGCTCTTTCATTTTGACTTTATGGGGCGTTTTAAGCTTAGTCCAGATGGCACTAATTGGTATAGTTGAGTTATGGAGTTGATAAAAATCAATCGTATCCATGCCGGCCACAAACGACTTAAACTCCAATTCAAACGGAATGATAACCTGGTCAATTTGCTTGGCCAGCAAGGCAAAATTATCGATGTTGAGTGTGCCTGGTAAATCCAGGAAAATAACATCGATATTGGTTGAGGTTCGAATATGCGGCAACACCCGAATTAGATCATCCATCGTCATGGTTTCAATGGGATAAGGAACAATCCCTTTTTCAGCCATTGATGCCAGCAAATCCGGACTGGTTATCGATGGTAACAAATCCCGTTGTCGACTTCGGGAAAAGCTATGCTGGGGAAAGTCAGTATCAATGACGAGTACCTTGACCTGCTGGGAGAACAGATAGGTCGCCACTAATTGGGTTAGGGTTGTTTTGCCAGCTCCTCCTTTTTGGGAGGAGAAGGCAATTACTTTTGATTGACTCATAATTAAATGAATTTTAAATAGTGATTTGACAAATATATTGAAATTTGAAAAAGCAAAACCAAGTAAACTACATAAAAATGTTCAAATTAAATTAATCTATACGTTGAGGGAATTGTTAACTATCAATTAATCAATTATTTACCTAATAACCCATTCACCCAATAACCCATTTACCCAATAACCCATTCACCCAGTTTCCCAATGTCCTGGTATCCTATTAACCTATATGCCCAATTGCCTGAATGCCCAATGACCCGGTAACCTGATGACCCAGTAACCCATATACCTATTATACCACTATCCCAATTACCCATACACCCAATAACCTATTAACCCAATAACCTATTGACCCAATAACCTATTCACCCAATTACCCATTCACCCAATTACCTTGTAGCCTTTTAACCCAGTGTCCTAATTACCCAAATGCCTAATATCATGGTAACCCAAACACCCACTTACCCAATAACCTAAATGCCTAATCACCTAATTGCCCAATAACCTAAAGCCAAGAAGCTCATAATCAGCTGGTTAAATGAATATTTATTGGGTTTTTAGATTAATCCTCCCAACTTCAAAGTAGTCTTTCAATTAAATACCGCACCAATTTCTTTGTGTGCGTGCAACTGATCTTACCCACAGCAGGAGTTAGACATAGTTTAAAAATTCGATCAGCTAGTTGTAGATATAATTTTTATTTAGAGAAACTGTATTTTATTTCAAAAGTCGCCTATCTTCGCCAGAAATCCTCTTCGTGAGAAGAGAGCAAGATATGTTTTCCTGGTAACAAAACTCCGGCTATCACCTTCGTTTTGCTCCCCAGAAAACGGTCTTGCCCTACGGGGTTTCCAGCGACAAATGCCCTACGCTAACGCATCCGGGCATTTTCGAGTCAATCCAGCGAGTTAAGACATCGCTGTAGGATGAATTCTTTCGAGAAAAAGCAGGTAAAGGCGACAAAGCAGGAAAAAATATGGTCACCAAATCAGAAACTTCAAACGCTGATCAGCGTGAAAAACGAAATAAAGGCGGTAGACCTAGCAAGGTGGCTGATGAAAAGATTGAAAAAACTAAATCCATCGGAACCACCGAAGCCGAACGAATCCGGTTAAATCGGATTCACAAAATCTACACTGCGGGTCAAACCAAGTCGTTTAGTGTCTTCGCCAAGGAGGTAATTTTTGCCTTGGAAACCTCTGCTACCCTACCGAGTACGCCTAGTAAAGACCCTACCTATATCAACACGATCATCATTCAACTAACGCAAATCCGGCAGGACATACGATCAGTAAACACCTTGCATAACCAGGTAGTCAAACGAATTAATAGCTTGTTTGTGGCCGCTGAGTTAAAAAAGGAAGTGCAGGAGACCAACGATATAATCAAACAGTTGGCTCCCTTGATGCAACGGTTAACCAGCTTGTTGGATGAGTTAACCAGAGAGCAAAGTGGAACGGCTAAATAGATAAAATAAACGGTTTGAAAGCGAATGATAGTCAGAATTAATACGGGCAAAAAGCCGGCTGGTGCCGTTCGATATAATGAAGAAAAAGTGTCCAACGGACAGGCTCATTTAATTGGGGTTAGTAACTATCCAAAAGATAATCCGGATGAATTAAGCATGCGATCAAAAATAGACATGCTAGAAACATACGCCGGTTTTAATCAACGCGTGTCAAGTCCAACATTGCATATATCAGTTGCCTTTCATCCGTCGGAGAAATTGGATAATGAACAGCTAAAAAGGATGGGGGAGGAGTATATGCAAAAAATGGGGTATGGTAATCAACCCATGTTAATTTACCGCCATGAAGACACTCATCATCCGCACATCCATATCGTGTCGGTTTCAGTCGATATAGATGGTAAGAAAATATCGGATTCTAATAACCGGCCCCGCTCCAATGCCATCCGAAAAGAGATGGAAATAAAGTATCAGTTAGTCAAAGCCGAAGAACAGGGAAAACAGCAACTGATGACGACGTCATTACCCGAACAGATGCTTTCATATGGAGAAGGGGAAACCAAAAAAGCGATCGGTTCTATTGTTCGTACTGCTTTTACGGATTACAGCTTTTCTTGCACCGATACGTTCACTCAATTTTTGTCTACCTATAATATTCAACTCAATCAACTTAAGGGGGAATCCAAATCAGGAAAACCTTATCAGGGAATCAGTTTTCAATTGACCAATGGGGACGATGCCATCAGTCCCGCGATCAAAGCATCGAGCTACAGTTTTGCCCCCACCCAGGAGCGATTGAACAACCGGTTCAAACACGGCCAAAAGCGAATCGAACAGGCAAAACCGTACCTACTTCAGAACGTACAAAAAGCACTGGAAGGGTACCAGAAAGTGAGTGAAGTCGATTATAAAAATCAGTTGCGTTCAGCCGGCATTCAAGTACTGGATACGGGAAAAGAATTTATGTATGTCGACCACCACCGGCGAACAGTCTATGGCGAATCTGAACTGGACTCGCGCCTGAGCAGGAAGCATTTGCTGGGAGCCTTTGTTGAAACGAGCCAAGTAAAATTAGCTCAGCCATTACCCCCTCAATCGGTTAAGCATACGGTGAACGAACCGAAACCAGTTGCCCAAAAAAGCCATGCGGCAAAGACCCTTTCCGAAAAAGAGGCAATTAATCTTCGTAAACAGGTCGGACGTCATTATCAGACCTATCGCAAAGAGGCTGGCCAGTATTTCGAGAGTCAAACCATCGAGCGGTTTCCTTTCGAAGTGCTGGTCGAAAAGCTCCAGCAGGAAGGCACCGAGCGGGGCCACGCCCAAACCGCCGTGCGTTTATTCGAGCAGTACAAACAAAGTCAACTTGCGGAGATAAAAAGTAAGGAGGAGAGTTACTTTTTGCAAACAGGTGGGATTTACGTAAAACTGGCCACCCAGATGCCCATTACTGCCCAAAGCCGGATAAACTTTCTGGAATCGGTAAACCTGCGAACAGAAAGCAACGAGGAAGGGCAGACGCAGCTGGTTCATCGGCATAACTCCGCGTTGAAATTAAGTATAACGGCCGACCAAACGCAGGCGCTTCTAACAGGAGGCAGCCGAGCCGTGGCTTTCCCCGCCACGCTGGGCAAAGCCGATCGGGAGGTATTTTTGGCAGCGGCCAGTGGCCAACTCCCGGAATCAGCTTCGTTTTACGAGGTTAACGGATCCTTGCTCAAAGGCTGTTTACCTCGTCCACTCTATGAGTCGATCAGCACGGTCCTCAACAAGAATTACCTGCAGCAGGTCATGGGCCATTGCCAGCATTCGGATCGAAGCTTAGCCGAGCAGCTCCTGGATCGAGGCATCATCGTGGAAAAGAATGAGCAGGGTTTCCGGGCAGGGTTCAGCCAAACAAATCCAGCAACGTTTGCGCAACTACCATCTATTTACGGGCATCAACTGGAAGTCGAAGGTCTGCCCAACGAGTACGCTCAATTGGCAGCAGGTCTTCATACCGTAAATGGACGGTTATTAGTTCAGGCGGCTCAGAGCGCAGACACCGGCAATCAATCCCGTCTGGAGCGCCTCCGACGCCAGTTGCCCGAGTCGGTAGGAGGAAAATCCCTGCCGAATGCGGAGGTCATTGCCAACCTACGCGAGCAGTTAGTTAAACCAGCCGCCCCAACCTCCATGCGTTCTCCGCAACAAACGAAGCAGGGAATTAATCGATCGGAATCTGATTCCACAGCCAAAGCCTTACCCGATGCATTATGGAAAGATTATTTTCAGTTTCGAGGTCGCAACGGTTATTTCTACGAGAGTGCCCTGTTACAAAAGCCAGCGGAATTTCCCATCACTCGATTGGTCCAATTGCTGACTAGCCCTCCCCACCAGATAGAGCCCATGGACGCTATTCATCTGGTACAAGCCTTCCAGCAAAATCGACTGAACCGACTCGACTCGATCATCAAAGGGGATCAGGACCATTTTGCCCTGACAAGTCAAGGGTTTCTGACGATGATTAATCAGGCTCCGCTGAGTGGTCCGGATCGACAAAAAGCCCTGAAAGCGTTCTATCTGGATATCCACCGGAATGCCAGGGGTGAACTGGAATTGGTTCACCATCAACACAAAACGTTTCGAACTCCTCTTTCCGAAACGGATACCCAGTCGCTTATAAAAGGGGCTCCACCCGATCAGATCAGATCCATCGCCTTGCCAACTCAGGAATTTCCGCGTCATGAACGGGCACTGTATGAACAAATTGTCTTGGGTAAAAACCTAACAAAATCAAAAGTTGATAAAGAGAAACGAGTTGAGAAACCCAGCTTCCGAAATATAATGGGTGAGCGAGCGAAAATTTTGTTGTCTGATGAACAGTGGGAGCGGGCCAGTCGATTATTAAATGAGCATACAGCCGAGAGTTTGCTTAAAGATGCTCCCCTGGCAGTGGAAAGAAAAGTGGACTGGCTTTATCAGCGCGGAATGGTCATTGCGCCAACCAGGGAAGGCTACAGAATGGGTCACTACTTGACGGATCCTAAATTCTACCATCCAGTGCCGGAGGGTCTGGTGAAGCTCCTGGAATCACACCGGTCCGCCGGAGCCCATGCAGACCACCGTATGGAAGCCCTGTTGCAAACCGATCGTCGACTTACGGGCCTGACCACTGAGCGGGGAAAAGCGATGCTTAATCTGGCTCAGGCGCTGGATCAAAAAAATAATAAACGGGTTGACTATATACTACATCAATTAGTTCATAAAGTACCCTCATTAGCGCCGTTGGTTTCGCAGCCCGAAAAAGTCCTGGATTATCTATCCAACTCCTACGGTCCCCTCCAAGAGAATAAAGTGAATAAAACCGATGCGGTGACGAATCAACCAGCGATGCCGGTTCCAGCTCAAGATCAACCGGGAGGCTTACTTGAGGCGCTAGCAGAGGGTACGGATACGTCACAGATGCGGAAAAAACAGCGGGTAGGACAACCCCTTCGTAAGCTCAAACCAAGGCGGTAAGCTTAAAAATCAACGAAATATAGGTGCCTGACTGGTGATCAACTTAACCATTTGATAACACTTTTATCCGTTTGAAAAAATGAATTATAAATTGTTTGCCGATTACGGTGCTTGATGACTTTTTCTAAATACGGTCGAATTTTTCACCTTCATTCCAGGGCCAAGCTTCCATAGCCGGATGAAGAGTTGAAAATTTACCGTTATGGAAGCTAATTTTTGCCATGCAAAAATGTATTTTAGCGTTTTCATCGGTAAAAATTTAAAAATTAGCTTATTCTGTGTAACTAAAGGGCATCAGGTTCCGTACTCATTGACATTCTAAATTTATAACTGCTATGAGCCAAACAGAACATGACAAAGACTACCGGGGGATCTTAAACACGATCCTCTACTTTGGGTTTGCTATTCTTTTATTTCATCTCTATGTATTCTGCCACAATGTCTTTACTAAGCTGGGAATTCCGTTATCGATTTTAACCAATATTATCCGCTCACTTAATGATGTAACGCATTTATTTAACAATACCTGGGCCAGTAAACTCGCTGCACTGGCTATACTGATTCTCTACTGTTTCGGTAATAAGTCTAAGAAAGACATTGGAGCTACCTGGAGTGAAGTGTATTACCTGGCCTTAGCTGGGTTGTTTTTTTACTTTGGCAATTTCCTCTTACTGGACATGCGGCAACTAAACGTCGACACCATCAATATTCTTTATACGGTGACTACGTTTGGGGGGTATCTGCTACTTATGAAAGCAGGTTCCAAAGCAACAAGCATCATACCTATTACCATTGGCAATGATGCATTCAATGAAGTTAATGAAAGTTTCATGCAGGAAACGGAGTTGATTGAGAATGAATATTCAATCAATATTCCTACCTTATTTACCTATAAACAGAAGGTTCATCAGGGGTGGATTAACGTCGTTAATGCTTTTCGGGCGACAATGGTGCTTGGCACGCCAGGGTCCGGGAAAAGCTATGCGGTGGTCAATAATTACATTCGCCAGATGATCGAGAAAGGATTCTGTTTATTTATCTATGACTTCAAGTTTCCAGACTTATCCAGAATAGCTTATTTCTATCTTCAGAAGAATAAAGACGTATACCAAAAACTGTACGGTAAAATACCACAGTTCTACATTATTAATTTTGACGATCCCCGACGGTCTCACCGCTGTAATCCGTTACTGCCTGAATTGATGACTGATATCATCGATGCCCAGGAAGCCAGTTCTGCCATCCTGTTAAATCTCAATAAAGTCTGGATACAAAAATCGGGTGAATTTTTTGTGGAATCCCCCATTAGCTTTCTGACAGCGTGTATCTGGTATCTAAAACGGTACAATGATCGCAAGGTTGAAGAATACCTGGACACACTATCCGAAGAACAGCGAAATGAGCCAAGAGTAACCGATCATATCAATTACTGTACGCTGCCGCATGTAATTGAATTTGCCTGCCATCAATATGATGAAATTTTTCCTATCATGAAGGCAGAGCCAGAACTTGATCTGGTCATCGAACCTTTTTTCAGTGCCTTAAAGAACGATGCCAAGGAACAGCTGGAAGGGCAGATTGCTTCGGCTCGTATCCCCCTTTCCCGAATGGCATCACCGACCTTATACTGGGTAATGACTGGGAACGATTTTTCACTGGATATCAATGACCCAAACGATCCAAAAATTTTATGCGTTGGCAACAACCCTGACCGACAATCGGTATATGGCGCAGCATTAGGCCTATATGCGTCTAGACTTATTAAGCTTATTAACAAAAAAGACCGTATCAAATGCGGCTTCATCATTGATGAATTGCCAACAGTCTTATTACGTGGGCTTGATAATTTGATAGCGACCGGTCGGAGTAACAAGGTAGCTGTTGTGCTAGGTCTTCAGGATTTGAGTCAATTGATCCGTGACTATGGAAGAGAGGTTGCCAATGCCATATTCACAACGATTGGTAATATTTTTACCGGCCAGGTAAAAGGAGAAACCGCTAAAAACCTAAGCAGCAGTTTTGGGAAAAATGTGCAACAGCGTCAAAGTTTTAATATCACTGATAAAGAAACAACAACCAATTTATCGACGCAAATGGATTCAGTGATACCTGAATCCAAACTCAGCAATCTATCACAAGGCCGTTTTGCTGGTGCCATAGCTGACAATGTAGATCAGGAAGTAAAACAGAAAATGTTCCACGCTAAGATTGTCATTAGTAAAACAATGGAAAAAGAACTGAAGCAGCTGCCCCAAATACCTCCGTTGCCACATTACCAACAGTTTTCTGATCAGCAAATACGCTTCATGGTGGACAACCAGTATAAGCAGGTGAAGCAAGATGTTCGAAACATCATAGCCGAGCAACTAGGGGTTATACGAACTGGATCTGATAGTCATTTATTACGGGGTTTGGTAACGGCCAATCCCAACTATCTTATGGACAGTATTCAGGAGCCGGTGAATGCCTGATGGGTATCAATACGATGCTGAACCGGCGGCTACAAAAACGTGAAATATCTGTGCTATGGCCAGACGCTGTCCCATTAATTTAAATGATTGACGAGCTCCGCGCTGGTTGACCAAAATCATACTTAACACGAACCATTACTTACATGAAAAAGAAAAAAGATTCGGAAGTTGTGAAATGGAAATCCCAATTTGCTAAGCGATTTGAACTGATTCGGGAAGCATCCGGAATGAGTCAGGTTGAGATGGCCGATACGATTGGCATGAGTCAAAATCTAGTTTATCGCTCTGAGAAAGATTGTGACATTTCGTTGAATTCATTTTTGCTCCTGTTCGTCCATTACATGAAAAATTATAAGATGAACCCGGAATGGTTCTTTGCCGAAGACAATTCCGGGTATACTCCTTATGAGATGGAATCAAGAAAAACAAAACGAGTGTCCTCAGCCGTCGAGCGCAGGCGGAACAAAATCATTCTGGACATGTTCAACATGTTGCAACGTGATGGCCTTATGCCACAAGCTGAATCCAATACGACTCAGGAGTAAACTTATCCTAGTAAGAAAATAAAGCCCCCAAATAGACTAAATCCATATTGGGGGCTACGTTTTAATGCCTGGTTATTACCGTCCAACGGTTAGGATTCGTTTGCCCAAGGCCATTAAGCTGGAAGAGCGCGGCATGGTTACTGGTTTTAGAGGTTCGATAAACTCGGCCTTAATTAGGCTTCTGGGAGCGTTTTTGGGTTTGAAGCCCGTACTAGCCAGGCGTACTTTCCCTACATATTTCCGTTGCTGAGTGAGGGGAGTTGTTGTCAGCGTAGCTGCCTGTAACCTCTTCATTAAGAGAAAACAATATTCAGTTGGATCAACCGGTTCATTTCCCCAAAGTACACTGTAATGTAAGTGGGGCCCTGTCGTCATGCCTGTTTCTCCGATATGGCCAATAACCTGCCCCCGAGTGATCGACTCACCCACAAGAACCGAATGGTCTTCTAAATGGCCATAGCCCGTTAAGTAGCCAGAGGCATGTTTAATATAGATGGCTAAACCCATGCCATCCGGTTGCCAAACCACCCTGTCGACAATACCATCCGCAGTAGCATAAACCGGTGAATACTTTGCTTGGGGTAAATCTATCCCGGCGTGATTATGAACAGTGCCCCGCACGGGATGGTACCGAAGCCCAAAACCACTACTAACTCTATAATCTGACCAGGAGCGAATACGAATGGGTAAGATCGATGGGATGGTCCGTAATAAGTTGTCGGGCGACAGTGATTTAGGGGTTGTGAAGTTTCGCAATTGAGTCCGGATTTTACTTAGTGAATCCTCCAGTAACAGGACTACCAAAGAGTCTGATTGGCTCAGACTTTTGATGTTGACGGCTTTAAAATGAGATGGTGCCGTCACTGGTAGCATGGCTGCTTTTTCCGTGACTGGGTATATCGATTGGCCCATAAAGGTCACCACAAAAGAGGCTTTATCGGATTGAGTAGGCTTAGTCGCTCGACAAGTCATTAGACTATCTGAGGCCCCAAGCTGGATAGATTGGCGCACGGGTCTACTGAACATGACCTGACCAGCGGCTGAGTGGAAAGCGCCGGTCAATGCTATTGAAATAATAAATCGAAAAATATTTTTCATTTCAAATACAGTATAAATAATATTAATTTTAATATTACATAATAATATTGTCAGGTCAAGGGAAAACTTAAAAAAACACGTATGGAATCTACTTCAACTAATAATCCTGATACCCAAAATAGTTCCTATCAGTTAAACAGTCATGATTTGAAGCAATTTGCTGCGCAGGGTATCGTCCCGGCCCCCGGGTATAAAGCGTACAAAGAAAACGGTAGGAAGCTGTTGCCCGAGCATAGGACGCCCTTAGTTAATGAAATAGTTTCTAGATATTTAAAAGGAAATACAAGTTTCTCTACGCCCGAATTTGCCGATATTCTAATAAATGATCTTGACACGAAGCGCCTTGTTGAAAGCCAATATAAGAATGCCCAAAACTCCGTCCCTCCTATAAGTACCGACCTTGGACAACCTGGCCAACCCGTAAAAAATGAGATCGATTCAGGGACTAAAGCCCAGCCAACTTCTGAAGTAATTAGTTCGCAGGCTCCTCAAAGGGAAGAAGTTGTACAACCCAGTTATCAACCCATTGGGTTTACTGTTGGTGCTACCGAGCGTGCTGACCAGTTGTCGGATGCGGACTCAAAGTATGGACAGACTGTTGAATTTCGCTTTAATCCGGTATCTCACGAGACTCCCTTAAATCAACCAGGCGGATCGGATACCGAGGCTTTGAAGGTATACGAACAGATTGAAGCGACCCGGTACGAGTTGTTGCTGCCTCCTGAAGCCGAAGAGATACGGCAGTTTTTACGCAATGACGGGTATTTGTCCAATGAGGAAATTTCCAAGGCGTTGTACGATGCCGGTTTGAAACGGGAGGAACTGCAGCATACGGTAGAAACGCTGGATTCATCAAAAAACCCGGATATCATCGCCAAAATCACCAATTACCTGTGGGACGTCCACGAGTCCGTGATGGACAGCCCCTTGCGCGAGCATTTAGCCCCGGATGGTAAATATGAGCTGGTTGCCATTATTCATAATCCGGATGGCCTTCGCGAGCAGGAACAGCTTGTCCAGATTGCTGATGAACTTACGCGTCGTGAAACGCAACGGGAAGACGGTATCGTGTCTAAACTGCTCTCACTGAAAACGTTCGATGGAGGGATGGTAGCTAATATGCTCCACAACCACCAGATGATGCAGGAAATCATTGAAAAACTTTTAGGTGTACATTATCAATCTCAATCACAAACAAGTATGGAAATTCCAACCGCTACAAGGTATGACTGGAATCAGATTAAAGATCAGATGGAGAGGAACGGAGTTACTCGGGAAAGCCTGGAAAAATCGGGTAATCTTGATAACCTGTTGAATGGACGGCGGACTGAAACGCTGCAACTGAGTCGGCGTGATGAACAAGGCGCTGAAACGCCGGTTTCAGGTCGACTCTACATTGCTGAAGTCCCCGGTAAAGGGCCAGTCGTATACCTCTCACCGGAACGGCAGGAGCTGAAACTGCCAGTCAGCTATCAGGGCCATGTATTCTCTAAACAGGATCAGGAGAATTTGTTGAAGAATGGCGAAATGGGACGTGTCGTCACACTGAAAGACAAGATTACCCAGGAACCCTATCAGGCGTTTATTGGTGTGGACCCGGCCAACAAATCCCTGACGGTGATGAGACAGGAACGGTTTACGCCCCCAACCAAGCTGCTGGGAGTAGAACTCAGCCCAGATCAACGCGAGGCCCTGCGTAATCACCAGGTGGTACGCGTCCGCAATATGGTTGGCGATGATCAAAAGTTCTTTACGGCCGATGTGCAGATTAACGTCAATAAACGAAGCTTTGCCTTTAAACGCGTCAATGAACAGGACGAAAAAATTAAAGCGGCAAATCAAAAAGACGTAAAGCAGGCCAGCCCTAAAACCAGAAAGAAGGTAGATCCCAACCTTAAGCCTGAGCAGGCGACTCCAGCCAAGCAATCAAAAAAGCAAGTCCAGCCGGCGGGAGCAGGCAAAGATGCCGATACCAAGCAAGCTGTTAGTGTAGCGGCTAAAAATGGTCAACAGCGCATTACAGTGGATAAATCAACCAATAGTCCTTCGCTTACGATAACTAATCCCACGAAAGGGCAGCAGGCTGGAAAAAAAGAAACCCAGACGATGGTCAATGGCACGGCTGTTCAAAAGCAGGACACACCTAAAAAGAAAAAAGGTCCAAAATTATAGTCGATTCCATAACCACTCCCTTCGTGTATACCAATCCATAACAGCCACATTAGCGCCACTCGTACACCGGGCCCATTGGTCGACTACGCCGCGGGTAAATCTGAATTCCATCGTTGGCAAACGCTATCAGATGGATTTATTTAAAAATATGATCTGCGATAAGTTTCAGGTAATTAATAATTCAGTTGACCCGCAAACGGCCCAACAACTGGAAAAACTGCTGGCTGGAAAGCAAACCGATGTAGTGATACTTAACGATGGATCAACCGCTAAACTGGTAATACTCAATACGCCGGATAAAGGTCCTAGAATCCATCAGATGGATGTACGAGCGGAACTAATCCTGGGTAAGACATACCTGGGGCATACCTTCACCGAACAGGATAAACAGTATTTACATAAGTACGGTGATATGGGCCGTACCGCTCAACTCATTGATCCGAATGGGGGGCAACCCTTGAAGGCTTTGATTGGTGTCGATCAGGAAACCAAGCGGTTGAGGCTCCTTAACATCGATACGTTTAGAATGCCGGATGAAATCCTGGGTAAAAAATTAACCCCAGTTCAGAAATTGATGCTACTGGAGGGGAAAGCTTTACGGTTAGATAACATGGACTATAAGGGAACAAAATTCTCAACGTATACCCGCCTATCGGCGGCCAAAGGTGGGTTCAAATACAATAAGATTCAGACCCAGCAAAATAATCTACCACTGGCCAGCCTGCCATCTCAAGTCCAGTCGGTAAGCTCACCAGCCCTCGAACCAGAAGCTGACGCCAGCTTCCCAATCTAAAGAGTCATCCTCATCAACTCGCCATTCGAACGTTACTGCCAATACCCAAACGGATACTGGTGACAAACCAAAGCCAGACGTCAAAAAGTCAAAAGTCAAACTTCGTCGCTAACCTAAAACGTGCTAGGGGAAACTGTACCACCCTTTTCTTATTGTAAATACGTATGGCTGATTCAACTAGCATCTCATCTAGACCCCTAAATCGCGAACAGGTAGAACAGAAAAAAGCGGCTGATGATGAATTAATTCGGCGCTATAAATCCGATATAAACCTGGCCACGTTTGCGGAGGATCTTGGTTATGCCTATGATAAAAAACACTCAACCCGCAATGTTCCAGTACTGGATAATCCAGCCACTGGGCAAACCATCATCGTTCGAAGAAACTCAGCATCGGGCGAGTACTTTTACACCAATCCTAAGGATAATTATGATAAGGGAAATATCATAAACCTGGCTAGCCGGCACTATAATCTTGATTTGAGTACTCGATCCGGCTGGGACGAGCTGCATAAAAAATTAAGTGACCGGCTGGGAAATGTGTATTTTACCAAACATGAAGTCATTCAACCCCACCGGTTCAAACAACTTGAACAGGGCAGCGAGTCGCTCGTAAAATATTTCAATCTAAAGCCTTTGACGGACACGTCCTATCTGGAAAATGAGCGTAAAATCGATAGAGCGACCATTGAGGCACCCGAGTTTGCGGGCAAAATTTTAAACAAACCATTCAATGATACCAAAGCGGGTATATCAGGAACCAATACGATATTTCCCCTAGAAAACGAGAAGGGAATCATTGCCATCAGCACCCGGAACACCGACTGGAATAGTATGGTCGGCGAGAAACAGGATGGTATCTGGGTATCTAACATCAATCCGGCTGTAAAACCAAAAGAGATAGTTATTCTGGAAAGCCCGATCAATGCGCTTTCCTATCATCAGTTGCATCCGCCCAAAAATGAGTTTGACCGCGTTTATATTGCCACGTGTGGAAATGCATCCGCAACCCAACCGCTTACGATTCAAAAGTTAATTAATAAACTCCAGCCGGAAAAGCTTATTCTTAGTAATGATAATGACCCGGCGGGCATTCGTCATAACATTAATATGATGAGTAAGCTTCATATGCCGCAGCAACCGGTAACGGGAATCTCTGTGGCAATCGGGAGCAGTAAATTTCGAAATACGCTCTACGTTGAAGTGAAACCCGAATTGCCAACAAGCCCAACGCCACCAGTTGAGCAAATCAAACTGCGCATCGGGGACGTACTGAACCGTCGTTTACATAATGAAGGTGACCAGGCCACTTTGTCCACTATTACCAGCCGGGATGACATTACACAAATACGCGCTGATTTCCCCAATCAACGGCCACTGCTTATCCGCGCTGAAAACCTGACGAAAGAATTACGTCAGTCCGGAGCGTCAATCGAAATAAAACGCTCAATGAATAAAGACTGGAACGATGATTTAAAAGAAAAACAAGCCCGTTTACTGAGCCAGAAACAATCCGCCCCCACACTAAATCATCAACCCGTCCTAGTTCAGCCGCAACGAAACCAGCCAGGTGTACCCAGTTTACCCACTCCGGTTAAACCTGCAATACCCAAATCGATAACGCAGCCAATGCCCGATCGCTCAGCTGGTGAGGATAGCCGACGGAAAACTAAACTTAAACCCTAGCGCACACTGTAGTTCAAAAATTTTACGGCTTTAACGCATATACCCGTATGAACCCGATCGTACAATCGAACGCAAATCCACTTCAAGCGGCAGCCATATCGTATTCATTGACAATTCCGGCAGCTATTCCGAGCCTTTCCGGCTTAACCTGTTTGTTTGTTCAAAAAACATTGACCGACCTGCCTGACCGGTTAAAGGCACTGAACCAGAGTGGCCATCTTAATAACTATGAAGTTGTTTTCTTACAACAGGCCCTGTTACTGTTACAGGTTGAACTATCGCTCTTGCCGGAATACCAAGTCTTATTAAGCTACCAAGAAGTGGTTGCAACCTAGCTAGCGCGGACTAAGGGGAAAAGACCTACGATTATTATCTTGTATTTGATTTAAATATTAATTTATTGAAAATAGACGTGTATATTTAACCATTAACAACTAGACATGACTATTAACTGATAACTGGCTGAAAAGTCCTCTGAACTTATGGAAGAATACTTCATTAAGATCGACCCCTATTCCGAAACGATCGATCAAATAAAACGTTCGGATAGTTACGCTTACTTGGCTCATCAACTGGGGTGTCGGCACGTGGGCATATATGCCAAGCAGCCATTTTTGGATGCCGCCATGATGAACGCGGAAGCCTTGGAAACCGATTTACTGCCAGCGGCCTGGCGTTACGTACCTACTGGTGAAGTCTACTTTGGACCAGCCCTCTGGCTTAACATTTCAGAGACCGGAGAGCTGCGAGTTCCGCTTCGACGAATTGATCTGTTGGAGGATGAGATTGAGTTTTTAGGCTTTATAGAACCGTGTACTGATTTCTTACCCCTTGGTGAAAACCTGCTGGATGATTCGGAATGTGGAGACGAACAATCTCCCGATATTGAGTTCTGATTATAGGTGGGTTTGGCAACGAATGATAAGCTGAGTGTTAGTTTATAAGACTTATTTACAATGAAAAGTAAATTAGTTTTTTTTCGCAGACTGTAGATCGATATTACGTTAAACATTATATGGAACTCGTCATCAAACCATATGTACCCTTTACCAATTCGGGTACATTCAGACTGGGTGCATTACTTCGATTTACAGAACCAATCTACCAAATTTCACCGGGTACGGTAGGGCTTGTTTATGAATCGGTTCAGGAGAACGGGATCGACTACTGCGGGGTCATACTCGAAAATGGGATGGATATTGGTCTGGTAATGAGTTGTGATTTGGATTATCTGGCTGAAAACTACTTCAGATACCCACCACCTATCAATTTACAACGCCGGATGAACTAATGCGGCATTACAAGCAGGGAACATTCAGAAAAGCATTTTCACTGGTGTATCCTCCCTCTTCGACGGTTCCGGTTTAGGTTGACTGCTCCTGCGTAGTATCTCCGGGCCGGAAAACCCGTTCAACGAGTGGGCGGACTTTTTTTTTGGCTATATTGATTTAAATTATAGTTTTTTAAGCTAAATTTTATTTAATCTAATGGGTGCAAACACATTAATCGGTTGGGCCAAACATTCGTTTAATCCCTGGAAAGGTTGCGAGATGAAAAGCCGGGGTTGCGCCCGGTGCTATATGTTCCGCCATGCCAATCGCTGGGGACAGGATCCTACACTTGTCAGTCGAAGCAGTGAAGATGTCTGGAAGTCGCCCTACCGCTGGAACCGGCAATTGCAAGGCAATGAACCGGTAAAAGATCGAATCGTATTCATGAATTCGATGAGTGACTTCTTCATTCCTCATGCGGATGCCTGGCGTGAGGAGGTATATCCCATACTGGAGCAAACCTCTAAGCTATTATACCTGATTCTAACCAAATATCCTGAGCGCGTGATGAATCGGTTACCCCAAAACTGGAGTACAAAGGATCATCCAAACGGCTATTCCCACGTGATCATAGGAACCTCAGTGGAGGATCAGAAAGCCGCCGACTTGCGAATCCCAGAGTTGATAAATATTCGGGCTAACTACAAAGTCATTTCGTTTGAGCCGCTTTTAGGTCCGATCGATCCGAACCCGTTCTTTCAGCCCTCAACCTCCGCTTCTTCCAAACGGTTACCCTTCGACTGGGCCATACTGGGGGGCGAGTCAGGTTATAAAACCAGGCAGCCAGGAAAAAAAGATTTTCGCTATCGAAGGTGTCAACTTGAATGGTTGATTTCACTACGTGATCAGTTGGAAGCGGCTGGCATACCGGTATTTGTCAAGCAACTTGGCTCACATCTGGCTCACGAATTTAAGCTTTCCGCTAAAGCTGGCCAGCATATCGAAGAATGGGAACAACTGTCATGTCGATTTCCCCAGGACTACTTAACCGTAACTCATTAAATACTATGGTAAGAACATTATATCAAACGGGACATGAACTGATGAATCTTCCACTATGGGGGCAATTTATGCTCATTGGTGTTTTGCTTCTGGTTGGTAGATTTTGGTTTTCTCAAATTGCCGGCCGACTGTCTGCAGTACAATGGACTGGTAGCCGAATGAGTGTTCTGTTAAAATGTTTGTCGGCTGCTTTACTACTGGCTTTCCTGTTGGTTAATTTCTGGCTGGGTACTTCGCCCACGGGCCAGCGCTATGAATGGGGTCTCTACGGACGGGGGGCTTTTATCGGACTAACCCTTTTTCTTACCCAGTTTCTCACGCGTTTTTTTGCCCGCTGACTAATCAGCAGGCAATCACTACTATCGTTTAGTCATGCATAAACAAAAAAACAGCTCGGATTTGCTGGCGCCCATGCCGTTGTCCTTTTACCGCCTGGGACAGGGGTTACGCCCCCACCCGTTTATGATCAACGGCAGCTGCTACACTTACCCCGAGCGTTGATAAACGCCGACCAGCTCGTTCAACTTGGCGGGGGGATCAAGCCGATGGCTACAATCCGGCTGGCCGACCGGCCATCAACATCTTTACTGATGTACACATTGCTTTTTCGAACCTGTAACTAACCGTGCCCGTGAAAAAACTGCTAATTGTTGAATCGCCGAATAAATGTAAAAAGATCAGTTCCATTCTCGACAAACTCTACGGAGCTGGCGTTTGGAAAGTCGTCGCTTCGGTGGGTCACTTTCGGGATCTGCCCCTCAAATCATTGGGCGTCCATCGGGACCAGGGATATGGCCTGAGCTATGAGCTGCATCCTGATAAACTGAAGATCGTTAAGGACATCAAAGGCCTGGCTCAGCAGGTCGGGATTGCCAACTGTTATCTGGCAACGGATTTGGACCGGGAAGGAGAGTCTATATCATTCCACTTAGCTCAAATCCTCGGTATTCCGATTCCCCAGACCAAGCGGGTAACCTTCGACGAAGTCACCGAAAAAGCGATTGCAGCAGCTGTTTCAAACCCGCGGGTACTGGATATGAAACTGGTAAGTGCCCAGGAGGGTCGCCGGGCAATAGATCGGTTGACAGGCTACGAGATTTCACCACTCATGAGTCGCAAGTTAGGCAACCGGCTAAGTGCTGGCCGGGTCCAATCGGTAGCCCTGCGTTTAGTTGTGGCACGGGAGCGAACCATCGAAGCTTTTAAATCAAAATCGGATTTCAGACTTAAGGGGGAATTCCTGACACCAAATGGTGAAGGGATCAAAGCAACCTACCATCAACCGTTTCTGACGGAAGAAGCTATTGTTTCGTATTTAAAAGCCTCCGTACAGAAAACGTATTCCGTGGCCAATATTGACGTAAAACCATTGGTGCGTCAACCCAGTCCACCTTTTACCACCTCCACCCTGCAACAGGATGCAATCCGGAAGCTCAGTAAGAAAGCGGGACGCTGGTCAGCCAAAAAAGTAATGGAGGTTGCCCAGGAGTTATTTGCCAAAGGGCATATCACTTATATGCGTACGGATTCTCCTAATTTATCGCAGGAAGCCGTCGAGGCTATTAAAGAACAGGTGAATACCCGTTTAGGCGCATCCTATTTTGAGGCGAGAACCTTCAAGGCCAAGCAAGCTGCACAAGAGGCTCACGAAGCCATTCGACCAACTCACTTTGACCATCAACAAGCTGGTGATACACCGGATGAACAGGCGCTTTACGAACTGATATATCGTCGGGCTATGGCTTCCCAGATGAAACCGGCCTTGTTTGAACAGACTACCATCTTCATCACCTCAGCTGATCCACAGGATTTATTTACGGCCGTAGCCAAAGTGGAAAAGTTCAATGGGTACCTAGCCGTTTATGCCGAAGAAACCGATGAAGAAGGGGAAGAAGAAACAACATCCCTGAAAAAAATTGCCAAAGGAGATAAACTACGCTGTCAGAAACTCATTGGCCGGCAAACCTACAGCCAACCCGCCAAACGGTATGATGAGGCCAGTCTGGTTCGAGAGCTGGAAAAACGGGACATTGGGCGCCCATCTACGTACGCCAGCATTGTTGGTACAATTCAGGCTCGTGATTACGTGCGTACTGATTCTATCCCAGCCTCAAAGTTGCCATCAGTTATTCTTACCCTGGAAAATAATAAACTGGAAAAAAAAGTAGAGCAACAAACCGTTGGCGGTGATCAAAGCAAATTAGTCCCGAGTTCAGTGGGCCATCAGGTAACTGAATATCTGGAAGCTAATTTCAGCAAAATGGTCGATTACGCGTTCACGGCTTCCATGGAAAAGCGTCTGGATGAAGTTGCCGGTGGAAAAGCTACTTATAAACAAGTGGTGAGTGAGTTTGATACGGATCATCAGCATTTGCTGCAGTTAGCGGATGCATCTCAGCACGACGTCGTCCGAACCCCATCGACGCTTGAAGTTGGAGAACTTAATGGAGAACCCGTAAAAACCGGCAAGGGGAAGTACGGTACTTACGTCCTGTATAAAGGGGAATTCCTGGATGCACGCCAGTATGAACCAGATCAAATTACGCTGGACCTAGTCATGCAATTACTGGAAAAGAAAAACCAGCAGCTCCAGCAGCGTCAGGAAAATTTGATTCACAAAGTAGGAAAGTATGAAGTCCGTCAGGGTCCACATGGCCAGTACGTAACTGATGGTAAGACCAATGCCCGTTTACCTCATCAAATTACAACCAACGAGCAGATCAAGCAACTGACAAGCGAAAACTGCCAGGCAATACTAAATAGCTATCAAACCTGGAAAAAATCGCAGGCGGGAGGCAAAGGCCAACCAAAACAAGTTGCCAAAAAAGGTTGATCGCTTGGTCTAGCCACTCGGTTTGTAAACTAAACTCTATTTACTCTAAAACCCGACTGCCTATGGAAAAAGGCCGGCAGCGATTGCCTTACTTGCTCTGATCGACCCGGTCATCATGCCCACATGCTTGAAAAGTCGATGAATGAAAAAATTCGTCGACTTTTTTTATAATTTGATTTGAATTTCATATCAACAATTTGAATATTATTTTATAAGAATATCTTTGCATATAAAAGACATTAGTTAAGTAATGATTACACCACGATGAAAAAGGGTAAATCCACTTCTACGGGATCCTACTTGTTGATTGCAGGATACCATGGTCGCGAACTGGTTGAGGCGGACCAGATTATTCGTTTGCAGGGCGAACGTAATTATACTTGGCTATACCTGGCTAACGGAGAAAAGCATTTACTGGCTAGTACGCTGAAGCGAATCGAAGCGCTACTTCCTCAGTTTTTGCGCATCAACAAAGGCCATCTAATTAATCCAATCTACATTAAACGGTTTCATGATTCATCGCCACCGGCCGACAGAAAAATCAGTGCAAGCTGGGCCAGTAAAGGCATGATGCTCCTCCACAGTGGCGACCGCCTGCCCTGGTCAAGACGCCGGCTTTACCACTACCTGGAAGCCTTTGCCAATTAATTTGCCCCACCTGGTTTACGCTAATCTGTTTCAATCATGAGCTTAACTACGATCATCAAAAAGAACCAACTTCGGGATCAACTACCTGATGCGGCTCACCCCGCTTTACTACGTCGGATTATTGAGCTTGGTAGTTTACCAACCGTTTGGAACAACGTCACTACCATCCGGCCTCGTCTCTTATTAACCTGGGTAATTCCGTCAGTAACGCTAATGATTGGCGATCAACCCCGGCCCGCTCTGGTGCATAAAGAATATCTTTTCTCACTGCAACAAAATGCTCACCTCTACAAAGATATCGTCGCTATGAGAGGACGTGAATTTGGGGATGAATACGATAACACCCCATTTGACGTGTTATCGATCCTGGGTATGCCCTGTTTGGTCACAACCAAACAGGAAACGGGAAAACAACCTATCGTTATCAGCCTCGAGGCTTTTCCAGAAGATGAGTTTTACCCTGAAACCGATCTCTCATTCCAATCCCTGACTTATACCAATTTTGACTGGGCCTTATATAATTCACTCAGTAAGACAGTTCGGGAAAAGATGGAAAAAACGCCGCAGTTTCAGCAGGTACTGGCTCAAAATCCTACCCGGCAACCTATAGCTGTTGATGAGACGGCAATTAATCTGCCACTTTAATTTAACCCGCTACGTGGCAACTAAACAAGCATAAAAAAGCAAAGGACTTCAACTAAAAACAGACTAACCTATGGAAAACATTTTCAATGATTCCGACCACTTAGACCACGCATTTTCCCAGTTTACCAGCTTTCAGGGTAACGAGTATTCCATAAACATTCCCTTGGTAACCAATGATTTTTATGCTGGCAAATACAAGGAATGGTTAAACATTCTCAATCCTTTCCGGGGAAATCTGGTTCTGGGTTCCCCCGGATCCGGTAAGACCAAGACGATTGTTCACAACTATGTCAAGCAGTTTATTGAGAAGGGATTTGTTACTTCGCTCTACGAATATAAGGACGATTATTTAAGTCAAGTCGCCTTTCACACCCTGCAGACAAACCAGCATGTCTTCAAAAAACAATATGGGGTAGACGCTACGTTTCATGCAGTTAATTTTATGTCACCTACCCATTCGGTACGCTGCAACCCCTTTGCAGGCAATCAGCTACTGAGTATTATAGATGCTCAACTGGCCGCTGCTTCCATTCTTTGCAATCTGAATAAATTCTGGATACAGCAACGAGGTGATTTTTTCGTCGAGTCAAGCATTACTTACCTGGCCTCCTGTTTGTGGTTTCTGAAACGATATACTGATGCGCAAATGGCAAGTAAAAATATATCGACTTCTTACTGTAGTTTACCCCATCTGATTGAATTTGCGCTTCAGGATTATCAAACAGTATTTGCCTTGTTGGACACGCTACCGGAATTATATCCCTTGATCCAGCCTTTGCGAAACTGCTTTGAAGAAGGTATCTCAACGGATTCATTTGACCATATTGAAGGCATACTGGCTGTTACCCGAGTAGGGCTATCTCGTCTGGCTAATCATCCGGAGATGTACTGGATTATGACTGGCGAGGAGCCCTTGGTGGACATTAATGATTCGAAGGCCCCAAAAATTCTAAGCCTAATTAATCATCCGGAGCATAGCTCAGCCTATAGTGTATCCTTAGCGTTGCTGGCCAGACAGGTTGGTCATCAGATTAACAGGCGGGATGACGGCAAAAAGGCATTTATCGTCGATGAATTGCCTACGATCTATATCGATGGACTTGATAATTTGTTAGCAACCGGCCGCTCGAATAAAGTAGCTACCTGTTTTACAATGCAGGACGTAGTTCAGCTGAAACGTGATTATGGTAAACACGAAGCAAAAGCAATTTTCGATCTACCTAACACCCTTATCACGGGGGCCTGTTTCGGACCCTCAGCGGCGCGCGTGGCCAGTCGGCTGAATGAAGTAGATGAATGGAGCACTGATGAGTCTGCATCCAGAACAAAAAAGGCCAGGATGATTACTGAAGACATGCTACGGACGATGCCTTACGGGTATTTCGCCGGGAGAGTATCACCTTCATTCGCCGGTTCAGAAGGACAAGCAAAGTTTATTGCTAAAATCCCTCTAGAATCGACCCCCTGGCTGGCAAATCGTCGATCGACAATCTTACCAGCTCATCCAGAATTGGAAGGACTTACCGACGAGCAGATTGAACTGCGTTTTCAGGATAATATGGATTTAGTATGTAATCAAATCGGTGAATTAATTCGAAATGCCGACAATCAGAATAACCTATCATGAATTTAATCTCAATCTAACGGTATCAATGGTTCGTCAATTTTAGAAGAGTAAAAAGGCGTGTTAGTTTTGGGTCTCTAACCTCCAAAGCCTAACAACGCCTTTATGCAAAGACTTGCCTTGCTAACTACAATAGTAGCCAGCTTACCTGATTTGACCAAGCCTCGTCGCCAATTTGTTACCCACATACTCATGCTTTTTCTCAGTGTTCGTCACCGGATCAATTTTCTACAACTGGCTCGCCACAGTGATCAGTATGCTGAAAACACCATGCGGCTGCACTTCGAAGAGTAC
>NZ_KB893312.1 GCF_000374065.1 Spirosoma luteum DSM 19990
ATTACTTTTCCATTGGTCAAAGTAATAATAAACGGCCTGCCAGTGGGGCCATGTAGCGGGCAGGTTACGCCACTGTGTGCCCGTACGCAGCAACCATAAGATGACGTCCACAACCTCTCNAAGGTCAACTTTTCGTTTGCGTTTGAGATTAAAAAAAGGCGAAATTGCGGCCCATTGAGGGTCGGTCAGTGGCTCCCACTGTTTGGTCATTACTTTGCATTTTGGTCGATACAAAGTTGACACGATTCTCAATCCTCTTCAATTCCCAAACACGTTCTAAAGGGTGAAATGAGTTGTATGGTGCTGTTATCAAGTTTCAGTACCATCTTCATTCAGTAATTGTTTTACTCTATCCAGCATAGTTTGAAGCCTTTCTGCTTTCTCTGGCTGACCACGTTTACAGCAGGTAGTGACAAACTCCCTCAGCCATTTTACCAGCCGTGCAATTTCCTCCCGCTCCTCTGGATGTTTTTCAGCCAGACGATCCAATAACTTTTCTAGTTGCTTCTGCACCTGACGGGCATGACGACAGTCGGGGTCCTTATCTCCTCCCCCATTGTTGTCATCCTTTTTGCCGGGATGGTAGATGAGGCCAGTGAAAAAGCGATACCGTGTTACCATCGCTCCAGCAGGTGTTGTTGCCATCACGACCGCCGAAGCCGGGTAAACGCCTAATTGGTAGGTATCCTCAAATACTCCCTGATATTGCCCGTAAACGGTTTCGGTCAGCGAAATAATTCGGGTTGTGCCGTCGGGCCGGGTAACGCGAGCCTCAATTGGAGCATCAAGCTTCACCGGTTGTCCATACAGTGTTGGTTCTAGCGTTACTACCATAGGTGAGCCGGGCGTATATGAACTTTGAGCCAGAAAACCACCGAGCCGAAGGTCGCTACGCGCTTTGGCCATCACGGAGTAGTAAAAATTCACACTCGTTTCGGCTGTAGTGCCATGGGTGAGAACCGATCTGCCTTTGCGGCTCGCCAACCAAACCCGCCACCGGCCAATGTGCGCTTTGGGACGGCCGGGGAACGCTGGAAACTGGCATCGGAAGTACGCATGTCCATTTCCCGAAACGAAAAGAATATTCGGGAACGTGCTTCCGGCATCTCCAGGCCGGATTATAGTGCCATCAGGTGATTCCAGCCATACCTCTATGCCAGGATAGGAGGAAGCCCGGCGATACACGAGTATAAAGTCAGCGGCCACGTCCACTTCGCCAATGTACACGTCTGTTGCCTGTTCCGAGCCGGGCGTCAATACATTGGTTGGGTCCTGAACAAACGCTTCATCGGCAACATCACTCAGGATTTGCACGTAGAGTTTTTGCAGCAGGAATTCCCGGTCGCCAGCCAGTTCACCCGTAATTTGGGCAACGCCATTGGTTACCGATGCCAGTTGGATCAGTTTGTCTTCAAGTTGGTTTAATCCCAGGCCCACGGCAAAGACGCGCTGTCGGGGCATTTTGGCGGCAACAGCCGTACTGGCGGCAGGAATATCCGGGCTGGTGTTCTGTATGCCGTCTGTTAGTACCACAATGGCTCTCGCCGTGGCAGAGGCTGAGTCCAGCACATTGCTACCCAAAATAGTCCCTCCACCAATAGACGTATTACCCGATGGCGTTAGATTGGCCAGGGATAGTACCCCGCGAGCGGATGCTCTGCCAGCACCTGTTGCCGGATCGCCAGCAAGGACCAGTGGCTGGAGAATATCCCCCGGATTATTGGCAACCTGGTTGAACCGGACTACGCCGATTCGGTCATTATCTTTTAGCAGAGCTATGTACAGGTTTGCCGCCTGAATCGCCAAATCCATTTTTGACGCTCCTGGCACCCCCGTCGGTTCGCTCATACTTCCCGACCGGTCAATGACTAAGACTGAGTCCACAGCGGGCGGATCAATGGCTCTGGTACTCAGCGACAGGCTGGCGGAGGTAGTAATTGGGTCATCGGGTGTCGTAACCGTTAGCATTCCATTAAAGTCGGGTCCACCGATGGCGGGAGAGCTGAAAGCCACGTATACCCGCCGACTGGTAAAAGGCTGTGTGGCCGTAGGGGCTGGTAAAGTAAAGGTTAGATTGGTTCCCGGTGCATAGTCAAATCCAGGTGGCGGACTCGAGAGGGTTACTCTAAGTTGAGACGAGCAGGTTGTTCGGAGGTTGTTTACTTCAAACCAACGGTACATGGTGAGCCGTCGGCCAACGTCGCCAAAGTTCAGTGTTAGTGGTCCATCGGCCGTTTGAATCTGCATACGGGCCGCAGGTGTGCAACCAACAGCCAATAGATCTATGCTCAGAGTAGGCGCGTTACTGGTTAGTAAAATTGTACCACTTCGCACTCCATTGGTGAAAACCGGACCGAATAATACCGTTATCGTCTGACTGACTCCTGGAGCCAGATTGGCTATGGTGGCCGGGGAGACCGAAAAATTAGGGCTACTGCTGGCCAGCGTAATTCCCGTAACCGCCACACTCCCGACATTGCTTATCTCGAAAGGTAGACTAAGCGTTGAGCCAGTACCCACATTGCCAAAATCAAGTGCCGATACTGATGCTGCCAAGGCCGGTGCGGTGCTGAAAAAAGGACGTAACCGATTAATTACAGCTTCAGCGCACACGCGGCAATACGGTTTGCCGGAGTCGCGCATGCGGCAGGTATAGGCAGGCCGGTAGTACCCGCAATGGTAATAGCCAGCCCCCTCAAACAGTCCGATTTCCAACTCGTCGGCTCTGACGTTGGGTCGTAAATCGCACGTGGTACAGTCGGGGTTCTGCATCGTAGGAACAGGGGTAAGGGGGCCTATTAAATGGCCCCACTTCAGTCCTGCCAGATTGCCGTTAGCCGTAATGTTTGGCTCCATGGGTTCTCCCGCCGGGGCGTTATTCCGGTCTGTCTCACTACTGCCGCACCCTTGATAGGTACTGTATTCATCGGCCAGCCCGAACGCTGCGTGACCAAGCTCATGCATGACCACATCCAGCCAGTCAGTACTCAAGGCAGTGGCGAAAACGTTTCCCGAGGCACAGCCGCCCCGCTGGGTACTGTTGACCAGTACAGCGGCTGCGTGCCACTGGGGTAGTTGTGCGTTTAACGTGCTGCGCACCAGCCCCCAGTCGAGACCCAGGCAGCGACGCGCACCAGACGTGCAGTAGGAAGCATCGAAAAAGGTAGCGGCCGTAAAGGCTGTGGCTGTTGACATATCTGGGCAGGTGGCCGGATTATCTGCCCCCGTATCAGTAGACCTGACATTCAGCCGGTGGATATTGATTGACGCCAGCAACCCTTCACTGAACCACGGTTCGGCTTGAAACTGGTTCACGATAAGCTGACACCGATTGTTGAAGTCCGTCTGGGCTGCGGCCGTGGCCCCTTGGAAACCTTCAGCTACGATGACAATATTAAACCGTTGGTTGTCCGGACCATTGTCCATAATCTTGGTCAGTCCCAACACCTGTCCATCAGAAGCAGCCATACCGTTTTGTGGTTTAGGATTAGTTGAACTTGGAGGAAATTACCCGTTTACCAGGCGATATTATAACGTCTCATTTAATGAGCAGATAAATGGATGTGCAAGGGAAAAGACCCTTCATTTTGGTGAGTCAGGCATCTTCAGCACTGTAGGATTCAGACGCTTCCGTTTGTCAGCTTTTTTTGTTTCTCCTGCCGGGTTTGAGAATAGGCGTAGTTCCGTAATGTCCGGCATGTCGGGCATGAGTATTTCAAGTTCAATAATGTGCGGTGCGGGAGCAAGTCGGTTGATGGCTCCACCTTCCTCAAATTGCTCCATGCCTGCTAATGGATCGGGCATAATCTCACGCTGATAAACCTTGCCTTTGCTGCTACATGCTTCGATCCAGAAACCCAGGCTATTTTCGCCGTCAGGTAAAACCTGAGGTGCGGGCAGCGTCATGCTTTCCACCCGAACCTGATTGACAATTTTCCATTCGTTTTTATCCCAGCGGAGGGTGACCCGATTAACGGCACAAGGGTAGTTTACGGCAACCAGCCTGGAATCAGAAGCGTCTGTAATAGGCATAGCTTTGTCGGAGAGAAATGATTGTGTAATACGCCTTACTTAGAAATTAACGAATTGAAGTTCCTTTTTTACAGGGCCATTACCCTACCTCTTTTCGCTTATTCCGTTTCTTAAGATAAATGTATCGGAAGCGATTATGTGTACTACGAATCTTTGAGTAACCGGCTGATAAACTTTTTACAGGACTTCGCCTTGGGGGTAAGTATGGTTAGGAGTGGGGAATAGATAGGCCAAAGCGGTGAAGGTACTTGAAGAGAAGCCTATCGGGATGCAGGAGGAGTTCATGGTCAGCCTGATAAATAGGCTTAATCATCGTTTATTGTAGTCAATACATAAATGCAATGACGCAGGGACGTTCTTCAGGGCTAAGCGGTCTGGCTGACATGCAGCAAACACTGGCCATTACCGGCTCCGACAAAGTAATCCCTGTGAGCTATCGGCAAGTAGCTGCGCACTAACCCCCATTGGGCCAGAATAACCAATACCGTCATCAATCAAAAATTAATCTGCCCCTTCGTCTTTTGCACCACTAACTCAACCGATTTCCCGATGGGCAGTGCCAGATTGTGCGCGACGTGACCCGCCGGAAAATCGAACAGGATGGGATACGAATAGTCGGCCACCGCATCGGCAATAATCTCAGCCGAATCTTTATTGAATGGCAGCGAACTGTTGGTACGCATGTCGGTAAATTGCCCGACAACCAAACCCGCCAGATCACGCAGATGTCCGGCACGCCGGAGTTGGGTCATCATCCGGTCGAGGGAAAAAAGTGTTTCGTCGATGTCTTCAATGAACAGAATTTTACCGCCAAAATCCAGGTCGGTTGGGGTTCCGACGGAGTTGACCAGCAGGGTTAGGTTGCCGCCCACTAATTGCCCTTCGGCCCGGCCTAGTCGGTTGAAGGGGTGAACAGCCACCCCATAATGGGTGGGTGCTTCGCCAAACAACCATTGCCGGACAGACTCCTGGGATGCGAACCGGTCGGGGTCGCCAAATTGCCGGGGCATCAGGCCGTGCAGACTAACGATGTCGTTTTTTTGCAGCAAGCTTAATAGCACCGTTACATCGCTGAAGCCCACCAGCCACTTCGGGCTGGCTCGAATGCCGGTTAAATCGAGTCCGTCAACGAGTCGGTAACAGCCATAACCGCCCCGTGCAGCCAGTACTGCCCGCACGTCGGGATTGTCGAAAAGCCGCTGGAGATCGGCCCGGCGCAGGTCATCGGAACCGGCAAAAGGACCGTCGATAGCGTGCAGGCTATCGCCTTCAATAACGTTCAGGTGCCAGTCGTCGCGCAGGATTCGTAGTCCTTCGGTAAGTTCTTCGTAGGGAAACCAACTGGCGGGGGCTACTACGCCAACGGTATCGCCGGGGCGCAGAAAAGGAGGCATAATCACGGGGCTATTTTTAGCGTAAAATTTATGTGCGTGAATATAGCTGTTGGTTAGGTGCGCCTTATTTGGCCTGTTTCTCAATTCAACTCAACCTCTTCGGTTTCGTCGAGTTTATCCAGGTCGAGTTCGGTTTGATGTTCACGGTCAAACATGGGTCTGAACTTATGGCCCCAGCGTATTTCGCTGTAACGGTAGGAAAAACGCGTGTGTACTGTTTGTACAAACGTGTCGTCCAGTGCCTGTAGGGAAATCAAAATCTCCGCATCGGACTGCTCTAGTTCCTCGGGGGTGCAGCCATACAGCGGGCTTTTGTCCGTGATAGGATGGACCAGCGTCCAGTTGGCAGGAAAGAAAGCAACTTTGTTTCGTTCCAGATTCAGGGGGTAGTATTTTCGGGTAAGTATGCCATCTGGCTTGGGTTCCAACCGGGAGAGGGTTGTGGTTACCTCAATGTTTATCAGTTGATTGGCGCGGGTGTTGATAATGCGAAACATCCAGGCATTAACGTCCAGATAGGGGGCGAAGACCGCATTCTTTGAGAAACGGATATGGGCTACCGGCCGGGAAAAGCGGCCATATAACAGTCCGGTGGCCAGTGCAAAACTCAATAGGCCAATCATGGATTCAAAAGCGGCAATGCAACTGGTCAGAAAGCTACTGGGCGAAATATGCCCGTAGCCAACCGTAGTAAGTGTTTGGGCACTGAAAAAAAAGCATTTCCAGAAGGGTCCGTTCAGCAGTTTATCGTCAATACCCGTCAGTGAACGGGCATCAGCCAGCATATAAGCACCCGCAAATAAGGTGTTGGTAACGATATATGCACTCAGGAGCCAGGCAAAAAACTGGCTCCAGCGCATCGTAATCAGTCGATTATAGATATTCAGCCGGTCCCAAAGCGAGCCGTTGACCCGTACCAGATTGAAACTGCCATCCTGATTAACCAGCCGCGACTGAGCGTTGGTCAGCGTGGTGCCGAAACCGAGGTCGTTGCGCTGTTTTTCCTGCTCAACCAACTGACTATTTTGGGGAGCATGATTGAACAGACGAGGCTTTTTTACATTCATACGCGGTGAGGCCGTCAATTAATTAGGTGTTAATGATAGGTCAGCTTACAAAGTTATATCAAATTTGCCGGGCTATTGGGTAGGTAACCCGATTCGCCCTCCATTCCGTTTCCTGATGAATCCCACCGAACTTGTAACAGGCTTACTGGGCATAACGACATTATTGGCGGCTGTGGCCCGGCAAACGCGAATATCGTATCCCATCCTGTTGGTCATTGTTGGACTGCTTATCGGTTGGATACCTGGCCTTCCTCCCGTTGTGCTTGCTCCGGATACTGTTTTTCTGATTTTTTTACCGCCTTTGCTGTACGCTGCGGCCTGGCAAATCGATAACAGGGAACTGAAATTGTACAGTCGACCGGTTTCATTGCTGGCGGTTGGGCTGGTTTTATTTACGGCTACGGTAGTGGCCCTGGTTGCGCATGCCATCATTCCCGGATTTTCGCTGGCTCAGGGTTACTTGCTGGGGGCTATTGTGGCACCACCCGACGCGGTGGCGGCTTCGTCGGTAACGCGGGGACTCAACGTGCCTAAGCGGATTATGACGGTTCTGGAAGGCGAAAGCCTGATCAATGATGCCAGTAGCCTGATCATTTACCGCTATGGGCTGGCGGCCATACTGACCAGTCAGTTTGTTTTGTGGGAAGCGGGCCTGCAGTTTATCGGGATTGCGCTGGTGAGCGTAAGTATCGGACTGGCCATTGGCTGGCTCATGCTTTGGGTACACCGGGCCATCGGTAAAGATACCGTTACCAGTACCGCCGTTACCCTGCTTACACCTTACGGCTCTTATTTGATAGCCGAAAATTTTCATCTATCGGGTGTGCTGGCCGTGGTTACCACCGGCCTTTTTCTGTCGGTTCGTATTTCAGAACTGTTCACAGACCAAATTCGGCTGCAAACAAATGCCGTTTGGGAGGTGGTTATTTTTCTGTTCAATGGGTTGGTTTTCATCCTGATTGGCCTGCAACTGCCCATGATTGTTGCTAATCTGAATGGCTATACCCTGCCCCAGGCAGTTGGATATGCGTTGATGGTTAGTGCAGTGGCCATCATTTGTCGACTGGTTTGGGTATTTCCGGGGGCTTATTTGCCCCGTTGGTTTAGTGCAGATATTCGAAAAAAGGAACCTAAACCGAGTTGGCAACAGGTAACCGTACTGGGATGGGCGGGTATGCGGGGCATTGTATCGCTGGCTGGAGCGCTGGCCCTACCCAATACCCTGCTTAATAGTCAGCCGTTTCCGGCTCGTGATCTGATCCTGTTTATCACGTTCATCGTTATTCTGGTTACCCTGGTTTTGCAGGGGCTAACACTACCCGTACTCATTGATGTACTCCGGGTGCGGGAGCAAATAGATGAAAAAAAGGAAGAGCGGATGTTGCGCCGAAAGATGGCTCAACAGGTTATTACACACCTGGAAGCCAATCATTCGGCGGGGTCGGTACACGACGATGTACTGAGTTACGTAAAAAACACGTACGAATTACGCATTAATGAACTGAACGGGATGCTTCGGGCATCAACCCGCTGAGCTGTATAAACAGGCGATTCAACTGCAGCTGGAATTGATTAGTGTGGAGCGAACCGTGCTGAATGAGGAACGCATGAGTAGCCTGCTGGATAGTGAAAGACTCCGAAAAATGGAACAGGAGCTAGACCTCGAATCGGCCCGGCTTTCGCTCGTCCGACCCGAATGATAGACTAAGGTGACTCTCGTGCATGACAACGCATTCTGTTCCAGAGGGTATAGGGCCAGAAAATACTTTCGTATACTGGTATATAGGATAATTTTTAGACAAAAGATAAGTAAATATACTTATCTTTATCCCCAATTTAAGGATTATTCACGTATTAGTAGTTGAATCGGTTTGCCGTATATGAGCGTTCATTCGGGTATGATTAGTCTGGTAATACCAGCGTTTAACGAAGAGGAAAACTTACCCACCCTTGTTCACCGGCTCATGGCCGTAATGGATCAATATGATTCGTACGAAATACTGCTTGTCGACGATGGTAGTTCCGATCAGACCCGCTACGTTCTTCGGCAGTTGAGCCAGCAATATCCCGTTATCCGTTATTTGTCGTTTTCCCGCAACTTTGGTCATCAGATGGCTTTGCGGGCGGGGTATGACAATGCCCTTGGGGAAGCGGTTATCTGTTTGGATGCCGATTTGCAGCACCCTCCCGAACTGATTCCTGCTTTGGTGGACAAATGGCGGCAAGGGTACGAGGTCGTTTATACCGTTCGTCGACCCGACCCTACGTTATCCCTCTATAAACGAACCACGTCCAAATACTTCTACAAGCTACTTCGCACCGTATCAAATCTCGATATTGAAGATGGTGCGGCTGATTTCAGACTGCTGGATCGTAAAGTGGTAAACACCCTGAAGGAATTCAAAGAAAACGACTTATTCCTGCGGGGGGCCATCTCCTGGGTTGGTTTTCGGCAGTGCCGGATACTGTACGAACCAGCCGCCCGATACGCAGGGCGGTCCAAATACTCGTTCCGGAAAATGCTCAAACTGGCCGCTATGGGTATTACCTCTTTTTCTACCCGGCCCCTTTATCTGTCGGTATTACTCGGTTTCGGGATGTCTTTGTTTGCCCTTCTCTTCGGTGCGGAAGCCATGTATGAGTATTTTTTTACCAACGCTACCGTATCGGGCTGGACAACACTGGTTGTGCTCACTGTGCTGATTGGCGGTGTTCAGTTTATTATGATTGGTATCATTGGTGTTTATTTGGGGAAAACATTTGTTGAGGTAAAAGGCCGACCGGCCTACATCATCAGCGATACCAGCGAAATTGAAGAAACTGTTACGATATGGTAAGTACCGGCAAAAGAGCAAGGAGTATTTTATTCACCGTTGATGTAGAGGAGTTCGATACGGCCCTTGAATTTGGGCATGACATTTCGCTAGACGAACAAGTGGCAGTTTCAACGAAGGGATTGTCCTTACTGGCCGAACGCTTCGATGCCCTTGATACCCCGGTTACGCTGTTTACAACGGCCAATTACGCGCTTCACGAACCCAAACTGATACGGACGCTGGCGCAGAAGCATGAAATTGCGTCGCATGGCTACTTTCATACCACGTTCGAGCCCGCCGATCTGCTCAAATCCCGGCTGGCACTGGAAGCCCTGCTAAACCAACCGGTAACGGGATTCCGTCGGGCACGAATGGGTTATGTCGATCCAACTGATGTACAGCAGGCAGGCTACGCCTACAATTCGTCCCTTCACCCCACCTGGCTTCCGGGGCGTTATAACCATTGGGGCGAATCCCGGCACCCGTTTCGCGAACGGGATGTCTGGCAAATTCCGGCTTCGGTAACGCCTACCCTGCGGCTGCCCCTGTTCTGGCTGAGTCTGAAAAACTTTCCGTTTGCCTATTACAAATTACTCTGCCGCCAAACACTGGAAGCCGACGGGTTTCTGAATCTTTACGTCCATCCCTGGGAGTTTACGGATTTATCGGCCTATGAGAAAATTCCTGCCTACGTGCGTCGGCATTCCCGGAATGTACTACTCGACCGGGTTGAGCATCTGTTGCGCTACCTGAAGCCAATGGGGGAGTTTAATACAATGGGTACTTTTGTACAGCAGCTCAAAACAAACACGCCTTAATCGTCATTTGCGTTACTTTGCCCAATGGTATCTTTCTTTGAAAAGCCACTCTTCAGCGACTTTCGATTCATACTTGTTGCCTGCTTACACTGGTTGGCAGTGACTAAATTTCCTTCGCGGAAGGTTCCGGTAAGAACCAGATTTCCTGTTGTTGACCCGGATATTTTATTCGGCACAAAGGGGTTATATGCGCTTTACCCGGCTCAACATTCCCTCCATTTCCACCACGCACCAACGTTTGCGGCTCTTACTTCCTGTGCAAATCCTACTTCCACGCAGGAGCCTTCTCAACGGATGTTGGCAGTAGGGAAGTCAGTTTTCCCTTGACAATACACAAATCAAAAAACCAACTATAAGTATGGCAAAACAAACCTGGCTGGATTTCTGGCAGAAAGAAAATGAGTTCGATGACTCCATGTCAATGAACTACGCTTATTTTCTGGCAAGGGTCGAAAAATACATCCCGTTATCGAGGACACAGCGGGTACTGGACATTGGATCAGGCCCGGGTAACCTGGAGGATGCGTGGTTCAGCCGGGTTGCCGAAATGCACGGACTGGATATTTCAACGCGCTATAATGAAATAGCCCGTAGTAAACACGCTGCGCATCCGGGCATCTATTTCCATGATTTACCCGCCGATGATTACCTGAATTTTGGCGTAGTTGCCAACCAACAGTTCGACGTGATAATCGTGATGAGCGTGGTGCAGTACTATAAGAGTGCGGCCGACGTAGAAACGCTGATCAGGAACATTAAGCAGATAGCGGCTCCCGGCGCCAAGGCCCTCATTTGCGATTTGATGGTGGGCGGTAGTGTGTTCAGCGATATTCTGAGCATCATGGGACGTTCGCTCAGGCAGGGGCAATTACTGTCGATGCTACGGTTGCTGGTTCGGTTGCGTTTTTCTGCTTACTATACCGTTCGTAAAGAAAATGGCTTTCTTGTGCTGTCCCGGCAGGAGTGGCTGGATATTACCCGACGGGTGGGCGTGGCAGCTCATTTTGTTGATGAACCACTCACCCTGCAGCAGGAACGAATGAACTTACTAATTCAATTCTGATCGCACTGGCAGGATAATTCAAATAAATATAACATCGTCGATTACCTCCGTGCCCATGTCCTTGTTGACCAACTGAACAAGCTTCTGTTTAGCGTTGACGAGCTCATTGCGGAGCGGAGCCGAGGCAATATCAATGTACAACTTACGGTCGCGAACGTAAAGCCGGTTGGTACGGGAGGCAATGGCTGGGCCCATCATACGCCCCCAAAACGCTTCGAGATAGGTTTCGTTGAAGCGGGTCTGGAGTTGGTAGGTTTTTAATAATTGCCCAATAGCATCCTTCAGGGTTGTGGTTCCGGCAACACGGGTAGCGTTGTCGCGGTTATATCGGTAGGGCTGGTTCATGGGGGTGGCGGTTAGTCACTGCGCAAAAGTAAACAATGATTGAATTCAATGAATGAGCACTGGCCGGGGAATGTCGAAAAAATGTGCTAACGGGTGTAAAAAGCAGGCAACGTCTCAGGTAAACGCCTGACTTTTAGAGAAAGATTGCTTTGTCTGAGAAATTAATTTACCCAGTCTGTGCATTTGTCCTGATTTTGTAAAACCGCAACTTGGTAAACTGGTATCATTCGCCTATCTTTGCGGACTCATTTGGAAAAATACAGGTTTTAGGCAATATAGATCATGAAAAGAACGTACCAACCATCGAATCGGAAGCGGAAAAACAAGCACGGTTTCCGCGAGCGGATGGCTACTGCCAACGGCCGTCAGGTGTTGGCACGCCGTCGTGCCAAAGGGCGCCACAAATTAACCGTCTCGGACGAGAAGAAAGGCGAACGCTTTAAAGTTTAATCAGGAAGTCAGTTAGCCAGTCGGTTAGTCATCCTGTATCAGTTACTGAATGACTTATCGACTAACCAGCTGAACCGTTATGCCGCAAACCTTCACCAAATCGGAACGGCTTTGCAGCAAAAAAATTCTTGGTGAATTATTTAAGAAGGGTAGTGCGTCTGTCGGGACGTTCTACCTTTTTCCGTTTCGGGTCCTCTATCTACCCCAACCCGAAAGCAACGATTCCTTACCTTCCATTGTCATTACGGTACCAAAACGACTCTTCAAACGGGCTGTCGACCGGAATCTCATCCGTCGGCGGGTGCGGGAAGCGTACCGGCTACATAAAAGCCCGTTTGACTTAAATTCATCCGGTCCTTCGTCTATTGCTTTTCTTTATACGGCCAAGCAGATAATTTCGTTTGAAGAGATAGAAAAAGGTATGAAATTAGCAATAGCAAAATGTGCAGCGAAGACCAGGCCATGAAGCATGCCTATTTCCAGTGCCTCCTTCTTCCATGTACATGCCTCACTCTTCATTTTGAATCCGCCTATGCGCTTCTCTAAACGCTTTACCCTTCTGGCCTCATCAGCGCTCATAGCGGGCGGTATTGGCTTCTTTTCGTTTAAGAACGACGACCGTTTTTTTGAAATCGCGCGTAACCTCGATATCTACGCAACGCTGTTCAAGGAGTTGAACCTGTATTACGTTGACGAAGTGAATCCAAACCGGATGGTTAAAACCAGCATCGATGCTATGCTGAAGGCCCTTGATCCGTACACGAATTTTTTTGCGGAAGACGAGATTGAGGACTACATGACCATGACTACCGGCCGCTACAACGGTATAGGAGCACTCATCGGCCACCGGCAGGATAAAAATATCGTGTTGATGGTGTATGAAGGAACACCCGCCGAAAAATCAGGACTGCGCATTGGTGATGAGGTGGTTAAGATTGATGGGGTTGACATAACCCGCAAAGATCGTGACGGTGGGCCGATGGACCCCGGTAAGCTGCTGAAAGGACAGAATAACACCGCCGTAAAGATAACGGTGATGCGGTATGGACAGAAAGCACCAGTCGAACTCAGCGTTGTCCGCGATGTGGTGAAGATGACAAACGTTCCCTACTACGGGATGATTTCGGAGGATGTCGGCTACATTGACCTCAAAGACTTCACGGCAACGGCTTCCCGGGAGGTCCGTTCGGCTTTCCAGGAGTTGAAGACGAAGGGAATGAAAAAACTTATTCTCGACGTTCGGGAGAATCCAGGTGGACTGCTGAACATGGCCATCGACATTTCCAATATTTTTATCCCGAAAGATTCTGAAGTTGTTACCACAAAGGGAAAAGTAACCGAGTGGAATAAGACATATACGGCCATCAATCCGCCCATGGACCTGGAAATGCCCATGATTGTGCTGGCTAATAGTCATAGCGCATCAGCCGCCGAGATCGTGTCGGGTGTTATTCAGGACTACGACCGGGGGGTGCTGGTTGGGCAGCGTACATACGGCAAAGGGCTGGTGCAAACCACCCGTGAACTGTCGTTCAACACCAAGCTGAAAATAACCACCGCTAAATACTACATTCCCAGCGGACGCTGCATTCAGGCTATTGATTATAGCCACCGCAACCCCGACGGCAGCGTGGGGAAAATTCCGGATTCGCTCAAAACGGCTTTCAAAACAAAAGCGGGCCGGACCGTGTACGACGGTGGCGGTGTATTGCCCGACGTACTGGTAGAAGCACTGCCTCCCGTACCGGTAGCCCTCAGCTTGACCAACAAGGGGTTGATTTTCGATTACGCCGTAAAATACCACTACGATCACCCCACCATCAAGCCCGCCCGCGAGTTTCGCCTGACCGATGCCGAGTACGCAGAGTTTACCAAGTGGCTGAGCGATAAAGAATACGACTATACAACACAGGTAGAAAAAGACCTGGGTACACTCGAAGCGTCGGCCAAGAAAGAGAAATACTTCGATCAGATTCAGGACCAGCTAAAGTCGCTCAAGACCAAAATGTCGCATAGCAAAGATGCTGATCTGAATACGTTTAAAACGGAATTGAAAACCCTGCTGGAACAGGAAATTGCCGGACACTATTACCTGCAGCGCGGCATCAAGGAAGCCTCCTTCGCCACCGACCCTGAAATGAAAGCCGCCCTCAATCTGTTCAAGGATATGGGCCGGTATAGTACCATCCTGAAAGGGACAAAATAATTATGAATGATAAATTATAGATGATCAATGATTGCTTTCGAGCCGTCATTCATCATCTATAATTTATCATTCATCATTTACAATGCTTATTCTCTCCATAGACACCTCTACTGCCTGTTGTTCCGTTGCGCTGCATCAGGATGGCCTTCTGCTGGGCTGTTACGAACTCTTTACGGAGCGCACCTCTGCGGCTATGCTCACAACACTCATTCGGGATGTTGTTAGTCATGCGGGTTACGAACTTGCCCAGCTTAATGCCATAGCGGTTGCCAAAGGGCCGGGTTCGTACACGGGGCTGCGTATTGCGGTTTCGACCGCAAAAGGGTTGTGCTTTGCGCTGGATAAGCCACTGCTGGGTATTAACACACTACAGGCAATGGCCGCCCAGGTCCAGCCTTACTTTTCGGCTGAACATCTCCTTTGTCCCATGATCGACGCCCGGCGCATGGAAGTGTACTGTGCCTTTTATCAGCCCAGTGGCCAGGAAACCCAGCCCACATCGGCCCAGATTATCGACGAAACCTCATTCGGGAACTGGCTGGAACAGGGGCCAGTGGCTTTCTTTGGCGATGGGGCTGCAAAGTGCCAGAGTATCCTGGAGAAGCATCCAAACGCGTTGTTTTTCGATAAGAACGTAGTCCCTTCGGCCCGTACGGTCGGGCAGTTGGCAACAGTGGCTTTTGACGGAGGACAGTTTGATGATCTGGCTACGTTTGAACCATTCTACCTGAAAGACTTTATGACTACACAGCCCAGAAAGTTAGTTTGAGCGTGCTGTGTAAATGACCGCCCTGGGTGTGCTATCGGGCAAAAGTCGGGATGAGTAAGCATAATTATACGGGAATCTGCGGTTTTTCTCCTTACTTCGCCCCTACAACCGTCTATTCTGGCTACTGTGCAGATAATCGTTGATATTGGTAATACTGACGCCGTTTTTGGGCTTTATAACCAGAACGCCTGGCAACACATCTGGCGCACTCCCGCCCGGAAAGATGAACATGCCGGGTCCTACGAAGGAAAACTGAGACTCTGGCTACTGGAAGCCAATATAGCACTGAGCGATGTGCAGACAACGGTTCTTAGCAGTGTTGTTCCTGATCTTACGCCCACCATGCGGGCGATGCTAAACGAATTGTTCGGCTTCGAATCCATTGTTGTTGGTCCGGGTGTTTACCCATTGCTACCCATTGAGGTGCTGCGTCCGCATGAGATTGGGGCCGATCTGGTTGCTAATGCCCTGGCTGCTCACACGCGTTACAAACGGACTTGCGTAGTCGTGGATTTTGGTACGGCCCTCACGTTTACAACCGTTTCTGCCGAGGGTAAAATTCTGGGTATTGCCATTGCACCGGGCCTTAAAACGGCAATCCGTTCCCTGTTTGCCAATACGGCCCAGCTGCCCGAAGTGCCCATTGAAATTCCCGCGTCGGCCCTTGGCACGAGTACAACGCATGCCATTCAGGCGGGGGTAATGCTGGGTTATGAAGGGCTGGTTCGCTCCCTGGTGAGCCGGATACAGGCTGAATTGGGTGGTGACTGCATTGCTGTAGCTACCGGTGGTTTATCGGGTCGAATTCCGTCTCTACGGGATGTATTTGTCGATATTGTTCCATCGCTGACGCTGGAGGGCGTTCGTCTTATTGGGGAACTCGTTACAACCCAGTTAAATGCCCCATAAATAGGTCACGCCGTATTTTATATCGGTAAATGCCGGATAGCCAGTCGACTATACCCTAAGGCTTATTCTCGTTATACCATATCTGGGCTTTCAGGAGACTCATTGTTAGAATTTTGTCCGCGTTTTTTCCGCTTTCGAAGAGCATCATTGAGCAAAAATTCAATTTGCCCATTCACACTTCGAAATTCTTCCTGTGCCCAGCGTTCCAGTTCTTTCAGTGTTTCGGGTTGAATCCGCAGAACAAATGCTTTCTTTTCAACAGCCATATTTTGTAAGAGGAGGTTAGCAGTGAGGAGCTATCCGGTGTAATACCATACCATTAGATAGCTCCTCACGCCCAATACTAATTGTACAAGGTGCCTGCGTTGACGACGGGACTAACGGATTTCTCTCCGCACAATACAACCAGCAGATTGCTGACCATGGCCGCTTTTCGTTCCTCATCCAGTTGCACCACGTCCTTCTCGGCCAGTCGGGCCAGGGCCATCTCTACCATGCCAACAGCCCCCTCTACAATCTGCTTTCGGGCCGAAACAACCGCCGTTGCCTGCTGACGTTGTAGCATGGCCCCCGCAATTTCGGGCGCATACGCCAGGTGGCTGATGCGGGCTTCCATGACCTGAACCCCCGCCTGCCCAAGCCGTTCGTCCAGTTCCTGTTCCAGAAATTTATTGATCTGACCCGTATTATCCCGTAGCGTTACGGCTTCGTGTTCGTCTTCCATGTTGTCGTAGGAATGGGAACTGGTCAAAAAACGCACGGCTGCCTCGGACTGGATCTGCACAAAATTCACGTAGTTATCCACGTCGAATAACGCCTTGGCCGTATCCGTCACCTGCCAAACGACCACGGCTGCAATTTCGATGGGGTTACCCATTTTGTCGTTCACTTTAATGGTTTGCCCGTTCAGGTTACGGGCACGCAAACTAATTCTGGTTTTGCTATAAAGCGGATTTACCCAGCGCAGGCCACCCTGCCTCATGGTGCCAGCGTACTCCCCAAAAAGGGTACACACCATGGCTTCGTTTGGATTGATGACGGTTATGCCGATAAACAGCACAATCGATACAAATAGAAACAGAACGGCCAATATGATGCTAAATTGGATAGCTACTGCCCCACCGGCCAGCAGCAGGCACACAACAGCCATGAATAACACTCCATAGCCAGAGATTGAAGTAAGTGGTTTTTCTTTCATGTTCGTAGACGTTTATTATCAATAATTCGGTATCATTTTGATATCACAATGATAGTAACTAGCCGAATCGGTTGTTCGCAAAGTAGAGGAACGGTCCGCAAAATCCATGAGTGGTTCCCGTTGGTCATCAACCCTGTTCCAGCCAGCTGAGGATTAAAAAATGAGTGGCTGAGTTTACCCTTGCCGGGTAAATAAGGGCGATAGTTTACTTCTTAACCACAGTTGCACCAACTGGCAAACTATCTCCCTAAACTGTACTGATTTACGTGTCTAAACCAACTACCCGATACGCTGTTATTTTAATCACGGTACTATTTTTTCTTTGGGGATTTGCGCTGAACCTGAACCCTATCCTGATTCCCCACCTGAAAAAAGCCTGCCAACTGAGTGATGTACAATCGGCCCTTATTGATTCGGCCTCGTATATCGCTTATTTCCTGATGGCCCTTCCGGCGGGACTATTTATGAAGCGGTACGGCTACAAAGCCGGTATTACGCTGGGGCTGCTGTTGTTTGCGGGCGGTACATTTCTATTTTATCCGGCCGCCGAAACCCGGCAATTCAACTTTTTTCTATTATCCCTGTTCATTATTGCCACGGGTTTAACCTTACTCGAAACGGCCGCGAATCCGTACATCACGGTTCTGGGCGATGAGGAATCCGCTACGCAGCGGCTCAACTTTGCCCAGTCGTTCAATGGGCTGGCCGCCTTTCTGGCCCCCCTGGCTGGTGGCGCGTTCATACTTTCGGGTCGGAACGTGTCTGTTACGGAGCAACAGGCCATGTCGATCGGGCAATTCCAGGCTTATCTACAGGAAGAAGCCTCCTCGGTACAGGTTCCCTTTCTGATTATCGGGGGCATTGTGCTGCTGGTAGCCCTGCTTATCAGCCGCACGGCCCTGCCCGTTATCGACGAGGAAGACCCGCTTGTTTCGCCAAAAGTGAAGGGTTCGATTCTGGGCCAAACGAACCTGGTTGTGGGGGTAGTAGCGCAGTTTTTCTACGTAGGTGCCCAAGTGTGTGTGAGTAGCTTTTTCATTCGATTTGTGGGTCAGGTGGCTGACATCGGGGAAAAAACAGCGGCTTATATGTTATCCGGTGCGTTACTGGGTTTCATGGTTGGTCGTTTCTTCGGTACGTTTCTGATGAAATACGTGTCTCCACCCCGACTGCTGGCACTGTATAGCCTGCTGAATATCGGCCTGTTGGCCATAGCCGTATTTGGCAGTGGAATGGTACCGGTCTACGCGCTGATTGGGGTCGAGTTTTTCATGTCCATCATGTTTCCCACTATCTTCGCTTTGAGTATTCGGGGGTTAGGGTCCCAAACCAAACTGGGTTCTTCGCTGGTTATCATGGCCATTGCCGGGGGAGCAGTGTTCCCGGTTATTATGGGGCAGGTGTCTGACCTGAGCAGCATGCAAACGGCCTATCTGGTACCCGCCATTTGTTTTTTACCGATTCTGTACTTTGCCGTTAAGAACTTCGCCGTTAAAAACGTACAGCTAACGGCCGCTCATTAATAGTTTCTCTGTTTAACACAGATAATGATTTTTATCATAGGTTAGTAGTTAGGAAAGCCCCCGCCGGCTTGAGCGGGGGCTTTTTATTCGTTGTCAGGAACTAATTTGTTATGAACAGATATGGATTTACACTTGCAGAATAAAGTCATTATTGTCACTGGCGGGGCCAAAGGCATTGGCGAAGGTATCGTGAACGTACTGGCCGCCGAAGGAGCCATACCCGTCATTGTTGGGCGAAACGAAGCCGATAACCAGAAAGTTGTCGACGAAATTGAAGCGGCTGGACAACAGGCGTTTCAGGTCGTTGCCGAATTGACTAAACCGGAAGAATCGGAAAAAGCAGTTAGTGCTGTACTGAAGCGGTATGGCCGGATAGATGGGGTTGTGAACAATGCGGGAGTGAACGACGGAGTAGGGCTTGAAACCGGCAATTACGATGCGTTTATCTCGTCTCTGCACAAAAACCTGGTTCACTATTACCTGATGGTGCATCACGCACTACCCGCGTTGAAAGAATCAAAAGGGGCCATTGTCAATATAACCTCAAAGACGGCCGACACCGGGCAGGGTGGAACCTCTGCCTACGCAGCCGCCAACGGGGGGCGCAACGCCCTGACCCGTGAGTGGGCCGTTGAGCTGTTGAAATACGGCATTCGGGTCAATGCCATTGTGGTGGCCGAATGCTGGACCCCTCTCTACGAGCGCTGGATTAAAACATTACCCAACCCAGATGAAAAACTGGCGTCTATCGTGGCGCACATCCCGCTGGAAAACCGGATGACAACCGCCGAAGAAATTGCCAATACCACCGCTTTTCTCCTGTCGGATTGCTCCAGCCATACCACCGGGCAACTTCTGTATGTAGATGGCGGCTACGTACACCTCGACCGCGCTTTAGCCAATGCTTCCTGACCATTTCCCGCATAAATTTATGAAAACGTTAGTCTGCACAACGCCGGGTCAGTTCGAGTATCAGCCTGGTGTAAAACCGGAGTTGACACCGGACCATGCCATCCTGCGCATTCGTCGAATTGGTATTTGTGGCACGGACCTCCACGCATTCGAAGGAACGCAACCCTTCTTCACGTACCCCCGCATCCTGGGGCACGAACTGGCGGGCGAACTTGTAGCGGCTGATAATGCACCCGGTTTTAAACCCGGCGAAACAGTAACGTTTATCCCGTATTTCAACTGTGGTCACTGCGTTGCCTGCCGGGCTGGCAAAACAAATTGCTGTGTCAGCCTGCAGGTGTCCGGCATTCATATGGACGGGGGGATGGTGGAGTACTTGTCGGTGCCCACTTACTCGCTGGTACACGGCGATGGCCTAAGCGTTGATGAACTAGCCCTGGTGGAGCCATTGTCCATTGGTGCCCACGGCATTCGTCGGGCCGATGTGCAACCCGGCGAATGGGTACTTGTGGTTGGAGCGGGGCCAATCGGCTTGGGCGTAATGGAGTTTGCCCGCATTGCGGGAGGGAACGTTATTGCCCTGGATATTAATGAATCACGTTTAGCTTTTTGCCGAAATAAGCTACACGTTAATCATACGGTTTTAGCTACGGATGCGAATGTAGTTGAGCAACTGGCTATGATTACCAGTGGCGATATGCCAACCGTTGTTATTGATGCAACGGGTAGTCTGCGGGCCATCAACAATGCATTTCAGTACATGGCCCACGGCGCACGGTATGTGCTGGTAGGGTTACAAAAAGGCGATGTCTCGTTCAGTCATCCCGATTTTCATAAGCGGGAAGGGACATTGATGAGTAGCCGAAACGCTATGCGGGCTGATTTTGAACACGTTATTGCTTCTATAAAAGACGGGCAAATAGACCCAACTACCTACATTACCCACCGGGTACCATTCGGGCAGGTACGTGACGATTTTGCGGGCTGGCTCGACCCCGCCAATGGTGTTATCAAAGCCATGGTAGAACTGTAACGCCTTACCGTTCTACCAGTAATACGCTACTCCTTCTCTGCTTTTTCAATGTGGCTTGCCTGCTGTAGAAATCCAGCAGGCAAGCCACATTTGCTTGCTGGTCGCGCCAGTCCCATCGAATTTACCCGTTACGCTTTGACGCAGGGAGCAATGGTACAGAAACTCGTTCCTTAAATACTTAACAGCTTCTACGCCCGATTTTGCTGATTGCAAGACCCCGCTTGTTTAGAAAAAGTTAGGATTTATCAGGTTCTGGCTGCTGGTTCTCTGGAGTTGATTGGCCCAGACGAAGAGCCCGTAATTGTTCCTGTTTTAATCGTACCTTTCGCCGTTGAAAAAGTTGATTGTATCTGGTTTTCACAAAATTTTATTCCCTATGTCAACTAAATACCTACTCATTATTCGGAGCATGTACCTTTTTTGGTTAGTCTGTATAGGGGCTACCAATGGACTGGCACAAAGCACCCAATACGTCGCTAAAGGGCAAGTAACAGACCCGGAAAAACAATCTCTTCCAGGCACTACGGTTGTGGTTGTTGGCACCACAATTGGCACTACCACCGATGCTGATGGTAACTACACACTACCTTTCTCGGTTAAACCCGGCCCGGTCACCCTGGTCTTTACGGCTATTGGGTATGAAACGCTGCGAAAGGTGATTACCGTTGGCACCGTTGAGCAACTGGTGGTCAATGCTGAACTGGTAGCTGCGACCACGAACCTGGATGAGGTGGTCATAACCGGCTCTACCTTATCCGCTCCGAAACGGGAGCTGGGCAATGCCATCAGCACCATTAAGGCGGACGCTCTGAAACAGACCGGCTCTGGTAACCTGATCAACTCACTACAGGGGAAAGTGCCGGGTGCCCAAATCACCCAAAACTCCGGCGACCCGGCGGGTGGAATCAGCATCCGGTTACGGGGTATCAAATCGCTGGTTGGTTCGTCGGACCCGTTGTACGTAGTGGATGGGGTGATCGTGAGTAATGCCAGCACCAACGTATCACAGATTGCCCTGTCCAGTGATGTAGGCAATGCCAATGTGGGGCAGAACCGGTTGTCGGACATCAACCCGGACGATATCGCTACCATAAACGTCGTGAATGGGGCGGCTGCCGCTGCTCAATACGGGTCGCGGGCGGCTAACGGGGTCGTTATCATCACAACCAAGCGGGGGCAAACCGGCAAGCCACAGGTCACTTTCACTACCTCATTCAACATCAATGAGTTGCGCAAAGGCGTGCCGGTCAATACGTATGGCAAACAGTTTGGCTTTGCGGCCCTTCGGTTATATCCTATTGGCGGCATATCGGCCGCGCAAATTGCGGCCAATCCCGGCGTAACGACAACGGGTATCTATCGGGATGGAGCCACTACCCCGTTAGCCACAAACCTGGTGGATGTGCAGCGGTATAATTACTTCGATCAGATTTTCAGAACGGGCTACGGGACGGACAATAACCTGTCCGTTTCGGGCGGACGCGACAACACGCAGTACTACGTATCACTCGGCTATCTCAAAAATCAGGGTATTATCAAGGACACCGATTTTACCCGGTACAACATCCGCGCCCGCGTCGACCAGCGGTTGACGAACTGGGCCAAGCTTTCGGTCGGGTTGAGTTATGCCAATAGTTTCTCTAACGAGAAAGCAAACGGCAATGTGTTCTACAGCCCAATTAACTCGGTTAATATCACCAATAATATTTATGATATTACCCAGCGCGATGCGGCTGGCAACCTGCAGGCGGTGGAGCCAACGCGGGTAAACCCGCTATCGGCCATCGAAGACATGAAGTTTTCGCAGTCGGTGAGCCGCACCATTAATAGCTTTCAACTGAATCTGACACCCATCAGTGGGCTGACGGTTGACTACATCGTAGGTGTGGATGCGTACTCGCAGTTTGGTAAAAACTACATTCGGCCTTATCCCTACCAGGCGGTTGCCGGTTTGCCCGCAGCCCGTTATCCGTTTGGTTTTGCGGCTACGGCCACCAATCAGGTATTGCAATTCAACAACGATCTGAATGCCCAGTATGAGCGCCAGTTCAACGAGAAATTCAAACTAAACGCGGCCATCGGCTACAGCTATCAGTACTACCAATCCGATTACTCGATAAATAGCGGGCAGAACCTATCACCGTTTATCGAAACGGTTAGCGGAGCCAGCAACACCACGTATCAGGTACGCTACGACCTGGACCGCTTTGGCCTGAGCGGGGTATTTGCGCAGGCAACCCTCGGTTACCGGAATCTGGCCTTCATCACGGGGGCCGTTCGGCGTGACCAGTCGTCTAAATTCTCGCCCACGCAAACCAATCAGTACTACCCCAAAGTGAGCGGGTCGTTCATCGTGTCGGACCTGGATTTCTGGAAGAACCTCTCGTTCAGCAACGCTTTCAACAGCATCAAAGTACGGGCCAGTTATGGTGAAGCGGGTAACCTGTCAGGAATTGGTTCCTACGCCCGTTTCTATCAGTTCAGCCCGGTGGGTTTCCTAGGCAGAAACACGGTAGTGCCGGGCACGCAGCTGGCCAATCCCAACGTACAGCCCGAGCGGATGCGGGAACTGGAAGGTGGTGTCGATCTGGCCTTTTTGAACGGTCGGATAAGTTTGGGCGCAACCGTATACAATCAGCAGATCAGCAACCTGGTTGTAAACCGGACGGTGGCACCCACTACGGGTGGAACCAGTATCGTCAACAATGTGGGATCGATGGAAAATAAAGGGCTTGAGATTGTGCTTGACGCGACTCCCATCAAAACCAATGATCTCATTTGGGATGTCACTTTTATTTACAATCAGAATCGCAACAAGGTACTCGACCTGGGGGGCCAGCCAATTATCAGCCCCGATGCTTCTTCGGCTTCGGGAACGCCGGTTAACCTGATTGTGGGTCAGCCGGTGGGCGTATTCTACGGTACGGCGTACGCCCGTAATCCAGACGGATCATTGATTTTGACTTCTTCCGGTTTTCCACAGTCTGAACGCGCATCGTCGCAGGCCAACGGGGCTATCGACTACATACCCGCGCGTAGTGGCGATGGTACCGTAGATGTGTCCAAACCAACAGCCAACGTCATTATCGGTAATCCAAACCCCAAATGGACCGGGTCGTTCAGTACGAATTTGACGTACAAAAAACTGGCCTTTCATCTGTTGCTGGACATGGTTCAGGGCTCGGATGTGTTCAACGCTGATAAGCGTACCCGGCAGGGAGTTGGCCTGGGTGACTTCGCCGAACAGGAACTGCGGGGCGAACTAAAACGCGGGTATATCTTCGGTATCTACAACACGCAGGAGTTTCGGGTCGATCCGGGTTCGTACACCAAACTGCGCGAAGTATCATTGAACTATACACTGCCCACATTAATCAAAGCCATTAGCCGCCTGACGGTAGGCGTGGTAGGGCGCAACCTGTATTCGTGGGACAAATACACCGGCTTCGACCCGGAAACCAACGCGGGGGGTAATAACGACCTGCTGCGCGGTATCGACTTCGGTAATGTTCCCATTCCCCGCACCTACCAGTTCAAACTGTCGGCCACTTTCTAAAACTGAACGTATGAAACCACTACCTATAGCCATAGTAACTGGCCTGCTTTTGTCGCAGTTTGCCTGTAGCAACAAGGAATACCTGAACCCCAGTACCATCAGTCAGTCGCAGGCGGTTAGCTCACCCGATGGATTGATGACGCTTTCCAACGGGCTGCAATACCGATACACAACCGGGGGAGCGCTGAGTGTGCTCTACGCCCGAACGGCAGGAGCAGGATTGACCACCCGCGAACAATTCGTGCTCAACGTAGGTAACCTCGACGAAGCCAACCTGGCCCTCGGGGCCGCTAATGTCAGCAATATTAACAGCGTAGTGCGCAATCTGTGGACGCAGAGCCACCTGGTCCGGTCAAATGCCGAATTGATTCTGGCTAATACGGGCGTCGTGGCCGAAGCCGGTACCAAAAGTGGAATTGTTGGCTACGCATCCATTTTTCGGGGATTGTCACTTGGTACGTTGGGGTTGTTTTTTGAGCAGTCGCCCATTACAACCGGCGATAATGTTCCGTTTGTTCCTAGGGCGCAGGTGTTTATAGAAGCGATCAGTACGCTCGAATCGGCCGCCACGCAGGTAGCAGCCGCACCCGTGACGGCTAACTTCACGGGTAAAATTGTGCCGGGTATCGATATTCCCAATACCATTCAGGCTTTGATTGCGCGCTACGCCCTGTTTTCGGGGGATTATGACAAGGCGCTGGCGGCTGCTGCTAAGGTTGACCTGACAAAAAAATCGGTCTTTAACTTCGACGACAATACCCGAAATCCATTGTTTGAAGTTACGTTCGGCAACCTCAACGTATTCCAGCCGACCAACGCCAGTCTCGGCCTGTCGGGCGCCCTGGCACCCGATGCGGCTGATAAACGAATCGCCTTTCTAACCAGACCCAGCACTAATGTAGCCGTAGCTCCCGTCATTGCCACGGCTTTCTATACGGCAAACAATGCGGCTGTTCCGGTCTATCTGCCGGGCGAAATGCTGTTGATTCAGGCGGAAGCCTACGCCCGAAAAGGAGATCTGGTCAACGCGGTAGCTGCGCTGAATAAAGTGCTGACTAAAACAGCCGCTCAGGATGCGTTTGGTATTGGTGCTGGTTTGTCCACCTATGCCGGTGCCCAGACGGCTGATGCGATTCTGACAGAAATTTACCGAAACCGCCAGATCGAACTGGCTTATCAGGGTTTTCGGCTGGAAGACAGTCGCCGGTTCAATCGGCCGGGGCCGGGTGCTGCCAATGCGGAGCGTAACCGTAATTTCTTCCCTTATCCGCTGACGGAACGGAACAACAACACGAGTACGCCCGCCGATCCGGCTAACTAAAAAGATATAGGAATAAAAGATGAAAACGTGACGATAGCGTCAAGGAAATTTCTTTAACGCTATCGTCACGTTTTATATTACAGCTTCACCGGTAACCCCGTCCTGGTCGATTCGTAGATAGCCTGAAACAGCGCGACAACCTTACGGCCATCCTCTCCCGTTACCATGGGGGGGCGTTTCTGCCGGATGGCATCCCGGAATTCGGCGATTTGCAGGCCAAAGTAATACACCGTGGCGTCGATGGTGTTGAAGAAGGCCGTGTCTTCTTCGATGAATTTAGCCAGATGCGTTTCTTCACCGGGAACAGTCCATAAATCATTGACGGGAGGATCGGTGATGCTCGACCGTCCGGCAATGAACAGGGCACCGCCATCCGTCTGCACCCCGACCGAGGCACCGTTCTGCCCATGCACGTGGACTTTGCCGAAAATGCCGGGCTTCTGCGAGTTGCTGACGATGATGTTTCCCAACCCGCCGTTTTTGAATTTGACAATGGCCAGCGCCGTATCGTCCACCTCGATATACGGGTGGTTCAGGTTACTCCAGACGCCGTACACTTCGTCGATATCACCCATGTACCAGCAAAGCAAATCCAGTTGGTGGGGCGACTGGTTGACCAGCACGCCACCGCCCTCGTCGGCCCAGGTGCCGCGCCAGGCATCGCTTTTGTAGTATTCTTCATCGCGCCAGCCGAGCATTTGAATGGTGCCGAGTACCGGCTTACCGATTTTTCCGGCATCAATGGCTTCCCGAATCCGCATGGAGGGTGCGTAGAATCGGCGTTGGCTAATTACGCCCAGGTACCGGTTACTGCGCCGGGCCGCGTCAATCATGGCGTCACAATCCTCCAGCGTAGAGGCTAAAGGCTTCTCGACTAGCACGTGCGAACCAGCCTCCAGCGCAGCAATGGTTGGTTCGCGGTGGGCGGGGTGCGTAGTGCAGACAAGGCAAAGGTCTATCTTTTCCCGCTCCACCATTTCGCGCACATCGGTATAGGCTTTGATGCCGTACTGCCGGGCGAAATCATCGGCTTTATGGAAGGTGCGCCCATACACAGCTACTAACTGGGTATTGGGCGTTTGCAATGCGGCTTTGGCGTGCAAATGAGCCACTTTGCCGGGGCCGATAACGGCAATTCGGAGGAGAGCAGGCATAATTGTTCTAATCGTATTCCAACCAAACACGCTGGAATGGGGTCATCTACTTGAAAAATGGCTTATCAATGAAACAAATTTTGCTCTTTTTGCTGATAACTGCACTGGTGGGCTGTCAAAAAAAGGACGTTGACCCTACGTTGCCAACGAATGATGCGCTGTATAAAACGTGGCTATTGACGCAGATTCTGCGTGATAATCAGTTTATGGACTACACGCAGAACAAATTCGTGGTCACGTTCCCGCGTGACGGTAATCTTCTTGGGAGCCAGCCCCCAACCAGTGTGGCCTCGTGCTGCTCACCCATTGCTTTTGAAGGAACCAATACGACAATCCGGTTTATCTGGGCGTCCCGGTCGGCTCCCGTATGTGCTCTGGTGCTTTGTGCGCTGTCACCACTGGCTGGGGATGTGACATGGCGAATTGCCACCCTGACCAATTCATCGCTGGTGCTTACGGCTGGGAAGACGATGTTAGTATTTGAGGCTAAACCTTGACGAACGGGCCATGAAAAACGGATTGATTATAGTTGTTCTGCTAACCACCCTTTTCGGAGGTTGTCAGAAGAATACCGACATCGGCCCGGCTGATTTGCTATACCAGCGATGGCATCTTGACCGGGTAAAACGCTTTGGCGATAATTCGTGGATATCGTACGATACGGACGGTTACTATGACACTGAATATCGCCAGGATGGTACACTGATACACAGGAAAAATGGGGTCGTCCAGTCAGCATCCTGCTGTGTGGCCAAGCGTTATGAGCGGAGTGGTACCATCATCCACTATAGCGATTTTATAACCTGCCCCACTGTTTTTTGTGCCCCTGCCCAAAAGGCTACCATTACCCTGTTAGGTGATAACCTGCTCGAATTAAATGATGGGCAGCGAATTGCTCAGTATACCTCCGTAAAGTGATTACGGTTTCAGTACCACCTTTATCAATCCCTTTTCTTTGGCGTAGAGCCGTTTAAACCAGTCGGCCCCTTCGGACAGCGGTACCTCGGCACTCAGGATGGCTTCGACGTTTATCCGGCCCGACGAAATCAGGCTTAGGGAGGCTTCGTACTCGCCATTGATGGCGCAGGAACCCTGCAACCGCAATTGACGGGTAACGATGGCCTGCAACGGTACCTCGACTGTTGGTGCCAGATTTCCGACCAGCGTGATAGTGGCACCCTTCCGAACGCAGTCGATGGCGGTTTTTACGGTTGGTCCGGCACCTACCACTTCAAACGCAATGTCGGCTCCACGCCCGTGTGTGAGGGCTTGCACCTGGTCGGCCATGTTGCCGTTCTTAGCGTTGAGCGTATGGGTAGCCCCGAGAGTTTTTGCCAGGGCTAGTCGGTCATCGTCCAGATCGATAGCGATGATAGTACCGCAACCCGTCAGTTTCAGGGCCTGAATCACGAATAACCCAATCATACCCGCCCCCACCACAACGGCCGAATCATTGACCTGAATAGGAGTCAGGCTAACGGCGTGCAGGGCTACCGCCACCGGCTCCACCAAAGCGGCCTGGGTAAAACTGACATTCTCCGGAATGGCGTACAGGATGTGGTGCGGTACGGTGACAAACTCAGCAAAAGCACCATTTCGCTTGAACCCATCTTTACCCGTCCCGGTCGAAACGCCCACTACTTCCCGGCCATCGCTCAGGTTGTACTGGCCCCGGCGGCTGTACCAGTCATCCAGTTTATACACGGTGGAGTCGAAGGTGACCCGGTCGCCGGTTGCCCAGTGCTGAACATTGCTGCCTACTTCGGCAATGATGCCGCTGGCTTCGTGGCCCATGACGATGGGCGGCACCCGTCGGCCACTGCTGCCATCCATTCCATGCACGTCGGAACCGCAAATGCCGACGGCCTGGACCCGAACCAGCACGTCATCAGGACCGATAGTTGGCTTAGGTAAATCCTGTATTTCCAGGTGATTGTATTCTGTGAGAACGAGGGCTTTCATTGATTTTCGGTTTTCAGTTAATAGTTTTCAGTTTATAGTAGCGCGGTGCAGTCTTATAGCTGGCGTATGATTGGATCAGGAACGCATCGCGCTACCGTAACAACGGGCCACCGTAATCATAAACTGAAAATCGTAAACTATTTACTATAAATCCTGACAAACGCTTCTGTCGGTATCTGGTTGTACTCACTCCGCTGTAGGTATGGGTTCACTTCGTACGTTATCAACTCATCCAGCAGATCGGGTAACTCACCAAATAGTTTGCCGGCGGCATTGGCCGTATACTTCTTTTTTACCCAGACAAGGCGTTGCTCCGGCTCTTTCCCCCAGGCCGGATTATCGCCGAGAACGAGCTGGATTTTGGCCCAGTCGTTAAAGAAATACTCTTGCAACAGCGGAATAATCCGATCCCGAAACGCTTCGCAAAGGTCAGCATGCGTCTGTACGTTTGTCAGGTAAGCATGGCCAATCTGATGGTCGCGGTCGAGAAGGCACTCGATTCGGTCGTTGATGATTCGCAGGAGTTGGGCCAAATCAATGCCATCGACCTCACCCAATACGGATAGGTCGGGTGGCATTTCCCGGAAGGAAAACCGTCGGCGCAGGGCTACGTCCAGCAAAGCGATGGACCGATCAGTCGTATTCATGGTCCCGATAACGAACAGGTTAACCGGCACGCCAAATCGTTCCTGCGAGTAGGGGAGAGTTATCCAGAGTTCCTGTTCGGCTCCCAGTCGTTTGTCCGATTCGAGCAGGGTAATCAGGTCGCCAAATACGCTGGCGACGTTGGCCCGGTTCACCTCGTCGATGAGCAGGTAATGAGTGGGCGCGCGTCGTAGTTTCTGACTGCGATTCTCCGGAGAGTCATTCAGGCAGTCGGCCAGGGTGCCGTATCCCGCCTGCTGAATGGCCGTCAGGCAGGCCCGGTAGAAAATGCCTTTACGGATTCGATACGTAATTTGCCCACTAACTACTTCGGGCCGGATACCCTCGATAAATTCCTCGTAACTGTACGACGGATGGAACGTAATGAGCGTGGAATTTTCGTTGCGCAGGTACGGCTGCAACGCGAAGGTTTTCCCCGTTCCGGGCGGGCCAAACAAAATCAGATTGTGGGGCTGATTGGGTAATTCAGGCACTAAATCGTATTCCCCTTCCGGCTCCCTAACCTGGTTGTCGTTCACGAGCCGTTCGCCCAATGAGGGGTCGTCGGCCAGGCGGATGAGGTCGCTTAGAAACGCTTCATCTTCGGCCGCCTGATACACCTCCCCATTGTGCCGGGCGGAGTGAGGCCCCCGTTTGGCCGTTTCGACCAGTTCGGCCAAGCAGTCCTGCCAGCATTTCTGCACCGCGGGCTGATACAATAAATGAGCGTTCGACTGGCCAATAACGACGGCGACGTAGTTCGACTTTTCGCTGATCCGGCCAAAGTCAATTTCGTCGAAATGTTCCAGTTGTTCCTGACAGGATTTTTTGATGGTGAGCCAGAATTCCGGTTCACCCCGGTGCGGTTTTACCAGACGCAGCGCCCAGAAAAAGTTGATGTTGGCTGTAATCGCTTTCTGGTCTTTCCGGACGGTAAACGCCAGCCGTGCATCGCCATTGGGCAGGTTGACGATGTCGATCAACTCCTTTAATAACCCAAAGAATCGCCGGATAGCTTCGGGGTGGTCAATATCGCGAATGCGGTCAATAAGGGGTTGTTGCTGGGTATCGGTAAGCACAGAGAATACGTCAGGTCGTTTGCGAAATTACGGTTTTTTTTCGGTTCCCGTTCAACAGTATAATCACCCGGTGCTCAACCTGACTATGGCTCGTTTAAACCTTTTGCGGTTACTAAAATCCAAGTCCCGCCAACTACCTTTTTATACGTATGAGTTACAAATGGTTACTTTTTATCTGGGTTTTTGCACTGACTGCCTGTAAAAAAGACAGTAGCAATGGGTCGACTCTGATTAACCCGAATCTGTATTTTCCACCGTCCAACTCAGCCACCTGGGAAACCGTAACACCGGAGTCGATGGGCTGGAATGTGGCGAATATCCCGGCTTTGTACGATTATCTGCGCTCCACCCAAACCCGAGCGTTTCTCGTTACCCAAAACGGGCGCATTGTGCTGGAAGCTTACTTTGGCAATAACCTGACCAATACCGCCCCCTTCGACCAGAACAGCCAGTGGTATTGGGCTTCGGCGGGTAAAACGCTGACCGGATTTATGGTGGGCAAAGCGCAGGAAGAAAAACTTCTGTCCATCGATCAGAAAACGGCCACCTATCTGGGCGAAGGCTGGACATCATTGCCGAGAGCCAAAGAGAATCTGATTACGATAAGGAATCAACTCACTATGACTACCGGGCTGGATGATGGCATACCCAACAACGACAACACCAGCCCGGCAAGCCTACTGTATAAAGCGGATGCCGGTACCCGCTGGGCGTACCACAACGCTCCTTACACGCTACTCCAAAATGTAGTTGGCAAGGCGGTAAACCAACCGTTTGAGCGGTACTTTGCGGATAAACTGGCCAGTAGAATCGGTATGGATGGGCAATGGCGGCAGATTGATGCTAACAACGTATTTTTTTCGACGGCCCGGAGCATGGCCCGTTTTGGGTTGCTGATGGCGAATGGAGCCAACTGGGCGGGTCAGCCCATTCTGGCCGATACGGCCTATTACACTTCTGGTATCAACACCTCGCAAAATCTGAATAGCAGTTATGGCTATCTGTGGTGGCTGAACGGTAAATCGTCATACAGGCTTCCCACTACGCAGACCATTTTCCCCGGTCCGCTCACGTCTAATGCTCCTGCCGACATGATAGCGGCAATGGGTAAAAACGGGCAGTTGCTGAACATTGTCCGTTCCCAAAATATCGTCATGGTCCGTATGGGCGACTCGCCCGATAATTCGGAAATAGCCCCCGTCTACCAGAACGAAATCTGGAAATGGCTGAATACTGTGATAAAATGACGTTGATTTACGGCAGCAGGGTTTTCTACTAGTGTGACGTGGCGTCGGCTTCTAGTCTGTTGACTCCTGTCATTGCATTTGAGTAGCAATGAATGCCAACTATTTCAGTTCACCTACTACTAAGATACAGATTACGTTAAATAGCGGCTAATACGTACTACGTCGGCAAACACACCTGGTAGCGTTACCTACCCATCAGTGCCGCGATGCTCATTCGCCCGGATGCACTACATTCGTAAATGTCAGAGTGAAGGTATCAGGTTGACTACACATCATGACGCAAAGGTATGGGTGGCGCAAATAATGCGGCAACGGTGTTTTGATCAGACAACTTCAACGAATAATCCCTAACGGCAGGTGTGTATATGTTCGACAACCGAAACGTCGGCCCGGCGAAGCGTCGGACTGGATGTCCTGCGTCCATAGCCATGACACCAAACCCGAACGTATCGTCCGCAAATTCCTCCACGCGCACAGTCCGGAACGCCGGTTCGATCCGGTAATAAATTCGTAATCTTACTGAAAACCAATTTGTATGCTGACCACTATTGAAGGAACCTACGAAGATGGCCAGATTATACACTGGCACGAAACACCACCGGCCAAAAAAAAAGTGAAAGTGCTGGTTACCTTTCTGGAAGAGGAAACGGAGAAAAAACAGCCCCGTCGGGGTGGAAGTATGGCGGGAGAGGTCTGGATGGACGATGATTTTAACGCTCCTTTAAACGACCTTAGTGACTATATGTGATGCGCTTATTAATTGACACACAGATTCTAATCTGGTTTCTTGAGGGAAACAGGTAACTTCCGGAAAAACTACATAATCTTATCCGTGACGCGAGCAACGAAGTGATTGTTAGCAGAGCCAGTTTATTTGAGATAGCTATCAAATTGAAGATTGGTCGCCTGACGCTCAAACGGGGCCTTGAGGGGTTGATTCAGGACTGCCAGACTGAGCATATTAAGCATATCAGTGTGTTGTCAATTAATGACCAACATGTACTGACCTATAATAAGATTCCTTTCTACGCTGACCACCGCGACCCCTTCGACCGGCTGTTGCTGGCTACGGCATTGGCTGAGAAAATACCCATACTTTCAGCAGACGGGGAATTCAGCCGATACCGCGATCTTGTCGAAGTCATCGGGTAGTGGAATAGCCATAATCCTGATTGACAGTGCCTGAAGAATACCCATCCCGCTACTCCTCAACCAGTACCCAGCGTTTTTCCTTCTTAGCGGTCTCCCGACGGTAGAATATGCGGTAGATAATCGGAAAAATGAGCAGGGTCAACACCGTAGCCGTAATCAGTCCGCCAATGACGACGATGGCCAGGGGCTTTTGGGTTTCGGAGCCGATGCCGGTAGATACGGCGGCTGGCAATAGCCCAATGGCCGCCATTAGGGCCGTCATCACCACCGGCCGGATGCGGGAGAGAACACCTTCCCGAATGGCTTCATCGAGGGGCATTTTGGCCTGCCGGTTCTTGTTGAAAACGGTAATCAGAATAACGCCGTTCTGCACACAGATGCCGAATAGGGCAATGAACCCCACCCCCGCCGAAATACCGAAGTTCATGCCCGTTATGTGCAGGGCCAGGATACCGCCAATGAGCGCAAAGGGAACGTTGATGAGCACCAGTCCGGCGTCTTTCACATTCCCAAACAGAATAAACAGAATCACGAAAATAGCCGCCAGACTCATCGGTACCACCTGCCCCAGCCGCTTGGTAGCCCGGACCTGATTCTCAAATTCACCCGTCCAGTTTACGGAATAGCCTTTGGGGAGATTTTTCAGGGTTGCATTGACCCGCTGCTGGGCATCGGCAATGGTGCTGCCCAGGTCACGTTCCCGTACGGAGAACTTGACCCCAATAAAGCGTTTGTTGTTATCGCGGTACACGAAAGCGGGGCCCGTTACTTCGCGGATGGAGGCTATCTCCCGCAGCGGGATTTTGCTGCCCCGCAGGGTGGGTACCATCAATCGCATGATGTCTTCTTCCGTGCGTCGGTAGCTTTCGCCGTAGCGAACCCGGATGTCGAATTTACGTTCGCCTTCGTACAGAATCGAAGCTGTTTTACCACCAATGGCCATCTCGATAACGGCCTGCACATCGGCGGTGGAAACACCGTAGAGAGCCATTTTACGGTCGTCGAACAGAACACTGATTTCGGGCTGACCGATGTTTCGCAGAATACCCACGTCTTTTACGCCCGGCACATCGCGGATAGAGGCCAGCACGGTGTTTGCCAGCTTGTTGAGTGTGTTGAGGTCATCCCCATATATTTTTACGGCGTTACTGGCATTCATCCCCGCCACGGCTTCGGCTACGTTGTCGATAATGGGCTGAGAATAGTTGTAGTTGATACCCTGAAACTGCTTCAATCGCCCGTCCATTTCCTCAATGAGCTGATCGGTGGTTATGTTCCGTTTCCAGTCGTCTTTCGGCTTCAGGTTCACCTGCATCTGAACGTAGTAGAATCCCGATGGGTCGGTGCCATCGTTGGAGCGACCCGTTTGCGATAGTACGCCGTTCACTTCGGGGAAGTCCATCAGCTTTTGCCGGAGCACCCGCACCATACTCACCGTCTGGTTCAGGGATGAACTCATGGGCAGTTTGGCCTCCACCCACAACGCTCCTTCGTTGAGTGTCGGCAGAAACTCCGTACCCAGCAGGGAAGCCGACAGGAAGGTAATGGCCATGAACGCGACCGAAGCCAGCAGGCTGAGCCGCCGGTTGTTGAAGCAGGCGGTGAAACCCGCCATCACAATCCGGTTGAAGAAATTGACCAGTGGGTTATTCCGTTCCCGCACATTCTTGCGGAGCAGAATAGAACACAACAGCGGGACCAGCGTCAGGGTAAAGAGCAAGGCTCCCAGCAGGGCAAAACCCAGCGTCCAGGCCAGGGGGGAGAACATTTTTCCTTCCACTTTTTGAAAGGAAAAAATAGGCAGCAAGGCCGTAATGATGATAAGTTTGGAAAAGAAAACGGCCTTTCCCAGTTCACCACCGGTCTTTTTTATCAGTCCCAGCTTCGACATTTTATTGAAGCGGGGCATTCCCACCTTATGGGAAAGGTGGTCGAGCGACACGAAAATGCCCTCGACCATGACGACGGCCCCGTCGATGATGATACCAAAATCAACCGCTCCCATCGATAGTAAATTGGCCGACATGCCACGAAGCCGCAGACACATAAAGGCAAACAGCAGGGCCAGCGGAATGATAATGGACACGATAACCGTTGTTCGCCAGTCGGCCATGAACAGGAATACGATAACGGTAACCAGGATAATGCCCTCGGTGAGGTTGTGCAGGACCGTTTTGGTGCAGAAGCTAATCAGGTTATCCCGGTCGTAGAAGGTTACCATCTTCACATCGGAGGGGAGAATACGGGTGTTTAGCTCGTCAATCTTGTCTTTCACCCGTTTCAGCACTTCGCTCGGATTTTCGTTCTTCCGCATTACCACAATGCCTTCCACTACGTCGTCGTCGTCGTTAAGACCCACCTGCCCCACGCGTGGCAGGTTCGATTCCGCTACGTCGGCCACGTTTTTTACCAGCACCGGATTACCATCCAGATCCTCCACAATCAAGTTTTCAATATCCTGTATGGAGGTGAGCAAACCAATGCCCCGCACCACATACGCCTGACCATTGCGCTCGATCACATCGCCCCCCACGTTGATATTGCTACGCGTAACGGCCTGATAAACTTCCAGCGGGGTAATGTCGTACTTGGCTAACTGTGTGGGATTAACACGGATTTCGTAACTCTTCTCCCGACCACCAAAGGCCACCACATCGGCTACCCCCGATACGGAACGAAGCTGCCGGTCGATAACCCAGTTGTGGAGGGTAAGCAATTCGCGGCTGTCGCGGGAGGGGGACTTTAGGGTAAACCGGAAAATTTCGCCCGTGGGGCCGTAGGGCGGCTGCACATCGGGGTCAACACCATCGGGCAGGGATACCGTCCGGAGCTGGTTATTTACCTGCTGCCGGGCAAAAAAGTCATCGACATCGTCCTCAAAAATGATTTTGATGATGCTCAACCCGAACATCGTGATGGAGCGGACGTTGGTTTTTCGCTGTACCGAACTCATTGAGATTTCAATGGGCACGGTCACGAAGCGCTCAATTTCCTCTGCCGAACGGCCATTCCACTCAGTTACCACAATGATTTGGGTATTAGTAACGTCGGGAAAAGCTTCGAGGGGTGTGTTGAGGTAACTCACGATACCGGCTATGATGAGCCCGAGCGTCATGAAAACAATGAAGAAGCGGTTCTTTAGTGAAAAACCGACGATATCACGGATGAATTTGTTCATGGTTAGTCGTTGATAGCGTCGTAGACCAGTAGTTGATTTTTGGAAATAACGCGTTCGCCGGGTTTCAGACCTGATTTGACGTAAGCCACATCACCTATGGTTTTGAGGACGTTCACTTCGCGGGTTTCGATGTCGGATCGGCCCCGGAATATCATAACGTAGTACTTCGACTGGTCGAAAATGATAGCCCCGCCCGGTATAGTGGTCATGGTGCCACCGTCTTCGTAACGAAGCGTAACGGTCGCGTGCATTTCGGGCCGGAGTTTCATGGCCTTGTTATTAAGCCGGATGCGGACCGTCATGGCCTTCGTGCCGGGGTCTAATACCGAATATATTTTGTCAACTTTCCCTTTAAAAATATCGTCCTGATAACTCAGCGTCTGAATGCTGGCATCCATACCCAGGCGCACCCGGCTAATGTCGCTTTCATTGACGTTGGCCAGCACCCATACTTCGCTGATCTGCCCAATGGTGAACAGATTACCCGCATTGTCGGAACGGAGCTGCATGCCCCGGTTCACATTTTTCTCGATTACGTATCCGTCAATGGGGGCTTTAACGGTGTACATGGACGCTTTGCCAATGCCGTAAATCTTGGACACCTCCTGCACCCTGTTGGCTTCGGCCTGCGCTTTTTCTACTTCTTTCTGAGCGGCCACCACTTCGCGCTGCGAGGTGAGTTTGGTTTCGAACATATCCTGAGCAACGCGCAGATTTTTCTCGGCCAGCAGCAGGTCCGAGCGTGCCTGGATAGCCTGTCGCTCGATGTCTGCTACTTCTCCTGAGCGGATAGACGCCAGCATCTGTCCTTTGTGGACGTAATCGCCCAGTTCCACTTTTACCTCTTCTACGCTGCCGCCAACCAGCGGAAATACCTTGATGACCCGGTTCTCGTCGGCCATTACTTTACCCACCAGGGTAAGCTCGCTACGAACGGGCTGCATCACCACACTGTCGAGTTGAATCCGGTGCATCATCGTATCCGACAGCATAAATGCTTTTTCCTCTTCGGGCGCTGGTTTGGGGCCGCAGGCAAAAAAAAGAGTTAAACTGCTGATTACTAAAAATATGTATTTCATGTACTGTGGTGCCGGTTGGACCACCGGCTGGATAAAAATCTGATTTTGTACGGGTATTTGCTTTGTGCCGGAAACGAAAAGCTATCTAAACAATTCGGTACCAACGAGGTAATTGAGTTCTTCATAAGCCCCAATCCGGTCGGCTTTCAGGCGATTTAGCTGGCGAATACTGTCGTTATAGGCTTCAATCAAATCGACAAATTCGATGAGGGTGATGTTACCTTTCTGAAAACTAGCGATAACGCCCTGGTTCAATTCATCGAACTGAGTTGTAAAAGAGCGTTCGACAGCTTGTACCTGCCGTTCCACCTCCCGTACCTTTTGCAGGGACGTGGCTACGTCATTACTAATCTGAATGGCTTTCTGACGCTGCAAGTGACTCTGATAATTAATTTGACCTCGGGCCGCCCGAATGGCACCCTGATTCCGGTTGAAAAACGGGATGTCACTCGAAACAGACAGGCCAACATAATTTTGAATGTAACTCCCTGCCTGGTCATAGGTACCTCCCACGCGCAAATCCGGTGTGGCCAGTGCCCGCTGTAGGGTATAGTTCAATTCGGCCTGCCGGGTTAGTGATTCTGATGCCCGTAGGTCAGGCCGGTTGCGGAGGGCCATCTGCCGAAGGGTATCGTCGGGTTGCGTAGGCAGGCGATACCGGGGCAGGGTTTCGTCGGCAACGCGCGGGCGAATGGGCTGGTCGACAGATAGCAGGGTTCGTAAGGCCCGCTGGTCGTCGGCCAATTGGAAAATAATTTCGGTACGGTCGTTATTGACCTGAAACAGTAACGCTTTAAGCCGGAGTAATTCCCTAAGCGAGACGTTATTCTTTTCGTACTGTTTTTCATAGGCTGCCACGGTCGTCAGGAGGGTGGCAATCTGCTGATTGAACCGGGCCAGGGTTTGCTGCTGGAAAAAGATAGAGTAAAACCGGCTGCGTAAGTCGAAGCGTAAACCGCGTAGTAAATCCAGTAACTCGAGTTCTGTCAAACGGGCGGCTTCAGACGCGAGAGCGATGCGTTTATTTCGTTTGCCGGCGGTGTACAGGAGTTGCTGTACCGAGATGATTTTTTCGCCCTGTCGCCCAACATCCAGTACCCGTCTGGTTTCATTATTATAGGCACTCAGTTCCAGCGATACCGTTGGATTCTCGTACAAACCGGCTTGTAGAATCTGCGCCTGACTGGCATCAATCCGAAAGCGCTCGGCCAGCAGAAACAGGTTGTTTTTTAAAAACAGGCTATCGGCCTGCCGAAGCGTAAGTTGAAGCGAATCCTGCGCCTGGGAACTACGAGTGAACAGAAAAAAGAAAAAGATAGTGATTAACAGCCGCATGAGTAGGAAAACAATGGGCTACAAAGGTCACTGATCTACGCCTGATAGTAGATTATAGGAGGTTTAAAAAAAGATTAGAAAAAGATTAGAATGAGTTACACATGGGGCAGCGAAACGGTAAATGTACTACCCATACCCGGTGTACTATCAACGGTCAGGGTACCCTGATGCAGGTCAATTAGTTTGGCTGAGATGGATAAACCAATACCAAAACCCTCGTAGCCCAGTGCATTCTGCGCGCGGTAAAAGGGTTCAAAGATACGCTGACGATCTGCGTCGGTCATGCCGATTCCCTGGTCACTAATGATAATCTGGCATTGTGTGGCATCGGTACTGATTTTCACTTGGGCCGTATGATCGTCCGAATATTTGCAGGCATTGTCGAAGAGGTTCAACAGCACCTGTTTTAACAGTTCTTCGTTACCTTTCACAATAGTTTCCGTTTCGGAATCGGGAATGTTTTTGTAATCTATCTCAATTCGGTAAGTCGGTTTGGCATCCATCAATTCATCTTTTGCCGTGAAAACGATATCGTCGATACGCACGGGTAAAAAGGGCATCTGATTGCTCGTTTCCAGGGTGCGGGCCAAAAAAAGCAGGCTATTGGTCAGGTCAATAAGCCGGTCCGTGTCCGACATCAGGTTTTGGAGAACGGCTTCGTGCTCGGCAACTGTCAACGGTCGGCGCAGACCCAGTTGAATTTCCGATTTCAGTGCGGCCAGGGGCGTTCGAAGTTCGTGCGAGGCATGCGACACGAAACTTCGCTGCTGTTCAAAAGCCTGATACAGTCGTTCCAGCACATCGTTAAAATTCATGGCCAGCCGGGCAATCTCATCCTGCCGATTGCCCTCATCCAGCCGTTGCTGGAGGTTGCGGGCCGTGATGGTTGACACCTGCTGATTAATCTGACTGATTGGCTGCAATGACTGCCCGGCAAAGAAAATGCCCAGACATATTGTAATGCCAATTCCCGCTACTAACCCCCAGCCCAGCGTTAGCTGAAGGTTAGCCAGTTTACTTCGGCCAAACTGGTCATAAGCGGAGGCAAGCACCACAAAGTCACGGTCATTCTGTCGGTACAGTAAGCCTATGAGTTCATTTTGACCACTGTAGATTTCTACATCTTTCTGATTCCGAACTTCGTTGAGCAAAGCAGTCTGGTAGTGAATGACCTGGTCATCGACGCTCGCATAAATGAGTCGGTTTTGGGCGTCAAAAACCAGTACCTTCTCCTCGAACAGGGATGTTAACGTGTTATGGTCAATGATTTTGAGCAGCTCTCTATCCACTTCTTTTACCTCGGTCAGAAAGCGAACGGTGGTGCGGGCTTTGTTTTTCAACCGATCATAAAACTCTTCCCGCCGGTAGGTAGCTGATACAATGTAGACCAGAACCGAAAAAATGATTAGGATAGAGGCCACAATCAGCGAGAACTGAAGCGCAATTCGGTTACGAATAGTCATTCTTTCACGGGTTGGAAGCGAGGAATTTCGAAAGTCGGCGGAGCAGGCGTTCGCTACTTTTGATGGGCTAATATACTAAAAACGCCCCCTTCCATCTGAGCGGTCTTTGGGGGTGTCATTCCTGCTACCCGTTGGGCCATGCCCGAAACTCAACCCGCTCAATCAAAAATCCCCGCTTACAAGCCTGTAAGCGGGGATTTTTGATTGAGCAAATGTACGCCTAAGCGTGCTGGCGTTCGTGTTTGCCTTCCCGAATTTCTTCGATCATTTTCCTGTTGAAGGCCGGAATGTCGTCGGGTTTACGACTGGTTACCAGTCCCTGATCAGTTACTACTTCTTCATCAACCCAATTGGCACCGGCGTTTTTCAAATCCGTCTGAATGGATGGATAGGAGGTCAGTTTACGGCCTTTTACTACGTCCGCTTCAATAAGCATGATGGGAGCGTGGCATATGGCCGCTACCGGCTTTTTCGCTTCGAAGAAATGGCGGACAAATTGCACCGCTTTTGATTCGGTTCTGAGTTTGTCGGGGTTCATCACCCCTCCCGGCAATAGTAATGCGTCATATTGAGCAGGATCCGCACCGGACAGCGGAAGGTCGACCGGGAAACTGTCGCCCCATTCCGTTTCGTCCCATCCCTTCACATCGCCCCCTTTTGGAGCAATCAGGTGCGTAATAGCACCGGCGTCCTGCAAGGCTTTGCGTGGCTCGGTCATTTCGACCTGCTCAAAGCCATCCGTTAGTAGAATAGCGACTTTTTTACCCTGCAATTGTTTGTCCGTGTTCATGTTTCGTTGAGTTTTGTTTTACGTTACTTACTCTATTACAACAGTCGGGAATTGGAGATTGTTATCAATTTAGGGCATGCGCTGCGTATTTATCTCCCGATTTGGTTTTGATTTTTCCCCCTTGGAAAGTAGTCCCGATTCGGTTTTCGGCATTAATAAAAGTGAGTGGGGAGTGGTAGCTTCGGTTGCCGTCGACATTGTATTCGGCCCAATTGGTATCGGGTACAACTGGTGGACACATGAAGCGGGTGGCGATACCGACTATCGTTGCCAGACTGATCAGCTATTTCGTGGCTCAGGGCTAGCTGATACCAAACTAATTGTGGTGGCAGATTCAGTAATCTGCCACCACAAAAGAGAAACGGGATGGGCCTTTCTATTGCTTCAGGCTTTTGATATAGGCAATGCTTTTCGGCATTTGCTCGTATTCTTTGTTGCTTTCATCCTCAATGTAATAATGCTTGACACCAACTTTCTTCCCCAGGCGTATAATCTCCGGAATGTTGACTTGACCATCACCCAGGGTTACGTCGTTCTCAGCGGGTGTTCCGCCGGTCAAATCACCTTTTATACCTTTTTTGAGGTCTTTCAGGTGCATCAGTTTAAAGCGGCTGCCGTATTTATTCAGTAGCGCAACCGGGTCGGCTCCCCCGTGTTGTGTCCACAGAATATCCATCTCGAAGGAAACATACTTCGGATCGGTGTTTTTAACGATGTAATCGAAGAGCGTACCGTCTTCGTGCGGCTGGAATTCGTAGCCGTGGTCGTGGTAACAGAAGGTCAGGCCGTTTTCCTTCAGCACTTTGCCCACCCGGTTGAAATCGGCGACGGCTTTTTTGGCATTTTCGAGGTTAAAATTACCTTTCTGATGCGGAATCCAGGCGACCATCACGAAGGAAGCACCCAGTGCTTTCGCTTTGTTAACAGTCTCCATCGGGTCTTTAACAATCTGCTCGTAACCGGAACCGGTCGACGAAATGGTGATGCCCCGCTCATCGCACAATTTTTTGAATTCGGTTTCCGTCATTCCCTTGGGCGCACCCGCTTCCATATCGGTGATGCCTAGTGCCTTGATCGTGTCCAGTGTCGCAACAACATCTTTAGGGAAACTGGCCCGGTACGTGTAGGCCTGGACCCCGATGGGGAAAGTGTACAGGGATTTGCCTTTCTGAGCCACGCTATCGGTCAGGCTAAAAGCAACCGCGATGGCTAAACAGAACGGGAAAAGGATTTTATTCATGGCTATCGGTTTGTGTTTCGTTGGGGCTATAAGGCTATTTCGGGGCGTTTTTTACTTATAGGTCCTTAACTCGTTTTGAGTAGATTGGCCGCTGCGAAAACTCTATCTGTCATGCAACGAAGGACGTTTATTCAGAACACGGGTCTGGTTACGGCTGCGCTGGGTGCAGCCGGGCCAGCGCTTTTAGCGGCTGCGGAACCGGCCGTATTGGCTAAAAATAAACTGCCGAAATGGAAGGGATTCAACATGCTGGATTTCTTCTCGCCCGACCCGGCCAATAGCCGCCCGGCTACGCAGGAAGAGTACTTCAAGTGGATGCAGGACTGGGGTTTCGATTTTGTCCGGCTCCCGATGGCCTACCCGGCTTACCTGAAGTTTGACCGTAGCCATAACATCACCCCCGAAGAAGTGTACCAGATTGACCCGCAGGCCGTTGACCGAATCGACGCACTGGTGGCGATGGCGCATAAGCATAACCTGCACGTTAGCCTTAACCTGCACCGGGCACCGGGGTACTGTATCAACGCTGGTTTTCATGAGCCATACAACCTCTGGACCGACCAGGCCGCGCTGGACGCCTTCTGTTTTCACTGGGCTATGTGGGCAAAACGCTACAAGAACGTATCACCCCAAAAAATCAGTTTCGACTTACTGAACGAGCCCAGCATGCGGGCCGACATGAACGACCAGCATTCGGCCCGGAGTACCGTGCCGGGAGAGGTGTACCGAAAAGTAGCGAAAGCGGCTTTCGAGGTAATTCGTAAGGAAAACCCAAACCACCTGGTTATAGCTGATGGTAACAATACCGGCAGCTCGGTCATTCCCGAAATAACCGACCTCGACATTGGGCAGAGTTGCCGGGGCTACACGCCGGGTATTATATCTCATTACAAGGCACCCTGGGCTAACAAAGACCCCGACCACCTGCCCGAACCCAAATGGCCGGGGCAGGTAGGGGATAAATACCTGAGCCGCGCCATGCTCGACGCCTTTTATCAACCCTGGATTGATCTGGTCAATAAAGGTGTTGGGGTGCATTGTGGCGAATGTGGTTGCTGGAACAAAACACCCCATCCGGTATTTCTGGCCTGGTTTGGTGATGTTCTCGATATTCTGTCGACCAATGGCATTGGCTTCGCCCTTTGGGAGTTTGTCGGCTCGTTTGGCATCCTGGATTCCGGCCGTACCGATGTAGCGTACGAAGACTGGTATGGCCATAAACTGGACCGTAAACTGCTGGATTTAATCCGAAAAGTATGAGGTTAAGCCAGTTCAGCTACGGGCTGGTCGGCATGATTGGTGTGGCGGTTTGTACGGCGGGCATACAAATCGCTATCCACAAGTCCTGCGGTATCGAGTTCAAGTGCCATTGCCCAATCGCCCAGCGTTGACGCCTGTATTTCAAAAGCCATCTCCTGACGGAGGTAGTCGGTAGATTGTTTATACCGGGCCGTTTCTTCCACTAATTCAATGGTAAGTTGCCGGGCGTAGGCTTCATCACCCGAAGCCTCCAGCAACCGGGCAAACTGAGTAGAAAATTCACTATAAGGATAAAGCTGCGTGCCTTTTTCAACGGAAAGCTGAACCTGCCGGTACGACTGCGACACGAAATAAAGGAGTTGATTGATATTATTCATAACTATAAATGTATTTGGCTTTTCTTAACGCAATTTATACTCAAATGTTACGAAAATTAACTGATTATAGTTTTAACTAATTATATAGTAGTAGATATGCAGCGCTGCATTGAATAAAACGAAAAAAATGATGTTTGGCTTTTCTATTATTCTGGAAGCAAAAATTGGCAATATCCTTTTGGTTTCTCCGTATTCACAACCTCAAAAGGCCAACTACATGTGAATCTGAATCGTCGACACAAAGGTGAAAAATCGATAAAAAATAATGTAGTCTTAACCGCCCCTCCAGCTAGTACTCTACCCCTAAACCAGTAATAATTTGATAGATTGCTTCTTATTCTTTATCAAATTCAAACTGACGACCACGATGCGTTATTCTTTCCTCTTTCTCCTGTTGGTTACAGCGATGAGTTCTCCTGGGCAAACAAAGCCAGGGTTCAACAGGATGCTGGATTCATACTACGAGAAGTTTTTGGCACTGAACCCCACCGTTGCCTCCAGTAAGGGTGATTATCGGTACAACGACCAACTCGAAAATCCGATCAGTCAGCCGTATCGGGATGCGATGAAACAATTGTACACCCAGTACCTGGATTCCCTGAAACGGTACCCGGAAAACCAGCTTTCAGCACGGGATAAACTCAGCTATCAAATAATGCAGTACGATCTGCAAAAGAATCTGGAAGGGTTCAAATTCCCGACCTACCTGACGCCCGTTAGCCAGATGAGCGACTTCCGGATTCAGTTTTCGCAGATGGGGGCTGGCAGCAGCGTACATCCGTTCAAAACGGTGAAGGATTACGACGATTTTCTGAAGCGTATGGATGGCTTCGTGGCCTGGACCGATACGGCCATTACCAATATGCAGAAGGGTATATCCCTCAATTACGTACAACCAGTAGTGGTTATGGAAAAGGTATTGCCCCAGATTAAAGTGATGCTGGTAGACGATGTGACGAAAAGTCTGTTTTATAACCCTGTTAAAAATTTGCCCGCCAGTTTTTCACCGGAGGAAAAACAACGCCTGACCACGGCCTATACGGCGGCTATTCAGCAAAAAATCATTCCGGCCTATACCAGGCTGTATGCCTTTATCCAGAACGATTACCTGCCTAACAGTCGCAAAACGGTGGCTATTTCAGCCGTACCCAATGGGAAAGAACAATACGCGTATCTGGTTAAAACCTGGACCACTACTAACCTCACTCCCGACGGGATACATGCCCTGGGATTGAGCGAAGTGAAGCGCATCCGGCAGGAGATGGAAACAATCAAACAAACGGTGGGTTTCACCGGCGACCTGAACGCGTTTTTCAAGTACGTCGCCACCGACCCTAAGTTTTTGCCTTTCCAGACCGAAGAGGAGGTAGTAGCCCGCTATCAGAAAATTTACGCTACTATGAAGCCTAATCTGCCGAAGCTATTTAACCGCGTACCGAAAACGGCCTTCGAGATTCGGCCGATTGAAAAATACCGGGCCGCTACATCAGCCGCGCACTACATGGGTGGTACGCCCGATGGCTCGCGACCCGGCGTTTTTTACTTCCCCGTGCTTGACGCGACTAAATACAGTTACTGGCGGATGGAAGACCTCTTTCTGCACGAAGCTATTCCCGGTCACCATTACCAGATTTCGCTGCAAACCGAAAATGAATCTGTCCCCGGCCTTCAGAAAATTGGCCGCTACGGTGCCTATGTAGAAGGATGGGGTTTGTACGCTGAGCGATTGGGGAAGGAGCTTGGTCTTTACAACGACCCGTTTGAGATGCTGGGCTTTTATCAGGGTGAAATGCACCGGGCCATCCGGCTGGTGGTCGATACGGGCATGCACCACAAAGGCTGGACCCGTGAGCAGGCCATTGCCTACAGCCTGGATAATGAACCAACAACCGAAGCAGCCGCCATTCAGGAAATAGAACGGTACATTGCCATGCCCGGTCAGGCGGTTTCCTATAAAATTGGCCAGTTGAAAATCTCGGAAATCCGTCAGAAAGCGGAAATGAAACTGGGTAAGCAATTCGATGTTCGGGCTTTTCATGATGAAGTGCTGAAAGATGGTGCCATGCCGTTACAAATCTTCGAAGCCAAACTGGATGCCTGGATAAACAGCCAGTTGGCAACCGGCAAGAAAAGCTAATCCGCTGCTGACTTTATAAACAGGCTCCCTGCCTCATGCCTTTAACCAGTACACTTCTCGGAATTCTGGCCCTGATTCTGTTGATTTCGGTGGTGCGCCTGCATGCGTTCCTGGCGTTTATGGCCGTTTCGCTTGGTGTTGGTCTGGCCCTGGGATTGCAGCCATTGGTTATTGTCGATGCTATTCAGAAAGGCATTGGCAGTACGCTGGGATCCATAACGGCCATTATCGCTTTGGGGGCTATGCTGGGGAAACTGGTTGCCCAGAGTGGAGCCGCCCAGCGGATTGCTGTCAACATGATGGAAATGGTGGGTACCCCCCGCGCCCGCTGGGCATTCATGATAACGGGGTTCATTGTGGGGCTGCCGCTGTTCTACTCGGTCGGGTTTATGCTGCTGTCTCCACTGGTTATCACGGTGGCGCACCGGTACAAATTACCCGCGTTATATATCGCGTTGCCTATGCTGGCCTCGCTATCGGTTACGCAGGGGTATCTGCCCCCGCACCCCGCACCGCTGGCTATTTTGAAACAGTTCAATGCCGACATGGGACTGACGCTTTTTTACGGCATCATCGTGTCTGTACCGGCAATTCTGGTTTCGGGAGCTTTGTTCGGGTCTACGCTGAAACGCTATACCACCCTGCCCAACCCGGCGTTTATCTCCCCCGATTTGAAAGCCGATGAAATGCCTTCCACCAGTGTCAGTTTCCTGACGGTTTTATTGCCCATTCTGCTCATTGGACTCAGCACGCTAATTAGCCTCTTTTTGCCTACTGGCTCCGCTGGCCAGCAGGTGGTCCTGTTCCTGGGTGAACCCATCGTCAGTATGTTCATTGCGGTGCTGGTGGCTATTTACACCCTGGGCCTGCGTCAGCGGAAAACAATGCCCGAGGTTACGACCCTCCTGGCCGATTCCGTTAAAGATGTAGCGATGCTATTCCTGATTTTTGGTGGGGCCGGAGCCTTAAAACAGGTGCTGACCGATGGGGGCGTTAACCAGTCCATTGCCGATATGATGCAGGACTCGACAGTACACCCGTATATACTGGCCTGGGGCATGGCCGCACTCATCCGCGTTTGTGTGGGGTCATCGACGGTATCGGGCATTACCACCGCCGGGTTCGTGGCACCTCTGCTGGCTTCGTCTGGGGTGGAGCCAAACCTGATGGTGTTGAGTATCGGGGCCGGGAGCATGATGTTTTCCCATGTCAATGATACAGGTTTCTGGCTGTTTCGCGAGTATTTTCAACTCTCGATGGTTGACACCCTGAAGACCTGGTCCATCATGGAAACGCTGGTATCGGTGTCGGGGCTGTTGGGCGTGATGGCGGTAAACTGGGTAATTACATAAGGAAAAGCAACTGAATACAGTATGAGTTATCGTCACATTCGCTATTATTTTGGTCTGCTTTGGCTGGTCGCTTCCCATCTGTATGGTCAGTCGACAGGTAAAGGTGACCGGCTTACGGGCCCTAATTTCGCCACGCGCAGCCCGGTACTGGGGCTACACGGCATGGTGGCAACCAGTCATCCGCTGGCTACGCAAATTGGGCTTGACATACTCAAACAGGGTGGTACGGCGGTGGACGCAGCTATTGCGGCCAATGCCGCCCTTGGCGTTGTAGAACCGAATAACGGCGGCATTGGCGGTGACCTGTTTGCCCTTGTCTGGTCAGCGAAAGACAGGAAACTATACGGCCTGAACGCTAGTGGCCGCTCGCCCAAGGGGCTGACCTACGAACGTTTAAAAAAACCGTTGGGGGGGCAAGCGTTACTTCCGCTTTACGGTCCATTGTCAGTTTCGGTACCCGGTGCGGTGGATGGCTGGTTTCAGTTGCACCGGCGTTTTGGTAAACTACCGATGCGTAGCTTGCTGGATCCCAGCATCCGCTACGCCCGCGAGGGCGTTCCGGTTCCGCAGGTGATCGCCTATTCCTGGCAGGTAGCCGCGAGCAGGCTGGCGGCAAGCGAAAGCATCGTGGAGGAGTTCGATAACTTCCGGAAAACGTTTCTGATTAACGGCAAAGCCCCCGTTGAAGGACAGGTTTTCCGTAATCCCGATCTGGCCAAGACCTACTCGGTCATAGCCAATGGCGGACGGGATACGTTTTACAAAGGTGTACTAGCCGGTGCCCTTGACCAGTACGCCCGACGGGCCGGTTTGTATCTTCGAAAGGCGGATCTGGCAGCGCACACGAGTACATGGGTCGAGCCCGTTTCGGTCAACTACCGGGGTTACGACGTGTTCGAATTACCGCCCAATGGACAGGGCCTGGCCGTTTTGCAAATGCTGAATATTGTAGAAGGATTCGACCTGAAAAGTTTGGGTCATAATAGTGCCGATTATCTGCATCTGTTGGTCGAAGCTAAAAAGCTGGCGTTCGAAGACCGCGCCCGCTATTATGCCGATCCTGCTTTTACTAAAATTCCGCTGGCCGAACTGTTATCGAAAGAATACGCAGCCAAACGCCGGAAATTAATCGATCCCAAAAAAGCGCAGGAGCGTATCGATGCCAGTGAGCCAGCCCTCCGTACCGGCGATACTGTTTATTTGACCGTTGCTGATGACCAGGGAAATATTGTTTCGCTTATTCAGAGCAATATGCTGGAGTTTGGCAGCGGTATGGTACCTGACGGACTGGGGTTTGTGCTGCACAACCGGGGGACCAGTTTTAGTATGCAGCCCGATCATGCCAACGTATATGCCCCCGGTAAGCGCCCGTTTACAACCATCATCCCCGGTTTTGTGACGAAGGATGGGGTTCCTTTCCTGAGTTTCGGTGTTATGGGTGGTGCCATGCAGCCGCAAGGACATTTGCAGGTACTCTGCAACATGATCGACTTCGGAATGAACGTGCAGGAGGCCGGTGATGCCGCCCGATTTAGTCATTCGGGTAGTAGCGAACCGACAGGGACAGTGATGACTGACGGGGGGAAAGTAGCATTGGAGAGTGGAATTGGGAACGAGGTACGAACGGAGCTGGAAAAGCGGGGGCACCACCTGTCTCTAACTGACTTCTTTGGTGGTTATCAGGCCATTCAATGGGATCCCATAAATCGGGTGTACCGGGGGGCTTCTGAGATGCGTAAAGATGGGCAAGCGGCTGGTTATTAGGCGAAAAAGATAGATTGTAAATTACTTCGCCAGGCAAAGGAGATTAGTGCAGGAAATTAAAATCTTACCTACTGACCACAGCAGTAGTTTTCATAGCGATAATACTCCACAGAACTTGTGGAGAAATATAAACATATTACTCTGTCAAAATACCTAAGTAATTAACAGTCAGTAGTTGGCATAGATTTAGCAGGTATGACTATAAATAAATCGTTTATAGTAGATCATTCAACGTTATGGCAACCTTACTAGAGCAAATAGAAAACTTCTTCGGGGGTAATGATACAAACACAGATGAGGGATTGCGCGATTTGTTTATTAGTGAACTGAAAAGCGTTTATTATACTGAAAAGCAGATTACAAAGGCGTTAGGCGAACAGGCAGAAGCCAGCACGACCGACGAAGTAAGGCAGGCGTTCCTGCAACATCAGGAAGAAAGCCGGTTGCAACAGGAACGGATCGACGCTATTTTTAAAATCATTGGTATAAAAGCGGAAGAACGTACGGCCGATGCTATTGATGGACTCATTGAGGATGCCAAACGGATGATTGCGGATACTGAAACGGGATCACTGACGCGGGATGCGGGGCTGATTATCTCGGCTCAGAAGGTTGAGCATTACGAAATTGCTATTTATGGATCGCTGCTGACGCTGGCTCATGTACTGGATTTCACACAGTCGGCAGAGTTGCTGGCACTGTCGCTGGAAGAAGAAAAACAAACTGACCGAAAATTGACCGTGCTGGCCGAATCGTTCATCAACAATCGCTCGAAGGCAGAAGAAGAGGCACACCCGGGTAGCCATCATGAGGGCCGGCATTCCACTCACACCCCCGACGCTACGGTTGGTGGTCCACTGGGTGTGTAGGGCATCTGGGTTGAGAAGAACAGGACTGAACGAAGAAAGATCTGTTTGCTCCTGACGAAGAGACAAACAAAAAACCTCCATATCATCATGATATGGAGGTTTTTTGTGGGCCAGGCAGGGCTCGAACCTGCGACTTACTGATTATGAGTCAGGCACTCTAACCAACTGAGTTACAAGCCCATTGCTGACTGATTGCTCAGATTCAGCGATGCAAATTTACGTATTTTTTTGACAGAAGCGCGAAATTCACAGAATTCCGTACGGAAAAAACCGCTGTTACCACCAATAGGTCGCAACCACGACCCGCCTGTAGGTTATCTTTGCCTGATGGCAACGCCGAACAAGAAAAAAATTCTGAACGACCCCGTCTACGGATTTATCACGATCCCTACGGAACTGCTTTACGATCTGGTCGAGCATCCGTATTTTCAGCGGCTCCGGCGGATTAAACAACTAGGGCTCTCAGAGTACGTGTATCCGGGGGCGTTACATACCCGCTTTCACCACGCACTGGGGGCCATGCACCTGATGGGGCAGGCCATGAATACCCTACAAAGTAAGGGTCATCACATCAGCGATGCTGAATGTGAAGCTGCCCAAATCGCTATTTTGTTGCATGACATTGGCCATGGTCCATTCTCCCACGTGCTGGAATACAGTTTGATGGATAATGTGCCACACGAACAGGTTTCGCTCCTGCTCATGCGCGACCTCAACCAGCAGTTTGATGGGGCATTGGCACTGGCTATCCGAATGTTTGAAGGAACCTACGAACGGCCTTTTTTTCATCAGCTCATTTCGAGTCAATTGGATATGGACCGGATGGATTACCTCAACCGCGACGGGTACTATACGGGGGTGGCGGAGGGAGCAATCGGGGCTGAACGTATCATTAAAATGCTGGACCTGGCCGATGACCATCTGGTAGTGGAAGAAAAAGGGGTACTGAGTGTAGAAAATTTCCTGAATGCCCGTCGGCTCATGTACTGGCAGGTGTATCTGCATAAAACATCGCTGTGCTGCGAATCAATGCTGGTGCAGATTCTGCGTCGGGCGCGCTTTCTGATTCGGCAGTCGGGAGGGCCCCCCATTATCGTTTCGGATGTATTTGGGTTGTTTCTGCGTGAGAGTATAACGCTGGCCGATTTTCAGACGAATCCCATGTACCTGGCGGCTTTCATTAAATTGGACGACTTCGATGTCTGGACGTGTATCAAGCAGGGGGCAACCCATTCCGACCCGGTTCTGTCCATGCTTTGTCAGATGCTGCTCGACCGTAACTTATTTAAAATTATGCTCTCGACGGAGCCGTTTGCGGGCGATTTGCTAACCCAAATTGAAGGGCAGCTCCGGCAAAATGGCCTGCCCGACGACTGGCTCACTTATTTTCTGGTAGAGGGACAGGCAACCAATGCCGCCTATCTCCCTTCTGGCGACCGGATTGCCATCAAGCTAAAAACGGGCAAAGTAATTGACATAGCCGATGCTTCCGACTTATCGAACATTCAGGTACTAACCAATATTGTTCGCCGATATTACGTTTGCTGGGCAAGAAATCTGGCTATCGACAGGAGGTATAACTAAGTATACTCCTCATGGCACTTCCCTTGCCAATTGTAGAAAAGTGCAATTTGTTAGTTACCTTAGCAGCCATATTCCCTGCTGATAACAGGTATTTTGTGACGGCAATTATACGCATATGAAGTTTACAGTCAAGCAGATTGCCACACTGCTAGGGGGCGAAATTGCCGGAAATGAGATGCTGGCAATCACTGGATTAGCTAAAATCGAAGAAGGGAAATCAGGCGATATTTCGTTTCTGTCGAACCTCAAGTATGAACCACACCTATATACTACACAGGTGTCGGCTGTAATTGTTGACCGCTCCTTCGAGCCTAAAAAGCCGGTGTCGCCCACACTGATTTTTGTAGAAAACTCCTACTCCGCTTTTACCCAATTGCTGGAAGAGTACCACAAGCAACTGATTTTTTCCAGAGTTGGCGTAGAGCAGCCGTGTTACATGGGCGATGGCTGCCAGACGGGCGACCAGATTTACCGGGGTGCCTTCTCTTATGTCGGCCGCAACTGCCAGATTGGGGAAAACGTAAAAATATTTCCTCACGCTTACATCGGAAATAACGTTCGCATTGGCGATAATACCATTATTCATCCGGGAGCGCGGGTACTGGATAATTGTATAATTGGCCGGTACTGCGTCATTCATCCCAACGCCGTTATTGGTAGTGAAGGGTTTGGCTTTGCTCCCCAACCCGATGGAACCTACAAAACCATTCCTCAGCTAGGCAACGTTATTCTGGAAGACAACGTAAATGTTGGTTCTGGTACTACCATTGACTGTGCTACCCTAGGCTCGACTGTTATTCGGAAGGGTGCAAAACTGGATAACCTGATTCAGATTGGACACAACGTCGAAATTGGCCAAAATACGGTTATTGCTGCGCAGACGGGTATATCGGGGTCAACGAAACTTGGTGATAACTGCGTTATTGCCGGTCAGGTTGGCTTTGCCGGTCATCTCTCGATTGCCAACGGCACCAAAGTAGGTGCCCAGTCGGGCGTAGGAAAGAATATTTACGAAGAAGGTACCGCTATTAACAGTTCGCCCGCTTTCGGTTTAAAAGAAAGTATGCGCTCACTGGCCGTTTTTCGTCGGCTTCCCGAACTGGATCAGCGATTGACAAAACTGGAAAAGAAAAATGAAAAATAGGGTGCGGTTTACGGTTCACGGTTTATGAGTTACGGTTGGCTGACGCGTCCTGAATGTGGGCGTTAACCAACCGTAACTCATAAACCGTGAACCGTAAACTTTGTGCTGTAAACCATGAATACTAAACAACAGACGATTCTAAAATCCGTATCGGTATCGGGAGTGGGACTACACACGGGTGTTCAGGCTACAATGACGTTCCTGCCTGCTCCTACGAACCACGGCTATAAGTTTCAGCGTATCGACCTGCCGGGCCAGCCCATTGTGGATGCCGATGTGGACAACGTAGTGGATTTATCGCGCGGTACAACCATTGAGCAAAGTGGTGCCCGGATTCATACGGTTGAGCATACACTGGCTGCCCTGGTAGGACTGCAACTCGATAATGTATTGATTCAGTTGGATGGGCCGGAACCACCCATCATGGATGGCTCTTCAATCCAGTTCATCGACGCGCTGCGTGCTGCTGGCATCGAAGAACAGAATGCAACCCGCAACTACTTTGAGGTGAGCGAATACGTTCACTATAAAAATGCGGAAAAGGACATCGAACTGGCTGCGCTGCCCCTGAATGACTACCGCTTGACGGTGATGGTTGATTACAACTCACGGGTTATCAGCAGTCAGCACGCGTACCTGAATGATATTAGTCAGTTTCCGGAGCAGATTGCCAACTGCCGGACCTTCGTTTTTCTGCACGAACTGGAGATGCTGTACAAGCAGGACCTCATAAAAGGGGGGGACCTGACGAACGCCATCGTTATTGTAGACCGGGATGTAAAAGAGGGCGAACTGGATTACCTGGCCGACCTGCTCAAAAAACCCAAGGTCAGCGTAAACGAGCAGGATGGAATATTAAACAACATTAAACTACACTACCCGAATGAAATGGCCCGCCATAAGCTGCTCGACGTGGTGGGAGATTTGGCCCTGATTGGCCGACCCATCAAGGCGCAGATTCTGGCGGCCCGGCCCGGCCACGCGGCTAACGTAGCCTTTGCCAAGAAAATAAAAAAGCTCATTCAGAAAAACGCGGCTAATCAGGTGCCGCAGTATGACCCGACCCAGCCGCCTGTACTGGATATCAATCGTATTTCGCAGTTGTTGCCCCACCGCTACCCGTTCCAGATGATTGACAAAATCATTGCGCTGGACGAGAACAGCGTTGTGGGTATCAAAAATGTGACAATGAATGAGCCTTTCTTTTCGGGCCATTTTCCGGGTAATCCAGTGATGCCGGGCGTAATGCAATTGGAATCCATGGCGCAAACGGGCGGTATTCTGGTACTCAGTACCGTGCCGGACCCGGAAAATTACTGGCCATTTCTGGTGGGAATCGAAAACTGTCGCTTCAGACGCAACGTTTTACCAGGGGACATAATCATTTTTAGGTGTGAATTTACATCGCCCATGAAACGCGGTATCGTGAAAATGCAGGGTCGTGGCTATGTGGCCAACCAGTTAGTATGCGAAGCCGATATGATTGCCAGCCTTGTCAAGAAAAAATAGTTTACGGTTTACGGGGAACCGCATCTGAAAACGGTAACCCGTAAACTGAAAACCGAAAAAAATAATGATTCAACCATTAGCCTACATTTCACCCGAAGCAAAAATTGCACAAAACGTGGTGATTGAGCCGTTCGCCATTATTCATAAAGACGTTGAAATTGCCGAAGGGACCTGGATTGGTTCGCACGCGGTTATCAACGAAGGCGCACGCATTGGCCGAAACTGCAAGATTTATCCGGGTGCCGTTATTTCATCGACTCCCCAGGATTTGAAATTTAACAATGAATATACCCGGACCTATATTGGTGATAATACAACCATTCGTGAGTACGCAACCATCAGCCGGGGTACGGAAGAGCACTGGAAAACCGAAATTGGGGCCGACTGTCTGGTTATGGCCTACGCGCACGTAGCGCACGATTGCCGCATCGGGAATCATTGCATTATCATCAATAATGTGCAGATGGCGGGCCACGTTCATATGGGCGACTGGTCCATCATCGGTGGCTCAAGTTCAGTGCATCAGTGGGTGAAAATAGGTGCCCATGCCATGATTTCGGGCGGTTCGCTGGTGCGTAAGGATGTTCCCCCGTTCACTAAAGCAGCCCGCGAACCATTGGCGTACACGGGTATCAACTCCATCGGCCTGCGTCGGCGGGGGTTTGAGAATGACAAAATCAACCAGATTCAGGAAATCTACCGCTACATATACATGCGGGGTCTGAACAATGCCGATGCGCTGACGAACATCGAACTGGAATTGCCGCCCTCCGATGAACGCGACGAAATTGTGAATTTTATCCGCAGTTCTGAACGGGGTATCATGCGGGGGCCATCATCTAACGGGGACAGAGAATAGGCACCGCCACGTCTCCCCTTCGTACGTTACTCACGCTGTAATACCGTTTCTGGTATTACCACAGCCTACAGGGATAACTCGTCATGATAACCATTGAAGCCGGACAGGTAGGGAAAAAGTATCGGAAAGAATGGATTTTTCGGCGGGTAAACCTAACCCTATCCAGTGGAAATAGCTACACCTTCGTTGGTCCCAATGGGAGCGGAAAATCAACATTACTGCAACTGCTTGCCGGGAGTTTACCAAGTACCGAAGGGGAGTTGACCTATAGGCTCAACAATACTGTACTGGAACCTGACGACTGGTTCCGGCAAGTTAGTATAGCTGCCCCTTACCTGGAGTTGGTAGAGGAGTTGACCCTAAAGGAATTACTGACATTTCACCAGACATTTAAGCCATACAAGCCGGGCCTGACCCCCGACGTTATTGCCGAACGCCTGCTGTTGACCCATGCCCGCCATAAAGAAATCAAGTATTTCTCATCCGGCATGAAGCAGCGGGTGAAGCTTGGGCTGGCCTTCTTTTCCCGTTCGCCCATCGTTATTCTGGACGAGCCTACCGCTAACCTCGACCGACAGGGAACAGTCTGGTATCAGGAACAGGTGCGGGAGTTGCTTAACCCGGCGAACCAGGAAGTCCCTCTTTTATTAATTGGCTCCAACCAGCCCGATGAGTACGACTTCTGCCCGAATGTGCTGGATGTTATGCAGTGGAAATGAGGTGATTATTGGTAAGTTTACAGCCCTATCAGCAGTTTTACCTATATAAACACCATGAACCAACAGTACCTCCTTGTCCTGCTTCTGTGGACTTTTTCTTGGGGAGCGCCCACCGTAACTACGGCCCAACGGCCGCCATCCGGTTCTGGTTCACTCCCAGATAAACACGTTAGTGCCAATAAGTCCACCGTTCTTTTCGAAGGTGATGCTGTCGTGGCGTTTACGCTGACGGCTAATTTGCGGGCACTCGCCAGAGACAGAGGAGACCAGCCGGTTGAGCATGCGGCTGTCCTGCTATATAATGATGCCAAAGGTATAGACACGCTTCCGCTGACGCTGAAAGTGAGGGGTAATTTCCGGCGTAGTAAAGACAATTGTTCGTTTCCACCCCTGCTGATAGACTTCCCCAAAAAGAAGACCCGAAACACCTTGTTTGCCCATCAGAACAAATTGAAATTGGTCACACATTGCCAGGTTGACGAATGGGTAGTGCGCGAATACCTGGTGTATAAACTGTATAATTTGCTGACCGAACTGAGTTTTCGTGCCCAGCTGGCTCGCGTCACCTACGCCGACTCGCTGGGGAAACGTACACCCGAAACGCACTGGGGCTTTTTGCTGGAAGACGACAGTGACGTAGCCAAACGGAACGGTGTAAAAGTCAGCAATGTGAAACAAACGACCATGGGTTATGCCGATTCACTCAGTATGGCCACGGTTGCGGTATTCGAGTTCATGATTGGCAATACCGATTGGTCGGTGCCTTATCTGCACAACATCCGCCTGTTCGATAATGGGCAGACCGGTTCGCTACCCGTGCCTTACGATTTTGATTATTCGGGTATTATCGAGTCCACTTATGCCATTCCACCGGAGCAGTTGGGTATTCGGTCGGTGAGGGAACGGGTGTATCGGGGCCCAGTTTATCCTGTTTCCCTGTTTCAGCAGGTGTTTGATAAATTCAATGACCTGAAACCGCAGTTTTATGCCCTCTACCAGAACGACAGTCGCCTGGATAAGGGCTATGTGAAACGTACCCTAAAGTACCTCGATGAGTTTTACACCCTTATCAATAAGCCGGCAGCAGCACGGCTTGTATTCGGTCAGGGTGCCAAAAATGGTGTGGTTATTAAAGGCTTAAAATGAGTTAGTGTGTTACTAGCAGGATTGCTGCTGCCATAACGACAACTACTGAAAAGCCAATCATAAAGAAGTGATAGGCGAATTTCAGTAACCGATATTTCCGGGCTAACACTTGTCCCTGCGCGTATATATTGTCAATCAGACTGGTGTAGATGTCCTCCTCGTTACTAAGCAGTTGGCGGAGGTGCTGGCGGTACTCATCGGCAGTAAGCTGGCTGTAATAACCAAAAAACAGTAAATCGACGGGCGGTGCGCCAGGCTTACTGAATCGTTTTTTTCGGGGCGCAATCATTGGATTTGTAGCAATCAATGAAACGACGATAGTGGTCAGGCATACCACCAATAGTATGACGCTGGGAATAATCAGATGAGCGGGCGTGTCGATTTTACGGACGTAGGCAGAAAGGATGACCGAGATAACAATGGTGTTGACGGAAATCATCAGGTTTGCCTTACGGTCGGCCATCTCGCTGAGTTTTATGTGATTCGACATCGTAGTCCGAAACAATGTTTCGACACCCCTACTGGCTTTCTTTTTCTTCTCTTTTTTTTCCTTTTTGGGTCGGGGGGCTTCTGGTTCAGGCCTACTCGTAGGAATGCCCTTCTCTAAGTCAATTGGGTTTTCTGGTTGTATTGGAGCCATTGATAGCGACTGATTTACCAGTAAGTTTACGAATCTATTCAGACATTTTCTATCACACTGAGCAGAAAGGTGGAGGTGGCATAACAGTCTCTAACTAATGCATCGCTTTCCGTTGTCAACAGAAATAAAAACCGCCTGTATGCAGCGAGAGATTACCTTAGTGCGTTAATGCCTAAGGCAAATTTTCTATCTTTGATTTATGGCCTTCCCTTCCTATGAAGAAAATATTAGTCGTCGATGATGAAGTAGACGTAAAAGACTTGTTTCTCCAGCGGTTTCGTCGCGAAATACGGAATGCAGAATTTCAGTTACATTTCGCTAATTCCGGCGAGGAGGCTCTCACTTATCTTGCTGACCACACATCGGAGGTTGTGCTGATTCTATCCGATATAAATATGCCGGGTATGAGCGGTTTTGAATTACTGCGCCATATCCGCGAGGATTTTCAGATACCTCCGCCACCCGTAGTGATGATGATAACGGCCTATGGTGACCCCGAATCACAGCAACAGGCCGTTCAACTGGGAGCCAACGATTTTCTGACCAAGCCACTCGACTTTGCGGCTTTAAAACAAAAACTTCACGATTTACCATGAATGCCAAAATACTGGTGGTTGATGACGAAACGGACCTTGAGTTACTGATTAAACAAAAGTTCCGACGGCAGATTCGGGAGAAAAAATATGAATTTTCCTTCGCCCACGATGGTGCCGAAGCATTGGAAGTACTATCCCGGCAACCCGATACGGATATGGTGCTGACCGATATTAATATGCCCGGCATGGATGGCCTTACCCTGTTAATCAAGTTACACGAAAGTAATCCTATGCTCAAAGCCGTAATCGTGTCGGCTTATGGCGACATGGATAATATTCGTACGGCCATGAACCGGGGAGCATTCGATTTCGTGACCAAGCCCGTCAATTTTGAGGACCTGGAATTAACGATGCAAAAAACGATGGAGTACGTCATGCAACTCCGTCAGACCCTGCAAGCCATCAAAGAGAACGACATTCTGCGGATGTACGTGGACGAATCGGTGCTGACGTTCATGAATAAGCCTGAATTTGAGAAGTCTCTTTCGGCCAGTGAAACCGTAGTAGCTACCGTTCTATTTATTGATATCTGCGGGTTTACAGCTATTTCTGAGCGCGAATCGCCCGACACGGTCGTTCGGCTGGTGAATCGTTATTTTGATGTGATGGTCAAGGAAATCATTGGGCAGGGGGGCTACGTCGATAAATTTATGGGTGATGCCGTGATGGCCGTTTTCCGGGGCGACTATCATTTTGACCGGGCCGTTGAGGCCGCCCTGGCGGTGCGGACGCAGATTGCCACGTTGGAAGATAACCTGCAAAATAACCTGAATTACCATCCTCAAGTATCCATTGGTATCAACACCGGCGAAATGGTATCAGGAAACATCGGCTCCGCCACGCTTCGGAGGTTAGACTATACCGTAATCGGTGATGCGGTCAATACCGCTCAGCGGTTACAGTCGGTCGCGCAACCCGGCCAAATTATTATTCTTGAGTCGGCTCAGCAGAAAATCGCCGAATCCTTCACCTGCGAACGCATCGGGGAGGTAACCCTGAAGAACAAAGCCGAGCCGGCGGTTGTCTACAATGTTATAAAATGAGAAGACGGCGCTTAGTAACCTAACTTCTCAGGCTGGCTTAGTAACAGGTGTATGGTGAAAACAAGGCCGACAACCAGTGTAATAGCCGTAAAAAGATAGCCCAATACCAGAAATGCCGATGCTCCCGTAACGCATCCTGGCCCATTGGCTGTTTGTCCTATGCCCATGGATGCGGCACAAACCCAGAAGGCAAGGGCAGGGGTAACCAGGCCAGTAAGAATTGAGAAAACAGCCGACAACCCAATGAGACCAGCCGATTGCTTCATTGACTTGCGCTGGCTCAGATAGAAGAACAGGGCCAGTGGAACAATGGCAATCAAAAGGGGAATGACCAATAGCAGTACAAATTTTCCCGCCAGCAACAGGGTGTTCATGTTGTAAATGAATGTCCGACATCCTTTATTCGGAAACCACCTGAACGTAACCCACTTTTCGAGAAAACTTGTTTCGGGAAAGGTATTAGTCTTCCGCCAGGGTCTGGGAAATGTTCATTCGATAAACGCCCAGCGCGGGTAGGGCAGCGGCCAGCAGGCCAATCAGCAGGGCGACACCCAGTAAGGCCCATTCTTCGGGCAATAGGCCAAATGCCGCCAGATTGTAATGATAATCATCCGAAACACTACTGGAGAACAACCAGAGGCCAACGCGGCTGAACAGAATACCCAGGGCAAAACCAATCAATGCCAGCACCAATCCCTCGAGCAGCAGCATACCAAACAGCTGCGCCCGCGTAGCCCCCATCGAAAGCATCAGAGCCATCTCGTACCGCCGTTCCTTCAGGGAATTGTAGAGCGAAACGAATACACTGATGCCCGAAATGAGCATAATCGCGATGGCCAGTCCGCGCAGGGTTTCTACCCCAACGCCCAGCAGGGAGAACAGCCGGTTGATTTCTATGTTGGGCAAAGCTGCCTGTAGCTTGGAATTGCTGTTGATACCCCGCGCCAGCATCATCCCCATCGGGTTCCGAAACTTAACGAGCATACTGGTGATTTCACGAGGGCCTTTTTCATGACCCTCTTCTGTATGCTCATCTACGGTTGCCGGTGTTGCTTCGTGCTCTTGTTCATGGATGGCCCATATGCTTGAGATGGGCGTAAGAATGAGCTGATCGGCAACGGTGTTGGTGGCATTCAAAATCCCTACCACTTTGTAAAGCGAGCCAGCGTGGGCCTCTCCGTCTTTATCCAGCCCGTGCGACCCGGCAAAGGTATCGCCGATTTTCAGGCCCGTTACGGCGGCTACGCGGGGGCCAATAACGGTCTCCAGATTCTGCTGAAACAATTTCCCCTGCGTGATGGTAGCCCCAAAATGATCGAGGTATTTTTTGTTCGTTCCCACAATCCGAAATGAGCGGTAATTGTCACCAATGGCCAGTGGAATGGCCGTTTTGATCATGGGATTACGCGTAAGTCGCTCGGCTTCATCGAGGGAAATGTTCCCCGTTGGGGAATCGATCTGGTAAATGCTGGACAATATCAGTTGTAATGGGCTGCCTTTGGCACCCAGCACCATATCGATACCTTTGATGTTTTTGCGAAACTGATTGTCTAACTGCTTGTTGAGCAGCAACAGCAGGGAAATAATGGTGATGCCAAAGGTCATGAGCAACCCACTCAGAAAACTGGTCAGGGGCTTATCCCGCAGGTTACTCCAACTAATTTGAAACAGATTCATTCCGGGGGTAATTATTGGCTGACGAAAAGCGATGAATTGGGGAAAGGGAAAGCGGTATAAAATTAGTAAGAATGACCCGTTTTGATACCCAGGCCGCGTATTGTTGGTTGGTAATCAGTCAATCCTGCCAAAAGGAATCTCTTTTTTTGATGGAACATCCGTTATAACTTGCCAGAATCGTTTAATATAGCAGAGGACTTAATCTGGATGTCCTCGTTAACTCGTCATGATTTGTATGAAAAAAATTAGTTTACTGCTTGCCTTCTTTTGTTTCGCGATTGCCGGAGCCAACGCCCAAACATTCCGGGGGCTTGATAAGTCGCCGATGGACATGGCCTATTTCCCCGATGATTATGCCCATGACCGTAAATTTGCTCCCGCCAAAATTGGCACGGATAAAGCCATGGTTCGGGTAACGTACACCCGTCCGGCCAAAAACGACCGCGAGGTTTTTGGGAAACTAGTGCCATACGGTAAGGTGTGGCGCGCCGGTGCCAACGAAGCGCCGGAGATTAAATTTTACCAGGATGTTACGTTTGGCGGTAAAAAGATTCCTGCCGGTACGTATGCTCTGCTGACTATTCCGAATGAAAAGGAATGGACAATTATCCTCAGCTCCGACGTTGACCAGTGGGGCGCCTACAGCTATAATGAATCGATGGATGTGGCCCGCGTAAACGTACCGACGGAGAAAACCAGTGCTCCTCTGGATAATTTTTCGATTCAGTTTGCCCGGAAAGACCCTAAAACAGCCACCATGTACCTGGGTTGGGACAACACGATGGTAGCCGTCCCAATCGGTTTATAAGACCGATACAACTAACTCAGCCCGATAATGCTTAAATTATCGGGCTGAGTTAATTATTAGCGGACGGTATCGCCTTACTCGCCCGGATGATACGTGCGCTCTATATGCTGCTGAATATCTTCCGGGTAGAATAGAACATCTTTAAATTTCCCTTCGCAGTACAGCGGGGCCTGGTCCGTAAAATGTTTCGTGCCGGGTTGGCTACTCTGACCACCCGTAACCACGGAACGCGCTTTTATCCGCTTCCCAAACTCAACGACGGCCACAAAACTATTCCCAACGTACCCATATCGCTTTTTGGTATTCGGATGAGTACGCGCCCCGAAGGCGGCTAGTGAGCCCCAGTTAGATGACGTGAAGCCAACAGGAATGCTCGGTTTCTGGTCATCGAAGGTTTCCTGAATCTTGCCCGTCAATCGCTGATAGCGGTTAATGTTACCCCAGGGTGTTTTCCAGGTACCAAAGTCGCGGGTGAGGTTGGCTAATGCGTCGGCGAGGGCCGTCACTTTTTCCTGCGGGGAAGTACTACTGATGGTGAAAGCCGTAAAACTCAGATTGTCGAGTGGCTGACCGGGTTGAACGCGGCTACGGGCCAGTTTCTGGATGGTTTCTCCCCAAACAATGCCCAGCGTCATCCCGACGGACTGAGTGCCATATTCTCGCTTCCAATTGGTCAGTACCTGAATGGCTTCCTGTAAATCGTTGGCCTGGTTAACAGACTCACCAGAAACCGTTTGCCAGGCTTTCAGCAAGGAAGGTATCAGGTCGTCGAAGGCGGCCAAATGTGGGTCGTTGGCGGCTGCAATGAGCGTGTCGAGCGTAAACACTGATTTCTGACTCAGGACGCGGGCCGCATTGATACCCCGATAGTTTTCGGCATCGGGAGCCATATAGGCTGGATAGATACTTTTGTTGGGGCTGCTGGTACCTGATACCGTAAAGGGCGTTGAGTTACAATTCTGAATCCAGCCGCTGGCCGGATTTTTGACCTGTACAATCTCATCGGCGGTATGCAACCCTTTCCAGTCAGTTTCGGGATTGCTGCCATCTATGGGTTGATTCCAGTCGAACCTGGGGTTACGTTTCGGCATAAAATTACCGTGCCAGTAGGCAATTGTCCCATCGGCATCGGCATACACGGTATTGTTCGACGCATTGCCGTTGAGCTTCATTACGTCCTTGAAACTGGCGTAGTTAGTCGCTTTTGTCCGCAGGTACGATTGTTCCAGCGCATTCAGTGGTGTGTTCATCATGGCAATCGCAATCCATTTGCCATTCTTCTCGCCCACAACGGGGCCATGCTGCGTCCAGTACATGGTAAATTCTTTGTACTGAATGCCGCTATCGGTTTTATAGGGGAGCTTAACTTTCTGACTCGGAACGGGCTTTATCTGGCCGCCATGCCGATAAAAAAGTGCCCCGTTCTTCTTTTCAATCGTTTCCAGATATTCATCCATCGAGTCGGCATAGCTGGAGGTATGCATCCAGCCGCAATGCTCGTTGAAGCCCTGATACACGAAGAACTGTCCCCACGTCACGGCTCCGTAGGCATTCAGCCCCTGCTGACTAACCATCTGTACCTCCGACCGGAAATAGAACGAGGTATGCGGATTAATAAGCAGTAACGCATTCTTCGTGGCACTTTTGGCGGGGGCAATTGCAAATCCATTCGACCCGACGGATTCGCGTTCGTAGATATCCGTGTTGTCATTCTTTTGCATCATGGACGTTTTACGCTGCTCGTAAAAGTCCTGTAGTCTGCCAGTGGGAATCACGCTGATATTACCGCCAATACTACCCTCACTGAACATAAGTGGCATCCAGGGCCGAAATCGGGTCAGAAGCCGTGGCTTTACCGTTGGGTGGGTATGCAGGTAATAGTTGGTGCCATCGGCGAAGGCATCGAGCAGGCTCTTCATCCAGACCGGGCTTTTTTTGTAGAGCGCAACCGCCTGGGTCGTATCCATAAACAGCCGTGCCCGCAAATCGTGATACAGTGCCGATTCGCCCTCTACTTCGGCCAGCCGCCCAATTGCATCCAGGTAGTTCATCTCAACCCGGTCGAAATCATCCTCGCACTGCGTAAACAACAGGCCAAATACCACATCGGCATCGGTTTTCCCGTAGATGTGCGGCACACCCCAGGTATCGCGGGTGATGGTGACCTGCTTAGCCCGTTGCTGCCAGCGGGCAATATCGGCTTTGGCGAATGGCTGGGCATGAGTTATGCTTGCACTCAGGTAGACTAACAGACTGAAAATTAAACCGGGAGATTGGAAAACAGGACGATTCATTGAGGCTAGTTTGATGAAATGAAGGGAAAACAGCTATTGGTCATCACTGACCAATAGCTGAAAATTGTTTGGGAGCTACACGGCGGTGGGTTTTCTGCTCATAGCCGTATACGAGTCGAATTAACGTTGGTTCATCGAACATACGGCCCAGAAACTGAATACCAGCGGGAAGATTACCCGTAGTGAATCCCATAGGAATGGTGAAAGCAGGCTGGCCCGTGGCGGGGGCAATTAACTGGCTATTATCGCCTTTGTAGCCTTTTGCGTCGCCTACCAGAGCGGGTGGATAATTCCAGCTTGGGTACACCAGCGCATCCACATGCAGCCGATCCATTTCGGCTTCTATCGCTTTCCGGTACTTGATCCGAAGTGGGTCCGTAAAGGCATCCCCACAGGGAATTTCGGGGTGACCGGCCCGGCCCGTGTGAGTTTGCTGGTAGGTAATCCGGTCGCGCACAATGTCTGAATAGCCACCCACCCGGATAATATCCTCCAGCGTTTTCAGGGTATCTCGCTTTACAAAGGTGCGGAGGTAGTCTTCTACGTCGGCTCTGAATTCGGCACACCACTGATTGGCCCGCAGCAAATCGAAATCAGTGATGGTTACGTCAATGACTTTAGCACCTGCCTGCGTCATATCCAGCAGTGCCTGATTGAAAAGCTGTTTGATTTCGGGGTGGATGTTTTTATCGGTTATCTGACGCATCACCCCAATGTGGGCACCTTTCAGCCCGTCTTTTTGCAAAAACTGCGTGTAGTTTTTAGGGACTTTCCCCTGGCTATTCTGGGTAATCGGGTCGTTGGGGTCATACCCCGCCGTAATCTCCAGTAGCCGGACGGCATCTTCCACGGTTCGGCACATGGGTCCACCTACATCGTTGCGGGTATAGAGGGGAATGATGCCGTATCGACTCACCAGGCCCAGCGACGTTCTAAGGCCCACCAGCGCGTTGTGCGACGATGGCCCCCGGATGGAGTTACCCGTATCAGAGCCAAGCCCCACCGTGCCCATGTTAGCCGCTACGGCTGCAGCTGTTCCTCCGCTCGATCCGGCGGGTACGTAGGCCAGATTATACGGATTCAGGGTTTCGCCCGCCATCGAACTCTGCGAGTGCATGGGTGTAAAGGCCCACTCGGCCATGTTCGATTTGGCCAGAATAACGGCACCGGCTTCCCTGAGTTTCCGAACCTGCCAGGCATCTTCCATTGGCTCGAACCCTTTCAGGGCAATAGAGCCGCCCGTTGTTTGCAGGCCCTTTGTATTGAAATTGTCTTTCACAATAACCGGAATACCATGCAGAGGACGAAGTTTGCCGGTTTTTCGGAACTCCGCATCGAGTGCTCTGGCCGTTGCGACAGCGTCCGGATTGATCAGGATAATAGAATTGAGTTTGGTGGGCTGGTCGTAGGTCTGGATACGCTTAAGGTACTCATTGACCAACTGTTCACTCGTCAATGACCCAGACCGAAAGGCCCGGTGGATATCACTAATGGTCGCTTCGACCAGTTGAAAAGTAGGAGCAGGAGGGGACTTTGGCCGCGGCTGAGCCTGAACGGACATTAGCCAGTGAAGATGTAGCAGTAGCAAAAACGCATACCGGCATACCGGATGAATGATACGAATAGGTTGCTGCATACAATACGTCTGGACGGGTAATTGTTTGGTAAAAATACGATTTCCAAGTTGCTGTAAGCTAATGAATAGAAATTTGCTCCTGTTTATACGGCATACTTTTTAGTTTATAAAATTTATTCTATCTCACCAATTGGAAAGAACCAGCAATTGCCACTAAGAAATACGGGGTATAAACCATGTTTTTTTCTGATGTACCTGCTCTATCTGCCAGGGCTATTCGGCCTCTGATTATGTTTGTGTTATCTCTTTGAAATCAGGTAGTTATTTCGTATTTTTATCTCCCCAATTTTCAACAGATAACCATACTAATGAGCCGGGTTTTGACCTGAACGCCACTGCCCGGCATTTAATCCGCATGAAGAAAGGACGCTCAAATCCAAATCAACTCCAGATCGATTTTCTGGCGGCCTTCCGCCAGATGCTTGTTAGCCTGGGGAATCCCGAAAACCTACCCGTCAATGAAAGCCTGTTCATGCGCATGACGGATCAGTGGGAAAATACCCGCGTTATTCCAGCTAACCTGCTCTTTCAGAAAAGCCCTGTGGAGGCTGTTATTTTCCGGCTACAAAAACTGGAGCAGGAAAAGGGCGAAGAACGGTTACGGTTTCCCCATGAATTTATAGCCGGTGAAATCCGGGGAGAGCAGGGACTCACGGGATTCTCAGCCCGGTTTCGGGAGCAGGGGTGGGTCATCCTGCCCGCTGAATTATCCGCTATGTACAAAAATCTGTTTTTGAATATACTGGCGGCTTCCGTAGGCCTTGACCATTTGTATCCCGCCAAAAAAGAATTGCTGGCCGAAGCCGAGCGCGTAGCGCTGGAAGCGATGCTGCCCGAATCCGAAGTGCGTAAGTTTTTCGGTTTACGCCTGACTCGTTTTCCCGACAGCTTCCGTAGCGAAGTGGTCAATTACTATAACATTCCGTTCGATTACGTCCTGAAGCGGGCTAATCATCTTGGGATGGTATCGGAACAGGTGCTGGAAGAATCACGCATTAGTCAGCCCCTACGCTCAACCATTCTACGCCGTCCGCAGAGCAGCCGGGCCGCCTAACGAGGAACTGTATTACGAAAGATTAAGGCAGTTGTAAAAACCTAATTGATAACGAGCCGGTTAGATACGTGAACGCACTTAACCGGCTTCTTTATGCGTACTATCTGGCGGATTTTACTGGGACTTGTTCTAGTTGTAGTCCTGGTTCTCGTTGGTATGCACTTTTGGGCTGCGAGCGGTCGAAACAAAGAGGAGCAAAAGCTCGTGGCACTTAATAAATACATACGTGTTTCGAGCCGTTCTTTTCCCCCAGATGGTGACATGCCCGTCAGTTGCAGTTGTAAGGGGGAGGAGCGTTCTCCCGAAATTTCCTGGGAAAATGTTCCTCTTACAGTTACATCATTCGTTATTCTGGCCACGGATTACGACGTACCCACGCCTGCATTTCCAATTTTCAACTTGTCGCACTGGGTCGTTTATAATATACCCACAGCTGTGCGAAGCTTACCCGATGGCGTTACGCCAGCCCAAATGATTGCCTTAGGTGGCAAAGTCGGTAAAAACTCGCTGGGCAATTTGAAATTTATTGGCCCATGCCCTCCCCTGGGTCGTCATGCGTATGTGTTCCGGGTGTATGCGCTCGACCAACTGCTTTCGTTCCCGGGTGTACCCGACAAGCAGGTGGTACTTGATGCCATGGAAGGGCATATTCTTGGATATGGTGAGTTGACGGGCTACTTCCAATAATTACTTCCTTGTCTTTCAGCAGACACATCCCGTCGACAGTACTCCGACTGTCACTACAAGCTACTTTCCATTATCTCATTGCCATCGGCCTATACCTGACAATGTGCTGATATTGTTCATTTGTGACTTATTCGGAGAAGGATTTGTCTACAAACAGGAATAATAAACGAATTAGCCTTATTACCTGATTCCGATTTGGAAATTATCATAGAATACACCTGTTTTGTATAATCTATCTAATCAATAGATTATAACTACTAAAAGTCTACCGACAACCGGGAGTATAGGGAGTAATACACATCAAACCGTATTTAAGCTATGAAACAGCGAATTTTTACACTACCATTCATCTTTTTGAGTCTGCTTGGTTCACTACCCCTTTTAGCCCAGGACGATTTGGTCTTATTGTCTGGCCGCGTTGATGATAGCGAAACGCATCAACCCATTCCGGGGGCGGGGGTATTAATCAAGAATACAGTCGCAGGAACCATTACGAACGAGTCAGGGGAATTTACGCTTAGAACAAAAGTGAAATTCCCTTTTACCCTGGTATTCCAGGTAATAGGCTATGCGCCCAGGGAACTGACCGTAGAGCGGCCGGGTGATAAAATAGCCATATCTCTCAACACACAGGCTATTTTAGGCAAAGAGGTGGTCGTTACAGCCTCCCGAATCGAAGAAGACATTCTTAAGTCGCCGGTCGCAATCGAAAAACTAAATCTTCGGGTACTAAAAGAAAGCCCGGCTCCCAGTTTCTACGATGCACTCGAAAATGTGAAAGGAGTGCAAATGACCACATCCAGCCTTACTTTCAAGGTGCCTAACACACGGGGCTTCAACATACCGAACAACTTTCGGTTTATGCAACTGGTGGATGGAGTTGATATGCAGGCTGCTACATTGGGTGTACCGCTGGGCAACGCCATTGGCCCGACTGAACTCGATATCGAAAGTATTGAAATTACACCCGGAGCGGCTTCGGCCTTGTACGGCATGAATGCGATAAATGGGCTAGCCAACCTCCAGACGAAAAGTGCTTTTCAGTACCAGGGCGTGAGTTTATATCAGAAAACGGGGGTCAACCACGTCGATGGCATTGATCGCAACCCCTCTTTACTAACCGAATCAGCCGTTCGGATAGCCAAAGCGTTTGGCAATAAATTCGCCTTCAAACTGAATTTTAGCTACTTACAGGGTACCGATTGGCTAGCCAATACGCAAACAGATCAAAATCCACAGAATAAGACCTCAGCTAACCCCCGTTTTCCGGGTTTATCGGGTGCCAGCAATCCAGCAGCCGATTTATGGAATCGTTATGGTGATGATGGCAGTTCGCGGTCGGCAATAGCCATACAGTACAAGGGAAAAACGGAAACCTTTAACGTAAGCAGAACAGGTTATTATGAAAGGGACCTCGTTAACCCAGCGGTTCGGAATGTGAAATTAGATGGTGGGTTATTTTATAAAATCAATGATAAAGTTGAACTGTCGTACGGGTATCGTTACGGGTTGATGGATGGCATTTTTCAGCGGGGAAACAAAATACAGTTAAAGAATGTAACGGTTCAGAATCATAAACTGGAACTGCACGGAACGGATTTTACCCTTCGTGGTTATACCCTGATTGAAAACACGGGAAACTCGTATAACCTGAATCCATTAGCCTACAACCTTGATTTGAACAATGGGTCTAACCCTGTTTGGGCGGGCAAATTTCAGAAAGAGCTTCAGACTCAGGTTGATGCTGGAGCGGATCTGGCAACGGCCATGACTCTGGCCCGATCTGTTGCCGACCAGGGACGCGTACAGCCGGGTACGGCGGCTTTCAATGATCTGAAGAATACCATTATTGGCATCAACAACTGGGATATTGCGGTGAATACGCTTGGTGCTACTACCACCGGTGGAGCGGCCCTTTGGCAGCGTAGCAACACCTACCATGCCGATGCGCAACTGAATCTGCGTCGTTACATAACCTTTGCCGATGTGCTGGTAGGAGCCGATTACCGTCGCTACGAAGTAATTCCCGATGGCAACAACTTTGTCGATTTCTCAAAACCTCTCGAGCAGCGTACTACCCCGGGAGGAAAAAATCAGATTTATACAAAATACGGCGCGTTCGTGTCCGTCACTAAAACGTTTTTAAGTGATAAGCTCAAAACGTCCGCTTCTCTGCGGGTTGATAATAATCCGGAGTTCTCACCCAAAATGAATCCACGTCTGGCATTGGTCTATACGGCTGCGGAAAAACACAACATTCGATTTACGTACCAGAATGGGTTCCGGTACCCGTCGCTGTTCGAAGCTCTGTCGTACGTTAATAATGCCGGAGTTCGGCGCGTTGGGGGACTGGCCCGGGTGAATGAAGGGTTAGGTTATCTGGAAAATTCCTACACACTGGCTTCTATCAATAATTTTGTTTCTGTTGTTAACGCCGATGTAGCCGGTGGTTTGTCCAGGAGTGATGCCGCCTTGAAAAACCGGGCGCAGCTGGCCGTTGCCGGTCTACCCGCTGAACAGCCAGAACACATCAACTCCCTGGAAATAGGCTACAAGAGTGTACTGGCCAAGAACAAACTGGCTGTCGATGCGGATGCATACTACAACAGTTACAGGAATTTTTTGGGTCAGGTCGATGTAGCCGTTCCTACAAACGGTAATGTGGGTTCCGACGCGGCCGTTCTGGATATGCTGACCCGCACCAAGCAGGTCCGTTACCGGGTATATACCAATGCCAGGCAGGTATATTACAGTTACGGGGCTTCGGTGGGAGTGACGTATAACTTCTATCAGAAATACGTTTTATCGGGAAACTTCAATTACAACAACCTAATTTCCAATGACAATCCTGATGTGTTTGTAACAGGGTTCAACACGCCCAAATACGTGACGAATATTAGTTTTGGTAATCGCGAAATTGCCAGGAACCTGGGCTTCAACGTCGTTTGGCGCTGGCAGGATAGCTTTTTCTGGCAAAGCCCGCTGGCCGACGGCGTTATTCCCGCTTATCAAACGGTTGACGCGCAGGTAACATACCGGGCACCCCAGCCAAAACTGACTTTCAAGCTGGGTGGGTCTAATATACTCAACAATCGTTACGTTCAGTACGCAGCTGGCCCAACCATTGGTGGTTTATACTACCTGGCTATAACCTGGGATGTGACGCGTTTTTAAATTGCCCTGCCCAATCCCAGCGGGTTCAGTGAATACCAATCATTACTGTACAGAATGGCCTGCGAAACGAAAGGGTAATTACATCGTCATAAGGTGAGCTAAAGTTTTTGGAATTTGTGGAAACTGTTTGCGTTATGTGATAAGACGCAAACAGTTTCTTTGTTTTTACCGTAAATACATTGGTTATTACCAGGTATACTACTGAACCCAACGACGTATTTATGCGCAAACGCATCCCTATACTGCTCTTTTTTATGTGCTTAGGTGTGTTAAACACTCAGGCACAGATAAACCTTGCCGGCGTTGTCACTGACGAAAATGAGCAGCCATTGGCAGGAGCAACTATCGTTATTCGAAATACAAACACCGGTACAACAACACAGAATGACGGTCAATTTGCTTTGCAGACTACGGGCGAGTTGCCATTGACTATCAGCGTATCGTTCATTGGGTATCAGCCAAGAAACGTACAGGTGAGAGGGTATAACTTTCGTCATATTGTTGCCATACTCAGTCAGGAAAGGATTCCGGCCCAAGCCCGCGACGGTGTCATGGTTGCCAGTCGGGTAGAAGAGATTAGTCAGAAAGCTCCCCTGACGGTAGAGAAGCTGGAGGCTGCTCAGTTTCAGCAAGCACCGGCAGTTAGCCCGTTCGGTGCCCTTCAATACGTGAAGGGTGTGGATTTGATGACGCAGAGTCTACCGTTTCAATCCGTGAATCTGCGGGGTTTTGGGTCTACCAGTAACAGTCGCTTTCTTCAGCTGAATGATGGGATGGATAATCGCTCCCCGGGTCTTGGGTTTGGATTTGGCACTGTGGCAGGTATTCCTGATCTGGATATCGAACACATCGAACTTGTTGCGGGCGCATCGTCTGCTCTGTATGGACCCGATGCCGAGCAGGGGGTTATGCTTACGTCAAGTAAAAACCCATTTACGTATCAGGGGTTAAGTGTACGGGCAATAGGAGGTGTCAACAATATCGGGAAAGCGGGTTTCGGGCCGAAATCTTACCGGGATTTTGCCATTCGGTATGCCCGCGAATTAAGTGAACGCCTGGCAGTCAAAGTAAACGTTCAGCGGCTGGATGCCACGGATTTTATTGCTGACAACTACAACGACAGGCAAACACGTGACCGAAGTGCTGGCTATCAACCTAACAATAATTTTAACACAAACTTTCAATACGATGGGGTTAATCGTTACGGCGATGAATTTGTTGGTACGGGTAGTGAATACACCTTCCCTAACGATTATGCCAATGTGCTGTTACAGAATAAGCTGGTAACCAGGACGGGTTATGCCGAAGTTGATTTAATTGGAAATAATGGCAAGATGTTCAACAATCGGGCGGATGTGTCGCTACATTACCGGTTACCGGGCAATATTGAAGCATCGGTAGGCTGGTATTACAGTAATGGTAACTTCATTCGTACCGCAAATTTCCGGGAGTATATACCCAATTACCAACGGAATCAGGTTAAGGCTGAAATACGCGGTGATAACTTTTTCCTGCGCGCCTATACGACTCAGCAAAAAGCGGAAGGCTGGAACATTGGCCTTACGGCAGTTGGCATTAACAACAGTTGGAAATCGCTGGGGCAGTGGGCAGCTGAGTTCGGACAGGTTTACGTGGAAAATAAAGTCACCGTTGGTGAATCCCGCGCCACCGCCGACCGGAATCGCTACGTGCCTGGTTCTGGACAATTTAATTTCGTTCGCGATCTGTTTTCAGCTACCTATAATACCGATTCCGTTCCGGGCTTTGGAAGTGTTCGCGGAACCCGTTTTCGGGATAATTCTGCTCTCTGGCATTATGAGGGTATGTATAATATAAGCGACATTATTCAGATCGCTGATGTTGTCGTGGGCGGTAGTATGCGTCAATACGTGCTTAATACGAGTGGAACACTTTTTGCCCTGAAGCCCGATGGAACGGAGTATATGATGAACGAATATGGTGGCTACATACAGGTTTCAAAGGAAATTGCCGTTGGCCCTTCCTTAAAGGTGAAGCCTGCGGTGGTTGTGCGATACGATAAAAATCAGTATCTGAAGGGTATCTTTTCACCCAGAGCATCGGCAGTAGTCAGTATGAAACAGCACCATTTGCGGGCATCCTGGCAATCGGCCTTTCACAACCCCGTGCCGGGGCAGCTTTTCGCTTCTCCAGCCACGGGTAGGTCGGGTGAAGTTGGTGGTTTGCCCATGGCTTCACAGGCGACTATGCTATTTTTGAACCCTGCCTATCTGGACAGCGATGTGAATGCTTTCAGGGAAGGACGTATTTCGGCTGAGCAACTTCAAAATCGCAATTATACACCGTCACCCATCCAAACGGAACAGCTCAAAACCTGGGAAGTAGGGTACAAGACACTACTTTGGAATAAGCTATCGGTAGATGCTCTTTACTTCCGTAGCTACTACTCCGGTTTTATATCGACCCAACCGGTGTACCAGCCCACTAATGGACAGTTGAATGATTTTACCACGAATGCCTATCGTACGCTGCAAATCAGTACTAATAGTTCGAACGATATTTTTGTTGACGGCTGGGCAATAGGAGGGACGTATACCATAGGTCGTGGGTTTGCCCTAAGTGGTAATTATGCCCATCAGGTTGGTACCGTCACGCTGCGTGATTTGCAGGGGACCATCGTGAATGACAATGCGGGAAATCCCATCATCAAACGTAAAATGAGTGATAGTGAGGTAGTGAAAAAAGGCCGTAACTACTTCGATTCTCCCGAAAACAGGTATACTGTTTCCTTTAGTAATCCGCAACTAACGGATCGGCTGGGCGCATCCGTTGCTTTTCGCTGGACAGACAAAATGTGGTATGAGCAGGGAATTACAGCGGGAGATGCCTGGCTGCCTTCCTGGAGTAGTTTAGATGCGCAGGTATCCTGTAAAATGCCTCTTCTGAAATCAGTGATAAAAGTAGGCGCGACAAACATCCTCAACAAATACTACGCTCAGGGATATGGGCTTGCACAGGTTGGAGGACTATACTACGTTAGCATAACGTTTGATGAGTTGATGAAGTAGTTTCGCCTTTTAAGGGTTAATTTCCTCTTTCACATGGAGCATAATCTGCCCGATATCGTTGCGTCAATTAAGAGAAATTATGCTGATCTCACTACCGAATGCGAACAGGACTTGATTGCCTGCTGCAAGCTGTTACGGGTTGAAAAAAATACTACCCTGGTAAAAGAAGGTCAGTATGCCGACAAAACGTATTTTATTGTAAAAGGAGCCGCCCGTGCTTATTATCTGAAAGACGGCCGAGAAATTACCGATTGGTTCGCGTTTGAAGATGCCTTCATTACGTCTGTCAATAGCTTTTTTCTAAACATCCCAAGTCCTTACTATATCGAGTTGCTGGAGTCGGCAGTTATTGTAGAAATAGCAAGAAATGCCATGCTTGAGTTATGCGACAAACACCATAGCTTCGACCGACTCTGTCGGATCATTGTCACAAGAACTATGCTTCAACTCCAGCAGCGTGTTGTTTCCATCCAGTTTGAATCTGCCCAGCAAAAGTTAGATAATCTGATGGCCATTCGCCCTGACATCACCAACCGAGTACCCTTGGGTCATATTGCTTCTTATTTGGGCATTACGCTCGAAACTTTAAGCCGAATCAGGCACCCCAAAAAGCGAATTTGATTTATATCAAATGACTTGCAGCTAGCTACTTTGATATTTGCACTAGCTTAATGCCGCTATGTAATTGGGTCGCCGTGCATGAACTATAAAACTGTACACCGTATTACCGGGATACTTATTTCCGTATTTATTGCTGCCCACTTGTTCAATCATTTGATGGCCTGGTTTGGTATTCAGACCCATCGGGACATTATGGAGTTGTTTCGCAACGTTTACCGCCATCCAGCTATTGAGTGGTTTCTCATCGCTTCTTTTCTGTTTCAGGCGTATAGCGGTATTTCGTTAGTAGTTGCACTGAAGAAAAAACCTAAACTGACCACGTTCGAACGGCTGCAACTCTATTCGGGGATTGCGTTGGGATTTTTTATTATCCAGCACATACTAGCCGTTATTGGCCAACGGCTTTATTATCAATTTGATACTAACTTCTATTTTGCTGCCCGAGTCGCAGTTGAGTACCCATTTAACTTGTACTTCGTGCCTTACTATTTTATGGGTATTGTCGCGTTTGGCGTACACGTCGGTTTGGCTCATCGGAAGAGAATAATCCAGTTTGTAAGGCCAGGCATAGCCAATGTTCATTTCATATTCATCGTATTAATTTCGATATTCATTGCCTGCATTATATTATACACCTTTATGGGTGGTCGTTATCTGATTGAGATTCCTGAGCAATATGAAGTTTATTAACTTACAAGATAACCTTTATGAACATCCTTGTTTATCTCTGTGGTATATATTCACTTGGGTTCGCCATATTTCACCTATTCTTCTGGCGACTGTTTGACTGGAAAAATGAACTAAAAAAACTCTCACTGGCTAATCGAGCAATCCTGCAAATTGCCAATATTAGGCTGATTTACATTTGTATGCTTGTTGCTTTCCTATGTTTTTGCTTCCCAACAGATCTCACGACAACTACGTTAGGCAAGACCTTTTTGGGCGGAATGTCATTATTCTGGTTTGGCAGAACAGTGGAACAGTTCATTTTTTTGCGCATTAACAAAACCTTCGTCCACGTATTGACAGCACTATTTATTATCGGGGCAATAATTTTTGCCTTGCCCGTTTTTTTGTCGTAAAAGCAAAAACCGCCCCAGCCATTAAGGACCGGAGCGGTTTCATATTTAATCCTGATACGACGCTTACACCGTCGCCCGTTTCTTGCTGCGGGCGAATGACTCGCGCGATTCTGTAACTATTTCCAGTTCTTCCTTCGAACCAACAATTGCGTTCTGATAATGACGAAGACCCGTACCCGCTGGAATCAGGTGACCAACGATCACGTTCTCTTTCAGGCCGTCGAGTGTATCGCGCTTACCCCGAATCGAAGCTTCGCTCAACACCTTCGTTGTTTCCTGGAAGGAAGCAGCCGAGATGAAACTGTCTGTACCTAACGATGACTGAGTGATACCCATCAGCGTTGGTTGCGAAACAGCGGCCATCGCGTCACGAACAGTTACCAATGCCATGTCACGGCGTTTCAGACTTGAATTCTCGTCCCGAAGCTGACGGCTCGTGACAATCATACCCGGCTTGAAATTAGGTGACTCACCGGGTTCCATAACAACCTTAGCATCAAGTACTTTGTCGTTTTCTTCCCGGAATGACCATTTGTCGACAACCTGACCTTCGAGGAAGTTAGTGTCGCCAGAGTCGATAATTTCAACTTTCTGCATCATTTGCCGTACAATGGCTTCGATGTGCTTATCGTTGATCTTAACGCCTTGCAGACGGTAAACTTCCTGAATTTCATTCACCAGATACTCCTGAACGGCAGTTGGACCTTTAATAGCCAGAATGTCGCTCGGCGTAATTGCTCCGTCAGACAATGGTGCACCAGCGCGCACAAAGTCATTATCCTGTACCAGAATAAACTTCGACAGGGGAACCAGATATTTCTTCTTCGTGCCGTCTCTCGACTCGATAAAGATTTCGCGGTTACCACGCTTGATAGCACCGTAGGTTACCACACCATCAATCTCGCTTACTACGGCTGGATTGGAGGGGTTACGGGCTTCAAACAATTCCGTTACCCGTGGCAGACCACCCGTAATATCACGGGTTTTACCTACGTTACGTGGAATCTTCGCCAGCGGTTGGCCAGCCTTGATTTTCTGCCCTTCCTTCACCACCAGGCGTGAGCCAACGGGTAGGTTATAACTCTTCTGCAACGGACCTCCGTCATTATCGGGTAGGTGAAGTGTCAGCGTTGTGGTACCCTGTACAACAATGGCCGGGTTCTTGGCTTTGTCACGAGTTTCGATGATTACCTTTTCCTGGAAGCCGGTTTGCTCATCAAATTCTTCGCGGTACGTAATACCATCTTCAATGGCATCAAAATTCAGGGTACCAGTCAATTCTGACAGAATAACGGCGTTGTAAGGATCCCAGGCGCAAATGTCGTCACCTTTCTTCACCATATCACCATCTTTCACCCGCAGGAATGCCCCATAAGGAACGTTATTGCTGATAAGAATGACGTTACGGTCGGCAGGATTCACAATCCGAACCTCACCCGAACGACCCATTACAATCGTTTGAGGATTACCTTCCGCATCTTCCGAAGATACCGTCCGCATTTCCTCTAACTCAATGAGTCCGTCGAATTTCGCTTTGATCGACGCATCAACCGCAATGTTAGACGCTGTACCACCCACGTGGAAGGTACGGAGTGTTAACTGAGTACCCGGCTCACCAATGGATTGCGAGGCAATTACACCCACGGCTTCGCCAATGTCGACCATACGGCCTGATGCCAGGTTACGCCCGTAACACTTAGCACAAACACCCTGACGGGATTCGCACGTCAACACCGACCGGATTTCAACCGTTTCGATGCTCGTTTCGTCAATCTGAGCAGCTACTTCTTCCGTTACCAGTTCACCAGCTTCGATGATCAACTCCTTCGAGAGTGGATCGTAGATATCGTGAACCGTGGTCCGGCCCAGAATACGCTCCGATAATGGCTCAACGATGTCTTCGTTATCTTTCAGCGCTGATACTTGTAGGCCACGCAAGGTGCCACAATCATCTTCACTGATAATAACATCCTGTGCTACGTCGTGCAAACGACGGGTCAGGTAACCGGCGTCCGCAGTTTTCAACGCCGTATCGGCCAGACCTTTACGGGCACCGTGCGTGGAAATGAAATACTCCAGTACGTCCAGACCTTCTTTAAAGTTCGACAGGATTGGGTTTTCAATAATCTCACCAACCGAACCCTGCAGGTTTTTCTGTGGCTTAGCCATCAGACCACGCATCCCACCTAACTGACGAATCTGCTCCCGCGAACCACGTGCGCCGGAGTGCATCATCATATAAATGGAGTTAAAACCACCCTGATCGGCTTCGAGCTGCTTCATCAGCGTCTCGGTCAAACGGGAGTTTACACGGGTCCAGATGTCGATAACCTGGTTGTACCGCTCGTTCTCTGTAATCAGACCCATCAGGTAGTTGTCCCAAACTGTCTGTACTTCAGCCTTCGCTTCGTCAACCAATCCCTGCTTTGCTTCAGGAATCATAACGTCGCTCAAACCAATTGACAGACCGCCTTTAAACGCCATCTGGAAACCAAGTTCCTTAATTTCGTCGAGGAATTGAGCCGTCCGGGCACCACCTGAAATTTTGAAGATCAGCGCAATGATTTGCTGAAGTTTCTTCTTCGTCAGTAACTCATTGATATAGCCAACCTCTTCGGGAACAGCCTGGTTGAACAACAACCGACCCGCCACCGTATCGATAACTTTATAGACAAGCTCACCACTCTCATCCCGAACTTTCACCCGGCATTTGATATTGGCGTGCTTGGAAACTTTGCCTTCATTGATACCGATAACTACTTCTTCGGTGCCATAGAATGTCATGCCTTCGCCAGCAATTGGGTACTCAGGAATGCTCTTACGGCCTTTAGTCACGTAGTATAGACCCAACACCATGTCCTGCGATGGTACCGTAATCGGCGCACCGTTGGCAGGGTTTAGGATATTGTGCGACGCCAACATCAGTAGCGAGGCTTCCAGTACGGCTTCCTGTCCCAATGGAACGTGAACAGCCATCTGGTCACCGTCAAAGTCAGCGTTGAAGGCGGTACAAACGAGTGGGTGTAACTGAATAGCCTTTCCCTCGATCAGTTTAGGCTGGAAGGCCTGAATACCTAACCGGTGCAATGTTGGAGCACGGTTCAGCAATACAGGGTGACCTTTCAACACGTTTTCCAGAATATCCCAGATAACGGGGTCTTTCCGGTCAACAATTTTCTTGGCCGATTTCACCGTCTTGACAATACCCCGCTCAATGAGCTTGCGAATGACAAAGGGCTTGAACAACTCAGCCGCCATGTCTTTCGGCAGACCACACTCGTGCAACTTCAGCTCAGGACCAACCACAATAACCGAACGACCCGAATAGTCGACACGCTTACCAAGCAGGTTTTGCCGGAAACGCCCCTGCTTGCCTTTCAGCATGTCAGAAAGCGATTTTAGTGCCCGGTTTCCTTCCGAACGAACGGCGTTTACTTTACGGGAGTTGTCGAACAGCGAATCGACAGCTTCCTGCAACATCCGCTTTTCATTACGGAGAATTACTTCAGGCGCTTTAATTTCGATAAGCCGCTTCAGGCGGTTATTCCGGATGATAACCCGACGATACAGGTCATTCAAATCAGACGTGGCAAAACGACCACCATCGAGAGGAACGAGTGGGCGCAATTCGGGTGGAATAACAGGCACCATTTTGATCACCATCCATTCAGGACGATTTTCAATACGGCCGTTTGCTTCCCGGAATGCTTCAACAACTTTCAGCCGTTTCAGCGCTTCCGCTTTCCGCTGTTGCGACGTATCCGTGGCCGCAGCATGACGCAGCGAATAGGATAATTCGTCGAGTTCTACCCGTGACAACAACATCTCCAGCGCTTCAGCCCCCATCTTGGCGATGAATTTATTAGGGTCTTTGTCGTCGAGGTGCTGGTTTGTACCCGGCAGTTTGTCAATAATGTCCAGATACTCGTCTTCCGTCAGGAAGTCGAGTTGATTGATACCGTCCTCAGCCTTCACACCGGGCTGAACAACTACGTACCGCTCATAATAAATGACCTGATCAAGTTTCTTGGTAGAAAGTCCCAGCAGATAACCAATTTTATTTGGCAGACTACGGAAATACCAGATGTGCGCGACGGGAACCACCAGTTCGATGTGTCCCATACGCTCCCGGCGAACCTTCTTTTCAGTTACTTCTACCCCACAACGGTCACAGATGATGCCTTTATAGCGTATCCGTTTGTACTTGCCGCAATGGCATTCCCAGTCCTTTACTGGCCCAAAAATGCGCTCGCAGAACAAGCCGCCCATTTCGGGTTTATAGGTCCGGTAATTGATAGTCTCCGGCTGTGTCACTTCGCCGTAGGAACTCTCCAAAATAGACTCCGGCGACGCCAGGCTGATTGTTACGCTCTGGAAGTCGCTGTTGAGCTTCTTGTTCTTTTTGAACGACATTGGTTGGAGATTAAAAGTTAAAAACAGATTGAGTAGTTGGTCAGTCTATGAGTTGACCAGTAGCTAACGTGTACTGGATTTACTTACTGACTGACCAACTAACCAACTTACTATTCTAATGTAATTTCAAGGGCGAGACCACGCAATTCGTGAACGAGTACGTTGAACGACTCCGGAATATTAGGCTTCGGCAGGTTTTCACCTTTCACGATAGCTTCGTACGCCTTTGCGCGACCAACTACATCATCAGATTTTACGGTCAGGATTTCCTGCAGGATATTAGATGCTCCAAAAGCTTCCAGTGCCCACACTTCCATCTCACCAAAACGCTGACCGCCAAACTGCGCCTTACCACCCAGCGGCTGCTGTGTAATGAGCGAGTAGGGACCAATTGAACGGGCGTGCATCTTATCGTCCACTAAGTGACCGAGTTTGAGCATGTAAATGATACCTACCGTAACGGGTTGATCAAAACGCTCACCGGTTAGTCCATTGTAGAGATAAGTCCGGCCAAACGAAGGCAATTCTGCTTCATTCAACTCATCTGCCACCTGCTGTTCAGTCGCTCCGTCAAAAATTGGCGTAGCATACTTCCGATTTAGTTTCTGACCAGCCCAGGCCAGTACGGTCTCATAAATCTGGCCGAGGTTCATCCGGCTTGGTACGCCGAGAGGGTTAAGCACGATGTCTACTTTCGTTCCATCTTCTAGGAATGGCATGTCCTCATCCCGGACAATCCGTGCGACGACACCCTTGTTACCGTGACGACCAGCCATTTTATCACCTACTTTCAGCTTACGCTTCTTGGCGATATACACTTTGGCCAGCTTAACAATACCGGCGGGTAATTCATCGCCCACTTCGAGTGTAAACCGTTCCCGCTTGAATTTGCCGGTAATTTCGCTCCGACGGTTATTGTAGTTTTTCACTAACGCAATAACCATCTCGTTCGCTTTCTCATCGTCGGTCCAGCTATCCAGATTCAAATCCGATAACAGGTTAGCTTCTTCCGGTACAGCGTAACTGCTTTCGTCGCGGTAGGCGTTCTTGTCAGGAAAGAGGTTATCCGTAATATTCTTACGGTTAAACTTTACACCTTTGCTTACTACTTCGTCACCAAATTTATGCTTAACACCAGCGCTGGTTTTTCCGTCGAGTAAGTTAACCGTTTTGTCAATCATGCGGGTACGGAAGTCGTTCAACTCACGACCGTACTTCTTCATCAGCGCCTTTACCTCATCTTTGTGCTTACCCCGGTCTTCTTTGGCCGGACGGGCAAATAATTTGGTGTCAATAACCACTCCTTTCAGGGACGGTGGCGCTTTCTTGGACGCATCTTTTACATCACCGGCTTTATCGCCGAAAATGGCGCGAAGAAGTTTCTCTTCCGGCGTTGGATCGCTTTCACCTTTCGGTGTAATCTTACCAATCAGGATATCACCTTCTTTTACTTCCGTACCAACCCGAACGATACCATTCTCATCAAGATTTTTGACAGTTTCTTCGCTAACGTTCGGAATTTCAGAGGTTAACTCTTCTTCACCCCGTTTGGTATCACGTACTTCCAGTTCAAACTCTTCAATGTGAATGGACGTGAAAATATCTTCCCGCACTACGCGTTCCGAAATCACAATAGCATCCTCAAAATTATATCCCTGCCAGGGCATGAAGGCAACCTTCATGTTACGGCCCAACGCCAGTTCACCTGCCTGAGTCGCATATCCTTCGCACAGCACATCTCCTTTCTTCACCTTCTGGCCTTTCAGCACAGTTGGTTTTATGTTGATGCATGTATCCTGGTTAGTCCGGCGGAATTTGATCAGATTGTATGTCTTCCGATCTTCATCAAACGAAATAGCCATTGCATCATCGTCAAGGTTGTATTTGACTACTATTTTAGTAGAGTCAACCAGTTCGACAACGCCATCTGCTTCAGCAATAACCAGTGTACGGGAGTCAACCGCCACACGACCTTCCAGACCCGTTCCCACGATAGGAGCTTCGGGCCGAAGCAATGGAACGGCCTGACGCTGCATATTCGAACCCATCAGGGCACGGTTAGCATCGTCATGCTCAAGAAACGGAATCATGGAGGCAGCTACCGACACAATTTGGTTGGGAGCAATATCCATGAAGGTAACGTTTGCCGGTTCCGCTATGGGGAAGTCACCTTCAAAACGAGCTTTCAGGCGATCTACCTGGAAATTTCCTTTCTTGTCGATGCCCGCATTTGCCTGAGCGATGTAGTGAGTATCCTCTTCTTCGGCAGTCAGGTACATCACTGGCTTATCCATCGCAACTTTTCCGTTTTCGATAATACGATACGGTGTTTCGATAAAGCCCATGCTGTTGATTTTAGCATAGACACACAGCGACGAGATCAACCCAATGTTTGGACCTTCCGGTGTTTCAATCGTACATAACCGACCGTAGTGGGTATAGTGTACGTCACGAACCTCGAAACCTGCCCGCTCACGCGATAGACCGCCTGGTCCCAGTGCCGACATCCGACGCTTGTGCGTCACCTCAGCAAGTGGGTTCGTCTGGTCCATGAACTGTGACAACTGATTGGTACCGAAGAACGAGTTAATGACGGACGACAGCGTCCGGGCGTTAATCAGGTCAACAGGTTTGAAATCTTCGTTGTCCCGAACGTTCATTCGTTCTTTGATGGTCCGCGCCATACGAGCCAGACCAACGCCGAACTGTGCATATAACTGTTCACCCACTGTCCGGACGCGCCGGTTGCTCAGGTGGTCAATATCATCAACAACAGCTTTTGAGTTAATCAGACCAATCAGGTACTTCACGATAGACACAATGTCTTCCGTAGTTAATACCTTCATGTCCGACGAAATGTCGAGCTGCAGTTTCTTGTTAATCCGATACCGGCCTACATCACCCAGGTCATAGCGTTTATCCGAGAAAAACAGACTCTGGATAATCTCGCGGGCCGTTTGCTCATCAGGTGCATCCGCGTTTCGAAGCTGACGATAGATTTGCTCTACCGCTTCCTTCTCCGAATTTGAACTGTCCTTTTGCAGTGTGTTGTAAATGATGTTATAATCGGCCATGTTCATGTCCTCCTTGTGCAGGATAACCGATTTCTGCCCCGATTCTGTAATGACATCAATATCATCGGCTGTAATAGCCGAATCACGCTCCAGAAGTACTTCGTTCCGACTGATAGACACCACTTCACCCGTGTCTTCGTCCACAAAGTCTTCCGTCCAGGTGCGCAGAACCCGAGCCGCCAGCCGACGGCCGATTGCTTTCTTCAAATTGGCAGGAGTGGCCGGGACTTCTTCCGACAAACCGAATAAATCCAGAATGTCTTTATCCGAACCGAAACCAATAGCCCGTAAAAGCGTCGTAACCGGAAATTTTTTCTTCCGGTCAATGTACGCGTACATGACGTTATTCACATCCGTTGAAAACTCAATCCATGAGCCTTTAAACGGAATAATGCGCGCTGAGTAAAGTTTGGTACCGTTTGTATGCTTACTCATCGAGAAGAACACACCCGGTGAGCGGTGCAATTGGGATACAATTACCCGTTCAGCTCCATTAATGACAAAAGAACCTTTCTCAGTCATGTAAGGGATATTGCCCAGAAATACCTCTTGCTCAATCGTCTCAAAATCCTCGTTGTCAGGATCATTGTTAGAAAGACGCAATTTAGCCTTCAGGGGTACTGAATATGTTAGTCCCCGGTCAATAGATTCATCAACCGAATATTTTGGGGGGTCAACCAGGTAATCGATGAACTCCAGTTTGAAATTCTCACGGGAGTCGGAGATGGGGAAGTTTTCCTGAAAAACCTTGAACAATCCTTCTTCCGAGCGTTCGCTGGAAGGGGTGTCAAGCTGGAAAAAATCTTTGAAGGATTTTACCTGGATATCCAGAAAATCCGGATAGCCGATCACTGGCTGAATCGTCGCAAAATTTTTGCGGGTACTGATTTTCGCGTTTGTCGCCAAGATTGTGCTTCGTTTAGTGCGTAACCGATTCTTAATGAGTGCGTTGCGAAGATTTGCTACGGCACTCGAACTAAGTAGTCATCTATACCCCGGGCGTCACCCGACCTAAGGGGTATAAATAAACAACATAATGCAATATAAAAAAGTTTGTCTTTTGCAAGTGCTTTAGACAAAAACTCTCCAAACAGGAAAAGACCAGACGTTGGCCTGGCCTCTCCTGTTGGAGCGATATGCGAAATAGCTATCTGCTTACTTAACTTCTACCTCAGCACCAGCTTCTTCAAGCTGCTTGCGGAGTGATTCAGCTTCGTCTTTAGCAACGCCTTCTTTCACTGGTCTTGGCGCATTGTCCACCAGTTCTTTGGCCTCTTTCAAACCCAGACCCGTCAGGTCTTTTACCAGTTTCACGACAGCGAGCTTAGCAGCACCAGCTGATTTTAGTACCACGTCGAACGACGTTTTTTCAGCAGCAGCCGGAGCAGCATCGCCACCACCTGTTGCACCACCAGCTACCATCATGGGAGCGGCAGCAGCCGGCTCGATACCATACTCATCTTTCAGGATTGTAGCCAGTTCGTTAACTTCTTTAACCGTCAGGCCTACAAGCTGCTCAGCGAACGCTTTCAAATCTGCCATTGTAGTATTCTCTTTATTTGATTGTGATACGATTTTTTTACGATGCGAACGTTATGCCCACATTTAATGTCGGAAATTACGGACAGCGCGTCCGCTTCACTATGCTTCCTCGCGCTCCGACAGCGTTTTAAGAATGCCAGCCAATTTGTTACCACCACTCTGCAACGCTGAAATGACGTTTTTAGCAGGTGATTGCAATAGACCAATAATTTCACCGATCAATTCTTCCTTGCTCTTCAGTGCGATGAGCGTATCGAGTTGGTCAGCTCCAATGAACAGGCTATAATCAATAGACGCAGCCTTCAGTTGTAACTTGTCACTCGTTCTGCGGAATTCCTTGATGAGCTTAGCCGGTGCTTTGCCATTTTCGGGGTGAAACATCACCGCCGACTGACCATGCAGTACCGCATCGTTGAACGGAGTGTAATCCGTATCCAGGGATTCAAGTGCTTTTTTGATGAAGGTATTCTTCACCACTTTGTACTCTATGCCCCGATCAAAACACATCCGACGGAGGTTGTTGGTTTCAGCAACTGTCATGCCGTTAGCCTCCGTGATGTAGAAGAAGGGAATGCTCTGGAACTTTCCAGTCAATTCCTCAATTATTGCTCCTTTTTCGTCGCGTTTCATGGCTTATATACCGGCTACTGTGCCTTTATCAATCGTAACTCCCGGACTCATCGTGCTCGACAGATTTATCGTCTTCATGTACGTTCCTTTGGCCGATGAAGGCTTCAGACGCATAAGTGTAGCGATAATTTCCTGTGCGTTTTCGACCAGTTTTTCTGGCGTAAACGATACTTTACCAATACTGGTATGAATGATACCGGTCTTATCAACTTTAAAGTCGATTTTACCCGCTTTCACCTCACGAACGGCTTTGCCTACTTCTGGTGTTACCGTACCCGATTTTGGGTTTGGCATCAAACCCCGTGGCCCCAGTACTTTACCCAAGCGACCAACTTTGGCCATAACGTTCGGCATCGTGATAATCACGTCGATGTCCGTCCAGCCCTGTTCGATTTTTTGAATATAGTCATCCAGACCCACGAAGTCGGCTCCAGCTTCCTTCGCTTCGTTCTCCTTATCCGGGGTGCAAAGCACCAGTACGCGAACCGTTTTACCCGTACCATGAGGCAACGTGGCAACGCCACGAACCATCTGATCGGCTTTACGCGGGTCGACGCCTAACCGGACGTCAATATCCACCGAAGCATCAAATTTCGTGTACGAGATGTCCTTCAGAATCTCAGCTGCCTGTTGGAGCGAGTATTCCTTGGCAGCATCGTACTTCGATTGTGCTTCCTTTTGTTTTTTCGTTAACTTAGCCATTTGTGTGTTTGCTTCGGCAAGTCTGTTTAGTTCTCAAAGGGCGATGCGCCCGACACCGTGATTCCCATGCTGCGGGCCGTACCGGCCACCTGTTTCATCGCTGATTCGACAGTGAATGCGTTCAGATCGGGCATCTTTGTTTCCGCGATTGTCCGAACCTGGTCCCATGTCACTGATCCTACTTTTTTGCGATTAGGTTCAGCAGAGCCGCCTTTCAGCTTAGCTGCTTCCATCAGCAGAATCGGTGCGGGTGGTGTCTTGATGACGAAATCAAAGGACTTGTCCTTATAATATGTAATCAAAACTGGCAATACCGTCCCCATCTTATCCTGCGTACGTCCGTTGAATTGCTTGCAGAATTCCATGATGTTTAAACCCTTGGAACCCAAAGCCGGACCGATTGGAGGTGCGGGGTTAGCTTGCCCACCTTTGACTTGCAGCTTAACGTAGCCACCTACTTCTTTTGCCATTGTGGTAATTTAGTTACGACCGCGTGGGCGGCCCCGTTACTGCCTGGGTTTCTTACCGGTTAGTCACATAACCAGTCCGCACACCTTTCGCAGCGAATCAACTTCTTCAACTTCTTTGGCTGGTCACCCTCTGAGGGAAGCATAGGATGCCAAACCTGGGAAAACTAACCTGATGATTAGTTCTCCTTCTCTACTTGTGCGTAACTGAGTTCTACCGGAGTGTTCCGGCCAAATATTTTAACAACGACGTTCAATTTCTTTCGGTCATCGAATACTTCTTCTACTGTACCAATAAAACCGCCAAATGGCCCATCGACAACTTTTACGTTCTCTCCTTTAAGATAACTGGCTGTCGGAGCCGATACTACTTCGGTTTCTTCATCATTCACTTTACCAAGGATTCGGTTTATTTCAGCCTGACGAAGGGGAACCGGAACTTTAGACGTGGTTCCAACCTGCGCATTGCCAAGAAAACCCAATACACCCGGCATATTCAGAATCATATCGAGTGCCCGGTTGTTACCCAAATCGGCTGAAATTAAGATGTAGCCAGGGAAAAAGGATTTTTCCCGAACGCGCTTCTTACCGTTACGCATTTCATACACCTTTTCTGCCGGGATCAGCACCTGCGGAATGATTTCATCCAGCTTTTGCCGGATAATCTCATTATCGAGGTAGGATTTGATTTTCTTCTCCTGACCCGACACTGCCCGAATGACGTACCATTGTATGCCGCTCATGTTTTGTAGGTCGATTTAGAATGACTGATAAAATGTATTCAGTCCATTCTCGAATACTAAATCTATTAACCCGACTAGTAGCGCAAAAATCAGCGAGGCTACCAGCACCAGTGTCGAACTGGATTGGAGGTCGCTGAATTTAGGCCAAGTCACGTTATGCTGAACTTCCTCCCAGGAGGCTTTCAGAAACGATGTAAACTTGTCCATTTTATGTAAAGGATTTGCACGGGTGGAGAGATTCGAACTCCCATCAACGGTTTTGGAGACCGCTATTCTACCCTTGAACTACACCCGTTTATTCAACTGAAAGAAGAGATAAGGCAAAAAGAGAAAAGACACGGCTAATGCCAATTCATCCTGATTCTCACAACTTTACTCTTACACCCTTAGACATATCCGTCGAAACGGACTGCAAAAGTACGGAATAATATTAAAAAACAAGTGCATTTCCGTGAAGAAATGCACTTGTTTTTATTACGAATTCCATTAATCGAGAATTTCGGTCACCTGACCAGCTCCTACGGTACGACCACCTTCACGGATAGCGAAACGAAGTCCCTTTTCCATGGCGATTTTGTTAATCAAGGTTACGTCGATTGTGATATTGTCACCCGGCATTACCATCTCAACGTTGGCAGGCAGCATAATCTCGCCTGTCACGTCAGTGGTGCGGAAGTAGAACTGCGGACGGTACTTGTTGAAGAACGGAGTATGACGACCACCTTCTTCTTTCGACAGGACGTAAATCTCAGCCTTAAATTTGGCGTGAGGAGTTACAGAACCTGGCTTACAAATTACCATGCCCCGGCGAATAGCCTCTTTTTCAATACCACGCAACAGCAGACCTACGTTGTCACCAGCTTCGCCACGGTCCAGAATTTTCCGGAACATTTCAACGCCTGTTACAACTGATTTCAGGTTTTCAGCACCCATACCAAGTATTTCAACTTGCTCGCCTGAGTTGATTATACCACGCTCGATACGACCCGTTGCTACTGTACCACGACCCGTGATCGAGAATACGTCCTCTACCGGCATCAGGAACGGAAGTTCCGTCTGACGTGGGGGCAAGGGGATAAAGCTATCAACGCTGTCCATCAGTTCTTCGATGGTTTTTACCCACTGCTCATCTCCATTCAGGCCACCAAGAGCCGAACCCTGGATAACAGGGATGTTGTCACCGTCAAAGTTATAGAAACTCAATAATTCGCGAATTTCCATTTCAACGAGTTCGAGTAGCTCTGGATCATCGACCATATCCACTTTGTTCATGAAGACAACCAACTGAGGTACACCAACCTGGCGTGCCAGCAGGATGTGCTCGCGAGTTTGTGGCATTGGCCCGTCCGTAGCGGCTACTACTAAGATAGCACCGTCCATCTGAGCAGCTCCCGTTACCATGTTCTTTACATAGTCGGCGTGACCAGGGCAGTCAACGTGTGCATAGTGACGACTCGCCGTTGCGTACTCAACGTGCGATGTATTAATTGTGATACCGCGCTCTTTTTCTTCAGGAGCGTTGTCAATCGAGGAAAAGTCCCGAATTGCGGCCAGACCCTTGCCGGCCAACACTTTCGTAATGGCAGCCGTCAGCGTCGTTTTACCGTGGTCAACGTGACCAATCGTACCGATGTTTACGTGCGGTTTCGAGCGGTCAAAATTCTCTTTTGCCATGTTTTTAAAACGCTATTGTGAATTTTTGTTTGTTAGTAAATGAATTCGCTGAACAGTAACTAAACCCAGCGAAGTCATTCCTTTTAAGGTATGACACCATTTGGGCTTAAAACCACACGGGCGTCGGACGGGGTTAACCGTCCCTTCAAAGAGACTTCAAAAAAGAAGTCCTGAGCCGTTACGGGGATTTGAACCCCGGACCTCTTCCTTACCAAGGAAGTGCTCTACCACTGAGCTATAACGGCTTGTTTACTATAAATGAACGGATCCTGTCAGTACATTTTATACTATCCACTAACACAGCGGAATATGACCGGGCCGCCGAAACAGTTTTGAAGTGGAAAGCCACCCCGACCGTAGTCCATAGCCTTTAGGGCCATCGCTCTACCTACTAGAGCGGAAGACGGGTCTCGAACCCGCAACCTATAGCTTGGAAGGCTATCGCTCTACCAATTGAGCTACTTCCGCTTATTTATTTGGTGGGGAGTGGAGGATTCGAACCTCCGAAGGCGTACGCCAGCAGATTTACAGTCTGATCCATTTGGCCACTCTGGAAACTCCCCGAAAAAGGTAAGATAAAGAACATTTCCAAGCCCGCTTCCGGTTTTGGAGTTGCAAAATTACATGTTTTTGCGATGTTGTCAACAGATGGTCCAAAAATAATTTGAAGACCGTTGCCTTATTTAAGCATTTTCGTTAATTGCTGATCATTGGGATAGTTTATCTCCGTGATACCCCATCGTCCCGCTACTTGCTGCATATCAATTTTGACTTCTTCGGGTTTGTCTTTGTTCGTAAATGTTACGTACACAATGGCCCGCGTTCCACCAATAGCTGCCGGTTCTACCCACATCTTTTTTATATTGGCATCAGGGGCGTTGTACAACAGGTTTGTTTTGGTCCTGTTTACACGGCCTGATGATTTTTGGACATCGTTCCAGATGATATCCGCGGTGGGTTTCGTGAAAAATTCGTCAATCAATGCCCGATTTTTCTTGTCCCGGAGTGGGTTTTCAGTTTTGTTGTGCTCAAAATAGAGCGCCCTTACCAACCGATCTGGTACAGTTCTGGGCGCATCAGGACCGGGTCTTTTAGACAGAGCCGTGGCACTATCATCAGCCACAATCGTTTTTTCTTTACTCTCATCCTGCTTTGTTTTTGTTTGGCAGGCTAAAAAGGAAAAGAGTAAAAGGAGGGATATGCAGGTAATTTTCATAGCTATGATTTAGGCATTCAGGAGAATCAAATAAGCTGACGGACTACAGCGTATTACGGCAGGTAATCAAATTTGATAAGTCCGCATTTGCAAAAGCCGCATCCAGGTATGAGGACGCGGCTTTTACGGATGCGATGAACGCATACTGTTTACCAAACCTTAATTCTGTCTTCCGGCTTTTTATACATTTTATCACCCGGCTTCACATCAAATGCCTGGTACCAGGCCGTGATATTTGACAGAGGGCCATTGCAGCGGTACTGACCCGGGGCGTGCGGATCAACCATAATCAGCTGTGCCTGGGTTTCGGGCAGTACGTTGATACGCCACACCTGTGCCCATGATAAAAAGAACCGCTGGTCGGGGCTGAACCCGTCAATCATGCTTTTCTTACCAGATGATTTTCCCTGAGGAGTCTTTTTGAAGGCGTCGTAGGCAATTGCTAAGCCACCCAGATCTGCCAGGTTTTCGCCTAGTGTTAGCTGACCGTTTACTTTGATTGTGTCGAGCACCTTGAAGCCCGAGAACTGGTCGCGTACCTGATCGGCTCGTTTTTTGAAATTATCGGCATCTGCTTTCGTCCACCAATCGCGCAGGGTACCGTCCGAATCATACTGGCGACCTGAATCATCGAAGCCGTGTGTCATCTCGTGGCCAATTACAGCACCAATGCCCCCGTAGTTGACCGCGTCATCAGCATCGGCATCAAAGAAGGGGAATTGGAGTATAGCGGCTGGGAAAGCAATTTCGTTATTGACCGGGCTATAGTAGGCATTCACTGTTGGGGGTGTCATGCCCCACTCCGTCCGGTCGACGGGTTTGCCCAATCGGTTGATCATGTAGTTATACTGCCACTTCCCTGCTGACTCCATGTTACCGTAGAAGTCAGTACGATTGACAGCAACGCCGTCATAGTTTTTCCACTTGTCCGGATAACCAATTTTACGCTTAAAGGCCAGCAGTTTGTTAAGTGCTTTTGCCTTAGTATCCTCACTCATCCAGTCCAGTTTTTTGATATGCTCCTTATAGGATGCTTCCAGATTATCTACCAGTGCCAGCATGCGTTGTTTGGCTTCCGGCTTAAAGTACTTCTGAACATAGAGTTGTCCCAGCAAATCCCCCAGCGAGCCATCAATCAGGCTACTTACGCGTTGCCAGCGGGCAGTTTGCTCTTTCTGGCCGGACAGCACTTTTGAAAAAGCAAAGTTCTGGTTGACAAATGGACTGCTCAGGTAGGGCGCTGCTCCCTTGAGAATATTCCAGCGCATGTACGTCTGCCATTCTTCAATGGGTGTGGCTGCTACCAGGCTGTCCAATGAACGATAAAAAGACGGGTTTTGCACCAGTACTGTATCCTGCCCTTTTACGCCCAACTTCGCCATGTGGTCCATCCAGTTGATGCCAGGTGTTTGCTGGCTGAATTGGGCAACCGTGAATTTGTTATAGGTCTTGTAAGGGTCGCGGAGTTCAACGCGGGGCATTTGGGCTTTCGCCAGGGCAGTTTCTACCCGGATAACTACATCGGCATCCTGCGATGACTGCGTTGGCTCCTCGCCAATCAACCCGAACATTTTGGTAAGGTGATCACGATAGGCATCGCGCACTTTCTGGCTCCGGGCGTCATTTTTCAAGTAATAGTCACGATCGGGAAGCGTGGTACCTCCCTGGCTAAACTGCGGCAGGTATTTATTGACGTTTTTACGGTCCTGTCCGACGAAAAAGCCAAATAGCATACCGTTGCTCTGAGTCCGCTGGTAAGCTAATTCGTTCAGAAAGGCAGCTTTATTGTTTACCTTCTCAATCCGGTCGAGATCTGGTTTGATAGGATCAAAACCACGCTTTTCAATGGTCAGACTATCCATCCCACTCTCGTAGAAATCGCCTACCATTTGATACAAACGTCCTTTCGTGGTTGTTTTCGACGCATCTTCAAGGAGGGTTTTCATGGCATCGAGACTCTTTTCCCGGAGTTCGTTAAAACTTCCCCACGATGTTTTCGACGCAGGAATTTCATTCTTCTTCAGCCAGTTACCGTTGGCATACTCATAGAAATTGTCACCCGGTTTCACGGACATATCCATGTTTTGCGGGTCAATGAATTTGCGGTTGTCAGCAGCTATAAACCCAATGACTATAGCTGATACCACAAGAAAAGACACCTGTTTGGTCATGTTTTTGTTTGTTGGGGTTGATGAAAGAAGACAAAATTAACAAAAAAAGGAACGCGAACAGAGAGCGGCTATGTAACCGCGCTGATTCGGGCTCCCTCCTGGAATGACGAGCTTACTGCCTGGCTGTCAAGGCAGATTGAACGTTTCTGTAGGTCGTCGTCTTGTACTGGTCGAAGGGCTCTTTCTTATGATAGTTTTGACCAAAGTAGGTAATTATCTGGTGAAAGGTACGGGGTTCAAGGTATCCGGAGATAGGCTGAATAAGGTTAAATTTTTCGTCCATAAACACGGTCGTTGGATAGCTCATCTGGTTTTTCAGTAGAGCCGCGGCTAACTCATGAACGCCCCGGCTGCCTCCCCGGACAAACTTGAACGTTTGCCCTCCCAGTCGTACATCGGCAGTTTGCTCGGCATTGAACCGAACCGGGTAGTAATTCTCGTTGACATAATCAACAATAGCCGGCTTTGAGAATGTTTCCCGGTCCATCACTTTACACCAGCCGCACCAGTTTGTATAGACATCGACCACAAACTTCCGGGGTTTTTTCTGTGTCAGCGCGTAGGCTTCCTCAATGCTTAGCCAGTTGATATGCTTTCGTCCATCCGCAGGTTTATGAAGGACTGTTGTTGCCTTCAACTGCCCGTTGGGTAAACTGGTCCGAAAGGAGCAAATGGTCAGTAAGATGAAAGCGGCAAAAAAGAAAAAAAGACGGTTCATACAGATAATTTGGTTCTCCAGGTAAATTCGTTTTACAGATAACGACCAATGGTCGATAAAATTCGTAGGATGGACTGTTGGGTCGTAAATTTTGGTGGCCCGGATCACATTCCGTTTGTGCATAGGCTGGAAGACTTTTCAGTCAAAAGCCCTGTTCCCGCCTATTTCGCTGCACACGACTTCTTGAATGACAGGTAGTCAATATCCCTAGGGGCTGTAATACTGTGACTGGTTGGGCAAATATTTCAGATTGCTATACCTCGGGCTGAGCCTTCGGGGCAAAGGCATCATACTAAATCAGGTGAAAGGGGAGGGCTCTTTGCCACTCCTGCAACAGACACTCGATTTTTGTCAGTATAAAATAAGGAGCGACTAAAACCGGCTCGTTCCTGGGTAATTCATGTACAAAAGGCAGGAGGGAGATGCCGAGCTGCTCACCCAAATCAACCAAGCGGGCATCTTTTGGCGCCATCGGATACGTGTCGATAGCTATGTAGTTGTCAGGGTATTCGATCCCGTCTCGAAAACTCCAAGTTCGTCTTCAAGGAATTTGGGAAGGCCGCCAGTAATCATAACTCCATATAACCGCTGCGGTTCCTGACAGGCTCTATAAATGGATGGTACGGTTTTCGGATTCTTTATTGCCAGCCGTGCGTGAACCGCCGGAAGTTATCAACAGACGAACATCCGCTTTCATAAACTATCACTTTTTAGGCTATTTTTGCGGGTCAAAAAACATCATTACGCATGATTCAACGCGTTCAAACAATATTTCTGTTTCTTATTGCCGTGGCCATGGGGGTTGCATTGGCTAATCCACTCTGGGAAAAAGTTGGCGCACAGCCAACGGAAATGGCGCATTTATCCGCGCTTCAGTATAGTTATCAACAAGGCGTCACAACGTTTGTGGATTCGATCTGGTATTTAGCTTTGTTAATTGCTTTGGTTGGCTTAGTGTCGACTTACGCCATTTTTCAGTACAAAAATCGCCTGACACAAACTGCCTTATGCGCTGTAAATGCATTGATGCTTACGGCTATCATGGGTATTGTACTGTATAAGACTTTATACGCAGGGAAAGAATACGGCGACCCTGGCGATCAGGGAAATTTCCTTACCGGGTTCTATGCCATTATTGTGGCGCTGGTATTAAATGCACTGGCCAATCGGTTCATTCGGCGCGACGAGAAACTCGTTCGGGGTTCAGAACGACTACGGTAGAATTTTTTAAGAGAAAGCAGGTTAATAAAGGGCGTTCAACGCCCTTTATTCGTTTCTGCGGGAGATGCTTCTTTAAACTTGGTCCCGAAAAAGTCACCGTCGTTCCAGACGGGACGGCTATCGGCCTGGGCAGTCAAATACCCGATCAGAAACTGTAACTGCACGTGTCGGCCAGCTGCGTTCCAGTCGAAGGGTTGATTCATATCATCCTGAGGAGTGTGGTAGGTAGTGGCCCGCCAGGCCAGATTGAGTTTAGTCCCATCGCGGGAATCGCCAGTGGTAGAGCCGCTTTTGACGTAGATGGCCGGAATGCCCTGCCGAACAAAACTGAAATGGTCAGAGCGCATGAATACAGACTGTTCGGGAATGGGGTCTTTCGCAATCTCGACGCCCACAAACTGCGCAGCTGCCCGTACGGCCCCCGCCATGCTGGAATGCTCAACCCCGTAGGGCACGATATCGAGCAGTGGATGGAAGAAAAATGGCATATCAAGACAAAGATTCGCCACTATATTTTCCTTCGGCACCGTTGGATTGCTGGCAAAGTAATCGGACCCCAGCAACCCCATTTCCTCGGCAGTAACGGCTACGAACAAAATAGACCGGCGGGGTGCTTTAGGTAGTAGGGTAAACAGACGGGCAGCTTCCAGATTGATAGCCACACCCGATGCGTTGTCGTGTGCGCCGTTGTTAATAGAATCTCCTTTAACGGGTTTGGTGATGCCGAGGTGGTCAAGGTGCGAAACATACACTACATATTCGTTTTTCAGCGCCGGGTCGGAGCCGGGTAAAAGCCCCACCAGATTTTCGCCTACCAGGTCGTCATTCAACTCCGTTTGGGTGGTTGCCTGTATAGATAGGTTTAGAGGAAATGCCTGGGGCTGGTTCTTGCTGGCAGCTATTCGGGCATCATCAAACGGTTTGCTGGCACCGGCAAACAAGGTGCGGGCGGTGGAGTCGCCCAGCGAGGCAATTACTTTTAGGGTCGGGAAAGTTCGCTGCACCTGTCCTTTGGAATCGACCCAGCGGTAGGTAGCCTGCCGGTTGCGGGGGGCATTGGACTCAATACGGGCAAACATATCAGTTGGCAAACTGAACGTAATGATTCCAACAGCCCCGTGTTTGGCGGCTACTTCCTGCTTGGAGGAATTGGAATAAGCTCGTTGGTTGGATGGAAACGAGGTGGGGGCACCATTGAAACAGGCTACAATTTTACCCTGTACGTTAATGTTCGCGTAATCATCGTATCCCAACTCTGGCGCGGATACACCAAAGCCAACAAACACAACCGGGGCTGATACCTGACTCGTTGCCTGACTAAATTGTGGGCTGAAAATATAGTTTTTCCCGTAGGTCATCCGCTCTGAGGCACCAACTACTCCATCACTGCTTTGGCGGGTCAGCATCATCGAACTACCCGCTTCGCGCACGATGGCCCGACGCAACGGCACTTTTTGCCGGTAGGTTCCACCCTGACCCATTGGGGTAAATCCAAGCGTCCGAAACTGTTTTTCAACATACTGAGCGGCCAGTTCGTAACCGCGCGTACCGGGTTTACGGCCTTCCAGTTTGTCATCGGCCAGATACTGCATGTGTGCTTCAACGGCTGCTGGCTGTACGGCTTTGGCCACTTTTTGGGCGTCGGCCGGAATGGCTGGTACTGGTGTTGGTGCACTGGTCTTGGGATTGGGTTGAGCCAGTGTTTTACTAAAAGGAGTGACGCAAACGAGAATGATCAGGAGGTATTTCAACGCAGTAACTGGGGTTATTAGTAACTATACAACGTAAGCTATATTTGCCGATTACACGAAACCGCCAATGAATATAACGATTTCTTCAACTGTCAGTACAAAGTAGTTTGGTGAAATCATACTATTAATTCGTTTGCCGTATCTTGAGCCTTAATTACAACCCAATTTACTATGCAAAAACACGTATTTACACTTCTTAGCTTACTTCTCTCTACTAAACTGCTAGTTGCCCAGCCAGCCCCTGCTGGTAGTATTACTGCCTTCACGTCGGGCATGGAACGCAACCCCGGCTTTATGACCTACTACTGGGATGCTAAAAAAGGTAAAATCTGGCTCGAAATAGCTGATCTCGATACCGAACTTCTATACTACCCGACGCTGGCAGAAGGCGTTGGCTCGAACGATATCGGCCTCGACCGGGGGCGCCTGGGGCAGGAACACATCGTGAAATTTCAGCGCAGCGGCAACAAAGTGCTGATGCTGGAACCCAACTACGCGTATCGGGCTCTCACTAATGACCCGCTTGAACGTCGGGCGGTGGAAGAATCATTTGCCAAGTCCGTTCATGCCGGTTTTGAGATAGTGGCAGAGGAGAAAGGCAGTGTGCTGGTTGACCTCACGCCGTTTCTGATGCAGGATGCCGTGGGGGCGGTGCAGGCCATCGCCCGAACCAAACAGGGGACGTTTAAATTTGACCCGACGCGGAGTGCCATGTACCTGACCCGCACCAAAGCCTTCCCGCAGAATACGGAATTCGAAACAATTATTACCCTGACGGGCGATAATCCCGGTTCTTTTCTGCGCGATGTGGTGCCAACGCCTACGGCCATTACCGTGCACCAGCACCACTCATTTGTTCAATTGCCGGATAACAACTTCAAACCCCGGCTGTTCGACCCACGCATTGGGTACGGTGGCATTGAGTTTTTCGATTACGCGACACCCGTTAGTCAACCCATCATGAAACGGTACATCTCGCGGCACCGGCTGGAGAAAAAAGACCCATCAGCCGCCCTAAGCGAGGCTGTTAAACCCATTGTGTATTATATTGATCCCGGCACACCCGAGCCAATACGATCTGCTCTGATGGAAGGTACCGCCTGGTGGAATCAGGCATTCGAAGCGGCTGGTTACAAAGATGCTTTCCAGGTTAAATTGCTCCCGGCCGATGCCGACCCGATGGATATTCGGTATAATCTGGTGCAATGGGTGCATCGGTCCACGCGGGGCTGGAGCTACGGAGGCAGTATAAACGACCCGCGCACGGGCGAAATCATTAAGGGGAAAGTTACCCTCGGCTCGCTGCGGGTTCGGCAGGATTATCTGATTGCGCAGGGCTTGGCGGGCGACTACTCTGGCGCGGCCGCTCCCTCGCTGGACCCGATGATGCAGATGTCCATTGAACGACTGCGGCAACTGGCGGCTCACGAAGTGGGGCACACCCTTGGTTTGCCCCATAATTACATTTCCAGTACGCAGGATAGGACATCTGTTATGGATTACCCGACGATGCTGGCCAAAGTGAAGGGAAACAGTATCGACCTGAGTGATGCGTATGCCAAAGGGATTGGTGCTTACGACAAATGGAGCATTCGCTATGGGTACGAGCAGTTCCCGGCTGGGGCAGATGAAAAATCAGCCTTGAACAAAATTGTGACGGATATGCACAAGGCGGGTTTGACCTTCCTGACCGACAAAGATGCGCGGCCGGAAGGGTCGGTCCATCCCGGTACCCACCTGTGGGATAATGGGGCTGATGCCGTTGACGAGTTGAAACGCGTATCGGATGTTCGGCGGGTGGCGCTGAGTAATTTTACGGAGAAGAAAATTCCGATGGGAACGCCAATGGCCACCCTAGAAGAAGTATTGGTGCCGATGTACATGTTTCACCGCTATCAGGTAGAGGCAGCGGCTAAAGTAGTAGCCGGGCAAGTTTACACTAATGCGCTTCGGGGCGATGGCCAGCCTGTTATGTCGACGGTTCCGGTGCAGGAGCAAAAGCGGGCGTTGAATGCATTGATGACTACCATTGATCCGGCTTTTCTGGCCCTTCCCAAGTCGATAGTGGCATTGATTCCGCCCCACCCATTTCGCTACAATCCAAATCCCCGCGAGGTTTTCAAACGACGAACGGGATTATCCTTCGATCCAATGGCGGCACCCGAAGCGGCCGCCGGTATGACCATTCAGATGCTGTTGAATCCGGAACGGGTCAGTCGGCTGGTTGCGCAGTCGGCACTCGATCCGGCTCAACTCAGTCTTGAGTCGATGCTGGACCAATTGCTCGCGGCTACCTGGTACAAAGCTGAACCGGCTGACAGTTATCAGGCAGAAGTAAAACGGTTGACGGATAAGCTGCTGTTGCAAAAACTTATCGACGTGGCAAATAACCCCGAGATAACCCCGCAGGGCCGGGCAATGGCCGGGTTGAAATTAACCCAGTTGAAGAGTAAATTAAATACGGCGGGTGCCAACCCGAAAGTAGCGGCTCATCACCTGTTTGCCCTTGATCAGCTTCGTCGGGCCGAGGGTAACATTGACGACGTTCGGCCAACAAGCCCCCAAACTCCCCCAGACGGTATGCCGATTGATCCGGGTCAGGAATGGCTGGCTCCGGCCTGCGACTGGCGGTAAAACGTATTACATGAAAAATCACCGCCAGGCATCTGGCGGTGATTTTATTCCTAAACCAATAACTTAGCATTTACTACACGCCAATGTTTAGCGTGCTCAGAACATTATTCATGTTCCGAACGGCATCGGCCGACTTGTTAAAAGCAGCCTGCTCTTCGTCACTGAGTTTGTAGTCAATAATTTCTTCCCAGCCGTTGCGGCCCAGTACGACCGGAACGCCCATGCAAATATCCGACTGACCGTATTCGCCTTCGAGCAATACGCAGGATGGAATTACCCGCTTCTGGTCGCGAACGATGGCTTCCACCATATAAGCACCTGCCGCACCCGGTGCATACCAGGCAGAAGTACCAATCAGGCCCGTTAGCGTTGCGCCACCCACCATGGTATCGGCTGCTACTTTTTTCAGCGTTTCGTCGTCCAGGAAGTTGCTGACGGGCACACCCGCTTTAGTAGCTAAACGTGTAAGCGGAATCATCGTTGTATCGCCGTGACCGCCAATGACTGAAGCCTGCAAATCATTGGGGGAGCATTTCAACGCCAGCGACAGATAGGTTTTGAACCGGGCTGAATCAAGAGCACCGCCTAAGCCAATAACCCGATTTTTAGGAAGACCCGACGACTTCAGAGCGAGATACGTCATGGTATCCATCGGGTTCGAGATAATAATGAAAATAGCATCGGGCGAGTGTTTCAGAATATTTTCCGTTACTCCTTTCACAATCCCGGCATTGATACCAATCAAGTCTTCGCGGGTCATGCCCGGTTTGCGCGGCAGGCCCGACGTGATAACTACTACGTCAGAACCCGCGGTTTTTTCGTAATCGTTGGTGGAGCCGGTCAGCTTGATGTCGCAGTCGAGCAGGGTCGATGCCTGTAGCATATCCAGTGATTTGCCTTCGCTGATACCTTCTTTAATGTCCAGGAGAACAACTTCGTGAGCCAATTCCCGGCGGGCGATGTTATCGGCACAGGTGGCTCCAACGGCCCCGGCGCCTACTACGGTAACTTTCATATAGTATTCAGAATTATAGGATTAACAAGCAGGCGCAAAAGTACTGCCCTCATGTAAGACAACCCAATCTCGTTAGAATAAAACTTATGGGGGTGATTGATGGTTTATCTATCAAGTAGCGGATAAATGGTTAGATAGTGATTCCTGACTACTTTAATAGAACGTTAAGTAGTCTGTCAGTCGATAAACTCAATGAAAAACAAAAGTCTGATAACGCGGATCTTGTCCTCTATTTTCTTCAAAAAAGCGAATGTAGGGGCTGCCCGTTACGCCCGCGATAAACGAAGTCTTTTTGAGTTAGTGCGGGAAGCATTGGCTAAAAGTGGCAGCTTATCGGGTGCCAATTTTGCTACATTTCGGGACCAGTTGGGCATTGTCACGCGTTTGGTAAGGGCCTACGCATCAGGAGAATACCGGGAGTTGCCCTGGAAAACGCTGCTCCGGATTATTGCGGTTTTGGTTTATTTTGTGTCACCTATCGACATTTTACCCGACTTTTTACCCATAGTAGGTCTCAGCGACGATATTGCCCTGATGTTATGGTTATTTAGTGGTATAAAGGATGACATTGAGAAATTCCGGCAATGGGAATTTTCAACAGCTAATCAACCTCAGGCAGCTACAGCGCCCAAGCGGATGGAAACCATCAAAATTGGCTGATTTTTACGTATTCCAGCTTTGATTTTTACTGTTCAGGGTTCTTCCCCATTAAAGAAAATTGACGATGATCTTGAGGAGAACTTCAGAAATTTTAACGGGTGAGCACAAAACTAAACGGTTGGTTAGCGCGTAAGTTTCACTAAGGTTTAATAGATTGTACAAGAGAGTTTTGTTAATTTTGCATACATTCAAATCACAAAAGATATGATTTCGGCAACCATTTTTGCAATTATGGGTTTGGGCGGCCAGGAAATGATTCTCATTTTCCTCGCTCTACTCCTGCTGTTCGGCGCTAAGAAAATCCCTGAACTGGCACGTGGCCTGGGTAAAGGCATCAAAGAGTTTAAAGATGCTACCAAGGATGTTCGCGAGAACATTGAAGATAGTTTGAAAGAAGAAAAGTAATATAAGTGATAGTCAGCAGACAATCAGGTGGTTCTAAACAGGGCCGCCTGATTGTCTGTTTTTATTAGTTTGCATGAGATATATGCGGCAGGATGTATAATATAGTAGTATCTCCAGCGAAAAGCAACTACACATCATACAATTTACCTTGTGTATCCTATTTCATACATTAGTCTGTGTCCCTCTACCGTAGCTACGCTTCTGTTCAGTCTGATCTCAAAACAGGCACCATCACCTGCCGCCAGCTGGTGGAACAATACCTCGCCCGAATTCGGGAAAACCAACACCTAAACGTTTTTACGGAAGTCTATGCCGATGAGAGTCTGACCCAGGCTGATATCGTTGATCAGAAACTGGCGGCTGGTACAGCCGGGCGGCTGGCTGGTATGGTCATTGGCCTGAAAGACGTATTAAGTTTCGCTGGTCATAGTGTCAGGGCTGGTAGCAAGATACTGGATACGTTCACTGCGCAGTTTACGGCCACTGCCGTGCAACGACTGCTGGATGAGGATGTTATTGTTATAGGCCGTCAAAATTGCGATGAGTTTGCCATGGGCTCGTCCAACGAAAATTCATCCTTCGGACCTGTTCTCAACGCAGCCGATACGAGCCGGGTACCCGGCGGGTCGAGTGGCGGGTCGGCCGTAGCGGTGCAGGCGGGACTTTGCCTAGCCAGCATTGGGTCTGATACGGGCGGGTCAGTTCGGCAGCCAGCCGCTTTCTGTGGCGTAGTAGGCCTTAAGCCTACCTATGGTCGTGTTAGTCGCTGGGGTTTGATTGCCTATGCCTCTTCTTTCGATTGTATCGGCCCCATTGCTAACACGGTCGATGATGTTGCTCTCCTGCTCGAAATCATGGCCGGCCCTGATGAATTCGATAGTACTGTATCAAGCCAACCTGTTGCGAATTATTCAAAAGCTACACTACCGGATTCTCCCCTTCGAATTGCTTATTTGCAGGATGGCGTACTGAGTGAGGGCGTTGATGAATCCATTCGGAAGGCTACCCAACTTAAACTAGATGCTCTCAAAGCCGCAGGGCATGTGGTAGAACCGGTCGATATTTCCCTTTTAGATTATCTGTTGCCAACCTATTACATTCTGACCACCGCCGAAGCATCCTCTAACCTGTCTCGTTTTGATGGCGTACGCTATGGGTATAGGAGTAAACCATCGAATGATACACCAGTAATGGATCTTTTGTCGTTGTACAAAAAAAGTCGTACAGAAGGGTTTGGAGATGAGGTGCGTCGGCGGATTTTACTGGGTACGTTTGTACTTAGTGCCAGCTACTATGATGCGTATTACACGAAAGCCCAACAGGTACGGCGATTGATTCGGGACGAAGCCGAACGCCTGTTTGAGCAGTACGATTGTTTACTCTCGCCTACTACGCCCACAACAGCGTTTCGGCTGGGGGAGAAAACCGACCGGACCGTCGGAGCAGACCCGCTGCAAATGTACCTGGCCGACATTTTTACGGTGCAGGCTAACGTAGTAGGATACCCGGCAATATCGATACCAAATGGTACCGATTCGACGGGTTTACCTATTGGATTACAACTCATGGCCCCCGCTTTTGCTGAAGAGAAGTTGGTAGCTATGGCGAAGTTATTGCAGGATTTATAGCGCTGTGAAGCAGTACATCGAGGAAAACGGATAGTGTAATTATAAAAATTCGTAAATAAACCCGTAGTTTGATATGACTTATCTGAACCGTAGCCTGTATAAGTTGGGGCTGGTGAGTGTGGTGGTGGGAATGGTAACTGTATCCCGCGCCGAGACTACGATTCACAAGGACACTACAATTGTCAGTAAGGATACGGTGGTGCTGGTGACCACTGTTCCCGATAGCTTAATTCGCGAAAGACTGGCAAAGTTGCAGAAAACCATTCCGCTAAATTATCATACCGCTGTTCAGGGTTATATCGATCTCTTCGTTTTTCGTCGGCCTGCTTACGCCCAAACTATGCTGGAGCGTATGCCTCTCTTCTTTCCGCTGTATGAGCGATTTCTAAAAGAGTACGGTTTGCCGGATGAATTGAAATACCTGTCTATTGTTGAGTCGGCTCTGGACCCCCGGGCGGTTTCCCGGTCGGGAGCAGGTGGGCTTTGGCAGTTTATGCCCGGCACCGGGCGCGAAATGCGCCTGTACCAGGATGATTACATAGACGAGCGAATGGACCCGGTAAAAGCGACCGAAGCCGCCTGCAAATACCTGCGGGATTTGTATAATATTTTCGAAGACTGGGAACTGGCAATGGCCGCTTACAATTGCGGACCAGGCGCTGTAAAACGAGCCATGCGCCGTACAGGAGGAGATTCGTTCTATACTATTTACGATGCGCTACCCAAGGAGACCCGTGGGTATGTGCCGCTATTTGTTACGTTCACGTATATGATGAATTATGCGAATGAACATGACATTGTGGCTCAAAAATACGAGTATCCCATTCCGCACGACACGGTTCAGATAACGGGCTATTTCAACCTCGAGACGTTTGCCAAACACAGTATGATGCCGCTGGCCGATTTGCGAAAAATGAACCCGGCTATCACCACCACCATTCTGCCTGATTACACAAATCGGTACTCTCTGCGGGTTCCACGACAGCAGTACAGTTACTTTGCTACCAATCGCCGGGCTATTATGGATTCGGCCAGTCGGCTACCTTACCGAATGGATCATGTTCTGCTAGCTCATACCGAAGACGTCCGCTATGGGACTGATTCAATGGGGATATGGACGTCGCTCAACCAGAATCCACTGGCCAAAGCACACCTAGAAGAAGCGATTCTGGCTTCATCGGATGTCGATAGCGACACTGACGAAGAAGAAACCAGGCCGGCCGTCAGCCGCAAATTGCGCAGCCAAACCTATACAGTCAGAAAAGGTGACAACCTTGGCGATATTGCAGACCGCTATGAGGTAGATATAGACGATCTCAAACACTGGAATCAATTAAGTTCCACTACCCTTCAGCCAGGACAGGAACTGGTCATTGGGGCAGAGGTAGAAGCCCGGTCCGAACGGCTGGTGAATGAGCGCAAGGAGCAAACGACCAGAAAGAAAGAAGTTGCGGTTAAGGCCAAACAGTACAAAATCCGCTATCATCAGGTACAGCGTGGTGACACCCTCTGGAATATTGTTCGTCGGTACGATCTAACCATCGAACAGCTCAAGAAGATGAATCATATTAAAAATGATGCACTTCGGCCGGGACAGAAGCTGATTGTTGGGTAATAATTCCCTGCTCAAAGACGGTTTAAATTTAACCGATATTCATGGAAAACGGAACCCACACTTTACCAAAAAGTTGTGGGTTTTTCGTATCTTTACTTATACTTAACAGGCTTGTTCATAAGCCTTTCATACCTACGAATGATTGCTTATTTAGATGGGGTTTTGTCCTACAAAGAACCTACTCACATAATTATTGATGTAAATGGAGTGGGTTATATGGTTCATATTTCACTACAGACCTACTCCATTCTGCCCGGCGGTGGTGACCGGGTAAAACTCTTTATCCACCATCTCTTCCGGGAGGATAATCAATTGCTATACGGCTTTGCCAATGCCGATGAGAAATCGCTTTTTCTGGATTTGATTGGTGTTTCCGGCGTAGGCCCCAATACGGCTTTGGGTATGCTCTCGGCTATGCAACCCGGCGATTTGCGGTTGGCTATTCTGGGCGAGAACGTTCGGGCAGTGCAGGCTATCAAAGGCATTGGTGCCAAAACCGCACAGCGCATCATCCTCGAACTCCGTGATAAGATGAAACGGGCGGGTGTAGTACCAGGTGGCCCAACCTACAAACAGCAACCAGCCAGCAACGTAGTTTGGGATGAGTCTTTAGCTGCTTTGATGGCCCTGGGCTTCCCTAAAGCAACTGCCGAGAAAAGCGTTAGCGATGCCCTACAGGCTGACCCTGCCCTAACGGTAGAGGAAGTAATCCGTCGGGCGTTACGTTCAGCCTGATGGCGTCAATCAGTTGAGAACGCTCTATCCTGATATCAGGCTTTTAGACCCACTACTGCGATAGAGCGGTTTCTTTCGTTTCAACTCGATAGCTGCTTCTATGTCGTTACGATTACTAAAATGAAGCAATGAAAACATAGTGGTTGGTGGTCTACATTTTGACAGTGGAGACCACCAACCACTATGTAAACGCGGTGCGGCTGCTACCATCGACGAAGCAGGGCCCGGTCTAACACGACCCCGGTTCCTACATCTATCGCAAAGGCACCCACTTCGTGTGATATCTCTTTTTCGGCGGGTGGCAACATCGATGGATGATGACCTCACGTATAAAAACATGATGAGTGCAAAACTCTAGGGAGGTATTCAATACGATTCGACGTGGACAGCGCGTGATTCGTGGCCTTTTCTACCCGGCACACAGCGGGAAGTGGAAGAAATCGGGCACTTTATCGGACCGAAGGCAATAGTGATGATGGGCTTATCCGCTACCGAAAAGAATCCCAAAGCGCAGTCGGGTCAACAGCCGACAGTATTGCATCTGGCAATGCATGGCTTTGCTTTTCCTGACCTATCCGTAGCGTTGAACGACACTACGCCGGGTGGTAATGCGTTCCGTGTATTCTCGGGGTAGCGAAGGGGTATTTGGCTTGCAACGGGCCTTCAAAATGGCCGGTGCCGGGTATCTTCTCACCGGTTTGTGGCCCGTATCCGATCAGGCTACCAGTGACCTAATGACCCGGTTTTACCGAAACTGGAAGCGGTATAAAATAATCTGGACGGCTTTTCAGCAAACTCAGCAACAAATGCGACAACAGTACCCACCCTCCATTTGGGCTTGGTTTGTACTGATTAAACAATAAAATGGAGAAGCTCTGGTCCTGCCAGATTTCCAGATTAATGAAAAGCCTACTCTAGCCTATGGAGTTAGAAAACCCCTCCGCTTAGAGGAAGGTGTACTCAGGAGCGTGGTATTTCACCATTACACACCCGGAATCTGTGGTGTATAGTGGTGGAAAATAATAGACACGAAGCCTTGACAAAGGTGGCTTTATACTCTAAAAGTAAGAAGGGTAGCTGGATCGTGATCCAGCTACCCTTCTTACTTTTAGAACACTTCGCTATGCGTCGACAAATGTTAATTAACCCCAGCGGCTTTCTTCTTTTTAGCTTTAGCGATCGCTTTAATTTCCTTGGAATCAGCCTTCAGCTCTTTCTTTTCGGCCTTATCCATTTTCTTTTCAGCCTTAGCCATTCTGGTTTTTGGATCTGAGATGCCTTTTACCTCTAATCCTTTACTCGTTGCAGCATTGGTCTTGAGTTCCTTTGCTTTGGCTACTTTCTTCTCGGCTTTCATTTCTTTTTTGGCGGCTTTCCCTTCCTGTACAGCCTGAGCAAACCCGTTTTGGGAAAAGGCGAGTGCAGCGCAAATGGATGCAGCAATCAGTGCGTTTTTCATGATGAACGTTTGTTTTAGTGAATGTATACCTACTAGTAAAAGATGTTACTAGCATCTATAAACGGACTGGTTTCACGTTTGTTTAAAAAATCTTTCAGAGACTGTTTGTCTGCCTTCGTTCCGGGCTTTTTCACTAATCAATTGCCATTAGGCGTCAAAAATAGCCGACTCATGCTGACTCAGAGTAAATACCCGTTGGGTCTTAGATAGTGAATCCAGTTCATGCGCATTGGATAAGTTGATGCTATGTGACTAACAAATTTTGTTCATGATTCTTCCAAGTAATTTTTTCAACTCATTGAGCATTAGGTTGGTGTACTCCTGAGTCGTCAAAAGTGTTAAGCCAGTATCGACCTGGTGGCGATATAGATTGATTAACGTTTTTAATGGGCTACTGGCCCGAATACAGGTCGGGCGAAGTGCTATGCTGGATACCTTAATGCCACGATTCGTCACAGAAATACACCCCATGCTCCAGAGTTACCTAAAAATAACAGTCAGGAATCCAGGCGAACATACCTTTTAGTCCTTCCTTAACACGGCTGGCCCCAAAAGGTAGCACATTTATACTGTTGATTGGCACTTGCGTTTGGGGTGAATTTTAGGTAAACCGAATACTGCGGCAGGCGAAACGGCAATATATACTGCTTAGCCACTAGAAGGGCCCAAATAGAGGGCATGAAATTACTACCCTAGCTCCGCCGACTAAACGGTTGAAAGAAGGATACCCAACATTGATGACCAACTATCATCGATGGGATGGACTGACATCCATTATTTCCAACCGAATGGTCCGTAAGCCTATTTTTATGGCTTGCCTTTTTTCGTACTTACTTACCAGTTTGACGTGAATATACTCCCAGATGCTTTCCTCGTCCATTACTTTTTGGAAGCTTTCTGGTTAGTTTTGTGCTTGGGCATTTGATAGGGAAACATTTTGCGGTTTGGTCACTACAAAATTCCTGTTTCATTAAATGCTTTTTCTAAACCCACAGATTTTCAAACAATTTTCAGGAGTTCATGGGTAGCACATCGGTCCTTCCCATAACGATTTTATGGTATCGTTCCGCGATGGACTACCGTGTCGGACTACGGTATTTTTATAAGAGATTGTTGTGCTATGGATAGGCTTAGTGTCCCGCCGGGTCAATAAAAGTAGTAGGGGTATCAGTCAGGTAATGAAATAGAGCTTAACAGCTTTTGACCGGAAAATTAAGGACGCTAAACTGGTTAACCAGTTGCTGTGTATGGTAAGTGGAAAACTGAACGAGTAAGCGACTTGCCAATAGATATCTACCCTTGAATTGATGGTGTTTATCAATGCCTTCATCGGTCTGCTTAGCTGTTTCATTTTTTTATTAATTATAGGTTACAATTTATTCTTCTGCTTCGACTTACAAACGTTAATCATTGTGCAGACAGTTAAAAATTTCTCCGATGCTGAATTAATCACGGCTCTAAAAACAGGGGCTAATATTGATAATGCTGTTGGATTTATCTATCGGAGTTACTACCGTATGTTAGAGAATTATGTACTAACAAACAGTGGAAATGAGATGGATGCTGAAGATATTATTCAGGAGGTGCTGGTTGTGTTTATTGATATTGTTCAAACACAGCGGTACAGAAATGAAGCCAGCGTCCGTTCTTTTTTATATACCCTTACCCGAAACCTCTGGATTTCAGAATTGCGAAAACGAACTAGTGACTCTAAACGAGATGGTCTTTTTGAAGAGAATAGAGAAAAGGAAGAAGAAGATGTGTCAAACTTGCTAATCTATAAGGAAGCTCAGGTACTTATCGCTGAACTTTTTGAACGGATGGGGGAAAAATGTAAACAGATTTTAACACTTTTTTACTATGAAAACTTATCTATGAAAGAAATTTTAACACAAACCAGTTACGAAAACGAGCAGGTTCTTCGAAACAGAAAATACAAATGTCTTAAGGAACTAACCGACATTATTCAACAATCACCCACCATCAGCAACAGCGTCAAATCAGCCTTACAACGATCAAAATAACATGGAAACCCTCGAATTCCTCGACCAATACATCGACAATCAATTAGTGCCCGAACAGATAGCGCAACTGGAGAAAGACCTGCAGCAGGATGCTGATTTACAACAGCTACTCGACAGCATTGTTATTTCTCGTGATGCCATCCGGTACAGAGCCTTAACAATTAAAGTTAAGGGCCTTCATCAGCAATACATAAATGAAATCAGAGCCGACCCGGGTCAGGACTATGACCAGGATGTTGTACGACCTATGCCCGTTAGCCGGGATTACTCATGGGTGCTTCGTATTGCAGCCAGCGTTTTAATTGCCCTGTTTGGGTACGGGAGCTACCAGTTCACGGCCCTGGACAAAACCCAGGTTTATACCAATAAATTTATTTCCTATCAATTGCTTACCACGCGTGGCAGAGCCGACCACTTGTCTCCCCTGCGTTCAGCGTATCTATCGGGGAACTACGGATCCGTTATCCGGCAGTTTAGCACCTTATCAGCTAAAGCCCCAATTGACTATTTTCTGACAGGAGTAGCCTGTTTGCAACAACACAAATATGCGCAGGCTATCACCCGGTTTACTGAACTTCGGGCAGTCAATAAGCAACAGCAAGTGGTTTATTTCAATGAAGAAACGGATTATTACCTTGCTCTGGCCTATCTGGGTGCAGGCAGGTTAGATGAATCATATTCCCTTTTTAAGTCTATTCACGACGCGCCACAACATTTGTTCCGTGAATCGGTAACGGAACTCGATCTTGTGAAGCTCAACGTACTTCGTTTAAAAGAAGGTTCTGACTCTGGTAAGTAAAACGGGTAGGCGGTGCTATTTCATAAATTTTCGCTGCCTGCCGATTACATTTTTACACGTCACTTCGACTTATGTACGTTGCCAGCTTCAGTAGAGCGAATGAACCATAGAATACTACTTGAATCGGCCCGATATATTCCTTGACTTTATAACACGAGTATCGCCAATTACTTAACACTTTAAGAATCTGTACTATGAAAAATAGCCTTTCGAAACACGTTACGACAACTTCAGAAGTTAACACGACTATTTTAGAATGGGTACAGGCTACCGAAGAATTCCACTGTTATCATAGTAAAATCAGTGCGATTTTACGGGACGGGAATAGCAGCAGGTATGCAGATTTAACAAGGACTTCGTCTGTAGGCAAGTCAGGTCGTGTACATAGCTTAAACAAGTTGCGTCAACACATGAATCATGTGCTTGAAATACTGATGGCCGATATGAACAATTCTCCGCAAGGCTCTCAGTACACCGACAATTGTAGCACTTCATCACGAGTAGGCAGGCTGGTAACGCACGCCCGGTTACTTAAAGAGATTAACCGAAAAATTAGTCAGGAGTTAGTGCTTTTTACTAGTTATCAGGCTTGATCTCATTTACTTTTCGCATTGAAAATCCCTGACTGGTTACTGGGCAGGGATTTTTTCAAAATAATAAGCTTGCTCAGTGGCTACTCCCCAGCTTGATTAGGTTTTGATATCCATTCCAGCTATTCATTAACCATTTCTATAACGCCATCCTAAAATTCCTATAATGCTGATTACTACTGTATAGCAGATCCAGAGCCAGTAGGGTGGAATAACCATTGTCTCATCGGGTATTCCAACAAACACCAGGTGTGACCAATACTGGGGTGAATGAAACTGGGCATACCGTCCCTCGTGCAACAGGTTGAGTTTCGCTTTTCGTAAGGCTTCAGGAAAATTGCTCCCTTGTTTTACATACGTATAAAATCGACTGCTGATAAAAGCGGTAGCGTTGTCTTCAGCTCTCCAGAGCGATGTAACAACGTTGGTACATCCCGCAGCGGAGAAAGCTCTTGATAAACTCATCACACCCTCACCACTAATAAGTTTACCACTAGCCGTTTCGCAGGCGCTTAGAAAGATAAGTTGCACACCAGACAATTTCTCATTACGTAATTCATGGGCATATAATTTACTCTCAGCCTTCGTATTGGCGTAAAATGCGATGTAAGACTGGGATGGGTCATTATTGTCGGGTACTGCGTGCGTTGCCAGATGAATAGCAGAAGCGGTGTTGGCGTATTTCAAAAAATTCGCCTTAGTGGCTTCCCCAGACCTTAGCTTTATGCCGTCCAGACCACTTATTTCCGTATCTGAAGCTGGTAAAAAAGTAAATTCGGGATTGTCAGTTTTCCCGATCAAATCAAAAGGAGCCATGGCTAACATGCGGTCAAAATTAATTGAACCTTTCTCTTCATCCTGCAAAAAAGAAGCTGCGTATTGGTACGTTATATCAAATTTTTCGAGCAGATACGCTTTATTATTGTCCATTAAAATGTCGAAGGAAAGCAGGCTAAGCTCATTATGAGGAATAATAATAAGCGAAGATACCGCCCGTAACTCACGCTCGGCCGGGCCAATCAATCTATTGTACAGAAAGCGGGCGTTGTCATATCCCTGATAGGGTAGACCGGGCGTCAGATCGCGTAATTGGGCGTTAAGGGTATGCAGAGCTATGCGGTAAGCCTTGTCTCTGGGTGATGTATAATAATGAATTCCATACTGAGTCAATACAAAACAATACACTACGTCGCCGGTCTGAAAATAGGAGAGGATAGCCCTGTTTTGTCTGAGTAAATTTTTTCGCAGATAAGGTATGTCGATACGATCGAAACTAAATTTTTTACGGCGGTAGTCAGGATAATCGAGGAGTTTATTGGCCAGCCGGGATAAGGCCAGCTCATTCTCTTCCATTGCTGCCGTTAGCGTGGACAGTTGTTGATAGTCAACCGACTTCTCAATTTTTATCAGCAGACGTGACAGATTAAACTTAAGATCCCGCTCTTTCTTCAGCAAGGAATCTGGAATATTTGCCGACAGTTTTATTTCATTTTCTTTTAGATTAATGTAAAGGGCAATGGCCTTACTTTTTTCGGCTAACAAAAAAGCTTCTTCCAGATACGATTCTTGTTTTGTTTGCTCAAACGAACCGATCATAAACGTAACGGCTTCCTGGTAAACCGGAAATATTTTTTGAACGATAAAAAGTTGAGCATCTTCCATATCGAATGATTTTTCAATATAGTCAGCTAATCTTAATGCGGCCTGATAAGTACTATTAGTAATTTCCCGATGCTGATCTGTAGGTTTTGCTACATACAACTTCTTCATGCAATTTGCTTTTGCAGCTAAACTTTCAAATAAAGCGTAGTTACGAAATCCACCCGTAGCCGTAGCAGGATTATGATAAACTACTGGATCATTAAAAGCATAATCCAGTTGAATGATTGATTGCTGATAATAACCTAACGCCGTTGGTAGTTTATTCTGTCGACAGGCTATGTCGGCCAGTAGTTTGTAGGTTATGCCAATGTGTTTATTTTTTCGGGGTGGGCTACTTGGTTGCTGATCTATCTTATAGTAATTAAGTGCTTTATTTAAGTGAGAAATAGCCTCTCTAAATTGATTTTTTTGTAGATAAACATTTCCGAGTGTATTCTCCAGAATGATACGGTTGTTACCTTCTACATCACTCACTTTTGATAAGTAATAAAATGCACTATCCGGCAGATTTTTCTCCAGGTAAATTGCTCCTAAATTGATAAATACTTCATTAATATTTACAGTGAGTGGGATGAGGCTTTTGTACATGGAGACGGCTGAATTATAATCCCCCATTCGGCGAAGTGCTGATGCAATATTACTTTTATAACTATACGCTAACGTTTTTTCTCCAGGTTGATTATTTTTTAGATTTAAGTGAACTGCTTTTCGAAAATAATTGATACTCTGCGGATAGTTTCCGGATTCATAATATAACGCGCCAAACGAATTATACAAACTTTGAGACCCTTCCTGAGCTGGGAATTTAAGTAAGATGCCTTCTGCTTTTTTAAGATAATATAACGAAGAGTCGAAGAGACTCAGAGAGAAGCAGGCAGACCCACAGTAGAGGTAAGGTTTGAAGTGGAGTGAGTCAGGAAGATTATACGCCGAACGGCAGGCAATAGCCTTCTGATAGAAGGCTATTGCCTGCCGGTGAAAACCGTAGGTTTGTTTTATGACCCCGGCTTTTTCGTAACTGTTGCAAATAATAGGTGCGTTTCTTTTTTCTGCCTTAACAACTTTAATAACCTGTAAAAATTTATGCAGTGCCAAACTATCCGTATGCGGGCTTGGGTTTGGCTTATTAAACAATGATAAGGCCTCTTTATATATACCAGAATCCTTTTTATGGTTATACGCTTCCTGAGCTAACGCATTGAATGTTATTAAATTAAAAGTAAGTGCAAAAAAAAGGGTAAACTTTCTCTTCATAGCGGTACAAGTTTTCAAATATAGAAGAAAACTCGCAGGACTATACCCCAGTGTATCTCATTAACCTACAATTACAATCTCTGGCGGACGAGGTTTTGCTCCTCCTCCGTCCGCAGCCGACCGTGCACCGGCACTCGATTGGGTAGTTGTCACGCCTACTTTTTTCAGCAAACTGGCTGGTACGTCGCTTACCTTGCTGTAATAGGTAAAGCGAAGATCAATGTGGTTGAGCGCGCCCTGACTGGCATCATTAATTTTGTAATATAGCCGAACGGTGGCCGAGGCTCCATTCGCTGGTTTAACTCCCAATACACCACTACTTAATGTTTTCTTTAAATTAACGGAACCCGTTCGAGGATTGATTGAGATGCCCTGACTTTGTAAAGTCGTACTGTTTGTCATCCCATTTACTACGTCGAAACTTAAATTGTTAGTACCAACCATAGCTGGTGCAACCCCCTTAAAGGTAGGAATAGCCAGCGTATCGTTTTGACTCAGATCGTATAACGAATTGGCAAAGTCGATCCCGGCAATTGTTATGTTGCGCGTGCAGGTGTCGGTTGTACCAGCTTTAACGTAAAAAACGGTGTATGTCAACCCTGTCTCACTTGCACTGATGTTGATAGCACCTGTGGCCGGGTCGATGACTAGCCCGTAAGGCTTAGCCCCATAAGCGCCTGCTAAAGTTGTCGTAGGCTTTACGATGTATTTCGTTGACTTATTATTAAGGTAAAAAATGGAGTCAGCATAAGCGAACTCCGAACAGGCGGTGGCGCGCAGTCCCCGATCAATTCCAGTCATCAGCCCATCGGAGGGGATGATATCTTTTTCGCAACTGCTAAGAATAGACAGCAATAGAAACCCGGTGAGTAATTTCGTGAGATGCATGAGTAGGTGTTTTTTAAAATAGTTTATTAGTAACAACAGGGGGGATTCTCTACAGAGTCGAAGTAGACACAGCATTTGTAATCTCCCCCGCTAAATAATTTCTGATAATTTGTTAGTTGCAGGGTGTATAAGATTTGATCCCTACACCAATGATCACCAAGTCGGGGATGTGCAGACAGGGCAATCCGGGACAAACTCTATTCATTATCAACACTGTTGGTCTGGGGTTGAGTATGGTTCAGACAAAAGAAATCGGCGGTTGAAAGGTGACGGATGCAAGTGTAGGCAGCATTGTCACGCTGCTGTCGAAATGGTTGCTGATGTAAGTGCTGGTTACCAGCATCAACGCATTGCCAATTGCGTGCCACACTATGCACTGCTGGTTGCAAAATTTAGAATTGACATCAAGACGCCAGAATTTCGATAAGGGGTAATCCCCTGGGCCAATTACATGAATGCTTAGGGCAACTGTCCGAATGCGTACTTACCTGTACGATTTCGGACATAAACAATGGTGTAAACGAAGGTAAGTAACTGACAGGTAGTGATTTACTTTGCTGGCATGACTTTGGTTGTTTGCCTAAGCATACTTCTCGGACCCTCAGGAGCCATGCTGACCAATTATCTGAAAATCGCCTTTCGGAATCTTATCAATAACAAGGTTTTCTCGTTCATCAACATTGTTGGACTGGCAGCCGGGCTTTCCTGTTGCATGCTCATTTGCCTGTATATCTACCACGAACTCAGCTACGATACCCAGCACAAAGACGTTGACCAACTCTACCAGATGGGGACTATATTCGTGAAACCCGACGGCGAAACAAAAACGGCAGGTTCGCCCTATCCGCTTGCCGACGCCCTGAAACTGGAATACCCGGAAATAAGTAGTACGACCCGCTTAGTTAGCCTTTTTGTCGACGATAAAACGCTGCTTCGTACGGACCAGGGAGCTAGCAAACAAACGGTTTTTTACGAAACAAATGGCTACCTGGCAGACGCTGTTTTCTTCTCGTTATTCCACTACGACTTCATCGAAGGAAACGCAAAACAAGCCCTGAATAGCCCTAACTCCATTGTTCTGTCGGAGCCAGTTGCGCAAAAATTATTCGGTAATCAATCGGCCATCAACAAAGTCGTTCATGTGGAAAGCAATACGAACGGTACGGGTAATTATTCCGTTACGGGCGTGTTTCGGCCCGGTATTGTGCCATCGCACATCGATGGCAAATTTTTTATCTCGTTTGCCGGGGGGGCGTTGAATCAGTATGTGAAAAGCCAGACTGGTATGGCGGGGAACAATTTGTTTTTCACCTACCTGAAACTAATACCCGGCACCGATCCTGAAAAGCTGGAAGCCAAGTTCCCCGCCTTCATCGAAAAATACATGCGGAAGGACTTACAGGCAGCCTCTTTCGACAAGAAACAGTTTATGACAGCTGTGAAAGATATTCACCTGCATACCGATCTACCGCAAAACGTAACGCCCAATGGCAGCCTGACCTATCTCTACATTCTGGCGTCTATTGCCTTATTTACGTTATTGATTGCCTGTATCAATTTTATGAACCTCAGTACGGCGCGGTCGGTCAGGCGGGCGGGCGAGGTAGGTGTGCGGAAAGTACTGGGTGCGCAGCAAAGTGCGCTTATCCGGCAGTTTCTGAGCGAATCGGTGCTGTTTAGTTGTTTTGCTTTCGTTCTCGCTGTCGGCCTTCTTTTTATGCTGATTCCGTTATTCGAGCAGGTATCCGGCAAAACAATGCAGTTTTCTCCCGCTCAAAACCTGACGATGTTTGGTGCTTTCTTCGGGTTAAGTCTGGTAGCGGGTCTGTTTGCGGGTAGCTACCCGGCCTTTTTCCTGTCATCGTTTCGACCTGTTCTGGTGCTAAAGGGTAAAGTGAAAAATTCTCTGGCAGTTGTCACGTTGCGCAAAGGGCTGGTTGTGGTGCAGTTTACACTATCGGTTGTACTCATCATTGCGGCTGTTGTTATTGGCAGGCAGATGAGTTACCTGCGCTCGGTCGACATGGGTTTTTCCAAAGATCAGCAACTGGTCATTCCGCTGCGCAGTACAACGGCCAAAGCCAGTTATTACGCCCTGAAAAACGCGTTGACTCAATCAACTTACATACAGTCGGTAGGAGCTGCTGCTTATTATCCGGGAATTTTCAACCCGGAAGACGGTAATTACTACGGCGAAGGGCAAAATTCCGCCGAGGCAATCCGGACGCGCACGAACCGGATTGATATGGATTACCTGACAACCTTATCCATTAAAGCCGTTGCCGGTCGGCTATTTTCGCGCGCCTTCCCTGCCGATAGCAATCAGCGCATCATCGTGAACGAGCAGGCGGTGAAAGCCATGGGGTATCGGGCAGCAAAGGAGGCTATCGGCAAAAAAACCTTCACAAACCGGGGAGAGGAGCGCGCTGAGTTCACCATTGTCGGGGTCGTCAACGATTTTCATTTCGAAGACCTGCACGTACCCATCACGCCCTATGCCTTTACGCTAAACGACAGCCCGAATTATAATTATGTGGTGGCCCATGCCAAAGCCGGAGCCATCCAACCGACGATTCAGGCCATCGAAGTCATTTGGCAAAAGCTTAATCCCGGCGAACCGTTTGAGTATACTTTTCTGGACGACGATTTTCAGAAGAACTACCTGGCCGAAAGTCAAATGTCGGCTATCGTGCGCTACTTCACTATCATCGCCATCCTGATTTCCTGCCTGGGGCTGTTTGGCCTGGTTTCCTTCAACGTTGAGCAGCGCACTAAAGAGATTGGTGTTCGGAAAGTGCTGGGCGCTTCGGTCGGCAGTATCGTGACCCTGTTATCGAAAGATTTCATTAAGCTGGTGTTCATCGCCATTATCGTTGCCAGCCCCCTAGCCTGGTACGCCATGAATCGGTGGCTACAAGGCTTTGCCTACAAAGTCGCTATCGAGTGGTGGATGTTTGCCGGAGCAGGCTTACTGGCGGTGGGTATTGCGCTCTTGACGGTAAGTTTTCAGAGCATAAAAGCTGCGCTGATGAACCCAGTTAACTCATTGAGATCAGAATAACGACCGGGGCCTGGTTACTGCTCCGCCCCCGCGTTCTAACCCCAAAACGATACAACTATGTTGAGGAACTACATCAAAATTGCGTGGAGAAATCTGCTTCGTAACAAGGTCTTCTCGTTCATTAATATTACCGGGCTGGCGCTGGGCATAGCTACATGCCTGCTCATCAGTTTGTATGTGTACCATGAGCTGAGTTACGACCGGTTTCATAAAAAAGCGGACCGTATTGTGCGCGTTACGTTCCGGGCCAACATGAATGGCAACAAAATCAACGAGGCTCACGTGATGCCGCCAACCGCCCAAAGCCTGCTGCTCGACTATCCGGAAGTGCTCGAAGCTACCCGGCTGCGGCATGCGGGCGAACTCCTGCTGACGAAAGGAAATGACCTGGTTCGGGAGAATGCCGTTGCCTTCGCCGATGCTAATTTTTTTGAGGTATTCAGCTTCCCACTGGTGAACGGGAACCCCAAAACGGCCCTGCTCAGGCCTAACACAGTGGTGATTGCCGGAAAGATGGCCCGTAAGTATTTTGGTGATACCAACCCTATCGGCAAAACGCTGGCCCCAAAAGGTAGCAAACAGGTGCTGCAAGTAACGGGTGTTATGGCGGATTTTCCGGACAATTCACACTTTCGCTACGATTTTCTGGTAGCTATGGCGGGGGTGAATGAAGCTAAAGCGACTTCCTGGATGCAGTCAGAATTTTTCACCTATCTCGTGTTGCCGGAAGGGTACGACTACAAACAACTGGAAGCCAAACTCCCGCAGGCAGTAGAGAAGTACATGGGGCCGGAGGTTCAGCAGGCGTTCGGTATGTCTTTCGTTAAATTCCGCGAAGCTGGCAACGACCTGGGCCTGAAACTGCAACCCCTGACCGACATTCACCTGCATTCCGATTTCGCCTACGACCTAAGTCCGTCGGGCGATATCCGGTACGTGTACGGGTTTGGTGCCATTGCCCTGTTCATGCTCCTGATTGCTGCCTTCAACTTCATGAACCTCAGCACGGCGGGGGCCGCCAAACGAGCGGGCGAAGTTGGCATTCGTAAAGTGATGGGGTCGGTACGAAGCGCGTTGGTTTGGCAGTTTCTGGTCGAGTCGCTGTTGCTAACGGCTATTGCTCTGTTGCTGGGCATTGGTCTGGTGTTGCTGGTCCTGCCTGCCTTCAATAGCATAACGGGTAATAGCCTGACCTTTAATTTTTTGGCTATGCCGGTGCTATTGCCGGGTTTGGTGCTGTTTGGGTTGGTAGTAGGCATTCTGGCGGGGAGCTATCCGGCCTTTTTCCTGTCGTCGTTTAAACCGATTGCCGTACTGAAAGGTGGTACGGCATTCCGGGGGGCGGGGCGGCAACGGGTGTCGCTTCGTAGTGCGCTGGTAGTAATCCAGTTTTGTTTGTCGTTCATACTCATTGTTGGTACGGTGATTGTTTCGCAGCAGCTGACCTTTATCCGAAACACAAAACTCGGTTACACTAAAGAGCGGGTGCTGGTGCTGCACGAAACGGGGCGGCTGGGCAAAAACGAAACATTGTTTCGCCAACAGCTTTTGCAGGATTCTCGGGTAATAAATGCGAGCGTTTCGGGCTACGTCCCCGCCGGACCTTCCTACAATAATAACTTCCTCGTTTACGGTGACAACAAGGCCGGGCAGTATGTGAAAGGTATCCGGTACGATGTTGATGACCGATATATTCCGACGCTGGGCATGACAATGGCTGCCGGACGTAATTTTTTCCCGGCTTTCAGCACCGATTCGTCGGGCATCATCCTCAACGAAACGGCGGCCAAACAACTTGGTTGGGGCAACAATGCCATTGGCCACATCGTTACGAGACCCAGCAACGATGGCAGCAAAGAAACATACCGCGTCATTGGCATCGTGAGGGATTTTCACTTCAGATCGTTACACGAGCGCATCACCCCGCTCATGATGACGCTGGGGGATAACAATGGTACTATCCTGGTGAACGTGAAGACGGGCGACGTAGCGAACCTGCTGAAAACGATTGGCAATCAGTGGCATGCATTTGGCGTCGATGTACCGTTTGCGTATTCATTTTTGACCGACGATTTCAACGCTGTGTACCGGGCCGAGCAGCAAACGGGTCAAGTACTGGGGCTGTTTAGCGGACTGACTATTTTCATTTCCTGTCTGGGTCTGTTTGGTTTAGCCATCTTTACTGCCGAGAGTCGTACCAAGGAAATTGGCGTTCGCAAAGTGCTGGGTTCCAGTGTAACGAGTATTGTGGCCCTACTCTCCAAAGATTTCCTGAAACTGGTACTGTTGGCCATCCTCATCGCATCGCCGATAGCCTGGTACGCTATGAGTCAGTGGCTGAAAGACTTCGCCTACAAAATTGACATCGAGTGGTGGATGTTTGCCGGAGCGGGCTTGCTGGCGGTGGGCATTGCGCTCTTGACGGTAAGTTTCCAGAGCGTGAAAGCCGCCCTGATGAACCCGGTGAAGAGTTTGCGAAGTGAGTAGCGAGATTAGCGCCGGTACAAGCCTTTTATCGTTGGCTAGCCAACGCTTGTTAACGGCAGCTCACGAATCTGGTTTTCTTTGGCTGTCCATGTCAGAAAAACATCTTACGACTTATTACCCTTTCACAAGGAACACCGTGACCCCCTGGACCGTATAGTTCTGGTAATGGCACTGACCGATGGATTAGCCGTAGTATCGCGGAACACAACATTGTATTGTACCGTGACCTTGTTGAAACGCTCTGGTAATCTGGTACACTTCCCGTAAAATTTCCGCTAATACCATCGTTTATTAGCCCATCCGGTTAATTTTGCACCGGCTTCTGGCCAATTTTGCCCAATTTTCCCATCCTATGTCTAAGAAAACCAAGATTGTTGCCACCATTGGTCCGGCTTCCGACACGAAAGAACAATTACTGGCGCTAGCCAGAGCGGGCGTAAATGTGTTCCGGCTGAATTTTTCGCACGGTACCCATGAAGATCACCTGATGCGGCTAACGCGCATTCGGGAAATAAATGAGGAATACCACTTGAACCTCTGCGTATTACAGGATTTGCAGGGACCTAAAATTCGAATTGGCAACGTCGAAAACAAGGATGGTGTTACAATTGTGCCTGGCCAGGAACTGGTCTTTACCAATGATGATATTGTCGGCACCGCCGAACGGGTTAGTACACCCTACAAAAATATGTATCGGGATGTGCATCCGGGCGAGCGTATCCTGATGGACGATGGCAAACTGGAAGTTAAAGTACTGCGTAAAGAGGGTACCGATGTAGTAACTGAGGTCGTTTACGGTGGTCTGATGAAGTCCAAAAAGGGGGTAAATCTGCCTAATACGAAGGTGTCTATGCCCGCCGTAACCGAAAAAGACTGGGCCGACCTCGAATTTGGTCTTGAGCATAATGCTGAGTGGATTGCCCTCTCGTTTGTACGCGAAGCATCCGAAATTATCGAGATAAAAGAATATATTAAGTCGAAAGGCAAGACGAGCAGGGTTATTGCGAAAATCGAGAAGCCCGAAGCAATTGCCAATATCGACGAAATTATTGCCGCTACCGACGGCCTGATGGTGGCTCGTGGTGACCTGGGCGTTGAGTTACCCGCCGAAGAGGTGCCGATGATTCAGAAGATGCTGGTTGAGAAGTGCAATAAAGCCGCTAAACCGGTTATTGTGGCAACGCAAATGCTCGAAAGCATGATTGACGCGCCCCGGCCAACCCGCGCCGAAATCAACGACATTGCCAACTCCGTTATGGATGGGGCCGATGCCGTGATGCTCAGTGCCGAAACCGCGTCGGGCAAATACCCAATCCTGGCCGTTGAAAGCATGGCCAACACCATCCTGCAGGTAGAAAAATCGACCGATAAGATTTACTTCCGCTACCACGCTTATGTGAATGAGCACCCCACCGAAAATGTCCTGAACGACAACGTGGTGATGAGTGCCTGCCGACTCGCCCGCGATACTCAAGCCCGCGCTATTATCGGCATCACTAACTCTGGCTATACGGCCGAACGGATTTCGCACCACCGCCCAAAAGGCGATTTGCTGGTGTTCTCCAATGATGCCCAACTTCGGAATACGCTTGGTTTGTACTGGGGTATTCAGGTCATTCCGTATGAGCAGGATTTGAGTCTGAGTGTTGATCAAACGGTGGAAGGCATCAAAGACATTCTTGTTAGTCAGGGGCGGTTGGATGATGGCGACATTTTCGTCAACACGCTCAGCGTACCCCTCAGCCAATCCCGCCGGACTAATACGGTGAAACTGAGTATCGTCGACTGATGTAGCGGGGCCTCCGATTGGGTGAAAAGTTGATGAGTTAATCCGTTTAAAACGTTTTGCGTTGGTCAATGACCAACAAACCAGTTAACCAATCATCCGGCCAACTGCCGATAAATACTAAAAAGCCGCGAAACCAAAGGTCATCGCGGCTTTCTCTTTTTACTGAAAATGAAGAACGGTAAGAGGAAGAATCGGTTTGTTAGTTAACCCAATTCAGGCCTTTTCTGTTTTCGATTCCTTATTTTCTTCGGCAACCGGGGGTTCGGTAGCCTCTATTTCTTCTGATTCTACGGGTTCCTCAGTGGCTACCTCAAATACTTCGGGTGCATGCTGACTCAGGATGGTGTACCAGCTAATCAATTTCTTGATGTCGGCTGTTCGAACGCGGTCACGGTCGTAAGTAGGGACAACCGATGCCATAAAGTCAGCCATTTCCTCATTCGATCCTTTGGTGTCGGTAGGAAGTTTGTCGTTGTATTTCTCCCGGACGGTAAGCAATACATCGCCGAGTGACACGGATTTCTCATCGCTATCATCATCGACATAGATGGAAATATCATTCAATACCGACACACGGGCCGTTGGCCCCATCATGGTTTTTGCTTTTTTGTCGTCTAATGATTCAACGATAACGCCGGCCCGACCCGGTTTTAAAATTCGGTAAAGGCCACTATAGCCAGCCACATTGGCAATCTGTTTTAATGCTTCCATTAGCGTGATTTTGTAAATTGGTAACGTGTAGTGTAACAGGGGTATTGCTTAAACGGTAAAGAGTGAATAGGCAAATGAGCAGAAAATGACATTCCCATTTATTTCTTTTTACCTGTCATATACGCTTCATTCAGGGGTCGGATAAACGATAAAATCTCTTCGCGACCGGCACTCGTGATGGCTGATGTAATAAAAAACTGGGGGGCTTCTTCCCATTCCTCCAGCAGGGTGGTGCGGTAATTATCAATGGTCGCCTGGAGTTTGGGACCACTGAGTTTCTCGGTTTTGGTGAAGACAATAACGAAAGGTAAACCCCGCTCGCCCAGATTACTCATGAAGTCGAGGTCGCGTTTTTGAGGCTCAATCCGGGCATCGACCAGCACAAAAATGCAGAGCAGATTAGGGCGGCTGGTTAAGTAACCGTCGATAAGAATGGCAAATTTTTCGCGTTCAGTTTTACTGACCTGAGCGTAGCCATAGCCGGGCAAATCAACCAGATACCACGACTTATCGATAAGAAAATGATTGACAAGTTGCGTTTTTCCCGGCTTTCCCGAAATTTTAGCCAGTGTTGTCCGGCTCGTCAGCATATTGATCAGCGACGATTTTCCCACGTTTGAGCGGCCAATAAAGGCGTATTCGGGCCGATTGGGTGGGGGACAAAGAGCCGGGTCGGAATTACTGACCAGGAATTCAGCTTGCTTGACGGGCATAAGTAGAAGACGGTAAAACGGCCGCAAAGTTCGGAAAGATTAAGCAGAATGGCACACGATTTGTAATTTGCATGCCCATCAATATAATTACGGATAAAACGAGCGTTTCAGGGTAGAAACGAAAAACGCCCGTTCGTGCGTTATAGAATCGAAAACCTACAAAGACCACCGGCTCGCCGGGTTTGACTATGAAAAAACTATTTTGGTTGTTTGCAATTGCCCTTATCGGCGTTACTGTACTCCCGACTATCGCTGCTTTTGACCCTATCAAATCAGGCACTACCACTAGCCGAATGGCTCCGAAAGACAGCCCTGAGGGAATTCAGTTTACGGAAGCTTCCTGGAAAGACATTTTGAAAAAGGCAAAAGCGGAGAAAAAAGTTATTTTTCTGGATGCCTATGCCAGCTGGTGTGGTCCCTGTAAGTTGCTCCAGAAGAATGTTTTCACCAAGAAATCCGTTGGCGATTACTACAACAGCAAGTTTATAAACGTGAAAATGGACATGGAAAAAGGCGAAGGCCCGGCTTTAGCGCAGGTTTACCCACTGGAAGCCTATCCTACATTGCTGTACATCGACGGCAACGGAAAAATTCTGCGGAAGGTCCTGGGCCTCCAAACACCAGAAGCACTGATTGCCATTGGCAAGAGTGTAAAGTAAGCAGGCAATAAATTTGGTTTGTAACGAAAGAGGCTATTTCTCATAGAATAGCCTCTTTTTGTGGGCTTATTATTTTCTTTCTGGTAATAACGTAACAAATAGAAAGGAAACCCGAAATGAGCACAGCCAGCATAAACTGATGAACAGCAGACCAGTCCAGTGCCCGCAGAACTAACCCATTTATACCAGCCTGCATGAAGGCATACCCAGCCGCGACGCCCAGATGTGGCCAACCCCGCTGACTAATCAGTAACTGATACAGATGTGACTGGTGCGCCCGAAAAATGTTTTGTCGCCGGTGTATTCGATAAACAATGGTGAGAAGGCTGTCTGCGCCGTAGACTGCCAGTAGCAACAGGGGCAGATAGGTATGTTGTTCGTTGATGACGGTAAGCAGATTGTAGAGCATAATGAAGCCAATGCCGATACTGCCTACATCGCCCGCAAAGCAGATGGCTTTGGGCCGGGCGTTGAAAAAACTAAAAACCAGTAGTGCTACGAATACGAATGGATATAAAATTGGTGAACGGCTATCCATTTCATCTCTTTGAAGATACCACAGTGTTCCAATGGTGAGGAGACTGTAAAAAGCAGTCATACCGTTGATGCCATCCATAAAGTTGTACGCGTTGATAATCGCAACTCCCAGCACTAATAATCCAAGAAATAGCCACCAGTCCGTAGAAGAGGTATGTGTCTGTATCAGTAACATACTGATGGCTATTGACTGGGCAAAAAAACGAAACCGGACTGGGATACCAGCAACGTCGTCGCCGAAACTAATCAGCACCACGACGGTCAGGCCACCAAAGAACCAGGGCTGATTGAATGGGACACTCAAAACCATAGTCAATACGGCCAGATAAACGATAATCCCTCCACCCCGAACCGTCCTGGTAGTTTGGTGCAAACTCCGTCCGTTTGGTACATCGAATAAGCGAAAATGCCGCGCCAGCCGGATGTAAAGAAGTTCTAGCCCCAGTAATAGAATGGTCAGGAGGCCGTAGTTAGTCAAGGTCATTTGATTAAATCGGGTAGGTATTCATACCAATTTATTGACGGGTGATTTATTGCTTTTCGGGTGACCCATTGTCCTGATAATGTGCCGGGCTAGTTCCTGATTGATGGTATGCCGTGCGAACCGTCGTTTGAAGTCAACCCGTTCCTGCGTTCGGTAAGGCGTTTCGCGTAGTTGCCTGACCAGACTCTCTGCATCGGTAGGGTTGAAAACGAGAGTGTTCGGCAGGTAATACCGGATGAATGCAGCGGCATACCCACTAACCCCGGCCAGAATGGGCTTATCCGTAGCGCCATACTCAAACAGTTTGGACGGTAACACGCGCTGGCAGGCATCCCAGTTGTTCAGATGTACTAGTAAGTAATCCGCGTTTTGGTAAGCCGTTATCAACGCCTGTCGGTTGCAGGGAGGACGCAACTCAACGTTGGCACATTGTTTTTCCAGAAGGGCTGCCTCCAGTTTATATTTTGCCCCACCGTCGCCAATCACAACAAACCTGTACTCATTCTCCAATTGTTTCGCGGCTTCAGGGATGAGTTTATGCAGCCCCTGCCCATCACCGATATTGCCCGCATACAAGATGATTTTGGGCCAGCGGTTCAGGTGTGGCCGACTGGCCGGTACGGCCAGAAACGGGGTGTCGATACCATTCGTGCAATAGCTGTACGTGGCTTGCCGATACGCGTTAAAATAAGGTCGGAAACCTTCCGAAACCAGATTGATGTGCGCGGCATAGCCAAATGTGTAGCGCTCCACACGTTTCAGGAATGGATTCAAACAGACGTAAGCGAGTGGGAAACGGACAACCTCGGTTATCGCTTCCCGAAACAAATCGCGCATATCCAGAAAGAGGGGAACCGCTCGTTTGCGGGCTAGTCTGGCCCCCAGAAAAGCGGTAAACAAGCGGGAAGAAGAGGCAACAACCAAGTCGTAATCTTGCTCTTTCGTGAGCCGGTGAGCGGACCAGAAGTAAGACCAAAAGGCAACAATCTGACCAGCCAGTCCGCTTTTATGCTTCGGGACGCGGATGCGCTGTACCAGAACCGCACATTGGTCGGTAGGCCATTCATCCTGGTCAGATGCGGCTGGCGAGTAGGATGCGTACCGGTTTGGGTGGGTAGTAACCACCTGAATCGAGTCATGGGCAGTCAGTTGGCCAGCCAGTTCGCGGACCAGCGTCGTATTCCGGAAAGAACCGGGGCACAGGTCAGGCTCAAAATAAAAAGTCAGGTAGAGTATCTTCATTCGATTAGGGTGAGGACTGTTTCTAAGCAGGTCGAAAAATTAACGACAAGGCAGTGGCCTGACCGCAATTGGTTGAATCCATTGGCCATCTCATAAGCTTTGATGCGCCACACCGGTTTGGTTGCAGAGCGAAACGTTATGGCCAATGGGCCTGCCCGCACGCCATCGTCGAGCAACTGCCAGATTACGGAAGGATGAAAGTAAAACCGGGCGGTACCCGCCTGCCCGGATGCCGTTCCGGCTGGCCAGGTCAATAGTTGATCCGTTATCGAAATCGTATCGGCACCAATCGACCAGTTTCGTTCGTGGATAATTCCCCGATGCCGGTACCCATCATGCCGGGCTGTCAGTGAAGTAGCCGTATCGGTTATAAGAATCACCCTCGCCCGGCGACCTACCCGAAAGCTTGCCCACAGTTCAGAAGAGTCTGCATCCGCTACCGTTACGGTATTGTGAGCCGCCGTGCTGCGTTCCCAGTCCCGGCGTGGGCCATCTTGATACGTGGATGTACTGTTGTCCACAAGTATGGGTTGGTTATCCACATGTAGCACAAAGGAAAGCGTATCCGCATGGGCGTGACCGGGTTGGTGAGCCGGGCCGACGGAACCAACGCAGGTGATTAACTCGTACCGTTTTTGCCGGAACATTCGAAAGCCACTATCGGAAAGGGGTACGGGTTGTCGGGTCTTTTCAGGGAGCAACTGACTTGCCTTTTGCCGAAGTTGATTTGTGGTCGGTGCAAGGTCTGGAGTTGCGTCATTCACCATCGGAACAGTGCCACTCTGAAACGTTACTGCGTCGAGCCAGATCGCCAACGAGATCCCCTTTTCGGTTAACAAAGCAGTAAGTCGGGTGTTGTCGTATCCGGTGGTAGACTGCAAAATCAGCAGCGTGTCCAGCAGGCGGTCAAGGAGAAGCTGGTGGTACATGGGGCTACGTTCGTAATGCCCGCCATCCGATAAAATCTGTTTGTCTAACGCCTGATGGAAAAGCCCGCTTGCCTTTCGAATCCAGGGTGTGTGTCGGAAATACAACGCTCCCGTCAGTAATGCGAATCCGTTTTCGAGCAGGTGATTACCCGACAGATGATACTCCAGGCGTTGACCCAATAATCGGACCTGAGCGAACAGATGTTGGTTGATAGTCTCATCCCGAACCTGATGGCGACTCAGAAACTGCACCCAGTTTATAATGCGTACCGAGGTTGGATAGGCTTCCAGGCCGTCCCGCACATCAGCCGACTGACGAATGAAGTCGCGTATCAATATCAGCCCCCGGTCAACCGGCATACCCGGCTGGTTCAAAAAATCGAAGTAGGTCAGGTTGTAGGTCCAGAGTTTACCGTGACGGGCGTAATTCCAGTCGATGGCTGACGGGAAAAGCACAGTCAGGTTCAGAAATGTGAATCGCTCCGGTTGCCACGATACGGGTTTGTTGGCATCGGGTACGGCCAGAAAGCACGTTTCCGGTACCTTGTCAGCAAGGCGCAATTTGGCCGGGCTACGCAGCCGATGCCAAACCTGATACACGATTTGCCGACCCGTTAAATGCTGTACCGTCCGCCAGAGTAGCCTGATGTTTTTCATACACCATCCGTGGTTAGCAAATCCGCCTGTTCCATGCCGATAGGGCCAACATCGGCCCAGCGGTTCTCGCGCAGACTTTGCAGTGCGGCCAGGGTGGTTTGGGTCGTGTTGATTAATTCGGCGAAGGGAATCAGCGCGTCGCCACCCGTCCTGAGTTGGGTGAGTAACTGCTTCATCTGTTCGGTATGGCCCTTGTTCTGCCTGCCGAAAAGCCCCGAAAAAGGACCGAATTCGTACGTTTTCAGGCGACGGAAATTGTCCAGCACCAGTGTTCGTTCCTGGGAATACACCTCGACTCGTTCTTTCGGATAAGCTTTGCTGCCGTTGCTGAAATAATTGATAACCCCCGTTGAGCCATTTTCGTAGCGAAGCAGCAGGGAGACCGAATCGCTGGTTTCACTGGGTTGCGGACCCATGGCGTTCATACACACGCACCGTACGCGACTTCCGGTCAGAAACGTGATGAAATCCACGAAATGGCTCGCTTCGCCCAGCACACGGCCACCCCCGATGGCTCGGTCATGGACCCACGAATCGGCCGGAATGAATCCTGCATTTACGGTGACGACCACATTCATGGGTAAAGCAAGCGGCCCGAGCAACGCTTTCATTTTTCGCGCGAAGGGTGAAAAACGCCGGTTGAAACCAACCATCACCAGTCGGCCAGACTGTTGCTGCGCGCTAACTATGTCGCCCAGCTCATGCGCATGGATGGCCAGCGGTTTCTCGACAAATACGTGCTTCCCCGCTTGCAGGGCTTCAACCGTTAAACGGGCGTGGCTGTCGTGCCGGGTGGTGATGATGCACAGGTTGATGTCGGGGTCATCCAGTATGTGCCGGAAGTCCGTTGTGCTTTGTGCAATAGCGTATTTTTTGGCGAGTAAGGTGGCCGTAAGCCCTCCGGCACTGGCAATCGTTTTGAGGTTGGCGCCTGCCGATTTCAGGGCCGGGAGCAGGATGGCACTCGTAAAGTTACCCGCCCCAATAAGGCCAATCGTTACGTTCGTCGGCTGGTAGTGGTACTCGGTTAGCTGGAGCAACGGGTTAAGGCTAACCGTACTGGAGTAGGTGAGCAGTGAGCCAATCCGGTGGGTTCCTGTCAGGTCGGCGTAAATCCGGTTGTATTCCAAAAAGGGCACCCGGTCTGTAACGAGTGGTTTAACGAGCAACTTACCCGCAGCCAGAAAGTCCAGAATCGTCTGGAAATTCCGGTTCTCCGTCCACCGCACGTGGGCCAATGGATAGTCATGGCCTTCCTGTTCGTAGGCGGCATCGTAGCGGCCTGGCCCATAGGAATTGGATACCAGAAAGCTGATTTCTTTTTGCTGGAAGTCCGCGCGGTTTAAAGCTAGCCCCACGACACCAATCAGCACGATCCGCCCCCGCGAACGATTCATCCGGGCTGCCTGACTAATGAGGTTGTCTGACTGCGTTGACGCCGTGATAAGCACCCCATCCGCTCCGCCAGTCTCATGGGTCAGAGACAACACCGTTTTCACAGAATCTATATTCGGACCCGTGCGAATAACGGTGATGCCCAGTTTTTCGGCCAGCTGACATTTGGTTTCATCCGGTTCGATGCCAATAACCCTGCAGCCATTTATTTGCAATAGTTGAGCCACCAATAACCCGATCAGACCAAGACCGATAATGACGAACGTTTCATTGAGGGTCGGATTCAGCAAGCGAACACCGTGTAGGCCGATGGAACCGACCACGGTGAATACCGCATCGTCATCACTAACCGTATCAGGCACCGGGGCCACCAGGTTACGGGGTACGCAAACCACTTCGGCGTGGGGCCCGTTGGATACCACCCTGTCGCCGATGCGGAGGTCGGTAACGTCCTCGCCCAAGGCTAGTACCGTACCCATCTGGCAGTAGCCCAGCGGCAGGGGCTGGTCAAGCTTTCGCGACACGGCTTTCAGGGTAGAGAACAGCCCATCCGTTCGGATTTTGGCCAGTACCTGTTTTACTTTATCGGGCTGTTGGCGGACTTTTTCCAGTAAACCAGCCCGGCCGAAATTAACCAGCATTCGTTCCGTTCCCAACGATACCAGCGAACACCGGGTTTGAATCAAAACCTGCCCCCGGCTAACCAGCGGGACAGGCACTTCTTCGAGTAGCGTCTCGCCGGTTTTGAGATGCTGGATAAGTTGCTTCATGGAAACTGACTGATTATGGATGCGATACGTTCGGCGGTTTGTCCATCCCACAGCGGTGGTATCTTACCGGGGTTAATCTGGCCTGCCAGAATTTTCTCGGCCATTTGCCCGGCTGTATCGGGACTCAAATCGGCTACCAGCTGGTTAGTGCCGTAGTCAAGCGTGATGGGTCGTTCGGTGGAGGGGCGGAACGTCAGGCAGGGGACATGCAGGTACGTCGTTTCTTCCTGAACCCCACCCGAATCCGTGATGACCAGAGCCGCGTTTTCCATCAGATTGATAAATTCCAGATAACCCAGGGGCTCCAATAGATGGACATTCGGACTGGTTGCCAGCGCGTCGAAAAGGCCGAACCGAATCAGGTTCGTGCGGGTGCGCGGATGGACGGGGAAGACAACCGGCCGGAGAGTCGCCGTATTGTTTACCACCCGCAACAGCCGGCATAATCCCGCTTCGGTGTCTACATTGAACGGGCGGTGCATCGTCAGCAACACGTAGTCTTTTTTGATCAGGCCCAATCTCTCAACGGTAGTCAACGCATTGGCTTTGGCGCGATACTGTACCAGCGAATCAATCATGACGTTACCAACGAGGTATATTCTGTTGGCGGGTATGCCTTCCCGCCGGAGGTTGTCGCAGCTGGTATGGTCGGTTGCAAACAGGAGGTCGGCCAGCGCATCGGTCACGATACGGTTGCGTTCTTCGGGCATCTGCCGGTCGCCCGAACGGAGACCCGCTTCCACATGCGCTACCCGCACACCGTTTTGGGCAGCACCCAGCGCACAGGCTAATGTACTCGTTACATCCCCAACGACCACTACCCAGTCGGGCTGCTCTGCCTGGATAACCCGGTCGAATTTCTGGATTATATCGGCCGTTTGCAGGGATGCTGAACCGGGCGGTACGTTCAAGTAATAATCCGGTTGAGGCAGGTGAAACTGATCGAAGAATACGTCGCTCATCACCGCGTCGTGATGCTGACCGGTGTGAATGATTTTTGATTCGATGGACGGGTGTGCCAAAAAAGCCCGGTGCAGGGGAGCTACTTTCACAAAATTGGGTCGTACACCAGCGATGCTGAGGATTTTCATTCAATCAAGGGCTAGGTCGGACGTTTTTCTGAAAACTCCTACGAGTAAATTGTTGACATACGGTGCCGCCAGAAAAGGCTTCAATACCCGCGAGATGGGGTCCTGCCCCGAAAAGTAATCTGTTTCGACCGGGGTAAATCCAGCCTCGGTCAGTTGCCGGTTAAAGGTTATTTCGGTAGCTGTGTTGCGGATGTATTGGTAATAAGCTGGTCGGGCCAGCAATCGAAATAACTGGCGCTCCACTTTGCGGTAAAGACTTTGTTGGTTTGGGATGGATATGAGCAACAGTCCATCTGGTTTCAGTAGCAGCCTCGCCTGTTTCAGCATACCGTTCATGTCGCTCAGGTACTCAAGAATACTGGACATGACTACCACGTCCTGCAACGGGAACTGAGTCAATGTTTTCAGGGGTAGTGTGCCAACCGCGAATTGCACCCTTGTTGATGTTCTTTTTCGCCTGCACAGGGCAATCATCGCTTCCGACCCGTCGATACCCGTCACTACACAGCCTTTCCGGGCGAGGTAATTACTGAAAATCCCTGAGCCGCACCCCAGGTCGATCACCTGATCGGTGGCGGTTATGTACCGCTCAAATAGCCTCGTCCAAACGTGAAATCGTTCCTGAAAAGCCTTCGACAACGTGTACCGGCTGTCAAATTCCAGTGCCCTGTCATTATGAAAGTCAATGGCGTTTTTGCTGTCCATCAGTTAACCGTTGCTATGTCTTTTATGTGGTTTGTGTGCTGTAGTATCTCCTGATATAATTGCTCCCATTCGCCAATATGTGCATGTACATCGAACTGCCGGTGAGCCAGTTTATAAGCTCGTTGCCGGTATTGATGATAGGTATCCGGCGGCATAAGCACGAATTTTTCAATTGCTTCCCGGAGCGATTCGGGGTCGTTGGCTACCCAACTGCCCGCGCGCTCGGTTTCGAGCTGTTGCCAGGGTGTATTTGTTGACGCTGCAGCCGGGGTTCCCTGCGCCAGTGATTCGACAACGACATTACCGAAACTCTCCGCGTGGGAGGGCAGGACTGTTAACCGGGCGTTGGCGTAGAGGATTTCTTTCCACGGACCCCGCACCAATCCCACAAACGATACCTTCTCCGAAAGGCCCAGTTGGTTGATCAGTTCAGTGAGCACGTGGCCGTAGGCGCTATCGGTTTGCGGCCCGGCAATGACCAGTGAAAAGTCACTGGCGCGAAAAATATCCGATGCACCCAGGGCACGAATCAGGTTGTCGATGCCTTTGATGGGATGTAGTCGACCCATGAAGAGTAGATAGGGTGGAGTTAAGCGGGTCGTTTCACTGGGTTGGACGAGTGGTGGCAATTCCATCCGGCTCTGAATCTCGGTTACCGAAGTGGTCGTCCCGAAACAGGCCCGAACGTGAGCTGCCTCCTCTTTGCTGGCTACCTGAAAATGGATGGATGGGCCGAGTATTTGCTTGATAAAGTCCAGCACGAAGCGTTTGAGCCGTGGCCTGATACCCAGGGCTACCGGATTCAGTTCGCCGTGGGGCGACCAGATAACGGGCTTTCCTGCCCATTGACTCAAAAGAACCCAAATGAGGGAGGCCGGATAGAACAGGCTGTTTACGTGAACCACATCGGCGCTGGAAATTGCCTGCCAGCCTTGCCAGATGTGGCGCAGGGGCAGGTAGAAATGCGGATTACGGGTGTACATCACCCGCCCGCAATCCATCGTTACCCACTGGTTGCGCGGAACCGACGGTGGCAACTCCTGCGACGTAGCAATGACCGTTACGGCATGACCGGCCTGCGTCAACGCTTTTGCCAGCCAGTAAATGGTATTACTGGGGCCACCCATCTGAGCGGGGTAGAAGCAATCGGCGGAGAGCAGTATTTTCATCGGGCGGGTTGTGCTACAGGTGGAATGGGGACCATCTTCTGGTAGAGAGACCGGTAGTGAAAAGCGGCTGTTGCTGCGGTGTGGTGTTGCGCGTTGAGAAGCCCCGCCTTCACCAGTTTTTGCCGATAAGCTGCATCGGTTATCAGGCGTAAAATCCCCTGCCTGATTGCCTCTATATCCAGCGGATCGACAAAATGGGCCGAATCGGGAGCCTGGTCGTACATGGGCGAGTTGATGGAAGTAATCACCACGCGACCAACGGCATTTGCTTCCAGCAACGGCATCCCGAAGCCTTCGTAGGTCGATACAAACGTGACGATATCGCAGTCTGCATATAGCTGGACAACTTCCGCCCGACTAAGATTTTCAAATTGCCGGTAGTCAATTAACCGTTGTTGCAGCGCCTGTTGGATTGTGCCCGATAAGGGACCTACAAGCAGTAGCGTACAGGAAATGCCTTCGAGTGCAGTAATAATCCGGAGCAGGTTCTTATTGGGGGCGGTGCCTACCTGCAATAAAACCGGATGACTGGTTTGAAACAAAGCCGGTCGGTGCCTGAAAGCAGGGTCGTACCCATTGGGAACGACGATGACTTTTTGAGCAACGCGGCCTACATAGTTAATCAACTCCTGTCGGGTTTTATCCGATACAGCGGTCACCACGCTGGCCCGACGAATGGGGAAATAATACCAGAAGAGCCAGAAGAATGCGTACCGAAAAGGGCGCCCCTGGTTCGTTACCAGCGTACTACAATCGTGAATAGTGAGCACCGTACGCGACCCCGGCAGGGCCAGCGCCGTGTAGTGAACATCGCCCGTGATGTGGAAAACATCGCTTTTAAGGGTTCGTGCGAAACGCAGGTTCAGCCAGACGCTCCACCATCCCCGGCTGATGCGCGGCAGATACACTCGGTTGGTACGGATACCCGGTTGGTGGTCGAATTCCTGCTGAACAGTCCCGAATAGTTCTTCGATGCTGTGGCCTGTGCCGGGACTTCGAACCAGATACGTGATTGTCATGGGCTATAGTTCGATACCGGTTTGTTCCAGCAGCCAGAATAAGAAGGTGATGAAAAAGACGCTGTTTACCAGACTGCCCCAGGTCGAGAACAGGTCCGTTTCCATGGTCAGGCAACCCATATACACCATGGGAAGCCACAAAACGACGGATGGAATACGGGTCGCCAGTTGGAAGGCAACCCGAAAAAAGCCGCCCAGTAATAGGCCATAACCCAGCGCGAACAGGATACCACCGTAACCAAAATTCACGTACCCTTCGCCCACGGGCGATAAATTAATGCTGGTGTTGGCAAAATGGGGAAGGGTGGTAAAACGGCGGATATTTTCGTAACCGCCCGTTTGTGGTTTACCCGGCCATACGAACCGGGGAATAAAGGGGTAAACAAGTGATAACAGCACCTCGCCCTTCGCGTAGGCTTCATGAACAGGCACCTTGTTCATCGCATTACCGATGATGATGCCTTGGTTGAAGCGGACAAAAGCCGTGTACAGATGAAATACATTCAGGAGTTTTTTTGGATGACTTACCCGGTCCGCCAACAACGTAACCATCAGACCGGCATCGGCGGTGCGTTCGTTTTTCGTATAGCCCCAGGTCTGGTAGCGGTACTCGCGTTTAACCGACTGCACCAATAGCAGGAAGGTAAAAGACAGGCAAAGGGTAACCACTTTTATACGCAGTGTTGGTGGAGCAGGCAGGGTGGTCGATAGTACCAGCATCCCCGCCAGCAGCCAGAAGAATAAGTCATTGAATGTGCCCGTCGTGACGGTATGCAACAGGAGTAAACCAATGACACAGATGCCCTGTCCTTTCCAGAAGGTGCTCCGGGCGTAATAGCCGTAAAAGACGCTGGTCAGCAAGCAATACGCGGGGAGCGTTCCCAGAAAAGCAGGCAGGGTGGGTACACTCATTTTCAATAGGAATCCGATCAGGCCGATACTAAATAGTGCCTTACTGGCTCCCGGTCGCTGTTTTAAGTAATCAGCTGCCCGCAGAAGGTATTGTTTGTGGGATAATGACAACGTGTTTGGCTGGTTGGCAACCCCGAGTAAACCGGCACAGAAGGCCAGACAGGCCGGGAGGGCGTAGCTGAAATAAGTATTGGATTCGAGGGGCATGGAAGCCGGTACGAACCAGTACGTTATGGCTGGTACGAACAGAATTTCGCCAGCGGCAATACTGCTGATACATTCGGGCAGGGTAATCTTGTGGCCGATACGGTGGACGAAGGTCAGGAACATGTACACCGAAAAGGCCACGGCGAAGGCTTCATAAAACGAACTGTCGACCAGCCCGATGGCGAGCGGAAAAACCATCAGGCTAAGGAGCAGTCGTTTCATAAGGAACCCATTTATTCGTTTATCGACCTTTGTAAACCGGGTGCATTACCAAACCGTATAGCATTGAGTTTCTGCCCGATACTGCTCTGTTGAATAAGTACGGACGAAACGCCCAGCAATAAGCCGGTTCCGGCAAACAGCAGTACAGTAAGGATTCGTTTGGGCGATGTTCGTTTGAGCGGGACGGAAGGTGGTTCGAGTACTTTGAAAATGGGCGTTCGCTCCTGTACTTTCAGTTTCGCCTGCTCCAGCTGACGGGATAATTCAGTATATACCGTTTGAGCAATAGTCAGTTCCGCTTCCATCCGCTGCCGGTCCATCGTGGTCGACAGCATCACCAGATTTTTGTGGTTATCATTGTAATGAAACACGCTGAACTGCGCCTTCTGGTAGCGTTTTCGCACTTCGTTCACCCGATTATCATAGAAGGCTAGATCCTGCCGGGCTTTTTCGGTGCGGTAATTCGTAACATAGGTCGTCAGGTACGTCATGGCCAGCTGCGTTACGCTGGCAGCCACGTAGGCATCGGGCATCTGCGCCGTAATGGTAATCAGTCCCGACCGGGCATCGAGCCGGGCGTTGACCCGCTCCATAATTTCTTCGGCCAGGTCCTGTTGCTGAATGGACAACTGTAACGCACCAGATGGTCCCTTCGCCAACGTTTGTGGTTTTGTGTCAAGTCGGAAAAGAGACAGTAGCTTTTTGAAGGACCAGCCGGAGGTGCCTGTCAATAGAAAAGACCCCACCGTTTGCCGGGCACCGGTTGTGGTGGTAACTGGCTGATCAATCAGGTAAAGAATAAAGGGGGTGCTTTGTAATACATTCGGGTATAAATCAGGCCGGATGGCATCCATCCCGTCAGCCTCAGAAAAATCAATGTCGGTCAGGCCCGCCACAGACGATAATCGTTTAAACAGGTCGTTAGCCCCGCCGTTCATCTCGGGCATAACGCGGGCTTCAGACCGAAATTCCGGTTGCTGCATCCAGGCTAATGTGGCCCCCAGCATCGTACACAAAACAACCAGCCCAACAACCCGAAGGCGGGCCTGCCAAACCAACCGGAGCAGCACATCGGCCGGTACAAATAACCGATGATTTATGTCCGTTCGTTGTGTCATCCGAAAAAGAAGGTTGGCGCTGAAGGCGTGTGATAGCGACGAAAGAATATAAGACGAAGTGAAATGAAAAAAGTATCCAAAATGTTGAAATCAGGATACTTTTTTCATTTGTATTTTCTCTGGACGGTAACCGCAAAGCACGCTGAGGTAAACGCAAAGTGCGCTAAGGAACTGCTCAGGCCAGCATTGCGACCTTCACGGTTACAGCCGTTGCATAAACCGGGGGATAACGGCGTTTTTCCAGGCGACAAACGTGCCATCCTCAATGTGCGCTCTTGCCTGCCGCACGAGCCACAGATAAAACGTCAGGTTTTGCAGACTGGCCACCTGACCGCTCAGTAACTCGTCGGCTTTGAACAGGTGCCGCAGGTAGGCTTTCGAATAGAACGTACTGGCGTACCCACCCAGAGCCGGGTCGATAGGGCTGAAATCCCGACTCCACTTCTCATTTTTGATGTTGATAATACCCTCTGTGGTGAAGAGGAGGCCGTGCCGGGCGTTGCGCGTCGGCATTACACAGTCGAACATATCCACGCCCAGCGCAATTGCTTCCAAAATATTGGCGGGTGTACCCACCCCCATCAGGTATCGGGGTTTGTCGGCGGGTAGAATGCTGTTGACCAGCTCAATTGTGGTATACATTTCTTCGGCGGGTTCGCCCACGGCCAGTCCACCAATGGCGTTGCCTTCCCGGCCTTTGCTGGCTATGGTTTCTGCCGACTGTCGGCGCAGGTCGGCGTAGGTGCTCCCCTGTACAATGGGAAACAGCGTTTGCCGGTACCCGTAATGCGGCTCAGTCGTATCGAACCGGTCAATGCATCGGTCGAGCCAGCGGTGGGTCATCTCCATCGACTTTCGGGCGTATTCATACTCGCAGGGGTAGGGCGTGCATTCGTCGAATGCCATGATAATATCGGCCCCGATGGTGCGCTGAATGTCCATCACCCCTTCGGGCGTAAACGTATGTTTGGAGCCATCGATGTGTGATTTGAACGTAACGCCCTCCTCCTTAATCTTGCGCGTATTTGACAAAGAATAAACCTGATAACCCCCTGAATCGGTCAAAATAGGCCGTTTCCAGCCGTTGAAACCATGTAGTCCACCTGCCTTACTGAGTATATCCAGTCCCGGCCGTAGGTACAGGTGATAGGTATTGCCCAGAATAATATCGGCATTGATGTCGGTTTCGAGTTCACGCTGGTGAACCGCTTTCACCGTTCCCGCCGTTCCGACGGGCATAAAAATGGGGGTTTGAATGGTGCCATGCTCCGTTGTCAGCGTGCCTGTCCGAGCCTTTGACTGGGGGTCATGGGCAGTAATCGAAAATGTCATTCGGCAAAGATAAGGGGTAAGGGGCTTGCTCAAAAACCCTTACCTTTGTTGCTGCATTAAAAACCAGCGCGTTAGCGGCCTGCCACCTTCCCTTGCTGATTACGATATTGCTGATAATCTGGCTGTTTATGGTCGGCATTCAGCTCATTTACATCCTTTTTGTTTATTCCCGAACGGCTTTCTACAGGCAATCTGCGCAGAACAAACAGGCAGATAGTGCTTTGCCAAATGAACCGTCGCCGGGTGTTTCCATCGTTGTTTGTGCCCGCAACGAACTCGATAATTTAAGGGAACTGCTGCCTCTACTGGATACCCAGCAATACCCTGATTTCGAGGTCCTGGTAATGGATGACCGCTCCACCGATGGAACGGGGTCATTTCTGGAAAACGATATTGCTCATCTGGAACGGGTCCGGTTTATTTACATCGACAAGGAATATGAGCACATAACCCCCAAAAAATACGCGCTGACCATTGCCCTGAAAAAAGTGAAATACCCTACTGTGCTGCTCACGGATGCTGATTGCCGCCCGGCGTCGGATGGCTGGCTAAAAGGTATGACTGCTCCATTGACTGATAAGGAGAAAGCGATTGGGCTGGGGTTCTCACCGTACGAGCATCGGCCTGGTTTTCTGAATCGGCTCATCCGGTTCGAAACCCTGTTTACTGCCGTGCAGTACTTTTCGCTTGCTCTGGCCGGGCGTCCGTATATGGGTGTCGGTAGAAATCTGACCTATCGGACCAGCCTATTTTTTGCTAACCAGGGCTTCTACCGCCACAAGAATGTTGTTGGTGGTGACGATGATTTGTTCATCAACGAGGTCGCTACAGGCAAAAACACGGGTATTTGCCTGGATGCAAATACATTTATGTGGTCGAAACCAAAAGAAAACTGGCCCGAATGGCGGCTACAGAAACAGCGGCACCTGAACGTCGGGAATTATTACAAAGCAGGAAACAAAGTTCTGCTCGGGCTGCTTACTGGCTCACACGTACTAACGTGGGTGCTAACGCTGGTATTTGGCCTGACTGTTCCGGTGTTGGCCATCCTGCACTATTCATTTAGCCCGATGGAATGGCTACTTTTGCAGGCCGGGCTAGTGGCGTTTATGATTCGACTACTCCTGTTTTGGGGTATTGTAGGACGAATCAGTTTTCGGCTGGGGCATACCGTACACTGGACCACCATGCCGTATATGGATGTAGTGCTGGCCGGTTATTACGGACTGGCAGGCCTGAAAACGCTGTTCACCAAACGCGAGAAACGCATTTACTGGCGATAGGTTTTAATCAAGAATGGTGAACTATAAATGATGAATGCGGAGATGCCAATCATTTATAATTCGTCATTTATAATTCATCATTCCCTCCACATGGACCTTATCTTAAAATACTTCCCAAACCTGACCGCTGAGCAACAGGAACGCTTTGCCGCGCTGGATGGACTTTACCGCGACTGGAACGCGAAAATCAACGTGATTTCACGTCAGGACATCGACGCACTCTACGAAAAACACGTGCTTCACTCGCTGAGTATCGCTAAAATTGTGAACTTCAAACCCGGCACCGAAATTCTGGATGTGGGGACGGGGGGTGGCTTTCCAGGTATTCCACTAGCTATCCTGTTTCCGATGGTCGATTTTCACCTGGTCGACAGCATTGGCAAGAAGATAAAAGTGGTGCAGGAGGTGGCCAGTGCGCTGGGTTTACAAAACGTGAAGGCGGAGCAGGCCCGCGTGGAGCAACTGAGTACTACATACGACTTTGTGATAAGCCGGGCCGTAACGCGCCTGAAGCCTTTTCTGGGCTGGATGCGGTACAAAATCCACAAGTCAGGTAACAATGACCGCCCTAACGGGGTTCTGTACCTGAAAGGGGGTGACCTCAGTGAAGAACTGTCTGAGATAACGGACCGCTACCGCGTGTACGACCTTTCAGACTATTTCGAGGAGCCTTTTTTTGAAACCAAGAAACTGATTTATATACCTAAAAAATAGCAACTCCTAACTCCCAATACTCCCAATCCTATGTCTAACGAGAAATTTCGAAGCAGCAGTTTTAAAGACCCGATCCGGAGTGACGAGGTCGAGTTTACCGACAAGGGCGTCACCTTCCGGGAGAAGAAACTCATTGGCGGCACCGATAACTTCGTTTTCTACTCCGACATTTCCGGGGTCGAGATTGACAACGGACTGTTTTTCGCTACGGTACGGGTTATTCCCCGCGCCCGGCCTCAGATTGTGCTCGAAAACTTCACCAAGGGCGATGCCCAGCGTATTAAAGACCTGATTTTGCAAAACGTACCTCACTACGGGGGCGATCCCACTACAACGCCGGGTCGTTTATAGGCATTACTTTTTTTTGCCCTGTTCTTGCGTAGTATCGTGTTTCACCTTACTTTTGCACCACAATAACCGATAAAATTCCCGAATAGCTCAGTCGGTTAGAGCATCTGACTGTTAATCAGAGGGTCGCTGGTTCGAGCCCAGCTTCGGGAGCATTGATAGTGAGCCACTTACAGCGTAAAAGCAGTAAGTGGCTTTTTTATTTACAAACAATTTTCAAGTTAAGAGTAAGTGTCAATAATTTATCGCTTATTTGGCATTACCATAAACTATACCAAATAATCACATCAAAATAAATTTATACAATGCCATTACCTAATAGCTGGAAGTTGTATGATCAGTCTATTGATGAAAGGTGTCAAGATTTAATTGATTATAGAATATGGGAGGGAATTAGCCTTGATCAATACAGATTATGGAGAAGAAACTTCAGCACGGATGAAGAAAAATTCTTAAGGGCATGCATTTTAGACTCTCTCCTATATCGATCAAAGTCACAAACAATAGCAATGTTGGAGGATAATATATATAAAAACATAAATAACACTTTTAGACTAAATCCACCTCCACCTAATGCATTAAAATCATTCCCCGAATGTCTTAGAAGCGAAGTAGCGGACCCTAATATCCGAATAGTACTAGCATTAAAGAGAAATGATGGTCCTACTAAAGGAGCATATATAATGGGCAGATACATTAGAAGAAATCTGCGTATAAAAGATAGATACATCATCACACCAGAAAGCATAGACAATGCTTACACCAATGAAAACGTGAGAACATTCATCTTTATAGATGATATTTCTGGTACAGGGAAAACCTTTTGTGACGTACACAGTGAATGTGACCAGATTCAATTGAATTCTAGTTATATAATATTTGCACCGCTAACAATTCATGAAACCGCTGTTAATAAGATAAGTGCATCTTTTCCTGATATCAAATTATGTTATGTTGAAAAACTAGATTCAACACACTCATTCTTCAATTTTGGTTTAGAACCACAACTGGATCAAGAAATCGAAAGACTATACTCGAACTTAATTGTAGCTAAATTAGGTACCGTTTCTAAAAGGGTTAAAAAGGGTTACGGAAAGTTAGGACTTTTATATTTATTTGAACACGCTTGTCCAAATAACTCTCTGCCTGTTTTATATCATAATAGAGATGGTTGGAATCCTTTATTTACTAGATGATGACAAACCAAATAGATAATCCTATTGCTCAAAACAGAGCGGAAGAACTTGGATATGATCTGTGGGACGAATTCGTTATTCCTCCATACTATGATAACCTTGACCTTTTATCAGCAAAAAAACCACGTGTAATCGTTGGAGGAAGAGGTTGTGGCAAAACAATGTTACTAAGATATTTATGCCATCAATCACAATTCTCACTAAAAAGGAAATTCAATAATGATATATCGATTAAACATATTGGTATATACTGGAAGATAGATACGCAATTTGCAAAAATACTAACAAAAAGGGGTATAGATGAGATTGAGTGGCAATCTGCTTTTGAGCATATGTCAACATTAGTAATCAGTAGAGAAGTAATCAAGAGTTTAGAAAGTATAGCATCGTCATCATATAAAGAGTTTGATCAGACACACTTGGAAGAAATAGACTTTTCAAACCTGAAAGATTTTATCCCTGAAATAACAGGGGATATTAATAATTTAAAAAGATCTATAAATAAGCTATATAATCAATTTCAATTGTGGGCTAGTAACTTCAAAAGGTACGAAATACCTATTTTTTTACCTAAAGGATTTGCGACAGAACTAATAAATTGCATTTATGAAAAAAATACAATATTTAAAAATGCTACTTATTATGTTTACATAGACGAGTACGAAAACTTACTAAAAGATCAACAATGTTTAATTAATACTTGGCTTAAACATAGTGAACCTCCTCTTGTATTTAATATAGCAATGAAGAGAGAGGCTTTTAATAATAAATCCACAATAGGTAATGAACAACTTGTAAGTATTCACGATTACAGAGAATACGATCTGGAAGCATACTTTGATGACAATAGCGTATTTAATTTATTTGCTGCTGAAATACTATTTTTAAGATTATTTGACAAAATAAGTGATCTGCCAATAGATCGCGATGTATTAAGAAGTTCTTCTAGCGAAGCAATCGTTAGCAGACGTAACGAAAACTACAAGAAAAGAGTTACTGACTATGCTAAGAAGTACTTCCCTAGCCCAACATACGCAGAAATTGCGAACGAAATATTAAACGATGTAACTCTATACAAAAGACTTGTTAAATTAATAAACAATGCTTTAGACAGCAAACAATCAAAAAGAAATGCTGAAGACTTCATCTCAAAAGAACATCCTAGTGCTACAGTAGTAATGTTTGCATTACTAAACAGAAGCCTTGAGGAACGTCTTATTATTGAAGAGTTTGAGAAACTAAAATCCAACCAAGATAATAATTTTACAGGAAATACAGGGTGGGTAGATAACAATTTAGTAGGATGTATACTATTTATCTATGAACCGCTACCAAGACAATGTAAGGTTTATTCTGGCTTTAATACTTTCTGTAAAATGTCACGTTCTAATATCAGGCATTTTTTAGAATTGTGTAATCGATCGATTAATATCGACCTCACAATAGATGGCAGTGCATATTATAAACCTGTAGAACCTGAGAAACAAGCTGAGGGGGCTAAGCAAGCAAGTACAAGTCTTTTAAAAGAGATTAATCAATTCGGTAACAACGGAGTAGCAATACATAAATTTATTGTACGACTTGGTATGTACTTTGCAGTACAACAAAGAAATCCATCTCAAAGTGAACCAGAGCAGAATCATTTTTCAATAAAAAACGGAATTTCAAACCTTGAAATAAGATCCTTTATCTCGGAATGTATAAAGTGGTCTGTCTTGTATGAAGTAAAATTAACCAAGAGAAAAGGTGGTTCGAGGAATCCAGAAATTGAAGAAAGCGAATACACCTTAAATCCAATCTATACACCTTATTTCGACATAAGTTTTCGAAAAAAGAGGAGAGCCGAAATGAGAGAATCCGAACTAATTACAATTGTAAGTGGAAATGATGTTGCATTTAAAGAACTTTTGGCTAAAAAATCAAAGTATCTTGATGTAATACTTGAAGATTCTAAACTACCACTTTTCGAATATTTTAAAAAACGCTTCAATGAAGATTAATATTCAGTTTGGTGACAGTATACACGAAATTAGTTTTTCAAACTACGATATTGCATTCGTCGGCGAACCTATTGATGATAGAGGTAACGCAGCAATAAACTACATAAATACCAATGTTGCTTCAGTCATATTTCTCAACTACGTTCCTGGAGAATTTGAAATACAGATTAACGATAACCAAGTTCCAGTGGACGACCTCGAAAACAACTTGCCGCAGTTGAACGATAGTAATGTTTTAATTGATGCTACAACTATTGGTTTCGTTGAACTACTTCTTTTGCTTCAACTTTTATTTGATATAAATAACCACAATTTTTCAATCTTGTACATTGAGCCTGCTTCATACAGTAAACGACAACGTAACAGTCTGTTACATTTCAGAGATTTTGATTTATCAATACAAACTAAAGGATACGAAGCAGTACCCGGTCACGCACTAACTATCGACAACGAGGTTCACCAAAAGGTTGTATTTTTATGTGGTTTCGAAGCAGAAAGGATGGACCGTGTGATCGAGGATTCCGAAATAATAAGTAAACGTTGTAAGTGTATTTTTGGGCTTCCTGCGTTTAAACCCGGGTGGGAAATGGATTCATTCGCCAATAACATTCATATAATGAAGGCAAAAGATATGATGAGGGACATAGACTTTTGTGGTGCAACCAATCCTATGGCGGTTTTCGATAAACTCAGTACGACCTACCAAGGGCTAGATGAAGACGACCAACTGTTTGTTGTACCATTAGCCACAAAACCAATGAGCATAGGGGCATGTTTATTTCTTGCTAGTAAACCTAAGAATAAAGTTGCAGTTCTATATGACCATCCTCAAAAGAAAACAGGAAGAGGCATAGATGTTGGTAAATGGCATTTGTACAATATCACCTAATTCCGTCAAATGGAAGTTCTTGACAGACATTATACTGAAATAGTCTTTTCAGAATTACTTATAAATTCGATAAGTTATCACCAACCGAAATCTATTGTAGATTTAGGTATAGGCAATGGTTCGTTAACTGTTGCTGCTTATAACAAATGGAATGATGCCTCGTTTTGGGGTTGTGATATAGATCTCGAAAGAATAGAAACAACAAGGACAAATCTTCCTTTTGCTCAAATTTCTAAGATTGATGGTTTAGACGTGAATAGTCCTTTTCCTCTAAAGGTTGGAACAATCGACATCGCGATTTGCAACCCTCCATATTATAGAGTTGCTGAAAAGGAAAAGTATATTAAACTTTTTGAATCTGTTAGCTTACCCCATGTGGATTCTTTACCATTTGTAACGGCTGATTTAATATTTCTAGCAAACAATCTTTTATTACTCAAACAGGGAGGTCAATTAGGAATTATAATACCTGACGGCTTAGTTACTAGTCAAGTATTTGAACCCGTTAGACAAGCATTACTCAATAAATACACTATAAAGTCTATTATTGAGTTACCATCTAATATATTTAAAAAAACAGAAGCAAAGACACATATACTTATCATAGAGAAAAGAACTAAAATTAATTCTTATGAAGTCGAATTACTTTGTGCAGATAAACAAGGCATATGTAGTCATAAAGTTTTAGTTCAGTCTGCAATGTTATATGAAAGGATGGACTATACATACACAAATTGGATGGTTAACGATAGAATTCCCACCAACAAAAACCTAAGGGATATTAACGCTACAATCATAAGAAGTAACAGAACTACAAAAGAATTAAACGAGAGAAATATAGAATTTCTTCATTCGACTAGTTATAATGAAGGTGAAATTTTGAGAATAAATAGTTCTTTTGATGAAGATAACCGGCTAATTTATGCAGTAGATGGCGATATTATAGTAACTCGTGTTGGTAAAAGGTGTATTGGTAAAGTATGTTTAATAGAAAAAGGTAGAATTCCTATAAGTGATTGTCTATTCATTATAAGAGTATCAAAAGAGTACAAAAACTTGGTCTTTAGTGCATTAATTTCTAGCTCTGGAAAGAAATGGTTTGAAATAGTGGGGCATGGGGTATGCTCAAAAGTTATTTCTAGAGAAAATCTCTACTCTTTTAACTTTTAGTTGCCCACTATGCCTCATATAGACTTTTATGATAAATGGTCGGATACTCTGAATATTACTAATTCTACCTCGCTACCTCAATCTTATACTTCTTTCCCTTCATTTTTTCGTCTTTTACACGCTCCAGTAACGCGTCTACTTTGGCTGTTTTTACGGCGGCAAAGGAGATGAAGTCCTGCACCTCAATGCGGCCTAGGTCACCTTTGTCGAGGCCACCTTTCTGCGAGAAAAAACCAACGATATCCACTTTGTTAAGTTTGTTCTTTTTGCCGCCACTCACGTAGAGCGTCACAAAGTCGGGGGGGGCGGGTAACGTGGGTTTGGGTTGGGAATCGGTAGGCAGGTCGATGGTTTCGAGGGAGTCGTCCAGGTAAGCCGGGCGCGGTTCATTCCGATGCAGAATAACGTAGGCCGTGCCCGATGCCATCATGCGGGCCGTGCGGCCATTCCGATGCACAAACTCATGCGCCTGTAGGGGCAGGTGGTAATGAATGACATTTTTCATCTCCGGAATGTCCAGCCCACGGGCTGCCAGATCAGTAGTGACCAGGTCGTTGACGCTGCCATTCCGGAACCGGATGAGTGCCCGTTCGCGGTCGGCCTGTTCCATGCCGCCGTGGTAAAACGTGGTGTATAGCCCATCCTCATTGAGCAGGGCACTGGTTCGTTCGGCGGCTTCCCGGTGGTTGCAGAACACCAGGGCGGCTTCGGGGCCCAGCGAGCAAAGCAACTGAAACAACGTGTCAATCTTGTCCTTCGCTTCGGAGTACACCACCTTCACCGTCAGCCGGGGTGTTTCATCTTCGGGCATAAACGACAGTGTAGTGGGCGACTGGAGCCGGATAAAGGCTGGGATGGGAATACCCGCCGTAGCCGAAACCAGCACCCGCTTCCTGAGGTTGCGCAGCCCCCGGACAATGAAGGCCATCTCATCCTGAAACCCCAGTTCCAGCGCCTTATCGAACTCGTCCAGCACCAGCGTTTTAATGCCATCCAGGGAAAAGGTTCGCCGGGTAAGGTGGTCCCGGATGCGGCCGGGCGTACCAATCAACAGGGCGGGCGGATTGCTGAGGTTGTTGATTTCGGTTTCCATCGGGTGCCCCCCGTAGCACACGTTCACTTTGAAACCCGTCGCCATTTTTTTCCACACCTGCTCAATCTGCATGGCCAGTTCGCGGGTGGGTGCCAGCACAAGGCATTGCACGGAATTGCTGTCGGCATCGAGCAGACCCAGGATGGGTAGCAGAAAGCCAAGGGTTTTGCCGGAGCCGGTGGGCGCAATAAGAAACGTGTCATTGTCCTGACCGATGGCGTCGCGGGCGGCTTCCTGCATCGGATTCAGGGCCGTAATGCCCAGACTTTCCAGTATCTGAGCCTGTTGCTGTGGGGTTATCATGCCCTAAAAGTAAGGGAAAACGCCGGGTTAAGGCGGTTCCTGACCCGGCTATCACTGGTTTCCCGCCATTTAACGCGGTACCCATCCAATAGCGGTTCTATTAGATACCGGGCCAACCGCGCTTTTAGCCCTAAAATGCCCGGACAATGGATCGAAGAAATTTTGTGCGCGCCAGTGCCGTTGCGCTCTGTGCGGTGCCAACGCTACCCGCAGTGGCTTTTTCGCCGGTTGTTCCCCTGCCCGTAAAACCCGACTGGCTGCGTGACCTTATTCACCTGAACGACCAGCAGCTGACGTCGATACAGGCGTATCGGGTGCGCGAAGCCGGGCCGTTTCTGGGTGCCGTAACCGATGGGGACGGCATCCCCAATCCGCAGTCGACGGCCGATTTCATTCGTCGGGCTTCCTGTGCTATTTCCTGCCTGGAGTCGCCGTTTTACCAGTCGGCTGACTTACTACAGCAAATCGACCTGGCACTGGGCTACCTGCTGACGGCGCAGCATACCGATGGAACACTCGATTTGCCCGCTACCAATTTTCATTCGACGCCCGATACGGGTTTTATCGTGAAGCGGCTGGTACCCGCTTATACCTTACTGGAGCAGTCGGGTACACCCAAGCGGGAGGCCGTGCTGGTCACATTCAACACGTTTCTGCTTCGGGCGGGGGAGGCCCTGACGGTGGGCGGTATCCATACCCCTAATCACCGCTGGGTGGTGTCGGCAGCGCTAACCAAACTAAACGAGCGCTGGCCGGATGCCCGGTACGTGAACCGGATAAACCAGTGGCTGGCCGAACACATCGACATGGACAGCGACGGGCAATACAACGAGCGCAGTACGTTAATATACTCACCCCTGACCAATAGGCTGCTGATTACAATAGCCAAAGGACTGAAAAAGCCGGAACTGCTGGGTTACGTTCGCCGGAATCTGGCCATGACCATGTATTATGTTCATGCAAACGGAGAGGTGGTTTCGGAGGCTTCCGGTCGGCAGGATAAAGCGCAGGTGGGTACGCTGGAAGGGTATTATTTGCCCTACCGATACATGGCGATTCACGACAACGACGGCGAGATGGCGGCCATGTGCCGACTGATTGAAAAAACGGCCATGCCTAAAACCGTTTATCTGCTCGATTACCTGCTGGAAGACACCACCCTGTGGCAGGAATTACCAACTATGAAGCTGTTACCCACCAGTTACGTAAAAATCTATCCCCACTCGGGGCTGGTGCGCATTCGTCGCGGTAGATGGGATAGTACCATTTTGTCGGCTAACCCCGTCTGGCTAACCTTTCATAAGGGCGATGCCGTGTTGCAGGGAATCCGGGTGGCTAGTTCGTTTTTTGGCAAGGGGCAGTTTCAGACCGAAAAGATCGAACAGCAGGGAGATAGCTGGGTGCTCACGCAGGCACTGGACGGACCGTACTATCAGCCTTACCCGCCCGACCAGATTCCGCCCGATGGGGACTGGGAAAAGATGCCGCGAACCAACCGGGCCCAGAGCGAAGTGCAAAAACTCCAGACAACGGTAACCATCAGCGAACAGGCCAATGGGGTACAGGCCCGCATTACAATCGCCGGAACCGACGGAGTGCCCGTTGACCTCGAGTTGATTTTTCGTCCGGGCGGCACGTTCGCGGGGGTCACCGCTCACCCGACGCGGGCTAATGCGTACCTGCTGACAGGTTCCGGCTCGTACACCGTCAAAAAGGATACTATCACATTTGGGTCAGAGCAGGCGGGTCCCGAACCGGCAACCCACAGAAATGTTCAGCTACGGGGTGCGCTGCCCGCTATGGATGCCCCCAGCGTTTACGTGACCGGTTTCACCCCTTTCGACCGCACAATCAGCCTGACATAGCGGAGGTTATAACGGTAGCTCACTGATTAGCCGTACCTTTGCGGGCTGGTAGACGACAGCCTGATTATGACATTTGACGAATTAAATTTAAACAAACCCCTGCTGAATGCCCTGAATGATATGGGCTATACAACACCCACCCACATCCAGCAACACGTTTTTTCGGTGGTGATGTCGGGTCGGGATGTGTGCGGACTGGCCCAGACGGGTACGGGGAAAACGCTGGCCTATTTGCTGCCCTGCCTGCGCCAGTTAACATTTTCCAGGGAGAAATTACCCCAGCTGCTCATCATTGTTCCCACGCGGGAACTGGTGGTACAGGTACTGGAAACGGTAAATCAGCTGACAACATACCTGAACCTGACGGCGGTGGGGGTGTACGGTGGCGTCAACATGAAGCCGCAGGTAGCCCAGGTGTTGCAGGGCATGGATATACTGGTGGCCACGCCCGGTCGGCTGGTCGATTTACTGACGAGTGGCGTGCTGAAGGCGAAAGCGGTTAAAAAACTGGTAATCGACGAAGTAGACGAAATGCTGAATCTGGGCTTTCGTACGCAGCTGAAAATTATTCTGGACCTCCTGCCCCCCAAACGGCAAAACCTGCTGTTCTCCGCTACCCTGACCACCGATGTGGAAAAACTGATCGAAACGTTTTTCAACAGCCCCATTCGGGTGGAAGCGGCCCCGGTGGGAACACCCCTGGAAAACATTGCCCAGACGGCCTATCAGGTGCCCAACTTCCATACGAAAGTCAATCTGTTGGAACGGCTGCTCCGTAAGGATGCCGCGATGAACAAAGTACTGGTTTTTGTGGCCACCAAACAGTTGGCCGATCAGTTGCACGAACAACTGGATGATGATTTTTCGGAGCAGACAGGTATCATCCACTCCAACAAGGCGCAGAATCTCCGCTTTGAGGCTGTTGACCGGTTTAAGTCGGGCGTGTACCGCGTGCTGATTGCTACGGATATTATTGCCCGTGGGCTGGACATAGCCGAAGTATCGCACGTTATCAATTTCGATTTGCCCGAAGTGCCGGAGAACTACATTCACCGGATTGGCCGGACGGGCCGGGCCGAAGTGGATGGGGTTGCCATTGCCTTCATTACCCCCCGGGACGAAGAGAAACTGGCGGCTATCGAAACCCTGATGAACTACCCGATTCCGGTGCTGCCCCTACCGGAACATCTGGCCATATCCGACGTGCTCACGGAGGAGGAGAAGCCGAACGTGTACATGAAAATACCGGATATCAAAACCCCCAAACGGGAGGATGTCGGTCCGGCTTTTCACGAAAAACTCGATAAAAACAAGAAAGTAAACGTCCGGCGCGATCACGCAGCCGAAAAAATGTTGAAATATGGACGACCCATCAAGCGGAGCGGAAAAAAATAAACAGTCTTTCAAGGCACTTGGCCTATCGGAACCCCTGCTAAAAGCCGTAGCGGAGCAGGAGTATGCCCGCCCATATCCTATTCAGTGGGATGCCATTCCGTCCATTCTGCGCGGTAAGGATATATTGGGTATCGCCAAAACCGGTTCGGGCAAAACGGCCGCGTTCGTACTGCCGATCCTGGAACTGTTTCACCGGACGAAAGAAGCGACAGGGGCCAGCCCCAGTGTGCTGGTACTGGTGCCCACCCGCGAACTGGCCGCGCAGGTAGCCGGGGTATTTCAGGAATTGAGCATACATCTGTTCCCGAAGGTAAAAACTGTAGCGGTGTTTGGAGGGGTAGCCATCAACCCCCAGATGATTGCCGTACACGGGGCCGACATTATCGTGGCCACCCCCGGCCGACTGCTGGATTTACTGTCGCAGCGGGCGTTACGCCTGTCGGGCGTGGAGATTCTGGTGCTCGATGAGGCCGATAAAATGCTTGAACTGGGTTTCGATGAGGAGATGAGCCAGCTGTTTGACCGACTCCCCAAAAAGCGGCAGACGATTCTTTTCTCCGCCACCCTAGGCGACTCCATTCAGGACATCAACGAGAAGTGGCTTCGGTTGCCGGTTCGCGTAGAAGCCATCGAGGAAGAAGCCCCCAACCTCGAACTAATCAGCCAGCTAGCCTACAAAACCAGTCTGGAGCGGAAGGGGCCACTGCTGCGCTACCTGATAAAAACCGGCAACATGACGCAGGTGCTGGTGTTTGTGTCCTCTACCCGAACGGCGGACAACCTGGTCGTTAAGCTCAACAAGAATGGGATTCAGGCGGCTGCTATCCACGGTCAGAAGGGGCAGAGCATCCGGACGGAGGTACTCCGTGACTTTAAAGCGGGTAAGCTGACCGTGATGATTGCCACTGATCTGCTGTCGCGGGGTATCGACATTCCGTTGCTACCCTACGTCGTTAACTTCGAGTTGCCCCGCTCGCCTAAAGATTACGTTCACCGGATTGGCCGAACCGGCCGGGCCGAAGCAGCAGGGAAAGCAATCTCGCTCATTACCCCGGATGATGATCATCATTTTTATATCATCCAGAAAAAGATGGGCAAACGGGTGGAGCAGATTGACGCGGCTGACTTCGATTTGCAGGGGTACTGATTTGAGGCTTCCGTGGCTCCAGAGTGCCTTAGTGACCAATTTTATCCCTGTCGTCTACATACAGTCATCTGCCATCTTTCTGTTTCCTGACAAGTTGATACGTGTCAGTCCGGTTAAACCATCCGTTGCAGAAACAATCTTATGCAAAACAATGGCCGTACCGATCAGGTTAATTGGGATTTGAAAGCCATTGTTCTCACGTAAACTAAGAAACGCTATGAAAAAGACCAATTCGATTGCTACAGTAATTGTGCTGGCAATCACTATACTAGGTCAGCCGGTTGAGGCTCAGGTTATCAAAGGCTGGGGCACCGGAACCAATGGTGCCGTTATCGGTGCTGCTACCGGAGCTGCCGCAGGGGCTGCCATCAATAAGCGTAATCGCGCCGTTGGTGGTGTTGTCGGTGGTATCGTTGGAGGAGCGGGCGGCTACGCCATCGGTAAGAAGTCAAAAAGACGCTGGAGCCCGCAGGCAACGGGTACCGCCATCGGAACCGGTGCAGGTGCTGCTGCCGGGGCCATCATCAATAAACGGAATCGTGTGGTTGGTGGCGTTGTTGGTGGTGTAGCGGGCGGAGCAGCCGGGTATGCTATCGGGAAGCGTATTGACAATAAAAAGAAGGCGGCCGAAGCTGCCCGGGTTGCTGCCGCCGAGAGAGCCCGCGTAGCAGCTGCGGATAGAGCCGCGGCCGAAAAGGCCGCTGCCGACCGGGCTACTGCCAATCAGTCCGAACAGGCGCGGGCCGTAGCTCAGCGAACTGGCGTACCAAATTCAGTAGCAGGAGGAGCCGCCAGCCCAACGGTAGCGGCCAATAACCCCAACATGCAGGCTGCAAGCCTGATGGAAGCGGGTAAGCCGGTTGCTTACGTATACAAGTCTGGCTTTCTGGTGAACGATACGTATGGTGATCCACTGTCGCCCTATCCAACTTCTGAGTATCGTCGGAAAAGCTGGTAATCTTATCTGGTCTGGTACACTGCTCTCATCCGATTACGTGGGGCAGTGTACTTTTTTTGTCATTCACTATAAATTTTACAACTATGAACTTCTTCCGTATGCTCATTGTGGCTGCACTTTTTGCATCCTGCTCAAAAACCACTGACACCGATACTGTTAACATTCAGGATTTAAACCGGCAGTTTATTGATGCGTGGAACAACAAGGATGCGGCCAAAATAACGAATCTGCTGGCCGATGATGCCGAATTCCTGCAAGGTAACACGCATTTCAAAGGAAAGGCGGAAGTGGCCGAGAAGTGGGTACGCGAAACCCTGCCTACTCTGAGCGACCTGAAAACGAACGTAGTAAGCTCCGGTACTGATACGAAGACCGCTTACGAAGCAGGTACGTTTTCAGTGGATGTGATGCCGGTCAATCCGGCCGATCCGCACGCCTTTGGTGAGGGGAACTACATCCTTCTCTGGAAAAAAGTAGCAGACGATAGCTGGAAATTAAGTTATGCCCAGTTGGAAGACCTGCCGGTACAGGTAAAAAACTAGTACTGACTGTCTCTTTATTCTGCCCGGTATGGTTCACCAGACCCTGCCGGGCAGAACTATTTTCTGATTACCCCTCTTTTATGACGTATGACAACGAATGAAATTTACGATGTACTGACCGATGCCATCAGTGCCATCATTCCGGACGAATGGACTATTGCCCGGCTGAACGCGCAGTTTTTGTCTGACGGACTGGAGATGGAACTGGATGGTCATTACCTGACCCCGGCGGGTGAACTGGACGTTTTATCTACCGATTTCCCGGATGAAGCCACCGAAGCCGTCCAGGAATTGTATCTGCAACGGAAAACCGCGGGAGAGCCACCCGCCAACCGACTACAGATTGACCTGACAGCTCAGGGTCAGTTTACGGTCGAGTTCAGTTGGGATCAGGAAATCCAGGATGAAGAAGATCATTTCTCCAAAGGTGGTACTGCCAGGGAGTGGATCGCTATTCGCGAAGCCAAATACGGCCCGATTGATGATCAATCGTAAGGAAGCTTGGAGTCCTGTTTCTTTTATCCTACAACACAACCTCCGTCAGTGGCTCATGGCTGCTTCGGTGTGTAAGCCGATACTGAACGACCCGCTGCCCAATGAGCAGGACAGCCAGTCCGCCCACAACGCAACCTGTCATGACGCCTACCATCGGTATGGCAGTATTGTTGTGCAGAAAACTGACCGTAGCCGAAACCAGTGCGCCAAAACCCATCCGGAAACTACCCATCAGTGCGGCCGCGCTACCGGCATGCCGCGTAAACGGAGCCAGAGACAAGGCTGCGGCATTAGGGCCGGTTACGCCCTGTCCGGCCAGGAACAGAAACAACATCCCAATCAGGCCAACCTCGCCAAACCACCCCGCCCAGGTGCCGAGGACCATCAATAGCCCAACGACTGACTGATACGTGAGCGTAACCAGAATGATCTGCTCGCTGCTGTATCGTTTCAGGAAAAAACGGTTTAGTTGCGTTGGTGCCACTAGTGGGATGGTCATGAGCGCGAAAATCCAGCCGTACTCCTGCGCACTGGCGTGATAAATATTCATGAACACATCGGACGAACCCGCCAGATAGGCGAAGGGGGCTGACGTAGCAATGCCACCAACCAGCGTATAAATCAGAAATTGAGGCTGCTTTATAACGGTAAGAAAACTTCCCAGTACTGCCTGCGGGCGCAGCGATAGGGAAGCATCCGGCTGTCGGCCATCGGGCAGGGCAAAATAGATACCAACCAGCATAAAAGCGGTAATGACGGCCAGGATAAGGAAAATGGAATGCCAGCCGAACGCCACAGTAGCGTAACCACCAATGGTTGGAGCAATCATGGGCGAAACGGCGATGACGAGAATAAGCAGCGAAAAAACCTGTGCAATCTGCGAAACCGGAAATAAATCCCGCACCAGTGCCTGTGCCGCCACCAGCCCCACACAACCGCCCAGTGCCTGAAGTAGCCGCATGGCAATCAGCGTTTCTATGGATGTGCTGAACGCGCAACCGATAGACGCCAGCAGGTAAACGACCAAACCCGCGTACAAGGGCCGTTTCCGGCCATACCGGTCCAGCAGGGGGCCGTACAACAGTTGCCCGATAGAAATACCGACCAGGTACGCCGTTAGGGATAGCTGAACCTGGGAAATGGAAGTGTGAAGATCGCGGGCAATGGCCGGAAAACCCGGCAGGTACATGTCGATGGAAAAGGGACTGACGGTAGAGAGTGCCCCCAAAATCAGGATAATAACGAAATGCTGTCGGCGAGTCATAAACTCAAAGAAAGGTACTTCTCTACATACGTTCAACCCGGAATGATTGTTCCCGAATTAACCGTTCTGAGGACGCGTGTCGGTCAGAATGCCCGGTTGCTGCCTATGGGGTCTAACCGCTCAGGTAACAATGGCCTGGTGACCTACCCATCTGGCGGACCTGGGTCAGAACGGGGACGATTTCACCCCGATTGAGTTTCGGTAGAGTGGTAGTCTGTTTCATACAATCAACGGGTAATGTACCTTTGTTTGGCAGGCCGGTTGCCTACAGAAGGAGATTGACGATGAACAGAACGGATAGGTCAGTCATCCACCAGAGCAAACAAAAACTTTTATTGCGATGTATTATGTGAGCGATTGGGATAACAAAACCGGCATTACCCTCATGCCCCCATTAGTTGATTATGCAGGACATTGAACCCTTCTATGGCTGGGAGAAATACTATACCGCATCGGAAGATGCGCAGTCTCCGTTTTATGAGCGGGAGTATAACATGCAGCAGTATGAGAACACAATCTACGGCTACTATATTCACCCACTCTGGGATGAAATAGGCTCCGAAACGCTGTACTGCAAAATTCTGTTTGCCAATTACGACCGGCAGTTTGTAGTAATTGAACTCTTTGGCGAGTGGAACGACACGCTCCACAACGACATTATGTACCTAAAGCGGCAAGTAATAGACCCGCTGTTACAGCAGGGTATCAAATATTTTATCCTGGTTAGTGAGAACATCCTCAATTTTCACGGCTCCGATGATAGCTACTACGAGGAGTGGTTTGAGGAAGTGGAGGATGGCTGGATTGCAGCCGTCCACTCGCCGGATTTCATTGAGCGGGAATGGAAAAAATACCACCTCGATTACTACATCAATTTTGGGGGCACGCTCGACATTGCCAATTGGCGGACTCTCAAACCCGCCGGGCTGTTCGAGTTGGTTAATACCCTGCTCGTCCGTCGGTTAGGGGGATGATGGCACCCGCGAGATTCGTACGTCAATGGTCTTTTTCGTAGGTTTTCTCACCTGCTTCAATGGCAACTGACAGCACGTTGGTTGCGGGAGGGATCGGGCATGAATACCCTTCCTCGTAGGCGCAGTATGGATTGTAGGCCCGGTTGAAATCCAGCGTTATTTGCCCGTCTTTAATGTCGCCTGTGCGGAAGTCGATGTAGCGCCCACCGCCGTACGTTTCTTTGCCGGACGTGGCATCTTTGAATGGTAGAAAAAGATAATCCCGGTAGTTAGGGAGCTTCATCAGGTTCAGACTCCGGTACAGGGTTAGCTGCTGCGGCTTGCCATTCAGCACAAACGACAGTACGGCGTAGGCTACATGCTCCTTCGTTTTGCCGCTGTACGTAGGCATGTCGAATGGTTCGGCGTTTACGGTTCGCTCGACTGCGGCAATTACCCGGTACGTTGAATCGGGTTCGTAGAAGTGGACGTACGCTAAATCGGTCGTTGCTTTCAGCGGGCCGCCCGCCGAATCCAGCAACTCTTTTTTGTAGGTTTCCCGGTGTTGGGCCAGTTGCTCCAAAAAGGGTGTTTGGGCCATCGCCCGGGTAGTGAGCAGGGTACAGAGTAGGAGCAGGATACGCATAATAAGCAAGTCGAGGTCAGTTAGGTATCTGGCAGAATGACACCGTATACGCAAAAATGGTTGCGGCACGGGTGAAAATTGGCTCACCAGTCTGCCGGGTTAACACTAGCAGTTAACCAGCCGTTATGTCGGTTTCTCACAACTATCACTCTATCAATCTGCCAACTGGATTTCTCCTTTCCGGGATTACTGATTTTACCTTCCACTTAATCTATGGGATAGTATAAAAGTGCAAGAAAATAATTGTTTATTATAGTTTGTTGCTATATCTTGACTGTATCATCAATCCTTACGGTCATGAAAAAATCACTGGTAGTAATTACTCTGGTATTAAGTACCGTTATGAATGGGTTGGCTCAGGCTGACAACGAAGCTATAAAGCGTGTGCTGCGTAGTGAAACCGAAGGCTTTTTTAAACGGGATAAAGCGGAATGGGCCAATGCCTGGGCGCATACACCTTACGTAAACTTCGCTGCTAACCTGTATGGCGGAGATTTCAGGCTGATTAAAGGATGGAGCGAGCTGGAAAAACAATTTGCCAGCCAGTTCAAAAGTAAAAAGGTGTCAGATAAGGTTACGGTACAAAACGATAACTATATGATTCACCAGAATGGCAATATGGCCTTCGTTACGTACGACCAAACCCTGTTGGATAGTCACGGAAAAACGACATCGAAAGAAAGCCGGGTGCTGGAAAAGCTAAACGGACAGTGGAAAATAATCAATGTCATCGCGTTGACCAACCTGCAAAATTTCGAAAAAAAATAAGTTTTGACAAAAACAGACACGACCCGAATGCCAGCATTCGGGTCGTGTCTGTTTAAAAGATGATATAGCGCAGGCTAATTCCCAAACTGCTTTACCAAGCCTTCCAGCGTGTGCAGGGGCTGCACCCCCGATTGGCGCCAGACAATCTTACCGTCTTTAAACATAATCATGGTCGGTATGCTCCGAATCTGGTACTGTTGGGCGGCTGCCTGAGCCTTATCTACGTCAATTTTAATCACGCGAACCTTATCGCCCGACCGCTCGGTGAGTTGTTTCAGGATAGGAGCCTGCTGTTTGCAGGGACCACACCAGTCGGCATAAAAATCGACTAACACGGGTTTGTCACCCTGTATGAGTTCCTTGAATGATTGCTTATTCATAGTGGATTGTGGTTAGTTTGTGGTTAGCGTAAAGCAACGAAGCATACGGGGTCAACCTGTTGACGAACAGCCGTGAACGACAACCAATAAACAACAACCAGCGGCTATTGTTCCTGGTTAACTGGTTCTTTCAGGATGGTATGTCCCATCTTGTCGCGCTTCGTCTGGAGGTACCGTTCATTGTGCGGATTGGACGATATCTCAATGGGGATGGTGTCTATAATTTCCAGCCCGTAGCCCATTAGTCCAGCCCTTTTCTTGGGGTTGTTCGAGATAAGCCGCAGTTTACGAATACCCAGGTCACGCAGTATTTGCGCCCCTACGCCATAGTCGCGGGCATCCATTGGCAAACCCAGTTCCAGATTGGCTTCAACCGTGTCGCGACCCATTTCCTGTAGTTTGTAGGCCTTCAGCTTATTCAGCAAACCAATGCCGCGCCCTTCCTGAAACATATACACGACTACGCCTTTTCCTTCGGCTTCTACCATCTGCATGGCGGAATGCAGTTGCCCGCCACAATCGCAGCGACAGGAGCCGAATATGTCGCCCGTAACGCAGGACGAATGAACCCGCACCAACACCGGTTCGTTAGGTTCCCATTTTCCTTTTATGAGCGCCAGGTGTATATCGCCGGTGTTACTCTGCTTGTAGGCAATCAGGTCGAAATGACCCCATTTGGTCGGCATATCAACCCCAATTTCCCGATGAATCAATGATTCGGTGCGGAGCCGGTATGCAATCAGGTCCTGAATGCAAATCAGCTTCATGCCGAAGCGGTCGGCCAGTACCCGCAGTTGGGGTAATCGGGCCATAGTACCGTCTTCATTCAGTACTTCGATCAGCACACCCACTGGCGACAAGCCCGCCAGTTTAGCTAAATCAATGGCCGCTTCGGTGTGTCCCGACCGACGGATAATTCCGCCTTCAACGGCCCGCAAAGGGAAAATATGCCCCGGCCGGCCCAGGTCGTCGGGCCGGGTGGCCGGATCGACCAGTGCCTGGATGGTTTTGGCCCGGTCGGAAGCCGAAATACCCGTTGTGCAGCCATTACCCAACAAATCAACCGACACCGTAAAGGGGGTTGTATGAACCGATGTGTTACTGGTAACCATCATATCCAGTCCCAGTTCTTCGCAACGTTCCTGCGTGAGGGGAACGCACATGAGGCCCCGCGCTTCCCGAACCATGAAGTTGACCATTTCGGGCGTAATCATCTCGGCCGCACAGATCATATCGCCTTCATTCTCGCGGTCTTCGTCATCCACGACCAGCACTATTTTCCCGGCTTTAATATCGGCAATGGCCTCTTCAATTTGATCTAACCGGATGGGTGTCAACCCGTCCTGCGGTAACCCCTGACCCGAATCGACAGGCGACCCGCCGGTTTCGGAGTTGGTACTATTATTGCTCATCTCTTTGCGTCTATACGTGTCTGTACCTGTACATTTGCCGTTGATGGCTCATTCTCCAATCGTACAGGACGATTGGAAACAGGCACTGTTTGGTTGAAAACTGATTTAGAGAAAGATACGTTTCGCCAGATGCGAAAATGTCTGTTAAGCCGTTTTCTACAAAGTAAGAAACGACGTAACTTTATACGAACGATAAAAAATTACCCTCTGTGCAAATTTTACCATTGGTGCTGATTGATATTGGGGTGAAAGCCGATAAATTGGCTTACCGAACAGTATCAACGCTGGCCATATTAGTACTGTTGAGCGGATTCTTACAGGTTCAGGCCCAGAATGTTTGTATCAATCCACAGTATCCCGGTAGCTTTTCCATCGACAAAGCGAAAGTGTGCGTTGGTTCTCCCATCACCATTACTGCACCGTCTGCCATCATCAATGCCGGGTACAATTTTCAGTACGATGGCAAGAGTTCGGTTGATAAAATTACCCTGTCATCTACCAAAACGTTTTCCTATACGGCTCCCGGCTCGTACACCGTAGTGCAGGTTGGAAGTGGTGGTGGGGCGGCTACCGGTACTATTCTGTGTCGGGAAGTGGTGGTGTTACCCGTTGATCCGGTTAAGTTCACAGCGAAGGGGTGTTCGGGCCGGCGGGCTACGGTTACAGTCGATGCATCCACACTGGGGCAGTATGATAGTTACGAGATTTACTGGGGTGATGGGGTACGGGAGCAGAAAACGCGGGCCGATGTGGCGGTCGATTTATCCCATACGTACACCAACGCCGGCTCGTACACGATAACTGTGCAGGGTATTTATAGTGCCCCGGCAAGTTGCAGATCAACGATAACAACTGCTCCCCCCATTACGGTTACATCGGCGGCAACGCAGCCCATTATTACGGCGCTGAAAACCACCAGCGATAATGCCATTGACATTACCTACCAAGCTGGCTCCGGTTTATCCGTGCAGCTTTATCAGAAAGTAAATGGAACCTATGTCGCAACGAGCCAGAAAGGGTCCGGTTCCGGTACCTTCTCGGTGCAGGCAGATGCCAAGCAGGTGCAATGTTTTCAGGTAGTGGCGCAGGATGCCTGTAGTACCGCCGGCCTGTCGTCGGATGAGGTGTGCAGCCTGGTACTCAGCGTAACAGCAGCCAATAAACAGAACAATCTGAGCTGGCAATCCTACGCGGGTACCGCTTCGCAGTTTCGATTTTACCGGGTTTACCGCAACGGAAGTGTCAACGGACAGGTAACCAACCGGACTACCGGAACGTACGTTGATGCCAATAATATCACTTGTGGTACGCAGTACTGCTATTCGCTTGAAGCCACTGCCGGACCAACAATTATCACGTCGCAACCCATCTGTGCAACGGGAATCAACAGTAATGCGCCCGATAGCCTGGGCAGCGTGGTAGTATCCATCGAAAACAACCGTCCGCGTCTGGTTGCGGCCCTCCCCACAACGGGTGCCCCCCTGACGTATACCCTCGTCATTAGCCGGTCAACCGGCCCGTCGGGACCCTTCCAGCAGGTGGGTACAGTGGCCAACAAAAATACATTTGTGGATGACAGTGCCAACCCGTTGGCCAGTTCGTATTGCTACCAGGTGGCTTATCAGAGTAACTGCGGATTGACATCCGTGCCGTCGAAGCCGGTTTGTACCGTACTTCTGTCGTCAAAGTCGAACAAGGGAGTTGACTGGACTGTCGATTCCCCCTTCACTCCGGAACTGGTCGACAACTATATTCTGGAAGTAGTCGATTCATTAAACGGAACCAAACGCGAAATTCCGATTAGTGGCAACACCCATTACGAACCCGACCCTAACGACCCCAACCTGCAGTCGCAGCGGTATCGCATTATTGCTGTGTCTACCAACGGGACAATTAGTTACTCCAACTTCTTTACCTTCCGTCGGGAAGCAAAAATTCTGGTCCCCGACGCTTTTTCGCCGAATGGCGATGGATTGAATGATACCTTCCTAGCAAAAGGTATCTATTTTGACCAGTACAAAATGATTATCTATGACCGCTGGGGTGAGGTAGTGTATACAACAACCGACAAAACCCAGGGCTGGGATGGCCGAATAAAGGGGCAACTGGCCGAGCAGGGGCAATATATGTACCGGATCGAAGTAACTGATCTGACCAGTTTCCAAACTGTTCGTACGGGTGCGGTGTTGTTAGTCAGATAAACACAGTCAGTTGATTAGTTAGTGAGTTAGTCGGTAAAAACTAATCAACTGACAGACTAATCAACGGATTGACTCACTAACTATAAAGCATATGAATATGATGGATATGTTCGGGAAAATGAAGGAAGTTCAATCCCGCATGAAAGATGCTCAGGAAACGCTCGGTACAATTACCGAAACGGGCGAATCGGGTGCCGGTTTGGTGAAAGTAACGGTCAATGGTCTTAAAAATGTCCTGAGAATTGAGATCGACCCTGACTTGATCCGGCCCGATGATCGCGAAATGTTACAGGACCTCATTGTAGCTGCTACCAATAAAGCGATGGGCAATATTGAAACGAAAGCCCGCGAACATCTGCGTCAGGCTACCGAAGGCTTATTGCCCAATATCCCTGGTCTGAATCTGGATGGGCTGATGCCATAAATAGTTTGTACGTTTGTGTCGTAATGCCAGTCGGTCTGTTCGTTGAGTTGGATAGTGATCGTCGTGGCGTACACAATTAATCGACGCAAAAATTGCGAAACGCAGTACGTGGATATCCTCGCCATTGTTATTCTTAACTACAACGGGCAACCGTTTTTAGCCAAATTCCTGCCGCTTGTGCTGGCCAATGCCGATGGGCATCCGGTTTACGTAGCCGATAGTGCCTCCACCGACTCATCGGTAGCCTACCTGAAAACGACGTTCTCCTCCGTGCGGGTCATCGAACTTCCCCAAAACGAAGGCTATGCCGGTGGGTACAATCGGGCACTCGATATCATCAGAACCCAGTATGGGGGAGCTATGTACTATGTGCTCCCTAACTCCGATATTGAGGTAACACCCGGCTGGCTGTCGCCCATGCTGGCCTTGCTGAAGGCGAATCCTGCCATTGCTGCGTGCCAGCCTAAAATCCGGTCTTACAGTGAGCGTTCGTTATTTGAACATGCAGGTGCTGCTGGTGGCTTTATTGACTGGATGGGCTACGTTTTTTGCCGGGGACGCGTGTTTGCCACTTTCGAGACCGATAACGGGCAGTATGATGATAATCGACGGGTGTTCTGGGCAACGGGGGCCTGCCTGTTTATACGGGCCGAGGTGTTTCATCGGGTGAGTGGGTTCGATGCTTCCTTTTTTGCCCACATGGAAGAGATAGACTGGTGCTGGCGCGTCCAGCAACTTGGCTATGAAGTGTGGGCCTGCGGACAATCGACGGTTTACCACGTTGGAGGTGGTACGCTCCACAAATCCAATCCCCAGAAAACGTTCCTGAATTACCGTAACAGCTTATTTATGCTGTACAAAAACTGGCCGAGCGACGGGTGGCTATGGCCTAAAATACTTCTGCGCCTGGTGCTGGACGGTGCATCGTCGCTTCTCTTCATGATAGTCGGACAGTGGCCGGATATATGGGCTATTCTACGGGCACACTTTGCTTTCTATGGCGCATTGCCGCAACTGCATCGGCAGCGTCGGTTCTTGAAAAAGCAGCAAACGACTACTGTATCGCTTTATCCAAAAAGTATCGTCTGGCAGTATTTTGCGGAGGATAAAAAGACGTTTGGGGAGATAAGCGGTGAACAATGAAGCGTATAGACTAAATTAATGCAAATTAGTCTATACGCTTCATTGTTCACTCCTGATTACCGCATTACAGTTCCCAAACGGTTGGGTGGGCATGACGACGCAGGTGTTTATTGATTTCCATCCAGAAAGCCAGTATCAGGTAAAGAATAACCGGCGAACCCATCGTCAGGAATGAGGTATAAATGAAATACAGGCGAATGCTGCTGGCTGATATACTCATCTTCTCTCCTAATCGCGTGCATACGCCAAATGCCTGACTTTCAAGAAAATAGCGGAATTTGTCGACTTTTTTTGCCAGGAAACGAATAATTAACCAGTTAGCCATAAGATGAAGGGTTAATAACTTCTTAATAGATTGTTTGCTGTACAGATAGAAACTCAATATAAACTTAGTGTATTTGGTTAAAAAATAGCATTGAAACTGTTGAAGTTAGAACATTTTTATTTTCTTTGTGTTGCAACTCGGCAAATGGTACTGCCAGACAGGTTGCACGAATATACTTAACAAAGTTCGTTGATTATCAACTAGGTATCCTGTGGGATGCAACAGTATCTGTTTCTTATTCTTTGTTAAGAACTGACCCTTGAAATGTTTAATTTTTTAATTGTTTAGGTTTTATGCAAACGGGTGAAGTTAAGTTTTTCAACGAGAGTAAAGGGTACGGGTTTATTGTTGAAGATGGTACCAGTAGAGATATTTTCGTTCACGTTACCGGCCTGAACGGTCTCACTATTCGGGAAAAAGACCGGGTACAGTTTGAAGTGGTCGACGGCAATAAAGGTCTCAATGCCGTAAAGGTTCAGAAAATAGCCGATTAATTTACCCTCCAGTGTTTACGTACGGAATAAGTACCCCACTTAGTTTTTAAGTGGGGCTTTTGTCGTTTAGTTTTCCGTCCAGCTCCGCACCTGCTCAAGCGTAGGCATGGGTACGTCCATTTTCAGCTTTTTACGAACACCGCCCAAATCGTTGAACAGTTTATTCGGGTTAGCAGCCTGCAACTGGTCAACCGTCATGAAATTTAGTTTTTGCAGCGCCGGAACCCATTCAACAGGAACGCCAGCCGTTACAAAATCGCTCTCCTGCGACTGCTCCACTTTCTTTTCGGGGCGCATCTGAGGAAAAAACAACACATCCTGAATAGACGGCTGGTTGGTCATAATCATGGCAAGCCGGTCAATACCCAGTCCTACACCCGCCGTTGGAGGCATCCCGTATTCGAGAGCGCGCAGAAAATCTTCGTCCAGCATCATGGCTTCCTCATCACCCCGTTCAGCCAGGCGCAGTTGGTCTTCAAAGCGTTCGCGCTGGTCGAGTGGGTCGTTCAACTCAGAGTAGGCGTTGGCTATCTCTTTCCCGTTGCAGATGGCTTCAAAGCGTTCCACCAAACCCGGTTTGCTCCGGTGCTTTTTGGTTAACGGCGACATCTCAACCGGATAATCGGTGATAAACGTCGGCTGAATCAGGTTGGGTTCGCAGGCATCACCGAACAATTCGTCGATCAGTTTCGATTTGCCCATCGTACTATCCACTTTAATGCCCCGACTTTCGGCTACCTGCCGTAGTTCGGCTTCCTGCATGTTTGACACATTGACACCCGTGTAAGCCTGAATGGCTTCGAACATGGTCATGCGTTTCCAGGGACGCTTGAAATCAATGACGTTTTCGCCCACCGTTACTTTGGTTGTTCCGGCCACGTCCAGCGCTACCTTTTCCACCATTTCTTCAATAGTATCCATCATCCAGAGGTAATCCTTGTAGGCTACATAGAACTCAACCTGCGTAAACTCCGGGTTGTGCGTACGGTCCATTCCCTCGTTACGGAAATCTTTGGCAAACTCGAAAACACCATCGTAACCACCCACAATTAACCGCTTCAGGTACAGCTCGTTGGCAATCCGCATGTAAAGCGTCATGTCGAGCGAGTTATGATGGGTGCGGAATGGCCGGGCGGTAGCTCCCCCGTGAATAGGCTGCAAAATGGGTGTTTCGACTTCCAGATACCCTTTCTGACTCAAAAAAGAACGAATAGAGTTCACCAGCTTCGTCCGTTTGACGAACACATCGCGTACGTGAGGATTTACAATCAGGTCGACGTAGCGCTGGCGGTACCGTTGTTCGGGGTCCGTAAAGGCATCGTACGTTTCTTTCTCCCCCCGCTCATTCATCACTTCTTTCACCACCGGAAGGGGACGCAGCGCTTTGTTCAGGATTGTGAATTCATTGACATAAACCGAGAGTTCGCCGGTTTTGGTCGAGAATACGTAACCCCGAATGCCGATGATATCACCAATATCCAGCAGTTTTTTGAAGACGGTATTATAGAGGGTTTTGTCTTCTCCGGGGCAAAGGTCATCACGCCGGAAATAGAGTTGCATCCGCCCGGTAGCGTCCTGCATTTCGGCAAAAGAGGCACTACCCATAATTCGAAAGCCCATGAGCCTGCCTGCTAGTTGAACGTTGCCCCAGCGGGCATCGTCGGAGAGGTTCATTTCGGGTTCCACCGTCGATTCGGGGTCGGGCAGAAACCGGGCTTTGATGTCGGCAATGGTGGTATTTACATCAACCAGGGCAGCGGGGTAGGGGTCAATGCCCATCCGCATAAGTTCTTCGCGCTTTTGTCGGCGGTTTATTTCTTGTTCGCTCAGGAGCATAAAAGTGGTACCAAGTCGGTCAATCAGCGAGTTGACCCGTTAATAAGGCCGCAAAAATAGCGAAAAGGATTGGCGTTTGCAGGATTTGGTCGCTGTTCGTCTACTTCGACTGGGCTACTGTCCCGGCCCGCGCAGGTATTTATCCAGAAATTCTTTCACCGCTTTGTAGGCCGTTATCTCGTTTTCTTTCTTCACAAAACCGTGTCCTTCATCCGGGAAGGTGACGTACTCGACCGGTACGCCGTTTTTCTTCACATTCGCCACAATTTCGTCTGATTCAATTTTCAGCACCCGTGGGTCATTGGCTCCCTGAATGACTAGCAATGGCTTTTTGATGCGCTCCGTATGAAACAACGGCGACTTATTGTAGAGCGCCACCGAGTCCGTTTTGGGATGGCCGATTTCCTTAAACATAGCCTCGCGCTGCGGACCCCACCATTCGGGCATACTGTTCAGCGTGCGCAACCAGTTGGCTACCCCGAAAATATCGACCCCTACTGCGAATTCGTCGGGCGTAAAGGTCAACCCGGCCAGCGTCATGTAACCGCCGTACGACCCGCCCATAATACCGATTTTGACCGGGTCGACGTAACCGGTTGCGGCCAGGAACTTCTTCGATTCAACGCAGTCTTTCAGGTCGGCATCGCCATGCTTACGGTCATCGGCGGCATAAAACGTTTTGCCATAGCCCGAACTGCCCCGGTTATTCACCGCCATCACCACATAACCGTTGTTGACCAGGTATTGAACGAGCGGGGAGTAGTTGAGCCGGGTCTGCCCGCCGGGGCCACCATGAATGGATAGAATGGCTGGGAGCTTATCACCCGCCCGTGCGTCTTTGGGTTTGAAAAGCAGGGCGGGTATCTCCATGCCATCAAACGATTTGTACCGAATCACCTCACCCGAAACCAGATCGGCAGCGTCGATTTCAGGATTCAGGCCGCGTACTAATGGAGTGGCCTTACCAGATTTGAAATCGTACGAATACAGGGTAGCGGGCGAGTTAGAACTGTTGACAAAAAAAGTCATGCGGCCTTCGCTGTCGGTAATGTTTACGCCGTTGATATCGCCACCCGGTAAGGCGGGCATCTTGATAGCCTGATTGGTTCGGGTGTCAATGATTTTCAGTTCCGTGCGGGCATCGTTGTTAATGGACAAAACCCGATAACGGCCCTTGTACGACAGGTTATCGCCAGAAATATCCCAGTCTGCTTTGTCGAGAACAGTACTCTGACCCGTGACCAGGTCGTAAGACTTGACGTACGAAAACTGGTTTCCTTCATCGGTAGAGATGAGGAGCTTCCGGCCATCGGGTGTGAAGCCTTCGGGACCATTGTTTACGTCTCCGGTGTGTTTTGTCAGGAGTTTGGTTTCTTTGGTTTTGGTATTGTGCAGATACACATCTCCATTGCTGGTCGTGATGGTTTTAGCCAGTGCGATGTAGCGCTTGTCGGGTGATACGTCGCCGGGGAAAAATCCGCCCGGATTTTCGAAAAGCAGGGTAGGCGTGAGGGTAGCCATGTCCATTTCGTACACATCGAAAGCCGCCGGACTACGCTGGTTCGACTGGTAGAAAAAACTTTTTCGGTCGTGGCTGAGACCTGCAAACTGGAACTTCGCTTTTGGAGCGGGGGTAAGATCTTTTACGGCACCGTCTTTTTCGCGCAAATAAATGTGCGTCAATTCATTTCCACCCTGGTCGCTGCTGTACAGAATGCGCCCGTCGGGCAGGTAACCGATGGCAAAAATGGCGTTTGTTTTAGAGTTAGTCAGTTGTTTTGGCTGGCCTGTGCCGTTGAACGGAATTTCATACAGGTTAAATACGCCATCCTGATTGCTGCTGAATAGCACGTTCTGCTCATCCGGCGAAATATCTGATCCACCAAACCGGATGGTTTTCATAAACTGCTCGATGGTGTATTTACGAACCGCTTTCGGAGCTGGCCCTGCCAGCATTTGATGGGCGCTTATGGACAGACACATTGCCAGAAACAAGTGCCGGACTGATTGATTTTTCATGGAAAGGGTGTTTGATTAGCTACGGATGTTTTCGGCGTACGTTGCCGATAGAGACCGGGAGCAAAAATGGGGAAATAAAATCGATTCTGATTGCTTGATTCTGACCTATTTATGGATGGATTGAGCCAACGGTCATTGCTGTAATTTGTTGGGCTTTACGGGCCTGTTTCTACCAGCACGCATTTACTAAGAGAAGGGAGGAATTTTCTTAACAATTACGTAACATTCTCTATTTTTGTTTGATTGAAAATAGAGAAAAGTGAGCCGTTTTCGACTTGTAATCAACCTGCTACGCGGCATCCGATTTAGTTGTCAGGTGATGCCAGGGAGCGTTCTGATACGCTTTTTGTGGCTAGCGATTTTAGTAACTACACTAAGCAACGAAAGTACCGCCCAAATTACACCACCAGGTCTTGAAGGCAGTCGGGTAGCAGGTTGGGTAGCTCTTGGCTTTACCCAGGCAATCAATTCCAAATTGGCGCTGGCTACCTACGTGGGTACGTCAACGCAGAGCAGCTTTGGGGATTACAACCTCCTGGATAAGCCAGCTATTTCGGTGATAAACCAGGAGGTGAGCTATCAGTTTACTCCTTACTGGCAGGCCGTTTTGGCGGGTAGCATCCGCTCTCAATCACTATATGAGAAAGAAGCGCCCTACGCACTTAGAAATCCCGGAATTCGCCAGGAATTACGCACCTATGCCCGGTTCTTCTTTCGACATAAGCAGGGGAAAATAAGTTGGGCGCACTCGTTTCGCCCTGAATATCGTCGGTTCTATACGGCGGACTGGCGGGATTGGACGACCCCTTTACAGGTTCGCCTGCGATTAAAATCTCAGCTTTCCGTTCCATTAAACACCGCTCAGACCACCCAATTTGTAGTCGCTAACGAAGTGTTAAGTGTGATTGACAAGCCTACTGTACCGCTCGCTATTGAATCCCGGTGGAGTGGTTACCGACTTACGGAAGACCGGCTTGCTCTGTTTGTTCGACACCTGTTGCCAAAACCTGATCTTTGGGTGGATACTGGCTTAATGAATCAATTTACATGGGATGCCACCAACCAGAAAATACAATATACCCTTTACCTATCCATCGATTTTATTTTTCGTGATCCGTTTAGTAGGAAGGCGACGGAATGAGAACCGGTTTTAGTCCTTCCTGACTTTGTACTCATAAAAAGGTAGAGAAGCTGGCTAACTGGAAGGGTTTGGTATCGAACTCAGTCCGTCCGGTCAGGGCTAATTCAGCCAGTATCTGACCCACGGCTGCGGAGTGTTTGAAACCATGACCTGAACAGGCCGATGCCAGTAATACATCGGGGTATGCAGGGTGCTGATCGATGATAAAGTCCCCGTTGGGCGTCATGGTGTACAAGCAAACGGCCGATTTAACACACGCTGAGCTGATACCGCGTAGCACAGGGGCTACAAATTGGTCGTACATCAATTGCGTTTCTATCTGGCTGACCGTGCGATCAACAGCGTGGGGTAAGGTTGTATGTTCGTAGGTTTCTGTTGCCAGTTTAATCCCCCCGTCTGGCCCATTTACCGCCGGGAATCCATATACATCCCGATCACTAAAGATGAAAACGGGCATCTTATCGGGGGTGTACTGCGCATAGTCGTTCTGAATGTCAAACCAGTACAGAACTTGCCGATACACTCGAAGTAAATCGGCATACGGTGTGCCCCGGAGTGATTCCGTCAGCCATGCGCCGGTGGTAAGAATCAGTTTTCGGGTGTGGTAGACAGCCCGATCTGTCTGGATGGTAATACCTGCTTCGATCGATTGGAAAGACAGCATCCGTTCGTTCGTGCGGACGGTTGCCCCATTTTTGCGGGCCTGCTCAAGCTGGACGGAAACACAGCGTTCTGGCTGTAGGAATCCCGCTTCCGGTTCGTAATACCCCACGTCATTCGGGCGAAACTGAAACTGAGAAAATTCCTGCCGAAGTGCTGGTAAATCAAGTATGCGGTGGGGGATGCCAAACTGCCCGGCGGCCTGAATCGTTGTATTGAGCCATCCTGTTTTGTTACGGGTTTGTACCGCGGAGTTTTGCTGGCCTACGAATAAGCCGCCGGTAATGGTCAGTAATGGCTCGGCCGACTGTTTTTCGAGTTCCCGCCAGATTTGGTAAGAGCGTAGGGCCAGCGGAATGAAATGCGTTCCCTCGCCAATGGCTTGTCGCGTTATCCGGGTGTCCCCGTGGGTTGACCCAAGCGTGTGAGGAGGAGCAAACTGATCGAGTCCCAGTACGTTCGGGGTTTGTTTTGATAGCTGGTAGATGGCAGCACTTCCCACAGCCCCCAGCCCCACGACAATCGCGTCAAAAATCATGTTTTATCCGTCATTGCGGCAGTGTGTAGCGTCGCTAATACCCTTCGTCTGTAACCAGGTAATACAATTTCGTATGCGTGGACTGATCCCGGTTCTGGACAGTAACGGTTAGCAGCTCGACGTGTGTGTAATCGTTGAAAGGCGAAACGGTGCTATCAATCACCGATTGATTCGCTTCTTTACCCGTCCGTTCGACCGAGGAAATGGCTTCTTCCCGCGAATCGAAACTACCCAGCAGATCGCCCAGCTCGAGCGTGGGCTCCTGCTCCGGTAATTCGCCCGATGTACTGGAAATTGGGGACTCTGCAACCTCCGATGAATTAGTGGCCGGAGCCGTATACAATTCTACAAGCATGTTGAAAGAAACTAAGATGTACAGGGTAAACGATTGGCAGCTCGTTTTGATAGCAGGAAGTTGGTGACTGAACACGCAAATCAACCGGCCGACGATTAATTAGAGCTGTACTGCCACCCGGGAACAAGCGCGGACTACGGCAAAATACCTTTCTTTGAACAAAGGAGTCACGTTCATTTGTTTAGCTTTTTTATCGATTCTCATTTTTGAACAAGTAACATTCGGTATGACGCCCAACTTCGGTCAAACAACAACTACGCTCTTCGATGCCGCCCGCAACGGTGATATTGCCTCACTACAGCGACTCATTGCCAGCGGCCTGAATGTAAATATGCAGAATGAAAAGGGTTATACGCCCCTGATCATAGCCGCTTACGATGGACAGTTGCAGGCGACCCAGGTATTGCTGGAGGCCAATGCTGATCCGAACATGCAGGACGACAGCGGAAACACGGCACTTATGGGCGTATCGTTCAAGGGCTACCCCGAGGTTGCCCGGCTTTTACTTGAAAAAGGCGCGGAGGTAGATCAGCGCAATGGCAATGGGGGTACGGCACTCATGTTTGCTACAATGTTTGGCCGAAACCAGCTGGTAAAACTCCTGCTCGACTACGGAGCCGACCGTAGCCTTGTGGACCTACGCGGATTGAGTGCGATTGATCTGGCCCTTCAGCAGGGTAATGAAGAAGGCCTGAAACTACTTCAGCAGCCGTAATTCCAGGCCTTCATATAGAAAAGGTTATTTACCGCCGGGACGCGTGGGGCGAACTTCAATTTTACTGGGCAGGGTACGCGGATTCATTTTAATAAGGTCACACACCAGCTCGCCAATGTCTTCCGGCTGTATTTTCCAGGCGTCTTTTTCGCTGGGCTCATGGTCGTTGAAATGCGTGGCTACCGAGCCGGGCATGATAGTGGTCACTTTGATGCCTTCACTCCGTAAATCGAGCATGATGGCCTGCGTAAAGCCAACCAGTCCAAATTTGCTGGCGTTGTAAGCCGATCCTTTCTCGAAGAAGTTGGTACCGGCCAAACTGGCAATAGTGATGAAATAGCCTTCCGTTTTTTTCAGCGCGTCCAGCGTGGCTTTTGCCGTGTAGAAAACGCCCGTCAGGTTGATGTCGATGGTTTCCTGCCATTGCTCAGGGGTAAGTTCCTGAATAGAGGCAAAATGGCCCACGCCCGCGTTGGCAATGACGTAATCGAGCTGACCCCACTGGCTCATTATGCTCTCTACTACTTTTTGCTGCGAGGTAAGATCACGTACATCAGCCGCCATACCCAGTGCGTAGCCGGGTTTAATTTCGTTTAGTTTTTTGGCCGCCAGTTCTGCCGCTACGGATGACCGGCTTGTGATTGCTACCTTGATTCCCTGATTGATGAGAGCTTCGGCAATACCGTAGCCGATGCCTTTTGTGCCGCCGGTAATGAGGGCGGTTTTTGTACTGTCTGCCATAACTGGTTAGGTAAGTTGGTAAGAACAACGTGCCAAACTGCGCGTATGGAGGAATAACTCCCTGATTGGCGCAAGGGTTTACACGACCAACTGGCCAACGCCTGTTTGCGGATTAGCCACCCGCTTTTTTGGCTTTGTATCCCTTGCCAACAAGCCAGGTCAGCACCTTGTCGCGGTGATCACCCTGAATCAGGATTTCGCCATCTTTACCGGAGCCACCCGCTCCGCAAACGGTTTTGAGTTGTTTCGCCAGTTCCGTTAAATCGGCGTTGGTGCCAACAAACTCCCGAATGGCGGTTACCACTTTATTGCCGCCCAGTTTCAGCACCCAGATTTTAAGATTCTGCTGGGCAGGGAGCAGCGTTTGCGCTTCAGGCTCCTCATTGAATTGGTACTGAAAGTTAGGATCGGTGGAGTAAACAACACCACTACTTTTTTTCTTACTCATTGTATAGGCAGACTAAAACGGCAAAATAACACAAAGAAGCCATTTATGATGCTCTATGCGGGAAGATGGTTGTAGCCTGGTCATTTACTTGTGGCACCTGGTTAATGTTGCCCCTCCTGTGCATCACCTGGGCTAGTTCTGGAAGGGTAGGGCAGGGGTTAGAAAGGTACAGACTATTTTCGGGTATGGCGATCGTTTTTGACTAATTGACTGGGTCAAAACCAACGCGCCCTACAGGAGGGCAACTCGTTTTCTCGATGAATGCGGTTGGCACAGGGTAAACCGGCACAGGAGCCGGATGAAGTTATTTGTAGAATTGACAAACCGGATGCAACTTGAGCCTCATAAATAACTCCGTTCCTGGCTAACAGTTGGCCGTGTCATTTGTTAGTGACTTGTGAACGCTTTGCCTTTTGACTACTACCTTGGTTTGTTTTTCTCTTTCTGTCGGTCAGCTACGTCCCTGGCGCGAGGGCGACGAAGAATCATTAGTTCGGCATGCCAGTAACCGGCAAATCTGGAATAATGTGCGCGACTTTTTTCCATACCCGTACACGCCCCGCGATGCACATTCGTGGGTGCGTTCCAATAAGTCGTACCAGCAGCCGAATAATCTGGCTGTGGAGGTGGATGGGAAGGCGGTGGGGAATATCGGCTTTACCGTTAAAGACGATATTTACCGGTATAATGCCGAAATCGGCTATTGGGTTGGCGAGGAATACTGGGGTCGGGGTATTATGACGGAAGCGATACCGATTATGACGGACTACATTTTTGCCAATTTTCAGGTAAACCGCATTTTCGCCTGCGTGCTGGAAGGAAACACCGCTTCCATGCGCGTACTGACCAGCGCCGGGTACCAGCAGGAGGCTATTCACCGGAAAGCCGCCGTGAAAAATAATCAGTATTTAGATGAATATGTGTATGCCATTCTCCGGGCCGAACATCGGGAATTGAAGTCATCCACCAGTACGCCTTAGCGGGCTGGCTGCCTGCTTATTTTCAGGTATTGTTATCCGAAAAAGCCCAACTATAGGCTATTTTTTGGTTATTTTGTCAACTCATTACCGCTTCGGCGGACTCGTCTGTTATGCCGAAAATAGTTATTGCCATTGATGGCTATTCCAGTTGCGGAAAAAGTACCACCGCTAAGGCAGTAGCTGCCCGTTTAGGGTATGGGTATATCGATACGGGTGCTATGTACCGGGCCGTTAGCCTGTTTTTTATCCGGGAACGGGTGTCACTTTCCAGCTCGAAAGAAGTGAACGAAGCCCTCGAAAAAATTCATATTTCCTTTAAACACAACAACCGGACAGACCGCAACGAAACCTGCCTGAACGGCTTGAACGTGGAGGAGGAGATTCGGAAGATGTACATCTCCAACATTGTGAGCGAGGTAAGTGCTATTCCCGAAGTACGCTGGGCCCTGGTCGCTCAGCAACAGAAAATGGGGCGAAGGCGGGGGGTCGTTATGGATGGCCGGGATATTGGTACGAAAGTTTTTCCCGATGCTGAAGTAAAGGTTTTTATGACTGCCGATACGTATACCCGTGCCAAACGCCGACAGCAGGAACTACTCGTAAAAGGGGAAATGATAAATCTTCAGGATATCATTAACAATCTCGAAAAGCGTGACCTTATCGACACGACCCGTTCTGAAAGCCCCCTGGTGCAGGCCCCCGATGCTACGCTGCTGGATACGTCGCACATGACCATTGAAGAACAGGTGGACTGGGTGCTCGAACTGGCCGACCGGCGATTGGTGGAAATCCATCGCAACAGCCACAAAAAAGCCGCTAATCCAGTCAATTGATTGCCTATGACTGCCGACTTTCTGATTGTGGGCCAGGGTGTGGCCGGGTCCATACTGGCCTGGACGCTCGACCAGCGGGGATGCTCGGTAATCCTGGTCAATGACCCTGCCCGACCGTCGGCTTCGGCGGTGGCGGCTGGTATCGTTAATCCGCTTACGGGGCGCAAACTGGTGCGCACCTGGAAGGCCGATGAGCTGTTTCCGTTTCTGCACCAGTTTTACCGGCACATCGAACAGACACTTAACGTTCGGTTTTTTCACCCCAAAACCATCTACCGCCCCTTCCGGTCGATGGCGGAGAAAACGGCCTACGAATCCCTGACGGACAACCCGGCCATACAGCCATACATAGCAAATGCTGTCAATCATGCGTTATACGACCAATTCATCAATAACCCGTTCGGGGGGCTTGAGGTGACCCAGGCCGGGTGGCTGGATGTCAATGAATTCATCCGAATCATAAAAGGCTATTTCATTCAGAAAAACCAGTATGCCGACATCAGCGTAAAGATTAATGAATTGGTGTTCAGCGATGGAAAAGTGGAGTGGCAGGGTATATCGGCAAAAAAAGTTATTTTTTGCGACGGCGCACAGTTAGGCGAAAATTCACTGTTCAACTGGCTTCCCTACAACCCCGTGAAAGGGGAGATTATAACGGCAGTAGTGCCCGATTACGCCATCACTTCCATCGTAAATCAAGGCCTCTTTATCTTACCCATTCGGGATGGATTGGTAAAAATCGGGGCTACGTACAGCTGGCACGACATCGACTGGAAAACAACCGGGGAAGGGCGTACATTCCTGGAAACGAAAGTGCGGGATATCCTGAAAGTACCTTTCGAGATTGTTGCCCAGCAGGCGGGTATCCGCCCATCAACCAAAGACAGGAGACCATTTATTGGGCTGCATCCTGCCCGGGCAACCGCTGGTGTTTTTGGGGGGATGGGCACCAAAGGCGTATCGCTGGCTCCGTATCTGGCCGAGCAGTTTTCCCGGCACCTGCTGGATGGTGAAGATTTGGAGCCGGAAGCGAATATTAGCCGCTATGATTCGTTATTATTACACGATTTGGACGAGCCAGCGTAGTACATTGGAAATTCCAGGTTTTTAGGTCATATTCATTCGTTAAACGCGCTGTACAAGGCTGTGCCTGGTAACGGCGTTTTGGTCATTGTCCTGTTATGCGAAATCGATACATAATACTGTTGAGCCTGTGGCTGGGTGGGTTGAGCGTGGCTACGGCACAAAACTACCCGTCGCTGGAACGGTTCGGGAAAAACCGGATTCAGTACCGGAATTTTGAGTGGAAAATAATCCGCACCTCAAACTTCGAGATTTACTACTACCAGGATGGCCGCCAGATTGCTAACCTGACGGCCCAGTACGCCGAATCGGAATTCGACCGGATTACCGAACTGCTGGGCTACACCCCCTACAGCCGGGTGAAAATTTTCCTGTTTAACTCCCCCGCCGAACTCACCCAGAGTAACATTGGCCTCAATGCGCAGAGCGGATTGAATAGCCGGGAACAGAACCTGTCCAAATCTCGGGTAGAGCTGGCCTTCACCGGCGACCAGATTAGCTTTCGGAAGCAGATTATCCACGATATTGCCATGCTGTTCGTCTATGACATGCTGTATGGCGGAAGCCTGAAGGATGCTCTCCAGAGTTCACTCCTGCTGACACTACCCGACTGGTTTATGCCGGGCATTGCTTCGTACATTGCTGGTGGAAACAGTCTGGAACTGGATGACTATATGCGGGATGTGTCCGTGACCCGCCCCGTCAAAAAACCGTCATTACTCAATGGCACCGATGCGGAACTGGTCGGTCATTCCATTTGGAATTATATTGTTCAGCGATACGGTCGGGATAATATTTCAAATATCCTGAATCTAACGCGCATCATCCGGAACGAGCAGAGCAGCATTTCCAGTACGCTGGGCGTTCCGTACAACCGGTTTCTGCGCGAATGGCGGGAGTACTACGCCAATATGGCTACCAGCGTTGGTCAGTCTTATCAGGCGGGTACGGATGAATTTCAACTAAAAGTAGGTTCTGCCGATGATAAATCGGTGCTGGTAAGCCTGAAATTGAGTCCCGACAAGCAGTTCATTGCATACTCTGTTCTGCGGGATGGTAAGTTTCAGGTTGACGTAGTCAATACCGCCAATCGTAAAAAATCAACTGTCTTGTCGGGAGGCTATCGGCTGGACGGGGTCGAAACACACGCCAGTACACCGTTGCTGGCCTGGCAGAAAGACAATAACCTGCTCGTTATTACTGATGAGTTGGGGCAAACCAATCTGTATCAGTTCGATGGGTTTGAGAAAAAGGCGAAACGCCAGTTCAAACGACCCGTCAATGGCCTTTCGCAGGTTATCTGGATGGATGCGTCAGAAGATGGAGGCAGCCTGATTTTGAGTGCCGACCGCAACGGACAGAACGACCTGTTTCTGTACAGCATTAACCGGGGTTCTTACCAGCAACTGACCAACGACCTGTACGATGACCTGTACCCGGCCTTCATCGGTCGTACGGCCCAGCAGGTTGTGTTCAGCTCCAACCGGCGGGCCGATACATTGGGTGTGGACAAGGGAAATTACAAAAGTGTCAGCGATGACCTGATGCTGTTTACGCATGAAGGAAGTGCCCGTAATTTGTCGGTGGTTCAGTTGACGGATTCACTGGCTCACGCCACCCAGCCAATACCAGCGGGAGAGTCGACCATCTACTTCCTCAATGATGTAAACGGTATCCGGAATCTTTATCGACTCGCAACCGAAACCAAATCGGTTACTCAGCTAACGGCTTTTCCGCAGAGTATTCATCTGTACGACCTCAACCCGGCAAACGGCGGATTTGTGTACAGCAGTTTGAAAAACGGTGATGAGTTTATCGGATTCCGGTCGCAAATCAATCTTACTCAGACGCTTCAGACACCACCAACGCAGAGAGCGCTGACTACCAATCGGACCACTACCCGGCGTACTGCGCAGGCCATGACCGATACAACTGCCCAATCCGGCAGGGATTCGAGTGCGGCTACTAGTACCCCAAACACCGACGCACAGCCGGACGCGACACCCAAAATCACGCTGGAGCCGGGAGAAGTGGATACCGATAATTACCAGTTTGACCCCGATGTGCTCAAGGCGGTCGAGAACCGGCAGCGTCGTTCGGTAGCGGGTGTTACGCCCACGCTAACTACGCCATTGCCACGCAACCGCCGTCGGGAAACAATTACCATCAGGGGGCCGTATGACTATAAAGGTACGTTTGGCATCAACGAGGCCCCGTCTAACTGGCGAGTCGACCCCATTAAAGGATTTGGTTACGCACAGGAAGTGACAATGACCGACTTGCTGGAAAACCACGTTCTTCGGGCCGGGGGCTTCGTCAGCCTGACCAATACCCTCAAAAACAGCGACTTGTTTGCCGAGTACACGAACCTGACCCACCGAATCGACTACGGTGCCCGTGCCGACCGTCAGACCCTGTTTCTGGATGGGGCGGGGATGTTGCAGAAGTACCGGTACAACCGGGTTGCCGTATCGGCATCGTACCCCGTCTCGGTCAACAGCCGTTTCACCGTATCTCCCTTCTACGCCATCACCCGGCTGATAGACCTGTCCTCGTTCAGTGAGCCGGACCGGGCTTCTGATTATGCGGGTTTGCGGGGAGAATACGTTTTCGACAATACCAAAGTAAATGGTATGAACATGGTGATGGGCACCCGAATGAAACTCCGGTTTGAAGAATACGCGGGTTTACGGAGTTCGTCGGAAAGCTTTCGCCGGCTGTCGCTCGACCTGAGGCATTACCAGAAAATACATCGTGACCTGGTGCTGGCCACGCGATTCGCCTTCAGCCAGTCGGGTGGGCCGGCGCCCAAGCGGAGTACACTGGGCGGCATGGAGAACTGGATTGGTACAAACACAAAAGAACAGGTCGCTTCTAATCCGCTATTGATTCCCAACACGACGCAGAATGAGATTCCCTACGACTATCGGGATGTGTTCTTTCTTGATTTTGCTGCTCCCTTGCGGGGCTTCCGGCAGGGGAAACTGACCGGAAATAGCTACATGCTTTTCAACGCGGAACTTAGACTCCCCCTGATTCGCTACCTGTATCGGGGCAACATAACCTCTAATTTCCTGCGTAATCTTCAGCTGGTTGCCTTTACCGACATTGGTACTGCCTGGAGTGGAAGTGGTCCTTTCAGTAAGCAAAACAGCCTGAATACGGAAGTAGTTGGTGGTGGAAGCATCCCATTCCGGGCCATTGTAACGAACTTTAAGAATCCTTTCCTAATTGGGTACGGAGCCGGTGTACGGACAATGCTTTTTGGGTACTTCGTTAAATTCGACTACGCCTGGGGACTTGAGGACCGGTCGGTAGGAAAGCCCATTCCTTACCTGACACTAGGTTACGATTTTTAAGCGAGCTCATATACTATTTATTCTTAGCCGCTCCCCAGGGAGTGGCTTTTTTGTGCGGTTATATACCGACCAATAAATACCGGAAAAACTCTACACACCGATGTCTATATTCGTACAGTCATACCCCTATCTCCTTAACTAATAAGTAATCGATTGCAAACAAACTACTGGTCTTTCAGGGGTTTACAGCGTCTGATAATTACCAGTCTACCTGTTGTCCTGAAGTTAGGCTGGTTGACTATATAGATGGGCTCGGGCAGGAACCATACAGTTGGCATAGTTTTCGCTAATCGCTCGCAACTCGGGTCAGCCCCTGCTTTCCCGTGATACTCCTACCCGGACAGAATAATGGTATGCGGTATACACAGGTTAGGCAGGGGTTAAGTAGTTAGCGGACAGAAGTTTACTGTTTGTGTATGATTAGTTGGAAAAGGTAAACGTTGTTTGGCATAGTTTTAGTTAAATTTTGAACAGTAAAAGAGTATGTTGACCACATAACCGCATATCGTGACTTATGAGCGATTTGCTGGTCAGAATATCTTTGTATTCTGTGGATGCTATTTACTTGTATTAAGCCTGTTCCAAATTAAGTTGCAGATGGAAGAAATATCTACCGTTCACACAGAACATTCTGAGGCTGTCGTTGACCACATCTATCCCGGGGGGCGCCATGAATCAGATACGAATTATCCGACTATAACACATATTGCTGTTCAGGCCATTCACGCTGTTTGGGGACTGATTTATGGTCGATTGAGACTATTTCAGCCCATTCAATCCTCCCTAATCGCTACCCGAACCCGTCTGCGGTCAGTCCAGCTGACAGTAGGTGAGGAACAAAGCGAACGTCATCCGACTTCCTATTGCCAGGAGCCTCCTGATATACCTGACCCCATTCCCCCTGCCTGCCAACTTAATTCAACCAAAGAAGCGCGCCATTTCCTTACACAACGTCCAATGAATGAGAAATTTATACTAGAATCATCCTTACTCTTATCCACTCAGCCAGCACAAGTACACCGGAGTGCAGGATCTGTAGTCGTCAGGACGAAACCGGATACAGGAGGTAACCTGTATCAATTACTCCGTTCGTTTGTCAATGTAAAATGCAGTCGGGTAACACCTGTCTGGGCAGGGACAATGTCTCTATTCGTGCTGGTGCTTTTCTGTTTGGCTGGCACTTCCGCGCAGGCCCAGACGCCGGGTATCATCAATCTGAGCCTTTATAAACACATCAGTACGCAGTCCCCCGCCATTGGCGATGTGGTGACCTACACGGTAGTTGTGGCCAACTCGCCCGGTTCCACGACGGCTACCAATGTTTCAGTAAAAAACGAGTTGCCAGCGGGTGGAGTATCCTACTTACCAGCTTCGGCCAGTGTTATTCACGGGTCGGGCACTTACGCAACTACGGGTTCGGCTACCGCTACCGTTGGCACGCTGGTCGTTCCGGCTATCGCACCGGGCGACTCTGCCGTACTGGTCTTCAAGGCTACCGTGCTGGAACAGGGTGTCTGGTTCAACACAGCCGAAATAATTGCGGCCGACCAGACGGATACCAACTCTACACCGAATAATCATAGCATGACTGAAGACGACTACGTTTCGGTCTGCTTTTCGGTACCCATTATTTACTATTTCGGGGATGAATATACGGTTATGGTACCATCTGGCTACGACCAGATTGTTTGGTATCGGGACAATATCCCGGTTAGCTCATCAGCCATATCCACATCACTGGCAGAAGTAAACAACGATCTGTCTCTAACCATAAAAAGCCCCGGTGTGTATCGATTTGTAACATACCGCAATGGCTGTCCGGCTACGAATTGCTGTGACATACAGGTTATTCAGGGACCCTACAGCAGTTTGGGCGACTATGTGTTTGTAGACGCCAACAAGAATGGTATTCAGGACGGGGGTGACAGTCCGCTGCCGGGTGTGCCGGTTGTACTGCTGAATAGTTCTAACACGGCCATCGCTTCCACGACCACCAGTATTTCGGGCCTGTACTCGTTCACGGGTTTGACACCGGGCGTTCCTTATAGTGTCAGTTTTATGACGCCCACGGGTTTCGTCTCGACTTCGGCCCAGATTGGGAATAATGACGCCACCGACAGCGATGTAAATCCGGCCACGGGCCAGACCCGTTCGGTAACGCTGGCGACCGGAGAGAATAACCTGAATCTGGACGCCGGTTTCTACCTGCCGAGTGTGCCGACGGCTTCGTTGGGCGACTATGTGTTTGTAGACGCCAACAAGAATGGTATTCAGGACGGGGGTGACAGTCCGCTACCGGGTGTGACGGTTGTACTATTGAATGGTTCTAACACGGCCATCGCTTCCACGACCACCAGCATTTCGGGCCTGTACTCGTTCACGGGTCTGACACCGGGCATTCCTTACAGTGTGAGCTTCGTGACGCCCACAGGTTATATGTCGACCTCGGCTCAGATTGGGGGCAATGACGCCACAGATAGTGATGTGAATCCAGCTACAGGTCTGACCCGCTCGGTAACGCTGGCGACCGGAGAGAATAACCTGAATCTGGACGCCGGCTTTTACCTGCAATCTACCTGCCCAACAGACTATAGTCTGGTTGTATCAGGTGACGTTGCTACATGCATCGGTGGTTCGGCTGTCCTGACGGCTTCAACCTCTGTACCAAACGCCCAGATAAAGTGGTATCTAACATCGTCTGGCGGAGTTCCTTTCGCAACAGTAAGCAGTGGAGCGAGTGTAACGGTAAGCCCGGCAAACACAACGATGTACTACGCCGAGGTAACAACCGGTGCCTGTACCAGCCTTCGTAAGTCAGTAGCGGTTGTAATTACAGCAATAGATGCACCGGTTATTTCCGCCAGCACCAGGAATACCTGTCCGGCCACGACGGTTAATCTTAAGACCATTCAAATCCAGAACAGTAATCCGGATTTAACCTATGAGTGGTATACAAGCCAAACCCGTTCGCAAGCCACGCTGGTAACCAACCTGACTGCGGTGGGTGCCGGTCAATACTACGTTTTTGCCAAAGGCGGGAGCTGTTACAGCACCCCGGCAATCCTGACGGTTCAAATTGTTGACTGTAACTGTCAAAACGTGGCGGGTGTAAATGTAGGACCGGGTCAATCGGTTTGTGCAGGCGATGTTGTCCCGCTCAAAGCGGTACTCTCCGGTTCAGCAACCAGCGTTACGTGGAGCACGAATGGTACGGGTACGTTTAGTAATTTGAACAGCCTGACAACAACCTACACCGCAACGACTTCTGACATAGCTACGGGGAATGTGCTGCTGACCGCTACCACCAACGATCCTGACGGGCCGGGTGGTGTTTGTCAGGAAGCGACCAGTTCTGTAATTGTTCGTATCAGCAAGCGGCCGGATGCACCCGTCAACGTTGCCTGCGACGATACCTTGGTTTGTCAGGGCAGTAGTACGAAACTGATTGCTTTTGCACCGGGTTCCCGAATCAACTGGTACGATCAGGCCGGAAACTTACTCGGTACCACACAGAGTGGCGGCAAACTAGTAGTAACGCCATCAGGACCGGGTGCCGCTGTGTATTATGCAGAAGCCTTCACGGATGCCTGTGTCAGCACGCGCTCATCAGTAACCGTTACGGTAGGTTCCTGCCAGGCGGATCTGGCTGTTATTAAAACAATCGTGACACCAGGGCCATATAGTATTGGTCAGAAAGTTACTTACGCCATCACGGTGAGCAACAATGGTCCGATAACGGCGACTGGGGTGAAAGTGAGCGAACTACTACCCACATCGCTGACGTACGTTAGTTCGACACCCGCAGGCCAGTATAGCCCGGTAACGGGGATGTGGACAATTGGTACATTGACTAACGGATCAAACCAAAATCTGCTGGTTGAAGCAACCATCGTTTCTGGTGGGTCAATCAGGAACACGGCCATCGTAAGTGGCTTGAATAACAATCCGGCCAAAGCACAAAACGACACTTCGTCAGTCAACATATCCATCGTTGACTGTGTAGTTCAGGCACCTACTATCATCTGTGCAATTACCGAGATTTGTAAGGGTGGCACAACGACAATAACCGCCAAGGGATGCAGTGGTGGAGCCGTATTATGGTCTAATGGGCAATCGGGTGAAACGATATTCGTAACGCCTTCCTCCACTACGACCTATACGGCAAAATGTGAGATTGCGCGCTGCCTTAGTCAGCCGTCCAACGCCATTGTCGTTATAGTACTCGATCCGAAAACGCCAACCATCACGGCCAGCTCCGACAATGTATGTCCGGGCACATCGGTAACGCTGACGGCATCGGGTTGTGCCGGTGGTACGATCGAATGGTCGGACAAGGCGCAGACAGGAGCTTCCATTGTGGTGACTCCCTACAGCAAAACGACCTACACGGCCCAGTGCCGGATTGCTGGTTGCCTGAGTACACCAGCCGTGAAAACGATTAATATCACGACCGATATTCCGGCACCGACCATCGTTTGCAGCACATCGGTCGTTTGTCCGGGTGAGGCTATAACCCTGACCGTTGAAAACTGCGTGGGAACGCCAGTCTGGAACAGCACAACGGCCACGACCGGCAGTATTATCGTAACGCCAACGGTTGGCAACAACAGTTACTCAGTATATTGTAAAAATGATGCCTGCGTAAGCAAGTCGTCAGATGTGTACACCATCAACATCGTAGCACCAGTTATCCCGAAAGTGACGGCCAGTGCGGACACGGTGTGTGCCGGTGGCGCTGTTGTCCTGACGGCTGCCAACTGCAATGGTACGGTGATGTGGAACGTAGAAGGCAAAACGGGACCGAGTATTACCGTGTACCCAACGGCCAATATCAGTTACTACGCCCAGTGTAAGTTCCGTACCTGCCTGAGCAACCCATCTGCGCCGGTGAATATAGCGGTGGTATCGCCATCGGCTCCGATTGTGAAAGTGAGCAAAACGCTCATATGCAGTGGCGATCCGGTATCGCTCACCGCTACGGGTTGCACCGGTACGGTTGTGTGGCATGGTACTGATAAGGTGGGGGCCAGCATCACCATCTACCCAGCGCAGTCGCTGGAGTACTATGCTACCTGCAAGCAGGGAAGCTGTGAAAGCGATGCGTCGAACCGGGTACGGGTAACGGTCAACACCTCGCCCGCTCCTGCCCCAACGGTAATCGCATCGACAACGACTATCTGCAATGGTGGCCTTGTTTCCCTGACTGCTACCGGTTGCGAGGGTGGTGCCATCCAATGGTCGGATGGGCAAACCGGACCGGTTGTTTCGGTAACCGCAACCCCAGCAAACCGGGAGTTCTACGCGCTCTGTAAGCCTGCCAGTGGTACGACTTGTGGTAGTGGAAAATCGAACGTCGTTACTCTGAACATTACGTCGATACCCGCACCGACCATTATCTGTAGCACATCGGTCGTATGTTCGGGTGAGTCACTGGTACTGACGGTAGAAAATTGCCAGGGCACTCCCTACTGGAGTAGTATCGACTCACACGCTACCAGCCTGACCGTAACGCCATCGGCAACGACCACTTACACGGTGTACTGTCAGAACGGCACCTGCCGAAGTGCTACATCGCCGGAGTATACCATCATTGTCGCGCCGGTAGTAGCCCCAACAATTACTGTTTCAGCTACGGCTGTGGCACCGGGGGGAACAATTACCCTGTCGGCATTGGGTTGCGCAGGTGAGGTGATCTGGTCTGCCAATGATATTAATGGAAACAACAAGGGTGCTTCTATCGTGGTGCGGCCGGAGGGTACGCAGACGTACTTCGCCCAATGTAAATTCCGTACCTGCCTGAGTCCGCCCTCAGTTCCGGTTGTTATCAATCCCGGCGATTGTGCTGCCAGAGCTGGCAGGCTGTTAGCGACTAACGCAACGGTTTGTGGTGGTTCGAGTAGCACGGTTACAGTAGCCGCCACCATGAACGGCGGACTGGTACAACCCACGGGTTATTCACTTGCCTACGTGCTGGTGAAAGGAGGAGTGATTCAGCAAACCAGCCCAACCCCACAATTCGTGGTGTCGTCTGCCGCAGCTGAATACACCATTCATACCCTGGTGTACAATGCGAATACGGCCGACCAGAACTACCTCAATCTGGCGAACGTAAACCTGGGTGTAACAACACCCGCTGATGTACTGGCATTGATTGGTACCAAGTGCGCCAGTCTGGATGTTGTTGGAGCGAAAGTAACGGTGCATAACATCGAGCCGCCTGTGCTGTCGGCTGGTCCGTCGCTTACCGTTTGTAGCGGTGGTACGGTTTCCTTGACGGCTACCGGTTGTGCCAATGGTACCGTTACCTGGTCGGATGGAACGGTAGGGGCTACCTACGCCAAACCCGTCTTCAGCAACCTGAATCTGACGGCTATCTGTACGGTTGATGGTTGCGCGAGCAAGCCATCGGCCATTGTCCAGGTAACGCTGGGTACGCCACCCGTTCCAATCATCGTGAGCGACAAGTCGTCAATCTGTCTTGGCGAACCCATTTCGCTGACGGCCACCGGGTGTGTGGGTGGAACCTACATCTGGTCGGATGGCAAAACGATTGGCAATACACTGACGATCTCACCAACGGCCGATGTTACCTACCGTGTGAAGTGTAAACTGGGCGACTGTGAAGGTGATCAGTCGGCGGCCATAACCATTAAGGTAGGGGCACCTGCCACGCCAACCGTTTCCATTCTGGGTGGTAACAGCAGCACAACGGTTTGCTTCGGTGCACCGGTAACGCTGGTAGCCGAAGGTTGTTCGCCGAATAGTTACGTGACCTGGTCCAATAACCAGGTGGGTAACTCCATTACCGTATCGCTGGCCAGTTCGGCTACCTTCACCGCTCAGTGCTGCAACTCGAATCTGTGTAAGAGTGCTCCATCGGGTGTACTGTCGGTAACGGTACTGCCAAAAGTGCCCCAGCCAACTGTGAAGGATATCACCAATACCTGTCCGATGCTGACGGCTGACCTGGCGAAAGCCGTGAGTAGCAATCCGGCCACAGCGGGTGGTATGTTTGCCTACTTCACGGATGCGACGCTGAGCGATGCCTCGAAAGTAACTGACCCGGCACACGTAGGTTCCGGCACGTTCTACGTGGTAGAGAAAACAGCCAGTGGCTGTGTGAGTCTGCCGCTGATGATTCATGTGCAGATTACTACCTGTAGTGAGCAAACCCCCTGCGACGCTGCCAATCCGGCAACCGCCAGTGCGGGTGCTGATGCCAGTGTGTGCGCTGCCAAGACCTACCAGCTGAGCGGTGCTATGGGTGGTGCGGGCAAAACTGCCCACTGGACTACCAGCGGCAACGGTACTTTCGATAACAGCTTTGCCCTGAACGCGATTTATACCGCCAGTGCAGAAGATGTACTGTCGGGTAAAGTAACCCTCACTCTGTCGGTTAGCACGAACAACGCAGCTTGCCCGGTAGCAAAGGATGACATGCTGCTCACGATTGATGGCATCAAGTCGATACCTACTATAGTGATGGTAGGAGCCACGAAGCTCTGCTACGGTGATTCGGTTATCCTGAGAGCACCCGCCGGTGCTGCCGGGTACAAGTGGAGCGATAACGAAACGACGCAGACGATTGTGGTGAAACGCAGTGGTGTCTACAGCGTTCAACTGCTGGATGGCAAGGGCTGTAGCTCGGTCAAGTCAGACAATGTAACGGTGCAGGTGAGTGATCCAATCCCGACCCCGCTGGTGCGTAATCTGCGGAACACCTGTCCGGAGAAAATTGTCGACCTGACAAAAGCACTGTCGTCAACAACGCCGGGTAGCTCGTACATCTACCGCATTTGCGAATGCACCACGTCCAACATCGTTATCCGGCCCGATTCGGTTTGTGAAGGTAACTACTGGGTTGTGGAGAAAAACGCTGCGGGTTGCCTGAGTGCCCCGGCCAAAGTGGTTGTGAGCGTATTCAACTGCGCTGCCGATACGATGGACACCGATGTGCAAATTACTAAACTGGCCAGCACGGCATTCGTGAAGAACGGCGCACCGGTAACCTATACCATTACGGTGAGCAACGCCGGCCCGCACACCGCGAAAAATATCGACGTACGGGATGTACTGCCGAAAGGGCTGTCATTGCTGACTCCTTCTACAGCCGACTATACGGTTTCCGGTGGGGTAATCACGAAGCGCATCGACAGCCTGAAAGCAGGTCAGTCGAAGCAGATTGTCTTCAGTGGTCGTATTACGGAGAAAAAGCAGGCGATTGTCAACATGGCCGAGATTACCTACCTCGACAATAAAGACACCAACCTGGCTAACAACAAATCGAGTGTAACGGTAACCGATACATCGACGCGCCAGCCGAGCCTGATTGGTATTGCGAAAGCGGTACTGGGTCGGCCAACGGCAGTAGGTGATTCGCTTATCAGGGTCTCATACAAATTTGTCGTAACCAACTTCGGTGAGGATACGCTGAAACACATACAGGCGACTGATGACCTGGCTTACTCGTTCTCACCGAATACGGTAACCGGAACGAAGCTGACACTATCGAACAGTGGCTCCTCGCTGAAACTGAATCCGGCCTTTACGGGTACCGGCAGTAACGCGAACCTGCTTGACACGATGAGCCGTCTGGCACCCGGTCGCTCGGAGATGTTCGTCCTGGATGTAACGGTGCGCCGGAATTTGGGCGATACCACCAAATCGTTCAACAACTTCGCCAGTGCGTCGGCGCTGAACAGCTTCACTACTGTATCGGATATATCGGTAGCTGGGGGCGATTCGGATCCGGACAATGACGGTGACCCAACCAACAACACCAGTGCAGCTAGTTTCACACTGGGAGCCAGTCAGCCACAAGGCCCAAGTATTGGTCTGGCCCTGGCAGTAGTCAGGATTCAGCAGCAGCCTGATAGTTCGTATAACATTACCTATAAGGCCACCATCAAAAACTTTGGTGATGTAGCTCTGAACGGTGTTGTACTCACGGACAGTCTGATTAACGCCTTCACCGCCCCGGCATCCTACACCGTAGTAGGTGCGCCAACGGTAGGAGCGGGTAGTACGCTGGTAGTCAACACAGGTTTCAACGGAAACTCGCAGCCAAACATGCTGACCCCTGCCAGTTCACTGGCCGTGGGTGCCCAGGACACGGTGCTGATAACGGTGAATGTGAAAACCGCTGGCAACAATGGTCCGTTCTACTCCAGCGCAACGGTTACGGCACATACGCCGGATTCGAGCCAGGTAGTGAAGGACATCTCCAACAGTGGCCTTGACCCGGCACCAGCCGGTTCGGTATCGACAACGGTTCGCTTCGACCTGCCGAAAGCACTGTTGGGTGTAGCTAAGTCGGTTGGTTTGCCAACACTGGTAGACGTGGGAGTTTACGACATTCCATATACCATCGGGTTGTTCAACCTGGGTACGGTTCCGCTGAAGAAGGTACAGGTGGTGGATAAACTATCCGAGACCTTCGGCCACGGTGCCCTGATTGTGAGCAGTCAGATTTCAGTGACCAGTACAGGAGCCAGTGCCGACAGCCTGATCATCAACCGGCAGTACACCGGCCAGGGTATGATTACGAACATGCTCGTTGACTCGATGAGTACTCTGCCCGTCGGTGGTAAAGCCTATCTGACCTTCATCGTTCGGGTAGACGTGAAAAACGCTGATTCGCTGACGTTCTACAACACGGCGCTGGCCACCGCCCTCACACTCGACGGTCAGGTTGTGGAGGATATGTCGACGGCGGGTACGAATGATGACCCGGACAACGATCTCGATCCGCGTAACAACAGCCAGCCAACGCCTATTTCGTTGAATGGCCTCGCATCGTCGTCGTATCTTGGTCTGGCCATGTCGGTTCGGGATACCGCCCGCCAGGCTGACGGCAGTATGAACGTAACGTATCAGTTGGTACTACAGGCTTTCGGACCGGATACACTGACGCATGTTAGCGTGAGCGATACACTCCTGAAGGTATTCAATGCCCAGACGGGTTCGACCTTCTCGGTGGTCAACAGGCCGGTAATCATATCAACGGGCAGTACGCTGAAACTGAATCCAGACTTCAACGGTGGTTCTGACCCCGTACTGGTGCTGGGCGATAGTACCAGTACGCTGGCGGCCGGTAAAGCGGATACCCTCCTGATGGTGGTGAATGTGATAGCCGATGGTAGTACCACCACGTTCCTGAACTCTGCTTATGGTAGGGCCAGAGCAAAATCAGGTCTGGTCACGGATATCTCAACGACCGGTTTGATTCCTGACCTCAACGGAAACGGAAACCCAACCGACTCGAACGAGCGCGAGGCCACGGTGCTGATTCTGCCACCGAACTATGCGTCGATATTCATTCCGGAAGGGTTCTCGCCAAACGGTGATGGTGTCAATGATCTGTTCGTGGTTCGGGGAACCACCGGCCTGAGCGTTAGCCTGGATGTATATAACCGCTGGGGCAATCTGGTTTACACGAATGCCAGCTACCAGAACGACTGGGATGGTAAGCCAAACACGGGTGTCATGCTCAGCTCGGATGCGAGTGGGGTGCCCGACGGAACGTACTACTACGTGATTAATTTGAGCGATGGACGCAAGTTTGTACGATATATGACGATTAACCGCTAATACCGATGTCAACTAATTTTTCAACCAAACATTGGGCAGGTATGCTGCTACTGATCCTGGGGTTCAGTAGCAGCCAGGTCCGGGCACAGCAGGACAAAATGTTCTCGCAGTACATGTTCAACATGATGGCCCTCAACCCGGCCTACGCCGGTAGCCGCGATGTGCTGAGCATGTCGGCGCTCTACCGAAACCAGTGGACTGGCCTGCCGGGAGCACCCCAAACGGCCACCTTCACGGCTGATATGCCCCTCAACAACGAACGGGTTGGTGTCGGTATACAACTGTACGGCGACAAAATCGGTGTGTTGCAGGAAGCAGGAGGGTTTGCCTCCTATGCTTTCCGCATTAAAGTAGGGGCCAGGTCAACGCTGGCGTTGGGTTTGCAGGCGGGTGCTTCGAGCTACCAGCTCAACCTGACAGAGGTAAGAACGTCGCCCGATGGGCAGATTGATCCGGCGTTTGCCAGCAACATTTCCAAGATACTCCCCAATTTTGGCACGGGTATCTACCTAAGTAACGACCGGTCGTACCTGAGTTTGTCGGTGCCGCGCCTGGTCAAAAACAAGCTTAGTGAGTACAATGTCGGCAATTACCGGTCCGTACAGGCTCGGCAGGCATATCTGGCGGCTGGGTTTGTTGTCGGTATTACACCCGGTATCAAGATGAAGCCGTCCATGCTGATCAAGTATGCCGACGGTGCTCCGCTTGGTTTCGACGGTAACATCAACTTCTGGTTTGCCGACCGTATTGCCATTGGGGCATCCATTCGCCGGAATCAGTTTTCGTCTTGGTCCAAGTACACGACCGATGCTGTTGTGGGCATGCTGGAAATCCAGTTGAACGACCAGTTTCGATTTGGGTACGCCTACGACCATACGATGAACAATTTACAGAGTGTGGCTCCAAGTTCGCATGAAATCATGATTCGGTATGAATTCGGCTTCGGCAAGAACCGCATCCTGACACCGCGTTATTTTTAGTTTTGGATGATTGAGTGATTGAATAGCAAACACAGGATGGTTTGCGGCAGCTATTCAATCATTCAGTCACTTAATCAAAACTAATTCCGGCCCAGTATTTGCTTAATGAAAGGTGCATCCTCCTGATTCGTTAGAGAGGGTACACCTTTTTGCTGTAGTGCCGGTCATCAATTCCCATCTCATATGAAAAACGTTTTTGCTATTGTCGTACTGACCTGGCTGCTGGTTGGCCCGGCGCTGGCTCAGTCGCTGGTGAAACAGGCTGACCGTCAGTTTACTGAGCTGGCTTACGCGCAGGCTATTGAATTATATGAAAAAGCGCTGACTGCCCCAACACCCATATCGGAAGACGAAAAACGGGATGCGCGGGCTAGGCTGGGGTATAGCTACCAGCAAATGCGTGATATGCCCAATGCCGAGCGTATTTACCATGACCTGGTAACGGCTGGCAACCTGCCCCCCGATTACACCCGGTATTACCTGTTGTACGCGCAGGCCCTCGCCAGCAACGGTAAATACCGCGAAGCCCAGGCTGCTTATGAGAAGTATGATGCCATACCGGCGGGTACCCAGAAAACAACATCATTCACCAAGATTTACAGTGATATCAGTACGCTGACCAGTAACGTCGGTAACTATAAAGTTAATTATCTGAGCATGAATACCCGGCGGGCCGAGTTTAGTCCGATGTTGTATAAAGATGGGCTGGTATTTGTAGCGGAAGGACATAAAGGTGGTCTGAAGGGACTGTTTGCCAGTAACAACTCGCACTACCTGGACCTCTATTATCTGCCCGACCTCAAAACCGCAGCGAATTCACGCTCTGCCCGACGGGACAGAGTTCAATTGCTCCAGGTACTGGGCAGGGATGAGTACACTGCCCCCACGCCCAACGATACCAAAACGATTGGTTATTACGGTGGCCCCAACCTGAACATAGGCTATGGCGACCATCCCATCAGTGAATCGGACCGGTTTGGCCGCACCCTGAACACAAAATACCACGAAGGCCCGGCTACGTTTACCAAAGATGGGTCGAGGGTGATATTCACGCGAAACAATTACAATGAAAGACAATATCGGGAAAGTACCGATGGCGTGAATAAGCTCAAGCTGTACACCGCTGTCCAGGTGAACGGTATCTGGAGCAAAGCGGAGGAGTTACCCTTCAACAGCGACGAATACTCGACCGGCCACCCAACGCTCTCTAAAGACGACCAGCGGCTTTACTTCTCCTCCGACCGGCCCGGCGGGTTTGGTGGTACCGATATCTACATGTCTACCTGGGAAAAAGGGAAATGGGGAGCGCCAGCCAACCTGGGGCCGGAGGTCAATACGAAGGGGAATGAACTATTTCCATTCGTGGATGAGCGCGGCAATATTTACTTTTCGTCCGATGGGCGACCCGGCCTGGGTGACCTGGATATATACTACACTACCCTCACGCCCGACGGTAAGCAGGGGCAGGTAACCCGTAACCTGGGTGAACCACTCAATTCGGCTAAAGATGATTTTGGTATTGTAACCGATGCCGACCGGATGAGCGGCTATTTCAGTAGCAACCGCAAACGGGGTGGCGCCGACGACGATGTGTACCACTTCACCCGCGAGGGGTCATTGTATCCCTGCCGTGAATTAACGGTACGTATTATTGATGCGGAGTCTAAACTGCCACTTCCCAACACAGCCCTAGCGCTGGATAACGCAATTAACGACCAGCAGAAAAAACTCCAGACAGATACGACCGGGATTGCCCGGATTTGTCTGGATGTGGAGAGTGATTTCAAATTCCTGGTGAGTCGGGAGGGGTATGACGATAGCAAAGTTGGATTTTCGACCCGGAATCTGCTTGACGATAAACCCTCTCAGTTGGAAATTATTCTCTCAAAACCCAAAGCACCGGTCATCTCGACACTGCGCGGGCGCGTAACCACCCAATCGGGTAAAGACCCTATTGCGGGGGTAAAAGTGCTGCTGGTGAGTGAATGCGACGGTACATCGGAAGAAGCCACGACCGACGTTGATGGCTATTATGAGTTTGTCATTAAGCCCGGCTGCGATTATTCAATTGAGGCCATGAAGGATAAAATGGGCACTACAGGCAGCCGGATTGCTAAAGATGGCAGCGGAACCGGCAATATTACCATGTTCAAAAAAGGGGACATCGTTAAAATCGAAAATATTTATTACGATGTCAACAAAGCAGACATTCGCCCGGATGCCGCTGCTGAACTGAATAAGGTAGTGGAGTTGATGAAGAAGTACCCGACCATGATTATCGAGATGCGGTCCCATACCGATAGTCGGGCAACGTCCAGCTACAACAGTATGCTATCCGGCAAACGGGCCAAGGCAGCAGTAGCCTATTTGAAGTCGAATGGAATTGCCAGTAAACGAATGATTGCCAAAGGGTATGGAGAAAATGACCTGCTCAATAAATGTAAGGATGGGGTCGATTGCCCGGAGGAGGAGCACCAGCAAAATCGCCGGACGGAGATCAAAATAATAAAGTTGAACTGACCCGTCTGGAACAACTTCCTTCAACTAGTTTCTGAAATGCCAGCTGTACCACCGGGCCATTCCGGTATAGCTGGCATTTTAGGTTTTACCGCCAAAACCCTGCAACTTGTTGGTTATTTCCTTACTAGTATGCGCTTTGCTTTTCTCATCGTTACTACGCTCCTGCTGACGGGCGGTTTTCTTTTGCTCTCGGGGTCATCCGGTTATGCGCAGAAAGAAGTTCTATACTCCCAGTATCTCCAGAACCCACTCAGCATCAACCCGGCCTATGCGGGTAGCCGAGAGTCGTTTCATCTGACTGCCCTTCTACGCCGAAAGTGGATTAGCGTGCGCTATGCCCCCATTACGCAGAGCGTATCGGCCGATGGAGCCATTGCAAACGGGCGTATTGGGCTGGGTTTTCAGGCCCTCAATGATCGAATGGGCGTCTTTACCGCCACGGGCGTGTACGGGAATGTAGCCTACCGGTTCAACCTGCCCGCCCTGGCCAAACTGGCCATTGGTGTGCAGGGGGGCGTTAGCGTCGTGCCGCTTTATGATGTTACGGCAGCCGCGAGTATTAACCGGGCAATAGCCAGTTTTGGCGTTGGTCTTTACTATCGGTCGGATCGTTTTTTCGGGGGTATCTCCGCCCCCGAACTCAGTGGGCAGGTAACGGATTTAACAGGCCGATATAGCTACAAAAGTGTTCGGCCGGTTATGATTCAGGCGGGAATGCCGGTTACCATCAACGAAAATACGGTACTGATTCCATCGGTACTGCTCTCGAAAATAGCCGACCGTCCAGTTGGTTTTGATATCAATCTGCGGGCCTGGTTCAACGAAGAAATTGGGTTGGGATTATCGTACCGGCAAAATAGCCCCGGCCTGATTTCAACAAACTATGTGCAGGCGTTTGCCGAATACCAGTTGACCAAAGCAATTCGGCTGGGCTATATCTTCAATTCCCAAACTCCCGAAAGCCCCAACGCCATGCAGTACGACCAGAAGGCGGTACACGAAATCATGCTCCGTTTTGCGCCTAATGTTCTGTCGTTTACTTATTAAATTCATGTGCCTACCGCGCCTAAATTTTTTTTGGTAAATTAGACCCCACAAAACCGTAACAAGACGCCCCATTGAAACCTGACAACGAAATTTTTGGGGCTGACCTGTTGCGCTACCTGTCGGCCAACACCCCTATGCCCAGCCAAGCAATCATTCAGAATTTGTATATCCCCAGCGACCTTGACCGGGAATTTCCACTAGCTCCGCACTTCGTGCAGGCTTTTGGCAGTTATCCCAATTACCTTCACTTCAACGACGATTTTAAAATGTCCGCCCAGCAGTTGCTGGATAGCCGGGGGTTTACTTTAATCAATCACTCCGCCCGCGTTACCGACCAGGGTTGGCACATGATCGAGCGGATCTATCAGCATAATGATGGCGTCGTGTTAAAGGCGGAGTTTGTTGGCGACCGCTTTTTTCGGTTGTACGGCTACTACCGGGACGAGGTATCGGCCCGGCTATTGCTCGACGGCTTTCAGGAGCATAAATACGTGCATGAGGATAACCAAACGCACATTTATCTAATTCAGGCCGGGTTGGGTGGGCTTCATACGGAGCGCGTAGAGATTTTACCGCCCAATATTGACCTGGAACTTCATTACAATGACGATTTCCCGGCTGTTCATGAACGATTAGTGGGTTTGCTGGCTCAGCCCAAAAGCAAGGGCCTTATTCTGCTCCACGGCGAACCCGGAACCGGTAAAACGACCTATATCAAGCACCTCAGTTCGCTGGTCAAGAAGGATATGCTGATTTTGCCGCCTTACATGACCAATTACCTGACTTCGCCCGAAATCATTCCCTTTCTGCTGGACAATAAGGAGTCGGTATTAATTATTGAAGACGCGGAGCGAATCCTGCAATCGCGCGAAGCGGGGGGGGATACCAACAGTGTGTCGAATATCCTGAACCTGACGGATGGCCTGCTGGCCGACTGCATGCACATTCAGGTGATTGCAACGTTCAACGCGAGTAAGCACTTGCTGGATAAAGCGCTACTCCGGAAAGGCCGCCTGATGGTGGATTATGCCTTTGGGAAATTATCGCCAGCCAAAGCCAACAACCTGCTCAGTCACCTCGGTATGGAGTACCGCACCGACCAGCCCATGACCCTGGCTGATATCTTCAACTTCGACGAGCAAACCGTTTCGGGCGAGCGGCAGGAAGTAAAGATGGGGTTTTAGAATATTCGCTTTACAGGTTTATCCCTTAAGTAATCATCAAAAACTGTATCGCTACTTATCAGGTTCATCTCTTCAATGATGGCTTGGGAAATTATCATTCGGTCGAAGGGATCTTTGTGGTAAAATGGGAGTTTATTCTGCCCGACAGTATGCATGAAATTGATGGGTAGAATAACCATTTCATTGCTTGTTACATCATCAATCACCGTTGCATAGCTGCCTTTTATCGTCAATTTTCCTAGGGCAGTTTTGATTGAAATTTCCCACAGGCTAGCGATACTGACGAATATTTCATTCTCTGAATCTTCAATTCTCCTCCGTGCTTCTTCACTCAATTCAACTGAGCCGCTGATAAACCAGAGAAATATCTGCGTATCAATGAGGTAGTTCACTACATATAGTCGTTAAAGTCGTCTAGTGGTGCATTGAAGTCAGAAGTAAGATCGTACTTCCCCTTAGCGCTGCCAAATGTTCGTTTACGGGGCTTCTCCATTGACTCATTGCTGTACTTATTTTTAAGGAATTCAACATAATGTAATACCTCCACCTTTAAATTTTCTGGTAGTTGGTAAAGTTGTGATATGATGAGTTTCTCTGTCATTATTGTATATCAACTTAATCTTTAACGCATTTTGTAGTTATGGGTCTACCTTTTACCAAAATTACACTGATAGCATAAAGAATCAATATTCTCAATGCTATCGCTGCCACCTTTATTCAATGGGGTGATGTGATCCTTCGTCCATACGAATTTATACCTTTTGTCGGGCCTTTTTGGCATTGAAGACCAATGCCGATTGCATTTTGGGCACTTATTATACTGCTCTAATTTATCAAGCCACTCTCTTTTGGTGTGATTTCCCGAAGCCGCTTTTCTTCTTTGTAAATAAGTGAATGCTCTATTTTTTCGGCAAGTCTTACAGTATAAATGTACTACAGAAGTGGATGAAGATGTCCAGGTGCCCCAATTATCTTGCTCACATTTGCTACAGATCATTGTGTATGATGAAATGAAAGCAAGTAACAGCGAAAATGCAGTTGACTTCAATAATTGTCATAAAGCACGATGGTTTTACCCCATCCGGTTGGCTTTCCACTTACTCCGCTGCGCCGTCGTCTGGGCAGGTGTTCCATTCGATTTCGGTTGGGCCGCGTTCGACTTCTGATTCTCCAGTAAGTAGGCAGCTAAAACAACGGCCAGTTCGCTCTCTGTAATATCGGGGGTGGGCGTTAGCTTGTCGGGGGTGAAGTACTTGCTCACAAAGCCCGTATCGAACTGGCCCGACCGGAAAGCCTCGTGCTCCATCACGAACCGGCAGAAGGGCAGCGTCGTTTGTACACCCGAAATCTGATACTCATCAATGGCCCGAATCATTTTCTGAATGGCTTCTTCCCTCGATTCACCATAGGTAATCAGTTTGGCAATCATCGGGTCGTAATAAATCGGGATATCCATGCCCTGCTCAAATCCATCGTCTACCCGAACTCCATTGCCCTGGGGCCGTACGTACTTGTCGAGCGTACCCACGTCGGGCAGAAAATTATTGGCGGGGTCTTCGGCGTATACCCTTACTTCCAGGGCGTGGCCTTTCAGCTGCAAATCCGCCTGTTTGATGGCAAGCGGTTTACCTTCTGCAATGTAAATCATCTGCTTTACCAGGTCGACGCCCGTAATTTGCTCCGTTACGGGGTGTTCTACCTGAAGGCGGGTGTTCATTTCCAGAAAGTAGAAATCCAGCTTTTCGTTGACGATGAATTCCACCGTACCTGCTCCGTAGTAGTTACAGGCGCGGGCCACATCAACGGCGGCACGGCCCATGGCTTCCCGGATTTCGGGGGTAAGAATGGCCGATGGAGCCTCTTCGATGACCTTCTGATGCCGACGCTGCACGGAACATTCCCGCTCGAACAAATGAATAATGTTGCCATGCTGATCGCCCAGTACCTGAATTTCGACGTGCCGGGGCGAGGTAACGTACTTCTCGATAAACACGGAACCATCGCCAAACGAAGAAATCGCTTCACTTACAGCCCGGTCCATCTGCTCATCAAAATCGTCCTCTCTTTCCACTACGCGCATCCCCTTACCCCCCCCGCCTGCACTGGCTTTAATCAGGATGGGATAGCCGATTTTGGCTGAGATTACTTTGGCCTCCCCACGGTCGGTGATGGCCGCAGGCGTTCCCGGAACCATCGGAATGTTGTAATGGGCAACGGCCGCTTTGGCGGCTAACTTACTACCCATTACCTCAATGCTTTCGGGCGAGGGACCAATGAAAATCAGGCCTGCATCGCGTACAGAGCGGGAGAAGGCTGCATTTTCGGACAGGAAACCGTAGCCGGGATGGATAGCATCTACTCCCAATTGCTTGCAAACATTGATGATTGCATCGGCCCGGAGATACGACTCCGACGAGGGGGGCGGACCAACACAAACCGCTTCGTCGGCATAGCGAACATGCAGGGCATTCCGGTCGGCCTCTGAATAGATGGCAACTGTCTTAATACCCATTTCGCGGGCGGCTCGCATAATACGTAAGGCAATTTCGCCCCGGTTGGCAACGAGAATTTTGTTGATAGTGGGCATCGTTTTAGGGAGGCAGATTAGTACCGTTTGTCAATGATACAGATTTATGATAAAACAATCATGGAATTGAATATTTCGGGTGTGAATTTGTGCTACCAAAAGTTAACCGTATTTTTGCACTTATAGCGCAAAAAAAAAGGCTTCGGCCTGATAAACAACGGTAGATAGTGGATTTATTTGAGAAACTGCGTACTAACCAGGGTCCCATCGGTTCGCCCGCACGGGAGTTTAACGGACATCATTATTTCGCATTCCCTAAACTCGAAGGAGAACTGGGTCCCCATATGCGTTTTCAGGGCAAAGAGGTTTTAAACTGGAGCCTGAACAATTACCTCGGTTTAGCTAACCACCCTGAGATACGGAAAGTGGACGCCGAAGCATCGAAGGAGTGGGGTTTGGCTTACCCCATGGGTGCCCGTATGATGTCGGGTAACAGCGATCTTCACGAGCAGTTTGAGCGGGAACTCGCCCAGTTTGTCGGGAAAGAGGATGCGTTCCTGCTCAACTACGGTTACCAGGGAGTTATGTCGGCCATTGAAGCCATTGTGGATCACCGCGATGTAATCGTTTACGATGCCGAATGCCATGCCTGTTTGATCGATGGAATCCGGCTGCACAAAGCCAAAATGGGTGAATACTATAAATTCAACCATAACGACATGGAAAGCCTGGAGAAAAATCTCCAGCGGGCCACCAAAAAAGCAGCCGAAAAGGGTGGAAGCATCCTGGTCATTACCGAAGGCGTGTTTGGCATGTCGGGTAAAGTGGGTAGCCTGGATAAGATTGTAGCCCTTAAATCAACGTACGAATTTCGATTACTGGTTGACGATGCACATGGCTTTGGAACCATGGGCAAAACCGGCGCGGGCGTTGGTGAGCTGCTTGGTTGTCAGGATGGGATAGATTTGTACTTTTCCACGTTTGCCAAGTCCATGGCGGCTATCGGTGCTTTCATTGCGGCCGATCATGACATTATCATGTACCTTAAGTATAATATGCGGTCGCAGACGTACGCCAAAGCCCTACCAATGCCCTATGTGGTGGGTGGACTGAAGCGACTTGACATGATTCGCAACTCATCGGAGTTCCGGGATAAACTTTGGGAAAACGTTCGGGCGATACAGTCTGGACTGCGCGAGCGAGGTTTCGACATTGGCGAAACCGAGTCGCCGGTAACGCCCGTGTTCCTGCACCATATAGAAGGGGGCGTTGCTGAAGTAGCTACGCTGACCAAGGATCTGCGCGATAATATGGGTGTGTTCTGTTCTATTGTCGTATACCCGGTTGTGCCAAAAGGTACAATCATGCTGCGGATCATTCCCACGGCTGCTCACTCGCAGGCCGATGTTGATTATACCCTGGACGCTTTTGCTAAAATGGGCGATAAGCTGAAGAAAGGCACTTATCGGGAAAATACCCCCTCTATAGACCCGAAAACGCTGGAAGTATCGGCGGAAGCAGCCACTGAGTAGGGTTTTTAGTAAAAAATTGGATTTTTTTGCCATTTTTTTGTTCAAGCTATTGCGCTGTATTAGAGAATGACTAAATTTCAGCCGAAAACCGCGTTTTTAGCGGAATTTAGGCATTTTTAAACACTTAAACCCATACAATAGCTATGGCACGTTTCGATGAAGTAAAGAATTTGATCATGTCACTGGAAGGTGATTTTGAGAAGTTCTACGAGAAAAATAACCAGGCTGCAGGTACCCGCGTTCGTAAAGGAATGCAGGATCTGAAGACGATGGCGCAGGAGATCCGTTCCGAAGTTCAAAATACCAAGAACACGACTCCAAGCTAGTACTGGCTATAGTTTTAGTAGCCGTAAAAAAACTCTCTTGTCAGATTATAGATCTGATGAGAGAGTTTTTTTTTGAAAGTCCGCAGCAACAGCAGCGCAATGCCTTATGGTTTCGGCATGAATCAGCTGACACCAAAAACCGCACCGTTTGGCTGGTCCGGACTTCACCCAATCTTTTCTTTGTGCATCAGTGTAGCTGTACCGCGTGTAGTAACCTTACCCGTTTGTACGTCCCGGATTTCGCCCAGAATCTGAGCCGTGTGTTTGGACGAATCAATGGACTGCACGGTAAAGGTTGCCTCGTAATCTGTATCCACGAACATAGGCCGCAGGAACTCCAGGGTCTGACCCAGATAGACCGAACCATAGCCCGGAAACTCGGTACCCAGTACTTTGGTGAATACACTGGCTCCCAGCATACCATGAATGATGGGGCGCTTGAAAGGTGTCTGGGCGGCAAAGTCAGCATTGAGGTGCAACGGATTATTGTCTCCCGTAACACGGGCAAAATCGACTACATCTTCCTGCGAAAACCGGAAAGCGTAACGATGGGTAGCATTGAGTCCAAATTCCATGAAGGTAAATAATGAATGATGAATAGGCACACAAAGTTAATTCATTCCTGTAATCGTAACGGCGCATATCATTTATCATTCATCATTACCTTCGTAGCTGATTATGCTCAAAAACCTGTTTTCGCTTAATACGCCGACTGCGAAGCGCGTCTTTGGCCTGGATGTTATGCGGGCCATTGCTATTCTGATGGTAGTGGATTCGCACGCCACTGTTGCCCTGAGTAAATACTACAATGGCAGTTTTCTGCACTATCTGCTGCCCGATGGTGTCGAGTTGTTTTTCGTTTTAAGCGGCTTTCTGATTGGCGGTATTTTAATTCGCTCTTACGAGAAGCAGGGGAGTTTTAACAGGAAGTTGCTGCTAAACTTCTGGACCCGTCGCTGGTTTCGTACCCTGCCAAATTATTATCTGGTACTGACCGGACTGATTGTTTTTGCCCTACTTCGCGCCTGGCGCAGTGGCTTGCATCATACCCTGCCCAACAAGGGAACACTGCTTAGCTACTACTTTTTTGTACAAAATTTCACCCACTTCATTCCCGATTTCTTTCCCGAAACCTGGAGTTTGTCCATCGAAGAGTGGTCATACATCACCCTGCCCCTGGTGCTTTGGGGCATGCACAGCCTGCTGGCTGCTCATTGGCCCCGTCAGCGTATTGTACTGGCTTCTGTTCTGTTCATCATTATTGGTACTAATCTCTACCGGTTCATTACGGCCGTTCAGATTCCGCTTTCGGAAGGTGAATTAGGCTATCGGGGAATTGTGATAACCCGCCTTGACGCTATCTCATACGGCGTTCTGACGGCCTATGCCAGGCACTACTATCCGGCCCTCTGGAGTAATGAATCGCTGCGAAAACGATTGTTTATGGTTGGCCTTATTATGACTGTGCTGACGGCTTTTGCGGCTTCTATATTTGTGTTGCATATTTACTTCGATCTGGGTGTCTTTCCGACTTATACGTTTTTCAAGCGCACATTCTACTACCCGTTGATTGGTGTGAGTATGGCGCTGATTGTACCTTACATGGATGGCTGGCGGTCGGCTACCGGTTTATGGGGCCGTTTTGGCATCGCCCGGGCCATTACGCACATCAGCCTGATTTCCTATTCAATGTATTTACTGAATCTGACACCTATTATGTTGAACATAGTGGAAAGAATTCCGACCACTTCCTGGACGGTTGGTTGGCTAAAAGTAGCCTTGTTCTGGGGGCTGGTGCTGGTTTTGTCAACTCTTCTGTTCAAATTTTTCGAGAAACCCGTTACTGAGCTTCGCGAAAATTTGTCGGCCAAAGAACCTACTCAACTGGTTAGTGAACGTGTTACCGGAGTGCCGGAGCGATAGTGAAATGAGCAGGGTTAACCCGTCCTGCCAACTTGAAGGTATGGTTGAATCATGAAAGGAAGTGAGTTGGATATCTGCCTGAGCAGGGGATATTTTCGGTCCCGGCAAGATGTTTTTACCCGGCAGTACGTGTTTTTTGAGGGGACGTACTACCCTGCTTACTGGTTACGCGTCGATTTGGCCAATGTCAGATTCGGTCTTAAGCAATCCAGATTACTTCGGGTGAACGAAAAATTTTCGGTGGCTATAAAGCCTTTTGTTCTCACGCAGGAGGTAGAAATAGTGTACAGTACCTATCGCAATAGTCTGGACTTTAACTCCTTCGAATCCATAGAGGCCTGCCTGATGGGTGGAGCTGCGCAAACGCTTTTTGATACGTACATCATCGAAATAAGGGATGGCTATAAGCTGATTGCCGGGGGAATTTTCGATACCGGAGAGCGGAGTGTTGCGGGCATCCTGAACTTTTATGACCCGGATTATCGAAAGTTAAGCCTGGGCAAGTACCTGATGCTGTTGAAAATACAGTACGCCCAACTTCATCAAAAAGCGTATTACTATCCCGGCTACCTGGTGGGGGGCTATAGTAAATTCGATTATAAGCTGTTTCCCTGCGAAGCAGCTACGCAGGTGCTGGATAACAGCCGTAATCAGTGGCACCCTTTTTCGTGGGAAATCGTAACGTCTTTATTCCTCGACCGCCTGGCAAAGGATAGTCCGCTGGCGGTTAGATAATCAACTACGGGAATGAATATCCTACTCCTCAAAGTAACACTCATGCCCTCGGTCATTGCGCTGGTCACGCTGGCCATTCGGAAATGGGGGAACCGGGCAGGCGGGCTGATTGGGAGTATGCCGTGGATTGCCGGACCTATACTTTTGTTTTTTATTCTGGAACAGGGCAAAACATTTGGTATTCATTCCATTCAGGGTTCTATGACGGGTATCCTGGCGTTGATCAGTTTTTGCTTCAGCTACGCATCACTCTCCCGAAAACTGACCTGGTTACCTACCCTCCTGCTGTCATATGGCCTATATACCATTACGGCAGTAATCTTCAACTATTTACAGCTCAGTTTGTGGTTGAGTTACGGGGTGGTGCTGGGATGCGTTTTACTGGCTCTCCGGCTATTTCCCGTCCCAGGGAATACGGCAATCACACCCCGGCGTTTGCCCTTCGACATTCTAATTCGGATGCTGGTGGCCACGTTGTTCGTGCTGGTTATTACCGGACTGGCTACCGTTTTGGGGCCGAACTGGAGTGGTATCCTAACGCCGTTTCCCATCCTTACCTCAATTCTGGCCATTTTTACCCACACGCTTCAGGGCAGTGATGCCACCATTCTGACGCTACGGGGGCTTTTGATCGGGTTGTTTGGGTTCACCACCTTCTTGTTCCTGCAAGCCTTTTTACTCCCTGAATTTTCGGTAGCTATTTCGTTCGGGATTGCCTTTCTGGTAAACGCCGGTATAAATCTGATTGCCAATCGGGTGTGGTAAGTTTAAGTAACAGATAGTTGTATTTGTATCGCTCACGAACGCAAATGATCACGCCGAAGACTAGCAACGAAATCTTCGGTTACTGTATTAACCGGCTACGCTCGTATATGACATCCGGGTCGAAGTCTAACGGCGCAGGATGTTCACTCCCATCATAATCAATCATGGTCAGTAAGTCATCCCAATACAAGGTTCGGCCGTCTGTTTTTACCTGCGTAAATAATTTTTTATCAAGTAGTTTGTTTACAGGGCTATATGGCTTTGTGGTCGATTCAGCCAGCATGGGTTGTAAATCCACTTCGCGCACCTCACCTGTACTCCACAAGCAAATGACCTTATACGGCTTGACGGATATAATTTGTCGGATGCGTGGTAGCATTATTGAAGAGGTTTAATTTTCTTGAAACGGCCTGTTTCCTGTTGTAACAAATTGTAGTTTTCTATCAGTTCAGCACGGTGTAGTTGTACCCATGCCTGTACCAGCCGAGTTGGCTTCTTAGGCAAATTGCCAACAATTAATTCACCCGTCTCGATAGCGAACATAGCCTCTTCCCCACTATATTCTGCATGAAAGTGAGGGGGCATGTGATCTTTAGCATACATATAAATAATGATACCGAAGAAGCGGCTTATTTCGGGCATAATTGTGATTGACGTAAAAGTAGACAAAAAAAGCCCGGCTACTTCGCAGCAGCCGGGCTTCCCCATTTTATCAATTACATATTTTCAATCTCCGCGTCCAGGTTGGTGAAGGCTATCTCGCCTTCTGGGTTCAACTCCATCAGCACAACGGAGTCTTTCTTGACTTCGCCGGATAGGATGGACTTGGATAGTTCATTAAGCACCCGGCGTTGCAGCACCCGTTTCAGCGGGCGGGCACCAAACTGAGGGTCGAACCCTTCTTCACCAATCTTGTTCAGAGCCTCATCGGTAGCATCGAGTTGAATACCGTTTTCTGCCAGTCGCTGCCGGATACCCCGGAACTGGATGTCCACAATCTTTCGGATATTAGCCCTTGTTAGCGGCTCAAACATGACAATCTCGTCAATCCGGTTCAGAAATTCCGGGCGGATAGTTTGGCGCAACAACTCCATAACGGCCGCTTTGGCTTCTTCCAGTACCAGCGAGTGATTCCAGCCTTCATCCTCCGTAAACTTCTCCTGTATGAGGTGGCTGCCGATGTTCGAGGTCATGATAATGATCGTGTTCTTGAAGTTGGCCACGCGGCCTTTATTGTCCGTTAGGCGACCTTCATCGAGTACCTGCAACAGGATGTTCCAGACGTCGGGGTGTGCTTTTTCAATTTCGTCGAGTAACACCACCGAGTAAGGTTTGCGACGGACGGCTTCGGTCAACTGACCCCCTTCGTCGTAGCCCACATAGCCCGGAGGGGCACCAATCAGGCGGCTTACAGCGTGGCGTTCCTGATACTCGCTCATGTCAATGCGAACCATCGCATTTTCGTCGTTGAACAGGTATTCGGCCAGCGTACGGGCTACCTCCGTTTTACCTACCCCCGTCGTACCCAGGAAGATAAACGAACCAATGGGCCGTTTTGGGTCCTGCATCCCCGCCCGACTCCGGCGTACAGCATCGGCCACTACTTCAATGGCTTCGGCTTGTCCGGCCACGCGTTTACCCAGTTCTTTCTCCAGATTGAGGAGCTTTTCGCGGTCACTCTGGAGCATTTTCGATACCGGAATGCCCGTCCACTTGGCCACCACTTCGGCAATATCCTCGGCGGTTACTTCCTCAGGCATCATCTTGTCTGATGCGTTTCTATCGGTACCTTCCTGAGATAGGGAGTTGAGTTTGGTTTCAATTTCAGGAATCTTGCCGTAGCGTATCTCCGCTACTTTGCCATAATCCCCGGCGCGTTCGGCCTGTTCGGCTTCAAAGCGTAGCTGGTCGAGTTGTTCTTTCAGCGTCCGGCCTTCGTTGACCGATTCTTTCTCGGTTTCCCACTTAGCCTTCAGGTCGTTACGCTGTTCGCTGAGTTCCTCAATCTGTTTGTTCAGAATGCTTTCCTTCTCCCGGTTATTTTCCCGGCGAATGGCTTCCCGTTCAATTTCCAACTGCATAATGCGCCGGTTTAGCTCATCGAGTTCCTCGGGAACGGAGTCCATTTCCAAGCGGAGTTTAGCGGCTGCTTCGTCCATTAGGTCAATGGCTTTGTCGGGCAAGAAACGGTCGGTGATGTACCGGGTCGATAGTTCAACGGCGGCAATCACCGCATCGTCTTTTATCCGAACGCCGTGGTGGAGTTCGTATTTCTCCTTGATACCACGTAGAATCGAAATGGCATCGGCCATGTCCGGTTCATCCACGATAACGGCCTGAAAACGACGTTCGAGGGCTTTGTCTTTTTCAATATATTTCTGGTACTCTTTCAGCGTAGTGGCACCAATCGTGTGCAACTCACCGCGCGAAAGAGCTGGTTTCAGCAGGTTGGCGGCATCCATCGCACCTTCACCACCGGCACCAGCGCCCACCAGCGTATGAATCTCGTCGATGAACAGGATTATCTGCCCGTCAGAATCGGTCACTTCCTTAATGACTGCTTTCAAACGCTCTTCAAACTCCCCTTTGTATTTGGCACCCGCAATGAGCAGGCCCATATCTAGGGATACGATGGTTTTGGTCTTCAGGTTTTCGGGTACATCGCCCGATACAATCCGCTGGGCCAGCCCTTCCACAATGGCCGTTTTACCCACGCCCGGTTCGCCGAGCAGGATGGGGTTGTTTTTAGTACGGCGGCTCAGGATTTGCAGTACCCGCCTAATTTCTTCATCGCGGCCAATAACCGGGTCAATTTTGCCGGTTCGGGCGCGTTCGTTCAGGTTAATGCTGAACCGCTCCAACGATTGATATTTTGCTTCTGCGTTCTGGTCTTTCACCGAATTTCCTTTTCTAAGTTCATTGATGGCCGCTTTCGTCTGTTTTTCGTTGAAACCGGCATCGCGTAATAGCGTTGCAATCTGGTCTTTACCGCCCATTAGGCCCAGCAACATCAGTTCGACACTCACAAATTCGTCGCCGAATTCTTTGGTATAACTGCTTGCCTTGGCTAAGGCTGCGGCTGTATCATTGCTCAGATACACGCCGTTATTCCCCCCCGAAACCTTGGGGTAGGTGGTCAAGATGGCCTGCAGAGCACCGCTGGTGTTTTGTAAATTAACTCCCAGCTTTTTGGCAACAAAGCCAACAACGTTCTCATCTTCCGACAGGATGGCCTGGAGCAGGTGGCCGGTTTCGATGGCCTGCTGCCCGTTGCCGAGGGCGATTTCTGACGCCTTCTGCACAACCTCCTGCGCTTTTACCGTGTAATTCTTGAAGTCCATGATGGCGTAGGTTTTGGTTTTTTGTTAGTCTTCTATTTACTAACAAACCAAGTGCCGGGGTGGTTTTACGGACATTTTGGCTTATTTTCCCTCTATAAAGTTGCCAGAATCGGAATTTATGTCACATACAGACAAAGAAGCAATTATGACGGCTACGCTGATGACAGCAACTCTCACAACTCCCTAAGGCTATTATGCTGTGGACTAAAACAGGAAAACCGCCTGTTAAGCGGTTCGATAAATTTAGACGCGTTTTTTGTCATTCCGACGACAGCGGAGTAGTCCGTGCTGCTGTCGTCGGAATGACAAAAAATAAAATGGAAAGCTCAATTACTGGTTTTCATAAGCCGTCTTATATGGTGACAACGATTCTTTTTTCAGCTATTCAATCGGGTAAAGCCGCCGTCGAGCGGGTAGTCGCAACCGGTGATGAATCCGGCTTCGTCGGAGCAGAGGTATAGAGCCAGCGCACCCACTTCTTCCGGTTCGGCCATACGCCCAATAGGTTGCGTTTTTGAGAGTTTCTCAAACATTTCGGCTTCCTGACCGGGGTAGGTTTTCGCCAGATACCCATCCACAAAAGGTGTATGCACCCGTGCGGGCGAAATGCAGTTGCAGCGGATGTTGTCTTTCAAATAGTCTTTCGCCACTGATAAGGTCATGGTCATCACGGCCCCTTTGCTCATTGAATAGGCGAAGCGGTCGGCAATGCCAAGCGTGGCCGCTATGGAGGCCATGTTAAGCAATACACCCCCGCCGTTGGCCTTCAGGTGTGGAATGGTGGCGTGCAGGCAGTTGTAAACGCCTTTGATGTTGATGCGGTAAATCCGGTCGAAATCGGCTTCGGTCGTTGTTTCTGCCGTGCCGATGTGCGACACGCCCGCATTGTTAACCAGAATATGAATCGGCCCCTGACCGGCAATCTGATTAATCACCTCGATAACCTGCGGCTGATTCGATACGTCGAGCGCGTAACTCGTAGCCTGCCCCCCCGACTCCCGAATCTGGTTAGCGGCTGCTTCGGCCTGCTCCTGATTCAAGTCGAGGATATGAACGGATGCGCCTGCCTGAGCGAACGTTTTGGCAATAGCCAGGCCAATACCACTGGCTCCCCCCGTAACAAGGGCGGTTTTGTTGTTGAGTGAAAACATAAAGTGAAAGAGTGAAAGAGTGAAAGAGTGAAAGAGTGGAAACGTTCCTTTAGTTTACTCACTCATTCGTTCTTTCACTCTTTCGCCATTTTTAAAGTGAAACGCCCCGTTTCCAGGGGATGAAATCGTCCTGCCCCAGCCGTTCGGCCTGGGTTATTGTCTCGCCGGAGGCTAATCGGATGATGTATTCCAGTAAAGCATCTGCGTTTTGGGGTATACTCTGTTCCCCGTCGATGATGGGGCCGCTATCGAAATCAATAACATCGGGCATCCGGTTCTTCAGAATCGTGTTCGTCGACACTTTCACTACTGGACAAATTGGGTTGCCGGTGGGTGTGCCTAGCCCCGTTGTGAACAAAATAACGTTGGTACCCGAACCGGCCATGCCCGTAGTAGCTTCCACATCGTTTCCGGGGGTACATAACAAATTCAAGCCGGGTGCAGTAGCGGGTTCAGCGTAGTCCAGCACGTCGGCCACCGGGGCGTTACCGCCCTTCTTTGCGGCCCCCGCCGATTTTATGGCATCCGTAATCAATCCGTCTTTTATGTTTCCCGGCGAGGGATTCATGTCGAAGCCCGACCCGGCGGCTTCGGCCTGAGCCGAGTAAGTACGCATCAGTGTGATAAACTTCTGCGCTTTGTCTGTATCGTTGGTACGGTTGATGAGTTCCTGCTCCACGCCGTTGAGTTCCGGAAATTCGGCCAGGATGGTTTTGCCGCCCAAGGCTACCAGTGTGTCCGACAAATGTCCCAGAACGGGATTGGCCGAGATGCCCGAAAAACCGTCGGAGCCACCACATTTCAGTCCTACGGTGAGGGCGCTGAGGGGGGCAGGCTTTCGTTCTATTTTATTGATTTCGGTGAGTCCGAGAAAGGTCTCTTTGGTCGCCTGCGCCATGAGGGCGTATTCCGTACCGGCCTGCTGCTCGAACAACAACAACGGTTTGTCGAACTTCGGGTTTTGCCGTTTTATTTCGGCGGCAATCATGTCCGTCTGCAAATGCTGGCAACCCAGGCTCAGCACCGTAGCACCGGCCACGTTCGGGTTGTTGATGAATCCCGCCAGTAGGGAGCACAGATAGCCCGAATCCTGCCGGGTGCCGCCACAACCCATTTCGTGAGTCAGAAACTTGATGCCATCCACGTTTTTGAACGGGCGTTTGACCGTTTGCTGATGTTGCTGCGTTGGGTCAACAAAAGGTTGCATCTTCTTGACGACATCCATTTCGCCCGCTTTGTAGAGACTCAGCAGTTGGTGTACCTGTTGGCGGTAGGTTTCGGGTTGGGCATAGCCCAGCTCCCGTTCAAAGGCATCCTTCAGAATGAGCACGTTCCGGTTTTCGCAAAAAACCAGCGGCACCACGAGCCAGTAATTACGCGTACCTACATGGCCATCGGCCCGGTGATAGCCCATAAACGTGCGGCTTTCCCAATCCGAAACGGTAGGTGGCTGCCAGGAATAGGCTTGCTTTTTATCGAGGCCGTAGGGGTCGGCATCGTGCTTAAGGTTAAAAGTCGTGATAGGCTCTCCTCTTTTGATAGGACGGGTTGCTTTTCCAACCAGTACCCCGTACATGGTAATAGGATCGCCGGGCTGCCGGTCTTCGGTCACAAATTTATGCTTGGCCTCAACGGCGTAGGGTAGTTCGTACGAGTCGTCCTCAAAATCAATATGTTCGCCCGCCGACAGGTTACGGAGTGCTACGATAACATTATCGCCGGGGTGAACTTTCAAAACGCGGGCAGTCATTGGACAGGTTGTTTTTTTTAGTATAGAGTCGCATCAGGTCGAAATATACCACTATCGGCAAAAACTTTATCGGCCTCTGTTGCGAATGTGAACACCATTGGCAAGTTTTAGGGTTCAATTCATGTCTATTTCCGATGCCCCCAAGCCAGCCTGTCTCCCAATCCAGTTTACTGTCCGGCCGACTGATGTCGATGGATGCCTACCGGGGCTTTGTAATGGTGCTGATGGCAGCCGAGATACTGAAATTCTATACGTTGCAGGAAGCTTATCCTGACAGCGGCTTCTGGGCGTTTCTTACGCATCACCAAAGCCACGTAGCGTGGGCGGGGTGCTCGCTGCACGACCTAATTCAACCGTCGTTTTCGTTTTTGGTCGGGGTGGCTTTGCCGTACTCCGTCGCCAGCCGTGTAACGCAGGGGCAATCGTTCGGTGTGCAACTGGGACACGCCATCCGGCGGTCGCTGATTTTGATTTTGCTCGGTATTTTCCTGCGCTCGACCCACACCAGTCAAACAAATTTTACGTTTGAGGACACCCTCACCCAAATTGGCCTGGGCTATACCTTCCTATTCCTACTCGGTACCGCCAAAAACCGAACCGTCTGGATTGCACTGGGTGCCATTTTAGTTGGTTACTGGCTGGCGTTTGTGCTGTATCCGGTAATCGACGGCTTTGATTACAGTGCCGTAGGCGTTACCGCTGATTGGCCCGAGCACTATACGGGCTTGATGGCGCATTTTAACAAAAACAGTAATTTGGCCTGGGCGTTCGATACCTGGTTTCTGAACCTGTTTCCGCGCAACAACTTCTTTTTGTTCAATGGCGGAGGATATGCCACGCTTAGTTTTATTCCAACCCTTGGCACCATGCTGCTGGGGTTGCAGGCGGGGCGGTGGCTACGCTCCGGGATGGCCAACCGGGACGTTCTGAACTACTTTCTGCTGGCGGGTGCCATTGGTTTGGCCAGTGGTGTGCTGCTTCACGTAACCGGTATTTGCCCTATTGTGAAGCGAATCTGGACACCGGCCTGGGTATTGTTTAGTGGTGGCTGGTGTTTCTGGCTGCTGGCTTTTTTCTATAGTATTATTGACATGGCCGGGTATCGAAAATGGGCCTTTCCGTTAGTCGTTGTAGGTATGAATTCCATTGCCATTTATTGCCTGGTGCATCTGATTGACCAGTTCATTATCACCTCCTTTTATACCCATCTGGGGCATGGACCGTTTCTATGGTTGGGTACCCCGTTCGAACCATTACTTATTGGGCTGGCTACGCTGGCTGTTTTCTACCTGATTCTCTGGTGGATGTACCGTCGAAAACTATTTATACGAATCTAATTGTCTATGATTACTGCCAACATTCTAAATCTGTTCGACCAGACAATTTTTTACGGCACTATAACCGTCACTGGCGGCCGTATTGACCAGATTCACCGCCTTGGTCCCGAACGGGTGGGGGAGCCTTATGCACTGCCGGGTTTTGTGGATGCCCATGTACATGTTGAAAGCTCGTTGCTCACGCCCCCGCAGTTTGCCCGGCTGGCAGTCGTTCATGGTACCGTAGCTACGGTGTCCGACCCGCACGAGATTGGTAACGTGCTGGGTGTGGCCGGGGTTCAGTACATGCTCGACGAAGCCCGGCGGGTTCCCTTCAAGTTTATGTTTGGTGCCCCGTCCTGCGTGCCTGCCACTCCGTTCGAAATGGCGGGGGCCACCATTGGGGTACAGGATATCAGGCAACTGCTGGCTCAGAAAGAGATTGGCTATCTGGCCGAAATGATGAACTTTCCGGGGGTATTGCATCAGGATTCCGACGTGATGGCCAAAATAGCGCTGGCGCAGGCGTTTAATAAACCCATCGATGGCCATGCACCCGGCCTGACCGGCGATGACGCCCAACATTACATGGATGCCGGTATCAGTACAGACCACGAATGTTTTACCTACGAAGAAGGACTGGACAAGGCACAGCGGGGGATGAACATTCTGATTCGGGAGGGGAGCGCGGCTCGTAATTTTGACGCACTCATCCCGTTGCTGGCTCAGTTTCCGGAACAAATCATGTTCTGTTCGGATGATAAGCACCCGGACACGCTGGCCGAAGGGCACATCAATCAACTGGTGGTCCGGGCACTGGAAAAGGGTAACTCCCTCTGGCATGTGCTTCGGGCAGCCTGTCTGAACCCGGTGTTGCATTATCGGTTGCCGGTTGGCCTGCTCCGCGAAGGGGACCCGGCCGATTATATTATTGTGAACAATCTACAGGATTTTCGGGTGCAGCAAACGGTCATCAATGGCGAAGTTGTGGCCGAGGACGGGCAATCCGGAATTTCCGATTTGCGGAGTGAGCATGTCAATAAATTTGACTGTTCGCTGAAGGAGCCTGCCGATTTTAGCGTGTATACGGCAGAAGGACCGACTACCAATTCTGCCGGGTTGATTCGGGTTATCGGAGCCCTCGATGGGCAGTTGATTACCAATGAACTGCATCTGGCACCGAAACGGGTGGGAAATGAACTGGTGGCAGATGTTGACCAGGACGTACTAAAGCTAGTAGTGGTCAACCGGTATCAGGATACGCCCCCGGCAGTGGCTTTTATTAAAAATTTCGGCCTGAAACACGGAGCAATTGCGTCGTCGGTCGGGCACGATTCACACAACATTACGGCCGTTGGCTGCGATGATGAGAGCATCTGTCGGGCGGTCAATCTGATTATCGACGCTGGAGGGGGACTATCGGCCGTGACCGGAGGGGAATCTGAACAGGATGAAAAAGAGGTAATGAGCCGACGCGCGTTTTTGCATCTAGCTACTACACCGGAAACATATCTGGTCGCGTTACCCGTGGCGGGGCTGATGACAGACCGGGATGGCTATGCCGTGGCGGATGATTATCGGCGACTCGACAACTTTGTGAAGCAGGAGCTAGGTAGTACGCTGGCTGCTCCCTTTATGACGTTGTCATTTATGGCACTTCTTGTCATTCCGAATCTAAAACTTAGCGATAAGGGTCTGTTTAATGGATTAAGCTTCTCTTTTGTGTCGTTGGAAACAGAAAATGGGTAACTAGAAAAAAAAATAATACCTGCCGCTTTTAATTCTATTTTTTATCGGTAAGTTTACAGACTCTAAGGCTATTCCTAACCTTTTATCTCTCTAACATGGCTCGCACTCGTAATCAAACCGGCCCCGACGACGAAACTCTCTGGAATTTGTTTCGTGGTGGCGATGAAAACGCGTTTGCCCGATTGTATCAAAATTATGTTCAAAGTCTCTACCACTATTGCGTCCATTTTGCTACCGACCGTGCGTTGATTAAAGATTGCATTCACGACCTGTTCGTGGAACTCTGGAAACATCGCACCACCATTGGCCCAACCACATCAGTGCGGTTTTATCTGATGGCTTCCATCAAACGGAAACTGGTTCGGCATCTTACCGCTGAACAGAAACTGGTTAGCCAGGATGAAATAGTAAACGGACGGCGTATTGGTGATACGTTACCCGGTGCCGACCCCTCCCACGAAAATCTGCTGATTTCGTACGAAGAAGATTCATTCATGAATGATTGCCTGCATCAGGCACTCGAAAAACTTCCCCGTCGTCAGCGCGAAGCCGTACACCTGCGGTATTTCCAGAACATGAGTAATGAAGAAATTTCCACGCTGATGCAGATTAACATTCAATCGGTGTATAACCTTATTTTTGGGGCGATGAGTAACCTGAAGCGTTACGTGACGCTTGAGAACGTTTCGCTCTGATACTGACTATTCCTAAACGATAAAAACCCGGTAGCTGCAAGTCAGTTACCGGGTTTTTTTACGCCCATTTTGTGGTCTTGGTAGCCCAGACCATCATCAGACCGTCATTCGTTGTGCTTGTAGAACGACTATGTACTGACAATTAATGACCACCAATAACCAGCAATAACTAATTTCGCTGGATGAATACGGACACAACACCTTTACCGGAACGGGTGCGCCCCCGCACCCTCGATGACGTAATCGGCCAGCGAAAACTAATTGGCCCATCAGGAGCGTTACGCCGGGCGGTAGATGCCGGGCGGTTACCGTCCATGATTTTGTGGGGACCGCCGGGTGTAGGCAAAACGACACTGGCCCTCCTGCTGGCCGAGGCTGTCAAACGGCCCTTCGTAGCGCTGAGTGCCATCAATTCAGGCGTCAAGGAAATTAGGGATGTACTGAGTCGCCCATCGGGAATGTTTCCGCCCGTGGTATTCATTGATGAAATTCATCGATTCAACAAAAGCCAGCAGGATGCCTTGCTGGGCGCAGTAGAGAGGGGGCAGATTACGCTGATTGGTGCTACAACCGAAAATCCTTCCTTCGAAGTAAACAGCGCGCTGCTGTCCCGTAGTCAGGTCTATATTCTCGAATCGCTCGACCGCGATGAGTTGATTCAACTCGTGGACCGGGCTATTGCGCAGGATACATTTTTGCAGGCGAAAAATATTACGGTGCAGTCCTACGATGCCCTCCTCCGACTGTCGGGTGGGGACGGACGTAAACTGCTCAATCTGCTGGAACTGGTTGCATCGGCCCATGTATCGGCCGACCCGTTGGTCATCACTGATGAAGGTGTCACCACGATAGCACAGCAGAATATTGCCCGATACGATAAATCGGGTGAGCAGCACTACGACATTATTTCTGCCTTTATTAAATCCCTGCGTGGCTCCGATCCCAACGCGGCTTTGTACTGGATGGCCCGGATGATGGTAGCGGGCGAAGACCCAATTTTTATTGCCCGCCGGATGCTTATCATGGCTTCGGAAGATATTGGTAACGCGAACCCAACGGCCATGATTATGGCCTCGGAAGCGGTGCAGGCTATCCGCGCCATTGGCATGCCCGAAGGCCGCATTATCCTGTCGCAGGTGGCCGTGTATCTGGCCACTTCGCCCAAGAGCAACGCAAGTTATGTGGCCATCAACGCGGCAATGGCCCTGGCCGAACAAACGGCTCACCTGCCCGTGCCGTTGCACCTGCGGAATGCACCTACTAAACTGATGAAGCAGATTGGCTACGGAGCCGACTACCAGTACGCGCATGCCCACGAAGGTAATTTTGCCCAGCAAAACTTCCTGCCCGACGACCTCAAAGGCCACAAGTTATATGAACCCGGATATAACGCCCGCGAGGCTGAAATTCGGCGTAGTTTGCAGAAGTGGTGGGGCGATTGGTACAGCTATTGATAATAGATTGCTAACCGTTTATTATGATTTAAGGAGCCTGGCTTACCGAATCTCTCTTTAAAAAGGTTAATTAATCCGTTACCTCATTTCTCGGAATCACTACCAGTCGCTTTACTGAACCAGTCGGTTAAACCAGGAATTGCAAGAAAATCGTAAATAAAATCAACGGATGAAAATAACAACAGTAACGGTCGCGCTGCTAATAGGGGTAGCTTCCGTAAGTGCACTGGCACAGGCAGGTGGCAACGCAGCAGGTACATCCGGTAGGCAATCCACATCAACAGCCCAGGGTGTTCCTACCTCAAGACCGGGTAGTCAATCGGCTACATCAGGTCAGAAGGGTGGATCTGAGATGGGTAGCGGTTCCACTCGTTCACAGTCAGGCTCTGGCAGCGCCGGTAGCCAGTCGAGGGGTAACAGGATTGACAGTAAGGCGGGGGGCAAACGTGTCAATCAGCAGGCTGCCGGGGTGCCGAATTATAAAGGATATACCGGCCGTACTGTCAGTAAACCAAGCAAAAAACAGTAACTTCCTCTCAGCCGATACCAACAGGAAGTTAGAAACGCTATGTTTTAAGCATTATAAACAGCTTATAAAAAAATACAGCAACAAGTACCGGATATACTAAGCAGCTTGTTGGCTGAAGAGGGCGCTGATGCGTCCATAACTGGGATGTTAAACCAAATTCGTTCCCTAAAGTATAATTGCCAATGAACTGAAGTGCCGGTCGTTATCAATATCCGTAATGTCGAGCGTACTCATTTCCAGGCGGGGTTTGAGCGTATTGTCATACGTACCGCCTTCGGCCGCAGCTTAATTCTTTAGAACGTGTTTGGGAATTGAAGAGGATTGAGAATCGTGTCAACTTTGTATCGACCAAAATGCAAAGTAATGACCAAACAGTGGGAGCCACTGACCGACCCTCAATGGGCCGCAATTTCGCCTTTTTTTAATCTCAAACGCAAACGAAAAGTTGACCTTC
>NZ_KB893313.1 GCF_000374065.1 Spirosoma luteum DSM 19990
GTTACCCCGCCAACTAGCTAATCAGACGCAAGCCCCTCTTCTACCCATGAATGTTTACCCACCAGACCAGGTGATTCGGTGGGACCGTGCGGGTTTACCCCAGCTTTCGCCGGGCTATCCCCCAGTAGAAGGCAGGTTGCTTACGCGTTACGCACCCGTTTGCCACTAAAGCAGCCCGAGGGCTACTTCCGTTCGACTTGCATGTATTAGGCCTGCCGCTAGCGTTCATCCTGAGCCAGGATCAAACTCTCCATCGTAAATAATTGTGTCCCGCCCGAAAGCGGGACTATGTTGTTCAACCGGTGATCGAAATCACAAAGTTGCGTTTTTTGTTGTGCTGTCCGTTTGTCAAAGAACTTTTCGGGTGGCCCGTTGGCCGGCCCGAAGTGAGAAAGTGAAACCGTTGTTTCTGTGTTTCTCTGTGATTGGGAGTGCAAAGGTACGCTTTGTTTCCCGGATGTCAAGCAAAATCTGAAATTTATTTTTGGTACTGATTCTCAGATTGTTACCCTTAACTGCTTGACAGCCAGACTACTATCCGACCATTTCCCTCTACCTCCCCCGATTTCAGAATGCAAAGGTAGCCACTTTATACCCCTTTGTCAAGAGCCCTACCAAAAATAAATTTAACCACCCCAAAGATTAGTTAGTAAGTGGCCAATAATCAGCCACTTACTTCAACTACAAAAATTAAATTTTTTTCAGCAGGTGATTTTTCTTTCCTTTCGACACAAGTACATACTTCCCCTGAAGCCATTCCAGCTCAGCTGAAGAAGCAGGGTCAGCTACTTTTATTTTGTTGATACTAACTGCATTTTGGGTAATTGCCCGTCGGGCTTCTCCCTTAGATGCATACACTTCTCCCCTGCTGGCTATTGAAAGGAGGTCGGTTATGTCTTTACTGGTTGCCAATTCCTCCGGGGAAATCTCCGTTTGCGGTACGCCTTCGAAAATAATATCAAACTCATTGGCTTGAATGGAGCGTAGAGTTTCCAGCGTTGCTTTGCCAAATAGCACGTCTGATGCTTTAACGGCCAGTTCGTAGCCCGCCAGTGTGTGAACACGGGTAGTCACTTCTTTAGCAATGGCCTTCTGTAGAATACGCAGGTGGGGTGCTTCGGCATGCTGGCTTTCCAGTTCTTCAATCTCCTCGCGGGGCAATAACGTAAACACCCGAATCAGGCGGGGACAGTCAGCATCGGTCGTGTTGAGCCAGAATTGATAAAACTGGTAGGGTGACGTCATAGTTGGATCGAGCCAAACATTACCGCTCTCCGATTTACCAAACTTGGTACCATCTGCTTTAGTAACGAGGGGCGTTGTGAGGGCAAACGCCAGGTGGTCCTCCTGGCTGGCACTCTCGCCGGCTTCCTTCCGTCGGATTAATTCGGTACCGGTTGTGATATTGCCCCATTGGTCGGAACCTCCCATCTGAAGGCGAACACCTTTATTCTTATAAAGCCAGTAGAAATCGTAGCCCTGTAATAACTGGTACGAGAATTCGGTGAAGGAAATGCCTGTTTCAAGCCGCTTTTTCACCGAATCCTTCGCCATCATATAATTGACGGTTATGTGTTTACCTGCTTCACGAAGAAAGCCCAGGAACGAAATTTCCTTGAACCAGTCGTAGTTGTTGACCATTTCGGCGGAGTTACTCCCACCACTGAAGTCAAGAAACCGGCTAAGTTGCTGACGAATTCCGTCCTGATTACGCCGGAGTGTCTCCTCAGACAGGAATTCCCGTTCGGCGGCTTTGCCGGATGGGTCACCAATCATTCCGGTAGCCCCCCCCACCAAAGCAAACGGCTTATGACCGGCCCGCTGTAGGTGAACCAGTAACATGATGGTAGCCAGGTTACCAATATGGAGTGATGCGGCCGTTGGGTCGAATCCAATGTAACCCGCTGTCATTTCCTTCTGTAGTTGTTCTTCAGTGCCGGGGGTCATGTCATTCAACATGCCACGCCAGCGCAGTTCTTCGATAAAGTTCATATGTAGTGAAAGAGCAAAAAGGTGTAAAACCGATTGGCTTCACTCCGCTTCGGCTAACTCTTATTAAGTTGCAAACTTAGTGGTTTATGATAAAAGCAGTGATGAGTCGCCATAACTTAGGAAGCGATAGTCATGATCCAGGGCTTCTGCGTAAATCCGCTTCCAGTCGTCACCCAGCAACGCGGCAATCAACAGAATCAGCGTTGAACCAGGTTGATGAAAGTTAGTAATAATGCCTTTGCACAGCTTAAATTGATAGCCGGGCGTGATGTAAATACCCGTTCTAACAGCAACAGACTCTTTTTCTGTAGCCAGTAAGTAATCTAGAACTGCTGTTATTGACTCCCCTGCCGTTGGTTGCCTATTCAGTGGGCATTGATAAGCGTACTGTTGGTCCAGATAAAACGGATTGGTCTCCTTGTATACTAATTTGACGCCTATCCAGTACAGACTTTCCAGTGCCCGCATGGATGTTGTCCCAACGGCTATAAGCCTATCCAGGTTATTAAGCAGATTTTGCAGGTTTGTTTTTGTGTAAACGACCTGCTCGGTATGCATCTCATGCTGCCGAACGTCATTTGCCTTTATGGGTTGAAACGTACCAGCCCCTACGTGTAATGTTAAATAATCGTATGTTATGCCGTGCCTATCCAGTGCATCAAATATGGCAGGAGTAAAATGCAAACCGGCGGTGGGTGCGGCTACGGCCCCTTCCTGGGTTGAATAAATAGTTTGGTAGCTTTCCTTATCAGCATCCGTCGCATCCCGCTTTAGGTAGGGTGGCAACGGAATTTCGCCCGCGTACTGGATTAGCTGCGCAAACGTGAGATCGGCGGGTTCCCAGCTCAACTGAACGACGGACTTATCGTAATCATACCAAGTCGCCGATAGTAAGACTTCACCCCGGCCCATTGGCACTACCGCCTGCACTTCTTCACCGGGCTTCCATCGTTTTCTATTACCAATCATTCCCTGCCAGATGGACGAGCCAGTACCTTCCATTGCCTGACTAATGGGCAGGTCATTCGGAAAGGGATTTAGCAGGAACAGCTCAATTACGGCTCCGGTTGATCTGGTAAAATGCAACCTCGCCGGGATAACCTTCGTGTTGTTAAACACCAGAAAACTGGCAGAAGGAAGAAAATCAGGAAGGTTCCGAAATTGCTCATGACGAATTACCCCGTTTTGATAGATGAGCAGTTTTGACGCATCGCGCTGGGGCAATGGGTATCGGGCAATCCGCTCATCGGGCAGCTTGTACTGAAACTCACTCAGTAGTAATTCATCTGTTTTAGGCATCCTCACTGGGTTTCTGGAGCAAACGGATGGGCAGAGAAACCAGGACAGCCATGAAAATAGCCATCGTAACGGGCAGCAACCAGGCATAATCGTACGGCTGCATACTGCGGTCGCCCCGATTGAGTGACGACAACACGAACAACCCGAGTGCCGCCACGGTATTCACTGCGGAGGCAAGCGCGCTAAACCAATTGGTTATAATCTCGTTTAATTCCGAACGATGTACAGCCCATCGCTCCTGGACAAATGAAGGAAGGCTATTTATCGGAACCCGCACGAACAGTTTTGCCACGGCTCTCAGTAATGTATTATTGATGATGAACATAGCCGTTGCCAGATAGAATATCAGTTCACGGTCAATGGTTTGTACCGCGCGGTTCAATTCATCGAACCGAACCGCTACCGATTCAGGATAAGCGATGTAACTGATGAAGAGCGACAGTATAAATCCGAGAATTGACACGATGCGCCATACGCGGACAAAAAAAGTACCTGTTTTCATTAATGCGATAAGCGAATGAGTGACCCCGGGAGACCGACCAGGGGTTGTTCCTGCCGGGGAGTCCGTTTCACTTTATAAGAATTACTACTGGGTTTTCAAATCAGGGCGCAAAGGTACGGCCCGATTGCCTTAAATCCGTTAGCTTAGCCAATTGTTGAGCATTTTGGTTTAAAAACACGATGAAGATTTACACAAAAACGGGGGACAAAGGACAAACGGCACTCATTGGTGGAAGGAGAGTCAGCAAGGCCGATTTGCGCATTGATACCTATGGAACGGTCGATGAGTTGAACGCCTGGATTGGGCTGGTGCGCGACCAGCCAGCGAATGCGGGACGCAGAAATCTGCTGAAAGCAATTCAGGACCGGCTGTTTACGATTGGCTCTGAATTAGCCACTGACCCGAACCAGAGCGACGGAGCAATGGGAATGCCCGAAAAAACGACAAAAAGAGTCTTTCCTGCTATCAAACCAGACGATGTGTTCCTGCTTGAACAGGCCATGGACACAATGGATGCGGATTTACCTGGACTTCGGGCATTTGTGTTGCCCGGTGGGCATCAGTCCGTATCCTTCTGCCACCTGGCCCGAACGGTTTGCCGTCGGGCCGAGCGACTGGTTATTTTGCTGAATAATCAATCGCCCGTAGATGAACTGGTTATCCAGTACCTTAACCGGCTTTCCGACTACCTGTTTGTACTCAGCAGGATGATGGCTCAGGAATTAACGGCTGAAGAGGTAATCTGGAAGCCAGAAATATAATCTTGAAAAAAAGTTGTCTTGACAACTAAACTTACTCACGCTTATTCTTTAGCTTTGTCCCAGCCTGTTATTCCACGGGCTGACTCATTAAATTATACGCTGTTATGACGACGGACGCATTGCAAATTGAACTGCGGAAAGCGGAACGCTCCCGCCTTCAGGAGGTGGACTTTAATCATCTGCCTTTCGGAAAACATTTCTCGGACCACATGTTTGTAGCCGATTTCGTGGATGGCGAATGGCGGAATCAAATGGTGATGCCGTTTGAGGATTTCACCTTTAGCCCTGCTCTATCGTCACTACATTATGGCCAGTCTATTTTTGAAGGCATGAAAGCCTACAAAAACGAAACGGGTGAAGTACTGCTGTTTCGTCCGCAGGCCAACTTTGAACGGATGAACGAGTCAGCACGCCGGATGTGCATGGCTACGCTGCCCGAAGATGTATTTATGGGTGGACTGGATGCGCTGCTACGCGTGGATGCCAACTGGGTTCCGAGTACTCCCGATAGTTCCCTGTACATCCGTCCTTACATGTTCGCTACGGATACATTTTTAGGTGTGGCTCCTTCCAAAACGTATCGGTTCTGCATTTTCACCTGCCCGGTGGGTGCCTACTATACCAACCCGCCTAAACTAAAGGTAGAAACCGAGTACATCCGCTCGGCTCCGGGAGGAGTAGGCTACGCTAAATGTGCGGGTAATTATGGCGGTTCGCTATACCCTACCCTGATGGCCCAGCAACAGGGGTACGATCAGCTTATCTGGACGGATGCCATTGAACATAAGTACATTGAGGAGTCGGGAACAATGAACATACTGTTCGTCATTGACGGTAAATTAGTGACCCCCGCCACATCCGATTCGATTTTGAAAGGCGTTACCCGTGATTCAATTTTGACAATTGCCCGCAGTTGGGGCATGGAGGTTGAAGAGCGTAAGGTCTCCATCGAAGAAATTATTACTGGTATAGAAACGGGTCGGGTTACCGAAGCGTTCGGGGCCGGAACGGCCGTTGGCTCATCGCCCTACTCACTCATTGGGTATGAGGGAAAAGATTATATGCTACCTGAATTTGCCCCCGAAGAATCGGTTGCTATTCGGGTTAGAGATTACCTCAGCGATTTGCGTACGGGCAAGATTGCCGATGAATTTGGCTGGATGTACACCGTGTAGGGTTGCATTAATAGTTCTAAAAGCAAAAATCCCGACTCGTGAGTCGGGATTTTTGCTTTTAGGGTACAGGCTGACTTATTGACTAATGATACGTCTTACGCTTCACGGCATTACCCTTAAAATAACTCGCGGGCAATCTTCATAACGTTATCGGCCTTGCCCATCGTGTAAAAGTGAAGCACCGGTGCGCCAGCCGCCACTAACTCGCGGCCCTGTTGAATACACCACTCCACCCCAACCTGCCGGGCCTGCTGGTCATTCTCGCAGGCTTCTACTGCCCGAACGAGGTCGGCAGGCATTTCGAGGTGGAATAATTTGGGGAGTATCTGGAGTTGCTTACGAGTGCTAAGGGGTTTCAGACCAGGGATGATGGGTACGGTGATACCCTCCTGCCGACAGCGGTCTACAAAGTCGAGGTACTTTTTATTGTCAAAAAACATCTGCGTCACGATGTAGTCCGCTCCTTTGTCAATTTTCTGTTTCAGGTACTGAAAATCTATTTCGTGGTCGGCAGCTTCGAAGTGTTTTTCGGGATAGGCCGCTACGCCGATGCAGAACGCACTTGGTGCGAGTGCCGTGTCTTCTTCGTGCAGATAAACACCCCGGTTCATGTTGGCCACTTGCTCCACCAGTTCGCTGGCGTAGGTGTAGCCGTTTTCTTTCGCTTTGAAGGTGGTGAAGGGTTTGGCGGGGTCACCCCGTAATACCAGGGCATTGTCGATACCGAGGTAGTGCAGGTCGATAAGAAAATCTTCCGTTTCCTCGCGGCTGAATCCTCCGCACAGCACGTGCGGTACCGCATCAACGCCGAAACGATGCATGATGGCAGCACAAATACCCACTGTGCCGGGCCGTTTGCGGGTCACAATTTTTTGAATCGTTCCATCGGGCATTGGCCGTTCGATGTATTCTTCGCGGTGGTAGGTAACGTCAATAAATGGCGGCTTGAAGTCCATCAGCGGCTCGATATTGTCGAGCAAGCTTTTCAGGTTGTCCCCTTTAATGGGTGGAATCACTTCAATGGAGAAAATAGGTTTGCCGTTTGCGGCCTTGATATGCTCGGTAATTTTGGTCATTACTCAGATAAATACAGGCTGAATTAGCCGCCAAAGTTAACGTGAAAACACGGCCAGACTCAGGTAAATTCCATTGGCCTGCCCGGTACTCCACGGCTGCACGTCGAGCCGGCGGCCCAACTCGGTTTTGTTTTTTACTTCGTGCAGTTTCGGGATTCCCCAACCCACCAGCGAGCCGAACGCGGCTCCCGCCAGTAAATCCGTTGGGTAATGCTTACCAGCTTCGTAGCGTAAAACCGCCGTAGCCGTGGCCAGCCCCAGCGAACCAATCCAAACGACGGGCTTTAATTTCGATCGGGGGAAATAGTGGCGGAACACTTCACCCGTGAATACCGCCGTGGCAAACGCATTAGCCGCATGACCCGAAAAAAAAGATAGCCGGGCATCCCGATTCAGTTTGTCTGCCAGGGGCACGGCAGGATTATATACGAATGGGCGGACGCGCTGGGTAAGGCCCTTTGTTGTGCCTTCTACCCCATTAGCCAGAAAAACCGTTTCGATGTACATAACGGCAATCGTTTTGATGTCCTGCCGCATGGGACTGGCAACGAGCGTTAGCACACCCAGGATACCGGCATTCCCAACCGCCGTTGCATCACTCAGATGGGCGGCCCCCGCTGAAAAACGCTCGGTTGCTGTCCGGTCTAATGCATTGATACTAGCCGGACTTAGCGCCAGTACGTCGGTCGGCGTGAGCGGATCAGTGTTGTTTCGCAGCACGGCCGAGGTGCCTAAGGTAACAGCCCCAACACCCAGCCAGGTTAATTCCCGACCCGTTTTTAGGGCGTAGGGCGACTGGGCGTTGCCGGTAATGAACGAGGAATGATAAATGATGAATAGTAAAACAAGTTTCAATTTTCCTGCATTTACTAACCGCTTACCTGAGCGTTGCATACCTGTTCCAACAATCCATTTATCATTCATCATCGCTCCGGCGACCCGGTTTTCATTCATAATTTATTAACCCACCCGAACTACGTCCGGCTCGTCAGTCAGGTAGACAAGGTATCCCTCTACTTCATGATAACCCATTTCCCGGTACAGATTGTTAAAATATTTCAACGAGTCCGATGCGTCGGCCATGGGTGGAGACACCGGAACGGCCAGCGGCACCGACTCGTACTGCACCAGAACGATGTTTCCTTCCGGGTAATGCACCACCCGATGGGGGGCACCGTGTATGCGTTTCCGACTTAAAATACTGCGGTCGGTATCAATCCGAAGTGCGGGGTCAAACAGAGGTAACAGCGTTGGGTGATGCACGATGGATAACAATCGCTGCCTCAATTCAGCCCATTCTACTTTCCGAACCAGCCCCTCGCTCACCAGTTGCTGCAACACCCGGTCGATGCTGTCGGGGCCTTTGATTAAACTCAGGGCGGCCATCAGTTTCCGATCCCGTTCGCGGGTGCGTTCAAACGTCGCCACATCGAACATCCGGTCCGCCTGTCGGCGCAGTTGCAAATCCTGCCCCCGGCTGCCACTCACAATGTCGTCCAGAATGATTTCCTCCGGGGCATCATCCATTTTACGGTGTGTAAACGAGTCAGCACACAGGCTTATCTCGTAACTCAGACGGCCATCCTCCCAGGCGCAACCGCAGTTACGGGCCACCTCACTGTCCCGCAGGAATGCGTGCAGCCAGTAGCTGACATCTTTCTGATTACCCGGTTTTTCGAATGGAGATGCCTTAGCTATGACATACAGCCGGTCAGACGGGCGGGTGAAGGCCACGTACAGCAGGTTCATGTTTTCGATGAACGTGCGGGTCAGTTCCTCTTCGTACTGCGCCTTTATCGGAGCCGGTGTATTTTTTAGTGTGCCTGTTGTATTGGCCGGGGCCGACAGCAGCCGGGTCAGTTTCCCCGCGCTGTTTTCGTGTGAGAGCAGATCCGTACGGATACCACTGAGGTCGAGCCAGATGGTACTGTCGTTGATTGGTTCCACGCGCCAGTTGGCAAAAGGAATGATGACCACCGGAAACTCCAGCCCTTTCGATTTGTGAATCGTCTGGATATTAACGGCATTTCGGGCACTTCCTTCCACCGAAATCTTTTCCCGAACGCCATCCCAGTATACCAGAAAATCGCTCAGATGACCACTTCGTTTCTGGTTGAACGTCAGCACTTCATCCAGAAACCGGAACAGGAAAGGGTTATGTTCAGCCTGATTGAATAATCCAAACTGAGCCGTCAGCCGCTCGGCCAGTTCGTACGGGTTTAGTTGACCCAGTTCGTACGGATTGAGCGAATAACCTGCTTCTGTAAGGTGGTTGTAGGTATCCAGCACATCACCTTCTGCTACCTCCTGTAGTTTTTCCGTCAGGTTTTCATCGGGGAAAATGCCCTTTACAACCCGGTAAAACAGGTACAGCAGTTCGTAGCGAAGCAGTTGAAGGTCGGGCCGCTGGAGCAAACGCATGAGAGTGACGAGCCATTTTACTGGGTCAGAAAATTCCAGTGATAGTGAGTCGGCCGACACCAGTGGGATCCCCAGCGCATTCAATTCGTTGGCCAGTATCCGGGCGTGGGATTTCTTGCGGCACAGAATAGCCACATCACCGTAGCGATAGCCATCAGCGATGGCTTTATTCAAATGCGCAATGGTCGTTTCGAGCATCCGGGCCGTCAGATCTTTGTCGGCCTCTTCATCCTTGGCCACGAAGTCGATCTGGACGTGTCCCGCTACATTTGTTTTGGGCTGCGTTTTCTGATGGAACTGCTGTTCGGCATCGAACACGTCGGCCAGTTTAGGATGGTCGGCTTCAAACTTCCGGGCGGTAAAATCGAAGAACGTATTGTTGAATCGGATGATGGGTTCCGCGCTACGCCAGTTGGTATCCAGCAATTCCGGTTCCAGATGACCATCCAGCATGTCGATGCGGTCGGCCGTCCAGGAACCGGGGTTATGCGTCCCTTTCAGCGTTTCCAGGTCCTGCCGGTGCAGGGACACAATCTGATCCATGTCGCCACCCCGAAACCGGTAAATTGCCTGCTTGCCATCACCCACCGCCAGGTTAAAATGAGCGCCACCCAGCGAGTTCTCAATGAGGGGCAACAGGTTGGCAAACTGAAGGCGCGAGGTATCCTGAAACTCATCGATCAGGATATGATTGTATTTGGTTCCCAGCCGCTCGTACAGAAACGGTACCGGTTCTGAGGCCACGATAGCCAGGATTTTTTTGTTAAATTCCGAGATGTGGACCCGGCCATCCTTACGTAGCAGGTCGTCAAATTCCAGCCGCATCTGCTTGAGCAGGGATAGTTTCTGAAGGTGGGGCAACAGGCAGTTAAACAGTACCACCTGGTGACTGCTCTCCCCCCGGATGACCTCGATCTGATCCAAGCAGTTGCCCAGTTCATCCGTCAGGCTATTGATCAGGGACTGAACAGGGAGGGGCGTTTTTTTCGTGTACCATTCTCCTTTGTTCAGGGCATTGTATACCCGCGTGCCGGCTTCTTTTCCAGCGTTTCCTTCCGCAATACCTTTTAAATAGCCACCTACCCCACTCGCTCCGTAACTGAAGTCGGTCTCGTCCAGACCGGCATCGGCAATCAGTTTCCAGGCCCGCTTCCCCTGGTCGACGATGGTTGTTTCAATTCCTCGGTTATGTTCCATCAACTGCAACCGAATGGCGCGCAAGTCGTGCGGAGAGAGTTCCTGAGCAGCATTGACGGCCTCATAAAACTGGTCGGAGGTTAGGTTACGACCAAACTCTTTGAGCAGTTCAGGCAGTTGCGTCCAGCTTTTTCCTTCGCTGGCGACGTGGTTATAGTACTCGCTCAAAATGGTCGTAATCTCCCCCATCTCGTCGGTACCGGCTTTCTCAATCAGGTTGTCGATGGCCAGTTCAAGCACCTCATCAGTTTCCAGTTCTACCTCAAAGGAGTACGGCAAGCCAAGTTCATCGGTGAAGGCCATCACCACCCGTTGCGTGAATGAGTCGATGGTGGTTACGCTAAAATCGGCGTAGCGGTGCAGGATAGTTTTAAAAACAGCTTCGGCTTTACGCTGTAGTTCCGCTTTTCGGGCATCAAACAACGCGTCACCCGGTGTTACGCCGTACAGTTCCATGAGCAGGTCGTTCAGTAAAGCACTTTCCTCCCGATTAGCCAGTTCAGACAGCTTTTCCAGAATCCGGTTCTTCATTTCGTTGGCCGCTGCGTTGGTGAACGTAACGGCCAGGATATGCTGAAAATAATCGTCCTTCCTCCCCTCACCCGGCCCCAGGGCCAGTTTCAGGTATTCTTTCGTGAGCGTGTAGGTTTTACCCGACCCCGCCGAAGAACTGTATATCTTGAACATAGTACGGAGACCTGGTAGTCAGTATATGGTTTACGGTATTCCGCAAACCCTCTCTTAAAAGTTATACCTCAGCCCTAGGCCCGAATTTAGACTGAGAAAAAATGGTGCCTGCAGCAGTTCGACGTATCCGCCGGTTTCCAGGAAAAATGAATAGGGTTTACCCACCGGAAACACTTCCAGACCGGCAACACCCGACCCACCCAGGGACAGGGCATTTTCGTAATCACCATTGAGCCGGGGGGGATAATACCGGCGATTATTAACCTGACCCCCAAAGCCGTAATAACCCCGGATACTTTCGCTTTTAGTCAGGGCTTTGTGCCACAAATAATGACCCTGTATCGTTAATCCAACGCTTTTGTACTCGCCCGTCCGGTAACTGCGTTTCGTCCCGTACAAGCCTCCGTAGGTACCGATATTCAGGTCGAACGCGTGATTGGTGCCGAAATACTTGCGCACATTGATGCCCGATGGTTCTCCCAGCCGGAAACCAACTGACCAGTTATTGTACTGAGCTACAGCCGTGGTCGACAACTCGAAACAGGCCAGCACCGTCAAAAACAAAAGCATAAACAGTTTTCTCATGGGGCAAATTTATACTCTTCCCGTCAAAGTACGCTGGTTTGGCTGACCAAACGCCACATTCTGGAAAAATCAGGCGTTGGAAACCAGTTCGGGCTTGGTAGCTTCTCCGCCCGTTCCAAGTGGCAAATCAGTTGTTACCGGTGCGTTGTTCATGTGCCTGAGCACCGTCAGCAGTCGTTCATTCTCGACGCGGGTTCCTACCGAAATACGCAGACACCCCGCACACAAGGTCACCTTCGACCGGTCACGGACAATGACCTGCTGGTCAATCAGGTGCTCGAAAACGATCTTTGCATCGGGCTCTATATTACTCCCACCCGTTCCAAACTGAACGAGCAGAAAATTGGCATCGGACGGGTGAACGACCTGAACGCCGGGTAGTGTCCGTAAGTTTTCGGCCAGATATTGCCGTTCGGCCAGAATCTGACGGACCATGTCATTCTTCTCCACTTCGTGGTCGAGGGCTTCTAGCGCCAGTGCCTGGGTGGGTGCCGAAATGTTGTAGGGTGGCTTTATTTTATTGAGCACCTGAATTAACTCCACCGACGCAAAACACATGCCCAGTCGCAGACCCGCCAGTCCCCATGCTTTAGAGAAAGTTTGCAGCACAACCAGATTCGGATAATCGGCCAGTTTTCCCGTCCAGGAAAGTGTGTCGGCAAAATCGATGTAAGCTTCGTCCACAATAACCAGCGACTGCGTAGCTGCTTCCAGAATCGTCTGGATCGCACCGGCCTGAAGCAGATTCCCCGATGGATTGTTTGGGGAACATAACCATATTAGTTTGGTGTGTTCGGTAATAGCAGCCAGCACAGCATCCGTATCTACCTGAAAATCAGCCGTAAGCGGCACCTTAACAATGGGCACATCGTTCACAGCTGCCGATACTTCGTACATACCATAGGTGGGTGGCATGATCAGGATGTTATCGGAACCCGGTTTGCAGGTAGCCCGAACGAGCAAGTCGATGGGTTCATCGGAGCCATTGCCCAGAAAAATCTGCTCGGGTTGAACGCCCTTTATTGGGGCCAGTTTTTCTTTTATGGCCCACTGATGCGGGTCGGGATAACGATTATAGGCGTCCGCTTCGGTAGTTGACCCGAGAGGGTTCTCGTTTGCGTCCAGAAACACACCTTCCTTACCCGTGTACTCATCGCGGGCAGACGAGTAAGGCGTTAGTGACTGAATGTGGGGCCGAAGGATGGTTTGAAGATTAAAATAATTCATTCGTGTAATTTCTGAAAAAACCGGGTATCAAATTCGATAGGTTCTACGTCGATGACTTTTATTTCTGTAAATAGTTCGTGGGCCGGGTTCAGGAGGTAATTATACTCTGAGCGAACGATAACGGATGGTATGCGTAACAGTAGCGATGCTTTGGCAAGCAACCATTGGCTACCTGTTTGCTGGGTGCAAATTTCATTTTGTTTCCAGTCGTCGGGCAACTGCCGTTCCGTCATCAGCACGGCAGGCAGGGTATCGGGCACGTACAGTACAACCGCCCGATAGTCTGTTGGGGGCTGTGGCTGACGTAGATGAACCAATGTTTCCAGAATAGCCAGCGACCGACTACCAGCGGCATACAGGGCCGGGTATCCCAGTTCGTTCCATCGCCCTCCATTGATAGCCGCTCCGTTGCCCGATAGGTCATTTTGGTATTTCTGACGGGTAACCCGGTAAAGCTCCATCAAGCAAAAATTCCGTGTTCAATCCGCCCTAACTCCCGGTCGATGATGCCAATACCTTTATGCGTTTTTAGGAAATCAACGGGCCGTCGATTTCCTAGTGCCACGATTGACCCGCGCAACCAGTCGCGAAAATAGGCTTTGCCCAGTGCGTCTTCGCCATGCTCAAACAGTTCGGCTAAAGCAACGATATGGTCTGACACAGTGTCGCTGAGCCGGTCGCTGTCTTCATACCGTTGCAGGTTTCGGGGGGTAACGGGCAAATACTGCATTAGTTCTTTCGGCTCAATACCCAGCGATTCGGCCAGGTAACGAATCGTGGCCTTCGGAATCCCCTGCTCGATGAGTTGCATCATGTCCGCTTCCGTACGAACAGAACGCCCTAATACCTCTGCCCCCCCCATCCGGTCGGCAACCGCTATAATTGTCATACGTGGAATCATTTCCTTAAAGATACGGACATTTTTCTCAACCCCCAATTTATCAAGATAGGCACGATCCTATTCCCGCTGCCCTGCTTCCGGCGTTGGTCGCCACCGAAACGCTCGTTCGTCAACAGCCCGCATCGTGCAAAGTACCCCGTTCAGGTGATCGTATTCATGCTGAATCAGTTCGGATAGATTCCAGTCCGTGATAATCCAGTTTTGCGGTTGCCAGTGTTCATCCCGGTAGGTCAGCGTCAGGTGGCAATGTCGGCGAACACGTACCAGCAGGTTCGGAAAACTCATGCAATCGTCCCAGAGTTCATCCGTTTCGTCACTCACCGACACTAGTTCGGGATTGATGATGACCCTGGGGCTGTCGACATTCAGGTAGATGAGCCGTTTCATGATCCCAAGCTGGGGAGCGGCAATCCCCCGCCCGAACTGGTACTTCGCCCGGATCTCCTCCATCACATTATGCAGATCGGTCACCCAGCCCGGCACCAGTGGCAACTCCGATTCCAGCACCGGTTTGCAGGGTTGGTACAGGCGAGGATCGCCCAAAAGAAGCAGGTCGGCGAGGTGTTTCATGAGCTTATACTATCAAACTTTGAACTACTCAGACGTTTGCAGGTTGACTAAATTGTACACCTTAAACCGGAACAGTTATGAAGATGAACACCCAATCCCTCATAAACCTACAGATAAGCCTTGATGAGTTAGTGGATGCATTCGGGAAACTTCCCGACAACAAGGATAATCAACTTCATCATTTTTCTGTCAAATTCTCCGTCATTGATGATTTTGGTAAGGACTGCGAGCAGGATCTATTGTTTCAGTGGAATGAAGCAAATAAAGACTGGGAGTTAAATACAAAAGGTCACGATTTACTGATAACCGCTTCCAGCCGATAAGCGCTTCCCATTCGTTTTCTGACACGTACAAAAAAGAACGGTAGATTTTTTTCAGACTGGATTTGTCTAGTTTAAACTTGCCAGCCGCAGACTGACAGCCCGCTTGTGTGCCTCGAGCGATTCGGCTTCGGCCATCGCTTCAACCACGGGTCCAAGTTGCCGTATCCCTTCGGGGGTGATATGCTGCACGGTAATTTTCTTAACGAAACTGTCGAGTGACACGCCACTATACGCTCTGGCAAATCCGTTTGTCGGCAGGGTATGGTTGGTTCCCGATGCGTAGTCACCGGCTGATTCGGGGGTGTAGTTACCCAGAAAAATAGATCCGGCATTGATGATTTTATCCGATACCGATTCGGCGTCTTCAACACTCAGAATAAGGTGTTCGGCCGCGTAGGCATTCAGCAGCTCAATGGCATCCTGCTGACTGTCAACGAGTATCATCTTACTGTTTCCGAGTGCTTTTGCTGCCATAGATGACCGGGGTAATCGGCCCAGCTGACTGGACAGCGTCAGATTGACACAGTTGAGCAGCTTCTTGCTGGTCGAAACCAGTAATACCTGACTGTCGGCACCGTGTTCTGCCTGCGAGAGTAAATCGGCGGCTACGAAAGCGGGAATTGCCGAGTCATCTGCATACACGGCTACCTCGCTGGGGCCGGCGGGCATATCGATGGCCATACCCTCTTTGGCTACCAGCATTTTAGCCGCGGTAACGTACTGGTTCCCCGGCCCAAATAGTTTGTATACCTGTGGCACCGACTCTGTTCCGTAGGCCATGGCGGCTATGGCCTGAGCACCCCCGATGCGAAAAACCTTCGTTACGCCCACCAGGCGGGCGGCAAAATAGATGGCGGGATGGTTACTGGGCGTACACAAGATTACCTCCCGACAGCCAGCCAGCTGCGCCGGAATACCCAGCATCAGCACCGTACTAAACAGCGGAGCCGTACCACCCGGAATGTACAGACCTACTTTTTCGATACCCACGCTTTTGCGCCAGCAGGTAACGCCCGGCATGGTTTCAATTTTTTCAACTGGCTGTTTCTGACGTTCGTGAAAAAGCCGGATGTTTTGATAGGCCTGCCGGATAGCGGCTTTCAGTTCAGGACTGAGCTTCGCTTCGGCGTTATCCAGTTCATCATCGCCAACAACCAACTGACTGGCAGTTAAGTCAAGGTGATCGAACTTTTTAGCCAACTCGACCAGTGCGGCATCGCCCCCGGCACGTACCTGCGCCAGGATGGGCACTACGGCCGCTTCAATTTGCTGTGTCGATTGCACAGGCCGGGCCAGCAAGGCAGGCCACTCGGCACGGTCGGGAAATGGGATGATGTTCATGAACGATGACCGGGTCGCCGGTGCGATGATGAATGATAAATGGCTGTCCAGGTCAATCGCCAATGCGTCAGCCCGTTCATAATTCATCATTTATAATTAATTTAGTAGATCATTTTTTCAATGGGGATTACCAGAATACCTTCCGCACCAGCGGCCCGGATGGCTTCGATGTTTTCCCAAAACTCGTTCTCGTTCAATACCGAATAGACCGAACTCCAGCCTTCGGTAGCCAGTGGCGTTACGGTGGGGCTTTTCATGCCGGGCAACAAAGCCACAATCTTATCCAGGGCATGGTTGGGGGCATTCAGTACGATGTATTTGTTGTTCTTGGCAACCTGTACCGATTTGATCCGGAACAGCAGTTTATCCACCAATGCCTGCTTATCGGGGGCGAGTTCCGGGGGAGAAATAAGGATGGCTTCAGAACGAAATATCGTTTCAACTTCCTGCAACCCATTGCTCATCAGGGTACTACCTGAACTAACAATATCACACACTGCCTCGGCCAGCCCGATACTGGGGGCAATCTCCACCGAGCCACTAATCTCGTGAATGTTGGCCTGCACACCCCGTCCGGCCAGGTAATTACCCAGCAGATTCGGGTAGGATGTGGCAATATTTTTTCCGTTCAGGCTTTCAACCCCTGTCCACTCGTTGCCACGCGGAATAGCAATGGACAGGCGACATTTGGAGAAGCCGAGTTTATGGATCGTCTGCACGGGTCGCCCCGTTTCTACCGCAACGTTCTCGCCAACGATACCCAGATCCGCCACGCCGTCTTCCACGTACCCGGGAATGTCGTCGTCGCGCAGGAATAGAAATTCGGCGGGGAAATTAGAGGATACAGATTTGAGTTTGCCGGTTCCGTAGTCGAAGCGGATACCACACTCTTTAAAAAGCTGGTACGAATCTTCGCTCAGTCGACCGGACTTCTGCAGGGCAATACGTAATACTGAAGACATTGGTAGTTATATGATGTATGGCATAGGATGTATTCATTGCATCCTGACCTGATCGAAATTTGGCAAATTAGGGGCAAAAGTACGCGAAAAACAGAAAGCATTCGACGCATGGGCTTCAGCAATCGCACGAAGGGCGACAATGTCGGAGGGGAGAATGAGTGGCCCAGTGGGAAATCATGGCGCAAAGGTAATCACGAGTCAGGATTGGGGCAAATCAACTTGGCAGAATCCTTATCCTGCGAATGGTTCGTATCTTTGCCCCATGCTTCTGGAACAACAAACGACCGATACAACTACCCTGCCCGTTATGGAGGCTTTTTATACGCTTCAGGGCGAGGGGGCACACACGGGCCGGGCGGCTTATTTTATCCGGCTCGGGGGTTGCGATGTGGGCTGTTTCTGGTGTGACGTAAAAGAATCCTGGGATATTGACGCCCACCCAAAACGTACTATCGATTCGCTGGTAAGCGAAGCATTACAGTATCCGGGCCGAATGGCGGTCATTACGGGTGGCGAACCCCTTATGCACGACCTCAGCAAACTGACAGCAGCTTTGCAGCAGGCTGGTTTCCAGACAAACATCGAAACATCGGGTGTATGTCAGACCGTTACGGGGTCGTGGGACTGGATTTGTTTCTCACCTAAAAAGTTTAAAACCCCCAATCCTGAGATTTACAAACGGGCCGATGAACTGAAAGTTATCATTTATAATCAGTCAGACTTTGCCTTTGCTGAGTCATTCGTGCCTTTTCTACGACCCGATTGTAAACTCTTTTTGCAATCGGAATGGAGTCGTTCCAATGAAATGCTGCCTTTTATCGTTGATTACGTAAAAAATAATCCGCAATGGCAAATCTCGTTGCAGACGCACAAATTCCTGGCTATTCCGTAGGTGTGGCGCAGGGGAAAGGGGGTATAGGGCACAGGGCCCGCAAACTCGTTGCCTCTATCCCACTATTATTTATTTTATTCCAAGCCCTCTGCCCCGTGCTCCACGCTCAATCGGGTAAGGCGCAGGAGTTGTACGCCCAATCTATCAAACTGTTTGGCGAACGACGGGCCACCGATGCGATTCCGTACATGGAACAGGCGCTGAAAGAAGACCCCAGGTTTTTGGATGCGCACCTCAAGCTGGGTCAGTTGTATGAGTTTACGAAACGCTACGAACCAGCATTAGCCGCTTACCGAAACGCCATCAACTTACAACCCGATAGTCCGGCTTCCGGGGCTGCTTATCAGGCATTGAGCAATACCCTTCTCCGGCTGGGTCGCTACAGTGAGGCACTGCCTTATCTCTCAACATACCAGACGATGTTTGCACCGGAATCGTCGCAGGGGAAACGGATTGCCCGACAAATTGAAACCGCCCGCTTTGGTGAGGAAGCCGTAAAACACCCGCAGGCTGTCGATCCCAAGCCCATCTCGTCGGTATTGCAAACGACACCGTCGCAGTACTTCCCCGTTTTAACCGCCGATGAGCAGACGCTGGTCTTTACCGCGCTAAAACCCGAAGGTGACGAAGACCTGATGACGGCCACCTTCAATGGCGAAACCTGGTCACCCCCGGTTTCCCTGTCGCCTAACATTAATACCCCGGAAAATGAAGGAACAGCCAGCCTCTCGGCCGATGGACGTACCCTGGTATTTACAGCCTGTCAGGGGCGTAAAGGATTTGGCAGTTGTGATTTGTACATGAGCAGCAAAACGGGCAGCGACTGGTCGAAACCGGAAAACCTTGGACCAACAATCAACACCCGTTTTTATGAGTCACAGCCGGCCTTGTCTGCCGATGGCCGTCAACTCTACTTTGTTTCGGACCGGCCGGGTGGCAAAGGCCGGCGCGACATCTGGCGGAGCGCACTAAGCACCGATGGTGCCTGGAGCGAGCCGGTTAATCTGGGTGCACCGATTAATACACCCTCAAATGAGGCATCACCGTTTATTCACCCAAACGGACAAAGTTTATTTTTTGCGTCGGAAGGGCATATCGGTTTGGGTGGATACGACCTGTTCGTTTCGGACAATGAGCCAGCCAATGGCCAACAGTCTGGCTGGTCTGCGCCAACCAATTTAGGCTACCCTATCAATAATTCAGAGGATCAGGCATCGCTGTTTGTGTCACCAAATGGCAGCCGGGCTTATTACTCCTACGAAGAGCAGAAAGATGGCGTATCGCAAAAATCACGGCTGTATACGTTCGATTTGCCGGAATCCCTGCGCGAGCGGGTTAAACCAGTAAGTTATTTGAAAGGTATAGTAGCTGATGCAAAGACCAAAACCCCCTTGGCAGCCACGGTTGAGTTGATTGACCTGAAAACCAATCAGATGATTTCGCGTGTTCAGGCCGATGCCCAGACCGGTGCCTACACTGCCATTTTGCCCAGTGGTGGCGAATACGCCTTATATGTGAGTGTGCCGGGGTATCTGTTCAAAAGCCTGTCGTTCGATTTCACGCAGAAACCCAAAGAAGGGCAGCCTATCGGCACGGGAATGACGCTAAGCGTTTCGCTGGAACCGTTTGTTGATGGCACTTCGGCCAACGAAACCCTGAGCAACCTCTTCTTTGAATCCGGGCAATACACCCTGGCCGACAAATCGCGTACGGAACTGGACCGGCTGGCTGCGTTCATGCAGGCTAATCCAACCGTTAAAATCGACATATCGGGCCACACCGACGATACGGGAGAGGCAGCCGCCAATCTGGTTCTTTCGCAGAAACGGGCGCAATCCGTCGTAACCTACCTCACCAAAGCTGGTGTGGCTACCGACCGAATCCGGGCTATTGGCTACGGCAAAACCCGCCCGCTGGTACCAAACACAACGGAAGAAAACCGGCAGCTCAACCGGCGAATCGAGTGGAAGATAAGGTGAACGGGTTTACGGTTTGAGGTTTACGGTTTATGGTGGCTGACGCAACATAATTCTTCTGGCGTCAGCCACCATAAACCGTAAACCCCTTTGTTTGGACAATTCCATTGCCTTACACGGGATTTTTTTCAATTTTGTGTACGTTGTCCAGATATCCTCGCTTTTAGGGCGGGGGTATTTTTCATTTTTACGGCAATTCTTTTCCATTGCAATGACTCCTGAACACATAAAGTGCTTAATTATAGGGTCCGGCCCAGCGGGCTATACAGCCGCCATCTACGCTGCCCGGGCTAATATGAAACCCGTTTTATATCAGGGCGCACAACCTGGCGGGCAACTCACGATTACCACCGAAGTCGATAATTTTCCGGGCTACCCCGATGGGGTACAGGGGCCGCAGATGATGCAGGACCTGGAAGCACAGGCCCGGCGTTTTGGCACCGATATCCGTTACGGAATGGTTACCAGCGTACAGTTCACCAGCCTTCCGGGACCGGAAAATCCCCATCGCGTTGTTGTTGACGACAAACACGAGCTAACGGCCGACTCGGTTCTTATCTCGACGGGGGCATCGGCCAAGTGGCTCGGACTCCCCTCCGAAATGCGACTCAATGGTCGGGGAGTGTCGGCCTGTGCGGTTTGCGACGGATTCTTTTTCCGGGGGCAGGATGTTGCTATTGTGGGCGCGGGTGACACTGCCGCCGAAGAAGCCAGCTATCTCGCAAATCTTTGCCGCAAGGTCTACATGCTGGTTCGGCGCGACGAGATGCGGGCCTCCAAATTCATGCAGCACCGGGTCAAAACAGCGCAGAATATTGAAATTCTCTATAATACAACCACGGAAGAAGTGCTCGGCGATGAAGATGTGTCGGGTGTACGGGTAAAAAATACGGAAACGAATGAGGAGCGCGTTTTAGACGTGACAGGTTTTTTTGTGGCCATTGGTCACAAACCCAATACCGATATATTTGCGGAATACCTTGACTTGGACTCCAACGGGTATATACTGACGGAGAAGGGAAGTACCCGCACCAATGTGCCCGGCGTTTTTGCCTGCGGTGACGCGCAGGATAACATCTATCGGCAGGCAGTCACGGCGGCCGGAACTGGCTGTATGGCAGCCCTGGATGCCGAACGGTACTTGGTTACGCTGGAGATGCAGGATGAAGAAGTTGTCCATTAACTGACTAGTTTTCGGTTTATAATTACAGTTGGCTAACGCTAGACGGATGTTTTAGCCGGTCTGCCGATGCGGTCAGCCAGCCGTAAACCATAAACCGAAAACTCATTTTTTACGATAAATGAGAGAAACCGCTACACAATGGCTAATGGCCATTGGGTGCCTGTTTTTTACCGTAACGGTACAGGCCCAGGAGCGCGGGCGATTTAAAAATAACCTGCGTATTACCCCAAAAAATGGAGCAACACCCAATGCTCCGGTCGTTGATCAGCCGCAAAAAGCGGACGACCCGTTTGAACAGGAAACAACTCAGTTACGATTCAACAGCCAGTTTGAACCGAAGAAAGAACTAAATCCCGTTGCCAGCGAGGATACCAGTCAAATTGATTTAGGCGAAACCAGTGTTGTTGAAGTCATTGATTCAGCACTGATTGGTAACGAATGGGTCAAAATCGCCGATTATTATGCCGTCTGGGATTCGCATACCATCAACCCTTATAGCATTGACCCCCTTCAGTTCAACGAAGCTATTGATATTAAGCTCTACGATCCGCCCGCCAATCACTTCTGGTCGGCCCCGCTGGACGAAGGCAAAATGACCTCTAACTTTGGGTACCGATGGGGTCGCTGGCACACGGGTGCCGACCTTGACCTCAACACGGGGGAGCCAATTTATGTGGCCTTCGATGGCGTTGTTCGGGTGGTAGGCTGGGATGGGAATGGCTACGGACGTTACGTGCTGGTTCGGCATTATAATGGCCTTGAAACGCTGTACGGCCACATGTCGAAGCAAACCGTTGAAACCGGGCAGTTGGTAAAAGCGGGCGACCAGCTTGGATTGGGCGGCAGCACGGGCCGAAGTTCCGGCCCACACCTTCACTTCGAAACCCGGTTTGAAGGTAACCCATTCAGTCCCCTCAACATTTATTCGTTCCCGGAAAACACCATCAACTCCGACCATTTTCTGCTAACGGGTTCCGTTTGGGATTACCTGCGTGGCGGTGGTTCTTCGTCTTCGTCAGAATCCAGTGCCAAACCGCGCTTCAAACGAACGGTCATACACCGGGTTCGGTCCGGCGAAACGCTGGGTACCATTGCCGAAAAATACGGCGTATCGGTTTCCACCCTGAGTCGGCGAAACCATATTTCCTCCCGCTCCCGCATTCGGCCGGGTCAAAAACTGAGAGTACACTAAAAAAGTAGTGGCAGAGCTAAAATTTGCCGACCCGGGGTTTGAGGTTTATGGTAAAAACAGTACCTTTGCACCCTCATTTTCAATATATAACCAATACACATGTACGCAATCGTAGAGATCGCAGGGCAGCAATTCAAGATCCAGAAGGGTCGTTCCATCTATACCCACCGGTTAGAGGGCGATGTGGACGCTGCACTTGCCTCCGACAAGGTGAAAGTTCTCCTTGTTGATAACGAAGGGAGCATCACCATCGGAGCTCCAACCGTCGCCGGTGCGACGATATCGGCAAAAATTGTCGAGCATCTGAAAGGTGAAAAAGTACTCATCTTCAAGAAAAAGCGTCGGAAAGGCTACAAAAAGAAAAACGGCCACCGTCAATACCTGACGAAGGTCCTGATCGAAGACATAACTCTTTAACTGTTCATAGTTTTGGATTTGAGGTTTTCGGTCAGCTGACGCGTCATGATTTATGCGTCAGCTAACCGAAAACCTCAAACCCAAAACCGAAAACTTTCAAAAAAATGGCACACAAGAAAGGTGTAGGTAGTTCCAAAAACGGTCGTGATTCGCACAGCAAACGTCTGGGCGTAAAATTATTCGGCGGTGAGTCGGCTATTGCCGGCAATATTATTATCCGCCAGCGCGGCACAAAGCATCATCCCGGCAAAAACGTTGGTCTTGGTAAAGACTACACGATTTTCGCGCTGGTTGACGGTACCGTAAAATTCCGTCCCGGCCGCGATAGCCGCTCGTACGTAGATATTATTCCAACTGGGTCATCGGTGGTTGAAGCATCATCACCCGTTGTGACCACATCGACCAAAAAAGTAACCACTCCCGTACAAAAGCCAGCCGCTGAGGCAACTGCTCCCGCAGAGAAGCCAGCCGTTGAGGCAACTGCTGCGGATGACGATAGTGTTGTTTCAAAAGTGGCTGGTACTGTTGGAGCTGCTGCCGGTGTGGTAGCAGGGGTCACATCCGGCGCCATTGATGCGCTAAAAAGTATCATAGGCTCTGATGCTCCAGCGTCCGAGGAAACGAAAGCAGAGTAATTGATGCACTTTTGCAAAAAAAACCGCCTGGCCTAAGCCGGACGGTTTTTTTTTGAGCAAAAACTTAAAAAGTCTCCCGGTTGTTACTTATCAAACCATTGCTTAAAACAATTACGCGCTATGAATTCAACCCTCAATCGCCCGATTTCCATTTTCACGGAGGGAAGTCCCAATCCGAACTCCATGAAATTTGTGGTAAATTTTGAACTCGTACCAGCCGGACTCACGTTCGATTATGCTACGCCGGGCGATGCCCTCCTAGAAGGAAAAGCCTCGCCACTGGTGGTAGCGCTGTTTGGCTTCGACTTTGTGCAGCGGGTATTCATTTCGGGCAACTTCGTAACGGTTACCAAAGACGACGAAACCGACTGGGACGATGTCTTACTGGAAGTAAAACTATTTCTGAAAGATTATTTTGGTGAGCAAAAACCCGTTTTTGCCCAGCAGACTATGGATACCAATACCACAAAGCTGGATATGGACTCCGAGACGGTACAGAAAATAAAGGCGGTACTGGATCAATACATTAAACCCGCCGTAGAATCGGACGGGGGAGCTATCAGTTTTTATTCGTTTGATGAGTCCAGCGGTACGGTAAAAGTCTTGTTGCAGGGGTCATGCAGCGGTTGCCCCTCTTCTACCCTCACCCTCAAAGCGGGCATCGAGAATCTGTTGACGCGCCTGGTACCGGAAGTAAAACTAGTGGAAGCTGAAGGGGTATAGTCACTCCTTTTATACCATATTTTTCCTGCAAAACCGCCATTGGATAAACCCCAGTGGCGGTTTCGCATTTCGCCAGCCATGCTCAATACACACTCTATTTGGGTTTATCCAGTCAGCCGTTTATCTTAGAAAATCCATTTTCCGGTAGCGTATGCCTCCACTTTCCCGCCTGACACCGTTCGTTCTACAGGGTCTATTACTGCTTTCAGGCTGTCAGGTTCCGGGTATAGATTCCGAAGCGGATGATGGGTATTTTCCGCTCAAGACCGGCCACTACATCATTTACGCTGTTGAGGAGCAGCAATTCTCGCTGACTGCGCCCCCCGTTTCCCGAACGTATCAACTGAAGGAACGAATTGGTGATTCGTATACGGATGTGACCGGGCAAACGGCTTACCGGCTCTCCCGCTACCGACGAACCACGGTGAACCAACCCTGGCAGGCCGATTCGATATGGGCAGTTCGTCTGGTTAATAACGAAGCGATTCGTACTGAAAACGGCAGGGATTTTGTTCGGTTGACAGGACCGGTCGCCGATCAGTTGAACTGGGATAGTAACCGCTATAACCAGCTGGGCCGGGATGATTATACCATACGCAACGCGGGGCAACCGTACCGCGTACAGGATAAGGTATTCGATGAGACCGTTACCGTGTTGAACCAGTTGGATTCAACACTAATTTCAGTAAAAAAACGTATTGATGTGTATGCCCGGCAAGTAGGGCTAATTTATACAGAACGCGTAGCTATTCAGTTCTGTACGGCTACACCGGCTTGCAGCGGACGCAACCAGATTGATTATGGCACGAAGCAAGTCTATAGAATCCAAACGTATGGTGTTGAATAAAGCACTCCTGACACTCCTGCTATTGCTGCTGGGTCAGTTCAGCAGTTTTGGGCAGGCAACCCGCAAATACCTGGTTCTGTTGAAAGACAAAACGAACTCCCCTTTTAGCGTCAGTCAGCCCGACCGGTTCCTGTCGCAACGGTCTATCCTGCGTCGGCAGAAGCAGAACATTGCTCTGCTGGAACGTGACCTGCCCGTTAACCCGGCTTATGTCAGTCAGCTTCAGCAGGCTGGTGCTAAAATCTGGTTTACATCGCGCTGGCTCAATGGCGTGCTGATAGAGGCAACCGAAGCCACAATAGCCACAGTGCAAAAGCTACCCATCGTGAAAGGGCTTGAATTCGGACGTTCATTGGCCAATGCCCGGACTAGTGCCAAAAGCCAGTCCCCGTTAATGGAGCCACTAGCCAGTGCCCGCAAGTTTGGCGACGTGGCTCCCCTCAACTACGGAAACTCGCAAACCCAGGTCACGCAGCTTGGCGTCGACAAAATGCACCAGCAGGGTATTCATGGCGAAGGCATGCTCATTGGCGTGCTGGACGCCGGTTTTCTGAATGCCGACAGGGTGGGTTTTCTAAAACCTGTTTTCGATGAGAAACGCGTACTGGCCACCTACGATTTTGTCCGCAAGGAAACCAGCGTGTATGAAGACGATGCCCACGGGCTATCCTGCCTGTCGGCCATTGCCGCTACGGCTGATAATCAGCTGTATGGCACCGCCTACAAAGCCTCGTTTGTGCTGTTGCGCACCGAAGATGCCGGCAGCGAAAAGCAGATAGAGGAGGCAAACTGGCTTTTTGGTGCCGAATATGCCGATAGCGTGGGGGTTGATGTCATTAGTTCGTCCCTGGGCTACACACAGTTCGAAGATCCAGCAACCAGCTATACCTATCAGGATATGGACGGTAAAACGGCTCTTTCTTCACGGGCAGCTCAGATCGCGACCGAAACAGGGATGGTCGTGGTTGTGGCGGTTGGTAATGAGGGGAATGCCAACTGGCGTTACCTATCGGCCCCGTCTGATGCTGCGTCGGTGCTGGCCGTTGCTGCCGTTACACAGGCGGGCACGCGGGCTTCTTTCAGTTCGTTTGGCCCTTCGACCGATGGTCGGGTAAAGCCCGATCTGGCAGCCCGGGGTCAGGGCACCAGTATCGGTACTCCGGGTGGGCAGATTGTATTGGGCAATGGCACGTCGTTTGCCACGCCCCTGATGGCCGGGTTGGCGGCTGGTTTCTGGCAGGCGCACCCGACCCTGACAGCCACGCAGGTAACCGATGCTCTTCGTCGTTCGGGGAGTCAGTATGGTGCCCCAGACGATCAGTTGGGGTATGGAATCCCGAATTTTGAGCGGGCCTCCGTGCTGGCTGATGCCTACGGTTCATTGGTCGTATACCCCAACCCTTTCAGCGATGCCGACTTACTGGGTGTTCAGTGGGGGGAGATTGCCGTGAACACACCTCTCGATGCCACCCTGACCAATCTGGCGGGGCGGGTAATCTGGCAAAACCGGTACCTGTCGCCGGGACTGGCGGCTTTTGTGTTACCCCGGTTAAGCCTCTCAGCCGGCATGTACATTCTGACGCTCGTGTCGGGCGATAAGAAGCGGACATTGAAGGTGGTGAAGCAGTAGTTGATGGAATGCTGTTGTACGCTTACCTGGACAAAAGGCGATTTAACGGCTTACACGAGATTGACGTTTTAAGAAGCAAAAGAGGATGACAGCATTTATGCACTTCATGGTACGGATACTTTTAACTTGTACACTACTTATCGGATACGCAGGTGCTTCACAGGCTCAACCTGCCTTTGAGGAGGGTGTCTTACTTTACAAAGTTGATACGCTTGAGCGGCTTTCAGAAAACCCTACTCCCTTATCTATAGTCCAGATGAAGGTTTATAAAAAGGGGAATTTGGCCCGTCAGGAAATGATCATGGTAAACGCCAATAATCCTTCCGATACACTCCGGATGGTCCAAATAAGAAACGCCAACGGAATTTTCATCTGTATGGAAAATGAGAAAATGGCAATTCTGACCACTTATGAAGAGGAGAAAATGGACAAAGTGAACCGAGCCGCAAACGGCCATTTAGATACGTATAGAGTTGAGAAAACTGGTCAGGAAGTTTCACTAGCAGGTATAACCACCGAGCGAGTTTTTCTCAAAAATGCGGATAACACCAAATCATTTGAAGCGTTGGTCAGCGCAGACCTTGATTCACCAGTAACCTTGTTTTTCGAGCCACTGAGCCAACTAAAAGGCACGCCCCTTCAATTTTCGGAGCGGGAAGTGGATTGGGTCATCAGGTATACCGCAATCGCTGTTAAGCCTCAGCCAGTCGCTCCACAACTCTTTGATATAAATCCTGATTTTATGGTGATAACCATGAAGCAGATGTTAGAAATGGGCCATTCGAAGAACTAATCCACAATACAGTTATTCGTAGGATATGGCTAGATCCCTGCAGGGCTCCACTGAAGTATCAAAGCGATTTCCTGACAATCAGCCGAAACGGATTTTCGATGTGTTCGACGCTTTCAGTCAGTACCAGCCGGGCCGCCGTGCGACCCATCTGGGCAAAATCGGTCGACATCACCGTGATGCCTTCCAGTAGAAACTCCTTCAGGGGTGTTTCATTGTAGGACAATACGCCAACCTCCTGGCCCAACACGTAAGGGGTCTGCTTTATCTTCTTGATTAACTCAACCAAGTCTTCTTCCATCAGGTTGATATAGGCCTGCTCCGGTTCAATCGACTCCTCTTTTATATCCCGAATGACCCGGGTCTGAAAACCATGTTCGTAACAGAACTTATGATAGCCGTTCAGGATAGCATTGGGATGATAGGTATAAGACGGAAACAGCATACTCAACGTTTTGTATTTTCTCAGCAGCGGTAGGGCTTCAGTCAGTGCCTGGTACAAATCTTTCTCGAAGTTCTGAAACACGGCTGCGTAGTTCCCCGTGATACCTTCCAGAAACTTATCCAGAATGACTAGTTTGTGCTTGGGCAGGCTATTGATCAGCTCATCAGCTTTTTCGCCCCCTTCGAAAAAGTGGCCAATAATGACGTAATGCGTATGATTGCGGGTCTGGCGTTGAATCAGGTCCCGAAAAAGCCGGAAATCGTTGTTATAGATAAAAAAGTCGATGGCTACGGTTGGCCCCAGAATCTCGACGAATGAATCGTAGATAATTTTCTTGTGAACGCTTAACTTATTGAACAGCAGAAATATCTTCAGATTATGCCCCGTGGGCGTATAGTTAATATAGAAGCCTTTCCCCTTCACTGCCCCAATAATCTCTTTCTCTTTCAGTAGTTCGTAGGCCCGTTCTACTGTTCCTTTCGCCACGTCGAACTCAGCGCATACTTCGTGGATTGAGGGTAGTTTAGCACCCGGCAGAATGTCGCGATTCTCAATTCCTTCCACAATCGAGTTGTAAATCTGCTGGTATTTGGGCGTATTGGAGTAATCATTGATTTTAATGTTGTAAAGCATACGGCAGTCAAAAATTTTCGAATATTGTTTGAACAGGCTATTCGACAAAGGCACAGTAAAGTAGCCACCTACTTTTCGGACCGAAGATAAATGGTTGCCCGCCGACAGACAGGGCCAATACGCATGGTAGAATTACCAATTTTTCCTCTTATTACTACATTATATACGTGTAAATGACCATTCTAGTAGAATCATTTTGGCTTTGGCAGTTTCTGGGACGATTGCATCCGCTCATCGTTCACTTTCCCGTTGGCCTGCTCTGCATTGCTCTGTTGCTGGAAGGCATTAGCTGGTATCGACAATCAACAGAATTCAGATCGGGGATAACCGCCATGGTCTGGATTGGGACAATAAGCGCTATTCTGGCTGCGGCTCTCGGACTTATCCTTATCAACCAGGAAGACTATGCCGGCAAAGGCGTTACTATCCACCAATGGTCGGGACTAGCAACCATGACCCTGGCTATCCTAACGGTGTTGGCCCTTCGATCCGGGCGTATTTCTGCTTATCGGACATTGCTACTATTAACCGTCGTGGGTGTTAGTGTGGCCGGGCATTTCGGTGCCCTGCTGACGCACGGTGAAGACTACCTCTCCAGTGTATTGCCGTTTGGCAATTCCCCAACGTCACCGGGTACTGGCGATACAAAATTCGCGTTTGCCAGCGTTAGCACTGGTCAGCCCCTCTCGGCTAAACAGATTAGTGAACTCAATGTGGAGGTCCGTTCCATTCTGGCGCACAACTGCTACAGTTGCCACAGTGCGACCAAAACCAAAGGAGAATTACGGCTGGATAAAAAAGACCTGATCTTCAAAGGTGGTAAGCACGGTGCCATCCTGAAAGCCGGGCACCCGGAAGATAGTGAGATGATCCGCCGGATTATGCTACCCGCCGACGATAAAGAGTCCATGCCCACCAAAGGTAAACGCCTGACTGAAAAAGAAGTAGCCCTGCTGTCGTTCTGGATAAAACAGGGGGCTCCCTGGCCGAATGGGGCCGAAAAAAGCATTTACCGGGTGGCCGATTTAGCCCCCCGTCTACCGGTGTTGCCAGCCGCTACGGTCGATATTACCAACCCCATTGACCGATTGGTCAACGTGTATTTCCACAAAAACAAAATCGAGTGGAAAAGTGTGGTCGATGATCGGACGTATATGCGCCGAGTGTACCTGGACATAGTCGGGCTACTTCCTACGCCCGAGAAAATGCAGGTATTCGAGGCTGATACCCGACCCGACAAACGAGAGGCACTGGTGAAGGAACTACTTAACCGAAACGATGATTACGCCCAGCATTGGCTTACCTTCTGGAACGATGCTCTGCGGAACGACTACAGCGGCACGGGCTACATTACCGGTGGGCGCTACGATATTACGAAGTGGCTGTATGGGTCGTTGCAGAAGAACAAGCCCTACAACTGGTTCGTGCGTGAACTCATCAGCCCAACCAAAGAATCGGCCGGATTTATTAAAGGCATTAAATGGCGGGGCACCATCAACGCCAGTCAGCGGACGGAGATGCAGGCGGCCCAGAATGTGGCGCAGGTGCTGCTGGGTCTGAATCTGAAATGCGCGTCCTGCCACGATAGTTTTGTCAGCGACTGGAAACTGGCCGATGCCTACGCCTTCGCGAACGTTTTTGCCGATAGTACGCTGGAAATTAACCGGTGCGATAAACCAACGGGAAAGATGGCGGGCCGTGGTATTTTGTACAAAGAACTGGGTACGGTCAGCGTTGATGCGCCCACAGAACAACGCCTGCGTGAACTAGCCGATTTTCTGGTGCAGCCCAAAGATGGCCGATTGTACCGCACGCTGGTCAATCGAATCTGGGCGCAATTGATGGGCCGCGGTATTGTGGAACCGGTCGATGCAATGGATAACGAACCCTGGAGTCAGGATTTGCTGGACTGGCTGGCCTATGATTTTGTGCAGAATGGATACGACATCAAAAAGTTAATTTATACCATCACCACCTCCAAAACGTATCAGTTGCCTTCGGTTGGCATTAAAGACGAGGGGGTAATTATGGCCCCTTCCTACGTATTCAGCGGCATGGTGCGTCGGCGGCTGACGGCGGAACAGTTTGCCGATGCGGTTAGCGTGGCGTTCGTCCCTATCTATCAGGACACATCCATCGTGAAGATGCTCCCGAAAACGATTCAGAACGAAAAACGCTTTGCCCGGGCATCGCTGGTGAAGAACGACCCATTCCTGACGGCGTTAGGACGCCCTAATCGCGAAACAGTCAGCACCAGCCGCACCTCGCAGGCCAACCTGTTGCAGGCCCTGGAACTAACCAACGGCACCACGTTCAACGAAGCCCTGAAACGGGGGGCCGAACGCTGGAAAACGCAGTACCCAACGTCGGACTCGCTGGTAAAGGCATTGTATCGAAAATCCCTGGGACGCGATCCCATGCCAAAAGAGATACTGGTGGCCCGGAAGATTGTGGGCAGTCAACCCAGTGTAGAAGGCATCGAAGACCTGGTGTGGGCCATCGCGCTCCACCCGGAATTTCAACTGATTTATTGACCGTAACCAACGAAACGCTATGCTCAACAAATGGAATCGACGGGAGTTTCTTCAGAAAACAAGTGCCGCTACGCTGGCTGCTATGGCTGCCAGTGCACCGATACCGGCTCTACTGTCGGGTTGTTCCGGCGCTGGCAACGATAAAACGAAACTGGTGGGTCAGCGTGGAACGGCCGATACGGTCATCCTGATCTGGATGGCGGGGGGTATGGCCCATACCGAAACCTTCGATCCCAAACGCTTCACACCCTACGAAACGGGCATGGAAGGTAATCGAGTGCTGAGCACGTTCAAATCGGTGCCCACGGTACTGGATGGCATTCATTTCTCCGACGGGCTGCAATCCATCGGCAAAGTGATGGACCGGGGCACGCTCATCCGTTCGTATGTAGCCGCCGACATGGGTCATATTCTGCACTCGCGCCACCAGTACCACTGGCATACCTGTTACGAGCCACCCCAGACCGTAGCGGCCCCGCACATCGGTTCCTGGATTGCGAAGGAGTTGGGGCCGAAGAACCCGGTCATTCCCGCCTTTATCGATATTGGCCAGCGGTTTACCGTTGGGGAAGCCGAAGAGTTGAAAGCGTTCCATACTTCGGGTTTTCTGGGCAATGAGTTCGGGCCTTTTTTCATTCCCGACCCCAGTCAGGGACTGGAGAGCGTCCGGCCACCGGTGGGTATGGATGCCCGTCGGTTCGAGCGTCGGAATCAACTGTATAATGAACTGATCAGCAAGAGCCCGATGCGTGATTACGGGAGCGACTATCAGAAAGAATCCCTCCGCCGGTCGATGGAGCAGGCATATCGGTTGCTAAACTCCCCCGAAGCGAAAGCGTTCGATTTGAGCAAAGAGCCCAAAGACGTGTACGACCGCTACAATACCGGGAAATTTGGACTGGGTTGCCTGCTGGCCCGCCGACTCACCGAGCAGGGTGCCCGCTTCATCAGCGTTACCACCGAATACGAACCTTTCAAAGGCTGGGATACCCACGAAAATGGCCACACCCGGCTGGAAGAAATGAAGTGTCAGATTGACGGGCCCATTTCGCAACTAATTCTGGACCTGGAAAAAACCGGCCATCTGGACCGCACGCTCATCATCCTCGCCAGCGAGTTTAGCCGGGATATGATGGTGGAAGGCCGGCCCGATGCCAAAGTGCAGGAACAGGTTCAGCAACCCGATGTGTTGACGGACCCTAAGTTCTACGGCATGCACCGCCACTTCACGGATGGCTGCTCCCTGCTGATGTTTGGTGGAGGGATAAAAAAAGGGTTTGTATATGGGAAAACCGCCGACGAGCGCCCCTGCAAAACCATCGAGAATCCCGTTCGCATCGATGGCATTCACCAGACCATTTACCACGCGCTAGGTATCAATCCAGATACACAGTATGAAGTGGAACGGCGCCCCTTTTATACCACACCCGATGGAAAAGGAAAAGCAGTCATGGACTTGCTGATGTGAGAAACGTCATTTATCGTCATTCAAAAGTCATTCATCACTCCCGTACCCCAATGACTACTCAATGACAAGGATGACTTTACCTGCCCGATATGAAAAGACTACCGTATTTTCTGCTCGCCCTGACCCTTAGCGGGGCCTGGTTGATACAGGGGTGTTCCAGTCATTCGTCCAGCCTGGCCGATGAGGAAAAACTGCCGGATCAGGTTAGCTACAACTTCGATATTCGGCCTATTCTGTCCGATAAGTGCTCGGCCTGCCACGGCCCCGATGCCAACAAACGGGAAGCCGGTCTCCGGCTCGACCAGCCCGAAAGTGCCTTCAACGCGCTGAAAGAACACCCAACAGCCCATGCACTGGTAGCGGGAAAACCGGAGTTATCAGAAGTTTTTTTACGCATCTCGGCCACCGATACGTCAGTGATGATGCCGCCCCCCTCATCAAACCTGAAACTGTCATCCCGCGAGATAAAGCTGATTGAGAAGTGGATTAAACAGGGAGCTACCTACGAAAAACACTGGGCGTTTGTTGCCCCCAGGAAACCGACTCTGCCCACCGTCAGCCGGAAAGACTGGCCAAAGAATGACATTGATTACTTCATCCTCCAAAAGCAGGAGCAAAAAGGACTGGTCCCCAATGACGAAGCGGATAAAGAGCGGTTACTCAAACGATTGAGTCTTGACCTGACAGGTTTGCCCCCTACGCTGTCCATGATGGACCGGTTTCTGGCCGATAAGCGCCCCGATGCTTACGAAAAAGCCGTCGATGAATTGCTGAAAAATCCTGCTTACGGGGAGAAAATGGCTCTCCACTGGCTGGATGTGGCCCGGTACGCCGATTCACATGGCTATCAGGACGATGGCTACCGTACCCAATGGCCCTGGCGCGACTGGGTAATCCACGCCTTCAACAAAAATATGCGGTATAATGACTTTGTCACCTGGCAACTGGCGGGCGATTTACTGTCCAGTCCCAACGGTTTTGGTGGGCCGGGAACCCCTACAAAGGAGCAATTACTGGCAACGGGTTTTAACCGGAACCACAAAATAACCGAGGAAGGGGGCACAATACCGGAAGAATATCGAACGATGTACGTAACGGATCGCACGGATTTACTGGGCAAGGGACTCCTGGGTGTAACGATGGAATGCGCCCACTGCCACGACCATAAGTACGATCCATTTTCCCAAAAAGAGTATTACAAACTCTTCGCTTTTTTCAATAACGTGAAGGAAGTAGGCATCGAGTCGGTGATTGGCGGGCCGGACACCTACGCCAAAAAACCCCTGATGGAAATCTGCGACGAGGATATACAGGGTATCCTCTCCTTCGTGAATAAGCTGGACACCAACAAGTTGATCGTATCCGTAATGGGTGACCTGGATACAACCCGCAAAACATTTATCCTGAAACGGGGTGTGTACGATGCCCCCGGCGACGAAGTTCAACCCGGCACCCCGGCAGCTATTTTACCCTTCAACGAGCAGTATCCCAAAAATAGGCTGGGGCTGGCTAAGTGGATGTTCGACCGGAAAAACCCGCTCACGGCGCGGGTGTACGTCAATCAGGTGTGGCAGGAATTCTTCGGAAAAGGCATCGTCAAAACACCGAGCGATTTCGGGATGCAGGGTGAACTTCCCTCCCACCCCGAGCTGCTTGACTGGCTGGCGGTCGATTTTATGGAGCACGGCTGGGACGTAAAACGGCTGGTGAAGCAGTTGGTCACTTCGGCCACGTACCGGCAGTCGGCGGTGATTAGCCCGGTAAAACTACAGGCTGACCCGGATAATCTACTCCTGGCTCGTGGCCCGCGCTATCGTATTGAAGCGGAGTTTGTGCGGGACCTAGTCTTGAGCAGCAGCGGCCTACTGAACCCAACAATCGGCGGCCCCAGTGTAAAACCTTATCAGCCCGATGGCTTGTGGGAAGGGGCTACATCGGGCCGGGGTTTGTTGTCCATGTACGTCCAGGATCATGGCGGCAGCCTGTACCGGCGGGGCATGTATACTCTCATCAAACGAACGGTTCCTCCACCATCGCTGGCCATTTTCGATGCCAGCAACCGCGATATGTGCGAGATTCGACGGTTGAAAACCAACACCCCGCTACAGGCACTGGTCATGCTAAACGACCCAACCGTACTGGAGGCCTCGCGGGTGCTGGCCGCCCGGCTATTACAGGAACGGAGTGCCCCGGCAGACAAAATAAACCGGGCCTTCCGGCTGATTGTAAGTCGAAAACCAAACGAGAAAGAAACGGCTCTGCTGACGGCTTACTACAAAAAAGAGCTAAAAACGCTCACTAAATCCAGCGTTGAGAAATCACTGGCCGTTGGCGAGTACCCCATTCCTTCGCAGATTGACAGAACGAAACTCACGGCCCTGATGCGGGTAGTTACCACCATCTACAACCTGGAAGAAACCATTACCAAGTCCTGACGGCTATGGAAAAAGAAATTCTTGAACACGGACTGAATTTTAACCGGCGTCGGTTCCTGTCCCGGCTGAGTTTGGGCCTGGGCAGTGCGGCCCTGGGGTCGCTGCTGGTACCCGACCTGTTCCGGGGCAGTGGAGCAGACGAAGAAGGGTTTACACCCAGTATTCCGCACTTTGCGCCCAAAGCCAAGCGAGTCATCTACCTGTTCCAGAACGGGGCCCCCTCGCAGCAGGAATTATTTGATTACAAACCAAGGCTGCGGGAGCTGATGGGTCAGGAAATACCACCCTCCGTGCGGGGGGCGCAGCGACTAACGGGCATGACGGCCAACCAGAAAGAGTTTCCACTGGTCGGCTCCTTCGTTGATTTCAAGCAGTACGGCCAATCGCGGGCGTGGGTCAGTGACTTACTCCCCTACACAGCCAAGATTGTGGATGACCTCTGCATTGTGAAATCCATGTATACCGAAGCCATCAACCACGACCCGGCCCTTACATTTCTGCAAACGGGGTCGCAACAGGGTAACCGGCCCAGCATGGGTTCCTGGCTGAGTTACGGATTGGGTAATGAAAACAAAAACCTCCCTAATTTCACGGTGCTGCTATCGCGGGGTATTGGCAATGGGCAGGGGGTTTACTCTAAATTATGGTCGAACGGGTTTCTGGATTCTATCCACCAGGGCGTTCAGTTCAGCAAGGGCGAAGACCCCGTATTGTACCTGCGCGACCCGGAGGGCATGAACCGACAGGAACGCCGGGCCATGCTCGATAACCTGGCCCAGTTGAACGACCTGTCGTACCAGGAATTCGGCGACCCAGAAATAACGGCCAAAGTGAAGCAGTACGAGATGGCGTACCGGATGCAGACCGCCGTGCCCGACGTGATGGATTTATCGAAGGAGTCGGACGATATCATCAAACTCTACGGCCCCGATTGCCTGGTGCCCGGCACCTTCGCGGCCAACTGCCTGCTGGCCCGCAAGCTGTCTGAGAATGGCGTTCGGTTTGTGCAATTGTATCACCAGGGCTGGGATCAGCACGGTAATCTACCCTTCGAGATAGCCAAACAGGCGAAAGATGTGGATCAGGCATCGGCGGCCCTGGTAACCGACCTCAAACAACGCGGTTTGCTGGATGAAACGCTGGTAATTTGGGGGGGCGAATTTGGCCGTACCAGCTACACGCAGGGCAAGCTCACGAAAGATAACTACGGGCGCGACCACCATCCCCGGTGTTTTACCATCTGGATGGCTGGCGGGGGTATCAAACCCGGCATGGTATACGGCGAAACGGATGAAATGGGCTATAACATTGCCACCAACCCGGTCCACGTTCACGACTTTCAGGCAACCGTACTGCACCAGCTGGGGCTCAACCATGAAAAGCTTATTTTCAAACACATGGGCCGCCGGTACCGGCTGACGGATGTGTCGGGAAAAGTGATCAACGACATTATTGCCTGATCATCTGCGTAATGTCGAGTGGCTTTTGTCATCCCGACGCAGGAGGGATCTCAAGCGTTAGGATAATCGAGATCCCTCCTGCGTCGGGATGACAAAAGCCACTGGTATTCAGATAGTTAAGTTCTATTTTTTATCTTCATGCTTTATATTCCCCAATGCGTAACAAAGTAATTGGTTTGGCGGAGCGGGGTTTGTTTGCTTCGGCCGTATTTATCCTGTTTCTACTGCTGTTCGAGAGCAGACTGGAAATCCCGGTCTGGTTGCAACCCGTAGGGCGGATGCATCCGCTACTACTTCATTTCCCCCTGGTTATCCTGTTGCTGGCTGTTGGCATGGAAGCCTTCCGCTTCAATAAAGTGTACGCGACTAATGATTTTTATCAGGTCTTTTCATCTAATTTATTACTGGCCGGGGCTTTATCAGCTGCTATAACGGTCATTATGGGGCTGTTACTGGCTACCGAACCGGGCTATACCGGTTCGGTGGTGCAATGGCATAAGTGGGCAGGGGTCAGCGTTTTTTTGGTGGCCTGCTTTATCTACTGGTTTCGCACAAAGCCCTGGTACAACCGGGCCATCGCCCAAACGGGGGCGGCTTGTATGGGATTGATACTGATTGGCGCGGGGCACTACGGCTCGGTCATCACCCACGGAGCCGACTTCATTACGGAGCCAATTATCAAAACCCAGCGAGCCGCCCCGGTCGACTTTCAGCAGGCGATGGTTTTCAACGACGTAATCAAACCCATTTTTGAGCAGAAATGTACCACTTGCCATAACCCCGACAAACTGAAAGGTGAACTGAATCTGACGAATGCCGAGGCCATCCGTCAGGGAGGTAAATCCGGAAAGTTATTCGTGCCGGGGAAACCCGACGTCAGTTTATTGCTGCGACGGATTCACCTGTCCACTACCGAAAAGAAACACATGCCGCCGTCGGGGAGAGCCCAGCTTACCACCGCCGAAATCCGGCTTCTATCATTGTGGGTGAAGGGTAGTGCCGCGTTCGACAAGCGGGTGGCCGACCTACCCGTAACGGATTCATTACGCTTTATGGCAGCCGCTATGTTCAAACCAGCCGAAGCTGCTAAACCGGAGTTTACATTTGATGCGGCCGATGATGAAACGGTCAAAAAACTGAATACCGATTACCGAACCGTTGCGGCATTGGCCAGGGAGTCACCTGCCCTGGCCGTTAACCTGTACAACAAAGCAGCTTACTCGCCTAACCAACTGCGGGAACTAAGTCCCGTTAAAACGCAGGTCGTATCCCTTAACCTGACGAAGTTGCCCGTAAAAGATGCGGATTTAAGTCTGGTGGGTCAGTTTGAGAACATACAGAAACTGGACCTGAATTTCACCGATATTACCGGGAAAGGGCTAAAAGAACTGGTGCCGCTCAAACACCTCGAGAGCCTGACGCTGTCGGGGACAAAAGTAGCCTACACGGATGTGCGCGACCAGTTCAGGGCATTCAAAAATCTGAAAACCGTAACCCTGTGGGAAACACCCCTGACCGATACTGAAATCAGTCAGTTGAAAAAAGCAAATCCGAAAATCACCTTCATTGCCGGGTTCGATGGGGACAAGAGCGCGCCCATCAAACTCAACCCACCCCAGGTCAGGAACAGCTCCGTTATTTTCAGTCAGCAGCTACCGCTGAAAATAATCCACCCTATTCGGGGTGTTGAGCTTCGCTATACTACGGACGGCTCCGTACCGGATAGTATTCACTCGGCAATACTTACCAGTCAAAAGATGGTTGACCAATCCACATCGGTGAACGTAAAAGCGTATAAACCGGGCTGGTTCAGCAGTGATGTCGCCACGTTTACCTTTTACAAAAGTGCTTACAAACCGGATAGTGTACGCTTGTTGTTGCCGCTCAATCCAGTCCATCAGGCGGCTGGTGCCCATACCTTTTTTGACAGGAAACTAGGCACCTTCAATGCCAACAGCCCCGCCTGGGCCAACAACTGGGCCGGTTTCAGGAAAAACGACATGGTGCTGGTGTCCCTGTTCGATAAGCCGGTCAGTCTTTCATCCGTTGCCCTACGGGTGATGATAGAAGAAGAAACGAGTATTTTCCCACCGGGCACCATTGAAATTTGGGGGGGTGAAAATGAGGGTAACCTCCGTAAACTAACGACGCTCACGCCCGATATGCCCGTCAAAAAAAGTCCGCACGAACTCAAGGCCCTGGTGACCAGTTTTTCCCCTCAATCCGTTTCCTGCCTGAAAATTATTGCCCGGCCCCTGAAAGAAATCCCGGCCTGGCATCCAAATAAAGGCAAGCAGGCCCTGCTGCTGGTAGACGAAGTGTTTATTAACTAACCGGTTGGTCTCCTGTCGAGCCTTTACGGTATTCGTTCAGTAAATGGACAACGAGTTACCCAAAGTAACGTTCATCCAACATACCGAAGAAGCAGGCCGATAACGGCGGCTCCACCAATAACGCTCAGTTCGGGCAACTTCTTGAATCGGTACAGCAGGCCGATTGTTAGTAGCGCAATCAACACGGCAGGAACATCTACTAACTGGCGACGGGCCAACACAACTACCGCTCCCGCAATGGCACCAACAGCGGCCACGGTTATCCCATCCACAAACGCCTTCACACCCAGATGCTTCCCCCATCGTTTAAAGTAAGGTGCCGGTAGCACGGTGAACAAATAACAGGGTAAAAACGTAGCTAAAGCCGCTACGCAGGCGCCGGGAAAACCCGCTACCAGATAGCCAATAAATGCCACAGAAATGACGACCGGTCCGGGCGTAATCATCGCCACAGCAACAGCATCCAAAAACTGTTCTTCGGTCAGCCAGCCGTATTCCTTAACCACCCCTCCGTACAAAAACGGTACGATGGCAAGGCCACTGCCGAAGACGAACGCCCCCGCTTTGGTAAAGAAAACAGCCAGCTTCCATAAGACCGAGTCCGTTGGTTGGGCCAGCACCTGCAACAGCACCGGTGCCAGGCTGTGGCCCGTTCCTGGACGGAGTGCTTCGGGCGGAGCTTTTACCAGCCAGAAAATAACCCCCGACAACAGCACCAGCCAAAGCAATTCAGACTCCATAATGGCCGTACTTAGCGCAGATACGATAAATAAAACCCAACCTAAACCATCTTTTCCTACCGTCCTGGCAGTTAGCCTGTAGGTACCGATGGCGACAATACCAATGACAGCAGCACCAATACCGTAGAAAATAGCCTGCATCCAGGGTAATCCGCCGAAACGTACATACGCCCAGCCCAGCCCGATTACCATCAGGAAGGAAGGCAGAACAAAGGCGCCCCCTGCCAGGGTTGCGCCAATTATCCCGTAGTGAACGTAGCCGAGGTAAATGGCCAGTTGAGCCGCCAGTGGCCCGGGGGCTAATTGAGCCAGGGCCAACCCTTCCCGGTAGTCCTCTTCGCCAATCCACTGGCGATGCGTCACTAAGTCACGATGCATGGCGCTGACTAAGGCGGGCGGCCCACCGAAGCCAAAGGCGCCTAAGTGCAGAAAGTACCGTACCAGATCCGTTCTGGTGTAAGGGGACAGCGTCGGAGTGATCATGGCCAGGGTACTCAGTGTTTCATGGCACCAGTTTTCCCCTTTCCCAACTGATCCAGCGCTGCCCGGAATCCCTTCGCCAACTCTGTAGCCGGTCCCCGGCCGTAGTAGTGCAGAAAAACGGTGCGGGGCTGATCCCCCAGCATGTGGTGATGTAGTGCAACAACTTCCAGGTTGTTTTTCCGCAAGGCTTTTACCACGTCGTTTACTTCGCCCTCCAGCATGGCTATGTCGCCCGCAATGTGAGCGGCATCCTGCTTACCGGCAAACGACGCCCACGAGTTCAAGCCGATGGCGGCTGTCATTTCCGCACCCATGGCCACAATCTGCACATCGTCACGACCAACCGTGTACTTATACGTAGGCCCATTGACTACGCCTTTGTATTTAGTGATTTCATCCAGTACAGGCAGGTCGAAAAATTCTTTACCCGTTTGCGGACTGGGCGAAGGAGCAGAGGTGTTGCCGCTCTGTGCGGCTGGATTAGCGGTGGCCCCACCGCCCGGCTGGTTTGCCGGAAAGAGTTTCGTGTTGCGGATGGCGTTGGCGTACTTATTGGCCAGCTCAGCTACGTCGCCCATGCCATGCAGGTGCATGTAAAAAATGCGCGGTTGTTCGTAGAAGAAATGATTATGAATTGCACCTACTTCCAGGCCGGCCGCGTGCGTCGCGTCGATGAGCGGATTGACCTCGGCTTCGAGCAACACCGTATCGCTCATCATCACGGTTTTTTTGCCATCCAGCGTTTTCTTGAAGGCTACCCATCCCCCAAAACCGAATGGAATTGGCACCGGTTCGTCCTTTAGGCTGACCTTCAGGTCATTGCGGGGTAAGGAAACTGAGTATGTAGCCTGCGCTTCGTTGTAGGTACCTTTTTTACCCAGGGCTGCACTAATGGCCTCCTGTTCGGCCGTAGTCAGAGCGGGCGTTATGCCAGCCGGCTTCGGTAGGGCAGCCGTAAGCGAAGTGGTATTGTCGGATACACCACAAACAGGAATGGCACTCGCGGCAACGGCGGACTGTAAGAAATATCTGCGTTTCATAGCTCTGTAAAAAACTGTTTACCTATTAATTTGAGAAAATGAAGCATTAAAAAACCAGGCCCGCCTGCAAGCCAAGGGTGGCCGAAACAGGATGGTTATTGCCGACACGAATTGGAAGTGGAAAGGCCACAAAGTAACTGACTACCTGCCCATGCCGGACAATTTTGTTGATGACCGGGGTAATCCCATACCGACCAGATGTTTCAAACGCCAGCCGCCCGGCAAATGTTATATCATGACCCAGGTTAACCAGTATACCTGGATGAAACAGCACATTGGCTACCCGGCTGCTCCCGTTTTCAGCCCGGATGAGGGGAACTACCTCCATCGAAAAACCGACCCCTCTGGTTTTCCATAGATTCAATCCAATCGGAAAGCCCACCATGTAATAGTCCCTAAAGTTGGTTTCGCTCCCGTTCTCACTGACCGAAACGAGAGGGTGCAGTATGCCCAGGTAGCCTACCATCCGGGGATAGGTAAGCTGAGTTGGTGGAGGAGCCTGCGGCTGGGCCAGTACACTAGTGCTACTGGCCAGCACCAGCAAAAAGACAGTCAGGGCAAAAGAGGTTCTCATGGGATAACGCAATGTCTGGTAAAGACGGCTTGTTTTTACGGCAAGGATACACCCGATGATGACCGGAAAATAGAACGGATTTAACCTTTTGTATCAACTTTACTTTTTCGCTCCTGTTTTCGGTACTCCGATGGGTTTTGCCCCATTTGTTTTTTGAAAATGCGGGTGAAGTGGCTCTGGTCGGAGAAGCCCGTCAGGTAGGCAATTTCAGTGAGTGTATAGGTCGTTGTCTCCAGCAGATGCACGGCTTTGTCGATTCGGAGCTTGCGGATGTAGTCGCCAAACGAAAGGTCATCGAAGTAGCGGGCAAAGGTGCGGGATACATAGGCCGGGTTAACGTCCAGACTCTGGGACAAGTCGGTCAGACTGAGGGCTAGATTGGTATCGATCTGATCCTGAATCATCTCCTTCAGCTCACCAACCCAGGAAGGCGGTTTCCGTACACCTGACCGTTTGCCAGCCTGGAGGTACGTATGAAGGACTTCCAACAGCAGCCGCTCAGTAGGGCTTTGGGTATGTTTGACCGCTTGCAGATGCGTTGCCCAACTGTACAGGGCATCATAAAGAATCAGGCCCTGAGCCAGTAATTGCCCATCGTCCTGAATGTTGTGGGCCAGTCCAGCCGAAATAGCCCATAAGCCCGCTGATTGGGCAGCCAACCCATGATCGTCCGTATCAGCCCCCGAATAATTGGGGCAAGTACGTGCAGTGCCGGATCGGTAAGCTTATGCTTCTGCAAAAAATAATCGAACGTGCAGCGGTCTTCATAGTGCGTATAGTCAACACCAGGCAGGTCGAAAGGGATGGCCCCCAACGCTTGTGCCTGCTGGAGAACCTGGCTTTCCGGTACAAAATGAATTATCGCCGTCGGGTCGATGAAACGAAGAATGAGCCAGGGACAGGCCAATCGGTCAATCTTCGGGCGTTCCCGGGTTATCCAATGCATAAGTTTTAGTTTAGTAGTATCCCTACACTTGTCTGGCTCTCTGGAGAGGCAAAACAAATACACCGACTTTTGTACTGCCGTGGCTATTTACACGACTGAGCGTCAATGCGTCCTTGGTTTTATAGCCACGCCCGCCTGATAGAGTATGTTGTAGTGCCTTCGACAACTGCCCATTTAGCAATGATTCATACCCTGAAAAGTTGACCCAGACCGGATTTATGTAGTTTCTTCATCGCTAGAGCAAGATACGGTACATTTATAAGGTGATACATTTTCGGTACAGCTTTTTGGTGGCCAGCTTCCCCTCAACCCGTTGCCTGCCTGAAAATAATTGTTCGGCTTCTGAGGGAAATTCCGGCCTGGCATCCAAATAAAGGGAAGCAGGCTCTGCTACTGGTAGACGAAGTGTTTATTAACTGACGCGGATTACCTGCCTACCTGACATACTCCTATATTCCTCAGCCAGAATTCCCATCAAACGGGGTTCTGGCCGTTTCATTTCTACCCCGATCACCATTAGACGGCTCATTAAAAATTAAAGTAAATTATAGTAAAAATTACAAAATTGGGTAAGTATGGGAAAGTACTAACCAGCCTTCTGGTAATATTTGACGATTAATTTGGCGTAAAGGGCAGTAATTCTAAAAAATCTAAATCCTTAAATCCATGAACAGACTCTATCATCTAGCGGCACTAGGTTTACTGGCGGGAAGTATCCCCAGTTTTGCCCAGGAGGCCAGGCCCATTCTCCAGAAGTATACGCCTGTTACCAGTGGGCAATTACTGGCGCTCAACATACCACGGCCAACGCTGCTTCCTACCAGCGATGCACCCGTGGATGTAACTATATCGGGAAAGGTAACCGATGAAAAGGGAGAGGGCTTACCGGGCGTAAGTGTCGTAGTAAAAGGTACAACGCAGGGAACCACCACTGATGGCACAGGGAGTTTTAAAATAAATGCCCCTACTGCCAATGCAACATTGGTATTCAGTTTTGTAGGCTATGAAAAAAAGGAAGTACCCATTGGTGGCAAATCAACGCTGACCGTTACCCTGGCTCCCGGCGACCAGACGCTGAACGAAGTGGTCGTCGTTGGATACGGTAGTCAGCTGAAGAAAGAAATAACGGGTGCCGTGCAGACGGTAAGCGCGCAGGAAATTAAAGACTTGCCCGTTTCGCAAATCGGCCAGAAACTCCAGGGCCGGCTGGCGGGTGTTCAGATCAACCAGACAACGGGTAAGCCTGGCCAGGGGATCAATATTCGTATCCGGGGTCAGGTTTCGGTATCGGCGGGCAGCGACCCACTGTACGTGATTGATGGCTTCCCGATCACGGGAAGTATTGGGCAGCTCAACCCTGACGAGATTGACGACATCTCGATTCTGAAAGATGCCGCGTCTACCTCTTTGTACGGTTCGCGGGCGGCTAACGGGGTGGTACTGATTACGACAAAAAAAGGGAAACCGGGTCAGACCAACGTGAGCTTCAACACCTACGCGGGTATACAGAAGGTACCCGTCAGGGGCCGGGTAAAAATGCTCAATGCCGTTGAGTTTGCCCAGTATAAAAAAGAGTACTACGAAGATCAGGGGCAGGCTGTTCCGGACATTTTCCAGAACCCGGCTCAGTACGAGGGGAAAGACAATGACTGGTATAATGCGCTGCTCCGGGAAGCCCCCGTACAAAGCTACAACCTGAACATTTCCTCCAATACTGCCAAATCCAACACTTCGCTGGTGGCTGGCTATTTCAACCAGCAGGGAGTGGTGCTCAATAACGTTTACAAGCGGTATTCGCTGCGGATGAATACCAATTTCAACGTATCCGACAAAGTGGCCGTAGGCTTTAACCTGGCCCCATCCTATGTGTTCGATAACACCCCCCGCACGGATGGTGACCGGGGCACGGGTATTTTGTTCAACGCCCTGCACACCTGGCCCGTATACCCAATTTACGATAACAACGGGGAGCTAACCAAAGTCAATCAGCTTCCGGGCAACACCGGCAATATTTTCGCTTACCCAAACTGGGTGCGGGCCGCGAATGAATTGACCAACGAAACCAAAAATACAAACCTACTATCGAACGCCTACATCCAGTATAAGCCCATCAGCGGGCTCACACTCCGGTCGTCGATCAATGTAGAGTACCTGAATTCGAAGTTCTTCTTCTTCAACCCCTCCACGGCCACGAACTTTATCAACGTGCCTATTCCAACCACCGCCGTTTCTATCCGGCAGGCGACCGAGAATATATCCTGGCTGAACGAAAACCTGGCTACGTACAACCGGAGTTTCGGTGATCACAATTTCGAGTTACTGGCCGGTTTTACTAACCAGCACTTCCGCCAGGATTTCAGCCGGATTGAAGCCAATACCTACGCCGATGACCGTCTTCCAACCATCCAGGGTGCCCTCAACGTTAACCGGGGTGGCACGTTAAATGGAGTGAACGAATGGGCACTTACGTCGTATCTGTCTCGTCTGACTTACAATTACAAAGGTAAATATTTGTTCACAGCCGCTATACGGAGCGATGGGTCGTCCCGTTTCGGAGCAAATAACCAGTATGGCACGTTCCCCTCCGCTTCTGTTGGCTGGGTGGTATCGGACGAAGATTTCCTCAAGCCCATTCAGCAGATATCATTTGCCAAACTCCGGGCCAGCTATGGTGTAATTGGGAACAATAACATTGGTAACTACACCCAGTATGCGCTGGTTAATAATACGACCAATGCTGTTTTTGGTAACAACGTAGCCACGGGTGCTGTAGTAACGTCGTTGTCGAACCCCAATCTGGGTTGGGAAACAACCAAGCAGTTCGACGCCGGGATTGATCTGGGGCTGTTCAACGACCGCATTCAGTTCATCTACGATTTTTATACCAAACGCACAACGAACCTGCTGTACAATGTACAGATTCCCCAGGAGGCCGGGTTTGGTTTCTACACCGATAACATCGGTGAGATCAAGTTCTGGGGTCATGAGTTTTCGCTGACCAGCCGAAATACCACGGGCCGACTGAAGTGGACTACCAACGCCAATATTTCGTTCAACCGCAACTTAGTTCTCTCACTGGCACCGGGTATCGACCGGGTATACGGCACGTTCCACATCACCCAGGTAGGGCAGCCTTTTGGTCAGTTCTACGGCATGGTGAAGCAGGGCTATTACCAAAACGCCGAAGAACTTAAAAACTCGCCCGTCATTCCGGGCCGGTCGGCCGTAGGAACCATCAAATTCAAGGATGTCAATGGCGATGGGGTTATTACCTACGGCGGTGACCAGGACGACCGGGCTATCATTGGCAGCCCATTTCCCAAATTCACGTATGGTCTGGTCAACACATTCCAGTACGGCAAATTCGATTTGTCTGTTACCGGTTCTGGCTCGAACGGTAATCAGCTCTGGATACGGCACCTGTACAGCACCGCCAACCTGGACGGCGTATTTAACCTGGTAGCAGGCGTTAAAGACCGCTTCCGGGTAAACAAAGATGGTGCGGTGATTACCCCGGGGGCTGGCCAGTTCGGTGTCTCCAACGGAGGTGGTAACTTCACGGGTGTTGAGCGTGACTGGAACAGTTCGCAGTTTCTGGCCGACGCGTCCTACTTTACGATCAAGAATATCACGCTGGGCTATAACATCGGGGCCTTCGATAAATACTTCAAGTCTGCCCGGTTATACGCTTCTATCCAACAGGTGTACGTATTCACGAAGTATCGGGGTGGGCCTAACCCGGAAACCAGTGCTCAGGGCGACGGTAACGGCGATGGTGGTAACTTGAGTCAGGGCGTCGACCTGTCTAACTACCCCGTTCCCCGTACCTACACGTTAGGCATCAACCTGAATTTCTAAGCCATACAGGCTTATCAACCTTATTTTCAACATTCTTATCCAATTACAAGAATGAACAAAAGACTCATAGCGACCTGGATTTTAGGGATTGCCCTAACCGGTTGCAGCAAAGATTTCCTGACGATAGTGCCCGAAACGGCGTTGAGTTCGGCCACATTTTTCAAAACCCAGGCTGATTTTCAGCAGGCTGTCAATGGAGCCTATGTTCCCCTCCGCCCTATCTTTAACGAACGATGGTGGATTCTGGGCGAACTACACTCCGACAATGCCTACTATGCCCGAAACGTACTGTTCGGAGCGGTTGACCCCACGGAGAATATCGCCGATTTCGCGGTACCGACGGCCAACGGCGTTACCGCCAATGACAACGTACTGCAACAGTACCGGTATGATTACCAGATCATTGCCCGGGCCAATCAAGTCCTGGCCCTTATAGACGGGGTAACGTTTGATAGTGATGCCACAAAGAACAATTTGAAAGGCCAGGCTCTGTTCCTCAGAGGTTTTGCTTATTTTCAACTGGCTAGTTTGTTTGGTAAAGTTCCACTGCACCTGACACCCGTCACGGGTCGGGATGATGCCGCTTTACCGTTGTCTACAACGGCTGACATCTACGCCCAGATTGAAAAGGATGTTACGGCGGCTACTACCCTGTTGCCAAACAAGGCAAAACAGGAAGCGGGTCGGGCCACGTCGGGTGCCGCCAAAACCCTGCTGGCAAATTTGTATCTGGTGCAGAAAAAATGGGACAAGGTCGAAACGCTGATGCGGGATGTTATCACCAACGATGGGTACAGTCTGATGCCTAACTACGATAACGCTTTTTCGTTTTCGACGAGCAATAAGAACAACGCCGAGTCGGTGTTTGAAGTACAGTTTCTGGAAGGTTCGGCGGGGTATAACGGTAACCTTATCTACCGGATTGTGCCCACCCCTATCACCTCAGCCGAGCTGGGCGTCATCACCGGTACCTCGAATCCGCAGGGTCTTTCGGGTGAGAACAACATGATTCCAACCCCGGATATTATTGCGGCCTACGAACCCGGCGACAAGCGGAAGGACATCAGTATCGGCTTCGTAACCCTGAGTCAGAGTCTGCGGGCCAATAAGGAATACCCTTACGTGAAGAAATTTGCCCGCCCCCACGCGCTGCATCAGAACACGGGTACCAACTGGTCCGTTTACCGCTATGCCGAAGTACTGCTGTTCATGGCCGAAGCACTCAATGAGCAGGGGAAAGCTGCCGAAGCGGCCACGTACCTGAATCAGGTACGGACACGGGCGGGCCTGGCAGCTACCCAAGCAACGTCGCAGGCCGATATGCGAACGGCTATTTATCAGGAACGCCGGGTTGAATTGGCGTTTGAAGCCAAACGGTGGTTTGATCTGGTCAGAACAGGTCGGGTGAAAGAGGTTATCACCGCTTACGGAGCACGCATAAAAGCTAACCCAACCGCGTATTATTTCCCGGCGGGGGCTGTTCCCCCACCCAATGCGTTTACCGTACTGGATGATTACTATGGCCTGCCAGCCGTTGAAGCGGCTCTGACACCTTCTTTCTAAGATTAATTTCTGGTGTGTGCCGGGCAACATTGCCCGGCACACACCTTACTTATAGCAAAAGCACTTATAATAAATTAGTTATATACTAGCAGATTACCTTGCGGTTTACCTGCTCATCGGTCAGGATAGCGAAAGTAAAACAAGCTGAGTTTATAGGGTCTATCGAAACCGGCGGATTTACGGAACATTCACCCTAAAAAGTAGTAAAAAAGCCACCCATCTGACTCTTATTATAGAAGGGCATAAGCTCAAAGAGGGTGCTGGCGGAAAGACAGTAGCATACAGCCCAACTATCTAGTAAATTTTACGTACCAACTACTATGATTTCTCAATTCAACAAGGCAAAACTCGGGCTGGCGTTCTCCGTGCTCGTTTTGGCCGGTGCATCCTGGGTCAGCCTGCACTATCCGGAAACGGCCCGGCAGGGAGATGAAAATCCCAAGGCTCAAAACCTGAAACTTCAGCCGGGCTTTAAGGCGGAGCATCTGTATAGCATCTCCGAAAATAGCGATGGGTCGTGGGTATCCATGACGTTTGACGATAAGGGCCGAATGATCGCTTCTGATCAGTATGGCGGCTTATATCGATTAACCGTTCCGGCTATCGGTTCGGGCTCGACAACCCCAACCGTTGAGAAGCTGGCCATCGATAAGGATACCAGTGTTACTATGGGCTACGCCCACGGTTTGCTGTATGCCTTCAATAGCCTGTACGTGATGGTGAACAACCGTCCCAGCAAGCAGTTCCCTAAACCAAGTGGCCTATACCGCCTGCAGGATACGAATGGCGACGATCAGTACGATAAAGTGACCATGTTGCGGGAACTAGTAGGCGAAGGAGAACACGGACCGCACAGTATCATCCTGTCGCCCGACAAAAAGTCGCTTTACGTCACCAGCGGTAATCATACCGACGTGCCCAAGATGGATGCCTACCGGCTTCCATCCAACTGGCAGGAGGACAACCTGTTCCCGCTTATTAAAGACCCCCGCGGCCACGCCAACAACCGGATGGCCCCCGGTGGCTGGGTTGCGCAGGTTGACCCGGAAGGAAAACGGTGGGAGTTGATGGGTGCGGGCTTCCGCAACGAATTTGATATTGCCTTCAACGAAGCCGGTGATTTGTTCACCTACGATTCGGATATGGAGTGGGATTTCGGCCTGCCCTGGTACCGGCCTACGCGGATTTGCCACGTCCCCAGCGGAGCTGAGTTTGGCTGGCGTACCGGCAACAGCAAGTGGCTGCCCGCCAATCCGGATAACCTCCCGCCCGTACTGAACATTGGACAGGGGTCTCCTACCAACGTTTTTTACGGTCAGAATGCTAAATTCCCCCAGAAATACCGCCAGTCACTGTTTGCGTTCGACTGGAGTTTCGGCATCATTTACTCCATCCATCTCAAACCCAAAGGGGCTACCTACGAAGGTGAGCGGGAAGAGTTTATTTCGGGCTCTCCCCTACCCGTTACCGACGGCGTTATTGGCCCCGACGGTGCCCTGTATTTCATGACCGGTGGCCGTCGGCTGGAGTCCGATTTGTACCGGGTTTACTACGCGGGCACTGAATCAACGACCGCTCAGGCACCTGCCGTTACAGCCGAGAACAAGCTCCGGAAAAGCCTGGAGAAGTACCACGAAGGTCCGGATGCCGGTGCCCTGGCTGCGGCCTGGCCCAATCTAAATCACCCCGACCGTTTTGTGCGGTACGCGGCCCGGATTGCCGTTGAACACCAGCCCGTAGCTCAGTGGCAGGACAAAGCGATTGCCGAAACTGATCCACAACGGGCCACACAGGCCATTGTAGCGCTGGCCCGGCAGGGAACTGCCGACCTGAAAAGCAAAGCCATTAGTACGCTGCTGAAAATCAATTACGCTCAGTTGCCCGAATCGCAGCAGTTTGATATGTTACGGGCTTTTGAACTGATTTTCCTGCGAATGGGAGAACCCGATGCGGCCGACAAAGCAAAGGTAGTAGCGTATCTTAATCCGCACTACCCTGCTAAAACCGCCCTGCTGAATCGCGGTCTCAGTAAAGTCCTGATCTATCTGGAAGCACCAAACGTGGTGAACAAAACCCTGGCCCTGATGGATATCAAAGACGAGCCGGGCAGTAAGAACCTGGGTCTGGAACCCGCCACTGCCTCCTCCGACCTGATTCTGCGTAACCCGCAGTACGGGATGGATATCGCCAAAATGCTGGCCAAAGTCCCCCCCCTTCAGCAAACGTATTATGCGGTGATGCTGAGCCGGGAAGGTGCGGGATGGACACCAGAACTTCGGAATAAATACTTTAGCTGGTTCGGCAATGCCTTTAAGTACGAGGGTGGCCGTAGTTACGTAGGGTTTATTGACCGGGCCAGAAAGATGGCACTCACCCACGTTCCCAAAGAGCAGTTCGAGAAGTATAACAAAATGTCGGGAGCCGAACTGCTGACCAGTTCCGGTAATGATATTGCCATGAGTGGCTTTGCCCCAAAAGGGCCTGGCCGTCGCTGGACACTGGACAATGCCGTTGCGGCAGTTGATAGTGGCAAGGCGCACCTGGATTTTGAAACGGGCAAGAAAATCTATTCGGCTATTCTGTGCAAAAACTGCCACGCCATCCAGGGTTCGGGTGGGGATATTGGTCCGGACCTGACGCAGTTGGGTACCCGTTTCTCGAATAAAGACATTCTGGAAGCCATCATCAACCCCAGCAAAGCCGTGTCTGACCAGTATGCCTCCACGATTTTCTACCTTAAAAACGGGCAGTCTGTACTGGGACGGCTGGTGAATGAGGATAAAACGAACTATATGATTTCGCAGAACCCATTCGCGGCCGATCAGCTTCGGAAGGTTCCGAAGAAAGACGTTACCTCAAAGCGGTACTCGCCAGAGTCGATCATGCTGCCGGGCCTGATCAACAGCCTGAACCCGGAAGAGCTCCGGACCCTGATTGCTTACCTCAAATCGGGTGGCAATGAAAATAACGAAGTGTACAAAGCAGGTGGAAAATAAGTAGCACCACGCACTAAAAAACCGGTATTCATATGATTAAAAAAGTAACCAGCCACTCTCTGCTGACAGCGCTAACAATGATAGTGCTGTTCAGTGGTGGGTTGGCAACGTCCTGCACTGCCCAGAAAAAGGCTGCTCAGACGAATGAGAAAGGCTTCGTTTCAATCTTCGATGGAAAAACGCTCAACAACTGGAAAGGAGACCCTACCTACTGGCGCGTGGAAGACGGGACACTTACGGGAGAAATTACACCCAGCACCCTGCTCAAGACCAACTCATTCATCGTCTGGCAGGGTGGTGAACCCGCCGATTTCGAGTTTAAGGGTGAGTTTAAAATCACCAAAGACGGTAATTCAGGTATCAACTACCGCAGTGACCAGTTGACCGATGTGCCGTATGCACTACGCGGCTACCAGGCCGATATCGACGGAAAAATCAACTACACGGGCCAGAATTACGAAGAACGCAAGCGGACGACCCTGGCGTACCGGGGCCAGAAAACAACCATCCCACCCTATACGGGTGAGAATACGCCGGAAGCCGTTCGGGCCCACGTAAAACGGAACGCCTGGGATGGGCTAACCGTAACTAGTTCACTCGGCAGTTCCGATTCGCTCAAGACGCTTATCAAAAGCGAAGACTGGAACACATTTCGTCTGGTTATCAAGGGTAACCACCTCCAGCATTACATTAATGACGTACTGATGAGTGATGTGACTGACAACGATACGGTAAATGGCAAATCGAAAGGGTTGCTGGGCGTACAGGTTCACGTTGGTCCTCCCATGAAAGTACAGTACCGGAATTTGATGCTGAAGCAGATGTAGTTTCGGTTTGAGGTTTTTAGTTTACAGTTGGCTGACGCGTCAACATTTTTGCGTCAGCCAACCGTAAACTAAAAACCTCAACCTATAAACCGAATACCCTAAACCCCTTACTAACCCTTGTCTCCACAACCCTGGCATAACAAAGTAACGAATGCGGCACAGGTTGGCGGTATTGAAACCGCCGTGCTGGATAATGGCACTGGCCGGGGTACCCGCATTGCCTGGATAAATACCGGAACGGGACTGCGTTATAAAGTGGTCCTTGACCGGGCCATGGACATTTCCGATGCCTTCTACAACCAGCACAGTCTGACCTGGCTAAGCCACACCGGCATCACATCGCCCGAACCGTTCTCTGACCGGGGAGCCGACTGGCTCCGTACGTTTGGCGGTGGCTTACTCACTACCTGCGGCCTCTCGCACGTGGGTGGTCCCGAACAGGATGCTTATGGTGAACGGGGACTGCATGGACAAATCAGCAACAGTCCGGCCGAGTTAGAGTCCATTATCCAACCCGACCTCCTGACGGGTAAACTGGATATGAGTATTACCGGACGGATAAAAGAAACCAAAATTTTCGGCCCCAGTCTGGAACTGAAACGAACCCTGTCCGGCGTACTGGGGCAACCCATTATCCGGATTCGCGATGAGGTGACCAATCGGGGTAACACCACGGTACCGCACATGCTGCTGTACCATTTTAATTTCGGCTGGCCTTTTGTGGACGAAGGAACCCGTTTTGTGTGGCGGGGCAACTGGCAGGCACGCGAGGGCGGCATCAACAACCAGATTTTCCGGGATGGGTATGACTTTAAAACCTGTCCGGCCCCGTTGAACAGCCATAGCGGCACGGGCGAAGCTGTAGCGTTTATTGATGTTGCCCACGATGGTATGGGGCAATGTACGGTTGGCCTGTACAACGCCAAACTCGGGCTGGCCGTCTCGATGCGCTTTCAGAAAGCCCAGTTGCCCTGGCTCACCAACTGGCAGCACTGGGGAAAAGGTGAGTACGTCACCGGTCTTGAACCCGGCACCCATCCCCCTATTGGACAGGCTAAAGCAAGGGAACAGAATACCCTGCTATTTCTGGAGCCGGGCCAAACCCGAACCTACGACCTGGAACTGGAAGTATTGACGGATGAAACAGTAATTGACAGAATATTGAAAGTATAGTGGCTTAATCGATTTATTCATGGAAACAACCTCAGCAGTAAGCGTAGCCGAAAAGGCATTGGAAAAGGGAAACGGTATTTTGCGGCTCACCCCAACCTGGGTGCCCCGGTCGTTCTGCGTACCGGGTCGACGTATTAAGCTCCATCCCGATGATTATTATGTGTTGGGTGGCGAACGCGGTGGTATCGACGAACGCTGGTTCTCGTCTACCACCCCCGCCAAAAATGGCCCCTTAACCGGCGAAAACGAAGGATTGAGCCATGTCGTTTTTGACGATGAGGGCAATGAAGTCCAGTTTTTGCTCAAAGATGCTATCGATGAACTAAAGGGCGAATTGATTGGCGACCGGCTCTGGAATGAATACGGTGCATGGCCTATGTACTCCAAGTTTTTCGATAACATGGGACCGTTGCCCCACCACCTGCACCACAACGACGAGCAAGCCGCGCTGATTGGGCAGTTGGGCAAACCGGAAGCGTATTATTTCCCCCCTCAGGTCAATAACCACGGGGGCGATTTTCCGTACACATTTATCGGGATTGCCCCCGGCACCACCAAAGAGCAAATCAAGGAGTGCCTACAAAATTTCACCAAAGGCGATAACAAAATTACCAATTACTCTTCGGCGTTTCGGCTCGAACCCGGCACGGGCTGGGATGTTCCACCGGGTCTGCTCCACGCACCGGGTAGTCTGTGTACGTATGAACCGCAGAAAGCCTCCGACGTTTTTGCCATGTACCAGTCGCTGGTGAACGAGGCAATCATTCCGGAAGAGTTATTGTGGAATGGGACCCCAAAAGACCGAATGGGCGATTACGACCAGCTCATGGAAGCCATCGACTGGGAACTCAATACCGACCCGCAGATGATGGCAAACCGATTCATGGCGCCTAAACCCGTTCGGGACGAGGCCGAAATGAAAGCGGCCGGTTACCGTGAAGTGTGGGTCTGCTATAAGTCTGATGCGTTCAGTGCCAAGGAATTAACCGTGATGCCCGGCCAGACCGTTACCATCAAAGACAGTGCCGCTTATGGCCTGATCATGATGCAGGGACACGGCAAAATGGGCGTGTGGGACATCGAAACACCCGCCCTGATTCGCTACGGACAGTTAACGAACGACGAGTTTTTCGTGAGTGAGAAAGCGGCTACGGAAGGGGTTACAATCGTGAATCACTCCACCACCGACCCCATCGTGATGCTCAAGCATTTTGGCCCGGCAAATCCAGAACTCAGTTTATAATTTACGGTATTCGGTTTGAAGTTCTCGGTTGGCTGACGCACACTAATTCCTGATGCTTCAGCCAACTGAAAGCCTCAAACCGAATACCGTAAACTAATAACCATAAACCATAACTATGAATAATTACCCCAAACTCCACAACGCCATGTGGCCGGGTGTGGTGGGCAAAGGCCCCGATTCCGAACCGGTTGTTGGCTTCGACAAAATGCTGGAAATGACCGCTGCGGCTGAAGTCGATGGCGTAAAATTCGATGGCGTCGATTTAGCACTATTTGAGCATATCGATGTCAATCTGTCGGATGATGATATTAAAAAACTGGCCGACAAAGTAGGAGGCCACGGCCTGAAAATTGGCTCGCTGGTAGCCCCCATCTGGGGTGGCCCGGTGCTGGGCTCCGACGATGACCGGAAAACGTTTATCGATATGGTGCGAAAATCGTGTCATATCGGCCAGAAACTGACCGAATTCGGCATTCGTCCCAGTGGCGTGGTTCGTATCGACTCCGCCAGTTCTCCGCACCAGTGGGATGCAGACCCGGCTGGCAGCACTAAACTCATTGCCCAGACCTTTCGCGAAGCCTGCGACGTAGCCGCCGAATACGGCGAGAAACTGGCCGCCGAAGGTGAGATTTGCTGGGGAGGTATGCACAGTTGGAAAACCATGCTGGAAACGATGGAAGCCGTTGACCGGCCCAACATGGGTTTTCAGGCCGATATGGCGCATACCCTGCTGTATACCCTGGGCTACAACCGCGAGCAGGACCGTATTCTGCCACCCGACTTCGACTGGAACGACCGCAAAACGCTGGAAGAAGCCCTCGTCACCATCACGAATGCCCTGCGCCCCTGGACCAGCGACTTTCACGTGGCCCAAAACGACGGAACTGTATTTGGCTCCGGCTCGCACGATAAAACGGGACGGCACTGCCAGGCACTAGACCCCAACGGAAAACTCGATGTGGTTCACGATGCGGGCTACTGGCTGCGCGACGAGAATGGAAAGCTCACTAAAGCCTTCAAACACATTTGCTGGGACGGCTGTATGTTCCCGAATGACGTGATGACTAATCAACAGACCTGGAACGACATCCTGGCAACCATGATCAAAGTCCGCGAAGCCCACGGCTGGAGTGAATAACAACGTAGAGACCGGTACGCCGGTGCGGCAATACCTTGCGTCTCATGTCCGGATGGGTTTGTTTCGACATTGCTGTCGCGAATGAGACGCAAATATGCGTCTCTACCTATAATCTCAATCAAACAGAAATGACCTCTAAAAAAGAACTACGCATTGGTCTGATCGGTACCGGATTTATGGGCCGGACACACTCCAATGGCTATAATCGCGTACCAAACTTTTTCCCTGACCTGGCGTACAAGCCCGTCCTGAAAACCGTTTGTTCCCGTAATGCCGAAAAGGTGCAGGCTTTTGCCGATCAGTGGGGCTACGAATCCATCGAGACTGACTGGAAAGCCGTTATTGCGCGGGATGATATTGACGCCGTCGATATTTGTACACCCAACGACACCCACGCCGAAATTGCCATTGCTGCCGCCCAGGCGGGTAAAATGATTCTGTGCGAAAAACCCATTGCCCGCAATATGGAAGAAGGGCAACGCATGGTGGATGCTGCCGGGAAAGCGGGCGTGAACACAACAGTCTGGTACAACTACCGCCGTATTCCGGCGGTTACACTGGCCAAACAGATTATTGATTCGGGTAAGCTGGGCAGGATATTTCATTACCGGGCTAATTTCCTTCAGGACTGGACCATCAACGCCGATGTACCCCAGGGGGGCGCTGGCACCTGGCGTATGGATGTTGAAGCGGCCGGTTCGGGCGTGACCGGCGATTTGCTGGCGCACTGCATCGACACCGCCATGTGGCTCAATGGAGCCATCACGGATGTGTCGGCGGTAACGGAAACGTTCGTTAAAGAACGTATGCACGCACTAACCGGCAAAGTACAGCCGGTCGGTATCGACGATGCCTGTATTTTCCACTGTCACTTTGCAAATGGGTCACTTGGTCTGTTTGAATCGACGCGCTACGCCCGTGGCCACAAGGCGCTGTATACGCTTGAAATCAACGGCGAAAATGCCTCCATCCGGTGGGACCTGCACGACCTCAACCGGCTCGAATACTACGATTACTCCGATGAGGGAATCGTGCGGGGCTGGCGGTCCATCCACGTAACCGATGGCGACCAGCCTTATATGGATAAGTGGTGGGTGCCGGGTCTGGGCATTGGTTATGAGCATAGCTTTATCCATCAGGTGGCTGACTTCCTGAAAAGCCTTGAAACTGGCGAACCCTGCTCGCCTACCTTTCAGGATGCGCTGGAGACCCAAAAAGTATGCGAAGCGGTTATTGACTCCGCTAACTCGAGAAGCTGGCGGGATACGGGCGTTGAGTCATTTGCCGGTTTCAATCCTTAAGTTGCTCTTTCCTTTGCCTGTTCAACTGCCAGCCCTGCCCCTGCGGGACTGGCAGTTGCTAATTTAGCCCGTCGACGTTTTCTTTGCTCCATGATTCCACAGCCCTACATGCTGGAAGTAACTGACCTTACGAAAACATTTTCGGGCGTTGTAGCCCTGGATGCGGTTCAGTTGCGCGTGCGGCCGGGCGAAGTGCATGCCCTCATGGGTGAAAACGGCGCGGGAAAATCGACGTTTATGAAGTTACTCATCGGGCTGCTCACACCCGATTCGGGCGAAATCCTGTTTGAAGGCATCAGCCTAAAAGCGGCTAACGTCCACGAGGTGCTGAAAAAAGGCATCTCCATGATTCACCAGGAAATGCTGAATGTGCCGGAGTTGACTGTAGCGCAGAATATCTTCCTGGGTCGGGAAACAACCGGTGGTCTCTTCCGCTGGCTCGACGACAGTGTCCGCAACAAACAGGCGGCAGCGCTACTGGCACACCTGGGCGTTTCAATCCCGCCCGATGCCAGAATGAAGCACCTGAGCGTGGCCGAAATGCAGATGGTCGAGATTGCCAAAGCAATTTCCAATGATGTGAAGGTGCTGATTATGGATGAGCCTACCTCTGCCCTGGCCGATGCCGAAGTGACAATCCTCTTCGGTATCATCCGCGAACTGACCCAGAAAGGCGTAGCCGTCATTTATATCTCGCACAAGATGGATGAGATATTCACCATCGCCGACACTATCACGGTATTGCGCGACGGTCAGTACATTGGCACTTATCCCGCCACCGAGCTGACTGAAAATAGCCTGATAAAGTTGATGGTTGGCCGTGAACTGGACCGGCTATTTCCCGAATCGACCACACAGCCGGGCGTGGAGGTGCTATCCGTACAGCACCTTAGTCGGAAGGGGGCCTTTTCGGACATTAACTTCGCCGTTCATGCTGGTGAAGTGCTGGGACTGGCCGGGTTGATGGGTGCCGGACGAACGGAGGTTGCCCGCGCCATTTACGGATTAGACTCTATTCAATCGGGCGAAATTCACCTGAAAGGCCAGCCGATAACCATAAAATCGCCACAGGATGCCATCCGGCAGGGTATCGGCTACGTGAGTGAAGACCGTAAGCAACTGGGTCTGATTCCGGCTCTCTCGGTCAAGTATAATATTACGCTGGGCAACTTATCGACTTATGCGGACGGTGGGTTTATTCGCAGTCAGCGCGAGTCAACGGCGGCTGTTGATGTAATGGCTGGTTTACGCATAAAAGCGGCCGGTCCCGACCAGCCGGTGGTTTACCTGAGCGGGGGTAATCAACAGAAAGTCGTTATCGGGAAAGTACTACAGGCTAACCCGGCTGTAGTGATACTGGATGAGCCAACCCGGGGTATCGACATTGGTGCCAAGTCGGAGATTTACAAACTGATTCATGAATTGAAGGCGTCGGGAATCGCCATTATCCTGATTTCATCCGAACTTCCCGAACTACTCGGTCTCAGCGACCGGATAGTGGTGCTGGCCAAAGGCAAGCAGACGGCACTCCTTTCAAAAAAGGAAGCTACCCAGGAAACAATCATGCGCTACGCCATGCAGCCTTAACCCACTACGATTTTACCCATAACGATGAATACTAGTTTTACGCAGGTTACACAATCAACAAAAACCCGTTTTGGGCGGTTGGGGCAATATGGTCTGCTGATTGCCTTTGTGGGCATCTGCCTGATACTCTCGCTGACGACGCCCCGCTTTTTTACCGTGCAAAACCTGATGATTATCGTCACGCAGGTTTCCATAAATGCCCTGCTCGCCTTTGGCGTTACGTTTATCATCATTACGGGCGGCATTGATTTGTCCATCGGTTCTATGGTAGCCGTCACGGGGGTAGCGGCCGCGTCTTTTGCGCACCCCGACACCTACCCGGTGGTGGTTCCGGTCCTGATTGGTCTGCTGGCCGGGCTTTTCTTCGGGGCGTTCAACGGTTTCGTCATCACTCGCAGCCACGTTCCGCCCTTTATCGTTACGCTGGGTACTATGACCATTGGGCGGGGGCTGGCCCTGATTCTGAGCAAGGGTCGGCCCGTATCCAACCTGTCGGACTCATTCAACTTCATCGGCGGGGGTAAAATCCTGGGGGTACCAACGCTTATCCTCATCCTGGTTGTAGCGTTTATCGGTTGCTCTATCCTGCTCAAAAAGACCGTTATTGGTAGATATATGTACGCCGTTGGCGGAAACGAACAGGCTGCTCGGGCGTCGGGCATTCCCATTGGGCGGGTAAAAATGATCGTTTACACGCTTGGCGGACTACTGGCGGCCTTAGCCGGCATTTTGCTTACCTCCCGTATCACCACCGGGCAGCCCAATGCCGGGCAGGGCTTTGAACTAGACGCCATTGCGGCCGCCATCATTGGCGGTACCAGTACCTCGGGCGGCACCGGCACCATGACGGGAACCCTACTCGGTGCGCTGCTCATCGGGGTTATCAGCAACGGGCTGGACCTGCTCAACGTAACCTCGTATTATCAGGAGGTGGTAATGGGCGCCATCATCATCGGGGCTGTCGTGCTGGACAGTATGAACCGAACCAACAAAAACTAAGTATTTTTCTCCCTCCGTTTGTATGAAACGCCAACGAACAACGCTTACCCTTTCCCTCCTGTACACTGCTCTACTGATGGCAGGTTGTAATCAGTCAACCACCAGTGAAAAAAACGACGACGGCAGCAAAAAGCTCGTTATCGGAGCTACGATGCTCAGTATGCAAAATGAGTTTATCGTGAATGTGTACGATGAAATAGAAAAGAAAGCCGGAGCCGATGGGGTTGACCTGATTACGGTTGATGCGGAACGGTCGGCATTAAAACAGGTGGAGCAGGTAGAAAGCTTCATTGCCCAAAAGGTGGATGCCATCATCATGAATCCCTGCGAAGTGGAAGCCAGTTCGCCCGCCGTAGCGAAGGCACTGGCCGCCAATATTCCCATTATCAACGTCAACTCCGAAACCAGTGCTAAACCTTCCGCTTTCGTTGGTTCCGATGATGTGGAGTCGGGCCGGATTGCGATGAAATTCATTGCCGATAAACTAAAGGGCAAAGGTAATGTGGTGATGATTCACGGCTACATGGGTCAGGCAGCCCAGATCAAACGGGAACAGGGAGCCCGCGAGGTACTGAAGCAATACCCCGGCCTCAAACTGCTGGCCCACCAGACCGGTGAGTGGGACCGGGCGAAGGCCATGTCCCTGACAGAAAACTGGATTCAGTCCTACGGTTCGCAAATCAATGCCGTTTTTGCCCACAATGATGAAATGGGGCTGGGAGCCGCCAAAGCACTACTGGATGCGGGTATGAAGGATAAGGTCATTGTGGTCAGCATTGATGGTATTCCTGATGCCTTACAGGGCGTAAAGAAAGGGACGCTGGATGCTACAATTTTTCAGAATGCCGAGCAACAGGGCTCGAAAGCCATCGAAACGGCGATAAAAGCGGCTAAAGGAGAAGCCTACGAAAAACAAACCCTCATCCCGTTTCAATTAGTTACGAAAGACAATCTGGCCTCGTTTCTCAAGCCGTAAAACAGCGCTCTACGTCCTGTTCTGACAACGTATGGATAGTTCCACTGCCGAAACCCGCGAAGTATGGCTACGCGGCCCATTGCCCGATATACCGCCCCTGCTGCAACCCATCGCCCACGCATTGATGCAGGCACGCGAGGAAGTAGTGACGCTGATGCGCAATTTTCCGGAGGAAAAACTCTGGGAACGGCCCGCCGGTGTGGCCTCCGTCGGTTTTCATTTGCAGCACCTGACGGGCGTCTTGGACCGACTGTTTACGTATGCGCGAGGTGAAGCCTTGTCTTTGGAACAGATAACGTCTTTGGCAGGTGAAGGAAAAGAGGACCAGACAACCAACACCGCGCAGGAACTGGTTCGGCGGTTTGATACTCAGGTCGACAAGGCCATCACTCAGCTTCGCATGACAGCTGAGCTTACCCTGACCGAGGTGCGGGGTGTGGGGCGGGCTTCTATTCCTTCCACAGTTATTGGCCTGTTGACGCATTCCGCTGAACACACCATGCGCCACATTGGGCAGTTGTCCGTTACGGTGAGAGTTATAACATTCTAATCATAAATATTTGACAGTTAAGTATTTATGATTAGAATAAGGTCCAAAAATCGGTAATCCCTCATAAAAAAGCGATGAACCAACTGGTTCATCGCTTTTTTATGAGGGATTACGAAACAAACCTACATACCGGCAGAGTATTTTTTTACTTCACCGCCAAAATCTTGAATTCTGTCCGGCGGTTTTGCTGATGCTCGTGTTCCGAGCAGTTTACCCCATCAACGCAGCCATTAATAATTTCGGATTCGCCATACCCATTGGCCGACAACCGACTGGCCGGAATACCACGCGACACAAGATAGTCCATGGCAGCCCTGGCCCGGTTTTCCGACAACCGGATATTGTAGACATCGCTGGACCGGGCATCGGTGTGCGAGCGAAGTTCAATTTTCATTTGTGGATACTCCTTCAGTAAATCCACAACGTGATTAAGTTCGCGGGCAGCATCGGCCCGGATGAAGAACTTGTTCAGGTCGTAATAGATGTTCTTGAGTTGAAAAATATCCCCTTCCCCATACAGGCCCAACGAGTCGGCAACGCTGTTTGATTTACGCTTCGTTTTGCTAAACTGCGTTTTCTTGGTCGCGTAACGGTCTTTCTGAGCCGTGATTGTGTAGGGAGCGTTAGGCTTCACATCAAATTCGTAGCCACCATCCGGCCCGGTCGTTACGGTCTGTTCCGATTTATCTTTCTCGTTCCGCAACGTCACCTTCACGCCCGTTGCCGGCTTTTGGTTGACCTCCGTTTTAACAACCCCTTTCACCAGTGTATTCTCCGACCGTTCGAGGTAAATGGACACATTCATGACCGGCTTAGGTGACTGCGTGAGGGTAGAGAAGCGGATACTGTTCATCGCGTATCCTTCTTTGATAGCTTTAAATTCGTACTCCGTGTTGGAATCCAGGCAGAGGTCCATCTTGCCCTGCACATCCGTCAGGCGGATCTCCTGGTTCGTACCATTCCGCAGAATCCGGACATCGGCGTTCTCCAGCGGGGTATTGGTTTTCGCGTCGAACACCAACACATTGAGTTGTTTGCACATGCGCCGGAATGAGTAGATATCGTCATCACTGATACCCTTTTTCCGGTTGCTGCTCACGTAGCCAGTCGTACGGTTTTTATCGGTGATGAACCCAAAATCGTCTTTTTCTGAGTTGATCGGTGCCCCAACGTTCTGAACGCCCCGGTAAGCAATACCATCTTTTAGTTCGGCCACGAATACATCTAGCCCCCCCAATCCTTCATGCCCATCGGAGGAGAAGTAAAGGCTTTCATCTTCAGACGCGAAGGGAAACATCTCATTACCTTCCGTATTGATCTCTTTACCCATATTTACGGGCGTTCCCCACTGGCCATTATTGTACTCCACTACGTAGATGTCCGTACCGCCGTAGCCACCGGGCATATCCGAAACAAAATACATTTTAGTGTTGTCGGCCGAAAAAGCCGGGTGACCCACCGAGTACTCATTGCTGTTGAAAGGGACTTCCTGAATATCAACCCATTTACCGCCCTTGTTCACGGAAGAATACAACTTCAATTTCCGTACGCCGTCTGAACTTTTTCCGGACTTTCCCTTGCTGGAGTTGTTGCGGGTGAAGACGATAAAATTCTGGTCTTTCGTAAAGGTCATTGGCCCTTCGTGGTACTTGGTATTTAAGGTACGGCTAAAAATCTCCGCTTTCGTTAAGGGAGTTGTCTCTGCTTCTCCTTCAGCTACTTCCGTTTTCACGTCGCCCCCACCGCCCAGCACAGAGGATTTTACGATACGTACCGGTTCAGGATTGGGCACCCGCAACTGGTTGGTATCGGAGTGGAAATACAGGTCAAGGAAAGGTGTTTGGTTCCAGCTAAATACGCGCTTCACCGGTCCGGATTCGTCGCGGGCCGACACAAACACCAGGCCTCCCTTATAGTACATCGGGCTAAAATCGGCCTGCCGCGAGTTAATGGGCAGGTCGTACAACTTATAAGATGACGAATCCTGATAGAATCGGTTCATGTCCATGTACGAGACCGTAAAACGACGGCCACGCAGGTCCTGGCCCTGTTTCTCCCCGTACTGACTGTACATTTTCTGCGATTCACGGTACTTTTTATTAGCCGCCAGTGACTGCGCGTAGTACAGATAGATTTCGCTATCTAGATCGGTATAGGCTTTTACTAACTCGCCATAAACCCGCTCGGCATTACGAAAATCATTTAACCGACGGTAGCTGTACCCAAGTTTAATCATAGCCTCGCGGGTTTCGGCGGGGTCTTTCTTCTTATCAACCCGCAAAAAATCCTCATAGGTGCGGACCGCACCCACGTAGCTAAGATTTTCAAACTGTTTATTAGCCGTTCGTAGCCGCGCACTTTGTGCCTGAACAGTCAGACTCCAGAAGGCAAGTCCCAGGAAAAACAGGACACGTACAATTCGGTTCATGGTGTTAGTAAGTTGGTAAAAACTTGGGTCTGTTCATAACCCTACAAATAGAATGCCAACTTTATAAAAGCTAGCAGACGTCCCATTACAAAGCTATAAAATTAGCCGTTGATTGCGGTAAAAATTCAATTTACTGTTTTTTCAGGAGACTACTCAGGTTGCCACGCATCAAAACGCAATTGAGCAATCCGTTGTGTTTCAGACACGATTCGAAAGCAGTGATCAATCCGGCGGCCAATGATCCAGGCTATCTCGTGGCCGGACACCAGTACGGCGGTCTGCTCCCGTTCTGTTCGGCTCAGCTTCATGTCATTCAGGACATCGCTGACCAGCTTGTGCCCACCCATGCCCAATGGCCGCATCCGGTCTCCCTGCCGCCAGAGACGAATATTGAGTGGAAATTGCAGTTTATCAGCATCCAGATAGGCGATGGCTGGGTCTGCTAACGGTTCGAACGGAATGGACTTGGGAATCACCTCGACAGTGAGCGTAAACCGTTCGGGTACAAGAATAGGAGTCTGGGGCCAGTCGGGCAGATAAATTTCGTAATTGGCTGGCACAGGCAATGATTCAAGAACCAACCCATCCCGCTCGTGCATTACCCGGTGAGTAGCGGACGTAAACAGCTGCCCAACCGGTTTGGTCAGGCAGTCGACCATCTTCCCGGTCTGATCGGCCGTGAAACCAAACGGCTTTAGCCACTCGGTAAGATGAAACACCGGTTCGGGCAAACCGGTGAGTACAGCTGCGGGCAGCAACGTCTGTGCCCCCCGTTGCACAGTCGTTTCCCGCCAAGACCGGGCGAGTTCGGTTTGCATGAGTACTTCGGCCGCCCGCAGCCGTTCAAGGGTATGCGGCAGGGTTTGCCAAAGGCCGGGGTTAAGCTCCGTCAATACCGGTACTACGTGGTGACGAATTCGGTTACGGGCATACTTATCTTCGGCGTTGGAGCTATCCTCCCGGTACGCCAATGCCTGTTCATCGGCGAACGCGGCCAGTTGGGCACGGGTGGCAAACAGGAGTGGGCGCACCACCCCGTCCTGATACCGGGCAATACCGTGTAAACCAGCCAGCCCGGTACCCCGTGTCAGATTAAACAGCATGGTTTCCAGCACATCGTTCAGGTGGTGCGCGGTAGCGACACCGGTATACCCGTGTTCGCGAATCAACCGGGCAAACCAGTTATAACGGAGTTCACGGGCAACCATCTGAATGGATACCTTCCGGGCATCAGCCAGTGCAGCCGTGTCAAAGTGGGTCAGATGAAACGGAACCCCGTAGTCATTAGCCTTGTTTTCAACGAAGAGAGCATCGGCATCAGAGTCGGCCCCGCGCAGGCCAAAATGGACATGGGCAATAGCGAACGGCTGTTTAATGCGGTGAACCAGTTCGGCCATCACCATCGAATCCAGCCCTCCGCTCACGGCCAATAGCACTCGCTTAGTGGTATCAAACAGGTGATTATCGTTAATAAATGCTAAAAAATCCTGTTCCAACATCCGGTATCGGCCCAAAGCCGTAGTTTTGTTGTTATGAATCGTATGTCTGTACGCTTTTTATTTATCGTTATCGGTCTTTTCCTGTTGGTAACATCCAATGAGGTAATGGCTCAGTTTGGCGTGCCGCCGGCAACCGGCGGCACCGACGATAAAGTAGAACTTTTTGGTGCCGACAGCCTGGTTGTGCTCAATGTACCGGGTGAGTCAGTCCGTAAACTGTATAACAATGTTCGGCTGCGTCATAAAGGCGTCCTGATGTATTGTAACCTGGCCATCCAGAACGTAACGACCAACGTGATTGAAGCGTACGGTAACGTTCGGCTCGTGCAGGGCGATACCATCAATATACGGGGCGACACCATGTTTTATTACGGCAATTCCCGCCAGGCTAATATGCGGGGTCATGTAATCATGCGCGACCGTAAGATGACACTAACCACCCGGCAGCTCGATTACGATATGCTGTCGGGCATTGCCCATTATCCTACCCCGGGCCGTATTGTGGATAAAGACAATGTGCTGACCAGCCGGGAAGGCTATTACGATACGCGCTCCAAATTATTTATTTTCCGGCAGAACGTTGTATTGGTAAACCCCAAAGGTACGCTTACGGCCGATTCGCTGCTGTACAATTCACTTACCCGGATTGCCACGTTTCAGGGGCCAACGCGCATCAAAAATAAAGATGGTGTCCTTACGGCCATTGCCGGGCAGTACAATACCATAACGGGTATCTCTAATTTCGAACGCCGGGCCACGGTTGAAACGCCCAGGTACCGGCTCACGGGCGACACGCTTTACTACGATAACCCATCCGAACTTGGTATTGCCAGAGGCAATGTTATTATGGTGGCCAAAGACCGGAAAGTAATTATTACCGGCGATCATGTTCGTTATAATGGCAAGGTGGGAATATCGCGGGTAACGGGCCACGCCGTTGCCAAAAGTATGGCGAATGAAGCCACCAAAGACACGCTTTATTTACGGGCCGACACATTATTTTCCTTCGATAACAAGGTTACCAACACGCGTAAATTAGTAGGTCAGAAAAACGTATTCGTCTACAAATCCGATTTGCAGAGCAAGTGCGATTCACTCATTTATGACGCGGCCGATTCGACCATTTATTTTTACAAAAAACCCATTGTCTGGAGTCAGAATAAATACCAGATGGAAGCTGATTCAATGCGAATTTTGCTCAGAAACAATAAAATACATACGATGTTTTTGAAGACGAAATCATTCGTCGTTTCGCTCGATACGCTCAAAAATTTCAATCAGGTAAAGGGACGTACCATCACGGCGTATTTCGCCACAAAACTCGTTAATCCCGATACACTTTTGCCGGATACACAGAGCGGAAAAGAGGGCCAGCAGGCTATACTGACGGCCACTACCCGGCAAAATATCCCTTCCGCTGCAACGAATAGAACCCCAAAAGACGTATCAGTAAAAAAGAGCCAGACGGCGTCTCCGGATACCATACGGCTACAGGAAAAAACAACGCTCGAACGGGTACTGGTTGATGGTAACGGGCAAAGTATTTACTACGCCCTGAGTGAAACAAATAAGCTGATTGGGTTAAACCACGTCGAATGCAGCCGAATGAATATTGAATTCAACGATAGTAAAGTCGGCAAAATTCGATTTTATGGGCACCCGGATTCGCAGCTTATTCCGCCCAAGGAATTCACCGGCGAGACGCAGGAATTGGATGGATTTCGATGGCGCGAATCAGAAAAACCAACGAAAGCGCAGGTCTTGTGGCAGGAAACTCCTCCGGATGAGCAGCCAAAGGCAAAAAAAACAGTAAAAAACAAGGGAGCGATTAAACCTTTGGCTCAAAAATTGGTTCAAAAGGTTAATAAATGACCCCTTTAACAATTTTTTAAGTAGTCTCCCGTTGACATTGTCTTTTTTGATGGATAGGTTTGTGTTGACTAGTTGTATACCTGTAATCGACATTCATGAAAAAAATTATACTTATTGGTGTAGTATCGGGCTTGCTGATGGCAACGATCCCCCTCCAGGCGCAGGTCGCCCAGCGGGATTCGGACAGCCGGAAAGGTAGCCGACTGGAACTGGGCCGAACTGCTTCTACACCGAAAACAAGCGCGGCTCGTTTGCCCGTCAGCCGGTTTTCTATTGTGGCCAACCCGGCTTTATCATCGGGTCTGGACCGCTCCATAAATGTTAATAAGAACGCGGCTATCAACGAACATTACCGGTCCTTGTTGATACCTCGCTCCAGTGCTAAAGCAGCCGCCCGAACGGGAGCGGGTGACAACACTCCCGTTGCCGCAGCCGATTCCCGCCCGGCACCCGCTTCGGAAGGAAAGGGCGACAGCCGGTTGTTCAGTAATGACAAGTTGTGGGTTTCCAATGCGTACCCAAATCCGGCCGACGATGTGGCTGAACTGGACTATCAGATTACAGGCTCCGTGTCCGAAGCGAAGCTGGTTTTACTAAATGTGCTGGGCACCCCCGTCCCTGGGTATGAACAGATAGAACTGGACCGGAATAATAACAAGGTTCGGATTGTTACCCGGCCATTGGATACGGGTTATTACCTGTATCAATTGACCGTCGACGGTAAAAAAGTAGCCACAAAGCGGCTGCTCGTTCGCCATCAGTAGACCCCGGTCTTTTTGTTAAAATACGCTAAATAAGGTTGTGCATAACGTTTTTAGGTAATACGACAGGCTACATCGCCGTTTTAACTGATGTAGCCTGTATTTTTTTTGTATCTTTGCGCACTTATGCAACACCGTCATATTGGTACGTTTCTACTGGGAACCTGGCTCCTGTTCCTGCTAAGTTCATGCAGTCCGTTTTCAAAATTACAGAAGAGCGGAAACGACGAGGAAAAGTATAAAGGGGCTGTTCAGTATTATAACAAAGGGGAATGGTATAAGGCAGGTCTGTTATTTGAGGAGTTGATCCCCGTTTTGAAAGGGAGCACCGAATCAGAAATGGCCCAGTTTTATTACGCTTACACGCAGTTTCGTCAGAGTCAGTATCTGCTGAGTGCTACGTTGTTCAAGAAGTTTTACGAAACGTTTGCCCGCTCCGATTACGCGCAGGAAGCGATGTACATGTACGCGTACTCGTTGTATAAAGATACGCCCTCGTTCAACCTCGACCAGTCCAATACCTTAACGGCAACGGCGGCCCTGCAGGATTTTATCAACATTTATCCGGACAGCAAATACCGGGACGATGCCACCAAACAAATTCTGGAACTGAGGGAAAAACTGGAGCGCAAAGCCTACGAAAAAGCCAAACTCTATTTCAAAACCAGTGGCTTCAATATTGCGTCCTACAAATCGGCGGTTATTTCCATCAATAATTTTCAGCGCGAATTTCCCGACTCTGAATACAATGAAGAGTTGGCCTACATGAAAGTAGATGCCGAATTCAGTCTGGCTCAGAACAGTCTGGAAACCAAGCAGAAGGAACGTTATCAGGATGCCATCAGTTATCATCAGGCATTTATCGATAAATATCCAAACAGCAAGTACCTGAAGCAGTCAGAAAAAATGTTTGAGACCAGTCAGAAAGAGATAGACCGGCTGAACACACTGGAGCAGGAACGAGAGAAGGAAAAAGAAAAACTAAAGAACCCGCCGGCAAAAGTAACGGCAGCAAATTAAGTCAGTGTAAGGTTTTCGATTTATCGTTTACGGTCCTGGCGGGAAACTGCAACTGAAAACGATAAACCGAAAAGCTTAAACGATAATCTACTATTATGGCAACCAATCAATCGATTATCACCCGCAACAACGATAAGATTGCGGAAAAGACCGGCAACCTGTACGAATCGGTATCCATCATATCGAAACGTGCCCGGCAGATTGCCTCTAAAAACAAAGAGGAACTCAGCAACAAACTATCCGAGTTCGTTTCAGCCGTCGATAACCTCGAAGAAGTATTTGAGAACCGCGAGCAGATCGAGATCTCCAAGTTCTACGAGCGGATGCCAAAGCCTACGTCCATTGCAACCGATGAGTTTCTGGAAGGGAAAGTTTACTGGCGTTACAACGAAGAGCCTCTGCCGTAATGCTGGCTCATTGATTGCTTTTCACGACCGCACGGCAAGACTACCCGTGCGGTTTTGGTGTTTTAAGACAGCCGACGAATACCCTTAGTTTTCGGACAATAAAGCCATCAGTACCTATCATGTCAATTGCGGACAAACGGATTTTACTGGGCGTAACGGGTAGCATCTCGGCGTATAAATCGGCCCTTCTGGTGCGGCTTCTGGTTAAAGCAGGTGCCGAAGTACAGGTTGTCATGACTGAGTCGGCACAGGCATTTATTACCCCGCTGACGCTGGCCACCCTGTCGAAGCGACCCGTGCTATCGACCTTTACAGACAACTCAGGTAACGGGAACTGGAATAACCACGTAGAATTGGGGTTGTGGGCCGATGCCCTCATTATAGCTCCTGCTTCAGCCCGTACGCTGGCCCGGTGCGCCACCGGCCTGTGCGATAATCTGCTATCCGCCGTGTATCTGTCGGCCCGGTGCCCGGTGTTTTTTGCGCCTGCTATGGATGTCGATATGTACCATCACCCCAGCACGGTTGACAATCTGCGCCGGCTCGAATCCTTTGGTAACCACATCATCCGGGCCGAACACGGCGAACTGGCCAGTGGCCTGATTGGCGAAGGCAGGCTGGCCGAACCGGAAACGATTGTTCAGAAGCTGGAAGAGTTCTGGGAGCCGGAAAAGGAGGCAACCAGGAAGGAAACATCCCTGTCTACTCTCTCCAGCAAACGGGTGCTCATAACGGCGGGGCCGACGCAGGAACCCCTTGACCCGGTTCGCTACATTAGCAACCATTCTACCGGGAAGATGGGCTACGCCATTGCCCGGGCTTTCGCGAAGGCCGGTGCCCACGTTACCCTGGTGAGTGGCCCCACTGCCTTACCCCTCCCCGCCCCCACGGTGAATCGCATTCCGGTACAGTCGGCACAGGATATGTTCCGGGCAACAGAGGCTGCTTTTGCGGAGGCTGATATTGTAGTGCTCAGCGCGGCCGTTGCCGATTATACACCGGCTCACCCGGCCAGCCAGAAGATAAAAAAGAAGGACGCTGTTTTTTCACTTGACCTAACAAAAACCACCGATATTGCCGCGACGCTGGGTCGCCGGAAAAAGCCCGGACAGTGGATGATGGGCTTTGCGCTCGAAACGGAGAATGAACACGCGAATGCCGTTAAAAAACTTCATTCAAAAAACTTGGACTGGATTGTTCTGAACTCATTACGTGATGCGGGAGCTGGTTTCGGGCACGATACCAACAAGATTACGGTTATTGATAAAGACGAACAAAGTCACGAATTTGCGTTGAAATCGAAAGACGAAGTAGCCTGGGATTTAGTGAATCTGATTGCCGATACGCTAAAGACCCGGTAATTGTCGTTGACGAAGATGGCTTACTACACCCTATTAATTAACCAGCGGCTGACCCTCGTTTCGGGTTGACCTACAGCGTCATCCAACATGAAAATAGTAACGATTGTAGTTTTCCTAGTCTGCTGGGGTTGTGTGGCCCAGGCCCAGGAGTTGAACTGTCAGGTAACCATCAACTCCGACCAGTTATTTGCCCAGCAAAAAACGGACTTTGCCTATGTAAGTCAGTTGAAGGGAATTATTACGGAGTTCATGAACAACCGGCGTTGGAGTAACGACCAGTTCGCGGTGAATGAGCGAATCAACTGCGCCATGAACATCAACCTGGTGAAATCGCTGGCGCAGGGCGTTTTTGAAGCTACTGCCCAGATTACGGTATCGCGACCGGTGTACGGAACGGGTTATGAAACCACCACATTTACCTACGTAGACCGCGCCTTCAACTTCGTCTATTTACCCACAACGCCTGTCTATTTCCGGGAGAATCAGTTTTCGGATGACCTAACCTCACTGCTGGCGTATTACGCCAATATCATCATGGCTGTTGACTACGATACATTCAGCAAGCAGGGTGGTAATCCATTCATACAAAAGGCTTACTCCATCACGAACCTGGCGCAGCAGGGTTCGCCCAATGCATCCTGGCAACCCAATGGCGACCGGCGAAACCGGTACTGGCTCGTCGAGAATATGCAAAACCAGCAATTAATTCCCTTCCGGGATGGCATCTATACCTACCACCGGTTGGGTCTGGATGTTTTTGCGGCTAATCCGGTGCAGGTGCGCAAACAGACACTCAATTTGCTGACTACTATCCGAACCATTGGGCTACAACTTCCAAACTCGGTGTTGATAAGTTCTTTCTTTGATGCCAAATCGCAGGAACTGTACAACATTTTGTTTGAAGGCACATCGGCAGAGAAGCAGAAAGCCTTTGAATTACTGTCTTATCTGGACCCGGCCAAGACTGAAAACTACCGAAAATTAATCCAGTGAATGACCAACGGCCGGTTAGAGTGAGTAATTTTGTTTTTACTTGCCAGCGCTCGACCCGGGCTGACACACTTCCTTTTCACGGCTAATTGCTTACTGATTTTGCTATCGCATTTACTCATAAAAAATTACGCACTGATTGACGAACTCGAACTTTCTCCCGACCGCGAACTCAACATCGTAACGGGCGAAACGGGGGCGGGGAAATCGATTATTCTGGGTGCCATCGGGTTGTTGCTGGGTAACCGCGCCGATACCCGTGCGCTATACAATCCCGAAAAAAAGTGTGTTATCGAAGGCACCTTTGGGGTATCCGGCTACGCTATCGAGCGGGTTTTCGAAGAGGAAGAACTAGACTATTCTCCTACGTGCATCGTTCGCAGGGAGATTAGCGTGAGTGGTAAATCCCGGGCGTTTGTGAATGATACACCCGTCAACCTGGAAACGCTCCGGCGCGTCACGAGCCAGTTGATGGACATTCACTCGCAGCACGACTCAGTCCTGCTTGGTTCCAATGACTATCAGCTGGAAATCGTTGATACGTACGCACAGAACACCGACCTGTTACACACCTACCGAACTGACTACCAGGATTATCGAGTGAAAAAGGTGGCTTATGATCAGTTACAGACTGAAGCAAAAGCCATGCGAAAAGAGTTCGACTATAATAATTTTCTGTACGAAGAATTAGCTAAAGCCCAGCTACAACCCGACGAGCAGGAACAACTGGAGAACGAACTGACGATACTGGAAAATGCCGAAGACATCAAAGAGCGACTACAGCTGGCCTACGAATACCTGGATAATGCGGAGCAGTCGGTCATTGACTTTTTGAAGGGTACGGTTAGCAATCTGGCTTACATTAGCAAACTGTCGGGCCAGTACGAACAACTGCATCAGCGGGCCCAGAGCAGCCTGATCGAACTGCGCGATATTGCTGACGAAATAAGCAGCGAGCAGGACAGCGTAGAGGTAGATGATGCCCGCGTGGAAACCATCCGCGAACGGCTGAACCTGATCTATCAGCTACAAACCAAGCACCAGGCCAGTTCTGTACAGGATTTGCTGGTTCTTCGGGATGAGCTGGGGAGCAAGGTAAGCAAAGTACTAAATCTGGATGATGCGCTGGATGCGGCCAAAGCGCAAACCACGGCGGCTTACTCGAAGCTCCTGGCCAGTGCCGAAACCCTGTCAGCTTCCCGGCAAGCGGCCCTCTCGCCCATAGAAAGCGAAATTGGTGCGTTGTTGCACGACTTGGGCATGCCCAATGCATCGCTGAAGATTCAGGCCGAAACAACCAAACCCATGCCGGCCGGTGTGGATACAATCGAGTTTTTGTTCAGTGCCAACAAAGGTATCAAGCCGCAACAGTTGAAGACGGTAGCTTCGGGGGGTGAATTTTCACGGCTGATGATGGCCATCAAGTACATTTTGGCGAGTAAGCGGTCGTTGCCCACCATTATTTTCGATGAGATTGATACGGGGGTGTCGGGGGAAATTGCGATCAAAATGGGCAATATGATGCACGACATGGCGCACAGCCACCAGATTATTGCCATTACCCACCTCCACCAGATTGCCGGGCAGGGAACCGCCCATTACTTTGTGTATAAAGACCATTCGGCCGACAAAACGGTGAGCCGGATTAAAAAGCTAACCCTTGATGAGCGAATCAGTGAAATTGCCCAGATGATTGGTGGAAAAAACCCATCGACCAGCGCGGTAAAGAACGCCCGCGAAATGATAAAACAACGGGCAACGGTAAAATGACGCTCAGGCAGGAGGGATCATATAGGATGTATCCTGTTTGCCTTTTTCACATGGTCCAGGTACCTCACATTCTCCTCCAAAAAAGACCCTATTCCCTTTCAACTTATGAACAGTACAACTAAAACGCTTGCTTTTTTGCTCACGGCTGCAACCGTAGTCTGCTCCTGTAACGGTGATAAAGAGTCGGTTAAAGCCGCCGAAAATGAAGTTTTTGCTATTCACGATGAGGTAATGCCCAAAGTAATGGGTGACCTTGTCAACCTGAAAAAACAACTCAACAAGCGCATTACCTCGCTGGACAGTGTAAAAGCCAGCGGTTCGGCAGCAGCAGTCCTGCGAACTGATGAGGAGAAAGCACAGGTTATACAGTTGAATCAGAACCTGACCATAGCCGACAGCCTGATGAACCACTGGATGGCACAATACAATGGGGATACGCTTGATAAATTACCATCCGATCAGGCTTTGTATTACCTGACTACCCAAAAAGATATAATTACAGATGTTAAAACAAAAGTTAATTCCAGTATTGAACAAGCCCGTCAGTTTTTGGGTAAGAAATAAACAATGGCTGGTATTCTCTGGCCTCCTTGCCCTGTTGTGGGCTTGTGGCGGAGCGGACAGCGACCGACTTCCGATTCTGGGACAACGGGAGGCCGTGACAAAAACAGTAGATGGAAAACAGGTAACTGATTCAGTCTATCAAACCATTCCCGATTTTGCCTTCGTCAGTCAATATGGGGATACGGTTACGGCCAAAAACCTCGATAATAAAATATACGTAGCCGATTTCTTTTTTACGAGTTGCCCCACCATCTGCCCAAAGATGAAGGTACAGTTGAAGCGGGTCTACGAAAAGTTTAAAGGAAATCCTGATGTAATGCTGCTCTCGCACACCATTGACCCCGCCCACGACTCGGTAGCAGTGTTACATGAATTTGCCCAGAATCTGGGTGTAACAGGGCGGCAATGGTTATTTGTAACGGGCGACCGGGACAAGATTTACGACCTCGGCCAGAAAAGTTATATGGTAACCGCACAGGCCGATTCAACCGCGCCGGGGGGGGTTATTCATAGTGGCGCTTTTATTCTGGTCGACAGAGACAAACACATCCGGGGTATCTACGACGGCACGACCGAAGAAGGCGTCGATAAATTAATGACCGACATGGATCGGCTACTGGCCGAACCGAAGTCGGTCGCATCTAAATCATGAGTAAGCTTCCCCGTCTGATAGCCGGTTTCTTGGCCTGCGTTTCTTTCGTTTCCTGCCAGAGTCAGGAAGAGATAAAACGGGAAAGGTACATTACAGAAGGCATTCTGGTATACAAAGCCAACTGTGCCAACTGCCACCAGACCAAAGGTGAAGGACTGGCGGCACTTTACCCGCCCATTGCCAATTCGGATTATCTGGTCAACAAAAACAAAGTAATCTGTTTAATTCGGTACGGCCAGCAGGGCAGGATTATAGTCAACGGCAACCAATACAACCGCCCCATGCCCGCCCACCCGCAACTCAGCGACCTCGAAGTAGCCGAGGTCGTTACGTACATCTACAATCAGTGGGGAAATGAAAAAAAGGTGACGGATGTAAAAATGGTTGCCCCCGTGCTGGAGCAGTGCCGAACCGAGCTGAACGGCCCGGTAACGAACTAGTTACCAAACGCCTAACCGTCAGATACCACCCTGCACGTTAAATACGCCATTCACCTTGCGGATGGCGTACTTAGAAAAATCCTGATTGGCATCCAGGCCCGTTCCGTATAGTTTTTCGCCCGTTAGCTGGCTCAGGATGGATACATCCCTGTCGGTGTACACTTTTTTGGTCACGGGATTCCAGGTCAACTCGGGCGTGAGCAGCTTTTCCTGCTTTTGTTTGTTGACGACCACCACGTGGCCCATCACAACGTACACATCCTTCGCTTTGTCGTACCGACCGGAATCAGAATCGATAGTCGTTATTTCCTGCCCGGCCGGGTTATAAAACAAAATGTGGACCGGTTTGGGATAACGCCGGTTCTCGTTTTCGTACCGTAGCTGTTTCGCCGTGGTGAGTTTTACCTTTACCACCGCTCCCTCGCTATACAGCAGCTTTACATCATTGATTTCCTCAATTGGCCCGCTATAGGGAACCACTTTTTTGTTTTGTTTCGGCTCACCGCAAGCGAAAAATAATGATGAATGAAGAAGGATGAAGAATGAATAGAGGGCTGTTTTTACCAACCCTTTTATCCCAGCATTATTTTTATATTCTTCATTTTTCATTCTACACGCTTCATCAAAAAGTTAGTCAACCACCTGTTTCCGGAACCACCAGTCGTTCAGCGAGAAGCCCACACCTATACGTACGTAACGTTCCCGAATCTGATTACCCGTCAGCACCCCCCGCTGNCCAGCCACTACCGATACACTGATGTGATTAACCAAATAAGAACCCAGTGGCAGGGAGAGACCCAGGCTGCCGTTTACATCGTTTATTTTCAAACCCGATACCAGATAAGGCATCTGATTATACTGGAAACCTGCCCGGTACGTAATCAGGTCGCGGTAGCGGCTCGACGTGGGCTTGGGGGTAAATTCGGCACCGGCCGCTATGTTCATGGCATCGACCAGGTTAGCTGGTTTACCATCGGGTGTGCGATATTGGCTCCATTGCTGTAACCCTACATCGACACCAACCAGTAGGGAGCTTCCCTTTTCCAGGCTTATGCCGAAACGCACCTGCTGGGGCAGCGTAGACGCCCCGGTGGAGTTAAGCCGCAGGGTATCGGGAGCCGCCACTACCTGCTGATCTGTGCTGGTTTGCTGATAAATGTCTGTTTGTTGCGCTCCAACACGCATCTGCGGGTCGAACGTAGCCCCTACGTTCAGCGTCAGTTTCTCAGACAGTTTAGGACGCCAGGCAGCACCAAGTTTCAAGACAATGTCGCTGTAGTTCGTGCGGTTCAATCGGTTAATAAGTACATCCTCATTGCTACCCGTAAACACTCTGGAACTGGACGTATGCGTGATGTTACCGAAAAGGAAAGAGGCTTCCACACCCGCATAAATATTTTTCGTGATGCGAACGCCATTGGCTATCGATGCTTTATTTAAGCCTCCACGACCCGTATATTCATAACGGGTGGGGTATACCGTTCCCGGCACGGTAGAGGTTTCCTGCGTGTTGTAATTAACAAACGTGTAGGGTCGCAGGCTGATTGATATATTCCAGCGCGAATTGGCCGGAAAAGCCAGTGCCAGATAACCCAGGTTCCCGGACACGTCACGCTGATTCTGTAACTGATTACCGATGTTCTGGCTAAGTCCTTTCGTTTGACCGAGCAGGCCCACCTCAAACACCGTGAAACGGGTCCGGCGAGCGAGCAGCGCCGGATTTTGCAGATTCAGGTAGAATGGGCTGGCATTGCTGATGCCCACCTCCCCCATGGCCATATTCGTTACATTGGCCGGACTGTACAGTTCACCGACACCCAGTGCCGAATAAGGTGAGTTGCCTAATCCCTGGGCCAGTACCATTGGCGATGTAACGGCTACAACCAGCAGGCTAAGCGTTAATGTCCGGCGTATTCGCCTGTATAGTTTCAACATTATAGCGTAAAATTCGATTCAATCCCATGAGCACTAATTCGGGAACTACAAATATCGGGGGTTTAAGACGACTTTCAAAGGCGGGGGCATCCCCCCCGCAGAGTAATACCACCAAACCGGGCCGCTCCCGCCGGTAACTTTCCACGATACCCGTCAGTTCAAAAGCCAATCCATTCATCACCCCACTATGCAGGGCTGCCTGCGTATTTTTAGCGGTCAGGCCGGGCCAATCCTGGCCGGACCAGTCAGCGAGTGTTTCCACCAGTGGAAGCCGGGCCGTTTGTTCGTGCATGGCTCTAAACCGCATGCGTAACCCCGGCGAAATCAATCCGCCCTGAAACACCGAATCCCGGTCTACGAAGTCGGCCGTGAGGCAGGTGCCAAGGTCAAGAACCAGGCAATCCTGTCCCGGAAACAGCGTACTAGCCCCCACAGCCGCAGCTACGCGGTCGGCACCGAGGGTGGCGGGCGTTTCGTACGCTTTACGCAGGGGTACGGGTGTTTGGCTGTCGAATACGATAAGACCCGCTTTTATTCCTGCCAGTCGTTCCCTGATTTCTTCGGCCGGCCGACTCGTTGAGGAAACGATTAACTGAGTCACCAACCGGTTAGCAAGCGTCGTTACCAGTGCGTCCATATCGGCATACTGCCCCGTTTCAACTAAGTCTGTACCGGTAAACCAGCCTGTTTTCAGGCGCGTATTCCCCCAGTCGATAACCAGATTTGTAGCGGTTGGCATATAGCTTTTTCAAATGCAGTACGGAAGGGCAACGTATGTACCGAAAACAAATTGGCGATTTCCGGTTGATTTAAGCTTTTTTAACGACAATTCGTACCTGTCTGGACTGCCCGTAGTTACTACGGTTGACTTTTTGATCCTGGCCGCTTCCATTGTTGGCTTCACCTTGCTGTTCCAGCGTAGACAACGGGAAAACCTGCGGGGAAAAAGATGTTACAATTCCAGTATGATCAGGCAAGACCAGAGTCTCAAATTGAGACACAAAACCAAACGCTACAGACGGTTGGGCAGGAGTCACATAATAATATTGGCCAGATTTTAACCGTAGCCCAGCTGCATTTAAACACGCCCGTACTACCAACATTGTGGTTTCCATTCGGTATGCCTACATGGGCTCTACCATTAAAATAAAGTTCGGATTTGTCGGCAAGAACGGTTTTACTACCGCAAAAACCAGGAGTATCTGCCGAAGATTTCAATGATTAGCCCCTACTTTCCCTCTGCTTTGGGCTGTAGGGAGCCACGGGCGATCGGTTCGGGTTTTGATTGGGGGGTTGTGTATCGAAGCAGGGTAGCCGTTGGGTAGTCCGATTTTGGTGGGCGCGTGATGACCAGCTGGTAGGAACGGGTACCCACAATCAGGTTGGAATAGGCCATTTCTTTAGTCTGTTCCTGAAGCAGGCTCCAGTTAGCTATAGGTTCTTTGGCCAGTAGGGCCTGGTCCTCCTTCGAGAGGGCAGCAAAAGCGGTGTCGGCCACAAACCGTTTGCTGGTCAGGCCTTCAATAACCGAAGCGATGGGCGACGGAACGGCCACATCGGGTTTTGTTTGCGCGATAGCTGATCCACCCAACAACAAAAACAGGGCACATAGTCGGTTCATAGCGTTTCGTTAGTTAGCTGATCCTGGAACCAGGATTCAGCTAGTAAACCCAGGCAGGACCATTTGGTTGATAAATCATTACGGAAAGGCCGGCTAACGCACAAATACCCGGAAAACGAACCGGCTATGGGCATCTACGGCTAGCACCGTTTGGCTGAAATAGTAGTTACTCACTGATCGGTTGACCTACTACGCAGTTTCATCACGGAACTCTGCCGGCAGCGCGACGGTATTCAACCAAAATTGACATACCCGCTCGATAACCTGGACCAGTGCTCCCTGATTGTCAGACAGCGAAATGACAGAATTTGCCTTTCTTTCGTATGCTTCCGTTACAGATTGATCGGTATTGGAAACCAGAAGAATCAAGGGTATCCGACTCAGTTTCGGGTCTTCTTTTAGGTGCTGTAAGGTTTGCATTCGTTCCTGCGTTCTGGTTCGGGCATCCATCAGGATCAGGACCGGATATTTACGGTAAGATAAGGGCCTAAATACGTCTGCCAGATGGCTGCTTTGTTGAGTTGTGTGCAGCTGATAGGCTGGCCATCTTTCCTCAATCAGCTGCCTGGCAAATATGGCAATCGGTTCGTCATCGGTCACCAGAAGTACAGAGCGCGTTGCCACTTCATGCTGCGGAACAGGTGTCTTCGAAACGGAGTCGACAGCGGTATTTTTGGCAGAAATCGAACCAGCCGACGCCAGGCAGTATTGGAGAGAGTCAGCTACCTGAGTCCAGCGTCGGCGACTAACGGGAAATACTTCCCCACTGTCTAACCGAATTTCGCCTGCCATTTTCTGACGCACTGGCTGGTGCAGGCTTTTCACGCAAGCCGGGTTGATCAACACCGTTTTATGAGCCCGTATAAAACGGGGAAGTTTATTAGCCAGATAGCTGATCGATTTAGCCAGCAATTTCTTTTCGCCATTCCGAAAATGGAGCCAGCTGTAATTATTGGCACCTGAAAAGTAAGAAATCAATTCCGGATGTTCCAGGGCTGGTTTGATGATACTCATAAGCAAACGTGCTAACTGGTATAATTCCCCTGACAGCAGTTGACAGGGACAGTATGGTACTAACCCTATCAGGGTTATTCGTCGTTCGACAGGCATTTCCCCTTCCTGATTCTATCCCTGCCGAAGGTCCGGCAAATTGGTGGCTTTACTGAACACTTGCCAAACCCTGTCAGGTATACCATCATCAACAACCCGATGGTGGTAACGGTTTAATGATCTCCACTCCGCTGGCCTGCCCAATGAGAAAATAACGACACGGTACGTCTGGCAGACAACGGCAAAACGGGGGCCATCCGTATAAGTATTGAGTAGCCCGCACGGCGGAATCACCCTGTCACTGTCGGGAGTAAATTCACCAGCAGTTGCCCCTCCCGAGAACCCACGCGATTTATAGATTATAATGTCGCCATGAATCTATCCCTGCGTTACGATTGTCTGCCGTAGGGAAGGAATTGTAGTGGTGAACAACCAACAGCACCAGGTCGCGCTGGCCGCTTTTACCCTGTATCAGCAACTTCAGAAACAGATTTTCAAGCATCTTCGTATTGACTATCAACCAATTAACTTCATTCATAGATGACAGGCAATACTGAATGGCAGAACCATAACCGCCACTTTCTACGGTAGTTTTATAAGCTTTCATGTAGCCAGATTTTTCTTTTAAAGTGGATTCTATTCGTAGATTTATAAACGCATTTCAGTCAGACCACTTGCTTTCCGCCTGGTTTCCCGGTGGGAATTTATCCCCTCCGTAGCGAACCGCATAACCGAACGCTGGTTATCAGCCTAACCAGACTTATCCCTATGTCAATCATTCCTCCCGGTATCTCTCAGCCCCTGGCTGAACTTGTCTCTTATTTTTTTACCCGCCGGGAAGTTATTTTACAGAACTGGCGAACCGCCTGTGAAGAAGACCTTGCCCTGAGTAAAATTTCATCGCTGAGCCGGGAGGAATTCAACAATCTGTTGCCCATTATTTTAGATATCCTTGAACAGCGCTTACTACGTCAAACGCCGGAAGCCGACCCGGTCCTGATGGCCAGTTTGCACGGTTTGCAACGGTGGCAACGGGCCTATGCCTTACCGGAAACGCTCCGGGAACTGAATCACTTAACGAGGATTCTGTATCAGGAACTTCAGCTTTTTCAGGAACTTATTCCTCAGGCCAATGCCAGCATGCTGCTCCAGGTACAACAGCAGATTAGTCAGTTGATGAGCGAGACAATACTGAGTAGTGTGCAAAAGTATGATGAACTTCAGCGCCTGGAGGCCGTTAATCGGGTTTCTACCCTCCGGGAAGCTATCGATCAGATGCAGGAACTGTCCCGGCAGCGGAGCGATATGCTACGGACCTCCTCCCATGATTTACGGGGTAGTTTCGGGCTTGTTAACAGTGCTGCTCACCTGCTGAATACGAAAGGACTAAATGAGCAGGACCGGGAGCAGTTTCAAAACATACTGAATCGAAATCTGGGGAATATCAAGTCGATATTAAATAACCTGATGGCCTTGTCGCGCCTGGAAGCCGGTGAAGAACTACTCCGGATAGAGCCTGTTGATGTTGGTAAGCTACTAACCGAACTCGTAACGGATGCTCAGGTACTGGCCAACGATCGTGGGTTGATTCTTCAGGCCAATGGGCCTGATACGCTGGTGCTTGAAACTGATGCGGCTAAACTCCAGCGGATTGTACAGAATTTACTCATGAATGCGTTGACTTATACGCCTGCTGGTTTTATATCAGTTTCCTGGTCAAAGTCAGACAACAACTACTGGCTGGTTAGTGTGCAGGACTCAGGACCGGGTTTGCCTGCTGGTTTGACAAGCCTGTTAGCCTCACAATTGAAACCAGTGACTGAAGCCACCAGTGCAACCGGAATCGGTCAGCCAGAACCGTCGGTGATGCCTGCTTCTGATGAGCAGCACATCCCTCCCGGTCCGGAGCTGGCCAACCGGGCTAACCAGGGAGAAGGAGTTGGCCTGCAGATTGTTAAACGACTGTGCGATTTACTGGATGCCAAGCTGGAGATTGAAACTCACACTGGCCGGGGTACGCTCTTCCGCATTCGCCTGTCCATTCATCAGGCTGGCTGAAGCAGTACTATGTCAGGGAAGCGGCAGGGTGACCGTGTCCCACCAGTATTGCCGGAGAGACTGGAAATAGGCCCGCCATTGATCGTAATTGACCGGCTTAACGATGTATGAATTGGTGCCCAGATCGTAGGACATCCGTACGTCTTCCGGCAATTCGGAATGGCTAAGCACAGCAACGGGAATTAATCGATAAGGGGACGTACTTCCTTTGATCTGCTTCAGCAAATCTAACCCGTTGGTTCGCTTTGGCAAATAGAGGTCCAACAAAATAAGCCGGGGAATTCGTTTATGTATCTGATTATCCTGGCTGAGTTGATGCAAAGCCTCTTCAGCAGTTGTGGCTACAACCAGTTTAACTTTCGGCATACAGTCAAAAAGTACCCGCTTAATGATCAGGAAATCGTCCGGATTATCTTCAATTAATAAAATTATAGCCTCTCGTGAACTACGTTTATGCGTGCTGTACTGATCGTTCATACAAAAGGGAATAAACAGGTTGGTACTGGTTGTAACTATAGTGGGAAGGGTGTGAATACACTACTTTTTGTCATACGCCGGGGTTAAGTTACGCCAAAAACAGGACAGCAGAGACTTTGCTTCTTAAAATAAATGAGGTCAACAAATCGACTTATACGGTAAGGAGTTAGTTAGTGTAATGGTTCAGGCAGGCATACTAAACAGAAAATCCTGCGTTCCAGTAAAAACGCTTTCACTTTGAACAGAATAAGCCATGATGATGCTGGTCGTAAACGGAATAATTCGGGGGATTCAGTGTCCAGATATCGTCTTTTGGGTCAATGATTATGAGTCAGCGTTTGAGTTATTGACCCAGTTAGTAGCAGACCAATGGACTTTACGGCAGGCAACCCTCATTGACGGCATGGAACGGATGCCCCTGCCCACAGAAGCCTTTGATGGACAGGCATTTCGGGCACCTGTGAAGTCCTTAGAGCAGCAATGGAAACAAATCTTATCCACTCAGTCCACCCCGTCGACTGCGTTGGGCAAATACCGATTAAAAGACTGGCACTGCCGACTGGATGTATACTATGGTCAGCAACTTACTCAGCTACAAACAACAGGATTAGCTTTAAGAGAGAAACTAACCAGACTAGTTGCCCTGCAAAATCCATCCTTGCGGCTCCGTTTATGGGACCAATACAATCGTTTACTGGAAAGTAACCAGCGAATGCTGAGTCAGACAGTAGTTAACCGGCAAAGAAATCAGGACCGCTTAGCTAAGCTGGAAAAGAGCTAACGTACTCTGCTGTCGACACAACCGGCCCTATTTAGCCAACACGTTTGAGGAAAAATACAACAATTTTGCAATCCATTGACTGGATAGATTGTTACTATAGTTACTGGTAATACAATCTTCCTTTATGAAAGTAAATAATGATTCCTCCGCCCGGAAAGCAAACTTCAGACGGGCAAAAGTACTGGTCATAGATGATAATAAAGATCACTGGGTAGTAATCCAGAAAGCCATGCTGACGATTCTTCCGGAAGTAACGCCCGTATGGGTCGATACTCCTGAGCAGGCTCTGGCGCTTCTTAAGGAAGCCAGCTACCAGGAATGGGACATGCCCAAACTAATTCTGCTGGATTTGTACCTGCCTGAGCGTAATGATGGCTGGCAGCTGCTAAAACAGATAAAAGCAATGTCGTCCCCCTTTGATCATATCCCGATTGTTATGCTTAGCTCGTCGGAGACCAACATTGACATTACCGAAGCTTATACGCTGGGCATTTCTTCCTATCTGGTAAAGCCCATTGATTTTAAGGATTGGCTGACGTATTTCACCGAAATTCGGCAGTACTGGTGGGAAACCGTTACGCTGCCCCTTTTACAATACAAACTTTAATGCAGTCAGTGCAACAAATGGTTCGCTACGTTCAGGGGTGTGGAAAAAGACGTGTTATTTTTGTGATACCCAGCACCAAAACACGCCTTTATGCCAGCCCGTTTCTGTTCGTTTACCAATAGGACGCCCGCTCCGGATTCAGGCCCTACGCTGAGACCCTGGTTTGAAACGATTATTGTCAATGAATCAATTCCCCTGGCCGGTTACCGCTACAGTGGGCCAGGAGGTTATTTTTTGACAACGCTTATCTCGCCATTACGCTCAATAAATGCCTGCTCAATGTTGTCGGGAGTGGCTTCCTGGCCCTTGAGCCGCACCGCTTCCTCTATATCCCGCTCACTAACCAGCATAGATGTCATATTGGCCCGGTTAAATTGCCCGTTCACGTAAAGTACATTAGCTTCTCCACTCACCAAACGACTTAAAATGCTGCTTTTGATAGACAGATAGGCCAGCAGTCGATGTAGGATAGCCAGCACTAAACAGGCACCCAGGGTACCGGTAAAGGAGGAAGCCCCCACAATACCCCGACTTAACGTAGCTCCCAGCAGAAGCGAAATAACCGTGTCGAACGGGGAACGCATCCCAAAAGCACGCCGACCCGCTAAGCGCACCAGAATAATAGCCAGCAGAAAGACTACAAAGGCCCGACAGGCCATTTGTCCATCGGTTATCAACTCATCTTTATGCCACAAATCCCCTAATAATTGGTCTATCATACCCTTTAAGGAATTTTTCGTCGCTGCTCATGTCGTTCTATCCAGTATACTTATGTCCGACTAAGTGCCCGCGTTTTTCTTCCGTGTAGCAGCTCCTTTTTTAGCCGAAGCAGATCGTTCTTCCGCTGTGCGCGAAGCCGAAGCGCCCCCCCCTTTCTTGCCACCCGTCTGTTCTGGTTCTTTGTTTTCTTTATGCCCGCGCCCCGAACCGCTTTTTTTACCGCCCCCAGACGTTTTGTTGACCGTAGACCAGGCGCGACGCTCCGCTTCATCGGTAGATACACCCCGGTCCTCATAACTCTCTTCAATGTGTTCGGCCTGCCGCTTTTGCTTGTCGGTGTAAGCCGATTTGTCTCCTCGTGGCATCGTTTTTTCTAGTTTAGTGTCAACTGTTGAGGCTAAACGTACAAGCGTATGGGTTTGTATTTTTAGATGAGGAAACGGTCCCCACTGTTTCAGCCCAGGGCCTTATTGCTTACTGTCTTCCAGGTAAACCATCTCTCTGGCTTCGTTCCTGCACGCCCAAAACCGTATCGGTCAACTTACCTGACGCTAGTAAAACGGGCAAAGGGGTAGAGAGCATCGTCGGTTTTCGCAAAGCTAGTTTATAGTGCATCCCTAAATTTGTACGGTGATGTACATACGAACGCTGTTTTTCATCGTACATTGAAATCGTATGGTACGAAGACTATTTCTGGCAGTTCAATGGCTATTGACAACCCTTGTCGCCACCGCCCAAACCCTTCCTGTTCTCGATCAAAACCCAACCAGTCTGCACTGGTACCGGTTATCCACTCCGCACTTTCGGGTGCTGTATCCCAATGGACTCGATTCGACGGCGCAACGAACGGCCAATAGGCTCGAAAGTCTCTACGAACCGGTCAGTGCATCATTGGGTAAACAACCCCGACGTATTTCGGTCCTGCTGCAGAATCAAACCACCAATAGCAATGGATTTGTAACGTTGTTCCCGCGCCGGTCGGAGTTTTCTGCCATTCCCCCACAGGCTCCGGCTACGCTGGGCACCTATAACTGGCTCGATCTGCTGGCCGTTCATGAATACCGACACGTCGTCCAGAACGACAAGGCATTGCAGGGCTACGGCCGCGTGCTGTATGCACTGTTGGGTAATGTAGGCCTGCAGTTTCCCCTGCTGACCGTACCCGACTGGTTTGCTGAGGGCGATGCCGTTAGCAACGAAACGCTCCTGAGCAGCAGCGGACGCGGACGGATTCCCAATTTCGATTTGGGGATGCGGGCGAATCTACTGGCAGGAAAGGAGTTTGCTTATCCCAAAGCAGTTGGCGGTTCCTATCGGGACAACGTCCCCAATCACTACGTGCTGGGTTATTTTCTGACCACCTACCTCAAGCGCACCTACGGCCCCGATGTTTGGAGCCGGGTGCTCACCCGCAACTACCGCCGGTTTCCGTGGCCATTTGCGTTTTCGGCCAGCATCAAAGACGAAACCCAGTTACGAACGGACGATTTGTACCGGAAAACGATGGACGACCTGACCGAAATCTGGCAAAAACAACAGGCAGGACTAACGGTAACCCCGGCAACCCTTTACCCAACGAACGGAAAAATAGAAAAGCAGTCGGCCGCCCATCCCGTTTATACCAACTACCGGCATCCGCAATTCCTGACCGATTCAACTATCCTGTGCGTAAAGAGCGGCCTGGGCGATACCCCCCGCCTGGTTGTCTTGTCTGGCAATGGACAGGAGAAAACTCTCCATGTACAGGGTTTTCCCAACGACCCGGACCTGCTCTCGGCTACCGCAACTAAGGTATGCTGGATTGAGTTTGGCTACGACCCCCGCTGGGGGCAGCGGGATTATTCCAATATCCGGATGCTCGACCTGAAAACTGGTAAACTCACCCGGCTCACCCACCGCACCCGGTATACGGTGGCTACGCTCTCCCCCGACAACACGAAGCTGGTGGTTGTGAACAACACTGACCGGTCTAAAACTTTCCTACAGGTGCTCGATGCCCAAACAGGGAACGTGCTTAAAACTATTGCCAACCCTAATAACGTCTTCTACCAGCACCCCCGCTGGGCGGAAGATAACCAGACGGTTGTGGTGGTTACGCTGAAAGACAACCAAAAAACCATTGCGCAAGTTGATACCCGGTCAGACACCCATACGGCCCTGCTCCCACTGGCCAATGAAAACATCAGTCATCCCCAGTCCTGGAACAATTACGTGTTGTACAATTCGCCCCGGTCGGGAATCGATAATGTGTATGCGGTCGATGTACGGTCAAAGCAGGTATTTCAGGTCACGTCGCGGCCGCTGGCGGGGTACCACGCGGCCGTATCACCATCGGGAAACCGGCTGGCCTTTGAGGATTTCTCGGCCACCGGCTACCGTATTGCCGCTATGCCCCTCACTCCTGCTACCTGGACACCCCTTTCGGGACCAGTGCCGGAGTCAAAGCTCATCCGGTACTTCAGCCCCCTAACCAAACTGGAGCCGGGTGCCGCGCAGGGCCGTCTTATTTTGGCTGATTCGGCCACGATTGATACCCTGTATAAAGCGAGCCGGTTCCGGCGGCTGGCCAATGCCATTAATGTCTATAGCTGGGGGCCAACGGTTACCAGTACGGGGCAGGCCTTGTCTGTAGGGCTGAGTTCGCAGGATTTACTGAGTACTACCCAGCTAGGTGTGGGCTACACCTACAACCAGGCCGAGCGGGCCGGCAACGCCTATGCCCTGCTCAGCTATCAGGGGCTTTATCCTATTATCGACGTAAGTTTCCAGCGCGGCACCCGCCGTACTTCCTTATACGTCGACCGGATTTTACCCCTGGATAGCCTACGGTCGGATAGCTGGCAGTACAATCAGTTGACGGCTGGCGTTCGGTTACCGCTGCAACTGACCAATTCCAAATACAGTCAGACTGTAAACCTGTCAGCCTACTACAACTATCTACAGGTAACGGGCTACGACCTCCCCTTTCGGTACGCCACTGAAGTTGGCTCGGCAGGGACGCTCAATGCGCTCACGTACGGATTCAGTTATTCTCACCTGCTCCGGCAGAGCAAGCGCGACGTTGCTCCGCGCTGGGGGCAGACTATTTCTGTCAATTACCGAACAACACCCTTTGGCGGCAAGTTGACTGCCGAACAGATTGGTATTCAGGGAAATCTATTTTTCCCCGGCCTGCTGAAACATCATTCCCTGCGGCTGCGGGGTGGCTATCAACAGCAGGCCAAAGGTACCTACACGTTTGGTCCACTAGTCTTTTTCCCGCGGGGCAAACTGTACCTGACCGACGACCAGATTAAGGCGGGCAGTGCCGAATACCGCTTCCCCGTTGCCGATACGCACTGGTCGCTGGGGCGATGGCTGTACGTACAACGTATCAAAGCCAACGTTTTTTACGACCAGTCGATGGGGCAGAGTTCGGTGGAGGTACGGGATGTGTACGGACGGGTACGTGGCTACGAAACCCAGCGTCACGATTTCCAGACCACGGGGCTGGATGTATCCTTCATTATCAATGCACTCCGGTTCCGTACCCCCTTTGAAGTCGGTTTCCGCACCATATACAGCATTACCGATGGGCAATGGATTGTGCAGCCGTTGGTGATTGATATAGGGTTTTAAGGTTTACGGTATACGGTTTAACGTATACGGTGAGCTGACGCTAGTTTTTGTCTCGCGTCAGCTCACCGTATACCGAAGACCAAAAACCGTAAACCTCCTTTTAGCCTTTATAAAACACCCATTTCGAGAGTTCGCGGAAGGAGGTTTTCTTGCCGTACATCAGGATACCTACGCGGTAAATCCGGGCGGCCAGCCAGGTGGTGCCGATAAAGCCCAGTATCAACAGCCCCATCGATACGGCCAGTTGCCAGCCGGGTACTCCGAACGGAATACGAACCATCATGACCACGGGCGAGGTGAACGGAATCATGGATGTCCAGACCGCCAGGGGTCCATCGGGGTCGCGGACGGCAATCTGGGCGAACGCAATGGCCGCGATGATGGGCATCATAATCGGGAACATAAACTGCTGCGTCTCCGTTTCGCTATCCACAGCGGCTCCAACGGCCCCAAATAAAGCACTATACAGCAGATAACCACCCAAAAAATAGAACAGGAAACAGCCAATAATCAGGGGAATGTTCAGGGTGTCAATGGCTTTCATCACATCGGCAACAGGGTTATTCCCATTGGCCATTTTTTTCTGAACATCATCCTGACCGGGCATCGCTCCCATCCGGCTATCCATGGCCGAAGTCGCCTTTTCTTTTGGTTGGCCAATCAGTTTGGTACCGATGGTAAACAGTCCGGCCGTGAGCACAATCCAGAGCATAAACTGGGTCAGCCCTACCAGCGCCACGCCAATAATTTTGCCCATCATCAACTGAAAGGGTTTCACCGACGAGATGATGACCTCCACAATCCGGCTCGTTTTCTCTTCCATCACGCCCCGCATCACCTGCGTTCCGTAAATGAGGACGGAAATGTAAATCAGGACGGCGCAAAAACCGCTGATAATGGTGGTAACGATGCCGTTACTGCTTTTCTCCCCGGCATCGCTCAAACTAATCGTCTGCGCATCGACGTTGACTTTGGCATCCTGAATTATCTTCTGGGTGATGCCCGCTTCGCCCAGCTTAATGGTTTCGATCTCTTTGGCAATGTCCCGTTCGATATTACTTTGCAGGGATAAGCTAACACTCTTTTCGGCAAAAATCTGGACCGTTTTCGGCTGTTCGATTACGTCTTTCGGAATAAAAACCAGGGCGTTGTAATCGTCTTTCACAAACGTCTTCTTGGCCGTTGCCAGTGGCGTTTTCAAAAAGGAATATGCCGTTTCATCGTCGTTTTTAAACTTTCCATCAAAGCGGCCACTCTCGTCGATAACGGCGATTTTCTTTTGGTTGATGGAGCTGACAGCGGCCCAGCCAATAATAGCATAGAAACCAAATATGAGCAATGGTCCCAGAATCGTCATGATAATAAACGATTTTTTACGCACCCGGACCAGGTATTCGCGTTTGATAATCAGGAAAATTATGTTCATAGTTGTAAAGAGTGAATGAGCGAAATTATGCCGCCGATGCGGCTCGAACGAGTGAAATCAGACCGCTGAAGCGAAGCGAAAGATTCCGTCATGAGATGACTTTCGCTCAGTCTATCAATCATTGTTGTCTCCTACTGTCTGGATAAAGATTTCGTTGATGCTGGGGATATTTTCGCCGAAGGAGCGGATAGCCACCCGGTCGAGCAGGTGCCGGACCAGGTCATTGACGGCGGCATCGGGGGGAATCTTTATGTCGGCCCGAATAAAGCCATCTTCGGTCTGGCGGGTATTCATCACCGTAAAAGCCGTTGGCAGATCGTTCAGTGTACCCTGGTATTCAACGTGGTAGGTATTGGTTTTAAATTGCTCCTTAATGTCGCGCTTAGCCCCATCGAGTACTTTGCGGGATCGGTTGATAAGCGCAATATAATCACACAGCTCTTCTACCGATTCCATGCGGTGGGTGGAAAAAATAATGGTCTTGCCTTTGTCGCGCAGCTCCAGAATTTCGTCTTTTATCAGGTTGGCATTGATGGGGTCGAACCCGGAAAAAGGTTCATCCAGAATAATCAGGTCGGGTTCGTGCATAACCGTAGCCACAAACTGAATTTTCTGCTGCATCCCTTTGGATAAGTCCTGCACCTGCTTCTCCCACCAGGTCTTGATGTCGAACTTGACAAACCATATTTTCAGCTTGTCCATCGCCTGCTTTTCGGTGAGTCCTTTTAATTGGGCCAGATAAAGCAACTGCTCGCCCACCTTCATTTTTTTGTACAGCCCCCGCTCTTCGGGCAGGTAGCCAATACGTTTGATGTGGTCGGGCTTGAGTCGCTCACCGTCCAGAATTACCTCGCCCGAATCGGGAGCCGTAATCTGGTTGATGATACGAATAAGGGACGTTTTACCGGCTCCGTTGGGGCCAAGCAACCCAAAAATACTGCCTTTGGGTACAACCAGACTGACATCGTCCAATGCCCGGTGGGCGGCATATTGCTTGACGATGTGATGGGTTTCAAGGATATTATCAGTCATTTAGAATAGGGAAAGACCGGGAAACGATTACCAATGGCCAAACTACGCCCGGCTACCGTGTATTGGCAACTAATTTACGGATGAACAGTCAACCGGTCGTACAAACGGTGATAAAAAAAGCCCCAACCGGCAAAGGGTGGGACTTTCATTATCTGTAGGCTGGTACGCATCAAACTTTTTATGCTTTGACAACGATGGTCTTCGCCCATTTGTCGCCGAATCGTTTCCGGTCATCGCTAAATACCATCAGGGCATCGATAAGATTAAAAAACGGAATCAGCAGGGATACCTGCCGGGTTATAGCAGTACCATAATCTCCGACCAAACTCGCCCCGGTATCTTCTTTAACCGCCTTGATGCCCATCAGTTTTTTGCCGACACTCTGCCCGCCCAGAAAACCAGCCGTTTCGGGCAACGCATCTTTCGTCAAGGCGTAGGCAATGGCAATAAAGTAGCCAATCACGACCAGTTTGTAGGAAACAACGAGCAAAAGCCACGCGGGCAGATACCCGATGATTCCGTCAATGAAGACGGCCACGAATCGCTGCAATGGACTGGCTTTTACAAGGGTACTGACGGAGGTGTACGAAGATGGCTGCACAGGCATACGGGGTTTATAAGTAGAATAATCGATTGATTGTCAATTGACTGCCTAACCTACAAAATCACCCGCAAATACCCGGGCTATATTTTATTAAACGGCAATTTCATCCGTTTCAACAGGTTGCGTCCTGAATTCTCCCTCCCATTTGGACACGATACAGGTGGCTACCGCATTACCCGCTACGCTCGTTGCCGAGCGCCCCATATCCAGTACCTGGTCGATACCCAACAGCAGGGCCAGCCCCTCGATGGGTAAATTGAACAGCGACATCGTACCGGCAATGACCACCAGAGAGGCTCTGGGTACCCCGGCAATTCCTTTGGAGGTAATCATCAGCGTGAGCATCATCGTTATCTGCTGTTCAACACTGAGCGGCACGTGATACGCCTGCGCGATAAAAGCAGTGGCGAAGGTCATGTAGAGCATGGACCCATCCAAATTAAAGGAGTACCCCAGGGGCAGCACAAACGAAATAATCCGTTCGGAGCAGCCAAACCGGCGCAGTGCTTCGATGGTTTGCGGAAACGAAGCCTCCGAACTGGCCGTACTGAACGACAGGATAATAGGTGCCCTGATTTCGCGCAACAGAGCCAGATACGGAATACGGGCCACCAGACAAATGACCGCCAGAACGACGAAGACAAAGAAGAGCAAGCCGCCAAAAAAACACAGAATCAGGTACACATACCCGCCCAGAATACCCAGCCCCTCGCGGGCTACTACGGCTGCAATGGCACCCAGCACGCCAAAGGGAGCGAAGGCCATAACATAGCCCGTTACCTTGAACATGATGTGCGAGAGGGCATCCAGTGCCTTAACCATAATTTTACCCTGCGCCCCAACCGACCCGACGGCAATGCCAAAGAAGATGCTGAACACCACAATCTGAAGAATTTCGTTGGTGGCGAGCGCGTCGATAAAACTCGTTGGAACGATGTGTTCGATAAAGTTATTGAAGGTCAGTTTTTGAACCTCAACCCCCGTATCCGTACCTTTGGCGGGCAGGGGCAGACTCATTACTTCGCCGGGTTTCATAATATTGACTACCAGCAATCCGACAATTAGGGACAAAATAGTGGCAAAATAGAAGTAAGCCAGGGTTTTCAGCCCAATACGCCCTACCGTACCAAAGTCACCCAGTTTGGCAATGCCCACAACCAGTGTGGCAAATACCAGTGGCCCAATGATCATTTTGATGAGCCGAAGAAAAATCTTGGACAGGATGTTCAGGTCGGTACCCGAAAAGCCCGACCCATCGTCCGGGAAAAAATAACCAATGGCGATACCCAGTACCATGCCCAGGAAAATGCGTGTTGTCAGATTGGGAAGTTTCATTCAGTAAAATAGATAGCCTGTTTAAACAAATGTAAAAGAATCCAGCCGTTTCCTGAAACTGTTTTGGCTTCAGAAACGGACCGCAAGTCCCTTCAATAGCTTTTGGTACTATGCCGAATACACCATTTTGTTGTTCGCTAAATCTCCCTGCCTTAATTATGCAACTTAATCAGTAGGGTAACTTATGTAATTTTTTACGTTATGGATGCCCAAATACCCGCTTGTACACCGGTTTCCGGCACGCAAATTGTAGCCATAATACCGGATAAAGGAGATAATCGGCCAAACGGAAGGGGCCGCGAAAGGTGATGTCATCAACGATAATGGTTTGCTCGTTGCCGGTATGGTCATCCGTAGCGCGCAGCAGCCGGTGTTTGTGATGCCAGTAACCCAGAAAAAAAGGAAGCTGAGTACCCTGGTCGATAAAGTAAATCTCCTCCGGGCTGGTTTGCTGTTCGATGATGGTACTAATCCAGCTCTGACGAAAAAGGATGAAATTCAGCTGTAGATGAACAATGTCACCGGGCATACACCCATCGAACCGGATTACTTTTACGGGAGGGAAGGCGGGGGAAAGACGTTCAAACAGCACTCGGTCAAACCCAGCCCATACGGTTGCCACTGGTTGATTGACCCGGGTTTTAAGTATAATGTGCATAACAGGTAATTAAATTGTGAAGCTCATAACGGAGAAATATACATACTTTTTTGTCGATGAACGTTTTGAAAAATGGTCAGGGACGCCGGTGTGTATACGTTTGCGTTGGTATCTACATGCCGGAGTTCGATTAGTTGACCATACGCGTGACCAGTTGATACCCCGAAACTGGCTAATCTGTTTGCTTATTACGGGCTTACTCACCCTGCCCGTCCGGGTTTTTGCCAGCACACCAGAGCCGGAGTACCTCACCGTACGAAACGGTTTACCACAGGGGTTCATCAGTTCGATCATCCAGGACCAGCAGGGATTCATCTGGCTCGCCACGCGCGATGGTCTTTGCCGGTATGATGGTATTCACTTCCGTATCTATACCCACATTCCCCAACAGACGCATTCCCTTTCTTTCGGGAGCATCTACGAAATAAAGCAAGATACTACCGGTAAGTTATGGATTCGAACGGAGAACAACCATATCGATTATTTTGACCCGGTAACGGAGCGGTCGAATCGAATTTCTAACACCAGTGCATTCAGGCAGGCACTGGGTCGGGATAAACTCGTTGGTATCCAGCCCGATGAAGCAGGAAACGTTTGGGTAGCGACCCAGACGAATGGTTTTTTTCGATTGAATGCAAACGGTTCGATTTCGCACCAACACCGGACCTTTCAGCGCGACGCCGTTCAGCCTGTACTGCACAGCTTGCTGGTCGACCGCCGGAAACGGGTCTGGTTAGCCACGCAGGACGGACTTTTCCGGTACGACTCCGACACCAAGCAGCTAACGCCCTTTCAGCAGGCACAGGGGTTACCCCAGAATGAGGTGTACCAGGTACACGAACGAAAAAACGGCGAGTTCATGCTCGGCTTTCCCGGCTATTTTGCCCTGTTCGACCCCGTGAGTGGCCGCGTTCGGCAGGTAGTGGATTTGCCCAATGAACCCGGCTTACCCCTGTTTGCTACCGACTCGCACGGCGTTGACTACGTCAATCAAAATCGCTATACCGACAAAAAAGGACTGGTTTCGCTCTTCGGGAGCCCATCCTTTCAATCGCCTAAACTCGCCCGATTCTCTACAATATCCCTGCTTATCGACCGGACCAATGTCCTCTGGCTTGGCCTCAACGGCGACGGAGTAATAAAATACGATTTAAACAAACGCCCCTTCCAGACCTGGCCACACAGCCGTAATTTCCAGACCGACTGGCTAACCCAGCAACTGGGCATCCCCAATGATGCTATTCCGGGGGCTATCCGGCAGCAGTCCCCCGCCAGTATCCGGTACCAGTTCGACGGACGTGGTGTGCTCTGGATAAGCAGTCGGCAAACTGTCCCCTACCAGTACGACGCTTCCCGCCAAACCTTCACTCCAATAGTACCTACCGGTATCGAAACGCGCTGGCTCAAAAACGGCAATTTTCGGTTTACAGCGATGGCTACCGGAGCACAGGGTGAACTTTGGGGCCTGCTGGGGCCCGACAATCAGGCGGTTGTGCGCTACAACCCCGATAAAAAGAGTTTTACGGCCTTTCCGCTGCCCATACCACCCAACCACCCTTATGTTATAACGGCGATGGTGGTGGATGGCGGGCGCGTTTATCTGGCAACCGAAAACCAGGGACTGTTACGGGCCGACCTGTCCCAAAAGCGGCTTATTCACTGGAATAGTGTACCGGCTGATCCCCAGTCTTTACCGGGCAACTCACTGCTGTGCCTCGTTCAGGACCCAAGGCACTATAACTTCCTCTGGATTGGCACGTTTGGCGAGGGCCTTTGTCGGCTGGATAAGATAACGGGGCAGATTAAGCGGTTCACCATTGGGCAGGGCTTATCTAATAATGTCATTTACGCCATCCAAACCGACAAGCAGGGTCATCTGTGGTTAAGTACCAACCGGGGTCTGGGCCGGTTCGACACCCGCACGTACGAAGTGCGAAGCTACATGAGTGATGATGGCTTACCGAGTGAAGAATTTAAGCAGTTCCATGATGTCGCCCTACCCGATGGCCGCCTGATTTTTGGCGGTATTGGTGGTTATACCGTGTTTAATCCGGTCCGGATTCGGGAAGATGCGGTAAAAGCGGTAGTGGCCCTAACGGGACTCCGCATCAATAACCAACTGGTCACGGCTGCCATGCCGGATTCACCCCTCCAGAAGGTCATTAACGAAACAGCTGAAATAGTCCTGTCCAGCGGGCAAAACTTTTTATCCATCGACTTCGCAGCCCTTGAATATAACCAACCGTATAAAAATCAGTACCGGTACAAACTCATTGGTCTGGATAAAGACTGGGTATACAGTGGAAATGTATCGACGGCTACGTATACTAACCTGCCCCCAAATAAGTATACATTCATTGTCAATGCCTCCAACACATCGGGCGTCTGGAGTCCGTCCAGTCATTCGCTGGGCATCGTTATCAAACCGCCCATCTGGGCAACCTGGTGGGCCTACTTGGGTTACGCATTGCTGGTGGCAGGTGGAATTGTGCTGTTTCTCAGGGTTCGTATCCGTCGTATGCAACAGAAGGGTCAGTTGAAACTGCGGGAACAGGAATCCTTGCAGTTAAAACACCTGGATGAGGTAAAAAGCCGGTTTTTTGCCAATATCACTCATGAACTGAGAACACCTCTGACCCTGATTCTAACACCGTTAGAACAGGTAATCCAGGACTCGGTCAACTCGCCTTACTACAACCGTCTTTCGCTGATCTACCGTAATGCCAGCCGTCTGCTGCGGCTTATCAACGAGTTACTCGATCTGGCCAAACTCGACGCCGGCAACCTGACAATAACACCTACCCCCGCCGATTTGCCGGAGTTTATCCAGCGTACGGTCGGCTCCTTTATGGAAGAAGCAAAACGAAAGCGCATACGGTTACAGTTGACGAGCACTTTCGAGCAGCCTTATTACTGGTTCGATCCGGATAAAATTGAAAAGATAGTGAGTAACCTGCTATCGAATGCACTAAAATTCACGGATGAAGACGGTTCGATAAACGTGTTTGTTAAGGCGACTCCGATTGATTCGGCACTGGCCAATTCAATGAACAGTGACCTGGTGAAACTCATTGTTCAGAATACCGGTACTGTAATTCCGGATCAAAAACTGCCGCGTATTTTCGACCGGTTTTACCAGATTGACCCACAGGCAGAGGGAGCTATTGGTGGCTCAGGTATTGGCCTGGCCCTGGTGAAAGAATTAGTTGAGATGATGCAGGGTACTGTGCTGGTAGCCAGTCAGCCCGGCCACGGAACAACCTTCACCATTGAGTTGCCCTGCCGACAGGCCCGGGCGGGTATGGTAGCCGAAATAAAACCGAGTGAACCCTCATCGGCAGGTATCGCCACGGTACCCGCTACCGACTATACCGACACGGCCGATGAAAAAGTGTACCGAATTCTACTGGTAGAGGATAATGATGAACTGGCCGACTATATCCTGTCTACCCTGAAAACGGAAGGCCGTATAAAGCGGGTCAGCAATGGTCGGCTGGGGGTATCAGCCGCCCTGGCCGATGGTCCCGATATTATTGTCAGCGACGTGTTGATGCCCGAAATGGATGGCTACGAATTATGCCGCCAATTGAAGGGGAACCCTATCACGAATCACATACCGATAATTCTGCTCACGGCTAAAGCGTCAGTTGATAGTCGGCTGGAGGGATTGATGGCGGGTGCGGATGATTATTTGGCCAAGCCATTTCAGGTCGACGAGTTACGGGGGCGGGTTCGCAACCGGCTGGAACTCCAGGCACGAACGCGTCAGCATATCCGGACCCAGCTCCTGGGAGCCGGTAACCTGCCTACCACCAGCAAGGACCCGCAGGATGAATTTATGAACCGGATTTATAGTCTGCTGGAAGAACGGCTGGACGATACCACATTTGGGGTTGAACCCCTGGCCATGGCAATGAACATGAGCCGGATGCACCTGAACCGAAAAGTAAAAGTAATGACCGGACTGACTCCCATTGAACTTATACGGGTCATACGGCTTCGAAAAGGGGCTGAACTGTTGCTCTCCGGTATGTCGGTATCGGAAACGGCGGACCGGGTTGGCTTCGATACCGCAGCTTATTTTTCAAAAGTATTTAAGGAACAGTACCACCTAACCCCCTCTGACTATATCGATCAACACCGCGATGAAGTAGCCCGGAATCAATAAACGCGGGACTTGCCCCTTTTTTCGTGTCTCAAAACGGTTTTCCCTGCCTTTTGCCCTTTATTTCCCTCTTTTCAGCGGGCGCGGGCATCCTATGTTACAAACTTTATAGACCTTGTTACAAATGAGCAGGGTGAGGGTAGACATTAAACTTAGTATTGCATCAGTATTATCCTCTAAATACTCTGCGCTCATGTCAACCTCTACTTTACCCTTTTCCAGCCGTTCCGCATCAATAGAGTGGCCCCCTCTCAAACTCTATCTTCGGGAAACGGGCCGTCAACTTTTCTCCGTCACTGACCTAGTTTACCTCCAGGCCGTTGCCAACTATAGCTGGCTGAACTGGGCCGATGGCCGGCGTATGCTCATGCCCCGTACCCTTAAATATTATTCCCCCCAGTTACCACCGGAGATGTTCGTCAGACTCCATCGAAACTGCGTAGTCAACCGGTTCTTCGTTGACCGGCTGGAGCGTACGGATACGGGTGGACTGGTTCATCTGAGCACCGGCGAGGTGCTACCCGTTTCGCGCAGACGATGGACCCAGGTAAGACGGCAGTTTGCTGCCTACCGAATGAATGTGAATTAACTACCAACGGCTTCTTATCAACAACAAAGCAGGTTCTCGCATCGAACTAGTTCAATGCGAGAACCTGCTTTGTTGTCCCTCTACGATTCCCCGAAAATTACCAGCCTGTTTTAATCCGCGCCATCCGCGTTTCAGGCTTTACACACTATCAGGCAACGGCCTCCAGGGCCCGCTGCAAATACACGCTGGCCAGGTGTACCCGGTATTTCTCCGAGGCAAAATTATCCGACATGATGGACTGCCCCCTACCAACGGGTCCGGGTTCCTGGCCGCTATTCAGATTTCCCTCCACGTCCGTGTCCCGAAATGGCGTATCCGATACCCCAGAAAAGGCAACGCTTACCTGTCCATCGGCCTGTTTTACAATCGCACAGCCAACGAGGGCGTAGCGGGAGGCAGGCTGTGCAAACTTCTGATAGGTCGATTTACTACCTGCCGACACCGGCACCCGAACCTGCGTAATAAGCTCATCCTCGTGCAACGCGGTACTGAACAGGCCCGTAAAGAAATCGGTGGCGGGAATGGACCGCTCTCCGTTGGAGCCGGTCACCACAATGGTGGCGTTGGCCGCCAGCACCAGCGCGGGCCAGTCGGCGGAGGGGTCGGCGTGGGCCAGGGAACCGCCAATGGTTCCCCGGTTTCGTACGGCCGGGTCACCAATGTGGGCTGCGCCCTCGGCAAACAGTGATAGTTTCTCTTTCACCAGTTGCGAGTCGGCAATTTCGGCGTGGGTCGAACCGCCCCCAATCACCAGTTCGTCGCCATCCATCGAAATTCCTTTCAGTTCAGGTATCCGGCCCACATCCACCAGCGTGTCGGGCATGTTCAGGCGCAGTTTCATGGAGGGTATCAGGCTATGTCCGCCCGACAGGGCTTTTCCGCCCCCGGCCAGCATGGATACCGCTTCGGCAATGCTGCTGGCCCGTTTGTAGTCAAAAGGGTAGGTTATCATGGTAGTTTAGTTCATGGCCTGCCACACCCGTTCGGAGGTGAGGGGCATCAGGATATCTTTCGGTTTATGACCGGCACTCCAGAGTGCGTCGATTACAGCGTTCACTACGGCGGGGGTCGAGCCAATAGCACCGGCCTCCCCGGCTCCTTTCACACCCAGTGGGTTATGCGGGCAGGGTGTCACCTGACGGTCGGTCTCAAACATGGGCAGGTCGTCGGCGCGGGGCATGCAGTAGTCCATGTATGAACCATTGGTCAACTGCCCGTTTTCGTCGTAGATAGTTCCCTCAAACAACGCCTGTCCGATTCCCTGTGCCAGACCACCGTGAATTTGGCCGTCCACAATCATCGGGTTAATCACGTTACCCACGTCATCCACCGCAATCATGCGTTTCAGCGTTACCTTACCCGTTTCTTTGTCCACTTCCACCACTGCAATATGGCAACCGAAGGGATAGGTGAAGTTGGCCGGGTCGTAGAAACTGGAGAAGTCAAGTCCTGGCTCCAGCCCCGCCGGATAAATGTGTGGTACGTAGGCCGTCAGGGCCACATCGCCAAAACTGATGGATTTGTCGGTGCCTTTCACCGTCCATTTCCCTTCGGCGTATTCAAGGTCCCCTTCGGCGCATTCGAGTTTGTGAGCCGCAATTTTGCCCCCCTTTTCCAGAATTTTATCGATACTTTTCACGATGGCCGAACCACCCACCGCCAGCGACCGCGAGCCGTAGGTCCCCATACCAAACGCGATGGTGTCAGAATCACCGTGAACAAGGTCAACATCATCCATGGGGATACCGAGCTTATCGGCCACTACCTGCACGAAGGTTGTTTCGTGGCCCTGCCCGTGCGAGTGCGAACCGGTAAATACGCTCACTTTCCCCGTGGGCTGCACCCGCACCTGCGCCGACTCGAACAAGCCCGCCCGCGCACCGAGGGAACCCACCACCGCCGAGGGCGCAATACCACAGGCTTCGACGTAGGTCGAGAAACCAACGCCAAGAATCTTATTGGTTTTGGCCGCTTCAGCCTGCTCTTTCCGGAAATCGTCATAGGCCAGCATTTCCAGCCCTCGTTTCAGCACAGCCTCGTAGTTGCCCGAGTCGTATTGCAGAGCCACCTGCGTCTGGTAACCCGGCTGCTCCACGCCATCGAAGGGGGGAATAAAATTCTGGAACCTGAGTTCGGCCGGGTCTCTACCCATTTCGAGCGCGGCCAGGTCCATCAGGCGTTCGAGCAAGTAGGTTGCTTCGGGTCGTCCGGCTCCCCGATAGGCATCGACGGCAACGGTGTGAGTGAACACACACGTCATGTCGATGTTGATTTTGGGGGTCGTGTACAGTCCCTGCAACAGTGTACCGTGCAGGTACGTCGGAACAGCGGGCGCAAACGTAGACAGGTACGCGCCCATGTTGGCCACCGTCTTTATCCGCAGCCCCAGAATGTTCCCGTCGGCATCGAAGCCCATCTCAGCTTTGGTGGCGTGGTCGCGGCCGTGGGCGTCGGTCAGAAACGCTTCCGACCGGTCGGAGGTCCATTTTACGGGTTGCCCGAGTTGCTTCGACGACCAGGTTACCAGCGCTTCTTCGGTATAATGATAGATTTTCGACCCGAAGCCACCACCCACATCCGGCCCCACTACCCGCACTTTGTGTTCGGGAATACCCAGCACAAAAGCGCACATCAGCAGTCGAATCAGGTGCGGATTCTGGGTGGAGGTGTACAGCGTGTACTTGTCGAACGTTTCATCGTAAGAGCCGATGTAGGCACGGGGTTCCATGGCATTGGGCACCACCCGCTGGTTGACGAATTCGAGTTCGGTGATATGGGCCGCCTTTTCCATGGCCGCATCTACCTCTTCAATGGGGTTGCCAAAGGTCCAGTCGAATGCCTTATTATCCGGGAACTGCTCGTGTACTTTGGGAGCATCGGGCAAAAGGGCGTCGGCGGGTGCTGCTACAGCGGGTAGCTCCTCCCACTCCACCATCACCAGTTCGGCGGCATCGATGGCAATATCTTTAGTTTCGGCAATAACCACTGCTACGGCATCTCCTACGTGTTTGGCGGTGCTGCCCGTCGGAATCAGCATGGGGTGTTTAGGCTCCCGCATGGCTTCGCCATCGCGGAAATTCACCTGCCAGCCGCACGGTACCCCGTTGACATCGGCCAAATCGTCGCCGGTATAAATGGCGATAACGCCCGGCATGGCTTTCGCTTCGTCCAGGTCAATGCTACTGACGCGGGCGTGGGCGTAGGGGCTGCGTACAAAGTGGGCATGGAGCATGCCGGGTAGTACGATATCGTCGGTGTACCGCCCTTTTCCGGTAATAAACCGCTTGTCTTCCCGGCGTTTTATCGACTGTCCTATGAATTTATTACTCATGGTTCGCTTAGTTAGTGGGTTTCTACGACTTCGCCGGTTGTTACATCGTTGGTGAACAGGTGTTTGTCAGCGTCTATCGGCTCTTCCTGTTGGTTGGGTTCAGGTTTCGTCGTATGCGTAGCCGCCCATTGAATCGACTTCACAATGTTGTGGTAGCCCGTGCAGCGGCAAATGTTACCCTCCAGCGCGAATCGAATTTCCTCTTCCGAAGGAGTAGGGTTCCTCTTAAGCAGATCCGCAGCGGTCATAATCATGCCCGGTGTACAGTAGCCGCACTGTAGCCCGTGACACTCTTTGAAGCCTTCCTGCAACGGATGAAGTTGCATAGTCGTGGGGGTATCCTGGATAGCCAGCCCTTCAATGGTCGTTACGGAGCAACCATCTGCCTGAGCCGCCAGCAGGGTACATGACTTTACGGCTCCCCCATCCAGGTGAACCGTACAGGCTCCGCACGACGATGTATCACACCCAACATGGGTGCCGGTCAGCTGCAGCGTGTCGCGGAGAAAATACACCAGCAGGGTTCGGTCTTCGACCTCGGCCTTACGGGCTTTCCCATTTACGTTAATCTCGACTTGCATAGTTAGTTTACTGGTTTAGAGACGAATGAAGAGTCAATGATGAATTATAAATGATGAATTATACCCACTGGCAAACATTCATCATTCATGTATGAGGGCTTCGTCGAAGTTGGCGAAGAACTGTTTGGTGAGGGTATTGGCAACGCCCGAAATAACCCGCTGACCCGTGCGGGCCAGTAAACCCGACAGCCGGGCGTCGCCATCGAAAGTCAGTTCGGTCTGGTCGTTATCGAGGGATTTTAGCGCGATGTTGATGAGCGCGTCGGCGTTGCCTATTTTGCTGGTCTGCTTGACGTGCAGACTATAGCCTTCATTTTCGCGAATGTTCAGCAGCGACAGATTACCCGAAAAGGAACCACTTACGGGGCCCATTTTGATTTCGGCCAGGGCTTTGTACTGGTTGTCGTCAATCTGTTCGAGGGAGGATACGGCGGGGACAATCCGGGCTAGGGTCACCGGGTCCATCAACATAGTCCAAACTCTGCCGACGGGGGCATTCAGCACATGGGTTCCGGAAAGTTGCATGGTAAGTTAAAAACGAGCGTTGGTCCTAAAACACGGTATTAGGGGCAATATACCTACTGCCTGTCTAACTATAGCCCAATTTTATCGTTTTTTTATACCATCCGTTTTTTTGTGCAACTTTCTGAATGAAAATGGGGTAAACCCTTCAACAAAGCCGGTTGACAACGGCTGTTACGTGCCGGATGGCAGCCTCTACTTCAGCTTCGGTGGTAAAGCGTCCCAGACTAAACCGTACCGAACTGTAGGCCAGGTCGTCGGAGAGTCCCATTGCTTTCAGTACGTGTGAGGGGTCGGTGGAAGCGGAGGTGCAGGCCGACCCGTTGGAAACAGCCAGCTCGTTCAACAGCAATAACAGTAACTCGCCATCCACGCCCGGAAAGCAGATATTGGTGGTATTGGGTAACCGGTGCTCCCGGCTCCCGTTGATCGTCGCACCGGGAAGAGTAGCCAGAATACCCGCTTCGAGCTGGTCGCGCAGGGCTGAAATTCGTTTGGCTTCGGTAGGTAAGTGGCGTTGCGCCAGTTGGGCCGCTTCGCCCATGCCAACGATACCCGGCACGTTGAGGGTGCCCGACCGGTGGCCCCGCTCGTGCCGTCCGCCATCCTGCTGGGCACTCAAAGGCACCTGCCTGCGGACGAGTAAAGCCCCTACCCCTTTGGGACCGTAAAATTTGTGCCCCGACAAACTCAGCAAATCAACAGCACTATCGGTAAACGAAAAGGGCATTTTGCCGATAGCCTGAGTAGCATCGGTATGAAACAAAACACCGTGTTTGTGCGCGATTTCGCCAATTTCCTGAATGGGTTGCAGCACGCCCGTTTCGTTATTGGCCGCCATGACCGATACCAGTACGGTGTTTGGCTGAATGGCGGCTTCAACCTGGTCTGCCGCAATCAGGCCATCGGTACCGGGCTGGAGATACGTGATTTCAGCACCCCGCCGGGACAGGTGTTCGCAGGTATCCAGAACGGCTTTGTGCTCCGTGCTGACGGTGATGATATGGCCGGGTTGCTGGCTCGCTCCCTGGTGCCGACTGGCTTCCCAAACGCCTTTAAGGGTCAGATTGATGGATTCTGTGGCCCCACTGGTGAACACTACCTCTTTCGGACTGGCATCCAGCAAATCGGCCAGTTGCTGCCGGGCATCCGCAACGGCCTCTTCGGCTTTAGCCCCGAAAACATGCGTGCGCGATGCGGCATTGCCAAAATGCGGGCCAAAATAAGGCAGCATCGCTTCCAGCACCAGCGGGTCGACGGGGGTAGTTGCGTTGTAGTCGAAATAGGACGGGTAGTTCATGGCGTGTCCTGATTGATCCCCTGATTACAAGTCAAAACAAAAAACTATCTCCTCAGGCACAAGGCTTTTAGTAGTACTGGTATTGGCAATTGGGCGCTTGAACCTGACTCAATGCCATTTCATGTCCCTACCTGATTTCCTTCGTTGGTAAAAAACCCCCATTCGTCGGTAAAAAACCGGAATTGGGCGATTTATTTATACTAGCAGTAGATTATTTCCTTATTTTCGGGTTGGGTTAACTTCCTGACAGGGTTAAGTTAACATTTCCACCGGCTTGTGCTTAGTACTCAATTCAACATTTGCTCTGCTTTCCGCGACTTCTCCACCTAATCAGGTTTGATGAAACCCTGTCGAAAAACGGGTTGCCCTGGGGCAACCCGTTTTCTTTATCCGATTAATCAGCACGATACGCACTGCGTTCAACCGCAACGGTTACTCCCACTCAATGGTGGCGGGTGGCTTGGAGGATATATCGTACACTACCCGATTTACACCTTTCACCCGATTAATAATTTCATTAGAAATATCGGCCAGGAACTCGTAGGGCAGGTGCGCCCAGTCAGCGGTCATGCCATCCACGCTCGTTACGGCCCGCAGAGCCACTACCCGTTCGTAGGTTCGTTCGTCGCCCATAACCCCAACGGACTGTACGGGCAGTAGCATGGCTCCCGCCTGCCAGACCTTGTCGTACAGCCCATCGCGTTTGAGACCGTCGATGAACAGCGCATCAACCTGCTGGAGAATAGCTACCTTTTCGGGGGTAACATCGCCCAAAATCCGAATGGCCAGCCCCGGTCCGGGGAACGGGTGCCGACCCAGAATGGCTTCGGGTAGTCCCAGAGTCCGGCCCACGGCCCGTACTTCATCTTTAAACAGGGTATTTAGTGGCTCAACCACTTTCAGTTTCATAAAATCGGGCAGGCCACCCACGTTGTGGTGGGATTTGATGGTAGCCGACGGCCCTTTGACCGATACCGATTCAATGACGTCGGGGTAGATGGTCCCCTGCCCCAGCCACGACACCCCTTCAATGAGGTGCGCTTCCTGGTCGAACACGTCGATGAACGTTTTACCGATGGCTTTCCGTTTGGCTTCGGGATCGGTCAGGTCAGTCAGGGCGGTGTAGAACTGTTCCTTCGCGTCAACGCCTTTTACGTTTAGTCCCAGCGTTTTATACGACTCCAGCACCCCCGAAAATTCATCTTTCCGCAGCAGGCCATTGTCCACAAAAATGCAGTACAGGTTCTTGCCAATGGCCTGATGAATGAGCATGGCGGCTACCGACGAATCGACGCCCCCCGACAGGCCCAGAACAACCTTATCGTCACCAATTTTTTCTTTCAGCTGCGCCACCGTCGATTCAGCAAACAGTTCCGATGTCCAGTCCTGCGCACAGCCGCAGATATCCACCACAAAGTTGTGGAGCAGGGTTTTGCCTTGCAGGGAATGGGTAACCTCCGGGTGAAACTGAATGCCGTAGGTTGGTTCATCTGCTACTTGAAAGGCGGCTACCCGCACGGTATCGGTAGAGGCAATAATCCGGAAAGTATCGGGAACCGTGGTAATCGTATCCGCGTGCGACATCCACACCTGCGAGTGCGGGTCGATGCCCTTCATGAGTGGATTTCCGGCCTCGACGGTGCCGAGTTTGGCCCGGCCGTACTCGCGGATGGCCGATGCCTGCACCTCCCCCCCGCTGGTATGCGCCAGCAGTTGCGCGCCGTAGCACACCCCCAGAATGGGCAGTTTGTGCCGGAAAGCAGCCAGTTGTACCTCGGGAGAATCGGCATCCCGAACGGACGCCGGACTGCCGGAGAGAATGATACCCTTTACATCGGACGTAATTGCAGGGAGGCTATTATAGGGATGGATTTCGCAGTAAACGTTCAGTTCGCGCACCCGACGGGCGATAAGTTGGGTGTATTGCGAACCGAAATCCAGAATCAAAATCTGTTCGGTGGCCATGATAGGTCTCTAAAATGCAAAGGTAAGCCAAAGAGTGAAAGAGCGAAAGAATGAATGAGTTAAAGATGCCCGCTCCACTCATTCACTCATCCGCTCTTTCACTCTTTGGTACTTTCGCTCTTTCAATCCGGATACAGCAGGTATTTCTTTCGCTTTATCTTATACGCGTTCAGGGCGGGTTGCCAGCTTTTGCGGATTTTGGCGGGTGATACGCCTGCCAGCAGTTGAAGCCGGAGCTGGTCGGTGCCCGCCAGTCGGTCGATACCATTATTAGCCAGAAAGAACTTACTTTTATTGGTAGACCGGTTGAAGAAGTCGAAGAAATAATCCAGCATCAGCCCGTCTTTCGGGATAGCTACCTTCGTCAGGTCGAGACCGTAGCAAAGCTGCCCTTCGAGGGGGGGATTGATGGCACCCGGTTTATCGACGGGGGTAAACGTGTAGGGGCCGTATTTGGTGTAGGGCGAACCGATTACCTGAAACTGTTTGTCCGTTCCGCGCCCCACGCTAACCACCGTCCCCTCAAAAAAGCAGAGGGATGGGTATAGTAAAACCGCCTGCTGGTTGGGCAGATTGGGAGACGGCGGTATGGGCAGCGTATAGGGTGTATTGTGCGTGTAATTTTTCAGAGGTATTACCGTGAGGGCACAGGTCTTAGACCCGGCCAGCCAGCCTTCGCCATTGACCATCCCGGCCAGTTCGCCAATGGTCAGGCCGTACGCAACGGGGATGGGGTTCAGACCAACGAATGATTTGAACTTCGGTTCGAGTACCGGTCCATCCACGTAATGCCCATTGGGATTCGGGCGGTCCAGCACAATCATGGGTTTGTTGGCTTCGGCGCAGGCTTCCATAGCATACTGCATGGTACTGATAAAGGTATAAAAGCGCACGCCCACATCCTGAATATCGAAGACAACCACATCCAGCGAATCCATCTGCTGTCGGGTCGGCTTGTAGTTTTTACCGTACAGCGACGTAATCATGATGCCCGTTTTAGGGTCGCGTTCGCTGTTGATTTTTTCGCCGTCGGTAGCCTGCCCCCGGAAGCCGTGTTCAGGGGCAAAAATAGTTTTAATGGTAATGCCCCTGGCCAGCAGACTATCGACCAGGTGGGAACGGCCAACCCGCGAGGTATGGTTGACGACCATACCCACCCGCTTACCCTGCAACGCAGGCAGGTACAGGTTCATCTGGTCGGCCCCGGTCTGGATTGACCCAGTCTGGATTGACCCAGTCTGGATAGTTCCGGTTTGGTTAGCTCTCTCAGCCGGTGTCCGGCTCGTTTGCGCCTGACAGTTAACCATCAGGAGCAGGAAGCCACTAAAAATGAGTTTTCTCACAATAAGCATACGTATACAAAGTAAACCAGGGGCAAAGAAAAGCCTGCGTGTAGGGTTGAACGACGAATTTTCCCCGAAAGGTATTGTTCTTTTCTGAACGGTTTAAAAGGACTAAGCAAAGAAACCTGAATAAACGACTTGTCTCGCCTTGTATCCTAGGCCTGGCTCGGTATCATCCGCATAAGTTCCTGGAGCGGGTTTACGGGTTCGCGCGGCTTCACTTATTCACTTGTGTCCATGCCTCCTTCCCTTACTCTGACTAAACTCGATAGCATTACAGGTAGATTTAGTAGAACATACCCCTGATTTTGTTCACCAAAGGGATGTCTTTAAGTGAATAAACGGAGTGCACCACCTATCAATTTGGGACATTTTTTGGTCAATTTGGGACATTCCGCTCTCCTCGGACTATCGCCTGTTTGTTCGTTAGAAAATTGTTCATACGTTTAACTCAATCAACTCGACAACCACTTTCCGGCAGTGGTGAAACCCGCACCTACTTGTACTTTTCAGGCGGTGCAAATAGTCCATACTTTAGTCTGGCCATCGTTAACTATTTGGTGTATCACTAAACCTAATAAATTACCCAATCAAACCCTTTTCTCAACTATTTCACCACAGTTTTATGAAAACTATCTACCGTTTACCCGTCCGCCTTTACGGATTCCTGCTCCTGATGGGGGCAATGGCTTTGGCCCTCGCAACGACGGCAACGGGCCGTACTCCCTTGGCCGACCCGCTGGCACTCATCCAGCCAACTTACGATTGCGCAACGGGCGCTTTTAAATTCAACACCACCGGGGGCGATGGCTCGACCATCACCTACTTTGCTCCTGGCATCACCGGGCCTACCACTAATCCTAACCAGTTTGTGGATGCCGGACTGCGGCAGGCCGCCGATGCCAAACCCATTTCCCTTTCGGCCACCCAGAGCGGAGTAACGGCCACCTATGTGTTCGACCTGCGGGCCACCTGCCCGGTTGGGACCAATCCCCCGGGCAAACCAATCAGGACCGGGCCATTCTGGTAGAACTTTATAACGCCACCAACGGCCCGAACTGGACAAATAGAACCAACTGGCTGCAGGGTGACAGCCCCTGTAACTGGTTTGGCGTAACCTGCGACGGAAACGGTCGGGTTACAAAACTTAACATGGTCAACAACAACATGACGGGGATACTCCCTGCCAGTTTGGGTAATCTATCGCAATTACAATCGCTCGTTATTTTCCAGAACCCAATAGCGGGGACTCTACCAGCCAGCCTGGGCAATCTAAGTCAGTTAACGAGCCTTAACATTGAATATACTCAGATAAACGGCGAAATTCCGGCCAGTTTGGGCAATCTTCCCAGGTTGACCAGTCTATTCTTGGCACAGAACCAACTGACTGGTATAATCCCGGCGAGTCTGGGTAAGTTAACACAACTGGAAAATCTTTATCTATTTGGCAACAGTCTTACTAAGTGCATTCCAGCCGAGTTAGCTTCGCTGTGCGGAAAAGATGTACTTATAACATCAGGGGCAAAGCCCGATAGTTATTTCACTACCTTCTGTAGCAATGGAACCGGAACCTGTTCCACTACGCCAACAACGGGTAATTTGACCCTCACTCAGCCCACGTATGACTGCGCTACGGGAGCTTTCAAATTCAACACCACCGGGGGCAATGGCTCGCCCATTACGTACTTTGCCCCCGGTATCACCGGTCCTACCACCAACCCTAACCAGTTTGTGGATGCGGGCCTACGCCAGGCGGCTGATGCCAAACCCATTTCCCTTTCGGCCACCCAAAGCGGTGTAACGGTGACGTATGTGTTCGACCTGCGGGCCACCTGCCCAATTGGACCCAATCCTCCTGTGCAAACCAACCCCGACCGGGCCGCCCTAGTAGAGCTTTACAACGCTACGAATGGGCCGGGATGGACCAGAAAAACTAACTGGCTTCAGGGTGACAGTCCTTGCAACTGGTTCGGAGTAAAGTGTGATGGTACCGGACGGGTGACCGAACTTAGTTTGAGTGGCAATAATCTGAATGGAACACTGCCCGCCAGCTTTGGCAACCTGTCGCAGTTAACCTATTTGAACCTGGGACAAAATCAGCTAAGCGGTTCAATTCCCGTCACGCTAGGCAATCTATCGCAGCTGAAAAGCTTCTTACTACCTAACAATCAACTGACTGGCTCTATTCCGGCTAGTTTGGGAAACCTGTCGCAACTCACATACCTAACCCTACAAGTCAATAGATTGACCGGTCCCATTCCCGCCAGTTTGGGAAACTTAGCCAATGTGCAATTCCTCCTTCTGGATAGCAATCAGTTAAGTGGGACTATCCCCGCTAGTCTGGGCAACCTATCGCAGGTATTGTATCTCCAGTTATCAGGTAATCGGTTAAGTGGTAACATCCCAAACGAGTTAAGCAATTTACCTAAGTTAATAGGACTTTCTCTCTTGAGTAATCAATTGAGTGGGTCTATTCCCGCCAATTTTGGCAATTTATCTCAGTTAACTTCCCTCCAACTACAAGATAACCAGTTGAGTGGTCCTATTCCTCCTTCGCTGGGCAACCTGACACAACTACAGTCCCTTAGCCTGTTTAACAATCAGTTAAGTGGTTCTATTCCCGTCGATCTGGGCAGATTGACCCGGCTGTTAAACATGTCACTTAGTAATAACCAGCTGAGTGGCTGCTTTCCAAACGAACTGGCTTCCTTATGCGGTAAAAGCGTTTCCATGTCGAACAACCCCGGCCTGCCGGGTGGTGGTAATTTCGACAATTTCTGTAGCACCGGAACAGGCTCCTGCTCCCCTCCGTCAAGCAGCTCACTTACACTCACTCAACCCACCTACAACTGCACTACCGGAGCCTTTACATTCAACACCACCGGGGGCAATGGCTCGACCATTACCTACTTTGCTCCTGGTATCACCGGGCCGACTACCAACCCCAACCAGTTTGTGGATGCCGGACTGCGGCAGGCCGCCGATGCCAAACCCATTTCCCTTTCGGCCACCCAGAGCGGGGTAACGGCCACCTATGTGTTCGACCTGCGGGCCACCTGCCCCATTGGGCCCAATCCCCCCGTTCAAACCAATAATGACCGGGCTATTCTGGTAGACCTCTATAATGCAACCAAGGGGCCAATTTGGGTAAACAAAACCAACTGGCTACAGGGCGATAGTCCCTGCAACTGGTTTGGCGTGAGTTGCAATGAGAATGGACGGGTCATAAAACTTAGCTTAGGAAGTAACAACCTAACCGGTACACTCCCCGCCAGTTTGGGCAACCTATCGCAGTTGGAAAGTCTCATCTTACGAAGGAATGAATTGAACGGCTCTATTCCAGCCAATTTGGGCAGTTTATCCAGTTTAATTGATCTTTATTTAAACAATAACCAGTTAAGTGGGAACTTGCCCGCGAGCTTAGGTAACCTCTCGAAGGTCGCGTATTTCCAACTCGAAGCTAATAAACTGACGGGATCAATTCCGGCCAATCTAGGAAATTTATCACAGGTACAGTCTCTTGGGTTAAACGATAATCAGCTGACGGGAGAAATTCCAGCTGAGTTAGGTAATTTAAAGAATTTGACAGGTCTTAACCTGAATGACAACCAGTTAAGTGGCCCTATTCCAGCCAGTTTGGGAAATCTGTCAAAAGTGTTAGTCCTCTATCTATCGGTCAATAAATTAAGCGGCTCCATTCCAGCCAGCCTGGGTAGCCTCAGCCAAATACAGTACATTAATTTTTCCGGAAACAGGCTGACCGGATCTATTCCGGCCAGCTTGGGCAATTTATCGCAGATAAAAAGTCTACTTCTAATCAACAATTCCCTGAGTGGCTGTTTCCCAGCCGAGTTGGCCTCTTTATGCGGCAAAGATGTATTATTACTAGGTAACCTTGGCCTACCGGGTGGTGGCGACTTTGCCAGTTTCTGTATCAACCGAACCGGGGCCTGCACCGGTACGCCGACACCGGGCAATCTTGCACTCACGGCTCCCACCTACGACTGCACTACGGGAGCTTTTACATTCAACACCACCGGAGGGGATGGCTCGACCATCACTTACTTTGCTCCTGGCATCACCGGCCCTACTACTAACCCCAACCAGTTTGTGGATGCCGGACTGCGGCAGGCCGCCGATGCGCAACCTCTTACCCTGTCTGCCACCCAGAGCGGGGTAACGGTGACGTATCGATTCGATCTGCGGGCCACTTGCCCCATTGGTACAAATCCTCCTGTACAATCTAATCCCGACCGGGCAATCCTGGTCGACTTATATAATTCCACCAATGGACCAGGCTGGAGACTCAATAACAACTGGTTACAGGGCGATAGCCCCTGTAATTGGTTTGGGGTTAAGTGTGATGTTACTGGACGAGTGACCGAACTTAGTTTAAGCGGCAATAATCTAAATGGAACACTCCCTGCCAGTTTAGGTAACCTGTCGCAGTTAACCTATTTGAGTCTAGGACAAAATCAGATAAGTGGCTCGATTCCCGCCACGTTGGGTAACCTGTCGCAGTTGAAGAGTCTTTTATTGTTTACTAATCAGCTAAGTGGTCCTATTCCAGCTAGTCTAGGTAACCTGTCGCAACTCACGTACCTAACCCTACAAACCAATAGGCTGACCGGTATCGTCCCTGTCAGTTTGGGAAATTTAGCCAATGTGCAATACCTCCTCCTGGATAACAACCTGTTGAGTGGCCCAATCCCGGTTAGTTTAAGCAATCTATCACAGGCACTGTACCTGCAATTATCAAACAATCAGTTAAGTGGCAACATCCCGGGAGAGTTGAGCAATTTACCTAAGTTGGTAAGTCTTATTCTCTTTGGGAATCAATTGAGTGGGTCTATCCCCACCGGTTTGGGCAACTTAACGCAGTTAGAGGCTCTCCAGCTACAAAGAAATCAGTTAAGTGGTCCCATTCCAGCTACGCTGGGTAACCTTACTCAACTAAGGTTCCTTTTTCTGGACAATAATCAGCTGAGCGGTTCTATCCCCGCCAGTTTGGGCAGATTAACCCAGCTAGTGAACATATCGCTAAATACTAACCAACTAAGTGGTTGCTTCCCAACGGAGTTGACTTCCCTATGCGGCAAAAGCGTTCTGATGACGGGTAACCCTGGCCTGCCCGGTGGTGGTGATTTTGCCAGTTTCTGTAGCAACCGAACGGGAGCGTGTCCTGTGACACCAACCACGGGCCTGTCCCTTACCCAGCCTACGTACAACTGCGCAACGGGAGCGTTCAAATTCAATACCATCGGGGGTAATGGCACTCCCATCGAGTATCAGGCACCCGGCATTACGGGCTGGACGACCAACCCAAACCAGTTTGTCGATAAAGAATCCCGCACCGCCAACGACGTGCAGCCCTTTATGCTCATGGCCCGCCAGAGTGGTACCGTCGCTACCTACACCTGGAACCTGAAGCAGGCCTGCGGACGGGCACGCGTAGCCACCGAAGAAGTGGGTACAACCTTGTCGCTTCAGGTATTGGGCAACCCCGCCCGTGAGCAGGTGCGGGTACTGATTACCGGAGCCGAAGGGCAGCCCGTGCAGTTACGGCTTACCGACTTGCAGGGTCGCCTGCTGGAAAGCCGCACGGTGGAGCAGGCAGGCGCATCCGAAGAGCAACGGTTCCAGCTGGATCAGGCCGGGCCGCACCTACTCCTGTTGCAGGCAACTAAGCAACAGCAGGTTCGCACCGTCAAGATTGTCCGGCAGTAACCGCCCTCCCATTATATGCACTACTGTCAACAGGCTCCGGGTTCCCCAGGGCCTGTTGGCAGTAGTGCGTTTTGCGGCTATAAAGGCGTAGTTGTGCCAATTTGCAAACACATCTAAGCCAATAAACAATTTTCGATGAAAGCAATTCACGTAATTCTATTCTCTCTGATAGGTCTACTAACTCCGGTGTTGGCCCAGTCGACAACATCCACCAGTATCTACCTATATAGCCTTCCCAACAACTCATTACTCACCAGCGCTAACCCCGTGTCTTCTACAAATCCCAAACTAACTGTCATTAGAAATTGAGCCAACCAGATCAAACCGACAAGAAGATCCCTCGCTTATACCCTATTCAAAACATATAATAAACGGAGTACGTTTACTGGTTAACCGTAGTCAAATTCTTACTCAGCAGCGATGAAAACATTACTTTGATGTGCACTGATAGTGCTGGCCGTATCTTGCAAAAAGACGGAATCGGATACTGTGGATCCACAGTATGACACCATAATGGCTGAGTACCCTGACTGGTATACGCTCAAAGCGCCCGTTGACAAAGAAATTCAGGGAGTGTGGGGAAATCGAGACAAAACCCTGCTGATCTCAACCGGTAGTGCCATCTTCCGCTCGACCGATCAGGGGAATCACTGGCAACAAGTTCATCAGCAGTCAGTCGGTATGTTTGGTATTGTTCAGTATCGGGACACACTTTTTACCATGAATGGGTTGCTCAATTATCGAGTACTCACCACAGCCGATAACTTTAGTGTAGATGATGGTAAGAGCTGGCAGCCCTATCAAAGAAGAGGTAGTTTGGCATTCGATTATTATCCGTTAATGGGCTACAATGGGTTTCCAATTAACCCTGTAACGGCCTCCAATGGTGTAAACTATAAGATCAATCAAGTTTTCCTGAATGGTCCAACTGCGACGACGGGCATTTTTGAAACGCCGGGCATTATCACCTCCGATGGTCGACGAATTGATCTACCTCAACTTCATCAACTCCATAGTTTGTATCTGGACGATCAGCAACGACTTTATATCTCGGGTACGGATGCAGTTTGTAGCCGGGGGCACTCAGGAGAAAGTTTTTCTTTCTGCAACAGCCAACAAGGCAGGGGTGTTGTTTACATTTCCAAATGGCCATTGCCTTAGTTTCCAGACAGCTTTTTACACTTTGCCCTAGCCTTCAAGCAGCAATCTCTTCAAAGTGGTCAATCTGGTTCTAACTATTAATCGATCCGCTGGTAGCAGAATTATGCGGTAGCACCCCCTTTCATCCTATGTACACCAACACCAGCAGACTTTGGGTAAACCGGGAGCCTGCTGGTGTCGGTGCTATCCATAGCGGGTCTCGCTGCTACCAATAAAACGCTTACTTTTACGAATCAAGCAAACGGTATTCGGTTTACGGTTTGTGGTTGGCTGACGCGAGCATGCAAATGCGTCAGCCAACCACAAACCGTAAACCAAAAACAGTAAACCAAAAATCACGTTGAACGTCCCCGTTTTTCTGGCCCGTAAGGTCCGCCACGCGCCCGAGGGCAGTTTTTCGGCCACCGTTACCCGCATTGGTATCGCCAGTATTGCCCTCGGTCTGGGGGTGTTGATTGTCGCCTTTTCGGTACTGTACGGCTTCAAAAACACCATTCAGCAAAAGATATTCCTGTTCGGTGCCCATTTGCAGGTGAGTAAGTTCACCAACAATATGTCGTACGAAGACACCGCCCTACCCCTGACCACCCGCCTGTACCGCGACAGCACCCGCATTCCCGGCGTGCGGCACATTCAGGCGGTGGCCCAGAAAGCGGGTATCCTGAAAACCAAAGAGGAACTGGCCGGGGTAGTACTGAAAGGCGTGGGGAAAGACTACGACTGGAACCTGTTCCGGGGGTCGCTGGTAGCCGGGACGGTGCCCGAGGTCGGGGCCGATACGGGGAACGGCTCCACCCAACTGCTGCTCAGTCAGTACATGGCGAATCAGCTACAGGTGAACGTGGGCGACAACGTACCGTTATATTTTTTGGGCAATCCGCCCCGCGCCCGGAAAATGACGGTGGTCGGCATTTACGAGACGGGGTTGGAAGAAGTGGACAAAACCGTTGCCCTGGGCGATATCCGGCTCATTCAGCGACTCAACAAATGGGGCCCCGACTCAGTGGGAACCTACGAAATTTTCGTCAACGACTTCACAAGAGTAGAACAGACAGCCGCCCGCGTGTTCGATGTGCTGTCGCCCGATATGCGGCTCACCCGCGTCACGGACCAGTACCGTCCCCTGTTCGACTGGATGGTCCTCCTCGACCGGAACATGGTCATCTTACTCAGCCTGATTACGTTCGTCGCTTCGTTCAACATGGTATCCGTACTGATCGTACTGATGATGGAACGAACTCCTATGATTGGATTGCTGAAAGCACTGGGTGGCCCCAATTCACTGATTCGGGGCATGTTCGTCTTTGTGGGACTAAACATGGTGACCTGGGGTTTGTTGATTGGCAACGTGGTTGGGCTGGGTATCTGCTTCCTGCAGGACCGGTTCAAGCTGATTCCCCTCGACCCCAAAAACTACTTCATGAGCTACGTACCCATCGTGTGGGACTGGCCTACCATCCTGGCCCTGAACGGGGCCACCATTCTGCTGATTGCGCTGGTACTCTGGATACCCACTATCGTGGTCAACCGGATCCAACCCGTAAAAGCCCTGGCCTTTAAGAAGTAGCTAAAAGGAGTCGGGGAGTCAACAAAGCCCCGGTACTGCCTAATTCAGATGATTTCTATTCAGCCATCCGGTTCATATTTCGTTATTTTTACTGTTTCTTACCAGGGCAGATAGTGAATGCTCCTAACATACAACGTACATCAACTATGCTAAAAATCGTATTGACGGCTTTGCCCATCGCCCTGTTGGTAACGGCTTACGCCCAACCGCAACCGGTGCTAACAGCTAAAGACTACGAACAGGCCCAGCGGTTCCTCGGCCCCAATGCCGAACAACTTATCGACAACGGCCCCGTTCGCCCAAACTGGTTACCCGACAACCGGTTCTGGTATCGGAACCTGACGGCCAGCGGTAGTGAGTTTATCCTGGTCGACCCCGCCAAAGGAACGCGAACGGCCGCTTTCGACACCCGGAAACTAGCCAGTACGCTAGTGAAAGCAACGGGCAAAACTTACGAAGCATCGCGCCTGCCTTTCCAGCGAATCAGTGTTGCGCCCAATAACCAATCCATCGGTTTTCAGGCCGGGGGTAAATCCTGGCAGTACACCCCGCAGAGCGACCAGCTCACTGCCGACACCACCAACCCACCCATGACCAGCGCCGACGAGCAGCGGCCGGGCCGGGGCGACAGCGGGAACGAGGTGCTCTCGCCCGACAAAAAACGGGCGGCTTACATCAGGGATTATAACCTGTGGGTGCGGGATGTAAAAACCGGCGCAGAAACTCAGTTAACGACTGATGGTATCAAGGATTTCGGGTACGCCACCGACAATGCCGGCTGGAAATCGAGCGACCGGGCCATTCTGGCGTGGTCGCCGGATTCTAAGAAGATTGCTACCTTCAAACAGGATCAGCGGCAGGTGAGCGATATGTATTTGGTGACAACCAACGTGGGCAAACCCACGCTGAAACAGTGGAAATACCCCTTCCCCGGCGATTCTGTCATTCCCACTATTCAGCGGGTTATCATCGAGGTCGATAATCCGAAGGTAATTACGCTGCAAATACCACCCGACCCGCACCGGGCTACGCTGAGTGATGACATTTCCAGCAGTGGCACGTTCGATGATGTTCACTGGACCGAGGATGGGTCGCAACTGGCGTTCGTATCCACCTCCCGCGACCATAAGCAGGAAAAAGTCCGGCTGGCCGATGCCAGAACGGGGGCGGTGCGGGAAGTGTTTGACGAGGTTGTAGCTACCCAGTACGAATCGGGCTGGGGGTCCATCAACTGGCGGTATCTGCCCAAAACAAATGAGTTTATCTGGTTCTCGGAGCGCGACAACTGGGGCCATCTGTACCTGTACGATGCGACCACCGGCAAGGTGAAAAACCAGATTACAACCGGTGACTTTGTGGTTACCCGGCTGCTGAAAGTGGATGAATCCAAACGGATGCTCTACTTCATGGCCGTTGGGCGGCAGCCGGAAAATCCTTACTTCGCCCAGTTTTGCCAGATCGGATTCGACGGTAAGAACTTCGCCGTACTCACGCCCGAAGCGGGTAATCATCAGGTGAGCCTTTCGCCCGACGGTACTTATTTTGTGGATACCTATTCAACACCGACGGTCCCACCCGTGAGCGTGGTGCGCAGTTTGACCGGCAAAAAGACGCTGATGCTGGAGAAAGCCGACATTTCGCGGCTGACGGCTACGGGCTGGCATGCGCCAACGCCCATTAAGCTAAAAGCGCACGACGGAGAAACGGACATTTACGGACTACTATACACGCCCACCAACCTTGACCCTGCGAAGAAATACCCCGTTATTGACTACATCTATCCGGGTCCGCAGGGTGGCAGCGTGGGCAACTGGGGCTTTTCGGCAGCCCGGAAAGATAACCAGGCCCTGGCCGAACTGGGGTTTATTGTGGTCGAAATAGAAGGGACCAGTAACCCACTGCGTTCCAAAAAATTCCACGACATGAGCTACGGCAATATGTCGGAGAATACGCTGCCGGACCAGGTGTCGGGCATCCGGCAACTGGCGCGGCAATACGCCTACATGGATACGAGCCGGGTGGGCATCTGGGGGCACTCCGGGGGCGGATTCGCTACCGCAACGGCCATGTTCAAGTACCCCGATTTCTTCAAGGTAGGCATCTCCGAATCGGGTAACCACGACAACCGCAATTATGAGGACGACTGGGGTGAGCGGTACGACGGCCTGACCGCGAACTCAGACTACGAAGCCCACGCCAACCAGAACTACGCTAAAAACCTGAAGGGAAAGCTGATGCTGGCCCACGGCATGATGGACAACAACGTGCCGCCATCCAACACGCTGCTGGTGGTTGAGGCCCTGGCGAAAGCCAACAAGGATTACGACCTGGTCCTTTTCCCGAATGCGGCCCACGGATTTGGCAGCTACTCGCCGTACATGACCCGCCGACGCTGGGATTATTTCGTCAAAAACTTGTTGGGTGCTGAGCCGCCACACGAATTCAAAATCGAGATGAAGGCCGATCCGAGAAATGCAATGCGGTAAAGACGGAGTACATTAGACAATACCCCACCCCAACCCCACCCTCGTAGGGTGGGGTATCGAAAAAATGACGGCTTCGTTCATCAACCGCTTGTCTTTTTCTCACTGACGATTGATAAAAAAAGGTTACCGTTTCGGGTAACCTTTTTTTATGCCCCGTACCCGGTGAATACGGCTCCCCTTCCAGGCCGTGCAAAAAACGGACAAAACGTTCATTATTGAACACACACTGTCCGTTTCCGTACAAATAACCAGACACCTTTCCTGAACATATCCCTGATAATCAGCGTATTGCTATTTATGGCACACCGTTTGGCATAAAGAGGGAGAACAGTAAACAACAAAAACGTATAAAGCCATGATTCATTTATTCAGCCAGGCCAGTCTGTTGGCCAGCAGCAAAAGTTTAGTAAGCGGACTCCTTTTCAGTGCCAGCGCACTGCTTGCCAATCCGGAAGCCCCGAAGAAGCCCACCTCGTTCGATGCCAGTATGTACGTAACCCAGCAGGGTAAAATCAGATTGGCCGTAGAGAAAGTTGCGCCCACTCCGGTATATGTGCAACTGCTCGATGAAAAGAAGAACGTCCTCTTTAGCCAGTACGTGGCTAAAAAAGACCTCAAAACGGCCATGCTTTTCGATGTAAGCGGTATACAGGATGGTTTGTACACCCTGGAAATCAAATCGGGTGAAGGTAGTATTATCAGGCAGGTAAGCCTGACCACCGAGACTCAAAAGCGGGCCATAAACTTCAGCAAATAGACTGAAATAGGTTAAGAAAAGTTGATTCGGAAAGCCCGTTCGCAGGGCGAACGGGCTTTTTTTATTACCCTGTGAAGTCAGTAGCAATATCACCAATCCATAATTTCGCCGGAAAAGGGTAGACAAGTGCAGACCGTGGTATTATTGTCAGTCGGTAGTACTAACAGCTCCGCCGTACTGAAAAGTAATAGGCTGACAATTGGCCAGACTGTTGTTTGTACACGTAGGGCTAATCCACGAGAAGAGGGATTGAAACGGTCGTTTATCAAACGGTGTCGACTTTGGTGACGCCACCCCGGCGTAGTGAATCGGGCCGGAGCCGGCGTCCTTTCCGCTTTCCGGGTAGCGTGGTATCCATGGCTGCTTCTTTTCTGCGCCGTTCCTGCTGGCTTATTTTCTTCTGCGCCGGATCTATCTGCTTGGTATTCCCTGGCGTGGCGGTCGCCGGTTGCGTGGTTGGCGACGGATTACTCTGCCCCGATGCGCTTATCAGCAAACCGATGCTGAGCATACTACCAATTATCAGGATTCGTTTCATACCGATGTTGCGTTAATACCCCCTGGTAACACGCACTGGTGATGTTCGGTTATACTTTTGGCCGGATGTTGCGTAAATAACCCATTGTTGTGTGGAATAAAGATGCTTTTTGCATCCATTACGTGTACTGAGCGGCCCCTGTATGTTTCTTAAACTGTTTCGTAAATCCAGACCTACCCCACCCCGTAGTAATGCCGCCGATTACGTGGCGGCCTATCGCGCTACGGGCGATCTGGCAATTTTGGGTGAGTTGTATGAACAGCACATGGAGTTGATTTATGCCGTTTGCTACAATTACCTGCGCGATGAGGAGGAGGCAAAAGATGCCGTTATGAGTCTATTCGAGCAGTTGATAACCGACCTGCGTAAACACGACGTGCAGCAGTTTGGCCCCTGGCTGCATAGCGTTGCCCGTAACTACTGCCTGATGCAACTACGGAAAAATCAGGCCCATCCCAAAGCACACCTGGTGACCAATGCCAGCGGTGAGTTGGTGGATGGCTCACTGACGGCCTTATTGCCCGATGAAACCGACCCACTTGACCAGGAGGCAGACCTGACACTCATGGAAACCTGCCTGAAAACGCTGCCCGCCGAGCAGCAAACCTGCCTGACCCTGTTTTATCTGGAACGCAAAACGTACACCGAAGTAGCCGACCTCTCTGGGTTTGACATGAAACAGGTAAAAAGTTTTTTGCAAAATGGCCGCCGAAATCTGAAAATTTGTATGCGTAAAGAAAGTCTATGAATAACCAACTGACGTTCGATGAATTGCAGGCCTACCAGGAGGGGCGGCTAAAAGGCCCGGCCCGGCACCGGGTAGAACGACTGCTGCTGGAAGACCCTTTTTATGCCGATGCGCTGGCGGGTCTGGAAGCCATGCAACATACCGCTACGGGTCTGGCAACCGGCCCCATGAGCGGACAAATAGCGGATCTTCGCGATGCGCTGCACCAGCGCATCCACGAATCGGCCACGCAAAAAAGGCTTTGGCCCCTCTGGATTGCCACCGCTACAGCGGCCATTCTTTTTATGCTGGCAGTGGCTATTTACCTTATTTATTTCGCCCCAAAAAGACCTGCCAAACCAATACCGACGGCCCCTCAGAAAACAACGTTCGTATATCCTGCACAGTCTGGAGACTACCCCTTAGACTACCCTCTTTTTTCATAAAAACCTTTCTATTTTTACCGCTGCGCTATCATTTCTTTATAACATTTGTGGAACATCGGGCGTTAATCCGGCATATCAACTAGTATTCCATCTATGTTTCGCGCAACTTTAGTACGCTCCATCCTCTTTTCATTTATCCTTTTTTCCTATTGCCTATCAAGCAGTTATGCTCAACAACGCTTCAGCGTGGGTCCCCGTGTCGGCTTGAATTTGTCTAATTACTGGGGTAATGCGGACAACATGAGTTTCACCCCCGGCTTATCGGCAGGAGCCTTTCTGATGTATAGCTCCCTGAACCATTTTGGCATCTCGGCCGATGTGCTGTATTCGCAGCGGGGCACAAGCTATAACGATCACCGACTGAAGTTTATCCAGCGTGTCAACTACCTCGAAATTCCGGTGCTGGCCCGCTATTTCCTGACCCTGTCCGGCAATTTTAGGCCCAACATCTTTATCGGACCGTCACTGGGTATAAAGATGAACGCCAAACGAATCAAAGGGGATTATCTTCAGGGAACCGGGCCCGTTCTCAACGGCGACAATTCGAACGATTTTAATGACCTGGACCTGGGTGCAGCCGGCGGATTCCAACTCAACTGGGGCACCGGCAACCGGCAGCACTTTTTGATTGATGCCCGCTATACACTGGGTCTCAGCGACGTACAGAATAACCTCCCCAACGTGTGGGGTACCCGCAACTCCCTGCAAAATTCAACCTTTACGCTGGCGCTGGGCTATAGTTTTGGCGTTGGCCGGGAACACCCCAGCCGCTACAAACGGTAATTGGCTGTGCGGCCAGGCAGGAAAACTAAACTACTACCATTCGGGTTGGCGCGTACGCGCCAACCCGTTTCATTTACCGCGTCGACCTTCCAGAATTCGATAAAACGACCGGCTGCGAATTTCGTCCAGCGTCAGGCCCGTAGTCAGGGCTTCCTCTTCGGAGATGGCCCCGCAATTCATGGCTTTCAGGAAGAAATTGAGCAGGCCCTGCCCGGTGGCGGCATCGTCGAAAATATCTTTCGTGAGTGTGGAAATAGCCGCCCGTTCCACGAACGTTTTCAGGCGAAAAACGGCGTCTTCGTAACTACTCAGAAAAAACGCGTAAGTGGCAGCGTAGCGCATCGGTAACTGAGCCGGGTTAAGGTCCCAGCCCTGGTAAAAGCCATTGATGAGCGAGTGGGTGGTGTGATTAAACCCAAGCCGCCAGGCACGATGGACCGATTCCCGGTTTTCGGCCAGTTGCTCAAACGTCAGAGTATCGCCCCGGTGCGGCCCAATGGGAATAACATTCGTTGCTCCATCCGACAGGAAAATGCCGGTACCACCCAGGGCCACTTTGGTCATGTGGTGGGCAAAATCGCAAACCGGGTGCCCCATCGTCTGGTATTTGGCCGTAATGCCGCAGGAAGCCGTGTAGTCGTAGGTTCCGAAATGGGCGGCTATGCAACGCCCTTCGCTCGCCCTGATGATGCGCATGAGGGGATTGCGTCCTTCGTCGTCCATCACAATCTGCGTGGCCTCCACCATCGTTTCCATACGTAGCGTGCCGGGGGCCAGGTTGTTCCCTTTTTCGAGCAGGTCAAACAGCCGGACAATCGTACTGACCTGTTCGGGAATGGTCACCTTGGGCAGCATCACCACGAAATTATCGGGCAGTAAGCCCCCCGTTTTGTCGAGCAGGGTGGACAGAAATAAGTCGAGCGTACGAACACCCCGAAACTTTAAATCTTCGGTAAAGGGCTTGATACGGATGCCGATAAAGGGCGATAGGGTGTTGTTTTTCATACCCTCGGCCACTTCCAGCGCGGCCCGAACGGCGGTGGCATCCTCTTCATCGTCGGGCCGGTTACCAAAGCCATCTTCAAAATCAATCCGAAAATCCTCAACGGCTTCGGTCTGAAGTTTTTGCCTAATTTTAGTGTAAACCGAATAGGCCAGCCAGGCCGGTTCGTTCCGTCGCTCCGTGTCGGACAGGGCATCCAGCCGACTGGTGAGGTCGGCGATTTCCTGTAGGCCGTGTGGCAGGTATTCATAGCCGGGTAGTTGCAGCACACGGGCCAGCACCACAAAATTGGGCGCATAGGTCTGGAGGTTGGTCAACGCAATCTCCCCCATCCGGACACAGGTATCCGATTTGAACAGATTTGCTCCGCCGTATACGGTGTGTACCGGTTGCCGGTCGGGTTTATCACCGGGATAAGTGCTCTGGAAGGCCAGATTAGCCGTTTTCAGCGTGTCCAGTAACTGGGTTTTATCGCTTTCCTGAATCGAAAACTTCATGGTTGTTGGTTTAGTGTCACTACGTCATGACCCGCGATAGGTCGAATAGCCGAACGGATTCAGCAACAGGGGAATATGGTAATGCTCGCCGGTAATTAGCTGGAACACGATTTCGACAAAGGGGTAAAACGCCGGAGTATCCAATCCAGCGAAGTAAGCGCCCGTATCAAATCGCAGTTTATAAACTCCCGATGTAAGGACGGCTTCTTTCGGTAATAAATCACCGACTCGACCGTCGGCATTGGTGATGCCACGCGCTACTTCGGTCCATTCGCGCTGTTGCCGGGACAAAATAACATGAACACCCACGGCTGGTTTCCCCCGCGAAGTGTCGAGAATATGGGTTGTTACGGGGCTCATGTCAGTAGTTTTTCCAGTCGTATTCGCGTTATCTTTCCCTGTTCCTGCATGGCAATCCGGATTTCGGCTTCGGGGGCATTGGGCAGGCGGGCGTTCAGACTGTCCAGCATGTCGCCCGCCGATTTCCCGGTGGCGCAGATGATAAAGATATAACCAAATTTTTCTTCGTACAGCCGGTTTCCCTCAGCCAGTTCTTCCAGTATTTGTTGCGACGCCGACGAAACACCCGCCTGCTCTCCCGCAGCCCACGCCTTGGTACTGGCGAATTTGGCCCGCAGGGAATCGATATCGCCAATTTTAGGATGGTGCGTGAACGCTTCCCGCCAATCCGTTTCAGCGCAGGTAAGCCAGGTGGTTTCGGCCTGTTCAAAAAGCATCCCGGCAGTCTCGAAGGGAAACAGGCTGGCCATCCTATCCACCCAAACCGATGAACCGCAACAGGTAGTGAGGGCGGCTTTTCGTTGAGAAACGGGCAACTGATTGAGTTCGGCTAACGTCATGTTGTATTGAAGGAATAAGGGATAACGTCTGATGAGTCTATCCATAATAAACCCCGCTCAGCCCTCTCTACTGGGGAGAGTTGGGTAGGGTTTTTAATCCTAAACCACTGTGGGAAACCGGTTCACGTTTTTATAATAAATATACACTGCTGGTTCTTTCCCCATCGCCGTAAACCATTGCTGGCAGTAGGGTGCCATCCAGATCGAATCCCCTTTTTTGATGGGATACCAGTCCTTATCGAGCATGTACACTCCCTGCCCCTGCAGGTAAATCAGGCCGTGCTCCATGATGTGCGTTTCAACCAGCGGCAGATGTCCACCCGGATCATAGGTGAAAATATTGACGGCCATATCAAAACGCAGGTCGTCGGGTAACAGCACCTGCAACCGCAGGGCCGGATCGCCCATGTACATCGGCCCGGCTACACTGGCCGCATCCCCGAACAGCACCGACGGTACATCATACCCATCCAGTTTTTCATAGACCTTGTGGAATGTAAGCAGTTGCGTACCGGCATCCGGCTGGTCAATCAGATACTCGTTGCCAATGGGGATGTACACAAACTGGCCCGTTGCCAGCGTCTGTGTTCCCCCATGTACAGTAGCCGTACACTGACCGCTGATGACGTAGAAAAACAGTTGTGACGCGACGGTTTTACCCGTGAGTTTGCCGGTGTCGGTCAGGGTAATGAGCGTCTGACAGAGGTTTGCCCCCATCTGCTCGTTGATGATGACGTTAACGGTGCAATTGTCCCAGCCGGGTACGCGGCTATTAATGTATCCGTCGGGGCTGATAACGGCGTGATTGCGTTTGACAACGGATCGGGTGAGCGCAGAAATTTCCATCTGGTTTTGTTAGGGATATTGTTCAATGAGGGAATCAAGAAATGTATCGGCCACCCGGAGCGCAGCAGCCATGTCGGCCAGTTCAACGTCTTCCAGCGGGTTATGGCTGATGCCTTTATAACAGCGGACAAACAGCATGGCAATGGGCGACACCTGCGAAATTGGTACACCATCGTGCCCGGCCCCACTCACCAGCGGAATCACGTCATATCCGCTCTCCTGTATTGATTTAGCCAGTACGGTCGTCAAGCCAGTATCACAAAGCACCGGTGCGGTTTCCTGAATCAGGTTCCAGTTCACCCTAATGGGTCGGTTGGCACCGATGCTGATTGCCAGTTCGTGCAGGGCCAGATAAGTGGTTTCCAGCAGATCCGCATCGTTACTCCGCACATCCAGGCTACAGCTCACCTCGCCCGGAATGACGTTACTGGCGGCATTCACCACGGTCAGTTTGCCCACGGTAGCGACCAGATTATCTTTGTGCGTGAGGGCAAATTGCTCCACGGCCAGCACAAACCCGGCGGCCGCGCACAGGGCATCCTGACGCATAGCCATCGGTACAGTTCCGGCATGACCGGCCATACCGGTAAAGGTGATTTCTACCCGTTTCTGCCCGGCAATGGCCGTAACGACCGCAACGGGTACGTGACGTTCGTACAATACGGGGCCCTGCTCGATGTGTATCTCAAAATAACCCAGCCAGTCGGCGGGGGCCAGTGCGTCGGATGGCAGGTCCGTGATTGTAGAGCCCATCCGTTGAAGTACCTCGGTCAGGGTCATGCCGAATGCGTCCTTTTTGTCGAGCAGGGCATTGTCAAACGAACCCGCAATCACTTTGCTGCCCAGATAGGTGGTATGGAACCGCACCCCCTCCTCGTCGCTGAACGCGATTAGCTCGATGTGAAATGGCAGCGGCTTCCCGGACTCGACAAGGCGCGTAACGAGGTCCAGCCCCATCACGACGCCCATCGGCCCGTCGAACTTCCCGGCGTTGACCACCGTGTCGATATGCGAGGCAATAACGAATGTTTTAGCCCCCGCGTTTGGGCTCACAAACCGCGCCCGGACGTTGCCAATGGCATCGACCCGCGTTTGCAAACCCGCCAGTTCCATCCAGTCCTGCACCCTTCGCCTGCCCGCCAAAAAGGCATCGGTGCCGAACGTTCGGGTTAGGCCCGTGGCGTCTTCACTAATGGCAGCCAGTTCGTTGATTTTTTCGAGAACGGCGGCAGCGCGCTGTACGTAATCAGTCATTGCCGTCCCTTAAAATTAGCTTCCCGGCATTCAGTTTCGTGGTTGCTCCCTGGCTGAAAACAGGCACACCACCCAGATACGTTTGCTCGACAACCCCGTACAGTTCCTCGTTCAGATACGGCGTCATTTTGTGTTTATGGTACAACCGATCTTCCGAAACGGTAAACGACTTTTCCGGATTCCAGACGACCATATCGGCATCGTACCCCGTTTCAATCGTCCCTTTTCTGGTGGATACGCCCGCTAACCGGGCCGGTTTTTCACTCAGCCACCGGGCCACATCATCCACCGTACAGCCACGTTGCCGGGCGGCTGTCCACAGCACGGGCAGGGCCAGTTGGAGTGAAGCAATCCCTCCCCAGGCGGTCATAAAATTACCGCTTTGCCGCTGTTTCAACTCGGGTGGGGCCGGTGAATGATCAGTAGCCACAAAATCAATGATACCGGCACGTAAAGCTGCCCACAACCGATCGTTATTTTCATTCTCCCGAATGGGTGGCGCACATTTGAACTGAGTCTGCCCATCCGGGATGGTCTCGGCGTTGAAAAACAAGTAATGCTGCCCTGTTTCAACCGTCAGGGGCAAGCCTTTCCGCTTCGCTTCGGCAATGGGTTCGATGGCACTGGCCGAGGACAAATGCACAATATGCGTCCGGCAGTTGTATTGCTCGCACAGCCGAATCATCAGCGCAATGGCCGTATCTTCCCACGCGTTGGGCCGCGATGCGAGGTAGTTGGCGTAGGACCGGACATCGCCTGTAGCCAGCGTTTCGTCCGTCGATAGTTCACAGTGGACCAGCAAGGGCAGGCCGTGCCGGGCAATAATTGGCATGGCTTTGTGCAGATCAGCCTCCGTTACGTTCGGAAATTCGTCGATGCCGGAATGCGTCAGGAAAGCTTTGAACCCCAGAACCCCTTTTTCAATCAAGCGTTCGATCTCGCCTGTATTACCCGGAACCAAACCACCCCAAAAGCCACAGTTGGTATGCAGTTGTCCGCTGGTAGCCGCCAGTTTCCGGTCTAAAGCATTAGCAGTAGTCGTTACGGGCGATGCGTTCAGCGGCATATCGACCAGCGTTGTAATGCCACCGGCAATTGCGGCTTTGGTAGCCGTATCGAAGCCTTCCCAATCAGTTCGGCCGGGTTCGTTGATATGAACGTGCGGGTCGATAACGCCAGGCATCAGGACACTATCCTGTAGGTCGATGACGTCGGCGTCAAACCCGGCCGGCACTTCCGACAGTACATCGGCAATCCGCCCGTCTTTTACCAGCACAACGGCGGGCCGGATACCGGTTGGTGTCAGGACGTTGTTTCCCCTGATGGCAAAATCAATCATACGACTAAATAGAAAATAAATTTCTATACTAGGGGTCAATACTAGCCAAAACCGCGCACACAACCATGAAACCTACGCTGAAAACGAATGCATACGGTAAGAATGCCATCAACCTGTCCAAAATTATCCGGTATCTCGATTACCATGAGTTCAGGCAAATTTCGGTCAATGTATCGCTGAAAGGGGATTTCGAGACGGTCCACACTCTGGGCGACAATACCCATATTTTACCCACCGACACCCAGAAGAACACGGTGTACGCCCTGGCAAAAGAACAGTTTACGGGGTCAATCGAGGACTTCGGGCTTTACCTGGCCAATTATTTTATCACAAATAACCCGCCGGTATCACAGGCGACAATTCATATCGTTGAACACCCCTGGACGCGAATGACCTTCGATGGAGAGCCGCACCATCATGCCTATACGGGTGGGGGCTCAGAGAAGCGAACGACGACCATTGTGCAAACGGCAGCCGGTATCACCATTACGTCGGGCATCAAAGACCTGTTGATTCTGAAAACGACCGACTCCGGTTTCGAGGGCTACATCAAAGACCAATATACGACGCTGAAGGAAACGTCGGACCGGATTCTGGCTACCCAGTGCGAAGCCAACTGGACGTACACCAGTACAGACCATGACTTTACCGCGTTGTTTGCCCGTATCCGCGAAAACCTCCTGAAGTCATTTGCGCACCACAAGAGCCTGTCGGTTCAGCAAACGCTACTGGCCATGGGGACGGCGGTGCTGGAAGCGAACGAGGTGGTCAGTGAGATTAGCCTGATTATGCCCAACAAGCACCACATCCCCTTCAACCTGGAGCAATTTGGGATGGAGAACAACAACGAAATCTTCATCGCCACCGACGAACCGTACGGCTACATTACGGGGACAGTAGTGCGGGAAGGATGAACGATAACCGGGTTACCGGTGCGACTACGTCTTACCGGTCAGGGCTTCAGGATGCTGAAACGATCAACAACTAGAGGGCCGAACGGCTTCCGCAGAATGGTATTAGTCTGTACATCGGCTGTTTTTCACCCGAATAATCTCGGCGGCAATACTCACCGCAATCTCTTCGGGGGTCTGGCTGGCAATGGCCATACCAATGGGTGCATGCATACGCTGTAGCCACGCTTCATCCAGCCCTTCCGAGCGATAGGCAGCCAGTAACGTCTCCACCTTGGTTTTGCTGCCCAATACCCCCACATACGCAAAGGCATTGCCTAATAACGTTCGGATAACCAGATCATCGGTACGGTAGCCCATGGTCATGACCACCACGTACTGATGGCGGCCGGCGGGAATCAGCCCGGTTAGTTCGCTGTAGTCGGCTAGTATAATCTGCTCATGAGCAGCCTGGTTCTGAATCATTGTATGCAGGTCGGGCCGGTCATCGAAAACGAGGACATAAAAATCCATTCGGCGCATCAGTTCGCTGAGGGCCAGCGCGCAATGCCCCCCGCCAATGATCGTAAGCTGGTTTTTGTAGCCAAGTTTCTCCCGGTAGAGCCAATCTAAATCCGACTCCTTTGTGAACTGATAATCAGCTTCGGGAACCTGATCAGGCAAAAACCGAATACCGGCAGGCGATAAGTCGAGCCACCCGTTTTTGTGCTGTTCCAGACAGGTAACAATGGCCTGAATCGCAGCCGAATCGCCGGGCTGAACTGGATACAGCAGAATCGTCTGCTCACCGGAGCAGATCATGCCACTTTGATTGTGGGCCGCATTCTTGTCGTGATACTGCGTCCGGATAGCAGGTTCGGGACTGGTCAGAGCGGATTGACTTTGCCGGAGCACGTCTTTCGCCAGCTCGACAAATTTGTGCTCCATAATGCCCCCACCGATGGACCCGGCCATTACACCAGCACCATTTACCGCCATCAGGAAACCCTGTCGACCGGGGCTGCTGCCGTGGCTTTCGAGCACGTACAACAGCGCAACGGGCAGGTTCTGCCGGAGGCTATTATGAATTAACTGCCAGGTCGTCAGCGATTTTATCATGGGCAACAGGTGATGCGGTAGGTGTCGTGTCGTACAACGCCAGCAGCACTTTTTCGGGGGTCATGGGTGCATCGAAGGGAATAACTACCGATGGATTGAACGCCCGAATAGCGTTGCGCAGGGCGAAATAGACGCCAATGCCGTACATCAGGGGAGGCTCACCGACGGCTTTAGACCGGAAAATAGCCAGGTTATCCGCCTGCGTTTCCAGAAAATCAATGGCAATTTCTTTCGGCACCGAATAGATGTCCGGCACTTTGTAAGTCGATAAGGCATTGGACCGCAACCGCCCCGTCTTATCGTAAATGACCTCTTCCAGGGTCATCCACCCGATTCCCTGCACAATGCCGCCTTCAATTTGCCCCCGGTCGATGAGCGGATTCATGCTGGCCCCGAAATCGTGGACCACCTTAACGGCATCGGTCTCGTAGGTTCCCCGCACACAATCAATCGTCACCTCCACAACCGCCGTACCGTACACGTGGTAGGCAAACGGATGCCCTTTTTCGGTAACGGGGTCGAACTGAATAACCGGTGTTGCATAGTGCGCGTGTTCTGACAGGCTGATGCGTCGGCCATACGTAGCCAGTACCAGCCGTTGCCAGGTGTAATCCGTACACTCGTCGCCCACATATACCCGCTCGTCTTTCAGGGTTATAGCCGCTTCGTCGGCGTGCAGTTCGATGGCGGCAACGGCTTTCAACCGATTCAGAATATCGGTGCAGGCAATTTGCACCGCTCTGCCATTCAGGTCGGCGGTAGCGCTGGCTGCCGAGGGCGATGTGTTGGCGATGCGATACGTACTGGTCGACTGAATTTTAACGCGCTCCGGCTGAATAGAAAACACCTGAGCCGCCACCTGCAACATCTTGGTATTCACCCCCTGCCCCATCTCGACGGCACCGGTACTTACGCCTACGCTACCGTCGGTGTACACGTGAACCAGTGCCCGCGCCTGATTCATCCGGGTATTGGTGAACGAGATACCGAAACAAACCGGCATGAGGGCCAACCCTTTCTTGTACAGGACATTGGCGGCATTGAAAGCCGCTATCTCGTTACGACGTGTATTGACCTCATACCCGCCCACGGTTTTATCCCAGCATGCCCGCGCTTCGCTTTCGGCTTTCTGCCCGTAGGGAAACTCGTCGCCGGTCTGGTTCAGGTTTTTTGCCTGAATCACGGCTGCATCGATACCGAGTGCGTCGGCCGCTTTGGCGATAGCAGCCTCAATCACGAACATGCCCTGTGGCCCACCGAAGCCCCGAAAAGCCGTGTTCGGCGGGAGATTTGTCCGGCAGCAATAGGCCGTGGCCAACACGTTGGGAATATAATAGCTGTTGGTGCAATGAAACAGGGTCCGCTCCAGCACCGCCGGGGAGAGGTCGGCCGCAGCACCGGCATTCTGGTAGAAGGTAGGTTCATAGGCAACAATCTTCAGGTCGGCATCCAGGCCAATTTTGAAGTCGGACGAGTACGGGTGCCGTTTGCCGGTCATGGCCATATCCTCTATCCGGTTCAGGGCGTACTTGACGGGGCGTTTCAACACATGAGCGGCCAATGCGCATAAAGCAGCCCACATGTTGGCCTGGTCTTCCTTACCGCCAAAACCGCCACCCAGCCGCGTTACATCCACATCAATCTGGTGCATAGCCAGACCCGACGACCGGGCTACGGCCCGTTGCACCGCCGTTGGCCCCTGCGTGGACGAATAAAGTTTCAGGCCGTTGTTCTCCTGCGGAACGGCGTAGGCTCCCTGCGTTTCAATGTACAGATGTTCCTGCCCGTTGGTATCGGCCCGGCCTTCGAAAACGTGCGCGCACTGCGCCCAGGCATCCGTTACGTCGCCCAGCCGGAACGTTCTCGCCCGCACAATCAGATCCCCTCTGGCCTGCGCTTCGCGGGGGTCGGTAATGATGGGCAGGGGGTCAAAATCGACCGTAATTTTTTTGATGGCGGCATGGGCCTCCTCATCGGTTTCGGCCAGAACGAAGGCGATGGGCATGCCGCAGTAATGAACGTGGTGTTCGGCCAGAAGGGGCTCATCGGGTACGATACCACCAATCTGATTTTCGCCGGTCACGTCTTTGTACGTTAGAATCCTGACGACACCGGGCATGGCCTCAGCCGCTGTCAGGTCCAGGTTTTTCAGGCTGCCGTGGGCAACCGGCGATCCGAAAGCCGCCCCGAACAGCGTACCGCGAATCACCGGTATATCGTCCAGATAAACCGACTCGCCCCGCACGTGTGTCCTGGAATCTATATTTTTCATCGTGTTGTTGTCACTTTTTCAGGGATTCGCCTGGTTCTCAAATTTACGGGAATCAAGGTAAATACCTACTGAAGTAATAATGCGTGTGCGTTTGTCATTCCGACTTCGGGAGGAATCTAAAAAAATCAGGTCGCAGCGTTTTTGTCAGCAGGTAAACGAATGAACTAATAATTCACTCCAATCAACGCTTTTGGCCCGAATACGTCCAGTTACCACACATTTATTTACTTTTTCTAATCCAATCCATCCGTAGGGAGTTATAAATAGATAACCCGCTGCTGATTATGTGTTGCATAGCCGTGGCAACAATATCCCTTTTGTAACCTCCAACTAACCAGTTATGACAGACAAGCAAATCGATCTCGACCTCGACCAACTCAGTATCAATACCATCCGGCTACTGGCCGTCGATGCCGTTCAAAAAGCTAACTCCGGTCACCCCGGTCTGCCGTTGGGAGCCGCGCCGATGGCCTATGTACTTTGGTCCCGTTTTCTGCGCTTTAACCCCAAAGACCCGCTTTGGCCCGACCGCGACCGATTTGTTTTATCGGCGGGTCACGGGTCGGCGTTGTTGTACAGCCTGCTGCATTTGTACGGATACGACCTCTCGCTCAACGACCTGAAACAGTTCCGCCAACTCCACTCCCAGACACCGGGTCACCCGGAATCGAACCTGACGCCGGGTGTGGAAGTGACAACCGGGCCACTGGGACAGGGGTTTGCCAATGGCGTGGGTATGGGTATGGCCGAAGCATTTCTGGCTGCAACTTACAATAAGGAGGGTCATACGCCCATGAACCACTACACCTATGTCCTCGTCAGCGATGGTGATTTGATGGAAGGTATCGCGTCGGAAGCGGCTTCGCTGGCCGGGCACCTCAAACTGGGGAAACTCATTTATCTCTACGACGATAACCTGATTTCACTCGATGGCCCGACCGATCTGGCTTTCACCGAAGACCGGCTACAGCGTTTCGACGCGTATGGCTGGCACACCCAGCACGTAGGCGATGGCAATGATTTAGACGCTATCGAAGGAGCGATTCGGGCCGCTCAGATGGAAACGGAGCGGCCGTCCATAATCTCCGTCCGAACGATTATCGGCTACGGCAGTCCGCAGGAGGGTACCAGCAAAGTTCACGGCAGTGCCCTGGGTGAGGAAAATGTGCGGAGAACGAAATCCTTTTTAGGATTCGATCCCGACAAATCGTTTGTGGTGCCCGACGACGTGCGCGACCACCTGCGCGAACCGGGTAAGCGGGGAGCCAAACTCCAGGCCGACTGGCAAAAAAAGTTCGATGCCTATAAAAATGCGTTTCCAGCCGAAGCAAAGCAGTTTCTGACCTCCTTTGCCGGTAAACTTCCTGATGGCTGGGATGCCGACCTGCCCACATTTACGCCCGATGATAAAGATATGGCCACCCGTCAGGCATCGGGCAAGGCCCTCGATGCCCTGAAAAAGTCGGTTCCTTACCTGTTTGGCGGCTCGGCGGATCTGGCATCGTCCAACGAGATGCCAACCAAAGGCGATGTGAGTTTCCAGCCGGGTCACTACGACCACTCGAACATTTGGTTTGGCGTTCGGGAACATGCCATGGGCGCAGCGCTCAATGGCATGGCGCAGCACGGCGGTGTACATCCCTACGGCGGCACGTTCCTCAACTTCTCGGATTACATGCGCGGTGCCATTCGGTTAACGGCCCTGGCCGAATCGAAGGTAACCCTGGTTTTCACCCACGACAGTATTGGTCTGGGGGAAGATGGCCCAACCCACCAGCCCGTTGAGCAGGTCGTTTCCCTGCGAACCATTCCCAATATCATCGTCATTCGGCCGGCTGATGCCAATGAAACCGTTGAAGCCTGGCGCATTGCCATGATGCAACCCAAAACGCCGGTTTTACTAATCCTGGGCCGCCAGAAACTACCCGTTCTCGACCAGAAAAAATATGGCTCGGCACGGGGGGTAGAGAAAGGAGCGTACATCCTCAGCGAGTCCGACGGAACACCCGAACTGATTCTGATCGGGACCGGGTCGGAAGTATCACTGGTGATGAAAGCGCAGGAGACACTGAAAAAACAGGGTATTAAGGCGCGGGTGGTCAGTATGCCATCGTGGGAGCTGTTCGAAAAACAGGATCAGGCCTACCAGCATGAGGTGTTGCCCCCTTCAATTCGGAAACGGCTGGCCGTAGAAGCCGGTTCGCCCATCGGCTGGCACAAATACGTCACGGATGAGGGCAGTACAATCAGCATGAACCAGTTCGGGCTGTCGGGTCCCGGCGAAGAGGTAATGGCCTTCTTTGGCTTTTCGGTCGATAACGTCGTCAAACAGGCCAAAGCCGTACTGAAAGGGCAGGCACCCGGTCTGGAGAAAAAGGAAATCTTATCGTAAGTACACCGACAGGCAAACGGAAACACAAAAAAATAACGACACAAAATCATGGAAAATAACGTAAAGAAGATTCACAATTTTGACCAGAGCGTCTGGCTCGATTATATTGACCGGAAAATTATGAACACCGGTGAGTTGCAAAAACTCATCGACGAAGACGGTATTCGGGGGCTTACGTCCAACCCGGCTATTTTCGAGAAAGCGATCAGCAGCGGTTCCGACTACGACGAGGATATTAAAAAGCTCGCGCAGGAGGGCAAACCCAATGAGGACATTTTTTACGGGCTGGCCGTTGCCGACATTCAGCAGGCTGCCGATCTGTTTAAACCGGTTTACGATGAAGAGGTACGGGGAGCTGATGGCTATGTGAGCCTGGAGGTTTCTCCGCATCTGGCCTTGAATACAGATGGTACCATCAAACAGGCGCGGGCACTTTGGCGAGCGGTAGACCGGGATAACGTGATGATCAAAATTCCGGGTACGGCCCAGTGCCTGCCTGCTATTCGGCAAAGCATCAGTGATGGAATAAACATCAATGTTACGCTGCTGTTTGGCCTGGAGCGGTACGAGGCCGTTGTCGACGCCTATATGTCGGGGCTGGAGGAGCGGGTTGAGAAGGGCCAGATAGTAGATCAGATTTCCTCCGTTGCCAGTTTCTTCCTCAGCCGCATCGACGTGCTGGTTGACCCCCTGCTACACGAAAAAGGGCTGGGCGACCTGAAAGGGGAGGTTGCCATTGCACTGGCCCGTAAAGCCTACGAAATCTACAAGCGCGAATTCAGCAGCGACCGGTTTAGAAAACTGCAGGCAAAGGGCGCCAAGCCCCAGCGACTGTTATGGGCCAGCACCAGTAGTAAAGACCCCTCTTTTTCGGATGTAAAATACGTGGAGGCTCTGATTGGCCCAAAGACCGTGAACACCATTCCGATGGAAACTCTCGAAGCCTTCCGCGATCATGGGAAAGCGGCTTCCCGGCTGGAAGACGACCTCGACAAAGCCACGCAGGCGTTGGAGCGCGTACAGAAGGCAGGTATTGATTTAAAAAGTATCAGTCAGCAGCTGGAAGATGAAGGCATTGAGAAATTCAACAAACCATACGACAAATTGCTCGAAGCCATTAATACGCAGAAAGAAAAGTCGCTGGCATCGGCCTAATTACGATTGAATACGATATAGAGAAGCCGTTGCACAGCAAGTAGTCTGTAGCAGCGGCTTCTTTGACTTTTTCCAGTACATACTATAGCATCGAAGTACTCAGCAACTGCTCCACTTTCAATTCCGGAAATAACTTTATAAAATGCGCCTTAATAAGTTGGCTCAGCAGCAAACGCTTGTACATCTCCGTACCACGGGCATCGCTGACGGGCGAAACTTCAGTTTGGGCAACAGCCGTTGCATGCAGAATCAGTGCCTCGGTGAGCCGTTTTCCGGTTAGAAACGTTGCCGTTTTTGTCAACTGTTTTGGAATGGGCGCAACGCCCCCGGCCGATAACCTGACGGATGTGACAACATCATCCTCAACCAGGATGCTCATGGCCGAGTTAACGCTGGCAATATCGAGGTGCGTCCGTTTGCTGACTTTCTCGAAATTGAACCGGGTGTTTTTGTCGGGTAGGGTAAAACTAATTTGTTCCAGCCATTCGTCGGGTCGTTTGTCCAGCGTTTTATAGCCCAGGTACAAATCGCGCAGGGGTAACTCCCGTAACGGATGTCCATCACTGAAGGTCAGGGTAGCGTCCAGTGCCAGAAAGAAAACGGTGAAATCGCCGATGGGTGACGCATTGATGAAGTTACCACCAATGGTTGCCATGTTGCGGATGGGCGTGGATGAAATCAGCTTTGTGTACTGACGAAAATCAGGAAAATGAGCCTGTATAATCGGCGACTCGATAAGGTCCGTTACCGTCGTTGATGCGCCCATCAGGCACTGGTTACCGGCCTGCCGGATACCTTTTAAACCAGGGGTATCGAACAAAAACCGGATGGACGCGTCCCTGATTTCGTCATGCTTCTGCACGTATACATCTGTGCCTCCCCCAACCCGATGAGCGGCCGGGTTCTCGTTCGTTAGTTCGCCATTGAGGTTTAACGCCAATGCCTGAAGCCGGTCGGCAACAGTCGAAAAATAAGTCGGTACAATGGCCTGGCTTGCAGCATAGTTTGCTGGAGCTTCTTCACTCCTATCTGCCAGCAATTGAGCCACCCGCGCAGCCGCCCGCTCGATGGATTTGTAACCCGTACACCGGCAAATATTGCCATCAACGGCCGCAATGGCATTTGCCGTGGTCGGGGCTTTTTTACTCAGGCAGAATCCAGCCATCGACACCACAAAACCAGGCGTACAAAAGCCGCACTGCGTCGCCGACTCATCGGCCATAGCCTGCTGTATCGGGTTCAGTTCATTCATGTTTAGCCCTTCAACGGTAACGATGTGCTTACCGTGCGCATTACCCAGCGGCATCAGGCAGGAGGTAGCCGTACGGTACCGTAACTCCCCCGTTGATACCTCACCGACTAGTACCGTACAGGCACCACAATCGCCCTCGCGGCAACCAATTTTCGTACCGGTCAGGTATTGATTGTACCGCACAAAATCGAGTACCGCCGTGCCGGATGGCATAGTGGTACTCACTTCTCTGTTATTTAGGATGAACGTTATCAAGCGCTTGAATTGACTATACTATTATTAGACCACCTCGGCGGGGTTTTCTTCCAGCCTATTTGTTTTGTTGCCGGTTGGTATCAATAGATTAAGCAGCAGCGCGGCTAATCCACCAGCCGAAACCCCGGACTCTAAAAACGTTTGAACCACTGTCGGTAGTGTTTTCAGCCACTCGGCCTGCGACGGAACGCCAATACCAATACCCAGTGAAATAGCGGCAATCAGCGCGTCCCGTTGTGATAGCCCTCCCGACATCATCAGGCGTAAACCAGATACCGCCACCAGCCCAAAAAGCATGATGGCCAGCGCGCCCAACACGCAGGGCGGCATGACCGTTATCCAGCGGCCTACCGGCGGAAAAAGTCCCAGACAGAGCAGCATAATGGCCATGATCCAGCCAATTCGGCGGGCTGCTACGCCTGTCATTTGAATAACGCCGTTGTTTTGGGCATAGGTAGCACTCGGAAATCCACCAATCAGCGTGGAGCTGATGCAGGTAAGTCCGTCCGCTACGACACCACCCCGAATCCGGGCCCAGTGGTCGAGGCCGGTCGTGGGCAAACCAGAGAGCTGCGACGTAGCGGTAATGTCACCCATGGCTTCCAGCACACAGACGAGGTAAATAAACGCAAAAGGAACTAACAACTCCCATTGAAACGCCAGTCCATACGGGAAAAGTTGCGGCACCGTCAGCCAGGAGCCGTCACCCGGTTCGGGCGTTTGAAGCCAGCCCATCACCCCACAAAGAATATAGCCGGTAGCTACGCCAATCAGTACAGCGGCCATTCGCGCCCAGGCTTTGCCAATGGACTGCGCAGTGATCATAACGATAACCACGACCAGGGCAATCAGTCCCCCACTCCAGCCCGGTGCGCCTTCGGCCGGTAGGCGGGCAATACTCCGCATCCCCGTCGGAATAAGCGAAAGGCCGATCAGCAACACAACGATCCCGGAAACCAGTGGGGTAAATACGCGTTTCAGTTTGGGTAAAAAGGGGGCCAGTACCAGTTGTACTGGCGTTCCGGCCAGCGACATACCCACCATAAGTGGCAGTCCGCCCGTAGTACCCGCCTGAATCAATGGGGCCAGAAAGGCAAAACTGGTACCGGTGATGCTGAGCAGCCCCGACCCAACAAAGCCAAATCGCATAGTCTGTAGAAATGTACCCAGTGCCGATGCGACCAGTGCCATGCTGACCAGATAGGCCGTAACCTGTGGACTGAAATGTAGAATACCCGACAAAATCAGTGCCGGGGTGATGGTGCCAACAACCATAGCCCCCACCTGCTGCACACTCACCAGAAGCGCCGGAACCAGAGGAACGGTATCGTCCAGACCGTAAACGAGACGGGTAGCTTTCGCGTCAATGGGTTCGCTCATAGGGTATCCGTGCGTAAATCAGTGGTCATTCAGCGGCATTCCGCGCTGTTGGAATTCTTTCCAGTTCAGGTATTCATCGCCCTTGCGCTGCTCTACCATGGTGATGCAACTATCCACCGGACAAATTAATTTACACAAATTACAACCTACGCACTCATCTTCTTTGATAGAGTAGGTGTTATAGGGGTTACCATACGTCAGATTGATGGACTGGTGGGAGGTATCCTCGCAGGCAATGTAGCACAGGCCGCAGTGAATACACTTGTCCTGGTCGATGTTGGCAACGATGTGGTAGTTGATATCCAGGTCTTCCCAGTGGGTAATGGTCGGGACAGATTTACCAATGAAGTCATCGAGGGTTTTGAAGCCTTTTTCGTCCATCCAGTTGTTCATACCATCAATCATATCCTCCACAATCCTGAACCCGTGCTTCATCACGGCGGTGCAAACCTGCACGTTGGAAGCCCCCAACAGCATAAACTCGACGGCATCTTTCCAGGTGCTTACGCCACCAATCCCCGACACCGGAACGCGGGCCGTAACCGGGTCCTGCGCGATGGTCGTCAGCATTTTCAGGGCAATAGGCTTCACCGCCGGGCCGCAATACCCACCATACACCGATTTGCCAGCCACGTACGGATTGGGCACAAACGTGTCCAGATCCACGCCCGTTATCGACTGAATGGTGTTGATCAGGGAAAGCGCATGGGTACCACCTTCCACCGATGCCCGGCCCGTTGGCACCACCGAATGCACGTTGGGTGTCAGCTTGGTAATGACCGGGATGGTAGCTCTTTCCATCACCCATTCCACCACCATTTTAGCAATTTCGGGGTCCTGCCCCACGGCGGCACCCATGCCCCGCTCGGTCATCCCGTGCGGGCATCCGAAGTTGAGTTCCAGTCCGTGGGCACCGGTATCTTCCACCTGCGCAATCAGTTCGTGCCATTTCTCCCGACTGTTGTCGGCCATGAGCGACACCACCATTGCCCGGTCGGGAAACAGGCGAACGCACTCGGCAATCTCGCGGAGGTTAATGTCCAGAGGACGGTCGGAGATAAGCTCGATGTTATTGAATCCCATCACTTTATGACCGCCGTAATCAACCGCCGAATAGCGGGAAGAGACGTTCTTCACCTGACTGCCCAGAGTTTTCCAGACTACGCCCCCCCAACCCGCTTCAAAGGCACGGAGCACGTTATACTGTTTATCCGTTGGTGGGGCACTCGCCAGCCAGAATGGGTTCGGCGATTTGATACCCAGGAAGTTTGCGCTTAAGTCAGCCACTTTTTAATGAGTGAATGAGCGAATGAGTGCAAGAGCGAATAGAGGAAGGGACCTGCGTCAGCATTTCACTCTTTCGCTCTTGCACTCATTCGCTCTGTATGAAGTTTAAAATCGCCTTCGCACCGTCTTTCCCCGCCTGCACGGCGTCGACCACTTCTTTTCCGCCGTTGACGCAGTCGCCACCGGCAAACACGCCGGGCAGGTTGGTGGCCTCCCCGTTAATGGCGATTTTGCCGTTCCAGTGGTCTAACTGGTTGGTGCTGACCAATGCTTCGTAGGGGACCTGACCGGCGGCTTTGATGACCATGTCGACATACAGCGCAATCGTTTTGCCGGTTTCTACGGGTGAGCGACGCCCGCTGGTATCGGGTACCCCCATTTCCATGACGCTACAAATGAGTTGGGTAACGCGTCCGTTTTCACCTTTTATTTCCTTGGGCGAGGCCAGCCAGATAAGGTTGCACCCGTCCAGTTTAGCCAGATTCAGTTCTACTTCGGTGCTCGGCATTTCGGCCTGGGTCCGGCGATATACAATGGTTACTTCACTAGCCCCCAGTCGTTTGGCCTGTGTAGCGGCATCGATGGCCGTCATACCCAGACCAATTACCGCAACTTTGTCGCCAATGGGAACGGACGGATAGCCCCGTTCGCGAATGTCGTAGATGAACCGGATGGCATCTTCTACACCCGTTAGGTCCTCACCCGGAATGTTTAGTTGCCGGGCCACGCCCACACCGATACCGAGGTAGACTGCATCATAGTTGGCCCGTAACTCGTCCAGTGAAATGGTTTTGCCCAGTTCCTGTTCATACTTAATATCGATACCCCCCAGCGAGGTAATAAAATTGACCTCCTCTTCGCAGAATTCGGGGGTTACTTTATAAGCCGCAATCCCATAAGTCATCAGCCCACCGCCTTTACTTTCTTTCTCATAAATGGTCACGTCTACCCCTTCCCGACTCAGCGCATGGGCGCAGCTCAAACCAGCCGGACCTGCCCCCACGACCGCTACTTTCCGCCCCGTAGATGGTTTGCGCTGGAACAGCGGCCACTTGTGGGCAATGGCTTTTTCGGTGGAATACCGCTGGAGTTTGGCAATGGGAATGGGCGGTTCATCCATCAGGTTGAAGACGCAGGAACCTTCGCACAGCTTTTCTACCGGGCACACTTTTGCGCAGCCGCCCCCCATAATGTTGGCATCCAGGATGGTATAGGCCGACCCTTTTATGTTGTCCGTCGTAATCTGCTTGATAAACTTGGGAACATCGATGCTCGTCGGGCAGCTTTTGGTACAGGGGGCATCATAGCAAAACAGACAGCGATTCGCTTCCACCAAAGCCGCTTCCCGTGAGTCGAAGGGCGGATGAATATCGCTGAAATTCTGCTCGTACTGCTCTGTCGTGAGCCGGTTGTTCTGTATGGCCACTTTGTATCAATGATAAATTATAAATGATGAATGATAGGATTCTTTTTCCCCATTCCGTCAACGATTATTTTTACTGGTGATAATAATGCTTCGAATCAGTTTCAGTAACTCATTTGCATCCTGGTGAATACTATCGAATTCATGGCCAATGAGATAGTCTGTCTCCTTGAGTAATTCAAGCCAGTACATTGTCTCATCCGTTTCTTTCTGGGCAATTCCCAATTTATGAATAAAATCTGCTTTACTTTCCGCATTGTCTGCTTCACGAACATTAGCACCTATTGATGTACCAGACCTCAACATTTGCTTACTCAGGACAAACTCTTTTTTGCTATCTATGAGATGCTGATATAGTCGAATTACACGGATGGCAAAGCGAAAACTTTTGTCAAGAACGGCATTATCCTTTTTCATTGTGATGGTGGGTTATGAAATCATTCATCATTCATCATTCATCATTCATCATTCATCTACAACTCCACCAGTTTATCATACGTCTCCGGGCGTCTGTCCCGGAAGAACTGCCACGTGTTGCGGACTTCGTCAATCATGTTGAGGTCGAAGTCGGTGATGAGCAGCTCGTCTTTATCTTCCGAAGCCGTAGCAAAAATCTGGCCGCGTGGGTCCACGAAATACGAGGTGCCGTAGAAGCGGCCAAGATCCCAGGGTTTCTCTTCACCAACGCGGTTGATACAGCCCATGAAATAGCCATTGGCCGCGGCATGGGCGGGCTGCTCCAGTTTCCAGAGATACTGCGACAATCCTGCTACCGTAGCCGACGGATTGTAGACTATTTCGGCACCATTCAGCCCCAGACACCGCGCTCCATCGGGAAAATGGCGGTCATAGCAGATGTAGACGCCGATAGTGGCGTATTTGGTTTCAAAAACCGGATAGCCCAGGTTACCGGGTTTAAAGAAATATTTCTCCCAGAAACCCGACGTGTGCGGAATATGGTTTTTGCGGTATTTGCCCAGATAGGTGCCGTCGGCATCAATCACAGCCGCCGTGTTGTACAGTACCCCCGGCTGCTCTTTCTCATACACCGGCACAATGATGACCATGTTGTATTTTTTGGCGTATTCGGCCATACGGTCGGTGGTGGGGCCGGGCACCGATTCGGCGGAGGCATACCATTTACTATCCTGCCCCGGACAGAAATAAGGCGTGTTGAATATTTCCTGCAGACACAGAATCTGCACGCCTTTCTGACCGGCTTCTTCGATGAGTGGAATGTGCTTCTGCACCATCGCTTCCTTAATTTCCTCAATCGTCCCTTCCCCTTCGGTCATGGGCAGACTCATTTGGATTAAGCCCGATTTAATGATTCTTGGCATCTCTTTTAGGTGGTTTATAGTTTATAGTTTACGGTTTATGGTCTTCGGTTTACGGTTGGCTGACGCAAAAATGATGACGCGTCAGCCAACCGTAAACCGAAGACCATAAACCGTAAACCGCCCTCATATCTTCCCGCTCACTTTATTTCGCTTGATGAACTGTCCGTACCCTTTGTCGACCAGACAGGTATTATCATCAATGGCAACGGTGCCGCGCAGCAAAACGGTTTTCACTTTGCCGGTCAGCTCCATGCCTTCGTAGCCCGAATAATCAACGTTCATGTGGTGCGTTCCGGCCGAAAGCATATGTCTTTCTTCCGGGTCAAAAATAACAATGTCGGCATCGCTACCCACGGCAATGGCTCCCTTGCGGGGGAACATGCCGAAGATTTTTGCCGGGTTAGTGCAGGCTACTTCCACGTATTTATTCAGGGTAATCCTGCCTTTGTGAACCCCTTCGCTGTAGAGCAGTTCCATCCGGTTTTCGATGGCCGGGTGTCCGTTGGGAATCTTTGAGAAATCGTCTTTCCCCATTAGTTTCTGTTCCCACATGAATGGGCAGTGGTCAGTGGCTACCACCTGCACCAGGCCCTGGTTGATACCTGCCCACAGGGTTTGCTGGTCTTTTTTCTCCCGCAACGGTGGACTCATAACCCACTTGGCTCCCTCGGCCTCATTTTCATAAAGCGAGGCATCCAGAATCAGGTACTGAATGCAGGTCTCGACAAATACTTTTTGGTTACGCCGGGTGGCATTCCGAACGGCATTCAGGGCACCCTCGCAGGTCAGGTGAACAATGTAGCCGGGGCAACCGGTATAATCGGCCATGTCGGCAAAGCGGCCGCTGGCTTCCGCTTCCGTCACTTCGGGTTGCGACAGGTAATGGTACAGGGGCGACAGTTTCCCCTCGGACCGGTGTTTGGCCACGAGGTAATCGATAACATCACCATTGGTGGCATGCACCGTCACCATACCGCCCTGCTTTTTCACTTCCTGCATAAGGCCAATCATCTGACTATCGTCAATCATCAGCGCCCCTTTGTAGGCCATGAAGGTTTTGAAGGATGTAATTCCCTCCTCTTCCACCATTTCCCGAATTTCAGCTTTCGTATTTTCGTTGAAATCGGTCACGGCCATGTGAAAACTATAGTCCCCCACGGTGGTTCCTCTGGCACGGGAATTCCAGTCGGCCAGGGCTTCTTTCAGCGAATGTCCCTGCTTTTGCAACACAAAGTCAATCACTGTGGTTGTGCCGCCATGCAGGGCTGCCCGAGTGCCTGTTTCGTGCGTGTCGCTCGAAAAGGTACCCATAAACGGCATGTCCAGATGCACGTGCGGGTCGATACCACCGGGAAATACCAGTTTACCCGTAGCATAAATCGTCCTATCGGCCTGCATCGGCAGGTTCTTTCCGATAGCTGAAATGGTTTCGCCATCTATAAAGATATCGGCTACGTAATCGTCCGTGGCGGTAACGATGCGGCCATTCTTGATGAGTATGCTCATTAATGTAAATCGTTTCGATGCCGTTCAGTAGTACGTGCATATGAACCCACGGATACCTCTTTTTATGGTTTACAGCTGCACTAAACGTAATGACTACCGGCAAGATACCCTATGAATCAACTTCCCGCTTAATGATGGCCTCACCCCCTACTCTGGCAGCAACATTGGTTAAGAGAAGGACAACCACCACCGCAACAACCGTTGCCACAACGGCATAAATGTATTTTGATGCCAGGCCGTCATTACCACTCAGTAACAGTTTAATCGTAGCCTTAATGGCATCATTCCAGGCAAGGGCCGCCACCAAGCCGAGTGCTGCACTGGAAAGGGTAATCATCGATTGTAGAATCATTTTGGTTGTCTGTGCAGTCATGATCCTTCCGCTTGATTTGATAAATGGTTATCTCTTAGTCCGTAAAATTAGTTGACATATTTGACCGAAGGATGCTCAACAGGCAAACCCTGGCTTATCTGACGGTTAAATAAACGATTATCCATCAATACCAGATACACTCCACCGCTCACAAAGAATCCAACAAACCAGGCGTAGTTGTACAATTGCGAAATCCAGCCGGGAACGCTACCAGCCGGAATAACTTGTATCGTCGTCAGAAAGCCAGGAATGTTGGGCAGAATACCGAGTAATAGAGCTATGATAGCGGCCGTATTAAAGCCTTTCCTAAAGGTATACATCCCCGTTTCGCTGTACAAATCACCAACCCGGAGCTGCTGTTTCCGCAGGAAGAAATAATCAGCAATCATGATCCCTCCTACCGGACCGAGCAGGCTGGAGTAGCCCACCAGCCACGTAAAAATAAAGCCCGTGGGGTCGGCAATGAGCTTCCAGGGAAAAATCAGAATGCCAATCACACCCGTAATGTATCCCCCTTTTCGGAAGTCGATTTTCGCGGGAGCCAGATTGGCAAAATCATTGGCCGGACTAACGATGTTGGCCGCTATGTTAGTGGCCAGCGTAGAGATAGCCACGGCAATCATGGCGAGACTAACCAGCAGTTTACTGTCAAATTTCCCGGCCAGAACGAGCGGGTCCCAGATAGTGGTGCCGTAAATAATTGTGGTAGCCGACGTTACCACTACGCCGATGAACGAAAACAGCGTCATGGCTGGTGGCAGGCCGATAATCTGCCCGGTAACCTGCGCTTTCTGACTGACGGCGTAGCGGGTAAAATCGGGGATGTTCAGCGACAGGGTAGCCCAGAAACCGACCATGCCGGTAAGGGCCGGGAAGAAAAACGCAAAAAAGGCTGCCGTAGATGTGAATTTGGCGGGTTGCTCCAGGATAGGTCCTAGTCCATTACCGGCTGAGATGGCCCACCAGAGTAACGCCAGAGCGGCCACTGGCAGAAAAAAGGCTTTGAAAACCAGCAGTTTCCGGATGCTATCGACACCAAGGTACACGACATACATATTGAGCAACCAGAACAAAAAGAAGCAGATAGCCGGACCCGTTTCTAACCCGAAGGAAGCTGGAAAAACGGTCGGCAGTGTCTCCAGCGAGGGTATCCATAACCTCAGCATCTGGTAGATAGAAAAACCACCAATCCAGGTCTGGATACCGAACCAGCCACAGGCGACAATGGCCCGGAGTAACGCCGGAATATTGGCCCCTTTGGTACCAAAACTGGACCGGACCAATACCGGAAACGGAATGCCGTATTTGGCCCCCGCACGGCCGTTCAGCACCATCGGAATGAGCACAATGCTGTTCCCCAGAAAAATAGTCAAAATGGCCTGCCACCAGTTCATCCCCCCCTGAATGAGCGAACTGGCCATCATATACGTAGGGATACACAGGCTCATACTGATCCATAGGGCCGCGTAATTCCAGGTCGTCCACGTTCGTTTCGACGCGGGTATAGGGGCCAAATCCTCGCTGTAGAGCGCAGCCGATTCGGCAATGGGGGCTTCGGTTAGTTCCGGCATAGCAGGGCGATTTTCAGTTAGTCCACGTACGCATCGGCAATTTTCAGGGCTTCGCTGATGATGGCCAGGCCTTCGTCGATTTGCTCCTTCGTAACGCACAGGGGTGGTGCCACGAAGATATAACTCCAGCGCACAAACGTGTACATGCCCAACTCCTTAATTTTTGCGGCTACCTTACTCATCACGGCCATTTCGTCTGGTTTAGCATTGAAGGGTGCCATTGGCTCTTTAGTCGTTCGGTTTTTGACCACTTCAAAACAGCCCAGTAAACCCGTCGTCCGGAAATCGCCAATGCTGGGGTGTTTCTGCTTCATCAATTCAGCCTGAGCCGCTACGTAAGTACCCATTTCGGCCGCGTTTTCGATCAGGTTATCAGTCTCATAAATGTTGATGTTTGCCAGCGCAGCCGCACATCCCACCGGGTGGGCCGCGTAAGTCATGCCCGTTGCCAGCACGGTATCGTCGTAGCGGGAAGCAATTTTATCCGTCACCATCAGGCACCCAAAGGGGATATAGCCACTGGTGATTCCCTTGGCCATCGTCGCCATATCGGGCACGATACCGTGGTTTTCAAACCCAAACCACTTCCCCGTCCGACCAAACCCGCTCATCACTTCGTCGATAATTAGCAGCATCCCGTGTTTATCGCATATGTCCCGCACGGCGGCCATGTAGCCCACCGGGTACTGCAAACAACCCGACGTACCCGATTCGCCTTCCAGCATAATGGCGGCTATCGTACCCGGCCCTTCGTAGGCAATGATCCGCTCCAGTTGCGCCACGGAATCGGTCAGCATACTGGCTTCGTCGTGATTCCAGCGGTATTTGTACGGGATGTCGATGTGTACGAAGTTGGGTGCCTGTTGAGAATCGTCGGGGATCTTGCGGGGGTCGCCCCCAACGGACAGGGTGCCGTAGGTAGCCCCGTGGTACGACTGGTAACGACTCAGAATCTTATGGCGACCGGTGTACAACCGGGCCAGTTTGATGGCGGCTTCGTTGGAGGTGGCTCCGCACAGGGTGAAGAAGGCTTTATTCAGGTCACCGGGGCATATCTCGGCCATCTTTTTACCCAGTTCTCCCCGCACTTTGGTTACGCAGTAAGGTGTCACGTAGCTCACTTCCTGCATCTGCCGGACCACGGCATCGGTGATACGCTGGTCGCCGTGGCCGATGTTCACGTTCATCAGGCCCGACGAAAAGTCGAGGTAGCGCTTATCGTCGTAGTCGTACAGGTAAACGCCTTTACCATATTTGACGGCTATGGGCGAAATGTTTTTCTGTTTGCTCCAGGCAAATACCGTGTAGTCAAAACTATCCTGTAGTACGTCCTGCGTTTCGGAAAGCGTGGCGGTGTCAAGCATAAAGTTTGTAGTTTGATGTTCGTAGTTTGACGTTAGCTGACGCAAGAATGTTAGCGTATAAACTAACATCAAACCTCAAACGACGAACGTCAAACAGTTTTGATTAACTCATCCAGTTTATCCCGGCTTCGGGGTTCCACTTGGTGGTGCTCTTCTTGAGTTTTGTCCAGAATTCGATGGAGCTTTTGCCGGTAATGTCGCCTACCCCAAAGCGGCTCTCGTTCCAGCCACCAAAGGAAAAAGGCTCACGGGGAACAGGAACGCCCACGTTAACGCCTACCATCCCGGCACTGGCTTTATCCATGACGTACCGGGCCATGCCACCATTTTGCGTAAACACCGACGCAGCATTGCCGTACGGATTCGCGTTTTCGATGGCTAGTGCTTCGTCCACTGTGTTGGTACGCATGATGCTGATGACCGGCCCGAAGATTTCTTCTCTGGCGATGGCCATGTCGGGCGTTACATAGTCAATTACCGTTGGTCCCACGTAGGTACCGTTTTCTTTCCCGGCCACCGTTGGATTACGACCGTCGACCAGCACCTTAGCGCCCTGACTTTCGGCTTCGGTAATGTAGTGTTCTATTCTGTCTTTCGACTCCCGGTTTATCACCGCACCGAGGTTCTGGCCGGGTACCACTTTCCGGGCCTCTTCACAAAGTTTCTCAATAATATGGTCGACGGGGCCAACGGCCACCATGGCCGAAGCCGCCATGCACCGCTGACCGGCGCAACCCGCCATGGAAGCCGTGATGTTTTGGGCGGTCATGCCAGGGATGGCGTCGGGCAACACAATCAGGTGATTTTTAGCTCCACCCAGGGCCAGGCATCGTTTCAGGTTTCCCGTAGCCCGTTTGTACACTGCTTTCGCGATTTTGGTGGAACCAACGAAGGATACGGCTTCAATGTCGGGGTGGTCGCAGATGGCTTCTACAATTTCCCGGTCGCCATGCACCACGTTGAATACCCCCGGCGGCAGTCCGGCTTCCTGTAGCAGTTCAGCCAGTCGACCCACGCTAAGCGGCACTTTTTCGGAGGGTTTTAGAATCATGCAGTTACCCAGCGCAATGGCATTGGGAATAGTCCAGTTGGGGACCATGCTAGGGAAATTGAACGGGACAATACTCGCCACCACGCCTAGCGGTACATGTTCCGTCCGGCATTCGACGCCCCGGCTCACTTCCAGAATTTCGCCCGTAACGAGTTGGGGCAGGGAGCAGGCAAACTCGGCCAGTTCTGCCCCTTTTTCAATTTCGGCTACGGCTTCCTCGTAGGTTTTCCCGTTTTCTTCCTGAATCAGCAGGGCCAATTCTTTCAGGTTTTTCTCCAGCAGGGCTTTGTAGCGGTAAAAGACCTGCACCCGCTCCTTAATGGTGGTTCGACTCCAGGCTGGGAAGGCTTTTTTGGCCGCTTCTACGGCGGTTGCCAAATCCGTCCCTGTCGACAGAGGAACGGTAGAAAGCAGGGAGCCATCTACCGGAGAGATAATGGGTAAGGTCCGGTCGGTGGCGGCTGCCACAAATTGCCCATTGCTGTAATTTTGAACCGGGGTGTACTTCATATAGTTTACGCCGACAACTGCATATTTTGCAGTATAATAAGATGCAAACTAAAAAAAAGTCAGTAACCCGGCAATTAAATCTATTATTTTTAGGAAAATTTATTGCCGTGGAGAAAACGCAACTCATACTGGACGACTTGGACTTCGGTGTGCTTTCCTGTCTTCAACAAGATGGCCGGATGTCGTTTACCGACATGGCCGACCGGCTGAACGTATCGGTTGGAACGGCGCGAACCCGGCTGAACCGCCTGATCGACGACGGCATCATCAGCATCATTGGTCGGATTGATCCTGACAAGGCCGGTTTTGGGGCTTACGCTCACATCGCGGTATATGTTCGACCGGCCACCTTGAAGGAGTCGGTTGCCCAAACCATTGCCAGCCGCCCCGAGGTTAGCTTTTTAGCCAGCACCTCGGGTGAGTACGACCTGGAAGTGGATGTAATGTGCCCGGACAATGCCCACCTGGTGCAGTTTGTGAGCGATCTATCGAGCATCGAGGGTGTTCACCAAACCAAAACAACCCTCTATTTCAAAGTCTACAAATACGCCCAGCCGGATTTGAGTTTGCTGAAGTAATACACAGTAAGCCAGCAAGGCACAGCGGAGAATTGCTATGCCTTGCTGGCTCAGACCGTTCTTTCGGAACCAGTTACTTTTTTATCAGCCTCAAAACCTGGTTATCCTTACCGGTTTCTACCTGATACAGATACACGCCAACGGGCAGGCGACTCAGGTCGAGTACTGTGCGGTGTGTACCGACCGGTTCAACCGCCTGTCCGTCTGATTGCCGGATCATACGCCCATGGGCATCCGTAAGCGTTTGCCTGACGCGGAGTGATTCAGGCAAACTATATTCTACCGTCGTTGTGGTTTCAAACGGATTCGGGAACGCCCTGACCGTTAGTGTGGTGCCGGGTTCAACCGACAGGGCACTCGTTGCGGGCTGTATCGTTGCCAGGAAGACGGAGCCTGCCTGCGCCACAAAACCCGGCTGTAGCGTGACCGACTGGCCAGCCGTGTAACGAACTGTAGCCCTGGTCTCCACTACATTAACAGCGGTCAGATGGTCGATGGCCTGGTCTTCGCGAACGGTCCCGGCTGTTACAGACTGAGTAAGAGTAGCCGTGCGGACATTTCCCTGTGCAAAGGCGCCCACGTAGGCTAGCAAAAAAGCAAGGGTAATCAGTAGTCTTTTCATGATTCGGTCGTGTTATAAGGTTGACTTTCTGCGTAGTGTATTACTTTTCTTTACGGGTTGGGTACGCTGCTGACGGAGTTGTTCAACCTCATTGTGCAGGGTTACGACGTAAAGGGTCAGTTCTTCTATTTTCTCCAGTAGTTTGGCATTCATCTTCGCCACGTCCATACCCTCCTTCACCACTTCCTCCGCCGAGGCAATACCCGGCAGGTGCTGATGCTGCTGAATGTACTGTGCCACCTCACCCAGCGGAGCCAGCCGGTAGCCCGGGGCAAAAACCTTATCGCTCCAGTCGTCGGTGTTCTTGATGGCCACTTTCACCTTCTCGGCCAGCAACCCCTGACCTACGTACAGGCTGTAGCCCGCCGGGGTCTTGCTCACCCCTTCACCAATCACCACGCCCCCGGCCCTGTTGCGCACCAACTCCCCCGACCGCTCCCAGAGGGCGTCCTCCGCGGCCACACGGGCACTGCTGCCATTGGTGCTGCCCAGAATGACGTTGCCGCTACCATCGACGGTGAGGAATTTGGTCTGGTTGAGGGCGGTGGCGGGGGAGCCGCTGGTGAGGTTCTCTAATCGTAATCCCGCTTGGTTGGCCACGCCACTGGTGAGGTGGAGTTTGCTGGTGGGGTTGCTTGTACCGATACCTACGTTGGCATTGTTGCCCAGTACGAGGGCATTGCTGATGTTGACTTTGGCGTTGTTGCCGATGGCCGTGGCGTTATCCAGATTGCCTGATCCGGCATCGGCCTGGTAACCCAGAAAAGTATTGTTGTTACCGGTAGTGTTTGTGTTGCCAGCCTGGTAACCCATAAAGACATCTTTGGTGCCGGTTGTGTTAAATTGACCAGCCTCCTTACCCATGTACGTGTTGGAGTGGCCCGTGGTGCTGCGAACACCGGCGTTATATCCGACAAAAATGTTATCATAACCTGATGTGTTAGCCAGACCTGCCTGACTGCCTAAAAATGTATTGTAAACACCTGAAGCGCCAGCGTTGCTACCTATCGATATATTGCCAAATCCAGATGTGTTACTTAGGCCAGCACTGCTGCCAATAAGTATATTTCTGAAGCCGGTCGTATTGTTAATACCTGCTCTGGCACCCAAGAAAACGTTCTCCCAGCCAGTGGTGTTTCTCACGCCCGCTTCGTTGCCCAGAAACGCGTTACTATAGCCATTTGTGTTGTTGGAACCGGTGTTCTGGCCCATAAACGTATTCTTGCTGCCGGTGGTGTTGGAAAAGCCGGTGAACGAGCCGACAAATACGTTGTCCTCCCCCGTGCTCGTTGGATAACCGGCATTATACCCCACAAATGTGTTTCTGTTGCCCGTGGTGTTCAGCGAACCGGCCCTGTGCCCCATGAATGTGTTGGCACTACCCGTTGTGTTTTGCAGACCGGCACCAAAGCCGACGAAGGAGTTGCTGCTGCCCGTTGTGTTCAGATAACCTGCCTGATAGCCCATGAACACATTACTGTCACCCGTCGTATTGAACCGGCCGGCACCCGAACCGATAAATGTGTTATTCGGAGCGGTTGTGTTTTCATATCCAGCCTGATAACCCATAAACGTGTTGTCCACACCCGTCGTGTTACCTCTGCCTGCCTGATACCCCACAAAGGCATTTCGACTGCCCCCGGTATTCAAATACCCAGCCTGGTGCCCTGTAAACGCGTTGAAACTGCCCGTCGTGTTAAAGTGACCTGCGTCTAAGCCCGAAATGACGTTGAAACTGCCCGTCGTATTTTCGTAGCCCGCGTAAGCGCCGGTAAAGACGTTAAAACTGCCGGTCGTATTGGAATAGCCAGTCTTGCTGCCAATGAACGTGTTGTTGGAGACGGTGTTGTTGAATCCTGCCGAATCCCCAATAGCCACGTTGTTGTGTCCTGTTTGGTTAGCGCGACCTGACAAAACACCCAGATAGGCATTACTGTAGCCGGTGGTGTTATTTACACCCGATTCGGCACCGACAAATACATTTGTACTACCTGTCTTGTTGGCCTGCCCGGTTCGGTAACCCATAAAGGTGTTTGTATTGCCCGCATTATTCGAGTTACCAGCTTCATAACCCATGAACGTGTTATTGTTCCCTGATGCATTACCGACTCCTGCGTATGTTCCTACTATCGCGTTTTTACTGCCCGTTGTGTTGTTTACACCCGTAAACCCTCCTAAAAAGGTATTAGTACTTCCTGTCATGGTTACATTACCTGCAGAAGGACCGACCAGGGTATTTTGTGAACCCGGTGTAGCTGAATTGGGCGTGTTAGCCACATAGTTGGTTTGAGCCAGCAGCGAAAGGGAGGTCAGCAACAGCATCGTTACAAGGCCCGAACGAAAGAAAGTATTTGTTCTCATGATCATAGAAGGTTGACGTGAAAATAGAGAGAAAATTCAGGGTAGCGACCGAACTCGTGGCCAGGAAATCAAGCCCTGCCATTGCGGTTTTACGGGTGGTTTAAAGGCCCATATCAACTCGCCCGGGTATTGCATCCCGGCAGCTAATGTATTGCATAAAACCACGAATTAATTAGCCGGTCAACAGAATGTCCCAAAACCGAAAGGAATAGTCCCAGGATTGATAGGGATAGTGCCTCAGCGAGCTTTTTCAGTGTACACTGACGGGCTGAAACACGGTTCGGGCCGCCTACAGGATATGGGCACGATAACAAGTTAGGCATCTATTTATTGACAAAATACCCTACAAAAGAGGTATTGTGAGTCGGGGCGTCACCGATAGCCTTGTTCTGACAATTGTAGAAAAAAAACTGTCAATAATGGCGAACAGGTGCCTAAGAAACGGGCCAAATACGTAACTGGTAAGCTGGCGCATCAACGCTACCCGCCCGATAATTTACCAGACTAACCACGATACGGCAAACCCGTTAAATCTGGCAGCCTTCAAAACACAATTCCGAACAGGCAGTTGTATTTGTTCATACAAACAAGTTAAAAACAACAGCTGATGAGCAATGAACAGAATATAAATGCCCAGAAGAAATTTGGTGAAGCCGTTAACACAGGAAATCTAGAGTCGATACGCAATCTGGTAGCCAGTGACTCTGTCGATCATGACCCAGCTCCCGGCCAGGTTGCCGGTCCGGAAGGATACATCAAATTTTTCACGATGATGCGCACCGCCTTTCCGGATTTTAAACTGGAGGTAGAGCAATTAGTGGCCGATGACGATAATGTAGCCTTCGCTTATACTGCGACGGGTACCCACAAGGGTGATTTTATGGGCATTGCCCCAACCGGCAAATCAGTCAGATTTCGCGGATTGCAGATCAGCAAGTTTAAAAATGGTAAGATGGTAGAACGCTGGGGTAGCTCGGATGAACTGGGTATTCTGAAGCAACTGGGTGTTGCTCCCGTCAACGCCTGATCAAATCAGGCATCCCAGACCTCCCGTACAGCTGTCCTGGGCACATCGCTCAGGACAGTTGTGCGTTCGAGGATAAGCAGCAGTAAACCGGACTTCAGATGCTCATAGCAAGCTGATAGATGGGGCGGGCCACATCCGAAAATCAGTGTTTTCCTATCCCGCCAGCTACGGGTTCAAATACATTTCTATTCAGTCGAAAGGCGAGTCTTCATGTACCCGAAAAACAAGGCTAATCCGGTCGTACATACGTTTTTGGTATAGAACAACCGAACGATGCAGCTACACATGGTGTTATAAATATATAACCAATCTCCGCCATTCTTTTTGCCGTATACACCTTATGTAGTTGCATAAGTCTATGCTTTTGCGTCTATATTTGGCCGATTCGTAGTCAAGTGGCAGCGGAAACAGTTTCAACCTGAACACCATATTATGTCGAAAAACTTAGTCATTGTGGAGTCGCCGGCAAAGGCGAAGACCATAGAAGGCTATCTCGGAAAAGACTTTACCGTGAAGTCCAGTTTTGGACACGTCCGTGATCTGCCCAAAGATGGGATGGCCGTTGACGTGACCAATGGCTTCAAACCTTCGTACGAAATTTCGCCTGATAAAAAGAAGTTGGTTAGTGAACTAAAGGCACTCGCCAAGTCATCTGATGAAGTATGGCTGGCAACGGATGATGACCGCGAAGGGGAAGCCATCTCGTGGCACCTGAAAGAAGCCCTCGGTCTGCGCGACAATACCAAGCGGATTGTCTTCCGCGAAATTACCAAGACGGCCATCCAGAATGCGATTAAATCACCCCGCACCATCGATGTCGATTTAGTGAACGCCCAGCAGGCCCGTCGCGTGCTGGACCGGCTGGTGGGCTATGAACTATCCCCGGTGCTGTGGCGCAAAATTAAAGGGGGCAGCACGGGCCTGTCGGCCGGACGGGTGCAGTCGGTAGCGTTGCGGCTGGTGGTAGAACGGGAACGCGAAATCGACCAGCACAATTCGAAATCGTCCTTTAAGGTAACGGCGCAGTTTATTGTGGATGGCAATAAAGTCCTGAACGCCGAAATCCCCAAAAACTTTCCCGTTGCCGGTGATGCCCGCGCGTTTCTGGAAGCCTGCATTGGCGCAACGTTCACCATTAAAAACCTGGAGACACGCCCGGCCAAAAAATCACCCGCGCCCCCCTTTACAACTTCTACTCTACAACAAGAATCCTCCCGCAAACTCGGCTATTCGGTAGACCGTACCATGCGGATTGCGCAAAACCTCTACGAAGCCGGTAAGATTTCGTACATGCGGACGGACTCGATTAACCTCTCGGAAGAAGCGGTTGGAAAAGCCGTTGCTGAAATCAGTACCGAGTTTGGTCAGCAGTACGTGCAGACGAGGCATTTCAAGAATAAGAACGAATCGGCGCAGGAAGCCCACGAAGCCATCCGCCCCACCAACTTCAATGACCGCAACGCCGGGGGTGACCGCGACCAGAAACGGTTGTACGAACTCATCTGGAAACGCGCCATTGCCTCCCAAATGGCCGACGCCCAACTGGAACGGACTACCGTGACGATTGGCATTGGCAACATGAAAACCGCTGGTGCCGGTAAGTCAACCCCAAGTTCGCCGGATGACAGCCCGTTTGCCGAAACAGTCAGTCAAACGCAATCGGCAAACTTCCCAACGGAGTTGATTGCCCAGGGCGAAGTCATCAAATTCGACGGGTTCCTGAAAGTGTACCTGGAATCGAAAGATGATGAGGACGACGAAGATGCCAAAGGCATGCTTCCCCCGCTCACCATCGGGCAGAAACTGGATTTGGGTCAGATGAAAGCGACCGAAAAATTTACCCGTCCGCAACCGCGTTACGCCGAGGCATCGCTGGTGAAAAAACTGGAAGAAATGGGTATCGGTCGTCCGTCTACCTACGCCCCTACCATCTCCACCATCGTGAACCGGGGTTATGTAGTGAAGCAGGATAAGCCCGGTCAGGAGCGCACGTATATCGAGTACACGCTCCGGCAAAACAACGTCAGCGAAACCAGCGGAAAGGAAACCTTCGGGTCTGAAAAAGCCAAGTTGTTCCCGACCAACACGGGTATCGTGGTCAATGATTTTCTGGTCGAATACTTCCCCGACATTGTAGACTATAAGTTTACGGCAACGGTAGAGAAGGAATTTGACGAGATTGCCGATGGCCGCATGAACTGGCAGACCATGCTCCAGAGTTTTTATGGCGATTTTCACAAAAACATTGAAGTCATTCAGGGCTCCTCCGTCGTATCGTTCAAAACGGGCGAACGGGTGCTGGGCGTCGACCCGCGTTCGGGCAAGAAAATATCCGCCCGGCTGGGAAAATACGGTGCCTACGCCCAAATTGGGGAGTCGACCGATGACGAGAAACCCCAGTACGCTAACCTGCGCGAGGGTCAGTTGATTGAAACCATCTCGTTACAGGATGCGCTGGATTTGTTCTCGCTGCCCCGCGAAGTGGGTTTCTTCGAAGACAAACCCATGACCATTGGCATCGGTAAGTTTGGCCCGTACGTGAAGCACGACAGTAAGTTCGTTTCGCTGACCAAAGAGGATGACCCTTTTACAATCGACGCCCAGCGGGCTACGGAGCTTATTACCCAGAAACGGGCGGAAGCCGTTAGTGAAGCCATCGGCGATTACGAAGGCAAACCCGTTTCAACCGGCAAGGGTCGTTTTGGCCCTTACGTGAAGTTCGAGGACAAATACATCTCTATCCCGCGCAACGAAAGCCTGGCGGGTATGACGCTGGCACGGGCCATTGAGTTGATTGACGCCAAACGGGTATCGGAGGCCAATAAATACATTAAGGAATTCCCGGAGAATCCGGCCATTAAAGTTATGAATGGACAGTATGGTCCGTATTTGGCGGTGGGCAAACGCAACGTTAAAATCCCAAAAGATGTAGACGCGGCCAGCCTGACCCTCGAAGACTGTCTGAAGCTGGCAGGCGACGACCCAACTCCGTCTAAAGTAACGGCCAAAAAAGGCGCCAAAACTGCACCCGCAACCAAAGCCCCTGCTAAAACGAAAGCCACCACAGCCGCACTTAAGAAGGCAACCACAACCCGAAAGGCAGTGGCGAAGAAGTAATTAGACCGATTTCCGCTATGACTTCGTAACGGGAACCGCTTTGTTCATCCGATAAAAAAGACCTTCTTGCTGGAAGGTCTTTTTTATGTCAGTCCTCTGGCATCATTTTAACGAATTAGTATCTTGTGCTGATTTATAGCTTCTGGTATTGTATAGGACGCAATGAATTGGTTACGAAACATAAGTTATAAAAAGGCACAACAAAAACTATAAGTAACTGACAATTTGACGATTGAAGTTTCGCAGTTTGGCGCACCATAACAGGATGGGTGCAAAGTCCATGAAGTCTTGTTCGGTGGGTTTCGTGCGCTATGCAGCGCATCCTGGTACTCAGGTTTGAATTTCCATTTTCGGAGTGCGTCTAACAAAGCGAATACACCAGCTTGCAGGTTTGACTTTCATTTCCGGGTATTCGGTTGACGAGTTGAACTCCCCATTGGTCGAAAAGAGTTATCCGCGTAGTTTTGTCTGGCAGGCATGTAAATCAATTGTAAACGAGAATGAAAACTGACAACCTTTTGAAGCAGATCGATTTCATCAAAGAAATTGACAAACTCAAATATATACAGCGCAAAACCAGGTTGTTCAACAGCAACAGGCATGAAAACGACGCCGAACATAGCTGGCATTTAGCCATGATGACTATTGTTTTATCAGCGCATTCAGATGTTCCTATTGACGTGTTGAAAGTCATTAAAATGGTTTTGATTCATGATATCGTAGAGATTGATGCAGGCGATACATTTATATACGACACGCAAAAGAATCACACAAATACCCAGGAAGAGTTAGCTGCTGCAAAGCGAATATTTGGACTATTACCCCAGGAGCAAGCGGATGAATTTATTGCTATCTGGGAAGAGTTTGAGGAAGGATTAACGGATGAAGCGAAATTTGCCAAAGCAATGGACAGGTTTGAACCACTGCTACAAAATACGTCAAATGATGGTGGGACTTGGGTAGAATTTGATGTGAGATACCAAAAGGTATATGATAAGAAAAAGGCTATCAAGAATGGTTCAGCTACCATTTGGAACTACGCGGAGCACTTAATCAACCAAAGTGTTGCCAGTGGCATACTAAAAAAGTAACCACTCCAGTTTCCGTCGACAGGAAACCTGTCCTGACGAAGCGTCTCCAGTCCCGTCAGGTGAAGTTTACATTACCTGACGGGACATCATTCATTTTCTGATTAGTGAAATGCCCTCCCCACCCGAAGGGCATTTGTTTGTCGCAGCGTTAAAAATTCCTCCTTAATATGCCGCCCGAACCAATCGCTACCGGCCTGTTTGCATGAAATACCTGCTGCTTTTCTTCCTATTACCCTCCCCTACTTTTGCCCAAACAGCCGACTATCAGTACAACCTTATTCCTTTTCCCGCCCAGTTTTCCGGTCAGGCGGGTCAGTTCGCCCTTACCCCTGCTACCCGCATTGTGATAACCCCAGCCAGAAACCCCGCTGTTCGGGCCTGGGTAAACGCTTCCCACCCACCTCGGTCGACATTGCTCTCTCCAAAGACGGGAGCGATTTTAAAGAGGCTTTTACCCAGCCCATCACGTATGACATGACCGGCCCCTGGGCCATTCTGCCGGTAGTGGCCGATTTCAAAACGGCCCGCGCCCGCTACTGGCCAAAAACGCGGGCAACTTCCCCGCCGGAACCCCAATGCCGGGCAAAAAACCTACTTCGCTACGGATGAAATTGTCGTGGAATAATCGTATATTGAGTGAGTAGCAGGAAGCGTATGCCAACGTATAGAAAGCTCATAACAGTAATACTTCTCATTTCACAATTAATGGTGTCTGGCTGTTCGGAACAGCGCAACAAGGATACCTCAAGCCGTAGAACTGACACCATGAACGCAGCAATAATCAAGTCGGTTGACGTTTTCAAAAACAGACCGATTTACAGCAAATTAACAGCCGGAATTGTTGCTGCCACACCTGATAGTACGCTGCTGCAAACTGTGTTTGACAATTTAAGTACAAAGTTACCCAGGGATCAACAGCATGACTATGAGACCGTTATGAGCTGGACAAAACCGCAGCAGGCTATTTACATTAGCTGGGTGTTAGAAGCGGAAGTGAATAATGGAGGATTTAATCAATACTATTTTAACCAAAGTGGACAATTCGCGGACTTGACACCCGATGCGCTGACCCTCGTTGGTGCAATGAGATTGGCAAATTTAGCCCTCAGAGCCAATGAGATTTATAAAACGAATAAGGAACAAATAATCAGGTATCAGGATGGTTCGCTGGAAGGTTTTGCCAAATCATACGACGACAACCCATTAGGCACAATTGACGACGAGTTTTATGACCTGCAGGGGAAAGAAAACTTGCAGAAACTCCAGATTGCCTACATAAGAAGCCACGTAGCGTACTTTATCGATAAATAAGAAACTACCTCTAAATCAATACAGGCCTTACCAATCCTATGAAAAAAATTGTTGTTTTATCCGGCGCGGGCATCAGTGCGGAAAGTGGTATTCCAACTTTCCGAGCATCGGATGGCCTGTGGGAAAACCACCGGATTGAGGATGTTGCCACGCCCGAAGCCTGGGAGCGTAACCCAACGCTGGTGCAGGACTTCTATAATCAGCGCCGGAAACAGGCTCTTAGTGTTCAGCCCAATGCGGGGCACCTGGCCCTGGTGAAGCTGGAAGCCCAATACGACGTGACTATCATTACCCAAAACGTCGATAACCTGCACGAAAAAGCAGGTTCGTCCAGGGTAATTCACCTACACGGCGAACTAGCCAAGTCGCGTTCCTCTGTTGATGAAACGCTTATTTACGACATCGACGGCTGGGAGATCAAAATGGGGGATAGCTGCGAAAAAGGGGGGCAGCTGCGTCCGCACATCGTTTGGTTCGGCGAGGCCGTACCCATGATGGATATAGCTGCGTCTGTAACTCAGGAGGCCGACATTTTTATCGTAGTGGGAACGTCGCTGAACGTATACCCAGCTGCGGGCCTGGTCTTTGCGGTTCAAAAAGGCGTTCCCATTTACGTGGTTGACCCGTACAGTCCCGAAATACAAAAGCGGGCCAACATAACATTCATCGCCGAACCTGCTACCATTGGCCTGACGCAGCTGGCGGATCAGTTACTGCGTTAACTGCTTCAAGGAAAGCAATTTCAACCCATCCCGGCGTAATATGCGTGGAGCAGTCGGGGCCTTTTTTCACTAACAATCGTTAATAACCTAATGAACACCAACCGTTTATTTCTGCTTATTTTGGGTCTGTTCCTGTTTTCCGTTGCCGCTTCGGCTCAGTCGACTGCCCCCGCGCTTAAGGCTTACTATGGCGTGAAGAATGCGCTGGTAGCTACCGATGGGACAAAAGCCAAAACACAGGCAACAACCCTGGTCAACGCCCTCGGCAAAGTGCCCGTAGCTACCCTCAGAGCAACTGATAAAAAGGTCCTCGCTTCAGCTAGAACCAGCGCACTGATCATCAGTAAAACGGTCGATGTAGCCGCCCAGCGCACAGCATTTAAGGTCCTGTCGACCAACATGATTGCCCTGGCCAAAGCAACCAAACCCGCTAAGACCTATGTGCAGTATTGCCCCATGGTGAAGGCATCGTGGCTTAGCGAAAGCAGAAACGTAAAGAATCCCTACTACGGCAACGATATGCTGACCTGCGGTAGCACCAGGGAAGTAATCGAGTAATTTGTAACCCATTCAATACGCACACTTCGCTATCGTATCGGAAGCGATTTTCTGCGCCTGCCCGTGCTACATTATTGAAAAAAATAACTACAGGCGGAATAAAATAACCATCTTTTCAATAGTATCCATAAATAATATTGCTAATCAACTTATTTTCAGAATTTACATCTGTCTGTTTTGAATATTGACAGGCTGTTGGGCATATTTGACTACAGGACTTAGATTTAGGTATATTACCCAACTAACTAATCACAATAAAAAGTACGTTTTACACGCTGGCTGTGGTTTGCATCATGGGGTGTTCCATTGTAAACGCCAAACCCAAACAGCCAGGTTGGAAAGCCGTGGAGGACGAAACCAGGCAGCATTTTCAGGCTATACTGCGGATGAATACCAGTGACCCGCCGGGGACTGAAGCACCGGTTGTTGACTACCTGATATCGGTTTTACAAAAAGAAGGTATCGACGTTCAGACATTTGCCCTCGACCCGAATCGCCCCAACCTGGTCGCCCGTTTGAAGGGAACCGGCAAAAAGCGCCCGTTACTCATTAGGGCCCATACTGATATGGTCAATCTGGATTCGACCCTTTGCCGTACCCGCCCTTCTCCGCTACGCGTAAAGATGGCTGCGTGTACGGCAGAGGGTCTGTGGATGATAAGGACAATACAGCTACGGACCTGATGGTCATGCTGTTGCTGAAACGGTCGAATGCTACGCTGGACCGCAACGTACTATTTCTGGCGGAAGCCGGTGAGGAAAGAAACGTAAAGTTCGGCCCTGACTAACGGGGTCAAAAATGACTGCCAGCGATAGAAGCCGAGTATTGTTTTGCGGAAGGGAGCGGGGTGCCGCACACCGGTGGAAAATCCAGTACGTCACGGTTGCCACGACCGAAAAGATTCCACGCGGAGCCAAACTGGTGGCAAAAGGTATATCGGGACATGGGTCCGTTCCGTTGCAGCGTAATGCCGTTGTCCATCTGGCGCAGGCAGTTGCCAAAGTGGCGGCCTGGCAAACGCCTACGCGCCTTAATGAGACAACTAAAACGTTTTTTAAACGGCTCGCTGGAATCAATCAACCCGAAGATGCAGGCCGATACCAGGCGTTACTACGTGGCAACAATGCCGAATCGGCGCAGGCCTATCTGGCAGTGAAGGAGCCCCGGGCAGGTAGTAAAAAGAGCCTATACGGATAACTAGCCGTCTGCGTCCTGGTTTACCAGTTCTGAACTCCTGGCGGCCTCTGTACGGTTAAGGTAAAAACTACTATTAACCGAAAGCAGCTATGGAGATTGGCATTGATAGCTTTGCGTCCGTGGCGCCGGATGGCAGCAATAGCCCGACAATTGAAGGCCACGAAGCCATGGGGCAGCTACTCGACCGCATCGAACGGGCAGACCAGGTTGGCCTGGATGTGTTTGGCATTGGCGAACACCACCGCGAAGAATTTCTGGACTCCGCACCAGCCCTTATTCTGGCCGCAGCCGCAGCCCGCACCCGGCGCATTCGGTTGACCAGTGCGGTAACCGTATTGAGTGCCGCCGACCCGGTACGTGTATTTCAAAACTTCGCGACCCTCGATCTCATCTCCGGCGGGCGGGCCGAAATGGTGGTTGGTCGTGGCTCGTTTACCGAAGCCTTTCCGCTTTTTGGCCTCAAACTGGCCGACTACGACAGTCTCTTCGCCGAAAAACTCGACCTGCTGCTCACCATCCGGGAGAGCGAGCACGTCCACTGGTCGGGCCGACACCGTCCCGCACTGACGGGGCAGGGCATTTACCCGCGTCCTGTGCAATCCCGGATACCCATCTGGCTGGGCGTGGGTGGTACCCCCCAATCGTTTGTTCGGGCGGGTACGCTGGGCCTGCCGCTGATGGTAGCCGTCATTGGGGGCGAAACACACCGGTTTCGGCCGTTGATCGATATGTACCGGGAAGCGGGCCGACGCGCCGGGCATTCACCGGAGCAGTTGAAAGTAGGCCTGCATTCCCTGGGTTACGTGGCCAGCACAACGGAGGAGGCTATGAACGACTATTTTCCTGGCTATGCCGAAACTTTTACCCGTATTGGGAAAGAACGGGGCTGGCCGCCCGTCACCCGGTACCATTTCAATGAGCAGGTGGGCGACCGGGGCGCATTACTGGTCGGAAACCCGGACGAAGTAGCCCGTAAAATCCAACGTCACAGCGAGGCACTGGGTGGCATCGACCGGCTGACGTTTCAGATGGATAATGCTGCCCTGCCGCACGAAAAACTGTTGCAGTCCATTAACCTGATTGGTACCCGTATTATCCCGTTACTCACCCAGCCCGACGGAGCCAGAAAATAAAAGATAGCCCCTTTCGGGTCAGAACAAATGACAAACAATTCGTTATTCATTCGATAGCTGGACAAACAGCCTGGTGAAGCACGACAAACAATCCATGAATCAACAAATTGACCGTATACAAAAGGCCATTGAGCCTTTGCGGCAACAAATCATCAATCACAAGGTATATTCAGTAATCGAGGATGTCGATGACCTGAGGATTTTCATGCAGCACCACGTTTTTGCCGTGTGGGATTTCATGTCGCTGCTGAAAGCGCTACAGAATAAACTCACCTGCACGAGTGTCCCCTGGTTTCCGACGGGGAATGCCGATACGCGCTACCTGATCAATGAGATTGTGGCGGGTGAAGAATCCGATGTCGATAGCAATGGGGAGCGGAAAAGCCATTTTGAGTTATACCTGGAAGCCATGCAGCAGTGTGGGGCCGACACAAACCAAATGGGTCTGTTTACCAAAACGCTACAGCAAACGGGCGATCTGGGGCGTGCGTTCAACGAGTCCGGGACACCCCAATCCGCCCGCGATTTCGTCAATTATACCTTCGACGTCATCAACAGCGACAAAGCATATTTGCAGGCAGCTATTTTCACCTTCGGCCGGGAAGACCTGATTCCGGGTATGTTTCTGTCTATTGTAGATGACATGCACCGGAAATTCCCGGACAGTATCGCTATTTTCAAGTATTACCTGGAGCGCCACATCGAAGTAGATGGCGACCATCATAGCCACCTTGCCCTGCAAATGACGGCCAGCCTGTGCGGCACCAACGAGCAGTTCTGGCAGGAGGCTGAGGAGGCCACCCGCCTGTCGCTTCTGCAACGGATTTCCCTTTGGGATGGGGTCTACGCACAGTTGAAGCAGAAAACAGAAGCCGAATAACGTCGATAGCAGCGCAGGTACCGGCTATCGGCTGAATCCTGCGCTGCTATTTTTTTACAACTAGTACCTTTCATATCGGAGCGAATGCAAAGTTTAGCCCCGTCCTTTCACAACTAATTTAGCAGAAACAAATCCTTTCTTTTTTAGATACTGAGTGTTTTTAACGTTTGCTCATACTGCCCACCAATAGCCCTATTCCTCTTTCAGCATATACCCCATACCGATAACCGTATGGATAAGTTTTTTGGGGAAGTCTTTATCAATTTTTTTGCGCAGAAAGTTCACATAAACGTCGATTACGTTCGTGCCCGTGTCGAAATGAATATCCCATACTTTTTCGGCAATATCTATCCGCGAAACGACGCGGCCCCGGTTACGCATCAGAAATTCAAGCAGACCAAATTCTTTAGCGGTCAGCTCTATACGTTTATCACTCCGACGGGCTACTTTTTCATTCAAGTCCAGTTCCAGATCGGCCACTTTCAGCACGTTTGTCTGCATACCGGCGTCATTGCTCCGTTTGGTAAGTGCCCGCAACCGGGCCATAAGTTCTCTGAATTCAAAAGGCTTCACCAGGTAATCATCCGCACCCGCTTCAAAACCAGTAAGTTTATTATCCACCGATCCCATTGCCGTTAGCATCAGCACGGGCGTACGGTTTTTTTCCTGACGGATTGACTGAACCACATCAAAACCGTTCATCTTGGGCAGATTGACATCCATCACAATCACGTCGTAGCTATTGTTCAGGGCCATTGTACGACCAATCTGACCATCGAAAGCCACATCTACTTCGCAGGATTGCTCTTCCAGCCCTTTCTTTACGAACGAGGCCAATTTAGGCTCGTCTTCCACCACCAGGATTTTCATATCGGCAACATACATAGCTATCTTCTGATTTAAAAACGGTCGATTAAAATAGTAGTTGAAAAGCAACCTGATAGGGAGTTATTTCGGTCAGTAGCAATAATAGGCATTGCTTTTTTCAAGCCCTCAAGGTCGGCTCAGTGTATTAAAAGAGTTTGAAAACAGGGTTAAAAGGCTGTTAAAGTCAGCGAGAAAACAGGAAGTTGAAACTAATTTAAGAACAAAAAAGCCGTCCCGAATATCGGGGCGGCTTTCCGCTTCTATCCACACCATTTCAAGACTGACGACCGGGAGGCCGCCGAATCTTGATGTTCAACCTTCCCTTTGTAAAAGGATTGTTATGCGAAACTACGCAATTTCTTTTAAATCAAATAAAATAGCCACTTTTTTTTTGATATTTATGCCCACCAGATCGCTCCATTCATTACGCTAACACACTGGCAAATAAATAGGTCAATGTGTTTTTAATTAAAACGAAAAATACGTCTCTAAAATTATTTAACGCCTATAAAATAGTCGTCTTTTACCCTTCACTCAGACGTTACCGATGGAATGAATAGAAACTAAAGGTAAAGACAAAGAGGGTTGCCGTAATCAACTCACCGATAACAACAATAGCCAGTGTCTTAGCCGTTATCGACCTTACACTCGCCTTTATTGGTTTGCGTAGCGGCTTTGCCACGGACAGTAAATCCGGCCTAATCCGTAGTCAACAAACATCCTTTAACTACCCGAGGATTATTGCTTTAGTCCGCTCTTCAACGCAGACCATGCCTGAACGGCCTTTTTTAGCGAAACCTGCGCCTGCCCAACGGCAGCAATGGCCTGCGTAGTGGCGGGCATATCAGTATCCTGCAACACGCCGAACAAGGCGCTGAACGTACGATTCATCCCGGCCAGGCTGGTCTGCGTAGCGGCAACGCCCTTTTTCTGGTCGTCGGTTTTCGCCTGATCCGCCATAGTTCTGGCTTCCTGCTGCATGAGCATTACCTGCTTCCGCCCCTCGTATACCAACAGCGACAGGTCATGCTGCTGCTTCAGCGAAGCCATACTTGTTTTTACGCGCGGGTCCATCGTAATGGTCAGTGGCTGGGCGTACGTTTTTCCGTTCACGGTCAGTTTTACCATGTAGGTTCCCGGCATTACCCAGGGCGATGTGGGTTCGGGGGCGGTTTGATGGTAGGTAGCGGCAATGGGGTAAGCCGGGGGTAAATTCAATGGGGGATAGTGCATGTCCCACATGAACCGGTGCGCCCCGGCCTCACCCGACAGTAGCTGCTGCGGACGAATCCAGTAAGCGGGCAGGTTGACGTCGGGAATGGTATAGGATTTCTCATCACTGCTGTACCGGCGTACCAGTTTACCGGCCGCATCCGTAATCTCCAGCGTCACCGGCGACGTGGCCTTATCCCGGATGTAATAGTTAATCATGGCTCCATCAGGTGGATTCTGTCCGGCTGGCTCTTCCGGTGGCAGGGGGGTATCGGGGTTCATATTCCAGCGAACGCGCCAGGCCCGTTGTGGTTTAAAAAGCACCGTTCCGCCAGTTTCCATAGTGGGGTCAGCCTGACGCAGGGGCGTAATGTCGTCCAGAATCCAGAACGACCGGCCGTGGGTGCCGACCACAATATCATCATCTTTTATAACCAGGTCGCGGATAGAAGTAGCGGGCATGTTGTGCCGGAGTGACTGCCAGTGGTTACCATCATCGAATGAAACGTACACGGCGGTTTCGGAACCGGCAAAAAGCAGTCCCTTCCGAATAGGGTCTTCACGCACAGTATTGATCGGGTCAGTAGCGGGCAGGCCGGTTACAATTTCCTCCCAGCTTTTGCCCCCGTTGTGGGTGCGGTAAATGTGGGGCTTCAGGTCGTCGCAGCGGATGCGGTTCACGGCGGCATAAGCAGTGTTGACATCGAAATGGCTGGCGTCCATCAGCGAGACTTTGCTCCACGAGCCAACGCCCGCCGGGGTCACGTTTTTCCAGGTCTTACCGCCGTCACGAGTCACCTGAATGTACCCATCATCCGTACCCGCCCAGATGGTGTTGATATCTTTGGGCGAGGGAGCAATGGTATAGATAACGCCCCGGCGAGGCATGGTTTTCATGGCGTCGGTTCGGTATACGCCCACGCTTTCGGGAATGTCGGGATAGGTTTCGCGGGTCAGATCGGGGCTGATAACCTGCCATGAGTTGCCACCGTTCTGCGTTTTGAATAGCACATTCCCCGCAAAATAGAGCGTTTTGGGGTCAACGGGCGAAAACAGCACCGGGGCCGTTCGCACAAAGCGGTAGCGGCCACTTCGCACGGCTTCGGGGGCGACGTTCTGCACCTGCCCGGTCCGTTTATCGAACTTCGTGACCTTACCCCCGTAAATGATATTCGGGTCCAGCGGGTCGGCGGCTACGTAGCCATACTCTTCCACCCCCACCGGATGCCACTCCCGGAACGTGACCTGCCCATCGTTTCCCCGACTGGCAATACCCACCGAGCCACTCTCCTGCTGACCACCCAGTACGTTGTACGGAAAACTAGTATCAGTGCTGACATGATAAAACTGGGCGGTAGGCTGATTGTACCACGAACTGAACGTCTGCCCACCGTTGACGGTGATAATAGCTCCCTGGTCACCTGCCAGCAATATGGTATTGGGGTCGTTGGGATTAATCCAGAGCCGGTGGTAATCGTCGCCACCGGGTGCGCCCCGGAAGTCGTTCCAGGTCTTGCCCCCGTCTTCGGATTTCCAGGCGGCTACATCGGCAATAAATACCACATCAGGATTAGTAGGATGCACTTTTACCTCGGCAAAATCGCTGCCCCGACCCCACAGCCGTTGGTCTTCGCTGAAACGCGTCCAGGTGGCACCAGCATCGTTGGAACGGTATACCCCGCCAAGCTCCGGTGCATCGACTGTAGCGTAGAGTCGGTTAGGTTCGCTGGGGGCAATGCAGAAACCGATGCGACCCAGTCCCTGCGCCACGGTGGGCAGGCCGTTCGTCAGTTTCTGCCAGGAGGTGCCACCATCGGTCGATTTATACAGACCACTTTCCGGTCCCTGCCACTCACCGTTCTCCCACGGCCCCTGCCGGGCGGCCCACAAATCGGCATACACGGTGCTCGGATTCGCTGGGTCTATGGTGACCTGCACGGCACCCGTGTTCTCATCTTTATATAACACCCGTTCCCAGGTTTTGCCGCCATCGGTCGTACGATAAACGCCCCGCTCGGTGTTAGGTCCGTACGGATGACCCAGCACGGCGGCAAAAACACGGTTTTCATTACTTGGGTCAACACTGATGCCGCCAATCTGCTGGCCCTCTTTCAGGCCCAGAAACGCCCAGGTCTTTCCCGCATCCGTGGATTTGTACATCCCCGTCCCAACCGACAAATCCGGGCGTTGCAGCCCTTCACCACTGGCCACGTAAATAACATTCGGGTTTGACGGTGCCACGGCAACATCGCCAATGGAGCCAGTGGGCTGATCGTCGAATATCGGGAACCAGGTGTGTCCGTAGTCCGTCGTTTTCCAGACACCCCCGTTGTTGACGCCGATGTAAAATACGTTGGGTTGTTGCGGTACACCCACCGCGCCTACAGTTCGCCCGCCCCGGTGCGGCCCAATCATTCGCCATTTCATGGCCTTGAACAGGTTAGGAGACACCAATTGCGCCTGAATGCTGGTCAGTGATAAGGAAAACAAGAACGCAGCGCAGAGTCGCTTTGCTGTAGAAAAGGCCATAATGGTGGTTTTGGTTGATGGCGAGACTGCTATTTCCTGCCTGATTATATACTGTTCAGTTGGCGCAGAATATCTTTCGTGATGGTTTTGCGGCAGGCTGCAAAGGCTGGATTGGGAGTCTTTCGATTCTTGATGAGCTGGGTTGCAAAAAAACAGGGCTTTCCCTGCTTCTCAACGTAACCAATCCACCAGCCGGTATCAACGCCCCCGTCCCGTGTCCAACCCGTTTTAGCGCGAATGACATAATTATCAGTCCTTTCTGTAACCATCAATCGTTTGACAATGGCCATGTTTCGACTAGAAAAAGGCAGCTTCCCGGCATACAGAGCTTTCAAAAAGGCAACCTGGTTCCTGGGAGAAATAGCAAATGGACCAAAATTCCAGAAATCAACCCCCTTTTCGGAAAGATTCCCGTTCCCGTACTGGCACTGCGTTAGGTAGTTTCGATAGCGGTCACGCCCGATTTTCTTCGCCAACTCGATATATACCCACCCTGCGGACTGCTCGAAGGCTTCTTTGATATTCATGTCGTGGTAAATCTCCGGACGGTACCCGTACAATACCGTATCAGCCTCACCTACCCACTTGACAAGGTCGTTTTCGTCCTGAATCACTCCGGTTTCCAGCGCAATTAACGAGTTAATAATTTTGAATGTCGATGCCGGAAGCGTCGCTCTCTGACTATCGGCTGAGTCACTGAACAGCCACGTCTTCTGTCCGTAATTGTAACTAGTTATACTACCGTTGATTTGACATTCCTGAAATGGTTTCTGCCAGTCTATCTGACCGAAAACGGTGAGTGGAGCGAGGAAAATAATGACCAAAAGTCGTTTCATGACAGTAATTACATTCGTTCACACCGTACCCGCTACACCGCATCTGACAAGCTGGTGAAGGTAAATTCCCGGATTTTCATCGGTGGAATCAGGTAATTCTGATCGGATTCGGTGCTGACCACGCGCTCCGGTTTGCCCAGCGCTTCGAGGTTGTTGAGCATGATGACCGGGCTCTCGTTGAACCGGAAGTTTTTTACCGGGTGCTTTATTTTACCGTTTTCAATGAAGAATGTCCCGTCGCGGGTGAGGCCGGTGAGCAGAATCGTTTGCGGGTCTACTTCCCGGATGTACCACAGTTTGGTAACCAGAATACCCCGCTGCGTGCTTTTAATCATGTCTTCCAGCGACTGTGTGCCACCCGCCATAATCACATTGTTGGGAGTGGGAACGGCTTTTTTTCCCTGCTTCTGCGCCCAGAAGCGCGAATAGGCCAGGTTCTTAACCACACCTTTCTCAATCCACATCGTTTTTTCCTGCGGTCGTCCATCCCCCGACCAGGGCGATGCGGGTAGCTCAGCATGGGTCGGGTCGGAATAAATTGTAACGCGCTCATCCACAATTTTGTCGCCCAGCCGGGACTTCCCCCCGTTTTGCTGAAGTACGACCGTCCTTCGTCGGCGGAGCGGGCATCCATGTTGAAGAAGATGTTTTCGAGCAGGACGGCAGCCGCCGTTGGTTCCAGAATGACCGTGTATTTACCCGGCTCGATGGCCCGCGCCTGGGCTGACCCCTGGGCTTTCAGCAACGCAATCCGGGTAGCCGCTGCGGTGTCCAGTTTCGTAAAATCGTTATAGCCCCGTGCTACATAGCCCGAGCCTTTGCCATCGTCGGTACGTACCGTGAGAGAGAAGTTGACATTGGTGCTGGGGTAGTAAGCGAATAACCCCTTGGAATTCATCATGGCCTCGTAGCCGTTTCTGTCGTCCATAAACCCGGCGCCGATGAGGTTGGCATCGCGGGTTAATTTCAAACTTTTTGCCACCGCATCGGCGCGTTTATCGGGCGTCAGGCTGGCAATGCTGTCGAAAAAGCCACTGGCTTTCAGGTACTGCTGCGGGGCCAGAACGCCCATGTATTCGGAATTTTCGGGGGCTAGCTGCGCTAACTCTTCCGAACGACGTACTACTTTCTCAAGCGAGGCATCGTCAAATTCAGTAATGGTAGCGGTGCCCACTTTCTTACCAAAGGCCGACTGCACGCCAAGAAGCTGGTTGGCCAGCGCACCACTGGTACTAACTTCATTACGGGCATAGCGGATATTACCACGCTCGGCCCCCGACAGATTAACCTCGCACGAATCGGCTTTCGAGTAACTGAGAACTTTGGTGAGCAGGGCTTTGGCTTCTGCTTCGGTGAGTATGATGGCCATGGGTGTAGGGGTTCTGGTATTCGGTTTTTGGTTTGCGGTTGACTGACGTATCAACAACTCTCGCGTCAGCCAACCGTAAACCATAAACCAAGATTATATTTTCCTCGCAGTATTGATAACATTGACGCCATTGAACCGGGTAGTTGAACTACCGTGCGACACGGCACTCGATTGTGGGGGTTGTCCCTTGCCATCGAAGAATGAGCCACCCAGCCGGTAATCCGACGCATCGCATACCTGTACGCACGAATTCCAGAACTCCTGCGTGTTCGACTGGTAGGCAACATCTTTCAGCATGCCCACAATCTGGCCGTCTTTGATTTCGTAGAACAACTGACCACCAAACTGGAAATTATACCGTTGCTGGTCGATGGAGAACGAGCCATCCCCGATGATGTAAATTCCCTTCTTCACATCCTTAATCATGTTGGCCACCGACAACGGCGTTTTACCCGCTTCCAGCGATACGTTGGCCATGCGCTGAAACTGAACCGAACTCCAGCTATCGGCGTAGCAGCAACCCTGCGAATGGTCTTCGTTGATGATATGCGCCTGGTCGCGGATGGCTTGATAGTTCACCAGTGTACCATTCCGCACCAAATCCCATTTCTGAGTTTTTACCCCTTCATCATCATACCCCACGGCACCCAGTGAACCCACCTGCGTTTTATCGGCAATGAGGTTCACCTGCTTGCTGCCGTAGTTAAAGTCTTTGGATTTCCATTTGTCCAGCGTGGCGAAACTGGTACCCGCAAAGTTAGCCTCGTAGCCCAGTACGCGGTCCAGTTCCAGCGGGTGGCCAACCGATTCGTGGATGGTGAGCCACAGGTGAGAAGGGTCAAGCACGAGGTCATACTTGCCCGCTTCCACCGATTTGGCCTTGTGCTTGGCGCGGGCCTGTTTAGCGGCTGCGGTAACGTCTTCCAGCATATCGTAGCCTTTGTTGTAACGGGTGGTGATGCCCGTTACTTTATCGGCGGGATTGCTTTGCAGGTACTCGTAGCCCATTCCCATCGGCGCGCTCAGGGCATTGCGGGTTTCAAACTTGCCGGTTTTAGGATCGATAGCCGTAACGTCGAAAATGGGCCAGATCCGATGAATATCCTGATCGGCGTAGGTGCCATCGGTCGAGGCAAAGTACTTTTGCTCATTCACCATGAACAGCACCGAGTTAACGAAATTAGCCCCGTTTTTCAGGGCGGCATCATTCACACCCAGTAACAGATCCACCTTCTCTTTGATGGGTACCTCAAACGCGTTACGCTTGATGGGAGCTTTCCAGCTTACCTCGCCAAACCCTTTCTGCGGAGCCAGCTGCACGGGCTCTTTCATCAGTTTGGCATTCGCTCTGGCAATGGCTACCGCCGTTTCGGCCGCTTTGGCGGTTTCGGCTTCACTTTTGGCATCGACCACGGCCGCAAAACCCCAGCAGCCGTCGGCAATCACCCGAACACCCACGCCATAGGATTCCGTATTGACAATGTTCTGCACTTTGTCTTCCCGAGTGATAACATACTGGTTGAGATAGCGCCCGATGCGCACATCGGTATAGGTAGCTCCTTTGCTTTTAGCCGCGTTCATGGCCGCATCGGCCAGCCGTTTCTTGATGGCTACGTCGAGGCCGGGTTCCAGCAGTTGCTCCGGGCTAACGGTCCGGGAAAAGGCGGGTAGGCTGGGCAGGACGATTCCCGCCGTTCCAAGGCCCATGAGTTGATTGAAAACGCGACGATTCAAGATAGTTTGAGGTTTATAGTTTGATTACGGTTTATGGTTTGAAGTTTGTGATTTATGGTTGGCTAACGCACGCAATTAGGACGCTAGTCCGCCGGTGCTAGCCAACTGTAAACCATAAACCAAATACCATAAACTGCTTACACCGCGTCGGATAGACTGGTGAAGGTAAAGTCACGGATTTTCATGGGCGGTATCAGATTACCCCCCGCCCGGACGGGTTTACCCAGCGCTTCGAGGTTATTGAGCATAATAACCGGGCTTTCGTTGAAGCGGAAATTCTTCACCGGAAATTTAATCTGCCCGTTTTCGATGTAAAACGTTCCGTCCCGGGTCAGGCCGGTGTACAACTGCGTTTGGGGGTCAACGGCCCGGATATACCATAACCGCGTGACCAGAATTCCTTTTTCGGTGCTCTTGATCAGGTCGGCCAGGGATTGAGTGCCGCCCAGTAAAATAAAACCACCGGGTGCCGGAATAGGCTGAACACCTTTCTTATCAGCCCAGTAACGCGAGTAATACATGTTTTTCACGACGCCGTTCTCAATCCAGGTGCGTTTTTCCTGGGGTAAGCCATCGCCACCACCACCGCCAAAACGGCCGCCCCCTCCACCGCCACCAAAGGGCGATAGGGGCAACTCCTCATTCATGGGGTCGCTGATGATGGTCACGCGCTCGTCGAAGAGTTTTTCGCCCAGGCGGGTACCACCCCCCTTTTTACTCAGGAAACTCCGCCCCTCGTCGGCATTCCGGGCGTCCATGCTGCGCATCATGTTTTGCAGCAATTCAACCGCTGCCGTTGGTTCCAGAATAACGGTGTATTTACCCGGCTCCAGCGCCCGTGCCTTGGCCGAGGCCATGGCTTTTCCCATGGCTATTTCGGTGGTAGCTTTGGTATTGAGTTTACTGACATCGTTCACATCGGGATTTGCATAGCCGGACCCCAGGCCATCGTCAGTCCGAACGGTTATCGAGAAATCGACGCCTGTAGACCGGTTGTACCCAAAATTACCTTTGCTGTTGCCGATGGAGGTGAAGCCCGTAGTGTCTTCCATATACCCGGCCGCCGTCAGGTTTTTCTGCCGACAGGGGTCAATACTATTAAAGGCTGCGGTGGCCCGGAACTCAGGGTCAATTTTGGCCGTGCTTTCGGCGTACGTTTTGGTATCCAAGTATTTCTGCTGGCCCAGCATGGGCATGTATTCCGGATTTTCGGGTGCCAGCCGGGCAATTTCTTCGGCCCGCCGAACGGTTTTTTCCAGCGATGCATCATCAAATTCGTTGATGGTCGCCGTACCAGACCGTTTGCCATACACCGCCGTTATTGACAGAGCCAGATTATCGGACTCGCCACTGGTCGATACCGAGTTACGGGCATACCGAATATTACCCGTCCGGTTTCCCGACAGGCTTACGCTCATTTCATCGGCTTTGGAATAAGCCAGTACTTTATCGATTATTTTCTTCGCTTCTTCTTTCGTTAAAATTGCCATCTGAATAGTTTGTCGTTAATGGTTTGTTCCGGGCTGCCGGTTCGGTTTGTGGTTTGCTGTTCGTAGTTGTCCGGATAGCAAACCACAGATGAAGGACGGGTTTTAGATTTTGCGGGCTGTATTGATCACGTTGACACCGTTAAACCGGGCCGTTGCACTACCGTGTGATACGGCGCTGGATTGTGCCGGCTGTCCTTTCCCGTCGTTGAATGCGCCCCCCAGTCGATAATCGCTCTGGTCACAAACGGCCACGCAGGAGTTCCAGAATTCCCGGGTGTTGGCCTGATAGGCAACATCTTTCAGCATGCCCACAATCTGGCCGTCTTTGATTTCGTAGAACAGCTGACCGCCAAACTGGAAATTATACCGTTGCTGGTCGATGGAGAACGAGCCATCCCCGATGATGTAAATTCCCTTCTTCACGTCCTTAATCATATTGGCTACCGACAGTGGGGTTTTACCCGCTTCCAGCGATACGTTGGCCATACGCTGAAACTGAACCGAACTCCAGTTGTCGGCGTAGCAGCAACCCTGCGATTCGTTCTCTCCGATAATGTGAACCTGATCCCGAATGGCCTGGTAGTTGACCAGTGTACCATCGCGCACCAAATCCCACTTCTTGGTTTTAACCCCCTCATCGTCCCAGCCCACGGCGCCCAGCGAATACAGCTGCGTTTTATCAGCAATGAGGTTTACCTGCTTGCTGCCGTAGTTGAAATCTTTCGACTTCCACTTGTCGAGGGTGGCAAACGAGGTGCCGGCGTAGTTGGCTTCGTAACCCAGCACGCGGTCCAGTTCCAGCGGGTGACCAACCGATTCGTGGATGGTGAGCCACAGGTGAGAGGGGTCCAGCACCAGGTCATACTTGCCTGCTTCCACCGACTTGGCCGTCAGTTTCTCTTTGGCCTGTTTGGCGGCTGCGGTAATGTCTTCCAGCATGTCGTACCCTTTATTATAACGGGTTGTAACGCCGGTTACTTTGTCGGCCGGGTTGACCTGCAAATAGTCATAGCCCATCCCCATCGGCGAACTTAGTGAGTTACGGGTAGAGAACTTTCCACTCTGTGGGTCAACGGCGGTTACGGTGAAGTTTGGCCCAATCCGGTGAATATCCTGGTCGGCATAGGTGCCATCGGTCGAGGCAAAGTACTTCTGCTCGTTAATCTGGAACAGTACATTGTTGACGAAGTTAGCCCCGTTCTGCATGGCGGCCGCGTTAGCCGACAGTAGTAAATCGACCTTTTCCTTAATGGGTACTTCAAACGCGTTACGCTTGATGGGGGCTTTCCAGCTCACGTCGCCAAACCCTTTTTGCGGAGCCAGCTGCACCGGTTCAGTCAGCAAACGGGCATTGGCTTTGGCAATGGTCACCGCGGTTTTAGCGGCCTGCGCCACAACGGCTTCATTCCGGGCATCGCCCACGGAGGCAAAACCCCAGCAGCCATCGGCAATGACCCGTACGCCCACCCCGAAGGATTCCGCGTTAATGATACCCTGCACTTTGTTTTCGCGGGTGAGCACAAACTGGTTGAGGTAACGGCCAATACGCACATCGGCGTAGGTAGCTCCCATGGATTTGGCTGCGTTGAGGGCGGCATCGGCCAGGCGTTTCTTCACGGCCACATCCAAACCGGGTTCCAGCAGGGCTTCGGCCGAGACAGAGCGGGAAAAAGCAGGCAGAGCGGGCATCATAATACCGGCAGCTCCCATGCCCAATAGTTGATTAAAATCGCGACGATTCAAGATAGTTTGAGGTTTATAGTTTGATTACGGTTTATGGTTTAAAGTTTGTGGTTTACGGTTGGCTGACGCAAGCAATTAGGACGCTATTCGCTGGTGCGGTTAGCCAACCGTAAACCATAAACCAAATACCATAAACTGCTTACACTGCGTCTGATAAACTGGTAAAGGTAAAATCTCTGATTTTTAGGGGTGGCACCAGGTTACCCCCAATGCGAACGGGTTTGCCCATTGCTTCGAGGTTGTTGAGCATGATGACCGGACTTTCGTTGAAGCGGAAATTCTTCACCGGAAATTTAATCTGCCCGTTTTCGATGTAGAACGTTCCGTCCCGGGTGAGGCCGGTGTAGAGCAGCGTTTGGGGGTCAACGGGGCGAATGTACCATAACCGCGTGACCAGAATTCCCTTCTCGGTCCCCTTTATCATCTCGGCCAGCGACTGGGTGCCCCCTTCCATAATAAAATTGCCACCCGGCGGAACCGCCTTTACGCCCTTCTTCTCGGCCCAGTAGCGGGAGTAGGGCATGTTTTTAACCACGCCCTTTTCTATCCAGGTTATTTTTTCCTGCGGCCGACCGTCCCCACTAAAGGCTCCGTTGGGTACTTCGGGGTTGGTAGGGTCCGAGTATATCGTTACACGTTCATCGAAGAGTTTTTCGCCCAGCCGCGTTCCTCCGCCTTTCTTGCTCAAAAACGAGCGGCCTTCGTCGGCACTCCGCGCATCCATCGACCGAATCAGGGCCACCATCAGCGACGCGTCCACATTCGAGACCAGGGCGGCCGGTTCCAGAATAACGGTGTACTTGCCCGGCTCCAGCGCCCGGGCACTGGCCGAGGCCTGCGCTTTGCCCATCGCCACTTCGGTCACGGCTTTCGTACTAAGTTTCGACACGTCGGTTACGTCACTGGTACCATAACCCGAACCCAGACCATCGGCAGTGCGGACAGTAACGGAGAATTCAACCGATGTTTCCCGGTTGTAGGCCGATAACCCTTTGGTGTTGCCAATGGCGTTGAACCGGGCGTTATCTTCCATATACCCGGCTGCTACCAGATTCTTTTTGCGGCAGGGGTCGAGACTGTCGAAAGTAGCCTGTGACCGGTAGTTCGGGTCCATCTTGGCGGTACTTTCGGCGTAAGGATCGGTGTTCAGGTAGGTCTGCGGCCCCAGCATGGGCATATACTCCGGGTTTTCGGGGGCCAGCCGGGCAATTTCTTCGGCCCGCCGAACGGTTTTTTCCAGCGACGCGTCATCAAACTCGTTGATGGTCGCCGTACCGGCACGCTTGCCGAAAACGGACGTTACACTCAAGGATTGGTTAACACTCTCCCCACTGGTCGAGACGGCGTTGCGGGCGTAACGGATGTTGCCCGTTCGGCCGCCCGACAGATTGACGCTCATCTCATCGGATTTCGAGTAGGAGAGCACCTTATCAATGATTGTTTTTGCTTCTTCTTTAGTAAGCATATCGTTTGTGTCTTCCGTAAACGGAGAACCGTAAACCGTCTATATTTTTCGTCCTGTGTTGATAACATTGACCCCATTGAAACGCGTGGTGGCGCTACCGTGCGACACGGCACTGACCTGAGAAGGTTGCCCTTTGCCATCGAAGAAACTGCCGAAGGTGCGGTAGTCGTCCTGGTCGCAAAGCTGGGTACAGGAGTTCCAGAATTCCTGCGTGTTGGACTGGTAAGCCACGTCATCGAGCATCCCCACTAGTTCGCCGTTCTTGATTTCGTAGAACAGCTGACCACCAAACTGAAAGTTATACCGTTGCTGGTCGATGGAGTACGAACCCCGCCCGATGATATAAATGCCTTTCTCGACCCCTTTTATCATGTCGAAGACGGAGCGTTTTTCGGAGCCGGGCTGGAGCGATACATTAGGCATCCGCTGGAACTGTACGGAATCCCAGTTATCGGCGTAGCAACAGCCATCCGATTCTGTCTGCCCCAGTATAGCCGCCTGGTCACGAATGGCCTGATAATCGACCAGGATGCCTTCTTTGATCAGGTTCCATTCTTTGCCGGGTACGCCTTCATCGTCGTAGCCAACGGCACCGAGGGTGTAAGGTTGCGTTTTGTCGGCCACGATGTTGACCAACTTACTACCGTAGTTGAAATTTTTCGACTTCCATTTGTCCAGCGTAGCAAAACTAGTCCCGGCGTAGTTGGCTTCGTAGCCCAGCACACGGTCCAGTTCGGTGGGGTGCCCAACGGATTCGTGGATGGTCAGGCCAAGGTGATTGGGGTCCAGCACCAGGTCGTATTTGCCAGGCTGTACGCTTTTAGCCGTCAGTTTTTCTTTGGCCTGTTTAGCACCCAGCGTGGCATCCTCTACCATGTCGTACGAGTACCGGTAGCCTACCAGACCATTGGGCGCTTTTATTTTTTCAGTGGCCAGACCATCCAGGTACTCGAAGCCCATCCCCATGGGTGAACTGAGTGCGTCGCGGGTTTTGAATTTCCCACTGGCCCGGTCAACGGCCGATATGGTAAAGGTAGGCCAGATGCGGTGAACGTCCTGGTCGATGTACGAGCCATCGGTGGAGGCAAAATACTTCTGCTCATTCACAAAGAAGAGATTGGACGTAACGAAGGCGGCACCATTTTTCATGGCTTCGCCATTGACATTCATCAATAAATCAATCTTCTCCTGAACGGGAATCTCGAAGGCATTTTTTTTGATGGGCGTTTTCCAGGTTACATCCCCTACCCCTTTCTGGGGAGCCAGTTGCACCGGCTCTTTCTGTAGTTTGGCATTGGCTTTGGCAATCGCTACGGCCGTATTAGCGCACTTGGCAATACCATCGGGTGTAACATCGCTGGTAGCGGCAAATCCCCAGGTGCCGTTGGCAATGACCCGTACGCCCACCCCGAAGGATTCCGCGTTGACAATATTCTGCACCTGCTTTTCACGGGTAAACATGAACTGGTTGAGGTAACGGCCAATGCGCACATCGGCGTAGGTAGCCCCTTTACTTTTGGCCGTGTTAAGAGCCACATCGGCCAGTTTCTTCTTCGCTGCGGTGTCGATACCCATTTCTCCGGTACTCAGGTCACGCAGGTATTCGGGAGATACTGAATAACCCACAATGGGTATTCCAGCCGTGAGTAAGCTACCAATGCCTAATCCCGACAACTGGATAAAATCGCGTCTTTGCATGGAATCAATTTGAGTGAGTTGCTGATGAATAATTGGTTGGTTACCGAAGGAAAATACGAAGATGGGCAAAAAAGGCGAAAGTGTTTACCAAAACTCTTCACTTTATGATAAAAAGCCAACAATTACCCCCTTTTACCAAATAATATTTGGCAAAATACCTTCTTCACGCTGTATGTATTATGGACCGGTCCAGCGTACCCAGCCGCGGGAAAATGTCAAAGAGGGTTGTACTTTAAACGATGATACCTGAACATTTATGACTTCTACCTTGTCTCTCCGTAGAAAACCGTTTCTATTTGCTCAATTGCCAACGGCTTTCCTCTTTTGGTTATAACCGATACCCCCAACACCTATGCTTCCACATCCGGAAGAACACCTGCGCAGTTCAGATTTCATAACGGACATTGTCATTGGCATGTCCGATGGCCTAACGGTTCCCTTTGCTCTGGCAGCCGGTCTGAGCGGAGCCGTGGCTAACTCGTCACTGATTGTAACGGCGGGCATTGCCGAAATCGTGGCCGGGTCCATTGCCATGGGTCTGGGTGGGTATCTGGCGGGCCGTACCGAAGCTGACCATTACGAAGCCGAACGCCGACGCGAAACGATTGAAGTAGAAACCGTACCGGAGCGCGAAAAAGAAGAGGTGCGGGAGGTATTTGCCGATATGGGACTGAGTCCGGCACTACAGGTGACCATTGCCGATGAACTGGCTATGGACAAAACGAAGTGGATCGACTTCATGATGAAATACGAACTAAATCTGGAGGAGCCGGACCCGAACCGGGCTACCAAAAGTGCGCTGACTATTGGCAGCTCCTACGTGATGGGCGGATTTGTACCCCTGTTGCCGTATCTGCTGGTTAATGAACCCCACCGGGCTCTACTATACTCCTGCGTTGTAACCCTGATTTGCCTGTTTGTTTTTGGCTATTTCAAGAGTAAAGTGACCGGCCAGCCGCCCGTGGGTGGGGCGTTTAAAGTAATGCTGATTGGCGCCGTAGCTGCGGCTGCCGCGTTTGGTATTGCCCGGTTGGTAGGCGGGTGAAAGCTAACAGGGCCGGAAACTTCTATAGTAGTTTCACCAGCCTTCGGATGGCAGTGCGGGTTGAGTAGCGATTACTTCATGGCCTGTAGCCAAACTTTTTTCAGCGTTGGTAGAAGTAGTCAGAGGGCCGGAGAAGAGTAAATGTCAAAGGAAGAACATACCCTACTTCCGTAACGGGGCAAACCATTTCATCGACTGCGTGGCAAACAGTACTTCCGTCGGCAGGTGGAACCCACTTTTGGGAGCAATCAGATTGAGTTTAGATGAGCCACGCTGCCGCAGGGCATTGTAGGTCTGCTGCGTGGTCAGGAAAGGGATAATCTCATCCTGCTCACTATGAATCAGTTGCGTAGGTGTTTGGGTTGTCCAGTTTGTCAGATCATTATCATCCAGGGCCTGACGGAAAGCGGAGGCTGGGTCCTGAATATCGGCCCGGAATTGGTCAGTACAGATCTTGTCGAAACTAACGTTCATCGTCCGGGTATTACCCAGCGACTTACTTATCTGCCCGTCATAAGGCGATTTAAAATAATAGCTTACGGGCTTTTGCAACCCGTAAATCTGGTTATAGCAGAGCGTTTCCCAGACGTAAATGTAGTTGGAAATGCCCCCTTGTGTTGTTTTCTGGGTGAGGTAGCTAAAAAAGTCGGACATGGCGTAAGGCCCGGCCCCGCAACTAGACCCCGCCAAGTGTAACTGACTGGCATACTTCTCCTCCAGCAATTTCTGCGCCGACAGGGTAGCGTATCCTCCTTCCGAATAGCCCGCCATAAATATCTGCTCACTCCATACAAGGCCCTTTTTGGCTAAAAACTCTTTTGTGGCCAGCAGCATATCTACTGTTGCCTGCGCCAGTGCCCGGTGGTACTCGTATTCATGCGGGATTTGCTCAGACGCACCGTAGCCTACGTAATCGGGGCAGGCAACGATATACCCGTTCGTGGCAAAGTACAAAGGGTAAGTAAGCGTTGGCGACGAAAAGATAGCGCCCGATGGGGCTTCAGCATTGGAAAAGGCCGTTGGATGCTGGTAACTCAGCAAGGGATATGGATGTTCTGCAGTTGTAAGCTGGCTGGGCACGTATACGATACCGGAAGCCGTAACGGGCGTACCATCGGCAAGCGTGGTTCGGTACGAAATGCGGTGTACACTAACCTCGTAGTCAGCCGGTTTATAAATCAGTGAATCATTTGTACTGACTACTTTCTTCAGGGTAGCATTCGGGTAAAAGACCAGCGGACTAGCGCTAAGCAGGCTGGGTAAAACGGCAACATCACCGGGGCTACAGCCTGGCAGCAAGAGGGATAAGCAACCAGATAAAAGGCAAAGTATATGTTTCCGCATTCGTGTACGTTACCGGGCATTTTATAAATAATATGCAATTTATGAAATGTCCGGTAATAGCTGTGCCGCGACCAGAAAGAACTAGCCACGGCACAATAAATCAATGGTAAAATGATATGAATACTTATTTTTTACCTTTTTTCGGCTTGTTATCCCCCACGGTCACTTCTTTTGCTTTCCCGGTTTTGGCTACTTCGGCTTTCGGGGCTTTAGCGGGTGCGGGTGCTTTTCCGGCTTTCGGCTCTTTAATTACCTCAGTCGAAACGCTGGTTTTTGCCCCGGTTGTCTTGGGTGCTACCGGATTTCCCAGTACACCTTCCCGCACGAACGTACCCCAGGTCAGGTTATTTTTTCCGGCCTGCGCTTTTTCGGCCCGGTCAATAGCCATTGTCGCGGCTGCTTCCACCACCCAGTCGAAGTTTCCCTGCCCTACGGAATGAATGTCGGCATCGGGGGCGGGATTGCAGAAGTCGATGGCAATGGGAATACCATCCCGCACGGCAAACTCAACCGTGTTAAAGTCATACCCGAGCCCCTGATTCAGTTTCAGGATGTAGTCGGTCATGGTAGCCATGAGTTTTTTGCCCGCGTCGCCGGTCGTTTTCATTTCGGCTGCGTAACGCAGGTGAAAGGGGTTGCGTGGCTCATAGGGCATAATGCGTATGTTGTTGCCCCCAATGCAGTAGCACCGGAAATAGTCCGTAAAATCAATGGCTTCTTGGTAGAGCATCACCAGCTGCCCCGTTTCGTCGTAAGCACTAAACATCTGGTCGGGGTTGTCCACTTTATAGACGCTCTTCCAGCCGCCACCAGCGTGGGGTTTCATAAACGCCGGGAAGCCAATGTGGTTGAATATACGGTCCCAGTCCATATTGTTCAGATTCCGAAACGAATTATGACTGGTATCGTCGGGGCGGTGTTTGGATGGTAACAGGATTGTTTTGGGAACCGGAACGCCTAGCTGAATGGCGAGGGCATTATTAAAAAACTTCTCGTCGGCTGCCCACCAGAAGGGGTTGTTCACCACGGCGGTTCCGGTCAGGGCGGCATTTTTGAGGAATGCCTTATAGAAAGGAACATCCTGCGAGATGCGGTCGATAATGACGGCGTAGTCTGTCGGGACGCTTTGCTCTACCTGATCGATACTGACAAATTCAGCGGGAAACTTACTTTGTTTTTCGTTGACCCGATCAACGAAGGCCTGTGGGAAGGTGTTTTCCTGGCCGAATAGAATGCCTATTTTTTTCATGTTTGTGCGTTATAGTAGTAGCTACTGGTATAACAACATTTTGAGGTGATGTTCTAAATCAGCCACGTAATCAGTTCACATACGTTAAATCCGGCTAAAATACCTCGGCAGTTGCTCCTTCCAGACGGGCCAGTCGTGAACGCCCCACGGCGACACATCGAGCTGATGCCGGATGCCTTTGCTGTTCAGCAGACCCGACATCTGGTAGTTGGCATCCTTACAGATATCATATTCCGTGGTGCCCAGCATAATATTCATGCGGTGAAACTCGTCATTTTGGGCGTTGGGCAGGTAGTCGGGCGGATTGTTGTAGTATACATTCTCGTCGTAGTACCCGTTTAAAAAGGGCTTGATGTCAAACGCGCCACTTAATACCATCAGATGCCCGACCTGTTCGGGATGCCTGAACGAAAAGTTCAGGGCGTGGTACCCACCGAACGAAACCCCGCACATACCGATTTTCTGCACATTACACTCGCGCTGAATACCCGGAACGAGTTCTTCGTGCAGGAAACGGTCGTACAAAACGTGGTTCCAGACGCGGGTGCCGGGGTGGAGGTGCTTGCCATACCAGCTATCCAGGTCGATACTGGAAACGCAGTATAATTTAATCCGGCCCGTTTCCACAAACCAGCGGACGGTCTCCGTCAGGCCAAAGTCCTTGTATTCATGGTAATGCCCCATAGAGGTGGGGAACATAACGACGGGATAGCCCCAGTTGCCGTAAACCAACATGTCCATGTCGCGACCAAGGTGGTGCGAGTACCATCGGCGATAATCTTCCTGCACGATTGTGTCTGGTTGATGAATTTTGCGTCGAAATTAGCCGAAATAGCTGGCACCGACAAAAAATAAGTCGTTTGTCGTGTACTGTTTTTGGTTTACCAGGATTATCAACATACTGAAAACCAATAACTTGACAGTGAAGACCTACAGATTCAGTACAGTATTGCCAGCCCGGCAGGTACCCTCTTTGTGGAAAAAGTCCCTACTTTGTGCATGGTGAACCCTTTTCTGTTGTTAATTTTCCTGACTATGACTGACGCTTTACCAGCCCACGTACCGGTTGAACTTCTTTCGGTTCGGGTTCAACGCGACGATTCATTACACTCTGTTCCGCTCAACCGGGTTGTTCACCTGGACATTATCCTGCCACCCAATTATCAGCAGACCAGCACTGTATATCCTCAGGAGCGCTTGCCAGTACTTTTTTTGAATGACGGGCAGGACCTGCCCCGCCTGCGCATGACGGCCATACTGGATTCGCTGTATCAGAAGCAGGCCATTCAGCCCTTTGTGCTGGTAGCCATCCATGCCGGTGACCGGATTCAGGAGTATGGTACGGGTGCCCAGGCTGATTACATGAACCGGGGCAGTAAGGCCGGTTTATACACTGATTTTGTGCTGACGGAATTACTGCCTTACATCAGGAAACACTACCGGGTCAGTACCGACCCGGCGAAATCGGTATTTGCCGGGTTTTCGCTGGGCGGTTTATCGGCTTTTGACATCGTATTCAATCACCCCGACCGGTTTGCCAAAGCCGGGGTATTTTCCGGTTCGTTCTGGTGGCGGAGTAAAAGTACCGAAGCCGGATACCGCGACGAAACGGATCGGATTATGCACGACTTGGTTCGGAAAGGCTTGTACAGCCCAACCCTGAAATTCTGGTTTGAAGTCGGCACCAGCGACGAAACCAGCGACCGGAATAACAATGGCATTATCGACGCTATAGAAGACACGACCGATTTGATTGATGAGTTGGTAATAAAAGGCTACCACCGGGAGCAGGACATTCGGTACGTCGAAATTGAGGGGGGAGAGCACAACCAGAAAACCTGGCGCAAGATTATGCCTGATTTCCTGATGTGGGCGTTTCCAAAAGTGAACGAGTAAAAGAGCGATAGTGTAAAGGATCAGGCGAATGTCACAGCGAATAAATAGAATTATGAAAAACGTAGGGTCAACAATTTTAATGCTGGTAGTTATGCTGGCCTGTAAAGGACCGGGGGTGGCCAGTCCGGTAGCTACGTCGGCTCCAGCCAGTACAACGTCACCCGTGGCAACGACCCCGGCAGTGCGTACTCTCGTCTGGGCCGATGAATTCGACAAGCCCGGCCTGCCCGATTCTACAAAGTGGGGCTACGATGTGGGCGGCAACGGCTGGGGCAATAAAGAACTGGAGTATTATACGAACAAACGCACCGAGAACGCCCGAATCGAGAACGGCAAACTCATTATCGAAGCCCGAAAGGAAGCCTACAAAGGTAGCAACTACACGTCGGCCCGGCTCCTGACAAAAGGCATCGCCGAATGGAAATACGGGCGTGTAGAGGCCATGGCCAAACTACCGAAAGGCGTGGGCACCTGGCCCGCCATCTGGATGCTGGGCAAAAAAGTAGCCACAACTGGCTGGCCGCTTGGTGGTGAAATCGACATCATGGAGCACGTTGGGTTTGATGAGGGCGTGGTGCATGGCACGGTACACACGGAAGCCTATAACCACGTAAAGGGAACCCAGAAAGGAAAGCAAATCAACGTAAAAAACGTGACGGGTGATTTTCATCTGTACGCCATCGAGTGGACCGCCGACCAGATTGACTTTTTCGTCGACGACCAGAAATACTACTCCGTTCAAAAAGCAGTGCTGGGCAATACAGAACCCCAGTGGCCGTTCGACCAGCCGTTTTTTCTGATTCTGAACGTAGCTGTGGGGGGCGGCTGGGGTGGCCAGAAAGGCGTTGATGAAAGCATCTGGCCCCAGCGCATGGAAGTGGATTACGTACGGGTGTACCAATAAATAAACGAACCAATTCAGGATTAGGCTTACGCTACGGGAGCGGCCGTCAGCACCGTATCCAGACCCCACTGTTTCATTACATCGTTCGTAAACAGTTTCAGCACGTTTTCGTCCTGTATCAGCGTGTTCCGGGCCTTTATCCAGGCGTCTACGCGTGCGTCCGAATACATATGCCGCAGCCGGGATTTCGTCAGATGGAGCATTTTGCCCCAGTGGAAGGCAAAGGGAATATCGGCGGCTTCCAGGGCATCCCAGAAAGCATTACAGCACTTAATCGTTCGGTCAGAGAAAATACCGTCCAACTCCACCACGCAGGTCCTGGCAAACCGGGTGAACCCCAGCGTTGCATCGGTTCCTTTCACGTACCGAAAAGCGAATAACCCCGTAAATGGCCCCTCCGTTTCGTTCATTGCCAGTAACAACGAAATAACCTCGGGCACCCTATCGGCCGGAACGGCCACGGCCGCACTCAGTACTTTGCCGTGGAAAGCAGTACTGGAAAAAATTTCGCCGTGTACGCCCCAGACCGCTTCAAAAGGGGGGTACTGTTGGTTGGTCAGCGCATTGACAACCTGCGGAACAAGGCCCGGCAGTACCTGTGTCAGCTTCCCGATAAAGGTTGGTGCATCATCGCCGGGGGCCACTCCCACCGGCCCGATGGACGGGGGCGTATAGGCATCGGTATACGGTCGTTTGTACATCGTTGTCACGTAAGCGCCATTGTCGAGGTCGTATGGGTTGATAACCACCTGAAAATGATACGGGTCTTCCTGGGTGTAGGGCAGCGGCAACCCGGCAAAATCGAGCGTTTTCATACTTGCCTCCAGCACGGCATCAATGGGCATCCGTCGCCGGTAGGTTTCGTAGAGGAAAAGCGGAACGGTTTCGAGCATGACCCCGTGAATAAAGCCAAAGCTGCCAAAACTCACCAGCGCAGCCTTGAACAACTCATCGTCGCGAACGGGTTCGGCACCGAGTATCTGGAGGAAGAGATCCGAAACGACCGGATACGATTTCCGTTCGAGCCATACGTGCCGGGTTGGGCTCACAATAAGGTGGATACCCACCACGAATTCGGGGATAGCCCCAACCTTATAGGCAGAGCCGTGCGTGCCCGTCGACAGGGCGCCGGCGATGGTTTGGCCGTTGCTGGCACCCGACGTCATCAGGGACCGCTTTCGCTTGCGGAGCCGGTCGCTCAGTTCCTGAACCGACACGCCACACTGCGAAAAATACAGATCGTCGGCCGTTTTGGCGTAGGCGGGGTGGACACTGCCGGGCGTAATTTTCAGGGTAATATTCAGGGGTTTGGTATTCAGCATAATACCGTCGGTGGCGGTAATACCGGTAAACGACCATTCCCCCCCGACGACCCGCAGGCGCAGGTTCTGCTGAATTGCATCCCGCAGGAGTTGCTGAATACCCAGCGTAGTGGCGTTATAGTCGTCCACTACACTGCCCGTATCATCATTGGCAAGGTCGTAAAAGTTAGCAATGGTCTGCACAAAGGTTTCGTGCCGGGGCGACCATTTTTTTTGGTTGGTAGGATGGATAATCATGGTCGAAAAAGAGAGGAAGGGTGATGGCTATCAGGCGAAAAGAATCCAGCGTTGATCAGCGGTGTAATGGTCTTTTGTGCTGCCTCTTTTCGCTTACGGCTGTGCTACAGTTCGCCCTCGCGGGGGCATGGTTTCGGGCATTTCCACTCAATCCGAACGGGACTCCAGATGCCCAGCGTAGCCACGGTAAGGAATGAATAGCCGAAATTATTGGTAACCCGCACTTCATCCAGGCTTTTCAGCTTGAGCGAATCACAATTGGTGGCCACCACATTTTGCTGAACAAGCCCCCAGAAGAAGGAGTGAGCCGTCCGCTTCTGGTAGCCCGTTGAGGGATCGAATGCCGATGTTGTTATCCGGTAGTGATAACAGCTTTGCATCGTGCAAAAAATAAGCAGCAAACAAGCTTTACGGATAGCGGAGGGAGCGTGTAGGGTCATGATTGATGCGTTTACGTACCTAAAGTATCAGAAACACAACCCGTTTTGTCCGTTGATTGAGGGAACGGCCGGATACGCTTATTTAGCGGTCAATGACCGTTCGGCCCGGCTGGCAATAGCCTCTATTTCCACTATCTTAGCTCGCTGTACTGCAACAAACGCCCTCTTATGCGAAACGTCCTACTTCTTCTTTGCGCTATCATATTCACCGGCCCTCTCCTGGCACAGAAACCCAGATCAGTCAAAGCAACAATCGTATCAGCGGTATCCGTGCCGGATTCCACGCCCAACAAAGACCCTTACTTCAAACCCGTCCGCTGGCGGAATATTGGCCCGTATCGGGGCGGGCGTTCCGTGGCCGGGACGGGCGTTACCAGCAACCCGCAACTGTACTACATGGGTACCGTGGGCGGGGGCGTCTGGAAAACCGATGATGCCGGTATGACCTGGAAAAACGTGTCCGGCGACCAACTAAAAACGTCCTCCGTGGGTGCCATTGGCGTATGCGAGTCCGACCCGGCGGTGGTGTACGTGGGCATGGGCGAACACGCCCCCCGTGGGGTGATGTCCTCCTACGGCGACGGGGTCTACAAATCGACTGATGCGGGTAAAACCTGGAAACACCTGGGCCTTGATCTCACCCGGCACATTGCCGCCATCCGGGTACACCCCCAAAACCCGGATATAGTCTACGTAGCCGGTCAGGGTGCCCTGCACGGTGCCACCCCCGACCGGGGTATTTACAAAACCATTGACGGTGGCAAGACCTGGAAGAAGGTGCTGTTTGTGGATAATAATACGGGCTGTAACGACCTGAGTATGGACATGACAAACCCACGTATTCTGTACGCGTCCATGTGGGACTACCGGCGGTTGCCCTGGCAGGTGCAGAGTGGCGGCAGTGGCAGCGGCCTGTACAAATCCACCGACGCGGGCGAGACCTGGACCAAGCTGGAAAAAGGGTTACCCAAAGAACTGGGCAAGATGGGTATCTCGGTGTCCAAAGCCAATCCCAGCCGCGTATTCGCCGTCATCGAGTCCGACTCCAAAGCCGACAAGGGGGGCGTTTTTCTCTCCGATGATGCCGGTAAAAGCTGGAGCCGGGTTAGCAAAGACCACCGCACTATTCAGCGGGCCTGGTACTACATCGAAATCTTCGCCGACCCGGTGGATGAGAACACGGTCTATGTCCTGAACACGTCCGTCCTGAAATCCATCGACGGCGGTAAGACATTTAGTCCGGTAACGGGGTCGCACGGGGATCATCACCACCTGTGGATTAATCCCAGCAACAACAAAAACCTGCTGCTGAACAACGACGGGGGCGCGGCCATTACCTTCAACGGGGGTAAGTCGTGGTCGTCGGAAAACAACCAGCCCACAGCGCAGTTCTACCGCGTCAACGCCGATAACCGCTTTCCATACAACGTTTACGGCGGTCAGCAGGACAATACGTCGGTGATGATTGCCAGTCGCACCACCACCGGCAGCGGCATTACGGAAAAAGACTGGACACCCTCGGCGGGGGGCGAAAGTGCGTTTCTGGCCTTCAACCCCGACGACCCACGCTATGTGATGGGCGGCAGCTATCAGGGCACCATTGAAGTACTCGACCAGCAGACGCACGAAGGGAAAGGCATTATGGTGTCGCCGATCCAGTATCAGGCATTGCAGGCCAAAACGATGAAATACCGATTTAACTGGAATGCCCCCATCATCTGGTCGAAACACGAGCCGGATGCATTTTATCACGCCGGCAACCGACTGTTCAAAACCACGAATCTGGGCAAAAGCTGGTCCATCGCGTCGCCCGACCTGACCCGCCATGACTCCACCAAACTAGGCTGGGGTGGGGCACCCTACACCAACGAAGGGGCGGGCGGGGAAAACTACGCCACCATTGCCTACGTGCTGGAATCGCCCGCCGAAAAGGGAGTTATCTGGACCGGCAGCGACGACGGACTCGTGTACCTCACCCGCGACGGGGGCTCCACCTGGACCAACGTAACGCCGAAGGGGCTGGAGGAAACGCTCATTAACTGCATTGAGGTATCCCCCCACGACAAAGCTACGGCCTACATCGCCACCACCCGCTACAAGTTCAACGACTTCGCCCCGGCCATCTACAAAACCACCGACTACGGCAAGACCTGGGCTAAACTCGTCAATGGCATTCCCTACGGTGCCTTTACCCGGACCGTTCGCGAAGACCCGGCCCGCAAAGGGCTGCTGTACGCGGGTACCGAAACCGGCCTGTATATTTCCTACAACGACGGGGCCAACTGGCGACCCTGGCAACTCAATATGCCCGTCAGCCCCATCAACGACCTGAAGGTGCACCAGGGCGACTTGCTGGCGGCTACCGGCGGACGCTCGTTCTGGATTTTGGACGACCTCGCTCCCATCCGGCAGTACGATGCCAAAGCCAGCAAAGACAGTATGCTGGTCTACAAACCCGAAGATGCCTACCGCGTGTCGGGGAGCAGTGCGCTGGATAAAGTGGAGGAAGAAGAGGATGATGAAGATGCGGGCAGCAGCCCCGGCCGGAGCGGCTTTGCCGGTGTGAACCCCTCGACGGGTGTGGTGGTCTACTACCAGCTACCCGCCAAAGTGGATACCAGCCAGACCCTGACGATGGCTATTCTGTCGGAGCAGGGAACGGTGATTCGGACGCTGAGCAGCAAAAAAGACAAGAAGTTTGTGAAGTTTCCCGGTGGACCGTCGGCAGAACCTACGCTGACCATGCGCCCCGGCCTGAACCGCTTCGTGTGGGACATGCGCACCGAAACCCTACCCGCCATCGAGAAGGTGTTTATCGAAGGCAATTACGCGGGCCGCAAAGTAGCCCCCGGCCCCTACAAAGCGGCCCTGAAACTGGGTAAACAAACCAAGACGGTGTCCTTCACCATCCTGCCCGACCCACGCATCAAAGCCACCGACGCGGACTACGCCGAGCAGCAAAAAACGCTGGTGGGCGTTGAAGAAGGCGTGAAAGAGATTCACCAGGGGGTAAATCGGATGCGGAAAGCACAGAAGCAAATTAACGACCTGGTCAACCTCATCGACGACAAACCCAGCCTGAAAGCCGTAGCGGACTCCGGCCGGGCGGTGAGCAAGCGCATCAAGTTGTGGGAAGAGAAAGTGATTCAGCCCAAATCCGAATCCAACGATGACGTTATCAACTTCGAGAATAAGCTGAGTGCTGATTACATCTTCCTCAAGGGCGAAATGGACACGAATATTCCTTACGTAACGGCGGGTCAAAAGGAACGCCTGTCGGAGTTGAACGCTATCTGGCAACCCCTGAAAACCCAGATGGAAACGCTCATCCAGAACGACATCGCCCGCTTCAACACCCAATGCCGCCAGGCCCAACTGGAAAAAATCACCCTACCCGACGTAGCGGTTTCCGCACCGAAGCCGTGACGATGGAGAATTTGATGATTAGTATTTTGTCGTGTCTAATTATTCTATGAGCGTGTAAATAGCAACTCACTATTGAGCTAAAAACTAAAATAGAAGTAGTGATTTGGAACACCGCGGAATTAGAAGCGGCTTAAAAAGCAACAGGAAGCAGTTCCGAGAAGTTGCGCACTTTTAACTGTTACGGAGTTAATCAGCAACTGGCGACAGATGGTACCTATCGCGGGGCAGGTTTGCAGAACTTGCATTTTTTTGTATCCGGCGACAATTGACACGCCACAGATTAGTATAGTAAACCAGTAAGGCGGGCATCCGGCGACACAGGAAGCAGTTGTAGGAGAAATAACGGCCCACCGTAGCCGTCTGACTGGGAATGCCCATGCTAAATGGAGGTAACGAGGATTTGTAGGAGAGCCCACGGGCGGCCCCATTGTCACAGTGCCACTGCCCGGTGGGAACCGACGGGCAGTGGCGCTGACAAATACAGTGGTAACACAACAGGAGAATTTGAGCGTAGCACGGCACAGGCCGCCTTGTCCAAAATTACCGGACTGATTCCTGTTTCTCATCAAACGTTACAAAACCCCTGAACGACGAAGTAACGGTTTACGGCAACGCAAACGCCACGTACCGATCCCCCGACTTGGTTTTGAGTTTGCCACCCCCGCACGCAATTACCACGTATTGCCTGCCATTGACGGCGTAGGTACTTGGCGAAGCATACCCGGCGGCAGGGAGTTTGGCGCGCCAGAGTTCACGGCCCGTTTTTCGGTCGAAAGCTCGAATCAGTTCGTCGCGGGAGGAAGCGATGAAGAGCAAACCGCCCGCCGTGACGGCCGGGGCACCGTAGTTGTCGGTGCCCGTCGGGGGCAGACCCTTAGCCACCAGTTCGGGGTACTCGCCCAGCGGGACCTGCCAACGGTGTTCGCCCGTATTCATATCGATGGCCGTCAGCGTGCCCCAGGGTGGGCGGCTGACGGGGTACCCGGCCCGATCATACCAGCGGGTAAACCCGGTGTGGTGGTAGGGCGCGGTGTTCAGGCTCGCCTTGCTGGCGACGGATGTTGTTTTGCCGAACAGAAAGTCCACAATGGCCTTACGCTCGGCTTCCTTCAGGTGAGTGAATGCTGGCATCATGCCCTGGCCTTTGGCCAGAACCTGGGCCACGGACGTCTCGTTGCGTTTTTTGGAAATGCCCATCAGGGCCGGATAGCTACCGTCGTGACTGCCTTCGCGATTTTGGCCGTGGCAGGCAGCACAGTGGGTTTGATAGAGTTGGCTACCGGTGCGGTCAACGGCCCTGGCTGACAACGAACCGGCCTGGGCCGGAACCAGCGCCATGGTGACCGGAATCTGCTTGGCCGGAACGTACATGATACCGGCTTCATCCACCGCTGCCCCGCCCCACTGCGCCCCACCATCGGTGCCGGGAAAAAACACTGTACGGTTGGGGCTCAATGGAAGGGGAATAAACTGCTTACCCGATTGCCAGCGCCGGAGCTGGGCCAGCACCGTGTCGCGGTCGGTTACAAAGTCGTTAATATCGTTTTCCGAAAACGATTGCCGGGTAAACGGCGCGGGTTTGAGAGGAATCGGCTGGGTGGGCCAGGCTTTTTCCCCGGGAACGGTGGAAGCAGGCATGGGTCGTTCCTCAATCGGAAACAGGGGTTTGCCCGTGACCCGGTCGAAGACAAACAGGAACCCTTGTTTGGATAACACCGAAACGGCATCCACCTTTTTGCCGCCATGAACGACAGTGAATAGATTAGGCGGAGCCGGAATATCGCGGTCCCAGATGTCGTGGTGGATTGTTTGAAAATGCCAGCGTCGCTTGCCCGTGGCCGCGTCGAGGGCTATCAGGCTGTTGCCGAACAGGTTCTTGCCGGGCCGGGTGCTGCCGTATAAATCGAAGGCCGCTGTCCCGGTGGGCACATACACGATGCCACGCTGCCGGTCGATGGCCATCCCCATCCAGTTGTTGGCTCCCCCGAAGTTGCGGTAGCCGTCTTTGGGCCAGGTGTCGGCACCGTACTCGCCGGGGTGGGGAATGGTGTGGAACGTCCAGACGAGCCGCCCCGTGTGCAGGTCATAAGCGCGCACGTCGCCGGGCAGGGCAGGCGCGACCTCCGACACCCGGTGACCCATGATGAGCAGATTTTTATATATTACGCCCGGCGTGTTGCTCACTACGTACTCGTCGGCTCCGGGGCGGGCGAGGCCCTCTTTTAAATTAATCTTTCCCCCTTTCCCAAAACTGGCCACCGGTTTACCCGTTCGGGCGTCGAGGGCGTAGAGCAGCGAGCCGTAGGCGAAGAAAATCCGGGCTTGCCGCCCGTCGGTCCAGTACGTAACGCCCCGGCTATTCATGGCGAAGGTATCGTCGGTGAAGGCTGTTTTCCAAAGTTCCCTGCCCGTAGCAGCGTCGAGCGCAAAGGCCTGCGACCCCGCCGAAACCCCGTACAGCACGCCGTCGATGATGAGCGGATTGCACTGAATCTGGGTGTTGTTCTTGAGCGTATCGACTCCACCCGACGCATATTCCCAGGCGACCTGCAAGCCCGCCACGTTGCCAGGATTTAGCTGGGTGAGCGGGGAAAAGTGGTTGCGATCTGGCCCGCCGTTGTATTCGGCCCAGTCGGTAGTGGAGGGTTTATCAGTCAGGCTGAGCAGGCCAACGGTCAGGAGTAAGGCTGAGAAGGAGAACCGTTTCATAAGTAGGTTTAGGGGAATGTACAAATAAACATAAAGTTGCCTAAAGTTGCAGTGACCTGTCGGCTTATGTGGCTCAGGGACACTAAAAGCCTGGCGGGTATATGCCACCAGGCTATCGGCGTTACCTTGTTACCTTTCAATGCCCTGCACTACCTCCCTTTTTCCCGGTAAACCCCACTTGTTTTAAGACTCGCCGTTCATTGTATCGAGGCCAAAATCCAGGAAGCTCAGGTCTGACTTGAGCCGGAAGGCAAACGTGCCTTAGTGGGCTGCTTCATTTAAACAAACAGGGCGATCCCCTCATGAAGCTACCTGGTGCGCTGCGTAGCATTTTCTCGGGTCACAACCATCGTTGTTAACGCCCCCTCCTCTCCTCCTTCAATCGAGACCGTTATCGTCCAAACTCGACCAGTCTTACTCATTAATAAACTGGATAATAAAGCCGCCTTTAGGAGCAAAAGCGTACTGCCAGGCAGACGTGACTGGATGTGTTTCCGTTTTAAAGCTCATCAATGGATTTTCGCCTTCCGTAATGACTTTAAATTTAGAAAAGCCCTTGGCATACTTGGCCAGATTTAGCTGGACCGGTACTGCTTTATTCGTACCATTTATTCCGACAATGTAAGAAAGGCGGTCCTTCTGACGAGCGAGTATTATCTGCTCCCCCGGTTCAGCCACAATACTCTCCGTTTTATCCCAGCTGGCAGGCATGTCTTTCAATACCTGTCTAACCGGCACAGGCAGTGAATCAAACACCTCTTTTGAATCCGCAAAATGGATAATACCCGACGTATAAATCATAGCCGTAGCCAACTCATGGACTGCCGTGTTCAACCGGGGGTATTTTCGAATGGTTAGGGCAAATGGTGTGTAATCCGTTGGGCCGGCTACATTTCTGGTGAATGGTAATACGGTATTCTGCTCGGCAGCTTTATCCGGATATCTAGGTTCATAAAAGTAGCTTTCCGTTCCTAAAACCGCTTCTGCTGTCATGAAATTTGGCCAGGTTCGATGCCAGCCTCTGGGAACGGTCGTGCCATGAAGGTTGACCAGTAAATGCTCTTTGGCGGCATCCTCAAAAAGTGATGGAAAGCAGGCCATCACCTCCTGCCGGTCTGAACACCAAAAATCTATTTTAACCCCCTTGACGCCCATAGCCGCCAATTCTTTGAATCGCTTTCTTCTTTTTTCTGGATCGAAATACGCTGCCGAATAGCCCCACACCATGGGTTTGATTCCTTTGGAAGTAGCCTTAGCAATAATACCCCCTTCTGTGTTGGCTTTCTCCCAGCCAGCGTCAAACAGCGTATATCCGAAACCGAAAGAGGCCGCAAGATCCGTGAATTGGTTATACATTTCAGGGGAATGATCCTCGGGATGTGACCACCAGGACCAGGTGGCTTTTCCCGGTTCGATCCAGGACGTATCGTCAAGTTTAGAGGCAGGAGCCAAATCCGTAATCAAGCTTGACAGTAGTATGTCCCCGGCCTTCTCGCCAATGATGATTATCCGCCAGGGCATCGTCCAGGGAAGGCTGGATGTTGGATGATTATTATCGCCCAGGGGAAGGGTATATTTTTCGTCTTTTTCAGCAAAGGCAATTTTATACAACCCGCCCTCCGAGTCGGGTTGCAGATGACAACCGGGAAACGACCCATCCGTTCCGGACTCTGCTAGTAAAACCCAGTTTTTGCGCTCATTTACCTGAAAAAGGGCCGGCATACACCAGCCCACAGACGGGTTACGGGGATGGCTGATTGAGTCGCCGGGATGTACGTTGAGGTAAAAATCTTCATAGCCCGGGGTGTACTTTCCCGCTTTATTATAAGGCTGCAACCAACCCTTCGCATTTTTTTCAATCTGAAATCCTGTGCTCTCCTTGTTGATTGCCCGTATTTTTTTATCCTGCTCCGGAAAACGATAGCGGAAAGCAACGCCCTCTTGTCCGGCAACCAAATCCACGATCATGAGCGCCCCCGACCTATTTTTAAACGTTATACTCTTCGTTTCAAAGGTATGATTTACCGTTTTGACGTTACCTACCTTCAAGTCGTATATCTCCCTTCTTACTTCAATGGGTGAAACGGTAACGACTGAGAGTCCAGCCGTAAAATTCTGATCATCACAGTTGAGGCCAAGCGGAGAATCGGCGATAATGGTTTTATCCCGGCGTGTAACCTGGTAATGCAACTCTCCATTTTTATTCAACGACAACGTAATTTTAGTTGATCCAAGCTTCGAGTTCAGGCCCATTGATTGGCATGATGCGTTGAAACCGCTGAAAAGAAAAACTGCGCCGGCTAAAATGGGAAGGACTTTGTCCATCACTCTATCCATCATACTACTGATTGGGGTTGTTAGGGCCAACGCGGAGCGGCCCGTGAAAAAACACAGCTTGTAACTAAAGATGCTTATTCTCATTAGAGAGCGGGTTTAATAAGAATGTGTAGGCTAAAAAGTTTTATTCAGGGCATAAACTAGCCCGTGGTAATTGTCCACTTTTTTAATGACTAATCCCTGTTTGTTGCATTGTAGTATTCTAAAGCCGAATATATTGTTGTTTATAAGCCCAAAAACTAGCCGCATCTTTCAGGATTAGGGACCGGCTTTTTATCCGTGCAGGCACTCATTATTACCACCAGTGTTAAGCAGACAAAAGCATAGTTAGTGGTCATAGACAGAATCTGTTTGAAGCAGCTGGCATTGGATTAAAATTCAATTTTGGAAGACGGGCTGATATGATTTATACTTGTAGCAGTCACGACTTAACCCAACAGGTTAACTCAAACCGTCTCTTTTAACGCCCGTGGCTGTTGCACAACTCCGCTTTCTAGATCGATTTTCAGTGTCTGAATTGGCTAATAAGATTTTATACCATCGGTCTGCTCTTCTTAGTTGAGAAAAAGCACGCCAAAACCCGGAAAAGTGTCTTGAGAAGGTGATGACCATTCCACCTTTAGGGCTATGGCCTGGCTGAGAGTGAACTTGGTGGTGAACTTCATATACTTCTTCAGGTTGAAGGCAATAGCCGCCATCAGCATCACTTTGTGAGCTCCAGCTTTGCCCCGTACATTGATCTTTCGTAATCCATTGT